>CP192587.1:0-5833577 GCA_050632215.1 Mycolicibacterium psychrotolerans
CCGACGATCCGAACCGTGCCACGCAACTCCGGGCGCAGCACATCGGCAGGTTCGGTCGCCCGGGCCAGCAGTGCGGTGGTCATGCCAGCGATACCACCACGGCCCACCGACAGAAATCAGTAAGTGGCAGCATGGGACCCGTGACCCACGATCTTCACGTCCACCGCTTCGGGCCGCCCGGACCGATCCGGATCCTGGCCATCCACGGTCTGACCGGCCACGGCCGGCGCTGGCGAGCGCTCTCGGAGAACCACCTTCCGGAGTTCGCCATGGCCGCACCCGATCTGATCGGGCACGGCCGGTCGTCGTGGTCGGCCCCGTGGACCATCGACGCCAATGTCGCGGCGCTGGCGAGCCTGGTCAAGAACGACGCCGACGGCCCGGTGCTGGTGGTGGGCCACTCCTTCGGAGGTGCGATCGCACTGAATCTCGCGGCGGCGCACCCGGACCTGGTGTCCGGCGTGGTGCTGCTGGATCCGGCGATCGGCCTGGACGGACAGTGGATGCGCGAGATCGCCGACTCGATGCTGTCCTCCCCCGACTACCCCGACCGCGACGAGGCCCGCACCGAGAAGTTCAGCGGCTCATGGGCCGACGTGGACCCGGCCGAACTCGACGAGGATCTCGACGAGCACCTCGTCGAACTGCCGAATGGCCGATTCGGCTGGCGGATCTGTGTGCCCGCGATGATGTCGTATTGGAGTGAGCTCGCCCGCGATATCGTGCTGCCGCGCACCGGAACTCCGACGACGTTGGTACGCGCGCAGTGGACGGATCCGCCGTACGTCACTCAGGAATTGCTCGACGGCCTCGCCGGCCGGCTCGGCGACGATTTCACCGTGGCCGATTTCGATTGCCTCCACATGGTGCCGCACGCCAAACCGGAGGAGACCGCGAAGCTCATCCGGGATCTGCTGGAGCCGTAGCGATGGCCCCGATCACCGACGCGCAGGTCGAGCGGGTCCGCGAGCTGGTCGCGTCCATCCCGGCCGGCCGGGTCGCGACCTACGGTGACATCGCTTCGGCGGCACAGCTTTCCAGCCCACGCATCGTCGGCTGGATCATGCGCACCGATTCCTCTGACCTGGCGTGGCATCGGGTGATCACCGCGTCCGGGCGTCCGGCCGCCCATCTATCGACCCGGCAACTCGAATTGCTGCGCGCCGAAGGTGTCCTGGCCCACGACGGCCGGGTGGACCTGGCGCATACGCGCCACCAGTTCTAGAGAACCAGCCGGATCAAGGCGGCGGTACGGGCCAGCCCGGGGAACGCGGCTGCCGTCGAGCGTGGATGCAGTGCATGCACGGCGAGCCGGAACATCAACGCGCGCAACAGCATCTGCGGCCACTCCGGCAACGCGTCCCACCGCTCGATGAGACCGTCGTCGGCCTCACCCCAGGCCAGTGCGTCGACGACGACCACCCCGGCCGCCCACGACGCCGGCCGCCAATAGGGGGTGATGTCGGTGATGCCCGGTGCCGCCGTTCCGGCGAACAACACCGTGCCGTACAGGTCGCCGTGCACCAGCTGGTTGGGACTCTTGGTGGGCTTACGCAAACCGGCCAGCTGATTGATCAGTTCCACCGACCGCTCGCCGTCCGCCGACCCGGGCGCCACCAGCGCGCCGGGCGGCAGCGAATGCAGCGGGCGTTCCTCCCACGCAGCCCGGTCGGCGGCGATGAACACGTCGACATCGCTCCACGGAGCGACCGGCGCCTGGGTCAGGAACCTCGGCCGCTCGAGTTTGGCGGTGGCCTCGTGCAGCCGCACTCCGGCCGACACGACCTCGTCATGGCGGGGCTCCGGGGTACCGGCGACGAATGTGTCTGCCCGCCAACCCGAGACCACGTAGCGGCCGTCGGTCGACCGCACCGGTCGCGCCAGCCGGACCCCGTCGACGAACAGCGTCTCGCGTGCTTTCGCCGACCAGGCGGCCCTGGCGTGGTCGGCGATCACCGACAGCACCACCTCGCCGCACTTGAAGCCGCCTTCCCAACCCGCCCCCAGCGGTTCGGGATCGTGGCCCTTGAGACCGAACGCGGCCAGTACATGCTCAGGCGGGCGCTCATCACTCACCCCGTCAGCCACCCCGACAGCCTAAATTGTCGCGACGCAAAGTAGCCGTCAGTAGAGCACCATGTCGGGATCGATTTGCTTCGCCCACGCCACGATGCCGCCCTGCAGGTGCATCGCATCGGCGAAACCGGCCTTCTTCACCACCGCCAGCATCTCCGCTGAGCGAACCCCGGTCTTGCAGTACAGCACCGGAGTGCGGTCGTGTGGCAACCTCGACAGGCCCTCGCCGGACTCGATCGCCGACTTCGGGATGAGCTCGGCGCCGCTGATGTGATTGATCTCCCACTCGACCGGCTCGCGGACGTCGATCAACGCCAGGTTCTTCCCGGAGTCGAGCAACTCGCGCAGTTCGAGCGGGGTGACGGCGGAATCCTGCGCGGCATCAATCGCGGCGTCGGACACCACGCCGCAGAACGATTCGTAGTCGATCAGCTCGGTGATCTTGGGGGTCTCCGGATCCTTGCGGATGGTGATCGTGCGGTACGTCATGGCCAGCGCGTCGTACATCATCAGCCGACCCAGCAGGGTCTCCCCGATGCCGGTGATCAGCTTGATGGCCTCGGTGCCCATGACCGAGGCGATCGACGCGCACAGGATGCCCAGGACGCCGCCTTCGGCGCAGGACGGCACCATGCCCGGTGGCGGCGGTTCGGGATAGAGATCGCGGTAGTTCAAGCCAAGACCGGCCGGGGCGTCCTCCCAGAACACCGAGACCTGGCCCTCGAAGCGGTAGATCGAACCCCACACGTACGGCTTGTGCGCCAGCACCGCGGCGTCGTTCACCAGATAGCGGGTGGCGAAGTTGTCGGTGCCATCGAGAATCAGGTCGTACTGCTCGAACAGCTGCACCGCGTTGTCGGGTTCCAGCCGCTGCTCGTGCAGGCGGACGGTCACCAGCGGGTTGACCTCGAGGATGGACTCGCGCGCGCTTTCGGCCTTGGAACGGCCGATATCGGACTGGCCGTGGATGATCTGGCGCTGCAGGTTGGACTCGTCGACGACGTCGAACTCGACGATGCCGATCGTGCCGACACCGGCGGCCGCCAGGTAGAGCAGCGTCGGCGAGCCGAGCCCGCCCGCGCCGATCACGAGCACCTTGGCGTTCTTCAAGCGCTTCTGACCGTCGACACCGAGATCCGGGATGATCAGATGTCGGCTGTACCGCGCGACCTCGTCGCGAGTGAGCTCGGCGGCTGGCTCGACCAGCGGCGGCAACGAGGGCACCGGCACTCCTAGGATCAACGTTCACCGTCCATCTCAACAGCTGGCCAGAGCAACGGCAAACAGCGATGGAGGCTTCCCGCGACCAGGCTCCCGCGACTAGGCGATCGGATACGGCCAGGGGTTGAACCGGCAGGTCTTGCCGTCGGCCTTGACGTACTCCGGGTCGAAGCGCGACGCGTCGTCGTCAGCGGTCGAGAACGTCTGCTGCATCATCACCGGCGCCAGGCCACCGCTGTCGGCGCAAGGCTCGTGGTGCTGGTAGCCGATCGCGTGGCCGACCTCATGATTGATCAGGTACTGCCGGTAGGAGCCGATGTCGCCCTGGAACGGCACCGCACCGCGCACCCACCGCGACTCGTTGATGAAGACCCGGGGTTGCGCGTCGGGACCGTAGGCCGGGTTGTAGCAGGACGACTCCAGCGGGATCTCGTAGCCGCAGCCTTCCCGCACCGTCATCGGCGACGTCAGCGACACCCGGAAATCCGGCTTGACGTCGGGGGTGTCGACGCGCTGAAAGGCGAACTGCGGATTGTGAATCCAGCTCTTCGGGTTGCCCAGGGTCTCGGTGACCATGCGGGCGAATCCTTCGTCACCACCGAACGACGCGGTGTCGACACCGTCTTCGACCTCCACGGTGTAGGTGAACGTCTTGGCGGTTCCGTCACCGACCTTCGGCGTCGCGCCCGGCACGATGTGCCACGTCTTGGCACCGGCCTCGGTGAACGCCCCGCCCTCCGGCAGGATCCCGGTCGGCAGGTTGGCGTCGAACTCGGTGAGCCCACGGGGCGGCGCCCCGATGATCGCCGTGCCGCTCGACCCGATCGTCGGCGGGCCTTGCACCGGGCCCTGGGCGGTGTGTTCCGCCGCGGGCGCGGCGGTGCCGGTGATTGTTTGGTAGAGCACCACTCCGGTGACCACCACCAGAACCGGCAGGGCGTACGCGCGCCAGCCGTAGGTGGAGATGAAGCGGCCCAGCCAGCTCTGCTTGCGCCATTGGCGGTGCTGATCCCGATTGGATCTCGCCCGGCCCGACTCCCCCGCCAACGGGTCGCGCAACGCGCGCAGCGGCTCCCGCCACTCGTCGCGCAGCACCGGCACACGACCGCCGCCGCGGTGCCCCGGGTCGTAGGTCACCGCCCCAGAATGGCACAACAGCCGAACACGGGAGTTCCGGCGCGCCCGTGCCCGCCGGACGCAGCTACGGGCGAGTAACCGCGGCCGGGTAGTAATGTCGACCCGACGGGCTGGTAGCGCGGGGGGCATGGCGACCGGCCACAGAACCAGATTGAGGACTCGATGAGCGAACTCGCCGACACGGCCGAGCGGAAGTCCGCTCGAGCAGCCAGTGGCGACCGTCCCGCCGCCGGCGCCCCGCGGCGCGGAAGCCGTCTGCCGCGCGATGAGCGGCGTGGCCAGCTACTGATCGCGGCCAGCGAGGTCTTCGTCGACCGCGGCTATCACGCCGCCGGAATGGACGAGATCGCCGACCGCGCCGGTGTCAGCAAACCCGTTCTGTATCAACACTTTTCGAGCAAGCTCGAGCTCTATCTAGCCGTCCTGAACCGGCACGTCGAGAACCTCGTGTCCGGGGTCCGGCAGGCCCTGCGGACCACCACCGACAACCGGCAGCGACTGCGTGCCGCGGTGCAGGCCTTCTTCGATTTCATCGAGCACGACGGCCAGGGCTACCGGCTGATCTTCGAGAACGACTACGTCACCGAGCCGCAGGTCGCCTCCCAGGTCAAGGTGGCCACCGAAGCCTGCACGGACGCGGTGTTCGACTTGATCAGCCGCGACTCCGGGCTGGATCCGCATCGCGCCCGGATGATCGCGGTGGGCCTGGTCGCGATCAGCGTCGACTGCGCCCGGTACTGGCTGGACGCCGACCGCCCGGTCTCCAAGGAGACCGCGGTCGACGGGACGGTGCAGTTCGCCTGGGGCGGACTGTCACACGTCCCGCTGACGCGCTCCTAGCGGCCCCAGCGGTTAAGCGCCGGCGGCACCGCTCGCGCCGATCCCGAATCCGACCCGCCGCGTGTCGGCGACACCGATTTCGACATAGCTGATCTTGGCGGTCTGCACCAGGAAGCGGCGACCCTTGTCGTCGCTCAGACTCAGCACATCCGGGCCGTCCTTGGCGAACGCCGAGGTCACCAGCTCTTCGACCTCAGCGGGCGTCTGGGAGCTGGCGAACACGAGCTCACGCGGACTGTCCGTGACACCGATCTTGACCTCCACGCTGGCCCCTTCTCTCTCGTCTGCGTCGTGTGCGCATCTACCCCAGGAAGGCTAGTGGACGCCGATGTCCGCGGTCGCGGCCAGCCGTTCGCGGTTAGCGAATAGGGCGTCAAGCTGCGATAACAGCATGGCAACGGACAGGCGCGCCGCGCCGTGGCGACGCGCGTGCGTCCATAACCTTTTCCCGTGAGCGACAACAAGCGCCGGAAGCGACTGGTCCAGTGGCCCCGCGTGGCGCTGACCGTCGGCGGCGTCCTGGTCGCCGCCACCGCGACGACGTTCGTGGTGCGGACCGGGGACGCCGCCAGCACCATCGCGGATTCGAGCACCACGCCCACCCGCACCGTGGTGGCGATTCCCGGTCCCCGAACGTCGACGCCCGCGCCGGCCCCGGTCACCGTCACCGTCCCTGGCCTGCCAGTGGAGACGCCGGTCATGGTCACGCCGCCCAGCGCGGCCGCCGCCCCGATGGCCCAGGCGATGGTCGATCCCGCCGAGATCGTCTACACCGTGGCGGGCAATCAGCGGCCCGACGATCCGGTGACGATCACCTACGCCGACGAGGTGGGCGCCCTGCGAACCGTGGAGAACGTCTCGCTGCCCTGGCGGCTGACCGTCGTCCCGACCGTGCCCGTCAACTACGTGACCGCCAGCAGCAACGGAAGTCAGCTGAACTGCTGGATCACCGATGCGCGCGGGGCGACGGTGGCCGCCGCGACCGACAACACAATCTCGGCGACCTGTAACCGTTAGGTCAGGCCCAGTGCTAGGTCAGGCCCAGCTCGCCCATCCGCTCGGCGTGCGTGCGCTGCAGCCGGTCGAAGAAATCGGCGACCTGCCCGAGGCCACCCGGACCGGCCAGCACCAGGTCGACCAGTTCGTCGCGCTCGGCCAGCACGTACTGAGCCTGGGTGATCGCCTCCCCGAGCAGCCGGCGCGACCACAGCGCCAACCGGCTGCGCTGACGTCCACTGCTGGTCACGGCCTTGCGAACCTCGGCGACCACGAACTGCGAGTGCCCGGTCTCGGAGAGCACCCCGCGCACCACCGAGGCCACCTCGTCGGGCAGCACGTCGGCGATCTCGAGGTAGAAGTCCGCCGCGAGCGCATCGCCGACATAGGTCTTGACCAGGGCCTCGAGCCAGGTGCTCGGCGTGGTCAGCCGGTGGTAGTTCTCCAGCGCCGACGCGTACCGCGTCATCGCGGGGACGACGTCGACACCGCGCGCCTCCAGCGCCTCGCGCAGCAGCTCGTAATGCGCCATCTCGGCGGCCGCCATGCTGGCCATGTTGATCCGGCCGCGCAGGTCCGGAGCCATCCGGGCTTCCTCGGTGAGCCGGTAGAACGCGGCGACCTCGCCATAGGCCAGCAGCGCGAACAACTCGTTGACGCCGGGGTGGTCGGCGGTGATCCGCGCCGGTGACTCCGAGGCGGGCTGGGGGCCGTCATGGCCGTCACTGTAGTCCCGGCCAGAGCGCCGATCAGTCCCGGAGAGCGCGACCAGCTATGATGAGGTCTGACGAACGCCGTGAGGCGTGGTCAAGGAAATGTGCGTGCATGCAGTGGGCCCGCTCCCTCAGGGCAGGGCCCGGCGAATCGGGGCATCGAATCGATGGCACCGACTCCATTCCGAAGTCAGAACTCGTGCGCGCGTGACAACGCATTCGAGGACCGACTACGGAAGGCACAACGCCACCACATGACCCCACTGACAATTCATCCCCAGATCTCATTCGCCCAGCTCGGAGTACGTGACGAGATCGTCCGTGCGCTGTCCGAAGAAGGCAAGGAATTCGCCTTCGCCATCCAGGAGCAGACCCTCCCGATGGCGCTGGCGGGCGACGACCTGATCGGCCAGGCCCGCACCGGCATGGGCAAGACCCTCGCCTTCGGTGTGCCGCTGCTGCACCGCATCACCACCGACACCACACGGCCGCTGACCGGCACCCCGCGCGCGCTCGTCGTGGTCCCGACCCGTGAGCTGTGTCTGCAGGTCCACGGCGACCTCGTCGCCGCATCGAAGTACCTGAAGGCCGATGAGTCGCGCAAGCTGACCGTCACCGCCATCTACGGCGGCCGCCCCTACGAGCCGCAGATCGAGGCGCTGCAGAAGGGCGTCGACGTCGTCGTCGGCACCCCGGGCCGGTTGCTCGACCTCGCCCAGCAGGGGCACCTGCAGCTCGGTGGCCTGTCGGTGCTGGTGCTCGACGAGGCCGACGAAATGCTGGACCTCGGCTTCCTGCCCGACATCGAGCGGATCCTCAAGCAGATCCCGACCGAGCGGCAGGCCATGCTGTTCTCGGCGACCATGCCGGACCCGATCATCACGCTGGCCCGCACGTTCATGAACCAGCCCACCCACATCCGCGCCGAGGGTGTGCAGGGCGCGGCGACCCACGACACGACCGAGCAGTTCGTCTACCGCGCCCACGCGCTGGACAAGGTCGAGATGGTCAGCCGCATCCTGCAGGCGCAGGGCCGCGGCGCGACGATGATCTTCACCCGCACCAAGCGGACCGCGCAGAAGGTGTCCGACGAGCTGGCCGAGCGCGGGTTCAAGGTCGGCGCCGTGCACGGCGACCTGGGCCAGATCGCCCGCGAGAAGGCGCTCAAGTCGTTCCGCAGCGGCGACATCGACGTGCTCGTGGCTACCGATGTCGCGGCCCGCGGCATCGATATCGACGACATCACCCACGTGATCAACTACCAGATCCCCGAGGACGAGCAGGCCTACGTGCACCGCATCGGGCGCACCGGCCGGGCCGGCAAGACCGGCATCGCCATCACGCTGGTGGACTGGGATGAGCTGGAGCGCTGGTCGATGATCGACAAGGCCCTCAAGCTCGACTGCCCGGACCCGTCGGAGACGTACTCCAACTCGCCGCATCTCTATGAGGAACTGAACATCCCCACCGACGCCGTCGGCACGATCGGCGCTGCGCGCAAGTCGCAGGGTGCCAAGTCCCAGGGCGCCAAGTCGCAGGACGGCACCCGAATCAGCTCCGCCGACTCGAACCGGGAGCGGCCCAGCCGCAACCGTTCTCGCCGGCGCACCCGCGGCGGCGAAGGCGACAGCGGACACGCGGCCACCCAGTCCGACTCCCCCGCGGGCGGCGACAAGCCGGCCGAGGGCGGCGACGACAGCCCGGCCCGCAAGCGCCGTCGCCGGCGTCGTCCGCGCAACGCCGCCGAGGCCCCCGCAACCGCAGGCTGACGACCGCTATCGTCGCCTAGATGGTCAGACCCGAGCGCCGCACCAAGGGCGATCTCATCGCCGCGGCGACGATCGCACTTGTCGTGGCCGTCATCGCCGCGCTGTTCTGGTGGAACAGCTCTGCGCGGGCCACGATCAGCCGGCCCGCCAGTTCGCCGGCGCCCAACCCGATTCCGGCGCGGGTGGTTCCCGACACGCTGCAACAGTTGTGGACCGCGAGCAGCCCCCGCACGCTGAGCCCGATCGTCGTCGGCGGCACCGTGGTGACCGGCGACGGGCGGACCGTCGACGGGCATGACCCGCAGAACGGTCAGATCCGGTGGACGTTCGCCCGCAACACGAACCTGTGCGGGGTGTCCTACGTCTACGACCTCGCCGTCGCGGTGTATCCGGACGCGCGTGGTTGCGGACAGGTCAGCAGCATCAACGGCGGTACCGGACGCCGCGGGCCGACCCGTACCGCCTACGCCGACAAGCAGGTGATGCTCAGCTCCAACGGCAGCGCCGTGCTGTCGGTCGGGCCCACCCGGCTGGAACTGTGGCGCTCAGACCTGGTGCGCATGCTGTCTTACGGCGAGATCGATGCCCGGGTCAAACCGGTCAACCAGGGCATCGGTGCCGGCTGCACCCTGATGTCGGCGGCGGCCAGTGACGAGGCCGTGTCGGTGATGGAAGCCTGCCGCGACCAGAAAGACCTGCGCCTGACGCTGCTCAAACCGGCGAAGGAAGAAGACGAGCCCGACACCAAGAACGTTCCGCTGCCCGGCGTTGCGGCCGATTCCGAGGCCCGCGTGCTGGCGGTGTCGGGCACCACCACCGCGGTGTACCTGCCGTCCCCGCAACCGCAGATCGCGGTGTACGACGACACGGGCACCAAGATCGCCAGCACTCTGTTGAAAAAGGCTCCGGTGCTTGCCAATCCGGCCCAGGCCGTCACGCACGCCGGCGATTTGTACACCTGGTGGACCGGCGACAGCGTGGAAGTGTTCGACGCGCGGCTGTCCTATCGCTACACCATCGAGGCGTCCGCCGCGGTGGCCCCGCTGGGCCCGGGCGCGATGATGGCGGGCCGGCTGCTCATCCCGCTGACCAACGGCATCGGGGTGTACGACCCGACCAGCGGCACCAGCGAGCGGATCATCACGGTCACCCATCCGGCCGGAACCGGACCGGTGGTGCCCGCCGTCACCGGCTCGTCGGTGATCGAGCAGCGCGGTGGCGCGCTGGCCGTGTTCGGGCCGAAGACCTAGACCTCGGGAGTAAACGTCGGCAGCGCTTTGCCGGACTTCCAATGCTTCAGCAGCGCGGCCGCGAGATCGCGATACGCGGTGCCGCCCTTGCTCTTTCGGCCTGCCAGCACCGACGAACCGGATGCGCTGGCCTCGGCGAAGCGGACCGTGCGCGGGATCGGCGGGGCCAACACCGGCAGGTTGTAGCGGTCGGCGACATCGAGCAGCACGTCGCGGCTGTGCGTGGTGCGCGAGTCATACAGCGTCGGCAGCGCACCCAACAACTTCAGATTCGGGTTGGTGATCTGCTGCACGTCGTCGACCGTGCGCAGGAACTGCCCGACCCCGCGATGCGCCAGCGTCTCGCACTGCAGCGGCACGATCACCTCGTCGGCCGCGGTCAGCCCGTTGAGGGTGAGCACACCCAGCGACGGTGGACAGTCGATGATCACCACGTCGAACTGGTCGAGCTTGTCCAGCGCGCGTTTGAGGGCGTACTCACGTCCGGCGCGCATCAGCAGCATGGCTTCCGCACCGGCGAGGTCGATGTTGGCCGGCAGCAGCGTCATGCCTTCGGCCGTCTCCACCAGCGCCGCATTGGGCTCGACGTCGCCGAGCAGCACCTCGTGCACCGACACCGGCAACTTGTCCGGATCGGTGCCCAGCGAAAACGTCAGGCACCCCTGCGGGTCCAGGTCGACGAGCAAGACACGCTTGCCCGCATCGGTGAAAGCCGCCCCAAGAGACGCGACCGTGGTTGTCTTGGCCACCCCACCCTTCTGGTTGGCCACCGCCAATACTCGGGTCACACCGACCATCCTTGCAGGTTCGCCGCCGTTACGTCCCGGCTGCCACGGCGCGCCTGGTCATCGGGCAGAATCAGGATCGTGAGTGTCGGTACGCATCGGTTGGTCCTACTTCGGCACGGCGAGACCGAGTGGTCCAAGAGCGGCCAGCACACCAGCACCACCGACCTCGGTCTCACCGAGCACGGGCGCGAGCAGGCCAAACTGGCGGCGCACACGATCGAGCACCTCGGGCTGGACAACCCGCTGGTGGTCAGCAGCCCCCGCAAGCGCGCCCTGGCGACCGCCGAGCTGGCCGGGCTGACGGTGGACGACGTGTCGCCGCTGCTGTCGGAATGGAATTACGGCGACTACGAGGGCCTGACCACCCATCAGATCCGCACCGACACCCCGGGCTGGCTGCTGTGGACCTACGGCTGCCCGGGCGGTGAGAGCGTCGACCAGGTCAGCATGCGCGCCGACCAGGCGGTGTCCTACGCGCTGGAGCGCATGGTCGACCGCGATGTGGTGTTCGTCGGGCACGGGCACTTCTCCCGCTCGGTGGTGACGCGCTGGGTGGAGCAGCCGCTGCGTGAGGGTGCGCGCTACGGGTTCGGCGCGGCCTCGGTTGCGGTGTGCGGCTTCGAGTACGGCCTACGACAGCTCTCGGCGCTGGGCTTGACCACCCACCGCGAGCCGGTCACCGGGACGTGATGGCTCTTCCGTCCTTTGTGCTGAGCGGCCCCGCCGGAACAGTTGTCGCCGAGGGGATCCAGACGGGATACGACGACGTCGCGGCAGCGGCGGCGGCGCTGGCCGACGGCTCGGCGGACGTGGTGGTGGGCGCGCTGCCATTCGACATCCGCAGCAGGGCCGCGTTGCTGACGCCCACGACGTTCAGCGACAGCCTTCCGCCGTGGTCGACGGCGCCACTGCCCGCGGTGCGGATCGAGGCGATGGTGCCGGCACCGGAGGAGCATCGTGCCCGCATCCGCGCCGCCCTGGAACGCCTGACCGCGCCCGAAAGTGCTTTGCAGAAGGTCGTTTTGGCGCGGGCATTGCGCCTGGTCGCCGACGGGCCACTCGACGCACGCGCCATCCTGGACCGGCTGGTGGGCGCCGACCCCGAAGCCACCGCCTACCTGGCCGATCTGTCCGTCGCGGGCGGTGACCACGCCGGCACCGCGCTGGTGGGCGCCAGCCCCGAACTGCTGGTCGCCCGGTCGGGTGACGTGGTGACCTGCCAGCCGTTCGCCGGGTCCGCACCGCGCTCGGCCGACCCGCAGTCCGACGCCGCCAACGGTGCCGCGCTGGCCGAGTCGGGTAAGAACCGCCACGAACATCAGCTGGTCGTCGACACCATGCGCGCCGCTCTCGAACCGCTGTGCACCGAACTGGACATCGCGCCGCAACCGCAACTGAGCCGCACCGCCGCACTATGGCATCTGTCCACCCCGATCCGCGGCCGATTGCGTGACACCTCGACCACCGCAATCGATTTGGCGCTGGCACTGCATCCCACCCCGGCGGTGGGCGGGGTGCCCACTGCCGCAGCGGTCGATCTGATCGCGCAGCTCGAGGGTGACCGCGGCTTCTACGCGGGCGCGGTGGGCTGGTGCGATGCTCGCGGCGACGGCCGATGGGTGGTGGCGATCCGCGGCGCGCAACTGTCCCCCGACCGGTTGGGGGCGCTCGCCCAGGCCGGCGGCGGTATCGTCGCCGAATCCGACGCCGATGACGAAGTCGCAGAGACCACAACGAAATTCAGAACCATACTGTCAGCCCTGGGGGTGCAGCAATGACCGTGATCCGGATGGCCCGTCCCGGCGACGAGCCCGAGATCGTCGCGATGATCCGTGAACTCGCCGAGTTCGAGCACGCCCTCGATCAGTGCACGGTGACCGAAAGTCAAATCACCGCAGCACTTTTCGGTGACAATCCGGTGGGATCCTGCCACGTGGTCGAAGTCGACGGCGAAGCCGCCGCGGTGGCACTGTGGTTCCGGACCTTCTCCACCTGGGACGGCGTGGCCGGCATCTATCTGGAAGACCTGTTCGTGCGCGACAAGTTTCGCCGGCGCGGCCTGGCCCGCATGCTGCTCGCGACGCTGGCCAAGGTGTGCGTCGACAACGGATATACCCGCCTGGCGTGGGAAGTGCTGGACTGGAACGTCAACGCGATCGCGCTCTACGACGCCGTCGGCGGCAAGCAGATGTCGGAGTGGCTCAACTACCGGGTCAGCGGGCCTGAACTCGACGCGCTGGCGGCGGAGGTCTAGTCCTCGGTCCGGGAGGCCCAGCGCAGCGCAGGCGGACTGAACAGCAGCGCCAGCACCGCGATGGCCACCCCACCCATCGCGATCGCGTAGATCGGCTGGTGGGCGGCCACGATGTACCAGGCCACCGGCAGCAGCAGCAGGTTGGCGAACACCGCGATGCCCCGGCCCCAGCGCCGCCCGGTGATCAGCCCGTACCCGGCAGCCGCCACCGCGGCGCCCATCACCGCAAACCAGGCAGCCGTGCCGTAGCCGTTGACGATGTGCTGGTCAGCGCCGGCCACCCCGCGCACCACCAACACCACGGCCACGATGATCGCCACAACACCTTCGGCGGCCGCCGCGAGGCCGGCGTAGCGGACCACGGGCGGGACAACGGATTCGGTCACCTCGGTAAGGTAGCCGGTCATGCTGCGGCCCCCTTGGGCCGTGCGGCCTATGACGATTCCGGGCGCGCGGCGCGAGACCAGCCCAGCGGGCTGAGGCTCCGGTAGGGGTCGGTCTGCCGCAGGCTGAGGAGGTCATCGAGGATCTGCTCGAGCGACGTCTGTGTGCGGCGCTTCACCTCGTCAGCCCAGCCCGAGGCGTCGATGCCCACCGGTGTGGTGGTGTCGATCGGTGTGCCGAACCGCAGATACATCCGCTCCGGCCGGGGAATGAGGGTTGGTCCGATCCCGCGCATCAGCGGCATCGCCATATCCTGTCGGCCGCCGAACCGGCCGCTCATAGCTTGGCTGAACCGACCCCACGCGCTGTCTCGCGACGTCATGCTCCGGTACACGTCGTCACCGCCGACGAGTCCCACCGGGACGATGGGATAGCCGTTCTCCACCGCGATCCGCGCGAATCCGGACCGGCCCTGCCAGCGCAGGGTGTACTCCTCGCCCTTGAATTTCGGGATCTCACGACCGCCCCCGGGGAAGACCAGGACGGTCTGGTCATGGCGCATGAGTTCACGCGCAGTCTCCGGGGCGCCGACCACGCCGCCGAACGCCGCCAGCAGGTCGCCGAGCAGGCCGCGCATCTGCCCGAATTGGCGGTCGGCCAGCGGGCGCACGCGAACCCCGATCTCCCTGCGCACGAAGTATGGGGTCAGGAAGGCCTCGGCGCCGCCCTGAGTGTGGTTGCCCACCAACAGAAATCGGCCATCGCGGGGCAGGTTGTCCAACCCGTCGACGTAGGGGCGCCACAGGTCGACCGCCGGTTGGATACCGTCGGCGACGGCTCCCAGTACGTGTTTGATGGCGCGGACCCGCGGCGGGTGATTCATCACGGCCGCGACGTCGACTGCCGCTTCGCTGCTCCCGACCACCATGCCGACCACTCCCATTCTTCAGACGAACTAGTTCGTTCTTTATACTCTCGAATTATGAGAAGCACCTCAGAGCTGCGGGAGCAGATTCTGGCTGCCGCGCGCAGCGAGTTCGCCCGGCACGGATTCGCCGGCGCCCGCATCGACCGCATCGCGACGGCGGCCAGCGCCAGCAAGGAACGCCTCTACGCCCACTTCGGCGACAAAGAGACGCTCTTCCGCGAGGTGCTCGCCACCAACGTCGCGGAGTTCTTCCAGGCGGTGCGGATGCTGCCCGACAATGTGCCGGAATTCGTCGGCGGGATGTTCGACTTGAGCGTGCGCCAGCCCGAGCACCACCGGATGGTGTCGTGGGCCCATCTCGAGGGGCTGCCTCTGGAGCCACCCAGCGCTGACGGGCTACCCCTGCCCCAGCTGGCCCTCGCCGCGATCGAGGAGGCTCAGACCACGGGCCACGTCGACGCGTTCTGGGATCCCACTGACCTGATCGTCATCCTCTTGGGGATCGCGCTGGCGTGGGCGCACTGGCCGGACCCTGCGTCCGCGACCACTTCGGCGGCGGAACTGGCTCGTCGACGCGCCGCGGCGGTCGAGGCGGCAGCCCGCGTCATCGGCCCTAGCGCCGGAACACCACCCACCGCATCGCGCAGTACATGAAGATGCCCTCGCAGGCTCCCGCCGCCATCCGGGCCACGTGGTACTCGACACCGAGGGCCCGCAACGCGGTGGAGACACCGAGGATGAACGCGAGATAGTTGATCACCACCACGACGACGTAGAGACCGACCTGCGGCCCCACCGCGCCGTGCGACTGAAAATTCACCACCCGGTTGAGGACGTAACTGACCGCGAAGGCGCACACGTAGGCCACCGTCACCGCGGCCCCGAACGTCACGTGCAGCACCCCGTGCAGCAGCGTGAGCACCAGCAGGTCCAGCGCGAAGGTGCCGGAGTTGATCACCACGAAGCCCAGAAAGGTCGGCGGCACAACCGAATTCAGCCCGAACGGCAGGCGCGTGACCGCCGCCTCGCAGGCCCGGTGGAACCAGCCGACGGCACTGGCCGAACCCGGCTCCGACCCCACGACCACGTCGCGAGCATGCCACCGGCAGCTGTCCGCTTCGTGATGAGCAGACAAACACTTCGAACAGCCCTCCCGCACCCGTCTAGGCTCATGGCTCGTGCGTGCCGTCCTGATCGTCAACCCGAACGCCACTTCCACCACTGCGGCCGGCCGCGACCTCCTCGCCCACGCGCTGGAGAGCCGGGTGGACCTGTCCGTCGTCCACACCGACCACCGCGGCCATGCCATCGAGATCGCCGAAGCAGCCAGGAACGACGGCACCGACGTGATCATCGTGCACGGTGGCGATGGAACGGTGAATGAAGTGGTCAACGGGCTGTTAGGCAGGCCAGGCAGGGAGTTGCCGGAGACGATGCCCGCGGTGGCGGTGGTCCCGGGCGGGTCGGCCAACGTGTTCGCCCGCGCACTGGGGATCAGCCCCGACCCGATCGAGGCAACAAACCAGCTGGTCGACCTGCTCAGCGCGCGCCGCAACGGCGCAGCCTGGCGCGAAATCGGGCTGATGGACTGCGGCGAACGCTGGGCGGTGTTCACCGCCGGCATGGGAGTGGACGGCGACGTGGTGGCGGCCGTGGAGGCGCAGCGCGCCAAGGGCCGCAAGGTCACCCCGGGCCGCTACATCCGCGTCGCGGTCCGCGAGATGCTGGCCAGCGCCCGTAACGAGCCGGTGCTGACCCTCGAACTGCCGGGTCAGCCACCACGAAGCGGCGTCTACTTCGCGTTCATCTCGAACTCCAGCCCGTGGACGTATGCCAACACCAGGCCGGTGTGGACCAACCCGGACACCACCTTCGAGACCGGCCTGGGCGTCTTTGCGATCACCAGCATGAATGTGTGGCGCAACCTGATGCTGGTGCGCCGGATGCTGTCGAAGAAGCCGGTGATCAAGGCCAAGCACCTGATCCGCTATGACGACGTGCCGTGGGTGCGGGTCACCGCCGACGAACCCGTCGCCAGCCAGATCGACGGAGATTTTCTGGGGCTGCGCGCGGAAATGACGTTCCGCGTGGTTCCAGGGGCCCTCTGCGTCGTCGCTCCGCCCGCCAAGAAGGGCTCTGACCAGCAGTAATGGGATTGCGCCGAAGTATTCAGGGCGCAGATGGGTTGAGTGTAGTACAAACGGATAGAGGGCCCGGTAACCCACCCCCAGCCAGACGTTGAAGTGAGGTTGCCCACTTGTTAACTGAGTTCTATTGACATCCGTCGAGGACGTGAAACGATCGGATGCAACAACACAGAAACATTTGTGTGCACTGCATTAACAGCCGAAGAAAAAGCAAGTGCGCTTCGTCGCGCACATAGTAAGGAGTAGCGACAAATGGATTGGCGCCATAAGGCGGTCTGCCGTGACGAGGATCCGGAACTGTTCTTCCCCGTGGGGAACAGCGGCCCGGCGCTCGCCCAGATCGCTGACGCGAAGCTCGTCTGTAACCGTTGTCCGGTCACCACTGAGTGCCTGACCTGGGCTTTGGATTCCGGCCAGGACGCCGGCGTCTGGGGCGGCATGAGCGAGGACGAGCGCCGTGCGCTCAAGCGTCGCAATGCCCGCACCCGCGCACGCAGCACCGTCTAGCCCGCCCTTTCGACAATTTTGACATCGCGGCCCCGGCAAATGCCAGGGCCGCGATTTCTATTTGCAAATGTCTTCTCCGTCACATTTGCTATTGGGGAAGTCGCGCACTCGAACGCCGGCCGAGTGGTACCCGCAACACAACATCGGTACCGCCGCCGGGGACGTCGTGCATTCCCAGCGAGCCATCGAGTTCCGCGGTGACAAGCGTCCGCACGATCTGCAGGCCCAGCCGGTCGGACTTCTCCAGCGAGAACCCCTCGGGAAGCCCACGCCCGTCGTCGTGCACCACGACGTCCAGCCACCGCGCCGAACGCTCCGCCCGGATCGTCACGCAGCCCTGCTTGTCCGTCGACTCGAAGGCATGCTCGATGGCGTTCTGCACCAACTCGGTCACCACCATCACCAGAGCGGTGGCCCGGTCGGCGTCGAGCACCCCCAACGCCCCGTCCCGGTTGATGCGGATGGGGGTATCGACCCGGGCGACGTCGTTCATGATCGGCAGGATCCGGTCGATGACCTCGTCGAGGTTGACCTCCTCGTCCACCGACATCGATAGCGCTTCGTGGACCTGAGCGATGGACGCGACGCGCCGTACCGACTCCATCAACGCCTCGCGGGCCTCCTCGTTGCTGGTCCGGCGGGACTGGAGGCGCAGCAGAGCAGCGACGGTCTGCAGGTTGTTCTTCACCCGGTGGTGGATCTCGCGGATGGTGGCGTCCTTGGACAGCAGGGCGCGGTCGCGGCGCTTGACCTCGGTGACGTCCCGGATCAGCACCGCCGCCCCCGCAGCGGCGCCGTGAACCACCAGCGGCAGGGTGCGCAGCAGCACCGCCGCTCCGCCGGCGTCGACCTCCAGGCGCATGCTCGACCCGCCGGACAGTGAGTCGCGGACGTGTTCGGCCAATTCCTGGGCCTCGAACGGGTCGGAGATCAGCGGCCGGGTGATGACCACCAGGTTGTGGCCCTCCAACTCGGCGGCCAACCCCATCCGGTGATAGGCCGACAGCGCATTGGGGCTGGCATAGGCGACAACCCCGTCGACGTCGAGGCGGATGAACCCGTCGCCGACGCGGGGGCTCGACCGGGACAGCGCCAGATCCCCCACGTTGGGGAAGGTGCCCTCCGACAGCATGTGCAGCAGGTTGCCCGCACAGTCCAGGTAAGCCCGCTCCAGGGGCGACGATGTGCGCCGCTCGGCCAGGGCGGTCTGGTGGGTCAGCACGGCCACCACCTGGTTGCTGTAGCGCACCGGAACCGCTTCGACGTTGATACCGGGTTCACGCAGCTCGAGATCGCTGTCGCCGCGCCCGATCGCGCCCGACGTGAAGGCCGAGGTCACCAGCGGCAGATCGCCGTCCGCGACGACAGAGCCGACGGCGTCCCGGATCAGGACCGTCGGCGCGGTGTTGGGTCGGCATTGGGCCACGCAGACCAGCGCGCCGTCATCGCGGCGCACCCACATCAGATAGTCGGCGAACGAGAGGTCCGCCAGCAGCTGCCACTCGCCGACCACGGCATGCAGGTGATCGACCGCGCTGCCCGGCAGCATCGTGTGCTCGGCGAGCAGGTCACCGAGGGTGGACACAGAAGCTAGTCGATCACGGCAATGAGGTCGCCGGCCTGGATGACGTCGCCCACGGACACGCTGACCTCGGTGATGGTGCCGCCCACTTCGGCAAGCACCGGGATCTCCATCTTCATGGACTCCAGAAGCACCAGGGTGTCTCCCGCGCCGATCTGGTCACCCTTGCTGACCACTACCTCGAGCACACTGGCCACGATTTCGGCGCGCACATCCTCGGCCATCTTCACCTCACTCTTGGTACCGCTCGTCTCTCAATGCCGCTCTATCGAACCACAACACCGGGTGGTCAGAGGTTCGACTGCGCCGTGAGACACTGTATTGAAGCGTCAAAGTCAATGGAGGTACATCATGGCCAAGCGTGGTCGTAAGAAGCGTGACCGCAAGCACAGCAAAGCCAATCACGGCAGGCGTCCCAACGCCTGACACTCAGGCTAGTTATAAAGGGCCCGGCATCATGCCGGGCCCTTTATACGTTGCTGCTGTCAGCCGCGCCTGATGATCGTGGTCTGGCTGATCTGTAGCCGTACCTTCTCCAGCAGGTGCTGGGGCGCCTTCTCCCCACTGCACCGCGACGCAACCAGCTTCTTGATCCGCTCCTCGACGCCGTAATGGCGCAGGCACGTCGGGCACTCTTCGAGGTGATGACGCAGGCGGTCTCGCGTCTCGGTGGTGCATTCACCGTCGAGCAGCGTCCAGACCTCGGCAATCACCGCAGCGCACTCCGGGTGGTCAGGGTCGACCGGTCCGATGGGCGGGCGCCACTCGGCGTCCCCCGATACCTGATCGTCGCTCATGACGACACCTCCTCCGGCGCATCTTCCGCGTGGCCGCGGGTGAATCCACGCTCCTTGGCGACGTCGGCCAGCAGGCCGCGCAATTGGCGCCTACCTCGGTGCAGCCGGGACATCACCGTCCCGATCGGGGTATCCATGATCTCGGCGATCTCCTTGTACGGGAAGCCCTCGACGTCGGCGTAGTACACCGCCATCCGAAACTCCTCCGGCAACGCCTGCAGAGCTTCCTTGATCTCGGTGTCGGGCAGCAGCTCGAGGGCCTCGACCTCCGCCGAACGCAGACCTGTTGAGGTGTGCTCGGCGTTGGCCGCCAACTGCCAGTCGGTGATCTCCTCGGTCGGATACTCCGCCGGCTGGCGCTGCTTCTTGCGGTAACTGTTGATGTAGGTGTTCGTCAGAATCCGGTACAGCCAGGCTTTGAGGTTGGTGCCCTCGCGGAACGACCGGAAGCCGGCGTAGGCCTTGACCATGGTTTCCTGCAACAGGTCTTCGGCGTCGGCCGGGTTGCGCGTCATGCGGAGCGCACCGCCGTAGAGCTGGTCCAGCAACGGAATGGCGTCACGCTCGAAGCGTGCCGTCAATTCCGCATCGGACTCCTCGCGCTGAGGTGCCTCGGTGTCGATATCGGTCATCGTGGGTGACACAGTCCCTTCTGCCGCGGCGCTCCAGAGCTCCGGCAGCGGTATCGGACGGACGAGAAATGCGGGTGCCTGTTCTTCGGCCATCATGCAGACTGCGACTGACACCGGACTTCTCTCCTTCCGATCCTAAGGCTGTGACCAACAGCTTTTTCGATCGCGGGCCTTGATAGTTGCGATCACCGTCCATAACAGGATTTCCCACCGGGCTATTTCCGGCGGTTAACTGTGCCGGTGAGTCGTGCTGCAACCCCGGCGATCGCCGCACTGGTGGCGGCCGGTGCGCTCCATGAGGTGCTGCGCTACCAGCACGATCCGCGCTCGGATTCCTACGGCGACGAGGCGGTCGCCGCTCTGGCGGGCGAATCGGTGGTGCCCGAACAGATCTTCAAGACGCTGGTGATCGCGTCGGGCTCGGTGCTGGCGGTGGCGGTCTTGCCGGTGCCGTGGAAGCTGTCGCTCAAGGCCGCCGCCGCCGCGCTGGGGCTCTCGAAGGCGGCGATGGCCGAGCGTGCCGCCGCCGAACGGTCCACCGGTTACGTGCTGGGCGGGATCTCGCCGTTGGGACAGCGCAAGCGGCTCCCGACGGTGGTCGACGCGTCGGCGCTGGGTTATGACCGGGTGCTGTGCAGTGCGGGCAAGCGGGGCTGGGATGTCGCGCTGGCACCACAGGATCTGATTCGGCTGACCGACGCCGTGACTGCCGATATCCGCGCCGTCTAGGGTGACGGAATGTCCTTCTCCGGCAAGACCATGTTCATCTCGGGAGCCAGCCGCGGCATCGGCCTGGCCATCGCCAAACGCGTCGCCGCCGACGGCGCCAACATCGCGCTGGTGGCCAAGACCACTGAGCCGCATCCCAAGCTGCCCGGCACCATCTACACCGCCGCCAAGGAGATCGAAGAGGCCGGTGGCCAGGCTCTGCCGATCGTCGGCGACGTCCGCGACGGCGACTCGGTGGCCGCCGCCGTGGCCAAAGCCGTTGAGCAGTTCGGTGCCATCGACATCTGTGTCAACAACGCCTCGGCGATCAACCTCGGCTCCATCGAGGAGGTGCCGCTCAAGCGATTCGACTTGATGAACGGCATCCAGGTGCGCGGCACCTACGCCGTCTCGCAGGCCTGCATCCCGCACATGAAGGGCCGGGAGAATCCGCACATCCTCACGCTCTCCCCGCCGATCCGGCTGGAATCGCAGTGGCTCAAGCCGACCCCCTACATGATGGCCAAGTTTGGAATGACGTTGTGCGCCTTGGGAATCGCCGAAGAGATGCGCGACGCCGGGATCGCCTCCAACACGCTGTGGCCGCGCACCATGGTCGCCACCGCGGCGGTGCAGAACCTGCTGGGCGGCGACGAGGCGATGGCCCGCTCCCGCAAGCCCGAGGTCTATGCCGATGCCGCCTACGCCGTGCTGAGCAAGCCGGCCCGCGAATACACCGGACAGACGCTGCTGTGCGAGGACGTGCTGGTGGACTCCGGCATCAGCGACCTGTCGGTCTACGACTGCATTCCGGGTTCGGAGTTGGGGGTGGACCTGTGGGTCGACACCCCCAATCCGCCCGGGTACCGCAACCCCTAGGCGCCTACACCTGGACGACGGTGTTGCGGCCGGTCTCCTTGGCCCGGTACATCGCCTCGTCGGCGCGCGCCGTCGCAGTGGTGGCGCTTTCACCGGGAACGGCGAGGGTCGCGCCAATGCTCAAGCTGGCGTGGATGATTCCGCCCGGATGCAAGATCGGTTCGGCCGCGCGATGCCGGATCGATTCCGCGATTTCAATGACGGCATCGAGGTCGCGGACGGCGGGCAGGAGGACGAGGATCTCGTCGCCGCCGGTGCGGCCGACTGTGTCGCCCTGACGTACGCACTCCCGGATGCGAGTCGCCAGGGCCGCGAGCACGATGTCCCCGACCGCATGCCCCCACGCGTCGTTGATGCGTTTGAAGCCGTCGACGTCGCAGAACAGCACGCCTAGGCAACCACCGTCGCCACCGAGCGCGGCCAGCGCTGATTCGAGCCGGGCGATCGCCTCGGCCCGGTTCACCAGCCCGGTGAGTTCGTCGAACCGGGCCAGCCGCTCGAGCCGGCGCTCGAACTCGACTTGATCATCGACGACGCGCAGGGCCGCGATCACGCCGTCGGCACCCCCGTCGGCGCTCACGTACGGCTTCGAGCGACAGTCGACCCAGCGAAATCCGCCGTCGGCGCAGATGATCCGGAACCGTTCGACGGTGGGTTCCGCTGCTGCGGTGCGCTGTCGGCCCACCCTGACCGAACCCACATCGTCGGCGTGGATGTGCTGATCGAAGGCCGAGCCGATCCACGAGCTGTCGCCGAAAGTTGTTCGTACAGAATGCGAAGCCCACACGATCTGCGTGTCTCGCACATGAACGAAGGCGTCCACGGCGTTCTCGGCGAGGATGCGGTAGCGCGCTTCGGCGTCCTCACGTTCGCGGATCAGGAGTGCCCTGTCGATCAGGAGGCGCTGTTCACGCTGGCTCAGGTAGAACACCGCCACGCCGATCACGACGGCGCCCGCCGAGATCGACAGCGCCCACACCGCACCTTCCTCGACCCCGATGGCCAGGAACGCCAACCGGGACAGTCCGACGACGAGTGGCAGGGCGATGAACAATGCGGCCATCCGGACCAGTCCCAGACCATCGGGGCGGGCCAGTAGCCAGGCCACCGGACTGGCGTCGGCGCGACCGGCGAAGGTGGCCGCGATGAGCAGCAGCAAGCTGATCGCGGTCGCGATTCCCATGCCGGTAACCGGCGTCGTCTCGGTGAGGGAGAGCGCCTGGAACGTATAGACCACCGTCACCAGGAACGGAATGACCGCCGCGGACACCAAGCACACCGTGCGTACCGACCTGACCACCCGATGGTCAAGGCGCATCAGCGCGACCGCAGTACCCAGCAAGAGGACTGTCACCGCCGTCTGGATGCTGGGTCGACCCGCCCATGGCCTCCCCATGGCCGCGACGCCGCCGGGGAACCACAGCGTGTCCACCCCGAGTGCCATGCCGGTCGCGTATGCGGCGATGAACACCATCCCTATCGCGGCGCAGGCCACGGCCAACCCCCGGGCGACCCATATCCGGGCCTGGGTGGCGGGCCCGGACTGCACCAGGATGGCCACGCCCAGGGTGGCCATCAACAGCGCGCCCCACGGCGTCATCTGTGGCCACGAACGAAAGACCCGGGTCAAACGCACGGTGCCGGTCGCCCAGCCGAGCCAGTCGGCGGCAGTGACCACAAAGACAACCGCCAACGCAGACCGGCCTGCTCGACGCACCAGCGTCTCGAGCTGCGCGTCGAGCTCGGTGTCGGCCATCGGATCCCCCGTACCACGGTGTACCGGCATTGTGCCGCACCGGGGTGTCACAGGGACGCGCGTTCACCGCGCATTACGTCGGCAAACGCAGATGACTTAAGTCAACAGCCCGCGCTGCTAGTTCTTCGGGCGAAGCCCGAAGCGGCGCATACCGGTGCCTGCAAAGGCCCGCATCGCCGCCAGCGCGATCCTGCCCTGCCGCTGCGACGACGAGTACCAGACCAGCTCGGATTTCTGGGTGGGGATTCGCGGAGCGGTGATCGCCTGTTGGCGGCAGAACTTGATCAGCCCGCTGGAGCCGCCGGCCCGGTAGCCGATGCCGGAGTCCTTCCAGCCGCCCATCGGAAGCGACGGGCAGAAGACGTTGGTCAGGGCGTCGTTGATGTTGACCGCGCCGCACTCCAGGCGACGGGCCACCCGCTCGCCGCGTTCGATGTCGCCGGTCCACACCGTGGCCGACAACCCGTACTTGGAGTCGTTGGCCAACCGGATGGCCTCCTCCTCGTCGGCGACCTTCACCACCGGCAGCGTCGGGCCGAAGGTCTCCTCGGCGATGCAGGACATCGTCGGGGTGACGTCGGCCAGCACGGTCGGCTGGTAGAACGTGCCGACCCCGGTGGGCTTACCCCCGGTCAGCACGCGCGCGCCGGCGGCGACGGCGTCCTTGACGTGACCGTCGACGATATCGCGCTGGGCCGCGGTGGCCATCGCGCCGGTGTCGTACTTGAAGCCCGAATCTTCTTGCCCCTGAGCGAGATTGCGCACATTCGCGGTGAGCTTGCCGATGAACTCGTCGTACACCGGGGCCTCGACGTACACCCGCTCGACCGAGATGCAGACCTGCCCGGAGTTGAACATCCCGCCCCAGGCGATGCCGTTGGCGGCGCGGTCGATGTCGGCGTCGGCCAGCACGATTGCCGGATCCTTACCGCCGAGCTCCAGGCTGAACGGGATCAGCCGCTCGGCACAGGCCACCGCGACCTTGCGGCCGGTGGCGGTTGATCCGGTGAAGTGGACGTAATCGGCATTGTTGATCACCGCGGCGCCGGTCTCGCCGTATCCGGTCGCCAGGCTCAGCACCGGCGGAGCGCCGACCTCGGTCCAGCCCCGGGCGAACTCGACGGCCGAGAGTGGGGTCACCTCAGACGGTTTCAGCAACACCGCCGCCCCCGCGGCGAGCGCGGGCACCACGTCGAGGGCCAGCATCGCCAGCGGGAAGTTCCACGGCTCGATGATCCCGACCAACTGGTACGGGCGGTAGCGGGTGGTGAGCTTCTTGATCTTGTAGAGCGGGCTGTGCGGCTTGGGGTGCGCGTCGGCCAGGAACGCTTCGGCGTTGCCGGCCCAGTACTTGATCGAGTCGGCGATCGCCACCGGTTCGAGGCTGGCGTCGTTGCGCGACTTGCCCGACTCCGACATCAACACCTCGGTGAGGTGATCGGCGTTGTCGAGGATCCAGTCCTGCCACTTGTACATCCAGACCTTGCGTCCGCGCGGGCCGATCTCTTCCCACTCGGTTTGGAACAACCGGAGCTCGCGAGCTTTCGCGGCGACGGCGTCCGGACCGTCCACCGGCACGGAACCGGCGACGCGGCCGTCGGCCGGGTTGTGCACGGTGATCGTGGCCTTGTCGGCCTTGGGCTCGACGGCGGTCATGGCCGCTCCTCTCGCTGGTCAGGTCTTGGCTGTGAGCCTAACCGGCACCCGGCCGCTAGAACAGGCCAACCGGTTGGTTGTGTGGATCGGCGGGCTCGATGAGCTCCGGACCGTTGTTGCGGACGCTGTTGACCAGCGTGGAGACCTCGCGCAGATCGATACCGGCGATGTCGGGCGGTGCCGACAACAGGTCGGCATCGGCCGGCTGATCGGGATCCAGCCAGCGGTCCCAGTCCGGCTCGTCGAGCACCAGCGGCATCCGGTCGTGGATCTCGGCGAGCTCCCCACGGCGTCGGTGGTGATGATCGTGCACGTCAACAGCGGCGACGCCTCGTCACTTGCTTTCCAGACCGACCACAACCCCGCCATGAACAGCGGCTCGCCGTCCGCACGAAACATGAAGTACGGCGTCTTCCGGGCTTTCTTGCCGGCCGGGGCGTCCGGATTGGGCTTCCACTCGTAGTAGCCGTCCATCGGGACCAGGCAGCGCTTGCTCTTGGCCGACGCGCGGAATGCCGGTGAGCTGGTGACCTTTTCCGCGCGGGCGTTGATCAGCAGCGGGCCCTTGTTCTCGGGCGTCCCGTCGGCCGTCGCCTTCACCCACGGCGGCACCAGACCCCAGCGCATCAACCGGACCCGCCGGGTCGGGGTGTCTTCCGGATCGTCGTGCCGGCTGACCACCGCGGCGACGGTGGCCGTCGGGGCGACGTTGTAGTTGGGGCCCCGCGCCTCCTTGGCCGCCGCCGTTGCTTCGTCGATGGCGTGGATCTTCTCGGCCAGCAGGGCCGGGTCGGTGGTCACCGCGAATCGTCCGCACATGACTCCATGGTGGCGCACGATCCCGACAGGGCAGGATGTATGCCGTGAGCACCGAGTTGTGGGCCGCGCCGTCAACGTCGTCGCCGGTGCATGCGCGCGTCACCGTGCCCGGCTCGAAATCGCAGACCAACCGCACCCTGGTGCTCGCCGCGCTGGCCGCCGCCCAGGGTCAGGGCACCTCCACCATCAGCGGCGCGCTGCGGAGCCGGGACACCGATCTGATGATCGGGGCGATCCAGGCCCTCGGAATCGACGTGTCCGGTGCCGGCGCCGAGTTGGTGGTCGGCGGGACGCTCAACCCGGGTCCGCACGCGCGCATCGACTGCGGATTGGCCGGGACCGTCTTGCGGTTCGTGCCGCCGCTGGCCGCGCTGAGTACCGCGGTCGTCGAATTCGACGGTGACGAACAAGCCAGAACGCGGCCGATCGCTCCCCTGCTGGATGCGATGCGCGGTCTCGGCGTCGACATCGACGGCAGCGGTCTGCCGTTCAAGGTCCATGGCCGCGGCGCGGTCACAGGCGGCACGGTACGCATCGACGCGTCGAGCTCCTCGCAGTTTGTCTCGGGCCTGCTGTTGTCCGGGGCGGCCTTCACCGAGGGCCTGACCGTCGCACACACCGGCACGTCGGTGCCGTCGGCTCCACACATCGCGATGACCGTGGCGATGCTGCGGGAGGCCGGCGTCCATGTCGACGACGCCACCACCAACGAGTGGCGGGTGGCGCCGGGGCCGATCGCGGCCCGGCACTGGGACGTCGAGCCGGACCTGTCCAACTCTGTCCCGTTCCTGGCCGCGGGCGTGGTGACCGGCGGGGCGGTGGGGATCACCGGCTGGCCGTCGGCGAGCGTCCAACCCGCCGACACCATCCTGAGCATCCTCAAGCTTCTGGGATCGACTGTGCACCAGTCAGATTCGCACCTGGAGGTGCAAGGCCCGCAATCCTACGATGGTTTCGAGGTGGACCTGCACGACGTCGGTGAACTGGCCCCTGCGGTGGCGGCCCTGGCCGCCCTGGCCGCACCGGGCTCGGTGTCGCGGCTGACCGGCATCGCCCATCTACGCGGCCACGAGACCGACCGGTTGGCGGCGCTGAGCGCCGAGATCGGCGGGCTCGGCGGCGGGTGCGCCGAGACCGACGACGGACTGGTGATCACCGCGACACCGTTGCACGGGGGCACCTGGCGTTCGTACGCCGACCACCGAATGGCAATGGCGGGGGCCATCATCGGGCTGCGCGTGCCCGGTGTCGAGGTCGAGGACATCGAGACGACCGCCAAGACGCTGCCGGACTTCGCGGCGCTGTGGACCGAGATGGTGGGGGTCGGTTGAGCCCACGCGAGTACGACGAGTCCGACGTTAAGATCCGGTCGGGCCGTGGCTCGCGTCCGCGCACCAAGACCCGCCCCGAGCACGCCGACGCCGAGGCCGGGATGGTGGTCACCGTCGACCGCGGTCGCTGGGGCTGCGTCCTGGGCGATGATCCGCACCGGCTCGTCACCGCGATGCGGGCCCGGGAATTGGGCCGCACCCCGATCGTCGTCGGCGACCAGGTCGATGTCGTCGGCGACCTGACCGGACGGCCGGACACGCTGGCCCGGATCGTGCGCCGCGGCGAACGGCGAACGGTGTTGCGCCGCACCGCCGATGACACCGATCCGACCGAGCGGGTGGTGGTCGCCAACGCCGACCAGTTGCTGATGGTGGTGGCCCTGGCCGATCCCCCGCCGCGCACCGGCCTGGTGGACCGGGCGCTGATCGCGGCGTACGCAGGCGGGCTACGGCCGATTCTGTGCCTGACCAAAACGGATCTCATGCCGGCCGAGTCGTTCGCCGAGCAGTTCACCGATCTGGACCTCACCGTGCTGACCGCGGGGCGCGGGGACCCGATCGACGAAGTCGAAGAACTCCTGGCAGGGCAGGTCACCGTGCTGCTCGGCCACTCCGGGGTCGGGAAGTCCACGCTGGTGAATCGTCTTGTCCCGCAAGCATTTCGAGCAACCGGCGAAGTTTCCGGGGTCGGCAAGGGCAAACACACCTCGACGCAGTCGGTGGCGCTGCCGCTGCCGGGCGGCGGCTGGGTGGTCGACACCCCGGGCATCCGATCGTTCGGACTGGCCCACATCCAGCCCGATGACGTACTGAAGGCATTCTCGGATCTGGCGGAGGCGATCGAGGACTGCCCGCGCGGATGCGGCCACCTGGGCCCGCCCGCCGACCCGGAATGCGCGTTGGACGCGCTCACCGGAGCACCCGCGCGCCGGGTCGCCGCGGCCCGTCGACTGCTCGCCGCGTTGTCAGACGGCGCGGCGTACTGATAATTGTTTGCAACACCAATCGAGAGGGCACGCCGCACACATGAGCACTGTTCCGAGTCTGACACTCAATGACGGCACCAAGATTCCGCAGCTGGGGTTCGGCGTCTTCCAAATCGACCCCGACGAGACCGCGTCCGCGGTGCGCACCGCCCTCGAAATCGGCTACCGCCACATCGACACCGCCGAGATGTACCAGAACGAAAAGGGCGTCGGACAGGGCGTACGGGACTTCGGCATCGACCGCGGCGAGGTGTACATCACCAGCAAGCTCAACAATGGTTTCCACAAGCCCGACGATGCGCGGCGCGCGTTCGACGCGACGATCGAGGCGCTGGGCTTCGACTACGTCGACCTGTTCCTGATCCACTGGCCGCTGCCGACACTGTACGACGGCGACTTCGTCTCCACCTGGAAGACGTTGGAGGACATCAAGAATGACGGCCGGGCCCGCAGCATCGGCGTCTCCAACTTCCAGATTCACCATCTGGAGACGCTGGCCCGCGACACCGAGACGGTGCCCGCCGTCAACCAGATCGAGGTACACCCCTACTTCGCCAACGACGAGCTGCGCGCCTACGGCACCGACCACACCATCCTCACCGAGGCCTGGTCACCGATCGCTCAGGGCGCGGTGCTCGGCGACCCGGTGATCGGCGCGATCGCCGAGCGGCTGGGCAAGAGCCCGGCTCAGGTGGTGCTGCGCTGGCACATCGAACGCGGCGACATCGTGTTCCCGAAATCCGTTACCCCCGAGCGGATCAAGGAGAACCTGGAGATCTTCGACTTCGAACTGGGCGACGACGACATCGACGCGATCACTGCGCTCGACAAGGGCGAAGCCGGTCGGCGGGGTCCCAACCCGGACACCTTCGACTGGATTCCGAAGTAGCCGCTCAGTCCCGGCCGGCGAACTTCGACAGATACAGCCAGGTCGGCCGGTAGCCGAGGCGCTCGTAAAGACGCAGGGCGTCTCGGTTGCCGGACAGCGCGCCGAGGATCAGGTCGTCGACGCCGACCGCATGCAGGTGCTGCTCGAGCGTCGTCAGCAGTTTGGTGCCCAGGCCCGACCCGCGGAACTCCGGGAGCACGGACAGGGATTCGATCTCGCCGAGGCGCGGGCCGGTGACCCAGGTGTCGGCCACCCAGGTGTCCTCGGTCTGCAGTACGTGCGCCAGCCCGTAGCCGATCGGGCGATCATCGACGCTGGCGAGCAACAGCAGGGTGTCCGGCTTCGCGAGCAGCTCGGCATACAGTGCGCGACGCACCCGCCACGATTCCTCATCGCTGACGTACGGCCGCAGTTCGGGCATCGACTCGGCGTGCCGGCGATGCACCGCCACCCACAACGGACCGAGGATGTCGAGATCGTCGGCGCTGCCCGTCCGCACCTGCCACAGCACGCTCACGGGCTCATCATGCCCGCGAGCGTGCCGGGTGGCTAGGCGGCTTTGGCGGCGCGCTTGGCGCGCCGCTTCTGACGAGCCGTGGCGATCGCGGTCTTGAGCCCGCGCTTGCGACCGGTGGCCGGGTCCACACCCGCGTAGCCCGATTCGAGCTCGGCGAACATCCGCTCGCTGCGGGTTTCGGGTGCATCGTCGGCGGTGTCGCGCAGGTACTTGTCCGGCAGCGACAGCTTGGCGATCGTGCGCCAGGTCTTGGCGTACTGCACCAGGAACGGGCCCGTGGTGTAGGGCAGGTCGTACTTGTCGCAGATCTGCCGCACTCGCACCGAGATCTCCGCGAGCCGGTTGCTCGGCAGGTCGGGGTACAGGTGGTGCTCGATCTGGTACGACAGGTTGCCGGTCATGAAGTCCATGGCGCGGCTGCCCGAGATGTTGGCGCTGCCCAGCATCTGGCGCAGGTACCACTGGCCCTTGCTCTCACCGACCATGTCGGTCTTGGTGAATTTCTCTGCGCCATCCGGGAAGTGGCCGCAGAAGATCACCGCGTTGGCCCACACGTTGCGGATCACGTTGGCCACGGCGTTGGCGGTGAGAGTCGAGCGGTACGTGGCGCCCGGCGACAGCGACGTGATCGCCGGGTAGGCGACGTAGTCCTTGAGCAGTTGACGTCCCGCCTTGACACCGAACTCGCGCACTCGGATCAGGGTGGTCTTGCGGTCGTCGCCGCCCTTGGCGATCTTGCCGAGCTCCAGGTGCTGCAGGCCGACACCCCACTCGAAGCCGATCGCCAGCAGGGTGTTGAAGAGCAGGTTGCCGTACAGGTTGAACGGCTTCCACTTCGCATCGCGGGTGACCCGGATGACGCCATAGCCGACGTCGTCGTCCATGCCGAGGATGTTGGTGTACTTGTGGTGCATGAAGTTGTGGGTGAACCGCCAGTGCTTGGACGCCCCGCTCATGTCCCACTCCCACGACGAGGAGTGAATCTCGGGATCGTTCATCCAGTCCCACTGGCCGTGCATGACGTTGTGGCCGATCTCCATGTTCTCGATGATCTTGGCCACGCCCAGGGTCACGGTGCCCGCCCACCAGGCCGATCGTTTGGAGCCGGCAGCCAGCATCAGCCGCCCGGCGACCTCGAGGCCGCGCTGGGCGGCGATGGTGCGGCGGATATAGCGCGCGTCCCGCGCGCCGAGGGAATCTTCGATGTCCTGGCGGATGGCGTCGAGCTCAACCGCCAAGCTTTCGATGTCCGCGTCAGTCAGATGCGTAAACGCTTCCACATCGGTAACAGCCATTAGTCACGCCTCCCTTCTTGTGCCTACGCTACCGTAACCTACGTACCCGTAGGTTACTAGCCAGTAAACCTCAGACGTCAACCACACAATCGCCCGAAGCGGCCGAAACACACGTCTGGATTCGGGTGCCCGGCTCGTGCTCCGCGCCCGTACGCAAATCGCGGACGTGGCCCTCCACCAGAGGGACCACACACGACTGGCAGATACCCATCCGGCAGCCGAACGGCATCCGCAATCCGGCCTGCTCGCCGGCTTCCATCAGCGACGTCGCCGCGTCGACCGGAACAGACTTGCCACTGCGGCCGAACGTCACCGTTCCGCCCTCCCCGTGGGTGGCCGTCCGAGACGCCGCGAACCGCTCAAGATGCAGGCGGTCGCCGATGCCGGCGGCCTGCCACACCTTTTCGGCCTCGCCAAGCATCCCCTCCGGCCCACAGGCCCACGTCTGGCGCTCCCGCCAGTCCGGGACCACCTCGTCGAGCCGGCCCAGGTCGAGGCGCCCCTCTGTGCGGGTGGTGCGGACGGTCAGCCGGTAGCCGTCGTGCTCGCGGGCCAGCTGCGCAAGCTCGCCGGCGAACAGCACATCGGATTCGGTTGGGGCCGAATGAATATGGACGATATGGCCGGGGTTGCCGATCTGATCGCGGCGCTCCAGCGTCCGCAGCATCGACATCACCGGGGTGATTCCGGAGCCGCCGGTCAAGAACAGCACCGACGCGGGCGCCGGGTCGGGCATCACGAAATTGCCCTGCGGCGCGGCCAACCGCACGATCGTGCCGGGAGTCACTCCGCCGACCAGGTGGGTCGACAGGAAGCCCTCCGGCATGGCCTTGACGGTGATGGTGATGGTGCGCGAGCGACCGGCACCGTCGGAGTGCGGGCTCGAGGTCAGTGAATACGACCGCCACCGCCAGCGGCCGTCGACCAGCAGGCCGATACCGACGTACTGGCCGGCTTGGTAATCGAACGTGAAACCCCAGCCCGGCTTGATCACCAGGGTCGCCGAATCCTCGGTCTCCCGCCGGACCTCGACCACCCGGCCGCGCAGTTCGCGCGCCGACCACAACGGGTTGGCCAGCTTCAGATAGTCATCGGGCAGCAGCGGTGTGGTGATCCGCCCGAACAGTGCCCGCACTGCGTCGATCGCGGGATTGCGTCCCTCACCGGCCACCTTCGGTCGCACGGTGTCGACCACGTTCGCACTGATCTTGACCTGGTTCTTCGCCATTGCGCACCTCCTTCGCCGTCAAACCTACGGTACCGTAACTTACGGATCCGTATCCAGGCGTCAGAGCAAATCGAGCAGGAACGGCAGCTCCTGAGTGCCGTACCAGGCCAGGGAATGGTCCTGAGCGTCGCCGACGACGAATTCGGCGTCTTCATCGCCGAGATCCGCGTCGTCGATCACCGCGATCGCGGCCTTCACCGCCGGCTCGGCTCCGGAGTTGTCGACATAGGCGGCAACCACCTGGTCCAGATTGACCCGTCCGCTGACCCTCACCACCGCGTCGTCGAGATCAGGCCGCAGGGTCGCATCCGCATCGGCGACGAGCACCGCACGGCGCAGCGGCAATTCTGCGTCCGCGCGTTCGGATTCGGCGGCCAGCAGCCGCAGCGACGCCAGCGCGGCCTCCCCGATCGCGACCTCGGCCAGCTCCTCGTCGTCGCCCTCGGCGTAGGACTCCCGCAGAGTCGGCGTGACGGCGAACGCCGTCCCGCTCAACGGCTGCAGCGACCCGTCGGCGACCAGCTGTTGCAGCATCGCCAAAGTGGCTGGGATATAGACCCGCATCCCGGCAGATTATCCGCTGCGCCTATGCGCCGTTCCCGAGCAGGGTGGAGACGTGATCATCGACATAGGTCGACAGCTCCCGCGCGGGCCGCTGATAGTCGCCCATCGGCGGCCGTTTGGGCAGATCGACCTTGGGGTGCTCGACATGCTCGTAGTCGATGCCCTTCAGCAGATGGGCCATCATGTTCAGGCGCGCGTGCTTCTTGTCCTCGGACTCCACCACGAACCACGGGCTGGCCGGGGTGTCGGTGCGCATCATCATCTCGTCCTTGGCGCGCGAGTAGTCCTCCCAGCGATAGATGGACTCGAGGTCCATCGGGCTGAGCTTCCAGCGCCGCAACGGATCCTTGCGACGCTTCTTGAACCGGCGGAGCTGCTCGTCGTCGGATACCGAGAACCAGTACTTGCGCAGGATAATTCCTTCGTCGATCAACATCTGCTCGAAGATCGGACACTGCCGCAGGAACAGCTCGTGCTCGACCGGTGTACAGAAGCCCATCACCACTTCGACACCGGCGCGGTTGTACCAGGATCGGTCGAACAACACGATCTCGCCGCGAGCCGGCAGGTGCTCGACATAACGCTGGAAATACCACTGGCCGCGCTCACGTTCGGTCGGTGCGGGCAGCGCGGCGATGCGCGCAATTCGGGGGCTCAGGTACTCGGTGATGCGCTTGATCGTGCCGCCCTTGCCGGCTGCATCGCGGCCTTCGAACACGACGACGACCCGCGCGCCGGTGGCCTTGACCCACTCCTGCAAGGACACCAATTCGGTTTGTAGCCGAAACAATTCGGCTTCGTAGATGTCTTTGGGAATCTTGCGATTAACCTTGGCGACCGGCTCGTCACCCGTCGATGTTCCCTTGCCCATCGCCGAATCCTACGTCTGCCGCGCAGCTTCGAGCAGTTCCTCGAGAGATTCGCCCAACAGCGTCGGCAGCACATCGACATCGCTCATGGCGTCGCGGTCGGCGTGGATGCCGAAATAGAGCATGCCGCAATACGATGTCACGCCGATGGCCAGCACCTGATTGTGCAGCAGCGGCGGCACCGCGTAGGTCTCCAGCAGCTTTGCCCCGGCCACGTACATCTGTGACTGCGGCCCAGGGACATTGGTGATCAACAGGTTGAACTGGCGGGCCGAGAATTGGGTGGCGACTCGAGTGCCCATCGCATGCAAGGTCGGCGGCGCGAAGCCGGACAGGGTGAGGATGGTGCGGGCGTCCACCAGACTGGCTGCCGCCGAATGCGACTCGGTGGTGTGGGCGATCTGGGACAGCCGTACCACCGCGTTGCCCTCGCCGACTGGAAGATCGACCAGGAACGGGGCGACCTCGCTGATGGCCTGGCCCGGACCGGAGGACTCCAGGACCGCCTCGGGGTACACCGATGTCGGCACCATGGCCCGCACAGTGGAACTGGTGGTGACCGGCTCGCCGCGCGACAGCAGCCAGTTCCGCAGGGCGCCGGCGATGACGGCGAGCACCACGTCGTTCACGTCGCAGTCGTAGCGCGAACGCACCAGCCGATAGTCCGCGAGGGAACCGACGGCCACCGTGAACCGCCGATTGCGCGACACCTTGGTGTTCAACGGACTACTCGGCGCGGTACCGCGGGCCACCGTGCGCGCCACGTCGGTCAGCCGCCGAGCCAGATCGACCACTTCCCCGCTGTTACGGGCCAGCTCGCCGACGGCGGAGGTGACCGCCTGCATCTGCATGCGGGGCCGGGCCAGCCACTCCCCGACCGCACCGACCAGCAGCTGGCCGTTGGTGGGTTCGCGGCCCGGGATCCAGATGTCCTCACCGAACGTCGGCGGCTTCTGGGTGCGGTCGGCGATGACGTGGCCGATCTCCAGCGCTGTCATCCCGTTGACCAGCGCCTGGTGCGATTTCGTATAGATGGCTAGCCGGTTCTTGGACAGACCCTCGATCAGGTACATCTCCCACAGCGGCCGCGACCGGTCCAGCGCGCGCGACCCCAGCCTGGCGATGAGTTCGTGCAACTGCGAGTCGCTTCCCGGCGACGGCAGCGCCGAGCGCCGGACGTGATAGGTGATGTCGAAGTCCGGATCATCGACCCAGACCGGACGTGCCAGCCCGAAGGTGACCTCGCGGATCTTCTGGCGGTAGCGGCGGATCTGCGGCAGCCGACGTTCGACGGTTTCGAGCAAGGTGTCGTAGCTCAACCCGGCGCGCGGCTTCCGCACGATCGCCAGGGAGCCGACGTACATCGGGGTGGAGGTGTTCTCCAGGTGATAGAACGAGGCGTCCGACGCTGACAGTCGAGTCACCATCGTTGCGACATTCCCCTCATCGACAATCCCCGCCCGTCCCGACACGGTAACCGCCAACCCCGGGTCAGCGCATCGCGGGTGCACACACGGTGCCGCACTGGTGTCCGCACCAACGACGAAACTGTGCCATCATGTCGCCATCGGTTCGCCCCTCTCCGGCAGCCGGTCACCCGTTGACCGATTTCGGAGAGTGCCCATGTCCTGTGTCGTTCCCGTCGTCGACTACGAACCGCCGGTGTTGCGCACCGCCCCCGAGCGGGTGCACCTGCCGGGCCCCCGCACTCTCGGACCGTCGCCCCGCCCCGCACCACAGCCGACCGCATCAGCCCCGATGCGTGCGGCGGGCGGATTCGCCGACGCCGCGTTGAGACGGGTCCTCGAGGTGATCGACCGGCGGCGCTCCCTGGCCCAGTTGCGACCATTGCTGGCCGCCGGACTGGTGGAGTCGCTGCTGCCCGCCGTCACGCGACACGACGGCGACGGCGCTGCGCGACTGCGGCGGCTAAGGGTGCAACCGGTCGGGACCGACGGCGCGGCGGCCGAAGTCGCGGCAACCTACAGCCGCGACGGCCGCACCCATGCCATCGCCTGCCGCGTCGAACAGATGCTGACGCCGACCGGACTGCGCTGGCAGGTGGTAGCCCTTCACATCGGCTGACTAGCCCCGCCGCAACCTGCTGCTGCTCTTGGACTGCTTGCGCGCGGCCTCGCGCCGCTCCTTGCGAGTGGTGCCCGCGGTCGCGGCCTGCTTGCCGCCGCCGTTGCGCTTGACTTCCGCCGAGCCGTCTTCAGCGGGACCGCTGTAGGTCAGCTGCCGGGAGTCCTCGTCGTCGATTCCCTTGGCGCGCAAGGCCGGTGCCGGCTCCTGCTGCTGGCTGCCCAGATCCGCCAGACCCTGCGGAGTGTCGACCGGCGCCACCGCCGGCGACGGAGTTGCCTCCACCTGGACGTTGAACAGGAAGCCGACCGACTCCTCCTTCAGGCCGTCGAGCATGCCGACGAACATGTCGTAGCCCTCGCGCTGGTACTCGACCAGCGGATCGCGCTGCGCCATCGCCCGCAGGCCGATGCCTTCCTTGAGGTAGTCCATCTCGTAGAGGTGCTCGCGCCACTTGCGGTCGATCACGTTGAGCAGCACGTTGCGCTCCAGCTGGCGCATGGCGCCCTCGCCGGCGAGGCCCTCGATCTCGGCTTCCCGTCGCGCATAAGCCTTTTCGGCGTCCGCGACCAACGCGTCGAGCAGCTCTTCACGGGTGAGCTCACCGGGCTCACCGACGGCGTCGTTGTCGAGCAGGTCGTGGTGGTCGATGCCGACCGGGTAGAGCTGCTTGAGCGCGGTCCACAGCTGCTCGAGGTCCCAATCCTCGGCGTAGCCCTCGGCCGTGGCGCCGTTGACGTAGGCGGTGATGACGTCGACCAGCATGTCGTGGGCCTGCTCCTGCAGGTTCTCCCCCTCGAGGATCCGGCGGCGCTCGGCGTAGATGACCTTGCGCTGCTGGTTCATCACCTCGTCGTACTTGAGGACGTTCTTGCGGATCTCGAAGTTCTGCTGCTCGACCTGGGTCTGCGCGCTCTTGATCGCGCGGGTCACCATCTTTGCCTCGATCGGCACATCGTCGGGCAGATTGAGCCGCGTGAGCAGGCTTTCCAGCGTCGCGCCGTTGAACCGCCGCATGAGCTCGTCACCCAGCGACAGGTAGAAGCGGGACTCACCCGGGTCACCCTGACGACCGGAACGGCCACGTAGCTGGTTGTCGATACGGCGTGACTCGTGGCGCTCGGTGCCCAGCACGTAGAGGCCACCGACCTCGATGACGTGCTCAGCCTCTTCGGCGGCCTGCGCCTTGACCTTGGGCAGTTCTTCCTGCCAGGCGGCCTCGTACTCGTCGGGGGTCTCGACGGGATCCAGGCCACGCTCACGCAGCCGGGTGTCGACCAGGAAGTCGACGTTGCCGCCGAGCACGACGTCGGTACCGCGGCCGGCCATGTTGGTGGCCACCGTGATCGCTCCGCGGCGTCCGGCCTCGGCGATGATGCCGGCCTCCTGCTCGTGGAACTTGGCGTTGAGCACGTTGTGCGGGACGCGGCGCTTCTGGAACTGGCGCGACAGGTACTCCGAGCGCTCGACGCTGGTGGTACCGATCAGGACCGGCTGACCCTTCTCATAGCGCTCGACGACGTCGTCGACGACGGCGATGTACTTGGCTTCCTCCGTCTTGTAGATCAGGTCCGTCTGGTCCTTACGGACCATCGGCCGGTTCGTCGGGATCGGGACCACACCGAGCTTGTAGATCTCGTGCAGCTCGGCGGCCTCGGTCTCCGCGGTGCCGGTCATGCCCGAGAGCTTGTCGTAGAGCCGGAAGTAGTTCTGCAGGGTGATCGTGGCCAGAGTCTGGTTCTCGGCCTTGATCTCGACGTTCTCCTTGGCCTCGATGGCCTGGTGCATGCCCTCGTTGTAGCGCCGGCCGATCAGCACGCGACCGGTGAACTCGTCGACGATCAGCACTTCGCCGTTGCGGACGATGTACTCCTTGTCGCGCTCGAAGAGCTCCTTGGCCTTCAGCGAGTTGTTGAGGTAGCTGACCAGCGGCGAGTTGGCGGCCTCGTAAAGGTTGTCGATACCAAGCTGGTCTTCGACGAACTCCACACCCAGCTCGTGCACACCGATGGTGCGCTTCTTGATGTCGACCTCGTAGTGGGTGTCTTTCTTCATCATCGGCGCCAGGCGGGCGAACTCGCTGTACCAGTGCGAGGCGCCGTCGGCCGGGCCGGAGATGATCAGCGGGGTACGGGCCTCGTCGATCAGGATCGAGTCGACCTCGTCGACGACGGCGAAGTTGTGGCCGCGCTGCACCATCTCCTCGACCGAGTGCGCCATGTTGTCGCGCAGGTAGTCGAAGCCGAACTCGTTGTTGGTGCCGTAGGTGATGTCCGAGTGATACGCCGCCCTACGTTCATCAGGGGTCAGGCCCGAAAGGATGACGCCGACCTCGAGGCCCAGGAAGCGGTGCACCCGGCCCATCCACTCACTGTCGCGCTTGGCCAGGTAGTCGTTCACGGTGACGACGTGCACGCCCTTGCCGCCCAGGGCGTTGAGGTAGGCGGGAAGCACACAGGTCAGGGTCTTGCCCTCACCGGTCTTCATCTCCGCGACGTTGCCGAAGTGCAGCGCCGCGCCGCCCATCACCTGGACATCGAAGTGGCGCTGCTGCAGCACCCGCCACGCCGCCTCGCGGGCGACGGCGAAAGCCTCGGGCAGCAGGTCATCGAGGCTCTCGCCGTCAGCAACGCGCTTCTTGAATTCGTCGGTCTTGGCCCGCAGCTCGCCGTCCGACAGCTTCTCTACGTCGTCGGACAAGGTGTTGACGTAGTCAGCCACCCCCTTGAGGCGCTTGACCATGCGACCTTCACCAAGGCGCAGCAACTTCGACAGCACGTTTTCCCCTGAACATATGTAGGAGGGGCCCCCTTGTGAATCGGAGGCTTAAGCGCCCTCCATCCTAGGTGACGCGCTGGTCGGGCCCGGGCAGCGGCGATCAGCCCAGCCGGATCAACCCATAGTCATAGGCGTGCCGGCGATAGACGACCGACGGCCGATCGGTCTCCTTGTCCTGGAACAGGAAGAAATCGTGGCCGACGAGCTCCATCTCGTAGAGCGCGTCGTCGACTGTCATCGGCTTGGCCGGATGCTCCTTGGTGCGCACGATGCGGCCCGGTTCGTGGTCGTCGAGCACCTGCTCCTGGGCGGTGGACTTTTCGGGAGTGAATGCCGCGGCCGCGTCGAGGAGCGAGGTCGCCGCGGTCGCCTCGTGCAGCGATACCGGGGTCTTGTCGCCATAGTGAACCTTGCGGCGGTCCTTGGTGCGCCGCAGCCGGTTCTCAAGTTTGTGGACGGCGGCCTCGAAGGCGCCATAGAAGCTCTCCGCGCAGGCTTCGCCACGGACCACCGGGCCGCGACCGCGCGCGGTGATCTCGACGTGCTGACAGTTCTTCCGCTGGCGGCGGTTGCGTTCGTGCTCGAGCTCGACGTCGAAGCGGTAGATCGAGCGGTCGAACCGCTCGAGGCGAGCGAGCTTCTGCGCTACGTAGACGCGGTAGTGATCGGGGATCTCGACGTTGCGCCCGCACACCTGAACTTCGGCGTTGGCGGATTCGGCAAGGTCGTCATCGTCGGCGAGTAATTGACCGGTGTTCGCGGAATCGATTGACATGCTTGACAACTCGTTTCTGTTACGGGTTGCACGCACTCTGGCGTGCCGGCCTGTCGTGGGATGCTGCGCCGACAGGATTGGCACGAAACTCACCCGCCGGCGCTAGGGGTCGAGGAACCTCACCTCCTACCGTCACTCGGCGAAGCGGCGGGCCTGTGGACTAGACCGCCCCCGTGATGTGTTCACGGTGTGTTGGCCCCGACGGTAGTCGTTGTTCACGGGGTGGTGCCACCTTTTTGGCCCACCTGTTTCGAAGTCTTTCGACCCCCGTTACACCGATCGTCGCCCGCCCAGGTCAGGCGTGCGCCAGGGCAAGTACGGCCGTTACATTCACGCCGAATTCTCGGAGTGTCCGCACCGCCTCGCGGGCGGTGGCGCCGGTGGTGACGATGTCGTCGACAAGCAGGACCTCACCTGTCACATGTTTGATCAGTTTGATCCGGCCGGCCAGGTTGCGTTCGCGGTCGGCGATCGTGAGGCCGACGGAGTCGCGGACCATCGCCCGGGTCTTGAGTGCCCGGATGACCGTGATGTCGCGGTTCTCCCGGGTGGCTTGTGTGGCGATGCGAAGCACGGGATCGCCGCCGCGGCGGCGGGCGGCCAGGGCGCGGGTGGGCGCCGGGACGATGGTGAACGGGGTGTCGAGGATGCCCCAGGTTTCGAGTTGGTGGATGCCTAGGGCAAGGGCACGGGCGAAGGGAGCGACGAGGTCGCGGCGGCCGTGTTCCTTGAGCGCGATAATGGCCTGCCGCCGGGGGCCCACGTAGCGGCCGAGAGCAAACACGGGCACGCCGGGGTCGATGCGCGGGGTGACGAGATGCGGCTCATCGGTGTGGACGTTCAGTGTCGCGGCGCAGACGTCGCACCACTTGGTTGACGGCGCGCCACAGCCTCCGCATTCGAGCGGGAGGATGAGGTCGAGCATGGCTCGAGTGTGACGGCTCGGGGCTGGGCAGTCGGAGTACTGTCCACAGGTCATGGCCGGTGCGATGGGTTTCGCCAACGCAAATGGACTTCGGTTCGCCTATCTCGAGGAAGGCTCCGGGCCCCTCGTGCTCATGCTGCACGGCTTTCCCGACACTGCGCACACCTGGGACGATTTGCGGCCGCGGGTCGCCAATCGCGGTTACCGGGCCGTGAGCCCGTTCATGCGCGGATATCACCCGACCGAGGTGCCGGACACTGATCCCTCTCAAGAGACATTGGCCCATGATGTTCTTGCCTTGATCGACGCCTTGGGCGCCGAGACGGCCATCGTGATCGGGCACGACTGGGGCGCCGCAGCCGCCTACGGTGCGGCGGGACTTGGACCGGACCGGGTCAGCAAGCTGATCACGGTGGCGATCCCCCATCCTGCGACCCTGTTGCCGACGCCACGGAAGCTCTGGGGTGCACGGCATTTCGCTTCGTACAAGCTCCCGGGTGCGGCGAAACGCTTCGCCCGCAACGACTTCGCCGCGTTGCCTGCGATCTATCGACGATGGTCGCCGACGTGGAATCCGCCCGCTTCGGAGTTCGACGCCGCGCGGGAGTGTTTGTCGAGTCCGGGGAGTCTCGACGCGGCATTCGGCTACTACCGCAAGCTCTCTCCGCTGCCGCCCGCGTCGTTGCGAGCGAAGATCGCTGTGCCGACGGTCGCCTTCGCCGGGTTGGATGATCCGGTGGCCGAGCCTGCGGACTACCGCCGCGCCAGGCGGATGTTTCTGGGCGACTACAGCATTGAGGAAGTTCCCGGTGGGCACTTCATGCATCGGGAGCATCCGGACCTGTTCGCCGAGCGGGTGCTGAGTCACCTTTGAGCCGTCGGTTTTTGTCGGACCCTGCTGTCATCATGGAGTCATGTCCTCGGCCACCGCGCTCAGCCCAAAAGAGCGTCTGGAGGTGTTGTTCGAGGAGTTGGCAGAGCTGGCCGGCCAGCGTAATGCGATCGACGGCCGCATCGTGGAGCTTATCGCCGAACTAGATCACGACGACCTCTGCGGTATGACCGGGGCGCGCTCCGTGGCCGCCGTGGTGGCCTGGAAGCTGGGCACCTCGCCGTCCAACGCCCACACCATTTCAGCTGTCGCCCAACGGCTTGCAGAGTTTCCCCGATGCGCCCAAGGCATGCGGGACGGCCGGCTGTCGCTGGATCAGGTCGGCGTCATCGCCGAACGAGCCGCCGGCGGCTCCGACGAGCACTACGCACAACTGGCCACAGCTGCCACAGTCAGCCAGCTGCGCACAGCCATCAAGCTCGAACCCCGGCCGCCCAAGCCTGGCCCTCAACCCAACCCGCCACGCTCGATACGCAAGACCGTCGGCGACGAATCCACCACCTGGAAGATCACCCTTCCCCACCACGAAGCAGCCACCGTCGACGCCGCACTGCAATCCCATCACGACGCACTGATCGCAGACTGGAAACGCGACCACGACGCCGACTCCGCAGACAGCGCGCCACCGCTGCCGAACACCACTGATGCATTCATGAGCCTGATCGAGGCGGGATGGGACGCCGACGTGGCCCGCCGCCCACACGGACAACGCACCACCGTCGTGGTCCACGTCGACGCCGAAAAACACACCGCGGAACTACATCTGGGTCCACTACTCTCCGACGGCGACCGCCAATACCTGACGTGCGACGCCACCTGCGAAGCATGGTTCGAACGCGACGGCCAACCCATCGGCGCAAGCCGCACCACCCGAACCATCAACCGGCGGCTTCGCCGCGCCCTCGAACACCGCGACACCACCTGCGCAGTCCCCGGCTGCAGCGCCACCCGCGGGCTACACGCTCACCACATCCAGCACTGGGAAGACGGCGGCCCCACCGAACTACACAACCTGGTGCTGCTATGCCCCTATCACCACCGGGCACACCACAAGGGAGACATCACCATCTCCGGACCTGCGCACCAGCTGACCGTCGTCGACAGCGACGGCGAACCCCTCAATTCCGGGTCACTCGCCCGCCCACCCAACCATCCGCCACCGATGGTTCCGCCCTGTCCCGGGCCGACCGGCGAACGCGCGGATTGGAAGTGGTACCAACCTTTTCAGCCGAAGGCGCCACCTGATAATTAGGTTTGGTGTGTCGCCGGGCCTCGGTCACGAGCCCAATTCGGACAAGGTCACCGCAACGTACGGTCCGCTGGGATTGATGACGAGACCGCCGTAGCCCTGCTCGCGGGCGATGTCGATCACCTTCTCTGTCGTGCTGGCCATGACGGCGTCCGCCACGTTGTGGGTTACGACCTCCGGCGCGCTGGTGAAAGCGAAGAGTCCTGGCGATCCGTCGGGCATCGCTGTTGTGCGGAAACCCACCTTCCCCGGCTGCGACGTCTCGTCGACGCCGAGGAGCAAAGGGCCGTCCTGCTTAAGCAAGTCCAGCACCTTCTGCCGGTCGATGCGTCCCGCATGGAGGTCCACCGTCGCGATCTTGAGTGACTCATTGTTTGGATTGCGCAATGCGAAGTCGATCTCGGCCGCAGACACCGCACAGGTCGGTCCGGCAGGATCAATGTAGAGCCAGGCGTCTTGCTGCGACTTGGCGAGTTCGAGTACGCCGGCCGCCGGGTTGACCAAGGACATGGTGGGTGTTCCCGATGGGTAAAGCTTTGCGATCTCTTCATTGCGGGTGAAGGCGAAGAGCGCACCCCTTCCGTCCGGGCCTGTGCCACGACGGATCTGCAGTCGTGCGCCGGGCGCCCATCCGGTGGACGTAGGCGCGTCGGAGCCGGTGGTGTCCAAAAGAAGGTCACCAAACATGCATGACCGCAAGACTTCTAGCGCAGTTGCTTGATTCGGTTGTGCCGCAAACGAAGCGACGGCCGCGCGGACGATGGTGTTGTCGACGAGTTCCATCTGAGCCTCCCTCATAAACGGCGCGTTCGAGCAGACAGTCCGTCACACGGCCTCCGCGACGCCCCTGCCGGCGAACAATTCAGTCCTAGAGAGGGTGGCCGCGTTTGTCACTGGGGACATACACCAGCTGGTCGTCGTGCTGCCGGGCGCGACACTCCTCAACGAACGCATCGACGGCAGCTTGATTACTCAGAAACTCCTCGTATTGACCGGGCTTCAGCCAGTATTGCTCGGGGTATTCAATAATCCCGTTACTCACGGGGATGGCGAGGAAGTGCCCACCCGTCATCAAATCGTTCCCCATCGAGTACCTGCGATCTTCCGAGAAATATGTTGGTTCGAATCGTTTCGCCATGTCACTCCTCGAGATCCTTAATATCGGTAACAGTGTATCTATCTGGCGGAACAGAACCGCCGTCAATCACGGCTTCCCGCAGACCATCTGGAAGATATCCGCCTGGTATCCAGTCGGAATTCGCGCCCGCCTCATTTCCGGACGGAATGCGAAGATTGTAGAGTTCCGGGTCGGGTATGTCGATGCGAAGCACCTCGTTCTGTTCCAGAAAGCCGTACGGCAATCCAAGCGCTCGCTCCATCGCGCGTGGATCACCTTGCGTCGAACGCATCAGTTCATCGGCTTCGTGCCTAGATAGCACGAAAGATGTGCCATCGACCTGACCAATTCCGTATTGCTCAAAGCCGTATTCCGGCATAAATTTTGCTGCGCCGTCGCGGAACTGGCCGAGGTGTTCTTCGATGAACTCGGGCGACAAATACTCGGATGGGTCTGGCCGATCACCCTTATCCATCGCGAGGATTTCATCCCGCTTCTCGGGACTGATACCGGCCGGGTCGGGATTTGGCGCGTCATCGTGCTCACCCGTTCCATGACCATCCTGTTCTCCATTTGCTCCGTGGTTCGGTGCGTCGCCGTGACCACCCCCGTTTCGTGGCCGCCGCCTCCATGATCACCGGAGCCGCCGTGCGAACCGCCTCCGCCGTCGCCCGAACCCGGATGCGGACCGTGACCGGCCGCGTCGGCGGCGCCCTCTGCGCCGTGCGCTCCCACACCTGCGGGCACGCGGTCACCAGCGCCACCCAGCGCCGACGGCATTGCGTCGGATGCGTGACCACCAGCGGCTTCCATCGCCCCAGCCGTTGGAGCACTCGGCAATGCAGATCCCGCGCCACCTGAGCCGGCGGAGGGTGCACTTGCCGGCGCTTCCCCGACATGGCTCGGCATGGGCTGGCGCTCACCCGCGGTGGAGGGCACTTCGGCGATCGACGGTCGCGGTTCCACAGGAACTTTCGGACCGTCGGCCGCACCGGGTGACGGGTGAACGGCCCCTGTCTCCGGGGCGCGTTCGGTAGGAGCGTGCGGCGCGGGACTTGTCGAAGGCGCTGGTTTCGGCTCGGCTGCGGATGGGACCTTCGGCGGCGGCGCGGCCTCGGGCGCCGGCGGCTTTGGGGCAGCATCGGGCAGCGGGCGCGGCGCACCGCCCGGAGGCGCCTCCGGTGCGTGCACGGGCGGCGCCGCGGATTCAGCACCCTTGACGACATCGCGCCCCACTTGCGGAGCCGCATCAGCGACATGCGGCGCAGCCTTTGCCGTTGCCTCGGCCGCATCTGCTGCACCGTGCGTCACCTTGCCCGCCGCACCGAGCTCCCCGCCAGGGACAAGAAATGTCAGCGCGTCGAACAGGTTGGCGCCCAACCCTTCCGCTGGATCCTTCGACCAGAGATCCGAGTGCACGAACCCCTTCCCCGCGTCCTTCCAGGACTCACCGACGCCCGGCGCCCCGTCACCACCGAGTCCGACCAGCGGCGCCATCCCGGTGACGGTCTCCTTCCAGTCGTTGAACCACCGGTCCGGCTGGGTCATCGCCCGCAGCGGCCCGTACTTCCAGTTGTCCTTCACCAGATTTTCGGCCTGTCCGAAGAACCCCTTGGTGAACCGCAGATCCAGGTCGATCAATCGGCCGACCTCGGTACCGTGCAGGAACTGGTTCCACTCCCGGTCGGCGAATTTGCCCATCGCGGAGGCGATCTGCTCGGCCGCCGACATCGCCGCCGTCATCTCTGACGCCAGCGCCGACGCTTCGGACTTGAAGTTGTCAATCACCGTTTTGATGTCATCGGCGATCTTCTTGATCTCGTCTTCGTCCTCTCCAGTGAGAACGTCCCAGACTTCCTTGAAGCCGGTCATCGGGTCACAGATCCTGCTCAGCAGGTCGATGATCGCGGCGTGAACCGCGTCGATCTTGGCGGCATACGCGTTCAACTGTGCCGCTATCGTGGTGGACTGATTCATGATCTGCACGGCACCGTTGATTGATTCGGCGAAGGCTTTGCCGATCGCCTCGCCTTCCGGAATCTGCTGTGCACCTATGATTCCCAGCGGTCCAGCTGCGGCGGTCTCGGTCACCAACAGTTGGGTGCCGGCAGCTGTCCAGGCAGCGGCAGCAGCTCGTAGCCGAGCAGAGTCTCCGTTGGGCCAGATCATCCCGATGTACTTGGCCACCCAACCGAACCCTGCCGGCGCCGCATCACCGGCACCCACCGATGATGGCGGCGTCGAGACCGATATCTTTCCCGACGCCGGCGGGACCGGCAGCGGCTGCGTCCGCCCTGACACGTCCGACTGCGCATCGGCCATCGAATAGTTGTGTGCCGAAACCCGCACACCGTCGCCAAGATTCACCAGACCGTTGCGGGCTGCCGCGATCGCTTGCAGAACAGCAGCAGCGGTCGAATCGTAATTGCGCCCCATTGCTGCGCCAACCGGGTCGTCACCGCACATGCTGCCGCAACCGGAAAGCGCACCCTCGAGCGTCGACATCGTCCAACCGATGTCCTTACCGACATCGACGAGTGCCGAACCTGCACCGTCAAGTGCGGTCGGGTTCACAGACAGCGGTGGCATACGACCCCGCTAGGACCACATGTTCTGGTTGTTCGTCATCACCGATGTGTAGTTGCTGTGCGCGGTGTCTCCGGCTGCATGCAACCGGTTCAGCGCTTCCTGCATCAGCGCCGCACCGTGTTTCCATGATCGATGCGCCTCGGCATGCGCGGCGGCGGCCTCCCCTGCCCAGGTGATGTGCAGACTGGATACCGTCGACTCGATCTCGACCAGAAGGCTCTCGGCGGTTCGCTGAAACTCCGACATCTCGGCTACGGCATCCGCGAGCGACTCGGGATTCACCGAAAATGCCTCAGCCACCGTAGACACCTCGCACCTCCGCGGCATTGGCTTGCTCTTGCGACGCGAACGTCTTGCCTGCGTGGCCCAGCAAGTCAGCCATGATCGCCAGGGCCTTCTCCACCTCGTCGGCGCCGGTGTGCCACATCTTCCAGGCATCCCCGTATGACCCGCCGGAACTGCCCTGCCAGTTCGCCAGCATCGAGGTGACGTTTCCGTCCAGAGACTTCAATCGCTCCAGCAGGTGCTGAGCAGCTCCGGACAGCGACTGACACGTGGCCGACAGCACGGCCGGGTCAGCCCGCAACTCTCCACTCACAGAGCAAACGCTACTGGCTTGACACCGCGTCCACAATTCACTCCTGAGCAGCGGGTCAAGCCCGAAGACGCATAGCCGCCGCTACCCGAACAGGGTGCGAATCGGCTCGCTGCCGTCCCAGTCCACCGCCGCCTGTCGCACCAGTTCACCCATCCCGACGGTGGCCGGGGTGAGCTCCATCAATTCGATGATCGTCGCCGCCGTTCCGGGCGGCGGTTCGAAGTATGCATAGCGGGCCGTTCCCGGATCGCCACCCGACCACACCACCGGCCAGCCTGCGGCCTGCCCGGCCGCCAACGCGGCGTCGTAGTCCTCGGCCCAATAGGCCAGCTGGTGGAAGCCATCCCCGCCCGCCGAGGTGAACTCCGAGTAGATCGACGGCGCATCGTTGTCCTGGTGAATGACCTCGATCTGCATGTCGCCACTGTTGGCCAGCCCCAGCGTCAGCTTCACCGTGCACTCCTGGCCGCGGTAGATCCCGGTCTGCTCGATACCGCGCAGCACATAGAACGGGCCGACACCGAGGTCCAGCCAGTTCGCTAGTGCGGCGTCGAAATCCTGCACGATGTAACCGATTTGGCGGATCACTCCGGGCAGCACAGGTCCAGGCACCAGATCTCCTATCAGCCGGGCAGCACCGGCACCGCGCCGGGTGTCAGGAAAGGCCTTACATCAGACCAGGATTGACTGTTCTCGGCACTGTTACCCGACAACTGCAGCACTCCGCGACTGTCGGACACGTACACCGCCGCCGGGTTGGCCGCGACCGCGGTCACCGGCATCACGATGTTGCCGCTCGGCCCGTCGGAGTTCACCCCGTCGATGTTCACGTACGACACCGGATGCGCGGCATCGGTTCGGGTGACGACGATATCGTCACCGGTGCGCCACGACAGCGACACCACCGACGACCCCAGTCCGAAACCGAGCCGACGCGGATAGGTCAGCGCGAACTCCCCGGCCGGGGTCTGCTCCACATTCGCCAGAATCACTTGACCGTTGACCACCATGACAGCCCGGGTGCTGTCCCGGGAGAGCTGCAAATCGGCTATCGCACCGGGGAATTGGGACACCACCGCCGCGGAGTCCACCGGGATCCGGGCGGGCTGCCCGGACGCCTGCTCCTGGATCACCCGAACGACGCTGTTGCCGTCGACCACCACCCACACGGCGTCATCCAGCGCCCAGGACGGTCGCGTCAACGACCGCGCATCGGTGGCTTTCGCCGCTACTCCACCGTTCGGGCCGATCCAGACCGTGGAGACCATGTCCGGTGCGCCGGGGCGCTGGACCGTCACCGAGGCGATCGCCTGGCCGGTCCGCGACAGCGCCGCCGCCACCTGATCGTTCATCTGGCCGAACGATCCGGGCACCGGCGTGGCCCGCTGTCCGTCCAGCGACACCAGCGATCCGCGGATCAGCGCATGCACACCGGCCGCGGCGCCGTCGACCGCACCCGGATCGGTGGCCGCCACATCAGTGGTGTCCCAGCCGTCGGCGAACCGGTCGTCGAGAGCCGCGCCGTCGGCGTTGATCACGTACGGACCCTTGATATCGGCGCGCGCCAGCGTCCAAATGATCTGGGCGGCAAGCAGTTGCCTGCTGTGCGGATCGGTGGTGGTCAGGTTCTCCAGGTCGACCTTCGCGCCGCCGTAGCCGCGACCGATACCGGTCTTGCCGCCGTCGGCCCGGGTCACCGGACCCATCATCTTCACCGGCCCCAGCAGGTTGCGCACCGTGCGGGCCATCTCCGGGCGGGGCCCGGCGATCAACTTGGTGATCAGTTCGGTGGCCAGCTGGTCGCCGTCGGATACCGCCACATAGCGCGGATCGGGAACGACGGTCTTGCCGGTCGGGTCGACGAAATAGAGAGTGTTGCGCTTGTAGGTGGCCTGGAACTGCTGCCAGTCCAGGAAGACCCCGTTGGGCAGCTTGTTGATCCGCCAGCCGTCTGGCGTCTGAACCAACTCCAGCGGTCCGGGGTCGGGCAGTTGCCCCTCGGCGGTTTCGAAGACGCCCACATCGGAGAGCGACCCGAGCATGTCGGCCTTCATCGTCACCGCAACCCGTTCAGTGGAGCGGGTTTCGACGAACACGACGTTGTCGATCAGCAGGGCGCTGCCCTGGTCATCCCAGCCGCTGGAGGCCGAAGCGGTGAGGAACTGTCGCGCCGCCAGATGCCGGTTCGCGGGGTCGGCGGTGGCTTTGAGGAATTCCCGCAGCAACTGGTCGGGGTCCATCCCGGGGGTGGGCTTGGGCAGGCTCTTAGGCTGGGGTCGTTCGACGGTCCCGATCGCCTGCGGCGCAGAGGAATTGGGTACCCCAGCGCATCCGCCGCCCAGCATCGCGACCAGCCCGGCCAGCAACAGGGCCAGCAGCCGGCGTGTCACACGCTCTCCCCCGCCGGCTCCCGCTGCCGAGCCTGGCGCGAGTCCCTGCGACTATCACGTTCTGCGGCAACGGGTTTGAGCGGCAACGGACTGGTGGTGACCTTGTGGCCGCGCACCAGCGGAAGGGTCAGCCGGAAGCAGGCGCCTTTGCCGGGTTCGCCCCACGCCTCGAGCCGGCCCTGGTGCAGCCGGGCATCTTCGATGCTGATCGCGAGGCCCAAACCTGTTCCGCCGGAACGACGCACGCGGGACGGGTCCGAACGCCAGAACCGGCTGAACACCAGCTTCTCCTCGCCGGGACGGAGACCGACACCGAAGTCGCGGACGGTGACGGCGACGGTATCCTCGTCGGCCGCCATCCGGATGTGAACGGGCTTGTGCTCGGCATGGTCGATCGCGTTGGCGATCAGGTTGCGCAGGATGCGCTCGACGCGGCGGGCATCGACCTCGGCGATGACCTCGCTGTCCGGCAGGTTGACCATCAGTTCGATCCCGGCCTCGTCGGCCAGGTGCCCGACGTTGCCGAGCGCGCTGTTCACCGTGGAGCGCAAATCGACTGCCTCGACCGAGAGTTCGGCGACGCCGGCGTCGTGGCGGGAGATCTCGAGTAGATCGTTGAGCAGGGTTTCGAATCGGTCGAGCTCGTTGACCATCAACTCGGTGGACCGGCGCAGCGCCGGGTCCAGTTCCTCGGAATGGTCGTGAATCAGATCGGCCGCCATCCGCACAGTGGTCAGCGGCGTGCGCAGTTCATGGCTCACGTCGGAGGTGAACCGGCGCTGCAGATTGCCGAATTCCTCGAGATTGGTGATCTGGCGCTGCAGGCTTTCGGCCATGTCGTTGAACGACACCGCCAGTCGCGCCATATCGTCCTCGCCGCGCACCGGCATCCGCTCGGAAAGATGGCCCTCGGCGAAGCGTTCGGCGATCCGCGATGCCGAGCGCACCGGCAGCACCACCTGCCGGGAAACCAGCAAGGCGATCCCGGCGAGCAGCACCAGCAGAACCAACCCGCCGGTGGCCATCGTTCCGCGCACCAGCGTGATCGTGTTCTCTTCGCTGTTGAGCGGGAAGATCAGGTAGAGCTCGAGATTCGGGACACGGGATGGCGCCGGGGTACCGATCAACAGCGCCGGACCGCTGAACGCGTCGGTGCGCACGGTCGAGTACTGGTAGCTGACCTGGCCGGCTTTGACGAAGTCGCGCAACGATTTCGGGATCTGGTCGTCCGGCCCCGCGGCGGTGGCCGCCCGCGGTCCGTCGCCGGGAACCATCAGCACCGCGTCGAACGTGCCGGCCAATGCCGCACCGGACGACTGGCCGGTCTTGGAGATCAGGGTGTTGCGGGCCAGCTGCAGGCTGCTGTCCAGAGACCGCGCCTCTTCACCACTGACCGTTCCGCTGACCGTGTTGCGCGCCCGGTCCAGTTCCTCGGTCGCCGCGTGGACCTTGACGTCGAGCACCCGGTTGGTGATCTGGCTGGTGAGCACGAAGCCGAGGGCCACGATGACGGCGGCCGACAGGCCCAACGTCAGCACAACCACCCGCAACTGCAGCGACCGGCGCCAGATCAACCCCAGTGCTCGACTCAGCGCACTCGTACCCCGAACCAGGGGACCCGATCGTCCCCACGGACCGCGGATGCGCCGCCTCGAGCCGAACATCACCTGCGGCGCTCCTCCGCGCGGATCACGGCGGTCCGGCCTTGTAACCCACTCCTCGAACGGTCAGCACCACCTGCGGGTTCTCCGGGTCCTTCTCGACCTTGGCCCGCAACCGCTGGACATGCACGTTCACCAAACGGGTGTCCGCGGGGTGGCGATATCCCCACACCTGTTCGAGCAGCACATCTCGAGTAAACACCTGGCGTGGTTTGCGTGCCAGCGCCACCAGCAGGTCGAACTCCAGCGGCGTCAGCGAAATCTGCTCACCTTCTCGAGTGACCTTGTGCGCAGGCACGTCGATGTCGATGTCGGCGATCGAGAGCATCTCGGCCGGCTCGTCCTCGTTGCGCCGCAGCCGGGCACGCACGCGCGCCACCAGCTCCTTGGGTTTGAACGGCTTCATCACGTAGTCGTCGGCGCCGGACTCCAGGCCCAGCACCACGTCGACCGTGTCGGTCTTGGCGGTGAGCATGACGATCGGCACGCCGGAGTCCGCGCGCAGCACCCGGCACACATCGATGCCGTTCATGCCGGGCAACATGAGGTCCAGCAACACCAGATCGGGGCGGAGCTCACGCACAGCCGTCAGCGCCTGCGAGCCGTCGCCGATGACCGCGGTGTCGAAACCCTCGCCACGCAACACGATGGTGAGCATCTCGGCCAGCGATGGGTCGTCGTCGACTACGAGAATCCTTTGCCTCATGGTGTCCATGGTGTCACCGAATTGCGACAAACCCCGGCTACCACACGGGCGAGTTGCGACATTTCCGCTGCGTGGCGTCCTCTAACCGAGCAGAAGGGCCGCCAACGCCGCCGGATCGACGTCCGGGGCGACGATCGACCAGGGCCCACCCCAGTTAGCGGCACCCAGTTCGGCGTACACGGCGCCCGTCCGGCGCTGCAGTCCGTCGTCGCGTTCGTAGGCGTCGCGGGCCCGGTCGGCCTCCTGCTGAGCCCGCTGCCTGGCCCGCTCGGCGGCCAACTCGACCGAGGCGTCGAGCAGGATCTGCCGGTCAGGTTTTGGCAGGGCGAACCGGTCGTACTCGAGTTCGCCCACCCACGACACCGCCTCACCCGAAGCGTCCTGGTGCAGACGGGCCGCGCTGTACGCCGCGTTGGAGGCGACGTAGCGATCCAGGATCACCACATCGTGTCGACGACGGAGATCGGCGATCTGATCGATCGCCCCGGCCCGGTCGAGGGCGAACAGCGTCGCCATCGCATACACCGATGAGGCCAGGTCACCGTGCTGACCGTGCAGCGCCTCGCTCGCGAGGTCCGCATGGATCGACTGACCGTAGCGGGGGAAGGCCAGTGTGGTGACCGACCTTCCACCCGCTTCGAACGCGCGCTGCAGACCGTGGGTCAGAGTGCGCTTGCCTGCGCCGTCGAGTCCCTCGATGACGATGAGCACGCCGGGAGCCTAACGCTCAGTAGCGGTAGTGCTCCGGCTTGTACGGGCCTTCGACGTCGACGCCGATGTACTCGGCCTGGTCCTTGGTGAGCTTGGTCAGCGTGCCACCGAGAGCCTCGACGTGGATGCGGGCCACCTTCTCGTCGAGGTGCTTGGCCAGCCGGTAGACCTCGTTGTCGTATTCGTCGTTCTTGGTCCACAGCTCGATCTGGGCGATCACCTGGTTGGAGAAGCTGTTGCTCATCACGAACGACGGGTGGCCCGTCGCGTTGCCCAGGTTCAGCAGCCGGCCCTCGGACAGCACGATGATCGACTTGCCGTCGGCGCCGAAGATCCACTCGTCGACCTGGGGCTTGATGTTGATCCGGGTGGCACCCGAGCGCTCGAGGGCGGCCATGTCGATCTCGTTGTCGAAGTGGCCGATGTTGCCCAGGATGGCCTTGTCCTTCATCGCCCTCATGTGATCGAGGGTGATGATGTCCTTGTTGCCGGTCGAGGTGACGACGATGTCGGCATCACCGATGGCGTCCTCGACGGTCACCACGTCGAAGCCGTCCATCAACGCCTGCAGCGCGTTGATCGGGTCGATCTCGGTGACCTGCACGCGCGCGCCCTGGCCGGCCAGCGACTCCGCGCAGCCCTTGCCTACGTCGCCGTAGCCACAGATCAGCACCTTCTTGCCACCGATCAGCACGTCGGTGCCGCGGTTGATGCCGTCGATCAGCGAGTGCCGGGTGCCGTACTTGTTGTCGAACTTGCTCTTGGTGACCGAGTCGTTGACGTTGATGGCCGGGAACGACAGCTCACCGGCGGCGGCGAACTGGTACAGCCGCAGAACGCCGGTGGTGGTCTCCTCGGTGACACCCTTGACCGCCGCGGCGATCTTCGTCCACTTGGTGTTGTCCTTCTCGAAGCTCTTGCGGCACAACTCCAGGAAGACCTTCCACTCGGCCGAGTCGTCGTCCTCGGCGGGCGGAACCACACCGGCCTTCTCGTACTGCGCGCCGCGCAGCACCAGCATGGTGGCGTCGCCGCCGTCGTCGAGAATCATGTTGGCCGGCTCGCCTTCCCAGGTGAGCATCTGCTCGGCGGCCCACCAGTATTCCTCCAGCGTCTCGCCCTTCCAGGCGAACACCGGGGTTCCGGTCGGCTCCTCGGGGGTGCCGTGCGGGCCGACGACGACCGCGGCCGCGGCGTGGTCCTGGGTGGAGAAGATGTTGCAGCTCGCCCAGCGGACTTCAGCACCGAGCGCAACCAGCGTCTCGATCAGCACCGCGGTCTGCACGGTCATGTGCAGCGAACCCGAGATCCGCGCACCCTTGAGCGGCTGGACGTCGTGGTATTCGCGGCGCAGCGCCATCAGGCCGGGCATCTCGTGCTCGGCCAGGCGGATTTCCTTGCGGCCGAATTCGGCCAGCGACAGGTCGGCGACCTTGAAGTCGATGCCGTTGCGCACCTCGACGGTCATTTCAGACATGTAGAGCCCCTTTTCGTTCGTCATTGCCGGTGAGCGCGCGATACGCGCGCTGGCGACACCCTCAGCCTGCGGGCTCGCGGGACAGGCGCTTCACGCGCTCTGACAGCTAAGGAATATCGACTACACCGTAGCGTTCGGCGAACGGCGTCATCAATCGGGCCAGGTCTAAGGCCACATCGTGGTCGGCCTCGGGCGGCATCGACACGTAGCTCAGCGCGAGGCGCACGATCGCGCGGGCCAGCACCCCCGAGTCGGCCTCGCTGGCGCTGACCCAGCTGTTCATGAAGGCCTCGGTGAGCTTGGCCGAGGCGCGGGTGATGATCGGCGCGCTGTCGGTGGTGATCATCTGCAGCAAGTCAGGTTTGGCGACGCCGGTCAGCAACGAGATCACCAGCGGGTCGGCCGCCGATTCGGTGAAGAACACCCGGAAGCCTTCGGTGAAGGCGGCCAGCACGTCGCCGACGTTGGAGCTGATCGCGGCACCGATCGCGTCCACCAGTCGGTCGGCCAGCCGAATCGCGTATCCCTGGGCCAAGCCCTGGCGGGAGCCGAATTCGTTGTAGATGGTCTGGCGGCTGACCCCGGCGGTGCGCGCCACGTCCGACAGGGTGATCGCGGACCAGTCCTTGGTCAGCAGTTCCTCACGCATCGCGTCGAGGACCGAGTCCCGCAGCAGCGCGCGAGAGGCCTCGGGATAGGGCACCCGAGGACTCTTCACATGCGCGAGAGTAGTGGTCACGGCCTCGCGACTTCCACCATCTCGAAGTCCGACTTCGCCGCGCCGCAGTCCGGGCAGCTCCAGTCGTCCGGGATGTCGTCCCAGCGGGTGCCCGGGGCGATGCCGTCCTCCGGCCAGCCTTTGGCTTCGTCGTACTCGAATCCGCACTGCACGCAGATGAACAGCTTGTAGTCCTGCTCGCTCACTGTTTGACACCTATCTCTTCGAAATCGACTTTCTCTCGCACCCCGCAGTCCGGGCAGCACCAGTCGTCGGGTACCTCGGTCCAGGCGGTGCCGGGCGGGAAGCCTTCCCGCGCAGCACCTTTCGCTTCGTCGTACACGTAGTCACAGATCGGGCACTGGTAGGCGCTCATGCTGCGGCTCCGTACCGGGCCAGGATCTTCGCCCGACGGCGCGGATCGATATTGATCTTGGTCAGGTCACCGTCGTAGTGCTCGATCACCCGGTGGTCCATCATCCGGCGCCACACCCACGGGAAGTACGTCACGCCGATCAAAGTCGCGTAGCCGCTGGGCAATTCGGGCGCCTCGGACATACTGCGCAGCGTCTGGTAACGCCGGGTCGGGTTGGCGTGGTGGTCACTGTGCCGCTGCAGGTGGTACAGGAACAGGTTGGTCACCAGATGGTCGGAGTTCCAGCTGTGCTGCGGGGAGCACCGCTCGTAGCGGCCGTTCTCGTTCTTCTGGCGCAGCAGCCCGTAGTGCTCCAGGTAGTTCACCGATTCCAGCATCGCGAATCCGAACACCGCCTGGATGATCAGGAACGGAATCAGCGCGGGGCCGAACACCGCGATCAGCGCGCCGAACAGCACCACCGACATCAGCCAGGCGTTGAGAACGTCGTTGCCCAGCCAGGTACGCGGATCCCACGGGCTCTTGCCGAGCCGGCGAATACGGGCGGCCTCGAGTTTGACCGCTGAGCGGGCGCTGCCAAAGACGCTGCGCGGCAGGAACTCCCAGAACGTCTCGCCGAACCGCGCCGACGCCGGATCCTCCGGGGTGGCGACGCGGACGTGATGGCCGCGGTTGTGCTCGATGTAGAAGTGGCCGTAGCAGGTCTGGGCCAGCGTGATCTTGGACAGCCAGCGCTCCAGCGAGTCCTTCTTGTGTCCGAGCTCGTGCGCGGTGTTGATGCCCGTTCCGCCGAGCACGCCTACCGACAACGCAAGACCGATCTTGGCGAACCAGCTCAGCGAGCCTTCGTAGCCCAGCCAGCTGAGGTCCGACGCCGTGAACATGTAGGCGCCGAAGATCAGGCTGGCGAATTGAAACGGGATGAACGCGTACGTGCAGTACCGGTAGTACTTGTCGTTCTCCAGGTACTCCATCAGTTCGTCCGGCGGGTTCTGGCCATCGCGGCCGAACTTCAGGTCCAGCGCAGGCAGCAGGACATAGATCAGTGCCGGGCCGACCCAGAAGAACACCTGGGACGCCGCGGTCCAGCCGAGCTGGTTGAGACCCCAGACGACCGGCAGCACCACGAACAGTGCGGTCGGTGCGATCAAGCCCATCAGCCACAGGTACCGCTTCTTGTCCCGCCAGCGCGCGGACGGCGCAGGGCCGGTTGCGGTGTCCAGTTGAGACGTCACGACAGTTGCCTCCCAAGTCAGGTTTCGATGACTTGACTATAGAGGCAGATTTGTCGGGTGTCTAGACAAATGATGCTTGTTTGTAAATCACCTGGCAGCAGCGGCCTCTCGCTTGGCCAACACCGAATGGGATCGCCCGTAGAGCAGGTAGAACCCCACCCCGATGACCATCCACACCAGGAACCGGATCCAGGTCAGGCCGGTGAGGTTGAGCATCAGCCAGCCACACGCCGCGATCGACAGGATGGGCAACACCGGAACCAGCGGTGCGCGGAACCCGCGCTCCAGGTCCGGGCGGGTCCGCCGAAGAATGATCACGCCGGCCGAGACGAGGATGAACGCGAACAGCGTCCCGACGTTCACCATCTCTTCGAGCTTGTCGATCGGGAAGACGGTGGCCGCGATGGCGGTGAGCACACCGACCAGCACGGTGATCCGCACCGGGGTACCGCGGTTCCCCGTCTGGGCGAGCTGACGCGGCAGCAGGCCGTCACGTGCCATCGCGAACAGCACCCGCGACAAGCCGAGGATCAGCACCATCACCACCGTGGTCAGGCCGGCGAGCGCTCCGATCGAGATCACCTTGGCCGCCCAGTCCACCCCGTTGAGCGAGAACGCGGTGGCCAGGTTGGGATGGCCGTTCTCGGCCTTGTCGCGAAGGTCGCTGTATCGGACCATGCCCGACAGCACGATCGAGACCGACACATAGAGCACGGTGACGATCGCCAGCGAGGCGAGGATGCCTCGCGCGACGTCGCGCTGCGGGTTCTTGGTCTCCTCGGCTGTCGTGGCCACCACGTCGAACCCGATGAACGCGAAGAACACGATCGAGGCGCCGGCCAGCACGCCGTACAAACCGTAATGGCTGCTCTCGGCGCCGGTCAGCAGGGAGAAGACGGACTGGTTGACGCCCGTCCCGGACGAACCTTCGCCGCTCTCCGGCGCGGGGATGAACGGGGAGAAGTTGGCCGCCTTGATGTAGAACGCCCCGACGATGACGACGAGTGCGACGACCGCGACCTTGATGGCCGTGATCACCGCGGAGACGTTGGCCGAGAGCTTGGTGCCCAACGCAAGAAGGGTGGTGACGATCGCGACGATGAGCAGGGCACCCCAGTCGAAGTTCAGCGGGCCGATGGCCGCGACCCCACCGGAGAAACCGAAGACGGTGCCCAGATAACTGGACCAGCCCTTGGCCACCACCGCGGCACCGACCGCGAACTCCAAGATCAGGTCCCAGCCGATGATCCAGGCGACGACCTCACCGAACGTCGCGTACGAGAAGGTGTAGGCGCTGCCCGCCACCGGCAGCATCGAGGCGAACTCGGCGTAGCACAGCGCAGCCAACCCGCAGGTCACGGCGGCGATGACGAAGGACACCGAGATGGCGGGACCGGTGATGTTGCCGAACGTCGACGCGGTGACGGTGAAGATGCCCGCGCCGACGACGACGGAGACGCCGAAGACCGTCAGGTCCCACCACGTCAGATTTTTGCGGAGCCGGGTGCCCGGCTCGTCGGTGTCGAGGATGGACTGTTCCACCGACTTGGTCCGCCACTTAGAGGTCATCTGCATGTTCCTTCTATTACCCCGGTTAGGCAGGGTTTGAGCGGGTATCTAAAAGGTCGTGGGCCAACCCCCGAAGCGTCACCATGCCATCGTCATCGGGGCCAGCATTGCTGGGCTGTGCGCTGCCCGGGTGCTGTCCGATCACTACGACCGGGTGACCGTCTACGAACGCGACACTCTGCCCCCGGAACCCGCCCACCGCGGCGCGGTACCCCAGGATCGGCACGTACACATCCTGATGGCACGGGGTGCCTACGAATTCGAAGCACTCTTTCCCGGTCTGCTCGACGACATGGTCGCCGCCGGGGTGGCGAAACTGGAGAACCGCCCCGACTGCATCCATTTCGGCGCCGCCGGCCACGTGCTGGGCACCGGGCACACCCTGCAGCGCGAGTTCACCGCCTATGTGCCCAGCCGCAAGCAGCTCGAGTGGCAGATCCGCCGGCGCACCGCCGCCCTGCCGAACGTGGAGATCACACAGCGCGACGTGAACGCTCCGCGATTCGACGGCGAGCGCCAGTCGGTCACCGGCGTCGAGTTGTCGGCGCCCGGCGGGGACGAGTTCGTGGCCGCCGATCTCGTGGTGGATGCCTCCGGTCGCGGCACCCGGTTGCCGTCGTGGCTGGACGAATGGGGGTTCGCCCGCCCCCGCGAACAGACCATCGATGTCGGAATCAGCTACGCCACACAGCAGTTGCGCATCCCCGACGGCCTGATCACCGAGAAGGTCGTGGTGGCAGGGGCATCGCGGCACCAGCAGGCCGGGCTGGGCATGCTGTTCTACGAGGACGGCACCTGGGGCTTGACCACGTTCACCGTCAATCACGTCCCACCGCCGCAGACGCTGTCCGAGATACATCAGATCGCCGGCGAGCTGCTACCGGCCCCGCTGGCGTCCGCGATTCGCCAGGGAGAACCCTTGGGCGACATCGCTTTCCACCGCTACCCGGTCAGCCGGTGGCGCCGGTACGACAAGCTCCAGCGCTTCCCCGGCGGGATAGTGCCGATCGGTGACGCCGTCGCGAGTTTCAACCCGACCTACGGCCAGGGCATGACGATGACCGCGCTGCAGGCCGGCCATCTGCGCCGGCTGTTGGACTCCGGTACCGGCGACCTGACCCATGAACTCGCCCGCGCCACCGCGAAATCCACGTATCCCGTCTGGACGATGAACGCGATCGGCGACCTGACCCTGCACGGCACCGAGGGCTCGGCGCCGTGGTGGTACCAGCCGGTCGGGTCGTTGTTCGACCAATTCCTCGGCGCCGCGGAGACCGACCGCGTTCTGGCGGAATGGTTTCTGCGCCGGTTCAGCCTGCTGGACAGTTTGTACATGGTGCCGCCCGCACCGATCATCGGCCGCGCCATCCGCCACAACATGTCGTCGTGGTGGGCGCAGAAGCGGGCTACCGCGCCAGCGCTCGATCCAGATCTGGTTCCAGGTAGATAACCCGCGCGGCGGGCACCGCCGAGCGCACCGCCGCCTCCGCGGCGTCGATGGTGACGGCCACCGTGGCCAGGTCGGTATCGGGGGCCAACGCGATCTTGGCCCCGACGAGCATCTCCTCGGGACCCAGGTACTGGGTCCGGAGGTGGATCACCCGGTCGACGTTGGCGGTCTGCTCGAGCGCCGACTGGATGGCCCGGCACTCGTCGGGGGTGGCGCCCTCACCGATCAGCAGGCTGTGCATCTCGACCATCAGAATCACCGCGATGACACCGAGCAAGACACCGATCAAGATGGTGCCGACGCCGTCCCACACCGGATTGTCGGTGACGATCGTCAAGCCCACGCCGGCCAGCGCGAACACCAGACCGATCAAGGCGCCGGTGTCCTCCAGCAGGACCACGGGCAGTTCGGGATTGCGCGACCGGCGGATGAACTGCCACCACGAGCTGTTGCCCTTCAGCGGACGTGACTCCACCATCGCGGTACGAAAGCTGTAGGACTCCAGGCCAATTGCCACCGCCAGGATCACCACCGCCACGATCGGCGAGGTCAGCGGCTCGGGGTGACCGATCTTGTGATAGCCCTCGTACAGGGCGAAGATCGAGCCCAGGCTGAACAGCACCAGCGCCACGACGAACGAATAGAAGTAGCGGCTGCGGCCGTACCCGAACTGGTGCAGGCTGTCGGCCTGCTTGCGGGCCTGACGCTGACCGAACAGCAACAACCCCTGATTCGACGTGTCGGCCACCGAGTGCACCGACTCGGCGAGCATCGAGGAGCTGCCGGTGATCAGGAATCCGACGAACTTCGCGACCGCGATGCCCGCGTTCGCGGCCAGCGCCGCGAGGATCGCCTTGGTGCTGCCCTCGGTCGACATGCGGTGTCCTCCCCAGGCTCAGTTGCTCAAAGGCCAACCGTAGCCCGGAACAACCGGGAGGGCGAAGTCGCCTCCAGGCGGATCGGACCGTCGTCGGCGGCCACCCAGGCGGCGGACCCGCGATTGAGCTCCACCACATCCGACTTCGCGCGCACGAGCACTGAACCTTCGGTGCAGACCAGGATCTGGGGACCGTCGTGGCGCGACGGGGCATCGATCTCGTGGCCGAGGTTCTCGCCGTCGAGCATGAGGATGCAGGCGGCGAACTCCTGCGCGGGCGTCTCGTAGACCAATTCGATGCCGTCGCGGTGTGTGGGTGCGCGCAGCATCGTCTCGTCGGCGGGCCTGAAATCCAGCACGCGCAGAAGCTCAGGCACGTCGACGTGCTTGGGAGTCAGGCCACCGCGAAGCACGTTGTCGGAGTTGGCCATCACCTCCATACCCACGCCGTGGATGTAACTGTGCAGATTGCCTGCCGGCATGAAGATGGCCTCGCCGGGAGCCAGCGTGATCCGGTTGAGCAGCATCGCCGCCAGCACACCCGCATCGCCGGGATAGCGCTCCCCCAGCTCCAGCAGCGTCTTGGCCTCGTCGTCGAATTCCGTTGCACCCGAGCGCATATAGTCGACAGCGCCGTCCAGGACGGCGGGGATCAGCACATCCAGATCGGGCTGCGGTGCGGTGATCCAGGTGGTGAACAGGGCGCGCAGACCGTCGGCGTCGGGCTGGCCGCTCAGCAGTCCGATGAACGGATCGAGTTCCGGCACCCCCAGGGCGCGCATCAGATCAACCGAACGCGCCGCCGGCCGGAAGCCGCCGAGCGCGTGGAATTCGCTGAGCGCGACCAGCAGTTCGGGCTTGTGGTTGCGGTCGCGATAGTTGCGGATCGGTGAGTTGAGCGGCACGCCCAGCCGGTCCTCGCGCACATAACCCTCGACGGCCTGCTCCGCGCTGGGATGGGCTTGCAACGACAGCGGCTCCTCGGCGGCCAGCACCTTCACCAGCAGGGGCAGCACGTCGCCGTAGCGACCCCGCACGGCGGGCCCCAACTGGCCGTCCGGGTCGGCGCGCACCGCATCGAGCAACGACGTCTCACCGTCAGCGGTCTCCAACCACGCCGGATCCCCCGGATGGGCGCCCAGCCACAACTCGGCTTCGGGATGCGCTGTTGGCGAGGGCCTTCCGGTGAACTCCGCGATCGCTGTCCGAGATCCCCATGCGTAGGTGCGTATCGCACCACGTAGCAATTCCACTGGGACGTTATCCCCCCACCAGTCTGAGATAAACCGCGGCCATCTGCAATCGCACGGCCAGCGTGGCGAGCTGTTGTTCGGCTCGCCCTGTCGGGGCCGGAACCGACCCCCTCCCCGATGTCTTCAGCCCCGACCAGCTCGACGTCGTCGAAACCACTCACCCGCGCGGCGAGCATCGCGCGTTCGGCGTGCAGGGTCAAAGCCAGCACCTTCGGGCCCCTCGACAGTGGACCGTCGAGCTCCTCGTCGTGGAACAACGCGTCCACCGGATCGCCGAATTGATGTGCGATGCCGGTACGCAACGCGGCCAGCGCGTCGGACAGTCCGGCCGCGGCGACGGCCTGGCCGGCCAGCCGCAGTAACACCGTCGCGGCATACCGGGCCAGCCCCAGGGTGGCCGCACAATCACCGGCGAGCACGACCTGCCTGCCGGACATCCGCTCGGCCAGCGCCTTCGCCGGATTGGTGAAGACGTCGCGACTTACGCTGTTGCGCAACGCCTCGGCGTCGAGCTCGTCGGCCAGGGTGGCCAGATCGGTCTGCAGTGCCGGGTCGACAGCCTGCATTGTCGCCAGGCCGGCCGCGAGGTAGCGGCTCAGCCCGAATTCGTCGGGCGTCCGCAACCGGGGCTCGAGCACCGCGGTCCGTCCTGCGGTGGCGTCGCGCAGCGGTCCTTCGTACGGCGCGGCGACCACCACACGGGCGCCGCGGCGCACCGCTGTCGCCGCGGCGGACACCAGCGCCGGATCCCCGGCGTCGTCGCCGGCCACGACCAGAACGTCGAGCGGGCCGATCCAGGGCGGAGATTCGGCAGCCACCACGATCGGCTCCCCGGCGACTCCGCCGAGGGTGGCGGCCAGCATCGAGCCGGCGCTCTCTGCCGCGCCGCTTGCCGCGACCCAGATGACGGTTCGCGGCCGATAGTCGGCGGCCAGCAGCGCCAATTCGCCCTCGTCGACGGCGGCCGCGGTGGCGCGGACCTGAGCGCCCGCCATCGCGGCGGCCCGCAGGAGTCCGTCGCGGTCGGCTTCCAGGAGGCCCTCGGTGTCGTCGAGGTCGATGGTGGCGTGTGCAGCGCTCATGGCGCCGCCCCGGCCGGCTGGGCGGCGATGTCCTCGGATACCCGGCGGACGATCTCCTCGATCTCCTGCGCACTGCGCGCTTCGACGTTGAGGCGCAACAGCGGTTCGGTGTTGGAGGTGCGCAGGTTGAACCAGGCCCCCTCACCGAGGTCGACCGTCACCCCGTCGAGGTGGTCCAGCGAAACAGTCTCCTGCCCAAAGGTTTTCAGAACAGATTCGACGCACGCCGGCGCGTCGGCCACCCGGAAGTTGATCTCACCGGAGGCCTCGTAGCGCTGATAGTTCGCCATCAGTTCCGACAGCGGCCGGTCTTGCTCACCCAGCGCGGCCAGCACATGCAGGGCGGCCAGCATGCCCGAGTCCGCACCCCAGAAGTCGCGGAAGTAATAGTGCGCCGAATGCTCACCACCGAAGATCGCTCCGGTGTCGGCCATCAGAGCCTTGATATACGAGTGCCCGACGCGCGACCGCACCGGCGTTCCGCCGCGTTCGACGACCAACTCGGGCACTGCGCGCGACGTGATCAGGTTGTGGATGACGGTGGCGCCGATCTCCCGGGAGAGTTCGCGGCCGGCGACCAGCGCGGTGACCGCCGACGGCGAGACGGGACCGCCGCGTTCGTCGACGACGAAACACCGGTCGGCATCACCGTCGAACGCCAGCCCTATGTCGGCGCCGGTCTCGACCACGAACTTCTGCAGGTCGACCAGATTGGCCGGCTCCAGCGGATTGGCTTCATGGTTGGGGAACGAACCGTCGAGTTCGAAATACAGCGGCAACAGCGTCAGCGACTCGACGGGGCCGAGGACCGCCGGGGTGGTGTGACCGGCCATACCGTTGCCTGCGTCGACCGCCACCCGCAGTGGTCGGGAGTCGGACACGTCGACCAGAGAACGGAGGAACTTCCCGTAGTCGGCGAGCACATCCTGATCGCGGACCTGCCCATGCGGCCCGTCGTAGCCGGGAACCCCGGCGATCACTTCGTCGCGGATGATCGCCAGTCCGGTGTCCTCACCGACCGGCTTCGCCCCGGCGCGGCACAGCTTGATGCCGTTGTAGGCGGCCGGATTATGGCTCGCGGTGAACATGGCGCCCGCGCAGTCCAGGAAACCGGAAGCGAAATACAGCTGATCGGTGGAGGCCAGCCCGATCCGCACCACATCGAGACCCTGGGCGGCGACTCCGGCGGCGAACGCCGCGGCGAGCGCAGGCGAGCTCATCCGCATGTCGTAACCGATCGCGATCCGGTCGCCGCCCTCGTCGCGAATCAGGCGGGCGAACGCGGCGGCGACGTCGGAGACGAACGCGTCGTCGATCTCTTGCCCGACCAGACCGCGCACGTCATAAGCCTTGATCACACGGCGAACCGCGTCGGCGGGCCTCGACATGACAGATCTCCTGACCGAGAGGGACTCTTGGCCGCCAGCCTATCTGTTCCGGGCCCCCGGCAAGGGCGGCTATCGGGTCAGTCGGTGGGGTCCGGCAGTACCCGCAGGTGCCCACGGCGGCGGCCGGCGGTCGTGGGTCGATGCGCAGCCGCCGGCATCATCGGAGTTCCGGTCGCGGGCGCATGCGCGGCGCCGCTGGGATCGGAGAACCCGGCGATCGGGGGCCGCGCCGGCAACTCACGGCCTTCCCGGACCGCATCGGCGAGAGCGACGAGGTCGTCCTCGTCGGGGAACTCCGGCAGCGGCCCGGCGTGGCGAACCAGTTCCCAACCGCGTGGGGCAGTGATCCGGTTGGCATGCGTGATGCACAGGTCCCACGAGTGCGGTTCGCGGGAGATTGCCAGTGGCCCGACGACCGCGGTCGAATCGGAGTAGACGAACGTCAGCGTCGCCACCGCATAATGGGGGCATCCAGGCCGGCAGCAGCGACGAGGAACATTCACGTCCGTGAGGCTATCGCGGTTCATTCACAGGTTGCCGGGGGACACGCGCAGCCGCCGGGCGGCCGATTCACAACCGTTACGATCACATCCGTGGCCGATTCCCGCAGCTCCCGGCGAGGTGGCCGATCCGGTGGCAGCCCAGGGTCGCGGCGGGGGCGTGAGATGCGGGGTCCATTGCTGCCGCCGACGGTGCCGGGCTGGCGCAGCCGCGCAGAGCGATTCGACATGGCGGTGCTGGAAGCCTATGAGCCGATCGAGCGGCGCTGGCAACAACGACTCACCGGTCTGGACGTTGCCGTCGACGAGATCCCGCGCATCGCGCCGAAGGATCCGGACAGTGTGCAGTGGCCCGCAGAGGTGGTGGCCGACGGGCCGATCGCGTTGGCCCGGCTGATCCCAGCCGGAGTGGACGTTCGCGGAAACTCGACGCGCGCCCGAATTGTGCTGTTTCGCAAGCCGATCGAGCGCCGGGCCAAGGACTCGATCGATCTGACCGATCTTCTGCACGAGATCCTGGTGGCGCAGGTGGCCACCTATCTCGGGGTCGAGCCGTCGGTCATCGACCCGACCATCGACGACGACTGAGTCGGAATCTCCGACCAGCGGTCGTCGTCAGATGATGCCGCGCTTGAGGCGACGACGCTCCCGCTCGGAGAGTCCGCCCCAGATACCGAAGCGCTCATCGTTGGCCAAGGCGTACTCGAGGCACGACTCGCGGACCTCGCAGCCCAAGCAGATCCGCTTGGCCTCGCGAGTGGAACCGCCCTTCTCGGGGAAGAACGCTTCGGGATCGGTCTGCGCGCACAGCGCGCGTTCCTGCCACTGGTCTTCTTCATCGGCCGAATCCGGCGTCGCATCGATGATCGGGTCAGGCACCAAACTCAAGTGAGCGCGTGCCATTACCCCCATCGTCTGCGAACCGGTAATGGACTGCGGCAACCCCATCGTGCCGAACACGTGCTCATAGGACATTTCCGCCTCCTCACCTGGTTTCGTAGATCTTTTGCATGTCGCCCACTATTGAAGTGTGCCCAACTCGTTCGAACACTTGGTCGAATCGCGGTCTGGGACACCGAAACCGGCTGGTCCGACCGGGAAATGACACTGATGTGATTAGACACTTATGCAGTGGCCCGGTCAAGCGATTGAACCGAAATTAATACCATTTCCCTTGGATAATTCGGCGAGTCGATGCCCCGGCGTGTCTTGGGAGTGACGCGATCGTGACCGCGTTCGTCGCCGAAAGGGCCGACCGCCTAGTGTCGATCGGTGTGAAGATCACCGTTCTGGTCGGCGGCGTCGGGGGTGCCCGCTTCCTGCTGGGCGTACAGCGATTGCTCGGCCTTGGCCAGTTCGCCGGCCAGATATCCGGAGCCACAGGCGATCTTGATCACGCGCTGACGGCCGTGGTCAACATCGGCGATGACGCATGGATGCACGGTGTGCGCATCTGTCCCGACCTCGACACCTGCATGTACACCTTAGGTGGAGGTATCGACCCCGAGCGCGGCTGGGGACATCGCAACGAGACGTGGCACGCGAAAGAAGAATTGGCGGCCTATGGAGTCCAACCCGATTGGTTCGGCCTTGGCGATCGCGACCTCGCCACACATCTTGTGCGTAGTCAGATGCTGCGTGCGGGATATCCCCTGTCACAGGTGACCGAGGCGCTGTGCGGCCGCTGGCAGCCGGGGGCCACGCTCCTGCCGGCCAGTGACGACCGGTGCGAAACCCACGTTGTGATCGACGATCCCGACACCGGTGACCGCAAGGCCATCCACTTCCAGGAGTGGTGGGTGCGCTACCGGGCGCAGGTGCCCACTCACAGTTTCGCGTTCGTGGGCTCCGAAAACGCCACTGCCGGGCCCGGTGTCGTCGACGCGATCACCGAAGCCGACGTCGTGATGCTGGCCCCCTCCAACCCGGTGGTGAGCATCGGCGCAATCCTCGCCATCCCCGGTGTCCGCGCCGCGCTGCGCTCCACACCCGCCCCGGTCGTCGGCTACTCACCCATCATCGGCGGAAAGCCGTTGCGCGGCATGGCCGACGAATGCCTGTCGGTGATCGGAGTCGAGACCTCCTCGCACGCCGTCGCCCGCCACTACGGCGCACGCTCGGCGACCGGAATCCTGGACTACTGGTTGGTGTCCGAAGGCGATCACGCCGACGTACCCGGACTGACGGTGCACTCGATACCGCTACTGATGTCCGATCCGGCGGCCACCGCCGAAATGGTGCGCGCCGGGCTCGAATTGGCGGGCGTGGCGTCGTGACAATCGAGCATGGTTCGGCGGCTCCTGTCGAAATCCTGCCCGTCCCCGGGCTTCCGGAGTTCCGCCCCGGCGATGATCTGGCCGCCGCTCTCAGTTCGGCTGCACCATGGCTTCGCGATGGCGACATCGTCGTGGTCACCAGCAAGGTGATGTCCAAGTGCGAGGGCCGCATCGTCGCGGCGCCGGCGGACCCCGACGAACGGGACGCGCTGCGCCGCAGGATTATCGACGAGGAGGCCGTGCGGGTGCTGGCCCGCAAAGGTCGAACGCTGATCACCGAGAACCGCAACGGCATCGTCCAGGCAGCCGCGGGTGTCGACGGCTCCAACGTCGGATCCACCGAATTGGCCTTGCTGCCGGTGGATCCCGACGGCAGCGCCGCCGCGCTGCGCACAGCACTGCGCGAGCGGCTCGGCGTGAATGTCGCGGTACTGGTCACCGACACCATGGGTCGCGCCTGGCGCAACGGCCAGACTGACGCCGCGATCGGCGCGGCCGGGCTGCCTGTCCTTTACGGATACGCCGGCGCCGTCGACCGGCACGGCAACGAGCTGGTGGTCACCGAAGTCGCAGTCGCCGACGAGATCGCGGCCGCGGCCGACCTGGTGAAGGGCAAGCTGACCGCGGTGCCCGTCGCCGTGGTGCGCGGCCTCGAGCTCGAGGACGACGGGTCCACCGCGGCGCGCCTGGTGCGCGGCGGTGAGGACGATCTGTTCTGGCTGGGCACCGCCGAGTCGCTGGAACTCGGGCGCCGCCAGGCCCAGCTGCTGCGCCGCTCGGTACGACAGTTCGCGCCGGAGCCGGTCGATCACACGCTCATCGAGGACTCCGTCGCCGAAGCACTCACCGCACCGGCCCCGCACCACACCCGGCCGGTGCGGTTCGTCTGGTTGGCCGACCACGGCCGTCGCGTCACACTGCTAGACCGGATGAAAGACGCCTGGCGCGAGGATCTTTCCGGCGACGGCAAGCCCGCCGACGCCGTCGAACGGCGGGTCGCCCGCGGTCAGATCCTCTACGACGCGCCAGAGGTCGTCATCCCGTTCCTGGTGCCCGAGGGCGCCCACAGCTATCCCGACCCGGACCGCACCCGGGCCGAGCACACGATGTTCACCGTCGCGGTCGGCGCCGCGGTACAAGCGCTCCTGGTGGCGCTGGCCGTGCGCGGCGTGGGCAGCTGCTGGATCGGCTCGACCATCTTCGCAGCCGACCTGGTCCGGGAAACCCTTGATCTACCGCCTGATTGGGAACCGCTGGGTGCTGTCGCGATCGGCTATCCGGTCGAACCGCCCGAACCTCGTGATCCGGCCCCGGTCGGCGATCTGCTGGTGCGCAAGTGAGCGTGCGGGAGTCGGCCATCGAGCTGCTGACCGAATGGAATGCGCCGGACGACTGCCAGGATTCGCTGCGTCAGTCCGTCCTCGCCTTTCTGCTCGCCCGCACCGATGCGTGCGAGCGGGCATGCGTCCCAGGCCATATCACGGCCTCGGCGCTGGTCGTCAACCACACCGGCGATCAGGTGCTGCTCACCCTGCATCCGCGGCTCGGTCGTTGGGTTCAGCTCGGCGGGCATTGCGAGGACTCCGACGCCGACATCGTCGCGGCCGCGATGCGGGAGGCCGCCGAGGAGTCCGGGATCGACGGCCTGCGCATCGACGCGTCATTGGGCGCCATCCACGTTCACGCACTGACCTGCTCGCTGGGAGTGCCCACCCGGCACCTGGATCTCCAGTTCATCGCCCGCGCACCCGCGGACGCGACCATCGAGATCAGCGACGAATCGCTCGATCTGCGGTGGTGGCCGGTCGACGCACTGCCCGACGGTATCGACGCGGCGGTCGCACACCTGGTGTCGGTCGGCCGCTCGCGGGCCTAGATGTCGGACGAGTAGCGAACGCCGCAGTCCGGGATGACAACTCCCGGCCACACCCGCGCCCCGCGCAGGAGTTCGCAGCGCGCACCGATGTTCGCGCCGTCGCCGATGATGGCGTCGCGCAGTAATGCGCGCGGTCCGATCCGGGCGCCGGCGCCGATGATCGACCGCTCCACGACCGAGCCCGCCTCGATGTGCGCCCCGTCGAAGATGACCGCGCCGTCCAGGCGGACGCCCGGCCCGATCTCGGCGCCACGGCCCACCACGGTCCCGCCGACCAGCACCGCGCCCGGGGACACCGAAGCCCCGTCGTGCACAAGGCTTTCCCCGCGTCGTCCGCCGAGCGCCGGCGACGGCGCCAGCCCCCGAACCAGGTCGGCCGAGCCGCGCACGAAATCCTCCGGTGTGCCCATGTCGCGCCAATAACTGGAATCGACGTAGCCGCAGACCTTCACGCCGTCGGCCAACAGGGCCGGGAACACCTCACGTTCCACCGACACCTCACGCCCACGTGGGATCTGATCGAGGATTTCGCGCTTGAAGATGTAGGTGCCGGCGTTGATCTGGTCCGACGGCGGGTCTTCGGTCTTCTCGAGGAACGCTTCGACGCGACCGTCGGCGTCGGTGGGCACACAGCCGAATGCCCGCGGGTCGCTGACGCGCACGAGGTGCAGGGTCAGATCCGCCTGCGACTCGTGGTGGCTGGCCAGCATCTGACGCAGGTCCATGCCGGACAGGACGTCGCCGTTGAACACCATCACGGTGTCGTTCCGCAGTTTGGGAATCACGTTCGCGATCCCGCCGCCGGTGCCCATCGGGTGATCCTCGACGACGTACTCGATCTGCAGGCCGAGCTTGGACCCGTCGCCGAATTCGTTCTCGAACGTCGCCGCTTTGAACGACGTGCCGAGGATGACGTGTTCGATGCCGGCCTCGGCGATGCGGGACAGCAGATGCGTCAGGAACGGCAGCCCCGCGGTCGGCAGCATCGGCTTGGCCGCCGACACCGTCAGCGGCCGTAGCCGGGTGCCTTTGCCACCGACCAGCACCACCGCATCGACCTTCGACGGATCAATTCCACTCACGGAGTCCCCCTACCTCTCGCCAGCTCGCGACGGGACTTGCGTACCGCCGCGCGTGACCTAACCTTCAGTGCGCTCTTCATAGTCCATCGCAGCGGCGCACGCCACCAGCCAGAATGCCGATCGGACAAATAAATGTAGGTGCTTTCGTGATGTGCCCGCAGGTTGCTGGCCGGGTCCCGGCCGGTCGAGTGGCCCTTGGCGTGCAGGATCTCCGACGACGGGACGTAGACGTTGAGCCAGCCGGCCCGGCCCAGCCGGTCACCGAGGTCGACGTCTTCCATGTACATGAAGTAGCGCTCGTCGAACCCGCCGACCTGGTCGAATGCCGCGCGCCGGATCAGCAGACACGATCCCGACAGCCAGCCCACCGGCCGCTCGGTGGGCTCGAGGTACTCCTGGCGGTAGGCCTTGGTCCAGGGATTGGTCTTCCAGACGAAGCCGACCACCGCATGCATGCCGCCGCGCACCAGGCTCGGCAGGTGGCGCGCCGACGGGTAGACCGAACCGTCAGGGTCGCGGATCAGCGGCCCCAGCGAGCCTGCGCGCGGCCACCGCTGCGCGGCGTCGAGTAGCTCGTCGATACTGTTCGGGCCCCAGACCACATCGGGGTTGGCGACGATCACGAACTCGTCATCGGCGGGAACCGTCGCCACACCGCGGTTGGCGGCGCTGCCGTAGCCGAGGTTTCCGCCGGTGCGCACCAGCCGGGTGCCGGGGTAGCGCTCCACCGCCTCCTCCGGCGTCCCGTCGGTGGAACCGTTGTCGGCCAGCACCACCGTCACCGGACGGTCGGTGGCCACCGTCAAGGAGGACAGGAAGCGATCCAGATGTGAGCCCGGGGAGTATGTCACCGTCACCACGGTCAGGGGGCGGCTCGACGTCACGGCGTAGAGGGTAACTGTCCGCCGGGGACGGGCTGGGCAAGCGCCTCCGCCAGTGCCTCGCGCCACGGCCTCGGCGGGGTGAGCCCGGCGCGCACCGAGAGCGCCATCGAGAGTGCTGAATACGGCGGACGCGGCGCCGGGCGGCCCGCTTGCGCGGTGCTCACCGGCCGGATCCGCTGCGGGTCGGCACCGAGTTCGGTGAATACGGCTCGAGCCAACTCCAAGCGCGTGCACGCCCCTCGTTGGCGACGTGCAGGATCGGCTCTCGAATCCGCCCCTCACCGATCTCGAAGATCGCATCGGCGAGGTCTTTGACGTAGGTGGGTGAACCGATCTGGTCGTCGACCGCGTCGGCCGTCCCGTCGGTGCCGGCCAGCCTGCGCATCCCCGCGACGAAATCGGTGCCACCTGCGCCGGTGTACACCCACGAGGTGCGCACGACGTGGGCGTCGGGCATGGCGGCCAACACGGCCACCTCACCGGCGAGCTTGCTACGTCCGTAGACCCCCAGCGGCGCGACCTCGTCACCGACGTCGTAGGGGTGACGCTGCTGACCACCGACAGGCTCGCCCGAAAAGACGTAGTCGGTAGAGATGTGCACCAGCTGCGCGCCGACCCGCGCGCAGGCGTGCGCGACGTTCTCCGCCCCGGTGGCGTTGACGGCGTATGCGGTGTCGGGGTCGGCCTCGGCGGTGTCGACGTTCGCAATGGCCGCGCAGTTCACCACCAGGTCCGATTCGGCGATGAACCGCTCGGCGGCGGCGGGGTCAGTGATGTCACACTGCCGATGCGTCAACGCGCTGACCTCGATGCCCCGACGGGCCGCCTCACCTGCGAGAAACGTCCCCACTTGGCCGCCGGCACCTGTAATCACGATCCTCGCCACCACAATTACGAGTCTGGCACGCCGGTTTCGGCTACCCGGTATGCGCCCGTCTCGCCAGTAGCCTGGGCTGATGCCTGCTGACACCGAAGCACGGACGGGCGCCCAGCGGGTGACCCGGACTGTGCTCGCGTTGATCGCCGTGACCGTGATGGTCAGCACCGGTGTCGCGTGGGGCAAGATCCGCTCGTTCGAGAACGGCATCTTCCACATGAGCACCTCGGCCCTCGGCGGAGGCGGGCAGGACGGCGCGATCGACATCCTGTTGGTAGGGATGGACAGCCGCACCGACGCCCACGGCAATCCGCTGTCCGAAGACGAGCTCGCGGCGTTGCACGCCGGCGACGACGTGTCGACGAACACCGACACGATCATCCTGGTCCGCATCCCCAACAACGGGAAGTCGGCGACGGCGATCTCGATCCCCCGCGACTCCTATGTCAAAGCTCCGGGTCTGGACAAGACGAAGATCAACGGCGTCTACGGCCAGGTGAAGCTCGAGAAGATGAAGCAGTTGGTCGAGCAGCAGGGAATGGATCCGGTCGAGGCCGAACCCAAGGCCGTCGAGGCGGGCCGCGAAGCGCTCATCAAGACCGTCGCCGACCTGACCGGCGTGACCGTCGACCACTACGCCGAGATCGGCCTGCTCGGCTTCTCACTGATCACCGACGCACTCGGCGGCGTCAATGTGTGCCTGAAAGATGCCGTCTACGAACCACTCTCCGGTGCCGACTTCCCGGCCGGCTGGCAGAAGCTCAACGGGCCACAGGCTTTGAGCTTCGTGAGGCAGCGTCACGACCTCCCCCGCGGCGACCTCGACCGGGTGGTGCGCCAACAGGTTGTGATGGCGTCCCTTGCGCACCAGGTGATTTCCGGTAAGACGCTGACCAGTCCGTCGACCCTGAATAGGCTGCAGGACGCCATCCAGCGCTCCGTGGTGCTCTCATCGGGCTGGGACATCATGGACTTCATCAAGCAGCTCGAAAACCTCGCGGGTGGCAATGTGGCGTTCGCGACCATCCCCGTGCTCGACGAGGCCGGCTGGAGCGACGACGGCATGCAGTCCGTGGTCCGCGTCGATCCGTCTCAGGTGCAGGAGTGGGTCGCCGGCCTTCTGCACGATCAGGCCGAGGGCAAGACCGAGAAGATCGCCTACTCCCCCGAGCAGACCAAGGCCGACGTGGTCAACGACACCGACATCAACGGGCTTGCCGGTGCGGTGTCAGAAGTGCTCACCGGCAAGGGCTTCGGGGCGGGCGACATCGGCAACAACGACAAGGACCATGTGACCCACAGCCAGGTGCAGGCCGCCAAGGAGGACGACCTGGGCGCCCAGGCGGTCGCCAAGGAGCTGGGCGGGCTCCCGGTGGTGGCCGACAGTGCGCTTCCGGCGGGAACCGTGCGGGTGGTGCTGTCCAGCGATTACACCGGACCGGGATCGGGTCTGGAGGGTTCGCTGCCGACGTCGGCTGCGGTCAGCCAGGCGGCCGGTCAGGCCGGTGACGCCACGCCTCCGCCGCCGTCGCCGATCATCACCGCGGGGTCCGATGACCCCAAGTGCGTCAACTGATGACCAATCTGACTGCGGCCGTTCTGGATCCACTGCTGCGGGCCGACCCGATGGGTCCGCGGATCACCTACTACGACGACGCGACCGGTGAGCGCATCGAGCTGTCGACGGTGACGCTGGCCAATTGGGCGGCCAAGACCGCCAACCTGTTGCGCGACGAACTCGGCGCAGGCCCGGGCACCCGGGTTGCCGTGTTGTTGCCCGCGCATTGGCAGACCGCGGCGGTGTTATTGGGCGTCTGGTGGATCGGCGCCGAGGTCGTGCTGTCCGGGGCGGCGGATCTCGCATTGTGCACTGCTGAGCGGCTGGATGAGGCCGACGACGCGGTCGCCGGCGGTGAGGTCGCGGTGCTGTCGCTGGATCCGTTCGGCAAGCCGGCGCCCGATCTGCCGATCGGTGTCACCGATTACGCGACGGCAGTCCGCGTGCACGGCGACCAGTACGCCGCCGAGCCGCGACCAGGCCCGGCACTGGACGGCAGGTCGGTCGACGAAGTGCTGGCTGCCGCTACCGATTCCGCCGCCGAGGCCGCTCTGGCAGCCGGCGACCGGGTCATGTCGTCGTTGGCGTGGTCCACCCCTGACGAGGTCATCGCCAACCTGCTCGCGGTGTTCGTCGCGGGCGCGTCACTGGTTCAGGTGGCCAACCCCGATGCCGCAGCACTGGAACGGCGCCGGATGACTGAGAAGGTGACCAGAGACCTGGCGTGAGGCCGACCGAACGACCACCCCGAGAGGCCGTGCCGCCGGCGCCCCAGCCGAACTCGCCCGCCCTCGGCGCGCCTCACAGCAAGCCGCCAGTAATCGCCCTGGAACATCCCAGGGATTCAGAAAGCGCTTCCGAGGCGCGCTGCCTCGTGACACGCTTAGCGGCAGTCGAACTGTTGGGAGGCAGGGATGGCAATGCACGCCGGGGACAATGCAACGACCGAACCGACACCGGATGTCGGTGTTGACGATGCGGACCCTCACGCAGAGTTGAGCGGACGCGCGCCGGGGCGGTGGGCGTCGTTCCTTGCGGTAGGACTCGGCATATGCGTTTGTGTTGTGAATCTTTTACTCGCAGTTCGGCTTTGGAAGGTCCTCTTTGTCCGGGCGTCGTCGGGGAGCCTTCTCTTTGCTCTGATCATTGCGAGCTTCGCCCTTGGCGTTTTCCTCATCTCGTATGGAGTAGCTCTCGGACGCTCGCGGACAACCGATGGGCGGGGGCTCTGGTACACCTCCGCAGTGGTAGCGCTACTCATCGGAGTCGCAGCGCTTGCGCTTACGGTGTGGGCGGCGTCCATCATCGATCCTGTCAAGCCGCTCCCCGACACTCCCAAGTCATGCATCGATCTCTACGAACAAGCACTGCCCATTCATAAGGCCAGCCCGAATTTCAGATTTCCAGCGACTGAGCCAGATCAGCGACGGTGCGACATCAACTCGCTTCTCAAAACAGCCGCCAAGTAAGTACTGCGTCGGCGCCGCCCTGGTAGGCACGGCCGGCTCAATGTCGGCTGCCGACAAGAGGACTGAGCCCAGCCACACCTAGCTCCCCGGGACGGCCGGGTGCCACCGCTAGGCTGACCCGATGACGGACGCCCCGGAGGCACTGGTCCTTCGAGCCGAGCGGCGCAGCCTGCGCGCCTACATGTTCACCATGGTGGGGCTGGCGGTGCTCGGTTTCGCCATCTATGCCATCACCCGGGTGTCAGCCACCCAACTCGACGGGGTCATCTCGCTGATCAACGCGGCGGCGGCATTCATCGCCGCAAAGCTGTCGGTCACCTCTTCCAGTCCCCCGGATGCCGAAAGTCCCTACGGACGGCTGGCATTGGAGAACCTCTACGCCCTGTTCCGTTCGCTGATGATTCTCGGCGTGGTGATCGTCGGGGTGGTGACCAACTCGATCAAAGTGATCGACTACGCCATCACCCGTCAGGGCACCGAGCCGGAGTTCGGACTTGCGGCCATCTACACCGCGGCGTGCGTATTGATCTGTTTCGGCTTGAAGTGGAATCACGAACGCAACAACCGCTCGGTCAACGGTGCATCAGCGTTGCTTCGGGTTGAGGCCACCGCAGCCAAGATGGAGGCCCTCATCAGCGGCGGCATCTGCGCCTCGCTGGTGCTCGTCGCAGTCCTACCCGAGGGCACCTTGCTGACGTCGGACACCTTCAACATCAAAGACATCGCCGACAGCATCATCGTGCTGATCCTGTGCGCCCTGCTGGTGGGCGAACCGATCCGGCAGATCCGCCTCGAATTCGGCCGGCTGTCCGGGCGGCGCGCCGACCCCGCCCTGGACGCGACGGTGCGGGCGGTCATTGCCGACGTCGCCGAGGAGCACGCCGACGAACTCGCCCACGAACTGACCCTCGTCGATGCGCTGGCGATCAGCCGGGGCAAGGCCACCGAGGTGGATCTGCGGGTGTCCTACACCGGCACGATGTCCGTGGAGGAACAGGATGAGCTACGGGCGCGCACCTACGCCGAACTGCGTAATCGACTCGGCCCGATCCGGCTCACCCTGGTGTTCAGTACATTGCCCATTCATGCAATGCCCACGACGAACGTGCCCTGAGCTGCGCGAACAACGTTGCTATCGATATTGGCTCGCTGCTCGGAGGCGAAGCCGAGACAGATTGAGAACGCCATTCTGCCGCCGCACTCTCGGGCACTGGGTACGGTCAGCTGAGGGGCCGAGATGTTCTACCGGGGGGCGAACTCATGAGCGATGCCATGGCGTCGACGGCAGTCAAAGTCGGATCTTCTGTGCGGTGTCGCAATGTGCGGTGCCGGCGGTGTAGCGCGATGCACTGGGTGGCCATGAACGTCAGCGTTATGGCCTGCGAGCACTGCGGGGAAGCGATCGAGTTCAAAATCCCCTATTCGGTTGGCTGACGTGTCCCGGCTGATGACCGGGCGTAGCCACAACCTCGAACTGTTTGCCGAGCACTAGGCTGCCGGAGGTGAACCGAGCCGCACTGAACCTCACCTCGATCCGCGAGCAGTTCCCCGGCCGCATCGACGTGGTGGCCGAAACCGGGTCGACCAATGCGGACCTGCTGGCCCGGCACGCGGCCGGTGAGGACATCCGAGGCGCCGTGCTGCTCGCCGAGCACCAGAGCGCCGGCCGCGGCCGCAATGGCCGCAGCTGGTCGGCGCCGCCACGATCCCAGATCGCCCTGTCGATCGGCGTCGGCGCCGACGGCGTCCCGCCCGAGAGTTGGGGCTGGCTGCCGTTGCTCACCGGGACAGCACTGGTCGATGCGGTCACGGCGACCACCGGCATCGAGGCCGCAGTGAAGTGGCCCAATGACGTCCTGGTGGAGACCGGCAAGCTCGCCGGCATCCTGGCCGAGGTGGCCGCACCTGATCCGGTCATCGTGGTGGGTCTGGGACTCAACGTCACGCTGACCGCCGACGAGGCGCCCGACGCCAGAGCGACCTCCCTGCAGATGCTGGGCGCCGCACAGCTCGACCGCGATGCGCTGACGGCGGCGATCCTGCGCGAACTGACCGCCCGCATCGAAAAGTGGCAAACCACGCCAGGACCCGACCCGGGACTCGTCGAGGACTACCGGCGGCGAAGCAGCACCCTGGGCAGCCAGGTGCGGGCCATCATGCCCGGTGATCGTGAAATCACCGGCACCGCAGTCGATGTCGACTCACTCGGCCGGCTGCGCATCGACACCGGCACCGGAGTCGTCACGGTCTCGGCGGGTGATATCACCCACCTGCGACCGGCCGACTAGCTCAGCGCAGCAGCGCGCGCGACATCACAACCCGCTGAATCTGGTTGGTGCCTTCGTAGATCTGAGTGATCTTGGCGTCGCGCATCATCCGCTCCACCGGGAAGTCCACGGTGTAACCGGCACCGCCGAAAAGCTGCACGGCATCGGTGGTCACCTCCATGGCGACATCGGAGGCGAAGCACTTCGACGCCGCCGAGATGAACCCCAGGTTGGGCTCACCCCGCTCGGCGCGAGCCGCCGCGGAGTACACCATCAGCCGGGCCGCTTCGACCTTCATCGCCATATCGGCCAGCATGAACTGCACGCCCTGGAAATCAGAGATCGAGGACCCGAACTGCTTGCGGTCCTTGGTGTATGCGATCGCGGCATCCAAGGCGCCCTGCGCGATACCGACAGCCTGTGCACCGATCGTCGGCCGGGTGTGATCGAGGGTGGCCAGCGCCGTCTTGAAACCGGTGCCCGGCTCGCCGATCATCCGGTCGCCCGGGATACGGCAGTTCTCGAAGTACAGCTCCGTGGTCGGCGAACCCTTGATGCCGAGCTTGCGCTCCTTGGGACCGATGCTGAATCCCTCATCGTCGATGTGGACCATGAACGACGAGATGCCATTGGCGCCCTTGTCCGGATCGGTCACCGCCATCACGGTGTACCAGGAAGACTTGCCGCCGTTGGTGATCCAGGCCTTGGCGCCGTTGAGGATCCAGTCGTCGCCGTCGGCCTTGGCCCTGGTCTTCATGGCCGCCGCATCGCTGCCGGCCTCGCGCTCGCTGAGCCCGTAGGAGGCCATCTCGCCCTCGGCGATCGACGGCAGCACCTTCTTCTTCAGCTCCTCCGAGCCGCGCAGGATCAGCCCCATGGTGCCGAGCTTGTTCACCGCCGGAATCAGCGACGCCGATGCGTCGACCCGCGCGACCTCCTCGATGACGATGCACGCCGCCACCGAGTCCGCGCCCTGACCGCCGTACTCCTCCGGCACGTGGACCGCGTTGAAGCCCGAGGCGTTCAGCGCATCCAGCGCCTCGTCCGGGAAGCGCGAGTTCTCGTCGACATCCGCCGCGTACGGCGCGATCTCTTTCTCCGCCAGCGCGCGGATCGCGGTCCGCAGCTCGTCGTGCTCCTCGGGCAACTTGAATACGTCGAAATCGGGGTTCCCAGCCATCACAGCCTCCTTGCTACTCGCCGGTAACTTTACCCGGCTCCTCACTCACCGAGTAATCGCTCCCGCAGCGCACGGTCCTTCGCCAGAACTTGGGCTTCCAAGTCGTCCTGGAAGCTCTCCATCCGCTTGCGCAGCGCGACATCCGACGTGGCCAGGATGCGCACCGCCAGCAGCCCCGCATTGCGTGCGCCGCCGATCGACACGGTGGCCACCGGCACACCCGCCGGCATCTGCACGATCGACAGCAGCGAATCCAGGCCGTCCAGCTTGGCCAGCGGCACCGGCACCCCGATCACGGGCAGCGCCGTGGCCGAGGCCACCATTCCGGGCAGGTGGGCCGCCCCACCGGCGCCGGCGATGATGACCTGGATGCCACGCGCCGCCGCACCACGCGCGTACTCCAGCATCCGTCCCGGGGTTCGGTGCGCCGAGACGACGCCGACCTCGAACGGCACCTCGAACTCGGCCAGCGCCTCAGCAGCCGCCTCCATGACGGGCCAGTCGCTGTCGGAGCCCATGATCAAGCCCACCACCGGTTTGTCAGTCATTGGCGCTGTGCCCGTCCCATCCGTCCGTCCACTCCGCGTGCGACAACCAGTGTGCCGCGCGTTCCGCACGTTCACGTACCCGGTCCACGTCACCGTCCGCCGCACCGACGATGTTGACGTGACCTACCTTGCGACCAGGCCGTTCGGCCTTGCCGTACAGGTGGACCTTGGCCTCCGGGATCCGGCCGAACAGGTGGTGCAGCCGCTCGTCGACGCTCATCGCCGGAGCCTGCGGCGCACCCAACACGTTCGCCATGACCGTCACCGGCGCGATCGGCCGGGTGTCGCCCAGCGGATAGTCCAGGACCGCCCGAACGTGCTGTTCGAACTGGCTGGTCACCGCCCCGTCCATGGTCCAGTGCCCGGAGTTGTGCGGCCGCATCGCGAGCTCGTTGACCAGCAGGGTGCCGTCGGTGGTCTCGAACAGTTCGACGGCCAGCACCCCGACCACGCCCAGCTCGCCCGCCAACCGCAGACCCAGCTGCTCGGCTTCGGCTGCCAGGTCTTCGGACAGGCCAGGCGCGGGTGCGAGGACCGTGACGCAGATGCCGTCGCGCTGCACTGTTTCCACGATCGGCCACGCCGCACCCTGGCCGAACGGTGAGCGCGCCACCAGAGCCGCGAGTTCGCGTCGCATCGACACCCGCTCCTCGAGCAGCACCGGCACGCCGTCGGCCAGATATCCGGCGACCGCCTCCCGGGCGTGGGCAAGATCACGGGCCAGGACCACGCCGCGGCCGTCGTAACCACCGCGCACGGTCTTGATCACCACCGGGCCGCCGACAGCGGCGGCGAACGCGTCGACGTCGTCGACGCCTGAGACGGCGGTGAACCGCGGGATAGGCGCGCCGAGTTCCGCCAGCTTGCGCCGCATCACCAGCTTGTCCTGGGCGTGCACCAGGGCTTCGGGCGGCGGCGCCACGGTGACGCCCTCGGCGACCAGCGTGTCGAGCAGCTCGGTGGGAACGTGCTCGTGGTCGAACGTCAGCGCCGACGCGCCCGCAGCCGCCCGGCGTAGTGCGTCGAGGTCGGTGTGGGCACCGATGACGACGTCGGGGGTCACCTGAGCGGCCGGGTCGTCGGGGCTGACGGCCAGGACCCGCAGGCTCTGTCCGAGGGCGATCGCCGCCTGGTGGGTCATCCTGGCCAGCTGCCCGCCGCCGACCATGGCGACGATAGGGGGTGTGGGGCGCTTCGACACGGCCATCATGGTGTCAGACCTGCGCGAGTACGCACACCTGCGGTGACTTCCGTAGACTTGCTCCTTGTGTCTTTTGCTGATGCCACCATCGCTCGGCTGCCCCGACCGATCCGGCCCTTCGCCGAGCGGCATCACGAGCTCATCAAGTTCGCGATCGTCGGCGCAACGACGTTCATCATCGACTCCGCGATCTTCTACACGCTGAAGCTGACGATCCTCGAGCCCAAGCCGGTCACCGCCAAGGTGATCGCGGGCATCGTCGCGGTGATCGCCTCCTACGTGCTGAACCGGGAGTGGAGCTTCCGCAACCGCGGCGGCCGCGAACGCCACCACGAGGCGCTGCTGTTCTTCGCCGTCAGCGGTGTCGGCGTGCTGCTGAGCATGGCCCCGCTGTGGTTCTCCAGCTATGTCCTGGAACTGCGCGTACCGCATGTCTCGCTGACGATCGAGAACATCGCCGACTTCGTCGCGGCCTACGTCATCGGCAATCTGCTGCAGATGGCGTTCCGGTTCTGGGCGTTCCGACGCTGGGTCTTCCCCGACGAGTTCGGCCCCAGCCACGACAAGGGACTGGAATCCACCCTCACCGGCGGCGGCTTCGCCGAGGCGATGGAGGACGAGTACGAGTCGGGCGCCACCGTCACGCCGCTGCGACGCCGGCGCGCATCGCGTCAGCTGGGCGACTCTTCAGAGCCCAGGGTGTCGAAGACTTCGTGATACAGCAGTGAATGCACCCGCTCCACGCGGGGAATGTCGTGGAACTCCAGGGGATCCTGACTCGCCGACTCGATGATCAGCGTGCCGGTGCGCACCATGCGGTCGAGCAGACCGTGGCGGAATTCCACACTGTTGATCCTCGCCAGCGGGATGTCGATACCTGACCGGGTCAGCAGCCCGTGCCGGAACATCACCCGGCGGTCCGTGATCACGAAATGCGTTGTGAGCCAATTGAGGAACTTCCACAACGTCAGCCAGCCGACCAGGATCACCCAGATCGCGGCGATGACCCCGAAGAGCACCTTCTTGGCGGTGGGGTCCCAGTTGGTGTTGTTGACCAGCGCGGCGACGAAGGCCGCCAGGATCGTGGCGATCAGCAGCACCAGGATCGGACCGACCAGCCGCTTCCAGTGCGGGTGACGGTGCAGCACGACCTGTTCGTTCGCGGCCAGCACGTTCTCGGGATATCCCACGCGGCGAAGATTACCTAGTCGCCCCGGTCACTGGGCAGGTTGGAGATATTCGAGGCAGTCGGCTTCGGTGCGGCCGGTCTGGGCCATACAGACCCCCACGGCCGGGTTGCCGCCCTGCCCGACGTCGGGCATCGGGATGTCCCCCGGCGACAGCGACCACAGGTAGGTGTCGGTGTCGGCGAGGCGCTCACAGAAGGTGGGCGAACCGTCGGCGGCGACACCGTCGCCGGTGCCGGGCTGGCACGGGCTGGCGACGGCGGCGGGCCGCGGCGCTGCCGGTGCCGGCGTGGCCGACGACGACGCGGTCTCGGTGGGCGGGGTCGAAGACGTCGTCGAGGTGGACGACGTCGTTGCGGCGGACGGTTTGGTTGCGTCCCGCGACAGCTGAACCCAGATGTCGGCGCCCGCACCGGCCAGCAGGGCCACCGTGATCAGCCCGGCGATCAGAGCAACCCAGGACTCGGGCCGCCTGGACTCACGGTCCACCCCGAGGGTTCCGCCGTCGGCGACATGCCGGGTCCAGCGCACGCCGTCCCAGTACCGGCACTGGTGCCGGCCGGTGGGATCGACGGACCACCGGGCGGTCGACGTCGCAGGCACGAGGCCGGGCGGTGCGACCAGCGGCGCGCCGCAGTCACCGCAGAACCGCCGAGTGTCGGGATTGGCGTGCCCGGCCAGGCAGATGACCGCCCCTGCCTCCAGCAGGTCGCCGCACTCACCGCAGAAGTACTGTCCGTCGGGGTTGTCGTGGCCGTTGGCACAGGTCACCGTTCCCCTGCCAGACCGCCCTTGCTCCACCACGTGCCGATGAACCTCCCCTTACGAGACCGACGTCACCATATCCACCGTGGCGACCGCGATTGCCGCGACCGCCACGCACACCGCCTGCGCCATCAGGATGGCGGTCGTGCGGTCGGGACGTCGCGCACCGTCACCGGGCACCGCACGTTCACGCCGGTAACTGGCCGCCACATACAACACGCCCGCGACGACGAACAATGCGATCGCGATCATCGGGATCCTCCCAAGCTGATGGCCGGCGCCTCGGGCCGTTTGAGCACCAGCACTCCCCGGAGTCGTAGACCACCTGATAGCCCTTCTCGGTTTGCAGGATCTGCACCGCGCGCCGCAGGGTGGCCTCACTCACCCCGGCGCTCAACCGGATGAAGTTCTCGTCCTGGGCACTGTCAGAGAAGTATTCGACCTCCGGCCGCGCCGTGCAGTCGGCCAGAGCCTCCCCGGAGGAGAAGCAGGTGTCCTCGAGATCGAAGGTCCGCGGCACTCCATACAGGGCGCCCTGTCCCCAATAGCCCAGTCCGGCATCGCCGATCTTCGCGACGAGCTCATTGCCAATTGCCAACTCGTGCGGTGTCGTTCGTTCGAAGGAGATGTTGAGCCCGCGGTTCGCAGTCACCAGCAGGCCGGTGAGCAGCAGCGCGCAGCCCGCCGCCACCGCGGTCAGCCGGCGGACGACGACCCGGCCGGTACGGGGACGCAGCAGCGGCAGTATGCCCAGCGCGACGAGCGGCGAAAGCACCGGTGACGCATAGAGAAACGCGCGGATCGCCACTTCGCCACCGTAGCTTTGCAGCACCACCAGTACGAACGGCGAAAATGCCAGCGCCGCGACCAACCACGGCCTGCTGCGGGGCAACCGGCGCAGCCGAAGCCAACCGACGGCCGCCATCGACATCAGCAGCAGCGCCGAGACGATCCGGAGCAGCTGCATGTGCCGGTACGTCGGATCACCCGTGATCTTCTGGGAGACACTGGAATTGAGGTTCTGGTCGACACCCCCGATATCGGCGATGACCTGACCGAGGTGCCCCTGCCAATATGCGGCGGCGCCGTAACGAAACCAGGCGATGAAGATGAGGAAGGCGGCCAGCCACAGCAGCTTGTAGCGGGTCAGGCCGGCCGCCGAGATGATCACCAGCATGCCGATGGCAGCCAGCGGCGTGAGCTGATGCGCCACCACCATCGCGGCGAGGATGACGACCAGAGTGGCCTCGACCGCCAATGTCCATGGCGCGTCGCGGCCGGCCACCCGCCCCGGTATCCGCCGCCACGCCGACGCGATCCTGGTGAGCCGTCCACCCGCGAGTGCGGGAACCGCGGAAGTCCGCAGCTGCCAGAGCAATACGGCCAGGAGCGTGGCATAGAACTGCATCGCGACGGCCTGCGGCGCGAAGTAGTCCTGTTGATACCAGTTGAACAGGGTGAGCATGGTGACGCCCAGCCAGGCGACCCGGCGGCTGCCGGTGATGGCCAGGCCGATCGCAAACACCGGGAACATCAGGCAGATGCCGAGTACCAGTGAGGCACTGACCAGAAGGATCGCACTGTCGTGCAGACCGGTGGTGGTGATCACATTGGCCGCGGCCGAGAAGAAGCCGGCCCAACTGATCCGGGCATCCACCGGTGGCGGCAGCGCGCCGGACTGGATCAGCCAGTTGGTGATCATCCGGTGCACGTATGCGGTCACGAACGGCGCCGTGCCCATGGACCACGCGACCGGCATGGTGATGTAGGCGATGAGGACGACGTTGCCGGTGGCGACCGCGACCCGATCGAGAACGGCGCGGCGGTATTCGATCACCAGCAGCACACACAGCAGCACCAGGCCGGCGAAGTAGTCGATCCCGAGCACACCGATCGATCCCAGGCTGCCCGCCGCCGAGACGTCCAGCCGGTGAACGGCGCTGAAGAACAACGTGATCACGGCCACCAGCAGGACCGCACTGAGTCTGCGGTCACCCGTCGGCGCCGCCGCGCGGCGCACCCAGCGCAGTACGCTCGGCGCTGTCGCCGTCGCGCGTGACCGATGCCACTGGCGCCCGAGCACCGCGGTCGCGGCCGCGCCGAGGCCCAGCACGACGAACTGCGCCGCGTACGGCTGATGCAGATTACCTGCGTAGTTGAGTTGAGCGACAAGCACATTGACGGCCAGCGACAACGACACCGCGACCGCGCCGAACACCCCGTTGGTGGGCAGTCGCAACAATGCCGCGATCGGGAGCCCAGGGACCAGCAGCACCGCCACAACCCCGATCACCGCGCGCAACCCGGGCGGCAGAGCGCCGGCGACACCGAAGGCGGACAGCAGGGTGACCGCCAGCGAGGCGGCGATCACGATGCCGGAGAGGACGACTGTCAGGGGTATCCACGGCGGCAGTGACGCGCGGTTGCCCGGCCGTGCCGGGGAACTCTCGACGCGTTGCAGCACTGAATCAGCCTACCGTTAGCTGATATCGCTCGCGCGGGCGTCAACTGCCCGCATACGACCAGATCGAAACCCAGTCGACCAGCACGTGGCCGCTATTGGTGCCGTTCCCGTCGGTCTCGACCTGCAGTTGCCAGCGCATGGGCTTGCTGGGCACGTACTTGGTGCTGTCGAGCACCAGCGCGTCGTCCAAATAGAACCGGACATGGCCCGGCAGCCACTCGATCGTGTAGACGTGCCAATCGGTGAATGCCGTACCGGTGTTGGCCCCGTCCTGGCCCCCGGCCGAACGTGCGTAGTGGGCGTACGCATTTGACGTCGACGACAGCGCCCCCTCCGGGAAGTCTTCTTCGCCGTCGGCGGGCCACAACTCGGACTGCGGCCAGAGCAGGAACGCGATGTGATACTCGCTCAGCGTGGAGGTGTCGGCCTTGAGCCGAACCGAATAGCGGCCATAGGTCTGGTACTGAGTTCCGTTGGGCAAGACCGGCGACGGGTTCGCCCCCGCGGGTTGGCCGGCGACATTGTGCAGGTAATAGTCCAGGGTTCCGTTATTGACGCTGAGCACTTGATCGGAACGGTAGGGACGGTGTTGGTAGGTGTCGGTGAAGGTCTGCGGGTACGTCAGCCACTTCTGGCCGTCGGCGCCCACATAGACGATCTTGGCCGGATCCGAAGGGTTGGCCCAACTGCCCAGCGCGGCGCCCTTGGTGAAGTTGTCCGCGAGGAGGTGTTTCCAGCCGGGAAGGTCGGCCACCGGCGCAGTGGTCAGTCCGTCCGACGGAGTGGTCGTCGTCGCGACGACGCTGACGGTGTCGACGTATAACGCACGGACACAGAAGAATCGTTGCGGGTTGGCGAATTTGACGCCGACCGTGTGCGTGCCGGCAGCGACGGTGGCGGTCGCCGTGTACTCGGTCCACTTGCTCGCCGTGATCGGACTGCGCCCGATTACCACACCGTCGACGAGCACCGCAGCGACCGGCGCTCCGAAGCACTGCAATCCCCTGGCGCGCACGACAACTTGGATGGATTGCGGCAGGGCGAGTGTCGTCGACACCGTCACCGCCCCGGTCAGCCCCAGCGCCGTGCCGCCGGATGCTGTCGAGTCTGTGACGACTTTGGCACCGCTGGTCGTCGAAAGGGTCATCGTCTCGGCCTCGAACGAGGCCTTGTCCGCAGCGCCGGCGGGCGGCGCCACGGCCAGCACCGCGCCCCATACGACCGACATGGCGACCACTGCTGCCGAGCACAACCGGAACATCGTGGCTCCATCGGGTTGACGAGGCTCGGAGAGTGAGTGAAGTCACAATAATCCGCAGCGGATCACTATTCATATTGAGCTCGTCTATCACTTTGGTAACAGTTGCATGCGGAAGGAAAAGGCCGCTCCTCGGTGGACTTCCTCGTCGAATTGACTTGAGCACCAGCGAGATAGCAGATACCGGCCGAATATTGCAGTCCAGTTCGGTGGCACATATTTCTCGGCATCCGGCCAACCGGCCCGGCCAAATGAGGCCCACGCGTCCGCTGGCGGCGTATGGTTCGGGACTTATGCGAGATCGGCTGTGTAAGTGTGGACACGACCGTTCGGCACACGAGCATTACCGGCGTGGGACCGAGTGCGGATTGTGCCCATGCACACGTTTCCGTGGACCCGGCCCGGCCACCGTCCTGCTGCAGTGGATCACCTCAATCGGCCGGGGCGACCAGTCCCGATAGCTGGGTAGACTGGCAGTCCCGGGGTCGACGAACCAAGGGAGCACATGCCAGTCCCCATCTCTCGGGCCGCGCGAGTGGCGATTTCACTGACCAGCGTCGCGGCGGGAACCCTCGCGCTCGCCGTCGGATCGGCCGCGCTTCTGCGTCCGGTCGCCGACGCCCAGTCGGGGAACGGCAATTGCCCCAACACCGCCGCCGCCGCGCACGGCTGGGGGAGCCCAACCGCGCCGACAACTTCGACGGGCCCGGATCACTCAATCAGTGGTCTCTCTACGACGGACCCGGCCATGACGGGAATGGTCGCCGCACGCGCGACGCGATCTCGGCAGCGGACGGCAAACTCACGATTACCGGTGATCCCCAAGGGAACTCGGGCGGCATGGCCTTGCTCCCCGGGCAGCTGCACGGTCGCTGGGAGGCCTGCGTCAAATCCTCGCCGGCAGCCCCCGACTACCACGCGCTGCTCCTACTGTGGCCCGACGCCGAAAATTGGCCCGTCGGTGGTGAAGTCGACTTCATGGAGATCGCCGATCCCGCCCGCCAGTCCGTCGAGGGCTGGCTGCACTACGGCCCCAACGACGAGCGCGAGTCGAGCGCGGTACAGATCGACGCGACGCAGTGGCACAGCTGGGCGGTCGAATGGACCCCGCAGCGGATCGCGATGTTCGTCGACGGCGTCCAGTGGTGGGAGGCCACCGACCCGGCGCACTTTCCTCCCGGGCCGATGCATCTGTGCATTCAGCTGGACAATTTCGGCGGCGACCTGAATCGCGGGGGCTCGATGGCGGTGGACTGGGTTCGCCAGTACCCGGCCTAGATCGCGCCGAGCGCCCGGACGCGACGCAGCCAGCGGATCGCTGGTGGCAACAGGACCGCCGCCGGAATCGCTTCGGCCGCAAGATAAGCCCAGCCGACGCCGATCACCCCGACGTGTGCGGTGATCACCACGGTGCCCGCCACGACGATCGTGGTGGACACGCATCGCATGACCACCATCAAGGTCAGCTTGCGACGCACCCGCGCGAATCCTTCGTAAACCGCACTCACCGCCGACAGCGGCACGAACGCTGCAGCCAGCAGAAGCAATCCTTGCCCCTCGGCGCGATAGTCGGAGCCGATGATGCCCAGCACCCAGGGGCCGATCACGACCAACCCGAGCGAACCGACCACGGACACGACGGCCATCATCTGCACCATCCGGGTCGACAGCGCAGCCACCTTGTCCGGGTGGGCGGCCACCTCGGCGACGAACGGGCTCATCACCAGGTGCACCGCGAAGTACAGGGCGTTGATGATCGCCCATGTCACCGCGAAATGCGCGTTGGCGGCCGCGCCGAACCTGCTGACGATGATCAGCGGCACCACGAGGGGCCCGATGATCCACAAAGTGGTGATCCCGAAGGACGACCCGACATACGACAGCAGCTGGGACCGCGCGGGAAGTTCGGATGGCTGACGGAACTGGGCGTGCGTGCGCCATCGCCGGCGCATCGCCGCCAACACCAACAGCGTTCCGGCCGCAGCTGTGGCCCCCCAGGCCAGCACGATCGAGGCGCCGCTGCCGGTCCAGACCAGAGCGAACAGAACCGCCAGCTTGATAACCGCGTGGACCAGGTTCTTCACCGCCGACCACTTGGTCACCCCGAGCCCGACGGCCGTCTTGTCCAACAGGGTGAACACCGCCAGCACCATCACCAGCAGCGGGTAACCCACCATCGCCCAGCGCGAGGTGAACAATTCGTCGCGGGGGCCGAAGGCCACCAAGGCCCACCCGGCCAGCAGCGCGGTGACCGCGACGAGCAAGTAGCCCCGTTTGATCAGCGTCCCGGCCTTTTCACCGGCCAGGGGCAGGAAGCGTTCGTAGACCGTGTCGATACTGAGCATCGACAACATCGACAACATCAGTGCCGAGGTGATCAACGCGGCCGCAACACCGACTTCGGCTGCAGGGTAAAGCCGACCGGCGGCTCCCCAGAACACCAGACCCAAGATCCCGGTCAGCAGACTCGACGCGATCAACGAGATCGAGTTGACCGTCATGTTGCGTCCCGCGGCGGGCGGCACGACCTCGGTGGCCACCATCAGCCGGACGCCCTGCGCAGCCGGTTGCGCCTTGCCGCGACGAGGTACACCCACGCTCCGGCGGCGATGAATCGCCATGTGCCATCCCCGATGTCAGATGGCAGGTCGGATCTCACCGTGGTCGACGGAGCAGCTCGGCGCGCCGTGGACCGCAGATGACGGACCAGCGCCGGCTTGCGCCGCACCACCGTCTTGAGCGCGAGAAACGCCATTGCCGGATCGGAGGCGAGCTTGGCCAGCCAGGCCCCCAAACCCAGTCCGTAGCCGCGGGTCTGAGCGCGCAGGTCGTCCACGGTTGCTCGATGCCGGTGCCACGCGATCGCGGCGGGTTCCCGCACGAGCTGGCGGCCCGACCGCAGGATGCGGAAGAACATGTCGATGTCCTCGCCGCCGCTGACCCGCGTTCCCGCACCGAGCCTTTCGTCGAATCCACCGAGACTCAACGCGACCTGCCGGTCGACGGCGAAGTTGGCCCCGGTTCCGTAGTGCCGGACTTCGAAGGGATACAGGGGAACGTCGTGCGGTGCGGTTGACCACTCGAAGATGCGGACCTCGGCCGCTTCCGACCATCCGGCTCGATTCTCGAAGTAGGCCTGAGCGGGGGTGCGTAGCTCGCCGGCCGGGACCATCCCGGAGACGCATCCGACCGAATCGCCGTAGCTGAATCCCTGGACCAGGAAGCTCAACCAATCCCGGTCGACGACAACGTCGTCGTCGACGAAAGCCACGATGTCCCCGGTCGCCGCCAGCAGGCCGGTGTTCCGGGCCCGGGAAAGACCGGGCACCGGCTCGGTGATCAACCGCACCCGCGAGTCGGCCAGCCTGGTGACGAACTCCCGCGTCGCGTCGCTGCGCGGTGCGTTGTCGACGATCAGAACGTCGAAGTCGGGATACTCCGCGGCGAGAACGGATGCCACCGCCGACTTGAGCAGAGCGGTGCGATCGCGCGTGCACATCACCACTGTCACGTGCGCCGACTCGGCTGGGTCCCGTGCGGCTGAGCCCAGCGCCGGTCGCGCCGCGCTCTGTCGCTGCGCACCAACCTGATCCCGCAACTCGGAGAACGCAACCTGACCGTCGGTGACGGCGATGTCGACAAAGCCGACCGCCCGTTCCCGATCGCGCACCAGCAGCCGCGCGCGGGAGAATCCCTCGGCGTTCTGCAGCAGGCACTGCGCCGGCGTGCCGGAGTCGGCACTGGCCCGGTCGGCGGAGTCGACTGCGTCGAGCCACACCTCACCGATCCAGACAGCTCCACTCCAGTTCGGCCGGTCCGGATTCGGCAACACCGGCGCCAATGTCAGGCAGGCGGAATCGGATTCGGTCACGGCGCCCTCCGGGACAGACTTCGGCTGATCTTGGCCCTGGCGAACCCCAACGTGGTGGCGGCCAGCCCCAGGCAGATGGCGGCTGCCCGGGCCAGCCCGTCGGCGGTCATCGATCTCATCTCCCGGGCAACGGCGGCAGGCAACACCCGCCGGACGTAGGAGCGTTCGCTGCTCAATCCCGCGGCCGTCCCGGTCATCTCGGTGACGACGGCCTTCGACATTCCTTCGTGGTAGCACCGCCGGACGAAGTACCGCAGCGTGGTCCGATCCTCGGAGACGTGGTGCTCGACTCGGATGTCGGGGTCGAACAGCACCTGGTTGGTGGCTTCGGCCGCCCAGACGCGGATGAACAACTCGGTTTCCTCACAGCCGACCGGAGTGGCGCCCACCCGTCCCACTTCGGACCGGAATCCGCCCACTGTCTCGAGAACCGAGCGGCGCAGTGACATGTTGCAGCCGATCGGGTTACGCACCGGGGCAAGCTGTTCCGGTTGCCCGACGTAGCTGCAGCCGACCACCCAGTCGAATTCCGGTGGAATCCAGCTCGGCCGGCTGTCCGGCCACACCGGGCTGGCGTACCCGCCCACCCCGGCGACAGTCATGTCCCGGTAGTGATCACGCAGATCGTCGGCCCAGCCCGGCTGCGCCACCGCGTCGTCGTCGAGGAAGGCCACCACGTCGCCGCGGGCGGCACGGACACCGGTGTTGCGCGCCCCCGACAGTCCGCGGGTCTCGGCGTTCGGGATCACCCGCACACGTGTGTCGCCGTCGAACAATTGCCGGGCCGCGGAAAGCAGTTCGTCGCAGTGATCGATCACGATGATCAGGTCCACCGGGTTGTCGCTGCCGGTCAAGACCGACTCGGCCGCATCTCGCAGCCGCTCCCAGCGATCGGTGGTGTAGGCACAGATCACCACGGACAGGCTCAACTCGCGTGTCATCTCACCGGAGTCCGGGATCGTCGTGACGCTCGTACGCTGCTGAGCTTGAACAGCATCACCCGTTTGAGTAGCACGTCGTAGCGGTTCAGCTTGCCGAGCATCTGGTCCGTGTACCGAACCTCCCACCGCGGGTCGTCGATGAGCTTGCGGGTGAACGTGTCCTGCTGCGCCAGTTGCGAGCGTGCCGAGGTCAATGCGGTGAGTGACCCACTGCGGATGCGATAGGCGGCCAGGGTCTCGGGCATGCCGTAGAAGTGACCGAGACCCAGCAGCCTCGCCCACAGGTCCATGTCGAGGGTGAACAGGTGGGGCCCGCTGAAGCCGCCGCATCGGTCGAAGTCGCTGCGGCGGAACATGACTGATACCGGCGCGCCGATGGGATTCTTGGCGCTGCGGACGATCTGCCGGATCACCTGTTCGCCGGTCTGGCGTCCGAGCAGCCCCCGCAGTCCCCGGGCCTTGAAGAGCAGCGCACCCGAGTCGTCGATGAAATCGGTGCGGCTGGCCACCACGGTCACGTCCGGATTACTCTGCAGAACGGCGGCCTGGGCGGCGACGCAGTTGTGCTTGAGTGTGTCGTCGGCGCTGATCACCTTGACGAACTCACCGCGGCTGAGCTTGACCGCCAGGTTGTGGTTCTCCGCCGCCGACACGGTGGTCTCGTTGCGAACCACCCGTACACGATCGTCGGTGATGGTATCGAGGATCGCCGGTGTCTCGTCGGTGCTGTGGTTGTCGACGACGAGGATCTCCAGGTCCGGAAAATCCTGCGCCAGAACGCTGTCCAGAGTGTCGCGCAGGAACTCGCCCGCCTGGTAGGCGGGTATGCAGAGCGAGACCTTGGGACGTCTGGCCCCGCCGCCTCGCTCGGTATGTCGCTCGGCCGGAATGGCTTGCCGCACAGTCGCCTGCCTCGTCATCTCACGCGTGCCGCACGTCGGGAAGGGATTGGTCGTGTGACTCCGCGTCGAGCCGGTATCGGGAAGTCACGGCGACCTCGAGCTCCCCGCTGCGTACGCTGCGCCGCCATCCCCGCCGGCGCGCGCGGTAGAACTCCTGCAGGATCGTCCACAGGATCCGCAGACCGTCCTTGGCGGCGTTGAGATTACTGGCGCCATGGATGCGGTCGAGTTCGTAGCTGCTGACTTCGGCGATCTGCATCCCGCTGGCGGCGACGCGCACATTGATCAGTGATTCGATCTCGAAACCGTCACCCCACTGCGGGACCCGGATCTCGGTGTCGGGCAGGTCCATCACCTCGAGGCAATCCCGCCAGAAGGCGTTGTAGCCGTAGCACAGATCGGTGTACTTGGTGGCGAACAACGTGTTGACCAACGTGTTGAGGCCCCAGTTGCCGAAGCGCCGCAGGCGGGTGATGTCGCTGCTGCCACCGCCCTGGACGAAGCGGGATCCCTTGGCGAAGTCCTTGCCCGAGATCAGCGCACCGACGAAGCGCGGAATCTCCGCGGGATCGGTGCTGCCGTCGGCGTCGATCATCACCACGATGTCGCCCGACGCGGCGGCGAAACCACACGCCAGCGCATTGCCCTTGCCCTTTCGGGTCTGCCGCAGGTGCACACCGTCGGGCCAGAGCTCCCGGGCCACCAGCGCGGTGTTGTCCACGGAATCGCCGTCCACGAAGACGATCTCGTCGACGTCGTGAGGCAATCGCGACGCGATGTAGGACAGGTTGCGCTCCTCGTTCAGCGCCGGGATCACCACCGATATCGTGGGTCGGCGTGCCGAGTGCGGCATCGCTTCCCAAATTCCGACGACCTTGCTCATAGACGTGTCTCCTCTCGATCAAGACTGTGCAGCTGGGGCGTGTTCGCTGACTCACTGGTCATGAAGCGGTCGTCACTGATCCACCGTCCTGTGAGCTGGGGGTAGGCGGCCGAGACCTCAGCGAGAAGGTCCGGCAGCGTGAGAAGGACACAATCTGGTTGCGCTGCAACGAGTTCGTCGGGCGCGATGATCGGCACGTCGGTTCCCGGCATCCGGCGTCCCTGCTTTGCGCGCGACGCGTCGGCGACCGCCGTGACGAGCCGGCGGGTCACTCCCGCCAGCGCGAACAGCGCAACCGCACGGGACGCCGCGCCGTAGGCGAAGACGCGGCGCTGTTGGGCTGCCTGGTGTTCGAGCCAGTCGCGCAGCGCTCGGCAGTGGGTGTCGGCGGCGCTCTGCAGCGTGGCGACCGCCGCCGGTTCGGTGACGGTCTCCTCGGCGGCGATGATGCGGCGCACCGACAGGGACGGCGCGGTGTGCCCGTGCCTGGCCGCCACCAACACCGTCCCGCCGTACAGGTCGAACTCCCACGCGTCGACCGCGCTCATTCCGACCTGTTCCAGCAGGCCGAGCAGCGCGGTGGTCGAGTAGTACGCATAGTGGCCGTGCCGCAACGCGTTCCACTGCCGCTTACCGACGATCGTCGCCAGTGAGTGGTACTGGACCAGCAGTACACCGTCGTTTGCCGTCGCCTGCGCTCGGCGCCTGAACGCGGTCAGCTGATCCGGTTCGTGCATCAGCCCGAAGCTGTCGAGCACCACGTCGGCGACCTCGGCCGCCGCGAATCCGCGCTCGGCCAGCAACGGCAGCCAGCTGCCGCCGTGCGGGCTGCCGAACTCGCGGACCGTCGACCCGCGCAGCAGATGCGCGGCGGCCACCCTGGTCACAGCATCGACGGCCTGGCGCTGCAACGCAACCGGTTCCACCCCGCGCGGCTCGTCGGTCACGGTGTCGTCATCGGCCAGCTGAGCCAGACCACAGCTGGCGCACAGGACCATTGCCAACGGATGCGACGATTCCTCGGGCGCAATGGGTTCGGCGGCAGCAGGGAAGAAGTCCTGCGCGGGAACGCGGCCCACATCCAATACGGGCAGCTGATCCCGACTGCGGCATCCTCGGCAGCGACTCATGGCAGCATGTCCTCGTGGAGATCAGGCAAACCGACATCGCCGGCCTCGTGGTGCTCGTCCCTCAACCGTTCTTCGACGACCGCGGCTTCTTCACCCGGACGTTCGACGCGGAGATCTTCGACAGCTACCTCGGCGCGCCGGGACTCAGCGCGTCGTTCATCCAGGACTCCCAGTCGCGCTCGGTGCAGGGCACCATTCGAGGGATGCACGGCCGTAGCGGTCGCGGTGAAGCCAAACTCATCCGGTGCGCCAACGGCGCCGTGCACGACGTCGTCGTCGATATCCGGCCCGACTCCCCGACCTTCGGCCGTCACGTATCGGTTCTGCTCGACGACAAGGATTTCCGGCATCTTTATGTGCCGCGCGGATTTCTGCACGGGTTCCAGGCCCTGACGCCGACCGCCGACGTCTGCTATCGGATCGATCGGCCGCACGACCCGAGCGAAGACCTCGGGGTCGCCTTCGACGATCCCGATCTGGGCATAGCGTGGCCGATTGCGCCCACCGTGATCTCTGCACGAGATCGCGCGGCGGGCAGCTGGCGCGATGTGGTCAGCCAACTCGGCCACCCTGGTACATAGTCTCGTCGAGCACACCCGACTCGCGAAGCTCCTTCAGACGGGCCAGCCGGGTGAACCGGTCGTTGAACGCGTCCTGGGTCAGGTTGTGGTTGGTGTAGGTGGCGTACAACTCCGCGGCACCGGCAGCCACCGACCAGTGCGCCTGAAAGCCAAGCCGGTCGCGAATCTTGGCGAAATCGACTCGGTACGAACGCGGGTCGGCACCGGTCTGCCCCGTGATGCGCAATTCCGTCGCCGGGACCACGTCGACGACAGCCTGGGCGATCTCGGCGACCGTGAGGTTGTTTGCCTCGGTGCCCACATTGAACGCCTGGCACCAGATCGACTTCACCGGGGCGGTCAGGCACAGCAGGAACGCTTCGGCGATGTCCTGGGCGTGCACCAATGGCCGCCACGGCGTGCCGTCGGAGAGAACCTTCACGACGCCGGTGAGCACCGCATGGCCGACCAGGTTGTTCAGCACGATATCGGCGCGAAGCCGCGGCGAGAAGCCGAATGCTGTTGCGTTCCGCAGGAATACGGGCGCAAAGCCGGAGTCGGCGATCGCCGCGAGGTCATCCTCCACCCAGACTTTGCTTTCCGCGTACGGGGTCAGGGGCGCAGCGGCGCTTCTTCGTCGACCAGGTCGTCGCCGGCCGATCCGTACACCGAGCAGGTCGATGCGTACAGAAAGCGCGACACCCCAGCGGCTTTGGCCGCATGGGCGAGTTGCACCGATGCGCGGTGGTTGATCTCGTAGGTGACATCGGGGGCGAGGTCGCCAAGCGGATCGTTGGACAGGGCCGCCAGGTGGACGACGGCATCCAGTCCGGTCAGATCGTCGGCGGTGATGTCCCGCAGGTCAACCGGTCCGCCCCGGCGGATCTGTTCGGGATCCATCGGCGCGGGACCGAGCACGCAGTCGGCGAAATAGCCTGCGTCCAGCCCGACTACGTCGTGCCCGGCCGCACGCAACACCCCGACCATGACCGTGCCGAGGTAACCCTGATGCCCGGTGACGAGAACCCGCACTCAACGACCTCCGAATCCGATGGACAGCTTCTCTGCGGTGAACGCCTCCGCGTGGCGGCTGTGGCACTGCACTCCGCGCAGGCGCGACAAGCCGAGGAAGGCCTCGTCGTCGAACCAGTCGTGCACCGCCTGCGACGGGTAGTGCTTGCCCAGCAGTTGGACTTTCGCCTCGGCGACCCCGTGCGGCAGCGGATGGAAGAGATTCGGCCGTGGAGTATCGGACTCCCACTTTACAATCTCGTAGCCGAGGATCAGGTGGTCGCGGAACTCGGTCGGCAGCAACTCGGCGAGCAGCCGGTGGTCCTGGTGAGCGTCGTGCCGTTGCGGACCGAAAACCACCGCGGGATCACAGGATCGGCGGAATTCGTGCAGCGCTGTCTTGACCTGCTGCCAGTACGCGGGCGTGCGGCCATCGGGGATGTCGAGGACTGTCAGCCGCACCGAGGCGCCCGGGCAGAACGCGTCGAGAGCAGCCCGCTCCTCGGCCTCCCGCTCCCCGCCACCGCCGGACAGCACCAACGCGTGCACCCGAAGGCCGGGCCGGTCCGCGCACAGTGTGAGCAGGGTGCCGCCCATCCCGATGGCGATGTCGTCGCAGTGGGCGCCGAGCACGGCGATCTCGTCGACTCCGCCGGTGAACAGTTCACGCATGCGCCGGCTCCCACAATGCCCAGGGCCGGACGCCGTGACGGTAACCCTCGTCGAGCTCCGCGCGCTCCTTGAACGTGTCGGCCGGCTTCCAGAAGCCTTCGTGGCGGTACCCGAACAGCCGGCCCTGCCCGGCCAGCGCCTCGCAGGCATCAGCCACCAGGTCGCCGCCCGGCGGGAGGTGGTCGAAAACCTCTTGGGAGAGAACGAAGAAGCCACCGTTGATCCAGATCGGGAAGTTCGCGACCGGCACGATGTCCTTGACCTCGCCGGAGTCCTTGACCTCGACGCAGTGGAACGACTGTTGCGGCGGGACCAGCATCATCGACACCGCTGCGCCGGAGGCGTGGAACTTGTCCACGATGTCGTCGAGCCGGGCGTCGGTGAGCACGTCGGCGTAGTTGGCCAAGAAGTACTCGTCGCCGTCGAGATGATCACGCACGCGTCGCAGGCGCTCGCCGATCGGCGACTCCAGCCCGGTGTCGACGAACGTGATCGTCCAGTCGCTGATGTCGTTGTCGAGTAAGTGGACCTCACCGTCGCGCATGACGAAGTCGTTGGACTCCGTCTCGCGGTATTCCAGGAAGTAATCCTTGATCCGCGACGATCCGTAACCCAGGCACAGGATGAAGTCCTTGTGCCCGAAGTGCGCGTAGTACCGCATCGCATGCCACAGCAGCGGTCGGGGCCCGACCATCTGCATCGGCTTGGGGATGTCGTCGCCGACGGCGTTGCGCATCCGCATGCCGTAGCCACCGCAGAACAAGACCACTTTCATCTGGCTTGACTCCCAACCACTTCGGGCTTCTGATGCACTGTGCGTAAGGTCGGCAGCGGGTAGACCAACTGACCGCCCCAGTCCGCGACGTAGGACAGTTGCGCGGTGAGCTCCGCTTCCAGATTCCACGGCAGGACGAGAACAACGTCAGGACGGTCCTGAGCAATCGCCTCCGGCTCCCGGATCGGAATGCGGGTGCCCGGCGTGAACCGGCCGTGCTTGTAGGGATTGCGGTCGACCGTGTATTCCAGGAGGTCGCTGCGGATTCCGCAGTAGTTCAGCAGGGTGTTGCCCTTGCCCGGGGCGCCATAACCCACCACCCGCCGGTTGGACGCCTTGCAGTCGAGCAGGAAGCGCAGCAGCTCGTGGCGCACCGCCTCCGTGCGGGCCCGCAGTCCGAAGTACCCGCCCACCGCATGCAGCCCGGCCCGCTGCTCGGAGTCCAGGATGTCGAAGAATCGTGACGTGGGCTCGGCGTCAACGCAATCCGGTCGGGCCCAGAGCCGGATCGATCCGCCGTGGGTGGGAATCAGCTCGGCGTCAACGACGCGCAGGCCGGCCGCGGCCAGTGCCCTGGTCGCGGTGAGGACTGTGTAGTACTGGAAATGCTCGTGATAGACGGTGTCGAACTGGCCGAGGGTGACCAGGTTGTACGCATGGTGCACCTCGATGCTGAGCCAGCCGTCGTCGGCGAGCAGGGTCCGCAGTGCCCGGCCGAAGCCGGCGATGTCCGGGATGTGCGCATAGACGTTGTTGGCCACCACCAGGTCGGCGGTGCCGCGTTCACCGACCACCGTCCGAGCCAGTTCGTCGTCGAGGAAGGCTGTCCGCGTTGGCACTCCGCGGTCGCGGGCTGCCGCGCCGACGTTGTGCGACGGTTCGATGCCGAGGCAGGGGATGCCGGCGGCGACCACATGCTGGAGTAGGTACCCGTCATTGCTGGCCACCTCCACGACGAACGAGTCCGGTCCGAGGTCGAGCCGGGCGACGGCGTCGTCCACGAAGGTCTTGGCGTGCTGGACCCAGCTGTCGGAATACGACGAGAAGTAGGCGTACTCGGTGAAGGTGTCCTCGGGGGTGATCAGCGCGGGGATCTGCAGTAGCAGGCACTCTTCGCAGACCCGCAGGTGCAACGGGAAGGTCGGCTCGGGCGAGTCGAGTTCGTCGGCACCCAGAAACCGCTCACACGGCGGCGTGGCGCCCAGGTCGAGCACACTCACGAGCCGGTTCAGTCCACACAGACGACAAAGCACGCAACCTCGATTCAGTCCCGCACTCCGCTCCCCGCGGCGGCGGTGCATCGATTTGGTTGACCTGCCTTCCGATCACGCGATGAGGTGTTCGAAATCCGCGTAGACAGAAACTGGCAGTTGTTCGCTCGGACGAACTGTAGCTACTTATCGTCGGAACCAGCAACCGGTAGACGGGTGTTCACCGGAAAGTGTGACTGACGCCATAACTCATCTTGTGTTGCGTTAACTGCCTTTACGTCAATATGCACGAAACGCGGTTTTTACCCAGCTGGTGACAGATTCACGCATGCCCATCGGATTTGCCACAGATTTGTCATTCTTCCCAGCAACCCCCCAGCTGCACGGCCCACCGGAGCCAAAAGTTTCCCAATTTTGGGAATTCAGCATCATCACAGGGAATTTGCGGAGAACTGACCGATGCGTGCAGATTCCGCACGCCGGGTAGTCCCGCGTGGGCAGCGGACGCACCGCGGCGGTGGGCCCCTTAGCGCCTTCTTAAGGTGGCCGATACCATCGTCATCCATGACGAGCGTTACGGAACCGGCCGCGGGCCACACGATCGACATCCACACCACCGCAGGCAAGCTGGCCGATCTTCGTCAGCGCGCTGAGGAATCGCTGCACCCGGTCGGCGAGACCGCTGTGGAGAAGGTCCACGCCAAGGGCAAGCTCACCGCTCGCGAACGCATCCTGGCCCTGCTCGACGATGGCTCGTTCGTCGAGCTCGACGCGCTGGCCCGGCATCGCAGCACCAACTTCGGGCTGCAGGAGAACCGTCCGGTCGGCGACGGCGTGGTGACCGGTTACGGCACCATCGACGGCCGCGAAGTCTGCATCTTCAGTCAGGACGCCACGGTGTTCGGCGGCAGCCTCGGCGAGGTCTACGGCGAGAAGATCGTCAAGGTCCAGGAGCTGGCCCTCAAGACCGGTCGCCCCTTGATCGGCATCAACGACGGCGCAGGCGCCCGCATCCAGGAGGGTGTGGTCTCGCTCGGCCTCTACAGCCGGATCTTCCACAACAACATCAAGGCCTCCGGCGTGATCCCCCAGATCTCGCTGATCATGGGTGCGGCCGCAGGCGGCCACGTCTACTCCCCCGCGCTCACCGACTTCGTGATCATGGTCGACCAGACCAGCCAGATGTTCATCACCGGCCCCGACGTCATCAAGACCGTCACCGGCGAGGACGTCACCATGGAGGATCTGGGCGGCGCCCACACCCACATGGCCAAGTCCGGCACCGTGCACTACGTCGCCTCCGGCGAGCAGGACGCGCTGGATTACGTGCGCGATCTGCTGAGCTACCTGCCGCCCAACAACTACGCCGAGCCGCCGCGCTACCCGGCACCGCCGCACCCGGGCGCGATCGAGGACAACCTCACCGACGAGGACCTCGAACTGGACACCCTGATCCCGGACTCGCCGAACCAGCCGTACGACATGCACGAGGTGATCACCCGCATCCTCGACGACGACGAGTTTCTGGAGGTCCAGGCGGGCTACGCCCAGAACATCGTCGTCGGCTTCGGGCGGATCGACGGCCGCCCGGTCGGCATCGTGGCCAACCAGCCCACCCAGTTCGCCGGCTGCCTGGACATCAACGCCTCCGAGAAGGCCGCCCGGTTCGTGCGCACCTGCGACTGCTTCAACATCCCGATCGTGATGCTGGTCGACGTGCCGGGCTTCCTGCCGGGCACCGAGCAGGAGTACAACGGCATCATCCGCCGCGGCGCCAAGCTGCTGTACGCCTACGGCGAGGCCACCGTCGCCAAGATCACCGTCATCACCCGCAAGGCCTACGGCGGCGCCTACTGCGTCATGGGTTCCAAGGACATGGGCTGCGACGTCAACATCGCCTGGCCGACGGCGCAGATCGCGGTCATGGGCGCCTCGGGCGCGGTCGGCTTCGTCTACCGCAAGGACCTCAAGGAAGCCGCGGCCGAGGGCAAGGACGTGGACGCCCTGCGCCTCGAACTGCAGCAGACGTACGAGGACACCCTGGTGAACCCGTACATCGCCGCCGAACGCGGCTACGTCGACGCGGTGATCCCGCCGTCGCACACCCGCGGGTACATCTCGACCGCCCTGCGGCTGCTGGAGCGCAAGATCGCTCAGGTGCCGCCGAAGAAGCACGGGAACATTCCACTGTGAGTCGAGTGAGCGCAGCGAACGAGCGAACGATCGGACTCCAGTGACAAGGGGCTACCGCCGATGACCAAGCACGAGGACATCACCGAACTCAGCGACCCTCGGGACATCACGCTCGACAACCCGGAGCCGCTGACCCCTGAGATCCGAATCGAGAAGGGCAACCCGAGCGACGAGGACATCGCCGCTCTGGTCACGGTGCTGGCCGCGGCCAGCGGCGGCAATGCCGGCCCGGGCCCGCAGGAGCTCAACCTGTGGGGCCATCCGGTCGACAAGCTGCGCTACTCGATCCACAGCTGGAATCAGGTGACCTTGCTGGAGCGGACTCACATGCGCCGATGAGCGCATCGTGACTCGAGTAGTTCTGGGCTCGGCCTCATCAGGCCGGCTGCGGGTGCTGCGTAATGCAGGCATCGACCCGCTGGTCGTCGTCTCCGGCGTCGACGAGGACGCGATCGTGGCGAACCTGGGCGCCGATGCCGAGCCCGGTGATGTGGTCACCGCGCTGGCTCAGGCGAAAGCCGCTGCCGTGCACAAGGTGCTGGATCCCGTCGTCGCTTCGGATTGCGTTGTCATCGGCTGTGATTCGATGCTCTACCTCGACGGCGAACTACGCGGCAAGCCAGGAACGCCCGAACAGGCTGCGCTGCAATGGGATTCGATGGCCGGCCGGATCGGCCTGCTCTATACCGGGCACTGCGTGATCCGAGTGCTGCACGGCGCGGCGGCCCACACCGCGACCCAGGCGGAGGTGACCCGGGTCCGGTTCGCCACCCCCACGGCGGCCGACTTGGCGGCGTATGTGGCCAGTGGTGAACCGCTACAGGTTGCTGGCGCGTTCACGCTCGACGGCCTCGGCGGCTGGTTCGTCGACGGCGTCGACGGCGATCCGTCCAACGTGGTCGGTCTGGGCCTGTCGGTGACGCGCCGGCTGCTGAGCGACGTCGGGCTGCCGATCGGCGATCTGTGGGCGGCTAATCCGGTCCGCTGATCAGCGGTAGGCTCGTCGTCGTGCCGCTTCCCGCAGATCCCAGCCCCACCCTGAAGGACTACGCCCACCCGGAGCGCCTGGTCACCGCCGACTGGCTGTCGGCGCACCTCGGCACCCCCGGGCTGGCCATCGTGGAGTCCGACGAAGACGTGTTGCTCTACGACATCGGCCATATCCCGGGCGCGGTCAAGATCGACTGGCATACCGATCTCAACGATCCGCAGGTGCGCGACTACGTCAGCGGCGCGCAATTCGCCGAGCTGATGAACCGCAAGGGCATCTCCCGCGACGACACCGTCGTCATCTACGGCGACAAGAGCAACTGGTGGGCCGCATACGCGCTGTGGGTCTTCACCCTCTTCGGCCATCAGGACGTCCGGCTGCTCAACGGCGGCCGGGACCTGTGGATCTCCGACGGCCGCGACACCACCCTCGACGTCCCGAGCAAGGCCGGTTCCGGCTACCCGGTGGTCGAGCGCAACGATGCCGCGATCCGCGCCTACAAGGACGATGTGCTTGCGTCCCTGGGCCATTCGACGCTGATCGATGTGCGCTCGCCTCAGGAGTACACCGGCGAACGCACCCACATGCCCGACTATCCCGAAGAGGGTGCGCTACGCGGCGGCCACATCCCCACCGCCGTGTCGGTGCCGTGGGCCAAGGCCGCCGAGGACAGCGGCCGCTTCCGCAACCGTGCCGAACTCGAGGACGTGTATTCGTTCGTCGAGCCCGGCGACGACATCATCGCCTACTGCCGCATCGGCGAGCGGTCCAGCCACACCTGGTTCGTGCTCACGTACCTGTTGGGCATCCCCGGCGTTCGCAATTACGACGGGTCGTGGACCGAGTGGGGCAACACCGTACGGGTGCCGATCGTGGCCGGTGCTGAACCAGGATCAGCGCCCGGAGCATCGTGAGCATGCCCGCTGCGCTCGCCGAGGTCGTGTCCGACTTCGCCGACGTGCAGGGCCAGGACAAGCTCAAGCTGCTGCTGGAGTTCGCCGACGACCTTCCTGATCTGCCTGCCGACCTCGAGGAGGCGGCCATGGAACCGGTGCCGGAGTGCCAGTCGCCGCTGTTCCTGCATGTCGACGCCTCCGACACCGAGCATGTCCGGCTGTTCTTCAGCGCCCCCGCCGAGGCGCCGACCACCCGCGGCTTCGCGTCGATCCTGGCGGCCGGCCTCGACGGCCAGCCGAAGGACGACATCCTGGCCGTACCGGACGATTTCTACTCCGAGCTGGGATTGGCCGCGTTGATCAGTCCGCTTCGGCTGCGCGGAATGTCGGCGATGCTGGCCAGGATCAAACGCCGTCTGCGCGCGACGACGTAGCGCAGGGGCACCATTGCTTCGCCGAACTAACGCCAGTGGTCTTGATCGGTTGATGGCGGGAACTCGGTATGTGGGCTGCCTCGAGAACGTTGTGGTGCCGCCGCGCGAATTGGTGGTCCGGGCACTGGACACCATCACGCGCTGCGGACCGCACACCCGGCTCGGGCTGAGTCCCGATCCGCGGGCGCTGATGTGGGGCTGGCAGGCCGAGTCCGCCCCGACGATCCGCGAGTTACCCGCCGACGTCGCGGACCGCGGGACCAGCGCGGTGCTCGAGTACATCAACAAGCTCGCCGGCCCGCGCGGCCCGGTGGATGTCTATCTCTCCGACCGCCACATCGCCTTCGACATCGACCATGGACTCGGCGATGCCCGTCTCTACGTCGATTGCGTCACAACGATTTTCGGCTTGATCGAAGGGTCCGGCTCGAGCTGGCTGCGTGATCGCGACACCGCCAACCCGATCGTGCACGCGCTGCTGCACACGTTCGCCGCCAGTCCACGACGGCTGCGCAACACCTGGACCGAGGCACGGCAACGCCCACGTCCGGTCTGGCAACGCTCCGCCCCGCCTGCCGCCCCCACCGGGCTGCCCTCCCCGCGGTCGAAGTGATCCACGTCGACGCCGCGCTGGAACGCGAAGTCGACAGCTGGCGAACAGCCGACGCCCCGGGCGCCAGCAGAGCGGTCACGTGGCTGATGATCGTCCGCACGGCGCTGTCCCGAGCGGGGCTGCCGCTGAGCGACTCCGCCCGACTGGTGGTGGACTGCCGCCGGTATCTGCCATCCGACGGCCGCGTGAACGCCAACTTCATCTCCGGGCTCAGCGTCGCCGCGCCCGTCGGCGGGCGCCTCGGCGCGATCGACTCCGCCGTGAAGGAGGACCTGGAGGCGGCGTTGCCGTTGCTGGCCCTGGCATCCACGTCGGCGCGCACGCTCGCCGTCCCGTTGCGGGCCACCCGCGACAGGCGCCCGGCGCCGCACTCGGCGGTCCAGTTGGGCTACTCCGACGTCGGTCGGCTGTCCCCGTTCGAGACGCTGCCCTGGCTGCCGTACCGCCCCCGCTCGATCAACGCGGCACTGCAGCCGTGGGCGCCGTCGGACATCTCGGTCTTCAGCGGCAAGATCGGCCACGAGCGCAGCATCACGGTCTCGTACCACGACAACGTGCACGACCGTCGTTTACTGCGCAAAGCAGCCGAGGCGATCGGCACAGATCCGATCGGCTTGCTGGCCGGATGCTGAACTTACTCATTGGTAGGGGTACCAGCTGATTCGTGTCTAAGCAGCGGCGCTTACACTGCCGTGCGAACCTATTTTTAAAGAACGTTCTTAGAGTCACGCTAAGCAGGAGGCGCGGTGCCCAGTCAGACCATCTCCAAAGTCCTCGTCGCCAACCGTGGTGAAATCGCGGTCCGGGTGATCCGGGCGGCCCGGGATGCAGGACTGGCCAGCGTGGCGGTGTACGCCGAGCCCGACGCCGACGCACCGCACGTGCGGCTGGCCGACGAGGCGTTCGCGCTGGGCGGCCAGACGTCCGCGGAGTCCTACCTGGACTTCGCCAAGATTCTCGACGCCGCGGCCAAGTCCGGCGCCAACGCGATCCACCCCGGGTACGGCTTCCTGAGCGAGAACGCCGACTTCGCCCAGGCCGTGCTCGACGCCGGTCTGATCTGGATCGGCCCGAGCCCGCAGTCGATCCGCGATCTCGGCGACAAGGTCACCGCCCGTCATATCGCGGCCCGCGCCCAGGCGCCGCTGGTGCCCGGCACCCCCGACCCGGTCAAGGACGCCGACGAGGTGGTGGCCTTCGCCAAGGAGTACGGCGTGCCGGTGGCCATCAAGGCGGCATTCGGTGGCGGCGGCCGCGGCATGAAGGTCGCCCGCACCATCGAGGAGATCCCCGAGCTGTTCGAGTCGGCCACCCGCGAGGCGATCGCGGCGTTCGGCCGCGGCGAGTGCTTCGTCGAGCGCTACCTGGACAAGCCGCGCCACGTCGAGGCTCAAGTCATCGCCGACACCCACGGCAACGTCATCGTCGCCGGCACCCGTGACTGCTCGCTGCAGCGCCGCTTCCAGAAGCTGGTGGAGGAAGCCCCCGCGCCCTTCTTGACCGACGCGCAGCGCAAGGAGATCCACGAGTCGGCCAAGCGCATCTGCAAGGAGGCCGGCTACTACGGCGCCGGAACCGTCGAGTACCTGGTCGGCCAGGACGGACTGATCTCCTTCCTCGAGGTCAACACCCGCCTGCAGGTCGAACACCCGGTCACCGAGGAGACCGCAGGTATCGACCTGGTGCTGCAGCAGTTCAAGATCGCCAACGGCGAGAAGCTCGACCTCACCGAGGACCCGACTCCCCGCGGCCACGCGATCGAGTTCCGGATCAACGGCGAGGATGCCGGCCGCGGCTTCCTGCCCGCACCCGGCCCCGTAACCCGTTACGACATCCCCACCGGCCCGGGCGTGCGTCTGGACTCGGGCGTGGAGGCCGGTTCGGTGATCGGCGGTCAATTCGACTCGATGCTGTCCAAGCTGATCGTGTACGGCGCCACCCGCGAGGAGGCGCTGGCGCGTTCCCGTCGTGCGCTGGACGAGTTCCACATCGAAGGTCTGGCCACGGTCATCCCCTTCCACCGCGCGGTCGTCAGCGATCCGGCCTTCATCGGTGATGGCGACGGCTTCACCGTCCACACCCGCTGGATCGAAACCGAGTGGGACAACACCGTCGAGCCGTTCACCGGCGGCGGCCAGGTCGACGAAGAAGAAGCTCAGCAGCGCCAGAAGGTGGTCGTCGAGGTCGGCGGCCGTCGGGTCGAGGTCTCGCTGCCCGGTGACCTGGCGTTGGGCAATGGCGGCGGTCACGCCGAATCCGGCGCCATCCGCAAGAAGCCGAAGGCTCGCAAGCGTGGCTCCCAGGCCGGCGCCGCCGCCTCGGGTGACGCGGTGACCGCGCCGATGCAGGGCACCGTGGTCAAGGTCGCCGTCGAAGAAGGCCAGACGGTGGCCGCCGGTGATCTGGTCGTGGTCCTCGAGGCCATGAAGATGGAGAACCCGGTGACCGCGCACAAGGACGGTGTCATCACCGGCCTGGCCGTCGAGCCGGGTGCGGCGATCACCCAGGGCACCGTGCTGGCGGAGATCAAGTAGGGCGCTCGCCGCTCATATGGATCCCGTCGAAATCAACGCGGGCGCTTGGTATCTGCGTGCGTTGCGTGCCGACGAGAGGATCGACGACCGCCCCGCGCTCGCCGACCTGGGCGAGACCGATCCGGAGTACGTGACGAGAAGTCTGGTCGGGTGGGAGCAGGACCGGGTCTACTCCTGGGCGGTCTGCGAGCCGACCACCGGTGAACTTCTCGGCGAAGTGGTCCTCGACTTACAGACCGGAATGATCCAGCCGCGGGCTCGTCCCGGTCATGCCGAAGCGACCAAGACCGCGGCCGACTCGGTGCGCCGCTTCGCCCAGTCGCTCGGCACCGGTTAGCGCTCGTCGACGTCGCGCCCGCCGGCCAGGTCGGCACAGTCGACCGCCACCACATCGGCGCGGGCCGCCAGGAAGCGCCGTGCGCCCTCGTCGCCGTCCAGGGTGGCCCGCAGTGCCGGCCAGTGCTCGCGAGCGACGACGACCGGATGGCCGGGCCGCCCGTCGTAGGTGGCACGGGCCAAACCGGACGGCGACTCGTGCGCTGCCGCGAGCACCCGAGCGACCACGTCGGCGCCGATGTCGGGGGTGTCGATGGTGAGGATCACCGCGTAGTCGGCCTCCGATATCGCCGCCAATCCGGTTCGCAGCGACTCCCCCATCCCACGCTGCCACTCGTCGGCGACCACCGAACGGGCGCGCGCGGGAACGTCGACAATCGCCGCGCCCAGCACCACCACCACGTCATCGCAGCCGCCGCCGGCCAGCGCCTCGACCGCCGAACGCAGCCATTCACCTTGGGCGGCAAGCACTTTCGGCATGCCATAGCGGGTACCCGCGCCGGCGGCCAGTAGGACACCGGCCGGCACGCCTGGCTTCGACATGTACACAGTGTGACCGCACCTGAAGAGGTTGATGAGAACCCGCCGTTATTGCTGTTCGCGGGTCTGCCAAGTGGCGTACAGTTCAAGTCAGGTTGAGTTCACAGCCGCCCGGAAAAACGTCAAAGACGTGCGAGGCGTGCGAACTCCCGCACTACACGGGCTTACCCACTCTGGCGTGATCCACAGTACGAATATTCGTTCGCTGATGGAGTCACTATGTCTGTCTTCAGTACAGATCAACCCGAGCGTTCGGCTGTGTCGCATTCACATGATTGCCACACCGCTCGCTTCACTACTATCTGGCCCGACGAGACCGTCGGGATCATCACCGTCCAGGGCGAGCTCGATGCCTCCAATGCCATCGCCTTCGCCGACCATGTCGACGCGTGCGCAGGCGTGGGCGACCGGCTGGTCCTGGACCTGAGCCCGCTGAGCTTTTTCGGAACCGCGGGATTCTCGGCGTTGCACACCATCAACGTCCGCTGCGCCAACGCATCCGCACGATGGGTGATGGTGACGGGCGAGGCGGTGTCGCGGCTGTTGCGGGTCTGCGATCCCGACCACACGCTGCCGGTCGCCGATTCCGTACGGGAGGCCGTCGAACTGCTCGACGGCGAACCCCGCCGGCTACTCCAACTGGTCCCGGAGCCGAGTTAGCGACTTCGCGAGCAGGCGCGAGACGTGCATCTGTGAGATGCCGACGCGCTCGGCGATCTGAGTCTGCGTGAGCGACTCGAAGAACCGGAGCAACAGGACGGTGCGTTCACGCTCGGGCAACTGCGCGAGCAGCGGACGCAACGCCTCCCGGTTCTCGATCTGATCCAGGCTCAAGTCGACATCACCCAAGGTGTCGACGATCGCCGGCGCGTCCTCGTCGCTGCCGCTGCCGCCGCTGTCGATCGACAGGGTGTTGTACGAACTGCCCGCGACCAGACCCTCGACGACCTCTTCGCGCTCCATGCCGAGTTCTTCGGCGAGTTCGGAGGCGGTCGGTGCGCGCCCAAGCCGCTGGGACAGTTCCGACGTCGCCGCGCCCAGTCGCAGGTGCAGCTCCTTCAGCCGGCGAGGCACCTTGACCGACCAGCTGTTGTCCCGGAAGTGGCGCCGGACCTCACCCATGATGGTCGGGACCGCGAATGACACGAAGTCCGAACCGGTCTCGACGTCGTAGCGGATGACGGCATTCACCAAGCCGACGCGGGCTACCTGAACGAGGTCGTCTCGGGGTTCGCCGCGACCGTCGAAGCGGCGGGCGATGTGATCGGCCAGCGGCAGGCAGCGCTCGACGATGCGATCGCGCTGTCGCTGGAACTGGGCGGAGTCAGGATCCACCTTCGCCAACGCCCGGAACATGTCCGGAACGTCGGCGTACTCCGAGTTCGTCCGCCTGGGCGAACTATCCGTAGCTCGGGAATTCACCGCCCGGAGCCCGCCCGCCTTGTGGTCAGCGTGATACCGAAGACCTGCCCGTCGCTGCTGGACTCGTGACCGTTGTGGAATGTCTGCACATCGTCGGTCAGCGAGCTCAGCACGTGCCAGCTGAAGCTTCCGGGGGTCACCACGTCGTTGGTATCGCATGTCGTCGACGCTTCGACCACCACCACGTCGTCGTGCGCATCGACGACGACGACGAGCGTCGCGTCGGGCGATGCGGAGCGAATCAGCCGGGTGCAGGCCTCGTCGACGGCCAGCCGCAAATCTGCGACGGCGTCGAAATCCAGGTCCTCGAACGTGCCGACCGCGCCGACCACGGTGCGCAGCACCGCCAAGTTCTCCAACTTGGCAGCAACCCTCAATTCGACAGCGCTCTCGCCCCGCTGGTGCGCGCCGCCTTGGCTTTCGCCGTCCGTCATCTGGCCTCCTGGCAATGTCGACCCGACACTACTCCAGCCCACAGGCGTGCTAACCACGGTCGTGTGATGACCGAGTCGGCCGGGTAACCGGTGCGCATGAGGCCGAAAGCGAGCGCAGCAGTACCCAAGAAGTCGTCGTCATGGTGGCCCCTTCGTACCCACCCGGCCGTACAGTTCAAACCTGCCCGCCGCAAATTCTTGTTCGTCCCACGATGAGACTTCGGCGCAGTTCGGTCGACGGACCCGGTCTCCGTCGCGTTCGTCGCGGCAAGGGCTTCTCCTATTACGGCCCCGACGGCGAACTGCTGACCGACGAGAAGACGGTGCAGCGGATCAAGGATCTGGTGATACCGCCGGCCTGGCGCAAAGTGTGGATCTCACCCCATCCCAGCGGACACATCCAGGCCGTGGGCACCGATGCGGCCGGCCGTCGCCAGTACCTGTACCACCAGAAGTGGCAGGAGGAGCGCAGCGAGGAGAAGTTCGACCGGGTTCTGCAGATGTCGTCGGGACTGCCCCAGTGGCGTTCACGCATCGCCGAGGATCTGCAGGGTCACGGCCTCGCCAAGGACCGGGTACTGGCGTTGGCGCTGCACCTGCTCGATCACGGGTATTTCCGCGCCGGCGGCGAGGCCTACGCCGAGGAGAACAACTCCTACGGGATCGCCACACTGCTCTGCGAGCACGTGACGGTCAAGGGCGGCGCCGTGGTGTTCGACTATCCGGCCAAGAGTGGGGTTCAGCGAAACTGGACCATCGAGGACCCCGATGTGGTGGGTGTTGTTCGCGAGTTACGCCGCTGCAGCCCCAGCGGACGGCTCCTGGTGTGCCAGACCGAGTCCGGTTGGGCGGACATCCATTCCGATGATCTCAACGCAAAGTTCAAGGAACACCTGGGCGAGGACTACAGCGTCAAGGATTTGCGCACCTGGCACGGGACAGTGCTCGCGGCAGCCGCTTTCGTCGACGCCGACCCGCCGGTGAACAAGACGGTCCGCAAGCGCGTGGAGGCCGCGGTGATGCGTGAGGTGTCCGAAGAACTCGGCAACACCCCGGCCGTCGCCCGCAGCTCGTATGTCGACCCGCGGGTGGTGACCGCTTACGCGGACGGAACGACGATCGCCGCAGCGGCGCGCCGGGCCCGCAAGGAGAAGAACGCCGACCGCGGGCAGGCCATCCTCGAGAAGGCCACCGCGACGATGATCAGGCGGGTTGCCAAGCGCCGGTGACCGCTGAGACCAGCCGCTCGTATACCCGTGCGGTGTCGGCGGCGGCACGGTCCCAGGTGAAGCGCGCGCACGCCCGGTCCCGCCCGGCCAGGCCGAGGCTGCGCCGCAGGAATGAATCGCGAAGGATCGCCGTCACCGCTTCGGCGCATTCCCGGGGCCGGCGCGGCGTCACCAGCCGCCCGGTGACGTCGTGCACGACCGCGTCGCGCATCCCACCGACCGCGGAGGCCACCACGGGCACACCGCATGCCATCGCCTCGAGCGACACCAGACCGAAGGCGTCGTACCACGGCGTACAGGTCACCACATCGGCTGACCGCAGCAGCGCGGGCATATCGCTATGGTCAACGGGGCCAACGAATCTCACCCTGTCAGACACTCCCCGGTCGGCTGCCAGCGCGCGCAACCGCCGATATTCCTCCTCGGTGCCTGCCTGCTCGTCGCCGTGACTTCCGACCACGACGTACTCTGCGCCGAGAATGCCTGGAAGGGCTTCGATCACGGTACTGAATCCGTTGTGGGGAACCAGCTTTCCGACGGCGACGATACGACGGCTGTCACCGCGATCAGCAACGGGTCCCTCGGTGGAGAACGCGTCGACGTCGACACCGCATGGCACCGTGGAGATCTGGCTGCGCGGTCGGCCGAGCCGCATCAGATCGACGAGTTCGTCGGCGCACGTGGCGACCACCCAGCCAGCTTGCCGGGCCAGTAGCCGTTCCATTTTCGAGCGCGCATCGAGCGTGGCGCCGCGTATGTCGTGCCGGTGTTCGGTGACCGCGAGTGAGCGAAACGTCTGCACGGTCGGCACTCCGTGGGCGCGCGCAGCCAATTGGGTGCTCAGACCCGACGTCCAGAAGTGCGCATGCGCGACGTCGGGCCGGTCGACGGCCCACTGCGCATTCAGGTATTCCGCGAACTCAGAGAGGGGTTCGGGGCTGCCGGCGTTACGACGCCGGGTGTACACGGTGACGTCGTGGCCGGCCCGCACCAGGGCGGTCGACAGTCCCGTGACGTGATCGCCCGGGTTCGCGCACTCAGAAACCATCGCGATTTTCATGAGTTTCTCGCCGCAACCACTTCGTGGACATACCCGGGCAGGTGCCCGTCAAACGTTGAGCCGCAATCGGTTAGCGCGACAGATTGCGGGTAGCGGGCCCCTCCAACACCGTCCCGTCCGGTCCGAATCGCGAACCGTGCAGCGGACAATCCCACGACTTTTCCGCGTCGTTCCACGAGAGCACCCCACCGAGATGGGTGCATACAGGCGAGACGCACCGTTCGTCCCCGTCGACCACGCTACGGGCCACCATGTTCCACGGCGGTCCACTAACCGAACCGGCCCCCTCGCGCAATGCCGCGGTCCGATTCGCGATCGGTGTCACCCAACCGGCCGCCATGTGCCAACCGACCTCGAGGTTGTTCTTCAGCGCGGTGGTGAGACCCGTGAGTTCGTGCGGGCTCCAGCTGGCAAAGGCCGGCGCCCAACGAGCCTGCTCGCCACCGAGAAGACGCTTTGCCAGTAGCAGCGCGGCGGCCACACCGTTGGTCATCCCCCACTTCGCGAAGCCCGTCGCCACCAGGAAGCGGTCGGCACCGGGAAGCAGCGGCCCGACATAGGGAAGCTCGTCGACGGGGACGTAATCCTGGGCCGACCAGTAGTGGGTGGGTTGCGCGCCGGGGAAGTGGCGTTTGGTCCAGCCGACGAGTTCGTCATAGGACGTGCGCGCGCTGTCCTTGCGCCCGACGGTGTGGCCGCCGCCGCCGACGATCAACCGCTCGCCACCCGCGGTCGGGGCGTAGCGCACCGACCGGGTGGGCTGGTCGACCGAGAGCATCATGGGCCGCGGAAGTGGCCCGGGCACATCGAAGGCCACGCAGTAGGAGCGGCCCGGATGCAGCCGGGCGAAGAAGCCGCCGCGATCCAGGATGGGTGTGCCGGTGGCCAACACGCACTGGTCGGCGTGGGCGACCTGCTCACGGCCCTGCGCACTGCGCAGCTTCACGCTCACCCGGCCGTCCGACGTGGATGCCGCGTACACGCGCTGACCGGTCATCAGCCGACCGCCGCGCTCGTGCAATTCGGTGATCAGCGCACCCAGGAAGGGCATCGGGTCGAACTGAATCTGTTCGGAAAGTCGGACGCCACCACTGAACTCGAACGGGACGTCCAGCTGATCGACCCATTGCACGCCAAGACCCGCGGCCTCGGCTGCTTCGAATTCCGCACGGGCGCTGGGCAGTCCACGCTCGAATTGCGCGTAGCTGTAGGCATCTTCGTACTGCAGCTCGACTCCGCGCTCGGTGCAGTACTGCGCCAGCCAGGCTTGGCCTTCCCGGTTGCCTTCGACATACTGCCGGACCAGGTCCATCGAGTGCCGTTGGGAGATGGTCGAGAGTCGGGTTCCCTGCAGCAGACTGACTTTGGCGGTGGTGTTGCCGGTGGCGACCGCACCCGCGGTACGCGCCTCGACCACGAGCACCCGCTTACCCGCCCGGGCCAGCAGAACCGCCACCACCAATCCGGTGATACCTGCCCCTACCACGATGACCTCCGCGTTCGGAGCGTCTTTTGTTGCGCCGCCGTCAATTTGGGGTTCGTGCACGCCGGCACCGTCGAGCCACAGGGAAGTCATGGCAAGCCGATACCCGCAGTTGGCTGGCCGAAACCGCAGCGGCCCAAGGGGGTAAATTGTTTCGAATGATCGAGCACGACCCCATACCCGACGATGTCCCTGTTCCCGATGCCGTCGAGCAAATCCGGCCCGTGACAGAGTCCGCCGATCTGGAGAGTCTCGACATCGGCGAGCGCCTGCCGGTCGATGACAGCACGCCACCCCTGGAGAGCAACGAATTGGATTGGCAGGACCAACGCCAGGTCGTCGAGGATCCGGACCCGGACGAGATCCGCTAGTCAGGGGAATGTTTGGCCCAGCGGGGGCTCTGGGTACAAGTTCCACCGGGGAACAGCAACCTCAGCAAAGGGGGTAGGAGATGTCGAGCGCCTCTGCGGCGAGATCGGATGTCGACGACATCCGTTTTTTCGGCCCAGTCGGTCCTGCGCCTATGAAGGCTGGACCGTCGCTGAGCTCAAGAAAAGGGCCAAGCAACTTGGGATCTCAGGCTATTCGGGCCTGAGCAAGGAAAAGTTGATCTCGCTCATCCGCAGTTATTGACGACGAAGTTCGACAAAGGTCCAGCCGAGCGGCTGGACCTTTCTCGTCAGTGGCCGGACAACTCCCATACGCTCGCCGACATCCGGTCGGTCATCGTGGTGACGGCGACCTGGCCGCCGTCGTCGCCCTGACACGCCATCGCCTGGACGATCGCGTTGTTGCGCAGCCGCGCCTCCGCGTAACAGGTCCAGTCGAACGGAATGCCGATCTGCTGCTTGTTCCATCGCACGGTGTCGGCACTGATGTCCGGCACGGTGAACTTCCAGGCGGCGTCTCCGCCGCTGCTCAGCGCGCGCTGACCGTCACAGGCCTTCGCATTCTTGGTTCCGGTGGCGAACTGCGCCGCCGCTGCGGCCCCGTCGGCGTAGATCGCGACAGCCTCGGCGACCACGTGGTCGTGCTTGTCGCCATCGGTGAACAACATCACATGCAGGCCCACCGAATTCTCGCCGAGGAATGCCGCCATCCCGGCAGCGTCGAGCGCCGAACACGCGGGAACGGCCGAGGATCCGGGAATGGGCCGCGTCTGGTCGGCGTCGGTCTGCAGTTTCGCGCCGATGATGTCGTGCAGCTGCGTCGGGCCGATCAGGACCTGGTCGGTGTCCCCGGCACGCAGCGGCGTGATGCCTTGAGCGGGATTGGACACCGCACTGCCGGCGACGGTCTGCGCGCACCCGGCGAGCAGCACCGCCGCCGCGCCGAGAATCGCAGCCAGCCGCATCCTTGAAAATGCTAGACCGCCGCGCGTAATACCTCTCTCAGGGCGGCCAGTGCGTGGTCGATCTCTTCGCGCGACACGGTCAGTGCCGGGCGGAACCGCACACTGTCTCCGCCGCTGCCGAGCATGATGACGCCGCGCTTCCACAGCTCGGCCAACACGGCATCCCGGCGCTCGGAACTCGGAAGACTGAACGCGCACATCAATCCGCGGCCGCGCACGTCGCCGACCTCCGGCAGCTGCCGGGCCAGGTCTTCGAGCCCGGCAAGCAGGTAGGCACCCATGTCGGCGGACCGCGCGAACAGCCCGTCGGCTTCGATGACCTCCAGGATCCGCCGCGAACGGACCATGTCGACGAGGTTGCCGCCCCACGTCGAGTTGATCCGGGAGCTGACTCTGAAGACGTTGTCGGCGACGTCATCGACCCGTCGGCCGGCCATGATCCCGCACACCTGGGTCTTCTTGCCGAACGCGACGACATCGGGGGTGAAGCCGAGCTGTTGGTAAGCCCACGCGGTGCCGGTGATGCCGCAGCCGGTCTGCACTTCGTCGGCGATCATCAGCGCGTCGTAGGAGTCACACAGACGGCGCATCGCGGCGAAGAACTGCGGCCGGAAGTGCCGGTCGCCGCCCTCGCCTTGGATCGGTTCGACGATGAAGCAGGCGATGTCGTGCGGATAGGCCTCGAAGGCCGCGCCGGCCTGTCGTAGCGACTCCGCCTCGAGCGCATCCATGTCGGCGCCGGGACGCACGTAGGGGGCGTCGATGCGCGGCCAGTCGAACTTGGGGAAGCGCGCCACCTTGACCGGGTCCGTGTTGGTCAGCGACAGGGTGTAGCCGCTGCGACCGTGAAAGGCGCCCCGCAGGTGCAGGACTCGGGTGCCGAGCGCAGGATCGATCCCCCGCGCCTCGTTGTGCCTGCTCTTCCAGTCGAACGCCACCTTCAGCGCGTTCTCCACCGCCAGCGCGCCGCCGTCGACGAAGAACAGGTGCGGCAGCGCGGGATCGCCCAGCACCCGGGAGAAGGTGTCGACGAAGCGCGCCATCGGGACGGTGTAGACGTCGGAGTTGGACGGCTTGTTGATCGCGGCCCGCGCAAGCTCGGCACGGAACGCCGCGTCGTCGGCCAGTGCGGGGTGATTCATACCCAGCGCTGACGACGCGAAGAAGGTGAACATGTCGAGGTACTCGGTGCCGTCGCGGGCATCGACGAGCCACGACCCCGACGACCGATCCAGGTCCAGGACGAGGTCCAGACCGTCGGCCAGGATGCTGCGGGCCAGAACCGTACGGACATTTCCAGGGTCGACGACATCGAGGTCGTCGCGCGACAAGAGTTCCGTCATGAAGCGATACTAACGCAATTTTTACGCTTTCTGCGCGCTAAGCCGTAACTATTTCGGCAACGAGACCCGATGACTGTAAAATGTGTTTAGAATGACGGTGCTTCGGGTGCGTACATTCGCGGCGGTACGGATCTGTTGCAGCAGGACCTCCAGCGCGGGTGGCGACGCGACGCGCACGAACAGGACGTAGCTCTCCTCGCCGGCCACCGAATGGCACGCCTCGATTTCGGCGATGTGTTCCAGCCGCGCGGGGGCATCATCTGGTTGGGAAGGATCGAGAGGGGTGATCGCCACGAACGCCGACAGCATGGGCCCGAACGCGTCAGGGTTCACCCGCGCGCTGTACCCGGTGACCACCCCCGGGACTCCAGACGACGCACCCGCGACTGGACCGCGGACACCGACAGACCGGTGGCCGCGGCAAGCTCGGCCAGCGTGGCCCTGCCATCGGCGACGAGCTCACGAACCAGCGTGCGATCGACCTCGTCGAGACCGTGTGTCGCGTCCGCGCTCTCCGCCATGGCCGCACACTATCCCAGCGGTGGTGTTTGATGAGCCATGTCGAAATCTGGCAGCTGCGAGCACGCTTCGCCGCGGCGCTGTCGGCGATGTACGGCGCCGAAGTCCCTGCCTACACAACGCTCGTCGAGGTCAGCGAGGCCGTCAACCGCGATTTCGCCGCGCGGCATCCGCACGCCGAGCGGCTCGGATCCATCGAGCGCGTCACCGCGGAGCGCCACGGCGCGATCCGCGTCGGCACCCCGGCCGAATTGACCGATGTGGCAGATCTTTTCGGCGCATTCGGGATGTATCCGGTGGGCTTTTACGATCTGCGCGAAGCGGCGTCCCCCGTGCCGGTGGTGTCCACGGCATTTCGCCCGCTCGATGCTTCCGAACTGGCACGCAACCCGTTTCGGGTGTTCACCTCGATGCTGGCGACCCGCGACGGCCGGTTCTTCGACACCGACCTGCGCCACCGCGTCGACGAATTCCTGGACCGGCGCCAACTGTTCGATCCGCAGCTGATCGCCGACGCCCGCCGCATCGCAGCCGCCGGCGGTTGTCCCGACGCGGCTGCCGAGGATTTCGTGGCACGTGCGGTGGCGGCGTTCGCGCTCTCGCGCGAGCCGGTCGACCGGGCCTGGTATGCCGAGCTGACGGCGGTGTCGGCCGTCGCCGCCGACATCGCCGGGGTGCCCACCACCCACATCAACCACCTGACGCCGCGGGTGCTCGACATCGACGAGCTGTACCACCGGATGAGCGAGCGCGGGATCGCGATGATCGACGCCATCCAGGGACCGCCACGCTGGAACGGCCCCGCAGTGCTGTTGCGACAGACCTCGTTTCGCGCGCTGGCCGAGCCGCGCCGCTTCCGCGAACCCGACGGCGGCGTCACCGAAGGCACGCTGCGGGTGCGCTTCGGCGAGGTGGAGGCCCGCGGTGTCGCCCTGACCCGCAAGGGCCGCGAACGGTATGACGCCGCGATGGCGCACACGGACCCGGCCGCGGTCTGGGCCGACCACTTTCCGCCCACCGACGACGAGATGGCCTCTGCGGGCCTGGCCTACTACCACCGCGGGGACCCGGAAGCGCCGGTGGTCTACGAGGACTTCCTGCCGGCCTCTGCCGCCGGGATCTTCCGCTCCAACCTCGACGCCGACACCGAAGCCGCCGCCGTGGCAGACGAATCCGGTTACAACATCGACTGGATGGCCGGCACGATCGGCCGCCCCATCCACGACCCCTACGACCTTTACGACGCGACCGCCCAGGAGGCCCCCGCATGAGCACCACGACCACCGCCACGTCACTTCCCACCGCCGAGGATCTGCGCGCATCCGTGCGCGCAGCCTTCGACGCCATCGGTGCGCGGGTCGACCTCGCCGAGCCGGGTGGACCCGGCCTGCCCGCGAGCACACCGGTGACCGGCGAGGTCTTGTTCACCGTCGCCGAGACCACACCCGAGCAGACCCAGACCGCGATCGCCGATGCGGCGCAAGCGTTTACGTCGTGGCGCACCACGCCCGCCCCGGTTCGCGGCCAGCTGGTGGCCCGGCTGGGCGAGCTGCTGCGCGAGCACAAGGCGGACTTGGCCACCCTGGTGACCGTCGAGGCAGGCAAGATCACCTCCGAAGCCCTCGGCGAGGTGCAGGAGATGATCGACATCTGCGACTTCGCCGTCGGGCTGTCCCGTCAGCTGTACGGGCGGACCATCGCCTCCGAACGCCCGGGCCACCGGCTGATGGAGAACTGGCATCCGCTCGGCGTGGTCGGGGTGGTCACCGCGTTCAACTTCCCGGTCGCGGTGTGGGCGTGGAACACCGCGGTGGCGCTGGTGTGCGGCGACACCGTGGTGTGGAAGCCCTCGGAGCTCACCCCGTTGACGGCGATCGCCTGTCAGGCGCTCATCGAGCGGGCCGCCACTGATATTGGAGCACCGGCTCATCTGAGCCGGCTGGTGCTCGGTGGCCGCGAGGTCGGCGAGGCACTGGTCGACGATCCCCGGGTGGCCCTGGTGTCGGCGACCGGTTCGGTGCGGATGGGCAGACAGGTCGGTCCGCGGGTCGCCGAACGCTTCGGCCGGGTGCTGTTGGAGCTCGGCGGCAACAACGCCGCCGTCGTAACCCCTTCCGCCGATCTGGATTTGGCGGTTCGAGGCATCGTGTTCTCCGCGGCAGGCACCGCCGGACAACGGTGCACGACGTTGCGCAGGCTCATCGCCCACACCTCGGTGGCCGACACCCTCGTCGAGCGGATCACGGCCGCCTACCGCAGCCTCCCGATCGGGGACCCGTCCGCCGACGGAACACTCGTCGGACCGCTGATCCACGAGACCGCCTACCGCGACATGGTCCGCGCGCTGGAGCAGGCGCGCACCGACGGCGGCGAGGTCATCGGCGGCGAGCGGGTACACGTCGGCGGGGAGGCGACGGAGGCGTTCTACGTCACGCCTGCGGTGGTGCGGATGCCCGCCCAGACCGAGATCGTGCACAACGAGACGTTCGCGCCGATCCTCTACGTGCTGACCTACGACACCCTCGACGAGGCGATCGAGCTCAACAATGCTGTCCCCCAGGGACTCTCGTCGGCGATCTTCACCACCGACGTTCGCGAGGCGGAACGTTTCCTGGCCGCCGACGGGTCGGACTGCGGGATCGCCAACGTCAACATCGGAACCTCAGGCGCCGAGATCGGCGGGGCGTTCGGCGGCGAGAAGCAGACCGGCGGCGGTCGCGAGTCGGGATCGGATTCGTGGAAGGCCTACATGCGCCGCGCCACGAACACCGTCAACTACTCCTCGGAGCTACCACTGGCCCAGGGCGTGCACTTCGGCTAGCCGCCCAGCAGGCTGAGCAGCTCGCTGCGACCGATCTGGTTGACCAGAGTGGCGGCGTCGAAGTAGATCCGCTCGTTGGTGATGCGGTCGCCGTCGAAGGAGAACACCGCGATCACGGGCACCCGGAAGGCCTTGCCTGTCGGCGGCAGTCCGTAGAACTCGCCGAGATTCGTTCCCAGCAGGTCGAACTCCACGATCACGCCGTCGTCGGTGACGTGGAAGCTGGCGTTCTCGTGGCGCTGGTCGGGGAACGCGGTGCGCGTGGTGCGGTAGTAGGTCATCACTTCGTCGTCGCCGTCGAAGACCTGTTTGGTCGGGATGATCTCGTAGCGCGGGTGTCCGTTGAAGGTTGCCAGGGTGCGGTCGAACTCCTTGGTCACCTCGGTGTCCATGTGTTCTCTGATGACGTCGAGCCGACGCCGACGCATATCGTCGCTGATCATCGTGTTCCTCCGGGCGGCTGGGGCTGTTGTACTTGTGTCAGTATGTCCGCATGCCGGAAATACCCGCCCGCCGCCGTCTGTCTCCCGAGGACCGGCGCAGCGAACTCCTCGCATTGGGCGCCGAGGTGTTCGGCCAGCGTCCGTACGACGAGGTCCGCATCGACGAGATCGCCGAGCGCGCCGGGGTCTCGCGGGCGCTGATGTACCACTACTTCCCCGACAAGCGCGCATTCTTCGCCGCGGTGGTGCGGGCCGAGACCGAGCGACTGTTCGAGGCCACCAACACCCTGGCTGCCCAGGGCGAGACCCTGTTCGAGCGGTTGCGGGCCGGCGTCGTGGCCTACATCCGCTACGACGAGCAGCATCCGCACGGCGCGTGGGCGGCCTACATCGGCATGGGACGCACCGACCCGGTCCTGCGCGGCATCGACGACACCGACAATGAGCGGCAGATGCAGCGGATCATGGCCGCGATCACCGACGTGGTCCAGGGCGACCTGGACTCCAAGGTCGAGCGTGATCTGCGGGCGATCGTCTACGCGTGGCTGGCGTTCACCTTCGAACTGTGCCGCCAGCGTGTCCTCGACCCCTCGATCGACGCCGACCATCTCGCGGATTCCGGCGCCCACGCGCTTCTCGACGCCATCGTGCGGGTGCCGGGCATCCCGGCGGCGCTGGCCGAGGCGGCCGACCGCCGCTGAGTCAGCGCACTCCCGCGAAGAACGCCCGGACGTCGTCGACGAAGAGCTCGGGTTGCTCGAAGGCGCCGAAGTGGCCGCCCCGCGGCATGTCGGTCCAGCGGGTGATGTTGTAGGTGTTCTCACACCAGCTGCGCGGGGGACGCATGATCTCCTTCGGGAACCGCGCAATCCCGGTGGGCACCTCGACTCTGCCCTGGGCACCGAAGGACCGGAAGCTCTCCCAGTACAGCCGGGCTGACGACGCCGCGGCGTTGTTCACCCAGTACAGCATCACGTTGTCGAGGATCTCGTCTCTGGTGAGCGCGTTCTCGGGATGACCGTCGCAGTCCGTCCACGCCCAGAACTTCTCGACGATCCACGCCAGCTGACCGACCGGAGAGTCGGCCAACCCGTAACCGAGCGTCTGGGGGCGGGTGGACTGCTGCTTGGAGTAGCCGGAATCCCACTTCGCGTAGAACTCCCCCGCCGCCAGTGCATCCTTCTCCTCGTCGGTGGGGTCGGTCAGCGCACCGCTCGGGAAGGCCATCGGCATATTGGTGTGGATCGCGATGCAGTTACCCCCGTTCCGGCCGATCTGCGTGGTCACCGCCGCACCCCAGTCACCGCCCTGCGCCACGTAGCGCTGATAGCCCAGCTTGGCCATCAGCGCGTCCCACGTGGTGGCGATCTTCTCGATACCCCAGCCGGTCGTCGTCGGCTTGCCCGAAAACCCGTAGCCGGGCAGGGACGGGCACACCACGTGGAAGTCCTCGGTGAGCGGTTCGATCACCTTGGTGAATTCGACCACCGAGCCGGGCCAGCCATGGGTGATGATCAGCGGCAGCGCATCGGGATTCGACGACCGCTGATGGATGAAATGCAGGTCCAAGCCGTCGATTTCGGTGGTGTAGTGGTCGAACCGGTTGAGCGCGGCCTCCCGACGGCGCCAGTCGTAGTCGTCGGCCCAGTAGGCGGCCAGCTCCCGGGTGTAGGCCAGCGGAATGCCCTGGCTCCAGTCGTCGACGCATTCCTGCTCGGGCCAGCGTGTGCGCTTCAGCCGATCCTGCAGGTCGGCGAGCACATCGTCGGGTATCGCGATGCGGAATGGACGGATATCGGTCACTGTCGCAGCCCTGTCCTCTGAAGTTGGCGCAATCCTAGCCAGCCAGGGCATGTGCCGGTCTAATGTCTGCGCTCATGCGGTTGGTGGTCGATCTCAACAAGTGCCAGGGCTACGCGCAGTGTGTGCCGCTGGCACCTGAGGTTCTCGAGCTGGTCGGGGAAGAGGCCTTGGCCTACGACCCCAACCCGGACGATTCGCAACGACAGCGGGTGTTGCGGGCGGCGGCATCGTGCCCGGTTCAGGCGATCATCCTCGAAGTGGATCCGCCCGCCGATCGCGAGACGCCATGATCGGTACCTACAACCTGGACGAGGTGGTCGCGAAGTTCCGGGCCGAGGGCCGCATCGCGATCGTCGGCGCCTCGCTGGCCGGACTGCGCGCGGCAGAGGCGTTGCGGGAGAGAGGGTTCAACGGTTCACTGACCATCATCGGTGACGAACCGCACGAACCCTACGATCGGCCGCCGCTGTCGAAGCAGGTTCTCAAGGGCTGGGTTCCGGCCGACCACACCAAGCTCCCGCGACTGCGCCGGGTGGACGCCGACTGGAAGTTGGGCGTCGCGGCGGTCGGCTTGGACCGGCCCAACCACGTCGTCACTCTGGCCAACGGCGAGGACGTCGGCTACGACCGGCTTCTGATCGCGACCGGAACCCGGGCGCGACCCTGGCCCAACCCCGCCGAAGGTGCCCTGCGGGGTGTCTTCACCGTGCGCACCGTGGAGGATGCCGCCGGTCTGGCCGCCGCATTGAAGGACCGCCCCAAGCGGGTTCTGATCGTCGGATCGGGCTTCGTCGGATCCGAAATCGCCTCGGTCTGCCGTGATCTCGGCCTACCGGTCACGGTGGCCGAGCGGGGCAAGGGCCCGTTGCGGGGTGCCCTCGGCGGAGTCATCAGCGACATCGCCGCCGGCATGATGCGCGACGCCGGCGTGGACCTGCGCACCGGCGTCGGGGTGACGGGCCTGTCCGGTGACAGCACCGGAAAGGTTCGGTCGGCCCACTTCTCCGACGGCACCGAACTCGACGTCGACGTGGTGGTGGCATCGCTCGGCTCGATCCGCAACGTGGAGTGGCTCGACGGGGCGGGCCTGGCCGCCGGCCAGTGGGGACTTGCATGTGACGCCGGTTGCCGGGCCTTCGACATCAACGGTGTGGTGACCGACCACATCTTCGTCGCCGGCGACGTCGCACGCGCCCCGCACGTGCTCTACGGCTACGAGTTCCTGTCCCAGGAGCATTGGGACAACGCCGTGTTCGGCGCGGAAGTGGCCGCCAACAACATGATTCACCTTGAGGTCGGCCGTCGTCCGCACCTGCCGCTGCCGTCGTTCTGGTCCGGCCAGTTCGGGGTGAACATCAAAAGCGTCGGGGTGTGCTCGTTCGGTGATGAGATCGTGTTCACTCAGGGTTCGCCATCGGAGCGCCGGTTCGCGGCCGCCTACGGCAAGCGCGGCCGGATAGTCGGCGCGGTCACCTTCAACCACGGCAAGTGGTTGCCCTACTACGCCTCGCTGATCGAGAAGTCCGCGCCGTTCCCTCCCCCGCCGCCCGGCTACGACCGGCCGGTCGATGCCGAACCGATGCCGGCTCGGTTCCCCGATCCCCGTGAGCCCGCGGGCAATCCCGATGTGGTGCTGACCGGACATGACCCCACCGAACGCAGCGCCCAGTTCCGTCCGCGGGCGTAAGGAGACCGTCATGGATGCCGCAACCGCCTGGGCCGAGGCGATGAAGTTCGAGAACCGCGCAAACCCGTACCCGTACTTCGAGGAATTGCGCCACAACCCCGTGGCCAAGGTGTCGGAGAAAACCTACGTGGTGACCGGCTATGCCGAAGCCGTTGCGCTGGCACATGATCCGCGGGTCAGTTCCGACATCGGCCGCAGTCCGTCGGGTCTGTTCGGCGAGAAGCAGGCGCACCTCGAGCCGCAGGAGGCCGCGCAGACGCGCGATTCCAGCATGCTGGTCGCCGATCCGCCCCAGCACGACAGGATGCGCAGGCAGTTCATGCGCCATTTCGGCCCGCCGCACACCCCGGATCTGATCCCGAGTATGGAGGCGATGGTCGCCGATCTGGCCAACGAACTGCTGGACAAGGTAAAGGCACGCGGCGGCACCCGGATGGACGTCGTCGACGACTTCTCCTACCCGATCCCGGTGTCGGTGATCTTCCGGGTGCTGGGCGTCCCGATGGCCGACGAACCCAAGTTCCACGCGTGGGTTACGGATTTCATGCAGGGCGCCGACGTCGGGCCGGAGCGCGACACCGAGGAGGGCCGTGCGGCGACCGCGAAAGCCGCGGAGAGCATGGCCGAACTGAATTCCTACGTCCACGATCTGGTCGAGCGCCTCAGTCACGAACCGGCGCCGGGACTGCTGTCGGCCGCTCTGCACGACGACGGTCCGGACGGTCCGGTGTCCCCAGCCGTTGCGGAATCCAACGCGCAGCTGCTCCTGGTCGCAGGCCACGACTCGACCGTCAACACCATCAGCAACTGCGTGATGACGCTGCTGCGCAATCAGGGCTCATGGGAATTGGTGCGCAACAATCCTGAGCTGATCCCGGGCACCGTCGAAGAAGTACAACGCCTCCAGGGAGCGGTGCAGTTCTTCCCGAGCCGCTGGGCCACCGCCGACATCGAAATCGGCGGAACGCGAATTCCGGCCGGGTCAGCGGTGTTCCTGGTCTGGGCGGCCGCCAACCGCGATCCGCGCCGCTTCGCTCACCCGGACCGGTTCGATCCGACGCGGAAGGACAACGAGCACCTCGGTTTCGGCAGCGGCATCCACACCTGTTTCGGCGGACCGCTGGCGCGGCTGGAGATCAACGTGGCTCTGGAGATCTTCCTCAAGCGGGTGCGATCACCTCGGCTGGTTGTCGACCCGCCGCCGTACCGGCGGAATCAGGTGTTCCGAGGGCCTCGGCATCTATGGGTGGATTTCGCGTCGATCGACGATTGACGCCGTTAGGCTTTGGGCGTGCGCTTGTCGTGGCCGTTAATTGGCCGCACCGGTCAGATGCGATCCATCGAGTCAGCGATTGCGGCGCCGGAGGTGGCGGGCGTTGTCGTGTCCGGCGGGGCGGGGGTCGGGAAAAGCAGGATCGCCCGGGAGGCGCTGAGCGTCGCTGAGGCGCAGGGTGTCCAGGGCCGCTGGGTGGTAGGCGCCTCCTCGGCCCGGTCCATTCCGCTTGGTGCGTTCGCCGCGTGGACGCGGCACGGCGCCTCAGAGACCGTCCAGCTGGTCCGCGGTGTGATCGAGTCATTGGCTGCCACAACGCCGTCCGCGCGTGTGGTCGTGGCCGTGGATGACGCGCAGCTGCTCGATGATCTGTCGATCTTCGTCCTCCATCAACTCGTGCAGCGCAGCGCCGCGAAGGTCATCGTCACCGTTCGTGATGACGAGCCGGTTCCGGCTGCACTGCAAGAGGTTTCGGTGGCCGCCCGATTCGACCGCATCGCGGTTGCACCCTTGTCTCTCGATGAGACCGCCGCCCTGCTCGCCTCGGCCCTGAACGGACCCGTGGAACATTCGTGCGCACACCGGATTTGGCAGCTGACGCACGGCAATCCGCTGTACCTGCGCAACATCGTCGAGCAGGAGGTGGCCGACGGGCGGCTCGCGCAGCACCGCGACACCTGGGTGTGGGCCGGTGATCCGGTCCTGCCGCCCGACCTGGTCGGCTTGGTCGAATCCCGGATCGGCGCGTTGCCCGATGCGGTCGGCGAGGTGATCGACCTCCTGGCCGTCGCGGAGCCGATGGAGCTCCCTGTCCTGGCCCGCATCACCGATCCGGCGGCGATCGAGGAGGCCGAAACCCGCGGCCTGATCTCGTTGGAGGCGACCGGAAGCAGCGTGCAAGCGCGAGTGGCCCATCCGATCTATGGCGAAGTGCGTCGCCGCCGGGCATCCGTCACGCGGCTGCGGCGATTTCGCGGGCTGGTGGCTGCCGAACTGGCCCGCTCCAACGACGCCGACGATGTCCGGATGGTGGTGAAGCGGGCCACCTTGAGCATCGAATCCGATCTCGCACCCGACACGGACCTTCTGGTGCGTGCCGCCCACGGCGCTGTCTGGCTGGCCGATCTGTCGCTCGCCGATCGGCTTGCGGCGGCAGCGGTCGCCGCCGGCGCGGGACCCGAGCCCAACTTCGTCCGCGCGCATGCGCTTTCGTGGCTGTCGCGCGGCGCAGAAGCCGACGCTGTGTTGGCGGCGATGGCCGCCGGCGACCTCACCGACGTCGACCGGGCCAGGCTCGCATTCCACCGGGCCAGCAACATGTTGTGGGCGCTTGGCGATCCGGCGCGGGCGATCCAGATCGTGGACCAGCAGCCCACCGTCGACTCTGCGGAGGCGCACACCTACCTCGACGCGTTCCGCGTCGTACACCGGTTCGCCACCGATGACCCCCAGTCCGCGCGAGAGGCTGCGCATCCTCTCGTCCTCGGTGATCTGCCGCCGGTTGTCGGCGCCGAGATCGCCTGGGCGTTGACGGTCGTCTCGGGCGAGGCCGGTCAGGTCACCGAAGCCGAGGTCCACGCCGAGGCGGGATATCAGGCGGCGACGCGCCGATTCGATGCACCGCAGATGCGCTTCAACATCGCGGACGCCCACCTCACGGCGCTCCTGTTGGCCGGCCGGATCGCCGATGCCGGCGAGGTCGCCGACGGCGTCGGCAGGCAAGCCGCCGATCTGCCGGGCGAGGCTCAGCTACTCGGAGCGGCCGTCGCCGGACGGGCCGCTCTGGGCGCCGGACACGTCGACCTCGCCTGCCGACTGCTGGGACAGGCCGCGCTGGGCTTGGCGGCCGCCGGCCACGGCATGGGCTGGGGCTACCGCTACAACGTCGTGCGTGTGACCGCACTCGCGTTGCGCGGCGACGCCACCGAGGCGGCCGCGCTGCTCGCCGCACTCGACACCATCCGACGCCCGTTCCGATCACTGGATCATGAGGTGAGTCTGGCCCGCGCCTGGGTGGCCGCAAACCAGGGTGCCGTCAGCGAGGCGATAGCGATAGCCTCCGCCGCGGCCGAAAGGGCCTGCGCGAAGGGGCAGTTCGGGGCCGAGGCGCTGTGCTGGCAGACGGTCACCCAGTTCGGCGACCGTACCTGCGCGGTCCGGTTGACCGAGCTCGCGGCGATCGTCGAAGGTCCCCGAGCCGCTGCGGCGGCCCGCTTCGCCGCGGCGTTGCACGACGGTGATGCCCACGAACTCGCGGCGGTCTCAGAGGTCTTCGAGGGTCTGGGTGATCTGATCGCGGCAGCCGACTCGGTCGCCCATGCCGCGGTGATACACCGCCGTCACGAGCAGCGCGGGTCCGCACTGAGTTGTTCGACTCGGGTCGCGGCGTTGGCGCAACGATGCGGTGGATTGGTCACCCCGGCTGTCCGGCAGGCGTCCGAACGGCTGCCGTTCACCGGACGCGAGCGCGAGATCGTCATGCTGCTCGGGCAGCGGTTGTCTAACCGCGCGATCGCCGACCGTCTCTGTCTGTCGCCGCGCACCGTCGAAAGCCACATCCATCGGGCGATGGCCAAGACCGGTACCAAGACCCGGGATGAGCTGGCCGCACTGCTGCGGTGACCTGATTGCAGTAGTGGACTACTGCAGCCCGGCGCGGGCACCCGGTCGATGATCGTCCTACCGGCTCGACACTGGTCGGCGAGTGACTCCGGCCTGCGGCGGGGACAGGCCGGAGTCACTTCGTCCGTCGGGAGCGAGAGGAGAGCGCCATGACTGCCGGCATCACGCCGTGGACGTTGTCCGCGAAGTCGGCGTCAGCATTGGCCGGCACTGCGGCAGCGCTGCTGCGGATCCTCGACGTCCAACCGGAGACCGACCCGACCGACGTCGCATACTCGTCGGGCAGCGACAGCGCGTCGTTTCGGCACCGCGCGGTGATCGTCGGCGCGGGCCGCAGCCAACTGCTGGCCGGGTTGCGGGCGATCGCGTCCGGCACGCCGTCACCGGGTGTCATAACCGGACGAGCCAACCGCGCGGGAAGAACGACGTTCGTCTTTCCCGGGCAGGGATCGCCGTGGGTGGGTATGGCGAGTGAATTACTGGACACCGCAGGGGCCTTCGTCGATCAGATGCGGCGATGCGATGACGCGTTCGCGGAGTTCCTCGACTGGTCATTGATCAGGACTCTGCGCGGGGAGCCCGGCTCACCGGGCTTGGACCGCGACGACGTCGCGCAGCCGATACTGTTCGCGGTGATGGTGTCCCTGGCCGCACAGTGGCGTGCGCTGGGCATCGAACCCGACGCCGTCATCGGACATTCACAAGGCGAGGTCGCGGCGGCCTACGTGGCAGGTGCACTCTCCCTGCGAGACGCCGCACGGGTGTTGTGCGGGCAATGCGAGGCGATCACCGGCGTTGTGGGATCAGGCATCACGGTGTCCATCGCCGAACCCGTCGACCACGTGTGCGCATTGATCGGACCGTGGGACGGTTCCATCGCGATCGCCGAGCGCAACAGCCCGTCCTCCACGGTCGTCGCGGGAAGTACGGTCGCCATCGCCGACCTGCTTGCCCGCTGCGAGCGGGAACACCTGCCGGTCAAGCAAATCCCCCTCCCCTACGCCTCGCATTCAATCCACATGGAGGAGTTGCGCGAATGCCTGCGTCAGCAGCTCGCCGACGTACGGCCCATACCCACCCCCATCACGTTCATCTCGACAGTCACCGGAGCCGCCGCCGCTGCCTCGGTACTCGACGGGGACTACTGGTTTGCCAATCTGCGCCAACCGGTGTTGTTCGAAGATGCCGTGCGCTGGGCGTACGGGCGGGGCCACCGCACATTCATCGAATGCAGCCCGCAACAGACACTGTCCGCCGACATCGAGGAATCCTTGGACGACTGCGGTGACGACGTCACCGTGGTGGGCACCCTTCGTCGTGACGACGGCAGCGTGCGCCGTTTCCTGATGTCGTTGGCGGAGAGCCACGTTCGCGGAACCTCGCCAAACTGGAGAAGCGTGCTGGACGCCTTCGCCGGCCACCGAGGGGGCTAGGTGCTCGCCCAGGCGATGTGCCCCTCAAAGCCGAGCGTTTCCGCCCTCGCGCGATAGTCGCTCAGCAACTCTCGATACCTGCTGTCCTCGTCACGTGCCTTGGCCAGCACCGTGCGCAGCCGAAGTATCGTGATGTCGAGAATCGCCGAATCATGCTCGGAACGCATGTCATTCAATCCGTCGAGCGCGTCCTGGGCTTCGATGAGGTCGCCGTCGGCGCACCGTTCTGCAAGCGTCTCGACCAGAATGGCGACGCCGGCGATGACCCAGCCGAGACTACGTTGCCCGCGCAACGTCGCAAGGGCCTCACGTATCAACGGTATCGCCGTATCGCGATCGCCGAATTTCGCCCGTTCGCGCGCTGCGAACATCTCGGTGACAGGCACCAACGACGGCACCCGGATCCGCAGCATGGCGAGTGCCTTGTCCATCAGTTCGAGCCCGCGCCGCCGTTCGGATTCACTGTCCCGGTACATCAGAGCCACCCCTAACCCGTACTCCGCCAACGTCACTGCGTTGTCGTTTCCGACGCGCTCGGCGGTTTCCACCGCCTGCTGACTGGCTTCGACCGCGGAGTCGTCAGCCGGCAGGACCCCGTAGGCGATCTCGACGCTGTACGTCCACGCCAACAGGAAAGCCTGCGTCGCCGGGTCGGCCGCCTGCGCCATCGATATCGCGTCGCGCAAGTCATCGCGCCACCCCGGCTGCCCGTGCCACCACCGGGCAATACCGCGGAAGGCCATCGCCGCCGACAGCGGGGACGCGAACCCGAATCCGGCACCCACACTGGGATCACCCGCGGCCAGGTCGATGACTCGCTGCGTCCACCGTGTGATCCTCGCGAAATCAGCCTGGTTGAACCAGGTGGCGAAAGCGGAGAACGACAGCCCGACAGTCAAGTTCGGATCACCGATGGAGTCCAACAGGTCCATCTGCTCAGAGGCCAGCACCGCCGCTTCGGGGGCCCGATTGACGTAAAGGTATTCGGTGACCTGCCCGGTCATGCCGATGGCAAGCGACACGCTGTCACCGGCGGCGCTACACAGTTCCCGAAGTTCGGCAAATCGGCCCCGGCTCTCAGTGATGGCGCTGGCGTGAAAGTCACTGGCGCACAGCATTGTCCGCGGAGCGATCCGCATCGACAGTTTGCCGGCGGAGTCATCGGGCAGTTCGTCGGCGATCCGGCGTGCCCTCTCCCAGTTCAACCGGGCCGCATGAATATCGCGGCTCGCCGACCAGGTACCGGCCCGCATATGCCAGGCGTACGCCGTCGGAAGATCACCGGCGGCGTGGAGGTGCTCGGCGATCAGCGCTGCGTTCTCGTCCGCCAGATCGGGGGCACCCTGCTCCATGGCGGCTGCAAGCCGCCGATGCCACAGGGCGCGATCGGATTTCAGCTGAGATTCGTAGGCGACCGCGTGGATCAGCGGATGACGGAACGCGTACTCCGCGGTGGGCGTGAACCGCACTTGATCAATCAGTTCGACGTGAAGCAACTCATCCGTCGTCGCCTCCCCGTCGAGCGTGGAAAGCAATTCGGCGCCGAAGTGCGCGCCGATCACCGCGGCGGCATGCAGGGTTCGCTTCGCGGGTTCGCTGAGCCGGTCGATGCGCGCGCTGATGGCGGCCTGAACCGTCACCGGAACACTGACTTCGGTGACATCCGTCCGGCAGGTGAAATTTCCGTGGGCACCCGTCAGCACCCCGCGCTGCGCCAGCTCACGGACCATCTCCTCGGCGAAGAACGGGTTGCCCGCCGCTCGATCACCGATCACCCCGACCAGCTCCTGCACCGACGGGTCTGCGCCCAGCAACTCGGTCAGCAGGGTCGCGGTATCCGAGTCGCCCAGCGGACCCAACGACACCGTCTGTGCCGACGCCATTCCCGCCAGCGCGCCGACATACTCGGGACGGAAGGTGATCAGGACCATGGCGGGCGTTCGGGGAACCACCGCGAGGAGGTCGGCCAGCATCGACTCGCTGACCGCATCCATCCAGTGGGCGTCTTCGACGATCAGGAGCGCAGGCTGCACCCGCGCCAGCGACACCGTGTTGACCAGTGCGGTCAGCCGCCGCCGGCGTGCATCCGGAGCGATTCGCGGCAATGGCACCTCGCTGTCAGCCACCCCGAGTAGATCGTCCAGAAGCAGAAGATCCTGCGGATCGGCGCCGGGGATCAGGCTGCGCAACCGCTGCCGGGCGGCGTCGGGGTCCAGCCCGGCAACGCCGGTCACCGCCCGCAACAGCCGGCTCACCGCGTAGAAGGGTATTTCGGCGGTGTGCGAGCCGCACAACGTCCAGGCCACTTCGATTCCACGTTCTGCTGCCATTGCCGCGGTCTCCCGGGCGACCCGGGACTTACCGATCCCCGGTGGCCCCACCAGCCGCACCACACCACCGCGCCCGTCGACGGCGCGCTCGGCAAGGGCGTCCAGGACGGCCATCTCCCACCGCCGTCCCACCAGACGTGCTTCGGCTCGGTCAACCGGTCGATCGCCCAGAAGCACGTTGACCAATCGGTACGCACGGACCGGCTCGTCGGCGCCCTTGATGTGGACCCATTCCGGATCAGCAAGCGTCGCCACGTTTTCGACAAGCCGCGCCGTCGACTCCGACATCATCACCGCACCCGCCGGTGCCGCCGACTCCATCCGCTGCGCCATTCCCACCGTCTCACCGGTGGCGCGGTAGCCGAGTGCTCCCGAACCGATCTCGCCGGCGATCACCCGCCCGGAGTTCAGACCCACCCGGACGTCGACGTCAATGCCGTCACATTGCTGCACCGCCGCAGCGAGCCGGGACATCTCGTCCTGGATTTCGAGGCCGGCCAGGCAGGCGCGAAAAGCGTGATCTTCCAGTGCTGTCGGCGCACCGAAGAGTGCCATGATCCCGTCGCCGTTGTACTCCACCGACCCGCCATACCGGCGCGCCACCGCGGCGGACCGCTCCACCAGGTCGGTCATGACCTCGCGCAACCGCTCCAGATCCAGCGCCGCGGCAAGGTCCATCGACCGCGCGACGTCGGCGAACAACACGGTGACCTGTTTGTATTCGGCATGGTCCGCGGCCGGCGTCAGGCGCTCACCACACGAGCCGCAAAACCGGGCCCCCTGCGATGGCTCTGCCCCACACGACCGACAGATTGCGGTTGCCGACGTCACTGCACCCCCGAACGTCGCAGCATCCCCCGATGGCTGCCCCTCAGGCCACCAGTATGGCGTGCAGACGTTCGATGATCTACATATCCGTCAATTGTCACGAAGTCCACCGCCTCGATCTGTCGGTACCTCCTGGCACCCTGGAGTCGTGAGTCCCCGCGATCCGATGAGCCGGTTCAGCCCGCTGACGCGGCGCTGGTTCACGGGCACCTTCGCCGAGCCGACCGCCGCGCAGGCGCGGGCCTGGTCAGCGATCGCCGACGGGGACAACACCCTGGTCATCGCCCCGACGGGGTCGGGTAAGACGCTGGCGGCCTTTCTGTGGGCGATCGACCGGCTGGCCCATGAGCCGGAGAAGCGTGGCACCCGGGTGCTCTACGTCTCCCCCTCAAGGCACTGGCCGTCGACGTGGAACGCAACCTGCGCACCCCGCTGACCGGCATCACCCGCATCGCCGAACGCGACGGCGTGCCGGCCCCGCAGATCAGCGTCGGCGTCCGCTCCGGCGACACCCCGCCCGCCCGCAGGCGCGAGCTCATCACCAAGCCTCCCGACATCCTGATCACCACCCCGGAGTCACTGTTCCTGATGCTGACCTCCGCGGCCCGGGAAACGCTGACCGGCATCGAGACGGTCATCGTCGACGAGGTGCACGCGGTGGCCGCCACCAAGCGCGGCGCGCATCTGGCGGTGTCCCTGGAGCGCCTCGATGCGCTGCTGGAGAAACCGGCCCAGCGCATCGGGCTATCGGCGACGGTCAGCCCACCCGAGGAAGTGGCCCGGTTCCTCTCCGGTGCCAGGCCGACGACCATCGTCGCGCCGCCGGCAACCAAGACGTTCGAGCTGACCGTCCAGGTGCCGGTGCCCGACATGGCCAACTTGGAGAACAACACCATCTGGCCCGATGTCGAGGCGCGCATCGTCGACCTCATCGAGGCGCACAACTCGACCATCGTGTTCGCCAACTCACGTCGCCTCGCCGAGCGGCTCACCGCGCGCATCAACGAGATTCATGCCGAGCGCTCCGGAGTCGAACTGGATGCGCCGCCCAACCGCCAGGTGCCCGGTGGACCACCGGCGCACATCATGGGCAGCGGCCAGACCTACGGAGCCGAGCCACTGCTGGCACGGGCCCACCACGGCTCGGTGTCCAAGGAGCAGCGCGCCGCGGTGGAGGACGACCTCAAAAGCGGTCGACTCAAGTCCGTGGTGGCGACATCGAGCCTGGAACTCGGAATCGACATGGGCGCAGTGGATCTGGTGATCCAGGTGGAGGCGCCGCCGTCGGTGGCCAGCGGATTGCAGCGCGTCGGACGGGCCGGGCATCAGGTCGGCGAGATTTCCCGTGGTGTGCTGTTCCCCAAGCACCGGACCGACCTGATCGGCTGCGCCGTCAGCGTGCAACGCATGCTCGCCGGGCAGATCGAAACCATGCGGGTCCCCACCAATCCGCTCGACGTGCTGGCCCAGCACACCGTGGCGGCGTGCGCTCTGGAGCCGGTCAGCGCCGACGAGTGGTTCGACGTGGTCCGACGCAGTGCGCCGTTTGCAACGTTGCCGCGCAGCGCTTTCGAGGCAACCCTGGATCTGCTGTCGGGCAAGTATCCCTCGACGGATTTCGCCGAGCTGCGGCCGCGATTGATCTACGACCGCGACAACGGCACCCTGACTGCGCGTCCCGGTGCCCAGCGGCTGGCGGTCACCTCCGGAGGCGCCATTCCTGACCGCGGCATGTTCACCGTGTACCTGGCCACCGATTCCGAAAAGCCCTCGCGGGTCGGTGAACTCGATGAAGAGATGGTGTACGAGTCGCGGCCCGGCGACGTCATCTCGCTGGGGGCGACCAGCTGGCGGATCACCGAGATCACCCACGACCGGGTGCTCGTCATCCCGGCGCCGGGTCAACCCGCGCGGCTACCGTTCTGGCGTGGCGACGACGCGGGCCGGCCCGCCGAGCTCGGTCAGGCGATCGGCAAGTTCACCGGCGAGCTGGCCGGGATGGGCCGCGATGAATTCGAAATACGCTGCAATGAACTGGGTTTCGCCGACTATGCCACCGACAACCTGTGGCAGCTACTCGACGATCAGCGCAACGCCACCGCCACCGTACCCAGCGACACCACCCTGCTGGTCGAGCGTTTCCGCGACGAGCTCGGCGACTGGCGGGTGGTGCTGCACTCCCCCTACGGCCTGAAGGTGCACGGTCCGCTGGCACTCGCGGTCAGTCGTCGGCTGCTGGAGCGGTACGGCATCGACGAGAAGCCCACCGCCTCGGACGACGGCATCGTGGTGCGGCTGCCGGACACCGAGGATGCCCCGCCCGGCGCCGACCTGTTCGTCTTCGCCCCCGACGAGATCGAGCCACTGGTCACCACCGAGGTGGGCGGCTCGGCGCTGTTCGCGTCCCGGTTCCGGGAGTGCGCGGCGCGGGCGCTGTTGCTGCCCAGACGCCATCCCGGTAAGCGTTCGCCGCTGTGGCACCAGCGGCAGCGGGCTGCCCAATTGCTGGATGTGGCACGCAAATACCCCGACTTCCCGATCGTGCTGGAGGCGGTGCGCGAATGCCTGCAGGACGTCTACGACGTTCCGATGCTGACCGACCTGATGAGCCGGATCGCCCAGCGCCGGGTACGGTTGGTGGAGGTCGAGACGCCGATGCCGTCACCGTTCGCGGCGTCGCTGATGTTCGGCTATGTCGGCGCGTTCATGTACGAGGGCGACAGCCCGCTGGCCGAGCGCCGCGCTGCCGCACTATCGCTGGACAGCACCCTGCTGGCGGAGCTGCTGGGACGCGTCGAGCTCCGAGAGCTACTCGACCCTGATGTGATTGCCGCGACATCACGCCAGCTGCAACATCTTTCCGAGGACCGCAAGGCTCGCGACGCCGAAGGCGTGGCAGACCTGCTGCGCCTGCTCGGCCCGCTGACCGAGGCCGAGATCGCCGAGCGCTGCACCGCCAGCGACATCGGCGCGTGGCTGGATGGACTGCACGCCGCCCGACGCGCGCTGCCGCTGTCGTACGCCGGGCAGTCCTGGTGGGCAGGCATCGAGGACATCGGCCGCCTGCGCGATGCGGTCGGCGTCGCCGTGCCCGTCGGAGTGCCGACGAGTTTCACCGAGGCGGTGCCCGACCCCCTCGGTGAGTTGATGGGCCGCTTCGCCCGCACCCGTGGCCCGTTCACCACCGCCGAAGCTGCGGCCCGATTCGGACTCGGACTGCGGGTCGCCGCCGACGTGCTGGGCCGGATGTCGGTGGACGGCAAGCTGGTTCGCGGCGAGTTCGTCGCCGGACCGGATGCTGACCAGTGGTGTGACGCCGAGGTGCTGCGCATCCTGCGTCGCCGGTCGCTGGCGGCCCTGCGGGCCCAGGTCGAACCCGTGAGCACAGCGGCCTATGCCCGCTTCCTGCCCGCATGGCAGCAGGTCGGCAGCTCGGCCACGTCCGGCGTGGACGGTCTGGCGAGCGTGATCGACCAGCTCGCCGGGGTGCCGATCCCCGCATCGGCGGTCGAGCCGCTGGTGTTCGGCCCGCGGGTGCGCGACTACCAGCCGGCGATGCTCGACGAGCTGCTGGCCTCCGGTGAGGTCACCTGGTCAGGAGCGGGATCGATCTCAGGCAGCGACGGCTGGATCACGTTCCACCACGCGGATACCGCACCGCTGACGCTCGCGACTCCCGCCGAGATCGACTTCACCGATGCGCACCGCGCGATCCTCGAGGTCCTCGGTGAGCCTGGGGAGGCGCGCGGGGCGTTCTTCTTCCGACAACTGGTCGGGGGTTCGGAAGAGACCGCCAAAGCCGCACTGTGGGACCTGATCTGGGCCGGCTGGGTCACCGGCGACACGTTCGCGCCGGTGCGCGCCATGCTGGCGGGTGGACGCAAGCCCGGTACGCGTCGTCCCGCCGCGCCGGCGCACCGGCAGCGACGCGCGCCGCGGTTGAGCCGCTACTCGGTGGCGCACGCCCAAGCCCGCCCGGTGGATTCGACGGTCGCCGGGCGGTGGTCGGCGGTACCGGCTCGCGAGCCGGATTCGACTGTGCGCGCTCACTTCTCGGCAGAGTTGTTACTGAACCGCCACGGTGTGCTGACCAAGGGCGCGGCAGCAGCCGAGGGGGTGCCCGGCGGATTCGCCACGATGTACAAGGTACTGACCGGTTTCGAGGAAGCCGGGCGATGCCAGCGCGGCTATTTCGTCGAGTCGCTCGGCGGAGCCCAATTCGCGGTCGCATCGACGGTCGACCGGCTGCGGACCTATCTCGACGGAGTGGATCCTGAGCGGCCCGACTACCGCGCGGTCGTGCTGGCGGCCGCGGATCCGGCTAACCCGTACGGCGCGGCATTGCCGTGGCCGGCCCGCCCGGATGCCGACGCCAGCCATCGGCCGGGACGCAAGGCCGGCGCACTGGTCATCCTGGTGGACGGTGCGCTGGTCTGGTTCATCGAGCGCGGTGGACGCTCGCTGCTGAACTTCAGCACCGACGACGAAGCGCAGCGCGCCGCGGCGGGAACGCTAGCCGAACTGGTCAGCAGTGGACGCATCGGCGGCGTGCTGGTCGAAAAGCTGGACGGCATACCTGTTTTGGAGGCCGGGGCACACGCCGACCGCAAAGCCACCGCCGACGCACTGGTGGACGCCGGGTTCAGCCGGACCCCTCGCGGGCTGCGTTTGCGCTGAGGTTGTTGAGATCGGTAGCTCACCGGTCCGGCTGTACTCGGCAGCATGAAGACCACTTGCTTCATTGTGGGAACCCTTCTTGTCGCTGCATTGTGGCCGGCGCCGGCGGCCAGTGCCGATATCGAGTTCAGGTGCAGACCGGGATGTTGGGGGGCCGCGGCCGCGTCGGTCTCCACGGGACAAGAAGTGATGCGGCTCAACTACGAGACGCGCCAAGACGCCGAGGATGCCGCCGAGTTGTGGTGTGACGTCAAGGGCCAGACCAATGACTGCGCGGTGCTGGCCTCCGGCCTGGGGTGCCTGTCGATCGGGGTGAGCGCAGACGGAAAGTCCTTCACCGGGGGCAATGCATTTTTCCAGGACGCCGCGGACGCGGCGGCCTTGGACGCCGCCGGTCCGGGCGCGACGATCGAGATGCGCGGCTGCAACAGCTGAAACTTGTCGGCGACGCAGAGTAGTATCGAACACATGTTCGAACATCGAACTGACGCCGATCTTTTTGAGGCGATGCGCCGCGGGCAGCGCAACGAACGGGTCGCGATCGCGGAGCGACTCCTTGCGGCCGCCCTGCTCTGCCAGCACCGGATGCGATCGGTCGAGGCAGCCGACCGCGCGCAGTGGTGCGTCGACAATTGGGAAGCAGTAGCCGCCGAGGTGGGTGCCGAACTGGGAATCAGCCAAGGCCGGGCGTCGTCCCAGATGGACTACGGCCTGCAGCTGATCGAGCGGCTGCCGAGGCTCGGCGCTGCCTTCGCTTCCGGCGCCATCGAATACCGCATCATCATCGCCGCGGTGTTCCGCACCGGGTTGATCACCGACCCTGAGGCACTCGCCGCCGTCGACGCCCAGCTCGCGGAACAGGCGCCGGGGTGGAACGCCTTCTCGCGGGAGAAGACCAATCAGGTCATCGACTGGTCCGTCCGCGAGCTGGATCCCGACGCCGTCCGCGTCGCGCGCACAGCAGACGACGACCGACACATCGAGATCACCGCTGGCACAGACGGATTGGCGGAAATCTGGGGGCGGGTCCGCGCCGCCGACGCGGCAGCCTTTGACCAGCGGCTGAGCCAACTCGGGGCGACCGTGTGTCGGGACGACCCGCGAACCGCTCGGCAGCGTCGAGCCGACGCGCTGGGAGCGTGGTCAGCCGGGGCCGCGACAATGCCGTGCGATTGCGAGTGCGGCGACTGCCCCGCCAGTGCGGACAGCACCAGCGAACCGACGCAGATCGTCATCCACCTCCTGGGTGAAGCCAACACCGTCACCGGCGAGGGGAACGCCCCGGCGCTATTGCCGGGCTACGGCGGCATTCCGGCCGCGACCGTACGAACCCTGGCCAAGCGCGCGAAGTTCCGCCCCGTGGTCGCAGGCAAGGAGGTGAGCGCCGAACCACGGTATCGACCTTCGGCCGCCCTGGCTGAGTTCATCCGCTGCCGGGATCTGACGTGCCGATTCCCCGGGTGCGACCGTCGGGCCTCGATGACGGACATTGATCACACCGTGCCGTACCCCCTCGGGCCCACGCATCCGTCGAACCTGAAACTACTGTGCCGGCTGCATCACTTGTTGAAGACCTTCTATGCCGGAACGGGTGGCTGGGCGGACCGTCAGTTGCCCGACGGCACGGTGATCTGGACGTCGCCGTCAGGCCGCACCTACACCACGAAACCTGGTGGTGCGCTGTTCTTTCCGCAGCTCTTCACTCCGACCGAGGAGCTGAACCTGCCCCAGGCCCCGACCCGGAATCAGCCTGGACGCGGTGTAATGATGCCGGCTCGCCGCCGCACCCGCGCCCAAGATCGGGCCGACCGGATCCGCTGGGAACGCGGACTCAACGAGGCGAGAGCCGCCGCCCATCCGCCGCCCTTCTAGGCTGGAACCATGCCCGAAGGCGACACCGTCTTCCGCACCGCGGCCAACCTGCGCGAGGCGCTGGTCGGAAAGACGCTGACGCGGTGCGATGTCCGCGTGCCGCGCTACGCCACCGTGGATCTGGCCGGGCAGACCGTCGACGAGGTGATCAGTCGCGGCAAGCACCTGTTCATCCGGGTGGGCCAGGCCAGCATCCACTCGCACCTGAAGATGGACGGCGCATGGCGGGTCGGCCCGAAAGGCAAACCCATACGCAACGCCTACAAGATCCGAATCGCCCTGGAAGCCGGGGACATTCAAGCCCTCGGAATCGACTTGGGCATCCTGGAAATCCTCGACCGGGAGCACGACGAAGATGCCGTCGCCCACCTGGGGCCCGACCTCCTCGGCGATGACTGGGATCCCACGGTGGCGGCGGCGAACCTGGCCCAAGACCCCGACCGCCCCATCGCGCCCGCCCTGCTCGATCAGCGCAACCTCGCCGGCGTCGGCAACGTGTACGCCAACGAACTGTGCTTCGTGTTCGGCCGACTCCCCACCAGTCCCGTCAGCAGCCTCCCCGATCCGCTGCGGGTCGTCACCCGAGCGCGGGACATGTTGTGGGCGAATCGAACACGGGTCAATCGAACCACCACCGGCAACCGCAGAGGCGGCCAGGACCTCTGGGTCTACGGTCGGGCCGGTGAACCGTGCCGCCGCTGCGGCACCCCGATCCGCCGCGCCGAATCCTCCGACGATGACCGCGTCACGTACTGGTGTCCGTCGTGCCAGCGGTGACCGGGTCGGTCGGCGGGTGGGTGATCTTCGCGATCTCGTCCGCGACCAGTTGGTCGAGGCTGTTGATCGTGGCGCGGTCCATCCGGACCGACCTTATCTCGGCGGCGCGGTACAGAGTCGACTCAACCGGTCCGCGGCCGTTGGGGTAGACCAGCGCAACCACCACCCCAGTTCCGGCATCGAGCGCGCCACCCACTTCACGTTGCAAACCGATACGCAGCTCGTGCTCGGCGAACGCGCCCACGAGAGCGCCTGCCGCTCCCCCGACCACGACGGCGAGGCCTACGGGCGGCAGGAACAGTCCGAACAGGATCCCCAACCCGGCGCCCATACCGAGGGCCACCCGACCGTGCCGATTGTGCGCCTCCAGGACGTGCGGGTGTCCGTCGGCGTCCTTCGTGACCAGGGCCGCCGCCCGCAGTTCCAAGCCATGCTTGATCCGCTTCTCCAACTCATGGAAGTCGGTGGCGGCCCGCTCGACGTCGGGGTATGCGGCCACCAGCACCAACTCATGATCGTCATCCATGTCTCAACAGTGGCGTGCGTCACTGTTGACGGCTAGGGACCGAAGGTCACCATCGCGGAGTCATTGGGCACTCAGCCGACCACCCATTGGGAGGTGGCCACCAGGTCGCCTTGCACGAGCGCGGCCGCGCGGTGCTCGTGGACTGCTTGGTATCCGGCGTCGGAGACCATGTCGACGAACGCCTGCGGCGTCGGATACTCGACCACCAGGAGGGCATCCCACCACGGGTGCTGCCCGTCGCCGATCACGTTCACCGGGCCCGTTCCCGCGTAGCGGATGACGGCCCCGACCCGCTCCAGATGCGGCTGCACCTCTCGGCCGTACTGCTGATAGCGGTCACGACCCTCGCCGTCGTTGAACTTCAGCAGGTTGATCATGAACACCGGCGCATCCGGCGCCAGCTCCGCGAAGGCGTTCAGGTTGACGGGACGGGTGTCGACTGCATTGGACATTTCAATCTCCTTGTGTGTGTTGATGTTTAACTGCATTCGCCGCACCGACGCGATCGCGCAGGAACGGCACTACGTGCGCGGCGACCTGATCGGTCTGCTCGAGCCAGCTCCAGTGCCCGACGCCGCTGAGGATGTGGATCTCCGCCCTCGGGAACGGCTGCCGCTGGCGATGTGCCTGCTCCACGGGGATGTACACATCGGCGTCGCCGAAGACGACGAGCGCAAGGTGGTCGCGTTCGCGCAACCTCGGCGCCAACTTCTCGATGTCCTTGGTCTGCGACGAGCGGTACAGGCGCAGCACGGCGCGCTTGGTCTGCGGCGACGCCAGATGCCGGGCGACGATGTCCGCCCATTCGCCAGGCAGCCCCGGATTGTCGTGCCCGATCACGAAACGACCCACCTTCGGCGTGGTCAGCCGCATCATCAGCTCACCGAGTAACGGGGTCCGCCACACCCGCGCCAGCCGGTGCCAGCGATAACCGATCAGAACGCCGGTGTTGATCAACGTCACGCTTGCCACGCGCTCGGGATGTTCAGCAGCCCAGGTCAACGCGAACGGACCACCGAAATCGTGGGCCACCAGGTGCACGCGCTCGATGTCCAGCGCGGTGATCACCCCGTGCACGAAGCGCGCGTACCCCTCGATCGAGTAGTCCAGGCCGGCGCCCTTATCCGCCGACCCGAAGCCGGGCAGGTCCGGAGCAACGACGGTGGCGAAATCCGCGATCCGCGTCATCAGTGGCATCCAGTCGGTACCGGCATCCGGATTGCCGTGCACGAAGACCACCGCTTCACCCGGCTCACCGGACCCTCCGACGAGCACGGAGGTGGCGATCCCGTCCGCCGTCAGCCGGCGCGTCTCGATCACGGTTCCCCGACAGTCGCCGCCATCCGGCCGCGGTAACCGCGCCGGGCAGCCAGATCGGCACCTGTCATGACATTGTCGGAGCGCAACAAGCCTTTGAGCCGGTCGGCGACGCCCGGCGGTGTACCCGCGATCAGCCGGGCCACCGGGCCGAGCTCGCGCGGCACGAATACCTCTTCGCGACCGGTCCGAAGCGCGTCAACGATGCCGGCGCCGACCTTTTCGGGGCCGACGATCCGGGTCCCGTGTGCCTTTGCGAAGCCCGCGATCATGTCCGTACGGATGAGGCCGGGCATGACGATGGTGGTCCGCACACCCGTTCCCCGGGTTTCCGCCCGAATGGCGCGGGTGAAACCGACGACGCCGTGCTTGGTCGCGGCGTACGTCGCGCCGCCCGCAGTGGCGATCTGGCCGGCCGACGAGGCGACGTTGACGATATGGCCGCGCCCGCGGGGCAGGAATCGCCGTAACGCCAACCGGGTTCCGGTCAAGACCCCACCCAGATTGATGTCGAGCAAACGTTGGGTGTCGGCGGGATCCTCGTCGACGAACAGCCCGATGGGTGCCACGCCGGCGTTGTTGACCAGCACGTCGAGCGGGCCGAACGCGTCCTGCGCGCAGTCCAGGAAGTCCCCGAACTCCCCGCTGTTGCGCACATCGAGGGGAAGTCCGATCGCCCTCGGTCCCAGTTCGGCGGCCGCGGACGCACATGTGTCGCCGTCGACATCTCCGATGACGACGTTCATGCCGGCGGCCAGGCAGGCCTCGGCTGTCGCAAAACCGATGCCCCGGGCGCCACCGGTGATGGCGACCGTGCGGATCGCCGGGTCTGCAGTCAGTGTCATGGTTCGTCTTCTTTCGTGGCGCGGCGTCTGTCACCGCTACCCACCACGATCTCGGTTCGACTCCGGGCCAGTCTTGACACTTCAGGGCGAATACTTGACATTTCAGGACGCGCATCCGACATTGACGTCCATGTCGGTGGTCCGGGCGACATCGCTCTCGAACTTCCCGCGGCTGGTCAGCGACCTCGGCGGCGATCCGGTGGCGCTGCTGAAACAGGCCGGCATCGACCCCGGCGTCGTCGGCGACAACGACATCTTCATTCCGCTCAGCAGAGTCGTTGCCGCCATCGAGACCGCAGCGAAATCCACCGACACGCTCGATTTCGGGCGCAGGCTCGCCCTGGTCCAGGGCATCGAGATACTTGGCCCCGTCGGTGTGGCCGCGCGAACCTCCGGCACTGTGGCAGAGGCGCTGCGGATCTTCGAGAGGTTTCTGGCGGCCTACAGCCCGGGCCTGCTGCTGCAGGTGTGCACCACCGATGATCCGGAGCGGGCGTTCATCGATTACCAGGTCCTGGACACACACATCGACGTCCGGCCCCAGACTGCCGAACTCTCGCTCGGCGTCATCCTGCGCGTGCTCCGATTCCTGCTCGGGGACGACTACCGGCCGCTGTCGGTCGAGCTGCCCTACGAAGCGCTGACCGACGTCGACGAGTACTGGGCCTACTTCGGTTGTCGACCGTTATTCTCCTCAGCCAGAATGGGTTTCACCATTCGATCGGCCGACCTGCAGCGTCCCCTGCAGCGCGATCAGTTAGCCCACGACATCATCGTGCAGTACTTGACGACCATTACCGCCGCCGAGCCGTCGACCACCACTTCGGTGCGGGCGCTGGTGCGTCAGCTGCTGCCCAGTGGCACGGTCACCCTGGAACTGATCGCCGAACAACTGAGCCTTCACCCGAAGGCCTTGCAGCGACGACTGGCTGCCGAGGCCACCAGTTTCGCGGCCGTCATCGACGGTGTTCGCCGAGAGCGCGCCGAGCGCTATCTGCGTGACACGGGAATCACGTTGGCGCACTTGGCCCGCGAGCTCGGATACGCCGAGCACAGTGTGCTCACCCGCTCGTGTCACCGCTGGTTCGGTCTAGGGCCTGCCGCCTACCGCAAACAGCTACAGCTGCGCTGAGCTGACGAACGACCGCCGCTCGCCGGACAGCGGATCGACGAACTCCAGCCGCTGCGCCACCAGCTGTAGCGGGGCGGAGAAGTCGTCGGCCGCCACCTGGACGATTCGCGGATAGAGCGGGTCGTTGTCGATCGGCAGACCGAGTGACGCCATGTGGACCCGCAGCTGATGGGTGCGCCCCGTGCGCGGAGTCAGCTGATATCGGCCGTCGCCCAGCGCTTCGACCAGAGTTTCGGCGTTCGGCTCGCCCGGCTCCTCGACAGCCTGTAACACTCCGCGCTGCTTGATGATTCGACTCCGCAGCACCACGGGGAGATCGACGCGCGGTGCCGCCGAGGAGCGCGCCAGATAAGTCTTCGACACCTCGCCCCGCGCGAACAACGTCTGGTATGCGCCGCGAACCTCACGTCGCACGGTGAACAGCAGCACCCCTGCGGTCAGCCGGTCCAGCCGATGCGCCGGACTCAGTTCGGGCAGATCGAGCGACCGACGCAGCCGCACCAACGCCGTCTGCGCGACATGGCCGCCGCGCGGCATGGTGGCCAGGAAGTGCGGCTTGTCGACCACCACGATGTCGTCGTCGCGGTGGAGCACCGGGACGTCGAACGGCACCACCACCTCGTCGGGCAGCTCCCGATACAGGTAGACATGCGCGCCGGGCGGTAGCACCGTGGCCGGGGTGATGACGTCGCCGGAGGCGTCGACCACTTCCCCGTTGAACACCTTCTGCGCGGCAGCTTCCCCGAATCGGTGGGCCAGTTCCACCAGTACCGCACCGCCGCGCAGCCGCACCCGCGCCGGACCAACCCCGTCGCGATCTGGGAGCGGAGCCGGTCGACGGCGACTCAATGCTCGCTCAGTTCAACGGCACGGGCTCGAGGATTTCGGCCCGGGCCTCGGGCGCCGACGCCCGTAGGGCATCGGCGGACTCGTCGTCGGGCTGAGCCTGCGAGAGGACCTCGGCCTCCACCCGCGCCAGATAGGTGTCCACCTCGCGGTCGATGTCGTCCTGACTCCAGCCGAGGATCGGCGCGACCACCTCGGCGACCTCGCGGGCGCAGTCCACGCCGCGGTGCGGGTACTCGATCGAGATCCGCATCCGCCGGGCCAGGATGTCCTCCAGGTGCAATGCCCCTTCGGCGGCCGCGGCGTAGGCGGCCTCCACCTTCAGGTACACCGGCGCATCGGTGATCGGATCGAGCAGCTCCGGCTTGTCGGCGGCCAGCGCCAGCACGTCGCCGATCAGCGAGCCGTACCGGTCCAGCAGGTGCCGCACCCGGTACGGATGCAGGCCGTACCCGGCGCCCACGCTCTGGGTCTGGTTGACCAGTGCGAAGTACCCGTCCGCGCCCATCAACGGCACCTTCTCGGTGATCGACGGCGCGACCCGCGCCGGGATGTACTCGGCGGCGGCGTCGACCGCGTCTTCGGCCATCACCCGATACGTGGTGTATTTGCCGCCGGCAATGGCGACCAGGCCCGGTGACGGCACCGCGACGGCGTGCTCACGGGACAGCTTGGACGTTTCTTCGCTCTCCCCGGCCAGCAGCGGCCGCAGGCCGGCGTACACCCCGTCGATGTCGTCGTGAGTGAGCGGCGTGGCCAGCACCGTGTTGACGTGGCCAAGGATGTAGTCGATATCGGCCTTCGTCGCGGCCGGGTGCGCCAGGTCGAGGTTCCAGTCGGTGTCGGTGGTCCCGATGATCCAGTGCGTGCCCCACGGGATCACGAACAGCACCGACTTCTCGGTACGCAGGATGATCGCCACCTCGGACACGATCCGATCCCGGGGCACCACGACGTGCACGCCTTTGGATGCCCGCACCCGGAACCGGCCGCGTTCCTTGCTCAACGCCTGGATCTCGTCGGTCCACACCCCGGTCGCGTTGATCACGACGTGACCGCGGACGTCCTCCACCTCGCCGTCCTCAGAGTCCCGGATCTTCACCCCGATCACCCGGTCACCTTCGCGCAGCAGCGAGACCACCTGGGTGGAGGTGCGCACCACGGCGCCGTAGTGCGCGGCGGTGCGGGCCACCGTCATGGTGTGCCGGGCGTCGTCGACGACGGTGTCGTAATAGCGGATCCCGCCGATCAGCGAGCTGCGCTTGAGTCCCGGCGCCAGTCGCAGCGCACCGGACTTCGTCAAATGCTTTTGTGCAGGAACGGATTTCGCGCCGCCGAGCTGATCGTAGAGGAAGATGCCCGCCGCGATGTAGGGCCGCTCCCAGACCCGCTTGGTCAGCGGGAACAGAAATGGCAGCGGCTTGACCAGATGCGGTGCCAACGTGGTCAGCGACAGTTCACGCTCGTGCAGTGCCTCACGGACCAGACCGAACTCCAGCTGCTCGAGGTAACGCAGACCGCCGTGGAACATCTTCGAACTGCGGCTCGATGTGCCCGAGGCGAAGTCACGCGCCTCGACGAGGGCCACTTTGAGCCCGCGGGTCGCGGCATCCAGTGCGCAGCCCGCACCGACCACACCGCCGCCGATGACGACGACGTCGAACTGTTCGCTGCCCAGCCGCTGCCAGGCGTGCGCACGCTCGGTTGGTCCGAGATAGGTCTGACCGGTGCCCGGTCGAAGGATCGGGTCGCTCATGACCTCAGGCTAGTCGAGATCGTCGTGGGCCATCAGGCGGCGCGCAGCCTCGACGATCGACCCGGACAGTGACGGGTACACCGACAACGTCTGCGCCAGATCGGTCACCGAGATGCGGTTTTGCACCGCCAGGGCGATCGGCAGGATCAATTCGGAGGCGATCGGCGCGACCACCACACCGCCGATGACGACGCCGGTCGCAGGCCGGCAGAAGATCTTGACGAAGCCGCGTGTGAGCAGCGACATCTTCGCCCGCGCGTTGGTGTTCAGCGGCAGCATGATCGTGCGGGCCGGGACCGAGCCGTCGTCGATCGCGGTTTGCGGCACCCCGACCGCAGCGATCTCGGGCCTGGTGAAGGTGGCCGAGGCCACCGTGCGCAGCCGGATCGGGGCCACGCCCTCGCCCAGCGCGTGATACATCGCGATGCGGCCCTGCATCGCCGCCACCGAGGCCAACGGCAGCAGCCCCGTGCAGTCTCCCGCCGCGTAAATGCCCGACGCCGAAGTCCGGGACACCCGATCCACCGGGATGTAGCCGCCCCGGCCGAGCTCGACCCCGACCCGATCCAGGCCCAGACCCGTCGTGTTGGGCACCGAACCGACCGTCATCAGCGCGTGGCTGCCCTCGACGACCCGGCCGTCGGCCATCGTGACCTTGACCCCGCGATCGGTACGCAGCACTGAATCGGCCCTGGCGTTCTTGACCAACGTCACACCGCGCTCGGCGAAGACCTCTTCCAGCACGGCGGCCGCGTCACTGTCCTCGTGCGGCAGGATCTGGTCGCGGCTGGCCACCACCGTGACGACGACGCCCAGCTCGGTGTAGGCGTTGCAGAATTCGGCCCCGGTGACCCCGGACCCCACGATCACCAGGTGTTCGGGCAGCTCAGGAAGGTCGTAGAGCTGACGCCAGGTCAGAATCCGCTCACCGTCAGGCTCGGCGTTCGGCAACACCCGGGGGCTGGCGCCGGTGGCGATCAGCACCACGTCGGCCTTGAGGGTGCCGACCTGACCGTTGCGCGCGGTGACCTTGACGCGGTGGTGCGCCATGCCCGGGACGGAGTCGATCAGCTCGCCGCGGCCCTGCACGACGTTGACCTTCTCGCGCAGCAGTTGGGTGCCGATATCGGCGGACTGCGATCGGGCCAGCGTCTTCACGCGGTTGTTGATCTGGGGCAGCGAGATCTTGGCGTCGTCGATGCCGATCTCGAAACCCAGCCCCGAGGCTCGGCGCAGCTCAGTGCGCACCCCGGTCGAGGCGATGAAGGTCTTGGACGGCACGCAGTCGAAGAGAACGCAGGCGCCGCCGATTCCGTCGGAGTCGACGACGGTGACCTCGGCGACGTCGCTGCCGCGACCCGCTGCGACCAATGCGGCCTCGTAGCCGGCCGGCCCCCCACCGATGATCACGATCCGCGTCGTCACGTGGCCCACCCTAGTTGCCCGGGTCGCTTCGCTCCTGCCCACCGAATCTAATCGCCCGACTCGCTGCGCTCCCGTTGTGGAGACGCTCTAGGCTTTCCCCGTGCCGCTCTACGCCGCCTACGGGTCCAACATGCATCCCGAGCAGATGCTGGAGCGTGCGCCGCACTCGCCGATGGCCGGAACCGGCTGGCTGCACGGCTGGCGGCTGACCTTCGCCGGGGAGGACATCGGCTGGGAAGGCGCGCTGGCGACCCTGGTCGAGGACCCCGAATCCAAGGTGTTCGTGGTGCTCTACGACATGACGCCGGCCGACGAGGCGAACCTGGACCGCTGGGAAGGCTCCGAGCTCGGCTTCCACAAGAAGATCAGATGTCGCATCGAATGCGAATCGACGGACACCACAACCGATCCCGTACTCGCCTGGCTGTATGTGCTGGATGCCTGGGAGGGCGGGCTACCGTCGGCGCGCTACATCGGCGTAATGGCCGACGCAGCCGAGATCGCCGGAGCACCCGACGAGTATGTGCACGACCTGCGCACCCGGCCCGCGAGCAACGTCGGCCCGGGGCACGGCAGCGGCTAGCTCCGCACGAATTCCCAAGCGTCGGAAACGATCTCGTCGATCGCGGAATGTTGCGGCTTCCAGCCGAGTTCGGTGATGGCCTTCTCACTCGAGGCGATCAACACAGCCGGGTCGCCGGGCCGGCGCTCGACATCGCGCGCCGCGATCGAGGTACCGGTGACCCGCTCGCAGCTGGCGATGACCTCGCGGACCGAGAACCCGGTGCCGTTGCCCAGGTTGTAGATCTGATGTTCGCCCGGTTTCGAGTTCTGCAGCGCCAGAAGGTGCGCATCGGCCAGGTCGCGAACATGGATGTAGTCGCGGATGCACGTGCCGTCCGGCGTCGGCCAGTCGTTGCCGAACACCAGGATCTCCTTGCGCTGCCCGGTCGCGACCTGCAGCACCAGTGGAATCAGGTGCGACTCGACCGGGTGACGCTCACCCAGTCCGGCGTACGCCCCGGCGATGTTGAAGTAACGCAGGCTGGTCGCGGCCAGCCCGTGCGCGATGGCATAGGACGTGATCGCATAGTCGATCGCCAGTTTTGTGGCGCCGTAGGCACTGGTCGGGTTGGTCGGCGCGTCCTCGGTGATCGGCACCGACTCCGGCTCGCCGTAGGTGGCCGCCGTCGACGAGAACACCAACCGCGGCACGCCGGCGAGGCGGATGGCCTCCAGCAGTTGCAGCGTCTTGATGACGTTGCCGTCCCAGTACCGCTCCGGCGCCTCAACGGACTCGCCCACCATGATCTTCGCGGCGAAGTGCAGAACGCCATCAAAGGATCCGCCGGCCAACAATTCCGGTGCGACATCGACAATGTCTGCCTCGACGAAGCGCACGCCGGACGGCACCGCATCGGCGTTGCCTGTCGACAGATCGTCGACGACGACGACCTCGTGCCCCTGCTCCACCAGCACCTGGGCACACACGCTGCCGACGTAGCCCGCGCCGCCAGTGACCAAAAGCTTCATCAGAACCCCGCGGATTGCTCGACGATGTTGACCAGAACTCGAACCCCTACTGCAAGTGCCCGCTCGTCGAGGTCGAACGTCGGCTGGTGAAGGTCGAGCTGCGGCCCGCGCCCGCTCCACACCCCGAGCCGTGCCATCGCGCCGGGCACCTCCTCCAGATACCAGGAGAAATCCTCACCGCCGCCGGACTGACGGGTATCGGCGAGCGCGTCGGGCGCCACCGCCTCGATGGCGTGCGTCATGATCTGCGTCGAGCGCTCCTCGTTGACCACCGGTGGCACGCCGCGATGGTAGTGCAGCGTGTGTTCGATGCCCAGCGGGGCCAACAGTCCCGAAACGATCTCCTGCACAAGGCTTTCCATGCCGACCCAGGTTTCCCGACTGGCGGTCCGCACGGTGCCCGCCAGCGATCCGGACTGCGGGATCGCGTTGGCCGCGACACCCGCGTTGGCCGCGCCCCAGACCATGACGGTCGAATGCCGCGGGTCGACCCGGCGGGACAGCACCCCGGGCAGCCCGGTGATCAGCGTGCCCATCCCGTAGACCAGATCCGAGGTCAGGTGCGGCCGCGACGTGTGGCCGCCGGGCGACGTCAGCGTGATCTCGATCGAGTCCGCCGCCGACGTGATCGGTCCCGGAATGATCGCGACCCGGCCCACCGCGAGGCGGGGATCGCAGTGCAGCGCGAAGATTCGCGAAACCCCCACCAGCGCACCGGCGGCTATCGCGTCGATCGCGCCGCCCGGCATCAGCTCCTCGGCGGCCTGGAAGATCAGCCTCACACCCACCGGCAGCTCGGGCACCGACGCGAGCGCGGTCGCGGCGCCGATCAGCATCGCGGTGTGCGCGTCGTGCCCGCACGCATGCGCAATGTTCGGCATCGTCGAGCTGTACGGCGCACCGGTGCGCTCGGCCATCGGCAGCGCATCCATGTCCGCGCGCAACGCGATCCGCGGCGCGTGCTCGGGCCCGAAGTCACACGTCAGTCCCGTCCCGCCGGGCAGCACCTTCGGGTTCAGCCCGGCCTCGACCAGCCGGTCGGCGACGAACTGCGTGGTGGCGAACTCCTGGCGACCGAGCTCGGGATATCGGTGGATGTGGCGGCGCCACTGCACCAGATCGTCGAAGTGGCTGGCCAACCAGGACTCGCATGCGTCGGCGATGCTCATGCCCGGACCCCCCGCCGATCCCGCAGCTCCAACACCCGATCTCGCTCGGCAGGCGTCTGCGACAACCGAACGACCGTGCGCGCCAACATGATTGCCCCCTCCGTGACGGCACGGTCGCCGCTGGGGCCCGCCGCCGCGATAGTGAAGCCGGGCTGGTGGATCACCGCGCCGCCGGATTCGATGCCGACGACCGGGTGGATGCCCGGAAGCAGTTGCGTCACATTGCCCATATCGGTACTCCCCAGCGGCATGGCGGCCTCCACCTCGGCGGGGACCGGGCTGCGACCCATCGTGATCATCTCGTCGCGGAACACCTCGGCCAGCCACCGATCCGGGGTCAGCTCGGCGTACGGCGGTGCGGCTTCGGCGATTTCGTATTCACATCCGGTCGCGACCGCACCCGCCGCGAAGCAGCCGCGCATCTTGGCCTCCAGTTCCTGCAGCGATTCGGTGGCAGGAGCCCGCATCGTGTACTGCAGCCGGGCACGGCCGGGGATGATGTTCGTGGCCGACCCGCCCTCGGTGACGATGCCGTGGGTCAACTGACCGGGCGCCATCTGCTGGCGCAGCAAGCCGATCGCCACCTGCGCGACGGTCACCGCGTCGGCGGCGTTGACACCCAGATGCGGCGCGACGGCCGCGTGCGACTCCCGGCCGGTGTAGGTGACGATCACCTCGGAGAGCGCCAGCGAGCGCGCGGCGGCGATGTCGATCGGCCCGGGATGCAACATGACGGCCGCGGCGACGTCGTCGAACACCCCGGCCTCGATCAGCAGGGCCTTGCCGCCGCCGGACTCCTCGGCGGGGGTGCCGATCAGCGCGACGGTGAGCCCCAGTTCGTCGGCCACCTCGGCCAGCGCCAGGGCGGTGCCGACCGCCGACGCGGCGATGATGTTGTGCCCGCAGGCGTGGCCGATGCCGGGTAGCGCGTCGTATTCGGCGCAGATCCCGATCACCAGCGGGCCCGACCCGAAATCGGCGCGGAACGCGGTGTCCAATCCGCCCGCCGCCGCGCGGATCTCGAAACCGCGCTCGGCCACCAGCGCCTGCGCCTTGGCGCAGCTGCGGTGCTCGTCGAAGGCGAGTTCGGGCTCGGCGTGGATGGCGTGCGAGAGCGCGATCAAATCGCCACCACGAGCCGCGACCACGTCTTCGACGCGGGTCGACGCTGTGGCTGTGGGCATCAACGCAGTATCGCATTCACGACTAGGCTCGCTGGCTGTGAGTCCAGACGCCGAGCACGCCGCAGCGGTGATCGCCGAGCACAGCGGCGTGCCCCGGCACGACGTCGCCGTGGTCCTCGGATCGGGGTGGGCGCCCGCGGCCGCGGCGCTGGGGACGCCCGTCGCCGAGATCCCGATGGCGACGATCCCCGGCTTCACGCCGCCGTCGGCGCTGGGCCATCGCGGCCGGGTGCTGTCGGTGCCGGTGGGTTCGCACAACGTGCTGGTGCTGCTGGGCCGCATCCACGCCTACGAGGGTCATGACCTGCGCACGATCGTCCATCCGGTGCGGACCGCCCGGGCGGCGGGCGCCCAGGTCGTGGTGTTGACCAACGCCGCAGGCGGGCTGCGACCCGAATATCAGGTCGGCCAGCCGGTGCTGATCGCCGACCATCTGAACCTCACGGCTCGCTCACCGCTGGTCGGGGCGCAGTTCGTCGACCTGGTCGACGCCTACTCCCCGCGGCTGCGTGCGCTGGCCCGCGAGGTCGACCCGAGCCTGGCCGAGGGCGTGTACGCCGGGGTGCCCGGTCCGCATTACGAGACGCCCGCCGAGATCCGGATGCTCCGCACACTGGGCGCCGACCTGGTCGGGATGTCGACCGTGCACGAGACCATCGCGGCGCGGGCGGCCGGCGCCGAGGTGCTGGGGTTGTCGCTGGTGACGAACCTGGCTGCCGGGATGACCGGCGAGCCGCTCAGTCACGACGAGGTTCTGGCCGCCGGTCGCGCGTCGGCCACCGCGATGGGCTCGCTGTTGGCCTCGGTACTGGGGCGCCTGTAGGCCAGCCGGACGAATCCGCGGGCCAGCATCGGTGCGGCGAACAACATCAGCAAGACCCGCAGTACCTGCGCGGCGATGATGAACGTGACGTTGGAGCCGGTCTCCACCGCGGTGGCCAACACGGCGTAGATGCCGCCCGGACTGGTGGCCAGATAGCCGTCGAGCAGGCTGACGCCGGTGATCTTGGACAGCGCCACACCGAGGCCCGCGGTGGCGACGTTGAGCAACACGATCAATCCGAGCGCGGTCGGCAGCAGGCGTTCGATCGCCCGCAGCGATTCACGGGTGAACGCCACCCCGGCCTGCCAGCCGATCAGCATGTAGGACACCGACACCAGCACCGCGGGCACCGCAAGCCCGAACGACACCCCACTGAGTTCGGCCACGATCGTCAGCGCCATCGGACCGAGCAGACCCGACCCGGGCAGCCGGGCCAACCGGCCGGCCACCGCCCCGACGACCACCAGCCCGACGATCATCGCCAGGCTCAGATACCAAGGCGCTGAATGGGATTGGGTGGACTGCACGGCGTTGGCCGACCGTTCGGCGTGATACACGAGGGTGACGACGACGGGCATCGATGCGGTGATCACCGCGACGCGCAGGTACTGGACGACGGCGACGACGCGATCATCCCCGCCGAGTTCGCGCGCGATCGCGACCAGTCCGGACGCTCCCCCTGCGACCAGTGCCAGCGCGCCGGTCAGAGCGCTGATGTCACGGTGCAGGCCGAGCAGTGCGCCGGCACCGATGCTGAGGAGCAGCGTGATCACGCCGACGCCGAGGACCGCCGGCCAGTTCGGCCCCAGGGCCGAGAGTGCGTCGGAATGCACCATGGTGCCGATGTAGACCCCGAGCACGCCCTGGGCGGCCAGACCCGCACGCCGCGGCACGCTGGCGGGCGCCAACCGGGCGATCGCCAGCACGATGCCGACCAGCAGGGCGGCGAACAGTGCGGCGGACGGGACGCCGAGGCGGTCGAGCGGCACGGTGACGCCGATCGTGACGACCACCAGCAACATCCACCGCATGATTCCAAGTATGCCCTTGTATCTTGATGGTCGCCACCTGCGGTTAACGCGACACTCCTCACTAACTAACAAGGTATAACTTGGAATATGACCGTAAGCATCGCACCGTCGGAAGCGGCCACCGAGCTGCGGGAGGCCATGATGGCGCTGGCCCGTCAACTTCGCCGGCACCGCCCCGACAACGGGCTGACGCTCAGCCAGCTCGAGCTTCTCGGCGACGTGAGCCGCGCGGGGGTGACGACGCCGGCCGAGATCGCCGGCCGGCTGCAGGTTCGGGTCCAGTCACTGACCGACAGCATCAACGAGCTCGAGTCGCGCGGATTGCTGTCCCGCCGCCCGGATGACGCAGACCGTCGCCGCCAGCTCATCGAGCTCACCGGGGAAGGATTGGAGCTGCTGTTGCGTGACCGGGCTCAGCGCGACGCCTGGCTGCAGGACACGATGCGCGGCCATCTCTCCGAGTTGGAGTTCAATCTGCTGATGCTCGCCGCGCCGGTACTGCGCAAGCTCGCGGACGCCGACCTCGGGGCACAATCAGTGCCGTGACCGAAGAGGCCTGGATCGCCCACGACCCCGATCCGGTCACGGCCGCCGAGCTGGCCGCCCTGGATCCCGACGAACGCGCCGCCCGGTTCGCCCGGCCGCTGACGTTCGGCACCGCGGGTCTGCGCGGCCCGGTACGCGGCGGCCCGGATTCGATGAACCTCGCCGTCGTGGTGCGTGCCACCTGGGCGGTGAGCCGCGTGCTGACGGCACGCGGCCTCGGCGGTTCGACCGTTGTGGTGGGCCGAGACGCCCGGCACGGATCAGCGCAGTTCGCCGTCGCCGCCGCTGAAGTGTTTGCCGCTCAGGGATTTTCGGTGATCACCTGGGACCATCCGGTGCCGACCCCGGTCGTCGCGTTCGCGGTCCGGCGCACCGGGGCCGCCGCCGGGGTGCAGATCACCGCCTCACACAATCCGCGGACCGACAACGGCTACAAGGTCTACTTCGACGGCGGGCTGCAGATCGTCTCCCCCGCCGACCGGGAGATCGAAGCGGCGATCACCACAGCCCCGCCCGCCGACGAGATCCCCCGGCGGCGCGTCCACCCGGCAGACGACACCCTGATCGACGCGTACGTGGCCCGCGCGGCGACGGTGCGACGGTGCGGCCACGGCAATCCGCGGGTGTCGTTGACGGCCATGCACGGCGTCGGCGGCGAGCTCGCGCTGCGCACCCTGCACACGGCCGGATTCGACGATGTGCACACGGTGGCAAGCCAATTCGCGCCGGATCCGGACTTCCCCACCGTCGCCTTCCCCAACCCCGAAGAGCCGGGCGCGTCCGACGCGCTGCTGGCGCTGGCCGACGAGATCGGCGCCGACGTCGCCATCGCGCTGGATCCCGATGCCGACCGTTGCGCCGTCGGCATTCCCGCCCCCGGCGGCTGGCGAATGCTGTCCGGTGACGAAACAGGTTGGCTGCTGGGCGATTACATCCTGTCAACCCTCGACGCCTCCGATGCCGCGACCAGCGTGGTGGCCAGCAGTGTGGTGTCGTCCCAGCTGCTCGGCACGATCGCCGCCGAGTACGGGGCCCGCCACGTCGTGACGCTGACCGGGTTCAAATGGCTTGCCCGTGCCGACGCCGAGCTGACCGGGTTCAGCCTGGTCTACGCCTACGAGGAAGCCATCGGCCATTGCGTCGACCCGGCCGCAGTCCGGGACAAGGACGGTATCAGCGCCGCGGTGCTCGTCTGCGATCTGGTGGCACACCTTGCCGCCCAAGGCAGTTCGATCACCGACGCCCTCGACCGGCTAGCCCTGCGCCATGGCGTGCACACCACCGCAGGACTGTCGCGGCGGGTGGCCGATGCCGACGAGGCGGCGGCGATGATGACGCGGTTACGCACCAACCCGCCCACCGAACTCGCGGGCTTTCGAGTCACCGCCACGGCGGACGCGGACGCGGTGTTCCTCACCGGCGGCGATCAGCAGACCACGGTGCGGGTGGTGGTTCGCCCCTCGGGTACCGAGCCGAAAGTCAAGTGCTACACCGAAGTCGGCGCGGCCGCCGGTGCCGATCTGGCGGAAGCCCGCAAGCGCGCCGCCGCGGTGCAGCGGCAGCTGCTGGCGAACGCGCAGAACTGGTAGTCAGCGCGGTCCGAACTGGCGGTCACCGGCATCGCCGAGGCCCGGCACGATGTAGGCGACGTCGTTGAGGCCGTCGTCGATGGCGGCGGTGAACAGGCGCGCCGACGGGGCGACTTCCTCCACCGCCGCAATGCCTTGCGGTGCGCAGACCACACACACCAGGGTGATGTCGCGTGCGCCCCGCTGGTGCAGCAGCCCGATGGTGTGGGCCATCGAGCCCCCGGTCGCCAGCATCGGGTCGAGCACCATGACCGGTTGTGAGCTCAGGTCGTCGGGCAGCGACTCCAGGTAGGGCGTCGGCTGATGCGTGGTCTCGTTTCGGGCCACCCCGACGAAACCCACCTTCGCTTCGGGGATCAGCGCATGCGCCTGGTCGACCATCCCCAGCCCGGCTCTCAGCACCGGCACCAGCAGCGGCGGGGAGGCCAGCCGCGAGCCCGCGGTTTCGGTGATGGGGGTTCGAACCGTGATCTCAGCACACGCCGCGTCGCGGGTGGCCTCGTAGACCAGCATGTGGGTCAGGTCGCGCAGCGCGGACCGGAAGGCCGCATTGTCGGTGCGCTCGTCACGCAGAGTGGTCAGCCGTGCTCTGGCCAGCGGGTGGTCGATGACGCTCACATCCATGCGCAGAGACTGTATGAGGTCTCAGGCCGAATCGCAGCCAACAAGGAACGCCTTCATCAACGCGCCGTACTGGTAGGCGTACAGCACTGCCCACCGCCACGGCGCGAAGTCGTAGGACCGCGGCACCGGACGCATGATGACGTCGCCGGTGAAGCACTGATGAAAGACGTAGCGGGCGCGCACCATGTGGTAGTTCCACGACACCACGATCACCCGGCTCCAGTTGTGTTGTTCGGCAAGCCGAGCCACGTACATCGCCTCGCCGCGAGTGGTGAACGGGTCGGGGATGAAACAGAGCACGGTGATGGTGCCCGTACTGGATGCGCAGGCTTGCCGGAACTCGGAGAGGTCGGCCGGCCGGTCCGAGTAGGCATTGGACAGCAGCACCGTGCTGGCGTAACCCTGCCTGGCCAGGTTCAGGCCGTACTCCCAGCGACCGTCGTTGTCGCCGCCGAGCACGACGATGGCGTCGGCTTTCGACAACGGGTCCCCGTGCGGACGAGTGAACAAGAAGTACCCCGTGACGCCCAGGATGCCGGCGACGCACACGCCGACAGCCGTCAGAATCGCCAGTGCGCGGCGCGCCCTCCCCACGGGGGGCAGGCTACCCGCCAGCAAGCGTCGTTAGGCTGTGCGGCATGGCTGAGCTCGTTCCGGTGCGCGTGGGCGTGACCGCTGGTGACCTGTACACGCTGTGGGCGCCCCGGTGGCGCGAAGGCGGTGACGAGTGGGAGGCGTTCCTCGGCAAGGACGACGACCTGTTCGCCTTCGAGTCAGTCGCGGACCTGGCTGCCTTCGTGCGCACGAACACCGACAACGACCTCACCGATCACCCCGCGTGGGAGGACCTGACCAAGGCCAACGCTCACAAGCTGAAGCCGGCGGCAGACCGCGAGGTCGACCTGGTGGTGGTCGAGGAGCTGCTGTCGGAGAAGCCCACCGAAGAAGCGGTGACCGCACTGGCCAACACGATGGCTGTCGTCTCCTCGATCGGTTCGGTGTGTGAGCTGCCCGCCGTAACCCGGTTCTTCAACGGCAACCCCAACCTCGGCCTGCTCTCGGGCGGCTACGAGCAGTTCAGCGGCAAGCCCGGGCTCAAGCGCTGGGGCGTCGTCGGCGACATCGTCGCCCGCGGCTGGGACAGCGTGCTGTCGGCGATCGACGAAGTCATCACCGTGCCCGAGGTCGACGAGCGGGCGGCCAAGCTGGCCGCCGACGAGCTCGAGGAGCCGTACGAGGAAGAGATCGACGAGTCGGCCGACGCCGAAGCGGACGCCGAAGATTCCGGTGATGACGATTCGACGGCCGAGGAGGCCGAGGAGCGGGCGCCGCAGGACGGCGTCGTGCTCGGCGGCCAAGAGGACTTCTGGGCCGAGGTCGGCATCGACCCGGTGCGCATCCAGGCCAGCTCGGGAACGTTCTACACGCTGCGCTGCTACTTCGACGACCGGCCGATCTTCCTCGGCCGCAACGGCCGAATCAGTGTCTTCACCTCCGAGCGTGCGCTGGCCCGCTACCTCGCCGACGAGCACGACCACGACCTGTCGGATTTGAGCACCTACGACGACATCCGGACCGCGGCCACCGACGGTTCGCTCCGGGTCGACGTCACCGAGGACAACATCTACGTGCTGACCGGGCTGTCGGACGACATCGCCGACGGTCCCGACGCGGTCGACCACGACCAGCTGGAGCTGGCGGTCGAGCTGGTGCGCGATGTCGGTGAGTACTCCGAGGAGGAGACCGTCGACAAGCTCTTGGCCGAGGACCGGCTGCTGGGCAAGCTCGTCGACTACGTGCTCGATCCCGAGGAGAACTCCAGGCCCGCCGGCCCGTACACGGCCGCGGTCAAGGAATGGGACGAGATCGAGCGCTTCGTCGAGTCCCGGCTGCGCCGCGAGTAGCTAGCTGCTGGAGCCGGCGCTCGCCTTGGCTCGCTTGGAGCCGCCGACACCGTTGTTGTGGGTGGACGTCGAGGACTTCGTGGTCGTCGACTTCGACGACGTGTCCTTGGACGACGTGTCCTTGCCGCCGGTCGCGGCGGCGGCTGCGGTCTTCTTAGTCGTGGCCGGCGTGTGCGGCTTGACGGCACCCGTCGCCTTCTTCACGGTCGGCTCCGTGGCGGCCACCGCGGTGGTCTCAGTGGTTGCCGCCGCGCTCGACGAATCCGAGGTGGTGTCCGGCGTGGTGTAGGTGACGTCGGGACCGCCGACTCCGTAGGGGCCGGGCCGGGTGGTGCCGAACGGACGCTTGCCGGTGAGGTCCTGGATGCCGTTGTCCCAACCCGTGGGGATCGAGACCAGCAGATTGCGGGCGAACTTCACCGGGTTCGGGAAGTACGTCACGTTCCACGACGTCGGCACACCCGGGCTGGTGGTGCGGTCATACGAGGACTCGATGATCACCCGCAGCGGAGCGTCCAGGGTGTCGGCGAACGCATGGCCCAGCGGCCCGAGCTTCTCCAGCGGCATCAGCAGCGGAAGCACCGGCGTGGAGATCAGGTAGTAGTGCGTGTCGCCGTACTGGCCCTGGTCGATCACGCCCGGATCGGTCAGCGTGGTGTTGTCGTAGGTGCCGCCGAGATGCAGGTAGTCGACGCCCATCATCGCGTTGGCGACGGCCAGCAGGTTCAGCGGGTTGACCGGGAAATCCGACCAGCCGTCGTACTGCGCGGCGATGTCGGTCGTGTCGTACTGGGTGTCGGTCGGGGTGGATCCGTTGAACGTCGAGCCGCCGAAGGGCAGGCCCACCGGGATCGTGACGCCCTCGGGCCCGCGGGCGAGGAAGCCGCCGTTCGGGCGGTTGCCGTTGGCGGTCAGCACGAAGCTGACGTCGGGGCCCTCACCGGGTGCGTATTCGGCTGCCAGCGCCCGCTTTTCGAGGGTGGAGATCGTTGAGCTCTGCGAGAAGCCATAGACGACGAACGTGTCGCCGGGAGTCGGCGCGACGGACCCCACCTGGTCGTTGTAGCTGCACGATGACGTCGCCTTGATGCAGTTGTCGAGATTCTCCCTGCCCAGCGCCACCGACTGATCGAACGTCAGTGTGCCGTTGTTGGGCGTGGACTGTTCCGGGGTGATGACCGCGACCGTGTTGTACGGGCCACCGGGGACGCCGGTGCCCAACGTCGATGCGGGCGCGACGTAGTTGCCGACCGCGCTGGCCATGTAGTCCTGGACGAACTGATTGGTGTCCTCGTCCGGCGACAGCGAGTGCCCGGTTCCGCCCATCACGAGAACCGTTGCGCCACTTGCGAGGAGCTTGAGGGCCGCTGTCGACGTCGACAGGAGAACCAAGGACAAGAATGCTGCCAGGGTGGCCGCCGCCACCGCCACGCCGCGAGCCGCTAGTCGCATACGGGTCACTCCCCTTATTTGTCGCCCACGCCCCCCGACCAGGCCTGCAAGACTCTATCAGCAAACGCCGTATTGGGCACCAGGCTCCTGCTCCATGGGCTCCCGGCATGGGCGTCAGCGTGCGCACCTGCGGAATTTGACCGGCTGGAAATTTACCTCGGCGTTGGTTCTCCCGCAAACCACCTCCAGCCACTGTTCGGTGGGGTGCTAACCTTCGGAAAACCTGTCACGGCACCGAATAGTTGGGGTGAGCATCCAGTGAGCCGCGTCCACATCCCGAAGTTGGGGATCATCGCCGCGTTGCGGCAGAAGACCGACTACAAGCGGTGGGCCGACACCCGGAACCTCTACTCGGACTGGGAGCCCCGCACGAAGCGGGCCGCCGAATTGATCCCGGCGGGCAGCCGCGTGATCGAGTTCGGCGCGGGCACCCGGGCTATCGAGAAGCACCTCGATCCGTCCTGCACCTACACACCGTCCGACCTCGTCGACCGCGGGCCGGGAACGATCGTCTGCGATCTCAACGAGCGGCCGCTGCCGAACCTGGGCACGGACACCTACGACGTCGCCGTGATCATGGGCGTCCTGGAGTACCTGAAGGATGTGCCGTCGGTGCTCGACTGGCTGTCGACGTTCGTACCGCGCGCCGTGATCTCCTACGGCTGCCCGGACAGCAACGACCAGTTCCGGCGCACCAAGCTCGGCTCCGTCGACCGGATCAGCCGGGGCTGGCTGAACAGCTACCTGGAAGAAGACATCCGCACGCTGTTCCGGGACCGCGGCTACACCGCCCTCCACGAGGAGAACTGGGCAAACGTCGACGGCTACCAGCACCGGCTGTTCGTGTTCGCCAAGCAGTGACCTATGGCTCTCGCAGCCAGCACCGATAGCCTGTAGCGTGGGGGCGCGCAATTCGCTGAGGGAGGTAACACCGGTGACGTCGACACTGACTGTGACGGACCTGCTGGCAAACGAGGGCATCGCCGATGTCACCGGACTCTGGCCGGTCGAGCTGGTCGAGGACTGGAATCGTCGCCTCGATCCGATCTTCGCCGGAACCGACGGTGAGCGACGGTCGTACGCGAGTGCCGATGCCCTGGCCGAAACCGGGATCTTCGCCGAGCTGTTCAGCGAGCCGGCGCGTCAGCTCATCGCCGGCATCCACCCCTCGGCTCTGCTGTACCACTGCCACAGCTATGAGATCGCCGCCAATCAGGGCCGGCCGCACATCCACCGCGACAAGCCGCTGGGCTGGCACCGCGACACCGAGACGATTCGCTCCTACACCCCCGACTTCCCGTCCTTCATCAGCATTTTCATCCTGCTCTCACCGGTCGGCCCCGACGACGGCGCGTTCGAGTTCTACCCGCACCGGCCCAACAACGGGATGCGCGCCGGCGGTGACGCGGTGCAGCTGGTCGGCCCGATCGGCACGGCCGCGATGTGGAACCGGTCCTACTTCCATCGCGCCTCGCCGAACCGCGGTTCGGTGCGCCGCCGCGTGCTGAAGATCTCGTTCCAGCCCGCCGGCCTGCCGAACGACCGGATCGGCCTGCCCGAGTTCACCGACGCCCGGGCGCACCTGAGCGATCCGGCGCTGCTGGCCCTGATCGACGAGAACCGGGTGGGCAGCACCACCCCGCTGACCGACCGCGGTGAGATCCCGGCCGGCACCCCGCTGCCGCCGACGACCAAGAACGAGCTGTCCCGGGCCCAGGCGGCCTACATCCGCGCCCAGACCGTCGGTTTCCGGGCGCTGGCCGCCGCGGGCGTTGTGTGACCCAGCCCAGTAGCCGGCTGCGGGCGCTGGTCGTCGGTTCCGGATACCGCGTTCGCAACGCTTTCCTGCCGGCGTTGAGCCTGCTCGATTCCCACATCGAGGTCGTCGGAGTCCACTCCCGCACGTTGGCGAACGCATCCCGCGCGGCCGAACGCTGGGGTGTGCCGGCGATCGAGGATCCCCGGACATTGCGCCCCGGCGACATCGACCTGGCCCTGGTGTCGGTGACGGTGACCAACAACGTCGCCGTGTTGAAGTCACTCGCGCACCTCGCTCCCGGCGCCGCGTTGGTCATCGACACCCCCGGCGTCGGGCGGCTCGACGACCTCGCCCGGCTGGCCCAATTCCGCCGGTGGTCGCCGATCCGCGTCGGTGAAGACTTCATGAACATGCCGCAGTACCGACTGGTCGGCGAGGCCATCCGGTCGGGTGCGCTGGGCGAAGTCAGCCGAGTCGCCATGTCGCAGATGGGTTATCGCTATCACGCGTTGGCGCTGGTGCGGTCCTGGCTGGGATTGCTGCCGCCGAAGTCGGCCCGAAGCCGGCGCGTCCCGGGCGGCGTGGACATCGAGTACCGATTCCGCGGCGGAAAGATCGGCGAGGTCCACGAGCCGTACCGGCAGTCCGAGGGATCTTTCTCCGTGACCGGCAGCACGACGACGCTGACCGGCGACCCGATGGGCCACCCGATCCCAGATCCCAAGGGCGCCAGCCTCCGTCGCGTCGAGGATGAGAACGGCATCGCCGGGTTCACCATCGATGGGCTGGAGAAGCCGCTGCACATCGACCTGCCACACCAGGCGGTGTTGCGCGAGATGAAGCTCGAGGACGACTCGGAGTTCAACCTGCTGCGCATCGACGGTCTGGCGCAGGTGATTTCGTCGCTGTGGACCGACGACCCGGTGAACACCCGGTACCGGCTCGAAGATGCGGTCGCGGACAACCTGGTGAGCTGGGCGGCGCGGTTCATGCCCTGGGTGCCCACCCCGCGGTTCTAGTCGTCCCGCGTCGCTCCGCCTTCCGCCTCCCAGGCGGATTCACCTTCGGTGTCATCGAAATCCTGCACGTCCGACTCGTCATGGTCGAGCAACGCGACGGGGGCGGTTGCCGCCGCGCTCGCGGCCGCCCGCCTGGCTGCTTCGAGCTTGACCCGCGGCGGTTTCGCCGGCCACCAGTTGGCGTCACCGACCAGCACGGCGGCGGCCGGCACCGTGAGCGTGCGCACCAGGAAGGTGTCCAGCAGCAGCCCGACGCCGATCACGAAGCCGATCTGCGCGGCGGTGAGCACGCTGCTGACCGTGAGGGCCATCATCGACGCCGCGAAGATCAGACCCGCCGAGGTGATCACACCGCCGGTCGCGCCGACAGTGCGGATAACCGCCGAGCGCACACCGTATTTCGCCTCGTCACGGATGCGGGAGATCAACAGCAGGTTGTAGTCGGCGCCGACCGCGACAAGCACCATGAACGCGATTCCCGGTACGCCCCAAGCCAATTCCTGGCCGAGGATGAACTGGAACAACACCACCCCGATGCCCAGCGCCGCACCGTAGGACAGCACCACCGAGAGCACCAGATACAGGGGCGCGACGATCGCACGTAGCAGCACCACGAGGATGAGGAAGACCACGATCAGGGTCATGCAGAGGATGTAGACGAAGTCGGAGTCGTAGAAGTCCCGGATGTTGGCGTTGATCGACGAGAAGCCGACCATCGAGATCTCGGAACCGGCGAGTTGCGTGTTGGGCGTGGCCGCGTTAGCGGTGTTGACGATCAGCTTGGTCTGATCCATCGCCTCGGTGCTGAACGGGTTGAGCGCCGTCTGCACGAGATAGCGCGCCGAGTGGCCGTCCTCGGAGACGAACAGTTTGGCGGCCTTCTTGAACTCGTCCATCGTCAACACCTGCGGCGGGATGTAGAACCCCGACATCGGCGGGTCGGCCGCCTCCCGCTTCATCGCCAACAGGAACGACGACGCCTGGTCCAGGCCCTGCCCCAGATTGCGGGTCTGGTCGACGAGGGTCTGAACACCCACTGCGAGTTGACGACTCGAGTCGGCGAGCGTGTTGACGCCCGTGACCGCGTCGTTGAGTTTCTTCTCGACCCCGCCGGGTTGGCCGACACCGAGTGAACGCGCGGCGGAGGTCACTTTCTGGACGTTCTGGCTGAGGTCGTGGACGGCTTGGTCGAGCTGTTGTGATCCGTCGGTCTTGGAGAGTTCCCGCGCGAATTCCTCGATGGACTTGACGGCCGGGGTGTTGGCGACGTCGACGATCTTCTGCAGATCCGACCGGGAGTTGACGCAGGCGGGATCCGCATCGCACACCGGAGAAACGTTGAGCGCGTTGAGCATCGGCGCAGCCCAATCGCCGATGCCCGTGACTCGCAGAATGGTCAGCCCCAACGAGTCGCCCAGCGAGCGCATGCTGGTCACCAACGAAGCGGTCTTGTCGATCTGGTCCAGAGTTTTCGCCCCGCCGTACTTCTGCGACATGGCGTCCAGAGCGCTGGTCAGCCCGCGCACGCTGGCGATCGATCCCACCACCTGGGTGCGGATCTGGCCGAGAACGTCGGCCATCTTCCCGGCACCGCCGGAGAGCAGGTTGAGGTTGTCGTCGTTGGTGTGGATCAGGTTGGACGCGTCGCCGAGCTTGGTGCCGACTTCACCGGCCTGGTAGGTGGTCTTGGCCTGCTCGAGCACCTCTCCGGTCGGGCGGGTGATTCCGCGCACCAGATCGATGTCTGGCAGCTGCGCGATGCGCGCGGCCATCTGCTCCATGTCGGCCAGCGCCTTGGGAGTGCGCAGATCGTTCGGCGACTGGATGAACAGGAACTGCTGCAGCGTGCTGCTGATCGGGAAGTGTCTGTCCATCACCTCGTAGGCGCGGTTGCTCGCGGAGTCCTGCGGCAGGTTCTTGCGGTCGTCGTAGTTGAACCTCATCAGCGATGTGGTGGCGGCCAGCGCCCCCAGGATCACCACGCTGGTCGCCAGCAACGCGACGGGCCGGCGGACGACCATCACACCGGAGCGGCGCCAGAAGCGGCCGGTGATGTCGCGTCGCTGCTTGATCCATCCTCGCCGGCCGGCCAGCACGATGAACGCCGGGAGCAGGGTGATGGAAGCCAGGAAGCCCACCACGATCGTCACGGTCAGCGCGGGCCCGACGGTGGAGAAGATGGCCAGTTTGGTGAACGACATCCCGAGGAACGTCAGCGCCACGGTGCCCGCCGAGCCGGCGATCACCTCGCCGATGGACACCAGGGCTTCGACCAGGGCGTCGTCAGAGGCCATCCCGGTCTTGGTGAGCTCTTGATACCGGCTATAGAGGAAGACGCCGTAGTCGATGCCGGCACCCATGATCATGCCGACCATCAACATCATGGTCTGCGGGCCCAGGCCGAGCCCCAACTCGCCGAGCCCGGCCACGACCTGCTGGGCAACCACCAGGGATATGCCGATGGTGATCAACGGCATCAGCATCGCGATCAGGCTGCGATACACCAGCAGCAGAATCGAGAACACCAAGCCCACCGTGGCGAGTTCGATCATGTGCTGATCGCGAGCGCCGATGACGTTCATGTCCTCGATGGTCGCGCCGCCACCCACCACGTTGACCTGCAGCGACGAGCCCTTCGCAGCATCCTGGACGGTGTCGATGACGTGGCGATACGACTCTTGGCCTTCCGGGGTGCCCATGGTGCCCGTCATGCTGACCGGCAGGTTCCAGGCCTTGTTGTCCTTGCTGGTCATCACCTCTTTCAGCTCCGGGGTACGCACGAAATCCTGGAGCGACGAGACGTTCTTGGTGTCGTCCTTGAGCCTGTCGACGATCCGCCGGTAGGCGTCCTCGTCGGCCGGGGTCAGCCCGTTGTCGTTGCTGAGGATGATCGCGGCGAAATTGCCCGCGTCGGCTTCGTGGAAGGCGTCCTGCATCTTCTTGACGGAGAGCAGCACCGGCGCGTCTTTGGGCAGGAAATCCGGCGGGTTGCGGGCCGCTACCACAGCCAGTGGGGTGATGAGGGCCAGCAGAGCACCGGCCAGAACGAGCCAAGCAGCGATCACGAGCAGAGGGTGGCGAACGATCACCCGACCCAAGCCCGTGAGGAGCTTATGTGGTGACACGCCCCTCAAAACGGCGCGCTTGGACATCACACCAAGTTACATCGCACCGGTGGGCCCAGACGTATCACGAGGTGGCGGGGCAATTCGTGGCGGATGCCGGTCCGCAAATCGGATCGTACGCCCGCGTGGCCCACTGCGCCCGGCAAGCGCGCCTCCGCACCGCGATGGAGCAAACACAGAGCAGGCGTACTCATCTCGCCGTCCAGGCGCGGTCGCGCAACAGGCGCAGACCGTTGAGGCCGACGAGGATCGTCGAGCCTTCATGGCCGGCGACCCCCAGCGGCAGCGGCAGGTGTCCGACGAGGTCCCAAGTGACCAGCACGACGATGAACGTCGCCGCGATCACCAGGTTCGCCGCGACAACACGGCGGGCCCTGCGCGCAAGGGCCAGCATGGTCGGCAACGTGGCGAGGTCATCGTGGGTGATCACGGCATCGGCGGTCTCCAGCGCCAGGTCGGAGCCCGAGCGTCCCATCGCGACAGCGACGTGGGCAGCGGCCATTGCCGGGGCGTCGTTGATGCCGTCGCCCACGAGCATGACCCGCCCGCCGCCGTCCTGAAGCTCGCGTACCGCGGCCACCTTGTCGGCGGGTAGCAATCCCGCCCGGACGTCGACGATCCCGGCGCCGTCGGCCAGGTGAGCGGCCGCGCGCTGATTGTCGCCGGTCAGCAACGCCGGCTCGGTGCCGGTGAGTGCGCGCAGGCGGGCGACGGCGTCGGCGGCCTCGGCGCGCGGATGGTCGGCGAGTGTCAGCACGCCGGCCGATATGCCGTTGACCCATACGACGACGGCCGTGTCACCGGTGTCGTCGACGGTGGCAGGGGCAGCGCCGACTTCGACGACGTCGGTGCCGACCCGGGCGCGCACGCCCCGGCCGGGGGTGGCGACGAATTCGATGGCCCGCCGGACCGGAAGCCCGGCCAGCTGCGCAGCGGCGACGATGGCCCGCCCCAACGGATGTTCGGACGGCTGCTCGGCCGCCGCGGCCAGGCTGAGCAGATCCGCCTCGCTGCGTTCGACGTCGAAGGAGCGCACCCCTGTGAGCCGCGGCCTGCCGTGGGTGAGCGTGCCGGTCTTGTCGAACGCGACGTGGGTGACGGTCGCGAGCTTCTCCAGGACCACCGCCGACTTCACCAATACGCCGTGGCGCCCGGCGTTGGCGATGACGGCCAGTAGCGGCGGCATCGTCGACAGCACCAGGGCGCACGGGGATGCCACGATCATGAACGTCATGGCCCGCAGCAGCGCCGACCGCAGATCCGCGCCGAACAGCAACGGGATCACCAGCAGAGCGACGGTGGCGGCCACCATGCCCACCGAGTAGCGCTGCTCGACCTTCTCGATGAAGAGCTGGGTGCGCGCCTTGCTGGCGCTGGCCTCGGCCACCATCGTCACCATCCGCGCGATGACGGTGTCTGCCGCGGGCCGGCTCACCCGCACGCGTAGGGAACCCGTGCCGTTGACGGTGCCGGCGAACACCTCGTCACCGCGGGTCTTGTCGGCGGGTAGGGCTTCCCCGGTGATGTGCGCCTGGTCGACCTCGCTGGCGCCGTCCACCACGATGCCGTCGCCGCCGATCCGCTCGCCGGGGCGGATCATCAGAAGGTCGCCGACATCGAGAATCGCGGCGTCGACGACCTCCTCGGCGCCGGACTCGGTCAGGCGCGTGGCGGTTTCGGGTGCGACGTCGAGCAGTCCGCGTACCGAGTCCTCGGTGCGCTTCGTGGCGACCGCCTCGAGTGCGCCCGAGGTGGCGAAGATGACGATCAGCAGGGCGCCGTCGAAGACCTGGCCGATCGCCGCAGCGCCGATCGCCGCGGCGATCATCAGCAGGTCGACGTCCAACGTCTTGTGCCGCAACGCTTTCAGGCCCGCCAGAGCCGGCTCCCAGCCGCCTGCGGCGTAGCACACCAGATACAGCAGCCAGGACAGCCAGGACGGTCCGCCCGCGAAATCTGTGAGCCCGCCCAATGCGAAGAGCCCGGTGGCCAGCGTCGCCCACCGCACCTCCGGCACGCTCCACGCGCTCGAGCGCTGGAGCCGATTCAGACGAGACGGATTGCCCTCTGAGATCCGGGTGGCGGAGTCGACGATCACGGCGCCAGCTTATCTGCATATTCGTGCATATTCGCAAACATGTATGCAGATGTCTGCGCTACCAGGGCCGCCGGAAGCTAGACTCGCGTCGTGCACACGTCGATTCCGGGGTTCTCGATGCCGAACGAGGACGAGGTGAATCAGGCCGCGGACACGTTCCGGATGCTGAGTGACCCGACTCGGATCAAGGTGCTCTGGGCCTTGCTGCAGGGCGAGTCATCGGTGGCCTGCCTGGCCGAGCTGGCCGGGGCGGCGCCCACCGTGGTCAGCCAGCACCTGGCCAAACTGCGGCTGGCGGGTCTCGTGAAGAGCCGGCGGGAAGGCACGTTCGTCTACTACTCCCCCGCCCGCGACAGTGACGCGTTGCGAGTGCTCAGCCAGGCCCTCGTCGGCGCGGACGAACCTCAGCCGATCAAGACCGCGTAGCGCGGTTTGATCACCTCGTCGATGATGGCCAGCCGCTCATCGAAGTGGATGAACGCCGATTTCATCGCATTGATGGTGAACCGCTCCAGATCGCTCCAGCCGTAGCCGAACGCATCGACCAGCCGGGCCATCTCCTGGCTCATGGTGGTGTCGCTCATCAGGCGGTTGTCGGTGTTGACGGTGACGCGGAACCGCAGGCGCGCAAGCAGGTCGAAGGGATGGCCGGCGATGCTCGTCACCGCACCGGTCTGGACGTTGGAACTCGGGCAGAGCTCGAGCGGGATTCGCTTGTCGCGCAGGATCGCCGCCAGCGGCCCCAGCCGCGCCGTGCCGTCCGGCCCCACCTCGATGTCGTCGACGATGCGCACCCCGTGACCCAGCCGGTCGGCCCCACAGTAGGCCAGTGCCTCGTGGATGGACGGCAGGCCGAACGCCTCACCGGCGTGAATCGTGAAGCGCGCGTTGTTACTTCGCATGTACTCGAACGCGTCGAGGTGGCGGGTGGGGGATAGCCGGCCTCCGCACCGGCGATGTCGAACCCGACCACCCCCTTGTCGCGGAACCGGATCGCCAGCGCGGCGATCTCCCGCGATCGCGCGGCGTGGCGCATCGCGGTCACCAGGCAGCGCACCACGATCGGGCGCCCGGCGGCCGCCGCGGCCTTCTCCCCGTCGGCGAAACCGGCCAGCACCGCGTCCACCACCGCGTCGAGGGACAACCCACGATCGATGTGCAGTTCCGGGGCGAACCGCACCTCGGCGTACACCACGTTGTCGGCGGCCAGATCCTCCACGCATTCGAACGCCACCCGATGCAAGGACTCGGGGGTCTGCATGACGGCGACGGTGTGGGCGAAGGGTTCGAGGTAGCGCACCAGCGACCCGCTGTGCGCCGCGGTGCGGAAGAACTCGGCCAGCCCGGCCTCGTCGGTGGCCGGCAGCCCGTCGTACCCGATCTGGCCGGCGATATCGAGGACGGTCGCCGGGCGCAGACCCCCATCGAGGTGGTCGTGCAGCAGTGCCTTGGGCGCTCGGCCGATCATTTCCAGTGTCAGCGGTGTGGTCATCGGGCGATCCGATCGATGATGAGCGGGCGTGGCTTCGGTGGCACATCGACGACGGAGAAGGCCCCGTCCAGCTCACCCATCGCGGCGGGGATCCGCTCCGGGGTGTCGGTATAGAGGGTGAACAGCGGCTCGCCTGCACTGACCGGCTCACCTGGCCTGCGGTGGATGCGCACACCTGCGCCGAATTGCACAGGCTGACCCGGGGCGGCCCGGCCTGCGCCGAGCCGCCAGACGGCAAGCCCCATCGCCAAAGCGTCGATGTCACCCATTGTGCCGCCTCGTGGTGCCGGCACGGTCTCGGAATGGGCACCGATCGGAAGCTGTGCGTGAACGTCGCCGCCCTGCGCGGTGACCAGTGCGCGGAAACGATCCATCGCGGTGCCGTCGCGCAGGGTCTCGGCCGGATCGCGACCGTCGATCCCGGCCAGCGCCAGCATCTCCCCCGCCAGCCGGACCGTCAGCTCCACGACGTCATCGGGGCCGCCGCCGGCCAGCACCTCCAGTGACTCGGCGACCTCCAGGGCATTGCCGACCGTACGGCCGAGTGGGACGTCCATATCGGTCAGGACGGCAACGGTCGGCACTCCCTGGGCCAGGCCCAGCTCCACCATGGTGGCCGCCAGTTCCCTGGACTCGTCTTCCGTTTTCAGGAAGGCACCGCGGCCGACCTTCACGTCGAGCACCAACGCGTCGGCACCTTCGGCCAGCTTCTTGCTCATCACAGAGCTGGCGATCAACGGCAGCGACTCCACCGTGCCGGTGACATCCCGCAACGCGTAGATCTTCCGGTCCGCGGGCGCCAGCTCGCCGGCGGCGAATATCGCCGCACCGATCTCGGACAACTGCTGACGCACTTGGGCTTTGGAAATCTCGGCGGTGAAACCCGGAATCGACTCCAGCTTGTCCAGGGTGCCACCGGTGTGCCCGAGTCCCCGGCCGGCGGCCTGCGGAACCGCCGCACCACAGGCGGCGATGACGGGCACCAACGGAATCGTGATCTTGTCGCCCACACCACCGGTCGAATGTTTGTCCACCGTCGGGCGGCCGAGATCGCTGAAGTCCAGACGCTCACCCGAGGCGATCATCGCCGTCGTCCACCGGGAGATCTCGCCGCGGTCCATCCCGCGCAGGAAGATCGCCATCAGCAGCGCCGACATCTGTTCGTCGGCGACCCTGCCATGGGTGTAGGCGTCGATCACCCAATCGATGGCCTCGTCGCTCAACCGCCCGCCGTCACGTTTGACCCGGATGACCGTCGGCGCATCGAATGTGAACTGCGTCACGGCTTTTCCCGTTCCACCCGGGCCAGGTCATCGGGGCCGAACGCGTCGGGCAACAGCTCGGCCAGCCGGCGGGGGCCCTCCGCGTGATCGACGAGCAACTCCGGCCCACCGTGCTCGAGTAGCAGTTGACGGCATCGCCCACAGGGCATCAGCGCGGCCCCGGTGGCGTCGACCACCGCCACGGCCCGCAGTCGCCCGCCGCCGCCGGATACCAGTGCGCAGACCACCGCGCACTCGGCACAGAGACCTAGGCCATATGAGACATTCTCCACATTGCAGCCGGTGACCACGCGACCGTCGTCGACTAGCGCGGCCGCCCCGACCGGGAATCCGGAGTAGGGCGCATAGGCACGAGCAGCAACCTCGATTGCTTTGTCGCGCAGTGATTTCCAGTCGATTTCAGTGGTCATGCGTCACGCTCCACACCCGTACTGAATGCATTCACCAACCGCCTCGCGCCACGTGTCACCCACCGGCCATACCGGCCGAATGGGCCGAAAAACCGCATCTTGTCCCTGCACCGTAATTCTTTTGACCGTACTAACGGAGTTAGAGTCCAATCCATAACGCAACGATGGTGTTGGAGGCGCTGAATGAGTACAGCGGCACCGGTCGTGCCGGCCCCGCGCGACAAGTCGACGAGGCGACGGCGCACCCTTTACCGCGGTGACCCCGGAATGTGGTCGTGGGTGTTGCATCGCATCACCGGCACCACGATCTTCTTCTTCCTCTTCGTCCACGTCCTGGACACCGCGCTGGTACGGGTCAGCCCTCAGGCCTATAACGAGGTCGTCGAGACCTACAAGACGCCGATCATCGGTCTGATGGAGATCGGCCTGGTGGCCGCGCTGCTGTATCACGCACTCAACGGCGTGCGGATCATCCTGATCGACTTCTGGTGGAAGGGCCCCCGCTATCAGCGGCAGATGCTGTGGGGTGTGGCCGCGGTCTGGCTGCTGGTGATGGTGCCGTCCCTGGTGATCATCGGCATGCACATGGCGGAGCGGTTCCTGTGAGCGCGCCCGAGAGCCGGCTGGGACCGCCTGCTCCGATCATGGAACGCAGCCACGACCGCCCGGCAGGCCTGGACAATCCGCGCACCCCGCGCCGGCGGGCCGGCATGCCGAACTTCGAGAAGTACGCATGGCTGTTCATGCGGTTCTCCGGCGTCGTCCTGATCTTCCTGGCGCTCGGTCACCTGTTCATCGGGCTGATGTGGGACGGTGGCGTCTACCGGATCGACTTCAACTACGTCGCCCAGCGCTGGGCCTCGCCGTTCTGGCAGACCTGGGACCTGCTGCTGCTGTGGCTGGCTCAGCTGCACGGCGGCAACGGGATCCGCACGATCATCGGCGACTACGCCCGCAAGGACTCCACCAAGTTCTGGCTGAACTCCCTGCTGGTGATCTCGATGCTCATCACGTTGGTGGTGGGCACCTACGTCCTGCTCACCTTCAATCCCAACATCTCCTAGAAGCACTTCGAGGCGAAAATGATTACCGAACACCGCTACGACGTGGTCATCGTCGGGGCAGGCGGGGCTGGCATGCGTGCCGCTGTCGAAGCCGGCCCCCGGGCGCGGACCGCGGTGCTGACCAAGCTGTACCCCACTCGATCGCACACCGGCGCCGCCCAGGGCGGCATGTGCGCGGCGCTGGCCAATGTCGAAGAGGACAACTGGGAGTGGCACACCTTCGACACGGTCAAGGGTGGCGATTACCTCGCCGACCAGGACGCCGTCGAGATCATGTGCAAGGAAGCCATCGACGCGGTGCTCGATCTCGAGAAGATGGGCATGCCGTTCAACCGCACCCCGGAGGGGCGCATCGACCAGCGCCGCTTCGGCGGGCACACCCGCGATCACGGCAAGGCTCCGGTGCGCCGGGCGTGCTACGCCGCCGACCGCACCGGCCACATGATCCTGCAGACGCTGTACCAAAACTGCGTCAAGCATGATGTGGAGTTCTTCAATGAGTTCTATGCCCTCGACCTGGTGTTGACCGAAACCCCCAGCGGCCCGGTGGCCAGCGGTGTGGTGGCCTACGAATTGGCGACAGGCGATATTCATGTCTTCCACGCCAAGGCCATCGTGTTCGCCACCGGTGGCTCGGGCCGGATGTACAAGACCACCTCCAACGCCCACACGCTGACCGGCGACGGCCTGGGCATCATCTTCCGCAAGGGACTTCCCCTGGAGGACATGGAGTTTCACCAGTTCCACCCGACCGGCCTGGCCGGCTTGGGGATCCTCATCTCCGAAGCCGTCCGCGGCGAGGGCGGCCGGTTGCTCAACGGCGAAGGCGAGCGCTTCATGGAGCGCTACGCCCCCACCATCGTCGACCTGGCGCCACGCGACATCGTCGCCCGCTCCATGGTTCTCGAAGTGCTGGAGGGCCGCGGCGCCGGACCGCACAAGGACTACGTCTACATCGACGTCCGCCACCTCGGCGCGGATGTGCTGGAAGCCAAGCTGCCCGACATCACCGAGTTCGCCCGTACCTATCTCGGCGTGGATCCGGTCAAGGAACTGGTGCCGGTCTACCCCACCTGCCACTACGTGATGGGCGGCATCCCGACCACGATCACCGGACAGGTGTTGCGGGACAACAACACCACGGTGCCCGGCCTCTACGCCGCGGGCGAATGCGCCTGCGTGTCGGTGCACGGCGCCAACCGCCTGGGCACCAACTCGCTGCTGGACATCAACGTCTTCGGCCGTCGCGCCGGGATCTCAGCCGCGAACTACGCCCTCGGCCACGATTTCGTCGACCTGCCCGAGCAGCCGGCCGGCATGGTCGTGAATTGGGTCTCGGACATCCTCAGCGAACACGGCAACGAGCGGGTGGCCGACATCCGCAGTGCGCTGCAGCAGTCGATGGACAACAACGCCGCGGTGTTCCGCACCGAGGAAACCCTCAAGCAGGCGCTCACCGACATCCATTCCCTCAAGGAGCGTTACGCCCGAATCAGCGTGCACGACAAGGGAAAGCGGTACAACAGCGATCTGCTCGAGGCCATCGAGCTGGGCTTCCTGCTGGAACTGGCCGAGGTCACCGTCGTCGGTGCGTTGAACCGCAAGGAATCCCGCGGCGGCCACGCCCGGGAGGACTACCCCAACCGCGACGACACCAACTACATGCGGCACACGATGGCGTACAAGGAAGGTTCGGATCTGCTCAGCGACATCCGGCTGGACTACAAGCCCGTCGTGCAGACCCGTTACGAGCCGATGGAGCGCAAGTATTAATGACGATCGCACCTGACGTTAAAGAGCCCGCCCTGCCGCCGATTCCGGACGGGGCCGTGATGGTGACGCTGAAAATCGCGCGGTTCAACCCGGAGGATCCCGACAGCGCCGGCTACCAGAGCTTCCGGGTGCCGTGTCTGCCCAGCGACCGGCTGCTCAACCTGCTGATCTATGTGAAGAGCTACCTGGACGGCACGCTGACCTTCCGTCGCTCCTGTGCCCACGGGGTGTGCGGGTCGGATGCGATGCGGATCAACGGCGTCAACCGGCTGGCGTGCAAGGTGCTGATGCGCGACCTGCTGCCCAAGAAGGACAAGCCGCTCACGATCACCATCGAGCCGATCAAGGGCCTGGCCGTCGAGAAGGATCTCGTGGTCAACATGGAGCCGTTCTTCGACGCCTACCGCGCGGTCAAGCCCTACCTGATCACCTCGGGCAATGCGCCCACCCGGGAACGCATCCAGAGCCCGACCGACCGGGCCCGCTACGACGACACCACCAAGTGCATCCTCTGCGCGTGCTGCACCACCAGCTGCCCGGTGTATTGGAGTGAAGGGTCGTACTTCGGGCCAGCCGCGATCGTGAACGCGCACCGCTTCATCTTCGACAGCCGCGACGAGGGCGCCGCCGAGCGCCTCGACATCCTCAACGACGTCGACGGAGTCTGGCGCTGCCGCACCACGTTCAACTGCACCGACGCCTGCCCCCGCGGCATCGAAGTAACCAAGGCCATCCAGGAGGTCAAGCGCGCGTTGATGTTCGCGCGCTGACCCCAAGTCGGCCAAAACCTTGCCGGTAGACCCGGCTCGCGCGCAGAATGGCAGTTCGTTCCGAGTCGGGGGGACTCATGCCATCGGCGACCGGGTGGGGCCGCACCGGCGGCTTGGCAGTTGCCGTGGGCGCGTGCCTGGCGCTGAGCTGCCCAGCCGTCGCCGCTGCCGATTCTCCCGATTCGAGTAGCTCGTCGCACAGCGTCGGGCACGCCAAACCCAAAAGCAGTGTTGCCTCGCCGGCCCGCAATCGCTTACCCGGCAAGTCGCTGAGCGCCGCCAGGCCCCAGCCCGCAATCGCCGCGCGCACACCGAACCCCGTCGAATCGGTGGTCTCGGCGGTCCTGGGCGCACTGACCTTCGCGCGCCGCGAGTTCGAGCACACGCTGTTCAACAAGGTGCCGACGATCGGCTACGACCCGACCAAGAACAGCCTCACCGCCGGCAATGCAATCACCGGCAATGTCGGCGCGACGGATCCCGAGAACGACCCGCTGGCCTACAAGATCAAGCAGCAGCCGACGTCGGGAACGGTGACCATCGACACCCACGGCACCTTCGTGTACACGCCCGATGCGCCGATGCAGCCCGGGGACACCGCCCAGTTCGTCGTCGCCGTCATCGACCGCGGGATGGGGCTGCACGGCATCCGCTCCCTGCTCTCGCCGCAGACAGCCGGCACCACCACCGCCACCATCACCATCGCGGTCATCGCCGTCGTCGGTGCCGCGCCACCGCAGCTGAGCATCTCCGATGCCACCGCGACAGAGCCCGGCCCCCCGGTCGGTGCCGGATACTGGCACACCAGCGGCAACCAAATCCTCGATGCCGCAGGGAATCCGGTGCAGATCGCGGGCGTCAACTGGTTCGGCTTCGAAGGCTATAACGGCGTCCCGGACGGATTGTGGACACGCAACTACAAAGACATGATGGATCAGATACTCGATGAGGGGTTCAACACGATCCGGCTGCCTTTCTCCGACGACGTGTTGCACGGCCAGACCCCGAACAGCATCGACTACGCCGCCAATCCCGACCTCCAGGGCCTGGCGTCGCTCCAGGTGATGGACAAAATAGTCGACTACGCGGGCGAGATCGGACTCAAGATCATCCTCGACCACCACCGTAACGAGTCTGGCGTCAGCACTACCGAAAATGGCCTCTGGTACAACGACAAGTACAGCGAGACGGACTGGGTGAACGACTGGGTGACGCTGACTGCACGCTACGCCGACGACCCGACCGTGATCGGCGTAGACCTGCACAACGAGCCGTACAACGGTACGTGGGGCGGCGGAGGAGCCGACGATTGGGCCCGCGCCGCCGAACGAGCCGGCAACGCGGTCCTCGCCGTCAATCCCAACCTGTTGATCATGATCGAGGGTATCGGCGTCTACGACGGCCAATACTATTGGTATGGCGGCAATCTGATGGGCGTCAAGGATCGCCCGATCGTGCTGAACGTGCCCAACCGCGTGGTCTACTCACCGCACGACTATCCGAACTCGTTTTACCCCCAGCCCTGGTTCGCCGGCGCGAATTTCGGCGCCGGCCTGCCAGAGGTCTTCAAGAAGAACTGGGGATACATCTACGAGGACAACATCGCCCCGGTCTACCTTGGCGAATTCGGCGCCGGGCTGAGCGACCCCAAGGACGTCGTCTGGTACGAGGCCATCACCTCATACCTCTCCGGCGATTTCGACAACAACGGCAGCATCGACACCCCCTCCGGCACCATAGGCATGAGCTGGACGTACTGGGCGTGGAATGCGAATTCCGTTGTCACCGACGGCATTCTGTCGCAAGACTGGACCACGGTCGACTCGACCAAGATGGTCTACCTCAAGCCGATCCAGTTCGACTTCAGCGACCGCACAGGCACGTCGGTAGCCACGTTCACCGTGACACTGAAAGCTGCATCAGACCAGACCATCACCGTGCACTACGCCACCTCGGGCGGGACGGCCACCGAGGGCAGCGACTTCGTCGGCGCCGCCGGCACGCTGACGTTCCTACCCGGCGAGACCAGCAAAACCGTTGCGGTGACGGTACTCGGCGATTCGGCGGCAGAGAAGACCGAGACGTTTACCGTCTCGCTGTCCGGTCCGGTCAACGCCACGCTGGCTGAGGCCACCGGCGTCGGCACCATCGTGGATCACACCACGGTCTAGCCGACCACCCGGTAGCTGGTCCCCCGCGGTTCGCGCTCCCACAGCACGCCGTCACCGGCGGTCACACCCGCGGCGCTCAGTTCCCGCTTGAGGATCTTGTTGGTGGCGGTCTGCGGCAGGTCGTCGTTGATGCGGACGAATCTCGGCCACGCCTTCGGCGACAGATCGGGCTGGCCGGCCAGAAAATCCTCGAACTGCACCGGCGTCAGTGATTCACCATGGCGCAGAACGATTGCCGCCATCACCTGATCGCCCACCCGCTCGTCGGGCACGGCGTACACCGCGACCTGGTTGAGTTGCGGCAGCCGCAGCATGATCCGCTCGATCGGTGCGGCGGCCATGTTCTCCCCGTCGACCCGCATCCAGTCCGACGTCCGGCCGGCGAGATAGATCCAGCCGTCGCCGTCGCGGTAGGCGAGGTCCCCGGTCCAATACATACCGTGCCGGAGCCGCTCGGAGGTGGCCGCCGGGTCGTTGTAATAACCGGTGAACGGTCCGGAGCCGGTGGTGTTGACCAACTCCCCGACCGCGCCGTCGGCGTTGATCAGGGCACCGCTGTCGTCGAAAACCGCGGTGGCACACTCGGTCACGGTGTCGGGATCATAGATCGACACCCCACCCCAGCCCTTGCCGATCGAGCCGGGCGGGGTACCGTCCTCGCGGACCACGACGACGGCGAACTCGCTGGAGCCGAAACCGTCGATGATGCGGCAACCGAAACGCCGGGAGAATTCTGCGATATCGCGTTCGGTGGCCTCGTTGCCGTACATGATGCGCAGCGGGTTGTCGGCGTCGTCGGGCTGCTCCGGGGTGGCCAGCACCAGCGCCAGCGGCTTACCGACGTAGTTCATGAATGTCACCCCGTAGCGACGCAGGTCCGGCAGCAACCGTGACACCGAGAACTTCACCGGCACCATTGCCGCTCCGGCGGTGACCGCGACCGAGAAGCCGACGGCCACCCCGTTGGAGTGGAACAGCGGCATCGCGAGGTAGCAGACGTCCTCGGCGGTGATGTCCATCTGAGCCACCAGGCTCAGACCGCACATCACGCTCATCGTGTGGACGAAGGGCACCGCCTTGGGGTTGCCGCTGGTGCCGGAGGTGAAGATCATCATGAATGGATCGGTACCGGCGACCTCATGCGGCACAAGCGGTTTCGCGGTCGCCACGGTGTCGGCGTAGTGCTGACCTGCCACGTTCAGCACGGTGACGCCCGAGAGCTCCTGTCCTTCGATCAGCGCGGCATGGTCGTCGTCGACCAGCAGCAGCTGGCAATCCGAGCGGGTGATGTCCGATATCAGGCCCTCGCCGCGACGGGTGGTGTTGATACCGCAGAGCACATAGCCGCCGAGCGCGGCGGCTGCCATCGCGCGCACGTAGGCAGGCGAATTCGTCATCAGCGCACCGACGTGTCTTGGCCGCGCCGGATCGAGCAGAGCCAACAGGGCGGAGGCCTCCGCTGCGGCGTCGGCCAGGTACTCGCGCCACGTCCAGGTGCGCTCCGGTGAGATCACCGCGACGGAGTCATCCTCGGTGCGGGTGCGCAACAGCTTCTGGACGGTGTCGATCATGCGTCGGCCGGGCGGTAGCGCAGCACGGTCATGCCGGTGCCGGGGAGGTCGCAGAACACCGGGGTGACCCGCATGCCGATCCGGATGTTCTCCGGGTCAACGTCCACCAGCTCGGTGGAGAACCGCGGCCCGACATCCCACTGCACGACGGCGGGAAGCTGCGGCAGCGCGTCCGCCCACGGCGGACCGGTCGGGCGGCGGGCCACCGTATACGTGTATAGCGTTGCCGCGCCGTCGATCTCGCGCCACTCCAGGTCGTCGGCCAGGGTTCCCGGCACGAGCGTGCGCGGATAGAACACGTAGCGGCCGGCCGACGGCGAGTACTGCACCAGGATCCGGTGCTGGGCCAGCGCATCCCAGAACGGCTGCGACACCGGCGTGGGTTCGGGAACGGGCATCGGCTCTGCCATCAGTCGCCTCCCAACACCAATGCCACCTGCTCACTCATGATCCCGCCGGTTCCGGCGACGAACGCGGTGTTGGCGTCGCGAACCTGCGCCGCCGCCGAGCGGCCCATCAGTTGGCGGGCGGCGTCGACCACGTGGTGCATGCCCCCGGACATGCCGGCCTGCCCGTAGGACAGCTGGCCGCCTGCGGTGTTGAGTGGGAAATCGCCGCGGAAGGTGAGGTCGCGGTCCTTGATCCAGCTCATGCCCTGGCCCTTCGGGCAGAACCCGGCGTCCTCCAGGGTCATCAGCACCGTGATCGTGTAACAGTCGTAGACGGAGGCGATGTCGACGTCGGCCGGTGTGAGCCCGGCCATCGCGAACGCGCGCCCGGCCGAGCGGGCGATGGGGGTGACCATCGGATCCTGTGCGTACGTGGTGGTCTTGAAGGCGATGTGCTCGCCGAAACCCTTGATCCACACCGGACGATGACGACTCCTGCGGGCTACATCGGCATTGGCGATCAGCACCCCGGTACCGCCGTGGACGGGCATGACGATCTCCAGCATGCGGATCGGGTCCGCGATCATCGGGCTGGCGAGCACGTCCGCTTCGGTGATCGGCTTGCCGTGGAACACCGCGCCGGGATGCGCGCAGGCGTTGGTGCGCTGGTCCACCACGATCTTGGCCAGCGCCGACGGGTCATAGCCGTACTGCGCGCCGTAGCGTTGGGCGATCTGGGCGAACGGGGCGTTCTGCCCGACGTTGCCGTACGGGATCTCGTATTCGGCCTGTGGCGATCCGAAGTTGTTGCTCGACGCCCCAAACCAACTCGGTGCGACCGGCTCACGCCGAACCGATCGCGGCATAGCCCGGGACCCGGGCAGCACGGCCAGCACCGCGTCGCACAGCCCGAGCTCGACGGCGACGGCCGCGCGCCACACCATGGCCGCCGAGGTCGCACCGCCCAGGTCCACCCGCTCACCGAAATCGATAGGCAACCCCAGGTATTCGGACAGAGTGGCAGGCACGAACATGTCCGATTCCGCCAGGCCGTGCGAGATCAGCCCGTTGACCACGCTCGCGTCCAGCCCGGCGTCGTCCAACACCAGCTTCGTCAACGCGGCGTACTGGTCGAGGGTGAACAGTCCGGGCCCGGTCGGCTTGCGTTCGGCGGGTAGCTCGGCGATCCCGACGATCGCCGCCTCACCGGCCAGCTTCATCAGGAATCCTCCCGGCGTCGAGGCAGTTCCACGGTGGCGGTGCCGGGCATGAGTACGTCGGCGTCGCGTCTGCCTGCGATCTCCAGGTCCACCAGTGCGCGGTCCGCCTCGATCCGTTTGGCGGTGACCGTGCCCCCGAAGGTCAGCGGCTGCCCGGGGAATGCCACCCCGCGGTTCTGCACCGAATAGTTCACCAGCCTGCCGCGGCCGCCGATCCAGTCGGTGATCGCGCGGGCCAGTAGCGCGGCCTGCAGCGGTCCCTGCACCAGGACGTCGTCGTAACCCTCTTTGTCGCGGGCCCACTGCTTGTCGTAGTGAATGCGATGACCGTTGTAGGTGGCGGCGCTGAAGAAGAACATCTGCGTCTCGTCGACGGTGATGGTGAGCTCCGGTATCCGGTCGCCGGGCTCGACGTCGTCGAAGAACAATTGGCTCATGGGCGCGCGATCATCGACGTGGACGCCTCGGCGACCAGCTCGCCGTGCTGGTTGCGGTAGACGGTGTGCCAGGTGACCAGAACGAATCGTCCTGAGCGGCCGTCCTTTTCCACGACGGATTCGATGGTGCGGACCATCTCGATCTCGTCGCGGTGATAGGCGGGCAGGTGGAAGGTGGTGCTCTCGCCACCGGCCATCCGTCGCGGCGCCTTCGGGAAGGCCAGACTGCCCGACACCGCGCCCGACGACCCGTCCGGGCGAAGGCCGGCCAGCGGGCTGACGCCGAGGATGGCGTACTGCAGGTACAGCGGCGGGCAGATCACGTCGCGGTAGCCGTTGGCGCGGGCGTGATCGGGGTCGAACCACAGCGGGTTGTCATCGCCGACGGCGGCGGCCCAGCGTTGCCAATCCCGGCGGATGACCTCGCCGCTGGCGGTGGCCGCGACGGTGCCGACGCGTGCCGCCGTCTCCGGGTCGATCAAACTGTCGGTCACCGGCCGTCCTTGCGCCGCAACCGGTCACCGACGGCAGCGCGGCTGACCTCGTCCTCGTCCAGCCAGCCTGCTGCGATATCGGCACCGCCGCCCAGTGTCGAGAGCACCCTGGCCCGTTCCGACCACAGGTAGAGGTCGGTCTCCACGACGTATCCCATTCCGCCGTGCAACTGATGGGCGTCCAGGGTGGCCCACTTGGCCGCCGTGGCGGACTGGATGCGGGCGATCGCGGTTTCCCGAACGGCGCTGCGGCCCTGGCTGATCGCGGATATCGCGGACTGTGCGGCCAGCCGCGCCGCCGCCAGCCCGATGTGCATGTCCGCCACGATGTGCTGGGCGGCCTGGAATGAGGCGATCGGCCGGCCGAACTGGTGGCGCACGGTGGTGTAGCGCACGGTGCGCTCGAGCACCGCCTCGCCGACGCCGACGAGATCCAGTGCCGTCAACGCCATCGCGGCGTTGGCGGTGCGACGGAGGTCGTCGCGGCCCAGCGCGGCGCCGTCGTTGAGGACATCGTCGACAGGCACGTCGTCGAAGCGCAGCACCGAGGCGCGGTGGCCGCCCATCAGCGCAAGCGGACGCATCGTCACGCCGTCGTTGTGCAACCGGACAACGAATCCGACGGTGTTGCCGGACCGGTCGAATCCGGACACGACGACGATGTCGGCGGTGTCCGCGTCGTTGACGAAATCGGCGGTGCCGGTCAGTCGCCACGTGCCGTCACGATCCTGATCGGCGCGCATGGTGGCGGTCACATCGGCTGCGTCATTCGGATTCCACAGCGCGGTGGTGGCGGCGATCCGTCCGGCGGTCAGGTCGGGCAGCCACGTCACGCAGGACTTCTCACCGCCGAGGGTGTGCAGGGCGTGCGCGGCGATCGCGGTGCTGTGCACGCGCATCGGGCACAGGGCCCGGCCGGCTTCGCGGGCGAAGATCCCGAGATCTGAGAGGGATCCGCCGGACCCGCCGTAGCCTTCGGGCAGCCCCAGCCCCATCACTCCGGCCGTGGCGAGGTCACCCCACAGATCGGCGCGGCCGGCGGCCAGCAGGCCGCGCAGACTGGCTTCCAGGTCGCGATCATCTTGCGAGGGAACGAGTTTCATCTCACCGTCCGTAGGAGGGCATGCTGTTGCCGCGTTGGGCGATGACGTCGCGGAGTACCTCGTTGGTACCGCCGCCGAAGCGCATGAGCGGCGCGAACCGGTAGAGCTTCTCGAACCGTCCGCCGGCCGGTGCCTCCGAATTACGATGCGCCAGTAGACCTTCTGCCCCAAGCAGGTCGATGCCGAGGTCGGCGATGCGCTGCCGCAATTCGCTGCTGAAGACCTTCTCGACGCTGACCTCCACGGTGGGGATCACCCCGCCGGCCAACAACGACGACGCCTCGTAGCCCATCAGTCCGGCGACCTCGACATCGGCCTCGGCCTGGGCCAGCCGACGGCGGAAACCGGGATTGTCGATCGGGACGGTGCCGTCACGGCGCGGCATCCGCGCCAGCACCTGCAACTCGTCGAGTGCACGCCTCAGGTCCCCGGCGTTGGTAAGCGCACCGCGCTCCAGATCGAGGGCACCGGTGATGTAGGACCAGCCGCGGTTCTCCTCACCGATCAGATTGGTCACCGGCACCCGCACGTCGTCGAAGAAGACCTCGTTGGTCCGGTAACCGGACCACGCGATCAGCGGGCGGATCCGGACACCGGGGCTGTCCACCGGGACGACGATCACCGAAATTCCCCGATGCCGCTGGGCCTGCGGATCGGTGCGCACGCAGAGCCATTCGTGGGTGGATCGCTGCGCTCCGCTGTTCCAGATCTTGGATCCGTTGATCACCCATTCGTCGCCGTCGCGGACTGCCTTGGTCCGCAGCGATGCCAGGTCGGTACCGGCGTCCGGCTCGGAATACCCCAGCGCGCAGGTCATCTCGCCGCGGGCGATGAGCGGGAGGAACTCGCGCTTGTTCTGCTCGGTGCCGTGCCGCATGATCATCGGCGCGATCGAGGTGACGGTCAGATCCGGGCCCGGCGCACCCCAGTACTCAAACTCCGTCATCAGCAGGTGCAGATGCACCGGCCCCAGCCCGAGGCCGCCGTACTCCGCGGGCCAGTTCAGTCCGAACCAGCCCTTGGCGCCGAGTTTGCGGCGAAACGCCGCGACCTCGCCGCCCGGGTGTTCCAGATTGTGTTCGGCGATCTCGGCACGAAGGGCGTCAGTGACGTTCTCCCGCAGGAATTCCCGCACCTCCGCCAACCACGCGCGCTGTTCGGCGTCGAGGTCGAAATCCACAAGTCAGCACCCTAGCCGAATAGTTAGTCCGTCAACTCAATATTGCCCGGTATCGGGGTGTCACATTTCCGGGCCCGAAAACATCTTGAGGACATGAGTACAACACGACTGGAACCCCTCACCCCGGACAAGGCCCCGTTGCTGACCCGGCTGATGTACCGCTGGGCCAAGCGGCGCTTCGGCGAGGTCCCCGAACCGTTCGCCGTCTACGCCCATCACACCCGTCTGATGGTGGCCAACGCGGTCCACGAGGGGCTGCTACAGAACGCCTCGAAGACGCTGCCCGCCGACATCCGCGAACTCGCGGTGTTCTGGACGGCCCGCACCGTCGGCTGTTCGTGGTGCGTGGACTTCGGACAGATGCTCATGCGCCTCGAAGGTCTCGACCTCGAACGGCTCTCCCACATCGACGACTACGCCACCTCACCGCTCTATACCGACGACGAGCGAGCCGCGATCGCCTACGCCGATGCCATGACGACGAACCCGCACACGATCACCGATGAGCAGGTCGACGATCTGCGTGGGCGCTTCGGCGCCGACGGGGTGATCGAGCTGACCTATCAGGTCGGGATCGAGAACATGCGCGCCCGGATGAACTCGGCGCTCGGCATCACCGAGCAAGGCTTCGGGTCGGGCGACAGCTGCCGAGTTCCCTGGGCCACCTAGCCACCGATTCCATTGCCCTGTTACCTCCAGGAAAACAATTCCGCAGAATCTCTGCATGCTGGCGACTGAAACCGTAGTCTCGTGTCGTTTCATCCAGGCGTTTAAGCAGGAGATGCCATGAGTAAAGGTGAGCTCACCCTCGAGCCCGGTGGCCCGGCCTCGTCCACCGTCGAGAGCAAAGGCCTCAAGGGCGGTGCGCTGGGGTTGGTGTCCAGCATCGTCGTCGGCATGGCCTCGACGGCGCCGGCGTATTCCCTGGCGGCGACGCTCGGGCTGATCGTCGCCAGCGGCGGAGCGCTGCTGGCCGGCGTGAAAGCCCCGGCGATCGTGTTGATCGCGTTCATCCCGATGTACATGATCGCGGTCGCCTACCAGGAATTGAACAAGGCCGAACCGGACTGCGGAACCACGTTCACCTGGGCGTCACGGGCGTTCGGACCGCTGATCGGCTGGCTCGGCGGCTGGGGCATCATCGCCGCCGACGTCATCGTGATGGCAAACCTCGCCCAGATCGCCGGCGCCTACTCGTTCACGTTCGTCGGTGACCTCGGCTGGCATTCGGCGGCCGATCTGGCGAACAGCACCCTGTGGTCGACGGTGGCCGGAGTCATCTGGATCATCGTGATGACCTACATCTGTTACCGCGGCATCGAGGTGTCGGCGCGCATCCAATACGGCCTGCTCGGCATCGAGCTCGTGGTGTTGGTGGTGTTCTCCATCGTGGCGTTGATCAAGGTGTACGCGGGCAAGGCAGAGACCTACTCACTGCACCCGTCGCTCTCCTGGTTCTGGCCCGCCGGCCTGGACTTCGGGACCGTCATCGCCCCGGCCATCCTCACCGCGATCTTCATCTACTGGGGCTGGGATACCGCGGTGGCGTGCAACGAGGAGTCCGAGGACCCGGGCACCACGCCGGGACGCGCCGCGGTCATCTCGACCTTCCTGCTGCTGGCGACGTACGCGCTCGTCAGCGTCTCGGCCATCGCGTTCGCGGGCACCGGGACCGACGGCATCGGCCTGGGCAACCCGGACAACGCCGCGGACGCGTTCGCCGCGATCGGCCCGGACCTGTTCGGCGACAGCGTGCTCGGACACATCGGCCTGCTGCTGCTGTCCGCGTCGATCCTGACCTCGGCGTCGGCGTCCACCCAGACGACGATCCTGCCGACAGCCCGGACCACGCTGTCGATGGGTGTCTACCGGGCGCTGCCGCAGTCGTTCGCCAAGATCCACCGCACCTACCTGACCCCCACCACGTCGACCATCGTCATGGGCGCGGTGTCCATCGGGTTCTACGTGTTGTTCACGTTGATCAGCTCGAACCTGCTCTCGGCGCTGATCGGTTCGGTCGGCCTGATGATCGCGTTCTACTACGGCCTCACCGGCTTCGCCTGCGTGTGGTTCTACCGCAAGGACCTCACCGCATCGGCGCGCGACTTCGTCATGCGCGGGGTGGTGCCTCTGCTCGGCGGCCTGATCCTGCTGGTGGTGTTCGCCTACGGGCTGATCCAGTACGCCAAGCCGGACTGGCTGACCGACGCCGACGGCAATAACGTCACGATCTTCGGGTTCGGCGCGGTGGCGGTCGTGGGCATCGGCGCGCTGGTGCTGGGCGTGATCCTGATGGGGGTCTGGTGGCTGATGTCGCCCGACTTCTTCCGGGGCCGCACCCTGTCGCGGCGCTCCAGCGCCGACCTGGTGCTGACCCCGGCGACCGCCGTCGAGGCGCACTTCGGCCTGCCCGACTCCGGAGACATGCCGACGGTCATCTCCCCCGACCTGTCGAACCTCCCACCGGGCGAGACGGCTATCAACCCGGAGACCGGCGAGGAGTTCACCCGGGGGCCGCAGGCTTAGGGCCGCTCCCCGCGGGGCCACATCCGGTGGCCGGCCACCGCGACTGCGGCGGTGATCACGGCCGCCAGGTAGACCGGGTAGCCGGCGTCGAGACGCAACAACGAGGCACCGCAGAACGCGCCGCCGATGATCACCACGACAGCCCACAACCGGCGATGCGTCAGCCACAGCATGCCGCCGCCGAACAGCGTCTCGCTGGCATAGGCGGTGAGCGTGGAGGTGACCACGACCGTGGTGATGTCGGTGACCGCGAGCATCCGTGCCGTGGCGGCCTGGGCGCCCATCAGTGTCGCCAGGGTGGCGGCGATGCCGACGCCGACCGCGGACTCGCCGTGGACCCGGACGAGCGTCAGCAGCGTGGCCGCGGCGGCGAGCACCACCGCGCTGGTGGCGAACACGGCGGTGACGATCGGCCGCCAGCCGCCGGGGTGGCGTTGCAGCAGGCGGCCCACCACCGCCGCACCGACCACGTAGGCGCCCAGCGCCACCAGTGGTCCGGCGACGGGTAGTTCGTCCTCGCCGGCCATGCCCATCCCGAGGATCACCACATTGCCGGTCATGTTGCCGGTGAACACCCGGTCCAGCGCGAGATACCCCACCGCGTCCAGCAATCCGGTGACGAAGGTCAGGGCAAGCATCAGCCACAGCTGCAGATGCGTGCGGACGAGGGCGCTCACGGCTGCGGGCGCGGGTAGTGCGCCACCACCGCGGCGCCGTCCGCCCGGGGATCAGACGCTGCCGTCATCGATCCGCCGGAATCGACGAAGACCACGTTGGCCTGTCCGAGAGCTTCGGTCCGCGGCGGCACCTCGGTCGGGGTGAAGCCCGCCGCACGGATCGACGCCTGCGCGGCCGGGTCCAGGTCGGTCTCGACGGTCACGCTGTCCGGCCCGCCACCACACTGGTTGCCGACGATCGCACGGGGCGCGGAAACCGCGTCGACCGCCGTGGCGCCTGCGAGTGCCCGCAGGAGGATCTGGCCGAGAATCTGCGGCTGACCCTGCCCGCCCATGGTCGACAACACATGGCCGATCCTGCCCTGCCGCACCGTCATCGCCGGCATCAGCGTGTGCGCCGGGCGCTTTCGTGGCGCGATCACATTCGGTGAGGCCGGGTCCAGGCTGAACCCACAGCCTCGATTATGGAACAGCACACCGGTGACCGGGTCGATCAGTCCGGACCCGAACGCGTGATACACGCTCTGGATGAGGGACACGGCGTAGCCCTCGCCGTCGGCGACGGCGATACCCACGGTGTCCCCGCGGGGCACACCCGGCGGGTGACTCACCGGCCCGGAATGGTCCAGCGTCGCGTCGACGTCGACGATGGCGTACCGCGGGTCGGCGAGTTGGCAGTCGCGAATCCCGTTGCCGCGGTGGAAGGCCCGCAGCAACTCCCCCATGCCGTCCCCGACGGGATCGGGCAGCCCGCCGGCGTGTACCGCACCGAGCGCGTGCAGCAGCAGGAAGCCCTGACTGTTGGGCGGGCTCGTCAGCACGGTCAGGTCACCGAACTCGGCCCTCAACGGCTCGACGACCTCGACCTGAAAGTCGGCGAAATCGGCCTCGCTCAAACAGGATTGGTGGGTCCTCAGGTAACCGACGGCGCGTTGGGCGAGGCCCCCGCTGTAGAACTCGTCGGGCCCCTCCGAGCAAAGCGTCGCCAACGTGTCGGCCAGTGCCGGCTGCCGGAACAGCTCACCGACCCGCACCGGTGCGCCGTGCGGGCGAAACACCCGGTCGAAGTCGACGGTGCCGATCAGATCGCGATTTTCGGGATCGTCGAGGTGGGTGGCCAGCGACGGGGCGACCGGTACACCGTCGCGGGCCGCCGTCTCGGCGGCACACAGCGTCGAACTCCACGATGTCCGGGAACCCAAGCGGCGCATCGCTTCCCACCCTCGTATCCCGCCCGGCACCGTCACCGCGGCCGCGCCACGCGCCGGCAGCCAGTCGCCGTGCTCGGCGCGGAGGGCGTCGGCATCGACCGCGGCGCCGGCCCACCCGGAGGCGTTGAGGCAGCGCACTGTGCCGTCCGGGGTTCGGATCAGGGCGAACAGATCGCCACCGAGGGCGACGTTGTGCGGGTACACCACGGTCAGCACGGCGGCGGCGGCGATCGCGGCGTCGATGGCGGTGCCACCGCCGCGCAGGATCGCGATCCCGGCATCGGTGGCCAGGGCGTGCGGGGTAGCCAGTGCTGCGACTACTGGCTGCCCGCCGAGGGCGGCAGACACGAAAGATTCACTCCTTCAGCGGATGGTGGAAAGGAACGCCTTGGTGCGGTCATGCTGCGGGTCGGCGAACAGTCGCTCCGGTGGCGCGTCCTCGATGACCCGGCCGCCGTCCATGACGACGATACGGTCAGCGGCGTCCCTGGCGAACCGCATCTCGTGTGTGACGACGACCATGGTCATGTGGTCGTCGGCCAGCTCACGCATCACCGCCAGGACCTCGCCGACCATCTCGACGTCCAAGGCACTGGTGGGTTCGTCGAACAGCATGACCTTGGGCCGCATGGCCAGCGCGCGGGCGATCGCCACCCGCTGTTGCTGTCCTCCGGAGAGTTGGCTGGGCCGGGCATCGGCCTTGTCGGCCAGGCCCACTCGGCTCAACAGCGCGATGGCGTCGCGACGCGCCTCGTCCTTGGCCACCCCGAGCACGCGGAGCGGCCCGTTCCATACGTTCTCGGCGGCAGTCATGTGCGGGAACAGGTTGAAGTGCTGGAAGACGAATCCGATCTCGCGCCGGCGTCGCGCCAATTCGCCGATGCTCACCTTCTTGGTGCCGCCGGAGTCGCGATGGCCGATCGGCATGCCGCCGATCAGGATCCGGCCGCTGTCGACGGTCTCCAGGTGATTGAGCGATCGCAGCAGGGTGGTCTTGCCCGCTCCGGAAGGACCGATGAGGACGACGACCTCACCGCGCATGACATCCAGCGAGACGTCGTCGAGAACCTTCCGGCCACCGAGGGTTCGTGAGACGTTCTGCACCGAGACGATCGGAAGTTGTTCTGCCGCTTGGTTCACCGTGGACCTCACACCTGGGCTTCGGCGGGCGCGGGGCCGCGGCGGGCTCCGAGGAGCCGCTGGGTGATGCGCACGCGCTGGTTGATGCCGAGCTGGCGGGCCAGTCTGTTCTCGATCTCGGCTTGGATGACCGTCCATATCGTGGTCAGCGCGAGGTAATACAGCGCGGCGACGATGAAGATCTCGAAGGTGTGGAAGGTCGCCGAGCTGATCGACTGCGTCACCAGGAACATTTCGCTGACACCTATCACCGACAGCACCGACGTGGTCTTCATCATGCCGTTGAACGAGTTGCCCATCGGCGGAACCATGACGCGCAGCGACTGCGGGACGATGATCCAGCGCATCACTTTCGCCGGCTTCATCCCCAGGGACTCGGCGGCCTCGAATTGACCTTTGGGTACCGAATCCAAGCCGGAGCGGATGATTTCGGCGATGTAGGCGCTCTCGTTGATCGTCAGCCCGACGATCGCCGCCTGGATCGCCGCCTTGACCGACAACCCGAACAGGGACACGTCGTGAAATTGGTAGAGGCCGACCGCCGCCAGACCGGTGTAGATGATGACCAACTGCACCAGGAGCGGAGTTCCCCGGACCGCCCAGATGTACAGGCTTGCGCACCAACGCAACACCGCGAACCGGGACCGGCGCAGCAGCGCGATGACAAGTCCGACGAGAGTGGCCAGCACCATCGCGACCACGGAGATGACGATGGTGAGAACCAGGCCATTGAGGAAACGCTCACTGGGAGTGAACAGCGACTTCCAGAAGAATTGCCAGTCGAAGTGCACGCCGCCGGTCCCCCGTCACTTCTGGATGTCGAGATCGGTCTGACCCCAGTCGGCCAGGATCTTGGCGTACGTGCCGTTGGCCTCGAGTTCGCCGAGCGCCGTGGCGATCGCATCGTGCAGCGCGGCATCGCCTTTCAGCGTGGCGGCACCGATCTTGATGGTTCCGAACGGTTTTCCGGCGAGCTGGATCTGCGCACCGGTCTTGGTCGAGTAGTACCCCAGCGTCTCGGCGGTGTCGAGGTACGCGTCGACCTGACCGGTCTGAACTTGTTGCAGCGCAACGTCGGCGTGGCTGTTGCGGGTGATGTCGATCTCCGGTTTGCCCGCCGCCGTGCACTTGCCGGACTGGTCGACCACCTGCTCCTCGGCGGTGGTGGCGATCGCGACGATGACCTTCTTGCCGCACAGGCTGTCATCCAGGCCGGTGATGGCCGCGGGATGCTCCTTGGACACCGCGATCCCGGTGCCGGAGTACACATATGGCACGAAGTCGACGACCTTCTCCCGCTCCGGCTTGATGTAGAGCTGGGCCATGATGACGTCGCACTGCTTGGCCTGCAACGTCGGGATCAGTGCGGTGAACGCCGATTCCACGAAGTCCGGCTTGAGGCCCAGCTGTCCGGCCAGCGCCTTGGCGAGGTCGACTTCGCTGCCGACCAGCGCGCCGGTCTCGTCGTGGTAGACGCTCGGCGGGGTGCCGTCATTGGCGGCGCACACCTTGAGGGTGCCGGCTTGCAGGATCGCCGGGGGTGCGACTTTGGCCGGGCCGGTCGGAGAGGCGGTGTCCGTGGAATCCGACGAACAACCGGTCAGCGCCGCGGCAAGGGCCGCGCCGAGCGCGATAGCGGCGCGAGTGCGGGTCGAGAGGGGTGCAGGCATCGGGGCCTTTCGAAATCTGGTGGGACCTAACAGTTCGACCAGTCGTTGTCGATAGCCCGCCAGCAGCGGGTCTATCGAACGATAGGGGACTATCGATTGATAGGCAACAGATAGCGAACTGCCGGTCTCGCTAGCCCCGCCCGCGCGGAATAGCGGTCAGCCGCGCCGTGGTGGCGGCCTGCAATTCAGGAAGATCGCCGTGGTCGACCAGCAAGGCCCGCAGCACGAAGTCGGCGGCTTCAAGGGGCGGCGCCCGCGCACCTGCCCGCCGGGTCCACCTTGTTCGCGCAACGTCTCGAACAGCACGCCGTTCATCGCGCGCTGGACGAAGCCGGGATCAAAGGCCACAAACTCCCCCGCCTCACAGCCCGCCGTGACGACCCGCTCCACCAACTCGTGGAACACCGCGATACCGGCGCGCTCGTCGGCGAGCTCGGCCAGACTCAGCACGGCGTCCTGGTAGAGCCCGCGCGAATCGAACGGCTGATCCAGCGCCTGGCGCACGTCGCAGGCGATGGCCAAGTGCAGCTTCGCCGCCCAGCTGATGTCCTCGGCCAGGTACTGGCGAATCCGTGCCACCGACGGTCCGAGGTCGAGTTCCACCAAGGACTGATAGATGGCGTGCTTGGCCTCAAAGTGGTGGAACAGCGATGGCTGCCGGATCTGCACGGCGTCGGCGATATCGCGGGTCGACGTACCGAAGAACCCGCGCTGAGCGAAAAGGCTGGCCGCCGCCAGCAGGATGCGACCCCTGGTCGACGTCCAGTCCACCTCGGGAGGCACCCAGTCAGGCCCGTACTTCACCGCCAGATTGTGTCACCACCGCCAAAGCGTCTGAACCGGCCGCTTACCGCTTCTTGAAAATCGTTCGGTGCCAATCCTTTTCGGCAACACCGGTGATGTCACTCATCACATGCTTGATTGTCAGGTACTCCTCGAAGGAGTAGTCGCTCATGTCCTTGCCGAAGCCGGACGCCCCGACCCCGCCGTGCGGCATCTCGCTGATAATCGGGATGTGGTCATTGATCCACACGCAACCGGCGTTGATCTCGCGCGAGGCCCGCTGGGCGCGATAGACGTCGCGGGTCCACGCCGAGGCGGCCAGTCCGTAGTCGGTGTCGTTGGCCTGGCGCAGCGCGTCGTCGTCGCCGTCGTGGGTGCGCACGGTCAGCACCGGGCCGAAGATCTCGTCGCGGTAGACCTCGGAGGTCTCGGTGACGTCGGCGATCAGCGTCGGCAGGTAGAACGACCCCGGCCGGTCCGGTGCGGCACCACCGGTAACGACGCGGCCGCCCTCGCCCGGGGCCCGGGCCACCATCGCCGCGACCTTGTCGCGGTGGGTGGCCGAGATCAGCGGACCCAGGTCGGTGTCGGGATCCTGCGGGTCGCCGACGACCATCTTGCCCATGAGTTCGGCCACCCCGGCCACGAAGTCGTCGTAGAGGTTGCGGGCGACGATCGCACGGGTCGCCGCCGTGCAGTCCTGCCCGGAGTTGATCAACGATCCGGCCACCGCGCCGTTGATCGCGGCGTCCAGATCGGCGTCGTCGAACACCACGAACGGCGCCTTGCCGCCGAGTTCCAGTTGAGTGCGGTGGCCGTACGCCGCCGCGGCCGTCATCACCCGCCGCCCCACGGCGGTCGAGCCGGTGAACGTCACGACGTCGACGTCGCGGTGGCCGGCCAGGGCCGAGCCGACGTCCGCGCCGGCGCCGGTGATGACGTTGAGCACGCCGTCGGGTAGGCCGGCCTCGGTGGCCAGCCGGGCCAGCGTGAGGGTGGTCAGCGGGGTCAGCTCGGCGGGCTTGATGACCACCGAACAGCCGGCGGCCAAGGCGGGCAGCACCTTCCACACCGCCATCTGCAGCGGGTAGTTCCACGGTGTGATCGTCGCGACCACCCCGACCGCTTCGCGCCGGATGGACGACGTGTGGTCGCCGCTGTACTCCCCGGTGGCCTTGCCTTCGAGGTGGCGAGCGGCGCCGGCGAAGAACGCGATGTTGTCGATGCTGCCGGGCACGTCGAACTCGGTGGCCAGCCGCACCGGTTTGCCGGTCTGGCTGACCTCTTCGGCGGCGATCTCCTCGGCGTGGGCGTCGACGAGTTCTGCCAGCTTGGCCAATACCGTGGCACGCTCGACGGGAGTGGCCCGCGACCAGCCGCCGAGAGCGGCGCGGGCGGCGGCCACCGCGGTGTCGACGTCGGCGGGCTGGGCGAGCGCCAGCTCCGCGACGACGCTGCCGTCGGCGGGGTTGATGACCTGGTGGAGGCTGCCGCCGGTCACCAGTGGGGCGCCATCGATCCAGCTACCGGGCACAATTCGGGTCTTGTCAGAGGTGAGTGCGGTCACCGGTCCACGGTAACCGACCCGCTCAGCGACTGCTACGCATTCCCGCAGTATGGGTGGGTTATCGCCACCAATTTCATCGATCTTGTTGCCTTAAACAACTGATTCCGTGCACAATCATGGGCATGCGTGACTCGGGTGTACCGGCCACTCGGTTTCCCGTCCGCGCCATTGGGGCGGGTGGAAACGGGCCCGTCCAGTTGGACGAGATGTCCAAGGCCATTATCGAGAAACTGCAGCAGGACGGCCGGCGTTCCTACGCCGCGATCGGCAAGGCCGTCGGGCTGTCGGAGGCGGCGGTGCGCCAGCGGGTGCAGCGCCTGGTCGACTCCGGGGTGATGCAGATCGTCGCGGTGACCGATCCTCTCCAGCTGGGATTCAGCAGGCAGGCGATGATCGGCATCCGCTGCACCGGTGACACCACCAAGGTCGCCGAGAAGCTCGCACAGATCGACGCCGTCGACTACGTGGTGCTCACCGCGGGCACCTTCGACGCGATCGCGGAGGTGGTGTGCGAGGACGACGCCGAGCTGCTGGAGCTGCTCAACACCGAGATCCGCGCAGTACCCGGGGTGACCTCGACAGAAACCTTGGTCTATCTCAAACTCGTTAAACAACAATACAATTGGGGAACACGATGAGTACCACCACGCTCGATCTCACAGCGGAGCTGTCGGCCAAGGCCGACCGCCACCTGTGGGGCCACTTTGCCCGGCATGGTGCGGGGCTGACGCCGCCGATCATCAGCCGCGGCGAAGGCGTGTACATCTACGACAGCCACGGCAAGAAGTACTTCGACGGCCTGTCCGGTTTGTTCGTGGTGCAGGCCGGCCACGGCCGCAAGGAGCTCGCCGAAGCGGCGGCCAAGCAGGCCGAGACCCTGGAGTTCTTCCCGCTGTGGTCCTATGCCACCCCGCCGGCCATCGAATTGGCCGACCGGCTGGCCAACTACGCTCCGGGTGACCTGAACCGGGTCTTCTTCACCACCGGCGGCGGCGAGGCCGTGGAGAGCGCGTGGAAGCTGGCCAAGCAGTTCTTCAAGCTCACCGGCAAGCCCGGCAAGTACAAGGTCATCTCGCGGGCGATCGCCTACCACGGCACCCCGCAGGGCGCGCTGGCCATCACCGGCCTGCCCGACTTCAAGAAGCCGTTCGAGCCGCTGACGCCGGGTGGTTTCCGGGTGCCCAACACCAACTTCTACCGCGCACCTGCGCCGTATGACACCGATCCCAAGGCCTGGGGCCGGTACTGCGCCGACCGCATCGCCGAGGCCATCGAGTTCGAGGGCCCCGACACCGTGTGCGCGGTTTTCCTGGAGCCGGTGCAGAACGCCGGAGGCTGCTTCCCGCCGCCGCCCGGATACTTCGAGCGGGTTCGCGAGATCTGCGACGAATACGACGTCCTGCTGGTCTCCGACGAGGTGATCTGCGCCTTCGGCCGCATCGGTTCGATGTTCGCCTGCGAGGACATCGGCTACCAGCCCGACATCATCACCTGCGCCAAGGGCATGACGTCGGGCTACTCCCCGATCGGCGCGATGATCGCCAGCGACCGGCTCTTCGAGCCGTTCAACGACGGCAAGACCACGTTCGGGCACGGCTACACCTTCGGTGGGCATCCGGTGTCCTCGGCGGTCGCGCTGGCCAACCTCGACATCTTCGAGCGCGAGGGCATCAACGACCACGTCAAGACCAACGCCCCGATCTTCCGGGCCACCCTGGAGAAGCTCCTCGAGCTGCCGATCGTCGGCGACGTGCGCGGCGAGGGCTTCTTTTACGGCATCGAGCTGGTCAAGGACAAGGCCACCAAGGAGACCTTCAACGACGACGAGAGCGAGCGGCTGCTGCGCGGCTTCCTGTCCTCGGCGCTGTTCGAAGCCGGCCTGTACTGCCGCGCCGACGACCGTGGCGACCCAGTCGTGCAGCTGGCGCCGCCGCTGATCAGCGGGCCGAAGGAATTCGACGAGATCTACGAGATCTTGCACCGGGTGCTCAGCGAGGCCAGCCGCCTGCTGTGACCGGGGCCGCCAAACCCCCGATCGATCCCGTGCGGTGGCAGCCGCCTCACCTTCGGCGACTGCCACCGCCGGATCTGTCCGGTTCGCTGCGGGTGATCGGCGTTCCAGGTCATGCTCCCGAGGACGTCGTGGTCGACGCCGACGGCACGCTCTGGACGGGAACCGACAACGGCGCGATCGTGCGGATCCGGGGTGGCCACACCCCCGAGGTGGTGGCCAACACCGGCGGCCGACCACTCGGATTGGCGGTGGCGCGAGACGGCCGGCTGCTGATCTGCGACAGCCACCGCGGGCTGCTGCGCCTCGATCCGGCCACCGGCTCATTCGAGACCCTGGTGAGCGAGGTGGCCGGCCGGCCGTTGACGTTCTGCAGCAATGTCGTCGAATCATCAGACGGCACAATCTTTTTCACCGAGTCGACGTCGCGGTTCCACTACGAGTACTACAAGGGAGCCGTGCTCGAGGCGCGGCCCAGCGGGTCATTGTTCCGCCGGGACGTCGACGGCACCGTGACGACGCTGGCCAGTGGACTGCGCTTCGCCAACGGGGTGACGCTGACCGCCGACGAGACGGCCCTGGTGGTCGCCGAGACAACGGCCTGCCGGGTGTCGAAGTACCCGCTGACGGGTTCGGGTATCGGCGAGCCGGTGCCGCTGATCGAGCACCTGCCCGGCTATCCGGACAACATCTCGACGGCCCCCGACGGACGTATCTGGGTGGCGTTAGTCAGCGAGCGCAACGCGGTCGGCGAATGGCTGGCTCCGCGCGCTCCGGGGGTGCGCCGGCTGATGTGGCGACTGCCCTACGGTTGGCTGCCCAGCCCCAAGCCGGTGGTGTGGGCGATATCGATCGATCTCGACGGCACGGTGACGTCGCAGTTGCGGACCGCCGATCCGCGGTTCGCGCTGGCCACCGGGCTCGTGGAGCATGACGGCAGGCTGTGGCTGGGCTGCATCGGGTCCTCGGCCGTCGCGTGTCTCGATTTGTAACACCAACCACTCCTGTCACAGCGCGGCTCCCCGGTTTCCGGGCTCGGATCCCCTACTCTGCGACTCGATGGCGAGCTCGAGAATCTTCACGCGGGGTGCTGCCGCGGTGGCCGCGGCGCTGTGCGTCGTCGGCACCTCGGCGACCGCGTGGGCCGACCCGGACCCCAACACCTGCCCCTACCGGGTGACCACCCCGCCGGCCGTCGACTCCTCGGAGGTACCGCAGGCGGGCGACCCGCCGCAGCCGTTGCCGGTTCCGGCCAAGCCGGTGGGCGGTGACGCACTGGCGGGCTGCGGTGTGATCGTCGCGGCGGGCACACCGCCGGTCCCCGACGACATCTCGGCCGAATCCTGGGTGGTGGCCGACCTCGACACCGGCGACATCATCGCCGCGCGTGATCCGCATGCCCGGCACCGCCCCGCCAGCATCATCAAGGTGCTGATCGCGATGCAGTCCATGAACGAACTGCCGCTGAACAAAATCGTCGCGGGCACCCAGGACGACGCCAACGCCGAGGGCACCCGGGTGGGCGTGGACGAGGGCGGCAAGTACACCGTCAACGATCTGCTGCACGGCCTGCTGATGCACTCGGGCAACGACGCCGCGCACGCGCTGGCCATGCAGGTCGGTGGCTGGGACACCGCGCTGCAGAAAATCAACACGCTGGCCCGCAAGCTCGGCGGACAGGACACCCGCGCGGCCACGCCATCCGGGCTGGACGGCCCGGGCATGAGCACGTCGGCCTACGACATCGGCCTGTTCTATCGCTACGCCTGGGAGAACCCGACGTTCGCGAAGATCGTCTCGACCCAGAAGTACGACTTCCCCGGGCATCCGGCCAAGCCGGGTGAGGACGGCGACCACCCCGGCTACCAGCTGGAGAACGACAACCAGCTGCTCTACAACTATCCGGGCGCACTCGGCGGCAAGACGGGCTACACCGACGACGCCGGGCAGACGTTCGTCGGCGCCGCCAACCGCGACGGCCGCCGGCTGGTGGCGGTGCTGATGCGCGGTACCCGCCAACCGATCCCGCCGTGGCAACAGGCCGCGCACCTGCTCGACTACGGCTTCGCCACCCCGCCCGGGACCCGGATCGGGAACCTGATCGACCCGGATCCGTCGCTGCTGCCGCCCAAGCCGGATGAAGCCGCCGCGATCAAAGCCAGTGGCACCCAGCTGCTCCCCGAGGCCGATGCGGTGCCGGTGCGGGTGGGCGTCGGAGTGGTCGGCACGCTGGTGGTGTTCTCGCTGATCATGATGGCGCGTGCGATCAACCGCAGGCCGGTACGCGGCCGGTAGAGCCTCCAACTCACCGAGATTGACGCTAGCGAGGTGCTTACTCGCACTTTCGCGCGCTCACGTCGATCTCGGTGAGGTACGAACGCGTGGGTTCAGTCTCGCGACGACTGCCGGCCTTTACCGAACAACCGCGAAACACCCAGTGCACCAACCGCACCCACCGCCAACGCGGCGACCGTCTGCCGGGTGCTCAGACCTTCGTCCGGACCCACCCGCGGCGAGATGACGGCCGGTCCGGGCGCCGGAACCGGGTCGGGGCGCAGGTTGTCCTTCGACGTCGCAGCCCACGCCGTGGCGAACAGCACCAACCGGGCGGTGATGTAGGCGAACACCATCAGACCCAGCACCGGCCCGAACGTGGCACCGGCCGGACCGTGCACCACCGACCGCAGATAGATCGACCCGACCAGCTTGAAGATCTCGAACGCCACCGCGGCCATCAGCCCGGCGCGCACACTGCTGCGAAAGCTCACCGACTCTCGCGGCAACCGCGCGATCATCCAGCTGAACAACAGCCACGACACCGCCCAGGACATCACCAGCGAGGCGACCCGCAGCACTCCGCCCAGCCCGGTCAGGTGGGGCACACCCATCCACTCCAGCACCGTCTTCATCAGCGAGGGATCCGCCAGCGCCGTCAGCGCGACGGTCACGATGATCGCAACGAACACCGACAGCAGCACCGTCAGATCGGACAGCTTGGTACGCAGGAAGTTCTGTTCGTCGACGCGCTGATCCCACATCTGGCTCAGCGCCTCACGCAGGTTCGAGATCCAGCCCAGCCCCGCCCATGCCGCGGTGGCCAGACCGATCACACCCACCGACGTGCGGGAGTCGATCGCCGAATCGATCAGCCCGATCAGCTGCTGGCCGAAGTCCCCGGAAACCGTTGTCCTGATCCGGTTCTCGATATCGGTGAGCAGGTGCGGCCGGCTGGCGAGTACGAAGCCGCCGGCCGCGAAGCCGATCATCAGCAACGGGAACATCGCGAAGATCGTGAAGTAGGTGATGCCGGCGGCGTAGAAGTCGCCCTTGACGTTCTGGTAGCGCATTCCCGCCCGGATCGTGTGGTCGATCCAGTGATAGCGGGCCCGCAGCCGGTCGAGGCGACCCGGTTCGGCCGGTTCTGACATGCCCAGCCCCTCGTAGTGTCTACGAACTCGTCGGCAGAAACCCTAACCGGTCATATACCCGTCCGATGGTCTTCGCAGACACCTCGCGGGCGCGGTCGGCCCCCTTGGCCAGGATGGCCTGCAGTTCGGCCGGATCGGCCAGCAGTTCGTCGACGCGCTGCTGCAGCGGGGTGACGTAGTCGACGACGGCGTCGGCGGTGTCCTTCTTCAGGTCGCCGTAGCCGCGGCCGGAGTAACCGGCCACCAACGTGTCGATGTCGGTGCCGGTGACCGCCGACTGGATCGACAGCAGGTTGGACACCCCGGGCTTGGCGTCGACGTCGTAGCGGATCTCCCGCTCGCTGTCGGTGACGGCCGAGCGGATCTTCTTCGCCGTCACCTTCGGGTCGTCGAGCAGGCTGATCAGGCCGGCCTCGGTGGCCGCCGACTTGCTCATCTTGGCGGTCGGCTCCTGCAGGTCATAGATCTTGGCGGTGGCTCGGGCGATCATCGGCTCCGGGACGACGAAGGTGCCGGGGAAGCGGGCATTGAACCGCTGGGCGACGTCGCGGGTCAGCTCCAGGTGCTGGCGCTGATCCTCCCCGACCGGCACCAGGTCGCTGTCGTAGAGCAGGATGTCGGCGGCCATCAGCACCGGGTAGGTGAACAACCCGACCGTCGTGCCGTCGGCCCCCTCCTTCAAGGATTTGTCCTTGAACTGCGTCATCCGCGAGGCCTGACCGAACCCGGTGAAGCACCCCAGCGCCCAGGCCAACTCGGTGTGCGCGGGCACGTGGCTCTGCACGAAGATCGTCGCGCGGTCCGGGTCGATACCCAGCGCCAGGTACTGGGCGGCGGTGACCAGGGTGCGGTGGCGAAGCGTGGCGGGGTCCTGCGGCACGGTGATCGCATGCAGGTCGACCACACAGAAGAACGCGTCGTAGTCGTCCTGCAGCCCGACCCACTGCCTGATTGCGCCGAGGGCATTGCCCAGGTGCAGCGAATCTGACGTCGGCTGGACGCCGGAGAAAACGACACGACGAGATGAGCTGTTCATGGTGCGTCAATCCTGTCATGAGGCCCCGCCCCGACGACCGAGTGGCATTAGCATCCTGCTTCGTGCGAGGAACACTGGCGCTGGTCGCCGCGGTGATGATGATCTGTGCGCTGGCCGGGTGCGGCAGCAATGCCGGCGACGACAAGCGCCCGGCGTCGACGGCGGTGGTGATCGTGTCCGGCGGGGATGCCACGACGCCGTTCACCGGCCCGGAGCAGGCGTGCAAGACCGGGCTGGCCGCCGGCAACAGCGACACCGCGCTGCGGGAGTATCTGCTCGGCAAGGGCTACACCGTCTACACCTCCCCCGCGATGGCGGGCCGCGGCCAGGTGGTCGACCAGACCGGGTTCGGACCGTTCGGCGTCTGCCCGATCACCTTGCCGGAGAACATGACCGTCGATTCGACGGGCAGCATCGACACCGCGGGCGAACACCTGGCCCGGTTCCTCAACTGGCTGCACACCGACAAGGGCGTCACCGAGGTCGACTTCGTCGGCCACTCGATGGGCGGGCTGTACTCGCGCGCCGCCATCCGGGTGCTGGCGTCGACGAACTCGCCGCTGAAGGTGCGGTCGCTGACCACCATCGGGACGCCGTGGCAGGGCTCCTACCTGTCGGATTTCGCCAACGGGCTGGTCCCGCTGAGCGACTGCAAGGGCGACACCTTCTGCGAGACCTCGATGAAAGGCATGTCCGACGAGGTGAAGCGGCTCATGGCCGGTTCGGGCCGTGAGGTCAACCAGGCGTTCCTGATGGGCAAGAACGGCTGGAACGAATACCAGTCCGGGGTGCTCGACAAGATCCCGGTGGTGCTGATCGGCGGCAAGAAGTTCACAAAGGACGGCCCGGTCAATCCGGCGGTGTGGCCGAATGACGGCATCGTGGCGCTGCAGAGTGCGCTGGCCAAAGACATCAGCGACCCGGTCCTGCCGCACCGGCGGTGTTCGACATTCGACGATACCCACAGCATTTTCGTCTCCAATCTCGCCGGGCTGGAACAGAAGACTGCGCTGACGTGGGATCCGCAGGTGCTCGAGGTAGTGCACAAGGCCATCGACGACGCACCGAAAGCGCTCGACGGGCCCAACCGGGAAGGCTGCCCGGCCTAGTGCGCCGCATCCTGGCGCTGACGGTGGCGATGCTGCTGGCGGGTTGCTCACACAGCGGCAGCGATGCCCGCCCGCCGGCCCGGGCGGTGGTCCTGGTCTCCGGACTGTCCAGCACCGCCCCCTACACCGCACCGGATGCCGCGTGCGCGATCGGTCTTCCGGCCGGCACCGACCACACGTCGTTGCGCGAACACCTTATGGGGAAGGGATATTCGGTGTTCACCGCACCGGCGATGGCTGGCTCCGGCCAGGTGCACGACACCACCGGTTACGGCGCGTTCGCCTCCTGCCCCGCGCCGCTGCCCGCGTCGATGACCCTCGACAGCACCGGCAGCATCGACCTCGCCGGCGAGCACCTGGCCCGGTTCATCGACTGGCTGCACACCGAGAAGCACATCGACGAGGTGGATCTGGTGGGCCACTCGATGGGTGGCCTGTTCGCCCGGGCGGCTATCCGCACCCTGATGGCCGAGCAGTCAGCGGTAAGGGTGCGATCGTTGACGACGATCGGAACACCCTGGCAGGGATCCTATCTGGCGAACTTCGTCGAGGGCACGGTCAAGATCAATGACTGCCTGGGCGACCAGTTCTGCGAGAGTCAGATGAAAGGCTATGCCAGAGATATTGCGGCCGTTCATGTTTCCGGATCGGCGCGCGAACTCGGGCAGTCGTACCTGACGGGGCCGAAGGGCTGGAACACCGTTCAGGCAGGCGTCCTGGACGAGGTGCCCGTCACGCTGATCGGGGGCAATCGATTCGACCGCGCCGGCGGCGCCCCGGCGGTATGGCCGAATGATGGGGTGGTGGAGTTGCGCAGCGCGCTGGGCCGCGACGTCGATGACGCCGTGTTGCCGCATCGGCGTTGCCGCATCGTCGACGACACCCACAGCGACTACGTGTCGATGATCGCCCAACTGCCCCGCGATACCGCGCTGACCTGGGACCCGCACGTGCTCGACGCGGTGACCCAGGCGATCGACGGCGCTGCCACCGCTCTCGACGGCCCCGACCGACAGGGCTGCTGACCCGGCTCGGGCCGTTACGTCGCGACTGTGATCACCACAGGCACCGAGAACTCGGAGGTGTTGTCGCCGACGGTGGCGGTGACGGTCACGAAGGAGCCCTGCCACAGTGAGCCGCCCGGAACGTCGACGGTGAAGGAATCGGTCTTCTCGATGCTGTCGCTGAGGAGTTGAAGCCCTTGGACCGGAGGCGCTTCGGTGTTGGCCGGTGGGGGCGAATAGAACACCTGCAGGCGGTAATCACCCGAGCGGTCGGTCAGACTGCCGGTGACGATCAGTCGCCCGTTCGCAATGACTGCGGTGGCGACAGTCGGCGCGGCCTGGTTGTCGTTGCCGCCGTTCTGAAGGCTGATCCCGTCGACGGCGTTCAAGGAGATCGCGTTCGACAGGATCGTGTTGCCGGTGCCTTGATCGACGGTCACACCGTGCTCGCCGTTCCCGCTGATCGTGTTGGTCTCGATGTTGGCATCGTCGGTGGTCAGCGACAGCACGCCGTTGGCGGTATTACCGTTGATGGTATTGCCGCTGATCTCGACGTCATCGGCGTCCTTCAGGTCGATCCCGTCGCCGGTGTTGTTCTTGACGTCGTTGCCTGTCAGCGTGATGTGCTGGGAATTCAGGATCACCGGGTTCGCATAGTTGTACACGGCGATCCCGTCACCATTGTTGCCGATGATGCTGTTGTCGGCGATGTTCACGTCGACGCCACCGGCGATATCGATCCCGTCGCCGCCGTTTGGCGCACCGTTGCCCATCACCGCACTATCGGTAACCGTCAAGCCCGTGACGCCCTCCGCCAGGATGCCGCCGGTTCCGTTGTTGCTGACGATGAAATTCTTGAGCGTCGAATCTTCGCTCTGTTCAAGGACAATGCCGGTCTTCGTGAAGTTTTGAATAAGGCCGCCGTGGCGGAAGTCCACCGTCACCAAGGGCCCTATCGACAGACCGTTCTGGTTGGCGAAGCCAAGACTGCCGTCCAGGTTGATCGCACCGTCCGCGGTGACCGTCGTCGCACCGGCGACGGTCGTGCTGGCAAGAACGAGGCCGCCCAACGCATTATGCGCGCCGACCGCGTCACCCAGGTGAACGTCGCCGCCGGGGGTGGTCAACTTCAGGGTGAGGCCGCGCCCGGGCTGCGCGTCAACAGTGCCGGTGAACGTGATCGTGCCGGGACCCCCGTCTGGATCGACGCCGGGCCGGCCAGTTCGGCATTGCCCCCCACCAGGAAGTTGCCGGTCGCGGTTCGGTATGGCCCACTGAGGCTGACGCTGCCGTCGTTGTAGGCCTGGCCTTCGGTGGTGGTGACCGCCGCGGTCGAGGTCGAGCCGCCGACATCGGTGGTGAGGGATTTCAGCGCGGTGTTGGCACCGACCTGGCGGACGAATGTGGTTGCGCCGCTGGAGTTCACCACAAGGGACTGCTGACCGTTCGAGGTGCCGTCGACGGTGCCGGAGAATGTGACGTCACCGCTGCCGGCGTCGATCACGGTGGCACCGGCGAGCGTCGTCACGCCGGCGACGGAGAACGCCCCGCCTCCGGTGGAGTAGCTGCCGTCGAGTTGTGCGTTCTGCCGGTAGGTCTGGTCACCGGTGGTGGTCACGGAGTTGAGGCTCACGGTGGACTCACCACCGTTGGGGCGCAGCCAGATCACCTGGTCTTGGAGATCGAACATGACGTCGTAGTAGTTGTACAGGGTCAGACCGGTGTTGACGTTCTGGGTGTCCGTCGCCACCGAACCGTTCTGGTACTGAACCAGATCCACCGATCCGGTATCACCGGCGGTGAATTTCCACTCAAGTGGCGCCCGGCCCTGGGTGGTGGGAAATTCGGCGATGAAGCTCACGCCGGGTTTCAGTTGACCGTTGACGTTGTAGGGGTCCCCGCCGGAGATGTCTTTGAGCCGGATACCGGTCGTCGGCGCGCCGCTGTCGATCAGGGTGGGCAGACACTGGCTGGCGCACTGCGGGAACTGTTCCGTGCCGATCGGCTGCTTGACTCCATTCCCGTCTTGTGCGAAATACTGTGGGAAGAAGCCGAATTGCTGCAGGATCGGGTAGCCCGACACCGGATAATCGCCGCTACCGATGAGTTGGGCAACCGGAATCGCATAGGTGAACTGACCGCGCAAGGCATCGGTGACACCCATGCTCAGTTGCGGGTCGGTGCCGATCGGGCCGAGCTGGACGAGGAAGCCGCTGGACAGGTTGCCGGGCAACTGGAACAGCGGGCTGGTCATCGGGACGGACAGGCCGGTCCCCGGCAGGACTGCGAACGAGGCACCGAAGTCGCCGAAGAAGTTGTTCTCGACCGGCGGAACCAGCGGATTGGTGAAATCGAAGACGGCACCAGTTCTGGAATTGCCCCCGGTGAGAATCGCGCCGATCTGGATGGGTTGGGTGGACACGGTCTGAGACCCGGCACCGAGCGTGATGGGTGTGGTGGAGATGACGGAGTTGTAGAAGTTGCCGGAACTGTAATCAATGGACATGCCGGTCGTGCTGAGGGGGACGTTCTGCCAGAACGAGGGGTTGTAGCCGGCGAAGAAAGCGGTTCCCCCGGTGTCGAATTCGTACATCTGGGACGGGTTGTTCCCGATCGCGACGTCGATGCCGTACTTCACCTGCGGCTGACCGTTGGCGTTGTAGGTCGGAAGGTAGTGCAGGGGAATGGTTTTGGTGTCGGTGGACTGGGTGATGCTCAACGGGGCGACACCCTGAGTCAACAAAGCACCCAACGCCGCACGCCCACCCACCGCCGCATCAAACGTCGTAGTCGTCAACGCCGTCACCATCAACGACTGCCTACCAGCCCGCGCCGCATCAACGGTCCCTACGAACCGGGCATCAGCATCCCCGGCATCAACCTCAACATCACTGTCGAGCACCACCGCCGCATCCAGACGCACCCCACCCAAACCCCGCACCGCATCCCGCACATGCAACACCCCACCACCGAGCACCGCATCCACCCGACCCGAAAACGCCGCCCCATCACCAAACCGCAACGCATCAATCCCACTGGTCGACAACGCCCCATTAACCGTCCCCGACGTCACCACCACACCAGCACACCCAGCATTACCCGCACCACCCACCGACACCGACACCGGCGCGGCATCACTGACCGTGTACGCCCGGAAAAACCCCGGATCCCCCGAAATCTGCACCGACGACCCCACCTGCCGGATATAGGCCACACTGCCCGCATTCACCGACACCATCAACGACGAATTCGTCTGCGCGACACTGACTCCCTCCGGCACAAAAAACAACGACCGCCGAACCAACACCAACGCCCCACCCACCACATCCGCCAGCGGACCCCCCGGCAAACCCCCCACCACATCAAACGCCGAATTGAACACATGATTGACCACCGTGCCCACCGCAGCAGTCAACGACGGCGCACCAACCCCCCAACACCCCGCACACCCACCATTACCCACCACAGCAGACGACACCGCCCCCGAAACCGGCACCACCCCCACACGACCAGACGACCCCACCCCCGAAACCGGCTGCACGACACGAGAAGGTGCCGCTCCTGCCGACCCCGGCGCCATTGGCTTCCGAGCACCTGTCACCCGCGGCCGCTGCGCCGCTCGCGACCGTGCGGCCCCCGCCGTCGGCTTATGCGCCGTCGCCGAATCCGCTGCAGAGCTGCGCGGTGTCCCGGGATTGGCATTGCCGGTATCTGCGGCCGCCAGCCCTGCGGGCCCTGCCACCGACAAACCCAGGACGAAGGCTGCGGCACCGACCCGAAGGCCGGCTGTGAGTTCGGACATCGGAGACCTCCGGATCGTCAGGGTGCGGTGAGCAGAACGGCTGAGGAGAATTCAGAGGTGTTGTTGGTGTTGGGTGCACTGTCCGGCGTCGCGGTCAGCGTAATCCAGTCGCCGGCTTGCGCGCCCAGCGAATTGACCTGCCCGGTAACGGTTCCCGATTGCTGGGGCAGCGTGCCGAGGAATTGCCTGCCCTCCACGTCACCGGCGTCGCCAGGCGGCGACCGAAACACCTCAACGGTGTAGGTGCCGCTGTAGCCGGGCACAGTCGGGATCGTGGCGGCAACACTGACGGTGGCCGAGCCGAGCTGCGCCGTGACACCGGTAGGCGCGGGTTGTTCACCGTTGCCGCCACTGGACAGCTCGATGCCCGCGCCGGTGTTGGAATGGATGGAATTGGCCAGAATCGCGTTCCCGGTCGACCCGCCGCCGTTCACCGAGATCCCGGCACCGCCGTTGTCCGCGATCGTGTTTCCGGAGATGGTGAGGTTGCTGACCCCGACAGGCGCGTTCGGATTCGGGTAGTACTGCGTGTCGAGGTGTCCGTCGGCGACGGTGAAGGCTTTCTGGGCGTCGGCGTTGTCAGGAACGGAAAGGCCGAGGAAGCCGCCGGCCGCGTCATAGAGGTAGTTGAATCCGGCGAAGGCCTGCCGCCCGGTGTTGAAGAACTGCTGACTGAGCGGCACCACGTTCTGCGAGTAGGCGCCGGCCAACGGGTTGAACAGGTTGACGGTGTTCGGGTTCATGACGTTGTGGCGGGTGTACTGCCCGTCCTGCTGGGTGATCGTGTAGCGAACGCTGCCGCCCGAGTTGAGGAGGTTGACGGTGATGTCGTCGGCGAAGGTCGCCGGCGGGGCGAAGCCGGGCAGGGTGAGAATTCCTTCGTTGAAGCCCATGTCCAGGACGATCGGACCGGTGTTGTAGGTCGTGCCGTCGATCGTCACTGTGCCGGTGGCGGGTTGCCAGTCCGGCGCGGTCTGATCACCCTGGGGCAGACCGGTCGGCGTGAGATGGGTGTAGGCGTACCCGGAGACGCTGCTGTCCAGGCCCAGGATCACGTTGGTCGCGGTCATCACGTAGCCGGGACGCATTGTGCCGTCCTGCATCTCGGAGAGGTTGAGGAATGCGTTGTACGCCTGGTTGAGTCCGGCCCCGACGGGTGCGGTCCCGACGCCGGTGCGGTCGAAACCGACGCCGAAGTTGCCCACCGGAGCGAGTTTGCTCTTCGACACTCCGCTGTCGTCGTAGAAATTGTTCGGATCGAGATAGCTGGCCCAGTAGCCGCCCGGGATGGTGACGGTCCCGGTCGCCAGCGGCTGACCCTGACTGTCGAGCGCTGGCGTGATCGGCGACGTCGTCGTGTGGGTACCGTCGGTGATCGTGATGGTGCCGCTGTTGATCGTGGTGGTGAACGTGGTGTTCGCCTGGGTGGCACCGGGCATCGGCGTGGTGGATGCGCCGATCGCGTCTACCGCGAGCACGGGGACGGTGGCCACCGCGTGTGAGTTCGGGTCTTGCACGCCCGCGGCGGTTTCGTACACCGATTGCGTGAAGGTGACCGGGACTTCCACCCAGGTGCCGTAGTAGAGCCGGTTGGAACTGTTCAGATAGATGTGTCCGGGGCCGAGAACCGTTCCGCCCGCGAAGTCCTGCCCCAGTTGCAGTGCGTCGACATAGAGTCCGCGCGACCCGGTGTCGAGGTTGATGGTGAGCCCGCCGACGTCGCCGATCTGCATGAGGATGGTGGGGATGACGGGCTGGGTGGCGGACGGCGAGTAGAAGTCGGGCTGGTTGTAGTAGGGCAGAACATAGTGTCCGTCGCCGCTGTAGCCGTTCAGAGGGTTCTCCCCCGTCCGATCGCCCTGGCCGATGCCGGCACCGAGTGATATTCCGTCGGAGGCGTTGTCGACGATCGTGTTGAGGGTGATTGTGGTCCCGGCGAAGTCGCCGGTGACGAACTCGATTCCGTGCTCCCCGTTGTTGCTCAGCGTGTTTCCGGAGATTTCGACGCCCTTGACGCCCCCCGCCGCGTAGATGCCGCTGCGCAGGTTGTCTGAGATCTGATTCTCGGAGATCGACGTGTCGGAGTACTCCCCCGGCGACAGCACGATGCCGTGGATGTTGGGCCCGTCGCTGCGGTAGTTCCACGGATTGCTCGTACCGGGCAGCCCGATGGTGTTGTGGCTGATGGTCAGGCCGGACACCGGGGACACGGTCTCGATGCCGAACGCCGCGTTGCCGTAGATGAGGTTGTCGCTGATCGTGGTGCCGGTGTAGTCGTAGCTGGTTTGTGTTCCCTGGGTGGCGATCTGGATGCCGTCGTAGACGTTGTCGGCGACGGTGAAGTTGCTGATCGTCGACCCGCTCGAGGATCCCTCGAAGACGATGCCACTGGCCGTGAAGTTTCGGATCGATCCGCCGTGTGCGAAGTCGACGGTCACGTTGTCACCGATGAAGATGCCGGTCGATCCCGAGTTGCCCAGGCCGCCATCGGCATTGACGCTGCCGTCCGCGGTGACGGTCGCCTTCTTGGCGTCGGTGCTGACCAGACCGATGCCGCCCAAAGGGTTGGTACCGCCCACGTCGCCGTGCAGGAACGTGTCTCCGCCGTTGGTCTGCAGCCTGAAGTTGAATCCTTGACCCTGTTGCGAGTCGATCTTCCCGGCGAAGCTGATGTCGCCGGAATTCGCAGTCACCGCAACGCTACTGGCCAGAGTGGTTGCGCCGCCCACGGTGACCGCGCTGCCGGTGTAGTCGCTGGCCAGGGTCACAGCATCGCCGTACTGCTGGGCGCCGGTAGTGGTGACGCCGGCCGCGGCGGTCGTTCCACCGGCATCGGTGCTCAGTTGGCGCAATGCCTTCTGGCTGCCGACGGCACGGACGAAAGTAGTTGCGCCGCTGGAGTTCACCGCAAGGGACTGCTGACCCGACGCCTTGCCGTCGACCGTGCCTGCGAAGGTGACATCACCGCTGCCGGCGTTGATCGTGGTGTCGGCCGTCAACGAGGCGAGCCCGGCCACCGAGAAGCCACCGGTCCCGGTCGAGTAGGTGCCCCCAGAGTCGCGTTCTGGCGGTAGGTTTGGCTGCCGGTCGTGGTGATCGATCCGGCGATCAGCTGCGATTGACCGCCGTTGGGCCGCAGCCAGATAACCTGGTTCTGCAGATCGAACATCACGTCGAAGTCGTTGTAGAGGTTCAATCCGGTGTTGACGTTCTGGGTGGTGGTTGCCGCGCCACTGCCCGATGAATAGTTCGCCAGGTTGACCGAGCCGACGTTGCCCGCATCGAAGCTCCATGTCAGCGGGGGCCGGCCTTGGGCGGTCGGAAACGTTGCGATCAGCGTGCTGCCCGGTGCGAGCTGACCGCTGTTGTCGAAGGGATACGGCTGCGGGGCGCCCGGCAGCCGGATGTTCGTCGAGGGCGCTCCGCTGTCGATCAACGTGGGCAGGCACTGCTGCGCACATCCGGGGAACGTCTGCGATCCGATGGGTAGCGTGGTGTCGCCCTGCTGGGCGAAGTATTGGCCGTTGAATCCGAACTGTTGCAGTACCTGATAGCCGGATACGGGATAGGTGCCGCCGCCAGCCAGGGCATTGATCGGTATGGCGTAAGGGAATTGGGCGCGCAGCGCATCGGTGACACCGACACTCAATTGTGGGTCGGTGCCGATGGGCCCGAGTTGGACCAGGTAACCGCTGGAGAGATTGCCGGGCAGTTGGAACAGCACGCTGGTGAGGTTGTCCTGAACGCCGAACGCCGCGCCGAAATCACCGGCAAAGCTGCCGGCCACAGTCGGGGCGAAGGGATCGGTCGGGGCGGTGGTCAACGCGCCGACTTTTCCGGAGGCGATGATGGCGCCGACGTTGACCGGCTGGGTGGTGGACACCCGGGTTCCACCCACCGGGCCCAGGGTGACGATCGCGGGTGTCACCAACGCCTGGTACTGCTCGCCGTTGGTGTAGGTGATGCTGGCCGGTTGATCACCGAGGGGGATTCCGGTCCAGTAGACCGGGTTGTAGTCGGCCCAGAAACCGTTGCCACCGGTATCGAATACGAAACTGCGTGGTGCGTTGCTGCCGAGAGCGACGTCGATCCCGTACTTGACGATCATCGAACCATCGGGCTGATACTGCGGAACATACTGCAGGGGTATGGTTTTGGTGTCGGTGGACTGGGTGATGCTCAACGGGGCGACACCCTGGGTCAACAGAGCAGCCAACGCCGCACGCCCACCCACCGCCGCATCAAACGTCGTAGTCGTCAACGCCGTCACCGTCAACGACTGCCTACCAGCCCGCGCCGCATCAACGGTCCCTACGAACCGGGCATCAGCATCCCCGGCATCAACCTCAACATCACTGTCGAGCACCACCGCCGCATCCAGACGCACCCCACCCAAACCCCGCACCGCATCCCGCACATGCAACACCCCACCACCGAGCACCGCATCCACCCGACCCGAAAACGCCGCCCCATCACCAAACCGCAACGCATCAATCCCACTGGTCGACAACGCCCCATTAACCGTCCCCGACGTCACCACCACACCAGCACACCCAGCATTGCCCGCACCACCCACCGACACCGACACCGGCGCGGCATCACTGACCGTGTACGCCCGGAAAAACCCCGGATCCCCCGAAATCTGCACCGACGACCCCACCTGCCGGATATAGGCCACACTGCCCGCATTCACCGACACCATCAACGACGAATTCGTCTGCGCGACACTGACTCCCTCCGGCACAAAAAACAACGACCGCCGAACCAACACCAACGCCCCACCCACCACATCCGAGAGCGGACCCCCCGGAAAACCCCCCACCACATCAAACGCCGAATTGAACACATGATTGACCACCGTGCCCACCGCAGCAGTCAACGACGGCGCACCAACCCCCCAACACGCCGCACACCCACCATTACCCACCACAGCAGACGACACCGCCCCCGAAACCGGCGTCGCCCCCACACGACCAGACGACCCCACCGCCGAAACCGGCGTCGGCGTCTGCCGCGCCCCCGGGACCGACCGCACCGACCGCGGCACCGTTGACACCTTGGACTTGACGCCACTGCCCGACACCACACCAGCAGGCCGTGCCGGGCGAGCGGATCTCGCGGTGCGAGCCTGGCGCTGCTGGGTGTTGTTCGCGGCTACCGATGGCGAATCCGTCTCCGGCGCATCGGCATTGGCAACGCCGAGGGCATGCGGACCGGCCAATGACATCCCCACCGCAAAGGCGGCTGCACCCAATCGTCGCTTGCGTTGTGCCACTGTGCCCCCCGGCTTGTGCAGGTTCAACTCGCGTCGGGCTGACAGCGTATCCATAGACTGCCGCCGCTCGGGTGAAATTTGTCGCAGGCGTCAGAGACGTGGCAGCGCGATGCGAGCAAAAGACCGTGCACTCGTGTCCCCCAATCGGTGGACACGAAAACGGGCTGTTCAGCGGATCGACCGGAGTGTGGTGAGCGCGAATGATTTGAGTCAGACCGAACGACTTGAGAAAGAGGCAACACGATGACCACGAACCGCTTCAAGACCCTGATCGCAGCCCCCGTCCTCGCCGCTGCCGTCATCGGTGGTGCCGCCCTCACGTTCGCCGGACCGGCCAGCGCGACGACCACGTTGAACGACTACTCCCCGTACACCGACAACTCCGCGACCGGCAACTTCTACGCCCCGACCACCTACGCCACCCCCGCCACGACGTACGTTCCGTGGGGCGCCTGGGTCAACGGAAGCTACTAGACCAGCAAGACAATGGGCCGGTTGCCTCATCCCCCCGAGGCGACCGGCTCATTCGTGTCGGCTCAGCCGAACTCGACGGTCACCGGCGCATGATCGGACCAACGAAGCGCGTAGGCGGCGGGCTTCTCGACCCGCGCCGACACTGTCCGCGCCGCCAGGCTCTCACTGGCCAGGTGGTAGTCGATGCGCCAGCCCGCGTCGTTGTCGAACGCTTTACCGCGCCATGACCACCAGCTGTAGGGGCCCGCGACATCCGGGTTGATCCGCCGCATCACGTCGACCCAGCCGGAGTCCAGCAGGTCGGTGACCCACTGCCGCTCGCTGGGCAGGAACCCGGCCTTCTTCACGTTGGCCTTCCAGGCCTTGATGTCGTTCTCGGTGTGGGCGATGTTCCAGTCGCCGCAGATCACCGCGTCGCGCCCGTCGGCCGTCAACTCCGCCATCCGCTTGGCCAGCGCGGCCATGAACCGTTCCTTCTCCAGCTGGCGGTCGGTGCCGGCTTCGCCGGTGTGGACGTACACGCTGGCGACCGTGTGGCCACTCGCCAGATCGGCCTCGACGTAGCGGCCGTGTAGCTCGAATTCGGTTGCCGCCAAGCCGATCCGGACGGCCGCGAACGGGGTCCGGGACAGGATCGCCACTCCGCTGCGGCCCTTGAGATGCGGGCTGGCCGAGGCCAGATGCCAGCCGTCGGCCACCGCCGGTGCCAGCGCCTCGGCGATCTGCTCGTCGTCGGAGCGGGTCTCCTGCAGGCACACCACGTCGGACGCGGTCTGCGACAGCCAGGCCAGCAGGCCGAGGTTCTCGGCCGAACGCTGGCGGACAGCGGCGCGGACGCCGTTGACATTGATGGTGGTCACGATCACGGGAGAAAACCTATCTTGCGGTACCAGCGGTATCACCTTTACGGTCTGGTTGTGGCGACCCGCGAATCAATCCATCTAGGTGCCGGCGAACCGATCCTGCTCCTGCACCCGTTCATGATGTCCTCCTACGTCTGGTCCGACGTTGCGCCCCGGCTGGCCGATACCGGCCGCTTCGAGGTGTTCGCACCGTCGATGGCCGGTCACAACGGTGGCCCGCGCAGCCGGTCGTTGATCCTGGATTCCTCGACCCTGGCCGACCACGTCGAGCGCCAGCTGGACGAAATGGGCTGGGACACCGCCCACGTCGTCGGCAACTCGCTGGGCGGCTGGGTGGCCTTCGAACTCGAGCGACGTGGCCGGGCCAGGACGCTGACCGGGATCGCCCCGGCCGGCGGCTGGCACCGCTGGTCACCGGTGAAATACGAGATCGTCGGCAAGTTCGTCGCCGGCCTGCCGGTATGGCTGACCGCCCGGCTGCTGGGCGAACGCGCACTGCGCCTACCCGGCGTCAAAGCCGCCGCCACGGTGCCGATCAGCGCCACCCCGCGGGGCGTCACCGAGGTGCAGCTGCAGGAGATCCTCGATGACGTCACCCACTGTCCGGCCTACTACCAGCTGCTGATCAAGGCGTTGCTGATGCCGGGCCTGATGGAGCTGACCGAGTTGTCGGTCCCGACGCACCTCGTGGTCTGTGAACGTGACCGGGTGCTGCCGCATCCCCGGTTCACCAAGCACTTCCACAAGAACATCCCGGAGATCACCAAGGTGACCCATCTCGACGGCGTCGGGCACATCCCGATGTTCGAGGCCCCGGATCGCGTCACGAACCTGATCGCCGAGTGGGTCGACGCCCACGTGCCGCCGGTGCGGCAGGTCAATCCCGCGGGCTGAACTAGCTGAGCACGGAGTTGAAGGTCTTGCTCGGCCGCATCACCGATGCGGTCTTCTCCCGGTCCGGGTAGTAGTACCCACCGATGTCAACGGCCTGACCCTGCACCTCGGCCAGTTCGGCGATGATGGCGTCTTCGTTCTCGGCGAGGGTCTTGGCGAGCGGCGCGAAATGCTCGGCCAGTTCCTTGTCCTCGGTCTGCGCGGCAAGTGCCTGCGCCCAGTACAGCGCGAGGTAGAACTGGCTACCACGGTTGTCCAGCTCGCCTGCCTTGCGCGACGGATTCTTGTTGGCGTCCAACAACTCTCCGACCGCGGTGTCCAGCGTGGTCGCCAGCACCTTGGCCTTGGCGTTGCCGAACTTGTTGCCCAGATCCTCCAGGCTGGCGCCGATCGCCAGGAACTCGCCGAGCGAATCCCAGCGCAGGTGGTTCTCCTCCACCAGCTGGCTGACGTGCTTGGGAGCCGACCCACCGGCACCGGTCTCGTACAGCCCGCCGCCGGCCATCAGCGGCACGATCGAGAGCATCTTGGCGCTGGTGCCCAGCTCCAGGATCGGGAACAGGTCGGTGAGGTAGTCACGCAGGATGTTGCCGGTGGCAGCGATGGTGTCCTGGCCGCGGATCACCCGCTCGAGGGTGTATCGCATGGCCCATACCTGCGGCAGGATCGTGATGTCCAGGCCCTCGGTGTCCTCTTCAGCGAGGTAGGCCTTCACCTTCTTGCGCAGCTCGTTCTCGTGCGGACGTTCGTCGTCGAGCCAGAACACCGTCGTCATGCCGGACAGCCTGGCCCGGTTGACGGCCAGCTTGACCCAGTCCCGGATGGGCGCATCCTTGACGATCGGCATGCGCCAGATGTCGCCCTCTTCGACATCCCACGACAGCAGCACCTCGCCGGTGTCGACGTCGACGATGTCGGCGACGCCGTCGACCGGGATCTCGAAGGTCTTGTCGTGGCTGCCGTACTCCTCGGCCTTCTGCGCCATCAGACCGACGTTGGGAACGGTGCCCATCGTGGTCGGATCGAACTGGCCGTGGGTCTTACAGAAGTTGATCATCTCCTGGTACATCCGAGAGAACGTCGACTCCGGGTTGACGGCCTTGGTGTCCTTGGTGCGGCCGTCGGCGCCGTACATCTTGCCGCCGAGGCGGATCATCGCGGGCATCGAGGCATCGACGATCACGTCGGACGGCGAATGGAAGTTCGAGATGCCCTTCGCCGAGTCCACCATCGCCAGCTCCGGCCGGTGCTCGTGGCACTTGTGCAGGTCTTCGATGATCTCTTCGCGCTGCGAGGCGGGCAGCGATTCGATCTTGTCGTAGAGGTCGGAGAGCCCGTTGTTGACGTTGACGCCGAGCTCGTCGAACAGCTCGCCGTGCTTGGCGAAGGCGTCCTTGTAGAAGACCTTCACCGCGTGGCCGAACACGATGGGGTGCGAGACCTTCATCATGGTGGCCTTGACGTGCAGCGAGAACATCACGCCTGTCTTGTAGGCGTCCTCGATCTCCTTCTCGTAGAAGTCGATCAGCGCCTTCTTGCTCATGAACATGCTGTCGATGACGTCGCCGTTGTCGAGCTTGACCTCGGGCTTGAGCACGATCGGGTCACCGGTCTTGGGCGTCAGCACCATCTTCACGGTGCGGTCCTTGTCCAGCGTCATCGACTTCTCACCGTGGTAGAAGTCACCGGTCTTCATGGTCGCCACGTGGGTGCGCGACGCCTGCGACCACTGACCCATGCTGTGCGGGTGCTTCTTGGCGTATTCCTTGACCGCCTTGGGCGCGCGACGGTCTGAGTTACCTTCGCGCAGAACCGGATTCACCGCGCTGCCGAGGATCTTGCCGTAGCGCTGGCGGATCTCTTTTTCCTCGTCGGTCTTCGGATCGCCCGGGAAGTCGGGAAGGTCGTAGCCCTTGGACTTGAGCTCTTTGATGGCGGCGATCAGCTGCGGTACCGAGGCGCTGATGTTGGGCAGCTTGATGATGTTGGCGCTCGGGTCCTGCGTCAGCGCGCCGAGTTCGGCCAGGTTGTCGGGCACCTTCTGCTCGTCGGTCAGCCGGTCGCTGAACTCGGCGAGGATGCGCGCGGCCACCGAGATGTCGCTGGTCTTGACGTCGATGCCGGCCGCCTCGACGAACGTGCGCAACACCGGCAGGAACGCGTACGTCGCCAGCAGCGGCGCCTCATCCGTCAGCGTGTAGATGATGGTCGGGTTCTCGGCGCTCATTGCTGTTGTCTCCCGGGCGGTCAGTCAGGTGCGTTGGCGGCTATCAGTATCGCGTCGCTTCTGAACCTACGTGACCGCCGTCGTCGTATCTGTTGAGAGGTCTGCGTCACAGTCGTACCCGCCGTCGCCCGATATCCCGCTGGCCTCCTGTTACGAAGGTCCGCTATGCTTTGACTCGGTCATGAGCGCCAGCGTCAAGCCCCGGCTCGCTGGCCGGCAACCCTCCAACCGCGGTGGGGTGCTCCGGGTGAAGACCAGGTTGAGCAGCTGCAGGTAGCTGCACGGCAAGCGCGGGTCCGCTCAGAACGGACCCCCAGAACAGATGGAGGTCCGTTTTTCATATGAGCACACCCACGACCGAGGATCCGAGCGCTTCGTGGTCCTTCGAGACCAAGCAGATCCATGCCGGCCAGACCCCCGATGCGGCGACGCACGCTCGGGCACTGCCGATCTACGCCACCACGTCGTACACGTTCGACAACACCGACCACGCCGCCGCGCTGTTCGGGCTGGCCGAGCCGGGCAACATCTACACCCGGATCATGAATCCGACCCAGGACACCGTCGAGCAGCGCATCGCCGCCCTCGAAGGTGGCGTGGCCGCGCTGTTCCTGTCTTCAGGCCAGGCAGCGGAGACGTTCGCGATCCTGAACATCGCGGGAGCCGGTGACCATGTCGTCTCGTCCCCCAGGCTCTACGGCGGCACCTACAACCTGCTGCACTACACGCTGCCGAAGCTGGGCATCGAAACCACGTTCGTGACCGACCCCGACGACCCGGAGTCCTGGCAGGCGGCGGTCCGGCCGAACACCAAGGCCTTCTTCGGCGAGACGATCTCCAACCCGCAGATCGATGTGCTCGACATTCCGGCGGTGTCGAAGGTGGCGCACGACAACGGGGTTCCGCTGATCGTCGACAACACCATCGCCACGCCCTACCTGATTCAGCCGATAGCCCACGGCGCCGACATCGTCGTGCACTCGGCGACCAAGTACCTCGGCGGCCACGGCACGGCCATCGCCGGCGTGATCGTCGACAGCGGCAAGTTCGATTGGACGAGCGGTAAGTTCCCCGGCTTCACCACGCCGGATCCGAGCTATCACGGTGTGGTGTTCGCCGAGCTCGGCCCGCCCGCCTACGCACTCAAGGCGCGCGTCCAGCTGCTGCGCGACCTCGGTTCCGCGGGGTCGCCGTTCAACGCCTTCCTGATCGCGCAGGGCCTGGAGACGCTCAGCCTGCGGATCGAACGCCACGTGTCCAACGCACTGAAGGTGGCCGAATACCTGGCCGGGCACTCCGACGTGGTGTCGGTCAACTACGCCGGGCTGCCGACCTCGCCGTGGTACGAGCGCGCAAAGAAGTTGGCGCCCAAGGGGACCGGCGCGGTGCTGGCCTTCGAGCTGGCCGGCGGCGTCGAGGCCGGTAAGGCGTTCGTCAACGCGCTCACGCTGCACAGCCACGTCGCCAACATCGGCGACGTGCGTTCCCTGGTGATCCACCCGGCGTCGACCACTCACCAGCAGCTGTCCGCCGAGGAGCAGTTGGCCACCGGCGTCACCCCGGGTCTGGTCCGACTTGCCGTCGGCCTCGAGGGCATCGACGACATCCTGGCCGACCTGGAGCGCGGCTTCGCCGCCGCCAAGTCGGTGTCGGCGGATGCCTCGGACCCGCGGGCCGTGGCGGCCCTTTGAGTGAGCCTGACATGACTATCTCGGATGAACGTGTGATCACCCTGCCCGCCGAAGGTGAGATCGGCGTCGTCGACATCGGCCCGCTGACGCTGGAAAGCGGCGAGGTGCTCGAGCATGTGTCGATCGCGGTCCAGCGCTGGGGGAGCTCTCCCCGACCGTGACAACGTCGTCGTCGCGCTGCATGCGCTGACCGGCGACTCGCATCTGACCGGGCCTGCCGGCCCCGGCCACCCCACCCCCGGCTGGTGGGACGGCGTCGCGGGACCCGGCGCCCCGATCGACACCACCCGCTGGTGCGCGGTGGCCACCAATGTCCTGGGTGGCTGCCGCGGCTCGACCGGACCCAGCTCACTGGCCCGCGACGGCAAACCCTGGGGTTCGCGATTCCCGATCATCACGGTGCGTGACCAGGTCAATGCCGACGTGGCCGCGTTGGCCGCACTCGGCATCACCGAAGTCGCGGCGCTGGTCGGCGGGTCGATGGGCGGTGCCAGGGCGCTGGAATGGATGGTCGGCTATCCCGACCGGGTACGGGCGGCGCTGGTGCTGGCCGTCGGTGCCCGGGCGACCGCCGACCAGATCGGCACGCAGAGCACCCAGATCGCGGCGATCAAGGCCGATCCGAACTGGCAGGGCGGCGACTATCACGGCACCGGCCGCCACCCCGATGTGGGGCTGCAGCTGGCCCGCCGGTTCGCCCACCTCACCTACCGCGGTGAGGTGGAGCTGGACAACCGGTTCGGCAATGCCGCCCAGGACGATGAGGACACGCTGGCCGGCGGCCGGTACGCCGTGCAGAGCTACCTGGAATACCAGGGCGCCAAGCTGGTCAACCGGTTCGACGCGGGCAGCTACGTGACGCTCACCGAGACGCTGTCGAACCACGACGTCGGACGCGGACGCGGTGGCGTGGCGGCTGCGCTGGGATCGTGCCCGGTGCCGACCGTGGTCGGCGGGATCACCTCGGACCGGCTCTACCCGCTGCGGCTGCAGCAGGAGCTGGCCGCACTGCTGCCGAACTGTGCGGGGCTCAACGTCGTCGAGTCGATCTACGGGCACGATGGCTTCCTCGTCGAGACGGACGCGGTGGGCGAGCTCATCCGCCAGACCCTCGACCTCGCCGACGGCAAAAGCCTCCGCACGCCGTGACGGAGTCGCAGCGCGAACGTTCCCTGTCCTTCGGGTCCGAGGCCGCCGCCTACGAGCGAGGCCGCCCGTCGTATCCGCCGGAGGCCATCGACTGGCTGCTGCCACCCGGTGCGCGCGATGTGCTGGACCTGGGTGCCGGTACCGGCAAGCTGACCACCCGGCTGGTCGAGCGCGGCCTGGATGTGGTGGCCGTCGATCCGTTGGCCGAGATGCTGGAGTTGCTCAGCTCGGCGCTGCCCGACACCCCCGCGTTGCTGGGCACTGCCGAGCAGATCCCGTTGCCCGACAACAGCGTTGATGCGGTGCTGGTTGCGCAGGCCTGGCATTGGTTCGACCCAGAGCAGGCCGTCGCCGAGGTGGCCCGGGTGCTGCGGCCGGGCGGGCGGCTCGGATTGGTGTGGAATGCCCGCGACGAACGCATGGGCTGGGTCAAGGACCTCGGCCGCATCATCGGCCACGAGAACGCCCAGTTCAACGACGCCGTCACCGTTCCTGAGCCCTTCGTCGACGTCGAGCACCATCGCGTCGAGTGGACGAGTTACCTGACGCCGCAGGCCCTGATCGACCTGGTGGCGTCACGCAGCTACTGCATCACGTCACCGGCGGACGTCCGCACCCAGACCCTCGACGAGGTTCGCGAGTTGCTGACAACGCATCCGGCACTGGCGAACTCGACCGGGCTGGCGCTGCCTTACATCACTGTGGGCATGCGGGCGACGCTCGGCGATTAGGGTTGGCGGGCATGGGGTTGTCCGCGAATCGATGGCTGGCGGCGCTGGCCGCCGCCGGGGTTCCGGCGTTCCACTGTCGCCGCGCTGACGACGGACTCACGATCGTCTCCCGCACACCGGAATTCGTCGGCGTCATGCAGGCGCTCGCCGGCCGGCTCGACGAGTGCTCATTGCTGTCACAGCTCGACGATCAATGGCCGCCGACCGACGGTGACGGTCCGTTCACGGTCGCGGCGGCGCACGACCCGGCCTGGCAGTGCGCGCTGCAGCCGCTCGACGGTGACGAGCATGACCATCTGGCGATCCTGAGCCTGCCCGAGGCGTGGCAGGAAGCAGGCGACGCGTTCTTCTCGATCGTGGAGAACCTGCCCGATGTTGTCACCCGTTTCGATCGCGAGTTCCGCTACCGCTACGCCAATCCGCCGATGGCCAGGCTGACCGGCATTCCCCATGAGACCCGCCTGGGCAGGACGCAATACGAGGTCGGCACATCCGACGAACTCGCCGGCGCCTTCCAGTCGACCTATCAGCAGGTGTTCGACACCGGCGAACCGGTGGAACTGGAATTCGACTATGCCGGGCCGACCGGGCTGCGCCACTATCTGGGTCGCGCGACGCCGGAGTTCGACCACGACGGCCAGGTCCAGACCGTCCTGTCGGTGGTCCGCGACATCACCGAGCTCAAGCGGCTGCAGCACCAGCTGGAGCAGCTTGCCGGAACCGACCCCTTGACCTCGCTGCTCAACCGGCGCAGCTTCGTCGCACGACTGGACACCGAGCTGGCGCGCGTGCGCCGCGAGCAGGCTCAGCTCAGCCTGCTGATGCTCGATCTGAACAACTTCAAACAGATCAACGACCGGTTCGGGCACGCCGGCGGCGATCAGGTACTGGAGGCGGTGGGGCGAATCCTGTTGTCCGAAACGGATTCTCACCGCATCGCCGCCCGACTGGGCGGCGATGAGTTCTGCATCGCGCTCATCGACACCGACGAGGCAGTCGCGCGCACGGTCGCCCAGCGGATCGGTGAGTCCGTCGGCAACATCGCGTTGGACAGCGCTGAGCCGATCGGGATGAGCGCGAGCGTCGGCGTCGCCGGCGCGGACCAGCAGGACACAACCGCGCTCGACCTGCTGGCGCGGGTCGACAAGCTGATGTATCAGGTGAAGTTCGGTGGCGCAGATGAGACCGGCAGCAGCTGCCGCTAAGGTCCGTAGACATGAGCTCGGGGCAGCAGTGGCTCAATTGGCTTGCCAGCGGCAATGTTGCGGGTTTCCTGTGCCGGCGCGACGGCGCGGGGGTCGTGATCGTCGACCGGACGCCGACGTTCGAGGCGATGGCGGATCCCAGCTGGCCGGGTGAGGAGGCCCTGGTAGCCGGGCTGGTTCAGGGCTGGCCTGATCGCGACGGTTCGCCGTCGGTGCTTTACGTCGACGACGCACCGGAGTGGACGTGTGTTGTGCAGGCGATCGACGATCACGCATCGAGTTGTGTGGGCATCGTTCGGCGGACAACGGCGCGGCAGCGCTACAACGACGGGTTCCACTCGATCGTGGAGACGCTGCCCGACATCGTCGCGCGCATGGACCGTAATCATCGCCACCTCTACATCAATCCCGCGATCGAGCAGATGACCGGTCTGTCTCCGCAGGCGTTCATCGGCCGGAGCAAGCGCGAGGTCGGCCTGCCCCCGGAGTTGGTAGCGCAATGGGAGTCGCTGGTCGACACGGTGCTGGCCACCGCCGCCCCAGCCGAGGTGGAACACGAACTGCCCACGGTGCACGGATCGCGCCAGTTCCTGACCCGGGCCGTGCCCGAATACCGCGCCGACGGTGAGCTCGCGACGATTCTGAGCACCTCTCACGACATCACCGAACTCAAATCGCTCCAGCGACAGCTCGCGGTCCTGGCGAGTACCGATCCACTCACCGCGCTCCTGAATCGGCGCGGCTTCGAGGAGCGCGCGCAGGCGGAACTATCCCGAGCGCGCTTCGGCCGCGGTCAACTGAGCCTGTTGTTGTTGGACATCAACAACTTCAAAGCGATCAACGACAAACACGGCCACATGGTGGGCGATCACGTGTTGGTGGCCATCGCCGAGGTGTTGCGCCGGGCCGTCGGACCCGACGACTTCGCCGCCCGTATCGGTGGTGACGAGTTCTGTGTCGGTCTGGTCGAGTCCGACGGCGACTCGGTCCGCGCGGCCGCCGAACGCATTCGCCGACGGATCCGGGATCTCGGCACCGACGACGGGTGCCCGTGTGCGGTCAGCGTGAGCATCGGACTCACCACGGACACGGGAGCCGACCAGAGCGTCTCCGACCTCATGGCGCATGCCGATCAGTCGATGTACGCCGACAAATCGGCCCGCCGGAAACAGCGTTGACAGCTCACTCGGGTTGGCCGAACCACCGGGACAGGGCGGACTGCAGGTTCTGGGCGTCGATCTCATCGAAATCGTCTGCGGCCCAGGCTACATAGCCGTCCGGGCGGATGATTATCGCTGCCGGACCGCCGGCCAATTCCGCCTCGACGATGTCGACGCGATCGGCCCAGCTTTGCGCGGCGGCCGCCGCGGCACCACCGCACAGGTCGAGCAGCACCGGCCGGGCGTCGTGCAGCAGGCCCGCCACCGGCCGACCGTCGTCGAGCGTCAGGTCCGGCACGAGGTAGCCGGACAGCGGGTGGTCGTCACCGACGTCGTAGCGCACGTCTGAGCCGGCGAGCAGCCGCCCCAGGTGTTGGGTGACCTCGGGGATGGCGATCAACTCGGTGAAAAGCGTACGCAGTTCGGCCACTTCGGGGCCTGATGCCATCAGTGCGCTCTGAGCCATCGAATGCATCATGACGCGGCGGCCCACCGGATGGCGCTCGGTTTCATAGCTGTCGAGCAGTCCGGGCGGCGCCCAGCCGTTGACGTCGGCGGCCAGTTTCCAGCCGAGGTTCACCGCGTCCTGCAGACCGAGGTTGAGCCCGGGACCACCCATCGCCGAGTGCACATGGGCGGCATCGCCGAGCAGCAGGACACGTCCGGCCCGGTAATGCTCGGCCTGCCGGGTGTTCTGGCCGTCGATCCGGCGCTTCGCGTGCGGCCCCGGACCGCGTGGCTCCTCCAGCGGCACATCGACGCCCAAGATCCGCTGAAGGCTGGCCCGCAGTTCCGTCAGTGTCAGCGGACCGTCCTCCTCGGCGCGGCCCTCCTCCCGGGTACCCACCAGCAGCACACCCGGCTGGAGGCTGCCGGCCAGCACCATGCCTCGGTCGAACCTGTTGTGCCCGAATGGGATATGGCCCACCCCGGGGATGTTCAAGCCACCGTCGGGTGCGCGAAGCTCGTCGGGTACCTCCACCTGGGCCAGCCGCGCGACGGTCTCCGACGTGGTGCCGGGAAAGTCGATGCCGACGCTCTTGCGGACCAGACTTCGGCCCCCGTCGGCCCCCACGAGGTAACCGGCGGTCAGGTCGTAGACACCGTCGGCGGTGGCGACGCTCAGCGCGACACCGTTTTCGCCCGGCTGCAACCCGGTCAGTTCGTGTCCCCACCGCAGATCGACACCGAGGTCGCGGGCACGTTTCTCGAGTAGCCGAACCAGCCGGGGCTGCGGCATCATCATCGCGTACATAGGGCTGGTGGACGGATCGGGATAGGCCAGCTGCATCCCGGAGAACATCCATGCCGGCAAGGCCTGCGGCCTGTCCTCCCCGGTGAATGCCGAGTACAGCCCGCGCATGTCGAGCATCCGGACCACCTGTCCGACAAGACCGTTGGCCTTGGGTTCGTCGCCGGCAGCGGGCAGGGCGTCGAGGACGACCGGGGTGATCCCGGCCAGAGCCAGTTCACAGGCCAGCATCAGGCCGTTGGGTCCGGCGCCCGAGATGACGACGTTGTGGTTCTCGGTCATGACGATGTCCTCTTCGGTTCGGGAAGGCCTGCAACGACATCGGCGAAGCCGCGGCGCATCAGGCCGACGATCGGTACGGGCGGGTCGGCGGCGATGTAGGTGTCCATGGCGGCTTCGGCGACGGCACGGATGCTGGCGGCCACGAGGCGCGGATACATGTCGCGCACCGGGTCAGTGCGAGTCCGCTCGGCGATCGCCTCGATCCATTCGGCCATCAGGTTGTCGGCCAACGCATTACGCACCTCGTTGGCCATGGTCAGCTCGACGAGCTGATCCAGTTGCGCACGCGTCGGTGCGTAGTCCTCGCCCATCTCGGCGAGCATCGGCTCGAGCACCGACTCGGTGATCGCCGTCCACAGCGCCTCACCCACGGGCCGCGAACGAAAGGCTGTCAGGCTGCGTCGCATTCGTTCGATCTGACGGTAGGCGATCGCCTCGTATTTGCCGGCGAAGTAGTTGTTGAACGTGCGCAGCGATACCCCGGCGCGCTCCGCGATGGCCTCGCGGGTGACATTGTCCAGCCCGCGCTCGAAGACCAAATGCAGCGCGGCGTCGCTGAGCGCCCTACGGGTGTCGGCCTTCTTGCGTTCGCGCAGTCCCTCGGTCACGCCGCCACCGTACGCTCAAAGTTGCATACCGTGCAAAATTGCCTGTCAGGCAAGTTCGGCTACGACGTCCCCAACGGGTCGATCGTCGATGCCACGTAGACCATCGTCACGCACACCGTGGTCATCGTCGCGAAGTCGACACCTCGCGAGCGCACCACCAGCAGGCCCGCCCGCTCCTCGGTGAGCAACAACCTCAGCGCCGCCGCCACCCCCACCGCGATGCCGATCAGCAGTGAGCCCCGGCGCCAGAATCCGGCCGCCACCAGCACGAAAGCGACCACGAAGATCAGCCCGACACAGAGGATCGGCCACTGCGAGCGCACCACGCGCCCGGTGAAGGCGACCGCCTCCGCTCGGGTCGGCAGCCGTCGCTTCGCGCGAGCCGTCACTGGGCCGCTTCGGCCAGTTCGACGACGTTGGTCAGCAGAAACGCCCGGGTCAGCGGACCGACCCCGCCGGGATTGGGCGACACATGGCCGGCGACCTCCCAGACGTCGGGATGCACGTCGCCGGTGAGCTTGCCGTCCACCCGGCTCACACCCACGTCGACGATGGCCGCACCGGGCCGCACCATGTCGGCGGTCAGCATGTGCGGCACACCGACGGCGGCGATGATGATGTCGGCCTGCCGGGTCAGGTCGGGCAGATCACGGGTTCCGGTGTGACACAACGTCACTGTCGCGTTCTCGCTGCGGCGGGTGAGCAGCAGGCCCATCGGGCGCCCGACCGTCACACCACGGCCGATGACCACCACGTGCGCGCCCGCGATCGGCACGTCGAAACGACGCAGCAGATGCACGATGCCGCGCGGCGTACACGGCAGCGGCGCGGCCTTACCGAGCACCAGGCGGCCCAGGTTGGTCGGGTGCAGGCCGTCGGCGTCCTTGTCCGGGTCGACCCGTTCGAGCGCGGCGTTCTCGTCAAGATGGCGCGGCAGCGGCAGCTGCACGATGTAGCCGGTGCACTCCGGGTTGGCGTTGAGCTCGTCGAGAGTGTCGTCGAGCTGCGCCTGGCTCACATCGGCGGGCAGATCCCGGCGGATCGAGGTGATGCCGACCTTCGCGCAGTCCGAGTGCTTGCCCTTCACGTATGCGTGCGAACCGGGGTCGTCGCCGACCAGGACGGTGCCCAGTCCCGGGGTACGTCCGGCGGCGGTAAGCGCCGCCACACGGTCTGTGAGATCGACGAAGATCTCGTCACGGGTGAGCTTGCCGTCCAGGCTGATAGCGACCACGACCGTATTGTTCCATTGACCGAACGCCATCGTTGACAGCACTGTTCAGAGCGTGGTCAGCTGCGGTTATGAACGATGCGCCCGATGTGTTCAGCCCGGCCAAGCTCGGCCCCATCACTCTGCGCAACCGCACCATCAAATCGGCCACGTTCGAGGCGCGAACCCCCGACGACGTCGTCTCCGATGACCTGATCGCGTTCCACCGGGCGATCGCCGCCGGCGGCATCGGCATGACAACCGTCGCCTACACCGCGGTGAGCCAGGGCGGGCGCACCAACGGCGGGCAGATCTGGATGCGTCCGGAAGCGGTGCCCGGCCTGCGCAGGCTCGCCGACGCCGTGCACGCCGAGGGTGCCGCGATCAGCGCGCAGATCGGTCACGCCGGCCCGGTCGCGAATGCCCGCTCGAACAAGGCGGCCGCGCTGGCCCCGGTTCGGTTCTTCAACCCGCTGTCGATGAAGTTCGCCAAGCACGCCACCCGTGACGACATCAACAACGTCATCGCCGCGCACGCCTCGGCAGCCCGGTTCGCCATCGACTCCGGATTCGACGCCGTCGAGATCCACCTCGGCCACAACTATCTGGCCAGCTCCTTCCTCTCCCCGATGATCAACCGGCGCACCGACGAGTTCGGCGGGTCGCTGGAGAACCGGGCCAAGGTGGCCCGCGGCATCGTGATGGCCGTCCGCCGCGAAGTCGAGCGCCTCGGCCCGGCCCCGATCGCGGTGACCGCCAAGCTCAACATGGCCGACGGAGTGCGCGGCTCGATCCAGATCGAGGAATCGCTGCAGACCGCCAAGTGGCTGGAGGAAGACGGCGGCCTCGACGCGATCGAACTCACCGCCGGCAGCTCACTGCTCAATCCGATGTACCTGTTCCGCGGCGACGCCCCGGTCAAAGAGTTCGCCGCGGCGCAGAAATGGCCGCTGAACTGGGGCATGCGGATGACCGGCAAGAAGTTCATGCGGGAGTACCCCTACCGGGAGACCTACCTGCTGCGCGACGCCGAGCAGTTCCGCAAGGAGCTGACGATGCCGCTGATCCTGCTCGGCGGCATCACGAACCGCGAGAGCATGGACCGCGCGATGGCCGAGGGTTTCGAGTTCGTGGCGATGGGCCGCGCGTTGCTGGCCGAGCCTGATCTGCTCAATCGCATCCAGGCCGACGGGGACGCGCACTCGGTGAAGTCGCTGTGCACGCACTGCAACAAATGCATGCCGACGATCTACTCGCGGACCCTGTGCGTGGTGACGGGCGGTCCTGCCTGACGGTCCGACGGGGTCGTTACCGATAGAGTTGGTCTCGATGACTCGACCAGCCGCGCCCGATCTGACAGTTCGGTACGACGGGTCGGAGCGTACTTTCGCCGCAGGGCACGACGTCGTGGTTGGCCGCGACCTCCGCGCTGACGTGCGAATCGCCCACCCCTTGATCTCCCGCGCCCATCTGGTGCTCCGTTTCGACCACGGCCGGTGGATGGCCATCGACAACGGCTCGCTGAACGGCATGTTCGTCAATGGCCGCCGGGTGCCGTCCGTCGACATCAGCGACGGCCTGACCGTCAACGTCGGCAATCCCGACGGGCCGCCGATGAGCTTCGGCCTCGGCCGCCATCAGGGCTCGGTGGGACGCCCACCGCAGACCTCGTCGGTACGCATGTCGGCCCCGCCGTCGTCGCCGTCGTGGCCGGCCAACCCGAGCCGGGGTGCGCCGACCGCCGGGCAGTGGCAGCCCCCGCCCTCGCAAGCCCAGCCGACCCACCAGCCGCCGGTGTATCCGACCAGCGGCTCGCGGGCACAGCCGACCTACCACCCGCCCGCCGCGACGGGGCCGGTCGGCCACGCGCAGGCAGCAGCTCCCACCCAGATGCGTCCGGCCGTCGGCAAGCCCGCGCAGTCGTCGTCGAATCTCGCGACATCGATGCTGAAGATCCTGCGCCCCGGCGCACCCAGCGACGTGCCGCCGGGCGGGATCAAAATCGGCCGCGCGACCGACAACGACATCGTCATCCCCGACGTGCTGGCCTCGCGCCATCACGCGACGCTGATCCCGACGCCGGGCGGCACGGAGATCGTCGACAACCGCAGCATCAACGGCACGTTCGTCAACGGCAGCCGGGTCGACACCGCCATGCTGAACGAGGGCGACACCGTCACGATCGGCAACATCGACCTCGTCTTCGCCGGCGGCACCCTGGTCCGGCGCACCGAGACGTCGGCGGCCACCGCCACCGGCGGTCTGGACGTGCGCGCGGTGACGTGGACGATCGAGCACAACAAGACGCTGCTCGACAACATCTCGCTGACCGCGCGCCCAGGCACGCTGACCGCGGTGATCGGCCCGTCCGGTGCGGGCAAGTCGACGTTCGCGCGCCTGGTCGCCGGCTACACCCATCCGACAAGTGGCACAGTCACTTTCGAGGGTCACAACATCCACGCCGAGTACGCGTCGCTGCGATCCCGGATCGGCATGGTCCCGCAGGACGACGTGGTGCACGGCCAGCTGACCGTGAACCAGGCACTGATGTACGCCGCGGAACTGCGGCTGCCGCCCGACACCACCAAGGAAGACCGCCAGCAGGTGGTGGCCCAGGTGCTCGCCGAGCTGGAGATGACCCAGCACCAGAACACCCGGGTGGACAAGCTCTCCGGCGGTCAGCGCAAGCGCGCCTCGGTGGCACTCGAGCTGCTGACCGGCCCGTCGCTGTTGATCCTCGACGAGCCGACGTCCGGTTTGGATCCCGCGCTGGACCGCCAGGTCATGACAATGCTGCGCCAGCTGGCCGACGCCGGCCGTGTGGTGTTGGTGGTCACGCACTCGTTGACCTACCTCGACGTGTGCGACCAGGTGCTGCTGCTGGCGCCCGGCGGCAAGACGGCGTTCTGTGGTCCGCCCAGCCAGATCGGGGCGGCGATGGGCACCACCAACTGGGCCGACATCTTCAGCTCGGTCGCTGGTGATCCCGACGGCGCCTATCAGCGCTACCTGCAGCAGACCGGACCTGCTCCCCCACCGCCGCCGGTGGAGACGCCGTCGAACATGGGCGAGCCGACGCACACCAGCTTGCTGCGCCAGTTCTCCACGATCGCACGTCGCCAGATGCGGCTGATCATCTCCGACCGCGGTTACTTCGCGTTCCTGGCGCTGCTGCCGTTCATCATGGGTGTGCTGTCGCTGTCGGTGCCCGGCACCGTCGGTTTCGGCGTACCCAACCCGATGGGTGACGCGCCCAACGAGCCCGGCCAGATCCTGGTGCTGCTCAACGTCGGCGCGATCTTCATGGGTACCGCGCTGACCGTGCGCGATCTGATCGGTGAGCGGCCGATCTTCCGAAGAGAGCAAGCCGTCGGTTTGTCGACGACGGCGTACCTGCTGGCGAAGGTCTGCATCTATGCGGTGTTCGCGATCGTGCAGTCCACGATCGTCACGGCGATCACGATCGCCGGCAAGGGCGGCCCGACGCAGGGATCGCTGACGTTCCTGAGCCCGACGCTGGAGCTGTTCGTGGTGATGGCGGCGACGACGGTGACCGCGGCAATGGTGGGTCTTGCGCTCTCGGCGCTGGCCAAGTCCAACGAGCAGATCATGCCGCTGCTGGTGGTCGCCGTCATGAGCCAGCTGGTGTTCTCCGGCGGCATGATCCCGGTGACCGGGCGCCTGGTGCTCGATCAGCTGTCCTGGTTCACCCCGGCGCGCTGGGGCTTCGCGGCGTCGGCCTCCACGGTCGACCTGATCAAGTTGGTGCCGGGACCGCTGACGCCGAAGGACCGGCACTGGGAGCACACCGCGTCGGCGTGGTGGTTCGACATGGGGATGCTCGGCGTGCTGTGCATCGGGTATCTGTCGCTGGTGCGGTGGAAGATCCGGCTCAAGGGCGCGTAGCAACCCGCGCGATTTCGGCGCGTTTTCGTTCGCTGGGCGGCGGTTTCCGCGCCGAAATCGCGGAGATGGCTGGAATTCGTGTCGCGGTTGACTGACGTTCATCCGACGTCCATAGCGTCTGCGCCCATGAGGATGAAGGCGGCGGCGCTGGCCGCAGCAGTGAGCCTGTCGGTCGTGCTGGCCCCCGGCGCGGCGGCCGATCCCAGTGTCGACAAGTTCGGCGGCTGGAACCACCTCGTCGACAACGGCGGCCAGGTGATCACCATCTGGAAGATCACCGACCTGAAGCCCAGCACCGACACGATCCCCGGCTACCCGCTGGCGGGCAAGCTGTGGGAGGCGACGGCCAAGGTGCGGGCCGCCAAGGGCACCGTCACGCCGATCATCCCGGACTTCAACGCGCGCACCAATGGGGCCAACTACCCCGTGCTGTGGCAGGCCGCAACGCCGCAGGGCATCAGCGGGGCGACCCTGCAGCAGGGCGACACGTCCTGGGGCAAGCTGTATTTCGACGTGACCGGTCCGGCGCCGACCTCGGTGGCCTACAACAACGGCGTCGAGGACCTGCTGGTCTGGAAGTAGTTCTGCGGTCCGTAGACTCCGGTGCATGCCGCGCATCACGTCGACCTTGGTGGCGGGTGTCGCATCTCTCGTGCTCGCATCGTGCAGCGCTCCCGAGTCTGCAGCACCGTCACCGAGCCCGGTGGCCACGTCGAGCGCAGCGGCGCAGGCGACGTCCAGTGCGCCGGTCTCCGGACAGCCATGCCACTTCGCTCCCGTGCGCGACCTCATCGAGTGGCACAAAACCAGCCACCCGCCCGGTGTCGATGGCTCGACCGGGCCACCGGCCTCGGCCGTCAAGTTCGGTGACGTGAACCTCGTGGGCTGCAAGAGTTCGCTCGACGGATGGGTGGAGCGACACTCAGACAGCGCAGCCGACACCGCTGCCGGGTTTCGCGACTGCTCCGAAATTGCCTGGGCTGACGACAATCCCGGCTACAACGTCCACGCCCTGCCGGCACCGCGTTTGAAAAACGTTCTCTTGCAAGCAGGCAACGACTGCTGACCGGTCAACTTCCCCGCCGACTACGGTGGTGATGTGCCGGCGGTGGCGCTGTAGGCAGTCACGTTGGTTCGCAAGTGTTCAGCAAGGTTGACGACCTGCTGGCCTGCCGAATCAGTACTCCTGCAGGCTCTCCCGCAGAGTCGTCCCGGGGTAACGGGTACGGAAGCGGCCGCGGCGCTGTAGCTCAGGCACCAGCAGTTCGGTCATGTCGTTGAAGCAGCCCGGGGTGTCGGTGGCCAGCATCATGAAGCCGTTGCAGCCGCCCTCGTCGAGGTACTGCTCCATCTGGTCGGCGACATCGGACGGCGTACCGACCGCCACCGGTGCGCCCATCGAGACGCCGTAGATCTGCGCGGCTTCGCGCACCGTCACCGGGGCGCCGTCCTTGGCCTCCAGGATCGCGTCGAACAAGCCGCGGATGCCCTGCACGTCGGCGTCGACCACATTGTCGTCGAGGCCGAGCGTAGAGAAGTCGAAACCGGTGTGGCCAGAAAGGATTCCGAGCGCGCTCTCGATCTGGACCTTCTCGACGAACTCGGCGTAGCGGTCGTTCGCACGGCCCTTGTCACGGTCGATGATGGTCTGCAGACCGTAGATCAGCTTCACCGACTCGGGGTCGCGACCCGCATCACTGGCCCGGGTCCGGATGTCGTCGGCGTAGGCCCGCATGCTCTTCGGCGTCGGGAAGATGCCGAACACGGATTCGGCGTGCTTGGCCGCGAATTCGCGCCCCTGAGGGGAAGACCCGGCTTGCCACAGCACCGGCCGCTTCTGCGGCGACGGCGCGACGAAGTGGCGACCCTTGGATTGAAAGAACTCACCCTGGAAGTCGACTTCGCGGACCTTGGCCGGGTCGGCGAAGATACCGTTCTCCCGGTCGTAGACGATCGCGTCGTCGTCCCACGAATCCCACAGCTGGTACAGCAGCTGCATGTACTCCTCGACCACCTCGTAGCGCTTGTCGCGCGGGGTCAGGTTCTCCTTGCCCATCGCCTGGAACTCGCTCTTGGAGTACGAGGTGACGATGTTCCAGCCGACGCGGCCACCGGTCAGGTGATCCAGCGTCGAGAGCTGACGGGCCATCATGTACGGCGGCACAAAGGATGTCGACAGGGTGATACCGATGCCGAGGTTCTTGGTGAACGCACCGACGATCGGGACGACGCTGGCGGGCTCGTGCACCGGACACTGACCCGCGAACTTCACCACGGGGTCCGAGTTGCCCTTGTAGGTGGTGTACGGCGCGAGTTCGTCGGCGATGAACATCGCGTCGAAAAGGCCACGCTCCATGGTCCTTCCGAGATCGCGCCAGTACTCCGGTCGCGACCAGTGGTAGCCGACTTTGTCGCGCGGATGAGCCCACATCGTGGAGGCGTGGTTCATCACGCCGTGCTGCACGAACCCGAGCAGATGCGCTTTCTTCTTCGTCACGAGGCAGCCCCTGCACGGTCACCGCGCAACTCGAGGATAAAGGCCACGATCACCGCTGCGGCGGTACCGAGGCCGCTGAAGGCCAACACGTACCAGAACGCGCCGCTGTAGGACGCGACGATCAACAACACCAACGACGTGAGGACGGCGACGGTGGCTTTCCAGGTAAAGCCGGGAACCAGTGCGACTTCCGACGATTCGAGCTCCTCGTCGAACGCGTCGACGCCGGTCCCGGCCGCCAGCTCACGCCGGATCCGCAGGAAACTCAACGTGCCGACGATCAGGTAGATGACGGCGAGCACCAGGCCGATGCCGGCGCCGAGGTAGAAGAGAGTCACAGAATGCCTTTCGGGAGCTTCGGTTGTTACTGCTGGCCGGCGACGACGGGGTCACCGGGCTTCTCCGTGGCCGCACTTGCGGCGTCGCGTTCCAACAGCGCCCCCTTGCCTTCGGCGAGGCTGCCGAAGTCGAAGCGGGTCTTGGCGCGCAAGCTCACCACGACCGAGACGATGGCCGACGCGGCGATCAACCCGATGATTCCGAACAGCGGTCCGTAGGTCGGTCCGAGCGTTTCCCGCAGCGGACCGCCGACCACGATGCCCGCGAGCACACCCGCGACGTACCCGTTGCCGGTCATCCGCGACCAGAAGATGCTGAGCGTCACCGGGATGAGCAGGCTGGTGCCGTAGAAGTACACCGTGGTAACGAGATTCACGTAGTCGATGCCGGTCAGCACCACGCCACCGGCGATCGCCGCCGCGACGATCATGCTGGTCTTGGTGATCGTGAGCAGCCTGCGCTCGGACACCTTCGGCCAGTACCGGTGCACGATGTCGACCGCTACCAGTGCCGTCACGCCCGACAGGGCGCCGTCGATGGCCGCAAAGCACGCGTTGACGACCACGAGCGTGTAGAGGGCGACGATGAACACCGGTAGACCGAGACTGGCGATGACGTGTGGACCGACCGCTCCCGCACCCAGCGAACCCAGCTGCTCCGGTGTGACGCCGTAGGCGACACCGATGAACCCGAGCAGGCCCAGCGCCAGCGGAATCGGATAGAACCACACGCCGGCCCACAGGAAGCTGCGGCCGAGATCCTTCGGCCGGATCGCCCAAACACGTTGCCAGAACGACTGATCGGCGATCACGTTCGTCAGGAGCCCGAGCGCCAGAGCCAGCCCGAAGCTCGCTGCGGTCACCGGATTGAACGGGTTCAGGTGCTGGTCGCCGAGTGCCTCGACTTTGGTGAAGATGAGCTCGGCGCCGCCGGCCTTGGCCAGGGCGAAGAGCACCACCACCGACGAGCCGACGCCGAGCAGCAACGTGTTCAACGTTCCCGTGACCGCAGACGTGGTCAGGCCACCGAAGTACGAGTAGACGGTCACCACGACGATGCCGGTGATGACGATGCCGATCGGGGTGAGACCGAAGATCTTGTTCATCACGAGCACCAGCCCGGCGAGGTTGATCATGATGACGCCGAGCAGTGCACCGATCAGGAAGACCAGGGTCGCCACACTGCTGACGGTGTTCTGGAACCGAGCGCGGATGAATTCCGCGAGCGTGTACCCGGATGGCATCTTCTGGCGCAGCTTCAAGGCGAAGGGCACCATGATGATCACGGCGAGGCCGTTGGGCACGATGAACCACACCAGGCCCGAGGTGCCCCAGGTATAGGCCTGGGCGGACGACAGCATCACCGCCATCGACCACGTCCACACCGAGATGAGCGACGCCACCCCGAACCCGAAGCCGAGCAGCCGGCCGGATATCACGAAGTTGTGCGTCGTCTTGACGGCGCCTTTCACGGCGAGGGCGATGAGCAGCAGGACGATGCCCGGGCCGAACAGCAGCGCATATCCCAATGCGCCTGACTGCTGGATGAATTCGAGGTGCGGCACGGCCGGTCTCCTTGTGTGGGTGATGAAGTGGTGAGCTAGGGGTTTGCCGCGGGCTTCCACCCGAGTTCCGGCGCGATTTCCTCGGCGAAGAACCGCAGTCGTTCGACGTTGAGATCTGCTCCGGCAGTGCCTGTCCTGACCGACGGGAACAGCCCGGTGGTCGGGAAGAAATCGGTGATGAATCCCAAGAGGGCGGGATCCTCCTGAAGCTGGGCAACGATGTCCGCCGCGGTGCCGGTTCGTGTCACGGTCCGCAGGTACTCCCGCGGCGACAGCGCCCCGAGTTGCGGGAAGCGGGCGTCCAGAGTGCGCTGTGTGGACGCCACGTGCGGTCCCAGTTCGTCCGCTATCGCGTCCGCGTTGTCACCGTGAAAGACGAAGCGCTGGGCGCCGACCCTCGCGTCATCGAGGTTCCCGTGCAGCGTCACCCATTCTTCGAGGTAGCCGACGATGAACCGAAGCTGGTGGAAGATGACGTGATCGTGGAATGCGCCGATCATCAGTCCGTTGCCGTTGCGGGCGATCTTGCGTGCTCTGTCCTCGCTGCTGGCCGTCTGCCACAGTCTGCCCCGCAGACCCGTAACGCCGGGAAAGAGGCGCTTGGGTTCGGTGTCCGCCGAGGCCTGTTGTCCGGCAACCGAATCGGATGCGGATAGCTGCGAGGACGACGACGCGCCGATCCGGGCGTGGGTGAACTCCGTGCACTCTCGGCCCTCCAGCAGATGATGGAGGATGTCAAGATTGCGGTCGAACAGTTCGTGCCGCGCCGAGAAGTCGACACCGAACGTGTTGAACGCCTGCAGATCTCCCCTGGCTCCGCCCAAGCCGACCTGGACACGGCCGCCCGATATCTCGTCGAGCACCGAGAGGTCCTCGGCGAGCCGAATCGGATGTTCGAAGGGTAGGGCGATGACCGCGGTGCCGAGCTGGATCCGGGTGGTCCGCGCCGCGGCGGCGGCGAGCACGACGAGTGGCGACGGGACACCGCCATCCTCGGGGCTGAAGTGGTGTTGCCCGATCCAGACGCTGTCGTACCCGATGTCCTCGGCGGCGACGATGCTGTCGATGAGCTCGTCGTAGGTGCGTCGCGCCGGCTGATCGGCGGCGCTGGGCACCTGTGTGAAGAATCCCAGGGTGAATTGCTTGCCCGGTTGACGCAGACGTGCCGCGCGCTCTTCGAGCTGAACCTGTTCAGACACCGACATGTTCGCGCAGCGCTCCGTTCTCGTCGAATGCGTCCTGGAACAGGAAGCTCGATATGTAGCGATCGGCGGAATCCGGCACCAGCGTGACGATCGTTCGGATGGACGGGTCTCGGCGTCCGGCGACCTGCCTGGCGGCGGCCACCGCGGCTCCCCCACTGAGCCCGGCGGGAATCCCGGCGTACCTGGCGAGTTCCCGAGCCGTCGCGGCGGCATCGTGCTCGGTGACTCGCAGGATCTCGTCGACGACCTCGTCGGCAAAATTGGGACTCTTGAAGTTGGGACCCAAGCCGTAAATCTTGTGCGGACTGAACTCCTCGCCGCTGAGTACCGCGGAATTGTCGGGTTCCACCGCGAAGATCTTGATGCCCGGGTTCTTGTCCTTGAGGAAAGCGCCGACCCCACTGATCGTCCCGCCGGAGCCGACTCCGATGATCACCGCGTCGACGTCGCCGGCGGTGTCCGCCCAGATTTCGGGTCCCGTGGTCGTTCGGTGTATCTCGCGGTTGATCGGAATGATGAACTGGTTGACGAAGAATGCGCCCGGTGTGGTGTTGGCGATCCGCTCGGCCTCCTCCACCGACCCGCGAACTCCGTCTTCCTTCGGCGTCAAAACCAGTTCAGCACCGAGGTTCTGGATGACGACCTTCCGCTCGTAACTCGTGTCTTCATAGATCACGATGACAACGCGATAGCCGCGTGCCGCCCCCGCGGCCGCGAGTCCGATGCCGAGGTTCCCGCTGCTGGCCGCGACGATCGTCCCGCCTGGCTGGAGTTGTCCGCTGCGCTCGGCAAAGTTGATCGCACCGACCGAAAGGCGGTCCTTCACGCTGGCCGTCGGGTTGTAGTACTCGAGCTTCAACAGCAGCTCTGTGCCGGCAGCAGCGAGAGGGCTGTTCAGACGAACCAGTGGGGTGTTCCCCACCGTTCGGGTGACGTCGTCGAAGATTCGTTTCTGGCCGGTTGCCACGTTGTCTCGTATCCGTTAGGCGTTGTCCCACAGCACTATTCGGCCCTCCCAGTCCGGCGCTGGCGTGGGAGAAGGGGACATGGGGTCGAAAGAAAAGTAGCAATGCGTGTCAGCGGTGCGGAACGGATAAAAGCAGGGTGAATCGAAGTCGCCGAGGTCGAGCCTCAGCCGCCGCTCACGTCGAGGCCATGCGCGGCGGAGAACGCCAGCGCCTGCGCGACATCGATGCGTGCGCCCCGGCACGCGGCGGTGGTCCACAGCGTGGGGTCGATGCGCGCACCCCGGAGGTCGGCCTGCTCGAGCCGCAGTCCGTTGGTGCGCGCACCGGTCAGATCCGCACCGCGCAACACGGCTTTGCGCAGATCGGCCTGTACCAGGCTCGCTTCCCGCAGCCGGCACCCGGACAGGTCCACCCCGCGAAGGTCGGCGCCGCCGAGCACGGCGAGGGTGAAATCGACTTCATCACAGATGAGCGGGCGCAGCCGGCAATTCTCGAATGTCGATCCGAGCATGCTGCAGTTCCGGAACGTGCTGTGCCACAGGGTCGTCCGCAGGAACCGGCAATTGCGGAATGCCGAGCCCTGATGCATCGATTCGGACAGGTTGGCGCCACCGAAATCACATTCGGTGAAGACCACCTGCTCGGTCTGCAAGCCGGAGAGGTCCTCGTCGCGAAAATCGTGGCCGACGAATTCGCGATCGGTCCAGCGGAGCTCCGCCTCCACTAGCTTGACGCCAGGCCGGCCAGTGCGTACTCGCTGATCGCGATCAGCGCATCGGTCGCCGACTTGCGGTCCCTGGCGTCGACGGTGAGCACCGGAGTGGTGTCGGGTAGCGTGAGCGCACGCCGCACCTCGTCGGTGGGATACTTTGGCGCGCCGTCGAATTCGTTGACCGCGATCAGGAACGGCATCTTGCGGTGCTCGAAGAAGTCGACGGCGGCGAAGCTGTCCTGCAGGCGGCGCACATCGACCAGGATGATCGCCCCGATCGCGCCGCGCACCAGGTCGTCCCACATGAACCAGAATCGGCGCTGGCCGGGCGTGCCGAACAGGTAGAGCACCAGATCCTGGTCCAGGGTGATGCGCCCGAAATCCATCGCCACCGTCGTCGTCGACTTATCCGGTGTGGCGTCGAGGACGTCCACCGCGGTGGACGCATCGGTCACCATCGCCTCGGTGCGCAACGGCATGATCTCCGACACCGCCCCCACGAAGGTGGTCTTGCCTGCGCCGAACCCACCCGCGACGACGATCTTCGTCGAGGCGGATGGTCGCCCCTCAGAGGGCTCGTAGGCCACGGAGGGTCCTTCCTATCAGGTCGCGGCGCTCGTCCGATGTCGAGCGGTCGGTCAAAGTTGTCCGTACCCGAAGATAACCCGCCGTCACGAGGTCACCGACCAGGACGCGCGCGACGCCGAGCGGAAGATCCAGTAGGGCCGAGATTTCGGCCACCGACGGGCTGTCGGCACACAGGTCGCAGATGCGCCCGCGGACATCACCTGACGGCCAGTGGTGCTGCTTGGCCGACGGCACCGCCTGAATCGGTGCCTCGATCGGAAGCTCGACGGAGGTGTCGGTGCGCCCCGCGGTCAGCGTGTAGGGGCGTACCAGATTCGCCTCGGCGTCACCGGTCACGACGGCTGGGTGGCCCGCCGCGACGATGAGACGACGTTGCCCACCCGTTCGACCAAAACAGCCATCTCGTAACCGATTTGGCCGATGTCGCAGCTGGGCGCGGCCAGCGTGGCCAGGTGCGATCCGTCACCGACCCGCATCACCAGCAGGTAGCCGCCGGCCATCTCCACGACTGATTGCAGAACCTGGCCGGCCTCGAAGAGCTGCGCGGCCCCCGCAGCCAGGCTGGCCAGCCCGGAGGTGACCGCGGCCAGCTGCTCGGCGCGATCACGAGGCAGCTGCTCGCTCGCCGCGATCAGCAGTCCGTCGACCGAGACGAGCACCGCATGCGAGACCCCGGACACGTCGCGGGCGAAGTTGGACACCAGCCAGTCGAGCGAATTGTTCTGCGGCCGTTGCGGCAAGGTCATGAGTGGTCTTTTCCGTTCTCTGCGGAACCGGCCTGAAGGTCCGAGCGTGCGGCCCGCACGCCGCCGAAGTGGCTGCTGAATGAGGCGCGGACCGCGTCGGGATCGCGTTGCGGGAGCGCAGGTGCCGGTGATTCGGCGGCGCCGGGCACCAACCGGGCACCGGGATCGCGGACCGGCAGCCCGTGTTCGGTGTGGTCCTGCACGGGCACGCTGTCCACCTCGGCTGCGGTCTCCCAGCCGTTGTCCCACACCGACTTCCAGTCCTGGGGCACGGCAATGGAGTGCGGGTCGACCATCAGCTCGTTGAGCATCTTCTGGTAGATGAAATCGGTGTCGGTGTCCTCGAAATCGGGGGCCGACAGGCCGGCCGCCAGCACATCCATATCGCTGATGTCGAGGTGCTCGTCACGCGTCTCCTCGGCGCGGGCACGGGCGGCGAAGAACCCTGAGGTATCCGAGGCGTGCGCGTTCTCGGCAGCGGACTGCTCCGCCCCGGCGAACCACGGCGACGGCTGCGGCTCGGGTTCGCGTTCGGGCTGGGGCGAGGGCGATCCGGTGATTCCGCTGGACCCCGGGGATCGTCGCGGCAACCCACTCGGATCGACCGCGGCGGGCTCGGCCGTCGCCGAGACCGGCTCGTCGTGAATGTCTTGCCCGGCAGGCCTTTCGGAGGGCGCGTCATACCGCTGCGCGTCGGTGCCGACCGGTTCGCCGTGCTCCAGCAGTTTGGCCGGGACGTAGAGCTCGGCCGTTGTTCCCGACGACGGCTCCCCCTCGACGGCGTTACGCAGCCGCACCTCCATGCCGTGCATGTGCGCCAGCCGCCCGACCACGAACAACCCCATGTGTCGGGTGTTGTCCGGGCTGACCTCACCGCCGGCGTGCAGGCGCATGTTGGCGATCCGCAGGTCGCTGTCGGTCATCCCGATGCCGTCGTCGTGCACCTCGATCAGCACCCCGGCCTTGTCGGCGTGCACCGCGGTGACCCGCACCGGCGAGATCGGCGGCGAATACCGCAGCGCGTTGTCGATCAGCTCGGCGAGCATGTGCACCGCGTCGGCGGAAACGCGCCCGATCAGAGCCGAGTCGGACACCTCCCCGATCTCCACCCGCTTGTAGTCCTCGACCTCGGAGACCGCGCCGTTGACAGCGCTGGCCAACGGCAATGACTCGCGGTGGTCGCGCGACACCTGCGCGCCCGCGAGCACCAGCAGGTTGGAGCCGATGCGACGCATCCTGGTCGCCAAATGGTCGAGCCGGAAGAGATTGTCGAGCCGTTCGGGGTCTTTCTCGTTGCGTTCCAGCTGGTCGATGAGCGAGAGCTGCTGATCGACGAGCGATCGGTTGCGCCGCGACATCGTCTCGAACATCTCGTTGATCACCAGCCGCAGCCGCGCCTCGTCACCCGCCAGCAGCAGGGCCTGGGTGTGCAACTCATCGACCGCGTGGGCGACCTGGCCGATCTCCTCGGTGGTGTAGACCGGCAGCGGCTCGGGTTCGCGTTCGTCGCCGGCCCGGACCCGGGCGATGCCCTGCTCCAGATCGGTGTGCGCGACGCGCAGGGCGCCGTCGCGCAGGATCCGCAGCGGCCGGACCAGGGACCGGGCGACCAGGAACACCACGACCAGCGCGGCGATGAAGGCGGCCAGCGCCAGCAATCCGTCGCGGATGACGGCGTGGCGGCGGTCGGCGGCCAGCTGTTGCACCGAGGTGGTGACCTCGTCGGTGGTGCTCGCGACGACCTTCTCCGCGATGGCGTCGGTGGCCTGAAGCGACTGGCGCAGGTCGGCATTGCCGGCCAGCGCGGCGTCCGGGCTGGACATGATGCCCATCCGGCGGACCATCTCGCTCTGCAGCGTCTTGGCCTCGGTGGAGCCGACGCCGAGGACCTGGCTCATGCCGAACAACGTCGAGGGCTCGGTGCCGGCCAGCGTGATCATCGACGTGCGCAGTTCCGGCTCGGGCAGGTCGCCGCCCTGCTCGACGAGCAGCTCCTGCATCAGCATCTGGCCGCGGGCGCCGATCGCGCGACTCAGTCCCTGGGTCTGGACGCGCAGTTTCTCGTCGTCGAGGCGCACCGAGCCGTTGATCGCGTCCTCGGCGGTCAGCAGGATCGGCGCGTAGGTGGTGATGCGGTCGCGCAGCCCAATCGTGTTCGCCGACACCGCCGCCATCAGTTGCTGACCACCCGTGAGCAGGTTGGTCACTCCGGTGCGGACGTCGGGCGCGACGTCGGTGGAATTCAGCTTGTTCTGCAGGGTGGCTTTGCTCTTGTCGAATGTGTTAGCCGCCGACTGGGTGTCCCCGTTCGACGAGTAGGCCAACAGCACTCCCTGCAGGGCGCCGACGTAGCTCTCGATCACCGGAATCATCTGGGCGCGATCGGCGGCGACCTGCAGATCCCGTGCTGATTCGACGCCGTCCCAGATACGGGCGCCGGCGAAGGCGAGGGCGAGCGCCAGCGGAACGGCCACGATCGCAAACACTTTGCCGCGCACCGGCCAGTTGCGCAGCGACCACCGCGACGGCCGCTTCGGCGGCACGGCTGTCGACTGTTGAATCTGATTCATCGGAGACTTCCTGGTCATCGCTGCCCGTGTTGACCACAACGGAGCTGCGCATAACCCCTGGCAATTCGTCGAGTATGACAGCGATTGCCCGGCACTTCCAGAGTCGTTACTGAACAGAGAGATACCGGTGACGCCCGCCCATTTCCCGTATTGGGGTGTCGAGCAAATTGCGCTGCGGCACAACTGAGATCATCAACTCACACGAATTACCTACGCTGGTTTGAGCAGCGCGACGAGAAAGTCGGAGTCATCGGAAAAGGGCCGCACATCCCAGGTGGACAGCAGCAGATCGGGCGTGAGTCCGGCGTGCGCGACGTCGTCCAGGAACTGGCTGTACTCGTACTCGCGCCCGGCGCCAAAGCCGATCACCGCGCGGCCGTCGGCTTTGAGGTGGGCACGCAGCCGGGTCAGCACCTGCACGCGGGTGCTGGGTGCGACGAACGTCATGACGTTGCCTGCCGAGACGATGATGTCGAACTGTTCGGTGATACCGCGCGCCGGCAGGTCGAGTTCGGCGAGGTCGCCGACGAGCCAGCGTGGGCCGGGATGGTCCTGTTCGGCCGCCGCGATCAGCGCCGGGTCGACGTCGACGCCGACCACGTCATGACCGACCGACGCCAGATATCCGCCCACCCGGCCGGGACCGCAGCCGGCGTCGAGAATGCGGGCGCCGCGCGGGGCCATGGCATCCACGAAGCGGGCCTCGCCGACGATGTCGTCACCGGCGCGGGCCATCGCACGGAACCGCTCGATGTACCACCGCGAATGCCCGGGATCGGCCGCGACTTTCTGCATCCAGAGACTGGTCTCGACCATGCCGCCATTATCCCCGTGTCCGGAGCGTGGCTGTGTTCAGGCTGATGTTCTACTCGCCGCGGATCGCACCGAACACCGGTAACGCCATCCGCATGGTCGCCGCGACCGGATGCGAATTGCATCTGGTGGAGCCGTTGGGCTTCGACCTGTCCGAACCGAAGCTGCGCCGCGCCGGACTGGACTACCACGACCTGGCGTCGGTCACGGTGCACGCCGGCCTGGATGAGGCGTGGGCGGCGGTGGCCGGCGCGCGTGTGTTCGCGTTCACGGCGCACGCCACCCGGTCGTCGTTCGATATCGCCTATCAGCCGGGCGACGTGATGCTGTTCGGTCCGGAACCGACGGGTCTGGACGCCGCCACACTGGCCGACCCGCACATCACCGAGCAGGTGCGGATCCCGATGCTGTCCGGGCGGCGGTCACTGAATCTGTCCAACGCCGCCGCCGTGGTGGCCTATGAGGCGTGGCGGCAACACGGCTTCGAGGGCGGGGTCTAGACCCGCCGCGTCACCAGGTGTCCCAGTGGGTGAGCTGCTCGGCGGGCAGCCGCTTGGCGGGCTTGAAGTCGGTGCCCTTGGTATAGGCGATCGGCCAGAGGCCGCCCTGGGTGTACCGGTCGAACGGGATGCCGAGCAGTTCGGCGGCCTGCTTCTCGCCGTCCCCGATCAGATGCAGCGTGGTGTAGGCCGAGCCCAGCCCGCGCGACCGCAGGGCCAGCATGAAACTCCAGACGGCGGGAATGAGGGAACCCCAGTAGGACGCCTGCATCCCGGCGGGGGCGCCGTCCGGGCGGCCCTCCAGGCACGGGATCAGGAACACCGGAGCCTTCTCGAGGTTCTCGTTGAGGTACTTGGCCGAGCTCAGCACGGAGTCCATCTGCGCATCGCGCATATCGCCGCGAACCGGGGCGGGCATGTCGAGGTAGGGCGTGCCGGTGGCCCGGTAGATATCGGCCAGCGCCTTCTTCTTGGCGGGGTCCTCGACGAACAGGAATTGCCAGCCTTGGGCATTGGAGCCCGTCGGCGCCTGCAGGGCCAGATCCAGACACTCCATCAGTACCTCGCGCGGCACCGGCCGGTCGAAGTCGAGCCGCTTACGCACCGATCGGGTGGAAGTGAGGAGTTCATCAACGGTCAGATCGAGTGTCATGAGCTGAGACTACATTCGGCGTTATGGCAACTGAACTGGATCAAGAGGTGCGCGATCGGCTTGTCGGCGACAACTTCGGCTGGTTGACCACGGTCGCCAAATCCGGCCAGCCGGTGCCCAAGCTGGTGTGGTTTTACTTCGACGGCACCGACGTCATCGTCTACACCGCGCCCGGCTCGGCCAAGGTGCGCCACATCGGCTCGCATCCGCGGGTCAGCCTGAATCTGGACTCCAGCGGCGATGGCGGCGGCATCATCGTCGTCGGTGGTCCCGCCACCATCGACAGCGAGGACGCCGACCCGCGTGACGACGCGGCGTTCTGGGCGAAATACGGTGCGCTGTCAGATCAAGCGGGGTTGACCGACACGATGGGCGACTACAACCTGCGGCTGCGGATCCGCATCGACAAGGTGTGGACGACGCCGACGGAGTAGCGCGCTCGACTGTGCGCGCTCATACCGACTACCTGAAATCCCTGGAGCGCGAACTCACTTTCAACGTGATGCGGCCCATCCGTTCGGCCATCACGGTCACTGCCCCGGTGGCGTTCTGCACCTGTCCGCGGATCAGCAGCGCCGAAGCGGTCTGGGCCAGTTTGCGATGCCGGTTCCACACCCCCGGCGTGCACAGCACATTGACCATGCCGGTCTCGTCCTCGATGTTCATGAACGTCACGCCCTGGGCGGTGGCCGGCCGCTGCCGGTGTGTCACCGCGCCGGCGATCAGCACCCGGCTGCCGTCGGGCACGTCCAACAACCGGTCGGCAGTGACCACGCCCATCGCGTCGAGGTCCTCGCGCAGGAACTGAGTGGGATAGCTGTCCGGTGAGATGCCGGTGGCCCACACATCGGAGGCGGCCAACTCCACCTCGGTCATACCGGGCAACGCCGGCACATGCGATGACGAGCCGACGCCGGGCAGCCGGTCTGGGCGCTGGGACGCCGCCGCCCCGGCCGCCCACAGCCCCTCCCGCCTGGTCATCTCGAAACAGCCCAGCGCGCCGGCGGTGGCCAGCGCCTCGGTCTGGGGCACCGAAAGCTGCACCCGCCCAGTCAGATCCAGTAGTGAGGAGTACGGCCCACCGGCATCGCGTTCCTCGACGATCCGCTGAGCCAGCTCATCACCGATATGCCGCACGGCGCCCAATCCCAGCCGCACCTCCATCCCGGAGTTCTCCAGCGTGGGATGCGCCAAGCTGGCATTGACGTCGGGCCCGTGCACAGTCACCCCGTGTCTGCGGGCGTCGGCGACCAGCGACTGCGGCGAATAGAAACCCATCGGCTGGGCACGCAGCAGCGCGGCACAGAACGCCGCCGGGTGGTGCAGCTTGAACCATGAGGAGTAGTACACCAGCGAGGCGAAGCTCAGCGAATGACTCTCCGGGAAGCCGAAATTGGCGAAGGCTTCCAGCTTGTCGTAGATCCGGTCGGCGACGTCGTCGGTGATGCCGTGACGCTGCGCCATCCCGGCATAAAACCGGTCCCGCAGCCGTCGCATCTTCTCGGTGGAACGTTTGGAACCCATAGCCCGGCGCAGTTGGTCGGCCTCGGCGGCCGAGAATCCCGCGCAATCCACCGCCAACTGCATGAGCTGCTCCTGGAACAGCGGCACCCCCAACGTCTTTCGCAGCGCAGGCTCCATCGACGGGTGGTCGTAGGTGACTTCCTCAAGACCGTTGCGCCGTTTGATGTAGGGATGCACCGAGCCGCCCTGGATGGGCCCGGGACGGATCAGCGCCACCTCCACCACCAGGTCGTAGAACACCCGCGGCTTCAACCGCGGAAGGGTGGCCATCTGGGCGCGCGACTCCACCTGGAACACCCCAACGGAGTCCGCCTTCTGCAGCATCTCGTACACCGCGGGTTCGGACAGATCCAGGCGAGCCAGGTCGACCTCGATGCCCTTGTGTTCGGCCACCAGATCGATGCAGTAGTGCAGTGCCGAAAGCATGCCGAGGCCGAGCATGTCGAACTTCACCAATCCGATTGCCGCGCAGTCATCTTTGTCCCACTGCAGCACGCTACGGTTCTCCATGCGCGCCCACTCCACCGGGCAGACGTCGGCGATCGGGCGGTCGCAGATCACCATGCCGCCGGAGTGGATACCCATGTGCCGGGGCAGGTTCTTGATCTGGACCGCCAGGTCGACCACCGGCTCGGGGATGCCCTCGAGGTCAGCCGAGTCGGCCCCGGAATGCCAGTGGCTGATCTGCTTACTCCAGGCATCCTGCTGCCCTTGCGAAAAACCGAGAGCACGGGCCATGTCGCGCACCGCACTCTTGCCCCGGTAGGTGATGACGTTGGCAACCTGCGCGGCATAGTCGCGGCCGTAGCGGTCGTAGACGTACTGGATCGCCTTCTCCCGGAGATCCGACTCGATGTCGATGTCGATGTCGGGTGGACCGTCGCGGGCCGGGGACAGGAACCGCTCGAAGAGCAGTTCGTTGGCGATCGGGTCGACGGCGGTGACACCCAGTGCGTAACACACCGCGGAGTTGGCCGCCGATCCCCTTCCCTGACAGAGGATTTTGTTCTCCCGGCAGAACCGGGTGATGTCGTGGACCACCAGGAAGTACCCCGGGAACTTCAACGCGGCGATGATCTCGAGCTCACGCTCGAGCTGGGCGTAGGCCTCCGGCGCACCGGCGCGCGATCCATAGCGCCGGGCAGCCCCGACCATCACCAGCTCACGCAACCAGCTGTCCTCGGTGTGCCCGTCCGGCACGTCGAACGGAGGCAGCTGCGGAGCGATCAGCGCCAGCCCGAAAGCACATTGCTCACCGAGATCGGCTGCGGCGCTGACTACTTCGGGGTACTGGGCAAAGAGCTTGGCCATCTCGTCACCGGATCGCAGGTGCGCGCCACCCAGCGGGGCCAGCCAGCCGGCGGCCTCGTCGAGCGACTGGCGCGCCCGGATGGCCCCCATGGCCATGGCCAGCCTGCCGCGGCTCGGTTCGGCGAAGTGCGCTCCGGTGGTGGCGACGACCCCCACTCCGAACCGGGGAGCCAGCGCGGCCAGCGCGGCATTGCGCTCGTCATCGAACGGGTCACCGTGATGACTGAGTTCGATGCTGACCCGGTCCCGGCCGAAGCGATCCACCAGGTCGGCCAGCGCTGCCGCCGCCGCCTCCGGACCGCCTTGTGAAAGCGCCTGTCGGACATGACCTTTGCGGCATCCGGTGAGAATGTGCCAATGCCCGCCTGCCGCCTCGGTGAGCGAGTCGTAGTCGTAGCGCGGTTTGCCCTTCTCGCCGCCGGCCAGATGCGCGGCGGACAACTGACGAGACAGCCGGCGGTAGCCTTCCGGCCCGCGGGCCAGCACCAGCAGATGCGGACCCGGCGGATCGGGCACCTCGGTGCGGGCGGTATTGCTCAGCGACAGTTCGGAACCGAAGACGGTGCGCATGTCGAGTTCCTTCGCGGCCTCGGCGAATCGCACCACGCCATAGAGTCCGTCGTGGTCGGTCAGCGCGATAGCCCGCAGATCCAGGCGCGCAGCCTCCTCGACGAGTTCCTCGGGAGTGCTGGCTCCGTCGAGGAAGCTGTAGGCCGAATGCGCATGCAGCTCGGCGTAGGGCACCGCCGAACGCAGCGGTCGGTCGCCGATCGGTTCATAGGGTTCCCGTCGACGTGACCACGCCGGACTGTCTCCACCGTCGGCGTGCGGTTCGCCCAGCGACAGGCCGGGGCGACGGGGCTTGCCGTTGAGCACCCGCTCCATCTCGCCCCAACTCGGCGGCCCGTTGAACCAGCGCACCCGCCCAGCCTAATCGAACATATGTTCTATGTCTGAACTGCTGGGAAAAGTAGACGAGGATGGTGGGGATCCAAAGAAATGAGGGGCATGACGACGCAGGCACACGACCATGAGCTGGAGTCCGAGCGCGATTACCTGGCCGATCTCTATGACCGGCTCGACGCCAAGCGCAGGCGGGTCAAGGCCCAATACCGCGGCGCGTTAGCGGGGCCGATCGATGTCCAGGACGGCGGAACCCTGGTGGCCCGCGATGCCGAGGTGCGGGCGCTGGCCCAATCGATGGCCCGGTTGGACGTGGCTGATCACGGTCTGTGTTTCGGGCGGCTGGATGCTCTGTCGGGTGAGCGGCTCTACGTCGGCCGCATCGGCATCTTCGACGAGCACAACGACCACGAACCGCTGCTGATCGACTGGCGGGCACCGGCCGCCCGTGCCTTTTACGTCGCCACCGCCGCCAGCCCGGAGGGGATGCGGCGCCGCCGGCAGTTCCACTCCCTCGGGCGACGACTGGTCGATTTCACCGACGAGGTGTTCGGCCGCCCCGATCCGAACGCCGGCGATGACAGCCCGTTCAGCAGTGACGCGGCACTGCTCGCGGCCGTCAATGCTCCCCGCGGCGAGGGCATGCGCGACATCGTGGCCACGATCCAGGGTGAGCAGGACGAGATCATCCGGCTCGAGCATCCTGGCGTCCTGGTGATCGAGGGCGGCCCCGGCACCGGCAAGACCGTGGTGGCACTGCACCGCGTCGCGTACCTGCTCTACACGCAGCGGGCGCGGATCGAACGGCACGGCGTGCTCGTCGTCGGACCCAATCAGGCGTTCATGAACCACATCGGGCGCGTGCTGCCGTCGCTGGGCGAGTCGGAGGTGGTGTTCATGACGGTCGGCGATCTGCTGCCCGGACTGCACGTCACCGCCGAGGACACCCCGGATGTCGCCCGCATCAAGGGTTCTCGCGCGATGCTGGCTGTCCTCGCGGCGGCGATCGCAGACCGCCAACGTGTGCCCGAGCGCCCATTGGAGATCCCGCTGGGCGACGTCACGATGCAGATCGCGGCCGACACCGCGGGGTGGGCCATCGACGAGGCGCGCGCAAGTGGGCTGCCCCACAACGCGGCTCGTGCGGTGTTCCGAGACATCGTCACCTACGTACTGACCGAGCGCGGGATCGCCCGGATCGGCCGCGGCTGGCTGACCCGCGACAATCGCGACGCCTGGGAGAAGGTGCGTGCGGACCTGCTCGCCGACCTCGAGGACAACGAACGGTTCCTCGCGGCCCTCGATCAACTCTGGCCGGTCCTCGAGCCGCATGAGCTGCTGGCCGAGCTGTACACCTCGCCCGAGCGGCTACGCGCCGCCGGTGCCGACCCGGCACTACTGCGAGAAGTCGGTGACGCCTGGACCACCTCGGATGTGCCGCTGCTCGACGAACTGGTCGACCTGCTGGGCCGCGACAAGGCGGCCGACGATGCCGCCGCACAGGCGCTCAAGGAAGAAACCGATTACGCCAGAGGCGTTTTGGAGAACATGGTCGCCCACGAAGATCTGATGGACGACGAAGACCACCTGCTCGCGCAGGACTTGATCGACGCCGAGGGCCTGGCCGAACGCTTCACCGAGCGCGACTACCGAGATCTCGCCGAACGCGCCGCCGCCGACCGCGACTGGACCTATCGGCACGTCGTCGTCGACGAAGCCCAGGAGCTCTCCGAGATGGACTGGCGGGTGCTGATGCGCCGCTGCCCGAGCCGGTCCTTCACCGTCGTCGGCGATCTCGCGCAACGCCGCTCGATGGCCGGTGCGACGTCGTGGGCGGAGATGCTGGAGCCGTACGTGCCCGACCGGTGGGTGTACCGGTCGCTGTCGGTGAACTACCGCACCCCCGCCGAGATCATGACCGTCGCGGCCGCGGTGCTAGCCGACTTCGCGCCTGATGTCCGGCCCCCGGAGTCGGTACGCGCGTGCGGTGTGCGCCCCTGGTCCCGGCGGGTCACCGCGGAGCAGATGCCGGGCGCCATCGAAGAATTCGTCGCGGCCGAGGCCGGTCACGACGGGACCAGCATCGTGATCGGGCCTCCGGGCATGCCGGGTGTGGTCGCGCCGTCGGAGACCAAGGGCCTCGAGTTCGACGCGGTGCTGGTGGTGGAGCCGGAGCGCATCCTCGCCGACGGTCCGCGCGGTGCGGCTGAGCTCTACGTCGCGCTCACCCGCGCCACCCAGCGGTTGGGTGTGCTGCATCAGCACCCCTTGCCGCCGGCGCTGGCCGGGCTTGTCGAACACGACGCGCGTCCTCGGTAAGCGAAAGCTACACCGTCCGGGGATTTCATATCTGATCACCCGAAATGGTGATCATCGATAAATCTGGCAAATATCCGTGCTGCGACGGGCCGGGGCTGAAATGCTGTCGCACAGCGGATTCCCAGCCTGGAATTGAAGTCGACGACCCCCGCGCCGACGCCGCCCTACGAACGGAGACCTCGTCCAATGGAACACGCCGCCCGGCGCCCGATGATCGCCTTCGCCACGCTGACGACCGCCGGGGCACTGGCCCTCGCGCCGATCACTGTCGCGCCGCCCGAAATGCACGCGCTGAATCTGTCGCCGGCCACCGTCACCACCCAGGCCGTACAGCTCACCGATGCCTGGTCCGACCTCGCCGCCAACACCGTCACCAGTGTGGTTCAGCTCGGAGGTTTGTTCATCGGCACAGACGCCACCTACCCCCTACCGAGTCCGACCATTCCGCTCGCCCCGGTAGCCACGCAATTGGTGCTCAATCAGCTGATCTATGTGGCGCAGCTGTTCACCGGTGACTTTGCCAAGATCCCCGCCGAGATCGGCGCGCACCTAAGCGGGCTGGGGTCGGTTGCCTCGATCTTGTTCACCGCTTTGCCTACAGTGTTCGTTCAGCAGATACAGACCCAATTTTTCGCTCTCCAGCAGGCCATCGAGTCCGTCGCCGTCAGCACCAACAAGCTGGCAGCACTAGTCGAAGCGCCAGCAGTCTTCCTGAATATCGCGCTCAACAGCGAAGCCGGACTGCTCGGCCGGTATGGGCCGATAGGAATTCCGTTGATCATCCGCAACTTGTTGGCCGAGGCGATCTACACCCCGCCACCCACGATCGTGCTGCCATTCAAGAAGCCGGCCGCCGCGACCGCGACACCCAAGACGGCGGCCGCCGCCGCCGACGCGCCGAAGTCGGGCACGGCCGGCTCCGCCCGGTCAAAGCCCAAGGCGCCGGCAACCAGCAGCAAGAAGGCGTCACCCGCGAAGTCCGCCACGTCTGCCAAGAGCGGCGGCGCCGGCCACAGCAAGCGCGGCTAGCGCGATGACTTTCGGGGGCGGGGCGAGTCCATCCTTGTGACGGAACCCGACACAAAGGAGTCCCCATGTCCGCCCTGCCTCCGGTGGTCGATCAGCAGACCTGGCGCACCGCACTCGACGAACTGCGCGCACGGGAGAAGGCCGCCACCCGTGAACTCGACGCGATCGCCGCGCAACGCCGGCGGCTGCCCATGGTCGAGATGCCGAACTATGTCCTCACCGGACCCCACGGCCCCGTCGCGCTGGCCGAGGTGTTCGACGGACGTTCGCAACTGATCGTCTACAACCACATGTGGAACGACGGCGCGGACTGGCAGTGCCCCGGCTGCACCGGGTTCACCTCTCAGTTCACCCGGCTGGAGTTCCTGGACAACTACGACGCCCGATTCGTCATCGTCACCAACGGACCGATCGACGAAGCCCTGGCCTACAAGGCCAAGGTCGGCAACAGGATGGAGTGGTATTCGTCAGCGGGCAGTACGTTCGGCGCCGACGTCGACGCAGCCCCCGGCGAGGGCTTCGGAGTCAACGTCTTCCTGCGGGACGGCGAAACCGTGTACCGCACCTGGCACACCAACGGTCGCGGCACCGAGCAACTCAGCCACTCCTTCCCCCTCATCGACCTGCTGCCGTGGGGTCGGCAGGAAGAGTGGCAGGACTCCCCTGCCGGCTGGCCGCAGCGCCCGACGTACTCCGGTTGGGCCGGCTCGGAAGACATCGCGCGCGCCTACGGCGAAAGTCCTACGCTGCACAGGTGACAAGCCCTCAGCTTCATCCGTCCGAACCGCACCAGGACGCCTTCGGCAGTCGCCTGAACTGGCTGCGTGCCGGGGTCCTCGGCGCCAACGACGGCATCGTGTCGACCGCGGGCATCGTGGTCGGCGTCGCCGCGGCAACCGTCGAGCGCGGTCCGATCTTCACCGCAGGCATCGCAGCCCTGGCAGCCGGCGCCCTGTCGATGGCAGTCGGTGAGTACGTGTCGGTCAGCACGCAACGCGATTCCGAGGAAGCGATGCTCAAGAAGGAGCGTCGCGAACTGGACACCGAGCCCGCCGCCGAGCTCGACGAACTAGCCGCGCTCTACGAAGCCAAGGGACTGTCCCCCGCCACCGCGCGCACGGTGGCCGAGGAGCTCACCGATCACGACGCGTTCGCCGCCCACGTCGACATCGAACTGCGTATCGACCCCGAAGAGTTGACCAACCCGTGGCAGGCCGCGTTCTCCTCGGCTGTGTCGTTCACGGTCGGCGCGATCCTGCCGCTGCTGGCAATCCTGTTGCCACCGGCCTCGATTCGCGTACCGATCACCTTCGTGGCCGTGCTGATCGCGCTGGGCGTCACCGGCTGGGTCAGCGCCCGCCTCGGCGGCGCCAATCCGCGGCGCGCGATCTACCGGGTGGTCATCGGCGGTGCGCTGGCCATGGGCATCACGTTCGGCATAGGCCACCTGGTCGGCGGCGCGGTCGGTTGACCGTCGGCGCGACGGCCGCCGCGATCAGTCGCGGTATTCGGCTGAGCCGTCGTCGAGCACGACCCGCGTGTTGGAACCGTCCGGCCCGCTGGCCTCGGTGCGGTACACCGCCCGGCCTGCCTCGGTGCGCCAGATCGACGTCGTCAACGTCTCACCCGGGAAGACCGGCGAGGTGAACCGTGCGCTGACCGCGGTCAGCTTCGAGGCATCGTTGCCTGCGAGCTCGGCCAGCAGCGCCCGGCCGGCGAACCCATAGGTGCACAGCCCGTGCAGGATCGGCCGGTCGAAGCCGGCCATCTCGCGGGCGAACCACGGGTCGCTGTGCAGCGGATTGCGGTCACCCGACAGCCGGTAGATCAACGCCTGATCGCCGCGGGTCGAATAGGCGATCCGGGCGTCCGGTTCGCGGTCGGGGAATTCGGGGGCCTGCGGCCGTTGCCCCGGCTGCCCGCCGAAGCCGCCCTCGCCGCGGATGACCGCGGTCGACAGGGTCTCGGCGATCAGCTTGCCGGTGGCCGGATCGGTGCCCTTGCCCCGCATCACGATGATGGCGTTCTTGCCCTCGCCCTTGTCCTGGATGTCGGCCACCTCGGAGACCACCGACAGTTGACCGGAGGCGGGCAGCGGTGCGTGCAAGCGGATCTCCTGCGAGCCGTGCAGCAGCATGCCCCAGTTGAACGACCCGACCTTGGTGGCGGCCCCGAACGCCGGGCAGCAGATGACCGCGAACGTCGGCAACACCTGCTGGGTGATGTCGTGGCTGTTGTCGGTGGTGAAGGCCAAATCGTCGGTACCCGCACCGACACCGAGCGCATAGAGCATCGTGTCGCGATCGGTCCACTGGTAGGGCTGAGGGTCGGTGACCGCTCCGATTGCCGTGGGGTCGATGGCCATTGCCGCACTCCTGAGGTCGTGGATGGAGAAACTCCATAGTCGCACTGGCCAGAATCGCGCCCACCACAGCGGTGGACAAGGCACGCTAGGAGGATGCACCTACTGCGCGCCCGGACCCTCGTCTCGCTGATCGCCGCGTTATTGGCGGCCGTGCTCCTCGCCAGCTGCAGTTCCGACACCCCGCACGATCGCACGATCACCCTGACGTTAATCCGTCATGCCGAGTCAGAAGCCAACGCGGCCGGGGTGATCGACACGTCCGTGCCCGGACCGTCACTGACCGAGGCCGGCGAGCAGCAGGCCACCGCGACGGCCAACCGGTTGAAGAGCAATGGGTACGACGGCGTCTACGCCTCGGACATGGTGCGCACCCAGCAGACCGCCGCGCCGATGGCCAAGGACCGCGGCAAGCAGGTCACCGTGCTGCCGGGCCTGAACGAAATCTCGGCCGGATGGTTCGACGGCCGCAGTGTGAAGAACGCCGCCGCGACGTACATGGTCGCGCCGGCCGACTGGCTGCGCGGGGACACCGACTTCAGCATCCCCGGATCGGTCAGCGGCGCCGAGTTCAACGGCAAGTTCACCGGCGCGGTGCAGCGCATCTACGAGAGCGGCAACAACAAGCCCGTCGCGTTCTCCAGCGCCGCGTCAATCATGTTGTGGACGTTGATGAATGCGCGTAACGCCAAGGACAGCCTCGCAACGGATCATCCGCTGCCCAACACCGGCCGGGTGGTGGTGACCGGCAATCCGGTGATCGGCTGGACGCTGGTGGACTGGGACGGCATCACCTCGTTCTGAGATGACGCAGATGGGGTTCGGCATGCCGCTGCGCGTGCGGTACGTCGAATGCGACATGCAGGGCCGGGTTTTCAACGGCCACTACCTGACCTGGTTCGACATGGCCATCAACGAGGCCATCCGCGACATCTTCGGCGACTACCAGGTGCTGATCGACGGGGGCATCGACTTTGTGGTGGCCGCCGCGGAGCTGCAGTTCCGCCAGCCGGCGCGGTTCGACGACGAGTTGGTGGTCGGAGTTGGCTTCGAACCCGTCGGCCGGACATCGCTGAGCAGCCGCTTCGCCATCCACCGCGGTGAGGACCTGATCGCCGAGGCGACGATGATCCACGTCTGCGTCGATGCGGTGACGTTCGAGAAGCGGCCGTGGCCGGACTGGTTCCGGGAGCGAATGTCGTCAGCGTGTTGACCGCGGCACGATCGGCGATCAATGATGGCCCATGCGCTATGTCGTTACCGGCGGTACCGGGTTCATCGGACGCCGGGTCGTAGCCCGGCTGCTCGACAGTCGCGATGACGCTCAGGTGTGGCTGACCGTCGACGATCCGTCGGCTCAGGCCCGGGTGGCACTGCTCAAAGCGCAGTGGGGTGAGCGGGTGCAGGCCCTGACGGGCGATTTCCTGCCGGGCGCCGATCACATCGTCAACCTACGGTCGGCCGAAACCGAATCGGCTCTGACGCTCAGCCGGGAGTTGGACGCGACGCTGCATCAGCTGTCCTCGGTCGCGGTTGCCGGCGACTTCAGGGGCGAATTCACCGAGGACGATGTCGACGTCGGCCAACAGCTGCCCAGCCGCCGCCACCGGGCGGCGTTCGAGGCGGAGCAACGGGTGCGGTCCTCGGATGCACGGTTCCGCATCTACCGAGCGGGGGTGGTCGTCGGCGACTCACGCACCGGCGAAATCGACCGGATCACCGGTCCGTACCACCTCTTTGGGCTGCTGGCCCGGCTGGCCGCACTGCCACCGTTCACGCCGATACTTCTGCCGGACCTCGGTCGGGTCAACATCGTCCCGGTCGACTATGTCGCCGCCGCGATGGTGGAACTCATCCACGCCGACGGCCGTGACGGGCAGACGTTCCACCTGACCGCGGCCGAGTCAGTGGGCCTGCGCCAGATCTACCGGAGCGTGGCCCGCTGCGCCGGGCTGCCGCCACTGCGCGGCGGGCTCCCCCGCCAGATGGCCGAGCCGCTGCTCGCGGCCCATGGGCGGGCGAAAGTGTTGCGGGACATGGCGATAACGCAGCTCGGTGTGCCGCCAGAGGCCGTCGACACTCTGCAGACCGCGGCCGTGTTCGGTTCGGATGCGACCCGAAAGGCATTGCTCCCCAGCGGGATCGAGCCGCCGGCGTTCTCCACCTATGCCCCGGTGCTGTGGCGGTACTGGGCTGCGCACCTCGACCCCGAGCGCGCCGGTGCCGGTTCCGGCGGACCGCTGGACGGCAGGCACGTGATCATCACGGGTGCGTCCAGTGGCATCGGCCGGGCCTCGGCCGTGGCGGTGGCAGCCCGGGGCGCCACCGTGTTCGCGTTGGCGCGCAACGGTGAAGCGCTCCAAGAGTTGGTCGACGAGATCACCGCCGACGGCGGCCGGGCCTTCGCCTTCAGTTGCGACGTCACCGACACCGAATCCGTCGACACGACGATCGCGGAGATACTGGGCCGATTCGGCCACGTCGACTATCTGGTGAACAACGCGGGCCGCTCGATTCGCCGGTCGGTGACCGCCTCGACCGACCGGCTGCACGACTACGAACGGGTGATGGCGGTCAACTATTTCGGCGCGGTGCGCATGGTGCTGGCGCTGCTGCCGCACTGGCGGGCACGCCGGTTCGGCCACGTGGTCAACGTGTCCAGCGCCGGTGTGCAGGCCCGCAACCCCAAGTACAGCTCGTACCTGCCGACCAAAGCCGCCCTCGACGCGTTCACCGACGTAGTGGCCTCGGAGACGTTGTCGGACAACATCACCTTCACCACGATCCACATGCCACTGGTGAAGACACCGATGATCGCCCCGTCGGGCCGGCTGAACCCGGTGCCGCCGATCAGCGCCGAACACGCGGCAGCGATGGTGGTGCGCGCACTGGTGGACAAGCCGGTCCGGATCGACACCCCGCTGGGGACACTCGCCGACGCCGGCCAGTACTTCACCCCGAAGCTGGCCCGCCGGGTCCTGCACCAGCTCTATCTGGGCTACCCCGACTCGCCCGCTGCCCGTGGCGAGGGTCGGCGCCCGTCGGCGCCCGGTCCGCGCCTGCCGGTGATCCGGCTTCGCGCTCCGCGCCCGGTCAAACAAGTCGTGCGCCTGGTACCCGGCGTGCATTGGTGAACTCAGCCAGTTCATAGCGACATCCAACGGCGGGCCCGGTCGGCCCTTAGGCTGACCGCATGGGGACGGGCTGGCAGCTATTGGAGCGGCCGGCCAAGCACGAGGTCATCAGGGCAGCGCTGGCCGACAGCGAAGCCGCCGGTGTGGTGATCACCGGTGCGGCCGGGGTCGGCAAGACGACGTTGGCCCGGTCGGTCACCTCCTCACTGCCGGGCCGCGCCCGATGGGCCGCCTGCACCACATCGTCGAGCAGCATCCCTCTTGGCGCGTTCGCCCAATGGGTGACACCCACCGAAGCGCGCGATCCGATCGAGCTGCTGGTCTCGGCACGGCAGTCCCTGCTGGCCGACGGTCCCGCGGTGATCGGCGTGGACGACGCGCACCTACTCGACCAGCTGTCGGCCACGCTGCTGCACCAGATCGCCGTCGAACGCACCGGGTCGATCGTCGCGACCGTCCGCAGCGGAGAACCCGTCCCCGATTCGGTGATGACACTGTGGAAGGACGGCTATCTGCACCGCGTCGATCTGGAACCGTTCAGCAGGGAGGAATGCATCGCCCTGGTCGAGTCGGTTCTCGGCGGCACACTGGAGGAGCTCAGCGCCAACGTCATCTGGTCACAGTCGGGCGGTAACCCGCTGTTCCTGCGGCACATGGTGGAGGCGGCACTCGAGGCAGGCACCCTGAGCGAGGTCAAAGGCGTCTGGCAGCTGCGCGGGGCGACGACGGTGTCGTCCGGTCTCGCGACCCTGCTGGAAAGCCGCTTCGACAACGCCGACCCCGATGCGGTCACCGCGTTGCGGCTGCTGTCGCTGTGCGAGCCGCTGGACCTCGACGCGCTGGTCGAACTGGCCGGTGAACAGGCGATCGACGCGGCCGAAAAGGCACAGCTGATCCGGATCGACCGGGACGGCCCGACGCTGGCCGCACGCATCAGCCATCCGCTCTACGGGGATGTCATACGTCGGCAGATCGGAACGGCATCGGCCCGGATGCTACGCGGCCGGATCGTCACCGTGCTGAACCGACGGAAGCCGACAACGGTGGCCGGGCGGATCAGGCTCGCGGAGCTGTATCTGGACAGCGACCAGACCGCCGACACCGGGCTGTTGGTCGCCGCAGCCAAGGACGCGGTGTCGCTGGCCAACGCCCCGCTGGGAGAACGCTTGGCGCGCACCGCATTCGAGCGCGAAGTCGGGATGCGACCCGCGCACCTGCTGTCCCGGGCACTGATGTGGCAGGGTCGGCCCGCCGAGGCTGACGAGATCCTGGCCCGGTTCGACCCCGACGACCTCGACGAGGGTCAGCTGCTGCTGTGGGGTATTCCGCGGGCGTCGATCGTGTTCTGGTCTCTCGGTGAGGTCGCACGCGCCTACGAGGTGATGGAGTTGCTGCGGCGCCGGGTCACCCATCCGGTCCTGAGGCCGATGGTCGACGCGGCCGACGCCGCGTTCACGATCTTCGAGAACAAGCTGCCCGAAGGTCTGGCCAAAGCCGAGGCGGTGTTGTCCGATCCCGCGGCTCCCGAACAAGCGGTCGAGACCGCCGCCTTCGTCGCCGGGATGGCGATGCCGCTGGCCGGACGCGGCGATGAGTTCACCGCGATCGTGGCGCGCTGCTTCGACACCCAGAAGTCGACCGATGGTCTGATCCGCATGCTCGCCCGGTATGGCGAGGTGCTGGCGCTGGTGCACACCGGCGAACTCGACAAGGCCGAAACGCATGCCGCGAACTACGCCGAGTTCTCCTCGTCAGGAGAGTTTCTCGGGTGGGCGATCGCCAAGACGATGGCCGGTTTGGTGGCGATCTACCGCGGCCGGTTCGCCGACGCGATTCCGACACTCGAGCAGGCGCTGGCGGCGTTCAACGCGGAGAACTCGCTGCCGTGGCGGTTGCCCGGCCGGCTGCTGCTGGCCCGCGCCTACGCCGGCCTGGGCAGAGCCGATGACGCCGAGCGGGTGCTGACCGAGGCCGCTGAGCACGTCGGCCCCTCGGTGGCACTGTTCGATCCTCAGGTGTTGGTGACCAGGGCATGGATCGCCGCGGCCCGCGGCGGCGGGCGCCGCGCCGTCGAACTGTCCCGCGCGGCCGCCGACGCCGCGCACCGCAGCGGGCAGCTGGCGGTGGAAGCCGAGGCATTGCACGATGCGGCCCGCTTCGGTGACCGCAGGCTGGCGAATCGGCTGCAGTCGCTGGTGGCGGGTGTCGACGGTCCACTGCCGCAGCTGTATGCCCGGCACGCCGCCGCGGTGGCGGACTCCGACGGCGACGCGCTGGACGCGGTCAGCGTCGAGTTCGAACGCGCCGGGCTGTTGCTGTCGGCCGCCGACGCCGCCGCGCAGGCGGCCGCGAGCCATCAGCAGCGCCATGACCGCCGCAAAGAGATCGAATCAGTAACGCGAGCAATGCGTTTGGTCGCCTTGTGCGGAGGCGCCTCCTCCCCCGCGATCCGGGCCGCGGCGCGACCGCTGCCGGTGACCGCGCGTGAACTCGAGGTCGCCGAGCTGGTTGCGGCCGGGCTGTCGAACCGCGAAATCGCCAAGCAACTGTCAGTTTCGGTGCGCACCGTGGAGGGACACGTGTACCGGGCGTGCCTGAAACTCGGTGTGTCCGATCGCGATGGGCTCGCCGCCATCATCCGCCCGCGCGGTACGCGCGATCCGCAGAGTTGACGCCCGGGCAGGTATCGTTACCGCGGTGAGCGTCGGGGATGACGTCGGAGAAGACCGAGCTACGGCCCTGCCCGTTTTCGCCGATGTGGACACCGGCGTCGACGATGCGATGGCACTGGTGTACCTACTGGCAAGCGCCGATGCGGACCTCGTCGGCATCGCCTCCACCGGTGGCAATGTCGACGTGGATCAGGTGTGCCGCAACAACCTCGGGTTACTCGAACTGTGCGGAGCGCCCTTGATCCCGGTGTCCCGGGGCGCCGATCAACCGCTGAGTACCGCGATGCGCACCGCCGAAGACACCCACGGCCCGGCCGGGTTGGGCTATGCCGAATTGCCCCTGCACCAACGCGAACTCACCAGCTATGACTCTGCCGAGGCCTGGGTGCGCGCCGCGCACGCCCTACCCGGCGAGCTCATCGGTCTGGTCACCGGGCCGATGACCAACCTCGCACTGGCTGTGCGTGATGAACCCAACCTGCCGTCGCTGTTGCGCCGACTGGTGATCATGGGCGGGTCGTTCGACTACCGCGGCAACACCACTCCGGTTGCCGAGTGGAACATCAGCGTCGACCCGGAAGCCGCAGCCGAGGTGTTCGACGCCTGGGGGCGGGCCGCGGATGCCGATACGATTGCCCCGCATCAGCTTCCGATCGTGTGCGGGCTGAACCTGACCGAGAACATCGCGCTGACACCGAAGATCCTGAACCGCCTGGCCACCGCGGCGGACACCGCCACCACCGCGATGAGCGTGCTCGACGCGCGGGGCACCCGGTCGACGGCCGACAATGCTGTGATCCGCGCGCTCGAGGATGCGATGCGGTTCTATTTCGAGTTCCACTTCGACCAGGGCGAGGGCTATCTGGCCCATCTGCACGATCCACTGGCGGCGGCGGTGGCACTGGATCCCGGGCTGATCCAAACACGCGCGACAACCGTGGATGTCGAGCTCACCGGAACGCTGACCCGTGGCATGACCATCGCCGACTGGAGCCGAAGGTGGGGCCGGGAGCCCAACGCACACGTCGGCGTCGGGGTCGATCCCGAGGCGTTCTTCGACCGATTCATCGACCGGGTGGGTCCGTTCGCCCGCCAGCTTGCTCATTCGTAGACGCCTTCCAGATACCACCGGCGCTGCCGATAACACAGCAGCAGAGCGGTTTCCGGCCCACCGGGCCGGCTGTCCACCAGCACCTGAGCACGCGCCGTGCGACCGACCCGGGACTGCTGGCTGTGATCCCACCACCGTTCGTCCACCGACCACGGGCCGGCCCACCAGCTGAGCGCACCCTGGTAGTGGTGGCCCGCACCGTCCAATCGCGCAGGCTCGGCCGTGAACATCCCGCGGCCGGTGACTCGGACCGGATTACCTTGGGCGTCAAGTAATTCCACCGGATCATCCAGGATCACCACCGGCGCGGGCTCGGGGAGCCGGCCTGGCCACGGCCGGTCGGGGGCGGCCCTGGGCACCAGCTCGTCGCCGAGCGGGGTCAACGTGATGCGCTCGGCTGGACCACGGCCACCGGACAACACCGGCAGCTGGACGGCTTCCTGACCCAGCAAGCCCTGCACCCGAACCAGCGCCCGGCGCGCCCGTAACCGGTCCTCTTCGCCGACACCGCCCCATAGGGGTAGCTGAAGCGCTTCTGCGGAAACAACTTCCACCGGATGCAGTCGCAGCATCGTAACCGGCGAGTTCGGGCGATCGTCGGGTCGGCGTTGGTTGAGCCAGCCGTCGAGCTGCCAGCGCACCCGATCGGCGGTGGCGTCCTCGGTCAGCGGTTCGGCGCAGCGCCACACCCGGGTCAGCTCACCGCCGTTCGCGGTGACGGCATGGATGGCGAGCCTGGTGCATCCCACCCCGGCCGCCTCCAGGCTGCGATGCAGGGCGCCGGCCAGCGTCCGGCCGGCGAATGCCGCTGCGTCAACCCGGTCGACCGGCGGGTCGCAATTCAGTACCGCATCCAGGTCGGCAGCCGGCTCACGGCCGGACGGCCCGCGTACCGGTTCCCCGCGGGCGAAGCGGTGCGCGGCCACCGCATCGGCCCCGAACCGGGAAGCGACATCGCTGCGCGACAATGCCGCGAACTGACCCAGGTTGCGAATACCCATGCGCCACAACAGGTCGGCCAGTTCCTCCCGGCCAGGACCGGACAGGCTGGGCTCGCCGGACAGCTGACGGATGGACAGCGCCGAGAGGAATCTTGCATCCCCACCGGGCTCGAGTACCCGGCCGGCGCGGGCGGCGAAGACCGCAGTCGGCAGCTGATCGGCGATCCCCACTTGACATTCGGTGCCGGCCGCGGCGACGGCGTCGACCAAGCGCTCGGCGGCGGCGGGTTCGGAGCCGAAGTAGCGGGCCGCGCCGCGAACCGGCAGCACCAGCAGCCCCGGCCGCAGCACCTCGGCGCGGGGCACCACCTCATCGACCGCAGCCGTCACCCCTTCGAAGTAGCGGGCGTCGCGAGCCGGGTCGGCGGTGACCACGTGCAGTTGCGGGCACCGGGCTTGCGCCTCGCGCCGGCGCAGCGTGCGCCGCACCCCGGCGGCGCGGGCGGCGGCCGAGCAGGCGATGACCCGGTTGGCCAGGGTGACCGCGACCGGGGCCGTCGCCGGCAGTCCGGCCGCCGCGGCGGCCGCGACCGCCGGCCAATCCATGCACCAGATCGCCAGCACCCGGCCGGTCATGTCAGCTCACCCTGGACCGGGCGGCGCGACCGTGCGCCCTGACCGACAGCCGTACCCGACTGATACGGCCACAGCCCGACACCGGGGCATCGCCGCGCCCGGCGGTGATCTCATAACCGCGCACCCGCGCGTCAAGACGCATCGTCGCGCCTTGCCAGTCCCCCCGGGCAACCAGCAGGGTGCAACCCTTCTGCCGAGCCCGGGCCACCACCGCCCGCGCCCGGGTGGCGGTCACCGTCCGGCCGGCCAGCCCGAGCACAACCAGATCCATACCGTCCATCAACACCGCGGCCACCTCGACGGGGTCGGTACCCGGGTCCGGGATCATTGCCAGCCGGCTCAGGTCCGCACCCATCTCCACCGCGGCCAGCAGACCGAAATCCGGCAGTCCGACCACAGCCACATGTCCCCCGCCTGCCGTGACCGCCGCAGCCATACTCACCGGAAGGGAGAGCGCTCCCGACGCCACTGCGACAGCGCCGCGCGGCAACCCCGCCGGCAGCTGTTCGGCCAGCGATTCAGGGACCGGCAGCAAACTTTCGGAGGCAGAAATCACCTCATCCGCCACATCCGTAACAGGTCGGGTGACGCCCACCTTCCCGGATACCGCCGCCATCTTGCGTCGCAGCTGTTCTAGCTGTTCAGCACGGTCAAGCTGATGTTTATCCAGGGAAATCGCCGCCGTCATCGGCCACCTCCAACCGCGATCCCGATCCACTGTGTTCGAATGTATGTTCGATAGTCCGAGTAAACACCCCCACCGACAGCGTCAAGCGCGGAAACCTCCCGGCTGTGCACCCAAGCCGACGTTGGTGACGCGGCCGAAATCGCACCTGGCACGATGCAGGGCATGACGATCAACCGCGAACAAGCTGACAAGGTGGCCAACGGAGCCGGCTTCATCGCCGCGCTCGACCAGAGCGGCGGCAGCACCCCCAAGGCGCTCAAGCTCTATGGCATCGCCGAGGACGCCTACTCCGGTGACGAGCAGATGTTCGACCTGGTCCACGAGATGCGCAGCCGGATCATCACCAGCCCCAGCTTCAACGGTGACCGGATCATCGCGGCCATCCTGTTCGAGATGACGATGGACCGCGAGGTCGAAGGCCGCCCCACGGCCGACTACCTGTGGAACGTCAAAAACGTCGTGCCGATCCTCAAGGTCGACAAGGGTCTGGCCGCCGAAGAGGACGGCGCCCAGGTGATGAAACCCATCGACGGCCTGGACGCGCTGCTGTCCCGCGCGAGGGAAAAGGGCATCTTCGGCACCAAGATGCGCTCGGTTATCAAGCTGCCCGGCGGCGGCCTGGACGCGGTGGTCGAGCAGCAGTTCGCGATCGCTCGCCAGATCCTGGACGCCGGGCTCGTTCCGATCATCGAACCCGAGGTCGACATCCACAGCCCAGAGAAGTCCGCGGCCGAAAAGCAGCTCAAGTCCGCGATCATCAGCCACCTCGGTGCCCTCGGCGACGACCAGCAGGTGATGCTCAAGCTCACCCTGCCCGACACCGACGACCTGTACCACGAGCTGGTCGAGCACCCCAAGGTGATGCGGGTTGTCGCACTGTCCGGCGGTTACAACCGCACCGATGCCTGCGAGCGCCTGGCCCGCAACCACGGTGTCATCGCCAGCTTCTCCCGAGCGCTGACCGAGGGCCTGACCGCCCAGCAAAGCGACGACGAATTCGACAAGACCCTGGATGAGGCGATCGCTGAAATCGCTGCAGCCTCAGCGACTTAACGAGACGAGAGTCACTCCCACTCGATGGTGCCCGGGGGTTTGCTCGTCACATCGAGCACCACCCGGTTCACCTCGGGCACCTCATTGGTGATGCGCGTCGAGATGCGCTCCAGCACCTCATAGGGCACCCGGGTCCAGTCGGCGGTCATCGCGTCCTCACTGGACACCGGCCGCAGCACGATCGGGTGACCGTAGGTACGCCCGTCGCCCTGCACGCCGACCGAGCGGACATCGGCCAGCAACACCACCGGGCACTGCCAGATCTGGCCATCCAGACCAGCCGACGTCAGCTCCTCGCGCGCGATCAGGTCAGCCCGGCGCAGGGTGTCCAGCCGGGACGCCGTCACCTCACCGACGATCCGGATACCCAGCCCGGGACCCGGGAAGGGTTGGCGGCCAACGATGTCCTCCGGCAGGCCGAGTTCGCGACCCACCGCCCGCACCTCGTCCTTGAACAGCAGCCGCAACGGCTCGACGAGCTTGAACTTCAGGTCGGCGGGCAGGCCGCCAACATTGTGGTGGCTCTTGATGTTTGCCGTTCCCGTTCCACCACCGGACTCGACGACGTCGGGGTACAACGTGCCCTGCACCAGGAAGTCGACCTCAGATCCGCTATCCCCCACGATGTCTCGGACCGCGCCCTCAAAGGCACGGATGAACTCGCGGCCGATGATCTTGCGCTTGCCTTCGGGGTCGGTCACGCCGGACAGCGCCCCCAGGAACCGATCGGCGACGTCGACGGTGATCAGATTGGCGCCGGTAGCGGCCACGAAATCCCTTTGTACCTGCGCTCGTTCACCGGCTCGCAGCAGGCCGTGATCGACGAACACGCACGTGAGCCGGTCACCGATGGCGCGTTGCACCAGTGCGGCGGCCACCGCGGAATCCACCCCGCCGGACAGACCGCAGATGGCGTGGGCGTCACCGACCTGCTCGCGCACCTGCTCGATCAGGCTCTCGGCGATGTTGGCCGGGGTCCAGCTCGCACCGATGCCGGCGAAGTCGTGCAGGAACCGGCTGAGCACCTGCTGGCCGTGGGGGTGTGCATGACTTCCGGGTGGTATTGCACCCCGGCCAGCCGACGGGCACGGTTCTCGAACGCCGCGACCGGCGCACCGGAGCTGGCGGCCACCACCTCGAACCCCTCGGGCGCCGAGGTGACCGCGTCGCCGTGGCTCATCCACACCGGCTGCGAACCGGGAAGGCCCGAATGCAGTTCCCCGCCAAGCACTTCCATGTCGGTGCGACCGTACTCACTGGTGCCGGTGTGAGCCACGGTGCCGCCGAGCACCTGGGCCATGGCCTGGAATCCGTAGCAGATCCCGAACACCGGCACGTCGAGGTCGAAGACAGCCGGATCGAGTTGCGGGGCGCCGTCGGCATACACGCTGGCCGGTCCGCCGGAGAGCACGATGGCCTGGGGATCCTTGGCCTTGATCTCCTCGACCGTCGCGGTGTGCGGGATGACCTCGGAGAAGACCCGGGCTTCCCGGACCCGACGGGCGATCAGCTGGGCGTACTGGGCGCCGAAATCGATCACCAACACAGGACGAGGCGAGGGGGATGTCACGCATAGAGTCTAGTGCGCCGGATCGCCCGACCCGCTCGGCAGGCGCAGGTAGCGTTCCGCTGATGAAAGCCCTGCCGGCGGTGCTGGCCGTCGCCGCCGCCGTGCTGGCGTTGCGCCGCTTCCGGTCGGTGCGTGACGACCTCGCCGCGGTGCCGGCCGAGCTGCGCAGTCCACTCCTACCGCTGCTGACTCGCGACACCACCGCACGTTCGCTGAAGGCCACCAGGCTGGCCGCCCGCGTCACGATTCCCCCAGGTCACGGGGTTACGCTGGCAAAACGCCAGGTCCAAGGGCGGCTGGTGCTCGTTCTGACACCACCGAACCGCGGCACGGCAGCAGTGCTCTACATCCATGGCGGGGGCATGGTGGTCGGCTCCCCGCACTCGGAGGTCAGAGGCAGCGCGGCGCTGGCCCGGGGGTTGGGCGTGCTCGTCGCGTCGCCCGATTACCGGCTCGCGCCCGAGCATCCCTACCCGGCCGCCCTGGACGACTGCATGGCAACGCTGTACTGGATGCGCGACAACGCCGACGAACTGGGCATCGATGCCGACCGCATCGGGGTGACCGGGTCGAGCGCGGGTGGCGGGCTGGCCGCGGCCGTCGCCCAACGAGCGCACGACGAGGGCATCCGGTTGGTCGCGCAGGCACTCGCGTACCCGATGCTCGACGACCGCACCGTGCTGCGCGACGACCACAACGGTCGCGGCCGTTTCCTGTGGACACCGGAATCCAATCGATTCGGCTGGACGGCCTATCTGGGCAGGCCACCGCAGACGACGGCGGCACCGGAGTACGCCGCGCCGGCCCGGCGCGAATCCCTGTCCGACCTGGCGCCGGCCTGGATCGGGGTGGGTGACCTGGACTTGTTCTACGACGAGTCCGTCGACTATGCCACTCGTCTGCGCGCTGCCGGTGTCCCCTGCGAACTGGTGACCGTGCCCGGGATGTACCACGGCGCCGACGGACTCGCCGCCAAAGTACCTGCGATGCAGGAGTTCCGCAGCAGCCTCGCAGACCACCTTCGGCGCCACCTCTAGCAGCATCGAACCGGGCCAGGAATGTTCTCGGGTAAGAACGGGAATGGACAGCGGGGGGATCGACAAAGGAGACCGCGGGTGCTGGGACTGCCAGACGAGGTACATGCTTGCTTGTTCGACCTCGACGGCGTCTTGACCGACACAGCCCGGGTGCACACCCGCGCCTGGAAGGCGATGTTCGACAGTTACCTCGAGCGGCGGGCGCAACGCGCCCACACCGCCTTCGTGCCGTTCGACCCGGCACAGGACTACCGCACCTACATCGACGGCAAGAAACGCCAGGACGGCGTGCGCTCCTTCTTGGCGAGTCGCAACATCGATCTGCCCGATGGCGACGAGTCCGACCCGTCCACCGCCGAGACGATCAACGGGTTGGGCAACCGCAAGAACGCGCTGTTCCAGCAGATCCTGCAGAAGCAGGGTGTGGAGGTGTTCGAGGGCTCGCGCCGCTACCTCGAGGCCGTGCATGCGGCGGGGATTCCGGCGGCGGTGGTGTCCTCCAGCGCCAACACCGAACAGGTCCTCCAGATCACCGGCCTGGACCACCTTGTCCAGCAGCGGGTCGACGGAGTCACGATCCGTGACGAGAACCTGCGCGGCAAGCCCGCGCCCGATTCGTTCCTGCGCGGAGCCGAACTTCTTGACGTCAAGCCGGCGAACGTCGCGGTATTCGAAGACGCCCAGGCCGGTGTCGCGGCCGGCCGGGCCGGGAACTTCGGGTTCGTCGTCGGCGTGGACCGTCTGGGGCAGGCAGATGCTTTGCGGCGCAACGGTGCCGACATCGTCGTCTCCGACCTCGCACAGTTGCTCGACTCGAAATGATCAGCGGCGAAGCGTTCCCGATCGAGCCCTGGCAGGTCCGGGAAACCCACCTGGATCTCGACCAATTGGCGCAGTCGGAGTCACTGTTCGCATTGTCGAACGGACACATCGGCTTTCGCGGCAATCTCGACGAGGGTGAACCATTCGGGATCCCGGGGACCTATCTGAACTCGTTCTACGAGACCCGGCCGCTGCCCTACGCCGAATCCGGCTTCGGCTACCCCGAGGACGGCCAGACTATCGTCGACGTCACCAACGGCAAGATTCTGCGACTCCTGGTCGACGACGAACCCCTCGACGTGCGATACGGCGACCTCGACGAGCACGAGCGGATCCTCGACCTGCGCGCGGGAACGCTGACTCGTCGGGTGCTCTGGCGATCACCGGCGGGCAAGCAGATCCGGATCGTATCGACGCGCCTGGTGTCCCTGGTCCAGCGCTCGGTGGCAGCGATCGAGTACGTGGTCGAGGCGGTCGATGAATTCACCCGTGTCACTGTGCAATCCGAGCTGGTGGCCAATGAGGATCAACCGGAACAATCCGGTGATCCGCGGGTGTCGGCGGTGTTGAAGCATCCGTTGGAGGCGATTCAGCACGAGGTCACCGAAGAGGGTTCGCTGCTGGTGCACCGCACCAAGGCGAGCAAGTTGATGATGGCTGCCGCGATGGATCATCTGGTCGAAGTTCCCGGCCGGGTGGAGATCGACTCCATCGCGCATCAGGACATCGCACGCACCACCGTGATCTGCGGGCTTCGCCCTGGCCAGAAGCTGCGGATCGTGAAGTTCCTGGCCTACGGCTGGTCGAGTCTGCGGTCTCGCCCCGCGTTGCGCGACCAGGTGGCCGGCGCACTGGCCGGGGCGCGCTACACCGGCTGGGAGGGGCTGGTGCAGACGCAGCGGGACTATCTCGACGAGTTCTGGGACTGCGCCGACGTCGAAGTCGAAGGTGATCCGGATGTTCAGCAGGCGGTGCGGTTCGGCCTGTTCCACGTGATCCAGGCCAGCGCCCGCGCCGAGCGCCGGGCGATCCCTGGTAAGGGCCTGACCGGACCGGGCTACGACGGCCACGCGTTCTGGGACACAGAGGGTTTCGTGCTGCCCGTGCTGACCTACACCAAACCCGAGGCTGCCGCCGATGCGCTGCGCTGGCGTTCCTCGATCCTGGGTCTGGCCAAGAAGCGTGCCGAGCAGCTCGAACTCCGGGGTGCGGCGTTCCCGTGGCGGACGATTCGCGGGGAGGAGTGTTCGGCCTACTGGCCGGCGGGTACCGCGGCGTGGCACGTCAACGCAGACATCGCGATGGCGTTCGAGCGGTATCGGACGGTCACCGGGGACCACTCACTCGAAAATGATTGCGGACTCGCCGTTCTCGTCGAGACCGCCCGGCTGTGGATGTCCCTGGGGCATCACGACCGCGACGGCGTCTGGCACCTCGACGGCGTCACCGGCCCCGACGAATACACGGCGGTGGTGCGCGACAACGTGTTCACCAATCTCATGGCGGCACAGAATCTTCGGACTGCCGCCGACGCCTGCAACCGCAACGCCGAAACCGCATACGAGATGGGTGTCAGCACCGAGGAGACGGCTGCGTGGCGAAATGCCGCCGACGCCGCCCACATTCCCTACGACGACCATCTGGGCGTACACCAGCAATGCGAAGGTTTCACCCGGCTGAGGGAGTGGGACTTCACCGACGACACCGTCTACCCGCTGCTGCTGCACCAACCCTACGTCCGGTTGTACCCCTCCCAGGTGATCAAGCAGGCCGACTTGGTGCTGGCCATGCAGTGGCAGAGCCATGCGTTCACCGATGCTCAAAAGGCCCGCAACGTCGACTATTACGAGCGGCGCACGGTGCGCGACTCGTCACTGTCGGCCTGCACCCAGGCCGTCATGTGCGCCGAAGTCGGCCACCTGGAGCTGGCCCATGATTACACCCAGGAAGCGGCGCTGATCGATCTTCGGGATCTGCACCACAACACCCGCGACGGTCTGCACATGGCGTCACTGGCCGGAACCTGGACCGCACTGGTCGCCGGATTCGGCGGTCTTCGCGATGACGAACACATCTTGTCGCTGGATCCTGCACTGCCCGAAGAGATGTCCCGGCTGAAGTTCGGGTTGCACTGGCGCAGGTACCGGCTCACCGCGGATGTCAGCCACGATGAGGTCACCTACACGCTGCGCGACGGGCCCGACGGGCAGCTCACCATCCGGCATGCCGGTGACGAGCTGACGTTGAACACCCGCAACACGACGACGGTGCCGCTGCGGCCTCGTCGCGCCCTGATGCCGACTCCTGAGCAGCCGCCCGGTCGGGCGCCGCGCAGGCACATCACGCAGTGAGCCGCTAGGCCCCGGTGTTGATCGGCTCGATCGGCAGGTTGCGCAGACCGCCGGGTGCGTGCGTGGGGACCACCGGATTCTTCGGCGCGATCGGTGCGAGGCGCCGGTAGGGCTGACCCTGCGCGGGGCGCAGGTCTTCTTCACCCTTGTTGGGCCACAACGCCGTTGCCCGTTCGGCCTGCGCGGTGATCGACAGCGACGGGTTGACGCCGAGATTGGCCGACACTGAGGCCCCGTCCATGACGTGCAGCGTCGGGTAGTTGTACACCCGCTGATAGGGGTCGATGACACCGTTCTCGGGGCTCTCGCTGATGGCCGCGCCACCGAGGAAGTGTGCAGTCAGCGGGATGTTGAACAATTCGCCCCAGGTGCCGCCGGCCACCCCGTCGATCTTCTCCGCAACACGGCGAGTCACCTTGTTGCCCACCGGAATCCAGGTCGGGTTAGGTTCGCCGTGACCCTGCTTGCTGGTCATCCGGCGCCTGCCGAAGGCGCCGCGCTTGGTGTAGGTGGTAATCGAGTTGTCCAGGTGCTGCATGACCAACGAGATCATGGTGCGTTCGCTCCAGCGTCGCGGGCTGAGCATCCGGATCATGCCCTTCGGGTCCTCGCCGGCGTTGTTGAGCAACTGCTTCCATCGCGGCACGTCGCTGCCCTCGGGTCCCGGACCGTCGGTCATCAAGGTCTGCAGCAGACCCATCGCGTTGGAGCCCTTGCCGTACCGGCACGGCTCGACGTGGGTGTCCGGGCTGGGATGGATCGAGGACGTGATCGCCACCCCGTGAGTGAGGTCGAGGTCGGGCCGAGCCTCCAAACGTCCTGCGCCGACGATTGATTCGGAGTTGGTCCGGGTCAGCACCCCGAGCTTGTCCGACAGTCTGGGCAGCGTGCCGGTGTCGCGCATCTTGAACAACAGTTTCTGGGTGCCCCAGGTGCCTGCCGCCAGAATGACCTGGTTGGCGGTGAAGGTGCGGCGATCCTTGCGGGCCACCCGCCCGGTGCGCACGGTCTTGATCTCCCAGACACCGTCCGGGCGCTGAGCGAACCCGGTGACGGTGGTCATCGGGAAGACTTGGGCGCCAGCCCTTTCCGCCAAACCGAGGTAATTCTTGACCAGGGTGTTCTTGGCTCCGTGGCGGCAGCCGGTCATGCATTCGCCGCATTCGATGCACCCGGTGCGGGCCGGGCCGACACCACCGAAGTACGGGTCGGGCACGGTCTTGCCCGGGGTCTTCTCGCCGTCGACCCCGAAGAACACCCCGACCGGGGTGGGCGTGAAGGTGTCGCCGACTCCCATCTCGTCGGCCACTTCCTTCATGATGCGGTCGGCGTCGGTGAAGGTCGGGTTCTTGACGACGCCCAGCATCCGCTGCGCCTGGTCGTAGTGCGGCATCAGCTCGGCGCGCCAGTCGGTGATGTTCTTCCACTGCGGGTCGTTGAAGAACGGGTCCGGCGGCACGTACAGAGTGTTGGCATAGTTGAGCGATCCGCCGCCGACGCCAGCACCGGCCAGGATCATCACGTTGCGCAGCAGGTGGATGCGCTGGATGCCGTAGCAGCCCAGCCGCGGCGCCCACAGGAACTCCCGCAGTCGCCACGATGTCTTGGCGAACTCATGGTCGGCGTAGCGGCGGCCCGCTTCCAGGACGCCGACCTTGTAGCCCTTCTCGGTGAGGCGCAGCGCGCTGACGCTGCCACCAAAACCCGAGCCGATGATGAGAATGTCGAAATCCGGCGCCATACAAACCAGTATGAACTTACCGGCGGGTAACAAGCTAGCGAGGTGCGCCTAAATCTTCGGGCGTCACTCTCGTGTCACGTTCGGCGCGAGCCTCAGCGGCCGACGGTCAGGCCGACCTTCTGGAATTCCTTGAGGTCGCAGTACCCGGCCTTGGCCATCGACCGGCGCAGGCCGCCGACCAGGTTGAGCGACCCGAACGGGTCGTCGGAGGGCCCGTTGAGCACCCGGTCCAGCGACGGTCGCTCCCCCGCGGCGATCTGCAGCAGGGCGCCGCGCGGCAGCGACGGGTGCGCCGCGGCCACCGGCCAGAACCAGCCGTCGCCCAGGGCCTCGGCGGATTCGGCCAGCGGGGTGCCCAGCACGACGGCGTCGGCACCACAGGCGATCGCCTTGGCGAGGTCACCGGAGGTGTGGATGTCGCCGTCGGCCAGCACGTGGACGTAGCGTCCCCCGGTCTCGTCGAGGTACTCGCGCCGAGCCGCGGCCGCGTCGGCGATGGCCGTCGCCATCGGCACGCTGATGCCCAGCACCTCGTCGCTGGTGGTCACCCCGAACGTCGAGCCGTAGCCCACGATCACGCCGGCAGCGCCGGTGCGCATGAGGTGCAGCGCGGTGCGGTGATCCAGCACACCGCCGGCGACCACCGGGATGTCGAGCTCGGAGATGAAGGTCTTCAGGTTCAGCGGTTCGCCGTCGGATGCCACCCGCTCGGCGGAGATGATCGTGCCCTGGATGACCAGGAGATCGATGCCGGCCTGCACCAGTGTGGGCGTCAGCGCCTGCGCGTTCTGCGGGCTCACCCGGACCGCGGTGGTGACGCCGGCGTCGCGGATGCGCGACACCGCCGCACCGAGCAACTCAGGGTCCAGTGGCGCGGCGTGCAGCTGTTGGAGCAGACGGATCGCCGCGGACGGCTCGGGTTCCTTGTCGGCGGCCTCGATAACCTCCCTGATCTTGGCCTCGACGTCGGCGTGGCGACCGATCAGTCCTTCACCATTGAGCACACCCAGCCCGCCGAGGCGGCCGAGTTCGATGGCGAACTCCACCGACACCAGCGCATCGGTCGGATGGGCCACGACGGGGATCTCGAACCGGTAGGCATCGAGCTGCCAGGCCGTGGAGACGTCCTTCGACGAGCGTGTCCGCCGGGACGGAACGATGTTGATCTCGTCGAGTTCGTACGTGCGGCGGGCAGTTCTGCCCATGCCGATTTCAACCATGTCGCGCACAGCTTGACCCCTAGCGGGCGTAGTAGTTGGGGGCTTCGACCGTCATGGTGACGTCGTGCGGGTGGCTCTCCTTGAGACCCGCGGCGGTGATCCGCACGAACTGCGCGTGCTGCAGTCCTTCGATGCCGGACGCGCCCGTGTAGCCCATGGCGGCGCGCAGGCCACCCGTGAGCTGGTGGATGACGGTGGCCAGCGGACCGCGAAACGGCACCCGCCCCTCGATGCCCTCGGGCACCAGCTTGTCCTCGGAGAGCACGTCGTCCTGGAAGTAGCGGTCTTTGGAGTAGCTGCGTCCGGTCGATCCGGCCGCGCCCCGACCCTGCATGGCGCCCAGCGACCCCATGCCGCGGTAGCTCTTGAACTGCTTGCCGTTGACGAAGATCAGATCGCCGGGGGCCTCGGCGGTGCCGGCCAGCAGGGAGCCGAGCATCGCCGTCGACGCGCCCGCCGCCAGCGCTTTGGCGATGTCACCGGAGTACTGCAGACCACCATCGGCGATCACCGGCACGCCGGCCGGCCTGCACACCGCGGTGGCTTCCAGAATCGCCGTGATTTGTGGTGCTCCGACGCCGGCCACCACGCGGGTGGTGCAGATCGATCCGGGGCCGACACCGACCTTGACCGCGTCGGCGCCGGCCTCGACCAGCGCCGCGGCACCGCTGCGGGTGGCGACGTTGCCGCCGACGATCTCGACCCGATGGCCCACCTCGGCTTTCAGCTTGCCGACGGTGTCGAGCACCCGGCGGTTGTGGGCGTGCGCGGTGTCGACGATCAGCACGTCCACTCCGGCGTCGACGAGGGCCATCGCTCGATCCCACGCGTCGTCACCGACGCCGACGGCCGCACCGACCAGCAGTCGACCGTCGCTGTCCTTGGTGGCAAGCGGGTGCTGCTCGGTCTTCACGAAGTCCTTGACGGTGATCAGCCCGGTCAGCCGGCCGTGCCCGTCGACAATCGGCAGCTTCTCAATCTTGTTGCGCCGCAACAGGCCCAGCGCGGCGTCAGCGGTCACACCTTCCTGAGCGGTGATCAACGGGGTCTTGGTCATCACTTCGGCGACCGGCTTGTTCATGTCGACTTCGAAGCGCATGTCGCGGTTGGTGATGATGCCAACAAGTGAGCCGAGCGAGTCCACGACAGGCAGACCCGAGATACGGAACCGGGCGCACATCGCGTCGACTTCGGCCAGCGTGTTGTCCGGCGAGCACGTCACCGGGTCGGTCACCATGCCGGCCTCGGACCGCTTGACCATCTCCACCTGTCCGGCCTGCTCGGTGATGGACAGGTTGCGATGCAGCACGCCCATGCCGCCCTGGCGCGCCATCGCGATCGCCATCCGGGCCTCGGTCACGGTGTCCATCGCGGAGCTGACCAGCGGCACCTTGAGCCGGATCTTCTTGGTCAGCTGGCTCGACGTGTCGGCGGTGGCCGGCACCACGTCGGAGGCGGCGGGCAGCAGCAGCACATCGTCGAATGTCAGACCCAGCATCGCGATCTTGTTGGGGTCGTCGCCGCCGGTGGGAACCGATTCCCCCAGCAGGGCATTCAGATGCGCGGTCAAGCCGTCGATGCGGCCGGCGCTGCCTTCGGCAATGGTCATCGGTGGGGCCCCCATCAGTGGCGGAATGAGGACACCATCCTATCGGCTCACGGTCACGTTCCCTGGCGCGATACCCGCCGCGTTACGTAGTGTGGAGCCGTGCGCGACCACCTCCCACCAGGCCTGCCACCAGATCCGTTCGCCGACGACCCCGCCGACCCGTCGGCCGCGTTGGATGCGCTGGAACCGGGACAACCCTTGGATCCCCAGGAGCGCGCCGCGGTCGAGGCCGATCTGGCAGATCTGGCTGTGTACGAGGCGCTGCTGGCGCACCGCGGCATCCGCGGGCTGGTCGTCTGCTGTGACGAATGCCAGCAGGACCACTACCACGACTGGGATATGTTGCGCGCCAACCTGCTTCAGTTGTTGGTCGATGGAACCGTCCGCCCCCACGAGCCCGCATACGATCCCGAGCCGGACGCCTACGTCACGTGGGATTACTGCCGCGGATATGCCGACGCCTCACTCAACGAGGCGACATCGGACTACGACGGATTCCGCTGAGCGCGGACGTCCATTCTGCCGAGCGCGTAACCCGCCGCAAGCTCCCCGCGCTACCCGCCGAAGCTGGGCAGCTTCGGCAATTGCGGTAGCGCAGGCGCCTGCGGCATCGGGAACATCATCGTGGTGGTCATCACACCACCCGGTGACTGCATCCGCGGGGTCTGGATGACCGTCGACGGAATCGACGCAATGGTCTGAGGCACCGTCGCAGTCGCAGTCGCCGTAGCGGTCGCCGCTACTGACGGTGCCGCCGACGCCGAGGACTGCTCCACGACGGCCGACGATGTCGCCGCCGCGGCCGGAGACTGCGGGGCTGCCGGGGTCGTCGTCGCCGCTGCCGGCGACTGGGCAGCCGAACTCGGGCTAGACGTCGCATCGGCCAACGTGGTGGTGGTCGTGGTCGTCGTCGGCAACCTGGTCGTGGTGGTTGTTGCGCTCGTCGGCGTGGTGGGTGCCGTCGTCGTCGGCTGCGTCGTCGTTGTCGGTGCGACGGTCGTCGTCGACGGGGCCGTCGTAGTGGTCGTCGCATCGGTCTGCTCGGCCGGCGAGGTCGAGGTCGAGGTCGAGGTCTCCGACGTCGAGGGGCCGAACGTGCCGGTCCCGTCGGGTGTCGTCGAGATCGTGATCGACGGCTGACCCGGAACGCTGGTCGGCGGCACCTCGGGTCCGTCGGTCGGGGTGATCACCGCCGGGACGAGGTCAGTGGCCGACGCCGGAACCGTGTAGGTGATGCCCGGTGGCACGGTGGCCTCCGGATCCTTCTGCACGACCTTCGCCGACAGCTGATTCCACTGGTCGAGGACCTGCTGTTTCTCGGGCTGGTCAGCCACTGCGCTCACCTGGCTGTTGACCTCGACCAGCTTGGCCTGGGCCTGCTGCCAGTCGCCCTGGGCGACCAGCTGCTGCACTTGCTGGAGCTGCTCCTTGGCCGAGGCCAGGGCCACCTGGTCGTCACGCACCTGGGTGGGCGCACCGAACAGCCACGTGCGCAGTCCGTACAGGGCGTCGCCCGGTCCGGCCCCGGCGACAACCGCGCCGAAACCGCCGAGGGCCAGCACACCGGCGGCTGCCGCACCGACGATGCTCAGACCGCGCCGACTGCGTCCGCTGCTCTGCTTTTCCGCCAGCCCGGCGCGCAGTGCGGTGACCGCGTCACGCTCGGTGATCAGGCCGGTCGCCGGCGGCCAGCGCATCTCGTCGCGCCACCCGCCCAGCAGGTCGGCCAACTCGGCATCGGCCCGATCCTGCGGGGCCACCGGATGCCCGGAGGCCAGGGCGTCGATGAAGCGCTCGCTGGCGAGGATGGCGTCCAGCGACGGGTCGTCGTTGCGGGAAGAACGTCCGAAGTCAGGCATGGCCGTTACCTGCCGCGGTGATCTCGGTCTTGAGCTTGGCCAACGCGCGGTGCTGGGCGACTCGCACCGCCCCGGGGGTGCTGCCGACAGCGTCGGCGGTCTCCTCGGCGGACAACCCGACCACAATGCGCAGCATGAGGATCTCGCGCTGCTTCTCGGGCAGGATCTCCAGCAACTTGGTCATCCGCGCGGCGGAATCCGAATTCATCGCCATCTGCTCGGGCCCTGCGTCGAGCGAGAACCGCTCCGGCACCACATCGGTGGGATCGGATCGGTTACGGGCCGCGGCGCGATGCGCGTCGGCGACCTTATGGGCAGCGATGCCGTACACGAAGGCCAGGAAGGGGCGACCCTGATCCTGGTAGCGCGGCAGCGCCTGGATGGCGGCCAAGCAAACCTCCTGAGCGACGTCGTCGGCGGAGAGACCGACCCGCTCCGTGGACCCCAGGCGAGCCCGGATGTAACGGACCACGATGGGGCGGATGGTCTCTACAACTTCTCGGAGGGCATCCCGGCTGCCTGCCACTGCCTCAGCAACGGCGGCGTCGAGACGTTCTCCTGGAATTGTCATCGACGGCGATATCTCCAACGTTACGTACGGGACGCTTCCCGGCAGCCATTCAGCTAGACAATATCGGCCCGGCCTGTCGATCGGGCGTTAGCCGCGGCTCCATCGGCCGCCGCGCCGCGTGATAAGGCCAGCACAGTCGTCTCGGATGGCCGAGACCTGCTGTGACGTAAGCGATGCACTACCGATATCGATCAGCAGACACGCCAGCGCCCACCGCAGCGGAACCAGACCGTAGGTCTGGGTGTCGCTCAACGCGGCATCGGCCACCCCACGGGCGGGCTCGAGGGCCCCGGCACAACACAGCGCCGCGGCGAGCACCACGTTGCTTTTGACCCGATGCCGCCGCAAGGCGGGCGACGCTTCCTCGGCGAGCTCGACTCCGCGCCGGGCGTGCGTCACGGCTTCCTCACCACGGCCACCGGCCATCGCGAGTTCGGCGCACACCCACTCCAGGCGGATGGCCAGTCGCGGCACCCCGGACCCACGCGTCAGCTCGCCGGCCCGCTCGAGCAGTCGGGCGGAGGCCGCACGCCGACCCACACCCAGAGCGTCGGCAGCCAAACCCACGACCGCGTCGGCAGCGGCCTGAACGGCCATCGGATGACCGGCGGAGGTCTGCGCCAGCGCCAGCGCGCGGCCATCCCAGCCGGCCGCCGGCCGGTGCCCCCCGAGCTGGCGCAGCAACGACGCCTCGGTACTCAACGACAGCGATGCGAACGCCCCCGCGGGGTCCAGCCGGCGCAGCGCCGCGAGGTCCGCGCGGGCACTGCTATATCTGCCCTGGCCGGCGGCGGCGACTGCCCGATGCCAAAGCTGTTCGGGTGTGCGCGCGGCAGGCAGCGGCCAGCAGCCGGGGTGGTCGCCGAAGGCGGCGGCGGTCAGTGCGGTGGCGTCCATCTGACCCGGCACGCTATCAACCGTGGCCGGAAAAGATCTCAGTTAACAGTTCATGGTCGTTGTGTTACGGCTGTGTTTACTACCTACTGAGCACCAGGAATTCGGGTGCCGATACGGGGGGCGCCGTACTGCGCAAATCACGAAACCATCACGATCGACGCGCATTGGATAGCACGCCGCCCGGCGGCGGTGGGTCGCAATGATGAACGTGATGTAAATTCTCGAGCTGCGATTATGTGATTGCGCACATGGCATGGCTATTGACGCGCTTTGCGACGCGCCCCTAATTTGTGAGCACGAGTAGTCACCGGCGACAGTGCTCAGATCGGTTCCACAACTCACGCATATTGAAAGATGTGCGGAGAGAGGGGTTTTCCAATGCCACAGCCGCAGCAGCTACCTGGCCCGAACGCAGACATCTGGGATTGGCAGATGCAAGGCCTCTGCCGAGGTGTCGATTCGTCGATGTTCTTCCACCCCGACGGGGAACGTGGCCGCGCCCGCGCCCAACGTGAGATGCGCGCCAAGGAAATGTGCCGGAGTTGCCCGGTGATCGCGCAATGCCGTTCACACGCGCTGGCTGTCGCCGAGCCGTACGGCATCTGGGGCGGATTGAGCGAAGCCGAACGCGAGTTGTTGCTCAAGCGCGGAATTCGCCGGACCGCCTGATTCCCAGCAAACGTGTAAAGAGGCCCACCCCGATCCGGGGTGGGCCTCTTTCTCACTGAGCGCCCGCTGCCAGCCACTGTTCGAACGTCGTCGGGGCGATCCGCGCACCGTCGCCGGGAAGAAGGACATTGCCGGCGAACTCGACCCCCTGCGGACCCTCCCAGGTCGGTACCAGCCTCACCGACTTGCCTTGGACGGCATGGGTCCGTCGCGCCATATCCACCAGATCCTGAGTTTCCGGGCCGGCGACGTCGACGTGTCTGCCCTGTGGCGCGCCGACCGCGATCTCGGCGAGCACCGCGGCGATATCGTCCGGTGCGATGGGCTGCACGAGCAGCGGCGGGATGAGGGCGACGCCGTCCTGCTCGGTCCAGCCGGCGACCATAGCCGCGAAGTCGTGGAACTGAGTCGCCGGGACGATCGTCCAGGGCACCGGGCTGGCCTCGATCAGCTGTTCCTGCGTCACCTTGCCCACGTGATGGGCGGTTCCGGGTTCTTGCCGGTGGATCCCCACGATCGAGAGAAGCACGTGATGGCGCACGCCGGCCCGTTGCTCGGCTGCGAGCAGGTTTGTCGTCGTGGTTGCGAAATACTCACGGGTTTCGTCCACGCCCATGGGTGGCGCGCTGATGGCGTCGACCACCGCGTCCACCCCGTTCAGCGCCGCATCCAAGCCCTCCCCGGTGATCAGGTCGACCCCCTCCGACCGGCTGATCCGGACAACCTCGTGTCCGTCGCGCTCGAGAGCGGCGACGGTGCGAGCGCCGATGTTGCCGGTTGCACCTGCTACCGCGATACGCATGGAAGACCTCCAGAGTCGAGAACGGATACCTGATGGGGGGAACGCCGCCTCAGTTGCGTTCTCATCCCGGGATCACCGGGATCGTCAGCGCCGAGGCGCCCGGCCCCCAATGCACGACCGCACTCCCCCGCCGGCTCGGTGTGTACCGCGCGGGAAGGTGGCCGAACAGGGGGTTGAACGGTTCGAGATACCGCCCCGCAATCAGCAGCCGCATTTCGTCGCCGGCCCGAAACAGCGTCGATGAGGCGCTCAGTGCGATGTCGGCGTCGACAACCTCGCCCGGTCGCAGTGGGGTGAGTGCGTCCAGGGAGTCTCGCAGCGCCAGCCGCAGCCGGCCATCGGCGATTCGGTCCCGGCCATAGCCGTAGGACCCCTCGAAAGGCACGTACTTCCCGTCGCTCCACTTTTCGACGCCGACGAACAGGTGTGCGTCGTCGGCGCCGTCCAGCGAGATCCGCAGCCGCAGGCTCATCGGGCCGGTGAGCTCGATGTCCCGGTCGAAGCGGTGGGAGAACGCGACGGCGTGTCGGCGCAGCCGGAACGTTGCGGCACCGGCGGCCGCGGGCGCCAACTCGGCCAACGTTCCGTTGTCGCCGAGATGCAGTGTGGTCCAGCATGTCCGGTTCAGTGGCCACTCGTTCTCGGCGCGCACCGCGACCACGGTGTCACGGCGTTCGCGGACTTCCAGGCGCACCGGTGGCAGCGCGGGTACCTCGAGGTTGCGCAGATGACGGTCGAAGAACGCCGTCTGCGCACGCTGGGCCTCGTCGCTGTAGAACACGGCCCATTTCCCGCCGCGGTGCGTGTACGCGCTGCGCTCGGCCGAGCCCGCCTGTTCGATCAGTCGCCAGGAGCCCTGGCTGTGCAGGTTGTGATCGGAGAAGCTGGCGCAGGCCAGGATTGGCACCTCGATGCGCGCAAGGTCGGGGGTGATGGACTGCCACCACTCGTCGCGAAGCGGATGCCTGCGCCGCTGCTCGCCGATGTCGACCGACAGGCGGGCGACCCGGCGCGTCAGGGCCTGCCAGATCACCGAGAAACCGCGCTCGGGGACTCCACCCGGTGTCATGAAGTCGCGGTATGCGTCGGTGAAGCCCTCCCAGGGACAGATTGCCGCGAGATGCGGCGGACGCAAGGCTGCCGACTTATATTGCGAGAGAGCCAGATACGAGACACCGAGCATCCCCACCCGGCCGTTGGACCATGGCTGCGTGCCGGCCCACTCGACCAGGTCATAGGTGTCGCGGGCTTCGTCGTCGGACAGCAGTGATCCGGTCCCGTCGGAGGTGCCCGCACCGCGCGCATCGGCGTTGATCACGACGTAGCCGCGCGCGACCCACGCCACCGGGTCTGGTGCCTCCCACCCGGTTTCACTCGAAATCTGAAAGGGCGAAGGCTGATTCATGATCCGGAATTGGAAATTGAGCCGCCACCCTCGGCGCGTCCGGCGCGGCAGGGCATCCTTGCCGTAGGGGTGCACCGAGAGGACGACCGGAAAGGGACCCGCCCCGGGGGGACGATAAACGTTGACGCGCAACGTGACTCCGTCGCGCATCCGGACGGCCACATCGCGGTCCTTGAGCAGGTCGTCCGGCGCGGCCACGACGGTCACCGGAGGGTGCAGGAAAGTCCGGATCCGGCGCCGGGCATAGGCCGCTGCGCCGGGCCGTCGCCAGGGCCGGTCGTATCGGGGCGCCATGTCAGCTCGGCGGGGCCTCGTCATCATCGGGGGCACCGACCGTCGCGGGTTGCGGAGGCTGCACGGGGTGCGGCTTCGGCTGGCGGGCTTTCGCGAAGCGCACGATGACGTAGACGATCACGCCGGCGACCGCCAGCACGGCCAGCCAGGGCAGCAGCAGACCGAACAGCAGCACCAGGTTGCCGGCCACGGAAACCATTGTGTCCCAACCACGTTCGATCTGACCGAAGAACCCCCGATACTCGGTGGGCGCGGGCCCGCCGATCTCCTGGGCGACGAAGGTGACGTCGACGGTGCTGTAGTCGATCTGGTCGCCGAGCGCCTGTCGTTGGGCCCGCAGACTGTCGAGGTCGGCCTGACGTTCCGACAGTGCGCTTTCGGCTTTGATCAGCGAGTCGGGATCCGTGGCGTCGCGCATGATGCCGAGCAGCCGGTCGACTGACGTCTGCAATGCCCTGATCCGGGCGTCGAGGTCGACGCGCTGGGCGGTGACGTCGTCGGCGCTGACCTGGACGTGCTCGACGGTGCCCAGCGTCTTGAGTTCGCGCAGCGTCTCGTCAAGCTTGGCGGCAGGTACCCGCAAGACCACCGTCGAGCGGGCTCGTCCGGTGCCGGATCCGGCGTCCTCGGAGCGGCTGTCGACGCGGCCCTTCGCGTTCTCCACGATGACCGCGGCTTTGTCCGCGGCCTCTGCCGGGTGGGCCACCGAGATGGACATCGATGCGGTTTTGACCACATCCCGCTTGGCCATCGGGGGTTGGCCCGGCGCGTCCTGCGGCATCGGCGCGCCCGCACCCTCCGCCGAACTGACCGACGGTGCGGGCGCGGTCGGCGGCCGCGCAGTGGGTCCGGCACACGCTGTCAGCGGGCTCAGTGCGGACATACCCGCGACGGCCAGTGCCGCCACCCGAGCTTTCGCGGTACGCACCTGCTAGGCCGGCTCTGCTTGCATGGAGCCGAGGAAGTACGTCTCACGCCCGCTCGGATAGCCGCCACCGTCGGTGGCGATGTGAACGTGGTCGAAGTGGTTGGCGGTTTCGTTGCCGTAGTCGGCGGTCCAGCTGGGCGCCCCGATGCCCGGGTAGAAACCTTGGCGCCAGATCACGTGCAGCACACCCCACCGCTTGGCGTTCGCCAGGGCGAAGCCGGCGATCTGGTTGCCGAGTTCGATGCCTTCCTGGGTGTGATAATTCGGGATCATCACGTCGATGGCCAAGCCGTTGGGATGCCACTTCAGCGGATCCTGCCGGTAACCGCCGATCGTCTTGATCTCCAGGAACATCACGCTGATGGCGCGGGCCACCCAGATGGTGTGGATCTGCAGACCCTGTTCGGGGGCGATGCCGCGCGGCAATGCCATTTGGAAGTTGCCGCCGGCGACGGGTGCGCTGGCGGCCAGCAGCTCCGCTTCGGTGGGCTGGGCGATGCGCGGCATATCGGCCGCGACAGCCGTCTGGGCGGCCGGCGAAACCGTCGGCGCCGCAACACAACACTTGGTTTCGGTGCTCTGGGCATAAAACATCGCCCCGGCAACGGTTACCGAGGCCACCACGGCCAGCCAGCGACCTCGAGCGCCGGCGAACACGTTGACCACGAGCAGCACTTTACTGTGGCCGAGGTTGTGATGGGGCAACCTTCGTCGAGCCGCTATGTCAGGGGGCGATCAGCACCTTGAGCGCTTCACGGTCTGCCATCGCGCGGTAGCCGTCGGGAGTCTCGTCGAGCCCGATCACCCGGTCGAAAACCCGGCCGGGCTCAACGACGCCGTCGAGGATGTCGGGCATGAGTTCCTCGATGTAGGCGCGGGCGGGTGCGGCACCCCCGGTGAGGGTGATGTTGCGCATCATGGTGTCGAATCCCAAAGGGACGTTGCGGTATTGGGAGACACCGAGCCTGCTGACCGCGCCACCGGCCCGGACGGCGCCGAGCGCCGTCACGAGCGACTGCTCGGTGCCGACGCATTCGATAACGGCGTGGGTGCCGTCGCCACCGGTCATTTCCCGAATCTTCTCGACGGCTTCGTCACCGCGTTCGGCCACGACGTCGGTGGCGCCGAAGTCGCGGCCCAGATCGGTCCGGTTGGTGTGACGGCCGTTGAGGATGATCTGCTCGGCGCCGAGGCGCTTGGCGGCCAGCACCGCGCACAGCCCGACCGCGCCGTCGCCGATGACGGTCACCGACGATCCGGGCCGCACACGAGCGGTGACCACGCCGTGGTGGCCGGTGCAGAAGACATCGGACAACGTCAGCAGCGATGGCATCAGTGCCGAGTCTTCGGCGACGGGAAGCTTCACCAGCGTGCCCTGCGCCTGAGGTACGCGCACCGCTTCGCCCTGCCCGGCGTCGACCCCGCGAGCGCCCCAACCACCACCGTGGCGGCACGACGTCTGCAAGCCCTCGCGGCAGAAGTCGCAGGTGTTGTCCGCCCAGACGAACGGCGCGACGACCAGATCACCGCGCTGCAGACCCCCGACATCGGCGCCGACGTCCTCGACGATGCCGATGAATTCATGGCCCATCCGGCGGCCGTCGTCCTTGTGCGGCATGGACTGGTAGGGCCAGAGGTCGCTGCCGCAGATGCACGAGCGGGTGACCCGGACGATGGCGTCGGTGGGATCTTTCAGGACAGGATCCGGGACATCCACGACGCGGACGTCGCCGGCCTCGTACATCAGGGTTGCGCGCATGATTCGACACTAGATCGCGGGCGATCGCCCCCGCCCGGTGCGTCCTCGGTCACCGCTGTCCTTGGTACTGCACCTCTACTGGTCGAGCGGATTCGACCTGATCCGCGCCGTACCATTGCTCCCGACGGCCGCCGCCGCGGCCCCAGCCGGTTTGCGCCGGGCCTGATCTTCGAAGCAGGCCAGGAACTCTTCGCCGAATCCGAGGCGGGGATACTGCTCGAGCACCTCCGCGCGAGTCTGCGCATCGAACTCCTCGGGCCGTCGTCCCGCGACATCCCACGCGGTCGCGACCTGCAGAAGGTGAGACTCCGGATCAACGTTGGCGGGTACGTCGCTGCGCATGTGCAACACGATGATCTCTTCGGCCCGGGCGGCCCGATCGGCCGGCCAGCCGGCCGCCACCCCGAACACCCACGCGAGGTCGCCGCCGGCCTCCTCGAAAGCGACGAGGTGACTGTCGAAGGGGTCGGTGAGAGCCAGGTCGTGCAGCATCGCCGAGACGAAGTAGAGCTCGTCGTCGAAGGTGATGCCGTGTGCGGCGGCATATTTCACGCCCCACAGATATGACCGCGCGCAATGGTTGAACAGCGCCTGCGTGTAGAAGCGTGTCGCCACCGAAGCTGCGGCCGTGGCCGCTGTTGTTGTGGGGAACATGACCTCAGATTGTCCCCCGCTGCCGGCCTACTCGGAAGGGTGTGGGCGACTGACTTCTGTTGACGCAGATTGAACTAGTCAGCACTCACATGCGAGACCGTCGCTGTCACGGTCCTGGGGCGGCGTGTAAAGCGGGCTGTCGGTAGGGATATCGCAGTACCCGGCGGCTTTCGCGGCCGTGCAGTTCTTGAACGGTGCGGTTGGTTGCGCGTGTGCAGGTGCAGCGACCCCGACGGCGACGACGCTGAACACCGACGCCGCGAGCAGTGCGACAGGTTTGATCACGATGAGTTGCCTTCCGGTCGATTACCGAACGGGAGAGTATTCAGAACAGCGGGTTGATTTACTAAAACGCCAAAATTGTGACCTGGCCTTTTGCCCTTTCATGTAACTCCGGCGCCCCGCTGGCCGAATACACTCAGTGACGCCAGGAGGATCGACATGACGACCGAGTGCCGCCGTGCAGCAATCACCATCGGCGCAGCGGTTGCCGGATTGGCGTTGTCCGCTGCGCCCGCGCACGCCGACCCGCTGCCCCTTGCCTGCACACCGGCCAACGTCGTCGACGACGTGTGCACCGCGCGGCTGACGTCAGTCACGGCCGACGCCGTCAACGGCACCATCACCGGCACACCGCTCGGTGGCGGTCGTACGGCGATAACGCTTGCGGGACAAGGTGATGCGTATCTGAAGTCGACCGGGTTCGGCGATTCGGCACCGGAGCCTGTTCAACGCTGGGACTCCACCATCGACAGTGTCAGCCAGCTCAGCGTCGACCAGTTCGATCCCAATTGGTACGCCAATGCGAAGACCAGAGTGTTCATGCCCAGGACGCTGAATGACCTTGCCACGCAGTTCCCGCCGGATGTGCTGGTGGTCCGGTTCACGCCTGACGACGCCCAACCCGGCACGTTCCGACTGGTGTCAATCCAGCCGACACCGCCGGGCAGTCCGATCAGCTGAGTCCGCAGATCGGCGTTGGTCACACGCCACCGATCACTGAGAGAGCTGAACCCTGAAGTACCCCCACAACGCCGCGACGAGTGCGCCTGCGAGGACTCCGATGCCGCCGGCCACGATCCCCAAGGCCAACGAGACGGCCAACGGCAGGAACAGGTCGGCGATGTTCCTGAAGTAGATCGCGAGCCCGATACCTCCGAAGATGAAGCCGACGATGCACGCGACACCGGCGTCTTTTCCCTTGGCCGACGGCATATTCCGCATCGCCTTCTCAACCGCATCAATCATTTCCTGCTCCTTGGACCATCGACGGGACTGCTGACGAGGTAAGCGTGAGCGACGAGCAGTGCGCAGACACGAGTAGCCACATACCTCATTTCGCTGGACAACACGGGCCCGGCCTCGTCGGTGGTGTTCGATTGCAGCCATGACTGCACAGAACACCAATGGCGACGCGGCTTCACTCGAGGGCACTGTGACGGTGGCAGAAGCAGGTACCGGCACCTACACACAGAAGATCACCGCCGGTAAGCACCAGCTGTTCGCAGATGAACCGCTGCCGATCGGCGACGATGTCGGGCCGACGCCCTACGACTTGCTACTGGCAGGGCTGGGGGCATGCACGTCGATGACGGTGCGGATGTACGCCAACAAGAAGGGTTGGCCGCTCGAGCGGGTGGAGGTGTCATTGCGGCACACTCGGATTCACGCCGAGGATTGCGCCGAGTGCGAGACCAAGAAAGGCTGGGTCAGCCACATCGACCGGACCATCACTTTGGTCGGCGACCTCGACGACACCCAACATGAGCGGCTGTTGGCGATCGCCGAGCGTTGCCCGGTGCACCAAACACTGACCTCGGAAGTCGACATCGCGACGTCATTGACCTGACAACGAAAGCACCCCCGGCCCAACAGGACCGGGGGTGTTTCGTACCTACAAACTGTTAGTGCGCGTGCCCGTGGCCATGACCGTGGCCGGCATGCTCGTCGACCTCGACGGGCTTGTCCACGATCGCGGTCTCGGTGGTGAGCACCATGCGGGCCACCGACGCGGCGTTGAGCACCGCGGAGCGGGTCACCTTCACCGGGTCGATCACACCGTCGGCGATCAGGTCGCCATAGGTCAGCGTCGCGGCGTTGAAGCCGTGCCCGACGGGCAGTTCGCTGACCTTGTTGACCACGACGGCACCGTCGAGACCGGCGTTGGCGGCGATCCAGAACAGCGGAGCCGACAGCGACGAGGCGAACACCTCGACGCCCAGCGCCTCGTCACCGGACAACTCCGCGCGCAGCGCGTCGAGCGCCTTGTTGGCCTGAACCAGAGCACTGCCACCACCGGCGACGATGCCCTCCTCGACCGCAGCCTTGGCCGCCGACACGGCGTCCTCGACCCGGTGCTTGCGCTCCTTGAGCGCGGTCTCGGTGGCCGCACCGACCTTGATCACCGCGACGCCGCCGGCCAGCTTGGCCAGCCGCTCCTGCAGCTTCTCGCGGTCCCAGTCGGATTCGCTCGCCTCGATCTCGCTCTTGAGCTGCTTGACGCGGCCCGCAATCGCATCGGCGGCACCGCCGCCGTCCACGATCACAGTGGCGTCCTTGCTGACAACAACACGGCGCGCGGTGCCCAGCACCTCGAGGCCGACCTCACGCAACAGCAGGCCGACGTCGGGGTTGACCACCTGGCCACCGGTCACGACCGCCAGGTCATCGAGGAACGCCTTGCGGCGGTCACCGAAGAACGGCGCCTTGACCGCAACGGCCTTGAGCGTCTTGCGGATTGCGTTGACGACCAACGTCGACAGCGCCTCACCCTCGACGTCCTCGGCAACGATCAGCAGCGGCTTGCCGGCCTGCGCGACCTTCTCCAGCAGCGGCAGCAGGTCGGGCAGTGAGCTGATCTTGTCGCGGTGCAGCAGCACCAGCGCATCCTCGAGGACGGCTTCCTGCGAGTCGAAATCGGTGACGAAGTAGGCCGAAATGAAGCCCTTGTCGAAACCGACACCGTCGGTGATCTCCAGCTCGGTGTTCATGGTCGAGGACTCCTCGACACTGACCACACCGTCGGCGCCGACCTTGGTCATCGCCTCGCCGACCAATTCGCCGACCTCTTCATCGCGCGAGGAGACGGTGGCGACCTGGCCGATGGAGACCTTGTCCGACACCGGCTTGGCCGCGGCCAGCAGCGCCTCGGACACGGCGTCGGCCGCCCGGCCGATGCCCGAGCCCAGCGCCATCGGGTTGGCACCCGCGGCCACGTTACGCAGGCCGTTCTTGATGATGGCCTGCGCCAGCACGGTGGCCGTGGTGGTGCCGTCACCGGCGACGTCGTTGGTCTTGGTGGCCACCGACTTGACCAGCTGTGCACCGAGGTTCTGGAAGGGATCTTCCAGCTCGATCTCGCGGGCGATGGTCACGCCGTCGTTGGTGACCGTCGGGCCGCCGAACGCCTTGGCGAGCACCACATGGCGACCGCGCGGACCCAGGGTCACCTTGACGGCGTCGGCGAGCTTGTCGACGCCGACCTCCATGGCCCGGCGCGCAGTCTCGTTGAACTCAATCTGCTTGCTCATATGTCAGTCCTGATTTCGCTTGAGCGCGTTCCGCCCCGGAAACCACCCGCATCACAGCGGGGATCTCCGGGGCGGTTCACGGTTGCTACTTGTTGACGACCGCCAGTACGTCGCGGGCCGACAGGATCAGGTACTCCTCGCCGTTGTACTTGATCTCGGTGCCGCCGTACTTGCTGTAGATGACAGTGTCGCCCTCGGCGACGTCCAGCGGAATCCGCTTCTCGCCGTCCTCGTCCCAGCGGCCGGGGCCGACGGCAACGACAGTGCCTTCTTGCGGCTTCTCCTTGGCGGTGTCCGGGATGACCAGACCCGACGCGGTGGTCGTCTCGGCCTCATTGGCCTGTACGAGGATCTTGTCCTCGAGTGGCTTGATGTTCACGGCCACGATGGAGTCCTCCACTTAGTTAACTTGTTGCCGGGGCGAGTGCGCCCGGACCAGTCGGAATTACCAGGTGTTCGGCATACGTCCGTCCTCGACGTCGTCGTCGCGGGTGCCGACGCAGGGGTTTTGTCCGTAAGCCACCTAGCACTCTATACATGCGAGTGCTAGCACTCAAGGGTGGCATGCTGCCTATTCGCCCAGAGCGGACGCCGCAGCTCGGTCAGCCAGCTCGTGACGGACGCGTAAGTCGCCGAAAAACGCGATGACCAGGGCATTGAACAGGTCGGCACGCTCCCATTGCAGGAAGTGCCCGGCGCCCGGCAGTACGACGGGTCCGGTCCGGTTGGTGAACGCGACTTCGCAGAAGTGCATGAACTCCGGGCCGACGACGTGGTCGTCCATGCCGTAGAGGATCAGGGTCGGCACATCGACCTTGCGGTCCATGATCGGCGGCTCGCTGACCGGGCGGCCGTGCGCCAGCTGGTAGACCGCCCACCCGGCCCGCAGCCGCTCCTCGCTGTCGAAGGGCTCGGTCATGAAGTCGACGTCGTGCGCGCTGAACGTGCCTGGCGAGGCCCACAGCCGGTGGCCGTACATCTCCCCGATGTAGCGCCGGCGCTTGTCGACGGTGTCGAGCTCGGCGGCCAGCTCGTCCGGGGTGGCGCCCTGACGTTGGCGGTAGTCGCCGGTCGGGCCGTCACTCAGGATGCTCATCGGGTCCAGGCCCGCCGCAACATAGTCGTCGAACACCAGCGGCGGCACGGTGTCGAAGAACACCAGCTTGTCGACGAAGCCGGGATAGCGGTGCAGCAGATCCACCGCGACCACCCCACCGACGTCGCCGCCGACCACCCCGCAGCGTTCATGACCCAGGACGTCGTGCACCAACAGATAGACGTCGCGGCTGTAGGCCGCGATGTCGTACACGTCGTCCTGCGACACGTCGGAGTCACCGTGCCCGCGCAGGTCGGGGGCGATCACCTCGTAGCCGGCGTCGGCGAGCGCGGTGATGTTGCGCCACCAGATCCGCTTGGTCTCGGGATAGCCGTGCAGCAACAGCAGCGGGTACCCACCGGCACCTTCGTGGACGAAGGCCAGCGACAGCCCGTCACGGCCCGGACTTGCCGGTACCTCGCGGCGGTGGATGGCGAACGCGTCCGGGGCCGGGGTTTCGGGCTGCGCGGGACGCAGCCGTAGGTCGTAGTGCACGCGATGAAACTACGCGTAGAACTCGCGGATCTTGGGCGCTTCGACCTTGGCCCGGTCATACCCGGCCCGTAGCGCGGGGGCGATCTCGTTGGGGTCGAGGAGATTCACGCCGGGCGGGGTGCCCGCGATGATCAGCATCGGCGTGGTCCCGACGGCCTTGAGCGCGTCGATCTCGGTGTAGATGTTGTGCGGGATGCCACTGAGCAGACTGCCCTCATAGCCGTTGGTCAGTGTGATCACCAACGCCCGCCTCGAGCCGGCCACCACGTCGGTGTGCGCCCAGGTCTTGGATATGCCGCCGTCCATACAGTACCGCTGCCCCACCAAGGTCGGGCCCATCACGCCGGGCAGCGATGAACTCGCGGCCGTCGCATGCGCGAGCGCAATTCCGTTGCGCTGGGCCACATCCTGGCCGACCACCAGCCGCTGGCCGGTGTAACAGTCGTTGGCGGTGGTGAACATCTTGGCTGGCGGCCAGCCGGTGCGGCTGTCGTCGGTGAGCATCCAGGCCAGCCGCTCGACCACGTCGCCGTTGACCGCATTGTCGGCGGCCAGCGCGGCGTGCCCGATCAGGCGGATGGTCTCGGCATCGCCGCTGCGGACCGAGAAGTTGATCTCGCGGGCACGCTGCTGGCTCGCATTGGTGTTCGACACCGGCGCGAGTTGGGCGAAGCGCGAAGGGAACTGGCCGAAGAAGTCGAACTCGTCGCGCAGGTGTTGGAAGTGGCCCGACGTCATCGAAGACCCGATGTACGCACCGGCCGAGGTGCCGACGACCATGTCGGCCTGGCCGGCAGGGTCTAGGCCCTCCTCCAGCAGGCCATGGAAGAAGCCGCAATACCAGGCCACGTAGTACTCGCCGCCGCCACCGAGCACCAGCGTGCGGTCGAGTCCCGCCGCCAGATTCGACGGTATCGGCGCATCCGGCACCGGTCGCGCGAGCCCATCACCGTCGAAGAGTTTCGCCGAGATCGACGCCGCCAATGCCTCACCCTGCGAACAGGAATCGGCTCGGGCCACCGGACTTCCCGGCAACCCTGCCACCGCGGACGACAAGCCGGCGGTGAGCCCGATGCCCAGTGCGCTACGCCTGGACAGCTCGCTCACGCCACCTGACCTTTCAGCACCGGCAGACCCGGGTCGCTGCGCGCATCCAGCGGCGACGGAGCCGCACCGGCCGCGATCAGGTGCGCGGCAAACGAGGCGATCATCGCCCCGTTGTCGGTGCACAACCGCGGTCGCGGCACACGAAGCGTCAAACCGGCTTCCGCACAACGTTCTTCGGCCAGCTCACGCAGCCGCGAGTTGGCTGCCACCCCGCCGGCGATCAGCAGCGTCGACACTCCGAGCTCGCGAGCCGCCCGTACCGCCTTGGCGGTGAGAACATCGGCGACGGCTTCCTGGAATCCGGCGGCGACGTCGGCGGTCGGTGCATCAGGGTGGCGTTCCACGTAGCGCGCGACGGCGGTCTTGAGCCCGGAGAACGAGAATGCGAACGGTTCGTCGCGGGGGCCGGTCATGCCGCGCGGGAAGGAGATTGCGCTGCGATCCCCGGTGCGCGCCAGCTCGTCCAGCGGCCGTCCGCCGGGATAGCCCAGACCGAGCAGCCGGGCCACCTTGTCGTAGGCCTCCCCCGCCGCATCGTCGACGGTGCTGCCCAGCTCGATGATCGGCTCGCCCAGCGAGCGCACGTGCAGAAGATGGGTATGCCCACCGGATACCAGCAGCCCCACACATTCCGGTAGTGGGCCGTGGTCGTAGACGTCAGCTGCGAGATGCCCGCCGAGGTGGTTGACGGCATAGAACGGCACACCCCACGCGGCGGCGTACGCCTTGGCGGCGGCCACCCCGACCAGCAGGGCACCGGCCAGGCCGGGTCCGATCGTGGCCGCGACCACGTCGGGCTTGTCGATGCCGGCGGTCTGCATCGCCCGGCGCATGGTGGGCCCGAGGGCTTCGAGGTGGGCCCGGGACGCGATCTCGGGCACGACTCCGCCGAACCGGGCGTGCTCGTCGACGCTGGAGGCCACCTCGTCGGCCAACAGCGTGACGGTCCCGTCGTCGTCGAGCCGCGCGATACCGACTCCTGTTTCGTCGCAGGAGCTTTCGATGGCCAAGACTTTCATTGCGGATCCCGTCGCATGGTGTAAGCGTCGGCACCGCTCACCCGGTAGTAGCGCTTGCGCACACCCACCTTCGTGAAGCCGAGGCTGGTGTACAGCGCGATCGCCGGCTCGTTGTCGGTACGCACCTCCAGGAACACCGTCGATTTCGGGCCGACTTCGCTGAGCAACTCGACCATCATCTGCCGACCGATACCCTGCCCCTGGTAGCCGGGATCGACGCCGACGGTGTGGATCTCGTATTCGAACGGCGGAATGCGGCCCAACCGGGAGATGCCCGCGTACCCGACCAGCTTGTCGTCGACTCGGGCCGCGACGTACCGGTTGTGCGGGGCGGCCAGTTCACGCACGAACGCGAAATCCGGCCATGGGTCGTCACCGTCGAAGAGCAGGTTCTCCAACTCGGCACAGCGGGCGGCGTCATCTTTCTGCAACGGGCCATAGCGAATGTTCATCGCAGAACTCCGCGTTCAGCGAGCGTCTTCGCATCCGGACGGCGCAGGTACAGCGGAACCAACGGCGCGGGAGCACCATCCCAATCCGCCACGGCGGCAACCAGTCCCGCCGCCGTCGGGTAAGCAGGTCCGATCACCGGCAGGCCGAACTGCGCGGCATGATCCGGCGATCCCGCCACACCCGCGGCACCACCGACCGGTACGTCGGCGGCAGCGGCGACGTCAGGACCCTCGACCCGGACCCCGTCGGCGTACTGCGCCCAGTACACCTCCCGGCGGCGGGCATCGGTGACCACCAGGACCGCCCCGGACGTCTGCGTGCCGATGCCATCCAGGCTGCAGACCCCGAACACCGGCCGATCCAGCGCGTGACCGTAGGCGGCGGCGGTGGCCATCCCGACCCGCAGGCCGGTGAACGGGCCTGGGCCACAACCCACTACGACGGCATCGAGATCAGCCATGGTCAAACCGGCATCTGACACCGCCGCGACCACGTTCGGGGTCAGCGTCTCGGCATGGGCGCGCGCGTCGAGGGTGATCCGCTCCGCGGCCACTGTCGGGCTGCCGGAGCCGTCGCGCACCACCACCGCTGCGGTGACGGCAGGCGTGGCGGTGTCGATGACCAGGACGGTGCGGATCATCGGTGGTTCCATCGCCATGTCGCGGTGCGCACGTCGTTCTCGGAGCTGCGCTCCAGCCTGACGTCGAGATGATTCTCCGAGAGTCGCTCGGCCAGACCCTCGCCCCATTCGACCACCACGACCGCGTCCTCGAGGTCGGCGTCGAGATCCAGCGAATCGAGTTCGGCCAGCAGATCGGCGCCGGTGTGCTCGAGGAGCCGGTAGACGTCGACATGAACGAGCTCCGGGGTTCCCGGCCGACGCGCCCGATGCACGCGGGCCAGCACGAACGTCGGTGAGGTCACCGGACCCTCCACATCCATGCCGAGCGCAATTCCCTTGGTGAAGGCCGTCTTTCCGGCGCCCAGCGGCCCGGACAGGACAACGACGTCGCCGGCCCGCAGTTGCCGGCCGAACTGCTCGCCGAGCGCGATGGTGTCCTCGACGGTGGGCAGTTCGCGGGTGCCGTCCTGCACCGTCGCGCTATCCACGGTTGCGGTCCTTGAGTCGTCGGGCGAAGGCAACCAGTTTCGACGGGGTCGCACGCTCGACCAAGCTCACCAGTGCGTCGTTGATCAGCTCGGGCTGCTCCAGCTGCACGAGGTGTCCCGCACCGGCGACGATCAGCAATTCACTGTTGGGCAGCACCGCTGCCATCTCCTCGGAATGCACCATCGGCGTGAGTACGTCGTGATCACCGCAGGCGATCAACGTCGGGATCCTGGCCAGCACGGGCAGCGCAGCGCTCTCGTCGTGGACTTCGAGTGCATGTAGAAACTCCACCAGAGTCGCGATCGGCGTATCGTGAATCATCTTCTCGGAGAAGGCGACAACGCTCGGGCTCATGTGGTCGTCACCGTAGGAGGCGGCACGCAGGATGGGGCGGATCACCGAGCGCGCCGCACCGCGGGTGCGGTGGACCAGCTTGGGCGCGTACCGGGCCGCGAAGCGTACTGCCTCCAGCGCGGGGTTCTGCAGAATCTCGCCGAGCGGTGAGCGGGACAGCCCTTCGGCGGCCGACGAGATCAGCGCCGCGCCGACGATGCGGCTGCCGTAATGCTTGGGGAACTGGCGGGCGTGCGACAGCACGGTCATGCCGCCCATCGAGTGTCCGACGAGTACCACCGGGCCACGCGGAACCATCACTTGCAGAATGGTTTCCAGATCCTTGCCCAATTGGTCCACGGTGTAGGTGTCGACCGGTGCGGCGCTGGACTGGCCGTGGCCGCGCTGGTCGTAGAACACCATCCGGACCTGATCGCCCCACCGGGATGCCAGTGCCGCGCGCTGGAAATGGAACGATCCCATCTGCAAGCAGAATCCGTGCGCGAACACCACGGTCAAGGGAGCGGTGGTGGGTCCGACCTCGCGCACCACCAGCGGGATGCCGTCCGGGGTGGTCACCACACATCCACGGTCGGCGTCCAGCAGCCCGAAATCCTCACGCTGATAGACATCTTCGACACCGGACCGCTGCCCGAACGAACGAGCCGCCGAAACACCGGCGACCGTGCCGACCGCGCCGAGGCCGGCGACCCCGGCCAGCAGACCGGCACGCTTGCCGACACCGAGACCCGGATGGTCGGCCTTGCGCGCCAACCGCTCGGCGCTCTTCTCGGCGCGGCGGGCCAGCCGCTGATCGATGCCGCGCGGCTTAGGACTCTTCTCCCCGTCACTGCCCATCGGTGCCGGGCTCCCGGTATGTGCGCACCACGCGTCCGCGTGGGCTGGTGACCACCTCGTAGTGGATGGTGCCGAGCAGATCGGCCCAATCCTGGGCGGTCTGTTCACCGGATGTGCCCGGGCCGAACAGGATCGCCTCGTCTCCGGCGGCGGCTCCGGGATCGCCCGGACCGAGATCGACGACGAACTGGTCCATGCAGACCCGCCCGACACTGCGCCGCAGCCGACCGTTGATCAGGATGTCGATGCGGCCACCGAGTGTGCGATACAGCCCGTCGGCGTATCCGATGGGAAGCAACGCCAGATTCGTGTCCCGCTCCGCGATCCAGGTATGGCCGTAGGACACACCGTCACCGGCCTTGACCGGCTTGACCATCGCGACGGTGCAGCGAAGCGTCATCGCCGGACGCAAGCCCATGTCGCCACGCTCCGGGATGGGGCTCAGCCCGTACACCGCGATGCCGGGGCGGACCATGTCGAAACCCAGATCCGGGCGGGTCATCGCCGACGGCGAGTTGGACAGGTGGGCGACGTCGAATTCGATTCCACGCGAACGTGCTTCGGCGATCATTGCGGTAAAGCGCTGCGCCTGAAGGTCGTTGAGCGGATCGTCGGGGACATCGCCGTTGGCGAGATGCGACATGATGCCCCGCAGCCGGATCGCATCGGCGGCGGCAGCGCGCTGGAGTTCGGCCAGCAGCGCCGGATAGTCGGCGGCGCTGACCCCGTTGCGGTTCAGTCCGGTGTCGACCTTGACGGTGATCTCCGCCGTGTGCCCGGTGCGTTCCACGGCGTCGAGCACCGCACCGACCTGATGAAGCGATGACACGGCGACTCCGACGTCGGCGGTCAGCGCCGGGGCGAAGTCGGTGCCCGGCGGGTGCAGCCACGCCAGAACCGGCGCCGTGATGCCACCCTGGCGCAGCGCCAGCGCCTCGTCGATGGTGGCCACTCCCAACTCGGCGGCACCGGCGTCCACTGCCGCACGGCCGGCAGCAACAGCGCCGTGGCCATAGGCGTCGGCTTTGACCACCGCCATCACCTGTGCGGAGCCCGCATGCTCGCGCAAAACGCGCACATTGTGGGCGATCGCCCCCAGATCGACGATCGCTTCGGCGCCGGGGCGCCAAACCTGGGTGTGCGTCGACGGGGTCAACGAAGTCGTGTGCATAGTCATGTCACCGCCGCCAATTGTCCCAGAAACCGACACGGGAGCCTGCATAGGGCGCTGACCTGTCATTTCGTGCCGGTAGGAGCGGTAGAGTCGGCCGAATGCGGGTGCTGTCGATGGACGACGCCGTCCTGGCCGAACGTCCCGACCTGAGCGGGCCGTCCGAGCAGCCGGCCCACGCCCGGATCGCCGTCTGGCTGGAGAAACTGATCGTTTCCGGGGTACTGGCGCCCGGCGACAAGTTGCCTGCCGAGGTCGAGATCGCCGGTGCGCTCGGCGTGAGCCGGATGACGCTGCGCCAGGCGCTGGCGGCCATCGAAGCCAAGGGACTCATCCGGCGCAGCCGGGGACGGTTCGGGGGGAACTTCGTCGAGACGCCGCGGCTGGAGTTCGACCACATCGGGCTGCCCGGGTTCACCGAGCAGTTGCGCAGGCTGGATATGGCCGCAGGCGCACGGGTGATCGGCGCGGCGACCCGCCCGGCGACCGCCGTGGTGCGCCAGGCCCTGCGCCTCAAGCGCGGTGCCCAGGTGCACAAGATCGTCCGGATGCGCTCGGCCAACAACACGCCGGTGCTGATCGAGGAGACGTACCTTCCTGCCGCCCAATTTCCCGGACTGCTGTCGGCCGACCTGACCGGCTCGATGTACGCACTGATGGCCGACGAATTCGACACCCCGCTGAGTTCGGCGGACGAGCACATCGAGGCGGTGCCGGCCAGCGAGTCGTCGGCCGTGCTGCTGGGCGTTGCGGTCGGCGATCCATTGCTTCTGGTCACGCGAACGGCGTACGACCGCAACAATGTTCCGGTCGAATTCTCCTACGACTATTTCCGCTCCGATCGCACCCGAATCCGGGTCAAGTCCGGCGTCGACCGCGGACCCGACGCCGCAGTGGAGACCTCGCCCGCGTCCTGACGTCGCAGCGGTTTTTGTCGGACCCTGCTGTCATCATGGAGTCATGTCCTCGGCCACCGCGCTCAGCCCGAAAGAGCGTCTCGAGGTGTTGTTCGAGGAGTTGGCAGAGCTGGCCGGCCAGCGTAATGCGATCGACGGCCGCATCGTGGAGCTTATCGCCGAACTAGATCACGACGACCTCTGCGGCATGACCGGGGCGCGCTCCGTGGCCGCCGTGGTGGCCTGGAAGCTGGGCACCTCATCGTCCAACGCCAACACCATTTCAGCTGTCGCGCACCGGCTTGCGGAGTTTCCCCGATGCGCCCAAGGCATGCGGGACGGCCGGCTGTCGCTGGATCAGGTCGGCGTCATCGCCGAACGAGCCACTGACGGCTCCGATGAGCACTACGCACAACTGGCCACAGCTGCCACAGTCAGCCAATTGCGCACAGCCATCAAGCTCGAACCCCGGCCGCCCAAGCCTGGCCCCCAACCCGACCCGCCACGCTCGATACGCAAGACCGTCGGCGACGAATCCACCACCTGGAAGATCACCCTTCCCCACCACGAAGCAGCCACCGTCGACGCCGCACTGCAATCCCATCACGACGCACTGATCGCAGACTGGAAACGCGACCACGACGCCGACTCCGCGGACAGCGCGCCACCGTTGCCGAACACCACTGATGCATTCATGAGCCTGATCGAGGCGGGATGGGACGCCGACGTGGCCCGCCGCCCACACGGACAACGCACCACCGTCGTGGTTCACGTCGACGCCGAAAAGCACACCGGGGAACTGCATCTGGGTCCGCTGCTCTCCGACGGCGATCACCGATACCTGACGTGCGATGCCACCTGCGAAGCATGGTTCGAACGCGACGGCCAACCCATCGGCGCAAGCCGCACCACCCGAACCATCAACCGGCGGCTTCGCCGCGCCCTCGAACACCGCGACACCACCTGCGCAGTCCCCGGCTGCGGCGCCACCCGCGGGCTACACGCTCATCACATCCAGCACTGGGAAGACGGCGGCCCCACCGAACTACACAACCTGGTGCTGCTGTGCCCCTATCACCACCGGGCACACCACCACGGCGACATCACGATCTCCGGACCTGCGCACCAACTGACCGTCCTCGACAGCGACGGCGAACCCCTCAATTCCGGGTCACTCGCCCGCCCACCCAACCATCCGCCACCGACGGTTCCGCCCTGTCCCGGGCCGACCGGTGAACGTGCCGACTGGAAGTGGTACCAACCCTTCCAACCGAAGGACCCACCGACGGACAACTAGCGTTCGCGCAGCGACGGCAAGGCGTGTTCGACGACATCGACCGATAGCCGTTCGACGACCGCCGGGGCCACTGCCACCAGTTCGTCCGTGGGCTGAGCGGCGACTGCGATACAGCCCATCCCCGCGGCGAGCGCACCGCGGACTCCCGGTACCGAATCTTCGAAGACGATGATCTGGTCTGGCGGACAACCGATGTGGGCAGCGCCGGAGAGAAAACCCTCCGGATCCGGCTTGCCGCGGGTGACATCCTCCTCGGCGACGACCACCCGGATCAGTTCACCGACCGGGCTGGTCGACAACACCGCCTGGACATCGTCGCGCTGCGCTCCGGTGACGATGGCCATCGGCACCTCGTGTTCGGCCAGCAGTTGCACCAGCCGCACCGTGTCGGGCCGGATCGGGTTGTCACCGGCGACGAGGTCGCGGTAACGGTGCTTGCGCAGTTCGAGCAGCGTGTCGACGTCATGGCCGTCGGCGCCGGTGATTTCCAGGGCCTTCTCGACGATCTCGCGGTCACTGTGACCCAACAGGTTCCGGTCGTAGTCCTGCTGGGTCATCGCCCAGTTCAGGTGCTCACCGAACAACTCGCTGAAGATGCGGAACAGGATCGGCTCGTCGTCGGACAATGTGCCGTTGAAGTCGAAGATCACCGCGGGCTGCGGGGCTGCCGCCCAGCCGGTGATTATCTCGCGGGCCAGACGGGCATCCGGGTAGATCGGCACGGCCGAGTCAAACACTGGCACAGCTACAAGTCAATAGTCTAGTCTTTTAGCGCGACACACTTTCTGCGCAAGGATGCCCCTATGCCGTTCATTTCCGATCCGGAACTGGATGCGCTGCTGGATCAGCTGCCGGCGCTGGCCGGACAACCGCGCCAGATCGAAGAACTCCACGGCGGCCTCACCAACCGCAACATCAAGATCACCACGCCGGCAGCGACTTACGTCGCACGCTGCAGCGTCACGTCCACCGACCTGCTCGGCATCGACCGGGACAACGAGTACTACAACAGCGCCGCGGCCGAGAAGGCCGGCGTCGGGGCGCCGGTGATCGACTACCGGCCCGACCTCGGCATCCTGCTGGTCGGCTTTCTCGAGGGCGTCACGCTGACCAACGCGGACTTTCAGCGCCCCGACGTCCTGGCCAGGGTCGCCGAGGGGTGCCGCACCCTGCACGCCGGTCCGCGCTTCCGCGACCGCTTCGACATGTTCGAACTGCAGCCCGGCTATCTGAAGGTCGTCCTGGAGCGCGGATTCCGGATACCGACCGACTACCTGTACTTCACCCGCGAGTTCCAGGCGATGAAGCGCATCCTCGGCATCGGCGAACACGCGACCGTTCCGTGCAACAACGATCTGCTCGCCGGGAACTTCGTGGACAACGGCAGCAAGGTGTGGCTGATCGACTACGAGTACTCCGGCAACAACGATCCCTGCTTCGAACTCGGCAACATCTGGGCCGAGTGCGGATTGTCCACCGACCAGCTCGACGACCTGGTCAGCGCGTACTACGGCCGTCGGCTACGGCACAAGACAGCGCGATCCCGCCTGCAGGGAATCGTCGGCAAGTACGGCTGGACATTGTGGGGATGTATCCAGAATGCCACCAGCACACTGGATTTCGACTTCTGGGAATGGGCGATGGAACGCTACGAGTCGGCTGTCGCCGAGTTCCGCGGTCCCGACTTCCCGCGCCTGCTCGCCGACGCCCAGGCACCCGACTGACGACCGATAGGAACACATGCCGACCCCATCATTGCCCGACCGTGCCCACATCGTCATCATCGGTGGCGGCGTCATCGGCACCAGCGTCGCCTATCACCTGACCAAACTGGGTAACACCGACGTGGTGCTGCTCGAACAGGGCCAGCTGTCGTGCGGAACCACCTGGCACGCAGCCGGTTTGGTCGGACAGCTCCGCGCATCGGAGAGTGGCACCCGGCTGGTTCAGTACTCCACCCAGCTGTACGCCGAACTGGAGGCCGAGACCGGGCTGAGTGCCGGCTATAAGCAATGCGGCGGAGTGACGGTGGCGCGCAGCGAAGACCGGATGATCCAGCTGCGCCGCACTGCGGCCAATGCGGCCGCGTATCAGCTCGACTGCGAACTCCTCAGTCCGGAGGAGGCTTTCGAACGCTACCCGGTGATGCGGGTCGACGACCTGGTGGGCGCGATCTGGCTGCCCGCAGACGGTAAGGCCAATCCGACCGACCTGACGATGGCTCTGGCCAAGGGTGCGCGTCAGCGCGGTGCCAAGGTGTTGGAGCACGTTCGCGTGCTCGACGTCCTCACCGCCGACGGCCGCGTGACCGGGGTCCGCACCGACGCGGGCGACATCGAAGCCGAAATCGTGGTCAACTGCGCCGGCCAGTGGGCCAAGGCCATCGGCGCCCTGGCCGGAGTCAACGTCCCGCTGTATTCCGCCGAACACTTCTACGTGGTCACCGAAACCATTGCCGGTGTCCATCCCGATCTGCCGATCCTGCGTGATCCCGACGGCTACACCTACTTCAAGGAGGAGGTCGGCGGGCTGGTCATCGGTGGCTTCGAGCCGGAAGCCAAGCCCTGGGTGGCCCCCGACAAGATCCCCTACCCCTTCGAGTTCCAGCTCCTCGAGGAGGATTGGGAGCACTTCGAGATCCTGATGGACAACGCGCTGTTGCGGATTCCCGCACTCGAGCACACCGGCCTGAAGAAGCTGTACAACGGCCCGGAGAGTTTCACCCCGGACAACCAGTTCATCCTCGGCGAGGCCCCCGAGTGCGCCAATTTCTTCGTCGGTGCGGGATTCAACTCGGTGGGCATCGCCTCGGCCGGCGGCGCCGGCCGCGCACTGGCGGAATGGATCGTCAACGGCTCCCCCACCACCGACCTGACCGGCGTCGACATCCGCCGCTTCGCGCCGTTCAACGGCAACGTGGCCTGGTTGCATGACCGAGTCGCCGAGATCCTCGGTGTGCACTACGAAATCCCCTGGCCGAACCGGGAACTGGCGACGGCGCGGCCGTTCCGCCGTTCCCCGGTGCATCATCTACTCGCGGCGGCAGGAGCCAACTTCGGCAGCCGGATGGGCTGGGAGCGCGCGAACTTCTTCGCGCCTCCGGGCAGCGAGCCGGTCATCGAATACTCCTGGGGTAAGCAGAACTGGCTGCCGTGGTCGGCGGCCGAACAGGTCAGCACTCGCACCGGCGTCACAGTCTTCGACCAGACCTCGTTCTCCAAATATGTGCTCACGGGGCCCGGAGCCGAGGCGGGTCTGCAGTGGCTGTGCACCGCCGATGTGGCTGTGCCGGTGGGCAAGTCGGTGTACACCGGGATGCTCAACGAGCGCGGGACCTACGAATCCGACGTCACGGTCACCCGCACCGGCCCACAGGAGTTCCTGATCGTCAGCAGCGCGGCGACCACCGAACGGGACAAGGACCACATCCGCAAGAACCTGCCTGCCGGGGCGAACGCCGAACTCGTCGACGTCACATCGTCGATGGCGGTGTTCGGCGTGATGGGTCCGAAGTCACGCGAGCTACTGCGCGAACTCACCGACGCCGACCTGTCCGACGCCGCGTTCCCGTTCGCCACCAGCCAGGTCATGTCGCTGGGCTATGCCACGGTGCGCGCCACCCGGATCACCTACGTCGGCGAATTGGGTTGGGAGCTGTACGTTCCCACCGAATTCGCGGTCGGCGTCTACGAAGACCTGCTGGCGGCCGGGGAGAAGTTCGGTATCGCCCGCGGCGGCTACTACGCGATCGAGTCCCTGCGCTTGGAGAAGGGTTATCGGGCATTCGGCCGGGAACTGACTCCCAATGACAATCCGGTGGAGGCCGGGCTGCTGTTCGCCTGCAAGCTGTCCTCCGATGTCGACTTCCTCGGCCGTGCGGCTGTGGAGAAGGCCAAGGCCGAAGGTCCCCGCAGGCGGGTGGTCAGCTTCTCCGTCGACTCGCCCGACCCGATGCTCTGGGGCGGCGAACTGATCCTGCGCGACGGCGCTGTTGCTGGACAGGTCAGCTCGGCGGCATGGGGTGCCACGACGGGTGCGTGTGTGGGCCTGGGTTACGTCCGCTCGACCGACGACACGGTCGTCACACCCGACTGGGTGCGTTCAGGTTCCTACGCGGTCAACGTCGGCGGTCAGATCTATCCGATCACCGTGTCGCTCAAGGCCATCTACGACCCGGCTAACGAGCGGGTGCGCTGAACGGTTCGATCGGGCGCAGCAGACTCAACATGACGAGCGGAATGCGCCGACTCGTCGACTGCTGGTACGCGATATACGGCGGATACAGGTGGCACATGTACTCCCACACCTGATGTCGCTCGTCGCCCTCCGGCTCGCGCCACGTGGCCTCGAACGCCTCGGTGGCGATCTGCACTTCGAGCGTTGCCCTCGACTCGACGTTCAGATACCACTCCGGGTGACTGTCGGCGCCGCCCTTGGACGCGACGATCACGATCTCACCGCCGACATTTCCGTAGATCAGCGGCTTGATATAGCGCTGACCCGACTTGCGTCCGGTATAGCGGATCAGGCAGTGGGTGGTAAACGATCGGCCACCGACCTCGCTCAGGTCGAGGATGTGTCCTTTCGTCCCACCGCTTTCCAGATAGGTCGCAAGGTGCTGGGCGGCCCAATCAGCCCGGGCGCCCCGCATTGCTTCGGCGTCAGCGTCAGCCATCACACCTCTTCGGGTCGGTAATCGTTCGAGGAATCCGACGCTAGCATTCAGTCCGTAGCCGTGAGGATGGAGTCGTACATGCCGTTGGACGTCGATCACATTGAAGCCGACCTCGCGGTCATCGGTTTCGGCAAGGGCGGCAAGACGCTGGCCGCCACGTTGGGCCGTCAGGGCCGGCGGGTGGTGATGATCGAGCAGTCAGCGCAGATGTACGGCGGCACATGCATCAACATCGGCTGCGTCCCGACGAAGTCGATGGTGTACCGGTCCGAGCACCTGGCGCCCGGCGATGCCTACCCGCAGGCCTACCACGCCGCCATCGACGCGACGGCCGAACTGACCACCGACCTGCGTGCGGTGAACTTCGCGATGCTCGACAACCTCGACACCGTCACGGTTCTCACCGGGCACGCGCGCTTCACCGACCCGCACACCCTGCGCGTCGAGACTGTCGACGGCGCGACGATCACCGTGGTTGCCCAGTCGATCGTCATCGGTACCGGCTCACGTGCGGTGCTGCCTGACATTCCCGGGCTGGCGACCACGCCCCAGGTCCAGACCAGCACCGAGATGCTCAGCCTGCCGGAACTACCGGCGCGGCTGGCAGTTCTCGGCGGCGGCTACGTCGGCCTGGAGTTCGCCGCGATGTATGCCCGCTACGGATCCACCGTGACCGTGTTGGAGCGCGGCTCGCAGATCCTGCGCCGCGAGGACGCCGACGTGTCGGGATGCCTGCAGGACATTCTGCGCAACAGCGGTATTCAGATCATCACCTCCGCTGAAGTCACCTCCGTCAGCGAGGTCGGTGGCGCGGCCGCGGTGACCTATCAGGCCGGCGGCGCGGAGAACACCGTCGAGGCCGACGCCGTCCTGGTGGCACTCGGCCGGGAGCCGGTGACCGACAACCTCGGGCTGGCCGAGGCGAACGTCGAAACCACCAGCGCCGGCGCGGTTCTCGTCGATGAATTCCTGCGCACCAGCCAGCCGCACATCTTCGCGGTCGGTGACGTCAACGGCGGCCCGCAGTTCACCTACATTTCGCTCGACGATTACCGAGTAGTGCTCTCCCAGCTCGCCGGCGACGGATCCCGGAGCACCGCCACCCGCAGTGCTGTCCCCTACGTCCTGTTCACCACACCACCGCTGGCGCGGGTGGGCATCACCGAGAGCGCGGCGGTGTCGGCCGGCATGGATGTACTTGTCGCCACGCTGCCCGTCGCCGCGATGGCGACAGTCCCGCGCGCCCGCATCGTGGAGGAGACGGCCGGGCTGATGAAGGTGGTAGTGGACGCCGCCACCGACACGGTATTAGGCGCAGCACTTCTCAGCTACGACTCGCACGAGGTCATCAACACCGTGGCACTCGCCATGCGCCACGGCATCACCGCCGGCCAGCTCCGCGACGCGATCTACACGCACCCGTCGATGACCGAAGCATTCAATCAGCTGCTCGGCGCATTGGCGGCACCGAGCAGCTGACCGGGCCTAGTGCGCGAAGTGCTCCTGAGTGAAGTGGCCCTCCGGCTGGATCGCGTCGAGATGGCCCAGCACGGCGTTGAGGTCAGCCCACAGCGACCGGGCCAGGTCAGCGGAAAACCCTTCTCGCACAACCACCCGCAGCACCGAGATGTTCTCCGCGCCGTCGGGCATCGTGTACGCCGGCACCTGCCAGCCGTAGGAGCGCAGCGCGGCCGACACGTCGAACTCGGTGTAGCCGAAATCGCCCTTGAGCCGGAACGCCACCACCGGTATCGCCGAACCGTCGGAGATCACCTCGAAGTGCTGGCACGCCTCCAGTTGGTCGGAGAACCAGCGGGCCGTTGCCGACAGGCACTGCATCACGTGGGTGTAGCCGGCTCGGCCCAGCCGCAGGAAGTTGTAGTACTGGCCGACCACCTGATTGCCCGGCCGGGAGAAGTTCAGGGTGAACGTCGGCATGTCGCCGCCCAGATAGTTGACCCGGAACACCAGCTCCTCGGGTAGGCAATCGGCGTTGCGCCACACCACGAATCCGATACCCGGATAGGTCAGCCCGTACTTGTGGCCGCTGACGTTGATCGACGCCACCCGCGGCAACCGGAAGTCCCACTTGAGGTCGGTGTGCAGGAACGGCACCACGAAGCCGCCGCTGGCCGCGTCGACATGTACCGGGATGTCGAGTCCCTTGTCCGCCTGCAGCTTGTCCAGTGCCGCGCAGATCTCGGCAATGGGCTCCAATTCACCGGTGTAGGTGGTGCCCAGGATGCCCACCACGCCGATGGTGTCCTCATCGACGGCGTCCAGCACCTGCTCGGGGGTGATGACGTAGCGGTCCTCGGCCATCGGGAGGTAGCGCGGCTCGACTTCGAAGTAGCGGCAGAACTTTTCCCACACCACCTGCACGTTGGCGCCCATCACCAGGTTGGGGGTGCGGGTCTTCCACTTGTCCCCGACGCGGGCCTTCCAGCGCCACTTCAGTGCCAGACCGCCGAGCATCACGGCCTCCGACGACCCGATCGTGGACACCCCGACCGCGGTGGAGGCGTCGTCGTCACGCAGGTTCTCGGCGTGGAACAGGTCGGCAACCATTGCCACGCAACGGGATTCGATGGCAGCCGTCGCCGGGTACTCGTCCTTGTCGATCATGTTCTTGTCGAACGTCTCCGACATCAGCTTCTCGGCCTCGGGGTCCATCCAGGTGGTGACGAACGTCGCGAGGTTGAGCCGTGAGCTGCCGTCGAGCATCAGTTCGTCGTGGATGAACCGGTATGCCGCGGTGGGTTCCATTGCCTCGTCGGGCAGCCGCAGTGACGGGATGGGGTCGGTCGACAGGCGACCGGTGTAGGCCGGTGCGATCGATGGGGAACGGTATTTGACGTGGGGCACGGGGTGTCCTTTCTACAGTTCTGCGATGGCTTGACGAATATGGGCGAGGATGCGCGAGGCCGATGTGGGCGCCGGGGCCGGGCCAGGATCGGCGGCCGAGGCGTTGGCGGCGCGCGCGTGGACGAATGCGGCCGCCGCAGCCGCCTCGCCCGGGGGCAGACCCGAGGACAGCAGCGCTCCGATCATCCCCGACAACACGTCACCGGATCCGGCGGTCGCCGCCCAGGAACCACCCGCCGGGTTGAGGTAGACAGTGCCACCGGCAGGCTCGGCGATGACGGTGACGTTGCCCTTGAGCAGCACGGTCGCGCCAAAGGCCTCGGCCAGTCGGCGGGTGGCTGCCACCCGGTCCTCCCCCGGCGGCCCACCGGCCAATCGGGCGAACTCACCCGCGTGCGGCGTCAGTACCGTTGGCGCCGCCCGGGCCGCCACCAGATCGGGCTGAGTGGACAGAATGGTCAGGGCGTCGGCGTCTACCACCACAGGGAGATCAGAACTGAGTGCGAAATGTAAAGCGGCGAAGCCCTTTTCATCAGTACCCAGGCCCGGGCCGACCACCCAGGACTGCACCCGCCCGGCGGCGTGCGGGTTGGGTGCGGCAACCACCTCCGGCCAATGCGACACGACCTCGGCCGACGCGGACCCGACGTAGCGCTTCATACCCGATGTCGTCGCGACCGCGGCCCCGGTGCACAGGATCGCCGCGCCGGGATACGTCGACGAGCCGGCCAGAATGCCGGTGACACCCTGGCTGTACTTGTCGTCGCGCACTCCGGGCAGCGGCCAACGGCCCTTGACATCGGCCGCTTCCATGCCCAGCACATCGGTGGGCGGAAGGTCCAGACCGATGTCGAGCAGTTCGACCCGGCCGCAGTCAGCCAGGGCGTGAACGGGTTTGAGGCCGCCGAAGGTGACGGTGACTGCTGCACGCACTGCGGGCCCGGTGATCGCGCCGGTCTGCACGTCGACGCCGCTGGGGATGTCGACGGCCACCACCGGAATCCCGGCGGCCTCGGTAGCGGCGAACACCTCGGCGGCCGCCGGGCGCAGGGGGCCACTGCCGGAGATGCCGACCACCCCGTCGATCACGAGATCAGTCGACGGCGGAACGGCCGGCACCACCCGGCCACCGGCAGATCGAAACGCGGCCAGCGCCTTGGCATGAGTGCGGTCGGGGTTGAGTAGCACCGCGGTGGCGGCCGCCCCGCGGCGACGCAGGAGGGTGGCCGCCCACAGCGCATCACCGCCGTTGTCGCCCGAGCCGACCACCGCGCAGAGCTGACGACCGGCCACCCCGCCGGTTCGGGTGCGGAGTTCGCGGGCGATCGCGGTGGCCAACCCATAGGCGGCACGACGCATCAGCACACCATCGGGCAGGCCGGCCAGCAGGGGCGCCTCGGCGGCGCGAATCGCGTCGGCGGTGTAGTAGTGCCGCATCGGCACCAAGGTTACGTGCTGAACCCCGGATAACGGCCGAGTCCGCGTGGGTATCCATTGACATGACCAATCAGCAGTTACTCGATGAACTCCTGGCGATCGAACGCGCGGGGTGGCAGGCATTGTGCGAGTCCACCGGCGATCGCTTCTACGGGGACCTGATGACCGACGACGCGCTCATGGTCTTGGCGAACGGTTCGGTGATGGATCGCTCCGCGGTGACCTCAGCACTCGGCCAGGCGCCACCGTGGAAGAGCTTCGAGTTGTCCGATGAGCGCGTCATCTCCGCAGGAGCCGACGCCGCGGCGCTGGTGTACATCGGCACGGCCCACCGCGACGGAGCCGACGAGCCATTCGTCGGCGCGATGTCGTCGATGTATCACCGCGTCGACGGCACGTGGCGGCTGGTGCTGTATCAGCAGACCGCCAAGGCCGATTGACACTCGCTACAATTTTGGAGTGAACGATCCAGTACGCAGCGCAGCGGCCGCAGCGGTGAATGGCCGGCGACTGACCCGTAAAGGCGTGCAGACTCGGGATCGAATCGTGGCGGTGGCCGCGGACCTGATGCAGCAGCGTGGCGTGGCCCGGACGACCGTGGAGGACATCCAGGCGGCAGCCGGAATCAGCTCATCGCAGCTGTACCACTACTTCGCCGATAAGGACGCCTTGGTGGCAGCGGTCATCGAGCTTCAAGGGAAACGCGTTCTCGACGTCCAGCACCTGGGCCTGGACCGGGTGACGTGCCTGGCCGATCTCTGGCGCTGGCGCGATTTGGTGGTCGGCATTCGTACAGCTCAAAACTGTGTAGGCGGATGCCCGCTGGGATCGTTGGCCGCAGATCTGGCAGAGACCGACGCCGTCGCGCGCGCACAACTGGCACGCTGGTTCGCCGAGTGGGAGCGAATACTGCGCACCGGACTCGCGTCCATGGCGTCCGCGGGTCAATTCGCCGAGGGCACCGATACCGACCGTCTCGCCCTGGCGCTGCTGGCCGCGACCCAGGGCGGCCTCCTCCTGAGCCAGGTCAACCGGGACACCGCCGCGCTGACCGCAGCAATGGACACCGTGATCACTCATATCGGCGCGCTCCTGACCGAGGCACACGCCGAGACCGTTCGACGGCATTGATTTTGGTGTTGACACTCCATTTTTTCCCGGACACCATCGGCGGCAGGCCTATGAAAGGAGTCTCCGTGTCCACCACTGAGCCGGCCACAATCGCCACCCAGGTCGCGCAGATGCAGCAGGGCATGGCGGGTCACCTGCCCGCTGACGCCATCGAAGTGTTCACCGCAGACCAGAAACGCATGGTCGAGGAAGGCGTACCGCTCGGTGCAGCGCAGCCGGGGACTGCCCTGCCAGACCCTGAAGTTGTTGATGCACACGGGAAATCGACCACGATAGGTGCGCTGCGCGCACACCGTCCGGCGGTCGTGGTCTTCTACCGCGGCGCGTGGTGTCCATACTGCAATCTCGCGCTGAAGACTTACCAAGACCAGTTGGTACCGGAACTCTCGTCGCGCGACATACCGCTGATCGCCGTCAGCCCCCAGAAGCCCGACGGGTCACTGTCCGCTGCAGAAGCCAATGCCTTGACCTTCGACGTGGTCTCCGACCCCGGCAACCAGATCGCCTCGGCACTCGGCATCGTCGTCACGCCCTCAGAAGCGTCACGTACGGTCACTCAGCAGCTCGGCATCGACCTGCGAGAAGCCAATGCTGACGGCGGCTACGAGCTGCCGATGCCCACCGTCCTGATCGTCGACGGTGAAGGCGTTATCACATGGAGCGACATCCATCCCGACTACACGACTCGCACCGAGGTTGCGGAGATCCTGGCCGCCGTTTCTCAGCTGGGCTGAGCGCCGTCGTCACTCGACCGTGACGGACTTGGCCAGGTTGCGCGGCTTGTCCACGTCGAAGCCGCGGGCCCGGGCCACCGCCGCGGCGAACACCTGCAGCGGCACCGTGGACAGCAGCGGCTGGAAAAGCGTTGACACCGCCGGCAATTCGAAGATGTGGTCGGCATAGGGCCGCACCGTGTCGTCGCCCTCCTCGGCGAGGACGATGGTGACCGCACCGCGGGCCTGGATCTCGCGGATGTTGCTCAGCAGCTTGGCGTGCAGCGTGGCCGCGTTCTTCGGGGACGGCATCACCACAATGACGGGCAGGCCGTCTTCGATGAGCGCGATCGGACCGTGCTTGAGCTCACCGGCGGCGAAGCCCTCGGCGTGCATGTAGGCCAGTTCTTTCAGCTTGAGCGCACCCTCGAGCGCCACCGGGTAGCCGACGTGGCGGCCCAGGAACAGCACCGTCGGCGACGACGCGAACTGCTGACCCAGCTTCGTGATCGGCTCCATGTGCTCGAGCACCCGGGTGACCTGCTCGGGCATCGACTCCAGTTCGTGGTACTCGCGCTCGACCTCGTCGGGGTACTTGGTGCCGCGAGCCTGGGCCAACGCCAATCCGACCAGGTAGTTCGCCGCGATCTGGGCGAGGAACGTCTTGGTGGCCGCCACCCCGATCTCGGGTCCGGCGCGCGTGTAGAGCACCGCGTCGGCCTCACGCGGGATCTGGCTGCCGTTGGTGTTGCAGATCGCCAGCACCTTGGCCTTCTGGCTCTTGGCGTGGCGGACGGCTTCCAGAGTGTCGGCAGTCTCACCGGACTGCGAGATCGCGATCACCAGAGTGCCGCGGTCCAATACCGGGTCGCGATAGCGAAACTCGCTGGCCAGTTCGACTTCCACCGGCAGGCGGGTCCAGTGCTCGATCGCGTACTTGGCCAGCAGCCCGGAATGGAATGCCGTGCCGCAGGCGACGATGAAGACCTTGTCGACCTCGCGGAGTTCCTGATCACTCAGCCGCTGTTCATCGAGCACGATGCGGCCGTCCACGAAGTGGCCGAGCAGGGTGTCGGAAACCGCCGCCGGCTGCTCGGCGATCTCCTTGAGCATGAAGTAGTCGTAGCCGCCCTTTTCCGCGGCGGACAGGTCCCAGTCGATATGAAAAACACGCGCACTCGCGGCATCGTCATTGCCGTCGAAATCGGTGATCGAGTAACCGTCGGCGGTGATCACCACCGCCTGGTCCTGACCCAACTCGACGGCTTCCCTGGTGAACTCGATGAACGCCGCGACGTCGGAGCCGATGAACATCTCGCCATCGCCGATACCGACCACCAGCGGGGTCGACCGGCGGGCGGCGATGATCGTGCCCGGATCGTCGGCATGGGCGAAGACCAGCGTGAAGTGCCCTTCCAGCCGGCGCAGCACCGAGAGCACCGATGCCTGGAAATCTCCCGCGGTCGGACCCTGGCGGTACGCCTGGGCGACCAGATGTACGGCCACCTCGCTGTCGGTGTCGCTGGCGAACTCGACGCCCTCGGCCTCCAGTTCGGAGCGCAGCGTGGCGAAGTTCTCGATGATCCCGTTGTGGACGACGGCGAACTTGCCCGTCGCGTCGCGGTGCGGGTGAGCGTTGCGGTCGGTGGGGCGACCGTGGGTGGCCCACCGGGTATGGCCCATTCCCGCGGTACCGGCGAGCGCGTCACCGTCGGTTTCGGCCAGCGTCTCCTCGAGATTTGCCAGCCGGCCGGCACGGCGCCGCACGGTCAGGCCGCCGTCGCCGTCGAGCAGGGCGACCCCGGACGAGTCGTAACCGCGGTACTCCATCCGCCGCAGTGCGTCGACCACGACGCCGCGGGCAGGACGATGCCCGACGTAGGCCACGATTCCGCACATGTTTACCCAGGGTAGTGCAGCACCCTGATTACGCCCGTCCGCTAGGTTCATGGGGTGGCCCGGACACGCAAGCTCTTCGCGGCGCCGACGCGCCGCGGTCCACATCACGTTCTACGCGGTGACCTGGCCTTTGCCGGGTTACCCGGCATCGTCTTCACCCCGGCGTCGGGCTTCAACCTGCCCGGTGTGGCCTTCGGCCACGATTGGCTCACAGATGTCGATCACTACGTGAAAACGCTGGAGCACCTCGCGTCCTGGGGCATCGTCGCGGCCGCCCCCAGCACCGAACGCGGGCTCGCCCCGTCGGTGCTGAACCTGTCGGTCGACCTGGGTACCACCCTCGACATCATCACCGGGGTGCGGCTGGGCCCCGGCGAGATCAGCGTGCATCCGACCAAGCTGGGCCTGGCCGGACACGGCTTCGGCGGCTCGGCGGCGGTATTCGCCGCGGCGGGTCTGGCCGGTGCGGCCTCGGGCGCACCCAAGGCGGTCGCGGCACTGTTTCCGTCGGTGACCCGCCCTCCCGCCCAGGAACCGGCGGCGTCGCTCAAGGTGCCCGGTCTGGTGCTCAGCGCGCCTGACGATCCGCAATCGCTGCGCACCGACGCCCTGCATCTGGCCGACGCCTGGAAGGGCTCGGTGCTGCACATCGTCAGCAAGGCCGAGTCTTCCGGGCTGGCCGAGAAACGCCGCTTCGCCAAGGTCCTGGGCATGCCGGGTTCCGACAAGCGCACCCAGAAGACGGTGCGCGCCCTGCTGACCGGCTTCCTGCTGTTTCACCTGACCGGCGACAAGGCTTACCGCGAGTTCGCCGACCCCGAAGCGGTGCTGCCGAAGACCGAGGCGCTCGATCCCGAGGCGCCGCCGGTGACGACCGAAGGCCAGATCGCCGCGCTACTGAAGTAACCCGGCGTCGCCCAACCAACTGGTTGGTGTTTTACTTCCCTGATGCGTACCGGGATCTTTCTGGACTATTCGGGCGGCTTTCGCGAGGCCGTCGAGCACATCGTGGTGTTGGAGAAGGCCGGGGTGGACATCGCTCTCGTCGCCGAGGCGTACTCCTTTGACGCTGTCAGCCAGCTCGGTTATCTGGCGGCCAAGACCTCGACGATCGAGCTGGGCTCGGGCGTCTTTCCGATTTACACCCGGACGCCGTCGCTGCTGGCGATGACCGCGGCCGGCCTGGACTTCGTGTCCGACGGCCGCTTCCGGCTCGGTATCGGCACATCCGGTCCGCAGGTGGTGGAGGGCTTTCACGGGGTTCCGTTCGACGCCCCCTCGGCCGTACCCGCGAGGTCGTCGACATCTGCCGGCAGGTGTGGCGGCGCGAGCGGGTCCAGCATCAGGGCCGCAGCTACCAGATCCCGTTGCCCGCCGACCAGGGCACCGGATTGGGCAAGCCACTTCAGCTCATCAATCACCCTGTCCGCGAACGGATTCCGATCACCATCGCCGCACTCGGCCCGAAGAACGTCGAGTTGACTGCTGAGATCGCCGAAGGCTGGCAGCCGGTGTTCTTCTACCCGGAGAAGGCCGACGACGTGTGGGGGGATGCGTTGCGCGCCGGAAAGGCCAAGCGCGACAGTGCGCTTGGCGATCTCGATGTGATGGTCGGAGTGTCGCTGGCCATCGGCGACGACGTCGAGGAACGGCTGAATTGGGCCAAGCCCCACCTTGCGCTGTACATCGGCGGCATGGGCGCGAAGGGCCAGAATTTCTACCACAAGCTGGCGACCCGCTACGGCTACGGCGAGGTGGCCGATCACATCCAGGAGCTGTTCCTGTCCGGCCGCAAGGCCGAGGCGATCGCCGCAGTACCCGACGAACTGGTACGGAATGTGAACCTGATCGGCCCGCGCGGCTTCGTCAAGGAACGCATCGCCGCCTTCGCCGAGGCCGGGGTCACGACCCTGTTGGCCACGCCAACCACCACCGACGCTGGCGAATACATCCGCTGGGTCGAGGAGTTGCAGCAGCTGCTGCCCTGATTGCGGGGCTGCATTCGGTCACTGGCCGACCTGTGGTAGTTCGTCAGCGGCTATCTCGCAGGGTGTCTGGTCATCGGACTCCTCGACGACTGGCGGTGCCGGTGGCGCCGCCAGAGGCTCAGGTGGTGGCGGCTCCGCTTCGAGGGCTTCCGCCTCCGGAGGAGGCGGCGGCACCTCGGCCGGTTGGCTCGCGGGCTCAGACTCTTCGATGACCGGATCTTCTTCGGGCGCAGTCTCGTCCGTGCTGACGACGTCTTCGGGGTCGTCCTCCGCGGCAGGATCGTCGAGACCCGGAAGCCCATCGTCCACCGCACTGTCCGGTGTGGCGTCGAACAATCCGCCCAGCGCATCGGCGAGCTGTCCGACCAGCCCGGACAAGCCGCCGCCGACATCGGGCATGGTCGGCATCGCGGCCGAGGCGGGGGTGCCCAGTGCGGGCGGCGCCGGCGGTTCGGCAGGCAGCTGAGCCGGAAGTGGTTGAGCTGCCGGGGTATCCGCGAGCGGTGCGAACGGCGACGGAGCGGCTGGCGCGGTTTCGGCGAGGGACGACGGTGGGACCGGCAGGGCGTTCGGCGGTACGACCGTTACTGCAGCGGCCGGTGCGGTACGCGGTGATGCAGGCGGCGCCGATCCGGGCAGCGGCCCACCGAAGTTTCCCGGCACCTCGAAATGCGTTGTCGGAGCGGAATCCAACTGCCGCACTGCGTCCTCGTATGCGGCTGTCACCGATGACGTCGCCGCACGCATGGCGGAGAGCCAATCGGTGCGGATGTCGCCGTCGACGTACGGGGTGATCTGGTGAGTGACGACATCGATCGCCTGGTCGCGTGCCGCTCCCCCACCCACCACCGTCGCCGCCGCGGCCAACCACCCCGGCCGCTCACCGGCGCGGCGGTCGTCGATCGACACGGCCGCTCCGACCTTCTCGTCGACCGCCCGCCACAGCCGGTCGCGCAGCGCCTCACAGCTCTGCGCCGCGGCCCGCAACGAATCCGCCACCGCCGCACCCGCCGCGCAGTGCCGCCCGATGAATTCGTCAGCCAGCGAACCGGACTCACCGGCCCACGCCGCCAGCACAGCGGCCAGCCCGTCACGCGACACACGCACCGCCTGGTCGGCGGCGGCCGACGCGGCCCGTAGCACCGCGCAATCGGCGTCGAGCACGGCCAGGTCCAAACCGTCCTCGCCGCCGTACCACTCGAAGATCTGCGCCGCGTGCGCAGTCAGGTCCGGATGCCGGTAACCGACAGCGTGGCAGGCTGTCACGTAGGTCGCGGTGTTGGCCACCGAGGGTTGCCCGGCCGCGAGCCGCGATGCCACGTCCAGAGTCACAGCGCCGCCGCGCGCACGTCGGCGTCGCCGTAGCGGTCGGCGGTGACTCGCAGCGCGACGGCGGTTTCCTCGGCGGCCCGCGACCACTGCGTCACTGCGGCTGCCAGCCGGTCCAGCGCCGCTTGCACCGCATCCCCGTGCGCGACGTGCGCACGGCCGGCCACCGCGCCGTCGAAGTGCAGCCGGCTCAGCTGCCCATGCAGTACCCCGTCCAGCATCTCGGCGGTGGAGTCGAAATGTTGCGCGGCAGCACGCAACCCGGCACAGTCCACGCGCGTGTTACCCATATCCTCATATGACGCACGCCGCGCCGGACCGGTTCCCGGAGGTTTTTCGTCAGCCTTCGGCGCTGACGGACTCCGCGACACGGATCGCCAGCAGCCGGGCGGTGTCTTCGTCGGCGGCCTCCACCATGACCCGCACCATCTGTTCAGTTCCCGACGGGCGCAAGAGGATTCGTCCGGTGTCACCGAGCTCGGCCTCGGCTTCGCGCACCGCACTCTGCACCGCAGGCGCCTCGGCGACCGTCGCCTTGTCCGCCACCGTGACATTGATGAGCACCTGCGGCAGCGTCTGCATCGGCGCGGCCAGCTCGGCAAGCGACAAGCCGGTTTGCGCCATCCGCGCCATCAACCGCAACCCAGTGGCGACGCCGTCACCGGTCGTCCCCAGCGCGGGCATCACGATGTGGCCAGACTGTTCCCCGCCGAGCGAATACTCCCCGGCGCGCAGTTCCTCCAGAACGTAGCGATCACCAACACCGGTGGTACGCACCGTGATACCGGCCTCGCGCATCGCGATGTGCAACCCGAGATTGCTCATCACGGTGGCCACCAGCGTCTCGGAGGCCAGCTCACCGGCCTCGCGCAAGGCCAGGGCCAAGATCACCATGATGGCGTCTCCGTCGACCACCCGGCCGTCGGCATCCACTGCCAGACAGCGATCGGCGTCGCCGTCGTGTGCCAGACCCAGGTCGGCACCATGGGCCAGCACCGCGGCCTGCACCTGTTCCAGATGCGTTGAGCCGCAGCCTTCGTTGATGTTCAAGCCGTCCGGTTCGGCGTTGATCGCGATCACGCGTGCGCCCGCAGCGTGGTAAGCGCGCGGAGCGGCCTGGAATGCGGCCCCGTTGGCGCAGTCGACGACGACCGTCAGCCCGTCCAAGCGCACGGGTGCGGCCCCACGGATGTGATGCAGGTAGCGCTCCAGCGCGTCACGGGCATCGAGCACACGCCCGATGTCACCACCGACCGGGCGCAGCCCTGGCCCCTGAGCGACGAGCTCTTCGATGCGATCCTCGGCGTCGTCGTCGAGCTTATGTCCGCCGGGGCCGAAGATCTTGATGCCGTTGTCCGGCATGGCGTTGTGCGACGCCGAGATCATCACACCGAAGTCGGCGCCGTAGGCCGCGGTCAGAAACGCCACCGCCGGCGTGGGCAACACCCCGACCCGCAGCGCGTCCACACCCTCACTGGTCACACCGGCGATCACCGCCGCCTCGAGCATCTCGCCACTGGCGCGCGGATCACGGCCGACGACTGCGAGGCGTCGGCCCGAGCTTCTGGTGGCCGCGAGCCGGCGTGCCGCCGCCGCGCCCAACGCCAGGCCCAGCTCGGCAGTCAGTTCTCGGTTGGCGACGCCGCGGACACCATCGGTCCCGAACAGTCGACCCATGTGGACAAATTTCTCACAACTAGCCCCTCAGGACACAACCAACGAGGTGAACGGCCGTGTCGCCGCCAAACCGACACGGCAACGAGACACCCGACAACGAACACTGCCCGCACCCGGGTGCGGGTACGGGCAGTGCGCTGCTGGTATTCAGCTGACTATCGGTTACCGGCTGCCGGTCATCGGCGCCTCAGCGGGCTCCGGTGCGGCGGGCACAGCGGTGGCGCCGATACCCGCGTTGGCATGTCCGGTCTGGCCGGGAGCCAGCTCGGAGTTACCCGGTCCGGCCTGGGTGAACGTGTAGCTCACACCGGTGGCGCTGCTGGCGCACACCGGGACAGTCGAGATCTCCTTGGTGGCGAGCTGCGGCAGCTTCGACGAGAGGTCGTCGCCCGGGCACACGCTCGTGGCCAGGGTCTGCGCGCTGCTGACCGAGACGTTCTGGATCGTGCCGAGTTGCTCACCGTTGACGGTCAGGCCCACGTGGAGCTGATCGCCGGCCGCCTGCGGAGCCTGGGGCTGCGGCGCCGGGGCCTCGGGAGCCGCGTTCGCGAGTCCGAAACCACTCGCAACGAGCAGCGAGCCGCCAAGAACCGCACCAGCGGCCGTCTTCGTGAACGTATTCATATTCGCTCCTTTTCTTCTGCGTGATTGGCAGGGGAATCAGAGCTGCGGGAGCGTTCCGCTCACCTCACAGCCCCGAAGGAGGACACCGACCCCCCGAAGGGTCCCGCCTCCTACCTCGGGCAGCCGACGTTTCCACCGGCCTCTAGAAGGCTTTCCGAAGGGCGGTTGGCTCAAACCAAAACTTAATAATCGATCTCGACATGCCCGCTGAGCAGGCAACACGACCTGTGACCCAGGCCACAAACGACGCACCGGGCGCCTCCAGCCGAAAGACTGGCGACGCCCGGTGGGCCGTTGCGTAGGTGTACGCGGCAGATCAGCGCTTGCTGTACTGCGGCGCCTTGCGGGCCTTCTTGAGGCCGTACTTCTTGCGCTCGATGGCACGCGGGTCACGCGTGAGGAAGCCGGCCTTCTTCAGGGCCGGCCGGTCCTCGGGCTGCACCAGGATCAGCGCGCGGGCGATCGCGAGGCGAAGCGCACCGGCCTGACCCGAGGGGCCGCCACCATCGAGGTGGGCGTAGATGTCGAAGCTGTCCACCCGGTCGACGGTCACCAGCGGAGCCTTGATCAGCTGCTGGTGCACCTTGTTCGGGAAGTACGCCTCCAGGCTGCGGCCGTCGAGGTTGAACTGGCCGGTGCCCGGCACCAGCCGAACCCGCACCACAGCCTCCTTGCGGCGGCCGACGGTCTGGATGGGACGGTCGATGATCACCGGTGCACGGGGCGCGCTCTCGGCAGCGGCCTCAGGAGCCTCAGTGGTCTCGGGAGCCTCAGGCGCCTCGGTCACCTCAACCTCAGTCACCTCGACCTCGGTCACGTCTGTCGTTTCGCTCACTGGGCCACCTGCTTGATCTCGAACGGAATCGGCTGCTGGGCGGCATGCGGATGATCCGGGCCCGCGTAGACCTTGAGCTTCTTCTGGATCTGCCGGCTCAGCTTGTTGTGCGGCAGCATCCCGACGATGGCCTTCTCGACCACGCGATCGGCATGCTTTTCCATCTCGTCGCCGAGGGTGCGTGCCCGCAGACCACCGGGGTAACCCGAGTGACGGTAGGCCATCTTGGACTGGAGCTTGTCACCGCTGACGGCGATCTTGTCGGCGTTGATGACGATGACGAAATCGCCACCGTCGACATTCGGCGTGAATGTCGGCTTGTGCTTGCCGCGCAACAGGTTTGCTGCCGCGACGGCGAGCCGGCCGAGCACCACGTCGGTGGCGTCGATGACGTACCACGAACGCGTGGTGTCACCCGCCTTCGGCGTGTACGTAGGCACAGCACTACCTTCTTTTCTTCTCGGGTGTGTCCCGGTGTGACCCGGGTGTCGGTCGGAACGCGACGGTGGGGGTTGCATCTCGGCGACCAACACTGACCCGAGAACCCGACTTACCCCGCGGTGCGAAACCGCGGCGTACCGCACGCCAACGTGGCAGCTTACCTGCGACGATCCAGGCAGGTCAAAACGCTCATCCCCGCTCGTAGGCGATGTTGGCGACGGCCCGGACGTAGTGGGGGCCCGCGGCGTCGGCCATGGTGGCCGAGACCGTCCCCATCCGGCGCCCGACCCGTTCGGTTGTGGTGGCCAGCGTGAGGCGCCGGCCGTCGACCGGCGGTGACCGGAAGTAGTAGACGGACAGGTCAGCCAGGGTGTAGCGATCGCGCGCGCCGGTGTGCGCCTGGCCGGCCAGCGAGCAGGCCTGGCCGATGATCGACGCGATCACACCGCCCTGGATGGCGCCGAGCGGGTTGGCCATCCACGGCTTCGGGTCGAGGGTCATGACCGGTTCGTCTGCGCTTTCGACCGTCATGGCGAGCAGGTCGCACAGCGGGCCGCGGGCGATCTCGCCGCGGCTGATCGCGGTCAGGATGCGCCGGCCGTCCCAGTCCGGGTCGATGGCCGAGACTGCTGTGTCGATGTCGGGCGGGGTGGGCAGTGTCTCGACGGGTTCGGCGATCGCATCCTTATCGAGGGCACGCAGCGCCTCGGTGCTGCGGCCGACCCGGACGGCGCGGGCCACGCCCGAGCAGACGACCACATGTGAGCCGTTGGTGATGGTCATGGTGGCGGTGCCGTGGGCCTCGTCCCGGTGGGCCATGGCCGAGACGGCGTGCAGCCGGTCCCCCACCGTGGGGCGGGCGCCGGCGGTCAGCGCCAGCCAGGACTGCACTGTGGCGACCGGCTCGGCGAAGGTGTACCAGTAGGCGCCGCTGGTGACGGATTCGGCCATCACCGCGTAGGCGGGCATCTCCACCAGACCGCGGTGGTCGACGAGCGTCTGATTCACCTGTTGATCCAGCGAGATGCCGGCCTCACTGACTCCGGTGTTGCCTACGCAGAAGACCGACTGAGGTCCGTTAGGTGTGCTCATTTCCTGGCATCTTGCCGTAATTCGGTTTCGGAGCCGACACCACCTGTGGTCGGATCGCAGGCATGGCGCAAATCTGGCCGCTGTTCGACCTCGAGGTGGTGACACCGCGCATCGCGCTGCGCTGTGTCAGCGATGAGCTCGGCGCGGCGCTGGCAACGTTGGCGGCCAAGGGTATTCACGATCCGGCGACTATGCCGTTCACCGAGCCGTGGACCGATGTGCCGTCGCCGGAGCTGGAGCGCAACAGCCTGCAGTACTACTGGCGCAACCGCGCCGAGGCGTCCGTCCAACGGTGGAACCTGGACCTGGCGGTGGTGGTCGACGGATCGGTGGTCGGGATGTGTTCGGTTCACGCCGAGGACTTTCCGGGCAACCGCCGGTTAACCACCGGCTCCTGGCTGGGCCTGGCTCATCAGGGCCGGGGTCTCGGCACGGAGGTCCGCCAGGCGGCTCTGCATCTGATCTTCGCCGGATTCGACGCCGATCTCGCGATCACGCGAGCCTGGCATGACAACGCCGCGTCGCTGGCGGTGACGCGTTCGCTGCCCTATGTCGAAACCGTCAGAACCGTGGAGCTCCGACGCGACCGCCCCGACACCATGGTGGGTTTCGCCATGACGCCGGGGCGGTGGGCGACGATCCGACGCGACGACATTCGTCTGGTCGGCATCGAGGCCGTTCGCGGGCAGCTGGGGACTCAGCGGTAGTCAATGACGACGCGGCCGTCGATCTGGCCGCGCTCCATCCGGCCGAACACCTCGTTGATGTCGTCGAGCTTGGCGGCTTCGACGGTGGGGTGGATTAATCCACGGGCGTAGAAGTCGAGCGCCTCGGCCATGTCCTGGCGGGTGCCGACGATCGAGCCGCGAATCGTCAAGCCCTTCAACACGATGTCGAAGATCGGTGCGGGGAAGTCACCCGGCGGGAGGCCGTTGAAAACGATGGTTCCACCGCGCCGGGTCAGTCCGATCGCCTGGCCGAACGCCTGCGGGTGCACTGCGGTGACGAGCACGCCGTGCACACCACCGGTGGCCTTTTGTACCTCGTCGACGACGTCGGAGGTTTTGGCGTTGACAGTCACCTCGGCCCCGAGCCGTTCGGCCAGTGCGAGTTTCGCGTCGTCGATGTCGACGGCGACCACGCGCAGCCCCATCGCGCGGGCGTACTGCACAGCGATGTGCCCCAGGCCGCCGATACCGGAGATCGCGACCCATTGGCCGGGCCGGGTGTCGGTGACCTTCAGGCCCTTGTAGACCGTGACGCCGGCGCACAGGATCGGCGCCACCTCGAGCGGGTCGATGCCATCCGGAATCCGGGCGGCGTAGGCCGCATTCACCAGCATGTAGGTACCGAAGCTGCCGTTGACGCTGTAGCCGCCGTTCTGCTGGCTCTCGCACAACGTCTCCCAGCCGGTGCGGCAGTATTCGCAGGTGCCGCACGCCGACCACAGCCACGCGTTACCGACCTTGTCACCGAGTTTCAGGTCGGTGACGCCTTCGCCGAGCGCGACGACAGTGCCGTAACCCTCGTGGCCCGGGATGAAGGGCGGTGCTGGTTTGACCGGCCAATCACCATGGGCGGCATGCAAATCGGTGTGGCAGACCCCGGAGGTCTCCAGTTTGACCAGCGCTTCCCCGGGGCCGGGAGTGGGCAGGTCGAGGTCGGCGACGTGCAGTGGTGCACCGAATTCGGTGACGACTGCGGCGCGCATGGTGTCGGTGTCGGTCGGTGTGGCGGGTGCGCCAAGTGTCTGTGTCATGGTCATGTCCTTTGGTGTGGTGGCGTTCTCAGCGGTGTCTTCGCTTCTTCGCGCAAGCGCTCAGAAGAAGCCTTGGGCTTTGTTGGAGTAGGAGACGAGCAGGTTCTTGGTCTGCTGGTAGTGGTCGAGCATCATCAGATGGTTTTCCCGTCCGATGCCGGACTGCTTGTAGCCGCCGAACGCCGCGTGCGCGGGGTATTGGTGGTAGCAGTTGGTCCAGACGCGCCCGGCTTTGATGTCGCGGCCGGCGCGGTAGGTGGTGTTGCCGTTGCGACTCCAGACTCCGGCGCCGAGGCCGTAGAGGGTGTCATTGGCGATGCGGATGGCGTCGTCGTAGTCGGTGAAGGAAGTGACGGCGACGACGGGCCCGAAGATCTCTTCCTGGAAGACTCGCATCGCGTTGTCGCCCGTGAAGATCGTCGGCTGCACGTAGTAGCCGCCGTTGAGGTCACCGCCGAGCTCTGCGCGTTCACCGCCGGTGACGATCTGGGCGCCTTCGCTTTTGCCGATCTCGATGTAGGACAGGATCTTCTCGAGCTGGTCGTTGGAGGCTTGCGCGCCGATCATGGTTTCGGTGTCCAGTGGATCGCCCTGACGGACCGCTTTGGTGCGGATGGCGGCCATGGCGAGGAATTCGTCGTAGATGTCGGACTGGATCAGTGAACGCGACGGACACGTGCAGACTTCGCCCTGGTTGAGGGCGAACATCGTGAAGCCTTCCAATGCCTTGTCCTGGTAGTCGTCGTTGGCGGCGAGCACGTCGGAGAAGAAGATGTTGGGGCTCTTGCCGCCCAGTTCCAGGGTGACCGGGATCAGGTTCTGGGAGGCGTACTGCATGATGAGCCGGCCGGTGGTGGTCTCCCCGGTGAACGCGATCTTGGCGATCCGGTTGCTCGACGCCAGCGGCTTGCCTGCCTCGACACCAAATCCGTTGACCACGTTGAGGACTCCGGCGGGCAGCAGGTCGGCGATCAGCGAGATCAGATAGAGCACCGAGGCCGGGGTCTGCTCGGCGGGCTTGAGCACCACGGCGTTGCCGGCGGCCAGCGCGGGCGCCAGCTTCCACACCGCCATCAGGATCGGGAAGTTCCACGGGATGATCTGTCCGACCACACCGAGCGGCTCGTGGAAGTGGTAGGCGACGGTGTCCTCATCGATCTGGGACAGCGAGCCTTCCTGGGCGCGGATCGCCCCGGCGTAATAGCGGAAGTGGTCCACCGCCAACGGAATATCGGCATTGAGGGTCTCCCGGATCGGCTTGCCGTTGTCCCACGACTCGGCCAGCGCGATCGACTCCAGGTTCGCCTCGATGCGGTCGGCGATCTTGTTCAGGACCAGGGCCCGTTCGGCTGCGGAGGTCTTCCCCCAGGCGGGTGCCGCGGCGTGGGCGGCGTCCAGTGCCAGTTCGATATCGGCCTCGGTGGAACGCGCCACCTCGCAGAACACTTCACCGGTCACCGGCGTGCGATTCTCGAAGTACAAACCGCCCACCGGAGCGACCCACTCACCACCGATGAAGTTCTCGTAGCGGGCCGCAAAGGACATCGACGAGCCCTCCGTACCGGGCCTCGCGTATACGGTCATGGTGTTCTCCTGCCTGGTCAAGACGACGAAATGTGTCGGTCGTCACTAAAGGTAGGCAGTGCGGGGTTGCAGCACGGTTGCACTGGTTCGCGCACCGTTGCAGGCGCGGCTCAGGCCAGGTCGAAGTCCAGTCCGGCCAGCTTGCCGCGGGCCTGGGCCTGCTGCACCGAGCCCGGCAGGGTGCCGTCGTGCAACGCGCGCCACCCGTCGCGGTCGTCGCGCCCGTCCGGGCTGTCCAGCCAACGGCGCAGCACCGCGGGATCGCCGGTGGACAACACCGCGCCCCGCAACGTCATCGCCAACTCTGTGCGCAAGCGGCCGACGGCCGGCGAGATGGACTGCGGCAGAAGCGGTCCCGGATAGCGATCGAGTGCGGCAGTCACGTCCCCGGCATCGAGCGCCTCGTACACCTCGCCGATGTCGGTGGTGATCGGCACCATCAGCCGATACGGCCGCGACTCGATGGCATCGGCGCCGACGACCTTGCGCAGCCGCGACATCTCGGCGCGCACCGTCACGACGTCCAGGTCCTTGTCGTCGAGCAGCATCGCCAGGTGATCGGCGCTCAGCCCCTCGGGGTGACGGCTCAGCAGCACCAGGATGTCGGCGTGCCTGCCGGTCAGCGTGGTGGCACGCAGGTGACCGAACTCGTCGGTGACCAGCCAGCGCGGGCGTTCGGAGCCGAGCACGGCCAGCCGCGGTCGTGGCTGCGCGGCTTCGACGGGTCCGCCGGTCAGCCGCAGCAGCGCCAGGTGCGTTTCGACGGCGACGACGGTGGCGCGCACCAGCGCCAGGGCTTGCGGCGTGGCGACCCGTGATCCGCCGGTCAGGTCCAGTGCACCGAGCAGGGCACCGGTGGCGGGGTCGTGCACGGGGACCGCCGTGCAACTCCACGGTTGCACCACGCGGGAGAAATGCTCGGAACCGTGAATCTGCAGCTCAGCGTCCACAGCCAGCGCGGTACCGGGTGCGTTGGTACCGGCGCCGCGCTCACTCCAGTCCGCCCCGGGCACAAAGTTCATCGCCTCCGCACGCCGGCAGGCGTTGGGGTCGCCCTCCACCCACAGCAGCGTGCCGTCGGCACCGCTGACGGCGACGACGACTCCGGACCCGGCGGCATCGTCGACGAGCAACCGGCGGATCACCGGCAGCGCGGGTGCCAGCGGATGCGCCTCGCGCAGCCGCGTCAGCTTCTCGCCGACCGGGGAAGGCTGGGCCGCGCCGTCCGGGTCGACGCCCTTGGCCAGGCTGCGTTGCCAGCTCTTGGCGACGATCGGTCGCAGGGAGCTCGATTCCAGGTAGCTGGCATCGACCTCACCGGCGACGAACAGCTCGTGGACCGCGCGCAGCAGCGCCGACGGCCGGGGGCCACCGGCCCCGGTTCGCGTCGTTCTGGATATGCCCATCGGCGATCACACTCCTGCGTGCGGTCACCCCGACCGGCGCGCGTGTGGCCACGATACGCCGGATCTCGACGGACATGTGGGCATCGGATGCGATCGGTCCGGGATGACTGTGCGGCCCCGTTGGCTCTCCTCCGCGGGGGCCGCACAGAGATCGGGGGACGCCGTCAGCCCCACATCCCGGCGGCGCGGCGGTCGGCGTCGGCCACGTCGGCTGCCCCGTCGCGCACGGCAACGCCCAGCCGGACCAGGATGTCGCGCAGCGCCGACGCGGATTGGTGCCACTGTGCTTGTTCGGCCTGATATGCCGCCGCGGCGTCACGGGTCCACACCTGCTGCAACGGAGCGATCTGCCGGCTGAGGTCGTCCAAGGCGGCGCCAAGTCGCGCCGACGTGCCCTGGATGTCGGCGAGTACCGCCGCATCGATCTCGGCGAAATCGTAAGAGAGGACGGGGTCCACGGAGGTGCTCCTTGCCTAGAGGTGTGCGGTTACGGCGGCGATGCGTTGGGCGTGCAGTTGCGCGGCCTCACGCAGTTGGTGTTCGTTGTTTCTGATCGTGTCGGCGATCCCGGCCAGCGCCTGCGACAGCTTGGTGGACTCGTTGTTCCAGTGCGCGACGACAGTCTGGAATCGCGCGGCAGCCATTCCACCCCACACTGTGGGCGGCACCGACTCCATCCGGGTGATGAAGCCGTGCAACAAAACCCGGATCTCGTCATTGCGAGTGTCGGCAGCCGCAGCGACGGAACGCATCAGGTCGAAGTCGGTGCTCAGTGTCGTCACGTGTGGTCCTTATGGTCGAGTTATGCAGGCTTACAATGGTTTCGACGCTCACGAGCCGCTTCCGGTTCCACTGAATTCGTGGGCGGATTCAATGGCTTCCTCGCAGGGCTTGGCGATCGAGTCGAGCCTGCCTGGCGCGGACTGGCAGCCGATGCTGATGCGGGTGGACCCGTCGAGGACGACCGCCCAGCGGATCTCGCGTGCGATGCGGACTTCCCGGTACGTGACCGCCGGGCGTCCACTACGCCGGTCCGCGGGGTTGAAGTCGACGAACACACCGCGGGGCTGCTCGCCGATCGCCTGGGCGAGCATTGCGGCGGTCTGATCCAACGTTGCTTCAGGCGAATAGGATTGGGTGATGTGCAGGGCCGTGGTCGAATTGGTCGGCGAGCCGGCCTGAACGCGGCGCGAACCAGGGCCTGCCGTGACGCGGGTGACCACCCAATCCGCCGGGATCCGCAGTGTGACGCGGCCTTCGACGATGTAGACACCGTTGGGACTCGGCGCAGCCGGGGGCGTACGGACCGCGGCGACTCCAACCACGCACAGGGCCAATGCCATCCCGGCCGCCACGGCCGCCGGGCCTCGCCAGTGTCGCCGTGGGACAGGGACGGGTGCCGCCGTCGACTCCGACGCGGACGGCTCCGGGGTGGTGCGCATCCGTACCATCCTCGCATTCGTGCCGCGCTGGCGCAGCGCGGCTCGCAGGCCGTCGGCGTACTCAGCCGACCCGGGTATGCCGGGTGGGGCGTCGATGAGAATGGCGGTGGGAGTTGGTATCTCGATTACCTCGGCGAGGTCGACTGGGTGGCGCGAGCGGCTGAGCGTCGCCGGTGGGCGGCCATCGGCGATGACGGCCACCAGTTCGTCGGCGATCTCGATGACCGTGGCGGCTTCACCGGCGGCGAGCACCACGGACCTGGGCTGCGCGAGAACCTCGGTGGCGACAGCCGCCGCAGCCTTGGTCAGTCGGGATACTCGGGTCTGTGCCCACCACGACGGGTGCACGACAGTCAGCGTCTCGCAGCGCTCCTCGACAGTGTCAGCGAAGATCTCTCGCCAGAGATCGGCGACGGCTACCGGTCGTTCGCGAAACAGCACCACCGTGTCGTCGATGCCGGCCAGGGCGGCGGTGACCATCTCCTGCTCCCCCGTTCGCTGCGGGCGGGGCGCCAGCCGGGTGACCCCCGCGGGACCGACTTCCAGCACTGTGCCGGTCATGTTGGGCTCCAACCGACCTGGATCAGTTCGGCGCCAGCCCGGGTCACCAGCAGTCCGCGTCCGGGCGGGCGTTCGGTCGCGCGGTGGTGGGCGATCAGCGGACCCTCGTCGGAGCTGCCGCTCATCAGCAGCGCGCTGCACCCGCTGTCCCGCACGGGCGCCAGAAGGGGGTCGAACATCGCCCGCGCCGATCCGGCGCAGCGTCGCGCGATGACCAGGTGCAGCCTGATGTCGGCGGCGTGCGGCAGCAGTGCGATCAGCGGACTCAGCGCGTCCGGCGAGGTGGCGGCGACCACGTCGTAGTCGTCGACCACGACGTAGATCTCCGGTCCGGTCCACCACGATCTCGCCCTGAGCTTTTCAATCGTCGTGTCGGCGGTGGGCAATCTGTTCTGCAACAACGAGATCAGGCCGGGCAGTCGCTGCGCGAGTCCCGGCTCGGAGAACGTGTAGTCGAGTACATGGGCTGAATCGGCCACGTCGAGCAGTCCACGCCGGTAGTCGACGATGAACAGCAGCGCGGGTTGCGTTGTCGCAGCGCGCGGTATCTCGCGGCACAGTGTTCGCAGCGCCGCGGTCTTCCCGCATTCCCGGTCGCCGAGGACCAGCAGATGAGCCTGACGACGGAAGTCCGGACCCACGGGGGCGAACTGGTCCTCACCCAGACCGAGCAGGACGCGGTCGGAGTCGTCGAGGGCCATCTCGACGAGAGTGGCCTGGTCGATGTGGGTGGGCAGTAATCGGACGGGCGGCGCCTGGCACGACCGGTCGCAGGTGATGTCCACACCGTCGGGCGTGGCGATCAGGAAGTGGTTGCCGTCGCGGGTGATACCGCGCCCCGGCACGTCGATCGGAACGAGCGCCGCCTGCTTGCGATCCATCTCAGAGTCGATCGGGTCCCCAAGGCGCAGTTCGATTCTGGTGCCGATCTGGTCCTTGAGCGCGGGCCGGATGTCGGCCCACCGGCCTGCGGTGAGGATCAGGTGGATGCCGAATGACAGACCGCGGGAGGCGATGCCGGCGATCACCGGCTCCAGGTCGGGCTGCTCCTCCCGCAGGCTCGACCAACCGTCCACGACGAGGAAGACGTCACCGTACGGGTCGTCATCGGCACGGTTCTCCCGCGCGGACAGGACGGCGCCCACGTGGCTGACCGTCCGGCGCACCAACTCGGTCTCACTCCGGCCGGCGACCGATCCCACGTGAGGCAACCGTCGCAGCGCCTCGATGGTGCCGCCACCGAAGTCGATGCAGTAGAACTGGATCCGCCGTGCGTCGTGACACGCAGACAGCGCGGTGAGCAGCGACCGCACCGTGGTGGACTTTCCGCTTTGTGACGTTCCGACCACCGCAACGTTGCCGAGGGCGCCGGTAAGGTCGACGGTCATGGGTGCCTGCCGCTGTTCGAACGGCAGGTCGATCACGCCGATCGCCACCGCGCGATCGCGTCCCGCATCGTGCGGCAGGTCAGCGAGGTTCGCAGATCTGGTGAGCGGTGGTAGCCACATCTGATGTGCCGGCGTTCCTCGGCTGCTGAACCGGTGGACCATCGCATCGAACGCGGTTCGATGCGACCGGGCAGCGTCGTCGGTCGTTGGTGGCGAGGCGGATTCCCGGGTGAACAGCGCCACCGTGGCCGTTTTCGATGTTCCGGCACTCTTCGGGGCCGGGCCCCCGAGGTAGGTCGCCTGAAATCGCACCAGCCGCCCGTCGCCGGTGCGCAGCAGCGCGGCGCCCGGGGTGGCCGCAAGCTCGGCGGCGTCCGTGACGCCGAGAACCGCACGCGATTCCGCGGCCGTCGCGGTCTTGAGGCAGATGCGATACGACAGGTGCGATTCGAGGCCACGCAGGCGACCCTCGTCCAGGCGCTGACTCGCCAGCAACAGATGCACGCCCAGAGAGCGGCCGACCCGTCCGATCATCGCGAACAGGTCGGCGAAATCAGGCTGATGAGAGAGCAATTCGGCGAACTCGTCGACGATGACGAACAATGTCGGCAGCGCGGGCAGGCTGGGATCTGCGCTCCGGTGTCGCCGATACGCGGCGAGGTTGACCGCGTTGCCGGCCCGCCGTAGGAGCTGCTGACGACGGTGTACCTCGCCGCCGAGTGCATCCTTCGCGCGCGCCACCATCGGCGCGGCGTCGGCCAGATTGGTGATGACCGCGGCGACATGGTGCAGGCTTTCCAGGCCGAGGAACGTCGCGCCACCTTTGAAGTCGATGAGCACGAGATTGACATCGTCCGGTGAGTGGCGGGCAATCATCCCGGCCGCGATCGTGCGCAACAGTTCGGACTTCCCCGAGCCCGTCGCACCGACACACAGCCCGTGCGGACCGTGGCCGCCGTCAGCGGGCTCCTTGATGTCGAGAGCGACCGGTTCGCCGTTGTCGGTTCTGCCCAGTTCAACCCGCAGTTGCTCGGACGGGGGTAGCTGTGGCCAGAGAGCTTCCGGCTCTGGGCAACTCACGCCGAGTCCACTGTCCCGGCGGCCGTACCGCGCCACTCGGCGTGCACAGGTCCGCGCCTGCATGATCGTCATGGTGTCGGCGGTGGCGAACTCCACGACGCCCGCACCGCTGCAGACCGCGAGGTTGTCCCCGTCGACCCACAGGCATCGTGGTTCCGAGTCGCGTTCACCCTGCCCGACGGCGATGACGGTGGTGCCGGGACCGGCATGCGTTCGGTGATCCACTCCGTCGACGATGACAACCCGAAACCCGCCCCAGCGGTCACGACTACCGTTGTGCGGCAGCCACTTCAACCAATCCCACTGCTGCCGGTGCTCTGCGGTGACATCCGCCGTGATCACCAGGTTCGCCGGGCTGTGCAGCACGGCCAGGTGGCAGAGCATCGCACGCACCACGGCGCGTGCACGCGATGGATCGCCTTCGACGACGAGCACACCGACCCTGGGCAGCGCGATCGTGACGGGCACACCGTCGACCGTCGCGTGGTGGTGGACGAAGCGCCGCAACGCATCGGCGGTCACCGGGTCCAGCTCGTCCACGGGAGCGACCGGCGGCACGACAATCCGGCGCGCCAGCCGGTGTCGACCGACGCCGACACGGACGTGGCAGAAGTCCGGATCCTGGTCGCTGCGCTCCCACATCCGTGGGCCGCCGACCAGCGTCCACAACGAGGCCGGCTCCGGATGTCGCTCCTGCAGTGCTGAGCGCTGGCGCTGCGCCGCGTCCCGCAACTGCTCGCTGAGCAGGTCGAGATGATCCAAATAGCGTCTGCGTTGGTGGTCCACCCCGCCGCCTGATCGCCGGGCACCCGCCTGCAGCGCCAAGCCGACCGTCGACACCACCATCATGGCCGGCAGCATCACCGCGGTCGGGCCGTGCGAAGCGACTCCCGACCTCCACATCACGGCACCGACGGCCACCACCGCGCCGACCATGACCAGCGGCACCAACCGCGACGTTGCCGATGGCGGCTCGGTACGGGGCAACGCACCCACGACCAGATCGTCGGTGGGGAAATCCATCGCCAACCGGTCAGGCCGATTCATGCCCGGACGGTAGACACCGTCCGCCCCGACCGGCAATTCACCTGTGGACAGCGGAGTTCGACACCCCCGCAAGATCGCTACCGTCCGCTGTCATGACTGCCACCGACCAGACCTGCCGGGTGTCGATCCGCACCGCCGACGGGGAAACGGACGTCACCCTGCCCGCCGGCATACCGATCGCCGAGCTGATACCCGCCGTGGTCGACGTGATCGGCGCGGCGGAGTTCAGCGGCCGCGATCCGCATCTGACCCGCGTGTGTGGGCAACGGCTCGACCACGAGAAGACACTCGCGCAATCCACCATCCATGACGGTGAACTTCTGATCCTGACCACCGCGACACCACCGGCCCCCATCACCCGATTCGACGCGACTGGCGCCGTTGCCGATGCGATTGCGGCACTGCCGGAACCGAGCTGGCGGCTCACCCGACGCGGCGCCGGTCACGGCGTGCTGGCGTGGGCGGCCGTGGCACTGCTGGTGTTGCTGGGACGCGCGATTCTGGACCCGGACGCCAGCCGTCATCCGGTAATCGCCGCGGCCGCAGCACTTCTGGCGACGACGAGCGCGATCACTGCGCACCGGACCGCCACCGGCCGGGTGACGGTGGTCAGCCTGGGGGTACTGGCTGTCGCCTTCGCGGGTCTGACCGCCGCCCTGCTTCCGCTGGGCCCGCCGGCGACGCCGACGTTCCTCCTCGCGATGGCCGCGATCGCGTCGACCTCACTGCTGGTCTGGCGCCTGTTGGGCTGTGCCCCTAAGGTTTTCCTTCCGCTAGCCGTTGCGACAATGGCGGCGGTGATGACGACAATGGGTACGGTGGCGGGGTATTGGCAGGCCGAGGCCGGTGGGCCCATGCTGGCAGCCGCGGCAATGGCCGTGCTGGCGGTGTCGGCGCGGCTGTCGGTCCACAGTTCCAGGCTGGCTCGGGCCGGTCTCGCCGATAATGATCTCGAAGCCCGGGCGCGACTGGCTCATCAGCGGCTGACGCTGATCGTGGTGACGGCGGCCATGGCGGCGGCTCTCGGGGCCGGGGTCACGGCGGCGACCACCTCGCATTCGCTTCTCGCGGCGACCTTTCTCGCGATCATCGCGGCATTGTTGGTTCTCCGGCTCGTCCGCGAGCGATCCCCGTACCGGACTGTCGCGCAGAGCATTTCGTCCGTCATCACGATGACAGCGCTCACCGGACTGTGCGCCGTCGACGCACCGCAGAGCATCCCGTGGCTGTGCGGCGCCCTTGTGCTCATCGCCGCCGGAGCGGTGTGGGTCGCGCACCGCGGACCGGTCCACGCGAGCCCGGCGGTTCGCCGTGCGACCTCGATAGTCGAGCTGATACTCGGAGCGGCGGTCGTACCCGGCGCCTGCGCGGCAGCAGGCATGTTCGGCGGGCTCGCTCAGATCGGTGCGGCCTGGTGAGACTCACCGCGCGGATCGCATCCGCCGTCGCGTCGGCGCTGCTCATGCTGATGCACTGTGCGCCAACCGCGTTCGCGGTGATTCCGCCGTCGATCGACAATTCACTGCTGCCGCCGCCGGCTCCCCTGCCCCGCCCCGGCCGACCGAACAACGCCGGCCGTGCACGGTGCCGCTTCCCGCCGGCGCCGGCGTATCGGCGCCGCAATTGGCCGGTTTCGACATGACGGCGATCTGGCGGCTGACGCGTGGATCAGGTCAGCGCGTCGCGGTCATCGACACCGGGATCGCCGCGCATCGCCGGTTGCCCGATGTCGTCGCGGGCGGCGACTATGTGTCGACCGGCGACGGCAGACAGGACTGCGACGGACACGGGACCGTCGTCGCGGGCATCATCGCGGCCGCGCCCGATCAGACGGACGGGACGGGTTTCACTGGGATCGCTCCGGAGGTAACCCTGATCGCGATTCGACAGTCCAGCAACAAGTTCGGCCCGGTAGCCGATCCCGGCGAGCACGGCTTCGGCGATGTCAGCACTCTGGCCATGGCGGTGCGGACGGCCGCGGACATGGGCGCGTCGGTGATCAACATATCGTCGGTGGCCTGCGCCGAGTCGAGTCTGGACGATCGCGCGCTCGGTGCGGCGCTGTCGTACGCAGTCGACGTCAAGGATTCCGTGGTGATCGCCGCCGCGGGCAATGTGGGCGGCGACGGGCAGTGCCCCGGCCAGAACACCACGGCACAGCCCACTGTCATCGCCAGCCCGGCCTGGTACGACGACTACGTCCTGACAGTCGGCTCGGTGGGCTCCGACGGTGCGCCATCGGAATTCAGCCTCAACGGTCCGTGGGTCGACGTCGCGGCGCCCGGCGAGAATGTTGTCTCGCTGGATCCGGACGGCGACGGCGTCATCAACACCCTGCCGACGCCCGCGGGACAGGCGTCGATGTCGGGCACGAGCTACGCCGCCCCGGTGGTCGCCGGTGTGGTCGCGCTGGTTCGGTCTCGCTTCCCGAGACTGTCGGCCCGCCAGGTGATGACGCGAATCGAGGCCACCGCGCGTCACCCCGGACAAGGGTGGAACGCCGCGGTGGGCAGCGGTGTCATCGACCCTCTGGCAGCGCTCAGCGATCACACCACCGAGCCGTCGCCGCACCAGACAACGCGGTCTTCGGCGCAACCGCCGACCCACCCCGAGGAGAACCGCCGTCATGCGGTCGTGGCGAGTGCGGCGGGGCTGTGCATGGCAGGCGTGGTGGCGGCGTCGGTGCGGCTACGGCGCCGCACCGAGGACATCCCGGCCGACTAGGGCAGCGTCCCGGTCCAATTGAGGACCGGCGGGAAGCATGCCGACGATCGACCACGGCGCTGCGGCGGGCGCACCACTGAGCCCGAGCGCGGCGATCGCCGAATCATCAACGGGGAAGCGAACTCCCGCGCTGGTGACGAGGTAGCGCCCCATTCCAGGACCACCGGTGACGTCAATGCTAGCGCCGGGGGCCATCCGCACGCTGTCGACGGCGGGTCCGTCCCCGTCGGATCCGGCCAGGGTGACGGCGCCGGGGCGATCGCCGGTGTGCGGTCCGACGGCGACACCACTGCGTCCGGATATCCAGGTCGCACAGACGTCGTCGCCGGCGCCCACGAGTGTGGGCGGCTCGTCGGGATACGCGCCGACCGGCAGGGTGTCGACGAGCGGGCTGCGCGCGATCAGTTCGGGCGGCACCTCGGTGATCTCGGCCCGCGCGGCGGGGTCGCTGAAGCGGATGAGTTCGGCGGCCAGCCGGCCGATGCGCTGAAGGCCGCCCGGCAGCGCGACGTAGTACTCGGGCGACTCGGTCCCGACGACGCGCAGGACGGTTCCGACCGCGGCACCGGCCACCCCGGACGGTTGTCCCATCCCGGCGATCCGGGGTGCGCTGATCGCGGGCACTTCGGGGATCGTGTTGAGCACGGTCGAGGACAGCCTGCGCAGTGCCGCCTCGGTGATCCGCAACGCACGTGCGGTGGCCGGGTCTCCGGGATCGAGCATCGCGCGCGTGCCATCGTACAGCAGATAGGCCGACCCGTCCCCGTGCGCCACTGTGGCGACGACGGCGGCGCGCGGGTCCAGGTCGGGCGGTACCGAGTCGTCGCCGACGGTGACGGTGGTGTTGCCATCGGCGTCGTCGCACACCGCCCATCGCGCTTCGCGGGGCGCCGTCACCCGCCCGAGTGATGCGGGCGCGCCGGGGATCCCCAGGATCGGGCCGGCGGCCGTATCGCCGAGTGCGGCGTCGTCGACCAGTCGCGGTGTGGCCGGCGAGCCCAGGATCAGGCGGGCCGACGTCAGGTTCGCCACCGGCCGGAGGCGGTCGTCGATCCTGACGAACAGGGCGCCGGACTGTCGCACCATCACCACCGTCGCATCGCCGGGGATGACGTCGCGGGCCGTCGACCCCAGGATCGTGTCGAGGACCACGGCAACACCCGCCACACCGCAGCCGACCAGGAGTGAGAGCTTCCGGGCACGAACGGGGTCGTGCCGGGCCGGCATCTGCCGCGCCAGGACCGCATACTCCAAGCGGCGCAAGAGGAATCGCTGCGCACTCAACTGCACTCGAAGTGGGGGCGGCCCGCCATCTGCGTGACGCTAGAACACTCGCCTACGCGGCGATGTCACTCATCAACAGCCTCCTCTTTCGAGCGGCGCTCGCGGTAGGCGGCGACATGCTGACGATTGCCGCAGTTGCCGGTGTCGCAGAACATCCGGGAGCGATTGCGGGACAGGTCGATCAACACCGCATCGCAGTCCGGGGCCGCGCAGATCTTCAGCCTGCGCAGTTCACCGGCGCGCACCAGGTCGGCCAGCGACATCGCCATCTCGGCACCCATCCGCTGGGCCAGCGGATCGTGGATGGACGCCAGGTGCAGATGCCACTCCGGCATCTCCGGGTGGCGGGTCAGCCACGGGGCGGCGCGGGTGTCGGACAGCAACGCGTTGATCTGACCGACGGCGCGTTCCTCGTCGGTGGCGGCCGCCCAGATCCGGCCCAGCCGGCCGCGCAGCGTGTGCACCGCCGACACCTCGGCGTCGTCGCGATCACGCCGTCCGGTCCAGCCGTAGCTGTTCAGGTAGTCGTCCAGAGCGGGCTGGTCCCCCAGCTGCTCACCGTCGACGCGGTCGCTGTTGATCAGCGCACAGGCAGCACGCAACGTGAGCTCTGTGTCATAGGTAAAAAGCATTTGACTCATGACTTCCTCCGGACGTAGTGTCATGACCAACATCTATTTTACTCATTACATCCGGGGAGTGCCTCATGTCGACGCTGGTCCGCACCCAAGACCACTTCCGGCTTGGGCTGATGTTCGCCATCGGATCGGCGTTCACGTTCGGCATGTCGGGTCCCTTCGCCAAATCGCTGATGGGCGCCGGCTGGTCGCCGACCGCCGCCGTCACGGCCCGGCTCGCCGGCGGTGCGCTGGTGATGGCAATCTTCGCCACCATCGTCAAGCCCGGGTGGGTTCGCGAGGCCCGCGCACACGCCCGCGTCGTGGTGGCCTACGGGCTCGTCCCGATCGCCGGGGCCCAACTCTGTTACTACAACGCCGTCTCCCACCTGTCGGTCGGCGTGGCACTGCTGCTCGAATACACCGCGCCCATCCTTGTCGTGGGCTGGATCTGGGGAACCACCCGGCGTCGCCCCCGGGCCATGACACTGGCCGGCGTGGCGCTCGCCGTGGCCGGAATCATGCTGGTGCTCAACGTCTTCGAAGGCGCGCACATCAACACGGCCGGCGTTCTGTGGGGTTTGGGTGCGGCGATCTGCGCGGCCTGCTACTTCATGATGTCCGATGAGGTCAGTGCCGACGGCGACGGACTGAGCTCGATCACCCTGGCCGCGGCCGGACTGGTGGTCGGCACGATCGCGGTGGTGCTGCTGGGCATGACCGGCGTGATGCCGCTGATCTTCACCGCCAACAACGCGGTCGTCGCCGGACTGACGGTGCCCTGGTGGGTTCCGGTGGTGATGCTGGCCGTGGTGGCCACCGCGATCGCCTACACGCTGGGCATCAGCGGTGTGGCGCGGTTGCGCCCGAGTTTCGCCTCCCTGGTCGGCCTCGGCGAGGTGCTGTTCGCCGTGCTGTCGGCGTGGGTGCTGCTCGGTGAAGCGGTCACCGCAGTGCAGGCGGCCGGCGGTGTCGTGGTGCTGCTGGGCCTGGCCCTGGCCCGCCAGGGCGACCGCAGCCCGGCGGTCACCGCAGCGACGTGGCCCGATGCCGGACCCATCGAGGAAGTCGCCGCGCGAGGCTGATTTCCGCGGCGCGCAAGCAAACGTCGGGAATGAAACTCCGCTCCCATCTGTAACATCCAGATGTGACATCAACTGCTGCGCCGAAGCGTTTCCTGCTGGCCGCCTCCGCTGCCGTCCTCACCGCCATGTTCGCGCTGGTCAGCCCGGCCGGCTTGCCTACCGCGTCGGCGGACTGCAATGACGTGCAGGTGGTGTTCGCCCGCGGAACCGACGAGCCGCCCGGCATCGGCCGGGTCGGGCAGGCATTCGTCAACTCGCTGCGCGGCAAGATCGGCAACCGCTCGATGGGTGTCTACGCCGTGAACTACCCCGCCAGCTACGACTTCCTGGCCGCCGCCAACGGCGCCAACGACGCGAGTGCGTTCATTCAGGGCGTGGTCAACGACTGCCCGAACACCCGGTTGGTGCTCGGCGGGTATTCGCAGGGCGCGGCGATCATCGACATCATCACCTCGGTCCCCTTCCCGGCGGTGGGCTTCAACAACCCGCTGCCGCCGAACGTGCCCGACCACGTCGCCGCGCTGGCCGTCTTCGGCAACCCCACCACCAGGGTCGGCCTGCCCCTGACCAGCAGCGCCGTCTACGGAGGCCGCGCCATCGACCTGTGCAACGCCGGTGACCCGATCTGCAGCAGTGGCGACGACGTCCAGGCCCACCGCATCTACAACAGCGACGGATCGGCGGTTCAAGCCGCCACGTTCGTCGCCGGACTGCTGTAGGTCGACGGTTTGGGCGTCTTAGCTCGGTATGTGAGTATTAGCCACATGCTCGCGACCGCCCGCAAACTCGGCGTTGCCTCGATGGCTACGCTGTCGATCCTGACGCCGATCACCGTCGCCCCGGCAGCCCAGGCCGAGCCGTGCCCGGACGTCGAAGTGGTCTTCGCCCGCGGAACCAGCGAGCCGGCCGGCATCGGACGCGTCGGGCAAGCCCTCGTCGACAATCTGCAGGGCCAGCTGGGTGGACGCTCGGTGAGCGCCTACGGGGTGAACTACCCCGCGACCTACGACTTCCTCGGTGCCGCTGACGGCGCCACGGACGCGACCAATCACATCGCCACCATGGCCGCGGCCTGCCCGTCGACCAAATTCGTTCTGGGCGGCTACTCGCAGGGCGCAGCGGTGGTGGACATGCTGGTCGGCATTCCACCGCTGGGCAACAAGGTCGGTGACATCGGCTCGGCGCCACCACTGCCGGGCAACCTGGCCAACCGCGTCGCCGGGCTGGCGGTCTTCGGCAATCCATCCACCAAATTCAGCATCCCGATCACGTCGGCCGGCGGGGCGTTCGCGGGTAAGGGCGTCGATTTCTGCAACGACGGCGACCCGATCTGCTCGCGCGGTCGCAATCCGTTCGCGCACACCGATTACGAGCAGGGCCCGGCTCCCGCGCAGGCCGCCGGCTTCCTCGCCGGGCTGTTGTAGCCGCGCGATTTTATTTGCTGCCAGCATTCTCCCAGCCTCGTCTACCATGGCTGGCATGCGCGCGAAAACGGTTCTGAGCGCGGCGGCGGCGGTGATGTCCGTCGCCGCATCACTGTTGCCGACGGCAGTGGCGTCCGCAGCGGACTGCCCCGACGCGGAGGTCATGTTCGCGCGCGGACGCTTCGAGCCGCCGGGCATCGGCCGCATCGGCCAGGCGTTCGTCGATTCGCTGCGGGGCAAGACCCCGAAGAGCGTCGGGGTCTACGGGGTCAATTACATCGCCGACTGGGACATCGTGCCGGGCGCGAACGACCTGAGCCGGCACATGCAATACATGGCGACCAACTGCCCCAACACCCGCCAGGTGCCCGGCGGCTACTCGCTGGGTGCTGCGGTGGTCGACGTCGTGGTCGGTTCGAACAAGGCGCAATTCGGCTTCAACTCCCCGCTGCCCGCCTCGGTCGCCGATCACGTTGCGGCGGTGGTGTTGTTCGGCAATGGCACCCGCAGCATCTTCGGGCCGGTGTCGGCCGCCAACAGTCCCGTCTACGGCCCCAAGACCATCGACCAGTGCAACGTGGACGACCCGATCTGCAACGGGATCGATCCGAGCACGCTGGCCGACAACTGGAATTCGCACCTGCAGGATGCGTACATCGGCTCGGGTCTGGTTGACCAGGCCGCCCAATTCACCGCAGACAGGCTCTGATTCATGCGCATTCGGGGGACGCTGACCCGTACGGTCACGGTGGTCGCTGCGGCAGCGGCGATGGTGCTCGGCCCGACCCCACTGCCCGGCGGTGGCGTGGTGGCTGCGCCACAGGCTTCCGCTGCGGGCTGCCCCGACGTGGAGGTGATCTTCGCCCGCGGCCGCCTCGAATCCCCCGGCGCGGGAATCATCGGCAACCAGTTCGTCAGCGCACTGCGCTCGCGCGTCCACCGCAACGTCGGCCTCTACGCGGTGAAGTACCCCGCCGACAATCAGGTGGACGTCGGCGCCAACGACATCAGCCAGCGCATCATCTACAACATCAACAACTGCCCGAATACGCGTCTGGTTCTCGGTGGGTACTCGCTGGGCGCAGCGGCAACCGATATGGCGCTGGCAGTTCCGATCCCGATCCTGGGCTTCAAGACCCTTCTGCCCCCGGACGCCGGAAGCCACATCGCGGCAGTCGCCCTGTTCGGCAACGGAACCCAATGGTTGGGCCCCATCACGAATTTCAGCCCCGAATATCGGGATCGGACCATCGAGCTGTGCCACGGCGCCGACCCGATCTGCAATCCTGCCGACCCGGACACCTGGGAAGCCAACTGGCCCGACCACCTCGCCGCCGCCTACCAGAAGGCCGGAATGATCGATCAGGCCGCCGATTTCGTGGCGGGCAAGCTCTAAGGCTTGTCCAGCGTCCGCAGGTCGCGGGTGATCATGATGCGCGCGGCGAGCTCGTCGTCCGGCGGGTAGTCCACCCCGGCCAGCGTCAGGCCCCGAGCCGGTGCCGCGGCGAAATCACTGGAACGCGCGTCCGCGGTCAACAGCGTTGCGCACCAGGAAGGTTCGCGACGCCCCTGCCCCACCGCGAGGAGCGCTCCGACGAGTGAGCGCACCATCGACCAGCAGAACGCGTCAGCGGTGACGTAGGCCGTCACCGCATCGCCGTCGCGTACCCAGTCCAGCCGCTGCAGGTCGCGGATGGTCGTCGCACCGGGCCGGTGGCGACAGAAGGCGGCGAAATCGTGCAGTCCCACCAGATGCCGGGACGCCGCATTCATGGCGTCGACGTCCAACGGCTTCGCCCAGGGTGTCACATACCGCGCGGACTGCGGCTCCACACCGTAGGGCGCCAGCGACAGCCGGTATTCGTAGTGCCGCCGCAACGCCGAGAAGCGGGCATCGAATCCAGCTGGGGCGCGGGTGATTTCGCGTGCCCGGACGTCCTGCGGCAGGAAGCGGGCCAGCCGGCGCACCAGCGGGAGGAACTCAGGCTCGCCGGGCCGGGCATGCCGCGGATACGCGTGGGCCAGGGCGTCGGCCGGGACGTCGAGATGGGCCACCTGGCCGGTGGCGTGCACTCCGGTGTCGGTGCGGCCGGCGCCGAAGACCCGGACCGGCGCCCGGAAGACGGTCGAGAGCGCTTCCTCGAGGACACCCGCAACCGTGCGGTGGCCTTCCTGCGCCGCCCAACCGGTGAATTCGGTGCCGTCGTAGGCGATGTCGAGGCGCAGACGAACGAGCCCGCCACCGCTATCGGTGACGGGCTCGTTCGTACTCACAGCGTCAGGACTTGTCAGCGTCCGAATCCTCGGCGGATTCTTCGGCCTTCTCCTCGGCAGCCTCGGCGGTCTGCGCGTCGGCAATGCCGGCGTCTTCAGCCTCGACGGCTTCGATCGGCTCTTCAGCCTCCGGCCCAACGGCCTCTTCGGGCTCCACCGCGGCCTGCGGCGCAGCAGCGGCAGCCACCGGCGCAGCCTTGGCGGCCGAGCTCTTACGAGCCCGGTTGGCCTCCGAGGTCACCGTCTTCTCCCGAACCAGTTCGATGACGGCCATCGGGGCGTTGTCGCCCTTGCGCGGCTCGACCTTGATGATGCGGGTGTAGCCACCATTGCGATCGGCGAAGAACGGCGCGATCTCGGCGAACAGAGCGTGCACGACGTCCTTGTCGCGGATCTTCTTCATCACCTCACGCCGGTTGTGCAGCGCACCCTTCTTGGCGTGGGTGATGAGCTTCTCCGCGTAGGGCCGCAACGCACGCGCCTTGGGCTCGGTGGTCTTGATCCGGCCGTGCTCGAAGAGCGAGGTGGCCAGGTTGGCCAGAATCGCCTTCTGATGTGAGGACGACCCGCCGAGGCGAGGACCCTTGGTGGGCTTGGGCATTGCGACTTCTCCTAAATGGGGCCGGTCCCCGTATCAGGTAGGACCGGGACGGTTCTCTTGCGAGAGGGTGGGTTAGAGCTCTTCGGTTTCGGTGTAGTCCTGCTCGGCGTCCAGGTCGTAACCCGCATCGCTGTTCCAGGTGCCGGTGGCGACGTCGTAGCCGGCGACCTCCGACGGATCGAAGCTGGCCGGGCTGTCCTTGAGCGACAGACCCAGCTGGTGCAGCTTGATCTTGACCTCGTCGATCGACTTCTGGCCGAAGTTACGGATGTCCAGCAGATCGGACTCCGTGCGGGCGACCAGCTCGCCGACGGTGTGCACACCTTCGCGCTTGAGGCAGTTGTACGAACGGACGGTCAGGTCCAGATCGTCGATCGGCAGCGCGAACGCCGCGATGTGATCGGCCTCGGCAGGCGACGGGCCGATCTCGATGCCTTCGGCCTCGACGTTGAGTTCCCGTGCCAGACCGAACAATTCGACCAGGGTCTTGCCTGCCGACGCCAGGGCGTCACGCGGGCTGATCGAGTTCTTGGTCTCGACATCGAGGATCAGCTTGTCGAAGTCGGTGCGCTGCTCGACGCGGGTGGCCTCCACCTTGTAGGTGACCTTCAGCACCGGCGAGTAGATGGAATCGACCGGGATACGGCCGATTTCGGCACCCGAGGCCTTGTTCTGCACTGCAGGCACATAGCCACGGCCACGCTCGACAACCAGCTCGACCTCGAGCTTGCCCTTGTCGTTGAGGGTCGCGATGTGCATGTCCGGGTTGTGCACCGTCACGCCGGCGGGCGGGACGATGTCACCGGCGGTGACCTCACCCGGGCCCTGCTTGCGCAGGTACATGGTGACCGGCTCGTCCTCCTCGGAGGAGACGACGAGGCCCTTGAGGTTCAGGATGATGTCGGTGACGTCTTCCTTCACACCGGGCACGGTGGTGAACTCGTGCAGCACACCGTCGATGCGGATGCTCGTGACGGCCGCGCCGGGGATCGACGACAGCAGCGTACGCCGCAGCGAATTGCCAAGGGTGTAACCGAATCCCGGCTCCAGCGGTTCGATGACGAACTGCGACCGGTCCTCGGCGATGACCTCTTCGCTCAGTGTGGGGCGCTGAGAAATCAGCATGCTTTTTCTATCTCCTTCTCGGCAACCGCTATTTGATGCCGTTAAGTGATCCGCGGAACGGTTGCCCCGCGGACGTCTTCATTACTTCGAGTAGAACTCGACGATCAGCTGCTCGGCGAGCGGAACCTGGATCTGCTCACGAGTCGGCAACTGGTGGACGAGGATTCGCTGACGCTCCCCCACGACCTGCAGCCAGGACGGGATCGGGCGATCGCCCGCGGCCTGACGAGCAGCCTCGAACGGGAACGTGTTGATCGACTTGTCCTTCACGTCGATGATGTCGTACTGCGACACCCGGTAGCTCGGGATGTTCACCTTGACGCCATTGACGGTGAAGTGACCGTGGCTGACCAGCTGGCGAGCCATCCGGCGGGTACGCGCCAGGCCGGCGCGGTACACGACGTTGTCCAGCCGGGTCTCCAGGATCTGGAGCAGGTTCTCACCGGTCTTGCCGGAGGACCGGTTGGCCTCTTCGTAGTACTTGCGGAACTGCTTCTCCATCACGCCGTAGGTGAAGCGAGCCTTCTGCTTCTCCTGCAGCTGCTGACGGTATTCGCTCTCCTTGATCCGCGCGCGGCCGTGCTGGCCGGGCGGGTAGGGGCGCTTCTCGAACGATTGATCACCACCGACCAGGTCGACGCCGAGGCGGCGCGACTTGCGGGTAGCGGGTCCGGTATAACGAGCCATTTTTCAGATCCTCCCTAGACCCGGCGCCGCTTGGGCGGACGGCAGCCGTTGTGCGGCTGCGGAGTGACGTCGGAGATGGCGCCGACCTCGAGGCCGGCGGCCTGCAGCGAGCGGATCGCCGTTTCGCGGCCCGAACCCGGGCCCTTCACGAACACGTCGACCTTCTTCACACCGTGCTCCTGCGCCTTACGGGCAGCGTTCTCGGCGGCGAGTTGCGCTGCGAACGGAGTTGACTTACGCGACCCCTTGAAGCCGACGTGACCCGACGAAGCCCAGGCGATGACGTTGCCCTGGGGATCGGTGATCGAGACGATCGTGTTGTTGAACGTGCTCTTGATGTGAGCGGCGCCGTGCGGGATGTTCTTCTTTTCCCTGCGACGGGTCTTCTGACCCTTCTTGGCGCCGGTGCCCTTCTTTGCCTGTGCCATCCGGGGTTACCTGGCCTTCTTCTTGCCGGCGATGGTGCGCTTGGGGCCCTTGCGGGTACGCGCATTGGTCTTGGTTCGCTGGCCACGCACCGGCAGGCCACGGCGGTGCCGCAGGCCCTGGTAGCAGCCGATCTCGATCTTGCGGCGAATGTCGGCCTGAACCTCGCGGCGCAGGTCACCCTCGACCTTGAGGTTGCCTTCGATGTAATCGCGCAGCTGGGTCACCTGATCATCGGTGAGGTCCTTGGTGCGCAGGTCCCGGTCGATGCCGGTGCCGTCCAGGATTTCCTGGCTACGGGTACGGCCGATGCCGTAGATATAGGTCAGCGCGATCTCCATGCGCTTGTCGCGCGGGAGATCAACGCCCATGAGACGTGCCATCAGGCAGTGATTCCTTCTCTATGCGGAGGTCTGATCCCAGTCCGTTCCCCGTCTGTCGGGGTCCGGCCTCCGTGCCGGACGTGATGAGAGCCGTGTGCCCTCAGTGGTACTGGGAGGTCTGCATTCAGTTGTGGGTGGTGCTGTGCGTCGAGGGACTAACCCTGCCGCTGCTTGTGGCGCGGATCAGAGCAGATCACCATGACCCGCCCGTGCCGGCGGATCACCCTGCACTTGTCGCAGATCGGCTTGACGCTCGGGTTCACCTTCACGGCTGTTCGATCCTTCTAGTTCTCGTCGGTTGTCTTGAATGCTGGCGATCGGGTCGGGCACTTAGGTTGTCGGTAACGACTCGCTGCGCTCGTCGCTACTTGTACCGGTACACAATGCGCCCGCGGGTCAGGTCGTAGGGAGACAACTCCACCACCACCCGGTCCTCGGGAAGGATGCGGATGTAGTGCTGCCGCATCTTGCCGCTGATGTGAGCGAGTACCTTGTGTCCGTTCTCCAGCTCAATGCGAAACATCGCGTTGGGCAGGGGCTCGACCACGCGGCCCTCGACCTCGATGGCACCGTCTTTCTTGGCCATGTCCTCTTCGATCCTGCTTTCTCGGTTTGGGGCAGCCTTCGCCCCGACTGCAAAACGTGAGCCGGGAGCAGGAAATTCCAGGATTTCCAGGACAGGGCACGCAAGAGTCGGCGCGGAATCCGCACCGTTGGTCAACGATACCCGCTCGGGCGCGCTACTCCAAAACGCGCCGAAGACCCGCTGACCTCCGCTTCATCTGCAGGCGAACACCGTGCGGTGGGAACCGCGGGCCCGCGAAGCCCACCCTAATAACGACTGGACAACGAGCGCATACTTGACGGTGATGACTGGACCCGCCCCCCAGCCCCGCAAACCCGTGATTCTCACTGTGGACGACGACCCCGCCGTCTCGCGTGCCGTGGCACGTGACCTCCGCCGTCACTACGGCGAGCGGTATCGGATCGTCCGCGCCGAATCCGGGCTCGACGCGCTGGAAACGATCAACGAACTGAAGCTGCGCGGCGAAACCGTCGCGGTGTTCGTCGCCGACTACCGGATGCCACAGATGAGTGGCATCCAATTCCTCGAAGAGGCGATGGACGTCTACCCGATGGCCCGTCGGGTTCTGCTGACGGCCTACGCCGACACCCACGCCGCGATCGACGCGATCAATGTCGTCGACCTCGATCATTACCTGCTCAAGCCGTGGGATCCGCCGGAGGAAAAGCTCTACCCGGTGATCGACGCGCTGCTGGAGGCCTGGCACGCCACCGGCGACCGGGCCATCCCGCACACCAAGGTGATCGGGCACCGCTGGAGCGAACGTTCGTGGGAGGTGCGCCAGTTCCTGGCCCGCAACCTGCATTCGTTCCGGGCGTTCAATGCCGACGAGCCCAAAGGCAAGCAGCTGCTGGACGCGGGCGGCCTGGACGAGTTCCAGCTGCCGGTCGTCATCAGCGAACAGGGTCAGATACTGGTCGACCCGACCGATGCCGAGCTGGCCGCGATGCTGGGACTGTCCACCAGCCCGTCGCTGGAGATGTACGACCTGGCGGTCATCGGCGGCGGCCCGGCCGGGCTTGCGGCGGCGGTCTACGGCGCCTCCGAAGGGCTCAAGACCGTGCTGATCGAGGAGACCACCACCGGCGGTCAGGCCGGCCGCAGCTCCCGGATCGAGAACTACCTCGGCTTCCCCACCGGTGTCTCCGGCGCCGAACTCACCACGTCGGCCCGCAGGCAGGCGGAGCGCTTCGGCGCCGAGGTGATCACCACCCGCAAGGCCATCAAGCTCTCCGCCGGTGAAGCGGGCACCGCACGCACCATCGAGTTCGAGGACGGCAGCACCATCGCCGCCCGCGCCGTCATCTTGGCCACCGGTGTGGCCTACCGCCAGCTGCAGGTCACCGGCTGCTGGGACAACCCTGACGATCCCGCATGCAACTACGTCGGGCGTGGTGTCTACTACGGAGCCTCGGTGTCCGACGCCTCGGAGTGCCGCGGCGAGGACGTCTACATCGTGGGCGGCGCCAACTCGGCCGGGCAGGCGGCGATGTTCATGTCCCGCGAGGCGCGCTCGGTCACCATGTTGGTGCGCGGGCCGTCGCTCGAGGCATCGATGTCGCACTACCTGATCCAGCAGATCGAGAAGAACCCGACGATCTCGGTCCGCACCTGCACCGAGGTGGTGGACACCCTCGGCGAGGACGACCACCTGACCGGCCTGATCCTGGAGAACCGGCAGACCGGCCAGCGCGAAACCGTCGAAGCCAGCCGGATGTGCTGTTTCATCGGCGCCGAGCCCCGCACCGACTGGCTCAAGGAGGTCGTCGCCGTCGACGACCACGGTTTCGTACTCGCCGGACCCGACCTGTTGAACGTGGCCGGGTGGACGCTGGACCGCCCGCCGCACCACCTGGAAACAAGTGTGCCCGGTGTGTTTGTTGCAGGAGACGTGCGCTCAGAGTCCGCCAAACGGGTGGCGGCCGCCGTCGGCGAAGGGTCGATGGCGGTGATGCTGGTGCATCGCTACTTGGCCGAGGCGTAACCAGCAAGGAGAAGACGATGGGCGAGAAATGCGTGCCTAACGAACTGCGAACCCTGTTCCTGTTCGAGAAGCTGTCGGACGAGCAGCTGCAGAGGTTGTGCGAAAACGGGCACATCGCCGTCTTCGAGCCCGGCCCCGTCGTCATCGAGGGTGAGCCGGCCACCTGCTTCTACGTCCTGCTCGACGGCGAGCTCGTGATGTCGAAACGCTCCGGCGGCGTCGACGTCGAGACAAATCGCACCTCGCAGCGGGGCGTGTACTGCGGGGCGTGGTCGGCCTACATCCCCGACGAGGAGCAGGTCTACCAGGCCTCGGTGCGCGTCACGAAGCCGTCGCGGTTCTTCGTGCTCGACGCCGAAGCCTTTGCACAGTTCATGAAGTCGGAGTTCCCGATGGCCGTGCATCTGCTCGAGGGCCATATGGTCGGCGGCCGGCGACAGAGCCAGATCATCGGCCAGCGACAGAAGCTGCTGGCGCTGGGCACCATCACGGCAGGGCTGACCCATCAGCTGAACAATCCGGCGGCGGCCACCGCGCGCGCCGTGGCCGACCTTCGTGAGGGCGTCGGCAAGATGCGCTACAAGCTCGCCATGCTGGCCGACGGCAAGTTCAGCCCCGAGGCGCTGCGCACGCTGGTTCGCATTCAGGAAGAGGTCGCCGAACAGGTCGCCAAGTCCAAGGCCCAGGAACTGTCCGCGCTCGAGACCTCCGACCGTGAAGACCAGGTCGGCGACTGGCTCGAGGACCACGGCATCGCCAGCGCGTGGGATTACGCCCCGACGTTCGTCGAAGCCGGCCTCGACGTGGACTGGCTCGAACGCATCGAGGCCTCCATCGACGCCGTCGACTGCTCGGCGACGCTGCAGAGCGCGATCGGCTGGCTGAAGTACACGATCGACACCGAGCTGCGGATGAACGAGATCGCCGACGCCAGCGAGCGCATCTCGGGCCTGCTCGCCGGGGCCAAGAAGTACTCCCAGATGGACCGGGCCGAATACCAGGTCGCCAACGTCCACGAGCTCCTGCACAGCACGCTCAAGACACTCTTCGGCGACAAGGTCGGAGCGGACAAGCCCATCAAACTTGTCAAGGAGTGGGACAAGTCGATTCCTGAAATCGCCTGTTACCCAGGCGGTTTGAACGAGGTATGGGACGTCATCATCAACAACGCCATCCAGGCGATGAAGGGCCGCGGCACCCTGACGATCCGGACCGCCCGCCAGGGCGACGACCGGATCCGAGTGGAGATCTGTGACGACGGCCCGGGCATCCCGGAAGAGATCATCGACCGGATCTTCACCGCGTTCTTCACCACCAAGCCGTTCGGTGAGGGCGACGGCCTCGGCCTGGATCTGGCCCGCCGGATCATCGTCGAGAAGCATCAGGGCGATATCCGGGTCGAATCCGAACCGGGCAACACCCGCTTCACGATCCTGCTGCCGCTGGTGGCATCCGCGCCCGTGGCGGCAACTCCGGGTGAACTTTCCACCGCAGCGGAATAGCTCACACTCGGGCCCGGGTTGTAGCCGCCATGAGCGCCAAACCCGATCTCGGTAAATTCGCGTCCTTCGGCATGGGCATCACCGCTGAAGATGCCTCGGCAATCGAAGCGCTCGGCTACGGCGCGGTGTGGGTGGCGGGCTCGCCACCCGCGGAGCTCGACTGGGTGGACCGAACCCTCGACCAGACCCGGACGCTGAAACTGGCCACCGGCATCGTCAACATCTGGACCGCCAAGCCCGAGGCGGTCGCCGCCTCGTTCCATCGCATCGAGAACGCGCACCCCGGCCGCTTCCTGCTGGGCCTCGGTGTCGGCCATCCCGAGGCGGACGCCGAGTTCGCCAAGCCGCTCACCGCGCTCAACGCCTACCTCGACGTGCTGGACGAACACGGCGTCCCGCGAGAACACCGCGTTCTGGCCGCGCTCGGTCCGCAGGTCCTGAAACTGTCGGCACGCCGCAGCGCCGGCGCCCACCCTGTGCTCGTCACCCCCGAGCACACCGCACACGCGCGCGAACTGATCGGTCCCGACGCGTTCCTGGCGCCCGCGGTACCCGTCGTCCCGACCACCGACGTCGAGCACGCCCGAGCCGTCGGCCGCAAGACCCTCGAGCTTTATCTCGGGCTGAGCAATTACCTCAACAACTGGAAGCGGCTGGGCTTCACTGATGACGACGTCACCCGCCCCGGCAGCGACCGGCTCGTGGACGCCCTGATCGTCTACGGCACCCCCGACGCGATCGCGTCGCGGCTCACCGAGCACCTAGAGGCCGGCGCCGACCACGTCCCGATCCAACTGCTCACCTCGCCGGCCAAGGTCATCCCGACCCTGGCCGATCTCGCCGGCCCGCTCGGGCTGAGCTGACCGGAAGGACAGATCGATGACAGACAGCAAGCCGGATCTGGGCAAGTTCGGGTCGTTCGGTCGCGGGGTCACCCCCCAACAGGCCAAAGAAATCGAGGCCCTGGGCTACGGCGCGGTGTGGGTGGGCGGTTCGCCGCCTGCCGAATTGGATTGGGTGGAGCCGATTCTGGAGAACACCACCACGCTGAAGGTGGCCACCGGCATCGTCAACATCTGGACGGCGGCCGCCGGCCCGGTGGCCGAGTCGTTCCACCGCATCGAGAAGGCGTACCCCGGCAGGTTCATCCTGGGCATCGGGGTCGGCCATCCCGAGGCGCACCAGCAGTACCAGAAGCCGATCGACGCGCTGCGCGGCTACCTGGACAAACTCGACGAGTACGGCGTCCCCAAGAATCGGCGCGTGGTCGCCGCGCTCGGCCCTCAGGTCCTCAAGCTGTCGGCCGCCCGCGCGGCCGGTGCGCACCCCTACCTGACCACGCCGGAGCACACCGCCGAAGCGCGGCAGCTGATCGGACCCGAGGCCTTCCTGGCGCCCGAGCACAAGGCGGTGTTGACCACCGACTCCGATGAGGCGCGCGAGGTCGGCAGGCAGGCCCTGGACATCTACCTCAACCTGCAGAACTACCTCAACAGCTGGAAACGGTTGGGATTCACCGACGACGACGTGGCCAAGCCCGGCAGCGACCGGTTGGTCGACGCCGTCGTGGCCTACGGCACCCCCGAGGCGATCGCGGCCCGGCTCACCCAGCACCTCGAGGCGGGCGCCGACCACGTGCCCGTCCAAGTGCTCACCTCGTCTGACAAGCTGGTGGATGCCCTGGCCGCGCTGGCCGGCCCGCTGGGTCTTCAATAATTTGGGACTCCACCAACCGTAACGAGGGGGACTCGTGACCAATCCGTCGCTGCTCAAACCAGATCTCGGCCGCTACGGGGTGTGGACCGGTGGACCGGTCACACCGGAGCAGGCAGTCGAGATCGAGCGGCTCGGCTACGGCGCGGTGTGGGTCGGCGGTTCGCCGGCGGCCGACCTGTCGTTCGTCGAGCCGATCCTCTCCGAGACCGAGAACCTGTCGATCGCCACGGGAATCGTCAACATCTGGAGCGCGTCGGCCGACGAGGTCGCCGAGTCCTACCACCGCATCGAAAACGCTTACCCCGGGCGGTTTCTGCTCGGAGTCGGCGTCGGGCACCCGGAGAAGACTCAGGAGTACACCAAGCCCTACACGGCGCTGGTGAACTATCTGGACAAGCTCGACGACAAGCATGTGCCGACCAGCCGCCGGGTGATCGCGGCGCTCGGCCCGAAGGTGCTGCATCTGGCCGCGCAACGCAGTGCCGGTGCGCATCCCTACCTGACCACCCCCGAGCACACCGGGCAGGCACGCAATCTGGTCGGCCCGACGGTGTTCCTGGCACCCGAACACAAGGTGGTTCTGAGCACCGACCCCGACGAGGCCCGCGAGCTCGGCCGTGACAGCGTCGGCTTCTATCTGGGGCTGAGCAACTACGTCAACAACTGGAAACGGCTGGGATTCACCGACTCCGACGTCGCACCGCCGGCGAGCGACAAGCTGATCGACGCCGTGGTGGCCCACGGAACCGCCGACGCCATCGCCGCGCGGCTGGCTGAACACCTCGACAACGGCGCCGACCACGTGACCATCCAGGTGATCGGCGGCTGGGACAAGCTGCTGCCGACACTGACCGAGCTGGCCGGACCGCTGGGGCTGACCGCGAAGGCGTGAGCGTCCCGCCCGCCCGTTAGGGTGGCGTCATGCGGCTGTTGGTGACCGGCGGCGCCGGTTTCATCGGCGCCAACTTTGTCCACAGCACCGTGCGGGAGCGGCCCGGGGTGTCGGTGACCGTCCTGGACGCCCTCACCTACGCCGGTAGCCGCGAATCGCTGCGCTCCGTCGAAGGTCAGATCCGGTTGGTCGAAGGCGACCTGGTCGACGAGTCACTGGTGGACACGTTGGTCGGCGAGTCCGATGCCGTGGTGCATTTCGCCGCCGAAACCCATGTGGACAACGCGCTGGCCGGTCCCGCCCCGTTCGTCCGGAGCAACGTGGTCGGCACGTTCTCGGTGTTGGAAGCCGTTCGCAGGCACGGGGTGCGGCTGCACCACGTCTCCACCGACGAGGTGTACGGCGATCTGCCCCTGCACGGTGACGAGCGGTTCACCGCGCAGACTCCGTTCAACCCGTCCAGCCCGTATTCGGCGACCAAGGCCTCGGCCGACCTGCTGGTGCGCGCGTGGGTACGGTCCTACCGGGTGCGCGCGACAATCTCCAACTGCTCCAACAACTATGGGCCGTATCAACACATCGAGAAGTTCATTCCGCGCCAGATCACCAACGTCCTGACCTGCCGGCGACCCAAGCTCTACGGCACGGGTGCCAACGTGCGCGACTGGATCCACGTCGAGGACCACAACAGCGCGGTGTGGCGCATCCTCGACAGCGGAGTATGCGGGTCGACCTACCTGATCGGCGCCGACGGCGAACGGGACAACCTGTCGGTGTTGCGGCTCATCCTGCAACTGATGGGCCGCGACGCCGACGATTTCGACCACGTCCCCGACCGCGCCGGCCACGATCTTCGCTATGCGATCGACGCGAGCGCGCTGCGGGCCGAACTCGGCTGGACGCCGGCGCACACCGACCTGACCGAAGGGCTGACGAGCACCATCGCGTGGTACCGCGACAACGAGTGGTGGTGGGGCCCACTCAAGGAACAGGTCGAGTCCGGCTACGCCGAACGTGGCCAGTGACAACTGTTTTCACGCCCGATCACGCTGCCAAGACGACGACCGGACGTGGGAAACGCAGTGCTGCGCAGGCGTCGTCGACAGACTCGCCGATCTCTTCGGCAAGGTCGCGGCGAACCACTGAACTGCAGACGGCCGGGAGGGCATCGCCGAGCCCGACGACGAGTCGGGTCAGCACGACATCGTACCGACGGCGGATGTGATCCATCTCGGCGAGCGTGTCGCCGACCGCGGCAGAACTGCTGCCGGCCGCACCGACCTCGCACAGCAATCCGACCAAAACCGTTGACCGGCAGCCGATCACCGCATCCGCTGCGCTAGCGCAGACGCGCGTCGCATCGTCGGTCACGCGCAACAGGACATGGTGAGTGTGGTTGGCCCGCAACGTCGCGATCTGCTCACGACGGCTGAGCACCAGCCCGCCCGCACCGGCGGCGCTCGCCCGGCGGATCCCACCGGCACCCAACTGGTCGGCGTGGATGGTCATCCGCGCCGGATGGATACCGACCGAGATGGCCGAATGCAGTTCCGCGACAGTGCGGACATCGACGGCCCACCTGCGCTCACGCACCCAGCGCGCCACCAACGCGTCGCGCAACGCACCGGCCGGGAACGACACCTCTGCGGGCGCGCACGCGTCGCGACAGCCAATCATCCGGCGTATCTCCGGATGCTCGACAGACGGACAGGCCCGGACCCAGGACCGGAAACTTGTCGACAGTGTCACCGCAACACCTCTTTCCTTCCCCATCGACGGTGCGCGCCCAAACGTCGGAACCGCTCTGACGCCGCTGTGGGCTCGCTGAAATCGAAATTTGGCGGCCCCTCCGTTCGTGCCGCTGCATGGGCTTGACGTGGCGCTACGGGTGACTTTGGTCCATTGACCGCGGCTGCAAAACGCACCGACACTGAGCTCCATCGCCTCCATCGAGTGCCGGCAGCGAGCGGAGACGATGGATCTCCGTTAAAGCGCGATGGCCAGGCGTAAAGAAACCGTCAACGAGCGCGAGACGTCCGGATGGGCGTTCTAGCTTTCCTCATGGTCCTCGCCAGGACCTCGTCGATTTGTCGTGAACGGAGAGACACGTGGGTGTCGTCATATACATCGTGCTGACAGTGGCGATCTTCGCCCTGCTCGGCCTGGTGCAGAAGCTGGTCGAGCGACTGTGAGCTACGAGAACGTCGTCGGCTTGATCTTGTCCGTGCTGCTGGCCCTGTTCGTGGCGGCCGCCCTGTTGTTCCCGGAGAGGTTCTAGTGACCACCACCTCGGCGGGGATCGTCTTCCTCGTCCTGCTGATCCTCGCGCTGGCCGCCGTGCACGTGCCGCTGGGCGATTACATGTACCGGGTCTACTCGGCCGAGAACCATAACCGCGTCGAGCGCGGCATCTACCGGCTCATCGGCGCCGACCCCAAAGCGGAGCAGACCTGGGGCGCGTACGCCCGCAGCGTGTTGGCGTTCTCCGCGGTCAGCATCCTGTTCCTGTTCGTCTTCCAGCTGGTGCAGGGCACACTGCCGCTGCACCTCAACAACCCCGGCACCCCGATGACGCCCGCGCTGGCCTGGAACACCGCGGTCAGCTTCGTCACCAACACCAACTGGCAGGCGTACTCGGGTGAATCCACCCAGGGCCACCTGGTGCAGATGGCCGGCCTGGCGGTGCAGAACTTCGTCTCCGCCGCGGTGGGCATGGCCGTCGCGGTCGCGCTGGTGCGGGGGTTCGCCCGCCGCAACGCCACCGAACTGGGCAACTTCTGGGTGGACCTCGTTCGCGGCACACTGCGGATCCTGCTGCCGATCTCGGTCCTGGCCGCGATCATCCTGATCGCCGGCGGCGCGATCCAGAACTTCCACCTGCACGACCAGGTGGTCAACACCCTGGCCGGCGCACAGCAGACCATCACCGGCGGCCCGGTGGCCAGCCAGGAAGCCATCAAAGAGTTGGGCACCAACGGCGGCGGGTTCTACAACGCCAACTCGTCCCATCCGTTCGAGAACCCCACCACATGGACCAACTGGGTCGAGATCTTTCTGCTGCTGGTGATCAGCTTCTCGCTGCCTCGCACGTTCGGTCGCATGGTCGACAGCCGCAAACAGGGCTACGCCATCGCCGCCGTGATGGCCGTGCTCGCGCTCATCAGCGTCAGCTTGATGCTGCGGTTCCAGCTGCAGGCCCACGGCACCGTCCCCACCGCAATCGGTTCGGCGATGGAGGGTGTCGAACAACGCTTCGGTGTCGCGGACTCGGCGGTCTTCGCCGACGCCACCACCTTGACGTCAACCGGTGCGGTGGACTCGTTCCACGACTCCTACACCAGCCTCGGCGGCATGATGGCCCTGTTCAACATGCAACTCGGCGAGGTGGCGCCCGGTGGTACCGGATCGGGTCTCTACGGCATGTTGATCCTGGCCGTCATCACGGTGTTCGTCGCAGGCCTGATGGTCGGCCGCACTCCGGAATACCTGGGCAAGAAGATCACTCCCCGCGAAATCAAGCTGGCCGCAAGCTATTTCCTTGTCACGCCGCTGATCGTGCTGACCGGTACCGCGATCGCCATGGCGATGCCCGGCCAGCGGGCGGGCATGCTCAACACCGGGCCGCACGGATTGTCGGAAGTGTTGTACGCCTTCACTTCTGCGGCCAACAACAACGGTTCGGCGTTCGCCGGCATCAGCGTCAACACCGAGTGGTACAACACCGCGCTCGGGCTGGCGATGGTGTTCGGCCGGTTCCTGCCGATCATCCTGGTGCTCGCACTCGCCGGGGCCCTGGCCAAACAGGGGCACACCCCGGAGTCGATCGGCACCCTGCCCACGCATCGGCCCCAGTTCGTCGGCATGGTGGCCGGCGTGACACTCATCCTGGTGGCCTTGACCTTCCTGCCCGTGCTCGCCCTCGGGCCCCTTGCTGAAGGAATTCACTGACCATGACCGTTACCGCAGTGGAGACCCGTCTCGATACGGGCGCCAAGAAGAAACAGGTGCAGGGCGGGCTACTGGACCCCAGGATGCTCCTGACGTCGCTGCCCGACGCACTACGCAAGCTCGACCCGCGCACGCTGTGGCGCAACCCGGTCATGCTGATCGTCGAGATCGGCGCGGTCTGGAGCACCATCCTCGCCATCGCCGGAGCCGCTGGGCCGGCGACATCCGACTCAAGCCCGAACTGGTTCGGCTGGCTGATCGTCTTCTGGCTGTGGCTCACCGTGGTGTTCGCGAATCTGGCCGAGGCGGTGGCCGAAGGTCGCGGCAAGGCACAGGCCGAGTCGCTGCGAAAGACCAAGGCCGACACCATGGCTCGCCGACTCGTCGGATGGGAGCCGGGTCAGCCCGGACGCGAGGAGGAAGTTGCCGCGCCGTTGCTTCGTCAGGGTGACACCGTCGTCGTCGAAGCCGGACAGGTGATACCCGGCGACGGCGATGTGCTCGAAGGCATTGCCTCGGTGGACGAGTCGGCCATCACCGGCGAATCGGCCCCGGTCATCCGCGAGTCCGGCGGCGACCGCTCGGCGGTCACCGGCGGAACGACCGTGCTGAGCGATCGCATCGTGGTCCGGATCACCCAGAAGCCGGGCGAAAGCTTCATCGACCGGATGATCGCCCTTGTCGAGGGCGCCAATCGGCAGAAGACACCCAACGAGATCGCGCTGAACATCCTGCTCGCCGCGCTGACGATGATCTTCATTTTCGCGGTGGCGACCTTGCAGCCGTTGGCGATCTTCTCCAAGGCCAACAATCCCGGGGTGCCGGACTCGCTGTCACTGACCGCCGACGGGGTCTCCGGCATCGTCATGGTCTCACTGCTGGTGTGCCTGATCCCGACGACCATCGGCGCACTGCTGTCGGCAATCGGTATCGCAGGCATGGACCGGCTGGTGCAACGCAACGTCCTGGCCATGTCCGGGCGCGCGGTGGAAGCCGCCGGCGACGTCAACACCCTGCTGCTGGACAAGACCGGCACGATCACGCTGGGTAACCGGCAGGCGTCGGACTTCGTTCCGCTGGAAGGTGTCTCACCGGAGCAGCTCGCCGACGCGGCGCAGTTGTCCAGCCTTGCCGACGAAACTCCCGAAGGCCGGTCCATCGTGGTGTTCGCCAAGTCGAACTTCGGCCTACGGGCCCGTACCCCGGGCGAGCTCGTCAATGCGAACTGGGTCGAATTCTCGGCCTCCACAAGGATGTCCGGTGTCGACCTGGAGAACGGGCACCTGCTGCGCAAGGGCGCGGCCAGCACCGTCGCACAGTGGGTACGCGACCAGGGCGGTTCCGTACCGGCGCAGCTCGGCGACATCGTCGACGGTATCTCCGCGGCCGGCGGCACACCGCTGGTCGTCGGACAGGTGGTCGACACACGAGCGGAGGTCCTGGGCGTCATCCATCTCAAGGACGTCGTCAAGCAGGGCATGCGGGAGCGCTTCGACGAGATGCGCAAGATGGGCATCCGCACGGTGATGATCACCGGCGACAATCCGTTGACCGCCAAGGCAATCGCCGATGAGGCCGGCGTGGACGACTTCCTTGCCGAGGCCACCCCGGAGGACAAGCTCGCGCTGATCAAGCAGGAGCAGGCGGGCGGCAAGCTCGTCGCGATGACCGGCGACGGCACCAACGACGCACCCGCTCTCGCGCAGGCCGACGTGGGCGTGGCGATGAACACCGGCACCTCGGCGGCCAAAGAGGCCGGCAACATGGTCGATTTGGACTCCGACCCGACCAAGCTCATCGAGATCGTCGAGATCGGCAAGCAACTGCTGATCACCCGCGGTGCGCTGACCACGTTCTCGATCGCCAACGACATCGCCAAATACTTCGCGATCATTCCGGCGATGTTCGTCGCGTTGTTCCCCGGCCTGGACCTGCTGAATATCATGCGGCTGCACAGCCCGCAGTCGGCCATCCTGTCCGCGGTCATCTTCAACGCACTCGTCATCATCGCGCTGATTCCGTTGTCGCTGCGGGGCGTTCAGTACACCCCGAGCAGTGCCTCGAAGCTGCTGAGCCGCAACCTCTATATCTACGGCCTCGGCGGGATCATCGCCCCCTTCATCGGGATCAAACTGATCGACCTCGTCGTCCAATTCTTGCCAGGGATGTGACATGAACTTCTCCAGTCTCGTTCGTCAACACTGGGCGGCGCTGCGGGCGCTGCTGGTGCTCACCGTCATCGTCGGAGTCGGCTATCCGCTGTTCATCTGGCTGGTGGCTCAGATCCCCGGGCTCAAGGACAAGGCCGACGGTTCCATCATCGAGGTGAACGGAAAGCTGTTGGGCTCCAGTCTGATCGGCCAATCGTTTACCGACGACAAGGGCAACCCGCTGCCGCAGTACTTCCAGAGCCGGCCGTCGGCCGCCGGCAACGGATACGACCCGCTGGCCACCAGCGCATCGAATCTGGGCCCGGAGAGCATCGTGGACACCCTCGGTGATCCCGCCGCCCCCGCGGATGCCAACGGCTACAAGGCCAGCCTGCTGTCTCTGGTCTGCTCGCGCAGCAAGGCGATCGGCGACCTCGACGGCGTCGACGGTGCGCGCCCGTTCTGCACCGGCGACGGTGTCGGCGCGGTGTTGTCGGTGATCGGGCCCCGTGACGCCCGCGGCAACGTCGCGGCCCCCACCAAGGTCGTCAGCGTCAATGAGCCGTGCCAGAGCACCACAACGCCGTTCCTCGCGACGTACGAGGGGGTTCGGGTGGAATGCGCCAAGTTCGGCGAGGACTACTCGGCCGGCCAGATCGTCCCGATCAAGGGAGCGGCCGGTGAGCCCGCGGTACCCGCCGACGCGGTGACCGCCAGCGGAAGCGGTCTCGACCCCAACGTCTCCCCCGCCTACGCCGATCTGCAGATAGCGCGGGTCGCCAAGGCCCGCGGCGTCGGCGCCGATCAGATTCGGGGTCTTGTCGCCCAGTACACCGACGGCCGCACACTCGGCGTCTTCGGTGAACCACGGGTCAACGTCCTCGAGCTCAACATCGCGCTGGACGAGAAGTTCGGTGTGAAGAGCTGATCTCACGGTGGATCGATCTGCGAATAATAGGGGTGTGGACACCGTGCAACCGCCACGCGTGACGTCCGGCGGCGACCCGCCGCCGGACACGTCGTCGGAGAGCGACTCGCAGCCTGCCCCCGCCGGCCCACGGCCGAAGCGGGGCGAGTTGCGCATCTATCTCGGCGCCGCGCCAGGCGTGGGCAAGACGTTCGCGATGCTCGGCGAGGCGCATCGCCGTCTGGAGCGCGGCACCGATCTGGTGGCCGCCGTGGTCGAGACACACGGCCGGAAGAAGACGGCCGACCTCCTGAGCGGCATCGAGATCATCGCGCCCCGCTACATCGACTATCGCGGCACCAGCTTCCCCGAACTCGATGTGCCTGCCGTACTGGCCCGCAAGCCGCAGGTCGTGCTCGTCGACGAACTGGCCCACACCAACACACCCGGCAGCAAGAACCCCAAACGCTGGCAGGACGTCGAGGAGCTGCTCGAGGCCGGCATCGCGGTGATCTCGACGGTCAACGTCCAACACCTGGAGAGCCTGAACGACGTCGTCGCACAGATCACCGGCATCGAGCAACAGGAGACGGTGCCCGACGAGATCGTCCGCAGCGCCGCCCAGATCGAATTGGTCGACATCACTCCAGAGGCGCTGCGGCGCAGGCTTTCTCACGGCAACGTCTATGCCCCGGAGAAGGTCGACGCGGCGCTGTCGAACTACTTCCGCCGGGGCAACCTGACCGCGCTTCGGGAACTCGCGCTGCTGTGGCTGGCCGACCAGGTGGACGCGGCACTGGCCAAATATCGCGCCGACAACAAGATCACCGCGACCTGGGAAGCCCGGGAACGCGTCGTCGTCGCCGTCACCGGTGGGGCGGAGTCAGAGACGTTGGTGCGCCGGGCATCTCGGATCGCATCGAAGGCCAGCGCCGAGCTGATGGTCGTGCACGTGGCCCGCGGTGACGGGCTGTCCGGGGTGTCGGCGCCGCAGATGGGGAAAGTTCGGGAGCTGGCCGCCAGCGTGGGCGCCACCGTGCACACCGTCGTCGGAGACGACGTCGGCAAGGCGCTGTTGGATTTCGCCCGCGAGATGAACGCCACCCAGCTGGTGATCGGCACGTCACGACGGTCCCGGTGGGCCCGCGTCCTCGACGAAGGCATCGGCGCCGCGATCGTCCAGGACTCCGGCAAGATCGACGTGCACATGGTGACCCATGAGGAGGCCAAGCGGGGCTTCTCGGTGCGGGCGGCGTCGCCGCGCGAACGCCGGGTGATCTCCTGGCTGGCCGCCGTCATCGTGCCGTCGGTCATCTGCGCGCTGACCGCGTTGGCCCTCGACAAGTACCTGACCATCGGCGGCGAGAGCGCGCTGTTCGTGGTCGGCGTCCTGATCGTCGCGCTGCTCGGCGGTGTGGCGCCGGCGGTGCTGTCGGCCATGCTGTCCGGTCTGCTGCTCAACTACTTCCTGACCGAACCGCGATACACGTTCACGATCGCCGAACCCGACGCCGCGATCACCGAACTCGTGCTGTTGATGTTGGCGGTGGCTGTTGCCGTTCTGGTCGACCGTGCGGCCAGCCGCCAACGTGAGGCCAGGCACGCCTCCCAGGAGGCCGAGCTGCTGACCCTGTTCGCCGGTTCGGTGCTGCGCGGAGCCGATCTGGCGACGCTGCTCGAACGGGTCCGGGAAACCTACTCGCAGCGGGCCGTGAGCATATTGCGGGTGCGCGGTGAACACGAACAGATCGTCGCGTGCGTCGGCAAGAGTCCCTGCGTGACAGTCGATTCCGCCGACACCGCCATCGAGGTCGGGGACGACGAGTTCTGGATGCTGATGTCCGGGCGCAGCCTGCCCGCCCGTGACCGGCGGGTGCTCACCGCCGTCGCCAAGCAGGCCGCCGGGCTGGTCCGCCAGCGTGAACTCACCGAGGAGGCCAGCAAGGCCGAGGCGATCGAGAAGGCCGACGAACTGCGCCGCTCACTGTTGTCGGCGGTCAGCCACGACCTGCGCACCCCGCTGGCCGGGGCCAAGGCCGCGGTGTCGAGTCTGCGCTCCGACGACATCGGCTTCTCCGAGGAGGACACCGCCGAACTGCTTGCCACCGTCGAGGAGTCGGTGGACCAGCTGACCGCACTGGTGGACAACCTGCTCGATTCGTCGCGGCTGGCCGCCGGGGTGGTCCGTCCCGAACTCAAGCGGGTGTATCTCGAAGAGGTGGTCCAGCGCGCGCTGCTGAGTATCGGCCGCGGCTCCACCGGATTCGGCGCCAAGGGACTGGACCGGGTGAAGGTCGACGTCGGAGACGCGGTGGCGCTGGCCGATGCCGGCCTGCTGGAGCGGGTGCTGGCGAACCTGGCCGACAACGCTCTGCGGTACGCCCCGGAATCGATCGTGCGGATCAACGCGGGCCGCGTCGGCGACCGTATGCTCATCAACGTCGTCGACGAAGGCCCCGGCGTTCCCCGCGGCACCGAGGAGCAGCTGTTCGAACCGTTCCAGCGCCTCGGCGACCGGAACAACAAATACGGTGTCGGACTGGGTCTTTCGGTGGCCCGCGGATTCGTCGAGGCGATGGGCGGAACCATATCGGCCACCGACACCCCGGGCGGTGGCCTCACCGTGATCGTCGATCTCGCCGCGCCGCCGGGGGTCGGCTATGAGCAAGATCAAAGTGCTGGTGATCGACGACGAGCCCCAGATCCTGCGGGCGTTGCGGATCAATCTGAGCGTGCGCGGCTACGAGGTGATCACCGCCGCCACCGGCGCGGCGGCGCTGAAAGCCGCCGCCGAACAACGGCCCGACGTGATCGTGCTGGACCTCGGACTGCCCGATATGGACGGCATCGAGGTGCTCGGCGGGCTGCGCGGCTGGCTGACCGCACCGGTGATCGTGCTGTCGGCCCGCACCGACTCCGCGGAAAAGGTGGACGCTCTCGACGCCGGCGCCGACGACTACGTGACCAAGCCGTTCGGGATGGACGAATTCCTGGCCCGGCTGCGCGCGGCGGTGCGCCGGGGCGCGGCGGCGTCGGAGACCGACGAGCCGGTGATCGAAACCGATTCGTTCACAGTCGATCTGGCCGCCAAGAAGGTGATCAAGAACGGCGCCGAGGTTCACCTGACCCCCACCGAGTGGGGCATGCTCGAGATGCTGGTGCGCAACCGCGGCAAGCTGGTGGGCCGTGAGGAATTGCTCAAAGAGGTGTGGGGCCAGGCGTACGCCAAGGAGACCCATTATCTGCGGGTGTACCTGGCGCAGCTGCGCCGCAAGCTGGAGGACGACCCGTCGCACCCGCGGCACCTGCTGACCGAAGCGGGCATGGGGTATCGGTTCGAGCAGTGACGGTGGCCCGGGCAGGCCAGATCTGGCGCGCGCGGACCGCCCGCACCGCGGCCGCCGCGCCAATACTGACGCCATGCACATCACCGTCGATTACCGGCTGTGTGAAGGCCACGGGCAGTGCCTGATGGCCGCACCGGAACTGTTCGATCTTCCCGACGGGGCCGAACAGGTCGTCGTGCTGGATCCCAATCCGCCTGAGCGGGAACGTGATCGCGCGATCCGGGCTGCCGCGATGTGCCCGGCGCTGGCGATCAGCGTCAGCTGAGCCGCTCGGCGTCGGCAAGGTCGTCGAGCACGCGATAGCGACCGGCCATGGCCGCCGCGGCGATCCGGTTCGTCACTCCGAGCTTGTGCAGCAGCGCGGCGACCATTCTCTTGGCGGTGCGTTCCGAGACCAGCATCCGCGCCGCGATATCGGTGGTCTCCATCCCGGTGGCCAGCAGAGTCCACAGCCGCAGGTCCTGGTCGGAGAGACCGTCCAACACCGCCGACGGCGGCCTGCGGGTGTTGTTCAGCAGCGCATCGAGCAGTGTCCGGTCCACCACGCACAAACCTTCGGCGATCGTCCACAACGGCCCGGCCAGCGCTTCCGGCCGTGCCGTCTTCGGAAGGAAGCCGTCGGCGCCGGCACGTAACGCCTCTTCGGCCAGGCCCATATCGTCGGTGCCCGACAGGGCCAGGATCCGGGTCGTGGGATGGCGCGCCTTGATGTGCCGGATCGCGGCCACCCCACCGAGTGGCGGCATCGTGAGGTCGATGATGGCGACGTCCGCCCGGCAACCGGCCACCAGATCGGCGGCCTCTTCGACGTATGTGGTCTGGCCGCCGACGGTGAACAGCGCGCCCCACTCGCGGGTGAGGAGCAAGGCCAGGCCCTGGGCGAACAGCTCGTGGTCATCGACGATGACCACGACGATCTTCGCTCCCCGGACGTGGCCGTTCATTGCCGCGATGCTAGTCCCAACCTTAGGGTCAGCCGGGTGAGACCGCTCGATCGCTTGACCAACACCGACGACGGCTACGCCCTCGCCCGCACCGTGGTCGCGGTGCGCACCGCGATCGTCGTGTCGATCGGGGTCGTCCTGCTCATCGGGCCGGCCTGGGCCCGCGAGCATGCGCAGGCGACGTTCGCCGTCCTCGGCGCCGCGCTGGTGTACGCCGCGATACTCATGGCCAATGCCCAGTTGGAGGTGCGGCGAACCCGTTATTCGTGGCTGATCACCGTCCTCGACTCGGGTTTCACCCTGGCCGTCGTCGCTCTCACCGGGGGCGCGTACAGCCCGGTCGTGGCGGTACCGGTCGCCGTGATCGTCGCGTCGGCGGCCCGGCTCTCGTTCGCCGAGGCACTGACGGCCGCCGTCCTGTTCAGTGCCGCGTTCATCCCGATCGCGCTGACAACCTCACCCCAGAGCCCGTTCTCGGTAGCGCCGGGCGTGCAGACGGGCTGGTGGGCGTTCTTTGTGGTCTGTATCGCGATCATCACCGCGGGGCTCTCGGAGCTGGCCGAACGCGAGCACCGCTCCCGGGTCCACGCGCTGGTGGAGGCCGAGGCCGAGCACGCCGCCGCTGAGGAGGAACGGGACCTGCGCGCCAGGCTGCTGCGGTCCTACCAGTCCCAGCAGGACGGGCTCCAGGTCCTGGTCCACGAGTTCCGTACCCCGATCGCCTCACTCGAGGCCCTGATGAGCGCTCTCACCTCGGCGCCGCCGATGTCGTCCGCCGACCGCGACACGAGTCTGCAGCTCGCCGAGCGCCATGTGCATCATCTCGCCGACATGATCGAGGCGCTCTCCGACGTCGCGTTGAGCCGACGGCCCACGTTCTCCTCCGGCCGGATCCGGCGCGTGGACGTCGGAGATGTCGTGACCTCGGCGGGCGACGCCGTCGGCCTCACTGCTCCTCGGCTGCGGGTGACGTCGACCGGCGACCTGGGTGCAGTCGTCATCAACGCCCAAGGACTGCGGCGGGTGCTGACCAACCTGTTGGAGAACGCATCCCGGCACAGCCGCGACGCACCGGTGGACGTCAACTGCGCCCGTGACGGCGACGAGCTGGTGATCGCGGTGCTCGACCGCGGGCCGGGCATTCCCGCCGAAGACCTCGGCGAACTGACGGCCAAATATGTCAGCGCCGGCGGCCAGCGCGGCACCGCCGGATTAGGTCTGTGGATCGTGCAGCAGATCGTCGAGGCGATGGGCGGTCGCGTCGACTTCGCCACCCGCGACGGCGGCGGCCTGTCCGTGACCTTTCGGGCGCCCATCGAGTCCTGACACTGGCCCCCGCAGGCCAGCGATTGGCACGCGTGCCGGTCCCGTGCGGGCCCGGCGATGGTGACCATGGGTGCGACGCCGACGTGACGCGAACCACACCAACGCACGCGGCAGCGACGAGAGGACGCCGATGACCGCCCCCACCACCGCGCCCACCCACGGTGACATCGACCTGAGTGCCCGGTCGTTCTGGGCCAAGCACCCCGACGAACGCGATCAGGCCTTCGCCGTCCTGCGCAGGGAGAACCCGGTGCCCTGGAGCCGGCCCGCCGAGTCCGACCTGCTGCCCCCGGAACTCAACACCCACGGGTTCTGGTCGTTGACCAAGCAGGAGGACATTCGGATGGCGAGCCGGCATCCGGAGATCTTCTCGTCGGCCCAGGGCATCACGATGGAGGACTTCGCCCCCGAAGCCAGAGAGGTCGCCCAGTCGTTCATCGCGATGGACGCGCCGCGGCACGCCCAGCTACGCGGCATCACCATGGACGCGTTCAAGCCCAAGAACATGCGGCGGCTGGAGGGCTGGATCCGCGGGCACGCACGCGACCTTGTCACCGAGATGTCCCACCTGGGCGAGGGCGACTTCGTGGAACTCATCTCGGTGAAGCTGCCCGCGCGCATCTTCGGCAGCTTCTTCGGGCTGCCCGAAGGAGAGATCCGCGACAAGGCCACGAACGCCGCCCAGCGGCTGCTCGGCTGGACCGATCCGCGGGTCCGCGGTGACCAGAGCGAGCTCGAATTGTTCATGGGCGCAGTCATGGATCTGCACGCGGTGGCCGCGGAGCTGATCCCGCAGCGCCGTGCCGAGCCAGGCGAGGACCTGCTGACCTGGATGGTGCAGGCCGAGTTCGACGGCAAAAAGATGACCGACGACGAACTCAAGGCGTTCTTCGTGCTGCTGGCCGTCGCCTCGAACGACACCACCCGGCACGCCTCCGCGCAGGCCATCTACGCGTTCTCGAGGTTCCCGGATCAGACGGCGCTCCTCGTCGAGGACATCGAGGGGCGCATCGACACCGCGGTCGAAGAGGTGCTGCGCTGGTCGTCACCGCTGCTGCACATGCGCCGCACCGCAACCCAGGACGTCACCGTGCGGGGCTCGGAGATCAAGGCCGGCGACAAGGTCGTGTTGTGGTACATCTCCGGTAATCGCGATGAGGACGTCTTCACCGACCCGTTCACCTTCGACATCTTGCGAAACCCGAATCCCCACATCGCATTCGGCGGCGGCGGTCCGCATTTCTGCCTCGGCGGCGCATTGGCCAGAACGATGCTGCGGTCGCTGCTCACCGAGGTGTACACCCGCATCCCGGACATCTCCGCACCGCAGCCCGAGTTCCAGATCGCCAACTTCATCAATGGCATCAACCGCCTGCCCGCCACCTGGACACCCGAAAAGCGCTGAAAAACAAGGAGAATCGCATGAAGACCAAGGCCGCAGTGCTGTGGGGCCTGCACCAGAAGTGGGAGGTCGAAGAGGTCGAACTCGACGGGCCCAAGCAGGACGAGGTACTGGTCCGGCTCACCGCCAGCGGGCTGTGCCACTCCGATGACCACTTGGTCACCGGGGACATGCCGATGCAGCTGCCGGTGGTCGGCGGGCACGAAGGCGCAGGCGTGGTGGTGGACGTCGGTCCCGGCGTCCACGACGTCGCCGTGGGCGACCCGGTGGTACTGAGCTTCATTCCGGCCTGCGGCCGTTGCGAACCCTGCGCCCGCGGGATGAGCAATCTGTGTGTTCTGGGCGCGGCGATCATCGCCGGGCCACAGCTCGACGGCACCTTCCGGTTCCATGCCCGGGGTCGGGGACTGGGCCAGATGTGTGTGCTGGGAACGTTTTCGGAGTACACGGTGGTGCCGGTGTCCTCGGTGGTCACGGTCGATCCGTCGGTCGCGCTGGACACCGCTGCACTGGTCGGCTGTGGTGTCACCACCGGTTACGGCAGTGCGGTGCGTACCGGCGAAACCCGGGACGGTGACGTCGTCGTGGTGATGGGCGTCGGTGGCATCGGCATCAACGCGGTCCAGGGCGCGCGCATCGCCGGCGCCCGGATGATCGTGGCGCTCGATCCCGTCGACTACAAACGCACCCGGTCCCTGGAATTCGGCGCCACCCACACCGCCGCCACCGTCGAGGAGGCGCAGGCACTGATCGCCGACATCACCCGCGGCACGATGGCCGACGTCTGCGTGGTCAGCACCGATGTCGCCGAAGGCGCTTACGTCGCCCAGGCCCTGAGCCTGGTCGGCAAACGCGGCCGAGTGGTGATGACCGCGATCCCCCATCCGACCGACACCAGCGTCGACATGTCGCTCTTCGACCTCACGCTCTACGAAAAGCAGGTCCGCGGATCGCTTTTCGGCTCGTCGAACCCTCGGCGCGACATCCCGCGGCTGCTCGAACTGCACAGCGCGGGACAGCTCAAGCTCGACGAACTCGTCACCCGTGAGTACTCGCTCGAGGACATCAACCAGGGCTACGCCGACATGCACGCCGGGGTCAACCTGCGTGGCCTGATCCGCTTCTGACCCGGCACTTCACGCGCGGTCCTGCACTCGCTATTGTGAGGTGGGTCACATCAAAGGAGATGGTCTGCGATGCACGTTTTGCCTGTCAAACACACGGGTGGCTGCACCTGCCGCTGTAACGCCTGCGACGGCGGCCACCACTGCCACAACATCGGCAGCGGCTGCAAGGTCAAGCTCTAACCGACGGGCCCCGCGCTCGCGGGGTTGACCGCCCGTATTGACGGGTATGCAGACTCCCATGGAGACGGCCCGTTCAGGCAGGCTCCAGCGGGCGCGGATCGGCCTGCTGGCGGTACAGGGAGCCGCGGTTCTGGTCGCCGCGGCCTTCCTCGCTGTCGCGATCGCCGGCTTCATTCCCGGTCTGACCACTCATCTGGATCAGCTGCACTGGGCGCATGGCTCGCGCTCCGAACTGTTCGGTGTCTTCGAGGTGTCAGTAGTGCACAACCTGCTGCACTTGGGCTTCGGCGTGGCCGGTCTGGCACTCGCGAGCACGTTCGCCCGAGCGCGGGCGTACCTGATCGGCGGCGGGGTGATCTTCTTGGGCCTCTGGGTCTACGGTCTGCTCATCGACCTGTCCGGTCCGCGAAACATCTTGCCGCTCAACGATGCCGACAACTGGCTTCACTTCGCGATCGGCGTGGTCATGACACTGCTGGGCGTCACGCTCGCCGGCACCAAGACACCGACCGGTGCCGACGGGGAACCGTTGGTATTGCCCGAGGACGAGTGAGGGACGCTCAGGCGAGCGACAGCGCGATGCCGTCGAGGATGTCGTGCTCGCTGACGATCAGCTCGTCGATCCCGGCCCGCTGCCCCAGCGCATAGGCGAGTTCCTCGACGACGATCGACCCGCCACCGATGACATCGACGCGACCCTCGTGCATCGGGCCGAGCGCGGCGCGCTGCTTACGGGTCATCCCGATGAGTTGTTCGCACACCGCAAGCAAGTCCGGAAAACCGATCCGGGACAGATGGATGGCCGCGGGATCGTAGGTGGTCATGTGCTGGGCCAGCGCGGCGATCGTGGTGAAGGTCCCGGCCACCCCCACCCAGGTCTTGGCCTGGTCCACGGGTACCGCCCGCAGTGCCTCGCCGAGACGTTCCCGCACCACCTCGCGGGCAGCGGCGATCTCGGCCGCGGTCGGCGGATCGGAGTGTAGGCAGCGTTCGGTGAGCCGCACGCATCCGATGTCGGCGGAGTAACTGGCCTTAACGCCGCCCTGGTGGACCCCGTTGCCCAGCACCACCTCGGTCGAGCCGCCGCCGAGGTCGACCACGACGAACGGCGCTGCGGCGTGAGCGAGTTCACCCACCGCGCCGTTGAACGACAGCTCGGCTTCCTCGTTCCCGGTGATCACCTCGGCGACCGCACCGGGTACCACCGGGTCCAGCACCTCGGCGGTCATCGCGAAGAACACGTCACGGTTGGCCGCATCGCGGGTCGCCGACGTCGCCACCATCCGAACCTTGCCGACGTCGAACTGCTTGAGCAGCGCGGCGTAGTCGACCAGCGCGGCCTGCGTGCGGGCCAGTGCGTCAGGGGCGAATTGTCCTGTGGCGTCCACACCTTGGCCAAGCCGCACGATGCGCATCTCCCGGTGCAGATCGTGCAGGCGGTCCCCGGCGAGGTCGGCGATCAGCAGCCGGATCGAGTTGGTGCCGCAGTCGATGGCCGCAACCCGGTTCGTCTCTACGTTGATGTCCACTCCTCGTTGTCCAGGATTCCTGCCATCCCCGGCTCGGCGGCCAGCACGGCCAGCGCTTCGTCGCCAAATGGGTTGACGCCCCTGCCTTTTGCCAGCGAATGCGCGATCACCACGTGCAAGCACTTGACGCGGTCGGGCATGCCGCCCCCGGTGAACGTGGTTCCCAGCGGCTCGATCGCGTCCCGCTCGGCCAGGTATGACTCGTGAGCCCGCCGGTAGGCCGCGGCCAGGTCCGGGTCCTGAGCCAGCCGCTCACTCATGTCGCGCATCAGGCCGTCGGACTCCAGCCGGCTCGCCGCGGCGGTCAGCACCGGATGGGTCAGGTAGTACAGCGTCGGGAACGGGGTGCCGTCCGGCAGCCGGGGCGCGGTCTTGACCACGGCCGGTTCTCCGTTGGGGCAGCGATAGGCGATCTCCAGGACGCCGCGCGGCTCGCGCCCGAGCTGCCGCGCCACCGCGTCGAGATCGGTGGGATCAACCACCGGGCGCCGGGGGTGGTGGTGGACCGGGTTCCGCCGGCGGCACGGGATCGGCGGGCGGAACCGGCGGCGGCCCGTGCGGGGTGTCGGCGATGGTGTGCCACAACGAGGTGTACCAGGGGTCGGTGCTGCGCACCGGTGCGGCCTCCGGGCCGGTATCGGGTGTGACGACGGCCCCTGCCGGCAGCTGAACCTGGTAGGGAATGTCGCCCGGCATCACGAAGCCGAGCCGCTCGCGGGCCTGCGCCGCGATGTACACCGGATCACCCAGCTTGGCCTTCTGCGACTCCAGATCGGCGATCTGCTTGCGCAGCGCCGCCTCTGACGCGGCGAGCTGCTTCATCTCGGTGCGCTGTGCGAAGTAGGTGCGCACCGGGCCTGCGATGGTCAGGGTGAGCACGCAGACCACCGCCGCCAGGATGGCCGCGCGGCGCGCGGTGAAGCCCAGCCGCTGTTCGCTCTGACGCTCCGCCGACGCCGCGATGGCACGGCGGACCGGTTCGGTGAGCGTGTGTCCGGTCTCGGACGCCGCAGGCCCGACTACACCGACCGCCTCCGGTTTGGCTCTGGTCTCGGTGGGACGGGGGTCTTTCTTGGCCGATGGCGACGTGCGCGAGCGGACACGACCCGAGCCCCCGGCCGGGAGGCCGGTGAGCGTCGCTTCGAGTCGGGCCGCTTGCTTTCCGCCACAGTCTCTTTCAGGCCTCTTTCCGGTCCCTTCGGACCTAGTCTCCGACCACGAACCGCGGGAAGGCCAGATCGCCGGCGTAGCGCGCTGCGTCGCCGAGCGCTTCCTCGATGCGCAGCAACTGGTTGTACTTGGCGACCCGTTCGCTGCGGGCCGGGGCACCGGTCTTGATCTGACCGCTGCTGACTGCCACGGCGAGGTCGGCGATGGTGGTGTCCTCGGTCTCGCCGCTGCGGTGGCTCATCATCGTGCGGTAGCCGCTGTTGTGCGCCAGTGCGACCGCGTCGAGCGTCTCGGTGAGCGTGCCGATCTGGTTGACCTTCACCAGCAGTGCGTTGGCCGCGCCCCGCTCGATACCGTCCTCGAGCCGTTCGGGGTTGGTGACGAACAGGTCGTCACCGACCAGCTGCACCCGGTCGCCGATGGCGGTGGTGAGCTCGACCCAGCCGTCCCAGTCATCCTCGGACAGCGGATCCTCGATCGACACCAGCGCGTACGAGTCGAGCAGGTCGGCGTAGAAGTGGCCCATCTGCTCGGCGGTGCGCACCTCTTTCTCGAAGGCGTAACCCTTACCGGCGGTGAAGAATTCGGTGGCCGCCACGTCGAGTGCCAGCGCGACATCGGTGCCGAGGGTGAATCCGGCCGCCTCGATCGCCGTGCCGATCAGGTCGAGCGCCGCCTTGGTGCCCGCGACGTCCGGCGCGAAGCCGCCCTCGTCGCCGAGCCCGGTGGACAGACCCTGCTTCTTGAGCACCGACTTCAGCGAGTGGTAGACCTCGGCGCCCCAGCGCAGCGCTTCTTTGAAACTCGGCGCGCCGATCGGGGCGACCATGAACTCCTGGACGTCGACGCCGGTGTCGGCGTGGGCGCCGCCGTTGAGGATGTTCATCATCGGCACCGGAAGGATGTGCGCGTTGGGTCCACCCAGGTACCGAAAGAGGGGTAGACCGGCCGAATCAGCGGCAGCCTTGGCCACCGCCAGGGAGACGCCGAGGATGGCGTTGGCACCCAGCCGCGACTTGTCGGGGGTGCCGTCCAGGTCCAGCAGGGCCTGGTCGACCAGACGCTGATCGTCGGCCGACAGGCCGATGACGGCCGGCGCGATCTCGTCGAGCACGGCCTCGACGGCCTTCTCGACACCCTTGCCGCCGTACCGGGCCGCACCGTCGCGGAGTTCTACGGCTTCGTGCTCGCCGGTCGATGCGCCTGACGGGACGGCGGCACGGGCGAAGGTGCCGTCGATCAGGGCCACCTCGACCTCGACAGTCGGGTTGCCGCGGGAGTCGAGGATCTCGCGGGCCGCGACCTGCTCGATGATGGGCACTGGCTCTCTCCTTGCGTCGTGGTCTGCGACGAACAGCCTAGATGGTCCCAAGCGCGGCAGCGCTGTTAGAGCGCGTGCCCTTCCGCATATGCCGTCGCCCAGTCCCGCACGGTGCGGGCGTACTGGTCAGAGTGGTTGTAGGCGTGCAGTGCGTTCATCCACCCGCGCGGCGAGGCCAGATCCTTGCCCCGGAAGCACAGATACCCCGCCGCCGACAGCGCCGCGTCGTCGATGTTGTCCGGACTGATCACGCCGTCATTGTTGGCGTCGACGCCGTAGAGACGCCAGGTCTCCGGGATGAACTGCATCGGTCCCATCGCCCGGACGTAGACCGGCTCGTCGTTGCTCAGCGTTTTCTCGTCGTCGACGATCTCCAAGTTGCCGTTGGTGCCGTCGAGATGGACGCCGCGGATCGGCGGGCTGACGTCCCCGTTCGGCGCGACGATGGCGTTCCGGTAGGTGCCGTGGTGACTCTCGACCATGCCGATCCCGGCCAGCGTCGTCCAGGCCAGGTGGCAGTTGGGGTTCTCCACCTCCGCCACCCGCGCGGCGTATGCGTAGGCCTCCAGCGCGGTGATCGGGATACCGAGTGCCGGTGCCCGCTGCGCGGCCCAGTCGTGCAGCTGATCGGCCGGCCGGCCCTTGGCGTGGGTGTCGACGGCGGGCACCGGATCCCCGGGCGGCGGCGGAACCCCGTCCGGAATCGGCGTGCCGAGCTGCCAGGAACAACTAGCCGCCAGCAACATCGCCGCCGCCGCAATGACGGCGGCAGCGCGCAGCCAACGCGTTGACGACACAGCACTCCTCGGGCCCAACCAAACATGTTCATCGTCCCACGGCTCCTGGGTCGTTAGTCCCTACCGGCGAGCCCAAACGGCCGGTAACTTCGTTACCTACCGTCTGTTAAGGTGAGCCGATCCTTCATTTGGTAAGCCTTGCTTGACCCGCATTGTCTGAGTTAGTTAGGACGCGTGATGACCCACCTGGCGGACATCCCGAGCGGCATCCAGACGACCTTCAGCGCGGCCGCCCCAAATGTCAGCGCGCAGCTGTTCGGCAGCGGGCTGATCGGCGTCCGCGAGGGTCTGGAAGCCGGGATCATTGTGATGGTCCTGATCGCCTTCCTGGTGAAATCAGATCGCCGCGACGCCCTGAAGTGGGTCTGGCTGGGCGTGGGCGCCGCAGTGCTGATGACCGTCGTCGTATTCCTGACGATCCAGTACGGCACCTACACGATCACCGGTCTGGCCGCCGAAGCCATCGCCGGGGTGGCCTCCCTGGTGGCGGTCGTGATCGTCACCTCGATGGTGCTGTGGATGCGCAAGGCGTCGGCCAGCATGTCCGGTGAGCTGCGAGCCGGGATGTCGAAGGCACTCGAGACCGGCGCGTTCGCCGTCTTCGCGCTGGCTTTCCTTGCCGTCGGCCGGGAGGGCGTCGAAACCGCACTGTTCATGGTCGGCTTCGCCGAGGCCGAGACCGCCTGGCCGCTGCTCGGCCTGCTGATCGGCGTGCTGGTGGCCGCCGCCATCGCCTGGGGCATGTACGCCGGTGCGGTGCGGATCAACCTGGCAAAGTTCTTCTCCTACACCGGCGTGTTCCTGATCCTGGTCGCCGCGGGCGTGCTGTCCTACGGCATCGGCGCGCTGCAGACCGTGGGCTGGCTGCCCGGCCTGGGCTCCAAGGCCTTCGACATCAGCTCCGGACACTGGTCGGCCTGGTACGGCGAGATCGTCCAGGGCGTCTTCAACATCACCCCGACCCCGACGGTGCTGCAGCTCATCTGCTGGCTGGCCTACATCGTCATCGTGCTCGCCCTGTTCCTGCGGCCCACCCATGCCGCGCCGAAGCCCGCTCCGGCCACCGACGTCGCCACCGACACCGCCTCCGAAGAATCGGAGAGCGCTCCCCTTACCGAAAGGTCCCATAAGTGACGCTGCCCCACGGCATCAAGACTTCTACCGCCGCCGTAGCCGCGATCCTCGCCGGAGTTTCCCTGGCCGGATGCACCGCCAAGGAAACGAAGTCGGCGGACTCGAGCAGCAAGGCAGCGTCCGAGATCACCGTGAACGCCACCGACACCGACTGCAAGCTGTCGGGCACCCAGGCCGCCACCGGGCCGAGCACGTTCGTGGTCACCAACAACGGGACCAAGGTGACCGAGTTCTACGTGTACGGCGAGGGCGAGCGGGTGATGGGTGAGGTCGAGAACATCTCCCCCGGCCTGCAGCGCAAGCTCGTCGTGCAGCTCGCCGAGCCGGGCAAGTACCAGACCGCGTGCAAGCCGGGAATGATCGGCGACGGCATCCGCGCCGACTTCACCGTCACCGGCAACGCCGTCGCAGTGGACGAAAAGGGCGAATTCAAGGAAGCCGCCGAGAGTTACAAGCGCTACGTCAACAGCCAGACCGACGCCCTGATCCCCGCCACCCAGCTGTTCGTCGACGCGATCAAGAAGGGTGACGTCGCGGCGGCCAAGGCTCAGTACCCGGTCGCACGCACCTACTACGAGCGCATCGAGCCGGTGGCCGAGTCGTTCCCCAACGATCTCGACCCGCGCATCGACCTCCGCGAGGCGGACGTGGAACCCGGCCAGAAGTGGACCGGCTTCCATGCGCTGGAGAAGCAGCTGTGGGTCACCGGTCTGCAGCCCGACGCCGGCGCATTGGCCGACCAGTTGATGGCCGACGTCAAGGAACTCAACGACGGCGTCAAGGCACCCGGCTGGACCATCGACTCCACCCAGATCGCCGGTGGCGCACAGGGTTTGCTCGACGAGATCGCGGCCAGCAAGATCAGCGGCGAAGAGGACATCTTCAGCCACACCGACCTGTGGGACTTCAACGCCAACGTCCAGGGCAGCCAGACGGCGGTGGCCTCGGTCCGGCCGATCCTCGACAGCCGCAACGCCGATCTGGGTAAGCGGGTCGATAAGGGCTTCGCCGATGTCGAGGCGCTGCTGGCCCAGTACCGCAAGGGTGACGGCTTCGTGCTCTACGACACCGTGACCGAGCCTCAGCGACAGGAACTCTCGCGTGCGATCGACGCGCTGAGCAAAGACGTCAGCCAGGTGCAGGGTGTCATCGCTCCCCAGTAACGGCGGCGTGCCGGCTCAGCCCGAGCCGCCCCGTCGGGAATGTCACGGCGCAAGCTGTTCGGCGCGGCGGGCGTCACCGCCGCGGTGGTCGGCGCGGCAGGCGCCGGTGCGCTGGCCGGCCGGGCGTCCGCGGCCAGCGCGGTCACCGGCGGGCTGGACAAGCCGGTGCCGTTCCGCGGCGAGCACCAGGCCGGGATCGTCACGCCCGCCCAGGATCGAATGCACTTCGCCACGTTCGACGTGACGACCGAGTCCAGGGCCGACCTCGTCGCGATGCTCAAGGAGTGGACCGGCATGGCCGAGCGGATGACCGCCGGCCAGGAAGCCGTCCACGACGGCGCTGTCGGCCTCAATCCCTATGCCCCACCATCGGATACGGGTGAGGCGCTGGGGCTGACGCCGTCGCAGCTGACGTTGACCATCGGGTTCGGTCCGTCGCTCTTCCTCAAGGACGGCAAGGACCGCTTCGGGCTGGCCGGGCAGAAGCCGCAGCTGCTGGAGAACCTGCCCAAGTTCCCCAACGAGACCATGGACCCGGCCCGCTGCGGCGGCGACATCGTCGTACAGGCCTGCGCCAACGACCCCCAGGTCGCGGTCCACGCGATCCGCAATCTGGCCCGGGTCGGCTTCGGCACCGTCGCGGTGCGGTACTCCCAGCTGGGGTTCGGCCGCACCTCCTCGACCACCCGGGAACAGTCGACGCCGCGAAATCTGTTCGGGTTCAAGGACGGAACCGCGAACATCAAGGCCGAAGACACCGACACGCTGAACCAGCAGGTGTGGGTGGCCAAGGGCGACGGGCCGGACTGGATGACCGGCGGCAGCTACATGATCAGCCGTCGCATCCGGATGCGCATCGAATCGTGGGACCGCACAACGCTTCTCGAGCAGGAGCGGGTGATCGGCCGGCAGAAGGGCAGCGGGGCGCCCAACGGGCTCAAGCAGGAGTTCGAGGAACTGAACTTCGACATCGTCGACAACAAGAACGAGCCGTTGATCGACCGTGACGCCCATGTGCGGCTGGCATCCCAGCAGCACCTGAACGGTATCCAGATCCTGCGCCGCGGCTACAACTTCACCGACGGCTCAGACGGATTCGGGCACCTGGATGCCGGGCTGTTCTTCATCGCATTCGTGCGCAACCCGGCGACCCAGTTCATCCCGATGCAGATGGAGCTGGCCCGCCGCGATCTGCTCAACGAATACATCACCCACACCGGCAGCGCGATCTTCGCGGTCCCGCCGGGCCTGCGCGACGGCGACTACTGGGGTTCGACGCTGCTGGGCTGATCGGCCTCGACGTCGTGCAGTTCACTGCCCGCGAGGTCGTCGGCGAGCTCAGGCAGGTCCAGATCGTCGTCGACCCGCAGGAAGTCGACGTCGTCGAGCACGTCGTCGTCGGTCACCACCTCGGGTACCAGCGGTAGCTCCACCAGCTCGGCTTCCGGTGCCGGCCAGTGCCTGCGCCACTCGTCGGCGCTGACCGCGCCCAATGCCGCGCCGGCGTCGAGTTCTGTTGCGGCGTCGGTATCGCGCCGGTTCGCCGCGATCGCGCGCTCGACGGCTCGTACGGTGTCCATGAATTCCAGCACGTCGGTGCGCAGCTCGTTCTCGGCATCGCGCTCGGCCGCGACCGTCACCGTGACGATCGATGCCGGGATCAGCTCGGGCGGCAGCCCGGCGGTTGTCACCCGGGCAATCACCTTCTGCGCCAACGCCAGCGCCGGCTGAGCGGTCGGCACGTCGTCGACACAGGAGACCCGGTTGCTCTTCCCGAGGTTCTCCGCGGCCTTGCGCTGTTCCCACTGGGCCAGTTGGTCTTCCAACGAGATCGGCTCCCCGGCCAGCACCGCGGGCACCCGGTTGCCGAGCTTGCGCACCAGCGCGTCGGCGACGTCGTCGATGGTGAAACCGTGCAACGCCTCCTCGGCGATCCGCGCGTGAAAGAGCACCTGCAGCAACACATCTCCGAGTTCTTCCCGCAGTTCGTCGGCATTGCCGCCGCGGACCGCGTCGAAGAGCTCGTAGGTTTCCTCCAGGAGGTAGCGCCGCAGCGAGTCGTGGGTCTGTTCGCTCTCCCACGGCCCGGCCGTGCGCAGCTTGTCCATGATCGCCACCGCGTCGACCAGCCGCTCGCCGGATTGCGGGGCGGGCGCGGCGATCAGCCGCTCACCGGCGGACAACCGGGCCCGCACCCCGGGGTGCTGCCGATCGGAGGAGAGCAGAACCGGCGCATCGGCACCGGTGAACACCGGTCGCGCCGACGGCAGCGACCACGGCACCTTGACCGGCATCTCCTCGGTGTACTGCACGTCACCGCCCAGCAGCTCCACGGCGTCGACGGGGACGAGCGACGGACGGCGCGGATCGACCAGGATGACGGTCACCGCTCTCCCCTCGCCGTGCCTGCCGGTGTGAACGTCGTTATATCAAGCTCGCCGTGCGGTTGTCCGTCAAGTGCGCGAAGCAGATCGGCCACCATCTGCACCAGCTCCAGGTCGCGGATCCGGGGGCGCCGACACCGCTGCCCGACCGCGGAATCGGCACCATCACCGTCGACGTTGTCGCACGATAGTTAGCGCCGGGATAGACCCGTTTCAGCCGGAGCTGCGCGGAGTCGGGAAGCGTTAACGGTGAGACGCGAATCGTTGTGGCCGAACCGCTTCCGGTCGCGGCGACCTCTGTCACGCCGTACCCGCGGCACACCAGCCGCAGCCGGGCCATCGCGACCAGCCGCTGTGCGGGTTCGGGCAGCGGCCCGTAGCGGTCGGTGAGTTCCTCGACCACCGAGACGATGCCCGCATCGTCGCCTGCCCCGGCCAGCCGGCGGTAGGCCTCCAGCCGCAGCCGGTCACTCTCGATGTAGTCCGGCGGCAGGTTGGCGTCGACCGGCAGATCGATGCGCACATCCTTGGGTTCCTCGGAGGTGGTGACCGTCTTGCCGTCGGCCGCGGCCCGGTACGCCTCGACGGCCTCGCCCACCAGCCGCACGTACAGGTCGAATCCCACCCCGGCGACGTGGCCGGACTGTTCGGCACCGAGCACATTGCCCGCACCGCGAATCTCCAAGTCCTTCATCGCAACTGCCATGCCCGCGCCGAGTTCGTTGTTCTGCGCGATCGTGGCCAGCCGGTCGTAGGCGGTCTCGGTGAGCGGCATCTCTTTCGGGTACAGGAAGTAGGCGTACCCGCGCTCGCGGCTGCGTCCCACCCGACCGCGCAGCTGATGCAGCTGGGACAGGCCGAAGGTGTCGGCGCGCTCGACGATCAGGGTGTTGGCGTTCGAGATGTCCAGCCCCGTCTCGACGATCGTGGTGCAGACCAGGATGTCGTATTCGCGGTTCCAGAAGCCCTCGACGGTGCGCTCCAACAACTCTTCGGGCATCTGGCCGTGGGCGACCACGACCCGCGCCTCGGGCACCAGCTGCCGGACCCGGGCGGCCGCGGCGTCGATGCTGCTGACCCGGTTGTGGATGTAGAACACCTGCCCGTCGCGCAGCAATTCGCGCCGCAGCGCCGCGGCGACCTGCTTGTCGTCGTGCCCGCCAACGTAGGTCAGCACCGGGTAGCGCTCTTCGGGCGGGGTCAGGATGGTCGACATCTCCCGGATGCCGGCCAGGCTCATCTCCAGCGTGCGCGGAATCGGGGTGGCGCTCATCGTCAACACGTCGACGTGGGTGCGCAGGCTCTTGATGTGTTCCTTGTGCTCGACGCCGAAACGCTGTTCCTCGTCGACGATCACCAAGCCGAGGTCTTTCCAGCGCACGGCGGTCTGCAGGAGCCGGTGCGTGCCGATCACGATGTCGACGCTGCCGTCGGCCATTCCCTCGATCACCGCGCGTGACTCGGCCGGGTCGGTGAACCGCGAGAGGCCCTTCACCGTCACCGGGAAACCGGCCATCCGCGCGCTGAACGTCTGCAGATGCTGATCGGCCAGCAGCGTGGTCGGCACCAGCACCGCGACCTGCTTGCCGTCCTGCACCGCCTTGAACGCCGCGCGCACCGCGATCTCGGTCTTGCCGTAACCGACGTCGCCACAGATGACCCGGTCCATCGGGACCGGCTTCTCCATGTCGGACTTGACCTCCTGGATCGCGGTCAACTGGTCGATCGTCTCGGTGAAGCCGAACGCGTCCTCCATCTCGGCCTGCCACGGGGTGTCCGGGCCGAACGCGTGGCCCGGCGCGGCCTGCCGCTTGGCGTAGAGCGCCACCAGTTCGCTGGCGATCTCGCGAACAGCCTTGCGCGCCTTGGTTTTTGTGTTGGTCCAGTCGCTACCGCCCAGACGGCTCAGGCTGGGTTCCTGGCCACCGACGTAGCGGGACAGCTGGTCCAGGGAGTCCATCGGCACGAACAGTTTGTCGGCCGACTGCCCCCGCTTGCTGGACGCGTACTCCAGCACCAGGTACTCGCGCCGCGCGCCGCCGACGGTCCGCTCCACCATCTCGACGAACCGCCCGATACCGTGCTGGTCGTGCACCACCAGGTCGCCCGCGGTCAACGCCAGCGGGTCAACGGTGTTGCGGCGCTTGGCCGCCAGCCGCTTGCCCTCGGTGCCGGTCACCCGGTTGCCGGTGAGGTCGGTTTCGGTGATGACCACCAGGTTGGCGCCGGGCACGATGATGCCGTCGTGCAGCGGGCCTTTGAGCACGCCGACCACACCGGCCTTCGGCGCCGCGCCGGATTCCAGCATCGCGGCCGGGGTGTCGCGCTCGCCGAGTTGCTCGACGACCCGATGTGCGGTGCCGGTGCCCGGCGCGACGACGGCGGCGAACCCGCCGGTCAGCACATGCGCGCGCAGCATCGCGAAGATCTCGTCGACGTTGCTCTGCTGGCCGCGGGCCGACGGGGCGGCCCGCACGTCGAGTTCGGTGGCGTCCTCGGCGGCCAACTGGCTCACCGTCCACCACGGGTGGCCGGACGCGCGCGCCGCGGCCCGCACCTCCTCGAGTTCGCGGAACCCGGACCCGCCGAGTTCTTCGATGTCGATCGGAGCGTCACCACCGAGAGCGGCCACCGACCAGGACGCTTCCAGGAACTCTCGGCCCGTCTTGATCAGGTCGGCCGCGCGGGTGCGCACCTTCTCCGGATCGCACACCAGAACCGGGGTGCCCTCCGGCAGGTGGTCGATGAGCAGGGTCAGGTCGTCGGGTCGCAGCACCGGCTGCAGCGCCTCCATCCCGTCGACCGGGATGCCTTCGGCCAGCTTGGCGAGCATGTCGCCGACGCTGCCGCTGACCTGGTTGCCGTCACCGCGCGGCCGGCCGGCAAGCAGCGTGGCGGCATGCGCCCGCACCTCGTCGGTGAGCAGCAGCTCGCGGCACGGGACCGCGACCACGCTGTCCACGTCGATCTCGGGGATGGACCGCTGATCGGCCACCGAGAACATCCGCATCTCGCTGACCTCGTCGCCCCAGAACTCCACCCGCACCGGGTGCTCGGCTGTCGGCGGGAAAAGATCCAAAATGCCGCCGCGGACCGCGAATTCGCCGCGCTTGCCGACCATGTCGACGCGGGTGTAGGCCAGCTCGACCAGGCGCGCGATCAACGCATCGAAATCGAACTCGGCCCCTGGAAGGAGCGTCACCGGTTCGACGGTGCCGACGTCGGGAGCCATCGGCTGCAGCAGCGAGCGCACCGTGGTGACCACCACGCACAGCGGCGGGCCAAGGCGCTCGTCGTCGGGGCGGGCCAGCCGGCGCAGCAGCATCAGTCGTGCGCCCACGGTGTCGACCCCGGGCGAGAGCCGCTCGTGCGGCAGCGTCTCCCAGGACGGGAACATCGCCGCCGAGTTGCCGAACACGCCCCGCAGTTCGGCGGTGAGGTCGTCGGCGTCGCGGCCCGTCGCGGTGACCACCAGCAGCGGGCCCTTACGGGCGACGGCGCAGGCGGCGTACAGCTGTGAACTGGCCGGCCCGACCAGCGCGAGTTCTTCGGGACGCTCGGCGGCCCGTTGCGCGAGTTCGACGAATTCCGGCGCGGTCAGCGCCAAGTCCACCAGCCCCGCGATCGGGGTGTGAACATACTCCTGCCCCGGTGCGGTCATGATGGGTCCATCCTAGGCGGCGGGACCGAAGGCGTTGCGGCGGGCCGCGATTCGTTCGCGGGCTGTGACGCAGGTCGCCTCAGCGGCCCGCCACCGTGAAGCCGGGGTCGGGAATGCCTTCGGGAAACCGCAGCAGCGCGGTCACCGCGAGGTCGGCGAGATGCGTGAGCGCCTCGACCACCGCCCGATCCGGCTGCCCCGGGTGTGCCCAGTAGACGCCGATCGCGCCCATCGGGGTGGGCCCCAACAGCGGGGTCATGACCAGGCTGCGCACGAACGTCGGCCGGTACGCGTCCTGCGGAATGCGCTCATCCCGCCGGACGTCGCCGATCGCGACGGCCGTGCGGTGGATCATCGACCACCCGCTGATGCAGTCCGACACCGGGAAGCGCTGGCCTTTCCACAGCGGACTCATCGAGTCTTCGTCGGCGTAGTAACACATGTCGCTGTCGAGCAGCACGAACGTGGCGCCGTGGGCGCCGGCGACCTGCCGGGCCGCGACCTTGACCAGCTGCTGGACGTCCTCGATCCGTTGGGCATCGTGCAGGCGTGCCCTGACTCGATCGATGACCTCACCCGTGTTGATCACCCGCCGACCCCCTCCTGTCAGCCCCGACAGATACATGCGGCGTGTGCGCCGATTATCGCAGGCCGCGTGATCACTCACCTTCCAATTGCGGATCGGCTTCCAGGTGGGTCAGCCCGTTCCACATCAGGTTCACCAGGTGCGCGGCGACCACTTCTTTCTTCGGCTCACGGGTGTCGAGCCACCACTGCGCGGTCATCGACACCGAGCCGACCAGGGCCTGCGCGTACAGCGGGGCCAGGACGGGGTCCAGCCCGCGGCGGGCGAAATCACCGGCCAGGATCGAGGACACCTGACTGACCGCGTCGTTGAGCAGGCTGGAGTAGGTGCCGGTGCTGATCGCCGCGGGTGAGTCACGGATCAGGATGCGGAAGCCGTCGGTCCGCTCCTCGACGTAGGTCAGCAGGGCCAGCGCCACCCGCTCGACCCGGACCCGGGATCGGTTGTTGGTCAAAGACGACGAGATTCCGTCGAGCAGGGCCGACATCTCGCGGTCGACGACCACCGCGTAGAGGCCTTCCTTACCGCCGAAGTGCTCGTAGACGACGGGCTTGGAGACGTTCGCGCGTTGGGCGATCTCCTCGATGGAGGTGCCCTCGTAGCCACGCTCGGCGAACAGGGTCCGCGCCACGTCGATGAGCTGGCGCCGGCGTTCGGTGCCGGTCATCCGGGCGCGCGGTGCCCGCGGCTCCTTCTCCGGTGCTGCCACGGGTTGAGAGTAACGGCTTGCACTAGAGTCTCAGGCGGACATTTCGGCCAGTCCGTCGTGGTGTAATCGGCAGCACCTCTGATTTTGGTTCAGATAGTTCAGGTTCGAGTCCTGGCGACGGAGCATATTGATGGAGGTCCAGGTGACCACGCAGACCGATGCCGCCGTCCTGGTGCTGGCAGCCGGGGCCGGAACCCGCATGCGCTCCGATACGCCCAAGGTGTTGCACACCCTCGGCGGACGCAGCATGCTCTCGCACGCCCTGCACGCGGTCGCCAAGGTCGCTCCCCAGCACCTCGTCGCCGTGCTCGGCAAGGACCGCGAGCGCATCGGCCCGGTGGTGGCCAGGCTCGCGCAGGAACTGGGCCGCACCATCGAGGTGGCCGTCCAGGAGCAGCAACTCGGCACCGGTCACGCGGTGTTGTGCGGACTGTCCGGGCTGCCCGACGATTTCGCCGGCACCGTCGTCGTGACCTCAGGTGACGTGCCGTTGCTCGATGCCGACACCCTGGCCGAGCTGATCGCCAACCACTGCGCTGCGCGCGCGGCGGCGACCGTCGTGACGACGACCCTGCCCAACGCAGGCGGCTACGGCCGCATCCTGCGCACCCAGGACGGCGAGGTCATCGCGATCGTCGAGGAAACCGACGCCACCCCGCAGCAGCGGGCCATCCGCGAGGTCAACGCCGGTGTGTACGCGTTCGACATCACCGAACTGCGCTCCGCGCTGAGCCGGCTGTCGTCCGACAACGCCCAGCACGAGCTCTATCTGACCGACGTGATCTCGATCCTGCGCGCCGACCATCGGGTGGTGCACGCCAAGCATGTCGACGACGCCGCCCAGGTCGCCGGGGTCAACGACCGGGTTCAGCTCGCCGACCTGGCCCGGGAGCTCAACCGGCGGGTGGTGGCCGCCCATCAGCGCGCCGGCGTCACCGTCGTCGACCCCCTGAGCACCTGGATCGACGTCGACGTCACCGTCGGCCGCGACACCGTCATCCGGCCGGGAACCCAGCTGCTGGGCGCCACCCGGATCGGCGCGCGCTGCGAGATCGGTCCGGACACCACGCTCACCGACGTCGGCGTCGGCGATGAAGCCTCGGTGATCCGCACGCACGGCAGCGAATCCGTGATCGGCGACGGGGCGACGGTCGGGCCGTTCACGTTCCTGCGGCCGGGCACCGAGCTGGGCGCCCGCGGCAAGCTCGGCACCTTCGTCGAGACCAAGAACGCGGTCATCGGCGCGGGCACCAAGGTTCCGCACCTGACCTATGTGGGCGACGCCGACATCGGCGAGCACAGCAATATCGGCGCATCCAGCGTGTTCGTGAACTATGACGGCGAGAACAAGAGCCGCACCACCATCGGTTCGCACGTGCGCACCGGCTCGGACACCATGTTCGTCGCGCCGGTCACCGTCGGCGACGGCGCCTACACCGGGGCGGGCACGGTGCTGCGCGACGACGTGCCTCCCGGCGCGCTGGCGGTGTCGGCTGGGCCACAGCGCAATATCGAGGACTGGGTGCTGCACAAGCGGCCCGGCAGCGCATCGGCGCAGGCCGCGGCCAAGGCGAAAGAGTCCGAGTCGGGCAACGCAACCGACTGATCGGCGTCGCCAGATGTTGCCTTTTTGGTAACCCGGGGTCGTAGCACCGTACGATTGGCCCGTATCGATCCCCGACCGGCAAGGGCAGCACACAGTGGGCACGGACTGGACCGACAACCGCAAAAATCTGATGCTCTTCTCGGGCCGCGCGCACCCGGAGCTGGCGGATCAGGTCGCCAAAGAGCTTGACGTCCAGGTCACCGCGCAGACCGCACGGGATTTCGCCAACGGTGAGATCTTCGTCCGCTTCGACGAATCGGTCCGTGGCTGCGACGCTTTCGTCCTGCAGTCCCATCCCGCGCCGCTGAACAAGTGGCTGATGGAACAGCTGATCATGATCGACGCGCTCAAGCGCGGCAGCGCCAAGCGCATCACGGCGATCCTGCCGTTCTATCCGTACGCCCGCCAGGACAAGAAGCACCGCGGCCGCGAACCCATCTCCGCCCGTCTGGTCGCCGACCTCTACAAGACCGCGGGCGCCGACCGCATAGTCACCGTGGACCTGCACACCGACCAGATCCAGGGTTTCTTCGACGGGCCGGTCGATCACATGCGGGCTCAGCCGCTGCTGACCGGCTACATCCGGGACAACTACAACTGCGAGAACGTCGTGGTGGTCTCGCCGGACTCGGGCCGCGTGCGGGTGGCCGAGAAGTGGGCCGACGCCCTCGGCGGCACACCGCTGGCGTTCATCCACAAGACCCGCGACCCGAAGGTGCCCAACCAGGTGAAGTCCAACCGGGTCGTCGGTGACGTCGCCGGCAAGACCTGCGTGCTCACCGACGACATGATCGACACCGGCGGCACCATCGCCGGCGCGGTCAAGCTGCTGCACGACGACGGCGCCAAGGACGTCATCATCGCCGCCACCCACGGCGTGCTGTCCGACCCGGCCCGTGAGCGGCTCGCCGACTCCGGTGCCCGCGAGGTGATCGTCACCAACACCCTGCCGATCGACGAGTCCAAGCGGTTCCCGCAACTGACCGTGCTGTCCATCGCCCCGCTGCTGGCCAGCACCATCCGCGCGGTCTTCGAAAATGGTTCGGTGACAGGTCTTTTCGACGGGGACGCATAGTTGTCAAGCACCATCTACCACAACCCGCGCTGCAGCACCTCCCGCAAGACCCTGGAACTGCTGCGCGACAACGGAATCACGCCGGAGATCGTCGAGTATCTGAAGACACCACCGTCGCGCGCCGAGATCGCGAAGCTGATCGCCGACGCCGGCATCGAGGTACGCGCCGCGGTCCGCAAGCGTGAATCTCTCTACAGCGAACTGAATCTCGCCGACGCCGGCGATGACGAGCTGTTGGATGCCATGGCGGCCAACCCGATCCTGATCGAGCGCCCGTTCGTGGTGACCGACAAGGGCACCCGGTTGGCCCGGCCGATCGAATCGGTGCACGAAATTCTGTGAGGGGGTAGGGCAGTCCTGTGCATCGCGGTGGCCACGACCGTGGCGGCGTGTGGGTCGACGCCGCCGGACTATTCCTCGATCTGGAGCACACCGGCGACCACCACCTCGGCGGCCCCCACCACCTCGGGCAAGCCGCAGCCGATCGCCGAGTACCTCTACGGCGTCGGCGTGATCGGCGAGCAGATCCCCCTGGACAAGCTCACCGACATCACGGTCACGCTGCCGCGGCCACCGGGCTGGACCAAGTACGACAACTCGAACTTCTCGCCGGGCACCGAAGTCATCGCGAAGAACAACACCTATCCGACGGCGATGGTGATCGTGTTCAGGCTGACCGGCAACTTCGACGTGGGCGAGGCGCTCAAGCACGCCAGCGCCGATGCCGAGATGAGTCAGAACTTCACCAAACTCAACGCCTCCACCGCTGACTTCAAGGGGTTCCCGTCCTCGATGATCGAGGGCAGCTACGACCTCAACGGCAAGCGACTGCACTCCTACAACCGCGTGGTGATCCCGGTGACCCCGGCGCCTGCGTTCCAGCGCTACCTGGTGCAGCTGACGGTGACGACGCTGGCCGATCAGGCCGCCGCGGCGTCCACCGATGTCGAGGCGATCATCTCCGGGTTCAACGTCGCCCTGAAGAAGTAGCCCTGAAGAAGTAGCGTCTGCCGGCCGCGCCGGGTCCCCCTAGAGTGATCTCCCATGAGTTGGACCGCCGCAGATCTGCCGTCGTTCGCCGGACGTACCGTCATCGTCACCGGAGCCAACAGCGGGTTGGGGCTGATCACCGCGCGCGAGCTGGCCCGCGTCGGCGCGCACACCATCCTGGCCTGCCGCAACGCGGCCAAGGGTGAAGAAGCCGCCGCCACCATGATCGGCGATGTCGAGGTACGCAGCCTCGACCTCCAGGATCTGAGCTCGATCAGCGACTTCGCCGCCGGCGTGCAGAGCGTCGACGTCCTGATCAACAACGCCGGGATCATGGCGGTCCCCTATGCCGTCACCAAAGACGGATTCGAGAGCCAGATCGGCACCAACCACCTTGGCCACTTCGCGCTGACCAACCTGTTGCTCCCCAAAGTGACCGACCGGGTGGTCACGGTCTCGTCGTTCATGCACCTGCTGGGCAAGATCAGCCTGAAGGACCTGAACTGGAAGGCCCGGCCGTATTCCGCGTGGCTGGCCTACGGCCAGTCCAAGCTGGCCAACCTGCTGTTCACCAGTGAGCTGCAGAAGCGCCTCGACGCCGCCGGATCATCGCTGAAGTCGCACGCCGCCCACCCCGGGTACTCCGCCACCAACCTGCAGGGCCACACCGGCAACCGGATGGGCACCCGGATCTGGGACGCCGGCAACGCCGTGTTCGCCACCAGCGCCGACTTCGGCGCCCGCCAGACCCTGTACGCGGCCGCCCAGGACCTGCCCGGCAACAGCTTCATCGGCCCCAAGTTCGCGATGCGCGGGCCGACCGGCCAGTCCCCGCGCAGCCCGCTGGCCCGCAACCAGACCACCGCCACCGGACTGTGGCGGCTGTCCGAGCAGCTCACCGGCATCGAATTTCCGCTCTGAAGCCCTGATCGGCTACCCTGGGTGCCGCGTCACGGCGAGGGTGGTCCAGCCACCGTTATCGACGAGGCTTCCTCTGATTGGTGCCTGCCTTAGCCGTGCGGATGACCCACGACAGGCAACAGGAGCACCCCTCATGGCCAAGAACGCCACCAACAACCTCACCGCCGGCGTGCGGGACAGGACCGGCAAGGGCGCCTCGCGCCAGGCCCGCCGCGACGGCAAGGTTCCCGTCGTTCTCTATGGCCACGGCACCGAGCCCCAGCACCTCGAGCTCAACGCCCGCGACTTCGCCGCCGTCCTGCGCAAGCACGGCACCAATGCGGTGCTGACCCTCGACGTCCAGGGCAAGGAACAGCTGGCGCTGACCAAGGCCCTCTCCGTGCACCCGATCCGGCGGAGCATCCAGCACGCCGACCTGATCGTGGTTCGCCGCGGCGAGAAGGTGACCGTCGAGGTCAACGTCACCCTCGAAGGCGACGCCGCCCCGGGCGCCCTGGTCACCCAGGACGCCAACACCATCGAGATCGAGGCCGACGCCATGTCGATCCCGCAGCAGCTGGTCGTGTCGATCGAGGGCGCCGAGGAAGGCACCCAGATCACCGCGGGCCAGGTCGAACTGCCCGAGGGCGTGACGCTGATCAGCGATCCCGAACTGCTGGTCGTCAACATCGTGACCGCCCCGACGGCCGAGGATCTCGAGGCCGAGGGTGGCGGCGAGTCGATCGAGGAGCAGGCCGCCGACGCTGCCGAGGCAGCCGACGCCGCCGAGGGCGAGTCGGCCGAGGCCGAGTAAGACTGCCCGGTGGCCGATCCCCTGCTGGTTGTCGGCCTGGGCAACCCGGGCCCGCAGTACGCCAAGACCCGGCACAACCTCGGGTTCATGGTGGCCGACGTGCTGGCCGGTCGCATCGGTGCACAGTTCAAGGTGCACAAGCGCTCCGGCGCGGAGATCGTGACCGGCCGCCTGGCGCATCGTCCCGTGGTGCTGGCCAAGCCGCGCACCTACATGAACGAGTCGGGGCGCCAGGTCGGTCCGTTGGCGAAGTTCTACTCGGTCATGCCGGCCGACATCATCGTCATCCACGATGAGCTCGACATCGACTTCGGCAGGATCCGCCTGAAACTGGGCGGCGGCGAGGGCGGCCACAACGGCTTGCGCTCGGTGGCGAATGCGTTGGGGACCAAGAACTTTCAGCGGGTCCGCATCGGGGTCGGCCGTCCGCCGGGACGCAAGGATCCGGCGGCGTACGTACTGGAGCCGTTCACCGCGGCCGAGCGCACGGAGGTCCCGGCGATCTGCGAGCAGGCCGCCGACGCGACCGAGTTGCTGATCGAGGCCGGGCTGGAGACAGCTCAGAATCAGGTGCACGCCTGGTGAACCCGTAAGGGTTCGCCGGGCGGGCGTCAGGATTCCGTATAGACCCACGACGGGGACACAGCGCGGGCGTAGACCTGAGTGCGTGACCACTTCTGTCTGGGGTTCTTTCGACGCCTACCCGGCGCGCTACGGCGTCGCCCGCTATCGCCTCGTGGTGTTCCCACCCGGTATCATCGAGTGGGAGCGACGCATGGTGCGGGCGTGGCGTACCTGGCCGCTGTGGGGCGCCGCACTGTGGCTGATCCTGCAGATCGGCGGCGAGGCCGTCGGCATGTCCGTGACCGCGCTGATCGCCGGGACGATGATCTATATCGCCGCCGGGGCAATCACATTCGCGTTGGCGGGTGAGACGCGGATGCGGGTGCGCACCCTGTGGGCCATCAAGGTCGCGGGCGTCCGCCACGACGAGACCGAGCGACGGTACTCACAGCTGCGCGTCATGGCGCGGGCCCTGGATCATGCGGACCTGGATCTGGAAGAGGGCCGGATCTCCCCGCTGGAACACGAGGCCCGCTGGTGGCAGGTCTATGACGTTCTCGACGCGATGACGCCGGCCGCGCGGGAGGAGGATCGGCGCGTTCCCCACGCACCAGCCACAGCCCCAGCGCAATCAGCGCAGCCACCTCGAACCCGGCGATCCCTCGTTCCACCACGCCGAGCGGGATCAGTTTCCACCACGGCCGATCAGTCGACACGCCGACTGCGATCGCCCCGAACAGCACTGCCAGCCAACCGATTCCGACTGCAGTAAGCCATCTGGCGGCTCGAACGGTGATGTCCCGGCCACGAGCGATCAGCAACACCGCCAGCGGCAACGCGACAAATGCGAGCAGCGTCGCGACCCGGTGTACGGTGCCCGATGCGCTCGGCCCGGTGACCCAGTTGTGCTTGGGAAACGCAACGACGCCCAGCAGGCCCACCACCCACAGGATCATCAACACCGAACCGGCCGAGCGCAGCCGCACCAGTCCGGCACGGATCAGGCCGTGCAGCAGTGCCGTCGATGCGACGGCCAGGATCAGCACGGCCGCGACGAAAGCCGCACTGCCGGAGGTGTACACGTACTCGGAGATGGTGGCGGCACGCAATTGCCTGCCGCGAGTGTGCTGGCCGCCGAGCGTCGCGTCGAGAGCGAGCACCGCGACGATCGCGAACGCGGAACCGAACACACCCATCCAGCCGAGCGCCCGCTCCATCGGACCAGCCTACGCGCGCCCCCGCACCCCGGAGTCGACGACCTTGACCGGCTTGTGCGGGTAGCGCCGCTCGGCATGTGCCTTCGCCGCTGAATTGGGCAGCACGTAAAGGGTTTCCACCTTCTCCTGCAGCGGCCGCAACACCAGGTCCATGAAACCCTTGCGGTCGTCGAGATAGGGCTCGATGACGTCCTCGCCGGCGGGGCAGACCGCCAGGCAGTAGGCAGCTTTGTAGTTCGCCTTGAACGACAGGCTCTGCCACATCGACGCGTTCTCCGAATCGGTTACCCGCGAACGGAAGTCGGCTGCATCCTCGCTGTCGGCGATGGTCTGCGCCCAGTCTGTGAACCCGCCCATGAACTCGCGGTAGTTGTGCACCGAGCAGGCCAGGAAGTCGAACTCACCGTCTTTCTTGATGGCGCCCACCGGGCAGGCCGCGACACAGAGCTTGCATTCCAGGCAGGGTGAATAGTCCAGTGGGGCACCGTAACTGCTGACCGGTGCGTCAACGAGAATCGTGGCCAGCAGGACGAAGTTGCCGAACTTCGGATGGATGACGTTGCGGTGGATGCCCATCACCCCAAGTCCGGCGGCCACCGCGACGGGCTTGTGGGCGACCACCCAGATCCGGCCCGGGTAGCGGTCCATCTCCATCGGGAACGTGGCCGACGGGTTCAACGCCCGGTGGCCGGCGTCCTCCAGCGCCCGGGTGATCCGGTGCGCGGCCTCGTTGATGATCTCCCCGCTGCGGTGGAACTCCTGGTTGGCCACACTGCGCGCGACCGATCGCACGTTGTCCCGATTCATCCGGACCACCAGCGAGATGTAACTTCGCGTGCCGGGCAGGGCGGCCTCGACGTGCTCGCGTTCGCTAGCCAGGTCCGGGTTGTCGACCGCGGCGAAGGCCACGTCGTCGGCGCCGGCGGCCAGACAGATCTCACGGAGCCAGTCGGCGTCGATCACCGGCGCCGGCGCCGCGCGCTGACGGGCTCGCACCGCTTGCACGGTCGGATGATCCGAGAGTTGAGGACGCATAGCTAGGTATAGTACTACATACCCAGATAGCCGACCTGGAGCCGTCGCGCGGACTATGCGGAATATTTGTTACCTATGTAAAGTTGTTTCACGCCATGCCCTGTCTCCTCGCGTCCCCGCATCCGTTGTCGGCCACGCATCGCGCTCACGCAGCCGCGACCGGAGGACTGAGCTGATGCGCCAGGGCCCGCTTGCGGGGCGCTATCCGGCCGTGGCCGCCATGGTCACCCTCGCCCTGATCCCCTATCTGGCGCTGTCGGCCGCGCTGGATCCGCTCGTGCCGATCATTTCCGAGCAATTGCACATGACGACGCAGCAGATGGCGCTGAGCTCGGGTCTGGGCAACGCCGCCTACGCCGTGGGCACGGTGCTCGCCGTGCAATTCGCGCAACATCTTCCGCAGCGACGAATGCTGCTGCTCTACGCCGTGGTTCTCGTCATCGGATCGGTCATCGCCGCGGCTGCACCGAATGCCACCGCGTTCATCGCCGGCCACGTCCTGCAGGGCCTGGCGACCAGCATGCTGCTGATCGCCGCCGCTCCGCCGCTGACGATCGGATTTCCGCGGGACAAGCTCCGCAACACCGCGGTCATCATGAACATGTGCGTGTTCGGCGCCGTCGCGCTCGGGCCGTTCCTCGGCGGCGTCCAGGCCGAGGCGCACGCCTGGCGGCCGTTGTTCTGGATCGTCGCGGCGGTTGCACTGTTGGCTCTCGTCCTGGCGGCACTGACGTTCGACGACGCACCGCCTGCCGACCCGACCGCGCCGCGCGATCTGAAGGCGATCGGGCTGGCGACCGTCGGATGTACGGCCGCGTTCGTCGGCGCAGCACAGCTGAGCACCCACGAGATCTCCGACTTCGCCGTCACCGCACCGATGTTCGGCGGCCTGGCCCTGATCGTGGCGCTGATCGTGTACCAGTTCCGCGCGCACCGGCCGCTGCTGACCATCCGGACGATGTTGACCAGTGCGATCCCGGTGGCGGGCGTCGGCGTCGCACTGTTCGCCGCGGCCGCCTCGATCGCCGCGACCACGCTGACCGCGGCCGTGTTCATGCAGCACTTCAGCCCCGTGCAGGTGGGCCTGCTCTACATGCCGGAGCTGGGCGGCGCGATCGTCATGGCGGTGGTGTTCGGGGTCGTCATCAGCCGACGCGCCATGCACTTCCTGCCGCTCGTCGGTATGGGTCTGCTGGCGGCCGGCATCGCGGTGTTCAGGGCGTCGCTGCCGGCGAATGTGCCACTGGCACTTGTCGGTTCGGCCCTGACCGGGTTGGCGTTGGGCGCCACCGTCGCGCCCGCGCTGTTTGTCGCCGGGTTCTCCCTGCGGTCCAACAGCCTGCAGCGCGTGTTTGCGATCATCGAACTGCTGCGTGCCGTCGCAGCATTCATGGTGGCCCCGATCTTCGCGCACCTCGCGACGCGCTACTCCGGTGACCTGCTGGAAGGCACCAACGTCGCGCTGTGGGTGGGATTCGCACTCGCGATCGGCGGCGCGGTGTTCGGCGTCGCCGTCTACGTGTTCAGTGGCGCCCGCCCGCAGACACCGGATCTCGACGAGTTCCTCGACGGCGACTCCCCCGCGTGGTACTCACCCCCGCTGCTGGCGCGTCTGCGGGGCCTGCCGCCCGCACCCCCGGCCATCGCCACGCAGCCGTCGGCGCCGCCCGTCGCACATCGTCACCCATCGCACGCCGCAGGCCCGGTCCTGTTCGCCTATGACGGTTCGGATCTGGCCCGGTATGCGATCACCCAAGCGGCGCAGCAGCTTTCGCCTTATCGTGACGCCGTGGTGGTCTGCGTCTGGCAACCGGTCGACGTGGGCTTCACGCCGAGCGACGACCGGCCATTCGACGCCGACTGCGCCGGCGAGGTCCGCCGGACCGCCGAGCGGACCGCCGAACACGGCGCCGCCCTGGCCCGCGCGGCAGGATTCGAGTCGTGCAGCCTGGCCATCGAGGCGGCACCGACTTGGAGGGGCATCGTCGACGCCGCGAACGAGCGCGGAGCCGGCCTGATCGTGCTCGGTCCGCACCGTCGCAGCGGTCTGCTCGGACACCTGCAGGGCAGCGTCGCGGCGGCGGTCGTGTCCCACACCAGCATTCCGGTCCTGCTGGTCCCCCAGCCGTCGGGCGACCGGGAGCCGCAGCGGCCACCGATTCGTCAGGAAGCGGGAGTAGCCTCGGCGCGGTGAACACCCTGCGCGATCCCATGGTGGCAGCGGCCATCGACCGTATGTATGCCGAAGCAAGCGGGCAGATGGCGCAGCTCCACGAGCGCGGCGCCCAATTGCGGGCGGCCAAGACCGCACAGGAACGCGCCGATGCGTTCAGCGACTTCTATCTTCCGGTGACCCCCGAGTCGGGCCAATTGCTCTACACCCTGGTCCGCGCGACCCGGCCGGCACTCGTGGTCGAGTTCGGAACGTCGTTGGGGCTCTCCACAATTCATCTGGCCAGCGCGGTCCGGGACAACGGCCACGGGCGGGTGGTGACCACCGAGCTCAGCGCCGCCAAGGTCGCCGCGGCCACGTCGACCTTCGCCGAGGTCGGCCTGGACGATCTGATCACCGTGCTGGCGGGCGATGCCACGCAGACGCTCGCCACCATCGACGAGGCGGTGGGGTTCGTCCTGCTCGACGGCTGGAAGGACCTGTACGTCCCGGTCGTTCAGGTACTTGAGCCGCGGCTGAGCGACGGAGCGCTGGTGGTCGCCGACAACACCGGGCTGGCCGACGCGCAGCCGTACGTCGACTACATCCGCGACCCCGCGAATGGCTATGTCGGCGTGAGCTTTCCGGTGCGAGACTCCGACGCGATGGAGATCAGCTGCCGGGCCTGACCGGCTAGGTGACCAGCGCGACCGAGTTGGCGCGACGCAGCTTGCCCGACGGCGTCTTCGGGATGGTGCCCGGCCCGAGGACCACGACGTTGCGCGGGCGCACGTCGACCTCGGCGACCACCTCGTGTGCCACCTCGTGCTCGATGCGCCGTACCGCGGCGGGATCCTGCCAGGCGTTGGATTCGACGGCCACCGCGAAGGTCTCGCGGGAGTGGCCGGCATCGAGGCGCACCGCGACAGCACAGCCGGGGCGCACCCCTTCCACACGTCCGGCGGCCCGCTCGATGTCGGTCGGGTAGATGTTGCGGCCGGCCATGATGATAACGTCCTTGACCCGGCCGCACACCACGACGTGACCGTTCTCCAGCAGGTAGCCGAGGTCACCGGTGTCGTACCAGCCGCACTCGTCCTGGGCGGGCACGAAGCCGCCCATGGTGATGTAGCCGGGGGTCAGCGACTCGCCGCGCAGCTCGATGATGCCCACCCCGCGGGCCGGCAACACGTTGCCATCCTCGTCGACGATGCGAGCCTCGAGGTCCTTGAGCAGCGGGCCGAGCGTGGCAAGCCGGCGGGTGTTGCCCTTCGCGGCGGGAACGGCGCGGCGAAGTGCGGCCAGCAGATCGGCGTCGACCTCGTCGACAACCAGCCCGGCGCCGCATTCGGAGAACGAGACCGCCAGCGTGGTCTCGGCCATGCCGTAGGCCGGCAGGATGGCCTCGGGCTGGAGGCCGAAGGGCTTACCGGCATCCAGCAGGTCCTCGACGTCGGCCGGGTCGACGGGCTCGGCGCCGGACAGGGCGAAGCGCAGCGTGGACAGGTCGAACTCGCCGGGCTTGGCCTGACGACGCAGGCGCTTGGCGAACAACGCGTACGCGAAGTTCGGCGCCGCGGTCATGGTGCCCTTGTACTTGTCGATGAGCTTGGCCCACAGCAGGGTGTCGCGCAGGAAGTCCATCGGCGTGACCTTGACCAGCTCCGCACCGAAGTACATCGGGATGGTCAGGAACCCGACCATGCCCATGTCGTGGAAGCAGGGCAGCCAGCTGACCATGACATCTTTCTCGATGTCGTACTTGGCCCCGATGAACATCGCCTCGGCGTTGGAGTGGATGTTGCGGTGCGTGATGATGACGGCCTTCGGCGAGCCGGTCGACCCGGAGGTCAACTGCATCAGCGCGACGTCGTCTTCGGAGGTCTCGACCGGGTCGATGGGCTCGGCGGCCAGCAGCGCCTCGACCGTGAGCACCTTGACGCCGCGCTCTTCGAGCACCGGCACGGCGACGAGGAACGGGTCGGAGACGATGACGGCCTTGGCCTCGATCATGTCGATGACGGTCGCGGTGTCCTTGGCCCACTGCTCCAGGTCGGTACGCGGAGTGGGCTGGTGCAGCATGGTCAGGCTGGCGCCGCGCATCCAGAGCGCCTGCGCGGTCGGGGCGATCTCCACCGGAGCGCCGGCCAGCACGCCGACTGCGTCGCCGAGGCCGATGCCGGCCTCCGCCAAGCCGCCCGCAATGCGACGGGCCCGCTCGTGCACCTCACGCCAGGTGTGCCGGACCGGCTCGTGCGGTTCCCCGGTGACCATGCCCTTACTGCTGGTCAAGGCACTGTGGAACATCTTGTCGGTGAAACGGCTCACGACGACCTCCTCGGCATCCGGAGCTGGCTGATCAGCGACGTTGGGGATGAATCGAACGCCCTGTATTTCATGCTCCACCGGCCACAACGCGCTGCATAGGAGGCACGCCAGTACGACTGGGGAGCGGTTCGATCTCGAAATGGTGATGATGCGACGACAGCGTCCGTACCGCCAGGCCATCGCCCGCCCCGGACCGGGGTGGGCGATTCATATGGATGCAGTACCAGGCCGCTAGTTGTCACCGTCGATCATCTTAAACTCCCCTTAAGTTACCGCCAAGTTTTACGGCCTAATGAGAAGCGCGTCACAGTCAGGCCGGCTGGCCTGGCACGATCCGGGCGCCCTGCACCGGCCCGCTGGCCACCCGGACGGTGCGGCACACGTCGGCCCCGGCCAGTTCGGTGCCCACATCCACGGCGGCCGATGCCGACTCACACAGGAACGCACACGTCGGCCCGGATCCGGAGACGATGCCGGCCAGTGCGCCCGCTTCGGCACCCGCCCGCAGGGTCCGGCGCAGTCCCGGATTCAGGCTCAACGCCGCCGCCTGCAGGTCGTTGCCCAGCAGGGGGCCAGCTCGCGCGGGTTGCCGCCGGCCAGTGCACCCAGCAGCGGCTCGGGATCGCTCAGCCTCGGCGGATCGCCCGCGTCGCGGAGCCGGTCGATCTCGCGATAGACCTCTGCCGTGGACAGTCCGTCCTGACCGAAGGCCAGCACCCAGTGAAACGTGTTGCGGGCCAACACCGTCGCCAGCTCTTCGCCTCGACCGGTGCCCAGCGCGGTGCCGCCGTGCAAGGCGAACGGGACGTCGCTTCCCAGCTGGGCGGCCAGCGCATGCAGGTCGCGGCGCGGCACGCCCAGCTCCCACAGATTGTTCATCGCGACCAGAACCGCCGCGGCGTCGGCGCTGCCGCCGGCCATCCCACCGGCCACCGGGATCGACTTGTCGATGGTGATCTCTACGTCGGGCGCGCGCCCGATGTGCTCGGCCATCAGCTCGGCGGCCTGCCAGGCGATGTTGGTCTCGTCGACCGGCAGCTGATCGGCACCCTCCCCGACCACCCGCAGGGACAAGACGTCGGCGTTACGCACCGTCACCTCGTCGACCAGAGACACGGCGTGGAAGACGGTGGCGAGCTCGTGATAGCCGTCGGCGCGGCGGTCACCGACCTCCAGGTACAGATTCACCTTGCCCGGCACGCGCACGGTCACCGATCCGGTCGGCACCCATTCGGCGGCGATAGAACCGTTGGACGAGGACACGCCCACGAGACTATCGCGCCGTGCGCAATTCGCCCGGCGGTCGCCGACCCGCGCTCTAGGGTCGAACCGTGACGCATCCCGGGCAGTCGTTCGCGGGCTACGTCGTCGAAAAGGAGTTGGGCCGCGGCGGCGAGGCGACGGTCTACCTGGCCCGCGGGGCCGGCCACACACCGGATCTGGTCGCGCTGAAGGTGCTCGACGATGACCACCGCAGCCCGGCGAGCATCGCCCGGCTGGCCCGCGAATACCGCATCGCCGACCGACTGCGGCACCGCCACATCGTGACGGTGTACGACCATGGCCGGCACTGGATGGCCATGCAGTACGTCGACGGCGGCGATGCCAGCCGGCTGACCTCACTGGCGTCCCGGCTGGCGGCGCTCGGCCAGATCGCCGAGGCACTCGACCACGCCCACTACGACGGCATCGTGCACAGTGACGTCAAGCCTACGAATATTCTTGTGCACCAAGACTTTTCCGCACTCGGCGCGGTTCTGATCGACTTCGGCGTCGCGCACATCCTCGCTGAGGATGTCTGGCACCGGCCCACCCAGGTGGTGACGTCACTGCCCTACGCCGCACCCGAACTGCTCCAGGGGCGCCTCCCGCAAGCGGCGACCGACGAGTACGCGCTGGCCTGCACCGCCCTGGAATTGCTCACCGGCGCACCGCCGTTCGCGTACGACAATCCGCTGGCGCTGGTGGACGCACACGTGCACAGTCCGCCGCCGGAGGTGTCGACGCGGATCCCCTGGCTGACGAGATCGTTCGACCTGGTTCTGGCCAGGGCCATCGCGAAGGATCCAGATCGGCGATACGAGTCATGCACCGAGTTGGTGCATCACCTCACCGAAGCGGTGCGAAGCGCTCAGAACACCTGAGCCGGTCGCGACGGGCCTTCGGAGGAGTCCGTCGTCTGCGTGAAGTCTGCCGATCGCTGCAGTAGCCGGACGAAGTCGGCGACCGTCAGCGTCTCCCCGCGCCGGGCGGGATCGATGCTGGCGGCGAGCAGACGTTCGGCGGACTCGTTGCCGGAGCCGGCCCACTCCAGGAAGGCGTTGCGGGCCGTCTTGCGACGCTGCGCGAAGGCGATGTCGATCAGATCGAACACGCTCTCGCGGAAGTCGTCCTCGGTCGGCCACGGCGAGGTCTCGTGGCGGTCGATGCGCACCAGACCGGAGTAGACCCGCGGAATGGGCCAGAACACCGTCGGCGACACCATGCCGTAGCGGCGGACCTTGCCGAAGAACCGGACCTTGACGCTGGGCACGCCGTAATCCTTGCCGCCGGGCTCGGCGGCCAGGCGCTCGGCCACCTCGGCCTGGACCATCACCATCACGGTCCGGATCGAGGGGAATTCGGCCAGCAGGTGCAGCAGCGCCGGCACGGCGATGTTGTACGGGAGGTTGGCCACCACGGCGGTCGGCGGCTCGACGAGGTCGGAGCGCTCGATGCCGAGGATGTCGCGGTTGAGCACTGTCAGCCGGTGAATCTCGCTGTGCGAATGCTCCGCAACCGTCTTGGGCAGGCGCTGGGCAAGTACCGGATCGATTTCGATCGCGCTCACCGTCGCGCCGCGGTCCAGCAACGCCAGCGTCAGGGAGCCGAGGCCGGGGCCGACTTCCAGGACATGGTCGTGCTTGTTTATCCCGGAAGCGGAGACAATACGACGCACGGTATTTGCGTCGTGTACGAAATTCTGTCCCAGAGACTTACGCGGCTTGAAGTCGAGTTCTTTGGCCAGATTTCTGATCTCTGTCCGCCCGAGTAAACGAATTGTCACGATGCACCCCTACCACACACGGGCCACGCTCCCCAGCCTTGTCGCGATCTTGTTACTTCAGCAATCGCAATTTGTTCTTCTCTGGTTGCCAAATCGGCTCGCTCAGCATAGCGCAGTCCGCCGTTTCTTTCCCAGGTGTTTTGATCAAATTGCACGCCCCCGTAGTAACCGTTACCGGTATTGATCGCCCAGTTACTGCCTGCTTCGCACCTGGCAATGGCATCCCAAATGGGTCCGTTCAGTACCTGAGGCACCTCGGTGCCGGGCTTCGCACCGACCCGCAAAACCGAATCCCGTGCCGGGACAACGACAGTGTTGGCAACGGGAAGCCGACCCGTTTCCACCCCGTTGACCTTGGCGACAGCAAAAGTTACGTCTTGCAAGCCGGGCGTCCCGGGATCCTCCACGACCTGGCGACTCATATTGAGCGTCGGGTCCTCGATCCGCTGCGCGATCGGTGCCAGCGGCATCTGCTGGGTGACCTTGTCAACCCGGATCCGGGTGACCTGGATCTGCATACCGGCGATCACCGGCGAGGACGGCGCGGGCACCACCGAGTCGGCCTGCTCCAGCGGCACACCCGCGGCGGCCAGCAGGCCTGCCACGTTCGGCGCGGCCAGGTGCACCGTGTTCACCACTCCGCCGTCGTTGATCTGGACCGTCTTGGCACTCACCACGGGAAGCGCCATGCCCTCCAGCGGGAGGCGGCTGCCGCGTGAGGCCGCCGCCGGGGCGGTGTCGGTCATCCGCAGCTGGGCCAGCGCCTCGTCCACGGTCGATGCTGTGGTCCACACCTGCTTGGCGTCCTGACCGTCCAGCGAGATCTGCAGGGGCCGGCTGCGGCGCAGCACGATCGTCTCGGCATTGCTGACGGGCTGGTTGGCGCCGGGGAAGAGATCGTCGCGCTCGCCGACGGAGTAGCCGTTCTCCTGAACGACGTCGATGACCCGCGACTTCATGGTGCTGACCTTCAGCTGGGCACCGTCGATGTTGAGGGTCACGGTCTTGTGGGAGCTCACCGCGAACGCCCCGGCACCGGCCAGCGTCAGCAGCACTGCGGCGACGACGAGACGAAGGATCGGTGACGGCGACTGATGCAGCTTGGTCAACGCATTCAAGAGTTTCGGTCCTGCCTAAGCACTTAAAAAGCAACAGGGGCGCCAATGTGGCTCCCCTTTGATCACAAGACGGTAACGAACCATCCCGGCCCGGAGCAACCCGGGCCCGCGGCTCTCAACAGACCCTTAGAGACCGTAGACCCGCCGTGCGGTGTCCGAAGACTGCTCAGCCAGCAACTCCGCCGGGCGGCCGACGACCTCGGCCAGGGCACGGACCGTGTAGGGCAGGCAGTACGGCTCGTTGGGTGCTCCGCGGTAGGGGTGCGGGGTCAGGAACGGGGCGTCGGTCTCGACCAGCAGCTGCCCGGACGGGATCAGCGTCGCCGCCTCTCGCAGGTCACGGGCGTTCTTGAAGCTGACCGTGCCGGACAGGCTGAGCACCCACCCGGCGGCGACGCAGGACCGGGCCATCTCGGGGCCCGAGGAGAAGCAGTGGAAGATGACCGTCTCGGGGGCGCCCTCGGCACGCAGCACGTCGAGGACCTCGGCGTCGGCGTCTCGGTTGTGGATCATCAGCGGCTTACCCGTGCGCTTGGCCAGGTCGATGTGCCAGGCGAACGACTCTCGCTGAGCCGAAGGTTCTGCGCAGCCGTCGAGCTTGCCCGGCCAGTACAGGTCCATGCCGGTCTCCCCGATCGCCACCACCCGCTCGGTGGACGCGAGCTGTTCCAGCTCCGTGCGCGCGTCGTCGGTCAGCGCGTTGGCGCGGGTCGGATGCAACGCCACCGCGGCGTAGACGCGCGGGTCCCAGGTGGCCGCCTCGGCGGCCCACCGGGCGGCGTCGAGATCGTCGGCGATCGTCACCGCCGCCAGCACCCCGGCCGCCTGCGCGCGGTCCATGATCGCGCGGACGTCGGCGGCGTCGGCGGCGCCGCACGCGTCGAGGTGGGTGTGCGCGTCGATCAGCGGCGTCAACGGCTCTGGCAGCGGCGGTGGCTCCCGTTTCGTACTCACGCCCACACCCTAAAGTTGTCTCCCAAATGACCAAGTCGCCGTATTACCTGACCACCGCGATCGCGTACCCCAACGGTGCGCCGCACATCGGGCACGCCTACGAGTACATCGCGACCGACGCGATCGCCCGCTTCAAGCGGCTCGACGGCTTCGACGTGCGCTACCTGACCGGAACCGACGAGCACGGGCTGAAGATGGCGCAGACCGCCGCCGCCGAGGGCATCCCGACCGCCGAGCTTGCCCGCCGCAACTCCGATGCGTTCCAGGCGATGCAGGAGAAGCTCGGCGCCTCGTTCGACCGCTTCATCAGAACCACGGACGCCGACCACATCGACGCATCGGTCGAGATCTGGAAGCGGATGGATGCCGCAGGCGACATCTATCTCGACTCGTACTCGGGCTGGTATTCGGTGCGTGACGAACGCTTCTATACCGAGGACGAACTCGAGACGCGCGCCGACGGCAACAAGTACTCCATCGAGACCGGCACACCCGTGACATGGACCGAGGAACAGACCTACTTCTTCCGGTTGTCGAAATACGCCGAACGGCTGCTGGCCCATTACGAGGCGCACCCGGAGTTCATCGGTCCCGATGTCCGCCGCAACGAGGTCGTCAGCTTCGTCTCGGGTGGCCTGCGCGACCTGTCGATCTCGCGGACCACCTTCGACTGGGGCGTTCCCGTGCCGGGCCACCCGGACCACGTCATGTACGTGTGGGTCGACGCGCTGACCAATTACCTGACCGGCGCCGGCTTCCCCGACACCGACTCCGAGTCGTTCCGCAAGTACTGGCCTGCCGATCTGCACATGATCGGCAAGGACATCATCCGGTTCCACACCGTGTACTGGCCCGCATTCCTGATGTCGGCCGGAATCGAGCTGCCCAGAAGGGTTTTCGTACACGGCTTCCTGCTCAACAGCGGGGAGAAGATGAGTAAATCCGTGGGCAACGTCGTCGACCCGTTCGCGCTCGTCGACGCCTTCGGACTCGACCAGGTGCGTTACTTCCTGCTGCGCGAGGTGCCGTTCGGGCAGGACGGCAGCTACAGCGAGGACGCCATCATCGGCCGCATCAACGCCGACCTCGCCAACGAGTTCGGCAACCTGGCCCAGCGCTCGCTGTCGATGGTCAACAAGAACCTCGACGCGCGGGTGCCGGAGCCCGGTGAGTTCAGCGACGCCGACCGGGAGCTGCTGGCGCTCGCCGACGATCTGCTGCCGCGGGTACGCGCCCACTTCGATGTGCCCGCCATGCACCTTGCCCTCGAAGCCGTCTGGGCGATGCTCGGCGCCGCCAACCGGTACTTCTCGGCTCAGGAGCCGTGGGTGCTGCGTAAGTCGGAGACGGCCGCCGACCAGGAGCGGTTCCGCACGGTGCTCTACGTGACGCTGGAGGTGGTGCGGATCGCCGCGCTGCTGATGCAGCCCGTCGTCCCCACGTCGGCCGCCACCCTGCTCGACCTGCTCGGGCAGCCGGAGTCGGCACGCGACTTCGGCGCCGTCGCGGTCCGCATCGCGCCCGGCACCGAGCTGCCGGCACCGGTCGGCGTCTTCCCGCGGTACCAGCCGGCCGAGTGACCCTGTGAGCTGCATCACGTAGCGTCACATCCACCGGCCCCCTGGTGTCTCGAGGTCAGCACGCTCAAGCGACCTCAAAGGAGAGATGTGATGACCGAGCAACGCGCCCGAGTTGTGGTGATCGGTGGCGGCTACGCCGGAGTGATCGCGGCAAACCATCTGCGGCAGCGCCCGGATGTCGAGATCACCCTGGTGAACCCGCGGCCCGACTTCGTCGAGCGGATCCGGCTGCACCAGCTGATCACCGGTTCCGACGACGCGAAAGTCGACTACGCCGAGATCCTCGGTCCCGGTATCGAGTTGGTGGTCGACGCCGCCACCCGCATCGACACCGAGACGCGGCAGGTCGAACTGTTCAGCGGCCCGCCGGTGCCCTATGACTACCTGATCTACGCGGTGGGCAGCGGCTCCGCTCGGCCGGCTGTGCCGGGTGCCGACGAATTCGCCTATCCCATCGCAGATCTCGAAGAAGCACAGCGGCTGACCGCCGCGCTGGCCGACCTGCACTACGGCGCGCCGGTGTGTGTGGTGGGCGCCGGGCCGACCGGCATCGAGACCGCCGCCGAACTGGCCGAGCAGGGCCGCACGGTCACGCTGGTGTGCGGTGCGGTCCTCGGGCCCTACCTGAGCACGCCCGGCCGTAGGTCGGTGGCCAAGCAGCTGCGCAAGCTCGGCGTCGAGATCGTGGACGGACCGCAGGCCGTGGTGACCGCGGTCGCCGCCGATGCGGTCACCCTGGCCGACGGGCGCAGGCTGGCGAGCATGGTGACGATCTGGACCGCCGGGTTCGGGGTGCCCGATCTCGCGACACGCTCCGGCCTGCGTACCGACGCGATGGGACGACTCCTCACCGACGAGACCCTGACCAGTGTGGACAGCGACCGGATCGTGGCGGCCGGCGACGCCGCCGCCCCGTCGGGGCAGCCGCTGCGGATGAGCTGCCAGGCCGCTATTCCGCTGGGCGCCCAAGCCGCCAACACCGTGCTGGCCCGGCTCGCCGGGGATCAGCCCGCCGTGATCAGCCAGGCGTTCACCGGTCAGTGCATCAGCCTCGGCCGGGGTGGCGCGACCATTCAGATGGCCCGCACCAACGACGTTCCGCTGCCGCTCTACGTGGGCGGCCGGGCGGCGGCGGCGATCAAGGAGGCGGTGTGCAAAGGCACCATCAGCTTCCTGCGCCGCGAGGCCCGCAAGCCGGGCTCCTACTTCTGGATCAAGGGCGGCGGCAAGCGCCCCGCTCCCGAGCCGGTGGCGACCCGGTGACCGCGGCCGACGAGCACGCGGACCGGTTCACTCTGCTGCGGCCGCTGCTGTTCACCATCGCCTACGAGATCACCGGGTCGGCCACTGAGGCTGACGACGTGTTGCAGGACAGCTATTTGCGTTGGGCGACAGTCGATCTGGATGCGGTTCGCGACACCAAGGCGTATCTGGCCCAGCTGGTCACCCGGCAGGCGCTGAACACGCTGCGCTCGCAGTCTCGCCGCCGGGAGGACTATGTCGGCCCGTGGCTGCCTGAACCGCTGCTGCTCGACGAGCACGACGGGGCCGCCGACGTGGTGCTGGCCGAGTCGGTGTCGATGGCGATGCTCGTGGTGCTCGAGACGCTGACCCCGGACGAACGTGCGGTATTCGTCTTACGCGAGGTGTTCGGCTTCAGCCACGACGAAATCGCCGACGCGATAGGCAAATCCACGGCCGCGGTGCGGCAGATGGCGCATCGTGCCCGCGAACATGTGCACTCGCGGCGGCGCCGGTTCGAACCGCTGGACCCGCAGCGGTCCGAGCAGATCACCACGCAGTTCCTGATGGCGGCCGCGACCGGTGACCTGGATGGGCTGATGAGCATGCTGGCACCCGACGTGGTGTTCACCTCCGACAGCGACGGCAAGGTCAGCGCCGCACGCCGTCCGGTGCTGGGGCCGGCCAAGGTCGCCAGGCTCATCATCGGGCTGTTCCGCCAGGCGACACCGGAGTACCGGATCGAGGGCGCGAACTACAACGGCGCGCCTGCGATCGTCGTCTTCCGCGGCGATCGGGCCGAGTCGGTGATGCTGGTGGAGATCACCGACGGTGTGATCACCAACTTCTATGCGATGCGCAACCCGGACAAGCTCGCCGCCGTCACCGTGCGCAGGGAGATCAGCCGCTGATTCTTTGCGTCTGCCGACCGCAGCCGTCAGGCTATGGCGATGCGCATCGACCGGCTCGGGGACCTCGGCACCGCCGCCGACGTTCTGCGCGCCGTGGCCGGTGCCGCCCTGCGGCGCGGACTGGCGCCGCCCGCCGCTCTGGTCGGTGAATGGTTCGGCGCCGGTGCGGTGATCGCCCCCACCCTCTCGGTGCGGGCGGTCGAGCCCGACGCGGTGTTCCCGGTGTCGCCCGGCCACCGCGGTGACGCGGTGGGTGGCGGCTGGATCGGCTACCTCTCCTATCCCGACGCCGCGGCCGACGGCGCGCCGCCGCGAATCCCCGAGGCGGCCGGCGGCTGGACCGACAGCGTGCTGCGTTTGGATCGCGACGGCTGCTGGTGGCACGAAAGCCTTTCCGCCGCACCGATCGCGGGGTGGGTGGCCGACGCAGTGTCGTCCCCGGTTGTGCCGGATGAGTACGAAATCGATTGGGGAGAACCCGATTTCGCGCGTCACCAGGACGGCGTGCAGGCCTGCCTGGCTGCGATCGAAGCCGGCGAGGTGTATCAGGCCTGCGTGTGCACACAGTTCACCGGCACGCTGCGCGGCTCGTCGCTGGAGTTCTTCGCCGACGCGGTCACCAGGACCACACCGGCGCGGGCCGCCTACCTGGCCGGCGGCTGGGGCGCGGTGGCCTCGCTGTCCCCGGAGCTGTTCCTGCGCCGCACCGGCGACGACGTGGCGTCCAGTCCGATCAAGGGGACGCTGCCGCTGCACCGGTCACCGGACGAACTGCGGGCGTCGGTCAAGGACGTCGCCGAGAACATCATGATCGTGGATCTGGTGCGCAACGACCTCGGCCGGGTCGCCGACACCGGCACCGTCACCGTCGCCGAACTGCTGACGGTCCGGGCCGCACCCGGCGTCTGGCACCTGGTGTCGACGGTGGCGGCCAAGGTCCGCCCCGAAATCCCCAATGCCGCACTGCTGGCCGCAACCTTCCCGCCGGCTTCGGTCACCGGAACCCCGAAAACCCGCGCCCGGCAACTACTTTCACAGTGGGAACCACGCCGCCGCGGGGTGTACTGCGGGACGCTGGGGATGGCCTCCCCGATTGCGGGCACCGAACTGAACGTGGCGATCCGCACCGTCGAATTCGATGCGGCCGGCGCGGCGGTACTGGGCGTCGGCGGCGGCATCACAGCCGACTCCGACGCCGCGGCCGAGTGGCAGGAATGTCTGCACAAGGCCGCGCCGGTACTTCAGTCACGCGAGCGCAGCACCGCGTCGTAGAGCTCCCGTTTCGCCGGTGCGCCCGGACGGCCCTCGACCACCTGCGCGCAGGCGTCCTTGACCCGCATCCCGTCCGCGACCAGCACCTCGACCTCGGCGACCAGCGTCGGCAGGTCGGTGGTCGGAACCGCCGGGGCGAGCACCACGGTGATCTCCCCGAGCACCTTGTCGTCCGCCCACTGCGCAAGCTCGGCGAGCGAACCGCGAAGGATCTCCTCGTGCACCTTCGTCAGCTCCCGGCACACCACGACCCGACGGTCCGCGCCGAGTTCGTCGACCGCGTCGCGCAGGCAGTCGGCCAGCCGCCGGGGTGATTCGAAGAACACGCAGGTGCGTTGCTCGGCAGCCAAGCCGGCGAGCCAGGTCCGCCGCGCGGACTGCTTGCGCGGGGCGAATCCCTCGAAGCAGAACCGGTCCGACGGCAGTCCGGACACCGCCAGTGCGGTGGTGACCGCCGACGGGCCGGGCAGACAGGTGACAGCCACCCCTGCCTCGACGCACGCGGTCACCATCCGATAGCCGGGATCGTTGATCAGCGGCATCCCCGCGTCACTGACCACCAGCACGGTCGCGCCCGCCTTGATGTCGTCGAGCAGCGCAGGCACCCGGGCCGCCTCGTTCTGGTCGAACAGGCTGACCACCCGCCCGGCGATCCGCACATCGAGGGATTGAGCCAGGGAACGCACCCGCCGGGTGTCCTCGGCAGCCACCACGTCGGCGGTCGCGAGGGCGTCGACCAGTCGTTTCGACGCATCCCCCGGCTGACCCAGCGGCGTGGCACCGAGGATCAGTCGACCAGTCGTCACGCCCGACAGCCTACGATCGCAGGCGATGTCCACGACAGCCGATGACCTCGCCGTGCACGAGCGCCATGTGCCCGTCATCAGCCCGGGACCGTTGGTGCCGGTCGCCGACTTCGGCCCGCTCGACCGCATCGAGGGCTGGGTGGCCACCGCCATCATCACCGCGCTGGCCGCGCTGACCCGGTTGATGAGCCTGGGTTCGCCCACCGATGCGGGCACCCCGATCTTCGACGAGAAGCACTACGCGCCGCAGGCCTGGCAGATGCTGTCCAACTACGGCGTCGAGGACAACCCCGGCTTCGGGCTGGTGGTGCACCCGCCGGTGGGCAAGCAGATGATCGCGTTGGGCGAGGGGATCTTCGGCTTCAACGGGGTGGGCTGGCGGTTCACCAGCGCCCTGCTGGGCGTGGTGCTGGTCTTGCTGGTGGTTCGGATCGTGCGGCGGATCAGTCGCTCGACGTTGGTCGGATCGATGGCCGGGTTGCTGCTGATCGCCGACGGGGTGAGTTTCGTCGCGGCGCGTACCGCGTTGCTCGACGGCATCCAGACCTTCTTCGTGGTCGCGGCGTTCGGGGCGCTGATCGTCGACCGCGACCAGGTCCGCGAGCGAATGCACAACGCCCTGCTGGAGGGGCGCATCGCCGAGACGCCATGGGGTCCCCGTCTCGGGGTGAGGTGGTGGCGCTTCGGGGCGGGCGTGCTGCTGGGTCTGGCGACGGCGACGAAGTGGTCGGGGCTGTACTACATCGTGTTCTTCGGCGCGATGTCGCTGGCGTTCGACATCGCCGCCCGGCGCGCATACCGGGTGCCGCGGCCGTGGTTCGGCACGATCCGCCGCGACGTCGGGCCGACCGCCTATGTGTTCCTGGCGATTCCGTTCGCGGTGTACCTCGCGTCGTACGCCTGGTGGTTCTCCTCCGAGACCGCCGTCAACCGGTACGAGGTGGGCCAGTCGATCGGCGAGCGGCAGTGGTTTCAGCCGCCGGATGCGATCCGGTCGCTGTGGCACTACACCTACAAGGCGTATCACTTCCATTCGACGCTGACGAACGCGAACGGCAATCATCACCCGTGGGAGTCCAAGCCGTGGACGTGGCCGATGTCGTTGCGGCCGGTGCTGTATGCGATCGACAACCAGAACGTCCCGGGCTGCGGCGCCGCCTCCTGCGTGAAAGCCGTAATGCTGGTCGGCACCCCCGCGATGTGGTGGCTGGCGGTGCCGGTCCTGTTCTACGCGTTGTGGCGCGCGTTCGTTCGTCGCGACTGGCGCTACGCCGTCGTGCTCACCGGTTACGGCGCCGGGTTCCTGCCGTGGTTCGCCGACATCGACCGGCAGATGTACTTCTTCTACGCGGTGCCGATGGCGCCGTTCCTGGTGATGGCGATCGCGCTGATCCTCGGCGACATCCTGCACGCGCGCAATCAGAATGCCGAGCGGCGAACGCTCGGGCTGATCGCGGTGAGCTGCTACATCGCGCTGGTGATCACGAACTTCGCCTGGCTGTACCCGGTGCTGACCGGAGTGCCGATCTCGCAGGCGACGTGGAACATGGAGATCTGGCTGCCCAGCTGGCGCTAGAGCGACCGCGAGCCTGTAGTCACCGCGCAGAAGTCCGAGAGACTCACGCGATAACTACAGGCTCGGCGGGTGTAGCGCTTAGAGCCCCAGCATCGGCTTCAGCAGTTCACCGATCGCGGCGACGCCACCGGGCTTGTAGCCGCTGATCGTCGCTGCGGAAAGGATGACGCCGTCAACGCCGGCGTCGAGCACCTTGGTCTTGATCTGGTCGGCGATCTGCTCCGGGTTGCCGAAGACGGCCTGCTGCTTGAAGTCGTCCGGGATCATGTCGGCGGTGATGTTCTCGTCGATGAGCGCGATCGCGAGCACACTGGTCTCCAATGTGGCGGGGTCGCGGCCGATCTTCTCGCACGCCTCCTTGACGACCTGGACCTTACGCGGCAGCTCGTCGAAGCCGGCGATGATGTTCAGGTGATCGAAGTGCTTGGCGGCCAACGGGATTGTCTTCTTCTCGCCACTACCACCGATCATCAGCGGAATGTGGTCGCGGAAGCGCGGATTGGCGAACGCCTCCTTGGTTTTGTAGTACTTGCCGTCCACCGTCACTCGCTCGCCCTTGAGCATCGGCAGGATGATGTCCAATGCTTCGTGCAGCTTGTTGAACCGGTCGGTGAAGGTGCCGAACTCGTAGCCCAGCGAGTCGTGCTCGAGTTCGAACCAGCCGGTGCCGATGCCGAGAACGGCCCGGCCCTGGCTCATCACGTCCAGGGTGGTGATCTCCTTGGCCAGCAGAGCCGGGTTGCGATAGGTGTTGCCGGTGACGAGCGTGCCGAGTTGCACCCGCTGCGTCGCCGTCGCCAGCCCACCCAGCGCGGTGTAGGCCTCCAGCATCGGCTCCTCGGGCGCACCGAGCCCGGGTAGTTGATACAGGTGATCCATCACGAAGACGGAGTCGAATCCGGCTGCTTCGGCCTCTTGGGCCTGCGCGATCACGGTCGGAAACAGCTCGGCGACGCCCGTGCCGTAGGAGAAGTTGGGGATCTGAAGTCCAAGTTTGATTGCCACGTCTGCGAACCTAACCCCGACTAAGCGGAGCGTGCGCCCCGTTTCACTCTCCGCGAACCCGGGAATAGGTGGCGCCGTAAGGTCAGGGCCATGAGAAGCCGCGCCGCGATCGTCCGCGAGATCGGCGGCTCCTGGTCGGTCGAGGATTTCGAACTCGATCCCCCACGCTCCGGCGAGGTGCTGGTGCAGATGGCCGCCGCTGGGCTGTGCCATTCCGACGACCACATCCGCAACGGCTTCATGTCACCGCCCTCCGGACCAAGGGATGCCCCGACGTCGCGTCCCCCGACCATCGGCGGCCATGAGGGGTCGGGCGTTGTCGTCGAGGTCGGCCCCGGCGTCACCGGGCTGGCTCCCGGCGACCACGTGGTGACGTCCTTCGTCGCGGTCTGCGGGCACTGCCGGTGGTGCGCTTCGGGCATGGAGTACCTGTGCGACAAGGGCGCCGGCGTGCTGACACCGGGCATGCCGACCGACGGGACATTTCGCCACCACACCCTCGACGGGCACGACGTCGGCCACACCTCGAAGATCGGCGCCTTCGCCGAACACACTGTCGTCGCGGCGGATTCGCTGGTGAAGATCGACCAGGACATCCCGCTGGTGCCCGCGGCGCTGCTGGCGTGCGCGATCCCGACCGGCTACGGCTCGGCGGCCGGTCGCGGCAATGTGCGCGGCGGCGACACCGTCGTGGTGATCGGTGCGGGCGGCATCGGCACCGCCGCCATCCAGGGCGCCCGGATCAACGGTGCGACGACGATCGTGGCGGTGGATCCCCTTGAGAACAAACGTAAGTCGGCCCTCGACTTCGGGGCAACCCACACGGCGGTCTGGGCGGCCGATGCGAAAGACCTGGTTCGGGGCCTGACGCGCGGGGTGATGGCGGACTGCGTGGTCGTCGCACCGTCGGACATCACCGGTGACGACGTACGCGATGCGCTGGCACTCACCCGCAAGGGCGGCACCTGTGTGCTGACCGGCATGGCGCCGTCCGGTCCGCTTCCGGTCCACCTGGACATCCAGGACCTGGTCCTGATGAACAAGACCCTGTGCGGAACCGTGTTCGGCTCGTGCAATCCACGTTCCGAAATCCCGCTGCTGGCAGGCATGTACAGCGCGGGTCAGCTGCGCCTCGACGAGATGATCACCAGACGCTACCGCCTCGACGACATAAACGACGCGTTCGACGACCTGATGCAGGGCCGGTTGATTCGCGGCGTCATCGACTTCGGGATCGCTTGAGGAGCGCATGACATCTCCCCTGTCGGGTATCCGGGTGCTCGAGATCGGCGACCGGATCGCCACCGCCTACTGCGGCAAGCTGCTGCGCGACGCCGGCGCCGAGGTGGTGATGGTTGAACCCTCCACCGGTCACCGGCTGCGCCGTTACCGGCCCGCCGGTGTCGCGCCGTCCGCCGGCGACAGCCCGTTCTTCTCGTTCCTGGCCGGCGGCAAGCGCAGCATCGCCGCGTCGTCGGTCACGCCAGCGCTGCTGAATTCCGCCGACATCGTCATCCTCGGCGCCACCCCGCAGCAGGCCGCCGCGTTGGGCCTGGGTGCAGACGAGATCGCCTGCTGCACAACGCCGGTGGTCACGGTGTCGAACTTCGGCTGGAGTGGTCCGTGGACGGAGCTGCCGGCCACCGAGTTCACCATGCAGGCCTGGTGTGGGTCGACCGGCTCACGGGGAGAGCCGGAACGGCCGCCGATCGCCGTCGGCGGCGACCTGGGTGAGTTCATCGCCGGTAGCTACGCCGCGTTCTTCGCTCTCGCCGCGTACCGCGGTGGCGGCAGCTTCGACATGTCGGTGCTGGAAGCGATGACCACGTCGATGCAGGTGTTCTCCTGGCTGCGTAAGGAATTGATGCTTCTCGAGGTCGTCGGCCGTTCGACCGAGGTGCCGTCGGTGGAGCGCGCCAAGGACGGCTACGTCGGAATCTCGATGGCCACCGGCCAGCAGTGGCAGGACTTCTGCGCCATGGTGGAGCGCCCCGACCTGGCCGACGTTCCCGAACTGCGTTTCCAGGTGGGCCGCTGGGAACAGCGCGACCTCATCCGGGCCCGCATCGGCGACTGGTTCGCCACCCACACCGTCGCGGAGATCGTCGAACTGGCCGAGCTGTTCCGGATTCCGATGGCGGCCATCGGCAACGGTGAAACGCTTTCCGGGATGGATCATTTCGTCGCGCGGAAGTCGTTCGTCGATCATCCCGCCGGGTTCCGGGCACCGGGGCCGCCGTGGCGGATGAACCGCACGCCCCCACTGCCGCCGGCGTTGCCCCCGGCTGTCGGCGACACCGTCGGCGACTGGACGCCACGGAAGAAGCCGGACCGCACGGGCCTACCGCTCGACGGCGTCCGCATCGTAGATCTGACCGCGTTCTGGGCCGGCCCGGCCGCCACCCACCTGCTGGCGATGCTGGGCGCCGACGTGGTGAAGGTCGAGTCCGTGCAGCGCCCGGACGGGATGCGCTTCGCCGGCGGGTTCCGCGCGGACGTCGAACGGTGGTGGGAATACAGCTGGGTCTTCCACGGCGTCAACTCCGGCAAACGCTCGGTGACCTTGGATCTGGAATCCGACGACGGCAGAGCGCTTTTCGGCCGGATGGTCGCCGAGGCCGACGTGGTGATCGAAAATTTCACGCCGAGGGTGATGGAGAACTTCGGGCTGGGCTACGAGGCGCTCCGCGGATTCAACGAGCAGATCATCGAGGTCCGCATGCCCGGGTTCGGGCTCGACGGCCCGTGGCGCGACCGGGTGGGCTTCGCGATGACGATGGAGCAGCTCGCCGGGCTGGCCTGGATCACCGGCTACCCCGACGGCCTGCCGACCGCACCGCGCGGCGCGTGTGACCCGCTGGCCGGCGTGCACGCCGCGTTCCTCACGCTCGCCGCTTTGGAGCACCGCAGGCGCACCGGGCAGGGGCAGCTGATCGAGGTGCCGATGATCGACGTGGTGCTCAATGCCAGTGCCCTGCAGGTCATCGAGCGCGACGCCGCGGGTGTGCTGCTGACCCGCCGGGGCAACCGCGGGCACGAGTTCGCCGTGCAGAACGTCTACGCCTGCGCCGGGCATGACCAGTGGGCGGCGATCAGTATCCGCCACGACGGCGACTGGGCCGCGCTCACAGCGCTTCTCGGTCAACCGGACTGGGCTAACGACGTGAGCTACACCGCCGATGCGGGCGACCTCATCGACGGCCATCTCGCCGACTGGCTTGCGACCCGGCCCCGAGACGAGGCCGTCGCAGCATTGCTTGCCGCCGGCATACCCGCGGCACCCGTTCTGCAGCCGCCTGATGTGATCGACAACCCCTCGCTGCAGGCGCGTGGGTTCTTCCAGACGGTCTCACACCCGTTGTGCGGACCACTGCCCTACCCGCGGCCGCCGGTCACCGGGCACTTCGTCTCCGAGGCGGCTCCGCTGCTGGGTCAGCACAACGCGGACATCCTCGGCGGCGCCCTCGGATTGACCGATCAGGACCTGGCTTGCCTGGAGGCCGACGACGTGATCGGCTCCTGGCCGCTCGGACTCTGACTTACCGGTGGATCCAGTCGCCGGGCTTCAATCGCCAGGTGCGGCGGGCGTATTCGATTTCGGTGTAGGGCCATTGCGTGACGATGCGACCATCGGGTGAGCGGAAGTAGCTGCCGCACTGCGTCCACACCGTCTGTTCGAGTTCGGCGGAGATCTCGTCGTTGAACCGCTGCTCGGCTTCCGGGTCCACCTCCAGCGTGCCGCCCTTGCGCCGTAGCCGCGCCACCGCGTCCGCAGCCAGGCGGGCCCCCGCCTCCAGGACGTAGACGATCGAGTTGCCGCCCTGATTGGTGTTGGGCCCGTACAGCATCAAGAAATTCGGGAACCCGCTCACCGCCACACCGAGGTAGGCGCTGGGGTCCTCGCCCCAACGGTCGTGCAGCGACTGCCCCCCGACGCCGGTGACCTCGATGCCGGCGAGGTAGCGGCTGGTCTGGAACCCGGTGGCGAGCACGATGACGTCGGCCTCGGTGGTCGACGAGGCGGTGCACACCGCGTCCTCGGTGACCTTCTCGATGGGTTCGGTCACCAGCGACACGTTGTCCCGCTGCAGTGCGGCGTAGTAGTCGCCGCCGAGCAGCACCCGTTTGCAGCGGAACGGATAGTCCGGGGTGAGCGCCTCGCGCAGCTGTTCGTCGGTGACGTTGCGGCGCAGGAACTCTTCGGCGATACCCTGCCGACCGGTCACCCGGGGGTCGTCGAGTCGCAGCGCGGTGTTGTCGTGCTGTTCCTTCCACAGCCGCCACCGTTCGCGCCGCCCGGCCCAGGGGATGCGACGGAAGCGGTCGAGCTCCCCGGCGGTGAACGCGCGATCGTCCTTGGGCACCATCCACGGCGGTGTGCGCTGGAAGACCGTCAGATGGGCGGCGTCCCTGGCCAGTTCCGGAACGACCTGCACCGCACTGGCTCCCGTGCCGATGACCGCCACCCGGCAGCCGGTGACGTCGGCACGCGGGTCCCACCGCGCGGTGTGCATGATCGAGCCGCCGAAGTCCGCCAACCCGTCGATGTCGGGTAACTTCGGCTCACCGAACAGCCCCACCGCGCTGATCACCACGTCGGCGGCGAACGCGAAACCGCTTCCGGTATTGACCGATTCGAGGTCGAGATCCCACTGCTGCGCGCGTTCGCTCCAGCGCATACTCCGCACCGCCGTTCCGGTCAGCAGGTGCCGTTCCAGATCGAACTCCTTGGCCACCGACTCCAGGTAGGCCAGGATCTCCGGCTGTCGGGCGTAGGTGCGGCTCCAGTTCCGGTTGGGTGCGAACGAGAACGAGTAGAGGTGGCTCTGAATGTCGCACGCCGCGCCGGGATAGGTGTTCAGCCGCCAGGTGCCGCCGACTCCGTCACAGCGTTCGATGATCGCGATGTCGTCGACGCCGATGCGCCGCAACGCGACTGCGGCGGCCAGCCCGCCGAACCCGGCACCGATGATCGCCACCCGCGGTGATCGCCGCCGCACCGCGGCCCGCAGTCGGCCCGCCGGGTATCGAGCTGTCATCTCCTGCCACCGCGGGAGATCTCGAGCCCGTCGAGCGTGCCGTCTTCCCGCCACGCGGCGAGGATGTCGGCGTATTCGGTTGGGGTGCCGTAGAAGAAGCTGCCCTGCCGGGTGGTGGCGTTGGCCATGCCCTCCCGGTTGTAGTACCCCGGGGTGCAGCTCCGGGCGCGGTCGGCGGTCCCCGCGGATCTGCCCACCACGATGTCCACCCAGCCGTCCTCGGCGGCCGCCGTCGATTCGACGCGGGTCACGTTGCGCGCCAGGCTCTCGGCGATAATCCATGCCACATGGGTGGCCTGGACGTCGAGCAGGTAGGGGAAGTTCACCGTGAAGCCGGACTGCGCGATGCTTTCGACGAAAAGGTTGGGAAAGCCGGCCGCCATCAGGCCGTGCAGCGTCCGGACTCCGTCACGCCACTTGTCGGTCAATGTGAGTCCGTCGCGGCCGAGCACCTCGAACCCGGTGCGCCGCGCATACTCGGTGCCGACCTCGAACCCGGTCGCGAAGATCAGGCAATCGAGCGGGTGTTCGACACCGTCGACCACGACACCGCGTTCGGTGATGCGGTCCACGCCGCGGCCGTGGGTGTCGACCAGAGTCACGTTGGGGCGGTTGAACGTTGCCAGGTAGTCGTCGTGGAAGCACGGCCGCTTGCAGAAGTAGCCGTACCACGGTTTGAGCGCCTCGGCGGTGTCCGGATCGGCCACGATCGCGTCGACGCGGGCGCGGACCTCCTCCATCTTCGCGAAGTCGGCCAGCTCGCCATCCTGCATCACCAGCAGCGTCTTGACGATGCTGGTCCAAGCATCGGCCACCAGGTCTTCGTCGGCGTCGCCCCCGGCGGTGAGCTGCTGGAAGTTCTCGATGCGGCGGCGTTGCCAGCCGGGTGTCAGCGTCGCGGCCCACTGCGCGTCGGTGGGCCGGTTGGCGCGGACGTCGACCGATGACGGCGTGCGCTGGAACACCGAGAGATGACCGGCGGCGCGCGCCAGGTGCGGAACGCACTGCACGGCGGTCGCACCGGTACCGATGATCCCGATTCGCTTGTCGGCCAACAGTTCCAGGTCGGGCCCGGTGTAGTCGTAGTCCCACCGGCTGGTGTGGAACGTGTGCCCGGCGAACGACGTGATGCCGGGGATGCCCGGGAGTTTCGGCTTCTGCAGGTAGCCGTTGGCCATCGAGACGAACCGGGCGCGGATCGCATCGCCGCGATCGGTTTCCACGATCCACCGCTCGCTGGGCTCGTCCCACCAGATCTGGCGGACCTCGGTGTGCAGCAGGGCATTGCGATAGAGGTCGTAGTGCTCGGCAATTCGCCGGCAGTGCGCGAAGATCTCCGGGCCCTTGGCGTACTTCTCGGTCGGCAGGTAGCCGACTTCCTCCAACAGCGGCATGTAGACATAGGACTCGACATCGCAGGCGATACCGGGGTATCGGTTCCAGTACCAGGTGCCGCCGACGTCGGCCGCCTTGTCGATGAGCCTGATGTCGGCGACACCGAGTTCCCGCAACCGGGCACCGGTCAGCAGACCGCCGAACCCGGCGCCGATGATCGCGACGTCGACCTCGTCGGTGACCGGCTCGCGGGGTTCGGGCGGACCAGACCACGGGTCGGATGCGAAGCCGGCGAAGTCACCGGCCACCTCGACATACTGACCGATACCGTCCGGGCGCAAGCGGATCTCGCGCTCCCGGGCATAACGGGCGCGCAGCGCGTCGGGATCGAACGGCAGTCCGGTCACGCCGTACCCAGCGCGGTGGCGATCACCTTGGTCTCGAGGTACTCGGAGAAGCCGGCCACCCCCATCTCGCGGCCGTTGCCCGACTGCTTGTAGCCACCGAACGGCATGTCTGCCGAATACCACACTCCCCCATTGACACTGACCGTTCCGGTCCGCAGCCGTGCCGCCACCGAGGCCGCCCGCTCCGGATCGGAACTCCACACCGCCGCGCTCAAACCGTAGGGCGAGTCGTTGGCGATGGCGACCGCGTCGTCGTCACCGTCATGGGCCAGCACCACCAGCACCGGGCCGAAGATCTCCTCGCGAGCCACCCGGGCCGAATTGTCGAGGCCGCGAATCACCGTGGGCGCGATGAAGTATCCGCGGTCCAGCCCGCCGGGACGGCCTCCGCCGCACGCAAAGGACCCGCCCTCGTCCAATGCCAGATCCAGATAGCGCTGGACACGGTCACGCTGGCGCGCCGAGATCAGCGGGCCGCACACCGTCGCGGGATCGGTAGGGTCGCCGACCACGATACCGGCCATCGCCGCGGCGGTGGCAGCCACGGCCTCGTCGTATCGGTTGCGCGGCACCAGCAACCGGGTGGTGAACGCGCAGCCCTGGCCGGCGTGTCGGGACACGGCGAGGGCCGCCGCGCCACATGCCCGGCCCAGGTCGGCGTCGTCGAGCACGACGAACGCCGACTTGCCGCCGAGTTCGAGGAAGACCTTGGTGATGTTCTCGGCCGCGGCGGCCATCACCGCGGCACCGGTGGCCGTCGACCCGGTGAACGACACCACGTCCACCCGGGCGTCCTGGCACAGCTGCGCCCCCAGTCCGGGATCGCCTGCTGTCACGATGTTGACCACACCCGGCGGGAAGTCGGTGTGTTCGGCGATGATCCGGCCGATGTGGGCGGCGCACCACGGGGTCTCGGGGGCGGGCTTGAGGACCACGGTGTTGCCTGCCGCCAACGCCGGCCCCAGCTTGGCGAGGTTGATCTGATGCGGGAAGTTGAACGGCGTGATCGCGCCGACGACCCCGTACGGCTCACGGACCAGCCAGCGCTGCGTCGCGATACCCATCGGGGATGCGGCTCCGAGATCGGTTTTCCACGAATAGCTTTCGGCGGTGTCGGCGGGGAATGCCAGATCGTTGACCGGGCCTTCGAGGTGTGAGCCGTGCGTGAACGTCACCGGCGCGCCCACCTCGGCGACCGTGACCGAGCGCAGTTCCTCGATCTCGGCGATCAGTGCCGCACGCAACTGGCGCAGGCAATGCACCCGCAGCGCCACGTCGCGGGTCCAGTCGGTGTGGTCGAACGCGGCGCGCGCAGCGGCGATCGCACGGTCCATGTCCGCGTTGTCGGCGTCGGCCGCCAGCCCGATCTGCTCCTCGGTGGCCGGATTGACGGTGCCGAACGCGCCTGCCCCGCCGGGGACCAGCTTCCCGTCGATCAGCAGATCGGTCACAGCGGGTCCCGGGCCACCGGACATGACATGCACCGCGGACCGCCGCGGCCGGTGCCGAGCTCCGAGGCGGCGATCGGCAGCACTTCGATGCCCGAATCCTGCAGTCGGGCATTGGTTTCGGTGTTGCGTTCGTAGGCGACGACGACGCCGGGGGCCACCGCGAGGGTGTTGTTGCCGTCGTCCCACTGCTCGCGTTCGGCGGTCACCGGGTCCAGCCCGGTGTCGATCACCCGCAGTGCAGTTCCCATCGCGTCGGCGGCCGCCTTCACGAACGGCGCCTCGTCGAAGATCTTCACGCCGTCGGGTGTGCGTTTGATGGTGAACGCCGACAGTGAGTCACTGATCGCCGGGTACATCACCACCGCGTCGACGTCCACCATCGTGCAGACGGTGTCCAGGTGCATCTGGGCCCGCTCCTGGGCGATCGGGACGGCCAGCACCGTATGGGCCAATCCGTCGTCGAACAGGCTGCGCGCCAATGCTTCCGCACCCGCCGGGGTGGTGCGCTCCCCGACGCCGACGGCCACCACGCCGGGCGAGAGCAGCAGCACATCACCGCCTTCCACCGGCGCCGTGTGCGATTCGTAGGCGCGGCGCACACCGAGGAAGCGCGGGTGATGGGCGTAGATGAGGTCGGTGAGTGAGGTTTCGCGCATCCGCGCGGGCAGTGCCAACGAGGTGATCGCCACCCGAGGGCCGATCCAGAACGACGAGTCGCGGGTGAACAACAGGTTCGGCAGCGGCTCGATCACGAAGTCGCCGCCGTGATGCATCAGCCGGACCAGCGACATGTCCGACGTTGCGCCGGAAGGCAATTCGGTGAAGGTCATGCCCGCCATCAGCACGTGCGCCAGCGCCGTCGGCTCGAGGCTGCGCAGGTAGGCCGAAAGTTCCTGCGCCAGAGGCAATCCCAAGCGGCGCGCATCGACGGCCGCGGAGATGCCCTGCATCCTGGCCGCGCCACTGTTGAGCGCCTCGGTGAGCAGTTCGGACAGCAACAGCACTTCCACGCCCCGCGACCGCAGCAGATCGGCGAACGCATCGTGCTCCTGCTGGGCCCGCGCCACCCACGGCAGACCGTCGAACAGCAGTTTGTCGTTGTTGCGTGGGGTCAGCCGCTGCAGTTCGGCACCGGGGCGATGCAGGATGACGACCCGCAGAGTCCCGACCTCGGAGTTGGAGCCAAGTGCGGCGGCAGTCACAAATAGCACCGTAACAACACCTCGGCCAGCTCATCTATCGTCGACGTGTGACCGAGCACGAACTGGGGCCCGGCGAGCTCGCGGCGCGAGCCGGAGTGGCGATCTCGGCACTGCATTTCTACGAGCGCGAGGGCCTGATCAGCAGCCGCCGAACGTCGGGCAACCAGCGGCGTTACCCCCGCGACACGCTGCGGCGGGTGGCCTTCATCCGGATGTCCCAGCGCCTCGGCATCCCCCTGGCCAGGGTCCGCGAAGCACTGGCCACATTGCCGACCGACCGGGTTCCCACCAGCCGGGACTGGGCGCGACTGTCGGCGGGCTGGCGCGACGATCTCGATGAGCGGATCGACCACCTGCAGCGGTTGCGTGACAACCTCGCCGACTGCATCGGCTGCGGTTGCCTGAGCCTGCGCAGCTGCGCGCTGTCCAACCCCGAAGACATCCTCGCCGGCCACGGCCCCGGGGCGGCGAAGCTCTAGTTTCGAAGCTTCGACATCGAACAGATGTGCGATATCCTCGTGCTTGTGTCTGTCCCGGTTCAGGGCGCGCTGTTCGAGCACAGTGAGCGCCGCGAGCTCGGTGCCGGCGCGTGGATCGACATGCGCTCGGCCTGGGTCGACGACGCCGATGCGTTGTTCGACGCCCTGCTCGGCGACGTCGCCTGGCGCGCCGAACGGCGGCAGATGTATGACCGGGTCCTCGACGTTCCGCGGCTGGTCAGCTTCCACGATCTGCTGACCGAACCACCACCGAACCCCGCCATCACGAAGCTGCGCCGCCGCCTCAACGACGTCTACGCCGGCGAACTGGGTGAGCCGTTCACCAGTGCCGGGCTGTGCCTGTACCGCGACGGCGCCGACAGCGTGGCGTGGCACGGCGACACCATCGGCCGCAGCAGCACCGAGGACACCATGGTGGCGATCGTCAGCCTCGGCGCCACCCGGGTGTTCGCGCTGCGGCCCCGCGGCGGCGGACAGTCATTGCGGCTGCCCCAACACCACGGCGACCTTCTGGTGATGGGTGGTTCGTGCCAACGCACCTGGGAGCACGCCGTTCCCAAAACCGCGCTGCCGAAAGGGCCACGGATCAGCATCCAGTTCCGCCCGCGCGACGTGCGCTGAGCTCAGCCGCGGATCGCGTTGACGCCGGCGACCAGCAGATCGCGGGCCCGCCCGGTGTTCACCGGCACGACCGGCTTGTCGGGCAGAACCAGCGGGTTGGCGCTCACGATCACCTGATAGACACCGAAATGGGCGGAGTAGTTGTACGTCTCGCCGGTCCGCGCCTGGTTGTTGACCACGGCCTGCAGCACCCGGTGGACGCCCAGTGTCTTGGTTCCGTCGATCGTGGGCGCCTCGACCGACTCCACCAATCCGCGCATCGCACTGCCGCTGAAGTTGACCTTGCGGCAGTCCGGCCCGGGTTCGGTCACCGGAACCGCCGAGTCGGTTTCGACGGCGATCACGATGAAGCGGTTGCCCTGGCCCTCGGCCGAAACAGCGGCCATGTTGCCCTGGGTGCCCTGCGGCACGAGTTGTCCGGTGGCGTACTTCGCACAGGACGGCGGATCGAAGGTCAGGCCGTCGGGCAATTTCTGGCCGGCCAGCACCTGCGGGTCGATTCCGGTCTTGGCGACCTCGGAGACCGTGAAGTCCGGGCCGAAGCTCGATTTCAGCGTGGTCACCTTGGCGATATCGGCCTTCGGTTCGGCCGGTCCGCCCGATGAACATGCCACCGCCAGTCCGGCGCACAGCACTGCGACGACCGCGCCGGGTTTCAACATCGTGGCCAATGTACCTCCCTCAGCCGCGCAGGGCAGCGACCGTCGCGACCAGGAGATCGCCGACCGAACGGGAATCCAGTGCCGGATGCGGTGATCCGGGATCGGTGACCAGGGTGACGTAGACGACGTGGCCGTCGGCGTAGGCCTGCGCGGTCACGGCCTGGCCGTCGACCTCGGTGCCGGACTCGACGACGGTGCGGGTGGTGACCGTCATCGCGACGGTCCGGACACCGTCGATGCTGGGCGCTTCGGACGCGGGCGCCAGGGCCACATCACCGGTCGTGTGCGCGAATGTCATCGTCCACCGGGCGCAGTCATCGACCATCGCGTCGTCCGGCGCCGCCTGGGCGGGCACCGCGACGACGACGTAGACGGTTCCGCCCGCCCCGGACGCCGAGTAGCCGCGGGCACCGGGATCGGCGGGCGCCGGGTCCGCCAGCGCCGCGCACTGCGGCGGGGCCGCCGTCCACCCGGATCCGAAGCCCCACAAGCCAGCCGCACTCACCGGCCCGGCCACATCGGCGATCTCGTAGCCTGCCGGCAGCGACGACCGGACACGTTTGATGTTGGCCGGGTTGATCACGCCGGCGCCGGGTGCCGACGTCGATGCGGACGACGACGACGGCGGCGACGGAGTGGGCTTCGCGCACGCCGCCAGACCGGGGCCCGTTACCAGGCACAGTGTCGTCGTCAGGCAGACGATCAGCCGCCGCACGGGGCTTTGATACCACTTATCGTTCGGCTGATGCGCGTGCCTCGCGGGCTAACCTGTCAGCCATGTGTACTCGGGTGCTGTGGAACACCAATGACCTCGCTGTCCTCACCGGTCGCTCGATGGACTGGCCGGAGTCGACGCAGCCGTTGATCGTCGGGTTTCCCCGCGGGCGGGACCGCGACGGCAGCCGGCCGACCGGAATCGTCGCCGACCCGAATCCGCTGCGCTGGACCAGCCGCTACGCCAGCCTGGTGACGACCGTCTACGGACTGGGCACCGTGGACGGCCTGAACGAGGCGGGCCTGGCGGGCCACGGGCTGTACCTGAACGAGACGGACTTCGGCCCGCGCGACCCGGCGAAACCCGGGGTGCAGGCCGGATTGTGGTTGCAGTATCTGCTGGATCAGGCGGACACGGTGGCCGAGGCGCTGCGGCTGATGAATGAGATCCAGCTGGTGAAGGTGTCAGCGCACGGACGCGACGCCAATCTGCACCTCGCTCTGGAGGACGCCGGTGGCGACTCGGCGATCATCGAATTCGCCCAGGGCCAGGCGGTGGTCCACCACGGCCGCGAGTTCACGTTGATGACCAACGATCCCACCTACGACGAGCAGCTGAATCTGCTTTCCCTACAAGACTTTTCCCATCCGAGCCGGGAGATGCCGTTGCCTGGGAACGTCAACCCGGTCGACCGGTTCCAGCGCGCCGCCTACTACAGCGCATTGCTGCCCACCCCGAGTTCACAGCGCGAGGCGATCGCGAGCGTGATGGCGATCATGCGCAATGTGTCGGTTCCGTTCGGCGCGCCCTACGGCGATTTCGGCGTCTACAACACCGAGTACCGAACGGTGACCGACCTGACCAACCGGATGTACTTCTTCGAGTTGACCACCAGCCCCAACGTCGTGTGGGTCGACATGGACCGGTTGAAGCTGGACGACACGCCGGTCGCCGTCGACCCTTACGACGAATCGCTGATCGGCGACATCACCGATCGATTCGCGCCGCGTGAGATGGCGTTCTAGCGGTTGAGGCGCCAGATGTCGGTCGACATCAGCGTCGCGAACGAACACCACAACGGGTAGGGCGCCAGCGCCGCGGCGAACTTCGGGTCCGCGGCGGCGGACCGGCGGGCCAGGTCGGCGCTGCTGACGGCAAGCGCGCCGGCCGCCACCGCTGACGGTCCTAGCTTGTGGGACTTGAAGAACAGCCAGCTCCAGCCGGCGTTGAGCACGAGGTTGACGCCGAGCGCGCCGATGTAGCTGCGGGCCTTGGCTTCCTCGCCGTTGGCCCTCAGTTTGTCGATCGTCGCCGCCGACGTCACGGCGATGTCGGCGTACAGGGTCGTCCACGCCACCGGGAACACGGCGTTCGGCGGAACGTACCGGGGTTTACGAATGTGGGGATACCAGGTCTCGACACCGCTACGGCTGGCGATGCTCCCGGTCACGGCGGCCGCGGCGGTGGCCAATGAGGTTGCGACGATGGACTTTCCCATGGCGCCAACTTACCCATGCGCAAGATCTGCAAACGCACGCCCTGACCGACCGTCACACAGTGGTCAGAACCGGCCCCGGTGGCGGCCGACGCCGGTGTGCGCCGGTGTGGCGTTTCCGGGCTGTGGTCGCGCGGATCGGGCCGGCGGCGTGCGGGGTTTGAGGCCCGCGGCGCCGGGTGTCCGCACGGTGGCGCGCCGAGTGGCGGGTGCCGGACTGTTCGAGGGCGCTGCGGCGGGAAGCGTTGCGGTGGGAAGCGTTGCGCCGCCGACTCCGAAGGGGCCTGCAGGCGTCGTTCCGAGTGGGCGCCCCAACCCCGCCTCTTGCAGACCGTCGTCCAGTCCGACGGGGATCGCGGCGAGGAGGTCCCGGACCATGGTCGCCGGGTCTTTCGGATTCGTCAGCGTCGCCGGGGTCGGCGCGCCCGGGCTGATGGTGCGGTCGTAGGCCCATTCGACGATCACTCGAAGCGGTGCGTCGAGGACGTCGAGGATCGGTCCCGGTACGCCCAGCTGGGCGAGCGGCATGAGCAGCGGCAGGCGCCGGGTTGGCAGCAGGTAGTACGTGGTGTCGCCGGTGGTGCCCTGATTCAGGGCGCCGGCTACGGAAACGGTGTAGTGCTCATGCAGGTAGGCGATGCCGGCCAGCGCGTTGAGGTCGGCCAGCAGGTTCAGCGGACGCCGCGGAAAGTCGGCCCAGCCGTCGTACTGCTGCGCGATGTCGGCGGTCAGGAATCGGCAGTTGGTGCCGCCGGCATCGCAGCTGTCCGTGGGGGTCGCACCGTCGAACGTGACTCCGAGGATGGGGATGTAGAGGTCCGCGAAGCGTTCGAGAAAGCCTCCGTTCGGCCGGTTCGGATTGCTGACGACCACGAACGAGACGGTCGGCGTCGCGCCGATGGAGTCGCGGTACTGCGCGATGAGGTCACGCTTCACGATCGACGCGATTCTGGCGCTCTGCGAATACCCGAAGACCACGTAGTCCGAAGCAGGGCCGTCAGCGCTGAGATACCTTGCCTCACAGGATGTCCGACCCTGTAGGCAATTGCCCAGATTGTCAGCACCCGCCGCCACAGAGGCGTCGAAACGGTCCGCGCCGGCCACCGGCCAGAACTGTTCGGGGGTGCCGACGGCGACCCGGTGGTAGGTCCCGGGATCCGATGAATCGGCCCGTACCGCCCCGGTGGGCGCGATGAAGAGATCGAGCGCGCCTTGCGTGAACTGCTCGACGAAACCCGGGGACTCGCCCACCAGAGGGTGTCCCGTGCCGCCCATTATCAGCGCGGTGGTGGCCGCAAGCTGCACAGTGACGGTCAGCATCGCCGCCGCGACGATCCCCGACACGGCCAGGCACAGCAAGCGCAGAACGGTGCCCACGGCGCCCCCCACACGCCAGGCGCAACGCCCATGATGGCTTCACCCGACCCACCACCGCGACCACGTTGCGCCATTGCAATTTCGCGGCCTCAGCCCATGGTGCGCCTGTTTCGAGAGTGCCGTGGCAAAAGCGGTTTCACAGAGATTCATGTGGTTTCGCTGTGAAGGGCACTAAGCTGCTCAATCGAATTTGGTTGGTCGCTGGGGACAGCGCGCCACAACAAAAGGAGAACTCGTTCGATGAACAAGATGACGGCGGTAGCTACGGCGGGCCTGGCCGCCGTTTCCTTGAGTTTCGCGCTCGTCGGGTGCGGTTCTGACAGCAAGAACGACAGCAAGACGTCCACCTCCACATCGACGTCGACGTCCACCGAGACGTCCACCTCGAAATCCACTGAGACGTCGGCAAGTCCGGCGCCGGCCGCAGGCACGAACAAGACCATTCAGGATTACCTGAAGGAAAACCAGATCACCGAAACGCCGGTCAAGCGTGGCGATCCCGGTTCCCCCAACATCGATCTGGCGACGCCGCCGGGGTGGTCGGACGCCGGCCAGCAGACCCCGGACTGGGCCTACGGGGCGATCGTCTTCGACACCCCGCAGGACAAGAATGACCCGCCGAGCATCATCGCGATCGTGTCGAAGTTGACCGGCAACGTCGACCCCAAGAAGGTTCTCGAGTTCGCGCCGGGTGAGTTGCAGAACCTGCCGGGGTGGACGCCGCTCGGCGATGGCGCCAACAAGAGCACGCTGAGCGGTTTCGACGCCGTTCAGCTCGGCGGCAACTACACCAAAGAGGGCAAGAAGCGGATCATCGCTCAGAAGACGGTCGTGATTCCCGGCCAGGACGGTCTGTACGTCCTGCAGATGAACGCCGACGCGCTGGACGGCCAGGAGGGTCCGCTGATGGACGCCACCAACATCATCGACGAGAAGACGACGATCACTCCCTGATCGGTGTCGTGAGGCGGCTGTCGGTGCGTGCGTCCCGCGCCGGCAGCCGCTTTCTTGGTTGGGAGGTAGTCGAATGACATCTGAGGAACCGCAGGAAGCCGACGAACCCACGGTGTCCACGGGCCGGCGCATGGTCGCCTCGATGAGTCCGCGCGCCGTGTGGTCGATGGCCGACGGTCAGCCGGTGGTGATCAAGCAGTTTGTCCAGTTCTGTCTGATCCTCGTGTATCCCGCGTGGATTGTCGGGATGCTTGCGGCAGTGGCGTTCTATTACGCGGGCTACGCGGTGCTGTGGGTGCTGTTCGCGCCAATTCGATTGTGGATGAAGAAGAATCGGCCCGACGAGTATGCGGCGAGCCAGCTGAAGTAATCGGGGTTGTCCCCAGTTCCGCGTTCGTCCACAGATCGGTTTCGGCGTCGGTTTCTGTCGGTGGGCGAGCGTAACGTTTCGAACATGAGTTCGATCGACGAGGCGTTGGATGCGCTCGCCGCGGCGGTCGAACTCCTGGGTGCCGCCGATATCGAAGAACTGCCCGCCCCGCAACGTTTTACCGCTCTCGAACGGCTCGAGACCGCGCTACGCCGCCAGGTCGCGATATCCCACGAGCAGCTCACCCATCTCGAGCGCTACGAGGGCTGCCCACCCACCCCGATCGTGGTGGCCGACGTACTACGGATCAGCCGTTCCGCCGCCAAACGCCGGGTCCGTGACGCCGAGCAGTTGACACCCCGGATCACGTTGACCGGTGAAGCCTTGGCACCGCTGCTGCCTGAAACCGCCAAAGCCTGGGAAGCAGGCCTTCTCGACGGTGAGCATGTGCGGGTGATTCAGAAGTTCTTCCGCGATCTGCCCGACCATGTCGGGCCGGTGGAGATCGAGAAGGCTGAACGCACCCTGGCCGAGCACGCCCAGACCATGCGACCCGATCAGCTGGAGAAGATCGCCGACCGATTGGCCGTCCACCTCAACCCCGACGGCACGTTCTCCGAGGAAGACCGGGCCCGTAAGCGCGGCTTCGTGTGGTGCGGCGGTCAACGCCCCGACGGCATGAGCGTCGCGAAGCTGGTGGCCGACCCCGAGCTGCGGTCGATGCTCGATGCGTGGCTGGCGAAATTCGCCGCACCTGAACCCGACGACCTGCGCAGCCACGCCCAACGCCAGCACGACGCGTTGGCGGAGTTGGTGCGCGGCCGCCTTGGGGATCCGAAACTCGGCCAGCACAACGGCCTTCCGGTCACCGTGATCGTGTCGACAACCCTGCAGGAATTGCAGGCCGGCGCCGGGCACGCCGTCACCGCGGGCGGCACCCTGCTCCCGATCACCGACCTGATCCGGATGGCCACCCCGGCCAACCATTATCTGGCCGTGTTCGACGGCGTCACCGGCCAATCACTCTGGCTGGGCCGCAGCAAGCGACTGGCCTCCGCCGATCAGCGAATCATGCTGCTAGGCAAGTACCGTGGCTGCACCGCACCCGGCTGCACCGTCAACGGCTACAACAGCCAAGTCCACCACGCCACCAAGGATTGGAAACACGGCGGCAGCACCGACATCGACGACCTCACCCTGGCCTGCAAATGCGACAACCTGCTCGTCGAAAACGACGGCTGGACCACCCACCAACTCCCCAACGGCCAGACTCACTGGACCCCACCACCCGACGTGCCCATGCGCGACGGCACCAACGACTACCACCACCCGGAACGCTTCCTGCCGAAAAGCGACGAAGGCGGCTAGGCCCGGGAGAATGCCGACGCCTCGGCGACCTGCTGCGGGGTGGGCCGGACTCCGGTGTAGCGCTCGAACTGTTCGGCCGCCTGCAGCGCGATCACCTCGGCACCGGTGATGACCTGCTTACCAGCCGCCCGCGCCGCGGCGATCAATGGAGTCTCCGACGGCACAGCGACGACGTCGAAAACTGTACGCGCAGCGGCGATCACGTCGTCGGCGTAGGCGGGCTCGTGTTCCTCAGGGCCGTCGGCCATTCCGATCGGCGTCACGTTGACGATAACCGGCGCGCGGAGGTCGCCGACGTCGCTGCGCCAGTCGTAGCCCAGCCGTTGCGCCAACTCCGGGCCGCTGTCGGAGTTCCTGGCCACGATGGTACCGACGCCGAACCCGCTGTCCCGGAACGCCGTTGCCACCGCGCTCGCCATCCCGCCACTGCCACGGATCAGCACCGCCGAGTCGGGGTCGAGGCCGTGCTCGGCGATCAACCGCTGCACGGCGGTGTAATCGGTGTTGGCCGCGGTCAGCACACCGTCGTCGTTGACGATCGTGTTCACCGCGTTGATCGCCCGCGCGGAGTCCTCCACATGATCGACCAGCTCCAGTACATCCTGTTTGAACGGCATCGACACCGAACAGCCGCGAATCCCCAGCGCCCGCACGCCACCGATGGCGGCCGCGATATCGGTTGTGGTGAAAGCCTTGTAGATGAAATCCAGGCCGAGCTGCTCGTACAGATAGTTGTGGAACCGGGTGCCGATGTTGCTGGGCCGCGCAGCCAGCGAAATGCACAACCGGGTGTCTTTGTTCAGCGCAGGCTTGGCCATGTCACCCGATCGCCCGCAGGACCTGGCGCGCCATGCTGCGAATCTCCGCGGCGAGCTCCGGATCAATCTGTACCGCATTGTCTTTCGGGACGTCGAACTCGGTGGTCACCACTCCCGGCTCCTCGCGCTCCCAATGCGCGCCGAAACGGTCCAGGATCGTCCGCATCGGCAGGTTGTCGCCGAGCACCCGCGCCGAGAATCGCTTCACTCCCCCGACCCGCGCCGCGATGATCAACGCGTCCATCAGGAAGTTGCCGATGCCACGCCCCTGATACGCATCGCCGACGATGAACGCGATCTCGGCGACCGACGGATCGGCTTCATCCCGGACGAACCGCACATCGGCCACCACCGGGCCGTCCGCACCGTCGACGAGGACCCAGACGAAGTGATCGACGTAGTCGACCTGGAACAGGTAGTTCATCAGCGCCATGCTCGGCGCCCGCATCGACATGAACCGGCGATAGAGCGTCTCGGAGGAGAACTCGACAGGACCGTTCGACGTCCGGGCGCTGTCACCGGGCAGCACCGGACGCAGCCACAGCTCGGTGCCGTCCTTCAGTGTCACCGGGATCGGAGTGACGAAAGCCGCCAGTCGCTGCCGGGCGGTGCGAACCAGGCGCTCGCTGATTCCCGGCAGCTCGGCCATGGTCTCGAACGCCGCATGGTCACCGATGTAGCCGGTGAGCGACTCGGTGGTGGTGACGGTCGCGGTGCGGGGCTTGTCACGGAGAAGAGCGATCTCACCGACGATCACACCGGCGGAGACCGAATCCAGGACGATTTCACCGTCGTCGCCGATGTGCCGCACCTCGGCCCGGCCGGTATCGATGAGCAGGAACGACACCGCCTGCTCGCCCTGGCGCATGAGAACCCGGCCCGGCGGCGCCTGCAATGGTCGTAGCCGTTCGGCCAGCGGGCGCAGCAGCTCAGGCCGGCACCCCGCGAACACCTCCATCTGCGCCAATCCCTCGGCGCGCACGGTGATCAACTCCGGTGCCGCCCCCAGTGCCGACGCCAGGCCGCTTTCGCCGCCCTCAGTCGTCATGCGACCTCCCTAGCCATCGACTTCGAGGCTACCGATGGGCCGCAACCCGGCGGACCGATTCGGCACACCGACCGTGTCGGGTTGCTCAACTACCGCCCCGACGGCGCGGGCCCGCGCTAGTGTTTGCTGACACAGGGCGCAAACGTCGGGGGTGCTGCGTATGCCTGCTCAATCCTGCCGCTTCACGGCAATCAAGCAAGCCATGACGACGGTGACGGCGGCGGCGCTCATCGCGGCCACGCTCACCCCGGCTCCCACCGCGGCGGGGCAGTCGGTGTCGCACGGACCGATCCATCTGCCGGTGGTGCTGACGGCCGCGATCGACGAGTCGCCGACCACGCTGGGCATCGCCGATTCCAATCTGTACACCCTGTCCGAGGCGGATCTGAACAAGACCCTCGACGAACTCCAATCCCTCGGCGTCAAAGACGTCAGGATTGCGGTGCCGTGGATCTTCGTGCAGCCCACCAGCTCTCAGAACTATGACTGGTCGAGGCTGGACATGGTGGTCAACGCCGTCGCCGAACGCGATATGGGCGTGCTCGGTGTCATCAGTGCAACCCCGGCCTGGGCGGGCTTCCCGCTCAACGGGCACCCCAACCCCGCCACCTACGCCGCGTTCGCCTCGGCCGTCGCGACCCGCTACCAAGGCAAGATCTCGGCGTACGAAGTCTGGAACGAGCCGAACGGTGTGACCTTCTGGTCGCCGGTGAGCGCGAAGGCCTACACCGACCTGCTCAAGGCCGCCTACCCCGCGATCAAGGCCGCCGACCCGAACGCCACCGTCATCGGCGGTGTGCTGGGGGCGGTGGGCAACATTCCGGGTGTGTCGACCAGCGCGGTGAAGTTCGTCACGCAGATGTATGCCGATGGGGCACATGGCTTTTTCGACGCGCTGTCCTTTCACCCATACCACTATGTGACGCCGTTCTCCAAGGGCATGATGGCCGGCGAACCCATCGAACAGGTCGCGGCCATCCGCGCATTGATGGCGGCCAACGGCGACGCCGACCTCAAACTGTGGGCCACCGAATACGGTCTGCCGACCAGCGTGGTGTCGCAGGCCCAGCAAGCCGCCTACATCCACGATTTCGTGGTCGCATGGCAGCAGGTGACCGGCGCCGGCCCGATGTTCATCTACACCACGCGCGACACCGCGACCGGCGCCTTCGACGATGAGGCCAACTTCGGCATCTTCACGACCAACTGGACACCCAAGCTGGCGGCCGAGACCGTGGCCGCGTTGATCGCCGATCTGGCGGACGGCACAGCCCAACCCTTCGACGTGACGCCGTACATGCCGGCCAATCCGTTCCTGCAGGGCGTGCAGGTGTTCATCCGTCAGCTGATCAATCAGGCTCTAGTGGTGCCGAAATTCGTTGTGCAGCTGGTGAGTAGCGTGGTCAACGCAGTGGTGAAGACCATCGCCGGGGCGCTGGGCATCCCGGCCGCCGGACGTATCGCCGCAGCCAGGCCTTCTGCCCCGGCAGCGCAGGATGCCGTCGCACCGAACCCGCGCAGGGCGGTCGCGACAAGCAAGCGGCAATCGGCCACGGCCGGCGCCACGCTCAGCCCCACGGCCGCGTCCAGACCGAGCGCACAACGCCGCAGCAAGCCCGCTCAGCAGCGCGCCGATCGGACGGCATCCGCCGGGACCACCGGACACAGCTCCACGGGGCACTCCGCGCGCTGAGACCTACAGGTGCTTGGACCGGTTCACGAAACGGCCGGCGCGCGGCGAAAACAGCCACCCACCACCGGCTTTCGTCCCACCGTCGACCGGGATGTTGTGTCCGGTGACGAAGCCGGACAGCTCTGAGGCCAGGAACAGCGCCACCCGCGCCTGATCCTCCGGCCACCCGACCCGACCGACCGGCGCCCACGACTCCCACAGGTGCTCGACGTCCTCATACCCGGTGAGATAGTCCACCTGCGGCGTCTGGGTGAGATCGGTCCCGATGCCGTTGACGCGGATTCCGTGGCGGCCCAGATCGACCGCCAGGCACGTCGTGAAATGTGCGACAGCGGCTTTCATCGCGCCATAGACCGGATCACGCGGAAAGCCGCGCATGCCTTCCACCGAGTGGACGTTGACGATGTTGCCGCTACCCGCGTCGATCATCGCCCCGACGAACGCACGGGTGACCGCGAAGACATGGCGCAGGTTGACGTCGTACATCCGTTGCCAGGTCTGCGGTGTCGACTCCTCGAAGCCCACCAGCGGTCGGTAGTCACCGACGTTGTTGACCACGACGTCCACCCGGCCGTGAGTCCCCAGCACCGCATCCGCAAGGCGGGCGACATCGTCGTCGACGGTCACGTCCACGACGTGACTGCGGATCACCCCGCCGGCCGCCGTCACCTCGCGGCTGATGTTGTCGGCGCGGACCGGGTCGATCTCGGCGACCTCGACGACGGCACCGTGCGCGGCGAACAGCGCCGAAATCGCCCCGCCGATACCGTCGCCGCCACCCGTCACGACCGCAACGCGGCCCTCCAGCAGGCGATTCCAGTCTGGTATCTCCGGGATGTGTACGACACCATGCGGGCCGTTGCTCATAGCGGCGCAGCCTACGCCGTCAGTAGGCCAGCAGGTTCACAATCTTGCCGAACGCACTCGGCAGCGCGGCCGCTGCCGGCACCACCGCCGAGCGGGTGGGACCGAACTCGACGGCCTGCAGCAGCCCCGCCGTCAGGAGCCGGTAGCGCCGCGACATCCGCCGCCACTGCCGGTCGTAGTCGCCCGGCCGTTCCGCCAGAACACAATTCACCAACAGCTCGGCGCCGCCGAAGGCGATGCCGAGCCCTTCACCGGTCAAGGCGTCGACGTAGCCTGCGGCATCGCCCACCAGCAGGACGCGGCCGGCTCGGCGCCCGGCCACCCGCTGCCGCAGCGGACCTGCCGCTCGCTCGGGCCCATGCGGACATCCGTTCACCCGCTCGCGCAGGGCACCGAATTCGGCCAGCCTGCTCTCGAACGAACCCTGCCGCGCCGTCAGGATCGCGATGCCCACACAGTCGTCGGCTACCGGGGTGACATAGGCCTCGGCACCGTCACCCCAGTACACCTCGACCCGGTCGCTCCACGGTGCGACGCCCACATGCCGCCGCAGCCCCCACCGCCGCGACCCGCCGCTGGGGCGGGCCAGGCCCAGCGACCGCCGGATCGGTGAATGCAGGCCGTCGGCGGCAGCAAGGTAGCGAGCACGAAAAGCCCCGCACTGCACCGAGTCCGCGTCCTGAGTGACCGGTCCGATGTGGGCGTCAACCATGTCGACACCTGCGGCCTGCACCGCATCCGTCAATGCGGTGTGCAGCGCGGTTCGGCGAACGCCCATACCCGGACCGGCGCGAAACGGGGCATCCGCCCGTCGCGCGGCATCGAAATACGTGATGCCCCGAAACGGCTTGCCCGGCAGGGCTATTCCGAGTTTGTCGAGCTGCGCCACGGTGTAGGGCATCATTCCCTCACCGCAGGCCTTGTCGATCGGTGCGCGGCGGCGCTCGACGACGGTCACGCTGAGCCCGGCGCGGGCGGCATGCAATGCGGTGACCAGACCGGCCGGGCCGCCGCCTGCCACCAGGAGATCGATCACGACAGGCTTGCCAGCGCGGCGTTCTCGGTGCGGATGCGCGTACGCAACAGGGCCGCGTTGAGCACGGTGAAGACCAGTGCGGTGATCCACCCGGTATGCACCAATGGCAGCGCGATGCCCTCGGCGACGACGGCCACATAGTTGGGGTGGCTGAAGAACCGGTACGGGCCGCCCTCGACGCGTGCGGCACCGGGAATGACGACGACACGGGTGTTCCACTGCTTGCCGAGTGTGGTGATGCACCACCACCGCAGGCCTTGTGCGCCAACCACTATCGCCAGCATCGGCCAGCCGAGCGCGGGCACGAACGGTCGGTGCAGACCGATCACCTCCACCAGCGCCCCGGCGAGGAATCCGGTGTGCAGCACCACCATCAGCGGGTAGTGACTCGCCCCGAACTCGACGCCGCCCTGGGCCCGGCTCCAGGCCAGATTGCGCTTCGCGACGACCAGTTCGGCCAGTCGCTCCAGCGCCACCGCCGCGACCAGCAGCACATACCAGGTCATCAGTGCCAGCGCAGAAGCACCAGTTCCGAGCAGAACCCGGGACCCATGGCCATCATCACACTCGGACCTGCTGACGGACGCTTGGCGATGGTGTCGCGCAACACGTGCAGCACCGACGACGACGAGATGTTGCCGATGTCGGCCAGCGACCGCCAGGTGAGCTCGAGCGCCTCGTCGGGCAGCTTCAGGCTGTTGACGATCGCCTCGATGATCTTGGGGCCGCCGGGATGGCAGACCCAGGTGCCGATGTCATCGAGCGTGAGGTCATGTGCGCCAAGGAATTCCCCGACGTCATCAGGCAGGTAACGCTCGATCACATCGGGTAGATCGGCGGACAGCACGAGCTCCAGACCGTCTCGTCCGACGTCCCAGCCCATGGTGCGCAACGAATCCGGATACAAATGGCTGCGCGAATCGATCACATCGGGTCCGCTGGCGTTGATCTTCTCCGCCCGGCGTTCACCGACAGCGACGACGGCCGCGGCCCCGTCGGCGAACAACGCGCTGCCGACCAGTCCGGGCAACGTCGGCTTGTTCGCCGTGTAGGTCATCGAGCACAACTCGACGGATACCAGCACCGCGACACCGTCGGGATCACCGCGCAGATAGTCGTGCAGCCGGGCGACGCCGGCCGCACCGGCCACGCACCCCAGGCCGAACATCGGCACCCGGCGGACATCGGGGCGCATCCCCAGCCGGCCGGCGATCCGGGCCTCGATGGATGGGGCCGCGACTCCGGTCACGGTCGTCGACACGATCAGATCGACGTCCTCCGGCCGCAGGCCGGCCTCCTCGAGGGCGCCAGCGACCGCGGCCGAGCCGAGTTCGACGGCATTCTCGATGAACAGGTCGTTGGCCTCGCCGAAATCCTTCAGCGCGGGATATTGATCCAGCGGAAGGACGAAGTGTCGGTTATCGACTTTTGCGCTGCGATGCAGCTTGCGAAGGATCTCTTCATACTCGCCGTACCCACCGATGGTGAGGAACGCTTCGGTGACCTCGGCTTGGCTGTACCGGTGCGGCGGCAACTCTCCGCGCACACCGGCGATGACACTGATCGGACGCATGTCATTGACACGATGATCGTCCGGTGCGGGTTCACCAATATTTGCCCGCGGACCGTTGTTCGACACGTCACCCAGTATGCCTCGCCGGGCCACCTTCGCGAATTCCCACCCGCTGGTGCATCCAGGCCAGCGGCTTCGGTGCCCACCAGTTCCACCGCCCCATGACATGCATAAACGCCGGAACCAAGACCAGGCGAACCAGGGTGGCGTCGGCCAGTACGGCCAGAGCCAGCCCCAGCCCGAACATCCGCATGAACGACACATGAGCCGCGGTCAACGCGGCGAACGAGATTGCCATGATCAGCGCTGCGGCGGTGATTACGCGGCCGGTGTGGGCCACCCCGAGAGCGACGCTCTCGTCGTTGTCGGCGGGGCCGCGCTGCGGTGATGCCAGCCAGAACTCCCGAATCCGGGACACCAGGAACACCTCGTAGTCCATCGAGAGGCCGAATGCGATACAGAACAGCAGCACCGGGATGTTTGCCACCAGAGTGCCGGTCGAGGTGGTGCCCAGCGCGCCGAGATGACCGTCCTGGAAGATCCACACCATCGCGCCGAACGCCGCCGTCAGCGACAGCACATTGAGCACCAGAGCCTTTAGCGGTAGCACCACGCTGCCGGTCAGCAGGAACAGCAGCACCAGCATGATCCCCGCGATCAGACCGAGCACGGCGGGCAGCCGCGAGGTGATCGCATCCACGCTGTCCCGGTTGGTCTGTGCGGTGCCCGCGAACTCGACCTTCGTGTTCCCGGGCGTCGGAACGTCGTGCAGCCGGGCGAGCTGATCCTCCGAACGATCCGAGAACAGCGGCGCGGTGCTCTCCACGGTGAGAAGCACGCTGCCCGACGCCGATCCGGCCGCCGCCGTCGGCGGGCCGACGAGGTTCCCGCCGACGAACGCTCCCATCGGCGCCGACACCGACGGCACGTCAGCGACCCGTGACAGGTCCGCCGCGTAGCGGGCGATCTGCGGGTCGGACAAGCCGGACGCATTCGGGATGACCACCGGGATCGCGGTCTCGGAGTTGTTGGTGAACTCGCTGCGCAGCAGGTCGCCCACCTGATGAGCCGACGCCGAGGTGGGCAGCACCCGATCGTCGGGGAATCCCGGCCGCACGCCCAGGAAGGGCGCACCCAGGATCACCAGCACCACGACGCCGGCCAATCCGATCGGCACCGCGCGCTTCATCACGAATTTCGTTGCGCGATACCAGAACTGCTCTTCGACCGGTCGCTGTACGGGCTCAGCTCGGCTCAGTGAGCGCCGGACCAGGCGGCGCACGTCGAGCGAGTCGAGCCGGTCACCCAGCAGGCTGATCGCGGCGGGTGTGATCACGATGGCGGCCAGCGCGGCGAGCGCCACGGTGGCTACGCCGGCATAGGCGAACGACTTCAGGAAGTGCATCGGGAACAGCACCATGGCGCCCATGGACAGCGCGACGGTGGTTCCGGAGAACAACACGGTGCGGCCCGCCGACTCCATGGTCCGCATCAGCGCGGTGTCGCGATCCGCCCCTTGCGCCAATTCGTCGCGGTAGCGGCTGATCATCAGAAGCGTGTAGTCGATCGCGAGGGCAAGACCCATGGCGGTGGTCAGGTTCAGCGCGAAGATCGAGACGTCGGTGAAGAACGTCGTCACCCGGAGCACGGCCAGCGCGCCGAGGATCGCCACCAACCCCACGGCCACCGGCAGCGCGGCGGCGAACACCCCGCCGAACACCCAGACCAGCACCAGGAAGCTCAGCGGAATCGCGATGGACTCCATCAGCAGCAGATCGTGCTGCGATTGCTCGGTCACCTGCAGATTGACCATCGCCACCCCGCCGGTGCGCACCACGATGCCGTCGCGGTCGCGGCTGACCTGGGCGGACAAGTCCTTGGCGTAGGTCTGCTGGTTGGCTTCACTTCCGGTGATACCGGCGGTGATCAGGCCCGACTTCTGATCACGGCTGACGAGCGCAGCCGCAGCCTGCGGTGGCGATGTCCAGGCCGACGAGATGCCGGTGACGTGGCCGGAGCGTTTCAGCTGATCGATGACGTCGAGTGCGGCCGCCCGCGCCGCCGGACTGTCGACGCCGTCACGCGCGGTCACGACGACCAGGAACTGGACATCACCCTGATCGAACTTGTCGGTGAGCAGCTGTGTGGCGCGCGACGACTGTGAGTTCGGGTCGGCGAAGCCGCTGGGAGAGAGGCTCTTGGCGACCGGTACGCCGAAGACGCCGAGCGCCACCATGACGAGGATCGCTACGGCGACCACGTGACGCGGTGCTGCTATAGCTAGCCGGGCAATCGCTCGCAGCAATGGTCCGTCCTTAGGTTCAGCCCTGCCTTCTGCTGATACGTATACGACCAGCAGGAGGTTCACAACGCCTCCCCGAACGGCCTCGCAACCTACCTGGCCACGGTAACCAATAGGGCACTCCCCGCGCATAGTTGTCGAACTCGGCGCCGAACACGCGACGGAAGCGGGCTTCCTTGAAAATCGGCCCTATCAGGCAATATGCGGTGAACACCAGCGCCAGAATCAGCTGATCGGGAGTCCAGGTCGGCACCGTCCAGACCGCCAGCGCGAACGCGACGTAGATCGGCTGCCGGGTGAGCCGGAAAAGACCGGTCGTCGGCATCTTCGGGAAGACCAGCTTGCGGTCGCGCAGCAGGGCGACCCAGCCCAGGCTGCCGGTTTGCAGTGACAGGCCGGCGTCGAACATCGACTTCCCCAGCAGGACCCAGGCGACCGCATAGAGCGCGACGACGACGGTCAGCGCCGATCCCTGCGCCTGCCACCAGATCGTTCCGCTCGGCGTCCACAGCGCGAACAGCGCGATCAGCTGCAGCGACCCCGCGATGACATAGGTGGTCGGCGCCAGGGTGGCGCCGGTGCCGCGCGGCGCCAGCTTGGCGAGGACTGTCCGGCCGCGGCCGGTGAGCAGCAACGAGTGGATGACCGGGAACTGAAGGAGAAGGGCGGCGTTGGCAGCCCAGCTCCACGGGGCCGGCACCCTGCCGAGCGAGCGGCTCATCCCGAAGTACATCGCGACGACCATCGAGCCGACGGCCAGGACGAACAGGGCATGACAAACGACGCCGTAGCTCACGGCCAGGACTGTCCGGCCGCCGCCTTTCCTGGCGACGGGCGACGACGATATTGCCCGCACACACACCTCTCGCAAGCCCGTCACTGGCACCCGCGAGCACAACGTAGCGTGAGTCCATGAATCTTCGCCAGCGTTTGCCACTGCTGCGATGGTCGGTGCTGCGCACCGGCATCGGGATCCGGAACTTCAACAGGACGGGCCAGATCGGCGACGGCCGGGAGGCCGCAGCGGCCGACTACGTCGAGGCCAACGCTCGGCGCGGCGACATCGACAGCGTGCTGGCCACCATCGACGAGTACGCCTACGCCAAGTCGTTTCTGGTCAACATCGGCGACGAGAAGGGCGTACTGCTCGATGCCGCGGTGCGCCGTGCCGACCCCCGACTGGCGCTGGAACTGGGCACCTACTGCGGGTACGGCGCGCTGCGGATCGCGCGAGCCGCCCCGTCGGCGCGGGTGTACTCCGTCGAACTCGCATCGGCGAATGCCGCAGTGGCCCGGCGGATCTGGGCGCACGCGGGGGTGGCGGACCGCGTCACCTGTGTGGTCGGAACGGTCGGCGATGGCGGCCGCACGCTCGACACGTTGCATGACGAGCACGGATTCGACTCAGGCACAGTCGATTTCCTGTTCATCGACCACGACAAGAACGCTTACCTCGCCGACTTGCTCAGCATCGTCGAGCGGGGCTGGCTACGCAGCGGGGCGGTCGTCGTCGCCGACAACGTCGGCTTCCCCGGCTCCCCGAAGTACCGCGCCTTCATGCACGACCACGAGGGCAAGGGCTGGACGACGGTGGAACACCGCACTCACATGGAGTACCAGAAACTGGTGCCCGACCTGGTGCTCGAGTCGCAGTATCGCCCCTGAGCCAAACCGTCTGTCAGGCAGCCGCTTTGTGCGCGGCGCGCCGGCTGGAGCCGGTGCCCTTCTTGGCTCCCCCGTCCGCCTTGCCACTGCTCGCGCCCTGGCCGGAGGCATCGGCTTTCGCGGAGGCCTTACGGCTGGAACCGGCGTTGACCTTGCCCGGTTCCGCCTTGGCCGCCGCGGCGGCGGGCGACTTCACCTTGGCGGCAAGGGGACTGACGACCGGAGCCGCCGCGCCGGGCAATGCCCCGCGGATCGCCTGCGCGATATCGGTGACCGAGTTCTTGACGAAGTCGACGCCCGCCTTGGCGACGAGGGCGATGCCGTCACGCGCGGCGGCCACCACCGTGCGGATGTCGCCGGTCTTGACGGCCTGGACGACGTTGTAGACCGCGGTCTGCGGCGCCACGATCAGGCTGCGGGTATTGACGAACAGCTTGCCTGCGAGCGACGGATTCTGGCTGACGGCAACACCATCCCAGCTCTGCAGCGTCCAGCCGTCATCCGGGTTGCCGGTCACCACGACGACAGCGGTGTTGCCCAGCGGATGGGTGAGCATGAGCATGACGTCGGGATTGTCGACGTTCATCATCGTCCAGACCATGATCGTGGCGCCGTGCGAGAAGATCACCGGCTTGGTGTCACCATTGGCGATCACCGAGGCGATCGCACCGTTGACCCGGGACTCAAAGCCGTTGCCAGTCTCGCCGAGCGGGATGGGCAGGCTGCGCAGTCCGAGGGTCCAGGCCACCGGGATCAGGAAGTAGCCGATGCGGCCGAGCCCGCTGTCGATCGGTGATCCCTCGAAGATGCCGGCGCTGATCTCGCGGAAGCCACCCTCCTGGATCGGGGTGAGTCCGGTTTCCGTCGCGAGCGGGGCCGCCGTCTCGTGGGTGCGGATCATGTCGGAGACGTAGATGCTGTCGTAGCCGCCGTCTTTGAGCTGCTGGGCGATGGCTTCGGCCTGCTGTTCGCCGAGCTCGGTGAGGTGCGGGCCGGGCACCTTGGTGTCGATCCCGGCTCCGGCGACGTTGCCGTAGGACTCGCCGTGCCGCACCCAGGTCAGGGTGATCGAGTCGGCGGCCCAGGCGGGCAGCGCCGACATCACGAAAAACGCGACCGCCGAAACGATCGTCGCCAGTGCTTTCAGTGCCCGACGCCGAACGCCTGCCTGATTTCGCATCCCGAACTCCATCTGATCCCCGACAGTGATACGCGCTCAGACCCTACCGGCTGTGCGCCCGGTCACAGTACACAATGACAAATCTGTCTACAAGCAGCCGTGCGGGTCTCGGCGAACTAACGATCGCGTGGCGAGTCGGCATCGGCGGTCGCCCGTCCGGCACGCGCGTGGTGTCGTGGAAGTCGATGTCTTCTTCTGCGATCCGCGCCGCAGGCGCTGCGGCGGCCGCGGCATGCGCCGCTCTGCTGATGACCGCCCTGCCGCACGCTGCCGCCGCCCCCGATTTCGACACCTACGGCTACCTCGACTCGACGGCGCGCTGTTCAGGCGCCGCGGTGCTGTTCGGCAGCACCGACAGCTCCCGGGTGGCGATCTGCAAGACGTCGAGCGGCGGATACGAGTACCGCGGCGTTCGGGTGCGCGACGGCGCCAAGCTGGTGTTGTCCGCTTCCAGTTCCGGCGACGGCTCCTACAGCGCGGTCAACGACGGCATCACCTACACGGCAAGCTCGAGCGCGCTGATCGTCAGCTCCGGAACGACGGTGGTCCGCAAGGAATCGTGGGTGGACTTCCACGGCCCGCAGACGTCGACTTCGACATCGTCGGCGCCGTCCACGTCGTCATCCACGTCGTCACCGACGACGTCATCGGTCCCCACCAGCACCACCCCCACGTCGACGACGCCGTTGCCGCCACCACTGCCCGCCGAGGTCGGCGGCGGCGGCGGTCATCACTGATCCCGGAGCGCGGCCGTCACACTCCGCACGCCCCGGTCCGTAACTCTGAGAACATCGACGCCGACCGCGTGCGCAACCCGTCTGTTCTCCACCTCGGCGATCTTGTTGATACGAGCCAGGATACGGCGGCCGTCGTCGGTCAGTCGGCACAGCGGCGAGGTGCGGTGATCGGGATTCGACGCCAGTTCGACAAGTAGGTCATCGACGAGTTCGTTCGCGACTCGTTGGACCGCCTGCCGTGTCACGCCCAGACGACGAGCCGCCTGGGGCACGGTCAGCACAGTGCGGTGGGTGGTGGACCTGGACCAGCGCACGTGCACATCCTTCGGCTGCGGCGACCAGGTCTACGTCGAACAGTATGCGGCTGTGCAGCTTTCACTCAGCTAACGTCAGCGCCCGCCCGAGCCGCCGCACACCCACGGGCACATTTCTTACGTCTCAGCAATTTTTGGTGCGTTTGCCTCTTCTGAGGAATGCGCAGCTGATATGAGTAACGCATGCAGCACCCTGGGCGCCTGTTGACCTCACTGCCGACAGTGGTCGCTGCTCTCATTTCCTCCCACTTGTCAGCACTTTCCGGGACTACGGCACCGGCCATCAGGGCCGCGCGGTTCATCCCCCGGACCGCGCCGGTCAGCGCGAGCACCGTTGACGCCTTCCCCAATGACATTCGCGACCACCAACTGGGCGAACAGTTGTTGTGCGACCCAGGTTCTGCCCCGCTATCGACATCATCCGAAAGGCAAGCATGTCCAAGTCGCCGTTCCCGTTGAGCAAGCGAGTGCCGGAACGAGTTGCGCTGCGGGTGGGTGCCGCCGCGTTGGCAGCCGGACTCGCCTTATGCGGGCCGCAGGGGGTTGGCAGCGCCGGAGCCGACACCGGTTCGGCCGGCAGAGGTTCGTCGAACAGTAGCGCCGGGACCACGGCGAAGTCGTCGCCGACCCGTGGTCCCGCACACGGAACCCGTAAGGCCGCACCCACATTCGGCAGCACCCCCGCTGCCTCGGCCACGTCCGCCGGCGGTTCCGCCGGTGTACGGTCGACGACCCCGGGTGACACCGATTCGAAACACCGCCTTGTGGCAGACTCCGCTGCTGGAACCGGACGCACATTCGGCACGCTGACAGACATCCCGGCCGGCCCCGCAGGAGCGCGGACGACATTCACCATCCCCCGCGCCGCGCTGACGGCACCGGTCACGGTGACTCCCGATACGGTCTTGGCGATCTTCGTCTCCAACGGCACGCTGTCCCATCCCGATGCGGGATTGCTGGTCGGAAACGGCTTCAGTTTCGACGGCGTCACCTGTGCCACAGCCACCCGGTGCGACGGCGGCCGCAGTGGTCTGTTGTTCGGAAACGGCGGCAACGGTTTCAACGGTGGCAACGGCGGTAGCGCCGGACTGATCGGCAACGGTGGCGCCGGTGGCCGCGGATCATCGGCCGTCAACGGCGGGTCGGGTGGCAATGGCGGGGCCGCCGGGCTGTTCCTCGGCAACGGTGGTGAGGGCGGCTCGGCGGCGACCGGTGCGAACGGCGGCGACGGCGGCAGAGGTGGGCTGCTCTTCGGTGTTGGTGGTCGCGGCGGCATCGGCGGCTCCGGCACCGTTGCCTGTGCAGGCACCGCATGCCAGGTCACCAATTGGGGTGGCACCGGCGGCAGCGGTGGAGCACGGGGGCTCTTGTTCGGGCGTGCCGGAGCGGCCGGAGCTCAGCCGCTGCCGCAGAACTCGTTGCTGTTCCAGGGATACACAGCGGCCTACCCCGTCTATGTGCCGGTGCCGCCCGCGCCGGCACCCGGCCAGCCGGAGATCAACCCGGACGGGAGCGGCGCGGTCTACCCCAACGATCAAGACCCGAGTAAGCCGTACGCCATACCCGGAACCATCGTGGCCGACATCCAGCTTCCGGCTGGCACTCCGCTGGGACGCTGGGGGTACTCGGGCGGATCGTTCCTCGCCCCGGCCGGCACCCACTTCGCCCAACTGTCCCTGCCGCCGGCCACTCAGGTCTCGCCGTACTTCGGATACGTCGTCAAGGATCCGTCGGCGCTTCCCCTGGCATCCACATCGAGCAATCTCAGGCCGCGCCCTGGTTCGGCCAGCCGGGAGGCGGAATCCAGTACCGTCTGACCTATGCGAACGGGCAAGACGCACCTGTGCAGGCGCTGCTCGACTCCGGGTACCTCGGATACGCGTGACTGAGGAGGACAGCTACGCCCGGCTGACCCAAAACTGGCTGTACTGGTCGACTTTGGGTCAGCTCGCCCACCCATCGGTATCGACGTCCTGCGATGACTGTGCGGTTGTGTTCAGCTCGGACGAATCGTCGGTTCACCTGCGCCACCATGACGGCTGGTGGGTCATCGACACCGTGAACGACCGGCGCCAACGGCAGAACGACACCGCCAGGTTCTCCAGTTACGAGCTCGCCGAGAAGTATCTGGTGTGGATGTGGGCGTCCACCGCGAGAAGCGCGGTGCGCGCACCCGTCCTTGGTCCGACGTTCTATGCCATGGGGTTCGCTCCTGGGGTGCAGGCGATTCCGGTCAGCGAAGGGGTGTACGAGCTCAGGTCTCCACGTGGACGCGCGGTCACGACGGAGCCCTACGCCACGATCTTCAGCCACCTGATGGACAAGCCTGAGCACGATATCCAGCGGATCGTCCGGGCCGGCATCAACGGGTGACCGCTGAACACGTGCTAGGTGAACGCGAGCTGCAGCAGCTCGAGCCGGCGCACCAGAAGGCTCGGCAGCCATCGTCCGACCTCGGCGGCGCCGACGGTTGCGGTGCGTTCCAGTAGCTGGCCGATGACGATCTGAGCCTCCAACCTGGCCAGGGCCGCACCCACGCAGAAGTGCGCCCCTTTACCAAAGGTGATGTGCCCCTTGCCCGCCGGCCGGTCGATCCGGAACTCGGCGGGATCGTCGAAATGCGACGGGTCCCGGTTGGCGGCTCCCCACAACAGCAGCAACCGCGATCCCGCCTGGAGTTCGACGCCGAACAATTCGGTGTCATGGACGACATGGCGGTAGTGCCCGCGGAACGGCGGCTCGTACCGAAGCACTTCCTCCAGGAATGCCCCGAGTAAGTCCGGCCGGTCGCGGAGTCGGCCCTGCACATCGGGTCTGGTTGCGAGAAGGTAAGCGGCAGAACCGATCAGCGACGCGGTGGATTCGCCTCCGGCGCTGAACAGTGTGATCATCATTGCGAGCGCCGCCATGTCACTGAGGTCGCCGGCGGCGCAGGCGGCGGCGAGATCGCCCAGCAGGTTGCCGCGGGGCTCCGCCGCAGCCTGACCGAATTGGTCGGCGATGTAGGTGCTGAGCTCCATGACGGCGACGCCAGCGGATTCCATCTGAGCCGGGGTCACCAAGCCTTCGACCACCTGGGTGGCCGAGTATCCCCACTGGATGATTCTGTCGATGTCGGTGTCGGGCACTCCGATGATCCGCCCGACGATCATCATCGGCAGCCGATTGGCCATCGCGCTCATCCACTCGATGCCCCCGTCATCGGCGTTCGTCTCCCACAGCGCGCCTGCGGTTTCCACGATGAACGCTTCGGCGGCGCGGATGCGTTTCGCAGCCAGTTGGGGCAAGAGCAGTTTCCGGTGGATCGCATGCACTGGTTCGTCCGCTGTCGCCAAGGCCTGCAGGTCGCCGCCGAGTTCGCCGATGGGGAAAGCGGTGACGGTGTCGGGAGCCTCGTACATCATCGTGGCGGTCAGGTTCGAGGAGAAGTCATCGGGGCGAGCGACCGCCTCGTTGACGGCATCCCAACTACTCACAGCGTAGAAGCCCGAGTTGCCGATGCGGTGGACGGCGCCGGTCTGATGCATGCTCGCGTACAACGGGTGCGGATCCTGAATGTAGCGGTCTTCGAAGAGCGCCATCCCGAGGCCGGTATCCGCCGATGTCATCTCTTCACGCTGAGTGGTGGCCTGCCACCCCGTCAATCGTGCGCGGACAAGTCGATACCGAGCCTGCGCTCTGTGCGGTAACAGTGTCTCAATGCAGTGGTTTTAACAGGGTGAATAGTCTATACCGGCGAGCATGTCGTCTCATTCCTGAGAAGATGTCTGCCATGTCTCGCAACGACTGGGTCCTGGGCGGCGACCGCACCGCGGCGGCAGCGGAGCGCATCTACGCCGCCGCCACCGAGCTCGTCATCCGCGACGGGTTGGACGCGTTGGACATCGACACCCTGGCCGCGAGGGTCCACTGCTCGCGGGCCACGGTGTATCGCCATGCCGGCGGCAAGGGTCAGATCCGTGATGCCGTGCTGATGCGCCTGGCGGCGGGCATCATCGACACGGTTCGCCAGTCCGTGGCGGGCCTCACGGGCGCGGAGCGGGTGATCACCGCAATCACCGTGGCGCTTCAGCAGATTCGATCCGACCCGCTGCGGCGGCTGATGTTCAGCACCGGCAACTCACCGGACCTCAGGGACTTGCATTCCTCGCCCGTGCTCGCCCAGCTCGCCGCCGAACTGACCGGTATCACCGACGACGATCCGCAGGCGGCGCAATGGGTTGTGCGCGTTGTCGTCTCGTTCGCCTACTCACCGACCGCGAGTGCGCGCGAGGAGCGTGCGGTGTTGGAGCGCTTCGTGTCACCCGCGTTCGAGACACGGTGAACCTGATCAACGCAGCGGGCTGGGAGGCATCAATGTTTGGCGGTGAGAACCGCGACAGCCTCATACAGCGGGTCAGGCGTCGTGGAGATGCCGCCGATGAACGGATGAGAAAGCTCCAGGATGAGAAACAGATTGGTAGCCACGATGAGGCCGACGATCGCCACCATCGGGTAGTGCATGCCGGCCTTCTCCACCCCGTAGATGATCACGGTGCCGAGAACCATTGCGCTGGTCAGGAAGATGACCGCCCACAACGGCCACGGCGGGCCGGTGTCTTCGCGGGCGGTGAGCAGGCGGACGGTACGAGCCTGACTGACCTTGTCCAAGTTGGCATATGACGCCGACAGCAGAGCCTTTTGGCTGTCGGTCGTCGCGGTCACCTGACGGTAGGCGGCCGACACCTTCGCCAGTGCGGCGTCAGCGTCCGGCGACCGGTCGCTGCGCTCGCTGTTCCACTCGGCGATAGCGGCTTTCTCGTAGTCGAGCAGGCTCTGCCGGATCCGATCGGCATCGGCCTTCTCGAAAACACCGAGATCCCTTGCCATTTCGATAGCTGCCGAGCCCTCGGCCCGGGCGTTGGCGTCGGCGGCGCTGATCTGTCCCCACATCGACGAGACGATGAAACCGATGAAGAAGGCGTAGATGAATCCGATGAAGCTGTAGGTGAACTTGGTGACGTCATTGTGCTCGTCACGGGTCAGTGCCGGGAACAACCGTCGCACGCACGCGACGAGCACCATCCCTCCCCCGCCGATCACGACAATCAGGAGGACAAGAAGCAGGCCCGGCGGCATGCGACTGACGATCCACCCACTCATCGGCAATTCCCCCACGGGTTGTGCAAGACAGGATCCTTCGACTCTAGGGCCTCGGTGCCACGGATCAGCCGATCGGTGGACAGTCGCGTCACCCCGGATACGGCCCGATCAGCGGACTGCCGGAGCCGAACTCGCACGGGATAGTGGGTTCACCCCGGATGGCGACGGGCCGCCCGGACGAGACAGGGAGACATCCGATGAGCACCGTGAAAGCCACCACCGAGACCGTGAACGTCGGCCGGCTCGCCATCACCAGCCAGCGCGGACCAGCCGCCGCTCCCGCCGGCACGAAGGGCCGCGAGGCAATGCTCTGCTTCGCCGGCGGCCGCTAGGCCGGTGGCGCTCGAAGCCCGGCTCGAACAGGCGTTGGCCTTCCCCGCGCCTTTCGTGATCGAGCGGCTGGTCAAGGATCGGATTGCCGATACCGCCGACGAGGCCGAACTGCTCTTCGCCGAAGCCAAGAAGTACCTGGTGCTCTGTGAGGCAACTCCGGACATGTCATTCGGCATGCCGTCGGCGATGGTCGACCAGGCGTGGCACGCGTTCATCCTGTTCACCACCGAGTACTCCGCCTTCGGACACCGATTCTTCGGTCGCTACCTGCATCACTCGCCGGCCATCGAGCACGATCTGACACCGCGACGTCAACCGAATATTGCCTCTCTCAACGACTTCCAGAGTCGCTATCAGGAGTTGTTCGGTGAGCCGCTGCCGGCCATCTGGCACGACGACACCAGCGTGACCCCGTCTCGGCGCGTCCTCAACAACGACATCCTGCGCGTCGATGCCGCCGCCGGGGACGAGGACACGGTCGCGTTGATCGACGACACTGGAGCGACGGTTCTGGAGGTCAACTCCCTTGCGCGGGAAGCTCTTGTGTTCATCGCAGGCACCCGGGACTTCTATGTACGCGAACTGCCGGGCGGCCTGACCGACGACGAGAAAGTCGGCCTGATCGAGGCGCTCGTACGTTCTCACGTACTACGTGTCGCTCCCTGAGTTCCCGAGCAGGGTCACGTAACTCGACTTGCACGCGGGGCTGTCGCCGAAGACCTCGATTCGCTCGCGTCCGTCGGAGCTCCAGCCGTTGCGCTCGTAGAAGCGCCGCGCGTCGTCGTTCGCCGAAAGTACCCACAGGAAGGCACGTCGGTGTCCGGCCGTCCGCAATCGGTCGCAGCCGGCGGTCAGCAGCGCACGGCCGATGCCGGCGCCCCAGCACTCCGGGTCTACATAGAGCGCCCAGACCTCACCGCTCTCGGGCATGTCGGCGTCGCGCGACCGTCCGATCGTGACGTGACCGCGGATCATGCCGTGATCGACCGCCACCAGGGTGTAGGGACCGCTGAGTTCCATGCCGTCCAGAGCGAACCGCTTCGCGCGCTCCGCGGGGTCCAACGCGTCGAGGTAACTCTGCGCGACGAGACCCCGATACCCGGCACGCCAGGACCGGACATGGACCTGCGCGACCGCCATCGCGTCATCGAGGACGGCTTCCCGGACTTCAACCACCCCGGCAGTATCGCTCAGCCTCTCATCGAGCGCGCCCGTCGCGCGAAAGACGTTGGGCGACAGGCCGCTCTACTCGGTCTGCGCCTCGTCCGTCGGCTCCACTTCCACCAGAAGCGCCATCCCGTGATGCGGAATCATCTCGACCGCAAAACTGTGCAGATCGTCGACGACAGCGATGTGTGCACCGGTGAACATGTCGCGGACGGTCGCACCCGGCGGCAGAGTCTTGGAGCGGACTGTGCCGGCGATGTCTTCGTTGGCGAAGTTCAACACGGTCAGCTGATACTGCTCGGGCGCGTCGAGCTGGTGCACCATCACCAACATGCCGCGATGCGACACCTCGGGAATGTCGACCTGCCGGCTGGTCGCGATGCCGTAGTGCGCCCGCACCCGCAAGATCGCCTGCAATTGGCGCAGGAAGCTGGTGTCGTCGGCGAGCTGCTCCGGAATCGAGCCGTACAGGCTTCGGCCGCGCGGCATCCCGGCGTTCGACTTCGTCGCTGCCCGGTTGACGCCCATCAGGTCGTGCGCGGCACGGTGGATCCAGCGGGTGTCACCGCCGTGCATCAGGTCGGCGACCTCGCCCGACGGCAAGGTGAGCATTCCGCACAGGTCCCAGCCGGACAGTGCGAACACCCCCGGCTGAAGTGCGTTGAACATGGCCAGCAGCAGATGCGCCCGGCGGATGCGGTCGATGTCGTCGTCGATGTCGTCGAGGTCGCGGTAGCCGAGCGTGGCAGCGATCACTGTCGCTGTGGTGCAAGCGATTCCGTTCGTGGTGAACACTCGGTTGTACGGTGCGGCCGGTCCGGTGAGCGCGTCGGTGAGGTCGGCGCGAACACGCTCACCGAGGGCCTCGCCGGTGATCTCATGGCCTTTGTAGGTGTAGATGTCGTCCTTGTGGCCGTTCGACCAGTGCACGAGCTCGTAGGTCAGCTCGTCGTGGTTCTGCAGCGCGTGCACCAGTGATGCCGGGTCGACGCCTAATTCGATGGCCGTGCGCAGCGTCAGGCGCAGGAACTCGGTGTCGGCGGTCGCCAGCGCATGGTGATAGGCGGGCCGGTTGACGAAGTCGTAGGACAGATCGGCGCCGGTGCCGCTGGTCTCCTTGATGTCGTCGATCGTCAGGTTCAGTTCCTGGAAGGTGAAGCCGCCCAACTTGCGCACCATGCTCCCGATGAACTGGTTGGCGGCCTGCGAGAGCGGGTGACCTTCCGACCATCCCACGCCGTCTTCGCCGGACGTCTTCTCGGCGCCGAGGAAGCCGTTGGCGTCCAGGCGCAACCCACCTGACCCGAGATCGGTCAGCGAGTGCAGTGCGTCGCCGATGACGAGGCGCATCCCGGCGAAGGACGGGTCGAGCCAGTTGATCGAGGGCTGACCCTCCTTGAAGTAGTGCAGATACACCCATCGCCGCTCGACGCCGTCGATGCCGACGACGGGGCGGGTCACACTCCAGTTGGTCTCCTTGATGCCCTCGGCGTAGAAGATCACGCGCTGCAGCCGGCCGATGATGTAGCCGGCCTTGTCGAGCCATTCCTCGGTGGCGGCGTCGACGTTGACCGAATCCCGGCCGTGCGGAACGTCGGGCAGATGCTCCCAGTCCAGCGGATCGATGTCGATCATGTGGTAGATGCCGGGGTAGTCGGCGTACTTCATCTCCGCCAGCCGGAAGTCCGCGCCCTTGCCGGTGTGCCCGGGCACGATGTCGTCGAGAATCGTGCCGCCGTACCAGTTCGCGGTGCCGCACATCTGGCGGAACTCGTCTTCCGTGCCGAAGGCCGGGTCGATCTGGGTGCTGATCCGGTCGAAGTGGCCGTCGACGCTGGGGGTCAGCTGCCAGCCGGCGATGCCACCGGCGCGTTTGACGGGGCCGGTGTGGATTCCCTCGATACCGATTTCCGCGAATGCCTTCCACATCGCCTCATCGGCCATGGCCTTGAGGAATGACTCCTCGGGCCGGGTGATGAGCGACAGCGGGTAGGCGGTGAACCAGACCGACGCCGCCTCGACGGCGCTGCGTGGGCTGGGCGTGGCGTAGGGGTTCTGCCACATCGAACCCTGGCCGGAGAATTGCTGGCTGATCTCGTTGGCGTCGGCGAGCATCGATTGTGACAACAGCCACGACACATAGGCCTGGTTATCCGCCGTCGGCGAGCCGTCCTGCGCAATCGACCTGCGCACGAACGGGTTTCGCACCCGCGGCCGGAACCGCAACGTACGAGGTCGGGCGGGGTGCAGATGCTCGTCGTAGGTGATCTCGGCAGGCGCATTGCCGGTTTCACCCTCGTCGGGCGGTCCATCGTCGGGCATGGACTCCACCGTCTGCGACATGAGACTCCTGACTTTGTCTTGCTTCAACCTTGCCTGCCAAACCCGACGACGCGCCACTCGAGTATTGCCACCGGCGGCACGGGTCGAAACGCTTTGCGGGTCATGCGCCTAACCTCGACGGTATGGACGAACTCTCCGACGATGCTGCCGCGTTCCTCTCCGAGGGCACCCGAACGGCCAAACTGGCCTACGTGGCGGCAGACGGCAGGCCGCTCGTCGCGCCGGTGTGGTTCATCGTCGACGGCGGTCAACTGGTCTTCAACACCGGAAAGGCGACCGCCAAAGGCCGCGCGCTGAGCCGCGACCCACGGGTCGCGATCTGCGTCGACGACCAGGAACCGCCGTTCTCGTTCGTTCAGGTTCAGGGCACCGCGTCGCTCAGCGAGGATCCCGACGAACTGCTCGACCTGGCGACTCGCATTGCTGCCCGCTACATGGGAGCTGAGCGCGCGGAAGAATTCGGCAGGCGCAACGGCGTGCCGGGTGAATTGGTCGTGCGGGTGACCCCGACGAAGGTGATCGCGGCGTTCGACGTCGCCGACTGATCAGAAGAACGGGTTGCTGTTCTTCTGGTGCTCGGCGTCCTGCGGGCGCGGACCGAATCGGGCGATGTAATCCTCTTCGACGCGGGCGTTCTTCTGCCGCTTGATTACGTCGACCAGGTTCGGATCCAGGCCGTGCACGGCGAGCCGATGACGACGCCAAACCTTGTTCAGCGCAAGTGAAATCGCCAGTGTCCACAGATAGAGCGGCACGGTCATCTCGGCGTGTACGTACACCGAATTGTTCTCCACGGGCAGCAGCCAGAACGGTGCCAGGAGGAAGAACGGCGGAATCGCCGCTTTGAGCATGAACCGCTTGACGGCGCCGGGTCCCGCGAGATCGTTCGCGACCCATTCCCGCATGGAATCGGGCAGGCGTCGGAACCCGTACGAGTACATGATGAGTTGGCCCAGATTGGGCCGATCGGCGGACGTGGCATCCTCCTCGGGTAGCGGTTTCCTAACCGCAGCCTACTCGCCGTCGCGCGCGACAATTTCGGTTGAGCTGAGGCGTTCATCACCCTGTCGGCGCCGTGCTTTGTGCCGGTACATGTCGATATCGGCATCGCGGATGAGTTCGGCGGCGTCCGCCGTTCGGCTCCTTGCCCACCCCACCGATGCCGTGAGTGTCACCTCGCCGCCCTCGACGGGATACGTGCCGCTGACCGCAACCCCCACGTCCTGCGCCAATTGCTCGACGACGGACGCGCTGACGTCGCCCACGACCAGGACGACGAACTCGTCGCCGCCGAGGCGATAGACCGCATTGGGCGACACCACCGCCCCGGCAAGCCGCCCGGCGGCAGCTTCCAGGACGGCATCCCCCGCGGCGTGGCCGTGCGAATCGTTGACCTTCTTGAACCCGTCGAGGTCGATGAACAGGGCCGCCACGCAGTCGCCGGGGTGCGCGGTGCGATGCTCGGCGATACGCGCGACGAGCGCGTGCCGGTTGTGCAGACCGGTGAGCGGATCCGTCACGGCGCGGTGGGCCAGTTCGACTTCGATTCCCTTCCGGACGGTCACGTCCTGAAGTTGGGCGATCACGACGTCGGCACCGCCGTGTGCGCGGGGCGCCAGCACCGCGGCGCGATGCACCCAGATGACGGCTCCGTCACCCCTGACATAGCGAACCTCGGTGGCGATCTGATCCACCGAGCCGGATAGCAGCTCGCGCCAATCTTGTTCTGCCACAGCACAATCGTCGGGGTGGACGCCGTCGTAATAGTTGAGAACCGTCTCCTCGTGCGGCTGGATCCCCAGCAGCTCGCGCAGGGCCGAGTTGATGTAGAGCGCCTGTCCGTCGGTGGTGAACACGGCCTTCCCGAACGGCGCATGGTCCATGCTGATCTCGAACAGCCGCTGAGCGTCGTCGCGGGCCCGCTCGGCTTCGACCCGCGCTGTCACATCAGCCACCTGCACGTACAACCCGCGCACCTGCCCGTCGACCACGTCTGGCAGGTAGGAGGCCTGGACGTGACGGGTGACGCCGCTGTGATCGGTCAGACTCTTCTCGAAAATCTGATCCTCGCCTGCCATCGCGGCGTAGACATACGGCAGACTCGCCTCGCCGAGGTCCCCTACCAGCAACTCGGTGATGTGCATGCCACGGATCTCGGCGGGAGTCCTGCCGAAGAACTGCCGGTGGGCCTCATTGGCGACCACGTTTCGAAGATCGTCGTCCCAGTACGCCACCATGGCCGGCAATCTGTCGATGAGCTGCCGCAGTCGATCGTCGTCACCGAATGCATCGGTGTCCGACATGACCCATCCCTCCGGCAATCAGCGCGCAATCCCAGCAAAGGATTCTCGTCAGCGGTCCCCGACCTCAAAACAGGCTACGGCCAACGTCGGCACGGGCGCGAGATTTGGTGGCAGGCAACAATCGTGGTCCGCCGCAGGGAGGAAGCTTTTCCAGGTTATGGAAGGTTCGAGATCAGAAGGTGAGTGCAGCCCGACCCGGCCGACGATCAGCACGGTCCGAACTGGTCAAACAGAGTGGAGCTAAGGGGAATCGAACCCCTGACCTTCTCGATGCGAACGAGACGCCTTGGGTGTTTGCGAGCGCCGACCACGTTGGGAGTGTTAAGAATCTCCAGGTCACGAGGTTGCGAACGTTGGCGAGTTGAGAGGGTAGTCAGAGCTACTGCGGACGGGCTGCGGACGCTAGGCGGTGGCCTGGTATCCATCTTGCGAGATGAGGTCTAAGTCAAAGCCGCGTTCACTATCCAGAGCTGTTCATTAATGTTGAACACTCAGCTGTCCTGAACGCGATCATGTGATCAACTGGTCGAACGCTGCGTTCACGATCAAGCGTCGATCCCGATCCTTGACGGGCCACCCCGGCGCTCCCACGGCAAAGTAGTGCGCAAGCAGATCGCGATCCGCGCCGCCGATACGCTCCGCCAGGACGGTCAGCTCTCCGAAGCTCAGGCCGTTCGCCATGTCTCGTCCTAGTAGTGCTGCCGCAGCCAACCGCAGATCGAAGTCGTGGAGGTCCATTGCCCAGACGTTTTCCTCTGCGTACAGGCGCTCGACATCTTCGGTGTACCAGTGCACCACAAGGGCGAGGTCAGCCGCGTCTTTGTATTCGTTCCTCACCAAGCGATCCAGCCACGCGTGCGTTTTGAGTATCGCGTACCCCTCAGGCATCGGGATCCTGATGCGCGCCCCTTCAGGCAACGAAAGTGAATCTGCGCGCTCGTACACATCACGGAAGCCGTGCACGTTCAAGGCATGCTTTCCCGGGGGCCTGCTCGAAATCCCCGGCGGCGCTTCAACGTTCCCGAACGGAACAACATCGGTGGGAATACCTCCGATGAGGAATCGATGCCCGGTGTGGCCCGTCGCCGGAAATTTGCCCTGCACTCTGGCGAATTGATCCCAGTCCTGCAGCGCAACGGCAACATCAGTGTCGTTGGTACTCCGCTGAGACGCACCGCATCCGAAAGCCCAGCTCAGAAGGTCCCGACAGCGTGCCCCGACCAACAGGATCTGATCCGGCGGGACAATCTCCGAGAGCTCGGCAACGACGGGTTCAACCTCAGCGAAGAAACTCCGGTCAGAGCTCGACCAATCCTTCATTGCTCCTTCTCATCTCATCGGCGACTTCCAACTGCCGCGACTCGCGGGACGCCAGCAAATCGGCGTATACCAGCGGAACCGGCGCGGTGTCAGGTTCACCAGTCGGATGAAGATCACGCCAAAACAGGTCGCGAACAATGATGTTGCCGTGCGGGTCTTTGTGCCAGTGATTCATCAACATCAAATCGCGTAGCAGCCGCTTATCTCGCCCACCGTCGACATACAGAACCAACGATTCCGGATTCCTAATCAGTCTCGGCACCGCGCACTCACCGCTCACTGCAAAATCTACTTCTCGTGGCGTAGCCCACTCATGCACATCGCCGCGCACCACCGCGAGCCTGTTAGCCCTGCCGAGACCGGCTGGATAAGCGGACGCCCAGAGGTCCAGGAGCTCGCCTTGACGGATGAGGCGGCGGCGCGAACCGAGTTGCTCGACGAACCCGATATGTTCCAGTGCGTCTATCGCGTCCTTCGCCATGCCAAGCGACACTCCCGATCTCTCGGCGATCTCGCGCAATGGCGCGTCAGCAAGGGCCGGCTCATCCAACAAGATGAGAACGACCTGGGCACGTTTTGGTGTGAACGGATTTGCGGGACTGGACTTGTCGCGCGGACCCGAAGGTACCGACACGTGTCCTCGTTGCCCACGAACGTCTATTAATAGGCCATGTCCGCGCAGGTAAGCATTGCCAACCTCGTCGATGAACCAGATACCGCGCGTCCGCATGGTGTCCGCGCTCGACGCATGGATCCGCGAACCGACAATGAATAAGGGCACATCTAGCGGGACGGAGTGTGCAGCTTTCAGGGCAGCAGTTGCCGACATCTCTGGCATATACATGGCCGCCGTGTCGACAATCTGGCCTGCTACCTCCAATGCCAACGGCACCGGATCCGACCAGTTCAACTGGGAGACATCTCCTTGCGGCTGGATCCCGTATTTCGTGAGTTGGTGCTCAATCTCTACGGCAACCGACGCAGGGATAGTTTCCATATGTTCATCCTAATCGCGCGTTCAACAATGCTGAACGTGTTCAAAAACTGAACACCCCGTGTCCGTCCCGCCGCCTCCAGAGCTAGGTCAATGGCCAAGTCGTCCAGAGAGAGACACAACGCTGGCCGTTCGAGGCGGTGCTAGCCGACCACAGGGGTCACCCCCACCCCCACTGCCGAAGGCCGGGATCATGGACAAAGCCACCGCGCAAGGCACCGAATATAAGCCCGAGAACGCTAGTGTCTGCGCAGTGTGTCAGAACCCTGGGATGTGAGCACCTTGGCAAAGAAGAACGCTGGTGGCGAGAACGAGCCCGCGAGAGAGTACGGATACTGCTCCGTATGCCAGAAAACGGTGCCTCTATCCGAGGGGCGGGTCCCGGACCATCAGATGCCGAGCGGCGGGGCTTGCCCGGGGAGTGGGGGCAAGCGATTCACCGGCCCTGAGTACAAGTGTTCCGTCTGCGGGGCGGTTAAGCCGGTGCGGGACAGCGACGGTCGAATCATGTATCACAAGGCTGGCGGCCAGCGGTGCGACGGTTCCGGACGCTCACCAGCAGGAGGACGGCCGTCAGGCCGCATGAACATTTCGGGCGCGTCGCCCCTCGGAGGCGGACTGCCCGGCCTGGGTAAGTCGCGCTAGCCGCCTGCGGCCTCGGCAGCGAGCACTCGGTAGACAGTCGCCCTGCTAACACCGAGAGTTGCAGCAATAGTTGAGGCCGGCTCGCCACTAGCGTGCATCCGTTGCGCGAGGGCTGCTTTCGACTCATCCAGTGCTCTCGGACGCCCAATAGACTGCCCTCGCACTCGGCGTGCTTCCCGCGACGCCGCTCGCCGTTCGCGACCCAGTTCCAATTCGAGTTCCGCAAGACTCGCCAGAACACCCGCGACCATCCGGCCCGCTGCGGTTGACGTATCAATCCCCTCCCGCAAGGACCGCAACACGATGCCCCGCTCGCCGAGTTCCCTAATGGTCGTCATGACTTCCGCAGCGTTGCGGCCCAGGCGGTCGATGCCAACCACCACGATCGCGTCCCCTTTACGGGCGTAATCAAGCAAGGACGCCAGACCAGGTCGTTGCTCCCTCGTTGACGCGCCGGACAGCTTGTCGGAGTAGATGCGCACCCCGTCCACGCCAGCGGCAACGAGCGCGTCGACTTGCTGGTCGAGCGATTGGTGCCCGGTACTCACGCGGGCGTAACCCAAGACGGTTCCAGTCCATGTGGGCGCGGCGGTGGCGGTCATGCCACTACTGTCGCAAAAGTCGCAAAAGCTGTCAATATGAGACAGGGGTTTCGATACAACTTTTGAGACTGAACGACCTGGTACGTCGTGTCCGACAGCGGGTCACCCGATCACCGTCTCAGTTCTTTAGTTTTGATACAGGTTCATTGGTTTCATCCGTACCAAGTCGGCGCACCGGGCGGCGCGGTGACAGTACGCGACAGCGCAGAATAATAGGAGCCAGGCCGCGCAGGAGAGGAGGTGAGCACTAACCGTGACCAGCAGCATCCTTTGGCCGGACGCGGAGGCCATCGTAGAACGCGCCCCCAGAATCGGCGCTAGCGAATTTCTTCCGCGCGGCGCTTACGAAGCGGAGTCGGTGCGGTCCAAACCCGGCGAAACGCTCCCCGGCGCACGCAGGACCTTCTGGCTCCGCCCGGTCGTACAGACTTACGCAGCCCGATTTCGTATCAGCAAGCCGGACGGAACCCGCAGCGACCCATTGTTGTTCTCGATAACCGCAACACCTAATCCACATGGCAACACCGTTGCGGAGCACGGCATCGATTCGACCGGGCTACTCCGGTTCGAATCCACGACAGACACACGCACTCTCACGACCACATTTACCTTCACCAGGCCGCGAATAATCGGTGAGAAGATCGCCGCCGTCCTGCCGACCCTTCAGTTCCTACAGGAAATGCGGTCCCCAAACGTTCTCCAGATCTCATGGTCGGAGGATGGTCCATTTGTGGACTATCGAGAGTTACCCCGGCGGAAAGCTCCGCTGCCAGCGTCGGCGATGGCTTACCTCCGCGCCATTGCAACTCTCCAGACCTACTCTCCTGTAGCAATTCTCGTTCCTGATCTAGGCACAGTCACACGAGGAGACGCTCAAGCTGTCGAAGAGGCCGCCAAGCTGATTCGCGGCGAAACTGTGACGAGCGAATGGACCCGGTTCAGATGGAAGGACAAAAAAGTCCCCCAGCCTTCGAAGCCAAAAGAGCAGCACGACGGGTCAGGAAGCGGGAGCGAACACGAGATCGACCTGGCGAGCCATTACCATCTGAGAATTATCGAACCCCTGATAGTTAATGTCGGCGAACAAGAACTGATACTAGGTACGGTCTTTTCAGAATTGCTCTCTGTGCGCTTCTTTGTAGATGGGGGCGAGCTCGCCGCTCTGCCCTATCTCAACGACACGATGCAGCGCAACTTTGCCCCAAACGTGCCAACCCCCGATCGATCCCACAGGCCGGTACTAGGCAAAATCCTCGGCCCAATCGCAGATTCCGACATGCAGGATCTTCCGGCCAAGGACGACGGAGTTTCCGAAGAGTTACGGAAAAGGGTCATCGCCGAAGCGCGGGACCAGCCTGCGCCGGTCGGCCTCGTGTTCTGGCTTGCGACCGACGAAAACCCCGCTGCGACTGCCTCAGAGGTACGCAGCACGGCGCTGACGACAATCAAATCACTGATCAGCGACGGCCTTGTCGAGCTTGGCGACTATACGTCAGATACGCAGAACTTTGTCGCGTACGAGCACGATTGCGAAGGCTCGATGAGCACAATTTCCGCCGCGGATTCCGGCAACTTTCACAACGTATCTAGTCTACGTACTGGACCTTGGCTCAATCTAACTGACGCGGGTCGGCGGATCGCTCGCGAGCTAGCCGGTCCAGACGCGAAGGCCACCCCTAGACATCGCCGTTTTCATTTTGCCGGATCGGGCCATGGCCCTAGCGACTTGTCAGAACGCATCGATGAGCTATTCACTGCGGAGGCCGGACAATAGCAGCCATCATCGTTGACACAGGGATACTAGTAGCAACAGGCAACGCCAACGACAAGCACTATAAAGCATCAGTAGAATTGCTGAGTTCATACGACGGCGAACTCGTCGTGCCCATGCTTGTAATAACCGAAGTTGCGTACTTTCTGGGCAAGCTAGGTCCACAGACGGAAAAGCGGTTCCTCGATGACCTGGCCGCCGGCGCATTTCGCGTGGAGCCTGTACTTGACTCTGATTGGCAGCGCATCGGAGAGCTTGTCGTGAAATACGGGGATTGGCCGCTGGGCACCGTTGATGCATCGATAGTTGCGACCGCAGAGCGCCTTGGCATCCACGAGGTTGCAACAATCGATCACAAGCATTTCCTAGCCATCCGCCCCACCCACGTGCAGGGGTTTAGCGTTCTCCCGTGATTGCGGTTAGCCACCGCCGACGAACAGTTCAGCAAGGCACTCGCGCAAGACGAACCTCGGGTGGCATTGTGGGTCGGCGTGACAGGTATGGATTGGGCAAAGGCACTCGACTTCAAGAAAGCTGCCCATAACGTCAAGTCTGAGTTTGTCGGCGACTGGCACCTCGACCCGTGGGGGTGGCCCGAGATCGACTTCGTTGTGTCGACGGCTCCCCATTTCCTTGCGGAGCACCTGAAGTCGAACATTGTGCAATCTGCGGCGCTCATCGATGTCCCAAAGGAAAACTGGGGTTCGCGGCCAGCGGTCGTGTTGGACGTGTTGGACCGGTTGGCTTACCAGGCTCTAGTTGACCGACTCAGCGTCGACCTAATCGGTGAACTTCCGACCAGCGTTTATGGATGGCGTCTGCCGCCGGATTCGGTTGATCGAGGGGCTTACTCGCATAACAGCCTGCAGTGGGAGGTCTACCGCGACCACCTTAAGAGCGCGACCATGTTCTTTGACAGTGGACTTCGTACTGACCTCGTGTCTTGCTTCGCAAGCATCCCGATCGATCTTGTCCAAGGCGCGATCGATGACCGGGTCGCGAAGGGCAACGTAAGTCGACGCCTCTTCTCCTTTCTGGAAGGCATATCGCGGATACCTGCAAGGTCAGGACTTCCTCAAAGGTCGCTTGCCTCGGCGGTGATCGCCAATATGTACCTCAGTCCACTCGATGACGTCCTCGACCATTTCGCACAGGAGATTCCGACCCTCGAACTATTCGAGTCAAAGAAGACCACGCGCCGTAGAAGCTGGACGAGATGGATGGATGACGTCTGGCTGTTCGGGGGTGGGGCTGCCGATCTACGCCGAGCGCAAGTTGAACTTCAGGACATCGCGCGTTCGATTGGTATGAATATCAACTCGGCAAAAACCGAGGTCGTGGAAGGCGAGAAGTTGTCCGAAGCGGCACTCCAAGTCGAGCACAGCGCCGTCGACGATGCGCTTCTCTTGCAGAAGGACGCAACTCCGCTAGAAGAACTCGTCGATCGGCTGCTCGATGACCCCCGCGAGCGTCCAGAACTAGCCTGAAATTCGTCGCGCTGCGAATGCGGCAATACGACAAGGACTACCGGATCCAGGAGTTCATTGAACTCGCCGAGCAGATGCCACACGCAGCGGACGCCCTGGCACCACTTTTCAAGCACATCTTCAAACAGGGCGGCTTGCAAGATTGGTTTCTGCAGTATGCACAGAGTTCGTGGGCTTCGTTTCAGTGGTCAGTAGCTCAGTATCTACACCTGTTCCCAAGCTCAACCAGGCCGCGGAAATCGTTACGCGACTATGTATCTGGGCTCGTCGCTGATAGCGATACATCGTTACCGCTCCTGGCAGTGGCATCGCAACGTCTCGTGGCGTGGGATCCGCAAGAGGCCCGATCGGTCCTTCGCCACGTCGCTGCGCGTGCGAACCACCCCCTGAGCAGACGAATTGCGGCGTTGAACTGCCTAGCCGCCGGAGAGCGGCGTACAACTCTGCGGAAATGGCTTGGACAGGATGACCAAAACCGTGTGACGCTAGAGTTGCTCGAAGACCGAAAGTTCGCCGCACTGAAGGTGAACGAAGTCTATGCGAACTAATCAAGGCGAAGATTGCTCAGTTCGAATACGCGTCTTGAACGTGAGTCCGGCAGCGCACCCATAACGAAACGGCGGGTTTTATCTTTCCCCTCCCAAGGGGGTGGGTCGACTCACGGCGGCAACTCTCCCTGCGACCGCTAGTCAAGAGCGTGTAGGTCGGGACAGGTTTCGGAAATATATGGCCGAGGTTCAGTGCACCAGTGGTCAGATATTCATAGAGAGCGCAGCTGTAGGCCCAGGTCAACACGATTTCACTTCACGCCAGTTATGAAGCCAGTTCATGATTGGCGTGAACCGGCAGCTCGTCTACGACTGTCAATGGCCAAGTGGAAGTACCCGCTGGTGGCCAGATAAAAGTACCCACCCCGTGCGGTGATTCTCAGTTCGGTTGAGGCGTCTCCTTTCGGTGTTGGGCGTCCTTCATGCGGTAGGACTGGCCGTCGGTGATGACGACGGTGGCGTGGTGCAGGAGCCGATCGAGGATGCTCACTGCGGTGGTCTGCTCGGGTAGGAAGCGGCCCCATTCTTGGAAGGGCCAGTGTGATCCGATGGCCAGGGAGCGGCGTTCGTAGGCGCCGGCGACGAGCCGGAACAGCAGTTGGGTGGCGGTGTCGTCGAGCGGGGCGAAGCCCAGTTCGTCGAGGATGATCAGGTCGACTCGCAGCAGCGATTCGATGATCTTGCCGACGGTGTTGTCGGCCAGGCCTCGGTAGAGGGTTTCCACCAGGTCCGCGGCGGTGAAGTAGCGGACCTTGTGCCCGGCATGGATCGCGGCGACTCCGAGACCGATCAGGGTATGGGACTTGCCGGTGCCGGCCGGTCCGATGATGGCCAGGTTCTGTTGTGCGCGTATCCATTCCAGGCTGGATAGGTAGTCGAACACCTTCGGTTGAATCGAGGAGGTGGCCACGTCGAACGACTCCAAGGTCTTGGTCACCGGGAAGCCGGCGGCCTTGAGTCGATTGACGACGTTGGAGGCATCCCGCGCCGCCAGCTCCGTCTCGACGAGGGTCCGTAGCACTTCCTCAGGGGTCCAGCGTTGCGTCTTGGCGGTGAGCAAGACTTCGGGTGCGGTGCGGCGGATCGCCGCGAGCTTGAGCCGTCGCAGCCCGGCGTCGAGGTCAGCGGCCAGTTCTGGAACCGTTGGCGGTGCAACGGGTTTAACGGTCTTCGCTGATGTGGTGGTCATGAACTCACACCGCCGTCGGCGGCGGGGGTAACGGCGTAGGCATCCAGGGATCGGGTCGGGGCGAGCGGCAGGTCCAGGATCAACGCGTCCCCGGCGGGGCGGGGCTGCGGGGTTCCCGCTCCGGCGGCCAGGATGGAACGCACGTCAGCGGCACGGAACCGCCGAAATGCCACTGCGCGGCGCAGTGCGCCGACGAGGGCATCGGTGCCGTGGGCTGCACCCAACCCGAGCAGGACCTCCAGTTCCGAACCGAGCCGGGTGTTGCCGATCGCGGCAGCCCCGATCAGGAACGCTTCGGCGTCGGCACCCAAGGCACAGAACTGTTGCTCAGCATGGGTTTTGGGTCGCGGCCCTCGGTTGGGCGCCGGCCGTGGCCCGTCGTAGTGATCGTCGAGGATTGACGCCGATCCCGGTGCGCCCAACTCGTGTTCGGCCACGATCATCCCGGTGACGGGTTCGACGAGGCAGACCGCGCCGTGATCGAGCACCACCGCCACGGTGGTCCCGATCAGCCGGGTGGGCACCGAATAGCGGGCCGAGGCGTACCGGATACAGGACAGTCGGTCAACCTTGCGCAGCACCGACGGAGCCCCGATCTGCAACCGCAGCGACGGTAGTGGTTGCAGCAGTTCTCGTTCGACGAGCAGACGTTCCTCGGGGACGGCATGGATCTCGGAATGCATCGCGGCGTTCACTTCGGCGCACCACACTGTGGCTTCGGCGTTGGCGGCTCGCAGGTCAACAGCTCTGCCGTCGATGGCGGCCTGGGTGAGCAGCGGAACGGCGAGGTCACGTTGGGCGTAGCCGCACAAGTTCTCCACGACGCCCTTGGATTGCGGGTCCTCGGCGTGGCAGAAGTCCGGTGCGAAGCCGTAATGTCCTGCCAGCCGGACGTATTCGGCGGTGGGGATCACCACGTTGGCGACCACCCCGCCCTTGAGACACGCCATCCGGTCGGCCAGCACCCGCGCCGGCACACCACCGATCGCCCCCATCGCTTCGGCGATCAACGCCAACGTCGTGGACGCTTTCTGGTCGGTGGCGAACGCCACGAACCGCCACCGGGAGAACGCCAGCACCGCGCAGAACAGGAACAACCCCGGTGCGGCTTGGGCCCAGTCGATGACGAGGTACTCACCCGGGGACCACACCGCGGGTCGACGGCCGCGGTGATGCTCGTTGCGCCACAACGTCTTCGCTTCAGCGACCAGGCGGCGGAAGTTGCGTGCCGAACCCTCGTATCCGGCGGCGCGGGCGATCGGCAGCATCCGCTTGGCCGACATCCGGCCCGCTGACTTCTTGACCCGCTCGGCGACCAGCTCGGCCACCGCATCGTAATTGTGAGCTCGCTCCGCCCGCGGCGGTGCGCTATCACCGGCCTCGAACTTGTCGACGACTTTCTTGACGGTCCTATGAGTGGTGCCGCACAACTCGGCGGCACCCCGGTACGACCCGACTTGCTGATAGGCGGAAATGATGTCCATGCGGTCCTTCGCAGATTTCAATGGAACTCCCCGATGGTGGCGATGACTGGTTGGCACCTTCACCGTCACCATCGGGGCCCGCAGTTCCTGATCGACACGACGAACACGGGGTGGATACTTTTATCTGGCCACCAGCGGATACCTCTACTTGGCCACCAGTGGGTACTTTTTCATGGCCACGGACATACGACGGATAGCGAGCTTGCGTTGGTCGCGCCCGCGTGGATACGGCAGACCTCGTATTGGCTCCCCAACCCGTGAGTTACCGCGTGCGGCGGTACGACCAAGCAACGAGCGTGTGACCGATCCGCGATAAATCCCAATTCCTTTGCGCGCCTGATGGCATTCGATACGGCTGAATCAGACAGCGCCCTCACCTGACCTTCCGGACCGCGCTTCCCTAGCAACCTCGCGATCTCTCCCGCACCAAAGTTCGCATGGCCGTTGGCTTTATGCTTTCCGAACGCCAACGATGCCAGCCTCAACCAGACCGGGAGGTCTGGATTCGCCGACCGTTCGAGCCAGACGCCTTGGTAGTGGAACGAGAACGGATTACTGAGGCTCACGCAGCATCCCCCTCGCCCGACGCTCCGCCGCGCCTTGTGGCGCGCTCTTGATCCGTGATCCATCCCTGGACATCGGTGCGCCGGTAGCGGACGCGGCCCTCCAGCCGAAATGACGCTGGCCCCTTGCCGGTGGAGCGGTAGTACCGCAGGGTTCCCACCGGGATTCCGAGTTCGTGCGATACGTCTTCGGTGGTCATCAGGTCCACCTTCGTTGCTGTGCTCATGAGGTGCTTCGTTCTCTCAACGCTTGAGTTTCTAAGCGTGCCGACGATTGACGAGGACGACACTAAACCTATGCGGCTTGAATTTACAAGCCCTGGACGCTTACACTCCGTGTATGACCACACCGGAACCCTGGGCAGTCGCCGCCGTCGAAGGACAGCAACTGGCCCGTGAACTGCGCGAACGGCTCCCCGCCGAGGCCGCAGACAACTCCCTTAAGGAACTCGCACTGGCCCGTCAACGCCATGAATCCTGGGAGAAACGCTTCGGCGAAGTCATCCGCCGCTGGCGAACTGACCGCAACTGGTCCCAGGAAGACGTGGCCGAGCGCCTACGTCATCAAGGTTTCGAGATGCACCAAACGACCGTCGCGAAGATCGAGCGAGGAGCCCGACCCCTCCGCGTGGCGGAGGCTGCGGCTCTTGCGGAGGTATTCGAGATGCCCATCATGGCGGTCTTCGAGCTATCCCTATCCGAGGACCGCTCAGCCGATTTCGATTCGCGACACATCGCGCTCGAACAAGCACGCAAGCGCGTGGACGACAGTCGAGACAACCTCTACAGCGTCGCCCAGCATCACGCATACCTGCTCACTGAGGTAGAGAAACTGCTCCTCCAGATGAATCAAACCAATACGGACGAGGTGAACGAATGACCCAAAAGCGCAATCGTCGAGCAGGCGTCGAGGACCGCTGGTTGAAGACAACGCGCGAAGCCGACGGGACCCTTCGAAGTGAGCCAAGCGCCAACCACGGCAAGGGACTGCGCTATCGCGCTCGGTATGTCGACGACGACAACCGTGAACACGCCAAGGGCTTCGCGCTTAAGCGGGACGCCCAAAAGTGGCTCGACTCTGAGGTCACCGCGAAGTTCGCAACCGGGACCTACGTCGAGCCATCAGCCGGTCGAGTCACAGTGTCGTCGGTCTATCAATCTTGGTTCTCGGCGCAATCGCACGTCTCGCCCAAGGCCAAAGCAACTCGTCGGAGCGCGTGGAATCGCCATGTCGAACCACGTTGGGGCAACACCCTCGTCGCTGACGTGCGTCCCTCCGGGATTCGCGCATGGGTCGCGTCGATGGCGGAGGAAGGCTCCAGCGCCACCACTATCGAGAACGCCTTTGGAGTCTTACGCCAGGTCCTCGGAGCCGCCGTCGAAGACAACCGAATCGCGCGGAATCCGTGCGAGGGAGTGAAGCTACCCAAACGCAAGCATTCCGACCGTGGGTATCTGAGCCATGAACAGGTGGTGGCTCTTGCGTCATCGGTTGACCGTCATGGCGAAGTGGTTCGCTTCCTCGCCTACACAGGGCTGCGCTGGGGTGAGATGGCAGCTTTGAGGGTCCAGGACTTCGATATGTTGCGCCGACGAGTCAACGTCTCGCGCTCGGTTACGGAGTCCGGGGGACTTGTGTGGAGTACACCAAAGTCATGGGAACGCAGATCAGTGCCGTTCCCCGCCACATTGTGCGACGACCTAGCGGGGCTGATGGTCGGTAAGGGGCGCGACCAACTCGTATTTGCCGACCTGCGCGGCGGCGTCCTAAGGAACTCGAACTGGCGGGACCGTGTTTTCCGACCCGCAGTCCTTAGGTGCCAGGCAACAGACCCAACGTTCCCAACCATCACGCCTCACGACCTTCGCCATACAGCAGCGAGTCTCGCGGTTAGCGCCCGCGCCAATGTGAAGGCGGTTCAGCGGATGCTCGGCCACGCGAAGGCGTCGATGACTCTCGACACCTACGCAGACCTTTTCGATGAGGACCTGGACGAGGTCGCGGACCGCCTGGACGCGGCAATCCGCGCTACTGCGGACGGACTGCGGACGGCCTCGGAAGCCTAGCGGGGGCAATACCCGCTGAACTGCTCAAACTCTGTGGAGCTAAGGGGAATCGAACCCCTGACCTTCTCGATGCGAACGAGACGCGCTACCAACTGCGCTATAGCCCCTTGGTCGCTAGCAGGCTACCAGTCGCAGCCCGCCTAGCTGAAACCGGCGACCTACTGGCCGGCCGCCCGCGGCAGGTCGAAGTGCCGCGCGAACGCGACCTCGTCGAGGTGTTCGAAGATCGGGTCCTCGTCGTCGATGTCCAGCACCGCGGCGCCCGGACGGCGCAGCCGGGACGGCACGACGTCGAATTCGCGGTCCTGGGTGTTCTCGACCCCGAGCCGCGAGCGCGCCATCCGCTGCTGGCGACGGCGGCGTACCTGCTCCTCGATCCTGGTCTGACGACGCAGGTAGCCCAGGTACAGCACTGTCACGGCACCGGCCACACCGGTGACCCACCACAGGTCGGAGCTGACGGTGAACGACAGCGCGGCGGTGACGACCATGACCGCGGCCATCGCCATCAGCACCCGCTTGCGGAAGCGGTACTTGCGCGCGCTGACCGCCGCGGCGGTCGTGGACTCCGAACGACGCGGCCGGCTCGCCCGTGGCGTCACGGTCGTCGCGGGCTCGTCCTCGGCCTCCAGACCTGAAGTGTCCTCGACATATTCGTATTCGTCGTCGGTGCCGTCCTGCGGCTGATCCTCGGTGATCGCCTGGAACTGGTCGGTGTCGTCGCTGGCGGGCGCGGTGTCGGCCTGGTCGTCCTGGGTCTCGTCGCTGGTCTCCTCGACCTCCGCCACGGGTTCGGCCACCACTGGCGCCGGGGCTTCGTCGAACAGGCTCGGCTGGACCTGGGCGCTGCGGGCGGTGCCTCCGACCGGCAAGGCGCCGGAGTCCTCGTCGACCACGTCGACGTCGAGGTAATCCGACTCGACCTCTTCGGTGACCGCGGCCACCACAACGACTGTGCGGGTCCGCGACGGCGTCGCCTCGTCGTCGGAGTCCAGCTCGTCGAACTGATCCTCTTCGGGCTGCCAGTCCGGGTCGTGCCGATGACCGGCCGAGGGGCCGCTGCGCTTGAACCGGCGCGACTTCTCGCCACCGTTGAGCACTCGGGTGGCAAGCGCGACGTCACTGGTCCGGCGGACGTTGTCACGCTTGCTGATGAGCATCGGGACCAACACGAACAACCACAGCACCACAAGCGAAATCCAGAGCAATGATTGGGGGATGCTTGGCATGGTGGCCTGCTCCTTTCGCGTCCAGGCTAGGTCCGTGACCTTGGCAACCCGGGACGGCGCGCCGGAGTCAATTACACACTTGTAATTTGCCCTTGACAAGCACCAACAGCCACAAATGTCACATTAGTAACAAGTCGCCTCGGCAATCACGCCCAGTGCGCCAGCCCGCGGTGCACCAGCCGACCCGCCACCGAGCCCTCGACCTCTTCTACTGTCATCCCCACGAGCAGGTGGTCACGCCACGCGCCGTCGACATCGAGGTACCGCTCCAGCAGGCCCTCCTCGCGGAACCCGACCTTGGCCAGCACCGCGCGACTCGCCGCATTCTCCGGGCGCACCGTCGCCTCCACCCGATGCAGACCGACCGGCCCGAAGCAGTGGTCGAGCCCCAGCGCGAGCGCACCGGTGGCCACCCCCGCGCCGGTGACGGCACTGGACACCCAGTAACCGATCCAGGCTGAGCGCAACGCCCCGTGCGTCACGTTGCCGATCGTGAGCTGACCGCTGAACTGCCCGTCGAGTTCGATCACATACGGCAGCATCCGGCCCTTGCGCGCCTCCGCCCGAAGACCCGAACACACCGGCGGCCAGGACGAAACTGCATGCCGCACAGTCCAATCCACCTCAGCCGTCGGTTCCCACGGCTCGAGGTAGCGGCGGTCGGCCAGGCGGATGCGACTCCACATCGCCGCGTCGCGCATTCGCACCGGACGCAACCGGATGACCCCGGCGCCGACCCGAAGCGGTCCGACCGAAGCGGGCCAGCCCGGGTGCAGGGAACTGTTTCGCCACAAATTCACAGTGATCGCGGTTCAGCCTCGTTGAGCCAGGAAGGCGACGTCGACGACCTCACCGGTTCGGACCTGATCCAGCTCGGTGGGCACCACGACCAAGCAGTTGGCCTCGGCCAGCGTCGCCAACAGATGCGACGACGCACCCGGGGCGCCGCCGAGCGCCTGCACCAGATATTCGCCGGTGTCCTGGTCGCGCATCAGCTGTCCCCGCAGGAAACCCTTCCGGCCGGGCACCGACGAAATCGGCGACAGCGCCCGGGCCTGCACGACACGCCGAAGCGACTGGCGCTTGCCCAGCGAGAGCCGAATCAGCGGGCGAACCATGACTTCGAACACCACCAATGCGCTCACCGGGTTCGCCGGCAACAGGAACGTCGGGACCCGTTCCCGGCCCAGCTGACCGAAGCCCTGGACCGACCCGGGATGCATGGCGATCCTGGTGACTTCCATCTCGCCGAGCTTGGACAGCACCGCGCGCACACCCTCGGCCGCAGCCCCACCGACCGCACCGGCGATCACCACCAGCTCGGCACGGTTGAGCTGACCCTCGACGGCCTCGCGCAGCGCCTTCGGATCGGTGCTGACGATGCCGACCCGATTCACCTCGGCACCGGCATCGCGTGCCGCGGCCGCGATCGCATAGGAGTTGACGTCGTACACCTGGCCATTGCCGGGCGTCCGGGAGATGTCGACCAATTCGCCGCCCACACTCATCACGGTCACCCGGGGACGCGGATGCACCAGCACCCGCTCGCGGCCGACCGCGGCGAGCAGTCCCACCTGCGCGGCGCCGATCGTCGCTCCGGCGCGCACCGCGACGTCACCGGGCTGCACATCGTCACCGGCCCGGCGCACATAGGCGCCCGACCGGACCCCACGCAGTACTCGCACGCGGGCCTGCCCGCCGTCGGTCCAGCGCAACGGCAGCACCGCATCGGCCAGCGTCGGCATCGGCGCACCGGTTTGCACCCGGGCGGCTTGTTTGGGCTGCAGCCGGCTCGGGGTGCGCGCGCCGGCCTCGATCACACCCATCACCGGCAGGCTGATCTCGGCGCCCTGCTCGTCATCGGAATCGCCGCCGAGACCCTGGACATCCACGCTGCGGACCGCGTAGCCGTCGATGGCGGCCTGGTCGAAACCGGGCAGTGGATGTTCGGTGATCACTTCCTCGGCGCACATCAGACCCTGGGCCTCGGCGATCGGCACCCGTACCGGCCGTGGCGCCACCGCCGCGGCCGCCACTCTGGCCTGCTGTTCCTCTACCGAACGCACCGCGCGCCTTTCTGCCTCGAGCTCCGGTCGCGCGGGCCCGCCGCAGCTTCTACTGTGCGGTCTTGTCGGCCAGGCCCAGGCGTGCCGTCAACCATCGCCGCAAATCCGGGCCATAGTCGTCACGATCCAACGCAAAGTCAACCGCAGCCTTCAGGTAGCCGCCGGGATTTCCCAAGTCGTGTCGAGAGCCACGGTGCACCACGACATGGACCGGGTGCCCCTCCTTGATCAACAACTCGATGGCGTCGGTCAGCTGGATCTCGCCGCCGACACCGCGGTCGACGCGGCGCAGCGCGTCGAAGATTGCGCGATCCAAGATGTAGCGGCCGGCGGCCGCGAACAGCGAGGGCGCATCCTCCGGCTTGGGCTTCTCCACCATGCCCTTGACCTTGAGCACGTTCGGGTTTGCCGCATCGGGGACCGGCTCGACATCGAACACGCCGTAGGAGCTGATCTCGTCCTCGGACACCTCGATGGCGCACAGCACCGTGCCGCCCCGCTTGGCGCGCACCTTCGCCATGGTCTCGAGCACACCGGTCGGCAACACCAGGTCGTCAGGCAGCAGCACCGAGACCGCATCCTCGTCCGGTGACAGCACCGCTTCCACGCAGCCGACCGCGTGGCCCAGACCCAGCGGCTCGTGCTGCACCACCGACTCGACCTTGATCAGCGCCGGAGCTCGGCGCACCTTCTCCAGCATCGCCTTCTTGCCACGAGCCTCCAGCGTGCCTTCCAGCACCAGGTCCTCGACGAAGTGGGCGACCACGCTGTCTTTGCCCTCAGAGGTGACGATCACCAGCCGCTCGGCGCCCGCCTCCGCGGCCTCCTCGGCGACGAGTTCGATACCGGGCGTGTCGACGACAGGCAGCAATTCCTTGGGCACGGTCTTGGTGGCGGGCAGGAATCGCGTTCCCAATCCGGCCGCGGGGACAATCGCTGTGCGTGGAATCGGGACCTCTGGCGGCCTCATCGTTCACACCCTAACGGCAACATGTTGGTCCTTCACTCTGGCGCAATGCAGTTGCGCGCTGACATGGTGGACGGCGTGCTCGCCGGAACTAAAGCCCAACACCGGGCTGCCCTGTTGGCGGCGCGCCGGGAAGTGACTGACGAGGTGCGGGCGGCAGAGGCCCTGGCGCTCTGTGCGCACCTCGAGAAATTCGTGGGCCGGGACGACACCGTGTGCGCCTACCTCCCGGTGGGCACCGAGCCGGGTTCGCCGCAGCTTGTGGACCGGCTGCGCGAACTGTGCGCCCGAGTGCTGTTGCCGGTGACGCGCACCGGCGCCGACGGCGAACCACTCGCCCTGTGCTGGGGTGTCTATGTGCCAGGTGAACTGGTCGCCGCGCGATACGGGCTGCTCGAGCCTGCCGAGCCGGTGTTGCCGAGTTCGTCCCTGGGCGAGGCGGATCTTGTGCTCGTGCCGGCGCTGGCGGTGGACCGCCGAGGTGCGCGGCTGGGTCGCGGCGGCGGCTTCTACGATCGCTCGCTGCCACTGTGCCAACCCGGCGCCAGGCTGGTCGCGGTGGTCCGCGACGCGGAGCTTGTCGACGAACTGCCCAGCGAACCTCATGACATCCGGATGACCCATGTCCTCACCCCCAAACACGGTCTTTGTGCGCTGGCCGACGCAGAGTGACGCCACTCGGCATACGATGCACCCGGACGCTCCCCCTCGAAGGGTTTTTTCCCCATTTCGTCGCGGCGTTCCCCTGGCGCGGCTTGGGGGAATGATACGTGCCACATGGCGGTTCTAGCACTTGGCACGGTAGAGTGCTAACAGACCAAGTCTCGTTCCGGAGGTTCAAGTGCCGACCTACAGCTACGCGTGTACCGAGTGCGACAACCGCTTCGACGCGGTGCAGGCGTTCACTGACGACGCGCTGACCAGTTGCCCCGAGTGCTCCGGTCGGCTGCGCAAGCTGTTCAACTCGGTGGGCGTGGTCTTCAAGGGCAGCGGCTTCTACCGCACCGACAGCCGCGAAGCGGGCAAGAGCGGCAGCAAGTCGGAGTCCTCCGCGTCGTCTTCGTCGTCGACGTCCGAGAAGTCGTCGAGCTCCAGCGATTCGTCGAGTTCTTCGAGTGCATCAAGTTCGTCGAGTTCGTCGACGTCCTCCGCGCCGGCCGCCGCGGCATCCAGCTAGCACAGCGAGTTTGCTTGGAGCGCACGGCTTTCCGCGCGCTCAGGAGGCCATTCCAGCCGGATTGGGGTTGTCCCCGAATTCGACCGAAAAGCCGACCAGTTCACTGCTCTCGTCCTTGACCGGGCGGATATGCACCTGCCCCACCGACCCGTCGGCCGCCTTCTCGTCGAACGCCGGGAACGGCTCGTCGAGTAAGTCCGACGCCCGCAGCTCGGCCATGGTCTCCGGGGTGACCCCGATCAGGTCCCAGATGTGACGTCCGGCCACTTCTCCCCCATTGGAGTCCAACGTCCTGTCGAAAGCGGTGCTGGACGCGATGACGGTGCCTGCCGGGTCCATGAACGCGACGGCGGCATCGGGCGCGTAGCTCTCGGAGAGCCGGTGGGCACGCAATTCCAGCGACATCGGCACCGACAGATTCTCGGCGGCCCTCGCGGAAGCCAATTCCACCAACGCATCTGGCACCTGCCGGGCCGGCATCGGGCGCGCGAACAGATAGCCCTGCGCCAGCTTGCACCCCATGTTCCGCAGCAGCTCAGCCTGCCCGGGCGTCTCGACCCCCTCCGCCACGACAGCCAGGCCCAAACTGTGGCCCAGGCTCACCACCGCGTGCACGATCTTGCGGCTCTGGCGGTGTTCCTCCATCGCCGTCACGAAGCTGGCGTCGATCTTCAGTTTCGAGAACGGCAACGTGCTCAGCCACGTCAAGCTCGAATAGCCGGTACCGAAGTCGTCCATGGCGATCATGCAGCCGAGGTTGATCAGCCGGTCGAGAGTGCGTCGCGGCTGGGTCAGATCGTCGATGAAACCCGACTCGGTGACTTCAATGTGCAAGCGGCTCAACGGAAATGACGAATCCATCGCCGCTGTGGCGATCCTGGTCGCCAGCTCGGAGTTGCGCAGCTGGGTCGGCGAGACGTTGAAGCCGAGGAACAGATGGTGCGGCCAGTCCGCCGCGGCCGAAAATGCCGTGCGCATCAGCTGGTCGAGCATGCGATCGAGCAGTCCGAACCGGTCCGCGATCGGGATGAACTGGTCGGGGGGATGTAGCCCTGTTCCGGATCGTGCCATCGGGCAAGAACTTCGAATCCCAGGACATGCCCGTCGTCGAGGGACACGATCGGTTGAAAGAACGGCTCCACCCCACCGGCGGCAAGAGCCGACAAGAGTCTGCGCGCGAGAAGCTGATCAGCGTTCACCACTGCGCCTCCTCTCCCCAGCACAGGCGCCAAACTTCAGCTGGATACGGTACAGGCAAACCATGATTAGGGCGTCCAGAAAGCAAAAAGACGCCCGCCTGCAAACAATGCTCCCCCCGCAGCGACAGTTGTCAACAGGCCAGCGCGCGACGCGCAACCACCATCGCTGCCCGCGCTCTACGGTTGCGCCATGGGCGAGTCGCTCAACCCCATACTGCCGAGCCGGATCCAGCACCTGCTCCGGCCCGACTTCACCCGTACCGTCATGGCGCGCCGAGTGGTGGCCGGTGCGCTGGTCGTTCTCGCCGGCATCGCCGCGCTGCGGCCCGACCCCGACCACCACCGAACCGACGTGGTGGTCGCAACACATGACCTCACCCCGGGGCTGGCTTTGTCGGCCGACGATGTCACAGTCCAGAAGCGTTCTGCCGCAACGATTCCCGACGGCGCCCAGGTAAGAGTCGACGACGTGGTGGGGGCGACCCTGGCCGGACCCGCGCGACGGGGCGAGGTGCTCACCGACGTCAGGGTGTTGGGCTCGCGTCTGACCGGGCTCAGCGCCGGGCCCGACGCCCGGGTCGTGCCGCTGCACCTTGCCGATGCGGCGGTACTCGATGTGATCCGGCCCGGCGACATCGTCGACGTCATGGGTGCTGCGGACGCGGGCGGCGACGCGAAGCCGATGCTCGCGGCCACCAACGCCGTCGTGGTGCTGGTTTCGCCCAAGCAGAAGGCGGCCGGCGCCGGTGATGACCGGGTCGTGTTGGTGGCGCTGCCCGCGGCGGGCGCCCACGCCTTGGCGGCGGCAACGCTGGTGCAGACCGTCACTCTGACGATCCACTGAGCTACCCCGCAGGCGGTGCGGGCGCCAGGGTGGTGGGCGGCGGAGGCGGCTGCTGGATCGCGTCCATCACCATGTCTGCGATCTCGTCAGACGACGAGCTGCTCGCCGGGCCTGGCACCGGGGCGGGACTCGGCGCCGCGGCAGCGACACCGCCGGCCACCGCGAGCGCACCGAACGATGCCGCGACAGCCAGTGCGCGCATCCACATGGTCTTCCCTTCGATTACGTCTGCAGCCAAGCTAACAGCCCTCCATTTCCACTGCATTCCAACTGCCTGGCAGTACTACCCTTCGAGATCTCGGGGCAGAGAGTGAAAGGGGCAATACCGTGTTGAAGGGATTCAAGGAGTTTCTCTCCCGCGGCAACATCGTCGACCTGTCGGTCGCGGTGGTGATCGGCACCGCGTTCACCGCGCTGGTTACCAAGTTCACCGAAAGCATCATCACGCCGCTGATCGATCGCATCGGGGCGGGCAAGGACACCGAGTACGGCGTCCTGCGGATCAACATCGGCGGTGGACAGGCCATCGACCTGAACATCCTGCTGTCGGCGTTGATCAACTTCGTCCTGGTGGCGGCCGTCGTGTACTTCTTCGTGGTCGTGCCCTACAACCGGCTTCGGAAGAAGGGCGAGGTCGAGCAGGCCGGCGATACCGAGTTGAGCCTGTTGACCGAGATTCGCGACCTGCTGGCCGATGCGCAGGGCGCGCCGAAGAAGACCACCGGCCCGGGCACCGGCCCGAGCCCCGACACCGCAGAGATGACGAGCGCCGACAAAGACTGACGACGAACAAAATGGCCCCCGGCGTGAGCCGGGGCCATTTTGTTGACGTGCCGAGGAGTTAGTTCATGTTCCAGGGTTCGCCGTAGGTGGTGACGCTGTCGCCGGCCTTGGAGATCAGGCGGGCGAAGGGGCGCAGCAGCACGCCGCCGGCCGCGCCGGTGACGGTGCCGTGGGCGTTGGCCACCGCGACCGAGCCGTTGGGGCCCGAGACGTCGACGGAGAACGTGGCGACTTCCTGGATACCGGGGCCGTTGCCCAGGTCCGCGGAGATCGACACACCCGGGAACAGGTTCGGGGTAATCACCGAACCCAGCGGGTTGAAGCCCGTCGGGGAGATGTTGGCGTCGTCGAGCAGGATGTTGGGGGTGGTGTAGCTGAAGTTGATACCCACACCCAGCGACCACGGGAAGCCGACCTGGTAGCCCAGCTCCAAGGTGCCCGCGAACTCATCGGCACCCGGGCCGACCACGCTGTAGACAGCCTTGCCGGAGTGGAACCACTCCCGAGTTAGCCGGTTGCGGTCCAACGGGAACACACCATTGAGGAAGGTGTCCCACTGCTGCACCGTCATCGTCCGGCCACCGCCGTCGACCAGACTCAGCTCATTATCCAAACCCGCGTGCGAGGTACCTGTCCCGACGAACAACGCCGCGACGGCAGCGATCATCGCCACCAGTACCCGACCGATTACCTTCATGTTCTCCCTAGCTATGTCGACGGCTGACCCGAGGGCTAACCGAGTGTGTTTTCGTGCTCGGGTCACAACATGCTGACACCGCCCACGGCGTACAGCAGTTCAATGAGAGTCCCTCACACACCGCTCTTACGCTCTGCTCATCGTTGACACGAGGAACATAACGGGATGACATCGGGGCGGCAACGCATAGCCTCGCCGTGCGCCGAACCGGTGTTTCCTCGGGGAAGTTTGCTGGAAAGAAAGCCCCGGTTAACCGGGAACTGAATCCGTTGAGCGGAAACGGGCGCGAACCGGGCGGGCTGGCCATCCGACCGGAATCGCCGGCCAACGTCGCGGTACGGCCGGACCTGCCGATCACCACCTGCTGATCATCCGCCGTGGTGCGGCGGGACGTTGTCCCGCAACCACTCGTCCCGGTCGTCGCGGTCGCGATTTGAGTCCGGGTCACGCTCGTCGGAGGACTCCTGAGGCAACTCGGAACCGAAAATCTTGTTAACTGCGATTCGGTTCTCGCGCGGACTGCCCATCACAGGAACCGAAGATTGTGATAAAGATCACAATCTTGATATTTGTGCAGTTCACAGGGTGTTAACACAACGCCTCCGACCCCGGTAGTGATGCCCATAATTGACGTTACGCCGCGGTAATAAATGCCCGCCGGCGCGCCGGGTGGAGCTTGCTTAGATCTCGAGGCTGGACAGCTCGCCGATGACATGTGTCGCCAGCGGGTTCAGCGTCGCCATACCGTCGCGGACCGCGTATCGCGAGCCGGCGATGTTGACGACCAGTGTGCTGCCGGAAATCCCGGCCAGACCGCGCGACAAGCCTGCGTCGGTGATTCCCGCGGACAGCCCGGAGGCGCGCAGCGCCTCGGAGATGCCGAGTAGTTCACGGTCGAGGATCGTTCTGGTGGCTTCCGGCGTCACGTCGCGCGGAGTCACGCCGGTACCACCCACCGACACCACGAGATCGACACCACCGATCACGGCGGTGTTGAGCGCGTTCCGGATCTCGACCTCGTCGGCGGAGACCGCCACCACGCCATCGACCACGAAGCCCGCCTCGGCGAGCAGCTCGGTGACCAACGGTCCGCTGTGGTCCTCCTCATCGCCGTGGGCCGTGCGGTCGTCGACGACGACGACGAGCGCGCGCCCCACCAGCTCCCCTGGCTGTTCCATGGATGTCACCGTATATCTGCCCTGTGACAGCCCGGCAGCCGCACCGCTCAGCGTCATGGGATGTTCACCCACCACGCGGATCATTGGGCGGCCTTTCCGAGCGTGACCTGCACGGTGCGATCCGCACCCGACGGGTCCTTGTATGTCAGCGTCACTTGATCCCCGGGGGCCCGTGACCGGACCGCCGCGACCAGAGCGTCGGCGCTGCCGATCACGCGGTCGTCGACCTTGGTCACCACGACGCCGTTGGGCAGCCCGGCGGCCGCGGCAGCGCCGCCCTTGGTGACATCGACGATCTTCGCTCCGTGTGTCGTGGTGTCATTGCTGACCTGGACACCCAGCGACGCGTGGGTGGCCGTGCCGGTGCTGATCAGCTCGTCGGCGATCCGTTTGGCCTGGTCGACCGGGATAGCGAAGCCCAGCCCGATCGAACCGCTCTGGGCGTCGGGCGAATCGCCGCCCATCGTCGCGATCGCGGAGTTCACTCCCACGAGCTCGCCGCTCATGTTCACCAGCGCACCACCGGAGTTGCCCGGGTTGATCGCGGCGTCGGTCTGGATGGCGTCGAGCACGGTGTTCTGGTTGTTGGTATCGCCACCGGTGGCCACCGGGCGGTTCAGCGCACTGACGATGCCAGTGGTGACGGTGCCCTCAAGCCCGAGCGGTGAGCCGACCGCCACCACGTCCTGGCCGACCCGCAGGTTGGCCGACGAACCCAGGCTGATGGGCGTCAGGCCCGACACTCCCTGGGCCCGGACGACGGCGATGTCGCTGGCCGGGTCGGTTCCCACCACGGTGAAGGGTGCGGTGCGACCGTCGGCGAACGTCACCGTGGTCGTCGGCGCCCCGCCCGGACCCGCACTGGGGCCGCCCGACGGCGGAGCGCCCGGGCCGCCCGGTGCGAGCGGGATCCCGGGCAGGCCGGGGATGGACGGCGCACCCGGGGCGGGCGCGGGGCCGCCGCCCTTGGCCGCGGCGACGACGTGGTTGTTGGTCAAGATGAGCCCGTCGGAGGACAGGATGATGCCCGACCCCTCCTCGGACTGGCGGCCGAACTCGGTCTCGAGCTTGACGACGCTCGGGACCACCTTGGCCGCCACCTGCTCTACCGATCCGACCGGCAGGTTGGCCGCGGGCACGTTGGCTCCCCCGATGGGCGAACCTCCGAGCCCGGAGCCGACCGTCTGATGGTCCGGATGTGCGAGCAGCACCACACCGCCACCGATGCCAGCCGAGACGATCGCGATCGCGATCGCGCCTGCCACCAATGCCCCTGCGCGCGAGCGAGGGCGCGGCGGCATCGGAGCGTAACCCACTGCGGTCGGCGGATTCCCTTGGCGCGCAGCCTGATACGGGTCGTACGGTTGCCGGTATTGCTGCTGGTGCGGCTGGGTGGCGTAGCGCCAGTCATACGGCTGCTGATAACCGGCTGTCCTCGGCTGGGGTGAATACCCTGGCGCCGCAGGCTGATTCGACCCGGGAGGCCCGGGCTGCTGCGGCGGCGAGTACCTCGAGTGGTCGGTCATGTCGTCAGGTCGCTCTTCCTGTTCGCAAAATGCTCAAAACTGCTGACCACAGCTTGCCTTGCACTACTGAGAATCGACTGAGATAACACTCGGTCCAACGTTGGGTTTTTTCTCATGAAATCGGCGATCACCATTGGTCCTGGCGATTGTGGCCGTGTTTTCGCTTTCGGCTGAATCGTCGTCCTGGTAGGCGTCCGCGGCGATCGGCAGGCCCGGCAGCAGGACGAAGAACGACGTGCCCGGCGGCTGCCCGCCGGGGACCGTTTCTCCGATGCGGATCATGCCACCGTGCTTGACCACGACCTGCTTGACGATCGCCAGGCCCAGCCCGGACCCGGGCATCGCCCGCGCCGACGCCGACCGGTAGAACCGCTCGAAGACCAGACCGCGTTCCTGCGGGGGATTCCGGGCCCGTAATCGGACACCACGAGTTCGGCGTGGGCGGCGTCCACCTGACGAAGCCGCACCCCGACGTGCGCGCCCGACGGGCTCCACTTCGCCGCGTTGTCAAGCAGATTGACCACCGCCCGGGACAGTCCGGCCGGATCGCCGTAGACCTGCCATCCGACGACGTCGACGTCGAACTGAACATCGTTGCGGCGCCTGCGCGCACGCTCCAGACTGCGGTCGACGATGTCACTGAGATCGACCGCCTCGTGGACCAGTCCGCCGGCATCCTCACGGGTGAGGTCGACGAGATCGCCTACCAGAGTGGACAACTCCTCGATCTGCCCGATCACATCGGTACGCAGGTCGGCCATCTCGCTCTCCGGCAGCCGCGGGGCACCCGGCTTCATCGACGCCATCAGCAGCTCGACGTTGGTTCGCAGTGAGGTCAGCGGCGTGCGCAATTCGTGGCCGGCGTCCGCGACCAGGCGGGCCTGCCGCTCCCGCGATTCGGTCAGCGCACGCAGCATCGTGTTGAACGTCTCGGTGAGCCTGGCGAGTTCGTCACTGCCGAACACCGGGATGGGACGCAGGTCGTCGGTGCGCGCCACCCGCTCGGCGGCCTCGGTGAGCCGGGCCACCGGTCGCAGACCGGTCCGCGCCACCATCCCGCCGGCGATCGCGGCGACCACGACGCCGATACCGCCCACCGCCAGCAGGACCCATTTCAGTTTCGTCATCACCGCGTTGGTGGGTGCGAGGCTCTTGGAGATCAGCAGTGATCTGTTGTCGGGCAGGTGAACCGCCAGCACCCGCTGGTTGCCGACGGTGCGGCGAGACATCAAGAGCTCGCCGTTGATGACGGATTTCTCCGGCTCACCGACGGGCAGCTTCTGGCCTTGCTGATTCGCGGTGTAGGTCGAGCGGCCCGGGTTGACCAGCATCGCGTTGACGTCGGAGTACGCGGTGCCCTCGATGGCCTTACCGGGGTCGGCTTGCAGGGAACCGCTTGCGATGAGCAGGCTCGCGCGGCTCTGCAGCTGGTTGTCGATGTCGGTGTAGAGCGCGGCGGACACCACCGCGTACACCGCGACCGCCATCAGCACCACGACCATCGCCACCATGGACATGGCCAGCAGCATCACCCGCCATCGCAATGACAACGATGACGTCGGCTCTTCCGGCGCCCGCTCAGTCCGCGCGCGCCGCCTCAGTGGTGACATCAGGGCGGTGTCTCACGCAGCACATAGCCCACACCCCGCACGGTGTGGATCAGCCGCGGTTCTCCTTCCGCTTCAGTCTTTCGGCGTAGATATCCGACATATACCTCCAGCGCATTGCCCGAGGTCGGGAAGTCGAAACCCCACACCTCCTCGAGAATGCGGCTGCGGGTGAGCACCCGCCGCGGATTGGCGATCAACATCTCCAGCAACGCGAACTCGGTGCGGGTCAAGCTGATGGCGCGTTTGCCGCGATGCACCTCGCGGGTCACCGGGTCGAGCGTCAGATCGCCGAACGTCATCACCGCGGAATCGGAATGCTCCTCGGGGCCGGTCCGGCGCAGCAGCGCGCGCATCCGGGCCAGCAACTCTTCGAGGGCGAACGGCTTTGGCAGATAGTCATCGGCACCCGCGTCCAGGCCGGCCACCCGCTCGGACACCGAATCGCGAGCGGTCAGAACCAGGATCGGAAGATCGTCGCCCGTGCTGCGCAGCTGGCGACAAACTTCGAGGCCGTCCAGCCGGGGCATCATCACGTCGAGCACGAGCGCATCGGGCCGGTCATTGGCGATCGCGTCGAGAGCTTCGACGCCGTCCTGCGCCAGGTCTACCGAATATCCATTGAAGGAAAGAGACCGGCGGAGCGACTCGCGCACAGCGCGATCATCATCAACGACAAGTATTCGCACAGCCACAGTCTCAACCCAACGCCTGAGATTGGCCTGAGAGGCACGCCGCGCGAGCAGGCAATTCGCGGCCGGCGAACGGCGTCAGCGCTTGTCGAGATCGATCAGTCCGAGGCGCGCAGCCTTGAGCAACCGGCGCGGAACCTTGTGCTGGCGACCGCCGACGGAAACGTTGACCAGACCGGTGGCCTCGGCCTTCCACTGCGCGCGCCGACTGCGGGTGTTCGAGCGCGACATTCTGCGCTTGGGCACAGCCATGACGTACATCTCCTTGATCAGGGGTGTCGCCGCGCAGAGACTCTGAAATGCCGGCGGCCAACAATTGCAACTCAGGATAGCCGCTCACCTGCGTCGGCTCCAAAACACCCGGGACGAGTGGCCTCAACCCTTGACGGGGAACCGGCGGTCCCAAGTAACCTACCGGTTGGTTGGCCAATGAAGGGAAGACAGCGCGCGTGGCAGATGCGGTGCGGATCGGTAACTGTTCGGGTTTCTATGGTGACCGCCTCGGCGCGATGCGCGAGATGCTCACCGGCGGCGACCTCGACTACCTGACCGGCGACTACCTGGCCGAGCTCACGATGCTCATCCTGGGCCGGGACAAGATGAAGAATCCCGACCGTGGCTACGCCAAGACCTTCCTGACCCAGCTCGAGGAATGCCTCGGACTCGCCCATGAACGAAGGGTCCGCATCGTCGCCAACGCCGGCGGCCTCAACCCGGCCGGGCTGGCCGACGCAGTTCGCGGGCTGGCCGAGCGGTTGGGCATTCCGGCAAAGGTCGCCCATGTCGAGGGCGACGACCTTCTCCCCGTGCCGGCGTCCTCGGACTGGGCTCGCCACTGACCGCCAACGCCTATCTGGGTGCATGGGGCATCGTCGACTGCCTGCAGGCGGGAGCCGACATCGTGGTCACCGGCCGGGTCACCGACGCGTCGGTGGTGGTCGGCCCGGCCGCGGCACACTTCGGCTGGGACCGCACCGACTACGACCGGCTGGCGGGCGCGGTGGTGGCCGGCCACGTCATCGAATGCGGAGCGCAGGCTACCGGCGGTAACTACTCCTTCTTCACCGAGATCGCCGATCTAAGCCATGCCGGCTTCCCGCTGGCCGAAGTCCACGCCGACGGGTCCTCGGTGATCACCAAGCATTCCGGGACCGGCGGACAGGTCAGCCTCGGCACCGTCACCGCGCAGCTGCTGTACGAGATCGGCGGCGCCCGATACGCCAATCCCGACGTCACCGCCCGGTTCGACACGATCGCGCTGTCCCCAGACGGCCCCGACCGCGTCCGCATCAGCGGCGTGCGCGGTGAGCCGCCGCCCCCGTCACTGAAGGTCTCGCTGAACAGCATCGGCGGTTTCCGCAACGCGGCCACGTTCGTGCTCACCGGGCTGGACATCGAGGCCAAGGCCGCCCTGGTGCGCAGCCAACTGGAGTCGGCCCTGCGGGTGAAGCCCGCCGAGATGGGCTGGACGCTGGCACGCACCGACCACATCGACGCCGATACCGAAGAAGCCGCCAGCGCACTCCTGAGCTGTGTCGTGCGCGACCCGGACCCCAAGATCGTCGGCCGCCAATTCTCCTCGGCCGCAGTCGAACTCGCACTCGCCTCCTACCCCGGCTTCACCTCGACAGCACCGCCGGGCGACGGGCAGGTCTACGGCGTGTTCACCGCCGGCTACGTACCAGCGAGCGATGTCGCGCAGGTCGCGGTGCGACCGGACGGCAGTCGCACCGATATCGCGCCCGCCGCAACCACCGTCGAATTGGCCGCCGTCGAGGCTCCGCCGCTGCCCGAGCCACCGGCACCGGGACCGACCCGGCGGGTGCCGCTGGGCACGATCGCCGGAGCGCGCAGCGGCGACAAGGGCGGGGCAGCCAATGTGGGTGTGTGGGTACGCACCGACGAGCAGTGGCGATGGCTGGCGCATACGCTGACCGTCGACAGGCTGCGCGAATTGCTCCCGGAGACAAGGGATCTCCCCGTCACGCGCCATCTGTTGCCGAACCTGCGGGCAGTGAACTTCGTCATCGACGGCATCCTCGGGCAGGGTGTCGCCTATCAGGCGCGATTCGACCCGCAGGCCAAAGGTCTCGGCGAGTGGCTGCGTAGCCGGCACATCGACATCCCGGAAGAGCTTCTGTGAACATCTGGAACACCCCCGAACGTCAACAGCTGCGGAAAACGGTGCGTAGCTTCGCCGAACGCGAGATCCTGCCGCATGTCGAGGAGTGGGAGCGCGCCGGGGAACTCCCCCGCGACCTGCACCGCCGCGCCGCGGCCGCGGGCCTGCTGGGTGCCGACCTTCCCGAGTCGGTCGGCGGCGGCGGCGGAGATGCCGCGGACTCGCTGATCATCTGCGAGGAATTGCACGAATCCGGCACGCCCGGCGGTGTTTTCGCCTCGCTGTTCACCTGCGGCATTGCCGTGCCGCACATGGCCGCCACCGGCGACGAGCGGCTGATCGAGACGTTCGTGCGGCCGACGCTGCGCGGGGAGTTGATCGGCTCGCTGGCCATCACCGAACCCGGCGGTGGCTCCGACGTCGGTCACCTGCGGACAACGGCCACTCGGACCGGTGACGAGTACGTGGTCAGCGGCGCGAAGACCTACATCACCTCCGGGGTACGCGCCGATTACGTCGTCACCGCCGTGCGCACCGGCGGACCCGAACTTCCCGGGGCAGCCGGGGTTTCGCTTCTCGTCGTCGAGAAAGGCACACCGGGTTTCGACGTAACCCGACGGCTGGACAAGATGGGCTGGCGCTCCTCGGACACCGCCGAGCTGTCCTATACCGAGGCCCGGGTTCCGGCGGCCAACCTGGTCGGCGCCGAGAACACCGGCTTCGCTCAGATCGCCCAGGCCTTCGTATCGGAACGCATCGGCCTTGCGGCTCAGGCTTATTCGTCGGCGCAGCGCTGCCTGGACCTGACCCTGCAATGGTGCCGGGACCGGGAGACGTTCGGCAGGCCGCTGATCTCGCGGCAGGCCGTCCAGAACACACTGGCCGAGATGGCGCGACGCATCGACGTGGCGCGGGTGTATTCGCGGCATGTCGTGGAACGGCAGCTCGCCGGCGAGACCAATCTGATCGCCGAAGTGTGCTTCGCGAAGAACACTGCGGTGGAAGCCGGCGAATGGGTGGCGCACCAAGCCGTTCAGCTCTTCGGAGGGATGGGGTACATGACCGAGTGCGAGGTCGAACGCCAGTACCGGGACATGCGGATCCTGGGTATCGGCGGCGGAAGCACCGAAATCCTCACCGGCCTGGCCGCCAAGGCACTTGGATACCAGGCATGACCCGGCTCACGAGCACCATCGACCCGACGGCACCCACGTACCTGGAGGCGGCCGAGGCGATGACCGCGAAGCTCGCCGAAATCGACGGCGAGCTGGCCAAAGCACTGGGCGGCGGCGGTCCCAAGTACGTCGACCGGCACCACGCGCGCGGCAAGCTCACCGCCCGCGAGCGCATCGAGTTACTGGTCGACCCCGATTCGCCGTTCCTCGAACTGTGCCCACTGGCCGCATACGGCAGCGACTTTCAGGTCGGCGCCAGCCTGGTGACCGGTATCGGCGTGGTGGAAGGCGTCGAGTGTCTGCTGGTCGCCAACGACCCCACCGTCAAGGGCGGCACCAGTAATCCCTGGACGCTGAAGAAGATTCTGCGGGCCAACCAGGTCGCGTTCGAGAACCGGCTGCCGGTGATCTCACTGGTGGAGTCCGGCGGTGCGGATCTGCCCACGCAGAAAGAGATCTTCATCCCCGGCGGTCAGATGTTCCGCGACCTGACCCGGCTGTCCGCGGCGGGCATCCCGACGATCGCGCTGGTGTTCGGCAACTCCACCGCCGGCGGCGCCTACATACCCGGCATGTCCGATCACGTGGTGATGATCAAGGAACGCTCGAAGGTGTTCCTGGCCGGGCCACCGCTGGTCAAGATGGCCACCGGCGAGGAGTCCGACGACGAGTCGCTCGGTGGGGCCGAAATGCACGCCAGGGTATCGGGTTTGGGTGATTACCTCGCCGTCGGCGAAGTCGATGCCATCCGGATCGGCAGGCGCATCGTCGCCCGGCTGAACTGGACCAAACAGGGGCCGGCACCACGCCCGGTCGTCGCGCCGCTCGCCGATCCGGATGAGTTGCTGGGCATCGTGTCCGCTGATCTGCGAATCCCGTTCGATCCACGCGAGGTGATCGCGCGCATCGTCGACGGCTCGGATTTCGACGAGTTCAAAGCCATGTACGGACCGTCGCTGGTGACCGGGTGGGCGACCCTGCACGGCTATCCGGTGGGCATCCTGGCCAATGCCCGCGGCGTGCTGTTCAGCGAGGAGTCGCAGAAAGCCACCCAGTTCATCCAGCTGGCCAACCGGTCCAACACGCCGCTGCTGTTCCTGCACAACACCACCGGCTACATGGTCGGCAAGGCGTACGAGGAAGGCGGGATGATCAAGCACGGCTCGATGATGATCAACGCCGTGTCCAACTCGCGCGTCCCGCACATTTCGCTGCTGATCGGCGCCTCCTACGGGGCAGGCCACTACGGGATGTGCGGCCGCGCCTACGACCCCCGCTTCCTGTTCGCCTGGCCCAGCGCCAAATCCGCTGTTATGGGCGGTGCCCAACTGGCCGGCGTCCTGTCCATCGTCAACCGCGCGGCCACCGAAGCCCGCGGCGGCACAGTCGACGAGCAGGCCGATGCGGCATTACGCGCTGCGGTCGAGGCGCAGATCGAAGCCGAATCGCTGCCGATGTTCCTGTCCGGCCGCATCTATGACGACGGGGTGATCGACCCGCGTGACACCCGCACCGTCCTGGGAATGTGTCTGTCCGCCATAGCCAATGCACCGATCGAGGGGACGTCGAACTTCGGCGTCTTCCGGATGTGAGCTCCCCGATGATCAACAAGGTCCTCGTCGCCAACCGCGGCGAAATCGCCCGCCGCGTGTTCGCCACCTGCCGCCGGCTCGGCATCAGCACGGTGGCCGTCTACACCGACCCGGACGCCGACGCGCCCCACGTCGCCGAGGCCGACGCCCGGGTGCGCCTCGACGGCATCAGCGGTTATCTGGATGCAGCCCAGATCATCGCCGCCGCGCAGGCCTCCGGCGCCGACGCGATCCATCCCGGCTACGGATTCCTCTCCGAGAACGCAGATTTCGCGAAGTCTGTTATCGACGCCGGACTGGTCTGGATCGGGCCGCCGGTGGCCGCCGTCGCGTCCATGGGTTCTAAGATCGAGGCCAAGAAGATGATGGCCGCCGCCGGAGTTCCGGTTCTCGAGGAGCTCGACCCGTCGACGGTGACCGCAGCGGAGTTGCCGGTGTTGGTCAAGGCGTCGGCAGGCGGCGGCGGCCGCGGCATGCGCGTGGTGTCCGAACTGGCCGATCTGGCCGGGCAGGTCGCCGCCGCCCAGCGCGAGGCCCAGTCGGCGTTCGGCGATCCGACGGTGTTCTGTGAGCGGTACCTGCCGACCGGCCACCATGTCGAAGTGCAGGTACTCGCCGATCAGCACGGCACGGTCTGGGCCGTCGGCGAGCGGGAATGCTCCATCCAGCGCAGGCACCAGAAGATCATCGAAGAAGCACCCTCCCCGCTGGCCGACCGCGTTGCGGGTATGCGGGAGAGGCTGTTTGACGCCGCCCGGCTGGCGGCCGGCGCGATCGGCTATACCGGCGCGGGCACCGTGGAGTTCCTGGCCGACGATGCGGGTGAGTTCTACTTCCTGGAGATGAACACCCGGCTTCAGGTGGAACATCCCGTCACCGAACTCACCACCGGCCTGGACCTGGTCGAGCTGCAGCTGGCGGTGGCCGACGGCGAGCGGCTCGGCGAGCAGCCCCCGCCACCCGCGGCCACTCGATCGAGGCCCGCATCTATGCCGAGGATCCCGCCAAGAACTGGCAACCCCAGGCCGGACGCATTCATCAGTTCGAAGTACCTGGTGTGGCAACCACTTTCGCCCTCATCACCGACACCGGTATCCGGCTGGACTCCGGCATCGACGGCGAGGCGGCGGTGTCGATCCACTACGACCCGATGCTGGCCAAGGTGATCTCGTACGCCCCCACCCGACGGCGTGCCGCCCAGGTGCTCGCCGCCGCGTTGGCCGGTGCCCGGCTGCATGGTATTCGGACCAACCGCGACCTGCTCGTCAATGTCCTTCGCCACCAGGGCTTCCTGGACGGCGCCACCGACACCGCCTTCTTCGATACGCACGGGCTGGCCGACCTGTCCCGGCCTCTGGCCGACGACCGTGCAACGCGGCTCTCGGCTGTCGCCGCCGCGCTGGCCGATGCCTCAGGCAACCGTGCCTGCGCGGCGGTACTCGGCGAGATTCCCAGCGGCTGGCGCAACGTCGTGTCGGGCAATCAGCTCAAGAGCTACTCGGCCGGCGAGCAGGAACATCACATCGGCTATCGGTTCACCCGTGACGGGGTGGTCCTGCCCGACGATCCCGGGGTGACCGTGTTGTCGGCGCAACCCGGCCAGGTCGTGCTGGCCGACGACGCGGGGGTCGCCACCGCGTTCAGTGTGAGCCGTTATGGCACAGAGGTATTTGTCGACTCACCGCTGGGTCCGGTCGCGTTGACCGTCGTGCCCAGATTCCCCGAACCGGGTTCGACCGTCGAGAAGGGGTCGTTGCTGGCTCCCATGCCCGGCGCGGTGATCCGGCTCGGCGCTGCCCTGGGTGACGCGGTCACGCTCGGCCAGCCGCTGGTCTGGCTGGAGGCGATGAAGATGGAACACACGATCACCGCGCCCGCCGATGGCGTGGTGACCCAACTGGAGGTCAGCGTCGGCCAGCAGGTCGACGTCGGGACCGTCCTCGCCCGGGTGGAGAGCCCGGACACCGGAGAAGGAGAGCAATGACCGCGTCGAGGACCGATACCGGCTTCATCGAGAGTGTCGAACGCCAGGAACTGCGTAAGGCGGTCGGCGCGATGGCGGCGAGCTACGGCTCGGACTACTACCTGGCCAAGGCCCGCGCCGGTGAGCACACCGACGAATTATGGTCCGAGGCAGCCAAACTGGGCTTCGTCGGGGTCAACCTTCCCGAGGAGTACGGTGGCGGCGGTGCGGGCATGTACGAGCTGTCCTTGGTGATGGAGGAGATGGCCGCCCACGGCTGCGCGCTGCTGATGCTGGTGGTGTCGCCGGCGATCAACGGGACCATCATCAGCAAGTTCGGCACCGACGACCAGAAGAAGCGCTGGCTGCCCGGTATCGCCGACGGATCCATCACCATGGCGTTCGCCATCACCGAACCCGACGCCGGATCGAACTCCCACAAGATCACCACCACCGCGCGCCGCGACGGCAGCGACTGGGTGCTGTCCGGCCAGAAGGTCTACATCTCCGGCGTCGACCAGGCCCAGGCAGTGCTGGTCGTCGGCCGTACCGAGGAGGCGAAGACCGGCAACCTCAAGCCGGCGCTGTTCATTGTGCCGACCGACACCCCGGGCTTCAGCTTCACCAAGATCGACATGGAGATCGTCAGTCCGGAAAGCCAGTTCCAGGTATTCATCGACGATGTCCGGTTGCCCGCCGATGCGCTGGTCGGTTCGGAGGACGCCGCGATCGCCCAGCTGTTCGCCGGCCTGAACCCGGAGCGAATCATGGGTGCGGCCAACGCGATCGGTGCGGGACGCCACGTGCTCGGCAAGGCGGCCGAGTACGTCAAGACCCGCCAGGTGTGGAAGACGCCGATCGGTGCGCACCAAGGTATCGCCCACCCGTTGGCGCAGAACTACATCGAGATCGAACTCGCGAAGCTGATGATGCAGAAAGCTGCCGCACTCTACGACGCCGGCGACGACTTCGGCGCCGCCGAAGCAGCCAACATGGCCAAGTACGCCGCGGGCGAGGCGTCCACCAAGGCCGTCGACCAGGCTGTGCAGTCCCTCGGCGGCAATGGACTCACCAAGGAGTACGGCGTCGCGTCAATGCTCACGGCGTCCCGACTGGCGCGCATTGCTCCGGTCAGCCGGGAGATGATCCTCAACTTCGTCGCCCAGACTTCGCTCGGCCTGCCCCGGTCGTACTGATGGACACCTTGGTCACCTACGCCGTCGACGGTCACGTCGCCCGGCTGACGCTCGACTCGCCGCACAACCGCAACGCGCTGTCCGCCCGGCTGGTGGAGCAGTTGCATGCCGGACTGCGGGCGGCGGCGGCCGACTCGGCGGTGCGGACCGTGGTGCTGGGTCACACCGGCGGCACGTTCTGTGCCGGTGCCGACCTGAGCGAAGCGTCGGACGGCGACCCGTTCGACATGACCGCCGCGCGGGGTCGCGAGATGGCGGCCCTGCTGCGGGCGATCGTCGAATCACCAATGCCGGTGGTGGCGGCCATTGACGGTCACGTCCGGGCCGGTGGTCTCGGGCTGGTGGGGGCGTGCGACATCGCGGTCGCCGGCCCGCGCAGCACGTTCGCACTGACCGAGGCGCGCATCGGGGTGGCTCCTGCTGTCATTTCTCTGACATTGCTGCCGAAGATGACGTCGCGCGCGGCTGCCCGCTACTACCTCACGGGTGAGACGTTCACCGCGCCGACAGCCGCCGAGATCGGCGTGATCACACTGGCCGCTGATGACGTGGACGCGGCGATCGCCGGCATCGTGGCCGACCTGGGCCGTGGCTCGCCGCAGGGGCTGGCGGCATCGAAAGCGCTGACCACAGCCGATGTTCTGGCCCGCTTCGACCGCGACGCCGAGCACTTGGCAACGGAATCGGCCCGGCTGTTCGTCTCTGAGGAAGCTCACGAGGGGATGCTGGCGTTCCTGCAGAAACGCCCGCCGCGCTGGGTGCGATAACACAGGCGTGAGAGAACAGCGAACACTCTTGCGGTTGCCGATCAGAGTCGTACCCTCGTAAGCGATGAGCAACTTGACACCGCGGGACGCATCGACGCGGGCTGCCGACACAGACCGCATCCAGGTTGCCCAATTGCTCTCCGAGGCCGCATCTCGGGGGCGTCTGGCGCTCAGTGAGTACGAGCAGCGGTTGGCGAAGGCGTACGCCGCGCAGACCTATGAGGACCTGGATCGGCTGACCGAGGACTTGCCGGAGGCCGCCGACGCCTCGAACCGGCGCGGTGCGTCGAATCCCGCACCCAAGACGCTTCTGTTGGCGATCCTCAGCGGGTTCGAGCGCCGCGGCCGATGGAACGTTCCCGGCCGGATCACGACCTTCACCCTTTTCGGCGGCGGCGTCGTCGACCTCCGCTACGCCGACTTCACGTCGGCGAACGTGGAGATCCACGCGTATTCGATCATGGGCGGCCAGACCATCCTGCTGCCGCCGGAGATCAATGTGGAGGTCCACGGGGTGGGCGTGATGGGTGGCTTCGACCACGACGTGGACGGCCCGGGTACGCCGGGGGCACCGAAAGTCACCATCCGCGGTTTCTCGCTGTGGGGCGGTGTCGGCATCAAACGCAAGAACCGCAAGCCCAACGCGCCCGAGGCGCACTAGTCAGTCAGAAAACAACTTCGGCCCCTTCCAATCGGAAGGGGCCGAAGTTGTTGGTGCAGGGGTTACTTCGAGCTGTCACCCGAGCTGGAGCTGCTCGACGACGAGGACGAAGACGAGCTGGAATCGCTCGACGAGCTGGACTCCGTCTTGGTCTTCTTGCCACCGCTGAGCGCGTCCGAGATCCGCTTGCCGATCTTGGCGAGCGGGTTCTGCGGCTTGGCCGGCTTGGTGGTGGGCTTGGTCGACGACGTCGGAGCCTTGGGGGACGCGGCGCCGGTCGACTTCGCGGGCGTGGTGGCAGTGTCGTCGGTCGACGTCGTGGTGTCGGTCGACGTCGTGGTGTCCGTCGACGTGGTGTCGGCCGGCTTGGTGTCGGTCGATGACGTGGTGTCGGTCGGCGTGGTCTCCGACTCGGTCTTGACCTCGGCGGCCGTCGTCTTCGGCGTCTTCGACGCCGCGGACGACGCGGTGGTGGTGATGCCGGCCGCGGACTTCACCGCAGTCTCAAGTCCCTTGATGTCGTTCTGGATGGTCGTCGCTGCCGCGGTGACCGCCCCGGCCAGCCCGGCAGCCGATGCCGCGCTGGGCAGGTTGTCCGAGATGGACGTCGACACATAGGCCAGGATCGCCGACAGGCCGTTGGTGCTGTAGCTGAAGCCGGTACCGGTGTCAGGGTCGTAGTCCGGCGTCTGTCCGTAGAAGTACAGGCTGGCCAGGATGCCGCCGCCGAGCTTGATCGGGCCGAGATCGAAGGTCGGGACCAGCTGCGCGGCCGAGGAGACGATCGAGTTGATGACGTTCGGGATGCCGTAGTAGAACGTCGCCTGCGCGGCCTGGAAGATCGGCGAGCTGGTTCCGAAGAGCTCACCGGCGCCCACGTAGGGAATCGAGGGAGCGCCGATCTCGAAGTAGTAGTTGTCGAGGTCGAAGCCGGGGAGGAAGGTCTCGGCGGCGTTGTCGACGAGGTAGTACAGAACACCCGGGGCACCGCTGACGAAGACGTCGCTCACGCCCGGGTAGTAGGTGTTGTCGGTCTGGATGTAGCCGCCCCAGCCGAACCAGTACGCGTCGTTGATGCCCTGGATGGTGATGTCGGTGATCGCGGTCAAAGCGACCTGCGCCGTGGACAGCTTCAGCGGGGTCGGGGCCCCGATCGCGAGGTCGTGAGTCGGAAGGTACGCCGGTGAGGCGGCGACGATGGCAGCAGCACTGGCCAGTGCCGCGCCGGTCATCAGGAAAGGCCGAGTCCGTGACGCCATTGCTAATTCCCCTTGTTGGTGCGGTTCGCCAGGGTCGTGACGAACTCGGTGCTTTGCTGATACGAATCTTAGAAGATCCTGATAGATACTAAGGGGCTGTTTGCCCCTCGGCAAGCGGTACCACGGAATTCAGGGACTTAAGTACTTCGCTTTTTTCACACCAATCACGCAGGACGGACGGGCGTCCGGTAGCCAATTGACGGTAGGGAAACATCCGGGTTACCGACGTGTTGCACGTGTTCGCTGATGCCCTGCGCCCGAGAACGTTGACGTCAATAACAAACTGGTTTGCCACACCCTTTGCTAACCACACCATCGACCGGGCCGCGACGCAGGGGTGCCCCGGATTTGCTGACTACCTGAGAGCCTCTCAGCTCAGCGTCGGCGCCGACGCGACCGCAGGTAGTCGCCAACGACCGCCGCGCCCAGGCCGTCCAGGTCGGGAACTACGACCCGGCCCTCGACGCGACGAGCGACCTGATCGATGAATCGGGCCAGGCCGGGGTCGTTGCCGAGCCGGAAGATCGTCACCTGCGCACCGAGGCGTGCGACCTCGTCGAACCCGCGCACGGTATGCGCGATGGTCAGCGGATGCGGCGGGTAGTCAAAGAACACCGATGAGCCCTGACCGTCGAAATCCTGCAGGTGCGCGGTGGGCTCACCGTCGGTGACCACCAGCACCACCGGCTGGGCGTTGGGGTGGCGGCGCAGATGCCGGACCGCCAGCGCCAGGGCGTGGTGCAGGTTGGTGCCCTGCTCGTAGACACCCTCGAGCCCGGTCAGCTCGGCTGCGGTCACGGTGCGGGCGTAGCGGCCGAAGGCGATGATCTGCAGCGCGTCCGAACGGAACCTCGTGCTCACCAGGTGGTTGAGCGCCAGTGCGGTCTGCTTCATCGGCAGCCACCGGTTCTCCATCACCATCGAGAACGACGTGTCGACCAGCAGCGCCACCGCCGACTGGGTGCGGGTCTCGGTTTCCGAGACCTCGACGTCGTCGACGCTGATCCGCAGCGGGCCTTCGGTCGGGCCGCCGGCACGCCGCAGCACCGCGTTGGTCAGGGTGCGGGTGACGTTCCAGGGCTCGGTGTCGCCGAACGCCCACGGCCGGGTGGCACCGGTGAGTTCGCCTGCCGCGCCGGCACGTCGGGTGTCACGCTCGCCGTGGCGGCCCGAAAGCTGTTGGGCAACATCGCGAAGCGCGGTCTGCCCGAGCTGGCGCATGGCCTTGGGCGACAACCGCCACTGCCCGTCGGAGCCGCGGTCCAGAAAGCCCTGATTCATCAGGGCACGTTCCAGCTCGGCCAGCGTCCGCGCGTCGATGGCAGCCTGATCGCCGAGCTGGCGGGCCAGCGCGTCGAGGTCGACGTCGTCCATGGTGGCACCGGCGTAGCTCTGCGACAGCTGCTCGGCGAGCTGTTCGAGTTCGGCGATGTCGGCCATCGCCTGGGCGCCCTCCCCCATCCCGAGCGGGTTGTCGCCGGAGAACTCCGACGAACCGGTCCAGTCCTCGCCCGGCCGGGCAGCCTGCAGGTGCGAGTCGAGCCGATTCAGCGCGTTCATCAGTTGCGGCGAACCGAAAGCCTGCTGCGCCAACGCATCCAGCTCGGCGCGCTGGTCGGGGGTGAGGCTGTTGCGGAAGCGCTGCGCGGCGGCCGCCCGCTGGGCCAGCGAATCGAGTAGTTCCTCGACGTTCTTCGGATTCTCCGGGAAGTACTGACCGTGCTTGCGCATGAAGTCATCGAAATCTTGCGCGCTGTCCTCGCCGCGAGAGTGCTTGTCCAGCAGGTCGTTCAGGTCGTCGAGCATCTCGTTGACCGCTTGCCGGTCCTCGTCGGTGGCGTTCTCCAACGCCTGTTTCATACCGGCGAACCGCTGATCGAGCATCTCCCGGCCGAGCAGATCCTTGATCTGCTCGTACTTCTGGCGCGCCTCCGGGCTGCGCCAGTTGTACTCCGACAACTCCTGCACGGCCTTGGCCGGCGACGGTGACAGCGACTCGATCTGCAGCTCTTGGAATCGGGCGTCGTCGTCCAGCGCGCGCGCCAGTTCCTTGCGCTCGGAGAGCACCGCGTCGTCGAGCAACTTTTTGATCTCTTGCAGGGTGCCGTCGAGGTTGTTGCGGTTCAACAGCTCTCGACGTCGGCGGTTGACCTCGGCGGCGAGCCGGTCGGCACCCTTGGTGTTCTTCGTTCCGCGCCGCAACAGTTCGGACAAGGCGCGCCGCGGCGACGTGCCTTCCATGACGTCCTGCCCGATCTGCTCGAGCGCGTCGCGCAGATCCACCGGCGGGGCAAGCGGATCAGGGCCCCCGGTATAGGCCGAATACCGGGAGTCGTGTGAGTGTCCCCGATCCGCTTTAGCCATAGACGGTTTCGCCTTCTCCTGTCACCTTGTCAATCCGCTTGGCGAGATAAAGTGCCTCCAGCGCCAATTCGAGCGCGGCGGCGCGTTCCCCTTCGGTTTCGGCGTCCAGCCGCTTGGCGATCTCGTCGATCACCGGCAGGTCCGGCAATGCCGCCAGCACGTCCTTGGCCGCGACCTGCTCACCGGTGGTCACCGCCGAGCCACCCTCGACCGCTGCGACCAGCGTGCCGACATCGATGCCGCCAAGCACCCGCTGTGCGGTGTCGGCGGTGGCGCGGCGCAGCAGATGCTCGAGCACCGCCTGCTCGCGACCCTCCTCGCCGGACTCGAACTCGAGCTTTCCGCGCAGCACGTCGACGATCGTGCCGAGGTCGACGACGCGGGCCACCGGCTCCTCCTCGCCCAGGATCGCGCCGCGGTGGCGGGCCGAGGCGGCGACGGTCTCGGCGGCGGCGATCGCGAAGCGCGCCGACACACCGGAGCGCTGGTCGACCGAGTTGGACTCGCGCAGGTAGCGGGCGAAGCGCGCAATGATTTGCATCAGATAGGTCGGAACCTGCGCCGACAGGTGCGCCTCCTGGGTGATCACGCCGACCTCGGCGTCCAGTTCACGCGGGTAGTGGGTGCGGATCTCGGCGCCGAAGCGGTCTTTCAGCGGGGTGATGATGCGCCCGCGGTTGGTGTAGTCCTCGGGGTTGGCGCTGGCGACCACCAGCACGTCCAGCGGCAGCCGCAGCGTGTAGCCGCGCACCTGGATGTCGCGCTCCTCCATGACGTTGAGCATCGAGACCTGGATGCGCTCGGCCAGATCGGGCAGCTCGTTGACCGCGACGATGCCGCGATGCGCCCGCGGGATCAGGCCGTAGGCGATGGTCTCCGGGTCACCGAGACTGCGACCCTCGGCGACCTTGATCGGGTCGATGTCACCGACCAGGTCCGCCACGCTGGTGTCGGGGGTGGCCAGCTTCTCGGTGTAGCGCTCGCTGCGGTGGCGCCACTCGATCGGCAGATCATCACCCGACTCCCCTGCCCGCCGGATCGACTCCGGCGTGATCGGTGTGTAGGGATGCTCGCCGAGTTCGGATCCGGCGATCACCGGAGTCCACTCGTCGAGCAGATTCTGCAACGAGCGCAGCAGCCGGGTCTTGCCCTGCCCACGTTCGCCGAGCAGGACGAAGTCGTGTCCGGCGATCAGCGCCCGCTCCAGCTGCGGCAACACGGTGTCCTCGAAGCCGAAAATGCCAGGCCAGACCTCATCTCCGTCGGCCAGCGCGGTCAGGAGGTTCTCCCGGATCTCCTGCTTGACGCTGCGCTCGCGATGCCCGGAAGCGCGCAGTTCGCCAAGAGTGCGGGGGAGGTTGTCAGGTGAAGTCACCTCTCCACGCTACGACTGCCACGCCACCGGGGCATTACGCGGTCAGCGCAAAGTCATATTTGGCCCCGCCGGAATACCCGCGGTCAGTGCGCGAAGTGCCGGGCCCCGGTGAGGTACAGCGTGATCCCGGCCTTCGCCGCGGCCTCGGTGACCAGCTCGTCGCGCATCGATCCACCGGGGTGGACGACGGCCTTCACACCGGCCTCCGTCAGTGTCTCCAGGCCGTCCGGGAACGGGAAGAACGCGTCGCTGGCCGCCACCGCACCACGGACCCGCTCGCCACCGCGCTCGACCGCCAGTCGCGCGGCGTCGACACGGTTGACCTGGCCCATGCCCACCCCGACCGTGGCGCCGTCGGCGGCCACCACGATCGCGTTGGACTTCACCGCACGGCAGGTGCGCCAGGCGAACCGCAGGTCGGTCAGCGTCGCCGCGTCCGCCGGGGTGCCGGTCGCCAGGGTCCAGTTCGCCGGATCGTCGCCGGGTGCGTCGATCCCGTCGCGCTCCTGGATCAGCAGACCTCCGCTGATCTGGCGCAACTCCACCCCGCCGACCGGCGGCTGGGCGGCGACGAGCACGCGAATGTTCTTCTTACGGGCCAAGATCTCCACCGCACCGGGCTGATATGCCGGCGCGATGATGACCTCGGTGAAGATCTCCGAGACGAACTCGGCCATCTCCACCGTGACCTCGGTGTTGGCCGCGATCACCCCGCCGAATGCGCTGAGTGGATCGCATTCGTGGGCCTTGCGGTGCGCATCGGCCACCGACACCGACGAGATCGCAATGCCGCACGGGTTGGCGTGCTTGATGATGGCGACACAGATCTCCTCGTGATCGAACGCCGCCCGCCATGCCGCATCGGCATCGGTGAAGTTGTTGTAGGACATCTCTTTTCCGTGCAGCTGCTCGGCCTGGGCCAGACCCGGCCAGCCGGCCTCGTCGCTGTAGAGCGCGGCCTGCTGATGCGGGTTCTCGCCGTAACGCAGCTGCGACGTGCGCCGCCAGGTGCGGCCGAACCACGGCGGCAAAAGACTCACCTCCTCGTCTTCTGTAGGTGCCAGCACCGAGCCCATCCAGCCGGCCACCGCGACGTCGTACTCGGCGGTGTGCCGAAAAGCCAGTGCCGCCAGCTTCTGTCGCTCGGCGAGGGTGAATCCACCGGACCGGACCGCGGCCAGAACGCCGTCGTATCCGAGCGGGTCGACGACGACTGCCACGCTGGCATGGTTCTTCGCCGACGCGCGCACCATGGACGGACCGCCGATGTCGATCTGCTCGACGCACTCCTCCACTTCGGCGCCCGAATCGACGGTCTCGGTGAACGGATACAGGTTGACCACGACGAGGTCGAACGGCTCGATCTTCAGCTCGCCGAGAGCCGCGAGGTGCTCCGGCTTGCGGGTGTCGGCAAGCAGGCCGGCGTGGATGTGCGGGTGCAGTGTCTTGACCCGGCCGTCGAGCACCTCGGGAAAGCCGGTGACGAACTCCACCGGGGTGACCGGAATGCCTTTGTCGGCAATGGTTTTGGCGGTCGAGCCGGTGGATACGATCGCCACGCCCGCCTCGTGCAGACCCTGCGCCAGCGGGATCAGCCCACTCTTGTCGTACACGCTGATCAGCGCGCGCCGGATCGGCCTCTTGCCTACAGTCCCCGCGGTCATCCTATGGTCGCCTTTCTGCCACTCCAGGTCACGCCGCGCTGAGCCAGCGCGGCCAGCACATCCACCAACAGCCGCCGTTCGGTGACCTTGATGCGTTCGTGCAACGTGTCTTCGTCGTCGTCGTCGAAAATCTCGATGGGTTCCTGCGCCAGGATCGGGCCGGTGTCCACGCCGGCGTCCACCAGATGAACCGTGCACCCGGTCACCTTGACCCCGTAGGCCAGCGCGTCGGGCACCGCGTGAGCACCCGGAAACGCCGGAAGCAGCGCCGGATGAGTGTTGACGACGCGGCCGAGGAATCGTGAAAGAAATTCCGGCCCAAGTATTTTCATGAAGCCGGCCGACACGATCAGGTCGGGGCGGTGCGCTTCGGTGGCATCCGCGATCGCGGTGTCCCAGTCGGCGCGGCTCGGGTGGTCCTTCAGGCGCACGCAGAACGTGGGGATCGACGCGGCCTGCGCTATCTCGACGGCACGGCAGTCCCGGTCCACCCCGACCGCGGCCACCCGCGCGGGATAGTCGCCGACCGCCGCGCTCAGCAGCGACTGCAGCAGCGATCCGGTTCCCGAGGCCAGGACGACGAGTCGCGCCGGCGCACTCGGCGGGATGTGGATCGGATGCTGCACGGCGATGAGCCTAATCGCACGTGCGAAGGTTCAACGCTCGGGCGGGCCGGTCTCGATGTCGTCGTCGACGACCATCAGGTCCTCGACGTCCTCCAGATCGGGCGCCGGCCGGACCGGCTGCGGCGGCGGAGCCGGGTCCGGCTCGGGTTCCGGTTCGGCTGCCATGTCCGGGATGGGGGTGGTGAGCGCCTCGTCGTCGTCAGCGAGGTCGTCGTCTGTGAGGTCGTCGTCTGTCAGGTCGTCGTCAGTGAGGTCATCGTCGAGGACCGGTGCTGCCGGAGCCGGCGGCTTCACCCGTTTCGGACGGCGCCGCACGCCGCCGGTCAGCATCACGGTCAGCGCGCCGATGGCGAAGAACCAGAAGAACACCGCCGGGCCGAAGGTGCTCTGGTCCACCCCGACGTCGCCGAAATTGCCGAGCTGTCCACCGCCGGCGTAACCCAGGACGGCCATGATTACGGCCGCCAGCAGCGATGCGACGGCCACTTTCGCCAGAGCCGTCGGCCAGGGCAGCGGCCTGCGTGCGCACTGCTGACCCACCGCCACCCCGGCTGCGGCACCCACGATCAGCAACGCAACCCACACCGGCCCGAGCGGTGGCGTCGGCACTGCGGCCAGGATCGGCACCGCCGGGATGTCACCGCCGAAGACGGTGAACGAACTGAACGTGGCGAACCCGATGTGGGCGCTCGATCCGACCGCCATCGCCGAGGTCCCGACGATCACGTTGGGCACGTACAGGGCGGACAACAAGGTGAGGCTGAGCTGGCCGAACAGCGAATCGGTGACCGCGTACAGCTCGTGCATGGTGCCCCAGTGCACGACCAGCGACACCGCGGTGACCGCACCGGACAATCCCAGCAGCGCCAGCAGGCCCGCCGTGGCGGCCCGTACGGTGTCGCCGAGCCACAGCGGTAACCGCAGGGCCGTCAGCGCCCGCCAGCCCACCTGCGAGCCGACCCCGATCAACGCTCCGATGCCGTGCACGGCCAGCACTCCGGAGAATGCGCGCAGCGCGCTCGGGGTCTGCAGTTCGGTGATCACCGACGAGGCGTCGTGGATCACGGCCAGCGCGATCGCCGCGAACAGCAGCGGGCCGCCGATGGCCGACGCGACGATCCACCGGGTCACGAACCACGAGGCGCGCGGCGAGGTCGCGTGCGCGCATGTGCGTGCGGTGCCCGCGACCATCAACAACACCGGCAGCAGCGGCAGTACCGCAAGCTGGTGCCCGGCGATCGAGATCGGCACCTGATGCACGGCCAGCCACATGCTGGCGATCGCACCCAATGTGCCGGTCATGTCGCTGTTGGCGATGACGAGCTGCAGCAGGGTCACTGCGGCGATCACCACCAGGGCGACCACCGACGGGCCGAACGCAACCCGGACCAGGTCACGCGCTTGGCGCGCGCCGACTGGCCGCTTGTCCTCCATCCGTGTCACTCGACGCGCCGGTCAGGCGTGGTGCGCGAAGAGCGCCCGGTTAGGACGGGCTCTGACCCGACGGCGACGATGACGGCGCCTGGGGCTGTTCCGGCTGTCCGGTGGGCTGCTGCTGGCCCGAGCCGCTCGACGGCGGCGGGCTGAAGCTCGGGAAACCGGTCGGCGGGGTGGGCGGACCGCTCTGCGCGCCGCCGAAGTTCGACGGACCGGACGAGTAGCCGCCGCCGTACTGGGACGGGTAATTCGGCCGCGGCGGGAGTCCCTGCGGCGGGCCCTGCGGACCGGGCTGGCCGTAGTAGCCGCCGGGAGGCGGGCCGTACTGACCGAACTGTTCGTAGCGGGGCCGGGGCGCAGGCGCGGTGATGATGCCGGCCTCCATGAGCAGGGCCGCCACCGCGGCGATGGCCTGCAGCAGGGTGAAAGCGAGCAGCAGCCACAGCCCCCAGCCGACGGAGAAGCCGGTCGGCTTGCTGATGACCTGGGCGATCGCCATCAGCACTGCGATCACCGATGCGGTGGCGATGACGCCGCCGTAGTCGCGGGCCTTGGGCAGCAGAGCGGCCGCCGCGAGCAGCGCGGCAACCAGCGTCGCGACCACCGGGTAACCGCCGCCACCGCCGGTCAGCTCGGCGCCGCCGAAGGGACCGAGATCGGCGTGGACCGTGAGGATCGGCCCGAAGCTGGCCAGGTACGCCGCCAGGCCCAGCACGATGGCGGCGACGTTCAGGTACTGCGGCAGCTTGCTCGGTCCGGCCTCAGCCGGCGCGAACGACGATGTGGGCGCTCCGTAGGGACCGGTCGGCTGCGACGGTTGGTAGCCCGGATTGGTGGGCGGATAAGTCATGGCCTCTCCTTCAGCCTTGTCACGCCGCGCATCCCCCGCGGCGCTGCGTCGGTTGTGGCTCGCGAACGGACCCGCAGGTCGGTTCGCACACCACGCTATCGCACAGCGCCTCGCCCGCCGCGACCATCGGCGTGTCACACAGGCAGTTGGTAACCGGCCCTCACGGCTCAGGCGGAGGCTTGGAGCGGCGCAGCGATCGAATCGCTTTCGGCTGCTTCGATTTCACGCACCAGCGGCAACACCCGCGCGCCGAAGTACTCGATCTCCTCCTGGAAGTGCAGGAAGCCACCGAGGATGAGGTCCACTCCGCGCTTGCGGTAGGCCGAAATTCGCTCGGCGATCTGCTCGGGTGTTCCGATCAACTGGGTGCGGAAGCCGTCGTTGTACTGGACGAGGTCTTCGTAGCTCGAGTCGGCCCACATCCCGCGCTTGTCGGCGGTCGAGGCGCCGGCCTGCTGCACGGCGGCGTGGAAACCTTCGACCGCCGGCTTGTTGGCCTTGGCGATGATCTCTCGCAGGACTTCCCTCGCTTCTTTTTCGGTGTCCCTGGCGATGATGAAGCCGTTGAGTCCGAACTTGACCTCCCGGTTGGCGTCGCGGGCGTGGTCGCGAACCTCGACGAGTTGCTCGGTGACGCCGTCGAAATCCTTGCCGTTGGAGAAGTACCAGTCGGCGTAGTGGCCGCCGTTTCGGCGGGCGGCGGTGGAGTTGCCGCCCTGGAAGATCTCCGGGTTGGGCCGTTGCGGTGTGTTGAGCGGCTTGGGCTTCAGGGTGAAGTCGTGGATGCGGTAGAAGTCACCGCGGAAATCCACCTCGTCTTCGGTCCAGATCTTGCGCAGCACCTGCAGGAATTCGGCGGTCCGGCGGTAACGCTCGTCGTGCTCGAGCCAGGGCTCACCGAGGTGGGTGAATTCGTCCTTGAACCAGCCGGACACCACGTTGACGGCGAAGCGGCCACCGGACAGGTGGTCGGCGGTGGCGCCGAGCTTGGCCAGCACCCCGGGTTGCCACAGGCCGGGGTGGACGGCGGCGATGAGCTTGAGCCGCTCGGTGGCCAGCAACAGTGCCAGCGAGAAGCTGGTCGATTCGTGCTGGAATTCGGCGCCGTAGCTGGCCTCGTAGCGGACCTGCGACAGCGCGTACTCGAAGCCGTTGTTCTCGGCGGTCTGTGCGAGCTTGACGTTGTATTCGTAGTTCCAGTCGGTGCGTTGCTCGATGGTGCTGGTGACAAGGCCACCGCTGACGTTGGGCACCCAGTAGGCGAATTTCACGTGCTCGGCGATGCGTTCGGTCGTCATGGTTTGCATGCTTGCGACGACCGTCGGCGGGGTCACCCCTTTTACTCGCCGAGAGTGCAGATGTCGCCCACTGAGACGCCGCCTTGCTCGGGGTTGGGCAACTCGTTCTAATGCAGCGCATGGATTACGGGCTCGTTCTGTTCACCAGTGACCGCGGCATCGCCCCGGCGGCGGCAGCCAAACTCGCCGATGACCACGGCTTCACGACGTTCTACGTGCCCGAGCACACGCACATCCCGGTCAAGCGCGAGGCCGCCCACCCCACCACCGGTGACGAGTCACTGCCCGACGACCGCTACATGCGCACCCTGGATCCGTGGGTCAGCCTGGGCACCGCGGCCGCGGTGACCTCGAAGGTGCGGCTGTCCACCGCCGTGGCGCTGCCCGTTGAGCACGACCCCATCACGCTGGCGAAATCCATTGCGACCCTTGACCACTTGTCCGGCGGCCGGGTCAGCCTGGGTGTCGGGTTCGGCTGGAACACCGACGAGCTGGCCGATCACGGCGTGCCGGCCGGGCGCCGTCGCACCTGCCTGCGCGAGTACCTCGAGGCGATGCGGGCGCTGTGGACGCAGGAAGAGGCCGAATACGACGGCGAGTTCGTCAAGTTCGGCCCGAGCTGGGCCTGGCCCAAGCCGGTTCAGTCGCACATCCCGGTGCTCGTCGGCGCGGCCGGTACCGAGAAGAACTTCAAGTGGATCGCCCGCTCCGCCGACGGCTGGATCACCACGCCGCGTGACTTCGACATCGACGAGCCGGTGAAGCTGCTCCAGGACACCTGGGCCGCGGCCGGCCGCGACGGTGCTCCGCAGATTGTGGCGCTCGACTTCAAGCCGGTGCCCGAGAAGTTGGCGCACTGGAAGGATATTGGCGTCACCGAGGTGCTGTTCGGCCTGCCGGACAAGCCGGCCGACGAGGTCGCCGCCTATGTGGAGCGTTTGGCGGGCAAGCTCAGCGCGCTGGAGCTCTAAGCCAGCGTTGCGCGGTTCTTGCCATCCTCGCCCGCGGTGACGTTGATCGCGGCGCCCAGCGGATCGCCGTCGCTCATCAAAGCCACCAGCGCCGGATCGGTGGTGATCGCCATGAAGCGGCTGAGGTCGGCGTCGAGGCGGCCGATGATGACCCCGGTGCGCTCGGGCCAGTCGTAGCGCACCGAGTACGTCTCGATCACGCCGCTGCCGTTGGCGTTACGGGTGACCGGCACCTTCGGCAGGTCGGCGATGTCCGCCTGCAGTTCCTTGCTGCGGTCAGGCGCCCACCCGACCGGGGTGGTGGAGTAGATCCCCACTGAATATTTGCTCATCACACCGCCGTTGGCGCCCACCAGACCGAAAGCGCCTGGCTTGTCGCGCATCGCGGCGACGGTCTCGGCGATGCCGTGCAGCGAATAGCTGTTGCCCGGTCCGCCGAAGTACGGCAGGCCGCCGGTGAGGGTGAGCCCGCGCGGATCGTCGGCGGCCAGTCCGAAGTCGTCGCAGACGGTGAAGACCGGGAACGGGAAGCAGCTGTAGAGATCGAAGGTGGCCACGTCGTCGATGCCGATGCCCGCCACCCGAAGCGCCTCTGCCACAGCCTGTTTCGACGAATAACTGACACCGACATCGGCACGGTCCAGCAGGTCCTGCTCGCGCTGATCCGCGTGACCGTGCAGGTACACCCACTTCTCTTCCGGCACACCGAGCTTGCGCGCGGCGGACACCGACATCAGCAGTGCGGCGGCGCCCTGGTTCACCGTGTCGCGCGCCACCAGCAGCCGGGGATACGGGTCGCAGATCATCCGGTTCTCGGCGGTGACCGTCGCAATCTCGTCGACCGAGCGCTCCACCGGCGACGACGAAAATGGGTTCTTGGCAGCGACTTTCGAGAACGGCGAGAACAGTTCGGCCATCTTGCGCCGGTAGGAGTCGACGTCCAGACCCAGCCGGGCACGCCGCGCGTTGTCCAGCAACCCGTACTGCACCGGCGCACCGGTCAGTCCGTGGTTGGCGGTGTACTCGCTCATGTACTGCTCGAAGCCGTACCCACGGTCCTCGAGCTGGCCGCCCACCGTCTCGCTGTGGTCGGGCTTGTCGTCTTTGCCCGCGAACGTCTTCAGCGTCGAACCGTTCTCCGAGCCGAGGATCAACGCCACCTCGATCTCGCCGGCCGCGATGGCGCCGGCGAACTCGGTGACCAGCTTCTGCGGGCCGTTGCCGCCGATCGATTCGAGCACGGCGCGCTTCGGGTCGGCGCCGACCCGACGGGCGACCGAGCGGATGTAGTTGTCCGAGCACCCCAGCGGCGCAGTCGCGTACGGCGTGCAGATCTCGAACTGCCGCAGACCCGCGAACACCTCGATGGACTCGGCGACGGCAGCGACGTCCGCCCCGGTGTCGGCCAGTGCGGCGCGAACCGCCTCGGTGGCCAGCTCGACCGCCGACATACCCCGGTATTCCGGGTCGTCAATGCGCTCGGTGAACTGCCCGACGCCGACGATGACGGGGGTACGCGGATCGACCATAGTTCGACAGGCTAATAGAACGTGTTACCGTTTTGCCAACCGGGGGCGTGGCTACGGCCCGAAACGACATCAGGGGCCCGAAAACGACATCAGGACTGCGATCCGGTGTGGATCACAGCCCTGACGGCGAACTCGATGACGAATTACAGCCCCTGCAGGATCTCCCTGGCCAGGTTCGCGGTCTCCGACGGCGTCTTGCCGACCTTGACCCCGGCGGCCTCGAGGGCTTCCTTCTTGCCCTGAGCCGTGCCTGCGCCGTCCGAGACGATCGCGCCGGCGTGGCCCATGGTCTTGCCCTCGGGCGCGGTGAACCCGGCGACGTACCCGACGACCGGCTTGGAGACGTTGGCCTTGATGTAGGCGCCGGCCTTCTCCTCAGCGTCGCCGCCGATCTCGCCGATCATCACGATGATCTTGGTCTCGGGATCCTTCTCGAACGCCTCGATGGCATCGATGTGGGTGGTCCCGATGACCGGGTCGCCGCCGATGCCGATGGCGGTCGAGAAGCCGAGATCGCGCAGCTCGTACATCATCTGGTAGGTCAGCGTGCCGGACTTGGACACCAGGCCGATCGGGCCCTTGCCGGTGATGTTGTTCGGCGTGATGCCTACCAGCGACTCACCGGGGGTGATGATGCCGGGGCAGTTCGGCCCGATGATGCGGGTCTTCTCGCCCTTTTCGACGTTGTAGGCCCACGCATATGCGCTGTCCTGCACCGGGATTCCCTCGGTGATGACAACGAGCAGCGGGATCTCGGCGTCGATGGCCTCGATGATGGCGTCCTTGGAGAACGCCGGCGGCACGAAGGCGATCGACACGTCGGCGCCGGTCGCCTTCATGGCCTCGGCCACCGAACCGAACACCGGCAATTCGATGTCGTTGCCGTCTTTGTCCTTGTGCGACACCGTGGTTCCGGCCTTGCGCGCGTTGACGCCGCCGACCACCTGGGTGCCCGCCTTCAGCATCAGCGCGGTGTGCTTGGTGCCCTCGCCGCCGGTGATGCCCTGGACGATGACCTTGTTGTCCTTGTTCAGGAAGATAGACATTGGTTCTGGTCCCTTACTTGTTGGCCAGCTCGGCGGCTTTGTCGGCGCCGGAGTCCATGGTCTCGGCCTGGATCACCAGCGGGTGGTTGGCCTCGGCCAGGATGCGGCGGCCCTCTTCGACGTTGTTGCCGTCGAGGCGAACGACGAGCGGCTTGTTGGCCTCGTCGCCCAGGATCTGCAGCGCCTTGACGATGCCGTTGGCCACCGCGTCGCACGCGGTGATGCCACCGAACACGTTGACGAACACGCTCTTGACCTGGCTGTCGTTCAGGATGACGTCGAGACCGTTGGCCATCACCTCGGCCGAGGCGCCACCGCCGATGTCGAGGAAGTTGGCGGGCTTCACGCCGCCGTGCTTCTCACCGGCGTACGCGACGACGTCCAGGGTGGACATGACCAGACCCGCGCCGTTGCCGATGATGCCGACCTCGCCGTCGAGCTTGACGTAGTTGAGGTCGTTCTCCTTGGCCTTGAGCTCGAGCGGATCGGTGGCGTCCTTGTCCTCGAACTCGGCGTGGCCGGGCTGGCGGAAGTCCGCGTTGGCGTCCAGGGTGACCTTGCCGTCCAGCGCCAGGATCTGATCGTCGGGCGTACGCACCAGCGGGTTGACCTCGACCAGGGTGGCGTCCTCGCCGACGAAGACCTCCCACAGCTTCTGGATGGTCACGGCGGCGGCGTCGAGCACCTCGGCGGGCAGGTGGCCCTTCTCGGCGATCTCACGCGCGAAGGCCAGGTCCACACCCTTGACGGCGTCGACGGGCACCTTGGCCAGCCGCTCCGGCTTGGTCGCGGCGACCTCTTCGATCTCCATGCCGCCCTCGACCGAGCACATGGCCAGGTAGGTGCGGTTGGAGCGATCGAGCAGGAAGGAGATGTAGTACTCCTCGGCGATGTCACTGGCCTCGGCGACCAGCAGCTTCTTCACGACGTGGCCCTTGATGTCGAGGCCGAGGATGTTCTTGGCGTGGGTGTAGGCATCGTCGGGGGTCGCGGCGTACTTGACGCCACCGGCCTTTCCGCGGCCGCCTACCTTCACCTGAGCCTTGACCATGACGGGCTTGCCGATTTCCTCGGCGATGGCCTTGGCGTCCTCCGGCGAGTCGGTGACCCGGCCCGGGGTGGTGGGAACGTTGTGCTTGGCGAACAGTTCTTTCGCCTGATATTCAAAAAGATCCATGAGCTCACTGTCTGGTCGGCGCTGACTGTTTGTTGACGAAGTGGTGTTAAGGAAGTCGCTCCGGGGGAACTGTATCTAGACCCTCCGAGGACTCCGTCCTCGCGTACCGCTCATGTGGTACATCTCACCGCGGAGTTGAAGTGATTCAACTCACAATCCTCCGCGGAATAACGCCTTGGGTTGCGACCCGTGTTGGATCTTCGTTAACGTCGTCGGGGTCTGAGATAACGCTTTGGTCACGACTAAGGGACATCGAGTTTTGACGCAGCATCGGCCGGCACCGACCTCCATCGGAGCTTCTTCGGCCTCGCAGCCTTTGACCAGGTCTTTCGACCGCCAAGCGCCAGTCAAGCGAGCCCTCGATCCCGAGCGGGTCGACGTCACCGACATCATCCCGTTCAACGAATTCGGCGATCTCTGCGACATCGACTTCCGCGAAAGCACCGCTTTCGCCAGCCTTCAGGTGGCGCGCTGCCCCGAACTCGACGATCTGCACGACGCCGACGACGCCCGGCCACTGCGGCTCGCGGTGCCCACCCAGTTCGCCGCGCCGCGCGATGACCGCGCCGAGGTACCGCGCTTCATCAACAACGACAACACCGACGTGCTCCCCGCACGCCGCAGCACCGCAGGCAGCCGACCGGCGCCGTCAAGGGCCGCGTGATGATCGCGGCGATGGCCGCCGGCGCCGCCGCCGCTGCGGCCTACACCGCGGTCAAGCCCGAAACCGACACCACCACCCAGACCGTGCTGGCCGCCGAGAAGACCCCGATGGACGGCTCGGTCAGCACGCCGCGCGGCGTGCAGTTGATCGCGGTGAAGCCGGTCGCCGACGCCGCCGTGCACGGCGAGGAACTGGCCAATGGACAGGCCTTCGCCCAGGAACGCGCCGAGCGCGAAGCCCGGCTGCAGCGGCCGCTGTTCGTCATGCCGACCAAGGGCGTGTTCACCTCCGGCTTCGGTTACCGCTGGGGCGCGCTGCACGGCGGCGTCGACCTGGCGGCTCCGATCGGGACGCCCATCGTCGCCGCCTCCGACGGTGTCGTCGTCGACGCCGGACCGACGGCAGGGTACGGCGCCTGGGTCAAGATCCGCCATTCCGACGGCACGGTCACCCTCTACGGCCACGTGAACACCTGGACGGTCCAGATCGGCCAGCGAGTGTTCGCCGGCGATCAGATCGCGACCGTGGGCAACCGGGGCAATTCCACCGGCCCGCATCTGCATTTCGAAGTTCTGCTGGGCGGCACCAACCGGACCGATCCGGTACCGTGGCTGGCGAAGCGGGGCCTCTCGGTCGGCCCCTACGTCGGCTGACCCAAATGTCTGAGGCGGACGAGCCGAACGACCCGCACACCCGCATCATCCGGCGCCAGCCGTCCGGACCGATTCCCCAACCCGAAGAGCCGCGCACCGGCATCATCCGGCGCGCACCCACCGGTCCGATTCCCGCGGTGCCCGATGATCACACCGTCAACATTCCTCGTCCGCCGGCCGACGAGGCCCCGACCGGCCTGATCCGGCGTGCCACCCCGGTCGCGGTGCCGGCGCGGCCGGGCGCGGTCGACGTCTCCACCGGGCGAACCGCGATCGCGGCCAGCGCCGTCAGCATCGTCAGCGGATGGGCCACCGGCGTCGTCGCCACCGACCTGATCACCGGATGGTGGGGCACTGATCGGCTGTTCTGCCTGGCGGTCGGATTCCTGACACTGCTGTTCGCGGTCACCAGCATCGCCGGGGTGATCGCGTTACTGCTGCGCCGATCCGTCGGCCGCTACCTGATCGCGTTCGGCGCCGTCATCGCGCTGCTGACGTTCGGCAGTGTCTTCGTCGCCGGAGCGCGAATTCCGTTGGCGGTGTATGTGATTCCGGTGTTACCGCTGACCAGTCTGATCCTGGCGCTGCACCCGTCAACCCGACGCTGGTGCCGGCTGCGCTGAGCGCCTGCGGCTTTCCCACCACGCCCCGACGACGATCACACCGATCGCCCACGCCGCACCCAGGAAGGCCCCGGCGACGACGTCGCTGACGTAGTGCACACCCAGATAGACCCGGGAGAATCCGACCATCCCTGCGACGGCTGATGCGCTCGCCCACAGCGCCACTCGAGCCGTCCACCCCCGGATGACCCCGCCGGCCATCCAGGCGAGCAGCACCGCGACGGCGACACCGCCGGTGGCGTGACCGGAGGGGAACGAGAATCCGTCTTCGACGATCACGGCGGTCCACGACGGTGGCCGACTGCGCCCGACCATCCATTTGGCCACCACCAGCACCACCCCGACGCCGATCAGGCCGGACAGCCCGAGCACCGCGGGCAACCAGGACCGGATCCGCCAGCAGACCCACGCGCTGACGATGGCGGTGATCACCACCAACGACAACGGATCAGCAACGTGGGTAAGCACTTTCAACACCGCGGTCAGGCCCGCGTCACGATGGCCGACAACCCATTGACTGACCGGCCGATCGACATACGCGTCGATCTCGCCCTCCAGGACGTCGTCGAGCAACTCGGTGAAGCCCGCCGCCAACAGCGCGACCAACACGATGCCCGACACCAGCCCCAAGACCGCGGTCACGTCCACCGACAGCCACTGCGCCACCCTGGCCGCGGGTCCGCCGAGGCGTCGGACGGCCCACGACCGCACGGTAACCGCCACGCGGGTCTCCCGCACGCGAGCCATCGCCGCCAGGAAGAACCCCTGACGACGCGCCACCCAGATGCACACCAGGCTCCAGACCAGGAGCGCGGCCACCACGAAGGCAGTCACGATCACACGGCCGCGGTCAGAGTTTCTGGATGGGGGCGTGGTTGTGCATCAGCTTCACCCGGCCGGCGCTGCCGAAGTCGATCAGCGACATCGCCGACTCCCCCATCCCGGAGACCTCCTCGACCCGGCCGAGACCGTACTTGTCGTGGTTGACCCGGTCGCCGGGTGCGAGGACCACCAGCGCACGCTTTCCGCCGCCGGCGGGGCGCGCCGGTGACGGTCGCGGGGTGCCGAATCGGCCCGCACCGCTGACCGGCGCACTGTAGGACGGCGCGGGATCGGTGCGGCGCCAGTCGAGCAGATGCTCCGGAATCTCCCGCAGGAACCGGGATTCGGGGTTCAGCATCGGCTGCCCCCACGAGGAGCGAACCTTCGCGCGGCTGAGGTAAAGCCGTTGGCGCGCACGGGTTATGCCCACATACGCCAGCCGGCGTTCTTCGGAGAGCTCGGCTGGATCCCCCAGCGCCCGCATGTGCGGGAACATGCCGTCCTCCCAGCCGGTGACGAAGACGACCGGGAACTCCAGGCCCTTGGCGGTGTGCAGGGTCATCATCGTGACCACCCCGGAGCCGTGCTCGGGCAACTCGTCGGAGTCGGCCACCAGCGAGACCCGTTCCAGGAACTCGGCGAGTATGCCGGTCTGCGGCACGTCCTCGTCGTCGGCGTCTTCCTGCTCTGCCGCCAGCGCGGCGGCATTGGCCCGGTCGATGCTGAATTCGTGTGCGACGCTGACCAATTCGTTGAGGTTGTCCAGCCGGGCCAGATCCTGCGGGTCGCTGGAGGATTCCAGCTCGTTGCGGTAACCGGTGCGGTCCAGCACCGCCTCGACCAGATCCCCGAGCTCGTCGTCGAGCTTGCCGCGCAGGTCGTCGATCAGGTTGACGAAGCTGGCGATCGCCTTCTCCGAACGGGTGTTCAGCATCGGTACCTTGCCGGCGGCCGCGGCGGTCAGCGCGTCGGCGAAGGTGCTGCCGGTGTTCTCCGCGTAGACCGCGACGCAGGCCTCGGCGCGGTCGCCGATACCGCGGCGCGGGGTGTTCAGGATGCGCCGAAGGCTGACGGCGTCGCCGGGGTTGTCCAGCACCCGCAGGTAGGCGACGATGTCGCGAATCTCCTTGCGCTCGTAGAACCGAACGCCGCCGACGACCTTGTACGGGATGCCGGCCCGGATGAACACCTCTTCCAGCGAGCGCGACGAGTTGTTGGTCCGGTAGAACACCGCGAAGTCGTTGTACGAGAACCCGCCGCGATCGGCGAGTGCATCGATCTCGCTTGCGACGAACCTGGCCTCGTCGTGCTCGTTGTCGGCGACGTAGCCGACGATCAGCTCGCCGTCACCCTCGTCGGTCCACAGCCGCTTCTCGCGGCGGTTGGCGTTGCGGGAGATGACGGAGTTGGCCGCCGTCAGGATGTTCTGGGTCGACCGGTAATTCTGCTCGAGCAGGATCGTGGTGGCGTTGGGGAAGTCCCGCTCGAAATCCTCGATGTTGCGGATCGTCGCGCCGCGGAACGCGTAGATCGACTGGTCGGCGTCGCCGACCACGCACAGCTCGCTGGGCGGCACGGTGTCGGTATCGGGTGCGCCCACCCCGACGAGCTCGCGCACCAGCACGTACTGGGCGTGGTTGGTGTCCTGGTACTCGTCGACCAGGATGTGCCGGAACCGCCTGCGGTAGTACTGGGCGATCTGCGGGAAGTTCTGCAGCACGGCGACGGTCTCGCCGATCAGGTCATCGAAGTCCAGCGCGTTGGCCGTGCGCAGCCGTCGCTGGTATTCGCCGTAGACGCTGGCCACGGTACGGGCCAGTTCGTCGGACCCGGGCTCGAGCGCGGCGACCGCATCCTCCGGCACGATCAGTTCGTTCTTCAGGTTCGAGATCGCATTGGACAGCAGCCGCGGTGTGTACCGCTTGGTGTCCAGGCCCATGTCCTTGGCGATCATCAGCAGCAGGCGCCGTGAATCGTCGGCGTCGTAGATCGAGAAGTTCGAGTTCAGCCCCGGCAGCAGCGAGGCCTGGTTGCGCAGGATCCGCACGCAGGTGGAGTGGAACGTCGACACCCACATGTTCCGGGCCCGCGGGCCCACCAGCGCGACCACCCGCTCACGCATCTCGGCGGCGGCCTTGTTGGTGAAGGTGATCGCCAGCACCTGGCCCGGCCCGACGTCGCGCGCGGCCAGTAGGTACGCGATCCGCCGGGTGAGGACCGCGGTCTTGCCCGACCCGGCGCCGGCCACGATCAACAGCGGGGGCCCCTCGTGCAGCACCGCCTGGCGCTGCTGGGGGTTGAGGCCCTCGAGGAGTTCGGCCGCATCGGCCGGGGGTTTGAAATCTGTCACGTGCACACTCATGTCCGACCCAACTTACCGCTGTATGGCGACAGTTTTTTTGCGAAGCCGGGCTTCGGAGTGGCACACTCGTCAACGTGCTTTCTCCGCAGCGTCGATTTTTCTACGGGTACCGGTCCGCGGTGCCCGTGGGTATCTAGCTGCTCAACCCGAGAGCCCCGCGGTCCGCATCCGGACCCGGGGCTCGTCTCTTGTGTGAGGCCCGGGATCGAATGAGACCAGACCCACACACGAGGAGAACGAAGCGATGACTCTGGAAATGGTTCCTGAAGCCGAGAACAACATCGACATCGACAGCCTGCGCGGCGAGATCGACCGGCTCGACGCCGAGATCCTGGCGGCGGTCAAGCGCCGCACCGAGGTGTCCCAGGCTATCGGCCGGGCCCGGATGGCCTCCGGCGGCACCCGACTGGTGCACAGCCGTGAGATGAAGGTCATCGAGCGCTACAGCGAGCTCGGCCAGGACGGCAAGGATCTGGCGATGCTGCTGCTGCGCATGGGCCGGGGCCGGCTCGGGCACAGCTAGAGCACTGCCTCAGCGCACGGCGTCCAATAGCCAGGGCGTCATCCATTTGACCGCGTTCGGCGTGGGGTGCACGCCGTCGATGCGGACCTGAACACCGTTGATCTTGTTGGTGTAGGTGCCGTTCGGCGCGAGCTTCTTGTTCAGATCGAGCACGGTCACGTTCTTGCGATCGGCTACGACCCTGCGCAGCAAGGCATTCCACTGGTCGACCCGGCTGGGCTGATCCTCGGGGTACAGGTTGCCGTTCGTCTGCTCACCGTGCCGGCTGTACGGCTCGGTCGCCACCACCACCAGTGCCCCGGTGGAGCCGAGGATGTCCAGTGCGTGCCGCAGTTCGCTCTCCAGGTACTTGTCGAAGTCGGGCTGGCCGATGTGGGCCCAGTTGCCATTCCATTTGCGGTCCACCACCTCCCAGCGTCCGATCATCATCAGCACCACATCGGGCCGGTCGTGGCCGATCCGCTGCGCCCAGCGTTCCGGCCAGGCATCGCATTCCGGCTTCTGCTCCAGGCTCTGCCCGGAGTAGCGGTACGGCCCGCCTCGGACCAGGCCGCAGCCGATCGTGGTGCGGTCCAGGAAGCTGATGCCGGGGGTGGGCGGCAGATAGCGCATCATCGTCCACCCGATGGAGTCGCCGAACACCGACACGGTGTGCGGGCGCGGGCCGGCTTGCACCGGCGCGGCCTGGCGCACCGTCTCCACCGGGGAGACCAGCGCGGCCTGGGTGATGTCAGGGCTCGACGCATCGATGCGGGTTCCCACCGGCACGACGACGACTGCGACGGCGACGGCCGTGGCCATCGTCGCGGCGGCGAGCCGAAGCTGGGGAACGTGCACGGGTCGCCAGCGCCGGACGGGACGTTCGATGAGCCACCACGATCCGACCGCCGCGAGCAGCGTGATCGCGCAACGCGCGGCGAACAACGGGTAACCGGTCCAGCCCGTGCGTTCCCCGGTGAGCACCAGGAACACCGGCCAGTGCCAGAGGTACACGCCGTAGGAGACGACGCCGAGCGCCACCAGCGGCGGGGTGGCCAGCACCCACGCCACCGGACCGTTCTGTTCGAGCGCGACGCCCGCGATCACCGCGACGGCGGCCACGGCGACGACGATCAGCAGGCCGTTGCGGAATTCGGCGGCGCTGCCCGTCGCGACGTGCGTGATCGCGGCCAGCACGGCCACTCCGGCCACCGGCACTCCCCCGGCCAGCCAGCGGCCCCACCGCGACCGGATCAGCGGCCAGCCCGCCATCATCGCCGGCCAGTCCCGCACCAGCAGTGCGGCGGCCGCCGCCCCGATCAGCAGCGCCTGCGCGCGGGTGTCGGTGCCGAAGTAGACGCGGTTGAGCGAGTCTTCGTTGGCCATCAGGATCGCCTCGGTGGCCGACGCCGCCGTTCCGAGGACGGCGAGGACCAGCACAGCCCACCGGACCGCGGTGATCGTCGGGGTCTTCTTGCGCCGGCGGGCGATCACGGCCAGCAGCACCGCCACCGCCGCGATGAGCACCGGCCAGATCAGGTAGTACTGCTCCTCGACGCCCAGCGACCAGGTGTGTTGCAGGGGCGACGGCGGAGCGCCCTGGCTGAAGTAGTCGGTCTGGTGCGACACGAACGCCCAGTTCGCCATCCACAGGAACGCCGCGACCGCATCATTGCGCAGGCCGCTGACGGCGTCGGGCGGGAACAGCAGGCGCGCCGCGATCACCGCCAGCACCATCAAGAGCAGGGCGGGCAGCAGCCGGCGGGCACGTCGTACCCAGAACGCGCCGAGGTCGAGTTGGCCGGTGCGGCCGATCTCGTCGAGCAGCAGCGAGGTGATGAGGAAGCCGCTGAGCACGAAGAAGACGTCGACGCCGATGAATCCGCCTGCGACACCGGGGATTCCGCTGTGCCCGATCAGAACCAGGGCGACGGCGACCCCGCGGATCCCGTTCAGCGCAGGGATTCCCGAGCCGCGGGGCCGTGGCCTGCGCAGTTGGCTCGGTTGCGAGACGGGATCAACCCAGGGACTTTGCGCAAAGAAGCGCGCCGTCACACCATGCCCTCCTAGTTCTTCAGTGCTGTGAAATCTAGTTCGCAAGCACGGCTGATCAGCGCAGGCGCGCGGTCGTTTACGTCAATTCCTTGCGGCGCCCGGCATACACTTCGGCCGGGGTGACTATGACCGCCGGCATGTATCTGACGCAGGGCTTGCATCGGGCGCTGCGCGCCGCGCCGCACGACACGATGACGGTCTGCGCCGGGCGCGTCCGTAGTGTCGCCGACGTGGCCGACCGGGTGGCCCGGCTGGCCGGCGCCTTTCAGTCGCTGGGGGTTGGCCAGGGTGATCGCATCGGCATCCTGTCGCTGAATTCCGACCGCTACTCGGAGTACCTGCTGGCGACGCCGTGGGCCGGCGCCGTGCTCAACCCGATCAACATCCGCTGGAGCGCCGCGGAGATCGCCTACAGCCTGCGCGACTCCGACACCCGCACATTGCTGATCGACGACACCTTCCTGCCGTTACTGCCCGATTTACGTTCGCAGGCAAGTGGTTTGGTGAACGTCATCCATTGCGGCGACGGCACCGCACCGGTCGGACTGCTGAGCTACGAGGAGCTGGTGGCGGCCGCCGAACCGGTGCCCGACGCGCATCGCTGCGGCCCGGATCTGGCGGGCCTGTTCTACACCGGCGGCACAAGCGGTCACCCGAAGGGCGTCATGCTGACCCACGACAACCTGATGACCTCGGCGTTGGGGTGCCTGGCGTCCGGATTGTTCCTCACTTCGGGCGGACCGCTGCTGCATGCCGCACCGATGTTTCACCTCGCGGATCTGGCGATCTGGCTGGCCCAGGTCTGCCGGGGCGGCACCCACGTCTTCATCCCGGCATTCCGGCCGGACTGGGTGCTCGAGGCCGTGCAGACGCACCGGATCACCGATCTGCTGCTGGTGCCGACGATGGTGCAGATGCTGGTCGACGACCCCGCGCTGCCCGACCACGACACCGGCAGCCTGCAGGCGGTGCTCTACGGCGGATCGCCGATCTCGGCCGCACTGCTGGAACGGGCCGCGGTGCGACTGCCCACCGCGTCGTTCGTGCAGGCCTACGGCATGACCGAGGTCTCCCCCGTCGCCACCTTGCTGGCGCCGCAGGACCACCACGATCCGGTCCTGCGCCGCTCCGGTGGGCGCGCTGCACCGCACTCGGAGGTCCGCATCGTCGGCGAGGACGACACCGAGGTGCCCCACGGCGAAGTCGGTGAGATCACGGTGCGCGGGGGCCACGTGATGGCCGGGTACTGGGGCAAGCCCGAGGAGACCGCTGCCGCCTTGAAGGGCGGCTGGATGCACACCGGCGACGCCGGTTATCTGGACGAACGCGGCTACGTGTTCGTCGTCGACCGCATCAAGGACATGATCGTGTCCGGCGGGGAGAACGTGTACTCCGTCGAGGTGGAGAACGCGGTGGCGCGCCACCCCGCGGTCGCGACGTGCGCGGTCATCGGCGTTCCGGACGAACGGTGGGGTGAGAGGGTGCACGCCGTGGTGGTGCTGGCCGCCGGACAGCTGGCCGACGCGAAAGAACTGGCCGACGAACTGCGGGACTTCTGCAAGACGCTCATCGGCGGGTACAAGATCCCCCGCAGCGTCGAGGTCGTCGACGCACTGCCGGTGTCGGCGGCAGGCAAAGTCCTCAAACGCGAACTACGAGCCAAGTACTGGAGCGCATCGGACCGCTCGGTCAGCTGAGCCTCAGCAGCGCGTCATGTCCCGGTCGACGATCTTGGGGCGCTGGGGTGCCTCGGGGAGCAGCTGATCGAGGGCCAGCATCAGGCCTGCGACCGCGCCGGACAGCTGCGCGGTGACGAGCTCAGACACCCCTCGACGTGCGGGAGCCTGCGAAATGCCGATCTTCATGGCGCTGGGATACCCCGGTGCTTGCAATTGCAAGCGTGAAGCGCGCCACAGTTAGCACTACTTGGTCAACGCGATGTACTTCGTGTCCAGGTATTCGTCGATGCCTTCGATGCCGCCCTCGCGACCGAAGCCGGATTCCTTGACGCCACCGAACGGTGCGGCCGGATCGGAGATCACGCCGCGGTTCACCCCGACCATTCCGGACTCGATCGCCTCCGCGACCCGCAGCGCCCGGTCCAGCGACTCGGTGTAGATGTAGGCCGCCAGCCCGTATTCGGTGTTGTTGGCCGCGGCGACGCCGTCCTCCTCGGTGTCGAAGCCGATGATCGGCGCGACGGGCCCGAACACCTCCTCGGTGAGGATCCGCGCGGTCGGCGGGATGTCGGTGAGGACGGTCGCCGGGTAGAAGTTGCCCGGGCCGCCGGGGGCCTCGCCGCCGAGGGCGACCTTCGCCCCCTTGTCGACGGCGTCGTTGACGAGTTCCTGAACCTTGTTCAGCTGCTTGGTGTTGATCAGCGGACCCAGCTTGCTCGACGGGTCCAGCCCGTTGCCCAGGTTGACCTCGGCCATGCGCTTGACGAACTTGTCGGTGAATTCCTCGATCACCGCGTTGGCGACGTGGATGCGGTTGGCCGCGGTGCAGGCTTCGCCGCCGTTGCGCATCTTGGCCAGCATCGCGCCCTCGACCGCGGCGTCGACGTCGGCGTCGTCGAAGACGACGAACGGCGCGTTGCCGCCCAACTCCATCGAGGTGCGCAGCAGCTTGTCCGCCGACTGCGCGACCAACGCCTTGCCCACTCCGGTGGAGCCGGTGAACGTCAGCTTGCGCAGCCGGCCGTCGTCGATCAGCGCCTTGGTGACCTCACCGGGCCGGCTCGTGGGCAGGATTGACAACACACCCTTGGGCAGACCGGCCTCGGCCATCAGCTTGGCCAGCAGCAGCATCGTCAGCGGGGTCTCCTGGGCCGGCTTGATGATCATGGTGCAGCCGGCCGCGAACGCGGGCCCGATCTTGCGGGTTCCCATGGCCAGCGGGAAGTTCCACGGCGTGATCGCGTAACAGGGGCCGACGGGCTGCTTGGTGACGATGATCCGACCGGTGCCAGCCGGCGACGGGGTGTAGCGGCCGCCGATGCGCACCGCCTCCTCGGCGAACCAGCGGAAGAACTCGGCGCCGTACTTGACTTCACCCATGCTCTCGGCGACGACCTTGCCCATCTCCAGGGTCATCAGCGCGGCGAGGTCGTCGGCGCGATCGATGATCGTCTCGAACACCGAACGCAGGATCTCCCCACGATCCCGCGCCGGGGTGGCTGCCCACTTCGCCTGCACCGCGCACGCGGCATCGAGCGCGGCGACGGCGTCCTCGGCGGTCGCGTCGGCCACCGTCGCGATGACCTTGTCGTTCGACGGGTCGAAGACCTCGAAGGTGGACGACCCCGGCCGCTCTTCTCCGCCGATCCACAAACCCGTGGGAACCGACGACAACAGCCGTTCAATGTCTGGGGTGCTCATACCTCCATCATGTACACCTTTGGTCACCTCGTCACACTAGGGTCGAACGAATGACAGGAGACATTTCCGCCACGCCTGAATGGAACGCGCTGAGTCGCCACCACGACCAGATCGCCGGGAAGCACCTCCGCGAGTTTTTCCACGAAGATCCCGCCCGCGGCCGCGAGCTCACGCTGACCGTCGGCGACCTCTACATCGACTACAGCAAGCACCGCGTCACCCGGGAGACGCTGTCGCTGCTGGTGGATCTCGCCCGCGCCGCGAACCTCGAACAGCGCCGCGACGCCATGCTGTCCGGCCAGCACATCAACACCTCTGAGGACCGTGCGGTGTTGCACACCGCGCTGCGTCTGCCGCGTGACGCCACCCTGGCGGTCGACGGTCAGAACGTGGTCGCCGACGTGCACCAGGTGCTCGACGCGATGGGCGACTTCACCGACCGGCTGCGCAGCGGCGAGTGGACCGGCGCCACCGGCGAGCGGATCAAGACCGTCGTCAACATCGGCATCGGCGGCTCGGATCTGGGCCCGGTGATGGTGTATCAGGCGTTGCGGCACTATGCCGATGCCGGCATCTCGGCGCGGTTCGTGTCCAACGTCGACCCTGCCGACCTGGTCGCCAAGCTCGACGGACTCGACCCTGCCACAACGCTTTTCATCATCGCCTCTAAGACGTTCTCGACCCTGGAGACGCTGACCAACGCGACCGCAGCGCGGCGCTGGCTCACCGACGCCCTCGGTGACGCCGCGGTGTCGAAGCACTTCGTCGCGGTGTCGACGAACAAAAAGCTGGTGGACAGCTTCGGGATCAACACCGCCAACATGTTCGGCTTCTGGGACTGGGTGGGCGGTCGCTACTCGGTGGATTCGGCGATCGGCCTGTCGGTGATGGCGGTGATCGGCCGGGAGGCGTTCGCCGACTTCCTGTCCGGTTTCCACATCGTCGACCGTCACTTCGCCACTGCGCCTTTGGAATCCAACGCGCCGGCACTGCTCGGGCTGATCGGTCTATGGTACTCCGACTTCTTCGGCGCGGAGACCCGTGCGGTGCTGCCGTACTCGAATGACCTGTCCCGCTTCGCGGCGTATCTGCAGCAGCTGACGATGGAGTCCAACGGCAAGTCGGTGAAGGCCGACGGTTCCCCGGTGACGACGCCGACCGGCGAGATCTTCTGGGGCGAACCGGGAACCAACGGCCAGCACGCGTTCTACCAACTGCTGCACCAGGGCACCCGGCTGGTGCCCGCCGACTTCATCGGGTTCTCCCAGCCCACCGACGACCTGCCGACCGCCGACGGGTCGGGCAGCATGCACGACCTGCTGATGAGCAACTTCTTCGCCCAGACCCAGGTGCTGGCGTTCGGCAAGACCGCCGAGGAGATCGCGGCCGAAGGCACCCCGGCCAATGTCGTTCCGCACAAGGTGATGCCGGGCAACCGGCCGAGCACGTCGATCCTGGCGGACCGGTTGACGCCGTCGGTGGTGGGCCAGCTGATCGCGCTCTACGAGCATCAGGTGTTCACCGAAGGCGTGATCTGGGGTATCGACTCGTTCGACCAGTGGGGTGTCGAGCTGGGCAAGACGCAGGCGAAGGCGCTGCTCGGGGTGATCACCAGCGACGGCTCACCGCCCGAGCAGACCGACAGCTCGACCGACGAACTGGTGCGCCGCTATCGGGCCGAGAGGGGCCGGGTCGCTAGGCGAACAGCTTGGTGAACCGGGTCGGCACGACCTTCATCAGCGCCACCAGCGGAATCCACGGCCATCCGGGCACGATCGCCCGTCCGCGTTCCCGCTCGATCGCCGCGACGATCTGGCGCACGCCGGTGTCGGTGTCGACCATCAGCATGGTGGTCTTCGATTTCGCGGTCATCTCCGACTCGATGTACCCGGGTTCGATGACGGTGACTGCGATTGGGCCAGAAGCATATTCGGCCCGCAAGGACTCACCCAGCGAGCTCAGCCCGGCCTTGCTCGCCGCGTAGGCGGCCTTGACGCCGGGAACTCCGCGGTTGCCCATCACACTCGACATCAGCACCAGATGCCCCGAGCCCGTCGCCTTGAACATCGCCAGCGCCGCTTCGATCTGCACCAGCGCCGAGACCAGGTTGGTCTCGATGGTGGCCTTGTTGGCCCACACCTTGCCGGAGCCGAGCGGGGCGCCCTTGCCGATCCCGGCGTTGACGATGACCCGGTCGATGCCGCCGAGTTGATCGGAGAGTTCGGCGAACACTTCCGGCACTCGGTCGTGGTCGTCGACGTCGAGGGCCGCGACCGCAACCGTGATGTCCGGGTATCGCCCGATCAGTTCGGCCTTCAGCTCGTCGAGGCGGTCCAGACGGCGCGCGCACAACGCCAGATCGCGCCCTTTGGCCGCGAACGCGCGGGCCATGCCGGCCCCGAGTCCGGAACTCGCCCCGGTGATGAGTATTCGCTGCCGAGTCACCGAGGCAGCTTAGCTACTTCAGCAGCTTCGACATCCGCCGGTCGGCCAGCACCTTGCCTCCGGTCTGACACGTCGGGCAGTACTGAAATGACTTGTCGACGAAGGACACCTCGCGCACGGTGTCACCGCACACCGGGCAGGGCAACCCGGTGCGGGCATGCACCCGCAGTCCAGATCGCTTCTCCCCTTGAGGGTTGCGGCCTGCTGCCCCACCGAACGCTGCACGGCGTCGGTCAGCACGGTGATCATCGCGTCGTGCAGGGCGCCGAGTTGCGCGGCGGTGAGCTTGTTGGCAGTCGCGAACGGCGACAGTTTGGCGACGTGCAGGATCTCGTCGCTGTAGGCGTTGCCGATTCCGGCGATCACCTTCTGGTCGGTGATCACCGTCTTGATCCTCCCGCCGTGCGGCTTGAGAATGTCCGCGAGCTGTTCGGGGCCGATCTCCAGCGCGTCGGGTCCCAGCGTTGCGATGCCGGGCACCTTGGCCGGGTCGTCGACGATCCACACCGCGAGTCGCTTCTGGGTGCCGGCCTCGGTCAGGTCGAAACCGGCGGCCTCGCCGGGCGTTCCAAGGTGTACCCGCAGGCCGATCGGACCCTTACCCGGCTTCAGCGGCGCGGCCGCGAGCTTGTCACTCCACTTCAGCCAGCCTGCCCTGGACAGATGGGTGATCAGCCACAGCCCACCGGCCTGCATGCCTAGGTACTTGCCCCAGCGGGCCGCGCCCGTCACGGGTTGCCCGTGCAGCGCCGTCGGCGGAGGGTCGAACGTCTTCAGCACCGACAGCGCCGCGATGTCGACGCGACCGACCGTCTGGCCGACCGCATGCCGACGCAGATGGTCGGCGAGGGCCTCGACTTCGGGCAGTTCGGGCATACGTTCAGGTTAGCGGCGGTCGGCGTCACGCAACGGCAGCGAGAACAGCCATCCCACGATCGACAGCGCGATCGCCGCCCAGATGGCGGTCCACCAGAACTGGTCGATCTGCAGGCCCCAGTGCGTGGTGTGGTCGGTGATCCAGGCCGTGATCCACAACATCAGCGCATTGATCACGACGTGAAACAGGCCGAGCGTGAGGATGTACAGCGGTATCGACAAGATCTGCACGACGGGTTTGATGATCGCGTTCACCACGCCGAAGACGATCGCGACGACCAGAACGATGCCGACCCGCTGCAGTGCGGTGTCGCCGCCGACGAAGTGGATTCCGGGCACGATCAGCGTCACCACCCACAGCGCAAGCCCGGTCACCGCGGCGCGAAGGAGGAATGGTCCCATGCGGGAATCCTCCCAGACTTCGGGCAGTCCCAACTAGGCCCGCAAGAGATAGATGTCCATGATCCAGCCGTGTTGCGCGCGGGCGTCGGCGCGCAGCGCGGCGATGCGCTCGCCGACGTCGCCGACGGTGCCCGACATCAACAGTTCGTCTGCGGTGCCGAGGTAGGCGCCCCACCAGATCCGGGTCTGCGGCGGGCAGCCGAGGAAAGCGCAGTCACCGTCGAGCATCACCACCGCCGAGCCGGTCAGGCCGGTCTTGCGCAGTTGCCGCCCGGTGGTGATCAGCACGGGTTCGCCCACGTCGTTGAGCGGGATCCGATGCCGCGCGGTCAGCGCCTGGATCGCGGTGATGCCGGGGATGACGTCGTGGTCGAATTCGACGTGCTGAGCGACCTCGTCGAGGATCCGCAGGGTGCTGTCGTAGAGCGACGGGTCCCCCCACGCCAGGAAGGCGCCGACGCCGTCGGGGCCGAGCTCGGTCTCGATGGCGCGGGCCCACAGCTCGGCGCGGGCGGAATGCCAGTCGGCGACGGCCTGGGTGTAGTCGCCGTCCGCCGCGCGTTTCGGGTCGGGCAGTTCGACGAAGCGGTAGCCCGGCTCGTCGATGAACCTCGCGCAGATCTCGCGGCGCAGGGCGACGAGGTCGTTCTTTGCCTCGCCCTTGTCCATCGCGAAGAACACGTCGGTGTCGTTGAGCGCGCGGATCGCCTGCGATGTCACGTAGTCGGGGTCGCCTGCTCCGATACCGATGACGTGGATGGTGCGCACCGGGGAAGCCTAACGAAAGCGCCGCAACGCCAGCGGCACCAGCAGTACGGTCGCAAAACAGGCGCCGACCGCGCCGGAGATCAGCAGCGGCAGCCGGCCGTCGCCGCCCCACAGCAACCCGGCCCACAGCCCGGCGGCCAGCACCGCGAAACCGGTGGCGCCCTGGAACACTCCCTGCGCACTGGCCTGCCGGTCACCGCCGACGAGCGAGGAGATCCAGGCCTTGCCGACGCCGTCGGTGCACGCGGTGAACATCCCGTACGACGCGATCAGCAGCCACGCCGCAGTGGGATCGGTGGTCAACCCGAGCCCGATGTACCCGACGGCGAAGAAGACCAGCCCGAAGCCGAACACCGCCGACCGTGGCAACCGGTCGGCCAGTACACCCGCCGGGAAACTGCCCAGCGCATACACCAGGTTGTAGCCGACATAGGCAAGGATTACCTGCACAACGCCGAAGCCGATCTCGTTGAGCCGCAACAGCAGTAACGCGTCGGGAAAGTTGACCACACCGAAGCCGACCAGCAGCGCGGTCACCCGCCAGTACCTGCGCGGCAGTTCCCGCAAGCCTGCGAAGATCGGCGGCCGTGCGACTCGGGGCTCGGCGCGCCGCGGTTCGCGGACCAGCACGACCAACAGCACGGACAGCACCGCGGGCACGATCGCGATGTACAGCAGCGGCGCAATGTGGTGATCGAGTAGCTCGTAGCCCGCCAGACCGAGCAGCGGCCCGACCACCGCGCCGAGGGTGTCCATCGCACGGTGGAATCCGAATACCCTGCCGCGCAACGGTTTATCGATTGCTTCGACCAGCAGCGCGTCGCGCGGAGCACCCCGGATGCCCTTACCGAGGCGGTCGACCACGCGGCCGGCGAGCACACCGGGCCACGCGCCGGCAACGGCGATGATCACCTTGCCCAGCGCGGCCATCCCGTATCCCGTTGCGATCAAAGGCCGTTTGGCGAACCGGTCACCGAGCGGTCCCACCGCGAGCTTGGTCATCGACGCCGCGCCCTCGGCGGCACCCTCGATGGCACCCACGACCGAGGGCGGCGCGCCCAGCACCACGGTCAGATAAATCGGAAGCAGCGGATAGAGCAGTTCGCTCGCGGCGTCCTGCAGAAACGACACCGCCGAGAGCACCCGCACATTGCGGGTCAGCCACGCAGTCATTACGGCCGATTATGTACCACCCGCGCAGTAGTATTCGCCCGTGTCGACGTTCAATGGCCTGCCTGCTCACGTCCTGTTCGTCCATTTCATCGTGGTTCTCGCGCCGCTGACGGCGGTCTTGGCCATCCTGTGCGCGGTGTGGCCCGCGGCCCGGCAGCGCCTGGTGTGGCTGGTGCTCGCGTTGTCACTGTTGGTCACGGTGTTGACCCCCTTGACCACCGAGGCCGGCGAGTGGCTGGAGCACCAGGTCGGCCGGTCGCCCATCGTGCACACTCACACCGAGCTGGGCGACACCATGATCTTCTTCTCGCTGGCTCTGCTGGTGGGGGCGGTGCTGTTGGCGGTGGTCCATGTCAGCGCCGCCCGTGGCCGCTCGCTGTCGACGGTCTTCGCGGCCGTCATCACGGTGTTCGTGGTGGTGGTCGGTATCGCGACGATCGTTCAGGTCTACCGCATCGGCGACTCGGGCGCACAGGCCACCTGGGGCCAAAAAGCCTGACTCGCAACCACTTCAGCGGCGCCGAACTCCGGTCAGCCGTGCAGGGTGACGCTGGGCGACTCGCCGAACTCGGCGCGGTAGACCTGGCTGAACCGCCCGGTATGGGCAAAACCCCAGCGGGTGGCGATGGCCGACACCGTGTCGTGGGACGGGTCCGCGGCTAAAAGATCTTGGTGGGCGCGGTCCAGGCGGACCCGGCGCAGATATGCCATCGGCGTGGTGTCCAGGTGCCGCCGGAACATGTATTGCACGGCTCTGGGCGTGACGTTGATGGCGGCGGCGATATCTGCCATCGAGATGTCCCGCGCGCAGTTGGCCTGGATGAAGTCGATCGCCTGACGCACCAGCGGAGCCGAGACCTGCGGGTGCTCGACGTGTTTGGCGTCGGCGAAGGTGTTCGGGAAGACATGCAGCAGCGTCGATGCGAGCAATGAGACGGCACCGCCGACCACCAGCGTGGCGTCCTCCGGGCACAGGACACTCGTCAGGGTCGACGTCACGTAGTCGACGGTCGTTTCCCATTGCGCGGCCGCCGCATCCGACCGGGGCCGGGTGGAGGTGAAGCGAACCCCGGGCGCCCCGTCGGTCGGGTGATCGCCGGTGATCCGCTGCAGCGCCTCCGGCGACAGCGCCGTCAGGGACACCTCGGCGTCGTCGGTGTTCGCTGAGCACGGCCGACCGGGCCGCACCGCGAGCGCCACGTCACCGGCGGTGCACCGCTCGGCTCGGGCGGTGGCGCCGATTCGCACTGAGCCCGCCTTGACCTCGGTGACGAGATAGCAGGGCCACTGGTCGGTTTCGAAGTGCAGCGCACCTGGAAACTCCGCCTCGGTGACGCTGACGTGGTCGATCTCCAGCCGGGCTATCCGGATCGGACGACCAGGATCGAGGCCGTCGACGCGGCCGTGGGCGCCCCACGCGCTCGAGATGAACGCGGCGGCCGCATCCGGATCGCCGGTGGTACAGGTGGTGTGCTGTGGGAGCACAGCGATACGAGCTGTGATCGTTCTTCCTGACTTCACGTGAACGCTTGAGCCACCAAGACGGGAACCGCAGTTCGCGTGGTGCACGCTTTGGATGACCATAAATGAGCGTGGGCTCAGCTCGTGGAATCGAGAGTACTCCGAGCAGCCGCGAAATCGGCGACGTTGAGCTCCCGACCATCAGGATCTGCGACCACAACAGGTAGAACACGTTCTACTATCGGCGCATGCGATTCACCTACGCCGAGGCGATGATCGATCCGTCCTTCTACATCCCGCTCGCCAAGGCTGTCGAGGCCGCCGGGTACGACGGGATGACGATTCCGGACAGCATCGCCTATCCGTACGAGTCGGACTCCACCTATCCGTACACCCCGGACGGCAACCGGGAGTTCCTGGACGGCAAGCCGTTCATCGAGACGTTCCTCCTGACCGCTGCGCTGGGCGCGGTCACCGAACGGCTCAAGTTCAACTTCTTCGTCCTCAAACTTCCGATCCGCCCGCCGGCCCTGGTGGCCAAGCAGGCCGGCTCGCTGGCCGCGCTGATCGGAAACCGCGTCGGGCTCGGGGTCGGGACGAGTCCGTGGCCGGAGGACTACGAACTGATGGGGGTGCCGTTCGCCAAGCGGGGCAAGCGGATGGACGAGTGCATCGAGATCATCCGCGGCCTCACCAGCGGTGACTACTTCGAGTTCCACGGTGAGTTCTACGACATCCCCAAGACGAAGATGACGCCGGCGCCGTCGGAACCGCTGCCCATCCTGATCGGCGGGCACGCCGACGCCGCGTTGCGGCGGGCCGCCCGCAACGACGGCTGGATGCACGGTGGCGGCACCGACGATCTCGACGACCTGCTGGTCAAGCTCAACCGGTACCGGGAAGAAGAAGGCACGGCTGACCGGCCTTTCGAAATCCACGTGATCTCACTCGACGCGTTCACAGTCGACGGGGTGAAACGCTTGGAGGACAAGGGAATCACCGACGTGATGGTCGGGTTCCGGCTGCCCTACATCAAGGGACCCGACACCGAGCCGCTGGACGACAAGATCCGCAATCTGGAGATGTTCGCCGAGCGAGTGATCGCAAAAGTCAACGGCTAGAGGGCATCCCAGTTCGGCGCCCGCTTCTCGCGGTGCGCCATCGCGGCCTCACGCGGGTTGTTGGTGAACCCGGTGAGGATTTGCGTCCGGTTCTCGATCTCCTTGGCGTGCCGCAGACTTGGCGCATCCAGGGCCGCATTCAGACCGGTCTTGGTCTGCCACACGCCGAACGCGTTGTTGGCGGCGATGCTGCGGGCCATCGCCAGCGCCGCGTCCGCGAGTGCATCCCCGGCGACCACCTCGTGCGCCAGCCCGATCCGGTAGGCCTCATCCGCGTCGATGATCCGTCCGGTGAGCATCATCTCCCGGGCCGCACCCGCGCCGACGATCTTCGGCAACAGATAACTGGTGCCCATGTCCAGCGACGAGAACCCCGCCTTGATGAACACCGAACCGAAGCGGGCGGTGTTCGACGCGATCCGGATGTCGCAGTGCAGTGCGTAGGCCAGTCCTCCACCCACGGCCACCCCGTTGACGGCCGCGACCACGGGGATGGGCAGCTCGTAGAGCCGGGTCAGCTGGTCGGCCAGCCGCACCTGGGCGTCGTAGGTCGTCTTGAATTCCGCGGCGGCCGGCTCGGTCCACGGCTTCCCGGTGCCACTGAGGTCGGCGCCCGCGCAGAATCCCCGGCCCGCGCCGGTGAGGATCGCAACCCGGTACTTCCACGAACCCAGCTGGTCCAGGGCGTCGTCCACCCCGTCCATCAGTTCACCGTCGATCGCGTTCAGCAGATTTGGCCGGTTCAACGTGACCTGAGCAATTCCGTCTTCGAGCTCTTCGAATTCCACCGCAGCCATGTGCTGCACGTTAGCGGTGCCGCAAGAGCGGGTACAGGGCGCCCATGGCGACTGTTGACGTATCCGTGCCTTCCGACGTGACGCCGCAGCAGGCCTGGAAGCTGGCCTCGGACCTGAACCGCTTCGACCAGTGGATGACGATCTTCGCGGGCTGGCGCGGGTCGGTCCCGGAGCAGATCGGCGAGGGCACCGAAGTCTCGTCACTGATCAAGGTCAAGGGGTTCCGCAACACCATCCACTGGCGGGTGACGAAATACGACGAGCCGCGGACGATCGAGCTGCGCGGCACCGGCTGGCCCGCCGTCCGGATCTGCATCACCATGAACGTCGCCGAAATCGATCAGCGCACCTGCTTTCACCTGATCGCCGACATCTCCGGCGGTGTGCTCAACGGAGCGATCGGGCGTCTGGTGGCGCGCGTGCTGGAGTCTGATGTGCGCAAATCGGTGTCGAATCTGGCCGCGCTGGCCTGATAGCTTGCCGCTCGGCGCAGATGCGAGTGCGTTCGGCGACAAACCCCTGATAGGTGACGCCTGCGTCACCATGCCGCGCTACCGTGCTTACACCCAACGACGGGAGGAAGCCGGGATGGGCGGGTATCGCCAGTTGTTCGACGCCAGCGTCGCGGACGCGGGGGTGTTCTGGGCGCAGGCCGCGGATGCGGTTACGTGGACGCGTGCGCCGCAGCGCATTCTCGATGACAGCAACCCGCCGTTCTACCGGTGGTTCCCCGACGCCGAGCTGAACACGTGCGCCAACGCGCTCGACCGGCACATCGAGGAGCGCGGCGACCAGGCCGCACTGATCTACGATTCGCCGGTCACCGGCAATCAGCGGGTCTACACCTACCGCCAATTGCTCGACGAGACAGCACGATTCGCGGGTGTACTGCGCAACCTCGGGGTCGACAAGGGTGACCGCGTCGTGCTCTACATGCCGATGATCCCCGAAGCGGTGATCGCGATGCTGGCGTGCGCGCGTCTGGGTGCGGTGCACTCCGTGGTGTTCGGCGGGTTCGCCGCGCACGAGCTGGCCACCCGCATCGACGACGCGCAGCCCGTCGCGATCGTCTCGGCGTCATGCGGGGTCGAGCCGACCCGGGTGGTGCAGTACAAGCCGATGCTCGACCACGCGCTGGAGTTCGCGTCGCACAAGCCAGATGCCTGTGTGATCGTGCAGCGGGACAAGCACGGCTGCGATCTGGTTGACGGCCGCGATATCGACTGGTCCGACGCGATGGCGGCGGCCGTCCCCGCCGACCCCGTGCCGGTGGCGGCCACCGATCCGTTGTACGTGCTCTACACGTCCGGCACGACGGGCAAACCCAAGGGCATCGTCCGCGACAACGGCGGCCACGCCGTCGCGCTGCTGTGGAGCATGCGGCACATCTACGACATCGACCCGGGCGACGTGTTCTGGGCGGCCTCCGACGTCGGGTGGGTGGTGGGCCACTCCTACATCGTGTACGGGCCGCTGCTGGCCGGTGCCACCACGGTGCTCTACGAGGGAAAGCCCATCGGCACACCGGATCCCGGCGCGTTCTGGCGGGTGGTGTCCGAGCACGGGGTGAAGGCGTTGTTCACCGCGCCGACCGCGATCCGCGCGATCCGCAAGGAGGATCCGCAGGCCTCCCATGCCGATCGCTACGACCTGTCGTGTCTGAAGTATCTGTTCCAGGCCGGTGAACGGCTGGACCCGGACACCTACGCCTGGGCATCGGCGAAACTCGGTGTGCCCGTTGTCGATCACTGGTGGCAGACCGAGACGGGCTGGGCGATCGCCGCCAATCCCATGGGGGTGGAACACCTTCCGCTCAAGGCGGGCTCACCCACGGTACCGATGCCCGGTTACGACGTGCAGATCCTGCGGGTGGACGGCAGCCCGTGCGAGCCGAACGAAGAGGGCGCGATCTGCATCAGCCTGCCTCTTCCGCCGGGCACGCTGCCGACGTTGTGGGGTGACGACGCGCGGTACGAGGCGTCGTATCTGTGCGAGCACCCGGGTTATTACCTGACCGGCGACGGCGGCTACCTCGACGAGGACGGCTACCTGTTCGTGATGGGTCGCATCGACGACGTGATAAACGTTGCGGGACACCGGTTGTCGACCGGGTCGATCGAAGCGGTGCTGGCCGGACATCCCGCGGTCGCCGAATGTGCGGTGATCGGGGTGGCCGACGAGATCAAAGGCCAGGTGCCGCGCGGCTTCGTGGTGCTGAAGTCGGGCGCCTCGGCCGAGGGGCTAGCCGAGGAGTTGGTGGCCGCCGTCCGGGAGGAGATCGGTGCGGTGGCGTGCTTCCGGTTGGTCGATGTGGTTCCCGCGCTGCCGAAGACGCGCTCGGGCAAGATCCTGCGCAAGACGATGCGCGGCATCGCGCACGGCAAGGACGAGCCGGTGCCGTCGACCATCGAGGACCCGGCCGTGCTGGACACATTGCGCCCGATCCTGCAGGGGTAGGCCGGTGACCGTCACCATCGACGAGATTCACGTCGGCGACTCCGCCTCCGCGTGGCGGGATGCCGGGTTCAGTGTGGATTCGGATTCGGTTGCCCGAATCGGTGACGTCCGGGTGCGTCTGGCCGAGCAGGGATCCGGCATCGTCGGTTGGTCCCTGCGGGGGCTACCGGTGGACGGTCACGTCGACGGCATCCCGACGACGTCGTCGGTAACCGATGTCCCCGAGCCGGCCGTGCACGCCAACGGCGTGACCGAGATCGACCACGTCGTGCTGTTGTCTCCCAACCTTTCCCGGACCGTCTCGTCGTTGTCCGACATCGGGCTGAAACCACGCCGGGAACGCGACGCCGAGCTCGGCGGCCAGCCGATGCGGCAGATCTTCTTCCGGCTGGGGCCGGTGATCCTGGAGGTCGTCGGCTCCCCCAGCGCGACCGCCGGCGGTCCGTCGTCGTTGTGGGGCATCACGTACGTCGTCGCGGACATCGACGCGACGGCGGCGTTCTTCGGAGATCACGCGCTGCGGGTGAAAGATGCCGTGCAGCCGGGGCGCCGGATCACCACACTCAAGCATCGCGATCTGGGCATGTCGGTGCGCACCGCGATGATCTCGCCGCCTATTCTCGGCGCATGAGCTCGGAGGTCAGCGAGACGGTTGTCATCCACACCGACGGCGGCTGCCGGCCCAACCCCGGCCCCGGCGGCTGGGGAGCGGTGCTGCGCATGCGCGAACACGTCCGCGAGATGTGCGGCGGCGAGCCCGGGGCGACGAGCAACAACAGGATGGAGCTGACCGCGCCGATCATGGCGCTGGAGGCCCTCACCCGGCCGGTGTCGGTGCACCTGTATACCGACAGCACGTATGTCCGGAACGGCATCACCAAGTGGGTGCTCGGCTGGGAGCGCAACGGCTGGATGACCTCGGCGAAGCAGCCGGTGAAGAACGTCGACCTGTGGCAGCGGCTGCAGCTCGCCTGTTCACAGCACCGGGTCGAATGGTTTTGGGTGAAGGGCCATTCCGGTGTCGCCGACAACGAGCTGGCGGACCAGCTGGCGACCCGGGGATTGGAAGAGGCGGTCGCTGCGGCGGCGCTGGTGATCTAGTTACCCACACTCTCCGGTTCATGCCCAGATCGGGTTGAGCCCCCATTTTCTGTCGGTGTGTCGGAGTAGTCTTTCGAACATGCGTTCGATCGATGTGGTACTGGAGGCACTCGACGATGCTGTCGGGGCCTTGGCCGCAGTCGATCTCGATGTCTTGTCGCCACCGGAGCGATTTGTGGTCATGGAGCGACTGGAGACCGCACGGCGTCGTCAGGTGGCGGTGTCGTATGCGCTGGTTAGCAAGTTGGAGCGGTTCGAGGGCTGCCCGAAGCTCGATCTCACGTTGGCGGATGTATTGCGGGTCAGCCCTACCGAGTCGCGCCGCCGCATCCGCGATGCTGCGCAGTTGGCGCCACGCTCGACCCTGACCGGCGACCCGTTGCCGCCGGTGCTGCCGCAGACCGCGCAGGCCTGGGCAGCGGGTGAACTCGACGGTGAGCATCTGCAGGTGATCCAGAAGTTCTTCCGTCAGCTGCCGGGCCACGTGCCGCCGACTGCGGTCGAAGCAGCGGAAAAATCGCTGGCCCAGAAGGCGGCGGTGCTGCGGCCCGATCAGTTGGAGAGCGTTGCCGAACGCCTTGCCCTGCACCTGAATCCCGATGGCCTGTTCTCCGACGAAGACCGTGCACGGCAACGCAGCTTCACCTGGAGCCGCCGGCAACGCCCCGACGGCATGAGTGAGGGCAAGCTGGTCGCCGACCCCGAAACACGGGCATTGATCGACGCCGCGTTCGCCAAGTTCGCCGCACCGGGCATGTGCAACCCGGCCGACGAAACCCCCACCGTGCTAGACGAGCCCACCGACGACGCACGGCAACGGGATTCCCGCACCCGGGGTCAGCGCCAACACGACGCGCTCAAAGCAATGATGCGAGGACAGCTCGGGGATCCGAGACTCGGCCAGCACAAAGGTCTTCCTGTCACTGTGATCGCCACCGCCACCATTCAGGACCTGCAAGCCCAAACCGGACATGCGGTCACCGCTGGAGGCACGCTGCTACCGATCCCCGACCTGATCCGGATGGCCAGCCACGCGTACCACTATCTGGCTTTGTTCGACGGTGTCGATGGCCGTGCGCTGTGGCTCGGCCGCACCAAACGGATCGCCACGGCAGACCAGCGAATCATGTTGCACGCCAAGTATCGCGGCTGCAGCAGACCGGGCTGCGACGCACCCGGCTACCACAGCGATGTCCATCACGCCGCCCAAGACTGGAAGACCGGCGGCAATACCGACATCGATGACCTCACGCTGGCCTGCCCACCCGACAACGAACTCGTCGAATCCGGCGGCTGGAGTACCCGACAATTACCCAACGGCGACACCGAATGGATACCGCCGCCGGGACTTCCGATGCTGCGCGGCGGAGTCAACGACTTCCACCACCCCGAGCGACTGCTGGGGGACGACCGGCCGCCCGACGGGGCGGACGACGAGGGCGCAGACCACGACGCGGCCTAACTCGGCGACTCGAGCTCCACGTCGCCCGGTTCCTTGTCGGGTCGCAGTCCACGCCAGCTCGGGTGACGCAACCGGCCGTCGGACGTCCACTCACCGAAGCGCACCTCGCCGACGAGCTCGGGACGCACGTAGGTCACGCCCTTGGCGTCCAATCTGGGAAGTGCTGTCGCGAACGGCGATTCGTCGGTGTGCAGCGGCGCCAGGATTTTCTTGAGCCGCGTCAGCTCCTTATCGGAGAACCCGGTGCCCACCCGGCCGATGAACCGCAACCCACCGTCGTCGGGGATGCCCAGCAGCAGCGCACCGATGCCGCTGGAGCGCCCGCCATTGCCCTCGCGCCACCCGCCTATCACGGCCTCCTGCGTGTTCCAGTTCTTGTCCTTGATCCACGCCGCCGACCGACGGCCCGGCTGATACGTCGAATCCCACTTCTTGGCGACAACCCCCTCCCACTTCTTCTTGCGGGAGAACTCCAGCGCTTCGGGACCGTCACCGTCGAGCAACGGCGGCACGATGAGATCGGTTCCTTCGGCGAAGGTTTCGAGTATCTTGCGCCGGTCGCGGTACTTGGCCTTCAGCAGTGAGCGTCCGTCGAGCCGCAGAATGTCGAACGCCCAGAATTCGATCCGGGTGGCGCGCACCCGGTTCTGCATCTCGCCGAAGTTCGGCACGCCGTCGGCGTCCAGCGCCACCACCTCGCCGTCGAGGATGACGTCGTGATCAGCGAGATCAGCTGCCAGCGAACGCAATTGGGGATAGTCGGCGGTCAGGTCGCGTCCGCTGCGCGATTGCGCCCGGAGCTGTCCGTCGGAGATCTCGACCAGCAACCGATACCCGTCGAACTTGCCCTCGAATGCGTACTGGGCCGCGGTCAGCTTCTCCACCGACCCCAGCGTGGCAAGCATCGGCGCGTAGTCCTGCAGCCGAGGAGTCGGCTGTTCCTTCATCCGGTGCGCCAACCATTGGTCGCCCTTGGTCTGAATCAGGGCGTAGCGACCGGAGATTCGTTGGCCGTGGAGGTCGACGATCACCTCGCCGCCCTTCTCCGCACCGGAGTCCCGGAACTTCTCGGCCTCATATGTCCCGGAATCCCAGATGATCACCTTGCCGCCGCCGTACTCCCCTTTCGGAATGTCACCCTCGAACGTCCCGTACTCCAGCGGGTGATCCTCGGTGTGCACGGCGAGGTGGTTGACAGCCGGGGTGTCCGGCAGATTCTTCGGCACCGCCCACGACACCAGCACGCCGTCGTGCTCCAGCCGGAAGTCGTAATGCAACCGCCGCGCATGGTGTTCCTGGATGACGAAGGTGTTGTTCTGGCCAACCGCAGGCGTCGCCTTGGGCACCGGCTCCGGCGTCCTGGTCGCATCGCGCATGCTGCGATACGTGGTCAGCCGATCATGCTTGGGCACGTCGTCGTCCAGGCCGGCCAGAAGATCGCCCTGCTCGGCCACCCGCGCCAGCACCTCGTGATACTCCAGGTGCCGCAGCGCGGGATCGCCGATCTCCTCCCACGTCCGCGGGGCGGCCACCGTCGGAGTGTCGCGGCCACGAAGCGAATACGGCGCGATCGTGGTCTTGGAGCCGTTGTTCTGACTCCAGTCCAGGAAGATCTTTCCGGCCCGCAGGCTCTTGGTCATCGTCGCGGTGACGAGCTTGGGCATGCTCTTCTCGAGCTGTTCGGCCACCCGGCGGGCCACCACCACCGCCCCACTGCTGCTGACCGGATCAGCAAGCGGGGCATACAGATGCAGCCCCTTGCTACCGCTGGTGAGCGGGTAGACCGTCAGCCCGATGTCGTCCATCAGCTCGCGCACGGCGTTGGCCACCTCGCACAGCTGCGGCATGGTCACGCCTTCGCCCGGGTCGAGGTCGAACACCAAACGTGTTGCCGGACCGATCTTTCCGTCGGCGGTGAACCGCCACTGCGGCACATGGACTTCCAGCGAGGCCTGCTGCGCAATCCACGCCAACCCCGTCGGGGTTTCGATGATCGGGTAGGTGGTGCTGCCCGAGCGGTGGTCCACCGTCGCGCGCTCGAGCCACCCCGGCGCCGAACTGGCCAGCTGCTTTTCGAAAAATGCGGGTTCGTCGACACCGTTGGGCCAACGTTTCCGGGTGACGGCCCGGCCGGCGATGTGCGGCAACATCACGTCGGCGATCGTCGTGTAATACGAGAACACGTCGGCCTTGGTGGTGCCGGTGGCCGGATAGAGCACCTTGTCCGCGTTGGTGAGCACCACGCGCGGTCCCCGCGTCGCTCCCGGCGGCCACACGTCATTCACCATCCCACGGTATTACCCGCTGTTACCGTGGACTAGTGATCAAAATGGTGGCGGCCGCTCTTCTGGTGCTGCCCGCGTTGATCGGTGTTCCGCAGGCGGCCGCCGATCCGGAGGATCACGTGCCGTACTGCTCGGGCGATCAGACCCCGATGAACAACAACTGCCAGTACGCGCCCGAGCAGGGCTACATGAGCGGCGCCCCGGGCGCCAACCCGGATACCCCGCTCGGGCTGAATCCGGGCGTCGAGGCCGCCATCTAGCCTCGGTAACTCCGATCGGCCCTGCATACTGGACAGATGCGTTCCATCTGGAAAGGCTCGATCGCATTCGGTCTGGTGAACGTCCCTGTCAAGGTGTACAGCGCCACCGAGGATCACGATCTGAAGTTCCATCAGGTGCACGCCAAGGACAACGGCCGCATCCGCTACAAGCGCGTCTGCGAAGTGTGCGGTGAGGTCGTCGAATACCGCGACATCGCCAAGGCCTTCGAATCCGACGACGGCCAGACCGTGGTGATCACCGACGAGGACATCGCCACACTGCCGGAGGAACGCAGCCACGAGATCGAGGTGGTGGAGTTCGTGCCCGCCAGTGAGATCGACCCGCTGATGTACGACCGCAGTTATTTCCTGGAGCCCGACGGGAAATCGTCGAAGTCCTATGTGCTGCTGGCCAAAACGCTGGCCGACACCGACCGGGTCGCCATAGTGCACTTCGCGCTGCGCAGCAAGACCCGACTGGCGGCGCTGCGGGTCAAGGACTTCTCCAAGCGCGACGTGATGGTCATCCACACGCTGCTGTGGCCCGACGAGATCCGCGACCCCGACTTCCCGGTGCTGGACAAGGAGGTCGAGATCAAACCGGCCGAACTGAAGATGGCCGGCCAGGTCGTCGAGTCGATGGCCGACGACTTCCGCCCCGACGAGTTCCGCGACACCTATCAGGAGCAGCTCCGGGAACTCGTCGCCGCCAAGCTCGAAGGCGGCGAGGCGTTCACCACCGAGGACCAGCCTGCCGAGCTGGACGAGACCGAGGACGTCTCCGACCTGCTCGCCAAGCTCGAGGCCAGTGTCAAACGTCGCCGCGGCGGATCCGGCGACGACGACAGCGACGGGGACGGCGACGGCGACGGCGAGGCCAAGAAGGCTCCCGCGAAAAAGGCCGCCGCGAAGAAGGCACCCGCCAAGAAGACCGCCGCGAAGAAGGCACCGGCCAAGAAGGCCGCGAAGAAGTCCTGACCCGTTCAGGATGTGAATTTTCTGCCGATTCTTCGAACTCGGCACCAAAGTAGAACGTGTTTCAGTTACGTTCCGAAAGGAGCGTCATCAACCGCAGCGGTCTTGTTACGGTGTTCGCCGACAAGGGAAGAGAGACACGTGATACTCGACAAGTTCAGACTTGACGGTCAAGTTGCAGTGGTCACCGGCGCGGGCCGCGGCTTGGGAGCGGCGATCGCGGTCGCGTTCGCCGAAGTCGGCGCCGACGTCGTCATCGGCTCGCGCACCCAGTCCGAATTGGAGTCGGTGGCCAAGCAGATCGAGGCGGTCGGCCGCCGCGCCCACATCGTCGTCGGCGACCTCTCGCACCCCGAGACCACCGGCGAGTTGGCCGGCAAAGCCGTCGAGGCGTTCGGCAAGCTCGACATCGTCGTCAACAACGTCGGCGGCACCATGCCCAACGCGCTGCTCAACACCAGCGTCAAGGACATGAAGGACGCGTTCACATTCAACGTCCTCACCGCGCACGCCCTGACGCTGGCCGCCGTGCCGCTGATGCTCGAGCACTCCGGCGGCGGCAACATCATCAACATCACCTCGACGATGGGCAAGTTGGCCGGGCGTGGATTCGCCGCCTACAGCACGGCGAAGGCCGCCCTCGCGCATTACACCCGGCTCACGTCGCTGGACCTGTCCCCGAAGATCCGGGTCAACGCGATCGCACCGGGTTCGATCCTGACTTCGGCGCTGGAGATCGTCGCCTCCAACGACGCGCTGCGCGACCCGATGGAGAAGGCGACGCCGATGAAGCGACTCGGCGATCCGCTCGACATCGCCGCGGCCGCGGTCTATCTCGCGTCACCGGCAGCCAGTTTTCTGACCGGCAAGATGATCGAGGTCGACGGCGGCCTCATCGTGCCGAACCTCGACCTGCCCATCCCAGACCTGTAGACCCACATCTTTAGGCCGAGACCTCTGAGGAGCACCATGCCCATTCGCGTCGCGCAAGTAGGCACCGGCAATGTCGGTGTCCACGCGCTCAAGGGATTGATCACCAACCCTGAGTTCGAACTCACCGGGGTCTGGGTTTCCTCGGACTCAAAGGCCGGCAAGGACGCCGCCGAACTGGCCGGGCTCTCCGACGCCACCGGCGTCACCGCCACCACCGATCTCGACGAGATCCTGGCCGCCAAGCCGCAGTGCGTGGTCTACAACGCTCTGGCCGACAACCGGCTGCCCGAGGCGCTCGAGGACTACCGCCGCATCCTGGCGGCCGGCGTCAACATCGTCGGCAGTGGTCCGGTGTTCCTGCAGTGGCCCTGGGAAGTGATACCCGCGGAGATGATCAAGCCGCTGGAAGATGCTGCCCAGCAAGGCGATTCGAGCCTGTTCGTCAACGGTATCGATCCTGGATTCGCCAACGACCTGCTGCCGCTGGCGCTGGCAGGCACCTGCCAGAGCATCGAGCAGATCCGGTGCATGGAGATCGTCGACTACGCCACCTACAACAGTGCCGCGGTGATGTTCGAGGTGATGGGCTTCGGCAAGCCACTCGACGACATCCCGATGCTGCTGCAGCCCGGTGTGCTGAGCCTGGCGTGGGGCTCGGTGATCCGCCAGATCGCGGCCGGCCTCGGCGTCGAACTCGACGGCATCGAAGACATGTACGTGCGCGAGCCTGCGCCCGAGGACTTCGACATCGCTTCCGGCCATATCGCCGAGGGCACCGCGGCGGCATTGCGATTCGAGGTCATCGGCTTGGTCGGCGGCGCTCCGGCGATCGTTCTCGAACACGTCACCCGGCTGCGTGAGGACCTGTGCCCGGACTGGCCGCAGCCGGCCCAGCCCGGCGGCAACTACCGCATCGAGATCACCGGTGAACCGTCGTATGCGGTGGACGTGTGCCTGGGATCGCCGAATGGGGACCACAACCATGCCGGTTTGGTTGCCACCGCGATGCGACTCGTCAATGCCATCCCCGCGGTGGTGGCCGCACCGGCAGGCATCCGTACGACGATCGACTTGCCGCTCGTCACTGGCAAAGGGCTGTACGCTCCCTAGGTAGGGAACTGCCAGGAAGGGAATGTCCATGCGGCAAAGGCTCCGCTATGTGTTTCCGATCATCATCGCGGCCGGAGCGGCCGCCGGTGCGCTCGCGCCGGTGGCGGGTGCCGACACGACGCTGATCAACCCGACGCTCCCCACCTGTGTAGATACCGGCGGCAGCACCGTCATCGGCGGCCAGAACACCGAATGCGCTACCCCCGGCAACGTCGAGCTCAACTCGACCCCGGAAGTTCCGGAGGATTTCGCCTACCCCTGGGGTGACGAGTTCTACGGTCCTGCACTGATCTTCGGCGGCCCCGGCCCCGTCAACAACGGCGGCGGCGGAGGACATGGCGGCGGAGGCCGCTGAAAGATCGCACGGCCATAAAGGAGGCCACCATGCGGACCAAGATCGTTCTTGGCGCTCCCCTGATGATCGCGGTCGCGAGCGTGGTGCTGGCCGCGCCGGCGACTGCCCGCCCGGCGCAATGCACTGACACCGGCCCGAGCACGACCGTCTGCGAGACGCCCGGGCATGCCGCGATCGTCACCTCACCCAACCCGGCCCTGCAGAATCCGCTGGCCGGCTGGGGTTACGGCGGCTTCGGTATCGGGCTCGGCGGGATTTTCATCGGTTTGTGACTAGTCTTTTCGGTTACCCTAACTTTTCAGTTTGAGTGACCGGATAGAAAGCTCGGCGGTTGGCACAGGTGACGCGGGCCCGCGCTGCGGGCTTGTCTCTGCTCGGCCCCGCCTTTGTCGCGGCGATCGCCTACGTCGACCCGGGCAATGTCGCGGCCAACATCAGCGCCGGCGCCCAGTTCGGTTTCCTGCTGGTGTGGGTGATCGTCATGGCCAACGTGATGGCCGGACTGGTCCAATACCTGTCTGCCAAACTCGGCCTGGTCACCGGGCGCACCTTGCCCGAAGCGGTTCGGGACCATACCCGCACACCGACCCGCATCGGATACTGGCTGCAAGCCGAGCTGGTGGCGATCGCCACCGACGTCGCCGAGGTCGTCGGCGGTGCCATCGCACTACGCCTGCTGTTCGGGTTGCCGTTCCTGGTCGGCGGAGTGATCACCGGCGTCGTTTCACTGATACTGCTGGCCGTGCAGGACCGCCGGGGCCAGCGGGTGTTCGAGCGAGTGATCACCGGCCTGCTACTGGTCATCGCGATCGGCTTCCTGTCCAGCCTCTTCGTCCGGACGCCGCCGGCCGCCGACGTGGTGGGCGGCCTGCTGCCCCGCTTCGACGGACCGGAAAGCGTGCTGCTGGCCACCGCGATGCTCGGCGCCACCGTGATGCCGCACGCGGTCTACCTGCATTCCGGCCTCGCCCGCGACCGGCACGGACATCCCGAGGCGGGGGCGCCGCGGGCCCGCCTGCTGCGGATCACGCGGTGGGACGTCAGCATCGCCATGCTGGTCGCGGGTGCGGTCAACATGTCGATGCTGCTGATCGCGGCGACCAACCTGCAGGGCCGCGACGACACCGACTCGATCGAAGGGGCACACGCCGCCGTCCGCGACGCGCTGGGGCCAGGAGTCGCACTGCTTTTCGCGATCGGTCTGCTGGCCTCGGGCCTGGCGTCGACGTCGGTCGGTGCATATGCCGGGGCGATGATCATGCAGGGGTTGCTGCGCAAGACGTTCCCGCTGCTGGTGCGCAGGCTCGTCACGCTGATCCCGGCGCTGGTGGTGCTGGGTACGGGCATCGATCCCAGCCGCGCGCTGGTCATCTCCCAGGTGGTGCTGTCGTTTGGGATCCCGTTCGCGCTGGTGCCGCTGATCCGGCTGACCAGCAAGTCCACGCTGATGGGAGCCGATGTGAACAGCCGGGTGACCACGGCATTCGGCTGGGCGGTCGCGGCGGTGATTACGCTGCTGAACGTGGTACTGATCTATCTGACCTTCGCCCACTGAAACTCGGCTCGATGTCGCCGACCCCCGGCTCCCCCGACACCCGTACTTCGCCTACGGGTCCAACCTCTGCGTGCAGCAGATGGCCCGGCGCTGTCCCGGGGCCGCCGACCCCCGGCCGGCGACCCTGGCCGACCACGACTGGCTGATCAACGAGCGCGGCGTCGCGACCGTCGAACCCTTCGCGGGCAGCGAGGTGCATGGGGTGCTGTGGTGGCTGACCGACCACGACCTGGCCACCCTGGACAGCGCCGAAGGGGTGCCGGTGCGCTACCGCCGCGACCGGCTGACCGTGCAGACCGCAGAGGGGCCCGCTCCTGCCTGGGTGTACATCGATCACCGCACCGAACCCGGCCCACCCCGGCCTGGCTATCTGGAGCGCATCATCGACGGCGCACAGCACCACGGCCTACCGCAGCGCTGGGTCGACTTTCTGCGCCGCTGGGATCCTGCCCACTGGCCGCGACCCCTGGCGTCGAACAAGACTGGACCACAATCACTTTCGGAGCTGCTCGCCGATCCGTCGGTCGTCGAGGTGAGCCGACTACGGTCACGGTTCGGGTTCCTGGCCATCCACGGCGGCGGTCTGGAGCAGATGACCGACGTGATCGCCGAACGAGCCGCCGACGCGGCCGGGGCGTCGCTGTATCTGCTGCGCCACCCCAAGGACTACCCGCATCACCTGCCGTCGGCGCGCTATCTCGGTGCCGAATCAGACCGTCTTGCTGCGTTTCTCGATCACGTCGACGTGGTGGTCTCCCTGCACGGGTACGGGCGCATCGGCCGCAGCACCGAACTGCTGGCCGGTGGCGGCAACCGGGAACTGGCCGACCACCTGGCCGCGCACATCGAGCTGCCCGGCTACCGCATCGTCACCGACCTCGACGCGATCCCCGCCGAACTGCGCGGTCTGCATCCGAACAACCCGGTCAACAAGGTGAGCGGCGGCGGAACGCAGCTGGAATTGCCGACGCGGGTGCGCGGCATCAGCCCGCGCAGTCAACCGCCGAATGCCGATGGCCTGTCCCCCGTCACCTCCGCACTGGTGCAGGGCCTGGTGATCGCGGCGCACGCCTGGACGCTCTAACCGTCTGGAATGCGAACTCCAGCAGTCGAATCGGTTAACGACGACGTCGTCTGACGCTTCTCGGCCCCGCGTTGCGACAGGATCCACCCTGTGGCCGACGTCGACTTCTCGCTGCTGGACCTGCCCCGCGAGACCCCACCACCGGATCCGGACGCATATCTGCGCGCGGCGATGGCCTGGCACTTCGGCGCCGACACCGGCTCCCCGTATTGGCTGCGGACAGCCGGCCGCCTGGACTTCGATCCGCTCACCGACATCCGGACGTTCGCCGACCTTCACCGGTTCCCGAATCTGGTCAACGAGTTACGCGACGTCCCTGCGCATGACCTGATCCCGCGCGGCTACGGCACACCGTCGCCGGTGCCGCTGATCTTCGAATCCGGTGGCACGACAGGCGCGCCCAAGCGGACAGCGCAGCTGCCCGACTGGGTGGCGCAGGTGGTCGACTGGCAGACCGACGATTTCTCTTCCGCCGGGTTCGTGCCCGGCGGCGGCTTCCTGTGCCTCATGCCCAGCGGCCCGCACGGTGTGGGTTACTTTTCCAGGGCGGTGTCCGCCCGGCTCGGCTCGATCTGTCACACGGTCGATCTCGACCCCCGCTGGGTCAAGAAACTCGTTGCCCGCGGCGCCGCGGCCGAGATGTCGGCCTACCTCAACCATCTTCTCGAACAAGCCGGATACGTTCTGCGCAGCCAGCACATCGTCAACCTGCACACCACTCCCCCACTGCTGGGCGCGATCGCGCGTGACGACACCCTGACCCGACTGGTCGGTGACACGGTTCGCTTCATCATGCTCAGCGGTGCGCATGTGGATCCCGACACCCTCGACGTACTTCGGGACGTGTTCCCGGACACCGTGATCTCGATGGTGTTCGGCAGCACGATGATCCTGTCGCAGGCCCAAACCCGAACCACCGGTGAGCAATTCGTGTTCGACCCGCGCGGCCCCTACGTCATGTTCTCGGTGGTCGATCCGGACACCGGCGAGCCGGTGGGCTACGGCGAACGCGGCCAGGTGGTGATGAACCACATCAGCAAAGGCATGTTCATTCCCAACAACCTCGAGCGGGACACGGCAATCAGGCTGCCCGGCCCCGACGGTCACGTCGGGGACTCGGTCGCCGAGGTCGCACCCGTCGCGACCCTCGACGGCGAGGCCGTGATCGAGGGCGTGTACTGATCGTGATCGACCTTCCCGGCCTGGTACCGAACGGCGAATACCGTTCCCGCAGGCGCGAAGTCATCACCGATACCGCCGGTGTGCCGGTGGCCGAACTGAGTCTGGCACCGCCGCTGTACATCGCGCGGACCATCGCCGCGCAGCGCAGGGCCACTCCACTGCCCGTCGATCACCGACGTGTCGCGCTCGACACGGCAGGCGCGGCATTCGTCGGCTCGGTCGCCGGCCTGGACTTCGAGTCGTATGTGCAACTGGCAAGCCGGGTTTCGGGGCTGCCGATCGCCGTGGCGCGCGTCCAGGCCCTCGACGTGAGCGCGGCCGTCGTCGCCGCGTTCGACTCGGTGCAGCCGGCCCGGCCGGTCGGCGCGGTGCCGGATTGGGCGGCGGTACCAGCCGGGCAGGCCGGCGCGATCTGGTCGCGCCGCGGTGAGGTGTTCGGGGTGCACGCCTCCGGCAATGCGCCCGGCGTCCACGGGCTGTGGCCGCAGGCGCTCGCGTTGGGGTACCGGGTGGCGATCCGGCCGTCGCGGCGTGAGCCGTTCACCGCCCACCGGCTCGTCACGGCGTTGCGCGCCGCCGGATTCCGCGACGACGACGTGACCTACCTACCCACCGACCACGCCGGAGCCGACGAGATCATCGGCTCGGCCGACCTCGCCCTGGTGTACGGCGGCGACGATGTGGTCGCCAAGTACGGCGGCGACCCGAATGTCTTCGTCAACGGTCCGGGCCGCACCAAGATCGTGCTGACGGCCGAGCAGGATCGGCGCGAGCACCTGGACGTCATCGTCGACTCGATCGCCCGGCTGGGCGGCATGGCCTGTGTCAACACCACCGCCGTGCTGGTCGAGGGTGACGCGGCGGGGCTGGCCGAAGCGATCGCGCAGGAGCTGCGCACCATCGAGGCGCTGCCCGCCGACGACGAGCGCGCGGTCTTGCCCACCCAGCCGCTGGCGAGTGCCGAGGCCATCGCGAGACATGTCGCCGCCCGTGCGGCGGGCACCACCGCGCTGCTCGGAGCCGACCAGATCGTGGCCGACCTCGGTGACGGCCGGGCAGCGCTGCGCCCGGCCGTACATCTGCTCGCCGGCCCGGATCCCGAGAAACTCGGCACCGAGATGCCGTTCCCCTGCGTCTGGGTCACCCCGTGGGAGCGCGCGGCCGGCATCGCTGGGCTGCGCAATTCACTGGTGGTCGGCGCGTTCACCGAGGACGACAGCCTGGTCACCGCGCTGCTCGATGAGCCCACGATCGCCAATGTGTACCGCGGCCCGGTGCCGACCTACTACACGGCGACCGGGCTGCCCCACGACGGCTTCCTGGCCGACTTCCTGATGCGCACGAAGGGGTTCGTCCGCCGCGGATGATCACAGGTGGGTCGCACCCATCCAAGCGTTCGGGTGCTCCGAATACCGGATGTGGAACCGACAAGCACCCTGACAGGCCGCCCGACGACCGCGCTGTACCGGACCCGCATCACACAATTGCGCAGGTCACCGGTGCACCACCACACCGAGCGCTGCAGCTACAGCTGGTACGTCGACATCGATGACCTGCCGCGGCTGCCCCGGTGGCTGCAGCCCTTCGCCCGCTTCGAGGGCGCCGACCATTTCAACGGGTCGCCCGACGACACGTTGCGCCAACAGGTCGACGCGGTTCTGGCCGACCATGGCGTTCACCTGCCGGGTGGCCGGATCACCGCGCTGCTCCTGCCGCGCGTGCTGGGCCGGGCCTGCAACCCGCTGAGCCTGTTCTGGTGTCACGACGCCCAGGGCGTGCTGCGCTGCGTGCTCGCCGAGATGCAGCACGGCGGGCGTCGGCACGCCTACCTGCTGCCCCCGGGTGAGTACACCTCCCCTTTCGACGGGTCGGGCGGCCAGTACGTGATCCAGGCGCCGTTGCCCGACGAGGAAGTGGATCTGCGGATGTCGCTGTTCCGCGACCACGAGACGGCGCTGGTCGCCACGGTCCGTGGCACTCGGCGGCCCGCCACCGCCGCGCAGATCCTGCGGTTGCAGGTGACGGCGCCGCTGGCTCCGCAGATGACCGCGCTGAGCATGCGCGTGCACGACTTCGTGTTGCGGCTGCGCGGCGTCCCGGCGATGCCGCGACCCGTCGAGCAGCTGGAACGCTCGCCGCACACCGTGGCCATCCGTCCCGGCTGGACCGCGCAGAAATGTTCGTGGATGCCATCGTGACATGTGCGGCCGGAGGGGCCGTTAGGCTACGCGACGATGCCAGCAACATGTGGATGGCGGCGTTGACGACCGCGGCTGCTGAACTCGACGCACTTCTGCGCCGAGTGGCTCAGCGCGACGCCGACGCCTTTGCCTCTTTTTACGACGCCACCCGTTCGCGGGTGTACGGACTGGTCACCCGCGTACTGCGGGACCAGGGCTACAGCGAAGAGACGACCCAGGACGTCTACCTGCAGGTGTGGCGGACCGCGGAAAGCTACGACCCTGCCTCGGGCAGCGCGGTCGCGTGGCTGTTGACACTGGCGCACCGCCGCGCCGTGGACCGGGTCCGCTCCGAGCAGGCCGCCACGCAGCGCGAGTCCCGGTATGGCGCGGCCAGTGTCGAGCCGCCGCTGGACCACGTGGCCGACGCGGTGATCAGTGAGGACGAACGGCGACAGGTGACCGCCTGCCTGGACGGGCTCACCGAAGTACAGCGCGAGTGCATCGAACTCGCCTATTACCAAGGAATGACTTACGTGCAGGTGTCGGAGCGTTTGGCCGCCAACCTGGCTACGGTGAAGTCCCGAATGCGCGATGCGCTTCGTGGCCTGCGTAATTGTTTGGGTGTGCGATGACTGAACCACTCGAAAGCGACTTGCTGGAGCTGGCGGTGCCGTATGCGCTGCATGCGGTGTCCGACGCCGAGCGCGACGAGATCGAAGACCGCCTGGCACAGCTGGCGCGGCCCGAAGCCGATGCCTTCTACGACGAGGTGCGGGCCGTCCGCGAGACGATGGCCGTCGTCTCGGCGGTCAGCGCCAGTGAACCGCCTGCCGATCTGCGGCGCAGGCTGTTGTCCGCGGTGGCCGATGACAATGTGCGCAGTCTGCCTGTGGCTCAACCTGATTCGGCCGGCAATCGCTGGCGGGGCCCGGTGTTGGCGGTGGCAGCGGCGCTGGTGATCGGCCTCGGCGCCGTCGGCGTCGGCATCGCGCTGCGGCCGGAGCCGGCGAAAGTGTCGACCGCGCAGCAGGTCTTCGGCGCGCCCGACGTGCACACCGTCTCCGGCGCGATCCCGGGTGGCGGCACCGCGACGGTGGTGTTCTCCCGCGAGAAGAACGCCGGCGTGCTGGTGATGAACGACGTGCCGAAACCGGCACCGGGCACGGTGTATCAGATGTGGTTGGTCGGCAACAGCGGCGCCACGTCGGCCGGGACGATGGACGACAAGGCGGTGACGCCGTCGACGACTGCGGTGCTGCCGGATCTCGGCGGCTCCACGGCGCTGAAGTTCACCGTCGAACCCGGAGCAGGCTCGCCGCAGCCGACCGGCCAGGTCGTGGCCGAACTTCCGCTGGTCTAACGTTCCAGCGTCGCTTGCGCGGCAACGGCGATGACGTCGGCGATGTCGTGACGTTCCCGCCACGCGGCGCGCTGCCGCATCGCCCCGTTGCCGTCCCGCAGCAGGCGGCCCAGCTCGGCATGCACCCATTCGCTGTCGCCGAGTTCATCCAATGCCGGCTGCAGCAGGCCCAGCCACTCGCCCAGCACCCGTGACGTCGGCGCCGTCGCCCACCCCTCCATCACGTCGATCGTCTGGCCGTCCAATCCGTCGTGCGCGGCCTTCCAGTAGGCGGCGCGCAGGATGTGGTCGTCGACCTTGGGCGCCTTCTCACCACCGCGGTCGGCGGCCAGCGCGGTCATCACCGCGGCACGGCTCAGTGTCGCCAGCAGGACGGTCTCGGCCGCCGTGGCCGGGACGTCAGCAACCCGGATCTCGACCGTGGGGAACTTCTTGGACGGCCGCACATCCCAATAGACCATGCCCTCGTCGAGCATGGCGCCCGAGTCGTTCATCAGCGCGACGATCGCGTCGTAGTGCTCGGCCGAATCGAAATGCGGCGGTGGGCCTGCGCTGGGCCAGCGTCCCCACAGCACGCTGCGCCAACTCGCGTGGCCGCTGTCGGCATTGCGGTAGATCGCCGAGTTGGCGGTGAGAGCCAGCAGCATCGGCAGCCAGGGACGCAGCCAGTTGCTGACGGCGATCGCCGCGTCGCGGTCGGGCACCTCGACGTGGACATGGCATCCGCAGATGCCCTGCTCGTGGGCGATCATGCCGAACCGCTCGCCGATCTCCCGGTACCGCGGGGTGTCGGTCAGCGGGAAGCTGTGCGGCACCGTGGGCGGCAGGCCGACGGCCAGGAGGCGGGCGCCCGCTTTCTCGGCGGACTCGGCGACCACCGCTCGGAGCTCGGTGATCTGTTGGCGCAGTTGCGAACTCGTCTGCGCCACGTCGGTGGCGGTCTCTACCTGACAGGAGGTCAGCTCCAGTTGAAGGTCGACCCCGCGTTCGGTCGCGTACTTGGCGACCTCGGTATTGCGGGCGACCGGTTCACCGGTGCTGGGATCGACGAGGAGGAATTCCTCCTCCACGCCGACGCTGGGAGGATTCACGAAGCACAGACATGCCCACGCCAGGGGGTGGCCAAACCCGAATCGCAGGTCAGCCGTGCCACATACCGAGACCGACACTGTCGATCGCTGTGAGCCCGGCCATAGCATGCCGGGATGGTCAAAGACTTTCGCTTCGGCATCGGTGTGCGGTCGGTCAAGTCGGCACAGCGGCTGCGCGAAACCGTGCGCAGGTTCGAAGATCTGGGCTTCGACGTCCTGCACGTTCCGGACCACCTCGGCCGCTTCGGCGTTCCCGCGCCGTTCCCCACCATGGTGGCCGCGGCCGAGGCCGCCAAGACCATGCGGGTGGGGACGTTCGTGATCAACGCGGCGTTCTACAAACCGGCGCTACTGGCCCGCGACGCCGTCGCCGTCGACGTCCTCAGCGAGGGTCGGCTCGACCTCGGGTTGGGCACCGGCTACGTGCGCGAGGAGTTCGAGGCCGCCGAGATGCCGTATCCCAGCGCCGGTGAGCGGGTCGATCATCTGCGGCACACGACGCAGTACCTCAAGCAGACCGCGCCGACGATCCCGATCCTGATCGCGGGTAACGGCGACCGGGTGCTGCGCATCGCCGCCCAGCACGCCGACATCATCGGCCTGACCGGGGGCGGGGTGCCGGAGTACCCGGGCCACGACCCGCTGGCCGAGCGCATCGAGTTCGTGCGGGCCGCGGCCGGCGACCGGTTCGCCGACCTCGAACTGAACATCGCGATCACCGGGGTGCCGACGGATTCGTCGGGCATCCCGGACCTGGCGCTGACCCGCGGGTACGCCCCGGACGCCACCGAGGAGCAACTGCTGGCGCTGCCGACCGTGCTGACGGGAACGCCGCGGGACATCGCCGACACCCTGCGCGCGCGGCGCGACGACTACGGCATCACCTACTTCACCGTGCAGGACTACCACGCGGAGTATTTCGCGAAAGTCATAGCGGAACTGCGCTAGAGGGTTTGCGGGACCGTCAGACTGGCAATGGCTCCACGATTGGAGGCGTAGAGCATGGCGGTTTTACAGGACTATTCGATGGACAACGACGGGTTTGACGACGGCAGGATGCAGCGCGCCGAGGGCGTGCTGGTGGGGTTGAGGCGCTGCTCGGTGGATGCGGCATCCGGGGAGATCGACCAAGTGTCGCAGCGGCACCGGCTGGACGGCAGACGGGTGGCTCAGGCTCTGGTCCGGTTGGCCCAAGAAGTGGAGCCCGAGGCCGACAGCAATGCGACGGCGGTTGCCCGCTTCGAGTGGGGCGCGCTGCTGGCGGGAGGCCGGCGAGCATGATGCGCCGTTTCGTCGCCTGGGTTCGTCAGGGCTACCCGAAGGTCGCACCGACGCACGGCCACAGCTACCTGGTCGCGCTGTACCCGCCGCGCGGTGCGGTGCGCTGACCCGCTGGAATGACGGGCGCGCTGCCGTCAGGCGGTAAGCTGCCAGCCGTTGCGCCCCCGTAGCTCAGGGGATAGAGCACGGCTCTCCTAAAGCCGGTGTCGCAGGTTCGAATCCTGCCGGGGGCACTTTTTCTCGCGCTAAGCGATCGACTGGCTGGCGTCGCCGCCGACGTCCGGTCGACGCCGGTCGATCGGGTCGGTGTTCTGGTGCCGGCACCCGTTGCCGCCGGCGCGCTTGGCGCGATACATGGCCCAGTCGGCGTTGCCCACCAGCCGGTCGAGGAGCGCCTTGTGGTCACCGTAGGTGTCGGACAGCCGGACCGCGGTGGTGCCGACGCTGGCGGTGACCCCGGCCGGTGACTCGGCGATGGCGGTGCAGATCCGTTGCGCCAACTCGTTGCAGTCCGCACTGGGCAACGCGGTCGCCACCACGAACTCCTCACCTCCGCTGCGGGCGACCACCGCCTCGGCACCGGCAGCCTGCTCGATGGCGCGGGCGACGTGCACCAGCGCCTCGTCACCGGCGGCGTGCCCGTAGCGGTCGTTGACCGACTTGAACTTGTCCAGGTCGATCAGGGCGACTGCCAGGTGAGCGCCGGCATGGCGTCCCGACTCGATCAGCCCGAATGTCTGGCTGTGGAAAAGCCGTCGGTTGAGCAGTCCGGTCAGCGGATCACGTTCGGCGCGAAGAAGATCGACGCCGAGCGCGTTCACCAGGATCTGGATGGCCAGCGGCAGCGCGATATTGATCTGGATGATCAACCACCAGTCCACGCCGGCGAGGACCAGCTGCCCTTCGGCGGCCATGCGTACCGCACCCCAGGTGGCCACGGCGGCCGCGACGGCGAAGTTGTACAACACCAAGAGGGTGGTGTGGAAGAACGCAATGTAGGCGCCGATCGTCGCGAACGAGATGCAGCCGACCAGGGCGTGCAGTGGACTCGGATTGGCCACACAGGCCAACGCCATCGATGCGTTGGTGACCAACACGAATAACACCGACTCACGCCGGGTCGGCCACTTTGCGGTGAACAGCGCGGCCCCGATCACGCCGCCGGCAATGGCGAGCCACGTCATAGCTCTGGGGACGGTTCCGATCGGCCCGTCCGGCGAATGCAGCATGCCCACCAGACACGCGATCATCGAGACGGCCAGGAGTGCCATCAGGGCACGTGCGGCGCCCCGCATACCACGGTCAGCGAGATAGCCGCTCAACCACTCGTAGTGAGTGGACTGCTGCCACCAACGCCTGAGCGCATCCCTCACCATCGAGCGACCCCCACGAGCACCAGGAACTTCCGAACAACGATACCGCCGGTTCGGGGACGCTCGTGCCGACTACGACCCCCTGGTCGCGATTACCCGATTTGCGATGTCGACCAACCTGGTGTTGGAGGTCTGCGACAGCTCGCGCAGCATCTCGAACGCGCGCATGGCGTCGACGTTGAACCGTTCCATGATCACGCCCTTGGCCTGCCCGATGACATCGCGGGTGTTCAGCGCGGATTCGAGTTGCTCACCATGCTTACTGGCCAGGATTGCCGACGCGGCGTGGGCAGCCAGCACCGAACCGATCGCCTCGGACTGCCCGTCGAAGGCGTGCGGCTGCATGCCGAACAGATTCAGTGCGCCGGCCGTCGTCTTGCCGGTGTACAGCTTGAACGACAGGCCGCTGCGCACCCCGAGTTCGGTGACCGCGGAACTGTATTTCGGCCAGCGCCGCTCGGTGGTGAAGTCGTCGGTGCGCACGATCAGCTCGTCGACGGCGGCCTGGATGCACGGACCTTCCCCGCAGGCCTCCTGCAGTGCGTCCAGTTGGTAGATCAGGTCCGACGTCCCGAACAGTGACTCGAACTTGCCGCCTTTACCGATCAGCAGCACGCCGCAGGTATCAGTCCCGGGAATCATCTCCGTCGCCGCGGCGGTCACCCCGGCCAATACCTCGTCGACGTTGCGGGGTGGCGCCGTCGCTCTGGCCAACTCCGCCATCCGCAGCGCCAGATCGTGGTTGGGCACAGACATTGGGCAAGTCTTACTCACATTTGCCGGAATGACGAACGCGGCTGCTCAATCGAGACGTTTGCGGATTCTCAACGAGGGCATGCTGCGCTGCAAGCGGACGCGGTGGTCGACACCCACGTCCGCGAGGTCCTGTCGGTTCAGACCGCGAGCCGACGGGGCCGCCCCTAGTTATCGCGCGTTGTGCACAATCCGGTCCGGCACTCTCTTAGTTGTAGTAATTTCGGCGCTGTGCCGAGCAATATCTGGATCCTTGGCGGGTATCAGACCGACTTCGCCCGCAACCTCACCCGGGAGAGCCGCGATTTCGCCGATCTGACCACCGAGGTCGTCGACCTGACCCTGAGCGAGTCCATGATCGACGCCGCCGACATCGACGTCGTGCACGTCGCCAACGCGTTCGGTGAGATGTTCGCCCGCCAGGGACACCTCGGCGCGATGCCCGCCACCGTCCACGACGGACTGTGGGACACCCCGGCGACCCGGCACGAGGCGGCGTGCGCCTCCGGCAGCGTGGCCGCATTGGCGGCGATGGCCGATCTGCGGGCCGGTAACTACCGCACCGCACTGGTGGTCGGCGTGGAGCTGGAGAAGACGGTGCCCGGCGATATCGCGGCCGCCCACCTTGGCGCTGCGGCATGGACCGGCCACGAGGCCGAGGACGCCACATACGTGTGGCCGTCGATGTTCTCCCGGGTCGCCGACGAATACGACCGTCGCTTCGGTCTCGATGACGCCCACCTGCACGCGATCGCGGCCCTGAATTTCGCCAACGCCAAACGCAACCCCAACGCCCAGACCCGGGACTGGGCGGTCCCCGACCTGGCCACCCAGGGCGGCGACGACGCGGTGAATCCGCCCACCGAGGGCCGGATCCGCCGCTACGACTGCAGCCAGATGACCGACGGCGCCGCGGGCGTCGTCCTGGTCAACGACGACTTCCTGCGCGATCACCCGGGCGTGCGCCCGATCGGGCTGATCGAGGGCTGGGGTCACCGCACCGTCGGGTTGGGGCTGCAGCAGAAACTCGACCGCGACGCCGCCAACCCCTACGTGCTGCCGCACGTCCGAGCCGCCGTGTACGACGCGTTCGGCCGGGCCGGCGTCGGTCTCGACGATCTCGACGGCATCGAGGTACACGACTGCTTCACCCCGAGTGAGTACCTCGCCATCGACCACATTGGCCTGACCGGACCGGGCGAGTCCTGGAAGGCGATCGAGAACGGGGAGATCGAGATCGGCGGCCGGCTTCCGATCAACCCAAGCGGCGGCCTGATCGGTGGTGGCCACCCGGTGGGCGCGTCCGGCATCCGGATGATGCTCGACGCCGCCAAACAGGTGAGTGGTCTCGCCGGCGGCTACCAGGTCGACGGCGCGCGCCGCTTCGGCACACTCAATTTCGGCGGAAGTACAGCAACCACAGTGAGTTTCGTGATCAGATCGGCAGACGATGGACACTGAGATCGTCGGCAAGTTCCTGTCGACGCTACCCGAGGACGACGACCACCCTTACCGCACCGGCCCATGGCGGCCGCAGACCACGGAGTGGCGCGACGACGATCTCACCGTCGTCGACGGTGAGATCCCGACCGACCTCGACGGGGTGTACCTGCGCAACACCGAGAATCCGCTGCACCCGGCGCTGAAGGCGTATCACCCTTTCGACGGTGACGGCATGCTGCACATCGTCGGCTTCCGCGACGGAAAAGCGTTCTACCGCAACCGTTTCGTCCGCACCGACGGGTTCGAGGCGGAGAACGCCGCAGGCGGTCCGCTGTGGCCGGGTCTGGCCGAACCGTTGTCGCTGGCGAAAGTCGATTACGGCTGGGGCGCGCGCACCCTGATGAAGGACGCCTCCAGCACCGACGTCGTGGTGCACCGCGGCACCGCGCTGACAAGCTTCTATCAGTGCGGAGACCTGTACCGCGTCGACCCGTACTCCGCCGAGACGCTCGGCAAGGAGACATTCAACGGTGGGTTCCCGGGCGACTGGGGCGTCTCAGCCCATCCGAAGGTCGACGACCGCACCGACGAGATGCTGTTCTTCAACTACTCCAAGAATGCGCCCTACATGCACTACGGGGTGGTGGACGCCAACAACGACCTGGTGCACTACACCGATGTGCCGCTGCCCGGCCCCCGGCTGCCGCACGATATGGCGTTCACCCGAAACTATGTGATCCTCAACGACTTCCCGCTGTTCTGGGATCCGGAGCTGTTGCAGCGCGACGTGCACATGGCCCGGTTCCACCGCGACATACCGTCGCGGTTCGCCGTGCTGCCCCGGCGGGGCACCACTGGTCAGATCAGGTGGTTCGAGGCCGACCCGACGTTCGTACTGCACTTCGTCAACGCCTACGAGGACGGCGACGAGATCGTGCTGGACGGCTTCTTCCAGGGTGATCCCGAGCCGACCGACAACGGCACCGGCACCAAGTGGCAGCGGGCGTTCCGGTTCCTCGCACTGGACCGCATGCAGGCCCGGCTGCACCGCTGGCGGCTCAACCTCGTCACCGGCGGACTCACCGAAGAACCGTTGTCGGACAGCATCACCGAGTTCGGCATGATCAACAACGGCCATCTCGGTGAGCCGTATCGCTACACCTGGGCGGCCAGCGGCAAGCCCGGCTGGTTCCTGTTCGACGGGCTGGTCCGTCACGATGTGCGCACCGGCGCCGAGGAGCGCTATTCCTTCGGCGACGGGGTTTACGGGAGCGAGACCGCGATGGCACCCCGCGTCGGCAGCCGTGCCGAGGACGACGGCTACCTGGTCACCCTGACCACCGATATGACCGACGACGCCTCGTACTGCCTGGTGTTCGACGCGGCCCGGCTGGCCGACGGTCCGGTGTGCAAACTCAAACTGCCCGAACGGATCTCGAGCGGAACCCACTCCACCTGGGTGGCGGGCTCCGCGTTGCGCCGGTGGCATACCGCCGACTCGGCGGCCGGCGCGATCGGGTTGTAGTGACCGAAGTGCACTCCGCCGAGACGCCCACCGTCTTGGCGCCTGACAGTCCCAATGCCATCGGACGGATGCTCGGGTTACTGGGTGACGAGTGGAACCTGTTGATCATCCAGCAGGCACTGCTCGGTGCCAGCCGCTACAGCCAGTTCATGTCGAGGCTGCCGATCTCGAACTCGGTGCTGACCAACCGGCTCCGCACCCTGGTCGGCGACAGTCTGCTCACCCGCAGGGTGCATGCCTCCACCCGCGCGCGCACCGAGTACCTCATCACCAGCCGCGGCCGGTCACTGTGGCCGACGATGCTGGCGATCTGGGAGTGGGAACGCAACTGGGTCACCGAACACCGGGAGACATTGCCTGCGATGCGCCACATGGCGTGCGGATCGCATTTCGCACCGTTGATGCGCTGCAACACCTGTCACGCCGTCGTCACCGGATCCGAAGTGGAGCTGACCCTCGGACCGAGTGGCGACTGGGCCCGGTCGGCGCCGGCCGCCTCGACGCGGCGCCGCTCGGAATCCGATACCAGCGCGCGCCAGGCCGGATTGTTCCCCGAGACCATGAGCGTATTCGGCAACCGTTGGGCCGCAGCAATTTTGATGGCCGCATTCCTCGGAACCACCCGCTTCACCGATTTCCAGACCCAGCTCGGGGCCCCGCCCAGTCTGCTGGCCGAACGGCTCCAGACGTTCTGCACCCTCGGCGTGTTCACCACCTCGCCCGCGGAGCGGTCCGGCCCCGAGCGGGCCGCCTACCTGCTGACCGACAAGGGACGGGCGTTCTTCCCGGTGCTGACCGCTGCACTTCAGTGGGCGCAGTGGTGGTTCCAGGCGCCCGAGGGTCCTGCCGTGGTGATGACCCACCACGATTGCGGAGCCGGCTTCACCGGCGAACTGGCCTGCGACCGGTGCACCGAACGGCTCACCGGCGCCGAGGTCAGCACCGTCGCTATTTAGCCGGGACTATCTGGAATCCCTTGAGGATCGTCGCCGAATCAGCTGCGTACGTGGGGTTGTCGGGCTTGATCGTCTGCACCGTCAAGGTGCTGACGTAGTTCACGTCGCCGTCGGTGAAGACCACCGCCAGCGAGGTCGCCCTGCGGGCCGGGATCTTGCCCATCGCCGGGGCGGTGTACGTCGTGGACTGGGCCGTCGACCCGCAGATCGTCGCCGAACTGGTCTTCAGGTCCGTCACCTTCAACCGGGCCACCAGCTGCTTGTTCTGAATGTCGAGGATCTGCTGGGCGTTGCCCTCCTTGGCAGCCACCTTCTGCAGGGTGACAACCGCGTTGGGCGTGAATCCGTCCTCGGCCAGCGCGGGGTTGCGGATGGCGTACCGGATGGATTCGGAGTCCAGTTTGTCGGTGCGTTCCCAGCCCTGCGGCTGCGGCAACCGAAGCCTCGGTTCCTGGTCGGTTCGGGTGGGGACGTCGATGAGCGGGGCCGACACCTCGTCGCACTTGGCCGCGACCGGCTTGTTGTCGTCGGAACAGCCCGTGATCGTCACCGCCAGTGCGGCCGCCAGTACGGCCGACACGATTCCCGTCGCCTTGCGCAAAGTCATCCCTTCGAAAAGCCCGGCCCAGCCTACCGGTGGCGAGGGAAAAACCGGTCGAAAAGTATTAGCACTCGCCACTGCCGAGTGCTAATCTGGCCGTGCACAGTAAAGCTGCCCGCCAGGGTGGTGGGCTTGCGTTCAGGGATGCAGGAGGTGAGTACTGTGCTCCGCTTCGATCCGTTCAATGAAATTGAAGCCATGACCCGGGGACTGTTGACCAGCCAAACCGGAACCGATCGCAGCCCCCGATTCATGCCGATGGACCTCTACAAGGTCGAGGACCACTACGTGCTGACGGCCGATCTTCCCGGTGTGGATCCCGGGTCGATCGACGTCAACGTCGACAACGGCACCCTCACGCTGACGGCGCATCGCTCGGCCCGCTCCGAGGACTCGGTGCAATGGCTGACCAGCGAGAGGTTCTTCGGCACCTACCGTCGCCAGCTCGCACTCGGCGACGGTATCGACACCGCCAAGATCTCGGCGACCTACGAGAACGGTGTCCTGACGGTGACGATCCCGCTGGCCGAACGGGCCAAGCCACGCCGCATCGAGGTCACCCGCTCCGGCGAAAGCAAGCCGATCGAGCCGACGACCATCGAAGCGGGCTGAGGCCCAACCGATTCCGTGACGTTCCGTGCTCAGCCGCCATCGTCGGCGGCTGAGCACGGACACGTCGTAGTCTCATGGCATGGACTGGGAGTTCGACGCCGAGGTGTTCCAGTGGCGCGGCCCGGCTCCGTACTTCTTCGTCGAGACGCCCGCGCATGTCGATGACTTTCTGCACGCTCATCTCGGCGAGCTGACCTACGGTTGGGGTGTCATCCCCGCACAGGTGCGTGTCGGCGCGACCGAGGTGACGACGTCGCTGATGCCGAAGGACGGCGTGTACCTGGTACCTCTGAAGGTGGCATTACGCCGCCCCGAAGGTATCGACGACGGCGACCGCATCCAGGTACGGCTCCGCGTCGGAGGGCGCGGATCGCCTGCCTCACAACATGGTTCAGCCGGCGAGATCGACGACATCTGACGGTCTGCCGAGGTGGAACCCCTGGCCGTATTCGATGCCGAGACCGATCAGCGTCTCCAGCTGGCCTGGTGTCTCGACAGCCTCGGCCACTGTCTTCGCCCCCAGTTCGGCCGCAAGTGACTTCAGCGCGGTCGCCATTGCCCGCTTCACCGGATCGGCGTCGATGCCGGCGATCAACTCTCCGTCGATCTTGATGATGTCGGGACGTAGCCGCAACAACTGGGTGAAGTTGGCGTAGCCGGCGCCGGCATCGTCGACTGCGATCGATACGCCGCGCTCCCGCAACAGCTTAAGACTGGGGCCGAGATCGGTGGGAAATGATTCGTGCTCGGTGATCTCGATGATCAACGCTCGGTCCTGGGCAGCGAGCACGTCGTGAATCGACGGCTCCAGCGCCGCGCTCGGACTCAGGTTGACCGCCACGGGACAGTCATCAGGGATCGGATGCGCCGCCCTCAAGATGGCGCATAGCGCGGCATATTCCAGGTCGACGCCCCGGCCGAGCCGCCGGGCAGCGCTGAACCAGTGCATCGGCGTCAGGCCCGGTGATTCGGGAAACCTCATCAGCCCCTCGTAGGCGGCTATGGCGCGGCTTTCCAAACGGACGATGGGCTGGAATACCGCCTTGAGCGCCTCCGGTCGCGCCAGCAGTACGTCCAGTCGTTCTTGCAGACTCTCGGTCTCCACCGCTTCGGGAAGCATTACCGAGGCGACGAATCGCGCCGTCAGTGCGCGCTGTCCTCGCTCGTCGCCGTCGGTCATCACCTGGGTCAACAGCGCCGACAGTTGCAGCTGGGCGCCCACCAGGGCCGAGACGAGCTCGCTGATCGCCAGTAGCGCGTCGACATCGGAGTCGGAGAACGCACCGACTGTGGTGGCCACCAGCAGGAGCGACCCGATCGAGCCGCCGTTGTATCTCAGCGGAATCACCGCCCACGACCGGGTGCCCCACTGCTTGTTCATCGCGCGGACGCGTGCCGACAGTCGTTCGTCTGTCAGCGCATCGTGGATCAACAGCGGGCGGTTCTCCCGTGCCGCGAGGCCCTGAACGCTGCTGTCCCTGGGCACCACGAAGCCCGTCGTCTCCGAGATCACGCCGTACGCGGACACGGTCACGTACGCGTTGTCGGAGCCGCGGAGCAGCGTGACGGCGGCGCCGTCGGCGGCATGCATGAACGCACACGCCTGTTCAGCGACGCGCCCGACCAACGACACCGGGTCCATCGAGGCTGTTAATGCCTGAACCAGTCGCTCCACCGCACCCCGATCTCCGCGCCGCTGGAGGGCCATGGCGCCGTGAGGCGTATTTCTCAACCGTGCAAGACAGTACTGGGTGAATAGGAGGCGACAGTCAGGAATGGCAGCTGAGCCGGTACGTCAGATTGTTGCGCACCGCGGGCCATTCGATGTCCAGGATGGAGTAGACCACGGTGTCCCGGCGGGACCCGTCGGGCAGCAGTTGATGGCTGCGCAGCACGCCATCGAGCTTGGCGCCGAGGCGTTCGATCGCCGCCCTGCTGACCTGATTGAAAAAGTGGGTGCGGAATTCCACAGCGACACAACCGAGTTCGTCGAACGCATGGGTGAGCAGCAGCAATTTCGCCTCGGTGTTGACCCCGGTCCGCCGCGCCGCCGCCGAGTGCCAGGTGTGACCGATCTCGAGCCGGCGGTTGGCGGCGTCAACGTGGAACAGGCTCGATGAGCCGACGACCACCCCGTCCGCCCGTCTGCGGATCACATAGGTCACGCCCTCGTCGGCGTTCTGCAACGCCTGCATCCGGCTCACCCACGCCGCGGCGGTCTCCGGCGTCGGCGCGCTGGTGAACCACAACTCGCCCACGTCGGCCGCGGCGGCGGCGATCTCGGGAACGTGCGATTGGTGCAGTGGCTCGAGGGAAACCCATTGCGCGCCGGTCAAAGTGATCGGCTCGACGAACCGGCTCATCTGCGGCGCACCAATGCGGTGATCAATGCCCACACGGAGCAGATCACTGCGCCGGCGGCGCACACCGCCCCGATGTAGAAGCCGTACGCCACCGACACCGAACCGCTGACGTTGAGGTGGTAATACCAGTAGGTCAGCACACCGAGCAGCACCGAGATCACCAGCGCCGCGGCGGCGGCCAGGCGCGGGGACAGGTTGCGCGCCACCATTGCACCGGTGACGATCAGCGCCGAGGCCAGCAGCACGATCAACTGACCGGCGCCGAAGCGGGGCGGCAGCACGATGCTGCCGACTGTTCCGCCGATGGCGCTGGCCCGGCCGCCGCCGGCGACCGAGGTCGTCAACCACGGCAGCCAGGCGCTGACGGCCAGGATGGCCGCGCAGAGCGCGACGAACCAGCCCGCGCGCAGGTGTGCCATGGTCCGACCCTAACCCGACGCATCCAACAGGCCGGGGTGCCGCATCGACAACGTCCGGTCCAGATCCAGCCGGGACAGGAACTCGTCGTCGTGGCTGACCACGATCACCGCGCCACGGTAGGCGCGCAGCGCGTCGACCAGTTGGTCGACGCTGGCCAGGTCGAGATTGTTGGTCGGTTCGTCGAGCACGATCAGCTGCGGCGGCGGATCGGCCAGCAGCAACCGCGCCAGCGCCACCCGGAAGCGCTCTCCGCCGGACAGCCCGGCCACCGGCCGGTACACCGAGTCACCGCGCAGCAGGAACCGTGCCAGCCGGGTGCGCACCAGGGCGGTGTCGGCATCGGGCGCCCCGGCGCGCACGTTGTCCAGGACGCTGGCCTGCTCGTCCAGGCCGTCGATGCGCTGCGGCAGGTAGCCGACTCGGTCGGTCAGCAAGCGACCCGCGGTTCCGGCGATCAGATCGTCCAGCAGCCGGGTCTTGCCGACGCCGTTGCGGCCGACGACGGCAATACGTTCGGGACCCATCACCACCACTGCTCCTCGCGCACTGGGTAATTCGGCGATCCTGCGACTCGCCGGCACATCTGGATCGGGCAGGTCGACGCGAATGTGCTCGTCGCTGCGCAGCCGCGCTTCGGCTGCCTGCAGTGCGTCCGCGGCCTCGGCGGCCTTATCGTCGAGCCCGGTGCGCAGTTTGCCCGCCGCCACCTCGGCAGCCGAGGCCCAGTTGTTCATCACGATCTTCGGCGCGCGTTTATTCGCGTAGTCCTTCTGCGCCTTGCGATTACGACGGGCCAGCTTGGTCTCGGCGGCAGCGCGCTGACGCTTCTGCACCCGCACGCTCTGTTCGGCGGCGGACACCGCCTGCGCCGCCGCGGCCTGTTCACTGTCCAGATGGGCGCGGAATTCGCGGTAGGGGCCGCCGAAGGAGGTGAGCCGGTGGTTGTGCAACTCGGCGGTGTGGTCCATCCGGTTCAGCAGCGCGACATCGTGACTGACGATCACCAGCGTTCCCGGCCAGTCCGCGACGAGGTCGAACAACCTGGCCCGGGCGTCCCGGTCGAGGTTGTTCGTCGGCTCGTCCAGCAGGGTGATCGGCGCGGCCTCAAGCCGAAGGGCACTGACCGCCAACAACATCGCCTCCCCGCCGGAGACCTGCCCGACAGTCCGGTCCAGGTCTGGGGGCCCCATGCCGATGACGCGCAGCGCCTCGGCGGCTCGGTCCGCGACGTCCCAGTCCTCGCCGATCACCTCGAAGTCGTGTTCGGTCGCCGAGCCGGATTCGATCGCCCGCAGCGCGGCCAGCTGCGCTCCGACACCGAGCACGTCGGCGATCGACACGGTGACGTCGAGCGTCAGCGTCTGCGGTAGGTAGGCGACGCCACCGCCGGTGAGGATGCGGCCTGCCGTCGGGGTGAGGTCACCGGCGATCAGCCGCAGCAGGGTCGACTTGCCGCTACCGTTGGCGCCGACCAGGCCGGTGCGACCGGTGGGCAGTGTGGCGCTGAGGCCGTCAAGCGCGACGGTTCCGTCCGGCCAGGCGAAGTCGAGGTCGATCAGTGTGATGGCGAAGTCGGTAGGCATGGGTCTCCCAGTGGTGGTCGGCGAGCGGGTGAGCTGCGCTGTGATCCACGACGGGGACCCTCCTCACTGGACGGAAGACTTGAACGGGCGCCACGCTAATGGCCCATCGCCGACGCTGGCAACTGATTTATCCCTACGCTGAGGCCATGACGGATCTCCCCGACTGGGTTCGCGAGCTGGAGCTGGGACCCCATCCCGAAGGTGGCTTCTTCCGCGAGACCTGGCGCAGTGACCTGATTGTCGGCGAATCCGCCCTGCCGTCGGACTACAACGGCCCGCGCAATGCGGGCACCGCCATCTATTTCGTGCTGCTACCCGGCCAGCAGTCCGCCTGGCACACGGTGCGCAGCGCCGAATTGTGGTTCTATCACCGCGGCAGCCCGCTGCTGCTCGACATCGGTCCGGAAAAAGACAGTGCCACAACGGTTCTGCTGGGCCCCGATATCGTCGCCGGTGAACGGCCGCAGGTACTGGTGCCGCCCGGCCACTGGCAGCGTGCCCGTCCCCGCGACGACGAGCCGACGTTGGTCAGCTGCGTGGTCGTGCCGGGCTTCGACTTCGCCGACTTCGAGTTGGCCCCACCTACCGACTGACGGTCCGCAGTACGTCGAAGGCGGCGGCGACGAGTTCGGCGTTGCCCGGGGCCGGTGACCCGTCCGGCAGCAGCACCGTGTCCTCGAGCCCGATGCGGGTCTGCACGCCGCGCAGTCCGGCGTGGGCCAACAGCGGCCAGCAGCTGTCGTCCAGTCCGTGCAGCAGCGCCGGCGTGGGCGACCCGGCCCGGCGGATCCGCGCCAGCAGGTCGTCGGCGGTCGTGGTGTCGCCGTCGGGCGGCAGTTCGATCATCACCCGAAGGCAATGCGGGGCCAGCGGCGAACTCGCCCAGGATTCGGCCGCGTCGGCGTGAAAGATGCCCGCCTCCACGCCGATGCCCCGGCTCAGCAGCAGTTCCGCGAGATCCTGCGCGCCGGGCTCATGCCAGTTCACGGAGGCGAAGTCGGGCAGCACGGTCCAGGACTCGACGGCGCGCAACCGCCGCTGCGGGTCGGGCAATGCCCAAAATCCTGTCGTCACTCCCAGCGGCAGTCCCGGCACCGCGTGTCGGACGGCGCTGACCGCCGCGCCCACCGTCTCCGGTTCGAGCGAGTCGACCCCGTCGGCGGTCTTGGGGTGCAGATGCACCGCCATGGCCCCGGCGGTATGCGCGGCGACGGCGGCGGCGGCCAGTTGATCCGGCGACACCGGCAATGCGGCGTGCTGGTCAGGGGTGCGAGCGCCGTTGATGCAGGCTTTGACGTAGGGGGCAGGGGGTAAGGAGGACATGTGTCATTCTCACCCGCCATGACGCGACTTTCCGAAGTAGCGTCTCCTCATGCGGGGCCACACCATCGTCTGCGGTGACGACGCGCTCGGGTTGCGGATCATCGACGAACTGAACAACGCCGGGGTCAGTGTCGCGATCTCGCAGGCACCCGAGGACCTCGAGGCCGCCGGGATCGCCACCGCCGATGCGGTGATCTGCGCTGACGACGACGATGCGCTCAATCTGGAAATCGCGCTGCTCGCGCGGCAGGCCAACCCGAGGGTACGAATCGTGGCTCGGCTGTCCAATGCGGTGCTGCGCGAGGCCATGGCCGAGGGCAACGGGCCCGGCGCCATCCTGGACGTCGCGGACCTGGCGGCGCCGTCAGTGGTCGAAGCGCTGCTGAAGCGGACCACCCACACCATCTCGGTGGCCGGGGTGGACTTCGTCGTCACCGGCGCTACCGCGCGCCGGGACGGCAGCCTGCGGGAGATCTTCGGCGACCTCGCACCGGTCGCGGTGATCCGCGGCGACGGCTCGGACAATCCCGGTGAGGTCATCGCCTGTCCGGGCCGCGACGTGCAGGTGCGTGCGGGTGACTGGACGGCGATGATCGGCACCGCCGACGAACTCGCCGAGCGGGGTATCGAGGTCGCCAAACCGATACCGGCATCACCGCGGGCGCGGCCGCTGTTCGTCCGGATCTCCGACGCGGTCCGCGCATTCGCCGACGACCTGAACCCGATGTTCTACCGGGCGCTGGCGGTGTCCGCCACATTGCTGGTCGGCTCGACTGTCATGCTGCGGTTCGCCTATAAGCAGCCAGGGATGGATTGGATCGACGCGCTGTACTTTTCCGCAGAGACCATCGCAACCGTCGGGTACGGCGACTTCAACTTCCTCGACCAACCCGACTGGCTGCGGCTGTGGGGCGTCGTGATGATGTTCGCCGGCGTCGCCACCACGGCCATTGTGGTCGCGTTCGTCGCTGATGTGCTTCTCTCGCATCGTATTTCGCAGGCCGCCAGTAAGCAGAAGGTGCGTCACCTGCAGCGCCACATCGTGGTGGTGGGCCTCGGGTCGTTCGGGATCGGGGTGGCGGCGGTCCTGAAAGCGGCCGGGCACGACGTGGCCGTGATCGAGCGCGACGAGGACAGCCGCTACCTGTCGGCGGCGGCCGAGCTGGGTGTGCCGGTGATCTTCGGTGACGCCACCCTGCGCCAAACGCTGGAGGCCGCCCGTATCGGCGATGCCCGCGCGGTCGCGGTGCTCACCCAGGACGACGTGGTCAACATCGAGACCGGCATCGTGGTGCGTGAGATGCTCGGTCCACGAGCACTTCCCGAGATCCAGCGTCCTGATGTTCCGATCGTGCTGCGGATCTACGACCGGGCGCTCGGGTCGGCGGTCGGCACGCGGTTCAAGTTCGAGTTCGTCCGCTCGACCGTCGACCTGGCCACGCCGTGGTTCATCGGTGAGGCGATGGGTCTCGATGTGCTGGGGACCTTCTCGGTCGGTCAGCGGTCGTTCATGGTGGGTGCGGTGCAGGTGCAGCCCGGCAGTGAGTTGGACGGCATCCGGATGTTCGAGCTGTCGACCCAGACCCGGGTCATCGCCATCGCCCGGGCGGAGGCCCCGCTGCGGTTGCATCCGCGCCGCGACACCCAGCTGATCGCCGGCGACACCGCATACCTCGTCGGCCCGTACCGCGAATTGATCGCCACCCTCCGCAAGGGGCAGCAGGCCTCGCGTCCTGGGACGATCAGCGGGCCGATTCAGACAGGTTGATCACCTACCCTCTGCTCATGACGCAGTCGGGTGAACAGGTGACGAGGCGCGACGACATCCGCCGGCGCCTCGAGGAGCGCTACCGGCGCCTCGCGGAGTCCCGCCGCCTGAGCCCGGTCACGGCGCTGGTCGCGCGGTACAACGAAATCGACGGCGGCACTCAGGGAGCCGTGGTGTCCACCCAGCTGTTCACCACGGTCATCCCGTTGATGATCATCGGCTTCGGCTACATGCACGGGTTCGCCGACAACGCCAGCCCCGGCACGATCTTCAGCCGGCAGTTCGCCCTCGAACATCCGCTGTCCGACCGGTTGCGGGAAGCGTTCGGCAATTCGGCGGGCCTGCGGGCGGATTGGACGCTGATCGGGGTTGCGAGCTTCCTGGTCTGGGGCATCCCGATGGCGGCCTCGGTCGCGACGATCTTCGCCAAGGCCTGGCGCCGCGAGCAGTACGGCCTGCTGACCCGATTGCTGCGCGGCACAGTGTGGTTCGCGTTGTACCTCGTCAGCATCGCGGTGCGGGAGCGAATCATGTTCGGCCATCACCACCACGGTCTCCCCCGGGCGCTGCTGTTCGTCGTGGGCCTGCTGCCGGTGTGGCTGTTCTGGTCGCTCACCCCGGCCCTGCTGGTCCGCGACGGCGGCCGGGGGTTGAGGCCGCTGGCACTGGCCGGTCTGGCCGGCGTGGTGATCGACGGCATCGTGATCCCGCTGGGCTCGCGCCTGGTGTTCCCCTCGCTGCTGCACGACTGGGACGGGTTCGGCCCGATCGGGGTGGCGATGGCGCTGCTGATCTGGTGCGGCGCGGTGGGCACCGGCTGGGTCCTGACGGCCTGCGTGGGTGCGGTGCTGTGGGAACGTAACGCCCCGTCGGAGATGGTGGTCGACTCCCAGGTCGCCTAGGTCAGTCGCAGCACGCCCAGGGCGTTCTCCTTGAGGATCTTGCGCGCCACTGCGGGATCGATGCCGAGCGCATCGAAGTCCTGGCGCCAGCGGTCCAGCGCGATGTAGGGATGGTCGGTGCCGAACAGGGCCTTGGCGCCGAGCTGCCGCTTCAGGGCCGAAACGAGTTGCGGCGGGAAATATTTGGGCGACCACCCGGACAAGTCGATGTACACGTTGGCTTTGTGCGACGCGATCGCGATCTGCGAGTCGACCCAGGGCACCGCCGGGTGGGCCATGACGACGGTGAGGTCGGGGAAGTCGGCGGCGACGTCGTCGAGCAGCATCGGGTCGGAGTAGCGCAGCTTGATTCCGTGCCCGCCGGGTAGCGCCGACCCCAGTCCGGTCTGGCCGGTGTGGAACAGTGCGGGCACCCCCGCGGCGGCGATCGCCTCGTAGATCGGATAGAACCGGCGATCGTTGGGTTCGAAACCCTGCAGGCTGGGATGGAACTTGAAGCCCTTGACCCCGTAGTCGCCGGTCAGCTCGGCCACCCGCCGCACCGCGCCGGAATCCCACGGGTCGACGGACCCGAACGGGATCAGGACGTCGTTGTTGCGCACCGCCCCCTCGATCAGCTCCTCGACCGAGTTGGGCGCTCGCCCCGACACCGTGTTCGCGTCGATGGTGAACACCACCGCGGCGGTGTTGTGCTGCCGGTAGTGCGCGGCGAGGTCGTCGACGCGGGTGAAGTAGTCGGCACCGAGCTTGAAGTAGCGGCCGGTGGCTTCGGCCAGCTCGTCGTCGTAAGCGCAGTGGCCGCTGGCGTCGACCTCGACATGGGTGTGGAAGTCGATGGCGTCGGCCGCCGTGAAGTCGATCGCGGGTTCGTACCTGACGGTCACCGACGCAGTCTAGGAGAGCCCGGCGTTCCTCCGCGGATTTCAGGACCAAAGTCCCTACCGGCTGGTAACCCTCACGAGCTTCACTGCTGTGTGCTCAAGGTGTTCCTTGTCGACGACCACGAAGTCGTGCGCCGCGGTCTGTCGGACCTTCTCAGCGCCGATCCCGAACTCACGGTGGTCGGTGAGGCCGCGACGGTGGCCGAGGCACTGGCACGCATCCCGGCCGCCGCACCCGACGTCGCCGTGCTGGACGTCCGATTGCCCGACGGCAGCGGGATCGATCTGTGCCGGGATCTGCTGGCCGCCAACGACGACCTGCATTGCCTCATCCTGACGGCATTCACCGACGAGCAGTCCATGCTCGACGCGATCCTGGCCGGCGCCAGCGGCTACGTGGTCAAGGACATCCGCGGGATGGCGCTCGCCGAGGCGATCAAGACCGTCGGGACCGGAAAGTCGTTGTTGGACAACCGTGCCGCGGCCGCCCTGATGTCACGCCTGCGTAGGGACACCGAGCAGGACGAGCGGTTACGCGACTTGTCGTCCACCGAACGCACACTGCTGCAACTGCTGGGCGAGGGCCTGACCAACCGGGAGATCGGCCAGCGGATGTTCCTGGCCGAGAAGACCGTGAAGAACTACGTGTCGAGGCTGCTGCTCAAGCTCGGCTTCGCCGGGCGCACCCAGGCCGCGCTCTTCGCCGCCGAGAACCTGCGCGGCCACGAGGCCGGCCCCATGGTGACGCCGTAGGTCAGACCGAGATCTCGACGGCGGGTTGCAGGACGAACGTCGCGCGGCAGGAACGTTCGACGAACAGCGGCACGAACTCCCGGATCCTGGCGTCGTCGAACCGGCGGTAGGTACTGTCCACCGTCTCGGTGATGATGTGGTCCGGCACGTACGGGAACGATTCGGTCAGGCGACTGACAACCTGATCGATCTGGCGCTGCTCTTCAGCACGTTCCACGCCGGACATCATCGGACGAAATACGCGGTTTGCGCAACTATCGGCACCACGGCGGATGACGGCCGGGTAGCGGGTTGATGAACAGCGAGCGGTGACAGTTGTGTCGTTCCACCCGGTGCGCGCGCACTGATCCGGTCGGATACAGTTCGGCCGTGACCTCACCGAGCAATGTGGACGCAGGCGACCAGACGCCCGAGTCCGCGAATCGCCTTCAGGCCGAACATCTCCGGGAGATGCTGCGGGCCCAGTGCGAACAACTCGACGCCGACCTGGCCACCTACGGCGCGGCGCTCGAGCGTTACCAGCGGCGCGGTGAGCAGACGCAGGCACGGCGCATTCGCGGCATGATCCGCGCCGCCGAACGCGAGCGTCGCTCGGTGCAGGATCTGATCGCCGGACTGGAGTGCCGGTTCCTGGTCACGGAGACCGCACGCAGCGAACAGGCCCGGCGCCTTCCCGGCCTGGCCGCCGCCCGCCAGAGCGCGCCCCGCGTGCATCCCTACCCGACCCCGCACCGGGTCATCAGGAACTGACCCGCGTCAGGACGGCGCAAAGACCGCCACAAAGCGGTTCAGCGACTCCTTGATGTCGCCTTTCAGCGCGCCGGCCACGACCATGCCGATCGGGCCGAACAGTGCCGCGCCGCCCAGGTGGACGTCCATGGTCACCACCGAGGTGTTGGCGTCCTTGTCGTTCGCCCGCACCTTGCCGATCAGCTTGACCTTGACCCCGCCGACACCGGCGCCGTTGAGTGTCATGGCCTCGGGCGCCTTGAAATGGACGATCTCCCATTTCACCCGGTTGGGCATGCCCTTGACCTCGACGATGGACTCCACGACGGTGCCCTTTTCGAGGGTCTCGGGCAGCTTGGAGCGCCACACCCGGTGGATGGTCAGCCAGTCCTTGTAGCGCGAGAGGTCGGAGGCGTGCTGCCACGCCTGCTCGGGCGGTAATGGAACGTCTACGGATACAGAGAGTTTCGCCATAGGTCAGCTTGGTTCGTCGCCCTTGTCGGTGCGGTTGGACTCGACGTAGTTCTTGGCGGCATCCTGCACCTTGTCGACGGTGCTGGAGTACTTGCCCTGCGTCTTCTGGTCGATGATGTCGCCGGCCTTGTCGATGGCCTGGCCCACTTTGTCGGCATTCTCACCCAAGACTTCCTTGGTCTTGCCGAGGGCTTTGTCGAGGAATCCCATCGGTCAATCTTGCACCGCGGGCTCGCTCCGCCACAACATCCGCGGTTCGCCCAGCACCCGGCCCTGCACCCACCAGGCCACCTCGACCAGACCGGCGGCGAGCAACCCCATCGCCAGACCGGTCGAGGTGATCTCCAGGTTGGAGGGATCGAGCATGAACGCCTTCCGCGCCGCCGGTATGGCGAAGATCACCACATAGGCCAGTCCCGAGGCGGCCACCAACGCCACCCGCCACCACTGGTAGGGCCTGGCGACCACCGCGAGCACCCAGACCGCCCCCATCAGCAGGGTGATCAGCGCGGCGGTCGAGGCCTGGGTCTGCTCGGTCACAGTCGCGTCGGTCTTGTGATTGGCGATCAGGTAGGACGTGTAGGTCATCACGCCGATGACCACCCCGGACGGCAGCGCCGAGGTCATCACGCGCCGCACGAATCCGGTGTGAGCGCGTTCGTTGTTGGGCGCCAGCGACAGGATGAAGGCCGGGATACCGATGGTGAACCACGCCGCGATCGTCACGTGGATCGGCTGGAACGGGTAGAGCAGCGAGGGCGTGCCGAACAGCTTGTGGGACAGCCCGGCCAACCCCACCAGCAGGGCCAGCAGCACCGAGTAGACGGTCTTGGTAAGGAACAGGTTGGAGACCCGCTCGATGTTGCCGATGACGCGCCTGCCCTCGCCCACTACATACGGCAGGGTGGCGAACTTGTTGTCCAGCAGCACAATCTGCGCTACCGCGCGCGAAGCCGGAGAGCCCGAGCCCATCGCCACCCCGATGTCGGCGTCCTTGAGCGCCAGCACGTCGTTGACGCCGTCGCCGGTCATCGCGACGGTGTGGTCCCGCGACTGCAGGGCGTGCACCATGGCCCGTTTCTGGTCCGGACGCACCCGGCCGAACGTGGTGTAGGTGGCCATCGTGTCGGCCAGGGCGTCAGCGTCCGTCGGCAGCCGGCGGGCATCCAGGGTCTCGCCGTGCAGGCCCAGCGTCCCGGCCACCGCACCGACCGACACCGCGTTGTCGCCCGAGATCACCTTGACCGAGACATTCTGCGAGGCAAAGTATTCCAGCGTATCCCTTGCGTCGGGCCGCACCCGCTGCTCGAGCACCACCAGCGCCACCGGGGTGACGCGGCCCGGCGCATCCGGACTGTCCACGGGTCGATCACTGGCGCCGAGCAGCAGCACCCGCATGCCGCGGGAACCGATCTCCTCAGCCTGCGCTGCGGTCGGCGAGTCGGGGTCCAGCAGGACGTCGGGGGCACCGATCAGCCAGTTACCCTGCTCGCCGTAGGACACCCCGCTCCATTTCGTGGCGGACTTGAATGGCGCTGCGGCCGTTGCGGTCCAGCCCGGCGCGTGCGGATAGGCCTCGGCGATCGCCTGCATGCTGGCGTTGGGCTTGGGGTCGTCGGCGGCCAGTGACGCGAGCACGTCGGCCACCCGATGGTCGTCGTCGCTCACCGCGGTGACCTCGGCCAGTCGCATGCCGTTCTCGGTCAGGGTGCCGGTCTTGTCGGCGCAGACCACATCGACGCGGGCCAGCCCTTCGATGGCGGGCAGTTCCTGCACCAGACATTGCCTGCGGCCCAACCGGATCACCCCGACCGCGAACGCGATCGACGTCATCAGCACCAGGCCTTCGGGAACCATCGGCACCAGGGCACCGACCATGCGCAGCACCGACTCCCGCCAGCCCACGTCCGTCGTGAACAGCTGGGTGTAGATGACCAGCAGCCCGGTGGGCCACAGCAGGTAGGTGATGAACTGCAGGATCTTGTTGATGCCGCTGCGCAGTTCGGATTTGACCAGGGTGAACTTGCTCGCTTCCTCGGCGAGCTTGGCGGCGTAGGCTTCCCGGCCCACCTTGGTGGCGCGGTAGGCGCCGGTGCCGGCGACCACGAAGCTTCCCGACATGACGGCGTCGCCGGTGTGTTTGGCGATCGGGTCCGCCTCGCCGGTGAGCAGCGACTCGTCGACCTCGAGGTTGGCGGCCTCGAGGAGTTCGCCGTCGACGACGATCTGGTCTCCCGGGCCGAGCTCGATGACGTCGTCGAGCACTACCTCGTTGGGCGGCAACGGTTTTGTCCCCGTCCGGCGGCGCACGGTGGGTCTGGCCTGTCCGACGATGGCAAGGTTGTCCAACGTCTTCTTGGCGCGTAGTTCCTGGATGATGCCGATACCGCTGTTGGCGACGATGAGCAGCCCGAACATGCCGTTGATCAGTGACCCGGTGGACAGCACGATCAGCAGCAGCACCCCGAGGATGGCGTTGATGCGGGTGAAAACGTTGGCCCGCACCACCTCCGCGACGCTGCGTGAGGCGCGGGTGGGGACGTCGTTGGTTTGGCCGGCGGCTATCCGGGCGGCCACGTCGTCTGCGGACAGGCCTGCCGCTACAGCGGCGGTCATCGGGTGAACGTTCCCATCTTGTCCTCGTCGTAGTACTCGAGCGTCAGCTTGTCGCCGTCGAAGGTCGCCGTGGAAATGCTTCCGGGCGGGAAGTTCTCGGAGGGGAACGTGAACGTGAACACGTCGCCGTCCCAGTGGCTGAGTTCGAGGGTGTCCGGCCGCGGCCCCAACGACAGCGTGAGCTTGCCGTCCTTTTCGGCGACCACTGCCGCACCCCAGTAGTCGTTGCGGTAGGTGCCGGCATACCTGGCGGCCGGCTGGGCCGGGGCCGGGTTGGCCGGCGGTGTCTTGCCGGCGAGCGTGCCGAACGGCTTGTCCATGTCGGCGAACGCGTGCGCGTAGAGCGCGCGCCAGTCCTGGCGCACCTCGCCGAACTGAACCAGGTCGGCGAATTCTGCGGTCAGCGTCTCCGGGATGCCCGTCGGGGTCGCGTTGGTCAGTGCGACGATCGCGACATCCGCCGACGGGATGATCACGAAGTTGGTTGCGGCGCCGAGGTCGAAGGCCCCGGAGTGGCTCAGCTGCACCCGGGCCGCGGACGTGGTGCCGACGTTGAACCCGTACCCGTAGAAGCCCGAACGCATCGCAGGCTCCGTCGGCGGGTTCGACACGATCTGCGGGGATACCGCGGGCAGCAGCGCGGCGGGGTCGACGATCTGCCTGCCGTTGTACTGTCCGTTCGCCAGCATCATCGTCAGCCAGTGGGTGAGGTCGTTCACCGAGGAACTCACCCCACCGGCGGGCGCTTCGGGATCCGCATCGCGCTTGTAGAGCGGCTTGTAGGCCCCGTCGATGCGGATGTGCCCGACCGCCTTGTCCGGCCTGGCCTCGTAGTCGGCGAACCGGGAGCTGGTCGACGCCATGGCCAGCGGCCGGTACAGCACCTCGTCGCTGAGGTCCTCCCAGGACTTGCCTGCCGCCACCGCGACCGCCTCGGCGGCCGCGGTCAGACCGAAGTTTGTGTAGGCGTACGAGATTCGGAACGGCGCCAGCGGAAGTTGGCGCAGCCGTTCCAGGATGTAGCGCCGGTCGTAGCCGAGGTCCTCCAGCTGATCCCCGGCGTGGTCGGGCAATCCGGACCGGTGCGAATACAGGTCACCGACGGTGACCATCTTGGTGGCGGCCGGGTCCGACAGCGCGAACCACGGCAGCTTGTCGGTCACCGGGGTGTTCCAGCCGATGGCGTTCTGGCTGACCTGATGGGCGACGACGGTGGCGCCGATCGGCTTGGACACCGACGCCAGCTGGAACACCGTGTCCGGATCGACCTTGTTGGCCGGGTCGTCGGCGGACCGGCTGCCGTCCTTGACGCCAAAGCCCTTGGCGTACACGGTCTTACCGCCGTGCACCACCGCGACCGCCATCCCGGGGATGCCCGCGGACTTCATCAGGTCGGCGGCGATCCCGTCGAGTTTGGCGACGGCATTGTCAACGGCGTTGTCCGGCAGCGCCATGGCGGGCACCAGCGGCGGTGGCTGGTCGGACAGCGACGGGCGCGCCTCGGGCTTGGATGCGGTGCCGCTACACGCGGTGAGCGCGGCGACCAGGGCGACGATCGCGGCGCGTGCTGCCAGAGCGGTCATGGCTTGCACCGTAGTGGCTCACAGTTGCCACCACTTGTCTATTGCTCCGGCCGCGCCCGCCACGACCCGGCCACCGGGCCTCGGCACCGCCGCCTGCACACCGGCATCGTCGGCGGCCGCCAGCATCCGCTCGACCGGCTCGGCCCACGGATGGGGAGCCAGCCGGAACGTGCACCAGTGGATCGGGACCAGCAGCCCGGCATCGGTGACATCGCGGTGCGCTCGCACCGCCTCCTCCGGGTTCATGTGGATGTCCGGCCAGGACTTGTTGTAGGCCCCGATCGGCATCAACGTCAGGTCGAAGGGGCCGTGCTCGGCGCCGATGTCGGCGAAGCTGCGGGTGTAGCCGGTGTCGCCGCCGAAGTAGGCGCGGTGCTGCGGGCCGATGATCGCCCACGACGCCCACAGCGTGGTGTTGCGGGACAGGAAGCGGCCGGAGAAGTGCCGAGCGGGCGTGCACACCAGGGTGAGGTCGCCGATGCGGGCCTCGGCGTTCCAGTCGAGTTCGATGATGCGCTCCGGCGGGACACGCCACTGCCGCAGGTGCGCGCCGACACCGAGCGGCACGACGAACGGCGCGCGCTGGGTTCGGACCAGCCCCAGCACGGTGTCCATGTCGAGGTGGTCGTAGTGGTCGTGGCTGATCACGACCGCATCCAGGGCGGGCAGCGCCTCCAGCGGGGCGGGCACCGGGTGCAACCGCTGGGGCCCGACGGTGCGCGACGGCGAGCAGCGCTCACTCCACACCGGGTCGGTGAGCACCCGGTAGCCGTCGATCTCCAGCAGCGCCGTCGAGTGGCCCAGCCAGCTGACCGCGAGCGGCTCGGACTTGGTGGCTGCCGGCGTGACCAGCGGCACGGTGCCGGCGGGGCGGCTGGCCGAGCGGGTGGAGAACATGTCGAACAGGACCAGGCGGCTTTCCTCGGAGTCCAGCCGCAGCGCAGAGGCCGGCTCCAGGTTGTGGAACACGCCGTCGCGGTAATTGGGCGAGGTGTCGGCGACCGGACGGATGTCACCGGGCCCGGCCCCCAGCGAGGCCGGTGTGTCGTTGAGGGCGCGCATCAGCCATCCGCCGCCGGCCAGCGATGCGGTCCCGGCGGCCAGGCGAAGAGCGCTCCTCAACACATCAGGCCCCTTTGAACTCGGCGGCACGCTTCTCGATGCGCGCCACCTGGGCTTCGATGACGTCCTGGCTGCCCCACGCCTTCTCGAACAGCTCCTTGTGGGTGGGCCACTGCTCCTCGTACGCGCCGTCGTCGTTGAGCACCCGCTTGGACGCCTGCAGTGACAGTGGCGCCAGCCCGGCGATCTCCTGCGCCCAGGCCTGGGCGTCGGACAGGTCGCCGAGCCGATTGGCCATCCCGGTCATCAGCGCAGTGTCGGCGTCCAGCTTTTCCGCACCCAGCAGCATGCCGCGGGCCCGGCCGTAACCGGCCAGTGATGAGAGCCGCCGCACGCTCCAGTTATCAAGCGCCAGACCGTATTTCGCGATCGGGAACTGGAAGTAGGCACCGGGAGCAACCACGCGCAGGTCGCAGATCATGGCCAGCTGCACGCCCGCGCCGATCGCGGGCCCGTTGATCGCGGCGATCACCGGCATCGGCGCGGCGTCGATCGCCTTGTTCAGCGCGATGGCCTTGTCGGGGAAATCGGCGGCGAACACGTCTCCGGACAGATCTGCGCCCGCGCAAAATACGGTGCCCCGGCCGGTCAGCACGATGACGCGGACGTCCTCGGCGGCGGCCTTCTCGACCGTTTCCCGCAGCGTGTCGACGAGTTCGGAGTTGAGTGCGTTGCGTCGTTCCGGACGCTGCAGCTCGATGGTGGTCACATCCCCCACGCGGTTGATACCGATCATGGTTCGAGGGTACTGGCCGGATAGTGTCGTCGCGTGAGCCGGATCGGGGCTGCCGAACTACGCGACGCCGCACTGGACCCTGGTTCCTTCCGGAGCTGGGACAGTGCGCCGCTGGATGTCGGCGCCGACGCCGCCTACGCCGCGGAACTGGAACGGGCCCGCGCCAAGACCGGCTTCGACGAGGCGGTGCTGACTGGCGAAGGCACGGTCCACGGCCGCCGGGTCGCGGTCGTGGCCTGCGAATTCGACTTCCTCGCCGGGTCCATCGGGGTGGCCGCCGCCGAACGCGTGACCGCGGCGATCGAACGCGCGACCGCCGAGAGACTGCCGCTGCTGGCGTCGCCGAGTTCGGGTGGCACCCGCATGCAGGAAGGCACCGTCGCGTTCCTGCAGATGGTGAAGATCGCCGCGGCCGTCACCCAGCACAAGCGGGCGCACCTGCCGTATCTGGTGTATCTGCGGCACCCGACGACCGGCGGGGTGTTCGCGTCCTGGGGCTCATTGGGCCACATCACCGCCGCCCAGCCCGGCGCGCTGATCGGGTTCCTCGGGCCTCGGGTGTACGAGCAGCTCTACGGCGAACCGTTCCCGCCGGGCGTGCAGACCGCGGAGAACCTGTTGCGACACGGTGTAATTGACGCGGTCGTCGGCATCGAGGCATTGCGCACGACGTTGAACCGCGCGCTGCGGGTCATCACCGACGCCCCGGGTTCCCCGCCTGTGGCGCTGCCCGACGCGCCGATCCCGGACGTCCCGGCGTGGGAGTCCGTCGTGGCATCGCGGCGTCCGGACCGGCCGGGGGTGAGCTGGCTACTGCGCGAAGGCGCGACGGACCGGGTGCCGCTGTCCGGCACGCACGGCGATGCGGCCACCACGGCACTCGCGCTGGCCCGCTTCGGTGACCAGCCTGCCGTCGTCGTCGGTCAGCAACGCGTGGTGGGCGGGGTGGTCGGCCCGGCCGCCCTGCGCGAAGCCCGCCGCGGCATGGCCCTGGCCGCCGGGCTCAGGCTGCCGCTGGTGCTGGTCATCGACACCGCCGGGCCGGCGCTGTCGGCGGAGGCCGAACAGGACGGCCTGGCCGGTGAGATCGCCCGCTGCCTGTCGGATCTGGTCATGCTGGACACCCCGACGGTGTCGGTGCTGCTCGGCCAGGGCAGCGGCGGTCCCGCGCTGGCGATGGTGCCCGCGGACCGGGTGCTGGCCGCCCAGCACGGCTGGCTGGCCCCGCTGCCGCCGGAAGGTGCCAGCGCGATCGTGTTCCGCGACACCGACCACGCCCCGGAACTGGCTGCGGCACAAGGTATCCGGTCACTCGACTTACTGCACAACGGCATCGTCGACGCGATCGTGCCCGAACATCCCGATGCCGCCGACGAGCCGGTGGAATTCGCACGCCGGTTGTCGGTGGCGATCGCCCGCGAGATCCATGATCTGCGCGAGACCCCCGCGGAGCAACGGTACGCCGCCCGGCTGGCGCGCTACCGGCGAATCGGCCTGCGCCACTAGAGGTTCGACGCGGACGTCACCGCGACGTCGGCCGCAGCAGAGTGACCACGGCCTCGGTGATCGCCCCGAGGTCCTTCTTGGCGGCGGGGTTGTTCGTCGAGGTGCTGTTGAGCGCCCCGACCACCAGGTCTCGCACGGTTCTGAGGTCGACGTCCGTGCGCACCACACCGGCTTGCTGCCCGCGTTCGAGCACGCCCTGCCAGACGCGAGCGAACCGGCGCTCGTGGACCAGGTGCGCGGAGCGCAGGTGCGGCGGGAGTGTGTCGACCATCCGCACCACGGCGGCAGCACGGTCGTCGCTGGCATGCAGGGCATCCAGGTGTCCACGGATCGCAGCCCTGAGCCGATCGAGTTCCGATGCGCCCTCCGGCACCGCTGCGATTGCCGCCTCCAACGCGGCCCGCGCGGACTCCACCCCATCGACCAAGGTCGCGGCGACGAGGTCGTCCTTCGTACGGAAGTGGAAATAGATACTCCCCACCTGCAGTTCGGCCGCGCCGGCGATCCGGCGCAGGCTCGCCCCGCCATACCCGTGCTGGGCGAAAACCCCGGCCGACGCGTCCAGAATGCGGCGCCGGGTCCGGGCGGCCTTGCCGTCGACTTCCTCCACCACCCCACCCTATCGAATCGTACGATCGTCCGATTCGATATATTCGGACAATCGTCCGAATCGAGGGAGACTCATGACCGCCGCCATCCGCCGTACCCAGGACGACATGTCGCATGACGTCTTCCTCCCGCAGGAAACCGTGGAGTTGCGGGCGCGAGCGCGCGCGTCCGTCGCACGCCACCTCGCACCAGTGGCGCGCGAGATCGGATCACGAGAAGAATCTGCCGACAGCTTTCCCTGGCAGGCGTTCCGCGGCCTGGCCTCGGACGGGCTGTTCGGCGTGCCGTTCGGCCCCGAGCACGGCGCGGGACTGCACTATCCGATGCTGGGCACCTGCACGGTCGCCGAGGAGATCGCCTACGAATCGTCCTCGATGGCCGGGGTTTACGACGGCCAGTGCATCCTGGTGCCGGCCACCCTCGGCCACGCAGACAGCCGGCTCCGCGACGCGCTGGTGCCCGACCTCGTCTCCGGCCGGCACGCCTTCGCATTCGCCACGACCGAACCGGAGACGAGCTCGGATCTGACCGCCGAGCGGCTCGGCACGTTCGCAGAAGAGGACAACGACGAGTTCATCGTCTCCGGCCGGAAACGCTGGATCACCAACAGTGTTGTGGCCAATTGGGTTTCGATACTGGTGCGAGCCGGGCGGACCGGCAGCCGGGCACACATGCTGTTGATCGACCTGACCAGCCCGGGAGTCCGGATCGGTAGCCCCGATCTGAAGATGGGCCATCGCGGGCAGATCACCGCCGACATCGTCCTCGACGAGGTACGCGTGCCGCGCGAGAACCTCCTCGGCGAGCCGGGCCGGGGAATGGCCGTGGCGCTGTCCGCGCTCGTTCGCGGCCGGATCGGTATCGGCGCGGCCGGCGTCGGCCTGGCCCAAGCCGCCCTCGACCTCGCGGTGCACCGGCTGCGGACGCGCCACGTCTTCGGCAAGCCGCTGGGAGCCATGCAGCACTGGCAATTCCAGATGGCCCAGCGCGCCACCGAGCTGGAATGCGCCCGCAGCCTGTACCAGAAGGCCGCGATGCTGCTCGACACCGGCGACGCCACCGCCGAGCCCGAGGCCGCGATGGCCAAGGCCTACGGCACCCGGCTGGCCAACGACCTTGTGCGCGAGGCCATTCAGATCCACGGTGCACTCGGCTTCGCCCGCCAGGTCGGCGAGACCGGCGAATCAGTGCGACTGGAAGAGATGTACCGCGACGCCAAGATCCTCGAGATCTTCGAAGGCGCAAACGAACTTCAACAGTGGATCGTGGCCCGCCGGCTGATCGGGCGCGAGATCACCGGTTAGCCGACGCGCCGAAACAATTCCGCGGGCCTGCCGCCGGTGCGGGTGACCAGATGGCCGGTCGGGCGCAGCAGCGGTTTCATCAGGCGCCGGAACCCGTCGCGCTGAAGGGGCCGGCCCGCCACCGCCTGGTGCACCCGATGCAGCTCACCGAGGGTGAACTGACGACCGAGCAGGTGGTCGGGGTCCGGCCGCTCGGCGTAGCGGTCCCGGACTTCCTGTGCCGCGCGGGCGATGATCTCGGCGTGCCCGTACCCGAGCCGGCCGGGACGGGCCACCGGGACCAGCCGGGTGTCGCGCGGCCTGCGGGAGTCGAGCCGACGGATCGGCACGACTTCGACATGGGCCACCGACAGCACCCAGCCCCGGCTGTCGCGGGACGGATCGTCGTACACCCGCAGTTGGCGCGGCCGCAGCCCGCGCACGTCGGCTTTGGTCCGCAGCGACCGTTCGACCGCGTCGGCCAGCCGCTCGCCGGGATGCAGGAAGGTGCCGGGCAACGCCCAGCCCGGTCCATCGGTGCGGCGCACCTGCAGAACCGACAACTCCGGGTCTGCCGGATCGAGCGTCAGCAGCGCGGTGTCGACCGCCACATGCGGGGACGGATACTCGCTGAGCGGGTGTTGGGTTGAGTCGCTGATTAACTCATCATTGCGTAAAGCCGCGGGCGGCGCAGTCCAACAACTCGGTCACCTGCTCGTCGGAGGTCTGCCGGAAGTCGTCGTAGCCCTGCCCGACAGCACTGAAATACCTTGGCGCGCCCAGACATACCACGGCGTCGGCGCAGGAGCGCAGCTCGGCGACGGTGTCCGGCGCTCCGATCGGGGCGGCCAACACCACCTTCGCCGCGCCCCGCGCGCGAGCCACCAGGCACGCCGCCCGCGCGGTGGAGCCGGTGGCGAAGCCGTCGTCGACGATCAGCACCACCCGGCCGGCGAGCGGCTGCGGAGCCCGGCCGCCCCGGTAGCGCGCGACGCGGCGGGCAAGCTCGCTGCGCTGCTCGGCTTCCACCTCGGCGATCTCGGCGTCGCTGATCACCACGTGCCGCAGCACCGCCTCGCTGATCACCCGCACGCCGTCCTCACCGATCGCACCGAAGGCCAGCTCGGGCTGGCCGGGCACACCGAGCTTGCGCACGACGAGCACATCGAGCGGGGCGGCCAGGGCCTTGGCGACCTCGAAGGCCACCGGCACGCCGCCGCGGGGCAGGCCCAACACCAGGACGTCGCGCCCGCGGTACGCCGTCAGACATGTGGCGAGCCGACGGCCCGCTTCTGCCCGATCGGCGTAGCGCTGCATACCGTCGAGTATCGGCGCGCGAGCGTGATCAGGCTAGAGTCCGAGATCCTTGCTCCGGAGCCAGGACCGAATGGTCTCGGTGAGCTCGTACTTGCACTCAACCGGAAGCCAGTGTCCGCCGGTCAGATTCGTCACCGTGAGGTCCACGCACGCGGCCCGCATCGGGTCGCCCTGGCGATTGCCGGTGATACTGCAGATGGGATCCCACTCGCCATTGACGAACAACACCGGCTGCGAGAGGCGTCCACCGTTGGGCGCGGTGAGCGCATAGGCGATGTTCGCGTCGTCGTTGGTGTACCAGGCGCACGGTCCGCGGAACCCGTGCGCTTCGAATGCCTGAACCAGAACGTCGAAATCGTCAGGCGGCCACAGCGCCGGGTCGGCGGGCGTCGGCGGGGCGCGGTGCGCCGAACCGAAGCGCCCCCCGTTGCGGGTGACCACCGCCGTGGGCGAGACCTTTCTGGCGGCGGCAGGACTTCCAGGCCGGTAGACCGAGGCCAGGGTTGCCGCGTGGTCGGCATCGAGATCCGCTACCGCCGCCTCGAAATGCGTTGTGTAATAGCGGTAATAGTCCCATTGACCGTCGGGATATTCGTCTGCCGGATAGATCGCTCGATCCACCAGCGACACCAGGGTGGTCAAGCTGTTCGCATCGGGAAAGTACGCCCACGACGTCAGCACCGCGCCCCGGCACCGCTCGGGCTCGTGTGCGGTCACGGCGCCGGCGACAATGCTCCCCCAGTCGTGGCCGACCCAGATCGCCGCGTCACCACCAAGGTGATCGTGGAGTTCGGCCATATCGGCAACAATCTCTTCCACGGCATAGGCGTCGGTGGCCGCAGGAGCGGACGAACCGCCGTAGCCGCGGAGGTCGGGAGCGACGCAGCGCCACCCGTCAGCGGCGAACGCGTCCAGTTGGGCGTGCCAGATCAGCCCGATGCTCGGCCAGCCGTGCAGGAAGATCATCAACGGGCCGTCTGCGGGGCCACTTTCGAGATAGTGCGTCGTATGCCGCGGTGTGCTGAAGGTTCGGGCGATCACGCCAACGATTCCAGCCAAGCTCGGTGCAGGGCGGCGTACCGGCCGTCGGCGTCGATGAGCTCACTGGGCGGTCCGTCCTCGACGATGCGCCCGTGCTCCAGCACCAGCACCCGGTCGGCGATCTCCACGGTCGACAACCGGTGGGCGATGATCAGCGCAGTCCGGTCGGCCAGCACGGTCCGCAGCGCGCGCTGCACCAGCCGCTCGCTGGGGATGTCCAGCGACGACGTCGCCTCGTCGAGGATCAGCACCGCGGGGTCGGCGAGGAACGCCCGCGCGAACGCGATCAGCTGGCGCTGCCCGGCCGACAGCCGCCCCCCGCGGGTGGCGACGTCGGTGTCGTAGCCGTCGGGCAGCGCGTCGATGAACTCGTCGGCCCCGACCGCGACCGCGGCGGCGTGCACCTCGGCGTCGGACGCCGACGGGCGGCCGAACCGGATGTTGTCGGCCACGGTCCCGGAGAACAGGAAGTTCTCCTGAGTGACCATCACGACGTGGCGGCGCAGGTCGCTTTGCGCGAAGTCCCGCAGATCCACGCCGTCGAGGGTGACCGCACCCGAGGTCGGGTCGTAGAACCGGGCGATCAGCTTGGCGATCGTGGTTTTACCCGCCCCGGTGGTGCCGACCAGCGCGACGGTCTGCCCGGCCGGCACGACCAGCGACAGCCCGGGCAGCACCGGCCGGGCCGGCACGTAGTTGAATTGCACGTCGCGGAAGGCGATTTCGCCGTTGATCCGGTCGAGGTGCACCGGCTCCGGCGGGTCCGCGATCGCCGGCTTCTCGGCCAGCACACCGGCAAGCTTCTCCAGCGCGCTGGACGCCGACTGGAAGGTGTTGAAGAACTGCGAGATCTCCTGCATGGGCTCGAAGAACATCCGCAGATACAGCAGGAACGCCGCCAGGGTGCCGATTGTCATCTCGCCGTGCAACACCCGGTAGCCGCCGTAGAGCAGCACCACGCCGGTGGTCAGGTTGCCGACGAGCTTGACCGCGGGCATGAAGATCGCCAGCAGCCGGAAGGTCCGCTCGTTGTCGAAGCGGTACCGGTCGGCGACGTCGTCGAAGATCTCCTGGTTGCGCGGCGCGCGGCGGTAGGCCTGGACCGCTTTGATGCCCGTCATCGTCTCGACGAACTGCACGATCACCAGCGCGGCGCTCTCCCGCACCCGGCGGTAGGTCTTGGCCGACTCGGCCGAGAACCACCAGACCAGCGCGACGAGGATCGGGAAGGCGGCCAGGCACATCAGGCCCAGCTTTACGTCGAGGGTGACCAGCAGGATCGCCGTGCCGAATAACGTCAGCACCGCGGTGATCAGGCTGTCGAAGCCGGTCTCCAGCATGTCCTGGATGGCGTCGACGTCGTTGGTCAGCCGGCTCACCACCCGGCCTGAGGTGTAGCGGTCGTGGAAGGCGACATCGAGGCGCTGGAAGTGCCGGAACACCCGGCGGCGCACCTCCAGCAGCACACTCTGGCCGATGCGGCCGGAGCGCTTCAGGAACGTCATCCGGCTGATCGCCTGCACACACACCACGCCGCAGAGCACCGCGACGACGATGATCAGTTCGCGCGCCGGACCACCGGCCAGCAGCGGCGGGATGGCGTGGTCGATACCGCGCTGGACCAGAAGCGGAACCGACAGCCGCGCCGCGTTTTCCACCACGACGACCAGTGCGAGCAGCGCCACCGTTGCCTTGAACGGCGCGAGTAGCGAGCCAAGTAGCGCGCGGGCCTCACGTTTGCGCGGCGTGGCCTCGTCGATCGGCAGGTCGTCGGGTTCCTCGTCGAGCCGCCCACGCCATTCGGTGGCGGTCATCGCTGCCTGCCCTCGGACGCGGCGTAGTCGGACGTCTGCCGGGTGGCACCCCGCTGCTCGCAGGCCTCCTCATAGGCGTGATCCAGCCGGTGGCGCTCGTCGTCGTCCTCCCAGTCGCAGCGCACCTCGCTTCCGTCGTCCAGTTCGTCGTCGGCGGCCAGTAGGAAGCGGTAGCGCGGCACGGTGGCCAGCAGTTCGGCATGGGTGCCGATGTGGGTGATCGTGCCCGCCCCGTCGACGGTGTCGAGCAGAGCGACCTTGTCGGCCAGCAGGACCGTCGAGGCGCGGTGCGCGACCACGACGGCCGTGACACCGGCCAGCACCCGCCCGAGGGCCTCGGTGACCATGGCCTCGGTGTGCACGTCGAGCGCGGACAGCGTGTCGTCGAGCACCAGGACCCGCGGCGCGGCCAGGATGGCGCGAGCCAGCGAAAGCCGTTGCCGCTGACCGCCGGACAGGCTCATGCCCTGTTCGCCGATCCGGGTCTCCAAGCCGTACGGCAGGTCGTAGACGAACTGCGCGGCGGCGATCTCGACGGCGCTGCGCAGCTCGTCCTCGCTGGCGTCCGGGCGGCCCAGTCGCAGATTCTCGGCCACCGACATCGAGAACAGCGTCGGATCCTCGAACGCGGTGGCGACAGTGGTGCGCAGCGCATCCAGGGACAGCTCGCGGATGTCGGTGCCGTCGATGCGGATCGCGCCCTCGGTGACGTCGTAGAGCCGCGGCAGCAGGCCGGCCAGCACCGACTTGCCCGAGCCGGTGGCGCCCACCAGCGCCAGCGTCTCCCCCGGTTCGACGGTCACGCTGACGTGCCGCAGTGCGAACGTGTCACTGTCAGGGAACCGAAAACCCACATCGTCCAGCTCCAGGCGCCCGCCGCGCGGCGCGACCGTCCGGGGTCCGTCGGTGATCTCCCGGGGCGCGTCGAAGATCTCGGCGATCCGGTTGGCCGCCGTCATCGCCTCCTGCGTCATCGACAGCAGGAAGCCCAGCGACGCGATCGGCCACACCAGCGACAGCATCATCGTGATGAACGCGACCAGCGTGCCCATGGTGACCAGGCCGTGTCCGGCGGCATACGCGCCGAAGCCGAGCACCACGATCAGCGTGAGGTTGGGAATCACCTCGAGCAGCGTCCAGAACTTCGCCGACACCGCGACCTTCTGGATCTGGGTGTCGTACAGCGTGCTCGCCTGCTCGTCGAACCGGTCGTACACGTAGTCCTCACGACCGAAGGACTTCACCGCGCGCAGTCCCAGCGCCGACTCCTCGACGTGGGTGGCGACATGGCCCGCCTGGTCCTGGGCTTGCCGGGCCAGTTGGCTGAAGGTGCGCTCGAAGTGCAGCACGATCAGGGTGATCGGCGCGATCGAGACCAGCACCACCACACCGAGCGGCCAGTACATCGCCAGCAGGATGATCGTGACGATGGTGATCTGCAGGATGTTGAGGATCAGGAATATCAGGCCGAACGACAGCAGCCGTCGAATCACGCTGAGGTCGTTCATGATTCGCGACAGGAGCTGGCCCGATTGCCAGCGGCCGTGAAACGACATCGGCAGGATCTGCAGCCGGGCGTAGAGGTCCTTGCGGATGTCGGCCTCGACGCCCATGGTGGCCCGCGAGACCAGCCAGCGGCGGATGAACCACAGCACCGCCTCGGTGACGCCGACCGCCATCGCCGCGGCGCCGACCACCCACAGTCCCCGCTGGTCCTGGTGGCGGACCGGTCCGTCGATGACCGCCTTGGTCATCAGCGGGATCGCGACGGTGGCCGCCAGGCTGCTGATCGCGATGACGAGCATCGCGATCCACCGCGCGCGGTACGGCATCAGATACGGCAGCAACCGGAACAGATCGGAGGCGGCCCGCCCGGACGTGCGCGGCGCGGCGATGGCCGGTTCCGACACGATTTCGGAAGTCACCTCGTCCACCCCACCATTTCCTCGACACCGATCACCGCGAACATATGCGGCGCGTCCGACATGACTCCCCTGCATTCGATGATCCCACGGGAGTGCAATCGCTTATCGGACGAGATTTCTCAACGCTAGAACCTCAACAACGATTGAGGTCAAACTCTTCCGCGCAGGTCACCGTGTCGCGTCGGCCTCCCACTGATACGGGCGTCGATCAGGCAAGATAGTGCCCATGGACAGTAGTTCAGCCGCACCCCGAGTACTGGTGGTCGACGACGATCCCGACGTGCTCGCCTCGCTCGACCGCGGTCTGCGGCTCTCCGGATTCGAGGTCTCAACCGCCGTCGACGGCGCCGAAGCCCTTCGCTCGGCCACCGAAACCAAACCGGACGCGATCATCCTCGACATCAACATGCCGGTGCTCGACGGTGTCAGCGTGGTGACCGCACTGCGTGCGATGGACAACGACGTCCCGGTCTGTGTGCTCTCGGCGCGCAGTTCGGTCGACGACCGGGTCGCCGGCCTGGAGGCCGGCGCTGACGACTACCTGGTCAAACCGTTCGTGCTGGCCGAGCTGGTGGCCCGGGTCAAGGCGCTGCTGCGCCGCCGGGGCGCCACGGCCACGTTCTCCTCGGAGACCATCCAGGTGGGCCCGCTCGAGGTCGACATCCCCGGCCGGCGGGCCAGGGTCAACGGCGTCGACGTCGACCTCACCAAGCGTGAGTTCGACCTGCTGGCCGTTCTCGCCGAGCACAAGACGGCGGTCCTGTCCCGCGCGCAGCTGCTCGAGCTGGTGTGGGGCTACGACTTCGCCGCCGACACCAACGTGGTCGACGTCTTCATCGGTTACCTGCGCCGCAAGCTCGAGGCGGGCGGCGCACCCCGACTGCTGCACACCGTGCGCGGCGTCGGTTTCGTGCTGCGCACCCAGTGACCGGCTCGTGACGCTGCCGCGCATCTTCCGCCGCACGCCATCGCTACGCACCAGGGTCGCGTTCGCCACGGCGATCGGTGCGGCGATCGTCGTCACGATCGTCGGCGCCATCGTCTGGGTCGGAATCACCAACGACCGCCTGGAGCGACTCGACCGGCGACTCGACGAGGCGGCCGGCTTCGCCGTCCCGTTCGTACCGCGCGGTCTCGATCAGATTCCACCGTCACCCAACGACCAGGATGTGGTGATCACCGTCCGACGGGGGGATCAGGTCCGGTCCAACTCCGACGTCGTGTTGCCGCGGCTGAACTCCGACTACGGCACCGCCGAGGTCGACGGGGTTCGCTACCGGGTGCGCACGGTCGAACTCTCCTACCCGGAGGCCACCAGCTTGGAGGTGGGCGCCACCTTCGACGACACCATCGCCGACACCAACAACCTGCACCGCCGGGTGCTGATCATCTGTGTGTTCGCCGTCTGCGCCGCTGCGCTGCTGGGCTGGGCGCTGGCCACCTTCGCGGTACGGCCGCTGCGGCGGCTGGCCGCTCAGACCCGGGAGATTCAAGCCGGCGACAAGGCACCCGACGTCGAGATCGGCGGCGCCACCGAGGCGGTGGAGATCGGTGAGGCGATCAAGGGTCTGCTGGAACGGATCTGGACCGAACAGGAGCGGACGCAGGCCGCGCTCGCCTCGGCGCGCGACTTCGCCGCGGTGTCGGCCCACGAGCTGCGGACACCGCTGACCGCGATGCGCACCAACCTCGAGGTGCTGACCACCCTGGAGGTGACCGACGAGCAGCGTGAGGAATTGCTCGGCGATGTCGTGCGCACTCAGAACAGGATCGAGGCGACCCTCGGTGCGCTGGAACGCCTTGCCCAGGGCGAACTTTCAACCGAGGCCGACCAGGTCCCGGTCGACATCACCGAGCTGCTCGACCGCGCCGCACACGATGCCATGCGGGTCTACCCCGACCTGGAGGTCACGCTGGTGCCGTCACCGACGTGCATCATCATCGGCCTGCCTGCCGGCCTTCGGCTGGCGGTGGACAACGCGATCGCCAACGCGGTCAAACACGGTGGCGCGACGCGAGTGCAACTCTCGGCGGTCAGCTCGCGCGACGGCGTGGACATCGCGATCGACGACAACGGTTCCGGCGTCCCGGAGGCGGAGCGCACGGCGGTGTTCGAGCGCTTCGCCCGTGGGTCGACAGCGTCGCACTCCGGTTCCGGACTCGGTCTGGCGTTGGTGGCCCAGCAAGCTGAAATCCATGGCGGCACAGCCATGTTGGATGACAGTCCGCTCGGCGGTGCGCGACTGACACTGCGGCTACCGGCCCCCTCCTAGGCCGCCGGGGTGGCCCCGCAGATCGCGTTGCCGCCGTCGATGATCAGGGTGGTACCGGTGACGTAGGACGCCCCGGGGGTGGCCAGGAAGGCGACGCCGGCCGCCACCTCGTCGGCGGTGGCCGACCGTCCGATCGGGGTGGCATTGCCGGCGGCGACCTCCGAGGGCAGCTGGGCGGCCGTCGCGATCCACCCGGGCAACACCAGGTTGGCCGTGATGCCGTTCTTGGCGTAGTCCACGCTCATGGAACGCGTCATCCCCAGCATCGCGGCTTTGGCGGTGTGATACCCCACGTCGCCGGTGTAGGCGGTCAGCACCCCGGCCGTCGAACCGACATGGACCACCCGGCCGTAGCCGCGATCGACCATGCCAGGCAGGGCCGCCCTGGTGACGAAAAACGCACTGTCGAGATTGCGCCGCAACGCAAGTGACCATTCCTCGTCGGTCATCACCATCAGCGAATTGGGCTCCTCGGGGCTGTTCACCGAGGCCAGACCGGCGTTGTTCACCAGGATGTCGAGCTTGCCGAACGCGACCTCGGTGGCCTCGACCAGACCCTGCGCCGCGTCGCGGTCGAACAGGTCGGCGATGTGGGCCCGCGCCCGGATCCCGTCGGCGGCCAGTTCCTCGGCGCGCTGATGCACCCGATCCGTGGTGCCGGTCACCATCACCGCCGCACCGAGTTGACCCAGCAGCCGCGCCGAGGCGAAGCCGATACCGAGCTCACTGCTCGATCCGGTGACCAGAGCCACCTGACCGCTCAGGTCGAACGCGCTTGGCGTAGCGGGCATTGCGCTTGCTCCCTCTGTAGTTCGGCTGTACAACGCCGACAGTAGGGCGTCGCCGCTCACGTTTCTAGGTCGAACGTCCAAAACTTGGACGTTCGTACAAGGTAGTAACCGTCATGTCACACAGTCGAAATCAGCCGACCTGAGACTTGCCCGATGAAACTCACGTCGGGAATCGCACCGCTGGCGCTCGTCGCGCTGCTGTTCTCCGGGACGGCATGCTCGGGAAAGACCAACAGCCCCAGCAACACTGCCGCCGAGGCGGCGACGGTGCGCACCCCGCTGATGTCGGACCCGCCGCCGCTGGACCCCGACACGTTCTATCAGCCCGAGGGCCTGCTGATCATGACCTCGACCTACCAGGGGCTACTGCAGTACGCGCCCGGCTCGACGAAGATCGCACCCTTGCTGGCCACCAAGTGGGACGTCACCCCGGACGGATTGACCTACACGTTCACCCTGCGTGACGGTGTCAAGTTCGCCGATGGCACCCCGTTCGACTCCGCGGCCGCCAAGGCCAGCTTCCAGCGGCGGATCGACATGAACGCCGGTCCGGCCTACATGCTGGCCGACGTCAAGGACATGCAGACGCCGGATCCGCGCACCTTCGTGGTCACCCTCACCAAACCCGTTGCGCCCTTTCTGGATTACCTCGCATCCCCGTACGGCCCGTTGATGACCAGCCCGACCGCCGTCGCGCAGCACGCCACCGGCAACGATCACGCCTCGGCGTGGCTGGCCTCACACACCGCGGGGACCGGTCCCTACGAGCTGACCGACGCCGTGCAGGCCAGCCACTACACGATGAGTGCGAACAAGAACTACTGGGGACCGGCGCCGGAGATCACCTCGGTGCAGATGCCGGTGGTGACCGCCTCCGCGGTACAGCGCCTCCAGCTCGGCAACGGCGAGCTCGACATGATCCTGCACGGGCTGTCCAAAGGCGACTACGAAGCCCTGGCCACCGGTCCCGACACCGAGGTGCTGCAGCAGAATGCCCTGATCAAGACCATGGTCATGGTGAATCCGGCGTCGGCGGTGTTCGCTTCGAAAGACGCCCGAGCGGCATTGTCCGCCGCACTCGATCAGAATGCCTTGACCACACAGGTTTTCGGCGCACAGGGGTCGCCGTCCACGCAGTTCTACCCGACCGGGATGATGCCGGACGGGGCGGTACCCGACACGCACATCTATGATCCGTCGAAACTCGCCGCGCTCGGCAAAAGCGGCGGTGACGTCTCCATCGGCTACCCATCCGGCGACAGCAGCCTGCAAGACCTCGCCAACCAGACCCAGGTGATCCTGCAGACCGCGGGCTTCAAAGCGACGGTCCGTGACTTCCCGTCGGCGCAGCTGTTCGCACTGCCACAGAACCCGGACCAGCGCCCTGACCTGTTCGCCGAGTCGTGGAATCCTGATGCCGCGCACCCCGATACCTTCTCGAGGATCTACCAGTACACCAACGCACCGGTCAACATCCAGGGCTGCTCAGTGCCGGAGGCCGACAAGCTCCTGGACGCAGGCAGTGCCGAACCCGACCCGGCGAAATCCCAGGCACTGTATGTCGAGGCGGCCAAGGCCTACCGCGACTCGCTCTGCTGGATCAACCTGACGGACCTGCACAACACGGTGGCGGCCCGCAAGGGTTACTCGGGGTGGCAGAGCCAGCCTGCCTGGATGTGGGACACCGACTTCTCCACCCTCAAGCACCAGGGATGACGGCTGGCACCACCGCTCGCGGTGCGGCACGCCGAACCGAGATCATCGACGCCGCAATCGAAGTGATGGCGCAGGTCGGCCTGGCCGGGCTCTCGATGCGCCTGGTGGCCAACCAGGCCAAGATCCCGCTGGGTGCGCTGAGCTACTACTTCGACGACAAGTCCGATCTGATCGCGCAGTCGTTCGCGCAGTTGTCGGATCGCGAGATCGAGCGGGTCGTCGCCACCGCGGAGCGGCTCGAGCCGTCCATGCCGGCCGAGCAGCTCGCCGATCTGGTCGCCGACATGATCATCGACGGGTTCAGCTCGCCGCCCGGCGCGATCGTCACCCGCTACGAACTGGTCACCGAGGCCAGCCGCGACGAACGCCTGCGGCCGATGTTCGAAGCCTGGTACGCGGCAATGATTCCCGCGCTCAGCAGGCTCTTCCGCGACATCGGCTCGGGGCAACCTGAACTCGATTCGCGCACCGTGATGGCGGTGATGGCCGGTCTGGAGATCGACAACCTCTACCGCCCGCTGGGTCCGGTGGACAAGCGCCGGATCCGGGCGACCCTGCGCCACGTATTCACAGCCGTGATCGCACTGCACAAGACCTGAGCAACGAAAGGTAATACATATGGCAGGCGTCCTGTTCGGTCCGGACATCACCTTCCTCGGCATCCCCCGATGCGACCTCACCGACGAATCCAGTTATGCCGACGCCGATATCGTCATCCTCGGCGCCCCACTGGACGGCGGCACCAGCTATCGTTCCGGCGCCCGGTTCGGGCCGTCGGCGTTGCGTCAGGCCTGTTACCTGCCGCAGGACGGCTCCCGCCCCAGCCTCGCGCTGCGCGTCGACGGCCTCAAAGACCTGCGCGTCTACGACGCCGGCGACGTGATGCTCTACAGCGGCGACATCGAGCAGGCCGTGAAGATGATCGAGGAGGACGTCTACAAGATCACCGCCGCAGGCGCCATCCCGATCGTCCTGGGCGGTGACCACACCATCGCCTGGCCCGACCACACCGGGGTCGCGCGCCACTACGGGTTCGGCAACGTCTCGATGATCCATTTCGACGCCCACGCCGACACCGGCGACATTCTCAACGGGTCTCTCGTCGGCCACGGCACCCCGATGCGCAGGCTCATCGAATCCGGCGCGCTGCGGGGAGATCGGTTCCTGCAGCTGGGATTGCGCGGGTACTGGCCGGACGAGCCCGTACTGCAGTGGATGGCAGCGAACGGCCTGCGATCCTATGAGATGACCGAGATCGTCGCCCGGGGCCTGGAGCCCTGCCTGACGGAGGCGTTCGAGATCGCCACCACCGACTGCGAGGGTGTGTTCATCTCCGTCGACATCGACGTGTGCGATCCCGGCCACGCCCCCGGAACGGGGACACCCGAGCCGGGCGGCTTCTCGGCCCGCGAGCTGCTCGACGCCGTGCGGCGTATCTGCTACGAGTTGCCCGTCGTCGGGGTGGACGTGGTCGAGGTGGCACCACCCTACGACCACGCCGACATCACCGCATTGCTCGGCAATCGTGTTGTCCTGGAGGTCATCTCCGCGATCGCCCGTCGCCGCAAGGACAGGGCGAGCGGCACCACCTGGGATCCGATGCAACCGTTGCTCGCCGGACGCGAGGCGGACGAACAGCTCCGGCTGATCACCGAGGGCGAAGAAGCGCGCCGCCGCGGTGACGGCGGGGCCCGACCACATCACCACCACTGATGTCCGAGACACCCGTCGGCGCCACGCCGTCGACGCAGGTCCCCCGCTATGCGGGCAAGGGCACCTTCGCGCGGATTGCCGACATCCACGAGGTGGCCGACTACGACATCGCGGTGGTGGGTCTGCCGTTCGACGGCGGCACCTCCTACCGGCCGGGTGCGCGGTTCGGCCCGATGGCGGTGCGCCAGGCCGCGCGCACCTTGCGTCCCGGCTATCACGTCGAATTCGGTGTCGCCCCGCTGGAAGAGGTGCAGATCGTCGACGCCGGAGACGTGACCATCACGCCGTTCGACATCGCGGAAGCCTGCACGCAGATCGAGAACGGTATTCGCGACATCATCGGCCAGCGGGAGCGCAGGTTCGTCGCGATCGGCGGTGACCACACCGTCGCATTGCCGAATCTTCGTGCGCTGCATGCCGTCCACGGGCCACTGGCACTCGTGCATTTCGACGCCCACCTCGACACCTGGGACACCTACTTCAAGGCACCGGTTACCCACGGCACCCCGTTCCGCCGTGCGTTCGAGGAGGGCCTGCTCATCGAGGACCACTCGATCCACGTCGGCATCCGCGGCCCGATCTATGACCGGATGGACCTCGAGGACGACGCCCGGATGGGATTCCGGATCATCCGGGCCGGCGACCTCGACGTGATGGGCGTCGAGGCCGCCGTCGACGTCGTCGCCCGGCGCGTCGACGACCTGCCGGTGTACCTCTCGATCGACATCGATGTCCTCGATCCCGCCTTCGCGCCCGGCACCGGCACTCCCGAATCCGGCGGGCTGACGTCCAGGGAACTCCTGCGAATGCTGCGCCGCCTCAACGGGATCAACGTCGTCGGGGCGGATGTCGTGGAAGTCGCGCCCGCCTACGACCACGCCGAGATCACGTCGATCGCCGCCGCGACGGTGGTCTTCGATCTGCTGAGTCTGATCGTCGCCAACAGCTGAGCCTCAGACCGAGTCGGGAACGTAAGTCCTCTGCGCCCACTGGAATACCTGCCAGGCGGCGACCTCGTCGAACATGTCGTGCACCCGCCGGGCGGCCTCGGCGCCGATCGGCTTGGCGTCGCGCGCCTTCACCTGGACCTCCGCGCTACGCTCCATCATCAGGAAGTACCCGACCGCCGCGTCGACGCTGCCGCCGACGGTCAGCAGGCCGTGGTTGCGCAGGATCGCGGCCCTGGCTCCCCCGAGGGTGGCCGCGATGCGCTTGCCGCCGTCGGTCGAGGAGATGTTGACCTCCTCGTCGTCGAAGATCTCCTGATCGCCGAAGAAGGCGCAGGCCTCCTGCGATATCGGCGCCAGCAGGCTGACCATCGCCGAAAACGGTGTGCCGTAAGGGGTATGGCAATGCGCGGCGGCAACGACGTCGGGGCGGGCCTCGTGCAGCGGGGCGTGGATGTAGTAGGCGGCCACATTGATCTGGCCGCCGTCGACCGTCCCGTCGGCATGCACCAACACCAGATCGTCGGGGGTCATGAATCGAAACGGCACCCCGTAGCGCCCGAGCCAGAAGGACTCGGGCTGCTCCGGATCGCGCGCCGAGATGTGCCCGTCGCCCAGCGAACCCCAGCCCATGGCGCCGAACACCCGGTATGCCAGCGCCAGACGCCGCTTGCGGTGCTCCCGCAGTTCGGCTGGATCGGTGATCACCGGTTCGCCGGCGTACGGGTCGAGAAAAGTGCTCGGGTCAGTCACGATGGTCCTATTCAACGGCGTCCAAATACGATATCGAAATTGTTCGCCGGCGTCGCGGTGAGCCGAACGGAGCAGAGTTTGTCGAGTCGCCCCCGGGTCCTGGTCATCGCCGAACCCGACCCCGAGCTGCCACCCCCGCCGCTTGCGCTGATCCCGCCCGACGTCGAGGTCGTCGAAGTACACGGAACACCGAGCACAGACCTGCTCGCCGGGGCCGACGTGCTGTATGTGTGGGACCACCGCTTCGCCGATCTGGCGCCGGTGTTGCGCAGCGCCGACCGGCTGCGCTGGGTGCACGCCGCGTCGGTGGGCGTCAACCGGCTGATCTGCCCTGAGCTCGCCCAGCACCAGGTCACGCTGACCAGCTCGCGCGGCGTCTTCGACACCTCGATCGCCGAGTGGGTGCTGGCCGCCGTGCTCAGCTTCGTCAAAGGCCTTCCGCACACGCTCGCACTGCAGCGCGAGCACACTTGGCGCTACCGCACCACCGGCGGGCTGGCCGGTAAGCGAGCCGCCGTCATCGGCACCGGTTCGATCGGGCGAGCCATCGCCGACCGTCTGAGCAGGCTCGATGTCCAGGTGACGCTGGTCGGCCGCACGCCGGGTGAGGACCCGCGCTTCGGCGCGATCCGAGGATCCGGCGACCTGAGCGCGGTGGCGGCCGACGTCGACATCCTGGTCGCCGCGGTGCCGCTGACCGCGGCCACCACCGGGCTGATCGACGCGGAGGTGCTGGCCGCGCTGGGGCCGGCCGGCTTCGTGGTCAACGTCGGGCGGGGACCCACCGTGGTCGAGGGCGAACTCGTCGAGGCGCTGCGGACCGGCGCCATTGCCGGCGCCGCGCTCGACGTGTTCGAGGTCGAGCCGCTGCCCGCGGACTCGCCGCTGTGGTCGATGCCGGGCGTCCTGGTGTCACCGCACATGTCCGGCGATTACGTGGGGTTCGAGATCGACATGATGGGCGTGTTCGTCGACAACCTCGGACGCTGGCTGCGCGGCGAGGAGCTGCACAACATCGTCGATCCGGGTGTCGGATACGTGCGGGGCTGACGGTGTTTCGGGTGCGAGAAGCAGCTGTTTCGATAATGTATCGAAAGCGCCGATACCGCGCTGTCGTGTTATCAATTGTTGGTCTCCGAATGAATAAAGGTGAGCGATGATCGACGACCTCATGCGACCCGTCGTCGGCGCGGGCACCACCGAATACGAGTGGATGACCTGGCCCGAGATCGCGGCCGCCGCTGCCGCCGATGCGCCGGTCGTCATCGCGGTGGGTTCGACCGAACAGCACGGGCCGCACCTGCCGGTGAGCGCGGACTGGGTGATCCCGCAGACGCTGCTGCGACTGGCGGCGGCCAAACGCCCGTTCGTGGTGGGGCCGGCACTGCGGCTCGGATACCGGTCACGCCCGGCCAGCGGCGGCGGACAGCAGTTCCCCGGCACCCTGTCGTTGCGCGCCACCACCTTCATCGCGATGATCGAGGACCTGCTCGACGAGTTGATCCGCACCGGATTCCGCCGAATCATGTTGTACAACTGGCATTTCGAGAACACGAACTTCGTCTACGAACCGGCCTACCTGGTGTCGGGGCGCTCCCCCGGCGTGAAGATCGTCGTTGTCGAGAATGCGATGCCCGAGTTCGGGGCGGCCGACCTGGGTGTGCTGTTCCCCGACGGCTTTCCCGGTCTCGCGCTCGAACACGCCGCGGTGATCGAGACGTCACTGTTCGAATACCTCCGGCCCGCCACCGTGCGAATGGATCGCATCGTCGACGACGCACCGGCCCGAAACGTGCCATGGGACGTCCTGCCGATCGACCCGTCGATGTCGACCGCCACCGGGGTCCTCGCGTCGGCGACCCAGGCCACTGCCGCCAAGGGCGAGTTGCTGGCCGAGCGGATCGTCGACCACATCGTGTCCATCCTCGACGCCGAGTTCGAGCCGATCGAGCGCGACGCGATGCTGCTGACCGCCGACCGGGACAGCTGACATGGCAGGCACAGCCCTGGTCACCGGCGGCGCCACCGGGATGGGCCGGGCCACGGCGTATCTGCTCGCCGCCCGCGGTTACCGGGTTGCCATCGACCACCTCGGTGCCACGGCCGAGGCCGAACAGGTCGCCGCCGATATCGGCGGCATCGCCTACGAGGCCGACGTCGCCGACATCGGGGCCGTCGACGCACTCGTCCGCGCCGTCGAGTCCGATCTCGGCCCGATCGACGTTGCGGTGGCCTGCGCGGGTTTCGACGTCGACGTCCCGCTGGCTGAGGTGACCGAGGACCTATGGCGCCGCAGCCTCGAGGTGATGCTCGGCGGCTGCGCCAATGTGATCGCGACGGTCGGACCACGGATGCGGGCGCGGCGACGCGGCTCCATAGTCGGGATCTCCTCCGAGCTGGCCCTGCTCGGCGACGAGAACCATGTGCCCTACGTGACGGCGAAGTCGGCCATGATCGGGTTGGTTCGCTCGATCGCACGCGAGTACGGCCCGGACCAGGTGCGCGTCAACATCGTGTGCCCAGGACCCACCGACACCGCGATGCTCACCGAGCGATGGCGCGGCGAGGACTACCGGAACAGTATCGCGCTCAACAGGTTCGGCACCCCCGACGAGTTGGCCCGCGCGATCGTCGACGTCGCCGAGTGGACCTGGCTGACCGGACAGGTGATCTCGCCCAACGGCGGCGTGGTGATCCAGTGAGCTCGCAGATCGCACTGGTGACCGGTGCCGCGGGCGGAATCGGCCGTGCGATCGTGGCGGCTCTGGCCGGCGCGGGCTGGACCGTCGTCGCGACGGACCTGCCCAATGCGGGCGAAATCCCCGGCGCCGCAACGACAATCCCCACCGACCTGCGTGGCCGGGCCGCATGCCACGCACTCGTGGAGACCGTCGTCGCCGACTTCGGCCGGCTCGACCTGCTGGTGAACAACGCCGCCACGATGACGGTCGTCGAACCGACCCCCGCCACGATGGAGCTGTGGTGGCGCGACATCGACGTGAACCTGTCGTCGCCACTGTGGCTGACCCAGGCCGCGGCGCCGGCGCTGCGGGAGGCGGGCGGGCAGGTCGTGAACATGTGCAGCATCTCCGGGCTGCGTGGCGAGCCGGGGTTCAGCGCCTACGCGGCAAGTAAAGCCGGTCTGCTCGGGATGACCCGTTCACTGGCCCGCGAACTGGCCCCGGACGTGCGGGTCAACGCGGTCGCCCCGGGCCCCACCGACACCGAACAACTCCACCGCGACGCCGAGTTTCGCGGGGTCAGCCTGCCGCAGATGCACCGCGAGTACAGCGCCGACATGCCGATCGGACGGCTGATCCACCCCGGCGAGGTGGCCGACGTGGTGCGCTTCCTGGCCGGCACGCGGTCGTTCACCGGCGAGTGCATACAGGTCAACGGGGGGATGTTGATGTCGTGAGAAGCGAATTCGACCGCCGCGGCGACATTCTCGTCGTCGCCGCCCGGCTGTTCGCCGAGCGCGGGTATCTCAACACCACGATGACCGAGATCGCCCGCTCCTGCGGACTCGGGCAGTCGTCGCTGTACTACTGGTTCCGGCAGAAGGAGGACATCCTGCTGGGCCTGCTCGCCCTCAACCGGGTGTCGCTGGACTTCGCCCGGCAGATGGTGGCCGCGACGGGCTCACCCGCGGTGCGGATGTTGCGCCTGCTGCGATTGGACATCGGCGAGCTGTGTTCGGCAGCAGTCGACATCTGCGAGGTCGAGGTGCTCGCCGAAGCGCAGCCCGAGGTGTTCGCCGAGTTCTGGGTCGACACCGCGGAGCTGCACCGGCAGATGGCCACCCTCATCAGCGAGGGCATCACCTGCGGCGAATTCATCGACTGCGACCCCGAATTCGCCGCACTGAACATCTGCGCCGCCGAAGAAGGCGTTCAGCGCCGCTACCGCAACTCCGCGGCGCACGCACCCGGCGGCACCAGCCCGTTCCGGCACCCGAACTACTCGCGCGAGCACATCGCCGAGGAACTGGCCGCCATGCTGGTGCGTGGCCTGCTGCGCGACCCGTCGACGCTGCCCGCCCTTCGAGCCCGCGCCGGCGACACCGATGACGCCGGTTATGCGGCTAGCGGGTGGCCAGCAGGTCGATGATGAAAATGAGCGTCTTGCCGGACAATTGGTGTCCACCGCCGGCCGGGCCGTAGGCCTGCTCGGGCGGGATCGTCAGCTGACGGCGGCCGCCCACCTTCATGCCGGGGATGCCGTCCTGCCAGCCCTGGATCAGCCCGCGCAACGGGAAGGAGATGGACTCCCCGCGGTTCCACGAACTGTCGAACTCGGCGCCGGTGTCGTACTCGACCCCGACGTAGTGCACATCGACGACGGCGCCGGGCTTGGCTTCATCGCCGTCGCCGACCACCAGATCCTTGATGACCAGTTCGGTGGGCGCCGGGCCGTCGGGGAATTCGATCTCGGGTTTGCTCGTCACGGCTCACACAGTAGTCGCTCAGGCGCTGCTGACCGAGCGTTCTACCCGCCCATCCGTACCGCGACGTTCCCGCGCGGTGACCGTCGACGTCGTGGCCGTCAACCGCACCCGGTCGGCGCGGAACAGATCGTAGGCGTACTCGAACGGCCGGTCGGCGGCGTCGTGAGTGATCCGGGTGATCGCCACCAGCGGCCGCCGGTGCGCGATGCCGAGCCAGTCGGCTTCGCGTGGGCTGGCGCTGACGACCTCGATGGTCTCGCTGGACGTCGCGGGCACCAGCCCGTAGCGAACCGCGAACAACTCGTACAGCGAGCCGCCGAGTGGCTGCTCCAGCAGATCGATGGCGTGCTCGGCGACGAAGCACGAGAAGTCCACCGACAGCGGCACCCCGTCGGCGAAGCGCAACCGCCGGATCGCGAAAACGTCTTCGCCGGAGTCGATTTCCAGCGCGGCAGCCTCGGCGGGTGTGGGCGCCCTGCGGTCGGTGGCCAGCACCCGGGTGGCGCTGGTGTGCCCGCCGCTGCGCAACCGCGCGGGGAGGCCCGCCAGCTCGGCGGCGTTGCGCTCCACGACGTCGGCGCGCACGAACGTCCCCCCGTTGCGCCCGGTCCGCCGCTCCAGCACCCCGGCACGGCTCAACGGCAGCAGCGCGCTGCGGAGCGTGGACCGAGACACCTCGAAGCGATCGGCCATCTCGCGCTCGGTGCCCAGCCGGGAGCCTGGCCGAAGGGTGCCCTGGGCGAGCATCGACAGGATGCGCCGTCGCACATCCTCCGCGATCGGGCCCCCTCCGACTCCTCCATCGGACTAGCTGTTCAGGGCATCCGGCGATTCGGGCAGAACCTGACCGCCGTCCACGGCGATCGCCTGACCTGTGATGTAACCGGCCTCCACGGTGGCCAGGAAGGCGGCCAGATGGCCGATGTCCTCCGGCTTGCCCAAGGCTCCCGCCGGGATCGCCTTGGTCATCCCGGCGATGTAGTCCTCGCCCATGTCCGCCAGGCCCTCGGTGAAGATGTTGCCCGGAAGCACGGCATTGACGGTGATCCCGTGTGGTGCCAATTCGATTGCGGCGGTGCGCATGAAGCCGAGCTGAGCGGCCTTCGACGCCCCGTAATGCGACCATCCCGGAAAGCCGGTGATCGGACCGGTGATCGACGACGTGAGAATCACCCGACCGCGCCCGGAGGCGATCAGGGCGTCCAGGCAGGCCTGCACGGTGAACACATTGCCCTTGACGTTGACGTCGAGGACCTCGGCCAGTTGGGCCGGCGTCATCGTGGCCAACGGCGCCTCGGGGAAGATGCCGGCGTTGGCGCAGACGACGTCGATGCCGCCGAACGCGTCGATGACCGAACCGGCCAGTTCGGCGCACGCCACCGGATCGGTGACATCGGTCTTGATTCCCAACACCTTTCCGCTGCCCAGCGCATCCAGCTCCGCGACCACCGAGTCCAATTCGGTGGTCGAACGCGCGGCGATCGCGACATCGGCGCCCGCAGTGGCGAACACCGAGGCGATGCCGCGCCCGATGCCCTTGCTGCCACCGGTGACCACCACGGACGTCGACTGCAGATCAAACACGCGTATCTCCTTGCATTTGTGGATGTTTCACACCCGGGATCCGAAGATCGCATCCTGCAACCAGGTGCGGTCCTCCAGATACCGTTGCGCCAGCCGGGCGGTGTTGGGGGCGAAGTCTTCGCCGAGCTCTGCCGCCGCATCGGCGTCGGCGTGCGAGGCGATCCAGGCTGTCAGGTTGATCCGGCGCAGCATCACGAACGTCGGGACGAGCGCCAAGTGGTCGGCGGGCAGCGTCCCGGCTTCGAAGTAGCCCGTGAGCCACTCCGCGATGATGCGCTCGCCGGCCGGGGTGTCCTCGATGAACGACACCGCGGCGCCCAGATCGGCCAGGTACCACGACCACCCGCAGTCGTCGAAGTCGATCACGGTGATGCCAGCGCCCGCGTCGGTCGGGTTCACCATCAGGTTGGCCAACCGCAGATCGGCGTGTACCAATCCGAATCGGTCGGGCGCCGAACCGAAATCGGTGAGCTTGGCGGCGATGTCATCGGCGGCGCGCTGGATCACGGCCCGGTCATCGTCGGTGAGGCCGGGCGCCAGCCGCCAATTGCCCCACCGGGCGTCCGGACCGAGGATGGTGTCGAGGTCCCAGCGGAACCGGGTGAACGCGTGTGGAAACGTCCAGTTCCTGGCGTGCTCGTGCATCACTGCGGTGAGCCTGCCGAGTTGGTCGAAGCCGACGACCTCGGGATCGTCCTCTGCGGTGCAGCCCGCGACGAATGTCACGGCGTCGACGTGCAGGACATCGCCGTCGACCTCGGCGGTCACGACGTCGGTTCCGTCGCGGGCGGCGATCAGCTCCGGCGTCAGCACCGACGTCTCTCTGCGGAGAGCCTTCATCCAGGCCAGCTCGGAGCGGATCGCCTCCAGCGAGTGGTAGCCCGGCCGGTGCACCCGCAGGACGATCGGGTCGTCGTCCTCGACCAGGTACGTGGCGTTCTCGGACAGGCTGAGCAGCCGCAATGGCGCGGTCTCTGCACGACCGTAAGCGGGCAGTGCTGCACGCGCGAAGAACTCATGAGTCGGCGGCAGTCCCGGCATGGGCACCAGTGTGGACCATAACGGGGCGGCGAGCAGACCAAATCCGCATATTTAACGTCCTTGTTTCGTAGCAGCGTTTTGGGAAACACACAGGAAACATGACTTGCGTATCGCCCGTAAGTTCCTGTTGACCAGGGCATCTGGCGGGGGTAACAATGTCGTCGTCGCACCACAAAGCCGTGCCGACATCGTCATTGCCCCCCGGCCTCAGTTGCAACCGGGGAATACCAGACCAAATAAATGGCACGACCCCAGTCACAGTCGAGATGGGAATCCACACAATGAGCGACACCATCGATCCGCCGGCCCCGGCCGGAAGCGATACCAAATCCGAAACCGTCCAACGGCTCAAGCCCAATGCGGTCGGTCTGATCGGCGTCCTGTTCATGGCCGTCGCGACCGCCGCGCCGATCACCGCCATGGTGGGCAACGTGCCGATCGCGGTCGGATTCGGTAACGGCGCCTATGCCCCGGCCGGCTACTTCGTCGCCACGATCGTGCTGACGTTGTTCGCGATCGGTTATGCCGCAATGAGCAAGCACATCACCGCAACCGGCGCCTTCTACGGGTACATCTCGCACGGGCTGGGCCGGATCGTCGGGTTGGGCGCAGGCTTCCTGACCGCCATGGCCTACATGGTGTTCGAAGCGTCGCTGATCGGTATCTTCGCCTTCTTCGGCAACGACACCTTCAATTCACTGTTCCACGTGAACATCTCGTGGATCGTGTTCGCCATCGGCATGCTGGTGGTCAACCTGGTCCTGACCTACTTCGACATCAACGTCGCCGCCAGGGTGCTCGGGGTCTTTCTGATCACCGAGATCATCATGCTGTCGTTGATGGCGTTCTCGGTGCTGTTCACCGGTGGCGGCCCGCAGGGCTGGTCGTGGGGATCGCTCAACCCGCTCAACGCTTTCCAGAACCTGTCCGGCTCGGTGGCCGGAGCCGACGGCAGCATGCTGACGGTGGCAGGCTCGGCAGGCATCGGCCTGTTCTTCGCGTTCTGGTCCTGGGTCGGCTTCGAGTCCAGTGCGATGTACGGCGAGGAGTCCAAGAACCCGAAGAAGATCATCCCGATCGCGGTGATCAGCTCGGTGGTCGGGATCGGCGTGTTCTACGTCATCATCTCCTGGCTGGCGATCGTGGGCACCGGTCCGCAGAACGCCATTGCGCTGGCGCAGGATTCGGCGACCGCCGGTGACATCTTCTTCGGTCCGGTCGGTGCGCACCTGGGCACCTGGGCCGTCGACCTGTTCAAGATCCTGTTGATGACCGGTTCATTCGCCTGCGGCATGGCATTCCACAACTGCGCTGCTCGCTACATCTACGCAATCGGCCGCGAGAACGTCATCCCAGGCATGCGCAAGACGCTGGGTGCCACCCACCCGACGCACGGTTCGCCGCACATCGCCGGGCTGGTCCAGACCATCTTCGCGACCGTCGTGGTGCTGTTCTTCGCGCTCACCGGCCGTGATCCCTACACCGGTCTGTACGGGTTGATGGCTCTGCTCGGCACCACCGCGATCATGATCGTCCAGGCGCTGGCCGCCTTCTCGGTGATCGCCTACTTCCACGTCGGCAAGAACCACCCGGAGACCGCCAACTGGTTCCGGACGTTCCTGGCTCCCCTGCTCGGCGGTCTGGGCATGCTCTACGTGATCTACCTGCTGGCCAAGAACGCGTCGTTCGCGGCCGGCACCGCGTCCAGCGACTGGGTCTTCGAGATCATCCCGTACGTGGTGGGTGTCGTCGGCATCGGTGGCGTCGTGCTGGCGGTGGTGCTGAAATACACGTCCCCGCAGCGCTATTCGGAGCTCGGCCGGACGGTGCTCGAAGAGGCGCACGAGCGCCAGTGAGTGCAGTCACGGGCCGCGACAACGAGGACGTAGCGATATGAGCTTTTCCAACATCATGGATTCCAACAGCTACTCGGCGGATCACCCGGTCGATCCCGCCACCGAATCGTTGATCGCGGCCCGTGACCGCATCCTGGGCCCGGCCTACCGGCTGTTCTACGAACGGCCGGTGCACCTGGTCCGCGGCGAGGGCACCCGGCTCTACGACGCCGACGGCGCCTGCTACCTGGACGCCTACAACAACGTCGCCAGTGTCGGCCACTGCCACCCACACGTGGTGGAGGCGGTCACCCGACAGCTGTCCACCCTCAACACCCACACCCGGTATCTGCACGGCGGCATCGTCGACTACAGCCGGCGCCTGCTGGACACTCTGCGGTCCGAGGGGCCCCACGAGATCGACCAGGTGATGTACGCCTGCACCGGCTCCGAGGTCAACGACCTGGCCCTGCGGGTGGCCGAAATGTACACCGGGGCAAAGGGTGTCATCGTGACAACCGATGCCTATCACGGCAACACCGCGGCGGTCACCGCGATCTCGCCGTCCATCGGCGGGGCCACCGTGCTCGGAGAGCACGTCCGCACGGTCCCGCCCCCGGACAGCTACCGGGTGCCTGCGGACGAACTCGCCGACCGGTTCACCGCCGACGTCGTCACCGCCATCGACAAGCTGGTCGCCAGCGGTGCGGGATTCTCCGCTCTCATCGTCGACACGATCTTCTCCTCCGACGGTATCTACCCGGACCCCTCGGTGCTGGCGCCCGCGGTCGCGGCGGTGCGTCGTGCGGGCGGGGTGTTCATCGCCGACGAGGTGCAACCCGGCTTCGGCCGCACCGGCGACGCGATGTGGGGCTTCATGCGCCACGGCGTCGTGCCGGATCTGGTCACGATGGGCAAGCCGATGGGCAACGGCATGCCCATCGCGGCGATGGCGGCCCGCGCGGAGGTCCTCGACGCCTTCGCCCGCGAGGTTCCGTACTTCAACACCTTCGGCGGCAATCCCGTGACGGTGGCCGCGGCGGCGGCCGTACTGGACGTCATCGAGGACGAGAAGCTGATGCGCAACGCCGCCGAAGTCGGCGGGCAACTGCGCACCGAGCTGATGCGCCTCGGCGCTGACCATCCCCGGATCGGCGACGTCCGCGGCACCGGCCTGTACGTCGGCGTCGAGATGATCGACGAGACGGGTGCACCCGACCGGGCCGGCGCCCGGGCATTGGTCAATGCCATGCGCGAGCGCCGGGTGCTGATCTCGGTGTGCGGGCGCGACGGAAACGTGCTGAAGATCCGTCCGCCGATGGTCTTCTCGAGCACCGATGTCGATTGGTTCTGCACCGAGTTCGCCGGCGCCCTCACTTCGTCGTTCTGACTCCGCTTCGTCGGGCACACTGGAGCAGTGGCTGAAGACAACGAAACCCTTTCCCGCATCCACGACCTGGTCGCCCAAGAGCGCGAGTTGCGTGAGCGGGTAGTTCACGGACAGATCGACCCGTCGGAGGAGCACACCCGGCTGCGGGCCATCGAAACCGAACTCGACCAGTGCTGGGACCTGCTTCGCCAGCGTCGCGCACTGCGCGAGACCGGCGGCGACCCGAGCGCGGCCAGCGTGCGGCCCGCCGACGAAGTCGAGGGCTACCTCAGCTGATCACCCGGGCCAGGATCGTCCGCAACGCCTGAAGGTCCTGTTCGTCGAGCGACGCCAAGACCTCCGGCGCCGGGTCGTCGGTGTCGTCGAGGACGGCGATGACATCGCGTCCCGCGTCGGTCAGCGAGACCAGCTTGCAGCGCCGATTCTCCGGATGAGTCTGACGGACCACCAGTCCGCGCGCCTCCAGATCGTTGACCGCCACCGTCGCGGCCGGCGCGTCGATGGTGGCCGCCTCCGCGACCTGCTTGACCGTCATCGGCTGCGACGCGAGTCGGCGCAGGATCCGAATCCTGCTGAATGACAGACCGGTTCGCTCCACGGCGGCGCGGCGCCAGCCGTCTTTGTTGTCCAGCACCAGGCTCGACATCGATCGCCAGACCTGGTCGGCCAACGGATTACGCGACATGAGCCGGCTCACTTCGGGGGTCCTCGATCAGCGGAGCCAGCCGCTGCGCCGACAGCTTGGCCCGGGCCGATGTGGACACGAGCGCGAGCACCACGATCACCACGCCGAGGCCCAGGTTCATCCACCACAGCGGCCTGGCCGCGGCGGTGAAGTCCGCACCCGCAACGGCCAGCGCCGAGCCGGCGACCGAACCGCACAGTGCCACACCGATACTCACGCCGACCTGCCTGCTGGTCGAGGTCACCGCCGAGGCCGCGCCGGCCCGGTCGCGCGGCATCCCGCTGACCGCGGCATTGGTGATCGGCGCGTTGACCATGCCGAACCCGATGCCGTACACCGTGAAGATCACCAGCAGCGCCCACACCGGTGTCGTGGCGGTGAGAAAGGTCAGCATCACCGATGCGGCGGTCATCAGGACACCGGACACCAGCAGCGAGGGGCGGGCGCCGAAACGGCCCACCAGCCGGCCCGACAGCGGTGAGAAGAACAGGGCGCCGATCGCGATCGGCAGATAGATCAGACCGGTGTGAGCGGCCGAGTAGCCACGCTCGCCCTGCAGGTACAGCGACATCATGAACAGGAAGGCCCCCCAGGCGGCGAAGGCGCACACGGCGATGACCGTAGCCGACGAGAACGGCACGCTGCGGAAGAACCGCAAATCGATGAAGGGGTCGTGGCGGCGTGATTCGTATCGCAAGAAGGCCAGCAGCGCCACGGCCGCGCCGGCGGCGATCGCGATGATGCGCGGGTTGGTCCACCCCATCCCCGGCCCTTCGATCAGCACGAAGACGATGCCGAACAAGGCGAGCACGGCCAGCAGTTGGCCGACCGGATCGATGTCACGCATGGTGGCCGACTTGCTCTCGGGCACGAAGATCGCGGTGAGGACGATGGCAGCCGCGCAGATGGGCAGGTTGATCCAGAACACCGCCCGCCAGCTGATCGCCTGAATCAGGAAACCGCCGACGATCGGGCCCAGCGCCATCGAGATCCCGACCACCGCGCCCCACAGGCCCAGCGCGCGGGCGCGCTCCACCCGGCCGACGAAGACCTGCGAAATGATGGACAGCGCAACGGGATTCATCATCGATCCACCGAAGCCCTGGATCAGCCTGGCGCCGATCAGGGTGTCGATGTCGGGAGCCAGGCTGCACAGCAGCGAGCCCACCGCAAAGGTGGCCAGCCCGATCTGGAAGATCCGACGGCGCCCGAAGCGGTCACCCGTGGCGCCGGAGAGCATCAGCAGCGACGCCAGCACCAGCGTGTAGATGTCGATGACCCACTGCATCTGTGACGCGGTGGCGTGCAGGTCGGTGCGGATCGCCGGGATCGCGACGTTGACGATCGTCGAGTCCATCGACACGATCAGCAGGCTCAGGCAGCAGGACGCCAGAATGATCGTCTTGCGCCGCGCGCTCAGCTCGCCAACAGTTGTAATCACACAACCATTGTGAAACTACAACCGTTGACGGGTCAAGCCGGTGTGGCCCAGTAGACAGTGGGCTCAGATTCAGCCGCGGGTGTCGATGGTGGCGTAGTCGCGCTCGGTGTAGCCGGTGTAGATCTGGCGCGGGCGGCCGATCTTGCTGCTGCCCTCGTCGTGCATCTCCCGCCAGTGCGCGATCCAGCCAGGCAGCCGGCCCAGCGCGAACAGCACGGTGAACATCCGGGTCGGGAAGCCCATCGCGCGATAGATGACGCCGGTGTAGTAGTCGACGTTCGGGTACAGCTTGCGCTCGATGAAGAAGTCGTCGGTCAACGCGATCTCTTCGAGCTGCTTGGCGATCTCGAGCAGCTCGTCGTCACCGCCGAGCTTGCCCAGGATCTTGTCGGCCTGCTCCTTGACGATGCGCGCCCGCGGGTCGTAGTTCTTGTAGACCCGGTGCCCGAAGCCCATCAGCTTCACGCCGTCTTCTTTGTTCTTCACCTTCTTGACGAAGGTCTGCACGTCGTCCTGGCCGACGCGGATCTTCTCCAGCATCTCCAGCACCGCCTGGTTGGCGCCGCCGTGCAGCGGGCCCCACAGCGCGTTGATGCCGCCGGAGATCGAGGTGAACAGGTTGGCCTGCGACGAGCCGACCAGGCGCACCGTCGAGGTCGAGCAGTTCTGCTCGTGGTCGGCGTGCAGGATCAGCAGCATGTCCAAGGCGCGAACAATTTCGGGATCGACCTCATACGGCTCGGCCGGGAAACCGAACGTCATCCGCAAGAAGTTCTCCACCAGCGTCAGCGAGTTGTCCGGGTACAGGAACGGCTGACCCTCGGACTTCTTGTATGCGTACGCCGCGATCGTCGGCAGCTTGGCCAGCAGCCGGATCGTGGAGAGCTCCACCTGCTTCTTGTTCAGCGGGTCCAGCGAGTCGGGGTAGTACGCGCTCAACGCGTTGACCGTGCTGGACAGCACCGGCATCGGGTGCGCGTCGCGGGGGAAACCGTCGAAGAACCGCTTCAGGTCCTCGTGCAGCAGGGTGTGCCGCTGGATCTGGGTGGTGAACTTCTCCAGCTGCTCGGTGGTCGGCAGCTCGCCGTAGATCAGCAGGTAGCTCACCTCGATGAAGGTGGACTTCTCGGCGAGCTGCTCGATCGGGTAGCCCCGATAGCGCAGGATGCCGGCGTCACCGTCGATGTAGGTGATCGCGCTCTTGGTCGACGCCGTGTTCACAAAACCCTGGTCGAACGTCGTGTAACCGGTCTTGGCCAGCAACGAGCCCAGCGCGAACCCGTCAGACCCCTCCGTCGCTTTCACGATGTCCAGGTCCAACTCGCCGCCCGGGTACTTCAGGGAGGCGGTCTCGTCGGTTGCGGCCACATGAACCCCTTCTGAGCTCGTCGACGCCCACGAAGCGTCCGTATGTAGGTGAAGGTAGTCGCTATTCTGCCGATACGCCCGCGGGGGTCGGGCCCGGGGTCACCCACGGCGCCCAGAGCCGGGCGAAAAGCCCGTACACCGACTCGATTCGGCGGCACACCACGTCTGGCTCGATCGGCGGACCGTCGGCGGTCCCCAGCCCGTTACAGGCCACTCCCATCACCACCGACCAGGTGTCGAACAGGAGCCGGATGGCGGGGTGGTCAGCTGTCACCCCCATCCGCTGCGCCGCCACGTCCATCACCCGATGATGGAAGCCGCCGGCGCGGAACATGAACGGCGCGAGGCCGAGCGCCGGGGCCGAATTCACGATCGTCAGCAACAGTCGCATCCGCTCGAACGACGCCGACGAACCGTACTGCTGGGTGCCGAACGTCTCGAGGTGCGCGCGGGCCAGAGCGTCGTAATGAGTGATGTCGAGCGGCTGACGGGCCAGGGCGGCGGCCACGTCGCCGGCGACCTCGTCCAGGACGGCGGCGAGCACCGCCTCCTTGTTCGAGAAATAGCGGCTGAAAGTACGCGGGGCGACCTCGGCGGCGGCGGCGATCTGCTCGACGGTGGTGTTGTCGTAACCCTGGTCGATACACAGCTGGACGGCCGCGTCGATCAGCGTCGCCCTGGTTCGCTGCTTCTTGAGTTCACGCAGACCGGGAACGGGAAGTTTCCCGGCAACGGCCACGTCGCGTCTCCCCCTCGCCGTCCCGGCGCCCCCCGAGGTCAAACCTTGGAGGATAGCGCCGACCCCACCTCCAGCGCGGCGATATCGGCGAATTCGGTGGAGGCCAGATGCAGCCGGTCGGCCATGATGACCCCGCAGTTGTCGTAGTCGCCCGGCCCGATCACCAACTGCCCCCACGCCGCGGCGGTGATCGCACCCCATACCGACACGATCAGCGCCACCCGCTGGTCGGTCAGCTCGGCGTCCATGCGCGCGGCCACCGCCACGACCAGTGGCTGCAGCCGTGTCGCGGCGGCCGCCAGCCGCAACGCACTCGACGATGAGATGACGTTGACCATCAACACCAGGCGGTGTGTGGTCAGCGGCGTCAGCGCACCGGACGTGACGCCGCGCAGCGCCATGGTGTGGGCGCGGGCCAGGGCCGTCAGCGGCGGGACGTCCGAGTCGATCGTGGCGAGGGCGCTGATGGCGGCGTCGACGAGGTCGTCGAGCACGGTCATCATCACCGCATCCTTGGTGGGGAAATACCGACTGAACGTTCGCGGGGACACCTCGGCCGCGGCGGCTATCTGCTCGACGGTGGTGTTGTGGTAACCGCGCTCGATGCAGAGCTTGACGGCCGCATCCACGAGCATGGCGCGCGTACGTTGCTTCTTCCGTTCGCGCAGTCCCGGAGGTGGCTGCGCGATCACGTCGGCCACTCGTCGATCGTAGCCGTAACGTGCCGATCTACGGGTTCGCCGACGGCACCCGATAGCGAACGAAGATCGGGACGGCCGCGGCCGCGATCAGCACGCCGACCACCACCAGCGCTCCGCCGCCGGCCGCGGCGATCGTGGTGCCGACCACCGCGGCGGCCGCGCCGTGCAGGGCATCGGCCAGCCGGGGACCGCCCGCCACGACCACGGTGAACACGCCCTGCAGCCGGCCGCGCAGGTCGTCGGACGCCACCTGCTGCAGAATCGTCGAGCGAAACGCCGCCGACACCATGTCCGCTGCGCCACCAATCGCCAAGAACACCAGCGCAATCCACAGCATCGTGCCGGTGTGGCCGTTCGCGAGCCCGCCGGCGACGCCGAAGCCGACCATGGCCGCACCCCACACCACGATCGAGATCACCACGGCCAGGCCCTGCCGTTGGATGCGGGGAAACCAGCCGGAGAACACCCCGCCCGCCACCGCACCGACCGACATCGCGGCGGCCAGCAGCGCGATCGTGGTGCCGCCCTCGATCGGGGCGCCGAAACTCTCATGCGCCATCTCCGGGAACAACGCCCGCGGCATGCCCAGGATCATCGCGATCAGGTCGACCACGAACGACATCAGCACGACCTTGTTGCCGGACAGGAAGCGGAAGCCCTCGACGACCGAGCGCAAAGCGTCGAAACCCATGCCCCTGCCGCCGACCGCGGGCGGGATCGGCGCGAGCCGCAACGCCACCAGAACCGGCACCACACAGGTGACCGTGTCGATCAGGTAGAGGGTGGACAGGTCGACCCAGTGCAGCATCACCCCGGCCATCAGCGGGCCGACGATCGCGCCGAACTGGAACACGGTGAAGTTCAGTGAGTTGGCCGCGGGCAACTGCGCGCCGGGCAGCATCCGCGGGATGGCGGCCGCCCGGGTGGGGCTGTCGATGGCGTAGAACACCTGCTGCACCGCCAGCAGGCACAGCACCACCCACACGTTGTTCAGGCCGAGGGCGGCCTGCAGACACAGCAGCGCCGAGGACACCGTCAAGCCGCTGGAGGTGATGATCAGCAACACCCGACGATCCATGGCGTCGGCCCATGCCCCGCCGAGCAGACCGAACACCACCAGCGGCACCAGCGCGAACACCCCGGACAGCCCGACGTAAGCCGAGTTGTGGGTCAGTGCGTACAGCTGGACGGGGACGGCGAAGATCGTGAGGTTGGCCCCGATGACCGTGATGACGCCGGCCACCCACAGCCGGCGGAAGTCCGGCGTTCTCAGGGGGTGGTGTCGGCAAAGAGCCGCGCCACCTACGGCTGCAGACGCTCGATGGAGCCTGTGCCGGTGACACGAATTCGGTTATGTACCCGGTTCTCCCGGCCCTGCCAGAACTCGACGACCTCGGGGGCGATCCGGTAGCCACCCCAGTGCGGCGGCACCGGCACCCGCTCGTCGGCGGCGAAGCGCTCGGTGACCTCAGCGAGCTGGGCGAGCAGATCGGCGCGGGAGCCGATCGGGCGCGACTGCGCCGACGCCCACGCCCCCAGCTGGGATCCGCGCGGGCGTTTGGACCAATACTCTTCGGTCTCCTGCGCGCTGACCTTGGTCACCGCGCCGCGGATGTGCACCTGTCGGCCCAGCGCGTACCAGGGGAACGTCACGGCGGCATTCGGAGTCGCCGCGAGCTCATCGCCCTTGGCCGAGTCGTAGTTGGTGTAGAAGGTGATCCCGGTCTCGTCCACGCTCTTGCACAACACCGTGCGACTGACGGGTCTTCCCGCGTCTGATCCCGTGCCGATGGTGGCCAGCACCATGGCATTGGGCTCGGCGATCCCGGCCGCCTCGGCGTCGGCGATCCACCTGTGCAGCAGGGCAAGCCAGCCGTCGGCGAGCCAGTCGACATCGAGGTCGCTGCTGCCGTCCTTCTCGACCGAGCCGTACTCAACGCGCATCGCCGCGAGGCGATCGTCCCTGGGCGTCTCCACGGCCCAACGGTACGCCGCAAACATTCGGCTGCCGGTTACCGACCGGCAGCGAGGACCCGATCGCCGAGTGGGAGAATCCACCCATGACGGTGGTACCCGACGACTTCGTGCCAGGCCTCGAAGGGGTGGTGGCCTTCACCACCGAGATCGCCGAACCTGATCGGGACGGCGGCGCACTGCGCTATCGCGGTGTGGACATCGAGGACCTGGTCGGCAATCGCGTGACGTTCGGCGACGTGTGGGCGTTGCTCGTCGACGGCAGGTTCGGCAACGGCCTGCGCCCGGCCGAGCCGTTCCCGCTACCCATCCACACCGGCGACGTCCGGGTCGACGTTCAGGCCGGCCTGGCGATGCTCGCGCCGATCTGGGGCTATGCACCGCTGCTGGACATCGATGGCGAAACGGCCCGCGATCACCTCGCGAGGGCGTCGGTGATGGCGCTGTCGTATGTCGCCCAGTCTGCCCGTGGCATCTACCGGCCAGCGGTGCCTCAGCGCGTGATCGACGAATGCACCACTGTCACAGAACGTTTCATGACCCGCTGGCAGGGCGAGCCGGATCCGCGGCACGTCGAGGCCATCGACGCCTACTGGGTGTCGGCGGCCGAGCACGGGATGAACGCCTCCACGTTCACCGCGCGCGTGATCGCCTCGACCGGGGCGGATGTCGCGGCCGCGATGTCGGGAGCGATCGGCGCAATGAGCGGCCCGCTGCACGGCGGCGCTCCCGCCCGGGTGCTGCCGATGATCGAGGACGTCGAACGCACCGGGGACGCCCGCGCGGTGGTCAAGGGTGTCCTGGACCGCAACGAGAAGCTGATGGGCTTCGGCCACCGGGTCTACCGTGCCGAGGACCCGCGGGCACGGGTGCTGCGGGCCACCGCCAAGCGGCTGCAGGCACCGCGGTACGAGGTGGCCATCGCACTCGAGCAGGCGGCGCTGGCCGAGTTGCGCGAGCGGCGTCCGGACCGGGCGATCGAGACCAACGTGGAGTTCTGGGCCGCGGTGATCCTGGACTTCGCCCAGGTGCCCGCCAAGATGATGCCCGCGATGTTCACCTGCGGGCGCACCGCCGGGTGGTGCGCGCACATCCTGGAGCAGAAGCAGCTCGGCAAGCTGGTCCGTCCCTCGGCGATCTACGTCGGTCCGTCACCCCGTCCGCCGGACGCGGTGCAGGGCTGGGACGAGATCGCGCACCAACCCGTCTAGTCAGGCGCTGAACGCCCGTCTAGTCAGGCGCTGAACGCCGAGCCCCGCTCGCGGTCCAGATACGTCTCGGCCTTGTTGCGCAGGAAGAACACGTACACCACCAGCGACACCGCGATGCAGACCGTGACGTACGCGATGAACAGCGGTACGTGGCCCTGCTCCTTGGCGGCCTGGTAGATCAGCGGCGCCGTCCCGCCGAAGATCGAGTTCGCCAGCGCGTACCCGACGCCCACCCCGAGCGCCCGCACCTGCGCCGGGAACAGTTCGGACTTCACCAGCGCGTTGATCGACGTGTACCCAGTCAGGATCACGTAACCGACCGCGACCAGCGCGAAAGATGCCAGCGGCGAACGTGTTTGGGGCAGGAACGTGATGAGGACATAGGTGTAGAACACGCCGCCGACACCGAAAAACACCAACATCGGCTTGCGCCCGATCCGGTCGCTGATGATCCCGCCAATCGGCTGAAGCACCATCAAGAAGATCAGCCCGGTCAGATTCACCCAGGTCGCCGTCATGCCCTCGCCCTTGTACGCGGTCTTTACGATCGCCGGCGCGTTGACGCTGTAGGTGTAGAACGCCACCGTGCCACCGAGCGTGATGAGGAAGCACAGCAGCAACGGCCGCCGGTACTGCGTCAACAGTGTCCGCATGGACCCGGCGCTGCTGTCCTGCCCGGCCTTGGCCGCCTCGATGACGTCCTCGGAGAGCGACTCGTCCATGGTGCGCCGCAACCAGAACACCACCACCGCCGCGACGCCACCGATGGCGAACGCGATGCGCCAACCGAATTCGCGCATCTGGTCATCTTTGAGGAACGACTGCAGGATCAGCAGGGTGAACTGCGCCAGCACGTGCCCACCGATCAGCGTCACGTACTGGAACGACGAGAAGAACCCGCGCCGCTCTCTGGTCGCAGCCTCCGACATATACGTCGCCGACGTGCCGTACTCACCGCCGGTCGCGAAGCCCTGCACCAGCCGGGCGACGACGAGGATGATCGGCGCCGCCATCCCGATCAGCGCTTGCGACGGCACCAGCGCAATCATCAAGGAGCACAACGCCATCAGCGACACACTCACCGTCAGCGCCGCGCGTCGGCCATGCCGGTCGGCGTACCGGCCGAAGAACCAGGACCCGACGGGGCGCATCACGAAGGTGATCGCGAATATCGCGTACACGTACACCGTCGAGTTCTTCTCGGACTCGTCGAAGAACTGGCCCTCGAAGTACGTTGCGAACACGGTGTAGACGTAGACGTCGTACCACTCCACCAAGTTGCCCGACGACCCTCGGATCGTGTTCCAGATCGCCCGCCGGGTCTGGGCGGCGCTGGACCGCGGCACTGTCGTGGTGGTCATCGTCGGCCTCCCTGTGTCAGCCCGAACCGTACTCCACCGCCGGTGTTTTCTGTCGGTACCCGATGGTTGCATTCGAGGCGGCCGATGAGTTTTCCCCGGCCGCAGTGTCTACATCGGTGGCGGCCCGACCGGCCGCTTCACACCACAGGAGGCTTCTATGGCGATCGAGATCCAACCCGCAGTGTCCCCGCACCTGGTGGTCGACGACGCGCCCGCGGCGATCGACTTCTACGTCAAGGCGTTCGGCGCCACCGAGATCGGCCGGGTGCCCCGGCCCGACGGGAAACTGATCCATGCCGCGCTGCAGATCAACGGCGCCATGATCATGCTCAACGACGACTTTCCGGAGGCGTCGGACGGCAAGTCGATGACGCCGCCCGCCCTCGGGGGCTCCCCGGTGACCATCCATCTGACCGTCACCGACGTGGACGAGAAGTTCCAGCGCGCGCTCGACGCCGGAGCGACGGTGGTGATGCCGCTCGACGATCAGTTCTGGGGCGATCGGTACGGCATGATCCGGGACCCGTTCGGGCATCAATGGTCGCTGGGACAACCGGTGCGTGAGGTCAGCTACGACGAGATCCAGCAGGCGATGAGCCAGGCATGATGTACGCGTGACCCAGGCTCGCCGCAAGATCCTCTACATCGACCTCGACAACACGATGGTCGACTTCGGCCATCGGATCGAGGGCCTCGATCAGGTCGTGGTGGACAAGTACCGCGGCCGGATGGACGAGGCGCCGGGCATCTTCGCATTGATGCGTTCGATGCCCGGCGCGATCGAGGCGTTCACCGAGTTGTCGAAGCTGTTCGACACCTACCTGCTCTCCACCGCGCCGTGGCGCAACCCGTCGGGTTGGCAGCACAAGATCGAATGGGTGCACGAACACCTTGGCGCCGAGGAGGATTCACCCGCGTACAAGCGGCTCATCCTCACTCACCACAAGGACCTCAACCGCGGTGACTTCCTCGTCGACGACCGGCCCAACAACGGTGCCGAGCGCTTCGAGGGTGAGTGGATCCCGTACGGCTCCGAGCGCTTCCCGGACTGGGCCGCCGTGCTGAACTATCTGCGCGAGAAGGCCTAACGCAACAGCCCGGCGAGCAGCCGCCTGGCCAGCGGTGGCTCCGGTGCCGCCGCAGCCACCGCGACCATCTCGGACACGTCGGTGAACTTCACCCGCGCCCGGCCCTCGGCGTCGCCGCGGGCCGTCTCGGCGGCGTCGATGGCACGCCAGCCGCGGGCGTCGACCACATCGGGCTGACGGGAGCGGATCAACTTGTCCAGCACCGCCGGTCGCGCATCGGGGTCACCCAGCAGGCCGGCATTGAAGTCGTCCACCAGGTTCGAGACGGTCTGCATGGAACAGGATTTGTTGGTGCCGATGAAGCCGGTCGGACCGCGCTTGATCCAGCCGGCCACGTAGGCGCCGGCGATGGGGTCGCCGGTGACGGGATCGATGACCCGTCCGTCCCGGTTGGGGACGACAGCGGCCGACTCGTCGAACGGCAGGCCGGCGATCGGGGCGCCGCGGTATCCGATCGAGGTGAGCAGCAAGCCGGCCTCGACCTGCACCGGGTCGTCGGTTCCGGTGCAACGGAATTCGATACCGTCCACCCGTTCGGTGCCGAGCACGCGGTGCGGCGTCAGCCGGTAGGCCAGCCGAATGCGTCTACGGTCGATGTGTTCGGACGCGATCGGCAGTTTGGCCAAAATCTCGAGTTTGGCGACCGTGACGGCATCGGTGGCGGTGGCCAGGTCCTCCTGCACCAGCGCGTGGTCATCCGCGCTGAGGACGACCTCGGCCGTCGACGTCAGCCCGATCAGCTCGGGCAGGGTGAACGCCGAATCGACCGGACGCCGTCGCGCCGCGATCACGACCTCACGCACCCCCGAGCCTCGCAGGGCACTCAAGGCAGCACTCGAGATGTCGGTGCGGGCCAGATCGTCGGGTTCGGCGGTCAGAATCCGCGCGACGTCGAGGGCCACATTGCCGTTACCGATCACCACCACCCGCTCGTGGCGAAGGTCGACGGGCAGCCCGGCGAAATCCGGGTGGCCGTTGATCCAGGCCACCGTCTCGGTCGCGGTGCCGGCCCCGGGCAGCTCCATGCCGGGGATGTCGAGCCTGCGGTCGTGCGGGGCCCCGACGGTGTAGAGCACCGCGTGGTGGTGCTGCAGCAGCTCCTCGTGGCGGAGATGTTGTCCCACTTCGACATTGAGGTAGAACGTGAAACGCGGGTGACTGCTGACCCGCTCGAAGAGCCGCGTCACGCCCTTGGTGTGCTGGTGATCGGGAGCGACGCCGGCGCGGACGAGACCGAACGGGGTGGGCAGTTTGTCGAAGACATTGACCCGCACGCCCTTCTGCGTCAGCAGCTCGTCGGCGGCGTAGATGCCCGCGGGCCCGGACCCGACGACGGCCACGGTCAGATCCCCGCCGCCACGGCGCACCTTCGGCGCGGGCAGCACGGGGGCGAGCTTGGAGGTCGGCGGCAACTTCACCCCCGTAGGCCGTTCGGGATAGAACGCCGCGTTGAGTTCGACGAACGGCAGCTGCTGGTCGGTCAGTTTGCTGTCCGGCGCGATCGCGCCGACCGGGCAGGCGCTGACACATGCGCCGCAGTCCACGCACGCCACCGGATCGATGTAGAGCATCTCGGCGGTCGCGAAGCCCGGCTCGTCGGGGCTGGGGTGGATGCAGTTGACCGGGCAGGCGTAGACGCAGGACCCGTCGCTGCAGCACGACTGGGTGATCATATGGGGCACAGGCGTGAGTCCTTCCGTTTACGCGGCAACCACGTGCTGACGGGCAGGCTCGCTACGGAAGCGACTCGGTGCACCGTCGATGCGGCAGATCCGCCACACCAGCTTCGCCAGCGGGTTCATCAGGCCGGTGTCGTGGCACAGCATCCGGACGTCACCGAACATGTCGCGCAACATCTGGCGCGACTGCGGCGACTTGAAGAAGATGTCCTTGCGCACCGACCGCGGGATGTCGAATTCCTTCCAGAACGCCTTCGGCGGCACGATGATCGCCGAGCACAGCACCCGCATCACCACGGGCACGAACAACGACAGCCAGAACCGCTTGCGGCGCGGCAAGTGGGGCACCCGCTTGCGCAGGTACTCGTGCGCGAACGAGATGTGCCTGGCCTCTTCGGCGACGTGGATCGCCATGACCCGCTCCATGATCGGGTGCAGCGTCTTACCTTCGCGCAGAACGTTTTTCTGGGTGTGGTCGATGGGTTCCTCACCGGCGAGGATGCCGAACCAGAACGGGATCGGCAGCGGGCCGGCCACCAACGGGATCGCCGGCTGGACCCACTTGAGCAGGCGGGGCATGCCCGGCACGTCGGCGCCGATGTGGTTGACCATCTCCTGGAACATCATCGTGTGATTGCACTCTTCGACCGCCTCGTGCAGGCAGTACCGGTACTCCGGTGAACCGTTGGGCGTCCAGAAGGCGTACTCCATCAGGCCCCGGATGAGGATCGATTCGAAGTGCAGCCCGACTTTGGCGACATTGGCCTGACGCCACATGCCGATTTCGATCTGCCGCTCTTTGGGTTGCGACTGGTACCAGGGGTGCTGGCCGATCGGGTCTGTCGCAGGCAGGATCCAACGCTCGTCGTTGGGAATGACCGCGAATTCCGGCGAGTCCCAGTCGATGTCGGTGTACGGGTTGAAGTTGCGCCGGACCGAGCCTTCGGACAGGGTGTTCAGCTTCTCGACGTAGGCGATGTCGTCCTGCACATCCATGTTGCGGCGCCAGCGCCGGATCATCTTGGTTCGCGCCATGACAGTCTCCTCAAGAGAGGTTTACATTCGGGCGGGTGTTGTCCAAACGGTACCGCAGGTATCGCATACTTGTCCATACCCGTTTTCTGGGTTGCCGAACGCCTCGGTGCGAAACGCGATGGCGTCGACTCCTAGGCTGAAGGCATGGCTGATCAGCTCCTGATTCCCGATTCCCTCAAGCCCGCCGACGGCCGCTTCGGCTGTGGCCCGTCCAAGGTGCGCCCCGAGCAGCTGCAAGCCCTGCAAGCATCGGCCGCCTTGTTCGGCACCTCGCACCGCCAGGCGCCGGTGAAGAACCTGGTCGGCCGGGTGCGCGACGGTCTGCGTGAGTTCTTCTCGGTGCCCGACGGCTACGAGGTCATCCTGGGCAACGGCGGTGCCACCGCGTTCTGGGATGCCGCCGCGTTCGGCCTGATCGAGAAGCGCTCACTGCACCTCACCTACGGCGAGTTCTCCTCGAAATTCGCCTCGGCCGCCACGGCCAACCCGTTCATCGACGACCCGATCGTGATCAAGGCGGATGCCGGCAGCGCGCCGGAGCCGCAGTCCGACCCGTCCGTCGACGTCGTCGCGTGGGCGCACAACGAGACCTCGACCGGGGTGGCCGTGCCGGTCACCCGGCCCGCCGGCGACGCGTTGGTGCTGATCGACGCCACGTCCGGGGCGGGCGGGCTGCCGGTCGACATCAACGATGTCGACGCCTACTACTTCGCGCCGCAGAAGAACTTCGCCAGCGACGGCGGCCTGTGGCTGGCGGTCGTCTCCCCCGCCGCGCTGGCCCGCATCGAGGCCATCGCCGGGTCGGGCCGGTGGGTGCCCGACTTCCTGTCGCTGCCGATCGCGGTGGACAACAGCCTCAAGAACCAGACGTACAACACCCCGGCGATCGGCACGCTGGTGCTGATGGCCGAGCAGGTCGACTGGATGAACAGCAACGGCGGGCTGGACTGGGCCGTCAAGCGCACCGCCGACTCCTCGCAGCGGCTGTACTCCTGGGCCGAGGCGTCGTCCTACGCCACCCCGTTCGTCAGCGATCCCGCGCTGCGGTCGCAGGTCGTCGGCACGATCGATTTCGCCGACGAAGTGGACGCCGCGGCGGTGGCCAAGGTGCTGCGAGCCAACGGGATCGTCGACACCGAGCCGTACCGCAAGTTGGGCCGCAACCAGCTGCGGATCGCGATGTTCCCGGCGATCGAACCCGACGACGTCTCCGCGCTGACGCAGTGCGTCGACTGGGTTGTCGAACATCTCGGCTGACTTCTTCGTCACCCCCGCGTGTCCTAACCGTAATCAAGTCGGGGCTGAGTTAAAGTCCGGGCGAAGGAGGTCGACATGCGAGAACTCAGGGTGATCGGACTCGATGTCGACGGCAGGCACATTATTTGCGAAGGTCCCGACCCGGCCGACAAGTTCACCCTGCAGGTCGACGACCGACTGCGTGCCGCGGTTCGCGGTGACCGGTCGCTGGGCCAGACCCTGAGGGACAAAGAGGTCAAAGGCGTGTTGCGGCCAAGGGACATTCAGGCGCGCATCCGTGCGGGTGCGTCCGTCGAGCAAGTTGCCTCATCATCCGGCATGGACATCAGCAAGGTCGAGCGTTTCGCCCACCCGGTGCTCTTGGAGCGCTCGCGGGCGGCCGAGCTGGCCGGCGCCGCGCATCCGGTACTGGCCGACGGGCCGGCGGTGAGCACGCTGCTGGACACCGTCACCACCGCCCTGATGGCGCGCGGCCACAGCCTCGAGTCGACGTCGTGGGACGCCTGGCGCGGTGAAGACGGCCGCTGGGTGGTGCAGATGTCGTGGCAGGCCGGACTCTCCGACAACGTCGCGCACTTCCGCTTCAGCCCCGGCGCGCACGGTGGCACCGTGTCGGCCCTGGACGACGCCGCCAGCGAGCTGATCGACCCGACATTCGAGCGTCCGCTGCGGCCGGTGGCCGTCGTCGCACAGCTGGAATTCGAGGAGCAGCAGCCGCCAGCCGCGCCTGCCCCGGTCGAGGAGAAGCAGACTCCCGCTCCTGCCCCGACTCCCACTCCGGCGCCGCGGGCCAAACGCGCCAAGGCCAAGCCGTCCGTCCCCGGCTGGGAGGACGTCCTGCTCGGGGTGCGTTCCAGCGGCGAGCGCTGACCGACTACTGAGCGGCGGCCATCGCCAGCAGGGTGATCCACCCGCCGGCGACGCCGATACCGGCACCGAGGACGAACCAGCGTCGTACCGGAATTCGCCGCCAGCCCCATAACGTCGGCGCCAGTCCGCCCACCGCGATCAGGTTCAGCACGATCGCCACCAGCGGATGCACCCGCAGCATGCCGAGGCTGAGCACCACAATCGCGGCGCCCGTCACCGCGGCGACGAAGGCCGCCACGGTCAGACCGGTTCCCCACGGCGTTGTCTCTTCGTTCACCCGGGGGAGCTTAGCTACCTGACCCGCTCGTAGAACGCGAGCGCCGCCGCGGTTGCGACATTCAGTGAGTCGGTGCCCCGTGACATCGGGATCCGGACCCGCACGTCGCTGACCCGCATCACGGTTTCGGTCAGCCCGGGCCCCTCCGCGCCGACCAGCACGGCGACCCTGTCCCCCGCCAGCCCGGCCATCGCCTCGGCCAGGGTCTGCGCCGCCGGATCGGGCGTCATGGCCAGCAGCCGGAATCCGCGCTCGCGCAGCTCACCGAGGTCGGCCGGCCAGCGCTCAGCACGGGCGAACGGCACCAGTAGGGCGTGGCCCATCGACACCCGGACCGCACGCCGGTACAGCGGGTCGGCGCACCCGGCGCCGAAGATGACCGCGTCCACCCCGAGGCCGGCGGCGTTGCGGAAGATCGAGCCGAGGTTCTCGTGGTCGTTGACGCCTTCGAGCACCGCGACCGTGCGCGCGCCGTCGAGCACCTCCGCCGGGGTGAGCTCGGGTGGCCGGCGGGCCGCCGCGAGCACACCGCGGTTGAGGTGGAAGCCGACCACCTCGGCCATCACCTCGGCCGCGGCGCGGTAGAACGGCGCCTGCACCCCGGACAGGTCGTCACCGAGTTCGGCCAGCCGGCGGTCGGTGCCGAGGAACGCGTGCGGGGTGAACCGTGAGGCGATCATCCGCTGGGCCACCAACACACCCTCGGCGATCACCAATCCCTTGCCGCTGGGGAGGTCCGGCCGGCGGTCCACACTGTTGAGGTCGCGGAAGTCGTCGACGCGGGGATCACCCGGATCGGTGATGTCGACGACTTCTATCGCGCCAAAAGCCTTGTCGCTCACGCGTCTTCGTCGACCAGGACGGTCATCAGGTCCGCGGCCCGCAGCAGGATGTCGCGTTCGTCGCTGTTCAGGGTGGCCAGCCGATTCCGCAGCCACTCCTGACTGGCCCGGCGCTCACTGTCCACCAGCGCCGCACCGGCGTCGGAGACCGCCACCAGAACCTGGCGCCCGTCGGATGGATGGGACGTGCGCACCACCAGACCGAGGTCGGCCAGCGACGCGATCACCCGCGTCATCGACGGCGGCCGGACCCGCTCCCGGACCGCCAGCGCCCCCGGCGTCATCGCCCCGTCCTTGGCCAGGGTCGCCAGAGCGGACAACTGCGACAGCGTGACCGGTGATTCGGGCCTGCGGAAGCGCAGCTGGCGCGCCAGACGCATGACGGCCAGCGACAAATCACTGGCCAGCCGCAGGTCACCGTCTTTCACGACGCAAACAGTACGACACGACAACACCCGATCAATGATGAACCGGCGAACTCCGGTGACTGCACGCCGGGCCGTCTGGTCCATCGGTTACTTTGGACGACAATGCCTTCCGATCAGCGCGAACCGAGTCGAGAGCCGGTGGCCGAACCCGAGCCGCCTGCGCTGCCCGCGGCGTTGCTGGATCCGTGGCCGGTGATCATCGTCGGGGCCACGCTGTGGGCGCTGGTGACGATCGCGGCGTTCACCGTCGCGGCGTGCGAGTCCTGGCGCCCGATCGCGCTCGCCGGGCTGGGCACCGGGGTCGTCGGTACCTCGGTATTCCTGTGGCAGCGCACCGCGGCACGGCGCGGGGCGCGAGGCGCGCAGACCGGCATCGAGCCGCGCGGACACTAACCCAGTCACGACGAAGGAGAAACGATGGCAGCGCCGCTGTTGCAAGCAGAAATCGAGATCAACGCCCCGGTCGCCAAGGTCTGGACTTTGCTGTCGGATCTGGGCAACATGCCCAAGTGGAGCCCGCAGTGCCGGCTGATGAAGCCGCTCGGTGCGGTGAAACCGGGCACCCGCACCTTCAATCTCAATCGTCGCCACAACCTGTTCTGGCCGACGACGTCGACGATCACCGAACTGATTCCGGAGCGGAAACTGGCGTTCCGGGTCAACGCCAACAACACGGTCTGGAGCTACGAGCTCGAGCCGACCGCCACCGGCACCCGGGTCGTGGAGACCCGGCACGCGGAGAACGGCGTCAAGGCCGTCTCGACGATGACGGTCAATGCGGTGATGGGTGGCGTGCCGAATTTCGAGAAAGAACTGGTCGACGGGATGAACCTGTCGCTGGCGCGCATCAAGGCCGCCGCCGAAGGTTAGGCCTGCTCGCCCGGTTCGGACGCTTCGGGACCCTCGGGCGCCTCCGGACTTTCGGACGCTTCCGGGGCTTCGGGTGCCGCTGAGCTTTCGGGCACCTCTGGGGTCTCCGAGACTTCCGGGGTCTCCGAGACTTCCGGTGCTTCCGAGATTTCCGGGGTCTCGGAGACTTCCGGGGTCTCCGCGTCCTCCGGGGTTTCGGTGACGGTCACGGCTACCTCGACGACCTCGAGCACACCGTCGTCATATGGGTCGTACAGCGGCGATCCGGTGCCCGCCGGCTGCGGGGTGTCCGAGTGCGCGCCGCAGCCGTATTCGAAGTCGACGACGTGGGAGTCGGCCGCCATCTGGTTGCAGCACACCCCGAACATCGCGCCGAGCGCGCCGGCCAGCGGCACCATGAAGCCGCAGTCGCGGCAGACGCGCTTCGTCGCGCGGGCCATCGGCGAATCGGGGCCATGGTCGCCGTCGTGCCAGCGCTGCGCGGTCTCGTCGCGACCCAGCGCACTGAGTACCTGGCGACGGCCGAAGCCGAGCTCGAAGGCGGTGTCGTCGATCAGCGGATCCCCGGTGGCGGTGTAGCCGGGTGCCAGTCGCGGGTCATCCTTGCCGGGAGCCAGCAGATCACCGGGGCTCAGGTCGCCGGGCTTGATGCGTTCGTCCCACGGCACCCAGGCCGGAGCCAGCAGCGCGGTCGGGCCCGGCACCAGCACAACCTCGCTGAGGGTCGCGTGATCGGCGCCTTCGTAGGCCGCGACCACCACCGCCCACTGCCAGCCCTGATAGCCGGGCATGTTCGCCAAGAAGCGGTGCGTCGCCGCGGTCTCGTCCTCGAAGCTGACACCGAGGTATTCGCCCACCGTGTCGCCGCTGTGCTCGACGATGGCTTGCCGCGCCTGCTCCACCGCACCGCTCAGTACGGCGGCAACCGCGTCCGACGGCGCGGCGGCCTGCGCCGGTGCCGTGGCTTCTTTCGCGTCAAGGGTGCTGTCCATCGTCACCAATCTTGCCTCACGGCCTGTGTGTGCAGCCACACCGGTCACGTGCGCGCCCGGCATGCCGGCATGGGGGACAATCGTGAGGTGTCTGAGAGCCGGCGTGACGAACCCCGCGCGAATCCGGCGTTCGGCCCCGATCGCCGGTACTCGGCGGGCGCATCCGGAGAACACCCGGGCATGGCGAACTACCCCAGCGACGGGGACGGCTACCGGCGCTCGGAGGCCACCCGCCGGTCCAACCCCACCCCCAGCTCCAACCGCTATCTGCCGCCATTGGGCGAGCAGCGCACCGAGAACATCGGGCCGCCGCCCGGACCGCGCAGCGCCGGCGAACGGGTGACCCGCGGCCGCGGCGCCGCGAACCGCAGCCGCGAAATGGGCACGAAGGTGTATTCGATGGTGCACCGCGCGGCCACGGCCGACGGTGCCGACAAGTCCGGTCTGACCGCGCTGACCTGGCCGGTGGTCGCCAACTTCGCGGTCGACTCGGCGATGGCCGTCGCCTTGGCCAACACGCTGTTCTTCGCCGCCGCCTCCGGCGAGAGCAAGGGCAAGGTCGCGCTTTATCTACTGATCACGATCGCGCCGTTCGCGGTGATCGCACCGCTGATCGGGCCCGCGCTGGATCGGGTCCAGCACGGCAGGCGCGCGGCGCTCGCGATGTCGTTCGTCCTTCGCGCTGCGCTGGCGTTCGTGCTGATCATGGATTACGACGGCGCCACCGGCAGCTATCCGTCGTGGGTGCTCTACCCGTGCGCACTGGGAATGATGGTGCTGTCCAAGTCTTTCAGCGTGCTGCGCAGCGCGGTCACCCCACGGGTCATGCCACCGACCATCGACCTGGTGCGGGTCAATTCGCGGCTGACGATGTTCGGTCTGATCGGGGGCACCATCGTCGGCGGCGGTATCGCGGCCGGGGCGGAATACCTTCTCACCACCGTGTTCCGCCTGCCCGGTGCACTGTTCGTGGTCGTTTTCGTCGCCGTGGCGGGCGCCTCGTTGTCGATGCGGATCCCGCGCTGGGTGGAGGTCACCGAAGGTGAGGTGCCGGCCACCTTGACCTACCACGGCGAAAGCGGGCCGCAAGGCTGGATCGACGAGCCGGCCGCGAAGACCGGCAGGCCCCGACAGCCGCTGGGTCGCAACATCATCACCTCGCTGTGGGGCAACTGCACGATCAAGGCCATGGTCGGATTCCTGTTCCTGTATCCGGCGTTCGTCGCCAAGGCGCACCAGGCCAGCGGCTGGGTACAGCTGGGCATGCTGGGCCTGCTCGGCGCCGCCGCGGGCATCGGCAACTTCGCGGGCAACTTCACCGCGGCCCGGATGCGGCTGGGCCGGCCTGCGATGCTGGTGGTGCGGTGCACGACCGCGGTGACCGTCATGGCGTTGGTGGCCGCGGTCACCGGCAACCTGATCGTCGCGGCGGTGGCCACGCTGGTCACCTCGGGCGCGACCGCGATCGCCAAGGCCTCGCTGGACGCCTCGCTGCAGGACGACCTGCCGGAGGAGTCGCGAGCGTCGGCGTTCGGCCGCTCCGAGTCGGTGCTGCAGCTGGCGTGGGTGATGGGCGGTGCGATAGGAGTGTTGGTGTACACCGAGCTGTGGGTCGGCTTCACCGCGATCAGCGCGCTGCTGATCCTCGGTCTGGCCCAGACCTTCGTCAGCTACCGCGGCGATTCACTGATCCCCGGCTTCGGCGGCAACCGACCGGTGCTGGCCGAGCCGGAAGGCGCATCGGCGGTGGCTCACCGGTGAACCGTTGGACCCGATGGCTTTTGACGATCGTCGTCGTGCTGGCGTCGGCCGGCGCAGGCGTCGCCGCCTGGGCACTGACCCGCGGCACCGAATCGGCCTTCCCCGAGATCAGCGCCTACTCGCACGGCCAGGCCGTTCGCGTCGGACCGTACGTGTACTGCAATGTGGTGAACCTCAACGACTGCCAGAACCCGCAGACCCAGGGGCAGCTTTCGGTCACCGAGCGCTACCCGGTTCAGCTCTCCGTACCCACCGCGATCGGGCGCGCACCGTGGCAGCTGCTGCGCGTGTACGAGGACGAGCGAAATTCCACGACCACCATGTATCGGCCCAATACCGAACTGGCAGTGACGATTCCGACGGTCGATCCGCAACGCGGCCGGCTCACCGGGGTCGTCGTGCAGTTGGTCACCCTGGTGCAGGACCAGAACGGCGAGCTGCGCGACGCCCCGCACGCGGAGTGGTCAGTCCGACTGGCCTGGCCCTAACCCCGGCGACGACGGCTGCGAACACCAGTTCCGGATCGCGGTCGCGAACTGCTCGGGGGCATCGGATTGGACGAAATGACCTGCCCCTTCGGCAATCACGGTCCGATGGTTGGGGAAGGTCCGCTCCCAGCGCCGTAGATCGCTTTCCCTGAACGCGATGTCGGCGTCACCCCAGATGATGAGCGTGGGCATGTCCGCGATCGCCGGTTGCCCGGCCTCCACCTCGGCGAGGAACGCACGGCTGGCGGTGAGCTCGCGAGGGAAGATAGCCGACGCATCACGGCGCGCCGGGCTGTCGAGAGCCTTCTGATAGTGGCCCATCTCGTCACGGCTGGGCTTTGCCAGCCGATGCCCCGCGGGAATCATCAGGTTGACGAACAGATTGAACTGCCGAATCAGCAGACGACCGAGCGGTCCGCCCATGACGTGGGACATGATCTGCACATGTGGGGCATCCGTCGGCCACGCCCAGGTGTTGCCCACGACCAGCCGGTCGAACGCCTCGGGGCGTTTCTCGATCACCGACAGCCCGATCGGGCCGCCCCAGTCATGCACCACCAGCGTCACCTGAGTCAGTTCGAGAGCGTCGATGAACGCACCGACGACCGCGGCGTGCTCGCTGGGCAGATACCCGTAGCCAGGCGCCGCCGTCGACAGTCCGAATCCGGGGTAGTCGATTGCCACGCAACGAAATTCGCTTCGCAGAGCCTTGATGACATCACGGTAGACGAACGACCAGGTCGGGTTGCCGTGCAAGAACAGCAATATGGGTCCCGAGCCTTCGTCGACGTAGTGCACGGTGTGGCCGTCGATGTCGACGAACCGGCTCACGAATGGAAACAACTCGTCGTCGACCCACTCGGGCCGCTGCGCCACAGTCATATCGATCCCTCCCGAATCTGCTTGATATAATCAAGCGGACATTAATTTAGCAAGTGGAGCGTGATGAGTCGAGACTACGGCCAGTACTGCGGACTGGCCCGGGCCCTGGATGTGGTGGGCGACCGGTGGAATCTGCTGATCGTCCGTCAGCTGCTGGTCGCGCCCGCCCGCTACCGCGAGCTGCGCGACGGGCTGCCGGGCATCGCGACGAACCTGCTGACCGACCGCCTCCGCGAACTGGAGAGCGCGGGCGTCGTCGAGCGGCGGCTGGCCCAGGACGGCAACGCGATCACCTACGCCCTCACCGACTGGGGCGCGCAGCTGCGCGAGCCCATCGAGGGGCTCGTCCGGTGGTCCACGCCGCTGATGATCCGCGGTGCCGAAGGCGATGAGTTCCGCATGCAGTGGCTCCTGGTGGCGCTGCCCGCACTGTTCACCGGCCGGGCTCCAACCCGATCGGCCACCGTGGGGATCGACGTCGGCGGCGACGTACTGCAGGTGCGCGCCAGCCGATCCGGCGTGACCGTAAGTCTGCCCGATGGCCGCTCATACGATGCCGTCCTCACAACCGAGGCACCGATCGTCCTCGGGCTCGCGACGGGCCTGCTGACCCTCGATGATGTTGCGGCACAGGTCGATATCGACGGAGACCGAGCCGCCGTGGAGACCGTCTTCGCGCGCTAGCCCGCGCCGTGCCCGGCCGGCACGCGCTCCCCCTCGCGCGTCGGCCCCGGCGGTGTTCCGTCACCAAACGGTCTGCCGCCCAACGCTTCCCGACCGTGTGGCGTCAACCAGTTCGACAGGTCCGGGCCCTTCGGCACGACGCCGGTGGGATTGATGTCCGAATGCACGATGTAGTAGTGCTGTTTGATCTGGACGAAGTCGGTGGTGTCGCCGAATCCCGGTGTCTGGAACAGATCTCGGGCATACGCCCAGAGCACCGGCATCTCCGCCAGCTTGGACCGGTTGCACTTGAAGTGGCCGTGGTAGACGGGATCGAAGCGCGCCAGCGTGGTGAACAGCCGCACATCGGCCTCGGTGATGGTGTCTCCCACCAGATACCGCTGATCGGCCAACCGCTCGGAGAGCCAATCCAGCGCGGTGAACAACCGGTCGTAAGCGCGTCCGTAGGAATCCTGCGAGCCGGCGAACCCGCAGCGGTACACGCCGTTGTTCACCTCGGTGTAGATCCGCTGGGCAACCTCGTCGATCTCGTCGCGCAGCGGCTCGGGGTACAGCTGGGGCGCACCCTCGCGGTGGTAGGCCGTCCACTCGCCTGCGAAGTCCAGCGTGATCTGGGCGAAGTCGTTGGTGACCACCTGACCGGTGGACACCTCGACGATCGCCGGGACCGTGATGCCCTTCGGATAGTCCGGGAAGCGCGCGAAGTAGGCGTCCTGCAGCCGCGGGATCTTCAGCACCGGGTCCACGCCACCGGGATCCAGATCGAAGGTCCAGCTGCGTTGGTCGTGCGTCGGCCCGCAGAACCCGATGGACAGCACGTCCTCCAGGCCCAGCAGGCGGCGCACGATGATCGTCCGGTTCGCCCACGGGCATGCCCGCGCGACGATCAGCCGGTAGCGGTCGGGTTCGACGGGATATCCGTCAGCACCGTCGGCGGTGATCCTGGTCGTGATGTAGTTGGTATCGCGATTGAACTCGCCGCCTCCGGCGACATAGGCACCCACGACTCCAGTGTGCGCCAGTTACGCGTCGAGCTCCCGGGCGACTGCCTTCACCACTTCGGACACCCGCCGGGCGACCTTGCGGTCCGGGTAGCGACCCTTGCGCAGCTCGGGCTGCACCGCGCCCTCGAGCAGCGTGATCATGTCCTCGACCATCCCGTGCAGTTCGTCGGGAGTGTGCTTGCGCTCGACGGGCGTGGCCTCACGCCGCGTCCTGGTCAGGCTCGGCGGCGGATCGATCAGCTTGACGCTCAACGCCTGTGGGCCGCGACGCCCCGATGCCAGCCCGAACTCGACCCGCTGGCCGGCCTTCAGACCTTCGACGCCCTCAGGCAGTGCCGACGCACGGACGTAGACGTCCTCGCCTTCCTCCTGGGACAGGAAGCCGAATCCCTTCTCGGCGTCGTACCACTTCACCTTGCCGGTCGGCACTGGTCTCACCTGCTTGTCTGACGGGGTTCATGACAACATGACGAAGCGTCCCGCCGGTGCAGGACGCGTGCCGGTGATCCTACTCGGGAAGACCTACGGCCAGCACCAGAGTTTAGTTCGGTAGGCTGGGCAAACCGCTGGAGGAGACATGCGCCTGATCCTGAACGTCGTCTGGTTGCTGTTCGGCGGGCTCTGGCTTGCCCTCGGCTATCTGCTGGCCGCGCTGGTCAGTTTCGTTCTGATCATCACCATTCCGTTCGGCTTCGCCGCGCTGCGGATCGCCAACTATGCGCTGTGGCCGTTCGGGCGGACCATCGTCGACAAGCCGGGCCCGCGGCCGGGCGCACTGGTCGGCAACGTCATCTGGATCGTGCTGTTCGGCGTGTGGCTCGCCATCGGCCATCTGGTGAGCGCGGCGGCGATGGCGATCACGATTATCGGAATCCCGCTGGCACTGGCCAACCTCAAACTCATCCCGGTCTCCCTCGTCCCGCTGGGCAAGGAGATCGTGCCCGCCGATCAGGTTCGGGTGACGGCATGACAGTGATCGGCCTGGGCGTGCCTGCGATCCGCCGTGATGACGACGCGCCGCCGGCGGACATGCCGCACAGCGGACCGCTCGTCGACACCTTCGGCCGGGTGGCCACCGATCTGCGGGTGTCGCTCACCGACCGGTGCAATCTGCGCTGTACCTATTGCATGCCCGCCGAGGGACTGGACTGGCTGCCCGGCGACGACCTGCTGACCCGCGACGAGCTGGTGCGGCTGCTCACGTTGGCGGTGACCCGGCTCGGCATCACCAGCGTCCGGTTCACCGGTGGCGAGCCACTGCTGTATCGCGGGCTCGAAGACGTGGTGTCCGCGGTGGCCGCTCTGGACCCGCGTCCCGAGATCGCACTGACCACCAACGGGGTGGGCCTGGCCCGTCGGGCCCGGGCATTGGCCGATGCTGGTCTGAACCGGGTCAACGTGTCGCTCGACAGCCTCGACGCCGGACAGTTCGCCGCCATCACCCGGCGCGACCGCCTCTCCGATGTGCTCGACGGCCTGTCCGCGGCGTCCGAGGCCGGTCTGGGGCCGGTCAAGGTCAACGCTGTCCTGGATGCGATCAGCGGCCTCGACGACGCCGTCGAGCTGTTGGAGTACTGCCTGCGCTACGGCTACCAGTTGCGCATCATCGAGCAGATGCCGCTCGACGCCGGCCATCTGTGGCGCAGGGACGCCAACCTGAGCGCCGACGAGATCTACGCGGCGCTGGCGAAGCGCTTCGCCCTCACCGCGGACCCGGCACCGCGCGGATCGGCTCCGGCTCAACTCTGGCAGGTCAACGGGGGCCCGGCCACCGTCGGAATCATCGCCTCGGTCTCGCACGCCTTCTGCTCGGCCTGCGACCGGACCCGCCTGACCGCCGACGGACAGATCCGTAACTGCCTCTTCGCTGCCGAGGAGACGGATCTGCGGGCGCTGCTCCGAAACGGCGCCGACGACGCCGTGCTGGAGTCGGCGTGGCGTACCGCGATGTGGCGCAAAGCGGCCGGCCACGGAATCAACGATCCGGATTTCGTTCAGCCCCAACGGCCGATGAGCGCGATCGGGGGCTGAGGTGGCCGAGCAGGTGGAGGTGACTGTGCGCTTCTTCGCCGCGGCCCGCGCCGCGGCGGGTACCGAGGCGGATCTGCTCACCGTGCGCCCCGGCACGACGGTCGCCGATGTGGTGAACGAATTGGCTTGTCGCAACGCGGAATTAGCGCGGGTGTTACAGCGCTGTTCGTATCTGCGCGACGGAATCGCCGTACGAAATACGGCCACGGCCCTGCAATCCGGCCAGACCCTCGACGTACTACCCCCGTTTGCCGGCGGATGAGCGTGATTTACGTCACATCACGATCAGGTAACGAGATGGCCACGGTGCGGTTTAGTGCCGTAACTACCTGGGCGAACGACGGGCTATCTAGGGGCTTTAACCTTTTTTAAGGTTTGCCAGTACCAGAAACGCCCGGATTTGCAAAAGATGACGGGTCTGGCTGATCCCACTACCGTCACTCGGAGGTCAGCCCCCTCAACCCGGGAAGACCCTCTCCGCTCTTAGCGCTTAGCTCCATCCAAGGAGCGGAGAGACCAACGAACACCATGGATGGAGGCGGGGGACCCACCGGTCCACCGATAGGACTCGGAGCCACAAGCTCCTTGGGGTGAAGCCGAAATCGTTTCCACCAGAGACGACGACGGCCGGGCGACCTCTCCAGCCCGAACCCGACAGCTGACCTCGCAGGCGCATTGAAGAGAGGAACACTTCGCCATATGAGTGGACGGCATCGCAAGCCCACTTCATCGTCAGTCAGCGTCGCCAAGATCGCGGTCACTGGTGCGGTCATCGGAGGCGGCAGCCTCGCCCTCGCGGGTCAGGCCCAAGCGGCTCCGGACAACGAGTGGGATCAAGTCGCCCGCTGTGAGTCCGGCGGCAACTGGGCCATCAACACCGGCAACGGTTACCAGGGTGGTCTGCAGTTCTCCCCCAGCACGTGGTCAGCGCACGGCGGCGGTCAGTACGCCCCCGCCGCGAACATGGCCAGCAAGGACCAGCAGATCGCCATCGCCGAGCGCGTCCTGGCCAGCCAGGGCCGCGGCGCCTGGCCGGTGTGCGGACGCGGCCTGTCGGGTGCGACCCCGCGCAATGTGGTGAACGAGCCCACTCCGGAGGACGCGCAGATTCAGCCCGCCGGCTTCGAGGCGCCCGCTCCGGACGCCCCGGCTCCGGACGCGCCGGCAGATTTGCCGCCCGCCCCGCAGGACATGCCGCCGGCTCCGCAGGACATGCCGCCGGCTCCGCAGGACATGCCCCCGGCTCCGCAGGACATGCCCCCGGCTCCGCAGGACCTCCCGCCCGCGCCTCAGGACCTCCCGCCCGCGCCTCAGGATCTGCCGCCGGCCCCGCAGGATCTGCCCCCGGCACCCGCCGACCTGCCGCCTGCTCCGCAGCCCGACGTCGTCCCGGTCGCTCAGGAAGTCGCCCCGCCGGCCGCTGCGCCGGTGATCGACACCGCTCTGCAGGTACCCGCCCCCGAGGCGCCGGCAAACCCCGACGAGCAGACCATCACCGTCCAGGCGGCATCGATCCACTTCGTGCCGCAGGCTCCGGCCGACCCCGCGGTTCCGCCGACCCTCCCGCCGGCGCCCGCTCCCGTGCCGGCCGACCCGGCCGCGGCGCCCGCCCCGGGCACCGATGTCGTCGCCGCCAGCCCGACAGGACAGCTGCCTGATGGCATGCCGCACCTGACGAGCCCGGAGAACCTGCCGCCAGGCACCAGCGATCAGCCGGAAGGCCCGCAGGAGGGCCCGAATGTCACGTACCTCAAGGAACTGTGGCACGCCATCCAGACGCAGCAGGTCAGCAAGGGCGACGCGCTCCTGGCCCTGACCCAGCGTCCGCTGAACACCCCGGTGACCAACGATCCGAGTATGGGCACCCCGCCCAGTGATCCGAACGCTCCGGCGCCGGCTCCGGCCGATCCGAACGCTCCGCTGGTTCCGGCTGCCCCGGCACCGGCACCGGCTCCCGCTCAGTAAGCGATCACGCCGAGTTCACCCACTCGTCGGTTCCGTCGGCGAAAAACTGGTGCTTCCACACCGGTAGCCGCTCTTTGACGGTGTCCACGAGCAAAGCGCACGCCTCGAACGCCGCCTGCCGGTGGTCGGCCGCCACGGCGGCCACCAGCGCGGCGTCTCCGATGTGCAGCACGCCGACCCGATGGCTGGCGGCGATCGCCCGCACACCGGTGGCCTTCCCGGCCACCTCGGCGACCGCCTCGAACAAGGTCTGCTCGGCCAGCGGGTGCGCGGAGTACTCCAGCCGCACGACGTCTCGGCCGCCGTCGTGGTTTCGCACCATTCCGGAGAAGCCCACCACCGCGCCGGCGGCGTCGTCGGCGACCAGCTCTTCGTGCTCGGTCAGTGAGATCGGGCCCTCGACGAGCGCGGCCCGCAGGATGCGTGTCATCAGCGGTGGTCCCCTCCGGACAGTTGGTCCAGTGCGTGGTCGAGCACGTCCGCGAGCACCGACAGGCCGTCGCGCACCCCGCCCGTCGAGCCGGGCAGGTTGATCACCAGTGTGCGGCCTGCGACGCCGCACACCCCACGGGACAGCACCGACGTCGGCACCGTCGGCAGACCCGACCGGCGGATGGCGTCGGCCAGGCCGGGGATCTGGTAGTCGAGAACGCCGAGGGTCGCCTCCGGGGTTGCGTCGGTCGGTGAAATGCCGGTGCCACCGGAGGTGATGACGACGTCGGCTCCGGCGTCGATCGCCTCGCGCAGGGCGTCCCCGACGGCACTACCGTCCACCACGACGCTGGCGTCGGGTACCTCGAAGCCGCGCTCGGTGAGCCAGGCGACGACGATCGGGCCGGTCCGGTCCTCGTAGACACCGGTCGCCGCCCGGGTGGAGGCGATCACGACCCGTGCGGACCGCGTCATGGCTCGCGCACCCACAGGCCGGTCTTGCCGCCCTCCTTGCGCAGCACCCGGATGTCCTCGAGGCGCGCGGCGGGGTCGACGGCTTTGATCATGTCGTAGAGCGTCAGGGCCGCGACACTGACGGCGGTCAGCGCCTCCATCTCGACCCCGGTGCGATCGGTGGTGCGTACCGAGGCGGTCACGCCGACCACGGCGTCACCGATCGCGAACTCGATGTCGACCCCGGTCAGGGCGAGGTGATGGCACAGCGGGATCAGATCTGATGTGCGCTTGGCAGCCAGGATCCCGGCCACCCGCGCGGTCGCGAGGGCGTCACCCTTGGGCAGGCCGCCCGCCGTGATCAGTTCCACGACCTCGGCCGTGGTGTGAACGGAGCCGGCCGCCACCGCGGTGCGCGTGGTGGCGGCCTTGTCGGTGACATCGACCATGTGCGCCGCACCGTGCTCGTCGAGGTGCGAGAGGCGGCGCTGCGGTCCGTCGGTCACCGTCTACTTGTTGACGACGGTGACCGGATGCAGGTACGGCAGGTCAGAGGCCGGCAACGGGAACGTGATGTCGCCGAACGGGGACAGCGCGCCGGTCCGGTCGGCGGCCAGCTCGCTCACGGCGTGGTCGTCGGGGTCGCTGGTAGGCCAGCCATTGTCGACATACCTTGTCTTCTTCTCAGCCACGGCAACATTCTGTCATCTAGTGGCCCGGCTTGTGCACACAGGCGGCTGTTTTACGCTGGTCAACAATGACTGAACCGTCGCTGCCAGGTGTGCCGCTGGGCGCCTGGCTGGCCGATCTGCCCGACGACCGGCTGATCCGCCTGCTGGAACTGCGGCCGGACCTTGCCCAGCCGGCCCCAGGCAGCATCGCCGCCCTGGCCGCCCGCGCGATGGCCCGGCAGTCGGTCAAGGCCGCCACCGACGAGCTCGACTATCTGCGGCTCGCCGTTCTCGACGGTCTGATCGTGCTGCACGCCGACACCGCGGCAACCCCGGTGACCAAGCTGGTTGCCCTCGTCGGCGAGCGCGCCGACGAGAAGTCGGTCCTGTCCGCGCTCGACGACCTGCGCGAGCGCGCACTGGTGTGGGGCGACAGCGAGGTGCGGGTGTCGGCCGAGGCCGCCGCGGGACTGCCCTGGTATCCCGGCCAGGCGATCGGCGAGGACTCCTCCCGGTCGGGGGCGGAGATCTCCGCCGCGATCGACGCCCTCGACGAACCCCAGCTCGAACTGCTGGATCGGCTGCTGATGGGTTCCCCGGTGGGCCGCACGCGTGACGCCGCGCCCGGCGCACCCGCCGACCGGCCCGTCCCGCGGCTGCTGGCGGCCGGACTGCTGCGGCAGCTCGACGCCGAGACGGTGATCCTGCCGCGGCACGTCGGTCAGGTGCTGCGCGGCGAGGAGCCCGGCCCGGTGAGCCTGACCGCACCCGACCCGGTGTCCGGCACCACCACCGTCGCCGACGTCGACGCCGCCGCGGCCGGTGCCGTCCTGGACCTGATCCGCGAGATCGAACTTGTCATCGAATCCCTTTCTGCCGCACCGGTTCCCGAGCTGCGCAGTGGCGGTCTGGGGGTGCGCGAAGCCAAACGACTGAGCAAGCTGACCGGAATCGACGAACAACGCCTCGGACTGGTCCTCGAGATCAGCGCGGCGGCCGGCCTGATCGCCAGCGGCACACCCGACCCGGAACCCCAGGACGGCGCGAGCCCGTACTGGACGCCGACGGTGGCCGCGGATCGATTCATGGAGACGCCCACCGCCGCCCGCTGGCACCTGTTGGCCAGCAGCTGGCTGGACCTGCCGTCGCGCCCGGGCTTGATCGGAAGCCGCGGCCCGGATGGCAAACCCTATGCCGCACTGTCTGATTCGCTGTATTCGACGGCTGCCCCGCTGGATCGGCGACTGCTGCTGGAACTGCTCGCCGAGCTGCCGCCCGGCTCCGGCGTGGATGCGCTACACGCCTCGCGGGCCCTGATCTGGCGCCGTCCGCGATGGGCGGCCCGGCTTCAGCCCGAGCCCGTCGCGCACCTGCTCTCCGAAGCCCACGCCGTGGGCCTGATCGGCCGCGGGGCGCTGAGCACACCGGCGCGGGTGCTGTTGGACGGCGACGAGGACGCCGCAGTTGACGCGATGGGCAAGGCGCTGCCCGCACCGATCGACCATTTCCTGGTGCAGGCCGACCTGACCGTCGTGGTGCCCGGGCCGCTGCAGCGTGACCTGGCCGACGAACTGGCAGCGGTGGCCGCGGTGGAATCGGCCGGTGCCGCCATGGTGTACCGGGTCAGCGAAGCCTCGATCCGGCATGCCCTGGACACCGGACGCACCGCGGGCGGCCTTCACACCTTCTTCGAGCGGCACTCGAAAACACCTGTCCCCCAAGGCTTGACGTATCTGATCAATGACGTCGCCCGCCGGCACGGCCAGTTGCGGGTCGGAATGGCGTCGTCGTTCCTACGTTGCGAGGACCCGACGCTGCTCGCCCATGCGGTCGCCGCGCCGGCCTTGGAACATCTGGAGGTGCGGCTGCTGGCGCCCACCGTGGCGGTGTCGCAGGCGCCGATCGGTGACGTGCTCGCGGCGTTGCGCGCGGCGGGCTTCGCACCGGCCGCCGAGGATTCCTCGGGGGCGATCGTCGATCTCCGGCAGCGCGGCGCACGGGTGTCCACACCCCAACACCGCCGGCCGTTCCGCGCGCTGCCCAAGCCGAGCACGGACACCCTCGCCTCGGTGGTCGCAGTGCTGCGCCGGGTGGATTCCACCACCCCGTTCGCCAACGTCCGCCTGGATCCGGCGGTATCGATGGCCCTGTTGCAGCAGGCGGCGATGGAACAAAAGGACGTGGTGATCGGTTATGTCGACGCGGCAGGGGTCGCCACCCAGCGAGTAGTACGCCCGCTCACCGTCAGCGGCGGTCAGCTGATGGCGTGGGATCCCACCCAGGGCCGTCCGCGGGAGTTCGCGGTGCATCGCGTGACGTCGGTGATGTCGGCCGACGCTGGATAATGGAGCGATGACGAGGAGTGGGGCATGACTGCGCCCCGGCGACGATGCAGAGCGCAGCGATGAGGAGGAGTGGGGCATGACTGAGGGTCCGTTGATCGTGCAGTCCGACAAGACCGTGCTGCTCGAAGTCGACCACGAGCTCGCCGGTGCAGCCCGGTCCGCGATCGCCCCGTTCGCGGAGCTCGAACGCGCCCCGGAGCACATCCACACCTATCGCATCACTCCGCTGGCGTTGTGGAACGCCCGCGCCGCCGGCCACGACGCCGAGCAGGTGGTCGACGCGCTGGTCAGTTTCTCGCGTTATGCCGTGCCGCAGCCGCTACTGGTGGACATCGTCGACACGATGGCCCGGTACGGCCGGCTGCAGCTGGTGAAGCATCCCGCGCACGGCCTGACGTTGGTCAGCCTCGACCGGGCGGTGCTCGAAGAGGTGTTGCGCAACAAGAAGATCAACCCGATGCTCGGCGCGCGGATCGACGACGACACCGTGATCGTCCATCCCAGTGAGCGCGGCCGGATCAAGCAGATGCTGCTCAAGATCGGCTGGCCGGCCGAGGACCTGGCCGGCTACGTCGACGGCGAGGCCCACCCGATCGACCTCGACCAGGACGGCTGGGAACTGCGCGACTACCAGCAGATGGCCGCGGATTCGTTCTGGGACGGCGGCTCGGGTGTGGTGGTCCTGCCGTGTGGCGCGGGTAAGACGCTGGTGGGCGCGGCCGCGATGGCCAAAGCCGGTGCGACGACGCTGATCCTGGTCACCAACACCGTTGCGGGCCGGCAGTGGAAGCGCGAGCTGATCGCGCGGACGTCGCTGACCGAGGAGGAGATCGGCGAGTACTCCGGTGAGCGCAAGGAGATCCGGCCCGTCACCATCGCCACCTATCAGGTGATCACCCGCCGCACCAAGGGCGAGTACAAGCATCTGGAGCTGTTCGACAGCCGGGACTGGGGCCTGATCATCTACGACGAGGTCCACCTGCTGCCCGCACCGGTGTTCCGGATGACGGCCGACCTGCAGTCCCGCCGCCGGCTGGGGCTGACGGCGACACTGATCCGCGAGGACGGCCGTGAGGGCGACGTGTTCAGCCTGATCGGCCCCAAGCGGTATGACGCACCGTGGAAGGACATCGAGGCTCAGGGCTGGATCGCTCCCGCCGAGTGCATCGAGGTGCGCGTGACGATGACCGACAACGAGCGGATGTTGTACGCGGTCGCCGAACCGGACGAGCGCTACAAGCTGTGCTCGACCGCGCACTCGAAGATCGCGGTGGTGAAATCCATCCTGGCCAAACACGACGGAGAACCGACGCTGGTGATCGGCGCCTACCTGGACCAACTCGACGAGCTCGGCACCGAGCTGGGCGCTCCGGTGATCCAGGGTTCGACGAAGAACGCCGAGCGCGAAGAACTCTTCGACGCCTTCCGCCGCGGTGAGATCAAGACCCTCGTGGTGTCCAAGGTGGCGAACTTTTCCATCGACCTGCCGGAAGCCTCGGTGGCCGTTCAGGTTTCGGGAACCTTCGGCTCACGCCAGGAAGAGGCCCAGCGGCTGGGCCGACTGCTTCGTCCCAAGCACGACGGCGGCGGGGCGGTGTTCTACTCCGTGGTCTCCCGCGACAGCCTGGATGCCGAATACGCCGCGCACCGGCAGCGGTTCCTGGCTGAACAGGGCTACGGCTACATCATCAAGGACGCCGACGACTTGCTCGGCCCGGCGATCTGAGAGCGCTTCACCAAACGTTGCCCACCGATCCCGACAGCAACAATTCGTTGTGCGTTGACCTGCGCGCTGCGATCGCGAAACGAATGTGACAGCGAACCTCGCGGCAACAGGTTAGTCTTCGCCAGGACACGTGATCGGGTGACGAAAAAGGGGTAGAGCGTGCGCGCAGCGGGCTTCATCGGTCGAGTTGGCGGATTGGCGGTTGCGCTGGGAGTGGGTGCCGCGGCGTTCGGCGGCGCGACAGCCTGGGCGGACGGTACCGACTCGGGCGGCTCCTCGGCCCAGGCCGGCTCCGCGCGGTCGGCGTCCAGTCAGACGACCGCGGGCCCCGCCAAGCACAGTGCTGCGAAGGCGGCGTCAGGGCGGTCGCGTCCGTCGTCGACGGTGCGGGCCCAGTCGATCACCTCGGTGCCCACCGCCACGGCGTCCTCCGCGGCCGCCGAGCCGTCAGCACCCGTCTCGCCGCCGGCCGATTCGCCACTGGAGCTGACGGCGCTGGCCTACAGCCGTCGCGACACCGGCATCTCCGCGCGGCCGGCGGCGGCTGGATCGCTGGCACCCGAGGGCCTGGTGCAGGCCGCCGCCGCCCAGAACACCGCGGTGATCATGGGGCCCAGCGGTGTTCCGATCCCCAAGCCGAGCTATATCCAAAGCGTCTTCAATCTTTACATCGCGCCGTCGTACCCGGGTTCCATCCCGTTCCAGCTGGACACCCCCGAGGGCTTGTACCCGATCACCGGGGTGAAGAGCCTGCCCTTGAATGTGTCTGTGCAGCAGGGCATTCAAATACTCGCCGCAACCATCGCCGAGCAGGTCGCGGCCGGCAACACCGCCACCGTGTTCGGCTATTCGCAGAGCGCGATCATCTCCTCGCTGATCATGAGTCAGCTGCCGTCGAACACTCCGGTCAACTTCGTGTTGGTCGGCAACGAGATGAACCCCAACGGGGGCTTCCTGTCTCGGTTCCCGGGCTTGAAACTGCCCAGCCTCGGACTGGACTTCTATGGCGCCACCCCCGAAAACGCCTTCCCGGTAACCAATTACACGTTGGAGTACGACGGCTTCGCCGATTTCCCGCGGTACCCGCTCAACTTCCTGGCCGACCTCAACGCCGGCCTCGGCATCGTGTTCGTCCACACCAAATACGCTCAGCTCACCCAGGCTCAGGTCGATGCGGCGATCGCGTTGCCGACGACCGATCCGAGCCAGAAGTACTACATCATCCCCACCGAGAACCTGCCGCTGCTGGAGCCTCTTCGCCTGCTGCCGGTGATCGGCACACCCATCGCCGATCTACTGCAACCCGCACTGAAGGTCATCGTCAATCTCGGCTACGGCGATCCCAAGTACGGCTGGTCCAACGAGGGTTACGCCAACGTGCAGGTGCCCTTCGGGTTCATTCCGAACGTCAACTGGGGTGAAGTAGGACAACTCTTCATCGCCGGTGTCGCACAAGGGATCACCGATTTCGCGGCCGACGTCGCCCCAGGCGGAATCATGTGGCAGGAGCTGGCGGCTCTGCATCTGCCGAAACCCGGTCCGGCGCCGGTATTCCCGACCCCCACAAGCGTCATTTCGGCCCTGCAGAGGGTCATCTCCGACGTCGCCTACACCATCTCGAACAGCTCGGCGGCGCTCTATTCGGCGGCATTGCCGACCGCCGACATCGTCAATGCGCTGACGACCATGCTGCCCGCCTACGACGTGAACCTGTTCCTGGACGGGATCCAGCAGTCGATCAGCGGGGATCCGATCACCGGGCTGATCAACGCCATCGGTCGGCCCCTCGCGGCGAATGTCGGCCTCATCACCACGGCCGGCCTGATCGAGGTGCTGGTGATCCTGCAGGCCGTCGAAGGCGTGTTCGGCAAGCAAACCGACGTGTAGCGCCTGCTAGAGCGAAAGTATTGTCGCCGAGGCGGTTCCGGGCGCGCCGTACACCTGCGCCAAGCCCACCCGCGGGTTGCCCGGCACCTGACGCTCGCCTGCCTCGCCGCGCAGCTGGCGCACCAGCTCGTGCATCTGCCGCAGACCCGACGCCCCGATCGGCTCACCGTTGGCGATCAGGCCACCATCGGTGTTGATCGGCAGCGAGCCGTGGATCTCGGTGGCCCCGTCGGCCAGCAGCTTCTCCTGCTCGCCGTCGGCGCACAGACCGGTCTCGGCCATGTGGATGATCTCGGCACCGGCATCGGTGTCCTGCAGCTGCGCGATGTCGATGTCCTCGGGACCGATCCCGGCCTCCTCGTAGGCCGCCTTGGCGGCGTAGACGGTCGGTGACACGTCCTCGTCGATCGGGGCTGAGGTGCCGTGCACCTCGTAGGCGCCGAAGGTCCGGGTACGAATCTCGCTGGCGCGCACATAGACCGGCTTGTCGGTGAAGCGGTGCGCGATGTCGGCGCGGCACATGATGACCGCGGCGGCGCCCTCGTCGGGAGCGCAGAACATGTACTGCCGCAACGGGTAGTTCAGCACCGGTGAGGCCATGATCTCCTCAACGGAGATCTCCTTGCGGCGGAAGGCATTCGGATTCAGCACACCGTTGCGGAAGTTCTTGTTGGCCGCCCGCGCCAGCGTCTCCTCGGAGATGCCGTGATCATGGATGTACCGGTTGGCCTTGATACCGAAGAACTTTGTGGTGACGAACTGCCCGTTTTCGGCATACCACTGCGGCAGCGCCAGCTTGGCCGGGTCGTCGGTGAATGCGCCGCGCGGGTGCTTGTCCAGGCCCACCGCGATGCCGATGTCGTACTTGCCGAGCCGGATCGTGTCCGCGGTCTGCTGGATCGCGCTCGCCGCGGTGGCGCAGGCATTGAAGACGTTGGTGAACGTGATGCCGGTCAGGCCGACCAGGCGCGTCACCGCGTCGGGATTGGACACCTCATAGCTGCCGCCGAAACCGAATTGGATGTCCTTCCACTGCGCACCCGAATCCTGCAGTGCCAGCTCGATCGCCTCAGCACCCATCTGCATGGCGGTCTTGTCGAACCGGCCGAACGGATGCAGGCCGACGCCGATGATCGCAACGTCATTGCTCATGCCGGTCACGCCCCCACCGGTGCGAAGGCGAACGTGATGACTTCATTGCCGTCGGCGTCGGTCGCGAACGGGATCATCGTGAGCTCGACGTCCATGCCCCACTTCAGCTTTTCCGGATCGTTCTCGGTGAGCCGACCCTCGACGCGCACGACGTCCTCGAGCTGCACCAGGCCGACGCCGAACGGCACGAAATCTTTACCGGTGGGGCCGATGTAGGGCGCTCCGGGCGCGAAGCCCTGCGTGGTCCAGGCCACCAGGGTGCCGCGCCGCGGCAACGTGACCTCGTTCATGCCGCCCGCGCTGCACCGCGGGCACCGGTCCTGGCTGGGAAAGACCACGGCAGAACAGCTGGCACATTCACTGCCGATCAGCTGCGGGTTGTCAGCGGGCCAAGTGGAGATTTCGGGCGCCAGGGCCTTTTGCATAGCGGCATCCTTCGTAGTCCAAATCGGTAGCCGGATCGTACAACACTGTTGGCCACGAATGGAAACCGCATTCTCATCTGAATGCACGCCCTTCTCGGACAGTTCGCGCTCACATGAGCGCGGGCATCACCTCGCGCTCGAACAGTTCGATACCGGACCGGTCGTAGGCCGCCTCCGGGAAGTAGCAGATGGCGTACTCGCAGCCCAGTTCCCGCAGCGCCGTCAGGCTCTCGATGACTTGCTCGGGCGTGCCCGCCGCCGACCCCGGCGCACTGACCGTCGTCATCATCGCGTCGGCGGCCGCATCACCGCAGACGCCGGCCAGCCGGTCGCGGACCCGCTTCACCCGCGCCGTGACGTCGTCGGCCGACGTGCCGAGGATCGCGTTCACGTTGGCCGAGCGGACGATGGCGCCGAAGTCCGTTCCCACCTCGCGGCAGTGCTCGGCGAGCACCTGCGACTTGTGCGCGAACCCGTCCGGCTCGGAGGTGAAGTTGGTGTACTGCGCGTACTTCGCCGCAATCTTGAGCGTCACCTTTTCGCCACCGCCGGCGATCCACAGCGGAATGCCGTTCTCCTGCAATGGCTTCGGCGCCACGATCGCCCCGTCGACCTCATACTGCTTGCCGGTAAAGCTCACCTTCCCGTCACGCCAGGCGTCCCGCATGATCTGGACACCCTCGTCGAGTCGGGCCAACCGCACGCCGGCGGAGGGGAAGCCGTACCCGTAGGCCCGCCATTCGTGCTCGTACCAGCCACCACCGATGCCCATCTGCACGCGGCCCCCGGAGATGATGTCGGTGGTGGCCGCCACCTTGGCCAGGTAGACGGGGTTGCGATAGCTCATCGCCGTGCACATCTGGCCGAGCTTGATCCGGGAGGTGGTCGCCGCGTAGGCCGCCATCAAGGTCCACGCCTCGTGGGTGGCCTCGTCGGTCGGGATCGGCACGGTATGGAAATGGTCGTAGACCCACAGCGAATCCCACGGACCCGCGTCGGCATGATCGGCCAGATCACGCATTACCTGCCAGTGCTTTTCAGTGGGAATGCCGGCCAGATCCAGTCGCCAGCCCTGCGGGATGAACAGTCCGAAGCGCATGGCCCGACTCTACGGACGAGCGCGCCACCCGACCAGAGCGCCGTCGGCGGCAACCGAGAGGCGCGGTCCCGTCCCTGACGGTGAGATGCAACCGGCGCAGCTATCCCGGTTCGGCCGGACGAGTTAAGCCCCCTGGACGGCAATCGGCCCCTCCCATACGGGAGGGGCCAATGCTCCCCTTGCCTCCTCATTCCCCTGGCGTAATGCCCATCACACCGTAAAAACTAGCTGAGAGCAAGCTGAGATGACGCAATACAGCAAAAAATCTTGATCGCGCAGGCAAATGAATCGCGAACAGTCGTTCCGTTATCCACTTTGGACATACCGCCAGATCAGGCGCAGTCAATGGAAACCGCGTTCGCGGCAAATGGTGCGCCAAGTGTCGAATAGGGCAATTCGCTCAGCAACCGAGGTCACGAGTCGGCATACGCGTGAACGCACAAGAGTTTGCTCGTACTGACAGCTGCGACATTTATCCCAGGTCACACACAACTGAAAGTTTGGTTAGCGGATTTGCGATTTTGCAGGCGCCGCCGGCGGCGGGAACCGTCCGGCGCGCCGGGTGCCGGCACACTGTGGTGCGTGCTGGCTATGCCCCGGATCGGGCTCCGCCTACTCCGGCCCGCCGGAGTACATCGCGGCTATGTCACGAAGCGAAACCTTGAGCGATTGGTTTCTCGGAAGTTCGGCGACGACGACCACCTCGACCGGCACATGCTGCTTGGGCAGCGCGGCGCGGACCCGGGCCACGAGGTCGGCCGGGTCGGGCGCCGGGACGCCGGGAACCGTCTCCACCGCAGCGAACGGCACCTCGCCGAGGCGGGGATCGGGCACCCCGACGACTGCGGCGTCGCGCACCGACGGATGGCCAACCAGGACGCGGCGAACGGTCTCCGGCAGGACCTTGAATCCGCCGCGATTGATCGCCCCGTCGGCGCGGCCGTGCAGGGTGATGAACCCGTCTGCATCGATGGAGGCGAGGTCGTTGGTGCGGATCCAGTCCGGACTGATGGATGCGATCTTGGCTTCGAGGACACCCTGCTCGCCGGTCGGAACCTCGCTCTCACCGTTCGGATCGACGATGCGGACCTCGGTGTTGGGCATCACCCGCCCCGAGCTTGCACGCTTGGTGGCGCCGAACTCCCGATAGAGATCGGGGGTCCAGGTACATACCGAGCCGGCGAATTCGGTTGCGCCATAAGCCAACAGGACGGGCACGCCGTACTTGTGCTCGAACGCGTCACGGGTCTCGGGGTCCAGCGGTCCCGCTGCACTGATCACGTAGTCGAGCGAGTCGAGGTCGTCGCTGGGCAGGTCGGCGTCCAGGAGCATCCGTACCGCGGCCGGCTGTAGACCGCAGCGCCGGATGCCGTAGGTCTTCACCACCCGCACCCAGTCGGCGACGCTGAACTTCTCCAGAAGAGCAATCCGCTTGCCGAGGTATGCGCCGGTGATCAACTGGCACACGCCGCCTATCCCGCCGAGTGGCCAGTACATCAGCTCGGGTGGCTCATCGGCGGAGGCGCCGGTGATCGCCACGCTGGACACCGTGTGTTCGAGTACGGAGGCCGGGATCGGGTGCCGCTTGGGCGGTCCGGTCGTGCCGCTGGTGAGCACCTGCAGACCGGTCGAGCCGTCCCGGCCGGAGGAGGTCAGGCGCGACGACACCCGGTCGACTCCGGCCACGAGCTCCACGATGGGCGGCGTCAGTGACACCGCGATACCGGCGGTGCCTGCGCGCCGGGCAGCGGCGATCACCGGCTCGGTCCAGTCCTGCGGGTCGGCGACGACCGCGGCCGGCTCCAGCTGTTCGATGTCCCGCCCGATCGCCTCGGCCGACTGGAACGAATAGATCATCGGCACCCACCGGCCGCCGCCGAGCAATCCGATCACGGCCGCCGCATGGGGTGGGCGGTTGCGGGCCACCACCGCCACGGTCGCGCCGTCGGCGACGCCGGCCAGCCGCAGCGCGTCGTCGATGGCACGGGCATAAGCGGCGATCTCGTCACCGGTGTACCAGCGGCCGTTGAACTCGATGCACGGCGCGTCGCCGTAACCGGCCAGGCTGGTGGCCAGCCTGCTGCTGATCGTTGCGGCGCTCTCGCTCACGCGCCCCACGTTAGCGACCGACGTGCGCACAGCATGCAAAAGCCCCCGAACCGCCGGTCAAAAAGACTGACGTTCGGGGGCTTTCGCGTGAATGACTTAGAGCAGTGACGCCGGCGGGTTGAACCGCTCGCCGTACTTCTCCGCCAGTTCCTTGGCCCGCGCCACGAACCCGGCCTTACCGCCGTGCGGGTAGCCGACGATCAGCTGCGCGGCGCCACCGGTCCACGGCGGGAAGCCGATGCCCATGATCGAGCCGATGTTGGCGTCCGCCGTCGTGGTGATCACGCCCTCGTCGAAGCACTTCTGGGTTTCCAGCGCCTCGGCGAACAGCATCCGATCGATCATGTCCTGCAGCGGCGGGGTCGAGGTGCCCGAGGAGAAGGTCTCCCGCAGCCCCGGCCACAGCTGAGTGCGCTTACCGTCGACGTACTCGTAGAAGCCGGCACCGGAAAGCCTTGAGGGACGCCCGAGTTCGATCATCTTCTCGACAACGGCCTCGGCCGGGTGCGCCTCGTAGGTGCCACCGGCTTCTTCGATGCCTTTGCGGGAAGCAACCGCGATCTTGTGCATCAGCTCGAGGTTGAGCTCGTCGGACAGCTGCAGCGGCGGGGCCGGGTAACCGGCCTGGGTGCCTGCGTGCTCGATCGACGCCGGCTCGACGCCCTCGCCGAGCATCGCCAGCGCTTCGTTGACGAAGGTGCCGATGACCCGGCTGGTGTAGAAGCCGCGGCTGTCGTTGACCACGATCGGGGTCTTGCCGATGGCCAGCGTGTAGTCGAACACCCGGGCCAGCGCCTCGTCAGAGGTCTTCTCGCCCTTGATGATCTCGACCAGCGGCATCTTGTCGACCGGGGAGAAGAAGTGGATGCCGATGAAATCGTCCTGGCGCTTCACACCGGTCGCCAGTTCGGTGATCGGCAGCGTCGAGGTGTTCGATCCCAGCAGCGCGTTGGGCTCGACGATGTCCTCGATCTCCTGGAACACCTTGTGCTTCAGCTCGACCGACTCGAAGACGGCTTCGATCACGAAGTCGACGCCCTTGAAGTCGGCGGGATCGGCCGACGGGGTGATCCGGCCCAGCAGTGCGTCGGACCGTTCCTTGGTGGTCTTGCCGCGCTCGAGGGCCTTGGCCTCCAACTTCTCGGAGTAGCCCTTACCCTTCTGGGCCGCTTCGAGCGTGACATCCTTGAGCACCACATCGAAGCCGGCCTTGGCCGACACGTAGGCGATGCCGGCGCCCATCATGCCCGCACCGAGCACGCCGATCTTGGTGATCGGGGTCTTGCCGATGCCCTCGGGACGCGATCCACCGGAGTTGATGGCCTGCAGGTCGAAGAAGAACGCCTGGATCATGTTCTTCGCGATCGGCCCGGTGACCAGCTCGGTGAAGTACCGGCTTTCGATGCGGCTGGCGGTGTCGAAGTCCACCTGCGCGCCCTCGACCGCGGCGGACAGGATGGCGCGCGGGGCCGGCATCGGTGCGCCCTTGAGCTGCTTGCGCAGCAGCGAGGGGAACGACGGCAGGATCGCCGCCAGCGCCGGGCTGGCCGGGGTGCCGCCGGGCATCTTGTAGCCCTTGGCATCCCACGGCTGGGTGTGCGACTCGGGGTTGGCCTTGATCCACGCCTTGGCGGCGGGCACCAATTCCTCGACGCTGGAGACGAGTTCGTCGACCAGGCCGTTGTCCTTCGCGGCGGCCGGCTTGAACCGGGTGCCCTGGGACAGCACGTTGACGAAGCCGTTCTGGATGCCGAGCATGCGGGTCACGCGGGTGACGCCGCCGCCGCCGGGCAGCAGGCCGAGGGTGACCTCGGGCAGGCCGATCTGGACACCCTTCACGTCGGCGACGATGCGGTGGTGACAGGCCAGCGCGATCTCCAGGCCACCGCCGAGGGCGGCGCCGTTGATGGCGGCGACGACCGGCTTGCCCAGGGTCTCCAGGGCGCGCAGGTCACGCTTGATGTCCTCGACCTCGGCGAAGATCTCACCGGCGTTCTCGGGACCGGCGGTGATCATGCTCTTGAGGTCACCACCGGCGAAGAAGGTCTTCTTGCCGCTGGTGATCACCACACCGGTGACCGAATCCTTCTCTGCGACAAGGCGTTCTACGACCTTGTGCATGGACTCCTTGTAGTGCTCGTTCATCACGTTGGCCGAACCGGTCGGGTCGTCCATCGTCAGCGTGACGATGCCGTCGGCATCCTTGTCCCACGCAATCGTGTTCTCTGCCATGACTTTTCCTTAAACCCTCTCGATGATGGTGGCGACACCCATGCCGCCGCCGATGCACAGCGTGATGAGCGCGCGCTTGGCGCCGCGGCGCTCGAGCTCGTCGACCATGGTGCCGGTGATCATGGCGCCGGTGGCACCCAGCGGGTGGCCCATCGCGATCGCGCCGCCGTTGACGTTGAGCTTCTCGCTCGGGATGTTCAGGTCCTTCTGGAACTTCAGGACCACCGACGCGAAGGCCTCGTTGAGCTCGAACAGGTCGATGTCGTCAACGGTCAGGCCGGCACGGTCGAGCACCTTGCGGGTGGCCGGCGTGGGTCCGGTCAGCATGATCGTCGCGTCCGCACCGCTGGTGGCGGTGGCCACGATGCGCGCCCGCGGGGTCAGGCCCTGAGACTTGCCCGCGGCTTCGCTACCGACGAGCACCAGGGCGGCGCCGTCGACGATGCCGGAGCTGTTGCCGCCGGTGTGGACGTGGTTGATCTTCTCGACCCAGTGGTACTTCTGCAGCGCCACGTCGTCGAAGCCGGCCATCGCGGCCAGGCCCTCGAAGGCGGACTTGAGCTTGCCGAGGCTCTCCACGGTGGTGCCGGGGCGCATGTGCTCGTCGTGGTCGAGGATCAGCAGGCCGTTCTGGTCCTTCACCGGGACCACGGACTTGGCGAAGTAGCCGCCCGACCATGCCGCGGCGGCGCGCTCCTGGGACTGCGCGGCGTAGGCGTCGACGTCCTCGCGGGAGAAGCCCTCCATCGTCGCGATCAGGTCGGCGCCGATGCCCTGCGGCACGATGTAGTTGTCGAAGACGGTGGCGGGGTCGGTGAACATCGCACCGCCGTCGGAGCCCATCGGGACGCGGCTCATCGACTCGACGCCACCGGCGAGCACCAGGTCGTCCCAGCCGGAGCGGACCTTCTGCGCTGCGGTGTTGACGGCTTCGAGGCCGGACGCGCAGAACCGGTTGAGCTGGACGCCGCCGACGGTGTCGGGCATGCCGGCCGCGATCACCGCGGTGCGGGCGATGTCGGCGCCCTGGTCGCCGACCGGGGACACGCAACCCAGGATGATGTCGCTGATCAGGTTCTCGTCGAGGTCGGGGAAGCGCGAGCGCAGTTCCTCGATCAGCCCGACCACGAGATTCAGCGGCTTGACTTCGTTGAGCGATCCGCCGCGCTGCTTACCGCGCGGGGTTCGGATGGCCTCGTAGATGAAGGCTTCTTCGGACATGTGTGTTTTCTCCAGGTCCTGTTCGGAATTGGGCGTGACGATCGTTCAACAGTCGTCCTCTGCCCGCGAAGCCTACCAAGGCCGCCCAACCGGATGGTTGGGCAGTCGCTCAGGTCAGGCCGCTGCGGTGACGATGATCGAGTCGTTCGAGGTATCCCACGCCTTCATGAACGCGGGCACCGGCAGCGTGGTGTTGGCCTCGTCGGCGCCGGGATCGTTGAGATGCACGACGTTCTTTCCTGCGTCGACGCCGGTGACGACGACGAAGTGGTCGGCGGCGGTCCGCTGGTCGCTGGTGTCCCAGACGATCGCGGAGTTGACGTAGGCGATGACTTTGCGGCCGGCGCCCAGGTACTGCTCCAGCGCGGTCAGGCCGGTCGCATCGGGTCCCGAGGTATCGCTCTCCACCGATGTGATGCCGTACTGCTTCAACAACACCGGCAGGTCGCCGACCGAGATACCGCCGGTGTTGGGGGTGTAGATCTTGGTGCCGGGATTCATCTCCGACGAGGTCTCCTCGGCCTTCAACAGCACCTGCGCCTCGGTCGGCCGCTCCCCGGTGAGCTGCCCGACGACATCGGCGACCGACATGGCCCCGCAGTTGTCCTCCAGAGACTGCGCCGCCCAGTACGGCGCGGCCGCGGCCGGGTCGCCGTAGACACCCGTTTGGGAACCCGAGGGATCCGCCAGCGCGGTGGCGTGCCCCGTCGCTATGGCCAGTGCCGCGACAATCGCGACCACACCCGAGCGCACCAGTGAAACCATCGGCCGATGGTAATTGACAAAACCGCTGATAATCGGCCCTCCGACTAAGCTCCGCACCATGACGGGTCCCCATGTCGCCGGCCGTCCGGCTCCGGTCTCGAGGTTGCAGCCGTACGCGGTCACGATCTTCGCCGAGATGTCGGCACTGGCCGCCCGGATCGGCGCGGTGAACCTCGGGCAGGGCTTCCCGGACGAGGACGGCCCGGCCGCAATGCTGGCGGCCGCGCAGCGGGCGATCGCCGAGGGTGTCAATCAATATCCGCCCGGACTGGGCATCGCCCCGTTGCGCGAGGCGATCGCCGCCCAGCGCAAGCGGCAGTACGACGTCGAGTACGACCCGGAGACCGAGGTGCTGGTCACCGTCGGCGCCACCGAGGCTATCGCGGCGGCAATCCTCGGCCTCGTGGAACCGGGCTCGGATGTGCTGTTGATCGAGCCGTTCTACGACTCCTACTCCCCTGTCATCGCGATGGCCGGCAGCCGGCGGGTGCCGGTGCCGCTGGTGTCCGACGGCCGCGGCTTCGCCCTCGACGTCGACGCCCTGCGCGCCGCGGTGACGCCAAAGACCCGCGCGCTGATCGTGAACTCGCCGCACAACCCCACCGGAATGGTGCTCGCGGACCGCGACCTGCGGGCGCTGGCAGCACTCGCTGTCGACGCCGACCTGCTGGTGATCACCGACGAGGTCTACGAGCATCTGGTGTTCGACAACAAGCGGCACCTGCCGTTGGCGGCCTACCCCGGGATGGCCGACCGGACGCTGACGATCTCCAGTGCCGCCAAGATGTTCAACTGCACCGGCTGGAAGATCGGCTGGGTGTGCGGCAGGCCGGATCTGATTGCCGGAGTGCGGGCGGCCAAGCAGTACCTGAGTTATGTGGGTGGCGCCCCGTTCCAGCCCGCGGTGGCCTACGCGCTGAATTCCGAGGAGGCCTGGGTCAGCGCTCTGCGAGATTCGTTGCAGGCCAAGCGGGATCGGCTGTCGACGGCGTTGACCGAGCTGGGCTTCGGGGTGCACGACAGCGCGGGCACCTACTTCCTATGTGCCGACCCTCGGCCGCTGGGATATTCCGACAGCACCCAGTTCTGCGCCGAGTTGCCGACCAAAGCCGGGGTGGCGGCGATCCCGATGTCCGCGTTCTGCGACCCGCACTCTCCCCACATCGGCGAGTGGAATCACTTGGTGCGCTTCGCTTTCTGCAAACGCGACGACACCCTCGACGAGGCGATCCGCCGGCTCGGCGCGCTAGAGGGCGGCCGCAACCTCCCATAGCGCCTATTCGCGCTGAAGCGAACCCTTGCCGCTGAGAACGAAGCCACGCAGGCCTTCGGTCGCGGCGATCAGCACCGCCTTCTTCGCGCGCTTGACCAGGAAATGCGGCAACGGCGTAGACGGTTCCAGGGTGAGATCGAACCGGACTCGGGTCGCGCCCCCTCGGGGCGCAGGGTGTATTCGCCGTGCTGGGCATGCTGCTGCGCGGTCCGGTCGGCGTCCCAGACCACCCAGTCCCGTCCCCAGTGGTATTCGACCATTTCGTGGTCGATGATCCCGAGCACTTTGACGGTGACCTTGACCCGCCGCGGCCGTCCGTCGGGATAGCGATCCACGACATGGACATGCTTGTGGACCGACGACCACGTCGGCGCCGCCTCGATATCGGCGATGGCATCAAGGATGGCCTCCGGCGGGGCGTCGATCACGATCTCGCGCGATGCCCGTACCGCCACAATCAGCAAACTTAGTTACTCAACGGGCTCGCTGTGTCGGCTTTCGCTCAGTTGAACAATTACCAATCTATGTCGGCCAGCGATGTGGCGGTTTGCGGCGGCAGCCCCACGGGCCCGGCGGCACTTCGGGAGAACCGCGGCGCAGGCGCCGCCTGCTCGGTGCCATCGACGTTAATAACGGTGCGGCGCGCCAGAAGATGCTCGTTGGACGCGGCCTCGGTCCAGCTCAGCACCGGCGTGACGCAGGCGTCGGTGCCTGCGAAGATCGCGGTCCACTCCGCACGGGTCTTACCGGCGAAGGTCGTCGCGAAGAGTTCCCGCATCTCGGGGTAGCGGTCCCGCTCGAATTGGCCGGGCACCCTGTCTGCTGGCAACCCGAGTCCAGCCAGCAATTGGGCGAAGAACTGGGGCTCGATCGACCCGACCGCCATGTACCCGCCATCGGACGTCTCGTACGTGCGGTAGAACGGTGCTCCCCCGTCGAGCAGGAAGGACTCGCGCTGGTCTGCCAGTGAGCCGGTCGCCTTCATCGTCCACATCATCTGCGCCAGCACGCTGACGCCGTCGACCATCGCCGCGTCGATCACCTGGCCCCGGCCGGACTTCTCCCGTTCGTAGAGGGCTGCGACGATGCCGAGCAGCACCAGCATCGAGCCACCGCCGAAGTCGGCGACGAGGTTCAGCGGTGCCACCGGCGGGCGGTCGCGATAGCCGATCGCGCTCAGCGCGCCGGTCTGCGACAGGTAGTTGATGTCGTGGCCGGCCGTCGATGCCAGCGGCCCGTCCTGACCCCACCCGGTGATGCGGGCGAAGATCAGCCGCGGGTTGACGGCCGCGCAGTCGTCGGGCCCGATGCCGAGACGCTCACAGGTGCCGGGCCGAAAGCAGTCCAACAACACGTCGGCTTTCGCCGCCAGGTCGAGCAGCGCCTCAGGTTGGTTCTTGACGTCCAGGTCGACCACCCGCTTGCCGCGGTGCATGAGGTCGACGTTCTCCGGCGGCATCTGCAATCCGCCGGGCCTACGCACCCGCACCACATCCGCGCCCAGATCGGCCAGGATCATGCCGGCGTGCGGGCCCGGGCCGATCCCGCCGAGTTCGATCACTCTCACCCCGGCCAGGGGTCCGGTATTCGTCACGACTGAAAGGTAGCTCAGCCGTTCTTCTTGGTCCGCAGAACCTGAGTGCGCAGCCCGTCGGTCGCGGTTTCCATCAGGCCCTTGGCGCCGCGCTTGATCACGAAGCCGGGAAGCGGGACCAGCGGGTCGACGGTCAGCTCGAACCGCACCCGGGTCGACCCGCCGTCGGCGGTCAGTGTGTATCGACCTTCTTGTGCGCGTTGCTGTTTGGAGCTGACCAGGGTCCAGCTGACCCCATCGGGATGGACGGCGTAGTCCAGCACCTGCTCGTCGTTGATGCCGACGACCTTGACCGTCTGGCGCGACTTGCTCGGGCGACCCTCGGCATCTCGCTCGAGCACCTCGACCTTCTGGTGTGCCTGCGACCACGTCGGCAGGGACTCCAGGTCGAACAGCACGGCGAGGATCTCCTCGGGCGATGCCTCGATAATGACCTCGCGGGTTTCGGTGACGGCCATGTCCGCACCATTGCCCGCGAGAGCGATTTCGAAACTATCCCTTCTGAACCTTCAGCACCTGCTTGCGCAGACCGTCGGTGGCGGTCTCCATCGCACCCTTGATGGTGCGCTTGACCACGAAGCCGGGCAGCGGCACGGCCAGGTCGATCGACAGGTCGAAGCGCAGCTTGGTCTTGTCGCCGTCGGGCGTCAGCGTGTACTTGGCGTCCTGCGAACGCAATTGGCCGGCCTTGACCAGCGTCCAACTCACCTCGTTATCGGCCCAGGTGTACTCGACGATCTGCTCGTCGGTCAGACCCGCCGCCTTGATCTTCATCTTCACCTTGTGCGGCCTGCCGTCGTCGTAGGCCTCCAGGACCTCTGCGCTCTGGTACTGCGGCGACCAGGTGGGTGTCGATTCGACATCGGCGATGACATCGAGGATCGCTTCGGGACTGGCCTCGATCACGACCTCGCGGGAATCTTTGACTGCCATGGCGTGACCATAGTTGGTATCGGCGATTTCCACGTGGGTTCTCCCGTGAGGGGCAACTGTTTTCGAGCCCGGGTCCCCTAAGCTCACACCCATGGCTGAAGCGGTAGATCCGTCGGTTCCGCCGAGTGGCACCGGATGCGTCGAATGCGACGCCGCCGGTGGCTGGTGGGTGCACCTGCGGCGCTGCGCCGCCTGCGGGCACATCGGCTGTTGCGATGATTCGCTGATGCGGCACGCTGCCGCGCACTGGCGGACGAGCGGGCATCCGATCATCAGATCGTTCGAGCCGGGCGAGGACTGGTTCTGGGACTACCAGACCAACCAGTACTACGACGGTCCGGACCTGGCCCCGCCGGAGAGCCGGCCGTCCGAGGAGACCACCCCGGGTCCGCGCGGCCGGGTGCCCAGCGACTGGGTGGAGATCCTGCGCAACCGCGCCGACTGAGTCAGCGCGTCGACCCCGCCGCGGGGCCGCACGCACACGGTCGCGTAGAGGTCGTCGCGGGAGGCCAGTGCCTCGTCGTCGACGATGACGCGCTTCTTGCGCAGCACCGAGCGGCCACATGCGACGAACGGAACCGGCGTCGCGCCGCCGTCCGCGGACACCTGCACCGAGTCGGCGAATCGGGTGCCGAGCTCCCCGCCTCGAAGTGCACGGTGTAGCGGATGGTGAAAAGCCAAGTGCCGTCAGGACGCAATTCACCGCGGACGATCAGAGAGTCGTCGCCGATCCTCGCCATGCCTTAGATAGTGCTCCGCCGGCGCGGCGGATGTGCGGACCCACGCCGAGCGTTATGCCAATCCGGCGGCGGCCATTTCCTTTTCAAATTCCACGGCCATCAGCTCGGCGAATTTCGTGACGGCCTTCAACGGCCGCAGCATCACGGTGAACTCGTCGATGAGCCCGTCTTCGCGGACGTGCAGGAAGTCGCAGCCGTTGATCTCGAGGTCGCCGACCTTGGCGACGAACACCAGCGCGTGATCGGCCTGGCCCTCGCCGCCGATCTCCTTCACATAGGTGAGGTCGGCGAACACCTTCGAGACCGCCCGCAGGATGACACCGATCTGGTCGCGGCCCTGGTAGGGCTTATGCGCGATCGGGCTGCGGAAGACCACATCCTCGGCACAGAGAGCGGGCAGGGCATCGAAATCGCCGGCTTCGACAGCGGCGCGGAACGCATGCATGTGGTCAGCATGCCACGGGTACACCAGCGGGAATGACGGCGACGAAGAACCTGCTCGGCGAAGACGCGGCCGGCGCACCTCAGGGCGAGAGCACGAAGACAGTGGCCATCGCGTTCGGCGCCAACCTCGTCGTCGCGGTGGCCAAGACACTGGCCGGCGTGCTGTCCGGGTCCGCGTCGATGGCGGCCGAGGCCGCGCACTCCTGGGCGGACACCGGCAACCAAGCGTTTCTGATGATCGCCAATCGCCGCGCCGGCCGGGCCGCGGACCGCAAGCGGCCGCTCGGGTACGGCCGGGAGGCGTACGTATGGTCGCTGTTGGCTGCCGTCGGACTGTTCGTGGTCGGCGGGACCGTGTCGGTGTGGCGCGGGGTCAACGAACTGCTCGACGATCGACCTGCCGACGAGCACTACCTGGTGGCCTACGTGGTGTTGGGGATCGCGCTGGTCATGGAGGGCATCTCGTGGACGCAGGCGGTGCGACAGCTTCGCACCGATGCCCATGCGATGGACCGCGAAGTCCTCGAGTACGCGATGCAGACGTCCGATCCCACCGTGCGCGCGGTATTCGCAGAGGACACCGCCGCGCTGATCGGCATCGTGCTGGCCGGTGCCGGCATCGGTCTGCATCAGCTGACCGGGGTGGCGGCCTGGGATGCGGTCGGCTCGATTCTGGTGGGCCTGCTGCTCGGTGTGGTTGCGGTGCTGCTGATCGACCGCAATCGCAGGTTCCTGACCGGGGAGCCGGGCACACCGCAGCTGCGTGACGCCGTGGTCGCGCGGATCGAGGCGCTCGACGAAGTGGCGTCGGTGCGCTTTGTGCGGCTCGAATTCGTCGGTCCGCGACAGCTTTTCGTGGTGGCGAGTGTTGATCTGGTGGGAGATCAGATCGAGTCGCGGATCGCGCACACCCTGCGCGAGCTGGAACGCAAACTCGAAGCGAACCCGCACATCGTCGATGCCGTGTTGACGATCGCCGAGCCTGCCGACCTGGACGACACGGTACGGCCCTGACCCGGCGACCCCCGGAAATACGAATGCGATTCGACACCGGATGTGACAGCGTCGCAGGAGTGTCCAGCCCGATCCCGATACCGCCCGACGTGACGTTGCGATTCGCCGCCGACGACGACTGGCCGGCGATGAGCCGGCTGGCGGCCACGTGCTTCGGCTCCTTCCGCAGTCCTGACACGGTGGCGGTCTGGCGATCCATGACGGCGAACGACGGCGTGGTGATCGCCTGCGACGGCGACGATCTCGTCGGCATGGCGCTGCCGTTGGATCTGGAGCTGACCGTGCCCGGTGGTGGACTGGTCCGCACCGCCGGCATCACCTGGGTGGCGGTGGCCCCGACGCACCGTCGTCGCGGGGTACTGCGGGCGATGTTCGTCGAGTTGCACAACTGGATTGCACAGGCCGGCTATCCCATCGCCGGGCTGCTGGCCAGTGAAGCCACCATTTATGGCCGGTTCGGCTACGGGCCGGCCACCGACGAGCTCAGCGTGTCGGTCGATCGCCGCGGCGCGGAAATGCACAGCACGGTTCCGCGCGTCGGCGGGGTGCGGGTGGTGGACCCGGTCGCGCACCGCGACCAGCTCGCCGACATCTATGAGCGATGGCGCAGACGCACACCCGGCGGCTTGCACACCCCCGCGGCGCTGTGGGACGAGGTGTTGGCAGATCGCGAATCCGCACGACACGGCGGTAGCCCGCTGTTCACCTTGCTGCACGACGACGGGTTCGTCATATACCGAACCCGCGACGGGGACACCAAGACGGTGGAGGTCACCAAGTTCACCGCGGTCACCCGAGACGCGTACATCGCGCTGTGGCAGACCCTGCTCGGACTGGATTTGATGACGACCATCACGGTGAACACTCATCCAGCAGATCCGCTGCGCTATCTGCTGGTCGACCCGCGACGGGTGCGGACGGTCGGCGTCGAGGATGCGCTGTGGCTGCGCATCATCGACATACCCACCGCATTGGAGTCGCGCGTCTATCCGCACGATGTCACCGCCGTGATGGAGATATCCGACGAACTGCTCGGCGGCGGAGGCCGCTATCTGCTGAGCGTTTCCGACGGAAGGGCCCATTGCGTACGTACCGACGCGGCAGCCGATGTGCGCCTTGACCTTTCGGTACTGGGCAGCATCTATCTGGGGGCACACCGGCCGTCAGCGTTCGCGGGGGCACACCGGCTGCACTGTGCGGAACCGGCGTTGCTTGCCGATCTGGATCTCGCGTTCGGGTGGGACGTTCCCGCCGAACTCGGCTACGGGTTCTGACTCGTCACTCGTCGATGATGCCCTTGCGCAACGATTCCAGCGCGGTGCGGCACAGCCGGCCCAATTCGGCCAGTGATGTGTCTTCGCCGATCATCCAGAGTTCCATCGCCCCGAAGACCGCGGCGGCGATGCACCGGGCCGTCACGATCACCCGCAGGCGTTCATCGGGCGTGTCGGCCGGGGCACTCTGGGAAAGCTGATCGACGATGGCGTCGGCGAATTCGGCCTCCACCTGCCGGGTGTGGCGCACGATTCGGCCGGCGTCGAGTTCCCTGGCCCGCAGCGCAGCGATCTGCGCGACGGCTTCGGGGTCATAGGGCGAGGCGTCGATGGCCGATTGCACCGATTCGATGATCGACTCCCCTGGCGAGCGGGCCTGCAAAGCCGCCCGGAACCACTCCAGGCCGACGTCGTAATCGGCGAACAGCAGGTCCTGCTTCGACGTGAAATGGCGGTAGAAGGTGCGCAGTGATACCCCGGCGTCGTCGGCGATCTGCTCGGCGGAGGTGTCCTCGACGCCCTGCGCCAGAAAACGCACGAGCGCGGCACGGCGCAGGGCGTCGCGCGTGCGCTCGCTGCGCGCTGTCTGAGCAGGGCGAACCACGGAGGTAACCTACCTCAAAAAGAATTGTCAAAATTGACAAAACGATTACTCGACTTCACTACAGTTACGAAGCCATGACGCTCCTCGTTCATGCAGTGCTGGCCGTCCTCGTCATCGCATGGATCATCGGATCCAATTCAGCGGTGTTCCGCAGGCCAGCCAATGGTCCCGCCGTCAGTGCGCTCGAGATCCTGTATTACCTGGTCGGCATCGCTTCGGTGGCGCTGGGCTGGTACTTCAACATCCAGTTCGTGCATCAGTACGCCGACGGCTCGGGCAATGTGTTCACCGGCGCAGGCAGCTGGTGGCAGTTCATCACCCTGGGCTACGACAACCCGGCAGCGGCATCAGCCAGCCAGGACTACACGATCGGCAACGTGATCCTGCTGCCGTTGTTCACGATCATCGACGGGTACCGGCGCGGTATTCGCCGGCCGTGGCTGTTCTTCGTGTCGAGCCTGTTCACCAGTTTCGCGTTCGCGTGGGCGTTCTACCTGGCCACTGTCGAACGCCAGCGGCTGCATGAGAAGTCAGCTCAGGCGGTCGGCGCCAGCGTCGGGTAGTCGACGTAGCCCGCCGGGCCCGGCGAGTAGAACGTCGCGACGTCGGGCTCGGTCAGCTCGGCACCGGTGCGCAGCCGTTCGATGAGGTCGGGGTTGGCCAGGTAGGCGCGGCCGACAGCGGCCGCACTGATGGCACCCCAGTCGGCGAGGTTCTCCAGTTCGCAAAAGCTGGTGTCGACTTCGCGGCCGGTGTTCAGGACGAACGGTCCCGACCACAGTGCCCGCACGATGCCGAATTCGGGGGCGTCCGGGTTGATCAGGACGTGCAAGTACGCCAGCCCCAGTGGCGAAATGCGTTCCAGCAGAGCCTCATAGGCCGACACCGTGTCGACTTCGTTGACGTCACCGGCACCATTTCCCGGCGAGATCCGCAGACCGACCCGGTCGGCCCCGATCTCGGCGGCGACGGCCTCGACGACCTCCGCGGTCAGCCGTGCGCGGTTCTCCGCGGTGCCGCCGTAGCGGTCAGTGCGGGTGTTGGTGGCGTCGGCCAGGAATTGGTGCAGCAGATAGCCGTTGGCGGAATGGATTTCGACGCCGTCAAGGCCGGCATCGACAGCGCGGCGCGCGGCGGCGCGGAATTGCGCGACCACTCCGGCGATTTCGTCGGTGTGCAATGCCCGCGGCACCGGTAGCGGCCTCTTGCCACCCGGCGTGTGTGCCGGCATCTTCGCCGCGATCGCCGACGGCGCCACCGACTCGGCGCCGTTGATGTCCGGGTGGGCCATCCGGCCGACATGCCAGATCTGCATGAACATCAACCCGTCCTGCGCGTGCACGGCCGAGGCCACCTCGGCCCACTTCTCCTGGTGGCTGTCGGTGTAGATGCCCGGGGTGTTGACGTAGGCGCCGTTGCCCACCTGGGAGATGGCGGTGGCTTCGGTGATGATCAGCCCGGCCGACGCACGCTGGGCGTAGTACTCGACCTGCAGGTCGCTCGGGGTGCCGTCCGACTCGGCACGCGAGCGCGTCAGCGGCGCCATGAACAGGCGATTCCGCGCGATGTTCGCCCCGATGGTGATCGGCTGAAGCAGGGCTGAGTCGTCGGTCAGCGTGAACGTCATGCTTGCCTACAAGTGCCGCGGGTGCGTATTCATTCCCTGACCTCACGGATCGTCGTCATCCGGCAGGAAACGTTCTGGGTGGTGGTAGTCGTTGACCCCGCCGATCAGCATCGGTAGGTGTGGCGGTGGGATCCATTCGGTGTCACCGTTGGGGAGTTTGCGGGTGGTCCAGCCGCCGGTTTCGACGAGCTGATTATCCGGTGGGCAGGCGAAGGCCAATTCGTCGATATTGGTGGCGCCGCCGTGTTTCCAGTCTTTGGCGGCGTGGTGGACTTGGGTGGCATATCCGGGCACCGTGCAACCCGGCTTGGTGCATCCGCGATCTCTGGCGTGCAACACAATTCGTTGATCGGCCGAGGCGATGCGTTTGGTGCGGCCCAACCACAAGGCTTGGCCGGTGACGCCGTCGAAGATGGTCAGGTAGTGGTAGCTATGCCGGGCCATCCGGATGACGTCGGTGATCGGCAGCATCGTGCCGCCGCCGGTGATGCCGTGGCCGGTCGCGTTCTGCAGTTCCTGCAAGGTGGTCGACACGATCACGGTGACGGGTAGGCCGTTGTGCTGCCCGAGTTTCGGATCACCGAGGGTGCTGCGCAGCATCGCCATCAACGCATCATGCTGGCGCTGCCCGATCGTACGAGAATCCACCTGTGCCTGTTCGTGGGCCGGCTCGCGATCGGTGACCGCGGTTTGATCGGCCGGGTTGCACATGCCCGAGGCAGCGAACTTGGCGAACACCGCCTCGACGTAAGACATCATCTCCGGGGTGGCATTGATACGGATCTCGGTCATCCCGTCGGGCTGTTGACGGCCCACCACCGCGCAGCGTTTGCGGGCTCGGTCCTCATCGGAGAACTGACCGTCCGGGTTGATCTCCAACGCCAACCGATGCGCCACCCGCCTCAACTGATCCGGACGCATCAGTGTCGCCTTCTCGGCCAGGAACAGCTCAGCGCCGTCACGGACCTCGGCGGGCACATCAACGGGCAACTGTCCGAGGAACTTCGCAATGATCCGCACATGCTCGCCATCGAGGTTCCCGTCGCGCCACGCCTGCGCCGTACCGGGGTGACGCGGCGCCAGCGGCTCCCCGCTCAACGCGGTGCGCGGGCTCAGAGGCTCGACAACCTCGGCGCGGCGCTTAGCCTCCGCCGGCGTGATCCGCAACCAATCGGCCAGCACCTTGCCCGGCTTACCCCCGATCTCGCTGACCTCACGCCGATGCAGCTCATGACTGAGGTCGTAGCGCACCACATCGTGATAGCGGGTCGCCTTCTCACACCGGGCGGCCAACTCCAACACATCCATCACCGCAAGCCCGGCCACATCCACCTTCGACAACGTGGACAACGCCGCATCGATCGCGTCGAGCGCCTCACCCACCTCGATCGAAAGCATGTTCGAATCGTATCCCGGCCCACCGACAAAAACCGACGCCACAACCGATCTGTGGATGAACGCGGAACTGGGGATAAACCCCCGAGCCCCAAGCGAACTCAGCCGGTGCGCACCTCGGCGAGAAACGCTCGCACGGTCTCTTCCGACGCCGAGGGAGGCAACCCGATCATCACCCGATCGATGATTCCGTCGCAGCGTTCCTTCAATGCCGCAGCCAGACCGTTCAGCGGCGCGACAACGGCGAACGTCGACAGGATCTCGTCGTCTATCAACGTGGCCATCGTGTCCCACCGGCCATCCAGCGAAAGGCGGTGCAACTCGGTCTGCAGATCTCCCCAGCCGTGCAGCTCCAGCACCTTCCGGTAGGCGGGCGTCGAGGCATAGAAGGCGATCTGCTTGCGTGAACCCGCTGCCGCGGCGGCCATCTCGGCCTCATCCGCGCCCGTCACCACGAACACCGGTGCCATCACCTGGAACTCACCGCGCGAGCGGCCCGAGGTGGCCATCCCCCGCTCCAGCGCAGGAATGGTCACCTCGTCGAAATACCGCTTGGTGGTGAACGCGTGCGCGATCAGACCGTCTGCCACCTCACCGCACATCTGGGTCATCAACTCACCGACAGCGGCGATCATCACCTTTGGCGACCCGTACGGATGCTGTTCGGGGACGAACATCGGCGTCATGAGCCGGTGGGTGTAGAACTCGCCGTCGAAGCTCAGCTTGGTGCCGTCGCGCCAGCTGGCCCAAATCTCTTGCAGCGCAGTCACGAATTCACCCATGCGTCGCACGGGATGGCTCCAGGGCATGCCGAACCGCTTCTCGATGTGCGGTTTGATCTGCGTCCCCAATCCGAGCAGGAGCCGGCCGTGGGAATAGTCCTGCAGATCCCACCCGATGTTGGCAACAGTCATCGGATTTCGGGCGAAGGCGACCGCGATCGACGTCCCCAACTCGATCTGCGTGGTGTGCTCGGCCGCCAGCGTCAGGGGAAGAAACGGGTCGTGGTTGATCTCGGCCGTCCAGCACCCGTCATAACCGAGTCGTTCGACCTCACGGGCCCCGTCGGCGACCCCGGCAAGCCTGCTGATGACGCCGCGATCGACTTTGAGACCGCCGACCTCAACCATGTCGGCAGACGCTACAGTAAGCAATTCAGTATGGTCAACGCCGCCACGGTAAGGACACGTCGATGAGCAATGCGCAGGACTGGCAGGACACGCTCCACGACCTGAGTCGACGCCGTCAGCATGCCCATTCCATGGGCGGTGAAGAGCGCCTGGCCAAGCACCACGGTAAGGGCAAGCTCGACGCCCGAGCGCGAATCGATCACCTCCTCGACCCCGGGACCTTCCAGGAATTCGGCACCCTCGTCGGTGGCGAGATCGCGGCGGACGGGTTGGTGGCAGGCGCGGGTCGCATCGATGGGACGCCGGTCATGGTGGGCGCGGAGGACTTCACCACGCTGGCCGGCAGCATCGGCCCCGGCGGGAATGCCAAGCGCTATCGACTCGCCGAGCTCGCGCTGCGCAACAAGATTCCGTTGGTGATGTTGTTGGAGGGTGCGGGTTTCCGCGCCGCGGGCGGCGAACACTATGGCCGCACCCCGACCGATCTGATCGCGCAGGCGCGGTGCTCAGGCAAGGTTCCGACCATCTCCGCCGTGCTCGGTCCCTCCGCGGGCCACGGCGCGCTCGTGGCACCGGTCTGCGACTTCTCGATCATGAGCGAACAGGGCGCGATCTTCACCGCCGGCCCCCTGTCGTGAAAGAAGCTACCGGCGAGGATATTTCAAAAGAAGAACTTGGCGGACCGACAGTCGCACTCCCAAGCGGTGTCATCCACAACGTCGCCGACAGCGACGAGGCGGTGCTCGACGACATCCGGCGCTACCTGTCCTACTTCCCGTCCAGCGCCTGGTCGTATCCCCCGACCCGGCTGTACGACGAGGAGGCCGGCCTACGCCCCACTCCCGAACTGCTCGACATCATCTCGCGCGACAACCGAAACATCTACGACATGCGCACCGTCCTCGACATCATTTTCGACGAGCCGGACTGGTTCGAGGTCCAACCCAAGTTCGGCAAGGCGATCATCTGCGCGCTGGCGCACCTCGGGGGCTATCCCGTTGCGGTCGTTGCCAATCAGCCGACGGAGCTGGCCGGATCCATCGACTCCGACGCCGCCGACAAGGCCGCGCATTTCATCATGGTCGCCGACTCGTTCCACCTGCCGATCGTCTTCCTGGCCGACAACCCCGGCATGCTGCCGGGTAGCCTGTCCGAGCGCAGCGGCGTTTTACGAAGCGGGGCAAGGATGTTCGCCGCGCAGACCGCTGCGACGACGTTGAAACTGCACGTCACCCTGCGCAAGGCGTTCGGGTTCGGCTCGATGGTGATGTCGTTGCTGGGCTTCGACAATCAGGTGGCGACGTTCGCCTACCCAGGAGCCACCATGGGCGCGATGAGCGCTGCCGCGTTGAGCCGCGCCTCACACGCCGACGAGGACGTCACCGAGATCCTCAAGAGCATGGAGCTCGAGGCCTCCTACCGCTCGGCGGGCAGCCTGGGATTCGACGAACTGATATCGCCTGAGGAGACCCGGAACTCGTTGATTCTGGCTCTGCAGCGCGCCATCTTCAGCCGTCAGGAAGTCGCCGAACCCGTCAGCCGGACGGTCATCACGCCCTAGTCGCGACCGTTCGATCACTCAGAGGGCGAAGGCCTGCGGTGGCCCGGCCAGCGTCGCCTTGGCCCGGAGCCCGATCGCGTCGGCGATCTCGATAGCGCCTGCCTCCAGCCCGTCGAGGGCCAACTCGACGAGTGCGGCCGGTTCGGTGACCACACCTTCGGGGAACTCGATCCCGGCGCTGCTGGCGAAGTCAAACAGTGTCTCGGTGCCGATGAGCCCGGGCATGAGGCCGACGACTTGCGTTCCCTGCCCGGCCAATTCGACGCGCACGCCGTTGGTGAGCCCCCACTCGGCTGACTTGGCTGCAGCGTACGCGGTGTTGCCGGCAACGGTGAGCCACGCGGCCGCCGACAGCACGTTCACGATGGCACCTCCGCCGTTGCGTGCGAGAACCGGTGCGAACGCCCGGATGACGTTCAGCGTGCCGAAATAGTTGGACTCCATCACCCGCCGGACGTCCGACAGGTCGCCCGCCACCAGGCTGCCCCCCGCGGTGTCGGCCGCGTTGTTGATCAGGATGTCGACGTCACCCGCGAGCTCGGCGGCGGCATGGACCGTCCCCTGGTCGGTGATATCCAGGCGCAGCACCTCGGCCCCTGGGATGTCGACAAGCTCGGGTCGCCGCGCGGTGGCGTAAACCTTGGCGCCCCGGCGAAGGAGTTGGGTCGCAAAATGAACTCCGATACCGCGATTGGAGCCAGTGACCAACGCTGTAGCGCCTGCCAATTTCATCTGTCCTCCATAGCATTCCCCGATGCCGCAAAAGCTGACCGGCCGGTCATCTTGACTTCGCCACTGTAGGCACAAGATGACCGCATGGTCAACTTGGTATTGTGCGAACGTGACCGCACCCGCTCGCGCCCTGCGTGCCGACGCCGCGCGCAACCGCGAATCGCTACTGGCCGCGGCCGAGGAGGTATTCGCCGAACGTGGCGTGGAGGCGTCGGTCGCAGATATCGCCCGCCGCGCGGGCGTGGCCAAAGGCACGGTGTTTCGGCACTTCGCCTCCAAAGATGACTTGATCGCATCCCTGGTCTGCGAGCACCTGGTCACTCTCACCGACGCCGTGCACCGGCTGGCGGATGCCGACGATCCCGGTGCGGCCCTGCTGGAATTCCTCACCATCGCCGCCGACCAGCGACGCCAGCACGATCTGACCTATCTGCAGACCTACAGCGCGGGCGATGCCAGGGTGATAGCGATCCGTGACGAGGTGCATGCCGGAGTCGAGACGCTTGTGGCCAATGCGCGCGCGGCCGGCGCGATCCGCCCCGATGTCACTGGGACCGATGTCTTCCTGCTGATGTGTGCACCGGTGCACGTGATGGATGGCCTATCCGATCCGCCGCCCGACTTGTGGCGGCGCTACCTGGCGATCATCTTCGACGGGTTGCGCCCCGAGGGCGCGACCGCGTTACCACTGCCTGCACCCGAATTGTCCTGAAGCAGAAGGCCTTCGGCTACCCCACCACCTGCCGGTAGGCCGCGACCACCGGCTCCAACTCGTCCGGTGTGGCGCCGTGCATGATCACGGCGTCGGCGCCGTAGTCGAACTCCTTGCGGATGCGATCCACACACTGCTCTGCAGACCCGGTGGCCGACGGTTCCAGCCACTCATCGGGAATCAGCGTCGCGATGTGCTCGATCTGCTCGGCCGTCGCCTTGTGGTCGATCCCGCCCCCCACCGACTGCACCACCGAGTCCGCGCGGAAGCGTTCCAGCACAGCGGGATCCCAGTTGTTCGTGGTGACCATCAGCTCGCCGTAGCCCTGCAGATAGGTAGCTAGCCGCGCGACTGTCTTCTTCAGCCGCAGTTCCTCGGGCAGGTGATCCCCGACGGTGGCGAAGCACGACCACACGCGCACGCTGGCCGGATCACGACCGGCCTGCTCGGCGGCGTCCTTGACGGTCTTGACGCAACGCGTCAACGTCTCGGGGGTGAAGTAGGTGTGCAGGATGACGTCGTCGAATTCCCGGCCGCCGAGCTTGAGCGTCTCCGGGCCGAACGCCACCAGAGCCAGCCGGATGTCCTCGTTGAAGTCCGGATCCAGGAACAGAACCGGGTATTTCCCCAGCGGCCCGTCGTGGTTGAAGATGAGCTCGCCGTGCCACAGCCGGCGCATCACCTTGGCGAAGTCCTCCATCTGCGCGGTGGTCACCGGCGGAATGCCGAACGCGCCATAGAGCGCCGCGATGCCGCGGCCGATGCCGAGCGTGAAACGGCCACCGGAGAGCCGGTGCATGGTGGTCGCCCACGACCCGGTGATCAGCGGGTGACGGGTGTTGTGATTGGTTGCCGCCGTGGCGATCTGCATCCGGCTGGTCACCGCGCACGCCGCACCCACCAGCGAGGAGGCTTCCTTGACGTTCCAGCGTTCGGAGATGAAGCCGGTGCCGAAGCCCAGCTCCTCGCCGCGGCGGGCTTCGTCCATCAGCGTCGCGGGCCCCTCGCCGCCGGCACCCGCCAGCAGGTAATAGCCCAGCTCATCCAATACGCGATTCATGCCCAAACTCCTTGTTTGTAGCCGCAATTCCACACTTCGGTGATCCGGCCGTCGACAACGCGGAAGATCTCCATACTGCCCACGTCGACCCGCGTACCGTCCTTGAGCGTCATCGGCGATTGGTAGACGATCGCGACGTGCTCGCCGTCATCGCCGGCCACCACCAGGTTCAGGTCGAAGCGGATCTCGTCGAACATCTCCAAGTGGTCGACCACGCGCTGGACCGCCTCGGCGTGGGTGAGCACCAAGGCCTCGCCGACCTCGTGCCGAATCACACTGTCGCCCAGCAGTTCCTCGGCAAGCGCGACATCGCGCTCGTTCCAGACCACCAGGTTGTACAGCTCGACGACCTCGCGCGCGGTGCGGCTCATCCGAACACCTCGAGCGCATCGATGTCGGCGATCGTCGCCACCGCCCGATCGGTCAGTGTCAGGCAGAGGTCGCGTGAGCGCTGCGGCAACGCATCCCAGCCGAGCAGCGTGATGACGGGCAGCACGATCAGGAATGCCGTCGCCAATCGGTAGTGTCGCCAGGCCTCGTCGAACGAGTAGCCGATGTCGCCCAGGTCCTGGAGGTAGCCACGCAACAGCGTCTCGTCCTGGCCGCGTCGGGTCTCGGTGGGCAATCCCTGGCTGACCAGGTAGGCGACGTCGGCCGCACCCGCACCGACACAGGCGAACTGGAAGTCCACCACCTTCATCTCCTCGCCCGAGAAGAACATGTTGTCGGCGCGGATGTCGCCGTGCAGCAGCATCGACCGCTCGGTCAGACCGTCGAGCGCCGTCGCGGCGTGCTCGGTGAACCGCTCGGCGAATCGGGCCACCGACTCGGGCACCGGCGCCGCCGAGTGCGTTCGGTAGATCTCCCAGCCGGGCCCGAAGGCAGGCACCAGGAGATCTCGGACTGCGGGCATGTCAAACCTCGGAAAGGTCTGCAGTGCAGCACTATTGGACGGCTCGACCGACCATGCGTGCAGTCCGGCCAACTGCTGGATACACAGCCGCGCCCGCTCGATCGACAAACCGGCCAGGTGGTCGGCGTTCTCCCATTCCGAGAGGTCCTCCATCACCAGCACGAAATCAGCGGAATCGTCGGCCATCCGCGCGGCGTAGACGTGCGGCGTGCCCAGCGGTGCCCGGCCCGCGATATCGCGATAGAAGGCGAGCTCCCGCCGGTAGCCGCCGAGCAGCTCCATCGCGCCACGGGCCTCCGACTGCGCGGCCAACTTGGCGATCACCGTCGGCGGAACGCCCTCGCCGGTGAGGTGCAGGCGATACAGCAGCGACGAGAATCCGCTGTCCTGGGCGATCTGTTCGGCGACGACGTCGGTCACGGTCGCGTGCAATGCCTCGGTGAGCCATGCCGGGTCGACGGCATCGATGCCTGACGGCACCCGTGCCGTCGCTGAAGTCACCCTCGCAAGATAGTTGCGAGGTGTTTAATATGCAAGGGTGCCCTCCCCGCACGCGGTTTGACGCAGCCCGAACGAGTCGAGACGTCCCGGCGCCGCCTGATGGAAGCCGCCGCCCAGCTGATCGTCGAGAAAGGCTGGGAGGCAACCACTGCCGCCGAAATCGGGCGACGAGCCGGATACAGCCGCACGATGGTGCACGCCCGCTTCGGCGGCAAGGAGGCGATCCTCGAGGACTTCCTGCAGGAGTACGTCAACCGGCTCAACCCGGACCTCATGCCTTACCCGACCGGCATGGACCAGGTGCTTGCCCACATCGACCGGATCCGCGACCTGTACGCACGTGACCGAGACGTGTTGCGCGCGATGTTCGTCTCCACCTTCGAGGCGATGAAGACCACCTCACCACTTCGCGATCGCGTTCAGGACCAGCTGACCGGGGGCATCGCCAACGTGGCCGACGGACTGCGGAAAGGACAGCGGGACAAGTCGGTTCGGCCTGACATCGATCTGGACCGGGCGGTCAGCGATATCACCGCCGCGTTCTTCGGCCTCGCCTTCCAGTGGGTCGCGCTGCCGTCCGGGTTCGACCTGGATGTCGAGCTGGTGCACGCACGGAACCGGATCGTCCGGGACTACGGCTCCTGAGTGAGCGCACGCAGGAACTGCTCGGTCTGCGCCTGCACGGCACCCGAGAACAGATGTCCGACATGGCCGCCGTCATGCCAGTACAGCTGCCCGCCCCAGCGGTCGTGCAGGGCCAGCGCGGACTGCCGGTAGGCCATCTGGTCGTGCCACGCCCCGACGATCAGCCGCCGGTCCGGGGGCGGTAGCGGGTCGAGCGCGAGCGGATCGATCACCGAGGTCAGGTCGGACACGATGTCGGATGCCATTGCGGCCCCGACGATATCGGCCGCCGACCCCCACCGGTGCAGATGCCGGGCAATCATGCCGTTCAGTCCGAGGATCGGCGTGTAGAGCGCGACGGCGTGGACGTGGTCGTCCAGCCCCGCGACCAGGGCCGCGACCGCACTCCCCAGCGACAACCCCGAGACGGCGATCGTGGTCGAGTCGGGCTCGATCCAGTCGATCACCGCACGCACCTCCGAGACCGCCCGGACCATTCCCGCGACGTTCGCGACCGGGTCGGTGCCGGGATACGCCGGCCAGCGGTCACGCCGCGGCCCATGTCCGGGCTGGACGGGCAGCGCGACATTGAAGCCCAGCTCCCGGTGAATGCGCCCGACCCTGGCGACCAGGATGTCCGACATGCCGCCCTGCCCCGCGCCGTGCACCCACACCAGCCAGGGCCGTGGTCCGTCATCGTGGCGGAACAGCACGACCTCGGCGCCGGCCGGGCCGCCGTGACCTTCGGCGGCCAACGCCGAGACCAGTTGCGGATCGTGGTCGTAGCTCATCCGTTCATAGGACAGCACTCCGGCACTGACCGGCCGAATGTTCCTGACCTCCAACGTCTCCGGCGCACGATGCACACCGGCCACCCCGAGGGCGGCCAGCTCGGCCGCCACCCCGGCATAGTCCTCGACCGGGCGGTCCAGCCGCGGCGGTGACGACATCAGGGTCATCCCGGTGACCACCAGCTCGTCAAGGGCGACCTCGGCGATCTGCCGTACACCGCGCCCGGACAGCGGGCTCCAGTCCTGCGATCGGTGCAATGCTGCCAGCGACCGCGGCAGCACGCCGCCCAGCTGGGTTGCCAGCCGGTGTGCGCTGCTCAGCCCCATCCCGCTCACGCCAGCAGGAAGCCGACGTAACCCGCGCCGGCGATCTCGTCGCAGCGGCGCCGGTACTCGGGAATGCCTGCCGTGTAGCCCATGTACATCCGTTTCTTACCGGGAACGTTGGCGCCGTTGTACCACGAATTGCAGCTCGGGTGGACCAGAACCGTCGCCGCCACAAGGGATGTGGTGTGCTCGATCCACTCGTGCTGCGCCTCCGGCGTCGCCTCGATGGTCCGGTAGCCGTTGACCCTCAGGTAAGAGATGCAGTCGCCGATCCATTCGACGTGCTGTTCGAGCGCGGTGACGAAGTTCGTCGCCGCCGACGGGCTGCCCGGCCCCTGGACGGTGAACAGGTTGGGGAATCCGGCGACCGCCAGACCGAGGTAGGACACCGGCCCCTGATCGGCCCAGACGTCCCGCAAGAGCGCCCCATCCCGGCCGCGCACATCGATGCGGGTGAGCGCACCGGTCATCGCGTCGAATCCGGTGGCATAGACGATGACGTCGAGGTCGTGGTGCCCGGCCGCCGTGTCGATACCCTCCGGGGTGACTGTGCGGATCGGATTCCTGCGCAGGTCCACCAGAGTGACGTTGTCGCGGTTGTAGGTCTGGTAGTACCCCTGGTCGATGATCGGCCGTTTGCAGCCGAACGGGTGGCTGGGAACCAATGCCGCGGCGGTCTCCGGATCGTCGACGATCCGGGCGATCGCCTCGCCGTACAACGCGGTGGCCATCCGGTTGGCCTCGATATCGAAGAAGATGTCGCCCCAGTTGAGCGCGCCCATCACACCGCGCTCGTCGACGGCACGCACCTGCTCCTCGCGGGTGGCCGTCTTGATCGGCGGGCTGACGAGCATGTCGATCAGCACCGAGAACGCCGAGAGCCGTGCCGCACCGACCGGGTGCTGGCGCTGCGCTTGCCGGATCTCGCCGTAGTTCGCCTTCATCTCGTCGAGTTCACCGGCCTCGAACTGCCGCACCTCCCACGGCAGCGTGAACGCCGGTGACCGCTGAAAGACGCAGAGCTGCTGCACCTCCCGCGCGATCACCGGGATCATCTGCACAGCGGTCGAGCCGGTTCCGATGACGCCGACCCGCTTACCGGACAGGTCGACGCCGCCCTCCGGCCACCGGCTGGTGAACAGCGAGTCCCCGGCGAAGGTGTCCATGCCGGGGATGTCGGGTTCCAGCGGGACCGACAGGATGCCCGAGGCGGCGACCACGAAAGGCGCGACGAACGTCGCGCCGTCGGCGGTCTCCAGCGTCCACCTCCCACTGCCGTCGTCGAAGGTCATCGTGGTCACGTCGGAGTCGAGCCGGATGTCGCGGCGCAGGTCAAGGCGGTCGGCGACGAAGTTGAGGTACGCCTCGATCTCCGGCTGGGCCGGCATGGTCTCGGTCCACACCCACTCCTGCTGAATCTCCTCGGAGAAGCTGTAGGAGTACTCGATACTCTCGATGTCGCACCGCGCACCAGGATAGCGGTTGAACAGCCAAGTGCCGCCGATCTTTTCGGCCCGTTCCAGAACTTGTACCCGCATTCCGAGCTGCCGCAGCCGGTGCAGCATGTAGAGACCGGAGAACCCGGCACCGATCACGAGCACATCAGCACTGTCCATCCACGGACCCTTCTCTTCCTCGCACGGCCGATGCTACTGTAACGGTTACAGTATTGGAGGCCAATGCGGTACACCCTGGAATATCCGAGTGAGCTCCCCTCCGCGCCCGACGATTTCCTCGAACCGGCCGTGATCCGCGATGTCGCGACCCGCGCCGAGGCGGCGGGGTTCTCGGCGATCGCGCTGTCCGAACATCCGGCGCCCTCGCTGAAATGGCGCCGCAACGGCGGGCACAACACGTTGGACCCCGTCGCGGCGCTGAGCTTCATGGCCGGGGTGACCAGCCGGATCAAACTGATGACCAACCTGTTCGTGCTGCCGTTCCGCAACCCGTATCTGTCCGCCAAGGCGCTCGGCAGCCTGGACATCCTGTCCGGCGGCCGGTTGATCGCCGGCGTGGGCGCGGGGTACCTGTGCTCGGAGTTCGCCGCGCTCGGTGTTGAGGTCGACGACCGGGCCGGCCTGCTCGGCGAAGCACTCGCCGCACTGCGCGCCATCTGGACCGATCCCGAAACACCAGTCAGTGGGCGGGGATTCACGGCAACCGGTCCGATGTGGTTGCAGCCACCGGTGCAGCGGCCGCATCCACCGATCTGGATCGGCGGCAACACGGCGGCCGCGGCACGGCGCGTCGTCGAGCACGGTAGCGGCTGGATGCCGCTGATCGCGCCCGCAGGAATGGCGTCGGCAATCGGCACCGCTGCTCTGGAGGACGCCGCGGCGTTCGGCGCCCGGCTCGGCCGGTTGCGTCAGGCCATGTCCGATGCCGGCCGGGATCCGGACGTGCTCGATGTGCAAGTCATCTGCCCCTGGATCGACCTGGACGACGACTCCTCGCTGCGCCAAGCGCAGGACATCCTGGGTGAACTCGCCGGGTACGGCGCGAACTGGGCGGTCGCCCGCGTCGAGGCACCCAGCCCGGCGGCGGCGCTCGACTACATCGACGCGTTCGGCGAGGTGGTCATTGCAGGCGATGTGGTCGGCACACCGGTTCGAGGAGGTTCCGCGTGAAGGTTCCATTCACTTGGAAGGTGACCGGCTGGTTCATGATCGGCTGGTCGGCGGAGTATGCCGTCGGTGACGTCCGGCCGCTGCGCTACTTCGGCGAGGACCTGGTGATCTACCGCGACCAGGCCGGCGAGTTGCACGTGCTGGAGGGGCACTGCAAGCACCTCGGCGCGCATATCGGGCATGGCGGCTCCGTCGTCGGCGACTGCGTCGAGTGCCCGTTCCACGGCTGGCGCTGGGGGCCCGACGGCGCCAACACGTACATCCCCTACCAACCGGATCGGCCCAACAAGGGTCTGCGCCTTCGGGCCTACCCGGTCGAGGAGCAGCACGGTTGCATCTTCCTGTGGCACCACCCTGGCGGTGAGCCACCCCGGTGGGAGCTGCCCGACATGTTCGCCAAGTTCCCGCAATTCACCGCCGCGCCCGACGAGTACTACCGCCCGTACCCGGAGTTCTCCCGATTCGCCGAGAACGAGCCGGTGCACCCGCAGATCGTCGCCGAAAACGGTCCGGACAGTTCGCATTTCCACTATGTCCACCACGCGACGGTCACGCCCGTCTGCCTGGAGTGGGAAGCAGTCGACGAAGAGTGGCGGTTCGTCACCGGCTGGCCCGATGCGCGCAGCGATGACCCGAACAAAATGGCACTGCGCATCCACAGCCACTTCTCCGGGCTGGGGTTCGCCATCAGTGCGTTCGAGGGCTCGTCGAACCACCGGCTGATCTTCGCCTGCACACCCGTCGACGACGGGGTGTCCAATATGTTCTATTCGATCTGGTGGCCGCGAAAGACCGGTGACACCAGCGATATTCCGCCCGATGACGTTCGCGAACGGGTGGAGAAGCAGTACCTGGGCACGGTGTGGGACGACCTCGAGATCTGGCGCTATCAGAAGTACGTCGAACACCCGGCACTGGCCAAGGTCGACGCGAAACCCTATATGGCAATGCGCAAGTGGGCAAAGCAGTTCTATGACGTGTCGACGGCGGCACCGGCATGAAGGCCGAACTCGTCGACCCCGGCCAGACCGTGATCGTCACCCAGGAGTTGCAGGGCGCCGTCGTCGGGCCGGATGCCGGACTGGCGGCGTTGGCCCGCGAAGCGGAGCGTGAGGCGCTACCCAACATCGCCCGCTTGTTGCCCGTGGCGCGTGCGGCCGGAGTGACCGTGGTGCACTGCCTCGTGCAGCGTCGGCCGGACGGGCTCGGCTCCAACCACAACGCCAAGCTGTTCGCGATCGGCGCCAGCGGGGTGGACATCACGCCGGGCAGCCCCGGTGCAACGCTGCTACCGCAATTCGGCCCGGAGCCAACCGATCTCGTCCTGAGCCGGTGGCATGGTCTTGGCCCGATGGGCGGCACCGATCTCGACGCGATCCTGCGCAATCTTGGCGCGACCAGCGTCGTCGCCGTCGGAGTGTCACTGAACGTGGCGATCCCCAATCTGGTGATGGACGCCGTCAACGCGGGCTACCGCGTGGTGCTGCCGCGCGATGCGGTCGCCGGGGTGCCCACCGAGTACGGCACCGCCGTCATCGACAACACCCTGGCCTTGCTGGCCACCATCACCACCACCGACGAGCTGATCGCGGCCTGGGAGGCGTAATGGACACCGACACCGCCGTGCCGCCGCTGCCCGCGAACTATCTTCGCGATCCGTATCCGTTCTTCGCCGAGATGCGCCGCGGTCCAGGGATCTTCCGCGGCACGGTGATGGATTACTCGAAGACTCCGGAGTCGCTGCGCCCGAAACAGGAGTATGCCGCCGTGTCCTTCGACGCGGTGAACAAGGTGCTGCGCGACGGGCGGGCGTTCAACTCTGCCATCTACGACTCCACCATCGGACTGTTCATCGGTCCGTCGTTGCTGGCGATGGAGGGCAAGGTCCACTGGGATCACCGCAATCTGGTCTCGGCGGCATTCAAGTCGAAGTCGTTGGCACGCTGGGAGCCTGAGGTGGTCCGCCCCATCGTCAACGGCCTGATCGATGAGTTCATCCGCGACGGGCACGCCGACCTGGTCCGTGCGTTCACCTTTGAATTCCCCACCCGCGTCATCACCCGGCTGCTGGGCCTACCCGAAGAAGACCTGCCCACCTTCCGTCGCCGCGCAGTCCAGCTGATCAGCTACGCCGTCGACTACCGCAAAGCGTTCGAGGCCTCGGCTGCGCTCAAGGACTACTTCCTGGAGCAGATCGACAAACGCCGGTCGACTCCGACCGGCGACATCATCGGCGATCTGGTGAGCGCGGACATCAACGGGGAGAAGCTGACCGACGAGGCGATCTACTCGTTTCTGCGGCTGCTTCTCCCGGCCGGCCTGGAAACCACCTATCGGTCGTCGGGCAATCTGCTCTATTTGTTGCTCACCCGTCCCGAACAGTTCGCTGCGGTGCAGGCCAACCGGGAACTGCTGGCGCCGGCCATCGAAGAAGGCCTGCGCTACGAGACGCCACTGACCACTGTGCAGCGGTTCGCCACCGTGGACAGCAAGGTGGAAGGTGTTGCGATACCGGCCGGTTCGGTGATCGACGTGTGCATGGGCTCGGCCAACCGTGATGCGAATCGCTGGCCGGACCCCGAGAAGTTCGACATCTTTCGCGACCACACCCCGCACATCACGTTCGCAGCGGGCGAGCACACCTGTATGGGCCTGCACCTGGCCCGGATGGAGACCCGCGTCGCGTTGGAGTCGTTACTGGATCGGCTTGACGACATCACGCTGATCACCGACGACGATCCGCACATCCACGGCCAGCCGTTCCGGTCGCCGACATCGTTGCCGGTGACCTTCACCGCGGTCCGCTAGCCTTTCCAGGGTTTGGCCTTGACGTATCCCCCTGCGTCGATACGCATCTGCGTTCCGGTGATGTAGCGGGCATCGTCACTGGCGAGGAACACCACGGCGGCCGACACGTCGTGCGGCTCGATGTAGGGCACCGGCATCGCCTGCATGGCGGGGAACGACAACTCGGCGTCATCTCGGGTCGGGGACGCCAGGTCGGGCCGGAACACCCGGTACATGCCCTCGTTGTGCAACATGTCGGTGTTCACATTGGTCGGGTGCAGCGCGTTGACCCGAATCATCCTCTTGGCCAACTGGACTGACAGATCGTTGACGTAGTGGGCGACCATCTGTTTGGCCAGGCTGTAAGCCGATCCGCCCGGGCCCTGGTTGGTGGCGCTGCCCAGTTGTGCCGCCAGCGAGCCGGTCGCGATCACCGATGCGCCGTCGTTGAGGTGCGGCATGCTGGCCTGGATCACGTTGAACACCCCGACCAGGTCGGTGTCGATGGTGTCCGACCACGACTGCAGGGTCTGCCGCTTACCCATCGGGCAGATACCGGCGTTGGCGACGACGACATCGAGGTGCCCCATCTGGTCGACTGCATCGGCGATCGTCTGCCACACCGCACCGCGCTCACGGACATCGCAGATCGCGGAGAAGCACCGCGCGCCTTCTTTTTCCACCAGCAGCACAGTCTCGTCGAGGTCCTCGGGCCGCGACAGCGGATAGGTGTTGCCTTCGAGGTCGGCGCAGATGTCCAGCACGATGACGTCCGCGCCCTCGGCGGCCAACGCGATCGCGTGGGAGCGACCCTGTCCTCGCGCAGCCCCCGAGACGACGGCAACCTTGTTGTCCAACTTGCCCATTGGGCTTCCTCCTATGACTGGCGTAGGGCGCGGAACGCGAGGGTCTTGGTTTCCAGGTACTGCTGGAATCCCTCGATGCCGCACTGACGTCCGACGCCGCTGTTCTTGTAACCCCCGAACGGGGCGTCGGCGCCGTAGAACATTCCCCCGTTGACGCCGATCGAGCCGGTGCGGATCCGGCGCGCGACGGCGGTGCCGCGCTCGACGGACCCCGACAGCACCGCGCCGGCCAACCCGTATGCGCTGTCGTTGGCGATGCGGATCGCCTCTTCGTCGTCGCGGAACGGCAGCACCACGAGGACGGGCCCGAAGATCTCCTGCTGAGCGATCGCAGACCGAGGGTCGGCGCCGATGATCACCGTGGGTGCGACGAAATGCCCGCCGGCGAGATGATCCGGCAGACCGTCGACAACGCCTCCGCCGACAACGATTTCGGCACCGTCACGACGAGCCTGGTCGCATGCGTCGAGCACCCGCTGCTTCTGTTTGGCGCTGACGAGGGGGCCGACGAACGTGCTCGGCAGCGCCGGGTCGCCCACCGGCACCGACTGGAACGCCGCGGTGATCGCGGCGAGCGCCTCGGGGTAGAGCGATTCATGGATCACCAAGCGCGTGGTGAGCGCGCAGGCCTGCCCGGCATGCACGCATACCCCGACCGCGCCGGGGATGATGTGCGCCGGGTTGGCGTCGTCGAGCACGATCAGCGCCGACTTACCGCCGAGTTCCAGGAATGTGCGCTTCATGGTGTCGGCGCCGTCGCGCATCAATTGCTTGCCGACAGCGGTGGATCCGGTGAACGACACCATGTCCACCCGCGGATCGGTGGCCAGCAGTCCGGCGACCTCGTTGTCCGGGGTGGGCACCACGGCCAGCACACCCGGCGGGATGTCGGTGTGCTCGGCGACCAGCCGGCCGATGCGGGTGGCGTTCCACGGAGTGTTGGGATCGGGCTTGAGGACAACGGTGTCGCCTGCGGCCAGCGCGGGGCCGAGCTTGTTGAGGATGACCTCGATCGGATAGTTCGACGGGGTGATCGCCGCGACCACGCCGACCGGTTCCTTGACGACGGTGCGCACGTTGCGATCGCCGAAAAGGCCGCCACCGTCCAGCGTTCGCTCCCAATCGAATTCGTCGATCAGCCGAGCCGGGTAGCGCAGCGAGTCGGTCAGCGGCCAGTCCAATTGCGCGTCGCCGGTCGACATCACCGGGCAGCCGACCTCCGCGACAAGCTCCTCGCGCAGGTCTTCCTTCTCGGATTCCAGCGCCGCCTGCAGCTGCGCCAGGCACCGCGTGCGCAGCGCGCGGTCGGTGGACCAGTCGGTGTCGTCGAATGCCCGCCTGGCCGCGGCGATGGCGCGGTCCATGTCGGCGGGCCCGGCGGCGGCGGTCACCCCCAGCACCCGGCCGGTCGCCGGACTGATGTTGTCGAACTCGGCGCCATCAACGGCCCCAGCGAGTTTCCCGTCGATGAGCATCCGCGGTTCGGCCCGCTTCGCCGCCCGCACGCCCAGCTCGACGCTCGCACCCTGCTCGCCCACCGACGCACCACCTTCTATTCCCGGACGGTCAACGGTAAAGGTTACAGTAAGAATCTGCAGCAGTGTGGGGCCGATTCCTCGACCCGCAGCGTCCGGGTGTGAGAATGTGGTTACCACCGCCGGGCGAAAGGAATTGGTCGTGATCAAGGTGATGGACGGCATCCGGGTACTGGAGGTCGCGCAGTTCACGTTCGTGCCGGCGGCCGGGGCGATCCTGGCCGATTGGGGCGCCGACGTCATCAAGGTCGAGCACCCGGTCCGTGGCGACACTCAGCGCGGCTTCATCAACATGGGCGGCTTTCAGCTCGACCCGAACCGGCACCCGCTGATCGAGCATCCCAACCGCGGCAAGCGCAGCGTCGGCATCGACGTCTCCACCCCTGACGGCCAGGAGGTGCTGTACGAGATCGCGAAGACGGCCGACGTCTTTCTGACCAACTACATGCCGCAGGCCCGGCAGAAGAACAAGTTCGACGTCGAGCACATCCGCGCGGTCAACCCGAACATCATCTACGCCCGCGGCAGCGCCTACGGCGACAAGGGACCCGAGCGCCTGGTCGGTGGATTCGACGGGACCGCGTTCTGGACACGCAGTGGCGTCGGCCATGCGCTCACCCCCGAGGGGCTCGGAGGCGCTCTCCCGCAGGGTATTCCGGCGTTCGGCGATTCGATCGGCGGGATGAACATCGCCGGCGGTATCTCGGCGGCACTGTTCCATCGGGAGCGGACGGGCGAGGCGGTAGAGATCGACGTGTCACTGCTCAGCACCGCGTGGTGGGCGGCCGGCGCCAGCGTCACCCAGGGCATGGAGACCGGGGAGACCATGCGCTCGCTGATGCCGGGCACCACCACATCGGTGAACCCGTTCATGGCCAACTACCTGACGTCCGACGGCGGCACGATCAACCTCTGCATCGTCAGCCCGACCGGCTACATCCGCGACACCTGGGAACATCTCGGCTTGCCCGAGCTCGCCGACGACCCCCGGTTCTCCGACGTGATGCCGCTGATCCAGAACGCCGAAGAGGGTGTCCGACTGATCACTAAGGCGATCGCGGCCAAGCCGTTCGAGTACTGGCGTCAGCACCTCAAGACGATGAAGGGCCAGTGGGCGCCCTTCCAGAGTCTGGTCGATCTGGCCTCCGACGAGCAGGCGATCGCCAACGACATGATCGTCGAGGTGGAGGCAGCTGACGGCGGAGCGCCGTTCAAAGTGGTTCGCGGCCCGGTCCAGTTCAATCACGAAGCGCTGGAGACCACCCGCGCACCGCAGGCCAGTGAGCACACCGAGATCGTGCTGATGGAGATCGGCATCGACTGGGACCGCATCGAGACGCTCAAGGAGTCAGGCGCGATCGCCTAGTCGACAACTTCGGACACTCGCTCGACGCGAACCGGGACGCCGGTCAGCCAGGCCATCCCGGACAGCGACTCGACGTCTTCGGGCTCACTCGACGTCAACCGGTTGACGTTGGATCCGCCTGCGCGATTCGCCAGTTTCCAGGTCCCGGTGCCGGTGTGCCCCCAGCCGTGCGGGACCGCGATCACGCCGGCCATCAGGTCCTTGGTGGTCATCACCTCGACGGTGATCTCGCCGTACGGCGACGACACCCGCACCACGTCGCCGTCAGCGATGCCCGATTCGGCTGCGTCGTCGACTCCGATGAGCGCGCGATGACCCCGTTCGCCCCGCATCAGCAGCGGCGAATTGTGCATCCACGAGTTCTCCGACCGCGGCTCGCGCATACCGATCATCCGCAACGGATAACCGTCGGGATGGGCACTGCTGCCGAGCTTCTCGACCTCGGCGGCGATACCGGGGTGCTTCAGCCGGACCCGGCGGGACAGATAGGCCACCGAATTGCGCAGCGCGCCGGTGCGGATGTGCGGCGCCACGATCACGCCGTGCGGATGGTCCTCGGTCAACCGGCGATGCGTCAGGCCACCGCGACGCAGCCCGAACAGGTCACCACCCTGCGACATCCGGATCAGCGCGTCGATCATCAGCCGCGGTTGGAGGTTCACCCCGAAGCGCCCCAATGCCTTTCGCGCGGCGGAGAACACCGTGAAGGCCGGTCTGCCGGGGGCCAGCCGGGCCATCAGATCGGCAATGATGTCCCATTCTGGCCGGGCCTGTCCGGCCGGAGCGACCACGGCCTCGGTGGCCTGCCGAAACGGCGTGGCCTGAAAGGTCTGGAACGTGTATGGGAAATCATCGCGTTCGTACATCGTGGTCACCGGCAGGATGTAGTCACACCTGCCGGTCGTCTCGGTGACGTAGAAGTCAAGGGCCACCGACAATTCCAGTGACTCGAAAGCCGCCTCGAGTTCGTCGCCGTTGGGCACCGACAGCACCGGGTTGCCCGCCGAGACGAACATCGCCCTGATCTGGCGGTCGCCGGGCGTCATGATCTCCTTGGCCATCAGTGCGGCCGGTTCCATGGCGACGGCGATGGGGATTCCGCCGATCCGCGACCGGTTGCGATACGAGCGGCGCATCGCGAGTCCCATCATCGTGGCCTGCCAGCGGCCTCCGATGGTCTCCATCGAGCTGAACACCGATCCGCCGGGTGCATCGAGGTTTCCCGCAACGAGATTCACCGCATCGATAAGGTAGGTGGTGAGTGTGCCGTACCGGCCGACGCACGTACCGAGCCTGCCGTACACGGCCGCCCGCGGCTCGCGCACCAGATCCCGGGCGAGCGAGCGGACACTGTCGACATCGATGCCGGTGCGTGCCGCGGTGAACTCCGGGGTGAACGGCGCGCACAGCGATTGCAGCCACTCGAGGCCGTCGGCCTGTGCGGTCACCCGCGCGGTGTCGACGAGGCGCTCGGCGAACATCACCTGCAGCAGCGACAGCAGCAGGAACGAATCGGCGTCGGGCACAACGGGCAACCACTCGAAGGCCGCCGCCGTCTCGGTGCGGCGCGGGTCGACGACGACCACACGCCCGCCCCGCTTGACGATGTCGTGCATCCGATCCTTGATCCGCGGCGCCGTCAGGAAGCTGCCATGCGAGACAACGGGATTGGCGCCCATCATGACCAGGAGGTTGGTGCGGGTCAGATCGGGGATCGGCACCGACGTCGGGGCCCCGTACAGCATCTGGCTGGCGATCAGCCTGCTGTTGGTGTCCTGCGACGACGCCGTGAAATAGTGGCCGCCGCGGCCGAGGCCCTTGATGAAGCCCAAAGCTGCGAAGGTGTGCGCATAGCTGAACGCGCCGGGGTTGCCCATGTACCAGCCGACCGCCCCCGCCCCCGGGCCTTCAGGATCTGCGTCAAGCGGGCGGCGATATCGGACAGCGCCTCGTCCCAGCTCACGGGTTCGTAGCCATCCGGGCTTTTGCGAAGCGGCGTGGTGACCCGATCCGGATCGTTCTGCACCTCGGTGAACGCGATGCCCTTCTGGCAGGCGAAACCGGCCGAGAGCGGATGGTCCTTGTCCGGCCGCAGTGCCGTCAGCCTGCCGTCCTCGACGGTGGCCACCATGCCGCACAGCGGTTCGCAGATGCGGCAGAACGTGGTCTTGTGCTCGATCGTGGAAGCCACGTCGGTCACGATACTGTGCGTCTTACAGTCGTCTGTTCGTTTCGGACTGACCAGTGGTGGGCGTCGCGTTCGAGCACGCGGTACCTCTTCGGGGATACAAACAGTCCTCCCTCGGGTCTGACCCGCAATCTCCATCCGATGGTTGCATCGTGATCACCGCAACAGCCGAACCGAAAGCGACTGAGACCATGGGCTTTTTCACCGATCAGGCAGAACTCGACAAGTACATCGGCGGCGTGTTCCGTGATGCGGGCGAGCACCCGGAATCGGGTCCCAAGCTCAAAGGCGCCAACATCGTCATGCGGGTCATCTACACCGACCCCGACTGCGAGATGACGATGGCGTTCCGAGACGACTACCAGGTCATTCCCGGCCCCACCGACGTCAAGCCGGACGTCACGCTGCTTATGCGCGGGGACACCGCCGACCAGTTCTGGCGCGGTGAATACAACCTGGCGATCGGTCTGGCGAAGGGCCAGGTCAAGGCCAAGGGACCGGTGAACAAGATTCTGAAGCTCGTTCCGCTGACCAAGCCTCTGTTTCCGATGTACCGCACCAAGATCGCCGAGAAGGATGCCGCCACCAATGCCTGACGTCATGCGGGCCGCGGTGCTGCGCGCACCGCATGTGGTCGAGGTGGCCGAGGTCCCGATCCCGACGATCACAAACCCCACGGACATCCTCGTTCGCGTGGAGCGGACCGCGATCTGCGGGACCGACCTGCACCCATACGAAGGCCGTCTGGAGGTCGAGCCCGACATCGTGCTCGGGCACGAGTTCCTGGGGACCGTCGTTGCCACCGGGGATGCGGTAGGACAGTTCTCTGACGGCGACCGCGTCGTGAGTTCGTGTGTGGTCAGCTGCGGATCCTGTTATCAGTGCCGACGTCATCAACCCGGAAACTGCGCGGGTTCACGGATTTTCGGCCTGGGTCTGGCATTGGGCGATCTCGCGGGTGGGCAAGCAGAGTTCGTCGTGGTGCCCAACGCCGACCTGACCGCGCGCCGCATTCCCGAAGCGGGAATTGCCGACGATGCACGGTTCGACGAGGACATCCTGTTCGCGGGCGACATCATGACCACCGGGTATGAGGCGGTGGCGAGGAGCATGCGGCCCGGTGACACCGTGGCTGTTGTCGGCGCCGGTCCTGTCGGTCTGTGCGCGGCGATGGCCGCAAGCGCCCTGGGAGCCGGCCAGGTGATCGTGGTGGACAAGGTCGACACTCGCCTGAAGGAGGCCGAGAACCAGGGCGCCATCACCTTGAACGCCGATCAGGTCGAGCCGGCCGACGCCGTGCTGGACCTGACCGACTGGCGCGGCGCCGATGTCGTCGTCGACGCCGTCGGCCACGAATCGGCCCTGCTGTCGGCCATCTCGCTGGTGCGGGCCGGCGGCACCCTGTCCATCCCCGGGGTGTACACCGAGGACGCGATCACCATTCCGTTCGGCGAGCTCTATCTCAAGGGCGTCAAGGTCGAGATGGGGGTTTCGCACATCACCGAGTACATGGACGAGGTGATCGCGTTGACAGTTGCCGGCCGGCTGCGGCCGAGTTCGATCATCACCCATCGGATGGGCCTGTCGGAGGCGGCCGAAGCCTACCGGATGTTCGAAGCCCGCGAGGCCACCAAGATCATTCTTGATCCGGAGAACTGACATGACAACTGTTGAACTACAGCATCATTCAATGCGGATCGGCGGACAGGATGTCGACTCGGACCGGCTGATGACCATCGTCGATCCCAGTACCGGCGCACCGGTCGCCACCGTTGCGCGCGGTGATGCCGGGCATATCGACGCCGCCGTGGCGGCCGCGAAAGGCACCTTCGAGTCCGGGGTTTGGCGAACCAAGACCCCGCAGGAACGCGCCGCGATCATGCGCCGAATCGTGGCTGCCGCGACGGACGTCGCCGACGAACTGGTCGAACTCGAACTCAGCGCCAACGGCGCCACCGTGCGGCAGGCCACCGGATTCCACATTGGTTATGCGCTGGCACATTTCAGCTATTTCGCCGACCTGGCCGAAACCTATGCCTGGCAGCGCCCCGCGCCGATCGCCAGCTTCCCGGCCCTGAGCCAGTCGGTCGTGCATCGCGAGCCGATCGGCGTGGTCGGGGCGATCGCACCATGGAACTTCCCCCTGCTGCTGACGCTGTGGAAAGTCGGGCCGGCACTGGCCGCAGGCAACAGTGTGGTGGTCAAACCCGACGAGCACACACCGCTGTCCATCTTGGCGTTCGCCCGAATCGCCGAGCAGAACGGACTACCGCCCGGCGTGCTCAATGTGGTGCCCGGCGACGGCCGCGACGCCGGCGCCCGGCTCGCAGGCCACCCCGACGTCGGCAAAATCGCCTTCACCGGATCGACCGCCGTCGGTCGCGAGATCATGAGTCTGGCGTCCGGCACCGTCAAACACGTCACCCTCGAACTCGGCGGCAAGGGTCCGTCGATCGTTCTCGACGACGCCGACCTCGACATGGCCGTCGACGGCGTGCTCTACGGCTGCTTCATCTACTCCGGTCAGGTATGCGAATCCGGCACCCGCGCACTGGTACCCGCCCACCTGCACGACGAGTTCGTCCGGCGGTTGGTCGACCGAGCACAGACCATCGTGATCGGCCCCACCCGCGATTGGGATACCGATATGGGCCCGGTGATCAACGCCAGACAACAGCAGCGCATCCTCGACTACGTTCGGGGCGCGGTCGCCGAAGGCGCGACCGTCGCACTCGGCGGCGAGGCCTTGGACCGGGACGGCTTCTGGTTCCAGCCGACGATCCTGACCGGAGTCCGCAACGTCATGCGGATCGCGCAGGAGGAAGTGTTCGGGCCCGTCCTCGTGGTGATTCCCTACACCGACAGCGACGATGCCGTACGGATCGCCAACGACTCCGAATACGGTCTGGCCGCGAGCATCTGGAGCTCCGACAATGCCCGCGCGCTGGACATCGCCGGACGCATCCAGGCCGGCAGCGTGTGGATCAACGACGCGCACCAGATCAACTGCCAAGTTCCGTTCGGCGGCTACAAACAGAGCGGCTTGGGACGCGAACTCGGCCCCGACGCATTGGACGCCTACACCGAGGTCAAGACCGTCCACCTCGATCTGTCCGGGGGTCGCGAGGCCAAACCCTACGACCTGCTACTCAGCCACGCCGACCAAGGAGCCTCGCGATGACCAGTACCGAGAACGAACTCTTCTGCGCCGACCTGTCGTTCGACGACGAGGACGACGACATCGACCTGCCGCCGACCAACGACGTCGCCGCCACCCGACGCCACGACCCGCTGAACGTCTCCTCGGACGCCTTCTGGGATCTGGATCTCCCCGAGCGCGAGCCGATCTTCGCCGAACTGCGGCGCGACCGGCCGATCAGCTGGCAGCCACCGATCGAGACCGCCGTGTCCCCGGACCCCGACGATCCAGGTTATTGGGCGGTGGTGCGGCACAAGGACATCCTCGAGATCAGCCAGAACTCCGACGTTTTCGTCTCGCGCTACGGCGTGATGTTCGACATGCTGCCGCCGGTGTTCCTGGAGATGGCCATGTCCTTCTTGGCGATGGACAACCCTCAACACCACAAGGTGCGCCGACTCGTCTCGTCGGTGTTCACCCCGCGGCAGATCCGCCGCATCGAATCCGATATCGCCGAGCGGGCCCAGCGGATCGTTGCAGCGGCGGTGGACAAAGCACGCTCTGGTGCCGAGGTGGATTTCGTCGACGATGTCGCCCGCCACCTGCCCACCGAGATGTTCGGATACATGTTCGGTTTCCCCGAGGAGCTGCGCGCGACGGTCGTACACGCCGCCGACGAGACACAGGCGTGGGCCGACCCGGTCCTGCTGGCCGGCCGGGACCCTGCCGAAGTCCAGGTGGAGGCCGCCCTGCGGATCCACGAGATCACCGAGGAACTCATCGAACTGCGGCGCAACGAACCGGCAGAGGATCTGCTGACCGCATTGGTGCACGCCGAGATCGACGGCGAGAAGCTCTCCGACTTCGAGATCGGCGCCACCATGGTGTTGTTCTCGGTTGCCGCAAACGACACCACGCGGCACACCACCAGTCTGGCGGCCAAGGCCCTCAACGATTTTCCCGATCAACGGCAATGGCTATGGGACGACTTCGACGGACGAATCGGGTTGGCCACCGAGGAATTCCTGCGCTGGGGGTCGGTGGTGCAGAACTTCCGCCGTACCTGTGTGACCCCCTACGAGTTGGCCGGACAGCAGATCCTGCCCGGCGACAAGGTGGTCATGATGTATGCGTCCGGCAATCGTGACGAGACGGTGTTCACCGATCCGAACGAATTCCAGCTGCACCGTAATCCGAATCCGCACATGGCGTTCGGCGGCGGCGGCATCCACTACTGCCTCGGCAGCCAGCTGGCGAAGGTGATGCTACGTTCCCTGTTCCGGGAACTGCGGGGACAGACCCCGAATTTCGTCACCGGCGAGCCGGAGTTGGTTCGTACCAACTTCATTCGCGGCGTCGTGAGTATGAAGTTCGATCCGGGAGCCGTCCGGTGAGCCGCTGCCGGGTGACGATCGACATCACCCGGTGCGCCGGCATCGGAATGTGTGAAGGGTTGGCTCCTGACCTCTTCGAAGTCGATGACGACGACGGCCGGGCACATCTGCACAGTGATCTGGTGGATGCATCGCGCGTGGCCGAGCTCGAATCGGTCGTCGCGGCCTGTCCTACCCGGTCGGTGACCGTCGAACTGCTGGGGTGAGCGCGTCAGGCCTGGTCCGACTGGTAGAGCAACGACACCGCTTCGACCCGATTCTCGGCGCCAACCTTGCGCAGAATGTGCTTCACGTGCTGCTTGACCGTGCCCTCGGTGATGAACAATTTGGCAGCGATCGCGGCGTTGGTCCGCCCCTGGGCCACCTCTTCGAGAATCTCGGTCTCTCGCGCTGTCAGGACAGAACGGATCGAATTCAGCGCCCGGCGAACAACTCTCGGTGCCGACGGAATATCGGTCCGGGTCCGCACGTCGTCGTCCAGGGTGAATTCGTGCGCGCCGGCGACCGCCTCGTCGCAGTCGTTGGCGGCCAACCGGAGCGCAGATCCCAAGGCGTCGAGTTGTTCCACCGCCCGGGCGCGACTGAGCGCCAGCGCCAGACCGTTGGCATAATCTGCCAGCAATTCGACGTCTATGCCGTCGATGTCGCGGTCCTGCTTGTAGCAGTCACCGTGGAGCAGTCCGACAACCCGGCCCCCGGACATCACCGGTGCCGCGGCGTAGGACCTCGACCTCGACGCATCCGCGATCGGACGGTGCACTCGACGATCGTGCTGGACGTCGGTGACGATCCGGGCCTCGCGCCGGCGCACGACTTCGGTTTCATGCAGACCGGGCACCAGCGGCTGCGGCTGCTCCTGGCCGACCTTGTTGATCTCGGCGGCCCATTGCGGATCGTCAGGGATGCACACCGACTGCGACACCCAGACGTGATCCACGATGCGGGAGAAGATCGCCCGGTCGAAACCGAGGTCGACGACCAGCTGCGGAGCGACGTCGGTCAGCCCGGCGATCGTGCACGGTGCTGCCTCCAGTCGAGCCAGCACCGAACCCAGTCGGCGCGACCTCTCCTGTTCGGCCCGCAAAGATTCGTCCGTGCGGCGCAACGTCAGCAAGGCGGCCATCACCATCTCGGCCGTCGGCGCCTCCGACAGTGCCTCAGCCAGCAATGACCACGCGTCGGAGACCGCATCGCGCGCATCGCGCGTATTCGGGGCGGTCAGCGACCGCAAGCCGGCCAACAGGGCCCGCGCTTGCACTTCCGACAGTGACGACGCGATTGACGCGCCGTCGTTGTGATCCACGCCATAAGAATAGAGGAAGGACATCTCGGTGTATCCAGGAGTTCACGCCCACATCGATCCCGACAAACCGGCGGCGATCATCGTCGACGACGGTCAGCGGCTGACCTACCGGCAGCTGGAAGAGCGGTCCACGCGCCTGGCCGATGCCCTGCGCACCGCAGGTCTGGGACGCGGTGACGTCGTCGCGCTGCTCTCCAGCAACGACGTGGAGATGTTCGTCGTGTACTGGGCGTGCCTGCGCTCGGGCCTGTACCTGACGCCGGTCAACACGCACCTGACCGCGGCCGAGGCGGGCTACATCGTCGACGATTGCGGGGCCACTGTGCTCATCGCCTCGGCGGACCTGGCTGATCTCGCCGCCGGAGCCGTCGCACACGCCCCGGCCTTGCGACTGCTCCTCGCCTACGGCGGCCGGGTGTCGGGCTTCGACTCGTACGAGGCGTTCACCGCCGCGGGCTCACCGATCCCACCGGCCGACCAAGCTCGCGGCGCCGACATGATCTACAGCTCGGGCACCACCGGCAGACCGAAGGGGATCAAACCGCCACTGCCGAACCGGCAGGTCGGTGACCCCGGTGACCCGTACGTCGCCACGTTCGGCGGCGCCTACGCGATGTCGCCGGACACCGTCTACTTCTCCCCGGCCCCGCTCTACCACGCAGCGCCGCTGCGCTTCGGCATGATCGTGCAGTCGCTCGGGGGAACCGTACTGGCCGCACGCAGGTTCGACCCCGAGATGGCCCTGCGCACCGTCGACGAGTACCGCGTCACCCACAGTCAATGGGTGCCAACTCACTTCGTACGCATGCTGCGACTGCCCGAGGACGTGCGAGCCCGGTACGACGTGCGGTCGCAGACCCGCGTGATCCATGCCGCCGCGCCGTGCCCGATCGAGGTGAAAGAGAAGATGCTGTCCTGGTTCGGCCCGGTGCTGCACGAGTACTACTCGTCCACCGAGGCGAATGGGATCACGATGATCGGACCCGACGAGTGGCGGAACAAACCCGGGTCGGTTGGCCGCGCGAAGCTCGGCACAATTCACATCTGCGACGACGCGGGAAACGAACTCCCCTGCGGTGAAACCGGTCTGGTGTACTTCGAACGGGAGACGATGCCGTTTGCCTATCATCGCGACCCCGGGAAGACCGCCGCCGCGAGTCTGGCCGACCACCCGACGTGGTCCACCTGTGGCGACATCGGCTACCTGGACGCTGATGGGTACCTGTTCTTGAGGGACCGCCAGGCATTCACCATCATCTCGGGCGGAGTCAACATCTACCCCCAGGAGATCGAGGATGCACTCACCCTGCACCCGGACGTCCATGATGTGGCGGTACTCGGGGTACCCGACGACGAGTACGGCGAGCTGGTGACGGCAGTCCTTGCGCTGCGCGCCGGACTGGTACCCAGCCAAGCCCTGGTGGATCGTCTGACCACAGATCTGCGCGACCGCATCGCCGGATACAAGGTGCCTCGTCGTTTCGAGTTCGTCGACGAACTGCCGCGCACGCCCACCGGCAAGCTCGTGAAGGGAAATCTGCGACGCCTGCTGGCCGAATCGGGGTAGCCCGAAGGGCTGACTCGCGAACCGAGCGCTGAACTGCATCATCTACTGTAAGAATTACAGTTCATATATGCTCGCGCCGGCCGGTAGAGAGGATCCGCGCACATGAACGATGTCGCCATCATCGGCGTCGGCCTGCACCCGTTCGGCCGGTTCGACGGTAAATCCGCGATGGCGATGGGCGTCGACGCGATCTTCGCCGCCGTCGCGGACGCGGGCATCGAGTGGAAGGACGTCCAGTTCGCCACCGGCGGCAGCTGGACGGTCGCGAACCCCGATGCGATCGTCGGCATGGTCGGACTGACCGGGATCCCGTTCACCAACGTCTTCAACGCCTGCGCGACGGCGGCCAGCGCCGCCAAGGCGTGCGCCGACGGGATCCGGCTGGGCGACTACGACATCGGTATCGCGATCGGGCTGGACAAGCATCCGCGCGGCGCCTTCACCGAGGACCCGGCCCTGGTCGGGATGCCGCGCTGGTACGCCGAGAACGGGCAGTACCTCACCACGCAATTCTTCGGCATGAAAGCCAACCGCTACCTGCACGACCACGGAATCTCGGAGGAGACGCTGGCGCGGGTGGCCAACAAGAACTTCCGCAATGGTGTGCTGAATCCGAACGCCTTCCGCCGCAAGGAGATTTCAATCGAGGAGATCATGGCCTCGCCGGTGTTGAACTACCCGCTGCGGCAGTACATGTTCTGCGCTCCCGACGAGGGCGCCGCCGCAGTCGTCATGTGCAGCGCCGACATCGCACACCGCTACACATCCACGCCCGTCTACCTGAAGGCCGTTGAGGTCCGCACCCGCCGCTACGGCGCCTACGAGGTCAACACCACGTTCGGCCCCGTCGACGAGGATGTCGCACCGACCGTGCACGCGGCCCGCGCCGCGTTCGAAAAAGCCGGTGTCTCACCGCAAGACGTCGACGTCATCCAGCTGCAGGACACCGACGCGGGCGCCGAGATCATTCACATGGCCGAGTGTGGGTTCTGCCCGGACGGTGATCAGGAACGACTGCTGGCCGACGGCGAGACCGAGATCGACGGCTCCATGCCGATCAACACCGACGGCGGCCTGATCGCCAACGGCGAGCCGATCGGCGCGTCCGGGTTGCGGCAGATCCACGAGATAGTCCGCCAGTTGCGTGGCGAGGCCGGTGATCGCCAGGTGCCCGGTGAGCCGAAGGTCGGTTTCACCCAGCTCTACGGCGCCCCGGGTACCGCCGCGGCGACGATCCTGACGCGGTAGACACATGGGCGTTCTCGACGGGGTGCGGGTCCTGGACTACGGCAGGTTCATCGCCGCGCCCTGGTGCAGCGCGCTGCTCGGCGATATGGGGGCCGACGTCCTGCGCATCGAGAAGCGGGAAGGCGGCGAGGACCGTTGGGTGCAGTCGGTCACGAGCGGTGGTGAAGGCGGCACCTTCCTGCAGTGCAACCGCAACAAGCGCTCCCTGACGCTGGATTCGACGACGCCGGAGGGCGCCGACATCACCCGCAGGTTGGTGGCCCGTTCCGACATCGTGATCGCCAACATGCCGGCCGCGGGGATGCGGGCCAGCGGGCTCGACTACGAGTCGCTGCGTGCGGTCAAACCCGACATCATCCTGGCCAGCGCAACGGCCTACGGCGAGGGCGGCCCGTACAGCGAGCGGATCGGATTCGACGGGGCCGGGCAGGTGATGTCCGGCGCCGTCTATCGACAGGGCCTGCCGGAGCTGCCGATCCGAACGGTGGTTCCCCAGGCCGACTTCGGCACCGCACTCACCTTGACCATCGGCGTGATGATGGCCCTCTACCACCGCAGCCAGACCGGTGAGGGCCAGCACGTGGAAGGTGCGCTGCTGCCCACGGCGTTGATGCTGTCCAACGCCTTCCTCATCGAGCGCGAGCTGCTGGGCGTGGACAAACCCCGCGCGGCCAACCGCGGCACCTCGGTCGCGCCGTGCGACCTGTACGAAGTCACCGACGGTTGGGTCCTGCTTCAGATCGCCGGACAGCCGATGTTCAAACGGTGGTGCCGGCTGATCGGCCGGGAGGAGCTGTTCGACGATCCCCGCTTCGCCGACGACGATTCACGCTGGCAGAACGGCGATGTTCTCAACGATCTGATGCAGCAGTGGTGTGCGGGCAAGACCAAAGCCGAAGTACTCACCGAGCTGGAGGCCGCGAAACTTCCTGCTGCCCCGCTGAATTCGCCGCAGGACGTTCTCGACGACCCGCACGTGGCAGCGATGGGATATCTCAAGCGGGTGCCGTTTCCCGGCGCGTCACGGCCCGTGCCGCTGATCGAGACACCGTTTCGCCTGTCGGCCACGCCCGGCTCCATCCGGCGCCGGGCTCCCCTGCTCGGTGAGCACACCGATGAAGTGTTGGCCGAAATCGGCTACAGCACAGCCGACATCGCGAACCTACGCCGGGACGGCATCATCTAGTCAGGTGAGCACCCTCACCGGCACGGTGCTCCAGCCGGCGACGTTCTGCATGTTGACCCGGCGGCAACCGCCGAAGTCGACCTCGAACTTCGGCATGAAGTCGAGCATCTTGTCCAGTGCGATCGCACTCTCCAACCGGGCGAGGGCCGCACCCAGACAGCTGTGGATTCCGTAACCGAGTCCCAGGTTCTGGGCCTGGGTGCGGTCTCGGTCGATGTCGAATCTGTCGGGATCGGTCCACGCTTGGGGGTCGCGGTTGGCCGATCCGCCGACCAGGAACACCGGCTTGCCTGCCGGGATGGTGACGCCGTGCAGGGTGACCTCGCGCAGCGAGCAGCGCACGTTGTATTGGGCCGGGGCCTCGTAGCGCAGGAGTTCCTCGACGGCGAGCGGTATCTTGCTGCGATCGCGTTGCAGCAGCTCCCACTGGTCGGGGTTCTGCGCGAAGACCACCGCGGCGTTGCCGATCAGCTTCGTCACCGTCTCGGCACCCGCACCACCCAACAGTGTTGCGAATTCCGTGATCTCGATATTGTCCAGTGGCTCCATCCGGCCGTCGTCGCGTTCGATCTCGGCGCAGATCAGCTTGCTCAGCAGGTCGTCGCCGAGATCGTCGCGGCGCTTCTTGATCAGCCGGAAGTAGTAGATGGCCATGTCGACGGCGGCCTTCTGGCCGGCCTCGGTCATTTCGACGTCGCCGTTCTCACGGTGCAGCAACTCGTCGATCCACAAGCGGATCTGCTGGCGGTCGGCGGCGGGCACCCCCTGCATGGTGGTCATGACGTCCACCGGGAACAGCGCCGAGAAATCCTGTACGAAGTCGAATCCGGCCGGGTCGACGGCATTGAGATGTTTGTCGACCAGCTCGATGACCAGTGCGCGCTGCGCTTCGATGGCGCGGGGCGTGAACACCTTGTTGAGCAGGCTGCGCATCCGCCGGTGCGCGGGCGGGTCCATCGCGATGATCGACCCGTGCTTGGTCACCTCCCCTTCCGTACCTGGCCGAGATCCACGCCGTACGCCGACGAGTAGGTCTCGAAGTCCTTGAACGCCGCGGCAACATCGTCGTGGCGGGTCAGCGCGTAGAAGTCGTAGTCCTGGCTGTAATAGACCGGCGCTACTTCACGCATGCGTCGGTAGGTGTCGTACGGGCTGACGAAGAAGTCTTCCGAGAACGGATCGAACACCACACTCATGTGGCGACCGGGGCTTTCGTTGCCGGCGGCGAATAGTTGGGCTTGCCGAGCCCGAGCACGTGCTGCGCGATCATGTTGCGGAACACCTCGAGCGTGCCGCCGTAGATCCCGAACAGCGGCGCGAACCGGAAGGCATATTCGGAAGCACCGTTGTCGGCCGCCCCGTCGGTGTCCACCGGCAACACCGACGCGGCACCGGCGAGATCCATCAGATCCGGGGCGATGTCGCGCATCGTCTGGGCTTGGGCCACCCGCCCGAAAATGCTTGGTGTGGACAGGGATGCCTCCAGCCGCGCGGCACTGCGGCCGAGCCGGTAGGCGACCGCACCGTCGTCGACCATCCGTCGACCCGACGCGTCGGACCGGCCGACATGGGCGGCGACGGCATCGACGGCGGCGGCCATCACCCCGGCCTGGTGCGCCATGATCGACACGTCGGAGAGCCCGTCTGCCTCCGTCGGCGCGGCACCGTGTTCGGCGTCCAGCGGTCCGCGCAACACCGTCCAGCCCCCGTTGGCTTCGCCGAGCAGATACTTCTCGTCGACCCGCACGTCGGTGTAGTACACGATGTTCGTGCGGTCGCCGTCGACGGTACGGATGCCCTGGATCTCGATACCCGGGGTGTCCAGCGGAACCAGAAACATGCTCAGGCTCTTGTGTTTCGGCGCTGCCGGATCGCTGTTGGTCAGCAGGAACACATACTGGCAGTTGTGCGCGCCGGTGGTGAACATCTTCGACCCATTAATGACCCAGCTCGACCCATCCGCTTCGCGGACGGCGCGGGTCTTGCAGGTGGCCACGTCCGAGCCGCCCTCAGGTTCGGTGTAGCCCAAGCACATTCGCGCCGTGCCGTCGAACACTCTCGGCATGACGTCGTCGACCAGCTCGGGCTTGCCGAACGCGGCGACCGCCTTGGCCACCATCACGGTGGTCCCCCACGTCACCCACGGCACATGCGCCCGGCGACGCTCTAGATCCCAGATGCGGCGTTGAATGCGGGTGAAGCCACCATCCGATCCGGTCCTGTATTCCTTCTCCAGGAAACCTCTGGCGCCGAGGGCCAGGTGCACCCCCTCGTCGAAGTTGTCCCCGGTCCGCCGGTCTCGCAGGCGCACCTCGTCCGTGACCAGCTCGGTGAGGAACGCCCGCAAGTCGCGCTGGAAGGCCGCATCGTCGGCGCTCAGCTCGACTTCGGTGAAATCCATGGCAGCTCCTCAGGACGGCACGGCCAGCACCGGCGGCGCGGCGGCGGTGGGGTCGGGGTTGGCCAGCGGCAGACCCATGAACCGGCGGGCGTTGTCGCCCATGAAGTCGTAGGTTCGGCGTTCGTCCATACCTTCGGCGTACTTCCAGAAGCCGCGCGGCTCGGCCAGCCCTTCCGGGTGCGGATAGTCCGACCCGAACAGCACCTTGTCCCAGCCGACGGTGTTCACCACATCCGAGACGCTGCCCTCCCAGAACGGGCTGACCCAGATGTTGCGCCGGAACACGTCGTGCGGGTGCTCGGGGAAATTCTGCGGCATCTTCTTGTACAGGTCGTCGAAGTCGTTGAAGAGCTGGCCTATCCATGAGCTGCCGTTCTCGACGCTGGCGATCCGCAGCCGCGGGAACCGCGTCAGGGTGCCGTGACAGATCAGGCTGGTGATCATGTCGGCGATTTCGCGGTGGCCCAGCACCATCCACCGGAAGGCACTCATCGCCATGAAGTTCTGGGTGTGCGGCGGCTCCCACTTGCTGACGTAGTCGTCGAGCGGCGGGTAGCTGGCGTGCAACACGATCGGCAGGCCGGCGGCCTCGACGTCGCGCCAGAACGGATCGAATTCCGGCAGCGCCGGGGAGCGCCAGCCGTGCACGCCGCGGACCGGCCCAGGTTTGATCAACGCGACCCTGGCCCCCTGGGACAGGATGTAGTCGAGTTCGGCTTGCGCGCCGCCGACTTCGGACAGGTTGATGATCGGGGTGGAGAACAGCCGGTCGTCGTAGACGTAGGACCAGTGCTCGGCCATCCATTGGTTGAGGGCGTGGATGATCGCCAGCGTCAGCTCCGGATCGTCGGCCGACGAGTGCTCGACGAGGCTGGCCAGCGTCGGATAGTTCAACGCCTCCACGACACCCTGGCGGTCGAGCTCGGCGATCCGGTCCGCCGGGTTCTTGGTGGCTGCCGGCGCTTCGATTGCGGGGCCTTGCATTTCGCGCAGCGTCAGGCCTTCGGTGTTCTCGCCTGCGAAGAACTTCTCGTGCGCGCCAGGGGCGGCGACCCTGTCGAACGTCGGGTTCGGGATGAAGTCGCTGACCTTATTGTTGATCACCAGCCTGGTCTGCCTGCCCATCTGCGCGTACTGCACCGCATAGCGATAGCGCTCGGGCAGGTACCGGGTGAGCGCCTCGGGTGTCTCGTACATGTGCTGGTCGGCGTCGAAGATCGGCACGTCGCGCCGCTGCGCCTCGGTCATGACGCCTTCTTCGGTTGCGGTGCGTACGCGGGCTTGCCCAGTCCCAGCACGTATTGGCCGATCATGTTGCGGAAAACCTCAAGCGTGCCGCCGTAGATCCCGGACAGCGGCGCGAAGCGGTACACATACTCAGACGCCCCGTCGTCGGCAGCGCCGTCGGTCTCCACCGGAAGCGTTGCGGCAGCGCCGAGAATGTCCATCAGATCCGGTGAGATATCCCGCATCGCCTGGGCGATCGCAACCCGGCCATAGAGACTCGGTGAACTCAGGGCGGCCTCCATACGGGCCGCGCTGCGGCCCAGTCGGTACGACACCGATCCGTCGTCGACCGCACGGCGGCCATTCGGGTCGGACCGGCCGACCGCGGCGGCCACCTTGTCGACCGCGGTGGCCATGAAGTTGGCCTGGTGCATCATGATCGACACATCGGCCAACCCGTCGGCTGCCGCGGCCACCGCCCCGTGCTCGACGTTGAGCGGTTCCCGTAAGACGGTCCAGCCGCCGTTGACCTCGCCGAGGCGGTATTTGTCGTCGACCCGGACGTCGCTGTAATAGACGATGTTCGTCCGGTCACCGTCGACGGTGCGCAGGCCCTGGATCTCGATGCCCGGCAGGTCCAGCGGGACCAGGAACATGGTGAGGCTCTTGTGCTTCTGCGCCTGCGGATCGGTGTTGGTGATCAGGAAGACGTACTGGCAGTTGTGCGCGCCGGTGGTGAACATCTTGGAGCCGTTGATAACCCAGCTCGATCCATCCGCTTCGCGAACCGCGCGGGTTTTGCAGGTAGCGACATCCGAGCCGCCCTCGGGCTCGGTGTAACCCAGACACAGCCGGACGTGCCCGCTGAAAACACCTGGCAGCACTTCGGCTTTGAGTTCCGCGGAGCCGAAGGTGTCGACCGAGCGCGCCACCATCGACGTGGTACCCCAGGTCACCCACGGGACCGCGAACCGTCGTTTCTCCAGCTCCCAGATCCGTCGGCGGACCCGGGTGAAGCCGCCCTCGGATTCCGGTCTCCATTCGGCCTCGAGGTATCCGGCCCCGCCGAGTGCCAGGTGCACACCTTCGTGGAAGTTGTCTCCGGTCTCCCGGTCGTGCCGGATGACCTCGTCGGTGATGTGGGTTGTCAGAAAGTGGCGAACCTCGTCGAGGAACTGCTGATCCTCGTCGGTCAGTTCTACGGGTGAGAAATCCATGACTGCCCTAGGCGGTTTCGCGGTCTGCGAGCAGGCGCCCGATCTGCTTGGCGCTGGCGCCGGGATCGCCACCGGCCAGTGGCCAGCCCCTGGCCCGCACCAGGTACGCGGTCGCGGCAGCCTCCGAGGACACCCCGAGGCCACCTTGGATGTGCACGGCCATCGTCGCGGCCTTGGACGCTTCTTCGGCCATGAACACGAATGCCGACGGTGCCAGCTCGGGACGCGCATGGGGTTCGTTGTCGAGGAACCACGCAGCGCGGCGGGCCAGGTTGCGGCCGCCTTCGACGGTGATCACCATGTTGGCCAGCGGGTGCGAGATCGCCTGCAGGGTGGCGATCGGTACGCCCAACGTGTAGCGGGACTTGGCGAACTCGGCGGCGATGGTCATGGTCTCCTCGACCAGACCGACCAGCGCGGACGCCGTCAGCAGCCGCCACTCATCCAGTGCCCGGCCATATTTGGCGAGCACCTCGGGTCCGCTGCCCAGCACCGTTCGGTTGTCGGCGGCCGCCGGGTCGACCCAGGCCATCGGGAGCCGGCCGATGTTGTCGACCTTGGCCGGACGCGTACCGAAGCTCAGTTGGACGACCTCGTCACCGTCTCGGATGATGATGTGGTCGGCGATCGACCCGGTCGGGATGAGCCGCACCCCGGAGACGCTGTCCAGCGATGCGTCCAGGCCGGCGATCTGGTTACCGCTCATCACCTCATCGGTGAGCGCGCCAAGGCCGGCCAACAGGCGGGTCGCGCAGACATGATCGATCCACGGCACCGGCGCGAGGTAGCGGCCGAGCTCCTCGGCCACCAGGGTCAGGTCCACCAGCGTGGCGCCGTCGCCGCCCACCGACTCCGGCACGGCCATCGTCGTCGCGCCCATGGCGCACAACCGTTCCCACAGGCTCTTGTCGAATCCGGTGGCCTCGGCGGCGCGCACCGTCTCGATCGTGCTGTGTGTTTTGAAGAACTGCCGATAGGCGGTCTGCAAATCGGTGTGGTCCTCGGAGAGGCTGTAGTCCAGCCTGCGCAATTCGTAGCGGTCCATTCAGCGCTCCCTGAAGAAGAATTCGTTGGCGTTGTTGTACAGATAGTTGTCGAGGACTTCGGGCGGTAAGTCCAGCGCCTCGGCTTCCGGTACGACGCGGTGCATTCTGAGCACCGGCCAGTCGGAGCCGAACATCACCTTGTTCGGTCCGCGGGTGCGCATGTAGTGAAGCAGGCTGTCCGGCAGCCGTTTCGGTGACCACGCCGAGGTCATCAGGCGCAGATTCTCGTACTTGATCATCAACCGGATGGCCACCTCCCACCAGGGGTCGGCGCCATGGATCATGCACAGCCGCAGTTCCGGGAACCGCACACACACCCGGTCCAGATGGATCGGATTCTGGACCTCGCCCGGGATCGGCGGCCCGGGCAGCCCGGTGTTCAGGCACAGCGGCAGGTCCAGCTCCGCGCACTTGGTGTACAGCGGGTAGTAGACCGCGTCGCTGGGCGGATACTGCGCGTCACCCCAGAAGCTCGGCCCCACAGCGGCATACACGACCGGCAGGTCGGCGACCACCGCGGTCAACTCCCGCAGGGTGGGCATCGGTGTGAGCAGGTTGAGACCGCCCATCGCCAGGGCGAACCGGTCCGGGCGCGTCTCGGCGAACTTCCGCGCCGTGACGGACGGCGTGACGATGTTGTCCATCAGGACGGCCTTCTGCACACCCTGGGCGTCCATCTCGTCGAGCAGCTCAGCGAGGTCCACCGGGGCGAACATCGACCGCGACCCCTTGAAGTAGTCGTCGCGGACCTTGAGCATCCAACCCGGCTGCCGCTCGGCCTCACCGAAGTGGACGTTGACCAGACCGTCTATCACCTTGCGTGTCATGACAGCGAAACCTTGCTGTTGGCAGTCTCTTTGGCCCACCGATAATCGGCCTTGCCGTTACCCAGGCGCCTGACCTGGTCGACGTCGATGAACTCCTTTGGTGCCTTGTATCGGGCCAGCTGCGCTGTGCAGTGCTCGTGCAGTGCCTCGTGCGCCACCTCGGTGCGCAGCGCCACCAGCGCGACGAGCTCCTGACCCCACCGCTCGCTGGGCCGTCCCACCACCAGAGCGTCGGCGACATCGGGGTGCGCGCGCAGCACCTCTTCGACTTCCTCGACGAAGACTTTCTCCCCGCCGGTGTTGACCACCAGCGAGTCCCGGCCGAACAGCCGCAGCGTTCCGTCCGGTGCCAGCGAGCCGCGGTCACCGGAGATCACCACCCGCGCTCCGTCGACCTCCGGGAACGTCTTCTGGGTAGCGTCCGCATCGTCGAAGTAGCCCAGCGGGATCCGACCTGCGCGGGCCACCCAGCCCACCTGATCCTCGCCGGCGTCGAGGAAGCGGCTGTAGTCCTCGGCGAGAACCAAAGCGCCGTCACGTAATTCGAAGGTGTCCTTGTGGTCACCGCGCATGCTGCGCCCGAACCCGACGTTGCCGGTCTCCGACGATCCGTAGCCGTTGATCAGGATGATGTGGGGCAGCAGTTCCAGCAAGGCGTGCTGGTGTTTGAGGTTGGTCGCCGCTCCCCCGGTCGCCAACGCGAACAACGAGGACAGGTCGAAGTCGCCGCGCCGCAGCTCCTCGACCAGCGGGGCGGCGTACGCGTCGCCGACCATCGTCATCATCCCGACCTTGTGCCGCTGGGCGGTCGAAAGGACCCGGTGCGGATCGAACTTCGGGGAGTCGTAGAGCACCACGGTCTGGCCGTTCAGTACGCCGGCGAACGCCGTCCACATCCCCGCCGCATGCATCAGCGGGGACACCGCGAACCACGGCGCACCGGGCGTGCCGAGCTTGTCGTGGATCTCGGTGACGGACTCGTGATCGGCACCGTTCATCGAGATGGCATAGGTGTCGGCTTGCCGCCACATCACCCCTTTCGGCCGGCCCGTGGTGCCGCCCGTGCAGATCATCAGCACGTCATCGGGCGAAGGCTCGATGCCCTGGTCCTGATCACCCTGCGTCAGAACGTCGTCCAGATCGATCGCGCCGGGCAGGTCGGGTCCGGCACTGCCGTCGTCGATCGAGATCAGCAGCTCGGCACTCTCGGGCGGCAGGACGTCGGCGAACTTGGCGCCCAGCGAGCGGTGGTAGATCACGCCGCGGGGTTTCATGTAGTCCAGCAGCTCGGCGACTTCGCGCGGCGTGTAGTGGTGGTTGACGTTGACGGGTACGACCCGGCCCTTGAGACACCCGATGACCATGTCCGGGTAGAGGTCGTTGTGCATGATCAGCGCGACCCGGTCCTGGCCGCACTCCCAATTCTGGAGGTCGGACCGTTCGCGGTGGGCGCCGAATCCCCTGCCGGCCAGGAAGTTCGCCAATCGGCGCGTGCGGTCGGCCGAATCGGCGAAGGTGCTGGTGCGTTCGCCGCAGATCGTCATCGGCCGGTCTGGAATGACCTCGGCGATGGCGTCGAGCACCGCACCGATCGTCCATTCGGGCACGATTCAGACCGCCGACGACACGGAGACACCGAGCAGGTCCAATGCGTTGTCCCGCATCACCTTCCGGGTGTCTTCGGCACTGAACTCCGGGAACTGCGGGATGTCGGCGGTGAAGCTCATCGGGTCGGCCAGTCCTTCGCCGTGCGGCCAGTCCGAGCCGAAGAGGATCTTCTCGACTCCGATCGTGTCCGCCAGCAGCTTGACGTCGTCCTCGTAGTACGGGGCGATCCAAACGTTGTTCTTCAACTGCGCGACCGGATCTTCCTTGAAGTGGTAGGGCGCGGTGTTGGCAGCTTTCTTCAGCCGCTTGATCAACCGGTAGACGAAGTAGGAGCCGTTCTCGATACTCGCCACCTTGAGCTTGGGATGCCGGGTGAAGACCTGGTGCACGATCATCGACGCCATCGAGTCGTGAATGGCCCGGTCGTCGAGCAGCACGCTGTCGAGCGGATCCCGCTTCCCGAATCCCTCGAAGGTTCCGGTACCACCCCACAGCGCCGAAATCGCAAGGTAGCCACTGTCGGACAGGTGGAAGACCACCGGCACCCCCGCTTCGGCCAGCCGGGCCCACACCGGGTCGTGCAGTGGGTCGCCGAGTGAGCGCGGCTTGACCCGCCCCGGCACCGGCGCCGGCCGCACGCAGACGATCTTGGCGCCGCGACTCAGCACGAACTCGACCTCGGCCACCGCGGCGTCAGGGTCGGCCAGCGAGATGATCGGTGCCGAGAGGAACCGGTGGTCGGGACGGTCGAAGCCCCAGTCTTCGTCGAGCCACAGGTTGAAGGCATGCACCGAGGCCATCGTCGCCTCGATATCGCGCTTGAGCGCTTCCTCGACCCCACACGCGAAAGTCGGCAGCATGAATACGGTTTCGAGGTTCTGCTTGTCCAGGATCTTCACCCGCGCGTCCCGGTTCTGGTATTCGGGGTGGTCGGCCAACCGGTCCACCTTCATCAGCGACCCCGGGTCGACGCCGTCGGGGATCTCGCCACGGAACAACAAGTCGAGGCAGCCCGGCTCGATGATCGGGTCGAACGTCGGGTTGGGGATGAACTGGTTGACCACGCCACCCATGACCGCGAAGGTGCGCTTGCCCTCGGTGAGCATCTGCACACCGCGGCGTTTGAACTCCTTGGGCAGATGCCGGGTGAACGAATCGGTCGGCTCGTAATAGTGGTTGTCGACGTCAATCGCCTGGTAGTCCAAAGTCATCGGTGTCGTCCTCTCACGTCAGGGGTGGGAAGTTCGGCGGCCGCTTCTCGAAGAACGCGGTGATGCCCTCGATGAAATCGGGGCGTTGCATGGATTCGTGCATCAGCGCTTCGGCCCGCCCGCTGGCGTCCTGCGCCTCGCGCAGCGCGTCGCCGTAGACCTGACGTTTGATGACGGCCAGTGAACTCGGCGCGCAGTTGGCGGCGATATCCTCGGCGTATTCGATTGCGCGGCCGAGCAACTCGTCGGGTGCGACGACTTCTTTGACCATGCCGAGTTCGAAGGCCTCTTCGGCGTAGAACACCCGACCGCTCAACAGCAGATCCAGCGCCGCTCCCCACCCGATGACCTTGGGCAGGATCCATGAGATCCCGTACTCCGCGATCAGGCCGCGGCGGACGAACGACGTGGTGAACTTCGCTCCGGCGGCGGCGAATCGGATATCGCACATCAGCGCCTGGGTCAGCCCGATACCGGCGCAGGCACCGTTGATCGCGGCGATGACCGGCTTGCTCACGGTCGTGACGAACAGCGGGTGCCGTTCCCCGACCATCTTGGTCAGGTCGGCGTCACCGGCGGAGTCGACGCTGGCCGAGCTGATCGACGACAGGTCGCCCATGTCGGCTCCGGCACAGAATGCCCGGCCACTGCCGGTCACCACGATCGCGCGGACATTCGGGTCGGCCTCGGCGGCGTCCATGCCCGCGTAGAACCCGGCGGCCAGTCCACCGCCCCAGCCGTTCATCCGCTCCGGACGGTTGAACGTCAGGACCGCGACCCCGCTGTCGAGAACCTCGTACAGAACCGGCTTGGCCGCAGCGGAATTCGCGGTGAGATCGGCGTGGGTGTCGGTCACCTACGGGTACCTCCAAGAATGGCGCGCCAACATGCGAATACGTCCATACTGTACACCTATCGGTATCACCTTCCGCAATCAGCGCTCGAGGAGGCCGAGCCGCTGGTAGGCCTGCTTGATCTGAGCCTTTCCAGCCTCGGGCAATTCGGTCTGCGGCGGGCGCGAATGCGGATAGTCGCCGATCGGCAATCCGAGCAGCGAGGCGGCGTACTTGAAGGCACTTCCCCAGTGGGTGAAGTAGTCCGGACGGCCCGGGTAACAGGTGAACCAGTTGCCCATGTCGATCCCGAACTGGTCGAGCCCGGACTTCTCGGCGTAGTCCATCGCCTCGACGAGTTTGTCGGCCCACACCAGCTCCCAGAATTCGGAGATGATCGGCCGCTGCGGGGTCTCGTGTAGATAGCCCGCGGTGCCCAGCTGCGCGGGACCGACGATGCCCGCCCGCAACCAGCCCGCCCGGTAGACGGTGAGATCGCATTCCCAGATCACCAGACCCGGTACCAGCTCGTGCAGCAGCCGGCTGCTGCCCGGGCGGAACGCGCCTTCCTTCGTCGCGCACACCGCGGGGATCTCGGCGTAGATGCGCGCGCCCTCCGCAGGCGTCAGCACATAGCCCGACGACGGCGAGTTGAACATTCCCAGTGCGATATCGGTGCGATCGGCGATGTAGCGGAAGAAGCGCAGCACACCCTCACCGCCGTGGGTCTCCATCATCGGCGTCTGGATGTAGACGATGTCGGCGCCGGCTTCCTGGGCATGCCGAGTGAGCTCCAGACAATCCTTGGCGGCGGTGGCCGCGGTGCAGGCTTGGATGACGACGTCGGGGTTGGCCCGGCGTCCCTCCTCGATGGCGATCTCCAGCAACCGCTTTCGCTCATCAAGGGTCAGCGACCAGAATTCGGCGATACCGCTGGTGCACCACAGCATCGGGTGCCGCAGCTCACTGACGCAGTAGCGCACCAGTGTCCGGTAGGCGTCCCAGTCGATGTTGTCGCCGTCGGGTCCGGAGAACGGCGTGTAGAGGCTGTTGCCGATTCCGCGCAGTTCTGTGCGTGCCCAGTCCCGGGCGTCGAGCGCTGTGGCCACCACTGCTCCTCAGGTGAAGTCGGATCCGCCGTCGACGTTGACGTTGGCGCCGGTCATGTACGAGTTGCGTTTCGACGCCAAAAAGGCGACCACGGGACCGATCTCGTCAGGTAGCCCGGCACGCGGCAAATGGGCCGGATGGCCGAAATGCTCGTCGATGGCGGCCATCAGCGCATAGGGGTCGGAGCCGTCGACGCCGACGGATTCGGCCCAGCCGGTGAGCGCCTCGGACGCGATGCTGCCCGGCGAGACGACATTCACCAGGATCTCGTCGCGCGCAAGATGCAGCGACAGATTCTTGGAGACGCTGGTGACCATCGCCTTGGCTGCGGTGTAGGCCGCCAGCCGCGGGCTCTGCCGTTGGGTGGACTGGGCGGCGAAGTTGACGATGCGCGCCCAGTCCGCGGCGCGTAGCAGTGGCAGCGCGGCGCGCACACAGCGCACCATGCCGAGCGCGCCCTCGTCGATCGCGGTGCGCCACCGCTCGTCGGTCAGATCGTCGAAAGTGCCTTGCACACTTGGCCCTACGGCGTTGATCAGAATATTGAGCTGCCCACCCCAGCGCCCAGCGATGTGATCGAACGCGCGCTGAACCTGCGCGTCGTCGCCGGTATCGGCCACCACCGCCAACGCATCCGGGCTGCCCCGTCCGCTCAGCTCGTCGGCCGCGGCGTCGATGACCGCCGCCGTGCGGCCGATCAGCGCGATCCGCGCGCCGTCGTCGGCCAGGCAGCGTGCGGCGGCCAAACCCATTCCGCGGCCGCCACCGACCACGACGGCGGTGGCGTCAGCGAGTCCGAGGTCCACTGCCGGCCGGCTTTACGTCCCGGTCCAGTTCGGCGCGCGCTTCTCGGCGAACGCGACCGCACCTTCGCGGGCGTCGTTGGAGGAGAACACCGGAATGATCAGTTCCATCTGCTTCTTCCACATTTCGGCCTGGCTCCAGTCGGCGGATTGCAGCAGCACGTCCTTGGTCGCGGCGACGGCCAGCGGTCCGTTGGCGCTGATCTTCCCGGCCAGCTCGATCGCCCCGGCCAGCGCCTCACCCGGTTCGGTGAGGACGTTGACGAAGCCCCATGCCTCGCCCTGCTCAGCGGTGAACGTCTCGCCGGTCAGCGCCAGCTCGAACGCCTTCTGATACGGGATGCGATGCGGCAACCGCAGCAGTCCGCCACCGGCCGCCACCAGGCCGCGCTTGACCTCGGGGATGCCGAACCTGGCCGTCGTGGACGCGACCACCAGGTCGGTGCCCAGGACCACCTCGGTCCCGCCGGCCACCGCGTAACCCTCGACGGCGGCGATCAGCGGCTTGCGCGGCGGACGCTCGGTGAAGCCGATGCCACGACCGGGGATGGCCACCGCCTCGCCGGCCGCGAATGCCTTGAGGTCCATCCCGGAGCAGAAGTTGCCGCCCGCGCCGGTGACCACCCCGACGGTCAGGTCGGGGTCGCTGTCGAGCTCGTCGACCGCGTCGGCAAGTCCTTGGCTCACAGCGAGATTCACCGCATTGCGGGCCTCGGGGCGATTGATCGTGATGACCAGTATCCGGCCTTGGCGTTCCCGCAGAACTGCGTCCGACACCCGCGGCTCCTCCATGTTGGTTCGCTGGTATCGGTAAAACCTACTATAGGCTTTACAGTAACGGGAAGAGACCGACGGATCCGGAGCGGGGACGAGGCTTCACGCGCCATTTTCGGGGTAAGGTTTCCACCCGCTGATTCTCGAACGGAAGGGTGGACCTGCAGTGGCCAAGCCAGCGACCGCCGCCAAGCGGCCCCGGCGCGAGCGTGGGTCGATCAATCCCGATGACATCATCGCGGGCGCCTTCGAACTCGCCGAGCAGGTGTCGATCGACAACCTGAGCATGCCCCTGCTGGGCAAGCACCTCGGTGTCGGAGTCACCAGTATCTACTGGTACTTCCGAAAGAAGGACGACCTGCTCAACGCGATGACCGACCGCGCACTGGGCCAGTACGTGTTCGCCACGCCGTACGTCGAGGCCGCCGACTGGCGCGAGACCCTGGCCAACCATGCACGGGCGATGCGAAAGACGTTCATGGGCAACCCGATCCTGTGCGATCTGATCCTGATCCGCTCGGCGCTGAGCCCCCGCGCGGTGCGGGCAGGCGAGCAGGAGGTCGAGAAGGCGATCACCAGTCTGGTCGAGGCCGGCCTGTCTGCGGAAGACGCATTCGACACCTACTCCGCGGTCTCGGTGCACGTTCGCGGTTCGGTTGTGCTGCACCGGCTTTACGAGAAGAACCGGGCCGCCGGCGAGGATGCCCACCAGCTCGAGGACGCAATCATCGGCACCGCGGAGAGCACCCCACTGCTCGCCAAGGTGAGCGCCGAGGGGCACCGGATCGGCGGCGCCGACGAGCGCAACTTCGAGTTCGGCCTCGAATGCATCCTCGACCACGCGGCCGCACTCATCGAGCAGGGCACCAAGTCCACCACGCCGAAGTCCCGGCGCAAGAGCTAGCCGTCCGCCGACGCTGGTGTGACGCTCGGGGTATCAGACCTCGACGATGACGGCGCCGCCCTGGCCGCCGCCCGCGCACATCGCCGCGACACCGATGCCGCCACCGCGACGGCGCAACTCGTAGATCAGGGTGGTGATCATCCGGGCGCCGGACGCCGCGATCGGGTGCCCGAGGCTGCAACCGCTGCCGGAGAAGTTCACCAGTTCCTCGTCGATGCCGTACTCCTTGCAGGCCGCGATCGGCACCGAGGCGAAGGCCTCGTTGATCTCCCACAGCGCGATGTCCGACGGCGTGAGTCCGGCCCGGTCGAGCACCTTGCCGATCGCCGCGACCGCGCCGAGGCCGGTGTCGCGTGCAGGCACCCCGGCAGCTCCCCACGCCTTCACCGTGGCCATGACCTCGAGCCCGTTGGAGCTCGCGTAGTCGCGGCCGGTCAGGGTGACGGCCGCGGCCGCATCGTTGGTGCCGCTGCTGTTGCCGGCGGTGATCGAGAAGCCCTCGATCTCCGGGTGCAGCACCTTCAGGCCGGCCAGCTTCTCGACGGTGGTGTCGCGGCGCGGGTGCTCGTCGACGGAGAACTCGGTGACCGAGCCGTCGAACTGCTCCACCTTCAGCGGGATGATCTCGTCGGCGAACTTGCCGGCGTCCTGGGCGGCGACGGCACGCTGATGGCTGCGCGCGGCCCATTCGTCGAGTTCCTCACGGCTGATCCCGTAGGACTGCGCGGTGTTCCAGCCGACCGTGATCGACATGTCGCGGGCAGGCGCGTCGGCGGTCTCGACGTGGATCGGCGGCAGCCAGCGCTCCTCGAACTTCAGTTCCGGGCCGGGGATGCGCTGGCTCATCAGCGGTGTCATCGACAGTGACTGCACACCACCGGCGACCAGCACCCGCTCCATCCCGGAACCGATCTGCGCCGAGGCGTTGCCGATGGCGGTCAGGCTGCCCGCGCAGTGCCGGTTGACAGCCTGGCCCGGGGCATTCTCGAAGCCGGCCACGAGGGCGGCGTAACGGGCGAGATCACCTCCGCCGTAATGCGATTCGGCGATGATGATGTCATCGATGGCGTTCGGGTCGACGCCTGCGCGGCGGACCACCTCGGGGAGCACCGCTCCGAGCAAGACGTCGGGCGGGGTGTTGACCAGGGTCCCCTTGAAGGAACGACCGATCGCGGTACGGACCGCACCGACGATGACTGGTTCAGGCATGACGACCTCGCTTCGAATCTGAGACGTTACAAAACTAGCAGAATATGTATTGCCGACGGTAAGTGGTCCGCGTCACTCAGGGCTCCGGCACGTAGAAGTGTTCGTCACGCAGCCGGAACGCCTCTCTGGTGCCGACCTGCGCCCGGGTCTTGACGAAGTTGAACTCCCCCGGCGCGAACTGCAGGTTGGTGCCGTAGGCGTGGAACAGATAGCTGGCCACTTCCTCGCCCTGATACGCCTGGCTCTGCTCGACCAGCCGGAAGGCTTCCTTGGCGATGACCACACCGTCGGCCGGCATCTTGGCCGCCTTCTCGGCCCAGTACCGGGCCCGCGCCGTCACCGAGGCGGCGTCGCAGGTCTCGGTGAACACGCCGAGATGCTCGACGTCGCCTGCGGTGATCGTGTCGCCGGTCAGCAACAGGCGCCGGGCCAGCACCGGACCGAGTCGGTGAAAGAACATGTGCAGGCTGCCGAGCGCAGGCCCGAGGAACCGGGTGGCAGGCATCCCGATCTTGGTTTCCCGGGCGATGACCGAGATGTCGGTCATCAACGCCATCTCGAAACCACCGCCGAGTGCGTAGCCGCTGATCTCGCCGACCGTCACCTTCGGAAAGCCCATGAGGTTGTGGTAGAAGCCGAATGACTTGCGGTCCACAGTGAGTCGGCGGCGCTGGCTGGGCCGGCGGTTGGCCTGCGCCTCAGACTCAGCTCCACCCCTTTGCTCTTCGCGCGAGCGCTCATCGCCATACCAGCCGTAGGCGTTGTTCATGTTCGCGCCGCTGGAGAACACCCCTTCGGCACCGCGCAAGAGCACGACGGTGATGTCGTCATCCTCGGCGACCACATCCAGGTGCCGGCCGACCGTCTCGCGCATCGCGGCGTCGTAGGAGTTGCGCTGGGCAGGGTTGTTCAGCGTGATGGTCGCGATGCGCGTGTCGCGGTCCACCTCGAACAGCACGCGGTCGTCGTCGGTCATGGTCGGTTCCTCACCTGGGGTCCGGATTCGAAATGAGCTTGGCCTCAATGGTTCTGTCCCGGCCGAAGGCCAGGGTGTTGCGGCGCGCGGCGGCCAGATGATCTTGGGCCAGCCGGACCGCCCGATCGGCGTTGCCGTCCCGGATCGCGGCGAGCATCTTGTGATGGTCGCTCAGCGCGGCCCGCATCGTCTTGTGCCGCATCGGGTCCGGCTCGTCGCTCCACACCGAGGACTCGTGGGCCGACCAAATCAGCTCGAGCGACCCGATCAGCAGAATCATCGGTTCGTTCCCGCATCGGGACACCAGTGCCTCGTGAAAGCGCCGGGCATTGGGAACGTACTGCGAAGTGTCGTCGAATTGCTCTTCCTGACGGTCGATTTCGGCCTGCAGATACGGCACGACCTCGCTCATGCGGTCTTCCCGGGCGGCGCACATCCCCGCACAGATCGGCTCCAGATGCATCAGTGCCCCACTGACGTCGGCCGGGGTGGACGACCGTGACTGCAGCACCATGCTGATCATGTGGGCGGTGCGGTCGGCCGACGGCAGGTGCACGACGGCACCGCCCACATTGCCGCGCCGCACCGACACCAGACCGTCGACCTCGAGGATGTGGATCGCCTCGCGCAGCGCGGGCGGGCTGACGCCGAACTCGGTGAACAGACTTTCCTGGGAAGGCAGCACGTCACCTTCCCTCAGCCGGCCGGAGAGAATGTCGTCGCGCAGCCGCGACGCGACGATGTCGGCGACGCGGGGCTGACGGATACGCGGAACGGCTGCCATCGACTCCCCTCGCCACGCATCCTTGCTATCTTGTACAAGATAGCACTACTGTTGGGCTATCCGTAAAGTCGCGAAGGGCGGAGTTTTCGGTGGGTGACGAGGCCCGATCGGCCGACGGAGTAGTGACGACATCACGCGATGGCGCGGTGCTGCACATCCTGCTCGATCGACCTGGTCGCCGTAATTCCCTGAGCCCCAGCATGATCGACTCCCTCAACAGCGCACTGGTCGCCGCGGCCGGCGACGACGAGCTGCGCGCGGTGCATCTGAGCGGAGCCGGGCCGGACTTCTGCGCCGGAGTTGACTGGGTCGGCTCCAACAGTGGCGGGCAGCGCCCCCGGACCGGCGATCTGGTCCGCCGCATCCCGCACACCGCGCACCGCGCCATCGAACTCATCCATACGCTGCACCTGCCTGTCGTGTGCTCGGTCCGCGGCTGGGCCGCAGGCATGGGCTGCAACCTGGCGCTGGCAGCCGACTTCACGGTGGCGTCCGCCGGCGCCGTGTTCTGGGAACCGTTCGTGGCCCGCGGCTTCAGCCCGGACTCCGGCGCAACATGGCTCTTGCCGCGACTGGTGGGTGTCGCCCGCGCCAAGGAAATGCTGCTGCTCGGCGAGAGAGTCGAGGCCGCGACGGCCGCCCAGTGGGGCCTGATCCACCGCAGCGTCGACGAGTCCGACCTCGACGCGACGGTGGCCGCCCTGCTGGACCGGCTGGCATCCGGTCCGACGGTCGCAATCGGTCTGGCCAAGCAGGCCATCAACCACAGCCAGCACGCCACCCTGAACCAGGCCATGACCCAGGAGTTGTTCAACCTCGAACTGTCCTGCCGGACTTCGGACTTCAAAGAGGGTCTGGCGGCATTTCGGGAGAAGCGCGCACCCGGCTTCACCGGGCGATGAGAGATGAGGAAGAACTGATGTCGGCACAGTCGTACGCCACCATCGGCTACGAGGTCACCGGCCACACGGCAACGATCACGTTGAACCGGCCCGAGGCGTTGAATGCGCTGAGCCCGCACATGATCACCGAGCTGCGCAACGCCTACGACCGGGCGGAGAACGACGACGCCATCTGGTTGTTGATCGTCACCGGCACCGGGCGCGCGTTCTGTACCGGAGCCGACGTCAAGGAGATCCCCGAAGACGGGAAGGTGATCGACGAGCGGCCCTATCTGTCCACCTACGACCAGTGGGAGGCGCCGCAGGAAGGCACCCCGCCGTTCCGGCGGATGGCCAAGCCGGTGATCGTGGCGATCAACGGAATTTGTTGTGGCGCAGGCCTGGACTGGGTGACAACCGGTGACATCGTGATCGCCTCGGACCAGGCGACGTTCTTCGACCCGCACGTGTCGATCGGTCTGGTGGCGGGACGCGAGATGGTTCGGCTGGCCAGGGTGTTGCCCCGCACGGTGGCGTTGCGGATGGCGATGATGGGTAAGCATGAGCGCATGAACGCAGCTCGCGCCTATGAGCTCGGACTGATCACCGAGATTGTCGAACATGACCGGCTTCTCGAGCGGGCCCACGAGATCGCCGAGATCGTGGCACGTAATGCGCCGCTGGCAGTTCGCGGCACCCGGTTGGCGATCATCAAGGGACGGGAGATCCCGATGCACGAGGCCGAGATGCTCGCTGAGGCCTTCCGGGAGCGGAATCTGCACACCGAAGACTCGCTCGAAGGACCCAAGGCCTTCGTCGAGAAGCGCGCACCCGAATGGCAATGCCGATGACCGCCGCGTTCGAGACCATCCTGCTCGACTTCGACCGGATCGATCATGTCGCCACCATCACGCTGAACCGACCTGACCAGCTCAACGCGTTCAACCGCACCATGTGTGAGGAAGTCGCCGCCGCATGGCGAATCGTGAAGAACGACAACGCCATCAACGCGGTGGTCCTGCGCGCCGCCGGCGAACGCGCCTTCAGCGCCGGATTGGACATCAAGACTCCGTACGGCCAGCCGCAGAACGTGTGGAACCACGAGGATCCGGGCGAGCTGCTCAGCCCGAAGTGGCAGAAGATGTGGAAGCCGGTCATCTGCGCGGTGCACGGCATGTGCACCGCGGGAGCGTTCTACTTCGTCAACGAGTCCGACGTGGTGATCTGCTCGCAGGATGCCACGTTCTTCGACTCACACGTCAGCGCCGGCCTGGTCTGTGCGCTCGAACCGATCGGCCTGATGCGCAAGATCGGGCTCGGCGAGTCGCTTCGAATCGCCCTGATGGGCAATGACGAACGGGTCAGCGCCGACACCGCACTGCGCATCGGCCTGGTGTCGGAGGTCGTCAAGCCAGACGATCTCTGGTCGCGGGCCCATGAAATCGCCGCCACCATCGCCGCCAAGCCACCGTCGGCCACCCAGGGGACGGTCAAGGCGATCTGGGAGTCCCTGGACAAGCCCTATCGGGTGGCCATGGAGCAGAACCTGATCTACACCCGGCTGGGCAATCCGCTGGGTCAGGCCGAGCTGGCCGAGCAGGAGAAAACCCGGATCGTCCCGAAGGTGCGGTGATGAGCGCCTGCGCGAAGAACAGACAGCAGTAGTGCACGCGCTGAGCCGCCGGATCAGCGACGTCCTCGGGCTGGACCCCGAGGCTCACGCGATCGAATACGACGGCCACTGGTACACCTGGCGGCAGCTCGCGGACGCGAGCGGGCACATCGCCGCGGTGGTGCAACCCGGCACCGACGTGGGAATCCTGCTGCGCAACAGCCCCGCTCACGTGGCCGCACTGCTGGGGGTACTGGCTGCCGGTGGCTGCGTCGTGGTCATCAACCCGTCGCGCGGCGACGAGCGGATCCGGGCCGACCTCGCCGCGTTGGCCCTGCCGGTCATCGTCGGCACCGACGATGACATCACGCTGCTGGCGCACCCGGCCCACGCCACCACCGTGGTGTCGATCGGCGATCTCGACACCGCTCCGCGGATCCGGCCAGGGGTGCCCACCGATCCCGGCGCGGGGCGGGTGGCCGTCCGAATGCTGACCAGTGGCACCACCGGACCGCCCAAACGCGTGGACCTCACCTACGACATGCTGGCGGTCTCGGTGATCGGCACCGACTTCGCTACTGCGCCCGCACCGACCGCGGTTTCCGGCGGCGTCGCAATCGTCAACGCACCACTGGTGCACATCGGCGGGGTGTATCGGGTTCTGCAATGCATCTGCGAGGCAAGGCCGTTCGTGCTTCTGCCCCGCTTCGAACTGGCTTCCTGGGCCGCCGCGGTGCGCCGCTACTCCCCCAAGGCGGTGTCGCTGGTGCCCGCGGCGCTGCGAATGGTGCTGCAGTCCGACCTCGGTCCCGACGACCTTGCCGGGGTTCGTGCCGTCACATCCGGGACGGCGCCGCTGTCCGCCGAGGACGCCGACGCCTTCTTCGACAAGTTCGGGATCCCGGTGCTGACGTCCTATGCGGCAACCGAATTCGGTGGCGGCGTCGCCGGCTGGACCCTGGCCGATCACCGGAAGTACTGGGAGTCCAAGCGCGGCAGCGTCGGACGCGCCAGCCTGGGTGCCGAGCTGCGGGTGGTGTCCGACGACGGGGTACCGCTGGGCGCGGGCCAGGTCGGACTGTTGGAGGTGAAGCCCGGTCAACTCGGGCGCGACGCCCCGTGGGTGCGCACCACCGACCTGGCACGCATCGACGCCGACGGGTTCCTGTGGATCCTGGGCCGGGCCGACCAGGCGATCATCCGAGGCGGCTTCAAGGTGCTGCCCGACGACGTCCGCGCGGCGCTGGAGACCCACCCCGGCGTCCTCGGCGCGTCGGTGGTGGGCCGGGCCGACGAGCGCCTCGGTGAGACGCCGGTCGCGTTGGTCGAGCTGCGCGACGGCGTGTCGGTCACCGATGCGGAGCTGGTGGAGTACCTGCGGACCCGGCTGGCGCCCTACGAAATCCCCTCGGAGATAGCGATAGTCGATACGATCCCGCGTACCCCGTCGGGTAAGGCGGATCTCAGTGCAGTTCGGCAACACTTTACCGGCCGTGACCGCTGACACCGTCGGACGGCTACTGCGCCACCAGGCCGCCTCCCGTGGTGACCATCCCCTACTGGTGTGTGATTCCGAGCGGCTCAGCTACCGCGAGGCCGAGGAGCGCTCCGCCCGGCTGGCCCGCGGACTGATCGCCCTGGGCGCGGGCAGGGGCACCCACGTCGGTGTGCTGTATCCCAACGGCGCGCAGTTCGTGGTCGCGATGCTCGCCGCGGCGCGCATCGGCTGCGTCGTCGTGCCGTTCTCCACCTTCTCGACCGGCACCGAGCTGGAGACCCAGCTGGTCCACAGCGACACCGAGATCTTGCTCACCGCAGACTCTTTCCGCGGCCACGACTACGCCGCCCGGCTCCGCGACGTGACCGCACCGTGCCTGCGACATGTCGTGTTCGACAACGACCTAGCTGCGCCGGCCGGGCCGGAGGCCATCGACGGCGATGTCGACGGTTGCGACCCGCTGGTGATCGTGTACACGTCGGGGTCAACCGGAGCCGCGAAGGGTGTGGTGCACACCCACGAGGCGCTGCTGGGACATCAGCGCAACCTCAACGACATTCGCGGCCTGACCGCGCAGGACATCCTGTTCTGCAACTCACCGTTCTTCTGGATCGGGGGTTTCGGCTTCGGCCTGCTGGCGACGATGGTCGCGGGTGCGACGCTGGTGTGTTCCAACGCCACCGATGCCGGCGACGTTCTCGATCTGCTCGAGGATGTGCGACCCACGATCACCAACGGATTCGCTGCCGGCATCGCGCATCTCGCGCGTCATGAGAGCTTTGCGCGGCGCGATCTGTCGTCGATGCGGCGCGGCAACCTCTATCCGATCATGGCTGCCGATGTCCGGCCCCGCGATCCGGAACTGCGGCACAACATGCTGGGTCTGACCGAGGCCGGCAGTGTGCTGTTGCTCAGCGCAGACGAAACCGACCAACCGGAGCATCGCCGCGGCTCCTTCGGAAAACCCGCCCCCGGTTTCGAAACGACGATCGTCGACGGTGAGTTGTGGATCCGGGGCCGGTATCTGATGCAGGGCTACTACAAACGCAGCCGCGAGGAGTGCTTCGACGCCGACGGCTGGTTTCATACCGGCGATCTGGTGCGCACCGACGCCGATGGCTTCTTCTACTTCCTCGGCAGGCGCGGATCGATGATCAAAACGGCCGGCGCCAATGTCTTTCCGGCCGAGGTGGAGACGGCGATCACCCGCGTGACCGGCGGGCTGGTCGCCCACGTGATCGGTATTCCCGATCCGGAACGCGGGCAGATCGTCGCCGCGGCGGTGGTCACCGCGGATGCCGAGGCGTTCGACACAGACTCAGTGCGACAGAACCTCAAGGCCGAACTGTCGTCGTTCAAGATCCCGCGACGCGTCGTCGCACTGACTCCCGACCAGCTGCCGCTGATGGCCAGCGGCAAGATCGATGTGCACCGCCTGCGTGAGCTGCTGAGCGGACAGGCGTAACTTCTAGGTCCATGACGCTGCAGGCGCATGTCGAGACGTTCCGCCGGGCCGGTGACCATGCCGTGTCGGTGGCCGAGCAGGTGAGGCCCGACCAGTGGGATTCGCCCGCGCTCGGGACGTGGAGCGTCCGAACGCTCGTCGGTCACATCGGCCGATCGTTCACCACCGTCATCGACTATTCGTCGCGACCGGCTGACCACGTGGAGGTCCCCGACTCCGCTCAGTACTACCTGGTGATCGCGCCGATGCTCACCGACTCCTCGCAGATCGATGCGCGCGCCGTCCAGGCCGGACTGGCGCTGGGTGAGCATCCGCTGGATGCCCTGCGCGAACAGCAGGATCGCGCGACCGCCGTACTGAACACCGAAGATCGGGTCATCCAGACCATCGCCGGAGGTATGCGCCTTTCGGACTATCTGCCGACGCGCATCTTCGAACTCGGCTTGCACAGCATCGATCTGGCCCGCGCCATCGGTGCGCCCGAGGCTCTACCGGCGGAGGTCGCCGACAGTATCCTTGCCCTCTCGGTCGCCGTCGCCCAGCGCCGTGGCGACAGCCAGGCGCTGCTGTCCGCGCTCACCGGACGCGGCCCCCTCGCACCGGGCTATTCCATAGTCTGAAACCGCTGCGCCACACCCTGTTTGACAAGGTGCTCGATCAGCGGTCCCGCTCCCGCCGCCAAGTGCTCCGACATCGCGGCGCGGGCCCGCTCCTCGTCGTGCGCCTTGAGCGCGGCGAGGATGCGCTCGTGATCGGCCACTGACTTCGCCGGCCAGCCATCGATGGTGGGGAACACCGATTCCGGTGCGTACCGGGTGATCTGAGACATCAACTGCGCGAGCTTGGGTGACTGCGCCGCGACGTTGATGGCGCGATGGAATTCATGGTTGAGCCGAACGGCGCGGGAATCGTCAGCGGCGTATGCGGCGACCAGTTCGTCGTGGATCGCGGACAACACCGCGAGTTGGTCCTCGGTGATGTTCACCGCGGCCCGCGCCGCCAATTCACCACCGACGTAGGCCTGCAGGTTCGAGACATCGGTGATGTCCCGGTCGGTGAACGGCAGCACAACGAAGCCGCGCCGCGGCAGCTGATCCAGCAGACCTTCACCGCGCAGCTCGAACAGGGCTTCCCGGACCGGCGTGACGCTGATACCGAGCTCGGCGGCCAGCTGGTCCAGCCGGATGTACTCACCGGCGGGGTAGGTGCCGTTGAAGATCCGGGTCCGGACAAAGCGCGCGACATCCTCCGCCAGCTGCGGGCGTGGCACGAAATCCGGTGCGCTCATGTCAGATCCGGTAGTCGGCGAGCAGCCGCTTGCTGATGATGTTCTTCTGGATCTCGCTGGTGCCCTCGCCGATGAGCAGGAACGGTGCGTCGCGCATCAGCCGTTCGATCTCGTACTCCTTGGAGTACCCGTAGCCGCCGTGGATGCGGAAGCTCTGCTGAGTGACCTCCGCGCAGAACTCGCTCGCGAGATACTTCGCCATCCCGGCCGCGACGTCGTTGCGCTCCCCGGAGTCCTTCAGCCGCGCGGCGTTGACCATCATCAGATGCGCGGCCTCGACTTTGGTGGCCATCTCGGCCAGCTGAAACGCGATCGCCTGATGCTCGGCGATCGGCTTGCCGAAGGTGTTGCGCTGCTGGGCATACCGAACGGCCAGCTCGAAAGCGCGGATGCCGACACCGCAGGCCCTGGCCGACACGTTGACCCGGCCGACCTCGACACCGTCCATCATCTGGAAGAAACCCTGGCCGGGCTTGGCGCCCAGAACGTCGTCGGCACTGGCGACGTACCCGTCGAAGATCAGCTCGGTGGTGTCGATGCCCTTGTAGCCGAGCTTGTCGAGCTTGCCGGGGATCGTCAGTCCCGGTTCGACTTCGCCGAAACCGGAGGGCTTTTCGATCAGGAATGCGGTCAGGTTACGGTGCGGCTTGTCGGCTCCCTCGTCGGTGCGCACCAGCGCCGCCACCAGAGTCGAGCTGCCGCCGTTGGTCAGCCACATCTTCTGGCCGTCGATGGTGTAGGTGCCGTCGCCGTTGTTCTTCGCCTTGGTGCGGATCGCGGCGACATCGGAACCCAGCTCGGGCTCCGACATCGAGAACGCGCCGCGGATCTCGCCGGTGGCCATCCTTGGCAGGAAGCGCTGCTTCTGCTCATCGGTGCCGTGCTGGCGGATCATGTAGGCCACGATGAAGTGGGTGTTGATCACCCCGGACACGCTCATCCAGCCGCGAGCCAGCTCCTCGACGCACAGCGCGTAGGTGAGCAGTGACTCCCCCAGCCCGCCGTACTCCTCCGGGATCATCAGACCGAACAGACCCATCTCGCGCATCTGGTCGACGATGGCCTGCGGGTAGGTGTCGGCGTGCTCCAGCTCCTGTGCGTTGGGAATGATCTCCTTGTCGACGAATTGCCGCACCGTGGCAACGATTTCGGCCTGGACCTCGGTCAGGCCGAGGGTCTGAGCAATACGAGTCATGTCAGCACACCCTTTCGAACACCGCGGCCAGTCCCTGGCCGCCGCCGATGCACATCGTCTCCAGCCCGTAGCGCGCGTCGCGCCGGTGCAGTTCCCGCGCCAGCGTCGCCAGCATCCGCCCGCCGGTGGCGCCGACCGGATGCCCGAGCGAGATCCCCGAGCCGTGGACGTTGGTGCGCTCGTGATCGGCATCGGTGAAGTTCCAGGCCCTCATGCAGGCCAGCGCTTGGGCGGCGAAAGCCTCGTTGAGTTCGATGAGGTCGATGTCGGCCAGTATCAGACCGGCTTTGGCCAACGCCACGTCGGTGGCCGGCACCGGTCCGATGCCCATCACTTCGGGCCCCACCCCCGCCGATCCCCACGACACCAACCGCACCAGCGGAGTCAGGCCCAGTTCGGCGGCCTTCTCCGGCGTGGTCACGATGCACATCGACGCGGCATCGTTCTGCCCGCTGGAGTTGCCCGCGGTGACGGTGGCCTCCGGATCCTGCTTCAGCAGAACCGGTTTGAGCTTGCTCAACGATTCGACCGTCGTGTCGGCGCGGGGATGCTCGTCGGTGTCGATCACATCGTCGCCGCGGCGGCTGGTGACCGTGACGGGAACGATCTCCTCGGCCAGGATGCCATCTTTCTGCGCCGCGACCGCCCGCTGATGGGACGCCACCGCCAGCTCGTCCTGCTCCTGGCGGGAGATGCGGTACTCGCGACGCAGGTTTTCGGCGGTCTCGAGCATGCCGCCCGGCACCGGATGGTGCTTGCCGCCGGCCGTCGTGCGCCCCCGGGCCAGACCGTCGTGCACCTGCACCCCGGTCCGGCCGCCACCCCATCGCATATCGGTCGAGTAGAAGGCGACGTTGCTCATGCTCTCCGCGCCGCCGGCGACCACGAGATCGTTGTCCCCCGAGGCGACTTGGAGACACGCCTGAATCACTGCCTGCAGACCCGAGCCGCAGCGCCGGTCCACCTGCATACCGGGCACAGTCACCGGCAGGCCGGCGTCGAGTGCGACGACGCGGCCGATCGCCGGCGCCTCGCTGTTCGGATAACAGTGCCCGAGGATCACGTCCTCGACGGCGTCCGGTGCGATCCCGGTTCGCTGCAGCAGACCGTTGAGCGCGGCCACGCCGAGATCGACGGCCGTCAGCGAGGCGAACATGCCGCCGTAGCGGCCGATCGGCGTGCGGACCGGCTCACAGATGACGGCGGTTCTGGGCATCAGAGGTGCCGTCCGCCGGTGACCTCGAGGACCGTTCCGGTCATGTACGACGACAGGTCAGACGCCAGGAACAGCGCGACCTTGGCGACCTCGGACGGCTCACCCGCACGGCCCATCGGCACCTCGGCGACCTTGGAGTCCCAAATGCGTTGCGGCATTGCCTCGGTCATCGCCGACCGGATCAATCCGGGCTGGATGGCGTTGACCCGCACGCCGAGATGGGCCAGTTCCTTGGAGGCCGCCTTGGTCATGCCGACGATGCCGGCCTTGGCCGCCGAGTAGTTGGTCTGCCCGATCATGCCGACCTTGCCGGAGATCGACGACATGTTCACGATTGCGCCGCTCTTCTGCTCACGCATGACCGTCGACGCCTTCTTCAGCCCGTTCCAGGTGCCCTTCAGATGCACCGAGATCACCTGGTCGAACTCGTCCTCGGTCATCTTGCGCAGCGTCGCGTCACGAGTGATGCCGGCGTTGTTCACCATGATGTCGAAGCGGCCGAACTGCTCGATGGCGGAATCGACGAGTGCATCGACGTCGGCGTAGGAGGTGACGTTGCACTTCACCGCGCGGGCGACGTCGGCGCCACCGAGTTTGGCGACCGCCTCCTCGGTGGCCTCGAGATTGAGGTCACCCAGTATGACGCGGGCGCCCTCGGCGATGAACTGCTCCGCGATCGCAAAGCCGAGGCCCTGCGCTCCACCGGTGATGACCGCGGTCTGGCCGGCCAGCAGCGACATGTGAACTCCTAAGTTCCTCGAACGGACCCCCGAATGTGCAACATCATATTTCATATATGATCGCGCCAGGAAGCGCCCCCGACCCAAGGAGCCTGATGACCGGCCCGACGACCGACGTCAGCGACGATGACTTCCGCGAGATCCTGGCCCAGACCCGCCAGTTCGTGCGAACCGCCGTGGTCCCGCGCGAGGCCGAGATCCTCGCCGAGGACAAGGTGCCCGACGACCTGCGCGACCAGGCCAAAGCGATGGGACTCTTCGGCTACGCCATCCCGCAGGAATGGGGCGGCCTCGGTCTGAACATCGCCCAGGATGTCGAGCTCGCCATGGAACTGGGCTACACCAGCCTGGCGCTGCGGTCGATGTTCGGCACCAACAACGGCATCGCCGGGCAGGTCCTGGTCGGCTTCGGCACCGACGAACAGAAGTCGCGCTGGCTGGAGCCGATCGCCTCCGGCGACGTGGTCGCGTCGTTCGCGCTGACCGAACCGGGCGCCGGTTCCAACCCGTCCGGCCTGAAGACGAAAGCCGTTCGGGACGGCGGCAGTTGGGTGATCAACGGCCGAAAGCAATACATCACCAACGCCCCGGTGGCGAACCTGTTCATCGTGTTCGCCCGGACCCGGCCTGCCGATGAGAAGGGCGCCGGGATCGCGGTCTTCCTGGTCCCCGCGGACACGCCGGGCGTCGAGATCGGGGTCAAGGACGCCAAGATGGGTCAGGAGGGTGCCTGGACCTCCGATGTGAACTTCACCGACGTGCGGGTGGGTGACGACACCCTGATCGGCGGCAGTGAGGACATCGGTTACCGCGCGGCGATGACCTCGCTGGCCCGCGGCCGCATCCACATCGCCGCGCTGGCAGTCGGTTCCGCCCAGCGCGCGCTCGACGAGTCCGTCAGCTACGCGGCCACGGCGACCCAGGGCGGCACGCCGATCGGCAGTTTCCAACTGGTGCAAGCGATGCTGGCCGATCAGCAGACCGGAGTGATGGCCGGACGCGCACTCGTGCGCGACGCGGCCCGCAAATGGGTGGACGACGAAGACCGCAGGATCGCGCCGTCGGTGGCCAAGCTGTTCTGTACCGAGATGGCCGGCAAGGTGGCCGATCTCGCGGTCCAGGTGCACGGGGGCGCCGGGTACATGCGCGGTGTGCCCGTCGAGCGGATCTATCGCGAGGTCCGGCTGTTACGCCTGTACGAGGGCACAAGTGAGATTCAGCGCCTCATCGTGGGCGGCGGACTGGTCAAGGAAGCGCAGCGTAAAGCATGACGGGAAAGCTCAGCGGCAAGGTCGCATTCATCACCGGAGCCGCCCGCGGGCAGGGCCGCGCGCACGCGGTGAAGATGGCCGGCGAGGGTGCCGACATCATCGCCGTCGACATCGCAGGCAAGCTGCCGGATTGCGTTCCATACAACCCGGCCACGCCGGAGGATCTGGCCGAGACCGTGCGCCTGGTCGAAGCCACCGGACAGCGCATCGTGTCGTCGGTGGTGGATACCCGCGATCTCGATGGGCTCAAGGACGTGGTGCGAGACGGCGTGGCCACGCTGGGCCGGCTCGACATCATCGTCGCGAACGCGGGCATCACCTCGCCGGCGGCGTGGGACCAGATCACCCCGGAAGCCTTCCGGGATGTCATGGACGTCAACGTGACCGGTACGTGGAACACGGTGATGGCCGGTGCGCCGACGATGGTCGAAGCCGGTCGCGGCGGGTCGATCATCCTGATCAGCTCGGCGGCCGGGATCAAGCTGCAGCCGTTCATGGTGCACTACACCGCCAGCAAGCACGCCGTCACCGGCATGGCCAGGGCATTCGCCGCCGAACTCGGCAAGCACAACATCAGGGTCAACAGCGTTCACCCAGGACCGGTCAACACCGACATGGGCACCGGCGACATGGTGGCGGAACTGGGCAAGGCGATGGAGACCAATCCGGCGCTGCAGAACATGATGCTGCCGTTCCTGCCGGTCTACATCGCCGAGCCGGAGGACATCGCCGATACGGTCTGTTTCCTGGCCAGCGACGACGCGAAACTGATTACCGCTGAGGCGATTTCAGTCGATCAGGGCTCGACGAAGTACTGAGGGAACGGGTCAGGAAGGCCACCTGGTCGCCGGCGGCCTTCTCGAACCAGTCGTGACCGGGCCATACGTCGAAGTGATCGCAGGGATAGTGATGTACCTGCCCCCGGCCCAGCACCGCGGTCTTGACCACCGATTCGGCGGGCACGTAGCGGTCGAAATCAGCGACCTGCACGAGCAGCGGGCACCGTAACCGCTTGGCGGCGTCCGACGTTCGGATCGACGCGATCTGCAGGCCCACCGCGGAGTCGACCTCGTTGCGCCAGGTCGGTCCGGCCATCGCGGTGTAGCTCTCGTAGGCGCCGTCCAGGGCCAGCGCTCCCGGCTCACCGGGACGGCCGACCAGGGGCATCAACGTCGGGCGCCGGCCGCGTGACACGTCGATTCGGCTCTTGAGGCCCACCGCCGTCCATTTCAGCGCCTGCCCGACATCGCGGTGTTCGACGGCCGCACGACTGACAGCCACGCCGCTGGTCAAGGGCGTCATCGCGATCACGCCCGCGACATCGGTGTGGTCGGCGGCCACCCGGATAACGTGCCCGCCGGACATCGAGGATCCCCACAGCACAACGCGATCCGGGTCGACACCGGGAAGGCGCTTGGCCGCGGTGATCGCGGCCTCGAAGTCGGCGACCTGTCCGGCAACCGAAACCGTCTGCCGCGGTTCGCCTTCCGATGCGCCGAAGCCGCGGTAGTCGAAGGCCAGCACGTCCACGCCTGCGGCGCTGATCCGCTCGGCGAATGGCTCCAGTCCGGAGTCCTTGGTTCCGCCGAAACCGTGGCCCATGACCACCACCGGGCGTCCGGCGGGGCCCGCGAAAGAGTCGCCCTGGCCGGGGAAATGCCAGGCGCTGCAGCGCACTCCAGAAGAGTCGAAGGTGACGTCGGTGCGGGTCATACGGCGACCTTTCGGCGACGCGCCAGTTCGGCACGTTTCATGCCGGCAGGTAGTTCCCTGGTGCGGATGTCGTGGTCGTAGTGGAAGTAGTCGACCTGTTGGGTGTGCCGCGGGCGGTCGGTGCAATGCCCGACGTAGAGCTTCTGATCGGCGTCGATCACCCGTTCCATCTCGGCGGCCGGTGGCAGCGCATAGCGCCCCACCGCGTAGGCGGCCAACAGCTTCGCCTGGCACTCGATGAACGGAAACAGCGTAGGCACCGCCTGGGCGAAACCGATGAACACCAGATTGTCCATGCCTGGCTTGAACATTCGTTTGTAGAGCCGGATGGCGTTGTCCGGCGCGTTGATGAACTGAGGATCGAAGAACGGGAACGTGATGTTGTAACCGGTGGCGTAGACGATCACGTCGAACACCCCGCTGGTGCCGTCGTCGAAGTGGACGGTGTCCCCGTCGAGGCGGCTCACATTGGGCTTCGGGATGACGTCACCGGACCCCAGCCGCAGCGGGAGTTCCACCGATTGGGTGGGGTGCGCCTCGAACAGCTTGTGGTTCGGGGCGGGCAGGCCGTACAGCTGGGGGTTTATGCCCATCGCAGGCGCAAGCAACTGAACGGCCTTGCGCTGCCAGGACAGCGGGATGTACGGCGATGTCTGCCAGACGCTGTCGCCGGGGCGCCCGGCGATGTACTTGGGCACGATCCACGCACTCGAGCGTGTCGACAGCGTCACCGTGTTCTGCAAGGTCCGAGACGACAGCTCGACGGTGATATCGGCAGCGCTGTTGCCGATACCCACCACCAAGATTCGCTTGCCGGTCAGATTCAGCGGAGTCTGCGGATCGATGTAGTGGTGGGAATGGATTGTCTCGCCGGTGAATTCACCGGGGAAGTCCGGGTAGCGGGCGTCCCAGTGGTGGCCGTTCCCGACGACCAGCAGATCGAACTCCCGCGTCTGGCCCTTCTGGTCGGTGATGTTCCAGCGACCGTCGGCGTTCAGGCCGGCGTGCTGGACGCCGTTGTTGAACTCGATGTTCTCTTGCAGTCCGAAGGTCTCGGCGTAGGAGTCGAGGTAGGTCTTGATATCGCTGTGGTGCGGGAACGACGGGAAGTGTTCGGGAATCGGGAAGTCCCGGAACGACAACCGTTGTTTGGAGGTGTCGATGTGCAGCGACCGATAGGCGCTGCTCAATCCGTTGGGGTTGGCGAAGGCCCAGTTGCCGCCGATGCGGTCGGACAGTTCGAAGGTGGTGTAGGGCACCCCATAGTCCTTGAGCATCTTGCCCGAGGTAAGCCCGCTGACGCCCGCGCCGATGATCGCGGTGCGCGGCATGGATTCGCCCAACGTGTACTCCTAGCTTGTGACGAGCTCTAGTGTGCCCAGGTCGCGGATGGCGGCGCAGCCCCGGCGCAGCATCGCGGCCATCATGTCGTCGCCGCGTTCGGTTTCCACCGCGAACGCGCAGCCCAGCGCGGAGATCAGCGGAACCTGGATCATCCCCAGGAGGTAGTCCTGCCAGCAGGTGGCCGCGTCGTAGTCGCTGACCCCGGTGTCGAGCAGGGCCCGGTGGTACTCCGCGACGAGGTCCCGCTCCGCCTCGGCCCGCAGCGCCGGTTCCAGGCTGGTTCCGGTGAAGTACGCCAGGTCGCGGCCCGCCAGCCCGACACCGAGGGTCTGCCAGTCGACCACGCTGACCCGGTCGCCGTCGAAGAGCAGATTGTCCAGCCGGTAGTCACCGTGCAGCAGCGCGAACCGGTCCGGGGCGTTCAGCAGCCATGGCGTCACCAGATCCATTGCCGCCACCAAGGTTTCGGCGTCCTGCACGTTCAGCCTGGACCCGAGTTTGTCGATGGTGATGCCGGCGGCCATTTTCGAGATGTCGCCGAGTCCCCGGATGGCGTCCTCCCCGACAACCGACATCGCCAGGCCGGGGAAGGTCTGCCAGCGTTCGTCGCACCAGGTCGGTCCGTGCAGACCCGCCAGCGCCCGCACCGCCAGGCGCGCCTCGGGCAGATCGCAGCCGGCGATCTGATCGCCCTGAACGGCCGGGGCCTGATCGGCCAGCAACAGGGCGTAACTAGCTCCGTCATCGGCGATCTCGACGTGGTAGCACTGCGGGATCGGGATGGTCACCAGCTCGGCGACGGACTGATAGAACGCACACTCGCTGCGGTAGCCCAGCGTCACCCGGTCCCGCACGGCGTCGTCGTTGGCGGGTAGTTTCAGGATGAAGCTGCCCGGCAGATTGTCCGGGTTGTCGGCATAGGTGGCCGTGACGCGGAACGTCGCGCCCGTCTGCCCGGTGCCCACCGGCGTGACCTCGACGGCGTCGACGTCGGCCGCCGAACCGGAACTGCGCAGGACATCGGCCAGCCAGTCGCTGGTGACATCGGTGGGATAGCGAGGGATCGCGGTCGCGGCGCTCATGGTGTTGGCTGCCTTCCATCGGAGCGTTGTCGGTCGACGAAGCGCACAGCCATCCGGTTGAGCAAGCCGGGTGCCAGACGCGCGAAAAGCCATGCCGCGCGGGCCTGACGAGGTGCGACCAGGAGGGCCTTATTGCGTTCGATGGCCCGCAGCGTATCGGCGGCCAACCGGTCCGGGCTATAGAAAGTCTCATTGCGCTGGCCCATCCGGTAGAACTCACGACCGTTGAAGTCGCCGAGCCAGCCTTTGTCGAGAATCGGGGTGTCCACCGCGGTCGGGCAGATGGCCAGCACGCCGACGCCATGGCCGAGGGCTTCGGTGCGCAGTGCCAGCGACAGTCCGACGACGGCGTGCTTCGTCATCACATAACTGGTGATCCGGCCGGCGGCGGCCAGACCCGCCATCGATGCGGTGTTGATGATGTGGCCGCTGCGCTGGCGGACCATCTGCGGGTATGCGGCGTGCACCCCGTGCACGACACCGCGGATGTTCACGTCGATGATGCTGTTCCACTGATCCAGGGTGAGCAGTTCGGTGTCACCGCCCCAGGTGATGCCGGCGTTGTTGAACAGCAGGTCGATTCGTCCTGAGCGCTCGACGGCACCATCGACCGCCCGCTGGACGGCGGTGGCGTCGGTGACGTCGAGTTGCAGCGCGGTCCCCCGCTTGCTCAGCGAGGCGGCGGTGCGTTCGGCGGCGGCGCCGTCGATGTCGGTGCACAGCACGTCGGCTCCGGCATCGGCCAGCGCCCGGCACAATGCGGCACCGATTCCCGAGCCTGCGCCCGTGACGATCGCCTGCTTGCCGACGAACCGCGTCACGCCGAGGCCATCCGGTCGACGTGGGCGAGCACGTCGGGATAGCGCTTGAGGTGAGCGCCGCCATTGAGGTCCAGAACCTCGCCGGTCAGCCAGGAAGCCTGGTCCGAGCAGAGGAACAGCACCGCCTCGGCGACATCCTCGGGAACACCGACCCGACCGAGCGGGGTGTTCTCGAGGTAGTCCTCGAGGACGCCGTCGGCCATCGTCACCAATTCGGTCAACGGAGTGTGGACGAAGCCGGGCGAGACGGCGTTGACCCGGATTCCGCGCGGGCCCATCTCGAGGGCGGCGACCTGGGTCAGCATGGCCAGGCCGGCTTTGGCCGAGCAGTAGGCGCTCATGCCCGGCGCGGCGAGCCGGGCGTTGAGCGAGGTGATCGACACCAGCGAGCCGCCCTCGCGCAGTTGACGCCCGGCGTGCTTCATCACGATGAAAGCTCCGGTGAGGCAGCAGTCGACGATCGCGCGGAAGTCCTCGACAGCCAGCTCGGTGATGCGGCCGAAGCCGCCGAATCCGGCGGTGTTCACCACGATGTCGACGGCTCCGATGCCCTCGAACAGCGCTGCGACACTCGCTTCGTCGGTGACATCCACGCCGGTGGCGTCATGCGGTGCGCCGAGTTCGGCGGAGCGCTGCGCGGCACCGTCGGCGCTACGGTCGGCGATCGTCACCTGTCGCCCGGTGGCGGCCAATCCCCGCGCGACCGCCCAGCCGATCCCCGATGCACCGCCCACGACAACCGCCCGTTGCGCTGCTCTTCCCGACACTCGGCCTCCTGTGGATGGTCCCGCGGGTTCACTCAAGTCGCGTCTACTGTAAGTGATACGGCAAGAGCCGCGGTAGAGCGGCAGGAGAAACCAGTTCACGCCCCCTGCGGCCATCGAAAATGATCACCCAAGTGGGTTCATCAACCGGTTCGGCGACAACCCTGGCGGGGAGCGCAAGACGTGCAATCACGTCACACTAGATAATGCATGGATTTATTTCAGCGCGCGGTCATGGCCTCCCGCGACTGGGAGTCTCCGCTCTGAAACTCCCCACGCTTCCGCCATATCGCTGCATATAGCCCGGCTAGTGGGCGCCGTGGAAGTTTCGTTCGACTCGCTCGACGACGAACAGGGTACACAACACTCACGAAGCAATACATAACTGCATGATGTATATTTCGGTAATGGCCGAATCGGAAGAGGACATCGGCGGGGTTGCCGAAGCCATCCGACAGGCTGCGCTACTGGCGATGCGTCATCTGCTCAATCGCGAGGAGCTCAGCGTGTCCGCGATGGAGGTGCTGCACACGTTGAGCGTCGAAGGCCCAACTCGGATCACTACGCTCTCCGAGGCCATTCACGTGAGCCAGCCGGCGATGACTCAATTGATCCAGCGCCTTGGCCGCCGCAACCTGGTGGCTAGGGTCACCGATCCAGAAGACGGCCGCGCAACCGTTGTCAACCTCACGCAGAGTGCACGAGATCTGTTGCACCGCCTCCGCAATGAAGACAACGAGAAGCTCGCCGCCATGCTGGCGACGCTGTCGGCGAGCGATCAAGAGGCGCTACGGCTTGCCATGCACGTCGCCGGTCCGATCATTCGACGACTCAATGACAGCGCGGCGCGGCTGGCGCAGGCCACCACCGGCCCGGGGATGCAATCCACTGAGGGAGAACAATGACCAATCTGCTTGTCCTCGGGGGCAGCGGTCGCACTGGCGTCCATGTACTCTCGCGCGCCGTCGCACGCGGTCACCGGGTGCGTGCTCTGGTGCGCAACCCTGACGTCGTCGCGGCCCCGGCCGGCGTGGAACTGGTCGCGGGTACGCCTTCCAACATTGATGACATCCGCGAGGCCGCCCAGGGCTGCGAGGCGGTGATCAGCACGCTCAACAACTCGCGTGCCTCGGACAATCCCTGGGCCAAGCCCGTTAGCCCACCGATGTTCATGGCCGACGCGATCCGCAACGCCCTGACCGTCATGGGCGAGCAGGCCATCCGCCGGATCGTCGTCAATTCCACTATGGGCGCGGGCGACGACTGGGCTCGCCTCAACCCGATGGCCAGGTTCTTCGTCAACATCTCCAACATCAAGGCCGGTTTCGTCGACCACAGCGCCGTCGACCAGATCGTGCGCGCCTCCGACACCGACTGGACCCTCGTCAGGGCAGTCGCCCTCACCGACAAGCCGGCCGGGGGTCCCGTGCGGGCCGCTGAGGCGGGCACCGAGACGCCCGGCACGCGGATCAACCGTGCCGACCTCGCTGCTTTCCTCGTTGACACCGTTGAACACGACACCTGGATCCACCAGTCGCCGCTTGTCTGGAACACCCGAGGCTGAGCGGCCGGGAGCTGACGGAAGCGCTGTCCGCCAACGCGATTCGAACGTTCGGAGTTGTTGCTACCCCGGTTGCGAGCCGAGCGCTCTGCGGTACTGGGTCGGGGTCGTACCCACGACGGTTTTGAATCGGGACCGTAGGTTTGTTGCCGAACCCAGCCCTGACTGCGTGGCGATGCGGTCGACGGAGTGGTCGGTGGTTTCGAGTAGTCGTTGCGCCGCGCGGACCCGAGCCTTTGCCAGCCAGGTGCTGGGAGACACGCCGAGTTCATGTGTGAAGCGCCGGTGCAGGGTGCGTGGGCTGACCGTGGCATGGGCTGCGATATCGGCGACACCGATCGGCAGGTGCGCGTTGCTCTCGATCCATTCCAGGGTCGAGGAAAGGGCGGTGTCGCCGATGGCGTCGTCGCGAATGAACTGGGCTTGGTTGGCTTCGCGGGTGAGCGGCATGACCGCGATACGCGCGGCGTCCGCGGCGACCGCGCCGCCGTGGTCGCGACCGATCATGTGCAGACACAGATCGATACCGGCTGATGCTCCAGCGGAGGTCAACACCTTCCCGTTGTCGACGAACAGCACGTCGGCGCAGACCTCGACGCGGGGATAGGTGGCTCGAAGGATGGCTGCTGCACGCCAGTGCGTGGTCGCCCGGAGCCCGTCGAGGAGTCCTGTGGCGGCCAGATCGAGGGCTCCCACACAAATCGACGCGATCCGCGCCCCGCGCTGAGCGGCCGTGCGCACGGCGAGCGCAACCGGCTCCGGCAATGGTGGGCTTCCGGCCGCGCGGCCCGGAATGACGATGGTGTCTGCCCGTGTGAAGTAGTCAAGGCCCTGGGGCACCGACAGACCTACGGCACCCGCACTGACGTGCCGCTTGGGCCCGGCCACCGCAATGTCGTAGAGCTGCTCGCCGCCGCTTCCCCTGGCGTGCCCGAACACCTCCAGCGGGGTCGCCAGATCGAAGGCAATGACTCCATCGAGGGCCAGGACCGCCACGGTGTGCACGACAACCATGGTCGCAAATGTCCTGGCCGATTTCCTGCGCACAGGGGCTGATCCGCCACTGGCCGAAGGTGGTGCCCCTACCTACCGTTTGAGCCTGGCCCTGATCGGTGAGGAGTGCGGTGTTAGCCCAGATCGTTTTGTTCGACGGTGTCGACCCGCTCGACGTGATCGCTCCGTTCGAAGTGCTCAGCGCAGGCTCGGATGCACTCGAGGGCGCTCTCGAGGTCCGCCTTGTCAGCGCCGCCCAGACCGGGTTCGTCACCACCGGCACCCGCGGCCTGCGGCTTGAGGCCACCCACGTGCTCGACCCCGAAGCGCCCGGTGTGGTCGTCGTCCCGGGTGCCTCGGGGCCGATCGAGGGTGACCCCGACGAGGTCGACACGATTCCGGTGCTCATCGCCCGAACAGTCGCCACACCGCTCCCGGACCTGATGCGTAGAGCACTAGCCGCTGACCGCACCTTGGTAGCCACGGTATGCGGCGGATCGCTGGTATTGGCCATGGCGGGCCTTCTCGAAGGTCGTACCGCGGTCACTCACCGCCTGGGCAACGAGATGCTCGAGGCGACCGGCACCACGGTCATCGACGCCCGAGTAGTCGACGATGGCGATCTCATCACCGCCGGAGGTGTGACCTCCGGTCTCGATCTTGCCCTTTACGTGTTGGAACGTCTGTACGGACCGCGCATCGCACACGCCGTCGAGCAGCTCTTCCAGTACGAGCGACGCGGCACCGTCTGGCGCCATCACGGCGCGGCCCCACACCCGTTCTGATCACCGTAGAAATCACCGTAGAAAAGGAAACTCCCGTGACCGCGATCCTCGGCACTTGGGCGCTCACCATGCGCACCCCCATCGGCCGCATCCATGCCGAAATGACGTTCACCGAGATCGACGGCGTACCAACCGGTGTCGCCGTGGGCACCGCCGAAACTGTTCCGCTGCGCGACGTTCGGGTGACGCAGACCGACGAGGGTGAGCGCGTCACCTGGAAACAGTCGATCACCAAGCCACTGCGCTTGAACCTCGACTTCGACGTCATTGCGGTCGGTGACTTCATGCACGGACACTCCCGGGCGGGCCGACTCCCCAAATCCACGGTCACCGGCGAACGCAGATAGGGTCCTGCCGGTTGGTCAACGCCAAGATCACGAACTGAGTGGCCAGGGCCGGGATCGAACCGGCGACCTTCCGCTTTTCAGGCGGACGCTCGTACCAACTGAGCTACCTGGCCGGAAGGCACTGCGCCAATCCAATGCCTCACCACATACATGGCGACCCTGACGGGACTCGAACCCGCGACCTCCGCCGTGACAGGGCGGCGCGCTAACCAACTGCGCCACAGGGCCTTACTCGTACTGCTTGCATCCGACGTTGCCGTCGTCACGCGTACCCCCAACGGGATTCGAACCCGTGCTACCGCCGTGAAAGGGCGGCGTCCTAGGCCACTAGACGATGGGGGCCAGAACCGAATCACTTCGGGGTACTCACAACGTCTGCACGTTAGAGCGTCGTTAGCTTAGGGCACCACAGGCTCAATCCCAAAACCGAGTGCCATCACCGAGGCAGTATTGTGTGCGTCGCGCCCCTATAGCTCAGTCGGTAGAGCTACGGACTTTTAATCCGCAGGTCCCAGGTTCGAGCCCTGGTGGGGGCACCATGAGTTTTCGCAGCTAGATGGCACTTTTTCGCGAGTCAATCAGCCAGCTGGCGGACCTCAAATCGGGCACCGTGACAGCGGGATGACAGCAGCACGGCAGCGGAGCGGCGTTCGACTGCCACCGACGCCACACGCTCTGATCTGCACAAATGCGGCACGCAGCCTTGCTAGATTCTGACGATGGTTCAGCGAGTCGCCATCCGCATAGACGTCGGCGCGTCCGTTCCGCTGGACCTGTTTGCCGGCCTCATCCAAGACACGAGCACGTTGGTCAACACGGCAGTAGCCCTAGACCGTCAGTCGGAACTCAATCGCGCCGCGCGGGTATCGCCGCTGGACGAGCGCTCCCGGATCGAACTCCTTGAGTATCTGCAAGAGCGCAGCCACGGCTTCGGTCGCGATTACCCGGACGACTACCCTGGCAAGTCCTACCGGTACCCGCCTCGGATACGGGACATCCTTGAACGCCTGTTCGTCCTGAGCGCGACACTTGGGCCGCCGAATCAATGGCCTCCCGCCGAGGCGCAGGCCGTGTATCTGCTGAACGCACTACCCGACTCTGGACCGCTGGTACCGACAGTCGAGCGAATCTCGTACAGAAATCCCTTGGAGATCATCCTCACCGGGGTGACATGGGGCGTCGGCACACTTGTGAGCGGAGGATCGGTGTGGTGGCTGTTCAACTTTCTGCGGGACTTCAGCACCAAGCGGGAGAAGGACAAGGCGGAAGCTCAGAAGACTCGGGCTGAGGCGCACAAGATCGAGGCAGAAGCCGAGGAGGCTCGGGCGCAGGCGCACCAGATTCGTACGAATGCAGAGTGCAAAGCCGAGCTCACCCGCGCGATGCTCGGCAGGGTGCGAGACGGTCAGGCAGTCCTCACGCCCGAACAGATCAACGAGATTGTGGACGATAGGGCAATTGGCGCGATCCTTGAGCTAACTCAGCGGCCTTTAGAAATTGAAGACCAGTCTGACGACGAGGCCAATTAAGTCATCGCGGCCAGTTCGGTCATGGAACAATGCCGCCATGACTGTCAACGGGGAGACCAGCAGCAGTGACGGGGACGAAACTGCGAGCAAGCTGACGTGCTTCATTGTCTGCCCCATTGGCGACGACCGCAGCGAGATCCGCAAGCGCAGTGACCAGGTGAAGAAGTACATCATTGATCCTGCTGTTGAACCGCTCGGCTATGAAACTACGAGGGCCGATCTCACAGATGAGTCGGGCCAGATCACGACGCAGATTGTTACGCAACTTTTGAACGCGGATCTAATCATTGCCGACCTGACGGGCCACAACCCTAACGTGTTCTACGAATTAGCGATTCGGCATGCGTTCGGAAAGCCATTCATTCAGATCGGCGATAAGTCTGAACGTATTCCATTCGACGTGGCGGGTCAATGGTCTGTCCTATTCGACCACAAAGATTTAGACAGCGCCGACGAAGCAAAACGACGTATCAATAAGGCCGCCAAGGCAATACGCGACGGCGGAGACGACTACAAGATGGACAACCCGGTAACCCAAACTGTGGATCTTCAGCAGTTGCGTAGTTCGGGAAACCCTGAGCAGATCGCGATGGCCGAGATTAGCCAGGCTCTCACGGACATCCGCACCGACATCCGCCGCACTCGGATGGTTGTCCGCACTCCCGGCGGATACAGCGCCGATGAGATGAGTGCAATTCGTTCCGTCTTTCACCGGATCGCGGCGGAAGGACGGCTCACGAACGCCGACCTTTCACTACTTGAGGCGGCTCCAGCGAAGTCAAAGGGATTTATTGAATTCCTTGAGCGGTTGCAGTTAGAGCACGAACTGAACAAACCAACCTCGTCGGCACGAAGGTTTCGAACAGACGACGATCCCTGGAATTCTCCCCCAGCATCTGGCTTTGCGGGCGGCGACGATGAACCACCCTTCTGAGATCCTGCACTAGCTGCTGACTTTGGCTCGCAAGTCGGTAACTGTGGCTACAGACTGCGCAGTGCCGCGTCCGACCTTCGGTGCCGCTAGTTCGTCCTCATTGATGTAGTCCGCGTAGGTCGTCAGCGTCAGCACGTAGCTGGAGTGTCCGAGCCACTTCGACACCTGCATGTAGTGCTCGCCAGCGGACAGGTTCATGGTGGCGAAGGTGTGGCGCAGATCATGAAACCGAACGGCCCCAAGGGCAAGAGCCTTCGCAGCGGGCTGCAGATAGTTGTCATACAGGTTGTCGGCCACCACCGGCTTGGCCCAGTCGAAATTGGAGCGGCTGCGCCTACCGGGGAACAGCGGTGCGTGCGGGTACTTGCCGGCAAAAGGGTGAACATCGGCCAAGTAGTCGCGCAGCTCGTCGGCCAGCCACGGGGCTAGAGGGACTACTCGATTGGTGCTGGCATCGCTCTTCGGGGTGCCGTAGACCCAACTTCCGGACTTTCGTGCCGCAGTCCGAAGAATGCGGATGCTGCCGACGGTGCCCCGTATGTCCGACAGCGTGACGTCCTGAACCTGTAGGCCCTGTAGCTCGGCTGCCCGTACTCCGGTGTGCGCCGCGAACAGCACCGCAAGCGCGTACACGTTGTTGGCCTTCTCGCGAGCAATCCAGTCGCAGACCGAGGCCACCTGGTTGGCCGACAGGGGGCGATGAGCGAAGGCCTTCCGGCTGCCACTAGTTGCTCGGCGTTTCGTGGTTCGACGCGGGCCAGCAAGTACGGGGTTGGATGACACCGCCCCGTCTCGAACCGCTACATCCAGAATCCGCTTGAGAGTCCCGACTATGTGCTTGACCGTCTTAGGGCTACGGGTCACCAGGCTGGTGCTGGGGGTGGTGTTGGCGGGAACAGCCACAGACGAGCCTCTCGTGACGAAAGACCGACGCTGATGCGGTGCGAACAGACTGGCCCGAAAGGCGTCGACATCGGCAGCAGTGATAGCAGCGATCGGCCTACTGCCAAACACCGGAGCGATATGGGTGCGGTACAGCTTCTCGTAGCCTTCGATGGTCGTTGGTTCCATCTGGCCCGCCAAACTGTCGAGGTACTGCCGGGCGTACTCCCCTAGCGGCCGATTAGCCTTCGCCTTGGCGCTCGACGGGTCGATGCCCTTTGCGCCGGAGAGGTCAGTTTCAACCTGCAGCAGACGAGCCTTTGCAGCCTTCTCGGTATCGAACGTGTCAGTGCGTTGGATCGTCTTGCCGGGTACAACTGCGCCGAACTCATCCCGTACCGGCTCACGCCAGCACACCACGTAGCTCTTGACTTGTCTGCCTTTAGCTCTGGCCTTCGTTTCGCGAACGCGGATATAAGCCATCAGGCCACGCCTTCCCGATCGAGAACGCCGCGGACAGTGCTGTAACTCCATGTGTTGCTACGTGGTGCAGCAATGCCGGCGATGTCCAGAGCTTTGGCGATGGCCTTGGTTCCCAAACCGTCACTACGCAATTGGACGATGTGGTCAACGGTGGAGCGTTCGATAGTGGAAGGCTTGCCGAGTTGCTTTCCGGCTTGCCGAGCCTTGATCAGCCCTTGCTTGGTGCGCTTGGAGATGAGCTCGCGTTCTTCCTCAGCCACTAGGAGTCTGGCGTGAGCGGTTAGCTGAGACACTGTGTTGCTATCGGTTCCGTCTAGGCCGACGATGCGCCAGCCTTCGGTCTTGGCGTCGGCAACCAGCTTGGCCCCGTCTGCCATGCTTCGGCTTGAGCGGTCTAAAGTGTTGACTACCAACACGTTCGCAATGCCAGCTTGGATAGCGCCGACAGCTGCGGTGCGTCCGTACAACTTATCGGTCTTGCGCCCACTCATCACATCGATGTGCAGGCCGACCAGATCCAACCCGTTGGCTGAGCAGAATTGCTCGACCTGATCTCGTTGTGCCTCAAGGCCGTAACCATTCTCGGCCTGTCTGTTGGTTGAGACTCGTAGGTAGCCTATTGCTCTGGCTATCGGATGTTCGGTGTTAGCTGTGTTCATGTCCTGTCCTGGTGTCGGTTGTGGCTAGTGACGAGCGTCACTCACCTCACCGAATACTTATAGCCGACCGCTCTACCTCGAAAGATGTACCGAAGTGGGCTATGGCCGTCTGTATCGGCGGTGTGGTGATTCCAGCTCCCTTAGCGGCGGCAGTGCACCTATTTCCCGGTTAGCTGCGTTCGCGAGGTAGATCGCGGCCTCGCCTGTGATGTGCCGAACGGGTGGCTGACGCGGCCTGTCGCGGGCGTTTTCGCGCGGCCTAGACGGTGGTGGCGGCTCGGGGTCCGAAGAGTGTGACGCCTGCTCGTCGGCCGCGGACTGCGCCGAATCCTCCCCAGCTTCGGCCTCCGGTGCATCGTCAATCGGGTTGTAGGCAGGGGCTGGGGAGTCGTTCTGACCGTAATCGATGCTCTCTTCAAGCGATTCGCTAGGAGCGCCGCCGATGGTGTCGAACACAGTCTCGTAAGCGCGCGGTTCCCCTTGGGACAGAACCACTTCGGACGGAGGTTTAAGGCCGGCACGGTCGAGTGCATCTCGGATAGCTCGCAATTGAGTGTCGGGCGGTTTGGTGTCGTCGAATGCAACATCGATGAGCTTGCCCATCAGCCGGTCACCGGCCATCTGGACTCTGATGCGTGCCTTATCGACAACCCGACGCGTTGCGCCACCGTGGCTCTTGCACACAGTTCCGCCGTAGATTGCGAATTTGCGGCACCGCTCACCACGGGAATTAGTTGCTACGCAGCGCCTTTCTTCATTGGCGGCTAGCTGCGCATCATGTTCGGCAACTGCGGCTGAGTTCAGAGAACGACCGTCGGCTGTTCTCCCCGGTTTCGCCTCGTATGTCTGCCCATTGCTGCGAGTGATCCGGTCGGGCTCCAAGGGTTGCGAATCTTCATGGGTGCTCATCGCTGGTTCAATTGCCAAAGGTTCATCGCGCTCAATGATTTCTATGGCTTCAACATCAATGATGTTGTCATTGTCACTCATTGGAGTCTCCGATCTATCTCTACTACTTCGGGCTGCTGGGCGGGTCGGTTGATCGCCTGCTTACCTGCTAGCCCCATAAAGGGGCGCAGGTAAGGCAGGGAATGCAGGAAATGAGCAGGCAATCGGCCGAAAACGCCTCTGACCTGGGGCGATATTTCCTGTCGAGATGTCGGCAGGCAATGGGCAGGCAATAGCAGGCGATGGCATGCCTGCTGGCCCGGATGGCAGGTAATCGGCGCGCGAATCCGAAAGAGATGATCACTTCGGCGTTTCCTGGCCGCTGCGGGGGTCTACGTGTCCACGGGAGTTCCATACTGTGGTGCCGATCTTGGTTTGCGCGATGTAGCCCTTTTGGACGGCCCGCTTGAGAGCGGCCGCGTTGTCTTTGGACGTAGCGCCGTCCTGCCGCCAGTTGAGCCGCTTGTACAGATCGCCGGTTTTGATGCGGTCATCGGCTTCCCAAACCGCCACACCGGCCTGCTGGGCCTTGACGTCAGACTTGGCTTGCGCGCGGGTGGTGCCGCTGTTGGTAGCGAACAAGGTGTTCGTATCGGGTTCGTAGTCGAGCTCGGTGCTGGGCATGTTGACGTCACGGCCCATGGCCGACAGGTAGCGAAGGTTGTTGGGCGGGGTTTCGCCGAGATTGCCGGCGTGGGTATAGCTAAGCAGGACATCGGGATTGCCCATCATGGCGCTGGCGCCGCGAGCACGTTCGGTTGAGTGGCCTGTGTGATGAACCAGCAGAACCAGTCTGACGCCGGACTCACTGACGATGTGCTCCAACTTGAGCCACCATTGGTTGAACTCGTAGTTGTTGTTCTCGTCGTCGCGGAAGAGTTTCGACAGCGGGTCGATGATCCAGACTTTGATGTTGTTGTTCTGCAGCCACTTGATGGTCCACTCGACAACCACCTCGCTCTTGAAGTCCAGAGACAGGTTGCCGCGCACCGATAGCGGAAAGCACCTGGCAAGTGCTTCGGGCGGCATCGGCTGTTTCCGGTACCAGCCGAGCAACGTTTTCTGGCTGACCTCCATGTTCCAGTGACCGATGTGTCCCTTGAACTTTGGATGTACGCGGAAGGTGCGAAGAAAGGGCTCCCCGGTGGCCAGCGCCTGGACCAGGTTGGTCACAAGGGTGGTCTTGCCGATCTTGAACTGAGCGTTGATCTGACAGATGGTCCGGTCGGGAAACCAGTCTTCGATGACAAACAACGGGTCGGTGACGATGGTCTGCAGTTGGTGGGCCAGGGTGCCCTGATCGTCGATGGGCTTCCACTGCTGCTCTAGCCGCTTACGCCGAATCTCGTCTTCGACCGAGTAGGACCGCTGGCGCTGCCACAACAGCTCCGCACGCTCGGCGTGATCCGCGACCGGGTCGTACTCGCCTTGATGTAGGCGCTCCTCCTCCGCCCACGGGTCGAAGAAGTCCTCTTCGTCGCTGTCGTCGGCGGATGCCTCGTCGTGGGGATCTGCTACCATTGCAGATACTTCCTTTCAGCGGCGGTTCCCGTTCTCTCCCAATACAAGTGAGCGGGGCCGCCGTTGCTTTATGTACGAATGTCTTTCATGTACCTCGCCTCTGATCGGCGTAATGTGCGGCTTACTGTGTCCGGGCCGTGAATCGAATCCCGGTGGTTCTGTGATGCCACAGACTGTAGTGGTCAATCCACACGTCTAAGCCTTCAGCGGCCGCGGCTGCCAGCACGACGTTCAGCCTGTCACCGTCAATGCCGTAGGGCTCCCAGACGATGAACTCCACCCCATCGCTGTCGCGCCAGTGGTTGCCGTGATCATTCAGACGGCTTCCGCACCAACAACTCCCAAAGCTGTCCGGCGATTCATAGTTGAGGCAACTTTTTCCGACGAGAACGCGAGGACAGGTGTCGCGGTCGATACGCTCCCAGCCGAAACGCCTACCGTTCTTATCCAACTGGCACCAGGCACATAGCGTGCCGGGCTCCACGCGAAATGACTGGCACTTGCACAAAGTCAACGCTGCAGTCATCGCGATCAGTCCTCCAGGCGCTCGCCGGTCAGCCAGGCTTCAACGTCCCTCTGGGCGTAGTAGACCCGACCGTGGACCTTCGTTCGCTTCAGAGGGCGGTCGTTGTGGTAAGCGGCTGAGTTCACCGAGTTTTCGGTGATGTGGGTCAAGCCGAGCGAGTGCGCATACGCCACCACTCCCGCACGGTCGTAATACTTTTGAGTTCGGGTGGTCAGCTCCATAAGACTTCCTCTCGAATTGCACGCTAATCCGCGTGTGCCGCTGACCTGCGACGGAGTCGAGCGTATGAGATCCACGGGCGGCGCGCATCAGTCTGAGCCCGTAAGCTATTGCCCGTCAACGCAATACAGCGGCCACAATGCCGAAGATCGACAAAGCAGCCGCTGTAATCGCGGGAAGTGCTCTAGGCTCTTGCCAGCTACGCATACTCTCGGGAGTCGGTGCCGGGACAGCGATCACTCTTGAGCTTCAGCTTTTCAGCATCGCTGGCCTCAACGGCGTTGATGGTCCACTGGACAAGGCGCGTGAACTCGGCCCGGTCACGGTCCCAGGTATCGCGTAGGGCGTGAACGACCTTCTTCGCGGGCACGTATCCGATACGGGCTTCTCCCAGTCCGGTTAGCAACACTTGCCGCATGGCGTCGTGCGGACTGGTTCCGCGGTCCAGGATCACCTGGTGCAGCTTCAACAGTGCCTGCAGCTTATGGGGTCGCTCGTTACCGGCGTACTTGCGACAGAACTGACCGAATGTGATTCCGCTGTGCTGAACAGGCTCCCCAGCACCTGCCTGAGAACCTTGTGTTCCGAGGTAGGTAGTCAAGGCTTCTGGAAGCGCCGGCAAGGGTCCGCTTCGGACGATGCGGCGATCGCCATACGGCGGCATGACGATCCCGCCGCCAACACAGCGAACTTCTCCGAACGGCAGTGTCGGGTTGCCCAGCCGCACAACTTCAGGCAGCTCAAACCAGTAGTGTCCACGGTTCGGACTTTCCTCCGGTCGGGTGTTGACGTACACACCGGTGGCCAGGGGCTTCCGCAAGTGCCGGGGAGTGGATCGCGGCCGATCAACGTCAATGACGATGGCGCCATATTGACCGGGACTGGTGGCAAGAGCTTTGAACGGGCCGTAGCTATTTCGCCAGCGCACTAGTTGCGACCGGCTGGTGGTGATGTCGCGGTAGTCGACCAGGTTCCAGCAGCTTTTGCCCTTGCCCTTGGACGGGTCGAACGGGGCGACCGCAATACCGTTGGCGGCGTACTCACAGGCGGCGTCGAACACGTCCAGGCCGGTGACGTCGGGGAATGAGAGGTCCACGTCAGCTCCTCAAGACTGAGTTGGCTTCAGCCAGTAGCCGTAACGCGGTGGCGCGTTTGTGTTCGGCTTTGGCACGGCGCACGGCTGCTCTGGTCTGAGCCTTGGCGACGACCAACCGGACGAAGCTGCTTGGCAGATTGAGGCGAAGACTGATGTATCCGGTGCAGTAGCCCTGCCGGTGCAACTGCACGATCTTGTTGTTGACAGACATCAGCTCGGCGGATAGTCCGGGATGTCGTCTGTGTCGTGGGGGTCATCGGAGTCAGACCATGGGGTCCACTCCCGAACTATGGGAGCACCCTTACGGTCATCAACCCAGTCATGGCTGGGTCCTATGTAATCCTCGTTGAACCCTAGACCGGACTCGATGTGATGCTTGCAACCCGTACAGATACCGAAGACACACACGTACTGACCGCGCTTGACGGCGAGAACCTCAGTCGGACGCCAACGACACCGCCGAGTCACGCGCGCCTCGCACTGCTTTCGCAACAGCAGATGTTCGGCAACTTCGCTGATCTGTTCCGCGCTCTCTAGCGGGATCACGTAGGCGATGTTGGAGTAGACGAGCGCATACAGCGTGGCCATCGTTTCGGGGCGAGACTCGTCGTGGCTGGGGCACCAGCGGTCAAACACCGAACGGTGCTCGACGTTTGCGGTGAGGCGTGCCTTCACCATGTGGCTTGCAATTCGTTGCGCTACCGGATCACGGTCATGCGTGAGCAGGTGACGGTAATCGTCATCAATAGCATCGGTGTAGGCGTCAATGGTGGCCCGGTGCTCGGGCATTACTGCCGGCCGCCCAACCTGAGAATTGATCTGGTTGAGGCGTTGGTAGAAATCCAGATCATGCAGCTGCGCTTCGTCGTCATCAATATCGGTCATCGGTGTCTCTTTCATTCGTGCGTCATGCGTTAAGGTTCGGCCCTACAGTGCGTCTATCAAGGCGTCCAGTTGGCTTTTGTGCCAGTAGACCTTTCGGCCGGTGCGCTTCGGCTTGCCGGGTAGCTTCCCGGTCCGCCGGTAATGGGTGTCGATGGTGTGCCTAGTAGCACCGTCGAGGCCCTTGCTGCGCAGATACGCCGCTGCCTCTTCGTATCCGAAGTATTCGCGGTCGGGGAATGCAAGTGCTGTGCGTGTCATGATGGCCCTTCTTTCGTTGGCCCCCTACATCATAGGCCGCCCCGCGCCGCGTGTCGCCGGTCTGTACCGCGAAATGCACACGTGCGCAGCGCATCTGGCGGACGAGCACGCGATCATGCCGTATAACCCTTTATCAGGGGCGTCGGCATGCACCGTATAAGATCCCTCACGACGTGAGTCGGCCGCCTAACACGGCACGGTTGAGATTGTCACCCTTCCAGGTCCGTGCTTGTGGGCCTGGCGGTTACAAACGACTTTGGAAGGCTCACGTAATGACTACGACTACCGCTCCCCGAATCAATCTGACTGATTTGCAGTCTCTGTGGAAGCGCCCACCCTTCGGTGGTGAATCGGGCTATAACTCTGAGGGAGACGTTCTGCCCCGCGTTACTCAGACCGCGGATGGTGTTGATCTGAATGCGATTTGGGACGAGATGCAGCAGGCGCTTGGAAAGTGGAATCGTGAGCGTTCCAAGGTTGTGGACCTGATTTCATACTGGCACACCAGCGCTGCTGACGCCGTGCCCCAGGGCCTTATTGAAACTGAGCTGGAGCTCGCGAGCGAGTACGGGGAGCCGGAGTCTATGGGGCCGCCGAGTGAATACCTGCTGCTCGGCTACACCTTCCTGGATTTTGACCGTGCGGCACGGTACACGTGGCGATTTCTTCGTGACGCTGACGCGCGGCAAGTACGCGCGGTCCTCGATGAAGCATTCCGTTCCGACAACACCACCGTCACGCGCCGAATCTTGGACCGTCTGTTTGATCCTGAGCCCGACGAGAATGAGTTCGGCCACACCTGCTACGGGCTGTGGAACGGAACGGATGGCATTGCGCCGCCTCCGACGCTGGGCAAGACATTTACGGCCGATCACACGCATCACCTCACATCTGGCCACAGCACAATCGATTCCGGTGATCTTGAGGTGTGCGTTTCGCACATCCGCGAGCATGGCTATGGTCTGACCGACAGTAACGAGCAGCTGATCTGCTTGGTCAAGCCTGCCGACTCCGAAATCGTTCAGAGTTTCCGCGCGGGTGTCGTCAACGAGAACGGCCAGAAAGCTAAGTGGGACTTCATTCCCGCGGAGAACCAACCTGCGTTCATCATCGCAAGCGGTGGTCAATTGGTCGGCAGTCAGCCTCCGGGCACCGTGTTCGGTCTTCAGTCCGTCGGCAAGTACGGCCCGCTGTGGCTGGTCGAGTCGAACTTCGTTCCACAGCACTATTTCGCGACCGTAGCGACCGCGGGCCCCCAGGCCCCGTCGAACGCGATCGGGGTGAGGCAACACACGAACCCGCTGTACCAAGGGTTCCGGCAGTTGGCCGGCAATCAGCCCGGCTATCCGCTCTTGGACTCGTTCTACACCCGCAGCTTTGGCGTCGGCACACGGCATCGCGGAGCGGCAGTCGTGACCCAGTTGACCGAGGACACTGAATACACCGCGCCGGTGATCGTTCGTATGGTCCACCCATGACGTCTGGCATAGGTGAATCAGGTATGAGTGACTGTGTACCCCGGCCACAGAGAGGCTTCGACGAAATCGACTCTGACGCATCGGAGTATTCATGGGGCCAGGGCCTTGTGCCGGAAGGACTAGAGAACGCAACCCCTTCGGCCGGCGGCATGTATTCGGGACTGACTCCACCCTGTGAGATCCGAATTGGAATCGGACGGAATCGCTAGCCCCTCTTCACAAACCGGCAGCGCGCGGTCCTCAGCCCTCCGCAGCGCTCCACACTTAGCCGTCCTGGTGTCCCCTTCATCCTTGCACCGGGGCGGCTAAGTGCTGTCCGGCCGTAGGCAGATGCCGGGGAGTGCCCAAGCATTATGCAGTTATCAAGGTTCAGATTGCGCCAGTCGCAGAGTCGAGCCGCGATTCGGCAGTGCGTACACGCCAAAACCGTTCTGGCAGTTGGTATTACGTGGCCTGCTAGTCGTCCAGAACCTGAGTCGTGTGGTTCCAGGTTGACCCTGTACGCACCCATATCCAGAGTGTTGAGTCGACGGGTATCGCAAACCCGACGGCATCCTCCAAGTGGTTGCCGTCGCCGGTCACGCTGACATCGAAAGCGATTACCGCCGAAGGGGCCTCACACCAGCTACGTGCCTGATTCTCCGATCGTGGAAGTGCTTGCTCTAACGCTCTGCGTCCCGCCTTTACGCGGGGATCATCCTCAATTGCCATGTCCCTCAACTCTTTCGAAAAATCTTGATACTTGAGATGAGGCCTCGAATTCCACGATAGATCACAAGTGTTGCTGTGCGCCAGGAGAATTCGGCCTAGACCTGCGATTACACGCCAGGTTGGCGCCAACTTGGTTTGCTAGCAACTTTTTCGTGCCTATTTCAATTGGAAGCAACGCTCCGACCAGCCAAAATGAGATAGAACGTGTTCTAGAACGGCTCCATATGCAGGAGTCTGCATGTAGCCATGACGGCGGATGTGAGTTGCGTCACACTGGGGCGTACTCATGCTGCACTGTCTATCCAGGAGACGCGCATGTGCTGTCGGTCGAGTCAGCAATACTTAGCATGTGGCTGACGACCCGATCCTTGTCCAAGTTCGCCGCTTGGTGGACGAAGCCCTAGATTCGTTTGACTCACCCGGCATGACAGTGGCTGCAATTGTTCGCAAAGTGCAGCGCATCGCGGTGTTGAGGCATGACTTTGCCAAGCAAATAGGCTTGATCATGCAAACGTCCGACATCGCAGCGGCTTACGCGAACGACCGGAGGATGAAGACCCATCCCGCTCTGGTGAAGGCTCGGGAACAGCTCGCCACGTTGGTTGGAGCCGATGAGGCGAACCGAGAAGTCGATCGACAAATGGAGGGACTCTTCAGAACCCGGGAGGTTGAGTCCGGACAAGTGAAGCTCCTGTCGGTTTCGCAATTAGAAGACAACCTGAAAGCGTTGGAACGTGCCTACGACGACGCTGAGCCGTCATCGAACTTGAATCCTGTTGACCTCGCATACGCCGCAGATAAGGCCGAACAGATCCGCCTAGTTCTACTGCCGGGCTTGCAGCAGGAACGCGGCATTCTGGGCAAGATTCGCCAGGACATGCACGACTACCTGGTCTTGGTCGAGATGGAATTACTTGCCGGCAAGGCGACAAGTGACATCTTTCAGCGTGCGCAGTCGTACATCAATGCGTCCCTACGCCGATTCGCCCCCGACGCGCTCGAGAAATTTGTTGCCGCTCAGGACCGCCTGACCTCAGGATCGAGCGAGGACTACGCGCACGCCCTCACCTCATGTCGCCGTGTGATCAAAGATCTGGCCGATGCGTTGTACCCGGCCACGGGCGAAGATGTGGAGGGCGTAGACGGTGCAATACGCACGATGTCCGACGACAAGTACAAGAATCGACTGACCGAATACGTGCGGCAGAACGTTCAGGCTAAGCGTCACAAGCAGACTGTTGTGCAGATCGTCACTGACTTGTCCAGCCGCCTCAACGCGCTAGATGGCCTCGCGAGCAAAGGTGTACACGACGACGTCACGCAAGCCGAAGCGGAGACTTGTGTCGTCTGGACCTACATGCTGGCGGGCGACATTGTGCGCATCGCCGACGGCACTTCTGCCTTCTTGGCCCCCGACGCCTCGTGACAGCTGCGTGCCAGCGGTGCGGCAGCAGAGCGGCTGCCAGCGGCGACGCGCTACCACCGGTCGCAATGCCCGATCTCCCACCCGTACCATTAGGCTGAACTGCAGTTTTCCGCCCCTGTTAAGTGATCGGCACAAAAATGCGGGGTTGCTACGGCGATTGCCCTAGCGACTTTTAATCCGCAGGTCCCAGGTTCGAGCCCTGGTGGGGGCACAACAGGGGATGAACGGGTCTTTCGCAAAAATGCGGACCTTTCTGACATCGCCCGTGGCCGTCGGGGGTGACCTATCGTGAACGGCATGAGTGACGGGGCCTCGCAGCCCGCGGGCGGCGCCGGGAACGGTCCGCGCCACGGCGTCGACCGGCAGACCGGCAGGCATGTGATCGCGCGTCTGGTCGGGCCCGAACACGACCAGACTGTGCAAGCGGTCGTCGATCAGCTATCCGGGGAGCAAGGTGCCGTCGACGCGATCGTCGACGACGCCGTGTCGGACCCCGAGCGCCTGGAGGCGCTGGAGCGGCTCGGCAACCACGATGACTACCGCAGCGCGACGCTGGATCGGGTGGCCGTCCTGACCGCTGAGGCGCTGGGCACTCCGATGGCAGCGGTGTCAATCGTGTACCCCGACCGGCAGGTGCTGGCCGGCAGCACTGCGAGCGACGAGACGCTGCCGCGAGTGCGGCCGATCGAGATGTCGATCTGCAAGTTCACCGTCGCCAGTCGCGAGCCGCTGGTAGTCGACGACACCCGAGCGCATCCCCTCCTGGCAGACCATCCAGCGGTCAAGGAAGGGGTGCTGGCGTACGCCGGGATTCCGTTGATCGACAGCAACGGCCATGTCGCGGGGACGCTCTGCACGTGGGACACTCGCCCGCGGCACTGGTCCAGCGGCCAGGTGCAGATCCTCAATGATCTCGCCGCCGTCGCACGCCAACGCCTACTCGCCGAGCCGCGCGACAAGTGATCTTTGCCAAAATGCGCCACACGGGGGATATGTGACTCGACGGGTAGTGATATCGGGTAGCGTCCCGCCTGTGGTTCGGTGGGTGAAGTGAGCGGTCATGGCGATACGAACACTTCAGGTCGAGAATTCGCCGACCGCGCCGGCTCGTAACGGCAAACGAGCGCCGCGGCAGAAGACATTTGCCGAGCGGGTCCGCACCGACCCGCTGAGCACCATCATCACCGTCGCCATCGACGTTCTGTCGGTGTCGATCGCAACCGCCCTGGGCGCGTGGTGGGCGACGTCCACCAACGACTACCCCCGGACCTGTGGTTGGCCATCCTCTTCGTCCCGGTGGTGATCGCCACGCTCGGCGCACGGGGCGTCTACCGGCGTCGCTTGAACCGGGAATTCCTCGACGAGATCGGGCCCATCGAAGCCACTGTCGCGATTTCGACGATGTTCCTGCTCGCCGGCATGCTGCTCACCCATGAGTCCGGTCGACCAGGGTCGACCGTGCTGAAGATCTGGCTCTGCGCCGCGGTCCTCATGCCGTTCGGCCGATTGGTCCGGGTGATCATCCAACGCAGCCTGCGGCGACACCATCACCTGGTGGCGCCGACCCTCATCGTCGGCAACGGCCGCGTCGCCGGCCACATCATCAACCGTCTCGAAGAATTCCCGGAATATGGTCTCGGACCGGTCGGCATCATCGACGCCGAACCGTGGTTCGGTCAGGCGGGCGATCCGCGCCCCGACATCCCCTACCTGGGGCCGCCGGAAGACATCGACAAAGCGATTCAGGAGACCGGGGCGCAGAACGTCGTGATCGCGTTCTCCCGGACCCAAGATCAGGTGCTGACCCATGTGGTCCGGGCTGCCCACCAGAACGGCCTGCGGGTCTGGGTGGTGCCGCGCATGTTCGACACCATCGGCGAGCGGGCCCGGATCGAGCACATCGGCGGGACCCCGCTGCTGGCGCTGCCCCACACCAACCCGCGCGGCTGGCAGTTCACCGTCAAGCACATCTTCGACCGGGTGATGTCTTTCCTACTCTTGCTGTTTATCTCGCCGGTCTTCCTCACCCTGGTGCTCCTCGTGAAGTTGAGCTCGCCGGGTCCGATCTTTTTCCGCCAGCCGCGGGTGGGCCGCGACGGACGCGTCTTCGACTGTCTGAAGTTCCGCACCATGCGGGCACCCGACGCCGCCGACGCGGCGTTCCAGCTCAAAACGGGCGCTGCGCCCGGCGGCGTGGAAGGTGTCGACCGTCGCACGAAGATCGGCAAAATTCTGCGCGCCACGTCGCTCGACGAGCTGCCGCAGTTCCTCAACGTGCTCAAGGGCGAGATGAGCCTGGTGGGTCCCCGGCCCGAGCGGCCGGAGTTCGTCGAGTTGTTCGAGGCACAGATCCAGCGATACGGCGAGCGTCACCGCGTTCGAGCCGGTGTCACCGGCTGGGCTCAGGTACACGGCCTACGTGGGCAGACGTCCATCGCCGACCGCGCAGAGTGGGACAACTATTACATCGAGAACTTCTCGATCGCCCTCGACCTCAAGATCTTGGCGCTGACGATTCCGGCGGTGCTGCGTCGCGCGGAGTAAAGCTTCGATAACGGCGCGGTTAGCTGGTGTGTGAAAGATACCCGGACCGGGTAACTCCCAGTTAACGCATCGGGGAGCGGGGCAGTCCTGTTTCACGCGCGCCTCAGGAGTTAACATGAGTCACCCACTGCTCACGTCGACCGATGTAATTCGCCACGCGATCGCTGACCAAGTCCGGCGTTTGGGCGGCAATGACGAGAACATCGACGACATCGCCTTCGCCGCGTCCTATGCCGTGATGTGCTGGGGTTTGGCTGCGGCCGAAAGCAATTGACGTTCACGTTTGTTCAGCACGCTGCCCCTGATAGCGGGCTGTCGGCTCGGCTCGACGTAGGTAAGTCGTGACGTGGCCGGCGAACCGTCAGGACGCCACGTGCTTCGCCGGGCATGTGTCGCCCAGATAGTGAATTCCCTTGTCACGCTCACCTTTCGGCGGCAGATTGCGGGCCGGGGTGTGGATCAGCGGGGCGTCCAGCGGAATTCGGCCGGTGGCTCGATCCCAGCCCGCACGCGCACGCGGGTGCATCCGACGACGCTCGGGCAAGACCTTGAACGCCAGATTGACAATGCGGCCGAACAGCCTGTGCAGGCGCTCATCTCGCTTCGACCACGTGTAGCCCATCAGGTCGCGGACCGGCTGATCGTAGAGCCCGACGGTGATCCAGACCGCGACCGGACCGAGCACCTTGAGGTACGCCGACCACAGGAAGTCCGGAATCCACTGCAGCGAAGGATGTTTGGGCATTGTCGACAGGTCGAGCACCTCGCGAGTGGCCCAATTGTTCTCGAGCACGTTGCGACACATGTGATCCCAGTAGACCTGGAATTCCTCCCAACTTGCCGGCACCGGGCGCATGCTCATGCCGTACATCCGGTACCACGTGACGTGCTCGTCGAACAGTTGGCGCTTCTGGTCCTCGGTCAGACCGTCACCGAAGTGCTCGGCGGTCAGGACCGTGCCCATGAAAAATGTTGCGTGGGCCCAATAGAAGACGTCCGGGTTGAGCGCACTGTAGCGGCGGCCCTGAGAGTCCACGCCTTTGATCGGAATGTGGTAGTCACGCACTTCCGCACCGGTCTCCGGCGCCCGATCGCCGTCGAACACCACACCCCCGATGGGGTACAGCGATCGCAGCAGGCGAGGCAACCGCTCGATGAAGAAGATCGAGTGCTCCTCGACGGCGGCACCGAGCTGAGGATGCATGTTCTGCATTGAGCCGGCCCATGGCCCCTGGAGTAGCCCGCGCCAGTCACCGAAGTATTTCCACGTCAGCGACTCGGGTCCGAGGACCGCCGGCGGGCTGTCATACCCTCCGTCGGTCACCGGGCAGCCGGACGCCACTTGCGCGCCCTCGCTGGTGACGGGGCACGATTCGGAAGTATCTTGACTCAACTGGTGACCTTCCCGAGGAAGTCTGGCATTTTGACTACATGCGTTGTCACCAAGAGCTTAGGAGCGATGTGACGTCGGGTCAACGACGGGGCCGCTGGTCCGGCGTCCCCCTGCCGGACCGGCAGGCGCTGCGCCGCGACGAACTGATCGCCGCCGGCGTCACATTGCTCGGCAGCCCCGGCGGCCCTGCGCTGACGGTGCGGGCGGTCTGCCGCCATGCCGGCCTGACCGAGCGCTACTTCTACGAAAGCTTCTCCGACCGCGACGAGTTCGTCCGAGCCGTCTACGACGATGTCTGCAATCGCGCCATGACTGCACTGACATCGGCAGCAACCCGCGCGCGGCCGTCGAACAGTTCGTGAGTCTGATGGTGGACGATCCGGTTCGGGGCCGCGTCCTGCTGCTGGCGCCGCAGGTCGAAGCCGTGCTGATCCACTCCGGTGCCGAGTGGATGCCCAGCTTCATCGAGCTGCTGCAGAGCAAGCTGACTGCGATCAGCGATCCGGTGCTGCAGAAGATGATGGCCACCGGGTTGATCGGGGCGCTGACCGCGCTGTTCACCGCCTACCTCGACGGCAGCCTGGCGGCGTCTCGCGAGCAGTTCATCGACTATTGCGTCGACCTGCTGCTCGCTCGTACGGCGAGTTATCCGCCGGCGACCTGACCCGCCTCGCCTGGCACGTTGCCGGTTTGATCCAGTTCGCTCGACTCGCTCTGCTGTGCTTCGGCCTGCGCCTCGGCGAGCTTCTCCTCATAGTCCGAACGAGCCTGCCGGCCTTCCGGGCTGCCGATCGAGTTCCCCGGCACGCCGGCCGTCGCGAAGGTGTTGTTGCAGTTCAGGTACAGCAGGACGCGGTTGCCGGGGTTGGTCCCACTGGAGTCCAGGAAGTCGGCGCTGCGCGATCCGGTGACCATGCACTGCTCGGTCGGCAGGAAGCTGCCGACCCTGGTGGCGATGGTCGCCGACTGGCCGGCGTCGCTGATCGCCTGTGCCGCATCGGCATACGTCTGGCCCGCGTACTCGTTGGTCGCCGAGGCGGTGCCGGAGCCGAACATCGCGACCGATGCCACCGCTGCACCGAGCGCACCAACGCCGAGGACCAAGTAGTTCTTCATCGCGACCTCCGAGATGTGCGTTGCCTGTGCATTTGCGTACCAAACGCTGGTTGCCTGTGGTGCGCAAATAGTACGCCGGGTCGCGGGAGTCTGCAGTCCGGTGAACAAGGTGCTTGAACCGTTATCGACATGCCGCGGGGGGAACTTGAATGTCACCGAGATACACAGATATATTGAGTGCAACCACTAGGAACAGATAACTGGAGGGCTCATGTCGAAAGACCTGACCGACCTCGATCTCCTGCACGAGCTGGAACCGGTGGCGGAGAAGCTCATCAACCGCCACATGACGATGATGAAGGACTGGAACCCGCACGACTACATCCCGTGGTCGGACGGCAAGAACTATTACGCCCTCGGCGGCCAGGACTGGGATCCCGAGCAGTCGAAGCTCTCCGAGGTCGCGCGCACGGCGATGGTTCAGAACCTTCTGACCGAGGACAACCTGCCCGCATATCACCGCGAGATCGCGATGAACTTCTCCATGGACGGCCCGTGGGGCTACTGGGTCAACCGGTGGACCGCCGAGGAGAACCGGCACGGCATCTCGATCCGCGATTACCTGGTGGTCACCCGCAACTGCGATCCCGTCGAGCTCGAAGAGCTCCGAATGGAGCAGATGACCCGCGGCTTCTCGCCGGGCCAGAACCAGCAGGGCGATCTGTTCGCCGAGAGCCTGTTCGACTCGGTCATGTACGTCAGCTTCCAGGAGCTGGCGACCCGGGTGTCGCACCGCAACACCGGCAAGGCCTGCAACGACCCCGTCGCCGAGCAGCTGCTGGCCAGGATCTCCAACGACGAGAACCTGCACATGATCTTCTACCGCGACGTCAGTGAGGCCGGCTTCGACGTGGCCCCCAACCAGGCGATGAAGTCGCTGCACCGGGTGCTGCGCAACTTCAAGATGCCCGGATACACCGTTCCGGACTTCCGGCGCAAGGCCGTCATCATCGCTATGGGCGGCGTATACGACCTGCGTATCCACCTCGACGACGTCGTGATGCCGGTGCTCAAGAAGTGGCGCATCTTCGAGCGCGACGACTTCACCGGCGAAGCGGCGGCAATGCGCGACGACCTGGCGAACCTGATCACGGAAATCGAAGAGGCCGCCGACAAGTTCGAAGAGTCCAAGGCTCGTAAGCTCGAGCGGGACGCGCGTCTCGCCGAGAAGCGCAGCGCCAAGGCATTGGCAGGGGCGGCAACATAGTAGACATCGCACCAGCGGCCACCGGGCTGCGGATCGGGCCTTTCGCCCTCCGCAGCCCGGTTGTCTTGGCGCCCATGGCCGGCGTCACCAACGTCGCGTTCCGCACTCTGTGTCGCGAGCTGGAGGAGGCACGGGCCGGAACGGTGTCGGGCCTCTACGTCTGCGAGATGGTGACCGCCCGCGCGCTCGTCGAACGTCACCCGGTCACCATGCACATGACGACGTTCGCTCCACAGGAGTCGCCGCGGTCGTTGCAGCTCTACACCGTGGATCCGGCGACGACCTATGAGGCCGCCCGGATGATCGTCACCGAGGATCTCGCCGACCACATCGACATGAACTTCGGCTGCCCGGTGCCCAAGGTCACCCGACGCGGCGGCGGCGCCGCACTGCCCTACAAACGACGCCTCTTCGGCCAGATCGTGGCCGCCGCCGTGCGCGCCACCGAGGGCAGCTCGGTGCCGGTGACCGTGAAATTCCGGATCGGCATCGACGACGATCACCGCACCCACCTCGATGCCGGCCGGATCGCCGAGCAGGAGGGCGCCGCGGCGGTTGCGCTGCACGCCCGCACCGCCGCCCAGCGGTACTCGGGGACCGCGGCTTGGGACGAGATCGCCCGCCTCAAGGACGCGGTGACGACGATCCCGGTGCTCGGCAACGGCGACATCTTCGAGGCCAACGATGCGCTGGCGATGATGGCGTCGACGGGGTGTGACGGAGTCGTCATCGGCCGCGGCTGCCTGGGCCGCCCCTGGCTGTTCGCGGAACTGTCGGCGGCCTTCACCGGCTCGCCGACGCCGACCCCGCCGACCCTCGGCGAAGTCACCGACATCATCCGCCGCCACGGCGAACTGCTGGCCGATCACTTCGGTGAAGACAAGGGCATGCGCGACATCCGCAAGCACGTCGCCTGGTATCTGCACGGCTTCCCCGCCGGTGCCGACATCCGGCGGGCGTTGGCGCTGGTCAAGACCCTAGCCGAGCTGGACAGCCTGCTCGACCGCCTCGACCGCGACATCCCGTTTCCGGACGCCGCGACAGGGCCGCGGGGCCGTCAGGGTTCGGCGGGGTCGGTCACCCTGCCGGAGGGCTGGCTCGACGACCCCGACGACTGCACGGTGCCTGCCGGAGCAGACGTGATGAACTCCGGAGGCTGAACCGAGACGGTCCTGACACCGGTGCGAGCTAGCGGTTCGACGGCTTGTCTCAGTACGATGGTGATCTTGTCTTGTCGTGGGCCGCTGGAGTGGCGGACAGCCACCGAATGCTGCTACAAGACATAGGACTGTTGAGACGGCCGCGCATCGATGCCGGCCGAGGTGTCGGTACAACCGGACCATCATGTGCACGCGCGTCGATGCGCACGACCTAAGAGTCGGAGGCGACTGGAACATGAGTGACGGCGGCAACGCCACTCCTGGCCAGCACCGCACCCCCGACGAGGGCGAGCGGGTGACCAGGACGCCTCGACCCGCGGCCGGCGCCGCGCCCTGGGAACGGGTGACAGCGCCCGCTCCCCCGAGCGGCAACCACACCCAAGGCGTCACCGTCGCCGACCTGATCGCGAAGGTGTCCGGCTCGCGGCCGGCGATCGAGCCCACCCGGCATCGGGCCGAGGACGACGAGCACGAGGACGACGAGCACGACGGCGACGCCACAGATCTCCCCGACCTGACCGATCTCACTGAGCCCATCCCCGTCGTCACCGCCGCCTACGCCGACGAAGTGCCCGACCTCGAGGCGATCCGACGCGCGCGCGGTCCGCTGGCCGCTGATTCCGACCCGGCGCCGTCGAGCGCCACCAAGACGAAGCGCAAGTCGCGCCGCAAGCCCGTGCTGCTGGCCGGTCGATCCGCGGCGGCACTGTTCGCGGTGTCAGCACTGGTGCTGACCGGCGGCGCCTGGCAGTGGCAGTCCACCAAGAACGATCTGCTGCGCAATGTCGCGGCACTGGACACCAATTCGCGCGACATCATCGATCCGAACGCGCAGTTCGGTGACGAGAACTTCCTGATCGTCGGCGTCGACAGCCGCACCGGCGCCAACGGCGAGATCGGTGCCGGCACCACCGAGGACGCCGGCGGCGCCCGGTCGGACACCGTGATGCTGGTCAACGTTCCCGCCGACCGCAAGCGCGTCGTCGTGGTGTCGTTCCCCCGCGACCTCGCCATCACTCCCGCGTACTGCCAAGCGTGGGACCCCGACACCGGCAAGTACGGCCCGGTCGCCGACAAGGCCACCGGCGAGATGAGTGACGACTACCGCTACACCGAGACGAAGCTGAACTCCGCATACGCCTACGGCGGCCCGAAATGCCTGGTCAAGGTCATCCAGAAGATGTCGGGGCTGTCGATCAACCGATTCATGGCGGTCGACTTCGCGGGCTTCTCCAAGATGGTCGATGCGGTCGGCGGGGTCGAGGTCTGCAGCACCACCCCGCTGAAGGACTACGAGCTGGGCACCGTGCTGGAGAACGCGGGCCGCCAGACGCTCGACGGGCACACCGCGCTGAACTACGTCCGCGCCCGCCAGGTCACCACCGAGCTCAATGGTGACTACGGTCGGATCAAGCGCCAGCAGCTGTTCCTGTCCTCACTGCTGCGCTCGATCATCTCCAAGGACACCCTGTTCAGCCTCACCAAGCTGAACAACGTGGTCAACGAATTCATTGACGACACCTACGTGGACAACGTCCGGACCAAGGACCTGGTCGACCTCGGCCAGTCGCTGCAGGGCGTCAACGCGGGCCGGATCACGTTCGTCACCGTGCCCACCACCGGAATCACCGACGCCGACGGCAACGAACCGCCGCGCACCCAGGACATCCGCGCGTTATTCGACGCGATCATCAACGACGATCCGCTGCCCGGCGAGAACGACACCAACGCGACGATGAGCCCGATGACGGCGTCGCAGAACGCCATTCAGGCGGCCAAACCCAGCCAGGTCGAGCAACCGGGCCAGACGACCCAGACCGAATTGGTCAACGCCGTGACCACCGACCCGCAGGACATCACGGTGCAGGTGTCGAACTCCACCGGACAGGACGGCCTGGGCTCCACCGCCGCCACCGCGCTGAAGCAGCACGGCTTCCACGTGCTGGCTCCGGACGACTACACCGGCACCGTCACCGCGACCACGGTGATGTTCTCGGCAGGCAACGAGCAAGCCGCCGCCACCGTCGCCGCGGCGTTCCCGGCCGCGCAGATGGAGCGCATGGACGGCCTGGGTGAGACCGTCCAGGTGGTGCTCGGCCCCGACTTCAGCAGTGTGGCCGCCCCACCGCCGAGCGGATCGGCGGTCAGCGTGCAGGTCAGCCACAACTCCAAGAGCACCCCCACCGAGCTGCCCGAGGACCTCACGGTCACCAATGCCGCGGACGTCACCTGCGAATAAGCGGTCTCGACCGCGACGGGCGTTTGCGTTCATTCACCGTTCGTTCACTCCACCTCGGCATACTGGGTGCACTGGCAGAAAGTAGGGTGGACGCCATGCGCACCGCATACCACGAGCAGCTTGATGCTCTGACCGACCAGCTGGCCGAGATGTGCCGGATGGCCGGACTCGCGATGGAACGAGCCACCCAGTCCCTGCTTCAGGCCGACCTGGTGCTTGCCGAACAGGTCATCACCGACCACGAGCAGATCTCGGCGGCCAGTGCGCGCGCCGAGGAAGCTGCCTTCGTGCTGCTGGCGCTGCAGGCGCCGGTCGCCGGTGATCTGCGGGCGATCGTCAGCTCCATACAGATCGTCGCCGACGTCGACCGGATGGGAGCGCTGGCGCTGCACGTCGCCAAGATCGCCCGGCGTCGGCACCCGCAGCACACGCTGCCCGAGGAAGTCAACGGATACTTCGCCGAAATGGGCCGTGTTGCAGTCGATTTGGGCAACAGCGCGCGTGAGGTGCTGCTGTCCCGGGATCCGGAGAAGGCGCGTCGTATCCGCGAGGAAGACGACGCGATGGACGACCTGCACCGGCATCTGTTCACCGTGCTGATGGATCGCGAGTGGAAGCACGGCGTGGCCGCCGCGGTCGACGTGACGCTGCTCGGTCGCTTCTACGAGCGCTTCGCCGACCATGCCGTCGAGATCTCCCGCCGGGTGATCTTCCAGGTCACCGGCCGGCTGCCCGAAGAAGAGGAAATCGCGGCCACCTGAGCCTCGGCCCCGACATACAAAAATCCGGTATCGCCTGTAGCGATACCGGATTTTTGTTGGGTGCGTAGGCCTACCCGAACCGGCCGGAGATGTAGTCCTCGGTGGCCTTCTGGCGCGGGTTGGAGAAGATCTTCTCGGTGTCGTCGATCTCGACCAGACGGCCCGGCTTACCGGTGGCCTCCAGGTTGAAGAACGCGGTCTGATCGCTGACCCGCGCGGCCTGCTGCATGTTGTGCGTGACGATCACGATCGTGAACTCCTGCTTGAGTTCACCGATCAGATCCTCGATGGCCAGCGTGGAGATCGGGTCCAGCGCCGAGCACGGCTCATCCATCAGCAGCACGTCGGGCTGGACGGCGATGGCGCGGGCGATGCACAACCGCTGCTGCTGACCGCCGGACAACCCGCCGCCGGGCTTTTCCAGGCGATCCTTGACCTCGTTCCACAGGTTGGCGCCCTTGAGGGAGCGCTCGGCGGTCTCGTCGAGCACCTTCTTGTTGCGGACGCCCTGCAGCTTCAGCCCGGCCACCACGTTGTCGCGAATCGACATGGTGGGGAACGGGTTTGGCCGCTGGAAGACCATGCCGATGGTCTTTCGCACGCCGACCGGGTCGACCCCGGATCCGTAGATGTTCTCGCCGTCGAGCAGCACCGAACCCTCGACCCGAGCACCCGGGATGACCTCGTGCATGCGATTGAGCGTGCGGAGCACCGTGGACTTGCCGCAACCCGACGGACCGATGAACGCGGTCACGTTGCGCGGCGGCACCGCCAGCGACACGTCGGCGACGGCGTGGAACGCGCCGTAATAGATGTTGACGTCTTTGAGATCAAGCCGCTTGGCCATCGAAGGCTCCTAAACCTTTTTCGGGGCAAAGAATTTGGCGATGAAGCGCGCACCGACGTTGAGGATCGCGATCAGCACGATCAGCGTCAGCGCTGCGCCCCACAGTCGGTCGGTCGGAACGGGATTGGCACCGGCGCCGGCCGATGTCTGGTCGTACATCATGCCGGGCAGCGAGCCCATGAATCCGTTGAACATGTCGAAGTTCATCGCCTGCGAGTAGCCGACCAAGATCAGCAGCGGCGCGGTTTCGCCCATCACCCGGGCCAGCGCCAGCATGACGCCGGTGACGATTCCTGACAGTGCAGTCGGAATGACAATGCGCGCAATGGTTTTCCACTTCGGGACGCCGAGCGCATAACTGGCCTCGCGCAGGTCCATCGGAACGATCCGCAGCATCTCCTCGGTGGAGCGCACGATCACCGGGATCATCAGCAACACCAGGGCCAGCGACACCGCGAACCCGGAACGCTGAAAACCCAACGTAGCCACCCACAATGCGTAGATGAACAGCGCGGCGACGATCGACGGAACACCGGTGAGAATGTCCACCATGAACGTGGTGAGCTTGCCCAGCCGGGTCCCGCCGCCGTACTCCACCAGATAGATGCCGACGAATACGCCGACCGGAATCGAGATCACCGCGCAGAACAAGCCCTGCAGCAGCGTTCCCACCAATGCGTGGTAGACGCCGCCGCCGGCCATGAACGCGGTCATACCGGACTGCGAATGCGTCCACCAGCCGCTGTCGAGGACGATCTTCAAGCCCTTGGTGATCACCGAGTACAGCACCCAGATCAGCGGCACCACAGCCACGAACACCGACAGCGTCACCAGAACGGTGGCGGTGTTGTTGGTCAGCTTGCGCCGCAGGCTGACCGCCTGGAAGGTCGGCGCCTTGACCGGCTTGTCGAGGGTCGAGGTCATCGGGCACCCCTTCCGGCCACCGCGGCGCGGGCCGCCGAGTTGACCACGAACGTCAGGATGAACAGCACCAGGCCGGCGGCGATGTAGGCCCCCGCCTTGTACTGGTCATTGAATTCCGAAGCGGCCGAGGCGATCTTGCTGGCGAAGGTGTACCCGGCGTCGAACAGCGACCAACCGAACGCCTTCTGCGTGCCGCGCAGGATGATCAGCAGCGCGATCGTCTCACCGAGGGCTCGGCCCAGGCCGAGCATCGCGCCGCTGATGTAGCCGGACAGACCGAACGGCAGCACCGTGGTCCTGACCACTTCCCAGCGGGTCGCACCGAGCGCCAGCGCGGCCTCGATCTGTCCCCGTGGCGTCTGGACGAACACCTCGCGGCTGACGGCGGTGATGATCGGCAGGATCATCACCGCCAGCACGATCCCGGCAGTGAAGATGGTGCCGCCACCGGCCACCGAAGCGTTGCCGGTGTCGAACAAGAACAGCCAGCTCAGGTTTCCGTTGAGCCACATCGCGAGCGGCTTGATCACCGGAGCCAGCACGTACAGGCCCCAGACGCCGTAGATGATCGACGGCACGGCGGCCAGCAGATCCACCATGTAGCCCAGCGGCCCGGACACCCGGCGCGGGGCGTACTGCGTCAAGAAGATCGCGATACCGAGCGCGACGGGCATCGCCAGGACCAGAGCGAACAGTGACACGAACACCGTCACCTGCAGGAGGTCCAGGATGCCGAATTTCATATGGGCGGTGTCGGTGGTGAGCCAGTTGCCGCCGTAGGTGAAGAAGTTGGCGTCGTTTCGGCCCAGCGCCGGTACCGCACGCCAGACGAGGAACAGGCCGATCGCGGCGATCAGCGCGATGACGAGAACGCCGGAACCTTCGGACAACCCGCGGAAGATCCGGTCGCCCAGGCGCACCTTGGCTGTTCCGGACGGGTTCGTCGGGATCGAGGGCTTCCCGGGGAAGGGCTCAGCCACGACCTCGCCGGCTCCAGCTTCAGCTGGATTAGGCCCGGGCATGTCTTGGGTCACATCCACCCCATCGCTCACTGATCTCTCCATCGTCACCGCAATCGACCTGCCTCGCCAGCGCTGTTACTGAATTGCTTTGACAGAGGTGAGCAACCGCTGCTTGAACGCGTCGGGCAGCGGGACGTAACCGGCCGCCGGGAGCCCCGCCTGGCCGTCGTTGGCCGCCACGGTCAGGAACGACTTGACCGCCGCCGACGTATCGGCGTCGTAGCCCTTCGAGCAGACGATCTCGTAGGTCGCCAGCATCAGCGGGTAGGCGCCGGCCGCTTTGGTGGAGTACAGCGAGTTCAGGTCCAAGACCAGATCATTGCCGTCACCCGCGAATTTCGCCGAGTCGATGGCGGCCTTGGCCGAGTCGTCGGTGAGCGCGACGGGGCCGCTGCCGGTGTCGATCTGAGCCATGCTCAGCTTGGCCTGGTCGGCAAAGCCCTTTTCGACGTAGCCGATCGCACCCGGGGTGGCCTGGACGGCCTGCACGATGCCGGCCGTCTTCTGCGCGCCTTCGCCCGCACCGCCCTGGAATTCCTTGCCTGCGCCCTTGGTCCAGGTCTGCGGCGCGGCCGCGGTCAGGTACTTCTGGAAGTTGTCGGTGGTACCCGAGGAGTCCGAGCGGTAGATCGGGGTGATCTTCTGGTCGGGCAGCGACACTCCGCTGTTCAGCGCGGCGATCGCCGGATCGTTCCAATTGGTGATGGCACCGGTGAAGATCTTCGCAAGCACGTCGGCGTTGACGACGAGCTTGTCGACGCCGGGCAGGTTGTAGCCCATGGCGACGGGGCCGAACACCATCGGCAGATTCCACGCCGGGTTGCCGCCGCAGCGCTTGGCGGCCGGGTCGACCTGATCCTTGGACAGCGGCGAGTCGGAGCCGGCGAAGTCGACCTGGCCGGCGACGAACTGGGTGACACCCGCGCCGGAGCCGGTCGGGTTGTACGACAGGTTTTTGCCCGGGCACTTCTGGCCCCACACCTGGTTGAACACCGCGACGGCGTTCTGCTGCGCGGTCGAGCCCTCGGCGGTCACGGCGTTCTTGCCACCGCAGTCGGCCGAAGCGCTGGACGAACCGGACGCCGCGTTGGTCGAGGACGACGTTCCGGCGTTGTTGTCGCTTCCGCAGGCGGTGAGCGTCAGGCCGGTGATGGCCGTTGCTGACGCAGTCACGAAGAACGCCTTGCCAAACCTGTTCAGATTCACCTATCCCACTTTCTCCAGTGTTGCCCTGTTCGCCCCGGTAGGAGCACATGCACCACCCGGGAAGTTAGGCGTTGGTAGTGGACGGAACCCACCCGGAATATGAACGGAAGGTGAACAGGTTGATGAACGACGCATTGCGGGCAGCCGCTAACTAGCTGTGACTACCGCCGCGGTCAATATTTGCTGTTCCAACAACCTGGTAAGCGGTGTCGATGTTCGAGACAGCAAATCCCAGCCGTTCGTAGGTCTTGACCGCAGCGGTGTTGTCGGCTTCGACGTAGAGCAGGACTTCCGGAGTTGCGCTTGCGCCCAGCACGCGGGCCAGGTGCTCGATGCCCACCAGGGTGAGCAGACGGCCCAGTCCGCGGCCCTGTGCGGCGGGGTCCACACCGACGACGTAGACCTCGCCCAGCCCGGGATGGTCGGCGTGCACTTTGGTCCAGTGGAAACCGAGCAGCCGGCCGGTCTCGTCGTCGACGGCGAGGAACAGACCCGCCGGATCAAACCAGGATTCACGACGCCGCTCGTCCACGTCGGCCGGACCCCAGCCACCTTGTTCGGGATGCCAGGAGAAGGCGGCGTTGTTGACCCGCAGCAGCTCGGCGTCATCGTCCGGGCCGGCGTAGGTGCGAATCCGAATACCTTCGGGCACAACGACTTCAGGAATATCGCGAAGTGTGCGGCGCATCTGCATCAGTTCGCGAACCGCCGTCATCCCGAGTGTGTCTGCCACCGCCCGGGCCGCGGGCAGGGTGCCGTGCGCCCAGAACCGGACCGCCCCGCCGCCGGCGTCGACGGCGGACCCGAGCAGCGCTGAGCCGATACCGCGCCGACGGGCCTGCGGTGCGACGACGAGCTCACCCATCGCCTCGGCGTCGTCACGTCCGGGTGTGAGATTGAGGTAGCCGACCACATCGTCGCCCTCGGTGGCGACCAGGTGCCGGGTGCGGGAGTGCGGCAGCTCCCGCAGGACCTGCTCACCTACCGGCGCGACCCCGTCGGTTCGGGTGGCGGCCTCGATCACGGCGCGCACCTGCTCCTGCTCGGCCGGGGTCAGGGCGGTGTGCCAGTGCGGCGCGCTCACTGACTGCGCAGCGGCTGCGAGACCGGGCCCGACCGCACGCTCATCGAATCCGAGATGTCCTCGCCGTCGTCGAACGCGTCCTCGTCGTCGTCCTCGGCGAAGTCCGACTCGACAGGTGCCGGACGGCCCCTGGCCGGCCGGACCGCCTTGTAGCCCACGTTGCGGACCGTTCCGATCAGCGATTCGTATTCGGGTCCGAGTTTGGCGCGCAGGCGTCGCACGTGCACATCCACGGTGCGGGTGCCGCCGAAGAAGTCGTAGCCCCACACCTCCTGGAGCAGCTGCGCGCGGGTGAACACCCGGCCGGCGTGCTGCGCCAGGTACTTCAGCAGTTCGAATTCCTTGTAGGTCAGGTCCAGCGGGCGGCCGCGCAACCGGGCGGTGTAGGTGCCTTCGTCGATGACCAGTTCCCCGAGGCTGACCTTGCCCGCGCTCTCCTGGGTGGCCACGCCGCCGCGCCGGCCGACCAGCAGGCGCAGCCGGGCGTCGATCTCAGCGGGGCCGGTGCTGGGCAGCAGGATCTCGTCCAGACCCCAGTCCATGTTGACGGCGACCAGGCCGCCCTCGTTGACGACGGCCACCACGGGCACCGACGTGCCGGTGGTCCCGAGCAGGCGACACAGGCCACGGGCGGCCGCCAGGTCGGTGCGTGCGTCGACGATCGCGATGTCCGCCGAGCCCGCCTCCAGCAGCGACGAGACTTCGGTGGGCGCAGACCGCACGTTGTGCGCGAGCAACGCCAGCGACGGCAGCACCGACTCGGGGTGCGGGTCGACGGTGAGAAGTAGCAGGTCCAACAAACTCTCCAATGCCCCGGATACTCATCGTCGACAGCGCCGTCGCGGTGACCCACCAGACTCATGGGCGACATATGGCCGTTACCCGGCCATGGGTCATCTAACTTTAACCCGCTACCTGCTATTTAGCTGATTTGAACGACTCCACCTGCCGTCGAGGGGGTGCGCGACGGTGGCTGCGCACCGGTTGTACGCCAGAATGTGCAGGTGCGAAAGCTGCTGATCACTCTCGGTGCGACGCTGCTCGCCGTGGTCGTCGGGGCGGTCGGCGTCGATTTCGGTGCGACGATCTACGCCGAGTACCGGCTGGCACGCACCGTGCGTAGCGCCGCCGGGCTGTCGTTCGACCCGTCGGTGGCGATCCTGGGCTTTCCGTTCATCCGCCAGGCCATGCAGCACCACTTCGACGAGATCGAGATCAAGGCCAACGGGGTCGCCCATCCCGAGGTCGGCAAGGCCTCACTGGAGGCCACCCTGCACAACATCGACCTCACCAAGGCATCGTGGCTGATCAGACCCGATGCGAACCTCCCGGTCGGCAAGCTCGAGAGCCGAATCATCATCGACTCCCTGCATCTGGGCCGGTTCGTCGGAATAACCGACCTGATGGTGGAGGCCCCGGCGAAGGAGACCAACGACGCCACCGGCGGGACCACGGAGTCGGGCATCTCCGGCAGTAAGGGCCTGGTCTTCACCGGGACGCCGAAGAAAGCCGACTTCGACAAGCCGGTCAGCGTCGCCGTCGACCTCTCGGTGGCAGGCCCGGAGCAGACCACGCTGGTTTTCACGGCCACCGATGTGCAGACCGGTCCCGGCACCGCTGACCAGCCGGTACCCGATGACAAGAAGGCGGCGGTGCTGGCGGCGTTCAGCGGCAGCCTGCCCGGCCAGAAGCTGCCGTTCGGGGTGCGCCCGACCACCGAGGGTGCTCGCGGCTCGGACATCATCATCGAAGGCATCACCGAGGGAGTAACCATCCGGCTCGACGGGTTCACACAGTCATGAGCCCCGCATTGATCACCGCGATCGTCGCCATCGCCGCCGCGCTGGGCGTGGCGATCGTCGCGGGCGTGCTGCACAACCGGCGGTCCGGAGTCGTCCGCGAAGCGGAATCGCACGACGACGTCGACGTCAGCGAACTGGGCTTATCCCGGACCGGTCCGACCGTCGTCCATTTCAGCGCAGTGTGGTGCGGACCCTGCGCAGGGGTGCGGCGTGTGGTCAACCAGGTGTGCGCCGACCTTCGTGACGTCGCCCACGTCGAAATCGACATGGATGCCGATCCGGCTGCCGCACGCAAGCTTTCGGTGCTGTCGCTGCCGACCACGTTCATCTTCGACGCCGACGGCCGGCAGCGGTACCGGACGGCAGGGGTCCCCAAGGCCGCTGACCTGCGCGCGGCCCTCGAGCCTCTGTTGGCCTGAGACCCCGGTCATTGGGTAGCATGACTCGCGTGTCGACCCGCCTCGAGCTAGCGCTCACCAAGCGTCGCGCAGTCGATCTGTGCCGCGTTGCGGGTTGTTGCTGTTGTTGCTGTAGCTGCTGAGTCGCCGCGCCCTTCTTTCGCGCCGCCACTCTGGAGCGGCCGTTTGCGGCTCGTCTCCGCCCAGCCCGATCAGCAACAGGAGAAGAAATCATGTCGACAAGCACCACCAACACCCCCGCCGTCGCCCAGGTGGATGTCCGCGGACCCCGCTTTGCGGCCTGGGTCACCACGGCCGTCCTCGTCGCGGTTCTCGTCGTCTCCGGATTCAGCACCGTCGCGGCTACCGTGCTCCTGGGGCTGCAGGCCGTGGTGTTCGCCATCGGGGCGCTGCGCGGGCCTCGTCAGCACCCCTACGGAGTGATCTTCGCCAACGTCGTCGCCCCGCGGCTGAGCCCCGTGTCCGAGCGGGAGCCGGTGCCGCCGTTGAAGTTCGCCCAATTGGTGGGGTTTGTGTTCGCGGTCGCCGGCACCGCCGGCTTTGCCCTGGGAGCACCGCTGCTGGGCACCGTCGCCACCGCTTTCGCCCTGTTCGCCGCTTTCCTCAACGCGGCCTTCGGCATCTGCCTGGGCTGCCAGATCTACCCCCTCGTGGCCAGGCTGCGTACGCCGGCCACCACCTGAACTTTTCTAGACACGCAACCGAAAGGAACTACTTCATGGCACGCTCCGACGTCCTGGTCTCCACCGACTGGGCCGAGAGCAATCTCGATGCGCCGAACGTCGTCTTCGTCGAGGTCGACGAGGACACCTCGGCTTACGAAGACGGCCACATCGCCGGCGCCGTCAGGCTGGACTGGAAGACCGAACTGCAGGACCAGGTCAAGCGCGACTTCGTCGATCAGCAACAGTTCTCGAAGTTGTTGTCCGACAAGGGAATCAGCAATGACGACACCGTGATCCTGTACGGCGGCAACAACAACTGGTTCGCCGCGTACGCCTACTGGTACTTCAAGCTCTACGGCCACGAGAACGTCAAGCTGCTCGACGGCGGCCGCAAGAAGTGGGAACTCGACGGACGCCCCCTGGTGACCGAGGTGCCCGACCGGGCCGCCACGTCGTACGCCGCGAAGGCCCCCGACAACACCATTCGTGCGTTCCGCGACGAGGTGATCGCCGCGATCAACGCCAAGAACCTGGTCGACGTCCGGTCCCCCGACGAGTTCTCCGGCAAGATCCTCGCGCCGGCCCACCTCCCGCAGGAGCAGAGCCAGCGCCCCGGGCATATCCCCGGCGCCATCAACGTTCCGTGGAGCAGGGCTGCGAACGAGGACGGCACCTTCAAGTCCGACGAGGACCTGGCCAAGCTCTACGCCGCGGCCGGCCTGGACGGCGAGAAGGAGACGATCGCCTACTGCCGAATCGGCGAGCGGTCATCGCACACCTGGTTCGTGCTGCAGGAACTGTTGGCGCACAAGAACGTCAAGAACTACGACGGTAGTTGGACCGAATATGGCTCCCTGGTGGGGGCCCCGATCGAGTTGGGAAGTTGATCATGTGCTCTGCACCTAAACAAGGACAGACTCTGCCCGCCGGTGTCGACCTCGAGAAGGAGACCGTGATCACCGGCCGCGTGGTGGACGACTCGGGTCAGACGGTGGGCGGCGCCTTCGTGCGTCTGCTGGACTCCAGCGACGAGTTCACCGCCGAAGTGGTGGCCTCGGCGACCGGTGACTTCCGGTTCTTCGCGGCACCGGGCACCTGGACAGTGCGTGCGCTGTCCAAGGTCGGCAACGGCGACGCCACCGTGGCGCCGACCGGCGCCGGGATCCACGAAGTCGACATCAAGGTCGCGTAAGACGTTTGGGGACGGGCTCGGGCGGTGACCTCGCCCGAGCCCCGGATAGACTGTCACCGTGGTTCTTTTCTACGAGATCCTGCTGGTTGCGACGGTCGTGTTGATCACCTGGTTCGCGTTGTACGCGCTCTATCGACTGATCACCGACGAGTCGTGAGCTCCGAGGACATCTCCGGTAGCGGCGATCGTGCCGTCGCAGCGGCGGTTGAGCGGGCGAAGGAAACGGCCGGCCGCAATCTCCCGGTTTTCGACGACCTGCCGGTTCCCGCCGACACCGCCAATCTGCGCTTGGGCGCCAACCTCAACGATGCGCTGCTCGCCTTACTCCCGCTGGTCGGGGTCTGGCGCGGCGAGGGCGAGGGTCGCGGAGCCCACGGCGACTATCACTTCGGACAGCAGATCATCGTGTCGCACGACGGCGGTGAATATCTGAACTGGGAGTCCCGGTCCTGGCGCCTCGACGAGGCCGGTGAGTATGCCGGCCCTGGGCTGCGGGAGTCCGGCTTCTGGCGGTTCGTCAGCGACCCGGCGGATCCGGGTGAATCGCAGGCCATCGAGCTGATGCTGGCGCACTCGGCGGGCTACGTCGAATTGTTCTACGGTCACCCCCGCAATCAGTCGTCCTGGGAGCTGGTCACCGATGCGTTGGCACGCAGCAAGTCCGGTGTGCTGGTCGGCGGTGCGAAGCGGTTGTACGGGATCGTCGAGGGCGACCTGGCCTACGTCGAGGAGCGGGTCGACGCCGACGGCGGACTTGTTCCGCACCTGTCCGCACGGCTGACGCGATACGTCGGCTGATGCGCAGCGTTGCCCTCGGGGTCGCCACGGCGGCCACCGCGCTCCTCGCCGGGTGCGCCCCGGCCCCGTCCCCGTCGCAGCCGACGGCGATCAGCCCGGCGCCGAGCACCACCAGTCCCCTGCCTGACACCGCGTCCCCGAACACCATGTCCCCGAGCACGACGACGCCCGGGTCGGCCGAGCACGGTTCGCTGGCCCGCTGCCTGCACGAGCACGGCGTCCCCGACTCGGCCGGTACCGCGGTCCTGGGTCCGCCGTCGGGGGTCGACCCCGGTGTCTGGGATCAGGCGATGAAAGCGTGCTCGCCGCTGGAACCGGGCCCGGCCGGCTAGCAATAGACGAATCCGCCGAGCCGACAACGGTTTTCCCCGACGTCTCGCGCATCACTCACAGCTGTCACACAGCCGCGTGCTAATCAGCGCCTACGCCCGCTGCATACGGTCGGTCTTCCCCTGAAGATGGAGACGACGAGATGACTCTGCGACCGTTGCACGCCGCAGCCATGGGCGCCATGAGCGCGGCCCTGATCGGCACCGTGGTGGCGTGTGCGCCCTCGAGCGATGCCGCACCGGGCAACCCGCCCGGGCCGAATGATCCGTTCGTGAAATGCATGACCGACAACGGTGTGCCCGCACCGCCCCAGGGCGGTCCCGGTGGCCCCGGCGGGCAGGGCGGCCAGCCTAGCGGCCCGCCGCCACAGGGTGGTCCGGGCGGGCAGCCCGGACCCGGCGCGGCCGGCGGTCCGCCGCCGGGTGTCGACCAATCGGTGTGGGACAAGGGACTACAGGCGTGCGCGTCATTGGCGCCCGCGCCCCCTCAGCAGCGCTGAGTGGCCCCGAGGAAGGGGCCTGAGAAAAGGGGCGGCCCCCGAGCCGTTATCCCTGGTCGGACTAACCAAGAGCTCGGGGGCCGGGTAGCTGCCTGGAATTCGCCAGCGCGCTCAGAGCGCAGGTAAATCCCGGCACCTGGTGCTGCTAGCGGGCAGCCACCTCACATGTCCTAGAAGCTATCAATTTTCCGGACCACCTCCCTTCTTGTGTACCGACGAAAGTACCCGCGTCAGAAAGGTTGTGCCAACACATTTTCGCGATCAGCGATCACAGACGATCGCGGCATCGACCAGCTCGGCCACCTCGGCGGCCAGCCGAGTGGGCGGCAGCGCCCGCCCGTCGAGAGTGTGCACCCGCGCCGCGAGCGTCATGCTGGACACCAGCCAAACCCCCTGTGCGGCATACAAGTCGGCTGGCCGCAGCGCACGGAAGTCGCAGTCGTAGCCCTTCTCACGGGCCACCTCGAACAGCGCCTGCTGCGTGGTGCCACGCAGGATCGGGTACCACGGCGGCGGAGTGAGCAGGGTCGTTCCCGAGCCCTCGTCGGTCGCGATCACCACCGTCGAGCGCGGCCCCTCGAGCAGGTAGCCGTCGGAGCTGACGAAGATCACGTCACCGGCGCCCTTGGCGGCGGCGTGCCGCAGCGACGCCATGTTGACCGCGTACGACAACGTCTTGGCGCCGGCCACCAGCCACGGCATGTCGTCTACTCCGCTGGACGGCAGCCCGCGATCGAGCAGCACCGCGGCGATCCCGTCGCGGCGGGTCGCGACAACCCGGTCCGGCACGGGATTGACCGTGAGGTAGGCGGTCGGATCCGAGCCGGTCTCCCGGCCGCGGCTGTACACCAGCCGCAACGCGCCCTCGGCCGCCGTCGATGACGTCCACTGCCCGACCGCGATTCCGATGGCCCGCCGCCAGGCCGACAGGTCCGGTTCCGGAAGCTCCATCGTCTTGGCCGACTGGGTGAGCCGGCGCAGATGCGCGTCCACCAAGCACGCGCGGCCGTCGCGGACCAGCAGGGTCTCGAACACGCCGTCGCCCCGGACGGCCGCGAGGTCGTCGGCGAACAACAGCGGCTGCGCCGGGTCGTGCACCTCGCCGTCGAGGGTGACGAGCACCGAAAGGCGGCCGGGCATTCCAAGCATGGAGCATGAGCGTAGTGGCAGCACCGTAGAGTTGATGTGTGTCAGCAGTCCCCACACCTGACAACTCCCCCGATGCCGGCGCGATCTGGCACTACGGCGACCCGTTCGGTGAGCAGCGCAGCGCCGAGCACGCTGCCGTCGTCGTCGATCGCTCGCACCGCGCGGTCATCACACTCACCGGATCCGACCGGCGCAGCTGGCTGCACTCGCTGTGCTCCCAGCACGTCAGTGAACTGCCCGACGGCGCCTCCACCGAGAACCTGAGCCTCGACGGGCAGGGCCGTGTCGAAGACCACTGGGTGCAGACCGAATTGGGTGGCGTCACCTATCTCGACACCGAACGCGACCGCGGTGAACCGCTGCTGGCCTACCTGCGCAAGATGGTGTTCTGGGCCGATGTGGCTCCTGAGGCCGCCGACCTGGCTGTGCTCTCGCTGCTCGGCCCGCGCCTCAACGATGCGGCGGTCCTCGGCGCGCTGGGTGTCGACGAACTGCCTGCGGAGTCGACGGCCGTGGCCCTCGCCGACGGTGGTTTCCTGCGCCGGATGCCCGCCCAGCCCGGTCAGATCGAACTGGACCTGGTGGTTCCCCGCGCCGATGTGACGACCTGGTTGAGCAGGCTGGACGCGGCCGGGGTGCGTCGCGCCGGGGTGTGGACGTACGAGGCGCTGCGGGTCGCGGCGCAGCGCCCACGCCTGGGAGCGGACACCGACGAGCGGACGATTCCGCACGAGGCCGGGTGGATCGGCGGCCCCGGGCACGGAGCCGTGCACCTCGACAAGGGTTGCTATCGCGGCCAGGAGACGGTCGCGCGGGTCCACAACTTGGGAAAGCCGCCCCGGATGCTGGTCCTGGTGCATCTCGACGGATCCGGTGAGCGCCCGGTCACCGGTGATCCGCTGCTGGCCGGTGGGCGTGTCGTCGGCCGGCTGGGCACCGTCGTCGACCATGTCGATCTCGGGCCGATCGCCTTGGCTCTGGTGAAGCGCGGTATTCCGGCCGATACGGCTCTGACCACGGGCGGCGAGCATGAGGTGGCCGCCGAGATCGACCCGGAATCGCTGCCGCCGACCGACGCCGTGGGGGCCGGGCGGCTCGCGGTCGAGCGTTTGCGTCGCGGCGCGAACTGACGTTCTCCCACGGCCGAACGGGCCTGCCAGCACATCGGAGTGCGGCACGGTAAGGTGTTGGCAGGACAATAACCAATACACAGATCGGAGCCGCCTGAATCCCGGGCCGCTCCGTTATTGCGCGAGGGGGTTCCCCCATGGGCCGCGGCCGGGCAAAGGCAAAGCAGACCAAGGTTGCTCGGGAGCTGAAATATAGCTCCCCCAGATCGATGTCGATCGGCTCCGCAAGGAGTTGGCCGGTTCGGAGTCTGAGTCGGATGAGCCTGACACCGTAGACAACGGGTTCGGCGAGGACCCGTGGGCCGACGAGGGTAGCTGGCGGCGCTGAGCCGCCGCCCCCTACTCCCAAGCGCTGGGCCTGATCCTCTAAAAGCGGGGATGTAGTCCTACCAGCTTCGCTCTCGGGCCATCCTTGCCCTTGGTGACAGTGCCCAGTGTCCAGCAGTTCAGATGGCGTGCAGTCAGGATCGCCAGCGCGCGGTCGGTGTCCTCCGGCGCGACGACGGCGACCATTCCGACGCCCATGTTGAACGTCTTCTCCATCTCCGGGCGGTCGATGCGGCCGCGCTGCGCGATCATCGCGAACACCGGTGCAGGAGTCCACGTCCCGCGATCCAGTTCGGCGACCAGACCGTGCGGGATGACGCGTTCGAGATTGGCGGCGAGCCCGCCGCCGGTGACGTGGCAGAACGTGCGCACCTGCGTCTCGGCGGCCAGCGCCAGGCAGTCCTTGGCGTAGATCCGGGTGGGCTCGAGTAGTTCCTCCCCGAGCGTGCGGCCGAACTCCTCGACGTGGCCGGCGAGGTTCATCCGGTCGATCTCGAGCAAGACCTTGCGGGCCAGCGAGTAGCCGTTGGAGTGCAGCCCGGACGCTCCCATCGCGATGATCACGTCACCGGGGCGCACCCGATCGGGTCCCAGCACGTCGTCGGCCTCGACGACGCCCACACCGGTGGCGGAGATGTCGTAATGGTCGGGTTCCATCAGGCCGGGATGTTCTGCCGTCTCCCCGCCCAGCAACGCACATCCGGCGATCACGCAACCCTCGGCGATACCCGAGACGATTGCGGCGACGCGCTCTGGAACGGTGCGTCCGACCGCGATGTAGTCCTGCAGGAACAGCGGTTCGGCGCCGCACACCACGAGGTCGTCGACCACCATCGCGACCAGGTCCAGGCCGACCGTGTCGTGCTTGTCCATCGCCTGCGCCACGGCGAGCTTGGTGCCGACCCCGTCGGTCGACGCAGCCAGCAGCGGTTCCCGGTAGTCCCCGCGCAGCGCGAACAGCCCGGCGAAACCGCCCAGTCCGCCCCGCACCTCGGGCCTGGTGGCCCGCTTCGCAAGCGGCTTGAACAGCTCGACCGCGCGGTCACCGGCCTCGATATCCACCCCGGCCGATGCGTAGGAGATTTGGTTGTCTTCCTCGCGATCCGTCATCGGGCATAAGGCTACCGGTCGACGTCCGCCGCCGAAACGGGCCAGTCGTCAGCCGACGTGCCGGGCCAGCCAGTCGCGCAGCGGCGCCCCGGCGCGCAGGGTGGTGACCACCCGGTCCTTGGCCTTCGCCGTGCCCAGCCAGGCACCGACCGGCCAGGTCTTCATCATCGCGATGCCCTTGTGACGTAGCAGGTCGATGCGCGGATGGTCCTTGGGAAAGCCCCGCGGCGCGGTCTTGAGGACGTCGTGGGCCATGGTGTCGTAGCCGCCCTTGTGCAGCGCGTCGACGATCCCGGCCAGCTCGGCGCCGGACTTCTCGGCGTCGACGGCCGCCCGGTACCGGGCCAGGGCCGCGGCATCGGGCATGTACAGACCGCTGCCCACCGACAGCCCCTCAGCCGAAAACGACACGTAGCCGGAGCCGAGCCTTGCCGCGCAGTTGGTTTTGTACGGGGATTTGTCGGCGCTGAACCGCACGTCGCGGTGCGGCCGGAACAGCGTGCCCTCGCCGAACTCCGCGGCCAACTCGGCGAGCAGTTCCTCCATCGGTGCCTTCACCTGACGGTCGTAGACGCTGCGATGCCGAGTCCAATAGACCTTGGAGTTGTCGGCCTCCAGGCCTTCGTAGAACTCCACAGCCTCGATCGGCCAGCCCCGAAACGCCATTCCGACATTGTGTGACACTCTGGTGCCCGATGAAACCAGTGCGGTATCTCCCTGTGGCGTTGACCATCGCGACAACCGGTGCGCTGTTGTTCCCCGCGTCGGCTGCGGCGACGCCCAACTCGGGCATCGAGGCGGACACTCTGGTCCAGTCCACGCTCGACGGCAGGGACTTCGTCACCCGGGAGCTGACCATCGCCCCCGGCGGAACGACCGGCTGGCACTACCACCCCGGCCAGGTGTTCGGGGTGATCAAGCAGGGCACGTTGACCCATTACAGGGGCGATTGCTCGGTTGACGGTGTGTACAACGCGGGCGACTCGATCAGCGAGGGCAGCGGCACCGGTTACATCCACGAGGGCCGCAATGAGGGCCCGGTCCCCGTGGTGATGTGGGTGCTCTACATCAAGCCCGCGGGCAGCCCGCTGGCAGTCGATGCACCGAATCCGGGTTGCCCGTTCGAATAAGTGGCAATCCAACCGGTCCTCGGCTCCGAATTACGGGGGCGACGAACGGAGGATCCATGTCGGCGAAGCAGATCCGATGCTTGGTGACCGGTGCCACCGGTTACGTCGGCGGCCGTCTGGTGCCGCGACTGTTGGAGGACGGCTTCGCGGTGCGCGCGCTGGCGCGAAATCCGGACAAGCTCGCGAACGTGCCGTGGCGCGATCAGATCGAGATCGCCCGCGGTGACCTCACCGACGCCAACTCGCTCGCCGAGGCGTTCACCGACGTCGACGTCGTCTACTACCTGGTGCACTCCATGGGCACGTCGGCGGATTTCGCCGCCGACGAGCGGCGTGCGGCCCAGAACGTCGTCACCGCGGCCCGCAGCGCGGGTGTGAAGCGCATCGTCTATCTCAGCGGCCTGCACCCGGAGGGTGCCGAGCTGTCCACGCATCTGGCGTCGCGCACGACGGTCGGTGAGATCCTCATCGCGTCGGGCATCGAGACGGTGGTGCTGCAGGCCGGGGTCGTCGTCGGCTCAGGATCGGCGTCATTCGAGATGATCCGTCACCTCACCGACCGGCTGCCGGTGATGACGACGCCGAAATGGGTGCACAACAAGATTCAGCCGATCGCGATCCGCGACGTGCTGCACTACCTGGCTGCCGCCGCCACCGCCGAGGTGCCCAAGTCGCGGGCTTGGGACATCGGCGGGCCGGACGTCCTGGAGTACGGCGACATGATGCAGATCTACGCCGAGGTGGCCGGGCTGAGTCGACGACACATGATCGTGCTGCCGGTGCTGACCCCGCGGATCGCCGCTTTGTGGGTGGGGTTCGTAACGCCCATCCCGTCCGGTCTGGCCCGTCCGCTGGTCGAATCCCTGCACTGCGATGCCGTCATGGGCGACCACGACATCGACACCATCATCGACCGGCCTGCCGCCGGCCTCACCCCTACCGGCGGGCCGTCTCGCTCGCCCTGGCCCGGATCGCCCGCGGCGAGGTGGAGACGACGTGGGACACCGGCACCGCCGCACCGCTGCCCAGCGACCCGGACTGGGCCGGCGCCATCGTCTACACTGACGCCCGGTCGTGGCGCACGAAGGTCAGCCCGGAGCGGCTGTGGGAAGCGGTCGAACACAGCGTTCCGGAGCGCTGGCATGTCGAGGGCCGCGACGAGGGTGCGATGCTGCGGCTACGGGCCGATGATCGCAGCCCAGGCGTGCGGTGGCTGGAGATGCGGGTTTCACCCGAGCAGGGCGGCAGCCGATACGAGCAGCGGTCGATCTTCTATCCGCGCGGGCTGCTGGGCCGGGTCTACTGGCTCGCCGGACGTCCGCTGCACTCGGCGCAGCTGCGCGCGCAGCTGCGCAAGGTCAGCGAGGCCGCCGGGTGAGCCTCAGGGCCTGCTGAGCGCCGAGACGTTGTCGTTGTCGACGGACACCGGCTGGATCGGCAGGCCGGTGCGGGCCGCGGTGGCCAGCATGTGCTCGACGACGTTCTTGCCCAGGGCGGCCTCGCCGGGCAGTTCGATCGGATAGGTGCCGTCGAAGCAGGCACAGCACAGCCGCGTCGCGGGCTGCTCGGTCGCCGCGATCATGGCCTGCTGCGAGATGTAGCCCAGTGTGTCGGCGCCGATCGCGTGGCGTACCGCTTCGAGCATCTCGCCCTGGTGATCCACGGCGTTGGCGATGAGCTCGGCCGGAGTGGCGAAGTCGATGCCGTAGAAGCACGGCCACTTCACCGGCGGCGACGCGATACGCACGTGCACCTCGACCGCGCCGGCCTCACGCAGCATGCGCACCAGCGCACGCTGGGTGTTTCCGCGCACGATCGAGTCGTCGACGACGATCAGCCGCTTGCCGCGGATCACTTCTTTGAGCGGGTTGAGCTTGAGCCGGATACCGAGTTGGCGGATGGTCTGCGACGGCTGGATGAACGTGCGCCCGACGTAGGCGTTCTTCATCAGCCCCTGGCCGAACGGGATACCGGACCCCTGGGCGTAACCCACCGCGGCGGGCGTGCCCGATTCGGGGACGCCGATGACCAGATCGGCCTCGACGGGCTGCTCGGCGGCGAGCCTGCGGCCGATGTCGACGCGGGTGGCGTGCACCGACCGGCCGCCGATGACACTGTCGGGGCGGGCGAGATACACGTACTCGAACACGCAGCCTTTAGGGGTCGGGTTGGCGAACCGGGTGGAGCGCACCCCGTCGGCGTCGATGGCCAGCAGCTCACCGGGCTCGATGTCCCGGACGAAGGAGGCGCCGACGATGTCGAGGGCTGCGGTTTCAGACGCCACCACCCAGCCCCGATCGAGCCGGCCCAGCGACAGCGGGCGCACACCGTACGGATCGCGCGCGGCGTAGAGGGTGTTCTCGTCCATGAAGGTCAGGCAGAACGCCCCGCGCACGCTGGGCAGAAGGGCCAACGCGGCCTGTTCGATGGTGGAGTCCGCCGCGCCGTGGGCCAGCAGGGCGCCGAGGATGTCGGAGTCGGTGGTCGCCGCGCCCGGCACTTTCGGGTTGATCAGGCCTGCGTCACGGGCGCGAGTGGCCAGGTCGGCGGTGTTGACCAGGTTTCCGTTGTGGCCCAACGCGATTCCGGTGCCCGCCGCGGTGTTGCGGAACACCGGCTGGGCGTTTTCCCAGGTGGTGGACCCGGTGGTGGAGTACCGGCAGTGCCCGATGGCGACGTGGCCCGGCATGGCGGCCAGCGTCTGCTCGTCGAACACCTGGCTGACCAGACCCAGATCCTTGAAGACCAGGACCTGCGATCCGTCGGCGACGGCGATGCCTGCGGCTTCCTGCCCCCTGTGCTGCAGGGCATAGAGACCGTAATAAGTGAGTTTGGCTACATCCTCGCCTGGAGCCCATACGCCGAAGACGCCGCACTCTTCCCGAGGGTCGTTCTCCACTTGTTCGGTCACGATATGGGCTGCTCCCTGGCGCAGGTTGGTGACGTAAGCCAGTTTACGGGCATCGGCGGGAAACACGGAACTGAACGCCGAGTGTCGGGGCCTCAGTCGGTGAGTGTCACGACGGGGAGCCAGCCCGCCACCTCGCCGGCCCGGGACCCCGACAGCCGCAGCGCCCCGAGTAGGGCGGCCTCGTCGACGTCGAGCAGACCCGTCGCCAGCCGCAACCATGTCCGCGGATCGGCCTCCACCACATTGGGGGGCGTGCCGCGGGTGTGGCGGGGTCCGGAGATGCATTGCACCGCAACAAAAGGTGGCACGCGCACCTCGACACTCGCGCCTGGCGCAAGTGTGGCCAGGGTGCGGGCGGTCAACCGGACGGCCGTCGCGATCGCCGCGCGGTCGGGGGCGGCGGCGGTGTCGTCGCGCAGCCAGGCCGTCACGGCGCGCACCGCGGCGACGGTGGCTTCGGGGTCAGCGCTGCTGCGGGCGGGCACCCGTCGAGTATGCGGCAGTCACGTCAACCGACTATGGCGACTAGCGCCGCTGCACCACCATCGCGGCCACTGCGGCGGATTCGTTGAACGCCATATGCGCAAGCACCGGAGCCAGGATGCTGCCTGAGTGCTTGGCCAGCCGGCCGAACACCCAGCCGGCTACGCCCGTCACCACCACAGTGCCCACCACCGAATCGCCGACCCGTCTGGCATCGGGGATATGCCAGAGCCCGAAGGCCGCCGCCTGTACCAGCGGGCCGACGATCGGCCCAAGGGAACGCACGGCGACGGTCTGGACCACGCCCCGGAACAGCATCTCCTCTGTCCAAGCCGTGGCAACCGGGATATCCAGCGCCAGCCACCGGACCGGATCCGGTGGGATCCGGCGGTTGTTCATCCCGACCCGCACCTGGGGGTGTGCCGATAACGCCGCGACAATCGTGGCGATTACACCGGCGGACCCAGCGCCGATCCGTAGCCCCGACCACAGCTGGGGCGGCCGCAGCCCCAACGGCGCACCGACGGCCGCCGCCAACCCGGTGCTGACGATCGCGCGCACGGCCGGCGCGCCGGAATCCTTGGTGATCATTGGAATTCGGGACCGCCTGCCGCGATGAGCTTGTCGAGGGAACGCCGGACACGGTCGGTGTCGGCGTGGGTCCAGCCGTCGGGTGCGGCGACCGCGACCCAGCCGTCGAGCGGGCTGTCGCCATAGTTGTGACCGTGCCCGTTCGGCGCCGCCTGCGAGCTGGTGACGTTGCCGGCCATGTCGGCACTCACCTGCCAGAACGTGACGATCGGGTACCACTGCATGGCGGGGCTGCGGTCGAAGCCCGGCGGCTCCCGCAGCCAGTCCGGCCGGTTGAACAGCAGCCGCGGTGACCACCACACCACCGGATCCGACGGATGCTGCAGATACAGCACCCGGGTGCCCTTCCAGGTCGGGGACGCCGCGATCCCGGCGATCTGCTCGGGTCCCGCCGCCTGTGCGAACCGCACGGTGCGTCCGCCGTCGTAGCGCGGCTGGTACTCCGGGCTGCCCGGATCTCGCCGCACGGTCAGCGCCTTCCACAAGACGCTGGCGTTGGGTGGTCCCACCCACAGCACCGAGGAGAACCCTTTGTCGACGACGTCGGGCAGGTATCCGAACGCGCCCTGGCCGGCCAACGACCCCAGGCTCTCGCCGTAGAGCATCAGCTTGGGCCGGCCGGCCTCCGGCCACTGCAGCCATCGGCGTTGGATGCCGTTGATCATCGCCCGGCCCGCCTCCACCGATTTGTCGCGGTCGGCCAGGAACGAGATCCAGCTCGGCAGGTAGGAGTACTGCATGGCGACCAACGCGGTGTCGCCGTTGTACATCGACTCGATCGCCCGGGCCGCCACCGGGTCGACCCAGCCGGTGCCGGTGGTGGGGATGATGACCAGAATTTTGCGTTCAAAAGCCTTGGTGCGCTGCAACTCCGAGAGCAGGACGGCCACCCGACCCTCGTTGCTGTCCGCCGTTTCCAGCCCGGCGTAGATCCGGATCGGTTCCTTGGCAGGCCGCCCGTTGAGCTCGGTGAGCTCGGCGGCATCCGGCCCGGTGCCGACGAAGTTGCGACCCTGGAATCCAAGGGTGTCCCACCCGGCGAATGATGCTGAACTGCCTGACCTTTCGGGCTGGACAGGTTCTTCGACGCCCGGGCGGGTGGTGTCGTTCTGCGGCTGGAACACCGCACTGGCACCGGCGATGAAACCGCGGTAGAGCACACCGTTGACCAGGGTGATGATCAGCACCACGACGATCGCGGTGCCGATGAACATCGCGACCTCGTCGTTGATGTGCCAGCGCCGGATCATCAACCGCGCCAAAAACTTGATGGCGTCCTTGATCACCCGCGCGGCACCGACGAACAGACCACCGGCAATCAGCGCGACCGCCAGTGTGCGCAGGTAGATCAGCGTGGACGGACCTTCGATACCCATGACGGCCGCGATCTCGCGCTGCCAGGCGGCGGCAGGCACGAGCATCAGCACGCTGGCACCGATCGACAGCACCACGGTCGCGGCCTTGAGGCGGAAGGCAACCCGCGCGCTCGGCGGCCACCACGGCTGGTGGCCGAGGAAGAGCCGGCGAACGGCCTTGCCTGCCAGCACCCCAATGCCATACCCGATGGCGGCGTTGATCCCGCCGATCACACCGGCCAGCACCCAGTCGCGCGGCACCAGCGACGGCGTCAGGGACAGACAGAAGAACAGCGCACCGACCGCCACCCCGACGAAGTCCAGCCGGACCAGGCTCCAGGCCCATTCGATCAGCGACTCGCGGCGACGCTGTGCCCCGGGCGGCGACTGCGCCGCACCGGTGACGTCGTCGACCGCACTGGTCATCCGAACAGCCCGGGCAGCACTTTCTCGGAGGTGGCGCGCAGTTCCGCCAGCGTCACGGTGAACAAGCCTTGTACGTCAACGGAATCCGAGCCGGGGTCCGACACCCCGATCCGGGTGACCGGCAGACCGCGGGCTTCGCACATCGACACGAAGCGGCTCTCCTCGGTGCGCGGCACGGCGACCAGGGCACGCCCCGCGGACTCCGAGAAGAGGAACGTGAACGGGTCGGTGCCTTCTTCGGAACCTTCGGGAATCACGATGCGGCAACCGGTTTCACCGGCCAGCGCCGCTTCGATGACCGCCTGGATGAGGCCGCCTTCGCTCAGGTCGTGGGCTGCCGATGCCAGGCCGTCGCGGGACGCGGCTGCCAGCACCTCGGCGAGCAGCTTCTCCCGGTCCAGGTCGACCTGCGGCGGCACACCGCCGAGGTGGTCGGCGGTGACCTGAGCCCAGATCGAGCCGTCGAACTCGTCGCGGGTGTCGCCCAGCAGAAGCAGAGTCTCCCCGGCTCGTTGCCGAGCCCGGTGGGCAGCCGGCGCGTCACATCGTCGAGCACGCCAAGCACACCTACCACCGGGGTCGGCAGGATGGGCGTCGCCCCGGTCTGGTTGTAGAAGCTGACGTTGCCGCCGGTGACCGGAATGCCAAGGGCTGCACAGCCGTCCGCCAATCCGCGGACGGCCTGCGAGAACTGCCACATCACCCCGGGGTCTTCGGGTGAACCGAAGTTGAGGCAGTTGGTGACGGCGATCGGCGTCGCACCGGTGACGGCGACATTGCGGTAGGCCTCGGCCAGCGCCAGCTGTGCGCCGGTGTACGGATCGAGCTGCGTGTAACGCCCCGACGCGTCGGTGGACAGCGCGATGCCGCGGCCGGTGGTTTCGTCGATGCGCAGCACGCCGCCGTCGGCATGTTCGGCCAGCACGGTGTTACCGCGCACGTAGCGGTCGTACTGCTCGGTGATGAACGCGCGGCTGCACAGATGCGGACTGCCAACCAGCGCAAGCACAGTCGCGCGCAGCTCGTCACCGGTCTGCGGCCTGGGCAATGTGGCCGACGTGTCCGCGATCAGTGCGTCCTGGCTGTCGGGCCGTTGCACCGGCCGCTCGTAGACCGGGCCCTCGTGGGCCACTGTCCGCGGCGGCACGTCGACGACGGTCTCGCCGTTCCAGGTGATCTGCAGGCGGTCGCCGTCGGTGACCTCACCGATGACGGTGGCCAGCACATCCCATTTGCGGCACACGGCCAGGAACGCATCGACGTTCTCCGGTGTGACCACCGCGCACATGCGTTCCTGCGACTCGCTGGACAGCACCTCGGCCGGGGTCATGTCCTTGGCCCGCAACGGCACGCGGTCCAGCTCGATGCGCATTCCGCCATCACCGGCGGACGCAAGTTCGGATGTCGCACAGGACAATCCGGCGCCGCCGAGGTCCTGGATCCCGACCACCAGACCGGCGGCGTACAGCTCCAGGCAGCATTCGATGAGCACCTTCTCGGTGAAGGGGTCACCCACCTGAACGCTCGGCAGCTTCTTGCGGCCCGCGCCGGACTCGTCGCCGGAGAAAGTGTCCGACGCCAGCACCGACACCCCGCCGATGCCGTCGAGGCCGGTGCGCGCGCCGAACAGGATGATCTTGTTGCCGGTACCGGAGGCGAACGCCAGGTGCAGATCCTCCTTGCGCAGCACGCCCACGCACAGCGCGTTGACCAGAGGGTTGCCGGCGTAGGAGGCGTCGAACACCGTCTCGCCGCCGATGTTCGGCAGTCCGAGGGAGTTGCCGTAGCCGCCGACGCCGCGGACCACGCCGTCGAGCACCCGGCGGGTGTCGGGGGCGTCGGCCGCACCGAAGCGAAGCTGGTCCATGACCGCCACCGGGCGCGCACCCATGGCCATGATGTCGCGCACGATGCCGCCGACACCGGTGGCCGCGCCCTGGTACGGCTCGACGTAGGACGGGTGGTTGTGCGACTCGACCTTGAACGTCACCGCCCAGCCGTCGCCGATGTCCACCACGCCGGCGTTCTCGCCGATACCGGCCAGCATCGACTGCCGCATGGCCTCCGTGGTGGTTTCACCGAAGTAGCGCAGGTGCACCTTGGAGGACTTGTACGAGCAGTGTTCGCTCCACATCACCGAGTACATGGCGAGCTCGGCGTCGGTGGGCCTGCGGCCGAGGATGTCCCGGATCCGCTGATATTCGTCGTCTTTGAGGCCGAGTTCGCGATACGGCTGCGGGTGCTCGGGGGTGGTTGACGCGTGGTCGACGGTGTCGACTGCTCCAGAGAGCCCAGATGTCACGCCAAACAGTCTAGTGGCGCAGCTGCGCGGCGCCGTGTCGTCGCGCCTGGGAGCGGGCGAAGGCGTGCGCGACGCCCCCGGCGGACAGGCCGTGGACCACCACACTGCTCAACACCACCAGCACCATGATCAACAGCACTTGCTTCTCGATGCCGCCTTCGAGCACGTTGAACGCCAGCAGACCGAAGACGATCGAGGTGGTTCCCCGGGGTCCCAGCCAGCCGACCAGCAGCCGTTCGCGCCAGTCCATCCGCGACCCGAGCAGCGCGAACATCACCGGGATGAGCCGCACGACGGTCACGGCGACGACCGTGTAGCCGACGATGCCCCACGTGACACCGCCCGACATCAGCGCGATCACGCCGATGCCGGCCACCACGAACCACATGAACGCGGTGAGCAGCACGGCTACGTCGTCGATGAGTTCGAGTTCCCGGTGCTTGTCCTCAGCCGAATCCCCGGGTCGCTCCGCTCTCCCCTAGCCTTCGGCGGGGCGGTACCCCCAGCCCGCCGGACCTTGCGCACATAGTTCAGCGCCATCCCGCACAGGAACGCCGACACGAACCCGTTGCCGCCCAGCCCCACACTCAGCGAGTACGACAGCAGCGGCGCGGCCACGTAGATGATCCGCTTGGACTGCTCGGTCATCAGGTTGCGGCCGTCTGCGGCGTTGGCCAGCCTGCCGAGTAGCCACCCGATGGCCGGGCCGACGAGCAGGGCGATGCCGATCTCGGGAAGCGCCTCGGCGAGCGCGTCCATCGGCGGCTCTTCGTCGTCGGGACCCGACGCCAATGCCAGCGCGAAGACCAGCACCGGCGCGATGATTCCGTCTTTGTAGCCCGCCTCGACATTGAGCAGGTCGCGCACCCGCTCGGGAATGCGTGCGTCGCGCAGGATCCTGGACGCGGGCGCGAAATCGGTCGGCACCACGATGCAGGCCAGCACAAGAAGCACCGGCCAGGTGACCCCAGGCAGCAGCAACCAGCCCAGGACGAAGGCCAGCCCGATGCTGAGCGGAAGCGCGACACCCAACAACCGCAAGGCTGACTTCGGGTCGCGGCCCAACAGCCCGCCGCGCACGTCGGTGGCGTCGACGAACACCAGCACCGCCAGGATCAGCTCCGCCAGATGCTGGGCGACCTGGGAGTTCAGCGTGTCGGCGACCGCGTGGTAGGTGCCGTACTCGATGCCCGCGCCGACGACGACGAGCAGGATCGGCGCGGTGATCCGGCCCCGCTGCATCGGGCGGGCCAGTAGCGCCCAGACCGCCAGCACCACCGAGAGCGCGATCAGCGACTGCACCACAGCAACGCATCTTTCCGCAGACACCCGGCCCGCGCGCGCCGGGGTGATGCCCGCATGACCTCGCGGGTAATTGAGCGGCCGCACCGACGGCGACACGCTGGCGGTGACGCGCTCGACACGGAGCGCCCCGATCCAGGAGGCCGACCATGACCGATATCCAGACCACCCGGAAGTTCAGCGCGCAGATGTGGGCCGCGTTCTGGGCCGCGCCCGAGTTGGGGCAGGGCCAGGACATCCTCGCCGACGACATCGTCGGGTACTGGCCCGGACAGCACGAACCGGTTCGGGGCCTCGACGGCTATGCGCAGAAGATCGCCGATCTACTGACGGCCTACCCCGACCTGCGACTCGAATTGGTCGACAGCGCAACGGTTCCCGGCGACTCGGCGAACGAAGAGCTGGTGTTCCTGCATTACGTCGGGACCGGGACGGGCCCACGCGGGCCGTTTCGCATCCGCGGAATCGACCGCGTGCGCACCCGCGACGGCATCGTCGTGGAGAACGTCATCCGCTACGACCCGGCCGAGCTGCCCGGCTGAGCGCCGCTACTGCGGCGCCAGAAATGCCTGCAGCGCAGCGGCATACGCGATGATGTCAGCCGCACCCATCAGTTCGCGGGCCGAGTGCATGGCCAGCTGGGCCGCCCCGACATCGACGGTGGGGATGCCGGTGCGCGCCGACGTCATGGGCCCGATCGTGGAGCCGCACGGCAGGTCGGCACGGTGTTCGTAGCGCTGCAGCGGCACGCCCGCCTGCCGGCAGGCCAGTTCGAACGCGGCCGCGGTCCGGCCGTCGGTGGCGTAGCGCAGGTTCGGCTGCACCTTGAGCACCGGACCGCCGTCGACGGCGATCAGGTGCCCGGGTTCGTGGCGGTCGGGATAGTTGGGATGGGTCGCGTGCGCCATGTCGCCGGAGGCGACCATCGACGCGGTGAGCCGGCGCAGGAAATCCTCGCGGTCACCACCGGCGGCCAGCACGATGCGCTCCAGCGTGGTCAGCAGCAAATCCGACTGGGCGCCGTGATCCGACGTCGAGCCGACCTCTTCGTGGTCGAACAGTGCCAGCACCGGCAGGTAACCGCGTGGCTCGGCGGCCAGGAACGCTTCCAGCCCGGCATAGCAGGTGCCCTGGTTGTCCAGCCTGGGTGCGCTGACGAACTCGCCGGCCACACCGATCAGCGCCGACGGGGTCAGGTCGTGGGTCATCAGGTCGGCCGACAACAGGTCGGCCGGGTTCACGCCGGCCTGCTCGGCGACGTAGGCCAGGAACGACCGCGGGGTGTCCCCCAGCCCCCACACCGCGTTCACATGGCGTTGCGGATCGAGCTTCACCGCCGCGCGGTCTTCGGCGAGGTGGATGGCCAGCTGCGGCACCCGCAGGATCGGGGCGTCGATCCGCACCAGCCGGTGCGACACCCCGCTGTCGGCGCTGCGGTCGCGTACCGAGAGCCGGCCGCTGATCCCGAGGTCGCGGTCCAGCCATGAGTTGAGCCACGCTCCGCCGTACGGCTCGAGGGCCACCACCTGCCAGCCGGCCACCACCCGGTCCGGATGCTGTTTGACGCGCAGGTTCGGGCTGTCGGTGTGGCCGCCGATGATGCGGAACGGCAGGCCGGGGTCCGTGCTCTCCCAGGCGACCAGAGAGCCGGCTCGCACGGTGAAGAACCGGCCGCCCCGGTCGGGCCATCGATCGGTCTCGGCCAGTTCGGTGTAGCCCGCGTCGCGTAGCCGCTGCGCCGCCGTCTCGCAGACGTGGAACGGCGACGGCGACGCGTCGATGAATTCGCACAATCCCCGCGCGCTGGCAGCTGTGGACATGATCACCATCATCGCCGACGTCATTTTCGTTAGGGTCAGACGGTGCCCACCCCGCTACCGCAACCGGTACTGGCTCCCCTGACACCTGCCGCCATCTTCTTGGTGGCCACGATCGACGACGGCGGCGAGGCCGCCGTGCACGACGCGCTGCCCGACCTCGCCGGGCTGGTCCGGGCGATCGGCTTTCGCGACCCGTCCAAGCATCTCTCGATGGTGACGTCGATCGGATCGCAGGCGTGGGATCGCCTGTTCTCCGGACCGCGCCCGAAGGATCTGCACCCGTTCGTCGATCTGCACGGCGCCCGCCACCACGCCCCGTCCACGCCGGGGGACCTGTTGTTCCACATCCGGGCCGAGGTGCTCGACGTGTGCTTCGAGCTGGCCGGCCGGGTCGCCAAGGCGATGGCGGGGGCGATCACGATCGTCGACGAGGTGCACGGCTTCAAGTTCTTCGACAACCGCGACCTGCTCGGCTTCGTCGACGGAACCGAGAACCCGGATGGGCCAATTGCGGTGAGCGCCAGCCAAATCGGGGATGAGGACCCGGATTTCGCCGGCGGTTGTTACGTGCACGTGCAGAAGTATCTGCACGATATGACGTCGTGGGAGTCGCTGTCGGTGACCGAACAGGAACGCGTCATCGGCCGTTCCAAACTCGAGGACATCGAGATGGCCGACGACGTGAAGCCGGCCAACTCCCACATCGCGCTCAACGTGATCGAGGACGCCGACGGCAACGAACTCAAGATCCTTCGGCACAACATGCCGTTCGGGGAGATCAGCAAAGGCGAGTTCGGCACGTATTACATCGGCTACTCGCGCTCCCCGGCCGTCACCGAGAAGATGTTGGAGAACATGTTCATCGGCGACCCGCCCGGGAACACCGACCGGATTCTCGACTTCTCCACCGCCGTCACCGGCACCCTGTTCTTCACACCCATCACCGATTTTCTCAACGATCCGCCGCCGATGCCGGGCTTCGGCGACGTCGACGCAGCTCCCCCGGCATCCGCCCCCACTTCCGACGGCTCATTGGCGATCGGCAGCCTGAAAGGACAGTCCTGATGAACAACCTCTACCGCGAGCTCGCTCCGATCACCGAATCGGCTTGGAGCGAAATCGAATTGGAGGCCAGCCGGACGTTCAAGCGGCATATCGCCGGCCGTCGCGTCGTCGACGTCAGCGAGCCGGGCGGTCCGGTGACGGCCGGGGTGAGCACCGGTCATCTGCGCGACGTGGCGGCGCCGGCCGACGGCGTGCTGGCGCACCTCCGGGAATCCAAGCCGCTGGTTCGGCTGCGGGTGCCGTTCACGGTGTCGCGCACCGCAATCGATGACGTCGAGCGCGGCGCGCAGGACTCGGACTGGGATCCGGTCAAGGCCGCCGCCAAGAAGCTGGCGTTCATCGAGGACCGCGCGATCTTCGAGGGGTACAAGGAGGCGTCGATCGACGGCATCCGGATGTGCAGCTCCAACCCGGCGCTGGCCCTGCCGGAGGACGCCCGCGAGTACCCCGATGTCTTCGCCCAGGCCCTGTCGGAGCTGCGGCTGGCCGGCGTGGACGGTCCCTACTCGGTGCTGCTGTCCGCCGACGCGTACACCAAGGTCAGCGAGACCACCGAGCACGGCTATCCGATCCGCGAGCACCTCAACCGGCTGGTGGACGGCGAGATCATCTGGGCGCCCGCGATCGACGGCGCGTTCCTGCTGAGCACCCGCGGCGGCGACTTCGACCTGCAGCTGGGCACCGACGTCGCGATCGGCTACCTGAGCCATGACGCGGAGACGGTGCAGCTGTATCTGGAGGAGACGCTGACGTTCCTGTGCTACACCGCCGAGGCGTCGGTCGCGCTGACCGCCTAGCTGGCGGCGAGTACCGCGTCCAGCGCGGAGTAGAAGATGCCGAGCCCGTCGTCGGACGGGCCGGTCAGCGCTTCGGTGGCGTGTTCGGGGTGCGGCATCAGCCCGACCACCCGGCCGTTGGCGGAGCTGATCCCGGCGATGTCGCGCATCGAGCCGTTGAGGTTCTCGGCGTAGCGGAACACCACCCGGCCTTCGCCTTCGAGCTCGTCGAGCACGGCCTCGCTGGCCACGTAGCGGCCCTCGCCGGACTTCAGCGGCACCAGCAGTTCGGCGCCGGACTCGTACCGCGACGTCCATGCACTGGTGATCGAATCCACCCGCAACCAGACGTCGCGGCAGATGAAGTGCAGCCCGGCGTTGCGGGTCAGCGCGCCGGGCAGCAGTCCGGCCTCGCAGAGCACCTGGAAGCCGTTGCAGATGCCGAGCACCGGCATACCGGCCTTGGCGGCGGTGATCACCTCGCCCATCACCGGCGCGAACTTCGCGATCGCGCCGCAGCGCAGGTAGTCGCCGTAGGAGAAGCCGCCCGGCACCACCACGGCGTCGACGCCCTTGAGGTCGGCGTCGCCGTGCCAGAGGTTGACCGCTTCGGCGCCGGCGAGCCGTACCGCGCGGGCGGCGTCGACGTCGTCGAGCGTGCCGGGGAAGGTGATGACCCCGATCCGGGCGCTCACCCTTGTTCCCGGGTGACCGACCAGTCCTCGATGACCGTGTTCGCCAGAAGCGATTCGGCGATCTCCGCGAGCGCCGAGTCGCTGATCGAATCGTCGACCTCGAGCTCGAATCGCTTGCCCTGCCGGACATCCGAGATGCCGGTGTGTCCCAGACGGCCCAGTGCACCGACGATCGCCTGACCTTGCGGGTCGAGGATCTCGGCTTTGGGCATCACGTTGACCACTACTCGGGCCACAGGCGCTCCTGCTGACGTCGGCGAATGTTGCGGTGTAACTCTACCGGCGGCTCATCAGCAGGACCCGATGTAGGCGGTGCACAGCGGCGCGCCGAGGGCGTCGAGCAGGTTGTCGTCGCTGGCCATCGGCCATGCGGTCTGCGGCGGTGCGGTTGACCACATCGCCAGCTCGGTCACCGTGCTGTTGGCCGGATCGGCCACCACGTACTGGCGCAGGATCACCGGACCGCTGATCACCGCGGCCATCCGGTCGGGTTCGTTGACGGTCAGCGACGGCGACGCCGTCGGGTTGGTGCGCTGGCAGGACCGGAGCGCGGCCACCGCGGCGTGGAACACGTCCTGCGCCAGCTGGCCGCCCCGCCAGGTCTCTCCTCGCCAGTGCATCACCTGTGCCTGCAGCTGCCACTGGCCCTCGGGGTTGACGACGGTGGCGCGTTCGGCGACGACGTAGGCGCGTGGATCCTGGCCCACCGGCGGGGTGCCGCACAGCTCCTCGAACCGGAACCGGGGTGCGACGGCGGTGACGGCCACCCCGGCCAGCCGGGGCCAGGTGTAGCGGGCGTTGAGCGGTATCGCCCAGGGGGCTATCCACGCCGCGTCCGGAATGCGGTCGCAGTTGGGCGGGCAGGTGTCGGGATCGGCGGCAGCGTGCGGCGGGATGGCGAGCCCGCAGGCCACCAGCATCACCGCGATGACCAACCGCATGTATTCGACGCCTTCCAGTGCGCGCACAATCGTAAGCATGGAGCTGACGCATTTCGGGCATTCATGTCTTCTCGCCGAGTTCGACGGCGCCACCCTGCTGTTCGATCCGGGTAATTTCTCGCACGGCTTCGAGGGCGTGACCGGTCTGTCGGCGATCCTGATCACCCACCAGCATCCCGACCACGCCGACCGCGAACGGCTGCCCGCGCTGGTGGAGGCCAACCCGAACGCGGTCCTCTACGCCGATCCGGCCACCGCGGCCGAGCTCGGCGAACCCTGGCGCGCCGTGCAGGTCGGCGACGAGCTGAACGTGGCCGGATTGACCATCCGCGGGGTGGGCGGGCGCCACGCCGTCATCCATCCGGAGATTCCGGTCATCGACAACATCTCGTATCTGGTCGGCGACGCCGAGCACCCGGCCCGGCTCATGCACCCGGGTGACGCGCTGTTCCTCCCCGGTGAGCCGGTGGATGTGCTGGCCACCCCGGCGGCCGCGCCCTGGATGAAGATCTCCGAGGCGGTGGACTATCTGCGGGCGGTCGCGCCGGAGCACGCCGTCCCGATCCATCAGGGGGTGGTGGCCCCGGAGGCGCGCGGCATCTACTACGGTCGGCTCACCGAGATGACCGACACGGATTTCCGGGTGCTGCCGGAAGAGAGTTCGTTCCGGTTCTGAGCGCACAAGGCGGACAGGCGAATTGATCAACTGATGTTCGACAACTGGCGGGTGCGTCGACATGGACAACGCTGTCAGGGGACCGTCGTGCACGCGCAACAGGCCGCCAAGATCGCGACCAACGACTACCGCAAGTACCAATTCGTCGTCGACGTCCACCCTCCGGGTGCCGACCCGGTCCGCCTCGAGATCACCGAGACGTTCACCGTCGGCGGATTGAAACCCGCGGTGGGCGACACCGTGGGGGTGCGATGGGACGCCAGCTCGAGCCGTGCCGTCTTCGACCTGGACGGTGACCCCCGCTATGACATCAAAGCGCTTCGCGCACAACAGGACGCGCAGCGCAAGAACCTACTCGACCAGCCGCCGGATTAGACACACAGGGAGATATTCATGAGCACAGCTGACCTGACCAGACTGTTCGGACTGTCCGGCAAGACCGCGCTGGTCACCGGCGGCAGCAGCGGCATCGGGGTGATGATCTCCCGCGGCCTGCTGCAGGCCGGCGCCGAGGTGATCATCAGTTCGCGCAAGGCCGACAAGTGCGATCAGGTCGTCGCCGAGCTGTCACAGTTCGGCACGATCCGCGCCATCCCGGCCGACCTGTCCCGTCAGGACGAATGCAAGCGGCTGGCCGCCGAGGTCCTGGCCGGCACCGACAAGCTCGACATCCTGGTCAACAATGCCGGGGCGACGTGGGGCGAACCGCTGGAATCGTTTCCGACCTCGGCCTGGGACAAGGTGCTCGACCTCAATGTGAAGTCGCCGTTCTGGCTGGTGCAGGAACTGGTCGGCGCGTTGCGCAATGCCGCGACCGCCGACGATCCCGCGCGGGTGATCAACATCGGCAGCATCGACGGGATCCAGGTGCCGGTGATGAACACCTACTCGTACTCAGCCAGCAAGGCGGCCGTGCACCAGTTGACTCGCGTACTTGCCAAAGAACTTGGCCCCCAACACATCACGGTGAACGCGGTGGCACCGGGGCCGTTCCAGTCGAAGATGATGGCCGCCACGCTGGATGCGTTCGGCGATTCGATCGCGGCCTCGTCGCCGCTGGGGCGGATCGGCCGCGACGACGACATGGCCGGTATCGCGGTGTTCCTGGCCAGCCGGGCCGGGTCCTATGTGAACGGGGCGATCATCCCGGTCGACGGCGGCATGGCGACGACGGCGAGCGGGTCCAGCTCACGCAGCTAGTCAGGCGGCGGACGTCGCGGGGACCTGCGGGTCCCAGCGGTACACCGTCGGCGTGCAGCCGTGCAGCAGGGCCAGATCGATCGCGTCGAGCATGGCCTGACGGGGCCCGACCTTGCGCAATTGCTTTGCGGTGACGGCCAATCGGACGATCCCGCCACGCCGCGCGGTGCGTTCGGCCGAGAGCACCAGCGTGCGGCACCACCACGGTTCGGTGACGAACCCTTCGCCGATTCCGACCACCCGGGAGCGCGTCGTCGTGCCGGTGACCAGGTCGGTGATGCCGTGCAGATCGACGAGTAGCCGGAAGCCGTTGCGCGGCAACGCCAGTGCCGTTCCGGCGGAGACCGTCCAGCCCGGGGCGGCGAACAGCCTGCTCCGCAGACCGACGTGTTCGAGGACCCGATCGGCGCCCATCAGCCGCAGGTTCGCCTCGTGCGCGGGCAGCGCACCGAACTCGCCGCGACGCTTCTTGGTGGCGGCGGCGTCGAAGCCGTGCAGCACCACCGCATCACCGCCGGATCGCCGGTGCGTCAGCCAGCCGATGGTGCGGGCGTCGGATTCCAGGCGGTACCCGTCCTTCAGCCGGGGGGCGACGAGCAGCGACAGCGGAACCGCGCGACTGTCGAGCGCGGCGCAGAACTCGTCGACATCGCCGAGCGTCCGGTCGCTGATCCCGGACACCGACACGATGAGTTGTCCAGCCACACCCGCAGTCTGGCAATTCCAGGTGTCCAGACGGTGTCTGCCACCTTGAGGTCAGGCAACCATTGGGGTCAGCCCGGCAGGACCGCCTCGATCGCGGAGATCACCTCGGGGGCATCGGGCTCGGTCTGCGGCCGGAACCGGTTGACCACCGTCCCGCCCGGCGCGATCACGAACTTCTCGAAGTTCCATTGAATGTCGCCAGCCTTGCCGTCCCCGTCGGCGACGGAGGTGAGCTCGGCGTACAGCGGGTGACGGTCATCGCCGTTGACGTCGGTCTTGGCCAACAGCGGGAACGTCACCCCGTAGGTGGTGGAGCAGAACGTCTGGATCTCTTCCGCGGTCCCCGGCTCCTGACCCATGAACTGGTTGCAGGGCACCCCGATCACGGTCAGGCCGCGATCACCGTAGTCACGGGCCAGCTTTTCCAGCGCCCCGTACTGCGGGGTGAGGCCGCATTTGGACGCGACGTTGACCAGCAGGATCGCCCGGTCGGCGTAGTCGGCCAGCGAGGTGGCTTCGCCGTCGAGGGTGGTGAGCGGGATGTCGGTCAGACTCATGCCGGTGACGTTACCCCGTGCTGTTCGGCGCCGGCGGTGGCCAGCAGCCAGGAGTACTGGAACGCCGCTTCCTTCCACCGCTCGTAGCGGCCGCTGATGCCACCATGGCCCGCGGCCATCTGTGTCTTCAGCAGCACCGGATGCTCATCGGTCTTGGTGTGCCGAAGCGCGGCAACCCACTTCGCGGGCTCCACGTAGAGAACGCGGGTGTCGTTGAGCGATGTCATCGCCAGGATCGCCGGGTATTCCTTGGCTTCGACGTTCTCGTACGGCGAGTAGGACTTCATATAGAAGTAGACGTCCTTGTTCTCCAACGGGTTTCCCCACTCGTCCCATTCGGTGACCGTCAGTGGCAGCGACGGGTCGAGGATCGAGGTGAGCGGGTCCACGAACGGTACCTGCGCGAGGATGCCGGCGAACAGGTGCGGCGCCAGGTTCGCCACCGCACCCATCAGCAGACCGCCGGCGCTGCCGCCGAGCGCCACCAGATTCTGCGGCCGGGTCAGCCCGGTGTCGACCAGATGCTTTGCGACCGCGATGAAGTCGGTGAACGTGTTGCGCTTCTGGAGCAGCTTGCCGTTCTCGTACCAGAGCCGTCCCATCTCACCGCCGCCACGAATGTGCGCGACCGCGAAGACCATCCCCCGGTCGAGCAGCGAGAGCCGAGCCACCGAGAATCGCGGATCCTCCGAGGATTCGTAGGCGCCGTATCCGTACAACACTGTGGGAGCTGGGAATTCGATGCCCGCTTTATGGACGATCGAGATCGGGACCCTGGTGCCGTCCTCGGCGACCGCCCAGTCGCGGCGCTCGACGTAGTCCTCGCTGCGGTAACCGCCAAGCACCGGCTGCTCACGCAGCAAGATGCGCTCACCGGTGGCGAGATCGAGATCGTAGATGCGCAGCGGAGTGACGAACGAGGTGGTGCCCACCCGCAATTTGGCTGTCGACCAGTTGGGGTTACCGGCCAGACCCGCCGAGGCCAGCTCGGAGTCGAACGCGATCTCCTCCGGCGCTCCGTAGCCGTCGGCGCCGATGGGCCACAACTGAATCCGCGGCAACGCCTCCCGCCGGTAGCTGACCACCAGGTGGTCGGAGAAGGCGTCGACCCCGTCCAGGCGGACGTCGTCGCGGGCGGCGATCAGGGTGCGCTGGTCGGTGGGGTCGCCGACCGGTGCCTCCACCAGGGTGAAGTTGACCGCGCCGTCGTTGTGCAGGATCAGGAAGCGGTCCTCGCCGCCGATCACCGCATGCTCCACCGAGTACTCGATGCCGTCGCGGCGCGGCAGCACCGAGGTGAACTCCGCGTTCGGGTCGGCGGCCTCACCCACCCACACCTGCGAGGTGATCGCCGAGCCGGCCGCGATGATCACGTACTTGTTGCTGCGGGTGCGACCCATGCCGACCCAGAACCGTTCGTCCGGTTCGTGGAACACCTGCTCGTCGGGCTCGCCCGAGCCGAGCCGGTGCCGCCACACGGTGTCGGGCCGCCACGCCTCGTCGACGGTGGTGTAGTACACGCATCCGTTGTCGGCCGCCCAGGTCACCCCGGACGAGATCCCTGCGATCTCGTCGGAGTACAGCTCACCTGTGCGTAAGTCTTTGAACCGCAGCGTGTATCGCTCGTCGCCGACAGTGTCGACCGAATAGGCCAGCAGGTGACCGTCGAGGCTCACGCTGCTGGCGCCGAGCGAGAAGAACTCGTGCCCGTCTGCTTCGGCGTTCTCGTCGAGCAGCACCTGCTCGCCGGGGACGGCGGTGTCCTCGTCGAACACCGGCGGATCCCAGTCGTCGGGACCGGCGACCGGACAGCGGCAGTGCGCCCCGTACTGCTTGCCTTCGAAGCTGCGGCCGTAGTACCACCAGTCACCGCGACGCGTCGGAATCGACATGTCGGTTTCCTTGGTCCGCGCCTTGATCTCGTCGAAGATCTTCTGCCGCAGCGGTTCCAGATGAGCTGTGGCCTCGTCTGCGTAGGCGTTCTCCGCTTCGAGGTGGCCGATGACCTCCGGATCGGTCTTCTCGCGCATCCATTCGTAGGGGTCGACGAACACGTCGTCGTGGAAAACCCGCTGGGTGTCGACCCGCTTCGCGATGGGTGGGTTCATGCGCCTGCTCCGATCCAGTCGTCGAACGACAGTCCCGAAATGCGTTCGTATGCCTCAATGTAACGGGTGCGGGTGGCCTCGACGATCTCGTCCGGCAGAGGCGGTGGCGGCGCCGAACCGTAGCGGTCCCAACCTGATTCGGGCCCGGTGAGCCAGTTGCGGACGAACTGTTTGTCGAAGCTGGGCTGCACCACACCGGCTTGGTAGGTGTCGGCCGGCCAATACCGCGACGAGTCCGGGGTGAAGACCTCGTCGGCCAGAACCACCCGGCCGTCGGCGTCCACACCGAACTCGAACTTGGTGTCGGCGATGATGATGCCCTTCGTCAGCGCGTGGTCGGCTGCCTGCAGGTAGATCTGCAGCGTGCGCTCGCGAAGCTGGTTGGCGAGCCCCGGGCCAACCATCTCGATGGCCCGGTCGAACGAGATGTTCTCGTCGTGCTCGCCGAGTTCGGCCTTGGTCGCCGGGGTGAACAGCGGCTCGTCGAATCTGCTCGCCTCGACCAGGCCCGACGGCAATGCGATGCCGCACACCGTGCCGTCGCGCTGGTAGTCCAGCAGGCCCGACCCGGTCAGGTAGCCGCGGGCAACGCATTCGATCGGCACCATCTCCAGCTGCCGCACCACGAGCGCGCGACCCAGCACGTCGGCGGGGATCCGCGGGTCGTCGGGCGGCCCGGCCAGATGGTTGGGCGCGTCAATGAAGTCGAAGAAGAACACGCTCATCGCGGTGAGGATGCGGCCCTTGTCGGGAATCAGGCTGTCCAGGATGTGGTCGTAGGCCGAGATCCGGTCGCTGGCGACGAACAACAGGTGTTCGTTGTCGATGCGATAGATCTCGCGGACCTTGCCGCTGGCCAGGTGCTGATAGTCGCTCAGAGCGGGGCGGGACATCGCGTCAGCCTATCGGCCGCTGAGTGGGCGCGACTGTGCTGGGATCGAGCCATGAGATCGCGCTTCCTGCCCTACGCCACCACCCCGGGCCGGCTGCTGGCGCAGTTGGTCAGCGACCTGCTGGTCGCCTCGTGGATCACCGTGTGGGTCGTGGTCGGCCTGGCGGTGCACACCGCGGTCACGACGATCGCCGACGTCGGCCGTCAGGTCAAAGACGGCGCCACCGGGATCTCGGACAATCTGCATTCCGCCGGTGACAGCGCGCACAAGATCCCGTTGGTCGGCGACACCGTCGCCAAGCCGCTGCGGGCCGCCAGCGAGGCCGCGCTCGATGTCGCGGGCGCGGGCCACAACCTGGACACCACCGCCAGTTGGCTGGCGGTGGTGCTGGCGTTCGCGGTGGCGGCGCCGCCGATCCTGGCGGTCGGTATGCCGTGGCTGTTCCTGCGGATCCGGTTCTTCCGACGCAAGTGGACGGTCATCGCGCTGGCCCGCACCCCCGCCGGTGAGCAGCTGCTGGCGCTGCGCGCCCTGGCCAACCGGCCGCTGCGCAAGCTCACCGAAGTCACCTTCGACCCGGTCGGCGCCTGGCGGCGTGAGGACCCGTATGCGATCCGCGGCCTGGCCACCCTGGAACTGCGCTCGGCGGGTGTGGCCGCCCCGCGCTATTGGCGGAATCCGGCGCGCTAATCGGGGCCGTACCCCGGAAATCGCGCGAGCCTTCTCTAGTAATCAATCAAACGATTGATTACTATGGCCAGCAGACCAAGAGAAGGGTTCATCAATGACGTCTACAGCCCTGCCCGGCGAATGGGTCGACCACGCACCGGGACTCGACGACCTGGCGGGCAGCTTCGCGTCTCAGGTCTCCGCGGACCGCTACCGATCGCGGGAGTACGCCGAACGCGAGCGTGCGGCGATCTGGATGAAGACCTGGCAGATCGCCGGCCGGGAGGACGACCTTCCCAAAGTCGGCGACTGGATCGAATACAAGATCTACGACCAGTCCTTCCTCATCGTGCGGGGCAAGGACGAGCAACTGCGCGGCTTCGTCAACGCCTGCCGGCATCGCGGCAACGCCATCTGCCAGGGCCGCACCGGCAACGCCAAGCGGGGCTTTCTGTGCCAATACCACCTGTGGTCGTACGACCTCGACGGCCGGCTCATGGGACTGCTGCGGGAGCAGAACGCCGGCGGCATCGACAAGACCGACAACTCACTGATCACAGTTCCGGTGGACACCTTCGGCGGCTTCATCTTCATCAACCCCGATCCCGGCGCCCAACCGCTGGCCGAGTGGATCGGTGCGGAGGCGATGGCGACTCTGCAGCCGTATCACCTCGAACTGATGTCGACGGTGATGAACGTCCGGGAAGCGCTGGATTGCAACTGGAAGGTCGTGATGGACGCCTTCAACGAGGGCTATCACGTCAACGGGGTTCACCCACAACTGTTGGCAGTGCTCAACATTCAGCCCGAGACCACGCGCTACAAGTTCTTCGAGAACCACACCATCGCGATGGCCCCCTTCGACGTCGTGGGCGCCACCCCCGAAAAACAGGTCGAGGGCACGCTGTCGCTGCCCGAGACCTTCCCCGGGACGGTCGCGGTGATCCCCCGATTCCAAGAACTCGTCAAGGAGTACACCGCCGACGACGGCTCCATCGACTTCCCCGACGGTGTCACGGCGCGCACGCTGCTGCAGGAGGCAACCCGCGCGCACCTCACCGAGATGGGCTTGGATGTCAGCGGCCTGACCGACGCCCAGATGAGCGACAACCACGGCTGGTTCCTGTTCCCCAACTTCATGATGACCATCAGGGCCGGCGAGTGCCATGTGATCTTGGCGAGGCCGCACCCCGACGGGGACCCCAACCGGTGCATCTGGCATGTCGCGAGCTACATGTATCTGCCACCGGAGATGGCTGAGGCGTTCACCGTGGATCTGACCGAGGTCGACGAGCCAGGCAGTTACAAGTATTTCGAAGCGCTGCAACAGGATTACGAGCAGATGCAGCGTCAGCAGGCAGGGCTGCGCAACGAGAGCCTCGATCACCTGATGCTGGTGAACGAGGAGATCGTCGTCGCAAAGTTTCACGACACCTTGGATCGATGGATGGCAGGAAAGGCCGCACAGTGAACCTTGAAGACCGCATCGCCCTACACAATCGGATGGCCCGGGCCTACGGTGACGCCTACCTGCGCCAGGGTGTGCAGGACGGCGAAAAGTTCGTCGACGTCTGGAAATTCCACCCGGACTGCATGTATGCCTCGCCGTACTTCACCGGTGACGAGGCGTTCAAACTCAGCGAGTTCCCGGAGGAATCCGCCCGCGCGTCGACCATGGAGGCCAAGGTCTACTCATTGCGCTTCCCGGACTGGAAGCCCGTCGACTTCAAGCACTGGCCCGCCGACAACGGCTTCGTGATGAAGACCCGATGGCAGGGCACGAACAAGGACACCGGCGCCGTAATGGGTTTCTACTCTTACAGTTTCATCGACACTGACAACAACGGCGAAGTGGTGCGCTGGGAGACCCACGTCAACAGCGAGTACAGCGACTTCCTCGATGTCGCGATCGGTGTGCACGGGCCGTTCCACGGAACCCACGAATACACCGACGCCTTGGATCGCCGGCTGGCCGAGGAGGGATTGACCGTCTGATGACGCTGTCGCAGACCGTGCTGGACTACAGCGCCCTGATGAAACGCTTGGTCGACGAGGCCAAGCAGCCCGGTTTCAGCACCGACAGCTGGGCCCCGTTGGCCGAGCTGATCGACACGCAGAACTTCGTGCGGGTGGGCAATTTCAAAGAGGTGATGAACTGGGGCGAGTACATCGCGTTCCTCACCAACTGGGCGATGTCGTCAGAGTGGGAGTCGCATTTCAAGCGGGTCACCGAGGCCGGCAACGTGGTGTTCCTCGAGCTCGAAGAGCGCAGCAGAATCGGCGAATTCAGCAACTCGGTCAACTCGGTGTCGGTCTACGAGTTCGACCAGAGCGGAAAGATCACCCGCATCGACGTATACCTCCAAATGGCACTGCCCGATCCGGATATGCTCGCCAGCTACGAAGGTGTCGAGATCTGACGGATAGGGAACCGATGAAGGCTTCGGTGGATCCCGACCGCTGCGCCGGGCACGGCGACTGCGTGTCGACGTGCCCGGACGTGTTCGCCTGGACCGCCGACGGCTACGCCGAGGTGGTGCTCGACGAGATACCGGACCAGTACCACGATCTCGTCGCCAAGGCCGTACAGGACTGCCCCGAACACGCGATCAGCGCGCAAGGCTAGTGGCCGCATACGACTACGTCGTCATCGGCGCCGGGTCGGCGGGCTGTGCGGTCGCCGCGCGCCTGGCCGAAGGAAGCGCACGTGTCCTGCTGCTGGAGGCCGGCGGTTCGGACCGGCGCCTGACCGTGCGGGCGCCGCTGGCCTTCGCCGCGCAGATGGGTGGCGCGACCGACTGGGACTACCGCACGGCACCCGAACCGGCGTGCGACGGCCGGGTCATCCCGCAGCCCCGGGGTCGCGTGCTCGGCGGGACCAGCTCGATGAACGCGATGGTGTGGATCCGCGGCACCCGACTCGACTACGACGGTTGGGACCTGCCCGGCTGGGGGTGGTCCGACGTCGAGCCGGTGTTCCGCCGTATCGAGTCGCACTATCTGGGCGGCCCGGCGCACGGGATCGCAGGCCCGGTCCGAATCACCCGGCTGGCAGAGCCCGACGTGACCTCCGTCCGATGGGTGGACGCCGCCCGCGCCGCCGGTGTCAGCGACAACGAGGACATCGGCGGACCTGATCTCGACGGGTCCTCCATTGCCCCGGTGACGGTCTGGAAGGGGCAACGCTGGAACACCGCTCGGGCGTATCTGCCTGCGGCGCGGCGCCGTTCGAATTTCAGTGTGGTGACCGGCGCGCTGGTGCATCGGGTGGTGATCCGCGACGGCCGCGCGGTGGCCGTGGAGTATGAACGCAAGGGCCAGCGGCATACCGTCTCCGCCGACTGCGAGATCGTCCTGTCGGCCGGGGCCTATGGAACGCCCCAGCTGCTGCAGCTCTCCGGTATCGGCGCGGCCGACCACCTCAGCGCGGTAGGTATCACGCCGGTCGTCGAAAGCCCCAAAGTGGGAACCAACCTCACCGATCATCCGGCCGCCGCGATGAGCTGGGACGTACACCCCGGCTTCGTCGGACTCTCGGACGCTCGGAAGCCACAGTGGTTGCTGCGGTGGCTGTTTCGCCGTACCGGGAAACTCACCAGCAATGCGATGGAGGCGATCGCGCAGGTCCGGTCCCACCCCGACCTGCCCGCCCCGGATTTCCAGCTGATCCACTCCCCCAGCTATGTCAACCTGATCGCGATGGAGCAAGAGCTTCGCCGCGCCTCGTCGGTGTTGCAGTCCTACTGGACCCCGAAAAGCCGCGGCACCGTGCTGGCGCAGTCCGCGGATCCACATGTGCCGCCGGAGATTCGGCTCAACACATTGGCCCACCCGGACGACGTGCAGGCGTTCATCCGAATCGTGCGACGCACCCGGGAGATCGTCGCCACTGAGCCGTTCGCATCGGTGATCACCACCGAACTGCACCCCGGCCCGGACACCGTCACCGACGCCCAGATCGAGGCGTGGCTGCGTAGTTCGGTCGCCACCACCGGGCACCCCGCCTGCTCGGCGGCGATGGGCACCGACGCTGGCAGCGTCCTGGACGAGAACCTGAAAGTGCGTGGCGTCATCGGTCTGCGGGTGGCCGACGCGTCGGTGTTCCCCCGCATCCCGCGGGCCAACACCAACGCTCCGGCGATCCTGGTCGGTGAGCGGTGCGCCGACTTCATCAAGGCGGACCGGTGACCGTCTTTGATGCGCATTTCCACATCATCGATCCCCGGTTTCCGCTGGTGCCCAACAACGGTTACCTGCCGGCGGCGTTCACCGTCGCCGACTACCGCGAGCGTGTCGACCCGCTCGACGTCACCGGTGGCGCCGTGGTCAGCGGATCCTTCCAGGCTTTCGACCAGGACTACCTGAAAGATGCTCTGCGGCAACTCGGTCCGGGATTCGTCGGCGTCACCCAGATTCCCGGTGACACCACCGACGACGAGATCCTCACACTGGACCGCGCCGGCGTGCGCGCCGTCCGGTTCAACCTGTACCGCGGCGGATCGGCGACACTCGACGACGTCGACACCCTCGCCCGCCGCGTGCACGAGATCGCCGGCTGGCATTGCGAGTTCTACCTCGACGCCGCCGATTTCACCGAGCTGGCACCGATCTTGGCCGCCCTGCCCCAGATCAGCATCGACCACCTGGCCATGTCGGACGACACCGGCGGAGCGCTGCTGCGGCTGGTGGAGTCCGGCGCCGTGGTGAAGGCCACCGGCTTAGGCCGGATCAGCGTCACCGACCCGGACGCCCTGATGCGCGACATCGTGACCGCGAATCCCGCCGCGCTGATCTTCGGCAGTGACCTACCCTCCACCCGAGCGGCAATTCCGTTCCAGGACAGCGATATCGAGCGGATAGCCGATGCCGTCGGCGCCGGCCACGTCGATGCGGTGCTGGCGACGAACGCGCGGAACTTCTACCGGCTCTGACCGAAGAGCTGGCCCCGCAGCAGCTGTTTGAGTGCGGCCACCGTCGCGTGGTACTCCTCGGGCGGCGGCGTGCTGGCGGCGTATTCGTTCAGACCCCGGAAGATCATGTACACCGCGTTGGCCGCGCTCTCCACGTCGACCCCGCGGCCCAGCACCTTCTCGCGGGCGCCCTGGGAGAGGATGTCGCGGATCAGGTTGCGCAGCGCGACGAATCGGATGTCGCTGTTCTCGGCGAGGTGCAGGTGCTGCGGGCTCTCGGCGCGGATGGCCCGGTCGAAGGCGACGGCAAGCGGATAGTCCTGCATCACCCGCACGCTTTCGTCGAGCACTGCCATCAGTTTGTCCAGGGTGGCGGCGTTGTCTTCGGCGGCCTGCTCCAGCCGGGGTACCGCGATTGTCGCGACCTCGTCGAAGGTGGCCTTGACGAGTTCGGCCTTGTTCGGAAAGTAGTGATAGAGACTGCCGCTGGTCATGTTCGCCTCGCGGGCGATCTCGCGGATCGTCGTCCGCGAGTAGCCGACGGCCGCGACGCAACGCATGGTCGCCTCGAGGATGCGCTGCCTCGTCTCCTCGCTGTTGGCGCCCACCGGTCGACCCAGGAGCGAGGATGTGGCCGACGCTGCACCTTTGGGTTTCGCCATTGCTTCCAGAAGCTTCTCACAGTCGTGAGCCGATCGGTTAGAGTCCGCGTCGTGGCAGACCTCATCGACACCGTCGCAGTAGTCACCGGCGCAGCCCGCGGCCAGGGCCGCAGTCATGCCGTCGCGCTGGCCGCCGAGGGCGCCGACATCATCGCGATCGACCGCTGCGCCGACATCGACTCGATCCCCTACCCGCTGGCCACCAAGGACGATCTCGACGAGACCGTCCGCCTCGTCGAAGCCCAGGGCCGCCGCATCGTTCCGGTCGTCGCCGATGTGCGCGACCTCGACGCCGTGGCGGCCGGGGTACGCAGCGGGGTGGACGCGCTCGGCGAGATCGACATCGTGGTGGCCAACGCCGGGGTGGTGGCGATCGGTCGCAAGGACCCGCTCGACACCGAGGTGTACCGCGACATCGTCGAGACCAACCTCAACGGGGTGTGGCACACCATCGTTGCCACCGTGCCCTCGATCATCCGCAAGGGTCGCGGCGGTTCGATCATCTTGACGAGTTCAGCGCAGGGTCTGGTCGGCAAGGGCGGTGACGGCAGTGCGGCGATGTTCGCCTATGCCGCGGCCAAGCACGGTGTCGTCGGGCTGATGCGCTCCGCGGCCAATGCCTATGCGCAGCACAGTATCCGGGTGAACACGGTGCACCCCAGCGGCGTCGGCACCCCGATGATCCTCAACGACCACACGCTCAAGACGTTCCAGGAGAATCCCAACGGTGCCGCGCTGTCGGCCAATCTGTTGCCGGTCCCGTTCGTCGACGCCGAGGACGTCACCAACGTGGTGGTCTTCCTGGCCGGCCCCAAGGCCCGCTACATCACCGGCGTCGCGCTACCGGTCGATGCCGGTCACGCGGTGATGTGAGCGGAGGTAGAGCAGCCCGCCCGCGGTCAGGATGACCCACGCGGCCAACGCCAACCAGAAGAACACCAGCGAGATGGTGCGCAGTCCGCGCCACCCCGTTTCGGCGGCCATCGCGAACGTCGCCGCCGAGTACATGCCAAGCGGGAACACCATCGCCCACCACACGCCCCTGAACTTCCACCCACCCGGGTCGGAGTTGACGCGCCGGATCGCGAAGTAGGCCAGCACCGGAATCCACAGTGTCGCAAGCACCCAGGTGAGCACGGTGATGGCGACGACGGTGTCCGACGGCCAGAGATGGTGGATCCGATCACCGGCCAGGGTCGCGATCGCCAGGCCGCCCATCAGGATCCACCCGTCGGGTTCGAACCCGCCCGGGTCCAGCCGCTCGTGGAAGGCCCGCCAGAGGATCAGCGCGGTCATCGCGGCGTACGCCACCAGCGCAAGCGCCCAGAACAACAGGGCGCCGAACAGCCAGTGCAGATCCGCGGACAGGATGGCCAGCCCCGCGGTGGCCACACTGGCCAGCTCCCACGCGCCGTGTGAGCGGTCACGTAACCCGACCCAGCCGATCCGCCACATCCGCCGGACCACCACTGGTGTCAGCGTGAGCCAGAATTGCAGAGCCAGACCGGCCAGGATCCACAGCACAGCGCGGTATTCGGCCAGGCGCGTCCCGAGCACCGCGCACGCCGCCACGTAGGTGAACAGCCGCAGCAACACGTCCGGGTCGCCGAAGTCCGGCGCCGACCTCCGCCAGCTGAGCGCGCACGCCACGACGAGCACCGGCAACGCGACCGCGGCGATCACGGCCAGCGCCACGCTGATCCAGCGATATCCGTGGTCGGCGGCAGCTATCGAAACGATGCCGGTGGCCATCACCGCCGCGAACACATCGGGCGGTGGCCGCATGTCAGCCAAGCTCGACGAAGAGGTGCCGGATACCGGTGTGCCGGTTGCTGCGGGCCCATTCGACCGGCTTGGTCACCTGGATCTCAGGGAAGCGGGCCAGCAGTTCCTCGTAGAGCACCCGCAGCTCCAGTCGGGCCAGGTTGGCGCCCAGGCAGTAATGCACGCCCTGCCCGAACCCCAAGTGCGGGTTGCGTTTACGGCCCACGTCGAAGGAGTCGGGGTCCTCGAACACCGAGCCGTCGCGGTTGGCCGAACCCTCCCAGACCAGCACCTTGTCGCCGGCCCGGATCGAGCACCCGCCGAGCTCGGTGTCCCGGGTTGCGGTGCGCCGCTTGGACGGTGACGGCGAGGTCCAGCGGACGATCTCCTCCACCGCGGTCGGCAACAGTGCGGGATCCGCCCGCAGCCGCATGCGCTGATCGGGGTGCTGAGCCAGCGCCAGCAGGCCGCCGGCGACCGCGTTACGGGTGGTCTCGGCTCCCGCGCTGAACAGCAGGTTGAAGAACAGGTACAGCTCGAGGTCGCTCAGGGACGGCGCGTCGGGGTCGTCGACGGTGGCGTTGGCCACCACCGAGAGCATGTCGTCACCGGGCTCGGCGCGCTTCTTCGCGATCAGCTCGGAGCCGTAGGCGTAGATCCGCGATCCCGCCTCCTCGATCGACATGGTGCCGATCTCGCCTTTGCGGGAATCCCCGAAATCGAAGCTCGGTTCGATGGCCCGGAACAGCCAATGCCGTTCGCTCTCCGGCACTCCCAGCAGAATGCAGATCATCTGCATGGGTAGTTCGGCGGCCACCTCGACCAGGAAATCGAAGGGCACCCCGGGTTCGACCGCGTCCAGCAGCACGCGGGTGCGCTGGCGCAGGTCGTCCTCGACCCGGCCGATCATCCGCGGGGTCAACCCCGAGCTCACCAGCCGCCTGATGCGGGTGTGGCGCGGGTCGTCCATCATGTTGAGCACCTGACCGGCGATCGACAGGTCCTGCAGGAGAGTGCCGCCGAACGGGCGCTCACCGCCGGTCACCGACGAGTAGGTGTCCTGATCTCGCAGCACGGCAAGGGTTTCCGGATGGGTGGCCACCGACCAGAACCCCTCGCCGTCCGGCGTGTTGTCGGTCGGCGAATGCCAGTACACCGGCGCATCACGGCGGTGGATCGTGAACAATTGGTGCGGGAACCCCTCGGCGAAGTTGTCGAGGTCGGTGAAGTCGATGTCGCGCAGCAACATTGGACTACAGGATCGCGCCGGGCGTGTACTTGGCCGCATCGGGGTAGTCGTTGACCACGCGGTCCACCGCGACGATCACCTGGTCGACCTGACTTCCCGCCGCCCCGGTGAACGCCGCCTTGTCGGCCAGCGCGGCGTCCAGCGCCGCCCGGTCCAGCGGCAGCCGATCGTCGGCGGCCAACCGATCCAGCAGGTCGGGTTCGGCACCCTTCTCCCGCATCGCCAGTGCGACCGCCACCGCATGTTCCTTGATGACCTCGTGCGCGGTCTCGCGGCCCACACCGGCCCGCACCGCCGCGATCAGCACCTTGGTGGTGGCCAGGAACGGCAGGTAGCGATCCAGTTCTCGCTGGATGACCGCGGGATAGGCGCCGAACTCGTCGAGCACCGTCAGGAACGTCTCGATCTGCCCGTCGATGGCGAAGAACGCGTCCGGCAGCGCCACCCGGCGCACCACCGAGCAGAAGACGTCGCCCTCATTCCATTGCGCGCCAGCCAGTTCCGCTGTCATCGACGCGTAGCCGCGCAGCACCACCTGCAGTCCGTTGACCCGCTCACAGCTGCGGGTGTTCATCTTGTGCGGCATCGCCGACGAGCCGACCTGTCCCGCCGCGAAGCCTTCGGTGACCAGCTCATGGCCGGCCATCAGTCGCACGGTGTGCGCGAACGACGACGGGCCGGCGCCCAGCTGAACCAGCGCCGAAACCACGTCATGATCCAGCGAGCGCGGGTAGACCTGGCCGACGCTGGTGAAAACGGCGTTGAAACCCAGGAATTCGGCGACCCGGCGTTCCAGCTCGGCCAGCCGGACGGCGTCGCCGTCGAACAGGTCGAGCATGTCCTGAGCGGTGCCCATCGGGCCTTTGATGCCGCGCAGCGGATAGCGGTCGATCAGCTCACGAACCCGCTCCAGCGCGATCAGGGTCTCCTCGGCGGCCGACGCGAACCGCTTGCCCAATGTGGTGGCCTGCGCGGCGACGTTGTGGCTGCGACCGGCCATCACCACGTCGCGGTAGAGCACCGCGCGCTCGGCCAGGCGTGCCACCACGGCCACACCGTGGGCGTGCACCAGTTCCAGCGAGCGGCGGATCTGCAGCTGCTCGACGTTCTCGGTGAGGTCGCGGCTGGTCATGCCCTTGTGCACGTGCTCGTGTCCGGCCAGGGCATTGAATTCCTCGATGCGGGCCTTGACGTCGTGGCGGGTGACCCGTTCGCGGGCGGCGATCGACGCGAGATCGACCTGCTCGAGCACCCGCTCGTAGTCCGCGACCACGCCATCGGGCACGTCGACGCCGAGTTCGGCCTGGGCGCGCAGCACTGCCAGCCACAGCCGGCGTTCGGCGACGATCTTGGCTTCGGGCGACCAGATCGCGACCATGTCCGCGCTGGCGTAGCGTCCGGCAAGCACATTGGGGATTGTCACAATCCCACAGCTTACGGCCCTGGTACGGCAAGGTAGACGGATGCACTTTGTCGGCCTGGATCTGGCCTGGGGTGAACGCAAGCCGACGGGGGTCGCCGCGCTCGACGACGATGGACGGCTCGTCCATATCGCTAGCGCGCAAGACGATTCGAGCATCCTCGATGAGGTCGGCCCGTTCGTCGACGGACCATGCCTGGTCGCCATCGACGCCCCGCTCATCGTCACCAACGAGACGGGCCAGCGCGGCTGCGAGACGGACCTGAACCGCGACTTCGCCAAATTCCAGGCCGGCGCGCACCCCGCGAACAAAAAGAAGCCGGAATTCGCCGGAACCCCGCGCGGCGCGCGGATCGCCGAGGCGCTCGGCCTGGACATGGACCCGCACTCACGGGCGTCCCGGCGGGCCATCGAGGTCTATCCGCATCCGGCCACGGTGGTGCTGTTCCGGCTGGGCCGCACGCTGAAGTACAAGCAGAAGCAGGGCCGCAGCGTGACCCAACTGCGCACCGAGCTGCTGCGGCTGATGGACGAGATCGAGCGACTCGCCCACGCCACGGTGCCGCTGCGGGTCGGCGATCACCCGGACTGGATCGCCATGCGTGCGACCGTCGAGAACGCCGAGCGTAAAAGCGAATTGCGCCGCGCAGAAGATCCGATCGATGCGGTCGTGTGCGCCTACGTCGGGTTGTACGCCACCCAGCGGCCGGGTTCGGTGACCATCTACGGAGACTTCGCCACCGGCTACATCGTCACGCCGACACTGCCGTCGGATCTGGCGCCCACGCCGCCGGAACCCATGCCCGGTGTGGTCGGTGATGCTGTCGCCCGGTACGCCGAGCGTCGGCCTGCTTTGGTCGCCACCACCGAGAACTACCTGGCGCTGGTCACGCGTCTGCTCGACGACGCGGGCATCAACTACCTCAGCGTGACGGCCCGCACCAAGAGCGTCGCGTCGTTCGCGGCCAAGGCCGATCGCAGCCGCAACGGCGAGCGGCTCTATACGGACCCGTCATCGCAGATCACCGACCAGGTCGGCCTGCGGGTCATCACCTACCTGCGCGAGGACGTCACCGCCGTCGGCACGCTGTTGTCCGAGGAATTCGACGTGTTGACCGACCTCGACATGGGGCAGGTGACGGCCCGAGAGGGCCGCTGGGGATATGCCAGCAGGCACATGCTGATCGCCAATGACGCTGAGACGCAGCCGGCCTCGGTGCAGATACGTACCGTCCTGCAACACGCGTGGGCGGAATTCGAACACGACATCCGGTACAAGGGAACGGTCCCCGAGCAGGACGCCGCGGAACTCGACCGCCGGTTCACCCTGGCCGCGGGCCTACTCGAATTGGCCGACCGCGAGTTCACCGAGATCCGTGACCGGTTGCGCACGTCCATGGCCGAGGTGCGCAGCCCGGACGCCGAGGAGGCGGGTATCGCGACGCCGGTGCTGGCCACTTACCTGGGGCACCGTTTTCCCGAAGCGGGCTGGTCGCGGACCGAGCATTACGGCTGGATGGCGGCGCTGCTCGTCGACCTGGGCATCCTCACCCTCGACGCGCTCGAGGAACTGTTGACCAATGTCGACACCGAGGCCGTCAACAAGAAGATGGACTACCGCTTCCCGGCGGGTGCGGTGCGACGCCTGGACGACGCACTACTGGCCACGTTCGCCGACCGCTACGTGGGCCTGCCGGGCAACGCGCATCGGGTCGCGCTGCTGCAGAACCGGCTCGTGCGGTTGCAGGGCCAGCCGAGCTGACGCCGAGATCGACGTAATGCTCAGGCCCGCAGGCCGGTCCACTCGTCCGACGTCCCGGTCAGCCGGCTGACCTGTTCCAGCAGGCGCCGCACCTTGGCCGGATTTTCGTGGCGTTGCCAGCCGAATGTGGTCGGCCGCTGACGGCGGTCATGCCAGAAATGCCCCGGCGTGGACTCCGGCCGGGTGGCGACCAGCCACACCGCGGTGTCGGCGCCGTCGGCCACGTCCCGCAGCAGCGGCCGGGTGAGGACTCGGAACCGCGGCAGGTACTCGGCCACGCCGGGGGTGTCGACCCAGCCGGGATGCATGCTCTCCACCCGGATGTCGGTGCCGGCCAGCCGGCGTGCCCACGAGTCGGCCAGCACCACTTGCATCTTCTTGGTTCGCGCGTAGGCCCGGACGCCGTTGTAGCCGCGCCGGAAGTCCAGATCGTCGACCACCAGCGGTGAGCTGTACATGCCGCCCGAGGACACCCACACCACCGACGCCCCACCTGCCGCCCGTAGCAGCGGGAGCAGCCGCTCGGTCATCAGGTGGGGACCCAGCACGTGCGTGGCCAGTTGCACCTCATGACCCTGCGGGGTGAGGACGCGGTCCTTGGGCATCAGGCCGGCGTTGTGGACCAGGCCGTTGAGCGCCGGGACCCGGTTGGCGAAATCGGTTGTCCAGTCCCGCACGGCGTCGAGGTCCGAGACGTCGCACACCTCGCCCACCACGTGGGCGCCGGCCACCGATTCCCGGATCGCGGCGCACGACGTCTCCACTTTCTCCGGGTTGCGGCCCAGCAGGTGGACCGTCGCACCCAGCGCGGCGAACGAGCGCGCCATCTCCAGACCGATCCCGGCCGTCGCGCCCGCGATCACCACCCGTTTGCCCAGCAGAGCCTGCGGGTCGGCGTCGGCGGCCCACCAATGCCTGCGCAGACCCGAGCCGATTTTGGTGTAGCCCACGACCAGCGCCCGGTCCATCACGCCGTCGAGCAGTTCCGTAGCCGGTCGGGCGAGCCCGGAAAGATCCATGTGTTCGAACGTAATCGCTCAGACCCGGACGGTGCGCTCGTCGATCGGGACCAACACGTCGATCACGTCCATCACCGTGGCCCTGGCCACCTCTCGCGGACCGTCGCCGTCGCTGACCAGAGCCGACACCACCGAGCCGTCGACGGCGTGGACCAGAGCCGTCACCAGATCGGTCCGCACATTGCGCCCCGAGCGCGCCATGGCCGACACCACGGCATCGACCCGCTGCCGGGCCAGCCGGTGCTGGATTTCGCGCAGTTCGGGGTGCCGGGCGCAGGCGATGTAGCGCTCATACCGCGAGATCAATTGTTCGCTGCTCGCCTCGCCGTCGGGATCGCCGACCAGGAGGTCGACCAACACGTCGGCAATCGCCTCCGCGCCGCGCCGCCGCCGCGGGAGCGCGTCCACCCGGGCCCGCAATTGCGCGGTTTCCACCGCACAGATGTACTCGACGGCCTTGAGCACCAGGTCGTCCAGCGAGGAGAAGTAGTAGGTGGTGGACGCCAGCGGCAAGCCTGCGCGACGCGCCACCGAACGATGGCGAACCGCCTCGAATCCGCCTTCGCGGAGCAGCTCGGCGGCAGCGCTGATCAGCGCATACCGTCGCCGCTCGCCTTTGGGCGTCATCGCTGCCGTCACGTTCAGCAATGCTGCCAGCAGCGTCAACGGGACATCGCTCTTTCACCGAATCATTAACCTGGCATCGACCTGCCGCTAGGCTCGATCGCCCACTGCGCGGCGCGATGGCAAGATGGCCCGCATGGCGAACCTGAGCCGTCGCGCAGTTCTGCGACTCGGCGCCGGAGCCGTTGCAGGTGCCGCCGGCGCCTTCGCTGCCGGCCGAACCCTGGATTCCGCGGCTCAGCTCGCGGGGCCGGACGTCGCGATGACCGGCGTCGGCGCTCCCCTGGCACCGCCTGCCCCGCTGGAGCCGCCCGCGGCGGGCGCCCCCGCGCCCACGATGGTGACCGGTTCGTTCGTCTCGGCCGCGCGCGGCGGGGTCAACACCAACTGGGCCATTGCCCGCCCACCCGGGCAGACCGCGCCGTTGCGGCCGGTCATCGCGTTGCACGGCAAGGGTCAGGACGCAGCGGGCGTGATGGCCGGTGGCGTCGAGCAGGGTTTGGCGCAAGCGGTTGCGGCCGGACTGCCGCCGTTCGCGGTGGTCGCGGTCGACGGTGGCGGCAGCTACTGGCATCAGCGGGCCTCCGGTGAGGACGCCGGGAAGATGGTGCTCGACGAGCTGATCCCGATGCTCGGCAGCCAGGGCCTGGACACCTCTCGGGTGGCGTTCCTGGGCTGGTCGATGGGCGGTTACGGGGCCCTGCTGCTGGGGGCGCGCCTCGGACCGGCCCGCACGGCGGCGATCACCGCGGTCAGCCCGGCCCTGTGGCTGTCGTCGGGCGCGGCGGCACCCGGTGCGTTCGACGGTCCCGACGACTTTGCCGCCAACACCGTGTTCGGCCTGCCTGCGTTGGCCTCGATCCCGATCCGGATCGACTGCGGCAACGGCGACCCGTTCTATTCAGCAACCAAGCAGTTCATCGCCCAGCTGCCCACTCCGCCGGCCGGTGGATTCTCGCCCGGCGGCCACGACGGCGGTTATTGGAGTTCGCAGCTGCCCGGCGAAATCGCGTGGATGGCGCCGCTACTCACGGCCTAGCCGACGTCGAGGTCGCACTGAGAGCGGCTCCTGCACCGATTTGTGGATCTGTGTGCCGTCTCGACGACGATTGTCTCCCGTTGTGGAATTGTCTACAGTCGCAGTTACTGTCAACCATTCGATAAGCCTCTCGACAGCCCCGGCGAGGAGATCATGACCGTCGAAAGCCCACCGCTCTCCCCGCGGCCGTACCACCCGCTCGACATCTCGGCGCCGGACTTCTGGACCGCCGACTTCGCCACCCGGGACCGTACGTTCGCACAGCTGCGGGCCGCCGACGGATTGTCGTGGCATCCGCCGGTGTCCTCGGTCTTCCCACATTCGGAGATCGGCTACTGGGCGATCACCCGCCATGCGGACATCAAGTACGTCAGTCAGCACACCGACATCTTCAGCTCGGCGCTGGGCATGAGCGTGGACCCGCTTCCCGCCGAGATCCAGCAGGCCACCAGCTTCTTCCTGGCCATGGATCCGCCGGAGCACACCCTGTATCGGCGGTTGATCAGTGCGACGTTCACTCCCAAGCAGGTTCGCCGCATCGAGGCCCAGATCCAGGCCAACGCCGCCGACATCGTCGACCGGCTGATCGAACGCCTGCGCGACGGTGAGGAAATCGACTTCGTCACCGAATGCTCGGCCAAGCTCCCGATGCGGACGGTCTCGGACATGATCGGCATCGCCCCTGAAGACCAGGAGGCGGTGGCCTACGCGGCCGAAAGCCTGTTCAGCGCCACCGATGACGACTACGCCTCGTTCGAAGAACGCGCCACCCATGCGCTGACCCAGATCGGCATCCTCACCAGTTCGGGTATCGAGCTGGCCCAGCTGCGCCGCCGCGAGCCGCACGACGATCTGATGACCAACATCGTCAACGCCGAGGTCGACGGCCACCAGCTCACCGACGTCCAGATCGGGTCGTTCATGGTGCTGCTGGCCTCCGCCGGTAATGACACCACCAAGCAGACCACCTCGCATGCGTTCAAGGCGCTGGCCGACAACCCGGGCCAAAAGTCTTGGCTGATGGAGGATTTCGACGTTCGCATCGCCCAGGCGGTCGAGGAGTTCATTCGCTGGGCCACTCCGGTGCTGAACTTCGCCCGACATGCCACCGTCGATACCGAACTGGCCGGCACCCAGATCAAGGCCGGGGAGAAGGTCGCGCTGTTCTACTGTTCGGCCAACCGCGACGACGCGGTGTTCGACCGGCCGGACGAATTCGACATCACCCGATCGCCGAACCCGCACTTCGGTTTCGGCGGCGGCGGCCCGCACTTCTGCCTTGGCGCGAACCTCGCAAGGACCGAGCTGCGCCAGCTGTTCCACAAGCTGCTCACCCGGCTACCGCAGGTACAGGTCGGCGAGCCGGAGTACTTGCACAGCAACGTGATTCACGGCGTCAAGCGGCTTCCGGTCAAGCTAGTGTGATGCGCCCCTCGGCGGCCGCCAGCGCGATGTCGCTACGGAAGTGGCTGCCGGGCAACCGGACCGAGGACACGATCCGGTAGGCCTCCTCGCGCGCGGCGACCAGGTCGGCTCCGGTGCCGACGATCGACAGCACCCGACCGCCGGAGGACACGACCGCGCCGTCGTCGCGCCGGGCGGTGCCGGCATGCAGGACGCCGGTAGCCTCCGACCCGGTGATCACATCCCCGACCCGAGGACGGCCGGGATAGTTCTCGGCGGCCACCACCACGGTGACGGCATATCCGTCGCGCCACTCGAGCGGGCCTGCGTCGGCCAGCGTTCCGGTCGCAGTGGAATACAGCAGCTGCCCCAATGGGGATTCCAGCAGCGCCAGCACCGCTTGGGTCTCGGGATCGCCGAAGCGGCAATTGAATTCGATGACGGCGGGCCCGTTCGAGGTGATCGCCAGTCCCGCATACAACAGCCCGGAGAACGGGCAGCCGCGGCGAACCAATTCGGCGGCAACGGGTTCGACGACACCGCTGACGATCGCCGACAGCATGTCGGCCGGCAGCCACGGCAGCGGCGAATACGCGCCCATCCCACCGGTATTGGGCCCGGCGTCAAAGTCGGCGACCCGCTTGAAATCCTGGGCGGGCAGCAGCGGCACCACGGTCGCACCGTCCACCAGACAGAACAGCGACACCTCGGGTCCGTCGAGGAAGGACTCCAGCAGCACCGGGTGCCCCGAGTCGAGCAGCGACGCGGCGTGCGCACGGGCCACATCGCGATCGCCGGTGACCACCACACCCTTGCCCGCGGCCAGCCCGTCGTCCTTGACCACCCAGGCGGGTTGGCCGGCGGCGGGACCGAAGCGATCCAGCGCGGCATCGAGGTGGGCGGGGTTGTCGACGGTCTCACTGCCCGCGGTACGGACGCCGGCGGTCGCCATCACGTCTTTCGCGAACGCCTTGGACCCCTCGATCCGGGCGGCGTCCTTCGACGGGCCGAAGCAGGCGATCCCCGCGGCACGCACCGCGTCGGCGACACCGAGAACCAGCGGCACCTCGGGGCCGATGATGACCAGGTCCACCTCGAGCTTGCGGGCCAGCGCGGTGACGGCTTCGGCGGAGGTGACGTCCACCTCGTGCTGCTCGGCAACGGCCGACGTGCCGGCGTTGCCGGGCGCGACGGCAAGGAAGTCGATTTGCGGATCTCTGCGCAGGCCCAACAACAGGGCGTGTTCGCGGGCACCGGATCCGATCACGAGGACGCGCACAGGTTCACACCCTATCGCCCTACTCCGCTACCAGGTGTCGACGAATCGCCTCGGTGGCGGGAGTTCACCGCGCGCCGCGGCGGCGGCCAGGGTCGCGACGATCACGCCGCGGGTCTCCGCCGGGTCGATGACGTCGTCGACCTCGAAGATCTGGGCGGCGTTGAGCGCTTTGGCGTTCTCCTCCATCGCCGCGGTGGCTTCGGCGACCCGCTGTTCCCGCTCGGCGTCGTCCGCGATGGCCTCCAGCTCCTTGCGCATGCCCAGGCGCACCGCGCCCTCCAGACCCATCGGCCCGAGGTGCGCACCTGCCCAGGCCACGGTCAGCAGCGGCTCGTGCAGGCTGCCGCCCGTCATCGCCTGCGCGCCCAGCCCGTAGCCGCGGCGCAGCACGACCGCCACCAACGGCACCCGCAGAGCCGCGCCGGCGACCAGCATCCGCGACGCCCGCCGCACCAATGCCTCGGCCTCAGCGGCGGGGCCGACCATGTAACCCGGGCAGTCGATCAGCGAGACGACCGGCAAGCCGAAGGTGTCGCACAGTTGCAGGAAGCGCGCGGCCTTGTCGGCAGCCGCGGCGGTGATAGCCCCGGCCATCACCATCGTGTTGTTGGCGATGACACCGACCGGGCGGCCGTCGATGCGGGCCAGCGCGGTGACCATCTCGGCGGCGAACTTCTCCCGCAGGAACGTCACCGAGCCTTGATCTGCGATGGTCTCGATGACCGGCTTGATCGGGTAGGCCCGCCGGGCACGTTCGGGAATGACTGTGCGCAAAGCGTTTTGGTCGGCGACGACACCGGGCGCGGCGACACCCTGGAAGTAGCCGAGGAGTCGCTTGGCGACGGCGACCGCCTCGGCCTCTTCGGCGACGACGACGTCGACAACGCCGTTGGGTGCCTGTACCGAGATCGGGCCGACGGCGTCGGGTTCGACGTCACCCAGCCCGCCGCCGGCGATCATCGCCGGTCCGCCCATGCCGATCGAGGCGTCGGCGGTGGCCACGATGAGGTCCGAGCAGCCCGCGATCACCGCGTTGCCCGCGAAGCAGCGGCCCTTGACGATCGCGATGCGCGGCACTACGCCCGACAGCGCCGCCCACAGTTTGAAGGCCCGGGTCTCCAGCGAGGAAACCGTGGGAACGTCGGTGTCGCCGGGCCGGCCGCCACCGCCCTCGGCGAAGAAGATCGTGGGCAGCCGCATCCGCTCGATGAGCTCGAAGAGCCGGTCCTTCTTGCGGTGCCCGACGTAGCCCTGGGTACCGGCCAGCACTGTGTAGTCGTAGGACAGCACCGCGCACGGCTTGCCGTTGACCTGTGCGGTGCCGGCGATCAGCCCGTCGGCGGGGGTGCGGGCGATCAGGTCGTCGAGGTCGCGGCGGCGACGCTGCGCGGCGATCGCGAAGCGCCCGTACTCCACGAATGAATCGGCGTCCACCAGGTCGGCGATGTTCTCGCGGGCGGTCCGGCCGCCGCGGGCGTGGCGGCGCTCGACCGCGTCCGGGCGGGCCGGGTCTTCGGTCAGCGCACGCCGGCGCAGTAACTCCGCGAGGTCGGGACGATCCGTCATCGATCGAACCTAACGGGCATACACTCATCATTGAGGTGTATGGTCATTGCAAAGGTGCGCTACATCACAACTACAGCGAGGTAGACCATGACCACCGCGAACGTGTGTCCGTTCGGAGCGGGCTTCGACTTCACCGACCCCGACCTCATCCAGGAGGGCATGCCCGTCGCCGAGTTCGCGCAGTTGCGCCAGACCGCGCCGGTCTGGTGGAACGAGCAGCCGCTCGGCAGCACGGTCTTCGACGACGGCGGGTATTGGGTGATCACCAAGCACCGCGACATCCGGGACATCTCCCGCGACGGCGACCTGTGGTCGACGAACCAGAAGGGCGTCGTCATGCGCTTCGCCGACGACATGACCGCAGACCAGGTGGAGATCACCAAAGCCCTGCTGATCAATCACGACGCACCCGAGCACACCCGGCTGCGCAAGCTGGTCTCGCGGCTGTTCACCCCGCGCGCGGTGGCCAAGCTGGAGGAGAAGCTGGCTGACGCCGCACGCGACATCGTGGCCGCGGCCGCCGCGAAAGACACCGGCGATTTCGTCGACGACATCGCGATGCAGCTTCCGCTGCTGGCTATCGCCGACCTGCTCGGCGTTCCGGAAGAGGATCGCCAGAAGCTCTTCCACTGGACAAACAGCATCATGAACACCGACGACCCGGACTTCAACGACGTCGACCCGATCGAGGCCAACGCCGAGCTGATGGGCTACGCGTACACGATGGCCGAGCAGCGCAGGCAGTGCCCGGCCGACGACATCGTCACCCGACTGGTGGAGGCGGACATCGACGGCGAGTCCTTGAGCGAGGTGGAGTTCGCGTTCTTCGTGATCCTGCTCGCGGTGGCCGGCAACGAGACCACCCGCAACGCGATGACTCACGGCATGAACGCGTTCTTCGAAAACCCGGACCAGTGGGAGCTTTTCAAGCGCGACCGCCCGGCGACGACGGCCGACGAGATCGTCCGGTGGGCCACCCCGGTGCACTGCTTCCAGCGCACCGCGACCGCCGACGTGGAACTCGGCGGTGTCACGATCCGCAAGGGTCAGCGGGCCGGCCTGTTCTACAGCTCGGCCAACTACGACGAGGAAGTCTTCGACAACCCGTTCCAGTTCAACATCTTGCGTGACCCGAACCCGCACCTCGGTTTCGGTGGCAACGGCGCGCATTTCTGCATCGGCGCCAACCTCGCACGCATGGAGATCAAGCTGATCTTCAACGAGATCGCCAACCAGATCCCGGACATCAGCAAGCTGGGCGAACCGAAGCGGCTGCGGTCGGGCTGGCTCAACGGCGTCAAGCAATTGCCGGTCACCTATCGGTAAGGCGATAGCATCCCGGGTCATGGGCTACCCGGGCTATCCGACCCACCCGGCATATCCGCCGTATCCGGCGTTTCCTGCCAAGCCGCCACGCTCGGCGGCCGACCTGACGATCTCGATCATCTTCATGGTCCTGACGGTGGTGGTCGGCGCCGGCGCGGCGTTCCTCGGCCTGTTCTCGCTGGCCTTCCTGGACTACTGCCCGCCGGCCACATGCAGTGCAGAGGGCGCCGTGACCGCGGTGATGACCTCGGTGGCGGTTGCCGCGGGGCTCGGTGTGATCGGAATCGTCGTCGCGATCGTCCAACTCACGCGGCGCAAACTGGCGTGGCCCATCGCCGTTGGGACGTTGGCGCTGTGCTTGATCGTCCTGCTCTTCGGCGGCGTCGGGTACTACTCCGCGGTGGGCGGCTGAGATGCGAACACACGGATGGTCCGGGGCCGCACCCGCCACCGACGAGGAAGCCGTCGCCAGGATCCTGGCGGCGGCCAACAAGGCCATCGACTCGCACGGCGCCGACCTCAGCATCGCCGACGTTGCCCGCACACTGGGTGTCACCCGGCAGACCGTCTACCGCTACTTCCCCAGCACCGACGCACTATTGCAAGCCTCCGCCATGGCGGCCGCGACCGGATTCCTCGACCGGCTGGCCGCTCACCTGGCCGGCATCACCGACCCGGCCGACGCCGTGACCGAAGGCATTGCCGCAGCGGTGGAATGGTTGCCCCACGACAAGCACATGGGGTTGTTGCTCGGACCCGAACGCTCGAGCACATTCAGCGCGGAGGTCACCTCGGACGTTGCGCTGGCGTTCGCCGGTTCGATGCTGCGCCGCTTCGACGTCGATTGGGACGCAGCGGGTTTCAGCGACAGCGATCTCGACGAGCTCGGCGAGCACCTGCTGCGGATCATCCAGTCGTTCGTGCTCGATCCGGGCCGGCCGCCGCGACACTGTGACGACTTGCGCCAGTATCTGCGCCGCTGGGTCGGCGCGGCATTGCTCGTGCCGGCTAGGGAGCCGGTGCGCTCTCCTGCACCAGGGCGTTGATCGGCGCGGAGGTCGCCGCGTGGCCGACCATCTCGCTCGGATCGTGCGCAGGCCACACCACCGCGGCGAAGATCGCGCACACCGACACCACCGGCGGGCAGAGCACCGTCACGGTCGTGTCGATGACACCGGCCCACTTGGATGCCTGACGAACGACCTTGCCGCGCTTGGTCAGCGGCTCCGTCCACAGGCTGAGCATGGTCGGGGCCGTCCACGACTGGTCGTACATCGTCATAGAAGTCATTGCCACTCCCATCCCTCACCGAGGCCCGCGGCGCTCGATTTCACTTCGGTAACACTGGTGCACAAATGTCACATTTGTGACACGGCGCGATAACCGTTTGCGATCTGCGCGTTTCCTTACCGTTGTCTTACTGACCTCTTTGTTATGTGATCGCCCCGCCGCACTCGGCAATCCGGCGGCGCAGAAACGCCTTGCCCGGTTCGGAGCCGTTGACATCGATCGCGTCCCGATACCAGCGCACCGCCTCCGCGTGCCGGCCCGCTCGGCGCAACAAGTCGGCACGCACCGTGGGCACGAGCGCCGATCGGGCCAATCGCGGATCGTGCGCCACCCGATCCAGAGCTGCCAAACCGGCGTCCGGGCCGTCGCGCAGGCCGATCGCCAGCGCCCGATTCGCCCGCACCACCGGCGAGTCCGTCTGGCGCAGCAGCTGGTCGTAGGCCCGGCAGATGGTCCTCCAGTCGGTCTGCTCCCAGCTCGGCGTGCTCGCGTGCGCGGCGGCGATCACCGCCTGCGGCAGGTACGGCCCGCTCGACCCCTGGGCACGTCGTAGCCCGTCCAGGCCACGGGAGATCCGGCCCCGGTCCCACCGCGACCGGTCCTGCTCTTCGAGCGGTATCAGCGCACCGTCAGCGTCGACCCGGGTTGAGCGACGCGAATCATGGAGCAGGACAAGCGCATACAACGCCCGGGCATCCGGCTCGGCGGGCATCAACACGCATAGTTCGCCGGCCAGCCGCACACCTTCGTCGCACAGCTCGTCACGGATCGCAGACGGTCCTGCCGTAGACCAGTACCCCTCGGTGAACACCGAATAGATGCAGGACAGTACGTGGGGGTGCGTTCAGCCAACAGCTCGGGCGGGGGCACTCGTAGCGGGATGTTGGCGTGCCGGATCTTGCTCTTGGCGCGGGTGATGCGCTGTCCGACAGCCGTTTCGCTGAGCAGAAGCGCGCGTGCGATCTCCGGCACCGTCAGGCCCGACACCAGCCGCAGAGTCAGGGCCAGCTGAGAAAGCCGTTCCAGGGCGGGATGCGCACAGGTGAAAATCATCCGGAGCTCGTCGTCGCGCACACCGTGCACCACGCGGTCGTCGGCTCGTTCATCACCCTGCACGGCCAGCAATTCCTTTCCCGGGCGCACGGATTCGCGACGTAGGCGATCCCTGGCCCGATTTCGGCCGACGGTGACCAGCCACGCGCCGGGATTGTCCGGCAGCCCGTCGCGAGGCCAGCTCCGCAGCGCCTCCGCGCAGGCCTCCTGGACGGCGTCTTCGGCGATGTCCAGATCACCCGACCACCGCGCGAGCGCGGCCACCGCGGGACCCCACTCCCGCCGGAAGACACCGTCCAGCGAACCCATCTACAGCCCAGACACTCCCGACAGCCGGCGCAGTTCGACGACCGACGCCGGGATCATCGACGCGATCTTCGTCGCCTCGTCACGGTCGGCGGCCGACAGCACATAGAACCCGTTGGCGACTTCGGCGGCCTCCGCGTAAGGACCGTCGGTCAGCACCACGTCGCCGTCCCGCACGCGCACCGTCGTCGCCGTCGACGGCGGATGCAGCGGGGCGCCGCCGAGGATGTGCGACCCCGCTGCGGCCCCGAACTCGGCGTGCTGGGCCAGCCCTTGATCCCAGTCGGGTGTGCCCGGCACATTGACCTCATCGGCCGGTTCGAGAAGCAGCGCCAGCCAATCGGAATCGGCCGTGGGCCGTCCCACCGCGTTCCAGTGCACCACCGGCCACACCTCGATCGCTCCGTACCGGGCCGCCGGAATCTGCCGGGCCAGCTGCAGTGCCTCATCGAGGTTGTCGGCCTCGAACACGTAGTAACCGCCGGCCACCTCGGCGCCTTCGGCGTACGGACCATCGGTGATCACCGGCGCATCCGGCCCGCCGGTGATCCGGACCGCCTCTGCAGCCGGACCCAACGCATCGCCCTCTCGGATCGCCGCCGACTCGCGGGCGTGGAACTCGGCGTAGGCCTGCATCTCTCGGCCCGCTTCCTCGGCGCTGAGATCGCGCTCGGGGACCTGAAGCAGTGCGAAGTAGTACATGGCGATGTCCTTCCAAAGTAGGGCGTGAAACCCCGCTGGTCTCACTTTTTACCTCTACGACGAACGGCGCTCCGCGAATCCGACATCACGGGTGACACCATCGAAAGATGGAAACCACACCAGATGCGGTAGCCGGCACCGGACTGTTGGTGGCCGCGATCCGCGCCCGCGAATCGGCGCGCGACGATCGGCTCTTCTGCGATCCGTTCGCGGACAAGCTCGCGGGCGAGGCCGGTCACCGGATCCTCGCTGCGGCACTGGCCACCTCCGGAGAACGGACCACCCTGCAGATCGTGGTCCGCACCCGATTCTGGGACGACGCCCTGCTCGAGGCAGCCTCGTCATGCCGGCAGATCGTTCTGGTGGCCGCGGGCATGGACGCCCGGGCTTACCGTCTGAGCTGGCCGGCGGGCACCACAGTCTTCGAACTGGACCAGCCGTCGGTGATGAACGCGAAAGCCGCGCTCCTCGCGGACGACGTACCGCAGTGCACACGGGTGCCGATCGGAGTGGACCTCGCCGACGACTGGCCCACGGCACTGTGCTCGGCGGGTTTCGACGCCACCACTCCGGCCGCGTGGCTGATCGAAGGCCTGCTGCAGTACCTCGATGAAGACGCCGTACATCGGCTCTTCGCGCGCATCGACGCCGTGTCGGCTCCCGGATCGGCGCTCTGCTACGACGTCGTGGGCAAGTCGCTGTTGAACGCTCCGTTCATGGCTGAGTTGCTGAAGTCCATGGCGGACAACGGCGCCCCGTGGTTGTTCGGTACCGACGACCCCGCGGAGTTGGCACCCGGATGGTCGGCGACGGTGACTGATGTCGCCGAACCCGGTAACCGCTGGGGCCGCTGGTACGCACCGGTCACGCCGGCCGATGAGCCGGACGTGCCACGTGGGTATTTTGTCGTCGCGTCGAAACCGGGCTGATTCCCGAGACGCCCATGTCCTCAAGCCGCGCCCGCTTCATCGGACGGCGGGTCACTGTCGTTGCCCAGTAGTCGTTCTGGGTGGTGGTAGTCGTTGACGCCGCCGTGCAGCATGGGGAGATCGGGCGGTGGGATCCATTCGGTGCTGCCGTCGGGGAGTTGCCGCGTGGTCCAGCCACCGGTCTCGACGAGTTGGTTATCCGGTGGGCAGGCCAGGGTGAGATCGTCGACGTCGGTGGTGCCGCCGTTCTTCCAGTCTTGCGCGGCGTGGTGCACTCCGCTGTGGTAACCAGGCGCGTCACAGCCAGGCCGGGTGCAGCCGCGACACTTGGCGTGCAACATGATTCGTTGATCGGCCGAGGCGATCCGCTTGGTACGGCCCAGCCACAACCCGCGGCCATCCACGCCGTCGAACAGGGCCAGGTAGTGGTAGGCGTGCGCGCTCATCCGGATCAGGTCCGGGATCGGCAGCAGTGTTCCACTCGCGGTGACCGCGTGCCCGGCCTGCGCTTGGAGGTCCTGCACGGTGGCCGTCGCGATCACCGTGACGGGTAGGCCGTTGTGCTGACCGAATTTCGGATCACCGAGCTGTCCGCGCACCAGCGCCTTGAGTGCATCATGCTGACGTTGGGCATAACTGCGGGCATCCCGTTCGGCTACCTCCACGCTGGGGGTCGTCGTGGGCTCCTCGTCGGCGGGGTTGCACATCCCGGGTGCGGCGAACTTCGCCATCCAGGCATCGACAAGCGACCGTAGCTCCGGGTCGGCGACCAGCCGCCCCACACTCATCCCATCGACACCCTGCCCACCGCACCACACGAATCCGCGCTTGCGAGCCCGGTCCTCATCAGAGAATGTCCCGTCGGGATTCAGGTGCAGCGCCAGCCGGTGGGCGACCTTCTCCAGCTGGTCGGGTCGCAGCACCCGCGCCTTCTGCCCCAGCGAGCGTTCAGCTTTCTCCCGCTCGATCGGCGGCACATGCTCGGGTAGCTCGCGGAAGAACTTCTGGATCACCCGCAGGTGTTCACCATCCAGCTCGCCGCAATGCCAGGCCTTCGACGTTTCCGGCAAGACCGCAGCCAACGGTTCCCCGGTCAATGCCCGTCGAGGCGCCAGTTGCTCGGCATCCCGGATCCGCCGTCTCGCCTCGCGCGGGCTGATCCGTAATACGTCGGCGAGTGTGATCGGCACCGGCGGGCAACCCTCGAATTGCTCCAACCGGGTGACCAACGCGGATGCCACCGCCACCTGCCTACGCCGCGCAGACTCCAACCGCTCCAACACCACAAACCGCTGCGGCGGATCCAGCACATCGAGATCGACCGCGGCCAAGGCCTCGACCGCATCGTCGAGCGCTTCCAACACCGCATCGATCGAACTCATGTTCGAAACATTACGCCCGGGCACCGACAAATTGCGGACCAGCGGCTAGTCCGGGCGGTGGCGTTGATAGTGGCGAGCCACCCGCGTCCTGTTGGCGCAGATGTTCTGGGTGCAGAACTTGCGACGGGCGTCGGAAGCAACGAAAAGCATGCTGCACGCCGGGTTTTGGCATCTCCGCAGACGGTCCTGGGCAGGCCCCGTGAGCACATCGATCAGGCTTTCCGCGACTGCCGCGAGCGCGAGCAGGTAGGGACGATCAGAGGGGGCGTGGCGCGTGGCGATCGCCGCCCACCCGGACGAGGTGTGCACCAGCGAGCGCGTGGAAGGCGCGCCGGCGGCGGCGGCATTGACACGGGCGACGGCCGCTTCGTCGGGGACCTCCCCTGCCAGTCGCGCGTCCAGGATGTGCCGAATCGCCTGGCGCAGTTCGACTGTGGGCTCGAGCGGCGGCGGCGGGCCGCCGGGCAACCGTTCCTGCTGCAGGCCCCACCACAATCGATTGGCCTCCTCGTCCACAAGAAGGTCGACAGGAGGTTCATGGACGGTGATGAGGGTGTCCGCCAGATCAACGGCCAACGGCTCTCCGGCCACGATGAACCCCGCCGCCTGCGCCCTCTGCAGCAGAGACACCGATTCCATCGCACTAATGCTAGCAGCGGGTTGACAGCGTTAGGGTCAGCGAAGTAGAAAGGCTAACGTCAATATCAATACATAACCGTTAGAAACGAGGAACTGCCGATGGACCCACTGGACGTGCTGCGTCGCGCCGATCGCCGCCTGGTCGACCTGGTGACCACACTCGATGCCACCGATCTGGACCTACCCAGCCCCTGCACTGGCTGGGATGTCCGATCCCTACTGAGCCACACCATCGCCTCGATCGACGCCTTTGCCGCCGCCGTGGACGGCGGCGACGGCCCGACCGAAGGGGAGTTGTTCAGCGGCGCCGACATCCTCGGCTCCGATCCACTGGCCGTGGCGCGACGGTCCATCGAGCGCTCACAGCGAGCCTGGGCGACGATCACCGATTGGCAGCATCCGGTCACATCGGTCCTCGGTGAGATGCCTGCCGCACAGGCGGTCGGAATCGTCACCTACTCGACCCTCATCCACAGCTGGGACTTGGCGGTCGCGGTCAACCGGGTGGTCGAATTCGACGACGCTGAGGCGGCACTCGCCGAAAACGTGGGATCGACACTCGTGCCTGCTCTGCGACCCCAGGAACTCTTCGGCCCTGAGGTGCACACAGATGGCGCGGCCACCCCGACCCAGCGGGTCGTCGCCTTCGCCGGCCGTCACCCCCTCTGACAGGCATGAGGCGTACCCATGACGCATGAAGTACGGTCCGCCGCTGTGGGATTCCACAGCGGCGAGCTGGCCGTCCAGCAACGGGCCGGCGTCGGTGCACGGGCAGCGCAACTCGCGCCCATGGCGAGCCGCGGTCGCCTCGGCGCCGGCACCGCCGCCTTCCTGGCTTCGTCACGACTGGCCGTCCTCACCGCGCGCGATGCCGAAGGGCGGCTGTGGATTTCACCGATGACTGGTGAATCCGGGTTCCTCCGAGTCGCGACACCCACAACGCTTCACATCGACGGCGAACTTCCCCATGGGGATCCACTGGCTGGTGCTCCGACCGATCAGACGGTCGGTGTGCTCGTCATCGATTTTGCCGCGCGTCGTCGCTTTCGCATCAATGGGCAACTGAGACAACGTGATTCGGACGGCATCGAGATCGACGTCGGTCAGGCCTACGGCAATTGCCCGAAGTACATCGACCCGTCCGCCCAACCCACGGCAGACCCGCGCCGGCCCGACCGCACACGAGTCTTCACGGGCACCGAGCTACGTCCCGAGGAGCGCGAACTCATCGGAAGGTCGGCGGCGTTCTTCCTTGGCACCACACATCCCACATCGGGCAACGACGCCTCGCACCGCGGTGGACCCGCTGGCTTCGTGCACGCGACGACGGGGGGTCTGTGCTGGCCGGATTACCCCGGCAACAACATGTTCAACAGCTTCGGCAATCTGGCCGTGGACCCGAGCGCGGCGCTGTTGTTCGTCGACGCGGGCACCAGTCTGCAATTGTCCGGTACCGCAGAGGTGGTTTGGGATGCCGAGCAATCCGATGACAACCTTCGGACCGGACGGCAGGTGATCTTCGCCGCCCAGCGCGTCATCACCACGGTCCGCTAGTCGTCGAGCTTGGTGCCGCTGTGCATCTTCAGCGCGTCGTTGACGTTCGCCTTCTTGTCCTCACCCTGGCCCGCCTCGGCCGCCTTCTTCCGCTTGGACACGACCTTGGTGACGACGCCATCGAGCTTCGAGCCCAGCGGGAACCCGAGGTAATGCGTCAAGAAGATCGCCATCTCCTTGAGCTCTTCAGGCGTGAGCTCCTCGTTGTGCAGGGCGGCGTTGGCCTGGATCTCGGCCAGGTCGGAGATGCCGAGCGCGGTGACGACCGTCAACGTCATGATTCGCTTGTCCCGCATGGACAGTCCCGGTCGCGACCAGATCGTGCCGAACAGATGATCCGCGGTGAGTGCGAAGTAGTCGCCCGGTGAGTCCGGCATCTCCCAGCCGTAGACCTCGTTCATCTTGTCCAGGCCCTTGCGGCGCAATTCGTCCATCGTCACTCCTTCGTGTAGGGCACACCGAGACCGGCGGCCAGGTCCCGTAGGGCGATCTCCGCCAGTGGCAACTCCACGCCGTTGGCTTCGCCAAGCCGAAGCGCCAGCCCCAGATCCTTTTCGGCCAAGCCCCGGGTGTGGATGAACATGTTGTAGACGAAGTGGTCAGGTTCAAGGGGCTTGGTGTCGTCGCGAACCATGATCGCACCGGGTCCACCGCTCTGGGCGTCGCTGTGTCGCACCACGCGGCCCAGCTTCTGCAGGTCGATCCCCGCCGACTCGGCCAACCTGGATGCCTCGCACGCGGCGGCAAAGCCGATGTAGGTCAACATATTCCGAGCCAGCTTCATGCGAGTGCCAGCGCCCGGCTCGCCGGCCCGAACCACCAGTGATGCCCACTGCTTGAACACCGGTTTGACCAGTTCGTAAGCCTCGTTATCGGCGCCGACCATGACAGCGAGCTGACCCTTGTCGGCGGCCCCGGCACCGCCACTGACCGGGGCGTCGACAACGTGTATGCCCTTGGTACGCAACTGATCAGCCAGCTCAGCCGCGGTATCAGGCTCGATCGTGGAGTGGATCGCGATCACGGTTCCCGGCTTGGCGTGTTCCGCCAGCTCGCCGACCACGTCGCGCACCTGCGCGTCGTTGAGCACGGTCACTTCGATGACGTCGGCTGTGGCGACGTCGGCGATGCTGTCCGCCAGCGTGGCGCCCAACTCGGCCAGCGGCGTCATCGCCTCGGTGCGCACATCGAAGACGATGAGCCCGCCGGGCCAGTCGACAAGCCGCCTGGCCATCGGCGCGCCCTGGTTCCCCAGCCCGATGTAGCCGACCTTCAGCTCACTCATGAGCGGAAAATCTGTCCACCGTCGACGTTGAAGATCTGACCCGTGATCCACTTCGCCTGATCCGACAGCAGGAACAGGCACATACCGACGAGGTCGTCGACTTCACCCATGCGCGACAACGGAATTCCCTTGACGATGTCGGCGACCATCTCCTGCGGGGTGGTCGTGCGGTTGGCCTCGGTGTTGATCGGGCCCGGCGCGATCGCGTTGATCCGGATGTTCTGGCCGCCGAGTTCGGTGGCCAGCTGCTGGGTGAGGCTGTTGACTCCGGCCTTGGCCAGTCCGTAGAAGTTCGAGTAAAGCCATGCCGCGGTGGACGACTGGTTGATGATCGCGCCGCCCCCGCGCTTGGCCATCTTCTTGTAGACCGCCCGGGTACAGACCAGCGCGCCGTCGAGGTTCACGCTCATGAACTTCTTGTAGTAGTCCCAGTCGACGGTGATCAGGAAGTCCAGCTTCATCCCGCCGAAGATCGCGGCGTTGTTGACCAGATAGTCGATGCCACCGAACTCGGCGAGCGTCTGATCGGCCATCGCCTTTGCCGATGCCGGATCGCTGACGTCGACGGGCAACGCGAGCGCCGTGCCGCCCTCACCCTTGATACCGTCGGCGACCTTCTGCGCGCCATCGGTGTTGATGTCGGCGACCACCACAGCGGCGCCTTCCCGCGCGAGCGCCTCGGCATATGCCTGACCGATACCGCCGCCTGCGCCGGTGACGATGGCCACCTTGTTGTCGAACTGTCCCATAGGAATTCCTCTCTAGTCTGTGGTGCGGTCAGACCGCTGTGGCAATGACTTTCAGCTCGAGGTATTCCTCGAAACCGGCCAGACCCATCTCCCTGCCGACGCCGGACTGCTTGTAGCCGCCGAACGGGACGTCCGCGGAATACCACACGCCGCCATTGACGTTGACGGTGCCGACCCGCATCCGATCCGCGATACCTTGCGCGCGCTCGGGATCACTGCTGAACACGGTGCCCGACAGACCGTACGGCGAATCGTTGGCGATGTTGACCGCGTCGTCGTCACCGTCATGGGCGATCACCGTCAGCACCGGACCGAAGATCTCCTCGCGCGCCACCCGCGCCGAATTGTCCAGGCCCGCAATCACCGTCGGTGAGATGAAGTAACCGGTGTCGCGGTCGGCCGGGCGGCCGCCGCCACAGGCGAACCGGCCGCCTTCGGTGATCGCGAGGTCGAGGTAGGACTGCACCCGGTCGCGCTGGCGCTCGGAAATGACCGGCCCACAGATGGTTCCGGGGTTCGTCGGGTCGCCCGCCTTGATGCCGCCCATCGTCGCCGCGGCCGCCTCGACCGCTTCGTCGTACCGGGCGCGTGGCACCACCAGACGGGTGGTGATCGCGCAGCCCTGTCCGGCGTGCATCGACGCGGTGAATGCCGCCATTGAGCAGGCACCGGCCAGGTCGGCGTCGTCGAGCACCAGGAATGCGGACTTGCCGCCGAGCTCCAGAAATACCTTCTTGATGGTCGCGGCGCCTGCGGCCATCACCGCGCGGCCGGTGTTCGTCGACCCGGTGAACGACACCATGTCGATGCGCGGGTCGCTCGACAGCATGGCTCCGACCGAGTGGTCGTTGGAGGTGACGATGTTGACCACGCCCGGCGGGATGTCGGTGTGCTCGGCGATCAGCTCGCCGAGAACTGCTGCACACCAAGGGGTATCGGGGGCAGGTTTCAGCACGATGGTGTTGCCCGCCGCCAGCGCCGGGCCGAGCTTGGCCAGGTTGATCTGGTGCGGGAAGTTCCACGGCGTGATCGCACCGACCACGCCAACCGCCTCGCGGGCGATGGTTCGCTGCGTCTTGATGCCCATCGGCGCCGCGACACCGAGGTCTTGCCGCCACGAATAGTTCTCGGCGGTGTCGGCGGAGAACGACAGGTCGTCGACCGGCCCCTCGAGTTGGGCGGCTGCGGTCAGCATGCGCGGGGCACCCACCTCCGCCATCGTCATCTCGCGCAGTTCCTCGACGTGTTCCTTCATCGCGTCGCGCAGCTGGCGGATGCCGCGTACCCGGAGTTCTGTGTTCGTTGACCAGTCGGTGGTGTCAAAGGCACGGCGCGCGGCGTCGATGGCCCGGCTCATGTCCTCGGCATTGCCGTCCGCCGCGGTACCCAGCACTTCTTCGGTCGCCGGGTTGATCGTCGGGTATCGGCCGTTGCCGCCGGGCACCAGCTCCCCGTCGATGAAGAGATCGCTGTTCCTGTCCGCCGCAATCGCCATCCCGATTCCCGTCTGCTTCGTTGGACACGTGTCCGAGATTTCGTCTTCCGCACCATAGCGGCAGACGCGGGCGCGGTGCAAGGGTATGTCCTGCGGCCACACGAAGATGGCTATGAACAGCGAATTCAGCACCACCTCTTGCCTTGCGCGACCCCGTTCCGATAACTTGGACATGTGTCCAGCGATGCCGCCATGGCTGTCAGCCCCAACGGGGATGACGCGCCGCGCAATCGCCGTCAGGAAGAGACCTTCCGCAAGGTCCTGCGGGCCGGGATGGAAATGCTGAGGGAGTCGTCCTACGCCGACCTCACCGTCCGTGCCGTCGCCGCGCGCGCCAAGGTCGCGCCGGCCACCGCCTACACCTACTTCTCGTCGAAGAACCATCTGATCGCCGAGGTGTACCTCGACCGCGTCCTCGAGGTGCCCTACTTCACCGACGTCAACGACCCGCGCCTGCACCGCGTTCAGCAGTCGCTGCGCAGTCTTGCGCTGGTGATCGCCGACGAGCCGGAGTTCGCCGCGGCCTGCACAACCGCGGTGCTGAGCAACGACGCCGGGGTGGTCCGGGTTCGCGACCGGATCGGCGCCGAGATCCACAAGCGCATCAAGTCGGCGTTGGGACCGGACGCCGACCCGAAGATCGTGTCCGCACTGGAGATGACGTACTTCGGCGCGCTCGTGCACGCCGGCAGCGGCTCGATGAGCTATCGCGAGGTCGCCGACCGGATGGAATACGTCGTGAGTCTTATCTTGGGAGAGAACCAATGAGCGTGCAGAGTCCGGATATCGTGCTGGACCCGTACAACTACGACTTCCACGAAGATCCCTACCCCTATTACAAGCGGCTGCGCGACGAGGCGCCGCTGTACTACAACGAGGAACTGAAGTTCTGGGCGCTGTCCCGGCACTCCGACGTCATCCAGGGATTCCGCAACAGCACGACGCTGTCCAACAAGTACGGCGTCTCGCTGGACCCGGCCTCGCGCGGGCCGCACGCTTCCAAGACGATGTCCTTCCTGGCGATGGACGATCCGGCCCACCTGCGGCTGCGGACCCTGGTCTCGAAAGGGTTCACGCCCAGGCGGATTCGCGAGCTCGAGCCGCGGGTCACCGAGATCGCCACCAAGCATCTCGACGTCTTGATGGAGAAGGCCGCCGCCGGAGGCACGGTGGACTACGTCGACGAGTTCGCAGGCAAGCTGCCGATGGATGTCATCTCCGAACTGATGGGGGTGCCGGAGGCCGACCGCGTGCAGGTGCGGGCGTGGGCCGACGGGGTGATGCACCGCGAGGAAGGTGTCACCGACGTGCCGCCCGAAGCGGTCGAGGCGTCGCTGAACCTGATCGTCTACTACCAGGCGATGGTCGAAGAGCGCAGGAAGAACCCGACCGATGACCTGACGTCAGCCCTGCTGGACGCCGAGATCGACGGTGACCGCCTCACCGACGACGAGGTGCTTGGCTTCATGTTCCTGATGGTGATCGCCGGTAACGAGACCACCACCAAACTGCTTGCCAATGCCGCATTCTGGGGTCACAAGAATCCCGACCAGCTGGCGGATGTCTACAGCGACCTGTCCCGGGTGCCGCTCTGGGTGGAGGAGACGCTGCGCTACGACACGTCCAGCCAGATCCTGGCCCGGACGGTCGCCGGTGAGCTGACGCTCTACGACACCGTCATCCCCGACGGCGACGTGGTCCTGCTGCTCCCGGGATCTGCACACCGCGACGAGCGCGCCTTCGAGAATCCCGACGACTACCTCATCGGCCGCGACATCGGCGCCAAGCTGCAGAGTTTCGGCAGCGGCGCACACTTCTGCCTCGGTGCGCACCTGGCCCGGATGGAGGCGCGAGTTGCGTTGGAGGAGTTGTTCAAACGTATCCGCGGCTACGAGGTCGACGAAGCGAATTCGGTGCGGGTCCACTCCAGCAATGTCCGCGGTTTCGCCCATCTGCCCATCACAGTGCAAGCTCGCTAGAAGGACGCCCCGAAAGGTCCCCGAATGCCACGTTTCTCCCCTCTTCCCGATCGCAGGCCGGCCATCGTCGCCGGCGCCTCGTCCGGCATCGGTGAGGCCACCGCGATCGAACTCGCGGCGCACGGGTTTCCGGTCGCGCTGGGCGCGCGGCGCGTCGAGAAGCTCACCGACATCGTCGGCAAGATCAACGCTGAGGGCGGTGAAGCTGTCGGCTTCCACCTCGACGTCACCGACCCGAACTCGGTGAAATCCTTTGTCGCCCAGTCCACCGAGGCACTCGGCGAGATCGAGGTGCTGATCGCCGGAGCCGGTGACACCTACTTCGGCAAGCTCGACGAGATCACCAGCGACGAGTTCGATTCGCAGCTGCAGATCCATCTGGTCGGCGCCTTCCGGTTGGCCAACGCCGTCCTGCCCGGAATGCTGGAACGCCAGCGCGGTGATCTGATCTTCGTCGGATCCGACGTCTCGCTGCGCCAACGCCCGCACATGGGCGCCTACGGTGCGGCCAAGGCGGCACTGGTCGCCATGGTGAACAACTTCCAGATGGAGCTCGAGGGCACCGGCGTCCGCGCGTCGATCGTGCACCCCGGCCCGACCAAGACCTCGATGGGCTGGAGCCTGCCCGCCGAGAAGATCGGCCCCGCACTGGAGGATTGGGCCAAATGGGGACAGGCCCGGCACGACTACTTCCTGCGCGCAGCCGATCTCGCGCGGGCCATCACGTTCGTCGCGGAAACGCCCCGCGGCGGGTTCATCGCCAACATGGAGCTCCAGCCCGAAGCTCCGCTGGCCGACAACACCGAACGCCAGAAGCTCGCCCTCGGTGAGGAAGGGATGCCATCGTGACCATCACGAAAGAAGTTCAGCGGGTCTCCGGTGGCGAGGAGGAACACGGCCACCTAGAGGAATTCCGCACTGATCCGATCGGCCTGATGCAGCGCATCCGCGACGAATGCGGGGATGCCGGCTGGTTCCAGCTCGCCGACAAGCAGGTCATCCTGCTGTCCGGCTCGGAGGCCAACGAATTCTTCTTCCGCTCCAGCGACAGCGACCTCAACCAAGCCGAGGCCTACCCGTTCATGACGCCGATCTTCGGTGAGGGTGTGGTGTTCGACGCGGACCCGGAGCGCCGGGCGGAGATGCTGCACAACACCGCGCTGCGCGGCGAGCAGATGAAGGGTCACGCCGCCACCATCGAGAACGAAGTGCGCCGGATGGTCGAGAACTGGGGCGACGAAGGCGAAATCGACCTGCTGGAGTTCTTCGCCGAGCTGACCATCTACACCTCCACCGCGTGCCTGATCGGGCTGAAGTTTCGCAACCAGCTCGACTCCCGCTTCGCGAACTATTACCACCTGCTCGAGCGAGGAACCGACCCGCTCTGCTACGTCGACCCCTACCTGCCGATCGAGAGCTTCCGCATCCGCGACGAGGCCCGCGCCGGTCTGGTCGAGCTGGTGCAGGAGGTGATGGACGGCCGGATCGCCAACCCGCCCAAGGACAAGAGTGACCGCGACATGCTCGACGTCCTGGTGTCGATCAAGGACGATGAGGGCAATCCGCGATTCACCGCCAACGAGATCACCGGCATGTTCATCTCGCTGATGTTCGCCGGGCACCACACCAGCTCGGGCACGTCGTCGTGGACGCTGATCGAACTGCTGCGCCATCCCGACTTCTACGCCAAGGTCCAGCAGGAGCTCGACGACCTGTACTCCGATGGCCAAGAGGTGAGTTTCCATGCGCTGCGCCAGATTCCGAATCTGGACAATGCTCTCAAGGAGACGCTGCGGCTGCATCCCCCGCTGATCATCCTGATGCGGGTCGCCCAGGACGAGTTCGAGGTCGAGGGCTATCCGATCCACAAGGGCCAGATGGTGGCCGCCTCACCGGCGATCTCCAACCGGATCCCCGAGGACTTCCCCAATCCCGACGCCTTCGATCCCGATCGCTACGAGAAGCCGCGGCAAGAGGACATCATCAACCGCTGGACGTGGATCCCGTTCGGTGCGGGCAAGCACCGCTGTGTGGGTGCGGCATTCGCACAGATGCAGATCAAGGCGATTTTCTCGGTCCTGTTGCGCGACTACGAATTCGAGATGGCACAGCCGCCGGACAGCTATCAGAACGACCACTCGAAGATGGTCGTCCAGTTGGCTAGGCCGGCGAAGGTCCGCTACCGCAAGCGTGTGAAGGCGTAGCCCGATGGGGTGCTACCGCGTCGAACTCGACGAGGACCTGTGCCAGGGGCATGCCATGTGCGAGCTGGAGGCGCCCGACGTCTTCAAGGTGCCCAAGCGCGGGGTCGTCGAGATCGTCGATCCCGAGCCGCCCGACGAGATGCGCGACGACGTCGAACGAGCAATCGAAATGTGTCCTACCCGAGCACTATCCATCGTAGAAAAGGAATGACATGGCGTCACGCGAACAACTCGACGACTGGGTCCAGCGCTGGTTGCAGGCCAACAAGGACTCCGAAGCGGCCGGTGACTGGAAGAACCTGGCGGAGTTCTACACCGACGACGCCACCTACGGCTGGAACATCGGGCCCAAAGAAGATGTCATGTGCGTCGGTAAGGACCAGATCCGCGACGTCGCGCTGGGCCTGGAGATGGAAGGCCTGGAGAACTGGGTCTACGAGTACCAGAAGGTCCTCGTAGACGAGAAGCAGAACGAGATCGTCGGCTTCTGGAAGCAGGTCGCCCACAAGAGCGACGGCGGCACCGACGAGATCTACGGCATCGGCGGCAGCTGGTTCCGGCTGAACGACGATCTGCTGATCGAATGGCAGCGCGACTTCTTCGACTTCGGCCATGTGCAGAAGGCCTTCGTCAAGCTGATCTCATCGGGCGACCTGACCCCCACCATGCAGAAGCGCATCGAGCGCAGCGTCGCCGGTGAGAAGCTGCCCGGTTACTACCCCCTCGGTGAGGCGCCGGTGCCGATCTGGTGAATACTCGACAGGCGTCAAGTAATCGGCCCCCGGCAGTGACTTGGAAAGTGACGGAGGTCATAATGGTCAGCAGGACAGGAACACGTTCTAATTCTTGCCTAGATTGACCATCCGGCACGGCCGGCCGCCCTGGAAAACCCCGGGGTCGGGTTTTGCGAGTGGAGGTTCGCTGTGAAGACAAAAGGTGCTCTCATCTGGGAGTTCAACCAACCGTGGTCGATCGAGGAAATCGAGATCGGCGACCCGGTCAAAGACGAAGTCAAAATCCAGATGGAAGCTTCGGGCATGTGCCACAGCGACCACCATCTGGTCACCGGTGACATCCCGATGGCAGGGTTCCCGGTTCTGGGCGGTCATGAGGGCGCCGGCATCGTCACCGAGGTAGGCCCGGGCGTCGAGCACCTGGCCCCCGGTGATCACGTGGTGCTCTCGTTCATCCCGTCGTGTGGTGAGTGTCCGGCCTGCCAGGAAGGGCTGCGCAACCTGTGCGACCTGGGCGCTGGCCTGCTGGCCGGCACCGCCGTGTCCGACGGCACCCACCGCATCCACGCCGTGAAGAACGGCCAGCCCGTCATCCCGATGACGCTGCTGGGCACGTTCAGCCCCTACATGGTGGTGCACAAGAGCTCGGTGGTGAAGATCGACCCGACCATCCCGTTCGAGGTGGCCTGCCTGGTCGGCTGCGGCGTGACCACGGGTTACGGTTCGGCCGTCCGCAGCGGTGACGTCCGCCCCGGCGACGACGTCGTGATCGTCGGCGTCGGCGGCGTCGGCACCGGCGCCCTGCAGGGCGCGCTGAATGCCGGTGCGCGCAACATCTTCGCTGTCGACCCGGTCGAGTTCAAGCGTGACAACGCACTCAAGTTCGGTGCCACCCACGCCTACCCCGACATCTTCAGCGCGATGGCCGGCGTTGCCGAAGTCACCCAGGGACGGATGGCGCACAAGACCATCGTCACCGTGGGCGAGCTCAAGGGCGAGGACATCGACCACTACATGAACATCACCGCCAAGGGCGGCACCGTGGTGGCCACCGCCGTGGCGAACATGGCCGACAGCAATGTCACGCTGAACCTGGCGATGCTGACCCTGATGCAGAAGCGCCTGCAGGGCACCATCTTCGGTGGCGGCAACCCGCACTACGACATCCCGCAGCTGCTGTCGATGTACAAGGCGGGTCGCCTGAACCTCGACGACATGGTGACCAGGCAATACCGCCTCGAGCAGGTCAACGAGGGATACGCGGACATGCTGGAGGGCCGCAACATCCGCGGCGTCATCCGCTACACCGACGAGGACCGCTGACCTGCGCGTGTCCTTGATGGACCTTCCGGGCCGTGCCCGCCTTGCCCAAAGGCGCGGGCACGGCCCGGAATTCATGGCGCAGCGCCCATGAGCGGCTTCCCGAATCTGTTGTGTGAAGGCCGCATCGGCTCGATGACGGTGCGCAACAGGCTCGTGATGTCTCCGATGGAGACCATGTACGGCACGCCCGACGGTCTGCCGTCGCAGCGCACCCGCGACTACTTCGCCGCCCGCGCCAAGGGCGGTGTCGGGCTGATCACCGTGGGCGCCACCGGCATCGACCACCTGCAACCCGAGACTCCGGGCGGGCTTCACCTCGGCACCGACGAGGCAGTGAGCGCCCACCGCGCACTGGTCGAGGCCGTGCATGAGCACGGCGCGAAGATACAGCCGCAGATCGTGCACGCCGGCCCCGACGGGCTCGGACCCGAGATGCACGGCGTCACATCGCTGGGACCGTCGGTGATCCCGTCCTATCTGACCGGACGGCCCTCGGCCGAGGTGACCGAGGCCCAGCTGACCGGGATCATCGACCTGTTCAAAGCCGCCGTGCGCCGCGCGGCCGAAGCCGGCTATGACGGCATCGAACTCCACGCCGCACACGGATACATGTTCCTGGGGTCTTTCCTTGCGCCCCAACGCAACCGGCGCACCGACGACTACCGCGGCGACTCAGCCGGTGGCCGAATCCTGGTGGTGTTGCAGACGCTGGCGGCCATCCGGTCCGAGATCGGCGACGCCCTGCCGATCACGCTGCGCATCTCAGGCTACGAGCGGGTGGCCGGCGGCCGCCCGAGCTATGAGACGGCCCAGATGGCACCGCAACTGGTGGCGGCCGGCGTCGACGCCTTCCACGTCAGCGGTGGGGTGATCGACCGCCTGGTCACCGGGATGGTCAACGCCGCCGACGACGGCGACGCGCTCAACGTGGGCGCCGCGGCGGCGGTCAAGCAGGCGGTCGACGTGCCGGTGATCGCGGTGGGCCGCATCCACGACCCCGCGCGAGCCGAGCAGATCCTCGCCGACGGCCATGCGGACTTCATCGCGATGGGCCGGCCGATGCTGGCAGATCCGGAGATGGCCGCCAAACTCCACGCCGGTCAGGCGGATCGGGTGCGCCGATGCATCTCGTGCGAGAACTGCATCGACGCCATGGAGCAGCGATTCTCGGTCGACTGCGCGGTGAACCCCCGCACCGGCAGGGAACGTGAGCTGGCGGTGCACCCGGTCGTGCGACCCAAGCACGTTGTGGTGATCGGCGGCGGGCCCGGCGGACTGGAGGCCGCCCGGGTGGCGGCCGAACGCGGCCACCGTGTCACGCTGTTCGAGCGCAACGCCGAACTGGGCGGCGCTCTGGTGTGGGCGTCGATCGTGCATCCCGAGAACGCACCGTTCCTGAAATATCTGCGCAGTGAAATCTCCGCCAGCACAGTGACACTCGAGATGTCACACCCGGTCGGCGTCGATGAGGTCGCCGCACTGGAGCCTGACGCGGTGATCGTCGCGACCGGCGCGGACATCGTGGTACCCGACATCGACGGTGCCCGCCAGCCCCGGGTGATCAGCGGTCACGGGGTACGAGACCTGCTGGTGAACCCCGCCGCGCTCCCCGCCGGTCGCCGAGTCGTGATCGTCGGCGGCAGCCTCGCCGCGATCCAGCTCGCCGAATATCTGTGCGCCCAAGACCGATTCGTCACCGTGCTGGAATCCGGGCGCACCATCGCCGCCGAAGTGGGCCTCAAGCGCCGCACCGAACACATGGACCGGCTCGACCGCCTGGGCGTGCCGCTGCACGTGCGCGCCGACGTGCACCAGATCACCGATGACAGCGTGGTGTTCACCCCGCATGGCGGCACCCGCCGCGAACTCGCTGCCGACAGCGTGATCGTTACCGGACGCCTCGAGGCGGACACCGCCCTGTTCGACGACCTCACCGACCGACTGCCCGACGCCAAGGTGCATGCCGTTGGCGACTGCACCGGTATGGGACTGATCCGTAAAGCCACCGACGATGGCGCTCGCGCCGCCTGCAGTATCTGACAACATAAGGAGAAACTGATGTCCACAACCACCGAACACACTCCCGCACTGGCCGCATCGCAGGCATCCTGGCGCGCCGTGATGTCGCACGACCGCGAGGGCTGGCTGGCCCTGATGGCCGACGATGTCGTGATCGAGGATCCGATCGGGCAGGCCATCACCAACCCCGACGGCAACGGCGTGCGCGGAAAGGCGGCTGTCGCCGACTTCTACGACGCCAACATCTCGGTCAACAACCTTCGCGTCACCTGCGAGGAGACGTTCCCATCCAGCTCTGCGAACGAGGTGGCGCACATCCTGGTGTTGCGCAGCCAATTCGAAGGCGGACTGACCAGCACGGTGCGCGGTGTGTTCACCTACTCCGTCAACGACGCCGGCCTGATCACCAACATGCGCGGCTACTGGAACATGGACGGCATGCAGTTCGGCCAGGCGGTCCAGTGAGGCTGGCCGGAGTTGGCGCGCCAGCGCCGGCGGAGGTCAGGCGAAGCTGGGACCGCCTCATTTGCCCAGGCGGCTCAGTGAGACTGGCCGGAGTTGGCGCGCCAGCGCCGGCGGAGGTCAGGCGAAGCTGGACCGCCTCATCTACTCAGGCTCCCCCGAGCAGTGAGTGACCGCCCGCTAGCAGGATTCGGCGCGGTCGTCGTCGGCGGCTCACGGGGTATCGGGGCCGCCGTCTCGGCACTGCTGGCCGAATGCGGTGCGGGCGTTGTGGTCAACGGCCGCGATGCGGCGGCCGCTGAGGCAGCGGTCGCCACCATCACCGACGCCGGTGGCCGCGCCGTCGCACATGCCGGCTCAGCCGCCGACGAGTCGGTCGCCGAAGACCTGATCGCCCTGTGCGAGAGCGAATTCGGCGCCATCGATGCCCTGGTGAATTGCGCCGGCGCACCCGAGCCGCCGGGATCCTCGATACTCACGGTCAGCGCTGCCGAGTTCCGCGCGCTCCTCGACATCCACGTCGGCACCACGTTCGCGACCTGTCGGGCAGCTGCCCCCAGGATGGTGGCCCGCGGCCGGGGCGCGATCGTCAACACCAGTTCCTTTGCCTTCCTTGGTGATTACGGCGGCACCGGCTACCCGGCAGGCAAAGGTGCAGTCAACGGCCTGACGATGGCGATCGCGGCCGAGCTGGCCGAGCACGGTGTGCGCGCCAACGTGGTCTGCCCGGGTGCCAAGACCCGGCTATCCAGCGGGTCGGACTTCGAGGAACAGATCGAATCGCTGCGGCAGCGCGGCATCCTCGACGACGTCAGCGCGCAAGGTGCGCTGGACGCCGCACCACCGGAATACGTCGCACCGATGTACGCCTACCTGGTCAGTGACCTTGCCAGCAAGATCACCGGCCAGATCTTCATCGCCGCAGGCGGTTTCGTCGGGCGGTTCGACAAGCCCTCCCCCGGGTTCATCAACTACCGGGATCATCACGACTCGCCGCCGTGGACGGTCGGCGAGATCGCGGCGATGCTGGCCTGAGCTACGCCGTGAGGTCGTAGATCAGTACCCTGCCGACCCGCATCGGCGTGAAGTTGCGCTGAACCCATTGCTGGATAAGCGCATTGGTGTCCAGGTGTCCCCACTTGTCCTCGTGGACCGGGTTGGTGACGATGAAATAGTGGATCCGCTTGGACAGCGTCATCCGCAGAAACTCGTCGGGCTTCGGGGACGGATCGGTGCCGTTGAATCCACCGACCGGCATCACCGGGTGACCGCTGGCCAGCTGGTAGCCGGCCGCACACATCGATCCGATGGTGGCGGCCACCCAGGTGTACCGCTGCGCATCGGCGTCGAGCAGGCCGACCAATTGCCGGTCGGGCACACCGGAGTCCAGCAGGCTGCAGCCGACCAGATGCGTTCCGGTGGTGGACGATCCCGGGGGCAGCAGGAATCCGGGCCCGCTGGCCGAAGTGATCTCGGCGCGCTGGACCGGCGCGACACCCTTGGTCATCGCAGTGACGATGCGTGGAACCGGTCCGGCGATCGGCAGTGCACCGGAATTGCCGCGCTCGATGGTCGTCACGCTGTAGGCCACCGGGCCGCCGAGCGCGACCACTACGCCTGCCGCGATGATCACCGGCATCGGGATGACGGCAACCATCAGCCCGGCCAGCACCAGGACGGCCGCGAGCGGGATTGCCCACCGCAACCATGGGTAGAAGGCCGGGACGTGCCGCAGCACGACCACCGCGGTGCCGGCCGTCAGCGCGACCGCCGCCGCGAGTGCCGCTTTGACCCACAACCGTTGCCGCTCTTGCCAACTCACCGCAATGCCGATGCCGGTCAGCGCGGCGATCGGCGGGGCAAGAGCCACGGTGTAGTACGGGTGAAAGATCCCGGCCATGTAGCTGAAGACCCACGCCGTCACCAGCAGCCAGAGCACCCACACCAAGATGGCGGCGCGACGCACATCCCGGCGCACGGCCCGGCCCAGCCACACCAGCAGGACGACCGCGAACACCAGTGCGGCGGGCAGCAGCCAGCCGATGCCACCGATCTGCTCCGGCTCCAACAACCTGCCGATGCCGGGCTGACCCCAGGGGTGCGGCGACGTCCGGCCACCGGTATGGACCGGCGAGATGAAGCCGGGTGAGGCGATGCTGCCCGGCTCGTCGCCGTTGAGCCGGCCGAAGCCGTTGTAGCGCAGGGTCAGTTCGAGGATCGAATTGGTCTGCGTCCCGCCGATCCACGGCCGCGTGGCCGTCGGCCACAGTTGCACCAGCAGCACCCACCACCCCGCCGCGGCCACGGCGGCGGCGAGCGCCGCCGCCAGTTGCCCTAGCCGGGTGAGCAGCGATCGCGGACCTGCCACCACATATGGGATAGCCAGAGCGGGCAGCACCAACGCCACCTCGAGCTGCTTCGTCAGATACCCTAGTCCCACACAGCATCCCGACACCAGCAGCCAGCGCAGTCGCCCGTCGTCGATCGCCCGCAGCAGCGCCCACACCGCGGCGATCATCAACAGGACCAGAAGCGCGTCGGGGTTGTTGTAGCGGAAGATCGTCACGGCCACCGGGGTCAGCGCCAGGACCGCGCCTGCGATCAGTGCGGCTGCTTCACCGAACGGCCGCCGGACGGCATCCCAGAGCAGCGCGACGGAGGCCACCCCGATGACCGCCTGGGGCGCCAGGATGCTCCACGAATTGAGCCCGAACAGGCGGATGGACAGCGCCGGGAGCCACAGCGACAGTGGCGGTTTGTCGACGGTGATCGAGTTGGCGGCGTCGGACGATCCGAACAGCAGCGCCTTCCATGACTGCGAGCCCGCCTGTTCGGCGGCGGAGTAGAACGCGTTGGCCCACCCCGAGCGGTCCAGGGCCCACAGGTAGAGCACCGCGGTCGCGGTCAGCAACGCGACCAGCGCCCACCGCTGCGGGCGCATTCGGGTAGGTCGGGTAATGGCTTGTGCGACGCCGACTTCCGGCGACTCGACGGTGATCGTCATATCAGCGGGTGGAGGCGCCGAACACCCGTCGCAACGCGACGAATCGCACGAGGGTGGCGACCAGGTTGGCCCCGACCAGAACCGAGAGTTCGACGCCCTTGCCGACGGTCGGATCGTAGCGGTGCAGCAGATACAGCGAGCCGCTGGTGATGGCCAGCCCGAACGCGAAGATCAGCAGACCGTGGACGTGGTGGCGCGCGACGCCGGCGCGGCCACGGATGCCGAACGTGAAGGCCCGGTTGGCGGCGGTGTTGGCCAGCGCGGTCAGCAGCAGGGCGGTCAGGTTGGCGGCCTGAGCGCCGAGCGCGGGGTGCAGCGAAAGATACAGCAGCGCAAAGGCGATGGTGCTGGCGATGCCGATCAGACCGAAGCGCACCATCTGGCCGACCATGCCGCGAGGCACGCCGGGCACCAGCGGCTCGCGGCCCAGCGCGGCCTGCAGGTCGCGCAGCGGCAGCGCGCCGGTGGTCAGCGCGCGGCCGACTCGCCAGCAGCCTTTGAGGTCTTCGATCGCGGTGGCCAGGATGTCGACGCGGGAGTCCGGGTCGTCGATCCAGTCGACCGGTACCTCGTGGATGCGCAGGCCTGCCTTCTCGGCGAGCACCAGCAGTTCGGTGTCGAAGAACCACCCGGTGTCAGCGACCAGGGGCAGCAGCTGGCGGGCGACGTCGGCGCGCAACGCCTTGAAGCCGCACTGGGCGTCGGAGAACCGCGCACCGAGCAGACCGCGCAGCAGCAGGTTGTAGCCGCGGGACACCACCTCCCGCTTGACGCCACGCACCACCCGCGACGAGGCGGCAAGCCGCGATCCGATGGCGATGTCGGAATGCCCGGACACCAGCGGCGCGACCAACGGCATGAGCGCCGAAAGATGGGTCGAGAGGTCGACATCCATGTAGGCGACGACGTCGGCCGGTGACGACGCCCACGCGGCGGCCAGTGCACCGCCGCGACCCTTGGCGTCGAGGTGGATCACCTCGACGTCGGACAGTTCTTCGGCGAGTTCCCGCGCCACCGACAACGTGCCGTCGGTACTCGCGTTGTCGGCCACCATGATTCGGGCCCGGTAAGGCACCTCGTCGAGCAGGAACTGGTGGAGCCGTCGAACGCAGACCGCGACGTCGTGCTCCTCGTTGTACACGGGGATGACGATGTCGAGAACGTAGCGACCCCCGACGCCGATCGCAGCACCGCGCTGCTCGGCCGGCAGGGTGTCGGTCATACCGATGATCGTCGCGTCCCAAGCTGCCGTGGCACTGGGCCGGATCTGAGGGGTTGCTGTGAGCCAGCTTCATGATCGGCTCCGGGTGGCTACTCATATGCTTGGGCGCATGGCCTCCGTCTTCACCAAGATCATCAACCGCGAACTGCCGGGACGATTCGTCTACGAGGACGACGAGGTCGTCGCGTTCCTGACCATCGAGCCGATGACTCCCGGGCATACGCTGGTGGTTCCGCGGGCCGAGGTCGACAACTGGCAGGACGTCGAACCGGCTGTGTTCGACAAGGTGATGGCGGTGTCCCAGCGGATCGGCAAGGCGGTGTGTGCGGCGTTCGGCGCCGAGCGATCCGGGCTGATCATCGCCGGGCTCGAAGTGCCGCACCTGCACGTGCATGTGTTCCCCGCGCGCAACCTGTCCGACTTCGGCTTCGCCAACGTCGACCGCAATCCCTCGCCCACGTCGCTCGACGAGGCGCAGGCCAAGATCAAGGCCGCGCTGGCCGAGCTCGGCTAGATCGCCGGGGCCACCGGGGTCGCGACGTCGGCGATGCGCGGCAGGCTGACCCGGAAGCAACAGCCCCGGCCCGGCGCGGTCGACACCGTGACGCGGCCACCGTGGGCGTAGACCAGCGAGTCGACGATCGACAACCCCAGTCCGGTGCCGCCACTGGCGCGGGCGCGGGAGGAGTCGGTGCGATAGAACCGCTCGAATATCCGCCGGGCGTCTTCGGGCGTCATGCCCGGGCCTTCGTCGGCGACCTCGAGCACCGCATCATCGGACGACGTGCCCACCCGCACACTGATTCGGGCGGTCTCCGGGGTGTGCTGCAAGGCGTTGGCCACCAGATTGCCCAGCACCTGACGCAACCGGGCCTCGTCGCCGATGACCTCGGGAGTGCCGGGGCCGTCGAAGACCTCCATGGTGATGGTGCGCTTGGGGGCGATCGACTGGGCGTCGTGCACGGCGTCGGTGGCCAGGGTGAGCAGGTCGACGCGGCGCTGTTCGAGCGGGCGCTGCGCGTCGAGGCGGGCCAGCAGCAGCAGGTCGTCGACCAGTAGGCCCATCCGGCGCGACTCGCTTTCGATTCGGGACATCAGCATCTCGACGTCGCGGGCCGCGCCCTGGCGGTAGAGCTCGGCGAAACCGCGGATGGTGGTCAGCGGGGTGCGCAATTCGTGGCTGGCGTCGGTGATGAAGCGCCGCATGCGTTCTTCGGAGGTGCGGGCCTGCTCGGCGGAGTCCTCCGATGACGCCATCGCGGTCTGGATCTGGGCGAGCATGCCGTTGAGCGCCAACGACAGCCGGCCGACTTCGGTGCGGGGATCACGTTCTGGCACACGACGATCCAGCTGTCCGGCGGCGATCGCTGCGGCGGTCTTCTCGACTTCGACGAGCGGCCGAAGGCTGCGGTGCACCACCCAGTAGCCGGCGACGCCGAGGATGATCAGGACAGCCGTCCCGATCGCGAACTGCGACCACGCCAGGCTGCGCACGGTGGACTGGATGTCGGACATGTCGATGGCCACCGTGGTCAGCTCGCCGCTGGGCCCGCGCACCGACACCGCACGCCACTCGACCGGGGAGTGATCCAGCGAGCCGACGGTCACCGGCACCGGCCCGACGTCGTTGTCGTCGGGCAGCGCCGGTTCGGCGTCCCGGTCATTGACGGCCATCCAGATGTGACCGTCGGCGTCGACGCCGCGGACGTAGAAGTTCGACGGCGGACGAGCCGGATTGGGACCCTCGTCGGGCGGGGGCATCCGGCGCGGCGCCTGCGCCCAGCCCCGGGAGGCGTCCAGCAGGGTCTGGTCGGCGCGGTTGATGAGGTCGTGCTGAAGCGTCGAGGTGACGGCGATCCCGGAGGCCAGCAGGCCGCATCCCACGAGCAGCAGCATGGCGGCCACCAGGCCGACTCTCAGCGGCAGCGCTCGGTGGTAGGGCGTGGGCATCTCTCTATTGTTCGCGCCGATCGGCGCGACGCGCCGGATTACCGCGGCTCCCGCAGCACGTATCCGACACCGCGCAGGGTGTGCAGGAGGCGCCTTTCGCCGGTGTCGATCTTCCGGCGCAGGTAGGAGACGTAGGACTCGACGACATTGACGTCGCCGCCGAAGTCGTAGCGCCAGACGTGGTCGAGGATCTTGGGCTTGCTGAGCACGGTGCCTGCGTTGATGACGAAGTAGCGCAGCAGGGTGAACTCGGTCGGCGAGAGCGAGACGGGCTCCCCGGCCTTCCACACCTCGTGGGTGTCCTCGTCGAGCTCGATGTCGGCGAAGCAAAGCCGCGAATTGCGCGGCTCCTCCACACCCTTGCCTGCACGGCGCAGGATCACCCGCAACCGGGCGACGACCTCTTCGAGGCTGAACGGCTTGGTGACGTAGTCGTCGCCGCCCAACGTGAGACCGGCGATCTTGTCCTGGAGGCTGTCGCGGGCGGTCAGGAACAGCGCGGGCGCGTCGATGCCGTCGGCGCGCAGCCTGCGCAACACACCGAAGCCGTCCATGCCGGGCATCATGACGTCGAGGATGACGGCGTCTGGCCGGACCTCCCGAGCGCGGTCGAGGGCTGCCGGGCCGCTGGAAGCGGTGTGAACCTCGAAGCCCTGGAACTTCAGGCTCACCGACAGGAGTTCCACGATGTTGGTCTCGTCGTCCACGACGAGGACACGTGCCTCGGGTTTGGTTTCGGGTGTAACAGGTGCGGCCATGCTGACAATTTCCTCTCACATTGGTGAACTCACGCTGCCTAGGCGCTGTGAGATTCCTGTGAGTTGGTTTTCTCGTCGTTTAGCCGATACCTCCGGTTACGAACTTTTTCCGCTCCTACACTTGCCAGATGGACCTGGCGAAGACGCTCGTTGGCATCGCTAGCGCACCGGTACGGGTGGGCCTGGCCGCGGCCGAGGTCGGGCTCGACGTCGCCAAAGTAGGCGTTGACCTCACTAAACAAGCGCTGGGCGAAGCGGGGGTGGCAGCGTCACCGAGTTCGATGGCGCAGATGTTCGGCTTGGAGGACACCATCTCGCGGGCGAACAAACTCGCCCAATTGCTCGACGACGACGCCCCGCTGGGGCGGGCGCTGGCGCCGGACGGCCCGCTGGATCGGCTGATGCGGCCGGGCGGTCTCATCGACCGGCTGACCGCGCCTGACGGTGTTCTGGACCGGTTGACCGCCGAGGGCGGCGGACTGGACCGGTCGCTGGCGCCGGGCGGGCTGGTCGACCAGCTGCTCGACGAGGACGGCCTGATCGAGCGGATCCTCGGCGAGGAAGGTCTGGCCGACCGGCTGATGGCCGAGGGCGGCCTGGTGGAGAAGCTGACCGCGCGCAACGGCCCCCTGGAGCAGCTGGCCGCCGTCGCCGACACCCTGAACCGGCTGGCGCCTGGGCTGGAAGCGCTGGCGCCGACGATCGAGACGCTGCGCGAGGCGGTCACCACGCTGAGCCTCGTGGTCAACCCGCTCAGCAATATCGCCGACCGGATCCCGATCCCCGGCCGCCGTCGCAGCTACACACCGCCGCGCCCAGTCGGCACCGAGCGGGTGCGCAGCGAGCGGCTGGTCATCGACGACGACGAGCAGTGAGTTCGCTAGTCTGTTAAGCGGTTCCGCCCGTTCCGGTCGGCCAAGCCTCCTTAGCTCAGTGGTAGAGCAACATACTTGTAATATGTAGGTCATCGGTTCAATCCCGATAGGGGGCTCTCGAATTGAGAGCATACATGCTGGTAGTGCGCACTTTTGCACACTTCGATCATTCCCGACGCCAGGCCTGTTTGTGCCCTCAACAAGATTTACAGCAAACATTTGCTAGTACGACTGACCGTTGGCGTAGCGCTGTCGGCGGTAGTGGCGACCGCTACCGCGATTTTTAGCCTTGAATGTCGGCAGCTGGCTGTCACAGTTGGGACAGATGAGCCGCAGATTCTCGCGACGGTTGTTCGTCGCGTTCCCGTCGATGTGATCGATGATCAGCGCTAGGCTCGCGCCGTTCCACTGGCTCGCTATTGCGCAGATGGCGCAGCGCCCATCCTGCTGTGCGTAGAGGTAATCACGGACAAAATGACCTCTATACGACATGCGGCCGGATGCGCCCGTTTCGAGCCAGGCATCTAAGAGCGCCCGTCGGCGGTACGCCTGTTGACATGCGTTGCTGCAGTACACCTTCTGGCTGCCCTGGATATCGACTCCGCACCCGATGCACTTGACCGTCATGGACTGACGCTACGACTTGCCACCGACAGATTTTGCATTGGTATACGCCGCCTTATCCACGCCAGTGATTGTCGGTGGCAGGTCGTAGATTCTGCACATGAGGCAATGTCGCCAATGTGGCTCGACGCTCACCAAGCGCAGCCAAAAAATCTTCTGCAGCAACGCATGTCAGCAGCTGGCCCGGCAGGAGGCCAGTACGAAACTCTGGCTCGAGTCCGGCGATGCGTGGCTCGACACCCGCCGTAACCACTACATTCGGACCTACCTCAACGAGGCACAGTCCGGCTGCTGCGCGATCTGCGGTGGCACCAACGAGTGGCTGGGCTTGCACCTGGCATTCGTGTTGGACCACGTCGACGGCGACCCGACGAACAACCGGCGGGAGAACCTGCGACTGATCTGTCCGAACTGCGACTCGCAGCTGCCGACGTACAAGGGACGCAACCGCGGCAACGGGCGCTTCTACCGCCGTGAGCGCTATGCCAACGGCCAGACGTACTAGACGATCCATGCACTGAGACTCAGGCAGTGACACCGCCAGTTGCCAAGGTGTACAACGCTTGAGTGGTGACCGATTTCGACGTCCCCCGCTTCAGTGCGTGGCTGGCCGAGGTCACCGGCGAGCCGGCCGACGTGGAGGTGACGCCGATCCGCGGTGGCGGCAGTTGCGAGATGTTCCGCATCGACCGGCCCGGTGACACCTGGGTGGTGCGCCGCGCCCCCGTCGCGGCGGTATCCGACACCGCACACCAAGTGATCCGCGAAGCGCACATCATGGAAATCCTGGAATCACAGGGCATTCCAGTCCCGACAGTCCTGGCCCGCTCCGAAGACCCCACCATCCTCGGCGCGCCCTTTTTCGTGATGTCCTTCGTCGACGGTGATGTCATCCGCCGCGACGGCCTGCCCGAGTCGCTACGACAAGACCCGGGGTCACAGCACAAGATCGGTGAGCAACTCGTCGACACCCTCGCGCAGCTGCACGCTGTCGACTGGGAATCGACCCCGCTGGTCGAGATGTCCCATCCGCACGGCTTCCTCGGCCGGCAGGTCGACCGCTGGCTCGGTCAGCTCGACAGCTACCGGGTCCGCGACCTGCCCGATGTCGACGACCTAGCCACCTGGTTGCGCGACCACATGCCGAAGCACGGCGATCTGACCGTCATGCACGGTGATTACAAGGTGGACAACGTCATCTGGGCGCCCGCCGCCCCGCCACGCATCGCGTGTGTCGTGGATTTCGAGATGACCACCGTCGGCGATCCACTCATCGACCTCGCCTGGGCGATGATCTTCTGGCCCGAGGAGGGCAACCCCATCGCACTGGCCGCCCCCGGCACGCCCAACGGCATCCATCACGACCACTGCCAATCCCCGGAGCAGCTCGTGCAACGGTACGCACAGTCGACCGGCCGGGACCTGTCCGACTTCACCTGGTATCAGGTGTTCGGCGCGTGGAAGCTCGCCATTGTCCTGGAGGGCTCCTACGCCAAACATGTTCGTGGCCAGTCCCGCAACCCGGTCCACGAGGTCTTCGGCGCGATCGCCGACAGCCTGCTCATCCGCGCCAGGAGGTTCGCCCGATGACCGACCCGCTCTTCGACGTCTCCGGCCGCGTCGTGCTGATCACCGGTGGTAGCCGCGGACTCGGCGCCGCCATGAGCATCGGCCTCGCCGAGCGCGGCGCGAGAGTCGTCATCGCCAGCCGCAAGCTGGCCTCCTGCGAAACACTGGCCGATCGCATCAATAGCCAAGGCGGCGAGGCGTTCCCGCTGCAGTGCCATGTCGGCGACTGGGAAAGCCTGGGTGCCGTCGTCGACGCCGCCACCGAGCGCTGGGGCCGGCTGGACGGCCTGGTCAACAACGCGGGGATGAGCCCGCTGGCCCCGTCATTGCTGGAGACGTCGGAGACGTTGTTCGACAAAGTGATTGGCGTCAACCTCAAAGGTCCGACGCGCCTCACGGCCCTGGCCGCGAACGCCATGGCGAGCACCGGCGGCGGATCGATCGTCAACATCAGTTCGCTCGCCTCGGTGAAACCGACCCCTGTCGCGCCGATCTACGGCGCTGCCAAAGCGGGTCTCAACGCACTCACCAAAGCGACAGCACTCGAATTCGCCCCCGCCGGGGTGCGGGTGAACTGCATCATCTGCGGAACTTTCGACACCGACGCCGCGTCGGGATTCGTCCGCAACCCGGATACCCTGCCCGACGTCGTGAAGTCGATCGCACTGGGGCGGGTCGGCCGACCCGAGGAGGTCGTCGGTGCCGTGGTCTACCTGCTGTCCGACGCGTCCAGCTATACCACCGGATCATTGATGACGATCGACGGTGGCGTCGCCGGCTAGTCAGCTGTCGCGGCGGATGCCCTCGACGAGGTAATCAATGTGCAGCGAGAACAACTCGTCGATCTCGTCGGCAGTCACGCCATCGGGGTGGCTGCCGGCCAACCGATTACGACCCACCGGCACGTCCAGCCGCGGGTGGTCCATCGCGACGAAGCCCACCGTCGCCCAGGTCAGCAGCCGGCAGGCCCGCACCGCGTGTTCGCGCGACATCCCGTCGCGACGCATGCACTTCAGCAGTGGCCGGGACGCCTCCAGATAGGCCGGTCGCTTCACCTGGAGGAAGAGCCTGCTGTCGGCGGCTTCGGCGAGCCGTTGCCGCAGTCGACCGGTCCAGCGCCGCGCATAGCCCGGCCATGCTTCGTCACTGCCTGGCTCCGGTGCCAGGTCAGCCAGGAAGTGGTCCGCCACGGCAGCCAGCAGCGCGTTCTTGTTGCCGATGCGGGCATACACCGGCGGCGGCGTCACCCCGAGCCGGCCCGCCACACTGCGCATGCTGACCGCGTCGAGCCCACCCTCCCGGAGGATGTCCACCGCGGCAGCCACGATTTGTTCTGGCCGTAAGTCGATTTCACCGGTCATGAGATCCTCAGCGCGATCTTGCCGACGTGCTCACCGGCCTGCAACACGCGGACGGCTTCGCCCACCTCGGTCCAGTCGAAGACATGACTGATGTGTGGCTTGATCCTGGCGGTCGTGATGAGTTCACAGAGTTCGACGAAGCTCAGCACGCTGCCGACCGTGATGCCGATGACCCGAATGTTGTTGAGCATCACCTCGGCAACCGGTATTGGCGCGGCATCGAACCCCGTGAGTACACCGATCACCGCGACGGTGCCGCCCATCCGGGCGGCGCGCACCGAGTGGGCCAGCGTCTCCGGGCCGCCCAGGTCGACCACCAGATCCGCGCCGCACCCTCCGGTGATGCGCTTGACCTCGTTCTCCCAGTCCGGGTTATCGCGGTAGTTGATGAGATGCGCCGCGCCCAGCGCAGATCCGATCTGGAGCTTCTCATCGGACGATGAGGTGAGGATGACTTCCGCACCGAGCGCGTGCGCGAACTGGACGGCGAACAACGAGACGCCCCCGGTGCCCTGCGTGACGACCACGTCGCCGGGCCCGATGCCGGCCTCCAGCAGCGCATTCCATGCGGTGACCCCCGCGCACGGCAGGGTCGCCGCCTCGACATCACTCAAATGCGTTGGCGTCGCGACCAGCCCGTCGCTCGCCGCGACGCGGTACTGCTGCAACCAGCCGTCCCCGCTGTCGCCGGGCAGTTCGGCCTTGGCCTGCGGAGTGGGCGGACCGTCGTGCCAACCCGGGTGGAAGGTGCTCATCACGCGGTCACCCACCGAGAAGTCGGTGACGTCGGGCCCGATCGCCACGACCTCGCCCGCACCGTCACTCATCGGGACACGGGGCCACTCACCCCAGATCAGGCCGGCCAGATTCACCATGTCGTGATAGTTGACGCTCGACGCGTTGACCTTCACCAGCACTTCACCCGCGCCGGGCTGTGGCACCGGCCGCTGCTCCGGTTCCGGCGCCGCCCCCTGCGCCGTCATCACCATCGCCGTATAGGTGGTCATGCGATTCCCGCTTCCTGCCGCAGCTGTTGCCACTTCTGTTGCGCCGCAGGGCGACGCGACGGCAGATGTTCGGTCGGCCACCCGTCGACCGGCTGATACTTCTTCAGCACATGCCGAGCCAGCACCGACTTGTGCAGCTCGTCAGGGCCGTCGCCGATGGACCCGAACCGGGTGATCCGGTACCACTGCTCGACGGGCAGATCACCGGAGTACCCCAGCGCTCCGCATACCTGAATCGTGCGGTCGAGCACCGCGAGCACCACCTTCGACACGTGCGCCTTGACCATGCCCAGGTCGGCGCGCACCGCACTGGCCCCCAGCCGGTCCATCTTCCACGCGGTGTGGAACGTCAACAGCCGGGCCGCCTGAATTTCTGTGTGCGACAACGCGATGTAGTCCTGGACCATCTGGTGCTCACCGAGCAGGCGGCCATGCGACTGCCGCGATACGGCGCGCTCCCCCATGATGTCCAGTGCGCGTTGCGCCTGCCCGAGCCAGCGCATGGCGTGGTGGATCCGGCCACCACCGAGGCGCTGCTGGGCCAGCAGGAAACCCGCGCCCCGCTGCCCGATCAGATGATCGGCCGGTACCCGGCAGTCCCGGAACATCACCTCGGCATGGTTGCCGCGCCGGCCGTACTCCGGGTCGGAGTGCGCCATCGTGGGAATCTCCCGGACGATCTCGAGTCCAGGCGTATCGGTCGGCACCACGAAGATCGACGCGTGCCGGTGCGGTCGCTTGTCGGGGTCGGTCTCGGCCACCACCAGGATGATGTCGGCACACGACGCGTTGGTGGTGAACCACTTGTGGCCGTTGATGATCCAGCTGTCGCCGTCGGCCAGGGCCGTCGTGGCGATGACGGTGGGATCGGCACCGGCCAGGAATGGCTCGGTCAGGGCGAAGGCACTCGAGATCTCACCGCGCAGATTCGGGAACAGCCAGCGTTGCTTCTGTGCCTCGTCGGCGCCGTGGGCGAGTAACTCCATATTGCCGCTGTCCGGGGCCTGCACACCGAACAGTTCCATCGACATCATGCAGCGGCCGATGATCTCCGACATCAGGGCCAGTTTGAGCTGTCCGCCGCCGGTACCGCCGAGGCTGGGATCGAGGAACATCCCCCAGAGCCCCCGCGCTTTGACCCGCTCCTGCAGATGGCGCTTGACCGCCTGCCATTCCGCGGCAGGCAGCTCGGACAGGATCGGCTCCAGCGGGATCACGTCGGTATCGATGAACTCGCGCATCCACGCCAGCTGTTCGGCGAACTCGGGGTCGGTTTCGAAATCCCACGCCATGACAGCCCTTCCGCAGAGTCAGATCACAGTGTAATCATGGTGTTATCGTCGAGCGCAACGCCGCGGAGGTCCGACCGATGAGAGCTTGGCAGGTGCAGGGCCCCGGCGAACCCGAGGCCGTCTTGCGGTTGGTGGAGAGCGAGGCGCCCGACCCGGGGCCCGGTCAGGTTCGGGTCCGCGTCGCGGCGGCCGGAATCGGCCTGCCCGACGTCCTGATGTGTCGCGGCACCTACCCGCTCACCCCTGCCGTCCCCTTCACCCCCGGGCAGGAGCTGGCGGGTGTGGTCACCGCGGTCGGTCCCGGGGTCGACATTCCGATCGGCACCCGAGTCATGGGCGTCAGCGATTTCATGAACGGCAACGGCTCGTTCGCCGAGGAAGCGCTGGCGCTGGCGACGTCGATCGTCCCGGCACCCGCAGCACTCGACGACTGCGCCGCCGCCGGCTTCTGGATCCCCAACGTCACCGCATGGACCGGCCTGGTCGATCGCGGACATCTCCGAGCCGGGCAGCGTCTGGCGGTACTCGGCGCGGCCGGCGGCAGCGGCATCGCGGCCGTCCAACTCGGTAAGGCATTGGGAGCCACAGTGATTGCGGTGGTCGGCGACCAGAGCCGTGCCCAGTTCTGTCGGTCGTTCGGCGCGGACCACGTCGTGGTGGCCAGAGACGACACCGCCGACGACGGCCGTCCCCTGGCCAATGCCCTGCGGGAAATCACCGACTGGCAGGGCGTCGACATGATCTTCGATCCAGTCGGCGGCGCCCAGGGCAGCAATGCGATGGGCGCACTGGCCCGAGACGGCCGGCACCTTGCCGTCGGTTTCGCCAGCGGCAACTGGCCGACGGTCGATGTTCAGATGATGGCGGTCACCAACACCTCACTGGTGGGTGTTCTCGCCGCCCCGGAGTCCCGCGAACACACCGAGAACGTGCTGCGCAGCCTCACCGACCTCCTCGACCGCGGCGCCATCGGAGACACCGTCGGCACGCGGTGGGCTTTCGCCGACGCTGCCGTCGCGCTCACGCACGTTGCGGACCGCAGCCAACCCGGCAAGTGCGTCCTTGCCCTGTGAGCACAACGGTCAGGCCAGGGCAGCCCGTTCGACGTCGAGCAGTTGCTCGCCCCGCCGTTCCTCGTCATAGGCTTCGCGGCCGCCGCGCAGGCCGAACAGCCGCTTGGACACCAACAGATAGATGACCGCGGCCACGTTGATGACGAATGCTCCCGCTCGGGTGAACGTGACCCCCTTGACCAGGAGGTCGTAGACCTCCAGAGGCAAGAAGATCGACGTTGCGATCACGGCGAAGTACTCGCCCCAGCGCGACAGCAGCCACAAACCGACGCCCTCGACGAGCTCCAGCAGCGCGTAGACGAGCAGCGCGATGAACACCAGCATCAGCGTGCTGGGCTTCGTGGCCAGCGCCTTCTCCAGCTCGTGCACGGCGGTCATCTGGTCGACTCTGATTCCCGAGGCCCGGAGCGATGGAAGGTCGCGTTCGACGGCGGCCTGGATCGAGCCCCGTGCGCCGCGGAACTGCCACACCGCCCACGCGGCGAGCACGATCAGCAGTGCCCGGAACCATCGCTCCACCGCCAGCGCCCGCACGATGATCGCCTGCCGCAATGCGCTGCCGCGAAGGATCAGCGGGGCGTGGTCGGCGGGGCCGCGGCCATGGGGAGGTCCGACGACGAACTCCCCGCACCGCAGGCACCGCCACACTTCGCCGAGGCCGGTCGTCCCGCTCAACCGCTCGGCGAGGGCGGCATCGTCAGGTGCGTAGGTGACGTGTCCCCGCCGCGCGCAGGTGAACAGTTCCCAGCGGTTGATGCCGCGGGGCGAGTTCGCAGCCGTGCGCCGCTCCTTCGAGGTCGCCATCGATCCATCATGTCGCGTCACGATGTCAACTACCTGGGCCTGTCACGATCGGGGCGAACTTCGCGCGTAACCGCTCCCCAAAGCCGTCGACTTAGCTTAATATTCGCTGAGAAAGCAAACGGGTGCACGGCCGCAGCCGCGGTTTGGCACCCACATCGGGGGGTTTGCCTGAAGTCCGCCGACTTCATCGGCAACAGATGACGCACGAAGGCGGTACTTCCATGGCAAATGTCCAGCGTGGCGCACGAGCTGGTGCGGCCGCCGTCGCATTGGGACTGTCTCTGGCGTGGCCAGCCGTCGCCATTGCCAGCGCAGACAGCCCCGACCAGGATTCATCCTCGGTATCGGCTGGTCCGGCAAAGGCCAGTAGCGGGACCGCGAAATCTGCCCGCACGGCCAAGCCCAGCCAGGGAAGCTCCGCATCGTCGTCGTCAAAGACGCCGTCTGCCGCCGCCGGCAGCACCCGCAAGCCCACGTCAGCGGCGCGCGTCCACGCCAGCACCCCCGCCGCGAGCACCGTCGACAAGCCCACGGCGCAGTCCAGCCGCACGGTTTCCGAGGCCACATCCGTCACAAGCGCCGAGAGCACCGCGGCGCAGACAACCGACAACCAGCAGCCGGCGGCCACGAGCTCTGCCACCCCGGCGGTGACCACTCCGGTCGCCGCCGCCACGACGACGACGTCGACGATCACGGCCTTCCGCCTCCCCTCGGCCAGCGCCTCGCCCACCGATGTGTTGACCGGTCTGGTCGGCTCGGTGCAGGGGCTCTTCGAGGGCGCGGCCCTGTTGGTGCGCCGCACGTTCTTCAACGAAGCACCGAAGGTCACCCCGGTTCAGCTCACCGGTGAAGTCACCGGACCCATCACCGGCAAGATCGGCGCAACCGATCCTGAAGGCGACCGCCTCGTCTACAAAGTGACCCAGAACGGCCACTACGGCACCGTCACCGTCGACGCCGCGGGGAACTACACCTACACCCCCAACGACCCGGGCTCGAACATCGTCGACTCCTTCGTCGTCTCGGCGACCGATACCGGGCCACACATCAACCTGCTCAACTGGTTCCGGACCTCCAGCACCTATGCGGCCGGCTCGATCTACCAGGAGCCCGCGGGCACCCCGCGGATCATCTACACCTTCACCTACGGGAACGGCTCGCAGTTCTGGTCGAGCGCGGCGCGCGCCGAGTTGGCGGCAACCGCCATCTACCTGTCGAGCTATTTCGAGCCGCAGCACAACGTCACCGTCACGTATGCGGTCACCGGCCAGTACTCGCTGGCGGGTGCGACGCTTGCATCGGCAGGCAGCGACCTGATCAGTGGCAATGCCGGCTTCTACGACACCGTGGTGCAGCACAAGATCCTCACCGGTGAGGACTCCAACGGGGCGGCCGCCGACGGCACGATCGACTGGAACTTCGGCTACGGCTGGGGCTACTTCTCGACGGTGCCTGGGGGAGCTACGACTTCCAGTCCACCGCGATGCACGAACTGCTGCACACCTACGGCTTCCTGTCGGTTGTCGACAGCGTCGCCTCCGGCAACAACGCGGGCCCGAACTGGACCACCTTCGACAGCCACATGGTCGACAAGCACGGGAACTCGGTGTTCGACGGCACGACGTTCGACACCACCTACAACTCGAACCTGACCGGCGGCGTCAGCAACGGCATGTACTTCGGCGGCGCCAACGCCATGGCGGCCAACGGCGGGAACCCGGTGCCGCTGTACAGCCCGAACCCGTGGGAATCCGGCAGCTCGATGTCGCACCTGAACGACGACGTCTACACCGGCGCCAACGAGAAGCTGATGAACGCCTCATCCGACACCGGGTTGGGCGTCCGGACGTTGAGCACCATCGAGATCGGCATCATGAAGGATCTCGGCTACACGATGGTGTCGGCGTCCCCGACCGTCGCGGTGCTGTTCATCGGCCTGATGCTCGTCCGCCGCCGGCGGCAGTAGCGATCCGAAAGGTCAGTTGCTTCCAGGGCAGGAGATCGTGAGAAACACGGTCGTGTTGGCAGGCGGGTGATCCCCCCGCAGTCCGTCGACACCGGTGATCTTGCACTCCGACAACGGCCTGTCACTGCCACTTCCGGCGGAGAAGTTGTATTGGACGTTGTAGCCCTGACTCTGCAGCGCCAGCATGCCATCCGCCGCATTCTGATTCTGGTTGAAGGCACGCGGCGGCATCTGGATGACTCCCTTCTCCGAGGGAGACGGGGCTGGTTTGCTCGTCGAGGCGCTACTCGAGGTAGTAGACGACGGGCTCTCCTTGGACGACTGGCCGCAGCCCGCTGAAAGACCCGCTACCGCAATGATTGCCAGAAAGCCGCCGGCCAGCGTGAGCTGGCGGGACATCGTGACCGACCGATTAATGCCGTGCTTGACCATGCCGCAAAACCTATCGGCCTGCGCAGAACCGTCAAACCCCATCAGCCCATTCGCGAGCCCGCGTCAGGAGATGTTCGTCCACACGCAACCTTCCCGACATCACCATCCATTCGCGCCGCCGCTGATAGTCTCCGACGAATCGGGGGTGCGGCGACGATGCCCATTGGGTCAATCCGGACACGAAGCGCCAGTCGGGCGAAGTGGATCTCGCTCGGCGCTGTCGTCGCGACCCTTGTCGCCCTTACGTATTCAGTCACCCCGCCCGCGCGGACACCAGCACTGCCCGGCGCCATCACCGGTCCGTATGCGTCGCTGCTGTCGGCATCGGCCGACCTGGGTCCATCCGGCGCTGCTGCGGTCCAGCTGGTTGCCGGGCTTCGGGACGATTCCCGACCCACGGCGCTGATCGACTGGGCGCAGCAGCACGGCTTGTCGGTGCGCTGGCGCCCCGGCGACCGCTGGGCCACGTTGACCGGCGCGGCCCCCACGGTCGGCATCGCGTTCGCAGTCGCCGTTCACGACTTTCGCGGCCGAACCGGCCGGGTCTTCTATGCCTCGCCGCAACAGCCGGCCGTCCCCGCGCCCATCGTCGGCGACGTGAGCGACCTCGGCCGGATCCTCGGATACGTCCCGCACAACGAATCGGTGCCGTTCATCGTGCCGCTGGACGTGCCCGATCAGGGCCTGGGACCGGCCGGGTTGCTCCGCACCTACAACGCTGCGCCGCTACGCGAAAGCGGATACAGCGGTCAGGGTTCGACGGTTCTGGTGTTCGCCTTCGACGGGTTCGACCAAGAAGACCTCGACATGTTCGCGTCCGATTTCGACTTGCCCAAGTTCACCCCAGAACTTATGGGCGACATGCCATCTCAGCGCAGCGGCGAAGCGACCATGGACCTGGAAGCCATCCATGCCGTGGCCCCCGACGCCAAGACGGTATTGGTCAACGCCCGAGGCACCGTGTCCGGCGACGCCACCTATCAGAAGATCGGCGCCTTGATGGAAGAGGCGGACCGTCGTTATCCCGGCGCGATATGGAGCTTTTCGATCGGCTGGGGATGCGACAAGATCGCGACCGCGGCCGACCTGATCCCGGCCCGCTCCGCACTGCGGGCCGCACTGCGGCGCGGCACCACCGCGTTCAACGCTAGCGGCGACCTCGCCGGCCTGGAGTGCAAGGGCGGCCACAACTGGTCCTCCCCACCGTCACCCGACGACGTCGGCCTGGATTCGGTGGCCTCCCTGCCGGAGATGACCGATGTCGGTGGTACCACGCTGTCCACCGACTCCGACGGGCGGTGGCTGGCCGAACAGTCGTGGTTCGCACCCGCGATCTCCCACGGCACGGGCGGTGGGGTGTCCAACTTGTTCGAGCGCCCACCCTGGCAGACGGAGCTACGCGTGGCGGCTCCGCCCGGGCGGCGGGTCACCCCGGACATCGCGGCCGTCGCTGACCCGTACACCGGTGTCCGCATCGTCTTTCGACGCCAGCACGTCATGGGTGGCGGCACCTCCCTGGCCGCGCCGATCTGGGCCGGGATGACAGCGCTGATGAACGACTATCTTCGGCGCAACGGAGGCGGCCCGATCGGGGAACTGAATCCGATGTTGTACGAGATCGCCCAGGGTGCAAGGCTTCCCGCTTTCCGTGACGTCACTCTGGGCGGCAATGCCGTCGATGACGCAGGGCCCGGCTATGACCTCGTGACGGGACTGGGAACTCCGGATCTCGACCATTTGGCACGCGACATTCTGGCGCTGCAGAAATGCGGTGTCGGATGCGGCTGAGCATGGCGTGCCGGGCGTGCGGCACCGAGGTTCCCGCCGGAGTGTTCTGCGGAACCTGTGGTGCGCACCTGAATCCGCAGCCGGGGGATGGACCGTGGTGGTTGCGCCCGCGCGCGTTCTGCGCCGCGCCCGACGAGCACGTGTTGCGGCCGGCGATTGCCAGTTCGCTGTTTCCGCACCTGAGCCAATTCTCCCGGACACCGTTCAATTTGGGGCTGGTCCTCATCGTCGTGGCGATGGCAGTCGCAATCCAGTTGGCTCTGCCTGGCGCCTTGGTGACCGTCTCGGCGCTCGGTCTGCCGCTGCTGTTCGCGATCTACCGGCACCAGTCCGGGATCTACCGCGACATTCCGCGCAGTTCGCTGGTGATCACCGTCGTGTTGGGGATCGCGATGGGTGTCGGCTGGGTGTTTCTGACCGGTGATCTGGTGATCCGGGAAACGGGTGCACCGTTCGATGCCGGCATCGCCGGGCATCGAGTGCTGCGCGACGGCCTCGGGGTCGCCGAGGGCGGCGCGCTGTTGATGATGATTCCCGCCGTTGTGGTGCGCCTGTTGCGGCCGGGGGCGCGGGAATCGTTGAACGGCTTCGTGATAGGCGTCCTTTCGGCCCTGAGCTTCACCGCGGCGGCGACCTTCACCCGGCTTGCGCCACAATTCGCGGCTGCCACCGTCGCCAAGAACCGGCCGGTGGAGTGGCTGCTGGTGGAAGCCGGTATCCGCGGGCTCGCCATACCGCTCACCGCGGCCTGCGCCGGCGGATTGATCGGTGCCGCACTGTGGTTCAAGCGCCCGGCCGGTGCCGTCAGGTTGCGGCGGTCGTTGGTGGTTGCCGCGTTGACGGTCTTCGGGGCCATCGTGTTGGGGGTCTACGCGATCGTCGGCATCACCGACGTTGCGGGACTGGCTCAGGAGAAGATGCTCGCGCTACACATCGCGATGGCGTTGGTCGCGCTGCTCGCACTGCGACTCGGCCTTCAGCTCACCCTGCTGCACGAGCAGCCCGATCCGGTCGGCAGTGCGCCGCTGCTGTGTCTGCACTGCCGAAACGTGGTGCCTGAGAAGGCATTCTGTCCGTCCTGCGGTGGGGCCAACCACGCATCGTCGGCCAAGTCCCGAGCCGACCGGCGCGCGGTCATCCCGCAGGCAGGAGCGCAGGAGGACGCTGCCGCCGAAGTCTGGCCAGGCTACGCGGTGGATGCGCAGACATACACGTCACCGCCGTTGTCCCGCACGTCGAGCGCCCGCGTGTTGATCTCATGGCTGCTGGTGGTCGTGGTGATCACCACGCCGCTGATCGCACTGTCCGCGAGCATCTCCGAGCCGGCCGTGGTCTACAACTGCCCGCCGGATTGTGGTCGGCCGCCCACCGGAACGCCGGTCGCGGCGCTGCCCCGGTTCACCGCTCCCGACGGCCGATTCTCGGTGTCCTATCCCGCACCGGGCTCGGCCTATGACCTCTCTTTCGCCGACAACGGCGTGACGGCCCGCTTCACCGGCGGGGACGGCGGCACGATGAAGCTGTGGGGCGTACCGGCCGACGGGAAATCGGCCAGAGAGGTCGCCGAGGAGTTCCTGGCGGCACGCTATCCCGACGCCCGAACGGCCTACGAAATCCCGAACGCGATGGTCGGCTACCAGTTCGGCTACGGCGAGGTCGCCGACATCTGGCCGCAGGACGGCGATGCCAGTTACCGGCACCTGCGGCTGGTGATCCTGGTCGCGGTCAAGCACGACCTGGCGCTGATCGCCGGCGCGATCGGCCCCTACCGCGAGTTCGGCCCGACGTTCGGTCCCGGCCGGCCGGCCAGCGCCAACCTGGAACTGGCAATGGACTTGGACAAATACGTCAACAGCTTCTCCTGGCAGGGCGATCCGGCGCGCTGAGCAATGAGCCACCCGACGGTCAGCGGCCGAACGCCCCGGTGAGCAGCAGCACCGCACCGATGACCACCAGCGCGACCGCGCTGATCTCGGCTTGGCGGAGCTGTATCCACGCCCGCAAGCGCTCGAGCGATCGGTCGAACCGCGCGGCCGCCACGGCGTGGGCCAGCACCGGCAGCAGTGTTCCCGAACCCGCCACCACCACGAAGTACCCCACCGCGACAGCCTGAGCGGCCGCCCCGAGCGTGGCCGCGTCGATCGCCAAACCCGCTGCCGCACAAGCGACAATGATCTTCGGGTTGAGAACTCCGAACGCCAGCCCTATCGCCGCCGTGCGGGCCGGGGACCACCTGCCGATGGCATCGAGCCAGTGCGACGATCGCGCCGCCTTCTTCCGCCGCAACCACAGCCACCCGCCGGTCACGATCAACGCGGCGCCACCGATGAGCCGCAGACGCAACTGCCAGACCGACGACGTCTCGGCCGAGCCGCCCACGAGCCTGGGGACGTTCAGAAACAGCACCGTCAGCACTGCCAGCCCGGTCACCCATCCGGCCGCGAACGCCAGTCCCGCGGCGCGGGGCCGCGCCGAGTACAGCACGAGCAGCAAGGCGGGCAGTATCGAGATCGGCGAGAGCGCCACCACCAGAGCCAGTGGAATCAGCTCGGCGGACACCGCAGCCCAGTCACCCGACACCCATCACCTCCGGTCAGCAGCGTCAAGTTACGCAGTCCGGGCCGCCGGCGACAGCCTTGCCCGCAGCGTAATTCGAGGGCGGTCAGTCCTCGTCGGCGGCGTCGGATCGCGGCCTCGGGTCGCCGAACAGCGGGCGCCGCAGTGGCTGATGCCCGTGAACGCCCTCGGCGTACGCGGTTTCTGCGTGCTGGGTGAAATCCACCCCCGCGGTCTCGTCTTCGGGGCTGAGCCGGAAGCCGATCGTCCGGTCGATGAGCTTGGCGAGGGCGAACGACATGATGAACGCGTAGGCGGCGACCACGACCATCGCGACCGCCTGCTTGCCCAATTGAGCCAGCCCGCCACCATAGAAGAGGCCCTGCGGCCCGCCGGTCATCACCGCGGTGGCCAGGAAGCCGATCAGCAGCACCCCGACCACGCCGCCGACGAAGTGCACACCGACCACGTCGAGCGAGTCGTCGTAGCCGAACCGGAATTTCAGGCCGATCGCGAAGGAGCACACCACGCCCGCCGCCACCCCGACGATCGCGGCCCCGAGAGTGTTCACGGTGCCACACGAGGGTGTGATCGCAACCAGCCCTGCAACGACGCCGGAGGCTGCGCCGAACGTCGTCGGGCGGCCGTCGCGGATCTGCTCGACCGACAACCAGCCGAGCATGCCCAGGCAGCCGGCCACCAGCGTGTTGAGGAAGATGGCCGCCGCCGTGCCGTTGGCAGCCAGGGCGGATCCGGCGTTGAAGCCGAACCAGCCGAACCACAGCAGTCCGACGCCCAGCAGAACGAAGGGCAGGTTGTGCGGACGCATCGCGTCGACCTTGAATCCGATGCGCGGACCCAACACCAGGGCCAGCGCCAGCGCGGAGGACCCGGAGACGATCTCGACGACCAGCCCGCCGGCGTAGTCGAGTACCCCGAGCTTGAAGAGCCAGCCGCCGGGAGCCCAGACCCAGTGCGCGACAACGGCATACACCACGATGGACCAGACCGGCACGAAGATCATCCAGGCGGCGAACTTGGCCCGGTCGGCGATCGCACCGCTGATGAGCGCGGCGGTGATGATCGCGAAGCTGAGCTGGAATGTGGAGAAGAGCAGTTCGGGAACCTGGCCGTGCACGGTGCTGGGGTCGATTCCGGCCATCCCGATGTGCGAGAGGTCGCCGATCACCCCGCCGAGGCTGGTTCCGGAGAACGCCAGCGTGTAGCCGAACAGCAGCCAGGCCACGGTGACGAGAGGGATGGCGATGAAGCTCATCATGATCATGTTGAGCACACCGGTGGTGCGGACCATGCCGCCGTAAAAGATGGCCAGTCCCGGTGTCATCAACAGGACGAGCGCTGTGCTGGCCAGCAGCCACGCGGTGGCGGCAGCATCGATCGCTTGCAAAGTCCGGCTCCTTCGACGGTCCCGACGAGAATGTCGGCGCGAAGTTTCGACGGTGCGGCGATCGTGTTTCAGGGATGTTTCGCCACCCTCACCAACCCATCGAGCCGGGGATTCCCTTGAACGGACCGACCACCCGGCTGGTGATCCAGCCGCCGTAGAACCCGCCCGGTTGGGGCACGACCGTCTCGCCGTCGACGGTGCACCTGTCGACCATGCTGGCCATCACCGCGATGGCGCCGGCGATATCGGCGAACGGCGGCGTCGGCCGGGGATAGGTCCACGCCGCCCTGGACGCCACCGCATCACCTGCCACCAGGTCGTAGTAGCGCGCCTGGCCTTTCCATTCACACATCGACGCTCCCGGCGCATCGCGCAGGACACCGTCCTCGAAGGCCTCGCGAGGCAGGTAGTAGGTCGGCGGATGACTGGTCTCGAGCACTCGCCAGCTTCGGGTGGTGGATGCGATCACGCGGCCGCCGAGTTCGACGGTGATCGTGCCCGCGAACGGCTCCAGGCGCGGCGGACGCGGGTAATCCCACACTGACTCCTGGCCCGGGCCTGCTTGTTCCGGTGTCGGCCACTCGTTCATGTCTCGACGATACGAAGATGGGCGGCGTGATGGGCGACTGGTGGCTGATTCCGGTCTCACTCGCGACCGCCTTGGTCGTGGCGTGGCTGGTCCTGGCGATCACGCTGTGGGTGACCAAACCCGACCAGGTCGGCATCACCGACCTGCTTCGCCTGCTGCCCGACACAGTGCGGTTACTCAAACGGCTGGCCGCCGACCGGCAGCTGCCGCGCCGCATCCGCATCGTGCTCGCCGGCCTGCTGATATTTCTGGCCTCGCCCATCGACTTGATTCCCGACTTCATCCCGGTGCTCGGCTACGCCGACGACGTGATCATCACCGCCCTCGCACTGCGCTGGGTCACCCGCACCGCGGGGCCGGAAGCGCTGGCGAGGCATTGGCCGGGGACGCCCGACGGGCTGACCGCGCTCCGCCGCTTGTGCCGGTTGCCCGACCCGGTTTGACCAACCCTCGGTGACGATCGCGACCTCCTTGGGTACGCTCTGCTGAGCGACTGCTTAGCGCAGTCGGGATCCGGCTCGCCGACGACGCATTGGAGCGAACGCCATGGCCGCACCAGCCACCCGTTACGCCGGAACCCGTGTGCCGCGGGTCGAGGACACTCGCCTGCTCACCGGGCACGGCACCTATGTCGACGACGTCGTCCGGCCGGGCATGCTGCACGCCTGCTTCGTACGCAGCCCGTTCGCGCACGCCCGGATCAACCGCATCGACACCTCGGCGGCCGTGGCAATGCCCGGAGTGCATGCGGTTCTCACCGCGGCCGATCTGAACGACGACGTCCACGAGGCCTGGCACGCGGTGGCGGGAAAGGACGTCGCGGACACCCCGCGCCCGCCGCTGGCCGACGGTGAGGTGAAGTTCGTCGGAGACCCCATTGCGATCGTGATCGCCGAGAACCGCTACCTCGCCGAGGACGCCCTCGAACTGATCGACGTCGACTACGAGCCGCTGCCCGCGATCGCCGATTTCACCAAGGCCGTGGGTCACGAGGCGGTGGTCCACGAGGCGTACCCCGACAACGTCGCCGGCGGCCTGGCCGGCGCGCCGCCCGACGAAGAGGCATTCGCAGCGGCCGCCTACGTCGCCGACGAGCGGATCTACCAGCAGACCCATGTGCCGGTGCCGATCGAGACCCGCGGCCTGGTCGTCGAATGGATCGCCGCGACACAGGAACTCACCCTGTGGGCCTCCACCCAGACGCCGCACGAATTGCGTGCCTTCGCCGCGCGACTGCTCGGTATCCCGGCCCAGGGCGTGCGGGTGATCGCCCGGGATACCGGCGGCGGCTTCGGCCAGAAGGTCGTCCCTATGCGCGAGGACATGTGCATCCTGCTGGCCGCGCGCAAGGTGTCCGCACCGCTGAAATGGATCGAGGACCGCCGCGAGAACCTGATGTCCGCCGGGCAGGCCCGCCACGTCGACGGCCGCGCACGGATGGCTTTCGACGCCGACGGCGCGATCACCGCCGTCGACATCGATTTCCTCCAGGACATCGGGGCCTACCCCACCCCGTACCCGGTGCTGACGACCGCCGCGATCGGGATGTTCTTCCCTGGGCCCTACCGGGTGCCGAAGTCGAGCTTCAATTACAAGACGGTGTTCACCAACACCAGTGGCCTGGCCGCCTACCGCGGACCCTGGCAGTACGAAACCCTCACGCGGGAAATACTTCTCGATATCGCGGCCCGCAAGATGGGCATCGATCCGGTTGAGCTGCGCCGCAAGAATCTGCTGCGCCGCGACGAGATGCCGTTCTTCAATCCCAACGGCATGCCGTACGACCATGTCGCACCGATGGAGACCTTCGAGCAGGCCGTCAAGATCCTCGACCACGAAGGCTTCCGCAAGGAGCAGGCCGAGGCATTGGCCCAGGGGCGCTACCTCGGGCTCGGATTCTCGGCCTACATCGAGCCTACCGGTGCCGCGACGGGACACCTGGCCACCGAGGGTTGCACCATCCGGATGGAGCCGACCGGCAAGATCAACGTGTACGTCAACGGCGGCTCGAGCGGCAACAGCATCGAGACCACCGTCGTGCAACTGACCGCCGACGCGCTGGGCGCCGACATCGCCGATGTGTCGACGATTCAGGGCGATACCGCGGTCACGCCGTACGGCGCAGGCACCCAGGGCAGCCGCAGCGGACCGATGACCGCAGGCGCGGTCAGCGACGCGGGCACAATCCTGCGTGGCCAGCTGGTGGCGATGGCCGCGCACGTACTCGGTGTCGGAGAGACCGACATCGAGCTCGCCAACTCGCGGGCCTCGGTGCGCGAAGATCCTTCTAGAAGCGTCAGTTTCGCCGATCTGGCCTACCGCTCCTACTACGAGCCGCACCAGCTCGCGCCGGGGATGGCGGCCACGCTGGAGGCCACCGCACGCTTCACCTCGCAGACGATGATCCACTGGGCCAACGCAACTCACGCCTGCACCTGCGAGGTGGACGTCACCACCGGCCGGGTCACGCTAACCCGCTACATCGTCAGCGAGGACGTCGGCCCGATGATCAACCCCAATATCGTCGAGGGGCAGATCGCCGGCGGAACCGTGCAGGGCATCGGCGGCGCGCTGTTGGAGAACCTGGTGTACGACGACGAGGGAAACCCGTTGTCCACCACGTTCGTCGACTACCTGCTGCCCACCGCGACCGAGGTACCGCCGATCGAGTACGGGCACGTCGAAGTGCCCGGCCCCGGCGTCGGCGGCTACAAGGGATGCGGCGAGGGCGGTGCCATCGGCTCGACCCCCGCCGTGATCAACGCGATCAATGACGCCCTGGCCCCGCTGGGAGTGACGGTCACGACGTTGCCGGCCACGCCCTCGCAGATCGTGGCGTTGATCGAGGCGGCCGAGACCGCTTAGGTTGCGGCCGCGCCGGTTTCGGCGCCGGTTTCCGCGGCTTGGTGCACCGCGTTGACGATGCCTTGATAGCCGGTGCAGCGGCAGAAGTTGCCCGACAGGCCCTCGCGGATCTCCTCATCGGTGGGATGCGGGTTGTCGCGCAGCAGCGCGGTGATCGACATGACGAATCCCGGTGTGCAGAAACCACATTGCAGCCCGTGACAGTCACGCAGGGCGGCCTGTACCGGTGACAGCTCACCGTCGGCCGAGGCCACCCCTTCAACGGTGGACACCTCGGCATCCTCGGCCTGCACCGCGAACACCAGACACGACCGCACCGCGGCCCCGTCGAGCAACACCGTGCAGGCGCCGCACGAGCCGTGCTCGCATCCCAGGTGGGTCCCGGTCAGGCCGCACCGCTCGCGCAGAAAGTCAGCCAGGGTCAGTCGCGGTTCGACGGTCGCCTCATATGGAGTGCCGTTGACGGACAACCGGATCGGACGTTCATGCATCGAAGGCCTCCTTGACCGCAGCCCGCCAGGCTTGTGCGGCCATGGCCGCCCCGATCTTTCGCCGGTAGCCAGCCGAACCCTGCAGGTCGGCCGGGATGTCGTCGAGTCCACTCATCGCGAGCTCACCGATCTCTTCGGCGGTGATGTCGCCGACGGGGCGCCCCGCGATCGCCGCCTCGGCAACCGAGGCGCGCCTCGGTGTGGCGGACAACCCCAGCAGCCCGATGGCGCTGCGCCGGACCTTGTCATCGCTATCGAGTTCGACGGCGGCCACAGCGCCGGCGATCGCGAAATCGCCGTGGCGTCGAGCGAATTCCTCCACCGCGAAGCCGCACCGGCCGGACCAGACCGGGAAACGCAGACCCACCAGCACCTCGTCGGCTTCCATCGCGGTCTCCCACACTCCGGCGAAGAATTCGCCTGCCGGGATCTCGCGTCGCCCGGATGCCGACACCACCTCGATCGTCGCGTCGAGCGCCAAGGCGACGGCGCCGTACTCGGCGGCCGGGTCGGCATGCGCGATCGACCCGCCGATGGTGCCCCGGCTGCGAATCTGGAAGTGCCCGATCAGCGGCGTGGCCCTGGTCAACAGCGGAACGTTCGCGCGCACCCGCTCGTCGGCGCCGACCACGGCGTGGGTGGTGCCACCGCCGATCCACAACGAGTCATCGTCGGCCTCGATGCCCTTCATCTCGTCGAGACGCGAGATGTCGATCAGGTTGTCGAAGAACGCCAAGCGCATCGACAGCATCGGAACCAGGCTCTGTCCGCCACCGAGGAGTTTGGCGTCGTCACCGAATTCGCTGAGCATCTGCGTCGCCGCGGCGACGCTGTCGGGCCGGTGGTAGTCGAAGGGCGCCGGCTTCATCGGCGGCCGCCACGGGTGGTCATGCTGAGCATGTGCTCAGCATAGCGGGCAGCGCAAGGCCTGCGACTTCGGCGCGGTTCCGTTCGCTCAGCGACGGTTCGCGCACCGTAATCGCAGTGGACGGAACCGTTGGCGTCCCGCTGGGCCACCCGGCCTAGCTGGGGCCTCGCCAGCAATTGCCCGCATACTGTCGAGCATGGATCCGTCGCCGCCCTCACGAGCGGCCGCCGCGGGCAACCGCCGCGGCCGACATCGAGAGCGGTCCAACACCGGCCGGCGGGCGCTACGCACCATCACCCGAACCGTGATCGGACTGGTCTCGGTGGTCGTGGTGACGCTGACCGGGCTGGCGTACTCGCAAGCACACGGACTGCTCAGCGGGATCACGGTGTCGCAGGCGCTCGGCTCCGACGAGCCGCGGTCCAGCGGTGGCGCGATGAACATCCTGCTGATCGGGCTGGACTCCCGAAAAGACCAGGACGGAAACGAGCTGCCCGACGAGGTGCTCGACAAACTTCACGCCGGCGACTCCGACTCGGGCGGCTACAACACCAACACCCTGATCCTGGTGCACATCAGCGCCGACGACCGCGTCGTCGCGTTCTCCATCCCGCGCGACGACTATGTAGCCGTCAGCGGCATCAAGGGATACAGCCACATCAAGATCAAGGAAGCGTACGGGCTGACGAAGTTCCAGACCGAGCAGAAGCTGGTCGACGAGGGCATCGGCGACCGCAAAGAACTCGAGCGCGCGGGACGGGAGGCCGGCCGCAAAGCGACCATCCGTGCCGTCCGCAATCTCACCGGACAGCCCATCGACTACTTCGCGGAGGTCAACCTCGCGAGCTTCTACCACCTGGCGGACAGCCTCGGCGGCGTGGATGTCTGCCTCAACCACGCCGTGCACGATGACTACTCCGGCGCCAATTTCCCGGCCGGACCGCAGCGACTCAATGCCGAACAGGCACTGGCGTTCGTGCGGCAGCGACACGGACTGGAAAACGGCGACCTCGACCGCACCCATCGCCAGCAGGCCTTCCTCCTCTCGATCTCGCACGAGTTGCAGCAGTCGGGCTCGTTCACCGACCTGGACAAGTTCAAGCGCCTGATGGACGTCGCCCGCCAGGACATCGTGTTGTCGCAGGGGTGGGGCGAGGATCAGTTCCGCAGAATGGCCGCGCTGGCCGGCGGCGACGTCGAGTTCCGAACTCTGCCGGTGGTGCGCTACGACAACATCAACGGCCAGGACGTCAACATCGTCGACCCGGCGAAGATCCGCGCCGAGATCGCCAGGGCCATCGGCGGTGACTCGGCGTCGGCGACCACTACCGCTGTGCCACAACCAGTTCCGCCGCCGAACCCGCACACCGTCGTCAGCATCGTCAACGCGAGCGACACCTCGGGGCTGGCTTCGCAGGCGGCAAGCCTGCTGGGCAAGCACGAGTTCACGATCAGCGAGGTCCGCGACCGCGAGTCAGGCGAGCCGATCGACACAGTGATCACCTACGGCGCCGGCGCGCAGACCGACGCGCAGTCGGTGGCCACGCTGCTCGGTGTGGACAACGCCCCGCAGGCCACCGGCTCGGTGGCCGCCGACCACATCCGAGTCGTTCTCGGCCAGGGGTATGACCTTCCGCTGGAGCAGCCGCAGACCGAGGACAGCGCCGCGACCTCGACGACCCACAGCTGGTCGGAGATGACGATCACGCCCACTCCCGACCAGGGCGCCCCGATCGACGGCGGCAAGGTGCCCTGCGTGAACTAAGGCTGGTGCCGCGTCAACTAGCTTGGCTGTCATGCGCATCGGAGTCATCGGGCTGGGCAACATGGGCGCGGGCATGGCCGCGAATCTGATCAAGGCCGGTCACGACGTGACCGTCTACAACCGATCCCGGCCAAAGGTGGACGAGTTGGCGGCGGTCGGGGCCCGGCCCGCCGACAGCGTGTCCGACGCGTGCCGCGGTGAGGTCGTGCTGACGATGCTCGCCAACGACGACGCGGTGACGGCGGTGACGTTCGGCGACGGCGGCATCATCGGCTCGGCCGGACCGGACACCGTCCACATCTCCTCCAGCACGATCAGCGTCGCCTTGTCCAAACGCCTCGCTGAAGCGCACGCAGCCGCCGGCCAGAAGTTCGTGTCAGCGCCGGTCTTCGGCCGTCCGGAGGCCGCCGCGGCGGCGGCCCTGTTCGTCGTCACCGCAGGCCCATCCGACACCGTGACGGCGGTGACGCCCGTCTTCGACGCGATCGGCCAGCGCACCTTCGTGGTGTCGGAGGATCCGTCGGCGGCCAACCTGGTGAAGCTGAGCGGCAATTTCCTGATCGGCTCGGTGATCGAGTCCCTCGGCGAGGCAATGGCACTGGTCGATCGAGGTGGGGTCGACAAGCATCAGTATCTGGACATCCTGACGTCCACGTTGTTCTCGGCGCCGGTGTACAAGACTTACGGCGGGCTTATCGCCAGCGAGCAGTTCGAGCCGGCCGGATTCGCTGCTCCGTTGGGGCACAAGGACATTGGATTGGTCCTTGCCGCCGCCGAGGAGCTACGGGTGCCGTTGCCGATCGCCAGCCTGCTGCGCGACCGGTTCCTGCGTCTGCTTGCCGGCGGTGGCGACCACCTGGATTGGTCTGCGGTCGGCAGTCTCGCGGCTCGCGACGCGGCAGCCTCAGACCACTCCGCGTAGCCCGTCGGCGCCGAAGGCCGGCTCGAGCATCGCCGAGTAGTCCGGCCCGCGGCGCAGGTTCTGGCCGCCGTCGACGCCGATGATCTGTCCGGTGATCCACTGGGCGGCATCGCTGAGCAGGAACAGTGCCGCGTTCGCAACATCGGAGACCTCACCGGGGCGCGGCAGCGGCGTGCATTCGGCGTAATCCCCGCTGAGTTCGGGCGAGTCGAGAACCATCTGCACCAGCTCGGTCCGGATCAGGCCGGGCCGGATGCCGTTGACGCGCACCCAGGATGCCCCGAGTTCGTCGGCGGCCAGCTGGATCAGATGGTCCAGACCCGACTTGGTGACGCCGTACGGCCCGAACCAGCGATGGGTGTTACTGGACGCGATCGACGAGATCCCGACGAACGATCCGCCACCGCCGCGCACCATCTGCCGGGCCGAATGCTTGAGCACGTACATCGAACCGTTGATGTTGAGGTCGACCGTGGCGCGCCAGCCTTCGGAGTCCATCTGGGTGATGGGGCCGATGGTCTGCGACCCGCCGGCGCAGTGCACCACGCCGTGCAGCCGGCCGTTCCAGGCCGTGGCGGCGTCCACCACCGCGGCGATCTGGTCCTCGTTGGTGACGTCGGCGGGCTCGTAGCGGACGTTGCCGTTCGGCGCGGCGGCGTTGATCTCGTCGGCGGTGGCGGCCAGCCGATCGGCCCCGCGGCCAACGATCATGACGTTGGCGCCGGCATTGGCCAGCCCTTCCGCCACACCCTTGCCGATACCGCTGCCACCACCGGTGACCAGGTACGTCCGATCCTCGAACGAGAGCTGCACGCCGACTCCTCACGCAAAACTGAAACAGGTTCTACGTATAGAACCACGACCGCACCTCGTGGCATAGGGGCCGTCCCACCATCGCCTCCAGCGAACATCCGCACGCGCGCTGTCCGGCGCTCCGCGAGACGCGAGAAGCCGGGAGAAATCCATGAGCAATACGCGCCGGAGCACCGATTCGGATCCGTTCCCCGGTCCTCCGGTATTCCGGCACGTGCATTTACGCCGACGGTCGTTGTACGCCGTGATCAGCGCTTGAACCAGAACAGTATTAATCGGCGCAAGATATTGACACCGGTGTAACAGCCAGGCTTCGGGTATCGATAAAACGGCCGAACAACTGCGGGACCCTGATGGCAGCCATACACTGCCCCACACGGTCACTCAGCAAACCGAGCAGAAGGCACAATCATGGCTAACTTGAAGAATGCGACACGGCGCCTGGCCCTCGCAGGCGGCTTCGCGCTCGCGGTGACGGCAGCCCCCGCGCTGGCCGTCGTCGCCGTTCCGTCCATCGCACCGCTGGCCGCGTGTCCCGCCGGCCAGGCCGTCAATCCGGCGACCGGCGGATGTGAGGTCCAGCCCAACACCGGTCCGCAGGGCGGCCTGCCCGAGGTCCAGGGCATCCCTTGCACAGGCGCAAACACCGGTCAGTGCATAGGATTGCAGCAAGAGCAGCAGGCTCCTGTGGTTCAACCCCGCTCGACCGTCAGTCCGTAAAAACGGAGGGCCGACTTCGGAACTCCGTCAACTTCTCAAGAAAGCGTGAAGTATGGCGATTTCCTCCTCAGTCGGCCGCCGCATCCTCCTCGCCGGCGGGTTCAGCCTCACCATCGCGGCTGCGCCCGCAGTTGCGTTCCTCGCTGCGCCGTCCGGCGCTCCGATGGGTCCGGTCATGGCGTGCCCCGCCGGCGAGTCCGAGGATCTCTATACCGATCAGTGCATTCCCGAGTTGGTGCCCAACCAGCCGGGCGGCAATTACCCCACGACGTCCAGCGGCGGCGGTAACGTCACCTACTCGACGCCGGGCGATTCCAGCAGCCTCCCCGAGGTTCAGGGGATTCCGTGCACCGGCGCCAACACCGGCCAGTGCATCGGTCTGCAGGAGAACCAGGTTCCGGCCGTGTCTCCGCATTCGAGCATTTCGTCCAGCCCCTAGTCAGGGAGCAGATCAGAGAGGGCAACGATGCCGACCCGTTTCACCTGGGTGACAAAGCTGCTCACCGCGGGCGTGTTCACGCTCGCGGTGGCCACAGCTCCGCTGGCGCACGCCGAAGGCGAGGGTGGGATTCCCGGGCCGCAGCCGGTGCCGGTCCCCCAGCCGGTGGATATCCAGCCGGGCGGGTCGGCGGGTTGCCAATCAGGTGAGTCGCTGGACCCGTCGACCGGGAACTGCACACCCACCATGACCCCGGTGGCCACCACCAACGGCGATCAGGCGTTCGACGATCTCCAGCCGCGGACCACCCAGGACGTGACGTCCACCTTCGACACCGGCGTCGGCGCCGACCTCGTTCCCAACATCAACGGCACCCCGTGCACCGGCTACTGGGAGTCGGCGGCGTGCTACGAGACCAGCCAGGACGAAGTAGCAGTCCAGCCGAAGTCGACCATTTCCTCGAGCCCGTAGCGGCTCAAAACCCCTTCGCTAAGGTTGAGCAATGCCTGCAAAAACAAATCCCACGGATATCGACGATGTCGAGCCGCTGGCCGACAGCACGGCGCGCCAAGCCCGTCGCGTCGTCGCGGCCTACGCGACTGACGCCGACGAGTGCCGGGTCTTCCTGTCGATGCTCGGCATTGGGCCCTCAAAGCTCGAGGTGTAACCGGTGTCCGGGGGCAAGGACGCCGCCCGCTCCGGAGATTCTGATTTCGTGGTGGTCGCCAACCGGCTGCCGATCGACATGGAGCGGCTGCCCGACGGCAGCGTGACGTGGAAGCGCAGCCCGGGCGGTCTGGTCACCGCGCTGGAGCCGTTGCTGCGTCGTCAGCGCGGCGCGTGGATCGGTTGGCCGGGCATCGTCGACGGGCCCGAGGAGCCCATCGTCGAGGACGACATGCAGCTCGTGCCGGTGCGCCTGTCCGCCGAGGATGTCGCTGAGTACTACGAGGGTTTCTCCAACGCCACTCTGTGGCCGCTGTATCACGATGTGATCGTCAAGCCGATCTACCACCGCGAATGGTGGGATCGCTATGTCGAGGTCAACCGGCGCTTCGCCGAAGCCACATCGCGCGCCGCCGCCGAAGGCGCCACGGTGTGGGTTCAGGACTACCAGCTTCAGCTGGTGCCCAAGATGCTGCGGACGCTGCGCCCCGATCTGACCATCGGATTCTTCCTGCACATCCCGTTCCCGCCGGTGGAACTGTTCATGCAGATGCCGTGGCGCACCGAGATCATCGAAGGCCTGCTGGGCGCCGATCTCGTCGGTTTCCATCTTCCCGGCGGCGCCCAGAACTTCCTGTTCCTGTCGCGAAGACTGGTCGGCGCCAACACATCTCGCGCATCGGTTGGCGTGCGGTCCCGATTCGGCGAAGTGCAGTTGGGCTTCCGCACGGTCAAAGTCGGCGCCTTTCCAATCTCGATCGATTCCGCCGAGCTGGACAGCAAGGCGCGCAACCGCGACGTGCGTAAGCGGGCGAAGGAACTTCGCGCCGAACTCGGCAATCCACGCAAGATCCTGCTCGGTGTGGATCGGCTGGATTACACCAAGGGCATCGACGTCCGGCTCAGAGCCTTTTCGGAGCTGCTTGCGGAGGGACGCGCGAAGCGGGACGACACGGTTCTGGTGCAACTCGCCACCCCCAGCCGCGAGCGGGTTGAGAGTTATCGCGTGCTGCGCAACGAGATCGAGCAGCAGGTCGGCCACATCAACGGCGAATACGGTGAAGTCGGCCATCCGGTGGTGCACTACATCCACCGGCCGGTACCGCGCGAGGAGTTGATCGCGTTCTTCGTGGCGTCGGACGTCATGTTGGTGACGCCGCTGCGCGACGGCATGAACCTGGTTGCCAAAGAGTACGTCGCCTGCCGCAGCGATCTCGGCGGCGCGCTGGTCCTCAGTGAATTCACCGGCGCCGCAGCGGAACTCCGCCAGGCTTACCTGACCAACCCGCACGATCTCGAGGGCGTCAAGGACACCATCGAAGCAGCGCTCAACCAGACGGCCGAGGAGGGCAGGCGGCGGATGCGAGCGCTACGGCGGCAGGTGCTGGCCCACGACGTCGATCGCTGGGCGCGGTCCTTCCTCGACGCGCTGGCGGGTAAGCCCGTCACCGGCGAGGCCGAGTAGCCCCTGCGGCCGATCAGTCGCGCAGCAGGCCCATCACGCCGAAGGTGCGCTCCGGGTCGCGGTCTGCAAAGTAGGCCCCCATGGCGGTGCCCAGCGTCGTCGGATCCCAGGCGGAGCCATCGGCATCGAACTGATGCTCGGTGGTCGGTGCGGCCACCAACGCGACCGATGGCCCGTAGACGACGAACACCTGCCCGTTGACCTTGTCCGAGGCCGGCGAGGCCAAGAAGCGCACGAGTGTCACCACATGTTCGGGCGACAGTGGATCGACCTCACCGTCGGCGAGATCGGGAGCATCGCCGAACACGTCGGCGGTCATCGCGGTCCGGGCCCGAGGGGCGATCGCGTTGGCCCGCACACCGTAACGCCCGAGTGCGCGGGACGCCGTCAGCGTCAGCGCCGTGATGCCCGCCTTGGCGGCACCGTAGTTGGCCTGGCCGATCGGTCCCGACAGCCCGGCTTCCGACGTGGTGTTGATGATCCGGCCGTAAACCGATCCGCCGTTGTCCTTGGCCTGGTTGCGCCAGTACGTCGCGGCGTTGCGGGTCAGCAGGAAGTGTCCGCGCAAGTGCACCGCAATGACCGCGTCCCAGTCCTCGTCGGACATGTTGAACAGCATGCGGTCCCGAGTGATGCCGGCGTTGTTCACGACGATGCTCAGCCCACCGAGTGAATCGGCGCAGGACACCAGCTCATCGGCCGTCGAGCGCTGGCTGATGTCGCCGGCCACCGCGACGCCCTTGGAGCCGGCAGAACTGATCTCATCCAGCACGTCGGAGGAATCGAGGGCCTTGGCCATGTCATTGACGACGACCGTTGCGCCGGAGCGTGCCAACCCGATGGCCTCGGCGCGGCCGAGTCCCGAGGCGGCACCCGTCACCACGGCGACGCGTCCGGTCAGATCGGTGGCGTCGCCGGTCACTTCTGCAGTCAACTTACTAATACCTCTAGTCTTTGCGGGTCAGTGCTGCGCGGGGGCACTCGGCGATGGACTGCTCGGCCAGCGCCTCCTGGTCGGCAGGGATCGGATCCTTGGTCACCATCACGTAGTCCTCGTCGTCCAGTTCGAACAGGTCCGGCGCGATTCCCACACAGACAGCGTTACCTTCACAACGATCACGGTCGACTTCGACTCGCATGACAACCTCCTTGGCTGACAGACCCCGACGGCCGGGCGTTCGCAGCACCACGATACGACCAGATCGATCCATATCCCGGCCTAACGGGCGCTGGACCACAAGACTAGAACGTGTTACAACCAGGAGTGTCGGCGGGTCGTCGACAGCAAGCAACTTTCAGCGAAGGATCGAGTCGATGCGGATCAGTTACACCCCCGAACAAGAGGAGCTGCGCCGCGAGCTGCGCTCGTACTTCGGCAAGCTGATGACGCCGGAACGCCTGGAAGCACTCACGTCGACCTCGGGCGGCGAGATCGGCACCGGCAACATCTACCGCGAGACCGTTTCCCAGATGGGCAAGGACGGCTGGCTCACGCTGAACTGGCCCGAGGAGTACGGCGGCCAGAACCGCGACCCGATGGATTCGCTGATCTTCACCGACGAGGCGGCCATCGCCGGTGCGCCGGTGCCCTTCCTGACGATCAACAGTGTCGCGCCGACGATCATGGCGTTCGGCACCGAGGAGCAGAAGAAGTTCTACCTGCCCAAGATCGCCTCTGGTGATCTGCACTTCGCGATCGGCTACTCCGAGCCCGGCGCGGGCACCGACCTGGCGGCGTTGCGCACGACCGCGGTGCAGGACGGCGACGACTACGTGGTCAACGGTCAGAAGATGTGGACCAGCCTGATCCAGTACGCCGACTACGTCTGGCTGGCGGTGCGCACCAACCCCGAGGCGAAGAAGCACCGCGGCATCTCGGTGCTGATCGTCCCGACCACCGCCGACGGTTTCTCCTGGACTCCGGTGCACACGATGGCCGGTGTCGGCACCAGCGCCACCTACTACCAGGATGTCCGCGTGCCGGTGAGCAGCCGGGTGGGCGAGGAGAACGGTGGCTGGAAGCTGGTCACCAACCAGCTCAACCACGAACGGGTCGCACTCGTGTCGGCCCAGCCGATCTTCCTGGCACTCAACCAGGTTCGGGAGTGGGCGCAGAACACCAAGGACGCCCACGGCAACCGCCTCATCGACTCCGAGTGGGTGCAACTCAACCTTGCGCGGGTGCTGGCCAAGGGCGAGTACCTCAAGCTGATCAACTGGGAGCTGGCCTCCGCCAAGAGCGGGACCCTCAGCCCCGCCGACGCCTCTGCTGCCAAGGTCTTCGGCACCGAACTGGCCACGGAGGCCTACCGGTTGCTGATGGAGATCCTCGGCCCTTCAGCCACCCTGCGCCAGGATTCACCCAGCGCCCTCCTCCGCGGCCGGATCGAGCGGATGCACCGCGCCGCCCTGATCCTCACGTTCGGTGGCGGCACCAACGAGATCCAGCGCGACATCATCGGCATGGTCGCGCTGGGCCTGCCCCGAGTCAACCGCTGAACCAGACCGAGAAGACCTCAAAGACTTAGGACCAACATGGATTTCACAAGAACAGAAGCGGCACAAGATCTTTCGGGTCTCGTCGGCACCATCGTCGACGCTGTCTGCACCCCGCAGCATCAGCGTGAGCTCGACGGCCTCGAGCAGCGCTTCGACGCCGAACTGTGGCGCAAGCTGATCGACGCCGACATCCTGTCCACCGCCGCACCGGAATCGGTGGGCGGCGCCGGGTTCGGCGTACTGGAGCAGACTGCGATCCTGGCGGCGCTGGGCCGCCAGCTGGCCGCGGTGCCCTACCTTGAGTCGGTCGTCCTCGGCGCGGGAGTGCTGGGCCGGGTCGGCACGCCGGAACTGTGCGAGCAGTGGGCAGCCCCCGCGGTGGCCGGCGAGAAGATCCTAACCGTCGCCCTCGATGGCGAATTCGGTCAAGGCCCGGTGCAGGCCGCCGCGTCCGGCGACGGGTTCCGGCTGACCGGCACCCGCACCCAGGTCCCGTTCGGTCCGGTCGCGGATGCATTCCTGGTTCCCGCCGAAACCGATTCCGGCACAAAGGTCTTTCTGGTGGCCAAGGACGACGCCGGAGTATCGGTGACACCGCTGCTGACCACCGGACTGAACAGCGCGGGCGAGCTCGACCTCGCCGGCGTCGAGGTCGGGGCCGACCGGGTGGTCGGTGACGCCGAGGTGCTGGCGTGGTTGTCCACGCACAAGACGTTGGGGTACACCGCCTTCCAGCTCGGCGTGCTGGAGCGCGCGCTCGAGTTGACGGCCGAATACGCCCGCACCCGCGAGCAGTTCGACCGGCCGATCGGCAGCTTCCAGGCGGTCTCCGCCCGACTTGCCGACGACTACATCGACGTCAAGGGTCTGGGGCTGGCACTGGTGCAGGCCTCCTGGCGACTGTCGGAGGACTTGCCCGCCGACCCCGAAGTGGCCACGGCCGCGTTCTGGGCAGCCGAGGCGGGACACCGTGTCGCGCACACCACCGTCCACGTCCACGGCGGTGTCGGAATCGACGTCGACCACCAGGTGCACCGATACTTCCTCACTGCCAAGCAGATCGAGTTCGCGCTGGGCGGCGCCACCGCACAGCTGCGGCAGATCGGCCGTGAGCTGGCCGACACGCCGGCTTGACCGGATCGGTGAACCAGCCGACCGTCACCGACCTGCTGGCGCAGCTGGCTGACGTCGACGATCGCGGCATCCACGCCGACGATGGCTCGTATTCGACCTGGCGACAACACATTCAGGACGCCGCCGACCTGGCGGCGGCGCTGAAAGCGCGGCTCGATCCGGCCAAGCCACCGCATGTCGGCGTGCTGCTGGGCAACACGCCGTTCTTCTCGTCGCTGCTGGTGGCGGCCGCGATGGCCGGGCTGGTTCCGGTCGGGCTGAATCCGACCCGACGCGGCGAGGCGCTGGCGCGTGACATCGCGACCGCCGACTGTCAGCTGGTCCTTGCCGATGGTGAGGACGTAGGGCCGCAAACCTACGGCGCCGGGTTCGCCCCGGAGGGTATGGCCGTCATTGACGTCGGTTCGCCGGAGTGGGCCGATGAGCTCGCACGGTTCCGGGGATCACCGATCGCGTTCGCGCCCAGCATGTCCGACGACCTGTTCATGCTGATCTTCACCTCGGGCACCAGCGGCGATCCGAAGGCGGTGCGGTGCACCCACGAGAAGGTGGCCGTCCCGGGTGTGATGCTGTCCGAGAGATTCGGCCTCGGACCGGCCGACACCTGTTACCTGTCGATGCCGTTGTTCCACTCCAACGCGGTGATGGCGGGCTGGGCCGTCGCAGTGGCGGCTGGGGCCTCGATTGCGTTGCGCCGCAAGTTCTCCGCTTCCCAGTTCATCCCTGATGCGCGTCGGTTCAATGCCACCTACGCCAACTACGTGGGCAAGCCGATGTCCTACATCCTGGCCACCCCGGCACGCCCGGACGATGCCGACAACCCGCTACGGGTCGTCTACGGCAACGAAGCCGCGCCGCGCGATATCGACCGGTTCGCAACGCGTTTCGGCGTGACGGTGGTCGACGGGTTCGGATCCACCGAGGGCGGCGTCAACATCGCCCGCACCCCGGACACCCCCGAGGGTGCGCTGGGGCCGCTGCCCGATGGTCTGGAGATCGTCGACGTCGAGACCGGCGAGCCGTGCCCGCCGGGGGTCATCGGCGAATTGGTGAACCTGACCGGGCCGGGTAACTTCCGCGGCTACTACAACGCCCCGGACGCCGAGTCGGAGCGCATGACCGGCGGTGTCTACCACAGTGGCGATCTGGCCTACCGCGACGACGCCGGCTACGTGCATTTCGCCGGTCGGCTGGGCGACTGGATGCGCGTCGACGGGGAGAACCTGGGCACCGCACCGATCGAACGGGTGCTGATGCGCTACCCCGACGTGACCGAGGCGGCGGTGTACGCCATCCCCGACCCCGCGGTCGGTGACCGGGTGATGGCCGCGCTGGTCATGCCCGAGGGCGCGACGTTCGACGTGAACGACTTCCGGGAGTTCCTGACCGCCCAGAGCGACCTCGGCCCCAAGCAGTGGCCGGCGTTCGTGCGGGTCAGTACGGCTTTGCCGCGCACCGAGACGTTCAAGATCATCAAGCGCCGGCTGTCCGCCGAGGCGCTGGAGTGCGCCGACCCGGTGTTCGAGATACGGCGCTGACCCATCGCGTTGAGATTGCGATGAGATCCATGAGGTGGCGAAAATCTCGCTCTCAGCGCGGCCTCAACGGCGCTAGCCGGTGATCGACGGCATGACCGCTTCGATGAGGTGCGGCCCCGGTTCGTCGAAGGCCCACCGCAGCGCATCGGCAAGCTCCTCGGCGGTGCCCACCCGGCGGGCCGGAACACCCATACCTTTGGAAATGCGAACGAAATCGATTGTGGGACTGGTCAAGTCAAGCAGCGACTCGGCTTTCGGGCCCGGCCGCTCCCCCACTGCCTCGGCACCCACCCGCTGCAGTTCGATGCGCAGGATGTCGTAGGCGCGGTTGGCGTAGACGAGCGTGGTGACGTCGAGTTGTTCGCGGGCTTGGGTCCAGAGCGCCGAGATCGTATACATCGCCGAACCGTCGGACTCCAGGCACAGCACCGGCCGATCCGGCGCGGCGATGGCGGCACCGACCGACACCGGCAGCGCATAGCCGATCGCGCCACCGGTCAGGGTGAGCCAGTCATGCGCCGGGGCGCCGGCCGTGGCCTGTGCCAGAAGGACTCCCGACGTGTTCGACTCGTCGACCACGATGGCATGTTCGGGCAGCAGCGCACCGATCACGTCGGCGGACGTCACCACGTTGAGCGGACCGCTCGGCAACGACGGCCGCGACGGCGCAGCGGTGGCGGCGGTCTCGGCCGGTGCAATCCGGTCGGCCAGCGCGCTCAGTGCGGCCCTGGCGCCGACCGGCCCGGCCAGCGTGTGTACCGCACAACCGTCGGGCACCAGATCACTCGGCTTGCCGGGATAGGCGAAGAACGACACCGGGTGCGGCGCACCGGCCAGCACCAGATGCCGGGCCCCGGCGAGCTGGGCGGTCGCCGCTTCGGCGAAGTAGGCGAGCCGTTCGACAGCCGGCAGGCCGGCTCCACGCTCCAGGCGCGTCGGGAAGGTCTCGCACAACACCTGCGCCCCGCACGCCTGTGCGAGCCGGACCGCCGCGGACAGGCCGTCGGCCCCGGTTCCGTCGCCCCCGACCATGATCACCGTCGGCTCACCCGAGCGCAGCGCCGACTCGATCTGTTCGGCATCGTGAAGGACCGCGGCGGGCTGTGCCGCAACCTCTTTCACCCCGGAGGCGCCCTCATCCCACGAGACATCCGCGGGCAGGATCAGCGTGGCGATGTGCCGGTGGGCACGTGTGGACGCGATGGCGGCTGCGGTATCGGCGGCCACGTCGGCGACGGCCATGGTGCGGCGCACCCAGCCCGACACGGTCTGGGCCACCGAGTCGATATCGGACTCCAGCGGCGCGTCGTATTTCTTGTGATAGGTGGCGTGGTCGCCGACGACCACCACCGCGGGCACATGTGCCCGTCGCGCGTTGTGCAGGTTGGCCAGGCCGTTGCCCAGTCCCGGGCCCAGGTGCAGCAGGACCGCGGCGGGCTCATCCGCGATGCGGGCGTAACCGTCGGCGGCCCCGGTGGCCACGCCCTCGAAAAGGGTGAGCACACCACGCATCTGCGGCACGGTGTCCAGCGCGGCGACGAAGTGCATCTCCGAGGTGCCGGGGTTGGCGAAGCACACCCGCACACCGTGGTCGACCAGGGTCGAGATCAGTGCCTGTGCGCCGTTCACCCGACCGAGCTTAGTCAGCCCGACGGGCTAGCTGTCGCGGATCGCGTCCAGTTTCCGCGTCGCGGCCTCGAAGCCCGTGACCAGTTCGGCGATGATGTCGGCCACCGAGCGGATCTCGTTCATCCGGCCCACGATCTGACCCACCGGCATCGCGACGGTCGTCGGATCCGATGATTCGCTCATCCGCTGGTGCGCCCCGCTGACCAGAACGTTCTGCAAGGGCATCGGCAGCGGCTCGGGGGCACCCTCGGCATCCCACGCGTCGGTCCAGCGGCTCTTGAGCAGCCGAGCGGGCTTGCCGGTGTAGATCCGGCGGCGCACGGTGTCGGCCGAGGTCGCCGTCAGCATCGCCTCCTGGATCACCGATCGGCCCGACGGCAACCGGACGCCGAGGTCGTATTCGGCCGAGGTCAAGAACGCCGACCCCATCCAGACACCTTGAGCACCCAGCGCCAGCGCGGCCGCGAGCTGGCGGCCGGTGCCGATCCCGCCGGCGGCGAGCACGGCGGCGCGGTCGCCTACCGCGTCCACGATCTCCGGCCAGAGCACCATCGAGCCGATCTCGCCGGTATGACCGCCCGCCTCATGGCCTTGAGCAACAACGATATCGACGCCGTTGTCGACATGGCGCTGAGCATGTTTGGCCGAACCGGCCAGTGCCGCGATCGGAACCCCGGCCTCGTGCACCTGATCGATGACGTCCTTGGGCGGTGATCCCAGCGCGTTGGCGATCAGCTTGATCGGGTGCCGCAGGGCGACCTCCACATGGGACCGCGCGACCGAGTGCAACCAGCCCAGCGTGCCCTCGTTGCGAGCGAGGTCGTCGGGAAGCGGTGGCACGCCCAGGTCGGCGAGTGTCTTCTCGACGAAGTCGCGATGCTCCTGCGGGATGAGCTTGTCGATGTCGACGGCGGTGCCCTCGGTGGGGACCTTCGCCGGCATCACGATGTCGACGCCGTACGGCTTGCCGTCGGTGTTGGCGTCCATCCACTGCAGGACGGCTTCCAGGTCGTCGGCGTCGTTGAACCGCACACACCCCAGGACACCCATGCCGCCGGCGCGGGTGACCGCGGCGGCCACCTTCTCCGACGGCGTGAAGACGAAGATCGGGTATTCGATGCCGAAGCGATCGCAGAGCTCGGTACGCATCAGCTAGCGGCTCCGGCGTGCTTGGCGTGCACCTCGTCGGCCGGGCGGAGCTCGGTCTGGTCCTTGGCCCACTTGTAGTCGGGCTTGCCGGCCGGTGAGCGCTTCACCTCGTCGACGATCCAGAGGCTGCGCGGCACCTTGTAGCCGGCAATCTCCTTGCGCACGAACACATCCAGATCGGCCAGCGACGGGCGGGCTCCCTTGCGGGGAGCGATGACGGCGGCGACGTGGTTGCCGAAGCGCGGGTCGGGCACGCCGACCACCAGGGCGTCGAAGACATCCGGGTGGCCCTTGAGCGCAGCCTCGACCTCTTCGGGGTAGATCTTCTCGCCACCGCTGTTGATCGACACCGAGCCGCGGCCCAGCATCGTCACCGAGCCGTCCGCCTCGACCTCGGCATAGTCGCCGGGGATCGCGTAGCGCACGCCGTTGTAGGTCTTGAACGTCTCGGCGGTCTTCTTCTCGTCCTTGTAGTACCCAACCGGGATGTTGCCTTTCTTGGCGATCACGCCCCGCACGCCGGATCCGGGCTTGACCTCGTTGCCGTCCTCGTCGAGCACGACGGTCCGATGGTCGATGGTGACCCGCGGACCACCGTTGTGGTGCTCGCCCTTGGCTACGATGCTGGTGCCACCGAAGCCGGTCTCCGACGAACCGATCGAATCGGTGATGACTCGGTTGGGCAGCAGTTCGAGCAGCTTCTCCTTGAGGCTGGTGGAGAACAGCGCAGCGGTGCTGGCCAGCAGGAACAGCGACGACAGGTCGTATTCCCGGCCACCCTCCAGGGCGGCCTGCAGCGCGTCGAGCAGCGGCCGCGCCATGGCGTCGCCGGTGAAGAACAGCAGGTTCACCTTGTGCTCGTGGATGGTGCGCCACACTTCGTCGGCGTCGAATTCCGGTGACAGCACCGTGGTTTGGCCCGAGAAGATGGACATCCAGGTCGCCGACTGGGTGGCGCCGTGGATCATCGGCGGGATCGCGTAACGCACCATCGGCGGGTTCTCCGCTGCCGCCCGGGACAGGTCGTATTCGTCCTTGATGAACTCACCGGTGGCAAAGTCGGTGCCGCCGAACAGAACCCGGTAGATGTCCTCGTGGCGCCACATCACGCCCTTCGGGAAGCCGGTGGTCCCGCCGGTGTACAGCAGGTAGATGTCGTCCTCGCTGCGCTCGCCGAAGTCCCGCGCGGGTGAGCCTTCGGCGAGTGCGGTGTAGAACTCCACGCCGCCGTAGCGGGCGAAGTCCTTGTCGCTGCCGTCCTCGACCACGAGGATCGTCTTGACGTTTGGCGTTTCGGGCAGCACGTTGGCGACCCGGTCGGCGTACTGGCGTTCGTGCACCAACGCGACCATGTCGGAGTTCTCGAACAGATACCGCAGTTCACCCTCGACATAGCGGAAGTTGACGTTGACCAGGATTGCGCCCGCCTTGATGGTGCCCAGCATCGCGATGACGATCTCGATGCGGTTGCGGCAGTACAACCCGACCTTGTCGTCCTTCTTGACGCCATGGTCCAGGAGGTAGTGCGCGAAGCGGTTCGCCTTCTCCTCCAACTCGGCGAAGGTGATTTTGTCGTCACCACAAATGAAGGCGACGCGGTCTGGCACGGCGTCGATGGCGTGCTCGGCTAGGTCAGCTATGTTCAGGGCCACGGACCCAAATTAGAACGTGTTACATTTCCTGACAAGTCTGTGGCAGTGACGCTGGAAGGCAGGTACCCGTGAGCGAGTCCGAAAAAAGCCCCGATGCCCTCATTGAGCAGCGCGGACACACTCTCATCGTCACGCTGAACCGGCCCGAGGCTCGCAACGCACTTTCCACCGAGATGCTCTCGATAATGGTGGAGGCGTGGGACCGCGTCGACAACGATCCGGAGATCCGCACCTGCATCCTGACGGGTGCCGGCGGCTACTTCTGCGCGGGCATGGACCTCAAGGGCGCGACCAAGGCGCCCCCCGGTGACTCGTTCAAGAGCGGCGCCTTCGATCCGACGAAGATCGAGGGTCTGCTGAAGGGCCGCAGGCTCACCAAGCCGCTGATCGCGGCCGTCGAAGGCCCTGCCATCGCGGGCGGCACCGAGATCCTGCAGGGCACCGACATCCGGGTGGCCGGTGAGAGCGCGAAGTTCGGTATCTCCGAGGCCAAGTGGAGCCTGTACCCGATGGGTGGCTCGGCTGTGCGCCTGCCGCGGCAGATCCCGTACACCATCGCCTGCGACCTGCTGCTGACCGGCAGGCACATCACCGCCGCGGAAGCGCTGTCCTACGGGCTGATCGGGTACGTGGTGCCCGACGGCACGGCGCTGGACAAGGCGCTCGAGATCGCCGAGGTCATCAACAACAACGGTCCGCTCGCCGTGCAGGCGATCCTCAAGACCATCCGCGAGGCGGAGGGCATGCACGAGCTCGACGCGTTCAAGCCCGATACCGCCAACGGAATCCCGGTGTTCCTGTCCGACGACGCCAAGGAAGGTCCGCTGGCGTTCAAGGAGAAGCGGGCCCCGCAGTTCAAGATGCGTTAGGCGCCTTCGGGGCCGCCGTTGCCGCGACGATCTTGTCTGCCGCGAAACCGGCTGCCTGCGCGGTCATTCCGTTGAGTGCGTACGCCTGGTGGGCGCCATTGTCTCCGCCGGTCGGCGAGCAGATGGGGTCTTCGGGGACGCACTGGTCGATGGTCTTGGCGGCGTAGAGGCTGCCGACCGTGATGGGCGGCGCGCTCCGGTCGATGGTGTTCAAGAACCCGTTGGACGGCTTACCGAACAGCGCGACGGCGGAGACGTGCTTGGCGATCTCCGGCGCCATGGGCCCGGTGATGCCGTCGGGCGGGACGTAGCCATCCGGGATCTTGTCGGCCGTGACGTAGCCGGCCACCGCCGCACCCTGCGAATAGCCGCCGAGCACCATCTTGGTGTTCGGGCACCGATTCGCCATGTCCCGGACCCGGTTACTCGCGTCGACGACGCCATCGGCCGCCGTCGAGAACTGCAGTGAAGCAGGGTAATTCACCGCATAGACGTCGACCGACTTGCCTGCGAGTTGCGGCTGAGCCCGTAACTCGTCGACGAACGCCTGCCCGATACCGCCGACGCCCGGCGGTTCGAAGGTGCCACGGGCGAAGACCACCTCAACGTCCGGACAACCCTCGTCGGCCAAGGCGATCGGGCTGCCAGTCGGCGCCGCCACCAGCGTCGCGGTGGTCAGCATCGCGGCGAGAAAGAACCGCCGCAGGTAATGGGCCTGGTCAGATTCGGTCACACTCATGTCGCCCCACAACTAGTCACGATGTCGCCCCGGTCCGGCAAGCAACGCCGCTCACCCCGAGGTGGGGTCGTGGTTCCCGAAATCGGGAGCGCTCAAACACCCGAGAGCGCGTCGAGCAAGTCGCGCGAGTCGCGCCTAGGCCAGCACCGGCCGCGACGGAGTGAACACCACCGGCATCTCCTCGAGGCCGCTGACGAAGTTGGCCGGCCGCAGCGGCAGCGCGGACTCGTCGGCGAGGCGCAGGTCCGGCAGACGTTCGAGAACCTTGCGCACCATGGTGCTCAACTCCAGCCGGGCCAGCTGATTACCGAGGCAGAAGTGGGTTCCGAAGCCGAAGGCCAAGTGGCTGTTCGGGTTCCGGTCGATACGGAAGTTCTCCGGATCGCCGAACACCGACTCGTCGAAGTTGGCGCCCTCGAACATCAAGAGCATCTTCTCGCCCTCGCGCAACTGGGTGCCGTGGAAGTCAACATCACGCATGGCGGTTCGGGCCATGTTCTTCACCGGCGAGGTCCAGCGCAGCATCTCCTCGATGGCGCCGGGAATCAGGCTCGGGTCCGCAACCAGGCGCTGCCACTGATCCCGATGGCGCACAAGCTGTTCGGTTCCGCCCGACAACGTGTGCCGGGTGGTCTCGTCGCCGCCGATGAGAATCAGCAGGGTCTCGAAGATGATCTCGTCGTCCGCCATGCGCTGGCCTTCGACCTCGGAGTTCACCAGGATCGAGAACAGGTCGTCGGTCGGCTCGGCCCGACGCTTGGCAATGGTCTCGGTGGCGTACGCGGTATAGCCGGCGAACGCATCCATGACGGCCTGCAGTGTTTCGGCGTCAGCAGCCGAGTTCAGGCCGCACACCAGGTCGTCGGACCACTTCAGCAGCGTGGAGCGTTCCTCGGGCAGCACACCGAGCATGTCGCCGATCACGGCCATCGGCAGCGGCGCGGCGATGTCGCGAACGAAGTCGCACTCCCCTCGCTCGCACACCGCGTCGATCAACGTGTCGCACAATGTGTCGATCCCGGCGACCTTGTCCATCACCCTCTTACGAGTAAAGCCCGCGTTGACGAGCTTGCGCCGCAACAGATGTCCGGGATCGTCCATGTCGATCATGTACGGCATGCCCGGGTTGTCGGGCCGGATGCCGCCGGTGTTGGAGAAGGTCTCGGGATCGCGCTCGGCGTCGATGACAGCCTGGTAGCTCGCCGCGGCGGCAAGACCGTTGCGGTCGCGAAATACCGGCTCGTTGGCCCGCATCCAGCGATACGCGTCGCGCGCCCCTCCGTCGGCATAGAAATTGCCGTCAGTCAGATCAACATTCGGCTTGGCCGGCGCCAGAGTGCCTGTCATCTCGTTCCCTCCACTACTTTTCGTTCACGCTTGGTGTCAAAGCGGTTTACAGTGACCGCATGTCTGATTCGCAGCACACGATCGCCGGCACGGTGCTCACCATGCCGGTGCGGGTTCGCAAGGCCGACGTCCACACGGCTATGTTCTCGGTTCCGGCCGATGCCGCGCAGCGACTTGTCGATTACAGCGGCCTGAAGGTCTGCGAATTCCGGCCGGGCCGCGCGGTGGTCAACCTGATGCTGGCCCGCTACATCGACGGAGATCTGGGCAAGTACAACGAGTTCGGAACTTGCGTGATGGTCAATCCGCCGGGCTCGAATGCCCGCGGGCTCAAGGCACTCGGCGACGCCGCGGCGTTCATCCACCACCTGCCCGTGGACCAGTCCTTCACCCTCGAGGCCGGCCGCACCATCTGGGGCTTCCCCAAGATCATGGCCGACTTCAACGTGCGCGAGGCCAACCCGTTCACCTTCGACGTCAGTGAGAACGGATCGCTGATCGCCGGAATCGAGTTCCACCGGGGCCTGCCGATCCCGTCGCTGCGCCCGCGCACCCAGGTGCTCAAGACCTACACGTTCGCCGACGGCACCACTCGCGAGGTGCCCTGGGAGATGAAGAATTCCGGTGTCCGCTTCCGGCCGGGCGGCGCCACGCTGCGGCTCGGCGACCACCCCTACGCCAAAGAGCTGGCCTCGCTGGGGCTGCCGAAGCGCGCGATGGTGTCGGGATCCGTCGCCCACGTCGATATGACGTTCGGCGACGCCCACGTGCTGCGCTGAGCCGAGCGTCATCCGGTCAATCTAGAGCCCGGACTAGACAACTCGCAAGAAGTGTCTACAAGAGGGCTGCGGCTTCGTGGATCTGTTCGGGGCTGCGGGCACCGATGACCATCATCGTCACCCCGGCGGCCTCCCACGCGACGATCTGTTTGCGCACGTAATCGATGTCGCCCACGATCGCCGAGTCGTCGACGAGTTCGTCGGGCACAGCCTTGGCGGCATCGTCCTTGCGATCACTGCGGAACAGTCGGGTGACTTCGTCGACGACCTCGGAGTAGCCCATCCGCCGATAGACGTCGGCGTGGAAGTTGGTGTCCTCAGCGCCCATTCCGCCCATGTAGAGCGCCAGGTGGGGCTTGATCAGGTCCATGATCGAGGCCCGGTCGTCGGTGACGACCACCTGCGCGGTCGCGCAGATCTCGAAGTCCTCGCGGCTGCGGCGTGCACCCGGACGGGCGAAGCCCTCGTCGAGCCATTCGTTGTACATCGGCGCCAGCCGCGGCGAGTAGAAGATCGGCAGCCACCCGTCACAGATCTCGGCGGCCAGCGCAACGTTCTTCGGACCCTCGGCACCCAGCATGATCGGGATGTCGGCCCGCAGCGGATGCACGATCGGCTTGAGCGGCTTGCCCAACCCGGTGGTGCCCTCACCGGACAGCGGCAACGGGTAGTGCGGGCCGGCGCTGGTGACCGGGGCTTCCCGCGCCCAGACCTGCCGGATGATGTCGATGTACTCGCGGGTGCGCGCCAACGGCTTCGGGAACTTCTGCCCGTACCAGCCCTCGACCACCTGAGGTCCGGAAACACCCAGCCCCAGGATGTGCCGACCCCCCGAAAGGTGATCCAGCGTCAACGACGCCATCGCACACGCGGTTGGGGTACGCGCCGACAGTTGCACCACCGAGGTACCCAACCGCATCCGGGTGGTCTCACGCCCCCACCACGCCAACGGGGTGAACGCATCCGAGCCCCACGCCTCAGCGGTGAACACGGTGTCGAACCCGGCCTCCTCGGCCACGGCCACCAGCTCCGCATGGTTTGTCGGGGGTTGTGCGCTCCAGTATCCGAGTTGCAGACCCAGCTTCATCGGTGCCGCCTTTCTGGCCGGGACACGGTCCTTGCCACGATTCTTAGAACCTGTTCTACTCGATGATGTGACCACCAGCCAAAGCAGCCCGGTGCAGATCGACGCGCATCAGAAGCCCCTTTCGGCACCGCTGAAGCTGTCATTCGACTACACCCGTTCAGTCGGACCACTCCTCGGCCAGTTCTTCACCGCACTGCGTGAGCGACGCATCCTCGGTGTCCGCGGTTCGGACGGGCGAGTGCTCGTACCACCCGCTGAGTATGACCCCGTGACTTACGCGCCCTTGACGGAGGTGGTGCCGGTCGCCGGCGTCGGGACCGTCGAGTCGTGGACCTGGCAGTCCCACCCGCTGGAGGGCCAGCCGCTGGACAAGCCGTTCGCCTGGGCGCTGATCAAGCTCGACGGCGCGGACACCGCCCTGCTGCACGCGGTCGCCGCGGATTCGCCCGACGCGATCAGCACGGGCGCGCGGGTCCACGCACACTGGATCGACGAGCCCGTCGGAGCGATCACCGATATCGCGTACTTCGCGCTCGGGGACGCTGAAGAGGCGGTCGAGCCGTCCCCTGATGACCGCGAGCCGGTGACCATCCTGGTGTCGCCCAGCAGCATCGAAATCCAGCACACCGCTTCGCTTCCGGAGAGCGCCTTCCTGCGCGGACTGGAAGACGGCAAGCTGCTGGGCGCCCGTACCGGCAGCGACGGCAAGGTCTACTTCCCGCCGAAGGAAGCTGACCCCGCCACCGGCCTGGAGCTGGACAACTTCGTCGAGCTGCCGGACAAGGGCACGGTGACGACGTTCGCCATCATCAACATCCCGTTCGCCGGACAGCGCATCAAGCCGCCGTACGTCGCGGCCTACGTGTTGCTCGACGGCGCCGACATCCCGTTCCTGCACCTGATCCAGGAGATCGAGGTCGCTGACGTGCGGATGGGCATGCGGGTTCAGGCGGTGTGGAAGCCCCGCGAGGAGTGGGGCCTGGGCATCGACAACATCGAGTACTTCAAACCGACCGGCGAACCCGACGCCGAATACGACACCTACAAGCACCACCTCTAAAGGGAATCGCCACATGACTTTTCGCGATGTAGCGGTCGTCGGCTTCGCGCATGCTCCGCATGTCCGGCGTACCAACGGCACCACCAACGGCGTCGAGATGCTGATGCCGTGCTTCAAATCGCTCTACGATGAGCTGGGTCTGAAGCAGACCGACATCGGCTTCTGGTGCTCCGGTTCGTCGGATTACCTTGCCGGCCGCGCATTTTCGTTCATCTCGGCGATCGACTCGATCGGTGCCGTGCCGCCGATCAACGAATCACACGTCGAGATGGACGCGGCCTGGGCGCTGTACGAGGCGTACATCAAGATCCTGACCGGCGAGGTCGAGACCGCGCTGGTGTACGGCTTCGGCAAGTCCTCGGCGGGCACGCTGCGCCGGGTGCTCGCACTGCAGACCGACCCGTACACCGTCGCGCCGCTGTGGCCCGATTCGGTGTCGATGGCAGGCCTGCAGGCGCGATTCGGCCTGGACTCCGGCAAGTGGACCGAAGAGCAGATGGCTCAGGTCGCGCTGGATGCGTTCGCCGCAGGCGGCCGCACCGACAAGGTGGCACCGACCGGATCCATCAGCGAACTGCTGGCTCAGCCGTACTTCGCAGATCCGTTGCGGCGCCACGACATCGCTCCGATCACCGACGGGGCGTCGGCCATCGTGTTGGCGGCCGGCGACCGGGCGCGTGAGCTGCGGGAGAACCCGGCGTGGATCACCGGCTTCGAGCACCGCATCGAGACGCCGGTGCTCGGTGCCCGCGATCTGACCACCTCACCGTCGACCGCGGCGTCGGCCAAGGCGGCCACCGGCGGCGACACCAGCTCCATCGAGATCGCGGAGCTCTACGCGCCGTTCAGCCACCAGCAGCTGATCCTGACAGAGGCGATCGGCCTGCCGGAGTCGACGAAGATCAACCCGTCCGGCGGCGCCTTGGCTGCCAACCCGATGTTCTCGGCCGGCCTCGAGCGGATCGGGTTCGCCGCCCAGCACATCTTCGACGGCTCGGCTGGTCGCGTCCTGGCTCACGCCACCAGCGGCCCTGCGCTGCAACAGAATCTGGTCGCCGTGCTGGAGGGGAAGTAGTCATGGCCAAAAAGCTCGCCGCAGTCCTCGGAACGGGACAGACGAAGTACGTCGCCAAGCGCAAAGACGTCTCGATGAACGGTCTGGTTCGCGAGGCGATCGACCGTGCGCTGGATGACTCGGGATCGACCTTCGACGACATCGACGCCGTCGTCGTCGGCAAGGCACCCGACTTCTTCGAGGGCGTGATGATGCCCGAGCTGTTCATGGCCGACGCCGTGGGCGCCACCGGCAAGCCGCTGATCCGGGTGCACACCGCGGGTTCGGTGGGCGGGTCGACGGCCATCGTCGCCGCCAGCCTGGTGCAGTCGGGCAAGTACAAGCGCGTGCTGACCATGGCGTGGGAGAAGCAGTCCGAGTCGAATGCCATGTGGGCGTTGAGTATTCCGGTGCCGTTCACCAAGCCGGTTGGCGCCGGCGCGGGTGGCTACTTCGCGCCGCATGTGCGTGCCTACATCCGTCGCTCCGGCGCACCCCTGAACATCGGCGCGATCGTGGCGGTCAAGGACCGGCACAACGGCGCCAAAAACCCACTGGCACACCTGCACCAGCCCGACATCACCGTCGAAAAGGTGATGGAATCCCCGATGCTGTGGGATCCCATCCGCTACGACGAGACCTGCCCGTCCTCGGACGGCGCGGCGGCCATGGTGATCGGTAACGAAGAAGCCGCCGACGCCCGCGTGGCCGAAGGACATCCCGTCGCCTGGATCCATGCGACGGCGCTGCGCACCGAACCGCTGGCCTACTCCGGACGCGACCAGGTCAATCCGCAGGCCAGCCGGGACGCGGCCGCGGCGCTGTGGAAGGCCGCAGGGATCACCAGCCCGATCGACGAGATCGACGTGGCCGAGGTGTACGTGCCGTTCTCCTGGTATGAGCCGATGTGGCTGGAGAGCCTGGGCTTCGCGCCGGAAGGCGGCGGCTGGAAGCTGACCGAGGCCGGCGAGACGGCGATCGGTGGCAAGATCCCGTTCAACCCCTCCGGCGGCGTGCTGAGCTCCAATCCCATTGGCGCATCAGGCATGATCCGGTTCGCCGAGTCGGCGATCCAGGTGATGGGCAAGGCCGGCGATCATCAGGTCGAGGGCGCCCGCAAGGCGTTGGGTCACGCGTACGGCGGCGGCGCCCAGTACTTCTCGATGTGGGTGGTCGCCGCCGACAAGCCTGCCGCCAAATGACCAAAATGCAGTACACCATCAGCATCGCGTTCAGCCCCCTGGACCAGCTGATCGAAATCGCCAAGGCGGCTGAGGAACTCGGCTTCGACAACATCGCGCTGCCCGACTCGATCTTCTATTTCGAGGAGCAGTCCGTCGACTATCCCTATACCGCGGACGGTAAGCGGATGTTCGACGAGAACTCGCCCTGGGTCGACCCGTTGATCCTCGCGGGCGCGTTGGGGGCGGTGACCTCGAAGCTGCGGTTCTACACCAACGTGATGAAGCTCGGCTCGCGCAACCCGCTACTGCTGGCCCGCCAGGTCGGCTCCGTGGCGAACCTGACCAACAACCGGTTCGGCTTCGGTGTCGGGATCGGCTGGGCGCCCGAGGAATTCGAGTGGTGTGGGGTGCCCTACGCCAAGCGCGGCAAGCGCGTCGACGAGATGATCGACATCATCAAGTTGGTGCTCGCCGGCGGCATGGTCGAGCATCACGGTGAGTTCTACGATTTCGACCGGCTGCAGATGAGCCCGGCGCCGTCGGTGCCGGTGCCGTTCTACGTCGGCGGCCACACCGACGTCGCACTCAAGCGCGCGGTCCGGATCGGCGACGGCTGGACCAGCGCGATGATGACCTGCGACGAGCTGGCCGAGACGATCTCCACGCTCAAGAAGCTGCTGGCCGAGGCCGGGCGCGCCGACGACCCCTTCGAGTACCAGGCGGTCTGCATCGACAAGTTCGGCGTCGACGGTCACCGCGATCTGGCCAAGGCGGGCGTCACCGACTACATCGGGATTCCGTGGGTGTTCGAGGGGCTGCCCTTCGACGCGCCGGTGGACAAAAAGATCGACTCGATGAAGCGGTTCGCCGAGACGTACATCCACTCGGGCTGGCAGGACTGATGGTGATGAGCACGCCGGCCCACGAAGCGGGTCGGCGATCCCGCGAGGCGGCCATGGCTCATGACAAGCAGGCATGGCTTGCAGTGTTCGCCGACGATGCGGTCGTCGAAGACCCCATCGGGCCGTCGCATTTCGACCCTGAAGGCAAGGGCCACCGCGGCAAGGAAGCGATCGCGAAGTTCTACGACATGGCGATCGCGCCCAGCGCGCTGACGTTCAATTTCGAGAAGACGTATCAGTGCGGCAACGAGGAAGCCAACGTCGGCCACATCGTGATCGAGTCCAGCGGGTACCGGGTGATCGCCGAGGGCGTGTTCACCTATCGCGTCGACGACGACGGCAAGATCGTCGCGCTGCGCGCGTATTGGGAACTGGACAAAGCGACCGCGAGCGCTCAGAAGATCTAGGCGTTCAGCCTACCGAGCACCTATGCAGCGGGGGCGGTCGCCTCGACGTAGGCCAGGGGCCATGCAGCCGGTGCCGGGGCGGCCAACGAGCAGGCCGAGCACACCGCGGCGCCGATGGTGGGATAGCCACACGCCGGGCAGATATCGAGTGCCATCCTCAGTCCTCCACGCAATACGCCTTGTCAGGTAGCGGGGACATACCCTGCGCCGAAATGGGCCAAACGCTCGGGAGACGGGGATCTCAGACTTCGTCGAAGCCCGTCAGGTAGCGCTGCGCCAGATCCTGGTACGCCTTGGGGTTGATGTTCACCCACACCTCGGCCCGGGTTCCGGCGATCGGACCCTTGACCTTCGCCGGTGATCCGGTGACCAGCACCTCGTCCGGGATGTGCGTGCCGCCGACCACCAGTGAGTGCGCAGCGATCATGCTGCGGGCGCCGATCACCGCACCGTCGAGGACCGTGCAGTGATTGGCGATCAGTGCCTCTGCCCCGACGTGCACTCCGTGGATCGTGCACATGTGCGCAATCGTCGCCCCGGGACCGATGTCCACCGGGATGCCCGGCGGGGCGTGCAGCACCGAACCGTCCTGCACATTGGCGCCCTCCCGGATCACGATCGGCGCGTAGTCCCCCCGCAATACCGTGTTGAACCACACCGATGCGCCGGCCTCCACGGTCACGTCCCCGATGAGCACCGCGGTGGGCGCGACGAATGCGGTCGGATCCACCCGCGGTGAACGCCCTTCGAACGAATACATCGGCATCGTCCAGATATACCGCACCTCAGATGGGTAATCCGCAGCCAGTGCTGCTCTCATTGCGCGATGACTCGAGAAAACTGTAACGTGTTCTAGTTAGAACCTACGAGTTGGAGGGGCCGAGGGTGACAAGCGCCATTCGCGAGATCGACACTGGAACCCTGCCGGACCGGTACGCCCGGGGCTGGCACTGCCTGGGCCCGGTCACTGACTACCTGGACGGCAAGCCCCACCCGATCAATGCGTTCGGGACCAAACTGGTGGTTTTCGCCGATTCCAACAACGACGTGCACGTCCTGGACGCCTACTGCCGGCACCTCGGCGGTGACCTGTCGCAGGGCACCGTCAAGGACGACGCCCTCGCGTGCCCGTTCCACGACTGGCGTTGGGGCGGCGACGGCCGTTGCCGCCTGGTCCCCTACGCCAAGCGGACCCCCCGGCTGGCCCGCACCCGGTCCTGGGAGACCGACGTACGCAGCGGCCTATTGTTCGTCTGGCACGACCACGAGGGCAACCCGCCGCAGCCCGAGGTGCGGATCCCGGAGATCCCGGAGTACGCAGGCGGCGAGTGGACCGAGTGGAAGTGGAACTCGATGCTGATCGAGGGCTCCAACTGCCGCGAGATCGTCGACAACGTCACCGACATGGCGCACTTCTTCTACATCCACTTCGGATTGCCGACGTACTTCAAGAACGTCTTCGAGGGCCATATCGCGTCGCAGTATCTGCACAACGTCGGCCGGCCCGACGTCACGCTCGGCGGCTCCGCCTACACCGAGTCGCACCTGGACTCCGAGGCGTCGTACTTCGGCCCGTCGTTCATGATCAATTGGCTGCACAACAACTACGGCGGCTTCAAGGCCGAGTCGATCCTGATCAACTGCCACTACCCGGTCACGCAGGACTCGTTCATGCTGCAGTGGGGTGTGATCGTCGAGAAGCCCAAGGGCATGGACGATGCCATGAGCGACAAGCTGTCGGATGCCATGGTCGTAGGCGTCAGCAAGGGCTTCCTCCAGGATGTCGAGATCTGGAAGCACAAGACCCGCATCGACAATCCGCTGCTCGTCGAAGAAGACGGCGCCGTCTACCAGATGCGCCGCTGGTATCAGCAGTTCTATGTCGACGTCGCCGATGTGACGCCCGACATGACCGATCGCTTCGAGCTCGAAGTGGATACCGCCCCGGCCAACGAGAAGTGGCAGGTTGAGGTTCAGGAGAACCTCAAGAAGCAGGCTTCTTCTGAAGGACAGCCCACCCAGGTGTGAATATGAGCCCCGAGGAAACGCCTGACGTCGATGATCTGGCGCGGTCCATGCTCGAGCTTCTCGGCGTGCACGAGCACGACGAGCCGCACGAGCACAGCGATGAAGCATCCGGATCGTGGTCCAAGGCACCGGGTTTCGCCGCGGATCCGCAGCGGATGGCTGCCGTCCAGGAATCGACCCGCCAGGACCGGGAACGGTACCTGTCGGCCGGCCTGGTCGAGATCGACTGCCGGTTCTGCCACATCGCGGTGAAGGTCAAGAAGCTCGGTGCCGCCCACACCGCGGTGCAGTGGAGCAGCGAAGCGCAGCAGCGGTGTGCCTACTTCGCCGAGATCCGCGAAGCGGGCGGCAGCAGCGCCCGCACCCGGTCCTGCCCGAGGTTGTCCGACAGCATCAGACATGCTGTGGCAGAGGGATGTCTGGAGGAGTACTCCAGCGCACCCGCACCCGGTGACGGCTGAGCTTTACTGCACGAGCGGGGCCGCTACAGCCCCTTGAAGCGCTCCTTGACCTGCTCCTCGGTCAGCCCGTAGTCGGCCAGCGAGTAGGTGTGCTTGGGCGCCCGCGGGCCCTGCTTGCTTTCCTCGTCCGTCCGCTGGATCGCCGCGCGGGCATCGTCGGTCAGTTCGATGCCGAAGTGCGAGTAGATCTTTTCCACCGTGCTGATCGGTTCGCGGATGAGCTCGAAGTAGTCGACATCGTAGAACTGCGCCGGATTGTGCTTGGCGCGTTCGGTGTTGAACAGCTCCAGCCCGCGCGACCAGGTCTCCAGTGAGTCGGCGCCGATGACCTCGTCTTTGAACGTGTTCGACCAGCCCTCGGTGGTGTGCTGGGCCAGCGAGCACATCGAGGCCATGATCGTCTCGGCAGGCCGGTGGCACTGCAGGATCAGTGCGTCCGGATAGACGGCGAACACCGCGTCCAGGGCGAACAGATGGCTGGGATTCTTGAGAACCCAACGCTTCTCGGGATCGTTGAGTCCGATCAGCTGCAGGTTCTTGCGGTGCCGCGCGTACGACTTGGTCCAGTCCTGTCGCGCAAGCCATTGCGCATACGTGGGCACGTGCGCGAGCGTCTCGTAGGACACCGAGTGCACGGACTGCCGCAGCAGCTGCCAGCACTCCTCCACCTCGTCGGCGGTCATGTAATGCAGGCCCGTGTAATCCGGGTTCTCCTCATGGGCCTTGGTGAACTGTGCGTCGATCTGCTGAAAGACCGGGTTGTCCTTCCAGGACTCCCGCGGCGGCCGGGGTTGCGGGAACTCCGCGAGCCACAGCTCCAGCCCTTGGTGCCGCGGATCCCCGCACAACAGCCGGTGCAATGCGGTGGTACCGGTGCGCGGCAGGCCGGTGACGAAGATGGGACGTTCGATCGGCACGTTGACGTGCTCCGGATACTGCTTGAAGGCCGCCTCGGAAACGAGCCTGGCCACCAACGCATTTCGCACTAAGAATCGGTGCATCTTGCTGCCGAGCTCGGTCAGGTCCGCATCGTTGCGGAACGACTCGAGCAGTACGCTCAGCGCTTCTTGGTAGTTGTCGTCGTCGACGCCGAAGTCGTCCATACCGGTGGCTTTGACGGCCGAGGCGAGCAGGCTCTCGACCGAAAGGAAGTCTGCGCTCATCAGTTGTGATACTCCCCGCAGTTGACGTCCAGGGTCTGGCCGGTGATGCCGTTGGACAGATCGCTGGCCATGAACAGGATCGCCGAGGCGACCTCATCCTCGGTGGGTAGCCGCTTGAGATCGCTGTTGACCGCGGCAGCCTTGTAGATCTCGTCGACGGTCGTGCCGTACTTCCCGGCCTGGTGCTCGAAATAGCCCTGCAATGTGCCACCCCAGATGTATCCGGGCAGAACGGAATTCACGCGCACGCCCTGGGGTCCGAGTTCACTGGCCAACGACTGAGACATCGAGAGCAGCGCCGCTTTGGCCAGCTTGTAAGCACCCTGCTTGGGGTCGGAGTGCCGCAGCACCATCGAGTTGACGTTGACCACCGAGCCCTTGGCCTCGACCAGCGCCGGGGTGAAGCTCTGGATCAGCCGCAACGCGCCGAGCACCGTGAGCTCCACCGTCTCGCGGATGTGGTCGAACGATGTGTTGGCGAAGGGCTTCATCGACGGCACCTTGAACGCGTTGTTGATCAACACGTCGACCTTGCCGTAGGCGGCCAGGGTCTCCTTCACCAGGTTGTCGACCTGAGCCTCGTCGGTGATGTCGGTGCCCACCGACAGCGCGCGGCGGCCGAGGTCGGTGACCTGCTTGGCCACATCGTCCAGACGCCCGACCGTTCGTGCCGCCAACACCAGGTCGGCGCCTTCCTCGGCACATCGGCGCGCCAGCGTGGTGCCCAGCGCGGGACCGACGCCACTGATCACGACGACCTTGTTCTCGAGCAAGCCGGCCATGTGTTTACCCCACCATCCTGTTGCCAATTAGTTTCTGACGCAGTGCGATTCGCTCTCGCCAGTCGTCTTCGGAGATCTTGTTCTGCTCGTAATAGGGCAGCTTGCCGGCGACCTCGCTGAGATCGACGATCTCCATCGTCGGGCCGTCGACCTCGGTCAACGCGCGCGACACCCGCTGCCAGCGGAACTGCAGGTAACCCTTGTCGTGCCCGAGCGTCTCGACCCAGTTGGTCACGCCGGGGCTCTTGTCGGCGACGACAATGCGGATCTTGCCGTCCGGATCAGCCTGCGCCTGAGTGCCATTGAGCGAGGTCTGGTGGTTGATGTAATCCAGCGAGATGTACCAGAGGCTGCCGAGCTGGAAGCCGAGGTACGGGGCATCAGTGACCGGCAGCGTGATGACGATCGCCTGATCGGCGGTGATGTCGTAGTGACCGACCGACGAGTATTGGGTGGCCAACCCGCCCGGGGTGAGCCGCGGCGCGGTCAGCGTGTTGACCGGCAAGTTGTCGTAGAACCACTTCGGGAACTGCAGCCACGTCTTGACGCGTTGCACGAGCTGCTTACCTGCTGTCGCCCAGCGCCTGTCGATCAGCTCCTTGGTCAGCGCCGGCGGCGCGGTGCCCGCGGTGTCGGTGCGCGCGATCGCGAAGCTGCCCCGCTCTGCCGACCAGTCGTTGTACACCTCCCGAATGACCAGCTGCGCGTTGCTATCCGGGGTGAATCGCCACTCGAAGGTGCCGTCGGCGGCGATGTCGAGCTTGCGGTCGTCGAAGGCGGTCTCGCTGTCCGGAACAACTGAGTCGGTGTACTCGCCCCCGAGCAACTGGAAGCTGACGTCGGTGGTGGTCCCGCGCTTACCAGTGACGACATACTCGTTGCCGGCCACCACCCTGGTGCCGAAGTACATGGTGTCCGGATTGTCCAGGCCCATCTTGGTGAACGGGCCGGTGCCCGAGTGCAGGAAGGGATGGTCGCGGTCGTAGTCGAAGGCGACATGCGTGCAGGCCGCGATACAGCCGGCCAGATACTGCAGGCCCTCCAGTAGATCCGCCTCGCTCTCGATGAAGTCGGCTTCCTTCACCAGACGTTCGGACTCGGCAATGGCGTCCACCAAGGGCTGTGTGTACATGACCGCCTCGCGTTTCAAAATTGGACCGCACTGGTACGTTGTTGAGACTGAGACTAGAACGTGTTCTAATCTCCGTCAACCAAGACGCGTTCCATATATGGACCGCAGAGGTAGGATTTTGCAATGCCGGACGGTTCCGTTTCTGGTCGATCATCGCCCCCACGCAGCGCGTGGTGGCGATCTTGGATTTCCTGGCCAAGCACCCGCAGGACAAGTTCGGCCTGTCGGAACTCTCCCGGAGATTGCAGCTTGCCAAGCCGACCTGCCTCGGGATCGTCACGACGCTGACCGAGTCGGGCTACCTCGTCCGGGACGCGGCCGACAAGACCTACCGGCTGGGGCCCAGCCTGATCACCCTCGGTCACCTCGCCCAGGAGTCGTTGCGGGTCAACCCGGCCGCGCGCGCCGAACTCGCCAGGCTGTCGAAGACTTTCGAGACCCCGGCGGCGCTGGCCGGCGTCGTGGACGACCGGATCACGCTGCTGGAGTTGGTCGGCCCACCCGGCTCCGATGTCGGGGTGCGGGTCGGGCAGAGCTACCCGTTCGCCCCACCGGTGGGCCTGATGTTCGTGCTGTGGGATGACGAAGCGCTGCGCGGCTGGCTCGGCCGCGCGCCGACCATTCCGCTGCGGACCGAGACGGAGCGGCTGGACCGCGTCATCGCCGAATGCCGGACCGCGGGATACCTCGTCGAACGGCTCACCCCAGGTGGCCGCCGGCTGTACGCGCTGATGGCGGGCATGTCGAGCTCGATGCCCGACGAACTACGGGCCCTGCTGGGCGAATTGATCTCCGATATCGGCGAGCGGGTGTACTTGCGCAGTGAAGCCGAGGGGCCGGGGTCACGCCAGCGGCATGACGTCAGCGTCATCTCCGCACCCGTCTACGACCACCACCACCGGCAGGCGATGGTGGTGTCGCTTCAGATCGGGCGGGCACTCACCGATTCCGAAATCGCCAAGCACGCAAAAGGTTTGGTGGCAACCGCAGACGCGCTCACCACTCAGCTCGGCGGCACCAAACCCCATTGGTGATCTCGCGGGGCCCAGCCCCGACGGTGGTGATCTCGCGGGGCCTACAGCTCGCCGATGACGACCAGCGCTTCCGCGGGCTCCACCTGCAGGCCGCACCGGTTCTGAAAATCAGCCAGCGGCGCCTTGATGGCCCGGATGTCGTTGGCCTGGTCCGGGTGGTCGTTGAAGTATGTGTTGAATGCGCCGACCGCGCTGAAACCCGACTGCCGGGTGGCGTCGATCAGCGCCTCGTTGGCGTCCGGGTGTACGGCGAAGTAGTCGGAGAGATTCTTGGTCACCGAGCTGATTGTGGCCGACAGACCGGCTGCCGAGCAGTCGGTTGCCGCGGCAGGGGCAGGTGCGGGCGCGGGGTCGGCAACAGCGGACGGCATCGACACAATCGCGCCGGCCGCACCTGCGGCCAGCACTGCCACAACGGCACGACGAATGGACATTGGGTTCTCCCTTCACGGCGCGCAGCAGTACGGCCGCACAGCCACTGAAAGGAACGTCGCGCCGGTGCCGCACCGTGTTACCGGCTGCGTTGCGTAGTCCGATATCGGCGAGCGGAAAATGCAGTAGCGCACCACTGCACTCGCTCGGCCCTGCGCGACCGACGATTTCCCTGCACAGCAAGCCTGGGGGGCAGTTGTATGGGATCGCACGGATACGCGCAGTATGTCGGCAGGGTGGGGACGTTGGCCGTGGCCCTGGGGATCGGCATGGGATTGGGCTACGGCGTGCCCACCGCCTGGGCCGACGACGCCACGTCGAGTTCGCCGTCGCGAGCTGACAGCGGAACAGCCCACAGCGCACGCTCCCACGGCGCCGGCCCCGCTCGTCGCGGCCAGGGGAACGCCGTCACGTCCACCGGGGTGGTGCCGCCGCGCGCCAGTGCTCGTCAAACACCCTCGGGAGCAACGACTCCGCGGCGGACATCACAAAGCACGACGCCGGCCGCCGTGCAGGCCGGAGAGCCCGGGACCGCCTCGTTGGCATTCGGGCCCGGCTTGGACGACACCGGGCACACCGGAAAGCCGACGTCGACGACGCCGTCGCCGGGCAACCCCTTGACCAATCTGCTTCAGCCGGTGAAGGTCTGCGCCTGCAAGCTCGTCATGCGAGTGCTCGAGACCATCGGCAAAGCCGTCGGCGGTGAGCAGAGTGGCGGCGGTCCCGCATTGCCGCCACTCGACAATCCGGTGTTGGCGGCCGTCGCCGAGTTCGCGCGCAGGGGTATCAACCAGATTCTGGCGATCCCGCCTATCGCCCACGCCGTTGCAGTGGTCAACAAACAGCTCGCACTCGCGCTCGACCGGCTCACTTTTGCCTCGCAGGACCTGATTCGGTGCGCCAACCCCGTTCAGTCCCAGCCCCTTCCAACTGACCTCGACCGTACGACGATCACCGCCGGGCTGGATCAACCGACTGATTTCCAGTTCCTCCCGGACGGCCGGATCCTGATTCTGCAGCGGGACGGCTCGCTCAAGATCACCCCCAACGCCGACGGCGCGACCGCGGTCAAGGTCGGTGAGATCCAGCCGTCGGACGCGTTCGAACTGGACCCGGATTTCGCGCACAACGGTTACCTCTACACCACCTACAACTCGACCGACTCCCACGCCCGGTTGTCACGATTCACCATGGTCAACGACACCGTCGACCCGAAATCCGAAAAGGTGCTGATCGATTCGGTGCAGACCGGATCGATGCATCAGGGGAACACCATGGCGTTCGGCCCCGACGGCAAGATCTATTTCGCGATGGGCGATGACAGCCTGAACACCAACGGCCAAGACCTGTCCACCATTTTCGGCAAGATTCTTCGGATCAATCCCGACGGCACCATCCCGCAGGACAATCCGTTCTACAACACACCTGGGGCGCGCCAGGAGATCTACGCACTGGGCATGCGTAACCCGTTCCGTATGGCGTTCACCCCCACCGGCCAGCTGTTGGTGGGCGATGTGGGCGACGAATCCTGGGAAGAGCTCAACAACGTCGTCGCGGGAGGCAACTACGGCTGGCCGGTTCAGGAAGGGCCCTGTGCGAGTTGTGCCTACGACAATCCGGTCTACGCCTACCCGCACACTCCCCCGCCGGGCCGGGCGGGTTCGATCACGTCGGTGATCGTGTACACCGGCACCGCGTTACCGGCCGAGTACCAGAACAAGGTATTCGTCGCCGACTACACGCTGCACTGGCTCAAGGCGCTGACCTTCGACTCCACCTACACCAATGTGATCGGCGAGCAGCTCTTGGACACCGACGCGGGCACGACCGTGCAGATGCGGCAGGGTCCGGACGGCAATCTGTATCAGCTCAACATCTATCCCGGTGAGCTGTACCGGATCGCGGCGTCCGGCGGAAACCGTGCTCCCACAGCCGTTCTGACCGCTACCCCGACCAACGGGTACTCGCCGTTGAGCGTGCAGTTCTCCTCCGTCGGCTCCAGCGATCCAGATCCGGGGACGACACTGAGCTACAGCTGGGACTTCGGGGATGGCGGCACGTCGGCGTCCGCGAACCCGGTGCGCACCTACAACGCCGACGGCAGTTACACCGTCACGCTCACAGTCAGTGACGGGCAGCGGACCGACACCGCCAGCCAGAAGGTCGTCGTCGGCAGCACACCGCCGGACGTGCAGATCCTGACTCCGGTCAACGACTCTCACTACAACGCCGGCGACATCATCAGCTTCAGTGCCACGGCCACCGACGCGGAGGACGGCACCCTGCCTGACAGCGCCTACAACTGGCGGGTGATCTTCCACCACGCCGACCACATCCACCCCTACGTGGACAGCGTCGTCGGACCCAGCGGCACCGTCTCTCTCGCGACCAACGAACACAACGTGGCCACCACGTGGTACGAGATCAGCCTCACCGTCACCGACAGCAGTGGGTTGTCGACGACCAAGACGGTGAACATCAAGCCCAACCTCGTGACACTGACGTTCAACAGCAACGACCCGAACGCGGTATATACCGTCGACGGCATTCCGCACACCGGCACGTTCAGCCAGCAGGCAGTCGTAGGTGTGGTGCGACAGCTGGACGCGGGCTCGCCGCAGACCGTCGCCGACGGCCAACTGGCTTTCAACCGGTGGTCGGACGGCCTGGATCAACAGCACGAGATCTCCACACCGGGAAGCGATTCCACCTATACGGTGTACTTCGACAAGGCGCCGAGCAGTCTCTAACTGACCCCTGCGAGTGCGAACGGAAGTACCTCGGATACACCGGCCCGACGCAGGCAACGCGCTGCGGTGGTCAGCGTCCAGCCGGTGTCGGTGACGTCGTCGACCAGAAGCACCGTGCGCGGAACCTGCGGCAGCGCAGTGAAGTCCGGCTCCTGCCAGGCATCGTGCAGCGCCGCGACCCGGTACGCAGAGTTCAAGGCCGTGACCGGTCGCCGCGTCGGGCGGTAGTGGAGCGTTCCCAGGTTTGTCAGCCGGCCCGCCTGCCCGAGACGGTCGACGACGGAACGAATCAGGACCGGATGCGTCGACGAGTCGAGCCCCATGACGGCCTCGGGTCGCGTCTCCCACGGCCAGTCCGACAACACCGCGATCGCGGCGCGGACGAACTCGTCGGGGACCGGACCGTCCGGCGCATCCAACAGCCGGCGCAACCGAGAGCCCCAGCCCAGGTCTGTGAGCCGCCCGATCGCGCGGCCCTCCAGCGGCCCGTCGTCGATACGCCCGCTCACGTCGACCCCGAGCTTGGCCATGCCCGTCGGCCATATCCGCCGTGGCGCCACCTCGACACCGCACTGCTGCAGCCGGTTGTTGGTGGCGTCGAGCGCACGCTCGTCGACCTCGGCGGTGTAGCGGGATCCGGCACAGTTGTCGCAGCGGCCGCAGCGATCTTGCGATGACAGCTCGGGATCGTCCAGTTGTGCACGGAGAAAAGCCATCCGGCAGCTGGTCGAGTTCTGATAATCGAGCATGGCCTGCTGTTCTCGGCTCCGGGCCGCGTCCAGGGTGCGATAACGCTCTTCGTCATAGGTCCACGGCTGGCCGGTACCGATCCAGCCGCCCTTCACCCGCTGCACCGCACCGTCGACATCGAGCACCTTGAGCACCATTTCGAGTCGGTTGCGACCCAGGTCGACGAGTGGTTCCAGCGCGGGTGTCGACAGCGGGCGGTCCGGCTCCAGCGCGCTGATCACCTTGCGCACCAACGCTTCCGGCGGGAACGCGACTGAGGCGAAGTAGCTCCATATCTCGGCGTCCTCACGCCCCGGAAGCAGGATCACCTCGGCGCGGGCGGTGGCGCGGCCGGCGCGGCCCACCTGCTGGTAATACGCGATCGGTGACTGCGGGGCACCCAGATGGATGACGAAACCCAGATCGGGTTTGTCGAATCCCATCCCGAGCGCGGAGGTGGCCACCAGTGCCTTGACCCGGTTGGCGAGGAGGTCGACCTCCATCTGCTCCCGCTCGGCGGGGTCGGAGGCCCCGGTGTAGGCGGCAACCTGATGGCCCTGCTCCCGCAGGACCGCCGCCAGATCCCGGGCGGCGGCGACGGTCAGGGTGTAGATGATGCCGGACCCCTCCAGCGAATTGAGCTGCGCCGCAATCCACGCCGCGCGCCCGGCAGCAGTGGGGACCTTGACGACCGACAGATGAAGCGACTCGCGGTCCAGGCCGCCACGCAGGACCAGGGTGTCACCGCCACCGACGCCGAGTTGGGCCGCCACGTCGCCGACCACCCGGTCGTTGGCAGTCGCCGTGGTGGCCAACACCGGTACACCGGAACCCAGTTCGGCGATCAACGTTCGGATGCGGCGGTAGTCCGGCCGGAAATCATGTCCCCAGTCGGAGACACAATGCGCCTCGTCCACCACCACCAGGCCGGCGTCGGCGGCCAATGACGGCAGCACCTGGACGCGGAATTCCGGATTGTTCAACCTCTCCGGGCTGACCAGCAGCACGTCGAGATCACCGTCGGCCACCTGGCGGTGAATGTCATCCCACTCGGTGACGTTGCCGGAGTTGATGGTCGCCGCACGCACCCCGGCGCGCTGCGCGGCGCTCACCTGGTTGCGCATGAGAGCCAGCAGCGGCGACACGATCACCGTCGGCCCGCGTCCCTGCTGCCGCAGCAGCTTGGCGGCGACGAAGTAGACGGCCGACTTGCCCCAGCCGGTGCGTTGGACGACCAGAGCCCGACGCCGGTGCACCACCAATGCCTCGATGGCCGTCCACTGGTCGTCGCGCAGCACCGCCTGCGGGCCGGCCAGCTGCTCGAGGATCTTCTGTGCGTCAGCTCGGGTCGCGGTCATGGACTCATCGTGCCCGGAGCCAACGACAAGCTACTTGGCGGCAGCTTCCTGCTCGCGCTTGATCTCCAGCGCGATGTCGATCAGCTGATCCTCCTGGCCGCCGATGAGCTTGCGCTGGCCGGCCCGGTGCAACAGCTGGTGGGCCGGCACGCCGTAGCGTTCGGACTGGCGGATGGCGTGCTTGAGGAAGCTCGAATACACCCCGGAGTAGCCCATGATCAGCGCGTTGCGGTCCAGCAGGCATTCGGCCGGCATCGCCGGTGCGACGACTTCCTCTGCCGCGTCCGCGATGTCAAAGAAGTCGATGCCGGTCTTGACACCGATCTTGTCGAACACACCGATGAGCGCCTCGACCGGAGCGTTGCCCGCACCGGCACCGAAGCGGCGGCAGGACCCGTCGATCTGCTTGGCTCCCGCGCGGACGGCTTCGATCGAGTTCGCCACGCCCAGGCCCAGGTTCTCGTGGCCGTGGAAACCCACCTGCGCGTCGCCACCCAGCTCGGCGACCAACGCGCTGACCCGGTCGGCCACGCCCTCGAGCACCAACGCACCCGCCGAGTCGACGACGTAGACGCACTGGCAGCCGGCGTCGGCCATGATCCGGGCCTGCTTGGCAAGCTTCTCCGGGCTGATCGTGTGGCTCATCATCAGGAAGCCGACGGTCTCCAGACCGAGTTCGCGGGCCAGCCCGAAGTGCTGGATCGAGACGTCGGCCTCGGTGCAGTGGGTGGCGATCCGGCAGATCGAGCCGCCGTTGTTCTGCGCCTCCTTGATGTCCTCCTTGGTGCCCACGCCCGGCAGCATCAGGAAGGCGATCTTGGATTCCTTGGCCGTCTCGGCGGCCAGCTTGATCAGCTCCTGCTCGGGTGTCTTGGAGAACCCGTAGTTGAAGCTCGAGCCGCCCAGCCCGTCACCATGCGTCACCTCGATCACCGGGACACCAGCGGTGTCCAGCGCGGCAACGATGGCGCCGACCTCTTCCTTGGTGAACTGGTGGCGCTTGTGGTGGCTGCCGTCGCGCAGCGACGTGTCCGTCATCCGGACGTCCCACATGGGATTGAAGTAGATGTCGCTCATGCTTGTGCACCTCCAGAAACGGAAGCCCGTTCCTTCGCGATTTCCTCGCCGACCTTGGTGGCCGCGGCGGTCATGATGTCCAGATTTCCCGCATACGGCGGCAGATAGTCACCAGCACCCTCGACTTCCACGAACGTGGTGACGAGGTGGTGGCCGCCGTTGTACACCGTCGGCTCATCGAACTGCGGCTCGTTGAGCAGGCGGTAGCCCGGCACGTAGGTCTGCACCTCGGCGACGACGTCCTTGATGGACTGCGTGATCGCGTCGTGGTCGGCGTCCTCGGGGATGGCGCAGAAGATGGTGTCGCGCATGATCATTGGCGGATCAGCCGGATTCAGGATGATGATCGCCTTGCCGCGCTTCGCGCCGCCGATCACCTCCACGCCGGCACTGGTGGTCTTGGTGAACTCGTCGATGTTGGCTCGGGTGCCGGGGCCGGCCGACGCCGACGACACCGACGCGACGATCTCGGCGTAGGGCACGTCGACGACGCGGCTCACCGCGTAGACCATCGGGATCGTCGCCTGACCGCCGCAGGTGACCATGTTGACGTTCGGCGCGTCCAGGTGCGCACGCAGATTGGCCGGCGGGATCACGCCAGGGCCGACGGCGGCCGGGGTCAGATCGATTGCGCGGATACCGGCTTCCTCGTAGCGGGGCGCGGCGGCCCGGTGCACGTAGGCGCTGGTGGCTTCGAACACCAGGTCCGGCTTCTCCGACTGCGCCAGCAGCCAGTCCACGCCCTCGTGGCTGGTCTCCAGTCCGAGCTTGCGTGCCCGGGCCAGACCCTCACTCTCGGGATCGATGCCGATCATCCAGCGCGGCTCGAGCCACTCCGAACGAAGGAGCTTGTACAGCAGGTCGGTGCTGATGTTGCCCGACCCGACGATGGCGACAGAACTCTTCTGGGGCATGTAGAGCCTCCTCTTATTCGAATGACAGCCGGACTGAACCCAGACCGGCGAAGTCTGCGACGAACTCGTCGCCTGGGCGGCAGTCGATGGCCCTGGTGCACGACCCCGGCAGGACGATGTCGCCCGCCTTCAGCCGCACACCGAAGCTCTCGACCTTGCGGGCCAGCCACGCCACCGCGGTGACGGGGTTGCCGAGAACGGCGTCGCTGCGGCCCTCGGCCACCACCTCGCCGTTGCGAGTGAGCACCGCGTCGATGCCCCGAATATCAACGTCCTTGGGCGATACCCGCTCCTTGCCGAGCACGTAACCCGCCGATGACGCGTTGTCGGCGATGGTGTCGCACAGCGCGATCTTCCAGTCCGTGATCCGGGTGTCGATGAGTTCGATCGCCGGGGCGAACGCCGCGGTGGCCGCCAGCACGTCGTCCTCGGTGCACCCGGCACCGGGCAGGTCGTCGGCGAGGATGAAGCCGACCTCGACCTCGACGCGCGGGAACAGGAAGCGCCCCGCAGGAACCGGCTGGTCCTCGAACACCTCCATATCGGCCAGCAGGTGGCCGTAGTCGGGCTCGTCGACGCCCATCATCTTCTGCATGGCCTCCGACGACAGGCCGACCTTGTGACCGACCACCCGGGCGCCTTCAGCGATGCGCTGCCGGATGTTGATCAGCTGGATCTCGTAGGCGTCGACAACGTCGATATCGGGGTGTTTGGCCGTCAGCGGCGTCATCGGGACGCGACTGCGCTCCGCCTCGGCAAGGTCGGCGGCAAGCTCTTCGCGCGTCGAAACGCTCAGCATTCCCGGGAGTCCCATCGTCGGTGTGACCGGGGCGAACGGCGCCCGGTGCGGGCAATTCTAGTGTTGTCCGGAGGGCCGTGGGGTAAGCGTTCCGCTGATCGGAAAGGAGGGGTCAGTAGCGCCCGGACGGGGCAATTCTATAACGTGTTCTAGTATGACAGCTCAGGAGTTCGACGTCGTCGTCGTCGGAAGCGGTGCTGCCGGCATGGTCGCCGCACTTACCGCCGCTCACCAGGGACTATCGACAGTCGTCGTCGAGAAGGCCGCACACTTCGGCGGCTCGACCGCCCGCTCGGGTGGCGGCGTGTGGATCCCCAATAACGAGATCCTCAAGCGTGACGGGGTCACCGACACCAAGGAAGCCGCGCGCACCTATCTGCACACGATCATCGGCGACGTGGTGGAGCCCGAGCGCATAGACACCTACCTCGAGCGCGGGCCGGAGATGCTGTCGTTCGTGCTCAAGCACACGCCGCTGAAGTTGTGCTGGGTGCCCGGGTACTCCGACTACTACCCGGAGGCTCCGGGGGCCGCCCCGGCGGACGCTCGGTCGAGCCCAAGCCGTTCGACGCCAAGAAGCTCGGCCCCGATGAGAAGTTCCTGGAGCCGGCGTACGGCAAGGTTCCGCTCAATGTCGTTGTGATGCAGCAGGATTACATGCGTCTCAATCAGCTCAAGCGCCACCCCCGTGGCGTGTTGAGGAGCTTGAAGGTCGGCGCCCGCACCGTGTGGGCCAACGCACGCGGTAAGAACCTGGTCGGCATGGGCCGGGCGCTCATCGCCCCGATGCGGATCGGTCTGCGCGAGGCCGGTGTTCCGGTGCTGCTCAACACCGCGCTGACCGATCTGTACGTCGAGGACGGCGTGGTGCGCGGCATCTACGTGCGCGACACCACCGGACCGGAAGCGGCTGACCCGCAACTGATCCGCGCACGCCGGGGCGTCATCCTGGGCAGCGGCGGGTTCGAGCACAACGAGCAGATGCGAGTCAAGTATCAGCGCGCGCCGATCACCGCGGACTGGACGGTTGGGGCCGCGGCCAATACGGGCGACGGCATTGTTGCCGCCGAGAAGCTCGGTGCCGCACTGGAACTGATGGAGGACGCCTGGTGGGGGCCCACGGTGCCGCTGGTCGGCGCTCCGTGGTTCGCATTGTCGGAGCGCAACTCGCCCGGGTCGATCATCGTCAACCTGGCCGGCAAGCGCTTCATGAACGAGTCAATGCCCTACGTCGAGGCGTGCCATCACATGTACGGCGGCCAGTACGGGCAGGGTGCCGGCCCCGGCGAGAACGTGCCGGCCTGGCTGGTCTTCGACCAGCAGTACCGGGATCGGTACATCTTCGCGGGACTGCAACCGGGACAACGCATTCCGAAGAAGTGGATGGAATCCGGCGTCATCGTCAAGGCCGATACCCTCGAGGAGCTGGCCAAGGTGACCGGACTGCCTGCCGACGCATTCCTGGCGACGGTCCAGCGATTCAACGGGTTCGCTCGCTCCGGTAAGGACGAGGACTTCCGCCGCGGTGAAAGCGCCTACGACCGCTATTACGGCGATCCGACCAACAAGCCCAACCCCAACCTCGGCGAGATCAAGAACGGGCCGTTCTACGCCGCCAAGATGGTGCCCGGCGATCTCGGCACCAAGGGCGGCGTCCGCACCGATGTCAACGGACGGGCGCTGCGCGACGACGGTTCGGTGATCGAGGGCCTGTATGCGGCCGGTAATGTCAGCTCGCCGGTGATGGGGCACACCTACCCCGGCCCCGGCGGCACCATCGGCCCCGCGATGGCGTTCGGGTATCTCGCGGCGTTGCACATTGCCGGAGCCGCTGGGCCGGCGACATCAGGCACTGGGAAGGGCTGACATGCCGATCGATCTGTCCGTCGCGCTCGCAGCCGATCTGGAACCCATCGAGTTCTCGTGGACGAGCAGCGATATACAGCTCTATCAGCTGGGCCTCGGCGCCGGCGCGGATCCGATGGACCCCAAGGAATTGCGCTACCTGACGGACGGCACCCCGCAGGTGCTGCCCACCTTCGGCAACGTGGCGGCCAGCTTCCACATGACCGAGCCGCCCGAGGTGAAGTTCCCCGGCATCGAGATCGAGCTGAGCAAGGTGCTGCACGCCAGCGAGGCGGTCACCGTGCCCGCCCCGCTGCCGCCCAGCGGTACCGCGACATCGAAGCAGCGGTTCACCGAGATCTGGGACAAGGGCAAGGCAGCGGTCATCGTCAGCGAGACGACGGTGACCGACCCGGACGGCAAGCTGTTGTGGACCACCAAGCGGTCGATCTTCGCCCGCGGCGAGGGTGGCTTCGGCGGCGAGCGCGGCCCATCGACGTCGGTGGCCGCCCCGGACCGCGCGCCGGACTACGAGATCTCGGTTCCGGTGTTACCGCAGCAGGCGCTGCTGTACCGGCTGTGCGGAGACCGCAACCCGCTGCACTCCGACCCCGAATTCGCCGCGGCGGCAGGCTTTCCCAAGCCAATCCTGCACGGGCTGTGCACGTACGGGATGACCTGCAAGGCGCTGGTCGACACGTTGCTCGATTCCGACGCTTCGGCTGTGAAGACCTACGGCGCGCGGTTCGCCGGGGTCTGCTATCCCGGTGAGACCATCAAGGTCAGCGCATGGAAGGAAGACGGCCGCTACGTCGGCGTCGTCACCGCTCCCGGCCGCGACGACGCCGTCGTCCTCTCCGACGTGGAGTTCATCCCGGTCTGAGTGTCAGCAGGCTGACACCGGGTGGAACCGGAACACGGCGTCATCGCCGCCCCGCGCTTCCACCTTGTCGTACGGTCGTTCGGGCTCGCTGCGGCTGACCTGATCCAGTCGGTCATAGGTCGCGGAGTCGATCTCGATGTCCAGGGCGACCAGATAGTCGTCGAGTTGCCGTATCGACCGGGGGCCGATCACCGGTACAACTCCGGTGGAGGAGCGTCGCGCCCGCTCCAGCAGCCACGCGACCGCCAGTTGGGCGGGTTGCACTCCGAGGGCGTCGGCAGCTGACAGCACGACGTCGACGGTCGCGGACTTCCGTCCCCCATCTTCGTTGTGCACCAGGCGATTCCATGCGGTCTGCCGACCTTCCTCGCCGCGGCGGTACTTGCCGGTCAGCATGCCGCCACCGAGCGGGGACCACAATGCCGCCCCGATCCCGAGCCCTTCAGCCATCGGGAGGATCTCACGGTCGGCGGCGCGCTCGACAAGGCTGTACTCGAACTGCACACCGGCCAATGGCGTGAGTCCTCTGAGTTCGGCGATCGTGACTGCGCGGCTGGTCAGCCAGGCCGGGAAATTCGAGAAGCCGACGTAGAGGATCTTGCCGGTGCGCGCCAGATCGTCCAGCGCTGCGAGGGTTTCCTCCACCGGCGTGACGGCGTCCGGGAAATGAACCCAGAACAGGTCGATGTAATCGGTACCGAGCCGCCGCAAGCTGCCCTCCACGGCGCGGAACACTGAGCGCCTGCTCGCGCCGGTCTGCAGCACGCCGGACCCGTCGGGGCCACCGATGCCGAACTTGGTGGCCAGGGTGAACTCGTTCCGCCGCCCGGCCAGCAGCGTGCCCAGCATCTGTTCGGATTCGCCAGCTTGATAGCTGGCGGCAGTGTCGATGAACGTGCCGCCCGCGTCGGCGAAACGATCGAATATCGCCGCGGCGGTGTCGGGGTCGGCGCCATAGCCCCAACCGGTGCCGAAGTTTCCGGTGCCCAAGCTGAGCTGCGAGACCCGCAGGCCGGTTCGTCTGCCAAAGGTTAAGTGCTTCATCGCCGTCAACCGTACGGGCATCTGGATATACCGTGCAATACTCAGATCTGATTGCGAACCGGTGTGATTTGGACGTCAAATTTGTCGATAGGTCGGACTTTCAGGCGGCTCCAAGGTAGGAACTTAGGCAAAGCAAACTTTGGTGCTTCTACGAAAGGACGTCCCTATGAAAATTGCCCCCGCCAAGGTCGTCGGCCTCGCCGGCGCGGCACTGCTGGTGAGCGCCGCTGCAGTCGGCTGCGGCAGCGACGACAAGGGGTCCGAATCGTCGTCGTCATCGGCCGCGTCGAGCTCCTCCGCGACCTCCTCGGCCGCCGCTTCGGAAACCACCAGCGCTGCGGCCACCGCCGCCCCCGCGGGCGACTACAGCAAACTGCTGTTGAAGGCCTCTGACATCGACCCGAGCTTCGTGGCCAGCGAGCCGCAGATGAATCCCAATGGGATCAATGGCGTTGTCCAGTCGATGACGAACCCCGGCAAGAACGAAACCATCGTCTTCGCGATCGTCGTCAGCGAGGACGCCGCCGGAGCGCTCAAGGCTCTGGACTCCGCGAAGGCAGAGCTGCCCAAGGAAGTTGACGCCGCACCGCAGCCCGCCGATGTCGGCGACGGCGGCAACGGCATCATCGCCGCCGGCAAGTCGCCTGACGGCACGAAGGCCATCACCGAGGTGTACTTCACCCAGGGCAAGTCGCTGGTGAACATCGAATTCTCCAGTGACCCCAACGATCCCGTGCAGAACGAAACCGCCCTGGCTATCGCGAAGATGCAGGACACCCAGGTCAAGAACAACCTGACTTAAGGCTCGAATGTAACGCCACGGCGCGGAATCCCCGGATTTCCCGCCGTGGCGTTACTGTCGGCGGGCCAAAGCCGCTGCCACTCTCCGCATCACGGTGCCGGCGGTGTCCTCAGACGTGAAGCGCACGACGAGCCAACCGAGTTCGGCGCGGTCTTCGAAGCGGCGAATGTCCCTGTCGCGCTGGCGACGATCTACGCGGTGGTGGGCGCCTTCATACTCGAATGCGATCTTCAGATCCTCGTACCCCATGTCGAGCTCGGCGATCAGAACACCGTATTCGTTGTGGACCGGTATCTGGGTTTGCGGCCGCGGGAAGCCAGCACGAACAATCACCAGCCGCAGCCACGTCTCCTTCGGTGATTCCGCCCCGGAGTCGACGAGATCGAGCGCGACTCGGGCTCGACTGATCCCGCGCCGGCCACGGTGGAGTTCCGCCAGCAATTCGACGTCGGCGATCTTCAGTCGGGTCGCTCGCGCCAACGCGTCCACCGCCGTGACCGCTACGTCGGTCGGATACCAGCACAAGAGATCGAGCGCGGTGCGTGCGGGCGTGGTGACGGCCATACCGGCTTTACGGCACATCTCGTCGGCTTCGGTCACGCAGGCGCGGGCGATCACGCCCGGTGTTGGCCGGCGATTGGAATCGCTGATCTCTGCGGCGCGACGACTGTCGATCCACCTGCTGCCATGCAGAGCTGACGCCGAAAAGCCGACGAGCACGCCGCGCCGGCGTGACCGCAACCAGCACGCCTTGGCCCGTAGTACGGGACTGAGCTCAGCCCCGGCCGGGATGTAGACGTCCTGATGGATTGCGCGGTACTTGGTTCGCAGGTCGTGGCGCGTCAGGCTGCCGGCTGCGAGCGCCTCGCTCCCCATGAACGGCTCGTCCTCCATGGCCGAAGTGTGCAACCGCCCACCGACAAGCCGCCGACAGTAACGCCACGGCGGGAAATCGGTCGATTCTCCACCCTGGCGTGACGCTCGGCGTGAAGGCCCTAGCCCAGGATGATGCCCGACGTCGGGACGCCGGTGCCCGCGGTGACGAGCACGTGCTCGACGTTGTCCACCTGGTTCACCGAGGTGCCGCGCAACTGGCGTACACCTTCGGCGATGCCGTTCATCCCATGGATGTAGGCCTCGCCGAGCTGACCGCCGTGAGTGTTGATCGGCAGCCGTCCACCGATCTCCAGGGCGCCGTCCTTGACGAAGTCCTTTGCATCGCCCGGCTCGCAGAAACCCAACTCCTCCAACTGAATCAGCGTGAAGGGGGTGAAGTGGTCGTAGAGGATCGCGGTCTGGATGTCGGTCGGCGTCAGACCCGACTGCGCCCACATCTGCTTGCCCACCAAACCCATTTCGGGCAGCCCGAGTTCGGGCCGGTAGTAGCTCGTCATCGAGTACTGGTTCGGGCTTGACCCCTGCGCCGCCGCCTCGATGATGGCGGGCCGATGCTTGAGGTCCTTGGCGCGCTCGGCCGAGACGATCACCAGGGCAACACCGCCGTCGGTCTCCTGGCAGCAGTCCAGCAGTCGCAGCGGCTCGGCGATCCACCGCGAATTCTGGTGATCCTCAATGGTGATCGGCTTCTCGTAGAAGTACGCCTTCGGATTGTTGGCCGCGTGCTTACGGTCCGCGACCGACACTGCGCCGAAATCACGGCTGGTCGCACCGGAGTAGTGCATGTAGCGCTGGGCGATCATCGCGACCTGCGCGGCCGGCGTCGACAGCCCGTGCGGGTACGAGAACGAATTGTCCACGCCGGTGGAATCCGCGTTCTCGACCAGCCGCATCTGCACCTGGCCGAAGCGCATGCCGGAGCGCTCGTTGAAAGCCCGGTATGCCACAACACAATCCGCGACACCAGTGGCCACCGCGATCGCCGCCTGCTGGACGGTCGCACAGGCAGCACCGCCGCCGTGGTGGATCTTGGAGAAGAACTTCAGATCGCCGATACCGGTGGCCCGCGCGATGGCGACCTCGGTGTTCGAGTCCATCGTGAACGTGGTCATGCCGTCGACGTCGGCGGGCGTCAGGCCCGCATCGTCGAGGGCGTCGAGCACAGCCTCCGACGCCAGCCGCAGTTCACTGCGACCGGAGTTCTTCGAGAAATCGGTGGCGCCGATGCCGACGATCGCGGCCTTGCCGCTCAGCCCGCCCGGCATTACGCGCCACCGATCGTCAGCGTGGCGGTGGCGATCACGTGATCGCCAAGACTGTTGCTGCCCACGATCTTCAGCGTGATCAAACCGTCCTCCACTGCAGTGACCTCACCCGAGAACGTCACCGTGTCATAGGCGTACCAGGGCACGCCCAAGCGCAGACCGATCGACTTGATGACGGCGGTCGGGCCGGCCCAGTCGGTGATGAACCGCTGCACCAGACCGGTGTCGGTGAGAATGTTGACGAAGATGTCCTTGGAACCCTTGGCCTGAGCCTTGTCCCGGTCGTGGTGGACATCCTGGTAGTCCCGGGTGGCGATCGCCGTCGAGACGATGAACGTCGGGTCGCCGTAGAACTTCAGCTCCGGCAGCTTGGTTCCGACTTCGATGGCTGGCGCGCTCATTTGGCCGGCTCCCACGCGTAGTTGGTCCACGCAGGACCGACGTCGTTGGCCGGGAAGTCGATATACATTGCGCGGACGGGCATTCCGATCTTCACGGTCGAGGGATCGACGTTGCGCAGCTCACCGAGCATCCGCACGCCTTCCTCGAGTTCGACAAGAGCGATCACGAACGGCAGCGTCCGGCCGGGCACCTTCGGCGCATGGTGCACCACGAAGCTGAAGACGGTGCCGTTGCCGCTGGCGACGACGTAGTCGGTCTCCTGCTCCTTGTCGAGCCACAGCGCCGGCACCGGCGGATGCACCAGCGTGCCGTCGCCGCGCTTCTGGATGCGCAGTTCGTGCGCGTTGACGCCGTCCCAGAAGAACTTGGTGTCCTTCGACGACGCCGGACGCATGGCAGAGTCGGCATCGAGGTCATCCGGCACCGACGACGGCGCCGCCTCGGCCTTATCAGCCGGGATGAACTTCATGATGCGCCACATCATCTCGGCGACATCCTCGTCACCGACCGACCAGGTGATGGTCTGGGTGATGAAGAACGCCTCGCCCAATGCGGTCCGCTTGGGGCCGACGACGTCGGTCAGCTCAGCAGCGACACTGACTTCTTCACCTGGCCGCAGGTAGCGGTGATAGGTCTGCTCGCAGTTGGTCGCGACGACGCCGATATAGCCTGCCTCGTCGAACAATTCGATGATCTTGCCCAGCGGGTCGTCATCGGGGCGGACACCGCCCAGACCCATCATCGTCCACACCTGGATCATCGCCGGCGGGGCAACCAAACCGGGATGGCCGGCCGCCTTGGCGGCGTCGGAGTCGACGTAGATCGGGTTCTTGTCCCCGATCGCGTCGAGCCAGTGGTCGACCATCGGCTGGTTGACCGGATGCCTGCCCACCCGCGGCTTGCTCTTGCCTTCAGCCTTGACCCGCTCGGCCGCGGCCTTGATGTCGTCGACCGCGCTCATCTGGGCACCCTCGGCACCTTCAGGCCGGCAGCCGCGATCATCTCTCGCATGACCTCGTTCACTCCGCCACCGAATGTGATCACCAGGTTGCGCTTCGTCTGGCTGTCCAGCCAGTCCATCAGCTCCGCGGTCTCGGCATCGGCCGGATTACCGTGTGCAGCAACGATTTCCTCGGCGAGTCGGCCCGCATATTGGATGCGCTCGGTACCGAACACCTTGGTGGCGGCCGCATCCGCGATGTCGATCTCCTCACCCGACGCCGCGACCTGCCAGTTGAGCAGTTCGTTGATGCGCCACATGGCCTTGAGCTCGCCCAGCGAGCGCTTGACGTCGGCGTGATCAAGCGGGGTGTCCCCGTTGCTGCCCGGCTTCGACGCCCAGGAATGCACCTTGTCGTAGAGCGCCGCGAACCGGCCGGCCGGTCCCAGCATGACCCGCTCGTTGTTGAGCTGGGTGGTGATCAGCCGCCATCCGCCGTTCTCTTCACCGACGAGCATGTCGGCAGGCACCCGCACGTCGTTGTAGTACGTGGCGTTGGTGTGGTGGGCACCGTCGGACAGGATGACCGGCGTCCAGGAGTAGCCCGGATCCTTGGTATCCACGATCAGGATCGAAATGCCTTTGTGCTTCACGGCTTCCGGATCTGTGCGGCAGGCCAGCCAGACGTAGTCGGCATCGTGCCCGCCGGTGGTCCACATCTTCTGGCCGTTGACGATGTACTCGTCACCCTGCTTGACCGCCGAGGTCCGCAGTGCGGCCAGGTCGGTACCGGCCTCCGGCTCGCTGTAGCCGATCGCGAAGTGCACCTCACCGGCCAGGATCGCCGGCAGGAACTTCTTCTTCTGCGCTTCGGTTCCGTACTGCTGCAGGGTCGGTCCGACCGTCTGCAGCGTCACCGCGGGCAGCGGCACGTCGGCGCGCTGGGCCTCGTTGACGAAGATCGACTGCTCGATCGGGCCGTAGCCCAGGCCGCCGTACTCCTTGGGCCAGCCCGCACCCAGCTTGCCGTCGGAACCCATCCGCTTGATGATCGCGCGGTAGGCCTCGTTGTGCCGGTCGGTCTCCATCGCCTGGGCTTCCTCAGGCGAGATGAGATTCGAAAAGTATTCCCGCAGTTCAGCTTGCAGCTGCTTCTGCTCGGGAGTCAGCTCGATGAACATTTATGCTCCCACCAGTTCGAGACGGTGTGCCTTGCCACCCAACAGCCGGGTGAGATCTTTGATCGACGAGTAATAGCGGTGCATCGGGTACGTGATGTCCATACCCATACCGCCGTGCAGGTGGTGGCACAGTTGCATCACCGGCGGCGCCTGCGACGTCACCCAGTAGCCAAGGATGTCGATATCCTCGGTCGCATCGCGCCCCTCGGACAGTGCCCAGGAGACCGCCGTCGACGCCAACGTGATGGTTCGCGAGGCGATGTAGATCTCGGCGAGCTGCGCGGCGACGGTTTGGAAAGTCGACAGCGGCTTGCCGAACTGGTGCCGATTGGCGACGTAGTCGGCGGTGAGCCGCAGCGCGCCTGCCACCAAGCCGGACGCGTAGGCGCCGACGGCGGCCACCACCAGCTGGTTGATCCGGCGCACGGAATCGCTGCCGCCCAACACATCTGCGCCGTCGACGGGGGTATCAGCAAAGGTGACGACGTACTCGTCGGCGTGCGTCGCCGACGGGGTCTTCGCCAGGCTCACACCGGCAGCCTTGGGTGACACGACCACCACTCCGCTATCGGTGCTCACGACGATCCAATCCGCAAGCTCGGCAAAGGGAACGCCGATCTTGGTGCCGTTCAGCTTGCCGTCCGTCAGCCGCGTCTCGGGGCGCTCGGGAAGCGAACGTCCCGGCTCGTTGAGCGCCGCCGTCAGCACCGCACCCTTGGCGACACCCGCCAGGTAGCGATCCTGCTGGGAGTCCGACGCCAAGTCCAGCAGCGGAAGCAGACCCAGACCGAGGGTCGCGAACGCAGGACTGATGTTGCCAAATCTGCCGATCTGGGCGAGCGCCGCGGTGATCTCGGCCAGGCCGAGGCCGTCACCGCCGAGCCGCTCCGGGACGCCGAACGCCACGACGCCGCCAGAAACCAGCGCGTCCCAGCTGTTGTCCCGCTCGAGTGCGGATGTCACCACGTCGGTGACTGCCTGCTGCCCTTCGTCCGGACTGAAGTCCACGAAGAATCCTCCTTGATTCTCAGGCGATACGCGGTTTAGACCGATGCTCCGGTGTAGTCGACCTGCCAGTGCTTGATGGCGTTGAGCCACCCCGAACGTAGCCGCTCCGGCGTGCCGGCCGAGGTGAGATCGGGCATGTGGTCAGCAACGGCGTTGAAGATCAGGTTGATCGTCATCCTGGCCAGGTTGGCGCCCACGCAGTAGTGCACCCCGGTGCCACCGAAGCCCACATGCGGGTTCGGGTTGCGCAGGATGTTGAAGCTGTACGGGTCGTCGAAGACCTCTTCATCGAAGTTGGCCGAGCGGTAGAACATCACCACCCGCTGGTCCTTCTTGATCTGCACACCGGACAGCTCGACGTCCTCAGCGGCGGTGCGCTGGAACGCGGTGACCGGGGTGGCCCAGCGGACGATCTCGTCGGCCGCGGTCTCCGGGCGCTCCTTCTTGTAGAGCTCCCACTGGTCGGGGTTGTTCGCGAACGCGATCATGCCGTGGGTGATCGAGTTGCGGGTGGTCTCGTTGCCGGCCACGGCCAGCATCATCACGAAGAAGCCGAACTCGTCGTCGGAGAGCTTCTCGCCGTCGATGTCGGCGTTGATCAGCGCGGTGACGATGTCGTTGCCGGGGTTCTTACCCTTCACCTCGGCCATGTGCATGGCGTAGGCCAGCACCTCCATCGACGACTGCTTGGGGTCGACGTCGAACTCCTCGTCACCGTTGCCGGTCATCTCGTTCGACCAACGGAACAGCTTGGCGCGATCCTCCTGGGGCACGCCCAGCAAATCGGCGATCGCCTGCAGTGGCAGCTCACAGGCCACCTGCTCGACGAAGTCGCCGTTGCCATGCGCGGCGGCCTCCTTCGCGATGATCTGGGCTCGCCGGTCGAGCTCGTCACGCAGTGCGCCGATGGCGCGCGGGGTGAACCCCTTGGAGATGATCCGGCGCAACCGGTCGTGGTACTCGCCGTCCATGTTCAGCATGACGACCTTCTGCAGGTCGATGTCCTCGCGCGCCATCTCGTCGGGGAACTGCGGGATCGCGGTGTTCGGCGAGCTGAGGAAGACGTCGTTGCGGCGCGAGACCTCTTTGACGTCCTTGTGCTTGGTGACGACCCAGTAACCGCCGTCGTTGAAGCCGCCCTTGCCGATAGCCTGTTCGCACCACCAGACCGGCGCGACCCGGCGCAGTTCGGCGAGCTCCTCGACCGGCAGACGCTGCACATGCAGGTCCGGATCCAGGAAATCGAAACCGGCCGGGATGTTGGGGGTTGGCATGATCATGCGCTCCTCAATATGACGTGTTCTAGTGCCAGTAAAACATGCCTTCACCGCAGACAAAAGGCACCGTGGCATCCTCGCTTGTCAGACTAATGAAACGTGTTCTAGCCTGACCTCATGGGTAATCCTGTCATCGTCGAAGCCACCCGCAGTCCCATCGGAAAGCGGGGCGGCTGGCTGTCCGGTCTGCATGCGACCGAATTGTTGGGCGCCGTCCAGAGGGCCGTGATCGAGAAGGCGGGTATCGACGCCAACGAGGTCGAGCAGGCCATCGGCGGTTGCGTCACCCAGTACGGCGAGCAGTCCAACAACATCACCCGAGTCGCGTGGCTGACCGCGGGACTGCCTGAGCAGATCGGTGCCACCACCGTCGACTGCCAGTGCGGCAGTGCCCAGCAGGCCAACCACATGATCGCCGGGCTGATCGCGATCGGCGCGATCGACGTCGGCATCGCCTGCGGTATCGAAGCCATGAGCCGTGTCGGCCTCGGCGCCAACGCCGGCCCCGACCGCTCGCTGATCCGCGCCGCGTCGTGGGACATCGACATGCCTGATCAGTTCACCGCCGCCGAGCGAATCGCCAAGCGCCGCGGCATCACTCGCGAGGACCTCGACCACCTCGGCTTCCTGTCTCAGCAACGAGCCAAGCGGGCGTGGGACGAGCATCGCTTCGACCGTGAGATCTCCCCGATCGAGGCGCCGGTTCTCGATGAGAACAAGCGACCCACCGAAGAGCGCCACATGGTCAGCCGCGACCAGGGCCTGCGCGACACCACCATGGAGGCGCTGGCTGGCCTCAAGCCGGTGATGGAAGGCGCCATGCACACCGCGGGCACCTCGTCGCAGATCTCCGACGGCGCCGCCGCGGTGTTGTGGATGGACGAGGACAAGGCACGTGCGCTGGGATTGAAGCCGCGGGCGCGCATCGTCAGCCAGGCGCTCGTCGGTTCCGAGACCTACTACCACCTCGACGGCCCGGTGCAGTCCACCGCGCGGGTGCTGGAGAAGGCCGGCATGAAGCTCGGCGACATCGACCTGGTCGAGATCAACGAGGCGTTCGCCTCGGTGGTGCTCAGCTGGGCGCAGGTCCACGAGGCCGACATGGACAAGGTGAACGTCAACGGTGGCGCGATCGCATTGGGTCACCCCGTCGGCAGCACCGGCAGCCGGTTGATCACCACCGCGCTGCACGAGCTGGAGCGCACCGATCAGAGCACCGCCCTGATCACCATGTGTGCCGGCGGTGCGTTGTCGACCGGAACCATCATCGAGCGGATCTAGTGCCTGCTACAGACGAAGAGCGGATCGCGGCGGCACGGGCATACATCGAGGCCCTCGCCAGTCACAAGGCTGACGACGTGCCGTTCGCGCCCGGCTGCACCCGCATCGAGTTCGGTGTCAAAACCGGATTCTCCGGAGATCAGTTGCGCCGCAGCCTCAATCGCGGCCCGCAGTACCTCGTCATCAAGTCGGTCAGCGAGCCGGAGTTCAGTGTGAACGGCGATGAGGTCCACGCCCGTTTCGAACTGCTGACCAAACCGACGCTCGCGGGACGACGAGTCGCCGCACGTATCGACGAGACGTTCGTGATCCCGGCTGCTGATGGCAAGATCCATCACATTCGTGCAATCGTTCGCCCGTTCATCAAGAGCTAGCCCGAGGAGTTCTTCTTGCCCAAGCCCCGCCCCAAGGCCCTCGACACACCGACGACGAAGTTCATCATCAAGTGGATGTCAAAAGCGCAGACCGCGCTGTACAAGGCCAGCAAGGGCAAGATCGGCGGCAGTTTCCTCGAAGGTGCGCCAGTGGCGTTGCTGACCACGATCGGGCGCAAGAGCGGCGAGCCGCGCGTCGCGCCGCTGCTCTTCCTCCGCGAGGGCAATCGGGTGGTGCTGGTGGCATCGCAGGGCGGCAGCGACAAGCACCCCCTGTGGTACCTCAACCTCAAGGCAAACCCGAAGGTGAAGGTCCAGATCAAGGACGAGGTGCTCGAGCTGACCGCGCGCGATGCCACCGAGGCTGAGCGCGCCGAGTACTGGCCCAAGATGACCGCGTTCTACACCGGCTTCGAGGACTACAAGTCCTGGACCGACCGCGTGATCCCCATCGTGATTTGCGATCCATAAAGCTGGGCAATTCATTGGCGTGAGCCAAGAGTCCCACCCCATCCGCAATTCGAGCGTGCTGGCGAAAGCCATGAAGTACTTCGCCCGCGCGCACATCGCGGTGTATCGCCGCACCAACGGCAAGCTGGGCGCGAAGCTGCTGTGGTTCCCCGCCGCGCTACTGACGACCACCGGCCGCAAGTCGGGCCAGCCGCGCACGACCGCCACGTTGTATCTGCAGGACGGCGAACGCGTCGTGCTGCCCGCGTCCTACGGCGGGCGCAACTCGAATCCCGCGTGGTACCTCAATCTGAAGGCCGACCCGAAGGTCGAGGTTCAGGTGCGCGGCACGGTGCGGGACATGACCGCGCGGGATGCCACCGACGACGAGCGCCGGGTGTACTGGCGCCAGCTGACGCGAATCTACCCGCCGTACAAGGGGTATCAGGACGCCGCGGACCGGCGCATCCCGCTGGTGGTGTGCGAGCCGGTCTGAGCTTCCCTCACGCCGAGCGTCACACCGGCGTCGCATTCGGCGTCGAGCGTCACGCCAGGGTGACGCTCGACGGCGATGGGACGTGTCAGGCGCCGAAGACCGGCAGCGGCGTGCGCGAGTTGGCGATCAGGTCGCTCACGACCGGGCCGAGCTCGGCGGGATCCCAGCGGGCACCCTTGTCGATGGTCCCGCCGCGATTCCAGCCCTCGGCAACCCGGATGATGCCGCCCTCGACCTCGAACACCTGACCGGTGATGTCCTTGGACTCGACGCTGCCCAGCCACACCACCAGCGGCGAGACGTTTTCCGGTGCCATGGCGTCGAAATCGCTGTCCTGGGTGGCCATCATGTCGGCGAAGACGGTCTCGGTCATCCGGGTACGGGCCGAGGGCGCAATCGCGTTGACGGTAACTCCGAAACGCCCCATCTCGGCGGCGGCCACCAGGGTCAGCGCGGCGATACCCGCCTTGGACGCACTGTAGGTCGCCTGTCCGACGCTGCCCTGCAGGCCGGCACCGGAGCTGGTGTTGATGATGCGGGCATCAACGGCATTGCCGGCCTTGGACTGCGCGCGCCAGTACGCTCCGGCGTGCTTCATCGTGGCGAAGTGGCCCTTGAGGTGCACGGCGGTGACGGCGTCGAACTCGTCCTCGGTGGCGTTGACGAACATCCGGTCCCGCACGATGCCGGCGTTGTTCACCAGCACGTCGAGCCCTCCGAAGGAATCGATCGCGGTCTGGATCAGCGCCTCGGCCTGCGCCCAGTCGGCGACGTTGGAACCGTTGGCGACGGCTTCTCCACCGGCGGCGACGATTTCGTCGACCACACCCTGCGCGGCGCTACCGCCACCGGCAGGCGAACCGTCGAGCCCGACACCGATGTCGTTGACCACCACCCGCGCACCTTCAGCGGCGAACGCCAGCGCGTGCGCCCGGCCGAGGCCGCCGCCCGATCCTGTCACGATGACGACACGACCGTCGAGAAGTCCCATTGACGTTGTCTCCTTATTTGATGTCGGCAGTGGTGGTCGACAGGTAGTGCGGCGGTTCCCCGCCACCATGTACCTCCAGCGACGCACCACTGATGTAAGACGCCGCAGGCGAGGCGAGAAATGCTGTGGCCCAACCGATATCCTCGGGTTTGGCCAGCCTGCCCAGCGGCACGTTCTTGGAAATCGCCGCGATGGATTCGGCGTCACCATAGAAGAGTTCGGATTGCTCGGTCTCGACCATGCCGACGACGACGGAGTTGACGCGAACCTTCGGCGCCCATTCCACCGCGAGCGTGGTGGTCATGCTTTCCATGCCGGCCTTGGCCGCCCCGTAGGCGACAGTGCCCGGCGTCGGCCGTCGGCCGCTCACGCTGGTGATGTTGATGATCGAGCCACCGGAGTCCTGGGCCTGCATCACCGCATTGGCATGCTGCGAGACCGACAGCGCACCAAGAAGATTGAGCTCCACGATCTTGGTGCTGAATTTCGCGGAGGCGTCGGCCGCGAGTACATAGGGTGAGCCGCCCGCATTGTTGACGACGACGTCGAGGCGCCCATGGTCGGCGACGATCCCGTCGATGAGAGCTTTGACGGCCTCGTCGTCGCGGATGTCGCATGCCCTGAACTCGTACGGCGACCCGTCGACCGGCCGTCGGGCGCACGTGATGACGGTGGCGCCCTGCGCGGCGAAGACGGCGCTGATTCCGGCGCCGACGCCTCGCACACCCCCGTCACCAGGACGACAGAGGCGCTCAATTGCAGGTTGATACCGCTGTCAGCCGCTTCGGTCACTGTGCTAGCGTACCAAGCAAGTGCTTGCTTAGGTATTCACCCCGTCAGGAAGTGGCCCAGGTATCCCGATGACCATCACCACCAGCACCGTCGAACCGGGCATCGTCGCCGTCACGGTGAACTACCCGCCCGTCAACGCGATCCCCTCCCGCGGCTGGTTCGAGCTCGGTGACGCCATCACCGCGGCGGGCCGCGATATGAACACCCACGTGGTGATCCTGCGCGCGGAGGGCCGTGGCTTCAACGCCGGTGTCGACATCAAGGAGATGCAGAACACCGAGGGGTTCACCGCACTGATCGACGCCAACCGCGGGTGCTTCCACGCGTTCCGCGCCGTGTACGAGTGCGAGGTGCCCGTGGTCGCAGCCGTCAACGGATTCTGTGTCGGCGGTGGCATCGGACTGGTCGGCAACTCTGATGTGATCGTCGCTTCCGACGACGCGAAATTCGGCCTGCCCGAGGTGGAGCGCGGCGCACTGGGCGCGGCCACCCACCTCTCCCGGCTGGTGCCCCAGCACATGATGCGCCGGCTGTTCTTCACCGCCGCGACGGTGAGCGCCGAGACGCTGCATCACTTCGGCTCGGTGCACGAGGTGGTGCCGCGCGCCGATCTCGACGAGGCAGCACTGCGGGTGGCACGCGACATCGCCTCCAAGGACACCCGGGTGATCCGCGCCGCCAAGGAGGCGCTGAACTTCATCGACATCCAGCCGGTCAATGCGCGGTACCGGATGGAGCAGGGCTTCACGTTCGAACTGAACCTGGCCGGCGTCTCCGATGAGCACCGCGACGCGTTCGCCGGAACCGACAAGGGATCGAAATAGCATGGCAGACAAGCGGACAACGCTCGATGAGGCCGTCTCGGTCGTCGAAAGCGGGATGACGATCGGTATCGGCGGCTGGGGCTCCCGGCGCAAGCCGATGGCCCTGGTGCGCGCCTTGTTGCGCACCGACGCGACCGACCTGACCGTCGTCACCTACGGCGGCCCCGACCTCGGTCTGCTGTGCTCGGCAGGCAAGGTCAAGAAGGTGTACTACGGCTTCGTGTCATTGGATTCGCCGCCGTTCTACGACCCGTGGTTCGCCAAGGCCCGCACGACGGGTGCGATCGAGGCACGCGAGATGGACGAGGGCATGCTGCGCTGCGGTCTGCAGGCCGCGGCCCAGCGGCTGCCGTTCCTGCCGATCCGCGCCGGACTGGGCAGTGACGTGCGGGCGTTCTGGGGTGACGAGCTCAAGACCGTCAAATCGCCCTACCCCACCGGTAGTGGCTATGAAGAGCTGGTCGCAATGCCCGCACTGAACCTGGACGTCGCGTTGGTGCACCTCAATCTCGGTGACGCACAAGGCAATGCCGCGTACACCGGCATCGATCCGTACTTCGACGACCTGTTCCTGATGTCGGCGCAGAAGCGGGTCATGTCGGTGGAGAAGGTGGTGCCGACCGACGAGCTGGTGAAATCGGTCCCGCCGCAAGCGCTCCTGATCAACCGGATGATGGTCGACACCGTCGTCGAGGCGCCCAACGGTGCCCACTTCACCACTGCAGAGCCGGACTACCGCCGCGACGAGAAATTCCAGCGTCACTACGCCGAGGCCGCCGCAACCGACGAGACCTGGGCGGAGTTCGTGTCGACTTACTTGTCGGGCAGCGAAGACGATTACCAAGCCGCAGTGCGCAAGTTCAAGGAAGACTTGGAGGCCTCGAAGTGATCTCCGCGACCCGCGCCGAGGTGTGCGCCGTCGCCTGCGCGGAATTGTTCCGTGACGCAGGCGAAATCATGGTCAGCCCGATGGCCAACATGGTGTCGATCGGTGCCCGGCTGGCCCGGCTGACGTTCTCCCCCGACATCCTGCTGACCGACGGTGAAGCTCGCATCCTCGCCGACACCCCGGCGATGGGCGCCACCGGAGCCATCGAGGGCTGGATGCCGTTCGGCCGCGTCTTCGAGACGCTCGCCTGGGGGCGCCGCCATGTGGTGATGGGCGCCAACCAGATCGATCGCTACGGCAACCAGAACCTGTCCGCCTTCGGTCCGCTGCAGCATCCGACCCGCCAGATGTTCGGCGTCCGCGGCGCTCCGGGCAACACCATCAACCACGCCACCAGCTACTGGGTCGGCAACCATTCCAAGCGGGTGTTCGGCGAGAGCGTCGACATCGTCTCCGGAATCGGCTGGGACAAGGTTGATCCGGACAATCCCGCCTACCGCTTTATGAATGTCTACCGGGTGGTGACCAACCTCGGCGTGTTCGATTTCAACGGACCCGACCACCAGATGCGGGCGGTGTCACTGCATCCGGGCGTGGAACCCGAGCAGGTCGCCGAGAACACCTCGTTCGAGGTGCACGGCCTTGGTGAGGCCGAGACCTCCCGCCTGCCCTCCGGCGAGGAGCAGAAGCTGCTGCAAGAAGTCATCGACCCGAAGTCGTTGCGGGACAGAGAAGTCAAGTAAAGATGACCGCCCACCTGAAGACCCCGCTGACCGAACTGATCGGCATCGAACACCCCGTGGTGCAGACCGGCATGGGCTGGGTGGCCGGCGCCCGACTGGTCTCGGCCACGTCCAATGCCGGCGGCCTCGGCATCCTCGCCTCCGCGACGATGACGATCGACGAGCTGGCGACGGCCATCCGCAAGGTGAAGGCCACCACGGACAAGCCCTTCGGCGTCAACATCCGGGCCGACGGCGCAGATGCCGGCGACCGGGTCGACCTGATGATCCGGGAGGGCGTCAAGGTGGCGTCGTTCGCCCTGGCGCCCAAGCAGGAGCTGATCGCGAAGCTCAAAGAGGCCGGCTCCGTGGTGATTCCGTCGGTCGGCGCGGCCAAGCATGCTCGTAAGGTGGCCGGCTGGGGCGCCGACGCGGTGATCGTGCAGGGCGGTGAAGGCGGCGGCCACACCGGCCCGGTCGCGACCACCCTGCTGCTGCCGTCGGTGCTCGACGCCGTCGACATCCCGGTGATCGCCGCCGGCGGTTTCTTCGACGGACGCGGTCTGGCCGCGGCGCTGTCCTACGGCGCCGCGGGGGTCGCGATGGGAACCCGCTTCCTGCTGACCTCGGATTCGACCGTGCCCGAGGACATCAAGCAGCGGTACCTCACGGCCGCCCTGGACGGCACCGTGGTGTCCACCCGGGTCGACGGCATGCCGCACCGGGTGCTGCGCACCGAACTTGTCGAGAAACTCGAGAGCGGCTCACCGATCCGCGGTTTCACCGCCGCCGCACGCAATGCGGCCAAGTTCAAGAAGATGTCGCAGATGACGTGGGTGGGGATGATCCGCGACGGTCTGGCGATGCGTCACGGCAAGGACCTCACCTGGTCGCAGGTGCTGATGGCAGCCAACACCCCGATGCTGCTGAAGGCCGGTCTGGTCGAAGGCAACACCGAGGCGGGTGTGCTGGCCTCCGGGCAGGTCGCCGGAATCATCGACAACCTGCCATCGTGCGCCGAGCTGATCGACACCATCGTCACCGACGCCGTCCAGCACTTGCAGTCGGCCAGCTCCTACATCGCGTAAAGCTATCTGCTTCATTTCAGCATAATGAAGCTATAATCTTCATATGGCTGAAGTGAAGGTTATCGCTTCATCATGGCGGGCGGCTCTGATCGGCGACGTCGTCGGCTCCCGCCACGCCGCAGACCGCGCAGACCTGCACCGACGCGTCACCCATGCGCTCGGCGAAGTCGCCGCGGGCCCTCCCGCATTCACGGTCGGTGACGAGTTCCAGGGCAGCTATCCCACCGTCGGCGCCGCGATCGACGCCGCGCTGACCGTGCGCTTGGCGCTCGATCCCGATATCGACGTGCGCTTCGGCATCGGCTGGGGCGAGATGACGGTGCTCGACTCCGACACCGGCATTCAGGACGGCCCCGGCTGGTGGTCGGCGCGGGAAGCCATCGAATGGACGGCGGCCGCCCAGCAGCAGCCTGCCCTGGCGACGGTGCGCACCGCCTACCGACGCCACGGCGACACCGGGCCCGACCCCGACGCCGTCAACGCCGCCCTGTTGTGTCGGGACCACCTGCTTGGATCGATGGACGCCCGGTCCCTTCGGCTACTGCGGGGACTGCTCGACCACAAAACTAAGAAGGAACTGGCAGCCATGGAAGGAATCAGTGCATCAGCGGTGTCCCAGCGGACCGCGCGCGATGGACTGGATCTGCTGGTGCTGGCTTCCGAACAGCTGAGGGCCGTCCGGTGACTGGCGTCGCGGTGTTTCTGATCGCCGTCGGCTGCGCCGATGGCCTGCGCAGGTTGACCCAGCGACGATGGCCGGCCGTCGTCATCGGTCCGGTGGTCGCGGTGATCACGGCCGCGCTGTGCGGGCTGCTGCATCTCGGTGATCTGGTCCTGGTCGGCATCGCCGCGGCGGCCTCGGTGGCGTGGGAGCTGTCATGCACCCGCGCCGAGCGGGCCGGGGGCCGCTGGCAAGTGGCGCCGCTGGTGTTGTTCGGGGCTGTGCTGGCGGTGCTGATCCTGCTGTCCGGATTGGGTTCGCCGGTGGCCGGCCCGGTCAAGGCCTGGCTCGGGTGGGCGCCGGTGACCGCGACCGATCCGACCCGAATCATGTTGGTGGTCGGCGTGATTCTGCTGCAGATCGTGACGGGCAACCAACTGGTCCGCCTTCTGCTCGGGTCGGTGGGCTCGGTCAAGCCCGCCGGCGAGCCGCAGCCGTCGGACAAGTTGAAGGGTGGGCGGCTACTCGGGCCGATGGAACGGTTGTTGATCGTGGGGCTGGCCCTGGCCGGGCAGCTGGCCGTCGCGACAGCGGTGGTGGCGGCCAAGAGCATCATCCGTTTTCCGGAGATCAACGCCCAAAAGGCCCGGGAGAACGGCGGAATCGGGATCGGGATCGACGACGTGACCGAGTACTTTCTGGTGGGCAGTTTCGCCAGCTGGATCGTGGCGCTCGGCGGTCTCGCCCTGACCGCTCTCGGTTAGCCGAATCGCCGCCGCGGGACGGCGTCGGCGTCATACGTTGTGCTCCATGAAAATGAATGCCGCCATCTTGTGGGATTACGGCCAAGACTGGAGCGTCGAAGAAGTCGAGCTCGATCCGCCGAAGGACGGCGAGGTCCTGGTCTCGTTCGAGGCCACCGGGTTGTGCCATTCCGATCACCACATCCGCGACGGTGATCTGGTCGCGCCCATTCCGCTGATCGGTGGCCACGAAGGCGCGGGCATCGTGCAGGAGGTCGGTCCGGGAGTTCGCGACCTGAAGGTCGGCGATCACATCGTGGCGGCATTCCTGCCCGCATGCGGACGCTGCCGCTGGTGCGCGACCGGCAAGTCGAACCTGTGTGACATGGGCGCGGAGATCCTCATGGGTCTGCAGCCCGATGGCACCTTTCGACGGCACGCGCGCGGCCAAGACATCTACGCGGCAATCGGTTTGGGCACCTTTGCCCCCTACGGCACGGTGCCGGAGGCGTCACTGGTCAAGATCGACGACGACATCCCGCTGAGCCGGGCCTGCCTGCTCGGCTGTGGTGTCACCACCGGGTGGGGTTCGGCGGTCAACACCGCCGACGTGGCGCCGGGTGACACCGTGGTGGTGATCGGTTGCGGCGGCATCGGTAGCGGTGCCATCCAGGGCGCGCGGCTGGCGGGCGCGGAGAAGATCATCGTGATCGACATCGTGGAGAGCAAGCGGGACAAGGCATTTCTATTCGGCGCCACCCACTTCGCGACGTCGATCGCGGAAGGCACCGAGTTGGTCCGCGAACTGACGAAAGGTGTGATGGCCGATTCCGCGCTGCTGACAGTGGGGCTGGTCGAAGGCCAGATGATCAACGACGCACTGGAACTCGTCAGCAAGGGCGGCGCCGTGGTGCTCACCGCGTTGGCGCCGATGACCGACGTGACGCCAGTACTGCCGATGACGATGTTCACGCTCTTCCAGAAGCGGTTACTCGGCAGCCTCTATGGGCAGGCCAACCCGCGCGCGGACATCCCCAAGCTGCTCAGCCTCTACCGCCAGGGCAAGCTGCTCCTCGACGAGACCGTCACCCACGAGTACAAGCTGGGCGAGATCAACAACGCCTACGACGACATGCTCGCCGGCCGCAACATCCGTGGAGTCGTCCTGCACGACCACTGACGTCGCGACTGTGCGGTTTCATACACCGGCGACGGCGAGCCGGGTATGAAACCGCACAGTCGACGAAAGTCGTTAGAGGCGTTCGATGATCGTGACGTTGGCGGTGCCGCCGCCTTCGCACATCGTCTGCAGGCCGTAGCGGCCGCCACGGCGCTCGAGCTCGTTGAGCATGGTGGTGAACAGCTTGGCTCCGGTGGCGCCGAGCGGGTGACCCAGTGCGATCGCGCCGCCGTTGGGGTTGACCTTCTCCGGGTCGGCCTTGGTCTCCTTGAGCCAGGCCATCACCACCGGCGCGAACGCCTCGTTGATCTCGACGACGTCGATGTCGTCGATCGTCAGGCCGGCCTTGTCCAGTGCGTACTTGGTCGCCGGGATCGGGCCGGTGAGCATGAACACCGGGTCGGCGCCGCGGGCGCTGATGTGGTGGATGCGGGCCCGCGGGGTCAGCTTGTGGTCCTTGACGGCCTGCTCGCTGGCGAGCAGCACCGCGCTGGCGCCGTCGGAGATCTGGCTCGCCATCGCCGCGGTCAACCGCCCGCCCTCGCGCAATGTCTTGAGTCCGGCCAGCTTCTCCAGGCTGGACTCGCGGGGGCCCTCGTCGGTGCGGAACTCACCGACCGGCACGATCTCGTTCTCGAAGTTGCCGTTGCGGATGGCGGCGAACGCCTTGTCGTGGCTGCCCTTGGAGAATTCCTCCATCTCCTCCCGGGACAGGCCCCACTTCTCGGCGATCATCTCCGCCCCGCGGAACTGTGAGATCTCCTGATCGCCGTAGCGGTGCAGCCAGTTCTCCGACTCGTTGGTCGGTGAGGTGAAGCCGAATTGCTCGGCGACGGTCATCGCCGACGAGATCGGGATGCGGCTCATGTTCTGCATGCCGCCGGCCAGGATGAGGTCTGCGGTGCCCGCCATGATGGCTTGGGCGCCAAAGGAAATCGCCTGCTGGCTGGAGCCGCACTGGCGGTCGACGGTCACGCCCGGCACCTCTTCGGGGAACCCGGCTGCCAGCCAGGTGTTGCGGCCGATGTTGCCGGCCTGCGGGCCAATGGTGTCGAGGCAGCCGACGATCGCGTCCTCCACGGCGCCGGGGTCGACGTCGACCCGGTCGAAGATGCCGCGGAACGCCACCACGCCGAGGTCGATGGGATGGACGTGGGCCAGCGAACCGTTGCGCTTGCCGACCGCGGTGCGTACGGCGTCGATGACGTATGCCTGTGAAGCGGGGGCCATGTCGATCTCCTTACTTTGCGGCGGCTATTCCGCCGAGGACGATGGAAAGGTATTGGCGGCCAACCTCTTCGGCCGTCAACGGGCCACCAGGCTGATACCAACGCACGGAAACCCACGTGGTATCCCGGATGAACCGGTACACCACGTCGACGTCGATGTCGGGCCGGAAGTAGCCCTGTTCGACGCCGGAGTTGAGCAGGTCGAGCCACATCTTGCGTTGCTCTTTGTTGCGAGCCTCGACGAAATCGAACTGCGGCAGGGCCGTCAGCCGCTTGGCCTCGTCCTGGTAGATGACCACCTGGGCGTGCCGGTCTTCGATCGCCTCGAAGGACGTCATGAACAGACCCTTGAGCCGCTCCAGCGGATTGGGCTCAGTGGTGATGATCTGCTGGTAGCGGTCGAACAGCCAGTCCAGGAAGTCGCGCAGGACCTCCTCGACCATCTGCTCCTTGCTCTTGAAGTGGTGATAGAGGCTGCCGGACAGGATGCCCGCCGAGTCGGCGATGTCGCGCACGGTGGTCGCACGCAGGCCGCGCTCGGCGAACATCGTCGCGGCGAGCACCAAAAGCTCATCGCGACGACTGACCGGCTGCTCGGTCACGCGCGTTGGCTCGATACCGAAATGACTTCGCCGGTCAGGTAACTCGAGTAGTCACTGGCCAGGAACGCGATGGTGGCCGCCACCTCCCACGGCTCGGCGGCGCGGCCGAAGGCCTCGCCCTCCGAGAGCCGGTCGAGCAGGTCGGAGGAGCTGACCTTCTCCAGGAACTTGTGCCGCGCGATGCTGGGCGAGACGGCGTTGATGCGGACACCGTGTTCGACGGCTTCGATTGCGCTGCACCGGGTCAGCGCCATCACGCCGGCCTTGGCGGCGGCGTAGTGCGACTGCGAATGCTGCGCCCGCCATCCGAGGACACTGGCGTTGTTGACGATCACACCGCCGTGACCGGCGTCGCGGAAGTAGCGCAGCGCCGCGCGGGTCGCCCGCATCACCGACGTCAGTGTGACGTTGAGGACGCGATCCCAGTCTTCGTCGGTCATGTCGATGACTGGGGTTTCACCGCCGAGGCCGGCATTGTTCACCAGCACGTCGAGGCGGCCCAGCCGCGCGGTGGTGGACGCGATCAGAGCGTCGACCTGAGCGGTGGATGTGACATCACACACCACCGCTTCGACCCGGCCCAGTCCCAATTCGGCCAACTGGTCCCGGGTTTCGCCGAGCCGGCGTTCGTGGTGATCGGAGACGACGACGTCGGCGCCTTCGAGCAGCGCGCGCCGCGCCGTCGACGACCCGATGCCGGTACCCGCCGCCGCGGTCACCACGACGACCTTGCCGGTCAGCAGGCCGTGGCCCTCGATTTCCTTGGGCACGTCCGACAGTGGCGCCACTAGCCCTTCACCTCTCGAGGAAGGCCGAGCACCCGCTCGGCGATGATGTTGCGCTGGATCTCGTTGGACCCGCCGTAGATTGTGTCAGCCCTGGAGAACAGGAACAGCCGCTGCCACTCGTCGAACTCGCCGCCGTCCAGCAGCAGGCCGGATCGGCCCTTGATGTCCATTGCCAGCTCGCCGAGATCGCGGTGCCAGTTCGCCCACAACAGCTTCGAGACATTATCTTGGCCCGGCTGTTCTACGTCCATGGTCGCCAGCGCGTAGGACCGCATGGTCTGCAGCCCCGCCCACGACCGGGTGAGCCGCTCACGGATCAGCGGATCATCGATCGCACCGTTGGACTTGGCGAGCTCGGCGACACCGGAAAGCTCACGGGCATAACGGATCTGCTGACCGAGAGTGGACACGCCGCGCTCGAACGTCAGCAGCCCCATCGCCACCCGCCAGCCGTCACCCGGCTCGCCCACCACCAAGTTCGCGTCGGCGCGGGCATCGGTGAAGAAGACCTCGTTGAACTCCGAGTCGCCGGTCAGCTGAATGATCGGGCGGATCTCCACGCCCGGCTGATCCAGCGGCACCAGCAGGAAGGACAGGCCGGCGTGCCGCTTGGAGCCCTTTTCCGTGCGAACGACCACGAAGCACCACTGCGCCCAGTGCGCGAGCGACGTCCACACCTTCTGGCCGTTGATGATCCACTGATCGCCGTCCAAGACGGCAGTGGCGGCCACGTTGGCCAGGTCGCTGCCCGCGCCCGGTTCGGAGTAGCCCTGCGACCACAGTTCGGTGACGTCGAGAATCTTCGGCAGGAACCGCTGCTGCTGTTCGGGCGTACCGAACGCGATCAGCGTCGGCCCGAGCAGTTCCTCACCGAGGTGGTTGACCTTGTCCGGGGCGTCGGCCTTGGCGTACTCCTCGTAGAACGCCACCCGATGGGCCACCGACAGGCCACGACCGCCGTGCTCGACCGGCCAGCCCAGGCAGGTCAGGCCCGCCGCAGCGAGATGCCGGTTCCAGGCCAGCCGTTCTTCGTAGGCTTCATGCTCGCGTCCCGGGCCGCCGAGGCCCTTGAGCGCGGCGTATTCGCCGACGAGATTGTCGGCCAGCCACTCGCGGACCTCCGCCCGGAACTCCTCGACCGTGATCACCCTTGTAGGCTAACCTACCAAGCACTTGCTTTGTTAGCCCGGGACCGATGCACCGGGTATCAGGCCTTGAGGAGTCTCGATGACGAGCGCCCCGCGCACCACACCCGCGGTGCTGGACCGGATGGCACTCGATTTCGCCAACCACGATGCACTGATCACCGACGACCGCTCGTTCACCTTCGCCGAACTGCGCGACGAGGTCCGCCGGGCGGCCGCCGCGATCATCGGGCTGGGCGTACAGCCCGGCGACAAGATCGCGATCTGGTCACCGAACACCTGGCACTGGGTGATCGCCTGCCTGGCCACGCAGTACGCCGGTGCGGTGATGGTGCCGCTGAACACGCGCTACACCGCTGACGAGGCGTCCGACATCCTGGCCCGGACGCACGCACCGCTGCTGTTCGGCATGGGCCGGTTCCTCGGCGCCGACCGGGTTGGCGATCTCGACCGCGCCGCGCTGCCGGACCTCCGGCACATCGTGCGCATCCCGATCGACGAGACAGACGGCACTTGGGACGAGTTCCTCGCCGGCCCACAGGTCCCGCTGTCGGAGGTCGACGCCCGGGCGGCGGCGGTGCACCCCGACGACCCGTCCGACGTGCTGTTCACCTCGGGCACCACCGGCCGCAGCAAAGGTGTGCTCTGCGCGCACCGGCAGTCACTGGCCGCGCCCGCGGCGTGGGCCGAGTGCGGCCAGCTCACCAGCGCTGACCGCTACCTGTGCATCAACCCGTTCTTTCACAACTTCGGCTACAAGGCCGGCATCCTGGCCTGCCTCCAGACCGGCGCGACCCTGATCCCTCAGCTCACGTTCGACCCCGAGCAGGCCATGCGGGTGATCGCCGAGAAGCGGATCACCGTGGTGCCCGGGCCTCCGACCATCTTCCAGACGCTGCTGGATCACCCGAATCGCATGCAGTACGACCTGAGCTCGCTGCGGTTCGCGGTGACCGGCGCGGCGACGGTGCCCGTGGTGCTGATCGAACGCATGCAGGCCGAGCTGGACTTCGACATCGTGCTGACCGCATACGGGCTGACCGAGGCCAACGGCTTCGGCACCATGTGCCGGGCCGACGACGACGCGGTCACCGTGGCGACTACGTGTGGGCGCCCGATAGCTGACTTCGAACTGCGCATCGACTCTCCGGACGACACGGGTGCCGGCGAGGTGCTGCTGCGCGGGCCCAACGTGATGCTGGGCTATCTGGACGATCCGGCGGCGACGGCGGCTGCGATCGACAGCGATGGCTGGCTGCATACCGGTGACGTCGGCACCGTCGATGCGGCAGGCAATCTGCGCATCACCGACCGGCTCAAGGACATGTACATCTGCGGCGGTTTCAACGTCTACCCCGCCGAGATCGAACAGGTCCTGGCCCGGCTCGACGGAGTCGCCGACGCCGCCGTGATCGGCGTGCCCGACGAACGCCTCGGTGAGGTCGGGCGGGCGTTCATCGTGCGCAGGCCCGGCAGCGACCTCGATGAGCAGGCCGTGATCGATTACACCCGCAAGCACCTGGCCAATTTCAAAACCCCGCGATCGGTGGTATTCGTGGAGGCACTACCACGAAACCCCGGCGGAAAAGTGGTCAAACCCACACTGCGAGAGATGGTTTGATGGACCTCAGCTACGACGACGCGACCGAAGAGTTCCGCACCGAGGTGCGGAACTTCCTGGCGGCCAACAAGGATTCGTTCCCGACGAAGTCCTATGACAACGCCGAGGGGTTCGAGCAGCACCGCCGCTGGGACCGCATCCTGTTCGACGCCGGCCTGTCGGTGGTGACCTGGCCCGAGAAGTACGGAGGCCGCGACGCCACCCTGCTGCAATGGGTGGCCTACGAGGAGGAGTACTTCCGAGCCGGCGCGCCGGGACGCGCCAGCGCCAACGGCACCTCGATGCTGGGACCCACCCTGTTCGCGCACGGCACCGAAGAACAACTGGACCGTGTCCTACCGAAAATGGCCAGCGGCGAAGAGATCTGGGCGCAGGCCTGGTCGGAGCCGGAGTCCGGAAGCGACCTGGCGTCGCTGCGGTCCACGGCCACCCAGACCGACGGCGGCTGGCTGCTCAATGGCCAGAAGATCTGGAGCAGTCGCGCGCCGTTCGGTGACCGCGCCTTCGGCCTGTTCCGGTCCGATCCGAGCGCCGAGCGCCATCGCGGGCTGACCTACTTCATGTTCGACCTGAGGGCCGAGGGTGTGACGGTGCGCCCGATCGCGCAGCTCGGCGGCGACACCGGCTTCGGAGAAGTGTTCCTGGACAACGTCTTCGTCCCGGACGCCGACGTCATCGGCGCCGTGCACGACGGTTGGCGTGCCGCGATGAGCACGTCAAGCAACGAACGCGGTATGTCACTGCGCAGCCCAGCGCGGTTCCTCGCACCGGCCGAGCGTCTGGTGTCGGAGTGGCACGACCGTGGCGCCGACCCCGCGTTCGCCGACCGGGTAGCCGATGCCTGGATCAAGGCGCAGGCCTACCGGTTGCACACATTCGGCACCGTGACCCGGGTCGCCGCAGGCGGCGAACTGGGCGCCGAGTCGTCGGTGACCAAGGTGTTCTGGTCGGATCTCGACGTCGCACTGCACCAGACGGCGTTGGAACTGCGCGGCGCCGACGCCGAGCTGACCGACTCCTGGACCGAAGGCCTGCTGTTCGCGTTGGGCGGTCCGATTTACGCCGGCACCAACGAGATTCAACGCAACATCATCGCCGAGCGTCTGCTCGGGCTGCCCAGAGAGAGTGCCGGGAAAAGCAAATGAAATTCGCACTCGACGAACAGCAGCGGGACTTCGCCGCCAGTATCGACGCCGCACTCGGCGCCGCCGATGTCCCCGGCGCGGTCCGGGCGTGGGCACAGGGCGACACCGCACCCGCGCGCAAGGTGTGGTCGGCGCTGACCGACCTCGGTGTGACCGCCCTCGCCGTTGCCGAGAAATACGACGGCATCGAAGCGCACCCCGTCGACCTGGTGGTTGCCCTGGAGCGTCTCGGCCGCTGGAACGTTCCCGGCCCGGTCACGGAATCGATTGCGGTGGCGCCGATTCTGCTGGCCGGCCAGGAGGATTGGGCCGACCGTTCGGCTGCTCTGGCGGCCGGCGAGCTGATCGCCACGGTGGCACTGCCGCCGTCGGTGCCCCGCGCGGTCAACGCCGACTTCGCCGGACTGACCTTGCTGGCGCAGGACGGTCGGGTCGGTGACGCCACCGTCGGAGACGGGCACTCCTCCGTCGACCCCAGCCGCACCCTGTTCGACGTCACCGCCACAGACACCCGCGACGCCGACGTGGCACTGGCATTCGAGTACGGAGCGCTGGCGACCGCCGCGCAACTGGTCGGCGCCGCGCAGGCGATGCTGGACATGTCGGTCGAATATGCCAAGCAGCGCAGCCAATTCGGCCGCATCATCGGCAGCTACCAGGCGATCAAGCACAAGCTTGCCGACGTGCACATCGCGGTGGAGCTGGCCCGGCCCCTGATCTACGGCGCGGCACTGTCGCTGGCCGACGGATCCCCGGACACCGCACGCGATGTCAGCGCAGCCAAAGCGGCTGCCTCGGACGCCGCTCTGGTGGCGGCACGGTCGTCGCTACAGACCCACGGCGCAATCGGTTTCACCTCCGAACACGACCTGTCACTGTGGCTGCTACGGGTGCAGGCGCTGCACTCGGCGTGGGGCGATCCGACCAGCCATCGTCGTCGAGTGCTGGAGGCGCTGACATGACATCCACCGAAGAACGGCAGATGCTGCGCGAGACCGTCGCGGCGCTGATCGACAAGCACGCGTCGCCCGCCGCGGTGCGCGACGCCATGGAGTCCGATCGCGGCTACGACGCGTCGTTGTGGTCCAAGCTGTGCGAACAGGTCGGCGTCGCCGCCCTGGTGGTGCCCGAGGAACTCGGCGGTGCCGGCGGGGAATTAGCCGATGCCGCAGCGGTTCTCGAGGAGCTGGGTCGCGGCTTGGTCCCGACGCCGCTGTTGGGAACGACGCTTGCCGAGCTGGCCCTTCTCGCAGCGGACGAACCCGACACCGACGCCCTCGAGCAGCTCGCTGCAGGTGAGTCCGTCGGCGCCGTGGTGTTCGACCCCGGCTACGTGGTGAACGGTGACATCGCCGATGTGGTCGTCGGAGTCGACAGCGGTTCACTGACCCGGTGGAGTGGCGTCACCGCCGAGGCGGTGCAGACCATGGACCCGACCCGCCGGTTGGCGCGCCTGTCCGCGGGATCCACCGATGTCATCGGCACCGATCCCGGCCTGGCCGACACCGCGGCCATCCTGCTGGCCGCCGAGCAGATCGGCGCGGCCACCCGTTGTCTGGAACTCACCGTCGACTACACCAAGGAACGCGTGCAGTTCGGCCGCCCCATCGGCAGCTTCCAGGCGCTCAAACACCGGATGGCCGATCTGTACGTCGCGGTGCAGTCAGCCCGCGCCGTCGTCGACGATGCCATTGCCGCACCGTCGCCGACATCGGCAGCGCTGGCCCGCCTGGCGGCCACCGAGGCGTTCACCAAGGTCGCCGGCGAAGCCATCCAACTGCACGGCGGAATCGCGATCACCTGGGAACACGACATCCAGCTGTACTTCAAGCGCGCGCACGGCAGCGCTCAGCTGCTCGGTTCGGTGTCGGACCAACTGCGGCAGCTCGAATCACAGGTGTTCTAGCCTAGGCATCATGGCGACCGGTTCCGTCGAGGATCTTCCGCGACCGATCGGCTATGTCCTGGGCGGCGGCGGCAGCCTTGGCGCCATCCAGGTCGGCATGCTGCAGGCGCTCAGTGAGCGCGATGCCCGGCCCGGGCTGGTGGCAGGTACCTCCGTGGGTTCGATCAACGGCGCGGTGCTGGCGTCTGACCCGAACGGTGCCGCGAATCGGCTCTCCCATGCATGGGCGCGTATGACACGGGACAAGGTGTTCCCGGGTGGCCTCATCGCCCAGGCGCTGATGCTGCAGCGAGTCAAGACACACCTGTTTCCCAATACCGGCCTGGCCGAGATGATCGCTGAATTTCTTGGTGCCACAGCAGAATTCACCGACCTCGAGCTTCCGTTCGCCGCGGTCACGATGAATGTCGCGACGGCACAACCGTATGTACTGCGTGAGGGTTTACTGCTGCCCGCCCTGTTGGCGAGTGCCGCTATCCCCGGTATCTATCCGCCGGTCGAACACGACGGCCTGCGCCTCTACGACGGCGGTGTGGTTGCCAACGTACCCATGCGGCAGGCGGTCGCCATGGGAGCACGCTCGCTCATCGTGCTCGACTGCTTCTTCCCTGGCCAGCTGCCTGGGTCGACCGACACCATCGCCGACATCCTGCTCTACACGGCGTTGGTCACCATGCGCTCGCAGGCGTTGGCGGAGGCTGCCCTCGTTGCCGCGGAGCTGCCCGTGGTGTACCTGCCCGGGCCCGCGCCCCGGCTGATCTCGCCGCTCGACTTCACGCATACGACCGAGCTGATCGAAGACGCCTACACGTCCTCGCGACTGTTTCTGGACAACCTCCAGATCACCGGGCCCGGGCTGTATGGTCAGCACCCGCCGGAGGCGGTGTTCTAGCCTGGCTCAGGTGAACAACCGCGTTGCGCTGCGAGCCGGAATTCCGCCGTTTTATGTGATGGACGTGTGGCTTGCCGCGGCGGAGCGCCAGCGCACCCACGGTGATCTGGTCAACCTGTCGGCGGGCCAACCCAGCGTCGGCGCTCCGGAACCGGTGCGCGCGGCCGCGGCGGCCGCTCTGGAGGCCAACCAGCTGGGCTACACCGTCGCCCTGGGCATCCCGGAGCTACGGCAGGCGATCGCCGGGTCCTATGCCGACCGCTACGGCGTGGACGTCAGCGCCGACGACGTGGTGGTCACCACCGGATCCTCCGGCGGATTCCTGCTGGCTTTCCTGGCATGCTTCGACGCCGGCGACCGCGTGGCCATCGCCAGCCCGGGCTACCCGTGCTACCGCAACATCCTGTCGGCTCTGGGATGCGAGGTGGTGGAGATCCCGTGCGGGCCGGGGACACGGTTCCAGCCGACGGTGCAGATGCTTGCCGAGCTGGATCCGCCGGTGCAGGGTGTGATCGTGGCCAGCCCGGCCAACCCGACCGGCACGGTGATCCCGCCAGACGAGCTGGCGGCGATCGCCACCTGGTGCGACCAGACCGGGGCGCGGCTGATCAGCGATGAGGTGTACCACGGGCTGCTCTACCCCGGTGCACCGGAGACGTCGTGCGCGTGGCAGACGTCACGCAATGCGGTTGTGGCGAACAGCTTTTCAAAGTACTTCGCGATGACGGGCTGGCGGTTGGGCTGGCTGCTGGTACCGCAGGAGCTTCGTCGCGCGGTGGATTGCCTGACCGGGAACTTCACGATCTGCCCGCCGGTGCTCCCGCAGTACGCCGCGGTGGCGGCGTTCACGCCGGAGGCCGTCGCCGAAGCGGAAGGCCATCTGCACCACTATGCCGCCAACCGGGAGCGGCTGCTCACGGGTTTGAGAGATATCGGCCTTACCCGGCTGGCCCCCACCGACGGTGCCTTCTACGTCTACGCCGACGTCTCGGACTACACCTCGGACTCGTTGGCGTTCTGCGAAAAGCTCTTGGCTGACACCGGATTGGCGATCGCCCCCGGTGTCGACTTCGACACCGTGCGCGGCGGGTCGTTCGTGCGGTTGTCGTTCGCCGGGCCGTCGAGCGACATCGAGGAGGCGCTGCGCCGGCTGGGACCGTGGCTGAGTAGCCGATGACTCAGCGGGCGCTCCAGCCGCCGTCCATCGTGTAGGACGCGCCGGTCACCATCGCCGCGGCGGGCGATGCCAGCCAGCCGACCAGATCGGCGACCTCTTCGGGTTCGACCAGCCGTTTGATCGCGCTCTCGCTGAGCAGGATCGTCTCAAGCACTTCCTGCTCGTCGATGCCGTGCGTGCGAGCCTGGTCGGCAATCTGCTTGGTGACCAACGGAGTTCGCACATACCCCGGGTTGACGCAATTGCTGGTCACGCCGTGCGGGCCGCCTTCCAGTGCGGTCACCTTGGACAACCCCTCCAGCGCGTGTTTGGCCGTCACGTAGGCGACCTTGAACTCCGAGGCACGCAACCCGTGGATGGAGGAGATGTTGATGATCCGGCCGAACCCGCGCTCGTACATCGCCGGGAGCGTGGCGCGCACGAGCAGGAACGGCGCCTCCACCATCAGCGCGAGCAGTGTCCGGAACTTCTCCGGCGGATAGTCGACGATCGCATCGATGACCTGCATGCCCGCGTTGTTGACCAGGATGTCGAAGTCCAGGTGCAGCTCTTCCAATGCTGTGACGTCGAGAAGGTCCACCTCCCAGGCCTTTCCGCCGATCTCGGTGGCCAGTGCCTCGGCCCCGGCACCGTCGATGTCGGCGGCGGTGACCTTCACCCCGCGCGCGGCCAGCTCACGTGCGCACGCCGCGCCGATGCCACTGGCCGCCCCGGTGACCAGAGCGGAACGCCCCTCGAGTGCCGTCATGCCGGCGCCGTCGCGGACGTCGGCCTGCTGTCGCGTTGCGCGTCGGCGGTGTCGATATCGGCCAGATCGATACCCTTGGTCTCGCGGGTGAACGCCAGCGCGACCAGGGTTATCACCGCGGCGGCGGCCAGATAGATCGCGATCGGCACCGCCGACTTGTAGGCCTCCAACAGCTTCACCGCGATGATCGGCGCCAACGACCCCGCGAAGATGGCGGTCACCTGATAGCCAAGAGACACACCGGAATACCGCATCCGGGTCGGGAACATCTCGGCCATCAGCGCCGGCTGAGGCGCATACATCAGCGCATGGATGACCAAACCGAGAATGATCGAACTCATGATCAGCAGGTAGTGCCCACTGTTCATCATCGGGAAGGCGAAGAAGCCCCACGCGCCGGCACCGAGCGCACCGATCAGATAAACCGGCTTGCGCCCGACGCGGTCCGACAACCGACCGGCGTACGGGATCACCACGAAATGCACTGCGTGCGCGGCCAACAGCCACCACAGAATGTCGCTCGTATCGGCGTGCACCTGCACCTTGAGATAGGTGATCGAGAAAGTGACCACCAGGTAGTACATGATGTTCTCCGCGACCCGTAGCCCCATCGCGGTGAAAACCCCACGCGGGTAACGCTTGACGACCTCGACGACGCCGTACGAGCTCGCCTTGATCTGTTCTGCCTCCTGCTGGGCCGCCACGAAGATCGGGGCGTCGGTGACCTTGGTCCGGATGTAGTAGCCGATCAGCACCACCACCGCGGACAGCCAGAATCCGACCCGCCAGCCCCACGACAGGAACGCGGTTTCGGACAGCGTGCTGGTCAACGTCAGCAACACCACCGTGGCGAGGATATTGCCAACCGGGACACCGGCTTGCGGCCAGCTGGCCCAGAATCCGCGCTCCCGGCTGGGACTGTGTTCGGCGACCAGCAGCACCGCGCCGCCCCACTCCCCGCCTACGGCGAACCCCTGAAGGAAGCGCAGCACCACCAGAAGCGCAGGGGCCCAGTAACCGATCTGCCCGAAGGTCGGCAGGCAGCCCATCAAGAATGTCGACGCACCGACGAGCACCAGGCTGAACTGCAGGAGTTTCTTGCGGCCGTACTTGTCACCGAAATGGCCGAAGACGATTCCACCGAGCGGTCGCGCGGCGAAGCCGACGGCATAGGTGATGAACGCTGCGAGGATCGCATCGAGGTCGCTGGTCCCCTTGGCGAAAAAGATCTTGTTGAAGACCAGGGTGGCCGCCGTGCCGTAGAGGAAGAACTCGTACCACTCGACGACGGTGCCCGCCATCGAGGCAGCGACCACCTTGCGAAGGCCGCTCGTCACAGTGGTCACGCTCATCTGTCCCTCCTCGGTAACTCCATGCCCCCATGTGACGACAGCCACACGTGGATGAGTATTCGCGCACGCCATATCGCGCGCAATGCCGAAATCCGCAGGAGCGTTCTGCGATTCTGCAGATGAATACCTGGCTCGCCGTCGGGCTCGTCACCTCAGCAGATCGGCGGCCTTCTCGCCGATCATCATCACGGCAGCGTTCGTGTTCACCGGAACGAGGCGCGGCATGATCGACGCATCGGCCACCCGTATACCGGTCAGACCGTGCACTCGCAGGTCCGGTCCGACGACTGCGTCGGGTCCGCTTCCCATCGCGCAGGTGCCGACCGGGTGGTAATACGTGCCGGTACCGCGAGCGACGAAGTCCCGAAGTTCCGCATCGTCTGTGACATCGGGCCCCGGCAGCACCTCCCGTGCTCGCCACGGCGCGAACGGCTCCGTCGCGGCGATCTCGCGCGCCACCTGGACCCCGTGGACCATTCGACGCACGTCGGATTCCGTCCCCAGATAGTTCGGATCGATCAGCGGCGGAGTCGCCGGGTCCGATCCCGCCAGACGGATCGAACCACGCGCTTGCGGCGTCGTTGCGACCCCCAGGGTGAAGCTGTTCGCCGGCGCGGCCAGATGCGGTGGATGAAAGGGCACGTGGATGAACATGAGCTGCATGTCCGGGCCGGCCAGCGCCGTTGTGCTGCGCCAGAGTAGCGACGTCTCGGCGTGGTTGGCCCGAGCCGCCGGAATCGGCTGCGCCGCCTCGTAGACCACGCCGCACAGTGGGTGGTCGTGCAGGTTGCGACCGACGCCCGGCAGGTCGTGGACGACACCGACCCCCGCGGCATGCAGTTCCGCGGCGGGGCCGATACCCGGCAGCAGCAGCAGACGCGGAGAGTCCACGGCACCGGCACTGATCACCACCTCGGCCTCGGCGTACACGGTCAGTTCACGACCGTTCTGCACGAAATCGACACCGACGCAGTGGCTTCTCATGAATCGCAACCTGTGTGCACGAGAATCCGTCATGACGGTCAGGTTGGGCCTGTCCCGCGCCGGGTGCAGGTAGGCAGCGGCGGCGCTCTGCCTTGCTCCACCGGAGATCGACAGATCGTGCCAACCGGCGCCCTCGGCGGCGGCACCGTTGAAATCGTCGGTCAGCGGGAACCCGGCGGCGACCGCGCCGTCGAGGAACACCTTCGACAACGGATTGGCCAACTCGGTCGCGGCGGGGGCTGGGAGCATCGGGCCGGCCGTGCCTCGGTAGTGCGGATCACCGCCCGGGACCGTCTCCATGCGCCGGAAGTAGGGCAGGACGGACTCGTAATCCCATCCGGTGCAGCCGGCTTCGGCCCAACTGTCGAAATCGCTCGGGTGCCCGCGCAGGTACACCATCGCGTTGATGCTGCTACTGCCCCCGAGCGTGTGGCCACGCGGCCAGTTGTGGGCCAGGCCGTTGGTGCCTGCCTGCGGGACGGTGGTGTAGGAGTAGTCGATCTCGCTGCCCCACAACGTCGGCCATGCGGGCGGCGCGGCGATCTCGGGTTTGGTGTCGGCCGGCCCGGACTCGAGCAATAGCACCCGGATGGCCGGGTCCTCGGAAAGCCGTGCGGCGATCACCGACCCTGCCGATCCGGCGCCGACGATGACGTAGTCGTAGTCGATCAAGGCGGAGTGCAACGGAACTTCCTTACGCTGAGGTTGACGGTGTGGCCGTAGGAGCGCGAACAAGCTGCGCTACAGATTGCGGTCGAGGAGGGAGTGGGCGTGTGCGTTCCGAACTGACCATTGGCGAGTTCGCCACGGTGACGCACCTGAGTGTGCGGACGCTGCGGCGCTACCACGAGGCTGGACTGCTCGAACCCGCATCAGTCGACCCGATCTCGGGCTACCGGTACTACGCGCCCGAACAGATCCCCACCGCTCAGGTGATCCATCAGCTCCGCCGGCTCGATCTGCCGCTCGCCGAGGTCCGGTCGATCCTCGACACCAACGATCCGCAGGAACGGGCTGAGGTCATTGCGGGCCACCTGCGGCGACTGGAGGCCGAGCTGACCCGCACCCAGGCGGCCGTCGTGTCGCTGCGTCGGCTGTTGCGTCCAGATCCCGCCGACGTCCATGTCGAGCTTCGGTCGGTGCCCGCCCGAACCGTCGCCGCGATCACCGAGCAAGCACGCCTTGGCGATTCGGTGCGCTGGTACGACGATGCGATGACCGAACTCGATGCGGCCTTTCCCCCGGCGGAACGCACCGGACCGCCGGGCGGGCAGTACGCGAACGCGCTGTTCGCGCACGGAGCCGGAGTGATGATGGTCTTCCGGCCAGTCCGTGCCCCGCGACCATCCGGCCGGATCGATGTCGTCGAGCTTCCGGCGGCGGACCTCGCCGTCGCGGTCCATTCCGGACCGCACGACGACATCGACGTGACCTATGGCCGTCTCGGCGCCTGGGTCGTCACGCATGCCCTTGCCGTCGACGGACCGATTCACGAGACCTATGTGGTCGGGCCCCGTGACACCGACGACCCGACCATGTGGCGAACAGAGATCGGCTGGCCGGTGTTTCAACTCGCCCCCGCACCGGGATAGTCCGCCTGCGGAAAGTCGGCGCCACGGGACAGCGACTCGTGGGCGCGGACCTCGGCGAGGAGCTCTCGAGCGTGGCGACGACGGCGTCCACCCCTCCGCTGCCGAGGACCAGCCGCCGGGGCGGCGGATCCTCGCCCATCGCGGCGATCACCGCACGGACCCCGCGCTGCGGGTCGCCCGGCTGAGTGCCGTTCTGCTGCACCATCGCCGAGCGGACCTGCTCGAGCATCGGCCGGTAGTCGGCGATGGATTCTGCGATCGGCTCGTCGGCGAAGCCGTCATATGCGCGGGTGCGGAAGGCGCCCGGCTCGACGGCCATCACCCGAATGCCCAGCGGCGCAATCTCTTCGGCCAGCACCTCAGTGACTGCCTCAACAGCGAACTTCGTCGCACTGTAGTAACCGAAACCGGAGACGCCGCTGCGTCCGGCCACTGAGGACATGTTGACGATCCACCCACTACGGCGGGCGCGCATCCCGGGGAGCACCGCCCGGATGACGGAGAGCAGCGCGAAGAAGTTCAGCTCGAACATCGCGCGGACATCGTTGTCAGCCATACCTTCGATCGACCCGTACCAGCCCCGTCCGGCGTTGTTGACCAGAACGTCGATACCGCCGAAGTGTTCCTCGGCCGCGCGAACGGCGGCCTGCACCTGGGCGGCATCGGTGACGTCGAGGGCCACGACGAGAACTCGGTCGCCGTACGCCCGGGCCCACTCATCGAGCTCCGCGGGCCGCCGCGCGGTGAGCACCACCCGGTCGCCGATCTCCAATGCCGCATCGGCGTAGGCCATTCCGAATCCCCCGGGGGTACCGCCGGTGATGAACCAGGTCTTCGTCATCGCTCAGGGCTCGATGACCAGTCGGCTGATGAGGTCGCCGTCCAGGGTGAACCGATAGTGCAGATCGGCCACCCCGCCGGGGAAGTCACCTTCCAACCGCTGGAGCACGTCGACGTGCGCGGTATCGGTCGCGGTGGCACCGGTGAACTCGGTGGTGAAGGTGTACTCGCTGCCCGCACTGCCCAGCCAGGTCCCGATCGCCTCGCGGCCGTGCACCGTGTGACCCTCGTCGGTCACCGCGGCGTCGGCGGTGAAGGTGCCGATCGCGGCGGCCACGTCGGCTGACCGGTGTGCGGTGAGATACGTCCTGACCACGGCGGGCAGCGCGTCCCAGGCCGCGGCGGTTTCGGTGTTGTGTGTTGTCATAGCGCCACCCTGGGGCTTCCCCCGGGGGAGGGTCAAGCCCACTTGATCGGACTGCGGAATCGGCGGCACGTATCTGCGACCATGCAGCTATGTCTGTGCCGCCCGCCCGTCCGAGCGCCGACGATCTGCTGGTGTTGCTGGCCGTCGGGCGCTCCGGCCGGTTCGTGACGGCCGCCGAGGAACTCGGCCTCAACCACACCACGATCTCGCGGCGGATCGCCGCCCTGGAGCAGACCCTGGGTGGACGGGTACTGGGGCGCGGCGCGGGCGGGTGGGAGCTGACCGAGCTGGGCCGAGACGCGCTGACGGCCGCCGAGACCATCGAGGCGGCCGTGCGCTCCCTGGCCCCGGACGCCGACGGCACCCGCTCGCTGGAAGGTGTCGTTCGGCTGTCGGCGACCGACGGGTTCAGCGCCTACATCGCCGCCCCGGCCGCGGCCCAGATGCAGCGCAGGCACCCCCGGGTCACCGTCGAGATCGTCACCGCGACCCGACGCGCGTCACAACAGCGATCCGGCCTCGACATCGAGGTGGTGGTCGGCGAGCCGCGAGTGCGCCGGGCCGTCGCAACGCGACTCGGTGACTACCGGCTCGGGCTCTACGGATCACACGACTATCTGTCCCGGCACGGCTGCCCAGCCACCGTCGCCGAGCTGGCCAGCCACCGGCTGGTGTACTTCATCGATTCCATGCTGCAAGTCGACGATCTGGACCTGGCGTCGAGTTTCGTTCCGGCGATGCAGGAATCGGTGACGTCGACCAACGTCTTCGTCCACGTCGAGGCCACCCGGGCGGCCGCCGGCCTGGGACTGCTGCCCTGCTTCATGGCCGACCGCCACGACGACCTGGTTCGGGTGTTGCCCGACGAGGTCGCCGTCGAGCTGACCTACTGGCTGGTGGCGCGGCAGGAGACCTTGCGCCGACCCGAGGTCGCGGCGTTGGTCGAGGCGATCACGGTTCGCATGCGCGAGATGGCCGGCGCACTGACCGGAACCGGCGCGCACTGAGCGAAAGTGTTGCGTGACAACACCGGAGCTGGTGGGCTCAAGCCATGCCTTTCATCGACCATGACCGCGGACGTGCCTACTACCGGCACTGGGCCGCCGACCAGCCGCACGCGGCGGTCATCTTCCTGCACGGGTTCGGCGAGCACACCGGCGTCTACCACCGCCTGGGTTTCGCCCTCAACGGGGCCGGCATCGACTTGTGGGCCGTCGACCAATTCGGCCACGGGCTCTCGCCCGGCGAGCGCGGCGACTTCGGGTCGATCGAGGACAGCTCGGCACTCGCCGACTCGCTGACCGAACTGGCCCGGCAGCAGACACCCGGGATTCCGCTGATCGCCCAGGGGCATTCGTTCGGCTCGGTGGTCACCCTGTTCCGGCTTCTGAAGGATCCGAAACAGTATGCGGCGGCCGTGATTTCAGGGTCTCCCCTGGTTCCGGTCCCCGAGCTGCTCGGCGGTGATGCGGTCGAGCTCGACCCGAGCTGGCTGTCCGGCGACCCGTTCTACCTGGACTCGCTGGAGAACGACCCGTTGGCGTTCGTCGACGCGGACGGCGGCGCCCTGGCGCGCGAACTCGACCGGGCCTGGGACCATTTCGGCGCCGAGCTACCGAAGCTCACCGTCCCGACGCTGGCCATCCACGGCGAGCTCGATCCGATCGCCCCGGTGAGCGCGCTGCGCGCCTACGCCGAGCAGATCGAACCCTTACGGCTGCACGAGTTCCCGGGTGCGCATCACGACATCCTGAACGAAACGGTTCACCGGCAGGTGGCGGCTGCGATCGTCGACTTCATCGACGAACAGCGCTAGAGCCAGGTGTCCGTCGTCGTGGTGGTGAGGAACGCGTCGAGGTCGTCGCGCCACTGCGCCGGGCTGTTCTTGTCCGGCTCGATGCCGGTGTACTCGCCGCGGTAGAACAGCAGCGGGCGCGGCTTCTTCTTCGGCACCTCGGACAGCGAGTGCACGGCACCGAACACCACGAAGTGGTCACCGCCGTCGTGCACCGAATGCACGGTGCAGTCGATGTGGGCCAGCGTGCCGTCGATCACTGGCGAGCCGAGCTTACTTGGGCTCCAGTCGATCCCGCCGAACTTGTCCGGTTCCCTCGACCCGAATCGGGCCGACACGTCCTTCTGGTTCTCGTGCAGGACGTTGACGCAGAACTTGCCGCTGGCCTCGATGGCCGCCCAGGACCGGGACAGCTTGGTCGGGCAGAACAGCACCAGTGGCGGTTCGAGCGACAGCGCCGCGAACGACTGACATGCGAAGCCGACCGGAGTGTCCTCATGCACTGTCGTGATGATCGTGATGCCGGTACAGAACTGCCCGAGCACATGGCGGAACGTGCGCGGGTCGATCTCCGGGGACGCCATCGGCTACTTGAACCCGACGGAGAAGTCATGGCCCCACAGGCTGACCGCGGTGCTCTCCCGGGCGATCCAGTCGTGATCGTCGACTTCGAGCCCCTCACAACCGAATTCGACGTCGAACCCGCCAGGGGTCTTCATGTAGAAGGACAGCATCTTGTCGTTGGTGTGCCTGCCGAGCGTCGCCGACATCTTCACCTTGCGACGCAGTGCACGGTCCAGGCACAGGCCGACGTCGTCGGAGTTCTCCACCTCGACCATCAGGTGCACGATGCCGGTCGGGTTGGGCATCGGCATGAAGGCCAGCGCATGGTGGCGCGGGTTGCAGCCGTAGAACCGCAGCCAAATCGGGTCACCGTCGGCCGGGCGACCCGCGATCTCGGGGGGCAGGCTCATCGAATCCCGCAGTTTGAAGCCGAGCACGTCCTGATAGAACGCCTGCGCCGCGGCGTCGTCGTCGCACGTGAGCACGACGTGCCCCAGACCCTGTTCGGCGGTGACGAACTTGTGGCCGTACGGGCTGACGAACCGGCGGCCGAGGTACTGCGCACCGTGGAACGCCTCCAGGACGTTGCCTGCCGGATCATTGAACCGGATCAGGCCTTCGACGCGCCGTTCGGACTTCTCCTCGCGGGTGCCCTCGGTGAAGTCGACACCGGCCTTTCCCAGGGTCTCGCGCAGGCTCTGCAGGGCGGCGGCATCGGCGACCTCCCACCCAGAGACCAGCAACCGGTCCTTCTCGCCGGGCACGATCACCAGTCGGGCGGCGAACTCGTCCATCCGCAGGTAGAGCGCGCCGGGAGTGGCCCCGTCACCCTCGACCATGCCGAGCACCTTCGTGCCGAAGTCCCGCCAGGCCCCCACATCGGTGGCCTCAATTCGCATGTAGCCGAGCGCTTTTAGCGTCATGCCCCACCCTCCGAGAAAAGTCGATCGTCAGCTTGTCGAACCGATTAGACCATCGTGTCGCCGAGCGGCAGCCCGAATTCCTGGTTGCCGAACATCACGTAGGCGCGCTCGGCGTCGTTGGCGGCGTGCACCCGGCCGGCGTGCGCGTCACGCCAGAACCGTTGCAGCGGTGTGTCGGTGCCCAGTGCGGTGGCCCCTGCGCTCTCGAAGAGCCGGTCAACGGACGCGATCGCCCGCTGGGTGGCGCGCACCTGGTCGCGGCGGGCCTTGGCGCGCAGCTCGAGCGGGATGTCCTGACCGTCGAGCAGCAGCTTGTACTCGGTGGCGAGGTTGCCCGACAGCTGGGTCCAGGCCGCGTCGATGTCGCTGGCCGCTTCGGCGATGCGGACCTTGGCGAACGGATCGTCCTTGGCCTTCTCACCGGCGTAGGCGGCGCGCACGCGCTTGCCCTGGTGCTCGACGTGAGCGGCGTAGGCGCCGTATGCCATGCCGACGATCGGGGTGGAGATCGTCGTGGGATGCATGGTGCCCCACGGCATCTTGTATACCGGCGCGGTGTTGGTCTGCAGCCCCGGCGAAGCCAGGTCACCCATCGCCTTGAACGAGGTGAACCGGTGGCGGGGAACGAACACGTCCTTCATCACCAGGGTGTTGCTGCCGGTTCCCTTGAGCCCCACCACATGCCAGTCGTCCTCGATGCGGTAGTCGCTGATCGGGACCAGGAAGCTGCCGAAGTCGACCGGCCTGCCGTCCTTGATCACTGGGCCACCGACGAACGTCCAAGTGGCGTGATCGCAACCCGACGACCAGTGCCAGGCACCGTTGACGATGTAGCCGTCGCCGGCCTCGGTCACCACGCCGGCGCCCATCGGGGCGTACGACGAGGAGATCCGGACCGTGGGATCGGCACTCCAGACGTCTTCCTGGGCCTGCTGGTCGAAGTGCGCCAGATGCCAGTTGTGCACGCCGAGGATGCCGGCCACCCAGCCGGTCGACCCGCAGGCGCTGGCCAGCCGTCGCACCGCCTCGTAGAACATCGTCGGGTCACTCTGCAGGCCGCCCCACTGCTCGGGCTGCAGCAGCTTGAAGAAGCCGACCTCGTCCAGCTCGGCGATCGTGGCCTCGGGAATCCGACGCAGGTCTTCGGTCTCCTGTGCGCGCTCGCGAAGCTTGGGCAACAGTTCATCGATGCCGGTGAGAACTGCGTTCGCGTCACGCTGTTGAATGGACGTCACTGCATGCCTCCCAGAGAGTGGTTCTGGACCCAAGACTAGAACACGTTACGATTTGTGTCGAGCAGGGCGAGCCTGCGGCTGGTAGCGATATGGAAAGCGATTTCTGTAACCTGTTCTAGTTAGGCGGAGGGAAGGCTGAACACCGTGACGCAGGTTCCACCCGACGAGCCGCTGGGCAGCCACGTGCTCGAGTTGGAAGTGACCGACGTGGTCGACGAAACCGACGACTCGCGATCGCTGGTGTTCGGCGTGCCCGCCGGTGCCGACATCCCGGCTGATCGGCTGCGCTACGCGCCCGGCCAGTTCCTGACCCTGCGCATCCCCAGCGACCGGACGGGTTCGGTGGCGCGCTGCTATTCGCTGTGCAGCTCGCCGTTCACCGACGACGCTCTGACGGTGACCGTCAAGCGGACTGCCGACGGCTACGCGTCGAACTGGCTGTGCGACCACGCCCACCGGGGCATGAAGATGCACGTGCTCGCGCCGTCGGGAACCTTCGTGCCCAAGACCCTGGACACCGATTTCCTGCTGATCGCGGCGGGCAGCGGGATCACCCCGATGCTGGCCATCTGCAAGTCAGCCCTCTCGGAGGGCAGCGGCAAGGTGACCCTGCTGTACGCCAACCGCGACGAGCGTTCCGTGATCTTCGCCGGCACCCTGCGTGACCTGGCCGCCAAGTACCCCGACCGGCTGACGGTCGTGCACTGGCTGGAGTCGGTGCAGGGATTGCCCAGCACCGCGGCGCTGAGCAACGTGATGGCTCCCTACACCGATCGGCAGGCGTTCATCTGCGGGCCGGGACCGTTCATGCAGGCCGCCGAACAAGCACTGGACTCGTTGCAGGTGCCGGCCAAGCAGGTGCACATCGAGGTGTTCCGCTCACTGGACACCGATCCTTTCGCCGCGGTGACGATCACCGACGACAGCGACGAACCGCCGGCGGAAGCCGTCGTCGAACTCGACGGGCAGACCCACACCGTGTCGTGGCCGCGCAGCGCCAAGCTGCTCGACGTCCTCCTCGACAAGGGACTCGACGTACCGTTCTCCTGCCGTGAGGGGCACTGCGGTGCGTGCGCGGTGGTCAAGCGCAGCGGTGACGTGGAGATGGACATCAACGACGTCCTGGAGCCCAGCGACATCGACGAGGGGCTGATCCTGGCCTGCCAGGCGCGGCCGACCTCCGATTCGGTGGAAGTCACCTACGACGAGTAGCGCGGCGTTCCGCGGATGACACCGCACACTCGCACAACGTTTCCTGGCTAGCGCGGCAGGCCCAGCAGCCGTTCCCCGGCCATGGTGAGCAGGATCTGCTCGGTGCCACCGGCGATCGTCAGGCACCGGGTGTTGAGGAAGTCGTGGACGAAGCCGTCGACGGTGAGACCGCCCGACTCGGACAACTCCTGGCGGAACTCGGCCAGCGCCTGACGGTGCCGAACGCCAATCAGCTTGCGCGCGCTGGCTTCTGCACTGGTGTCCTGTCCGCTGACCGCCAGCTGCGCGATGCGCTGGTCGAGCAACGAGCCCGCCTGCGCGGACAGGATCAGCTTGGCCGTCTGGTCCTGCAGCGCGGTGTCGAGTTCACGCGCGGCGACCGAGCGCAGCATCTCCTCCACCGGATTTCCCAGCGCGGTGCCCTGCGCCATCGCGACGCGCTCGTTGGCCAGCGTGGTGCGGGCCAGCCGCCAGCCGTCGTTGACGGTGCCGACCACCATGTCGTCGGGCACGAAGACGTCGTCGAAGAAGACTTCGTTGAAGAGCTCGTCGCCGGTGATCTCCCGCAGCGGCCGCACCACGATGCCCGGCGAGCGCATGTCGATCAGGAAGTACGTGATGCCCTTGTGCTTCGGAGCGTCAGGGTCGGTTCTGGCCAGGCAGACACCCCAGTGCGCCTTCTGCGCGGCAGAGGTCCACACCTTCTGCCCGGTGAGTTTCCAACCACCTTCGGCGCGAACAGCTTTGGTGCGCAGGGCGGCCAGGTCCGACCCGGCACCGGGCTCACTGAACAGCTGGCACCAGATGATCTCGCCGCGCAGCGTGGCCGGCACGAACCGGTCGATCTGCTCGGGCGTACCGCCCTCCAGGATCGTCGGCACCGCCCACCAGCCGATCACCAGATCAGGGCGTTGCACGTCGGCCTTGGCCATCTCGGAGTCGATGAGCAGCTGCTCGGCCGGCGACGCCTCCCGGCCGTAAGGCTTGGGCCAGTGCGGCGCGAGCAGACCGGAGTCGGCCAGTGCGGGCTGGCGCTGGTCGGCCGGGAGCTTGGCCACCTCGGCGACCGCGGCGGCGATCTCGGGCTGCAGATGCGCGACGGAGTCCAGGTCGATGTGCAACTCGCGGCGCACCCCGTCCAGCGTCAGCGCGGCGACCCGGCGCAGCCACGCCGGCCGGCCGCCGAGGATCTGGCCGATGCTGTAGGCGCGGCGCAGGTAGAGGTGGGCGTCATGCTCCCAGGTGATGCCAATGCCGCCGAGTACCTGGATGCAGTCCTTGGCGTTCGCCGTGGCTGCCTCGATACCGATGGCGGCGGCGATGGCGGCGGCGATGGACAGCTGCTGGGGATCCTCACCGGCAGCTGCGACGGCGGCGTCGGCCGCCGCGACCGCAGCCTGCTGGGAGCGCAACAGCATCTCGGCGCACATGTGCTTGATGGCCTGGAAGCTGCCGATCGGCTTGCCGAACTGCTCCCGCACCTTGGCGTAGTCCACCGCGGTGTCCAGCGTCCAGCGGGCGATGCCCGCGGTCTCGGCGGCCAGCACGGTGGCGGTCAGATCCTCGAACCGGCGCCGCGAGACGGCCAGCGTGGTGGCGGGAACCGAGTTCAGCGTCACCCGACCCAGGGGGCGGGAGAAGTCGGTGGCCGCCAGCAGCTCGACCGACACCCCGTCGGCGCCCGCGTCGACGACGACGACCTCGTCACCCACCGGGAGCAGCAGCACGCCAGAGGTGTCGGAGCCGAGCACGAAATCGGCGGTGCCGGACACCTGATCACCGTCTTTGCGCAGGTCGGCAGCCAGCGCCAGGCCCGCCGTTGCCTCACCCGACCCCAGCGCTTCAAGCAGTTCGGCATCGGTGATCACCAGCGTGGCGACCGCCGTCGTCGCGACCGGTCCGGGGATCAGCGCACGCGCCGCCTCCTCGACCATGGCGCACAAATCCTGGATGGAACCGCCGGCGCCGCCGGCCTCTTCGGCCACCGCGACACCGAACAATCCCAGCTCGGCGAGCGCTCGGTAGACCGGGCGCCACGCGTCGGGCGTGCCGTGGTCGACGTCGCGAACAGCGGCAAGTGCGCCGGAGGAGGCCGCCCAGCTGCGGACCAACTCGCGGGCGGCAAACTGTTCGTCGGTGATGGTCGCAGACACCCGCGGCTCCTAAAGGTCACAAAGAACGGGCGCTGAAAAACTTCTCGGCCCACTAGAACGTGTTCTAATAGTGCCAGCGATCAACAGTCAAGTCGACCGGCATCGCAGCAGGACACGCGGCTGTCCTGGGGGACACAGAAGTGCGCGACGCAGTGTAGCGATGCGTATCGTTTCTCCCAGAACAGCCTTGGAAGGAGCTAGCCGACCCATGTCATCGCCAGCGCAGAAATCGACGGCCGGCGGTGCGGGTTCGCAGCCACGTGAGGTGATACCGGTGTCAGTCCTCGCCGAATCAGAGCTTGGATCCGAGGCCCAGCGCGAACGTCGCAAGCGCATCCTCGACGCGACCATGGCGATCGCCTCCAAGGGCGGATACGAGGCCGTGCAGATGCGCGCGGTGGCCGACCGCGCCGACGTGGCGGTCGGCACGCTGTACCGCTACTTCCCGTCCAAGGTGCATCTGCTGGTGTCGGCGCTGGCCCGCGAGTTCGAGCGCATCGATGCCAAGACCGACCGGACCGCGGTGGCCGGCGGCTCACCGTTCCAGCGGCTCAACTTCATGGTGAGCAAGCTGAACCGGGCGATGCAGCGCAACCCGCTCCTCACGGAGGCGATGACGCGGGCATACGTGTTCGCCGACGCCTCCGCCGCAGGTGAAGTTGATCACGTCGAGAAGATCATCGACAGCATGTTCGCGCGCGCCATGAGCGACGGCGAACCGACCGAAGACCAGTACCACATCGCCCGGGTCATCTCGGATGTGTGGCTGTCGAACCTGTTGGCCTGGCTGACCCGCCGTGCCTCGGCGACCGACGTCAGCAAACGTCTCGATCTCGCGGTGCGGCTGCTGATCGGCGATGACGGCGAGTCCTAGGACCCCGTGCCCGACTCCGGTGAGGATCTGTATCGCGCGCTGAGCGAGGTCGCGCGAGTCCCCCAGTTGCTGGTGGCGTCCGACTTCGACGGCACCGTCGCGCCGATCGTGTCCAACCCGGCCGACGCCCGTCCCCTGCCTGCCGCTGCCGACGCCCTTGCCGCGCTGGCGACATTGCAATCCACCAGCGCGGCGCTGATCTCCGGACGTGCGCTTCGCGATTTGAAGATTCTGTCCGGCGCGCCCGGCGATGTGCATCTGGTGGGCAGCCACGGCGCGGAGTTCGACGCCGACTTCCTCGACGCGATCGACGAGGCCGCCAGGGCGCGGCTGGCAGAGCTCGAGCAGACGATGGCCGCCCTGGCGCAGCGCTATCCCGGTGCAAGCATCGAAACCAAACCGGTCAGCGTGGCCTTCCACGTGCGCAACGCGGTTCCCGAGGACGCCCAGAAGGCGCTCGACGAGGCGCTGAACGCGGTGCGGGACTGGGACATTCACGTCACCGAAGGCAAAGCGGTTCGCGAGTTCGCCGTCATCGACACCGACAAGGGTGCCGCACTCGAGCAGCTGCGCGAACAGCTCGACGCGACCGCGGTGGTGTTCTTCGGCGACGACGTCACCGACGAAAAAGGGTTCAAGCGGCTCACCGACGGCGACGTCGGGGTGAAGGTCGGTCCGGGGCAGACCCTGGCCCGCTATCGGGTCGACTCCCCCGACGACGTCGCGACCGCACTGGAGTATCTGGTTCGCGCCCGGCGGGGTTAGACGGGCGGGCCCGCCGTCCGCCCCCGCACCAGTTCGGTGGGCAGCACGTCGATCACCGGCAAGCCGTCGCGCGGCGGGCTGTGCAGCAGCCGGCCGGCCCGCTTACCCTTCTCCAGGCTGGGCTGCGACACCGTCGTCAGCCCCCGGCTCAAGGCTTCGGGGATGCCGTCGAACCCGGTGACCGTCATCTGGCCGGGCACGTAAATGCCTTTGGCGCGTAGATAATCCATCGCCGAGATGGCCAGTACGTCGGCGGTGCACATCAAGGCGGTGATCCGTGGGTTCGTCTGCAGCGCCAACTCGGCGGCCGCCGCCCCGGACGCCGGCCGGTGCTCGCAGCTCTCCACGATGGTCAGGGTCGCCGGGTCGTACCCCGTACCGGCCATCGCATCGCACACCCCGCCGATTCGCTCGGTCTGGACGTGAAAGCGCGAGTCCCTCAGGTGATCTGCACTCACGACGCCCGCCGCCTGGTCACCGGTGCGTCGCTCGTTACCCAATCGCATTGTCAGCAAACCGATTTCACGATGACCGAGCCCGATGACATAGTCGGCCAGTGCCCGCATGGCAGCCCGGTCGTCGATGCAGACCCGGGATGCGCCCGGGACATTCGAGGGCTGGTCGACGATCACGATCGGCACGTGACGCTGCAGCGCCGTCTGCAGATAGGGATCGTCGTCGGCCGCGGAGTAGACGACGAACCCGTCAACCCCTGCCGCCAGAACGGAATTCGTGCCGTCGGTAACACTGCGGTTCGGTCCGACCGCGACCAGCAGCAGGCCCTGTCCGGCCTCCTCGCACGATTCGGCGAGTCCGGCGACGAAATTTAATGCGGCGGGATCGCTGAAGGCGTAGGTCAACGGCTCGGTGATCACCAGGCCGACCGCGCCGGCCTTCCGGGTCCGCAGGGACCGGGCCACCGGGTCCGGGCCTGCGTATCCCAGCCGCTTCGCGGTGGCCAGTACCCGCTCCCGCAGATCAGCCGACAACTGGTCGGGTCGGTTGTACGCGTTGGAGATCGTGGTCCGCGAAACCTTGAGTTCGGCGGCCAATGAGGCCAGGGTTGCCCGCCGCCGCGGCGCGGGACTTCGGGACATGCTCCGTGAGGCTAGCGCATCGAGTTGCGCACGACCGGTACCGATGCCCTAAGGTTATTGGAAACGGTTTTCATTTGTATTAGGTCTACTCAGTCAGAGGAGTGCTCGTGCGCAGTACTGCGATCCGCGCGGTCATGGGTTTGTCGGCGTTGACGCTGGCGGCCGGTCTCACCGCATGCGGCGGCGACAAGTCCCCGGGCAGCGCCCCGGCAGCACAGACGCCCACCGTGGTGGCGTCCACCGACGTCTGGGGCAGCGTCGCGCAGGCTGTCGCAGGAGACCACGCCAAGGTCACCTCGATCATCACCAGCGCCTCCGCCGACCCGCACTCGTTCGAGGCCAGCCCCTCGAATGCGGCCGACATCGCCGACGCGTCGCTGGTGGTCTACAACGGCGGCGGCTACGACCACTGGGTCGACGACGTGCTGGCCAGCCACAAGTCAGTGGCGTCGATCGACGCCTACTCACTGCTGAAGCCGCCCGCCGGCGAACCTCAGCCGGCCAACGAGCACGTCTTCTATGACCTGGCCACCGCGCGGGCCGTGGCCAGCTCGATCGCCGACAAGCTCGCCCAGGACGATCCGCAGCACGCCGCCGACTACAAGTCCAACGCCGAGACCTTCAACCGCAAGGTCGACGCGATAGCGCAGACCGAGAACGCCATCCGCACCACCCACCCGGGCGCCGCGGTGGTCGCGACCGAACCCGTCGCGCACTATCTCCTGGTGGCCGCCGGACTGACCGACAAGACACCGGCCGGATTCGCCAGCGCCGTCGAGCAGGACACCGACCCCGCCCCCGTCGACGTCGCGGCCATGCTGGACCTCATCAAGGCCCGCCAGATCGCCGCGGTGGTGTTCAACGAGCAAACCATCACCGAGGTCACCAAACAGGTCCAGGCGGCGGCTCAGAGCGCCGGCGTGCCCGTCGTCGGCGTCACCGAGACGCTGCCCGACGGCAAGGACTACCTGACCTGGCAGCGCGATACTGCCGACCGGTTGACCGCCGCGTTGCAGCAGAACCGATAATCACTGCTTGTGAGTACCGAGGTCGTCTGCCTATCCGGTGCTCGGCTGGCGTTCGGAGACCGGGTGCTCTGGGACCACCTCGATCTGAAGGTGGCCCCGGGTGAGTTCATCGCCATCCTCGGCCCCAACGGCACCGGAAAGACATCGCTGTTCAAGGTGCTGCTGGGCCAGCTGGAGCTCAGTGCGGGCACGGCCAGCATCGAAGGCAGGCCGATCGAGGCGGGCAGCGAGCGGATCGGGTACGTGCCTCAGCACCGCTCGGTCGACCGCGGCCTGAGCCTGCGCGGCCGCGACCTGGTCCGGCTCGGGGTGGACGGCCACCACTGGGGCATCGGGCCGCTGTCACCGAAGGAGCGCCAGCACCGGAACTCCGTCGTCGAGCGGGCGTTGGCAGAGGTCCAGGCGCTGAAGTTGGCCAAGGTTCCGGTCGGGGTGATGTCGGGCGGCGAACTGCAGCGGGTGCGGATCGCGCAGGCATTGGCCAGCGATCCGGTGCTGCTGCTCTGCGACGAGCCCCTGCTCAACCTGGATCCGGCCAGCGCCCGACTGGTCGCCCAGCTCATCGACCGGCGCCGCAGGTCCGGCACCGCGGTGATGTTCGTGACGCACGAGATCAACCCGGTGGTCCCTTACGTCGACCGGGTGCTCTACCTGGTCAACGGCCGATTCCGGATCGGCACGGTCGCCGAGGTGATGACCTCGGAGACGCTCTCCGAGCTGTATCAGGCCGACATCCAGGTGGTGCAGGTCGGCGATCGCTACGTGGTGGTCGGCGAACACCTCGATCACTCCGGCCATACCCACGGACACACCCATGAATGACCGCTTCGCACACCTGCTGGATCACCTGTTCGCCTTCGACATCACCGCCGACCTGCTGGGCCGCGGGTTCGTCCAGCAGGCCCTGATCGCCGCCGCCCTGCTGGCGTTGGTGGCCGGGCTGATCGGGCCGTTCATCGTGATGCGCCAGATGTCCTTCGCCGTGCACGGGTCCAGCGAACTGTCGCTGACCGGGGCGGCCTTCGCGTTGCTGGTCGGCTTCAACGTCGGATTGGGCGCGCTGGTGGGCAGCGCGCTGGCCGCGGTGCTGTTCGGCATCCTCGGGCAGCGGGCCCGCGAGCGTGACTCGGCGATCGGCGTGGTGCTGGCCTTCGGGCTGGGTCTTGCGGTGCTGTTCATCCATCTGTACCCGGGCCGGGCCGGTACCAGCTTCGCGCTGCTGACCGGTCAGATCGTCGGCGTCGGCTACTCGGGTCTGACGCTGCTGATCGCGGTGACCGTGTTGGTGGTCGGCGTGCTGGCCATCAGTTACCGGCCTCTGCTGTTCGCCACCGCCGACCCCGAAGTGGCTGCGGCGCGCGGAGTTCCGGTGCGGATGCTGGGCATCGTGTTCGCCGCCCTGGTCGGTGTGGTGGCTGCCCAAGGCGTGCAGATCGTCGGAGCGCTACTGGTGATGTCACTGCTCATCACGCCGGCAGCCGCCGCGGCCCGGGTGTTCAGTTCACCGGCGGCGGTGATCGCGGCGTCGGTGATCTTCGCCGAACTGTCCGCAGTGGTCGGCATCGTGCTCTCGCTGGCGCCCGGCGTTCCGGTGTCGGTGTTCGTCACGACGATCTCGTTCGTGATCTATCTGGTGTGTTGGGCCATCAGCCGGCGCCAGGTGGATCCCGCCGCGGCGTGACCCATCCGCCGGCTGGTTAGGCTGATCCGGTGACGTCCGTCGACCTGAACGCAGACCTCGGCGAAGGCTTCGGGGTGTGGGAACTCGGTGACGATGCCGCCATGCTCGACGTCGTCACGAGCGCCAACGTGGCCTGTGGCTTCCACGCGGGCAACCCGGCGGGGTTGGCCCGCACCAGCCGTGCTGCCGCCGAGCGCGGGGTGCGGATCGGGGCCCAGGTGAGCTACCTCGACCTGGCCGGCTTCGGCCGCCGCTTCATCGACGTCGAACCCGCCGAGCTCACCGCGGAGGTGATCTACCAGATCGGCGCCTTGCAGGCACTGGCCCGTTCCGCAGGCACGGCTGTCGGCTACGTCAAACCCCATGGTGCGCTGTACAACACGATCATCACCCATCGAGAACAGGCGCGGGCGGTCGCCGAGGCGGTGCACGCCGTCGACCCCGGCCTGCCGGTGCTGAGCCTGGCCGGTTCGGTGTTCTTCGAAGAAGCCGAACGACTCGGCCTGCGCACCGTCGCCGAGGCGTTCGCCGACCGCGCCTACCGCCCCGACGGCGCGCTGGTTTCCCGCCGGGAGGGCGGTGCGGTGCTGCACGATCCGGAACAGATCGCCGAGCGGGTGTCGCGGATGGTGCACAGCGGCCAGGTATCCGCGGTCGACGGATCGGTGATCGACATACGGGTGGAATCGATTTGCGTGCACGGTGATTCGCCGGGTGCGGTGCAAATCGCCACCGAGGTCCGCGATCGCCTGCTGCGCGACGGAGTCGAAGTGTCGGCGTTCATCTGATGCGGCTCAAACTCGGCAGGCCCGATATCGGCCAATACCGCGACCGCTTCGACGTACCCGAGGCCGACCCGGACACCGCACTGTCGGTCACCTGGCTGGGGGTGTCGACGCTGTTGGTCGACGACGGCACCTCGTCGCTGCTGACCGACGGCTTCTTCTCCCGCCCGCCGATGCTGGATGTCGGGCTGCGCCGGCTGGCGCCGTCGGCATCGCGGATCGACTACTGCCTGAACCGGGCCAACATCAACCGGCTGGCCGCGGTGCTGCCCGTGCACACTCATTACGATCACGCCATGGACTCCGCCGTAGTCGCGGCCCGCACCGGCGCCCGGCTGATCGGCGGCGAGTCAGCCGCGAATATCGCTCGGGGATACCGACTTTCGAACGATCAGATCGTCGTCGCCACGTCGGGGCAAGAGCTGACACTCGGCCCGTTCGCCGTGACACTCATCGAATCGCACCACTGCCCGCCGGACCGCTTCCCCGGCACGATCACCGCGCCCGTCGTGCCGCCAGTGAAGGTTTCGGCATTCCGCTGCGGCGAGGCGTGGTCGACCCTGATCCATCACGCACCCAGCGATCGGCGGCTGCTCATTCAAGGCAGTGCCGGCTTCCTGCCCGGCGCCCTCGACGGCCGTCGCGCCGACATCGTCTACCTCGGTGTCGGCCAACTCGGTGTGCAACCCCGGGCCTACCTCGAGCAGTACTGGGAGCAGACGGTCGGGGCGGTCGGGGCGCGCCGCGTCGTGCTGATCCACTGGGACGACTTCTTCCGCCCGCTCACCGAGCCGCTGATCGCGTTGCCGTATGCCGGCGACGACCTGAACGTGACGATGCGGGTGCTGTCGGGCCTGGCCGAGCGTGACGGCGTCGCTCTGCATCTGCCGACCGTGTGGCAACGCGAAGACCCGTGGGCCTGATCGCGCCGTGCTGATCGTCGCCCTGCTGGCCCTGGTGGTCGTCCTCGTGTTCGCCATCGCCCGCCCCAGGGGCTGGTCAGAGGCATGGACGGCGGTGCCTGCCGCCGCCCTGGTCATCGCGATCGGCGCGGTGTCGACCCACGATGCCGCCGACGAGGCGAGCCGGATGCTCCCGGTGGTTGCCTTCCTGGCCGCGATACTGGTGCTGGCGAAACTGTGCGACGACGAGGGACTGTTCCAGGCGGCGGGCACCTGGATGGCACGCGGAACCGCCGGGAAACCGCGGCGGCTGCTCGGGCAGGTGTTCCTGATCGCGGCGGCCACCACAGCGGTACTCAGCCTCGACGCCACTGTCGTGCTGCTGACCCCAGTCGTGCTGGCTACGGCACGCACGCTGCGGGTGCCGCCTCGCCCGCACCTGTATGCGACTGCGCACCTGTCCAATTCGGCATCGCTGTTGCTGCCGGTGTCCAACCTGACCAACCTGCTGGCGTTCAGTGCGGCCGGGCTGTCGTTCACCCGGTTCAGCGCGCTGATGGCAGCACCGTGGCTCGCGGCGATCGCCGTCGAATACCTGGTGCTGCGGCTCGCGTTCCGGCGCGATCTCGCCGACGTACCGCCCGAGAACCCGCCGCCGCAGCCGGAGCGGCCGGTGTTCGTCCTCGTCGTGCTGGCCCTGACGCTGGTCGGCTTCGCGGTGACCTCGTTCGCCGGTCTGTCCCCGGCGTGGGCGGCGCTGGCCGGCGCGGTGGTACTCGGTGTGCGGTCACTGGCGCAACGACGCAGCACGATCGGCGGGATCGTGCACTCGCTGAATCTGCCGTTCCTGCTGTTCGTGCTGGCGCTGGCGGTGGTCGTCAAAGCGGTGATGGTCAACGGTCTCGACACCGCCGCCGCGGACCTGCTGCCGTCGGGTGGCAGCCTGCTGGCGCTGCTCGGGATCGCGACGGTGGCGGCGCTGCTGTCCAATGTCGTCAACAACCTGCCCGCTGTCCTGGTGCTGCTCCCGCTGGTCGCAGGCAGCGGCCCGGCCGCGGTGCTCGCCGTGCTGATCGGGGTGAACATCGGACCCAACCTGACCTACGCCGGGTCGCTGGCCAATCTGCTGTGGCGCAGGGTGTTACACCAGCAGGGCGAGCCGACCAGCGTTCGCGAATTCACCTGGCTGGGCCTGGCGACCGTTCCGGCCTGCCTGGTGGTGGCGGTGCTGACGTTGTGGGCCGGGGTGCAGCTGATCGGGGTGTAGCGCTACCGGCGGCGCTGACGGGCGATCTCGGCCAGCACCACTCCGGCTGCCACCGATGCGTTCAACGATTCCGTCGGCCCGGCCATCGGAATCGACACCACCGCATCGCAATTCTGGCGTACCAGCCGCGAAAGCCCCTTGCCCTCCGAGCCGACGACGAGCACCAGCGGACCAGAGCCGTCGAGCTCGTCGAGCGTGGTGTCACCCTCGGCGTCGAGCCCGATCACCTGAACACCGGCGTCGGCCCAATCCTTCAGCGTGCGAGTGAGATTCGTGGCACGCGCTACCCGCACGCGGGCGGCCGCTCCGGCGCTGGTGCGCCACGCGACCGCCGTCACCGACGCGGAGCGCCGCTGCGGGATCAGCACACCGTGGCCGGCGAATGCGGCCACCGATCGCACGATCGCGCCGAGGTTGCGCGGGTCGGAGATGTTGTCCAATGCGACCAGAAGCGCCGGTTCGACGTCAGATGTCGCGGCGGCAAGCAGATCGTCGGGGTGGGCATAACTGTAGGGCGGCACCTGCAGGGCGATCCCCTGGTGCAACCCGTTGGCGCTCAACCGGTCCAGATCGTGACGCGGCACTTCGAGAATCGCGATGCCACGGTCCGCGGCCAGTGTGACCGACTCCGTCAGTCGCTCGTCGGCCTCCGCGCCCAGCGCCACATACAGAGCCGTCGCCGGCGCGTGCGCACGCAGGCACTCCAGCACCGGGTTGCGGCCCAGCACCATCTCGGTCTCGTCGGTGGGTTTCGAATACTGGCGCGCCCGCTTGTCAGCGGTGGCTGCACGTCTGGCCGCCGGATGCCCGGTCCGAGCACTCGCCGGCGGAGTCGCCCCTCGCCCTTCCAGACCGCGGCGGCGCTGACCGCCGGAACCCACGGTCGGGCCCTTCTTGGTGCCTTCCTTGCGAATCGCCCCGCGCCGCTTGGAGTTTCCAGCCATCTACTTGCCGCCTTCGTCGCGTAGCGCCCACTGCGGTCCGTCGGCGGTATCGGTCACCTCGATGCCGGCTTCCTTGAGCCGATCTCGGATCTCATCGGCCAGAGCCCAGTCGCGGGTCTGGCGAGCCCCGTCCCGACGGTTCAGCTCGGCGCGCACCAACACATCGACCGCAGCCAGGGCCGCCGACGTCTCGTCGCGGGTCTCCCAGCGCTCGTCGAGCGGGTCACACCCGAGAATCCCCATCATCGAACGGATTTCACGCGCCTTCGCCAGCGCGGTCTCGTGGTCGCCGGATTCCAGGGCCCGGTTGCCGTCCGCGCGGGCGGCATGCACCTCGGCCAGGGCGGCGGGTACGGCGAGGTCGTCGTCGAGTGCGGCGCCGAACTTCTCGGTCCAGGTGCTGGGCACCACGATGCCGACGCGAGTCCGCACCCGGTGCAGGAACTCCTCGATGCCGGTGTAGGCCTTGACCGCATCCTGCAGGGCGTTCTCGGAGAATTCCAGCATCGACCGGTAATGCGCGCTGCCCAGGTAGTAGCGCAGCTCGGCGGGCCGAACCCGTTGCAGCACAGCGGGAATCGACAGGACATTGCCCAGCGACTTGCTCATCTTCTCCCCGCCCATGGTGACCCAGCCGTTGTGCAGCCAGTATCGGGCGAAGCCGTCGCCGGCGGCACGCGCCTGCGCGATCTCGTTCTCGTGGTGCGGGAAGACCAAATCCATTCCACCGCAGTGAATATCGAATTCAGCACCGAGGTATTCGTGGGCCATCGCCACGCATTCCGAGTGCCAGCCTGGCCGGCCCGGCCCCCACGGCGTCGGCCAGGACGGCTCACCGGGTTTGGCGCCCTTCCACAGGGTGAAGTCACGCTGGTCGCGCTTACCGGTCGCCACGCCCTCGCCCTGGTGCACGTCGTCGACCTTGTGCCCGGAGAGCTTGCCGTACTCCGGGAAGCTCTGTACGTCGAAGTAGACGTCGCCGGCGCCGGTGTACGCGTGGCCGGTGTCGACCAGACGCTCGATGAGCTCGACGATCTGGGTGATGTGCCCGGTCGCCCGAGGCTCCGCCGACGGCGGCAGCACTCCCAGGGCGTCATAGGCCGCCGAGAAGGCCCGCTCGTGGGTGGCCGCCCATTCCCACCACGGCCGGCCCGCGTCGGCGGCCTTGGTGAGGATCTTGTCGTCGATGTCGGTGACGTTGCGGATGAACGCGACGTCGAAACCCTTGGCCATCAGCCAGCGGCGCAGCACGTCGAACGCGACCCCGCTGCGGACATGGCCGATGTGCGGCAAGCCCTGCACAGTGGCGCCGCAGAGATAGATCGAGGCGTGACCGGAACGGATCGGCGCGAAATCGCGCACGGCACCGCTGTAGGTGTCGTGGAGTCGCAGGGTGCCGGTCACGACGCGCCAGCTTACCGGCCTGAACGGCTCAGTCAGGCATCGAGGCGGACCCGGCCACCACCAGCGCGGTGGCGAGGGCCGCCATGCCCTCCCCGCGGCCGGTCAGCCCGAGTCCGTCGGTGGTGGTCGCCGAGACCGACACCGGCGCGCCCAGCAGGCTGCTCAGCAGGCGTTGGGCTTCCTCCCGGCGCGGGCCGATCTTGGGGCGGTTGGCGATCACCTGGACGACGGCGTTGCCGACGGTGAAGCCCGCAGCGGTGAGCAGGTCGCGGACGTGTTCGAGCATGCGGGCACCGGTGACACCGCGCCACTGCGGCTGGTCGACGCCGAACACCGACCCGAGATCGCCGAGGCCCGCCGCCGAGAGCAGGGCATCGCAGAGCGCGTGGACGGCGACGTCTCCATCGGAGTGTCCGGAGCAGCCGTCGGCATCGTCGAACAACAGGCCCAGCAGCCAGCAGGGCCGGCCGGACTCGATCGGATGGACGTCGCTACCCAGCCCGACGCGTGGAATCGTCACGCGGCCAGCAGGGCTCGGGCCAGCTGGAGATCCAGCGGCGTGGTGACCTTGAACGCCAGCGGGTCGCCGGCGACGGTGTGCACCGGGGTGCCCAGGTATTCGACGAGCGAGGCGTCGTCGGTGACGGAGGCGCCGCCGATGCGCTCGTAGGCGCGGCGCAGCAGCGCGGTTTCGAAGCCCTGAGGCGTTTGCACGGCACGCAGCCCGGAACGCTCGGGAGTGCCGAGAACGACGCCGTTGGCGTCGACGGCCTTGATGGTGTCGGTGACCGGCAGCACCGGGATGACCGCACGCAGGCCGTCACGCAGGGCGGCAACCACCCGTTGGATCTGCTCGACCGGCGTCAGCGGCCGGGCGGCGTCATGTACCAGAACGAACTCGGGGTCGCCGACGGAGGCCAGCGCTCGTCGCACCGTTTCGGGACGCTCGGGACCGCCGGCGACGACCGTGGCACGGCCGTCGAGCAGCAGCTTTGTTTCATCAACCCGCTCGGCGGGCGCGGCGACGACCACCCGGTCGATCACGCCGGAGGCCAACAGACCATCTACCGCGCGTTCGAGCATGGTTCTGCCGCCGAGATCCACGAATGCCTTCGGGATACCCGCGCCCAGCCGTTCACCGGAACCAGCGGCCGTGACGACCGCGACCGTTTCCGACACCTAACCCCTCAGGGCAGTCAGGACGCGGCGGCCAGCGCCTCATCGAGAATGTTCATGGCCTTCTCGTTGTCGGTGTTCTCGGCCAGGGCCAACTCGCCAACGAGGATCTGCCGAGCCTTGGCCAGCATGCGCTTCTCGCCTGCAGACAGACCGCGTTCCTGATCCCGGCGCCACAGGTCGCGAACGACCTCGGCGACCTTGTTGACGTCACCGGACGCCAGCTTCTCCAGGTTGGCCTTGTAGCGGCGCGACCAGTTGGTCGGCTCTTCGGTGTGCGGGGCACGAAGCACCTGAAACACCTTGTCCAGGCCCTCTTGGCCGACCACATCGCGCACACCGACATATTCGGCGTTGTCGGCGGGAACTCGGACAGTGAGGTCTCCCTGGGAGACCTTCAAGACGAGATATTCCTTCTGCTCGCCTTTGATGGTCCGGGTTTCAATGGCCTCGATCAATGCAGCACCGTGGTGTGGATAGACAACGGTGTCTCCGACCTTAAAAATCATCAGTTTCGAGCCCCTTTCACACTCCAATGTTAGCACGGAGCCCGACAGCGTGCGGAACAACGATGCAGGTCAGGGGCACCGAAGGTGAAGAGAGGGGGTTGACAGGGTGACGAAAGCGTGCAACGCGGGCGCTCGTACCCACTGGTCAGCACACCCCCGCCGGGTCGCGGCCGCCGACTTCCGTTACCGCCCCACGAACCCTCAGCTACCGCCGCGCGACACTACCTACTACTGTGCATAGTCGAACCGCGGCGGCGCGACGATGCCGTCCACACGGGCCGAGCAGGAGGCTGTTGTGAACCGCTTGACGAATCGCCTCGTCGCCGCATCCGCTGGCCTGGCGGCCTGCGCTCTGATCCTGACGGGGTGCGGTACGGGCCAGATCTCGCAGACCGCCGACCAGCAGTCGGCCGTCAACGGCGCCACTGCGAATCTCGCGAACATCGCTCTGCGCAACGTGCACATCCAGGCAGTGCAGTCCGGTGACGCACTGAAGCCGGGTCGCACCGTTGAGCTCATCTTCGCCGCGGCAAACATCTCCCCGGACACCAACGACAAGCTGGTCAGCGTCAGCTCCGACGTGGGCTCGGTCGAGCTCACCGGTAATACGTCGATCCCGGCCGGATCGTCGTTGATCGTCGGCAGTGCCGACGGTCAGTCCGAAGCGGCGCCGATGGGCAGCACGCAGCCGGCCAAGGCGGAGGTCACTCTCAGCCAGCCGATCTCCAACGGGCTGACCTACGGCTTCACCTTCACCTTCGAGAAGGCCGGCCAGGCGACGGTCCAGGTGCCCATCTCGGCGGGCGGCGCAGAGCGGCAAGGGGCACCCGCAGGCCAGGAGTGAGCTGACACGGGCCGCTAATACGCGGTTCTGTCGGACCCACCCGATAGCGTCACGGCCGTGGCCAAGGCGCGTTCGCAATATCGCTGTTCGGAATGCCGCCATGTGATGGCCAAGTGGGTCGGTCGCTGCCCGGAGTGCGGAACCTGGGGCACGGTCGACGAGGTGGCCGGGGCAAGCGCGGCCGGCACCACGGCCCAGCGCGCGGTCGTGCCGTCCACCCCCGCGGTGCCCATCAGCTCCATCAACCCGGACCGCACCCGCCACTTCCCCACCGGCGTCGACGAACTCGACCGGGTGCTCGGCGGCGGTGTGGTGCCCGGCTCGGTCACCCTGCTCGCCGGTGATCCCGGGGTCGGCAAGTCCACGCTGCTGCTCGACGTCGTGCACCGCTGGGCGAGTTCGGGCCGGCGCTCGCTGTATGTCTCCGGCGAAGAGTCGGCGGGCCAGATCCGGATGCGCGCGGAGCGGACCGGCTGCACCCACGACGAGGTGTTCCTGGCCGCTGAAACCGACATCAACACCGTGCTCGGCCATATCGAGGCGGTGCAGCCGAGCCTGGTGGTGGTCGACTCGGTGCAGACGATGACGGCCGGTGACACCGACGGCGTGGTCGGCGGGGTGACCCAGGTACGTGCGGCGACGACTGCGCTCACCGCCGCGGCCAAGTCGAGCGGCGTGGCGCTGGTACTGGTCGGCCACGTCACCAAGGACGGCGCGATCGCCGGACCACGCTCGCTGGAGCATCTGGTGGACGTGGTGCTGCACTTCGAGGGCGACCGCAACTCCACCCTCCGGATGGTGCGCGGCGTGAAGAACCGCTTCGGTGCCTCCGACGAGGTTGGCTGTTTTGTGTTGCAGGACAACGGTATTCAGGGTATTTCCGATCCGTCTGGATTGTTTCTCGACGACCGGCCCAATCCGGTACCCGGCACCGCGGTCACCGTGGCGCTCGACGGCAAACGTCCGCTGATCGGCGAGGTCCAAGCCCTGCTGGCCTACCGGCCCGAGAACGCGCCGCAACGCCGCGCGGTCAGCGGGGTGGACAGTTCGCGGGCCGCGATGATCGCCGCGGTGCTCGAGCGGCGGGCCGGCCTCAAGGTCAGCGCCACCGACATCTATCTGTCCACCGTCGGCGGGATGCGGCTGATGGACCCCTCGTCGGACCTGGCGGTCGCGATGGCGATGGCGTCGGCCTACGCGGACCTGCCGCTGCCCAGCACGACCGTCGTGATCGGCGAAGTAGGCCTGGCCGGCGATCTGCGCCGCGTCACCGGCATGGACCGCAGACTGGCCGAAGCGGCTCGGCTGGGCTTCACCGAGGCGCTCGTCCCGGTGGGGTGCGGCACCGTCCCCAAGGGCCTCAAAGCGATCGAATCGGCCACCATCGGCGACGCCCTGCGCTCGATGCTGGCGATCGCAAAACGGCCCTACGACAAGGTCGTTACGCAGCTTCGGCGGGAGGGGTCGAGTAACGACCTCGACGCAGTGGACAATAAGTGGCTGTGAGCACCGTCAACGGAGCCAGCGGCTCCGCCCAGCCAACGGCGGCCACGCTGCGCGAGACCATCGGGCGACTGGCGCCCGGCACTGCCCTTCGCGACGGACTGGAACGCATTCTGCGTGGTCGCACGGGTGCGCTGATCGTGCTGGGTTACGACGAGCGGGTCGAGACGATCTGCGACGGCGGGTTCTCGCTGGACGTGCGGTTCGCCCCGACCCGGCTGCGCGAGCTGTCGAAAATGGACGGCGCCGTCGTGCTTTCCACCGACGGCAGCCGGATCGTGCGGGCCAACGTCCAACTGGTTCCGGATCCGACGATCCCCACCGACGAGTCCGGAACCCGGCACCGCTCCGCCGAGCGCACCGCGATCCAGACCGGCTACCCGGTCGTGTCGGTGAGCCACTCGATGAACATCGTCACGGTGTACGTCTCCGGCGAACGCCACGTGGTCGCCGACTCGGCCACCATCCTGTCGCGGGCCAATCAGGCGATCGCGACGCTGGAGCGCTACAAGGCTCGCCTCGACGAGGTGTCCCGGCAGCTGTCCACCGCCGAGATCGAAGACTTCGTCACCCTGCGCGACGTGATGACGGTGGTGCAGCGGCTCGAGATGGTTCGCCGCATCGGACTTGAAATCGATTATGACGCAGTCGAACTCGGCACCGACGGCCGACAGCTGCGGCTTCAGCTCGAGGAGCTCGTCGCTGGCAACGACACCGCACGCGAGCTGATCATGCGCGACTATCACGCCAACCCCGACCCGCCGTCGAAGGCTCAGGTCGCCTCGACGCTGGCCGAATTGGACTCGCTGTCGGACACCGAGCTGCTGGACTTCACCGCGCTGTCGCGAGTGTTCGGATATCCCTCGACGGCCGAGGCGCAGGATTCAGCGCTCAGCGCCCGTGGCTATCGGGCGATGGCCGGTATCCCCCGCTTGCAGTTCGCCCACGTCGACCTCCTGGTGCGCCGCTTCGGCTCCCTGCAGGGACTGCTGGCAGCAAGCGCCACCGACCTGCAGTCCGTCGAAGGCATCGGCGCGATGTGGGCCCGGCACGTTCGCGAGGGTCTGTCGCAGCTGGCCGAGTCGACGATCGCCGACCGGCTGGTCTAGCGCGTCGAGATAGCACTGGGGGCGAAGAATCAGTTGATTCTTCGCCCCCAGTGCTATCTGAATGCTTACCCCGCGGGTGCGGGCGCCGGCGGCGGAGCCTCACCCGGGGCACCGGCGGGCAGCTGCTGCCCGGCGGCGGGCGCGGCGCCCGGCGGCGGAGCGTCGGCCAGGATGAACGGCACCGTCGCCGAACGCAGGTTGCCCAGCTGTACGACCAGGTTGTACGTGCCGGGTCCGATCGGCTGGCGCGGCAGCGGGCACTGCGGTGCGGAGCCCATGCCGGTCCAGGTCACCTCGGTGGTGACCTGCTCACCCGGGTTGAACGTCTTGACCAGCGTCTCGTTCGAGGGCGCGCAGTCCAGGTTCGACCACAGCCGCTTGCCATCCATCGAGTACACGTAGGCGGCGAGCACGGCGGCGCCGACGTCACGCTTGCAGGCCACCAGGCCGATGTTCGTGACGACCATGGTGAACTTCGGCTGATCACCGATCGCGTACTGCGGCTGGTTGGTGATGCCCTTGACCGCCAGGTTGGAATCCGGGCAGTCGTCGCCCTCTTTGAGCACCGGCGGCGGCATGACGGCCTCGGTGGCCGTCGGCGCGACCGCGACGGGTCCCGACGGGGTCTCCGCCGGTGGCGGCGGCGCGACGACAGGAGTCTTGTTGTCCGGCTGGGGGTTCTGCGGTTGAGCCACGGGTGTGGTCTTCACGGCGCTCTTCGAATCCGAGCCACCGCTGAAGACGATGAAGGCCACCCCGACGACGATTGCGGCGACTACCGCGACGATGCCGAATGCAAGAGCACGGCGTCGCCAATAGATTTGCGAGGGTAGGGGTCCACGCGGTTCCAGATCCAGATCCAGCACGTTTCCACGGTAAGGGCAGGTCACCGCGAGTTGTCCGACCCCGCTCGGCGTGTCGCCTTGTTAGTTAGCTGAAAAAGTGGTTATTCGCCGATATCGCCGAGGTGTTCACGCAGAACCACCTTGCCGTCGGCGAGGTGGTAGGTCAGCCCCACGATGGCCAGCGTTCCGGCGGCGACCCGCTCGGAGATGAGCGCGGACCGGGCCAGTAGCTGCGATCCGGTCTCGATGACATGGCGGGCCTCGAACTCGTCGACGCGGGTCAAGCCCTCACGCCGGCCCACAAGAATCGACGGCGTCACCCGCTCGACGAGATCGCGGATGTATCCGCCCGGTACCGCGCCGTCGTCGAGGGCGGACAACGTCGCCTTGACCGCGCCGCAGCTGTCGTGCCCGAGAACGGCGATCAGCGGCACGTTGAGCACACCGACCGCGTATTCGATGGAGCCCAGCACGGCGGAGTCGATGACGTGTCCAGCGGTGCGCACCACGAACGTGTCGCCGAGGCCCTGGTCGAAGATGATCTCGGCGGCGACCCGGCTGTCGGCGCACCCGAAGATGACTGCGGTCGGGGTTTGTCCCGAGGCCAACCGCGCACGGTCCTCGATGCTCTGGCTGGGATGCTGTGGCTGGCCGGCAACGAATCGCTCGTTACCCTCTTTGAGTGCCTTCCAAGCGGTTATCGGGCTGGTGTTCGGCATGGCCATCATTCTGCCTTGTCTCTCACCGCGAAACGATATGAGTTCCATTTGTGACGAGCTCGTCGCGTGGTACGGGCACGCCCGGCGCGACCTGCCGTGGCGCAGTCCGGATGTGACGGCGTGGCAAATCCTGGTCAGCGAATTCATGCTGCAGCAGACTCCGGTCGCGCGGGTGGCCCCGATCTGGCTGGACTGGGTGGAGCGCTGGCCGACACCGTCGGCGACGGCGACAGCAAGCGCCGCGGACGTGCTTCGCGCCTGGGGCAAGCTCGGCTATCCGCGGCGAGCCAAGCGCCTGCACGAGTGCGCGATCGTGATCGCCACCGAACACGATGACCGGGTGCCCGACGACGTCGAGGTGTTGTTGACGCTGCCCGGTGTCGGCTCCTACACCGCCCGCGCGATCGCCTGTTTCGCCTACCAACAGAGCGTGCCGGTGGTGGACACCAATGTTCGACGGGTCGTGGCGCGAGCGATCCACGGTCTCGCTGATGCCGGAAACCCTTCCACCACAAGAGATATGGCCGACGTCCTGGCGCTGATGCCCGATGACGAGACGGCTCCGGTGTTCTCGGCGGCGCTGATGGAACTCGGTGCGACGGTATGCACGGCACGCTCGCCCAAGTGTGGGGTGTGCCCGCTGAGTGTGTGCGCCTGGCGGGCCGCCGGGCACCCGCCGGCGACCACCGCACCACGGCCTACCCAGCGGTTTGCCGGCACCGACCGGCAGGTGCGCGGCAAGTTGCTGGATGTGTTGCGCGCCAGCACTTCCCCGGTCCCGCGCGAGCAGCTTGACGTGGTGTGGCTGACCGATACCGCGCAGCGTGACCGCGCGCTGGACTCGCTTCTGGTGGACGGGCTGGTGGAGCAAACCGGCGACGGCCGGTTCGCGCTGTGCGGCGAGGCCGACTAGGCGGAGCGGGCGAACCTGCGGCGGTAGTCCGACGGGGTGACGCCGACGATCCGGCGGAAGTGGTGGCGTAGCAGCGTGGCATTGCCGAATCCAGCCCGCTCGGCGATGCGGTCGATGTCCAGATCGGTCTCCTCCAGCATCCGGCGGGCGTAGAGCACCCGCTGATCGGTGACCCACTGCATGGGTGTGGTGCCGGCCTCCTCGACGAAGCGCCGCGCGAACGTGCGCGCCGACATGTTGGCCCGGCGAGCCATGCTCGTGACCGTGTGCGGCTTGTCGAGGTTGGACAGGATCCAATCCAGTTGCGGCGCAAACCCTTCCGAACATCGCGCGGGAATTGGTTGCTCGATGTACTGACGCTGGCCGCCATCGCGCTGCGGTGGAACCACCATCCGCCGGGCGATGATATTGGTGACCGCGCTGCCGAGTTCGCGGCGGACCAGGTGCAGGCACGCGTCGATACCGGCGGCGGTGCCGGCACTGGTGATCAGATCGCCGTCGTCGACGAACAGCACATTGCGGTCGATGATCGCGGTGGGATAGCGCTGCGCGAGATCGTCGGCGTGCATCCAATGCGTGGTGCAATGCCGCCCGTCGAGCAGGCCCGCCTCCCCCGCCACGAAGGCGCCGGAACACACCGTCAGGATCGTCGACCCGGCGGCATGGGCGGCCCGCAGGGCTTCCAGCGCTTCCGGCGGGTACGCCTCGACCGGGCCGGTGACCGCCGACACCGCCACCACGTCGGCACCCATCAGGGCATCGAGGCCGTGGTCGGGCACCAGTGCCGCGCCGACGCTGGTACGCAGTGGCTTGCCCGCTTGCGGGCCGCACACCTTGAAATCGAAGTTGGGCACACCGTCGGCCGCCCGGTCGATTCCGAAGACCTCGCAGACCACGCCGAACTCGAAGACGGCGACGTTGTCCAAGACCAGCGCCGAGACACTCTTCAAAGGCATGGCAGAATTTTATCTCACCGGGTCAGTACTGCCACTGTTGGCGGGATCTTTTTCCCCGAAGCATTACTGCCATGAACGCAATATCCGCCATCCTCAAGAAACTGCATCTGCACGCCGATCAATTCCGGGTGTGGGCGCCGATGGTCGGTCCGCTGTTCGCCGACGATGCCGACCTGCGCCGGATCAACCACGATCTCGACGCCGTGCGCACCCGGTTCGAACACCATCCGACCTGGCCGTCGTCAGGTGTCCTCGGGGAGCGCCGCTAGGAACGACTCGACGGCGTCCCGGTACCGGTCCGGGGCGTCGTCGTGGACGAGGTGGCCCGCACCGGCGACGTGGACGTAGCGAGCCGACGGCCCGGCCAACTCGGCCATCCGGCGCATCTGCCCCGGCGGCGCCACGGAGTCACCCGCCTCGATCAGCAACACCGGCGCCCGGACCGCCTGCCACTGCCGCCAGTAGTCCCGAGTCCCCCACTCCGCAGCGATCTCGATCCAGCGAGCAGGCTGGCCGTGCAGCCGCCAGCCGGTCGCCGTCCGGTCGAAGGCTTCGAGGAAGTAGCGCCCGGCGATCGGCCCGAACTCGTCGAAAACCTGCTGCTCCGTGGAGTATTCGACCGGCAGGGCATGCACCCACGGCTCCCACGGGCCGGTCGTGCGCCCGACGAAGTCCGGTGCCATGTCCTCGACCACCAGCGCGCGCACCAGGTCGGGACGCTGCGCAGCCAGACACCAGGAATGCAGACCGCCCATCGAGTGCCCGACGAGTACCGCCGGGCCATCCAGGCTCGCGAGGGCGTCCCCGAGGTCGGCCACGAACCGTTCGGTGCTGACCGGTTCGGAATCCTCGACCTCACGGCCGCGGTGCCACGGTGCGTCGTAGGTGTGAACCGATCCGAACCGGGCCAGCCACGGCAGCTGTCGCGACCACGTGGTGCCGCGGCCCATCAAGCCGTGAACCAACACCACGGGCCGCCCGTTCCCACCCCGATAGGTCAGCAGCTCAGTGCTCACCGGTTCATCTTGCGCGGTCGGTCACCGGCCCGGGCGGGCGCGGTAGCCTTGCGCCATGTCCGTTGTGAAGATCAACGCAATCGAGATTCCGCCGGGTGCCGGTCCGGAGCTGGAGAAGCGGTTCGCCAACCGCGCGCACGCCGTGGACAACCAGCCGGGCTTCCTCGGGTTCCAATTGCTGCGGCCCGTCAAGGGTGAGGACCGCTACTTCGTGGTGACCACCTGGGAGTCCGAGGAGGCGTTCCAGGCCTGGGCGAGCGGACCGGCGATCCACGCGCACGCCGGTGAGCGCGCCAACCCGGTGGCCAAGGGTGCCCATCTGCTCGAGTTCGAGGTTGTGTTGGACGTTGCCGGGACCGGCTCGAAGGCGTAGCGCACGCCGGGTGTGCCGGCGCGCGGTGGCAGTCGCCACCGTGATCGCGTCCGCGGCCGCCCTGGCAACCAGCTGCACATCAGCTCCCGCGCCGCCCGCCAATGCCGGCGCGGGTGTTCGCATCGACCTCAGCACCCCGCAGGGCGTGCGGGCCAAGCAGGTCATGGACATGCTGAACTCGGACTGGCCAATCGGCGATGAGAACGTCAAGACGCTGGCCACCCCGGACCTGGTGGACCCGGTCGCGCACACCATGGACTCGCTGTGGTGGGACCGGCCCTACACGCTGGCCGGCGTCCAGGTCGGCGCCAACGTCGCCACCCTGCACATGCTGACCTCCTACGGCGCACGCCAGGACATCGACCTACGCATCGGCGACGACACCTTCGTCAGCCGGTTCGTCGTCACCACCGAGAAACCGAAGATCGACTCGTGGCAGGACGTCGACACCGCGCTGAGCCGCACCGGCGCCCGCTATTCGTGGCAGGTGTCCAAGGTCGACGACGGCCGCTGCGAGAAGGTGGCGGGCACCAACACCTCTGAATCCCTGCCGCTGGCTTCGATTTTCAAGACATACGTGTTGTACGCGGTTGAAACCGCCGTCGCTGCAGGCACGGTGAACTGGGACGACAAGCTGACCATCACCGCTGAGGTGAAGAAGCTGGGTTCATCGGGCTTCGACAAGCTTCCGCCCGGATCCCAGATCACCGTCCGCGAGGCCGCGGGGAAGATGATCTCGACGAGCGACAACATGGCCACCGATCTGCTGATCGGACGGGTGGGAACCCACGCCATCGAAGAGGCCCTGGTCGCCGCGGGCCACCACGACCCGGCGAGCATGACGCCGTTCCCGACCATGCGGGAACTGTTCGCGATCGGCTGGGGCAATCCCGATGTCCGTGAGCAGTGGAAGACAACCGTGCCAGCGAATCGGGGAAACCTGTTGCGCGACGCGGATTCCCGACCGTACGACCCCGATCCAATGCGCTCCCACACGCCGGCCTCGACCTACGGCGTGGAGTGGTACGGCAACGCCGAGGACATCTGCCGCGTACACGCCGCCCTCCAGCACAACGCCGTCGGCCGCGCGGCTCCGGTCAAGGACGTGATGTCCGAAGCCGCGGGCATCGACCTCGACCCCGCCGAGTGGCCCTACATCGCCGCGAAGGCCGGAAACCTGCCCGGCGAGATGACATTCAGCTGGTATGCGGTGGACCGAACGGGCCAGGCCTGGGTGGTCAGCTTCCAGTTCAACTGGCCCCGCTTCCACAGTGCGAACGCGGGCGGCTGGGCGATGATGATCATCAAACAGGTGTTCGGGCTACTGCCCCGCTACCGCTGAGCGCAGGGTCCACACCGATCCGCGGTGATGCAGGGTGGTGCTGCTGGCCGGCGCGATGTCGATGCGCCAGAACGACTTTGGCGGCGCATCGAGCGCGTTGAGGATCGCCGCGCGAACCACTGCCGGGTGGGTGAACGCGACAACGCGGCCCGGTATGCGGGCGACGTCGACCAGCCAACCGCGCACCCGCGCGATCAGCTCGACCACCGATTCGCCACTGTGCGGGCGACTTTCAGGGTCGGTCAGCCACTGCGTGAGCTCACCCGGCTGCACCTGGTCGAGGCTCAGCCCGCCCCAGGAACCGCACCCCAGGTCGGCCAGCCGCGGATCGAGCGCAGGTGTCAGACCGAGCGCTTCCGCGCTCTGGAGCGCACGCAGTTCCGGCCCGGACAGCACCACATCGGCGGCACCCACATCGACCCCGGCCAGCTGTCGTCGGCCCAGCGGGTTGAGCTCTTCGTCGAGCGGAAATCGTCCGGCTGCCATGGCATCGGTCATGGCGTGTGACACCAGGATCAGCCGGACGACCTGACTCACGCAGGGATGGATTCCTGCTGCTTGCTGTCGAGCAGCCGGTGCAGCATCGCCGCACCGGCCAGACCGATCGTCGTCCAGACGATCACCTGGGTGCCCAGGGCGTACAGCCGGAACTCATACAGATCCGTCGCCGGGAAGCCCGGGAACACAATCGTGCCGGCGTCGTTGACCATCGGGCCGGGTATCTCGTTGATGGTCGGCATGACGAGCATCAGGATTGCGACCGCGACGATGTAGGCGCCGCCGGCGGCCAGCGTGGCGTTCCAGGCACCCAGCTTCGGGGTGAGCTGGAAGGCGAGATAGACCGCGGCGACCATGAACAGCGCCGACAACGCCACCATCAACACGTAGAGCAGCGCGCGCTGCTTGATCGTTTCGTCGAGGCTGGTGGCCGGCGGGCTGGGTGGATACTTCAGGGCCGGCACCACCCACAGCGCGATGAGCATCGCCCCGGCGGTCAGCACCGCGAGCTTGCGGGCCGACACTGTGTCGATGCGGCTGTAGGCCACGCAGAACACGACGGCGAACAACGCGCCGAGCGCCACGCTGAAGAGCAGCACGCCCAGCCCCATGCCGATGTTGGACTGCACGGTCCGGGTGAACAGCTCACCGCCTTCATGGCTGTGGCCGTGCCCGTGCGCGGACGCCGCCTCCATGGCTTCATGCGCCGCGGAGGTGCCGTCCTCGAAATCAATGGCTCGGCCGACGATCGGCTCGATGAAGATCTTGGACCAGACGAATCCGAACACGCCTGCGAGGGCGCCGGCCAGAATGCCGCGCCAAATTATTGATTTTTCCATTGTTTTGAGTGAATTCCCGCTGGCTCAGTGGCAGGGGAAGCCGAGAAGGTGGCGGGCGTCATGCACGAATTCGTGGATGTACATGTTGTCGCCGAAGACCGAGGTAGCGCCCTGGTCGACACCGACGAAGTACAGCACCACCAGCGCGAAGAAGGCGGTCAGCGAGAGCCAGACGACAGCTTTGGCGGCCGAGAGATCGACGGCGCGCGAGCGGCCAGTTGTCTGCGGAGTAGTCATTCGGTGTCCTTCCAGGGAGCTACGCGTCCCAATGCGAACCATGACGGGCCTCGGGTCTGACTGTCAACAGTGGCGCGACCGTTCTGGAATTTCACCAGATTCCTCGACTCGTCTCTTACACCGAGGATGCTATACCGCCGCGGGTTCAGCTGGCGCCGTAACCCAGCTGCTGCGCGGTGTACTTGGCGGCATCGGTGACCGGGACCGCCTGCACCGCGGTGCCGTAGGCGCAGATCTCGGTCCAGACATCGCCGAGTTCGGTGGTGTCGAAACGCATTCCGATGATCGCGTTGCCACCTCGGGTGCGGGCCTCGGTCATCAAGCGATTCATCGCCTCGTTGCGGCTCTCGGCGAGATTCTTGGTCATGCCCTGCAGCTCGCCGCCGAACATGCTCTTGAAGCCCGCACCCATCTGGGAGAAGGCGTTGCGCGATCGCACGGTGAGACCGAAGACCTCGCCGCACACCCGCTGGATCTCCCAGCCGGGGATGTCGTTGGTGGTAACCACAAGCATGAGCAGAGGGTAGCGCTCGCACGCGGCCGACTCGATGCGGACGAAAACAATTCATCGCGGATACGAGAAAGGCCCCCGACGGGGTCGGGGGCCTTCCTCGTATGCGCTTACTCGCTGGCGGTGCCGGCGTTGGCCAGATCCGCCTCGGTAATCTCGGGACGCTTGGGCCCACCGACAAAGGTGAACTTGGCGTCCTCGCCGGCGCCTTCGCCGTCCCAGTTCTCCACGTCGACGGTGACCATCTGACCGGGGCCGACCTCCTCGAAGAGGATCTTCTCCGAGAGGGCATCCTCGATCTCGCGCTGGATGGTCCGGCGCAGCGGCCGGGCACCCAGGACCGGGTCGAAGCCACGCTTGGCCAACAAGGACTTCGCCTTGTCGGTCAGCTCCATCGTCATGTCCTTGGTCTTGAGCTGCTTGGACACCCGGCCCACCATCAGGTCGACCATCTCGATGATCTCGTCCTGCGTCAGCTGGTGGAAGACGATGATGTCGTCGATGCGGTTGAGGAACTCCGGGCGGAAGTGCTTCTTCAGCTCGTCGTTGACCTTCTGCTTCATCCGCTCGTAGTTGTTCTCACCGCCACCCTGCGTGAAGCCGAGGCCGACCGCCTTGCTGATGTCGGAGGTGCCCAGGTTCGAGGTGAAGATCAGCACGGTGTTCTTGAAGTCGACCGTGCGGCCCTGCCCGTCGGTGAGACGGCCGTCCTCGAGGACCTGCAACAGCGTGTTGTAGATCTCCTGGTGGGCCTTCTCGATCTCGTCGAACAACACCACCGAGAACGGCTTGCGCCGCACCTTCTCGGTGAGCTGGCCGCCCTCCTCGTAGCCGACGTATCCGGGCGGGGCACCGAAGAGCCGCGACGCGGTGAAGCGGTCGTGGAACTCGCCCATGTCGATCTGGATGAGTGCGTCGTCGTCACCGAACAGGAACTCCGCCAACGCCTTGGACAGCTCGGTCTTACCGACACCGGACGGGCCGGCGAAGATGAACGAGCCGGACGGGCGCTTGGGGTCCTTCAGGCCGGCGCGGGTACGCCGGATGGCCTTGCTGACCGCGCGGACGGCATCTTCCTGGCCGATGATCCGCTTGTGCAGCTCGTCCTCCATGCGCAGGAGACGGGTGGTCTCCTCCTCGGTCAGCTTGAACACCGGGATACCGGTCCAGTTACCGAGCACCTCGGCGATCTGCTCATCGTCGACCTCGGCGACAACGTCCAGATCGCCTGAGCGCCACTGCTTTTCACGCTCGGCGCGCTGGGCGACCAGTTGCTTCTCGCGATCCCGCAGGTTCGCGGCCTTCTCGAAGTCCTGCGCGTCGATCGCGGACTCCTTCTCCCGGCGAGCGTCGGCGATCTTCTCGTCGAACTCACGCAGGTCTGGCGGCGCGGTCATCCGGCGGATGCGCATGCGCGCACCAGCCTCGTCGATCAGGTCGATCGCCTTGTCCGGCAGGAACCGGTCGTTGATGTAGCGGTCGGCCAGGGTGGCCGCCGCGACCATCGCGGCGTCGGTGATCGACACCCGGTGGTGGGCCTCGTACCGGTCGCGCAGACCCTTCAGGATCTCGATTGTGTGCGCCACCGTCGGCTCACCAACCTGAACCGGCTGGAAACGGCGCTCCAGGGCGGCGTCCTTCTCGATGTACTTGCGGTACTCGTCGAGCGTGGTGGCGCCGATCGTCTGCAGTTCGCCTCGAGCCAGCTTCGGCTTGAGGATCGACGCCGCGTCGATGGCACCTTCGGCGGCGCCCGCACCGACCAGCGTATGCAGCTCGTCGATGAACAGGATGATGTCGCCGCGGGTGTTGATCTCCTTGAGCACCTTCTTGAGGCGCTCCTCGAAATCACCGCGGTAACGGCTGCCGGCCACCAGCGACCCGAGGTCGAGGGTGTAGAGCTGCTTGTCCTTGAGCGTTTCGGGAACCTCGCCGTGCACGATCGCCTGCGCCAGGCCCTCGACCACGGCGGTCTTACCGACGCCGGGCTCGCCGATCAGCACCGGGTTGTTCTTGGTGCGCCGGCTCAGCACCTGCATCACCCGCTCGATTTCCTTCTCGCGGCCGATGACCGGGTCGAGCTTGCCCTCCATGGCGGCCGCGGTGAGGTTGCGGCCGAACTGGTCGAGGACCAGCGACGTCGACGGGTTCCCGGACTCGCCACCACGGCCGCCGGTACCGGCTTCCGCGGTCTCCTTGCCCTGGTAGCCGCTCAGCAGCTGGATGACCTGCTGGCGCACCCGGGTCAGTTCGGCGCCGAGCTTCACGAGCACCTGGGCGGCGACGCCCTCGCCCTCGCGGATCAGGCCGAGCAGAATGTGCTCGGTGCCGATGTAGTTGTGGCCGAGCTGCAGCGCCTCGCGCAGGCTCAGCTCGAGAACCTTCTTGGCGCGCGGGGTGAAGGGGATGTGCCCGGACGGGGCCTGCTGGCCCTGACCGATGATCTCCTCGACCTGGCTGCGGACACCTTCGAGTGAGATGCCCAGCGACTCCAGTGACTTGGCGGCTACGCCTTCACCCTCATGAATAAGTCCCAGCAGGATGTGCTCGGTGCCGATGTAGTTGTGGTTGAGCATCCGGGCTTCTTCTTGAGCCAGGACGACGACCCTGCGGGCACGGTCGGTGAATCTCTCGAACATCCTCGGTTACCTGCTCTCCATCACGATTAGGTACAGCGGTAGTCACCACGTACCTGTCGTCCACTCTAATGGGCGGCCGGGGAAGGCGTCCTCCCTTGTCACCCTTACCGCGTCCCTAGCGGTGCGGACCTAGCACACCAACGCGGCGGAGCTGCGAATCGTTTCCGGCAATCACCGGCGTCCGCTTCGCCGCGAGCGAAACGGCGCCGACACCTCCGTCGCGGCGAGGGACGAGCAGGTTAGCTGGGACCTAGGTTGCGGCGTGGAAGGCGTCGATGATGTCGGCCGGGATGCGTCCCCGAGTCGACACCTTGTGGCCATTGCGGCGCGCCCACTCCCGGATCGCGGCGCTCTGCTCCCGATCGATGCTCGCGCGACCGCGGCCGGCCGGTCCCGAACGCCCGCGGCGACGGCCGCCCACCCGACGGCTGGCCTCAACCCACTGCTTGAGATCGTTACGCAGTTTCTGAGCATTCTTTGAAGAAAGATCGATCTCATAGCTCACGCCGTCGAGCGCGAATTCGACCGTTTCATCGGCTGCGCCCGCACCGTCGAAATCGTCGACGAGAGTCACGGTCACTTTTTTGGCCATTGCCTCACTGAATCCTTCTGCCTGCGCTCAACAACCCATAGTCGAGCGTCTTCCCCATGTGAACCAATGTGCCACAGCGGCCCGCATCATTCAACGTAGCTCGGATAAGCGCACCTCAGCCATGTCGGCGAACAATCGGGAACAAAACAGTTTCCCGAATTGACAAGCCGGTGAGTGCCATCAGCAGACGATCGACGCCCATTCCGGTTCCCGTGGTCGGGGGCATCGCATACTCCATTGCCGCCAGGAAATCCTCGTCGAGTGCCATCGCCTCGTCATCGCCCGCGGCCGCCGCCCTGGCTTGGGCTTCAAAGCGCTCGCGCTGCACGATCGGGTCGACCAGCTCGGAATAGCCGGTGGCCAACTCGAACCCGCGCACGTAGAGATCCCACTTCTCCGTGACGCCGGGGATGCTGCGGTGCTGGCGGGTCAACGGTGTGGTCTCGACCGGGAAATCCTTGACGAATGTCGGGGCCCACAATGTGTCGCCGACCGTGTGCTCCCACAGTTCTTCTATCACCTTGCCGTGCCCGTAGCCGCGATCCCGCGGGATCTCCACCTCGAGCCGGTCGGCAATAGTGAGGAGATATTCCAGCGAAGTGTCCGGGGTGATCTCTTCACCGAGGGCTTCAGACAACGACGGGTACATTTCCAGCGACGGCCATTCACCGTCGAGGTCATAGATTGAGCCGTCCGGCAATGGCACTTGCCGCGTGCCGATCGCCTCATCCGCAACTTCCTGAATAACTTCACGCGTGACGATCGCCGAATCGTCATACGTACCCCATGCTTGATAAGTCTCGAGCATCGAGAATTCCGGCGAATGCGTCGAATCGGCACCTTCGTTTCGGAAGTTCCGATTGAGCTCGAAAACCTTCTCCAGACCGCCGACCACGCATCGCTTGAGGAACAACTCCGGCGCGATCCGCAGATACAGGTCGGCGTCGAGCGCGTTCGAGTGGGTGATGAACGGCCGCGCCGCCGCACCACCGGCGAGCGTCTGCAGCATCGGCGTCTCGACTTCGAGGAACCCACGACGATCCAGCGCATTGCGCAGTGCACGGACCACCGCGATGCGTTGCCGGGCCACCGTACGGGCCTGCGGGCGCACGATCAGGTCGACGTAACGCTGCCGCACGCGCGACTCTTCGCTCATTTCTTTATGGGCGACGGGCAGCGGACGCAATGCCTTGCTGGCCATCTGCCAGGCGTCGGCCAGCACCGAGAGTTCGCCGCGGCGGGAGCTGATCACTTCGCCGTGCACGAACACGATGTCGCCGAGATCCACCTCGGTCTTCCACGCTTCGAGGGCGTCCTCACCGACGCCGGCCAGGCTGATCATGGCCTGCAGCTGGGTGCCGTCGCCTTCCTGCAGGGTGGCGAAGCACAACTTGCCCGAGTTCCGGGCGAACACCACCCGGCCGGTGACGCCGACGATGTCGCCGGTGGCGGAGTCGGCTTCCAGGTCGGGATACGCGGCCCTGATCTGGGCCAGCGAGTGGGTTCGCGGCACCGAGACGGGATAGGGGTCTTTTCCTTCGGCCAACAAGGCCTCGCGCTTGCCCTGGCGAATCCGGAACTGCTCGGGGACGTCAGAGTCCGCGTGGTCGGTATCCGGGGTATCAGCAGAGCTCACGACGTGCCAGCTTAAATGAGGTCATGGGGTCCCTCATAAACGCGACCGCGGTCACAGCCCTGGCGGGCGAACAAGTGGACTGGCGGTTCAAGGGCCTGCCGGCCTCCTGGTCGGGGCTGACGATGGCGCAGATCTGTGCCGAGGCGCCCGACCTGTTCGACGCCGGACCGCTGGGCCCGGTCTGCGTGCTCTCCGATGAGGCGCTGCGGCACAACCTGGCCACGATGGCGGGCTGGTGTGCCCGGCACGGGGTCGAGCTGGCGCCGCACGGGAAAACGCATATGTCGCCGCAGCTGCTGGCCCGGCAGTTCGCGGCCGGTGCGTGCGCGGTGACCGCCGCGACGATCAGTCAGGTACGGACCTACCGCGAGTTCGGAGTGCGCGAGGTAGTGCTGGCCAACGAACTGGTGGACGCCGCGGGTCTGGCATGGCTGGCCGCCGAGCTCGACGACGATCCCGAGTTCCGGCTGATCTGCTGGGTGGATTCGGTGCGTGGGGTGGCCCTGATGACAGATGCATTGCAGGCGGCGGGCGCGCAGCGCCCGGTCGACGTCTGCGTGGAGATCGGTGCGACGGGCACTCGCACCGGCTGCCGCGACGACGCGACCGCCGATGCGGTGGCCGCCGCGGTGGTCGCCAGTCCGCGGCTTCGTCTGGTCGGGGTGGCCGGCTACGAGGCCGCCCTGGGCCACGACGTGTCGCCCGCCGGCGTCGGCCGGGTGCGCTCCTACCTCGAGTGGGTTCGTGCGGTGGCGACCCGGCTGGCGCCGCTGTGTTCGGACATGGTCGTAACCGCCGGCGGCAGTACGCATTTCGATCTGGTCGCCGGGACGCTGACCGGCCCGTGGCGCACGATCCTGCGCAGCGGGGTGTATCTGACCAACGACGACGGGCTCTATCTGCGGACCTCACCGCTGACCAGGCCAGGTGCGGAGCCGGGCGGGTTCATACCGGCGATGCACGTCTGGGCTCAGGTGTGTTCGCGGCCCGAGCCGAGCCTGGCGTTGGTGACGATGGGCCGTCGCGACGTGTCCTTCGACGCAGACCTCCCTGTGCCGCAACGTCTTCGACTCGGCTCTGACTGGACGGAGCTGGCGGGCTGTGACGTCACGGCGCTCAACGACCAGCACGCGTTCGTGCGGCTGTCGCCGGCCGCCGAGGACGTCGTCGAGGTCGGCAGCTGGATCGAATTCGGGGTCTCACACCCGTGCACGGTGTTCGACAAATGGCAGCTGATCCCGGTGCTCGACGAACACGGCCGGGTGGTCGATCTGGTGCGGACGTTCTTCTAGCGGACCGATTTCATCCGGCGCTGATTGTCGCGGTTGCGTTCGTAGACCATCCGCAGGCCGTCGAGGGTGAGGTGCTGATCGTAGTGCTGCACGGTGTGTAGGTCGGGCAGCATCAACGGGGCGGTGTGACCGGTGGCGACAACCGCTACGTCGGAGCCGGCGAAGCCGTCGACATCCTCCCGGATCCGGTTCACCAGGCCGTCGACCAGACCCGCGAAGCCGAACATCGCACCGGCCTGCATGCACTCGACGGTGTTCTTGCCGACCACCGAGCGCGGCCTGGTGAGCTCGACGCGTCGCAGCGCCGCCGACCGTGCGGCTGCCGCGTCCGAAGACACCTGAACCCCGGGAGCGATTGCACCCCCGAGGAATTCGCCCTTGGCCGAGACGACGTCCACGCAGATGGATGATCCGAAGTCCACCACGATCGCGGCGGAGGAGAACTTGGCGTACGCGGCCAGGCAGTTCACGATCCGGTCGGCGCCGACCTCTTTGGGGTTGTCCACCAGCAGCGGAATGCCGGTGCGCACACCAGGTTCGATCAGCACGTGCGGCACGGCGGACCAGTACTGCTCCAGCATGAGGCGAACCTCGTACATCACCGAGGGCACGGTGGACAGGCCGGTTGCACCGGTCAGGCGTTCGGAGTCGTCGCCGATCAATCCCTCGATGGTGAGAGCGAGTTCATCGGCGGTCACTTCCGGCTCTGTGCGGATTCGCCAGTGCTGCACGACTTTTGCGTGGTCGCCGGATCCGGAGATCAACCCGACGACGGTGTGGGTGTTGCGGACGTCGATCGCCAGCAGCACGGTCAGCTCACCGTCCGCGGCGACAGCAGGCCGGTGACGTCGTCCGGTACGTGAGCCGGGTCGTCGCCGAGATCGATCTGCTGGTTGTCGGCGTCGACGAACACGACTCGCGGCCGGCACTCCCGCGCCTCGGCATCGGTCATCACGCCGTAGGCGATGAGGATCACCAGATCACCGGGGTGGACCAGATGTGCCGCGGCACCGTTGATCCCGATCACGCCGGTGCCGCGCTGCCCGGTGATGACGTAGGTCTCCAGCCGAGCACCGTTGTCGATGTCGACGATGGTCACCTGTTCACCTTCGAGCAGGTCGGCGGCGTCCATCAGATCGGCGTCGACGGTTACCGAACCGACGTAGTGAAGGTCGGCATGGGTGACGGTTGCGCGGTGGATCTTCGACTTCAGCATCGTCCGGAACATCAATTCCTCCAGGTGATCTCGGGGTGCTCACCGTTGCCGCCGACGCCGGGCGGGGCGGTGTCGGTGGACAGGTCGACGGCGATGTTGTCCAGCAGCCGGGTGCCGCCCAGGCGTGCTGCGACCAGCAGACGCGCGGGGCCGTACGGCGGCGCCGGATCCAGCCACGGCCCCCGCAGTTCCAGGTAGTCGACCTCGATGGCGGGTACTTCGTCGAGCACCGCCCGGGCGGCGTCCAGCGCCGCATCGGCGCCGCCGGCCGCTGCCCACATGCCGGCCAACAGCGCCGAAGACAGCGCACAAGCCTGTTCGCGATCCTCGGAATTGAGGTAGCGGTTGCGCGAGGACATGGCCAGCCCGTCGGCCTCGCGGACGATGGGTACACCGACGACGCGAACATCGACGTTGAGATCGTCAACCATCTGACGGATCAGCACGAGCTGCTGGTAATCCTTCTCACCGAAGAAGGCCCGGTCCGGCCGCACGATCTGCAGCAGCTTCAACACCACGGTCAACATACCGGCGAAATGCCCTGGCCGAGAGGCGCCTTCGAGCTCGCCACCCAACGGGCCCGGGTGCACCGTGGTCCGCGGGCCGTCCGGATACATGGCCGACGCGCTCGGGGCGAACACCACCTCGACGTCTTCACCGCGCAACAGTTCCAGGTCGGATTCCAGCGTGCGCGGATAGGCGTCGAGATCTTCGCCGGCGCCGAACTGCAAGGGGTTGACGAAGATCGACACCACGACCACCGCGCCGGGCACTTTCTTGGCTGCGCGCACCAGCGACAGGTGGCCGTCGTGCAGCGCGCCCATCGTCGGCACCAACATCACTCGCCTGCCGGTGTGGCGCAGCGCACGGGTGACATCGGCGACGGCTTGGGGCGTCTGGTACAGGTTGAGTTGCGCGGGAATGAATTTCGGCGCCTTCATGGCCGCCGCCCTTGTTCTGACCAGTTGGCCAACACCTCAACAACCTCCTCGGGGGCGTGCGCGCGCTGGGCGGTACGCAGTGAGTTAGCGCAATATGACTGGGCCAGTTCGTGATTCACCGCGTCGAGGGCAGCCAGGTGGCCGGCGACGGCGGCGGCGTCACCACGGGCGACCGGCCCCGTCAGCGCCGCCTGCCCGCGCTGCAACGTGTTCTCCAGCGCCGCGCGGGCCAGCGGGCCGACGATGCGCTCCGCCAGCCCACCGGGCGCGTCACCGACCAGTTCCTGACCGAGCAGCTCCTGGCCGGATACCGCCGCTCGCAACGCATCCAGCGCATCGGCGACCACCGTGACGAGGTGATTGCTGGCGTGTGCCAGGGCCGCGTGATACAGGGTGCGGGCATCCTCGCGCACCCCGAACGGCTCGCCGCCGATCTCCAGCACCAGTGACTGGGCGATGGCATAGCCGATCTCGTCAGCAGCGGTGACGCCGAAGCAGCTGTCGGAAAGCCGGGCGATGTCCTCGTCGGCACCGGTGAACGTCATCGCCGGGTGAATCGCCAGCGGGACGCAACCCTGTTCGGCCAGCGGCGCCAGGATCGCGACCCCGTTCGCGCCCGAGGTGTGCACGACGATGGTTCCGCGGCGCACCGCACCCGTCGCCGCCAGCCCCCGCACCAGGCCGGGTAGTTCGGAATCGGGGACCGTCAACAGCAGCAACTCGGCCCGGTCGGCGACGTCGGGCACCGGCAGGATCTCGGTGTCGGGCAGCCGCCGTTCGGCGAGCCGGCGCGACGCCGTCGAGATCGCGCTGCAGGCGACCACCACATGTTCGGCACGTTCCAACGCAACGCCGAGGGCGGTGCCGACACGGCCGGCCGACACGATGCCGACCTTGAGCCAGGCCGGGCGCAAGCCGCTGGGGGTCCCCACGTAGACGACCTCGCTGACGTCAATGAGTTGTTCGTTCCAGTCCTATGCCAGGTACCGGACGGTCGACACAACTCTAACTCGCCCCGATTCGCGACCTAATCGTCGCGTCGACGCCGCCTGCCGCCCTCGCCGGGCGCGGCGTTGGCCTGTAGACGGGCCAGCAGGTCGGCGACCGACTGGCCACCGGTCTGCTCGGCGTCCCGGGCCCTGCGCCGCGGCTCCTCCTCCTCCTCGGTCCCGCGGTGCCGGGCGGGCGGCGGTGGGGTGGTCATGGCGGGCTGGCCGGGGCTTTCGACGGAGTGGCGCGACCGCGGGGCGGCGGGTTCCGGCGGCGGCTGCATCGCGGGTTCGGGCCGTGCCTCCGGCTGCGGTTCCGGCCGGGGCTCCGGCCGAGGTTCCTCGAGGGGCGCCGCCTCCTGAGGCGGGGTCCAGTGCCGACCGCGGGGTCCGTCTACGGGCGAGCCCTGCGCTGCGGCCGACGGCACGACGAAACCGTTGTCGGCGTTGGCAACCCAGTTACTGCCCGGCGAGCCTGGCGGCAGCCAGCGCCCGTCGGCTTCCACCGGTCGCCACTCCGCGCCCTCGGGTACCGGGCGCGGCGGCTCGGACTGGGCCGGCTCCGGCTCGGGCGCCAGCGCCGCGGCCGCGGCGGCGACGTCGGGGTCGGGTAGCGGCGGGGGTGGCGCGAACGGTCGCTCCGGTTCGGCAGGCCGCCCGCCGTTCTGCCCGACGTTCTCCCACGGCCGCCGGTGCGAACCGACCGGCTCGGGCTCCGGCTCGGCCCGGCGACGGCGCCGCGGCGGCGCAGACGGCTCCGGCTGCTCCGGCGGCGACGAGACCAGCGGCTCTTCGGGGACGTCGATGATCGGGTTCTCGGCAGTACGGCTGGCGGTGTCCTCCGGCCGGACCGGGGTGATGCGGCTGCTCTCGACACGCCCGGGCACCGGCGGCATGGTCGTCGTGTCCCGGGTCCAGTCGGCGGACCGATCACCCTCGAGCGCCGGCTGGTCACCGAGGTCGGCGTCGAACATCATCTCCAGGTTGGCCCGCAGCGCCGCCAGTTCCGCGCGCAACGCGGCGACCTCGTCGGCGGCCTGAGCCCGCAGCTCCGAGGCCAGTTCCCGGCGCAGATGCGATTCGACGCTGAGTTCGTATTCGCGGCGGGCCGAGATCTCCCGGTCGAGCTGCAGGTCGTAGACCAGCTTCAGGTCGCGCGCCCGGGCGGCGTCGATATCGCTCTGCCTGCGATACATGACGGAGACGAATGCCCCGATCACCGCGGCCCACAGCGACAGGATGACCGCCAGCTTCAGCAGCTCGACGCGGGTGGTGAACACCAACGCGGAACTGGCCGCAATGGCAAGGACCAGCAACACCGTCAAGAGCAGCCAACCCGGCCTGCGGCCGCCGCGCCGATTCTTGGCGCCGCGGGACAGAACGGTCATGGGCTGACTGTACCCGCGCGATGTCCGTCCGCGTGTCGTCGAGCTGCGGCGATTCGCCGCCTTCGCGCTACTCCCGGGCGGCGTCGGGATCGTCGGTCGGGTCGCCGGGCGAACGGCAGCAATGTTGGAGCCACAACGCCGCGACGACGAGCGCCAGCGCGCTGAACGCGGCCACCACGGCACCCGGGGTGTCCGCACCCGCGACCCGCAGCTCGGTCCGGCGGGGCAGCAGGTAGGCCAACACGCCGACCCACCACCCCAGCATCACCGCGCCGACCCACGTCGACGCCTTGGCCACCACCACGCTGCGCGCCACGGTGAGCGGGTGCAGCCGGCCGCCGCCGACGCCGATCTGGCTGTCGCGGATCTTGGCCCGCACCGACACCGCCCAGGCACCCTCGATCGCGGCGACGGCCAGCAGCGAGAGCCCGGTGAACAGCGTGATCGGCGGAAAGTAGCGGTACAGGATGTGCACGAGCAGGTAGGCCAGGATCGCGACTCCGACGGCGGCGACGGTCAGATCGCGTTTACGTGTCGGGCCCATCAAGCGTCCAGTCGAAGCACGAGAGGGGTCAGGCGCACTCCGTCGCGGTCGACCGCGTCGAGCTCGGAAAGCAGCCGGTCGACCCGCTGGCTCTCGCCGGCCACGGTGATTTCGGCGTCAGGGTCGACGGCCAGCCACGGCACCATCACGAAGGCCCGCATGTGGGCCAGCGGATGCGGCAGGGTCAGGCCCTCGTCGCGGGAGAAGACCTCGGTGTCGCCGTCATGACAGGTGACGAGGTCAACGTCGAGGGTGCGCGGTCCCCACTTCTGCTCGCGGATGCGGTCGTTGGCGTTCTCCAAAGCCTGTGCGCGGCGCAACCATTCGTGACCGTCGGCCTCGGGATCGTCGGCCACCACGACCGCGTTGAGGAACGGGCCCTGCTCTACGCCACCCCAGGCATCGGTTTCGTACACCGGTGACAGTGCGCGCACCGTGTCGCCGAGCCCGTCGACGGCGGCTTGCAGCCGCGCCACCCGGTCACCGAGATTGGAGCCGATCGAGAGCACAACGCGGGTCACAGCTCACCACCGAGGGGAACGATCTGGCCCCGCCCGCTGCGGCGGGACCGCCGCGCGACCACCGCAACGTCTGCGAACGTCAACGGGATCGGCGCGTTCGGCTTGTGCAACACCACCTCGACGGCGTGCACCCGCCGGTCGTTCATCACGTCATCGGCTATCTCGGCGGACACCGTCTCAATCAGATTGCGCGCCGGGCCGCCGACGATGGCGGCCGCACGCTGGGCCAGTGTGCCGTAGTCGAAGGTGTCGGCGAGGTCGTCGCTGGCGGCCGCGTCGGCCAGGTCGATCCACACCGTGATGTCGACGATGAAATCCTGTCCGTCGCGGCGTTCGTGATCGAAGACGCCGTGGTTACCGCGGACCGTCAGGCCCCGCAGCTCGATCCGGTCAGCCACCCCACGCTCCAACCACTTTGAGCGCGTCCACGCTGGCGCGCACGTCATGGACCCGGACACCCCAGGCGCCGTGGATTGCGGCCAGCGCCGAGATCACCGCGGTCGCGGTCTCGCGCCCGTCCGGCGGTCGGACGGTGCCGTCGGCGTCGGCGAGCAGCGAGCCGAGGAACCGCTTGCGGGACGCGCCGACCAGCACCGGGACCCCGGTCGCGACGAACTCCGGCAGCGCGTGCAGCAGCGCCCAGTTGTGCTGGGCGGTCTTGGCGAACCCCAGACCCGGGTCGATGATCAGGTTCTCCTGGTCCACCCCCGCGGCGAGGGCAGCCTCGACGCCGGCGAGCAGATCGTCGCGCACCTCGGTCACCACGTCGCCGTAGTCCGGCACATCGTGTGGATGCTCGGCCCGCACCGAGCGCCAGTGCATCAACACCCAGGGCACCTTGGCCTCGGCCACCAGCGGCGCCATCACCGGATCAGCCTTGCCGCCGGAGACGTCGTTGACGATGCTCGCGCCGTTGTCCAGGGCGGCCGCCGCGACAGCCGCGTGCATGGTGTCGATACTCACCGTGATCCCTTGGGCGGCAAGCTCTTTGATGACGGGTATGACGCGGGCGGATTCCACGGCGGCGTCGATGCGCACCGCGCCGGGACGGGTGGACTCACCGCCGACGTCGATGATGGAGGCACCCTGGGCGGCCAGGGCCAGTCCCTGTTCGACGGCGCGGGCCGGGTCGAGATAGCGTCCGCCGTCGGAGAAGGAGTCGTCGGTGACGTTCACGACTCCCATCACCAGGGTGCGCGGTCCGGTTGATTGCGTCATTTACGCAAGATGAGATCCAGCGCCTCGGATCGCGATGCATGGTCGGTCTTGAACTGTCCGCGGACCGCCGACGTCGTCGTACTGGACCCGGGCTTGCGCACCCCACGCATCGCCATGCACAGATGCTCCGCCTCGATCACCACGATCACCCCGCGCGGCTTGAGCTTGCGCATCACCGCATCGGCGATCTGAGTGGTCAGCCGCTCCTGCACCTGCGGACGCTTCGCGTAGAGGTCGACAACCCGGGCGAGCTTCGACAGCCCGGTCACCCGGCCGTCCTCGCCGGGGATGTACCCGACGTGAGCGACGCCGTGGAACGCCACCAGGTGGTGCTCGCAGGTGGAGTACATCGGGATGTCCTTGACCAGGACGAGTTCGTCGTGCTGCTCGTCGAACGTGGTGTTCAGCACCGCGTCCGGGTCGGTGTAGAGCCCGGCGAACATTTCCTGGAAGGCCCGCGCGACGCGCGCCGGAGTGTCCTGCAGACCGTGCCGGTCGGGGTCTTCGCCTACCGCCAGCAGCAGTTCACGGACGGCGGCCTCAGCCCGTAACTGGTCGAACACAGGTGTTTCCACCTTGGTCGTGTTGGGCTGCGGCATCGAAGCTCCGTTCGTCATCAGCCGTGGGACGGTGGATTCGACCGGCCCCCGTCGTCACCCGAGTCGTCCTGCGGCTTCGCATGCTGACCCGTGTGGCTGGGGGAAGGATACGGCTGATAGGGCGGATATTGCTGGCCCTGTTGCGGATGCGGCTGGCCCCAGCCGGGCTGCGGCGGGTACCAATATCCGCCCTGCTGACCGTGCGGCTGGCCCTGCTGGCCCTGCTGCGGACCGCCCTGGGGCGGCCAGCCGGGGGCATGCCAGCCGGCCGGTGCGCCGTAGTCGGGCTGCGTCGAGCCCGGTTGTGCCTGCTGTCCGGCGTGCGCGCCGTTGCCGTTCCCGCCGCGCGGTTGCTGGGCCTGCGCCTGCGCACTGGCCTGCGCGATCGCCTTCTTGAAGGCCGGCTCCGGCATCGGCTTGGGCCACGGCTCGCCGCGTTCGATGGCCAGCTCACCCGGAGTCTTGATCGGCGGCTTGTCGGACGGGATGCGTCCGCCGAAGTCGTCGAACACCGTCAGGCGTGGCCGCTTCTTCACGTCGCCGAAGATCGCTTCCAGCTCCTTGCGGTGCAGCGTTTCCTTCTCCAGGAGCTCACCGGCAAGGGTGTCGAGTACGTCGCGGTATTCGGTGAGGATCGCCCACGCCTCGGTGTGCGCGGCCTCGATCAGCTTGCGGACCTCGTCGTCGATGTCGCGGGCGACCTCGTGGCTGTAGTCCGACTGGGTGCCCATTGTGCGGCCCAGGAACGGATCGCCGTGCTCGGTGCCGTACTTGACGGCGCCGAGCTTGGCGCTCATGCCGTACTCGGTGACCATCGCGCGGGCGATCTTGGTGGCCTGATCGATGTCGGACACCGCGCCGGTGGTCGGCTCGCGGAACACCAGTTCCTCGGCCGCGCGACCGCCCATCGCGAACACCAGCCGGGCGATCATCTCCGAGCGGGTCATCAAACCCTTGTCGTCCTCGGGCACCGACACGGCATGGCCGCCGGTACGGCCGCGGGCCAGGATCGTCACCTTGTAGATCGGCTCGATGTCGGGCATCGCCCAGGCCGCCAGGGTGTGGCCACCCTCGTGGTAGGCGGTGATCTTCTTCTCCAGCTCGCTGATCACGCGACCCTTGCGGCGCGGGCCGCCGATCACCCGGTCGACGGCTTCCTCGAGCGCGGCCGCGGTGATGATGGTGCCGTTCTCGCGGGCGGTCAGCAGCGCGGCCTCGTTGATGACGTTGGCCAGGTCGGCGCCGGACATACCGACCGTGCGCTTGGCCAGGCCGTCGAGGTCGGCGTCGGGAGCCATCGGCTTGCCCTGCGAGTGGACCCGCAGCACGGCCTTGCGGCCGGCGAGGTCGGGGCTGGTGACCGGGATCTGGCGGTCGAAGCGGCCGGGACGCAGCAGCGCTGGGTCGAGGATGTCGGGCCGGTTGGTGGCCGCGATCAGGATGACGCCCTGGCGATCGCCGAAGCCGTCCATCTCGACGAGCAACTGGTTCAGCGTCTGCTCACGTTCGTCATGACCGCCACCCATGCCGGCACCGCGCTGGCGGCCGACCGCGTCGATCTCGTCGACGAAGATGATGCAGGGGCTGTTCTGCTTGGCCTGCTCAAACATGTCGCGCACCCGGGAGGCGCCGACGCCGACGAACATCTCGACGAAGTCCGAACCGGAAATCGTGAAGAACGGCACCCCGGCTTCGCCTGCTACGGCCCTGGCCAGCAGCGTCTTGCCGGTTCCGGGCGGACCGTAAAGCAGCACGCCTTTGGGGATCTTCGCGCCCAGCGCTTCATAGCGCGACGGATTCTGCAGGAAGTCTTTGATCTCGTACAGCTCTTCGACCGCCTCGTCGACGCCGGCGACGTCGGCGAACGTCGTCTTCGGCATGTCTTTGCCGAGCTGCTTGGCCTTGGACTTACCGAACCCGAAGCCCATCCGGCCGCCGGTCTGCATGCGGGAGAACAGCACGAACAGGCCGACCAGCAGAAGCAGCGGCAGCATGTAGACCAGCAGTGAGCCCAGGATGCTGCCCTGGTTCACGGTGGTATTGGTCTTGATGCTCTTGGCGCTCAGCGCGTTGAACAAGTCGACCGCGTACCCGGTCGGGTACTTGGTGATCACCTTGTTGGAATTCTCGGTGTCGCCGTTGCCGTTCTTCAGCTCGAGGCGAAGCTGTTGCTCTCGGTCGTCGATCTGCGCGCTCTTGACGTTGTCCCCGGTGATCTGCGACATCGCCACCGACGTGTCGACCGGTTTGTAACCCCGGGTGTCATCACTGAAGTAGAAGAACGACCAGCCGAGCAGCAGCACGACGGCAATCACCGTGAGTGTGCGGATCACGTTTTTGCGGTTCATCAAGCATCGGCCGTTACGGCCCGGTCCTTCCGATATGCGCAGCTGGGATAGTTCAGGCTACCGCTAGGACAACGTGGGCAAGTGCCCACAGGGTTTCCGTCAGCCTTTGGTAGCTGTTCGCTGTGCGCCGAACCGCCACTTCCGGGCTGCCCGAAGCTGTGCTTGGCTGGCACGGTGCTCGCTTCGACCGAACGGTTAGTCGACGTCGCCGAGGTCCGGTTGCGGGTGCTCGAAGCCGGTGACCGGGGTGCGCCCGTGGTGGTGTTGGCGCACGGCTTCCCGGAGCTGGCGTACTCGTGGCGACACCAGATTCCCGTCCTCGCCGACGCCGGCTACCACGTGCTGGCACCCGACCAGCGCGGCTACGGCGGATCGTCGGCACCCGAAGCGGTCGAGGCCTACGACATCCACCACCTCACCGGCGACCTGGTGGCACTGCTGGACTCCGAAGTTGGCGGAGGCGCGGCGCAGGCGGTGTTCATCGGTCACGACTGGGGCGCGATGGTGGTGTGGCACACCGCGCTGCTGCATCCGGATCGGGTCCGGGCGGTCGCCGGGTTGAGCGTGCCGCCGATCCCGCGGGCGCGGAGCCGGCCCACCGAGCGGTGGCGGGAGAAGTTCGGCGAGGACTTCTATATGTTGCGCTTCCAGGAGCCGGGCACGGCCGACGCCGAGATGGCCGCCGACGTGGCGGACACCATGCGCGAAATGTTCGCCGACCTCTCCCCGTCGGCGCCGCCCGGGTGGATCGGCGACGACGAGTTCGACCACTACGTCGCCGAGTTCGGCAGGACCGGATTCACCGGTGCGCTGAACTGGTACCGCAACTACGACCGCAACTGGGAGTCGACGCCCCAGCTCGCCGACGCGCGCATCACCGTGCCCGCGCTGTTCGTCGGCGGCACCGCAGACCCGATCGCGCCGACGATGAATCCGGCCCGCGCCCGCGAGGTGGTGGCCGGGCCGTACACCGAGCGGTGGATCGACGGCGCCGGGCACTGGGTGCAGCAGGAGCGCCCCGAGGACGTGAACCGAATCCTGTTGGAATTCCTACGCGAAGTGGAGTCGTCGTGACGCAAAAGCCGTTGAACTTCGGGGTGTTCATCACGCCGTTTCATCCGGTAGGTCAATCCCCAACCGTCGCACTGGAATACGACCTGGAGCGGACGGTCGCCCTGGATCGCCTCGGATTCGACGAGGCGTGGTTCGGCGAACACCACTCCGGCGGCTACGAATTGATCGCCTGCCCTGAGGTGTTCATCGCCGCGGCCGCCGAGCGCACCAAGCACATCCGGCTGGGTACCGGCGTGGTGTCGCTGCCGTATCACCACCCGCTGATGGTGGCCGACCGCTGGGTGCTGCTCGATCACCTGACGCGGGGCCGGGTGATCTTCGGCACCGGGCCCGGCGCGCTGCCGTCGGACGCGTACATGATGGGCATCGATCCGGTGGAGCAGCGGCGGATGATGCAGGAGTCACTCGATGCGATCCTGGCGCTGTTCCGCGCCGGACCCGACGAGCGGGTCGACCGGCATTCGGACTGGTTCACCCTGCGCGACGCGCAGCTGCACATCCGGCCCTACACCTGGCCGTACCCGGAAATCTCCACGGCGGCAATGGTTTCCCCGTCGGGTCCACGGCTGGCCGGACAGCTGGGCACCTCGCTGCTGTCGTTGTCGATGTCGGTACCCGGCGGATATGCGGCACTGGAGGACGCCTGGGGCGTCGTCGTCGATCAGGCCGCCAAGGCCGGCCGGCCCGAGCCCGATCGCTCGACGTGGCGGGTACTGGGGATCATGCACCTGGCCGACACCCGGGAGCAGGCGATCGAGGACTGCACTTACGGATTGCAGGATTTCGCAAACTATTTCGGTGCCGCCGGGTTCGTGCCGCTGTCCAACGACGTCGAGGCCGCAGAGCAGTCCCCGCGGCAGTTCGTCGCCGACTATGCCGCCGGGGGCAACTGCTGTATCGGCACACCCGACGACGCCATCGCCTACATCACCGACCTGCTGGACCGCTCGGGCGGCTTCGGCACGTTCCTGATGCTCGGCCACGACTGGGCCGACCCCCAGGCCACCTATCACTCGTATGAATTATTCGCGCGAAAAGTCATGCCGCACTTCAAGGGACAGCTTCAGGCCCCGCGGGCATCGCACGACTGGGCGCAGCGTAAACGCAACGATCTCTTCGGCCGCGCCGGCGAGGCGATCATGAAGGCCATCGGCGAGCACGCCGGCGAGAAGACCTAGACCTCAGTCGGCTCACCCGGCGTGAGCCAATGCACACCTCCCAGGCCCAACAGTGCCTGGCGTGCAACATCTTCCGGCTCGCGGAAGTGCGTCCAGCCCTCGTAGTGCACGGGCACCACCACCCGTGGCCGCATCAGTTGGGCCAACTCGAGGCCCTCGCGGGCGGTCATGGTGAAGCGCACCGGCCCGGTGAACCCGAACCGCACCCCGCCCAGATGCAGCAGCGCCACGTCGACCGGTATCCGCCGAGCAACCTCACGCAGACCCTCGTAGAGCACGGTGTCCCCCGACATCCACAGCGCGGCGGTGTCCACGCCGCTGCGGTGCAGCGCGAACCCGTTGACCTTCCCCGCGATCGGGCCGCTGAACTTGGGGCCGTGCCGGGCCGGGGTGGCGGTCACGGTCAGCGGCGGCCGGCCCTCAGCCGTCAGCGTCGTCGACTCCCAGTCCGCCAGGCCGCGGACATTCGGCGCGGCCAGCCGCCGCGCGGCGGGCACGGTGGTGACCACAGAGCCGGCTTGGGAGAGCAGGGCACGGCCGGAGTCGTCCAGGTTGTCGGCGTGCTGATCGTGGCTGAGCAACACCACGTCGACGGGTGCGACGACGTCGCGCGGCCGGGCCGGACCCGCGACCTTGCGCGAGGACGTGCCCCAGCCGAACGTGTACCGGCGGCCCGGTGAGTCGAAGGTCGGGTCGGTCAGGATCCGCCAGCCGTCGAGCTCGATCAGCGTGGTGGGGCCGCCGAGGTGAGTGAGCTGCAGCTTGGCCATCCCAGAAACCTAGTGCGCCACGCTACGGTGTCTCCTATGCCCATCGCCGGACGTCGTGTCGTTGTTGCGCTGGCCTCGGTGGCTACGGCCGCCGCCGTCCTGACCGGCTGCGACTCGGCGCCCGCGGTTCCTGCCAATCCGCGGCAGGTCACCGTTGTCGGCTCCGGCGATGTGAAGGGCGTGCCGGACACCCTGACCGCCGACGTGAGCGTCGAAGCCGCCGCCGCCGATGTCACCACGGCGATGAATCAGGCCAACGATCGCCAGAACGCGGTACTCAACGCGCTCAACGCCAGCGGCGTCGACGCCAAGGACATCAGCACCACCGGAGTCAGTCTGCAGCCGCAGTACGGCGACAACTCGGTGATCACCGGCTACCGGGCGAGCAACTCGATCCAGATCAAGATCCGCAAGCTGGACACCGCCTCGCAGGTGCTGGCCAATATCGTCAGCGCCGGCGGAGACGCCACCCGGATCAACTCGGTGAGCTATTCCATCGAGGACGACGCCAAGCTGGTCGGCGACGCCAGGGCCCGGGCGTTCAACGACGCCAAGCAGCGGGCGCAGCAGTATGCCGACCTGTCCGGACTGTCGCTGGGCAAGATCATCTCGATCTCCGAGGCACCCGGTGGCACCCCGACTCCCCCGGTTCCGATGCCCGCACCCCGCGGCGCGATGGCCAGTTCGGTTCCGCTGGCGCCCGGTCAGCAGACCGTGAGTTTCTCGGTGACCGCGGTCTGGGAGCTCAGCTAGCACGGCTGAAGTCCTCGCACTTCCGCACTGATAACGAGGCGTGGCGAAGAATCACCCGTTCGACCGACATCGCTTCTGTTATCGCGTTGTTACTTTGTGCGCGGGGGCAAGCATCGTTGCCAGCATCCAGAAACCCCTTGGATGCGGATCGAATTAGAACGGCCGCGCTGGTGGTCAATGGCCTAGCGAACGCTCTACTTTTGATCTCGCGGCGTCGATGCGAAAGCGCGAAGGAACCGCCGTGGCTGCTACTAGTCCGAAAAAGTCCGCGCGCAAGGGAAAGCACCGCAAACTTCGGTCCGACGATGCTGTTGCGACACGGTGGCTGCGCATCGGCGCCGTCAGCGTTGGCTTGGGCGCAGCCGTCACCGTTGGGCACGGGACCGCTACGGCAGCACCCGATGACACCTCGCACGCCGGCACTCACGTCAGCAGTGACGCGAACGACACGCACGGGGCCCAAAGCAAACGAAAGAGTCCGGGCACCGCGGCGCCCCGACGCGACACCGGATCCAAGGCAGCGAAGCCGGATCACGGCTTGAGCCCGACCGACGGATCGGCCGGCACTAAGACGGCAAGCTCGACAACTGTGCCCTCCGTGCTGACGCCGCCTCGTCGGAGCAATCTGAGCTTGCCCCAAGCCGCCGCGCCGACAGCACTGCTGAGTGCATCGGAGTTGCCCACTTCGATGGCGACGACCCCCGACGTCAGCGGCTCGACAACTGTTCGTCGAACCGTCTCACCAGATGGTTTCGGCAATGTCGTCAGCGCCGGGTTCAACTCAATTGGTCTGGGGCAGTTGCCAACTGACCTGCCATCGCCAACAATCCCGTTGGGACCGCTCTTTGCCACGCTCTCCGGCGCGGCTCGAGAAGTCGAACTCTTGTCGAACAGCCGACACACGCCCACCGGGTCGACCAGCGCCGGCGCGCTCAGCACCGAAGAAACCGAAGAAGCCGTCGACAATTCAGCGACTGCAGCCCACTCAGCCAATGACGCAGCGTCCGACGCAGAAGCGGCCCGGGAACGGTCCCAGGCCGAGCTCAACAAGTCTCTCGGCTGGGTTCCGGTGCTGGGAACGGCGTTCAACGCATTCAACTTTGTGGCGGATTTCGTCGACTTCGCCCGCGCGGCCCTGCGCGGCGACACCGCTGACATGAGTGACGAGATCAACGATATGACCGTCGATCTCGTCGGAATGATCCCGGTCGTCGGGGGTCCGCTCGCGGCGATGATCCACCAGACACTCGTGGTGGACCCCGTCGTGGGCCATGCTCCGACCCCGGTGGACGACACCTTCGGCACCGAGGAAGACACCTCGTTGGCCGGCAACGTACTAAGTAACGACACCGATGCTGACGGCGACGTTCTGACCGCCGCACTGAAAAAGCAAGCCGCCCACGGCGCGGTCACCCTCAACGCTGATGGCACCTTCACCTACACCCCGGCCGCGAACTACAACGGCGCTGACGGCTTCACCTACACAGTCAGCGACGGCGCCAACAGCAAGACCGGCACTGTGAGCATCACCGTGGCTGCGGTCAACGATGAGCCGGCTGCGACCGACGACACCGTGACTCTCAGCGAGGACACCCCGACGGTGATCGCCGTGCTCGGCAACGACACCGACGCCGACAACGACCCGTTGAGCATCCTCAATGCCAGCACACCCGGCCACGGAACCGTCAGCATCGGCCAGAACAAGACGGTTACCTACACCCCGGCAGCCGATTACAACGGACTCGATAGCTTCGTCTACACCGTCAGCGATGGACACGGCGGCACCGTGGTGGCCACGGTTGCCCTGAGCATCACCCCGGTCAACGACGCACCCGTGGCGGGGGTTGACAGCTTCACGACCAACGAAGACACACCCCTGAGCAACAACGTCTTGACCAACGACACCGACGCCGAGGGCGACCCGCTGGCGGCCGCCCTCAACGCCGGGCCCAGTCACGGCACCATCACCCTCAACGGCGACGGCACCTTCACCTACACCCCCACCGCCGACTACAACGGCACGGACGGATTCACCTACGCGGTCAGCGACGGAGTGAAAAGCAAGATCGGCACCGTGACCATCACCGTGGCTGCGGTCAACGATGCACCCGTGACCGCCGACGACACCGCGACCCTCGCCGAGGACACCCCCACCGTGATCGCGGTGCTGGGCAACGACACCGACGCCGACAACGACCCACTGTCCGTCAGCGACACCACCTCCCCAAGCCACGGCACCGTCAGCATCGGTCAAAACAACGCGTTGACCTACACCCCGACAGCCGACTACAACGGGGCGGATAGCTTCACCTACACCGTCACCGACGGACACGGCGGAAACGCCACCGCCACAGTGTCATTGACCGTCACTCCGGTCAACGACGCACCCGTCGCGGTCACCGACAACCTCTCCACCAACGAAGACACCCCCTGAGCAACAACGTGTTGACCAACGACACCGACGCCGACAACGACCCACTAACCGCCGCGCTCGGCGCCGGACCCAACCACGGCGAGCTCACCCTCAACGCCGACGGCTCCTTCACCTACACCCCCACCGCGAACTACAACGGCGCCGACGGCTTCACCTACACCGTCAGCGACGGCGTCAGAACCAGCACCGGAACCGTCACCATCACCGTCAACCCCGTCAACGATGCGCCGGTCGTGCCCGACGGCGAGGTCACTCTGGACGAGGACAACTCAACCGTAATCGCGGTGGTGGACAAGGCAACCGACGTTGAGAGCGACCCACTCAGCGTCAGCGGAACCACCAACGGCGCGCACGGCACGGTCAGCGTCGGGGACGACGGCACCCTCACCTATACACCGACCGCCAACTACAACGGGGCGGATAGCTTCACCTACACCGTCTCCGACGGCAACGGCGGCACTACCACGGCCACCATCTCGGTCACCGTCAACCCGGTCAACGACGCACCGGTCGCCATCGGCGAGAACTACGGCGTCGACCAAGACCACCAACTCACCGGCAACGTGCGCAACAACGACTACGACCCGGACGGCGAAACGCCCACCGTCGGCCTCGTCTCTGGCACCGGCCACGGCAGCCTCACACTCAACGCCGACGGAACATTCGCCTATAACCCGAGCCCTGGCTTCAGCGGCGGCGATTCGTTCACCTACACCGTGACTGACGGCAACGGCCTCAGCGCGACGGCCACCACCAATATCACCGTCAATCAGACGACTACCACTACGACCGTCGTCACCTGGCGGCAATTAGCCACACCGAACTTCTCGGTCTCGGCAATCCGGGGCTGGTGTCTGAAATTTGTTGATGACACCATCGGCGCGCCGAGTCGGAGCGCAACAGCGCAATTGTCATACAACCGCGAATACGCCAACGGCAACATCACGCAAGGTGATCCACCAGTCGGCGTCTGGGTACCGCTCTTCTTCTCTATCGGCAGCGGCCAATACGCTGGCCAGGGCCACGTGGCGTGGGCATTTAATCACGGCGGCGGATACATCGAGATACGCGACTCTGAGACCCAAACAGGAGCTCGCGCAATTTATAGAAATATCGGCCAAGTCACGTCGTGGTTCGGAAGTCAAAATGTCAGATACCTTGGCTGGTCGACCTGGGTCGACGGACGTCACATCGTGGAACAGACAACGACCACAGTTACTGTGCCCACGACTCCGGCCACAAGTGGAACAAGAAATGGCACAGCGACAGTCAAGGTCCAAGTGAACGTTCGAAACGATCCCAGTACGAATGGACCCATTATTGCTTACTACCCCGTTGGCTGGACGTTCAATTATGACAGTTGGGTAATCGGCAACGGTTACTACTGGCTCTCGTACATCAGCACCTCGGGAGTCCGCCGCTACGTTGCCGAAGCGACCCTGGACAACAGCACGGTTTATGTGTCGGGAGGGGTCTTCCACTAACGGTGGCCGTCGCCCCCGAGATATGGCGTGGGCGACTCGTCGTACGAACGTCTGATTTTCCTGACACACAGGTCAATTTGACAAAGTTCGTCACCCGGCTGACGATACGGCTTATATGATCCGCACCGGCGGCGCACATCGAGCCGACCGAGGGTATTCGACGGCTGCGCGGCGGGGGCGCCAAAAGTTGATACAGGCAGAAAACTCACCGAGTGCGTTCTCTGAGCGGCACCTGTGGTTGATCGCCAGGTTTCTCACCGTCGTGCGAGCCGGCGCCATTCTCGTGATATCAGCAGCGACGCTGTTTGACCCGGCTTCCGACAGCGTCGCCGATCTAGTCTTCATGGCGGCCCTGGCGGGATGGTCGTCGTTTCGGATTGTGCGGAATGCGCCGACACGAGCCGCTCTCACCGTCGACTTCGGCTGGGCGATCCTGACAGCCGCACTTCTGTCGATCCTGGAGCACGCGGGCACATGCGGACTTTCGCACGCGGCGCCGCTAGTCATCGTCACCGTCTCGGTCGTCACCTTGGCCGCGCAAGTGTCGACGCGATCGGCAGTGGCGATGCTCGCCGTGACACTCCTCAGTTATGGCTGGGGCGCGGCCCAGCTCATCGGCTGGGAGCGGACCGAGAAGATCGACGACCTCTACCGGATAGCGTTCGGCTGGATCATCGCAGTCGTGCTGCGCGCTGTGGTGCTGCGCGTTGCGGCGGCCGTCGACCAGTCACACAGCGATCATCTTGCTGCCGAGTTGGCGAATCAGGTCAGTGAGGCGCGGCGAAATTTTGTCGCTGAACAGTTGGCCGTCTTGCACGACACCGCGGCAGCGACGCTGCTACTGGTTGGCCAGGGAGCGACTGTCACCTCCGAAAGACTTGCAGCACAAGCCCGGCGAGACTTGCAGATTCTACGCTCGGCGCCCGCCATGGACACCGACCGCTTGATGGACACTGTTGCTCTGCTCGAGGAGGCGACCTGCCGGATCGGGGTTCCCGTCTCCATCACGGGGCGCAGCGAACTATGGCTTCCAGGAGAGCTTGCAACCGCGATCTGTGCCGCCGCGTCCGAAGCGATGACCAATGCCCAACGGCATGCCTGCGCCGACGCGATCACGATCGACGTCGGACGCGAGCATGTGGTGGTCTGCGACAACGGCTCGGGATTCTCGCCGGACACGAAAATGGGCAATGGCGTCACCGAGTCGATCGTCGGACGGATGAAGCGCGCCGGTGGATCCGCCACCCTCACAACCGGACCTGGCGGGACGGTCGTCGAGATACGTTGGACAACTGCGAGATCAAGACAGAATCTCGACGTCGATCGCACCATAGAGCAGCTGAGCGCCGGGTACCGGATCGCGTTGGTCGTCCTGGCAATCACGAACCTGGTTGCTGCTGTTATGTGGGCTTCTCCGGCGTCCACCCACCGTCCGGTGCAATACGCGTTGGCAGCACTAGCGGGGCTATGCGCGCTCGCTGGACTGCCGGGTCGATTCTCAGAGTGGCGGTGGACAGCACCAACGGCTGCAACCTGTCTTGGTGCCATCGCACTGATGCAGCAAGCGGGGCTGTCAGCCGCTGAGCTGAGTACCGACGCGAACTGGTCACAGCTGACGATCGGGTTCTGCCTTCTCCCACATACTTTGAGCTGGTCGTCGGGTCGAGCCGCAACGGTCCTGATAGCTCTGTGGACGGCGCCGGCGGCGGTAGCGCTGTCCCGTAGTCCTGACTGGTCGATATTTCTGGCCGCCACGATCGCCGCCTGCTTGATCCCGCAACTCGGGGTGGCGATGTTCAGCAGCCTGGCCCGTAGCGCGGCGACCGAAGCGAGCCGCGAGAACCGGGCACGCCTGCAAGTGGTCGGCCGCGAGCACGTTGCACAGGCTCTTCAACGCGAGTACCTGGACCGCTATGCCGCCCTCGTCGATCGGCTCACTCCTCTTCTGACCGCGTTGAGCGAAGGCCAGCCGGTCACCCCTGCCTTGAGACGGCAGGCGCGAATCGAATCGCAACGGCTACGGGCACTGTTCGACGTGGCAACCTCAACGAACGGGCAACTGCTACAGCAACTTCAGCATGCAATCGGGCCCGCCCAGGACCGCGGACTAGAGGTGACCCTGCACGTCGACGACGACCTGCCAGGGCTCACCGAGGATGCCGTCACATCGTTGATGGGGCGCGTCACCGATGTCCTGGATATCGCCGACTCTCACGCCCGGATCGTGCTCACCCGCGCAGATACCGGCGGGGTCGCCGTGAGCGTACTCGTCGACGTGACTGATCAACACCCCGAACAGCTTTGGGCTGACGACAGCGCCCAGGTCGTTTCGACCGACACGTCGACATGGGTCACGTTCTCAACGCCGGCGGGCAACATGGCATCGGATCAGGATGTCAGTGCCTGATCACAGTCCTCTCAGGGTCGTTGTCATAGACGATCACGACGCCATTCATGACGCCGTACGCATTTGGTGCAGAGACGCTGAGCCTGCGGCTACCTTCGTCGCGGCATTCTTCTCGACTGAACAATTCCTGTCCGATGTCGGCTCTGAGGTCGATGTCGTTGTGTTCGATCTCGAACAGGACGGCCGCAGAATCGATTTTGCCGGCTTGTCGCGCGTGATCGAGCGCGGCTACCGCGTCGTCGTCTACTCCTACCAATCCGCCAACGAAGTGATACTTCGCTGTCTGGAGATAGGAGCACTGAGTTACATCGCCAAGTCGGAGAACAAGCAACACCTCATCGACGCGATCGCGGCGGCCCACGCCGACGAGCCCTACGTCGGTCCGCGCATGGCTGCAGCGATGTTCGAAAACCAAGATGCGGGGCGGCCCAACCTGACGTCACGCGAAATGGAGGTGTTGATCGCATGGTTCCAGACGGAAAGTAAAGACCTCGTCGCCCAGCGGCTGTTCATCTCGCCCTCGACGGTACGTACCCACCTGCAACGCGTACGGGCCAAATACGCGGCCGTCGGCAGGCAGGCTCAAACGAAGTCCGCACTGGTGGCCCGCGCCATCCAGGACGGCATAATTGCCGTCGACGATCTCTGACTACGATTCCGCCTTTGCCTCGGCGAACCCGTCGAAGTCTTCTCGCGTGTACGGCCGGGCCTCGACCAGCACCATCCAGTTGCCCGAGTTGTCTCGCATCAAGGCTTCGACCCCGTACGGCCGTTCCTCGGGTTCCTGGATGAACTCGACGCCCTTGGCCTTCAAGTGTTCGTGGGTCGCGCGGCAGTCGTCGACGGCCAGCCCGAGGCCCGGCAGACCACCGGCGGCCTGGGCCCGTTGGAAGGCCGCGATCAGGTCATCGGACAGCGGCTTGCTCGGCGTGGTCAGATGCACCTGCAGCTCAGGCTGATTCGGATGAATCACTGTGCACCAACGGAAGTCGGGACCGAGTTGCAGATCCTCCTTGGCTTCGAAGCCGAGGATGTCGGTGTAGAAGGCGAGCGATTCGTCGATGTCGCGCACGAAGACGGATACCAGGGAGATGTTCGTGATCATGGACCCACGCTAAGCGGGGGTTCAGTCGCCGGGCTTCTCCCCGATTGCGGTTCCCGCCGGTGGGTACCGTTCGGCGAGACCGGCCATGAACAGGTAGCAGCCCGGGATCCGCGGCGCGCCGTCGGCGTACCGGCGGCGGAATTCGGTGGGGCTAACACCGACCAGGTCGCGAAACCTCGCCGAGAACGAGCCGAGGCTGGTGAAGCCGACCGTCATACACACCTCGGTGACGGTCAGATTGGTGGCGCGCAGCAGATCCTGGGCACGCTCGACCCGGCGGCGGGACAGATGCTCGGCCGGCGACATGCCGTAGGTCGCGGTGAACAACCGCTGAAAGTGGTACTTACTGATGCCCGCGACCGCGGCGAGCTGTTCGAGATCGAGCGGCTGGTCGTAATGCCGGTCGGCGTGATCGCGGGCCCGGCACAGATGACGCAGCAGATCGTACGAGGCCCGCATGGGCTAGCCCTGATACACCTTCGGCTCAAGCGTGCCGATGAACGGCAGGTCGCGGTAGCGCTCGGCGTAGTCCAGGCCGTAGCCGACCACGAACTCGTTGGGGATGTCGAAGCCGACGTATTCGATGTCGACGTCGGCGCGCACCGCGTCCGGCTTGCGCAGCAACGTGCACACTCGCAGCGATTTGGGATGGCGGGTGGCCAGGTTGCGCAGCAGCCACGACAGCGTCAGCCCGGAATCCACGATGTCCTCGACGATCAGCACGTCGCGGTCGTGGATGTCGCGGTCGAGATCCTTGAGGATCCGGACCACTCCCGACGACGAGGTCGACGATCCGTACGAGCTGACCGCCATGAATTCCAGCTGCGTGGGCAGCGGGATCGCGCGGGCGAGGTCGGTGACGAACATCACCGCACCCTTGAGCACGGTGAGCAGCAGCAGGTCCTGACCGTTCAGCGAGTCGGCGTAGTCGCGGCCGAGCGATGCCGCCAGCTCAGCGGTCCGGGTGTGAATCTGCTCTTGTGACAACAAGACCGATTTGATGTCCCCGGGGTACAGCTCGTGCGCCGACACGTCCACACTGTGCCACGAGCAAGGCCTGACGACCAATCTCACACCGGTTGCGTGTACATCATCAGCCTGCCGTCGCGGCGGGCGGCGAACAATCTTTGCTGCCGAAGCACCGAGCCGACCGCCACTCCGCCCTGCCCGTGCCAGGCGGTGACCAGGGCGTCCACCGCGCGGATCTGCTTGTCAGTGAGGTTCGTCGCGCCGCCGCCCAGCAGCCAGCCGCGGATCACCCGGCGCCGCACCGCGGTGGGCAGCGCGACCAGCGCGGTGACCGCCACGGTGTCGCCGGTGTCGCCGAGGGCGGCATCCGCGAGGTCATCCAGGGCGTCGGTGTCCTCCCGAAGCGCGGCTGCGGTGCGGGCCAGCGCCTCGGCAACACCACCGCCGAGCACGTCTTCGAGCAGCGGCAGCACCTCGGTGCGCAGCCGAACCCGGGTGAAACGGGCGTCGTGATTATGCGGGTCGTCCCACGGGGTGAACCCGAGTTCGGCACACGCGGCATGGGTGACGGCACGGCGTACCCCCAGCAGCGGCCGGTACCAAGGCGGGTCGCAGGCCCGCATGCCGGCGATCGACCGCGCCCCCGAGCCGCGGCCCAGTCCCAGCAGCACGGTCTCGGCCTGGTCGTCGAGGGTGTGCGCCAGCAGTACCGGCGCATCGGCGCGCGCGACGTCCAGCGCGGTATAGCGCGCGGCGCGCGCGGCGGCCTCCGGACCGCCGTCGGCGCCGACCTGCACCCGCAGCACCCGGGCGTCAACGCAGCCGAGGTCGTGCGCCTGCCTGCGTGCGGTCTCGGCAATCTGCTCGGAGCCGGGCTGCAGACCGTGGTCGACGATCAGGGCGGTGGTCGGCAGCGCCGCGGCGGCCGCCGCCGTCAGCGCCAGGGAGTCCGGTCCACCGGACAGCGCGACGCACCACGACGTCGCGCCGGGCAGGTGCTCGGTCGCGAAGCCGGCCACGCCGGCCCGCAGCGCGGCTACAGCACCCGGTCGATCCACCGCTGCGGATCTTCGATCTCGTCGGGCAGCGGCAGGGTGTCCGCACTTGTCCACACCGTGTTGAACCGGTCCATCCCGACCCGGTCCACGACGTGGTCGACGAACGCCTTGCCGCGGGTGTACTGACTGAGTTTGGCGTCCACCCCGAGCAACGCCCGCAGCAGCCGCTGCAGCGGCGGCTGTTTGCGTTGCCGGCGTTGATCGAACCGGTTGCGGATGGTCTGCACCGACGGCACGACGGCCGGACCGACCGCATCCATGACATGGTCGGCGTGACCTTCGAGCAGCGTGCCGAGGACCAGCAGTTGATCGAGCGCCACCTGCTGTGGCTCGGACTGCACGGCGCGCATGAACCCGAGGATGCCCGCGTCATTGGGGCCGAGATCGCCGGAGCGACGCTTCTTTGCGAACTCCGCCAGCCGTCCCACCACCTGCACCACATCGTCGGCAGCATCGGAGGTCAGCACCCCGAGCGCCTGCGACATGTGTTGTGCCAGCCAGGGATTGGCGGAGAACTGCACCCGGTGGGTGACCTCGTGCAGGCACACCCACAGCCGGAAGTCGGCCGGCGAGACCCGGAGTTGGCGCTCGACGGCGATCACGTTCGGGTAGACCAGCAGCAGTAGGCCGTCGTCGGTGCCGGTGTCGGCGAACGGGTCGTACTGGCCCAGGATCCCCGAGGAGATGAACGCCAGCACGGCGCCGGTCTGCGCGCCGGTCACCCGGCCGGTGACCGGATTGCTGGGTGTCTCGGTTCCGCCGGTCATCACCCGCATGGAATCCGACGCCGCCCGGATCCAGCCCTGGCGGTCGACGATGCGGGCTTCGGCGACGGGGGCGTCGCCGCCCATCCGGGTGACCTCGCGGACCGGGCCTTCGGCCTTGCGCGCCGCAACAGACAATTCGTCGACGGCCTGGCTGCGAGTGTAGTCGGTGGCGGCCGGCCCCGGCCGGGCCAGCCAGGCGCCGACATTCCCGGCGAAGGACCAGTCCACGGCCCGCCCGACGGTCACCTGCGAGCTCATGAGCCGCACCCGCAGGTACGCAGGACGCTGGCCAGTGCGTCGAGGGCCACCCGGCCCATCGGCCCGGCGTCGTTGGAGATGAACGCGAACGTCAGCACCCGGCCGCCGGCGTCGGTGACCACCCCGGCCAGGGAGTTGATCGCCGTCAGCGACCCGGTCTTGGCCCGCAGCCAGCCCGCCGACGCCCCCTTGGAGTCACCGCCGAGGAAGCGGTCCGACAACGTTCCGCTGCCGCCGGCGATCGGCAGCACGTCCAGCAGCGGACGCATCGCCGGCTGGTCGGGGCCCGCGGCGGCCTGGACCACCTCGTCGAGTGTCTTGGCGGTGAGCCGGTCCAGCACCGACAACCCGCTGGAGTCGAACAGCGTGGCACCGGTCATGTCGACACCGGCGGCGGAGAGTTTGGCGGTGATCGCGTCGACCGCCCCGACGAAGCTCATCGGACGCCCGCCGGCCTTGGCCACCTCCCGGGCGATCGACTCGGCCATCACATTGTCGGAGGCGTTCATCATCTGCCGCAGCCGCTCGATCAGCGGTGCGCCCTGCACCGACGCCAACTGCCTGCCGGTCGGCGGCCCCGGGGCCATCGCGACCTTGGCCGGGTCGACGCCCAGCGCGCTGGCCAGCGCACGGCCGGCGTCCAGGGCGGGGGTGCGAGACCGGGCCGAATCGACCGTGGTCGGCTGGATGCGACCGGCGTCGATCATCACCGACTGCATCGGGGCGATGTCGCCGCCGTCGATGTCGGCGGGATCCCAGCCGGGTGCGAAATCCGGCCCGCTGTAGAGAGAATCGTCCACCTGAACCGCCGTCGCGGTGATCCCGCTCTTGCGCACCTGGTCGGCGAGATCGCTGATTCGGGCGGCGCCGCGATACCAGGTCTCCTGGCCGGCCGGGGCGGCCGACAGGATCGGATCGCCGCCGCCGACGAGCACCACCACTCCGGGCTGGGTGGTCTGGTCGGCCGCGACGACAGTGGTGGTGACCCGCTCGTCGCGGTTCAGCGCCAGCAGCGCAGCGCCGGTGGTGAGCGTCTTGTTGGTCGACGCCGGCAGCAGCGGCACATCCGCGCGATGTTCCCAGAGTTGGGTGCCGGTCTTTGCGTCGGTGACCCGGCCGCTGACGTTGCCCAGATTGGGATCGGCGACGGGCAATGCCAGCGCGGCGGTCAGACCGGCGGCGGTGGGCACCGGCGCGCTGTCGGACACCGGGACCACGCCGGGGCTGGCCGTCACCAGCGCATGACCGGGCGGGGCCTGCGCGTTGCTGGTGTCATTGCCGTGCGTCAGGACGGCGGCTATCGCCACGATGGCGGCGACCAGCACGACCACCGCCACGGCGAGCACCACGTGCGCCCCACGCCACCCGCGAGTCGGGCTCATCATCCTCCTGGGGCTTTCCTGACTTCTGTTTCGTCTCATTGTGCCGAACCACCGTGCAGTGCAGGCCAGCGCGGGCGTTAGGGTAGGCCGCGTCGCCGGATTCGGCGGGCAGGAGTGAAGCGACTCGGGGATTATCCCGGGCGGGCACGAGTCAGCGGAAATAAGGAGTCGCACGGTGGAGTTCGACGTCACCATCGAGATCCCGAAGGGTCAGCGCAACAAGTACGAGGTCGACCACGAAACCGGACGGGTCCGCCTCGACCGCTACCTCTACACCCCGATGGCCTACCCCGCGGACTACGGCTTCATCGAGGACACCCTTGGCGAGGACGGCGACCCGCTGGACGCGCTGGTACTGCTGCCGCTGTCGGTGTTCCCCGGTGTGTTGATCGAGGTGCGCCCGGTCGGCATGTTCAAGATGGTCGACGAGGCCGGCGGCGACGACAAGGTGCTGTGCGTGCCTGCCGGGGACAAGCGCTGGGATCACATCCAGGACATCGGTGACGTGCCCAAGGACGAGCTCGATTCGATCCAGCACTTCTTCACCCACTACAAGGACCTCGAGCCGGGCAAGTTCGTGAAGGGTTCCGACTGGGTCGGACGGGCCGAGGCCGAGGCCGAGGTGGAGCGCTCCCGCGAACGGTTCGCCAAAGAAGGTCACTGAGGGCTGACCGCCCTGGTGAGAAAGTTTGCGTGGCCGTAACAATCGGTAACCCGGTTGTCCTTTGGCTTTTCGATCATGAACTGGTGTTGATGCACCAGGGCATCGGTCTCGAGGCCTTCAACGAGCTGCCGGACAGCAAGGCTGTCCATGCGCTCTACGAGTGCTGCAACAGTGTCACCCTCGCGAGGGACCTGACCAGGGGCCGCCCGTACGCCGACCGGTCCGAACTGTTCCGCCGGGCCGACGACTTGCTGTTCTCGCTGTCGGAGTCCTCGATCGATGACATCCTCCAGGCCTACCCGCATGTCGGGCGTCGCCCGGGCAGCACCAAGTCGCAGGCCGAGCAGTGCTCGGTGTGGGATTCCTCGCCCGAGGTGATGGCCGAACTCAACGCGGCGGTCACCGAGTACAACGAGCATTTCGGCTTCGGCTTCGTCATGCACATCGGCGGTTTGCCCCGCGAGGTATGCGCCAAGTCGGTGATCGCGGCGGTCCGCGACCGGATGCACCACGACCCCGAAACCGAACGCAAGGTCGTGTGCAACGAGCTGGCCCGGATCAATCGCAGCCGGCTCGAACGAATGCTCGGCCCCGAGGGCGGCTACGACAACTGGGGCTAGGGTGCAACCGTGGCCCTGCCGATGGATCCGGAAGTACTGACCCTGCTGCAACCTGTGATGGACGCGGCCGCCGCTCTCGAGCCGCCCGTGATCGGCGATGTGGCCACCCGCCGCGAGCGGGCGATCCCGTTGTTCCAGACGCTGGGCGCGTCGCGCGATCCGGTGGAAGGCGTCGAGGTGTCGCGGCACACGCTGCCCACCGCCGACGGCGCGGAGCTTGATCTGACGTGGTACTTCCCCAGCTCCGGGCTGCCCGGCAGTGCCGTGCTCTACCTGCACGGCGGCGGCATGATCTACAGCCTGGCCGAAACCGCTCCGGCCTATGACACGGCGATGCGCGGCTACGTCGCAGCCACCGGCGCCCCGATGCTGCTGGTGGATTACCGTGTGGCCCCGGAGTTTCCGGATCCGACGCCGGTCGAGGACTGCTACGCCGCGTTGTGCTGGCTGGCCGAGCACGCCGCCGATCTGGGCGTCGACCCGGCCCGTATCGCGGTGGCCGGTGACAGCGCGGGCGGCGGCCTGGCAGCCGGGGTGAGCCTGCTGGCCCGTGACCGCGGCGGCCCGGCGCTGGCCGCGCAGGTGCTGATCTATCCGATGCTCGACGATCGCACCACCACCCCGGATCCTGAGCTGGCACCGGAGCTGCTGACGTGGACCTACAACGACAACATCACCGGCTGGTGCGCGCTGCTGGGCGAGCGCGCCGGCGGCGATGACGTGTCGATCTACGCCGCGCCGGCCCGCGCGCAGGTCCTCACCGGGCTGCCGCCGACCTACCTCGACGTCGGCGATCTGGATATCTTTCGCGACGAGAACATCGCTTATGCCGCACGGCTTTCCGCCGCCGGGGTGCCCACCGAACTGCATGTACATCCCGGCTGCCCGCATGCCTGGGAGGCGTTGGCTCCCACGGCGGCGGTGTCCGAGCGCGCGGTCGCCGACCGGATCCGCAGGCTGCGCGCCGTCTAACGTCCGACAGTGCTTGTGGCCGTGGCGAACTCGGCGATAAGACCGGCCAGGGCATCAGGCTCGTCGAGCATCGAGAACGTCCGCGCGCCGTGGATGATCTCCAACCGGGAGTCCGGCAGGGCCTCGGCGAGCCTGCGGCCGTCGGCTTGCGGAAAGAACGCATCATCGGCGGACCAGGCGATCAACGCCGGTTTGGTGAATTGTGGCAGCTTGGCGGCGGCGTCGAGTGTGGTCTGCCGAGTGAGCGATCCGGTGAATCGGCGCAGATTTTCGGCGATCGCGCGGTCGCGGACGGCCTTGCGGGTCCATTCGGCGGTCAGCGCGTCGAGGTTGGTGTGAGCCAGTGCGCCGTATGCGCGTCGGCGGACCGTACGAGAACGCATGCCCTGCAACGCGATCCGCCACAGCAGCGGAACCTTCGCCGCGGTGATGAACGGCGCCAGGATCGGTGGCGGGAAGTGCTCGAACGCATCGCAACTGGTGAGCACCAGCGCGCCGAGTCGGTCGGGGAACTCGGTGGCGACCACCTGGGCGACGGCTCCCCCGGTGTCGTTTCCGACCAGGACGACGTCGTCGAGCCCGGCTTCGTCGAGGAATTCGGCGACCATCGCGGCGACGCCGCGCATGGTCATATCGGCCGACGGCCGCATCGCCGTCTGGTGGGCGCCGAGCGGCCAGTTCGGGATGATGCAGCGCAGGCCGTGCCGAGCCAGCCTGGCGCTCAACGGCCGCCACAGCGACCCGCCCATCGCGTACCCGTGGATGAAGACGAGCGGTCTGCCGGTGGGCGGTCCGGCCGTTTCGTAATGGATGGTTCCGCTGCTGAGCTCTACGGTGTGCATGACGATCTCCCTCGATGGCAACTAACAAACAGACAGTCTGCATGTAAAATACCGACAGGATGTACGGAAATACAAGACATGACGACCAGACGCACGCAGGCGCAGCGCTCCGCGGCCACCCAGGACGCGCTGCGCGCGGCCGCGCGCGAGCTCTGGGGTGAACGCGGTTATTCCGAGGTCGGGACGCCGGAGATCGCCCAGCGTGCCGGCGTCACCAGAGGCGCGATGTACCACCAGTACGCCGACAAGTCGGCGTTGTTCCTCGACGTCGTCGAAGCGGTCGAAGCCGACGTGATGAACCGGCTGGCCGCGGCGGTCCTCGCGCAGGAGCCGCCGACTCCCGCTGCCACGCTGCACGCCGCGGTGGACGCGTGGCTCGACATCAGCTCAGAGCGCGAGATCCGTCAACTGATCCTGCTTGATGCACCGAATGTGCTGGGCTGGAACGGTTTCCGCGATATCGCCGAGCGCTACAGCCTGGGCATGACCGAGCAGTTGCTGCAAGCCGCAATGGACTCCGGCGAACTGGCGTCCGCCCCGGTGCGTCCGCTGGCGCACATCCTGATCGGGGCGCTCGACGCCGCGGCGCTGACCATCGCCCATGCCGACGACCCTCAACGCACCGGCACCGAGGTGCGCAGCGCGCTGCACGGCATCGTCAACGGCATGCTCGCCGGCCGGCCCTGACCTTCGAGCACGCACACCGACTGCGGTGGCATGCTGGAAGCGGTGGATTCGCTGTGGCACTTCTGGTGGCTGATCTTCCCGCTCGGCGGGGTGATCGGCGGTGCGGTGCGGTCCGTTGCCGCCGCCAATGAACGGCGAGCCGAGCGGCGCATGGAGCGTTACCGCATCAAACAGCAGGCCAAGATCGCCGTCGCCGAGGCGGCCGGCAGAAACCGCGGCACCGAGGCGGCGTACCGACGGGAGCTGAAGCGAATCATCGCTGCGCACAACCGGACCGATGAACGTTGGTTCTCCTATGAGACCGACATCGCCAAGCTGCTCGACTTCCCGATGATGACCGATATGCGCAGTCCCCTGACCGTGTCGTTTCACAAGGCCCGCCAGCGCGCCGAGCTGTTAAGGCCCGAGAACATCGACGACGTCATCGGCGATCGCGATGGACAGCTGGAGTATCGCGATGCCGTCGGCGAGTACGCCGCTGCCTTCGACGTCGCCGAGGCCGAGGCGATCCGCCGACGCCGCACTGATTTCTCGGTCGACGATCGGCAGCGCCTGAGCCGTGCTCAGCATCTGTTGCACCTCGCCGAGGACACCGCCGCCACCCCACAGGAACGGCGCATCGCCTACGACAGGGCGCGGCGCGAACTCGACGGACTGATCGTGCTACCCGCCGCCGCTCGGGAGGCGATCGAGCGGCGCGTGGCCGGCGAGATCGAAGCCTGAGACGAACCCGACCGCCGCTGCTCGGCGCGCCCCGATCTGGCCGGTCACTTAGGCTCAGAAGGTGATCGGCGGCGGGCAGGACTCCACTGGGACGCAGTCACACTTCCTGTCCCTCCCCGATCTGGCGGCCCGGCCGGCAGGCGGAGCCGTGGTATGGGCCAACGACGACTTGTTCGCCGAGCGAGAGAACCTCATCAACCCTCGACCGGCGGAGTTCCGTCCGGCCACCTTCGGGCACAAGGGTCAGATCTACGACGGCTGGGAGACCCGGCGCAGGCGCGGCACGAAGCCCGGCGACTGCGACACCGCTATCGTTCGGCTGGCCACCCCGGCCTTCGTGCGCGGCGTCGTTGTCGACACCGCGTGGTTCACCGGCAACTATCCACCGCAGGTCTCGGTCGAGGCGGCCTGCGTCGAGGGTTACCCGAACGTCGAAGACCTTGTGCACCAAACCGACTGGACCACCATCGTCGACCGATCCGACGTCAACGGTGATACCCGCAACTCGTTCGAGGTCTTCTCGACGCGCCGCTGGACCCATGTCCGGCTGTCGATCTATCCCGACGGTGGTGTGGCGCGGTTGCGGGTGCACGGCGAAGGTCTGCTCGACCCGCGTCTGGTCGACCGCACCCCGCTGGACCTCGCCGCACTGGAGAGCGGCGGCCGAGTGACCGCATGTTCCAACATGTTCTATTCCTCTCCCAATAATCTGCTGCTGCCGGGCACCGCCCGCACCATGGGTGACGGATGGGAGACCTCGCGCCGCCGAGACGACGGCAACGACTGGGTGCAGGTCCGGCTGGCTGGTCAGGGTGTTCTGGGCTCAGTGGAATTGGACACGTCGTACTTCATCGGCAACGCCCCCGGGGCGGCCCGGCTGATGGGCCGCGACGGCGACGGGGAATGGTTCCAATTGCTCGAAAACACTGCGTTGCAACCTGATACCAGACACCGCTTCCTTCTAACCGACTCGCGGCCGGTCACCGATGCCCGCCTGGACGTCTATCCGGACGGGGGAATGGCACGCCTGCGACTGTTCGGACGGCTCACCGAGGAGGGGTTGCGCCGGATTCAGCAGCGGTGGATCGCCGGCTCGGGCGACGCACCATGAGCTACCCGAGGGACATGGTCGGCTACGGCCGGACACCCCCTCATCCACACTGGCCGGGCGACGCCGCGATCGCGGTGCAGTTCGTGCTCAATTACGAAGAGGGCGCCGAAAACAGTGTGCTGGACGGAGATCCGGCCTCGGAGACCTTCCTCTCGGAGATGACGCCGGCCGAGGCGTTCCCCGACCGGCATATGAGCATGGAGTCGCTCTACGAGTACGGCTCACGCGCGGGAGTGTGGCGGCTGCTTCGGCTCTTCGAGCGCCGCGGTATCCCGCTGACTGTCTTCGCGGTGGCGATGGCCATGCAACGAAATAGCGAGGCTGTGGCGGCTTTCGGTGAGCTAGGGCATGAGATCGCCTGCCATGGACTGCGATGGAAGTCCTACCAGTCGGTCGACCGGAACACCGAGCGAGCGCACATGGCGCAGGCCGTCGAGATCCTGCGGGAACTCACCGGCGCAGCACCGCTGGGTTGGTACACCGGCCGTGATTCGCCGCACACGCGCGAACTCGTCGTCGAACACGGCGGCTTCGTCTACGACTCCGACTCCTACGCCGACGACCTGCCGTACTGGGTGGAAGTTCATGGCCTTCACCATCTCGTCGTGCCCTACACGCTGGACACCAACGACATGCGGTTCGCCTCTGCCGCAGGCTTTTCCAACGGTGATGAGTTCTTCGTCCATCTGCGCGACGCGTTCGACGTGCTCTACGCCGAGGGCCGCGCGGGTGCCCCGAAGATGCTGTCCATCGGACTGCATTGCCGCCTCGCGGGTCGTCCGGCGCGCACGGCTGCGCTCGAACGGTTCTGCGACCACATCCAATCCCACGATCAGGTCTGGATCGCCCGTCGTATCGAGATCGCCCAACACTGGCGCAGGGCTCACCCGGCCGGCGAATCACCGCTGCGATAGCGCTTGTCCGGTGGTGTCGCGTACTCGCCTCGCTTCGAGGTGCGCAAACCCATCGTCACCAGCGACTGCACCATCAGCGTCGCGGCAGTGACCCCGTCGATGACGGGCGCACCCACCTCCGCGGAAATCTCGGCACACATGTCCGCCATCCCGGCGCACCCCAGCACCACGACGTCGGACCCGTCTGCCTCGAGGGCGTCGCGGCAGGCCTCGGTGACGACCTTGCGCGCGTTCGGGTCGGTGTCCAGATCGAGCACCGGTATCTCGCAGGCATGGATACCGCGGCAAAATCGTTGCATGCCATAGCGTTCGGCAAGGTGTGCCGACTGGCCGATGGTTCGCGTCAGTGTGGTGACGATGCTGAACCCACTGCCGAGGTGGCTGGCCGTCTGCATCGCGGCCTCCGCGATACCGATGACGGGTCCTGCCGCCACCTCCCGTGCGGCGTCGAGGCCGGGATCACCGAAACAGGCGATCACGTAGCCGTCGACACCCTCGCGTTCACCTCGCCGCACCGCCCGCAGGACGCCCGGAACCGACAGCGCCTCGTCGTAGTGACTCTCGATCGACTCGGGTCCGATCTCGGAGGTGATGCCGGTGACGACCACACCGGGTCCGGCCACCGCCCGGGCGCACTGCTCGATCGTGTCGGTCATGGCTCGGGTGGTGTTGGGATTGATCACCCAGATCCGGGTCACGGCAACGGTGCGACCGCGAGCTTGGTGCGCGTCGCGAGCACGTAATAGATCACCAGGCCCAGCCCGCACCCGATGAACCAGCTGTACTGCGCGGCGGTGTGCATGCCCGGCACACCGACTGCCAGCACCGGGACCACCGCGACCAGAGCCGAGACCGCTGTGGCGATCACCGCTGCCGGGTTGTAACCCTTCTTGTACCAATAACTTCCGTCCTCGGCGAGGGTGAACAGCGCGTCGATGTTCACCTTCTGCTTGTGGATCAGGTAGTAGTGGCCGATCAGCACTCCGAACAATGGCCCGATGAACGCACCGAGTGTCTCCAGCGTGTAATGGATGACTTCGGGATTGTTGTACAGGTTCCACGGCGTGATGAGAATCGAACCGACGGCGGCGATCATTCCGCCCGCGCGCCAGCTGATGCGCTGCGGGCTGACGTTGGAGAAGTCGAACGCCGGTGAGATGAAGTTCGCGACGATGTTGATGCCGATGGTGGCGATGGTGAAGGTCAACGCTCCCAGCACGATCGCGAACGTGGAGTCGATCTTCGCCACGGTCGCGACCGGGTCGGTGATCAGTTCGCCGAAGACCGGCACGGTGAGCGAGGCCGTGACGACCACCAGGATCGAGAACACCAGGAAGTTCACCGGCAAGCCGAGGAAGTTGCCGCGTTTGACGGCTGCGAACGACTTGCCGTAGCGGGCGAAGTCACCGAAGTTCAGCATCGGGCCCGAGAAGTAGGACACCACCAGGGCGATGGCGCCGAGCATGACCGGCACGGCGTCCAGGCCTGTGTACTTGACCTCGCCGAGGTTGAGATCGATTGCGCCCCAGCCGGCTTTGTAGATCAGATAGCCGCACAGCATGAACATGACGACGTACACCGCGGGACCGCAGAAGTCGATGAACCGACGGATGGACTCCATGCCACGCCAGAACACGCAGGCCTGCAAGACCCACAGCAGCAGGAAGCTGCCCCAGCCGAGGAACGGCAACCCCAGGAATCCGTGCTGGTTGACGTCGGCGTACGGCGCGAGCCCGGGAAAGAGCTTGAGCAGCACGACATCCAGCGCGGCAGAGGCCAGATAAGTCTGGATGCCGTACCAGGCCACCGCGATCAGGCCACGAATGATCGCGGGGATGTTCGCACCGAGCACCCCGAAGACGCTGCGGCAGATCACCGGATACGGCACACCGGTGGCCTGGCTGGGCTTGGCCACCAGGTTGCAGAAGATGTTGACGATCACAATGCCGATGAGCAGTGCGATCAGGACCTGCCAACTGGCGAGGCCGAGGGCGAACAGGCTTCCCGCCGTCACGTAACCCCCGACGCTGTGCACGTCGGACATCCAGAAGGCAAAGATGTTGTAGGAACTCCAGTGCTGCTTGCGCAGCGGAGCCAGGTCCTCGTTGGTCAGGCGCGGGTCGTAGCCCGGCTTGATCAGTCCGCCGCCAACCGGGTGACCGGCGGCTTCGACGATGTCACCCGCGCCGACGACGGCGCCGGGCGGCAGGTCTTTCACGCTCTGCGGTGTGTCGATGTCGGTCATGGCCGGACGCTATCGACGGTGCGTTTCCCCGGTATTTCCGGTGAACTACCCGGCTATTGCGCAGAAGATATATCTGCCGGCAGGAACAGCCCGGTGTCGGTGGGCAACGCGGCGATGACGGAATTGAGCCGTTGGGCGTGCAACTCGGCAACAGTGAGCAACTGTTCGACGTCGCCGGCCAGGAACGCCAGCACCATTTCCCGGTGGTCGCCGTGCAGGGCGGCCCGCGCCGACGGCGCGACGTGCACCATGGACTGCACGGGTTCGGTCATGTTCCATGCCGATTCGAGCATGTGCAGCAGACGGAACATGCGCGACGGTCGGCTCAACGAAAGGTGGAACTGCCTGCTCTGCCGGTGATAGAGCAGCGGATCATCGTCGTCGATGGCCTGCTGCAGGGCGTCGTTCGCTGCGACGATGGCCGCCCGGTCGGAGTCGGTGGCGTTGGCCACCGCGGACGCCAGCGCCGCTGCCTCCAAAGTCTCACGCACGATGTACATTTCGCGCAGTTCCTGAACCGTGAGCTGTGCGACGGTGTACCCGGAGTTGGATCGGTGCGCGACCAACCCCTCTCCGATCAGCGTCTTGAGCGACTCACGGACCGGGATCTGACTCACCCCGAACAGATCCGCCACTTCTGCCAACGGGATCGGCGTCCCGGGCGCGACGGCGCCGTCGAGGATCACCCGCCTCAATTCGTCGAGGATCGCCTGTTGTGGGCTGCCTGGGTGGTCGACCACCAGCCGATCGAGCAGCGCCGAACGTCGTCGCAGCATCGGGTCACGGTAGGCGCACTATGTTTCCGCGGTGCTACGGCTGCGGGCCTAGCCGGCCGCCCACTGCTTGGCCTGCTCGAGCTCGTCGAGGCCGAACACCGCCACGTCACCGGGCATCAGCCAGCCCACCGCGTGAATGGTGTGGACCACCCACTCCTTGTCGCTGACCACAGCGACGCGCTTGAAAGCGCCATGACGGGTGAACAGCGTGCCCAGGCCGAGTTTGAGATCCTCGACCAGACCGCCGGGGCCGAACCCCTGGTAGTCGGAGTCGATGACCTCGACGATCCGGATGTCGCCCTCGGGCTTCATCAGGTCGTCCATCGCAGGCTTGAACGCCTTGAGGTCTTCGCCGCTCACCCGGCCCGAGACCCGAAGGCCCGTCACACCGTCAGGCATGTCGGAAAGGACTTCGATCATCGGTTCAGCGTAGAACTGCGCCCGCTCAGGCGGCCGAGATTCGCAACCGATCCTGGATTCGGCTCAGGGCGGCCCGCGCCCGGGGACGCAGGTCGTCGGCCGGTCCAACCGGTATCAGCGTGACCCCGTCGGCGACGCCGGCCACGTACAGGTCGGCAACCAGCCCGGCCAGTCCGTCGACGGTCCCGGCGTAGCGAACTCCCTCGGTGCCGCCGTGGTCGGAGATCGCGGCCAGCGCCGTGCGCGGGTCGTCGGCAACCGATACCGCCAGATCGAGCACCACGGCGACGTCGGTGGGCAGTCTGCGCCGCCGTCGTGCCGCTTCTTGCAGGTCCGGGGCGCTCAACCGGACGACGGGGCGCTGGCCCGCGGTGAACTCGGTCAACTCCGTCCAGGCACCGTCGGTCTCGGCGATGAACACCCGTAACTCCGGCATGTGGGCCACGCTAAAGACGCCGGCGAGCACCGGCAATGGTTCCGTTCAACCCGACCCGAACTCCGATGCCGGCGGCCTTTTCAGCGTTTGTCGACCACCCGGGTCTTGATCAGGCTGGCGACCATGGTCAGGAACAGCGTCAGAATGATGACCGCCAGACTCAGCAACGTCGGGATCTGCGGGACGTGCAAGCCCTCACCGCCGTTGATGAAGGGCAACTCGTTCTCGTGCAGCGCATGCAGTACGAGCTTGACCCCGATGAAGAACAGGATGAACGCCAAGCCCTGCGACAGATAGACCAGGCGGTTGAGCAGGTCGCCGAGCAGGAAGTACAGCTGGCGCAATCCCATCAGCGCGAACAGGTTTGCGGTGAACACGATGTAGGGCTCGCGGGTCAGGCCGTAGATCGCCGGGATGGAGTCCAGCGCGAATAGCAGATCGGTGGTGCCCAGGGCGACGATGACCAGAAACATCGGGGTCATCAGGCGCTTGCCGCCCTCTTTGACGTACAGCTTCAGCCCGTCCCATTTGTCGGTCGACGGAACATACTTGCGAGCCAGCCGAACCACGGTGTTCTCGGCGTCGTCGTCGTGCTCGGTGTCGCGGGCCAGCCGTATCGCGGTGTACACCAGGAACGCGCCGAAAATATAGAAGATCCACGAAAACTGTTCGATGGCAACGGCGCCCAGCGCGATGAAAATGCCGCGGAAGATCAGCGCCAGCACAATGCCGATCAGAAGTGCCTCTTGCTGATAGATCTTCGGCACTTTGAAGCTGGCCATGATGATGATGAAGATGAACAGGTTGTCCACCGACAGGCTGTACTCGGTGAGCCAGCCCGCGTAGAACTCCAGGCCGAACTGGCCGCCGTGGAAGTTCCACACCCACACGCCGAATGCGATGGCCAGGCCGATGTAGAACGACAGATAGATGCCGCACTCACGCATCGTGGGTTCGTGCGGGCGACGCGCGATGAAGATCACGTCGAACAGGAGCACCGCGACCGTCACGCCGATGGTGATGAACCATTCGAGCGGTGTCACATTCATAAAAAGACCTCCGGGCGTCACAAAACGTCCGAGGTCTCTTCCGCCGAGTAAAGCTCGGCCCGCGGCACCGGACGACCAACGTTGGCCGCCGTGGTGACGACACCGCGACGAAGGAATACTCCCCTCTGGCAGCAGTCTGTCAGGTCGGCGCACCCAGCAGCAAACCGAACGAAGGATCGCCTCGGCCACCGGCCGCGTCCGGCACCGCGATGTCGACGAGGCGGCCTAGGATCCTCGTCGTGGCGACGCCGGAAATTCCCCCGCAATACCTGTTGTCGGAGCAGGCACCGGCCCCGCGCACCCTCATCGACATCCTCTACGACACCGCCAATCGGTACCCCGAGGCCGCCGCCATCGACGACGGCACGGTGCAGCTGACCTACGCCGAGCTGATCGCCGACATCGAGGAGAGCGTCGACTGGCTGGCCGCCCGCGGCATCGGCCGCGGCGACCGGATTGGCATCCGGATGCCGTCCGGCAGTTACGCCCTCTACGTCGCGATCCTCTCCACGCTGGCCGCCGGTGCTGCCTACGTCCCGGTCGACGCCGACGATCCCGACGAGCGCGCCGAGCTGGTGTTCAACGAGGCCGGCGTGGTCGCCGTCATCACCGAGGCCGGCCTGACCCGCGGGCCGGGTTCGTCGCGCGGATGGCGGGCGACGGCACCACTGGGTCGCGACGACGCGTGGATCATCTTCACCTCGGGATCCACCGGAACCCCCAAGGGTGTTGCGGTCACCCATCGCAACGCAGCGGCGTTCGTCGACGCCGAGGCGCGAATGTTCTTGCAGAGCAACCCGATCGGACCGGCTGACCGGGTACTGGCCGGTTTGTCGGTGGCGTTCGACGCCTCGTGCGAAGAAATGTGGCTGGCCTGGCGGTACGGCGCATGTCTGGTGCCTGCGCCCCGCGCGCTGGTGCGCAGCGGCATGGACCTCGGGCCGTGGCTGGTGGCGCGGGACATCACCGTGGTGTCCACGGTGCCCACGCTGGCGTCGTTGTGGCCGGCCGAGGCGCTGGAAGCGGTGCGGCTGCTGATCTTCGGCGGCGAGGCGTGCCCGCCCGAGCTGTCCGAACGGCTCGCGGTCGAAGGCCGCGAGGTGTGGAACACCTACGGACCGACCGAAGCAACCGTGGTGGCCAGCGCCGCCCGCCTCGACGGGCGTAGTCCGGTCAGCATCGGACGCCCGCTGCCGGGCTGGGACCTGGCGGTGGTCGACTCCAGCGGCGCCCCCGTCGCTCTCGGCGAAGTGGGCGAGTTGGTGATCGGCGGGGTCGGCCTGGCCCGCTACCTGGATCCGGAGAAAGACGCCGAGAAGTACGCGCCGATGCCGTCGCTGGAGTGGGCGCGGGCCTACCGCAGCGGCGACCTCGTCCGGTTGGAAGCCGACGGACTGTACTTCCAGGGCCGCGCCGACGATCAGGTCAAGGTCGGCGGACGCCGCATCGAACTCGGCGAGGTCGACTCGGCGCTGGTGAACCTGCCCGGCGTCAGCGGTGCCGCCGCGGCGGTGCGGCGCACCGCAAGCGGCACTCCGATGCTCGTCGGCTACATCTCCAGCGCCAACCCCGATTTCGACCTCGCCGCGGCCCGCACCCACCTGGCCGAGGCCCTGCCCGCCGCACTGGTGCCGCGCCTGGTGCTGCTCGACGAATTGCCGACCCGGACCTCGGGCAAGGTCGATCGCAACGCGCTGCCGTGGCCACCGCCCGGCTATCAGGACTCCGAACCCGACCTGGGCGGCACCATGGGCTGGCTGGCCGGGCTGTGGCGCGACGTCCTGGGCGCCGTCGTGGACGGCCCGGAGGCGGACTTCTTCGCCCTCGGCGGCGGCTCGCTGTCGGCGGCCCAGCTGGTGGCCGCGCTGCGCGAGCGCTACCCGCAGCTGACCGTCGCCCAGCTCTACGACCACCCCCGGCTGGGGTCGCTGGCCGAATTCCTCGACGAGCAGAAGCCGTCGGCCGCGGTCACCCCACGCCACGTCACGCCGACGCCCGTGTCGACGCAGGCGGCCCAGGTGTTGTTGTCGGTGCCGCTGGCCACGCTGACCGGGCTGCAGTGGGTGACGTGGCTGGCGCTGATCAACAACGTGGCCGCCGTAGTGCATCCGCTGCCCTGGCTGGCACCGGTGAACTGGTGGCTGGTGGTGATGGCCTTCATCCTGTTCATCACCCCGATCGGCCGGATGGGCATCGCTGTGCTGGGCGCGCGGACGCTGCTGTCCGGGCTGGAGCCGGGCACCTATCGGCGGGGCGGATCCGAACACCTGCGGGTGTGGCTGGCCGAACGGCTGGCCGACGCCAGCGGCGCCGAGAACCTCGCGGGTGCGCCGTGGCTGGTGTACTACGCACGAGCGCTGGGTAACAAGATCGGCAAAGGCGTGGATCTGCATTCGGCGCCTCCGGTGACCGGCATGCTCACGCTCGGCCACCGGGTTTCCATCGAGCCGGAGGTCGACCTGACCGGGCATTGGATCGACGGCGACCTCTTTCACGTCGGCGCGATCAGCGTCGGCAACGACGCCAGCATCGGGGCACGCACGACGCTGTTCCCAGGTGCCGTCGTCGGTAAAGACGCAGACGTGGCGCCCGGCTCGGGCGTAGTCGGCAAGGTGAAGAACGGGCAGTACTGGAAGGGCTCCCCGGCGGTGAAGTCCGGCAAGGCCCGCCATCCGTGGCCAGAGCACCGGCCGCCGCGTGCCGCCCTGTGGGTGGCCGTCTACGGAGTGACGTCGATGTTCCTCGGCGCGGTGCCGCTGATGGCGCTGGCGATCGGGCTGGGTGTGGTGGTCTGGCCGGCACGGCACAGTGCGACGCTGGGGTCGGCGTTGGCCGCGGCCGCGCCGTGGATTCCGGTGGCCGCGCTGGTCGCCCTGGCGGTGTACGCGGTGTTCACGGTCGTGGCGGTGCGGACTCTGGCGATCGGGCTGCGCGAGGGTTATCACCCGGTGCGCAGCCGGGTGGGCTGGCAGTTGTGGACCACCGAACGGCTGATGGACGCCGCCCGCAATTACTTGTTCCCCGTGTACGCCAGCCTGCTCACTCCGTGGTGGCTGCGCGCGCTCGGCGCGAAAGTCGGCCGCAACACCGAGATTTCGACCGCGCTGCTGACCCCGAAGTTCACCGTCGTGGAAGACGGCGCATTTCTGGCCGACGACACCATGGTGGCCTCCTACGAACTCGGCGGCGGCTGGATCCATGTCGCCAAGGCCACCGTCGGCAAGCGCGCTTTCCTGGGCAACTCCGGTATCACCCAACCGGGCCGGCGGGTGCCCGACGACGGCCTGGTTGCGGTGCTTTCGGCCGCTCCGCACAAGGCGAAGGCCGGCTCGTCGTGGCTGGGCAGTCCGCCGATCCGGTTGCGCCGCCGCGCCGACGAAGCTGACGCCTCACTGACGTTCAGCCCGCCGATGCGGTTGAAGGTGATGCGCGCCGCGGTCGAGACCTGCCGGCTGTTCCCGGTGATCGTCACCTTCGCGATCGGTGTGGCGGTTCTGGCCGCGCTGCAGGCCTTGACGCTCGAATTCGGCTATGGCTGGGCCGCACTGGCCGGCGGGATCGTGCTGCTGATCGCGGGCGCAGTCGCCGGCGGTGTAGCGGTGGCCGCCAAATGGCTTGTGGTGGGCCATATTCCGGCCGACGAGCAGCCCCTCTGGTCGTCGTTCGTGTGGCGTAACGAGGTGTCGGACACGTTCGTGGAAACGGTGGCGGCGCCGTGGTTCGCCCGCGCCGCCAGCGGCACCCCCGTGATGAACCTCTGGCTGCGGGCGCTGGGCGCCAAGATCGGCCGGGGCGTGTGGTGTGAAACGTATTGGCTTCCCGAAGCCGACCTGGTGACACTGCAACGCGCCAGCACCGTCAACCGCGGCTGCGTGGTGCAGACGCATCTGTTCCATGATCGGATCATGCGCATGGACACCGTCGTGCTCGACGAGGGTGCCACGCTCGGACCGCACTGCGTGGCGTTGCCCGCCGCCAGGCTCGGCGCCGGTGCCACCGTCGGCCCGGCATCGCTGGTGATGCGCGGCGACGAGGTACCGCCGTCGACCCGCTGGCAGGGCAATCCGATTGCCCCGTGGCTCGTTTCGCGGAAGAAGACCCGCGACGATGCGCGCAAAGCCGAGGGCAGCGCCGCGTGAAACAACCCGCAAAGAAGGCCGTCAAGAAAGGCGGCCCACCCGTCATCGATCCGTACCTGCCGAACAACGGCAACTTCGGCTACCGGGTGTCGCGCTACGAGCTGGACCTGGAGTACAAGGTCGCGATCAACCGGCTGACCGGTACCGCCACCATCACCGCGGCCACGCTGGCGTCACTGAAGACGTTCACGCTGGATCTGTCCACCGCACTGTCGGTGTCGAAGGTGACGGTCAACGGCCGCCGCCCGTCGAACTTCTCCGCCTCCAACGGCAAGCTGCACATCACCCTGTCCACGCCGTTGCCTGCCGGAGCGGCGATGTCGATCAGCGTGCGCTACGGCGGCAACCCCCGGCCGATCCGAAGTTATTGGGGTGAAGTCGGTTTCGAGGAATTGTCCAACGGGGCTCTGGTGGCCGGCCAGCCGAACGGCGCAGCATCGTGGTTCCCGTGTGACGACCATCCCAGCGCCAAGGCCAGCTACCGGATCCAGATCAGCACCGACAGCCCCTACCGCGCGGTGGCCAACGGCGAACTGGTCTCGCGGCGGGTTCGGGCCGCACACACGGTGTGGACCTACGAACAGCCGGAGCCGACGTCGACCTATCTGATCACCCTGCAGATCGGCATGTACGGCGCCCACAAACTATCCAAGGCGCAGGTGCCGATGCAGGCGGTGCTGCCCGACCGGCTCCGTGCCGAGTTCGACCAGGACTTCGGCCGTCAGCCGCAGATGATGAAGTTGTTCGTCAAGCTGTTCGGCCCGTACCCGTTGAGCAACGGCTACACCGTTGTGGTGACCGATGACGATCTGGAGATACCGCTTGAAGCGCAAGGTATCTCGATCTTCGGCGCCAACCATTGCGACGGTAAGCGCGGCAATGAACGGCTGATCGCCCACGAGCTGGCCCACCAGTGGTTCGGCAACAGCGTGACCGCGCGGCGCTGGCGCGACATCTGGTTGCACGAGGGATTCGCCTGCTACGCCGAATGGTTGTGGTCGGAGAATTCCGGCGGACGCTCCGCCGACCAGTGGGCCCACCACTATCACGCCAAGCTTGCGTCCTCGCCGCAGAATCTGTTGCTGGCCGATCCCGGGCCGCGCGATATGTTCGACGACCGCGTCTACAAGCGGGGTGCGCTCACACTGCACGTGCTGCGCGGCACCCTCGGCGACGAGAAGTTCTTTGCGCTGCTGCGTGATTGGACCAGCCGACATCAGCACAGCACGGTCGTGACCGACGACTTCACCGGCCTTGCCGCCAACTACGCCGACGTCTCGCTGCGTCCGTTGTGGGATGCCTGGCTGTATTCCACCGAGGTGCCGCGGCTGTGACCGACGCGGGTGCCTCGTTCGAGGCGCTGAGCGCCACCGGTGCTGACCAGATCAGCGGCACCGGGGCGATCACCCGCAGCAGTGTGGCCAGAGTCGGTGCGGCCACGGCGATCTCGGCGGTGTGCGGATACGCGGTCCTCTACCTGGCCGCCCGCGCGCTGGACCCGGCCGGCTTCTCGGTGTTCGGGGTGTTCTGGGGCGCGTTCGGATTGGCCGGCGGCGCCGCCTACGGGCTGCTGCAGGAGGCCACCCGCGAAGTCCGCACCGCGGGGTATGTCGAGATCGCGGAGGGGCCCCGCACGCACCCGATGCGGATCGCGACAGCGGTCGGGGTGGTCTCCGCCCTTGTCATGGCGGGCACCTCGTTCCTGTGGGCGCCGCACGTGTTCAGCGTGTCCCGCCCGCTGTCGGTGGTGCTGCTGAGCGTTGGCCTGGCGGGATTCTGCATTCACGCAACACTTTTGGGCCTGCTTGCCGGCACCGGCCGCTGGGGCGGGTACGGGGCGCTGATGGTCACCGACGCCATCATGCGGGTGGTGGTCGCGGTGGCGGCGTTCGCGGTGGGCTGGGGGCTGGACGGCTTCCTGTGGGCGACGGTCGCCGGTGCGATCGGATGGCTGCTGCTGCTATCGGTGTCACCGGGTGCGCGGACCGCGGCCAAGCTGCGCACCCCCGGCAGTACCGCGACCTTCCTGCGCGGAGCCGGACACTCGATCGCCGCCGCCGGCGCCAGCGCCATCCTCGTCATGGGCTTCCCGGTGCTGTTGAAGGCGACCTCCGGCGGCGACCTCGGGGCGGCCGGCGGCGTGGTGATCCTGGCGGTGACACTGACCCGCGCGCCCCTGCTGGTTCCGCTCACCGCGATGCAGGGCAACCTGATCGCACACTTCGTCGACCACCGCGGCCACCGGCTCAAGGCGCTGATCGCGCCGGCGGCGGTGGTGCTGGTGCTCGGCGCCGTCGGGGTGGTGGCCGCCGGGCTGCTCGGGCCGTGGCTGATCCGGGTGGCGTTCGGTGACGAGTACGGCCCGGGCGGACTGCTGCTGGCCTGGCTGACCGCGGGCGCGGTGGCGATCGCGCTGCTGACCGTGACCGGGGCCGCGACGGTCGCCGCCGGCCTGCACCGGGCCTACTCGATCGGCTGGGTCGGGGCCACCGTCGTCTCCGCGGCCCTGCTGAGCCTGCCGATGGACCTGACCGATCGCACCGTGGTGGCCCTGCTGTGCGGGCCGTTGGTCGGCATCGTCGTCCACCTGGCCGCACTGGGCCGCGCCGCACGCTGAAGCGGTGATGCTCGGCGTGTACCTTGTGGACATCGACACGTCCTACCCCGACGCCTGGATCATCGTGCCGGCGTTCAACGAGGCGCAGGTCATCGCCGACGTCATCGCGGACCTGCGCCAAGTCTTCGACCACGTGGTCTGCGTCGACGACGGCAGCAAGGACGACACCGCCGACATCGCCTGGCGGGCGGGCGCCCATGTGGTCCGGCACCCGGTGAATCTCGGGCAGGGCGCGGCCATCCAGACCGGCGTGGAATACGCCCGCCGCCAGCCCGGCGCGGCGGTGTTCGTCACCTTCGACGCCGACGGGCAGCACCGCGTCAAGGACGTTCTCGTCATGATCGAGCGGCTGACCAAAGGCGATGTCGACATCGTGATCGGCACCCGCTTCGCCGGCACCACCGTCAGCCACACCCCGCCGCTGAAGCGGGTGATCCTGCGCGCGGCGGCCGCGCTGAGCCCCAGCAGCCACCGGCTGCATCTGACCGACTCGCACAACGGGCTGCGGGTGTTCAACAAGACCGTCGCCGATAACCTCAACCTGACGATGAACGGGATGAGCCACGCCGGGGAATTCATCACCCTGATCGCTGAAAACCATTGGCGGGTAACCGAAGAGCCGGTCGAGATTCTCTACACCGACTACTCGATGTCCAAGGGCCAGCCGCTGCTCAACGGGGTGAACATCGTCTTCGACGGCTTTCTGCGCGGAAGGATGCGCCGATGAACTGGATCCAGGTCCTGCTGATCGCGGCGGTGATCGCACTGCTGGTGTACCTGCTGCGGTCCCGCACCAACGCCAAGGCAAAGGCCTGGGTGAAGGTCGGCTATGTGCTGTTCGTGGTGCTGGCGGTGTACGCCATCCTTCGCCCGGATGACACCACGGTGCTGGCCAACTTCCTCGGGGTCCGCCGTGGTGTGGACCTGATCACCTATGCGCTGATCATCGCATTCGTGTTCACCACATTGAGTACGTATCTGCGGTTCAAGGAACTCGAACTGAAGTACGCGCGCCTGGCCCGCGCGGTCGCGCTGGAGGGTGCGCGAACCCCGGAGCGCTAGTCCCGGAAGTAGTCCACGGTGCGGGCGATGCCTTCTTCGAGGCGCACCCGCGGCTGCCAGCCGAGCACCATCTCGGCTTTTCGGACGTCCAGGCAGGACCGCTTCACGTCGCCGAGCCGCGCCGGGGCCAACTCCGGGTTGTCGGCCACCCCGATCACCTTGGCCACCACCGAATGCAGTTGCCGGTCGCTGGTCTCCACGCCGGTGCCGATGTTGAACCGTTGCCCACACCCGCCGGTTCCGGAGGCGCGCACGAAGGCGTCGACGACATCGTCGACGAAGACGTAGTCGCGTGTGTTGGAGCCGTCACCGTAGACCCGGGTGGGCCTGCCGGCCAGCAACGCGTTGGCGAAGATCGCGACGACGCCGGCCTCGCCGTGCGGGTCCTGGCGCGGGCCATAGACATTCGACGGCGCGATGAACGAGCAGTCCACGCCGTACAGGTGGCGAAAAGTGTTGAGGTAGACCTCGCCGGCCACCTTGCTGGCCGCATAGGGCGAAGCCGGGTCGACCGGGGCGGTCTCGTTGGTGGGGAAGTTCGTCGGCACGCCGTAGATCGATCCGCCCGAGGAGGCGTGGACGACCTTGCGGACGCCGGACCGCCTGGCCGCCTCGGCCAGCCGCACCGTGCCGACGACGTTGACCGCCGCATCGAATTCCGGCTCCTCCACCGAGCGGCGCACATCGATCTGGGCGGCCAGGTGGTGGACGACCTCGGGCTTGTGCTTGTCGAACAGCCCGATCAGGTCTGCGTCGGCGATGTCGGCCTCGACGAACTCGAACCGCTCGCTGGTGCCCGCCGCCGCCAGGTTCGCGGTGCGCCCACGGCTCAGGTCGTCAAGCCCGACGACGGTGTGCCCATCGGCGAGCAGGCGATCGACCAGCGTCGACCCGATGAAGCCGGCCGCGCCCGTGACCAGTACCTGCATGTCGGTCACCCTACCGACAGGTGAGTACAGTCGACGCGATGGCAGTTCCGACCCGGGTGGCGCGCATGCCACCGGTGGCTGCCGCGGCGGGTGCTCTCATCGCCGTACAACTGGTGGTTCGTGCGATCCTGGCTTTCGGCGGTTACTTCTACTGGGATGACCTGATCCTGGTGGGCCGGGCCGGCACTCAGGACCTGTTGTCGACGTCGTATCTGTTCGACGATCACGACGGGCACGTCATGCCCGGCGCGTTTCTGGTGGCCGGGGTGATCACCCGGCTGGCCCCGCTGGTGTGGGCGTGGCCGGCGGCCAGCCTGGTGGTACTGCAACTTCTGGTGTCCCTGTCGTTGCTGCGCGCGTTGCACGTGATCCTCGGCTGGCGACCGGTGTTATTGATTCCGTTGACCTTTGCCTTGTTCACCCCGCTGGGTGTGCCGGGATTCGCGTGGTGGGCGGCGGCGCTGAACTCACTACCGATGCTGGCCGCGATGGCCTGGGTGTGCGCCGACGCAATCCTGCTGGTGCGCACCGGGAATCGACGGTATGCGATCACCGCGGTGTTGGTCTTCTTCGGCGGCCTGCTGTTCTTCGAGAAGGCGGCCGTCATCCCGTTCGTCGCGTTCGCGGTCGCGGCGCTGCTGTGTCACGTCCAGGGCGGCACCGCCGCGCTGCGCAGGGTCTGGCAGCGCGGCATCGCCCTGTGGGCGCCCTCGCTGGCGTTGACGGCGGTATGGGTGGCTGTCTATCTGGCCGTGGTCGACCACCGGCGCTGGAGCTCGGATCTGGCGATGACGTGGGATCTGTTGTCCCGCTCGGTCACTCACGGGATCGTGCCGGGCCTGGCCGGCGGCCCGTGGGAGTGGCAGCGGTGGGCGCCCGCCTCGCCGTGGGCGGTGCCTCCGGTGTCGGTGATGGTCTTGGGCTGGCTGGTGCTGGTCGCGGTTGCGTCGGTGTCACTGCTGCGCAAGCGGCGCGTCGGCGTGGTCTGGTTGGTGGCGGTCGGTTATGCGGTGGCCTGCCAGATTCCGATCTATCTGCTGCGCTCCTCGAAGTTCACCGCCCTGGAACTGGCCCAGACCCTGCGGTACTTCCCCGATCTGGTTGTTGTGCTGACATTGCTTGCCGCAGTGGCGTTCTGCGCACCCAACCGCGACACCGAGTGGCTGGATGCCTCGCGGGCCCGCACCGCGGTGGTGTCGGTGGTCGCGGTGACATTCGTGGCCAGCAGCGTGTACTCGACGTCGACGTTCCTGACCAGCTGGCGCGACAATCCCGCACAGCCATACCTGCAGAACGCGATCCGTGCGCTGGCGCAGGCCCGGGCATCCTCGTCGGCGCCACTGCTCGACCAGGAGGTCGACCCACTGGTGCTGCAGCGCGTCGCGTACCCGGAGAACCTGGCCAGTCACATGTTCGCGCTCATTCACGATCGGCCCGAATTCGGCAGTTCCACAACACAGTTGCGCATGCTCGACAGCGGCGGCCGGCTCGTGGACGCGATCGTCACCTGGACCCGCACGATCGTCGCGGGCCCACAGCCCGGCTGCGGCTACTTCGTCCAGCCCGACGCGCCGGTTCGGATGCCCCTGGACGGGCCACTGTTGCCCGCCGACTGGACGGCCGAGATCAACTACCTGGCCAACAGCGACGGCTCGATGGTGATGTCGCTGAACGAGGGGCCCGAGACCAAGGTGCCCGTGCACCCCGGGCTGAACCGGGTCTTCGTTCGGCTGCCCGGGGCCGGCGACGCGATCACCGTGCGCGCGTCGACCGCCGCGCTGTCGTTGTGCCTGGCGTCGGGCCCGGTCGGGTATCTGGCACCGCACTGATCGCGGCCGTGTGCCAAAGTAGTTTGTATGTCTAACTTGCGCGAGGATGGCCTACGTGTTTTCCGGGAGATGCTGCCCGGGACGCTGCCCGACGGGGACGTCGACTTCGGCGGCGGGTTCGCTCCCGAACTGATGGATATCGGTGTCGAGAGCGTGTTCGGCCGGCTGTGGACCCGCGAGGGGCTCAGCCGCCGCGATCGAAGCCTGGTGACGCTGGGCATCCTGATCGCACTGCGGGCCACCGAGGAGATGGACGCACACTTCCGGATCGCCCGGCAGAACGGCCTGTCCGAGGAGGAATTGGCCGAGGTGATCTACCACGCCAGCGGCTACGCCGGTTTCCCGGCGGCGGCCACCGCCCGCAACATCGCCGCCAAAGCGCTGTCGAGCGATTAGGGACTTACACGATTGCGCGGACTCATCCGCATAGTCGTGCGGGTAAAGAGTGGAGCCACCTAGGAGAATCGAACTCCTGACCTATTCATTACGAGTGAATTGCTCTACCGACTGAGCTAAGGTGGCGCGGCCTCGACCGAGCAGTGAGTCTACAGGTCCGAACGCAGTGCCTGACCCACGGTGGCCACCATCGCATCGACGGCGAATTTGGGCTTGACGTTGATCGCCAGCGCCTCGCGACACTCGAGCACCGCTTCGATGCAGCGCAGCAGCCGCTCCGGGGACGCGTGCGCCGCCAGAGCCGCCACCCGCTCGGCCATGTCGGGATGATTCGGCGCCACCGCGCCCGCGCCGTTCGCCACCAGCAGGGCATCGCGGAAGTACGTCGCCAGATCGATCAGCGCACGGTCGAGGGCATCGCGCGAGGCGCGGGTCTGCCGGGACTTCTGCCGCCGCTCGAGGTCCTTGATCGCACCCGCCGACCCGCGCAGGGTTCCTGCGGTCCCCTTACCGGTGCCGCCAGCACCCAGCGCGGTGCGCAGTTCGTCCGCCTCGGCCTCGTCACGGCCCACATTGAGGGCCTTGGCCTCGGCCTCGGCGGTGGCCACCAGCTCTTCCGCCGCCGCATACGCGCGCGACGGCGTCGCGGCGTCGCGGGCCAGGCTCAGCGCACGGGACCGGCGCTCGCGAGCGTCGGGATCGGTGGCCAGCCGCCGGGCCCGACCGACATGGCCTCCGCTGATCGACGCCGCCCACTGCGCTTCCTCGGCGGACAAGCCGTCGCGGTCGATCAGCACCTGCGCGATCGCCCCGGCCGGCGGCGTCACCAGCGCGACGTGCCGGCAGCGCGACCGCAGCGTGATCGCGATGTCCTCGGGGTCCACCGACGGCGCACACAGCAGGAACACCGTCGACGGCGGTGGTTCCTCCACCACCTTGAGCAACGCGTTGGCCGCACCCTCGGTGAGACGGTCGGCGTCCTCCACCACCACGATCTGCCAGCGGCCGGTGCTGGGCCTCCGAGACGCGATCTGGACGATGGCACGCATCTCGTGCACCCCGATGGACAGCCCCTCGGGGATGATCCGCCGGACATCGCCGTGGGTGCCGGCCATCGTCGTCGTGCACGCCCGGCACTCCCCGCAGCCGGGCGTCCCCTCGGCGGTGCACTGCAGGGCCGCCGCGAAGCACTGCGCAGCCACCGACCGCCCAGATCCGGGCGGACCGGTGATCAGCCAGGCGTGTGTCATGGTGCCGATGGCAGCCACATCGTGAGCGGAATCACCCCGGGCGGCCCGAGCGGCACCGACCAACTCCGCTTCCACGGCACTTTGGCCCACCAACCGCGTGAAAACTCCGGACATCGCCTCAAACACTAGTGCGCAGCAACGACACAATCGCCGCCCACCGGGTTCTAGAGGTGCTGATCGGTCGGTCTGTACCGATACGGTGGGTTCGTGACCACCGCGCAGCTCAGCCCGGGGCGGATCAATGGATTCGTCCGGTGGGTTGCGCGTACACCGTGGCCGGTGTTCACCCTGGGCATGCTGCAGGCCGACATCATCGGCGCACTGCTGGTGCTGGGCTTCCTGCGATTCGGGTTGCCGCCGTCGGACCGGGTCATGCTGCAGGACCTGCCGACGCTGAACCTGGTCATCTTCCTGAGCTACCTGTTCATTTCGTTCGCGGTGGGCGCCTTCGTCAGCCTCAAGCTGCTCGTTCCGGTGTTCCGCTGGCAACGCCGCGACGCGCTGCTGGCCGAGGACGATCCGGCCGCCACCGAGACGGCCCGGCTGCGGGCGCTGCGGATGCCGATCTACCGCTCGGTGATCAGCATGACCAACTGGGTGCTGGGCGCGGTGGTGTTCATCGCCGCCAGCTGGCCGGTGGCCAGCCATGCCGCACCGGTGTTGGCGGTCTCCACGCTGCTCGGCGCCACAGCCACCACGATCATCGGCTACCTGCAATCCGAGCGCGTGCTGCGCCCGGTGGCCGTCGCCGCGCTGCGCGGCGGAGTGCCGGAGAAGTTCCACCGGCCTGGCGTCGTCCAGCGGCTGGTGCTGACCTGGCTGCTGTCCACCGGGGTGCCGCTGCTGGCGATCGTGCTGTCGGTCGTGGCCAGCAAGTTCTCGCTGCTGGCTGCGTCGGCCGACGCTCTGTTCACCCCGATCCTGCTGATGGCCGTCGCCGCGCTCGTGGTCGGGATGGCCGGCAACGTGCTCGCGGCCATGTCGATCGCCGATCCGCTGCGCCAGTTGCGCTGGGCGCTCGGGGAGGTGCAGCGCGGCAACTACAACGCGCACATGCAGATCTACGATGCCAGCGAGCTGGGCCTGCTGCAGGCCGGCTTCAACGACATGGTCCGCGATCTGAGCGAACGGCAGCGGCTGCGCGACCTGTTCGGCCGCTACGTCGGCGAGGACGTCGCCCGGCGCGCCCTGGAGCGCGGCACCGAGCTCGGCGGCCAGGAGCGTGACGTCGCGGTGCTGTTCGTCGACCTGGTCGGCTCGACTCAGCTGGCCGCCTCACGTCCGCCCAGCGAGGTCGTGAGCATGCTCAACGAGTTCTTCCGGGTGGTCGTCGACACCGTGAAGAAGCACGGCGGCTTCGTCAACAAGTTCCAGGGCGACGCGGCACTGTGCATCTTCGGCGCGCCCATCGAACACCCCGATGCCTCCGGGGCGGCGCTGGCCGCCTCCCGCGAACTGCACGACGAGCTGGTCGGCGTGCTGGGCCAGACCGAGTTCGGTATCGGCGTCTCCGCCGGGCGTGCGATCGCGGGGCACATCGGCGCGCAGGCCCGGTTCGAGTACACCGTGATCGGCGATCCGGTCAACGAAGCCGCCCGACTGACCGAGCTGGCCAAGCTGGAGAACGGCCACGTGCTGGCGTCGGCGATCGCGGTCAGCGGCGCCCTGGACGCCGAGGCTTTGTGCTGGAACGTCGGTGAGATCGTCGAGCTGCGCGGGCGCCGTGCACCCACGCAGCTGGCCCGCCCGGTGAATCTTCTGCTGCCCAGCGAAACCCGCGGCGAAATCGCCACCGGCTCAGGCGGTTAGGCCTTCTTCGCAGCCTTCTTGGCCGGCGCCTTGCGGGTCGCCTTCTTCGCGGGAGCCTTCTTCTTGACCGGTCCGCGAGCCCGGCGGTCGGCGAGCAGCTCCGAAGCCCGCTCGTCGGTGATCGACAAAACGTCGTCGCCCTTGCGCAGGCTCGCGTTGGTCTCACCGTCGGTGACGTACGGACCGAATCGCCCGTCCTTGATCACCATCGGCTGGCCCGACGCCTGATCGACACCCAGCTCACGCAGCGGCGGTGTCGCAGCACCTTGGCGGCCACGGCGCTTGGGCTCGGCGTAGATCTTCAACGCCTCGTCGAGGGTGATCTCGAAGATCTGATCCTCGGTGGCCAGCGAGCGAGAGTCGGTGCCGCGCTTGAGGTATGGCCCGTAGCGGCCGTTCTGCGCGGTGATCTCCTCGCCGTTGGCGGGATCCACACCGACAACCCGCGGCAGCGAGAGCAGCTTCAGAGCGTCGTCGAGGGTGATGGTCTGCAGATCCATCGAGCGCAGCAGGGAGCCGGTGCGCGGCTTGGGGCCGGTCGGCTTCTTGCCCTTCTTGGCACCCACGCCGGGATCGTCGTCCGGCGGCGGGGGCAGCACCTCGGTGACATACGGGCCGTATCGCCCGTCTTTGGCCACGATCTCGTGTCCCGACTCCGGGTCCACGCCGAGCGATCGGCCCTCTTGCGGTGTGGCGAAAAGGGTTTCGGCCATCTCGAGGGTCAGCTCGTCGGGGGTGATCTCGTCGTTGAGGTTGGCCCGCTGCGGCTTGAGCTCGCCGTCGGCACTGTCTGGATCGGCGATCATCCGCTCCAGGTACGGGCCGTTCTTGCCCACCCGGACCACGATCGGGCGGCCCTCTTCGTCGTCAAAGAGCTTGATGGAGTTGACTTCTCGGGCGTCGATACCTTCGAGGTTGACGCCCACCAGCTTCTTGAGGCCGCCGGCGCGGGCGATCGAATCCGCCACACCGTGCTCACCGCCGAAGTAGAAGTTCGACAGCCAGTTGGTGCGCCGCTCCTGGCCGGTGGCGATCTCGTCGAGTTCGTCCTCCATGGCGGCGGTGAAGTCGTAGTCCACCAGGCGGCCGAAGTGCTGTTCGAGCAGACCGGTCACCGCAAACGCCACCCAGGACGGCACCAGCGCGCTGCCCTTCTTGTGCACGTAGCCGCGGTCCTGGATGGTCTTGATGATCGAGGAATACGTTGAGGGACGCCCGATTCCGAGCTCCTCGAGCGCCTTGATCAGCGATGCCTCGGTGTAGCGGGCCGGCGGGTTGGTGGTGTGGCCGTCGGCGGTCAGGCCGGTGGCGTCCACCCGCTGGCCCTGCCGCAGCTGCGGCAAGCGGCTCTCGGCGTCGTCCGCCTCACCGCCGGCCTGCTCGTCGACGGTCTCGACATAGGCCTTCAGGAAGCCGGCGAACGTGATGGTACGGCCGCTGGCGGCGAAGGTGACTTCCCGTCCGTCCGAAGATGTTCCGCTGATACGCAGGCTCAGCGTGGTGCCGCGGGCATCGGCCATCTGCGAGGCGACCGTGCGTTGCCAGATCAGCTCATAGAGCCGGAACTCGTCGGTGTCGAGTTCGCGATGCAGCGCCCCGGGGGTGGCGAACACGTCACCGGCGGGGCGGATTGCCTCGTGCGCCTCCTGCGCGTTCTTGACCTTGCGGGTGTACTGCCGCGGCGAGGGGTGCACGTACTCGTCGCCGTAGAGCTGGCGGGCCTGATTACGCGCGGCATCGATGGCCGACTGCGACAGAGTCGTCGAGTCGGTACGCATATAGGTGATGTAGCCGTTCTCGTACAGCCGCTGCGCGATGCTCATCGTGCGCTCGGCAGAGAATCGCAGCTTGCGGCCCGCCTCCTGCTGCAACGTCGAGGTCATGAACGGCGGGTACGGCTTGCGGGTGTAGGGCTTTTCCTCCACCGAGGCCACCGACAGGCCGGCGCCTCGCAAACCGGTGGCCAGCGAACCGGCCGCCGCCTCGTCGAGCACGACCACCTCGTCAGGCTTGCGGATCACGCCGAGCGAGTCGAAGTCGCGGCCGGTGGCCACGCGCTTGCTGTCGACGTTGACCAGCCGGGCGGTGAACCGCGGCGGCGCGGCGTTGGGGTCGGAGACGCTGGCGTCGAGCTCGGCGATGACGTCCCAGTAGGAGGCGCTGCGGAAGGCCATCCGGTCGCGTTCGCGCTGCACGATGATGCGGGTGGCCACCGACTGAACACGGCCCGCGGACAGCTTCGGGGCGACCTTCTTCCACAGCACGGGGCTGACTTCATAGCCGTAGAGCCGGTCGAGGATGCGTCGGGTCTCCTGCGCGTCGACCAGATCGTTGTCGAGGTCGCGGGGGTTTTCGGCGGCCGCGCGGATGGCCGGCTCGGTGATCTCATGGAAGACCATCCGCTTGACCGGGACGCGGGGCTTCAGCGTCTCCAGCAGGTGCCAGGCGATGGCCTCGCCCTCGCGGTCACCGTCGGTGGCCAGATAAAGCTCGTCGACATCCTTGAGCAGGCCCTTGAGCTCGGTGACCGTGCTCTTCTTCTCCGGGCTGATGATGTAGAGCGGCTCGAAGTTGTCCTCGACGTTGACGCCCAGCCGCGCCCAGGGCTCGGTTTTGTACTTGGCGGGCACGTCAGCGGCGTTGCGCGGCAGGTCACGGATGTGCCCGCGGGACGACTCGACAATGTAGTTGGAACCCAGATAACCCGCGATTTTGCGCGCCTTGGTGGGCGACTCGACGATGACGAGCCGTCGAACGGCGCCACTGCCCCGTCCGTCACCGCCGCTCCGGCGGCTTCCGTCGTCAGCCAACTGCCCTTACGCTCCACTTCTCTATGTCCCTCAGGTACCCCCAAACCCGCGGGCACCTGACAATTTCGCACTCTGGACCGGTCAACGCAAACCGACCCTCGCAGGGGAATCTCTCAGATCCGGGGCCACGCTGACAACGCTTCGCTCTGATTCGGTGGTTCCCCTACGTTCTCTACCAGGCGCGATAGCCGTCGACGGCCGCTGATTCTCAGTGCCGGCCGGGCGCCTCGAGTGCCGATCAGGGTGGGTGCGATCCCCACCCGCATCAACGCCGACGCCAGCGGTGAATGAGTGTCGGGGGCGTGCGGGTCGAGTCCGAGCAGATAGCGGTCGGCTTCGGGAATGCCGGCTGCCAGCGTCCAGGCGCGCAGTTCCCGCGCTCCGGGCAGCCATTGCGGCGGCACCGTCTTGACGGCTCCCCTGGTCCATTCGGCGGCGATTCCGGCCAGCCGGGCGTCCACGGCGGTGCGCACCAGCGGATTGTTCTCGTCGGTGCGGGTGATTTCGGCCGCGAGGCCGGTTTCGGTGATCATCTCCGCCAGCGCGTCGGCCCGCCACAGGTCGTCGACCACCACCGACAGCCGTGCCCCACCGCCCACGACCACCACCTGTCCGGTGGTGGCGAGCAGCCCGGTGAGGTCGGCGACCGCGGGCGGCACCGACTCAGCCGAGAAGAAGGACAGCTGGCTCACGAGTCGACAGTAAGGCAGTGGGAGACGAGCGGGACGCAGCCGAGCGGTACCACTGGCGACGGGCGTGGCGGGCCCTGCGCGGGACACCCACCAACGAAAGCACCCCCGAAGCCCGTCACCGGGACACTCGGGGGTGTTTCGTGATGTCGTTGTTGATCAGACGGCGCGAACGCCTGTGGCCTGTGGGCCCTTGGGGCTCTGACCGACCTCGAACTCGACCCGTTGGTTCTCCTCAAGGGTGCGGAAGCCCGACCCCTGAATTTCCGTGTAGTGGACGAACACGTCGGCAGAGCCGTCCTCGGGTGCAATGAACCCGAAACCCTTCTCGGCGTTGAACCACTTCACAGTTCCCTGTGGCATCTTTCGTACTTTCCTTCTCTTCCAACCGGGAGCGGCCGACCGAGTTTTCGGCAGACCGGGCCCGTTCCGACCGCCATCCTTCGTGGAGTCGCCGGAACTCACCCGACCTACAACCCTCGCAGGAACCGCGATCGCAACGTCGATCCTGCGAGTGTTGACACACGAACACAGAAGCTGCGACCGCCCTTATCCAATCACGCCCAGAGCTGTTGCGACAGTCTCAGTGCTACTAACTGATGAACAATTCGATACAGCGGTGTAGATCGCTTTTAGAAAGGGCTGATTTCAAATGGTGAGTTTCGGCAGCGAGCTGCTTAACGCGGCGGTCGCGGGTGCCGAATCATCGCCGACGGCGCTGCTGCACGTCGCCGAGCTTCCCGCCCGTCAGGCGAACGGTGCGGACTGGCCTGCCTGGGCGGATCCAGATGTGCTCCGCGCGTTCCATGATCACGGAATCGCCGAGCCGTGGTCGCATCAGGTGCAGGCCGCCGAGCTGGCGCACGCCGGCCGCCATGTCGTCATCAGCACGGGCACCGCATCGGGCAAGTCGCTGGCGTTCCAATTACCGATCATGGATGCGCTGGCGCGTGATCCGCGCGCCAGGGCACTTTATTTGTCACCCACCAAAGCGCTGGGCCACGACCAATTACGCGCCGCCCATTCTTTGACCACCGCGGTGGCGGCGCTGGCTGACGTCGCACCGACTTCCTACGACGGCGACACACCGGTCGAGGTACGCAAATTCGCCCGCGAGCGGTCGCGCTGGTTGTTCTCCAATCCCGACATGATCCATCTGTCGTTGCTGCGCAACCACGCCCGGTGGGCGGTCTACCTGCGCGGGTTGCGTTACATCGTCGTCGACGAATGCCATTACTACCGAGGAATTTTCGGGTCGAACGTGGCCATGGTGTTACGACGGCTGCTGAGGCTGTGCCAGCGCTACGCCCCGGCTTCGGGGCCTGGGCCGACGGTCATCTTCGCCAGCGCGACCTCCGCGGCCCCCGGTGAGACCGCCGCCGAGTTGATCGGGCAGACCGTGACGGCGGTGACCGAGGACGGGTCACCGCACGGTGCGCGCACGGTGGCGCTGTGGGAGCCGGAACTGCGTACCGATCTGACGGGCGAAAACGGTGCGCCGGTGCGACGTTCGGCCGGCGCCGAGGCGGCTCGAATGATGGCCGATCTGGTTGCTGAGGGAGCCCGGACGTTGACGTTCGTCAGGTCGCGGCGCGGGGCTGAGCTGACCGCGCTCGGCGCCAGGGCCCGACTGGAGGACATCGCCCCGCAGCTGATCGACACCGTCGCTTCCTATCGGGCCGGGTACCTTGCCGAGGACCGCCGGGAACTGGAGCGCGCCCTCACCGACGGCGAATTACGTGGGCTGGCCACTACGAACGCGTTGGAACTGGGTATCGATATCGCCGGGCTGGATGCCGTTCTGCTGGCGGGCTTTCCGGGGACGGTGGCGTCGTTCTGGCAACAGGCGGGCCGGTCGGGACGGCGCGGCCAGGGCGCGCTGGTGGTTCTCGTGGCCCGTGACGACCCGTTGGACACCTACCTGGTGCACCACCCGGAGGCGTTGCTGGACAAGCCGGTTGAGCGGGTGGTCATCGATCCGACGAACCCCTACGTGGTGGGCCCGCAGCTGCTGTGCGCGGCGACGGAGATGCCGTTGGACGATGCCGAGGTGCGGCGCTGGGAGGCCGAACCGGTGGCCGCCGAGCTGGTCGACGACGGGTTGCTGCGCCGGCGCGGCGGCAAATACTTCCCGGCCGCCGGGTTGGATCCTCATCCGGCGGTGGACATCCGCGGTTCGGCCGGTGGCAGCATCGCGATCGTCGAGGCCGGGACGGGACGCATGCTCGGCAGCGCGGACGCCGGTCAGGCACCGGCCGCCGTGCACCCCGGTGCGGTGTATCTCCATCAGGGTGAGAGCTACCTCGTCGACTCGTTGAGCTTCTCCGACGGCGTGGCGTTCGTGCATGCCGAGGATCCCGGCTACACCACATTCGCCAGGGAGGTCACCGACATCACGGTGACCGGGACAGGCGAGCGGGTGCACTACGGCCCGGTGACGCTGGGTCTGGTGCCGGTGTCGGTGACGCACCGGGTGATCGGCTACCTGCGCCGCCGGTTGTCCGGCGAGGTCATCGACTTCGTCGAGCTGGACATGCCAGAGCACTGTCTGCCGACCACCGCGGTGATGTACACCATCACACCGGAAGCGTTGGCGAACAGCGGGATCGAACAGCTGCGGATACCGGGTTCGTTGCACGCCGCCGAGCACGCCGCGATCGGGCTGCTGCCGCTGGTGGCCAGCTGCGACCGCGGTGATATCGGCGGCGTGTCCACCGCCATCGGCGCCGACGGCCTGCCCACGGTGTTCGTCTACGACGGGCATCCGGGTGGGGCCGGCTTCGCCGAGCGCGGCTATCGTCTGGTCAGCACTTGGCTGGGCGCCACCGCGGCAGCGATCGAAGCGTGCGAATGCCCGCAGGGCTGCCCGTCATGTGTGCAGTCGCCCAAGTGCGGCAACGGGAATGACCCGCTGGATAAGTCCGGTGCTGTTGCCGTCCTCAAGCTCGTTCTGGCACAGGTGGCTGCAGGCGGTGCCTGACCGGCGTGCCGACTGACCCCTCGAACAGTCTGCACCCACGATGCAAGCACGCGCCAGCGTGATGACGCTGCACCCCGCACTGCTGGAGGCGTTGCGACAGCCTGACATCACTGCCCGCGGCGAACGGCCGGACAACGCGATCCGTTCCCAATCCCGACAGGTCGGGTAGGCGAAAAAATACCGAACTGCGATTGCGGCCGCAAGAAAATCGGCATCGCGGTGGTTTGCCGGACCAACTCATTGTTATCCACCAGCGGATTCCGGCCGTCCGTCCCAAGCCGGTCCCAAGGTGCTCTCGTTAAACTGCCATCATGACGCCCGACTGGCTGCTGGTGGAAACACTCGGCACCGAACCGGTGGTGGTCGCTCAGGGCCGTCAGATGAAGAATTTGGTGCCCCTGGCCATTTACTTGCGACGCAACCCGCACCTGGCCGCGATCCAGACCGCCATCGCCGAAACCGTGGCGACCGGCAAGAGCTTGGCCAGCATCACCCCGAAGAGCGACCGGGTGATCCGCACCGAGCCCGTCCAGATGTCCGACGGCCGGATGCACGGTGTGCATTTCTGGATCGGCCCGGCCGATGCGGAGCCGCCGGAGCGGCCGATACCGGGGCCGCTGAAATGGGACATGACCCTCGGGATCGCCACCGACACCGTCGAATCACTGGTCAACGCCGGGCTGGATCCCACCAAGGAACCCACTCACGGCCGGGCGTTCGCCGAGGATCTGCCGTCGCGCAGCTTCAATCGCGACGAGGCCAAGGTGCTGGCCCTGGCGATCGATGCCGCACCCGGCCGGACATACTGCACCACTTGGACTTTCACCGATAGTCACGGCGAGACCATTCGGGCGGGTTTCGTGGCACGCACCGCCTCGGAGATCGCCGACGACGCCACCGAGCACCTCGTCGCCCGGGCGATGAACCTGCGCTGCGACCTCGACGAGGGTGCGCTGCCGCCCGACCATCTGGCGCAACGCATCCTCGACGGGCTGTCGCAGCCGGGCGTCCACCGGGCCCTCGTCGACCTCAACACGTGGAAGCTGTTGAAGTGGCTCGACGATCCGTGCCCGCACTACGACTGGCGCCAAAGCGTCCAATTCCATCCCGACGACCGCGACCTGCTCATCCCGATGGCGGACGACTTTGCGACTGGCAACACCAGCCGGGTGTTGCGGCTGCCCGGGGTGGACGGCGGCTGGGTGCCGATGCATGTCACCGTCAACCGCGTCGAGGTGGACAAGAACATCTTCGCCGGGCTGATCACCCTGCGTCTGCCCACCGCGGCGGAACTGTCGGCGGCGCGACTGACCGCGAAGGGCACCTCGACCAGCTAGACCGTGTCTAGCCCGTATCCAGGGGGCCCGCCCGCGCCGCGGCGTGCGCACGGCCCCCGAGAAGCCGGCCCGTCGCGACATCGACATGGATGACGATGTCGAGTTCGTCGACGTCGCACCCGCTCAGCGCCGCACCCATCGCGCGGCTGACCGCGGCGGCCTGCCGGCATGCGGTTTCGGGTCCGTGCGGCAGCCACATGGCCGCGGCCAGCGCCGCCATGTCCGCGCCGGCCTGCGCGCGATGCCGTGCCACCACGGCGCTTCCGACCTGGACACCGGCCGCGGTGATCGCTGCCAAGGTGGCGATGAGTACCGCCGCCAGCACGGTCGCGACACCGTGCTCGTCACGCGCCAGGCTCGGTCGCCGCGACCGCGTCGGCGGTGATGACGACACCGGGCAGCAGCCGGGACCTGCCGGTAACCGTGGCGACGACGAAGCCCCCGTCGCGCCGGATCCGCACTGTCGCGCCCGCGGGACCGACCCACCGGGCTGCGGTGTCCGCGCTTGCCTCATCACCGCGGGCCGCCAACCGGGCCGCCTCGCGGGCGGCGTCGATGCAGCGCACCTGCATCGCGACCGCGGTGATTCCACTGGCACAGACCACCAGCACCACCACCAGCGCGGCGATGGCCAGGGCCGCCTCGACGGTGGCGAAACCGCGGTCACCGGTTAGACCTTCGTGTTCAGCGCACGGTTGATGATGTTGGTCAACGCGCCGACGATCGAGTCGCCGGTGACCACGCTGTAGAGGATCGCGCCGAATGCCGCGGCAGCGATCGTGCCGATCGCGTACTCGACGGTCGACATCCCGGCGTCGTCGACCGCCACCATCATCATCCGCGCCTTCAGATCTCGAAACATATTGTTGCTCAATTGTTTTCCTCCGTTGCTACTTCTACAGAATTCCCGATGCGAAGACGTCACCGGCCAAGCCGGCCACCACCGGCACGATGCCCAGGCAGACGAATGCCGGCAGAAAGCACAGTCCCAGCGGTCCGGCGATCAGCACCGAGGCGCGTTCGGCCGCCGCCGCCGCGGTGTGGCCGGCGTCTTGCCGCGACTGCTCGGCGAGTTCGGCCACACCCTGTGCCAGTGCGCTTCCCGACGACGCCGACCGGCGCGCCAACCTGGCCAGGGCATCGCTGTCCTCGCCGGGCTGCGGGCACCAGGCGGTGTCGGCGTCCGCGCCCAGCGCCAACAGGTCCGCCGCGCGTCGCAACACCGCACCGAGCCGCTCCGGTGCCGAGGGTGCCGTCGCCGCAGCCGCAGCGGACACCGACATGCCGCCCGTCAGGCATACCGCGAACACGTCGAGCGCCGACGCGGTCGCCAGCGGATCAGCACGCACATTCTTGCGGTGGACTGACGCACAAGCATTGGGGGCCAGCCCTATTCGGCGACGCAGCACCAGCGGTCCCGGCGCCAGTAGCACTGCGGCGGCCAACAACACTGCGGCCGCGGTCATGTCAGCAGCCGATCAGTGATGCGGTCAGCCCACGCCAGGCCCGAACAGACCAGCGCCGCACCCACGACCAACAGCCAGCCGCCCGCACCACCGCCGAGGAGAAATCCGACCGGATGCGCGCCGATCAGCTCACCGAGCAGGATCCCGAGTAGTGGCAGTCCGGCCAGGATGACCGCGGTCGCACGCGCCCCGGCCAGGCCGGCGTCGACCCGCGCGGTGAACCGTTGCCGCTCGACGATGTCGCGGTGGGCGGTTCGGATCAGCGCCGCCATCGCCAGTCCGTGGTCGGCCGCGAGCTGCCAGCACACCGCAAGCCGTTCCCATTGCGCGGGAACCGATGTCGATTCTGCGAGCTCCCTCAGTCCGGCTCCGACGTCGGCGCCCAGCCCGGCGCGGGCCGCCACCGACCGCAACGCTGTGCCGATTGCGCCGTCGGATTCCCCGGCGGCGACCGCGAAGCCGCGCACCGGATGCGCACCTACGCGCAGCTCGCCGGCCAGCGTCTCCAGCGCCGCCGCCAACGTATGACCCGCATCGTTGCGGTCCCGCCGCCGCAGTCGACGGCGCCGCCGGGAGATCAGCGTGACACTCAGCATCACCGAGGCCAACAGCACCGCCGGCGGCAGTGCCACCGCGATGACCGCAAGAGACGTCACCAGCGCGGGCACCCGCACACCTCCCCGCGCCGGCTTGAGTCCCAGCCGCGACCCCGGGGGTGGCGGTGCGGCCAGCACCGCCAGGCCCAAAAGTACTGCAGAGAAGGGTATTCCGGTCACAGCCGCCGCCCGTCGATCAGTGTCTGCAGCTGTTGTCGACCGTCCTGCCAGCCGCGGTCGGCATGCCACGCCGTCATCGCATGCACGCCGCCACCGTCCGCGCGGCACAGCACGGCGATCTCGGTGAGCCGGCGTGTGCCGTCGCGGCGGCGACCCACATGCACGACGGCCTGGACCGCCGCGGCCAGTTGGCTGTGCAACGCCGCGCGGTCCAGACCACCCAGGGCCGCGAGTGCTTCCAGCCGGGCGGGTATCTCGGACGGGCTGTTGGCGTGCACGGTCCCGGCACCGCCGTCATGGCCGGTGTTCAGGGCGGTCAGCAGGTCGACGACCTCGGCGCCGCGCACCTCCCCGACGACGATCCGGTCCGGTCGCATCCGCAGGGCCTGACGAACCAGCTGCCGCATCGTGACCTCGCCGGCGCCCTCCACGTTGGCGGCCCGCGCAACCAGCCGCACCAGGTGGGGGTGGCGGGGCGCGAGTTCGGGGGCGTCCTCGACGCATACGATCCGCTCGCCGCCGTCCACCGCACCGAGCGCGGCGGCCAACAACGTTGTCTTGCCTGCGCCGGTACCGCCGGAGATGAGGAACGCCAGCCGGGCGTCGATGATGCCGGCGAGCACTTCGGCGGCCTCTCGCGCAATCGCCCCCGCGGCGATCAGGGCGGCGAGATCCTGGGTCGCCGGGCGCAACACCCGCAGCGACAAGCAGGTGCCGGCGACGGCGACCGGCGGCAGCACGGCGTGCAGACGCACCGAGAACTCGCCGGTGCCAATCCCGGTCAGCTGCCCGTCAACCCATGGCTGCGCGTCGTCCAGTCGCCGTCCTGCGGCCACGGCGAGCCGCTGCGCCAGCCGGCGCACCGCGGCTTCGTCGGCGAACCGGACCGGGGCGGGACGCAGGCCGGTGCCGTCGTCGACCCACACCGCGTCGGGGGCGGTGACCAGAACGTCGGTCGTTCCCGGTGCACGCAGCAACGGCTCCAGCGGCCCGGCTCCGGTGAGCTCGGTCTGCAGCACCCGCAGGTTGGTGAGGACCTCGGTGTCCCCGAGCACTCCCCCGGATTCGGCACGGATGGCGGCCGCAACCGCCGCCGGCCGCAAAGACGACGACTCGGCGGCCAGCCGCTCGCGGACGCGTTCGACCAGCGACGCGTTCATGCCGCGCGCACCTGCCTGCCCGTCGTCAGGATCTCGAGCACCGCGCGGGCAGCCGCACCCAGCGGAGAACGCCGCCGCATCCGCAGGCCGCCCCGCTCCAGCCGTTCAGCCAGCATCGGCTCGGGACGCATGGCCGCCAGCAGTGGCAGATCCGCGACCGCGGCGGCCTCGGCGGCGCGTAATCCGCTCGGTGCCGGACCGCGCACCACCAGGCCGACGTTCGGGTTGACCCCGCGCAACACCGGCGCCAGGGCCGCGGCGGCCGCGACGCCCCGGACGTCGCAGCTGGTGATCATCACCACCAGGTCGGCACTATCCAGTGCGCAGGTGACCGCCCCGGTCATTCGCCGCGGCAGATCGCAGATCACCAGAACTCCGCCGCGTCGCCCGGCATCGACGACGGCGTCGACCGCCCCGGATTCCATCTCCCGGCCATGCCGATCGCCGGACAACACGCTGACACCGTGGTGCCGCGGGAGCGCATCGCGGACCGCCGACCAGGTCAAGCGGCCGCCCTGCAGGCTCAGATCGGGCCAGCGCAGCCCCGGCGCAGCCTCGCTTCCGATCAGGAGGTCGATGCCACCACCCCACGGATCGAGGTCGACCAGTAGCGACGACGACGCCACCTGCGCCAGGGCCGTCGCGAACGTCGATGCGCCGGCACCGCCCCGGCCGCCGGTCACGGCGATCACCCGCCCGGTGCGCGGGCCGTCGAGAACCGCCTCGGCGGCGTCAGCGAGATGCCGCACCAGCTCGGCGTCCTGGGCGGGAAGTGTGCAAACCTGCTGAGCGCCAACGGCCATCGCCGACGCCCAAACGGGCTCGTTCGGGTCGGTCGGGCACACCAGGATCACTCCGTCGCGCCTGGGCAGCCCGTCTTGCTCGCAGCTTCTGGCGGCGTTCTCATCGAGGATGACGGCGACGGCGGCCGACCACGCCTTGCGGGTGAGTGGCGCAGAAACCGCCATCGGACGCAGACCCACCGCGGCGGCGACACGCTCGGCCTGTTCGCGTAACTCGGTGTCGCCGGCGAGGACGAGGACGACACCCGGACTGCTGCTCACCACGCAAGAGTCGGTGGCGTGACGCGCCGACGCCAGTCGCCATGGACGGATCTGTGGATGAACGCAGATCTGGGGAGTGACTACCGACACCAGGGCAGCACAGAAGTGATCCCGGCAACGTTTCTCAAGTTTGCCGGGATGGCGGGAGATTCTTTGTCCGAAAAAGGGACGACCCCCGCCAGGGGGAGGAGGCGGAGGTCGTCGTGTATCAGCCCCGGGGGGTCGGGCTGATGCACACCCGGCATAAGCCGAGTAATACTCACTATACACACGACAATGTGGAGTCGCGCAAGTGTTGCTACCACTTAGAAACCATGTATTCGCTGTGAAAATGCAGTGTGCGACACGTGGCTTGGCCTGCCACTTTGTCCTCGCCTCCGAACCAGGGGGTCAGCCACGCCTATCCTGAGGAGCGTGACCGACCCTGCCTCGGCCGCCGACCAGCTAATCCACGTTCGGCCCGAGCCCGCGACTGGGCTCAACTCTCGGACGGCGGCGTTCTTCGACCTCGACAAGACCGTGATTGCCAAGTCAAGCACGTTGGCTTTCAGCAAACCCTTCTTCGACCAGGGTTTGCTCAACCGGCGAGCGGTCCTGAAGTCGAGTTATGCGCAGTTCCTCTTCCTGATGTCCGGCGCCGATCACGACCAGATGGACCGCATGCGCTCCTACGTCACCGCGATGTGCGCGGGCTGGGACGTCGAACAGGTGAGGGCCATCGTCACCGAGACGCTTCATGACATCGTCGACCCCCTGGTCTTTGCGGAAGCTGCCGAACTGATCGCGGACCACCGGCTGTGCGGGCGCGACGTTGTGATCGTCTCGGCCTCGGGTGAGGAGATCGTCGCCCCGATCGCGCGTGCCCTCGGCGCCACCCACGCCATGGGCACCCGGATGGTCATCGAGGACGGCAAGTACACCGGCGAGGTTGCCTTCTACTGCTATGGCGAGGGGAAAGCCGCGGCCGTCCGCGAGTTGGCCGCGCTGGAGGGGTACTCCCTCGAGCACTGCTACGCCTACTCCGATTCGATCACCGACGTGCCGATGCTCAGGTCGGTCGGTCACCCGAACGTCGTCAACCCCGACCGCGCGTTGCGCAAGGAAGCCACCGCGCAGGGCTGGCCGGTGCTGACGTTCCTGCGCCCGGTGCCGTTGCGCGACAGGATCCCAGCGCCGTCGGGCGCTGCGGTGGCGACGACGGCCGCGTTGGGAATCAGCGCGCTGGCCGCCGGCGCACTGACGTACTCCGTGCTACGTCGCTTGTCGTTCTAAACGCATCCAATTCGTTGCCGATTAGCCCCTTGCTGTGACGGTGGTCACGGAGTACAAAGGAAGGCACGGACGCCTGGCAAGGCCAAGATAGCGCCGGAAGAGAAGGCACTATCTCCCAAGCCATGCGGCCCAGCACGGTTCCCGGCACCCACGCGGAGCACGCCGCGATAATGGCAAAAGTGTTGCGGGCCTGCGTAATTGCGAAGAGCGGACGGACAGAACGACCCCTTGGGTGGGGTTGTAAACGAAACGCAGCGCAAGACCGCCGAGGCCAACCCACGCAGCCCACCTGGCACGCTTGGTAACCGAGAAACCGTGCTAGCGGGCGGCGAGCCGAAGAGATTCGGATCGTCGCCCGCTTCGCTGTCCAGGTCTACTTGGCGGCCGCGTCCGCGATCGATATCGCCTCTCGCGCACCGTCTTCCAGCGCTTGGCAGGACATCAGCAGCCAGGCCCCGACGGCCGAGGGGTCACCCGTCGCGAACGCTCGCGCGCGGTCCCGATACTCATCGGCGCGGCGCATCCAGTACACCTCCGGCACCCCCAGCCCGTGCGGGTCCAGACCGGTGGCCATCGTGACGAGCCGCGACACCGCGCGCGCCACGACCCCGTCCCCAGGGCCGAACGGCGCAAGCGCGAGCAGTTCGCCGTGCGCGACCGCCGCCAGCACGGGTGCGGGCGCAGAGCTGCCGCCGGTCGTCAGCCGGGTGACCAGGTCCAGCCGTGCGGCCACCTCCGGATTCTGGCGCGGGCGGCCAAGAAGGTCCCCGTCGACCAGGTCGGCCGCGGCCAGCGCGTGCAGCCGTGCCAGCGCTTGCAGGGGGCGCGCTGCCACACCCCGACCAGGTTGGTGGTTCCGCCCTCCAATGCCTGGCCGACGCGGAGCGCACCGGCCAGCACCGGATCGTTGGGCTCGGTACCGGAGGCATCCAGTTGCACGGCGCCGCCGTCGAGGGCCGACGACGAGCGCGCTCCGCGGATGGCTGACTCGGCCGCGGTCACCGGCCAGTTCCGCAGATTGGTGCGATGCCGGTGCGCCTTCGCCAACGCTTCCCGGGCGGCCTCGGCGGCGTCGGCCACCCCGGGCAGAGTCATCAGCGGGGCCAGGACATCACTCACGTTCGGTCACGCTATCCGATCCCCGGCTGCCGTTCGGCGCGCGGCAGTAACCGCCCGCCGACGATTGTGACGTGCCAACTCCGATGCAACCTTCGGTGACTACGCTCACAGACATGACCGAGGCGCACACCGAAGTTCAGTCAAGTTTCCCGGCGTCGGACGATTTCGCCGCCACCGCCAACGCCACCGCCGCCCTCTACGACGAGGCCGAGGCGGACCGGTTGGCGTTCTGGGCGGAGCAGGCCAACCGGCTGTCGTGGGAGACGCCCTTCACCGAGGTACTGGACTGGTCCGGCGCGCCGTTCGCGAAATGGTTCGTCGGCGGCAAGCTCAACGTCGCCTACAACTGTGTCGACCGGCACGTCGAGGCCGGCAACGGGGACCGGGTGGCCATCCATTGGGAGGGTGAACCGGTCGGCGACTCGCGGGAGCTGACCTATGCCCAGCTCAAGGACGAGGTGTGCAAGGCCGCCAACGCGCTGACCGATCTCGGGTTGGCTGCGGGCGACCGGGTCGCGATCTACATGCCGATGGTTCCGGAGGCCATCGTGGCGATGCTGGCCTGTGCGCGGCTGGGCGTGATGCACAGTGTGGTCTTCGCCGGCTTCTCGGCGGCCGCGCTGCGGGCCCGCGTGGAGGACGCCGAGGCCAAGGTCGTCATCACCACCGACGGCCAATACCGGCGCGGAAACGCGGTGTCGCTCAAGGAAGCTGTCGACGAGGCGGTCGAAGGCCAAGATTGCGTTCAGCACGTTCTGGTGGTGCGCCGCACCGGCATCGACATCGGCTGGACCGAGAACCGCGACCAGTGGTGGCACGAGATCGTGGACGCGGCGTCGACTGAGCACACCCCCGAAGCGTTCGACTCCGAGCATCCGCTGTTCCTGCTGTACACCTCCGGCACCACGGGTAAGCCGAAGGGGATCATGCACACCTCGGGTGGCTACCTGACGCAGGCGTCGTACACCCACTACAACGTGTTCGACATCAAGCCCGAGACCGACGTGTATTGGTGCACCGCCGATATCGGCTGGGTCACCGGCCACACGTACATCGTCTACGGGCCGCTCTCCAACGGAGCGACGCAGGTCGTCTACGAAGGCACCCCAGCCTCCCCCGATGAGCACCGCCACTTCCAGGTGATCGAAAAGTACGGTGTGACAATCTATTACACGGCACCTACGTTGATCCGCACGTTCATGAAGTGGGGCCGTGAGCTCGCATTCGAACACGATCTGTCCAGCCTGCGGCTGCTCGGATCGGTCGGTGAACCGATCAACCCGGAGGCATGGCGTTGGTACCGCTTGGTTTTCGGCGCCGACAAGACGCCGATCGTCGACACCTGGTGGCAGACCGAGACCGGCGCGATCATGATCTCGCCGCTGCCCGGCGTGACGGACTGCAAGCCGGGTTCGGCGATGCGGGCGCTGCCCGGTATCTCGGCCAAGATCGTCGATGATGACGGAAATGAGTTGGCCCCCAGCGTCGATGGCGGCGAACACGTCACCGGCTATCTCGTGCTGGACAAGCCGTGGCCGTCGATGCTGCGCGGCATCTGGGGCGACCCGGAGCGGTTCAAGGAGACGTACTGGGCGCGCTTTGGCGAGCAGGGCTGGTATTTCGCCGGTGACGGCGCCCGGTACGGCAGCGACGGCGAGGTGTGGGTGCTTGGCCGCATCGACGACGTGATGAACGTGTCAGGGCACCGGATTTCGACCGCTGAGGTGGAGTCCGCGCTGGTCGGGCACTCCGGCGTGGCGGAGGCCGCCGTCGTCGGCGCCACCGACGACCACACCGGACAGGCGATCTGCGCGTTCGTCATCCTCAAGGCCCACCACGCCGAGATGCCGCGGGATCAGATGGTGGACGAATTGCGCGCCGAGGTGGCCAAGGAGATCTCCCCGATCGCGAAGCCGCGCGAAATCCATGTTGTCCCAGAGCTTCCCAAAACCCGCAGCGGCAAGATCATGCGGCGGCTGCTGCGCGATGTCGCCGAAGGCCGCGAACTGGGCGACACGTCGACCCTGGTCGATCCGACGGTGTTCGAGGCGATCCGGGCCAGCAAGGCCTGATTCAGCCGACGTCGGCTGTCGGGACGAACCCGGTGCCGGGCCGGTTCTTGCCAGCGACGTCGCCGAGGATCGCATTGATCGACATCGTCACCGCCGGTGTGTGCAGCGGGATGAATTTGACGACGCAGGTGGGCAGGTCTTCGCTGAACGCGCCGTGAATCATGCCGACCAGCTTGTTGTTCACCGTGACCGGAGCACCGGAGTCACCGGGCTGGCCGCACACCTGGTTGACGATTGTGCCCGGGTCCTGGCCGGGACCCCAGGTGACGCCGCACGAGTAACCGGTGGTGCGGCCGAGCTTGCACGCGACCTCACCGAACGTCGGGTCGGGCCCGATCCCGTCGATGACAAAGCCCTTGTAGTTCGAGATCGGCTGCACCTTGGCCGGGTCGAACCGGATCACCGCGTAGTCGAGGCCGTCGTTGCCGGCGACCATGGTGCCGATCACGCCGTCGTCGGGCCGGTCCTCGGAGGCGACCTGGGCACCCGGGCCACCACAGTGTGCGGAAGTGAAGCCGATGAGCGCACCGGTGTTGTCGTTGCCGATGGAGGTCAGTGTGCAATAGGTGTCGCCGTTGACGACGATGCCCGCCCCACCGCCCATCGGCACCTTGCCGTCGGCCGTCGCAACCGGTGCCACGCCGGAGATCAGGACGACAAGGGCCACCACACCGGCCCTCGCGATCAGGCGTACACGCTGCGCGGTCGTCACTGGCAACCTCCATTCACCGTCCGGCCCGACAGGGCGAGTCTAGCTTGATCACACCCGTACCTTGCGTAACAGCTCAGTGGGTATCCCCGCTGCGGGCGCGGCATGGCAACATGAACCGCGACGACAGAAAGTTGGAGGACAGCCGTGAGCAATGGCGATCGCAAGTCCGGTGTACCCACCACCGTCACCTCGATCCCGCTGGTGGACCCGAACGCGCTACCGGCCAATCCCTCCGTCGGCGATCTGGTCAAGGACGCCACCGCGCAGATGTCCACCCTCGTGCGCGCCGAGGTCGAACTCGCCAAGGCGGAGATCACCCGCGACGTGAAGAAGGGCCTCACCGGCAGCGTCTTCTTCATCCTCGCGCTGGTGGTGCTGTTCTACTCGACGTTCTTCCTCTTCTTCTTCCTCGCCGAGCTGCTGGACACCTGGCTGTGGCGCTGGGTGGCCTTCCTGATCGTCTTCCTGCTGATGGTGGTCACCACCGCGGTGTTCGCTCTCTTCGGGTATCTCAAGGTGCGCCGGATCCGCGGGCCGCAGAAGACCATCGAATCGGTCAAGGAAGCACGCGAAGCGTTCACCCCCGGCCACGACAGGTCGCCGGCCAAGGTCGCCACGACTGGCACCCCGCCGCCCACTGACCCCTCCGGCTGGTGATGGCGCAACCGGATCCCTCGGTCACCCGCATCGCGGGGCCGTGGCGGCATTTCGACGTTCACGCCAACGGAATCCGGTTCCACTGTGTCGAATCGACCGACGGCGGTGATCCGCGCGCCGAGTCGGCGGCGGGCGCGTCGCGGCCGCTGGTGATCCTGCTGCACGGTTTCGGCTCGTTCTGGTGGTCGTGGCGCCACCAGCTGCGCGGTCTGTCCGGAGCCCGGGTGGTGGCCGTCGATCTGCGCGGGTACGGCGGCAGCGACAAACCGCCGCGCGGCTACGACGGCTGGACGCTCGCCGGCGACACCGCCGGGTTGATTCGCGCGCTCGGCCACAGCTCGGCCACCCTGGTAGGGCACGCCGACGGCGGGTTGGTGTGCTGGGCGACGGCCGTGTTGCACCCACGGGCGGTGCGGGCGATCGCACTGGTGAGCTCGCCGCATCCCGCCGCGCTGCGGGCCTCAGCGCTCGGCCGGCGCGACCAGGGCCGCGCCCTGCTGCCGACGCTGCTGCGCTACCAGCTTCCGGTCTGGCCCGAGCACTCCCTCACCCGGCACAACGCCGATCTTCTCGAACATCTGGTCCGCAGTCGCGCATCGGGCAAATGGCTTGCTTCCGAAGACTTTTCCGAAACCATCGCGCACATGCGCCGGGCCATCCAGATCCCGTCAGCGGCGCACTCCGCGCTGGAGTACCAGCGTTGGGCGGTTCGCAGCCAATTGCGCAGCGAGGGTTGGCGATTCATGAAGCTGATGAACCGTCCGCTCGTCGTTCCGCTGCTACACCTGCGCGGCGACGCGGACCCCTATGTGCTGGCCGACCCGGTGGACCGCACCCAGCGTTTCGCGCCGCGCGGCAGGTTCGTGTCGGTCTCCGGCGTCGGGCACTTCGCCCATGAAGAGGCCCCCGACGAGGTCAACGAACACCTGCGGCGGTTCCTCGGGCAGGTCTACGACACCGCTAGGTGACGCACGCCCCGGTGGGCACCTTGGCGGTGTTGCCGATCTTGGCCAGCTGCCGCGACACCTCGTTGGCCGTCAGCACAAACCCGGTGTCGTTGTCGTCCACCGCGGCGCCGAACACCACGCCCAGCACCTGGCCCGCCCGGTTGATCATCGGTCCGCCCGAGTTACCTTGGCGCACAGTCCCTCTGATCGTGTAGACCTCGCGGTTGACCGTCGTCGTGCGGTAGATGTCCGGTCCGTTGAGCTCGATGGTCTCGCGCACCCGCGCGGGAGTCGCCGCGAACTCGCCCCCGCCGGGGTAACCCAGCACCACCGCGTCGGTGCCGGATTTGGCCGGCTGGTCGGCGAACACCAGCGGACGCTGAGGCAGATTCGGGACGTCCAGGATCGAGATGTCCTCGTTGGGGTCATAGGACACCACGGTGGCGTCGTAGGTCTGCCCTTCGGCTTCCACGGTGACGCTTTCCGATCCGGCCACCACGTGAGCGTTGGACATCACCCGGTTCGGCGCGATCACGAAGCCGGTGCCCTCCAGCACCTTTTGGCATCCGGGCGCGACACCGCGGATCTTCACCACACTCGCGCGCGCATTGCCGACGACCAGACTGTCGGCCAGCGATGCGTCGGGGGCGTCCACAGCCTGAATGGGAGTGCGGCCGAAGGGCTGCAAGACGTCCGGCAGACCGGAGGTGCGCAACAGTGCCGACATCCGCTTGGGCACCGCCTTGAGCCACTCCGGTGCGTACTTGTCCACTTCGGCAAGCACTTTCGAGCCGCGGGTGGCCGCAGCCAGGTTCGGTTGATCCGACGACGTCAACGGGCTGGCGAGCAGCCACGCCGCGACCATCACCACCAGCAGCTGCACCGCCACGCCGATCACCGAGTCGACGGTGCGGACCCCGCGGTTGCGGATCGCGCCGCGTACCGCCCGGCCGAGCACCACGCCGGCCACCTCACCGACGACCACCAGCGCCAGAATCAAGAAGAGTGCGGCAAACAGCTTGGCCCGCGGCGAACTGATGTGACTGACGATGTGGGGAGCCAGCATCACTCCGGCGATGGCTCCCAGGATCACGCCCACGAACGACATCAGCGAACCCAGCGCGCCGGACCGCCAGCCGGAGACGGCTGCCACCAAGGCCACCGCCAGCACGGCGATGTCCAGCCATTGCGAACTCGTCACAGGGGCTCCTCACTGCTTCCGACGAGAGCCATGGCCTCGTCCAACTCCCGGACGTCTTCGCTGTTCCACGGTTGCGACCAACCGGCCACATCGAGCATCGCTGAGATTACGTGTCCGGTGAACCCCCACACCAACATCTGATTGAGCAGAAAAGCCGGCCCGGCCAGCCCGCGTCCAGCCCCCGTGCGGTAAACCATCAGCCGGTTCTCAGGATTGATGAACGCCCGCACCGGAACTCGCGCGACGAGAGCGGTTTCACCGCTGTCGACGACGGCCACCGGCCCCGGATCCGGTGAGTACGCCAGCACCGGTACGACGTGAAAACCCGAGGGCGGGATGAACATTCGCTCGAGGACGGCAAGCGGATGCAGGCGGTCCGGGTCAATGCCGGTCTCCTCCTGCGCTTCTCGAAGTGCGGTGCCCACCGGCCCGTCGTCGCCCGGGTCGGCAGCCCCACCGGGGAACGCGGCCTGGCCGGCATGGTGGCGCAGCGAGCCGGCCCGCACCGTCAACAACAGATCGGCGTCGTCGGGCAACCGCCCGTCGGTGTAACCGGAGCTCGGCCCGGAGAACAGCACGAGCACGGCGGCGTCGCGCGCATTGGTACCGGCGTCGCGCGCTTCGACAACCGCCGCCAACAGCTCAGGCGGAACCTTGCGGCGATAGGCATGCGGAACGCGGTCGACGTTGTCGACCAACGGCGCCAGCCAGGGCGGCCGGTACTCCGGGGTGAGCGCGCCCGAGCCTGCCGAGCGGGGAGAACCCTGGGTCACCGGCGCGTCTCTCTCGTCTGTCGTCACTGCACTGCATTCTTCACCGCGGCAGCGATCTCGTCGGCACTGGTGAACGCCTGCGGCAGGATTTTGGCAACGCTACCGTCCGCGCGCAGTATCACGGTCGCGGGCATCACGTTGGGCACTCCCAACGCCGCGGCGATCCGGCGCTGGCCGTCCTGCAGCGTGGGTAGCCGCACACCGAGCTCGGCCAGTCGCAGCAGCCCGGCCGTCTCGTTCTCGTCCTGATGCACGGTCACCACGGCAACGTCCGGCCCGACTCGGCGCTGGTAGTCCGCCATCGCGGGCAGTTCCTCCGCGCACGGGCCGCACCAGTAGGCCCACAGGTTGAGCACCACCGTGCGACCGGCCAGCGCGCGGGCCACATCTACCTGTGCACCGTCGGCGGCGCACTCGACGACGATGCCGCGCAACTCCTTCGGGCCGGGGTTGTCCGCCGCAGCCGGGCAGGGCGGCAGGTCGGCGCGCCGGCGCGGCTCGGCCAGCGCTTCGGGCGTGTCGGCGTCGCGGTGGGTTCGAGACACCTGGGTGCCGGGCGAACCGCCCGGCCCCGACGGGGTGTCGCCGAGTTCGAGAGCAAACGCGGCGATCAGCGCTGCGGCCACGGCGAGTACCACCAGCGTCCAGCGGGTCGACGTCGTCATCAGTGCAGTTCGGGCCGAAAGGTCAGAGGCCGGCCAGGGCCAGCAGATGCTCGGTCTCGGGGCCCTTGACCAGCGGCGCGGCGATCAACGGATCGGTGGGCCCGAGCCCGAACGACGGGCAGTCCTTGGCCAGCACGCACACTCCACAGGCCGGCTTTCTGGCATGGCAGACCCGGCGGCCATGAAAAATCACCCGATGGCTCAGTAGTGTCCACTCGCGGCGCTCGATCAGCTCGCCCACGATGTGTTCGACCTTGACCGGGTCTTCCTCGGCGGTCCACCGCCACCGGCGCACCAGCCGGCCGAAGTGGGTGTCGACGGTGATGCCGGGGATATCGAACGCATTGCCCAGGATCACGTTGGCGGTCTTGCGGCCCACGCCCGGCAGCGTCACCAATTCGTCCAGAGTGCGCGGCACTTCGCCGTCGAACCGCTCGACGAGTTCCTGGCCCAGCCGGATCAGCGAATTGGCCTTGTTTCGGTAGAAGCCGGTGGGCCGGACCAGCTCCTCGAGTTCGGTGCGATCGGCCTGCGCGTAGTCACGTGCGGTGCGGTACTTCTTGAACAGCGCCGGGGTGGTGCGGTTGACGCCCTTGTCGGTGGACTGCGCCGACAGGATGGTGGCGACGGTCAGTTCCAGCGGGTTGGTGAAGTCGAGCTCGCAGTACACGTGCGGAAACGCCGTGGCCAAGGTGCGATTCATCCGCCTGGCGCGCCGGACCAGGCCCAGATGGGTTTCGGAGTCCCACTTCTTCGCGTCCGCCGTGCTCCTGGCCGGCGGGGTCGCAGCACCGCCAGCGGTCTTGCGCCTGGTTGACGGGCTGTTCGTGGTCACGATGCAAGGGTACTGACTGCGGTCTGGCGAGCTGCGGACTGACCGGTGACAATTCGTGATCCCGCTGAGACCTTGCGCGTGTTTACTTTCCCCCGTGACCTGGTTGCTCGCGGTATGTGTCCCCGGGCTTTTGATGCTGTCGACCTTCGGGTTGCAACGACTTGAAGAAGCTTTGCGCGTCGATCGCACCGCCACCGACGAGGTCACCGAATATCTGGAACGGGCCGCGACGACGCCGGCCGCGCAGGCCGCACAGGTCGCCGAACCCGCGCCCAGACGGGCCGACACACCGTCCCGACTGAGCGATGACGAGCCCGGTTTGCCGACGCGTTCGCACGCCTACGCACGTCCCAATCCGCAATTTCACCGGACTCAATACGCCAATCGTGTGTAGCGTTGGCACGTCGAAAGACCGGCAACCACTAGACTGACAGTGCCCGGCCACACAGCTGGCCTGCGCATTTCATATCATCGAAGAGTTTAAGAGGGGCGACGTGGACGAGATCCTGGCGAGGGCCGGAATCTTCCAGGGAGTTGAACCCAGCGCTGTTTCCGCGCTGACGAAACAGCTTCAGCCGGTTGACTTCCCGCGGGGACATACGGTCTTCGCCGAGGGCGAGCCCGGCGACCGGCTGTACATCATCATCTCCGGGAAGGTGAAGATCGGCCGCCGTTCCCCGGACGGCCGGGAAAACCTGCTGACCATCATGGGTCCGTCGGACATGTTCGGTGAACTGTCCATCTTCGACCCGGGCCCGCGGACGTCGAGCGCCACCACCATCACCGAGGTGCGTGCGGTCTCCATGGACCGCGACGCGCTGCGGGCGTGGATCGCCGACCGGCCGGAGATCGCCGAGCAGCTGCTGCGGGTGTTGGCTCGCCGCCTGCGCCGCACCAACAACAATCTCGCCGACCTCATCTTCACCGACGTCCCGGGGCGGGTCGCCAAGCAGCTGCTGCAGCTGGCTCAGCGATTCGGCACCCAGGAGGGCGGCGCGCTGCGAGTCACCCATGACCTCACGCAGGAGGAGATCGCCCAGCTGGTGGGCGCCTCGCGCGAGACGGTCAACAAGGCGCTGGCCGATTTCGCCCACCGCGGGTGGATCCGCCTGGAGGGCAAGAGCGTGCTGATCAGCGACAGCGAGCGGCTGGCTCGCCGAGCGAGGTAAGAGCGGGCGGAGCTTGCGGAGCCCGGGCGCAACCGAGCGAGTATTGATATAGCGCCCGCTAAGTGCGCAGGTAGTCCATCTGGGCGCGCACCGATTTCTCGGCGGCATCCCACAGTTTCTGGTCGACGTCGGTGTAGACGTGCTCGACGACCTGGCGTGCTGTGGCGTCCTCTCCGAGCACCCGCATGGCCTGGCGCACCTGGTCAAGCCGTTCTTCGCGGTGCGACAGATAGAGGGTGGTGACGGCTTCGAGGTCGTCGAGGTCGGGGCCATGCCCCGGCAGTACGGTGCGCGGGCCGAGACCCTGCAGCCGGCGCAGTGAATCCAGGTACTGGGTCAGGCTGCCGTCCTCGTCGTCGATGACGGTGGTGCCACGGCCCAGCACGGTATCGGCGGTCAGCACCGCATCGTCGACCAGGAACGACAGCGAATCCGCGGTATGGCCGGGGGTGGCCAGCACTGTGATCCGCAGGCCGGCGGCGTCGATGACTTCGCCGTCGATCAGCGGTCCGCCGAGCCCGCGCAGGAACCCGCTGCCCACCGAGCGCACCACCGCCCCGGTCCGGTCGACGATCTTGTCGATGCCGCCGGTGTGGTCCTCGTGCTTGTGACTGATCAGCACCAGTGAAATGGTGCCGAGCTCGGCGAGCCTGCCGATGTGCTCGTCGTCGTCGGGACCCGGGTCGACGATCACCATCTCGTCGCTACCGGGACCGCGCAGCACCCACGTGTTGGTGCCGTCCAGCGTCATGATCCCCGGGTTGTTGCACAGGAGTACCGAGGCCGTGTCGGTTACCGGCCGCAGAATCCCGTACGCCGGATGGGTCATTCCACCTCGGCGATGAGCTCGACCTCCACCGGCGCGTTCAGCGGCAGCTCGGATACTCCGACCGCGGAGCGGGCGTGCGCACCGGCCTCGCCGAACACCTCACCCAGGAGGTCCGAGGCCCCGTTGATGACGCCGGGCTGACCGGTGAATCCGGGCGCCGACGCGACGAACCCGACCACCTTGACCACCCGCGTCACGTTGTCGATGCCCACCAGCGCGTCGATCGCGGCCAGGGCGTTCAGCGCGCACAGCCGGGCTGCCTGTTTGGCCTGCTCGGCGGTCACCTCGGCGCCGACCTTGCCGGTCAGGTTCAAGCTGCCTGCCTCCATCGGCAGCTGCCCGGCGGTGTAGACGAGATTGCCGGTGCGGACCGCGGGCACGTAGGCCGCCAGCGGCTTGACCACACTCGGCAGGGTCAGCCCGAGCTCGGCCAGCTTCGCAGTGACATTCCCCGAGTCGCTGCGCTCCTGCCCGCCGGCGCCGGTCACTTAGGGCGCTTCAGGTACGCGACGTGCTGTTCACCGGTGGGACCGGGGAGGACGGCGACCAGCTCCCAGCCGTCGGCGCCCCACTGGTCGAGGATCTGCTTGGTGGCGTGGGTCAGCAGCGGAACCGTGGCGTATTCCCATGTCGTCGGTTGACTCATGACCGAAGCCTATCGCCCGCTCCCTTTGCCGCCGGGGCCCGCAGGGGCTTGGCTAGCATGCACTGATGGCGACCACATCGAGCGACGGCAGCTCTCTGGCCTGGCCCTCCCGTCTGACCAAGGCGCGGCTGCACTTCGTGACCGGCAAGGGCGGTACCGGCAAGACCACGGTCGCGGCGGCGCTCGCGCTGACCCTGGCCGCCGGCGGCCGCAGGGTGCTGCTGGTGGAAGTCGAAGGGCGGCAAGGTATTGCGCAGCTGTTCGACGTTCCGCCGCTGCCTTACGAGGAGCTGAAGATCGCCACCGCCGAGGGCGGCGGCCACGTCAACGCGCTGGCTGTCGACATCGAGGCGGCGTTCCTGGAATACCTCGACATGTTCTACAACCTGGGCCTGGCCGGCCGGGCGATGCGCCGGATCGGTGCCATCGAGTTCGCGACGACGATCGCGCCGGGCCTGCGGGACGTCCTGCTCACCGGGAAGATCAAGGAATCGGTGGTGCGACTGGACCGCAACAAGCGCCCGGCGTACGACGCGATCGTCGTGGACTCTCCCCGACCGGCCGGATCGCCCGGTTCCTCGACGTCACCAAGGCCGTCTCGGACCTGGCCAAGGGCGGCCCGGTGCACTCGCAGGCCGACGGGGTGGTCAAGCTGCTGCACTCCGAGCAGACCGCGATCCACCTGGTCACCCTGCTCGAGGCGCTGCCGATCCAGGAGACCATCGAGGCCATCGAGGAACTCAAAGAACTCGGCCTGCCCATCGGCAGCGTGATCGTGAACCGCAACATCCCGCCGTTCCTGCCGCCCGACGACCTCGCGAAGGCCGCCGAGGGCGACATCGATGCCGACGCGGTCCGCGCCGGACTCGACAAGGTGGGCATCAATCTGGCCGACGACGACTTCGCCGGGCTGCTGACGGAGACCATCGAGCACGCCAGCCGGATCAAGGCCCGCTCCGAGAGCGCCGAGCAACTCGACCGCCTGGAGGTTCCGCGACTGGAGCTGCCGACGATCGCCGACGGGGTGGATCTGGGAAGTCTGTACGAGTTGGCGGAAACGCTTGCGCAGCAAGGTGTCCGATGAGCGAAGCGACGAGGACGCATCAGGCGGACATGACGACGACAATCGGAGTGAAGCGATGAGCACCGCGCCCCCAGTACTCGACATGAAGTCGATCCTGGCCGACAAGTCCAACCGGGTCGTGGTGTGTTGTGGCGCCGGCGGCGTCGGCAAGACCACCACCGCGGCGTCGATGGCATTGCGCGCCGCCGAATACGGCCGTCACGTTGTGGTGTTGACCATCGACCCCGCCAAGCGACTGGCGCAGGCCTTGGGAATCGAGGAGCTCGGCAACACGCCGCAGCGGGTACCGCTGGCTCCGGAGGTGACCGGCGAGCTGTACGCGATGATGCTCGACATGCGCCGGACGTTCGACGAGATGGTGGTCGAATACTCGGGATCCGAACGCGCACAGTCGATTCTGGACAATCAGTTCTATCAGACCGTCGCCACATCACTGGCCGGCACGCAGGAATACATGGCCATGGAGAAGCTCGGCCAGCTGCTCGGTCAGGACCGCTGGGATCTGGTGGTGGTGGACACGCCGCCGTCGCGCAACGCCCTGGACTTCCTCGACGCACCGAAGCGGCTCGGCAGCTTCATGGACGGCCGCCTCTGGCGGTTGCTCCTGGCGCCCGGTCGCGGCTTCGGCAAGCTGGTGACCGGTGTCGTCGGCCTGGCGATGAAGGCCATGTCGACCATCCTCGGTTCGCAGATGCTGTCGGACGCTTCGGCTTTCGTGCAATCACTGGATTCGACGTTCGGCGGTTTCCGCGAGAAGGCCGACCGCACCTACGAATTGCTCAAGCGGCGCGGCACTCAGTTCGTGGTGGTGTCGGCGGCCGAGCCGGATGCGCTTCGCGAGGCGTCCTTCTTCGTCGACCGGCTCTCCGCGGAGGGCATGCCGTTGGCAGGGCTGATCCTCAACCGCACCCACCCGACGCTGTCCTCACTCACCGTGGAGCGGGCCATCGACGGCCTCGAGGAGTTGGAAGCCGCCGGCCCCGACGACAACGGGAATCAACTTGCGGCGGCGGTGCTGCAGATCCACGCCGACCGGGCGCAGACCGCCAAGCGGGAGGTGCGGTTGTTGTCGCGGTTCACGGGCGCCAATCCGCATGTTCCGGTGGTTGGCGTGCCCTCGTTGCCGTTCGATGTGTCGGATCTCGACGCCTTGCAGGCGATCGCCGATCAGATCACGGGAGAGACCGCGTAAAGAGAGTCCCGGCCGATCGGCCGGGACTCCTCGCGAAAATTAGCTGACGCTGCGGTGCTTGCGCTGCGCGGCGAAGAATTCCGACCAGGACACCACTTCGGGGTGCTGCTTGAGCAGTGCGCGACGCTGACGTTCCGTCATGCCGCCCCACACACCGAATTCCACACGATTGTCGAGCGCATCCGCGCCACACTCGGCCATGACCGGACAGTGACGGCAAATGACCGCGGCCTTGCGCTGGGCAGCGCCGCGGACAAATAGCTCGTCAGGATCGGTTGACCGGCACAGAGCTCGCGAAACCCATGCAATCCGGGCTTCCCCCTCCGCACCTGGGATGGATCCGTGCAAAAGCGCTGCGCTTGGCTTGCGAACAGCGGTCCGAATACCTGACACCGACGGTCCCCTTCGTCCGGCCGCTGTCTGCGGCTGACAATCTTCTGGTGTAGGCCGCGTATGCGATCTACGCCACATTGCGACTTGGAGTGTTACCTGTATCGCACTGTCTGTTTAAGTTAGGTGGTCAGGTATCTTTTGCGCAACAGTTGAATCACAGGTTTTTTGGGACGACCGTCCAGACCGATCATGAACTGGCATTTTCTGACTGCCGCGTAAATACCGTCGATATCCTCGTAGGCCGAGGGACGCTGCGCAAGAGCCGTCCCGGTCTCTCGTTACTCTGTAGCTCATGTCGGAACGCCCGCCAGCCGGGGCCACGATCATCAAGCTGGCCTGGTGCTGCCTGTTGGCCAGCGTGATACTGGCGGCGCTCCTATTTCCCGTGGTCGGCGGCGTGGGCCTGATTTCAAACCGCGCCTCCGATGTGGTGGCCAACGGCTCGGCCCAGCTGGTCGAAGGCGAAGTGCCCGCGGTGACCACCATGGTGGATGCCAAGGGCAACCCCATCGCCTGGCTGTACTCGCAACGTCGCTTCGAGGTTCCGAGCGACAAAATCGCCGACACCATGAAGCTGGCAATCGTGTCCATCGAGGACAAGAGATTTGCCGAACATAACGGTGTCGACTGGAAAGGCACGCTGACCGGCTTGGCCGGCTACGCCTCCGGCGACGTCGACACCCGCGGCGGGTCCACGCTCGAGCAGCAGTACGTCAAGAACTATCAACTGCTGGTGATCGCCCAGACCGACGCCGAGAAGCGTGCGGCCGTGGAGACCACGCCCGCCCGCAAGCTGCGGGAGATCCGGATGGCGCTCACGCTGGACAAGACGTTCACCAAGCCCGAGATCCTGACCCGCTACCTGAACCTGGTCAGCTTCGGCAACGGCGCCTTCGGCATCCAGGACGCCGCCCAGACCTACTTCGGGGTCGACGCCTCACAACTGAACTGGCAGCAGGCCGCGCTGCTGGCCGGGATGGTGCAGTCGACCAGCGCGCTGAATCCGTACACCAACCCCGACGGGGCGCTGGCGCGACGCAATCTCGTGCTCGACACGATGATCGACAACGTCCCCGGCAAGGCTGACGAGCTGCGGGCCGCCAAGCAGGAACCGCTGGGCATCCTGCCGCAGCCGAATGAACTGCCACGCGGATGCATCGCCGCCGGCGACCGCGCGTTCTTCTGTGATTACGTGCAGGAGTACCTCGCGCGGGCCGGCATCAGCAAGGACCAGCTCGCCAGAGGCGGCTACCTGATCAAGACCACGCTCGATCCCGATGTCCAGAATTCGGTGAAGGGCGCCGTCGACTCGCTTGCCCCGCCGGATATCAACGGCATCGCCAGCGTCATGAGTGTCGTGCTGCCGGGCAAGGACGCGCACCCGGTGGTCGCGATGGTCAGTAACCGGACCTACGGTCTGAACTCCGCGGTCGGGGAAACCATGCAGCCGCAACCCTTTTCGCTCGCCGGTGACGGCGCCGGCTCGATCTTCAAGATCTTCACCACGGCCGCTGCGCTCGACATGGGCATGGGCATCAACGCCAACCTCGACGCCCCCGCCCGCTTCGAGGCCAAAGGCCTCGGCAGTGGGGGCGCCAAGGGCTGCCCGCGTGACACCTGGTGCGTGCAGAACGACGGCAACTACCGCGGATCGATGAGCGTCACCGACGCGTTGGCCCAGTCGCCCAACACCGCGTTCGCCAAGCTGATTTCCCAGGTGGGTGTGCAGCGCACGGTCGACATGGCCGTGAAACTGGGCTTGCGTTCCTACGCCGAGCCCGGCACCGCGCGTCCGTACGACCCGGAGACCAACGAAAGCCTCGCCGACTTCATCAAGCGGCAGAATCTCGGATCGTTCACGCTGGGCCCCATCCAGGTCAACGCGCTCGAGCTGTCCAACGTCGCGGCCACGCTGGCCTCCGGCGGCACCTGGTGCCCGCCGAACCCGGTCGACAAGCTCTACGACCGCAACGGCAACGAGGTCTCGGTCACCACCGAGACCTGCGATCAGGTGGTGCCCGAAGGGTTGGCCAACACGCTGTCCAACGCGCTGAGCAAGGACGACGTCAGCGGTACCGCGGCCGGGTCGGCCCGCTCGGTGGGCTGGGACCTGCCGAGCTCCGGTAAGACCGGCACGACCGAAGCGCACCGGTCCTCAGGTTTCCTCGGCTACACCAACCGGTACGCGGCGGCCGCCTACATCTATGACGACTCCACCACCCCGTCCGATCTGTGTTCCTTCCCGCTGCGGCAATGCGGGGACGGCAACCTCTACGGCGGTAACGAACCCGCCAAGACCTGGTTTACGGCGATGAAGCCGATCGCGACGAACTTCGGCGACGTCGCGCTGCCGCCGACTGATCCGCGCTACGTCGACGGCGGCCCGGGTTCCCGGGTGCCCACCGTGTCGGGCCTGACCCAGGACGGGGCGCGTACCCGTCTGAAGGAGTCCGGCTTCCAGGTGGCCGACCAGGCCACCCCGGTCAACAGCACGTCGCCGGCCGGCACTGTGGTCGGCACGTCGCCGGGCGGGCAGACGATTCCCGGCTCGATCATCACGATCCAGATCAGCAACGGCATACCGCCTGCCCCGCCGCCGCCTCCGCCGGGGGCACCGCCAATACCGGGGCTCGACGGTGCGCCGTTCGGGCAGACCGTCGTCGAGATCCCCGGACTCCCGCCGATCACCGTTCCGCTGCTGGCTCCACCGCCGCCACCACCATGATCGGGTGAAGGGCGGACGGGGGCAGTATTCTTGCGCGTATGGCTGTGCCGTCCGCTGTGAAGTCGTCCGCCCTTGTGGCCGCCGGCTCGGCCGCGCTTGCGGTCGGCTACGCCACGGTGATCGAACGCAACGCGTTCGTGGTCCGCGAGGTGACCATGCCGGTGCTCTCGCCCGGCTCCACCCCGTTGCGGGTGCTGCACCTCAGCGATATCCACATGCGCCCGACGCAGCGGCACAAGCAGGCCTGGCTGCGTGAGCTGGCCCGCTGGGAGCCCGACCTGGTGGTCAACACCGGCGACAACCTGTCGCACCCCAAGGCGGTGCCCGCGGTGGTGCAGGCGGTCGGAGACCTGCTGTCGGTGCCGGGTGTCTTCGTGTTCGGCAGCAACGACTACTTTGCGCCGAAGTTCAAGAACCCCGCCCGCTACTTGTACGACCGCAACGGTCGCATCCACGGCAAGCCGTTGCCCTGGCAGGACCTGCGCGCGGCCTTCACCGAGCGCGGCTGGCTGGATCTGACCCACAACCGCCGCGACTTCGAGGTGGCCGGGCTGACAATCGCCGCCGCCGGCGTCGACGACCCGCATCTGGGCCGGGACCGCTACGACACGATCGCCGGTCCGCCGTCGGCTGCGGCCAACCTGACCCTCGGCGTCGCGCACGCGCCCTACACCCGGGTGCTGGACCGTTTCGCCGCCGACGGTTATCAGCTGATCATGGCCGGACACACCCACGGCGGGCAGGTGTGCCTGCCGTTCTACGGCGCCTTGGTCACCAACTGCGATCTGGATCGGTCTCGCGTCAAGGGTGCCTCGCGGTGGGGTGCCGATACCGCCCTGCATGTGTCGGCGGGGATCGGCACATCACCGTTCGCGCCGTACCGGTTCTGCTGCCGTCCTGAGGCCACCCTGCTGACCTTGGTGGCCTCGCCGACCGGCGGGCATGACGAGACGCGAAGCGTGGTGCGTTCCAGCCCTACCGCCTCGATGCGGTGAGCGCCGCCGCCTGCTGTCCCCGCCGGCGATGACGTCGGTCGCCGCCCACACCCGGCCGCGCGGCTGGGTGGACAATGCCATCCGGCTGATCGAGGCCGACAGCCGGCGCAGCGCGGACACCCATCTGTTGCGTTACCCACTGCCGGCGTCGTGGAGCGGCGGTGTGGACGTCGCCCTGTATCTCAAGGACGAGTCGACGCACATCACCGGCAGCCTCAAACACCGGCTGGCCCGGTCGCTGTTCCTGTACGGCTTGTGCAATGGCTGGATCAGCGAGCACACCACGGTGGTCGAGGCATCCTCGGGATCGACGGCGGTGTCGGAGGCCTACTTCGCAGCTCTGTTGGGCCTGCCGTTCGTCGCCGTGATGACCGCCTCGACGAGCGCGTCGAAAGTGAAGCTGATCGAGGCGCAGGGCGGCCGGTGTCATTTCGTCGACGAACCCGGCGAGGTGTACACCGCGGCCCAGCGGATCGCCGACGAGACGGGCGGCCACTATCTGGACCAGTTCACCAACGCCGAACGGGCCACCGACTGGCGGGGTAACAACAACATCGCCGAGTCGATCTACCACCAGATGAGCGCCGAACGCCATCCGATCCCGACCTGGATCGTGGTCGGCGCGGGCACCGGGGGAACCAGCGCCACGATCGGGCGCTATGTCCGGTATCGGCGCCACGAAACGAAATTGTGCGTGGTGGACCCGGAGAACTCGGCGTTCTTCCCGTCCTACGCCCACGGCCGCGATGTCGTCACCGGAGCGCCCTCGCGAATCGAGGGGATCGGCCGTCCGCGGGTCGAGCCGTCGTTTCTGCCGGAGATTGTCGACCGGATGGTGAGTGTTCCCGATGCCGCGTCGATCGCGGCCGCCCATCACGTGTCGCAGGTGTTGGGACGTCGCGTCGGGCCGTCGACGGGAACGAACGTCTGGGGCGCGTTCGGCCTGCTGGCCGAGATGGTCGCGGCCGGCGTCGGCGGTTCGGTGGTCACCCTGATCGCCGACAGCGGCGACCGCTATGCCGACACCTACTATGACGCCGACTGGTTAGCGGGTCACAACCTCAACCCCGGCGAGCACGCGGACGCGCTGGCCGAGTTCGAACGTTCCTGCGGCTGGGTCTGGTCCGGCTCGTCGACGACGTCGTAGTCACCGGTCACCACCAGCCACAGCGCTGCGAGCAGGAAGAAACCCCCGTACACCACGGCCCCCAAAGCGGTCATCATCCGCCCCACCTTTCGCTGCTCGGCGCATTTGTGTCGCCGTCAGTTTCCATAACGCCACCGACAAGTCAGATCCATCCCGCGACACGCCGTGAACTTCGCCGAGGGCCCGACAAGCCGTTTGGCTTCTCACCCGTCGCGTGCGATACGCTGTCGAGGCTTCACGCGGGGTGTGGCGCAGCTTGGTAGCGCGCTTCGTTCGGGACGAAGAGGTCGTGGGTTCGAATCCCGCCACCCCGACTGCGAAAAGTACGAGGGCCTCGATCGATTATTCGGTTGAGGCTTCTTTCTTTTGCCTAGCCGTTCTCTACAGCCCCAGCGCTTGGTAGATACCGGCCCGCTCGCGGTAGGCGTCCGGCAGTGGCGCGAAGATCGTCCAGTCGTGGAACTGGCCCTTCCTGAGCACGAACGTGAAGTCCGCACCCGCCGCGGTCGCTTTGTCGCGCAGGCGCAGCGCCTGCTGGGTCAGCAGATCCCGAGAGCTCGAGTAGACCGTCGTCGGCGGCAGTCCGGCGAGCGAGCCGAAGATCGGGCTGACGACGGGATCGTTCGCGGCGAGATCGCCCGCCCACGTCAGAAGATTGTTGTCATGCCCGTCGTGGGGGTTGCCCAGCAGCGGGTCGTCCACCGGATTGGGGAACGTGTCACTGAGGTCGACGGCCGGGGCCAACAGAAGGAGACGATGCGGCTGGGTGCCGGTGCGCTTGACGATCTCCTGCAGTGCGGCCAAGGCGATGGTGCCGCCCGCCGAGTCGCCCATCACGCTCACGTTGTCCGCACCGTGGGCGGCGACCTGCGCGCCGATGAAGTCGGCCATCACCGGGATATCGGTTGCCGCAGTGCCAACGGGCGCAAGGGTATACAGCGGGACCACGATCGTCGCGTGCGTATCGCGGGCCATGTCGGTGTAGGTCCACCAGTGGAAGATGCTGATCTGGCCGATGAATGAGCCGCCGTGAATGGCCACCACGTACTGGCCGCTCGGGTCGCGCGGTGTCAGCGTCCACACGGCCATGCCTTCGTATTCCGTCTTCTGCGCTGTGATCCCGGACAGCAGGAAGAAGTCCGGCTTCCCGTCGGTGAAGAACGGGATCTGCGCGCTGGTTCCGCTCAAGCTGAAGGGCAGATTGAAGGTCTTGGTCACGAAATTGATAACGCGCAGGCCGGCCACCACCGCGCGCTGGAAAACCGTGGGCGGCGGACCGCTGTACAGACTCTCGTCGACCGGCGGCGCCGCCTCGGCGGACACTGCTTCCGACGTCGCGGCCGCCCTGGCCGACGATGCGTGGGCGACGGTATCGGTGGTGGAGTTGACCACCAAAGACGTTGTGGCAGCAGGCTTTGCCGTTGCCGCCGCAGGCGAGACCGCATCCTGGTCGTCACGCCGGGTGGCGCCGAGAACTGAGAGTGCCACCGCCACGACGTTGGGCGTCTTGGGCGCGGGGACTGTGGAGGTGATCCGCACCGGATTCGAAACTACCGACAGTGCTTGCGATTTCGTCGCTGGACGAGGCTTTTGTCGAGCGCTGGACGCGGATGCGTTCTTGGTCGACGCCGCCGACGAGGTGGGGCCGTCCGACGCGGATCCGGTGTCCGCCCACGCGACGCCTTGGGCGGCCAGCGCTATGCCCGCACCCACCCCGAGTGCGGCGGCAAGTCCACCGATTCGTCCGACGAACACGCCTGCTGCCATGGCCCGACCTCCCGACGACGCTGTGGTTAGGCCGAACGTAGCAGGACTGCCCTGGTCGCAAAGCGATTTGTCGACGCGGCCGACGCGGCGGACACAGACATAGACCGTTCGCCGGCTCATGCGGCGAACGGTCCAGCCTCAATGGTTCCGCGTCAGAACGGCGGCGGCGGTAACCCCGGCGGCGGAGGCAGCGGGGGTGGGCCGGGTAGCGGCGGCGAGCCCGGCAGGAACGGAATCCACGGGGGCGGCGGCAGCGCGGGTGGCGGCGGCAGCGGCGGCGGTCCGATCGCGGGCGGCGGAGGCAGCGGGCCGAGCGCCGGCGGCGGAGGCATCGGGCCCAGTGCCGGTGGCGGCGGCAACGCCGGAGCTGCCGGCAATGCGGCAACCGCGGGCGGCGGTGGCAGCGCGGGGGCTGCGGGAGGCGGAGGCAACACCGGAGCCGCCGGCAACGCGGCCGCCGCAGGAACAGCGGCTGCCGCAGGAGCCGCCGCGCCCGTCAAGGCCGCGAGCGGATTCCCACTCTGGAATGCGGAGAACACCAGCGCAGAGCCCACACTGCCGGCCACCGCGGTGGTACCACCGATCGCACCATTGGCGATCGGTACGCCGATGGCGAGCCCGACGTTTTGCGCGGCCTGGTCCTGGGCCGTCTGGCGTGCCTCGTCCACCGAACGACCGATGGTGTTGTTGTACGTGTTCGTCAAGCTGTCGAGGTACGTCTGCAGATCCGACCCCTGATCAGCAGTCGCATTGGGGGCGGCTGCACCCGTGCCGGCCGCCGCAAACAACGTCCCCAGCGACAACGAAGTCGCAGCCACCGCTCGAAGCGATGTATGACGAAGGCTCATATCGGCCTCCTTCCTGATGGCGCCATACTATCGGGCCGGGCGACAAACCGACACTTACGTTTTTCTAAGCTAATGAGAATCCGGCCAGCAACGTGACAAAGCCTCAGTTCAGGTCGTCGAGCGCGGTCATCGTCCCACCTCACAATGCTGCCGCGGCCGCCCTGCCCGCTGCGCGCCCGGAAAACAGGCAGCCTCCGAGGAACGTTCCCTCCAGCGCGTTGTAACCGTGCACGCCACCGCCACCGAACCCGGCGACCTCCCCCGCCGCGTACAGACCGTCGATCGGCTTTCCGTCCATTCCGATGGCTCGCGACGACAGATCGGTCTGGATGCCGCCGAGAGTTTTGCGCGTCAGGATGTGCAGCTTCACCCCGATCAGCGGTCCCGCAGCCGGGTCGAGAATCCGGTGTGGCGCCGCGGTCCGGCCGATGCGATCCCCGATGTAGCGACGAGAGTTGCGAATGCCTTGTATCTGAGCATCTTTGGAGTACGGATTTGCCATCTGCAGATCGCGCGACTCAATCTGTCGGCGAATCAGCCCGGCATCCAGCAACGGTTCGTCGGTGAGCGCGTTCATTTTCGCCACCAGCTCGTCGAGACCGTCGGCCACCGCGAAGTCCGCTCCGTTGCGCTTGAAGGCCTCCACCGGCGCAGGCGCACCATTGCTGAACAACCGCTCCTTGAGGAATCCGGCACGGTCCTTGCCGGTGATGTCGGGGTTCTGCTCGGAACCCGACAGGGCGAACTCCCGCTCGATCATCTTCTGAGTCAGGATGAACCAGCTGTGGTCATACCCCGCGATCTCCGGGGTGGTGCGCAGATAACGCAGCGTGCCCAAGGTGTCATAGCCGGGCAGGTACGGCTGGGGCAGTCGCCGGCCCAATGCGTCGAACCACATCGATGACGGTCCCGGAAGAATCCGGATGGCATGTTCCGGCCAGATCGGTGCCCAGTTCTGCACGCCTTCGGTGTAGTGCCACATCCGGTCTCGGTTGACCAGCCGCACGCCGGAGCCGGCGGCGATGTCGAGCATCCGCCCATCGACGTAGGCCGGCACACCGGTGATCATCGACGTGGGCGGTGTTCCCATCCGCTCCGGCCAGTAGCGCCGGACGATGTCGTGGTTCCCGCCGATACCTCCGGTGGTGACGATCACGGACAGCGCCTGAAATTCGAAGTCTCCCAAGCGGTCCCGGTTCGAGGGTGCGCCGCGAGGGGCATCGTCGGGTGCCAGTACCGTGCCCCGTACACCGGTTGCGGCGCCGTCCGCGATGACCAGTTCGTCGACCCGGTGCCGGTGCCGGAAGGTCACCAGGCCGCGGTCGGCGGCAGCCAGCGCGGAGTTGACGAACGGCTCGACCACTCCGGTACCGGTGCCCCAGGCGACGTGGAAGCGCGGCACCGAATTGCCGTGCCCGTCGGCGCGGAGGTCACCCCGCTCGGCCCATCCGACGGTCGGCAGGAACTTGATGCCGTGCCCGAGCAGCCAGGAGCGTTTCTCGCCGGCGGCGAATTCGACGTAGGCGCGGGCCCACCGCACTGCCCAGCTGTCCTCGTCGTCGACCCGGTCGAACTGCGCACTACCGGACCAGTCACCCCAGGCGAGTTCGAGACTGTCCTTCACGCCGAGTCGACGTTGCTCGGGGGTGTCGACCAAGAACAGGCCGCCGAACGACCAGAACGCCTGTCCGCCAAGGTTGGCCTGGTTCTCCTGGTCGAGCAGCAGCACCTTCTTACCGCGGCTGGTCAGTTCGTGGGTGGCGACCAGACCGGCCAGGCCGGCGCCGATCACGATGACGTCTGCGTCCATTTGATCTGAGCCCTTCGGTGTCGAGAGAGGATTATCGTCCCCCCATGACGGAAATCAGTTTCGATCGGTGGTACCGGCCACTGGCTGCTCCGCTGGGCCTCGGCCCCGGTCGCTGCGACGTCTCGGTCGCTGGCGGCGTCCTGCACGTGTCGATGGGCTGGGGTTTCTCGGCCGACGTTCCCCTGGCGTCGATCACCGAGGCCAAACCGGCGAAGGGGCCGTTTCTCGGGTGGGGGTGCACGGCTGGCGGGGCCGATGGCTGGTGAACGGCTCGTCGAAGGGCGTCGTCGAGCTGAGCATCGATCCCCCGGTGCAGGCCAAGGTGGTCGGAGTTCCGACGACGCTGCGGTCTCTACTCGTCAGCGTCACCGACCCCGACGCCCTCATCTCCGCTTGCTCACACAAGTAAAACCGCAACTGAAGTGACAGACGGGGTTTAGCTCCCCGCCTGCGCGGGGACAAGCTTTAGGTGACGCTTGCTCCCATAGTTGTAGAACCGCGCCTCCCCCACGCTCGTGGTCCGGTGTCCATGGCCGTCCTCGACCTTCTCACCAAGCGAGCGCCGCGTAATCATCTGCAGCCGATCGAAGCGTCGCTGCACGACTCCGACCCGTACGGCATCGACATCCAGCTCGCGCTCTACGTCTGCTACGAACTGCACTACCGCGGATTTGCCGACGTCGACCCGGGCTGGGAGTGGAACCCGGGGCTGCTGCACCTGCGCGCGCAACTCGAAGAAACATTCCTGACCGCTGTGCACCGCGATGTCGGCGATATCAGTCCCGACGACACGGCCGACGCCGAGATGGCGAAGCTGACGATCGAGCCGGCCGACGGCACCGGGCCGTCCTACTTCCTGCGCAGCAAGGGCACCTGGGAGCAGATGCAGGAGTACTTCGTGCACCGCTCGCTCTACCACCTCAAGGAGGGCGACCCGCACGCGTGGGCCATCCCCCGGTTGACCGGTTTGGCCAAGGCCGCCTTCGTCGCCATCGAGTTCGATGAATTCGGCGGTGGCAGAAGCGATCACGTGCACCAGCAGCTCTTCGCCGACCTGATGGTCGCCGCCGGCCTCGACGCGAGCTACCTCGGCTACATCGACGCTGTGCCCGCCGAGGCGCTGGCCGTGGTGAATCTGATGTCGATGTTCGGCCTGCACCGTGCGTATCGGGGCGCCGCCATCGGACACTTCGCCTCCACCGAGATCACCTCGTCGCCAGGGTCACGCCGGCTGGTCGACGCCATGGAGGGTATGGGTGCGCCGGAAACCTGCGCACGGTTCTACCGTGAGCATGTGGAGGCCGACGCTGTGCACGAGCAGGTGGTCCGCACCGACGTCGTCGGCGATCTGGTGAGTCGGGAGCCGGCCCTGGAACCGGATGTCATCTTCGGAATTCGGGCCCACCTGATGGTGGAGGACCGGCTCGCCGATCACCTGATGCGGTGCTGGACCAGCGGGCGCAGCTCGCTACGCCGGCCGCTCAGCAGCTGACGACTCGCCGTCGCCGGTGCGCCGGCGACGGCGATGACTGGTGTCACACAGCGGATAAGTCTTGCTGCGCTTGCACATACAGATGGCGACCATGAAGCGGTCGGATTCGACGACGGAGCCGTCGGGCATCTCGATTCGCACCGGCCCCTGCAGCATCATGGGGCCGCCGCTGACGATCCGGACCACCCGGGGTTCGTCGTCGCTCACCGCTTTTCCGCGCGGATCACCACGATTTCCTCCTCCCGCCGGCCGGCCGGAAGCATACCGATCGTCTCCATCCAGGACGCTCGGGCGCTCAGCACCGGCCCGAACGGAATGATCTGGCGGAGAACGACGTCCGCGTCCAGACCGGCTCCGCGTAAGCGGCTCAACGACTGCTCGGTGTCCGAGAACTCCGACTGCACGATCAGCATCGTTCCGCTCTCGCTGAGCAGTTCGGCCGCCGAGTCACACAGTGGATTCAGCACCTGGCGGCCATCGACGCCGGCATTCCATGCCGTCGACGGGCCCACGTCAGCGGAGATCTCCTCGAGGTGAGCGTCGGGACTCGTTGGCACATAAGGCGGATTGGAGACCACAAGGTCAAAGGGGCCGGACGCGAGGGCGTCGCCCCAGGTTCCCAGCCGCGCGTCAACGCCGACGCCGGCCTCGTCGGCATTGTCGGCCGCGCATCGAACTGCCTTGGGGCAGATGTCGAATGCCGTGACACTGCGGGCTCCCAATTGCGCGGCAGCGATCGCAATCACGCCGCTTCCGGTGCAGAGATCGACGACCCGGCGCCCGGTGACAGCGCCAGTGACAGTCATCGCTTCGATGAGCAATTGCGAATCCTGTTGGGGCGCATATACGCCAGGAACACTGGCAACCGAACTTTGAAGGTCGGGGTAGAGAATGGTCAACATTGGCCTTTCGACAGTCGATCGCGCCCGTGTTTTCTCACCGCGCTGCGAAAGGCATGCCCGATTACGGGGGCGTTAAACCCGCTGATGGGTTTGCCCGCGTCACCGACCGGGAAGGCGTTCGGTGTGAAAGCTTCCGATCTTGCAGCCCTACCCATCGCCGCCGGCGCCGCCCTACGGCAGCGCCGCCTCTTCCATCCCAGCGGTGTTCTGGCCAACGGCACGATCGAACGGTTGTCGCCACCCAATGACGGCCTTCCGGTCGAATCCGGCGACATCGTCGGCCGTATCTCCAAAGCGGTCGGCACCCCCGGCGCCCTGCCGGACGCCGCGGGGCTGGCCTGGCGGATGCCCCCTGCCCCGTTCGCGGCCACCCCGTGGGACGTCTTGCTGGTGTCTGCGGGTTTCGGTTCGAGCGCTTTCGTGCCCAACCGGGTGGCGCTGCGTGCGGTGACCTCATGGTCCGAGGCCGTGTACTCGAGCCTGCTGCCGCTGCGCTACGAGGGCGAGCTGTGGTGGATCCGCGCTCGTCTGACCACACCCGTCGGAGGCTCGGGATTGTCTCTGCAGGCCGTGCACCAACGGATCAACGGCGACGGTCTCGACTTTGACATCGAGCAAGCCTGCGGCAACGGCGAATTCGAGCCGATGGCAAGCCTGCGGCTCACCGAGGTGGTGCCGCTGGCCCAGCAAGCCGAGCATGACGTCTCCTTCGACCCGGTCCGGCACAGCGCACCCGAAGTGCAGGTCTGGCCGGAGTGGTTGCGGAACTTCCGGGCCCTGGCGTACCGCAGCAGCCGCGAAGGACGCGACGCCGAGTCCTAGTCGGGCGGCTCTTGGTCGGGCGACTCGGCGACATCTGGCGCCACCTCGCGGGTGGCCATCCCGCCCTGGCCGCCCTTGTCTGCGGGGCCGGGCCGGCCACCGCGCGGCTCGTCCTGGTGATCGTCGGTGTAGTCGGCGTGGTCTTCCTCATCCGAGGTGCGGTCGGTCATGACCACCGGGATTACCCGGCGCCATTCGTTTCAACCCATTGGTGGGGGGTATCACGCCACCACGATGCCGATTACAAGGGGAAATAGATGGATGCGTTGAGTTTTCTACGTGCCGACCACGAGAGCGTGCTGGGCATGTTCGAGGTTCTCGACGGCGCGCCCACGGGCACCGGTGCGGTGCACAGTGGTCTGGGCACAATGGTGACGAACCTGGTGATCGCCGAGTCTCAACATGAGGCGATCGAAGAGCAGTGGTTCTGGCCGCTGGTGCGCAAGGCTCTCGACAACGGTGACGAATTGGCCGACACAGCGATCGCCCAAGAGCAGGCGGGCAAGAAGCTGCTGCAGCGACTCGAGGACGGAAATCCGGGCGAAGCCGACTATCACGACGCGCTGACGGAGTTCATCAAAGCAGGCCGCGAGCACATCGCGTTCGAACAAGATCAGGTCTGGCCGCTACTGCACTCGGCTGTCGGTCAGGCCGAGCTCGAACAACTCGGCCAAAGGCTGGCGGTGGCAAAGAAAGTCGCGCCGACTCGCCCCCACCCCGATACCCCGCCCAGCGCGCTCGTCCAAAAGACCATGGGTACCGCAGCGGCGATCGTCGACCACGCCCGTGACGCCCTCAGCGGTCGCGCGGCGGACAACCCGCCGGATCCCCAGAGCCACTGAGGTGGCTGAACAGAGAACCGGCCCCGGGTCAACCGGGGCCGGTTTTCTATTTGGTCAATCAGCTTGTGGGGATTCGCTGTTCATGGGTGAACGGCTTCTCGCTGTCCACGTTAGGCGTGCCACCCGGGCTGCGCTGCTCGCCCTTGTTCGTCCTCTTGTCCCCACCGAGCCATTGCTCGGCCGGATTCGCGACGTACTCCCATTCCATACCCTCAGGCCACGGACCCTGGCCCTGATTCCACGGGCCTCGAACGTCACCGTCCCCGTTGGACATGTTGAAGGCGACATTCTGGAAGCGGTCGTCTCCGGCCAGATGCCCGGGCGGGAAGTTCACCGGCAGGTCGTTGATGGCTGCCGTGAACTGCTGGTAGTGCGCGACTTCCCGGCTCATCAGGAATGTGAGCGTGTCCTGCACCCCCGGATCATCGGTGAACTGCTTGAGATACTCGTAGACGATCTTGGCGCGCGATTCGGCGGCGAGGTTACTCCGGAGGTCCACTGACGGGTCGCCGTTGGAGTTCACGTAGGAACCGCTCCACGGCACGCCCTGCGAGTTGCTGACGTCGGGACCACCGCCGGTGAGCGCGAAATACAAGGGATTCACCGCAACCTGGTGAATCACCGACTCGCGACCGTCCGCGCTGGCAATCGTCGGCATCCAATCGCATTGATCGTGAGCAGCTTTCAGATCATCGTTGAGTCCGTCGAGCAACATGGTGATCATCGACCCGACCATCTCGAGGTGACTGAGTTCCTCGGTGGCGATGTCCATGAACAGGTCGTACATCTTCGGGTTCTTGCCGCGCAGGATGAACGCCTGGGTGAAGTACTGCATGGCTGCCTTCAATTCGCCGTTGGCACCGCCGAATTGTTCCTGCAGCAGTCCGGCGAACCGCGGATCAGGCTGGCTGACCCGCACCTCGAATTGAAGGTCTTTGTTGTGGATGAACATCCGTCCCCCTCCTACGTTGTGGGTCTGGCCCGGTTACCCCGCCGATTCGGTGCCAAACGCCGCGTCGAATAAGGGATTTGCAATCAGTTGGCAGCGTCGCGGAGCTTCGCCAACAACGGTTCGGCCGCCTTGGCCAGGAATTCGTCCTGGCCCTCGTCACCGATCTGCACAAGTGCGATGTCGGTGAATCCGGCTTCCCAGTACGCCCTGACCGATTCGACGATGGCGTCCAGGTCGGGTCCGCACGGAATGCTGTCAGCGACATCCTGCGGTCTGACGAACTGGGTGGCACCCGCGAATCCGGCCGGGGTGGGCAGGTCGGCGTTGACATCCCAACCGCCGCCGAACCAGCGGAACTGGTCGTGGGCCCGCTGGATCGCGGCGTCACGGTCAGGGTCCCAGCACACCGGAATCTGCCCGATGACCCGGCCGCCCCCGGCCAAACCGGTGGCCCGGCGCGCGCCGTGCCAGGCGTCGACGAGTTTGCCGTCGGGTTCCACGGCGATCAGGTGGTCACTTGCGGCCGCGAAGGCCTCTACCGAACGCTCACCCGACATCGCGACGCCGATGGTGACCGGCTCGTCGGGGACGTCCCATATGCGTGCCGAATCGACTTCGAAGTACTCGCCCTTGTGGTCGACGAGCTCACCGCTCAACAGCTCGCGAATTACCACGATCGCCTCTTTGAGCATGTCCTGGCGCCGCTGGATCGTCGGCCATCCCCTGCCGACGACGTGTTCGTTGAGGTTCTCACCCGAGCCCAGACCGAGGGTAAATCGGCCGTCGGCCAGGATCTGCAGGGTGGCGGCCTGTTGCGCGACGACGGCGGGGTGGTAGCGCATCGTCGGGCACGTCACGTAGGTGTAGAGCGCCACCCGTTCGGTCGCGTGAGCGACCGCGCCCAGCGTCGTCCAGGCGTTGGGAGCGTGCCCTTGGGAGGTCAGCCAGGGCGAGAAGTGGTCACTGGAGACTTCGAAGTCGAAGCCCGCCTGTTCAGCCGAAACAGCGTAGCGCACAAGGTCTTTGGGCCCGCTCTGCTCGGTCATCAGGGTGTATCCGAAGCGCGTCATGCGCGTCGAATACCCCGACGCCGGATACCGAAACGACTACAAGCGCGCTTTGACCGCCGCGGACAGCCGCGACCCGTCGGCCTTACCCGCGGCGATCGCGTTGGCCGCCTTCATCACCAAGCCCATCTGCTTGGTCGACGGGCGCTCACCGATCTCCTCGGCCACCTGTGCGATCGCGGTGTCGGCCACATCGGCCACCTCGGCGTCGGTCAGCGGAGTCGGGAGGTACTCGTCGATGATCCGGGCCTCGGCGTGTTCCTCGGCGGCCAGCTCGCCGCGGCCGTTCTGGGTGTAGATCTCGGCGGACTCGCTGCGCTTCTTGGACTCCCTCGCGAGGACCTTCAACACCTCCTCGTCGGAGAGATCCCGCGCCTGCTTGCCCGAGACCTCCTCGGTCTGGATCGCCGCGAGCAGCAGCCGCAGCGTCGCGGTCCGCAACTTGTCCTGGGTCTTCATCGCTTCGGTGAGGTCCGATCTCAGCCGGTCCTTGAGCTCCGCCATGGCGCAAACGCTACGCGCCCGGGATGGCGGGGACGTTGAGAAATACTTCACCGCTCGACAGGATGGGCTGATGAGCTACGACGTCGGGGACGTTCGCCGGTGACGGTACCGCCTGCCGGACCCCCAGGACCGCCGCCGGGATGGCCTGGTCAACCGTCCTTCCCGCCGCCCGGATATCCCCCGCCGGGTTACCCGCCGCCCGGCTACGGGCCGCCGGGATATCCCCCGCCCGGCTACGGTCCGCCGGGCTACCCACCCCCGGGATATCCCCCGCCGGGCTACCCACCCCCGGGCTACCCGCCGCCCGGATACGGCCCGCCAGGATTCCCACCGCCCGGATACGGACCCCAGCTGCCCATGGCAGCCAAACCCGGCATCATCCCGCTGCGGCCGCTGTCGCTCAGCGACATCTTCAACGGCGCCGTCGGCTACATCCGGGCGAACCCGAAGGCCACGCTGGGTCTGACGACGGTCGTCGTGGTGATCACTCAGGCGCTGGCGCTGATCTTGCAGTTGGGTCCGCTGCTCTCGATGGGCAAGGTAGGCGCCCAGACCGGTGAGGAGCTGTCCACGCCGGCGTTGGTGGGTTCCGCGGCATCCAGCCTGACCAGCGGGCTGACCACCGCCCTGGCCGGAATTCTGCTGTCCGGCATGCTCACCGTCGTCGTGGGCCGAGCGGTCTTCGGCACGAAGATCACCGTCGGCCAGGCGTGGCAGCGTGTCCGCGGCAGGCTGTGGGCACTGATCGGCTTCAGCGCTCTCGAAGTTCTCGCCGCCCTGCTGTTGGTCGGGGTTGTCGCAGCGGTCATCGCCGCTATCGCGGTGGCCGGCAACGGCACCGCTGCGGTGATCGTCGGGATTCCGCTGGTGCTCGCGTTGATCGCTGCGCTGGTCTACCTGTACACCGCGCTGTCGTTCGCGCCGGCCGCCGTCGTACTCGAGCGCAAACCGATCATGGCATCCATCCGGCGCTCGTTTGGCTTGGTACGCAACCACTTCTGGCGCATATTCGGCATCCGACTGCTCGCATCGGTGGTGGCCGGGGTCATCGCCGGAGCGGTCGCCGTTCCGTTCAGCATCGCCGGGCAGGTGTTCCTTCTGGGAGCTGACTCCTCGGGACCGATCATCCTCGCCACCACGTTGACCGCCATCGGGGGTGCGATCGCCCAGATCATCGTCGCACCGTTCACCGCGGGGGTGACGGTGCTGCTGTACACCGACACCCGCATTCGCGCGGAGGCGTTCGATCTGGTGCTGCAGACCGGTGCCACCGCGGCGCCCGCGGACGCCGCGGCCGCCGACGATCTGTGGCTCACACCGGGTCGCTGACGCGCCGATCACCATGCCTGTCATCGACACCGACCGGGAGACTGCTCACGACGCTGCCCAGCGTGAGCTGGCCAAACCGATCTACCCGAAGGAATCGTTGACCGACAGGCTCAATGAGTGGCTACAGGAACTGCTGTACCGGGTGATCGCCAAGGGGGCTTCCATTCCGGGTGGGTGGTTGACCATCGCGGTCCTGGCGATCGTGGTGGTAGTGGCGTTCATCGTCGCGGTGCGAGTCGCCAGGCGCACGATGCGCACCAGTCGGGGCGGCGACGCTGGGCTGTTCGGCACGCGCGAACTCAGCTCGGCCGAACACCGGGCCACCGCGCAGGCGTATGCGGCGCAAGGTAACTGGGCTGCGGCCATCCGGCACCGGCTTCGCGCGGTGGCCCGCCATCTGGAGGAGGCCGGTCTGCTCAACGCAGTCCCCGGCCGCACCGCGAACGAACTCGCCGCGGATGCCGGCGAGCTGTTACCGCCGTACCGCGGCGACTTACGCCGGGCGGCAACGGTGTTCAACGACGTCACCTACGGCGAACAACCCGGTACCGAACCGGACTACCAGATGGTCGCCGCCCTCGACGAGGCCCTGCGCCGGCACGCCTGCCCGGCCGGTTCCGATGGCGACACTCCCGCCGTCGCCGACACGTGGGCTCCGCTTCGGTGAGCGCGACCGTCGGCCAGCGGTGGCGCACCGGACGCTGGATTGCCTTGGCGCTGATCATGATCTCGGCGATCGCGGCGGTCAGCGCCTTCCTCACCGCGCCGCGACCGGGCGGCCGGATGGATCCGGCCTCCACCAGCCCCGACGGCGCGCACGCCTTGGTCGCCCTGCTGCGTGAGCGCGGCGTCGACGTCGTCGTCGCCGAGACGGTGGCCGATGTCGAGAATGCCGCCCGCCCGGACACCCTGCTACTGGCGGCCGAGACGTACAACACCCGGGGCGAGGATCTGCTGACCCGGCTGGCGGATGTCCCCGGCGACCGACTGCTGCTGGAACCCACCTCGCGGGCGCGGCAGGCGCTGGCTGCCGACATCCGCCTCGGCGGTGCCAGCATGCTGACCTCCGAGCCCGATTGCGATCTGCGCGAGGCGAACCGCGCCGGGACCGTGCAGTTGGGCGCCACCGACACCTACGAGAAAGCCGGCGACCTCGACGTGACCCGCTGCTACGGCGGCGCAGTGGTGCGCTACCAGGACGGCGGGCGCACCGTCACCATCGTCGGCAGCGCGGACTTCATGACCAATGGCGGCCTGCTCAGCGAGGGCAACGCGGCGCTGGCGATGAATCTGGCCGGTGACCGGCCGCGGCTCATCTGGTACGCCCCGCAGAAGCCGGAAGGTGAAGGGGCAGAAGGCTCGTCGCTGACCGATCTGATGCCCGACGCGGTCAACTGGCTGGTCTGGCAGCTGTGCCTGGTGGTGGTGCTGCTGGCCGTATGGCAGGGTCGCCGGTTGGGGCCGCTGGTCGCCGAGAAGCTGCCGGTGGTGGTGCGAGCGTCCGAAACCGTCGAGGGCCGCGCCCGGCTCTATCGGTCTCGCCGAGCCCGCGGACAAGCCGCCGAAGCGCTGCGTACCGCGACGCTACAGCGGCTGGCGCCGCGACTCGGCTTGGGCCCCAACGCCTCTCCCGCGGCGGTGACATCTGCGGTCACGCAGCGCTACGCCGGGGATCCGAACACCGTGCAGCATCTGCTGTTCGGTCCGCCCCCTCGACCGATACCGATCTGCTCCAACTAGCCCATGCGCTCGACGACATCGAAAGGCAGGTCACGGCGTCGTGACGAATTTTGCCCAGCCCCCTCCCCCATCGCCGAGCATGACGCGGCGCGCAGCGCCCTGCTCGCCCTGCGCGGTGAGATCGCCAAAGCCGTCGTCGGTCAGGACGCCGTGGTGAGCGGGCTCGTGATCGCCCTGCTGTGCCGCGGACACGTTCTCCTGGAAGGTGTTCCGGGGGTGGCGAAGACGCTTCTGGTGCGGGCGATGTCGGCCGCGCTGCAACTGGACTTCAAGCGGGTGCAGTTCACGCCCGACCTGATGCCGGGTGATGTCACCGGGTCGCTGGTCTATGACGCCAAGACCGCGGCGTTCGTGTTTCACGAAGGGCCGGTGTTCACCAACCTGATGCTGGCCGACGAGATCAACCGGACCCCGCCGAAAACCCAAGCGGCACTGCTGGAGGCGATGGAGGAACGCCAGGTCAGCGTCGACGGTGACCCGCGGCCACTGCCGGACCCGTTCATCGTGGCCGCCACCCAGAACCCGATCGAGTACGAGGGTACCTATCAGTTGCCCGAGGCCCAGCTCGACAGATTCCTGCTCAAGCTGAATGTCCCGCTGCCGCCGCGCGATCAGGAGATCGCGATCCTGTCCCGACATGCGAACGGATTCGATCCGCGCGACCTGAGCGCCATCCGTCCGGTGGCCGGCACCGCCGAATTGGCCGCGGGCCGCGAAGCGGTCAAGCGGGTGCTGATCGCCGACGAGGTGTTGGCCTACATCGTCGATATCGTCGGAGCCACCCGGAACTCCCCGTCGCTGCAGCTGGGTGTGTCACCGCGCGGTGCGACCGCCCTGTTGGGTACGGCACGGTCCTGGGCCTGGTTGTCCGGGCGCGGTTACGTGACCCCGGATGACATCAAGGCCATGGCCCGGCCGACGCTGCGCCACCGCATCGCGCTGCGCCCCGAGGCCGAACTCGAAGGGGCCACCCCCGATGGCGTGCTGGACGGCATTCTGGCCGCGGTGCCGGTGCCGCGCTAGTGATCCTCACCGGACGCGCCGGCCTGATCGCGCTGCTGGGTGCCCTTCCGATCACGCTGTCGCCCTGGCCGGCAACGACATTCGTCGTTGCGTTGCTCGTGCTGCTGGTGATTGTCACCCTCGACATGGCACTGGCCGGAAGTCCGCAGGCACTGCGCCTGACCCGCGAGCCCGACACGTCGGCGCGGCTGGGGCAGACCGTGGATGCTGTGGTCCACATTCACAACACCGGGCGTCGCCGGTTCCGCGGTGCGGTGCGGGATGCCTGGCCGCCCAGCGCGTGCGCGGAGCCGCGCGCACACTCACTGGCCCTGCGAGCGTCCGAAACCGGCACTGTCACAACTGTTTTACGTCCCGTCCGCCGCGGCGATCTGCGGTCGGAAGTCATCACCGTCCGCTCGATCGGACCCTTGGGTGTCGCCGGGCGGCAGCGGTCCCATCCGATCGCGGGGCAGGTGCGGATCCTGCCGCCGTTCCTGTCGCGCAAGCATCTGCCGTCGCGGCTGGCCCGGCTGCGGGAGATCGACGGGCTGCTGCCTGTGCTGATCCGCGGCCAGGGCACCGAATTCGATTCGCTCCGCGAGTATGTCGTCGGCGATGACGTCCGCTCGATCGACTGGCGCGCCACCGCCCGACGCGCCGATGTGGTGGTCCGCACCTGGCGCCCCGAACGCGACAGGCGTGTAGTGATCGTGCTCGACACCGGCCGCACGTCGGCGGGTCGCGTCGGTGTCGATCCCACCGCCCGGGACCCGGGCGGCTGGCCACGGCTGGACTGGTCGATGGACGCCGCACTGCTGCTGGGCGCGCTGGCATCGCGCGCCGGCGACCATGTCGACTTCCTGGCTCACGACCGGCTCACACGCGCAGCGGTTTTCGGCGCCTCCCGCACCGAGCTGCTGGCCCACCTGGTCGAGGCGATGGCGCCGCTGGAGCCGGCGCTGATCGAATCGGATGCGACCGCGATGGTGGCCGCCGTGCAGCGCCGGGTGCGTCGTCGGGCGCTCGTGGTGCTGCTGACCGACCTGAACTCCTCGGCGCTCGACGAGGGGCTGCTGCCGGTGCTACCGCGATTGTCGGCCAAACATCAGGTGATCGTTGCCGCGGTGTCGGATCCACGGGTCGACGAGTTGGCTGCCGGTCGCGCCGATGCCGCCCAGGTATACGACGCTGCGGCCGCCGAACGGGCCCGCAACGACCGGCGCAGCATCGCCAGCCGGCTGCGGCACAGCGGTGTCGAGGTGGTCGACGCGTCGCCGGAGGATCTCGCGCCGGCCCTGGCCGACCGCTACCTGTCGATGAAAGCTACCGGCCGCCTGTAGGTCAGCCCGTCGGAACCACGTCGGGGGCGTTCTCGACGTCGCCGGTTTCTCCGGCGCGGCTGGCTTTGCGGCCGAAGTAGACGACATACGCCAGGAATCCTGCCTCGGCGGCAACTCCGATGCCGATTCGGATGAAGGTGGGCAGCGGCGACGGCGTCACCAGCGCCTCGATCAGACCCGACACCAGCAGCACCCCGGCGAGCCCGACTGCCGCCGCGACCACGGCACGGCCCTGCTCGGCGAGCGCCTGTCCGCGTGGCCGGTCGCCCGGCGAGATGACCGTCCACCCCAGCCGCATGCCGACCGCTCCGGCCAGGAAGACGGCCGTCAGTTCGAGCAGTCCGTGCGGAATGAGCAGCCCGAACAACACATCGGCCTTGCCCGCGTGGATCATCAAGCCGCCGACCACACCGAGGTTGGCCGCGTTCTGGAAGATCACCCACGGGATCGGGATGCCCAGCAGGATCGCGAACCCGATGCACTGCGCGGCCACCCAGGAGTTGTTCACCCACACTCGCAACGCGAACGAGCCCGCCGGGTTCTCGCTGTAGTACGAGGCGAAGTCATGGTTGATCAGATGGTCGATCTCCTGCGGTGTGCTCAGCGCCGACTGCACCTCCGGGCTGCCGCCCACCCAGATCCCGATGACCGTCGCCACCGCGAAGAAGGCGACGGCCGTCGCCAGCCACCAGCGCCACGCGCGGTAGGCCACCACCGGGAACGACACCGTCCAGAACCGGGCGAACTCATGCCACATCGGGGCGTGCGCACCGGTGACGGCCGCGCGGGCCCGCGCCACCAGGCTGGAGAGCCGCCCAACCAGAACCGAGTCCGACGAGGCCGAACGCACCATCGACAGATGGGTCGAGACCCGCTGGTAGAGCTCGACGAGTTCGTCGACCTCCGGCCCGGAAAGGCGACGGCGCCGCTTGACCAGCTGCTCGAGCCGGGTCCAGGTGTCCTGGTGGGCCAGCACGAATGCGTCGACGTCCACCCGGCCGACACTAGTACCGTGGACCGTTATGGTGCCCGAGACGGTGGTGACCGGGGACGCCGTCGTCCTCGACGTCCAGATCGCCCAGCTGCCGGTGCGGGCCGTCAGCGCACTCATCGACATCGCGGTCATCTTGGTCGGCTACATCATCGGTGTGCTGCTGTGGGCCGCCACGATCACCCAGTTCGACGAGGCGCTGTCCGCCGCGGTTCTGATCATCTTCACGGTGCTGGTGATGGTCGGCTATCCGGTCGTCTTCGAGACCGCCACGCGGGGAAGGACACTCGGCAAGATCGCGATGGGCCTTCGGGTGGTGTCCGACGACGGCGGCCCGGAACGCTTCCGCCAGGCGCTGTTTCGGGCACTGGCGGGTTTCGTGGAGATCTGGATGTTCATGGGTGGGCCCGCGGTGATCTGCAGCCTGGTCTCGCCGCGGGGCAAACGTATCGGTGATGTCTTCGCCGGCACCGTAGTGATCAGTGAACGTGGCCCGAAGATGCCTCCCCCGCCGGTGATGCCGCCGTCACTGGCGTGGTGGGCCGCCTCGTTGGAACTCTCCGCGCTCGGCCCTGAGCAGGCTGAGCTGGCCCGCCAATTCCTGGCTCGCGCACCGGAATTGGATCCCTACGTGCGTGACGACATGGCGTTCCGCATCGCCGTCGACGTGGTCGGCCGGATATCGCCTCCGCCGCCGCCGGGCACACCGCCGCAATACGTACTGGCCGCTGTTCTCGCCGAGCGGCACCGCCGCGAGCTGGCCCGGCTGCGCCCGCCGGAACCTGTTCCGCAGTATCCGGCCGGGCCACCGGCGTCGTATCCGGCTGGGCCGCCGTCATACCCGGTCGCCCCACTGCCGGGGCCCGTCCCGTCGGCGCCCCCACCCCGAACCGACGGGTTCGTACCGCCCAGCTAGCGCACGCGCACGCCGATCAACATCAGCGCCGAACCGGCCAGCGCCGCGACGGTCCGCACGTGGTTCCATGACGTCCAGGTCCGGTAGTAGTCCTGCCACGGCAACGACACGGCCAGCCGGTCGTTCAGCGGCACGTTGACCGCGACGGTGACGACCAACGGCACAAGCGCGAGCACCGCCCCGGCCATCAGCCAGCCGCTGCCCGCAAGCCGCCATTGGGTCAGGGCGGCGACGCCCACGACCACGGCAACCAACGCCGAGCCGACGAAGAGGGCCAGGAACGGAGCGTTCGTGCCCGCCTCGGCGTTGATACCGCGCATCGCCGTCGCGGCGTCTGCGGGGCCGGTCCGGTCCAGGCCGCGCATCACGAACGTGGAGAAGGCCCAGAACACACCCCCGACCGCGGCGGCGGCGATTGCGGCGACGGTGGCCAGCAGGACGACGGGAGAATTCGGCATCACGCCAGTAGACCGGCCACCGGTGAGACTCAGAATGGTTCAGAATCCCCAATCCATACGTGTAAGTCTCTAACCTTGGCGGCGTGGATGCGTTGGTGGGCCTTCTCGACGGGGTGCGCGCTCACGGCGCGTTCGTTCTGAAGATGGTGCTCGACCCGCCATGGTCCATGCGGCTCCAGGACGAGGCGCCGCTGACGGTCATCTGCGTGACCGATGGCGGCGCAGTGCTCTCCCCGACGGCGGCGAGGCGATTGCTCTGCATCCCGGTGACGTCGCCGTGACCCGCGGCACCGAGCACTACGGGCTGGCCGACGACATCACCACACCCGCGCAGATCGTCATCCACCCCGGTCAGCGGTGCACGACGCTGACTGGTGAAGACCTCTCGTTTGCGATGGCGCTGGGCCTGCGAACGTGGGGCAACAGCGCGACCGGCACCACCCGCGCCGTCGTCGGGGCCTACGAAGGCCACAGCGCGGTGAGCGGCCGGCTACTCGGCGCGCTGCCGGACGTCGCCGTGTTGCGCGCCGCCGAGTGGTCCAGTCCGCTACCGCAGGCATTGGCCGCGGAGGCCGTCCGCGACGGCCCCGGGCAGGAGTCCTTCCTCGACCGGCTGCTCGATCTGCTCCTGCTCGACTTCCTGCGAACCTGGTTCAGCCGGCCGGGCAACGCCCCGCAGTGGTGGACCGCCGAGGCCGATGCGCTTGTCGGTCCGGCGATCCGACTCATGTACAACGATCCGGCTCACCCATGGACGGTTGCGAATCTTGCTGCTGCGGTGGGGAGTTCACGCGCTTCATTCGCCAGGCGGTTCAGCGCGCTGGTCGGCGAGTCACCGATCGCGTTCTTGACCGCATGGCGGCTGGCCCTGGCCGCAGATCTGTTGGGCTCCTCAGAACTCACCGTGGGCGCCGTGGCACGCCACGTCGGCTACGGCACGCCGTTCGCGCTCAGCACCGCGTTCAAACGAGTCCATGGTGTGAGCCCGGCCGCCTTCCGGGCTAGGAGAACGTAGCGGACAGGATGGCGATGTCGATGATCAGCAACACCCACGCGACGACGGGAACCACCCAGCCGCGTGGATGTTTCGCCGTGAAGATGGTGACGACGACGGCCAGGACCGCGATCACCGGCGCGCCGTAGGTGAGCAGCCCGTAGACGAAGCCACTCGGCTTCGGGCAATTGGGATTGCTGCACGCAGCGGTCCCCATCACCGCGCCCATGGCGAACAGCTGAACGGCCCCCGCGCCCACAAGGGTGGACAGCGCCAACAGCCAGTTGATCCAGAGCCGACCCCGCGGTGCCTTCTCGGGGTGGGTTTCGGTGGCGTTCGATGCGGTCATGGACGTCGGCTACCCCAACCGGACAACCGGCACACGTCCTGGCGCTAGGCAGTCGGCGCCGGTGGCTGTTCCCGGTGCCGTCGAGCTGCGATCACGCTGGCTATCGAGGTGACGCCGATGGTCAGCAGCGCGCCGAGCATGAGCGCCGAGGGTTCGCCCGCGGTCAGCAGACCGTTCTGGGTGCCGAGAGTGGCTGCGGCCACCGGCACTCCGAGCTGGGCGGCGGCCAGCGCCGCCAGCGCCAAGGGCTGCCCCGTCAGCCGTCCGGCGCAGTGCGCGAGTACCGCGCCGACGCCCAGGCCAACCCCCAGCAGGATGTAGGCCGGATGGTCGCCGAGTTCGCGTACCTGCAGCGAGGCGCCGAGCCAGACGAAGAAGAGCGGACTGAACAGACCCTCGGTGATGCCGAACAGCTGGCGGGCCAGCCGCCTCGGTTCGCCCGCCGCCTTGACCGCCAGGCCCAGCGCGAAGCCGGCCAACATGATCGACACGTGGGTGGTGATGGCGAGGGTGGCGAGCGCGAACAGGACGATCAGGCTGATGCGCAACTCGAGGGCGAAGTTGTTCTGCTCGGAGAAGTGATGCAGCCGCCTGCGCCACCCCCGGCGGGTGGACACCCACAGCCCGAGGAACACCACACCGGCGCAGAGTGCGATCAGCAGCGCGCCGGAGGCGGCGGCCAGCGCGTGGTCCGGGTCGATCACCAACGGCAGCAACACGATCGACGTCGCGTCCGCGATCGCGATCTGCGCGGTGACGGCCTGCACGGCGGCGCCGCCGAGGCCAAGTTGCTGGATGACCGGCAGGGCCAGTGCCGCCGACGACGACGCCATCAACACCGCATACACTCCCGTGTGACCGGTGTGGAACACCGAAGCCAACCCGACCGCCACACCGGTCGCGACGGCGCCGACCAGAACCGCCCGGACGACCGCCATGGGGATCGAGGAGCGCAGCGTGACGTCGCGGATCGGCACATGCGTGCCCACCACGAACATCACCAACGCGAATCCGATATCGGCCAGCAGGCTGAACGTCTTGTCACCGGGGTCGACGAGGCCCAAACCCGTTCTGCCGATGAGCAATCCCACCGCCAACTCGCCGATGACGACCGGGATCCGCAGCCTCGGCACCGACGCCAGAAGCGGCCCGGCCAAACCGATGACCGCGACCAGCGCCAGGGTGGAGAAGCCGAAGCTCACGCCGAGTGCACCCACGACACGAGCCGGCACGGGATCGCGGTGTTCTCGTCGGTGAGGAAACTGGCGCAGACCCGGTGGTAGCCGTCGGCGATCTGCATGGCATCGGTGGGGGTGCCACGCACCAGCAGTATCGGGGAGAGCTTCTTACCTGCCTCGACCTTCGCCAGATCGGACTTCACATGCGGATTGTCCACCGGCAGCACCGTCAGTCGGGCCGCTCGGAGGATGTCTTTGGCCTTGCGGTACAACGGTTTCGCTGATCGCAGAGCGGTCACGGTGGCTGTCACGGTGGCGTCTTCGGCGAGCATGCTCAAATAGTCCGCCGCCGCGTCATAGTCGTGGTCTTCCGGGTCGTCCAGCCATTTCACCGCCATGGTGTGCTGAGGCTACTCGCAACCCCTACAGGCCAAAGCGTTTCATGAGGACAGACAGCGGATCGTCATCGTCGCGGGTACCGCGGGGGCCGGGCTGTTCAGGGGCGACGAACACGTCCGGACGGGTCCACTCCCGCACCGCCCAGCGCTCAGCGATTGCCCACCGGCCGGCGCGGCGCTCCATGAGGTCGACGTAGCGTGCGCCGGTGGTGAAATTGGCACGCTGGCCTGAGCCCGGCGGGCCCCAATGCGTTGCCATCAGGTAGGTCTCGCTGATGGCGGTGTCCTGGTCGACGAAGTCGACGTAGTGGTTGCCGATGAAATGCATTGTTCCGGACAGGTATTCGAGGCTCTTACTCACCCACGAGACGTATTCGTCGACGGTTCCGTCGAAACCGGTGTGGTGGTCGATGCCGTCGTCGTGGTAGGCCTGGCGCACCAGCTCGAAGTCGAGGCGGTCGATGCCGCGGCAATAAAGGGCCACCACATCGCGGATCGCGTGGACATCGGTTATCCGGTCAGACACCGTAACCGCCGTCCACGTCCAGCTTCTGGCCGGTGATGAACCCGGCGCGGGGCGAGGCCAAGAAGCACACCGCCTCGGCGATATCGGCGGCATCGCCGAAGCGGCCCAGCGGGGTGTTGCGCCGGGCCGCGTCGAGCGCCTTCTCGTCGAGGTCGCCGTCGGCGATCAGTCGCTGCGCGTTGCCGTCGACCAACATCCCCGGGCCGACACAGTTGGCGCGCACCCCGAATCTGCCCTCCTCGGCGGCGATCCCGCGGATCAGCGCTTCGATGGCAGCCTTCGGGGCGACCGACAGCCCGTCGCGGACCGCGAAGCGTCGGGTGGCGGCGGTGGTGACGGCCACGAGACTGCCCCGTGACGCGCGCAGGTGTGGCAGCGCGCCGGCGACGACGTTGAAGAAACCGGCGGTGTCGGTGTTCAGCTGCTGATCGAACCGGTCGGGATCGACGGTGCTGAGGTGCCGCATCGGCACATGCGCGCCGGCCGCGTGGACGACGGTGTGCACGCCGCCGGCGTCGGCGAACGAGTCGACGACGCTGCGTACCGCCGCGGCGTCGGTGATGTCGAGTTGCTCGGCGGTCGCGCCGTCGGCTGTGAGTTCGGCCGCCTTGCTTGCGTTGCCGCGGTAGGTGAAGCCCACCCGCGACCCACGCGCGACGAGCATCCGGACGATCTCGGCGCCGATCCCGCCGGTGCCGCCGACGACGATGGCCGTGCCCGGTAGCGCACTGAAGTCGCCCATGGGCTCATATCGTCGCAGGCCCGGCGCCGGGCTGGTGCCGGAGTACCGCTACGCGGGAATCCAGTTGCCGTGGAAGCCGTATGGAACCCGCCGCGGCAGCTGGATTCGGGCCACCGGCTTACCCGCGAAGTCCGACGCATCCAGGATCACCAGATCACTTCCGTCGCGCGCGCCGTCGTACACGTAGGCGATGTACCAGCCGTTGCTTTCGTCGGCCGGTCCCGACGTGGACGGGACGAAGACCGCCTCCCCGGCCCACCCGGTACCAGTCCGGTGCTGAAGCGGTGCTCGACGGCGCTGCCGTCGGTCAGGTCGTGGCGCACCAGGCTGGCGTCGCCGACGGAGACCGAGTAGCGGGCGGGCAGGCCGGCCAGCCGGTCATCGATCCGCGGGAATTCCACCGCGCGGTCGTCGAGCTGACGCTCGCTGACCTTGCCGCTCTGCAGATCGATCGTCCAGCTCCACATCACCGCATTGGCGTCGAACCCACCATTTTCCCGCCACAGCTCGGCGTATCGGACAGCTTGCAGCACAATCGATTTCCCGTCAGCGGACTCATGCGCATTGGCGACGTGGAAGATGTAGCAGGGGTCGATGTCGAACCAGCGGACCTCGCCGAACGGATCGTCGCGCCGCAGCACGCCGAACCGGGCGCCGTAGTCGTCGTCCCATCGGTAGGGCATGTCACCTTCGCCGCGCATCGCGATGTCGAGGTTGAACACGATCGGCAGGTCCATGAAGATCACGTGCTCGGCGGTCATCGCGAAGTCGTGCATCATGGTGTGCGCCTTGACGTCCAGCGGACGGTTGACGATCAGCTCACCGTTGGCGTCGGCGCGGTGATAGGTGACGTACGGCTCGAAGATGCTGCCGTATCCGAAGAAGTGCAGTTCCCCGGTGGTCGGGCAGATCTTGGGGTGCGCGGTCATCGAGTTCTGCAGCTTGCCGCCGAAGTCGTAGCAGCCCACCGTTTCCAGTTCGTTGGTGATCTCGTACGGGAACGAGGACTCCACCAGTGCCAGCGTCTTGCCTGCGTGGTTGACGACGTGGGTGTTCGCGACGGCGGCCCGCAGGTCGCGCGTCCCGTCCTCGCGGTAGAGCGGGAACGGGTCGACGAAGCTGTCGGTACGCACCCAGCGGTTGCGGTACCACTTGGCCGCGCCGTCTTCGATGCGGACGCCGTGGATCATCCCGTCGCCGGTGAACCAGTGGCTGTTGGCCTCACGCGGGTTCGGGCCGTTGCGCAGATACCAGCCGTCGAGGTCGGGCGGGATCGCTCCCTCGACGGGCAAGGTGTACTCGGTGAGTTCGTCCGGTACCGGCGCGTAGTTACCACGCTGGAAGAACTGCCCTTCGGCGGGCAAGTTGGCTGGATCGGTCGTGGTGTCCGTCATGCCGCTAACTGTGACAGTCCACTGATGACCTGTCAATAGTGGTACGTGAGATATTCCATAACTGACATGTCGAGCTTTACGATGGTCGCGTGAGTCTTCGGTACGCGGCGCTGGGCCTTCTCGCCCAAGAGCCGGGCAGTGGGTATGACCTGCTCAAACGCTTCGATGTGTCGATGGCCAACGTGTGGCCGGCGACCCAGAGTCAGCTCTACGGCGAGCTCAACAAACTCGCCAATGCCGGCCTGATCGAGGTCACCGACGTCGGCCCGCGCGGCCGCAAGGAATATCGCGTCACCGATGCCGGACGTCAGGATCTACTGCGCTGGATGACCAACCCCCAGGACGACCCGCCCTACCGCAGCGCGGAGTTGTTGCGGGTGTTCCTGCTCAGCGAGATGACTCCCGAGCAGGCCCGGACCTACATGGTCTCGGTCGCCGAGCACGCCGAAGCCGAGCTCACCCGCTATGAGCAGGTACGCGATTGCATGGAGTGGGGTGACAGCGACGTCGGGTTCTACGGACGCGCAGCCCTGGAATTCGGGCTGCGGGTTGAGGCGATGGAGGCCGAGTGGGCCCGCTGGGTGGTCAAGGAAATCGACCGGCGATCCAACTGACCGTTGCATCGCGATAGTTTCCGATATATCGTCAACGTATCGGAAACGCATTCGGCGTTTCCAGACCAGAAACGAGAACCTCTATGAACACCCCATTTCCCCAGTTCGGAGGCCCTGATATGGGCCGTCCCGGCTTTGGTCCCGGCTTCGGTCCGGGTTTCGGTTTCGCACCCGCAGGCCGTAGCCGCCGCCACGACCGGCACGGCCGTCGGGAGCTCCGCGATCAACTTCGTGAGCAGTTCCGCGAGCACGGCGACCACCACGACGGTCCGCCGTTCGGACCGCGCGGCGGCTTCGGCCCCGGCTTCGGCCCGGGCTTCGGTCCCGGCTTCGGACCCGGTGGCGGCGGACGCGGCGGTCGCCGCGGACACGGCCGCGGCCGCGGTCGTCGCGGTGACGTGCGCGCCGCGATCCTCAAGCTCCTCGCCGAGCGGCCGATGCACGGCTACGAGATGATCCAGGAGATCGCCGAGCGCACCCAGGATCTGTGGAAGCCGAGCCCCGGCTCGGTGTACCCGACCTTGCAGCTGCTGGCCGACGAAGGTCTGCTGGTGGCCAGCGAATCCGAAGGCAGCAAGAAGCTCTTCGAGCTGACCGACGAAGGCCGTGCCGCCGCCGACAAGATCGAGACCGCCCCGTGGGACGAGATCACCGAAGGTGCCGACCCCGGCCAGGTCAACATCCGTGCCGCCGTGGGCCAGTTGTTCGGCGCCGTGCGGCAGGCGGCTTTCGCTGCCAACCCGGAGCAGCAGCAGCGCATCATCGACATCGTCAACAATGCGCGCCGCGAGATCTACCAGATCCTCGGCGAATCCGAGTAACCAGAAACTTGGGCGCGGTTTCCGGGGTACAGCCCCGGAAACCGCGCCCAATTCATGCTTCGATGCCACAGTGCTGAGACTGATCGCACTGGCCGTCACACTTTGCATGCTCGGCGGGGCACTACCGCCCGCCGGCCGAGCCGACACCTGGCGAGTCGTTCGCACTGTTGTGCTGATGCGCCACGGCGTTCGACCGCCGAACAAGGAACCACCCGTACCGGTATCGGTGGCTCCTGACCCGTGGCCGGCGTGGAGCACCCGGTCCGGATGGCTCACCGATCACGGCGCGGCCGCTATTCGTCTCGTCGCGGCCGCCGACGCGCGTCGCTTCATCGCAGACGGCACACTTCCCGCCCACGCCTGCCCTCCCCCGGGTTCCGTCCGGGTCGTATCCGACTCTCTGCAACGCACCATCGCCACCGGCGACGCGTACGCCGCATCGCTGGCCGCCGGCTGCGGGATCGTGAATCACCATGCACCACAGGGTGAAGCCGATCCGCTCTTCGACGCATATCGCACGTCGGGTATCGCAATCGCGGTGGCGGAGGAGGCTGTCACCTCGGCCGTCGGACCCGGTGGCGTGACTGCTCTCGCGCGGCAGTACCAGTCGGCGCTCGACGCCGTGACTCGTATTGTGTGCGGCAACCGGCGCGATCGGTGCGGGCTCACGGATGCGCAGAGCGGCACCGAGGTCGATCCGTCCGGTGCCCACCGCCCTCGACTCACCGGCGCTTTGGCCTATGGTTCGGTCATCTCCGAAGTGTTGGAGCTGGAATACGCCGAAGGTAAATCGCCTGCCGATGTCGGGTGGGGCCGAGCCACCGCCGACGACATCCGGCTTGTCGGGAGCCTTCACGCGCTAGAGCTTTCGATCATCGCCCGGCCCCGTCCATTGGCTTTGGCCAACGCGGGCAAGATTGCCGACCTCATCCGCGACGCTGTGGACACCGGGCCGCCGCTCACCGTCGTGGTCGGGCATGACACCGAGATCGCGAATATCGCCGGGCTGCTCGACGTCCATTGGTCCGCTGCGGGTTTCGCCGACGACGAACCGGTGCCCGGCGGCGCGCTCGTCTTTCAGCTGCTCGAGGCGCCGAACGGAGACGAGGTCGTCCGAGCCTCGTATCGCTCGCAAACGCTGGAGCAGATCCGCACACTCACCGGCGGCGATTCGACCTGGGTTCCGCTGGCAATCCGTGGTTGCCCCGACGAGCTGTGCTCACCTGACTCGTTCGCCGCAGCGCTGACGACCTAGACCTCGACCCAATCCAGCGTGCGCTGCACGGCTTTGCGCCATCCGGCGTAGCCGGCCTCACGCTGATCGTCGTCCCACACCGGCGACCATCGCCGGTCCTCCTGCCAATTGGCGCGCAGGTCATCGGGATCGGCCCAGAATCCGACCGCCAACCCGGCGGCATACGCCGCACCCAGTGCGGTGGTCTCGGCGACCACCGGGCGCACCACGTCCACGCCCAGCACATCGGCTTGGATCTGCATGCACAGCTCGTTCTGGGTGACGCCACCGTCGACCTTCAAAATCTCAAGGTGCACACCGGAATCGGCTTCCATAGCGTCGACCACGTCGCGGCTCTGGTAGCAGATCGCCTCCAGCGTCGCGCGGGCAACATGCGCGTTGGAGTTGTAGCGGGACAGCCCGACGATCGCCCCGCGCGCATCCGAACGCCAATACGGCGCGAACAGTCCCGAAAACGCCGGCACGAAGTACACCCCGCCGTTGTCGGCGACCTGCCGCGCCAGGGTCTCGCTCTGCGAGGCCCCGCTGATGATGCCGAGCTGATCGCGCAGCCACTGCACGGCCGAGCCGGTCACCGCGATCGAACCTTCAAGAGCGTAAACAGGTTTCGCTTCTCCGAACTGGTAGCACACGGTGGTCAGCAGTCCGTTTTCGCTGCGCACGATCTTCTCACCGGTGTTGAGCAGCAGGAAGTTGCCGGTGCCATAGGTGTTCTTGGCCTCGCCGGGGCTCAGGCACACCTGCCCCACCATCGCCGCCTGCTGATCGCCGAGGATCCCGGTCAGCGGCACCTCACCGCCGAGCGGACCACCGGGCAGCGTCACCCCGTACGGCTCGGGTGATGACGATGGCCTGATCTCCGGCAGCATTGCGCGCGGAATCCCGAAGAGCGACAACAGCTCGTCGTCCCAGTCCAGCGTCTCCAGGTTCATCAGCATGGTGCGGCTGGCATTGGTGACGTCGGTGACGTGCACACCGCCGTGGGTTCCCCCGGTCAGGTTCCACAGCACCCAGGTGTCCGGCGTGCCGAACAGCGCGTCACCGCGTTCGGCGTCGGCGCGTACGCCGTCGACGTTCTCCAGAATCCACTGCAGCTTGCCGCCGGAGAAGTACGTCGCCGGGGGCAGCCCCGCCTTGCGGCGGATGATGTCGCCGCGGCCGTCCCGGTCGAGCGCGGCGGCGATCCGGTCGGTGCGGGTGTCCTGCCACACGATCGCGTTGTGGTACGGCCGTCCCGTCCTGCGGTTCCACACCAGGGTGGTCTCGCGCTGGTTGGTGATGCCCAGCGCGGCCAGGTCCTCGACGGACAGCTTCGTCTTGTTCAACGCCGAGACCACCACGGTCTGCGTGCGTTCCCAGATCTCCACCGGGTTGTGCTCCACCCACCCGGACTGCGGCAGGATCTGTTCGTGCTCGAGCTGATGCCGGCCCACCTCAGCGCCCTTGTGATCGAAGATCATGCAGCGGGTGCTGGTGGTGCCCTGGTCAATCGAGGCGACGAAGTCAGCCAACGGTGCTCCTCTGACGTGCGATGCTGCTGATGCAGCCGACCTTTCGTCCATGATGGCCTACATGGCATCCGAGATCACCGACATCGCCGACATGCCGCGAGGCGGCCCGGACGCGTCGTGTCTGGATCGCCTGCTGGAGACCGACCGTCCGGAATACCTCGACCGCGACGACGTCGATGACGAGGTCAAGCGCGGCATCGTCACGGCGCTGGACGTGATCGGCAACCTGTTCCGCGAACACGACCGCAACGCCGAACTGGTGCTGCGCGAGGTCGCCGACGTCGTCGACCCCACCATTCTGGAACTCGGCGCCGGTCATGGGGCACTGTCGCGCCGGGTGCTCGAGCAGCATCCGACCGCCCAGGTCACGGTCTCCGACGTCAACGCCGAGTCGGTGGCGGCCATCGCGGCATCCGATCTCGGTGACCATCCGCGCGCCACCGTGCGCACCATCGACGCCACCGCGATCGACGCCGACGACGGCTCGTTCGACCTGGCCGTCTTCGCGTTGTCGTTTCACCATCTGCCGCCCACCCAAGCCGCCCTGGTTCTCGCCGAAGGCACCCGGGTGGCCAACGAACTCCTCGTCATCGATCTGCCCCGGATGCCTTCGCTGCTGCACATCGCCAAGCTGGCGGCGATGGTGCCACTGGTGTGGTGGCCGTTCGTGCACGACGGTCTGGTCAGCTCGCTGCGTTCTTACAGCCCGTCGGCCCTGCGCGCGCTCGGCGCCCATGCCGGCGTCGAGGTGGAGGTCAGCACCAACCCGTTCGATCGCCAGGTTCTGCGGGCGCGGCGGCGCGGTTGATGGCGATTTGCTTGCGCAGCTTGGTCTGAACCGGTTGCATCAACCCCATGGGCGACGAGGTCAAGCACGCCACCTTCAACCGGGCGCATCGGCAGCAGTACCGGCGCAAGGTGCAGTTGTGCCTGGACGTGTTCGAAACCATGCTGGCCCAATCCAGCTTCGAGTTCGACCGACCGCTGACCGGGATGGAGATCGAGTGCAACCTGGTCACCGATGACTACCAGCCGGCGATGTCGAACCAGGAGGTCTTGGCCGCGATCGCCGATCCGGCCTACCAGACCGAATTGGGCGCCTACAACATCGAATTCAACGTCCCGCCGCGACCGCTGCCCGGTCGGACGGCACTGGAGCTGGAGGCCGAGGTTCGCGCGAGCCTGAACGCGGCCGAGACCAAGGCCAACACCGACGACGCGCACATCGTGATGATCGGCATCCTGCCGACGCTGATGCCCGAGCATCTGACCGGCCACTGGATGAGTCCGTCGTTGCGCTATCAGGCGCTCAACGATTCGATCTTCACCGCCCGCGGCGAGGACATCCTCATCGACATCACCGGCCCTGAGCGGCTGAGCATGCACGCGGAGTCCATCGCCCCTGAATCCGCCTGCACCAGTATGCAATTGCACCTGCAGGTGTCCCCGGCTGACTTCGCCGCAAACTGGAACGCCGCTCAGGTGCTGGCCGGCCCACAGCTGGCCCTTGGTGCCAATTCGCCATACTTCTTCGGCCACCAGCTGTGGGCCGAGACCCGCATCGAGCTGTTCGCCCAGGCGACCGACACCCGGCCCGACGAGCTCAAGGCGCAGGGCGTGCGTCCGCGAGTGTGGTTCGGAGAGCGGTGGATCACCTCGATCTTCGATCTGTTCGAAGAGAACGTCCGCTACTTCCCGTCCTTACTGCCCGAGATGTCCGACGAGGACCCGGTCGCCGAGCTCGCGGCCGGCCGCACGCCTGCGCTGTCCGAACTGCGGCTGCACAACGGGACGGTGTACCGCTGGAATCGGCCGGTCTACGACGTCGTGAACGGTCGGCCGCACCTGCGCGTGGAGAATCGGGTGTTGCCTGCCGGACCCACGGTCGTCGACATGATGGCCAACTCGGCGTTCTACTACGGCGCCTTGCGGGTGCTGGCCGAAGAGGACCGCCCGCTGTGGACGAAGATGAGTTTCACTGCGGCACATGACAACTTCATCGAGTCTGCTCGGCATGGCATGGACGCCCGGCTCTACTGGCCCGGGCTCGGCGAGATCACACCCGACGAACTGGTGCTGCGCACCCTGCTGCCGATGGCCGATGAGGGCCTGCGCCGGTGGGGCGTGGCCACCGAAGTACGCGACCGCTATCTCGGCGTGATCGAGGGTCGCGCGAAGACCGGACGCAACGGGTCGGCATGGCAGATCGCGACGGTGCAGGCGCTGCAAGATCGAGGCATGGCACGACCACAGGCACTTGCCGAGATGCTGCGGCGCTACTGCGCCCTGATGCACAGCAACGAACCGGTGCACACCTGGGACATCACCGAGTGACCGACGGATCCTTGTAGGTTGAGGGACATGGACTCTGAGGTGATGGACTGGGACGACGCCTATAAAGGGGAAGGCGCCTTCGCCGGGCCGCCGCCCTGGAACATCGGTGAGCCGCAACCCGAACTGGCCGCTCTGGTCCGGGACGGGAAGGTCAGCGGTCATGTGCTGGACGCCGGTTGCGGGCACGCCGAACTCGCGTTGGCCCTCGCGACGACGGGCACCACCGTCGTCGGTATCGATGTGTCGCCCACGGCGATCGCGGCGGCGACCGAGGCCGCCCGGCAGCGCGGCTTGAGCAACGTGACCTTCGTGTGCGCCGACATCACCTCCTTCACCGGCTACGACGAGCGGTTCGCCACGATCATCGACAGCACGCTGTTCCATTCGCTGCCGGTCAACGCCCGCGACGCCTACCTCAGTGCGATCCATCGGGCGGCCGCCCCCGGCGCGCGGCTCTATGTTCTGGTCTTCGCAAAGGGCGCCTTCCCGCCGCACCTCGAGACCAAGCCCAACGAGGTCGACGAGGACGAGTTGCGCGCCGCGGTGTCGAAGTACTTCGTGATCGACGACATCCGGCCGGCGAAGATCCACTCCCACAAGCCCGCGTTCGCCGACATGCCCGAGGGCGCGATGCCGTTCGACCTCGACTCGAAGGGCCGGATGATGATGCCGGCCTACTTGCTCAGCGCCCACAAGGACGGCTGAGCGCCGCCGGAGCTGCCGGCGGAAAGAATTTGCGGTTACACAGTATTCCGCCCGAGTTTCCCGATCTAGCAAACGAATTCCCGCACCTCCCCCTAAGCTGTCTCTCGGCGTCGGAACACCAGACGCCTGCAGTGCTTTATCGGAGTCGGGGCCGAGGGGACGCAGTGCTGACCGGGAAATCGATGGTGCCTCAGTGCGCCACCTTGTATGCATGGCTGATCGCAGGCCTCGTCGCGCTGGGCTTAGGTGCCGCGCTGTTGGCCGGCACAGCGGTCGCGACCGCTGACACTGGCTCGTCATCCACGGGCGGCAGCACGTCGAACTCGGGCAACGCAACGTCGTCTAAGCATGGCGTCGCCTCCAGTCGGCGCGCACCGGTTGCGGCCAAGAGCGGACCCGTGCGAACTGACGCGAAAACCCGAAGCACCCGCACCAGCCGGGCGACGCCCGCAACCCCCGTCACCGCGGTCGCCGCGACACCGACGCTGAACCCGGTGCAGGCGTTCATGCGTCAGCTCAACTACATTTTCGCCAACAAGGCGCCATCGATCGAATCAGGTACCCAGACTCCAGGCGCCGGCGGCGCAGTGTCAGGCACCGTAATCGGCAAGAGCAACAACGGTTTCACGCTCAAGTACTCGATCGGCGACCAGCCGAGCAACGGCTCGGTCGTTCTCGACCCGGTGACGGGCGCCTACACGTACACGCCCAACAGCACGCTGCCCGCGGGCGCCATCATGGACGAGTTCACGATCGTCGCCGACAATGGCTCCGCGGCCAAGCTGCACGGACCTCTCGGCGCGGTACAGAACGCGCTGCGTTCAATTGCGGTGCAGCTGGGCGCATCCGGAATCACCACCGCAGATGCTGCGATCTACGTCGACCTGGACAATCCCGCCGTTCCGACGATCATCGGCAACCCGGATGTCACCAAGCAGTACTGGGTCACTGAAGGAAAGCAGACCTCCGGTCTGGCGGCCGTGGTGATGGCAGTGGGTCAGCTGACCGGCACGATGCCGAATATCGCGGACTGGATCGCCAAAGCCAAAATCACCGACAGCGTCGACCGGCAGCTGTTCGTCAACGACCGCGCCACCGGCCAGTATCGGAAGATGTACTTGGACGACGGCACCGACTGGGTCTGGACCGGCGACGCCTTGGAACTGCTGAGTACGAGCGGTAACGGGATCAACGTCTCGACTACGTACTTCCCCAAGACCAAAGCTGACGTGGCCCTGACCAATATGGCTTCGGCACTCACCGCCGGTTCAGCCGTCCTCGTCACCATCGGAACCCCCATTCTGGGTAACACCAACCCCACGAACCACTTGGTCGTCGTCCTCGGCATCAACACACAGACAGACCAGATCTTCCTCAATGACGCCGCGTGGGGCGCCGACGGCCAGAACCGGGCGATGTCCTTGACCGACTTCATGAAGGCCTGGGAGCCCAACTACCCGTTGGGCATCGCCACCCGCCCGTTGGCGGCCGCGGCCGGCCAACCCCTGACACAAGCCGATCTCGCACTGGCGGCCTGAGGCTACGGAACCGGAGAGCCGAAGTATGAATCGGATCAGGCGACTCGCCCCCTTGACCCTCGCAGCCTGCGGACTGGCGGTCGGCGCGGGGATCCTGCTGGCGGGCGCGAGCCCGGTGGCGTCGGCCGCGCCGGCCGACTCCAACCACTCCTCGGTGAGCGCGGGGTCTGCGTCGAGTGCGCGCACGTCGTCCTCGCTGCGCACCGTAAAAGCCGCTGATACGAACAAGTCCCGCACCGTGGCGAAAGCGCCGGCAGCCGCACCGGTCGCGGCTGCCGTTGCGCAACGCCGCCTTCCGACGCTGCCCTCGCTCCCGACACCGGTCGCGGTGATTCATGCAGTACAGGATGCGGTGACGACCCTCGGGCGCGATCTGAGCCGGTTGACCGTCAAGCCCACTCCGACGTCGGCAAACGAATCATCAACTGCCACAACACCGCTGCGCGATCCGCCGGCCCCGGGTGACGTGGTGTACGGCAATCCCCTGCGGAACGTCCGGTACTTCATCTCCCAGGGCGACAACAACACGTGCGTGCTGTCCTCGACCGCCATGGTGATCGGCCAACTCAAGGGCGCGGGCGGCATGCCCACCTGGTCGGACATCGTCCAGGAAGCCAAGGACACCCCCAGCTATTCGTCCGAGCGGAATTCCGGTTCGGTCTGGAGCAAACTGCTGAAAAAGTACGTCGCGCGAACGGGGAACATCTACGACCCGGTGGCCGACGAGTACGTCTACTACGTGGACAGCATGGCGCTGATGGAGAACCACGGCGTCGACGCGACGATGACCACCTTCACCAAGAGCCAGGGCGATCTGGCGTTGGCCAGCTTGAAGTCAGCGCTGACCACCAACTCTGTTCTGGTTGCCGTGAACAACCGGATCTGGGCCGAGGCGATCGGCGGCGCACATAGCGCGCGGCGGTTCGGTACCGCCAACCACGCGATCACGGTGCTCGGGATCAACGAGACCAAAGACGTCATCTACATCAACGACTCCGGCGGGACGGGTGGACAGGGTTTGGCCGTTTCGTTGGACGGCTTCATGGAAGCCTGGCAACGCGGCCAGTACCTGTCGGTGAGCGCTCGTCTGGCCGCCCCGAGCAGCCAGGCGGCCTTGGCGGCCTGACGCCGATTTCCCCGGCCATCGCCCTTGGCTGCGCACCCCATCGCTCCCACCGAAGCACGCGCCTACCGCGAGCTACACAGCTGAGTCCGCAGGAACGGTTCCACCACATCGAGGAATCGCTGCGGTTGCGAGGAGAACGGCACATGGCCGCTGGCAAGCACCTCCAGATGTGACCCCTTAATAAGGCGGTGCGTGGCACGCCCGAACCGCAGCGGGATCGCGGTGTCGTGGGCGCCCCACACGATCAGAGTGGGCACAGCGATCTGTCCGGCGCGGCCGCGCAGATCGGCATCCGGGGCGGCGAAGCTGCGCCACAACGCGGCGGTCAGACGCACGCCCGCAGGGGTACGGGCGCGATCGGTGACACGCCGCAGCACCGCCTGGTCGTTGTCGCTCTGCGCCCTGATGTAGCTGCGGACGAAACGAGGTAGCAGCCTGCGCATCACGGCGGGGGTCCCCAGAAGTCGGCAGTAGGCCCTGGTCACCGCTCCGCCGAGGAAACCGCCCGTGTCGACCAGCACCAGGCCCGCGACCCGAGCCGGATTCGTGATGGCCAGCCGCGCCGCACAATATCCGCCCACCGAGTTACCGATGAACACCGCAGGTGGGAGGTCAAGGGCCGCAACCACATCCTCCAGGGCATCGGCATACAGCGCTGCGCTCGGCGTCGACGCCGGCGCCGGCGACTCGCCATGCCCGGGCCAGTCGACGGCGATCACTCGGCAGTGCCGCAGGAGGTCCGGCGTAATCGCATCGAAGTCGTGACGGTCGTGCAGGACAGCGTGCAGCAGCACGACGACCGGTCCGGCGCCGTCATCGGAATAGGCCACCGGACCCACGCGGGTTGCGACTGTAGGCATCGTTCGTCCTTTCATTGACCGACCGGTCGGTCTAATCGATGCTATCCTCGGATCCGTGCCACCACAACAGGCAGTCAGCCGCAAGGCCGCCGCAGAGGCGACCCGGACCAAGCTGATCGAATCGGGGCTGCGCCTTGCCGAGCGCACCGGCCTCACCGGGCTCAGCGTGAACCTTCTGGTCGACGAGGCAGGCGTGTCGAAGGGCAGCTTCTTCCACCATTTCGGAGACCGGGCGAGCTATCTCTTGGCCCTGCACCGTGAGTTCCACGACCGCATCGCCGAGCGCATCGACGCTGCCATGGCCGGACTGCCACCCGGGCGCGAGCGACTGATGGCCGGCGCGCGCGTCTACCTCGACAACTGCCTGCAGCAGCGCGGCATTCGGGCGCTGCTCCTGGAGGCGCACGCGGAACCCGCTGTGGCACAGGAGATCAGTCGCCGCAATGCCGAATTCGCCCGGAAGGGGTCGGCTGACTTCGAATCATTGGGACGCCGGCATCCGTTGGAAAGTGCGCAGCTGTGGGCCGCCACGATCGCGGAGGCGGCGCTCATCGAGCTCGCCAATGGATCTGCGACCCCGTCGGTCAGAGCCGCCATCGAGGAGTTCTTGGGCTGAGCCCCTTCAGGTCACCGCACGCAGCGCGGCGACGAGTGCCTCGAGGTCTTCAGTGCCGGCATCGACGTGCGGCGAGATCCGCAGCACGGGTGTCGTCAACTCCAGCGGGGCGCGCTCGACTCCGGCCGCGGTGGTCACAATGCCGTGCTCGTCGATCAAACGGGCTCGCACCTGGACGGGGTCGGCGCCCGCGGTGGACTCCAACGTGGTGATCGCGGTCGGCGCGTCCTCGGGCTCCACCACTCGCCACCCCTGCACCTCGGCCAGCATCGTGCGGGTCTGACGTCCGAGCGCGGCCAGCCGCTGGCGCACCGCCTCCGGCCCAGCCGCGAGGTGCATGCCCACCGCGACGGAAAAGCCCACCCGGGCAGCGATATTGGCTTCGCCCAGCTCCAGGCACTGCAACGCCGAAACCGCACCGGCCCACGGCGGGGACTGCAACAGGTCAGCCAGCGCCGGGCGAACCGCGAGCACTCCGACCCCGCGCGGGCCCGCCAACCACTTGCGCGACGACGAGTAGACCGCATCCGCGTCGACGACGCAGTCGATGTGGCCCAGCGCCTGTGCGGCATCGACGATCAGCGGGACGCCGATCTCCCGGCACACCTCCGCGACCGCGGCGACCGGCTGTACGACACCGCGGTGGCTGCCGACCGCGGTCAGGTGGACCATCGCCGGCGGCGCATCGGCCAGGGTGCTGCGGGCCGCATCCGGGTCGACCCGGCCCAGACTGTCGACGGGGAGCGCCTGTCGGGTGAAGCCGCGGGCGCTGAACTCCACCAGGTTGGGCCCGTACTCGCCGGGCAGGCACGCCACGGTCCGCTCCATCGGCCAGACGCCGAGCAGCAGTTGCAGTGCGTTCCCGGAACCGGTGGTGAAAACGACGTCTTCGGAGGACATTCCGGTCAACACCGCAACACCGGCGCGCCCGGCGTCGAGCACCGGCGCGGCCGACTGCGCAGCGACGTAACCGCCCACCTCGGACTCGTGGCGGGCGTGCGCTGCCGCCGCCTCGATCGCCGCCAGGCTCTGCCGCGAACACGCGGCGCTGTCCAGGTGAACACCAGCCGCAGGCAACCGGGCCTCCCGCCAGCTGTCAGCCAGAGCGTCGGGTGCGCTCACTTCACCGCCAGCGACAGCCCGAAATCCCCGGCCTCGTCGGTCCACCACTGCGTCCGCCGCAGCCCGGCCGCTCCCAGCTCCTGAGCGACGGCCTCGGGCCGAAACTTGCACGACAACTCGGTGAGCATCTCCTCGCCCGCGGCGAACTCGACGCGCAGGTCCAGCCCGGCGACGGTGACCTGCTGCGGAGATGTTGCGCGCAGCCACATCTCGATGCGCTCCTCGACGGGGTTCCAGCGTGCGACGTGCTCAAAAGCGTCGATGTCGAAGTCGGCGTCCAGTTCTCGATTGACCACGGTCAGCACGTTGAGGTTGAACTGCGCGGTCACACCGGCGCTGTCGTCGTAGGCACGAACCAAGCGTTCGGTGTCCTTGACGAGGTCGGTGCCCAGTAGCAGGCTGTCCCCCGGGTCGAGTACGTCGGCGAGCGCGGTGAGGAACTGCGCGCGCGGGACGGCGGTCAGATTGCCGATGGTGGACCCCAGGAACACGAACAACCGGCGACCGCCCGAGGGGATCTTGGCCAGGTGTTCCTCGAAATCGCCACACACCGCGTCGATGTCGAGATCCGGATACTCCTGCTCCAGCGCCGCTCCCGCCAGTTCCAAGACACTCGAGTCGACATCGAACGGCACAAAACGCCGCAGCGACCCGTTGTCGCGCATGGCGCTCAGCAGTAGCCGCGTCTTCTCTGATGTTCCGCTGCCGAGCTCTACCAGCGTGTCGGCACCACTTGTGGCCGCGATCGCCGCGGACTGGGACCGCAGGATCTGCGCTTCGGTGCGGGTCGGGTAGTACTCCGGCAGGCGGGTGATCTGGTCGAACAGGTCACTACCGACGGCGTCGTAGAACCACTTGGGCGGCAACGACTTCGGCGTCTGCGTCAGGCCGTGCAGCACATCGTCGCGTAGCGCCTGGGCGGCTGCGTCGGCGGCCAGGTAGTTCGACAGCGTGAACGTCACAAAGATCCTTTCAGCGGGGTCAGAGTCACCTGTCCCCCGCTCACGTCGACGAGATGCCGGTCCGGGATGTCCTGCCAGTCGGGGTGATCGTCATAGGGTTCGCTGGCCAGCACCACGCCGTCACGGCGGCGCAATACCGACAGTGTGTCACCCCAGGTGGTGGCCAGAAGACGAGACCCGTTGGCGGCCAAGATGTTCAGTCGGGCGCCCGGATCTGCCGCCCCGACTTCAGCGATCGTATCGCCGAGGTTCTCCGGTCCGCGGTCGAAGATCAACGCAGCCAGCATGGCACTGTCGACGGTCGATTCGGCTGCCGCGCTGACGGGCAGCACGCCCCGGTCGACCACCCCGTTGTGGGACAGCAGCCAGCTGCCATCGCTGAACGGCGCGGACGCACTGGCTTCGATCGGCATACCGACCGTCGCCGAACGCACCGCTGCGACAATGCAATTGCTGCACAACGCCGGGGAGACCGAGGCGAACGACACATCGCCCCATAGCGGTGACGCGCTGCGCCAGCGACGCACCTCGTCACCATCGAAGAAGCCCACGCCCCAGCCGTCGGCGTTGATCAACCCGTGCTTCTGACGGCGCGGCGCGTAGGACTGCACCCTCAACCCGCAGGGCGGGTCGAGGACCAGCGAGGCGATCGCCACCGGTTCGCCCAGCCAACCCAGATGCCGGCACATCAGACGTCCCACGCCAGGCGCACACCGGAGAAGATCTGCCGGCGGATCGGGTGATCCCAGTTCCGGAAGCTGGGCCGCAGCGTGTCGGCACCCACCGCCCACGAACCGCCGCGCAGCACCTTGTAGTCACCGTCGAAGAACGGCTCCGAATAGCGTTGGTAGATCATCGGTGTGAAGCCCGGCCATGGCCGCAGCGGCGAGGTGGTCCACTCCCACACATCTCCGAGCATCTGCTCGGCGCCATAGGCCGACGCCCCATCGGGGTAGGCCCCTGCCGGCGCAGGACGCAGCGCCTGGCCGCCGAGGTTGGCCCGGTGCGGCGACGGTTCCTCCGAGCCCCACGGGTAGCGGCGGCGCGCCCCGACCACGGGATCCCAGGCGGCGGCCTTCTCCCATTCGACTTCACTCGGCAAGCGTGCACCCGCCCACGCCGCGTAAGCCTCGGCTTCGAAGAAACTGATGTGCTGGACGGGTTCATCGCCGGGGATGTCCTCGACGTGGCCGAATCGGGTTCGGGTGCCGTCCGGATTCCAGAACTCCGGTGCGCTCACGTCGGTCTGGACTCGATGCTCCCATCCGCGCGGCGACCACCATCGCTGCTGGGTGTAGCCGCCGTCGTCGATGAACTGCCGCCATTCGGCGTTGGTCACCGGCACCCTGCCGATGCGGAACGCCGGTACGTCGACCACATGGGCGGGGCGTTCGTTGTCCAGTGACAGCGGTTCGGTCACCGCGTCGACACCGAGGACGAACGGACCACCCGGCACCACTACCGAGCTGCCGGCCAGCCCGGGCCGGCCCTGAGGCAACGTCATCCGATGCGCCAAGATCGGTGCGCCGCTGCGCAAGTTGAGCGCCTGCAGAATTGTCTCGTCGTGCTGGTTCTCGTGGCTGATCACCAGGCCGAAGCGGAACGCGACCTCGGCGTCGTCATCGCGGTGGGGCAACGTGTCGAGCACGTCGAGTGCGGCGGCCCGCACGCTGGTGCAGTACGCGCGGGACTGCGCCGGTGACAGCAGCGGGAGGTCGACGCGACTGGCGCGGGAATGCACGAACGCGTCGTAGAGGCCTTCGATATTCGCCGGCAGCATGCCCGGCCGGTTCGGGTCGCCGTCGCGCAGCAGCCACAGCTCTTCCTGCTGCCCGATGTGGGCGAGGTCCCACACCAGTGGACTCATCAACGGGCTGTACTGGCGGTGCAACTCGGCGTCGTCGAAGTCGGTCAGCGCCCACGTGCGCTGGCGGGCCCGTTCGAGGTCCCGGGCCAGCGTCTCGCGTGCGATCACGCTGTCGCCTCGGCCATCTGCAGGAGGGCGCCCTCGATGCCGCGCTCGATCGCCTGGTCGGCGAAATCGTCGGCTGGGCAGCGGCCTTCTTCCACGTTGTGCACCAACCGCCGCATCGACTCGGATAATTCCGCGGGGGTCCGGTCGGCGACCAGCGAAACGCAGCGGTTGGCCGCTTCGTAAAGGCGGTCGTCCTTGAGGCCGACCCGGGCGGCCAGGTCCCATGCGGTCGCGACCGGTTCGACGGCCTCGGCAGCCAACTCAGCGAGGGCCGGATCGTCGAGCAGGGTGACGACGAGGAACACGACGGCGGGCAGCAGGGCGTCGGGCACGCTGTCGAGGTAGCGGATTTCCAGCCAGCGCCGCGGGCGCACCGGCGGAAACAGCGTGGTGAGGTGGTAGTCGAGGTCGGCGGTGGTGGGGCGGCGATCGCCCAGCAGCACCAGCCCGTCGGCCCAGTCCGCGAACGGCACGTGCTCGGTGACCGCGACGGGATCCGGGTTGTGCACCAGCATCACCGGCGCCTTGAGCGCGTAACGGGCCCAGTCGGTGCAGGGGTCGTCACCGCTCGCGCCCAGGACCGGCCCGCAGCGCGCCGAGTCCAGCTGACTCCAGACCCGCTGTCGGGTCGACACCCAACCGGTGAAGTCCCCGCCGAGCAGCGGTGAATTGGCGGCGATCGCGATTGTCGTGGGGCCGAGGGCGTGGGCGAGCCGAACCCGCTCGGCCCAGCCGTCGCGGGGACCGGCATCAAGATTGATCTGGATCGAGGCCGTCGAGGTCATCATCGCCGCCCCGGCGCTCGCCGTCCCGGACGCGACGAAGAACTGTTCCATCGCCTGGTAGCGGGCGCCGGGATTGACTCGGTGAGGCCGGCGAAGCGGGTCGGCGCCGAGCAGGACCAGGCCCAGGCCGGCGTCGGCGAACGCCGAACACAACGTCGCGCGGTCAGCGGCCAGCGCGCCGATCGCCGGCAGCGGGCCGTCGGCCGGCGGCCCGGAGAGCTCGACCGCGCCCCCGGTTCCACGGTGACGGCGCTGCCGCCGGGCAGCGGTCCCACGGTGGCGATCACATCGCTCAGTTCCGACCAGCCCGGACGACGCAGCGGATCCGCCAGATCGAAGCAGTGCGCCTCGAGTTCCAGACCCACCCGACCGATCGGACCGTCGTCCAGTGAGGCGCCGGCGATGTGCAAAGCGGCCGAGGATGAGCTGTTCAGGACACGTTCTTCGGCTCCCGACCCGCAAGGTGCCCGGCCCGGCTCCGATGTGACGACGAACGTCATGACATCCATCTTCCAGAGAGCACCGACAAATTTCGTCGATCCGCGGCTGACCCGTTGATGACGTTCACCCGACCTCGCTATAGACCCAGTGTGTTCTGCATGGCGCCGGCCAATACGTTGACCGCCGGTCCGCCGTTGCCGGACTGGCAGACCTTGGCCTGCAACAGCACGTTTTCCCGCAACCGCGTCTGGGTGAAACACCGCCGATCGGTATCTGCTTCCTGTTTGACCCATACCGCGTCGGTAGCGGTCGGGGCCGCACCGCCGAACGACCACACCTGAGTCGTTCCGTCGTCGAGGTGCATCGCGGTGGTCTGGCCGGCGCACCCGATGGTGCGGTCGACGACGCGGTGGTACGCGCGGGTGGCGGCATCGGCGGTGGCGAACACCCCGATGGCCTGTTTGACCAGGTGGTTCTGGTCGGTGGCCGAGGTTTGGGTCACCGCGCTGTTGAACGACGCCAGGTCGGGGTCGTTGAAAACCTCGGGCAGCCCGATGTCGGCCCAGTTGTTGCAGACCGGCAGATCGACCCAGAACCCCTGCATCGGGTCGGTGCTCACCGATTCCCACGTCATCGGTGCTCCGACGATGTTGCCCACCGAACCCTTGGCCAGGACGGCATAGGAGACCACGCCCGGGTCCGCCGGACGGGCCTGCGCCGGAGCGGCCCCGATCACGCCTGCCGCCAGCACTGCGGCCGCCGCGGCGGCGGTGCGCATCACATCAAACCTTGGCGGTCAGCGTGACGTCGATATTGCCGCGGGTGGCCTTCGAGTACGGGCACACCTGGTGAGCCTTGTTCATCAGGTCCTCGGCCTGGCTCTGCTCAAGTCCGGGGAGGTAGCCGATGAGGTGGGCGTTGATGCCGTACCCGCCGTCGGCGTCCTTACCGAAGCCGACCTGCGCGGTGATACCCGATGCGCTGTCGAGCCCGATCTTCTCCGACCGCGCCACCAGTTGCAGAGCGCCCAGGAAGCAGGCGGCATAGCCCGCCGAGAACAGTTGCTCGGGGTTGGTGCCCTCGCCGCTGCCGCCCGCTTCCTTGGGTGGCCTGGTCTCCAGATCGATCCGGTTGTCCGACGACTTCACGTGGCCGTCGCGTCCGCCGCCGCTGGCCGTCGATTCCGCGGTGTAGATGACCTCGATGCTCATGGCCTCGATCATGCCAGGCGGCGAGATCGACATGAAGGTCGCGAAATCTGGCGATCACAACCCTCATGTCGATTCGGCTGTTACCCGGTCTTGCCTCGCACGCCTTCCTCGATCTTCTTGCCGAGGTCGGCATCGATGTTTCGCCAGTACTCGAACACCCGGGACAGCACCGGCTCCTTGACACCTTTGGATACATGGCCGATGACGTTGTGCGCCAACCGGTCTCGTGCATCGTCGTCGAGAACTTCCCGGACCAGGGTGCCGGCCTGACCCCAGTCGTCATCGTCTTGGCGAAGGGCGTACGCGGAGCGGACCATATCTCCGTCGGAGGCCCAGTGCACCTCGGCCGCCCGCGCGGCATCGGCCTGCGGACCCCCAACCGAATTCGGCGCGTACACCGGGTCGGTCACGTTGCGCATCCGCATCGCACCGTCTTTGGAATAACTGTGCACTTCGACTCGCGGCGTGTTGACCGGGATCTGCTTGTAGTTCACCCCGAGCCGGTGCCGATGGGCGTCGCTGTAGGCGAAGCCGCGCGCCAACAGCATCTTGTCCGGGCTCAACCCCGTACCGGGCACGATGTTGTTCGGCTCGAAGGCAGCCTGCTCGACCTCGGCGTGGTAATCGGTGACGTTGCGGTTCAACGTCATTCGACCAACTTCGTGCAGCGGGTAGTCGCTGTGCGGCCACACCTTGGTCAGGTCGAACGGATTGAACCGGTAGGTCTTGGCGTCCTCGAACGGCATGATCTGGACGTGCAGCGTCCAGCTCGGGAAGTCGCCGCCCTCGATGGTGTCGAAGAGGTCGCGCTGGTGGTAATCGCCGTCGCTGCCTGCCAATTCGTCGCCTTCCTCCTGAGTGAGGAATTCGATTCCCTGGTCGGTCTTGAAGTGGTACTTCACCCAGAACAACTCGCCGGCCGCGTTGAGCCAGCTGTAGGTGTGACTGGAGTAGCCGTTCATGTTGCGCCAGGTCTTCGGGATGCCGCGGTCACCCATCAACCAGGTGACCTGGTGTGCGGATTCCGGTGAGAGCGTCCAGAAGTCCCACTGCATGTGGTGATCACGCAGGTTCGACGACTGCAGGCGCTTCTGGGAGCGGATGAAGTTCTGGAACTTGATCGGATCCCGCAGGAAGAACACCGGGGTGTTGTTGCCGACGAGGTCGAAGTTGCCCTCGGAGGTGTAGAACTTCAGCGCGAATCCGCGGGGGTCACGCCAGGTGTCTGGGCTGCCGCGCTCGCCGGCGACGGTCGAGAATCTGGCCACCATGTCCGTTTTGGTGCCGGGCTGCAGGAACGCCGCACGAGTGAATTTGCTGACGTCCTGCGTCACTTCGAATGTTCCGAAGGCACCGCCGCCTTTGGCGTGCGGCTGGCGCTCCGGGATCCGTTCGCGATTGAAGTTGGCCATCTGCTCGATCAGGTAGTGGTCCTGGAGCAGGATCGGGCCGTCCGGCCCGACGGTCAAAGAATGTTCGAGGCTCGGGGCTGGAGCACCGGCATCAGTCGTCGCGTATTTCTCAGTCATCGTCTCCCCTATCTGGTGTCAGCGCCTTACGGAAGGCGTGTACCCAAGACCCGTTCTACTCTCCCAAAACGACGCCGGGGGGATACCTGAACAGCAGGACGCCCAGCGTCCCTGGGGGTGGGACGCTGGGCATGTCTGCGGTGCGGTCAGGGACGCGGGGTCGGGGTGGCGGTGCCGCCGGGCCCTGCACCGCCCGGGCCTCCCGGCCCGAATCCGGGGCCGGCGCCCGGACCCTGGTTCTGGCCGCCCGGGCCGCCGGGCATGCCGGGACCCATCGGACCCCACGGTCCTCCGCCGGGCATCATCATCCCGGGGCCACCGCCGGGTCCGCCCCGGTGATGGAACTGCTGAGAGTCACCATCCCGGCCCTGGTGGTGCCAGCCGCCGTGGCCGCTGGCCCGTCCTAGGACGAAACCGGTGAAGAAGACTGCGCCGACAATGAAAACGGTGCCCGCGACGATCGCGACCCAGGCGGCGGCCTGGTTCAGCCGGTTGGGTCGGGCGGCGACGGGGGCCGGGCCGTAGTACGGCGGCGGCGGTGGGTCGAGAGTGGCGACAGGGCTGGTTGCGGGCTCGTCGGCCCGCTCGGGTGTTTCGGTCATGACTCGATGATGCGAGCCTGCTGCCCAGTGCGGGTTAGGTGCCGCCTTTGAAAAGGCTGTGAATGACGGTTTGCGGTCTGCATGGCCGTTTCCACCCACAGCAGCGCGCCCCGCGCTATGAACCAAAGATGAACAACAAGCTGCTCAACTCGCTGACCGAGGCCGAGTTTCTGTTGATCCGGGAGACCGACCCGGGTGCGCTCACCGAACTGGACGAGGACGCGCTGCTGGACTTGCACAGCAGGATTCGACGCGCCCGCAACAAGTACGTCGGGCTCTACCGCCGCAAGGGCGCCGCGAAGGTCTCGGCGAAGGGCGCCCGGGGTGCCGCCCGATCAGCCAACGAACGCAATGGCGGGAAGGCCGAGATCTTTGAAGGTGCGCTGGGGCGGGTGAGCAAGCAACTCGGTGTCGCTGCAGCGCGCAGCGCCCGGGAACTCAAGGAGCAACGGCTGGCCCGGGCCCGTCAGGAAAGTTCGGCGCCCGCGAAGCCGGCCAAGAGTGGCAGCAAGGTGCCGACATTGGGTCGGGCCCGGGTGGACCGGTCCCGTGAGTCACCGGGCCGCAAGAAGCGCGAGGCCGGTTCCATTGCGACGGGCGCGCGGCGGCAAACGAAGCGCGACAGCCGCTGAGGTGGGCTCTGCCGCGGCCACGGGAGTGGAACTGGACAGTTTCAGCGAACTTTGCGACTATGTCGCGGGGGTTGCCGTGAAGGAGTGTCCGCCGTGTTGTTGTACCTCTATCTCACCGGCATGCCGCTATTCAGTTTCCTGGCCTGGGTTTTCTCCGAAGCCTTTCACCCTGGTGAAGCGGTACGAGGTCGGATTCGCCTGCCACTGATCGCCGCCGCGGGAATCCTGTGGCCGGTGTTGCTCGTGGGAGTTGCCCAAATCCAGGTGATGCGTATGCGAGCGAAGCTGGTGGACCCCGCGGTCAGCCCGGCCTGAGCCAACGCCGAAATCCTGCAGGTGCGGCTTGATTTATCAAAGATTGGTCAGTTCTCGCTGTCCTGGTGTGGGTCGCACCTGCCGTTGCGACCCACACGAAGACTCAAGTTTGGTCAGACGATCCGCAGCTGAATACGGGAGTCACCACGGCTTGATCGGGTTCACCGCGAACTGCAGCACCCGGTAGGGAGCGCGGTCGCGGGGCGTGGTGTTCCACTGGCTGATGAATACCCGCACTTCGTCCAGCGTCGACCCCGGCGAGATGTAGCCGCCGTAGGGCTGCGCCAGCCGGTTGTCCTCCGGCGGCGGCAGGCTCTGAGGAGGATCGGGCCAGTCCCCCGCTTGCACGACCGTCGTCACCGGCGCGGTTCCCAGTCCCGTCGGGTCGTAGGCCACCCGCATCTCCATGTTGCCCGTGCTGGCGTTGAAGTACGACAGCACCGGCTTTCCGTCGACCTCCCGCAGGCTCATCTCACCGATGTTGTCCGGCCACAACGGTGTTGGCGTCTTGTTCCAGCCGCCGCCCGGACCGGCCGCCCAGCCTTGCCAGCGGGCGCGGTCGGTGAAGTTCTCTCGCGTGGCGCGGTAGAGCATCACCGGCCCGGACCGGTCGAAGTTATTGGCCACGATGTACACCCAGCCGGTCTGCGAGTCCGGCGTCGGAATCGGATCGTAGTAGCCGCTGATCTGCGTCTGACGGCCACCGGCATAGGAGGCGGGCCGCTGCGAACCCGCTACCGTCTGCCAACCGCCCTGCCCGGCAACCGCTTTCACCAGCCGCGACGTCTGCGGCACCAGATCTTTGGTAGTGGTCACCAGCAGATAGTTCTGCCGGTTGATCTGCACCACCCCCGCGGGCAGCTGCGACGCTCCCGGCGGCTTGGGGTCGGCCAGCAGCGGTTTGTCCACCCCGACCACCCCGGTGTAGCGGATGCCGTCGGGGTCGTCGACCGAGTCGCCGGCCACCCGCAGCGCGACCGGTGAGAACCATCCACCGAATCCGACGCCCTGACCGGCGAAGCTGTCGCCGCAGATCTGCAGCAATTCGGTTGGGAATTCCATGAACTCGCACAAGTCGGTGGCACCGATGCCGTAGTCGCGGGTCGGCGTCCCGGTACCGGCGATCGGCCCGATCCGCACCACCTGGCCCGGTGCCAACGGCGGCAGGATCGGGTCAGGAGCCGGACTCGGCGGGTCGGCGATCGACGTCGGCGCCAGCACCAGCGCCGAGATCGACGAAATGGCGCAGACCACTCGGACTTTCGCGCCCAAACGTCGGTTTCGGCGCAAGGGGGATCAGTCCTAGAGCTCGGCGGCCAGCAGCTCGGCGATCTGAATCGTATTGAGGGCAGCGCCTTTTCGCAGGTTGTCACCCGAGAGGAACAGCGCCAGCCCGCGACCGTCCGGCACGCCGGGATCCCGGCGAATGCGGCCCACCAGAGTTTCGTCAACGCCGGCAGCGGCCAGCGGCGTGGGCACATCGACCAGCTTCACGCCAGGCGCACCACCGAGCAGCGCAGTGGCGCGATCCGGCGAAATCGGCTCAGCGAACTCGGCATTGATCGACAGCGAGTGTCCGGTGAACACCGGCACCCGCACGCACGTCCCGGACACCGCGAGATCGGGGATGCCGAGGATCTTGCGAGACTCGTTACGCAGCTTCTGATCCTCGTCGGTCTCACCCGAGCCGTCGTCGACCAGCGAACCCGCCAGCGGAACCACGTTGAAGGCAATGGGCGCAACGTATTTCACCGGAGCCGGGAAATCCAGCGCTGACCCATCGTGCACCAGTTCCTCGACGCCGGAGATCACCGCGCGGGCCTGTGTGGCCAGCTCGTCGACGCCGGCCAGGCCACTGCCCGACACCGCCTGATAGGTGGACGCGATCATCCGCACCAGCTGGGCTTCGTCGTGCAGCACCTTGAGCACCGGCATCGCGGCCATGGTGGTGCAATTCGGGTTGGCGATAATGCCTTTCGGGCGGTTACCCGCGTCTCGCGCGAAGTTCACCTCGGACACCACCAGCGGCACCTCGGGGTCCTTGCGCCACGCCGACGAATTGTCGATCACGACCACACCGACAGCAGCGAACCGCGGCGCCTGCACCCGCGACATCGTCGCGCCGGCGGAGAACAACGCGATGTCCAGACCGGTGGGATCGGCGGTCTCGGCGTCCTCGACCTCGATCTCCTGACCGCGGAACGGCAACTTCTTGCCTGCCGAGCGGGCCGAGGCGAAGAACCGCACGCTGGTCACCGGGAAGTCGCGCTCCTCGAGCAGCGTGCGCATCACCTGGCCGACCTGGCCGGTGGCTCCGACAACACCGATCGCGACCATGACTACCGCCCCGTCCCGGCGTAGACGACGGCCTCTTCCTCGCCGCCGAGGCCGAACGCCTCGTGCAATGCGGCGACCGCCGTGTCCAGCTCAGTGTCCTTGACCAACACCGAGATTCGGATCTCGGAGGTCGAAATCAGTTCGATGTTCACCCCGACCTTGGCCAGCGTCTCGCAGAACGTCGCGGTCACGCCGGGGTGGCTGCGCATGCCCGCGCCCACCAGCGACACCTTGCCGATGTGGTCGTCGTAGAGCACCTTGGTGAAGCCGATCTCACCCTGCAGCGCGGACAGCTTCTCGACGGCGGTCGGGCCGAGGTCGCGCGGGCAGGTGAAGGTGATGTCGGTCTTGCCGTCCTCGACCTTCGAGATGTTCTGCAGCACCATGTCGATGTTGACGTCGGCGTCGGCGACGGCGCGGAACACCATTGCCGCGTAACCCGGTACGTCGGGCAGACCGACAACGGTGACCTTGGCCTCGCTGCGGTCGTGGGCAACTCCGGTCAGGATGGCGTCTTCCATGGGGATGTCCTCGATAGATCCAGTGACAATCGTGCCGGGCTTGTCGGTGTACGACGACCGGACATGAATCGGAACGTTGTAGCGGCGGGCGTATTCCACGCAACGGAGCATGAGCACCTTGGCGCCGCAGGCCGCCATCTCGAGCATCTCCTCGAAGCTGACGGTGTCCAGGCGGTGCGCGTTGGGCACGATGCGCGGGTCGGCGGTGAAGATGCCGTCGACATCGGTGTAGATCTCGCACACGTCGGCGTGCAGGGCGGCGGCTAAGGCGACGGCGGTGGTGTCCGAGCCGCCGCGGCCCAGCGTGGTGACGTCTTTGGTGTCCTGGCTGACACCTTGGAAGCCGGCCACCAGAACGATCTGTCCCTCGTCGAGGGCCGACCGCAACCGGGTGGGCGTGACGTCGATGATCTTGGCGTTGCCGTGGGTGCCGGTGGTGACGACGCCGGCCTGTGAGCCGGTGAAGCTGCGGGCTTCGGCGCCCAGTGATTCGATGGCCATCGCGACCAGCGCGTTCGAGATCCGCTCACCGGCCGTCAGCAGCATGTCCAGCTCGCGGGCGGGCGGTGCGGGACAGACCTGCTTGGCCAGGTCCAGCAGTTCGTCGGTGGTGTCGCCCATCGCCGAGACGACCACGACGACGTCGTTGCCGGCCTTCTTGGTTTCGACGATGCGCTCGGCGACGCGCCGGATCCGGTCGGCATCGGCCACCGAGGATCCGCCGTACTTCTGCACGACGAGCGCCACTGTCTGCCCTTTCGAAAGAGTGGGATGTCGGCTCTAAGGATAAGGGGTCGCAGCACCTGCTTTTTCCGCCCCGATCGGCGGTAACGTCGCGGCGGTGCCTGACCAACGCGCCGACCCGCCCCGCGACCGTCATGCCCGGACCCGGGTGCCGATCCACCCGCCGATCGCCGCACGGTGGAGTCCGCGGGCCTTCGACCCCGAGGCCGTGGTCACCTCAGAGCAGTTGATCGCCCTGATCGAGGCGGCCCGATGGGCCGCGACGTGGGGGCATCGGCAGCCGGTGCGCTACATCGTGGGCCTTCGCGGTCAGCAAGCTTTCACCACGATCGCCGGGCTGTTGAAACGCGGGAACAGCTACGCCCAGGCAGCCGGCGCGCTGATCCTGGTGTGCGCCGACGAGGGCGAGGACGAGCGCACGGCGCTGTACGCGGCCGTCGATGCGGGTGCGGCCATCGCGAATCTGTCGGTCGAAGCCGTCGCCCGCGGCCTCATCGTGCATCCGATGGCCGGCTTCGACGTCGACGGCGCCCGTACCGCATTCGACCTGCCGGACGGGGTGCGTCCCCTGGCGGTGGTGGCCGTCGGCGCGCTGGGCGACTATGCGCAGGTGACGCCGGAGATCGCCGAACGCGATGGTCGGCCCCGGGAGCGGTTGCCGCTCGAGGAGATCGTGCTCAACTGGTCAGGAGCGTGGCCGTCGTCAGGAGCATGGCCGTCGTCAGGAGCAGGTGCGTCGCAGCTCGCCGAGCTTGGCGACGATCCGGTCGTTGAGCAGTGACATCTCGTAGACCTGAGGCGGCGCCGGCGCGCCGGGTGCGCGGTTCTGGGTCTGAGACCGCAGCGTCGGCAGCCCGCTGACGAACTGGTTGGCCAGCTGTGCCACCTCGGTGGCCTGGGCGGCCAGCCCCGGATCGGTCACCTTCTGCGCCCGCTCGGCCAGGCCGTCGGCCCAGTCCTTGTAAGCGGTGTCCTCGGCCACGGTCGGCACACCCTCGTTGCCCTTGGAGTCGATCTTCGCGGCCTGGGATCGGCTGAAGTCGAGGAAGTCGATCACCGGCTTGCACTTCTCCGGCGGCCCGTCGAACCACTTCGAGTAGATGGCGAAGCCGACCGCGATGACCACCACGGTGATGGTGAGGACCCAGCGCGGACGTCGGTGCATGGTCGCCCAGCGTAGCGAAGCGTCAACGTTTAACGCGGCGGCAACACCACGAGGGTGTCCACGTAACAGAAACATCGTTCACTGCCGGTGAACGGCCCAACCATGGACGGGCCGCCCACCCGCAGGAGATTAGATGGATACAGGGACCACAGCATTCATGCTGTGTTGCATCATCGGGCTGACGATGATGATCCCGGGCCTGGCGCTGTTCTACGGCGGCATGGTCTCGGTCAAGAGCTCCACCAACATGATGATGATGACGTTCGGCGCTGTGGCCATCGTCGGCGTGCTCTGGATTTTGTTCGGGTTCTCCATGACGTTCGGTACGTCCTACGGAGGATTCGTCGGCAGTCTGACCGAATTCGCCGGGATGAAGAACCTGCTGGAGTCGCAGACCACCATCTCCGGTCTGCCGGTCAGTTTGTTCGCGTTGTTCCAGGCTCTGTTCGCGGCGATCACGGTCGCCCTGATCTCCGGTGCGGCAGCCGACCGCATGAAGTTCGCGGCCTGGATGGTCTTCGCGACCCTGTGGGCGGTTCTCTGCTACTTCCCCGTCGCACACTGGGTGTTCGCGTTCAACGGCGTCGTCACCCCGGACGCGGTCGGTGGCTGGATTGCCAACAACCTCAAGGCAATTGACTTCGCCGGTGGTACCGCGGTGCACATCAACGCCGGTGCGGCCGCGCTGGCCGTGGCCATCGTGCTCGGCAAGGGCGCCAGCTGGGGCAAGCTGCGCAAGCCGCACAACGTTCCGCTGACACTGCTCGGCGCCGGACTGCTGTGGGCCGGTTGGTATGCCTTCAACGGCGGTTCGGCTCTGGCCGCGGGCAATTCGGCGGCCATTGTCATGGTCACCACGTTCGTCGCCACCTGTGCGGCCACGCTCGCCTGGCTGGCGGTGGAGAAGTTCAAGGACGGCCATGTCACCGGCGTCGGCGCGGCGGCGGGTGCCATCACCGGCCTGGTCGCGATCACCCCGGCCTGTGGTTCTGTGACGCCGGTCGGCGCGATCATCCTCGGCCTCGTCGCGGGCGCCATCTGCCCGTTCGCCGTGGGACTCAAGGAGAAGTTCGGCTATGACGATTCGCTCGACGTCGTCGGCGTGCACCTCGTCGGTGGTGTCATCGGCACCCTGCTGATCGGCTTCCTGGCCAGCGACACCATGCCGAATAAGGTCAACGGCTTCTTCTACGGCGGCGGTTTCGACCAGCTGTGGCGGCAGGCCGTGGCAGCCGGCGCGGTGATGATCTATTCGTTCGTAATCGCATTCGTCATCGCATGGGCCATCAAGAAGACGATGGGTATCCGCATCTCCCCCGAAGAAGAGGAGAAGGGTATCGACACCCACGTCCACCGCGACCCGGCGTACGAGCTCGAGTACGCCTGACAGGACTCGAGCCGGGCGTGGTACCTCCTTCCCCCGCCCGGCTCGAGCCCCTCGCGCCTCTCTACCCATTCATCAAAGAGCTTGTTGGAGAACATGTCTGCCACCCTCGCTGAGCTGGCCGAGGCCTCAGCAACCAAGTTCATCCTGGCGTTGTTCGTCGACCTCCGCGGAAAGCCCTGCGCCAAACTAGTTCCCGTCGAAGCGGTCGATCTACTGGCCACCGAGGGCGTCGGCTTCGCCGGATACGCCGTCGGCGCGATGGGCCAGGAGCCCAAAGACCCTGACCTGATGGCGATCCCCGACCCCGAGTCGTTCACCCCGATCCCGTTCATCAAGGACGGCCTGGCGATCGTGCACTGCGATCCGCATGTCGAGGGCCGGCCGTGGCCGTATGCGCCGCGCGTCATCCTCAAGTCGTTGATCCAGCGGGCGGCCGACGCCGGGTTCGAACCCTGGGTCGGCGCGGAAGTCGAATACTTCCTGCTGACCCGCGGCGCGGATGGAAGCCTCGCCACCGCCGACACCGCGGACACCGCGGCGCAGCCGTGTTACGACGCCCGCGGCGTGACCCGGATGTACGACCACCTCACCGCGATCTCGACCGCGATGAACACCCTCGGCTGGTCCAACTACGCCAACGACCACGAAGACGGCAACGGCCAGTTCGAGCAGAACTTCCAATTCGCCGAGGCGCTGACCACCGCCGACCGGGTGGTGACACTGCGCTACCTGCTGTCGATGATCGCCGCCGAGCGCGGCATGATCGCCACGTTCATGCCCAAACCCTTCTCCGATCGCACCGGCAGCGGCCTGCACCTACACCTGTCGCTGACCAGCGGCGGCACACCGGTGTTTCCCGAGGAATCCGACGATCGCGGGCTGGGCCTGTCACCGACGGCATACGCGTTCATCGGCGGCATCCTCGACCACGCCTGCGCCCTGCAGGCCGTCGTCGGCCCAACGGTCAACTCCTACAAGCGAACTGGCGCACTGACCACGGCCTCCGGCGCCTCCTGGGCTCCACGCCTGCCCACCTACGGCGGCAACGACCGCACCCACTACATCCGGGTGCCGGACTCTCAGCGGGTGGAACTGCGCGGCGGTGACGGCTCGGCCAACCCATATCTGGCCATCGCGGCCGCACTCGGCGCCGGTATCGACGGCATCAAACGCAGCACCGACCCCGGCGCGATCGGCAACACCGACGGCCGCACGGCCCTGCCACCGACCCTGCTGCACGCCGTCGAGGAGTTCGAGGGTGACCCAGTGGTCACCGGTGTGCTCGACACCGTCGGCGACGGAGTCGCCAGCTACTTCGCCGGCATCAAGCGTGACGAATTCTTCGCCTACCACAGCGCGGTCAGTCCGTGGGAGGTCGACCAGTACCTGACCGCATTCTGACCCCCGAGGAAGGAACAACCATGTGTGGGATCGTGGGTCTGCACCTGCGCAACCCCCAGCTATACCCCCGGCTCGGCGAACTGTTGACCGGGATGCTGTGTGAAATGTCCGACCGGGGAAGCGATTCCGCCGGAGTAGCAGTCTACGGTGATCCACGCTGGTCGCCGCCGGGGAAGAGCACCGTGTCGGTGCTCGACGTGGACGACAGCCCCGATCAGATGGCCGAGGCGCTCCACGCGGCGCTCGGCGAGGTATCGGTGCACCGCGTCGACGAAACCCTGCTGGTTTCGGCCGATGTCGCACCCGAGACGCTGCACGCGGCGATCACGGCGCACTACCCGCATGCGCTGATCGCGGGGTTCGGCGCAAATGTGGCTGTGCTCAAGGGAGTCGGGCATCCAAAGGCGCTCACCGAGGCGTGGGGGCTGGCTCTTGCGCAGGGCTGGCAGGGCGTGGGCCACACCAGGATGGCCACCGAGTCGGCGGTGATACCGGCCGGCGCGCACCCGTACGCGGTGGGCCCGGATCAGTGCCTCGTGCACAACGGGTCGTTCGCCAACCACGCCACCATCCGCCGCGACCTGCGTGCCCAGGGCGTCGTTTTCGACAGCGAGAACGACACCGAGGTGGGCGCGCGTTTCGTGGCCGACCAGCTGGCGCGGGGCCGCGACGTCGAGACCGCGCTCAAGGAGTTGTGTGCCACCTTCGACGGCTTCTACACGCTGCTGGTGTCCAACCATGACTCGTTCGCCGTTGTCCGCGACGCCATCGCCTGCAAGCCGGCCGTGATCGCCGAGACCGACGACTGGGTGGCGATGGGCAGTGAATATCGCGCGCTGGCTGGACTTCCCGGCGTCGAGAAGGCGGTCATCTGGGAGCCCGAACCAGAGGTGGTCTACGCATGGACGAGGTGACGACCTTCGACTTGACGTCGACACCGCTGCGCGAGGTCAACTCCGCCCTGCACGCGCCCGGTGTTTCCGGTCAATTCCGGATCACCAACCCTGCCGGTGCGCACAACGTCGCGGTCGGCGTCGATGCGCCACTGCGAGTCGAGATCAGCGGTCACGTCGGGTATTACGCCGCCGGGATGAACAAGCAGGCCGAGGTCACCATCGACGGCAACGCGGGGACCGGGGTGGCCGAGAACATGATGAGCGGCACCGTCTGGGTCAAGGGCAATGCGTCCCAGTCGGCGGGCGCCACCGCGCACGGCGGCCTGCTGGTGATCGAGGGCAACGCCGCCGCGCGGTGCGGAATCTCGATGAAAGGAGCCGACATCGTGGTGGGCGGCAGCGTCGGACACATGAGCGCGTTCATGGCACAGGCGGGGCGGTTGGTGATCCGCGGTGATGCTGGTGAGGCACTGGGTGATTCGATCTACGAGGCCCGCCTCTACGTTCGCGGCGAGGTCGCCTCACTCGGGGCCGACTGCATTGCCAAGGAGATGCGCGCCGAGCACCACGAAGAACTCGGTCGGCTGCTCAAGGCCGCCGGATTCGAGGACGACGACACCAGCTCCTACACCCGCTACGGCTCGGCACGCCAGCTCTACCACTTTCACGTCGACAACGCAGAAGTGTACTAAATGACATACGCAGAAGACGACCGCGCCCGCCTCGGCCTGCGCGAATCAGCGACCTTCGACCGGGCCACGATCGCGGGCATCCAGCGAGCCGCCGACACCGGCATTTACGACATCCGCGGCTGGGGCGCCAAACGCGCACTCCCCCACTTCGACGACCTGCTGTTCCTCGGCGCATCGATGTCGCGTTACCCCCTGGAAGGCTACCGCGAGCGGTGCGGCACCGACGTCGTGCTCGGTGGCCGTCACGCCAAACACCCACTGCATCTGGACATCCCGGTGACGATCGCCGGCATGTCGTTCGGTGCGCTGTCCGGGCCTGCCAAGGAGGCGCTCGGGCGCGGCGCTAGCGAGGTCGGCACCTCGACCACCACCGGTGACGGCGGCATGACTCCGGAAGAACGCGGACAGTCGAAGTATCTGGTCTACCAATATCTTCCGTCGCGGTACGGGATGAACCCCGACGATCTCCGCAAGGCTGACGCCATCGAGGTGGTGCTCGGTCAGGGAGCCAAGCCCGGCGGTGGCGGAATGCTGCTGGGGCAGAAGATCTCCGAACGGGTGGCCGCCATGCGCACGCTGCCCCAAGGCATCGACCAGCGCTCCGCCTGCCGGCACCCGGACTGGACCGGGCCGGACGACCTGACCATCAAGATCAACGAGCTGCGTGAGCTCACCGACTGGGAGAAGCCGATCTACGTCAAGGTCGGGGCCACCCGCACCTACTACGACGTCAAGCTGGCGGTGGCCGCGGGAGCCGACGTGGTCGTCGTCGACGGAATGCAGGGCGGTACCGCCGCCACCCAGGACGTGTTCATCGAGCATGTCGGCATCCCGACGCTGGCCGCGGTTCCGCAAGCGGTGCAGGCGCTCTCCGAGCTCGGGGTGCACCGCAACGGAGTGCAGCTCATCGTGTCCGGCGGAATCCGTACCGGCGCCGACGTCGCCAAGGCGATGGCCCTGGGTGCCGACGCGGTGGCGATCGGAACTGCGGCGCTGATCGCGCTGGGCGACAACGACCCGAAATACGCCGCCGAATACGAGAAGCTCGGCAGCGCAGCGGGTTTCTACGACGACTTCCAAGACGGCCGAGACCCCGCCGGCATCAGCACGCAGGACCCGGAACTGGCCGCCCGCCTCGACCCGATCGAGGGTGGCCGCCGCCTGGCCAACTACCTGCGGGTGCTCACCATGGAGGCCCAGACCATCGCGCGCGCGTGCGGCAAGGCCCACCTGCTGCACCTGGAACCCGAGGACCTCGTCGCGGTGACCATCGAGGCCGCGGCGATGGCACGGGTACCGCTGGCGGGGACGTCGTGGATTCCCGGAGCGGGCCTGTGACCGAGACCGCCGACGTCGTCATCGTCGGTGGCGGCATCGAGGGGTGTGCCGCCGCCTGGGCGTTGAGCCAGCGTGGGATCACCGATGTCGTTGTCCTCGAACGCAATACCGTCGGCTCCGGAATGACCGGAAAATCCAGCGGCATCGTGCGCTGCCACTACGGGGTGAGCTCCTTGGCCGCGATGGCCACCGTCGGCCTGGAGGTGTTCGAGAAGGCCGACGAGATCTTCGGTGACGACATCGGTTTCCGCCAAACGGGATACGTCGTCGGCGTCGGCGAATCCAACGTCGACTCCTTGCGCAGCAGCATGGCCGCGCAGCGCGCCGTAGGTGTGCAGACCGAGGAGATCGACGCAGCCGAAGTGGCTCGGCTGTGGCCGTGTGCCGACCTGTCGCCGTTCGCCGCGTTCGGTTGGGAGGCGCGCGGCGGATACGGCGACGCCTACCAGACCGCCCAGGCGTTCGCCCTCGCCGCCCGGGCGAGCGGCATACGAATCCGCCAGGGCGCCAACGTCACCGGACTGCTCACCGACGGCGACACGATCACCGGGGTGCACCTGGCTGACGGCACGCAGATCGGCGCGGGCAGTGTCGTGGTCGCCACCGGGGTGTGGACCCAGCCGTTCCTGGCGCCCTACGGAGTCGACGTGCCGATCCGGGTGGTGCGCGAGCAGATCGTGATGATCTCGCCGGGCGTCGATCTGGGACCGGTGCCGGTGTTTTCCGATCTGGTGTCACTGCAATACGTACGTCCCGAGGTCGGCGGCGACGTGCTGTTCGGCAACAGTGACCTCTCCGATGTGCTGACCGCCGATCCCGACGACTACCTCAACCGGGCCACCGAAGACTTCATCGACCTCACCGTCGACAAGGTGGGCACCCGATTTCCCGGTTTCACCGGCGCGGCCATCACCTCGAGTTATGCCGGATGCTACGACGTCACCCCGGACTGGAATCCGGTCATCTCCGCCAGCGGCCGGGACGGGCTGTTCGTGGCTGCCGGCTTCAGCGGTCACGGGTTCAAGATCGCGCCGGCGGTCGGGCGCCTGGTCGCCGACCTCCTCGTCGATGGCCGCAGCAGCGATCCGCGGATACCCGAGACCGATTTCCGGCTGTCCCGCTTCGCCGAGGGCGAGTTGCTGAAGAGCCCGTATCCGTATGTGGGTGCGGGGCAGATGCGATAGTGCGCTTGTGACCGATCTGCTCCGCAACCAGTCGGGGACCGCCCGCGATCGCGACCCGCAGGAGCCCGTCGCGGATGTGGAGTTCGAGACCGCGATCGCCCGCAACGTGCGGCAGCTACGCCAGCAGCTGGGGCTCTCCGTCGCCGACATGGCGACCAGGGTCGGCATCTCGAAGGCGATGATGAGCAAGATCGAGAACGTCCAGACCTCGCCGAGCCTGTCCACGCTGGCCTTGCTGGCCAAGGGTTTCGACGTGCCGGTGAGCACGCTGTTCCGTGGCGCCGACGTGGAGCGGCCGGCGGCCTTCGTCAAAGCGGGGACCGGGGCGCGGATCGTGCGCAACGGTACGAAAGCCGGTCACGAGTACGAGCTGCTCGGGTCGCTGCGCGGCGAGCACAAGCGGCTGGAATGCCTGCTGGTCACGCTGTCGGAGAAGAGTACGACCTATCCCCTGTTCCAGCATCCCGGCACGGAGTTCATCTACGTACTCGAAGGCGTCATGGACTACGCCCACAGCCGCTCGGTGTACCGGCTGCATCCCGGGGATTCACTGCAGATCGACGGTGAGGGCGCGCACGGTCCCGCGGATCTGATCGAAGTGCCGATCCGATTTCTGTCGGTTATCGCGTTTCCCGATTCCCAGGTCTAGCCGACTGGCCCTTGCCGTCCGAGGCCACCTTTCGGGCGCTGGAGTCGGAAGACTTGCGCGACGCGCTGGGCCGCTTGCCACCGCTGGGTGCGACGGTCTGCTGCGCACCGGTGACCGGCTGTGACCGCCGGCTCTGGCCGACAGCCGGATTCGCGGCCTCCGACGGCGCGGCGAGGGACGGAACTGACTGCTTCGGTGCACTGGCGGCCGCGGGCTGCGGAGACTCCGCGGGCGGCGCGATCTGGAGCGCTTTCGCGATCGACGGCCCGATCGACAGCAGGTAGCCGATCGGCCCGGGATTCAGCAGTCCGAAGGCCAGCTGAAAGAGCGGGGTGGAGCAGCAGTTGAACGCGGTGTTGAGGAAGACCGCGGGCGCATCGATGAACGCCTGCAGCACGGTCTGCGGGGTGGACGGGTACTTGGCGGTGTCCGCGATCACTTGCACGATCATCACGCCGGGAGCGATGAACGGCCCGATCAAGCTGAGCGGCGCCATCACCCCGAGGGTGCCGATCACGCCGAGCACGGCTGCGGCGTGATCACCCATCGTCTTGACGATCTTGAGGGGGTGCCCCCGTCCTGCCCGACGAGCCAGTGCGAATAGGTGGTGAAGTTCTTCGCCACCTGGGTCAGGATCGGGGCGGGCGGGTAGTTGACGATCAACGACACCAGATTGGCGACATCGGCCTGCACATTCGTCTGCAGGGTCTGCCAAGCGCCGGTGAGCGCGACCGGGGCGGCCTGCGTAGCCGGCACCGGATCGGTGGGCAGTGGCGCCAGCGCGATCGTCGCCGCGGCTGTCATCGACACCCCCGTCGCGAGCATGGAGCGAACACTCAATTCCACGAATAACCCCCGATCACGGCTTGCGACGTCGTCAATTTACCCTGGCAGCGAATTCTTGGGTCTGGTATCGAACTCATACTTTGGCCTGGTGGGGCAACCGGAGTACAGTACGGACTTGTGCAGCGGGTGCTCCTCCTCGGACGCCGCGACGGGGTCTGATCCAGACTGGCTTCCCGTCGCGGGTGTTTCGCGATGCGCCGGTCTGAATCCAATCCAAGACACCCGGAGCCAATCGTGACCACCCACAAGCCGTCCTTTGATTCAGTGGACGCCTACGTATCTGCCCGCACCATCTCCACCCCCGCCGGTCCGCGACGCGATGACCAGCCTTCCTGGAACACCCAGCGCAACTCGTCGATGCCGGTCAACCGGTACCGCTCGTTCGCGAGCGAAGTCGAACCGGTCACTCTGCCGGACCGCACCTGGCCCGACAAGGTCATCGAGCACGCACCGTTGTGGTGTGCGGTCGATCTGCGCGACGGCAACCAGGCCCTGATCGATCCGATGAGCCCGGCCCGCAAGCGCCGCATGTTCGAGCTGCTGGTCAACATGGGCTACAAGGAGATCGAGGTCGGGTTCCCGTCGGCCAGCCAGACCGATTTCGACTTCGTCCGCGAGATCATCGAGCAGGGCGCCATCCCCGACGACGTCACCATCCAGGTGCTGACGCAGTGCCGCCCCGAGCTGATCACCCGCACCTTCGAGGCCTGCCAGGGCGCGCCCCGCGCCATCGTGCACTTCTACAACTCGACCTCGATCCTGCAGCGCCGCGTGGTGTTCCGGGCCGATCGCGAGGCCGTCAAGAAGATCGCCACCGACGGTGCCCGGCTGTGCGTGGAGGAAGCGGCGAAATACCCCGACACCCAGTGGCGATTCGAGTACTCCCCCGAGTCCTACACGGGCACCGAGCTGGAGTACGCGGTCGAGGTGTGCAACGCCGTTGCCGAGATCGTGCAACCCACCCCGGACGTGCCGCTGATCGTGAACCTGCCCGCCACCGTCGAGATGGCCACTCCCAATGTGTATGCCGACTCGATCGAGTGGATGCACCGGCACTTGACCCCGCGGGACTCGATCATCCTGAGCCTGCACCCGCACAACGACCGCGGAACCGCCGTCGCCGCAGCAGAATTGGGCTACCAGGCCGGTGCGGACCGCATCGAGGGATGCCTGTTCGGCAACGGTGAGCGCACCGGCAACGTCTGCCTGGTGACGCTGGGGCTGAACCAGTTTTCCCGCGGCGTGGATCCGCAGATCGACTTCTCCAACATCGACGAGATTCGCCGCACCGTCGAGTACTGCAACCAACTGCCCGTACACGAGCGCCACCCGTACGGCGGCGACCTGGTGTACACCGCGTTCTCCGGCAGCCACCAGGACGCCATCAACAAGGGCCTGGATGCGATGAAAGTCGCTGCTGACGAAGCAGATTCGGACGTCGACGACATCCTGTGGCAGGTGCCGTACCTGCCGATCGATCCCAAGGACGTCGGCCGCACCTACGAGGCCGTCATCCGGGTCAACTCGCAGTCCGGCAAGGGTGGCGTCGCCTACATCATGAAGGCCGACCACGGGCTGGTGCTGCCGCGCCGGCTGCAGATCGAGTTCTCCCAGGCCATCCAGGCCATCACCGACGGTGAGGGCGGCGAGGTGTCACCCAAGGAGATGTGGGACGCGTTCGCCGACGAATACCTGTCCCCGGTCCGGCCATTGGAGCGCATCCGCCAGAAGGTGGTCGGCGCCGAGGTCGACGGTGGCACCGACGTCATCGAGGCCGTTGTGAAGATCGACGGCACCGAGACCGAGATCACCGGCCAGGGCAACGGACCGCTGGCTGCATTCGTCGACGCCCTGGGAACAGTCGGTTTCGACGTCAGCGTGCTGGACTACTCCGAGCACGCAATGTCGGCCGGCGAGGAGGCCGCCGCGGCCGCCTACGTCGAGGCATCGATCGGTGGGCGCACGGTGTGGGGCGTGGGCATCGCGACGTCGATCACGACGGCATCGCTGCGAGCCGTGGTCTCCGCGGTGAACCGCGCCGCCCGAATCGGCGCCATCCCAACAACGTAACGTTCTCCCGACGACTTAAGGAGTAGGTCATGGACTGGGGTTCAACGTGGGATTTCCTCTGGCATTTCCTGATCATCTTCGCCTGGATCGCCTACCTGCTGGTGTTGTTCCAGATCCTGGTGGACCTGTTCTGGCGTGACCACACGACATCCGGCTGGATCAAGGCCGTTTGGGTCATCTTCCTGATCGTGTTCCCATGGGTGACCGCGCTGATCTACCTGATCGCTCGCGGTCAAGGCATGACCCAACGCGCACGGGAAGCCGCGATGGCGGCGAAGAAGGACACCGACGCATACATCCGCGAAGCTGCCGGGCGTTCTCCCGCACAGGAGATAGAGCACGCCAAACAACTCTTGGATGCCGGGACCATCTCCCCGCAGGAGTTCGAGTCGCTGAAGGCCAAGGCCCTCAGCTAATTCGGCGGGTTGGGGCACCCCCGCCGAAGGCCAGGGGGCGAGCGAAGCGACCCGGGGAATTTGTTCGAGAACACCGCATCGAATACACGGTCGATCAGCCCGGCGGGGTCATACCCGTCGGGCTGATCGACCGTGAGATTGCTGAACGCCAGTCCGTTGAGCAGCCGGGCCGGCTGGTCCACCTGCTCGGGTGATGCGTCGATAGCCGCCATATCAGGGCACCGCAGGCACCATCGTCGTGGTCACGGCCCCGGAAACCTCCGCAGGCGGCGGCGGGGTGGGGGTTGGAAATTTCGACTCCTGCCCCGAATCGGCCGTGGTGTGGGTGGTGGCCGCGATATCGGCACCGTCGGTGACGGCGAACAGCGCGAGCATCGCGATCGCCGCTGCACCGATCATCGCGGTGAGTGTCTTTTTGTTCATCTGCAGCCTCCTGCCAACAATGCTGTCAGTGGCCCCAACTCGACGGTTCGGCAACATATTTCGTCGAATGCTTCGCCCCAGGGTCTTGGGGACAGATACACAGGATCCTGCGAGGGTTCCTACTGCCGCACTTGGGCCGCCACCAACTCCGAGATGTCAGTAGAGGCGACCGGCATCGAGAAGTAGTAGCCCTGCCCGATGTCACAGCCGTGTTCGCGCAGCCATGAAGCGGTTTCGGCGTCCTCCACCCCCTCGGCGACCACGGTGATCCCGAGGTTGTGGGTCAGATCGATTACAGCGCTGACCACGGCCGCGGCCCTGGCGTCCGTGGCAACCGAGGCGATGAAATGCCGATCGAACTTCACCTCGTCGATCGGCAGATCGCGCAGGTAGCTCAAAGCTGAATAGCCGCTGCCGAAGTCGTCGATCGCAATCCGGATCCCGTCGTCGCGCAGCTGTTGCAGCACGCCGGTCACCCGGCCCACCTCGTCGAGCACCAGGTCCTCGGTGATCTCGATCGTCAACAGTCCGGGAGGCAGGTTGCGTTCCTGCAGTACCCGCCGCACCGTGTCGGGCAGCCGCGCGTCGCGCAGCAGCGGTGCGAACAGATTCACCGCGACCGGGACTTCCAAGCCCATCGACACCCACCGCGCACAGTCATCGAGAACCTTGCCGAACACCAGATCGGTCACCGGCCGCATCAACCCGTGACGCAGGATCAGCGGCATAAATGCCCCTGGTCGAAGCACATTCAGCCGTGGGTGCGGCCAGCGCAGCAGCGCTTCCACACCCGCGATCCGTCCGGTTCTGAGGTCCAGCTTGGGCTGATAGACCATCTCGAGGCCGCCGCGGTCGATCGTGCGCCGTAGCTCGCCAAGCAGCCGGACCTGTTCGGCTCCGCTCTTGGCCGACCGGGGTTCGCCGTCGCGGGCCAGTTCCTCGATGTCCGGATCGAGCAGCGTCATGTCCGCGCTGAACGTGTGCACCGTCGAGTTACGCGACCGCTTCGCGAAGTACATGGCGGTGTCGGCACGTTTCACCAGATCCTCGGCGGTGATGTCGTTGTCCGCCAATGACGTAACGGCCATCCCCGCACTGGGACGCATCAGGACCTCGTGTCCGTCGATCAGGAACGGGGTGTCGAATGCGGCGATTACGCGCTCGCACACCAGGTGTGCCTCGTCGACGTCACCCTCGAGCAGCAACGCGAATTCGTCACCGCCGAGCCGTGCCACGGTATCGCCGGCGCGCACACAACTCGCGATGCGCTCGCCGACGCGGATCAGCAGGCTGTCGGCAGCGGGATGGCCCATGCTGTCGTTGATCAGTTTGAAGTCGTCGAGATCCAGCGACAACACCGCGACGCACCGATTGTCGCGGCCGCGCAACGCCATTGCGTGCGCCAGCCGATCCTGGAACAACGTGCGATTGGCCAGCCCGGTCAACGGATCACGCAACGCCTGATCCGCCGCGGCCGCGAATAATCGCCGGTTCTCCCAGCCCGAGAGCACCTGCCGGGCGCAGATCAGGGTCATCAGGATAGGAACCAGGATCCGCAGCAGACCCGTCATGACGATTGCCGGACCCACGGTGCCGGCGATCAGCAGCGGAACATAAGGCAGCCACAGCGCGATCGAGGATTGCGGTACCGGCGTCGGCGGGACCGGTGGGCGCGGCCGGCGACTCAGCAGCGCGGCCGCGCCAAAGCACGACATTCCCAGTACCCAGCCGATACTCGTGATGTGCCCCGGGTGATACCGGTTGGAGCCCTGCAGGAACGCGAACGCGACCCCGGAGAACGCCATGAGCGTGACCCCGCCCATCAGAAGCCACATCACAACGCTGTTGACGGCACCGGATCGGACGACGAACACCACCGCCCCGACGAACACGAACAGGATGAACAGCGGGTACAACAGCGCGCGCCCCTGCTCGGCGGCGCCCACTCCGGTGGCCTGATACACGTTGCCGAGCACCACCACCCACAGCACGAGGAACAATGACGTGGCGACGATCAACGCGTCGAACAGCAACCGGATGCGGGAGCCCTGCGTGGGTTCGGCCGGGAATTGCAGGAAAGCGACCGGGGCCAGCACGACGAAGATCAGGTACAGGAAATCCGCCGGCGACGGGAACAAACTGCGTTCCAACACCAAAGTCAGATATGCGCGCGTCAGCTCGCCCACGGTCCACGCCGCCAAGGCGACGGCCATGGTGGTCCAGGCGAGGCGGTTTCGTCCGTGGGCCGCACGGGCCGCGACAACGGCGCAGACCGCTGCGTACGCCCCGAACGCGGCGAAAGCTACCCCGTCGACGATGCGGACGGCATCGTCACCGCCCCAGTTGAACGCGAATCCCAAGGCGAGCAGCACGCAGCTGAGCGCCGACACGAGGATGGGCACGGCCGACTGCAGCAGGCTCCTGCGATCGTCCACGGCATCATCACCTCGGTGGACGATGCTAACGGTGTGACCAGTTAGAAAAGGGCGAACTGCTGACCCTGGTCGACCGAGGGCGCGAAGTCGTCGAGTCCGGTGCCATTGGCCACCGAATCGACCGAATCCATGAACTGCCGGTCGGACACCACCGGGACCCCGAGTTCCCGGGCCAGATAGCCCTTGCCCTGTTCGGGTGTGCGCGCGTTGCAGATGACCAGTGAGGTCTCCGGGTCGACGGCATCGGAGTAGGCGAGCCCGGCGTGGATGATGCGCTCCACGAGTTCTTCGTGGGTGCGCTCCACCTCGGACGACAACGCGACCCGCATGCCTTGCACCAGGGGCGCACCCCTTTGGTACGGCCCCGGATTCTGGTATGGGCAGGGCATCCGGGAGGCCAGCATTTTCAGCGGCCGCAGCTCATCGTGTGTGACCCTGCCGTTGGGCCAGCGGCGCCGGGTCACCGGCCGCACCGGCAACCAGACCTCGCGCTCGCGGGCCCGCTGCAATGCCGGGCTCAACACTCGAGACAGCACCAGCGCGTCGTCGAAGGCATCGTGGGCGCGGGTCTGCGGCACCGCCCAGTGGCGCGCCAGCGTCTCGAGCCGCAGGTTGTCCAGGCCGAGGTCGAGGCGGCGAGCGAGCTCGACGGTGCACATGACGGTATCCACGGGCAGCGCGGTCTCGGCGAGCTCAGCCTCGCTGGACAGGAACGCGTAGTCGAACGCGACGTTGTGCGCGACCAGTGTGCGGCCGTGCAGCAGATCGATGACATCGGGGGCGATGTCGGCGAACGTCGGCTGGTCCTCCAGCATCTCGGCGGTGAGGCCATGAATGTGGGTGGGGCCGGGATCGACCCCGGGATTGAGCAGGCTGACCACGGAGTGCTCGACGCGGCCGTCGGGATCCAGCGCGAGCGCGGCCAGGCTGATGACCCGGGCGTGGCCGGGCCGAAAACCGGAGGTCTCGACGTCAACCACGACCCAGCCGTCCCCCGGCTCGCGGGCTGGTCGACCCCAGGTGTGGCTCACACAGTCAGGATGGCACGCAGGTCCGACAGTCCCCGGGACATCGAATCCGTGTCGGCCCGCCCGTCATTTCACGCATAAACTGCCTTGCGATGCCCAGGCCGACCATGACACTGCGGGGGCGCGCCGCGCTGGCCGCCGGATCCGCCGCGCGCTGGGCTTCCCGGGCGACGGGGCGCGGTGCCGGCGCCATGATCGGCGGCCTCGTCGCGATGACGTTGGACCGCTCGATCCTGCGCCAACTCGGTACTGGCAGGCGCACCGTCGTCGTGACCGGCACAAACGGCAAATCCACCACCACCAGGATGACCGCGGCCGCGTTGGCGACGCTGGGGCCGGTGGCGACCAACGCCGAGGGCGCCAACATGGATGCCGGGCTGGTGGCCGCGCTGGCCGGCACCCGGGACGCGGCGCTGGCGGCCCTCGAAGTCGACGAGATGCATGTGCCGCATGTCGCCGACGCGGTGGACCCGGCGGTGATCGTGCTGCTGAATCTGTCCCGCGATCAGCTGGACCGGGTGGGTGAGATCAACCACATCGAGCGGACGCTGCGGGCCGGGTTGGCCCGTCACCCCGATGCGATCGTCGTCGCCAATTGCGACGACGTCCTGATGACGTCGGCGGCCTACGACTGTCCCCGGGTGGTGTGGGTGGCCGCGGGCGGCGGCTGGGCCAACGACTCGGTCAGCTGCCCGCGCAGCGGCGAGGTGATCGTCCGCGACGGGGTGGATTGGTACTCCACCGGCAACGACTTCAAACGACCGACTCCGCAGTGGTGGTACGACGACGCCAAGCTCTACGGCCCCGACGGGCTCGAGGTGCCGATGCGGCTCTCGCTGCCGGGCACGGTCAACCGCGGCAATGCCACCCAGGCGGTGGCGGCCGCGGTGGCATTGGGTGCGGATCCGGTAGCGGCGGTGGCCGCCGTCTCGCGGGTGGACGAGGTCGCGGGCCGCTACCAGACGGTGCCGATCGGTGAACACACCGCGCGCATCCTGCTGGCCAAGAATCCGGCCGGATGGCAGGAGGCGCTGTCGATGGTCGACAGGAGCGCCGACGGTGTGGTGATCGCGGTCAACGGCCAGGTGCCTGACGGGGAAGACCTGTCCTGGTTGTGGGACGTCAACTTCGAGCACTTCGAGGATGTACCCGTCGTCGCCGCCGGTGAGCGGGGAACGGACCTGGCGGTGCGACTCGGGTATGCCGGTGTCAGTCATACCTTGGTGCACAACACGATTGACGCAATCGTCTCGTGCCCGAAGGGGCACGTCGAGGTCGTCGCGAACTACACGGCGTTCCTGCAGCTGACCCGCACGTTGGGGCGGATGCGCCCGGCGGGCAGGAGCGCAGCGACTCGGGGTGAAGAGCGATGAGTACGGTGCGGATCGGGCTGGTGCTGCCCGACGTGATGGGCACGTACGGCGACGGCGGCAATGCCGTCGTGTTGCGTAAACGGTTGCAGCTGCGCGGAATTCCGGCTGAGATCATCGAGATCACGCTCGCCGACCCGGTGCCCGACTCGCTGGACCTCTACACCCTCGGCGGCGCCGAGGACTACGCGCAGCGACTGGCCACCAAACACCTTCTGACGCATCAGGGTTTGCAACGGGCCGCCGGCCGCGGCGCTCCCGTACTGGCGATCTGCGCGGCCATCCAGGTGCTGGGTCACTGGTATGAGACGTCGGCCGGCGAGCGGGTCGAGGGGGTGGGCCTGCTGGATGTGACGACCTCGCCGCAGGCGAAGCGCACGATCGGCGAGGTGGTGTCCACACCGATGGTCGACGGGTTGACCCAGCCGCTGACGGGTTTCGAAAACCACCGCGGTGGAACGGTTTTGGGGCCTGATGCCCGGCCACTGGCGTCGGTCGTCAAGGGCGCGGGAAACCGCGACGGCGACGGATTCGACGGCGCCGTGCAGGGCAGCGTGGTCGCGACCTACCTGCACGGGCCCTGCCTGGCCCGCAATCCCGAGCTCGCCGACCTGCTGCTGTCGCGGGTGGTCGGACCGCTGGCGCCGCTCGAGCTGCCCGAGGTCGAGCAGCTGCGCCGCGAGCGACTGGCCGCCCCGCGCCGGATGTAGCGCGCGCTCGCTGCTTTCCTTACGCCCAAACCGACGTTACGCAGCGAAAGTACGAGTAGATCGCGTCATTTCGTCGATCTCGGCGCCGCCACGGCGAAGATATGCTTCCTTCGCGCGCCATAGAACCTCGGCAGGCCTGTCTTCGGCGATGACGCGAATGACTTCCCACCCGAGCCGCTCCAACATCGGTATACGACGAATATCTCGTACGTATTGGCGCCTATCGCTGCGGTGCTGGTCGCCGTCATACTCGAAAGCCAGCTTGAGGTCGCGGTAACCCATATCCAGATACGCAATGGGGACTCCGCCGTCGAGCACCGGGATTTGCGTTTCAGGTGCGGGCAGTCCGCCGTCGATGAGGAGAAGACGAAGCCAGCTTTCCTGCGGCGACGCGGCTCCGATGTCGATCAACGGCAGGAGTTCGCGCAGTTGCCGGACGCCCCTAACCGGGCCATAGCGCTTCATAATCAGCTCGACACTCTCGGAACAGATTGGCGCGACACGCATTAACGCGTCCAGCCGCGCAAGTGCCGCCGCACGCTTCTGGTGCCGACCCAGGTCGAAGGCGGTGCGCGCGATGGTCGTCACCGGCAAGCCATCAACGGTCGTGACTTCGTCGTCGCTCACACGATCCATCCGGACTATCAGCCCAGGTTGTCGTCGTCGTTCACCCACGAGCACTTCGATCGCCACGTCGTCGTCGACCCATTGGGCGCCGTGCAATGCCGAGGCGGCGACGCCACCGATTACACCCGTTCGGTCGGTGTACAGCCACGCGCCGAGCGCGCGGTCGCGCACGGACGGGGTGGCGTACTTCGGGACGTAGACGCCTCGATACATCTGCCGGTACCAACGCTGCAGATCGTGACGGGAGAGGCCGCCGGCCAGCCCTTCCCTGCCGAGAAATACTTCAGTCATGTCGGCATCGTCGCCGCCGGGTCCGACAACCCGCCGAGATCGACGAAATGTCGCGATCTACTCGCACTTCTTCTGCGAAATGTCGGTTTGGGCGATCAGGCGGCCGCGCGCAATTGGGCGATCAGGCGGCTGCGCACATCGGGATTGACGTCAGCCACGCTCTCGAACGTCGGCCTGGCGATGTAGTAGCCCTGGAACAGATGCACACCCAGGTCTTGCAGGCACTCCATCTCTTCGCGGCGCTCGATCCCCTCGGCGATGAGCCCGATCCCCAGCTCCTCGCTCATCTGGACGATGCCCTTGCAGATGGCCCTGCGTGCCTTGTCCTGGTCGATGTCGCGGACCAGACCCATATCGATCTTGACCAGATCCGGCTGCAGATCCGCCAACAGGTTGAGTCCGGCATGCCCGGCGCCGAAATCGTCGATAGCGACGGTGAATCCGCGCTGGCGGTAGTCGGCCACGATCGCCTGCAGATGCCCGAAGTCCGCGATCTTCTCCGCCTCGGTGAACTCGAAAACGATGCGGTCGGCAGGAAAGTCGTACATTTCAGCAGCTTCCAGCGTCGTCCGTATGCAGAGTTCCGGGCGGTAGACGGCGTTCGGCATGAAATTGACGTTCAGTGACGTCGAAATCCCCAACTCCGCGGCCAATCTGATCGCCGTGACACGGCACACCTGATCGAACCGGTACAAGTTGTGGTCACCGACTTGGGCGAACACCGCCGAGGCAGGCTCGTTGCGCACGCCGCGAACCAGCGCCTCCTGCGAGTGGACCTGCTTGGCGTCGCTGTCGAAGATCGGCTGGAACGCCATCGAGATCTCGAATCCCAAACCGGCACCGTCGACGCAGGCCCCGCAGTTCAGTTGGACAAAGTCGTTGGGCCTCGCCATGTAGGCGATCCTACGGAAGCTAAACCATCTGGCGGCGGCCGGACAGAGCGCGGCCCAGCGTCAGCTCGTCGGCGAACTCCAGATCGCCACCCATCGGCAATCCCGACGCGATCCGCGACACCGTCAATCCGGGGATGTCGCGCAGAATCCGCACCAGATAGGTGGCTGTCGCCTCACCTTCGGTGTTCGGGTCGGTCGCGATGATCACCTCGGTGATGTCCACCCCGTCGATCCGCTCGCCAATTCTGTTGAGCAGCTGGCGAATTCGCAGTTGATCAGGCCCGATGCCGGACAGCGGATCGAGGGCACCACCCAGTACGTGGTAGCGCCCGCGGAACTCACGGGTGCGTTCCACGGCCTGCACATCCTTGGGTTCCTCGACCACACACACCAGTGTCCCGTCGCGACGCGCATCACTGCAGATGCGGCACCGGTCGGCATCGGAGACGTTGCCGCACACCTCGCAGAACTGCACCCCGTCGCGGACCCTGCCCAGCGCCGCGGTCAGCCGGTCGATGTCCGGCGGCTCCACCGACAACAGATGGAACGCGATCCGCTGCGCACTCTTGGGACCGACACCCGGCAGCTTGCCGAGTTCGTCGATCAAATCCTGGACGGGTCCTTCGAACAACGCGTCAGGCCCCCGGAATGCCTGGGGCCTGCCCGGCCAGCGGGCCGAGGTGGGTCTGCGCCAGGATCGTGAACTGACGGGCCGAGTCGGCGAGCGCGCCGACGATCAGGTCCTGCAGCGTCTCGACGTCATCGGGGTTGACCACCTTCGGGTCGATCCGGATCCCGACGACCTCGCCACTGCCCTTCATCGTCACCTGCACGAGACCGCCGCCGGCCTGGCCGTGCACCTCGGCGGCGGCCAGCGCGGCCTGCGCCTCCATCAGCTTTTGCTGCATCTCCTGGGCCTGCGCCAGCGCGGCCTGCAGACCGGGCATGACCTGGTCGCGCATCTGCTCCGCCTGCTCGCGAAATCCTTCGAGGTTCGGAATCTCACCGGGTTGCATGACAGTCTCCTTGCGTCTCGGTCTCGACTTGGTTTCGCCTGCGAATTCGGGCAGTCAGCGACTTCAAGACTAGACGGCGAAGAGTTACGGTGACGCGCGTGCTTATGTCCGCCCGCACGCGTGTCGTCGCCTCAACAATCACCGCCGCATTGGTGGTGGTGTCGCAGGCGATCACCCCTCTCAGCCATGCCGCGCCGACCAGCATCGCCGGGATGATCGTGTTCCTAGATCCCGGCCACAACGGCGCCAACGACGCGTCGCTGACCAAACAGGTGCCCACCGGCCGTGGCGGCACCAAGGACTGCCAGACGTCGGGCACCACCACCAACGACGGCTTCCCCGAACACACCTTCAACTGGGACACCGTGCTGCTGATCCGCCAGATGCTGAGCCAACTCGGCGTGCGCACCGCCATGTCCCGCGGTAACGACAACCAGGTGGCGGCGTGCGTCGACGAGCGCGCGGCGATGGCCAACGCGCTGCAGCCCAACGCCATCGTGTCGATTCACGCCGACGGCGGCCCCGCCACCGGCCGCGGCTTCCACGTCAACTACTCCAACCCGCCGCTGAATCAGGCGCAGGCCGGGCCGTCGGTCCAGCTCGCCCGGACCATGCGCGATCAGATGGTCGCGGCCGGCATCCCAGCCGCCAACTACATCGGCTCCGACGGGCTCTACGGCCGTGCCGATCTGGCCGGGCTGAACCTCGCCCAGTACCCATCGGTGCTGGTCGAGTGCGGCAACATGAAGAACCCCGCCGACTCGGCACTGATGGAAAGCCCGGAGGGCCGCCAGAAGTACGCCGCCGCCGTCGTTCAGGGCATCGCGGCGTTCCTGGCCACCCAGCCGGCGCGCGCCAGCCAGGCCTTCCCGGCCTCGACGGTCTTCTTGAGGTTGCCCAGCAGTTCGTCCTGAATCCGGCGCAGGCCCAGCGGCGCGAACGTCTTCTCGAAGAAACCGCCGATACCGCCGGCCCCTGTCCACGTCGTCTTGAGGGTGACGCTGGAGCCCGGGCCGGCCGGCGCGACGGTCCAGTTGATCACCATCGAGGAGTTCGCGTCCTTCTCGATGACGGTGTGGCCGGCGACGTCGACGACGGCCTGCACCTCACGCACCCGCGACTTGGTGGCCTGCAGCTTCCACTTGGCGACGGTGCCCTGACCCTTGCCGCCCTGCAGCACCTGATACTCGCTGTACTGCGGCGAGAGGATCTTCGGGCGCACGTTCTGGTAGTCGGCGATCGCGTCGAGCACGGCGGCCGGTTCGGCGTCGATCAAGATCGAACTTGCGGCGCTGACCTGTCCCATCAGGTAAAACTCCTCGGGTAACGGCGTTTTCAGTGTGATCCACCAGCCGTGCGGTCGCATCGGCTGTGGCTGCGGACTAGCGTAGTCGTGTGTCTGTTTCTGCAGCACTGTCAGCTCATGCCCAGGGCGTGGAGCGGCTTCTCGCCAGCTACCGCGCCATTCCTGCGAACGCCCCCGTACGTCTGGCGAAACCGACATCCAACCTGTTCCGCGCGCGCGCCAAAAGCAACGCGCCCGGGTTGGACATCTCCGGGCTCACCAACGTGATCACTGTCGACCAGGCCGCCAGGACCGCCGATGTCGCCGGTATGTGCACCTACGAGGACCTGGTCGACGCGACCCTGCCCTACGGCCTGTCCCCGCTGGTGGTTCCTCAGCTCAAGACCATCACCCTGGGCGGTGCGGTGACCGGACTGGGGATCGAGTCGGCCTCGTTCCGCAACGGTCTGCCGCACGAGTCCGTGATCGAGATGGACATCCTCACCGGTTCGGGCGAAGTGGTCACTGCCAGCCGAGACCAGCATCCGGACTTGTTCCGGAGCTTCCCCAATTCCTATGGAACGCTTGGCTATTCGGTGCGCCTCAAGATCGAGCTGGAGCCCGTCAAGCCGTTTGTCGCACTCAAGCACCTGCGGTTCCACTCGCTGCCCGACCTGGTCGCCGCAATGGACCGGATCATCGAGACCGGCGGATACGACGGCACCCGGGTCGACTACCTCGACGGCGTGGTGTTCAGCGCCGACGAGAGCTACCTGTGCCTGGGCGTGCAGACTCCCACTGCCGGAGCGGTCAGTGACTACACCGGTCAGGACATCTACTACCGCTCGATCCAGCACGACGACGGGGTCAAGGACGACCGGCTGACCATTCACGACTACCTGTGGCGCTGGGACACCGATTGGTTCTGGTGCTCGCGCGCATTCGGCGCGCAGAACCCGAAGATCCGCCGGTGGTGGCCGCGGCGCTACCGGCGGAGCAGCTTCTACTGGAAGCTGATCGGCTACGACCAGCGGTTCAACATCGCCGACCGGATCGAGGCCCGGCACGGCCGTCCGCCGCTGGAGCGCGTCGTTCAGGACGTCGAGGTGCCGATCGAGCATTGCGTCGAATTCCTGGACTGGTTCTTGACCAACGTGCCGATCGAGCCGCTGTGGTTGTGCCCGCTTCGGCTGCGCGATCCGGCGGGCTGGCCGCTGTATCCACTGCGCGCCGGGCACAGCTACGTCAACATCGGGTTCTGGTCCTCGGTACCGGCGGGGCCCACACCCGGTCATACGAACCGCCTGATCGAAGAGCAGATCGGCAAGCTCGACGGGCACAAGTCGCTGTATTCCGACGCCTTTTACAGCCGGGAAGAGTTTGACAATCTCTACGGCGGCGAAACCTATAAGACCGTAAAAAAGACCTACGACCCTGATTCACGGCTACTGGACCTGTATGCGAAGGCGGTGCAACGACAATGACAACTTTTCATGAGAACGAGGCGCATGCGCCCGGAAAGCTCAGCCTGGCCGAGATCCTCGAGATCTTCGCCGCGGGCGGCGAGCTGCCGCTGAAGTTCACGGCCTACGACGGCAGCAAGGCCGGCCCCGATGACGCCGAGTTGGGTCTGGATCTGCTCACCCCGCGCGGCACCACCTATTTGGCCACCGCGCCAGGCGATTTGGGCCTGGCCCGGGCGTACGTGTCGGGTGACCTCGAGATGCAGGGCGTACACCCCGGTGACCCGTACGACCTGCTGAAAGCGTTGACGCACAACCTCGACTTCAAGCTCCCGCCGGCGCGGACCCTGGTCGATATTGTGCGCTCGATCGGCATCGAACGTCTCAAGCCGATCGCCCCGCCGCCGCAGGAGGCGCTCCCACGGTGGCGTCGCTTCGCCGAAGGCCTGCGGCACAGCAAGAAGCGCGACGCCGACGCCATCCACCACCACTACGACGTGTCAAACACGTTCTACGAGTGGGTCCTTGGGCCGTCGATGACGTACACGTGTGCCTGCTACCCCAGCGCGGACGCGACGCTCGAGGAAGCGCAGGAGAACAAGTATCGGCTGGTGTTCGAGAAGCTGCGTCTCAAGCCCGGTGATCGTCTGCTCGACGTCGGTTGCGGCTGGGGTGGCATGGTGCGCTACGCGGCGAAGCACGGGGTGAAGGCGATCGGTGTGACGCTCTCCCGCGAGCAGGCCGCCTGGGCGCAGAAGGCCATTGCCGAGCAGGGCTTGGCCGACCTGGCCGAGGTCCGCCACAGCGATTACCGCGACGTGCTGGAGAGCGGCTTCGACGCGGTGTCGTCGATCGGGTTGACCGAGCACATCGGGGTGGCCAACTACCCGGCGTACTTCGGCTTCCTGAAGACCAAGCTGCGCGTCGGCGGGCTGCTGCTCAACCACTGCATCACCCGTCCCGACAACAGGGCCACTGCCACTGGGGGATTCATCGACCGCTATGTGTTCCCCGATGGCGAACTGACCGGCTCGGGCCGCATCATCACCGAAGCCCAGGACGCCGGCCTGGAGGTGGTGCACGAGGAGAACCTTCGCCACCACTACGCGCTGACGTTGCGCGACTGGTGCCGCAATCTCGTCGAGCATTGGGACGAGGCCGTCGACGAGGTCGGCCTGGCCACCGCCAAGGTGTGGGGTCTCTACATGGCCGGTTCGCGGCTCGGATTCGAGACCAATGTCGTTCAGCTGCACCAGGTTCTGGCGGTGAAGCTCGACGAGAAGGGCGGCGACGCCGGGCTGCCGTTGCGCCCGTGGTGGACGGCGTAGGTCCTAGACGGCGGACCCCGGGAGCTGACCGCAGCGGTTCTTGATGTCCAGCAACGGTTGTCGAATCCCGGTGATGTCGGAGGCCGTCTGCGGATTGGCGGCCAGGTAGGCCTTCACCCGGGCGCGCACCTGGTCGCGCGGCAGGCCGGCGAGGCTGGTGAAGAACGCGTTCACGTCGGGATGGGTGAACAGGTACGCGGAAGTCGCGGCCTGCACACCCATTCGCACACCTTCCATATCGGCCGCCGTGCAGTTCGGCGGTGGCGGCGGCGCGTCAGGATCTGCTGCCGCAGAGGGAAGTTGGCCGAACAGAGCCACTGCGAGCGCCCCGCATCCAGCGAGTGTCGCCGCAATTCGACGAATGTCGATCATCATGCACCGACGGTAAAGGTGCTGGCACACAAGCGCTTCACAGCACAGCAGATCCACAGCGGACCACGAGACCGCACACAGAACAGCTAGCCGTCGATCTTGCGGGCGCCCAATTCGGTCTGAAGTAGCTCGAGCGCCACTTCCTCGGGATCACGCCGCGGGGCCGAGTCGTCGTCGCGGCCGACCTCGGCGATCATGCTGTCCTCTTCGGCCCGCTGGCGGTCGACCGGGTCGGGCTCGGGTTCCGGCGGCAGCGGCTGCTGCGCCTCCTGCACCGGCTGGCCGACACCGACTTCGCACCGCACCCGCCAGTCCACGCCGAGCGCATCCTTGAGCGCGTCACGGATGACATCGGCGTTGCGCTGCTCGCACAGCCGCTTGGCCAGCGGTGCCGACTCGTGGCCGAGGATCAGTGTGTTGTCCTCGACCGCCCGCACGATCGCGCCGGCCAGCATCACCTCTGTGGTGCGGCTGCGCTGACGGACCTTCTCGCGCACCGTCGTCCACATGGTGCGCACCGCGGCCGCGCCCGGCTCACCCGTGGCAGCGGCGGCCGGTGCCGCAGCAGGTTCGGTGGCGGGCGGCGGAGGGGTGGCCGCGGGCACCGGATCCGGCGCGGCGACAGGTTCGGGCCGTGCGACCGGCTCGGGTCGCGCAATCGGTTCCGGCTTGGCGATCGGCTCAGGAACAGGCTGCGGTGCGGGCGCCTCGACCGCAGGAGTCGGCGCGGGCGCCGCGGGTGGCGGTGCGGGTGCAGGCTCGGGCGCTGCCGCGGCCTGCTGCGTCTTGCGCACGAACTGCTTGGCGGGTGGCGCCGGCGGTGCCGATGAACTCATCCCGGCCTCACCCGCCGGGATCGTGATCTCCATCCGGGTCTCGATACGTTCGATCCGCTGCAGCAGCGCCGATTCGGTGTCGCTGGCCGACGGCAGCAGCAACCGGGCGCACACCACCTCCAGCAGCAACCGTGGCGCCGTCGCGCCGCGCATCTCCCCCAGCCCCGCGTGCACCACCTCGGCGTAGCGGGTCAGCGTCGCGGGCCCGATCTTGGCGGCCTGCTCGCGCATCCGCTCCAGGACGTCGTCGGGAGCGTCGACCACACCGCGGGCGGCAGCGTCCGGAACCGCTTGCAGCACAATCAAATCACGGAACCGCTCGAGTAGATCGACGGCGAAGCGGCGCGGATCGTGTCCGGCGTCGATCACCGATTCCACCGCACCGAACAGCGCAGCCGCATCGCCTGCGGCCAGCGAGTCGACAGCGTCGTCGATCAGGGCGACGTCGGTGGCGCCCAGCAGCGCGAGCGCGCGCTGATAGTGCACCCGGTTGCCTTCGGCACCGGCGAGCAGCTGGTCCAGGACGCTCAACGTGTCGCGGGGGAGCCGCCGCCGGCCCGGATGACGAGCGGATACACCGCGTCGTCGACGGTGACGCTCTCGGAGGCGATGATCTTCTCGATCAACGCGCGCATGGTCTTCGGGGCCAGCAGCCGGAACGGGTAGTGGTGGGTGCGCGACCGGATCGTCGGCAGCACCTTCTCCGGTTCGGTGGTGGCGAACACGAAGATCAGGTGCTCGGGCGGCTCCTCGACGATCTTCAGCAGCGCGTTGAAGCCGGCGGTGGTGACCATGTGCGCTTCGTCGACGATGAAGATGCGGTAGCGCGACTGCGCGGGCGCGTAGAACGCCCGGTCGCGTAGTTCGCGGGTGTCGTCCACACCGCCGTGGCTGGCGGCGTCGAGTTCGACGACGTCGACCGAGCCGGGGCCGTTCGGGGCCAGCGCCACGCACGAATCGCACACCCCGCACGGCGTCGGCGTCGGCCCCTGTTCGCAGTTCAGCGAGCGGGCGAGGATGCGCGCGGAGGAGGTCTTACCGCAGCCGCGCGGTCCGGAGAACAGATACGCGTGGTTGATCCGATGCGCCGACAGCGCGGTCGAGAGCGGTTCAGTGACGTGCTCCTGGCCCACCACCTCGGCGAAGGTTGCCGGCCGGTACTTGCGGTAGAGCGCCACGGGTGAAGGCTACCGACCGTCGGTGACAGCCGCGGACCCCAGCAAGGACTCGGTGGCCGCCAGCAACGCGCAGGTGGCCAGGCCGTCGATCGCGTCGGTCAAATCCGACACCGGCGGGAACGTCGGCGCGATCCGAATGTTCTTGTCGTCCGGATCTTTTCGATAAGGGAACGACGCGCCCGCCTCGGTGACCGCGATGCCGGCGTCCTTGGCCAGCGCGACGGTCCGCTTGGCCGTCCCGGGCAGCACATCGAGGCTGATGAAGTAGCCGCCCTTGGGTTCGGTCCAGGACGCGACCTTCGAGTCGGTGAGTCGCTTGTCCAGGATGTCCAGAGCGAGCGCGAACTTCGGCGCCAGCAGTTGTTGGTGGCGCTGCATGTGCAGCCGCACCCCGTCGGCATCTTTGAAGAACAGCAGGTGCCGCAGGTGGTTCACCTTGTCGGGGCCGATCGACTTCTTCCCGGCGTACTGCAGATACCAGGCGATGTTGCCGAGCGAACCGCCGAAGAAGCTCACCCCTGCCCCGGCGAAGGTGATCTTCGAGGTGGAGGCGAAGACATAAGGCCGGTGCGGGTTGCCCGCCTTGTCGGCCAGACCCAGGATGTCGACCTGCCGCGGGAAGTCCAGCGTCAGCGTGTGCACGGCGTAGGCGTTGTCCCAGAACAACCGGAAATCCGGTGCGGCGGTGTGCATTTGGACCAGCCTGCGGACCACCTCCCACGAGTACGTGGTGCCGGTCGGATTGGAGAACACCGGTACGCACCACATGCCCTTGATGGCGGGGTCGGCGGCGACGAGTTCTTCGATGAGGTCGACGTCGGGGCCGTCCTCGTTCATCGGGACGCTGATCATCTCGATGCCGTAGCTCTCGGTGATCGCGAAGTGCCGGTCGTATCCCGGAGCCGGGCACAGGAACTTGATCGCCGGCTCCTGGCTCCAGGGCCGCGGTGAGTCGACGCCGCCGTGCAGCAGCGAGAACGCCACGATGTCGTGCATCAGCTCCAGGCTGGCGTTGTTCCCGGCGATCAGATTGGGCACCGGAATGCCGAGAAGGTCACTGAAGATCGAGCGCAGACCGGGCAGCCCATGCAGGCCGCCGTAATTGCGGGTGTCGGTACCGTCCTCGTCGCGGTACTGCTCGCCGGGCAGGCTCAACAGCGCGTTGGACAGGTTCAGCTGCTCTGCCGACGGCTTGCCCCGGGTGAGATCCAACGACAGCTTCTTGGCCTGCAGGTCGGCGTAGTTCTGCCGCTGCAATTCGTGCTGGGCTCGCAACTCATCGGGGCCCAGGGAGTGGAACGACACCATGCGCCTTTCACGAAGGGGACCCCGCGCACCCGCCAGAGCCCATTGACCCTTGCTGCCTTCCGGCCCTGGGGGAGTTCACAGGATAGACGCCGCGCGGGGTCCGTTGCGAGTGTAATACCTGCCGAGAGGTGGCCCGCCGCGGAGGCGGCAAGACAAGGTGAGCCAGGCAGTCGGGGCGAGGCGCTCCCCGAGTCCGCTACCATTGCCGACGGAGGATTCGCCTAGTGGCCTATGGCGCTCGCCTGGAACGCGGGTTGGGTTAACAGCCCTCAGGGGTTCAAATCCCCTATCCTCCGCACCTGATCCGAGGTGCGACTGGGGGGTCACAGCGCCTGGTCGCACCTCGGATTTTGACTTTTAGGAGGGGTATGGGGCGCGTCGGCGCGACTGCACTTCAGCTGGTGCTGTGGGTGCTGGCCGGAGCTCTGTACTTCTTGTTCGTGCTGCCCCGTTGGTGGGAGCTCATGGGCGACACCACCCACACGCTGGGCACTGTTCTGCGCATCGTCGCCGGTGTCCTGTTCGCGTTGGCCGCCCTGCCGGTGTTGCTCACCCTGCTGCGCAGCCGCAAGCCCGAGGCCGGGACTCCGCCGCTGGCGCTGCGGTTGCGGCTGTGGTCGGTGATCCTGCACGTGCTGGCCGGTGTGCTGATCGTCGGGACCGCCGTCGCCGAGATCTGGGTCAGCCTCGACAAGGGCGGCCCGTGGCTGTTCGGCGTTTACGGCGCAGCCGCCGCGATCGCGGTGCTCGCGCTGCTCGCCTTCCAGCTGGGTTACACCGCCGAGCTGCCGGCCAAGCCGGCCAAGCCGGCGAAGCCGAAGAAAGAGAAGAAGGCCAAGAAGCGTGGTAAGGCGGCCGAGGACTCCGACGAGACCGCAGAGACCGCAGAGGCCGCCGAAGTCGCCGAGGCCACCGAGGCTGCCGACTCCGCCGAAGCCGAGCACACGAGCGAGCCGGCCGTTGAGGACGAGCAGCCCGCCGAGGTGTCGGCCGAGCCCGAGCCCGAGCCCGAGGCGGAACCCGAGCCCAAAGTCGAGGCCGAGGCCGGACCCGCTGACGACACCGACGCCGAACCCGCCGGAGCGCTGCGCAACAAGCGCCCGACCGGCAAGACGAACCATCGCCTGCGCCGCCGCAACCGCGGCAGTGTCGCGGTCGACGAGTAGACGACTGTCAAGTTCACCTAAACAACCGTCTGAACTGCACAGCTGACCCTATGCTGAGCGAGTGCCCAACATTTCCTCTATCGGGTCGTCCAGTGGACGACCGGCAATGTAGGAAAGAGCTCCGTCCAGGCGATCATCGCCAACCCCACGTTCGAACTCGTCGGCTGTTATGCGTGGTCAGCGGACAAGGCCGGCCGCGACGTCGGTGAGCTGGTCGGCATCGAACCGCTGGGAGTCGCCGCGACCAACGATGTCGACGCCCTGCTGGCGCTCAAGCCGGACTGCGTGGTCTACAACCCGATGTGGATCGACGTCGACGAGCTGGTCCGGATCCTGTCGGCGGGCGTCAACGTCGTCGCGTCGGCGTCGTTCATCACCGGCCAGAACCTGGGCGATGGCCGTGCCCGCATCGAGGAGGCCTGCAAAGCCGGCGGCTCCACGATGTTCGGCTCAGGCGTGAGCCCCGGCTTCGCCGAGCTACTGGCGATCGTCGCCGCCACGTCCTGCGATCGCGTCGACAAGATCACCATCGCCGAGTCCGCCGACACCACCCTCTACGACTCTCCCGAGACCGAGCGCCCGGTCGGATTCGACATGCGCATCGACGATCCCGAGCTGCAGCCGATGGCCGCCAAGGGCACCGCGGTGTTCGCAGAGGCCGTGCAGCTGGTCGCCGATTCCCTCGGCCTGGAACTGGACGAGATCACCTGCGTGTCCGAGTACGCCCAGACCACCGAGGACCTGCCGATGGCGTCGTGGACCATCAAGGCAGGCCACGTCGCCGGGGTGTACGCCAGCTGGCAAGGCATCGTCAACGGCAAGACCGTCATCGACATCAACGTGCGGTGGAAGAAGGGCACCACCCTCGAGCCGGACTGGCAGCTCGACGCCGACGGCTGGAAGATCACCATCGACGGACGTCCGACGGTGAACATGCAGGTCGGATTCCTGCCGCCGATGGACATGATCGAGAACGCGAAGTCACTCGAAGACTTCTTCGTTCTCGGCCACATCATGACGGCGATGCCGCCGATTCACGCGATCCCCGCCGTCGTCGCCGCGCCACCGGGCATCGCGACGTACAACGATCTGCCGTTGCCGAAGGCGCGCGGCGTGGTGCCGCCGAGCTAGCGGCCGCTAGATGCAGGCGCCGCCGGTCACCAGCCCGAACGGACCGGTGGCCTGAACACAGGCTGCGGGCGGGCCGTAGTACACGGGGCCATAGTCCGGCCCGCGCCAGTCGCCGCGACCGCGGTCATGGTCGTTCCACTCCCAGCCGTCATGGCCGTGACCGTGTCCCGGGTCGGCGTAGGCGATACCGGTGCCCACGCCAAGGCCCGCCAAGCCGAGCCCCGCGGACAGTGCTGCTGCTGCGATCTTCGTCAGTGTCATCGTGTTATTCCCTTACGACCTCAAGCGCCCGACCCGTCACACTCGTTTTGCAACAGAGCAGATTTTAGTCGAATTCCCCTAGCCGCCAACAACTTAGGGCAGCCCACACCAGAGTCAACTCCTGTGCATTTGCTCATGGGTTGCCGTCGGTGTCGGCGCGCCTAGCTCTGACATGGTCAACGGGTGCCACCATGCAGCCGTGCACACGCATCGGGGCGCACCAATTTTTGCTGCGGGTGTGATGGCACTCGCGGTGCAGGTGATGCTGCCCACTACATCGATCGCGCGGGCTGACTCCTGCCCCGACGTTCACGTCGTGTACGCCCGCGGAACCGATACCGTCCCTCCGGTCGACCCGGTCGGCCAAGCTCTGGTCAACGCGATGAGCGCACAGCTCGCCGGCAAATCGCTATCGGTCTACGGCATCAACTACCCGGCGAACCTGGACCTGAGCGGAGGAACCACCACCGGTGCCACCGACGGTTGGGTCCACATCCAGAACCTCGTCGCGGCCTGTCCGGCAACCCGCGTGGTGCTGAGCGGCTACTCGCAGGGCGCCGATGTCATCGACCTGCTCACCACGACCGCGGGCGCGGCATTCGGCACCCACACCCCCATGCCGGACGCCGTCGCCGGTCACGTCGCCGCGGTCGTGGTGTTCGGCAATCCCTCCCGCAAGATGGGCGGCGGACCGCTGACCATCAGGAGCCCGCTCTACGGCGCCAAAGCCCTCGACGTGTGCCTGACGGGTGACCCCATCTGTTCGAACGGCGCGGACCTGCTCGCGCACAGCAGATATGTCGTCTCCGGCGTGGTCAATCAAGCCGCACAGTTCGCGGTCAGCCGGCTCTCACCGGCCGCCGGCTGACCCGACCCTCAGGGTTCCGGGGTGAATTTGGTCGGATCGGCCGTCGGCAACGTCAGGCTGATATTGGAGATGTTGATGACGCCGAACGCAGTGAACCTCTCGTACGCGGTCGCCGAGCTGGTGATCTGCAGAGTCAGATCGTCGCTCGCGTCGGCCGCGGTATAGACCATGTTCTCCATGTTGATGGTCGCCGTATGAGTGCGCCCATCCATCGTCACCGCCACCGGAGTCACCAGGTTGCCGACGACCAGACCCGTCTTGTTGTCGACCAGCTGTGCGTAGACGAAACGACTGTTACCCAGGCCCTGGTAATCGAAGCTCACTGTCGGCGCACCCAGGTAGGTCGTGCCGACCTGGGTGGGAACGGCCACGTTGATCGCGTTTCTCGCTTTGGACGCCAAGCCCAGCGAGTACGGTATCGCCGCCTGCGGCGCCGGCCCGGAGCCACCGATGATCGGGACGATGCCCAGCGTGCCGCCCGACGCGCCGGTCACCGCTTGGTCCGGTGTGCCGAACAAGCCGCTACCCGACGTGGGAAGGAAGTCGGACTTGTACCAATTCCCGTTCTGGTCGGTGAACTGGAAATTGGGGATGGCCGGCGTACCGCTGGTGTTGCCGTCCTTCACGTAGTAGTCCAGCCAGGCGAACGTCGAGGCCAGGTTGGGGTTGACGTCGCCGTCGTTGGTAAGGCACACCCCGTGGCCGCCGCAGAACCAGATCATCTTGACCGGCGTGCCATAGGGGTTGGCGATGATGGTCTGCGCGTTGTCGATCGCCTGCTGCAGGGTGAACAACACGTCGACCGTGCCCTGGATCAGCAGCGTGGGCGCCTTCAGCTGGTTGAGCAGCGAGGTGGGACCGCTGCCGGCCAACAGTGCCTGTGCACTATTGCTGAGCAGCCCGATCAGGTCACCGGTGATGATGCCCTGATAGATCAGGTTGTTGATTCGTGCCTTCGACAGCACCAGCGACAGCAACAGCAGCGACGAGTAGGCCGTCTTGAAGGACCCGTCGGGGTACAGCGAGTTGTTCAGCGAATTCCACGAGATACCCGGGACGATGGCGTCGATCCGTGGGTCGGTGGCCGCGCTGGTGAGCTGGATTCCGCCACCGTAGGAGCCGCCGACCATCCCGACTCGAGGATCGTTCGCGCCGTCGAGCTGTGAATTATCAAGTCCAGCAACATAATTGAGGATCGACGATACATCGCGCGCCTCGAAGAACGGGCTGTCGAGCTGCAGGATGCCACCGGAGGCGAACTCACCGCGAGGGTCCCAGGTGACCACGTTGTAGTTGTCGCGGAGTAGCGAGACACCCGGTGTCAATCCGCCGATTCCGTACTGGGTGTACGGGTCGGTCTGGCCGGCCGTCGCCAGGCCGGGGCCGTCGAGAATCGTTGGCGCCGTGTCGGATCCGGTGAGGCCGAGCTTCGGGAACCAGTTGACGCTGATCAGCGTGCCGTCGAAGGACGGCATCTTGTAGGTGTAGGCCACCGGGTCGGTGGCAGGCAGCACGGCCGTCGAGTTGAACGTGGCGACCTGCGAGTACCCGATGATCGGCGCGAGCAGGTCACCGAGGACCGGGGTCTGGTGCAGGACCACGATCACCTGTCCGGCGAGGCCGCCGAGGAGTGGGATGCTCTCCAGGATCTGGTCGAACTGGGTCTTCTGCGCCACCAGGATCTTGAACTGCTCGTTGACTGTTCCGCCGAGCACCGACTGGTCGGGCAGATAGCTGAAGTTGCCGAGCACGTAGTTGGTATCACCGGTAGCGGAGAAGGTGATCTTCCCGCCCTTGTTGGGACCACTGATCAGTGTGTACGTGAGTCCGGACGCCCCGGTGGCGTTGGTGGTGCCGTCGATGATGCCGTCATTGATGACCAGGACCGGATTGATCGCGATCGGATTGCTCGCCAGCGCTGACGCGGACGTGCGGCGCTGCAGTGCCGCGAAGGTCAGCGCGAGTGGCGAGTCTACGGCGGGCCTGGGCAGGCCACCGGAGAACGGGTCGAGCACGTCGTGCAGAGCGGTGGTCAGCACTCCGGAGATCGCGCTGGGCGACGGCAGCACGGGCAGCTTCGGAGCCAACGAGGCGACCGGCGTCACCACTGCGGCAGTCGAATTCGCCGACGGTGTGACGACGTCTGCGCTGCCACCGGAACCGGATTGCGATCCCGAGTTGTTTGCCGCTCCGGCGGCCGAACTCGTCGTCTGCGCGGACACCGCGGAGTCGGAACTTACTTCCGCGGGGCCGGCCTTCGAACGCTTGGAGCTGGTCTTGGCGCCGCCGGTACCGACCGCTTGGCCCGACCTGGCAGTGGTCGTCCGCTTGGACGACCCGGTGGATGCCGACGCCCCCTTCGACCCGGTCCCGGACGAGTCCGCGGCGCCGCTCGCAGAGCTCGAATTCGAGCCTGCCGCCGACGATCCCGTCGACCCGTCCGCCCATGCGACGCCGTAACCGGTGGAGAACACCGCGGCGCCCACTCCGAGGGCCACCGCCAATCCGCCAACCCGCCCGACAAACCTCGAAGCACCCATGACTTTCTACCTCCCGACCAACGACGGCGACAGCGCCTCAGCGGAGGGTATGCCTGCAAACGGACGCGGGTTCGCGAAACGCCCAAACTGTCAGCAACTAATTTGCTACAGCGACAAAACTGGGCGAGTCGCGTTGCGCGCCAAAGAATCAGGCGTAGTCGAAATGCGTTGCGCCCTGGCCGTCGGACGTCGTGTAGTCGAGATAAACCGGGCCATGCTGGTACGGGACGTAGCCCGTGTTGATGAGCCCACTGGTGATCACTGTCGGCCGATTCTGCGACGTGACGGTGTAGGAGTACAGCAGCACTCCGTCGGGGGTGTACACCGAGATCCTCGTCCCCACCGGCACGCTGCTGGCGCCACCGATCATCGAGGACAGGATCGTTCCGTACACGCCGCCGGAGTCGATAATCGCCCCGACGGTCGTCGGGGAATTGTTGTTGATCTTCACATTCAGGTAGGCGTCGGGCGCGCCGGACACCGAGGTCCGGCTCGGCAGCGGGTTGGGGCCGAACACCATCACGCCGGCGATGCCGAGGAACAGGCTCTGGTAGAGGAACACACCCTGGCTGAGGTCGCCGGGCAGCGCGGTGGTCGGCAGACCCTGGGGTCCGGGGCCCGCCGCGTTGGCGCCGATTCCGAGTACGCCGGACGCACCGCCCAGCTGGTGGAAGAAGGCCAAAGCGGCTGCGGCGTCTTGGGAGTCGACGATGTTGACGTTCGTCGGCCCGGAGACGATGCCGTTTCCGAAGTTCACCGTTGTCGTGTAGGTGGTGGCCGTGTAGGTGAGGCCGCCGCTGTAGCCACTCGTGACGGTGCCGGTCGGCGCGCCCAGTGGCGCCGCGTCACCGACCGAGGCCATCGTGACCACCAGTCCCGACGAGCCGGTGTCGACGAGCACGGGCGTGCTGGGGCCGCCGTTGATGGTGATGTAGACGATCGGCTCGGTGGTGGACCGCATGGTCACCGGGACCAACGCGTACACCCGGCTATTGAGCGCGGCCGTACTGACCGCGTTCTGCACCGGCGTGATGCCGCCGGTTCCCTCGAAGGCACCGACCAGAGGGAGGAACAGTCCGGCGCTGTTGAGCGCGGTGGTGGCCAGCGTCGGGAGCAACAGCGCGCCGATCAGCCCCACCCCGGCCAGCTCGTGCACGATCGGGACGCCCGACGTCCTGGCATAGAGCGACTGGGCCGGAGTGATCGCCGTCCCCCAGGTGTTCAGTGCCAGAGCGGCCTGCGCAAGCAGCACCTGCGGGACGATCGACATGAGCCCCGCCGGGATGTTGCCGCTACCCCAGGTCTGTTGCTGCAGCTCCGACTGCGCCTGGGCGATCTGCTGCAGAGCGAGACTCACCGCGACGTTGGCGACCACCGGCGGCGTCGACGGCAACCAGGAGTAGCTGCTGGGGGTCGTATTGGCGGCGGCGGGTGTGGTCGTCACCGCGGCCACCGCGGGGACGCGAGCTGAATGGCCGGTCGACATCGCCGGCGTGGTCGACGTGGTCGACGTGGTCGTCGTCGCGCTCGTCGCCTCGGCGGATCCGGCGTCGACGGCGGCTGCCGCGGCGGGCGCGTCACTCGAGGCGGCGGACGACGCCTTGCGCGAGCTGACGTTTCCGCCCGAGGACGTCACGGCACTGTTCCGCGCCGAGCGGGCGGTGGACTTCTTCACCCCGGTCGAGTCGGTGGCGCTCGACGACGTCGAGCTACTTTCAGAGCTGGTGGCCGAGGCCTTGCCCGCACCCGAGGCGCCGGTGTCGGCATACGCGACGGCGGATCCACTGGCGAGGGCGGCGCCGACCCCCAGGGTCACCGCACCGGCACCCAGCCACGCATAGGGCTGGCGGCGAGGTCGCCGGGCGCGGTGCGCGCCCTGTCCGCTGCCGCTGTGCCTCATGGTTCCCCCTGTACGCCGGCCACATCTCGCCTGGCTGAGAAATTCCTAAGCGAGTTTGCTGAGTGTCTACCACAACTTGCGTCTCCGGTAATAGGCAACCCGCTGACGGTTACGTGTGGATGTCAGAGCACGCCGAACGTGACGCCAGGGCGCGATTCGGCGCCGAGCGCAACCCTGGCGTTACGTTCGCGGGACGACGTAGGTCAGGCGGCGAATTGCAGCGTAATCACCGCGTCGCTGGCGATGACCTGGCCGGGCGCCGGGGTCTGCACGGCAATCTGATTGCGCGCATAGGGGGTGTTCGGCAGATTCGGGCCTTTGTCCAGCACCCCTGTCCAGCCCAGCGTCCGCAGGGCCGGATCGGCGTCAGCCCAGTACATTCCCCGCAGGTCGGGCATGACCAGCGCTTCGCGCGAACGCGCCTGCGGGCTCCGCGTGATCGCCGGAGCCGCAGTTGTGGCAGCCGAATCAGTCGCGACGACGGGTTGCCCGGCCGACGAGCAGGCTGCGACAAAGAACACCGTCGAAGCCGTAATGATCAGTCCGCGTGGCAGTTTCACTTCTTCGGGTTGCCGTGTTCATCCCAGTGTGCCGCCACTTTCTTGCTCGGCTGCACACGCGGCGGTTCGCCCGGCATCTTCGGATAGTTGGGCGGGTAGGGCAGGTCGCCGAGGCCGCGCTCCTCATCGGCGGCCGCCATCTCCAGCAGCGCGTCGATCGAGTGCGCAACGTCGTCCAGGCCGGCCATCGGGTCGCCCCGTTTGGCGATCAGCGCCGGCACCGTGGCCATGGTGAAGTCGTCGGGGTCCGCGTCGACCAGTTCCTCCCACGTCAGGGGGTCGAGACGGTCGCGATGGGCGTCGCGCGGACCGAGTAGGCGCTGGCGAAGGTTCGATCGCGAGCGTTCTGGTTGTAGTCGATGAAAAGCCGCTGACCGCGTTCCTCTTTCCACCACGACGTGGTCACCAGATCCGGCGCCCGGCGTTCCACTTCGCGCGCCAACGCGATCCCGGCGCGGCGCACCGCGGTGAAGTCCCAGTCGGGCCGAATGCGGACGAACACGTGCACACCACGTCCGCCGGACGTTTTCGGATATCCGGCCAGACCGAGTTCGTCGAGCACCGGCTTGAGGATGTCGACGGCGATGGTGCGCGCCTCGGCGAAGCCGGTCCCCGGTTGCGGGTCGAGGTCCACCCGCAGTTCGTCGGGATGATCGGTGTCCGGGCAGCGAACTTGCCACGGATGCAACGTGATTGTGCCCATCTGAGCGGCCCACACGATCGCCGACGGGTGCGTCACCTTCAGTGCGTCGGCGGTGCGCCCGGACGGAAAGGTCACCCGGCAGGTGTGCAGATAGTCGGGGCGCTTCTCGGGCACCCGCTTCTGGTAGATCTCCTCGCCGTCGATGCCGTCCGGGAAGCGCTGGAGGTGTGTCGGGCGGTCGCGCAGTGCGTTCAGCAACTGTCCGCCCGTTGCCACTGTGCGGTAGTACTCGACGAGCTTGCCCTTGGTGCCGTTCGACCCGAGTTTGGGGAAGTACACCTTGTCCGGGTTGGTGAGCCTGACGGCGACGCCGTCGACGTCGACCTCTTCGGCCTTGGTCGCCATCAGAACGACCGGGGGAATCGGGGACTGCTCACGCTCTTCAACCTACTCACGCACACAGCCAACTCGCACGGGACGAGAATGAGCCCATGCAGCTGCCCGTCAATCCCCCGGTGTCGCCGATGCTCGCCAAGTCGGTGCGGAGCATCCCGCCCGACGCGTCCTACGAACCGAAGTGGGATGGGTTTCGCTCGATCTGCTTTCGGGACGGCGATGACGTGGTCCTGGGCAGCCGCAACGAGAAGCCGATGACGCGCTATTTCCCCGAGTTGGTCAGCGCCGCCCTCGCCGAGCTGCCCGAGCGGTGCGTGATCGACGGTGAGATCGTCATCGCCACCGACGCCGGCCTCGACTTCGAGGCGTTGCAGCAACGGATACACCCCGCGGACTCCCGTGTCCGCATGCTCGCCGAGAAGACGCCGGCGGCGTTCATCGCGTTCGATCTGCTTGCGCTCGGTGACGACGATTTCACCGCGCGCCCGTTCAGCGAGCGCCGCGCGACATTGACGGCGGCCCTGGCTGATGCCGGCCCGTCATTTCATGTCACACCCGCGACCACCGACGCGGACACCGCGCAGCGGTGGTTCTCGGAATTCGAAGGGGCCGGGCTCGACGGGGTGATCGCCAAACCCCTGACGATCACCTACCAGCCCGACAAGCGGGTGATGTTCAAGATCAAGCATGAGCGCACCGCGGACTGTGTGGTCGCCGGTTACCGCGTGCACAAGTCGAGCGATGACGCGATCGGTTCGCTGCTCCTCGGGCTGTACAAGGACGACGGCGCCCTGGCGTCGGTGGGCGTGATCGGCGCGTTCCCGATGGCCGAGCGGCGGCGGCTGTTCACCGAATTACAGTCGTTGGTAACCGAATTCGACTCTCACCCCTGGAATTGGGCCGCACTCGAGGCGGGTGAACGCACGCCGCAGAAAAATGCCGGGTCCCGATGGAACGCAGGAAAGGACTTGTCCTTCGTGCCGCTACGGCCCGAGCGGGTGGTCGAAGTGCGCTACGACCACATGGAAGGTGAGCGATTCCGGCACACCGCCCAGTTCAATCGTTGGCGGCCCGACCGCGATCCGCGCTCGTGCACCTACGAACAACTGGAGCAGCCCGCGACCTTCAGCCTCGGCGATATCGTGCCCGGACTGGGCTAGGCGGTCAGCGCCGCGATCGCGGCTCCGAGCTTGTCGGCCACTTCCTGGGCGACGGGCTGAAGTCGTGGTTCTTCGGTCACGTCCACGAGCAGCTGCGGATTCATGGCCTCGACGAGGGTGCGGTCCGCATCATCCGGGTCACTGCGAACGACGACGTTGCACGGCAGCAGCAGACCTATCTGCCGGTCCACCCCGATCGCACGATGCGCCAGCGGCGGGTTGCAGGCGCCGAGAATCAGGTAGTTCTCCATGTCTTCGCCCAGCTTGTTCTTCATCGTCGCCTTGACATCGATTTCGGTGAGCACACCAAAACCCTGATCTGCCAATGCCTTACGCGTTCGGGCGACAGCGTCGTCGAACGACGTGTCGAGACTGGCGCTTAACGCGATGCTCATGATGACTCCCTTGTCGTCGAAGCTATGCGAGTGCGAGGAACAGCTTCTCCAGCTCCGCCTCGGTCATGGGCTTGTCCGCCCCGGATGCCTCACCGGTGACGCACTCCCTCAATCCGGTGGCGACGATCTTGAAGCCGGCGCGGTCGAGTGCGCGTGAGACGGCAGCCAACTGAGTGACCACGTCTTTGCACTCACGCCCCTGCTCGATCATCGAGATGACCCCGCCGAGTTGACCTTGCGCCCGGCGCAGCCGATTGAGCACGGCTTCGATGGCGTCCTGATCGCCGACCATGGTGAATCCCTTCGTTCGCTACTTAGTGTCAGCTTACCCGTGGGGGTATCTAACAGACCTAACAACGACGCCCCCGGCGGGTCCATTCCCCACTCACACTCCCATCAGGATACCCACCTGGGTATATACCGCGGTCGGGAATACATACCCCCACGGGTATGTAGAACAGTCTGACGGACCGTCGCAGCCGGCGGCCGAAAGGGGATTGAAAGGGAGTTCCATGATCCTGGAGCAGTACTACATCGAGTGCCTGTCGCACGCTTCCTACCTCGTCGGTGACGAGACCACTGGGCGCGCGGTCGTCGTCGACCCGCGCCGCGACATCAGCGACTACCTGGCCGACGCGCGCAGATACGGGCTCACCATCGAGGGCGTGATCAACACCCACTTCCACGCCGACTTCGTGTCCGGGCACCTGGAGTTGGTCGACGCGACCGGCGCGTGGATCGGCTTCGGCGAGTCGGCGGAGACCGACTACCCCATCCGCAGGCTGGCCGACGGCGAACACCTGTCTCTGGGCGACGTCGACCTCGAGATCGTGTCGACCCCCGGCCATACGTGGGAGTCGATCAGCGTTCTCGTTCGCGGGCGCGCCGGAGCCGAGCCGGCCGCTGTGCTCACCGGCGACTCGCTGTTCATCGGCGACGTCGGCCGACCGGACCTCGTCAACATCGGCGACAGCTCGACCAGCGATCTGGCCCGGGCGATGTATCACACGATCCACGACAAGCTCCTGCGTCTGCCTGACAGCGTCGCGGTGATGCCGGCGCACGGGGCCGGCTCGTCGTGCGGGAAGAACCTGTCGAGCGAACTGATCTCGACCATCGGCGAACAGCGCGCGAGCAATCCGTCCGTGCAGCCGATGACCGAGGAAGCGTTCGTCGCGCTGGTCACGTCGGGCCAGCCCGCGGCACCGGCATACTTCGCCTCCGACGCCGCGATGAACAAGCGGGTGCACCCCTTCTGCAGCACGACCGCACAGTGCCCGAGATGACGCCACAGCAGATCCGACAGGCACTGGATGCCGGCGTGCGGATCATCGACGCGCGCACCGTCGAGGATTTCGCCGACGGGCATCTCCGCGGGTCGATCAACGTCGGGTTCGACGGCCGGTTCGCCGAAACCGGCGGCATGGTGGCCGAAGTCGGTGAGCCGATCGTCCTGATCGCGTACCCGGGCGAGGAGCAGCAGGCAGCGGTGCGGCTGGCGCGCATCGGATCTGACGACTCGATCGGCTACCTCAACGTGGGTCGCGACGGGACGTTCCCCGCCGAACTCGAGGATCTGGTGCAGGTCGCACCCCGCACCACCGTCACCGAGTTGGATGGGCTGCTGGCCGATGAGGCGGTGACGCTGATCGACATCCGCAACCCTGGTGAGCGCGACGGCGGTGCCATCCCCGCGTCACTGCACATCCCGCTGGCCCAATTACGCCTTCGCCTGGAAGAGGTGCCCACCAACAAGCCGATCGTCGTGCACTGCGCGGGTGGCTGGCGGTCCAGCGTGGCCGCGTCACTGTTGCGCGCCAACGGTATTCAACACGTGTCCGACCTGCTCGGCGGATACAACGTATGGGTCGACGCGCACGCGACCGTGTGACCGTAGATCAACGAAAGGAATTCAGATCATGTGCTACGCAGTCAACTGCCCGGCCTGCGGCAAGACGACATGGGACGGTTGTGGCCAACACGTCGAAGGCGTGATGCGCGCGATCCCGCCCGAACAGCGGTGCCAATGCAACGGGCCCACGGAGCCGCGCCGGTGACGGCGGGCTCCGAGGGACAGCTGAGGATCTAGTCGAGCGAGCCCGGCGGGCGGGACACGCACTGCGCCGAGTAGAGCTCGACACCGAGCTTGTTCATCAGCTCCAGCTGCGTCTCGAGGTAGTCGATGTGGTGTTCCTCGTCGGCGACGATGTCCTCGAAGAGGTTGGCAGTGGTCGAGTCCTGCTTCTCGCGGCACAGCACGATGGCCGGCTTCAACCGGTTGACCACTTCGTACTCCAGCGCCAGGTCGCTCTCGAACTGTTCGCGAATCGTCTGGCCGATGTTCAGCGTGCCGATCCGCTGGTAGTTGGGCAGCCCGTCGAGGATCAGGATCCGGTCGGTGACGCGCTCGGCATGGCGCATCTCGTCGAACGACTCGTCGCGGGTGTGCTTGGCCAGCTCGGTGAAGCCCCAGTTATCCTGCATCTTGGAGTGCAGGAAGTACTGATTGATGGCGGTCAGTTCGCTTGTCAGCTGCTGATTCAGGAGTGTGAGAACCTCGCTGTCGCCTTGCATTCAATTTCTCCTGTCATCGCACTGAAGCCACAATTAGCGGGCTGCCGAATTGGGCTGAAACTACTCAATACCGTATGAGGTGAATCTAGTACAGGACCACCGCGTGCGCGGCGCTTCTCAGCGCTAGATCGGTGTTGTCGCGCTTGCACTTTGGCATGTCACGAGATCGTCGGCAACTTAGATGAGGCTGGGCTGTCCTCACGACAATATAGTTAGTCTGGGCTTAGCTATTGATGAAATAAGTCCCGAGAGCGACATCTCGCATTAATTAATTTTCGCCAACGCAAGTTTTCAGATTCCCGCCGACAACTCGTCGCCGGTACACACTCCCGCCCGCGGTCATGGGGAGACCCGTCGAGGTAGTTAGCTTAGGGTAAGCTAACTACCTCGACGATTTGCGAGCAGAGGACACCGGTATGGGACGAGGTTTCCAAGGCGCCATGCTGCGCGGATTCGGCGGGCGCGACCACCTTGCGACCGTCGAACAGGTCGAGCACATCGCACCGCACTGCGTCCGGATCACCATGTCCTCGCCGACCTTGTTCGACGACGTCGACGCCGGGCCAACAACCTGGCTGCGGTTCTGGTTTCCCGATCCGGCCGGGGGAAGCACCGAGTTCCAACGCGCGTACACGATCGTCTGGGCCGATCCCGACTCCGGCCGCTTCGCCATCGACGTCGTGCTCCACGAGCCTGCCGGCCCCGCCTGCACGTGGGCCTCGACCGCCGCGCCGGGCACGACCATCCCGGCGGTGTCGCTGGGGTCGTCGCCGTTCGTGGTGCCCGAGGAACTCCCGGCGGGTTTCCTGCTCATCGGGGACTCGGCATCCATCCCCGCGATCAACTCGATCGTCGCCGCGCTTCCCCCGAGGTCGACGTCGAGGTGTACCTCGAACGCCATTGCGAGCACGATGAACTGATCCCCCTCGCCGAGCACCCGCGACGCCGCCTGCACTGGGTGACACGGACCGACGACACGTCACTGGCGGCGGCCATCGAGGACCGGGACTGGTCCAACTGGTCGGTCTGGGCCGGCCCCGAGGCCGGTGCGCTCAAACATCTGCGAAAACGACTGAAGGACACCTTCGGATTCCCCAAGACCGAAGTGAAGGCCCAGGCGTACTGGACACAGGGGCGCGAGATGGGCAGTACGCGCGACGACGACGCCACTGGCACTATCACTGAAAGCCCCACGCCCCCAACGGCACCGGCACACCCGACCGTCACCAAGGGCACGTGGCGTTCCCAAGCCGGCAAAGACCTTCTCGCACCAGTGAAGTCACAGCTGATAGTCGCCGGCGTGCTTCAGGCACTGCTCACCCTGCTCCAGCTCGCACCGTTCGTGGTCCTGGCCGAGCTGGCGCAGCAGTTGCTCAGCGGCGCCGACCAATCCCGGGTGTTGAACACCGTGACCATGTTCGTCGTGCTGCTGACCACCGGCACCACCCTGGGTGCGGTTCTGGTGCTGTGGCTGCATGTGGTCGATATGCGGTTCAGCGCCGAGGTGCGACGCCGGCTGCTGGACAAACTGGCTCGAATGCCGTTGGGCTGGTTCACCGATCGCGGATCGGGCTCGGTGAAGAAACTCATCCAGGACGACACCCTGTCGCTGCACTATCTGGTGACGCACGCGGTGTGCGACGCGGTCGCGGCGGTGGTCGCGCCGATCGCGGTGCTGGTCTACCTGTTCACCGTCGACTGGGGCATGGCATTGATCCTGTTCCTGCCGATCCTCGTCTACATCCTCACCACCTGGACCATGGTCTACCAGAGCGGCCCGAAGATCGCCGAGGCATCCCGCTGGGCCGAGCAGATGAACGGCGAGTCGGCGGCATTCCTGGAGGGCCAGCCGGTGATTCGGGTGTTCGGCGGCGCGGCGGCCTCGTCGTTCCGCCGCCGACTGGACGGCTACATCGCATTCCTCAACGAATGGCAGCGCCCGTTCATCGGCAAGAAGACCTTCATGGATCTGGTAACCCGACCGAGTACGTTCTTGTGGCTCATCGTCACCGCGGGCACCGCATTCGTGGCCGCCGGCTGGACGACGCCCACCGCCTTGCTGCCATTCCTGTTGCTGGGCACCACCTTCGGCAGCCGGCTTCTGGGCATCGCCTACGGACTTGGCGGCATCAGGGAAGGGACGCAGGCGGCCCGGCGCATCGCAGTCACGCTTGACGAAACTGACTTGAGCACCCGGCCCGAGGAGGCACCGGCATCCCCCGCGCCGGCGGGCGTGACGTTCGACGCCGTCAGCTTCGGCTATCGCCCGGGTGTGCCCGTGATCCACGACGTGACGCTGACCCTGAAGGCCGGAACCGTGACCGCTCTGGTCGGGCCCTCGGGTTCGGGCAAGTCCACCCTGGCGGCGCTGCTGGCGCGCTTCCACGATGTTGACACCGGCGCGATCCGGATCGACGGCCGCGACATCCGCACCATGTCCGCCGACGAGCTGTACACCCGGGTCGGGTTCGTGTTCCAGGATATTCAGCTGGTCGCCGGCACCGTACGCGACAACATTGCGCTCGCCCGGCCGGAGGCCACGCCCGCCGACATCGATCGCGCCGCGCGCAACGCGCAGATCCACGACCGGATACTGCACTTGCCCGACGGTTACGACACCGTCATCGGGGCGAACACCCCGCTGTCGGGCGGTGAGAAACAACGCCTCACCATCGCTCGCGCGCTACTGGCCGACACCCCGATCCTGATCCTCGACGAGGCCACGGCTTTCGCCGACCCCGAATCCGAATATCTGGTGCAGCAGGCATTGACCTCATTGATCGACAACCGCACGGTGTTGGTGATCGCCCACCGACTGCACACCATCACCGGCGCCGACCAGATCGTCGTGCTCGACGGTGGCCGCATCGCCGAGGTCGGCACCCATCCGCAGCTACTCGCCGCCGACGGCCGCTACCGACGCCTGTGGGACGGCCGGCTGGCTGGTGCCGAGCCCGCGGGTGCCCTGACCGGTGAGGCCGCCCGATGATCCGCACCCTGATCCGGTTGATTCCTGCCGAGAATCGCGGCCAGGTCACCAGCTACGTTGCGCTGACGCTGATTTCGGTGATCCTGCGGGCGGCCAGCGCGCTACTACTGGTGCCGCTGCTCGCCGCGCTGTTCGGTCCACACGCCTCGGCTGCATGGCCGTGGGTCGGTGCGCTCACCGCGGTCACCGTCGGTGGCTGGGTCGTCGACATGGTGTTGGCCCGCATCGGTTTCAGCCTCGGATTCACCCTGGCCGACACCACGCAGCACTCGATGGCCAACCGGCTCACCGAGGTTCCGCTGCGCTGGTTCACCGCCGACAACACCGCCGTGGCCCGCCAGGCCATCGCGGCCAGCGCACCGGAACTGGTCGGCTTCGTCGCGAACCTGCTGAGTCCCTTCGTCGGTGCGCTGCTGTTGCCCGCCGCGATCACTGCCGGCTTGTTCTTCGTCTCCTGGCAGGTCGGGGTGGCGGCGGCGATCGCGTTGCCGTTCCTCCTCGGGGCTCTGGTCGCCAGCCAGCGACTGGTCCGTGCCGCCGACGCCGCCGACGCCAGCGCCCACAGTGCCCTCACCGAACGTCTCGTGGAGTTCGCCCGCACCCAGCAGGCGTTGCGGGCCAGTCGCCGCGTCACCGCGGTCCGAAGCCAGACCGGAGAAGCCCTCACCGCCGTGCGCGGTGCAACCGCGCGGCTGTTGCTGTTCCAGATCCCCGGTCAGCTGTTGTTCAGCGTGGCCAGCCAGGTCGCGCTCATCCTGCTGGCGGCCACCATCACGACAATGACGCTGCGTGGCGAGCTCGGCGCGGCTCAGGCGGTGGCACTGGCGATCGTGATGGTGCGCTTCCTCGAACCGTTCACGGTGCTGGCCGACTTGTCGGGCGCCGTCGAGTCCTCGCGCGGCCTGCTGGAGCGGCTCGACACCGTCACCACCGCACCGCTGACCGCACAGCCTGTACGCAGTGCGCTGCCCTCGGGCGAATCAGCACCGCCCAGAATCGAATTCCGCTCGGTGAGCTTTGGCTACCAGGGAACCGAGGTGCTCAAGGACCTGTCGTTCACCCTCGAACCCGGAACCACCACCGCGATCGTCGGGCCGTCCGGTTCGGGCAAGAGCACGATCCTGTCGCTGATCGCCGGGCTGCACGCCCCTGAGCGCGGCCAGATCGTCCTCGACGGCACCAACACCGCCGATATCGATGCCGACGCACGGCGCGCCCTGGTCAGTGTGGTGTTCCAGCATCCGTACCTGTTCGACGGGACGATCGCGGACAACATCCGGGTCGGGCATCCCGAGGCGGGCGACGACGCACTGCACCGGGCGATGAGTTTGGCCCGCGTCGACGACATCGTCGAACGCCTTCCTGATGGCGCACAGTCCACAGTCGGCGAGGCCGGTACCGCCCTGTCCGGCGGCGAACGTCAACGGGTCAGCATCGCAAGGGCATTGGTCAAGCCGGCGGGCGTTCTGCTGATCGACGAAGCAACCAGCGCGCTGGACACCGAGAACGAAGCGGCGATCACCCAGGCGATCAACGACGATCCGCAGCCGCGGACCCGGGTGATCATCGCGCACCGTCTCGACGCCATCCGGCACGCCGACCAGGTGTTGTTCGTGGACGCCGGCACGGTCGTCGAACAGGGCAGCATCGACGAACTGACCGCTCGTGGTGGGCGTTTCGCGGAGTTCTGGCGTCAACAGGAATCCAGCGCCGGATGGCGGATCGCCGCGGACAGGGCCGGCCAGCACGTCGGATGAGCGACCGTCGAACCCTCTGAGCTAGATTGCGGGCGTGACTCGCCCACCGCCGGGCGCAGGCCGGTTCGCCCCCAGCCCGTCCGCCGACCTGCACATCGGCAACCTGCGCACCGCCGTGCTGGCGTGGCTGTTCGCGCGCTCGACAGGCCGGAACTTCCTGATGCGAGTCGAAGACCTCGACGACCGCACGCACGACGACGTTGCCCGGCGTCAGCTCGATGATCTGGCCGCCATCGGCGTCACATGGGACGGTGAACCGCAATGGCAATCGCGCCAGCGCGAACGCTACGACACGGCGATCGACGGGCTGGTGGAGCGCGGGCTGGTGTACGAATGCTATTGCAGCAGAAAAGATATCCTCAGCGCACCCCGGGCGCCGCACGCCCCGGAGGGGGCATACCCGGGCACCTGCCGTGACCTGACTGCCGCCGAGCGGGCCGCCAGGCGTGAGACGGGGCGCCCGCCCGCACTGCGACTGCGTACCGATACGGGCGAGTACACCGTCACCGACGTCATCCACGGCAGCTACACCGGGGTGGTCGACGACTTCGTGCTGCGCCGTGGTGACGGGGTACCGGCCTACAACCTGGCCGTCGTCGTCGACGATGCGCGCTCCGGCATCGACCAGGTGGTCCGCGGCGACGACCTGCTGGCGTCCGCGCCTCGGCAGGCCTACCTGGCCGGGCTCCTCGGCCATCCGCAGCCGGAATACGCCCACGTTCCGCTGGTCCTCAACGTCGAAGGCAAGCGGCTGGCCAAACGCGACGGCGCGGTCACCCTGGCCGAACTCGGGGTGACCAGAACGTTCGCCTTGATCACCGAATCGCTGGGCTGGCCGTCATCGGATATGGCGGCACTGCTGCGTCAGTTCGACCCGGCCAGGCTGCCCCGCGCGCCGTGGGTGTACCAACCGGTTTGATCGCAACCCTTGGCGGGCATCTCCCACAGCATTACTGTCCGCCGAATGCGTCACTTACCACGCGCAGCACTGCTGACCATCGCGATGATCGCCGCAGTGCTCCTGGGCGGCTGCGCGAAGTCAGATAGTGGCGGCCCGCTGTCCTCCGGTGTGCTGCGGGTCGGCACCGAAGGCACCTATGCGCCGTTCAGCTTCCAGGACCCCGCCACCGGACAACTTGCCGGCTACGACGTCGACGTCGCCAACGCGGTCGGCGAGAAACTCGGCAAGAAGGTCGAATTCGTCCAGACGCCATGGGATTCCATCTTCGCCGCGCTAGAAGCCAACCGGTTCGACGTGGTGGCCAACGAAGTGACCATCACCCCGGAACGCAAGAGCAAATACGACTTGTCCGAACCCTATTCGGTCGGTGAAGGCGTCATCATCACCCGGGCGAACGACAATTCGATCACCTCGCTCAGCGATCTCAAGGGTAAGACCGCCGGTGCCAGTATCACCAGTAACTGGGCCCAGGTCTCTCGCGACGCCGGGGCGACCGTCGCGCCGGTGGAGGGGTTCACCCAGGCGATCACACTGCTCAATCAGGGCCGGGTGGACGCTGTGGTCAACGACAGCATCGCCTTTCACGCCTACCAGGCCGAGACCAACAACCAGTCGGTCAAGATCAGCGCCACGATCGGCGACAAGAGCGAACAGGGCTTCGCCGCCAGGAAGAACAGCGGTCTGCTGCCGGATCTGAACCGGGCCATCGACGAATTGAAGGCCGACGGCACCTTGGCCGCGATCTCCCAGAAGTATCTGAAGGCCAACGCCACCGGAGCGCCGGAATCCGGGGGCACCGAAGCCGGCCACCGCTCGGTATGGCAGCTCATCGGCGAGAACCTGTGGCCGCTGGCCAAGGCCGCGATCACGGTGACCATTCCGCTGACCGTCATCAGCTTCACCATCGGTCTGGTGATCGCGCTCGTGGTGGCCCTCGGCCGGCTGTCCAGAAACGTGGTGGTGTCCAACGTCGCGCGGTTCTACATCTCGGTCATCCGCGGCACACCGCTGCTCGTGCAGTTGTTCATCATCTTCTACGCACTGCCGCAGATCGGCATCAAACTCGATCCGTTCCTGGCAGCGGTGATCGCGTTCAGCCTCAACGTCGGCGGCTACGCCGCCGAGATCATCCGCTCGGCGATACAGAGCATTCCGAAAGGTCAGTGGGAGGCCGCCGAGACCATCGGCTACCACTACGCCGGCGCACTGCGGCGCATCATCCTTCCGCAGGCGGCCCGGGTCGCGGTCCCACCGCTGTCGAACACCCTGATCTCACTGGTCAAAGACACCTCGCTGGCATCGACCATCCTGGTGACCGAACTGCTTCGCACCGCGCAGGTGGCGGCAGCGCCGACCTTCGAATTCTTCGCGCTCTACGGCACCGCCGCGGCGTATTACTGGATCATCTGCCTGGTGCTCTCGTTCGGCCAGAGCCGCCTCGAGCACCGGCTGGAAAGGTACGTGGCGCGATGACTGACACCAGCGGCGCAACCGACTACCGCGTCGTCGCCAACGGCGTCGAGAAGGCGTTCGGCGACAACAAAGTGCTCAAAGGCGTGTCGTTCACGGTGCAGCGCGGCACGGCGACCGCGATCATCGGACCGTCCGGGTCGGGCAAGACGACCTTGTTGCGCACGTTGAACGCCCTGGACCGCGCCGACGCCGGCGTGATCCGGGTCGACGATGTCGAGATCGACTTCGCCACGCCGACAACCAAATCCGAAGTCCGCAGGTTCCAGTCACGAAGCGGATTCGTGTTCCAGGGGCACAACCTGTTTCCCCACAAGACGGTGCTGCAGAACATCATCGAAGGACCGGTGATCGTGCAGAAGCGACCCAAAGAGGAGGCGATCGCCGACGCGGTCACGCTTCTCGATCAGGTCGGGCTTGCCGACAAACGCGATCAGTACCCCTACCAATTGTCCGGCGGACAGCAGCAGCGGGTCGGTATCGCAAGGGCACTGGCGCTCAAGCCCAAGCTGGTGTTGTTCGACGAACCGACGTCGGCACTGGATCCCGAGCTGGTCGGCGAGGTGCTCTCGGTAATCAAAGAACTGGCTGTCGAGGGCTGGACGATGGTGATCGTCACCCACGAAATCCAATTCGCCAGACAGGTTTCCAATCAGGTCTTGTTCACCGATGGTGGTGTCATCCTCGAACAGGGCCCGCCCGACGAGGTGCTCGGCAATCCGAAGGAAGTCCGAACCCGTCAGTTCCTGGAGCGGGTCCTCAATCCTCTGTAGCCGGACCGGCACTGTGCCACAGTGTCCAGATGCCGAAGCAGACGCAGATCGACGCGGACGTCGTCATTGTCGGGGCCGGGCTTTCCGGAATGATCGCCGCGCGCACGGTGCTGGCCGCCGGGCTGACACCGGTGGTCCTGGAGGCCGACGAGCGCGTCGGCGGTCGCATCCTCACCGAGGAGGTCATCCCGGGCCTGCCCGTCGAACTCGGCGCCCAGTGGATCGGCGACACCCACGAGAGGATGTTCCGGCTGGCCGCCGAACTCGGCGTCGAGACCTACCCGCAGTTCGACGAAGGCGAGACGTCCTACGACCTCGTCGGGTCGGGAGTGTTGCGCGAGAGCGAATTCCACGCCCGCTTCGCCGGCGAGCTGACCGAACTGGAGCGCGTGCTGCGCCGGCTGGACGAGCTCGCCACCGAGGTGCCCGTCGACGCTCCGTGGTCGGCACCCCAAGCGGCTGAATGGGATTCCATCACCGCGGGCGCATGGTACGACGCCCAGGGACTGTCACCGGTGGCCCGCACCTTGGTGGAGATCTGTACGGTCGGAATTCTCGCGGTGCCGACCGCCGAGGTGTCGTTCCTGCACCTGCTGTTCACCATTCAGACCTGCGGCGTGACATCGGAGCTGTTCGCCGAATCCGAAGGCGGCGCACAGACCACCCGGTTCGTCGGCGGCACCGGCGAGATCCCGCGACGACTGGCCGCGCTGATCGCCGATCACATCATGCTGACGGTCCCCGTTCAGCTGATCGAGCATTCCGCCGACGGCGTGAGCGTGCATTGCCGCGGCGGAGTCATCGCTCGCGGCCGCCGCGTGATCGTGGCCATCTCACCGACCCTCGCCGGCCGGATCATGTACGACCCTCCGCTTCCCGGGATGCGCGATCAGCTCACGCAGCGGCTGCCCAACGGATCCGCCATGAAGGCCTTCTTCGTCTACGACGAACCGTTCTGGCGCACTGACGGATTCAACGGCCAGCTGATCTCCGACGTCGGGCCCGCCCGGATGTCCAACGACACCTGCATCCCCGGCGACGATCACGGGGTGATCCTGATGTTCCTGGAAGGCGAACAGGCCCGCACCTTCGGTCGCCTACCCGAAGACGAACGCCGTGCGACGCTCACCGCCGAGCTGGTGCGCCACTACGGCGGCAAGGCTGCCCATCCCGAGTTCTACGTCGACGGCGAATGGTCGGACCGGCAGTGGACCCGCGGCTGCTACAACGCCAACCTGGGCCCGCATGTGTGGACGGCCTACGGTCCGGCTCTGTCGGCGCCTATCGGCGTGATCCATTGGGCATCAACCGATACCGCGACGTATTGGAGTGCCTACATGGAGGGGGCGGTCGATGCCGGCGAGCGGGCGGCCCAGGAAGTTGTTGCCGCGCTGACCGACTGACTTACGCTACGCTACGCATCGTAATCACACCGTTTGCCGGGGGTCCTGAGATGAGCCGTTTCGCCGACCAATGTGATGGGCGTGGCTACGTCGGATTCGTCGGCCGAGTCGGCGCGCTGGCGCTGTTCCTCGGCATCGGGATGGCCTTGAGCCCTGGCCTGGCCTCAGCCGACCCCAATACGGCCGATCACGCGTCCTCGCGCGCTCACTCCGGCGCCGCCAAGGCATCGAGTTCCGCGAAACCCTCAGCAAACAGCTCGATTTCGAGTGCAGCCCGGGATACCAGGGGCTCGATGAACAGTTCGCGCCCGGTAGGTGCTCGCTCACCGCGCCCGACGAAGCCGGTCGCGACCCGCCGGTCCGGTCAGGCACCGGCACGGCTTCCCGCCCCTGACGATGCGTTGGCTGCCGCAGCCCAGTGGATACGGCGACAGGTCGGCGCCACCTTCTTCAACGCCTCACCCACCATCGGCTACGACCCCGCACAAAACGGCACATCTCCCTACGGCGTCGTTACGGGAAACCTCAACGCCACCGATCGCGAAAGCGACCGGATCTCCTATGTGCTGACCTCGGCGCCTGCGCACGGCAGCGTGATCATCAAGGCCGACGGCACGTTCTCCTATGTGCCCGACGCTGAGTTCGCCGCGTCCGGCGGCACCGACACCTTCATCGTCCGGACCAGCGATCACCCAGCGAATCCATTCCACCTCAACCTGGCCGGCGTTCTTGACGCCGACCCGACCGGCGGTCAGACGCAGATCAGCGTCACCGTCGCCCCCGGCTCGCCCGCTCCGCCGGATCAACTCCAGATGGAGGCCCGGGCCGCGCAGATAGCCAATTCGCCCCAGCTGCAATGGACCAAGAACGTGCTGCGACCGTGGTGGTTTGCTCTGGCGGCATTGAAATACCTCCCTGCCGGTGGGCTGGACGCCGGCAATGTCGCCCGGCTCAACCAAGCCCTTGACGAGTTCACCTTCGGTGTCGCCATGCGGATGGTCAACACCGACGCCGCTCGCCCGAAGATCCTCACCTACGAGATTCCACCCCACGCGTGGGGACCGTTGGCCATCGCGGGCGGCCGTTGGGCGTATGACAATCCCGATTCGGTGTATCGGACCATTCCGGTCAACGCCAAGTACTCGTACGTGATCACCGGCAAGTTCGTCGGCGATCCGCCTGCGGACCTGAATTTCTCGGTGTACACCGACCCGAACGTCACGAACTCGGTGGACAACATCGGACTGCACGATCTCGTGGTCAATCCGGACGGAACGTTCACGATCACGGTGGACACCGCATCCGACGACGGCACTCCCAACCACCTGCACATGACCCACGATGCTCAGCAGGTCTTCATCCGCGACACTCTGGGGCAGTGGACGGACTCGCCAGTCGAATTGTCGGTCGAGCGCGTTGACGCGCTTCCGGCTGTCGCGCCGAAGACCTACGGCCAATTGGTGTACGGGGCCGCCTCACTGGCGCTCACCTCAGGAGTCGCGCTCTACGGGTTGATGCTGTTGCCGTTCATCCAACCGGTCAACTCCCTGGGTAAGCCCACCCACACCTTTGGAACCCTGTCCACGCAACGACAGAGCTCGACGTTGTTCCACCTCGGAGACGACAAGGCGATGGTCATCACAGTGACACTCGGCGACGCCGGCTACTTCACCACCCCGGTCACCGATGCGTGGACGATCACTCCCGACTACCGAAATCACCAGAGCAGCTTGAACTCTTCGCAGGCCGTGCAGAATCCGGATGGCTCCTACACGTTGGTGCTGTCCAAAACGGACCCGGGAGTTGCCAATTGGGTCGACACCGGCGGGCTTTCCCAGGGCAGTCTGTTCGTCCGGTGGCAACTGCCGAACACCAACGCAGATGCCAGCCCGCCGACAGTGACCTCGCGCGTGGTGCGCATGGAAGACCTGGCGTCGATGCTGCCGTTGAGCACCGTCTACGTCACCCCTGAGCAGCGGGCGCAGCAACTCGTTGCGCGGCAGCAGGCCTACGACTCACGCTTCGACCGGTTTTTCGTGGCCTAGTCCGAACTTCCGCTGCGGCATCATCGGTGACGGTCAAAAGTGCGCCGGTCCGTCCGGTACACAGGGAAGGAGCATTGGTGAGTAGCCGATCGATTCTCAAGGCCTCCTCGGTCATCACGATGGATCCCACTCAGCCCCGGGCCGAGGCGGTCGCCGTCGACGACGACACCGGGACCATCACCGCGGTGGGTTCACTCGATCAATGTCAGGCCGCGGCACCAGGCGCCTCGATCGAGGATCTCGGTCCGAACGTGTTGATGCCCGGGCTCATCCAGGCACACGATCATCCCGTTCCCGCCGCGGTGCTGTGCCAGCAGCCGGCCCACTGGATCGCCCCGTTCGTCGGCTTTCCCAGCTGGACCGAGGTGGAGGCGCTGTTCGACCGTCTACGTAAAGGGACGCCTGCCGGCCAACCGCTGTTGTTCAACGGCCTTGACCGGCTGCTGTTGTCGATCCCCATGCCGGACCGTGCAAGCCTGGACCGCTACTTTCCCGACCATCCGGTGCTCATCTTCGACATCACCGGCCACGCGTTGTACTTCAACTCCCGCGCCACGCAGATGTTCGGCTGGAAGAATGCCACGCCACCGGCCGATACCCCGGACGCGCGGTGGACCCGTCGACCCGATGGGACGGCGGGGGAGTCGGATTCGAGACCCAGGCAACGTTGATGGCGCTCAGCGCCTTCCTGCCCGGAGTTGTCCCGTCACCTCTGGTCAATCTCGGTGCATGGTATTCCACGTTGGCGCGCAACGGTTTCACCGCGGTCGGCGATCTGGGATTCGTGAGCAGGCTGCGCGCGCCGATGGAGGCATTGGCGGCGCTGCCCGGCTGCCCTGTCCGGTACTCGCTGTATCAGACCACCTACGACCCGGCGGCGCACTCGGACATGGACTTCGGCGAACTGTCCGGCATGATCCGCCGCGTCGGCTACAAGATCTGGATGGACGGCAGCCCGTCCATCGGGACGGCCGCCATCAGTGTGCCCTACCTGGACTCCGCCCGTGCCCGCATCGCCGACGTTCCGGTGGGCTCCGCGCCCGGCTTGTCCGTGCTGAACTACTCCCTGGACCAGTTCCTCGCTCTGGTAGGCCAATTCGGCGACAAGGACTTTCAGATAGCGACGCACATCAACGGCGATGCCGGGATCGACGTCGTACTCGACGGCTACGAGCAGGCACTGAGTCGTCTCGGGCTCATCGGCAGCGACCACCGTTGGCGCGTAGAGCATTTCGCCACCCCCAGCCGGGAACAGTGCGCACGGGCGGGCACACTGGGCGTCACTGCCTCGATGTCACCGTTCCAGGCGCTCTACTGGGGCGACCTGTATGACGGCGTGATCTTCGAGCCGTCCTACGGAGCCCGCTGGCAGCCGTACCGGGACGCCTACGACGGCGGGGTCCGGCCGACGTTCCACAACGACGGCTACCTGTCACCACCGCTGCCCTGGCTCAACATCCAGAACGCCGTGACCCGACGCAGCGCGTCGGGGACGGTTCATGCATCAGAGCAGGCTCTCACTCTCGACGAGGCGCTGCAGGCGCACACGATCAACGCCGCCTGGCAGCAGAAACGCGATCACGAGATCGGCTCGATCACGCCGGGCAAGCTCGCGGACTTCGTGCTGCTCAACACCGATCCCTACACCGTCGACCCGATGCGGCTCCAGGAGACCATCCAGACGCTGGGCACCTGGGTTTCCGCCCGCCGCGTCGATATCGACAGCTTCATGGCGTCGGTCGAGGGAATTGCGCCGCGCTATGACCAGGCGCTCATCGGCGGGGCGCCCCCTCACCAGTGCTGAGCAGATAGTCGGGGGCCGGCTCTACACGGCGACGTCGAGGCGGGCCATGCCGCGCAGTGTGACGTGCGGTTTGTAGGTCGGCTCAGAGGCCAGCCGGGCGTGCGGGAAGCGTCGGGTCACCGCGGTCAGCGCCACCGCGGCCTCCATCCGCGCCAGCGGCGCACCGAGGCAGAAGTGCGGTCCGTGTCCGAATGCCAGGTGGCGGATCGGGTTTCGCGTCGGGTCGAAGTCGTCGGGCCGCTCGGTCGATGCCGGATCGCGATGCGCTGCCGCCAGCAGCAGCATCATGATGTCGCCCTTGGGGATTCGGGTGTCACCGATCTGCATGTCCGCGCCTGCCACCCGGCTGGCCAGCTGCACCGGCGGGTCGTAGCGCAGTGTTTCCTCGATGATGTTCGGGGCCAGGCCCGGATCGGCGCTCAACGCCGTCCAGTGCTCGCGGTGGCGCAACATCGCCAGGATGGCATTGGCGATCAGATTGACCGTCGTCTCGTGGCCTGCGATCAGCAGCAGGTTGCAGGTCGCGACGATCTCCTCTTCGGTGAGCTGGTCACCGGATTCCTCCACGGCGATCAGCCCCGACATCAGGTCGTCGCGCGGCTCCACGCGGCGGCGCTCCAGCAGATCGCGCAGATAGCCACGCAACCACATTCCGGCCTTCAGACGTTCTTCCAGGCCCTGGGGCTCACCGGTGAACGTGGCGAACGGGTCGAGTCCCTGGGCCAAAACTGTTGATGCCGAACTGAATTGCGGCTCATCCTCGATGGGCACGCCGAGCAACCGACAGATGACCGCGACCGGCAGCGGGTGCGCCAGCTGCCCGATGGCGTCGAATTCGCTTGTCTCGGCGGCCTTGTCGAGCAGGTCGTCGACCATGGTGGCGATATCGGGTTCCAGCGCTTTGACCACACGCGGCGAGAACGCCTTGCTGACCAGTCTGCGCAACCGGGTGTGATCCGGCGGGTCGAGGAACAGGAAGCCGGGGGTGCCGAACGGCCGCGGCTGCTCACCGGCTTCGATCGCCCGCTGCGCGGCGGTCGATTTCAGCCGGTCACTGCACGAGTCGGGGTGCCGCAGCACCTCGTCGCAGTCGGCGAAGCTGGACATCACGTGCAGGGTGGACTCGGGAATCAACATCGGGCTGCGGTCGAGGATCTGCCGGTAGACCGGGTACGGGTTGGCCCGGTTGGCGGGGTCGAGCAGTTGTACCAGCAGTTCTTGCGGCTCGGTGGCAGCAGTCATCTACCTATTGTGCACGCTATTGTGCACGCGTCGAATGGCCGTAGTAGCTGCCGAGGACATCGGCGCGGAGCTCGTCGAACTCGCCGGCCACGATCGCGGCGCGGATCTGGTCGACCAGGCGGATGATGAACCGCTCGTTGTGGATCGTGCACAGCGTGGCGGACAGGATCTCTTTGGCCTTGAAGAGGTGGTGCAGGTAGGCCCGGGTGTAGTTGGCGCAGGTGTAGCAGTCGCAGTCGGCGTCGATCGGGGTGAAATCCCGCCGATAGCGTGCGCCGGTGATGTTGAACCGGCCGGTCGGCGAGTACACAGCCGCGTTACGCGCCACCCGCGACGGCGACACGCAGTCGAAGGTGTCGGCACCGGCGGCGATCGCGGCGAACAGGTCGTCGGGCTCACTGATGCCGAGCAGGTGACGGGGCTTGTCGTCGGGCAACTCGTCGACGCACCACCCGACGATCGTGGCCAGGTTCTGCTTTTCCAGCGCTCCGCCGATGCCGTAGCCGTCGAAGCCGCGTCCTTCGGAATCGACGATGCCTGCCAGGTCGCGCGATGCCTGACGGCGCAGGTCCTCATACTGCGCGCCCTGAACCACCCCGAACAGCGCCTGCGCGGGCCGCTCCGGATGTCCGGCGGTCAGCTTGCGATGCTCGGCGATGCAGCGCACCGCCCACGCTTGCGTGCGCGCCACCGACTCCTCTTGGTAACCACGGGTATTCACCAACGTCGTCAACTCGTCGAAGGCGAAGATGATGTCGGCACCGATCTTGTGCTGAATCTGCATCGACACCTCGGGAGTGAACCGGTGCGTCGAGCCGTCGAGATGCGAAATGAACGTCACGCCGTCGTCGTCGACATGCGCCAGCCGCTGCTTGCCCTCGGCGATCACGTCGTCGGCCTGCACCCGGTTGGCGTCCATCGACAGGACCTTGCGGAACCCGGCACCCAGCGACAGGACCTGGAACCCGCCACTGTCGGTGAACGTCGGTCCGGGCCAGTTCATGAACGCGCCAAGGCCGCCCGCCTCGTCGACGATGTCGGGGCCCGGCTGCAGGTAGAGGTGGTACGCGTTGGCCAAGACCGCTTGCGCGCCCAGCTCCCGCATCGTCTCGGGGAGCACCGCCTTCACGGTGGCCTTGGTGCCGACGGCGACGAACGCCGGGGTGTGGATATCGCCGTGGGGCGTGTGGATCACCCCGCTGCGTCCCCGTCGGCCGGGCAGCTCCGCGTCGACGGTGAAGAAGGGCACGTCGACATCTAACCAGCGCGCCGCGCTACTCCAGGAACCGCACGATGTGGCCGGCGAGCTCCTCCCCCGCATCCTCCTGGATGAAATGCCCGGCCCCGTGCAGCGTGGGGTGCTCGCGGCCCTGCGCCCCCGCCATCTGCTGGAAGATCGGGGCCATCGCGCCAGTGATCGGGTCGCCGTCGCTGAAGGCCACCAGCATCGGCGTCGAGCCGGCGGTCAGGGTCGCCCAGGCGCGCCGGTTCGCCTCGGATGCGGGGTCGTCGGGAGTGGTGGGGACCAATCCGGGCATGGCCCGCGCAGCGGCGGTGAAGCTGTCGTCGACGAAGGGGGCGTTATAGGCCCGGCGCACGTCGTCGCTCATCGGCCGCAGGCATCCCGACTCGACGAAGCGGCCGACGTCGATGCTGGGCGAGTCCTGAATGGCGCGGCGGAACTGCCACCACACCTCGGGCATGTTGAAGTCACCCGTCGGCAGTCCGGTGTTGGCGACGACGACCCGGGCGAATCGGTCTGCGTTCTCCGCAGCCAGGCGCAGCCCGATCAGCCCACCCCAGTCCTGTCCGAACAAGGTCACCCGCTGCAGATCGAGGACGTCGAACGCGAGCGCGCGCATCCACTCGACGTGGCGGGCGTAGGTGTGGTCCTCGCGGCGGGTGGGTTTGTCGGAACGCCCGAAACCGACCAGATCCGGACAGATGACCCGATGCCCCGCCGCAGTGAGCACCGGAATCATCTTGCGGTACAGAAACGACCACGTCGGTTCGCCATGCAACAACAGAATTGGATCGGCCTGCTCCGGGCCTTCGTCGATCCAGGCCACTCGCAGACGTCCACCCTCGTCATCGTCGAGCTCGCAATAGTGCGGTGCATAAGGGAAATTCGGGATATCAGCGAATCGCTCGTCGGGTGTGCGCAATGTCTGCATGACCGTGAAGATACCGACTTTGCCTGTGCGGCTCGTCATTTGCCCCGATGTCGGGGAAAGTTTCGACTTCTTGACTGGCAGAAGAGTTTTTCGTCCATTCGTGCCATACCCCGGAATCTGCGCACCATAATTTTCTGGATGATCCGTCAATGTCGACGGATCACCCTACATAAGGAGAAATCGGTGAAACGTGCCCTGGTGGTGACCGTTGCCGGCGCCGCGGTCTTGGTGGCCGGATTGTCAGGTTGTTCGAAAGACGACAACAAATCAACGTCGACGACGAGCGCAACAGCGACGACATCCGCGGCTGCGACGACGACGAGTGCGGCGGGATCCCCCAGCGCGACCGCCGGTGCAGGGACCGCCAAGGTGACGATCGACGGTCAGGCGCAGAACGTCCAGGGTCAGGTCGTCTGCGCGACGGCCGGCGGCAACCTCAACATCGCGATCGGCGAAGCCACCACCGGTATCGCCGCCGTCCTGTCCGCGGATGCCTCTTCGGTGCAATCCGTCGGCCTGGGCAACGTCAACGGCGTGACGCTGGGCTACACCGCGGGTGTGCCCGGCGGGGCAAATGCCACCGCGACCAAGGACGGCAACACCTACAAGATCAGCGGAACTGCGACGGGCGTCGACATGGCCAACCCGATGCAGCCGGTGACCAAGCCTTTCGAAATTCAGGTCACCTGCCCGTAGCGGCAGGTAGGACGAAGCGGCGGCGCCCCGAGGGGTCGCCGCCGCTTTCGTCTGGCTAGACCCCGACCGCCTTCTCGAGCCCGGCCAGTGAGTCCTCCAGATGGGTGAGCAGCCGCTGCAGATGCGGAATGCTGCGCCGGCAGCCGACCAAGCCGAAGTCGAGGTTGTCGGCGTTGTTGGACATCGTGATGTTGAGCGCTTGGCCGTCGAGCGCAATCGACAACGGATAGTTGCCGTCCAGGCGTGCGCCATGCCAGTACAGCGGCTCACGGGCGCCGGGCACGTTGGAGATCACGATGTTGAACGGGGGTGCTGCCGCGGCGGCCAGTGCCGGCAGCAGGGTTAGGGCCAGCGGCGCCATGTTGAACGCCGACAGCGCCAGCTGCTGGATCTTGGGCAGTTGCAGGAACACTTCTTTGTTGCCGCTGATCGACGCGTTGATCGCCGCCAGGCGCTTGGCCGGGTCACTCTCGTCGGTGGCCAGGTTGCACAGGATGGCGCCGACCTGGTTGCCGCCACTGGACTGGTCGTCCTCGTCGCGCAGATTGACCGGAACCATGGCGATCAGCGGTTTGTCGGGCAGGGCGTCCTGCTCGATCAGGTAGGCCCGCAGGGCGCCGGCGCACATCGCCAGGATGACGTCGTTGACGGTGACACCGGCGGCGTCCTTGATGGCGATGATGCGTTTGACGGGCCAGGACTGTGCGGCCACGCGACGGGCCCCACCGATCGGGACGTTGAACATCGTCTTGGGTGCTTCGAACGGCAGGGTCAGCTGCTGTTCGAGGAGGGCAGCGCGCGCGATGGTCACCGCGGAGGGCGCCAGCCCGGCAATTGATCCGGCCGCTCGCCTCAGGCCGCCCAGGCGCGATCCGCGGCCCTTGTCCTTGTTGCGTGCGCGCGGCCCGATGGTCCACGGTGCCCGGATCTCGTCGTCCTGCGGATCCGTCGAGAGGGTGCGCCGGGTCAGCTTCATCGCCGAGACACCGTCGAGCAGCGAGTGGTGAACCTTGGTGTAGACGGCGACCCGGCCGTCGTTGAGACCTTCGACCAGATGGGTCTCCCACAGCGGCCGGTGCCGATCGAGCAGACTGCCGTGCAGCCGCGAGGTCAGTTCGAGCAGTTCACGGACCCGACCCGGCTGAGGCAGCGCCGAGCGCCGCAGGTGGTATTCGAGATCGATGTCCCGGTCGAAGGCCCAGGTCAGGTTTGCGATGCCGCCGAAGAACGCACCGGGATGCTTGCGGAACGTCGGCTGCACGTCCTGGTAGGTGAGCAGGTCGTTGTAGATCCCAGCCAGGAACTCCGGGCCCACGCCCTCGGGCGGCTCGAACAGCTGCAGGCCACCAACGTGCATGGGATGTTCTCGGGACTCGGCCAGCAAGAACATCGAGTCGGTCGGTGAAATCAGCTCCATCGATGACCTCCGCTTAGATTTCTAACCCGTGTGCCCATTACACCGGTTTGCCACACGGATTTCCTCGCGACGTCGCACCCGGGTCAGCAGTGCCGCCGCGAGTGTGCGAGCTGGTACGCCCGAGCCGGAGTGTCGCGGATGAAACCGCACAACGGAATCGGGTCCGGGCGTCGATCGGTCAGTGGTGACCGCCGCCGCCCCCACCGCCGCCACCGCCGCTGTGGTTGCCGCCGTTGAAGCCCGGCTCGGCCACCTCGGCCTCGGTGAGCTGGTCGCTGGTGTCGGGAATGATCGTCGGGGCGCAGTTCATCGAGAAGCTGTCCTCGGTGTCGCTGTCCTGACACTGAGCCGCCAGCCGCGGCGCGGGCTCGGCGATGGCGAACACCGCGACGGCCGGGCCGGCCGCGATCGCCAATCCGATTGCGGCATAAAGCAATCGTCGGGTACTGATCGAAGCGGTCGTCATGATCTCAAACCCCCTGGCATACACCGTTGAATCCTCAAAGCGCCAGGGTAGGTGAGGTTCCTGGGAACCGCGACGCGACCGGCGCTATTCACAGCCATGCCGCAGCCAGTGCGGTGTCAGCCGGCCGTGCCGATGCCACTTCTGGAGATCGTGAAGCCACGACCGCCCGCCGCGGTGCAGCTGACTCCGCTCTCTTCGGAGAGGCACTTGAATTGCCCGAGCGCCATCGTCTTCCCGTAGGCGAGCATGGGGATCCCCGGCGCTGCGTTGCCAAGGCAGCTCACGCCAGTACACGACTTGAAGGTGCCGTCGTTGTTCAGCGTGACCGACTGGGGCGGGCTGTCGGTCTGGCAGTACACGCCGTCTTCGCCGACGCGGCCACCGGTGTTGATCTCACAACTGATGTTGCGTGACGGCGAGTAGAAGCCGCAGTACTGGCCCACCGATGTACAGACCGAATCGTCAGCCGCCGCACTCGGTGCACCGAGAAGCCCGCCGACGACGAAAACGGTTGTCGCCCCGACAAACACCCGAGCCCGCAGATCTTTCGCCATGCTTACTACCTTGACCGAAGCTCGCAGGGTTTGCTGGCGATTCAGCAAAACAGGCGTCAGCCGTCGGCCCGATGCGCCGAGCGTGCGGGTTGTCGTCGACATTTCGCGCCTTCTCCACCGAGATCCCGCACGGTCGGCGAATAAAAACCCCGCAACCCACAGGGGGTCCGGGGCTTATGGCGGTGGCGGAGGGATTTGAACCCTCGGACGGGGGTTACCCGTCACACGCTTTCGAGGCGTGCTCCTTAGGCCGCTCGGACACGCCACCGTCGAAGAGCTTACGGGTCGCGGGCGGGCTAACCCAAATCGCGCTGACGAGCGAAAAAGCCCTCCAACAGCGCGGCGCATTCCTCGGCGAGCACTCCCCCGCGCACCTCCGGCCGATGCGTCAGCCTGCGGTCGCGCACCACATCCCAAAGTGAGCCCGCTGCACCGGTTTTGGGCTCCCAGGCGCCGAACACCACCCGCGCCACCCGCGCCATCACCAACGCACCCGCGCACATCGTGCACGGCTCGACGGTCACCGCCAGCGTCGTCCCCGCCAGTCGCCAGCCGTCGCCGTACACCTGGGCCGCCGCCCGCAGCGCCAGGATCTCGGCGTGTGCGGTCGGGTCACCGAGCTTCTCGCGGGCGTTGGCCGCCCGGGCCAGCTCAGTGCCGTCGGGGCCAAACACCACCGCGCCGATCGGCACATCCTCCGACCCGGCCAGTCCGGCGGCGTCGATGGCCGCGCGCACCAAGAGTTCGTCGGCGATCACCGATCGAGGCGGTCGAGCACTGCTGACAGCTCGTCGGCGAAACCCATCTCCCGCGCGATCCGGCCGAGTTGTTCGTCGGCATACAGATCGGTTTCGTCGAGGATCACGCTCAGCACCGGCTCGGGCAGCCCGATGTCGGCCAGGACAGCGAGATCGCCCTCTTCGAAGGGGTCGGCATCTTCGAGATCTTCCGGCGAAATGTCGGCGTCAAGAGTCTCCAGCGCCTCGGCGGCAATGTCATAATCCAGCGCCGCCGTCGCATCAGACAACAGCAGCCGAGTACCCGACGGCGCAGGCCGAACGATCAGAAAGAACTCGTCGTCGATGTCCAGCAGCCCGAACACCGCGCCGGCGCTGCGCATTTCTCGCAACTCCGTCTCGGCGGCAGCCAGGCTGGTCAAAACCTTTGCGCTCATGGGCGAGCAACGCCACTTGCCGTCTTCGCGAACCACGGCCACCCCGAAGCCATCCGGGGCCTCCGACCCGGGGCTGTTCTGGGCGCGCTGTGCTTCCATGGGCGCATACGCTAGTCGCTGATCAGGCCTTTTGACCAGGTACCCATCTGCTGTGCGGTGTGGATGTGTCAACCTGGACATGTGGCGAAGACACCCGTGTGCGTCCTCGGTCTCGGGCTCATCGGCGGCTCGGTGTTGCGAGCGGCGGTCGCGGCCGGGCGTGAAGCACTCGGCTACAACCGATCCGTCGAGGGCGCCCAGGGCGCGCGGTTCGACGGTTTCTCCGCCACCACCGATCTCACCGAGGCCTTGGCGTGGGCCGCTGAGCGCGAAGCGCTGATCGTCCTGGCCGTGCCCATGCCGGCGGTGGCGCAATTGCTCAGCCACATCAAGGACGTCGCCGGCGAGTGTCCACTGACCGACGTCATCAGCGTCAAGCGCGCGGTGCTCGACGCGGTGCGCAAGGCCGGCCTGCTCGACCGCTACGTCGGCGGCCACCCGATGGCCGGCACCGCCCACTCGGGGTGGAGCGCGGGCGACGCCAGGATGTTCGCGGGTGCGCCGTGGGTCCTCACGGTCGACGAGCACGTCGACGCCCGAGTGTGGGAGCAGGTGATGCACCTGGCGCTGGACTGCCAGGCCGTCGTCGTCCCCGCCACGTCCGACGAGCACGACGCGGCGGCGGCCAGCATTTCGCATCTTCCGCATCTGCTCGCCGAGGCATTGGCCGAGACCGCGGGCGAGGTGCCGCTGGCATTTGCTCTGGCGGCCGGCTCATTTCGGGACGGCACACGCGTCGCGGCGACGGCTCCCGATCTGGTGCGGGCCATGTGCGAGGCGAACGCCGAGCAGCTGCTGCCCACCCTCGACCGCGCGTTGGAGTTGCTGAACCAGGCCCGCGCATCGCTGGCCGACAGAGGGTCGGTGGCCGATCTGGTCGAGGCCGGCCATGCCGCCCGCGCGCGCTACGACAGCTTCTCGCGCCCGCAGATCGTGACCATCGCCATCGGGGAAGAGGATTGGCGCGCGGAACTCGCGGCCGCCGGTCGTGCCGGCGGCGTGATCAGATCCGCTCTGCCAGTCCTGGGTAGTCGACGATGAAGCCGTCGGCGTCGACCGTGATCGTGGTGTCGGCGACCGGCGAGTGCAGCTTGATGCCGTCCCCGGCGTCCGGGCCGGAGCTGCCGTAGCTGATGGTGGCCTGCTTGACGGTCAGGTCGGGCAAACTCACGTACACCACCGGCAGCGACACCGAATCGACCCGCTGATACAGGCCGGTGCGCCGGATCGGCAGCGCGTTGAAGAACGGGCTGAAGACGACGTCGACGTCCAGTGCGCCTTCGTAGGCGGCCCGGGTCTGGCCCTGGTGATCGGTGACGAGCCACATGCCTTCCTCGTCGCGGGCGATCGACAGCTGACGATCCCGCTCGGCGAGGGTGACGCTCATGGACAGCCGTTTGGTCGCGCCGGTCTCGTCGGTCACCAGGTCGTAGGAAGCGCTGAAGGCCGGGTTGGTCTCGGCGGCCGCGGCGACGATGCGGCCGTAGGCCTTGATCCGCTTGCCCGATAGCTGGACCCGGGCGGACTCCATCCGCGAATCGTCGTGCGCGCGCCAGGTCAGGATCGCCGGCCAGGCGCTTTCTGTCGCGTCGTTGGCTGCACTCACCCGTCTACCGTATGCGACGGGGCGCCTCGTTCGTAACCAGGTCGGGAAGTGCGGCTCATCTGTGATGTGGGTACACGTGCATCCAAACTGACCTCGTCGTCGAGCAACGGTTGCGGCATCCGCCGGAATCGGCCCGAGCCGGGCACCGAAGCCCACACGGCCAGCGCCAGCAGCGCATCGAGCACCAGGGCCAGAACCGTCACCAGCAACGCACCCACCAGGGCGAGGTAGAACTGGCGGACCTTGATGCCATCGATCAGGTAGCGCCCCAGGCCACCGAGGCTGGCGTAGGCGGCCACCGTCGCGGTCGCCACCACCTGGAGGGTGGCCGTGCGCAGCCCGCCCAGAATCAGCGGCAGCGCATTGGGCACCTCGACGCGCAGCAAAACCCTGGTCTCGGTCATGCCCATCGACCGAGCGGCGTCCACCACAGCCGGGTCGACGTTCGCGATCCCGGCATAGGTGCCGGCCAGCAGCGGCGGAATGCCCAGCAGCATGAGCGCGACGGTCGGCGGCAGCAGCCCGAGCCCCCACAGCAACACCCCGAGCAGCAGTACGCCCAGGGTGGGCAGTGCCCGCAGGGCGTTGACCCCGGTGACCACGAGGAACGTGCCGCGCCCGGTGTGCCCGATCAGCAGGCCGATGGGGATCGCGATGAGCGCGGAGACGACGACGGCGACGGCGGTGTACTGCAGGTGCTCGACGATGCGGACCGCCAAACCGGCCCGGCCACCCCAGTTGGCGCCGGTGAAGATGTAGGCGAGGGCTTGCTGCAGGAAGTTCATGAGCTCGCCTTCACCCGGGCCCACGGAGTGATCAGCCGGCCAGCCAGCAGGATCAGCACGTCGATGACGATCGCAAGCAGGAAGATCGCGATGATGCCCGCGACGATCTGATCACTCTTGTCGGCCTGGTAGCCCTCGGTGAACCAGGTTCCCAGCCCGCCGATGCCGATGACCGAACCCACCGACACCATCGAAATATTGGTCACCGCGACCACCCGAAGGCCGGCGATGAGGACCGGAATCGACAGCGGCAGTTCGACTTTGAGCATCTGCGACACCCGGGTATAGCCGACGGCGGTGGCGGCGTCACGCACCTGGGCGGGTACCGCGTCCAGCGCTTCGGGCACCGCCCGCACCAACAACGCGGTGGTGTAGAGGGTCAGCGCGACGATGACATTGGCCTCGTCGAGGATTCGGGTCGGGATGATCAGCGGCAGAACCACGAACAGTGCCAGCGACGGGATGGTGAAGATGATGCTGGCCGTCACGGTGGTCACCCGGCGCAGCGCGGTGGTCCGCCAGACATAGGCGCCCAGCGGCACCGCGATCACCAGACCCAGCACCACCGGAACCAGCGACAGCCGCAGGTGAATCACGGTCAGCGCCCACGCTTTGTCGAGATGGGTGAGTAGGTAATTCATGCTCAACCACCCCCGAGTCGCTGCGCTCCTGCCCCGCAGGGGTCCGTTGGGCCTCTAACGTCTCCAGCACGTCGTCGGCCTTGACCCCGCCGATCACCTGCCCGTCGTCGTCGACGGCGACTCCCAGGCCGGCCGGGGAGGACAGCGCCGCATCAAGGGCCAGTCGCAACGTACCGCCCGGAACGAACAGCGATCCACCCGCAATTGTGCTGTCGTACAACGAACTTCCACCGCGATGTAGCTGCACACCGTCGGCGTCCAGCCAGGCGTAGGGCCGCCCGTCGTCCCTGGTGACCAACCGCCACTCCCCTGGCGCGAGCGTCAGCGCATCGATCTTGGCTTCTTTGACCGTCTGAATGTCGTGCAGCGGCAATCCGGAGGCCTGGCGGAACTGCAGGCCACGGTAGCCGCGATCGGTGCCGATGAACCCGGAGACGAATTCGTTTGCAGGATTGGACAACAGCCGGGCCGGGGCATCGTATTGCTGCAAGGTGCCACCGGGCCCGAACACCGCGACCCGGTCACCGAGTTTGATCGCCTCGTCGATGTCATGGGTGACGAAGACGATGGTCTTCTGCAATTCGCCCTGCAGGCGCAGGATTTCGGCCTGCAACTCATCACGCACCACCGGGTCGACCGCCGAGAACGGCTCGTCCATCAGCAGTACCGGCGGATCGGCGGCCAGCGCGCGGGCCACACCGACGCGCTGCTGTTGCCCGCCGGACAGCTGCGCGGGATAGCGATCGCCGAGCTTGGGATCGAGGCCCACCCGCTCCAGCACCGCGTACGCGGCCTTGCGGGCTGCCCGCCGGGACTCGCCTTTGAGCACCGGCACCGTTGCCACGTTGTCGATCACCCGCTGGTGCGGCATCAGCCCGCCGCTCTGGATGACATAGCCGATCCCGAGCCGCAGCTTGACCGGGTTGACACCGGCGATGTCGCGGCCGTCGACGGTGATCGTTCCCGAGCTGGGCTCGATCATCCGGTTGATCATCCGCATCGAGGTCGTCTTCCCACAGCCCGACGGCCCGACGAATACCGTCAGCGTGCCCGTCGGCACCTCCATGCTCAGGTCGTCGACGGCGACAGTGCCGTCCGGGTAAGTCTTCGTGACGTTGGCGAAGGTGATCATCTATTTTCCGATCGGCTTGTCGAAACCGTTGTCACGTATCCACTTTCGCGCTGCCTCGTCGGGGTCGACGCCGGAGTTGCCGGACACGGCGGTGTTGAGTTCGATGAGCCCCTCGGTGCTCAGCTTCGCCGACACCGCATCCAGCACCGTCTTGAGTTCGTCGGACTTCTTCTGCGAACTGACCAGCGGCACGACATTGGCCGCCAGGAAGTTGTTCTTGGGGTCTTCCAGGACGACCAGCTTGTTCTGGGGAATGGCCGGCGAGGTGCTGAAGATGTCGGCGGCGGTGACGGTGCCGTCCACCAGTGCGCGCACCGTCGCCGGTCCGCCGCCGTCGCTGATCGAGACGAAGTTGTCCGGCTTGATGTCCAGTCCGTACTTGGCCTTCAGGCCCGGCAGCCCCTCTGTGCGGCTCTGGAACTCTGACGGCCCACCGAACTTGACCTCCGCGGAATGTGCGGCCAGGTCGCCGATGGTCTTTAGATTCCACTTCTGCGCGGTGGCTTCCGAAACGGCGACGGTGTCGGTGTCGTTGGCAGGCGAGGGAGTCAGGATCGACAGGTCGCCGGGCAGCACCCGGAACAACGCCAGCTCGACCTGATCCGGCGTAGTCACCGTGGTCTTGGAGTCGAAGTACTGCAACAGGTTTCCGGTGTACTCCGGAACCAGGTCGATGGAATGGTCACGCACCGCGGGAATGTAGGTCTCGCGGCTGCCGATCCCGAACTGCCGTCCCACGGTGAAACCGTTGGCTTCCAAGGCTTGGGCATAGATCTCGGCGATGATCTTCGACTCCGGGAAGTCTGCCGAGCCGACAACCAGATTCTTCAGATCACCCGATGCCGATCCGCCACCAAGAGGATTGGCGCTGCCACAGGAGACCACCACCGGTAGCACGAGCGCAAACAATATCGCCGCAAACCACAGTCGCTTTCCGCCCCGCGACGCATTCATGCGCGTCCTTTCACCCCGACCCGTTTTTCCGACAGTAACGGCCCTTACCTTCACTCGCCCAGGTTTGGATCAGCGCGGACGTCATTGTTTCGTCCCCGTTCCATTGTTTCTCGATGCGCTGGCAGGGAACAATGAGGGAATGACGAGCAGTGAACCGTTGGGTTCAGCCCACGACCCCACGCCGCCGATCGCTCCGGCTCCGCCAGCGCCGGCGACCGGCGCGCCCGCTTCGGTCAAAGAAGTCAAGTTCACCCGTGCAGCGGCGCTGTGGTCCTCGCTCATCGCCGGACTACTGGTTCTGACGATCCTGCTGGTCTTCATCGCCCAGAACACCGAACCGACATCGTTCGCGTTCTTCGGCTGGCACTGGTCGCTCCCGCTGGGCGTCGCGATCCTGATGGCGGCGGTGGCCGGCGGCCTGGTGACCGTCCTGGCCGGGGCGGCGCGCATCTTCCAGCTCCGCCGTGCCGCGAAGAAGAATTTGAAGGCAGCCCGTCAGATCTAGCCGAAGGCTTCAAGCCCGCGGCTGATCAGCACGGCAACGGCCTCGCCCGCCTGGTCATCGTCCTCGGCGACGTCGGCGGCCATCCGGCGCCGGAAGTCGATACCGGCCACGATGATCGCCAACTTGAAGTATCCGAGTGCCATCTGGAAGTTCCAGTGTGCCAATGGGTTTCCTGATATGACCGAATAGCGCTGGGCCAGATCCTCAGCCGTCGGCATCTGCGGGGCCGTCCACGACTTGTGCTCCTGGCTCAGCAAGTCCAACATCGGGTCACGCTGCACACACATCACGGCGACATCGGCCAGCGGGTCTCCGAGGGTGGACATCTCCCAATCCAGCACCGCCCGAACAACTGTCGGGTTGTCGGGGTCGATGATGGTGTTGTCGATCCGGTAATCGCCGTGCACGATCGAGCTACGGCTTTCCGGTGGCACCGCCCCGGCCAGCTTGGAATGCAGCCGTTCGACGTCGCCATCACGTGGATCGCCGGGCAGCCGAACGTGTTGCCACTGCGACCCCCACCGCCGCACCTGCCGTTCGAGATACCCCACCGGCTTGCCGAAGTCGCCCAAACCCACACTGTCAGGGTCGATCTCATGGAGGTCGGCCAGCACCCGGATGAGGCTGTTGACGCAATCGCTGACCACGCCGGCGTCGCCGAGCCCGTCGAGTTCGGCGCGGGTGCGAACAACTTGCCCCGCCACATATTCCACCATCTGGAACGGCGCACCCCCGACGGAATCGTCGTCGCGCATGGTGACCGCGGGCGCGACCGGCACCGGACTGCCTGCCAACGCGGCCACCACCCGATATTCGCGAGCCATATCGTGCGCCGACGGGGTGAGCCCGTGCAGCGGCGGGCGGCGCAGCACCCACTTGGAGGCGTCGTCGAAAATCAGGAAGGTCAGGTTCGACCGGCCACCGGAGATGAACTCCGCCTGCAGTTCCCCACTGCGCGGGATGCCCGCCGATCGCAGGTGCCGGTCCAGTGCCGCCAGGTCGAGCCCGTCCAGAGAAGTCACCCGCTATGTATAGCTAATAGCGCTGGTTGCGCGGCAAGAGATCCCAAACATGTTCGGTGGTGTTGACCGCCGCCACCGTGCCGAACCCGCTGCGGGCGTAGAGCAGGCGGGTGATCGAGACGTAGTCGATGGGGAACGACAGCAGCCGTTTGGTGCCTAGCAGTTCGTGCAGGATCACGTTGATCACCCCGCCGTGGCTGAATACGGCCACGGTCTCGTCGTGATCGGCCGCCGCGACGATATCGCTCAGCGCCGCGCTCACCCGGCCGCGGAATTCGTCTTCGTCGACGGTGCTGGGCAGCCGGCCGTCGGCCATCCGCGCCCACTCCTCGGGCCGCTCTTTGCGCACCTGTTCGATCGGCACGTAGTAGGACAGCCCGCGGTCGTACTCGGCCAGCCGGTCGTCGATGTCGACGGTCAACCCGGTGGCCTTTGCGACCGGCTCGGCGGTCTGCAGCGCGCGCCGCTGCGGGCTGCTGATCAGCCGGGCGAGCGGGAATCGGTTCAGCGCGTCAGGCAGTCGCCTGGCCTGATCCCAGCCCTCGTCGGACAGTTCCGGATCGCTGCCTTCGCCGGCCTCGGTGCGGTGGGGCAGGGCATGCCTGACGAGCAGCAGCTGCATGGGTGCGGTGGTCCTTTCACGCGCCGAGCGTGTGAGTTGTCGCGGATTCTTCGGCGATTTTCAACGATATCCCGCACGTTCGGCGAGCTCGGCGAGGACCTCGCCGGTGTGCTCGCCGAGCTTCGGGGCGGCCGACCGCGGCGCCCACGGGGTGCCGTGGAAGTCGGCAGGGGTGGCGATCATCGGGCCGCCGTCGGGCACGTCCACCAGACCGCCCGCGGCGTGGAACTGCTCGTCGGCCAAGACATCCTCCATCGAGTTCACCGGCGACCAGAACAAGTCGGGCTCGGCGTCGAACGCCTCGGCCCATTCGGCGAGCGTCTTCGTCGCGAAGATCTCGTCGAGCGTCGCAATGAGTTCACGGGAATTGATCGCGCGGTCGCGGGCGGTGGTAAACCGGTTGTCGGTCAACCACTCCGGGCGTCCGACTGCACGGCACAGCGACGGCCAGTGCCGGTCGGCTTCCAGTCCGACGATCCAGAGTCGCCGCCCGTCGGCCGCCAGATAGTTGTTCATGCACGGGTTGAACATCGTCTCGCGCTGACCGATCGCGATCGGATTGCCGGTCAGCAGGAAGGTGTTGAGGTCGAAGCTGACGGTGTAGGCGCCCTGGCGGTAGAGCGAGGTTGTCACCAGCTGCCCTTCGCCGGTGCGGGCGCGGGCGACCAGTGCGGCGTTGATCGCCGCGGCCAGCGTCATCCCGGTCATGTGATCGCCCATGCCGCCCCGCTGGAACGGCGGGCTGTCGCCGGGACGGGTGAGCAGATCGGCCACCCCGGAACGGGCCCAGAACGCGGCGACGTCGTAGGCCGGGCGGTTGGCGTCAGGTCCGCTCTCGCCGTACCCGGTGATCAGGCCGTAGACCAGGCCCGGATTGAGGGCGGCCACCGACGGATAGTCCAGATCGAGCCGTGCGAGCGCGTCCGGCCGGACGTTGGTGAGGAAAACGTCTGCCGTCGTGAGCAATTGGCGGGCGGTGGCCAGTCCACCGTCGGTTGTCAGGTCCAGCACGATGCTGCGCTTGGACCGGTTGTCCATCTCGAACGGCGGGTTGCTGCCGTCGTCGAGCCCGAGCATCCGGCCGAACATCCGGCCCGGGTCGCCGGTCGGCGGTTCGATCTTGACGACGTCGGCACCCCAGTCGGCCAGGATTCCTCCGGCGGCCGGCCCGGCGACCCACACCCCGAGCTCGACAACCTTGATGCCCTCCAGCGGTCCGGCCATCGTCGCCCCTTTCGCTATGTGTTGGCCAAAGGCTAGTGGCTCGGCGCGCGGAGAATGCTATTCTCCAAATGGAGATTGAGGAGTTCCATGACGAGAACGCAAAGCCCCGCGGACCTCGACACCGCGGCACTCGGCAGATGGCTCGACACCCAGGACGCGCCCGGCCATGGCGAGAAGCCCGGCGTCGAGGTCCTCAAGGGCGGGTCGCAGAACATGCTGTACCGGATCAGCCGCGGCGGCGAGGGCATGGTGCTGCGGATGCCCGGACCGCGGGCCGACGAGCGCCGCCTCGGTGAGCTGCTTCGCGAAATCCGGCTGGAACGGGCGTTGAAGGGCACCGATGTGCCGCACGCCGAGCTGGTCGCCGCCGACGAGAGCGGCGAGGTGCTCGGCAAGCCGTTCTATCTGATGAAGGAAGTCGACGGCTGGAGCCCGATGGAGGGCGGCTGGGAGGCGCCGTTCGACGCCGACCTCGACGCCCGCCGCGACCTCGCCTTCCAGCTGATCGAGGGTGCGGCGAAACTCGGCCGGGTGGATTGGAAGGCGCACGACCTGGAGGGGTTTGGCAAACCCGACGGCTTCCACGACCGGCAGGTGGATCGCTGGTTGGCGTTCCTCGCCGCGTTCCAGGTGCGCGAACTGCCCGGGCTGGACGTCGCGTCGCAGTGGTTGCGCGACAACCGGCCCGCGCAGTACACCCCCGGGATCATGCACGGCGACTACCAGTTCGCCAACGTCATGTACGCCCACGGCGCACCCGGGCGGCTGGCCGCGATCGTGGATTGGGAGATGACCACGATCGGAGACCCGCTGCTGGACGTGGCGTGGGCGCTGCTCGGCTACGACGGCGAACATCCCAAGGACACCGGCTTCTATCTGCCGATGGACGGTATGCCCACCCGCAGCGAGCTGCTGGCGCACTATGAGAAGGTCAGTGGGCTGTCGACCGAGAACATCCACTACTACCTGGTGTTGGCCAATTGGAAGCTGGGCATCGTGCTGGAGAAGACCTACGCCGCCGCGGTCAACGGCGGCACGGCAGATCCGAAAGTGGTCGAGGCCTTCGGCGCGATGGTGCCCGATCTGATCGCCACCGCGGCCCGATTGGCGCAATCCGGCGAGGAGGCCTGAATGGGTTACGCAGACACTCTTTTCGATCTGACCGGCCGCGTGGTGCTGGTCACCGGCGGCAGCCGCGGCCTGGGCCGCGAGATGGCGATGGCGGCCGCGCGCTGCGGCGCAGACGTGGTGATCGCCAGCCGCAAGTTCGACACCTGCGTAGCGACAGCCAAGGAGATCGAGGTCGAAACCGGCTGTACCGCAATGCCGTACGGCGTGCACGTCGGTCGCTGGGATGAGCTCGACGGGTTGGTCGAGGCGGTCTACGACCGGTTCGGCAAGATCGATGTGCTGGTGAACAACGCCGGTATGTCGCCGACCTACGACAAGCTCACCGATGTCAGTGAGAAGCTGTTCGACGCGGTGATGAACCTGAATCTGAAGGGCCCGTTTCGCCTTTCAGCACTGGTGGGTGAACGTATGGTCGCCGACGGCGGCGGTGTGATCATCAACGTCAGCACCCACGGGTCGCTGCGGCCGCATCCGTCGTTCATTCCGTACGCCGCGTCCAAAGCCGGATTGAACGCGATGACCGAAGGCCTCGCGGCGGCGTTCGGGCCGACGGTGCGGGTCAATACCCTGATGCCCGGCCCGTTCCTCACCGACATCAGCAAGGCGTGGGGCCTAGGGCTCGGCCCGACAGATGGGCCCAGCGGAGAGGGCAACCCGTTCAAGGGACACGCCCTGCAGCGGGCCGGTGAACCAGCCGAAATCATCGGCGCCGCACTGTTCTTGATGTCCGATGCCTCCAGCTTCACCACCGGTTCGATCCTTCGGGCCGACGGCGGAATCCCGTAAAGGAGTACGACGATGGCGTGGGACTTTTCCACCGAGCCGGAATTCGAGGAGAAGCTCGAGTGGATCCGGAACTTCGTGCGCGACGATATCGAACCGCTCGAAGTGATCTTCCCGAGCTGCGAGTTCCTCCCGCTCACCGACGAGCGCCGCCGGATCGTCGACCCGCTCAAGCAGAAGGTCCGCGACCAGGGTCTGTGGGCGCCTCACCTCGGGCCCGAGCTGGGCGGTCAGGGTTTCGGGGCCGTCAAGCTCACACTGATCAACGAAATCCTCGGCCGCGCAACGTGGTCGTCGATCATTTTCGGCACCCAGGCACCAGATACCGGTAACGCCGAGATCCTGGCCCGCTTCGGCACCGAGGAACAGAAGGAGCGGTATCTGACCGGGCTGCTGTCCGGGGAGATCTTCTCGACGTTCTCGATGACCGAACCGCAGGGTGGATCCGATCCGCGGGTGTTCACCACGCGGGCCGTGCGTGACGGCGACGACTGGGTTATCAACGGCCGCAAGTACTGGTCCTCGAACGCCTCGGTGGCGTCGTTCTTCATCGTGGTGGCGATCACCGATCCGGATGTTCCGGTCCACACCGGCGCCTCCACGTTCCTGGTCCCCGCCGACACCCCGGGCGTACACATCGAGGCGACGCACCACCTGGTCGGCTCACACTCGCACGACCCCGGGCACTCACTGGTGCACTACGACAACGTCCGGGTCCCCGCGTCGGCGATGCTCGGCGAGGAAGGGCACGGCTTCGGGGTCGCCCAGTCCCGGCTGGCCGGCGGGCGCCTGCATCACGCGATGCGCTCGATCGGGGTGGCCCAACGCGCGATCGATGCGATGGCTCGCCGCGCGAAAAGCCGCTTCACACAGGGCAGTCTGCTGGCTGACAAGCAGCTGATCCAGGAGATGGTCGCCGACTCGTTCGTGGAGCTGACCCAATTCCGGCTCATGGTGTTGCACGCCGCGTGGTTGGTCGACACCGCTGGTGAGCGGGCCGCGCGGGAGGAGATCGCGGCCTGCAAGATCGCGACCGCCTCCGTGCTGAAGTCCGTCGGCCTGCGAGCGATCCAGGTGCACGGCGGCCTCGGACTGACCGACCAGATGCCGTTGACCAGTGTGCTCATGGGCGGCATCACGCTGGGGATGGCCGACGGGCCGACCGAGGCGCACAAGGTCAACCTCGCCCGCCAAATTTTCAAAGGCTACGAGGCCGAGGATCCGGTCTGGCCCAGCGAGTTCCTGCCCAACCGGATCGAGCGAGCCCGGGAGAAGTACGGCCATTTGGTCGATCACATTCCCGCGCTGCCTGTTTCACCGTGACCAGCAGAGCCGCGGCCGCCGTGGTGCGGGCCCTTGACGATCGGCAACGCGAGGCGGCCGAGGACGTGGAACGCATCCTGGCCGCCGCACTGCGGGTGTTGCAGCGGGTCTCCCCGGACGCACCGCGGGTCAGCGACATCGTCGCCGAGGCCGGCGTCTCCAACAAGGCGTTCTACCGCTACTTCGCCGGCAAGGACGATTTGATGCTGGCAGTTATGGAACGTGGTGCGGCCATGGTGGTTTCGTATCTGGAACACCAGATGGCCAAGGAGTCCACCCCCAAAGGCAAGATCACCCGATGGATCAGCGGGGCGCTGGCCCAGGTCGCCGATCCGGAGCTGATCGGCATGAGCCGCGCCCTGGTGGTGCAGATGTCCGACTCCGACAAGCGCCGCCTCGGCGAGGAGGAAATCCTGGCCGCCATGCGCGGGCTACTGGTCGAGCCCATTCGCCAGCTCGGCAGTAGCGATCCCCAACGTGACGCCGACGCGGTGTTCGTGTGTACCGTCGGCACGATGCGCCGCTATGTGAACTCCACCGACCAACCGGGTCGTAAGGACATCAACCACCTCGTCGGGTTCTGCCTGCGAGGCCTCGGCCTGCCGGAGGCGACCAGCTGATGCGCGCCGTCGTCTGCCGCGAGTACGGCACCCCGGAGGATCTGGTTATCGACGAACTGCCGGACCCCACACCGGGTCCCGGTCAGGTCGTCGTCAAGGTGCACGCCGCCGCAGTCAACTATCCCGACGTGCTGCTGATCGCAGGCAAGTACCAGATCAAGGTGCCGCCGCCGTTCAGCCCGGGCAGTGAGCTGGCCGGTGAGGTGCTGACCGTCGGTGACGGCGTCGACTTCCGGCCGGGCGACCGGGTGTCGGCCACCACGTTCGTCGGCGGGTTCGCCGAGCAGGCGCTGGTCGATGCGCGGGGTCTGACCCGCGTTCCGGACGGCGTCGACTATGCCGATGCCGCCGCATTCGGGGTCACCAACCGCACCGCCTACTACACCCTGCGCACCGTCGCTCCCGTCCAACCCGGCGACTGGGTGGTTGTCCTCGGCGCCGGTGGCGGTGTCGGCCTGGCCGCCGTCGACATCGCGGTCCTGATGGGCGCCAAGGTCATTGCCGCCGCGTCGGGCGCCGAGAAGCTCGAGGTGTGCCGCCGGCGCGGCGCCACGGAGGTCATCGACTATGACCGGGAGGACCTCAAGACCAGGCTCAAGGAGATCACCGGCGAGGCCGGCACGCGCGTGGTCCTCGACCCGGTCGGTGGTCAGTACTCCGAGCCCGCCCTGCGCAGCCTCGGCCGTGGCGGAAAGTTCGTGACGCTGGGCTATGCCGCCGGCGAGATCCCCCGGATCCCGTTGAACCTGGTCATGCTCAAGGGAATCATAGTGCAGGGCATGGAGATCCGGACGTTCGCCACCGACTACCCCGACGACATCGCGCGCGACGACGCCGAGCTTGCGCAGTTGTTCGCCGAGGGCAAGCTGCGCCCCTACCTCGGGGCGCGGTTCCCGCTGGAACAGGCGGCGGCGGCGCTGCGCTACGTCGCCGACCGCAAAGCGATCGGCAAGGTCGTCATCGACGTCACCTAACCCGCGCGAGCAGACACAAACTCCCCCGACACGCCAATGAAAATGGGGAGTTTGTGTCTGCTCGCGGGAGAAATGTCTAGGGCGTGATGATGTTGAAGCTCGGGTCCGGCTGATCCAGCGCACCTAGGAAGGTCTGCAGCGCTTGTGGATCACCGGTGGTCTCCAGACCCGGTGAGGTGAAATCGCCTGCCGCGGCGGCCAAGAGCCGCAACTTGGTGGCCAGCCGGATGGTGGCGGTCGCCGTCGACTCGTCTGCCGGGCACTGCCGGTAGACCAGCACACCATTACGCAGGGTGAGCCGGTAGTTGGCGTCAAGGTCGGCGAACGTGACATCGAGCGAGATGTCCAGATCCCAGGACCGCGGCCCGTTGACGCTGATCGCCAGCACGTCGAACATCTGCTCCGGGGTCAGCTGGGCCAGGAGCGTCGTCGGCGATACCTGGGTGGGCGTCCCGAAGTTTCCGTCGCGCAACTCGGTGGCGCCGGACAGGAAGAAGTTGCGCCACGTCGCACACTCGGCGCCGTAGGCCATCTGCTCCAGGGTGTCGGCGTAGAGCTCCCGGGCACCCGCGTGGTTCTCGTCGGTGAAGATGGCGTGATCCAGTAGCGTTGCTGCCCAACGGTAGTCACCGGATTCCGTCGCCGCCCGAGCCAGCTCCACCACGCGGTCGACACCGCCCATGGCCTCGACATAGCGCGGCCCGATCGCTTCGGGCGGATGTGCCCACAGCCGCGCGGGATTGCCATCGAACCAGCCCATGTAGCGCTGGTAGACGGCTTTGACGTTGTGGCTGACCGAGCCGTAGTAGCCGTGGGCGTGCCATGCCTTGTGCAGCGCGGGCGGCATCTGGAAGCCCTCGGCGATCTCGATGCCGGTGTACCCCTGGTTGAGCTGCCGCAGTGTCTGGTCGTGCAGGTAGGCGTAGAGATCGCGTTGCAGAGAAAGGAATTCGACGATGTTGTCCTGACCCCAGGTCGGCCAGTGATGCGAGGCGAACACCACGTCGGTGCGGTCGGCGAACGTCTCGATGGCCTCGGTCAGGTACCCCGACCACCCGTGCGGGTCGCGGACCAGTGCCCCGCGCAGCGTCAGCAGGTTGTGCAGGTTGTGCGTGGCGTTCTCCGCCATGCACAACGCGCGGAACTTCGGGAAGTAGAAGTGCATTTCGGCGGGCGCCTCGGTGCCCGGCGCCATCTGGAATTCGATCTCGACGCCGTCGATGGTGTGCTTCTCACCGGTGGTGGTGATGTCGATGGTCGGCACGATGATCGCGACCTCGCCCGTCGACGGGGTCTGCCCCAACCCGCAGCCGACCTGCCCCTGCGGGCCGCGCTCGAGGACGGCGCCGTACATGTAGCCCGCGCGGCGGGCCATCGCGGTGCCGGCGTAGACGTTCTCCTGGACGGCGTGTTCGGTGAACCCCTCCGGGGCCAGCACCGCGACCTTGCCCGCATCGACGTCGGCCTGGGTGGTCACCCCGAGGACACCGCCGAAGTGGTCGACGTGGGAGTGGGTATAAATCACCGCGACCACGGGACGGTCGCCGCGGTGCGCGCGGTAGAGCGCCAGAGCGGCCGCGGCCGTTTCGGTGGAGACCAGCGGGTCGATCACCACGATGCCGGTGTCGCCCTCGATGAAGCTGATGTTGGACAGGTCCAGTCCGCGGACCTGGTAGATGCCCTCGACCACCTCGTAGAGGCCCTGCTTGGCGGCCAGGATGGACTGCCGCCACAGACTCGGGTGGACCGATGTGGGCGCATCCCCGTCGAGGAATCCGTACGCGTCGTTGTCCCACACCACCCGTCCGTCGGCGGCGTGGACCACGCACGGGGTCAGGGCGGCGATGAAGCCGCGGTCGGCGGCGTCGAAGTCCGCGGTGTCCTCGAACGGTAGGGATTCCAGGTGCTCGGCATGAGCGGCCTCGATGACGGCGGAAGGCGGCTTGGGTGTCATACCGCAATCCTTGCCTAGGACGTCGCCGTCAGGTCCAGAATCCGTTGAGCGGTTGGGCGTACTTGTCGTTGTTGGTCATCGGCGGCAACCCGAGCGCGTCCTCGACTGTGCGCAGCGTGCTGTAGTGGTCGTAGTGGTCGGTGACGACGAAGGCGCCGCCCTTCATCCCGCCCGCGCTCACCGCCATCGGCGAGGGGATCACCACCGTGACGACATGATTGCCCTCGTTGCCGAAGCCCAGCGTGATGTTGTTGTTGTCCTCGTCGAACGTGACGATCAGCACCGACTTGGTGGTGTTCCAGACCTCTGAGTTCATGATCGTCGGCACGTTGTCCGCCAGAAACTGGTCCAGCGCGGGGACGTTGTACTGGTGGCGCGGGTCGATCTGCGAGAACGCGAAGTGCGCGACTCCTGCCAACGAGTTCACCGGACCTTCACCGTTGGAGTCCTCGTCGGCGGCGAACCACACGAAATCGGGTGTGGTCGCGTCTGATTGGAGGTCGGTCGCCATCTGGGTCAGCGGGAACATGTGCGCGGCGGCGTAGGCCTGGTTGTCACCGATACCGGCGAATGCCGGCCAGGGCGTCTGGTCGGTCGAGTAGTTCGCGGTATTGACCAACGGCTGTCCGGGGGTCATGCCCTGGGCGTAGGCCGCCCACGTCTTGCTGTGGGTGTCGAGGTTGACGGCGAGGTTGTTCGGATCGGTGATGCACACCGACTTGCAGTTGTAGGTCTTGCCATAGACCTGGCCGCCGACGATCGCGTAATAGTTCGGCAGGCTGGGGTGGGTCACCGCGTAATAGTTGTTGGCGAGCCCGTAGCCGTTGATCAAGCTGTTCAGGAATGGCGCGTTGGGGCTTCCGACGATGTCGTTGTAGCCCTTGTTCTCCATGTAGACCAGGAACACGTGGTCGAGCGGCTGCACATCGGACACCGGCGGTGCCGGCGCCGGCGGTGCGGCTTGAGCGGTGCCGATGCTGAAGGACAGGTTGTCGGCGTAGGCGTTGTTGTACCGGGCCGTGAAACCGATCACCACCGGATTCAGGTCGTGCATGGTCAAGGTGACGACGGCGCTGCGGGTGCCGACCGGGACGGTTCCGATGGCGGTGCGTTGCCGGAATCCGGTCTGCCCCCAGCGATCCAGGTTGGAGACCGGCCCGATCGTCGAGCTTCCGAGGTAGAGCTGGTTCTGGTCCAGGAAAGTGACCTTCACACTGGCGAAGGACGGATCCAGTAGATAGCCACCCAGGTAACCATTCAGGTTGAACGGGACTGTGCCACTGTCGATCTCAGCGCTGGAGGCACTGAGGTCCACGGTTTGGGAGAGCTTGGACGTGGCGACGTCGCCGCCACCGAAGAACTGGGCGCCGCCACCGGGCGGTGCCGCGTTGACACCCGGGAACGAGACGATGGCGGGCAGATTCGGCCATGCGAAGCTCAGGCCCACCGGCCACGCGTTGCGGAGCTCGCCGTACTGAACCACGGTCGGGGTGCCTGTTGCCGTCCAGCCCGGAACGCTGACCGTGCTGTTGCCGTACCCGGCCGGATCGCCGAGCTCGGCGCCCGGATTCGTCAGCAGGTTGGGCCCGGTGGCCGGTACCGCGGTGGTGGTGACCGCGCCCGCCTTGTCGATACCGGTGATGCGACGCAGTTCGTCGCCCGCGTACGCCAGCATCGACGACAGCGTCGCCGGCGAAGGCGGCGTGCCATCGCCGACCAATGAATGCAATGCGGTGGCGATCGAGTGGGCTGTGGGGGCATGCACAGCCGGCGCCGAAAGTTGCGCCGGCTTGGCAACTTTGGCAGACCCTGGGTCGGCAGCCAAACTTGGCGTCACCCGATGCGTCTTGCCCACTGCCGCGGGTTTCGGCTTGCCCGCCGATGCCGTGCTGCCCGAGGCCGTCGACGTGCTCGACGGCTGGGCATCCGCGACACAGGGTGTGCTTGCCAACCAGGAACCGATTCCGAGGGCTACCGCGAGCGCCCCGACCCTGCCGATATGTGCTGCGTTACCCATGACCCGTACTCCCGCCAGCCGATACGACAGATGGTACGAAGTGCGGGCCGTCCGCGGACGGTAATCGACGGGTTAGTTCTGGACGCTCAGGTCGTACACCTCGGTGCCACCCACATCTTGTGCGGTGAAGTGCTGCTGCACCCACTCGGTGATCTGCGTGCCGGGGCCCGAGTCACCGCCGGGGCCGCCCCGATGGCCACCGCCGGGACCGTTGCCTGCGATGAAGTAGTGGACCTGACCCGTCGCGACGTAGGTCTGGAACTGTTCCAGTGTCGGTGAGTTGTCGCCACCGCTGAACCCGCCGATCGACATGATCGACGTGCCGGTGGCCAGCTCCAGACTGCCGGCCGTATGCGAGCCGACAGTGGCTGCGGCCCAACGGTCGTCGGCCTGGGTGAGCAGCACCTTGAGTTCGGAGTTCTCCGAAGCCTGGACGCCCTGTCCACCCGGACCGCCGAAGCCGAACCCCGTGTTCGATCGCGCCGGACCCGACGTCGGGATACCGCCCCCGTGACTACCGGCGACCGTCTCGACGGTGTAGGCGGCAGTGGCGCCCAACCCGAACAGCAGCCCGGCCGCGGCGACCGCGACCGTCCAGCGGCCCAGGCGGTGAGCCCCGGCCAGCAGGACCGCGGACACCAGTATCGAGCCGGCCAGAATGGTCCACCGCAGCCACGGCAGCCAGTCCTGAGTGCGGTCGAGCAGGATGAAATTCCACACCCCGGTCACCACGAGCATCGCCGAGAGCACCACGCGCGATGCGACAAACTGCCTGCCGCGCCAAAGTTCTCGCACACCGATGCCGATCACTGCGCCGATCGCCGGCGCCAGAGCGATCGTGTAGTAGGGGTGCATGATCCCCTTCATGAAGCTGAACACGACGACGGTGACCACCAGCCAGCCGCCCCACAGCATCAGCGAAGCACGGGTCCGGTCGGTACGCGGCGCGCGCCTGGTGAACCACAGCCCGGCCACCAAGGCGATCAGCGCGGCAGGCAACAGCCAGGAGATCTCGGTGCCCATCGCCTCCCCGAATATCCGGGTGATGCCGGTGGAGCCGCCGAACATCGCGCCGCCCATCGGGCCGGGGCCGCCCTCGGAGGTCGAGCTGCCGCCCGGATTCCCGTCGCCGCCGAACACCCGGCCCAGACCGTTGTACCCCAGCGCCAGTTGCAGCAGGCTGTTGTCGGTGGACCCGCCGATATAGGGCCGAGAGTTACTGGGCCACAAGCTGACCAGAGCCAGGTACCACCCGGCGGACACCACCATGGCGATCAAGCCGACCGCCAGATGACGTAGCCGCAGCCAGATACTGCCCGGGACCGCGACCAAGACCACCAGCGCGAAGGCCGGGGTGACCAGCAGGGCCTGCAGGAGTTTGGCCAGGAACGCGAAACCGATGGCCACACCTGCCAGTGCGACCCAGCGGGTGGGCTTGCCGTCCAGTGCGCGGATCAGGCAGTACGCGGCCACCACCATCAACAGGACGAGAAGCGCGTCGGGATTGTTGAAGCGGAACATCAACGCCGCCACCGGCGTCAGCGCCAGCACCGCACCCGCAAGCAGGCCGGCACCGTAACCGCTGACCCGGCGCACCGTGCTGTAGACCAGCGCCACCGACGCCACACCCATCAACGCCTGCGGCACCAGCATCGACAGCGTGCCGAACCCGAAGATCCGGCCGGACAACGCCATCACCCACAGCGCGGCAGGTGGCTTGTCCACCGTGATCGCATTGCCCGCGTCGATCGAGCCGAACAGCAAGGCCTTCCAGCTCTGCGTGCCGGCCTGCACGGCGGCGGCGTAGTACTCGTTGGCCCACCCGCCGGCGTCCAGTCCCCACAGGTAGAGCACAGCGGTCGCCGCAAGGAGCAGCCCCAGCGCCGGGCCCACCCAACGCGGGCGCAGCGAGCCCGGCTGTTCCTGCGGCGGGATGTCCGTCGGACTCCCGGTGTATTCGGCAGCGAGCATGGTCATTACTTTCCTCCAGCAGTCTGGCCGGTGCGCCGGGGGTGAAACACCCAGCCGCGCAACAGCACGAAGCGAATGACGGTGGCCATCAGGTTGGCCGCGATCAGCACCATGAGTTCGACGGCGCGGTGCGGCTCGCCCAGCATGTGCAGCAGCGCGAGTGCGCCGCTGGTCAGGCCCAGCCCGATACCGAAGACCACCAAGCCCTCGAACTGATGGCGTGCCACACCGCCCCGACCTCGGACCCCGAAGGTGAACCGTCGATTGGCCGCGGTGTTGACGATCGCCGTCACCAGCAGCGCCACCAGGTTGGCGCCCTGGGCGCCGATCGGGCGCAGCAGCAGGAACAACAGCAGATAGGCCAGTGTGGAGGCGATGCCGATCGCCGCGAACCGCACGCCTTGGTTCAACAGCGACTTCGGCGCACCGGCTTGACTACCGAACTGCGCCCCGATCGCCTTGACCGGGATCTGTCCGGTGCCGAATCCCTTGAGCAAGCGTGCGATTCCTTTCAGGTCGGCGACCGCGGTGGCCACGATGTCGACCCGGCTGTCGGGGTCGTCGATCCAGTCGACGGGAACTTCGTGGATCCGCAGGCCGCTGCGCTCGGCCAGCACCAGCAGCTCGGTGTCGAAGAACCAGCCGGTGTCCTCGACATAGGGCAGCAGCTCGGCCGCGACATCGGCGCGGATCGCCTTGAAACCGCACTGGGCGTCACTGAACTTGGCGGCCAGCGTCGAACGCAGGATCAGGTTGTAGCAGCGTGAAATGACCTCCCGCTTCGCGCCGCGCACCACCCGGGAGCCGCGACCCAGCCGCGTGCCGATGGCCAGATCGGAATGCCCCGACACCAGCGGTGCCACCAGCGGTGACAGCGCGGCCAGATCGGTCGACAGGTCGACGTCCATGTAGGCGAGCACCGGCGCATCCGAGGTCGACCACACCGCGTGCAACGCCCGCCCCCGGCCCTTCTGCTCGAGGCGCACCATGCGGACCTCGGGCAGTTCGGCGGCCAGACCGGCCGCCACCGCCGGGGTGTCGTCGACGCTGGCGTTGTCGGCGATCGTGATGCGGAACGAGAACGGGAAGTCCTCGCGCAGGTGGCGGTGCAGCCGGTGGATCGAGTCGGCCAGCACGGCCTGCTCGTTGTACACCGGGACGACGACATCGAGCACGGGCACACCGCGGTCGGCGGCGGTCAGTGCGGCATTGCGTCGGCGTGCCACGGGGATGTCGGTGATGGTCATGCTTTTATCGTCGGCCGTGGCGGTGAGGGCCCAATTTGCGTTTGCTATGCGGCGGCTGTGAATCCGTGCGACAGGTCGTAGACGGTGACGCCGTCGACCTCGTGGGACGTGAAATTCGCGCTCACCCAACGCTGAATCTGCTCAGCGGCGTCACTGCCCGACCGGTTGCCGAACATGAATCCGAGCATGTCAGAGCGGATGAACCAGTGGATGCGGCGCGCAGCGACGTAGGCCTGGAACTGCTCGAGGGTCGGAGCGGGGTCGGTGCCGTTGAAGCCGCCGACGGCCATTACCGGCAAGCCGGTCGCGAGCTGGTATCCGGCGGCGTTGCTCGAACCGACTACCGCTGCCGCCCAGGTGAATTGGCCGGCATCCTGACGCAACGAGGCCGCCAGCGCCGCGCCGGGCCGGGGTGCGTCGAACATGCCGCCCGGCGGTCCGCCCCGCCCGCTCGACGGGCCCACCGACGGGATGGCACCGCTGTGCGGCGCGGCGACGGTGGCCAACGAGAACGCGACCGGTCCGGCCAGCGCGGCGACCACGGCCACCATCCCCACCGCCATGCCGACCCGGCGCGGCAGGCGCGCCACCACCAGCAACAGCAGGGCACAGCCTATGGCGGTGACCACGACGGCCACCCGAAGCCAGGACAACCACTGCGAATCACGCTGCAGCAGAAGGTAAGCCAGCACACCGGTGATGACACCCATCCCGGATAGCGTGGTGGCAGCGCGTATATCGGTGCGATGCCGCCACAGCAGTGCCGTTCCGATCGCCAGGCCGCCGCCGATCGCCGGGGCCAGCGCCACGGTGTAGTACGGGTGCAGGATGCCGTTGGCGAAGCTGAACACCACCGCGGTGACGACCAGCCAGCCGCCCCACAGAAGCAGCGCAGCCCGGGTGACGTCGGTGCGGGGTGCGCCGCGGGTGATCACCAGCCCGGCGGCGATCGCGATGACCGCGGCCGGCAGCAGCCAGGCGATGTGGGTGCCCATCGCCGCACCGAACAGCCGCGCCCACCCGACATCGGAGTTCATGTTGCCGAGGCCGCCGACCTCCTCGCCGGTGATGCGGCCCAGGCCGTTGTAGCCCAGTGCCAACTCGAGGATCGAATTATGCTGCGAACCACCGATATACGGCCGTGCCGTCGCAGGCCACACAGCGACCAGCAGTAGATACCAGCCGCCGGACACCAGCAGGGCGGCCACCGCGGCCGCCAGGCGCACGAGCCGTGTCCGCAGCGGTGCCGCGGCAGCGAACAGAAAGACCGCGCCGAGCGCGGGCAACACCAAAAAGGCTTGCATCATCTTGGCCAGGAAGCCGACGCCGACCGCCACTCCCGCCAGCGGCATCCACCACCACGCGGCACCGTCATCCAGGGCACGCAGCGTGGCATAGGCGGCCACCACCAGCGAAAGAACCAGCAGCGCATCGGGATTGTTGAACCGGAACATCAGTGCCGCGGCTGGGGTGAGCGCCAACACCGCGCCGGCAAAGAGCCCGGCCCACGGTCCGCTGACTCGTCTCACGGCAGCGTAAAGCACCGCGACGGCGGCCACGCCGAACAACGCCTGCGGCACCAGGATGCTCCAGGGATTGACCCCGAACACGCGCGCCGACAAACCGGTCACCCACAGCGCGGCGGGCGTCTTGTCGACGGTGATCGCATTGCCTGCGTCGCTCGATCCGAACAGCCAGGCCGTCCAGTTCTCCGCACCGGCCTGCGCCGCCGCCGAATAGAACGGATTCGCCCAGCCGCTGGCGCCCAGGTTCCACATGTACAACACGGCCGTGGCGGCCAACAGCACCGCGAGAGCGCCATAGTGCTTGCTGCGGATCATGATTGGGCCGATCGGGGCAACCGCACCGTGAATTCGGTCAGGCCCGGCACGCTGGCCAGCTCGATGACCCCGCCGTGAGCTCGCACGACGGCCGAGGCGATCGCCAGGCCGAGTCCGGTGGAACCGCCCTTGCGTGATCGCGACGTGTCCCCGCGCGCGAACCGCTCGAACACCTCGGACTGCAGCTCCGTCGGGATGCCCGGCCCGTCGTCGACCACTCGCAGCACCGCGGCGTCGGGCTCAGCGTGCAGAGACAACGTGACCGTCGTCCCGGGCGGGGTGTGAGTGCGGGCGTTGGCCAGCAGGTTGGCCACCACCTGGTGCAGCCGGGCGTCGTCGCCGATGACATACAGCGGATCTGACGGCACGTCGAGGTTCCACTCGTGGCCGGGTCCGGCGATGTGCGCGTCGCTGGCGACGTCGGCCGACAGCCGGGACAGGTCGACCGGCTCGCGTTCCAGCGGGCGGCCGGAATCCAGCCGCGCCAGCAGTAGCAGATCCTCGACGAGGTGGGTCATGCGTTCCGCCTCGGACTCCACCCGGCCCATCGCGTGCGCCACGTCGTCGGGCACCTGATCCCGCTTGCGTTGTGCCAGTTCGGTATATCCCCGGATGGCGGCCAGGGGGTGCGGAGCTCGTGGCTGGCGTCCGCGACGAACTGGCGTACCCGGCTCTCACTCGCCTGCCGCGTCGACAACGCGGTCGAGATGTGGTCGAGCATCCGATTGAGCGCCAGCCCCAGTCGGCCCACCTCGGTGTAGGGATTCGCATCGGTGTCCGAGACCCGCACGGGCAGTTCCACCTCGCCACGGTCCAACGGCAGGTTCGCCACCTCGCCCGCGGTGGCGACGACCCGCGTGAGCGGAGCCAGCGCACGACGGTTGATCACGATGCCGACCGTCGTGGCCACGGCCAGCGCCGCCAGCGTCACCACCGCGAAGGTCAGTGCCACCCGCAACAGCGTCGCGTTGAGATTGCCGAGGCTCAGCCCGATCACCAGCGTCTCACCGGTCAGCCTGCTGCGAACCGAGATCACCCGGTAGTCGCCGAGGCCGTCGAGGTTGCGCGTCACCGGGCGGCGCTGTTCGGCGTTCCTGGTGAGTTCGGCTGTCGCACCGTAAGGTACCTGCGCGCGCACGCCGCCCGGGCCGAGCAGGCCGGAGTCAGTGGCGGTGCCGTCGGAGATCACGGCCGCGACCATTCCGATCGGCTGTCCGGGAGCATCCAGGAATTGCGGCCCGGGCCCGGGCCGCGGCCAAGGTGGCCGGTTGTCGCGCAATGCCGGCGGCAGCGGCGGGGGTAGCGGTTCGCCGTAGATGATGGCCGAACGGTGAGCGGTCTCGCGCAGCTGATTGTCGACCTCGCCGATCAGATACTGGTGCAGCGCAAGGATTGTCACCGCACCGATACCGAGGCAGACGACCAACAGCAGACACAGCTGACCGATCAGCAGCCGCGCACTGAGCGACCGGGTGCTAGCTCGCAGGTTTGAGAACATAGCCCGCGCCGCGCAACGTGTGGATCATCGGGTCGCGGCCGCTGTCGATCTTCTTGCGCAGGTATGAGATGTACAGCTCGACGATGTTGGACCGACCGCCGAAGTCATAGCTCCAAACCCGGTCCAGGATCTGGGCTTTCGACAGCACCCGCTTGGGGTTGCGCATCAGGAATCGAAGCAACTCGAACTCGGTGGAGGTCAGCGAGACCGGTTCACCGGCTCGGGTCACCTCGTGGCTGTCCTCGTCGAGCACCAGATCACCGACGACGATCTGGGCGCCGCTGTCCTCGGTGGTCACGCCGGTACGACGCAGCAGGGCACGCAGCCGGAGCACGACCTCTTCGATGGAGAACGGCTTGGTGACGTAGTCGTCGCCGCCCGCGGTCAGCCCGGCGATGCGATCCTCCAACGCGTCCTTGGCGGTCAACAGCAGCACCGGCAGTTGGGGGTTCTGCTCGCGCAGCTTGCGCAGCACGTCCAGGCCGCTCATATCGGGCAGCATGATGTCGAGCACCACCGCGTCCGGTCGCGCGCTGCGGGCCGCGGTGATCGCCGACGCTCCGTCGGCGGCGGTGGCGATGGTCCAGCCCTCGTAGCGCAGCGCCATCGACACCATCTCGGCCAGCACCGTCTCGTCGTCCACCACAAGCACCGTGATCGGGTTTCCGTCGGCTCGGCGCATCACGACACGTTCCGCCGCTGAAGAGGTCATGTTCTCCAGTATGAGAGCGGCGATGAGTGGTTCCTATGGCATTCCTATGCCCCCGCTGTGAAACCTGATCCACAGAACGGGCTGAACGCGCGCACAGCGGACACACAGCTTGGCTGCCCACCGTGGGGTCATGAGTGTCGAACAGCAACCTGTGTGGGGTGCGCCCGCAGAACACCCCAAGACCTGGTCGAACCGCACGACGGCGGCTGCCGTCGGGATCGCCGCCGCACTTGCCGTGGCCGGTGGCGTGGTGGTCTACGCCGCCGCAGGCAGCGGTGACAGCCACGCGGGCGGTCCGCCCGGTTGGGGTGGCGGCGGCCCGGGCGGTCCCGGCGGATCACAGCGATCGCTGCACGGCCAGAACGTCGTATCCGACGGCAAGGGCGGATTCAGCACCGAACTGACGCAGACCGGCGATGTCATCGCCGCGTCGGACAGCTCGGTGACGGTGCGCAGCCAGGACGGCTTCAGCCAGACCTATGTGCTGAACACCGACACCCGTAAGCCACCGCAGCCGCTGCAGGCCGGCACGCAGGTGTCGGTTCGCGCGACCGAACTGGACGGCGCGGCAACAGCGACGATGGTGATGCCCGCCAGATAATTTGGCGGTGAACTTTTTCGAGGTCATCGAGACGGTGGGCAAGGCGATCGACGCGACCGGGGTCGCCGTGATCGCGATCGGTGCGCTGCTCTCGGCCACGGGCGTGCTGCGCCGGTTGCGCACCGGCGACGCCTACAAGGCGTTCCGCCAGCAGCTCGGCCGATCGATCCTGCTGGGCCTGGAGCTTCTGGTCGCCGCCGACATCATCCGGACCGTCGCGGTGACACCGGACGCCCGCAGTGTGGCGGTACTGGCCGGCATCGTCCTGATCCGGACGTTCCTGAGTTTCTCGCTGGAGCTGGAGATCACCGGCTATTGGCCGTGGCAGAAGAACCGCCAGCCGCAGGCCACACCGGACCTTTCGGGGCAGCCAGCCACGAGCTGACGCCAGCAGTTCGTAAGGATGCGGGTATGGATTCGGGTATGGACGACAAGCGACGGGCTCGGCGCACACGGATCTTCGACGCGATCCGCAAGATTCCCCCGGAGCCGCTCGGACCGCCGGACTCACACGACCAGGTCGAAGTGGCGGCGATGCTGCGCGAGATCGGCATCGCCCTACTCGAAGTCGAGCAGCCGACTCAGCTGGTGTACGCCCGCCTGCTGGAAATCGCCGCGCAGTACACCACCGCGCCGGTGCGCATCGTCGTGCTCCCCACCGTGCTGATGATCCAGGTGGGCACCGTCGCCTACGAGGTGGACACCTCCACGACCTACTCGGTGCAGCTGAACATGGCCGGCCGCATCGACGACATCGCCAGTCTGGCGTCCGTCGGGGCGATCACACCCGCCGACGCGGTTGAGTCGACCAAGCGGGCACGCGCCCTGCGTCCGAGGTTCGGCCCGATCGCCACCACCCTCGGATATGCCGTCACCACAGTCGGTTTCGGCATGGTCATCAATCCCACCTGGGCCTCGCTGCCGGGTTACGTATTCCTCGGCCTGGTGGTCGGCGCGATCGCCCTACTCGGGCGCCCGTTCCCGTCGCTCAGCCCGGTTCTACCCACGCTGGCCGCGATGATCGTGACGATGCTGGCGACGTGGTTTGTGGCCGATACCGCGAATGACGGTCTGCTGCGGGTGATCGCCCCGGCCCTGGTGGCGATGTTGCCCGGCATGTCGCTGACGATCGGCGCGATGGAACTGGCCAGTAACCAGCTGATCGGCGGCACCAGCCGGCTGGTCTACGGCATCGCTCAGCTGGCGCTTCTGGTGTTCGGCGTCGCGTTGGGTGTGCATGTCGCCGGGGAGGTGCTTCCGCAGACACCGTCGACGCAGATGGGTCCGTGGTCGCTGTATGTGGCGATCATCGTGGTGGGGTTCGGGTTGTACGTCTATCTGTCCGCACCGAAGGGCTCACTGGTGTGGTTGATGGCCGCGATCGCGGTCGCACTGGTCGGGCAGGCGATCGCCGGAAAGTTCGTGGCGGCAGCCTATTCCGGCTTCATCGGCGCCTTCCTGACCGTGCCGTTCGCGATGCTGGCATCGCGAATCAAGACTTCACCCCCGGCGATCGTGATGATGCTCGCGGCGTTCTGGGCGCTGGTCCCCGGCGCGCTGAGCTTCGAGTCGGTGAGCCAGGCCGCCACCGGCGGCAACATCGGCGTGGCCAGCCTCGGGGTGACCGGAGCGGCGATCCTGTCCATCGCGCTGGGCACGGTGATCGGCTGGAGCGTGTTCCGCACCATCGACAGCAGGTTGCCCTGGCCGAAGGGATTGGCTCAACCAACCGTACGGTAGGTTCTGCTGGGTGGATGAGCTGAGCGCGGTCAGCGCATGGATGTCGGAGCGGGGCCTGGGTGACGGCCCGCTCGAAAACGTCTCTGAAATCACCGGCGGCACCCAGAACGTCATGCTCCGTTTCACCCGCTCGGGCCGCGAGTACGTGTTCCGCCGGGGACCCCGCCACCTACGGCCGGTGAGCAACAAGGTGATCCTGCGCGAGACCCGGGTGCTGCACGCGCTGGCCGGTACCGATGCCCCCCACCCGCGACTGATCGCGGTGTGCGACGACACCGCCGTGCTCGGCGATGCGGTGTTTTATCTGATGGAGCCCGTCGATGGCTTCAACGCCGGCTCGATGCTGCCGCCGCTGCACGCCGGTGACGCCGGCATCCGGCACGGGATGGGGCTGTCGATGGCGGAGGCGGCAGCCAAGCTCGGCGCCGTCGACCACGTCGCGGTCGGTCTGGCCGACTTCGGCAAGCCGGACGGATTCCTGGAACGTCAAGTGCCGCGGTGGCTTTCCGAGCTCGAGTCCTACAGTGGGTTCGACAACTATCCGGGACCCGATATCGGCGACGTCGACGCCGTCGCCACCTGGCTGCAGCAGAAACAGCCCACCGACTGGCAGCCGGGCATCATGCACGGCGACTACCACGCGGCCAACGTGATGTTCTCGCCGACCGGCCCCGAGGTGGTGGCCATCGTCGACTGGGAGATGTGCACCATCGGCGACCCGCTGCTGGATCTGGCCTGGATGCTGGCCACCTGGTATGCGCCCGGCCGTGATTCGGTGCTGGGCAACGCCCTCATGGACGCCGACGGCCTGGCCACCCCCGACGAGCTGATCGAGCGGTACGCACAGAACACCACCCGGGATCTGTCCAACATCGACTGGTACACGGTGCTGGCGTGTTTCAAGCTCGGCATCATCCTCGAGGGATCGAATGCCCGTGCCGCTGCAGGACTGGCACCCAAAGAAGTTGGCGACCATCTACACATCGCGACAGTGCGCTTGTTCGAGCGCGCCCTAGCTCTCATGGAGGGACAACGATGATCGATTTCGAGATTCCCGACGACCTGGCCGCGCTGCGCGACGAGATCCGCGCGTTCGTCGTCGAGAAAATCGTTCCCTACGAACGAGATCCACGCGTCACCCGGCACGGACCCAACGAGGACCTGCGCACCGAGCTGGTGGGGCTGGCCCGCGATGCCGGCCTGCTGACGTTCCAGGCTCCGCACCGCTTCGGCGGGCGTGAACCGTCGCATCGCGAGCAGGCGGTGCTGTTCGAGGCGGCCGGCTGGTCGACACTGGGCCCAGTCGCGCTGAACTGCGCGGCACCCGACGAGGGCAACATGTACCTGCTGTCCAAGATCGCGACCGAGGAGCAGGCCGACGAGTTCCTGGTCCCGGTGATCGACGGCCGCCAGCGCTCGGTGTTCGCGATGACCGAACCCGGTGGCGCCGGATCCGACCCGAATCAGCTTGCCACCGAAGCGGTTTTCGACGGCACCGACTACGTGATCAACGGACGCAAGTGGCTGATCACCGGAGCCAACAAAGCGCGGACGTGGATCATCATGGCGCGAGTGGCGCCGAATGCGCATGGTCCCGACGGCCCCACCCTGTTCCTGTGCGACGGCGACACGCCCGGCATCGAGCTCGAGCGCGTGATGGACACCATGGACCGCAATTACGTCGAGGGTCACGGCGTTGTGCTGTTCAACGACTTGCGACTGCCGGCCGCCACCGTCCTGGGCGAGGTGGGCCAGGCCCTGCGCTACGCCCAATTGCGCCTGGCGCCAGCGCGTTTGACGCACTGCATGCGTTGGCTGGGCGCGGCGTCGCGGGCACAGTCGATCGCGATCGACCATGCCCGCACCCGAACGGGTTTCGGCAAGCCACTCGGCGAACACCAGGGTGTCAGCTTCATGCTGGCCGACAACGAGATCGCCCTGCAGCAGTGCCGGCTGGCGATCTGGTGGGCCTGCTGGACGTTGGACGGCGGAGCCAAGGGCCGCCACGAAAGCTCAATGGTCAAGGCTTACGTGTCCGAGGAGCTATTCAAGGTGGCCGACCGCTGCGTGCAGATCCTTGGCGGTATGGGCATCTCCGACGAAACCCCGGTCGGTGCAATCTTTTCCGACATGCGGGCCTTCCGGCTCTATGACGGCCCGACCGAAGTCCACAAGTATGCGATCGCCCGCCAGGTGCTGAGGAACCCGTCATGAGCATCCTTGATTCGTTCCGGCTAGACGACAAGGTCGTCATCGTCACCGGTGCGTCGTCCGGGTTGGGCGTGTCATTCGCGCAGGCCTTCGCCGAGGCGGGCGCCCACCTGGTGCTCGGGGCTCGACGGGTCGAACAGATGGCGGGCACCGCGGCCCTCGTCGAAGAAGCCGGCCGCAAGGTGTACACCCGCAAAACCGATGTCGTCGATCCCGATCAGTGCGAACAACTCGTCGAGTCGGCAATGAAGGTGTTCGGCCGAGTGGACGTATTGGTCAACAATGCCGGGGTGGGAACCGCGGTGCCGGCCACCCGCGAGACGCCTGAACAGTTCCGCCAGGTCGTCGACGTCAACCTCCACGGTTCGTACTGGATGGCGCAGGCGTGCGGCCGCGTCATGCAGGCCGGAAGCTCAATCATCAATATTTCCAGCATTCTTGGCATCACCACGGCCGGGCTGCCGCAGGCCGCGTACAGCGCGTCCAAGGCAGCCGTGATCGGGCTTACCCGGGATCTGGCCCAACAGTGGGGGCCGCGCAAGGGAATTCGCGTGAATGCCCTGGCTCCTGGCTTTTTCCAGAGCGAGATGACCGACGAATATCAGCCCGGCTACCTGGAGACACAGCTACCGCGAGTGATGGTGGGCCGGATGGGTGATCCCGCCGAATTGGCCGCTACCGCAGTGTGGCTGGCCTCGCCGGCCGGCGGCTATGTGACGGGACAGACAATTATCGTCGACGGTGGCCTCACGATCACCTAGTGATCACGATCACGCAGCGATTCGGGGCCTCTCAGCACTCTCACACGATTGGGACACCCGCCTTTAAGAAGTATCTGGGACTCTCAAGCCATGTGGTTCGACCTGTACCTGCTTTCGGCGATCGTCGCGGCCGTCGGCGCCTGGCTGATCAGTCCCCACTTCCAGTCCTACGACCCGCCGGGTGATGTCGCCCGCGGGCTCTGTTCTGCTGTCGCCGGCCTGCTGTGGCCCGTCATCGTGGTGGGAGCAGTTCAGATAATCGCCGTTCGTTACTTCGCGCGGCGGATTCGCGCGGCCCATGTCAAGGATCTGACTGCTGCTCCTCTCGTCGCGCGTCAAGAAGTCAGCTTGACTTCCTGAACTTCATCCTCTGTTCACCCTCTGGCCAGCTGCGGCAGAAAGCCTATGGGTGAAATCGGCGACCGATGACGCCGACGAGGAGGAGGTCCGTTCGTGATGGTGCGCCCAAAACTGGTATCGGCGGGCCTTGTGGCTGTCACGATGGCCGCGATCACGCTCTCGGCGGCCACCACCGCCGCGGCTGACGACTCGGGCAGCGGCCTGTTGTGGCCGGATCCCACCGAGCCGTACTACTGGGACGACAACGAGAACCCCGGCAGCACCGGACCTGCGCCGCTACCGACCGACGACCTGTATTGGAAGGAAGGTCAGGATGCCGGCGGCACGGGCAACGCCCCGCAGCCGAGCGGACCTGAGTACACCGACGAGGGTGCGAACGCCGGGGCTGTCTAGCCCACGCGGGTTACGACGACCAGACGAGCAGCGATTTGCTGCGCGAGAGTTCTTTTCGCGCGCGACGCTCGACCAGCAGGGGAACGAACTCCCGGATCGTGCTGTCGTGGAAGTGATTGTGGGCGTTGGCAACCGTCTGCGCTACGTCGTCACGAGGAACGTCGGAATAGGTGGCCGCGAGGCGGTCGATGATCTGTTCGATCGACATAACTTCACTTACGTTTCCCACACTGTTAACTCTGAGCCATGGGATCGGCGCCGTCAATTTGACGTCCGTCACGGTGCCGGGTCACTGAGGTAATGCGCCACTACCGGCCGCAGCCACTCCGCGAGCGTCACGTCGTCCATCGCCACGAGCGGCGGTATCCCCAAGACGTAGCGCCCGACCGCCAGACCCAGCATCTGCGAGCCGACCAGTGCGGCGCGCTCCGCGGGCCGGTCCGGCACCACAGCGGCCAAGGCCGGGCTCACCTGGTCGACGAACACTCCGAGAAGCGCGTCGGCAGCGACCCTGTTGGTGGCCGCCGAGCGCAGCAGCGGCAGAAATGGACCGTCCGGTCCCCACGCGTCGACGAATAGCGGAAGCACGAGGTCGACGACGTGCTCGGGCGCGACGCCGGCAAGGTCCGGGAAGGTGATCGCGAGTCGCGACGCAGCAGCAAAGAGCTCGGCCTTGGTCCCGAAGTAGTGCATGACCAGTGCCGGATCCACCCCTGCCGCAGACGCGATCGACCGGATGGTGGTCCGCTCGAAGCCCCGTTCGCCGAACTGAGAGCGAGCTTCGGCCAGGATCCGCGATCGGGTCGCTTCACCGTCGCGCGACTTCATCGTCATTTCAACAGTCTATTCAACAACTGTTGACATCGCCAAGCCGTCGACCTAACGTCGAGTTCAACAACTGTTGAGGAGCATCGACATGACCGTCACTGCCATTCAGATCGGTCTCGATCCCGACGTGATCGACTACTCATCCCCGGACTTCACTCAGTTCGACGGGCTGTCGAAGGACCGGCTTCGAGCCGCCAACGACGAGAACGTGCAGGCGCTGCGGGCCGCCGGCTATGAGGTCGACAACTGCCTGATCGATTTCGGCGCGGCCGGCGTCAAGAAGGCCCGGTTGTGGCTCGACGCCAAGCGCTACGACGCGGTGCTGATCGGCGCGGGCGTGCGCCTGGTCGCCAGCAACACCCTGCTCTTCGAGTCCATCGTCAACGCCGCCCACGTGGCCCAGCCCGGCTGCCGGTTCGTCTTCAACCAGGCAGCCAAGGCCACCCCCGACGACATCCGCCGCTGGTACCCCGATCCGGAAGGAGCGCTGCGATGACCGACCACGACGTTGACGTAGTTGTCGTAGGAGCCGGGCCCGCCGGCTTGACCGCCGCCGGGGATCTGGCCCGGGCCGGCTGCTCGGTGACGGTGCTGGAGCGCTGGGCCACGGTCAATCCGTCGAGCCGCGCGTTCGCGGTGATGGCCCGCACGCTCGAGCTGCTCGACGCGCGCGGACTGGCCAAGGAGGTGCTGGCTCACGGCCAGCGCGCATCGCAGATTCGGATCTTCGGTGACGCACGTCTTGATCTGAGTCACCTGGACTCGCCCTATCAATTCGTTCTGATCACACCGCAGACCAATGTGGACGCCGCACTCGCCGGTTATGCCGAAGCACAGGGAGCCGACATCCGGCGCGGTATCGATGTGGTCGATCTGGTGCAGGACGAGGCCGGCGTGACCGTCACCGCGCGGGCGCACGACGGAGCCGGACCGCTGATGCGGTTCCGGGCCAGGTACGCGATCGGGGCGGACGGCGCGCACAGCACAGTGCGCCGGCTGGTCGGGGCGGAGTTCCCTGGCAAGACGCTGCTGTCTTCGGTGGTGCTGGCCGACGTGAAGCTGGCGCACGGGCCCGATGACGGGCTGAAGCTGGGCAACACCCGGGAAGTGTTCGGATTCCTCGCGCCGTACGGCCGCGGTGACGCCGACGGGTCGTGGTACCGCGCGATGGTGTGGGACCGTGGCCATCAGGTGGCCGACAGCGAACCGGTGGACAACGCCGAGGTGATCGAGGTTCTGAACCGGGCCTTCACGGCAGATGTGGGCGTGCTCGAGATCAGCTGGAAATCCCGATTCCATTGCGATGAAAGGCAAGTGACACAGTATCGGCACGGTCGGGTGTTCCTGGCCGGCGACGCCGCGCACGTGCACTCCCCCGTGGGTGGGCAGGGAATGAACACCGGCATCCAGGACGCGGCCAACCTCGCGTGGAAGCTGGCCGCGGTGCTGGGTGGCGCCGACGACAGGCTGTTGGACAGCTATCAGGATGAGCGCCATCCGATCGGCCGCCGGGTGGTGGTGCAGTCCGGCGTGATGACCCGTGCGGTGACGCTGTATCCGCGGGTGGCGAGGGCGATGCGGAACCTGCTGGCACCCAGGCTTCTTCGAGTGCCGATGGTGCGCGACGCCATGGCGGGCAGCTTCGCGGGAACCGGGCTTCGGTACGGCCGCCGGGGACCGGTCGGCACCCGGGCAACGCAGATACCGCTGGCCGAGGGCCGGCTCACCAAGCTGCAGCGCACACCATGGTTCGTGTTGATCCGCGAGCGCGGAGCAGGTCCCGTTGCAGTGTCCGGGGTGCTGCAGGCCGAGCGGATCGACGACGGTCCGGCGGTGTTGGTGCGGCCGGACGGCTACATCGCGTGGACGGGATCGTCAGCCGACGAGGGCTGGCGGGATGTTCTCAGGGATTGGCTGCCGACGCACGCGTCGGTGTGATGCGAAGTGCGCCCGAAGGGATTCGAACCCCTAACCTTCTGAGGTCACCACAGGCATGTTCTGCGTATGCTCAAGTTCGTTAAAGTGTTGAGGCGCAGAGGATCACGCGGATACCTGATACGAGTGAGTAGAGGTAAGTACGCGCTGATTCTCAGGCGTTTATGCGGGAAAATACGGAGCAGCCTGCAAAGGCGTCGCGCCGTCTTCATCTGTACTGCGATCAGATTGTGGTCCCGGTGGTCATTCGAACGGAGTCCCCTTGTTGAATTCTCGGAAGTTCAGAACCAGCCTCTGGCTTCCGTCGACCGACCCGAACCCGAACTCGCGGTATATCTGGGCAACCTTGTCGTTCATGGGGTCTACGACGAGGACGGCGCCGCCGATCAGTGTTACCGCCTCGCAGGCACTGAAGTAAGCGTCGGCAATCAGGTCCAGTCCACGCCCGCCGTGCCGTTGGAGGGACTCGTCCAAGGCCAACTTCCCGATCAGCACTCCTGGCATTTCACGCTTTCGCGGCCACCCGGGAGGCCGAATCAAGTCCAGGATCGATCCGTCGCTCTCCCGGATCGTCGTCTGCAACAGAGTGAAGTAAGCAACGACAATATCCTCTTCATCAGCCCAAACGTGGGTGGCAGACTTTCCCAGATTTCTTTCGGCCAGTGCCTGTTTCTGCAGCCAGCGATCGAGTTGCGGCGCATGGCCACACGAGAAGTAGGCTGTTCGGTGCTTGTCGAGGAGTGGGACGCAGCGATACTGCGGAGTCACCGGGCGGCGCGGCGGGCCTTCGCGCGGCGCGCGATCGCCGCCTTCGCCCGCTCGGAACGCGCACCGGGTGCAAGTCGAGTCAATGCGGCAAGCTGACCACGTTTCACATAGGTCACGTCCACCTGGCGCTCAGCCGACGATTGCTTGCCCATGCGGCCAACCCTCCTCTGCTGGTCCCCCACCACCGAAGTACCGACGACAATACCGACAAGTGTAGGCGTTGTCCTGCATTGTCCCAGCGTGTGCTCACAATGCCCGTTTTGGAAGGCGCTACGCGTACCAGGCCGAACGGCGGTCGTCCATTACACGGGCCGCTTCCCACCGTCGAGCATCCATCGTATTTAGCCGGATCTCTGTCGAGTCGGGTGTGATGGTCCCGTATCCGGGGAATTCCGAGATGTCGTCGGACGGATCGACGAGCCGCCACTGCTTACCGTGCTGGACGATCATGGCGGGATCCGCTTTCCGGGCCTCCCAGCACGTCGTCATCGCGGACACCGCGGCCGCGATCATTGCGCTGACGGACTCACATAGACCTTCCAGCACCTGTTCTGTTGAAGACACAATGAAAGCGTCCCAGAAGGGGCTGCGTGGGGGTCGCCCGCCAAAGATGATCGACTGCAACTCACTCCAACGTGGCTGCCGGTAGAACACCCGAGACAATCCCTTGTCCTTCGTCAGGACAATCATGCGCTTGGCACCGGCTCGGTGGGTCATGCCGTTGCGCGCATCACGCATCCATGGGTACCACTCGAGGGGACCATAAGGGGTCCAGTCCAACACGGCCGTGAGCAGCGTCTCTTGAGCGATGCGGGCTGGGCTGCCGACGGCTTCGTACTTCTCGACGAGTGAAGGCGCTGCGGGCACGGTGCCTTTGGCGTAATCGGCCGCGATCTTTTCCAGACTTCCCCAGTCGAGCTTGATTGCGTCGTTGAGGTGCCAGCCCCCGACGATGATGATCGCGACGGCGAGGCGGTCAAGCGCCTGGCCGAGGTGGAAGAAGCACGATTCGGCAGACTGCGTGATGACCAAGCTCCGTCGCCTGTCCGCCGCCCCGTTCGGGGTGAATAGCTGCCCCTGCTTCCACGCCTGTTTATGGGCAAACTCTTCCGCGGTCACCATCTCCTTGTGAGTTTTCGCGGAGAACGACGCGGAAAGGAGCGAGTCGGACACCCCGTAGGTGAGCTGAATCAGGTAGTCCGAAACCAGCGTGAGAGTCTTCCAGTCGCTGTACCCAGCCCACCAGCCGAACCCACCGGTCTCGACGTCGAGCTCGCCGATCAGCTGGTTCGCGAACGCGTCAAGCGGTTCGGTCGCTGCCGCGACACGCTTCTCGTAATCGACCGCATCTATAGGTAGCACCACGGAGCCCGATCGTACGGGTGGTGCGCAACAAGATCACGTGATCTCTGGGCGAAAAAGGGACTGCCTTTTGCGGCCTGACCCCCAGGGGTCCGCTACCTGGCCGGTGAGCGACGAAGAACCCGGCCAGGCCGCGGAGGTTTTAGGCCGTCGTCGGGATGGACAGTAGTCGGAATGCGTTGGGGATGACGACGTCTGAGCCGGTGCGGAACGACAAGAGCGCTCCGCGCTGTGCGGTGGGTCGGCGGTTGGCGCCCATCAGGTGGGGCACCAGTTCCGGGGTCGAGCCGATGCGGTCAACGATGATCATTCCGGCGGCGAAGTCTCCGTACACCAGCGGATAGTTGGTCTCGGTGGCCGAGGGGTTGATGCTGCCGTCCATGTTGGACAACTGGTTCATCGCCCGGCTCAGAAGTCGGGGCGGGTCGTCCTGCAGTGACGGGAACCCCGTTGGTGGTCTCGAACTGGCGCAGTGCGTTGATGATCGACAGGTTCGCGCACCACTGCGCGTTGGGCTGGAACCGTGGCGGCAGTGGGTTCTGCACCGAGTAGACATCGCCGGCCCCGATACCGCGCTGTGCTGGATGAATGGGCCAGCAACACGGCTGACAAATAGAATTTACGGGGAAAGTACGGCAAATGCAGGAGCGGCATTTGCCATCTAACCGACAAACACCACACTATCTCGAATTATTGTGCGCCCGAAGGGATTCGAACCCCTAACCTTCTGATCCGTAGTCAGATGCTCTATCCGTTGAGCTACGGGCGCCGTTCTGTCTTCAGTTGTCGTGGCTGACGAATCAGCCGCGGCGGAGGCGAGAGGATTTGAACCTCCGGTCCCCTGTAAGGGGGACAACTCATTAGCAGTGAGTCCCATTCGGCCGCTCTGGCACGCCTCCTGAACTACCTGAGCGTACCGGAGCCTGACCGATGCCCCGAACCGCCGATGGATGAGAGTACACAGCCCACTTAGACTTGGACAAATGACTGCCCGCCTGCGCCCCGAACTGGCCGATCTACCGGCCTACACCCCGGGTAAGACGGTGCCGGGTGCCATCAAGCTGGCCAGCAACGAGACGGTGCACGGGCCGCTGCCGAGCGTGCGTTCGGCGATCGCCGCATCCGCCGAGACCATCAACCGCTACCCCGACAACGGCTACGTGGAGCTCAAGGAGCACCTGGCCAAGCATGTCGACTTCGCCCCCGAGAACATCGCCGTCGGCTGCGGATCTGTGAGCCTGTGCCAGCAGCTCATTCAGATCACCGCCTCCGTCGGTGACGAAGTGGTGTTCGGCTGGCGCAGCTTCGAGATCTACCCGCTCCAGGTCCGGGTAGCCGGCGCCACCGCTGTCCAGGTGCCGCTGCGCGACTACACGTTCGACCTCGAGGCCATGCTCGCCGCGATCACCGACCGCACACGCCTGATCTTCGTGTGCAACCCGAACAACCCGACCTCCACCGTCGTGGACCCCGACGAGCTCGCCCGGTTCGTCGCCGCCGTGCCGTCGGACATTCTCATCGTCATCGACGAGGCCTACGTCGAATACATCCGAGACGGGATGCTGCCCGATAGCCTCGGACTGGTCCGAAGCCATCCCAATGTCGTTGTGCTGCGGACCTTTTCGAAGGCATACGGACTTGCCGGACTGCGGATCGGCTACGCCGTCGGCGATCCCGACATCATCACCGCGCTGGGCAAGGTCTACGTGCCGTTCACCGCGACCACCGTCTCGCAGGCCGCGGCGATCGCATCGGTGAACGCCGCTGACGAACTCCTTGCCCGCACCGACGCCGTGGTCGCCGAACGCCGCCGGGTCTGCGCCGCACTCACCGATCTCGGCTACAGCTTCCCGCCGTCGCAGGCGAACTTCGTGTGGCTACCGCTGACGCCAGACGAGACGCCCGACTTCGTCGAGCAGGCCGCCGACGACCGCGTCCTGGTGCGCCCGTACGGCACCGACGGTGTCCGGGTGACGATCGGCGCACCCGAGGAGAACGATGCGTTCCTGGCGTTCGCCCGGAAGTGGATCGCTACCCGCTGACAGGCGTGCGGCCGGTGAAGGCAGCCAGCCGGTCCAGTCTGGAGACGTGCTTGCCGACATCGACCGGGTCGTCGAAACCGGCCCTGACGCGCCCCTCCGGGGTGATGATGCGATGCGCCAGGCCCGACACGTACTCGGTCAACGAGTCCGGGGCATCGATCGGGCTACCGATCGCCGACGCGTAATCCCACGCGTGGATCAGGAATTCCACCGACAGGATGCCGGCCATCAACCGCGCGGGCGCTTCGTTCTCGCCGAACGGAACCGTGCCGTCCAACCCGCGGCGCCGCCAGGCCTCCACCGCAGGCCGGGCCGCGGCGATCACCTGACGCTCGACAGTGTCATCGGGGTTGCGCTCCGGGAACTGCGCGCCGGCCGCGCCACCCAGCAGGGTGATCGAATGCAGCAGGTGATCGGTGAGCCCGGCAACGTCGAACTCACGGCACGGCGTCTGCTTATTTAAATCATCGGAAGCAATACCGTGCATCACTTGTTGGAGAACCTGGAGCGACGCTTCAGCACTGGCCAGTTCGTCGGTGGGTGGAGCGTCCGGTCCTGAGGTCAGTTCGTCAGCCATGCCCCAACCGTACGACCAGCGGCCGACAGAATAGTGTTCGTTGGGGTGCCACGAGAAGGGACGCGCAGCATGGGCAAGATCTATGACAACGTCACCGAACTGGTCGGCCACACGCCGCTGGTCCGACTCAACCGCCTGACCGAGGGCCTCGACGCCGAGGTCGCGGTCAAGCTCGAGTTCTACAACCCGGCCAACAGCGTCAAGGACCGCATCGGAGTGGCGATCATCGACGCGGCGGAGGCCTCCGGTGAGCTGAAGCCCGGCGGCACGATCGTCGAGGCCACCAGCGGCAACACCGGTATCGCGTTGGCGATGGTCGGCGCAGCCCGCGGTTACAAGGTCATCCTGACGATGCCGGAGACGATGTCGACCGAACGCCGGGTGATGCTGCGCGCCTACGGCGCCGAGATCGTGCTCACCCCCGGCTCCGAAGGCATGGCAGGCGCGGTGGAGAAGTCCCGCCAGATCATCGCCGAAACCGACAACGCCGTCTCGGCGAACCAGTTCGGGAACCCGGCCAACCCGGCCATCCACGAGAAGACCACCGCGGAAGAAGTCTGGAACGACACCGACGGCAAGGTCGACATTTTCGTCGCGGGCATCGGCACCGGCGGCACCGTCACCGGGGTGGGACACGTACTCAAAGAGCGCAAGCCCGGCGTCCAGATCGTCGGAGTCGAACCGAAGGACTCGCCACTGCTGACCGAAGGCAAGGCCGGGCCGCACAAGATTCAGGGCATGGGAGCCAACTTCGTTCCCGACGTGCTCGATCGCGGTGCATACGACGAGATCGTCGACGTCGAACTCGACGACGCCATCAGGGTGGCCCGGGACCTGGGAACCGCGGAAGGCATTCTGGGCGGCATCTCGTCCGGCGCCATCGTGTGGGCCGCCCTGGAAATCGCCAAGCGTCCGGAGAACGCCGGCAAGCTCATCGTGGCCATCGTGTGCGACTACGGCGAGCGTTATATCTCCACACCACTTTTCGAGCACATCAGGGACTGACTTCATGGGCCTGCTGTCCACACTGCGTGAAGACCTGAGCAACGCGCGCGGCCACGATCCGGCCGCGCGCGGCGACGTCGAGAACGCGTTGGTCTACTCCGGGCTGCATGCCATCTGGTCCTATCGGCTGGCGCACCGGCTGTGGGCGAAGCCCGCGCTGCGCGGTCCGGCCCGGGTGCTGTCACAGCTGACCCGGTTCGCCACCGGCATCGAAATCCACCCCGGTGCCACCATCGGCCGCCGGTTCTTCATCGACCACGGAATGGGTGTCGTGATCGGCGAGACCGCCGAGATCGGCGAGGACGTGATGCTCTATCACGGCGTCACACTCGGCGGCCGATCCCTGGAACACGGGAAGCGCCACCCCACCCTCGGGAACCGAGTGGTCGTGGGTGCCGGGGCAAAGATATTGGGCCCCTTGATCATTGGTGACGACAGTGCGATCGGCGCGAACGCCGTCGTCACCCACGACGTGCCGGCGGACTCGATTGCCACCGGCATTCCCGCCGTCGTGCGCGCCCGCAACGAACGGCAGCGCGAACAGCTGGTGGACCCGACGTTCTACGTCGACCCCGCGATGTACATCTGAGCGGCATCGAATCCCACTGATCCGAAGTGTCTGATCCTGCCCGTCACGGGATTAGCGTCTGCAGGCGCGAATCCAGCGAAAGGGCATCATGGCGAACCGAATTGAACAGGGCACTGCCCCGGCTGCTGTAGACACGGCCGACGGCGTCTCGCACCGCAAACTTCGAGGCACGCTCGGCGTGTGGGGCATCGTCTTCGTGGTGGTGGCCGCCGCGTCGCCGCTCGGCGTCATGGGCGGCCCGGTGCCGCTCGGCATCGCCAACGGCAACGGCATCGGCTTCCCCGCCATCTTCGTGGTCAGCACGCTGATCATCCTGCTGTTCGCGGTCGGATTCACTGCTCTGACACCGTATGTGCCGGATGCGGGTGCCTTCTACTCCTACATCGGTAAGGGCCTTGGCCGGGTGACCGGCTTCGGCTTCGCGTTCGTCGCGCTGATCTCCTACCTCACCCTGGAGATCGCCGTCTACGGCCTGATCGGCCAGGGCGCGCAGGCTCTGTTCACGTCCTATGGACTGCCAAATATCCATTGGGGCATATGGGCTTTCGTCGCTTTCGCGATCGTGACGGCGCTCGGCCACTTCAATATCGACCTGTCCCGCAACATCCTCGGCGTTCTGCTGATCGGCGAGGTGGCGATCGTGCTGGCGCTCGACGCCGCCGTCGTCTTCAGCGGCGGCCAGGAAGGATTGTCCACCGGGATCGTGACGCCGTCTGAAATCCTTTCGGGTGCACCGGGTATCGCGTTGCTGTTCGCGATCTTGAGCTTCATCGGCTTCGAGGCCACCGCCGTGTTCCGCGACGAGGCCCGCGAGCCACTGCGCACCATCCCGAAGGCCACCTACCTGGCCGTCATCCTGATCGGGGTGTTCTACACCGTGTCGACATGGGCGTTGATCAGCGCGGTGGGCGACAGCACGGCCGTCGAGAAGGCCCAGGCCGACCCGTCTGCCCTGCTGCCCAACGCGACTGAGCAATACCTCGGCACCGTCGGGCTACACATCGTCCAGGTGCTGTTCGTCACCAGCCTGTTCGCCTGCATCCTGTCGTTCCACAACATCGTCGCCCGCTACGTGTTCACGCTGTCCAACCGCCGGGTGTTCCCGAACCGCCTCGGGCAGCCGCACGCCGCCCACGGCTCCCCGCACATCGCCTCCGGAGTCGACGCGATCGTCGTCGCGGTGGCCATCGTGGTGGCGATCGGATTCCAGCTCGACCCGGTCACGCAGTTCTACACATGGCTGGCCGGCATCTCCACGGTCGGCATCACCATCCTGCTCATCGCCACCACCGTCGCCGTGCTCGCCTTCTTCATCCGGCGCAAGCGAGCCGGCCAGCTGGAGGTGTCGACCTGGCGCGCGTTCGTGGCACCCGGCCTGGGCCTGCTCGGCCTGCTGATCTCCTTCGCGCTGATCCTGCAGAACCTGCCCGGCCTGGTCGGCGACTCGACGCCCATCGCGATCGGCGTCGTCGCGCTGCTCGTGGCGTTCTTCGCCTTGGGCGCCGGCATCGCCGCACGCCGACCGCACGTGACCCTGGAGTAACGCGGGCGCCGGCGGGCGTCGTAGCCTTCAGAGCATGAGCCAGCAGTATGAATCCCTCACCGTCGAGGTCAAGGACCACGTTGCCCAGGTCACGCTGATCGGCCCGGGCAAAGGCAACGCCATGGGCCCGGCGTTCTGGACAGAGATGCCGGTGGCCTTCGGCGAGCTCGATGCCGATCCCGACGTCCGGGCGATCGTGCTGACCGGCTCCGGCCGCAATTTCAGCTACGGCCTGGACCTGGTCGCGATGGGCGACACCATCGGCGGTGCGATGTCCGGAGAGGTCTCGGCCCGGCCTCGCGTCGAGTTCCACGGCAAGCTCAAGCGCATGCAGCAGTCGATCACCGCGGTGGCCGACTGCCGCACCCCGACGATCGCCGCCATCCACGGCTGGTGCATCGGTGGCGGCGTCGACCTCATCAGTGCGGTGGACGTCCGCTACGCCAGCGCCGACGCCAAGTTCTCGGTGCGCGAGGTCAAGCTGTCCATCGTCGCCGACGTGGGCAGCCTGGCCCGCTTGCCGTACATCCTGTCCGACGGGCATCTTCGCGAATTGGCGTTGACAGGCAAGGACATTGACGCCGCGCGCGCCGAGAAGATCGGTCTGGTCAACGACGTCTACCCGGACCCCGAGGCCACGCTGGCCGCAGCCCACGAGACCGCCGCCGAGATCGCGGCGAACTCGCCGCTGGTGGTGCACGGGATCAAGGACGTACTTGACGAACAGCGCACCGCCGACGTGGCGGCCAGCCTGCGCTACGTCGCGGCCTGGAATTCGGCGTTCCTGCCGTCCAAGGACCTCAACGAGGGCATTGCAGCGATGTTCGCCAAGCGCAAGCCGGAGTTCACCGGCGAATAGCGCTTACTTGCCGGCTTTGATGGCCGGTACCGCTTTGGTGACCTCGAGGGCCGTCGGCTCGTCGGTGGGCTGCGTCGTCGTGGTCGCACCCATGTTCATGGCGGCGACGGCGGGCGAGGAGTAGGCGGGGAACTTTGTCTCGTCGCCGGAGTCGGCCGTGTGGGTCAACGACGCCGGGGCCGGGTGGGTGAGCCCGAACAAACCGAGGACCGCGATGGCACCGCCGCCCACGACAGTACCCAGCAACCTCTTATCCAGAGCCAAGCTTTTCCGAAGCTTTCGAGGGGAGGACATGTTGACCAGCACCTTTCACGACGTTTCGGACCGACGCCGCTCAACCGGGCCGCTCCAAAAGAATGGTCCGGCTACCTTTCGGGCGCCTTACATCCTTTGTATGCCCGCCCACGGCCGGAATGCACGCGTCCCAAGCTGATCCACAGAAGTCCGGATCCCGCCCCACAGCGCACCAAGGGCGAAATGCCAGGAATCGAATGGGCTCCGACCGGCGCCCACGCAGCGGTGGCGGAGGGATTTGAACCCCCGGACGGTGTTAACCGTCTCTCGCTTTCAAGGCGAGTGCATTAGGCCGCTCTGCCACGCCACCGCCGACAAGACTAGCGGTTTAGACGCGGCCGACCCTCGTCGAGTTCCCGCCGTCCTTCAAGGCGGCACTGATCCGGCGACAGTTCTCCCCCATCGCCGCCATCTGCGGGCGCGACAACGGAGTCAGGAAGTTCTCCCGAACCCCCTTGGCGTACGTCAGCATCGCGTCTTCGACAACCTCACGGCCGAGGTCGGTGATGCTCGCCAGGACTCCGCGACCGTCGTCGGGGCTCGCCTCGCGACGCACCAGCCCCGCGGTCTCCAGCCGGCGAATCTGGCGTGTCACCCGACTCGGCAACGACATCAGTTGTTCGGCCAGATCCCCCATCCGAGCCGCGCCGGTCTCCGAGTTGTCCAGAATTTCCAACAGACGAACGTCGACCAAGCTCAACTTATGCTTGTCGACGAGCCCCCGATTCAGTGTTCCGTACAGCCGCAGTGCAGCGTCGAGGAAGTTCTGCCAAGACCTCTGCTCGGCTATATCCAACCCCGGCATCTCACTAGCGGTCCGCCCCGCAATCATCCCTCCCATTGCGCAATCGTAAGCGACACAGCGCCGTACGAGGCCGAAATGACTCGGGAGTAACCTGACGCCCATGTTGGCCATCGTCGCTGAATCTTCCGACCGCCTGACCTGGCGCGAAGTGCCCGATGTGCCGCCCGGACAGGGCGAAGTTCTGATCCGGGTGAACACCGCGGGCGTCAACCGGGCCGACCTCCTGCAAGCGGCCGGAAACTATCCACCACCCCCGGGAGCCAGCAACACCCTCGGCCTCGAAGTGTCCGGCGTCATTGCGGACGTGGGCGACGGCGTGACGGGATGGACTGTCGGACAAGACGTTTGCGCGTTGTTGGCCGGAGGCGGTTACGCCGAGTACGTGGCGGTGCCGGCCGGCCAGGTCATGCCCGTTCCGCTCGGAGTCTCGCTGCCCGACGCGGCCGCGCTTCCGGAGGTCGCGTGCACGGTGTGGTCCAACATCGCCATGACCGCGCACCTGGCCGAGGGCGAACTGTTGCTCATCCACGGCGGAGCAAGCGGGATCGGCACCCACGCCATCCAGGTCGCCACCGCCCTGGGCAATCGGGTGGCGGTGACGGCGGGCTCCCGTTCGAAGCTCGATCTGTGCCGCGAACTGGGGGCCGAAGTCCTAATCCCTTACCGCGACGAAGATTTCGTCGCGCGCGTCAATAATGCGACCGAGGGCCGCGGGGCAGACGTCATCCTCGACATCATGGGTGCGGCATACCTCGATCGCAACCTCGACGCGCTAGCGCCGGACGGCCGGATGACCATCATCGGAATGCAGGGCGGCATCAAAGCGGAATTCAACATCGCCAAGGCGGTCGCCAAGCGGCTGCACGTGATCGGTACCTCGTTGCGCGGCCGGCCCATCGATGGTCCGCACGGAAAGAAGGCCATCGTCGACGCGGTGGTGTCCTCGGTCTGGCCGATGATCGCCGACGGTCGGGTCCGGCCCATCATCGGCGCCCGGTTCCCCGTCGCCGAGGCCGCCGAAGCGCACCGGGTGCTGGCCTCCGGCGAGACGTTCGGGAAAGTGTTGCTGACCGTCAGCGAGTGACGTGGGACGGCTTCAGCCGAGTGACGCGAGCGCCCGCACCAGCTGATCGACTTCGCCCATCGTCGAGTAGTGCGCCAACCCGACGGTCACCGCACCCCCGATGTCGTTGACGCCGATCAGGTCGAGCACCCGGGAGTTGGCGTTGCACACGGCCAGGATTCCGTTGTCCGCAAGCCGCTGGACCACCCGCTCGGCAGGCACCCCCGTGACCGCGAAGCTGACCACCGGGATGTGCGCCTCCGGCCGGCCGATCACCATCACCAAGGGCAGCGACCGCAGCGAGCCCATCAAGTAGTCGAAGAGTCCGCTGAGGTACGAACCAGCGGATTGCATTGAGAGAGCAAGTCTTTCACGCCGGCTGCCCCGCGCCGACTCATCCAGCCCGGCCAGATATTCGATGCTCGCGACCACTCCGGCCAGCAAGCCGTACTGGTGGCCGCCGAGCTCGAGTCGTTCCGGTCCGCTGGCGTAGGGGTTCATCGACACCGACCCGAAACTGTCGATGAGCGACGGATTGCGGAACACCAGCGCGCCGATCGGCGGCCCACCCCACGCCGGTGCGTTGAGCGCGACGACGTCGGCTTCGGTCTCGTCGAGATCCATCAACTGATAGGGCGCGGCGGCCGAATGGTCCACGACCACCAACCCGCTGACGTCATGCACGAGTTTGGTGACGGCACTCACGTCGGTGATCGTGCCCAGGGTCGAGGACGCCGACGTCATGGCCACCAATCGGGTCGGCGGCGTGATCAAGCTCTCCCACTGCCACGACGGCAGCTCGCCGGTCTCGATGTCGACTTCGGCCCACTTGACCTTGGCTCCGTACCGGTTGGCCGCGCGCAGCCACGGCGCGATATTGGCCTCGTCGTCGAGCCGGCTGACCACCACCTCGTAGCCGATCCCGGCGCGCGAGGAGGACGCATCGGCCAGCGACGTCAGCAGGATCGAGCGATCGGCGCCGAGCACCACCCCGCTCGGATCGCCGTTGACCAGGTCGGCCACCGCCTGACGGGCGGCGTCGAGAACAGCGACGCTGCGCCGGGCCGCCGGATGCGGGCTGGCCGTGTTGGGCACCGAACCCCGGAACGCCGTCGAGACCGTGGTGGCCACCGACTCGGGGATCAGCATTCCGGCCTGGGCGTCGAAACGCATCCACCCGTCGCCCAATGCTGGGTGCAGACCACGCACCCGGGCGACGTCGTATGCCATGAGCCCACCTTAGAGCGTCGGTGATTGCGCTATTGAGACAGCGATGGCGCCTGCGGTCCTCGCCGATGGGCGATAAGGGCAGGTTCACCTGGCCAGCCATACTAGTCCAGTGAGCTTCGGGTTCGGAGTCCTGATCGCGGTCTTGTTGCTGATCCTGCCGGGTGCGGTGGTGGCGCTGGCCGGGCGGCTACGGTGGTACGTCGCACTCGGCGTGGGGCCGGTGTTGACGTACGGCGTTGTGGGCCTGGCCATCATCCCGTTCGGCGCGATCGGCATCGGCTGGAACGCCTGGACAGCGCTGCTGGCACTCGCCATTGCGACGGCCGCCGTGTTCGGTTTGCGGATTCTGCTCGCCCGGTATCGCGCCGCCGACCCGACCGCCGACGAGGTGTCGCTGTGGCCCGCACTGACGGTGGCCGCCGGGGTGATCCTCGGCGCACTGTTGATCGGCATCGCCGCCTGGCGGGGCATGCCCTACTGGCAGTCCATCCCGAGCAACTGGGACTCGGTCTGGCACGCCAACACCATCCGCTGGATCCTCGACACCGGCCAGGCGTCGTCGACTCACATGGGCGAACTGCGCAACGTCGAGACCCACGCGCAGCTCTACTACCCCTCGGTCTTCCACGCGTTGGGTGCCGTGCTGGCCCAGCTGACCGGCGCGGCACCGACCACCGCGTACACGCTCAGCTCGCTGGCCGCCGCGGTCTGGTTGTTCCCGCTCAGCGCGGGCCTGTTGACCTGGCAGCTGCTCCGCTCCCGCGGCACCTCGCAGTGGCGCACCGCCGGCGCGGCGGCCACCGCGGCCGCACTGTCCGCGTCGTTCACCTCGGTGCCCTATGTGGAGTTCGACACCGCCTCGATGCCGAACATGGCGGCCTACGGCCTCGCCATCCCGGCGTTCGTGCTGATCGCGTCGTCCCTGCGCAACCGCGACCGCATCCCGATGGCGGTGATCGCGCTGGTCGGCGTCTTCTCCGTGCACATCACCGGCGGCGTCGTGGTGGTCACCTTCGTGGTGGCGTGGTGGCTGCTGGACGCGTTGTGGCGGCCCGCGCTGGGCCGGGCGCGCGACTTCATCACCCTGGTGGTCATCGCCGTGCCCACCCTCGCGGTGCTGCTGCCTCAGTTCCTCGGCGTGCTGCAGCAGGCCGAAGTCATCGCCGGGCACGCATTCCTGACCCATCAGGGCCGCAAACGCACGCTGTTCAATGCGATCGTCCAGCACACCCGGCACCTGAACGACTTCCCGATCCAGAACGTCATCGTCGCGCTGGCCGGAGCCGGCTTCGTCCTGCTGCTGACCAAGCGGATCTGGTGGCCTGCGGCGGTCTGGCTGGTGCTGATCGTGTCGATCGTGCATTCCGGCGCGCCCTTCGGCGGCCCGCTCGGCACGATCATCGGCAAGTACAGCGATCTGTTCTACAGCGACCCCCGACGGCTGTCCGCGGTGGTGACGCTGCTGTTGACGCCAATGGCCGGGATCGCGCTCTACTCGCTGGCGTTGGTACTGGTGGCCGGCGCCCGCCGGTTGACCCGACGGTGGGCCGCCGCCCGGGAACCCGACCGCGGGTTCTGGATCGGCGCCACCGCGGTGCTGCTGGTGGCCGTCAGCATCGGGCTGGCCTGGCATTACTTCCCGCGGCACCGATACCTGATGGGCGATAAGTACGACCGGGTGATCATCGACGACAAGGATCTGCAGGCGATGGCCTACCTGGCGACCCTGCCCGGAGCACGGGACACCGTGATCGGCGACGCGAACGTCGACGGCACCGCCTGGATGTACGCGGTGGCCGGCCTGCACCCGCTGTGGACGCATTACGACTACCCGGTGCAGCAGGGGCCGGGCTACCACCGGTTCATCTTCTGGGCCTACGCCGACGACGCCGACCACGATCCGCGGATCGCCGAGGCGGTGAAGGCACTGAACATCCGCTACGTGTTGACGAGCGCACCGGTGGTTCGCGGGTTCGTCATGCCCGACGGACTAGTGTCACTAGACAAGTCCAAGTCGTGGGCGAAGATCTACGACAACGGCGAGGCCCGCATCTACGAATGGCGCGGATCCGCACCGCAGGACACCCGGTAACAATGGGCGACGAGGGAATGCTCACTCCATGACGACGAACACAGACGACGACAACATCGAGATCATCACCGGTGCCGACGAGGGCGACGCCGACGGCCGCTCCGTGACCGACCTGGTGGAACAGCCGGCCAAGGTGATGCGCATCGGCACGATGATCAAGCAGCTGCTCGAAGAGGTGCGCGCCGCACCGCTGGATGACGCCAGCCGTACCCGGCTGCGTGAAATCCACGCGACCTCGATACGCGAGCTCGAAGACGGCCTGGCCCCCGAGCTGCGCGACGAGCTCGAGCGGCTGGCCCTGCCGTTCACCGAGGACAGCATCCCGTCCGACGCCGAGCTGCGGATCGCGCAAGCGCAGCTGGTCGGCTGGCTCGAAGGCCTGTTCCACGGAATCCAGACCGCACTGTTCGCCCAGCAGATGGCGGCGCGCGCGCAGCTGGAGCACATGCGCGGCCAGGGTGCGTTGCCGCCCGGCATCGGACAGCCCGGCCCTCCCGGAGCCCCCGGTCACGGCACCGGGCAGTACCTCTAGCCGAGACCCCGGTGCCTGCCGACGACCCCTACATCGAAACCCGCGACGCCTGGGTTGAGTTTCCGATCTTCGACGCCAAGACGCGGTCGCTGAAGAAGACCTTCCTCGGCGCCGCCGGCGGCGCGATCGGGCGCAACACCGAGAACGTCGTCGTGATCGAAGCCCTGCGAGACATCACGCTGTCGCTGAAGATGGGCGACCGCATCGGCCTCGTCGGCCACAACGGCGCGGGCAAATCCACGCTGCTGCGGTTGCTGTCCGGGATCTACGAACCGACTCGCGGGTCGGCCACGGTCCGCGGCCGGGTAGCGCCGGTGTTCGACCTCGGCGTCGGGATGGATCCGGAGATCTCGGGCTTCGAGAACATCATCATCCGCGGGCTGTTTCTCGGGCAGACCCGCAAGCAGATGATGGCCAAGGTCGACGAGATCGCCGACTTCACCGAACTCGGTGAATACCTGTCGATGCCCCTGCGTACCTACTCCACCGGCATGCGGGTGCGACTGGCCATGGGCGTGGTCACCAGCATCGATCCCGAGATCCTGCTGCTCGACGAAGGCATCGGCGCGGTGGACGCGGACTTCCTGAAGAAGGCGCAGACCCGGCTGCAGAAGCTGGTCGAGCGTTCCGGAATCCTGGTGTTCGCCAGCCATTCCAACGAGTTCCTGGCGCGGCTGTGCAAGACCGCGATGTGGATCGACCACGGCACCATCAAGATGTCCGGCGGCATCGAAGACGTCGTGCGGGCTTACGAGGGCGAGGACGCGGCCCGGCATGTGCGGGAAGTGTTGGTGGAGCACAAGTCCGATTGGTCCGACGGGGTCGCCACCCCGTGACCGACCTGGTGTGCGCCGTCGTCGTCACTCACCGCCGCCTCGACGAACTCGCCAAATCGCTCGGTGTATTGACCACCCAGACCCGCATGGTCGACCACCTGATCGTCGTCGACAACGACAACGACGAACGGGTGCGTGACCTCGTCGCCGGACAGCCCGTGCCGACCACCTATCTGGGATCCCGCCGAAACCTCGGTGGCGCAGGGGGATTCGCGTTCGGCATGCTGCACGCGCTGTCGTTGGGTGCGGACTGGGTGTGGCTGGCCGATGACGACGGGCGGCCGATGGACGGCAGCGTGCTGGCCACCTTGCTGGCCTGCGCACAGCGCCACGGTTTGGCCGAGGTGTCGCCGATGGTCTGCGATCTCGACAACCCGGACCGGCTCGCCTTCCCGCTGCGGCGCGGCCTGGTGTGGCGGCGGCATGTCTCGGAATTGGGCTCGGAATCGGGCGATGACGACCTGCTGCCGGGCATAGCGTCACTGTTCAACGGGGCGCTGTTCCGGGCGCAGACGCTGGAAGCTGTTGGCATACCGGACATTCGGCTGTTCATCCGCGGCGACGAGGTCGACATGCACCGCAGGCTCGTGCTGTCCGGTCTGCCGTTCGGGACCTGCCTGAAGGCCACCTATCTGCACCCGCAGGGCAGCGACGAGTTCAAGCCGATCCTCGGCGGGAAGATGCACACCCAATATCCGGACGACCCGACCAAGCGGTTCTTCACCTATCGCAACCGCGGCTACCTGCAGGCACAGCGCGGTATGCGCAAGCTGGTGCCGCAGGAGTGGGTGCGATTCGGATGGTTCTTCTTGGTCCAGCGCCGCGACCCGAAAGGCTTCGCCGAATGGGTTCGGTTGCGGCGCTTGGGTAGGCAGGAAAGGTTCACCAGATGACGATCGTCGACGCCGCCGCGCAGTCGAAGACCTTCACCCGCGCGTGGGGCGACCTGGTCGACGGGTACCGCAAGCGCGAACTGTGGCTGCACCTCGGCTGGCAGGACATCAAGCAGAAGTACCGCCGCTCGGTGCTCGGCCCGTTCTGGATCACGATCGCGACCGGCACCACCGCGGTCGCGATGGGCGGGCTCTACTCACAGCTGTTCCACCTCAAGCTGTCCGAGCACCTGCCGTATGTGACGCTCGGCCTGATCATCTGGAACATGATCAACGCCGCGATCCTCGAGGGCGCCGACGTGTTCATCGCCAACGAAGGGTTGATCAAACAGCTGCCGACACCGTTGAGCGTGCACGTCTACCGGCTGGTGTGGCGGCAGATGATCCTGTTCGGGCACAACATCGTGATCTACGTGGTGATCGCGATGATCTTCCCGAAACCGTGGTCCTGGGCGGATTTGTCGGCGATCCCGGCGCTGCTGTTGATCATGCTGAACTGCGTGTGGGTGTCGTTCTGCTTCGGCATCCTGGCCACCCGCTACCGCGACATCGGCCCGCTGCTGTTCTCGATCGTGCAGCTGCTGTTCTTCATGACGCCGATCATCTGGAACGACAACACCTTGCAGCAGCAGGGCGCCGGCCGCTGGGCCAAGATCATCGAACTCAACCCGCTGCTGCACTACCTCGACATCCTGCGCGCCCCGCTGCTGGGCGCCGATCAACACTGGCGGCATTGGGCAGTCGTGATCGGACTGACGCTGCTCGGCTGGCTGCTCGCGGCGTTCGCCTTGCGGCAGTACCGGGCGCGGGTTCCGTACTGGGTGTAGACGCCTAGCCGGGGTACGACCCTCGGTCGGGCTCCGGCCCGAAGACGAAACGCCTGCCGGACACCTCGCTTGGGGTGATGCGCACGAACCGCAGCTTTTCGGTCGCAACCCACGGCAGCAGCTGCGCGTTCTCGGCCTCGTGGATGTCATCGGCCGCCGTGAGCACGCGCGCGGTACCGCGGATGATGACGCTCCAGCCCTCCGAGGCGGTGTGGTCGTCGACTTCGAAGAGCACCTTGTCGTTCATCACCGTGCTGAAGAGCTTGGTGCCCTCGGCGGTCCGGAAGAGGATCGTGTGGTTCTGCGTCACGAAGTTGACCGGGAAGATCTCCAGCTGATCGCCGATCTGCGTAACCAGGCGCCCCAGCGCAGCGCTCTTCAGGCGATCCCAACTCTCGTGGTCGCTGAGTACCACGATCGGATCCTGTTCGACTGTCATGGGCAGATCTTCCGCCGCGAACCGCCCACGGCCATAGGGTCGAACGGCCTTCGGTGAAGGTCAGGCGTCACTACCAGTGCCGATGACACCGGCTCAGCCCGTCAGGGTCGCCAGTTCGGCCCGCAGGTTGCCCTGAGCCAACGACTCCCACTCGCGGCGGGCGTACTCGGTGCGGTAGACACCGGGCCCGCCCAGCAGCGCCACCAGAACCTGTACCCGGCCCCGACGGAACACCTCGCTGGGGACGTGGCTGTACTCGGCCTGAATCGCCGCGGTATTGCGCTCGTAGCGGTCCCTCGGCTCGGCCAGCGCCGCCAGGTCGGCATCGGAGAGCACCTCCCCGTTGTGGTCGCCCGGCGCCGGATCGTGCGTGATGGTCAGCCGAATCAGGCGGGCCACCTCGTCGACCAGCTGCGGCTGCACGCCCAGGCGGGAGAGGTCCTGCTCGGCGAGCTGGGCGCTGCGTTCCTCGTCGTCGGGAAGTCCGGCGTAAACCGCGTCGTGATACCAGGCCGCGAGCCGCACCGCGTCCGGGTCGTCGGCGAATTCGGCCAGCTCCTCGACGTGGCGGAGGATGTCCCGCAGGTGCTCGACGGAGTGATAGCGGCGGTGCGCTTCGGACCAGGAAGCCACCAGGTCGCGGCCCACCTCGGCCACGGCCGGGTCGTCGGTATACCGGGACAGCAGTGCCGCCCACGCCTCAACCAGATCCTGCACACCACCATGGTGCACCGCCCACCGACAGGGAAGCGACCCAGGTAAATCAGTAAGCTTCCGGCGTGGCCGAATCAGCCCCGACGGCGTCCCTGAGCCTCAAGACCCAGATGGTGCGCTTCATCGTCACCGGCGGGCTGTCGGCCATCGTCGACTTCGGGCTCTACGTGCTGTTCCTCAAGCTCGGTCTGCAGGTCAACGTGGCCAAGACGCTGAGCTTCATCGCCGGCACGACCACGGCCTACCTGATCAACCGCCGGTGGACCTTCCAGGCGCCGCCGAGCACCGCCCGCTTCATCGCCGTGGTCGTCCTGTACGCCCTCACTTATGCGGTACAGGTCGGCATCAACTACCTGTTCTATTTGAAGTTCGCCGGCCATTCCTGGCAGGTACCGGTGGCCTTCGTCATCGCGCAGGGCACGGCCACGGTCATCAACTTCGTGGTCCAGCGAGCAGTGATATTCCGGTTGAAGTAGTGGGGCCGGGTAACCTTTGGCACTGATATGGCTACCGCACTTCCCCTCACGCCGCGTTCCCTGACCGGATTCGGCCGAACCGCGCCGAGCGTGGCACAGGTGCTCTCCACTCCCGACGTGGAGGTGATCGCCGACGCCGTGCGGCAGGTCGCCGATGCCGATTCCGCCAGCCCGTCCTATCTGCGTCGCGGCATCGTGGCACGCGGCCTGGGCCGCTCGTATGGAGACCAGGCCTGCAACGGCGGCGGAATCATCGTCGACATGACCCGGCTGAATCGGATCCACTCGCTGTCCGCCGACACCGCGGTGGCCGACGTGGACGCCGGGGTGAGCCTGGATCAGCTGATGAAGGCCGCGCTACCGTTCGGTCTGTGGGTGCCGGTCCTGCCGGGCACCCGTCAGGTCACCGTGGGCGGCGCCATCGGATCTGACATCCACGGTAAAAATCACCACAGCGCAGGCAGTTTCGGCAACCACGTGCTGTCCCTGGACCTGCTGATGGCCGACGGCGAGGTTCACACTCTGAGCCCGGACGGCCCCGACAGCGCGCTGTTCTGGGCCACGGTCGGCGGAAATGGCTTGACGGGCATCGTGATTCGGGCACGCATCGCGATGACCCGCACCGAGACCGCATACTTCATCGCCGACGGCATCGCCACCGCTGATCTCGACGAGACGGTGGCGGTCCACCAGGACGGCAGTGAAGCCAACTACACCTACTCGAGTGCCTGGTTCGATCTGATCAACCCGCCGCCGAAGCTGGGGCGAGCCGCGGTCAGCCGGGGCAGCCTTGCACGGCTGGACCAACTGCCGGAGAAACTGGCGAAGAACCCGCTGCAGTTCACCGCACCCAAACTGCCTGCGGTGCCGAACCTGTTCCCGGTCAGCGTGATGAACAAGCTCTCACTGAGTCTTGTCGGCGAGGCGTTCTACCGGGTCAGCGGCAACTACCAGAACAAGATCGTCAATCTGACGCAGTTCTACCACATGCTGGACATCACCACCGGATGGCAATATGCCTACGGCCCAGCCGGTTTCGCGCAGCACCAGTTCCTGGTGCCGCCGGACGCGCTGGACGAATTCAAGGACATCATCCGGTGGATCCAAACCCAGGGCCACTATTCGGCACTGAATGTTTTCAAGCTCTTCGGCCCCGGCAATCCGGCGCCACTGAGCTTCCCGATGGCCGGCTGGAACGTGGCCATGGACTTCCCGAACAATCCCGGTGTCAACGGATTCCTCAACGAGCTCGACGATCGAGTCATGAAATTCGGGGGACGCGTCTACACCGCCAAGGACTCACGGGTGAGCGCCGAAAAGTTCCATCGCATGTATCCGCGGATCGACGAGTGGATTGCACTGCGCCGCAAGGCCGATCCGGACGGCGTGTTCGCCTCCGACATGGCCCGCCGACTCGAACTGCTGTAGAAAGGCATCCCCCACAGACATGATCGACGCCACTGGCAATCCGCAAACCATCCTGCTGCTGGGCGGAACCTCCGAAATCGGCCTCGCCATCTGCACGCGCTACCTGCGCAACGCCAAGGCCCGGATCATCCTGGCCGATCTGCCGAACGCCCCCAAGCGTGACGCCGCCATCGCCCAGCTGGAAGCCGCAGGCGCCAGCTCGGTCGAGTACCTCGACTTCGACGCTCTGGACACCAAGAGCCACCCGGATGTCATCGAAAAGGCCTGGGCCAAGGGCGATGTCGACGTGGCGATCGTCGCGTTCGGCATCCTCGGTGATGCCGAGGAGCTCTGGCAGAACCAGTCGAAGGCGGTCCTGAGCGCCCAGATCAACTACACCGCGGCGGTCTCGGTAGGGGTGCTGATCGGTGACAAGATGCGCGCCCAGGGCTTCGGCCAGATCATCGCGATGTCCTCGGTGGCCGGGGAACGGGTGCGCCGCAACAACTTCGTCTACGGCTCCACCAAGGCCGGCCTGGACGGCTTCTACCTTGGCCTCGGAGAGGCCTTGCAAGAGTACGGGGTTCACGTCCTCGTCATCCGCCCCGGCCAGGTGCGCACCACCACGACGCTGGAGCACTGGAAGGCCACCGGCGCCAAGGAAGCACCGTTCACGGTGAACGCCGAAGATGTCGCCGAACTGGCCGTCACCTCCGCGGCCAAGGGCAAGACCCTGGTCTGGGCGCCCGGGCAGGTGCGTGTGCTGATGTCCGTGATCCGGCACATCCCGCGCCCCATTTTCCGCAAGCTGCCGATCTAGCAGGCCGCCCGGTGTCCAAGGGCGTGCTGGCCACCGTGGGCCAGATGGCTGCGGCAGTCGTTGCAGCCGTGGCCGTTTCGACCATCGCGCTGATCGCGATCTCCCGGGTGCAGTGGCCGGCCTTCCCTTCGTCGAACCAACTGCACGCGCTGACCACCGTCGGGCAGGTGGGGTGCCTGGTCCTGCTACTTGGTACCGGATTCGTCTGGCGTAGAGGACATCAGTGGGCTGCCCGCATCGCCGCGGCAGTGTTCCTGGCAGCGTTCACGGTGGTCACCCTCGGCATGCCGCTCGGCGCGACCCGCCTCTATCTGTTCGGCATCTCCGTCGACCAACAGTTCCGCACCGAGTACCTGACCCGGCTCACGCAGAGCCCGGCGCTGCACGACATGACCTACATCGGTCTGCCGCCCTTCTATCCGCCTGGCTGGTTCTGGCTGGGTGGCCGCGTCGCCGCACTGACCGGTACTCCGGGCTGGGAGATGCTGAAGCCCTGGGCCATCGTCTCGATCGCGATCGCCGTCGTGCTCGCGATGACGTTGTGGTCGGCCATGATTCGGTTCGAGTACGCACTGATCGTCACCGTCGCCACCACCGCGGTGACCTTGGCCTACAGCTCGCCCGAGCCCTACGCCGCGATCATCACCGTCCTCATCCCGCCGGTCCTGGTGCTCGCGTGGTCGGGACTGCGCGCCTCCACCCATTCCCGGGTCGCTTCGCTCCTGCCCGCCGGACCGAGGGCCGGGGGCTGGGCCGCCGTCGTCGGCGTCGGGGTGTTCCTCGGCGTGTCGGCCACCTTCTACACCTTGCTCGTCGGCTACACCGCTTTCACGGTCGTGGTGATGGGCCTGATCGTGGCGATCGCGCGGCGCAACGCCGAACCCCTGCTGCGGCTCGTGGTCGCCGGCGTCATCGCGCTGGCCATCGCCGCGATCACCTGGCTGCCGTTCCTGCTGCAAGCCGTCCGGCACCCACTCAGCGACACCGGCAGCGCCCAGCACTACCTGCCCGCCGACGGGGCGGTGCTCACCTTCCCGATGCTGCAGTTCTCGCTGCTGGGCGCGCTGTGCATGCTCGGCACCCTGTGGCTGGTCTGGCGGGCCCGCTCGTCCACCAGAGCGGCCGCACTCGGCATCGGCGTGCTGACCGTCTACGGCTGGTCAATGCTGTCGATGCTGACCACACTGCTCGGCACCACCTTGCTGTCGTTCCGGTTGCAGCCCACCCTGACCGTCCTGCTGTCGGCGGCCGGGGTGTTCGGGTTCATCGACGTGACACTGGCGATCGCCGCGCGGACCAACCGCAAGGTCATCGGAGCCGCCGCGGCCATCGGGCTGATCGGGGCCGTCGGCTTCAGCCAGGACATCCCCGACGTACTGCGCCCCGACCTGACTGTCGCCTACACCGACACCGACGGCTACGGGCAACGCGGCGACCGCCGACCACCCGGGGCCGAGAAGTACTACGCCGAAGTCGACGCCGCCATCGGAAAAATCACCGGCCGGCCCCGCCAGGAGACCGTCGTGCTGACCGCCGACTACAGCTTCCTGTCCTACTACCCGTACTACGGGTTCCAGGGGCTGACGTCGCACTACGCCAACCCGCTCGCCGAGTTCGACAAGCGGGCGGCGGCCATCGAATCGTGGGCTGAGTTGAAGAACGCCGACCAGCTGGCCCATGCGCTCGACACCCTGCCGTGGCAGCCGCCGACGGTGTTCCTGATGCGCCGCGGCGCCAACGACACCTACACCCTGCGGCTGGCGCAGGACGTCTACCCCAACCAGCCCAATGTGCGGCGCTACACCGTCGACTTCGACGTCAGCCTGTTCAGCGGACCGCACTTCACCGTCAAGACGATCGGGCCCTTCGTCGTGGCCATCCGGAATCCGTAGCGATGGCCGTCCCGGACCGCCAATTAATATCTAGCTCCGTGAACGAGACGCGGGCGAAGTACCGGACCGCGCGTCTTGTCGCCGTCATCGCAGGTCTGTTGGGCGCCGGGCTGGCGATCCTCACGCCACTGCTGCCGGTCAAGCAAACCACCGCAGAGCTGAACTGGCCGCAGAATGGGGTGCTGAACAGCGTCACCGCGCCGCTGATCAGCTACGTGGCAACCGATTTGACCATCGACGTGCCGTGTCGCGCGGCCGCCGGGCTGAACAGTCCCGACAAGACGGTGCTGCTGTCGACGGTCCCCAAGCAGGCGCCCAAGGCCGTCGACCGCGGGATGCTGATCCAACGCGCCAACAACGACCTCGTCGTCGTGGTCCGCAACACCCCCGTCGTCGTCGCGCCGATGAGCCAGGTGCTCAGCCCGGCGTGTCAGAAGCTGACGTTCACCGCGCACGCCGACCGGGTGACCGCCGAGTTCGTCGGTCTCACCCAGGGCGCCGACAGCAACGCTCCGGGCAAACCGCTCAAAGGTCAGCGCAGCGGCTACGACTTCCGGCCCCAGATCGTCGGCATCTTCACCGATCTGTCCGGACCGGCACCCCCGGGCTGAGTGTGCACGCCACCATCGACACCCGGTACAGCAGCGCCCCGACCGCGCTGAAGATGGCGGCGATGGTGCTCGGCGTGGTGCTGACGATCGTCGCCCTCGGCGCGCTGCACGTGATGGATCGCGCCGACGGTGTCCGGCAGCGCCGCTTCCTGCCGTCGCGCTGGTGGTCGGTGAGCCCGCTGGACGGATTGGTGCTCGCCGTCCTGGTCTGGTGGCACTTCGTCGGCGCCAACACCTCCGACGACGGCTACATCCTGACCATGGCCCGGGTGTCCGAGCACGCCGGCTACATGGCCAACTACTACCGCTGGTTCGGCACCCCGGAGTCGCCGTTCGGCTGGTACTACGACCTGCTGGCGCTGTGGGCACACGTCTCGGCATCCAGTGTGTGGATGCGACTGCCGACCCTCGGAATGGCCTTGGTGTGCTGGTGGCTGATCAGCCGCGAGGTGATCCCCGCCTCGGCCACGCCGTCAAGACCAGCCGGGCCGCGGTCTGGACCGCCGCCGGCATGTTCCTGGCGTTCTGGCTGCCGCTGAACAACGGCCTCCGCCCCGAGCCGATCATCGCGCTGGGCATCCTGCTGACGTGGTGCTCGGTCGAGCGCGGGGTGGCCACCAGCCGGCTGCTTCCGGTCGCGTTCGCCTGCGTCATCGGGGCGCTGACGTTGTTCTCCGGCCCCACCGGTATCGCGTCGATCGGCGCGCTGCTGGTGGCGATCGGTCCGTTGCGCACGATCCTGCACCGACGATCCCGGCAGTTCGGTTTGCTGCCGCTGCTCGCGCCGATCCTGGCCGCCGGGACCGTCACGCTCATCCTGATCTTCCGCGACCAGACCCTGGTCGGCGAGGTGCAGGCCAACATGCTCAAGTCGGCCGTCGGCCCCAGCCTGAGCTGGTTCGACGAACACATCCGCTACGAGCGGTTGTTCATGGCCAGCCCCGACGGTTCGGTGGCGCGGCGGTTCGCGGTGCTGGCCCTGCTCGTCGCGCTGGCGGTGTCGGTGGCGATGATCCTGCGTCGCGGCCACATCCCCGGAACCGCCGCCGGCCCCAGCCGGCGCATCATCGGGATCACGATCATCTCGTTCCTGGCGATGATGTTCACCCCGACGAAGTGGACGCACCACTTCGGAGTGTTCGCCGGGCTGGCCGGTTCGCTGGGTGCGCTGGCCGCGGTCGCGGTCACCGCGCATGTGTTGCGATCACGAAGAAACCGGGCGATCTTCGCCGCCGCGGTCCTGTTCGTCACCGCGCTGTCGTTCGCCAGTGTCAACGGCTGGTGGTACGTCTCGAACTTCGGTGTGCCGTGGTCGAACCAGTTCCCGGAATGGCACTTCGGCTTCACCACGATACTGCTCGGCCTGACGGTTCTGGCCCTGCTTGTGGCCGCCTGGTTCCACTTCTCCGGCCGTGACACCGGCGGCCCCGCGCGCACCCGGTGGTGGTCGCGCTTCATCGGCTCGCCGCTGGCCACGATGGCCTGGCTGCTGGTGGTCTTCGAGGTGCTGTCGCTGACGCTGGGAATGACCGAGCAGTGGCCGGCGTGGTCGGTCGGCCGCTCCAACCTGCAGGCGGTGACCGGTACGAACTGCGGGCTGGCCGACGATGTGCTGGTCGAGGAGGACCCGAACGCGGGCACGCTGGCCCCGATCGTCGGCGTGCCGGTGGGCGACGCGCTCGGCGCGACGACGGCGGAGGGCTTCACTCCCAACGGAATCCCCGCCGACGTGTCGGCGGACCCGGTGCTGGAGCCGCCCGGCGGCGGCAGCTTCGTCGACGGCGACGGCCTGGTCACCAGCAGCGAGGCCGGCACCGAGGGCGGCACCACCGTCGCGGCCGGCGTGAACGGATCCCGCGCCCGGCTGCCCTACGGCCTGGACCCGGCCCGCACGCCGGTGATGGGCAGCTGGCGCGCGGGCGTGCAACAACCCGCTGCGCTGCGCTCGGCGTGGTACCGGCTACCCGCCGACTGGACCGCTTCCCCACTGCTGGTCGTCGCGGCCGCCGGCCGGTTCGACCAGGACGAGGTCCAGGTGCAGTGGGCGACCGACCTACAGGCCGCCGAAGGTAAGCCCGGCGGCACCGTGCTGTTCGGCGACGTCGGCGCCGCACCGGCGTGGCGCAACCTGCGCGCCCCGCTGGCCGCGATCCCGCGCGACGCCACCCACATCCGTCTCGTCGCCACCGATGACGACCTCGCACCCCAGCACTGGATCGCGATCACCCCGCCGCGCATCCCCAAGCTGCGCAGCCTGCAGGACGTGGTCGGGTCACAGGATCCGGTGCTGCTGGATTGGCTTGTCGGACTGGCCTTCCCGTGCCAACGGCCGTTCGCCCACCAGTACGGGGTCATCGAACCGCCGAAGTGGCGGATCCTGCCGGACCGGTTCGGCGCCGAAGCCAACTCGCCGGTGATGGACAACATCGGCGGCGGCCCGCTCGGCATCAGCGAGCTGCTGTACCGCGCGGTCACGGTGCCGAGCTATCTGCGCAACGACTGGTTCCGCGACTGGGGCGCCCTGCAGCGGCTCAACCCGTTCTATCCCGACGCCCAGCCGGCGCGTCTGGATCTCGGCACCGCCACCCGCAGCGGGCTGTGGAGCCCCGCTCCGCTGCGACCCACCTAACATTCGGCTCTCGATTCGCCGAAGCGCCCGCAGGCCTTCCCAAGCGGCATAACTTCGTCGCCTACCATCGACCCTCGTGCCAAGCGACAGAGCCGACTCCACCCGGATCGTCCGGCTCGTCGCTGTCGTAGCCGGAATCCTCGGTGTGCTGCTGTGCGGTGTCGTGCCGCTGCTGCCGGTCACGCAGACCACCGCCAGCATCCAGTGGCCGCAGGCGCCCGGCCCCGACGGCCTGGTCAGCGATATCACCGCGCCGCTGGTGTCGGGCGCACCGCAGTCGCTCGAGGTGTCGATCCCCTGCACGGCCATCGCCACGCTGCCCGCCGAGGGTGGCCTGGTCTTCTCGACGATCCCGCCGGCGGGCATCGACTCCAGCCGCAACGGGTTGTTCGTGCGTGCCAATGCCTCGACCGTCGTCGTCGCGTTCCGTGACACCGTCGCCGCCGTGGCCCCCCGCCAGGCCATCGCCGCGGGTGGCTGCCGTGAACTGCGGATCTGGGCCGGGCCCGGCGGGGTCGGCGCCGATTTCGTCGGCATCCCCGGAGCCACCGGCACCCTCGCCCCGGAGAAGAAGCCCCAGATCGCCGGCATCTTCACGGACCTCAAGGTGGCGGCGCAGCCGGGGTTGAGCGCCCACATCGACATCGATACCCGGTTCATCACCAGCCCCAGCCCACTCAAGATCGCGGTAATGGTGCTCGGCATCGCCTGCGTGGTGGCGTCGGTGGTCGCACTGGGCGTGCTCGACCGGCGCTCGGGACGCCGGGTGCGCAGCGCGTGGCGTCGGGTGTTCACGGCGCGCCCTGCGACCTGGATAGCCGATGTCGGGGTGATCGGCGGGTTGCTGCTCTGGCATGTCGTCGGCGCCATCTCCTCCGACGACGGCTACAACCTCACGATCGCGCGGGTGTCCGGCGAGGCCGGCTACACCGCCAACTACTTCCGCTACTTCGGGGCCACCGAAGCACCCTTCGACTGGTACCAGTCGGTGCTCGCCCACCTTGCCGCGATCAGCACCGCCGGCGTGTGGATGCGGCTGCCCGCCACGATCGCCGGCATCGGCACCTGGCTCATCCTGAGCCGCTGCGTGCTGCCCCGGCTGGGCAGGCGGTTGTCGCTCAACCGGGTCACGGTGTGGACCGCGGGCGCGGTCTTCCTGGCCGCGTGGTTGCCGTTCAACAACGGGCTGCGACCCGAACCGCTGATCGCGTTCGGAGTATTGGCGGCGTGGATCCTGGTGGAGAACGCCATCGCCACCCGGCGGCTGGTTCCGGCTGCGTTGGCGATCGTCGTCGCGGTCTTCAGCGTGACGCTCGCCCCGCAGGGTCTGATCGCGATCGCGCCGCTGCTCGTCGGCGCCCGCGCCGTCGCCCGGGTGATCAAAGCCCGGCGCGGCACCGACGGCCTGCTGGCACCACTGGCCGCGCTCGCCGCCTCCCTGTCGGTCATCTTCGTCGTCGTCTTCCGCGACCAGACCCTGGCGGCGGTCGCCGAATCAGCCAGGATCAAGTACGTCGTCGGCCCGACGATCGCCTGGTACCAGGACTTCCTGCGCTACTACTTCCTGACCGTCGAAGACAATTCGGAAAGCTCACTGACCCGCCGCTTCGCGGTCCTGGTCATGATGCTCTGCCTGTTCGGCATGCTGGCGGTGCTGCTGCGCCGCGGCCACGTCCCCGGGGTGGCCGGCGGCCCGGTGTGGCGGCTGCTCGGCAGCACCGCGATCGGCCTGCTGCTGCTGCACTTCACCCCGACCAAGTGGGCCGTGCAGTTCGGTGCGTTCGCCGGGTTGGCCGGGGCGCTGGGCGCGGTCACCGCGTTCGCCTTCGCCCGCGTCGGCTTGCACAACCGACGAAACCTCGCCCTGTACGTCACCGCCCTGCTGTTCGTGCTGGCGTGGGCGACCTCGGGCACCAACGGCTGGTTCTACGTGGGCAACTACGGCGTGCCCTGGTTCGACCGCCAGCCGGTGATCGCCCACCAGCCCGTGACGACGATGTTCCTGGGCCTGGCGATCCTGTCCGGCCTCACCGCCGGCTGGCTGCACTTCCGGATGGACTACGCCGGGCACACCGAGGTGAAGAACACCGGCCGCAACCGGGCTCTGGCGTCGACTCCGCTGCTGGTCTTCGCGATCATCATGGTGCTACTCGAGGTCGGCTCGATGACCAAGGCCTTCGTGCAGCGCTATCCGGCCTACACCACCGCCGCCGCCAACGTGTCCGCGCTGAAGTCGGGCCTGTCCGACGCCAGCTGCGCGATGGCCGACGACGTTCTGGTCGAGGCGGACCCGAATGCCGGTATGTTGCAACCGGTTCCGGGCCAGAAGTGGGGTCAGTACGGGCCGCTCGGCGGGGACAATCCGGTCGGCTTCACGCCGAACGGCATCAGTGACACCCTCGAGCCGGCCGAGCCGTTCGTCGCCAACCCCGGCACCGTCAACTCCGACGGGTCACCCAACAAGCCCAATGCGGGCATCGCCTTCGCCGCAGGAACCGGCGGCGGGTACGGCCCCGTCGGCGTCAACGGCTCGCGGGTGTTCCTGCCATTCGGCCTGGACCCCAAGACCACCCCGGTGATGGGCAGCTACAACGAGAACACCGTTGCCGCCAAGGCGACTTCGGCGTGGTACCAGCTGCCGCCACGCACTCCGGACCGGCCGCTGGTGACCGTCGCCGCCGCGGGCGCGATCTGGTTCTACGACGAAGAGGGTCAGTTCAACTACGGGCAGTCACTCAAACTGCAGTGGGGTGTGCAGCGGCCGGACGGCAGCTTCCAGGCGCTGAACTCGGTGCAACCCATCGATGTGATCGCCCAAAAGGCTTGGCGTAACCTGCGTTTCCCGCTGTCGTGGGCACCGCCGGAGGCCAACGTCGCGCGCATCGTCGCCGACGACCCGAACCTGAGTACCGACCAGTGGTTCGGCTTCACCCCGCCGCGGGTGCCGGTTCTGGAGACCGCTCAGCAGTTCCTCGGCTCTCAGACGCCGGTGATGATGGACATCGCCACCGCCGCGAATTTCCCGTGCCAGCGCCCGTTCTCCGAACACCTCGGCGTCGCCGAACTGCCGGAGTACCGGATCCTGCCCAACCTCAAGCAGGTGGTGGTGTCGAGCAATATGTGGCAATCCGCCCGCGCCGGTGGGCCGTTCCTGTTCATCCAGGGACTCCTGACCACGGCGACCGTCCCGACGTATCTGCGCGACGACTGGTACCGCGACTGGGGTGCGATCGAGCGCTACGTCCGTCTGGTGCCGTCGTCGCAGGCGCCGAACGCCGTGATCGAGCAGGGCACCAAGACGGAATTCGGCTGGAGCCGTAGCGGACCGATCAGGGCACTGCCATGACACAGACTCTCGCGGCCAACGCTCGCGACGCCGCCGGTGACGTCCGGATCACCCGCTGGGTGGCCACGATCGCCGGACTGGTGGGCTTCGTACTGTCGGTGCTGACTCCGCTGCTGCCGGTGGAACAGACCACCGCGACGCTGAATTGGCCGCAGGCCGGTCAGCTGACCAACGTCACCGCCCCGCTGATCTCCCAGGCCCCGGTGTCGGTGACGGCGACTGTTCCCTGCGACGTGATCCGGTCCATGCCGCCCGCCGGCGGCCTGGTGCTGGGGCTGGCGCCGCAGAAAGGCAAAGAGGCGGCGCTCAATTCGCTGTTCGTCAACGTCAACGCGCAGCGAGTCGACATCACCGACCGCAACGTGGTGGTCGCGAGCGTGCCGCGGGCGCGGGCGGTCTCCGCGCAGTGCCAGCGTATCGAGATCACCTCGACGACCGACGGGACATTCGCCACGTTCGTCGGGTTGAACGATCCGACCACCGGCAAGGACCTGCGCAGTGGGTTCGCCGACCCCAACCTGCGGCCGGCGATCGTCGGGGTGTTCACCGATCTGGTCGGACCGGCGCCGCCGGGGCTGACCGTCTCGGCGACGATCGACACCCGGTTCTCCACCACGCCAACGGTGTTGAAGCTGGCCGCGATGCTGCTGGCGATGACGGCCACCGTGATCGCGCTGGTGGCCCTGTGGCGGCTGGACCGCCTCGACGGCCGCCGCATGCACTCCTGGATTCCGCAGCGCTGGCGCACCTTCACCGCGGTCGACGTGACCGTGGTGGCTGGATTCCTGATCTGGCACGTGATCGGAGCCAACTCCTCCGACGACGGCTACATCCTGCAGATGGCCCGCGTCGCCGACCACGCCGGCTACATGTCGAACTACTTCCGCTGGTTCGGCAGTCCCGAAGACCCGTTCGGCTGGTTCTACAACGTGCTGGCGCTGATGACCCACGTCAGCGACGCCAGCATCTGGATGCGGTTGCCGGACTTGATCTGTGCGCTGGTCTGCTGGCTGCTGCTGTCCCGCGAGGTGCTGCCCCGACTGGGCCCCGCGGTGATCGCCAGCCGGCCCGCACTGTGGGCCGCGGGCCTGGTGTTGATGGCGGCGTGGATGCCGTTCAACAACGGCCTGCGCCCCGAGGGCCAGATCGCGACCGGCGCGCTGATCACCTACGTGCTCATCGAACGTGCGGTGATCTCCGGCCGGCTGACCCCGGCGGCGCTGGCCATCATCAGCGCCGCGTTCACCCTCGGCATCCAGCCCACCGGCCTGATCGCCGTCGCCGCGTTGATCGCCGGCGGCCGGCCGATCCTGCGAATCCTGGTGCGCAGGCGCGCAATCGTGGGCACCTGGCCGCTGGTGCTGCCACTGCTGGCCGCGGGCACCATCATCCTGACCGTCGTGTTCGCCGACCAGACCCTGGCGACGGTGTTGGAAGCCACCAGGATTCGCACCGACATCGGGCCCAGCCAGGCCTGGTACACCGAGAACCTGCGCTACTACTACCTGATCCTGCCGACGGTGGACGGCTCGCTGTCCCGGCGGTTCGGGTTCCTGATGACCGCGCTGTCGTTGTTCGTGTCGATGTTCATCATGTTGCGCCGCAAGCGTGTTCCCGGGGTGGCCCGCGGACCGGTGTGGCGGCTGATGGGCGTCATCTTCGCGACGATGTTCTTCCTGATGTTCACCCCCACCAAGTGGGTGCATCACTTCGGTCTGTTCGCCGCGGTCGGTGCGGCCATGGCGGCGCTGGCCACCGTGCTGGCCTCACCGGCGGTGCTGCGCTGGTCGCGCAACCGGATGACCGTCGTCACCGCGGTGTTCTTCCTGCTCGCATTGTGCTTCGCCACCACCAACGGCTGGTGGTATGTGTCGAGCTACGGCGCGCCGTTCAACAACGCCATGCCGAAGATCGCCGGGATCACGGTCAGCACAATATTTTTCGCGCTGTTCGCGGTGTCGGCGATCTACACGACGTGGCTGCACTTCAGCACCCGCGACCACGGTGAGGGCCGCATCGCCCGGGCTGTGACCACCGCCCCGATCCCGGTGGCCGCCGGATTCATGGTGCTGGTGTTCATCGCCTCGATGGCCGCGGGCGTGGTGCGCCAGTACCCGACCTACTCGAACGCCTGGGCCAACCTGCGATCGTTCTCCGGCGGTTGTGGGCTGGCCGACGACGTCTTGGTAGAGCCGGACGCCAACGCCGGATTCCTCACCCCGCTGCCGGGTGATTACGGGCCGCTGGGCCCACTCGGCGGCACCAACCCGGTCGGCTTCACGCCCAGCGGCGTGCCGGAACACATTGTGGCCGAGTCGATCCGGATGACGAATCCGCAACCCGGCACGGACTATGACTGGGACCAGCCGATCAAGCTGAATACGCCGGGCGTCAACGGCTCGACCGTGCCGTTGCCCTATGGCCTCGACCCGGCGCGGGTTCCGCTGGCAGGCAGCTACTTCGTCGGCCCGCAGCAGGACGCCACGCTGAACTCCGCGTGGTATCAGTTGCCGCCCAACGACAATGGTCATCCCCTGGTCGTCGTCACCGCCGCAGGCACCATCGCGGGAATCAGCGTGCTCAACGGCTTCACCGACGGGCAGACCGTCGAGCTGGAGTACGGCAAGCCCGGACCCGACGGCGCCCCGGTGCCCGCAGGCCGGATCAGCCCCTACGATCTCGGCCCGGCCCCGTCGTGGCGCAACCTGCGCTACCCCCGCTCGGCGATCCCCGCCGATGCGACCACCGTGCGCATCGTCGCGCAGGACCGCTCGCTGTCACAGGGCGACTGGCTGGCCGTGACTCCGCCGCGGGTGCCCGAACTGCGTTCGGTTCAGGAGTTCGTCGGTTCCACGCAGCCGGTGTTGATGGACTGGGCGGTGGGCCTCGCCTTCCCGTGCCAGCAGCCGATGCTGCACGCCAACGGCGTCACCGAGGTGCCGAAGTTCCGGATCACCCCGGATTACACCGCCAAGAAGCAGGACACCGACACCTGGGAGGACGGCCGTAACGGCGGCCTGCTGGGCATCACCGACCTCCTGCTGCGGGCGCACGTCATGTCGACCTATCTGTCGCATGACTGGGGCCGCGACTGGGGCTCCCTGCGCCAGTTCGAGACGATCGTTCCGGCCGAGCCCGCGCAGATCGACCTGGGCACGGCAACGCGCAGCGGCCTGTGGAAATCGGGACCCATCAGGATCAAGCCATAGCGCGTTTTCCCGGGTCGCTTCGCTCCTGCCCTCCGGAAATGCAGTAGCGCGGTACTGACATCACTGTGGCGCGGTGCCGCCAGTGTAGGGTCATGGACCACATCTTGAGAAGTCGACCGGTGGTCGCCGCCGTGGCGGCGATCAGTGCGGGCACCGTCATGTTCGCCGCCACGACGGCGGAGCCGCCGGGACCGACCGCGGCGGCCATTCCGCAGGTCTCCGTCGAGGTCGTTCAGCTCGCCGCGCTCCCGGTCGCAGCGGCGTCGGCCAACCCGGCGAGTATCAGGCCGAGCCTGCCCGACGTGGCCGGCGGCGTGTTCGCGGGCGCCGGCGCCGGCCTCATCTTCGGCTACATCGGCACCGGACTCTTAGCGCTCAACGTGCTCAACAAGATTCCGGTGCTGGGCCCCGCGCTCACCCCGCTCGTCCCGGTGATCGGCGTCGTGGGGGCGATTGTCGGCATCCCGATCGGCATGATCGCCGGTGCGCTTGCGGCCGTGCGCAATTGGGTGACCAGCCTGCGCTCTCAGCCCAGCAGCTCCACGTCCGCCACCACATCGCACCGCTCGACGCGGCCCGGCCCGCGGCCAGACCGGAAAGTCACCAAGGCATCAGAACCCCGAAAAGCCGCGGCACCGCAACGGCGTTCCCACCGCCCCGGGTCCGGCCTCGGCCACTCCGGCAGGCCGGCCACCAAGGCAGCCAGCGGGCGCTGACCCGATGGCGGTTCGGATCCCGCCGTAACGGCGCTTGTTCGGCATCCGCGGTGGCAGAATCCGCTGATGGCCGAAGACGCAGCAATCGTCGATCCGTTGATGCACGGCCTGCGTTCCAAGGGCCTCAAGAAGGGGTCGGTCTCCCTCGTGGGGGCGGTCGCCATCGGCCTGGCGGCCACCGCCCCGGCCTATTCGCTGACCGGTGCGCTCGGGCACGGCGCGGAGGAATCGGGCTATCAGCTCCCCATCGTCTTCATCATCGCCGTCATCCCGATGTACTTCGTCGCACTGGCCTACAAGCACCTCACCGACGCGGCCCCGGATGCCGGAACCGTGTTCACCTGGGGCTCCAAGGCGATCGCACCCCACATCGGCTGGATGGGCGGCTTCGCGCTGGTGCTGTCGTCCATCCTGGCCGGCGTCGGCGCCGCCGGGATCCTGACCAACGCCGCCGCGGTGTTGGTGGGCATGGACTCGTCCCCGGTGTGGTTCGACATCGTCGTCGCCACCGCGTTCATCCTGCTGACGACGTGGCTGGTTGCCCGCGGTGCCGAGGAATCCTCCAGAACCACCCTGATCCTGACGATCATCCAGTACGGCGGGCTGCTGCTGTTCGCGATCATCATGATCATCCCGGTATTCCGCGGTGAGCAGAGCCCCAGCGCTGAGTCGTTCTCATGGGAGTGGTTCAACCCGTTTGCAATTCACGACTTCAGCGGTCTACTGGGCGGCTTCCTGGTGGCCATCTTCATCTTCTGGGGCTTCGACGCCTCGCTGGCCATGTCCGAGGAGACCTCTGGAACCTCGGCCGACGCCGGCCGCAGCGGCGTCACCGCGATCCTGATCACGGTTGCCACCTACGTGATCTTCTCCGTCGCGGCGCTGGCGTTCGCCGGTATCGACCCGAACAGCGACACGAGCCTGACTCACGAGGGCAACGTCGACGACGTGTTCACCACACTGGCCACCCAGTCGATCGGGGAACGCGGCGCGATGCTGGCGGCGCTGGTGGTCGGGTTGTCCGCGTTCTCAGCCACGATGTCCACCGTCATGCCGACGGCTCGCGGGCTGCTGTCGATGGCGACCTACAAGGCGTTGCCGAACCGGTTCGCCTCGGTGAGCGAAGCGAGTTCGACGCCCAAGTACGCGACCTGGGTGATCGGCCTGACCAGTCTGGCGATCTACTGCGTGCTGGATGTGGTCAGCGACAGCGTGGTGTCGGATTCGGTCTACAGCGTGGGCATCGCGATCATGACGTACTACTCCGTGGTGGCGATCTCCTCGGTGGTGTACTTCTGGCGCACCGCTTTTCGGTCGTGGCGCACGGCGATGGGTCAGGTGATCCTGCCCGGCATCGGTGCGCTGATCCTGATCCCGGTGGGCATCGTGGAGGCGTACCTGATGGCCGATCCGAGCACTGGTTCGGGCGGTTCCCTCTTCGGCATCGGCACCGCGTTCGTCGTCGGCGTGCTCAGCCTGGCGTTCGGTGTGGTGCTGATGATTCTGTGGAACCTGAAGGCCCCTGCCTTCTTCCGCGGCGAGACGCTGCCGAGAGAGCGCACTTAGCCGCCGTTGTGGTTGCCGAAGCCATTCGGCCCGAACGGTCGGTTCGGCGCCACCGTCACGGTCTGGGTTGCGGTTGCGATCGACGTGGCGACGGATGTCTCGGTCTGCGTTGCCGTTTCGGTGTTGGTCACTGTTTGTGGGTCTTGAGTCGCGGTGACTGTCTGCGGCGCCTGGGTCTCGACGACGGTCTGCTGCGGTTGAGCTCCGCCGCCTGAGCCGGAGTTGTACTGGTGGTGCGTCGCGGGAGCGGCGGAGGTCGTCGTGGTGGTCGGGGCTGATGTGACGGTGACGGTTGTCGGACCCGTGGCCCCCTTGGATCCGCAGGCCACCCCGCCCAGCACCACCATCGCTGAAACGGATGCCACCAGACACACCGACCGAATTCCTGTGTTCACAGGTGACATGTCTAACTATTGACGCGCGCAAAAGCCATGCGCCACAACAGCGAATGTTCGTAGAGTCGGCTGTCAACAAACTCGCGAACGCCTGGAAATCTGGCAAAGCCGCTGATACCGAACCGTTTTCGATACGTTATGACTCCCTCAGCGCGCGCCAATTCGTGTCACAGCTGGCACAAAACCACGGTCCATAACGTCGTCACCGCAAGCGCAACTAGAGCAACGAAACGGATATGACGATGAATCTCAAACGATTGGTCTACACCTCGACCGCGGCGGTCGGCATCGGTGCGGCCGGACTGTTCGGGCTCGGTATCGGAACCGCGAGCGCGGATCCCGGCCAGTGCGGCGGCCCAGGCAACCAGAACTGCCAGGGCCCCAACAACGGGTGGAACAACGGGCACGATAACAACTGGAACAACGGCCCCGACAACAACGGCCCAGGCAACCAGAACAACGGGCCGGGCGACTGGCAGCACCGCAACGTCGATCAGGCTCGCCAAGACCACCAGCCCTTCAACTGGAACGGCCAGTGGGTCCAGCCGATGCCGGCCGGTAACGGGGCGGGCTGGGGCTTCTGGTTCCTGGGCCAGTGGATCCCGCTGTAAACCGCCGTGCGATGTGGCTGGCCGGTGGCTCGACGCTGAGTGGAGCCGCCGGCCGATCGGCGCTAGTTGGACCCGCCGGTCGCCAGCTTCTCGGGCTGCAGCGACCACACGATCGGACCGGTGCCGGCACTCGCGTGCGCGCAGTAGGCCGGCGCGCCCTTCTCACTGACCGCGGCCGCGCCCAGCACTGCACAGTTCGCACCGATCACCACGACGGGCAGATCCATCCGGCTCGACACGGCAGGCGGTGGCGCCGGAGTGTGCGCGGTCGCCGTGGTGTCCACACCGCGGTGGCCGAACAGGAGTGAAATGCCCGCGGCCGCACCGGCAATGATCACCACCGCACCCAGGATCGCGGGGATCAGCAGCCGGCGGCGCGACGAACCCGACTCCGGCTTGGCGTGACGACCCGCACCGGCCTTCAGCGCCGCACCGGAGGCCGGCGCGGAACTCGTCACGTCGGTCGCGCCGGTCTGGCGTTCCGCGGTGCCGATACCTTGCTGCAGCGCCCGCGCGAAGTCGAGACAGCGGGTGTAGCGCTTACCGGCATCCTTGGCCAGCGCCTTGGCGAAAACCGGACTCAGGCAAGCAAGTTCGGGCCGCTTGGCGCCGATGGCGGGCGGATCGGAGCTCAGATGCTGACTGATCACGATCGCCGGATTGGTGTGCTGGAACGGCGGCATGCCCGTCAGCAGGTGGTAGGCCGTCGCCGCCAGTGCGTATTGATCCGCATGACCGTCGATCAGCTCCCCCTTGAGCTGCTCGGGGGCGGCGTACGCGACGGTTCCGACGGTCATGTTCGTTCCGGTCAGATCACTCGACTGACCCATCCAGCGGGCAATTCCGAAGTCCGCGAGCATGACTCGCTCGTCACCGGTGCCGGGCAGACCCAGCAGGATGTTGGCGGGTTTGACGTCGCGATGCAGCAGTCCGCGGCTGTGCGCATAGTCGAGTGCTTCGGCGACCCCGGTGATGATCCGCACGACCTCGGCGGGCGGCATCCCGTACGGGTAGCGCTCGGCGAGCAGCCGGGAGGCGTCGGTGCCGTCGATGTACTCCATCGCGATCCACAGCTTGTCGTCGAACTCGCCGCGGTCGTAGATCGTCACGATATGCCGGTTCGACAGCGTGGCCACCATGTCGGCCTCGAGGTTGAACCGCCTGCGGTACTCGTCGTCGGAGCTGACCGCCGAACCGAGCACCTTCAGCGCGTCGTGCCGGGGCAGCCGAGGGTGCTGGACGAGGTAAACCTCACCCATACCTCCGGCCCCCAGTGTCCGCAGGATGGTGTAACCAGCAACAACCTGGCCGTCAGCTAACGGCATTGGGGCATCCTAGTCATCACCGGTGACGATTACCGAACAGGAGCGCCGGGGGCGGGACGGTCGTACATGACCCGGCTGCCCAGCACGACGTCCTGCGCCGATCGCCGCTGCCGGTCGACGGCAACCCACAGCAGCCCGACCGGGAACAACACGCAGCCCACCGCTCGCACCGCGGCGACAGCAATGCGCATGGGCTTTCCGCGCCGGTCCACCACCCGGACTCCCAGCACGACCATCCCCAATGTGCGTCCCGACAGCGTCCAACCCCCGGTCAGGTACAGCACGGACACCGCGAGAGTCACCGTGGTCGAGAAGATCAGGTTGGGGGCGGGGAACCGGAACGCCGCCGGGTTGACGATCAACGTCGTCAACGCCAAACCGACATAGAGGGCACCCATCACGACGAGGACGACCACCATGTCGACGAGAGCCGCCAGCCCTCGGGAAACGATGCCGGCGTTGGTCACTGACGTTCCTGGGTGCCCGGCTCCCGGCCCAGCATCCGGTCGACGAAACCGGAAATCATGTCGTCGGCACGTGCCGTCTGGCTGCGCACATCGGTCATCACCTCCGCGGTGACAGTCCCGGTCGACTCACGGATGATCGTGGGCAGGTCCACCCCGTCGATGATCTGGTCTGCCAGCCCGATCAGATCGATCCGCGCGATGATCGCGTCGATGTCGACGTCGGTCACGATCGCATCGATGTCGACGCTGTCGCGGACCAGCGCGGTGAGATCGATCTGCTCCAGCACGAGTTCGACAATTCTCGTCAGCCCCGCGACACCGATCCGGGTCGCTTCCAGCCGGGTCGCCCGCAACGGGTCGCCGATCAGCGGAAGCCGCTCCCAGAACACGAGGGAATCGTAGTGCTCAGGCGCCGACCGGAGCCGGTGCGCTGGCCTTCAACGCCGCCAGGGCGGCCGCGCTCAACCGGGCCAGCTCGTCGGCCTCCGCCGCCGTCAACGCGGATTCATAGATCTGCGCCATCCGCCGATCGGTGAGGTCCTCGACCTGGTCGTACACGTCTTTCTTGCCCGCCGCATCGACGAACGGGGGCTGCCACCCCATGAACGCCGCGTAGTCCGTGCCGTGATTGAGGATGTGCGCCTCGACGGGGCTCAGCCCGGAGATCGTGAGGGCGTTGAAATGCACGGCGGCACGCAGTTCCCGCAGCACCATCATCACCTGCAAGGCCCGGGCAGGGGCGTCGTCGGCCAGGGGCATGGCCCGCCAGCCCGCATACAGCGGCAGGCCGGGCTCGGGGGCGTCCGCGATGACCTTCTCACCCAGCTCGGCGATGCGGTCCAGCCCCTCGGCCCCGGCGAGGTATGTCCTGCCGAACTCGGCGAGCTGATCCCAGTAGAGCCGGCAACTTTCCGACGCGGGATGCACCGCGACGCCGTTCTCCCAACACGACCGCGCGAGGTTGGGTTCGAAGACGGCGAACACCGCGGTGACCGTGGTGCCGGTGGCGTCGCCGAGGACGCCACCGCGGCCGGCGAAGTACGCGGCGAACGGGTCCGGATAGCCGGCCGCGAGACTCTTCTCGAAGGTGTCCGGGTTGAGCATGAACACGCTGATGGCCTCGCCGATGGCCGCCCCGGCGGTCCGGATCGATTCGACGTCGATATCGCTCATTCGCCGGAGTGTACGGAGGTGAGGTCGTACACGGTGTCGGATCCCACCGTCTTGGCCGTGAAGTTGGCCGCCACCCACGCGGTGATGTCGGCGTGCTGGTTACCGTGGCCGGGGCCGCCGTGGTTGCCGGGGGCGATGTAGTACCCGATCTGGTGATCGGCGACGTCGGCCTGGAACTGGGTCAGCGACGGCACCGGATCGCTGCCACCGAATCCACCGATCGCCATCACCGCGGTGTTGGTGGCCAGCTCGTAACCGGCGGCCGCCGAGGAGCCGTTCACCGCCGCCGACCACTTGGTGTCGGTGGCCTTCAAGAGGTCGTCGAGTGCGGCGTTGTCCCCGTCGTCGCCGCCCGCTCGGCCGTGGCCCCGGTCGGCTTGCGCGGGGCCGACCTGCGGCCCGCCGCCGTCGTGCGACTGGCCGATGGTGGCGAACGCGTAGGCGCCTGACCCGGCGGCACCGGCGAGAACGCCGAACGCCAGCGCGATCGCGGCCACCCGGCGGCGGTCGGCGGCGAGACCGACCAGCAGCGCAACGCTCGCAATGACGGTCACCGCGAGGATCGCCCCGCGCAATGCCGGCATCCAGTCCGCGTTGCGGCCGAGCAGCCACCAACTCCAGGTGCCGGTCACCAGAACCGTTGCCGCCAAGGCCAATCGACCGAGCAACCGGTCGCGGAGCGACCACATCTCCCGCCCGCCGATGGCGACCAGCGCGACCACCGCGGGTACCACCGACAGGCAGTAGTACGGGTGGACCATGCCCTTCATGTAGGACAGCACCAGCCCGTCGACCAGCAACCAGCCGCCGAACAAGACGGCACCGCCGCGGACCAGATCGGTGCGCGGCGCACGGGCGCGCACCGCGAGTACGAACACCAGGCCGAGAAGCGCTGCCGGAAGCAGCCAACCGATCTCGAAGCCGAACTCACCGGTGAACAGCCTTGTGAGCCCGGGGTTTTGCCGGCCGAATCCGCCGAACCCGCCGAACCCGCCGTGCTGGCCGAAGTCAGCCTGTGGGACCGCGTGGTTGCGGCCGAGGATCCGCGCCAGACCGTTGTACCCGATCACCAGGTTCATGAAGTTGTTGTCGGTGGATCCGGCCAGATACGGCCGCGACGACGCCGGCCACAGCAGCGTCAGCGCGACGAACCAGCCGGCCGACACCAGGCAGGCGCCGGCCGCCGCCGCCACGTGCAGCAGCCGGCGGCGCACCGACGTCGGCGCGACGAGCAGATAGACCAATCCGATCGCCGGCGCGACCATCAAGCCTTCGAGCATCTTGGCCAAGAAAGCGAAACCCAAAGCGGCGCCGGCCAACATCATCCACTTGACGCTGGCACGTTCGAGCGCCCGGACGGTGCAGTACGCACCGAACATCATCAGCAGCACCATCACCGCGTCGGGATTGTTGTACCGGAACATCAATGCCACCACCGGTGTCAGCGCGAATGCCGCCCCGGCGAGCAGACCCGCGCCAGTGCCTGCGATCCGGCGCACCGCGCCGTACAGCAGCCCGACCGCGCCGACCGCCATCAGCGCTTCCGGCACCAGCATGCTCGCGCTGCTGAATCCGAAGATCTGGCCGGACAGGCCCATCACCCATTGCGAGACCGGCGGCTTGTCCACGGTGATGAAGTTGTGCGGATCCACCGAGCCGAACAGCAGCGCTTCCCAATTCGTCGAACCCGCCTGGGCTGCACCGGCATAGAACCCATTGCCCATCCCGTTGACGGTGATGTTCCACAGGTAAGTGACGGCGGTGGCGACCAGGAGTGCACCGAGGGCGATTCGGCGCCAGGCTGTGGTCGACAGTGCGAAGCGTCCCGGTGCCGACGGGTGTGACGCGGCGCTGTGTGCGCCGGTCACGGACAGGGTTGCGGTCATACATCTCATCTGGCCAGCCGAACTCCGGTCGAGGCTTTGTGAAGTCTTTGAGCCGGCTATGAACCTGGAGCCGTCGTGTGGATGCTCGTCCGCACCGCGAACTCCCAGGCACAACATAGCCGCCGCTCACGTCCGGACCGTTGAGTGGGGCCATGGCTTTTCCAGCGAACCCCACCAAGGACAGTCCTTTCGTTCTGGTCCGCGACGCCGGAACCGACCGGGGATACCGGCTCGCCCGGGCGCTCCTGGCGGCCGGCAACCGCGTGGTGGCCGTCGACCGCAACGCGGCCCGTTTGGTGCGAATCGGCCACGGCCACAGCAGCGCTCGACTGTTCCTGATCGCCGCCGACATCACCGATCCGGCGCAGCTCGACCGGGTGATGGCCCGGGCGCACGCGCACTTCGGTGAAGCGCCTCCTACTCTTGCGCTATGCGCCGACTATCGACGATCCTCGGCTGCCTAGTTCTGCTCACCGCCTGCGAGTCAGCCCCGCCGGTCCCGGGCCCGCCGGTGGCCCTCACCCCGCCGATGGGCTGGAACTCGTGGAACTCCGGCATCCCGCTGTCCGAGCGGACCGTCGAGGAGACCGTCGACGCGATGGTGTCCTCCGGGATGCGCGACGCCGGATACCGCTACGTGAATCTCGATGCGGGCTGGGCGGCCGGCACCCGCGACGGTGCCGGCGACCTGCGGGCCGATCCGGTCCGGTTTCCCGGCGGTATCCCCGCCGTGGCGCAGTACGCCCATGCCCACGGGATGCTGCTGGGCCTGTATGCCAGCCCGGGCTACGAGCTGTGCGGACTCGGCGAGGCGAATGCGAGCAGGGGCCACGAATCGGCCGACGCGGCCACGTTCGCACGCTGGGGTGTCGACTATCTGAAGTACGACTGGTGCAGTACCGACCCGGACCGATCGGATCAGATCAGGGCGTTCACCACGATGCGGGATGCGTTGCATCGCAGCGGAAGACAGATCCTGTACAGCATCAACCCGAACACCTCGGGTGACCCGTCCGCCGGGTCCGACCACGACTGGTCGGACATCGCCGACATGTCGCGCACCACGATCGACCTGGTTCCGTTGTGGCACAGCCAGACCGGCACGGCCGGCCCGGTACTCGGCGTCACCGAGCAGCTCGACGCCGATGTCCGGCTGGCCGCCCGCACCCGGCCCGGTTACGTCAACGATCCGGACATGTTGGTGGCCGGTATCGGCTGGCCCGACTTTGTCGCCGACCACCAGGGGATGGCCGAGACCTTGGCCGGTGAGCACGGCCCGAGCATGACCCTCGACGAGCAGCGCACCCATATCTCACTGTGGGCGATGATGGCCGCACCACTGTTGGCCGGCAACGATATTCGCACCATGTCCGGGCAGACCCGCGACCTGCTGACCAATCCCGACGTCATCGCGGTCGACCAGGACCGGCTCGTCGCGCAGGGCCGCCGCCTCGCCGCCGACCACCGGATCATGGTCAAGCCGCTGGTCGGCGGCGCGGTCGCGGTCGCGATGACCAACCCGGATTCACAGCCCGCGTCGATCGCCACCACCGCGGCCGCCGTGGGCCTGCCCAACGCGCCGTGCTACGGAGTTCGCGACCTGTGGACCCATACTGACAGCGCCACACCGAGTGACCTTGTCGCAGAGGCAATTCCGTCCCATGCGACGGTCATGATGCGGGTGCAACCGTCACCGGGATGCCGTTGAGCGCACCGTTGCCCGACGGTTCGTCGAGGAATGTCGGCGGCGACAGGATGTTTGTGTTGACCCCGGGTGACCCGTTGGCCACCGACATCCGGGTGCCGGGCTTCCCGTGGCCCCAGCCGTGCGGCATCGAGACGACTCCGGGTTTGATGGCGTCGGTCACCTCCACCGGCACCTCGATGCGCCCCGCCGAGGACTGGACGGACACCGTCTCCCCGGCGGCGACCCCGCGGCTGGCGGCGTCGTCGGGATGCATCAGCAGGGTGCAGCGATCGCGGCCCTTCATCAGTGCCGAAACATTGTGCAGCCACGAGTTGTTCGACCTCAGGTGGCGCCGGCTCACCAGCACCAGCTCGTCGGGTTCACGCTCGAGACGGCGACTCAGCCGCGGGATGTCGTCGAGCAGATACTGCGGGGCCAGTCGGATCTTCTTGTCGGTGGTGCTGAGGATCTCGGGGACCTGCGACACCATCGGCCCGAAGTTGATCCCGTTGGGCTGCTCCTTGAGTTTCGCCAGGCTGATCCCGTCGGGGTTCTCGCCGTAGCGGTCGCCGAACGGCCCGGTGCGCAGGGTCAGATCGAGAATGCGTTCCGGCCCGCCCTGCGTGTAGTGGCTGCGCACCTCCGCGCCGTCGAGTCCCTGGGTGAAGCACAGGTAGTCGAAGAAGCCGTCGTCGATCGCGGCGACGTCGACCTCCTCGGCGGGCACTCCCGCACACAGGCCGGTGAGCCGCACCAGGATCTCCCACTCCTCCGGGCGGTCGGGATCCTCTGGGGCGAAAACCGGTACGGAATAGTTTGCGATGCTGTTGATCGCGAACATCAGGATCAGGTCGTCGTGATGCGGCTGCTCCAGCGGGGACAAGCCGGGCAGGATCACATCAGCGTGGCGCGTGGTTTCGTTGAGCCACAAGTCAACCGCGATCATCGCGTCGAGGCCCGGCAGCAGCTCGTCGAGCCGATGACCCTGCGGGGTGGACAGCACCGGATTGCCCGCCACCGTGATCAGGGCGCGGATCTGCCCCTCCCCCGGCGTTTCGATCTCCTCGGCCAGACACGACACCGGCACCTGACCGAGCACCTCCTTGGCGCCGCGCACCCGGGTCTGCCAGCGGCCGAACTCGGGCAGCCCACCCTCCAGGCCGGGCTGCGGCTGGGCGGTGACCGTCCACACCGCGGGCCGGGGGAACATGGCACCGCCCGGGGTGTCGAAGTGGCCGGTGAGGATGTTGACCACGTCGACCAGCCAGCTGGCCAGGCTGCCGAACTCCTGATTGCACAATCCGATTCGGCCGTACACGACGGCGCGTTCGGTACCCGCCAACTGGCGGGCGAGGTGTTTGATGCGGTCCGCGTCGATGCCCGTCACCGGGGCCACCCGCTCCGGTGACCAGTCGGCGGCGGCCGCCCGCAGCGTGCCGACACCGTCGATGTGGTCGGCCAGTCGGCCCAGGCGGACCAGGTCCTCGTCGAACAGGGTGTGCACGACGGCCAGAAGCAGGGCGGCGTCGGTGCCCGGGGTGATCGGCAACCATTCGTCGGCCTTCGCCGCGGTCGCGGTGCGGACCGGATCGATGACGATGACGTTGTCGATGGCGGCGAGAATGCCCATCACATCGGGGGCGGCCAGCAGCGAGCCCTGCGAGGCGGCCGGGTTCGCGCCCATCACGACCAGCAGGTCGGTGCGTTCGATGTCGGGAACCGGGAATCCCCACCAGTTGCCGTACATCAGATGCGACGACAGGTTCTTCGGCCACTGATCGACGGTGCCCGGTGAGTAGCTGACCGGGATTCCGGACATGCCAAGCAGGACGCCGGTGTAGCGGCCCAGCGAGAAGGAGTGCGCCAGTGGGTTGCCGGTATAGCAGGTGACCGCGCTGATGCCGTGCTCGGCGATCACCGGCGCCAGAAGTTCGGTGCAGCGCCGGAAGGCGGCCTCCCAGCTGACCTCCTGCCACTGTCCGTCGACCTTGACCATCGGCTTGCGGATCCGGTCGGGGTCGTCATGGATGGCGCCCAGCGACGCACCCTTGGGGCACAGGTGCCCACGGCTCCAGACGTCGTCCTGGTTGCCGCGGATGCTGTCGACGCGCCCGTCGGAGACCTGAATCTCCAAGCCGCACATGGCCTCACACAACGGGCAGGTGTAGAGGTGGCGGCCGTCTTGGCCGATGGCGGCCAGCTCGATCTTCTCGGTGGTCACCGACCCACGGTAAGTCGGCCGGGCTCACGATCACCGACGTTTCGTCAACTTTGCCATCAGCCGGTGTCGGCCGGGGCGAATTACACAGGTGTGAGTAAACCCTGGGGATAACCCCGACGGCGGGTTAGATCGGGATCAGACCATGCTTGCGCTGCACGCGGAGGATCTGCTTGTCGCGCAGAATCCGCATGGCGCCACGCAGCTGCAGGCGAGTCTGGTGCGGCTCGATCACCGCGTCGACGTAGCCGCGCTCGGCAGCCACGTACGGGGTCGCCATGTCCCGGTTGTACCCCTCGATGAACTGGCGCCTGATCTCCTGCACTTCGGGGGCCTTGGGGTCGGGGAACCGCTTCACGATCAGCTGGGCCGCACCTTCGGCGCCGATCACGGCGATGCGCGCCGTCGGCCACAGGAAGTTGAAGTCAGCCGTCAGCTGCTTGGAACCCATCACCGCATACGCGCCGCCGTAGGACTTGCGGATGGTGATGGTCACCTTCGGCACGTCGGCCTCCACGACGGAGTAGAGGAACCGACCGCCGCGCTTGATGATGCCGTTCTTCTCCTGCTCGACACCGGGCAGGAAGCCGGGGGTGTCGACGACGAAGACCAGGGGCGTGTTGAACGCGTCGCAGAACCGCACGAACCGGGCGGCCTTGTCGGACGCCTCGTTGTCGATGGCGCCGGACATGTGCATCGGCTGGTTGGCGATCACCCCGACGGGGCGGCCGTCGACGCGGGCGAAGCCGGTGATGATGGCCTGGCCGGCTTGCGCGGCGACCTCGAGGAAGTCACCGTCGTCGAAGATCCGCAGCAGGATCTCGTGCATGTCGTAGGCGGTGTTGTCCGCGTCCGGCACGAGGCTGTCGAGTTCCAGATCGTGCGGAGTGATCTCCGGCTCCAGGCCGGGATTGATCACCGGGGCATCGTCAAACGTGTTGGCGGGCAAGAACTGCAGGTAGTCGCGGACGTAGGTGAAGGCGTCCTTCTCGCTGTCGACGACCTGATGGATGTTGCCGTACTTGGCCTGGGCGTCGGCGCCACCGAGCTCGTCGAGCGTGACGTCCTCACCGGTGACGTCCTTGATGACGTCCGGGCCGGTGACGAACATGTAGCCCTGGTCACGCACGGCCACGATGAGGTCGGTCTGGATCGGCGAGTAGACCGCGCCGCCGGCGCACTTACCCAGGATGATCGAGATCTGCGGAACCAGGCCGCTGAGCAGCTCATGGCGACGGCCGAGCTCGGCGTACCAGGCCAACGACGTGGCCAGGTCCTGGATGCGCGCGCCACCGGAGTCGTTGATACCGATGATCGGGCAGCCGACCATCGCCACCCACTCCATCAGGCGGGAAACCTTGCGGCCGAACATCTCTCCCACCGAGCCGCCGAACACGGTGTAGTCGTGACTGAACACACCGACCGGACGACCGTTGATGGTGCCGTGCCCGGTGACCACACCGTCGCCGTACAACGCGTTCGGATCGCCCGGGGTACGGGCCAATGCGCCGATCTCGAGGAAGCTGCCCGGATCCAGCAGCGCATGGATTCGCGCCCGGGGACTGGGGATTCCGCGTTTGTCGCGCTTTGCGGCGACCGCCTCACCGCCCGGTTCCTTGGCGAGCTCCAGCTTTTCGCGGAGTTCGGCGAGCTTTTCGGCGGTGGTTACCGGGTGGTGGGTGGGAGAGCTCTCAGTGGTCACTAGTCCTGCTTCTCCTCGGCGTCGATACGGTTGATCGCTTCGCTCATATGCGCCCCGACCTTGGCGATGTACGGCTCGTCGATCGCCTGGATGTGCTCGCCCCCGATGGGCACGATCTCCAGGTCGTCAACGAATTCGCCCCAGCCGCCGTCAGGCTGGCGGACGGCGTAGCGCGGTTCGAACATGATCGCGTCGTCGTGATAGCGGTCCGCCATGTAGAGCGTGACGTGTCCGTCGTAGGGCTCGATGTTGGCGGTGTCCAGGGCCCGGTTGTCCAGGTAGGACGTCCGCTGATGCTCGATGATGCCGCCGGGGATGTCGACCCCGGCCTCTTTGACGGCGTCCAGGACGAACCGCACCTGACCTTCGTCGTCGAGTTGTTCGAGCTGTTCGTAAGGGATTTCGGGGATCTCGACATTGAAGGTCCGCGAGGCGAACACCGCGTAGCGGTCCCAGCGGGCCCGGATCTCCTCCTTGGTCTGCGGCACCTCCTCGCCGGCGCGCACCGTGTCGATCAGTCCGACGAAGCGGACGTCGCAGCCGTTGCGCTTGAGGCCGACCGCGCAGGCGTAGGCCAGCGCCCCGCCCAGCGACCAGCCGGTGAGGATGTAGGGGCCCTTGCCGCCGATCTCCATCAGCTTGGGCACGTACTCGGCCGCGCGCTCCTCGATGGAGCCCTCGACGCGTTCCAGTCCGTATACCGGGGTGTCAGCGGGCAGTCGCTTGAGCAACGGCTCGTAGACCACCGTCGACCCGCCCGCCGGGTGGAACACGAACACCGGAGTGTGCTTGGTCCCTTCCTTCGGCGCACGCAAGGTACGGACGAACCCGTCGACCACACCCTCTTCGAGCTGGGCCCGAACGATCGTGGCCAGTGCCTCAATCGTCTTGGCGGACTTCACCTCATCGACACTGATCGTGCCTTCAGCCCGCTCGGAGAGCCGATCGGCCAGCTTGGTCACGGTCTCGTCGTTGACGGCGGGCAGTTCGTTGAAGATGCCGCCCGGCGACTTGCCGGTGACGATCGCCCACGTCGCAAACGTCACGCGCTCGGCGGCGTCCCGTGGCGGCACGTCGGCGCCGAGCGCTTCGGTGACAGCCTCCTGGGTCAAGACCTTTGCAGCCGCTGCGGCAGCGGCGGACTTCACCTCTCCCGTCGCTTCGCTCACCCGGGACGGGCCGGACGGATCAGTCGGCGGCGGTGGGATATTCGGTTCGGCCTGCGGCTCGGCCTCGGTCGCGATCGGGTGACCCGCCTCGGCGAGCTTGGCTTCGAGTTCGGCGACCGTGCTGGCGCCGCCCATCATCTCGGCCTGCTGGGCGGCGATCTCCTCGGCGGTCTTGCCCTTCTGCGCCTCGGCCAGATCTTCGACCTCGTCGCGGTGCTCGACCGCGTACTCGACGAGCTTCTCGACGGCGTAGAGGTTGGCGTCCCGTACCGCGGTCAACTGGATCGGCGGCAGGTCGAAGTCGTACTCGACGCGGTTCTTGATCCGCACCGCCATCAGCGAATCGAGTCCGAGTTCGATCAGCGGGACCTCCCACGGCAGGTCCTCGGGCTCGTAGCCCATGGCGCTGCCGACGATCGTCGCGAGCCGGTCGTGCACCGTCTCACCCGAATCCACCGACCACTTGGCGAAACCGGCAGCCAGGCCGGCGCCTGCGGTCAGGTTGTCCTGGAGGATCTCTGCATCATCGTCGTCCTCCGGCGCGGGCGCCGCCGCGGCCGGCGTGCTGACAGCGACACCGGTCGCGACCGCGGACGGCAACGCCGACACCGCTCCGCCGCGGGTGACCACGGCGTCGTACACCAACGTGAAGGACTCGTCGATCCGCGCGTGCACCTGCACCGAAGCGCCACCGGGATGGCGGGTCAGCGTGGTGACCAGGCGGGCCCCGTCTCCGGGCACCGCGCGCTGCTCCGATGCGGTCAGCTTGGCGTCCGGAAGAACCTGTGCCGCGGCAGATTTCACCAGAGCGGCCAGATCGGTCTGCCCCTTCGGCGAGTACTCCCACACATGCCGGCCGTCGGGGGTGGCGACATGGTTGCCCGGCATCAACACCGAGCTGTCGCCGGTGAACTGTGCGTCCAGCCAGTGCGGCTTGCGCTTGAACCGGGTGGGCGGGATGTCGGCGTACTCACCGGAATCAAAGAGGGTCCGGAAATCGAGATCGTGCCCGTAGACGTAGAGCTGCGCCATCGCGGCGAGCATCGACTCGACCTCGTCCTGCTTGCGGGCCAGCGTCGCGATCAACTGCCCGTCATGCAGTCCGGCAGACGCGGTGGTCAGGCCAACCTGCATGAGCGCTACCGGGTTCGGCGCCAGCTCCAGGAACGTGGTGTGTCCGTTGTCGACGGCGTTGCGGATGCCGTGGGTGAAGTAGACGCTGTGCCGCAGTCCCTTCTTCCAGTACTCCACATCGTGGATCGGCTCGCCGCCCGGACGGATGTAGCTGCCCTCATGCACAGTCGAGAAGTAGCCGGTGTGCAGCGGCTTCGCCTCGATGCCCTGGATCTCGGCGGACAGCTCACCGAGCAGCGGGTCCATCTGCTGAGTGTGGCTGGCGCCCTTGGTCTGAAGCTTGCGTGCGAACTTGCCCTCGGCTTCGGCGCGGGCGATGATGGCGTCGATCTGATCCGGCGGCCCACCGATGACCGTCTGGGTCGGAGCGGCGTAGACGCACACCTCCAGGCCCGGGTAATCGGAGAACACGGTCTTGATCTCGTCGGCCGAGTATTCGACCAGCGCCATCAGCCGGATGTACTCCCCGAACAGCATCGCCTCGCCTTCACCCATGAGGTGCGCGCGCGAGCAGATGGTGCGGGTGGCGTCGGCCAGCGACAGGCCACCGGAGAAGTAGGCGGCGGCCGCCTCACCGAGCGACTGTCCCACCACCGCACCGGGTTTGGCGCCGTGGTGCTTGAGCAGTTCACCGAGTGCGATCTGGATGGCGAAGATCACCGTCTGGACCACTTCGATGGGGTATTCGCAGGTCTCGTTGGTGTAGTCGATCGCGTCGTCGAGGATCAGCTCGACGACCGAGTAACCGCGCTCGTCCTGGATATGCGCGTCGACCTTGTTGATCCACTCGGCGAACACCGGCTCACGCAGATACAGGCTCTTGCCCATCTTGCGGTGCTGGGCACCGAATCCGGCCAGAACCCACACCGGGCCGTTGGTCACCGGGCCGTCTGCGCTGTACACCAGCGGACTCTGCTTGCCATCGGCGATCGCGCGCAGACCCTTGATCGCCTCGTCGTGGTCGTGCGCCATCACCACAGCGCGCGAACGACCGTGATTGCGCCGCGACAGCGAGCGGCCGATCGACTCCAGCGATGCCGCGCGGCCGGCCGGGCTGTCGATCCAGTCGGCCAGCTCGGCCGCCGCCGCGCGCTTGCGCGAGGTCAGGAAACCTGAAATAGCCAGCGGGACAACGGGAACGGGCTTCTCCGAGGCCTCCCATTCAGCCTGGGCGGCCTCGATCAGCTCCAGGGCCTCATCGGTCAGGCCGGGCAGCTCCGGCTCGTCGTCATTGGCGAATGCGGTCGCCGCCGCGCTGTACTCGTCTTCGTCCTCATCGGCGTTGACGAACTCGCCGTACTCGTCCATCCGGACCCCGCCGACATAGACGGCGTCGGCATCGGACGTGGAGGTCTCCGCGACAGGTGCGGATTCCGGTTGGGGCTCAACCAGATCGGTCGGCAGCACCTCCCGGACAATTACGTGGGCGTTGGCGCCGCCGAAGCCGAATCCGGAGACACCGGCGATCGCATGGCCGCTGTAGCGCGGCCAGTCGGTGACCTTTTCGACGACCCGTAGCCGGACCGCGTCGAAGTCGATGTACGGGTTGGGGCCGGCGTAGTTGATCGACGGCGGAATCTTGTTGCGGCTCAATGACAATGCCACCTTGGCCAGGCTGGCCGCACCGGCCGCCGACTCCAGGTGACCGAGGTTGGACTTCACCGCGCCCAGCAGAGCGGGCTGTTCGGCGGGGCGACCCCGGCCGACGACGCGACCGAGCGCGTCGGCTTCCATCGGATCACCGAGGATGGTTCCGGTTCCGTGCGCCTCGATGTAGTCGACGCTGCGCGGGTTGACTCCGGCGTCCTTGTAGGCCTTGCGCAACACATCGGCCTGCGCGTCCGGGTTCGGTGCGAGCATGCCGTTGGACCGGCCGTCGTGGTTGATCGCGCTGCCGGCGATAACGGCAAGGATCTCGTCGCCATCGCGCCGAGCGTCGCTCAGGCGCTTGAGTAGCAGCATGCCGCCGCCCTCGGAGCGCGAGTAGCCGTTGGCGTCCGACGAGAACGACTTGATCCGGCCGTCGGGCGCGAGCACGCCACCGACCTCGTCGAATCCGATGGTGACCAGCGGGGTGATCATCGCGTTGACGCCACCGACCACGGCCACGTCGGCCTCACCGCTCCGCAACGCCTGCACACCCTGATGGGCGGCGACCAGGGAACTGGAGCACGCGGTGTCCAAAGCCATTGAGGGGCCACGGAAGTCGTAGAAGTAGGACACCCGGTTGGCGATGATCGAACTCGAGGTGCCGGTGATCGCGTACGGGTGCGCGGTCGTCGGGTCGGCCACCGCGAGGAACTGGTAGTCGTTGTTCGACGCACCGATGTAGACGGCGACGTTGGTGCCGCGCAGGCTGGATGCGGGGATGCGGGCGTTCTCCAACGCCTCCCAGGTGAGTTCGAGCGCCATCCGCTGCTGCGGATCGATGTTGTCGGCTTCCATCTTCGACAGCGCGAAGAACTCGGCGTCGAATCCCTTGATGTCGGTGAGGTATCCGCCGCGAGTGGCGGCCTTACCGACCCGCTCGGCGATGCGCGGCTCGGCCAGGAACTCCGACCAGCGGCCGTCTGGCAGATCGGTGATCGCGTCGCGGCCCTCGAGCAGCGCCTGCCACATCTCGCCGGGAGTGTTCATGTCACCGGGGAACCGGGTGGCGACGCCGACGATCGCGATGTCCTCGACATCGGCGGCACGCGACCAGTCCTCGCCGTCGGCGTCGAACTCGACCTCGGGCTCACCCTCGATGATCACCGTGGCGAGCGACTCGATGGTCGGGTGGCGGAAGGCCACCGTCGCGGTCAGCGTCACACCGGTCAGATCCTCGATATCGCTGGCCATCGCGACCGCGTCCCGTGAGGACAGCCCCAACTCCACCATCGGGGTGGACTCGTCGACCGCGTCGGGCGCCTGCCCGGTGGCATTGGCCACCCAATTACGAAGCCATTCGCGCATTTCCGGCACCGTCATGTCGGTGCGGGCGGGAGTCAACTCCTTCTCGGGAGCCAACGTGATCTCGGGCGTTTCGGGCGTGTCGGGCGTGTGTGATTCAGACATGGGGCCTCACCTCGTGCGAAGGGGCAGTCTCCCCTTCATCGGTTGAGTCTTTCTTTCGATCGTCATTCCGATTCGTCAGGGAAGGCATTGGCCACCTTCCCGCTGCGCAGGGTGCCGTCGAGGTACGCCGACCGGCAGGCTCGCCGGCCGATCTTGCCGCTGGAGGTACGCGGGATCGCGCCCGCCGGAGTCAGCAGTACGTCGCGGACCGTGACGCCGTGGCGGACCGCGATGGCCGCCCGGATGTCGTCGACGACCGGTCCGAGCTCCATCTTGTGTGACCCTGCAGCACGCTCGGCGACGATCACCAACTGCTCGGAGCTGTCGCTGGCATCGCGCTTGAGTCCGGCGTGGGCGTTCTCGAACACCTCGTCAGGCAGCTGATTGGCCGGCACCGAGAAGGCGGCGACGAAGCCGGTCCGCACAGCCTTGGTGGCCTCCTGAGCGGAGTACTCCAGGTCCTGCGGGTAGTGGTTGCGGCCGTCGATGATCACCAGGTCCTTGACGCGGCCGGTGATGTAGAGCTCGCCATCGTGGTACGCACCGAGATCGCCGGTGTTCACCCACGTCGCATCGTCGGCGGCGCCCTCGGCGTGTGACGGGTTGGTCCGTGACTTGAGGGTGTTCTGGAACGTCTCGCGGCTGGCCTCCGGCTTGTTCCAGTAGCCGAGGCCCATGTTCTGGCCGCTGATCCAGATCTCACCGATCTGGCCGTCCGGTAGCTCGCTGGCGGCCTCGCCATCGACGATCACCGCCCACTCGGCGACGCCGATCTTGCCCGCCGAGGCCTGTGCCACCGCCTTCGGTGAGTCGTCGGGCACCACAACGAACGTGCCGGCGTTGAGCGCGTCGCGGTCGACCGAGAGGATCGTCGGCTCTTCACCGGACGGGGTGGTCGACACGAACAGGGTTGCCTCAGCAAGGCCGTAGGACGGCTTGATGGCCTTGGGCTGGAAGCCGAACGGGGCGAACGCGTCATTGAACCGCTGCACGGTGGCGGCCGAGATCGGCTCGCTGCCATTGAGGATCGCCTTGACGTGGGACAGATCCAGTGGCTCTTCGTCGTCCTTGGGCACCCCGCGCGCCGCCGCATGGTCGAACGCGAAGTTCGGGGCCACCGAGATGGTGCCGCCGGTGTCGCCCTCGCGCCACGCCAGCTCGCGGATCCAGCGACCGGGCCTGCGGACGAACGCGGCCGGTGTCATGAAGGTGAAGTAGTGGCCGATCAACGCCGGCAGCACCGTGGTGACCAGGCCCATGTCATGGAAGAACGGCAGCCAGGACACACCCCGGTCGCCTTCCTCACCCTCGAGGGCCTCGATCACCTGCACCACATTGGTGGCCAGGTTGAGGTGGCTGATCTCCACACCGCTGGGGATCCGGGTCGATCCGGAGGTGTATTGCAGGTAGGCGATGGTCTCCCGGTCTTGGTCGACCGGCTCCCACGTTGCGCCGACCTCCTCGGGGACCGCATCGACGGCAATGACACGGGGCCGCTCTTTGGCCGGCCGGCTGCGGAAGAATTTGCGCACACCCTCCGCGGAGCTGGTGGTGGTGAGGATCGCCGAGGCGCTGCAGTCGTCCAGCACGGCGTGCAACCTGCCGACGTGACCCGGTTCGGCCGGGTCGAACAGCGGGACGGCAATGCGACCGGAGTACAGCGTGCCGAAGAAGGCGACCAGATACTCAAGGTTTTGCGGGCAGAGGATGGCGACCCGATCGCCGGGCTGGGTCACCTGCTGAAGCCGCGCGGCGACCGCGCGATTTCGGGCGCCGAAGTCGGCCCAGGTGAGCTCGCGGACGACGCCGTCACGCTCGACGGAGAAATCCAGGAAGCGGTAGGCCAGCTTGTCGCCGCGGACTTTGGCCCAGCGTTCCACGTGCTTGACCACACTGGCGCCCTCAGGGAAGGTGATCAGTCCGTTCTTGATGAACGGGTTGTGGAACGGCATACCAGTCTCCTGTCAGAACACATCTGTGTCGGGCCCTGCGGCGGCCGCGCACGACGTCGCGCCACCGTTCGCCCTGCGTCTAGGGCCCCAAACCTCACAGATCGTACCGATCCATCCAAGGTCCATCGGGGACCTCGGTGGCCCTGTGGGCCGGCGCCCTGTCGGCTCGGACGATTGGACGCCGGACCGACAACTGACGCATGCAGCTCTTATTTTCTTCTTAATGTTAGGCGTAGTAGCGGCGGCGGCCAAATCCATCGGCCGACGAAGCTCCCACGTCATCCATGTTTTGGATGTGGCGCGTTCTCGATCAGATTGCGCGCCCAATTCAGTGTCCACTGCGTGGACGTTTGCCCGTCGAGGTTCCAGAACTGCGGCGTGTTGTAGAGCGCGTGCACGGGTTGTCCGGCGCCGCCGGCCAATACATCAAGTGTGGTCGGCAGATTCGTGATGTTGAACGCTTGCTGCGGCGCAGCGCAGATCAGATCACCGGAGGCGCAAATCTCGTTGGTGCGGTTGTTCAGCGCACCGAAGCCACCTGGCCGCGCGCCCGTCATGGTCAGGCCCATCGCGGACAACACCGGGACTTCCTGCAGGGTGATCTCGGCGCCTTCGCCCGGCGGGTTGGGGCCGATGTCCTGCCCGACGCCTTCCTGGCGACGGCCGTCGGCGATCAACGTCACACCCAGCACCAGGTCTTCGTCGACCGGGCCGCGACCGTTGCCGATATCGCTGGCGATGTCACCGCCGATCACCGCGCCCTGCGAGAAACCGGCGATGACATAACTGGTCAGCGGGCAGCGGTTGTTCATGTCGGTCATGGCCTTGACCGCGTTGCGGGTGCCTTCGGCGCGACTGTCGTTGTAGGACATCTGGTTGTCCTGCGACAGCGGATTGTGGAACTGCGCGGTGTAGGGAACGGTGTACACCTCGACGCGGTCCCGGCCGAACTGGCCGGCGATCGGCGCGGTGACGTTGAGGATCAGCGACCGCGGGAACTGCGTCGGGTTCAGCGGATCGTCGGTCGGCGACGACTCCCAGGTGCCCGGGATCGCGATCATCTGAACGTCCGGGCAGCTTGCGTCCTGGAATTCCGGCCGCGGCTTGTGCTGGCCCGGTGAACTGGTGGGCGGCAGCGCGGTCGGCGGCACCGCCGTCGGCGGCGCTTCGGGCCGGCGCGCGACGATGACGATGATCGCGACGATCAGGGCCACCGCGGCGGCCATGGCGCCTGCGGCGATCAGTCCGAGAATGCGATGACGTCGGCGACGGGCGTTTGTTCGGGAGTTTCGAGCCATTGAGGGGAGGTGATCTTCCTGCTAGCAGAGCCGCTGGGTGGCGATCCGGATGTAGTCGGCCGTGGCCGCGGTCACCTGCGGATCGGGGGCAGTGTGCGGCGGCGATCCCGCGTCGACGACGTCACTGCGCACCATCGGAGCAATGTAGTCCCAGACCGCCTGGTCACTTTGACCGGCCGCGTGGGCCTGGCAGACATGGGAACCGATGCTCAGTGCTTCCAGCTCACTCGATGGATGCACACCGGCGGCAGCGAGCGCATCGAGAAATCCGCGCTGGGCCGGCGTGACATTGAACTTGGCGGACTGCAGGTCGGCATCCGCCGGCAGCGGCGCACCGTGACCGTGGACGGCGCCGTGGGTCTGCGTGGGCGGTGGCGCGGCGGTGGTCACCAGATCCTCGCCGGAACTGCAGGCCACCATCAGCAGAGTTGCCGAACCGAGCAGGCCGGCCATCAACAGCGCGTGCCGGACGGTGCCGGCAGCGGTGGCGTTCACGCCGCTGCCGTTCACACGATGGACCGAGCGCTGCACGTCTCCACGGTACCGGCTGGGCATGGCCGCCCCAGAGCACCGCAAGATTGCGGAAAGTTAACAGTTCGCGCTGACCTGGGATGTCAGGTGCGACCTATTTGATAGCCGCTACTACATCTCCAGACATCGCAGCCAGCTGTCCTGCCCAGTTGCCCCAGTCGTGATTGCCGCCGGCCGGGAAGTCGAAGTGGCCATTGCGACCGCCCACGGCCCGGTAATGCGCATAGAACGTGCGGTTGCTGCCCTGGGCCAGGTCGCAGTAGCCGATCATGGCCGGCACGTCGCTGCAGGTCGTGGTCTGGGGGCTGAACACCCACAGCCGGGTGTTGTTGTCTGCCAGCAGCTGCACGTGCACCTCGGGGTCGTGCCACTTCCACCGGCCGAGCTGCGCTGCACCCCACATGGCCTGGGTGTTCACGCCGCCGAATTCGTTCATCCCGGCGGTGATCGCACCGTTCATGAAGGTGTTCGACGGGGTCAGGAAGCCTGACAGCGAACCGGCGTAGCGGTAGCGATCGGGGTGGAACGTCGCCTCCATCATGGCGCCGAGACCGCCCTGGGCGGCGCCGACGATGGCGTGCCCGCTCGGAGCCAGGCCCTTGTTGGCGGCCAGCCAGTTGGGTAGCTCGTCGGACAGGAAGGTCTCCCACTGCCGGGTGCCGTCGGCCTCCCAGTTGGTGTACAGGGTGAACGCACCGCTGGCCGGAGCCACCACGGAGATGCCCTTACCGGCCAGGGTGTTCATCGCGTTGCCCGCGGTGACCCAGTTGCTCACCGGATCCCCGGCGTTGAAAGCGTCCAACAGCACCACGGCGTGCGGACCGCCGCCCATGAAGGCAACCGGGATGTCGCGGCCCATGGCCGGCGACGGCACCATCAGATATTCGACGTCGGCCGCGTGGCCGGCCGGTGCGGTGGCACTCATAAGGCCCAGCGCCAGAATTGTGGCGCACACTCCCCGAAACAGGCCCGACAGACTCTTCATGGTCACCTCAAAGTCGACTCGTCGCATTTCCCAGCCCCGCCCCACCTGCAGGTAGTGAATCACACTGCTTACTCGGTTGGTCCAGATACGCCAACGGCGACGACCCGAAGGTCGCCGCCGTTGGTGAATTGTCGACTGCTGGATATCAGGCGGTCGGCGTGGCGCCGAGCACGCGCTGGATGTCCGGCTTCATCTGCTGAAGCTGCTGACCCCAGTAGTTCCACTGGTGGGTGCCGTTGGCGGGGAAGTTGAACACCCCGTTGGTGCCACCCTTGGCCAGGTAGGTGTCGCGGAACGTCTTGTTGGTCCGCAGCGTGAACCCCTCGAGGAACTTCGCGTTGAACAGGTTGCCGCTGCTGGTTCCGGCGTCCAGATCGGACGGCTTGCCGTCACCGCAGTAGATCCAGATGCGGGTGTTGTTGTTGATCAGCTGCTGGATGTTGACCATCGGGTCGTTGCGCTTCCAGGCGCTGTTGGGATCCTCGGTCGGACCCCACATGTCGTTGGCCTTGAAACCGCCGGCATCACCCATCGACAGGTTCACCAGCATCGGCCACCAGCCCTCGGAAAGGTTCAGGAAGCCAGACAGCGCGGCGGCGTACGGGAACTGCTCGGGGTGGTAGATCGCCAGGGTCAGGGCGGCGGAGCCGGCCATCGACAGACCCACGGCAGCGCTACCGGTCGGCTTGACCTCCTTGTTGGCGGCCAGGTAGGCGGGCAGCTCCTGAGTCAGGAACGTCTCCCACTTGTAGGTCTGGCAACCGGCCTTGCCGCACGCCGGCTTGTACCAATCCGAGTAGAAGCTGGACTGGCCACCGACGGGCATGACGACCGACAGACCCGACTGGTAGTACCACTCGAACGCCGGGGTGTTGATGTCCCAGCCGTTGAAGTCGTCCTGCGCGCGGAGACCGTCGAGCAGGTAGACCGCGGGCGAGTTGGGTCCGCCGCTCTGGAACTGAATCTTGATGTCGCGTCCCATGCCTGCGGACGGCACTTCGAGGTACTCGACCGGCAGGCCGGGCTTGGAGAATGCTCCCGCCGTTGCGGAGCCGCCGACGACGCCGATCAGGCCGGGCAGCACGGCGGCAGCCGCGGCAGCGACTGTCAGCCGGCGCAGCCAAACGCCGCGCAACTTCTCAACGAATTTCATGTATTTCATCCTTTTTTGGGTGCCGCACCGCATGCGATCAAGGCAGCCGTGCGTTGTCAGTCAATCACAAGTGACGTGATCGTTCCTCTTCAGAGATGTTGTCGTGACCGCCCTCTCACCGGTTGATCGTGGCGATGAGGTCGGGTTTTAGGGCCGCCAACTGCGATCCCCAGTAGGGCCACGAATGGTTGCCCGACGGCGGGAATTCGAACCTGGCGTTGGTGCCGCCGGCCGCGGTGTAGGCGGCCTGAAAATCTCTGTTGCTCTTGATCGCCATCGACTCCAGGCTGGTGGCGCTCAGCGCCGCGCCCGCGTCGGCGCCGACATCGAGATCGGTCTGCCCACCAGGCGCGCAGTAGATCCACAGCCGGGTGCCGTTGTGCGCGATCGTGGCGGCCTGGACCACTGGGTCATTGCGCTTCCACGCCGGATCCCAGGGCGGACCCCACATGTTGTCGACGTTGTAACCGCCCGCGTCGAGCATGGCCACCCGGATGGCTTGCTGCATCAGCAGCGCCGAGGGATTGAGGAAGCCCGACAGCGAGGCTGCGTAGACGAACTGTTGCGGGTGATAGGCCGACAGGATCAGCGCGGCGCCACCCGACATCGACAGGCCGACGACGGCGTTGCCGGTTGACGAAACCTGCTTGTTGGCGGCCAGCCACTGCGGGAGCTCGCTGGTGAGGAACGTCTCCCACTTGTAGGTGTAGGGCTGCTTGTTGAAGCTCGACGGCGAGTACCAGTCGCTGTAGAAGCTGGACTGGCCGCCGACGGGCATGACGACGGAGACTCCGGAGTCGTAGAACCACTCGAAGGCGGGGGTGTTGATGTCCCAGCCGCTGTAGTCGTCCTGGGCACGCAGACCGTCGAGCAGGTAGACGGCTTTCGAACCCGGGGCTGCGCCTTGGAATTCCACACGGATGTTGCGGCCCATCGACGGCGAGTACACGTCGAGGTACTCGACCGGAAGGCCTTCTCGGGAGAACGCTTTGGCGTGCGGGACCACGCCCGTCACCGTCGCCAGTGCGGTCATCAGTAGGACGGCGGCGAGGGAGGCTCTCACGGCACGAACCATCGGTTGCTCAACTCATTCGTTCACGGCACGGCAGAACCGTTGTCGACACTGACATTGGTTTTGCCAAGCGCTTTCACACTTGACCTGTGTATCGCCGCAAACTGACCGCAGCGTTACCGGCTAGAGCCCGGCTGGCAAACTAAACTACCGCGCCGGCGACACAATCGTGAAACCCGCTGCACCGGAAGGGTGCTTTGCGGCCGCGCTCACCGGCCAGCGCTGTGTGTCACACGTAACATCTTGCACTCGGCCCACTTTGGCCCCATCGCGATGCCGTGAAACTGACGGAACGGTCAGCCGGGGCGATCAGGGACCCGTGGCAGGCAGGCCCGTATAGGGGGTGCCCTTCAACGGCGGCTCCGCAAGGCCGCAACGCGCCAACTCGTACTGCGGAACGCGATCGATGCGATACCGGGTGAAGTCGATCGCGTGCAACACATTTGACATGAAACGGCGGATGCCCAGCGGGGCCCGGATGGAATTGAGCATCGCGTCGGTCTCGGGGCACCCCAGCGCCACCTCGGCCTCGGCGATCCACCCCTCGTCGAGATACGGCGGCACGTACGGGTGTTCCTTGAGCCAAGGCCCCTCGGCAACGGCCCAGTCCGGGAAGAGGTTCTTGTCGTGGCCGATCCGGCCATCTTCCAGCCGCGCGGTATGCGCGGCGATCGGGTTGGCCAGACCGATCTGATCGATCACCCGCACGTTCAGCCCCACGTTCATCCCGAGCATGCCGAGGTTGGTGAAAAAGACTGTGTGCGGGGCAATTTGGCGACGCCAGGTATCCATCGAGACACCCGGTGGAGGTGGCGGCGGCGGGTAGGCGGGCACCACATCCCACTGGTCGTAATTTCCCGCCGGCAGCAGCAGCGCACCATCGGGGGTGTTGGCGATCGCGGTCAGCACCGCCCGCATCCGCGGATAGTCCAGGTAATCGGCGGCGGTCAGCGGGTGCGCGTGCCCCGTGGCCTGGGAGTAGAACCGCCGCTCGTCGACGATGCCCGAATAGGTGACCCGGGTGGCGTCCGGGCCCAACCCCGGCGAGTTCGCGGCCCACAGCGACCAGCCGACCAGCCCCAGCCAGAGCGCGATCGTCGCGCCCGCCAGCACTGTGGCGCGCTCACGGGAGAAGGTGATGGTGTCGGGCAGCACGACGGGAATCACCGCGACGGGAGTCAGCAGGCAGAACAGGGGCGTCAACAACACCCGGCCGTGCATGAAGTCGCCGCCCTGCCGGATCCAGTACAGCGCCTGCAGCAGGCCACTGACGAGCATGAAAATCACGACGGCAGTGGGACTTTGGATTCTGCGCGCCAGCCGGCCGCGGCCGCCGGACGGATCCGGCACGTCGGCCCGCGACGAGGTATCGCGCGCGGCCACCACCACCGCACCCAGTGCGATCACCAGCAGCGCCGCCAGCCACAACGCGTAGGGCTGGTTGAAGTTGGCCAGATAGATCAGGCCCTGCCCCCACTTGTCCCCCGAGGCGTCTTTGGCCAGCGCGGTCTGCGGGAAAAGCAGTGCGTAGTAACCCATCCGGAAGATCTGATAGCCCACCGGGAACAAGCCACCGGCGACCAGGATGATCACTCGGGTCTTCCAGCCGCGGGCCGCGACGAGCATCATGACCAACGCGAGGCCGCCGATCAAGGCGAGTTCGGGCCGCACCAGCACGCTCAATCCCGCGACGAAGGCCAGCGCGGCGGTGAAGACCGGGCCTCCGCGCTGCAGCCGCGGCGCCTGCGCCCAGCAGACCATCATCCACCACAGCAAGCCGATCCAGGCCAGCACGAGGCCGTTCTCCAGCCCGGAGGTGGCAAAGTCCCGTGCGGGCGGGATCGCGATGTAGACCAGTGCCCCGGCGGGGAGCAGCACGGCCCGGCGCCCCACCAGGCCGGGTGCGAATAGTCTTGCGGTGCCGCGCATTATCAGCACAACCCCGGCGACCGACAAGCTCAGCGCGAGCGCCAGCGTCACGTACTCCAACTGCACTGGACCGGCGATCAGCGCGCCGACATAGTTCAGGTAGGTCCAGAGCGTGGAGGTGTTGGATTCCACCCGTTCGCCGGCGTTGAACACCGGCCCGTTGCCTGCCAGCAGATTGCGCACCGTGCGCAGCACGATCAGACCGTCGTCGGCGATCCAGCGGCGCTGCCAGGCACCCCACGTCCACAGCGCCGCGGTCACCACGACGCCCACCCAGAGGCTCACCCGGGCCAGGTGGCGCCCGGTCGGCTCGGCCGAAACCGGTTCAGGCGTCAGGTGCTCAACTGAAGGCGATCGCTGCACCGATGGTCCCGATCCACGCCAGCAACAGCAGCTGCAGCACCCGGTCCTTCAACGCGATGTCTTCGGGTTCGCCGGCCATTCCGCCGTCGACGTCGACCGCGTACCGCAGGATCGCGATGGTGATGGGAATGATCGTGACCGCATACCAGGACGCATTGGCGCCGTCCCGCTCGAAAGCCCACAGGCTGTAACAGACCACCATCGCGGTGGCCGCCACCGTCCAGACGAACCGGAGGTAGGAGGCTGTGTAACTCTCCAGCGACTTGCGAATCTTGGCGCCGGTGCGTTCGGCGAGTTGCAGTTCGGCATAACGCTTCCCGGCCACCATGAACAGCGAGCCGAAGGTCATCACCAACAGGAACCATTGCGACAGCGGGATTCCCGCCGCTGCACCGCCGGCGATGGCGCGGATCAGGTATGCCGAGGACACAATGCAGATGTCCAGCACCGCTTGGTGTTTCAGCCCGAAGCAGTAGGCGAGCTGCATGGCGATGTACACGGCGATCACGATGAGCAGGTTCACCGAGGCGAGCAGCGACAGCCCGAGCGCAGCGATGCCCAGCACGACCGCCAAGGCATAGGCCAGCGATGGGGGCACCACACCCGCGGCGATCGGGCGGAATCGCTTGGTCGGGTGCTGACGATCCGCCTCGACGTCCCGCGAGTCGTTGACCAGGTAGATGCAGGAGGCGGCCAGCGAGAACGAGGCGAACGCGATCAAGATCTTGACCGCGACCTCTCGGTAGTCGTACTGCACGTTGCCACCGAGCGCAGCGATCGGGGCGAGCAGCACGAGCAGGTTCTTGACCCACTGGCGAGGACGGATGGCCTTGATGATCCCGGTGAACAGATTTCTCGGCGGTCCGGCGACCTGCGCCGCTCCCTCACTCATGGGCGCTCATTTCCGCTTCTCCTTCTGCGGTGCGGCGACTCGGCTGGCCGTCGTCGCGACAACGGCGCCGACCGCCGCCCCAGCGAGCACGTCAGTCGGGTAATGCACGCCGAGCACCAGCCGCGACAAGGCCATCGCGGGCACCACTGCCAGCGGCAGCCGTGAGCGGGTGGCCCGGCTCAGCAGCATAGCCGCGGCAGTCGTGGAGGTGGCGTGCGCCGAGGGAAAGCTCAGCGCGCTGGGCGTGCCGACGTTGATCGCGACCGCGGGATGATTCGGGCGCGCACGGCGCACCACCAGCTTGATCGCGATCGCGGCCGCATGCGCGGCCACGGCGCCGACGCCGACCAGCACCCAGTCCCTGCGGCGCTTCGGCATGGCCAGCGCACCGAGCGCCGACACGGCGACCCAACCCTGGGCATGCTCGCCGAAGTGCGACATCGCCCGGGCCACCTCGATCACCTGGGGCGTACCCAGGGTGGATTGAATGGCTACCAGCGCGGCGACCTCACCGCTCGCGGGCGGCGCGACGGGCTCGACGTCAGCCATGGCTGGAGGAGCTCTCGAGCAACACCGTTTCCCACTTCTCCTTGCTCGACAGCGTCGGCAGCGCGTCTCGGTAGACCTTGCGCATCCGGTTGAACTTGCGGGCCAGCTGCACCTGGCGCCGCGCCGAAGCTCGCAGTAGCGCAAACATTTTCGCTCGGTCGCGCTGCCGGTAGACCACCCCTCGCCCGTCGGCGGTGGTGACGGTGACGCCGTCGACGCGGGACAGCGAGAACCACCGGGCGTCCTGGGTCGCGACGTTGATCTGGGGCCGCTCGTGGTGCACGGGATCGTGCGGCTTCAGTTGGTGGGCCACACCACGAGTGAGCCGCACCGCGATGGACAGCGGGTTGGTCGGGATGCTGACCTTGCGGCGCCACCGCTTGTCCGACGGTGTGGGCAAAGTGGTCGCACTGGGCAGCACGACGGCGTCCGGGTACTGCGACCGCAGCTGGCGGACTTCCGGCAGTGCCGACTCGAGGATCGAGAAGATGTGTTCCGGCCCCTCGAGGAAATCGTCCATCGCCTTGTTCTGGATCGCGACAGTCGAATACTCAAGGCACAGAAGGTGTTTGAGGGTGGCCTTCATGTGGCTGGCGATGAGGCCGCGGATGTTCCCATCCCAGTGCAGAGCGGCCACCACCAGCCGGTTGCGCAGGTGGAAGTACGCCTGCCAGTCGATGGCGTCGTCCTTGTCGCTCCATGCCATGTGCCAGATCGCGGCGCCGGGCAGCGTGACGGTGGGATAGCCGTGTTCGCCGGCCCGCAGGCCGTAGTCCGCGTCGTCCCATTTGATGAACAGCGGTAGCGGCTGGCCGAGCTCCTCGGCGACCTGCCGCGGGATCATGCACATCCACCAGCCGTTGTAGTCGACGTCGATCCGGCGGTGCAGCAGCCGGCTGCGGTATTCCTCTTCGTCGTTGAGCGGGTATTTGGCGAAGTTGTGGTCGTACTCGGTGTTGACCGCGCCGGTCCACATGAAGTTCGCCGAGTCGACCATCTCGCCCATGACGTGCAGGTGGCTGGGCTCCTGCAGGTTGAGCATCTGGCCGCCGACGAGAGTCGGAACCTTCGCAAATCGGTTGAGCGCCAAGGCCCGAAGGATCGAGTCGGGCTCGATGCGGATGTCATCGTCCATGAACAGGATCTGTTCGCAGTCGGTGTTCTTCAGCGCCTCGTACATCACCCGGCTGTATCCACCCGAGCCGCCCAGGTTGGGCTGGTTGTGTATCGACAGACGCGAGCCCAGTGCCGCGGCGGCGGCGTCGAATCCGGGATGATCTTTCGCCTTCTGGGTTCCCTGATCCGACACGATGACGGCGGTGATCACCTTGTCCACCAACGGATCCGACGTCAACGCCGCCAGTGCGCTGACACAGTCCGCGGGCCGGTTGAAGGTCGGAATGCCCACGACGACACTGGCCCGGCCCGGTGCGGGCACCGGGGCGTACCAACCGGCGCTGTGCACCGTCGTCTTGGTGTCGGTGGTGATGTCGAACCAAACCCAGCCACCGTCTTCGAAGGGGTCCAGGCCGATCTCGAATTCCGCGGCGGTCGGTGTCGTCGCATCCGGGCTGGTGATCTCGGTGCCGCCGACCGTGATTCGGGCTCCGGTGGCCTTGGACCGGTAGACGTCGACGCGGGCCGATCCGGTGATCTCGACGCGCAGCACCACCGAGTCGAGCGTGGACCAGCGTCGCCAGTAGCTGGCCGGCAATGCATTGAAGTAGGTCGCGAACGAAACCTCGGACTCGGCGCCGATCTCCAGGGTGGTGCGGGTGGGCGCGTGCGCCCGCCGTGCGTTGGTGTCGGACTCTTCGATGTAGAGCTTGCGGACGTCGAGCGGTTCGCCGGGACGCGGGAGGATCACCCGCGCCAGCAGGCTGACGGCCTTGGTTTCACCGGCCGCGATGGGGCCGGAGGGAATCTCGCTCATTCTGTGCTGCTTTCGGTCAGCGGAGTCCCGTCGCGCAGGTGCGGCGCCAGGGTGTTGTCGTACATGTTCAGCGCGCTGGCGATCGCCATGTGCATGTCCAGGTATTGGTATGTGCCCAGCCTGCCACCGAAGAGCACCTTTTTCGCGGACGTCTCCTCGCGGGCCCGGGTGCGGTAGGCGGCCAGCAGCGCGCGGTCAGACTCGGTGTTGATCGGGTAGTACGGCTCGTCGTCGTCGTCGGCGAACCGGGAGTACTCGCGCATGATGACCGTCTTGTCGGTCGGGTACTCGCGCTCCGGGTGGAAATGCCGGAACTCGTGGATGCGGGTGTAGGGCACCTCGAGGTCGTTGTAGTTCATCACCGGGGTGCCCTGGAAATCGCCCGTGGGCAGCACCTCGACTTCGAAGTCCAGGGTGCGCCAGCCCAGCCGGCCCTCGGCGTAGTCGAAGTAGCGGTCCAGCGGCCCGGTGTAGATCACCGGGGCGTCGGGGCTGGCGGCCCGCAGTTCGTCGCGGACGTCGAACCAGTCGGTGTCCAGCCTGACTTCGATGCGGTCGTCGGCGGCCATGTTCTCCAGCCACTTCGTGTAGCCGTCGACCGGCAGGCCCTCGTAGGTGTCGTTGAAGTAGCGGTTGTCGAACGTGTAGCGCACCGGCAGGCGGCTGATGACGGCTGCCGGGAGTTCGGCGGGGTCGGTCTGCCATTGCTTGGCGGTGTAGCCCTTGACGAAGGCCTCATAGAGGGGGCGGCCGATCAGCGAGATGGCCTTCTCCTCGAGGTTGGCGGCCTCCTCGGTCTTGAACTCGGCGGCCTGCTCCTGGATCAGCCGGCGGGCCTCGTCGGGGGTGAAGTACTTGCCGAAGAACTGCGCCACCAATCCCAGCCCCATCGGGAACTGGTAGGCCTGGCCGCCGTGCATGGCGAACACCCTGTGCTGATATCCGGTGAAGTCGGTGAACTGCCGGACGTAGTCCCACACCCTCTGGTTGGAGGTGTGGAACAGGTGGGCGCCGTAGCGGTGGATCTCGATGCCGGTCTGTGGCTCCGGCTCTGAGTAGGCGTTGCCGCCGATGTGCGACCGGCGTTCGACGACCAGGACGCGCTTGCCCAGCTGGCTGGCCACCCGCTCGGCGATGGTCAGGCCGAAGAAGCCGGAGCCGACGACGAAGAGGTCGAAGGGGCCTGAGGCGATCCCGGAAATTTGACCGGCGGGCCGGGGCGAAGCGACCGGGGATTCTGAACTGCTCATCGGCGCCTAGGTTATCGGACCGCCGCGGTGGGACCCGCATCGCAAGCCCGGACGCGGGCGGGAAATCACATGCGCCGGTAACGATCCAAGGTCGCAATTGGCTCACGATTCAGCATCGTCACTCTAGACACACTAGTCACAGCCGTACCATCAATCACGTTGGCTTCGGACCCGGCGCACGGCCGAATTCCGAGCCCTACGAAGTGATCAGACACGAACGTTGTCTAGATATTGAGGAGACTTCCGTGCCTAACAGCCGTCGACGCAAGCTCTCGACAGCCATGAGCGCAGTCGCCGCATTGGCCGTCGCAAGTCCAATTGCCGCTATTGGTGTGGTCGAACTGACCGCCGCCCCGCAGAAGGCGCCCGAGCAGCGCGAGTTCGTTCGCGCCGCGGTGGTGACCGACCTGCCCAACGAGTTGATGTCCGCGCTGCAGCAGGGTCTGTCGCAGTTCGGGATCAACCTGCCGCCACTGCCGACGGGCCTCAGCCCCGCCGGTGCGCAGCCGGCGCAGGCAGGCCCCACACTGACCACTCCGGGCTTGACCGCGCCGGGGCTCACCACCCCGAGCCTGACCGCGCCCGGGCTCACCACCCCGAGCCTGACCACACCGGGGCTCACCACCCCGAGTCTGACGACTCCTGGGCTGACCACGCCGGGGCTCACCACCCCCGGCCTCACCACCCCCGGTCTGACGACTCCTGGTCTGACCACCCCCGGTCTCACCACTCCAGGTCTGACGACGCCGGGACTCACCACCCCCGGCCTCACCACGCCGAGCATCACCACGCCGGGTCTCACGACTCCCAGCCTCACCACGCCCGGGGCCACCCTGCCGTCGGCGTCGTTGACCGATCCCGGGTTGACCAACCCGGCGCTGACGACTCCGCAGCTCGGCACCACTCCGTCGCTGGCAACACCGGGCTTGACCAGCCCCTCGGCGACAGGCCTCGGCCTGCCCAGCGAGCAGCCGATCAGTGCTCCGCTGGGTCCGGTAAACGGCACCTATCCGATCCTCGGTGATCCCTCACTGGCCATGCCCAGCGCACCGGCCGCGTCCGGCGGGATCATCAGCGATCTCAGCAGCGCCGCCAACCAGCTCGGTGTCGGCCAGGCGATCGACCTGCTCAAGGGTGTGGTGATGCCGTCTATCACCCAGGCCATGCAAGGCGCGTCGGCCGCCGCTGCTGCTCCCGCGGCAGCCCCAGCCCCCGCCGGTTAAGAAAAGACCTGCGTCGGAACGGCACCGCAGGGTGGGTCAGGCCGCTAGGGCAGTGAACCCGGAGAGGCCCCTGCGGTGCCGTTGCAGGCATCAAGTATCACTTTCTTCACACTGGCCCGTGTCGAAACAGTGGTATCAGAGGGCACATACGTAACATCGCCTTGTGCTGCCCCGCCGACCTGCGCCGACGCTCGTGTTCACCGCGATCGCGGCGACCGTCGTCATCCTGCCGTGGGCGATCACCGGCGTGCCCGGATCCGAACGCCAGGACGGGCCCAAGGCCGCCGACACCGTGCTTTCCCAGCAACCGCTGACCGGCGTCGGCGGCGGAGTGACCGTGCGCGAGATCAGCCAGCCGACGCCGTTCTCGATGGTGGCCCTCACAGGCACCGACCTGACCGGAACGTCGGCCCGGGTGCGCGCCAAGCGCCCGGACGGCACCTGGGGCCCGTGGTACACCGCGGAGACCCTGGAATCGAACGCCGACGACAGCCAGCACGGCGGCCCTCGCGGCACCGACCCGGTGTTCGTCGGGAGCACCACATCCGTGCAGATCGCGGTCACCCGGCCGCCGAACGCACCGGTCACCACCGCCCCACCCGAGACCGGCAAGGAACTCGGCTACGTGCCCGCCACCGCCGAACAGCCCTTCGCGCAGAATATCTCGGCGGTGTTGATCACCCCGCCGCCCAAGGCGCCGGTCGACTCACAGTGGCAGCCGCCGACGGCAGCGCTGGGCCCCGGCCAACCACCGAACATCATCAGCCGCGCCCAGTGGGGTGCCGACGAGCACATCCGCTGCGGTAACACGTCCTACGGCAACGGGATTCGCGCCGCAGTGGTCCACCACACCGCAGGCAGCAACGACTACGCACCCGAAGACTCCGCCGAGATCGTCCGCTCGATCTACGCCTACCACACCCGCACCCTGGGCTGGTGTGACATCGCCTACAACGCGTTGGTGGACAAGTACGGCCAGGTCTTCGAAGGCCGCGCCGGCGGCATCACCAAAGATGTACTCGGTTCGCACACAGGCGGTTTCAACACCGACGTGTGGGGTGTGTCGATGATCGGCGACTTCGAGGACGTGCCGCCCACCGACATTCTGGTCCGAACGGTCGGCAGGCTGCTCGGCTGGCGGCTGGGCCTGGACCACGTCAATCCGCTGGGCACCGCGATGCTGCGGTCGGCCGGGGGCGACTACACGTTCTTCCCCGCCGGGGCCACGCCCACGCTGCCGACCATCTTCGCGCACCGCGACGTCGGCAACACCGCATGCCCGGGCAACGCCGGCTATGCGGCGCTCAACCAGATCCGCGACATCGCGTCGCGGTTCAACCGGCCACCGGACCTGATGGATTCACTGCGCGGCGGGGCGATCCTGGCCAAGTGGGAAGCCATGGGCGGCAAGGACTCACCACTCGGGATGCCGACGACGCCGGAGGCCGCCGCCGACGGCAACGCGCGGTACGTCACGTTCGAACACGGCGCGGTGTACTGGTCGCCCACCACCGACGCGCAGCCGCTGACCGGTGCGATCTACGAGGCCTGGGCATCGCTGGGCTATGAGCGCGGGGCCCTGGGCCTGCCGACCAGCGGCGAGATCCAGGAACCCGAGTGGATCGTGCAGAACTTCCAGCACGGCACCCTCAACTTCGACCGCCAGACGCACAACGTCCTACGGGTGGTCGACGGGCTGACGCTGGTGATGCCGCCGCCACCGGCCGACGGGCCGCCGGTGCAGCTGGAGCGGTTCAGCCGCATCACCAACCCGATCGCCTAGATCTACAGCCACCAACGTTCGAGGACCCGGGCCAGGCCATCGTCGGCGTTCGTCGCGGTCACCTCATTGGCCGCAGCGACCGCCTCCGGGTGCGCGTTGCCCATCGCGACGCCCAACCCGGCCCAGCGCAGCATCGGCACGTCGTTCGGCATGTCGCCGAAGGCGACCACATCCTCGGCGGCGATGCCCAGCGGCCGGGCGATGTGTTCGACGCCGGTCGCCTTACTGGTTCCGATCGGGTTGATCTCGATCAGGCCGTTGTTGGTCGAGTAGGTGATATCACCTTGGGGCCCAATGTGCTTCGCGAGCTCAACGGCCATATCCGCACTGAGGGCGCCGGCCTTGCGGATCAGCAGCTTCACCGCGGGCGCACTGAGCAGGTCCTCGATCGCGACTTCGGTGTTGTCTGGGTTGAGCCAGGCGTGCTCGTAACCGGGTGAACTGACGAACTGCGGCGTGGCCGAGTCGTGCGCGCTGCGGCCGACCCGCTCCACCGCCAAGCCCACTCCCGGGATCACCCGGGTGGCGATGTCGGCGAGTTCGGTGAGGACCTCGACCGACAGGGTGCGCGCGGAAATGATGCGGTCCTGATCGGGGTCATAGATCACGGCACCGTTGGCGCACACCGCCATCGGCGCGAATCCCAGTTCCTCGACCACCGGCGGCACCCAGCGAGGCGGGCGGCCCGTCGCCAACACGAACTGAACTCCCGAGGCCACCGCTGCCTGCACCGCGCTGCGGGTGCGCGCCGTGACGTGCTCGTCCTCGTCGAGGAGGGTGCCATCCACATCGGTGGCGATCATCGCGGGCAACATCAGCGGTGCTCCCCCGCACGGCGCGCACGTTCGGCCAGCTCGGCCTCGTCGCGCCTCTTGGCTTCGTCCAGAGTCGGTGCTCCGCCTCCGAGCTCCGCCGGCACCCAGTATTCGCCTTCCGGGTGCGGATACGCCCGCTGGACCTCGCGCAGAATCGTACTCATGTGCTCTCGGAGCGCACCTTCCAACTCGCGGGCCGTGCCTTTCGGCGCCAACGCCTGACCGTATCGCACGGTGAACGGAATCTTGCTGCGGCCCAACCGTTTCGGGTGGTCCTTGGTCCACACCCGATGAGCCCCCCAGACAATGCAGGGGATGATGGGAACCTGCGCCTCCAAAGCCATCCGCGCGGCACCGCTCTTGAAGTCCTTCAAAACGAAGGCCCGGCTGATCGTGGCCTCGGGATAGACCCCGACGAGCTCGCCGGCCTTCAGCGTGCGCACCGCTTCGGCGTAGGCGTCGGCACCGGCCTGCCGGTTCACCGGGATGGTGCCCGTGTGCTTGATCAAAAAGTTCACCGTCCGCACGTTTTGCATCTCGGCCTTGATCATGAACCGGATGCGGCGTCTGCGTTGGCGGGTACCCAACGCGGCCGGCAGGAAATCGACATAGCCGGTGTGGTTGATCGCGACCACGCCGCCGCCGCGGGCGGGGATGTTGTCGAGACCCTCGAAGGTGATCGTTGACCCCACTGCCCGGACCGCCATCGAGGCGAGGATCTCCAGGGAGCGAAAAACGGGTTCCATGGCGGCTTACCCCGGCGGGTCAGGGCGCTGCGCCCTCTTGGCCGCCTTCTCGGCAGCCTCGGCCGCGTCCATCGCAGATGCTTCGGCCAGCGTGGGAGCACCCCCGCCCAACCGGTGCGGCACCCAGAATTCGCCGGCAGGATGCGGGCCGTAGCTGTCCTGTACCTGTTCGAGCAGATGCTGCATACGCGAGTGGAGCAGCGCGGTCAGTTCATTGGCCGGCAGCGTCGGCGCGATGGGCTCCCCGACCGCGATCGCGATCGGCACCTTGGGACGCCACATCTTGCGCGGACGGCCCTTGGTCCAGATGCGCTGAGCGCCCCACACGATGTGCGGGATGATCGGAACGTCGGCGGCGATCGCCATGCGCGCCGCCCCGGACTTGAATTCCTTGAGCTCGAAGCTGCGGCTGATCGTCGCTTCGGGGTAGACGCCGACCAGTTCACCGGCCTTCAGCGCCTGGCAGGCCGCGTCGAAGGAGGCGGCACCACTGGCCCGGTCCACCGGGATGTGGCGCAGGCTGCGCATGATCGGTCCGGTGATCTTGGCGTCGAAGACCTCTTGCTTGGCCATGAACCGCACCTTGCGGCCGCGGCCCTGCAGATAGGTGGGCAGTCCGGCGAAAGTGAAGTCGAAATAGCTGGTGTGGTTGATGGCCACCACAGCACCACCCGTCACGGGCAGGTTCTCGACGCCGGTCACGGTGAACTTCAAGCCCTGCGCCCGCCACGTCAAGCGGGCGAGCTGAATGACCGTTCCATATACCGGTTCCACAGCGGTCAGCCTAGCTCGCGAACCGTTGGCAGCTAAGCTCGTGGCTGGTGCAGCTACCACGGAAATGGGGATTTGTGCAGGTCACCAGCATCGGTCACGCCGGTTTTCGGATCGACACCCAGGCGGGGAGCATCCTGTGCGACCCCTGGCTGAACCCTGCGTACTTCGGTTCGTGGTTCGTCTTCCCTGACAACAGCGCCCTGGACTGGGCCGCACTGGGCGACTGCGACTACCTCTACGTCTCGCACCTGCACAAAGACCACTTCGACCCGGCGCTGCTCGCCGAGCACGTCAACAAGGACGCCGTCGTCCTGCTGCCGGACTTCCCGGTGCCCGACCTCAAGCGCGAACTCGAGGCGCTGGGCTTCCACCGCTTCTTCGAGACCACCGACTCCGTCAAGCATCGGGTCAGCGGCCCGAAGGGCGACTTGGACGTGATGATCGTGGCGTTGCGGGCCCCGGCCGACGGCCCGATCGGCGACTCCGGACTGGTCGTCTCCGACGGCACCACGACGGTGTTCAACATGAACGACTCGCGGCCGCTGGCGGTGGACCTGCTGGCCGATGCGTTCGGGCACATCGACGCGCACATGCTGCAGTACTCGGGCGCGATCTGGTACCCGATGGTCTACGACATGCCCGAGCGAGCCAAGCAGTCGTTCGGCACTCAGAAGCGTCAGCGCGGCATGGACCGCTGCCGGCAGTTCATCGCCGATGTCGGTGCTACCTGGGTGATCCCGTCGGCCGGCCCGCCGTGCTTCCTGGATCCCGAACTGCGCGACCTCAACGACGACCACGGCGACCCGGCCAACATCTTCCCCGACCAGATGGTGTTCCTGGACCAGATGCGGCGCAACGGCAACGACGGCGGCCTGCTGATGATCCCGGGATCGGTGGCCGATTTCACTGGGCGGGAACTGAATTCGCTCGAACACCCGATCCCCACCGCCGAGGTGGAGGCGATCTTCACCACCGGCAAGGCCGACTACATCGCCGCCTACGCCGAACGGATGGCGCCGGTGCTGGCCGCCGAGAAGGCGCGATGGGCGCCGGCGACGGGTGATTCGCTGCTGGAGCCGCTGCGTGCGAAGTTCGAACCGATCATGCTGCAGAGCGACCAGATCTGTGACGGCATCGGCTATGCGGTGGAGCTGCGGGTCGGCCCGGAGACCATCGTGGTGGACTTCCCGAAACGTGTTGTGCGGGAGCCGATTGCCGACGAGAAGTTCCGGTACGGCTTCGAGATCGCCCCGGAGTTGGTGCGGACCGTGCTTCGCGACGACGAGCCGGACTGGGTGAACACGATCTTCCTGTCCACCCGGTTCCGCGCGTGGCGGGTGGGTGGTTACAACGAGTACCTGTACACCTTCTTCAAATGCCTGACCGATGAGCGGATCGCGTACGCCGACGGCTGGTTCGCCGAAACCCACGACGACAGCAGTGATGTCGAACTCGGCGGGTACACGATGCAGCGCCGCTGCCCGCACCTGAAAGCCGATCTGTCGAAGTTCGGTGTGGTGGAGGGTTCGACGTTGACGTGCAACCTGCACGGCTGGCAGTGGAATCTGGAGACCGGACGGTGCCTGACCACCAAAGGCCACGAGCTGCGGTGTTCCCGACAATGAGCGCCCCGCCGCAGCAGCACTACGACGACGGCCTGGTGCAACTGGACCGTTACGCGCTGACGTTGCGGCGCTATCACTTTCCATCCGGCACTGCGAAAGTGATTCCTCTGCAGTCGATCCGGGGATACAAGGCCGAGCCGCTGGGGTTCTGGATGCAGCGCTTCCGCTTCTGGGGCAGTTCAGATCTGCGCCGCTGGCTGCCGCTGGACATCTACCGTCCGGTGAAGTCCACGCTGGTGACCCTCGACGTGCCCGGCACCTATCCGAGCCCGGCGTTCACCCCGGTCAAGCCGCAGGAGTTCTTGACTGTCCTGAACGAGCTGCTGGGTTAGGCCTCCACGCGCCGAGATCGACGAAACGGCGCGATCTACTCGCACTTTTGCGCCCAATTGTCGGTTTGGGCGCAGTGGGAAACGGAACTAGGGCTCCCAGACCAACTGGCGCAGTTCGGATGCGGCATCGCTCTCGGTGTCGTACACCCGCACGATGGCCTCATCGCCCGGTTGCAGGTACGTCGACTCTCCCAGCTTGGTGTAGCGCGTGGCACCGATGCCGATGAGTACCCGCTTAGGACGCCCGGACGCGACCATCAGCGCTCCGACATCCTCCAAAGGTGTATCGGGAGAGCCCTTTTGGTTGGCCAGTCGTTCGACGATCCAGTCCAGCAGCACCTCGCCGTAGTACGAGTAACCCAGCAGTGGGCTGTCCACTCCGTACTCGTGATGCACGCCGTCGGCGGTGCGCAGATGGCACAGCAGTCGCAGAGTCGCGGTCGGGCCGTCCGGGGTGAGGTCGCTGATGTCGAAGAATTGGTGCGCAACGCCTTTGGACGCCGGGCCCCAATTCTTCTTGTGGCTGATCTTGGCGGCGTTGGGCCGGCGGATCGAGCAGTCGTTGAACGCGCCGAGCGCAAACGGCCGCAACGTGACCACGGTGTCGCCCTCCCACACCACGTCACAGGCCAACCCGACCTCGGGCTCGATCTGCAGGTTCAGCGGGCCGTCGGCCTCCGACGTCTTGGGCACCATCAACGCGTCGTGGGACAGCGGAAACTCACCCAGGAAGCTGTCGTGCCCGGGCGCGTACCACGGGAAGATCCCCTTGGGGGCGACACCCTCGCTGGTGACGTTGACGAAATCGACTGCCTCGCCAGCCTGTTCGAGGTGGCCGGCGAAATTCCCGGCCACGCCGAAGCCAAACCAGCCGCGCACCTCATCGAGGTCGAGTTCGATCACGGTTGCAGGACCTCCGTCCCAACGTAAGGCACCAAGGCGGCGGGAACACGCACGCTGCCGTCCGGCTGCTGATGGTTCTCCAGGATCGCGACCAGCCACCGCGTTGTGGCCAGCGTCCCGTTGAGCGTCGCCGCGGTCTGCGGCTTGCCGTTCTCGTCGCGGTATCGAGTGGCCAGCCGGCGGGCCTGGAACGTCGTGCAGTTCGACGTCGAGGTCAGCTCGCGGTAGGCCTGCTGGGTGGGAACCCATGCCTCGCAGTCGAATTTGCGTGCCGCCGACGAACCCAGGTCACCGGCGGCCACATCGATCACCCGGTAGGGCACGTCGATGAGCTCCAGCATCTGGCGCTGCCAGCCCAGCAGCCGCTGGTGTTCGGCCTCGGCGTCCTCGGGGCGGCAGTAGACGAAGCCCTCCACCTTGTCGAACTGGTGCACCCGGATGATGCCGCGGGTGTCCTTGCCGTAACTGCCGGCCTCGCGCCGGAAGCAGGACGACCAGCCGGCGTAGCGCAGCGGACCGCTCGAGAGGTCGAGGATCTCGTCGGAGTGATAGCCCGCCAGCGGCACCTCGGAGGTGCCGACGAGATAGAGGTCGTCGTCCGCGAGGTGGTAGATCTCGTCGGCGTGGGCGCCCAGGAATCCGGTGCCCGCCATCACCTCGGGGCGAACCAGCACCGGCGGGATCATCAGCGTGAAGCCGTTTTCGGTTGCCACCCGCACGGCCAGCTGGAGCAACCCGAGTTGCAGCAGCGCGCCGCGGCCGGTCAGGAAGTAAAACCGCGATCCCGACACCTTGGCGCCGCGCTCCATGTCGATGAGCCCCAACGACTCACCGAGTTCGAGATGGTCCTTCGGGTTCTCGATCTCGCGAGGCTGGCCCACCACCTCGAGCACGGCGAAATCGTCCTCACCACCAGCCGGAACGCCGGAGATGATGATGTTCTGAATGCCCATGTGCGCGGCAGTCATCGCCGCTTCAGCCTGAGCCTGCTCAGCTTCAGCCGACTTCACCTGCGCAGCAAGCTCTTTGGCCTGCTCGAGCAGAGCGGGCCGATCCTCAGGGGACGCCGAACCGACCTTCTTGCTGGCGGCCTTCTGCTCGGCGCGCAGTGAATCAGCTCTCGATATCGCCGCCCGGCGCGCGGTGTCAGCGTCCAGCAGGGCGTCAACGAGGCCCGGGTCCTCACCACGGCTGACCTGGGATCGCCGTACCGCATCGGGGTCGTCGCGCAGCAGTTTCAGGTCGATCACGCCCTGAACCCTAGCTAGTTGGCCGCAGCCATGCGTCGGCCCCTCCGGCCGAGGACACAGCACAACCCCATAACATTACAACTGCATCACTTGTCACACGCCTCGCCGCGCCTGCCACAATAGAGGGCGATGCTGCAGTTATCCGAGCGCGACGACGTGACGCCTGACCAGCCCGAACCGGGCACATCAAGGCGAACGTTCCTCGGCACCTTCCAGGCCACGTCGACCCGACGGGCCCTGCTGCTGACCGCGCTCGGCGGCCTGTTGATCGCGGGTGTCGTGACCGCGCTGCCGATCGGCTACAACAACCGCCTGGCCGGCTACGCGGGGTCCAACCCGTTGTCGGGTGCCAAGGGCACGGCGGCGTTCGCCAACGCCAAGTCCGGCAGCTGTTTGACCTGGGACAAGAATCCCGACGCGGCCACCATCGTCGACTGCAAGGGCGACCACAAGTTCGAGGTGGCCGAATCCGTCGACATGCGCACCTATCCGGGGACCGAATACGGCCCCAACGCCGCGCCACCGAGCGCCGCCCGCATCCAGCAGATCAGCCTCGAGCAGTGCCAGCCGGCCGTCGAGCGCTACCTGGGCGACAAGTTCGATCCGAACAGCAAGTTCACGATCAGCATGCTGTGGTCAGGCGACAAGGCCTGGAAGCAGGACGGCGAGCGACGCATGCTGTGCGGCCTGCAACTGCCGGGAACCGACAACCAGCAGATCGCCTTCAAGGGCCGGGTGGCCGAGGTCGACCAGTCCAAGGTCTGGCCCGCGGGCACCTGCCTGGGCATCGATCCGCCCACCAACCAACCCACCGACGTTCCCGTCGACTGCGGCGCCCCGCACGCCATGGAGGTCACCGGTGCGGTGAACCTCGCGGAGAAGTTCTCCGCCGGTTTGCCGTCGGACGCCGACCAGGACGCCTTCATCAAGGACGCGTGCACCCGGATGACCGACGCCTACCTGGCGCCGGTGCAGCTGCGCTCGACCACCCTGACTCTGATCTACAGCACGATCTCGCTGCCCAGCTGGACCGCTGGCAGCCACCAGGTGGCGTGCAGCATCGGCGCCACCCTGGGCAACGGCGGCTGGGCCACGCTCATCAACCCCGCCAAGGGTGCTCTGCTGATCAACGGCATGCCGCCGATCCCGCCGCCGGACATTCCGTCCGAGCGCCTGAACCTTCCGTCGATTCCGCTGTTGCCCGATGTCCCGACGACCACGTACTCGCCGTCGGCCACCGATAGCAGCAGCCAGTCCAGCCAGTCCACCCAAACCCAGCACCTGCCGCAGCAGTCGACGGCGACCGCGACCCAGACGCCGAGCTCGACCGCGGCACCCACCACCCCCGCCGCCGTGCCGCCGCCGGCCGACGGCAACGTGGTCAACGGTGAACTGGTGCCCGCCGCACCGCCGCCGCCCGCCGACGCGCCGCCCATGGACGGCCCTCCGGCCCCGGCGGCACCCGAGGGCCCGCCGCCCGGGCCCGCCGACGTCCCAGTTCCACCGCCGGCCTAGTGCCCGTCCGGATGGACCCGGCACGGTTCGAGGAATTGGTCGGTGACGCACTGGATCTGATTCCGCCCGGGCTGGCCAAGGCGATCGACAACGTCGTGATCATGGTCGAGGATCACCACCCCGACGACCCGGACCTGCTGGGCCTCTACGAAGGCATCGCGCTGACCGAGCGAGATTCCAGTTACGCCGGATCCCTTCCCGACACCGTCACGATCTATCGCGAACCGCTGCTCGACATGTGCGACACCGAGGCCGACGTGGTCGAGGAGGTGGCGATCACCGTAATCCACGAGATCGCACACCATTTCGGCATTGACGACGATCGATTGCACGAATTAGGTTGGGGCTGAACCACTTCAGCGCGGCGGGTCACCCTCCCAGGCGAAGCTGTTGACATATTTACCCATGTCCTGGGCGATCTGCAGATTCGCGCCCGACGGGAGGCCGGGGCCGAAATCCGGGCCGAACGCGTGGTACGGGCCGACAGCACCGGCCACCAGCGCCAGATCGTTCTTGATCGCCACCAGCAGCACGGTGCGCAGGCGGATGTAGCTGTTGGACGTCCCCTGCGGCCAGGTGTCGGCGACCTCGCCGTAGCCCTGTTGATAGCCGACCATCGCGTTGGGGATCTCGTAGGCGATCTTGGCGTCGGGGAACTTCTTCTTCAGCAGATCACGCGCGACGGTCTGCGGGTCGCGGCCATTCGCCGGCTCGGAAAACAGTTGCAGCACACCGGTATCCCCGCCAGTAAACTTCGCGGTCACGCCGTTGTCGGCGGTGGAGATCTCGTAGGCCGAATTCGCGGTCGGATACGACACCGAGAACGAGCCGTCAGGCGCGGTGAAGCGGGGAAGCCCCGTCACGGGTGTGCCCATCGGCGGGGCACCGCATTCGGGCGGACACATGTAGCGCGGGGCCTTCTTGGTGACCGTCAGCGACACCCCGATCAGAATCAACGCGACGACGACTATCCCCGCCATCCAAACACCGACCGTGCGAGTGAATTTGGGACGCCGCACTTCCGGGGCGACGTAGAGTCCGGCCGGCAGCGCATAACCGACGAACTTCTCCTCGCCGGATGTGGCCGAGGGTATGGTCACGACCCCTCCGCGGCGACCTGCCGGACCGGGCGCACCTCACGCCGCTCGTGGCGCGACGCGCGCGACGACGCTCTGGTGGCCACGCCGCACGCCGGGCAGAACGCCATGTCGGGAACCACGTGCTGACAGTGGATGCACAGCAGCGGCTCGTCCAGTTCGATCGGATCGTGCGCTTCGTGAAGAAGTGCAAGCTGCAACGCGATTCGCAGCAGAACCAGTACCACCAGCGTCATCACGACGTGGACGGCCAGCATCCTGAGCTGCTCCATCCCCATGATGTCGGTGATCGCGACCCCGGTGTGAATCACGACCACGACGATCGCCAGCGCGAACAGCACCGCGCGGGTCCGGCCCGGGTGCTCGTGGGGGTTGGAGTTCTGGCCCTTGAACCACAACGCGATACCGATCATCCCGCCGGCCACGGCTGCGGTGAGCGGAATCGTCACGCCGCACAACAGCGCCTCGACGAGCAGGCCCTTCATCGGTCGACTGCGCGCCAACAGCCCGGTGGCGAACTGCGGCGCCAGCCGGGTCAGGGTCGCACCGGCGGCGAACATCAGCGCGGACAACGCGCCAACGACGAACCCGTCCAAGGACTCTCGCGAATTCGGCCGCAACAGCCGCACCAGGACCGTGGGCACCAGCATCAGGATCATTCCGCCGGCGGGGATGATCATGCCTTCACGCACGAGGTGGTGGATCGCCATGCCGGCGGCCATCGGCACGCCATAGGCGCGGGCCACCATCTGACCCGTCAACAGCGTCCAACCCACGCCGAGCGCCGCCCCCAGGGTGCCGGCCAGCAGCAGTGCCCACGTAGACATGTCGCGGTACACCGCTGATTCGGCGAGGTACAGCACGAACAGCAGCGGCAAGCCGAGGGCGGCGACGGTGATCAACGCCGCGGGCATCTTCACGACCGCGAACAAGACGAGGCCGACGAGCACCAGGGCCAGCCCCACCCGGAAGGGCGTCCGGGACCGCTGCGGCAGATGCGGGAACAGCGAGCTGGCGATCGCCGGGAGCAAGACGCTCTCCCCGGCGACGCGCCGAACGTGTCGCCGCGCAGCCTGCCCAGCCAACGCGGTCCGCGATGGGGTTCGTCGGACGCGTGCGCGCCGCAGTAGCCGCAGAACGCCCCGGCGGGGACGTCGATCTGACAGACCGAACATTCCATCGTCGGAACGTCGTCGATGCCGTTCTCCGGCGAACTCATCCGACCACCTTTTGGGTCACAAGAATATTCTGCGCCAAGTTCTCGACATTGGGAGTGCCCAGCCCGGTCACCAGGTCATAGCCCGGTCCGGCGTTGGCCACCGCGTTACCGCCGAGCACCACATCGCGAAACGCGGGCAGCGGTGTGCCCTGGGCGATGGCGTACAGCACCGGGTTGATGTTGCCGATCAGTGAGCCACCCTTGTCGACCACGAACTGGTTCATCAAGGCGGTCAATCCGGCCCAGATGGGCGCCGCCAGCGAGGTTCCGCCGCCGATGATCACCTGCTGGTTGAACACGATCTGCACGCCGGTGAAGGGGTCGGCGACGGCCGCGATGTCGGGGGTCAGCCGCTTGCCGTCCCCCTTGGGGGCGCTGAGGTGCTGCTGCCACTCGGGGCGCTCGAAGAGCGCCGAAACACCGCCGCCGGTGCCTTGCGACAGTGGCGGGTCGAACCAGGACTGCTCGGCCAGCCAGTCCCCTTTGTCGTCGGTGGACACCGTCGTGCCGCCGACGTCGGTCATCTCGGGCATCGATGCGACGGCGTCGAGTCCGACGTCGTTGTCGCTCGGTGGCGACGACCATTCGTCGCCGCCCTTGCAGTCGAGGCCGGCCAGGTCACCGCTGGCGTCGAAAGCCGTTGTGCCCGAACGATGTGCGGACGACAACGCTGCTCGCACCGGCACCAGGTCGGCGGCGGTGATGAGCTTGTCGCAGCCCCAGCCGATGGAGAAGCTCCACACCGCGCCCGGGTAGGTGCGCTCGGTGTCCTCCATGAGTTTGGCGATCTTCTCGTAGGAGCCGTCGCCCTCGACGGTCGACCGCGCATTGACGAGCACCTTCTTGGCGTCGGGGGCGATCGCGTGGATGGCCTCGAGGTCCATGGTCGCCTCGCCGCGCCGCGCCGACGGCATGCCACCCACCACATCGGGGGTGAACTTCGGCAGGTTGAACGTCGTCGCGAAGGTGTCGAGGTCGGCTTGGTCGAAACCGTCGAACGCGAACACCACGACCGTGGTGCCCTTGCCGGTGTATCCCTTGTCGTGCAACGGCATCGCATTGTAGGTGCGCAGCAGCGCGCTGGGGTTCAGCCCTTGGTCGGGCACCTCCAGCGGAAGCATCCAGACCTTGGACTCGCGGTGCGGTGTGTACCCGAGGATGCGGCCGAGTCCGGCCACCTCCACGCTGAGCGACTGCGGCACCGACGGCTGTTGGGGTGAGGCGTAGAACACCTGGCCGCGCTTGCCGCGGTAGTCGTGGACGTCGACATCGAATGCGCCGGATACCGCGTCGGGCGCACCCTCGAGGATCGCCCAGCTGTCGCCGGGTCGCCAGCGCACTGAAAGATTTTGTTGGACAGCCCATCCCATCAAGAGGTCGGGCCGAGAATCGTCACGCAGCGCAGCAGTCAGCTGAACGTGATCGGTGCGCGCCGGCCCGAGATCGACGGAACTGGCGAGCAGAGACGCGTACGGGCCGCTGATCGCACCGAGGTCGGCGGGTGCCGGTGGACGGTGCAGATCAGCGACCAGTACTACAGCGGCGGTCAGTACCCCGAGCAACCCCACCGCGGACAGCGCCCGGAGGCGGTTGACCCCGATCACTGTCGGCGGAGGGTGGCTGCGGACGGATACCGACCGAGCGGCTTAGTTACCGCCGGTGATGACGTTGCCGGGCAGCGCGGTCGGCGCCGGCGGAGCCTTGACGGTCGGTGTGAAGGAGTTGGGGCCACCGGGCGCGACAGCCTTCTCCGTGGGCGACGGGGCAGGAGCGCTGGTGGTGGTGGTCGGCGTGGTGCTTTCCGGCGCCTTTTCCTTGTCCTTACCGCAGGCGGTGAGCGTGCCCATCCCGACAATCGCGAGGCCGCCAGCAAAAAGCGCAATCTGCCGAGTCAAACGACCTGACATCATGATCTGTCCTTACTTCGTATTGCCGGGTTGATCGTCGAATTGCTGGCTGGCCCGGCAGTTAACCAGCCCACCCCCGAAGGGCCGAGGACACCCAAGATATCTCACCACACCAGCTATTGCATAGCTAATTTCGCGACGGGCGAAAATTTGCTTGCTGGGGTCAGCGTGGCAACCGCGCCGTGTCGGACCGCAGTGCTAGGAACGAACCATGGAATCGAGTTGCCGAGAATGCGCTGCTGGCCTGGCACATTGCCACGGTACCTTGATCGTCCACGACCTGCATCGCGGCGAATGCACGGAGCCGGATTGCGACGGTCCCGAGCTGGTACTTCATCTGTTGGTAATCGATTGCGACGCGGTCGGGTGTGCCTGCTCCCAGCAAACGACTCACTCGTTGGCTGTGTGAGGCTTCTCAGCCCATCGGGTCGATCGATTCGAGCGCGTCCTCGATCGGATGCGCGTCGGGCTCAGGGTAGAACGGCGGGCTGAGCGATCCCCACTGCACGCAGCTCCACCGCCCGTCGGTGATCGGCGACAGGACCACCGACTCGGCGTTGGCCAGATGATGATCGAGCACGAAGCTGCTCTCCACCCCCGCGAGGGTCGCCGCGATCAGCCGGATCGCCGCGCCGTGACTGACCACTACGATGTCGTCGGTCCAGGCGTGATCGTCCAGGTACCGCAGCCTCAGATCCGTGATCGTCGGTAGGTAGCGCTCCAGCACATCGTTGGCACTCTCGCCGCCGGGCATGGATACCGCGAGTTCACCCTGGTGCCAACGCTGGTAGATCGCATTGAACTCCGCGATCGCATCGTCATCGTTGCGGTTCTCCAGCTCGCCGGCCTGCACCTCGTGGATGCCGTCGAATTCCTCGGCGGACAGCCGAAACTGCGCACCGATCTCCTCGGCGGTCTGAGCGGCCCGCCGGGCGACCGAGTGCACCAGGAGCCCGGGGCGACGACCACGGGACAACGCGAATTCGCGCGCCTGTTCCCGCCCGAGGTCGGTCAGGTCCGCACCGGGCGGACGGGTGTCGAGGCGGCGTTCGACATTGCCGTGGGATTGCCCGTGCCGCAGCAGGATCAGCCGCCCGCTCATGTCGGGTCCCCTTCACGGAGCCGGATCAGCCAGCGATCCGCTTCGTCCGGCTGCGGCGGTGTCGCACCGGTTGCCGACTCCGTCGGCCACGACCCCAGGAAGCGCACGTCGGCACAGCGGCGGTGCAGTGCTTTGAGCGCCTCGGCAACCGCGGAGTCGTCGATGTGGCCGACGCAATCCAGGAAGAACACGTAGGTGCCCAATTCGATTCGGGTGGGCCGGGATTCGATCCGGGTCAGATCGATGTCGCGGATCCCGAACTCGGTCATCGCCGAGACCAGCGCCCCGGGGGTGTTGTCGATCCGCAACACCACCGACGTGCGGTCGGCGCCGGTGCGCGGCGGCGGCGGGCCGGGCCGGCCGACCAGGACGAACCGCGTCCGAGCGTTGGGCTCGTCGACCACGCCGTCGGCCATTGTGCCCAGCCCGTAACGCTGCGCGGCCAGCGCCGTACTGACCCCCGCATCGGCGCGGCCGGCGGCCACCTCCTGAGCGGCGGCCGCGTTCGAGTGGGCCGGGACCAGTTCGGCATCCGGCAGATTTTCACTCAGCCAGCGACGCACCTGCGCGGCGGCGATCGGAAACGCAGCAACGGTCCGCACGGCGGCACGGTTCTTGCCGTCACGAACCACGATGCTGAACGCGACATCGAGGGTGAGCTCGGCGTAGATCTGCAGCGGCACACCGGTCGCGAGGCTATCCAGGGTCGGCAGCACACTTCCCTCGATCGAATTCTCGATCGGCACGCAGGCGAAATCCGCCGTGCCGGCCCGGACTGCCGCCAGAGCCGCCGGGGTGCTGTCTGTCGGCTCGGGCTGCGCGGCACCGTCACCCGGAACGACACCGGCCGCGCACATTTTGAGCAGTGCCGCTTCGGTGAACGTGCCCTCGGGACCGAGGTAGGCGATGCGGGCCACGCTCCAACCCTATCGGTTCCGTCTCGCGGGAAAGCCTTGCGCGACTACACGTCGATAGTTAACTTAGGCTTACCTCACTAGCCGGAAGGTGCGCGATGACCTCAGCGACGCTCACAACACCAACCACCGCCGAACGCGTCCGCAGTGCATGTGCGCGTGCGGCCGGAGCGATGCTGGTCGCCGACGACGTCGCCCCCGCCACCACCCCGCTGCACCACCTGCTGCCCGGCGGATCCTTCGCGGTCAGCCTGGACTCCGAGTCAGACCTGGCGGCCCGTGCCCGCTGCGCCGGTACCGACGGCATCGCGGCGGTACTCGAGCTCACCGATTACGCCCCGCTGCCTCTGCGGGAGCCGGTGCGTTCGCTGGTGTGGATCCGCGGCCGAGTCCAGAGCGTGCCCGGTCACGCGGTGCGCACGATGGTCGACATGATCGCGACCGACCACCCCAACCCGGCACTGCTGGACATCGGGTCCGGGCAGGCGCTGTTCCTGCTGGAAGTGGAGTCCGTCGTCGTCGCCGATGCCGCCGGCGCCGAAACCGTCTGTCTGCATGAACTGCTGACGGCGCAGCCGGACCCGTTCTGCGAGTTCGAATCGGCCTGGCTGCGCCATCTGGACAACGACCACCCCGAGGTCCTCGCGAGGCTGGCGGGCAAGCTGCCCGCTCAACTACGGCGCGGGCGGGTGCGCCCGCTCGGTCTGGACCGCTACGGCGTGCGGCTACGCGTCGAGAGCACCGACGGCGATCACGACGTCCGACTGCCGTTCGGCGCCCCGGTCCACGACGTCCCCGCGTTGGGTCGCGCGATCCGGCTGCTGATGGGCTGCCCGTTCGTCAACGGGCTGCGCGCCCGCCGCTTGTAGGGCCGTTACCGTGTCGGGGTGACCGTCCCCCGCGACGACTTCCTCGCCACCGACCGGCGCGGGCTGCGCATCGAAATCGGCGTCATGCTCGCGGTCACCTTCGGTGTCAGCGCGGTCACCGCGATCCTGCAGTTGCTCGACGGTGTTCTGTCCGGACTGGCCGGACGCCGAGTTCGGTTGAATCCCAACCTGTCTCGGTACGACCTGATCAACCTCGGCCTGAACCTGGCCTCCGTCGCCCAGCTGGTGGCCTGGGGCGCACTCGGCCTGTATCTGTTGTGGCGCAGCGGAACCAGCCCGACGCGGCTCGGGCTCGGCCGGATGCGCTGGCGTTCGGACATCCTCGGCGGTCTGGGTCTGGCGGCGCTGATCGGTATTCCGGGCCTGCTGCTGTATCTGGCCGCTCGCTGGCTGGGGATGAACGCCCAGGTCGAGCCGTCGGCACTGCACGACACCTGGTGGCGCATCCCGGTACTGATCTTCTCCGCGTTCGCCAACGGCTTCGCCGAGGAAGTGGTGGTGGTCGGGTACCTGATCACCCGGTTGAAGCAACTGGGGTTCAGCCAGAACCGGGCGATCTTGGTATCCAGCGTTCTGCGCGGGATGTACCACCTCTATCAGGGGTTCGGAGCGGGCCTCGGCAACCTGGTGATGGGCCTGGTCTTCGGCTATGCCTGGTGCCGCACGGGGCGGTTGTGGCCGTTGGTGATCGCGCATGGCGTCATCGACACCGTCGCATTCGTGGGTTACGTCGCACTCGCCGGTCATGTTGGCTGGCTCAGGTGAGTCCGGGACGTAAATTGACCTGGTGAGCGACGACTGGCGGCCGCGCCCCGCGCCGGATCCGCCGACCGAGCGGATACCGCGCGCCACACCGCCGCGCCGTGAGCCCTCCCAGGTGATCCGCCGCGATCCCGGCTATCGGCCACCACCACCCCGTCAGCCACCGCCACCGCCACCGCCACCGCCACCGCCACCGCCGCGCCAGGCTCCCCCGCCGCCCCGTCAGCCACCACCGCGCCAGGCCCCGCCCCCGCCGCCTCCTCCCCCACCTCGGCGACCTCCACCTCCGCCGCCGGCCGCAGCGGCCCCGCCGAAGCGCAAGAAGCGTTGGGGCCGAAGGATTTTCGCCACACTGATCATCGTGGTTCTGCTCATGGTCGGCGGGCTCGTCGGTGGTGCCGTCTGGATCGACACCTCACTGCACCGGGTCGCCGTGTTCGACTACGCCGACCGGCCGTCGGCAGGGGCGGGCACCACGTGGCTGCTCGTCGGGTCCGACAGTCGCGCCGGTCTGACCCCCGAGCAACAAGCCCAGCTGGCCACCGGCGGGGACCTCGGCAACGGTAGGACCGACACGATCCTGGTGGTTCACATCCCGGGGTTGGGTTCCGGTGCACCGACCACGATGGTCTCGCTGCCCCGGGACTCCTACGTGAACATCCCCGGCCACGGCAAGGACAAGATCAACGCCGCCTTCGCCGAGGGCGGCGCGCCGCTGCTGGCGCAGACCGTCGAAGAAGCGACCGGGCTGCACCTCGACCACTACGCCGAAGTGGGGTTCGACGGCTTCGCCGTGGTGGTCGACGCGCTCGGCGGTGTCGACGTGTGCCCGGCCGACCCGATCGACGATCCGCTGGCCGGGATCACGTTGCCCGCGGGCTGCCAGACCCTCGACGGGAGCAAGGCGCTGGGCTACGTGCGCACCCGCGCGACGCCGCGGGCCGACCTGGACCGGATGGTGCATCAGCGCGAGTTCATGGCCGCCGTGATGCACCGGGCGAGCAGTCCTCCGGTGTGGCTGAATCCGTGGCGCTGGTACTCGGTGCCGGACGCCGCCGTCGGGTCGCTCACGGTCGACACCGATGACCACGTCTGGGATCTGGCTCAGCTGGGCTGGGCACTGCACGGCTCGACCACCGCCATCACGGTTCCGATCGGTGAGTTCACCGGAAACGACTCCGGCTCGGTGGTGGTGTGGGATTCCGACGCCGCCGACCAGCTCTTCCAGGCGTTACGCACCGATTCGGCCATCCCGCAATCGGTGCTGGACGCGCAGCCCTAATCGCCGGGAACCGCCAGCGGGTTCTGCAGCCAGGCCTTGGTCCGGCCCGGATGGTTGGTGGCGATCCAGCCGACGCCGAGGTCGCGGCAGTACCCGACGTCCTCGTAGTGGTCGACGGTCCAGCAGTACATGGCCCGGCCCTGGGCGGCCGCCCGGTCGACGAGTTCGGGATGCTCGCGCAGCGTGGTGATGGACGGGCCGACGGCCGTGGCTCCGACTGTCGTGGCGGCGCTACCGCCCAGATAGCGCGACGTCTCCCCCAGCAGCACGGTCGGTAGCAGCGGTGCGGCACGGCGGATCCGCCAGACCGCCGCGGCCGAGAACGACATCACCACCGCGCGGGACAGATCGGCGGAGGCCGGCGCGGCGATGCCGTAGCGATGCAGCAGGGCCAGCACTTTGCTCTCCACCAGACCGCCGTAGCGCACCGGATGCTTGGTCTCGATGAACATCTTCACCGGCCGGTTCCAGTCCAGCACCAGCCGGACCAGGTCGTCGAGGGTGAGTAGCCCGGTTCCCTCCGGCGGCTTGTCGGAGCCGGCGCTGCTGTGCCAGGCACCCCAGTCCAGCCGTTTGAGCTCGGCGAGTGTCATCTCGCTGACCAGACCTGTGCCGGTCGAGGTGCGATCCACCCGCCGGTCGTGCACGCACACCAGATGGCCGTCGCGAGTCAGGCGGACATCACACTCGACTCCGTCGGCGCCTTCGGCCAAGGCGAGTTCGTAGGCGGCCAGGGTGTGCTCGGGGCAGTCGGCCGACGCGCCGCGGTGGGCCACCACGAAGGGTTGCCCGCCGTGCGGTTCGCCGGCCGAGTGCATACGCCTATGCTGCCGGTTCCTGTTGGTCTGGCTCAACCGCTGGCGGCGTTTCCGATTCCACGGGCCCCGGCTGATCGCTCCTGGGCTGGCCTTGTCCGACCATCACCCACCGGTGCAGCGGCCGCTCGACCGGCTTGCGCACGAACGCGTTGAACACCTGCCACAACAACACCAGGACCGCCGCACCCAGCAGGTAGGCAATGACGACCGTCACGGTGTTGTCGGCGATCCCCTGCGGCTTGGTGGTGAAGCTGGTCGCGATCCCGAAGATCGACACCGCGGTCGACAGCACCCACGCGATCCACCAGGCGGCGATGGGTCCACGCAGCCGGGCCTGCGTCTGTTCGGCGTGGGCAAGTTCGATGACGTACACCGGCGCCCACACCAGGTTGACGATCGGCACCAGACAGCCGGCCCACAGCGCCCACGCCGGCCGCGGGTCGTCCTGCCCGAGGTGTGCATAGACCGCCGCGCGGCGGGTGATCAACCACCACGCCATGACAGCACCGGTCAGGATCACCGACACGATGGCGGCCAGACTGACCAACACGCCGAGCCACAGCGCCGCGCCGGCAACCAGCGGGGGCAGCAGCGTCGTCCGATTGATCAACAGCAACACGTAGCGAACGATGTGGATCGCCGCGGCCAGGCCGAAGATGGCGATCGCCGACAGCAGCGCGGCGCGGACGGTGACGAGAGCCGGCCCTTCTTTCGCGGTGGACTCGCCTTCCACGGGGGCCTGCGGAAGATTGTCGGCGAGGCCCCAGCGCGGGATGTAGGCATAGCGCGGCGTCGGTCCGAGATGGCGACGACGACGGCGCGGGGGCGGGGGCGGCCCGGGCCGCACCGCTATCCAGCGGAATCCCGACGGCAGCCGCGGCGCGCCCGTCTGCGGCGCGGGACTACGCGTCGGCGGATGCGTGGTGGCGCCCGGGCTCCAGCGCGGATCCGGCGGACCGGTCGGTGCCATCAGGGCGCCATTGCAGCGGGGGCACCAGGCGCGCTGGCGGTCGCGCACATTCCACCGCGTTCCGCACTGGGAGCACACCTGAATCACGCGGACCAGCCTAGCGAGCGCGAGCGCAAGTCGGAGCGACCCGGCAGGCCGCCGCCGAGCCGGAATTGTGGCACGCAGTGCATGTACAGCCTTTCGGTACGTGCAGCAATGATCGGCTATCCACAGTTTCCACAGGTTTATCCACAGCGCTCCGCCCCGGTCAATGGGCGTTGAGCGCACCATCTCGCCATGGAGACGGGCAGTATCTGTGGATAACGGAGCGGCCTCGGAGCGCCCCGATCAACAACCTGGTTACGGGCGAGCGAAATCGGTTGGCCCACTAACCGTCCGACTAAGGGCTGCGACGCGCCGAACGACACGCCGACACCTTCGAGCTGACTGTGATCTTCAATACCCCGTGCCCCGAAATCCCAAACAAGAGTTTTTTGCGCGCTGGTCAACGCGGTGGGCCAATTTTCCTAGCGCTGCAGATGGGGTTATGATCGCGCTCACAGTTAACCTGTGACGATTTTCACTAGGGGCGGTAGTTGAACATGCTGGTCAGGACGGTGTGATGGCGTATCAGCAGCCATACCGGGCGCAGTCCGGGTCGCAGCAGTCGCATTGGTATGCCCCGTCTGCCACCTGTAACCGCTCGTACATGCTGGCCGCATTGCGTGCCGGCGTCATCGCCCTCGTGCTGCTGGGCATCCTCGCCCTCATCGTTCTGTTCTGAGTTCGGTTCTGTTCTGAGCTCGCGCCCCGGCGTTTCCGCTCCACGGCGATTTCTCTGTCGTTAGCACTCGTGTCCGCTTGCGTGCTACGCGCTACGTACCGCATCCTGAATCGAACCGACCCACTGTCGAGTCGCACTGGCATACCGAGTGTCGCGGAGGCGAGATGGAAAATGGTTCCGGGCGTTCGGTCGAAGTCGCCCCATTTCATTCTCGTGGTGCCCTCAAGGGCTTTGTGGTTTCCGGCCGCTGGCCGAACTCGACAAAGGAGTGGGCCCAGCTTCTGATGGTCGCGGTGCGCGTCGCCTCGCTGCCCGGATTACTCTCCACGACAACGATTTTCGGCGTCAGGGAGGAACTGCCCGACAAGCCGCACCCGGGCACAGTCGGTCTGGTGCTTGCAGAGGGCACGGTGGTCGGTGAATCCGCAGTACCGCCAGGACATTTCGCCGACCGTCAGCCGCCGGCGCTGCTGATGCTGCATCCCCCTCGGAGACCACGCCGTCACTGCCGGAATGCACCGGTGCGGCGTCAGGGTGCGTCCTACTGCCGGGCATTCCACATCTGGGCCTGGAGCACCGCGCCGCCTGGGTCGAGGCGGAGTCCGACGGCACGATCACCGGCATGGTCAGCCGTGTCGGCGTCGACCCGATCAGCCATCCGGACACGGCGATCCTGGCGATGTTGCTTGCCGCGTGAGGTTATGAGGGCACCCGAACTTTCCGGGACGGTGCACCAAATTTATTGCTGCGGTTGGGCTTTCGTTGATTCCGAGTTGCGGGCCATACGTCGCTGCACGTAGAGTTGGCGCCAGCGAAGGGGAGTAGCCCCCAATCGGACAATCGACATACTGGCCTGGCATACATCGCGGGCCCGGTTGTTCGGCCGGCACACGTTTCCGGTGGGCGAGACCTTCGGCCGTTAGACCGTTAGTGGTTGTCGGCCGGAGGCATCTGTACCGCCCCTGACGACAGCCACCCGATCGAGGAGTCTCGGGTGCTTGCCGCACTGATCCTGAGTTTCGCCGTCATCTTCGTCGCCGAGTTGGGCGACAAGTCGCAGCTGATGGCCATGACGTTCGCGTTGCGCCATCGCTGGTGGGTGGTGCTGTCCGGCATCACCGTGGCGACCACGGCGGTGCACCTGATCTCGGTCGCCGTCGGGCACTACCTCGGCGCGGCACTCCCGACTCACCTGCTGGGCATCCTCGCCGGCGTCGCCTTCGTCTTGTTCGGTCTGTGGACGCTGCGTGGCGACAAGCTCTCTGAAGACGAGGCCAGCAAGGCCCAGCGCAACAGCGCCCCGGCGTTCTTCGCCGTCACCTCTGCGTTCCTGCTGGCCGAGCTCGGCGACAAGACGATGCTCGCGACCATCACGCTGGCCGCCGACAACGACTGGGTCGGCGTCTGGATCGGCTCCACCATCGGCATGGTGGCCGCCGACGCGCTGGCCATCCTCGTCGGCGCACTGGCCGGCAAGCACCTTCCTGAGCGGTTGATCCAGCTCGGCGCGGCGGCGTTGTTCCTCGTGTTCGGCGTGTCGATGTTGATCGAGGGCGCGTTCCCGGCGATGTCCAGCATCGTCGTCGGGGCCATCTCGGTCGCGATGATCGCGCTGGCCGCGGCTGCACTGCGGGCGCTGCCGCCCCGTCTGCGCCCGGCCGCCCTGCGGCCGGCACCCGAGGCGGCATCGACTCCCGAGGACGCCCCCGAGTCCGCGTCGTCGGCGGTCGGCGGTGACGGCGGCCGGGGATCGGCGCCGAAGCCTCCCGCAGAGCCTGCATAACTGCACTTACAGCAAAGCGGTTTTCGGCAACCACTCGCAACAGACGCGGTTGCTCAGGGTACTCTCAGGTTCTTGACTGAGCGATAATCGATCACGCGCTGTGCCAAGATGCGCCCAACCTTGCGTTTCTTTGCCTAACGCCCCGCTCCGAGCACCTGTTCACCACGCGAATCTCCCGCGTCATTGTTTGCCGCATCTCGGAAAAACCACGCGCGCGTCAATTATCTAGTAGTTTGCACTTGGTTGTCAGCGGATGTGTCGCTACGATGATCAGCAAATAAGCCAACGGAAACGACCGCTCTTCCGCATGTGGAGGTCAAGAAGATGAGCACGACGTTCTCGGCGCGACTGAATCGCCTGTTCGACACGGTGTATCCGCCCGGCCGGGGTCCGCATACCTCCGCGGAAGTCATCGCCGCACTGAAGTCCGAGGGCATCACGATGTCGGCTCCTTACCTGTCTCAGCTCCGTTCAGGCAACCGGACCAACCCGTCATCCACCACCATGACGGCGCTTGCCAACTTCTTCCGTATCAAGCCGGCGTACTTCACCGACGACGAGTACTACGAGAAGCTCGACAAGGAACTGACCTGGCTGGCCAACATGCGTGACGAGGGTGTCCGCCGCATTGCCGCGCGCACCGTCGGGCTGTCCCCCGAGGCCCAGCAGGACATCGTGAGCAAGGTCGACGAGCTGCGTCGTCGGGAACACCTCGACGATTAGCCCGCTACTCCCGGAACGGGATAGTCGGCAACGTTAGATTTCTTTCACAGCGCAACGGTTGGCTTGCTCTGCTCCAGCGCGCGGTACTGCCGTGCAATTTCGAGGATCCATTCCCTGTCCGAATAGGTCTCGGGCTGCCCGAGCCAGCTCATTCCGGGGAACTTCCCCTGGCCCGCGGGCCGGGCCACCCGCGGTGTGCGGCGGCCGGCGTGGATCCACTTGGCGATCGCCATCGCCTGCGCGTCGGGGCTGACCCCGCTGCGCTCGACGTCGGCCAGCACGTCCACCGCCGCGCCGTCTTGCCCCCGGCGCGTAGATGCTCGGCCATCGTGGCCTCCATGTACAGCGCGTCGGAAATCAACGACAACCGCTCGGCCACCCGGAAAACCAGGGGCCCGCGCGGCCGTTCACCGATCCCGACTTCGGGCTGCCGCCGCTCCAGCTCGGTCAGCAGCGGGTCGATGAGACGCAGTTCGCGCCGACCGCCGAACCAGTCCTCGATCGCGGGCAACAGCGATCCGGCCGCCACGATCGCCATCGCCGCGCCCAGCAGCGTCGCCGCGGTGCCCACGCCGACCAGACGCGAGGTGCCCACCGCGCGGATCAGGAAGAACGCGGTGGCCGCCACCAGCAGTGCGATGCCGAGGGTGAACACGAACAGTGCCCGACCGCGGCGGGTCCGATTGGAATGGCGCATGCCCGCCCACAGCACCAGCGTGAAAGCCAGCATCACGTACAGCAGCGGTAACAGCCACGGCAGCGAGGTATTCGTCGACCCGAGATTGCGCCGCAGATACTCCTCCGGCGACATCTCCGGCTGCTGACCGGACAGGAAGAACAGCACCAGGCTGGCAACACCGATCACCGTGGCCACGGCGTACTGGACGGCGGCGCTCCGGCGAACGGCGGCGGGGCTACGCGTCGACGCGACGCTGGTGATCATCACGCAGCTGCCCGCCGCGCAGCCGATCAGGGCAAGCTGGCTCAGCCCGATGGAGATGTTGGACCAGTGCAGGGCGCTGTCGATCAATAGGGTCAGCGGTGGCCAATTCAACGCGGCGACCGCGGCCAGGCTGCCCAGGGCGAGGATCATCGCGGAGCTGACCACCGATTGCTTGTTGACCAGTGCCCACCCGATGCGCAGGCCGGTGGCCATCCCGAGCAGACCGGCGATCAACCAGACGATCAACCAAACGCCTCTCCGAGGCGAACTTGCACGATCGACGACCGATCCGACGGCGACCGGCCCAGGCGGTACAGCAGCAGAGCGGCGAAATCCTCGGCCTCCTGCTCGATGTCCTCTCCGCCGGGTCCCATGCATCCGGTGCGCTGGTTGAGCATGTAACCGATGAGGTCGTCACTGGCCAGCTCGGCGACATCGCGGGCGGCTTCGGTGACCGGAATGCCGTAGTGCCCCAGTACGAGATGGCCGAGTTCGTGGGCCAACGTGCGATCCCAGGTGGGCAGGCCGTTCTGGATCATGAACACGTCGTGATCAGCGTATTGGCGCCACTGACCGCACACGCCGGCCGGCAGGTCGGCCATCGTGACCTCGATGGGACGGCCGCGATCGTCGCTGACGGCCGCCACCAGCCGGGTCAGGGAGATCTCCCCCGCCGGGGCGCAAGGTCAAGGACGTCGTTGACCGCAGTCGTGACACGGCGACTGGCCGACATCTCGTCCCCCTTCCCCGACGGCGGGTTGCGACGCGAACTGCGCTACTGCATGAACCGCGTCGTCCCGGCGGCCCTTACGAGATGGCCGGCCTTCGCTTGGCGGTATCCGAGAAATCCGCCGAGTCCGGTGAGAGCGAGGAGCCCGGCGAAACCGGGTAAGGCTACCGCCGCGACCTCGCCGATCTTGGCATCTTGGAGGTATTTCGGATAGCCAACCCTAGACGACGGCGGCACTTCTGTACCGGCTCCCGAGGACGTGGCGGGCGGCCGTTCACGCGTCGACGGGGATTCCCTCCCGGGGCCGCTTCGCGGTGCCGGCTCGGAACCCGGACCGACCGGACGCAGCGGCACCTCCAGCACCGGAGGCAGTCCGATCAGCGGGGGCATCGTGATGGGTGGCGGTGTCAATCCGCTCGACCCCACCGCGCCGCTCTCGGCACTGACCACAGCCGGCTCCCCGGCTCGCCCGGCTCCCCGGGCGGCGGAATCGTGCGGGGCGCGGCGTCGATCAGGCCCCCGCTGCCGCCACCGCCGCCACCGGCCTCGGGCGGCGGTGCGATACGCGCGCTCGGCGGCGCCTCGACACCGACCCCGTCCCCGATTGCGGCCCGCGGCCAATGCAACGGCGGCAGCGGGGGTAGCGGCGGGAGCACGATCGGCGGGAAATGCGGTAACGGCAGACACGGCCAGCTCGACGGCCCACCGGGATCGCCGGGATGCCAACCCCCGCCGGGAATTTGGCCGGCCGGGGCGAGAATCCGGCGGGGGCCGCTCGCGACGCCGCTGCCCGGCCGGTCGATGCCCGGGCTGATGCCGCTGCCACGCGGTTTGTGCGGTCCGTTGTGTCGACGGCCGCTGTCCCGCCTGCCGTTCGGGGAGGTGTTGCTGTCCGGGCCGGGCTGCGCCCCTTGCTCGCCGTCGCTGTTACCGACCGTGCCGGGGCTGGCGGTGGCCGGCGTCGCCGCGAACACGGCTCCACCACCGCAGAGCAAACCGCACGCGATCACCCAGCTAATCGCTGCGGCACCCATCGGCGAGCGGTTCACGACGTTCCTCGAGTTAGCGGTGCAGGTCGGCGCCGCGTCGGACGGTTCGGGATCATTGTGGCATATCCGCAGGTCGTGATAGGCCCCGTTGAGCCGGGCGATAGGGTTAGCTGACCCGATCGCGAGCGCGTCTCGCCGATCGCCGACGACCTACTCGGGAGGCATCAGGTATGGGCCTGTTCACCAAGCGCAAAAGCCGTGCGACGCGCCGCGCGGAGGCTCGCGCGATCAAGGCCCGCGCCAAGCTCGAGGCCAAGCTGTCGGCCCGCAACGAGGTCCGCCGCATCAAGGCCGCCGAGCGCTCCGAGAACAAGGTGCTCAAGGCGCAGCTGAAAGCCGCCCGCGACTCCGACCGGGCGGCGGTGAAAGTCGCCGAGGCGCAACTAAAGGCGGTCCGCGAGGGCAAACTTCTGTCGCCCACTCGGGTGCGGCGGGCGCTGACGGTGTCCCGGTTGCTCGCCCCGGTCATCGTCCCGGTGGCCTACCGTGCCGCGATCGCGGCGCGCGGCGTCATCGATGAGCGGCGCGCCGATCGTCTCGGCGTCCCGCTGAGCCAGCTCGGCCAGTTCTCCGGTCAGGGCGGCCAGTTGTCAGCCCGCATCGCCGGCGCGGAGAACTCGCTGCGGATGGTTGCCGACAAGAAGCCGAAGGACGCCGAGACCAAGCAGTTCGTCGCCGCGATGACCGAACGGCTCAACGCCCTGTCGGCGGCCATCCCGGCCGCGGAGAACATGCCGGGACAGCGCCGCCGCGATGCGCACGCCGCGATCGCCGAACAACTCGACGGAATCGACGCCGATCTGATGGCGCGCCTCGGCGTGCTGTGATGGCACGCCGTCGGGTGACCCGTGGGCTGGCCCTGGCCGCCCTCCTGACCCTGAGTTCGTGGACAGTCGCGGCGACCGCCGGCGCGCACGTCCATGTCAACGCCGATCACGCCGTGCGTGACGACTACGCGCTGGTGACCTTCCAGGTCCCCAACGAATCCGAAAAAGGCGTTCCGACAACGAAAGTCACGATCAGACTGCCCAACGTCGCATCGGCGAGCACCGATGTGATGGCGGGCTGGACCGCCACGCTGGACCGCGACCCGGCCAACGGCTCCTATCGATCCGTGACGTTCACCGCGACGCCCAACGCGGGTATCGGCGTCAGCCAGTTCGAACTGTTTCCGCTGTCGATCAAACTCCCCGACGCCGATTCGGTGTCGTTCCCGGTGACGCAGACCTACGCCGACGGCACCGTCGTCAACTGGGACCAGCCGCCGCTGCCCGGGGGTGGTGAGCCCGAATATCCGGCCCCGGTCTTGCCACTGACCGCCGGCCCGCACGAGCCGGAGGAGCACCACGCAACGCCACCCGGGACCGCGAGCCCCTCGGTGAGCGCCGCGCCGGCAGCAGACGCGCAAGCTCCGACGCGCAGCGGCGCCGACAACACCGCACGGGCACTGGCCGGCGGTGCGCTGCTGGTGGCCGCGATCGGCGTCGGCGTCGCATTGGCCCGCCGGCGAACATGACCGCGTTGCGGCGGTTGGTCGCCACGGCGTTGTTGATCACCGCGATGGCGGTGGGCGGAACAGCCGTGGCCTGGGCGCACGCCGTCCGGGTGTCCGCCGATCCGGCACCGGATGCGGCGCTGTCCACGGCACCGACACGCATCAGTGCCACCTTCAACGAACGACTGCAGAGCGATTTCGCCGCGATGACCGTGGTGGGCCCCGACGGAAACCTGTGGTCCGACGGGACCCCGCAGGTGCAGGGCGCCACGGTCAGCGTCGGGGTGCGCCCACTCGGCCCGGCCGGGTCCTACACCGTGAACTACCGGGTGACCTCGGCGGACGGTCACGTGGTGTCCGGTTCCTGGGCGTTCACCATGACCGTCGCGGGCAGCGGCTCACCGGGCCCATCGGCTTCGGCGTCGACACCATCTGCAGACCGCGCGCTGCCGGTCTGGCCGTTCATCCTCGGTGCCGTCGCGGTCATCGCCCTCGGGGTGATCTGGTCGCGACTTCGCCGAACCTGACCCTGGCATGATGGGTGCCACTGCCGGCGACGAGTTATTGAAGAGGAGCGCATCTGATGGCAGACGCGCAGGACCTGCCCGACGAGGGTCGCAACGCCACGCCGCCGGGGCCGCCGCCTCCGGAGACGGCCCCCGCCAAGAAGCAGCCGGCCAAAAAGGCGCCGGTCAAGAAGGCCGTGAAGAAGGCGCCGGCCAAGAAGGCGCCCGCGAAGGCCGCCGAGCCGGCCAAGAAGGCACCGGCGAAAAAGGCCCCGGCGAAGAAGGTCGCACCACCACCACCACCACCGCCACCGGCTGCCGAGCCCGCCGCGAGCAACGGCTCTGCGCCGCTGACCGAGGGCGCCCGGGCCGCGGCCTACAACGCCAAGTCGTCGGTCGAGCAGGCCACTGATCCGGTCTCCACCCCGGCGATCGTGCCTGCGCCGGAACCGTCGCGCTCCCCGCTGCCGTTCGCGCTGGCCTTCGCGGCGACGGTGCTGATCGCCCTGCTGGTGCGCCGGTTGCGCCAGCGGGACGCGGAGTAAGCGTGGCGGTCACCTTCCGTCCCACCGCCGATCTGGTCGACGACATCGGCCCGGACGTCCGCAGCTGCGATGTGCAGTTCCGTCAGTTCGGCGCTCGCACCGAATTCGCCGGACCGATCAGCACGGTGCGCTGCTTCGAAGACAATGCGCTGCTGAAGTCGGTGCTCTCCGAACCCGGTGACGGCCGGGTCCTGGTGATCGACGGCGATGCCTCGGTGCACACCGCGCTCGTCGGGGACGTGATCGCCGAGCTGGGCCGCTCCAACGGCTGGGCCGGGCTCATCGTGCACGGCGCGGTCCGCGACGCATCGACCCTGCGGACCCTCGGGATCGGCATCAAGGCGCTGGGTACCAATCCGCGCAAGAGCACCAAGACCGGCGACGGCGAACGCGATGTTCCGGTCAGCTTCGGCGGCGTCACCTTCACGCCCGGCGACATCGCCTACAGCGACGACGACGGGATCGTCGTCACCGCAGCAAGCTAGACCCCCACTGCAACACGGTTTTTGGTGAAGCTCAGCGCGTCGTCGGCGACCTTGCCGTGCCGGATGAGCCGCAGGTCCAGCAGGTAGTTCTGCTTGAGCCGCCACGGTGCGCGCGAGCCCGCCTTGGGCAGCCGGTCCAGTGCCCGCAGCACGTAGCCCGGCGTGAAGTCCATCAGCGGGCGTTCCTCGATATCGGCCGACGGCTGACTCGGCGCAACCCGGTCGTATCCGTTGGCGTCCATGTAATTGAGGACGCGGCAAACGAATTCGGATACCAGATCGGCCTTCAGCGTCCACGATGCGTTGGTGTAGCCGATGGTGAACGCCATGTTGGGCACGCCGGAGAGCATCATGCCCTTGTAGGCCATCGTGGTGTTCAGGTCCAGCGCTTCGCCGTCCATGGCGATCTCGGCGCCGCCGAACAACTGGAGGTTCAAACCCGTTGCGGTGACGATGATGTCGGCCGCCAGCTCTTGGCCTGAGGCGAGCTTGATTCCCGTCGGCGTGAAGCGCTCGATGGTGTCGGTGACCACCTCGGCCCGGCCCTTGCGGATAGTGCGGAACAGATCACCGTTGGGCGCCAAGCACAGTCGCTCGTCCCACACCCGGTAGCTCGGCCCGAAGTGCTTGTTCACGTCGTAGCCTTCGGGCAACCGACGCTGCGCCATCGTCATCAACTGCTTGCGCATGAAGTTGGGGAACCGCCGCGCCAGCCGGTACTGCATGGACTGGAACACGATGCTCTTCCACCGGTTGGCCACGTAGGCGGGTTTGGCGGGCAGCAGCTTGTTCATCCGTACCGCGAACGGGTCGACATCGGGCAGCGACCCGATGTAGGTCGGTGAACGCTGCAGCATCGTCACGTGTTCGGCACCCGAATTGGCAAGGGCCGGAATGAGAGTCACGGCGGTCGCGCCGCTGCCGATGACGACGATCCGCTTGCCGGTGTAATCCAGATCCTCGGGCCAGTGCTGCGGGTGAACGATGGTGCCGGTGAACTCGTCGGAGCCGGGGAACTGCGGCGAGTAGCCCTCGTCGTAGTTGTAGTAGCCGCTGCAGGCGAACAGGAACGAGCAGGTGATGTCCTTCTGCTCGCCATCCGCTTCGACCCGCACCGTCCACAGGTTGTCGGCGTTGGACCACTCGGCGCGGACCACGCGGTTACGGAAGCGGATGTGCTTGTCGATGCCGTACTCGCGCACCGTCTCCTGCAGGTACGACATGATCGACGGCCCATCGGCGATCGACTTCTCCGACGTCCACGGCTTGAAGCGGAAGCCAAGGGTGAACATGTCGGAGTCCGACCGGATGCCCGGGTACTTGAACAGGTCCCATGTGCCGCCGAGATTCTCGCGGCGCTCCAGGATCAGAAAGCTCTTGCCCGGGCAGCGGTCCTGCAGGTGCCAGGCCGCACTGATGCCGGAGATGCCGGCTCCCACGATCACCACATCGACGTGTTCAGTCATGGCGGCGACGTTATCAACACTGTGTTGAATAGGTCAACAGTCTGTCGAGAAAATCAACACTCTGTAAAGTAAAGCTCGTGCCAGCTGTCAGCCCGGCCCGCGTTCGCGGGCGCCGCGCCACCCGCCCGTCCGGCGACGATCGCGAAGCGGCCATCCTGCGCACGCTCGAGGAGATGCTCACCGAACGGCCGTTCGCCGACATCTCCGTGGACGAACTCGCCAAGGGCGCCGGCCTGTCCCGGCCGACGTTCTACTTCTACTTCGCCTCCAAGGACGCGGTGCTCGTGCGGCTGTTCACCCGGGCGATCACCGCCTCCGGCCCCGAACAGCAGCAGAACGCCGACGTCCCCGGGCAGCGCCGGCAGGCCTGGCGGGACGGCATCTACGCCTTCTTCGATTCCCTGCGACCGCACCGCGCGGTGGTACTCGCCGGGCTCGGCGTCATGGCCACCAACACCGAACTCCGTGAGGTGTGGGCAGCCTTCATGACCGGCTGGATCGACTACACCGCGGCACTGATCACCCGGGAACGGGAGCGCGGCGCGGCACCCGACACCATCCCGGCGCGGGACCTGGCGACGGCGCTGAACCTGATGAACGAGCGCGTCGTGGTCGCCGCCCAGGGCACCCAGCAGCCGACGCTGGCGGAAGACGCGGCACTGGAAGCCGTCGTCCATGTCTGGATCACCAGCATTTACGGCGGGGTCCCGGACTCGGTTTGATTCCGGCTTCGCATATTCGAATTCGCCGCCCGAGCGGCTGGCCCTAGTCTGGCGGCATGTCGGAGCCACACCCATCGAGGGGTGCCACCGTTGGCAAGCTCGCGTTGTACTGCCTGCTGGCCGGTGTGTTGATGGCGGCCATGCTGTTTCCGCTGGCCGGCGGCGCGGGCATCGTGGTGAACCACGCCTCCGACGTGGCGGCGCAGGATTCCGAGCAGTTGATGGCGGGCGAGGTGCCCACTGTCTCCACGATGGTGGATGCCGCCGGGAACCCGATCGCCTGGATCTATGCCCAGCGCCGGTGGCCGGTGCCCAGCGACCGCATCGCCGACACGATGAAGCTGGCGATCGTCTCGATCGAGGACAAGCGCTTCGCCGACCACAACGGCGTCGACGTCCAGGGCACCCTCACCGGTCTGGTCGGCTACCTCAGGGGTGACCTCGACACCCGCGGCGGGTCGACGATCGAGCAGCAGTACATCAAGAACTACAACCTCTTGGTCAACGCCCAGACCGACGCCGAGCGACGGGCCGCCGTCGAGACGACGCCGGCGCGCAAGCTGCGCGAGATCCGGATGGCGCTGGCCCTGGACCGGGCGATCTCCAAGCCCGAGATCCTCACCAGGTACCTGAATCTGGTCTACTTCGGCAACGGCGCCTACGGGGTGCAGGACGCCGCCAAGACGTACTTCGGGATCAACTCCACGGACTTGAACTGGCAGCAGGCCGCGCTGCTGGCCGGCATCGTGCAGTCGACCAATGCGCTGGATCCCTACACCAACCCTCAGGCCGCGCTGGCCCGCCGCAACGTAGTCCTCGACACGATGATCGAGAACCTGCCGGACCGTGCCGAGGAGTTGCGCGCCGCCCGTGAGGCGCCGCTGGGCATCCTGCCGCAGCCGAACTCACTGCCGCAGGGCTGCATCGCCGCCGGCGACCGCGGTTTCTTCTGCGACTACGTGCTGCAGTATCTGGCGCGAGCGGGTCTGTCCAAGGACGACGTGGCGCGCAACGGCTATCTGATCCGCACCACCTTGGATCCGAAGGTCCAGAACAGCGTGAAGAAGGCGATCGACACCGTCGCCAGCCCGCAACTCGACGGGGTGGCCAGCGTGATGTCGGTGATCCAGCCCGGCAAGACCACTCACAAGGTGCTCGCCATGGGCGACAACCGCAACTACGGTCTGCAGCTCGACGCCGGTCAGACCGTTCAGCCGCAGCCGTTCTCGCTCGCCGGTGACGGCGCCGGATCGATCTTCAAGATCTTCACCACCGCGGCCGCCCTGGAGATGGGCATGGGGACCAACGCCCAGCTCGAGGTTCCGGCGCAGTTCCAGGGAAAAGGCCTGGGCAGCAGTAACACCCCGGGTTGCCCCAAGGAGACCTGGTGTGTGAAGAATGCCGGCAACTACCGCAGCCCGATGAGTGTGACCGATGCGCTGGCGCAGTCGCCCAACACCGCGTTCGCGCGGTTGATCGGCCAGGTCGGGGTGCAGCGCGCGGTGGACATGGCGGTCAAGCTGGGGCTGCGCTCCTACGCCGAGCCGGGCACGGCGCGTGCCTACCAGCCGGACAGCAACGAGAGTCTGGCCGACTTCATCAAGCGCCAGAACCTCGGTTCGTTCACGCTGGGCCCGTTCGAACTCAATGCCCTCGAATTATCCAATGTGGCAGCCACATTGGCGTCGGGGGGCATGTGGTGCCCGCCCAGCCCGGTGGACAAGATCTTCGATCGGCACGGCCGGGAGGTCGCCGTCGAGACGCAGGCCTGCGAGCAGGCTGTTCCGGAGGGACTGGCCAACACGCTGGCCAACGCCCTGTCCAAGGACTCCACCGGCGGCACCGCGGCCGGTTCGGCCGGCTCGGTCGGCTGGAGCCTGCCGATGTCGGGTAAGACCGGCACCACCGAATCACACCGTTCCTCGGGCTTTCTCGGCTTCACCAACCAGTACGCCGCCGCCAACTACATCTTCGACGACTCCACCAATCCCGGCGGACTGTGCTCGTTCCCGTTGCGCAAGTGCGGATACGGCAACCTGTACGGCGGCAATGAGCCCGCGCGTACCTGGTTCCTGGCGATGAAGCCGGTCGCCGAGGACTTCGGCCCGATCGTGCTACCCCCAACGGACAAGCGCTACGTGGAGGGCGGGCCGGGCAGCACGGTGCCGAGTGTGACCAGCCTGAGCTTTGAAGCGGCGCGGAAACGACTGCGGGAAGCCGGTTTCCAGGTCGCCGATCTCCCCACCCCGGTCAACAGCTTCTCGTCGCGAGGCGCGGTGGTGGGGACCACCCCGTCAGGCAAGACCATTCCGGGGTCGATCATCACGATCAATACCAGCAACGGGATACCGCCCGCGCCACCGCCGGACCTGGCGCCGCCGCCACCTCCCCCACCGCCGGACGCCCCGCCGCCGGACGTCAACGTCATCAACATTCCGGGCCTGCCGCCGATCACGCTGCCGATGTGGCCGCCCCCGGCACCGCCGCCACCCCCGGCGCCAGAACCACCGCCACCGCCACCCCCGCCGCCCGCACCTGAACCGCCGCCCCCGCCGCCGGCTGACGGGCCCGCACCGCCGTAGGCATCTGTCGGACCGGCATGCGAACATATGTTCGTGTCCGGCGGCCGGGCGACCATCCTGCACGCTGATCTCGACTCGTTCTACGCCTCGGTCGAGCAGCGCGATGACCCGACGCTGCGTGGTCGTCCGGTGATCGTCGGCGGCGGCGTCGTGCTGGCCGCCAGCTATGAGGCCAAGGCCTACGGGGTGCGCACCGCGATGGGCGGCCACCAGGCCCGCCGGCTGTGCCCCGCCGCCGTGGTCGTCCCGCCGCGGATGTCCGCCTACAGCCAGGCCAGCGACGACGTCTTCGCGGTGTTCCGCGACACCACACCCCTGGTGGAACCGCTCTCGGTGGACGAGGCCTTCCTCGACGTCGCCGGGCTGCAGCGGCTGTCCGGCGACCCGGTGCAGATCGGGGCGCGGCTGCGGGAAGAGGTTCGCGACCGGGTCGGACTACCGATCACGGTCGGTATCGCGCGCACCAAGTTCCTGGCCAAGGTCGCCAGCCAGGAAGCGAAGCCGGACGGGTTGCTGCTGGTGCCACCCGAGCGGGAGTTGGAATTCCTGCACCCGCTGCCGGTGCGCAGGCTGTGGGGCGTGGGACCCAAGACGGCCGACAAGTTGCACGCCTACGGCATCGAGACCGTCGCCCAGGTCGCCGAGCTCGGGGAGTCGATGCTGGCGTCGATGGTCGGCCCGGCGATGGGCCGGCAGCTGTATTCGTTGTCACGCAACATCGATCGGCGCCGGGTCGACACTAGCCGTCGTCGTCGCTCGGTGGGCGCCCAACGGGCGCTGGGCCGGCGCCGGATCACCCCTGCCGAGCTGGACGCCGTGGTGATCGGCCTGGTGGACCGGATCACCCGCCGGATGCGCTCAGCCCAACGTACCGGCCGAACAGTGGTGCTGCGCTTGCGTTTTGACGACTTCACCCGGGTGACCCGCTCGCACACCATGGCCAGGGCCACCGGGTCCACCGCACCGATCCTGACCGCGGCACGTGATCTGGTCGCTGCCGCCGCGCCGCTGATCGCCGAGCGCGGCATCACGTTGATCGGCTTTGCCGTCAGCAATATCGACTCCGGTGGCGCTCAGCAGTTGGAGCTTCCGCTCGACGGCGGACGCGTCGAGACGCTGGACCTCGACGCGGCGGTCGACCGGGTCCGGGAGCGGTATGGCAACGCGGTGCTCACTCGCGGTGTACTCGTCGGGCGGGATCCGGGTCTGGAGATGCCGCACCTGCCGGACTAGCCGGCCGGATGCCATCCCTGCATCGCCGCATCCATTTGGTCGTCCTCGAGTGCGGCGACCGGCAACGGGTCCTGGCCGTCCCGGTTGCGCAAGCCCTCGAGCAGCAGCGCCACATACCGTCGCCACAGTTCGGGTTCGACGTGGCCGGCCCACTCACTGACCGTGCCGGCGAGCATGCTCAGGATCGGCATGTCGCTGGGCTCGGCATCGCGACGCAGATACCCGTCATCCCGAGCGCGCTCGACCAGCTTCGAGATCGGCGGAGTGAGGCGCAACCGCGCACACTCGGCGCCCTGGCCGCCGTAGGCGGAGCTATAGACCATCTGGCGCAGACCACGGTCGGTCGCCATCAACTCGCAGAGATGCTCGACCAGCCACACAAAGCCGTCCCACGAATTCTCTTGTTGGGCTGCTGTTTCCGCAAGACACACCACCTGGTCGATGCCATCGGAGAAGATGGCGTCGAGCAGTTCCTCCTTGGTGGCGAATCGCCTGTACACCGTGCCCACGCCCACGCCTGCATAGTGCGCAATGTCATTGAGTGTCGCTTCCAGGCCCCGGACAGCGAACAGTTCACGGGCCGCCTGAACAATCCGCTCCCGGTTGCGCTCAGCGTCTTTGCGCAGCCCACGGCACGGTTTGTCAATCATTCGCCCGAGTTTAGTGATGTGCCTAACGTATGCCAAGAACCGGATTGACTCTATCCACTTATCCCCTTAGATTGCCTACCTAGATCGCGAGCGTCGGATGACCTGCGGCTGTCAGAGAAAGGCCTGGGCCTTGATTGCTTTCGTCAAACGGGTCTGGTTGCCCACTCTCATGGTGGTGGCAGTCGTAGTCGGAATCGCAAGCGTGAGCCAGCTTCGGTCGGTGTTCGGTGCCGACGGAGCCGTGATCACACCGGTGGGGTCCGACACAGCCGCCAAGTTCAATCCGAAGGTCGTCGTCTACGAAGTCTTCGGAACCGGCACGACCGCGGTGGTCAACTACACCGATCTCAACGGATTGCCACAGCGCACAGGCGAAGTCAGCCTCCCGTGGTCGCTGCGGCTCGAGACGACGGTTCCATCTGTCATGCCGAATCTGTTGGTCCAGGGGGACGGTCAATCGATCGGCTGCCGCGTGCTCGTCGACGACAAGGTCAAGGACGAAAGGACGGCCCAGGGAGTGAACGCCGCGACGTACTGCTTGGTGAAGGCCGCATGACTACCAACGTCGACGATGCCCCGACCGACGCCATCCCGTCGGCTCGGCACGCCAAACGACCTGCGCTGCCACGGTTTATCCGCATGTTCGCCATCCCTATCGTGCTGGCCTGGATCGCCCTGATCGCGTTCCTGACCATCACCGCGCCGCCGTTGGCCGAGGTCGGCAAGCTGCGCGCCGTCTCGATGAGCCCCAACGACGCGCCGTCGCTGATCGCCACCAAACGCGTCGGCGAGGTGTTCAAGGAATACAACACCAGCAGTTCGGTGATGATCGTGCTCGAAGGTCAGCAGCCGTTGGGCCCCGACGCGCACACGTTCTACGACCAGATGGTCCGTGCCCTGCGTGCCGACACCAAGCACGTGCAGCACGTCCAGGACTTCTGGGGTGACACCCTGACGGCGGCCGGCGCCCAAAGTATCGACGGCAAAGCCGCTTACGTGCAGGTGTACATCAGCGGCGACCAGGGCGAGACGCTCGCCAACGAATCGGTGGACGCCGTTCGCAAGATTGTCGCCGACACCCCGGCACCACCCGGGGTCAAGGCCTACGTCGCGGGTCCGTCGGCGACGACAACAGATCAGAGCGCGGTCGGTGACGCCAGCATGGAGACGATCGAGGCGCTGACCTTCGGCGTGATCACGATCATGCTGCTGCTGATCTACCGGTCATTGATCACCACGGTGATCACGCTGGGCATGGTCGTGGTCGGCCTACTCGCCTCGACGGGAACCGTGGCGTTCCTCGGCTATCACAACGTATTCGGACTGACGACCTTCGCCACGAATATGGTTGTCACACTTGCCATTGCGGCAGCGACCGATTATGCGATCTTCATGATCGGCCGATATCAGGAAGCGCGGCGCAAGGGCAAGGATCGCGAATCGGCCTTCTACGACATGTACCACGGCACCGCACACGTGGTGCTGGCCTCGGGTATGACGATCGCCGGCGCGACGCTGTGCCTGCACTTCACCCGGTTGCCGTACTTCCAGACCATGGGAATTCCGTTGGCGGTCGGCATGACCGTCGTGGTGGCGGCCGGTCTGACGCTGGGTCCGGCGGTCATCTCGATCGTCAGCCGATTCGGCCGAGTGCTGGAACCGAAGGGCAACAAGAAGTCTCGAGGCTGGCGCCGCGTGGGCGCCGCGACGGTTCGCTGGCCCGGCGCGGTGCTGGTCTCCGCCGTGGTGCTGTGCCTAGTCGGACTGCTTGCGCTGCCGGGTTACCACACCACCTACAACGACCGCATCTACCTGCCCGATGACATCCCGGCCAATGTCGGACAGGCGGCCGCGGACCGGCACTTCTCCGAAGCCAAGATGAACCCTGAGCTCGTCATGGTGGAGGCCGACCACGATCTGCGAAATCCCGCTGATTTCTTGGTGATCGAGAAGATCGCCAAGGCGATGTCCCGGGTGAACGGCATCGCGCAGGTCACCACCATCACGCGACCCGACGGCAAGCCGATCGAACATGCCTCGCTGGCCTACTCGATGAGCCAAAGCGGCACAGGGCAACTGATGAACAATGACTACCAGCAGACGATCCTGCAGAACACGCTCAAGCAGGCCGACGACATGCAGGTCACCATCGACTCGATGACCAAGATGCAGGGCATCACGTTGGAGCTGGCCGACGTGACCCGCCGGATGGCCGACAAGATGAAGAAGACCTCGATGACCATCGCCGAGGTCCGCGATCACCTTGCCGACTTCGATGATCAGTTCCGGCCGTTGCGCAACTACTTCTACTGGGAACCGCACTGCTTCGACATTCCGATGTGCTGGTCGCTGCGTTCGGTTTTCGACAGCCTCGACGGCATCGGCACGATGTCCGACGACTTCCAGGACCTGATTCCCGATCTCGATCGGATGGCCGAACTCACGCCGCAGATGGCGGCGCTGATGCCGGCGATGATCCAGACGATGCAGAACCAGAAGCAGATGATGCTCAACCAGTATCAGGCGCAGAAGGCCCAGCAGGATCAGAACATGGCCCAGCAGCAGAACGCGACCGCGATGGGTCAGGCCTTCGACGCCGCACGCAACGACGACACGTTCTATCTGCCGCCGGAGGCGTTCGGAACAGCCGACTTTCAGCGCGGTATGAAGCTGTTCCTCTCCCCGACGGTCACGCGGTGCGATTCACGGTGAACCATCAGGGCGACCCGCTCAGCGAGCAGGGCACCTCGCACATCGACCCGCTGCGCACCGCCGCCGTCGACGCGATCAAAGGGACGCCGCTGGAGGGGTCGACGGTCTATGTCGGCGGCAGCGCCTCGATGAACAAGGACATGCAACTGGGCGCCGACTACGACCTGCTCATCGCGGCGGTGGCCTCGCTGATCCTGATCTTCTTGATCATGGTGGTGCTGACCCGGGCGATCGCTGCCGCAGCGGTCATCGTCGGCACGGTCGTGCTGAGTCTCGGTACCTCCTTTGGCCTTTCGGTCTTGCTGTGGCAACACCTGATCGGTATACCGCTGCACTGGATGGTGCTGCCGATGTCGGTCATCGTGCTGCTCGCGGTCGGCGCCGACTACAACCTGTTGCTGGTGTCCCGGATGAAGGAGGAATTCCACGCCGGGCTCAAGACCGGGATCATCCGTTCGATGGCGGGAACCGGATCGGTGGTGACATCGGCGGGCCTGGTGTTCGCGTTCACGATGATGTCGATGGCAGTCAGCGACATGATCGTCATCGGCCAGGTGGGTACGACGATCGGCCTCGGTCTGCTCTTCGACACCCTGGTGGTGCGGTCGCTGATGACACCCTCCCTCGCGGCGCTGCTCGGTCGCTGGTTCTGGTGGCCGCAGCGGGTCCGTCCGCGGCCGGTGCCGCAGCCGTGGCCGAGCAGAAAGCGCGAGCTGGAACCGGTCGGCAGTTAGCTTGCGGCCCAACCCAACAGCTTCTCGACCGGCCAGGTGTTGACGATCCGCTCGACGGGGACCTCGCTGTCGACGGCGCGCTGCGCACCGTAGCCGAGGAAGTCCAGCTGGCCCGGGGCGTGGGCGTCGGTGTCGATCGAGAAATCGCAGCCGATGTCCAGCGCCAACTTGAGCAGCCGGGTCGGCGGGTCGCGACGCTCGGGCCTCGAGTTGATCTCCACCGCGGTGTTGTTGTCCCGGCACGCGGTGAAGACCTTTTCGGCGTCGAACTTCGACTCGGGCCGCAGACCGCGGTTGCCGGTGACCAGCCGGCCCGTGCAGTGGCCGAGGACATTGACCCGGGAGTTGCTCACCGCACGGACCATCCGCCGCGTCATCGACGCCTCGTCCATGGCCAGCTTCGAGTGCACGCTGGCGACGACGACGTCGAGCCGGTCCAGCAGCTCGGGCTCCTGGTCCAGCGTCCCGTCATCGAGGATGTCGACCTCGATGCCGGTGAGGATGCGGAAGGGGGCCATCGTCTCCCGCAGTTCGTCGATGACGTCGAGCTGATGGCGCAGCCGGTCCGGCGAGAGCCCGTTGGCGATGGTCAGTCGCGGCGAATGGTCGGTCAGCACGCAGTACTCGTGGCCGAGCGCTGCCGCCGCGGCCATCATCTCGGGGATCGGAGCCGATCCGTCGGACCAATTGGAGTGCAGGTGCAGATCGCCTCGCAGAGCGGCCCGGATGTCGCCGCCGCCGAGATCTTCGGCCGAGTCGCGCAACTCGACCAGCACGTCGGGTTCCTGGCCGGCCCAGGCCTGCGCGATCACCTTCGCCGTCTTCGGTCCGATACCGGGCAGGCTCTGCCAGCTGTTGGCACGGCCGTGCCGGTCGCGAGTCTGCTCGTCCAGTGCCTCGACGATGTCGGCGGCCTTGCGATACGCCATCACCCGGCGGGAGTCATCCCGCGCACGGTCCTTGTAGTACGCGATCTCGCGTAGCGCGGCCACCGGGTCCATGGCTCCAGTGTGCCCGCGAAGTGTGACGTCTTTTGGCCGGCGGGCGCATCCGCGCTAAGCTGATTGAGATTTCGTTCAATCCATCAAGTCATCAATCCGAGGCGCGCAATGCCCACCAGCTCCCCCGGCGGCGACGAGCGGCCGCTCTATGAGATCAAGGCCAACCTTTTCAAGGCACTGGCGCACCCCGCGCGTATTCGCGTGCTGGAGATCTTGTCGGCCAATGACCGGCCGACCCCGGTCAGCGAGATGCTCGCGGCCACCGAGATCGAACCGACGCTGCTGTCGCAGCACCTTGGCGTCCTCAAACGCCATCACGTCGTGTCCGCGGAGCGCACCCGCAACGCTGTGCACTACCAGCTCGCGCACCCGTCGATCCGGGACCTGCTCGTGTCTGCCCGCGGCTTTCTCGCCGACACCCTCAGGGCCCGCCACGAGCAGCTCTCGGCCTTCGACGCGTTACCTCCGGTGGGACATCCGCAGTGATCACCAAGGCCGCCGGTCAGCTGTCGCGGCTGCTTCCACGACTGAGTGACTACGCCGACCTGCCCCGGTCATGGCGTCGCGACATTCTCGCCGGAATCACAGTGGGTGTGGTGGCTCTGCCGCTGGCGTTGGCGTTCGGCATCAGCTCCGGAGTCGGGGCGGCCGCCGGATTGATCACGGCGGTGATCGCGGGAGTGGTCGCCGCGATATTCGGCGGATCGCATGTCCAGGTGTCCGGCCCGACTGGAGCAATGGCGGTGGTGCTCGCGCCGATCGTGGCCCAACACGGCGTCGGCAGCGTCGCTCTGGTCACGGTCCTGGCCGGGGTGATCGTGCTGGCCGCCGGGATCACCGGGCTGGGCCGGGCGGTCACGTTCATCCCCTGGCCGGTGATCGAGGGCTTCACGCTCGGTATCGCGGCGATCATCTTTCTGCAGCAGGTGCCCGCGGCGTTCGGTGTCTCGGCCCCCAGCGGGCAACGCACGCTGGTCGCCGCCTGGAAGGTAGTCGCCGAGGCCGATTGGTCGTCGGCGTGGCGCACCCTGGCGGTCGTGGCGTTCGTCGCTGCGGTCATGGTCGGCCTGCCGCGGGTACACCGCGCAATTCCCGAATCGCTGACCGCGGTCGTCGTCAGCACCCTGCTCGTCGTCGCCTTCCACTTCCCGGTCGGCACGATCGGGAGCCTGCCCGCGCATCTGCCCGCGCCGCTGGTGCCGCACGCCGATCCTGCCGCGCTGCGCACGCTGCTCGGCGCCGCGGTGGCCATCGCCGCGCTCGCCGCCATCGAATCGCTGCTGTCGGCGCGGGTGGCGGCGACCATGTCGCCGACCGGCCCCTACGATCCCGACCGCGAGCTCGTCGGACAGGGTCTGGCGTCGATGGCTGCCGGCCTCTTCGGCGGCATGCCGGCCACCGGCGCCATCGCCCGCACCGCGGTGAACGTGCGGTCAGGAGCTCGTACCCGACTGTCGGCCATCGTGCACTCGCTGCTCTTGCTCGGCGTCGTCTATCTGGCCACCGGCCCGGTGGCGGCGATTCCGTTGTCCGCCTTGGCCGGTGTGCTGATGGTGACGTCGTTTCGGATGATCTCGTTGAGCACCGTCGTCAAGATCGTCGGCTCCACCCGCTCGGACGCGCTGGCGTTCATTCTGACCGCCGTCGTCACGGTGTGTTTCGACCTGATCGAGGCGGTCGAAATCGGCATCCTGATCGCGGCGTTCTTCGCGCTGCGGACGGTCGCCCGGCGCAGCAGCGTGGTCCGCGAGGATCTGCCCGGACCACCCCAGCCCGGCGACGAACGCATCGCGCTGCTGCGACTGGACGGCGCGATGTTCTTCGGCGCGGCCGAGCGACTCTCCAACGCGATCACCAACTATCCCGACGTATCGGTCGTCATCATCCGGATGTCCCAGCTGGGCATGCTGGACGCCACCGGTGCGCACACCCTCGCCGAGATCGCCGAAGACCTCGAGGCGCGCGGCGTCACCGTCATCATCAAGGGAGTGCGGCCCGAGCACATGGCGTTGCTGGCCAACATCGGCATCGTCGACGCGCTGCGCCACGAGAATCACCTGATCGATTCCTTCGACGACGCCATCGCCCACGCCCGCTCCCACGTGGCCCCGGCGGTTTATCCCTGAGAGCGTTCGGGTACAAACCACCCATGTCATCTCTCCAGTGGTTGGTCGCGTATTTGTGCGCAGCCACGCTCGTCGCGGGTGGTGCCGTGGCGTTTGCCGCCTGGTCGCGCAGGAGTCAACTGACCGCACCCGCCGTGACCATCGGTCCCGCCCTACTTGCCGGCGCCCTATGGCCGCTGGTGGTCGCCGGACTGGGCCAGTGGCTGCTCGTCCACGCGCTCGGTAAGGCACTGCGCCGTGATCCCGCCCGCCGCAGCGAACTGATCCCATTGGACGCCGCCTGACAGGTGCCGGTCAGCGAACCGGACTACGCTGGGCACAGTGCAATTCGCCTTCAAAACTTCTCCCCAAAACACCACGTGGGCCGACATGCTCGCGGTCTGGAAAGCCGCCGATGACATCGACGTCTTCCGGTCCGGCTGGACCTTCGACCACTTCTATCCGATCTTCTCGGACTCGAGCGGACCGTGTCTGGAGGGCTGGACCACGCTGACCGCGCTGGCTCAGGCCACCACCCGGCTACGGCTCGGCAATCTGGTCAGCGGCATCCACTACCGGCACCCGGCGGTCCTGGCCAACATGGTCTCCGCCGTCGACATCATCTCCGGCGGGCGCCTGGAGCTCGGTATCGGCGCCGGCTGGAACGAAGAGGAATCCGGCGCGTACGGCATCGAGCTCGGCAGCGTCAAAGAGCGCATGGACCGCTTCGAAGAAGCCTGCCAGGTGCTCGTGGGACTGCTCAGCCAGGACACCACCGACTTTGACGGCACCTACTACCAGCTCAGCAACGCGCGCAACGAGCCCAAGGGCCCGCAGCGACCGCACCCGCCGATCTGCATCGGCGGCAGCGGCGAGAAGCGAACGCTGCGCATCGTCGCGAAATACGCCCAGCACTGGAACTTCGCCGGCGGTACCCCTGAGGAGTTCGCCCACAAGCGCAGCGTTCTGGCATCGCACTGCGCCGACATCGGCCGGGACCCGAGCGAGATCATGACCTCGGCCCACGTCCGGCTCAGCGAGGACCTCGACTACGCCAAGGCGATCGATGAGGCTGCGGCATTAGCGGGCGAGGGTCTGGACTTGGCGATCGTCTATCTGCCCCCGCCGCACGATCCGGCCGTGCTGGAACCGCTTGCCGAAGCAATCAGGGATTCAGGGCTCTAGATAACAGCCGGGTAACGGCCGGCAAAGCTGCGCCAGCGTCAACTATTGCCGGAATCGGTTGCTAGAAACCGAAGCGGACGAGCTCGTCGGCGGTGACCAGGCGCTCGTGCTTGGCCGGCCACTCACGGCTCCTCACCGGGTGACGGAAGAAGGACCAGGCAATACGCCCGACCCGCGAACGAGATATCGGGTAGAGGTACACAAGGATCACTCCTGTGGTCGGATCTCAGCTCAACGGAGCCCCACGTTACCGCAACGCTCACTCCAGCAATTAGACACAGATCACACCGCAAACGGCAAGAGGCGCGCCGCCGATTAATCCGATGATTCTGATGGGACTGGAGTTACCAGTGAGGCCTCGCGTCGATCAGCGCTGCGGGGCCGCCGTCGGCAGGATCGGTGCCGGCAGTGCGGAATTCCCCATCAGATAACGGTCGACGCCGGCGGCCGCGGCACGGCCTTCGGCGATCGCCCATACGATCAGCGACTGGCCCCGGCCCATGTCACCGGCGACGAAGACGCCCTTCACCGAGGTGGCGAAGTTCTTGTCGCGGGTGACGTTGCCGCGCTCGTTGAGCTCGACACCCAGGTCAGTGAGCAGACCCGGCCGTTCCGGGCCGACGAAGCCCATCGCCAACAGCACCAGGTCGGCTTCGAGCTCGAAGTCGGTGCCTTCCACCTTCTCGAACTTGCCGCCCTTCATCACCACTTCGTGGGCGCGCAGCCCGGTGACCTTGCCCTCGTGGCCGATGAACTTCTCGGTGTTCACCGCGAAGACTCGTTCGCCGCCCTCTTCGTGCGCTGAGGCCACCCGGAACATCAACGGGTACGTCGGCCACGGGGTGGAGTCCGCACGGGTCTCCGGCGGGCGAGGCATGATCTCGAACTGGTGGACGCTGGCTGCACCCTGCCGGTGGGCGGTACCCAGGCAGTCGGCGCCGGTGTCGCCACCACCGATGATGACGACCTTCTTGCCCTTCGCGGTGATCGGCGGCTCGCCGTCCTCGCCGAGCACCGGGTCGCCCTGCTGCACTTTGTTGGCCCACGGCAGATATTCCATGGCCTGGTGGATGCCGTCGAGCTCGCGGCCCGGGACCGGCAGGTCGCGCCAATCCGTCGCGCCACCGCTGAGCACCACGGCGTCATAGTTGAGCCGCAGCTGCGCGACCGTGAGGTCGACGCCGACGTTGACCCCGGCGCGGAACTGCGTGCCCTCGGCCTCCATCTGCTCGAGCCGCCGGTCGATGTGGCGCTTCTCCATCTTGAACTCGGGGATGCCGTAGCGCAGGAGGCCGCCGATGCGGTCGGCGCGCTCGAACACCGTGACCTGGTGCCCGGCCCTGGTCAGCTGCTGCGCAGCTGCCAGACCTGCCGGACCCGACCCGACGACCGCAACCTTCTTGCCGGTCATCTTGTCCGGCATCATCGGCACGACCCAGCCCTCGTCGAAGGCATTGTCGATGATCTCGACCTCGACCTGCTTGATTGTCACGGGATCCTGGTTGATCCCCAGCACGCAGGAAGCCTCACATGGCGCCGGACACAGCCGACCGGTGAACTCCGGGAAGTTGTTGGTGGCGTGCAGCCGCTCGATCGCGTCGCGCCACCGGTCCCGGTAGACCAGGTCGTTCCACTCGGGAATCAGATTCCCCAGCGGGCAACCGTTGTGGCAGAACGGGATACCGCAGTCCATACACCGGGAAGCCTGGGCCTCGAGGGTCTTGTGCGGGAAGTCTTCTTCGTAGACCTCTTTCCAGTCCTTCAGCCGCAGATCCACCGGCCGGCGGGCCGGCGTCTCACGCTTCGTGTAATTCAGAAAACCGCGCGGATCAGCCATTGGCCGCCGCCATGATCGCGGCGTCGACATCTTCGCCGTTGCGCTCGGCCTCGGCGATAGCGGTCAGAACCGACCGGTAGTCGCGCGGCATGACCTTCACGAAGTGCTTCAGTTGAGACTCCCAGTCCGACAAAATACGTTGCGCAGGCGCCGAATCGGTGGCGTCGACGTGGGCGACGAGCATGGAATGCAGCCACTCGACATCATCGGCGTCCAGTCGCTCCAGATCGACCATCTCGGCGTTCAGATTGTCGCCGAGGTGACCGTGCTGGTCGTAGACGTAGGCGATGCCACCGGACATGCCCGCGGCGAAGTTGCGGCCGGTGGGTCCGAGGATCGCCACCTTGCCGCCGGTCATGTACTCGCAGCCGTGGTCGCCCACGCCCTCGACCACCGCGTGAGCGCCCGAGTTACGCACCGCGAACCGCTCGCCGACCTGACCGCGCAGGAACGCCTGCCCGCTGGTCGCGCCGAACAGGATCACGTTGCCCGCGATGATGTTGTCCTCGGCCACGAAGTCACTCGGCGCGCTCTCGGACGGCCGCACCACAATGCGCCCGCCGGACAGCCCCTTGCCGACGTAGTCGTTGGCATCTCCGTACACGCGCAGCGTGATGCCCTTCGGGACGAAGGCGCCGAAGCTGTTACCCGCCGACCCGTTGAACGTGATGTCGATGGTGCCGTCCGGCAGCCCTTGTCCCCCATGCGCCTTGGTCAGCTCGTGACCCAGCATGGTGCCGACGGTCCGGTTGACGTTGGCGATTGCGGTTGAAAAACGAACCGGTGAACCGCTCTCTAGCGCCTCGCGGCTCTGCGCGATCAGCTGCTGATCGAGCGCCTTGTCCAGACCGTGGTCCTGACGCGAGCTGCAGTACAGGTCCTGGTTCATGAACGCCGACTCGGGCTCGTGCAGCACCGGGGACAGGTCCAGCTTGTGGGCCTTCCAGTGCTCGGCCGCCCGCGCGGTGTCCAGCGCCCCGACCTGACCGACCATCTCGTTGACTGTGCGGAAGCCCAACTGCGCCATGAGCTCCCGCACCTCTTCGGCGATGAACATGAAGAAGTTCTCGACGAATTCGGGCTTGCCGTTGAAGCGCTGGCGAAGCAGCGGATTCTGGGTGGCCACACCAACGGGGCAGGTGTCGAGGTGGCACACGCGCATCATGATGCAGCCGGCCACCACCAGCGGAGCCGTGGCGAAGCCGAACTCCTCGCCACCGAGCAGTGCGGCGATGACGACGTCGCGGCCCGTCTTGAGCTGGCCGTCGACCTGCACGACGATGCGGTCGCGAAGTCCGTTGAGCAGCAACGTCTGTTGGGTCTCGGCCAGGCCGAGCTCCCACGGTGCGCCCGCATGCTTCTGCGAGGTGAGCGGCGTGGCTCCGGTGCCGCCGTCGTGACCGGAGATCAGCACGACGTCGGCATGCGCCTTCGACACACCGGCTGCGACCGTCCCGACGCCGTTCTCACTCACCAGCTTCACGTGCACCCGCGCATTGGGGTTCGCGTTCTTCAGGTCGTGGATCAGCTGGGCCAGATCCTCGATCGAATAGATGTCGTGGTGCGGCGGCGGCGAGATCAGGCCGACGCCAGGCGTGGAGTGCCGCACCTCGGCCACCCACGGGTACACCTTCTTGCCCGGAAGCTGGCCGCCCTCACCGGGTTTCGCACCTTGCGCCATCTTGATCTGGATGTCGGTGCAGTTGGTCAGGTAGTGGCTGGTGACCCCGAAACGGCCCGACGCCACCTGCTTGATGGCGCTGCGGCGCCAGTCGCCGTTCGCGTCTCGGTCGAAGCGGTCGACGGACTCGCCGCCCTCACCCGAGTTGGACCGGCCGCCGAGGCGGTTCATGGCGATGGCCAGCGTCTCGTGCGCTTCAGCGGAGATCGAGCCGTAACTCATTGCGCCCGTGGAGAATCGCTTCACGATCTCGCTAGCGGGCTCGACCTCTTCCAAGGGCACGGGCGGACGGATCGCGTCATCGCCGGTGCGGAACTTGAGCAGACCGCGCAGCGAGGCGAACCGCTCACTCTGGTCGTCGACCAGCTTGGTGTACTCCTTGAAGATCGAGTACTGGCCGGTGCGGGTGGAATGCTGCAGCTTGAAGACGGTGTCCGGGTTGAAGAGGTGGTATTCGCCTTCCCGACGCCACTGGTACTCGCCACCGACCTCGAGCTCGCGGTGCGCGCGCTCGTCGGGGCGATCCAGATAGGCCAGAGCGTGACGGGCTGCGACGTCAGCGGCGATGTCGTCGAGGTCGATGCCGCCGACCGGACAGGACAGCCCGGTGAAGTAGTCGTCGAGAACCTGCTGGCTGATGCCGATCGCCTGGAACAACTGGGCGCCCGTGTAGGACGCCAGCGTCGAGATGCCCATCTTGGACATCACCTTCAGCACGCCCTTGCCTGCGGCCTTGACGTAGTTGGCCTTGGCCTGGTCGCTGCTGATATCGGCGATCACGCCGCGCTCGCACATGTCCTCGATCGACTCGAACGCCATGTACGGATTGATCGCCGCGGCGCCGAAGCCGACCAACGCGGCCATGTGGTGCACCTCGCGGGCGTCACCCGCCTCGACGACGAGGCCGACCTGGGTACGGGTCCGGTCGCGCACCAGGTGGTGGTGCACGGCAGACACACTCAGCAGCGACGGGATCGGGGCCATCGATTCGTTGGACTCACGGTCGGAGAGGACGATGATCCGCGCACCGTTGCGGATGGCCTGGCTGACCTTGGCGCGGACGTCGTCGAGCGCCTCCTTGAGCCCCTGACCGCCGCGTGCAACCGGGTAGAGGCAGCGGATGACGGCGGCCCGCAGGCCGTGCTTGTGACCGCGGATCTCGTGGTCGGGGTCGACACACATCAGCTTCGACAGGTCGGCGTTGCGCAGAATCGGGTTGGGCAGAATGATCTGCCGACACGAGTCCGCGGTGGGGTTGAGCAGGTCGCCCTCCGGGCCGACCGTCCCCTTCAGGCTGGTCACGACCTCTTCGCGGATGGCGTCCAGCGGCGGGTTGGTCACCTGGGCGAACAACTGCTGGAAGTAGTCGAAGAGCATGCGCGGACGCGCCGACAGCACGGCGACCGGGGTGTCGGTTCCCATCGAGCCGAGTGCCTCAGCTCCGGTGCGCGCCATCGGCGCGACCAGCATGTTGAGCTCCTCGTAGGTGAAACCGAAGGCCTGCTGCCGCAGCACCACACGGTGGTGCGGCATGCGGACGTAGTCGCCGGGCGGCAGGTCGTCGAGGTGGAACTGCCCCGCGTCGAGCCACTCCTGGTACGGGTGGGCGGCGGCGAGCTCGGCCTTGATCTCCTCGTCGGAGACGATGCGGCCTTGCGCGGTGTCCACGAGGAACATGCGGCCCGGCTGCAGGCGCATCTTGCGCACCACGGTCGAGGGGTCGAGGTTCAGCACGCCGGCCTCGGACGCGAGGACGACAAGACCGTCCTTGGTGACCCATACCCGGGACGGGCGCAGGCCGTTGCGGTCGAGGACCGCGCCGATCACGGTGCCGTCGGTGAAGCACACCGCGGCGGGGCCGTCCCACGGCTCCATGAGCGACGAGTGGTAGGCGTAGAAGGCTTTCCGCGCCGGATCCATCGATTCATGACGCTCCCAGGCCTCGGGAATCATCATCAGCATCGCGTGGGCGATGCTGCGGCCGCCGAGGTGGAGCAGTTCGAGAACCTCGTCGAAACGCGCGGTGTCCGACGCGCCTGGCGTGCAGATCGGGAAGATCTTGTCGAGGTCCTGCGTCGAGCCGAACACGTCGCTGTTGATGAGCGCCTCGCGGGCCCGCATCCAGTTCTCGTTACCGGTGACGGTGTTGATCTCGCCGTTGTGGGCGACCCGGCGGAACGGGTGGGCCAGCGGCCACGACGGGAAGGTGTTGGTGGAGAACCGCGAGTGCACGATGCCCAGCGCACTTTCCAGCCGATCGTCCTGCAGGTCGAGATAGAAGGCCTTGAGCTGCGGGGTGGTCAGCATGCCCTTGTAGACGAAGGTCTGACCGGAAAGGCTTGGGAAGTAAACGGTTTCGCGTCCGGGGCCGTCTTGACCCGGCCCCTTGGTGCCCAGTTCGTGCTCGGCGCGCTTGCGTACCACGTAGGCACGGCGTTCCAGGTCCATCCCGGAGGCGCCGCCGATGAACACCTGACGGAACGTCGGCATCGCATCGCGGGCCAGTGCACCCAGGGACGAATCGTCGGTGGGCACGTCACGCCAGCCGAGCAACGTCAGACCTTCGGCCTCGACGATCTTGCCGACGGATTCGCACGCCGCAGCGGCGTCGCGGGAGGACTGCGGCAGGAACGCGATGCCGGTGGCGTAGCTGCCCTCTTCGGGCAGCTCGAAGTCGACCACAGCGCGCAGGAAGGCGTCGGGAACCTGCAGCAGGATGCCCGCACCGTCGCCGGTGTTCGGCTCCGCGCCCTGGGCGCCGCGGTGCTCCATGTTCAGCAATGCCGTGATGGCCTTGTCGACGATGTCGCGGCTGCGACGGCCGTGCATGTCCGCAACCATGGCGACGCCGCAGGAATCGTGTTCGTAGGCGGGGTTGTACAGCCCGACACTCGTGGGCATTCGCACCTGACCCTTCACAAGCTTTTGTGCGCGGTGGTTCGTCGACGTCACCGCGCCCCGCCAGGGATTCCTCCGTGCGTCACTGAACGGGGCTCCACTGTGGTGTCAACAAGTTGTAAAACGATATGTCAAACCCCGCCTGACATGCCAACTTAGTCTAGGCTTACTTGGTTGCTCCGCCGTGGGAATCGAAGACGTGATCCCCGGGGCCATTTGCCTACGGAATCCGTTGTCCACGACCTCTTTTGAGGAGCTGATGCGCGGTTCTCGCACCGAGTGACAGACGGGGAGCTCCGTTCGCCGCCCCGGTGGTTGTTTGCTGAGGGCGTAGGTCGTCCGCTCGGCCGGTGCGGCGCACCTCACATCAGCCGTCGTCACCGGCACCAGGGGGCTTACGGCAGCCCGGCCCGAGACTTTGCGCAAACTCTGGTCGGATTCTTAGCTTTGCCTCGCCCAAACCGACAAATCGCAGAGAAACCCCCGGTGAAGCCCGGCAAAACGTCGATCTCGAGCGACCAGCGATACTGAATACGATGACCGACCGCGACGACTACCGCGACCGATACCGGCAGGGCCCGCCCCCGCCGGGATATGGCGGGCCGCCCACCGAGAGGCTGCCCCGTATCGAGGTGCCGCCGCCCATGCAGCCGATGCCTCCGATGCCCCGGGCGCCGTATCCCCGGGTACCGGCGCACCCGCCCGTCCGGCCGGCCAAGCCCAAGCCGACCCGTGGTTGGCGCCGCGGCGTGCATGCCGCGACGTTCGGGCTGGTGAATCCCGGTCCGTCGCGCGAGGACAAACGCCAGGCCGCGATGGAGGCCATGGTGGCTGCTCCGCTGCGCGGCCACTACAAGATCGGCGTGCTGGGCAAGGGTGGTGTCGGCAAGACGACGGTGTCGGCCAGCGTCGGGTGTGTGCTGGCCGAGCTCCGTCGCGGCGACCGGGTGGTGGCGGTGGACGCCGACACCGCGTTCGGCCGGCTCGGCAGCCGGATCGACCCGCGTGCCGACGGCTCCTACTGGGAGCTGGCCAAGAACAAGAACCTGCGCTCCTTCGCCGAGGTGCTCACCCGGATGGGCAGTAACTCGTCGGGATTGTTCGTGCTGGCCGGGGAGAACGGCAGCCGCCGCGGGATTCTGGACCCGGCGATCTACCGGGAGGCCACCATGCGGCTCGACCGGCACTTCACGATCTCCATCGTCGACTGCGGTTCGACGATGGACGCCCCGGTCACCCAGGAGGCGATGCGCGATATGGACGCGCTGATCGTGGTGTCCTCGCCGTGGCCGGACGGGGCGTCAGCGGCCGCACAGACCATGGAATGGCTTGCCGCCCATGGCAAGACCGGCCTGATGCAGCGATCGGTGATCGTGCTCAACGATTCCGACGGGCACTCCGACAAGAAGACACGTGGGGTGCTGGCCGACCAGTTCCGTTCCCGGCGGCAGGCAGTGGTGGAGGTGCCGTTCGATCCGGGTCTGCGTCCCGGCGGTGTCATCAACAGCACCGCCGAGATGTCGGTGCCGACCCGCAGGGCGTTCGTCGAAGTGGCAGCAGTCATTTCGCAGTTCTTTGCGACCATTCCGCCCCGTGGACCCCGTTAGCGTCGGCGGCTACGTCGTCGAATCCGTGCTCGGCGCGGGGGGAACGGGCACGGTGTACCTGGCGAACAACGCCGGCCGGCTTGTCGCGCTGAAGGTCTCAACGTCCGGTGCACCCCCGGCTCTTGTCCATTCCAATATCGTGCCGGTGTACGACCACGGCGCGACGCCGGACGGAAAGCGCTGGCTCGCAATGGAGTACGTGGCCGATGGGGATGCCGACAGCGAGCTGCGGGCCGGGCGGATGTCACCCGATCGGGCAGCGCACATCATCGCCGGGGTAGCTCGCGCGCTGGACTTCGCCCACGCGCACGGCGTAGTACACGGCGACGTGAAGCCGTCGAATTTCCTGCTGGACGGCGACCGGGTTCTGCTCGCCGATTTCGGGGCGGCGCCGTTCGCGGCGGACGGCATGGTGCTGGCATCGGCCGCGTACGCGTCGCCGGAGATGTTGCGGGGCAACGAGGTCGACGGACGGGCGGACGTGTATTCGTTGGGCTGCTCGCTGTTTCGGCTACTGACCGGAAAGCCGCCGTTCTTCGACGCTGGCTCGAAGGATGACGTGGTACAGGCCCATCTACACCGGGAGCCACCGGGAGCCACCGAGTTCGCACCGTGGTTACCGCAGGCGATCGACGACGTCATCGCGACGGCGATGGCGAAGGATCCGGCCGAGCGCTATCCGAGCGCGGGTGAGCTGGCCCGGGCCGCCAGTGCGGCGCTACGCGTCAAAGACTGATGGGCACATGCTTTTCCGCGCATGCGTCCGCGACCGCGGCCATCAGATCCTGAGTGCGCAGCGTTTCGAGGTCCTCGACCGTCACCGAGCCGCGGTTGGTGCGGTTCTGGGCGGCCACCCGTGAGTCACGAAGCCGCTCGGCGCGTTCGACGACGTTGCGGGCGAACCGGCCGTTCTGCATGACGTCGATACCGTGGGTGCCGTCGGGAGCGAGGTAGGCCCGCAACTTGCGGCACGCCGCGTTCAGCGCGTCCTGCGCGGCGGGTTCGATCACCGTGGCGCGCGGCCCGCCGTAGCGGATTGCGATCTGCACCAACTCGTCGGGGCTGTACGACTCGAACCGCAGCTTGCGGTTGAAGCGTCCCGCCAAACCCGGGTTCACGGTCAGGAATTCGTCGACTTCCTTCTCGTAGCCGGCGCCGATGAAGCAGAAGTCGAAGCGATGCACCTCCAAGGCGACCAGCAACTGATTCACCAGATTCAGCGGCACGGGTGGTGTCCCTCCGCCAGGTCTGCAGGGGTCACCGCAATCCACCTCCGTACCGTGCTTGATTGTCGGATTCGGCTTCCTCACGCAGTGCGGCGAATGCCAGGTTCAGCCGCTCAGTGAGCTCACCGTGGGTGTAATCGGTCACGACAGCGGGATGCAAAGTCAGTTCGACAAGTTTGCCGTCGGAGTTGGCCACCGCGTGTATATCCCCCAGATCGACGCTGTAGGTGATGGTCTCGGCCTGCGCGACGACGGCCTCCCACCGCTCGGCAGCCTCGCTCAGCTCCTTGAGGACCGCGTCGACGAGATCTCTGTCGCTAAGCTCGCGACCGCTGCCCGATCCCGCCACGTCACAAGTATGTCGACCGTCGCTACCTGCGTCAATTCACTTTTACAGCATCGGCGGTATCCGGTGGCGAATATCGCCCCAGCAACCTCGCACCATAGGTTCAGTTATGGAGTGGTGCCCCATTGACTGGCCGGCGGGGCGCTGAACGCCTCGAACCAGGCGAAGTGATAGTTGGCGGAGACCTCGTCGCCCAGGGCGATCGCTTCGGTCGCGGCCAACAAGAGGCAGTTGCTCAACAGGGCGGCGTCGACGTCGGGATACTGGGCCATCAGCTGATAGCGCGCGGTGTCGGAATGGACTCGCAGGACGTCGACCTCGGCGTCGAGCACGCCGGTGCGGGCCGCGCCGGCCTTCGCCAGTGTGTGCACCATCCGGGGCAGCCCGTCTCGCCAGTGGGTGGCCTCGACCAACTTCCAGCCCAGGTCGTCCACGCGGGGCAATTCGCGGGCCTCGAGCGAGGTCGGCGCATCAGTGCGCCCGGCGCCGAATGGGTCACCGGGGTGATACACCGCGGATCGGACGACGTCACCGAGCAGTTCGCCGACCCGTCCACCGCGCCTGGCCGGCGGCAGCAGGCCGACACCGGCGGGCACTGCGATGCCCGGTGGGATCCAGCCGTGCGCGAGATCGCTGACCAGGACAGTGGTGCCGTCGGCGCGCTCCCCGACCGCCCACCGCAACCCGGGCTCCTGGCGGGCGACGAACTCGAGCACGGATTCCAGCCGCCGATCGACGGGCTCCGGTGCCGGTGGTGGTTCGGGTGCGCGTGGCGGTTGAGGTTCGGGCGCAGGGTCGATCTCGACGGGTTCGACCACGGGCGCCGGGATCGCGTCCTCTTCGCGCACCTGCTCCGGAGTGATCTTCTTCATCGCCGGATCGGTGTCGAAATCATCTTCCGCAGAACGCAATTGACGAATCGTCGACTCGACGCGCTGCACCGCATAGGATCGGGCCGTCTCGATGATCCGGACTTCCTCGGCCCGCCGCGCGAAGTCAGGAACGTCGGCGTGGCGCAGCGCGCGCAACCGCTCGTTGGCCGAGTCCGCGATGCGCTGCAGGTCGTTCTTCAGGTGTGCGGCGACGGCGGCGGTCGCCGGCGTGACCGTCTCCAGTTCCGCGGGCCACAGCCCCCGATCACCCACGGCGTGGCATCCGGCGGCGTGTCAAAGGTCGGCGCGGAGAGCGCTTGCCGCGTCGCCCTCTTCAGGCGCTGGCGCGCCGTGTTCCGACCGAAGATCGCCACTTTGAGGAGCCTACCGTCGATCCCTGCGCTGTCAGTTCGGCCGTGGACCGTTTACCAGGCCGTTCAGGTCAGCGGCTGATTCCGCCGGACCCCTTTGTAGATCCCGCGGCGCACGATCCACGGCATCAGCACCCGGTCGATCGACCAGGCCGGGAATCGATAGGCGGTGCCATTGGGGGCGAACACTTCCAGCCCGTCCGCCTGGATCCCCACGATCGAACCCCACCGGCGCCGGGGCGCGCGGTACTTCTTCAACGGACGGTCGGTCAGGGTCGCGCGAATGTTGTGCGCCAGCAGAGAGTCGGCCCGCGCCCGCGCCGAGGCCCGCAGCGGATCGGTTGCGGCCACGTCCCCGATCGCGAAGACGTGGTGGTGACCGCACAGCTGCAACTCCGGGGTGACCTTGACGAAGCCCTGCTCGTCGAGCAGCTCCGGCGGCAGCCACTCGGTGTTGGGCTTGACCCGTCCGATCGCCCACAGCACCGCGTCGGCCGTCGACTCCGGCTGCCCGGTGCTCCACTGCACCGCGCCATCGGTGATCTCGTCGCCGTCGAACCCGTCGGGCAGCACCGCACGGTGCCCGGGATGCACGCCGACGCGCAATCCGATCAGCTTGTCGTGCAACCGTTCCCAGGCCCGGTGGTGATGCTCGGTGAGTGCCCGCTCACCCGGGAAGTACAGATCCACCGTCTTGCCCGGCCATGCGGTGGCGACGTTGGCGGCCGCACTGACCGCCGCGGCACCACCCCCGATGATCATCACCGACTCGGCGGCGGCCAGCCGTTCGTGCGTGGCGGTCAGATCCGCGGCGATCTCCTCGGGGGTCTGCAGCGTGGGTTGACGCCAGAAGCCGTTGCGCACTCCGGTCGAAATCACCAGCACGTCATAGGTTTCGGTGACCGGCGAGCCGTCGGGCGCGGTACCCAGCACGGTACGGTTCTCCAGATCCAGACCGGTGAGCGTGGCCTGCACGGTGCGCACGGGGTCCAGACCCCGGTACTTGTCGAACGAGATCCAGTTGTCGCGGGCCCAGTCCTTCGGCCGGGCCAGCCGCAGCCCGAGCTCCTGACCGCTTACCAGAGCCGGCTTGACCGAGATGCCGACGACGTCGGCGTGACGGGCCAGCTTGATCGCGGTGAGCAGACCACTGTCACCCAAGCCGGCGATCACGACGCGGGGCTTGCGGCTCATACGGCGGCCTTTCGGGGCGGGCGGGGAATCAGCATCGGCACTCGGTCGATGACGTCCTGGTACTGCGGGCGGCGAACCAGGCTGCGCTTCTCCATCATCGGGATGCTGGCGCCGAGGAACATCGCGACCATGGCCACCACCCCGACGAACAGCCACCAGGCGTCGGCGGGCGCGGCGGCGACGCCGAACAACGCCATGGCGAACCAGAAGCCGATCTCGCCGAGATAGTTCGGGTGCCTCGACCAGGCCCACAGCCCGCGGTCCATCACCGCGCCGGGCTTCTTGTCGCGGACGAAGCGGTGCATCTGGGTGTCGGCCACCAGCTCCAGGGTCACCGCGCCAATGCCCACCACGAATGCGACCCAGCTCAGCCAGACCACGCCGTCGCCCGGTCGGGTCACCGCGACGTAGACCGGCAGCATGCCCAGGAACACCTGCACGGTGGGGATCAGGTGGATGCCGAACAGGTCGGCCAGGAATTCCCACCGGCCCGCGCCGGCGCGCAGCTGCGGGTACCGCCAGTCCTCATGGTGCAGGCCGGGGAAGCTGTACACCCAGTTGCCGGTCAAGCGGATCGCCCAGTACATGACGACGATCGCGACCAGCCAGCACCGCACCGAATCCAGGCCGACCGGCCCGGCGGCCCACCAGTAGATCAGCAGCAGCGGCGGGATCACGCTCCAGAAGGCGTCATAGAAGCTGGAGTTGCGATACGCCCGGCTGAAGACGAACACCACCAGGGTGGCGATGACGTCGGCGATGAACGCATCTAGCCACAACCGCCCGGTCGCTGACGGGCCATACAACAGCCAGCCCGCGCCGGCCGCGACCGCGACGACGTAGGCCGCAGTGACCAACCCCAGCGATTTTGCTTTGCTTCGGTCCACCATTTCCAGCCTCCTACCGCGGCCGAACTGTAACACGTTCTAGTTGCCTACCGACTCTGCGATCTCAGGTCCGGACCCAAAACTTGACACCTGCCAACAAGGGCCCGCGCGGGGCTGCTTATCGTGTCGGAATGAGCACCGTCGCTGATGCCGACCGGGTCGAAGACCTGGCCCGGCGGGTCGTGGCAGACCACGACCCGAAGAAAGTCCCGATTCCGGAATTCCTCGGCGCCTGTTACGACGCCGGCCTGTCCTGGGTGCACTTCCCTGAAGGTCTCGGCGGGCTCGGCCTGTCGCGCGGCCTGCAGGCAGTCGCCGACCGGATCCTGCAGGGCGCCGGCGGCCCGGTGCCGCTGGGCCTCAACCCCATGGGCTACGGCATGGCCGCGCCGACCGTACGCGAACACGCCCAGTCCGACGACCTCAAGAAGGCGCTGCTGCGACCACTGGCCACCACCGAAGACATCTGGTGCCAGTTGTTCTCGGAGCCGGGCGCCGGCTCCGACCTGGCCGGCCTGGCCACCACGGCGGTGCCCGACGGCGACGAGTGGGTGATCAACGGCCAGAAGGTGTGGACCAGCCTGGCGCACCGCGCCCGGTGGGGTCTGCTGCTGGCCCGGACCAATCCCGACATCGCCAAGCACAAGGGCCTGACGTACTTCGTGCTCGACATGCACGCCCCCGGCGTGGAGACCCGTCCGCTGCGCCAGATGACCGGGCAGGCGGAGTTCAACGAGGTCTACATGACCGACGCCCGCATCCCCGACACCCACCGCCTCGGCGCGGTCGGCAACGGCTGGAACGTCGCGATGACCACCCTGATGAACGAGCGCAGCGCCCTGGGCGCCAGCGGCAGCCGCCGCGGCAGCGGCACCATCAAGGAAGCCACCTCGCTGTGGGCCTCACGTCCCGACCTGCAGACCCCGGTGCTACGAGACCGACTGTCGCAGTTGTGGTTACGGTCCGAAGCTCAGCGGTTGACCTCCGAGCGCTCCCGCGCTTCGGCCACCGCGGGCGGCCCGGGTCCGGAGGCTTCGGTCGGCAAGCTGGTGGGCGCCTTGCTCAATCAGCACATCTACGAATGGTGCATGGATCTGCTTGGGCCCGAAGGCATTCTGTACGACCGCTACGCATTGGCCGATGACGCCGGCGACGCCGGCGACTGGCGCGGACCGATCCAGCAGCGCTACCTGCGCAGCCGCGCGAACACCATCGAGGGGGGCACCACCGAGGTGATGAAAAACATCCTCGGCGAGCGGGTGTTGGGTCTGCCCGGTGATCTGCGTGCCGATGCCGGCATGCCGTGGAAGGAGATTCCCCGTGGCTAGCGAGTTCCAGTTCACCGAGGAGCAGCAGCAGTTGCGCGCCGCGGTGCGCAAGTTCTGCGCAGACAACTTCGACGAGTCGACCGTGCGCCGGTTGATGGAGTCCGAGGTGCCCTTCGACGCCAAGGTGTGGAACCGTCTGGGCGCCGAGCTCGGCGTGCTCGGGCTCTCGGTTCCCGAGGACGACGGCGGTGTCGGCGGCTCGTTGGTCGATCAGGCCGTCGCGGTCGAGGTATTCGGTGCGACGCTGGCCTGCGGGCCGCTGTTCGGCACCGTCTACCTCGCCGTGCCCGCCCTGGTCGCCAGTTCGGCCGGCCCGGCGCGTGACGAACTGCTGGCCCAGTTGGTGGAGGGCACGGCCACCGCGGCCGTTGCCGTCGCCGATAAGGCGGGCGCGTTCGATCCCGCCGCGGTGACGGTGACAGCCGCCGGTGAGACCGTCTCCGGCACCGTCAAGCGTGTTGTCGACGGTGCTGCCGCCGACGTAATCCTGGTCGCGGCAACGGGTTCCGATGGGGTTGGGCTGTACGCGGTGGACGCACAGGACGTTCAGCGCACGGCGCTGTCCACCCTGGATCTGACTCGCCCGCAGGCCAACATCACCTTCTCCGACTCACCGGCCCGGCTGCTGGCCGGCCCGGAGGACGCCGAGCGGGTGATCACTCATGCACTGCAGGTGGGTTCGGCGCTGCTGGCGGTCGAGCAGGTCGGTGCCGCACAGCATCTGCTGGATCTGTCGGTCGAGTACGCCAAGTCCCGCCTGCAGTTCGGTCGCCAGATCGGCTCGTTCCAGGCGATCAAGCACAAGCTGGCCGACATGCTCGTCGACGTCGAGCACGCCCGCTCGGCCGCTTACCACGCGGTGTGGGCACTGACCGACGGCTCCGATGATCCCGCGCTGGCGACCAGTATCGCTCAGGCCGCGGCGTCGGCCGCGCTCAGCCGGGTCGCCGCCGACACCATCCAGGTGCACGGCGGGATCGGCTTCACCTGGGAACACCAGGCGCACTTGTACTTCAAGCGCGCAGCCACTGTTGCCGCGCTGCTCGGCACTGCCGAACAGCACCGGGCCAGGATCGCCGACATCGTGTTGGATGAGGCCAGTGCCGAGGACGCCACCCGGGTGGCCGACGGCCTGCCTGTCTGAGGTCTGGATACGAAGAGTTCGGGTGCGAGAAGTGCTGAGGACTTCTCGCACCCGAACTATTTCCGTGGTGCGCCGGGCTCGTCAGCCGCGATGGCGATTCCACTGGTGATGGTGATGGATCGAGGTCCCCGGCTGGGGCTGATTGGTCTGGTGCGGGAACGCCGGGTGCGGCGTCGGGTGGCTCATGTTGGGGCCGCCTGCGTCCGCGAAGCTGGCAGGTGCGGCTCCCAGGGCGACCAGCGCGGAGCCGGTGGCCAGGATCGCGCCTGCGGCGATGCGCTTGAACCAGATCGTGGTTGAGGTTGTGATGGTCATGGTGTAGTGCTCGTTCTGTTCTGCTTCACCCGGTTTGCCGGGTAAGACAAGAATCGCGCACGACGACCCCGATGTCTGTCGGCTGACCGGGCCAAAGCAGGGGTGAAACCGGTGTCCACCGATCGGGGGACACCGACGCCTCAGGGCGTATTGCGCTCCGCGAAGTGGGCGTGCCGCTGCGCCATCGCCGCGGCGCGCTGGCCCGGTGTCAGGCGCCGCGACGGATCGAAGTAGCGGTCAATCTCATCGGTACCGATGACGGTGACGCTGGGAGTGGCGGGTTGCTCCGATGCACTGGCCCGCCACGTCACCACCCCACCCCGGTAACCCCGGCCATCGAGCCAAGTGGGTACCCCGAAGTCGCTGGTGGACAACAGGACCCGCACCCGTCCGTCCGCGATCTCCGACTGGCCGAGGTTCAGACTGGTCTGCCGCGTCTCGATGTCGATCATCGCGCTCCAGCGGTCGGTGAGACAGATACCGACATACGGACTGCCCGGCGGGATCTCGTACTCGATCACCAGAGCCTGGTCGTCGGCGAGCTCCCAGGCGATCGGGACGAACCAGGCGCCGGCCATCGCCGAGGGCGGCTGCATCGGCGGGATCGCGAAGTTCTTCGGCAACGCCCCGAACACCCGCGCCGGAATGTCTTTGACCCACATGGTGAACAACTCCCGGGACGCGGCCAGGTGCGTGGTGAACGCGTCGATCGCGGTGCCCGCCGGTTGTGGTGCCGCGGCGGGGATATCGCCGAGGCATTCGATGCGAACCGTGCCCTTGCGCTGTCGCTCCCAGTCGCCATAGGTCTGGTATGCGCAGAACGAATCCGCTCCGCGCGGTAGCTCGAACCAATTGGCGCCCTGGCGTTCTCGGCTGAAGTAGATCTCGAACGTCCCGTCGTCGGCGACGGCGAGGTCCTCGGCGAGGACTTTGACCGCGACGCCTTGATCGTCCTTGCCGGTGTACACGCCGAACGTCGTCTGGGCCACCGTTCCCAGCGTCCCGGACACCCGATAGTCATGGGCGTCGTCGATGCGGGCCGACAGGTAGAGCGTGTCCGGGTTGGAATGGCCCCAATTCCACGGCGAGTACTGGGTATTGATCAGCGTCGGCCGCACCGGGTCGCTATTGAGCAGCAACCCCGAGTACTGGATATGACCCACCAGTCGCGCCAGCAGCGTGGCTGCCGACCCGTCGTCGAGATCGCCGTCGGCGAGCGCGAGTTCGAGCAACTCGTTGTTGAGATCGGCGAACTCACGCCACGCGGTCCGGATCCGGTCGTTGTCGTCGGTGGTCACGATCGGGTGTCCTCGATTCCGTAGAAGTCGCGATAGAACTGCAACCGCGGCCACAGTTCGTCGATGTCGAGGCCGTAGTCGGCGGCGCGATAGACATGCGGTTTGCGGTTGGCCATTCCGCGTTCGTCGACGAAGCGGCTCATCTTGGCGCGGTTGGACTCGGTGAGCTCGATGCCGAAGTGGTCGTATATCTCGGTCACACACGACAGCGGATCGGACACCATCCGCTGCATCGGGAAGTCGACGAACCGATCGCCGAGATGTGCGAACTGACGCCGTAATTCGACGTTGCGCTCGAGCATCCTGGTGGTGCGCCAGCGCATGAACCGGCCGTGGTCGTGCCAGTCGGGATCATCCTCGGCCATGTGGAAGACGGTGCCCGCCAGACTGCATCCCGAGGCGACGATCTCGGTGGGTTCGCGATAGGTGGTGACGAAGCGGGCGTCGGGGAACACGCCCAGGATGTTGTCGATGTTCTCCATGTGCGGCGGTGTTTTGAGCAGCCAGCTGGTCGCCGGGCGCAGACCGCCGCTTTGCATGTATTGCAGGAGCAGCTTTTCTTCCTCGTACACCCAGCGCAGATCCTGCCGGGTCAGCCAGCGGGCGTAGCCCTGGCAGTTGAACATGACGTGGAAGGTGTCGCTGTGAAAAGCGTAGGCGTGCAGCAGCGCGCACTCCTGAGCTTCCCGAGCCCCGACCGGATGTGCGGCGTCGAGGTTGGGCGCCAGTGCCATGATTCGGCGGATTTGCTTCTCGCTGGCGGCAATCCGCGGATCGTGGTCCATGGTGGCGGGGTTCAGCGGCGGGTGCAGCTCGTCGCACTCCCAGGTGAGTGGATAACGAAAGCCGCTGTCCTTACTGAGTAGATGATGGGTGACGGTCGTCCCGGTGCGGGGTGCGCCGACAATGAAGATCGGGCGCTGAATTTTCTCGTCACGAATCTCGGGGTGCTGGCGTAGGTGCTCGGTGAGCAGTAGCCGCTGCCGCAGCAGGTTGGTCAGATGCGTTCCGGCCATCACCCGGCCGAATCCGTTGAGCCGGTCTTCGTCTTCCAGCGACGCAATCAGTTGTTCGAGGCCCGCCTCGAAGCGCGGATCGCCGAAATCAGTCAACCCGCCGGCACCGCGGCTCGCCCGGTTCTTCAATGCATCTGCGCGTAGGGCCATCGGGTGCGTGCCGATGCGCCGCGCAGCCCGGTAGGCCAGATTCATGGCACGGATCGGCACGGGTCTGGGCGGTGTCTCGATCGCGATGCCGACCACCTCCCGACGCGGCGGGGCGGTGGCCCCGAACGACGGATTACATTACGATCTTAACGTAATGGAGTCAACGAAAAAGCAGACCCGGCGGCCCCGTCAGGGGCGGCCCCGGGACAGTCGGATCGACGACGCCGTCCTGCGCGCGACCGTCGAGCTGCTAGACGAGATCGGCTACGCCCGGTTGACCATCCCGCTGGTCGCCGCCCGCGCCGGCGCCACACCGCCCGCGGTGTACCGGCGGTTCCCCACGAAGGTGGAGCTGGTCTACGAAGCCGTCTTTCCCACGCCGCCCGAGGCCGAGCTGCCGTTGGCCGGCGATGTGGAGATCGCGATTCGCGGCCTGTTGATGGCCAGCATCGACCTGTTCAGCAGCCCGGCCGTGCACACCGCGATCTCCGGTCTGATGGCCGAGCTGCCTGCCGAACCGGGCCTTTCGGCGCGCCTGCTCGGCCGGCTGCAGGGCAGTACCTACGTTCGGCTGCAAGAGTTCCTGGACGCGGCCGCATCCGAAGGACGCGCGGCCCCCGACATCGACGCCCGCATACTCCTGGACACGATCGGCGGCACTGTGATGATGGCGTTGGCCAATGAGCGCACGCTCGACCGGCGATGGGTGGACCAGACGACATCGCTGATCGTCACGGGACTGGCACGATGACAATGCAATTGGTTACCTCCGCGCCCGCAGCGATGGGTCCCGGGGAGATCGGTCCGTGGGCGGCCCGTGCGGAACGGCTCGGGTTCGACGTCGTGCACATCTCGGAGACCATCCACGACCCTTTCACCGTCGCTGCGTTGGCGCTGCAGCACACCGAGCGCGCGACGGTGCGGACCAGCATGGTGCTCGCCTTTCCGCGCAGCCCGATGATCACCGCCTACGCGGCCTGGGATCTGTCGAAGTTCTCCGGCGGCCGGTTTCAGCTCGGCATCGCCTCGCAGGTGCGCGGCAACATCGTCGGCCGGTTCTCGGCGCAGTGGTCCGAGCCGGTCGCCCGCCTCGCCGACTACATCCGATCGCTGCGAGCGATCTTCACCTCGTTCCAAACCGGCGCCAAGCTGGATTACGTTGGGCCGCACTATCGATTCGAACGTCTCCAGCCCTACTTCAACCCGGGGCCGCTCGAACATCCCGCGCCGCAGATCTGGACCGGTGCGGTGAACGCCAAAATGTGCGCGATGGCGGGGGAATTGGCGGACGGCTTCGTGTGCCATCCGACGAACTCGCACCCCGCGGTGCTGCGATCGCGCACCCTTCCCGCGCTTGCCGAGGGGGCGTCGCGGGCCGGTCGAACCCTGGCCGACCTTGCCGTCGTCGCGAACCCACACGTCATGACCGCCGCCACCCGCGACGCCGTCGACGCGCTCCGCGACCAACGACGTTCGGAGCTGGCTTTCCTGTACAGCACGCCGGCCTACCGCAGGCAGTTGGAGGACTTCGGCCTCGCCGGCGTCGGGGCGGCACTATCCGCGATGGCGCAGCGCAACGAATGGGAGTCTCTGCCAAGCGTTCTCACTGATGAGGTGATGGAACGGCTGGTACCGCAGGGCACCTACAAGGAGATTCCCGACGTGCTCGCCCAGTGGTATTCGGGCCTGTGCAGCGGTATCAACCTGCCGGTACCGGCCGATGAAGCCGACGACGACCGCTTCAGCGGCCTGCTGGCTTCCTGCCGTCAGATTCCGGCCGCTTCCCGCAATTCCCCATAGGCAGCGTCGATGCGGCTCGCCAATCCGGCGATGTCGGGCAACGCATTCGGATCGGTACACAGTCCGATCCCCATGTCGCCTGCACACGAGATCGCAGAGATCCGCAGCGCGTGATGAGCGGCCGGTTCTGAGGACGAGAACAGGTGTGCAACGCGACGCCCCGCAACGTGAACCGGGTCTCGGGGGCCGGGAACGTTGGAAATCGACAGGCCGAATTCCTCTGCGCTGCCGGCCAGGCGGCGGACCGCCGATTCCAGACGCGGGATGCAGCCCAGGGCATGGAACAGGTCGTACATCTCGTCGGCATCGTCGAGGCGCTTGCGCTCACGCGTCTGCGCACTGATCCGGTCCAACCTCGCCAGCGAATTCGCCTCGGCCAGCGGCAGATCGATATTGAGGAACGAGTCGCGATTGCCCAAACCGGTTTCGCCGCGATGATGCAGACTCACCGGGATCTGGGCGCGTAGATCCCGCGCCCGGGCTTCCCCAACCACCGCCGCAGACCGCCGGCGATCACGGCCAGCAGAACATCGTTGACGCTTGCGGGGTTGGGCCGCGATGCACCGATGGCCTTGAAATCGGCCAGTGGAGCGACGGAGAAGGCCAACTCCCGCGCAACGGTGATCGGCCGGTCGAACGGCGAACGGCCGGTGGGATGACCCAGCTCGCGCACCAGCGCCGAGGGCATCCGCCAGGCTTCTTCCAGTGGCGTCAAGGTTGGCGAATCATGTTGTCCAGGAAGGTGTCCCGGCGTATCCCCGTCTCGGTGCAGATCGAACAACACCGAGTCCAGGAAACGCACACCGGCGATGCCGTCGGCCATCGCGTGGTGAATGCGAGCCGCGATCGCTTCACGACCGTCGGCCAGCGGGCCGATGACGTCGAAGGTCCACAGCGGCCTGCTGCGATCGAGGTGTTCCGCCATCAGCGTGCTGACGATGCGCCACAGGTCCTCCCGGCCGACACAGTTGCTGTCGGTACGGAGCCGTACATGGTCGGCGATTTCGAAGTCGGTGGCGGGGACCCATCGGGGATCGGGTCCCAAGGTGTCTACGCGGTGAGTGGCGCGTGGCTGACTCGGCAGACGCGCGGCAACTGAGGCACGCAGCGCGTCGATGTCCAGCGCTCCCGCGCCGGGCTCCAGAACGATCAGTTTCAGTGTGTGGCCGGTGATCGACGAGGATTCCACGCTCAGGATGCGCGCGTCATCCGCGGAGAGGATTTCGGAGTCGTCGGGTCCCACCCCTGCCACCCTAGGACCGGAACCGTTCGAGGTACGCGCGCTCGTCCCATGTCGACAGGAACGTCGTGGCCGCGTCGTAGCCCTCGGTGTAGAGGGCGTCGATCTGCGGCTGCTTGATCTCGAAATCGAGCACGCCGACCTCGGTCGCATCCACCCGGATGGTCCTGGCACTGACCCAGGGCAGGTTGAGGTAGGCCTGGTCACGCCCGACGAGGATCGTGGTGATCACGTCCTCGAGCAGGCTCGGACCGCCGAACAGCCGCAGCGGGGCCAGCGCCGGGATGACCTTGTGGTTGTTCTCGGGCAGGTCGGGCAGCAGCGTCACCCCGAGCGTGGGCCACCGGGGTTTCTTCCCGTCGCAGCGGTCCAGCGAGTCGATCGGGTAGTTCGACAGCAGCCCGCCGTCGACGAGGGTCGACTCCCGGCCCGTCGCGCTGGTGAGGGTCACCGGCCGGAAGACGAACGGAATCGACATCGACGCGCGCACCGCGTCGGCGACCGGTTGCTCGTCGGGGTCGAGGCCGTAGAGCCGGTCGTAGTCCCACGGCAGACGGACCAACTGGCCCGTCGTCACGTCGGCCGCGGTCACCACCAGCCGATAGCGCTGTTCCGGCGGCAGCTCGTCATCATCGAGCCGCAGGTCGCCGAAGGTGCTGACGCCGAGGTCGCGGAGCTGGTGGGCGATGAAATCGTGGGCGTAGTCACCCCGGTAGACGCCGGTGCCCTGCAGGATCGCCCATCCTGCGCCGAGCAGCGGCACACGCTCGATCGGGCCGGGGTCCAGGAACTTGCGGTAGTCGATGCTCAGGGTGAGATCCCGGACGTCGTCCGGGGTCAGCTGGTCATTCTTGGCGGCCGCGGCCACGATCGAGCCGACGATCGACCCGGCCGAGGAGCCGGCGACGCGGTGGGCCCGATAGCCGGCCTCCATCAGCCTGACCACGGCGCCGGCCAGACCGATACCTTTGACGCCGCCGCCGGCCAGGACCAGGTCGACGTTCTTCGTCACAGTGGGCGCCATCGCCCCATGCTAGGAGCGGCGCGCTAGCCGGCGTGGTTCCACTGGTGATGGTGGTGCTCGGCGGAGCCGGGCACCGGCTGGTTGTGCTGGCCGGGGAAGGTCTGGTGGTGGCCGGGCTGGTTCATGTGCGGGCCGCCATTGAAGGAACCGCCCTCGGCGAGGGCGTCGGTGGCGGAGCCGAAGGCGAACAGCGCGGAGCCCGCGGCCAGGGCGCTGCCGGCGGCGAATCGCTTCATCCAGGTCATGGTGGTCATCTCAAATTTCCTCGTCGTCATCGTCTGTGTCGGTTTCGGCCTTCGCGTTTCGCCAGTGCCTAAACGGTCTCGCATCACAGGTGCCGCTGTCTGTCGGGCAGCCGGCGGATAGCAGGGGGAATAAGTTGTCCCCCGATCAGCGGACACCGCTCAATTTCTGCCAACCGGCGATCATCTGCTGCCAGTGGAATTACCGCGCCCTAACTTGGCGTTAACACAGTCAGCGCACCGGAAACCCCCACTGACGGGCGCAGAGGAAGAGGGAAAGACATGAAGAAGTACGCAATCACCACAGCGATCGCAGGCGCGATGACCGCAGCCGTTCTCGGCCTTGCCGGACCCGCCCAAGCCGACCTCGGTCACAACGACTGGGTCAACAACATGGGCCCGACAGCGACCGCCCCCCATGTAGACACAACCGTGCATGGAAGCCGTTGATCGACAACGAACTCCATGGGAGGGGCACCCGAATCGGGTGCCCCTCCTTCGTTGTCAGGCCAGAACCGCGTCGATCGCGCGGTAGATCCGTTGCTCACTGACCGGCCGGGGAGTGCCCAACTGCTGGGCCCACAGGCTGACCCGCAACTCCTCTATCTGCCACCCGATGTCGCGAACATCGGCGGCAGCTGCGCGGGTGGCCGAGAGTGCCTGCAACAGTTCGGCGTAGGCGTCTTCGACGGCGTGCACACGGTGCATACGCTCGCGATCGCCCTGCGGCGCCTGGGCCAGCCGGTCCAGGCGGCGGACGATCGCCGTCAGATAGCGGGTCAGATCAGCTAGGCGCGCGGCGCCGGTGCTGGTTACGAAGGGAGTGGCGACCAGACCAGCCAGCTGTGCGCGAATGTCGGCGACGGCATCGGCCTGCGCCGCAGGCGGATTGTCCGGTAGAGCGAGATGCACCTCCTGCAACGCGGCCAGCACCTTCTGCACCCGCGTCACGACTTCCTTCGTGGTCGACGGCAGCGCTTCGGCCACCCGGTCCCGCAGCGCAGCGAAATCTGCTCTGGTCCATACCGGTTTGGCGGCCAGCACATCGACGGCGGCGTCGGCACAGTCATCCAGGAGCGCGGTCAGCGACCCATCGGGGTTGGTGCCCAACACCAGTCGGGTACGCGGGTCCAATCCTTTCTCCACCGCCTTCACCGGAGACGGCACCGCCAAGCGCAGCAGCCGCCTGGTGCCCCCGCGCATCGCGGCCTCGCGTTCGGCCTCGGTGGCGAAAACCTTTACGTCGACGCCTTTGCCGGCGTCCACAAGCGCGGGATAGCCGCGGACGATGTGGCCCCCGACAGTGCGTTCGACGCTGCGCGGCAACTCCGCGATGTCGTCCGGCCAAGCACGCAGACCCGTTCGTTCCCAATCGCCGGCCACCGCATCGGCCACCGCCTTGCGCGCCGAACCCGCGAGCTTGCGCTGCAACACATCGAGGTCCTTACCCCGGGCCACCTCGGTGCCGTCCGGCCCTTCGACGGCGAACGTGACCCGAAGGTGAGCGGGCAGCTTGTCCAGGTCGAACGCGGTAATCGGCACAAGAATGCCGGTGCGCCGGTGTAATTCACGCTGCAGAGCCTCCAGCAGCGGTTCGCTTCCGACCTGAATCCCGGCCAGCACCGCCCGCGCGGTGTCCGGTGCGGGAACGAAGTTGCGCCGCAAATCTTTCGGGAGTGACTTGATCAGCGCGGTCACCAGTTCCTCGCGCAGTGCCGGTACCTGCCAGCCGAATTCATCGCCACCGAGCCGGGCGAGCACCTCGACCGGGATGTGCACGGTGACCCCGTCGTCGGCGGCGCCGGGCTCGAAACGGTACGTCAGCGGCAGGGACAAGTCCCCGGCCTGCCAGTTGTCCGGCCGTTCGGCGTCCTCGTCGTCGACACGCAACAGGTCGTCGCGAGTGAACGTCAGCAGATCCGGGGTGCGATGCCGCTGCTTCTTCCACCAGCCGTCGAAATGGCGGCCGGAGACGACCTGCGGCGGAATCCTGCTGTCGAACCAGGCGTAGATCTCGTCGTCCCCGACGAGCATGTCGCGCCGGCGGGCGCGCTCCTCCAGCTCGGCCAATTCGGTTCGCAGCCGTGCATTCTCGGCGACGAAGTGGTGGCGGGTCTGCCACTCCCCCTGCACCAGCGCGTGCTGGATGAACAGCTCCCGGGACACGACCGGATCGACGGTGGCATATCCCACCCGTCGGCGCGGAACGAGCGGAAGACCATAGAGCGTGACTCGTTCGAAGGCCATCACCGCACCGCGCTTGGCGTCCCAGTGCGGTTCGCTGCAGCTGCGCTGCACCAGGTGTCCGGCCACCCGCTCGACCATCTCGGGTTCGACGCGGGCCGCGATGCGTCCATACAGCCGGCTGGTCTCCACCAGGTCGGCCACCACGAGCCAGCGTGGCGGGCGCTTGGTCAGCACCGATCCCGGGGCCAATACGAACCGGGTGTTGCGCGCACCGGTGTATTCCCGCGAATCCCCTTCCCGCAGGCCGATATGCGAGAGCAACCCCGCGACGAGGGCAGCGTGCACCCGCGCCGGGTCGGCCGGCTCGGGATCATCGGATTCCCGAATACCGATGTCGCGGGCGATGCTGCGTAGTTGCCCGGTCAGGTCCTGCCACTCCCGGATCCTCAGATAGTGCAGGAACTCCTCGCGGCACATCCGCCGGAATGCGCTGCCGGAACGGGCCTTCCGCTCATCACGCAGATACTGCCAAAGGTTCAGGAAGGACACGAAGTCCGAGTGCTCGTCGGCGAACCGGGCGTGTTTCTGCCGGGCCGCCTCTTCCCGCTCGGCCGGCCGCTCGCGCGGGTCGGGAATCGACAATGCCGCGGCCAGCACCAGGACCTCGCGCACGCATCCCTCGGTGTCGGCCTGCACGATCATCCGCGCCAGCCGCGGGTCGACCGGCAACTGCGCCAGCCGCCGACCCACATCGGTGATGGCGCCGGCGGCGTCGAACGCGCCGAGCTCTTGCAGCAGCTGCACGCCGTCGCGGATGCTGCGTTGCTCGGGCGGGTCCAGAAACGGGAAGCTCTCGATCTCGCCGAGTTGCAGCGCCGCCATCTGCAAGATCACCGCAGCGAGGTTGGTGCGCAAGATCTCCGGGTCGGTGTAGCGCGGCCGGCCCGCGAAATCCTCTTCGGAGTACAGCCGGATGCACACCCCGGGCGCGGTACGACCTGACCGCCCGGCGCGCTGCGCGGCCGAGGCCTGGGAGATCGGTTCGATCGGCAACCGCTGTACCTTGGTGCGCCTGCTGTAGCGGGAGATCCGCGCGGTGCCGGGGTCGACGACATACCGGACACCCGGCACGGTCAGCGATGTCTCGGCAACGTTGGTGGCCAAGATGATTCGCCTACGGGTCCGCGCCGGCTGAAACACCCGCTGCTGCTCGGCGGTGGGCAGCCTCGCATACAGGGGCAGCACCTCGGTGTTCGAATCGACAACGCGGCTCAACGCATCACTGGTGTCCCGGATTTCCCGCTCCCCGGACAGGAACACCAGCACGTCGCCGGGCGGCTCCGCCTCCAGCTCGCGCACCGCGTCGACGATCGCCTCGGTCTGATCGCGAATCTCGGTGCGCACGATCTCATGGTCCGGATCGTCGGGGTCGTCCGAATCATCAACCTGTACAGGAACTTCCAGGGGCCGATAGCGGATCTCCACCGGGTAGGTGCGGCCGGACACCTCGACGATCGGCGCACCAGAGAAATGCCGGGCGAACCGTTCCGGTTCGATCGTCGCCGACGTAACGATCACCTTGAGATCGGGCCGTCGCGGCAGTAGTTCGCGAAGGTAGCCCAGCAGGAAGTCGATGTTGAGGCTGCGCTCGTGCGCTTCATCGAGGATGAGGGTGTCGTAGCGCAACAGGCGCCGGTCACGCTGGATCTCGGCGAGCAGGATTCCGTCGGTCATCAGTTTGACCAGGGTGCGGTCGCTGGCCTGGTCGGTGAAGCGGACGGTGTAGCCGATCGTCTCCCCCAGCGGGGTGCCGACTTCGTCGGCGATGCGCTGAGCCACCGTGCGCGCGGCGAGCCGGCGCGGCTGGGTGTGGCCGATGGTTCCGCGAATCCCACGGCCGAGCTCCAGGCAGATCTTGGGCAGCTGGGTGGTCTTGCCCGACCCGGTCTCACCCGCGACCACGACCACCTGGTTATCGGTGATGGCTCGGGCGATCTCGTCCCGGCGGTCGCTGACCGGCAGATCCGGGTAGGTGATCACCGGAACCGCGGCTTGGCGGGTGGCGACCAGCGCCTCGGCGGCCCCGATCTGGTCTTCGATCTTCTTCAGGGTCTCCGCCGACACGTCGCCGCGCAGCGATTTCAGCCGCCGCCCCAACCGGGCCGCGTCACGAAAGGTCACACCGTCGAGGCGGGCGCGCAGCTGACGCACCTGCTCAACGGAGACCTCGGACACTGGCGCCACAATAGCGGCGAGCGCCGTCGGAGGCGTCCTGGTGTGCGTAGGCTCGACATCGATGACCATTTGGATCGTCTTGGGTCTGCTGCTGGTGGGCCTGGGAATCGTGGCCAGCCAGTTGTTCCGGCTGAAGGACTGGCTGAACAGGCCGGCCCCGCCAAGCGAGCCGGCCGCCGAGCACCCGGACAAACCCGAGACGTGACCGATCTGCCCGCCGGGGTGCGGGCGATGGCCGGTCGCGGCCCGCAGTGGGCGACCTGGGTCGACGCACTGCCCCGACTCAGCCGTGACGTCGTCGCGCAGTGGCAACTTCGGCCCGACGGTGTCGCCACCCACGGCTACTGCTCACTGGTGCTGCCGGTCCGCACCGGCGACGGCACAGCTGCGATCCTGAAGCTCGGCTTCCCCGACGACGAGTCCGAACACGAGCACCTGGCGCTGCGCCGCTGGGGCGGCGAGGGTGCCGTCCGGCTACTCAGCGCCGACCCGCACCGCCGGGCGATCCTCCTGGAACGGCTCGGCGGCGACCTGACGGAAGTCGACGACGTGGAGGCCTGCCGGATCGTCGCGGACCTGTATCGACACCTGCACGTCCCGGCGTTGCCCCAGCTGCGACCGCTGACGTTCTACCTCGACCGCTGGACCGCCGAACTCGCCGAGCTGCCGCGCGGCGCACCGATCCCGCACCGGCTCGTGGAACAGGCGCTGAGCCAGTGCGCGGACCTGACGACCGACGCCGAGTCGACGGCGCGGGTGTTGCACTCCGATCTGCATTACGAAAATGTGCTCGCAGGCCGGCGTCAGCCCTGGCTGGTCATCGACCCCAAACCGGTCAACGGCGATCCGCACTACGAGATCGCCCCAATGTTGTGGAACCGCTTCGACGAGTTGGCCGGTGACGTCCGCGATGGGGTGCGCCGGCGGTTCTACACTCTGGTCGACGCGGCGGGGTTCGACGAGGATCGGGCGCGGGCCTGGGTGGTGGTACGGGCGGTACTGAACGCCATGTGGGCGGTGCAGGATTCCGAAGTCCAGCGGCCGGGCTGGCTGACCACCTGTATCGCCGTCGCCAAGGCCGTGCAGGACTGAAACACCAAGCGCGAGAACCTATCTCGGGGGATCGCCCCGCCACATGAAGCTGTTGACGTACTTGCCCATGTCCTTGGCGATATCGAGGTTCGCCGGTGACGGTGGCCCCGGTCCGTCGTCGGGCCCGAACTGGTGGAACGGCCCCACCGCGCCGGCGACCAGGGCGAGGTCGTTCTTGACCGCGACGATGATGATGATGCGCTGGTGTCGGGCGTCGGTCGCGGTGCCCTTCGGCCAGTCGTCGGCGACCTCGCCGTAACCCGGCTCGTACCCGAGGATCGCGTTGGGCAGCTCATAGGACGTCACCGCGTCGGGGAAGATCTGGTTGAGCAGGTCGTCGGCCACCTGGCGTGCGTTGCGGCCCTTCGCCGGTTCGCTGAACAACCGCAGCGTGCCCCCGTCACCGACGTTCAGCTCCGCGCGCACCCCATTGGGTTCGGTGGTCACGTCGTAGGCGGTTCCCGGCGACGGGTACGACACCGAGAACGATCCGTCGGGGGCGAAGTAGCGCGGGTTGATGGCCACCGGCAGCCCTGTCGGCGGCCGGCCGCAGTCGGGTGGGCAGTGGTAGGTGATCGCGGTGGGTGTGATGCGGGTGGCCAGGATGCTAAGCGCCATCATCGCGGCAACAAGGACGATCACCCAGAGCCCGATTGTCACGAAGTAGCCCGGGCCGCGCTGCCGGCGAGCCCGATAGCTGCCGGCGGGCACCGCGTAGCCGGCGAACGAGTCGGCGGCGTCGGGGTCCGCTGTCAGATCGCTCATCGGCGCAACGACTTCAGGACGAGGAGAGCCTTGATCAGGTTGTCGACGTTGGGCGTTCCCAGCCCGGTGATCATGTCGTAGCCGGCCATGACGGGCGTCACCGCGTTGGCACCGAGATAGATGTCGCGGAAGGCCGGAAATTCGGCGCCGGCGGCGATGTCGTAGAGCAGTGGGTTGAAGTCGCCGAGCTGTTCCAAGCCGCGTGCGGTCAGGAACTGGTTCATCACCGCGGCGATCCCGGCCCAGATCGGTGCCGCCTGCGAGGTGCCCCCACCAACCAGGATCTGGCCGTTGAACACGAACTTCACCCCGGTGAACGGGTCGGCCACCGCGGCGATGTCGGGCACCAGCCGCTTGTCGTGCGGGCCGGCGCGGGTCCCGGTGTCCTGCCACGACGGGCGGGCGAACAAGACCGACGCGCCGCCCCCGCTGCCCTGGGTCAACGGGACGTCGTACCACCCTTGTTCGGCCAGCCACTGGCCCTGGGAATCGGTGGACAGCGTCGTCCCCCCGACACCGGTCACCTCTGGCAGCGAGGCCATCACGTCGACGCCGTAGTCGTCGGGACTCGGCGGATCCGACCAGGTCTTGCCGCCTTTGCATTCCAGGCCGGCCAGATCTCCGCTGGCGACGAACGCCGTCGTCCCGTTGCGCTGGGCGCGGGCCAGCGCCGAGCGCACCGGTGCCAGGTCGGCGCGGGAGAGCAATCGATCACAACCCCAGCCGATCGAGAAGCTCCACACCGCCCCCGGATAGGTGCGGTCGACCTCCTCCATCAGCTTGCCGAGCTTGACGTACGTCGCGTCGCCTTCCGCGGTGGTCCGGGCGTTGACCAGAACCACCCGCGCCGAGGGTGCGATCGCGTGGACGAACTGGACGTCCATACTCGCCTCGCCGCGCCGCTCGGGCGGCATCCCGCCCATCACCTCGAGGGTGAACTTCGGCAGCGAGAACCATTCGGAGAACTTGTCCAGGTCACGTTGGTCGACGCCGTCGAACGTGAAGACGACGACCGTCTGGCCCTTTCCGGTGTACCCCGCGGAGGACAGCGGGTTGACGTTGTACGCGGTGAGCAATTCGGTGGGCGCGAGGCCCGCATTGGGGACGTCCAGCGGCGGGGTCGGCGGAACGCCCTCGTGTGACGGCGTGTATCCGAGAATCCGACCGAGCTCGGTCACCTCACCGCTCAGCTGCTGCGGGACGACGGGCTGCTGGGGCGAGGCGTAGAACACCACCCCGTTGGTGCGGCGGTAGTCGTGCACCGCCACGTCAAGGGCACCCGCAATCGCGCGCGGGGTGCCCTCCACGACTGCCCAGGCGTCACCGTCGCGCCAGCCCACCGACAAGCCGTGGGAGGCGGCCCAGGCGGTCAGCGCGGCCGGCCGGGTGGCCTCCCGCAGTTCGGCGGTCAGCTGGATTCGCTGGGTGCGGGCAGGGCCCAGGTCGGCGGCCTGGGCCAGCAGCCGGGCGAACGGCCCGGCGATCAGGTTGTAGGGCAGCGACGGCGTCGGGCGGTCTCCGGCGAAGACCACCATGACCACCGCCAGCGTCGCCAGAAACGGTGTCAGTGGTCGCCTCGGCCGACGCTGTTTCCACAAGCGTCTCAGCATCACCAGAACCATCCCATACCGATGCGGGGATCACAGCGGAGGACGCGACCAACCGGTCACGGGCTGGACCACGCTGCTGGAACCGCACATGCGATAACGATGTCGCCGGCCGCCGCGATGAACTGGGTATCCGAACTTCACTTGAGGTTTGTCGTCGAGGAGGTGGACGGTGAAGAAACTCGGTTCAGTGGTGGTCTGCACGATCGCCGCCATCGGTATCGGCATCATCGGCGCGCCCTCAGCGAGCGCGGGATGCCAGGGACTCTGGACCCCGTGGGGCGGGGGCGAACGCTGCGACGGCCCGATCGATGCGAACGGCTTCTTTCAGCGCTGCGAGACCGGGGGCGCGTTCGGGTTCAACACCCCGCAGCAGTGCTACCAGGTGGACGCGAACAATCTGGGCAACAGTCAGCCCTGGATCGCGCCCTGATCGTCACAGCGGGATGGCGAGCTGGCTCCGGATGAGCGGCGCGATCTTCTCGGCCATGTAGGCATGTCCCGCGTCGGTGGGATGCACGCCGTCGGGACCGATCAGTTCGGGGTGGCCGACGAACCAGCCTTCGGCGAGCGGATCTATGAAGACTGCGCCGACGGCTGCGGCCTGGGTGCGCAGAATGTCGCGCTGGGCCAGCACCTCGCCCGGCGGCTCGGCCGTCGGCCACGGCGGGCCGATCACCAGGACCTTGGCTTTGGGCGCCACCCGGCGGGCGATGTGCAGGGTCTCCCCGACCAGCACCGGGTACTTCTGCATATCGGCGGGCTGGTCATTGCGGGATCCGAAGAACACCACCAGGGAGTCGTCACGGTCGACGGCCCGAACGGTGAGGTCCTCGAACAGGCTGCCATGGTTGCCGCGGATCCCGTAGCCGGCACCGCCCTCGGCGGCCACGTCAGCGTCGATCCTGGCGCCCTGTCCGGCCAGCAGCAGCCAGGCGCGGGAGGTCCACGACTGCGGCCCCTGACCGCCCTCGTCGGTACCGGTCGTGTACGAATCGCCGATCACCGCGATCCGGCTGAAACCCGAACCGCGATTGGCCAATTCGTAGGTGACGGCCGGGCGGGTGTAGCCGACGACGGCGGCGAGCACCGCGACGGCCGACAGGCCGGTCGTGATGATGCGCACAAGCCCTTCCTTGCGGATCAATGACACCCCACTGAATCTCGTGCCCGACGCAGGCAGCCTACTGCCTCCGAAGGTGTTGTCGCACACCGATGCTGGCTTCGTTACTACCCGGCCCGCGCCGAAGCCTGCGGAGGACGGGTATCGCGGGCGTGGTCGACGGAGGCCAGCCGGCCACCCTCGGCCCCCGGCGGGCCGGTGTGCTTGTCGTGCTTGACGTCACGGAAGTCGACCATCCTGCGCATCCAGCGCCGGGCCGGCTCCTCGACCCCGTGGTAGAGCGCCATCGCGCCGGCAACCGCGGCGAGGATCAGTCCGACGACGACGATCTTCTGGACCGATTTCGGCAGATCGATTTGATACTCCTGGACCGCCCAGTTCCACGAGGTGTGCACGATCTCGTGGACCATGTAAAGACTGAACGAGATCTGGCCCCCGTACACCAGCAGCCGCGTGGACAGCAGCGCCGGCAGGGTGCCCACGCCGATCGCCAGCGTGACGACCAGCGGCATGAACAACACGTCGACCAGGCCGCCGGGGTCGATCATCCCGGCCACCGGGTTGGCGTCGTAGTAGTACAGGATGCCGACCATCGCGGCGGTCAGCAGTACCGCGGCAATGCCCGAGATGTGCTGGCCACGCCGGCCGATCTGCAACCGTCGCACCGCCGCGCAGGCCAGCGCGCCGGCCAGGAACTGGGCAACGATGCGGGGTAGCCAGCTCCACGGCGTGTAGAAGTGGCCGCTGGCCAGCAGCAGCAGGGTGGGCGGCAACGCCGCGACGAAGGCGAGGAAGAGCAGCGTGCGCGCCCGGGTCACCCGCGCCATCCGGAAGATCACCAGGATGATCCCGCCGAAGAGCAGGTAGGCCAGCCACTCCGCGCTGATCGACCAGGCCGGCCCGTCCCAGCTGGTGCCGTCGAAGAACGGTTCGAACCAGAGCTGAACCATGAACAGCTGACGCACGTAGCTGATAGCGGTGAGCTTCTCGACGTCCGCCGACGGTGTGGCGCCGTAGTGCAGCGTGAAGATGATCCAGGCGGCGGCGAGGTGCATGGTCACCAGGTACACCGGCCACACCCGGGACAGCCGCAGCCAGAGGAAGTGCAGGGTTGCCCGGCCCGAGAAGTGTGATCCCATCCGGTCGAGGTAGTTCCACGTCAGCACGAATCCGCTGAGGATGAAGAACAGGTCGACGCCCTGGGCGCCGGCATTGAGCAGCGGCGCGAGGTCGTCCTTGAGTCGTGGTGACGCTTCCCAGATCAGCGGCCGGAAGTGGAACAACACCACCCATAGGGCGGCGACGATGCGAAGACCGGTCAGCGCCTTGATTTCTCCGGTTCGCACAACACCCATTCCGGACCCATTCCGACTCTTGCTTTACGTTTCGACGCCACCTCGTCAGACGGGTCGGACCCCGCCGCCCCCGCGATTTCACCTGGGAGCCTATCAGCGCGGCCGTCGCCGGCCCGGCCTTGCAACGCTGTGGGGTTGCTGAACACCGTCCTGTCCAGCCGTGTGCAGGTTGTGACGCAGCTCACGGTTCGTTGCCTGCCACCCTCGAATCAGGTTGCAGCCCAGCCACCGTCGACGCTGAGGACTGTCCCGTGGATATTGGCGGCGTCGTCACCGGCCAGGAACACCACCGCGGCCGCGACCTCCTCCGGGGTGCTGACCCGCCGCGACGGCAGACGGTTCAGTGTCGGCGCGAAGTGGTCGGCGAACTCCGCCTGCCGTTCGGTGCCGATCGGGCCGGGGGCCACGGCGTTGACCCGCACACCGCGTGGGCCGTACTCGTCGGCCCAGGACTGGGTGAACGAATGGATCGCGGCTTTGTTGGAGCTGTAGACCGCCGACCCGCTGGATCCGCGCAGCCCGGTGATCGAGCCGATGTTGACGATCGCGCCGCCACCCTGGGCAACCATGCGCGGGGCCAGTGCACCGGTTAGCAAGAACGGGGCGAACACGTTGACACCGAACACATCTCGCAGCTCCTGCTCGGTGATATCGGCGGTCGGGGTGGGCATCAGCAAGGTGGCCGCGTTGTTCACCAGGATGTCGATGCCGCCGGCCGCCTCGGTGGCCGCGTCGGCAAGATGGCGCGCGGAAGCACCGCCGGCCCCCAGATCGGCGGCGACGAAGACGCCGTCCCCGCCTGCCGAACGGATATCGGTGACGACGGTGTCGCCGCGGGTTTTGTCCCGGCCGCTCACCACGACGAACGCACCGTCAGCCGCGAGGGCCTTCGCGATGGCGACCCCGAGGCCGCCCGTGGAACCGGTGACAAGTGCTCTGCGCCCGGCCAACCGGGTATCTTCTGGACTCATGAGTCCATATGCTTCGCCTCCAAAAATGGACCTGCAAGTCCAAAATTTGACGGCGAAGGGCCGCGCCACCCGACAGCGGATCATCGAGGGAGCCGCCGCCGAGATCCGCGCCCGCGGCGTAGCGCTGACCACCCTCGACGACGTCATGGCGCGCACTCGCACCTCCAAAAGCCAGCTCTTCCACTACTTTCCCGGCGGCAAGGAGCAACTGCTGCTGGCGGTCGCGGCGCTCGAGTCCCAGATGGTGCTCGACGACCAGCAGCCCCATCTCGGCGCGCTCACATCCTGGGCGGCGTGGCAGCGGTGGCGGGATTCCGTAGTCGACCGCTACCGCAGGCAGGGCCAGAATTGCCCGATCGCGGTGCTGATGTCGGAGATCGGGCGCACCACTCCGGGGGCCGAGGCTGTCACCGCCGAGCTCATCGTCCGGTGGAGCAGCGCAATCGCAGCCGGCATCCGGTCGATGCAGGAGCAGGGCAAGGTGGCCGGGTCGGTGAACGCCGGTCGAGCCGCGGCAGCGTTGCTGGCCGGAATCCAGGGCGGGGTCGGCATCATGCTGGCAACCGGCGACCTGAGCTATCTGGAAGCCGCTCTGGACCAGGGCATCGACGCGCTACGAGCGGCGTGAGCCCCGAAACCTGAAGGCTTAGCCGCCGTTCTGCGCCATCGCCCAGCACGTGACCGAGTGCCACAGGTTGCAGGGGATGCCGTTCATCGTGGGGATCTGGTTGGGCTGGATGTTGGTGGTCACGTTGTCCGGGCCGATCGCCTGCGGGATCTGACCACCGGACGCACCGGACGTGCACACCCCGGGGAATCGGCTCTGGACCGTCCCATTCGGGCAGTCGGCGGACGCCGGTGCGGCAAGCACAAGCGATCCCGACGTGAGCGCCACCGCACACGCGCCGATGAGAAGTCGTTTCACAGTCACCTGATTCCGCCTCGAGCAGGCCTCGGGTCCAACCACTTAACCACGATATCGACGGCGCAGCCAGATTCGTTAGCGGTTACCAGCGACGACGCCGCTACGGGCTGAGCACGCCGGCGGCCGGCAACGGCAACGACGGCACCGACGGCACGCCGTTGAGGGTGTTGAGTGCGCCGGACGCCTGGTTGGCGGTGCTGAGCATCTGCATCAGCGGCCCGAAGTTCCCATTGCCGAGTTCGGCCATCACCGCCGGGCACTGGGACCGGATGGCCTGCTCGGCCACGAACCCGGTCACCTGGGAGGCGAGGCCGCCGTGTCCGCTGGCCGTGGTGGCATTGGAAACCAGGCTGCTGCCCGGCTTGACCAGCATTGGGCAGATCTGCTGGCCGATTTGCTCGATCAGCTGGCTGATACCGGTCGAGTTCAGCAGGCTGCTGACGCCCGCCGTGTCCGCGTGGGCGGGCGCCGGCCACGCGGCAACGGCGACAAACGCTCCTGCCATCACGGCCAGCGATCGCAGTGCGAAGGCGGTGCCGCCGGTCGGTTCACGATCGAAAGTGTGCACGGTCATGTGGGTCCTACTCTGGCTCGATCGGCTCAAAGCACGAGCCACTGATGTCACTTCGGTAACAGTGGTCTACTCAGGTCACACTTTGGGCACGGAACCGTAAAGGTTCGAAGCCTATGCGTTTCCTCTACGCGATCTATGCGCGGCGGGTGCGACACTTCCCCGTTTCAGCGATACTGCGCGCCCGGCCGTCACAGCGCGTCGTTGATCTCGTTCTTCAGTACCTCAGCCTGCGTCCCGAAGACGGCCTGCACGCTGTTGCCGACCTCGATCACGCCGGCGGCGCCGAGGCTCTTCAGCCGGTTCTGGTCGACTTTGCCGGCGTCCACGACCTCCATCCGCAGCCGGGTGATGCAGGCGTCGACGCTGCGCAGGTTCTCGCGCCCACCGAAGGCCGCGATCAGCTGTTCGGCCCTGCTGTCGGTGACCGCGGGGGCCGTCGTCACCGCGCCCCCGGCCTCCACTGCGGTGGCCGACTCGGCACCCTCGCCCAGGTTGGCCCGCTCCTCGGCGTCGAACTCGGCGTCGGGTTCACGGCCGGGGGTGCGCATGTTCCATCGGGTGATCGCGAAACGGAACAGCAGGTAGTACACCGCGAAGAAGACCAGGCCCATGACGATCAGCAGCGGGATGTTCCTGGCCGCCGGCGCGGTGCCATAGAGCAGCAGATCGATCAGACCGGCCGAGAACGAGAAGCCCAGGTGGATGTCGAGCAGGTAGGCGATGGCCAGCGACAACCCGGTCAGCACCGCATGCACGATGTAGAGCGGGAACGCCACGAACATGAAAGCGAATTCCAGCGGTTCGGTGACGCCGGTGAGGAACGCCGTGAGCGCGGCGGCCGACAGAATGCCGAACGCGATCTTGCGCTGTTTCTTGTTCGCCACGTGGATCATGGCCAACGCCGCGCCGGGCAGGCCGAACATCAGGATCGGGTAGAAGCCCGACGTGAGGAGCCCGGCGCTGGGGTCGCCCGCGGCGAATCGGCTGAGTTCACCGGTGACAACGTGCCCGTCGCCGCTCGGATAGCTGCCGTAGATGAACCAGACGTACGAGTTCAGGATGTGGTGCAGCCCCAGCGGAATCAGCATGCGGTTGGCGAAGCCGTAGACGAACGCCCCGAGTGCACCGGCACCGCCGATGAAGTGGCCCAGCCCGGTGAGCCCCGCGTCGAAGATCGGATAGAAGTAGCTCATCGCGAAGGACACCACGAGGCTCACCAGCGAAACGACGATCGGGACGAAGCGCCGGCCGCCGAAGAAGCCGAGGTACGGCGGCAATTGGATGGTGTGGTACTTGTCGAACAGCCACGCGGTGAGCAGCCCGATCACGATCCCGCCGAAGACGCTGTAGTTGATCTGCGCCTGTTCGCCGGCCTTGTCGAGTTGCCCCGCGAGCACGAACGGCGACATCGTCTTGAAGACCGCCTGCATCACCAGATAGCCGACGACCGCTGACAACGCCGTCGAGCCATCGGCCTTGCGGGCGAAACCGATCGCCACACCGACGGCGAACAGCAACGCGAGATTGTTGAACAGCGCCCCGCCTGCCGCGCTCATCGCCTGGAAGAACGGGCCGATCACCGGCGCCTTGATCCGGCCCAGCAGGTCGTCCTGGCCGAGCCGCAGCAGGATGCCTGCGGCCGGGAGTACGGCGATCGGCAGCATCAAGCTCTTGCCGAGCCGTTGCAACTGCGCGAAGCCTGGTATGTGCAGTCCCGACTTTTGCTGTGCGCCTGAGTTTTTGGTGGTATCACTCATGACCGGCCGGCCTCCCGTCGTCGCAGCACAGCCGAAGCTTAGACAAATCGCCAGAGGTGAGGCGTTGTTTCCGCCGCGGCTAGGTGGGTCAACTCTCTATTGTCTTCGACAATGAGCACAACGTCCGTCCACGCGCCGGTCTCCGGGCGTGCCGTCGCACTCGGCGACGTACCTGATCCCGTTTTCGCGCAAGGCATGGTGGGATACGGCGCCGCAGTCGATCCGCCCCGCGAGGTGATCGATGCGGTGGCACCGGTCAGCGGCCGCGTCCTGAAGCTGATGCCGCACGCCTACATCATCATGACGAGCGAGAATGTCGGAGTGCTGGTTCATCTCGGGCTCGATACCGTCGCGTTGAAGGGGGCGGGGTTCAGCGCCCACGTCAGCGAGGGCGACACCGTGACCGCCGGCCAGACGATGATCACCTATGACGTCCCGTCTGTGGTGGCGGCCGGGTTGAACCCGATCGTTCCCGTCGTGGTGATGGACGAACGCGAGCCGGGTAATGTCGTGGTTGGCGACGACGTCGCCACGGGTGCCGAAATCGCCTCAGGCTCACTACTTTTCACTGCCAACAAGTAGGGACTGATGGAAGTCGTCATCCTCCCCGACGCCGCACAGATCGGCGCGCTGGCCGCCGATGCCGTCGAGTCGCTGCTCGAGCGCAGGCCGACCGCGGTGCTGGGGCTGGCCACCGGCTCGTCCCCGCTGGCGATCTACGACGAGCTGGCCGCCCGGTACGACGCGGGGCGTATCTCGTTTCGGCAAGCCCGCGGTTTCACCCTCGACGAGTACGTCGGGTTGCCGGCCGACCATCCCGAGCGCTATCGCACCGTCATCGACACGGTGTTCGTCTCACGCGTGGACTTCGCGCCGGGTGCGGTGGCCGGCCCCGACGGGCTGGCCGAGGACATTCCGGCGGCGTGTGCCGAGTACGAGGCGGCCATCGCCGCGGCCGGCGGCATCGACCTGCAGATCCTGGGCATCGGCACCGACGGCCACATCGGCTTCAACGAGCCCGGGTCGTCGCTGGCGTCGCGCACCCGAATCAAAACGCTGACGCGCCAGACCCGAATCGACAACGCCCGCTTCTTCGGCGACGATGTCGACCAAGTCCCGACCCACTGCCTCACCCAGGGGTTGGGCACGATCATGGCGGCCCGTCACGTCGTCCTGGTGGCGCTCGGCCGAAGCAAGGCCGAGGCGGTGCATCAGCTGGTGGAGGGGCCGGTGAGCGCGATGTGGCCGGCCACCATCCTGCAGCACCACCCGCACGTGACGGTCCTGCTCGACGGCGGTGCGGCTCGGCGGCTGCAGCTGGCCGACTACTACCGGGAGACCTACCTGTCCAAGCCGTCATGGCAGGGCATCTGAGTGCTGATCACTGCTGCCACCTTGCTGACCGGCCGAGAGTTGTTGCGGCCAGGCTGGATTGAGGTGTCCGACGGGTCGGTGCGGGCGTTGGGCGCGGGTTCGCCGCCCCGGGCCCCCGACCGCGAGCTGGACACCGTAGTACCCGGTTTCGTCGACACCCACGTCCACGGCGGCGGCGGCTCCGATTTCTCGGTGGCGGCTTCGGATGACACAGCGACCGCTGTGGAGCTGCATCGCCGGCACGGCACCACCACCCTGATCGCGTCGCTGGTGTCGGCCGGGCCGGCTGATCTGCTGCACCAGGTCGAGGTACTGGCCGGCCATGTGCACGACGGCGTGCTCGCCGGGATTCACCTCGAGGGCCCGTGGCTGGCCGTTCACCGCTGCGGGGCGCATGATCCCGTCCTGCTTCGCGATCCGGACACCGCCGAAGTCGACACGCTGCTGCAGGCGGGCGCCGGAGCCATCCGGATGGTCACGCTCGCACCGGAGCGTCCGGGTGCGCTGGCCGCGATCGAGCGGATCGTCACTGCCGGCGCGGTGGCCGCGGTCGGACACACAGAGGCGACCTACGAGCAGACCCGCGCGGCGATCAGTGCCGGCGCCACGGTGGGCACGCATCTGTTCAACGCGATGCGCCCGATCCACCACCGCGAGCCGGGCCCGGTGATCGCGCTGCTCGAAGACCCCCGGGTGACGGTGGAGTTGATCGCCGACGGAGTGCACGTCGACGCCGCGCTGTACCGGCATGTGGTCCGTGCGGCCGGGCCCGACCGGCTGTCGCTCATCACCGACGCGATGGCGGCGGCCGGGGTGAGCGACGGTCGGTATCAGATCGGCCGAATGGACGTCGAGGTCGCCGACGGGGTGGCCCGACTGGCGGGGACGGCCACGATAGCGGGGAGCACCGCCACCATGGACCGGGTGTTCCGCTTCGCCGTCGCCCACAGCGGGTTGCCGCGCGACGAGGCACTCCTACTCGCGGTGCGCCAGTCGTCGCTGAACCCGGCTCGCGCACTTGGACTTCCATGTCCCGAACTGGTGGTGGGCGCGCGCGCCGACCTGGTCGTCCTGGACACCGACCTCGCGGTCACCGACGTGCTGTACGGCGGTGCGTGGGTTCCGCGCTGAGCGCGGCGAACGTCTGTTCGAGTTTTTGTCGTACCCCGGGTGCATCGTGTGTCCTACGCCGTCGAATTGACGAAAGGGGCCCAGCAATGTGCTGGTTGTGCGACCACCCGGACAACACCGTCGCCGACTATCTCGACGAGGTCCGCGCCAAGATCCTGCGGCGAGGCTGGGCAGTCCAATACGTGGAATCACCCCGCATGCCGTTCGCCTACACGGTCGGTTTGAGCGACTACGACGTCCCCGAGCTACTGATGACGAATGTGTCACCGCAGCGGGCCGCCCGCCTGCTGAGCAAGTCGGCCGAGCTCGTGGTGCGGGGAGCCGAGCTGACCGCCGGCCAGCAGTTCACCCTCTGCGGAGGTCCGATGCTCGAGGTCGTCGAGGTCGAACATCCCGATGCACACATGGGTTTCGCGACCGCCCTGTACGGCAGGGAGATTCGCGCATTGCAGCTGGTCTGGTCGGATGGTCGTGGCCGGTGGCCGTGGGCCGCGGACTTCTGTGACCGCGAAAGCCGGCAACCGGTGCTGGGGGTGCGCACCCGAGCCGCGTGAATTCTCGCCGATCACAAAGCAATTACGGCAGGCGTGCCAGACCGTCTCGGCGCCGGCGGCATTGTTACGTTGCTGCTCGTGAGGAACCTCGTGCACCGCGCGACCCGCTGGGTGCAGCGCCTGGGCGTCCTCACCGCGACCGTGCTTCTGGTCCCGGGCATGGTCGGCCTGGCCGGCCAGACCGCGCCCGCCGCCGCCTACTCGCGCTCCGGCTTACCGGTGGAAGCCCTCGACGTGCCGTCGCCGGCGATGGGCCGCACAATCCGCGTCCAATTCCAGGGTGGCGGCGCGCACGCGGTCTATCTGCTCGACGGCCTTCGCGCCCGGGATGACGAGAACGGCTGGGACATCAACACCGCCGCGTTCGAGTGGTACTACCAGTCCGGGCTGTCTCTGGTGATGCCGGTCGGTGGCCAGTCCAGTTTCTACAGCGACTGGTATCAGCCGGCGGCCGGGTCCAACGGGACGCTGACATACAAGTGGGAGACCTTCCTGACCCAGGAGCTGCCCGCGTGGCTGGCGCTCAACAAAGCGATCACTCCGATCAACAACGCGGTCATCGGACTTTCGATGTCCGGCAGTGCGGCCCTGACGCTGGCGATCTGGCATCCCCAGCAGTTCATCTTTGCGGGCTCGCTGTCCGGTTTCCTCAACCCGTCGCTGGGCTTGTGGCCCACCCTGATCGGGCTGGCGATGAAAGACGGCGGCGGGTACCGCTCCACCGACATGTGGGGGCCCTCCAACGATCCGGCCTGGCAGCGCAACGACCCGATGGTCAACGTGGCGAGGCTGGTCGCCAACGGCACCGCGGTGTGGATCTATTGCGGTACGGGCGCACCGTCGGAACTCGACAACACCGACGACCCCACCTTCGGTGGGCTGTTCACCGCCGGGTATCTGGAAAACATCACGTTGAACACCAATAAGGAATTTCAGCGCAAGTACCAGGCCGCCGGCGGTCGCAACGCGGTCTTCAACTTCCCGCCCAGCGGCACGCACAGCTGGGGGTATTGGGGCGCGCAACTGCAAGCGATGAAGGGCGATCTGCAACGGGTGCTGGGCGCGACGCCCACCGGCTAGCCCGCACTAATCCCGATGCGCCACAACGTTGATCACGTTGCCGTCCGGATCGCGAACGAAGAACCGTCGAACCCCCACGACTCGGTCGTCAACGGATGCACGATCTGGTAGCCACGGGCGCGGGCCTGCTCGTAGGCGGCGTCGACGTCATCGGTGGCCACCGAGATGACGGGCGTCTCGGGTGCTGTCGCATCGGCGGTGACCAGTTGCAGATTCGCCCCCGTCTCGGGCGAGGTGTACCTGGCCACCCAGCCGAGGTTGAACTCCTCGGTGGTCAGCCCCAGGTAGTCGGTGTAGAAGCTTTTGGCCGCCTCGATGTCGGAGACCGGCAGGTCGGCAATGATCCGGTTGACACGCATAGCTCGATCTAACCGCGACGACGACGGCTAGTCCCCGAAGCCGATCACCTCGCCACGGTTGATCGACACCCAGTCGCGGGCTTCGAGGTACGGACGGAACGTCTCGGCGATCAGCTGTGCATCGGCGGGCGTCTTGGGCCGCTGAAGCTCATAGAGATGCGGGAATTCCGTCCAGGCGACGACGGCGTCCCACAGTCGCACCGCCGCCTCACCGGTCGGCGGGTCGATCAGCACCGGCCCGAACAAACACTGACCGTCGGGGAAGAACAACGTCGGCACACCGTAACCGTCGGCCGCCACGACGCGGTTGTGGTCGGCGAGCACCTCGTCACCGGTGGTCGGATCGGCGATGGCCTGATCGACCAGCGCAGGATCAAAACCGAGCTCAGCCAACAGGTGCCGGGCCACCGCCGGATCGTGCGGTTTGTGACCCTCGACGTGCAGGGCACGGCCGGCACGCTGGTACCAGGCCTCCACATCCGCCATCGACTGTCGGCGTAGGAGTGCCCCGATGCGCATCATCGACCAGCCGTAGGACCAGTCCCGTTCCCACGGATGCTTTTTGCCCTCTTTGCGATTGATCTCCTCGAGGCTGAAGAAGCGCCAGTTCACCACCAGTCCGGTCTGGTCCCGGACCTCGCGGATCCACAGCGACGTCTGGTAGGCGTACGGGCACATCACGTCGAAGTGGAAGTCGACGGACTCGGGGCGCCCGATCACATCGTGAACCTGAGGTTGCGGGCGGCGCGCTCGCCCAGCTCGGCGTCGCCACTCCAGCTGACCGCGCCCGTGTCGATCTGGGTCTGGGGGTCGATGCGGCCACAGGCCAGCATGATGAACGTGGTCGAGTCAGTGGTCAGCACCGCGCTCGGATCATCGAGGCGCGCAACCTGTTTGGCCCGACCGTCGACAGCGACATTGATCTCCCGGACCACCGGGCCGGTCAACCGGAAGGAGATGCTGCTGCCGTCGGGCACCCCCACCTTCTTGCCTGCGATGTAGCCGATCGAGCTCTCTACCTCTCCCAGCGCGATCTCCGCGGCGAGACCGCCGTCGTCAGTGGAGCGTCCGAGCGGAATCGTGATGTCGCGCACGTGAACCCAGAAGTCGAAGACACGGATCTCCAGGAAGCGGCCGTAGGTTCCTCGCCCGGTGGGCATCCACGACGGCCGGTCGAGGTCGGCGGCCGTCAGCGAACTCAAGTCGCGCCTGCGCTCGGCGAAAACCCCGGTGACCTTCTCAGCGAGCGTCGCCGGATCGTCGGTCCCGGCCAGGAACTCCGCCGCCCGCTCGAACGGCGGCGGGGTGGCGTCGTCCTGCGGCAGCCAGCCGGCCATCACGGCTTCGATGCTGACGACGTGCTGAATGACGTCGCGCACCACCCAGTCCGGGCACAGCGACTGTGCCTTCCAGTCGGCGTCGCTCAGGTCGGCGCACAGACCTTCGATCGCCGAGTAACAGGCCTCCAGTGCGGTACGGATCTCGTCCAGACTTCTCATCCGGATCAAATTACGCTCAACCAGCCGCGTTGGGCAGAAGTGGCGGGCAGTTGCCGACGGCGTCGGTGGCCAACTCGAAATGCCACACCTCGTTGGCATAGATGCGGCACAGACCGAACTGCGCGCCATTGGCCATCAACCATTGGTCGGCACCGACACCGCCCACGTCGACGGCCTCACCCACCACATGTTTGGACGCCCCGGGGGTCTGCACGTACTCGCGGGCAGCCGCCAGGCTGCCGTACTGGGCGACCGCGCTGTCCAACAACCGCTGCTGGAATTCCGGCGAACGCCACCCTGATGTGATCGTCATGGTGATGCCGTCGGCCGACGCCGCGGAGGCGGCCTGCTGAATGGCGTCGAGCAGTCGCGGGTCCAGGCGGCCGACGGCTGGGTTCTGCACGTCGAACGGTGTCAGGATCTGCCCGTCTGCCAGCGAGCCGTCGCCGGCGGCGACGGCAGGCGGATCGGCGCTGACGGTGTTGTCGGCCAGAGCAATTCGGGGTGAGAGGTCCGCTGAGCCGACGGCGCCTACCAGGAGCGCCGCTGTTGTGGCCGCACCCAGCACGACGGCTGAGGCGGATGTGGCATCTATCCGCATGATCCCCTCATCCTCCCAGACCGAATCCTGGTGCTGGCCGTCGGCGTGCGACAGACTTCAGCGGTGCGCATCCGATTCGCTGTCGTGCCCGCGACGGTCCTGCTGGCCGTTGCCGCCTGCGCATCGAGCACTGTCCACCCGGTGAGCACGCCGGCAGGCCCGCCCACCTCATCGGTGCCCGCGGCAGCGCTGGATTCCACCACCCCACCGGACGCGGCACCCTCCGGCGCGCAGCCCAGGCTGGCGTCGGATCCTGCTCAGCTGGCCGACGACCTGGTCGCCGACGAGCTGGCCATTCGCGATCAGTCGACACCACAGGCCGCGCTCGTGGCGGCGGCCCGCCGCCAGCAGGTCGCTTACCGCAGCATCGGTCGGCACCCTGAATGGGACCCGATCATCCGGCCACGAATCCCGCCGGGCTTGATCGATGCTTACGACCGCAACGTCGACGCTCGACGGCAACTCGCCGCGATGGCCCACCCGCGGGACACTCTGCCGGCGTGGCGGATCCAACCACCGGCCCCGGCCGATGAACTGCTCGGCTACTACCGCGAGGCAGAAGCAGCCACCGGGGTCGGCTGGAACTATCTGGCGGCGATCAACCTGATCGAGACCCGATTCGGCAGCATCGTGGGACTGAGTACCGCCGGAGCGGATGGCCCGATGCAATTCCTGCCGTCGACATTCGCCGCCCACGGCGACGGCGGCGATATCCGATCACCACACGACAGCATCATGGCCGCCGGCCGTTACCTTGCTGCCAACGGTTTCGGCCCGGACCCCGATCACGCCATTTACCGGTACAACCATGCCGACGAATATGTCGCTGCGGTAAAGGATTACGCCGCGGTCCTGGCGGATCCCGCGACATTCGCCGGCTTCTATCAGTGGGATGTCTACTACGTCACCACCGAAGGTGACGTAGTTCTGCCGATCGGCTATTCCGCCGATGAACCCGTCCCGGTCGCCGAGTACCTGGCCACCCACCCGCAGTAGCTCAGGTCTCGTCGGCGACCTGGTGCCTATCCACCTTGCCGGGACCAGCTGGATCGTCGTTCTGATGATCCAGCTGGTCCTGCAGGACGCGCTGCTCTTCGCTCGCTTTCCTGGCATCCACCGGCGTGGCCGGTGGCTGGTTGCTGAGCTCCACGCTCAGCTCTTGAAGGCGTCTTTGATCTTCTCGCCGGCGTCCTTGAGGCTCGACTTGGCCTGATCGAGCTTGCCTTCGTTCTCGGTGCTCTTGTCGCCGGTGGCGCGACCGACGCCCTCTTTGGCCTTGCCTGCTGCGTCGTCGACCTTATTGCTGATCTTGTCTGAAATACCCATGCCCGCCATGTACCTCAATAGCCCGGAAACGAAACTCGGCTCAGCTGTGCCGAGCGCGCACCGTCCACACCACCCGGTAGGAACCCGCGGCCGGAACCCAGCCGAAACGCCGCGAGTCGACGACGCCCGGTGCGTGGGGATTGTCCGAGCACGCTTCGAAGGTCGCGGCCCGACCGCGCCCCCGCACCGCCCCGACCCGCTTGATCAGCCATCGAGTCGGCAGGGTGGGATCGGGGAACACCCGAAGTTGTCCGATGCGCGGGGTCCCGGCGCGGACCGCCAACAGCCCGTCACCAGGGCGAAGGGTGGGCAACATCGACTCCTCCACCACCCGAAACCGGCGCAGGGGCCAGGAACCGAGCCCATGGTTCTCCCGCATGGTGAAAGGGTAAGTTAGGGCCATGCTGCAACGACTTTTCGCCAACGCCACCCCTGCCCACGCTCATTGCGACCTGTACTGCGGCGTCTACGACCCCGCGCAGGCCAAGATCGAGGCGCTGTCGTGCCTCAAGACCATCCAGAAGTACAACGACTCGGATGACGAGCACTTCCGGACCCGCGCGATCCTCATCAAGGAGCAGCGCGCCGAGGAGGTCAAGCATCACCTGATGGTGCTGTGGGCCGACTTCTTCACCAAGGAGCACTTCGAGCAGTTCCCGAACCTGCACCAGCTGTTCTGGGACGGCGTGCACGGTGCCGGTGACGTCAAGAAGTCGACCGACGCCGCCACAGCTGAGAAGCTGCTCTCGACCATCGATCAGATCTCGGACATCTTCTGGCAGACCGAGAAGGCCAAGGGCATGGGCGTCTACCCGCCTGCCTGACAATCGTCGTCAACGTACCGCGCGGTCATTACGGCCGCGCGGTACTTGCGTTTCAGGGGCCTATTTCCAAGCGAACACCGGCTGCTCGAGGTCGTCGACCGGGTCGTGACGGCCTTCCAGGCACAGCCACCGAAGTTGAAGCAGCACAGCACCTGTGGGCGCGTGGATGAGGTCGTTGCCCAACGGCATCTGCACGACGGGCCGTGGACTTTCCGGGATGGTGATGAACCGCGGCGAATCCGGCCGTTGCAGTTGGTGCAGCCCGACTCGATAGACCGCGACGACCTCGTCGGGTGCCGGACGTGGATCCAGGCGTCCGCCGCCCCAGATCACCACCGGGGTGATGATGTAGCCCGACCGTGTCGGATAGTCGTCGAGCACACCGAGTACCGATGAATGGGGCAGCGTGACGCCGACTTCCTCGTCGAGTTCGCGCAACGCCGCGTCGATCGCGCTCTCCCCCGGGTCCAGCCTGCCGCCGGGAAGAGCCCACTGCGCAGCATGTGAGTTCAAGCGGGATGCCCTGCGACACAACAGGAATGCCGCGCCACCCGAGACTCCGACCATCCGGCCGTCCAAGCCTGGCTCCATCGGCCGGCCTGCGATCCAGTCGTCGACGGGGGCTGGGTCGACCCGGTCCTCGCCGGTTTCGGAGTCGACGAGCACCACCGCGACAGCGGCGTGGCGCTTGGTGGGGTCGGCCGCCGAGCGGCGGTCGTGGCCGCTCAAGTGACCACGGATCTGGTCCCGTAGTGCGTCGTCGTAGGTGATCGTCACTGTTCGACCATAGAGCGGTGTCCCCGGTGCCTGGACGCGAGGACGCCGCGGGGTGCCGTCACCCAGGCGATCAGACGGCATCCCGCGGCGTCATGCGGATATCAGTAGGTCGGGACGAAGACCCCGTTGATCCAGACGCCCCAGTGATTCCAGCCCTCGTCCCACACCTGCTTGTTGCCGGCGGCCCAGGTCGGGTCGACGGGCTTCGGCGGTGCCCAGGCCGGCGGGCTGCCGGCGTCGGGTCCGGCCGGCGGCAGCGCGGGCTGAACAGGGCCCGGCGGCGGGGTCCAGCCGGGGTCGGCGCCCGCGGTCGCGGCGCTCAATCCCAGTGCGCTTGCGGCCAATCCACCGGCCATAGCGGCACCGGCGACAATCTCGATCAACTTCATGGCTTGGTGCTCCAATCGTGCGTCAATCGTGCGTGAGTAACGACCTGCCTGGTACCGGTATTAGCTATCCAGATCTGCGATCGGTAAACATGCGACGCGTTGAGCAGGGCAAAAACCCGAGCGTCAGTCCGAGCCCATTGCCGCGGCGACCGACTGTGCCATCAGCCGCGCCGCGTCGTTGCGGTCCATCGACGCCAGCAACTGCCCGACCCCGCGCATCTGCTCACCGACGAGCACCGTCGGCCCGTTGGTGAGGTTCGCGAATGCTTCGGCCACCACGTCGCCGACCGGTACCGCACCGGTCGGCGTCTGGTCTTCCGAAGCCAGGGTGCCGCGTTGATACTCGAGCTTGCGCAGCGCAGGGGTGTCGGTCTTGCCGAGGATCAAACCGATGACGTCGACGCCCTTGTCGTGCAATTCACTCCACAGCGCTTCGGCGAACACCATGTCGAACGCCTTGGACGCGCCGTAGGCCACCATGTTGGGGCCGCCGACAAAGCCGGCCCCGGAGCCGAACACGACGATCCCGCCCCGGCCCCGCTCGACCATCGGTGCGGCGTAGTGGTGGCACAGTTGCATAGGCACCACGCAGTTGCGCTGCACCATGTTCTCGGCCGCCTCGATCGAATTGCTCAGGAAAGCAGTGAAGTCGGGGTCGGCGCCCGCGCAGTACACCATGAAGCCGATGTCGAGATCCGCCGTCGCTTCGATCACGGCGGCCGACGCACCCGCTACTGCGAGATCGATTGCCAGCGTTCTGGTTTCGACGCCGTGCCGGTCGCGGATGTTCGCGGCGACATCGTCGAGCACGGATTGCCGGCGTGCGAGCAATACAACGTTGAGCCCGCGCTCGGCCAGTGCGTCCGCGAACGCGGCACCCACGCCGTCGGAGGCACCCGCGACCAGCGCCCAGGGTCCGTACTTCTCCGAGAAGTCACTCATTAGTACACCACCTGCACCGTGGTGAACGTGCGCCGCGCGATGCGCCAGCCGGCATCGGTTCGGACGATCTCATCGTCGTAAAAACCCCTCGCATTGACCCCGGAGTTGTTGTCCGCAGCCATGATCCACGCATCGACATAGCAGCGGGTGGTGGCCCGATCGCCGTGCAGATCGATCACGATGTTGCTGATCCGGTGCATGAGATATCCGGCTGCGGCATGAGCGACGTCCATGAACTCGGTGACCGCCTCGACGCCGTCCCACACGCCGATCTCGCCGTAGTCCAGGTGGCAATCGGGGGTGAAGACGGTCCGGAACAGATCCCAGTCGCGCCGGTCGATACCGCTGGCGTAGCGGATCAGGAGATCCGAAACATCCTGCCGGTCTTGAAGTTCACTCACGCGGCAGCGGCCTACTTGCGCGCGAGCGGGCTGTAGAAGACCAGGCCGTTGCCCTTGTTGTCGTAGACGACGGCTCGTCGCTCATGCGCGTCGTCGTACGGGCCCTTGACGATTCCGCCACCGCTGGCCTCGATGGCCTTCGCGGCTGCGTCGACGTCGGCCGTCTTGATTCCGACCACGACCTGCCCGGGGATCGGGTGGTCGATCTCCGTCGCCAGCGCCAGGGTGACCGGGCCTCCGTCGAGCGCCGCGAAATGGGTGCCGTCGCGGAACTTCAGTGCCATACCGAGGGTGTCGCTGTAGAACCTGATCGATTCATCCAGGTCGTCGGTCGACAGGATGATCATCTTGACTTCGTGTTCGCTCACGGGCGCCTCCTGTGTGTGAAGCGCATTCAGAGTACGACAGCACGGCGCGCTTCGGGGGCAGCATCGGCACCGGTTGGGGCGACCGGGTGCAGCCAGGCCGCGACGTTGCGCACGTAGTCCTTGAACACTGTCAGCCGGTCCGGATCGGCCAGAATCTGCCTGCCGGGTGGCTCCCTGACGAACGACGGCGCCCCGCAACCCAAATCCCAGTTGTAGTCGGCGAAGTGGTGGAAGGTCGATTCCGCGAGCGCCCGGCCCAACGGCAGCCCGTCGGAGGTCTCACCATCGATCGCGACGGCGAGGTTGAACCTACGGCCACTGGCGCTGCTTCGCCCCTCGGCCACGACGGTCGCGCAGGGAACGCTCGCCGAGACCGCGCCCTCGTGCGGGTGCGCGGGGAACCATTCGATTCGGCCGCTGGTGGTGTGCGCAGTGCGCAGCAGCGGATGCACCGGGTTCGTGGCGAGCACCGGCTGGTAGTCGCCGTTGGCGCCGGAATGGAAGTTGGGCCAGGAGATGGTCGGGGTGTCCTGGTCGTCGCAGAGGTGGCTTTGATCGACCGTCTTGTCCTGGAACTCGTTGACCAGTCCCAAGGACCCGAGCCGGGTCAGGCAGCACCCCAGGTCCTGGTGGTCGCGTGCGGTCAGCACGCCACCACCGCCGCGGCGGAACCTGGTGATGGCGTCGGCATCGGCGTCGGTCAGGCCGTCGCCGGTGTCGACGGCCATCAGCCACAGCTGGTCGAACCCCAGGTCGTCGAGAACGCTGAGCACCGGATCGTCGCCGTGGTGTGCGCGGTTGCGGGCGAGTACGTCATGCCCGGCGGCGCGCAATTCAGCGGCTAGGAGTGTGAAGCGGTCGATGTCCCAGTCATCCGGCTGGGCGCCAATGGTGGTCTGAAGCAGGATGCGAGACACAGTCATTCAGTCCTTTCCGGCGGCGGGTTCGGCCGCTACCCGCAGGTGTTGGCGGGCGGTCAGTTCGCTGTCGTCGACGAGCTCGAGCATCGGCCGGCCTGGTACGCACACCATCGTGACGACGAACCGGCTCTTGACGTCGTCTCGGTTGTTGGCGTCCGAGTAGTGGATGACGTCTCCGCCGGGCTCCCAGAAAGCTTCGCCCGCGCGGATGACACGTGGCGGCTGCCCTTCGAGTTCAAAGAGCATCTCGCCTTCCAGCATGTAACCGAACGCCGGGCCGCTCGGATGGCGGTGCGGTGGGGCTCCGGCACTGCCCGGCGGGTATTCGATGACGACGGTCATCACATCGGCACCCTCCGGCATGAAGGGCGGGTGCACGTCCTGAACGACGGTCAGTGCGTTCTCCCATTGCGGGTCATGAGTTTTCGGCATGTCAGTTCTCCTTGATGTCAGACGGCGGTTCCGCCGCCGTCGGCGTGCAGGGTCGATCCGGTGATGAAGCTCGCGCGAGGAGAGGCGAGGAAGAGCACCGCGTTGGCGATTTCCTCGGGGTCGGCGGTGCGCCCGAGCGGCAGCGCCCGGCCGAGTTCGTCGTTGGTGTCACCCCATTGCGCCACGACACCTTCGGTGTTGGTGGGCCCGGGCGCAACGCTGTTGACGCGAACGCCATACGGGCCGAACTCGGCGGCCCACGACCGTGTCAGTGCTTCGACCGCGGCCTTCGAGGCGCCATAAGTGGAGGCTCCCCCGACACCTTTGGACGCCACCATCGACGTGACGTTCACGATGCTGCCCCGATGCCGCTGCAGCATGCCCGGGACCAGGCCCGCGGTCAGGAAATATGTGCCGCGCACATTGGTGTCGAACGTCGTCTCGAAGGCCGTGAGGTCCTGGTCGACGGTGAGCGCTCCGGGAAAGCTGGCCGCGTTGTTGACCAGGATGTCCACCTCGCCCACCCGGTCTACCAATGCCTGTACCGCGCCGGCATCGGAAAGGTCCGCGGCGACGAAGCTCGCCTGGCCGGAGATCTGGCCGACCGCGACTGCGCCGCGCCGATGGTCTCGCCCGGTGATGATCACCGTCGCGCCGGCCCCGGCCAACAGCCGGGCGCACGCCAGCCCGATCCCGGCGGTGCCGCCCGTGACCAGCGCCGTCTGCCCGGTCAGTTCCGTCGCGGTGGTCATGCGATCTGAGCGGTCGGCGCGTACGCGCTGTCGGCGAGAGCCACCCGAAGCCGCTGCCTGCCGCGGGAGGCCCGGGACATCACCGTGCCGCGCGGGATGTTGAGGATCACGGCGGTCTCGGCGTAGGTGTGGCCCTGAACCTCGGCGTAGAACAGCACCGTGCGGAAGTCCTCCGGCAGGGTCGCCATCGCCGAACGGAGGTCGCCGTCGGGCAGCCGGGTGAGTGCCTCGGCCTCGGCCGAGCGGGCGGCAGTGGATGACCGGGCTGCGCTGTCGGCAAGGTCGCCCTCGGCGACGTCGTCCACCGGCACCTCCGATGGCCGGCGTTGCTTGGCGCGAAAGCCGCTCACCCAGCGGTTGTAGAGAATCCGGAACAGCCACGCCTTGAAGTCGGTGCCGTCGCGGAATGTGTGGTAGCCCATGAACCCGTGTAGCAGGGTGTCCTGCACCAGGTCCTCGGCGTCGGCCATGGTCTTGGTCAGCCCCCTGGCCCGGCGCAGCAGGGCGTCGAACAGCGGTTGCGCGTCACGGGCGAACCGGTCGGCGGCCTCGGAGTCGGGTGGCCGGGGAATCGACGTGACGGTCATGAGGGATCTCCTGGGTGCGAGTTGCTGATGACCTCAGCCTCGCCGCCACGCCGCCCAGGCGAACCCTTGAAACCCCGTAGTCCGTGGGCGTCAGCCCGTGGTCGGGCCTAACTCGCCCAGGACATCGCCCGCAGTTGCCTGCGCGAGGTGATGCCGAGCTTGGCGAACACCTTTCGCAGATGCCATTCGACGGTGTGCGTGCTGATGAACAGCTGCGCACCGATCTCCTGGTTCGTCAGGCCTTCGCCGGCCAGTCGCGCGATCTGCGCCTCTTGCGCGGTGAGCTCCCCGCCCGAACTCGGCTGCTGCGCGCGCACCTTCTCTCCGGTGGCCGCCAGTTCCCGGCGGGCACGCTCGGCGAAGGCGCCGGCACCCATCCGGACGAACATGTCGTGGGCTTCGGTCAGATGTCGTCGGGCGTCGGCTCGGCGCAGCACCCGCCGCAGCCACTCCCCGTACACGAGGTGCGCGCGGGCCCGGTGCACCGCGATCGTCGTGCGCCCCAACCGCTCGATGGCTTCGGTGAAGAGCGCGTCGGCGTCGGCGTCGTCGGCGAGCATCGCCTGGGCAGCGGCTAATGCGCCCAGTCCCCAGTCGGTTCCGCTGGCCCCGGCACGATCGGCGAGGTCGTGCATCGCCGCGGTCGCAGTATCCCGCTCGCCGCTGCGTGCGGCCGCTTCGACCAGTTCGTACAGACACCAGCTGTAGAACCCGATGTCCTCGTATTCGCACACCGTCCGGGCGGCGGCCAGCGCCTCCTCGTAGCGACCGAGCCCGTTGTAGAGCACCGCCGCGGCGTATCCGGTCAGGCCGAGCACCCGGCCCTCACCCCGGCTGGCTCCGTCCGTTTCGGTGGCCTTGATCAACCGTTCGGCTTCGGCCGCGTCGCCCCGCCATGCGGTGAGCATCAAGGCGTGATACTTGACCGCCGCATAATGGTCGGTGGCCGACGTGATCGTGTTGGCTTCCTCCACAAGGGTTGCCGCCGTGCGGAATTCACCGGCCACCAGGTGGACGCCGGCCTGGTACACCAGCGCACGCGGCAGGATGGCCAGGGCGCCGGCGTTGCGCGCGGCGCGTACCGCCGCGGCGGCGAGCTGGTGGACGGTGGCCGGGTCCCACAACTCGTGGGCCGACGACTCTTGCAGGATCGGGAACGCCGGCACCATCCACCGCAGGACGTTGCGATCATCGGATGCGGCCTGAATGCACATGTGGTCCAAGCCGATTCGCATCGATTCGGTACCGGCGCCGACTCCCTGGGTGATCCGCGCGGCGACCCCCTTGAGTAGAAAGTCCACCGAGCGGGACAGTTCGGCCTCACGGTCCAGTGCGGCCAAGGCCGCCTGTGCGGCATGGGTCAGCGCCCCCGGGTCGCCGAGGCGTCCGGCATACATCAGCGCCGCGATCGCTTCGAGATAACTCTCTCGAGATGCGTAGTCGTCGAGGTGTTCCAGCGCGCGAGCGGCGTCCAGCAGTGCCTGCGCGGTGTCGCGCACGGACGGCGCTCCGGCCTCGCCGGCTCGGCTGCGGACAAAGTCCATCTGCGCGCGCAGGCGCGCCACCTGAGCCCGTTGCAGCTCTGACAGGGGTCCTCGCTCCGCGAGGTCGAGCAGGTCACGAGCTGCGGCCGGCGCCGCGGCATCCCGCTTGGCCTTGGCGGCGGCCAACGCCCGCGCGCCGCGGAGCAGCGGATCGGCTGTCAGGATCGCGGAGCGCTCGAGAAACGCTGCCGCCGCGGCGATCCCGCCACGACTCTGGGCTCGGGCCGCCGAGTTCTCCAGCTCCCCGGCCACCACGTCGTCGGGGCCTGCCGCAGCGTTGGCGGCATGCCATGCGCGCCGATCGGGATCGGCGTCGGGGTCGGTGGCGTCGGCCAGCGCGCGATGGATGGCTCTGCGGTCGGCCAGATCGGCGGCGCGGTACGCCGCGGACCTCAGCAGGGGTGCCGGAACCGCATCCGCGGACCGAACTCGATGACGCCGGCGGCTTCGGCCGGCGCCAGCGCGTCGATGGGGATAGCCAGCTCGGCGGCGGCGCGCAGGAACAATGCCGCGTCACCGACCGGCTCGGCCGCTGCCACCAACAGCAGCCGCCGCGTCGGCGCGGGAAGGTCCTGAATTCGCCGCACATAACTGGTCTCGATGGCGCCGGGCGCCGACGCCGAGCCCGAGAGCCAGAAGCCTCCGGCGAGTTCGGTGGCCGAGGCGTTGCGTGGAACCTCAAGCAGCGCAAGTGGATTGCCTCTGGTTTCAGCGACGATGCGATCGCGTACCGGCGGGTCGATACCGCCGAGCATCACCGAATCCAGTAGCTCACGCGCATCGTCGTCGGTCAGGCCGCGGACGATCAGTTCGGGCAGCCCCGTGAGCGGCTGGGCGCCGTCATCGCGGGCGGCGAACACCAACGCGATGGGCTCGGCCAGCAGCCGGCGCGCCACGAAGCCCAGGGTTTGCACCGTCACCTGGTCGAGCCACTGCGCGTCGTCGATGACGCACAGCAGGGGCTGGCGGTGAGCGGCCGCCGCCATCAGACTGAGCACCGCCAAACCCACCAGGAACCGGTCGGGGGCTCACCCACTCCGCGACCAAAGGCGACGTCGAGCGCCGAACGTTGCGGATCCGGCAATTCAGCGTGGTGCTCCATCAGCGGGGCGCAGAGTTGCTGCAGTCCGGCGTACGCGAGTTCCATGTCCGACTGGACGCCGGCGACGTTCAGCACTCGTAGCGCCGAGGCCTGACCCGAGAGATACCCGAGCAACGCCGTCTTTCCGACGCCGGCCTCGCCGCGCAGTACCAGCACCTGCGAATCGCCACCGGCGACGGTGGAGATCACCGAGTGCAGCACTCGGCACTCGGCGGCACGACCATGCAACTGCTCTGGCCGCCCGTCGCTCGAGATAGGCACCACCGTCTGCCCCTAGCGGACCTCACCGGAATTTCCGGTCCTGATCGTAGCCGGGGGTTGGGGGCGCCGCGGTGGGCGGACCTATCCGGGCAGGAACGTGACGGTCTCGTCAAGAGGCGCACGACCGGTGCGTGAGTAGCTGACCGAGATGTCTTCGTAGCCAACGGACATGCCGCAGAACAACATCAGCTCGTCGGGCGGCGACACCACATCGGCAACGGTTCGGCGAACCTGCGACCACGCCATCTGCGGGCAACTGTGTAGCCCTTCAGCGCGGAGCAGCAGCATGACAGTCTGCAGATACATGCCGAGGTCGGCCCACTGCGGCAGGCCGAGGTGCCGATCGATATAGCAGAACAGCGCGACCGGCGCGCCGAAGCAATCCCAGTTAGCGACGGCCGCCCGCTGCCGCGCTTCCCAGTCCTCCCGAGCGATACCGAGAGCGGCGTATCGCTGCCGACCGAAGGCGGACCGGCGCTCCTGATACGGCGAAGCCATCTCGGCGGGATACATCTCGAACTCCCGGTCGTCCCAGGCTTCACCTGCTACCACGCGCTCGACGGCGATCTTCTTCAGATCGGCCAGCGGCGCACCGGTGACGACGTAGACATGCCACGGCTGGATGTTCGACCCCGAGGGCGACCAGGACGCCGCTGCGAGCACTCGCTGCAGTACCTCGGGCGCGACGCGGCGATCGGTGAACCCGCGGACGGCCCTTCTGCTTCGCACCGCTTCGTATACGTCCACGCCCGTACCTAGGACTTCGCGGCCGATTCGAGGAGCCAGTCCTCGAATCGGGTGTCGAAGAGTGTCGCGCCCGGGCCGGGCACCAACGTGCGCTCGTCGATGTCGACGCCCCAGTACGACGCGGCGGGATCGCTGATGACGGTGCGGCTGTCACCACGGGAAGTCAGCGCGGTGCGGATGAGGTCGGGAAGCAAAACCATGTCGGGGCCGCCGATCTCGGCAATGCCGTTGACAGGCTCCCCGACGGCGGCGATTGCGACTCCCTCGGCGACATCGACGGCCGCCATCGGCTGGAAGTACTTCGGCGGCAGCACCACCGTGTCACCCTCGGTCGCGGCGTCGGCGAGCGTGTTGATGAACTCGAAGAACTGCGTCGCGTGCACGATCGAAAACGGGATGGGGCCTTCGCTGATCAGCTTCTCCTGGAGGAGCTTGCCCTGGAAGTAGCCGCTCTGCGCGGCGAGGTCCTCGGTGCCCACCACCGACAGCGCGACATGGCGCCGGACGCCGGCGTTCTGCTCGGCGGTCAGCAAGTTGGTGGTCGCTGTGCGGAAGAACTCGATCGCCGAGTCGTCCAGCGCCGGCGAATTGGAGACGTCGACGACGACGGAGGCTCCCGCCATCACCTCGGCCAACCCCTCGCCCGTGAAGGTGTTCACGCCGGTCGAGGGAGCTGCGGCGACGACCTCGTGGCCGCGGGCGGTCAGATTTTGCACCACTTTCGAGCCCACCAGGCCGGTGCCACCGATTACGACGAGTTTCATGATGATCCCTTCTGGCTTTCGGGAGCAGGACAGCTCCCTGACGGCCAGAACGGATGACGTCTCACAAAGTCATCCCGGCGGTTGAACCGGGTCAGGCGGTGTGGGCGGACAGCTCCACCGGTGGGGCGGTCTCCGTGGCCGTCACCAGGGTGTAGAGCGGCGTGACCCACGCGTGGGGACCGCTCAGCGCCGGCGCGTACGAGGTGTGGATGGCGATCGCCGCATCGGAGATCTTCCCGGTGTCGGGGTTGTAATCGCAGACCGGATCACCGACATCGCAGACGCTGATGGTTCGGGTGCCGATCGCCGGCGGCAGCGCAGACGTGTTGGTCGACGCCAGGAAGGAGTGGTCCTGGGCCACGCCCTCGCCGTGGCCCAGCGCGACGGCCGTCGACCCCAGTTTGATCGTGGTGTCGACCGGCAGCCGGTCGCCGTCAGCGATCAACAGCGCGGCGGCCAGGTGCGGATCGTCCGCGAGGTCGTACAAGTTGCGGTGGACGATCATGGCGCCCTGCGAGTAGCCGGCCAGCACCACCTTGGTGTCCGGGCAACGCTCGGTGAACGCCTTGTACTGCTTTGCGGTCGCGTCCGTACCGTCACCGACGCTGCCGAGGAAGCCCAGCCAGCCACTGATGCCGCCTTCCAGCGGCACCGCAGCCGCGGGGTATTGGACCGCCTCGGCGTCGATGGTCCGGCCGTCTGCGGCGAGCTGCGATTTGAGCTGCTGGTAGGACTGGTACACCACGGAGCCCATCCCGCCGTTGGCGGTCAGGTTGGCACTGTCGCGCTGACCGGACCCGGCGGCGCCGATCCAGTGATAGTCGGCGCACCCCGGCGTCGCCGACGCGGTTGCCGCCGTCAGCCCGGCCAGTGCGATACCCGCGGCCAGCACGGCCGATCCCAGGCGCCCAATCACAATGCATTCCCTCCACGGTTCTGTCGCATGTTTGATCGCCGCACGGGCCTCCTGCCGTTACACCGGCGGGCCAAACCAGCTGGTCAACGCCTCGGTCAAGCCGTCCGAGGAACTCTCGCCGACCCATGCGACGTGCCCGTCCGGGCGGATCAGCACTCGTGTGGGCGCGGCCACTTCACCGAGCGCCGGAAGCTCCCAGGCGCCTCGGTACTGCGCAGTGACCAGACTGACTCGATCCCCCCACCCGGCGAGATCGATGCCGCCTGGCTCATCGAGGTCCAGGAGCACCGGGCGGGCGGCGTGGAGCAGTTCGAAGACGCGCACCGGCCCGACGGCCGTCTGAACGTGGAGGTCGGGCATCCGCCGGCCCAGCAGAGGGTGCCCCGACCCGACGTCGTAGCGGATGTCCAAACCGGACATGCGCGCGGCGAACGTCTTGCGTGTCTCGTCTATGCCGAGCATCTCAGAGATGTTGTCGTGCAACGCTTTTGTGCGATCATCGGTGCCCAGCAACGCCATTTGCGCCATCGTGGTCTGCAGTACGCGCGCACCCACCGGGTGCCGCTCGCCGTGGTAGGTGTCGAGCAGGGTGTCCGGCGCGGTTCCGTTGACCACCTGGGCAAGCTTCCACCCCAGGTTGACCGCATCCTGCAGACCTGTGTTGAGACCCTGGCCGCCGATCGGGTGATGGATGTGGGCGGCATCGCCGGCAAGCAGTATCCGGCCGTCGCGGTAGGTGGCGGCCTGCCGCGCCGCATCGGTGAATCGAGCTATCGAGGTGGGACTGTGGATCCCGAAGTCGGTGCCGTAGACCGCGGTGAGTGCCGCGCTGAGATCGTCGAGCGTGGGTTCGGTTGTCGGCCCGACGTTTCGCTCGGTCACCATCACCCGGACCGGTTCGGCGTCGTTCTGCCGGTCGAGCCCATGAGTACCCAGGGCGTCGCGGTGGATCCCCCACTTCGGTTCCTCGCGGACCTCGACCTGAGCGATCAGATAGCTCGCCGTCGGATCCCAGCCGGGGAAGCCGATACCGGCGGACTTACGAACCAAGCTGCGACCGCCGTCGCAGCCGAGAAGATACCCGGCGCGAAGGTCACCACCATCGGAGAGTTCGACCTCGACTCCGGCGTCCCCCTGGGTGAAGCCCGTCACCTCCGCACCCCGGCGGATCGGCACGCCCAGTTCCTCGACCCACTCGGCCAGGAGCCGTTCGATCTCGTTCTGCCACAGCGCCAATCCGTAGGGGTGTGGTGTGGGAAAGTCGCTGATGTCGAGCCGGATCTGCGCGAACCCGGCGACCTGGACCGCCTGCCCGGCCGCCAGGAACCTTTCGGCGATGCCCCGCTGGTCCAGCAGTTCGATCGTGCGGCAGTGCAGACCGCCGGCCCGCTGGCCGATGACCTGCTGGCTGGTGCGGCGCTCGACGATCGCGACGTCCACCCCGGCCAGCGCCAACTCGCCGGCGAGCATCAGCCCGGTCGGCCCTCCCCGGCGATCACCACGCTGTGGTCGTAGTCAGAATCCCGCATTCGCATGCCCCCTGTGCAGTCGGTTTCCGTTGAAGGCAGCGATTTTGCGGCACGTAGGGGGTCTTGCCGCAAGCCCCCCAGTGCGCTATATGTTGAGAGTGGCGGGGCACGTCTCCCCGCGAATCCATCACATCCGAACGCCCGCCGTGGCGGCTACAGCAGCGCGTCGGCCAACAGGTCGACCTGGTCGATCGACGCGACGGCGGGGTGGAAGAGCAACCGGTCGAAACCGAGGTCGCGGTAAGCGCGCACCGCCGCACGCGCATCGTCGGCGGAATGAATCATGTCGTCCACGTTCAGTTTTGCGTAGTCCGGCGCGAAGCCGTAGTAGCGGGCCAGGTGGTCTCGTCCTCCCCGCACGACGTCGCCATCGCCGAGCGCGAAGTTCACCGAGGCATGAATCTGGGGGTTTCCCGACCGCCCCGCCGCCAGCCAACCCGCACGTATCCGCTCGGCGAATGCCGATTGGGTGTCGAAGTCACGCAAAGCGCCGGCCACCCATCCGTCACCGACGGTGGTGGCCCTGCGGATGGTGGCTTCCGACCGTCCGCCGAAGAGCAGCGGAATCTGTACTGGCGCAGGGCATAACCCTGCATCGGAACTCCAACCGTGCCGCATCGCGACCAGTTGTTGGTCGAGGACGCGTCCCCGCGTGGCGAAGTCCACTCCCACCGCTTCGTAGTCGTCGGCCCGCGATCCGACGCCGATACCGACCGTGAGACGGGAACCCGCACACGCCGCCAGGCTGCCGAGTTGCTTTGTGAGCACGGGCACCGAATAGAGCGGTGCCAGAAGCACATTCGTCACCAGCCCGAGCGTGCTCGTCGCACCCGCCGCCACGGACAGCGCGATGACCGAGTCCAGGCTCGGGTACAGCAGCCTGTCGATCGTCGTGACGGACTCGAACCCGCGCTCCTCGGCGCGACGGGCCCACGAACCGATCACCGCACCGCTGACACCTGCGACATGGTTTGGCAACCCGATACCGATTCTCATGACATCCTCCGATTCTCTCGGCCACGGCCCGCGTAGCTCGTCCGGTCAGGCCAGTCTCGGATCACTCGGCCCGATCCACCACATCCGTGCTCCGATGCGGCTGATATCGGCAGCGACGACAGCATCTACGTATTGTTATCGGCGTGACTGCCCCGCTGGACGGCAAGATTCTGCACGCGCTCCAACTGTCCCCACGCGTGTCGTTTCGGCGCATCGGTGACGTTTTGGGCGTTCCCGAACAGACCGTCGCACGCCGATATCGCGCCATGCTCCGCGACGGTGCGATCCGCGTGGTCGGCCTGGTGAACCCACAGGTCTATGGCGAGTGTCAGTGGGTCGTTCGACTACGAACCCGACCCGACGCACTGCCCAGCGTGGCCGAGGCACTCGCCCAGCGACCTGAAGTCACCCACGTCAACGTGTTGTCCGGATCCACCGAGCTGGTGTGCATCGTCCGCGCACCGCTCGCCGAGAACAGCGACGGGATCCTGCATCGCCTACCGCGCACCTCGGCGGTGTTGAGCATGACGGTCGATCTGGTGCTGCACGTGTTCGGCGACTCCTCCGGTGCGGTGTGGACCGGCTACGGTCACACCCTGTCCGCCGCGCAGGCCTCGGCCCTGGCGGACGTGCGACCCGAGCGGTCCGGCGCCGCGCTCCCGCCGGTGAGCGACGACCGCCCTCTGCTGGAAGCACTGGCACGGGATGGCCGGATCCCCCACGCACAGTTGGCCGAGTTGACCGGCTGGTCGCCGGCCCGGGTCAAACGGCGCATCGCGGCGATGGAATCAGCGGGCACCCTGACCTATGACGTCGATGTCCTCACCGAGCGGTTGGGCTTCGGAGTCCATGCCCTGATCTGGATGGCGATTGCACCCCGCGATCTGACCGGTGTCGCCGAACAGCTTCTCGCACACGCCGAGATCGCCTCGGTGATCGCCGTGAGCGGACCCCATAACCTGCTGGCGGTCGTGATTGCCCGCGATGTCGATCACTTGCACCGCTACATCACCGATCAGCTGGGGGCAGTGCGTCATGTGCAGGGGTACGACGTCAGCGTACGAACGCAGCGGCTCAAGCAAGCCGGCTCGCTGATCTCGCACGGTCGGCTGCTGAGCATGCGGCCGGGTCGGAGATAGACCATCATCTACGAACATGACTCGGGAGCACCGTCAGCGGGTCCGCCGGACATGAGCGCGACACCAGCCGAACCCGTCGCCTGGCCCGCGGGTAAGCGGGCCGCGGCATGTTTCACGTTCGACATCGATTCCGAATCGGCCGTATTGAACATCGATGCGGCGCATGCCGATCGGATGTCGGTGATGTCCCACCAGGCCTACGGGCCGCTCGTCGGTGTGCCCCGGCTCCTGGCGCTGCTGGCACGACACGATGTCCGCTCGACATTCTTCGTCCCCGGCTACACCGCGGTCCGCTACCCCGATGTGGTGCGCGCGATCGTCGACGGCGGTCACGAGGTCGCGCACCACGGCTATCTGCACGAGGTCCTCACCGGCATGACCCCCGAGCAGGAGGGGGTGATCCTGGACCGCGGTACCGAGGCGCTGGCCGCGCTGACCGGCGAGGCTCCAGTCGGCTTCCGGGCTCCGATGTGGGAATTGAACTGGCACTCACCGGAATTACTGGCCGAGCGGGGCTTCCTCTATGACACCAGCCTGATGGACGCCGACTATCCGTACGAACTGCGGGTCGGCGCCACCGGCAGCCTCGTCGAAATCCCGGTGCAGTGGGCGCTCGACGACTGGGAGCAATACTGCTACCTGCCGGAGATCTCCGGCAGCGGACTGATCGAGAGTCCCCGCAAGGCCGCCGAGATCTGGCGGCTAGAGTTCGAGGGTCTGCGCGCAGTCGGAGGCTGCTTCGTGCTGACGAACCATCCCTTCCTGTCGGGCCGACCATCAAGGGCGGCCGCGCTGGAGGAACTGGTCGAGCATGTGGTGTCGTGCTCGGATGTCTGGGTGGCGCCCCTGCGGGACATCGCCCTGCACGTACGGGGTCTGGGCCTGTCACCCCGCTCGGTCGAACGGCCTGATCCCGCCGACTTCTGACGGCTGTCGCGAGGCCCGGTCAGCTTTCCGTGTTGTTGGCCGCCTCGAAGAATCCCAGTTCCAGCTGCATCGCGCGCCGATACGCGCTGCGCACCTCGGGAGTGTCCGGTGACTGTTCGTCGAGCAGGTTCTCCAGCTGGCGGGCGATTCCCTCGAATTCCGCTGCGGCATAGGCCTGTACCCACTGCGCGTACGGGCCGGCCGACTCGGCGTCCAACGACTGGCCCAGCCACGCGTACAGCCGCATGCACGGCGTCATCGCGGCATAGGTGACCTCGGGCGGTCGCGTGGCCGCGGTCGCGAGAAGGAACTCGGTGTACGCGCTGGTTGCCGCCAACGGTTCGACGCCGGCCATGTCGATGTCCCAAGAGCCGGCGTAGGACGCATGCAGTCCCAATTCCTCGCGAACCCCGGCGATCAGATCGGCCAGCACCAGCAGTGTCGAGGTGTCCGGACTATGAACCAAGGCCAATGCGTATGCGCGGGCGAAGGATTCGAGGAAGAACGCGTCCTGTGCGATGTACGCGGCGAAGCGCCTGCGCGGCAGCGAGCCATCTGCGATACCGCGAACAAACGGATGCGCCAGGATCTCGGCGGCCAGATCGGCATTGCGCGACCACAACTGAGCAGACAACGTCATATCGCTCGAGCCTAGTCGCGGAACTAGGCGTGCTGCGCTTCGGCGAGCAACACCCGGGCCACCCACTCCACGTGATTGAGCGATTCATCCAAAGTCAGTCGGCCGGCGCGCAAGCCGGCGAGTGCGGCGCTCAGCGCGGCGTTCAGGCCGAAACTCACCTGCGGGATCAGCTCGGGCGCGACCCCGGCCAGCAGGCGGTTGTACAACTCGACGTTGGTGCGCTCCATCTGATCGATCGACGACCGCACCTCGGGATCGGTCGACGTCATCATCTGCAGCATCAGGGCGGTCATGGCCGGGTTGCGGTTGAACGCGCGCTGGGCGCGGCGCAGGTAGTCCAGAACAGCCGGGAGCGGGTCGCTGTCCGCGGGCCCGCCGCCGGACAGCATGCGGCGGGTCAACCGCTTCTGCCAATCCGCCAATGCGGCGGCCAGCAGGTTCTCTTTGGAGCTGAAGTATCGGTACAGGGTGGCCAGTGCGACCCCCGCGCGCTGAGCCACATCCCGCATCTGGACCGCATCGGCGCCGACCTCACCGATCAGATCGATCACCTCTTCGATGATCTTCGCGCGGCGGGCGAGCTGACCGCTGGTCATATCCGACAACGGGATGATGCGGCCCGGCGGCGACATCACATCCGGAGCTGGCGTGTTGACGATGTCACCTCCGATTCAACCAAGAACCATCTTCTGCGATGCTACGACAATCTAGTCCAGATAGTGGACGTAACACCAGCTAGCAGCTTGACACCAAGTAGAACCGTGTTTCACTATGGTGATCGCGGCGGCACCCCCGCCGGTCTCTTGGGATGGGAGGACGCCATGGCCGGACCGGTCGGTCTGCCGGTGATCGACACGATGATCGGATTCCCGCACGAGGGGACCGCTCAGTACGACTTCATCCGCAAGCAGACCAAGGATCGCGAGTCCAAAGAGGACTTCGACTTTCCGGTCGAGTACATGTTCAAAGACGTGCCCAAGGGCCTGCCCACCGACGATCCCGTATCACTGCTCCTCCAGCAGATGGACCGGTTCGGCATCGAGAAGTCGATGATCGGCGTGAGCGAGGGCTCCGCGGCGGAACTCGCGCTCAAGATGTTCCCCGATCGATTCATTGCCTCGGGCAACGTCAACGACCCGAACGACGTCATGGGCACCATCACGAGCATCCGCCGGGAGTACGAGACCTACGGCATCCGCGCAGTCTCATGCTTCCCGTCGGGCACCTTCCCCCAAGTGCCGATCGACGACCCGAAGATGTACCCGGTCTACGCAACCTGCGTCGAACTCGGCCTCCCGATCTTCTGTTGTGCCGGAGTCCCCGGACCACGTATTCCGATGGCGCCGCAGGAAGTTTCGCGCATCGACATCGTGATGTTCGACTTCCCGGACCTGGTGTTCGTCACCCGCCACGGGTGTGAGCCCTGGCAAGACCTCGCGGTCAAGCTGATGCTCAAGTGGCCCAACCTGTACTACTCGACCTCGGCGTTCGCGCCGAAGTACTACCCAAAAGAGATCATCGACTACGCGAACACCCGCGGCGCCGACAAGATCATCTACGCCGGCTATTTCCCGATGGGCCTGTCACTGGAGCGCATCTTCAGCGATCTGCCCAAGGTGCCCTTCAAGGACGAGGTGTGGCCGAAGTTCCTGTACGGCAATGCCGCCCGGATTCTAGGACTGGAGAACTAACTCAGTGTTGGCGATCACGATCGAGCAGGAGCAGCTGGCCGAGGCCGTGACTCAGTTCGCGGCCCGGCATGCGCCGATCGACAAGACGCGGGCCTCACTCGACTCGATCGCGGCCGGTGAATTGCCCACCTGGTGGGAGGAATTCACCGCCCACGGCTTCCACGCGGTGCATCTCCCCGAGGATGCCGGCGGTCAGGGCGGCACACTCACCGACACCGCGTGCGTCATCGAGGCCGCGGCTGCGTCCCTGCTGCCCGGCCCACTGCTGAGCACGGTGTCGGCCGGTGCGGTGGCGTGCCTGGCCGACGAATCCGCGGCGGCGCTGCTGTCCGATCTCGCCGGTGGGCTGACGGCCGCGGTGGTGCTGCCCGAGAACTCCGATGTGCGGGCGGTGCCCGACGGGTCAGGCTGGCGCTTGACCGGATCGATCGACAGCACGCTGGGACTGATTGCCGCGCAGCGCATCCTGCTGGCGGTGCACGCCGAGGACGGCACCGAGCTGTGGTTCACCCTGCCGATTGGACCGGACATCGCCGTCGAGCAGCAGCGGGGCACCGACCTGAGCACCGACGTCGGCGCGCTCACACTCGACAGCCATCCGGTGACCGCGGAGCAACGTCTGGCGGGTATCGACACCGAACGCGCTCGTTGTGTCGTCGCTGCTTTGACGGCGTGCGCTTCGGCAGGCACGGTGCGCAAGGGCGTCGAGACCGCGGTGAACTACATCCGCACCCGCGAACAATTCGGCAAGCCCGTCGGCTCGTTCCAGGCGCTGCAGCACAAGGCCGCGATCCTTCTGGTCAACGCGGAACTGGCCTCGGCGTCAGCATGGGATGCGGTGCGCGCGATCGATGAGAGCATCGAGCAGCACCGACTGGCTGCGGCCTCGGCCGCGTTGATGGCGGTCTGCGCAGGCCCCGACCTGATGCTGGACGCGCTGCTGATGTTCGGCGCGATCGGCTACACCTGGGAACACGACACCCACCTGTATTGGCGGCGCGCCACCAGCCTGGCTGCATCGCTGGGACCGTCGCCACGTTGGGCCCGCGAAGCCGGTGAACTGTCCCGCACGCTGAAACGCTCTACCGCAATCAATCTCGGTGATGACGTCGAGTCGGAATTCCGCGCCGGCCTGGTGAAGACGCTCGACCATGCCATGGAGCTGCGCAACGAGACGCCCACCGACGACCGTCGAGCGCCCGGGCTGGCCTACGGCTCGCAACGGGACCTGCTCGCCGACGCCGGTTTGGTCGCCCCGCACCTGCCCGCGCCGTGGGGCGTCGGGGCCACACCGGTACAGCAGGTGATCATCACCGAGGAGTTCGACAAGCGTCCCGATCTCGTGCGGCCCTCGCTCAACATCGCGGAGTGGATCCTCCCGACGATCCTCGACAGCGGAACCGACTCACAGCGAGAGCGATTCGCGTGGCCGATGCTGCGCGGCACCGAGCGCTGGTGCCAGCTGTTCAGTGAACCGGGCGCCGGCTCAGACCTCGCGTCGCTGACCACTCGGGCTGCGAAGGTCGACGGCGGCTGGCTGGTCAACGGGCACAAGATCTGGACGTCCTCGGCGCACGTCGCCCAGTTCGGGGCGATGCTGGCACGCACCGACCCGGACGCGTCGAAACACGGTGGCATCAGCTACTTCCTGGTCGACATGTCCTCCCCCGGCATCGAGATCAGCCCGATCAAGCAGGCCAGCGGCCACTTCGACTTCAACGAGGTCTTCCTCACCGACGTCTTCATTCCCGACGACATGCTGGTCGGCGAACCCGGCCAGGGCTGGGACCTGGCCGTGGCCACCATGGCCGTCGAACGTACGGCGATCGGCAATTACGTCAACCTCGATCGGTCCGAAGCCCTGCGCCGAGTGGCCGACGCCGACGGGCCCGATCATGACACCGTCCTGCAGGCACTGGGCGGTATCGAAGCGCACACCACCGCCATCAAGGCGATGGTCCTGCGTGAGACATTGCGTCTGGTGCAAGGGCAGGGACCAGGACCGACGTCGAGCATCGCCAAGTACGCGATGGTGTTGCTGCTGCGCCGCGCCTCCACCGCCACATTGAGTCTCACCGGACGCCTTGCCATGCTTGAGGATTCGGATCCCCCGGTGATCAGTCCCTACTTCGACATGCCGTCCGAGCTCATCGGAGGCGGCACGGCAGAGATCCAGCTGACCATCATCGCCTCGATGATTCTTGGCCTGCCGCGGAAATAGTTGGAAAGGACCGAGCCCATGACCACTGCGCTGCCGTTCACGTTCTTCGACTGTGACAACCACTACTACGAGGCCGAGGACGCGTTCACCCGCTACATCGACCCGAAGCTCAAAAAGCGCGCCATCCAGTGGGCACAGCTCGACGGCCGGCAGCGACTGCTGGTCGGCGGCAGGGTCAATCGGTTCATCCCCAATCCCACGTTCGACCCGGTGGGCAAGCCCGGAGCCCTCGACGAATACTTCCGCGGTCGCAATCCGCATGGTTCGGATCTGAACTCGCTGTTCGGTGAGCTGGAACCGATCCGGCCCGAGTACCGCAACCGTGACGCGCGGCTGGCGGCCATGGATGCCCAGGGCATGCAGGGCTGCATCATGCTGCCCACCCTCGGAGTCGGTATGGAGCAGGCACTGCTCCCCGACTTCGACGCAACGGTCGCCACCTTCCAGGCTTTCAACCGCTGGCTGGACGACGACTGGGGATTCGCTTATCAGGAGCGGATCTTCACCGCGCCATACATCACCATGTGCCGCCCCGCCGACGCGGTGCGCGAGCTCGAATGGGCGCTGGAACGCGATGCACGTTTCATCGTCATGGTCCCCGGACCGATCACCACCGAGGTCGGCATGCGTCCGCCCGGCGATCCGATGTTCGACGAATTCTGGCAGCTGGCCAACGATTCCGGGATCACGGTGTGCTACCACTCCGGCGAGACCTACTACTCGAAGTTCATGCCGGCATGGGGCGAGTCGGACTACATGATGTCGTTCAACGCGCTGCTGGGCTTCCGGAGCCTGTTCAGCGGTGACGCGATCCAGGACACGTTCGCCAACCATCTGCACAACGGGTTGTTCCTGCGGTTCCCGAATCTGCGGATCGCGTGTATCGAAAGCGGATCGACGTGGGTGTTCCATCTCTTCGAGAAGCTCACCAAGTCCTGGGGTCAGATTCCGTTCATCTATAAAGAGGATCCGCGCGAAACGTTCAGACGCCACGTCTGGGTGTCGCCGTTCTACGAGGACGAACTGGCCAGTCTGCTCAAGCTGATGGGTGACGACCACATCCTCATGGGTTCGGACTACCCCCACGTCGAAGGTCTGGCCGAGCCGGCGTCCTACATCAAGGACCTGCAGAACTTCGACTACACGCCCGAACAGTGCCGTAAAGTCATGCGAGACAACGGTATCGGGTTGTCGATCCGCCGACCGGTGTAGCTGCCGTTCGTGAAGGTCGCCAAGGCGGGCCTGGTCGCCATGCTGCTGGAGGCGGGCGAGGAGAATGCCGCTGTTCTGCTGGCGCGCTCGACGCTTCCCGACGAGCTCGACACCGACACCGATCTCGACATCCTGCTGAGCTTCGGGCTGGAGCGTGATCTCCTCGACGAGGTGGCGCGGATGACGATCGGCGCGATCGAACCCGACGACGTGAACACCCGCCGTCGACGTGACCTGCTGGACAAGACCATCTCGCGACGGTGGGCCGCCCTCGTCGACCGCTGGGTCACTTAGATCAGGTCCGCCGAGAGTGGTGGTTGCCGTCGAGATTTCGAAGAATTGCGACGACAACCCGCACGCTCGACGATCTACGCCCCGCAGTTCCTCGCCTGTGGGACGCTGCACTGATGACCGGAGATTTGGCCGGGCAGACCGTCGTCCTGATCGGTGGTAGCGCCGGCATCGGACTGGAGACCGCCCGCCGAGCCCGCGCCGAGGGCGCCGATGTGATCCTGACCGGACGCAACGCCGAGCGCCTGCGGACCGCCGCCGACGACGTCGGCGCGCGACAGACGGCGGCCTTCGACGCGAACGACTCTCGAGAGCTCCGTGCGTTTTTCGACGGTGTGGCCGGCACGGTCGACCATGTGCTGGTCACGGCCGGCGGCCCGAGCTATCGGCCCCTGCTCGAGATGGACGCCGAGGACATTCGCGATGCGCTCAGCGGGCATGTCGTCCTCGGCTTGGAGGTCGCACGCAGCGCGATGCCCAAGATGCGGCCTGGTGGATCACTGATCTTCATGGGCGGCACCGGTGGCCGACGCATCGATCACCGGCTGGGCATCGTCCCCGCTGCGACCGCGGCGTTACCCGCCTTCACCGCGTCACTCGCACTGGAAGTCGCCCCAATCCGGGTCAACCTCATCGCGGCCGGATTCGTCGACACCCCGCTGTCAGCCACGCTGCTAGGCGATGAGCTGGAACACCGTCGCGAGGACCTGCGGCGCACTCTGCCGATCGGGCGGGTCGTCGGCCCCGATGATGTCGCCGCGCTCGCGGTACACCTCATGGTGAACACAGCGCTCACCGGTGCCACCTACGATATCGACGGCGGCCAGCAGTTCACCTGACGCACCTACGCCTGCCGGCCGGTACGAGCAGGCATTGTGATCCAACAGGATTGACGACGCGCATCGACCACGGCCGCAGCTCGCGGTAGTCTCGGAGCGTCGAAAAGGACCAGGAGCGGCACCGGTAAGCCCGCTCCCTTCCGCAAGGAAGCTCCGTGCCGCCCCGGCGGACCCGCGACAAGCAACTGGCGCTGCTGCGCCGGTGGCTTGGCGCGCGTGTCGAGAGGGCCGCTGTCAGTCGCCGGTGTCAGAGCGCCTCCGAACAGGAGGAAGTCATGCCGTTCATCCGAACCGACGCCGGAATCGTCACCCAGATCAACACGTTCACGGTGCCCGAAGCCAGACAGCAGCAACTGATCGAATTGCTCCAGGAGGCAGCGCGATTCGCCAGTACCACCCCGGCTGGCGCTCGGCCAGCCTGCATCGCAGCCACGACGGCACCCGGGTGGTGAACTACGCCCAAAGCGACAGCCTCGAGGCGGCGCTGCGGGTGATCGAACGGTTACGCGCAGCAGGATTTTTGGAGCGCAACGCCGAATTCGGCGAGGCCCATCCCGGGCTCTACGACGTGGTCTTCACATTAGAGCGCTGAATCCACACCGGTGGGGCACAGTGTCCCTCGTGGACAACAACCTCACCGACAAGATCGCCGTCGTCACCGGTGCCAGTAAGGGAATCGGTTTGGCCATCAGCCAGACCATGGCCGCCGCGGGCGCGCACGTCATTGCCGGGGCCCGGCACAACAGCGCCGAGCTGGAAGAGCTGGAGGCTGCCGGCTTGGCCACGTTCGTCGCCGCGGACCTCGCCACTGCCGAGGGGGCAAGGGCCGTGGTCGACGCGGCCGCGCAACGCGGAGGCCTCGACATCCTGGTGAACAACGCCGGCGCAGTCACGCCGCGATTCGACGGCCTGCTGTCGGTCACCGACGACGACTGGCTGGCGGGTTTGTCGGTGAACTTCCTGTCCGCCGTGCGGGCCACCCGGGAAGCCATCCCGCACCTGCTGCGCCGTGGCGGGGGTTCGATCGTGATGATCGGCTCGGTCAACGCGACGCTGCCGGAGTGGAACATCATCGATTACGGCGCGGCCAAGGCGGCCCTGGCCAATTTCGCGAAAGCGGTCTCGAAAGAATTCGGGCGCAACGGCATTCGAGTGAACACCGTAAGTCCGGGACCGGTGGCCACGCCGCTGTGGTTGTCCGAGAAGGGTATCGCCGCGCAGTTCGCCGCGGCCAGCGGAGCTACCCCGGATCAGGTCGTCGACTCCGTGGTCGCCGGCTCTGCGACCGGACGATTCACCACCGCGCAGGAGGTGGCCGACCTCGTCATCTTCCTCGCGGGTGAACACTCAGCGAACATCACCGGCTCCGACATCCGGATCGACGGCGGCTACGTCACCACCCTGTAAGGGCTTCCTCGAGTTCGAGGGGCCGCGGGATGCAAATCCCGATCGCTGACGTTCTCCGCTGCAGAACGGACTGACGAAGGCAGGAAGCGATGCACGATCTCGAGAACGCGATCCGCGACCGGCGGTCCATCCGCTTGTTTCTCCGCGACAAGCCGGTGCCCATGGAGTTGATCACCGAATCACTCGAGCTCGCAATCCGCGCGCCGTCCAACTCCAACATCCAGCCGTGGCACGTGGTGTTCGCCTCGGGGCCGGCCCGTGACCGCCTTGCCGAAGCGCTGCTGCAGCAGGCCGATATCGAGGCCCCGAACGTGCCCGCGCTACCGGAGTCGTTCGCCCACCTCCGCCGCGAGCTGGGCGCACTGGTCTACGGCACGATGGGCGTGGCCCGCGACGATGCCGAGGCCCGACGCCTTGCGGTGCTGCGTAACTGGGAGTTCTTCCGCGCTCCCCTGGCCGGCATCGTGTGCATGCACCGCGATCTGGGCCACGTCGACGCGGTCGGTGTCGGCATGTTCCTGCAGACATTCCTGCTGGCGCTCACCGCGCGGGGACTCGGCAGCTGCGTACAGGTCTCAGTGGCCGGCTACCCCGAGGTGCTGCGTGAGCAGCTGGGCATCGGCGAGGAGATGCGCATCCTGTGCGGTGTTTCGATCGGCTATCCCGATCCGGAATTCGCCTGCAATCAGTTGACCGTGCCGCGCAATCCGCTGGACGCCAACGTCACCTTCATCGAAAGCTGATCAGCGGGCCAGGTCCCACTGGCCGAAGTCAGGTGCCAGGACGTCGTCGACATCGACGTGCACGCCGTCGATGAGCGCACCCGGATCCGACGCCGTGACGACCTCTCGCTGGAAGAGGACGGCGGCAGGCTCGCGCACGCCGCCCGCCCACGCCTTGGTCTGCCAGGCCCAGCGATAGCCGGGCGTCGTGGAATGGCCGACGACACCGTCGCCGATCGCCCATCCGAGTTGGCGCGCACCGCCGTAGATTCCGGTGCGCTCGACGCCGATCACCGAGTTGATACCGCGAAACCATTGGATCGCAGTGCTTTTCCAGGTGTCGGAGCTGATGTCCTCGTCGACGCTGAAGAAGATCGGTGCTGAATTGGGGCCACCGGCGGCGCCGTGGATCCGCAGTGCGGTCTGCGCGTCGGCGACGCCGCCGTCGAAGCCTCGGGTGAAGTCCGACGGTGTTGGCCAGCCCGGCTTGCCGAACTGGTAACAGCTCACGACGTGCAGTCCGGCCGCGAGGAGTCCGTCGGTGTAATCGCGGGTGACCGGCTTGAAATCGAAGGTGGCACCGGGCCTCAGCTCGGACACATACACCAGTGCCCCGGCGTAGCCGGCGGCCTTGATCTGCTCGGGGCTCACCAGCCGGTCGGCGAAATCGATGAGCTGCAGGCCGTCCGCAGCCGCCCTGGGCGCTCCCAGCATGGCGGCGCCGGCCAGCGCCGTGAGCGCATACCGAAAGACATCGCGCCGATTCGGCGGGGTCACGACCGTGCCGTGATCAGCGAGGGGTCACCCACCCCGATGGTGATCTGTGGATTGGCCGCGGGGTCAAGCCAATTCAATATCGACCGCATCTCGTCGCGACCGATCGCGACGCATCCCCAGGTGGGATCGCCGTCGGACACGTGCAGGAAGATCCCGGCCAACTTGCCGGGGATGCGGTTCGGGTTGGACGTGATGTTCACCGCGTAGTCGTAGACCGGGCCGGAGTCGTAGAGGTTCTCCGCGATCGCCGAGGGCTGACCGCCACTGCGGACATGGGTGTTGTATCCCGGCGACTTGGGGTCCTCGTCCCACCAGTCCTGGTCGGTGGCCTGGAAGTACGGCATCTTGGTACCGGGGTTGGGCTGGCGTCCGAAGGCCTGGTCGAAACCGAAGGTGCCTTCCGGGGTGCGGTAGACACCGTCGGCCGGTGCGCCGACGCCGAGTTCGCCGACCTTGGCCGGCGTGGGGCCCAGCACGACCTTCCAGTCCTGTCCCACCCGCTGGAAGGCGGTCAACGTCCCGGTGGTGGCGCTGGCCGTAGGCACGCCGACAACGATCCACTGTGAGGAGTCCGGCGCTGCGCTCGCCGGCGGCGCCAACAGCAAGCTCAACAGCATTGCCAGGCCGATCCGCACCACGACGCTCGCCACGGCGTTCATGGTAACCGCAGGGTAGGGGCGATCGGCGGCAGCGAAATGGCCTTTCGCCAGGGTTGGGCAGTACTGGACCGTACTGCCTGTGCGCTCTATGGTGGGCGCTGTGACCAGGATTGCCGACTACGAGGCGGAATCGTCGCCGTGGTCGGCGCGCGAGGCGGAACTGCTCGCGGCCACACTGCAGCTGTTGCAGCAGCACGGGTACGAGCGGTTGACCGTCGATGCCGTCGCCGCAACCGCCAAAGCGAGCAAGGCCACGGTCTATCGGCGCTGGCCGTCGAAGGGCGAATTGGTGCTCGCGGCCTTCATCGAAGGCGTCCGGTGCGCGGCGGTCCGCCCCGACACCGGGTCGCTGCGGGACGACTTGCTGCGTCTCGGCGAGGCCATCACCGAGCACGCCGCGGAGCACTCCGCCACCATCCGTGCGGTGATGGTGGAGGTTTCGCGCGATCCGGCCCTGCGTGAGGCGATGCAGCATCAATTCCTGGACCAGCGAAAGGCCCTGATCGAGTCGGTGCTGCAGCACGCTGTCGACCGCGGCGAGATCAAGGCGGAGGCGATCACCGAAGAGCTCTGGGATCTGATGCCCGGGTATCTGATCTTCCGGTCGATCGTCCCCAACCGCCCTCCTGATCGGCGGACGGTACGGGCGATCGTCGACAACGTCATGATCCCCAGCCTCACTCGTCCTATCAGCTGAAACGAAGTGTTGCCTGAGGTGATCCAGTACCGTACCGTACCGCCTAGAGCGATCAGCCCCTGCTGACCGGGAAACGATCTCTCCCCGCCAAGTAATCGTGTTCGCCGGTTATCGAAAGGCTAACGGGTGCAGAGGGTTTCGACGGAGGCTCCAGACCAGCAGGCGGCGGACCGCTCGCTGACCCACCGGTTCGCGCGGCTGACCCGCACGCTGTGTATTCCCATCCTGCTGTTCTGGCTGGTGGTCGCCGCGCTCAGTAACGCGTTGGTACCCCAGTTGGAAGTCGTCGGCCAGGCGCAGAATGTGGCGCTGAGTTCACCCGATTCACCGTCGCTGCAGGCATTCAAGCGGATCGGCAAAGTGTTCGGTGAATTCGATTCCGACAGCGTTGCGATGATCGTGCTCGAGGGGGACCAACCGCTCGGTGCCGACGCGCATCGCTACTACGACGAGTTGCTCAAGCGGGTGGCTGCCGACCGTAAACACGTTCAGCACATTCAGGATTTCTGGGGCGATCCGCTGACTGCCGCCGGAGCGCAGAGTCCCGACGGCAAGGCCGCCTATGTGCAGGTCTATCTGTTCGGGAACCAAGGCGAAGCACTATCACTCGAATCCGTCGACGCTGTTCGTGACATCGTCGATCACACCCCCGCGCCACCCGGGGTCAAGGCCTATGTCACCGGCGCGGCACCTCAGGTGGCCGACCAGTTCGAAACCGGTGACAAGGGCACCGTGAAGGTCACCCTGCTGACGATCGGCGTGATCGCGATCATGCTGCTGCTGGTCTACCGCTCGGTGGTCACGATGCTGCTGATGCTCATCACGGTGCTGATCGAGATGTCGGCCGCGCGCGGTGTTGTGTCGTTCATGGCCAATACCGGGCTCATCGGGCTGTCCACCTACGCGACCAATCTGTTGACACTGCTGGTGATTGCGGCCGGCACCGATTACGCAATCTTCCTTGTCGGCCGCTACCACGAGGAGCGGTCCGCCGGCGTGGACCGGCAGACGGCGTTCTTCGACACCTACCGGGGCACCTCCCACGTCATTCTCGGCTCGGGGCTGACGATCGTCGGGGCCGTCGCCTGCTTGGCCTTCACCCGCAATCCCTACTTTCGAACCCTGGGTATCCCGTCGGCGATCGGCGTCTTCATCACGCTCATCGCGGCGCTCACCCTGGCCCCCGCGATCCTGGCGATCGGCAGTCACTTCGGCCTGATGGATCCCAAGCGACGAGCCAAGACTCGCGGCTGGCGGCGGATCGGCACCGCGATCGTGCGTTGGCCCGGGCCGATCCTCGTCGTTTCGCTCGGTATCGCGCTGATCGGCCTGCTGGCACTACCCGGCTACAAGACCAGTTACGACGTCGGGGCCTACATGCCCGCCGATGCCCCCTCCAACGTCGGGTACACCGCTGCGGAACGACACTTCTCCAAAGCGCGACTCAATCCAGAACTGGTGATGATCGAAGCCGATCATGATCTGCGCAACCCCACCGACATGATCCTGCTGGAGCGGGTGGCCAAGGCCGTCTTCCACACGCCCGGGATCGCCTTGGTCCAATCCATCACGCGCCCGCTGGGCACACCGCTCGATCACAGCTCGGTGCCGTTCCAGATCAGTGCTCAGAGCAGCGCCCAGATCAACAACCTGCCGTTCCAGCAGGCCCGGTCAGCGGATCTGCTCAAGCAGGTGGGCGAAATCGACAAGACGATCAACATCCTGCGTCAGCAGTACGCCCTGCAGCAGCAGAGCTCTGAAGCCACCCACGAACAGGTCGAGGCATTTCACAAGACCGTGGAGGTGGCGCAGGACCTGCGCAACAAGATCGCCAACTTCGACGACTTCTTCCGTCCGCTGCGCAACTACTTCTACTGGGAGCCGCACTGTTTCGACATTCCGATCTGCGCGGCGCTACGGTCGGTGTTCGACGCACTCGACGGCATCGATGCTCTGACCGACCAGTTGGCTAATGTCACAGCCAGTTTGGACAAACTGGATGCGCTGCAGCCCAAACTACTTGCGCTGATCCCCCCACAGATCGACAGCCAGCAGACCAATCGCGACCTGACGATGACGAACTACGCCACTCAGTCGGGTATCTACGACCAAACGGCGGCGGCACTGCAGAACGCAACGGCCCTCGGTGCGGCGTTCGACGCGTCGAAGACTGACGACTCGTTCTACCTGCCCCCAGAAGTGTTCAGCAACAGCGAGTTCCAACGCGGCCTCAAACAGTTCCTGTCGCCCGATGGTAAGGCCGCGAGGATGATCGTCACCCACGACGTGGATCCCGCTACGCCTGAAGGACTTGCGCATATCGACGCGATCAGGCACTCCGTGCAGGAGGCGGTCAAGGGGACGCCGCTGGCCGGGTCGAGTATCTACATCGGTGGTACGGCGGCGACCTATAAAGACATCGCCGATATGGCCAAGTACGACTTGATGATCGCCGGCATCGCGGCGCTGAGCCTCATCCTGCTGATCATGATGTTCGTCACCCGAAGCATCGTGGCAGCGTTGGTGATCGTCGGCACGGTGGCGTTGTCGCTGGGCGCCTCGTTTGGTCTTTCGGTGCTGGTATGGCAGGACCTGCTGGGCAAGCCGCTGTACTGGGTGGTGCTCGCCTTGGCGGTGATCTTGCTGCTGGCGGTGGGTTCGGACTACAACCTGTTGTTGATATCGCGATTCAAAGAGGAGATCGGGGCCGGCCTGAACACCGGCATCATCCGCGCCATGGCCAGCACCGGTGGCGTCGTCACCGCGGCGGGGCTGGTGTTCGCCTTCACGATGGGCTCGTTCGTCTTCAGCGATCTCCTCGTGCTCGGCCAGATCGGCACCACCATCGGGCTCGGGTTGTTGTTTGACACCCTCATCGTGCGGTCGTTCATGACGCCCTCGATCGCCGCGCTTCTGGGCCGGTGGTTCTGGTGGCCGCTGCGCGTGCGACCGCGACCGGCCAGCACGATGTTGCGGCCCTACGGGTCCCGCCCTGCGGTGCGCCAACTGCTGCTGTGGGACGACTGACGGCACTGTCAGCTAAAACACATTGTTTCCACATTGAGATCCAGGTTTGTCTCATTTGCAACACGGGTAACTTTAGTAACAGCGCCGTGGTATAGGCGCCGCCCTGACCAGCTAAGAAAGAATCGAATGGATCATCGTGATGAACACAATCTTGTACTTCAGCAGCAACGGCCCCGTTTATGAGACACGCGCCTACTCCAAGGCCGATATCGATCGCCTGTTCAAAGGCCGTCAGCTTCACTGCCTGACCAGTCCCGACCGGCAATTCGACTTCTGGTTCAGCCCCTCATCGCCAGGCTGCCAGAGCCGGATCAATCAGCAAGCAACTGAAGTTCTTCTGGCGACGACCAATTTCACCGCCAAATCGGTCCCGCTCCTGCCCGGCTGTGTCGTCGTCGCCACCCACGATGCGGACGGTGACCTCGACGGGCTGAGCTGGCAGCAGCTCGACCTCCTGGTCCGCAAGAACCGCTCTCTGACCACTCGCGAACTGCGGGTGCTGGACAAGAGGATTCAGCGTCAGAACCGGCGCCAGGCCCGGCCCGCCCGGCCCGCCGCCGTCACTCCGATGCCCGTTCCCGCCGCGCCGCGGCGCACACCGGTCACCCACTGAACACCCGTCTCGGTAGCAGGTAGAGGCTGCTGAGACTGCGGTCTTCCGGCCCGGGCCTGCTTCGCAGGCGGCATAATGCGGCGATGCCGGACACTCCTCGACATGGGCTCGTCAAGCCAACTCCTGCGGAACTGATGGAGGACACCGGCTCGGGGCTGGACTACGGAACTCGCCCCGACCGATTGTTCGGCGACATCGTCAGTGCCGATCGCTTCTTTGTACGAAGCCACGCCGACACGCCCGTCATCGACGCCTCCGCTTGGTCGCTGCGTATCCAAGGCGACGGTGTGCAGCAACCGGTTTCGCTCAGTTACGAGGATCTGCGCACGGCCTTTCCGCTGACGTCCATCGTGCGCACCATCGAGTGCGCGGGCAACCGGCGGGTGCAGTTCGGGCGCGAGGTCGGCCAGGCCTTCGAAGGCACCCAGTGGGGACGTACCGCGATCGGAACCGCCGAATGGACCGGCGTTCGGTTGCGCGATGTGTTGGAGTCGGCCGGTATCACGGCCGACGCTTGCGAAGTCGTACCCGAATCGCTCGACGCGATCCGAGCCCGACGCCCGCTGCCGTTGGCCAAAGCCCTTGCCGACGACACCATCGTCGCGTGGGCGATGAACGGCGAAGAATTGCCGCCTGACCACGGCTTTCCGGCACGGTTGGTCGTATCGGGGTGGCTCGGCGCCGCCAGCATCAAATGGCTCAGCAGAATCGACGTCGCCACGCACCACGTCGAAGTGCCTTGGAACACCATCGATTACGTGATGATCGGGCCGGGCTACCCCGCCGAAGGCGACCAGGCTCGAGGGCCGGCCATCACCGAACCAGCGCTGTCCAGTCTGGTCGAACTGCCATGGCCGGCACACCTGTGCCCCGGCCCGCAGATCATCCGGGGCCGGGCGTTCGCCGGTGAGGCTCGGGTCACCGCCGTCGACTATCAGATCGACGATCACGAGTGGCAGAGCGCCACCATCACCTCGAGTGGCGAACCCGGCGTGTGGGCCCGGTGGCAGTTCCGCTGGGACGCTCGACCGGGCGAGCATGTCCTACGAGTGCGCGCCTCCGACGACCGTGGCCGCGTCCAGCCAGATTCCACCCCCTGGAACGAACTGGGCTACATGCACGAATCGGTTCTCGCCCATCCGATCTCAATTGCCGCCAATCCCTGACGACGTTTTACCGCGCAGCGATCCCGCGCCTACATCCGACCGGGTCCGCGCAACCTGACTAGGCTGTGCCAGTATCCCGATGACTGATCTTGCTCCCCTCCTCGACGACCCCGGCGATCTGTCCACCGTTCGCGCGCTGGGCTCCGACCCCGACCGGCTGTTCACCACCTTCGCCGGCTGGGCCGAGGCCAACGGCACCCCCTGTACCCGGCGCAGGAGGAGGCGCTGATCGAATTGGTCAGTGGCGCCAACGTCATTCTGGCGACACCGACGGGATCCGGGAAGTCCCTGGTCGCGACCGGGGCGCTGTACGCGGCCCTGGCCGCAGAGCGACGAAGCTATTACACGGCACCGATCAAAGCGCTGGTCAGCGAGAAGTTCTTCGCGCTGTGCGCGACGTTCGGTGCCGCGAACGTGGGCATGCTCACCGGCGACGCCGCGGTCAACGCGAGCGCGCCGATCATCGCCTGCACCGCGGAGATCCTGGCCAACATCGCACTTCGCGAAGGGGCGGCCGCCGACATCGGCGTGGTCGTGATGGACGAATTCCATTTCTACGGTGACCCCGACCGCGGCTGGGCCTGGCAGGTACCGCTGCTGGAGTTGCCGCATGCCCAGTTCCTGTTGATGTCGGCCACGCTCGGCGACGTCAGTTTCCTGCGCGAGGACCTCACCCGTCGCACCGGTAGGGCGACCGCTCTGGTGGCCGGCGCCGAGCGTCCCGTGCCGCTGTTCTACTCGTATGCGACCACGCCCATGCACGAAACGATCACCGAACTGCTGCAGACCAAACAGGCCCCGATCTACATCGTCCACTTCACCCAGGCGTCCGCGCTGGAACGGGCCCAGGCGCTGATGAGCGTCAACGTCAGTACCAAGGAGGAGAAAGCGTCGATCGCCGAGCACATCGGCAGCTTTCGGTTCTCGACCGCATTCGGCTCGACGCTGTCCCGTCTGGTTCGCCACGGTATCGGCGTCCACCATGCCGGGATGCTGCCCAAGTACCGTCGGCTGGTGGAACAGCTTGCGCAAGCAGGCCTGCTCAAAGTCATCTGTGGCACCGACACTTTGGGCGTCGGTATCAACGTGCCGATCCGGACGGTCGTCTTCTCGGCGCTGTCGAAGTACGACGGGACACGCACCCGGTTGCTCAATGCCCGCGAGTTCCATCAGATCGCCGGTCGCGCCGGGCGGGCCGGCTACGACACCGCGGGCACCGTCGTCGTGCAGGCTCCGGACCACGAAGTCGAGAACCTCAAACAGTTCGCCAAAGTCGCCGACGACCCGAAGAAGCGCCGAAAATTGGTGCGCCGCAAGGTACCCGAAGGGATGGTGCCGTGGAGCGAAGCCACGATGACTCGGCTGGTGGACGCCACCCCGGAACCACTGACCAGCAACATGCGGGTGTCCACGGCGATGATCCTCGACGTGGTGGACCGCCCCGGTGACCCGTTCGTCGCGATGCGGCGACTACTCACCGACAACCACGAGCCCCGCAAGCGCCAGTTACAGCACATCCGGGAAGCCGTCGGCATCGCCCGCTCACTGCTGCAGGCCGGGGTCCTCGAGCGGCTCGACGAACCCCAAGCCGACGGGCGCCGCTACCGGCTGACCGTCGACCTGCCGCCCGACTTCGCCCTCAACCAGCCACTGTCGACGTTTGCGCTGGCCGCGGTCGGCGTCCTCGATCCCGACTCGGAAACCTTTGCGCTGGATGTCGTTTCGGTGGTCGAAGCAACGCTGGAAGATCCCCGCCAGATTCTGGCGGCGCAGTTGAACAAGGCCAGGGGAGAAGCAGTCGCCGCCATGAAAGCCGACGGCATCGAGTACGACGAGCGCATCGAGCTGCTCGACGACGTCAGCTATCCCAAGCCGCTCGAGGAGCTCCTCGGACACACCTTTGAGGTGTACCTGCACACCAACCCGTGGGCAGCCGACGCCCGGCTGTCGCCGAAATCCGTTGTCCGCGAGATGTGGGAGCGGGCATTCACCTTCCGTGAGTTCGTCAGCGTCTATGGCCTCACCCGGTCCGAGGGGGCGGTGCTGCGATATCTGTCCGACGCGTTCAAGGCGCTGCGTTCCTCGGTGCCGACCGCGGCCCGGACCGAGGAATTCACCGACATCGTCGAGTGGCTCGGCGAACTGGTGCGTCAGGTCGACTCCAGCCTGCTGGACGAGTGGGAGGAGCTCACCAGTCCCGACCAACCGCACGACGTCCCGGTGGCGGTGCCGATGCGCCCCCGACCGGTGACCGGCAATGTGCGGGCCTTCACCGCCATGGTCCGCAACGCCCTGTTCCGGCGGGTGGATCTGTTCGCCCGGCGACGCTGGCATGAGCTGGGCGAACTGGACGCCGGGTCGGGATGGTCGGCGCAGCGCTGGAACGAGGTCGGGGATGACTACTTCGATGAGCACACCGAGGTGGGCACCGGCGCCGACGCCCGCGGACCTGCCCTGCTGATCATCGACCGCGGGCCCGATGTGTGGCGGGTGCGGCAGATCCTCGACGACCCCGCCGGCGATCACGACTGGGGCATCGAGGTGGAAGTGGACGTGGAAGCCTCGGACGAAGCGGGTGCGCCGGTGTTGCGGGTGGTCGATGTCGGACGGCTGGACTGAGCGCCGTAGCCGGATGATTCAGTGCCCGGCCGCGAATTCGATGAGTACTTCGGCGGGTCCGGTGATTGCGGACAACACATTCCACCGAGCCGGTGCACTGGGCGCGGGGTCAGGCATCCGGCGGGTGATCCCGGTCTGCCCGTTCACGCGGCTGCGCGTAGTGGCCCGACAGCCCCCGCGGAAGGTGCTTTGTCCCAACGTATGTCGCAGGAGCCCCCGGATTGGTTAACCAGTTGCACTGGGGACTGACAATCTGGCTACCCTCGCGAACCCTGGACGAAATCGACCGGGTGCCGCTATTGTCAGCATCGCTAAATATCTTGCGTGGTGATGTGGGCGGGGGCCGGCGTGACATCCATGAGGCGAGCTGGGCGAATCACGACGTTCGGGTTCGCGGTCGGCGCCGGTTTGCTGATCGCCTCCGGCGCCGGAGCAGCGGTCGCCGCGGCAGCACCCGACGATTCCGGGCACGGGTCGTCCAGTAGTTCCTCGGCGTCGAGTGCATCGGCATCGTCGGCGCGCTCGGCGCGCCCCTCCAGCACTGCCGCGGCCACGGCAAGACCGGCGCGCAGTCTCACCGCCCGAAGCGGCTATTCGGCTCCCGTGGTGCAGCTGAAAGCAAAGCGGTCCCCCACTCCGAAAAGCACGGCAGTCACTCCGGAAACCGACATCGTCACCGCCGTGCCCGCTAAGCAAGGCTCGGCGAAACGCGCTGCAGCACTGCCGACTCCGACCCAACTGCAGCAGTCGATCGCCGTCGGCTTGGATGCGGCCCGCCGCAGCCTCGACGAGCTTCGCGAGAAGATCGAGACGCTTGTCCAGAATCAGATCGTCGGCTTCCGGGACAACCTGGTCACCCTGCGTATTGACCTCGATCGGCTGTTCCACCCGAACCGCCAGATCATCTACGGCAATTTGGCCAATAGTCAGTATTGGGCGGCCGGCGGCGCACAAACCTCGGGACTGATGGCCGCGGCGATGGTGATCAGCCAACTCACCGGCCAAACCGTGACGGCGCAGGACATCATCACCGAAGCGACGACCACGAACAGCGTTGCCCAACCCGGCCGGAAGATGTACCTGGGCACCTCCACCAACGATTGGGTGTGGGCACTTGATTCGGTGCAGCTGATGGAAACCCATGGCCTCAAGGTGAGTACCGTCTACTACAGCAAATCCCAACAACAACGCGCGTGGAACGGTCTCCTGGCCGCACTGACGGACGGTAAGTCGGTGATCGTGTCCATCAGCGGCGACGTCCGCTCCGCGATAGATGGCAACACCGCGGTGTGGAACACCGAGCATCAGGCGGTGCTGCTGGGAATCAACATCAGCAAGAATCTGGTGTACCTCAACGACGGCGCCTACCCGGGAGGCGGCGGTCAGAACCTGACCATGTCGATCGATGACTTCTTGGATGCCTGGCAAGCCGGCCGTTACACAGCCATCTTCGCCGAATTGGCGCCTGCCGCAGCACAAGCCACAGCCTCAGAAGAAAGCCTCGCAGCATGACCTCCATCAAGCGGGCTGGGCGAATCACGACCTTCGGGTTCGCCCTCGGCGCCGGTTTACTGATCGCTTCGGGTGCGGGTGCCGCGGTGGCGAGCGCCGCACCCGACGATTCCAGTCATGCGTCGACGAGCAAGTCCTCTGCATCGAGTGCGCGTACTCACAAGCCAGCCACGGCAGCAGCCACCCGCTCATCCGCGAAGCCCAAGCCGTCCTCGGCACCGGTCGTGCAACTGCCCGCCAAGCGCACACCGGCAGCGACGAACCCCTCCACGGTGCGTTTGGCGAGCCTGGTATCCAGCGACGCTCCGACCGAACCGACCGCTTCTGCGAAACAGTATCGGGCCCAACGCCTTCCCACACCGACCGAGATCCAACAGGCCATCGTGGCCGGCCTGGATTCGGCCCGGCGCACTCTCGACACCATGCGCCGCGATTTCGAGCTACTCGTCAAGCATCAGGTCGAAGGCGTTCGCGACAACCTGACGACACTCCGCTACGACCTGGAGGCGATCTTCGGTCCGAGTCGACCTCCAGTGAATCCGGACATCCCACCGGACGGCACAACGGGAATCATCGGGAACCCACGCGACAAGGTCGGCTACTTCATCTATCAAGACGGAAAGAACATCTGTCTCTTGGTGTCGTCGGCCATGGTCATGGGCCAGCTTCTGGGACCCGACAAGATGCCGACCGCGGCCGAAATCATCAACGAAGCCGCGACGACACCGAGCACCGTGACAGCCGGGGCCAAGATCTACAACCCGGTGGCGGACTCTTACGTGCAGAACGCCGACGCGTTGGCGCTGCTGGACGCGCACGGCATCACGGCGATGTCGACGCAGTACTCCAAGAACCAGGGCGACCTCGCCTACGCCAACCTCAAGAAAGCATTGATCGACGGCAACTCCGTCATCGTCACGATCAAGGCCCAGATCGCCTGGGGACAAGGCACCCCTGACATGGCGTATTCGGGCGACCACGCCATCACGGTCTTAGGCATCGACACCGATAAGAACATCATCTTCGTCAATGACGGCGCCTGGAAAAACGGTGGGCAGGGCATGGGCCTCCCGCTGGACACGTTCATGAAGGCGTGGCGGGCCAACGACTACCAGACCATCACCGCTTACGTCACTCCAGCCCAGGATTAGAGGTTTTGCGTCGTCGGCAAATACCATCGACGACGTAATGAGCGATCACGACCTCGACACCCGGACGCCTTCTACTACGGCCGCGGCCAACCGCCTCGCGGTGGAGGCCGGTCGCAGGCGCACCTTCGCCGTCATCAGCCACCCTGACGCCGGCAAGTCGACGCTGACCGAGGCCCTGGTGCTGCACGCCAGGATCATCACGCAGGCCGGCGCCATCCACGGCAAAGCCGGTCGGCGTGCCACGGTGTCGGACTGGATGGAGATGGAGCAGGCCAGGGGTATCTCCATCACCTCGACGGCATTGCAGTTTCCGTACCACTCGCCCGAGGGGCAGGACTGCGTCATCAACCTGCTCGACACTCCCGGGCACGCCGACTTCTCCGAGGACACCTACCGGGTGCTCAGCGCGGTTGACTGCGCGGTCATGCTGATCGACGCTGCCAAGGGCCTGGAACCGCAGACGCTCAAGCTGTTTCAGGTGTGCAAGCACCGCGGACTGCCGATCCTCACAGTCATCAACAAGTGGGACCGTCCGGGGCGGCACGCACTGGAGCTTCTCGACGAGATCCAGGAGCGCATCGGTCTCAAGCCGACCCCGTTGACGTGGCCGGTCGGTATTGCCGGCGACTTCAAAGGCGTGCTGGATCGGCGCACCGGCAATTTCATCCGGTTCACCCGTACCGCGGGTGGTGCCACCGCCGCACCCGAGGAGCACATCTCACCCGAGCGCGCCCGCGACGCGGCCGGGATCGACTGGGACAACGCCGTCGAAGAATGCGAGCTGCTCTCCTCCGACGACGGTGACCACGATCAGGAAGCCTTCCTGCAGGGCGTGACGACGCCCGTCCTGTTCACTTCCGCCGCACTGAATTTCGGTGTCAACCAGCTTCTGGACAACCTGACGAGACTCGCGCCTCCGCCGAGCGGCCAGGCCGATGTCGACGGTAATGTGCGACCGGTCGACGCCCCGTTCAGTGCGTTCGTCTTCAAGGTCCAGGCCGGCATGGATTCCGCGCACCGCGACCGCATCGCCTATGCCCGGGTGTGTTCGGGAACGTTCGAGCGCGGTGATGTCCTCACCCACGCCGCAACCGGTAAACCGTTCGTGACCAAGTACGCCCAATCGGTGTTCGGCCAGCAGCGCTCGACACTGGATGACGCCTGGCCCGGCGACGTGATCGGCCTGGCCAACGCCAACGCACTCCGTCCGGGTGACACCCTCTTTCGGGATGTTCCCGTGCAGTTTCCGCCGATCCCGAGCTTCGCTCCCGTGCATTTCTCGGTCGCCCGGGGCACCGATCCGAGCAAGCACAAGCAGTTTCGCAAGGGGATCGAGCAACTCGAGCAGGAAGGCGTGGTGCAGGTTCTGCGGTCGGACCGCCGGGGCGAGCAGGCGCCGGTACTCGCGGCCGTCGGCCCGCTGCAGTTCGAGGTGACAAGTCACCGGATGGCCACCGAATTCAACGCACCGATCTCGCTGGACTCGCTGCCCTACACTGTGGCGCGCGCCGTCGACCCCGAGGACGCACCGTTCGTGGACAAGCAGGTGTCGACGGAAGTGCTCACCCGCACCGACGGCGTGATGCTCGCCCTGTTCACCACGAAGTGGCGACTGCAGGGGTTCCAGGAGGACAACCCCACGGTGACGCTGCGCCCACTCGTGGCCGCCGGCGACGACTGATCGCCTCGCCTCCCCGCGCTAGCCGTTCGCGGTGGCCAGCCCGGCCTTGACCTGCCTGCTGAGATCGTCGGCCAGGATCTCGGGTTGGCCGCTGAGCAATCCGTCGACGGCCAGCTTTGCCACCACAGCTGGATCAGCCTTCTGGTCGGCGGGAACGAACGACGCCATATCGGTGTCCATGAAACCGACGTGTAGGGCTGCGACGTGAACTCCCCTGGGCGCCAACTCAGTTCGGAGCGCGTCCGTCATGGCCCAGCCCGCCGCTTTCGCTGCCGAGTAGGCGCCGAACGACGGTGCGTGATACCAGGACAGCACGGACAGAACGTTCAGGACGGAGCCGCCGCCGTTCTTCTCGATGACCGGGACGAACTCGCGGATGACGTTGAGTGTGCCGAAGTAATGCGCTTCCATCTCCAGCCGGATGTCGTCGATCGATCCGGTGAGCAGGTTGGACTCCGTTGAGACGCCGGCGTTGTTGATCAGGACTGTCACGTCCTCGGCGATCGCGGCCGCCCGGCGGACCGACTCCGGGTCGGTGATGTCGAGTTGGACCGGCACCACACCAGCCAGGTCGATCGTTTCGGGCCTGCGGGCCGCGGCGTACACCTTGACTCCCCGCGAGAGCAGTTCGGCGGCGAACTTCCGTCCCAATCCGCGGTTCGCACCCGTTACCAGTGCGGTGGTCTGCTGTGTCATTGAAGTTCTCCCTTGGCCGATGTCTTTCTGCCGACAACACTAGAGCGAGCTGAGTTAATTCCGCTAGACCCAGCCTCCGCGCATTTCGGTCAGGAGGTTGTGCACCGTACGTTCGCGGTCCGGCAGCCTCCCGCCTACGTTGCAGTCCTGGGGTCGAGGTCTCACAGCTGCGGACGGCGCAGCGCGTAGCACCACCGCACACGGAGACATCGGCTCACCCCGGTCTCAGCGTCGGGCCGAGCCGATCGGGGTCGTCAGCCGTGCCGGATGAGCTCGGCGGCGCGTTCGGCGATCGCGTAGACCGTGGCCAGGGTGTTGTTCGACGGCAGTGTCGGCATCACCGACGCGTCGGCCACCCGCAGTCCGCTGATCCCGTGGACGCGTAGGTCACTGTCGACCACCGACTGTGTCGTATCCCCGATGGCGCAGGTGCCCACGGGGTGGAAGTAGGACGACACCGACGCCTTGATGAACTCCCGCAGTGCCTGCTCGTCGCTGGCATCGGGACCGGGGGCGACTTCCTCGGCACGCCACGTATCCAGAGCCGGTGCAGTTCCGATATCGCGGGCGACGCGGAACCCTTCGAGCATCGTGGCCATGTCACGGTCGTCGCCGAAGTAGTTCGGGTCCACGAGAGGCAAGAGGTCGGGCGCAACCCCGGCGAGTCGGACGCTTCCGCGGCTGTGGGGCTGCATCGCCGAGACGCCGATCAGGTAGCTGTTGGGAATGTCCACCCCGGTGACGGCAGCGGTGTCGACGAAGAGCAGCTGAATATCGGGAGCCGGACCCGCGTTGTCGGAACGGATCAGTCCCATGACTTCACCGTGATTGCGGACGCCGGCCGGGATCGGTCGGGCGCCGCGGTAGATGATGCCGGTGAGCGGATGGTCCTGCAGATTCGCGCCGACACCCGGCAGGTCCGAGATCACGTCGATGCCGATGCCGCGCAGATGCGCCGCCGGTCCGATCCCCGACAACATCAGCAGCTGCGGAGAGCCGATGGCCCCTGCCGACACGATCACCTCTCCCGCATGGGCCACGACGGTGTTGCCGGCGGCGCTGTACTCCACTGCCACGGCACGCCCATCTCGCACGATCACTTTGTGCACCAACGCATCCGCCACGATGTCGAGGTTGCTGCGCCGGCTCGCATCGACGAGGTAACCGTCGGCAGCGCTGTGTCGTCTTCCCGCGACAATGGTCAGATCCACCGGACCGAATCCCAGCTCCATGCCACTGCTGACGTCGGCCGCGCGCCGATAGCCGCGCTGCACCGCCCCGTCGAGCACTGCCGCAAGAACGTCGTTGGGCGGGTCGGACGGGGCCACCACGATGGGCCCGTCGGTGCCCCGATACGCCGGGTCTCCGTGAGCGGCGGTTTCGCTGCGCTTGAAGAACGGCAGCAGGTCCTCATAGGCCCAACTCTTGGCCCCTGCGCTCGCCCAGTCCGCGTAGCTATCGCGGTATCCACGGGCGAACAGCATTCCGTTGATGGCCGAGGAACCTCCGAGCACGCGACCGCGCCCGATCAACGGAGTCGTTCCCGTCGCGGCTTGCCGGGTCATCAGTCCTCCCCAGTTCGCCGTCGTGTGCAGCAGCGTCGGCCACTCCGGCGGATTGGCACTCGCTGGCGGGGGCGTCGAGGCACCTGCTTCCAGCACCAGCACGCGGGTGTTCTCATCCGCCGACAGTCGAGAGGCGATGACAGTACCGGCGGTGCCGCCGCCAACAACGATGTAATCGTGGGCTTTTGATGCAGACGACATGAGTTGTTCCTCCTGGGTGTGTCCGGTGATATCGCTTCGGTGTTTCCATCGATACCCCAGACACGCTACACCGCGTTTCCAGCGGAACATTATTTCCGATATCACCGATAACAGATCCGCTGATAACTGGCGGTGTTAACGTCGTTACTATGGCGCCGAGCTCAGCAGCAACATCCACGTCCGAGCGTCTACTCGACGCGGCGGCCGAATTGCTCCGCGAAGGCGGAGTCGATGCCGTGTCCACCCGTGCCGTCGCCGCGGCCGCCGGCACCCAGCCGCCCATTCTGTACCGCCGCTTCGGCGATAAGAACGGGCTACTGGAAGCGGCGACGTTGCACATCCTTCAGGGCTATCTCACCAAGAAGCGAGCCCTGCTGAAGCATTCCGAAGATCCGGTCGCCGACCTGGCGCGACTGTGGGATCTCTTTGTCGCGTTCGGGTTTGCCCAACCCGATTGTTTCGGCTGGATCTACGGGCACCCGCGTCAGGGCGACTCGGTGGCCACGGCTGCGGCGGCCACCGTTTCCGTACTGCAGGATGCCGTTGCCCGTGTTGCCGCGCACGGCAAGTTGCGAATGAGCGTCGAGCGCGCAACCGCACTGTTCCACTCTTGCGGTGTGGGCTTCGTGCTGACCCAACTGCAGGTACCCATAGCCGATCGAGATCCCGACCTGTCCGAGATTGCCTGCAAAGCAGCCTTGTCGAACATCGTGGCCAGTACAGGACTCAGGCGGGGACGGTCGGCGACCTCTGCGCGGGCCGCCGCCTTGCGTGAAGCTCTCCGAGACGGCAGCGACGTACCTTTGACTCTCGCAGAACAACAACTGCTCAGTGAATGGCTCAACCGGATATCGGACAGACAACATCGCTAGCTGCGCCTCGGCGACCATAGTCGGTTACAGATGTGCCAGGCGGTTTCGGTCGAACAATGTGAGCTTGAGGTCCCGTTCGAGGGCTTTGATCTGGTGCGACAACGACGGTCCCGCAATTCGCAGCCGCGCGGCGGCACGAGTGAAATTCAGCTCCTCGACCACCGCGACGAAGTAGCGCAGCTGTCGCAACTCCATCGCACCGGACTAGTGACCGAGGTGGATTTGTAGTCCATGGCTGCGCAGCTGTTCGAAGCTGTAGCTGAAATCGCCTCGCCGGCCGATGGATACGACGTAGCGGTCCTGGCCCTCGTCGATGGAGAACGTGAACGAGAACGTGCAGTTCGCGCTGTCGCCAGTGCCGGCGCCCAGTGAAGTGGTGGTGAGAACGTCGCCCTTGCTGTTCTTGACGGTCACTGGGGTGGTGCGACCGACATCGGCGTAGCCGTCCGTACCGTGGCAGGCGCCGCCGTCGACGACGATAGATCCGGTACCGAGGCTGTCGGTCAGGACGAAAACCCCTGAGATCTTGGCAGATTCGAGAATGCGGAAGCCCTTGTTGAATTGCGGGCAGAACACGTCGACGGCGATCTTGTCCGCCAGCAGACCCTGCTGTTGCCCGCCGTGCTCGAGTTGATTGCACACCTCGTGCCCATGAGCGACGGCATTGGCCTCGGAATTGAACTGATCGAACAGCCCCGCGGTCTGCAAGGCCTGCACATAGTCGACCTCGGGCGGCGGCGAGGGCCGGTGCCGCGCCCAGAGCAGGCCCGCGACCACGCCGGCGACCATCACGAGGACCGCGGTCGTGACCCCGGTGGCCAACCAGGTCAACCGGATGCTCGATCGAGCCACCGGCACCTCCACGTACGACGGCAACATCTGCCCGCCGACGGGGTCATTCGACTCGGACTTGCCGTTGCGTACCCGGTTGGTGGCGCGCCCGGCCGAGTAATACCGGCCTTCGTAGCGGGCCGTGGGATCCGGCCGCCAGCCCGTCGGAGAGGTAGGCGTCAGCACGCCGCCGCAACGCGCGCAGGTGCCACCTGCGTCGAGGTCAGCCCCGCAATAGGGGCAGGCCGCGGGCGCTCCCTTCATTGCTCACCCCAACCGCCGTGCGCTCGGTTCTCCTTGACAGCCGAATCGTATCGGCGTGTCACGCTATGTTCTCTGCGCGTTAGGGTGCTGTGGTCGGCTTCAGTGAACAAGCCGATAGAAAAGTTGAGCAATCTATGACCGCACCAGCAGAAACGTCGCCGCTTGAAGCGCGGGTCGGCCACTACTACCGGATGGCCGGCACCTACCTCGTCGGCCGGGAGAAGCTCCGCGAATACGCCCGCGCGGTGCAGGACTATCACCCTGCCCACTGGGACGTCGCCGCGGCAGCCGAGCTGGGCTATTCAGACGTCATCGCACCGCTGACCTTCACCTCGGCACCGGGAATGCAGTGCAATCGCCGGATGTTCGAGTCGATCGTCGTCGGCTACGACACCTATCTGCAGACCGAAGAGGTCTTCGAGCAGCACCGCCCGATCGTCGCCGGCGACGAACTCGTGATCGACGTCGAGCTGACGTCGGTGCGCCGGACCGCGGGACGAGACTTCATCACCGTCACCAACACGTTCACCGACACTCACGGCGAACGGGTGCACACCCTGCACACCACCGTCGTCGGCGTGACCGCGGAGGACATCGACGCGGGCGTGAAGATCGCGGTCCAGAACGCGATGATGCACGACATGAACATCCTCGACATCGGTGGAAACGACGCCGATTACGAGAAGGAGCTGCGCCCCGACGGCGAGATCCGGATCTCGAACGGCGGGCTGACCCGCGCACCGGGGACGCGGTCGTTCGACGACCTGACGGTCGGCGAAGAGCTCCCCGCCCACCACACGCGGGTGTCACGAGGCGATCTGGTGAACTACGCCGGGGTGGCCGGCGACGCCAACCCCATCCACTGGGATGAGGACATCGCCAAGCTGGCGGGTCTGCCCGACGTGATCGCTCACGGCATGCTAACCATGGGCCTGGGCGCCGGATACCACTCGGTCTGGTCGGGCGACCCGGGAGCGGTCACCCGCTTCGCAGTGCGGCTGTCGCAACCCGCGGTCGTCTCGGCCAAAGAGGGTGCCGACATCGAATTCAGCGGCAAGGTCAAATCGCTCGATCCCGAAACCCGCTCCGGTGTCGTGCTCATCGGCGCGAAGTCGACGGGTAAGAAGATCTTCGGTCTGGCGACGATGAACGTGCGGTTCAGCTGAGGCGGTGTCGCCCGCCTATTCCGGAAAGCCATCGCCCGATGCCCGGTGGATCCGCCACGTGATCCGGATCCACCCGGCGCAGAGCGGCATTGACGGCGACGGCCGCCTCGCACGTGTCCGGATCCTGGAGAACAACACGGCCCCCGCCGGCCTTCACATCTTCGCAGCCCCGGGCCCCGTCGTCGCTGGCGCACGAAAGCAGTACGGCCGTAACCGAATTGACCAGTTGCGCCGCGCTGGAGAATAACGCGTCAAGTGAGGGCCGCGAGTGCAGGACCGGCGCATCCAAGGTCAGGTGGGCACGCACACCGGGGCCTGTCTCGTACTGCTCGACCGGGCTCGCCGGTTCGGTCGACGGGTGCCGGTCGTTGCCCACCAGCAGGTGGTAGCCGGCCGGGCCCAACGTCACTTCCCCCGGGGAACACGCCCAGGGACTGGTGGTCGGTTCACGAATCGGGATTGCGGTGTAGCCCTGGAGGACCCGGTCGAGTCCCGCGTACTGAGGCGCGCGATGCAACACCACGAACACCACGATGTTGCGGGCGTCGCCGAGAGTCTCGAAGATTCCGCGCAACGCCTTGATGCCGCCGGCGCTGCCGCCGATGACGACGACGTCAGGGCCGGGCACGCTGGTTCTGACTCTTGGCGTAGATCCCCAGCCGGCGGTCCTGCGCCTTGAACAACCGCATGCCGTCGACGGTGAGGCCTTCGCGTGGACCGATGACGAGGTTTCCGAAGGGAGCCAGGCTTTCCCAGAACATGCGCTCGGCCCTGCGTTGCAGCGTCTCCTCGAAATAGATAAAGACATTTCTGCACAGGATCAGATGGAATTCGCCGAATGTGCTGTCGGTGGCCAGGTTATGGGAGAAGAACTCCAGTCGCGACCGCAGGGTGGGGCTGAGAATGGATCTGTCGTACTTGGCGACATACCAGTCTGAGAAAGGCCTTTCGCCCCCGCTGGCCTGGTAGTTGCGGGTCGCGCCCACCATCGTGTCGGCGGGGTAGATCGCCGATGCGGCGACACGAAGCGATTCGCTGTCGATGTCGGTGGCATAGATGGTGGACCGATCCAGCAGACCCGCCTCATCCAGCATGATGGCCACGGAGTACGCCTCCTCCCCCGTCGCGCACCCCGCCACCCAGATCCGGATCCGGGGATAGGTGGCCAGCCTCGGCAGCAGCTCCGTGCGGATCTTGGCGAACACCATGGGATCCCGGAACATCTCGGTCACGTTGACCGTCATCGTCGACAGAAACGAGGCCAGCAGGCTCGGATCGCGCAGGACCCGATCCTGCGCTGTGGAGATGCTGCCCAGCGAATGACGGTCGACGAACGCCATCAGCCGCCTGTTGCGCGACGCATCCGTGTAATGCCGGAAGTCGTAGCCGAGGAACTCGAATACCGTGTAGAAGAACGCTTCCGCCTCGATCGCCAACAATTCCTTGGACCGAGCCGGGTCATTCTTCGCAGGATCAGTCATTGGTGCATGCCGCCCCCTGCTGGCCACGTAACCGACTTCCGAGCCAGACCCTCAACACCGACGTGAGTTGGTCCATGTCAACCGGTTTGGTGACGTAGTCCGAAGCACCCGCATCCAGGCACTTCTGGCGGTCGCCTTTCATTGCCTTTGCGGTCAGCGCGACGATAGGCAAACTGCGCCAACGTGATTCAGCACGAATCCGGCGCATCGCCTCGTAACCGTCCATGACGGGCATCATGATGTCCATCAGCACCAGGCCCACCTCGGGGTGGGCGGCGAGACTGTCGAGACCTTCTTGCCCGTTGCGCGCGGGAATCACCGTGATGCCGTATCGCTTCAGCGCGCTGCCCAGGGAGAAGACGTTGCGGACATCGTCGTCCACGAGCAAGACGGTGTTGCCCTTCAGGCTTTCGTCAATCCGCTTGGGGTTCGACAGGATTTCACGCGCCGAGTCGGGCATGTCGTTGGCCACGCGATGCAGGAACAGCGCCGTTTCGTCCAGCAGCCGCTCGGGCGACTTCGCGTTCTTCAACACGATCGCGGAGGCAAGCACTTCGAGGCGCTGCGTCTCGGCCATCGTCAATTCCCGGCCGGTGTGCACGATGACCGGCAAGTGCTTCTGCTTGAGCTGGTCCTTGACCCGCTCGATGAGGTCGATGCCATCCATGTCGGGCAGCCCGAGATCGAGAACGAGGCAGTCGTAGGACGTCGGGCCGGCCAGTTCGGCCAGCACCTGCTGACCGGTACCGACACACGTGATCGCGATGTCGTCGCTCTCGATCATGTGCTTGACGACCTGACGCTGGCTGGCGTCGTCCTCGGCGACCAGCACGTGTCGCGGTCCCGGCTTGAGGAACTCGGCGACCGCACCGAACATCGAACGGAGGTCGGCGACGTCGGCGGGCTTGTTCAACGTGTGAATGGCACCCATCCGCCGACCGCGGCCGTCGTCATTGGAACCAGAGATGACATTGACCGGAATGTGGCGCGTGGCGAGGTCATGTTTGAGCACGTCGAGGACCACCCAGCCGGCCATATCCGGCAGGCCGATATCCAAGGTGATCGCGGCGGGTTGGCGTTCCTTGGCCAGTGCCAGAGCCGTTCGCCCGCTGGCGGTGACGACCGCGTCGAAACCGGCCTCCGTGGCCAGTTCGACCAACAACCCCGCGAACGTGGGGTCGTCCTCGACCACCAGCAGGACCGGCTTTGTTCCGCGCGGCCAATCGATGTCCGAAATGTCCACCGCACCGATGCGCGCGAACGCGCCGTCGAGTTGCTGCGACGATGCGTCCTCTACCGCCGGCCCGGCTCCGTTCCCGGCCACTTGCGTTGGAACCGGTTCTGCCACCGGACTGCTCGACGCCTGTGCGGAGCTCGGGGGCGGTGCGGAGCCGGTCCCCTGCGGACCTGCCACGGGCAGCTGACAGGTGAACGTGGACCCCTCTCCCAGCGCGCTGCGAAGCGTGATCTCACCGCCGAGGTTGCGGGCCAGTTCCCGGCTGATCGCCAGCCCCAGTCCGGTGCCGCCGTACTGCCGGGTGGTGCCCCGGGCCGCCTGCTGGAATGACTCGAAGATCAGGTGATGATCGTTCTCGTCGATGCCGATCCCGGTGTCGGTCACAGCCAATGTCAGATAACCCGTGCCCGGGTTGCCATCCTTGTCACCTGCCGCCGACAGCGCCACCGTCACCGATCCCTCGTCGGTGAACTTGATCGCATTGGCGACCAGATTCTTCGCGATCTGTTTCACCCGGGTGTAGTCACTGGTGAGTTGTGCTGGGGCAGAGCCACTCACGACGACCCGGAAGTCCACGCCCTTGTTCTCCGCTATCGGCCGGAATGTGCGCTCGAGGAAGGCGACGAGATCGCTCACCACGATTACCTCGCGCTCGAGGCGCAGCGACCCGGATTCGACCTTCGCGAGGTCGAGCACCTCGTCGATGAGGTTCAACAGGTCCTTGCCGGACTGTTGAATCGTTTCGGCGAACTCCTGCTGTTTGTCGGTGAGCGGATCGTCGGAGTCAGCGAGGAGACCGGCGAGGATCAGGATGCTGTTCAGCGGTGTGCGCAGTTCATGCGACATGTTCGCCAGGAACTCCGACTTGTACCGGGACGAGACGGCCAGTTCCTCTGCTTTCGCTTCGAGGGTCTGGCTGAGCCGATGCAGCTCTTCGTTTTTGGCCTCCAGAGACTGTGCCTGGGTCTCCAGCCGTTCCGAACTCGCCTTGAGCTCCTCCTGCTGCGAACGCAATTCCTCGGTTGTCTCCTCCAATTCGGCGTTCTGCGCCGACAGCTGGTCCTCGCGTTGGGTCAGCTGCTCGTTCGCCGTCCGCAGTTCTTCTTCCTGGGCTTGCAGTTCTTCGGTCTGCGCCTGCGACAGACGCAGCAACTCAGCGGTCCGCTGCGCCGATTCGATGGCGTTGAGGGCGACTCCGGCTCCGAGGGTGATGCTGTCCAAGAGCTCGATGTCGTCGTCGGTGAACAACCGCAGGGACGCCAGCTCGAGCACGCCGTGCACCTCGGACTCGAACTTGATGGGCGTCAGAATCAGCGACACCGGCTCGGTTTTGCCCAAACCTGAGACGATCTCGACGTAATCCCCCGGCGCACCCGTCACTTCGATCCGGTTGCCTTCCAGTGCGCATTGGCCGATCAGGCCGTCGCCCAACCCGAAGGAGTTGGGTAGGTCTTTGCGACGGTGGAACGCATACGAGGCGATGAGGGAGAACCGGTCATCGGTGGAGTGCCGCAGGTAAAGAGCTCCGTGTTTGGCGTCGAGCGCTTGTGCGACGCGCGAGACGATTATCGACCCAGCCGTCGCCAGGTCGGCGGCGGCCTGTACCTCGGTCAGCACTTGCGCTTGAATCTCTTTGGCACGACGCGCCTTTTCATCCAAGGCGGACTGTTGCGCAAGGCGCTCATTGGCGACGTGCAAATTGTTGCGCATCGTTTCCGCCGCACCGGCGAGCACAGCTACCTCACGCGGGCCGAGGCTGCGGATCGGCTGATCGTAGGCACCGTCGGCGACCGCGGTCACGTCACCCAGCACGGTGCTGACCGGGCGGGTCAGCAGTCGGCGCGACAGCCAGATCGTGGCGACCACGACGACAAGCAGCAGCGCGGACGCTATGCCTTGGGCCACATTTGCGATCAACTGCGCGTTATTCACCCGATCCAACTGCGCGTCGATCATTTGATTGGATCGGGCCTGCAGCGCAGACAGATCCGTACGCAGCACGTCGAACAGTCGCTTACCCGACTGCGTCATCGACTCGAGTTGATCCGGCGGTATCGGACCCGCACGACGGGCGGCGATCTGCGGCTCCGCCGATTGACTGGACCACGCAGATGCGGCAGCGACCACAGCGGCGAGCAACTGGCTTCCCTCGGGATCACCTGCGAGCTCGGTGCGAAGCTGCCCGACAAGCCGATCCGCCTCGGCTTTGCCCTGAGTGTACGGATCCAGAAGTGCAGGACTGGCAGTGAGCAGGAACCCGCGTTGGCCGGTCTCCTGATCCACATACGCCCTACTCAAAGCGGCAACATGGTCCTGGGCGGGCAACATCCTGCCGCTGAGTTGATGGACCGAACCCGCCACCGCGAAGCGCGCGGCAAGAAAGATCGACATGGCAACGACGAAGATGACGGTGATCATGCCCACGCACGCCCAGATCAGCTGCCGAAGCGACATCCTGGACACCCGCTCAGTTCCGGTCATTCACTGTCACTTTCCCGTGCGAGAGATGTCGGTGAGGGCAGACTTCGTCGAGTCCGGACCCGGGTCTGCCCTATCTGATTCCCACCCTTCGACGTTCGCGGCCAGTTCGCTCGCTTCGACGGGATAGGAATACAAGAAGCCCTGCTGCAGAGAACATCCCGCGTCCAGAAGCCACTCGGCTTGGGCCTTGTTCTCGACGCCTGAAGCGATAAGGTCGACCTCCATGCACGCGGCCAGGGCGATCTGGCTGCGAACAATTCGCTGCACTCGTTCGTTCCGGTGGACTTCGGCGACGAACGAGCGATCAATTTTCAGCCAGTCGACCGGAACATGCAGCAGATTGGCCAGGCTCGCGTGTTCTACACCGAAATCCTGTATCGCCAAGCGGAACCCGGCGTCTCTCGCCCGGTACAAGACCGGCTGCACCTGGGCGAGGTCGCCGTTGAAGGTCCGCTCGGTGAGTTCCAGGCAGATGTTTTCCGCAGCGATTTCGGCGTCGCGCTGTGCCCCGATCAAGTGGTCGAGGAAGCTGCCGTCGAGTACCTGAACCGGCGACAGATTCACGTGCAGTTTCAGGTCTTCCCGCTCCAGAGACGCGTAGTCCTCCAAGCTGCGTGTCACGATCCACCGACCCAGCGGACCGATCTGTCCGGCACTCTCAGCCAACGCGATGATGTCCCGTGCCGGCATGTCTTCTTCGCTGACTCGCCAGCGAACTAGGGCCTCAAGACCGAATAGAGATCTGTTGGCGGCGTTGACAATCGGTTGGTAGGCCACCCGGAGTTCAGACCGAACGATAGCGCCGGACACCTCCGCTCTCAGATGCGCCTTTCCGTGGTGCCGCGACCCGATCTGGTCGGTATAAAGCATGCCTACGGCCGCTCGATCCTTCTTGGCCTCGAACATGGCCATGTCAGCCTGGGTCAGCAATTCCTCGGGTGTGTGAGCGCTGACCCCGAAGCAGGCGATACCCATGCTGAGCGACGGGCGCAGCGTTGCGTTTTTGCAGTGCACCAACTTCGACTGCACACGCTCTAGGATCCTGGTGCCCGCCGATGCGGCAGCCTCGGGAGAGGGCACGCCCTCGATCAGGATGATGAATTCGTCCCCGCCGACTCGACAGACCAGGGTGTCGTCATCGCGTACCGCGGCTCGAAGTCGCCGGGCAAGTTCCACCAGCAGTTCGTCGCCGGTGTCGTGGCCGTAGGTGTCGTTGACCGCCTTGAACCTATTGACGTCCATGTACAGCAGTGCCGCGAGTTTCCCGTCGCGCCGGCCGGAGAGCTCTGCGAGCCGTTCGTTGAGTTGCCGTCGATTGGCCAGGTCGGTCAGCGGGTCGTGGCTCGCCAGATGGCTGATCACCATCTGAGCTTGTTTGATCTCGGTCAAGTCATGAACCACAACCGCGACGTGTAGATCGACGGATTCGCCGATCGGCGACAGCGTGATCAAGACGTCGACGGGACGACGGCTGCCGGCCGCGAACGTCATCTCCATCGACACTTCCCGGTGTGTCGCCAGCGTGAGGTCCAGCTGCTCGCGCAGCCGGTCCTGGTGAGCATCGGTGGCGAGCTCGACGATAGACCTGCCGATCAGCGTGTCGGCGTGCCCGCTGAACAAGGCCGTTGCGGCTTTGTTGCAGCTGCGGATGACACCCGAGACGTCCACGGCGAGGATCGCGTCGGCGGTGGCTTGCATGACGGCGGCGTACTCGGCCTGGACGCGGTAGAGGGTGGCGTTGGAGATCGCGAGTGCGGCCGCCGCCGAGACGCCGCGGAACAACGCCGCCTCGACTTCCGAGAAGTCAGGGCCATCGGTTCGGCCGACACAGAGGAAGCCGACACGCTCACCTCGGGCCATCAACTCCTCGGCCAAGACCGCCGCGTGGGGCGTGACGCCCCGGACGGCGCCGGCCAGTTGCGCGGCAAGCCACGGCTGAACCGCTTCCGGTGTTCGATCTGCCTCCGGATCCGAAAACGTGTCGTGCCAATCGTTGTCGGCGACCGCGACACGCAGTAGGCACTCGGCGGAGAAAATCCGGCTCAGCTCGGTGACGATGGTCTTCTCCAGCGCAGCCAGATCGAGACTGCCTTCGGTGAAGATGGTCGCCAACCTCGCCCGCCGTCGGGCGAGGGCCAGCTCGTCGCGCTGCCGGCTCTCTGCGGCGCGGGCAATCTGAAGTTGTTGGTCATGCAGCTCCGCGGCCTCCATCCGCAATCTGGCGAATGAGCGATCCAGCTCCAGCAAAGCTTTCACCTTGGCGTACAGGACCGCTGCGGACACCGGCTTGAGTAGAAAGTCGACAGCGCCCAGGTCATAGCCCCGATCCGGATCTCCGTCGTCCGCCTGGCCGGTGAGGAAAATGATCGGGGTCGACGCCAACTCGTCGGCTTCGCGGATGAGCTGTGCCGTCTCGAATCCGCCCATCCCGGGCATGTTGATGTCCAGGACGATCACGGCTACTTTGCGCTGCAGCAGCGCGGTGAGCGCCTCTTCGCCTGAACCAGCCTGGACAAGCTCACAGTCCAGCGGTGTCAGCACAGTGCACAGCAGGTCCCGCAGACGGGCATCGTCGTCGACCACCAACACCGTCTGCTTGCTCTCGGTTGTCGTGGGCCCCCCGCCGCGCCATCCATCAGCACAGGATCAATGTTCCCTCCCGCGCGAGGTCCGGCACAACCACTCGAACGTTCACCCCCGGACTCTTTTCATGAACAACAATTCGTTCCACAAGTGTGCCGCCGGGCAGGCCCGGAGCAGACGGCAATCGGTAAATTCAGCAAATTTCGGGACTGCGACCATGCCCCCGCGGCGCGCCCCGTCGACTAGTGCTTGAAATCCGGTACCGGCGTACCTTCCTCGGTCAGGGTCTCGTCTTCGATCCGCATCGTCAGCTGGTCACGGAAACCCTTGGTCAGGTAGACCAGGACCACGATCCCGATCGCCAGCCAGATGCCGCCGTAGAGCAGCGCATCGAAATGCAGGTTGACCCACAGCGCCCCGGTCAGCGCCATGCCGATCGCCGGCAGCACGATGTTGGTGGCGATCTCTTTCGGGGTACGCCGTCGCTTCAGGCGGAACGCGAACAGGACGATGATCGTCAGGTTCACCACGGTGAATGCGATGAGCGCGCCGAAGTTGATCATCGACGAGGCGAACTCCAGGGTGAATTTCACCGCGAGCAGTGACACGACGCCGACGATGATGACGGCGTGGGCAGGCGTCAGGAACCGCGGGTGAATGTAGGACAGGAACCGCCCGAACCGTCCCCGGCCGTTGCGGCCCATCACGTAGATCATCCGCGCGACACTGGCATGCGACGCGAGGCTCGACGCCACGACCGCGGCAAGCGCGGCTGATACGAAGAACACCTTGAACAACATGCCGCCGACCTTGAGCGCCATCTCGGGCAGCGTGTCATCAGTGACCTCGAACCCGTCGAGGGTCGGGAACACCGACTGGCTGAACCATGCTGCAGCGAAGAAGATCGCACCGCCGATGAGCAATGCCAACACAATTGCCCGTGGCACGATGTCCGGCGATTTCGCTTCCTCGGAGTACATGGTGATCGCATCGAAGCCGATGAACGAGAAGCAGACGACGGTCGCGCCGGCGACGACAGCCTGCATCTGGACGCCCTCGTGGACAAGCGGATCGAGGGTGAAGATCGTTCCCGCGCCGACGCCCTTGCTCAGCGCCATGGCCGCCAAGACCAGGAAGGCGCCGATGAGGACGACCTGGAACACCACCAGAATTCCGTTGACGCGCGAGGTTCCTTTCATACTCAGGTAATTCAGCGCGGTGATGGAGGCGACGTACACCAGCACGAAGACCCACGACGGCGCCGAGGGAAAGAACGACTCGAAGTAGATGCGGGCGATGACCGCGTTCACCATTGGAAGCAGCAGATAGTCCAGCAGCGAGGACCATCCGACCACGAAGCCGAAGTTCGGGTGGATGGTCTCCGAGGCGTAGGTGTAGGCCGAACCCGCCGATGGGTAGACCCGGGTCATCCGGCCGTAGCTGATCGCCGTGAACACCATCGCGACCAAAGCCACGATGTAGGCGAGCGGTACCACCCCGTTCGTCTCGCCTGAGACGATCCCGAAGGTGTCGAACACCGTCATGGGTGTCATGTAGCCCAACCCCAGACCGACGACGGCCCACAACCCGAGCGACCTCGAGAGGTGCGATTTCGGCGGAGATGCGTTTTGCGACAAGTTCTTTGCCTTCCTAGTGGTCGGTGGCGGTGTCGGGGCCGGGAACGACGACGAGGGGCACATGCAGGACCCGCATCATCTTCGCCGCCGTCGAGCCGAGGAAGAGCCGTCGCGGTTGAGCCAGCCGGCTGGAGCCGACGATGATGAGATCGCCGTCGCGCCAGTCGAGCTTCTCCACCGCCGCCTCGACCGTGGCGCCGTCGGCGACCACCACGGTGACCGGAAACCCGTTGGGCAGCGACGACTCGGCGGCCGCCAGAATTGCCGCGGCGTGGTCGAGCGCCTGTTGGCGCGTCACGTCGGCGCTGACTTTGCTTCGTGAGCCGTAGTGGTCGAGTGCGACCAGTGACACCAGCCGCAACGGAACTCCCGCGGCAGTGCTGACGCGCACCGCGAGGTCGAGCAAATGCTCGGCGCCCGGCCGGGTGCCGACCCCGCAGGTGATGCTGCGGACACGTTCGACGTCGGAGTGCCGGGTACCGCGCGGAGCAACGGCCACCGGCACCGGAGCCGAGTGCAACAGCTCGTTGACCACCGAGCCCAGCGAGAATCCGGCGGCAAAGCCACCCGATCCGCCGACCACGATCGCGGCCACCTCCAGCCGCTCGGCTTCTCGGCTGATGCCCTCGGCGAAGGATTCGTGGAAGCTGACGTGGATGTGCGCGGTGACGTCGTCCGGCACCGACTTCTGGGCATCCCGCAGCCACTGCGTCGCCTGGGTGGCCAGTTCGCTCTGGTATTCGGAGTCAAGGGGAATGGGAACTGGCAGCACCGAGCAGATCTCCAGCTCGGCGCCGAGTGTCCTGGCCAACCGCACGCCCAGGGCCAACGCGTCGGCGCCGCCAGGGGTGGCCTGGTATCCGATGAGCAGTCTCACTGCGTTCCGTTCTCTCGGTGCGGTGCGGGTTACGTTCACACGAGACCGCGCAAACGCAAAGTGCAGATTATCGACCGCATCGCCGCCGCGTCCGGTAAGCGTGCACATCGGATGGACTGGACGACAGATTGATCCGGAACCCCGCAGCGGACTCATGTTTCGCGGCATGACGAGTCGTGAACTTCGCCGCCCGAACAGCCGGCTCACACGTCAGTCCGGTGATCCCGGCGGCCGCCAGCAACACCACCCGGCCGCGCCCAAATGCGAGTCGCCCAGCCGGCGGCGGCCGCGCGCCTCTATCGCCGTCTCTACGTCGCAATATGACGCCTCGGCGAACAGTCTTACCGACGGTGGCATTCCAGTGCAGATTCACAGGTGGTGCGGTCTACTGGTGGCTATGGGGTTCGACGGGGTCGACGAGCCGCTCGTAGAGAACCGGGCGGAGCTTCCCGTCGACCTGGTCAGAACGTTGCTGGGTCTGCTGCGGAACCGACTCGGCCTGGAGACGGCGTGGCTGTCTTCCTTTCGGGACGGCGTGCAGGTTTTCGAGGTACTCGACGGCGACGCCGACTCGATGGGGCTTTTGTCGGGTGACCGTGCATCCCTGTTCGATTCGTATTGTGTGCGCGTGATCGACGGGCGACTGCCCGGAGTCATCCCCGATACCAGCGCCAACCAGACCACCGCAGGCCTGCCGATCACCGAAGAATTCGGGCTGGGCGCCTACGTCGGTGTGCCGGTGCTCAACCGGAGCGGCGGGACGGTCGGCATGGTGTGCGCGGTGAGCCGCGAGGCCAAGCCGTATCTGGCCGATGTCGACCTGCGCATCGTCAAGCAGATCGCCGAACTCATCGGCACGCTGATCGAATCCCCGGACACCGGTCGAGACACCACCGCCGCGCAGCGCGCGTCGATACGACGCGTGGTGTATCAGCGCGACTTCGAAGTAGTGTTCCAATCGGTCCACGACGTGGCGACCGGCAAGGTGGTGGGCGTGGAGGCGCTTGCCCGCTTCCCGCGTGAGCCGTTTCGTCCGGACGGATTTCTCGCCCAGGCGGCACTGCTTGGCTTGGGGATCGAATTGGAGACCGCGATCGTGGCGCGCGTCATCTCGATGCTGCCGCAACTGCCCGAGGACGTGTACGTCGCGGTGAACATCTCCCCGTCCGCGGCGCTGGTCGCTCCGTGGGCTCAGATACTGGCAGATGTCGATCCGTCGCGAATTGTCCTGGAGCTCACCGAACATGACGCTGTCCTGGATTACGGCGCGCTTGATGACGCACTGGAGCCCTGCCGCGCCCGAGGCGTCCGGGTCGCGGTCGACGACGTCGGTGCCGGCTTCTCCTCCTTCTCCCACGTACTGGAGTTGAGTCCGGAGTTCGTCAAGATCGATCAATCGATCACCCGTCACATCGACGTCGACGACGCCCGGCGGCGGCTGGCGCACGCCATCGCCGAACTCGCCGGCCAGATGGGCGCGACGGTGATCGCCGAAGGCGTTGAGACACAAGGTGAACTCGATGCCGTTCACTCGGTGGGCATCAGTTCGGCACAGGGCTACTATCTCAGCCGACCGCGTCCTCTCGTGCACGGATTCCCACCTGCGGCGGCCGCGGCGTCGACCGACCTGTTGCCGACGGCCGTGGACCTCTTGGGAGAGCGGCGATTCGAACTTGCGCTCGCTCATTCACCGATCGGTATGGCTGTCGTCGGCTTGGACGGAACATTTCTGCGCACCAACCGCGCGTTGCGGAACATGCTTGGTTACACCAAACGCGAATTGGCCGAACTGACCTTTCAGGAGATCACCCACCCCGATGATCTCGATGCCGATGTTGCGCTTCTCACCGAATGCCTGGAAGGACGGCGGCGTTCCTATCGCATCGACAAACGCTATATCGCCGCCGACGGACGCCTCGTGTGGGGCGCGCTGACCGTCGTCGTCGTGAATGCGCCACGGGATCAACCGCGCTATTTCGTCTCGCAGATCGTGGACGTGACGGCCGATCGCATCCGCGAGGCCGACTTGGCTCGGCAGGCCACCACCGATCCCCTCACCGGGGTCGCCAACCGTTCCGCCGGCTGGAGCCGGCTCGAACAATTCGACGTCAGCGGGCGGGGTTACGGCATCCTGTTCTGCGACATCGAGCGCTTCAAGAACGTCAATGACCAATACGGCCACCGTGCGGGAGACCGACTCCTCGTCGAGGTCGCCGCCCGCCTTCGAGCGGCGGTGGACGATGACGACACGGTGGCTCGGTGGGGTGGTGACGAATTCCTGGTGATCACCGATTCCGTCAATGACTGGGAGCTCGCCCGTCTGGCTGATCGGATCACCGACCAGTTGGAGAGCACGCCAGTGACAGTCGCCGAAGGCAAACAGGTGCCCGCGCGGCTGACCATCGGCTTCGCTGCCCACCGCACCGGTGACGGCCGTTCGATCGATGGCGTCCTGGAGCATGCCGACCAGGCCATGTACAACAAGCGCCGCCGAGACCGGGCTCGCGCCGCGGGCGGTTAGTCCGGCGCCCGAGTGCCATCCCTTAGTTAGATCGGGTAACGTTTCTGTGGTATTCGCGCGTGCAGAAGAGGAGCGTCTACGTGAACCTTGGGCCCTGGGGTGACCTGACGATTCTTGCCGCTGTGCTGGAGATCGTTTTCGCCACTTGCGTATTCGTCTACATCGCCCGGCTGGAGCGCCGAACGTCCCATCCGATGGGCGACCAGGTCGGCGCCCACAAACGGGTGCTGGCCAAGGTGCGCAAGCGGGAACCGCTGTCGCAGGACGAATTCGACTACGCCAACGAGTTGGTCGCCGACGCTCGTTCACCGCTGGCATATGCCATTCCCGCGGCGCTGTTCACCATTGGGTTCTTCTACGTGGTCGGCTGCCTGTTCATGCTGCACCTCGACGGCGGCAACCCGTCGTTTCGGACGTTCATCGGGGGCATCCCGATGCTCACGTCGATGAACATCGCCGCACAGTTGCGCCGGGTCGCCGGGATGAAGAGCAAGCTTCGGGATATCCCGGTGTCGGAGAACGACGACACCGATCAGCTCACTTCCGTTGGCAGCGTCTGACTTTCGTCAGTTCGGCGCTTTCGCGGCAGGATCGTCGTCCTCCCACAGCAGCAACTGGCGGACTGACTGGCGGGTGCCGTAGGGCTGCAGCATCTGGCTGGCCGGGCGGGGACGGACCTTCAGCGGCCACCAGAACCATCGGCCGAGTAGCGCCGCGACCGCGGGCGTCATGAAGGACCGCACAATCAGCGTGTCGAACAGCAGGCCCAGCGCGATCGTCGTCCCGATCTGACCGAGGATCCGCAAGTCGGCGAAGATGAACGACGCCATCGTCGCGGCGAACACCAGGCCGGCCGCGGTCACCACCGCGCCCGACCCGGCCATCGCCCGGATGATGCCGGTGTTCAGGCCGGCGTGAATCTCCTCCTTGAACCGGGAGATGAGTAACAGGTTGTAGTCCGATCCCACCGCCAACAGCAGAATGATGGCCAGCGCCAGCACGATCCAGAACAGATGGATGCCGAAGATGTCCTGCCAGATCAGCACGGACAGGCCGAATGAGGCACCCAGTGACAACGCCACGGTGCCGACGATCACGAATGCGGCGACGATGCTGCGGGTGATGAACATCATCACGAGCAGGATCAGGCTCAGCGCCGCGATCCCGGCGATCATGAGGTCGTACTCGGCACCGTCCTGGATGTCCTTGTAGGTGGCGGCCGTGCCCGCCAGATAGATCTTCGAGCCGGCCAGCGGCGTGCCTTTGACGGCTTCCTGCGCAGCGTGCCGGATCCCGTCGATGTGCGAAATGCCTTCCGGCGTAGCGGGATCGCCGTCGTGGGTGATGATCATCCGCGCGGCTTTGCCGTCCGGCGACATGAACAGCTTCATACCGCGCACGAACTCGGGATTGGTGAACGCTTCCGGTGGCAAGTAGAAAGAGTCGTCGGTCTTGGACGCGTCGTACGCCTGGCCCAGTGCGGTCGAATTCTGCAGTGCCGCTTGCGACTGGTCGTTGATCCCCGAGGTGGTGGCGTAGTTGGTCAGCGTGAGATCACGGTTGGTCTGCTGGCTTGCGATCTGCGGCGGAATCAGAGCCAGCAGCTTGGGTTGCAGCGCATCGAGTTTGGCGATGCTGCCTGCGACGTTGCCCAGCTGATCGGTGAGCGCGTCAATGCCATCCAGTGCGTCGAACAGCGACCGCAGCGCGGCGCAGACCGGGATGTCGTAACAGTGTGGCTCCCAATAGAAGTAGCTGCGCAACGGGCGGAAGAAGTCGTCGAAATTGGCGATCTTGTTGCGTAGGTCCTGGGCGGTGGCGACGGTGTCCTGGAATGCCTTGGTCTGTTCGTCGGTGACCGCGCTGGTCTGCTGCTGCAGCGCGTACTGCTGGCGCAGGATGTCGATCGAGTTGTTGATCACGTCCACCTGCTTGAGCAGGTCATCGCCGCGGGCCTGTTGGAACGGCAGATTGTTGATCTGCGAGGCACTTCCGGCGCTGATCTGGAACGGGATCGACGTGTGGTCCAGAGGTGTACCGAGGGGGCGGGTGATCGACTGCACCTGGGCGATGCCCTCGGTGTGGAAGACGGCCTTGGCGACGCGTTCCAACAGGATCATGTCGGTGGAGTTGCGCAGATCGTGGTCGGTCTCGATCATCAGCAGCTCGGGATTGAGGCGGGCCTGCGTGAAGTGGCGTTCGGCGGCGGTGTATCCGACGTTCGCCGGCGCACTGGCCGGCATGTAGCCGCGGGCGTCGTAGCTGGTCTTGTAGGCGGGCAGTGCGATCAGACCGATCAGCGCGATCGCAACCGTCACCACCAGCACGGGGCCGGGCCAGCGCACGATCGCGGTGCCGATGCGCCGCCAGCCCTGGGTGCGCATCGGGCGGGCGGGCTCGAACAGGCCGAAATGGCGGCCGATGACCAACAGCGCCGGGGCCAGGGTCAGCGCCGCGACCACGGCGACGAGCACGCCGATGCCGGCGGGAACGCCCAGGCTGTTGAAGTACGGCAGCCGGGTGAAGGTCAGGCACAGCACTGCGCCGGCGATCGTCAGGCCTGATCCCAGGATGATGTGGGCGGTGCCGTGGTACATCGAGTTGTAGGCCGAGACTCGGTCCTGCCCGGCGTAGCGGGCTTCATGGAAGCGGCCGAGGAGGAAGATCGCATAGTCGGTTCCGGCGGCGATCACCAACAGCGTCAACAGGTTTGTCGAATACGTCGACAGTTGGATGATCCCGGCGTTCGCGAGCACGGCCACCGACCCGCGGGACGCGGTCAGCTCGATCATCACCGTGAAGATCACGAAGAAGACCGTGGTGAGCCGTCGGTACAGGAAGAACAGCATCACCGCGATCACCCCGATGGTGATCAGCGTGGTCTTCAATGTGCCGTGCCTGCCCACCTCGAACTGGTCGGTCACCAGAGGCGCGGCACCGGTGACGTAGGCCTTGAGGCCCGCTGGCGGCGGGGTGTTGTTGACGATGTTGCGCACCGAGTCGACCGACTCATTGGCTAGGGACTCACCCTGGTTACCGGCCAGATACAGCTGAACCAGCGCAGCCTTGCCGTCGGCGCTCTGTGAGCCGGCGGCGGTCAGCGGATCACCCCAGAAGTCCTGGATGTGCTGAACGTGCTTGGTGTCCTGCTGCAGCTTCTTGATCAGGCCGTCGTAGTAGTGATGGGCTTCGGCGCCGAGCGGCTGGTCGCCTTCCAGGACGATCATCGCCGAACTGTCGGAGTCGAATTCGCCGAAGACCTTGCCGATGCGTTTGGCGGCCAGCAGCGACGGCGAATCCTGGGGGCTCAGTGAGACGTTGTGGGACTCGGCGACGGTCTCGAGCTGGGGGACGAAGACATTGGTCATCACCGCAAGGCCCAGCCAGAACACTGCGATGAGAACCGAATACCGGCGGATGAAGTCGGGAATCCGGTGGGTCATCCCGACTTGTCCAGGCAATACGTGAAGGCGTTCAGCGTGTTCACAGTTCGCTCGTCTTTGACGACATCATCGATCTTGATGCGGCAGCCGATCGAGTCGCTGTCACCTTGAGCGGAGACGTTGACGAAGACCGCGGGCTGGGTGGTGGTGGTGTCATACGCCCATGGCAGCGTGACGGCGTCCGCGCGTTGTGGCTGCGCGTTGACGTCCAGGTAGGTGATGGTCGCGACGGTGCCAGGCGGGCCGAAGACCTCCAGCACCACGTGCTTGGGGTTGAACGGGACGATGTCGTTGCCCGCCCCGCTGGGTGTGGAGGTGACGTCGTGAGAGGCGAAGATGCCGTGCAGCCGATACACAGCAAAACCGGCCACCGCGACGACCACGACCGCAACCAGCAGCATCCAGCGTTGGCTGAGCCGCCGGCCGAGCGAAACCCGCTGCATCCGTGACCCTTTCATGAGCGGCGACAGGCGCGGACGGTACAACGTTCCCGAAGGGGGCTTATCAACTAGATTGACCGTACGGTACCGGACCGGACTCCACAACAGCGGATCACAGACGAGCTAGCCCCGGTACTGGGCAACCTTCTGGGCGTAGTCGTCGAGCAGTCGGAGCGAGTCGTCGCGCGACTTCGTCGGGAGAAGAAGATTCGCCTGGCGGAACCCCAGGTCGTCGAGCGCCTGCCAGTAGTCGGGCTTGATCGGCGTGCCGAACGTCGTCAGGGGCACGTCGTGACCGGCACCCGACCGGATCTGTTCGATGCGCTTGGTCAGCCGTTCGACGGGCAGCGGATTGGAGATCCAGCCCGCCTGGTGGCGGATGATTCGCTTGACCGTCGCGTCCGAGTCGCCCCCGATCACGATTGGCGGATGCGGTTTCTGGACCGGCTTCGGCCGTGCGTACGAGGGCTCGAAGTCGACGAACTTGCCGTGATACTCGGCCGGTTCGTCGGTCCACAGCGCCTTGATGGCTTCGATGCGTTCGTCCAACAGCGAGCCGCGCGTCTTCGGGTCGGTGCCGTGGTCGCGCATCTCCTCGAGGTTCCAACCCGCCCCGACCCCGAACACGAACCGACCGCCGGAGATGAGGTCGATGCTGGCGGCCTCCTTTGCGGTGGTGATGGGGTCGCGCTGGATGAGCAGGGCGATCCCGGTGATCAGCTCGATGCTGGAGGTGACGGCCGCGGCCGCGGCGAGCGTGACGAACGGATCCAGGGTCCGGTAGTAGACCGACGGCAGGTCGCCGCCCTGCGGGTACGGGGATTCCCGGCTGGCGGGGATGTGCGTGTGCTCGGCGACGGCGAGTGCATGAAAGCCCCGCTCTTCGATCGCGCGGGCAAGCGAGACAGTGTCGATGGTGTCGTCATTGACGAAGGTCGAGATGCCGAATTCCATACCGACCACATTGCCACTGTCGGGTCGGACGAACCTCGGGAACGATCACCGCTGGGACAGCTTCGCCGCCAATCCGGTGATGAGCACGTCGAGGTTGAAGTCCAGCTGCTGTCCGTCGTCAGGTGCGGCGTCGCGGACGGTTACCACTTGGCGCAGCAGTGGAAAGTCATCTGCAGCAGTGGTGTTCAGCGCAGCCGCCACATCCGCGACGTACGGGTGCTCTCGGCTCCTGGACAGAAACACCGCTTCCCGCCCCGCGGCATGGCCCAGCTCGCTGACCAAGCGAAGGATGTGGCCGGCCTCCGAGACGGAGAAGCCGGCGTCGACGAGGCCCTGCAGAACGCGCTCGACGGGTTCGAGTGCTCCGATACCGCTGGCGGGCAGACGAAAATAGGTGACGAGTTCGCCGAGTGTGACCGTGGCGTCACGAAGAGCCGTGGCGTAGCGGCGCAGGACGTCCCGCCAGTCGCCGGCGGCGGACACGTCGATGCGGCTCAGCTCCACGGCGAACGCATCGACGGCAACCAGCTCGCGCAGCGCTTCCCGATCGCCCACGTGATAGTTGAGGGCTTTGGGGTCCACGCCCAGGACGTCGGCCACGGCCTGCATGGTCAGCTCATCGAACGCCAACGAACGGGCTGCGGACACAATGCGTTCGCGGGTGATCTGTCGTGGTCGCCCGCGCTGTCGGGGCGCCGCTGACTCCTGCACACCGTGCCTTTCGGTTCCGCACACCATCGAAGCGTGATATTTTCCCGTTCGGGATTAATTCCAGCACGCGACCCCATCATCGGCGATGAGGACACCCTATGACCAATGTTGTTGAGCGCGAGCCGAACCTGGTCAGTCCGTGGGCGCCGCACCGGGTCCGGATCTACGTAGCCACCGCGCTGTTCACCGGGCTGGTCTTCGTAGGGATGACGATCGGCGTCGGGATCGGGGTGATCGAGCCGACCTTCACCTCCGACGTGGTCGCCAATCTCCTGTTCGGCATTCCGGCGATCCTGATTCCCCTCGTGCTGCTGTGGGATGCGCCCGGCGAGGTTCGTCTGCGGGAGGAGAAGGCCGCCGAACTCACGCTGTTCTACTTGCCCTACACCGCATTCAGCCAGATCTGCTACGAGTTGGTGTTCCTGATCGGCCATCCGCTGGGGTGGTGGACTCCCACGAACGATCCAGGCATCAAGTGGCTGTGGTGGCAGTACGGCCTCGCCGACACCCGCTACGCCAGCGGTAACCCGTGGACCTTCGCCCTCGAAGTGGTCGGGGTGATCACGGGCGTCGTCGTCATCACCATGTGGGCCCGGCTGGTCCGCCAATCGCTTCCGATCGAGAAGCGGATCCGGTCCCTGTGGGTGGCCTTCGCCGGTATCGCGGTGCTGATGAGCAGCACCGCCGTCTACTTCATCTCCGAGGTCGGCGCCGGCTTTCGAGACATCGGGCAAGGCGCCTTCGGACTGTGGTTCAAATTCATCGGCGAGAACATCCCGTTCATCGTGCTGCCCGCAATGGTGCTGTACGCCATTCACATTCAGATCGACTACCTGACCCGGAAGGTGGCCGCCGCCGGCGCGGGCCGGTAGCGAACGTTTCGATCGGCGTCGCGAGGGGCAATTGTTGCCCATGTCCGACATCATCGACCTCATCTACGCCGATCACGACTGGCTGCGACGCCAGTTCTTCCGGCTCGACGATGCCGCGTCCCACGACGAGCTGGCAGCCATCTGGACGACGCTGAGCGCCCGGCTCGACGCCCATGCCGACGCCGAGGAGACCGTCTTCTATCCGGCCCTGCTCAAGCATGGTGGCGACGATGATCCGGGCAACCCGGAGGGCGACCCCCGAGACGAGACCGAAGACGCCATCACCGACCACAACGCGATCCGTGATGCGGTGCGTGAGTCACGCAGGCACGAGCCGGGTACGACGGAGTGGTTCGCGGCTGTGTTCACAGCGCGCAAGGAGAACGGTGAGCACCTCGACGAGGAGGAGCGCGAGGCCATGCCGGACTTCATCAAGAGCGCGAGCTTGGAGCTGCGCCACGAGCTGGGGATGAGGTGGCTGCAGTTCTACGCCGAGCGCGAGTCGATCGACGGGATCGACACTCGTGACAAGGATGCCGACGCCTACATCGAACAGCACTCCTGACCGACTCCGATCTAGCCGGCGTCAGGAAGCGTCGCGTTGCGCCACGCGAAGGGATTCAGTTGGCGGTACGGATCATTGCGTCGGATGTCGAGCAGCTCGGCCAGCGATTGTTCGAGCGCTTCCTGGGTGCGTGCCTTCACGTCCGACACCCACGAGTCGTGGTTCCGCCGAGGCGGTTTCGTCGTGTCGATGGGTGGGCCGAAACGTAGGTACATGCGCTGCGGGCGCGGCACCATCGTGGGGCCGATCCCCCGCGTCACGGGCAAGCCCATGTCCGGTTTACCGGTCACCCGCTTCATGACCGAGGTACTGAACCTGCCCACCACGCTGTCACGCGTGAATACGCTCTTGTAGACGTCATCGCCGCCGACCAGGGCAACCGGAACGATGGGGTAGTCACTCTCCACCGACACCCGCGCGAAGCCGGCTCGTCCGTTCCAGAGCAGCGTGTGCTCTTCACCCTTGAATTTCGACATCTCGCGACCCCCACCGGGAAACACCAAGATGGTTTCGTTGTTACGCATCAACTCTCGGGCGGTGTCCGGGTGGCCGACCACGGCGCCATAGGCAGCGAGGGCGTCCCCAAGGAGGCCAGGTGTGTAGCGAATCGTTGATACGGCCAGGGGTCGGACCCTGGTTCCGATCTCGCGACGCACGAAATACGGGATGAGCACAACTTCGCCGGATCCCTGAGTGTGGTTGCCCACCAGCAGGAATCGGCCGTCGCGGGGGAGATTCTCGAGTCCGTCGACGTAGGGCCGGTAAAGATTGATCACCGGCTCGAGACCATCGAGCACGGAATCGACTACCGGCCGCAACCTCTGCACCCGTCGCGGCGGGTTGGTGATCTGGTCGATGTCAGCCAACGGTGTCATGGCGTCTCCTCACGAAGTCGACGTTGCACCACGCTCGCACTAATCGTGGTTCCTCGGCACACCATAACAAACGAACTGGTTCGTTCGGTATCCCCCGGGCGAACATTCGAAGTCCCCTCGTCGGGAAACTCAGCCGAACAGCGGCAGCGCCCGTTTGCGGGCCAGTGCGTCCATGCCGCTCTGGATGCTGTCCTGCACCTCGCGATACTTCTGCTCGACGTAATCGTCGTCCTCGGCGCGGGACGGATCGTGGTCCACCTCCACCGCCGGCATCAGCCGGGTCCGGATCTTCGCGGGCAGCGGAAGCTGTGGCAAGGCCGCAGGCGCGATACCCCACGGAAGCGACACTGCGAGCGGAAAAACCCTGAGTCGCAGCATCTTATCCAGTCGCAACGCGCGCGAGAGCCCGTCGCCGCGGATGAGCACCGGCATCGCATCGGCTCCCCCGACGGTCGCGATCGGCACGATCGGCACTCCCGCCTTGATCGCCATCCGCACGAATCCGGTGCGGCCCGCCAAATTCGCGACGTCACGCTCGGTCCACGGCCGCAGCGAGTCCACCTCGCCGCCCGGCCAGACCGCCACGTCGTGGCCCTCGGCCAGCGCCGTAGCCATCGAATCAGGCGCGGCCGGCAACACCCCCATCGCCCGGAAGTACCGGCCGATCACCGGCATCGCCATCAGCGCATCGTGGGCCGTGCCGTGCAGAGTGCGCTCCTGCCCGAACCGGCGCCACCACTGCACCCCGACCGTCCAGGCGTCCCAGACGAAGGGGGCGCCGGAGTGGATTCCGACCAGCAACACAGGCGGCTCGGGCAGGTTCTCCCAGCCGTCGAACTCCATCCGGAACCAGTGATCCACCAAGAAGTTCCACAGATACTTCTGGCGCTGCATCGTCGTCTCGTCCTGCCCACCCAGATCCCACTGCCCGGTGCGCTGGTTGAGCCAGCCGCTGACGCCGCCGTCCTCGCTCTCGGCCCGCCGCTGCGCCATCTTGCGTCGGGCCTGGTCAGCGTGTCGCTGCGCTTGCTGGCGGACGGCGTCAGGGCGCGAATCAGTGTTGGTCATGTCGCCGGGGTACCCCGGCTGTGGGACGCGTCACACGTACCAACCCGCGGCCGGCTCCAGAATGTCCCGGCAGCACCTTGAGCCCCACCACAGCCACGATGACGCCAGCAAGACACACCACCTTCGCGACGCTCACCGATTCGTCGCCGGTGACGATCGCGAAGCCGACCGTCAGCGCCGCTCCCAGGCCGGTCCAGATGGCATAGGCAGTACCGATCGCAATGGTTTTCGTCGCCGACGCCAGGCCGAGCATGCTGAACACGAGCGCCACCACGAATACCGCGGTGGCCCGCGGATCGGTGAAATTACCGGACTTGCCGAGCGCGGTGGCCCAGACCGCCTCGAGTAAGGCGCTGACAAGCAGGACTGCCCACGCCATGGCTAGCTCACCACCTTGAGTCCGACGACTGAACCGACCAGCAGCGCGAGCATCGACAGACGTGCCATGGTCGCGGCCTCCTGGTGTCGGACCATCGCCCAGAGCACGGTCAGGGACGCGCCGATGCCGACCCAGACCGCGTAGGCGGTGCCGGTCGGCACGGTGCCCATCGCCAGCGCCAAGCCGATCATGCTGCCGATGAGCGCGAGGACGAACACCACCGTCGGCACCCTGCGGCGCAGACCGCGTGACTCCCCCAGCGCTACCGCCCAGACGGCTTCCAGAATTCCGGAGAGCACCAGAATCACCCATGCCACGACGAGACTCCTCCTGCGAGTCAGTCTTGTCCTAGGCGGGTACTGCTCCCTCGTCCGCCAACACCCGAAATCGGGGTCGCGGCAGCCAGTTTAACCGATTTGCTGTCCAGGGTCACTCACGCCGGCCCGCCGAAACGCTCTGCGCTGTGGCCGGATTCGCCGTGACGAGGGGCGACACGAGATCGGGAGACGCCCGTCACCATCGGCGATCACCACCATGACAAGTTTCTTACGGGCCAGCCCGACGGAGTGGGTATGAGGGAAGATTGCACGAGATGTGCGCTGGAGTACGCCGCGCATCCCAGAACAGGAGAAAGTCCGTGAGCCCCGTCGAACCGGCTGGTGAGAAGTCGCTGCTGGTGCCCGGCGACACGTGTTGGCGTTCGGCGGAAGCCGATCGCTTTGCCGCCATCATCGACGGCGCGGACTACCTGCGGCACCTGAAGGACGCCTTGTTGCGTGCCCAACACCGGATAGTTGTCGTCGGCTGGGACCTTGACTACCGGACAGCTTTCGAGCGGGGCGAGAAGACTCTGGACGGGCCTAACCACCTCGGCCCCTTCCTGCATTGGCTGCTCGAGCGCCGGCGCGGACTCAACGTGTACCTACTGAAGTCCAACCTTCGCCTCCTTCCCGCGTTCGACGGGTTCTGGTTCGGTGTCACCCCGGTCAGTGTTCTCAACCAATTCACTTCGGCGCGTTTGCATTTCGCCGTCGACGGTGCGCACCCCACCGGCGCGGTGCACCATCAGAAGATCGTGGTCATCGACGATGCAGTGGCGTTCTGCGGCGGCTTGGATCTGACGCTGGGGCGGTGGGACACCTCCGAGCACCTGCCCGCCGACCGCCGCCGGACCGGCCTTGGCGGCGCCTACGGCCCCCGCCACGAGGTGATGGCCGCGATGGACGGCACTGCGGCGGGTGTACTTGCCGAACAGGCCCGGGACCGGTGGGAGGCGGCGACCGGACAGCCCTTGCCGCCAGTGGAGTCATCGGCGCCGGCGTGGCCCGATGGGCTCATCCCCGGTCTGCGCAGAGTCGAGGTCGGGGTGGCACGCACGCTTCCCCGGCTGCCGGGCCGCAGCGAGGTCCGGGAAGTCGAGGCGCTCGATCTAGCGGCTATCGCCGCCGCGCGCGATGTCATCTACCTGGAGAACCAGTACTTCGCGTCGCGCAGTATCGCTGGAGCGATCGCTGCCCGACTTCGTGAGCCTGACGGACCAGAAGTCGTGATGATTCTCCCGCGCAGCTCAGAAAGCCGCTTGGAACAAGAATCGATGGACAGTGCCCGCGAGCGACTCTTCCGGATGCTCAAGACGGCCGACGAGCACGGTCGGCTGTGTGTGTACTGGCCGGTGGCAGGACAGGGGGTGTCGGTCTACGTGCACTCGAAAGTCCTTGTGATTGATGGTCGATTACTCCGCATCGGCTCGTCGAACTTCAACAACAGATCGTTGGGGTTCGACAGCGAATGCGATATCGCGATCGAATCCCTGCCCACGCGTGGGAACGCCGGGCCGGTCGAGGAAGAGATCCTCCGCGTTCGAAACACGCTCGTAGCCGAGCACCTCGGTGTGTCGGCCGATACTTTCCGCAACGAGATGGCTTGCCGCGGCTCATTTCTGGCGACTGTCGAGGCGCTACGAGGCACCGGGCGATCGCTTAGGGCGCTCACCGACACGATGGTGGCCGCCGACGCGAGTCCCTTCGCGGAGAACGACCTGATGGATCCCGCCCGAGTGCCGCAGTCCTTGCCGGAGAGTGCCCTGAGGCTCATCGAGTCGGTCGTGACGTGGCCGCTACGGCACTCGCCTCTGGGTACATGGTTGCGGAAGCTTCGCGGCTTCTGAAGTGAGGCCTACGGCCGAGATGGTGCAGTATCCGATCCAGGTCGCCGGCGCCGTCGACCGGATCGATCGCCGGACCGAACGGCACCGCATCGAGAAGCCGGATCTCGCCCGCCGGTATGGCGAGCACCAAAGGCATTGCAGCAGCGAGGATGTCGGTCGGCAGTTCATAGTTCACCCCGAGCGACGCGGCGACATCCCAGCCGTGGACGACGTAGTCCACGAAATGGAAGCCCATGGCCACCGAGCCGGGGAAGACTGCGTTGTCGCCGAATTCAGGGAGGGCGAACGACGCGTCATCGACTCCGTCTGCCGAGAACGCGTCGAGAACGTCGTCGGCCGCCTCGGCGTAGGTACGAGCGGGATCGCGGCGCACCTCGGCAACGACAGACTCGGCCCGCCAGTGGTCGAGGTCGGCACCATGGCCGCGCGCGGCCGCGGCGAATCCGCGGTGCTGAACCGCCATGTGCGCCAGAAGGTCGGACAGGTCCCAGCCCGCACAGGGTGTCGGCCGGTCAAGGTCGGCGGGCTGGACAGTGTCCACGACCGCCACCGAACGGAGGATGGCGCTCCGGTGCTCAACAGTAATCATATGCTTATCGTATGCGCCCGCTTACTATAAGGCAATGCCTAAGCTGGCTGCGTGGCGGACAGATCTCGGCGCCCCGATCTCGCGGCGATGATCGCTCCTCTGCTTCGCGAGTTGATCGCGGCAGAAGAGCCGGTGCTCGCTGCACACGGCATCTCGATGTGGGGATACGTGGTTCTGGTGGCACTCGACGGCTCGTCGGTCCGGACCCAGGCCGCACTGGCGGCGGCGATAGGCGCCGACAAGACACGCATCATCCGCGACCTCGATGAACTACAGGAACGTGGGCTGATCGAGCGCACCCCTGATCCCGACGACCGCCGGGTTCGGCTTCTCGCCATCACCGATGCCGGCCGTGCGCTGAAGAATGCGGTCCAGGATGAGATCCAGCGCGGCGAGGAGCACTGGCTGAGCGAACTCAGCGCCGATGAGCGCAGAACCTTCCTGCGGGCGCTCGGCCGGTTATCCGCCGGCGACACACGCCGCGCCGCCCGCGGCACGTATGGTGACACGACGTGAGCGCTGCGCAGGCGCTGTATGCGGACTATCTCGTCGTCGGTTCGGGTGCGGTCGGAATGGCCTTTGCCGATACGATCGCAACCGAGAGCGACTCCTCGGTGGTGATCGTCGACCGGTTCGAATCCCCTGGCGGCCATTGGACTTCGGCTTACCCCTTTGTGCGGTTGCACCAGCCTGCCGCCTACTACGGCGTGAACTCTCGCGATCTCGGCACGGGCCGGATCGAAGACAGCGGTGATAATGCCGGGCTGTACGAACTGGCCGGCGTCGACGAGATCCGGTCCTATTACGACGCGGTGATGCGGAACTTTACGGACGGCGGACGCGTCCGGCACTTCCCGCTGAGCGAGTATCACGGCGATCGCACCTTCACCACAGCAGCCGGCCATCGGGTCGCCGTCGACGTAGGCCGCCGTGTCGTCGACACCTCCCATTCCAAGGTGATCGTGCCGTCCATGCGGCCACCGAACTTCTTCGTCGAAGCCGGCGCCAAGTGCATACCGCCGAATACGCTGCCCGGCAGCGCCCCCGGCCATGACCGCTTTGTGGTCATCGGCGGTGGCAAGACCGGCATAGACAGCTGTCTGTGGTTGTTGCGCAACGGAATCAGCCCCGACCGGGTGACGTGGATCGTCCCTCGGGACTCGTGGTTGCTCGATCGGGCCAACGTACAGCCGGGACCGGAGTTCGCCGACCGCGTCAAGACGGCGTTCGGTGCCCGCCTGGACGCCATCGCAACCGCCGACACCATCGACGACTTGTTCGCTCGCCTCGAGCACTGCGGGTCGCTGCTGCGCCTGCACGCCGACGTCGAGCCGACGATGTATCGGTGTGCGACCGTCACCCAGGCTGAGGCCGAGCAGCTTCGCCGCATCAGCGACGTCGTGCGGATGGGCCATGTCCGCCAGATCGGTGCTCAGCGGGCCACGTTGGACGGTGGTGAGCTTGCCGCCGATGGGTCGACGCTGTGGATCGACTGCGCCGCTGAGGGTTTAGGCCTCGGGCCGACCAGCACCATCTTCACCGGGCCCACGCTCACCCCACAATGTGTACGAGCCTGCCAACAGATCTTCAGCGCCGCGTTCATCGCCCACGTGGAGCTCAGTTATGACGATGACGCCACCAAAAACGCGTTGTGCGAACCGATTCACCTGCCCGGCACACCGCTGGACTGGCTGACCATGAGCGTGATCGAGCACCGCAATCAGATCAACTGGTTCGCCGAACCCGAGCTCATGGAGTGGTTGCACTCCTCACGGCTCAACGCGATCCGCGCCATGATGGCACCGGTGATGGAACGCCCGCGCGTTCGTCAGCGGGTATTCGATGCCATCTCGGGTCAGCTGCGGGCGGCCAACACCAAGCTGGCTGAGCTTCTCGCAGCCGACCCCCGAGATCACGCGGCGGCCGGCTCCTCGCCGTAGGGTTCCTCCCCCTCCGGCCCGAATTTCGCGCCGGACCTGGCCAGGCGGCGTTCGAACAGACGCTGCAACGGTGTGGCGACGAACGTGGTGATGATCGTCATGACCGCCAGAATCGTGTAGAGCTTGCCGGAGATCAGTCCCGCTTCGAGACCGATGTTCAGCAGGATGAGCTCCATCAGACCGCGGGCGTTGGCCAGCGCTCCCATCGAGCCCGCCTCGTACCAACTCATGCCCTGCCAGCGCGCCGCCAGACCGACGGCACCGAACTTGGCGGCGAACGACACAACCAGGACGATGCCCGCCATCAGCAGAGTCGACGAGTCGAAGATCAATGTCAGCTGAGTGTTGAGTCCCGAATAGATGAAGAACGCGGGAAGCAGGAGGTAGGCGACCAGTGGCTCGAACCGCTCGCGGATCGCATCCAGAAACGCGCCGCGGGGCATCACCACGCCCGCCACGAAAGCGCCGAAGACGGAATAGATTCCGACCATATCGGTGAACCAGCTCGCGGTGAGCACCACGAGGAGCACGATGCTCGTGTGCGCGATCGGCAGCCCGCCGGTGCGTTCGACGTCGGACCGCGGAGGTGTCCAGGTCTCCAACCGACGCAGCAGTGGCCGGCCCACGTAGAGCATCAACAGCAGGTAGGCGATTCCACCCCCGACGGCCAGGATCGCACCGGACACATGACCTTTCGCTGTCGCGACCACCGTCGCCAGCAGTATCCAGGAGCAGGCGTCGTCGATTGCGGCGCAGGACAACGCCATGGTCCCCAGCCGGGTCTTGAGTAGCCCGGAGTCGTAGACGATCCACGCCAGCATCGGGAACGCGGTGATGGCCACCGCAGCCGCCACGAAAAGGCCGCCCTGCCAGTGCGCCACCTTGTCGGTGAAGTAGCCGCCGAGGCTCACCATCACCCAGCCCAGGACGCCACCGAGGATCAGGGGTATCCCGATGCCGGTGGCGGCGGTGGCACCTGCCTGCCGCGAGTGGGCTCCCAGGATGCTGAGCTGGAACGAGGACCCCACGAGGAACATGTACAGGACGAGGCCGAGCTGGCCGACGACATAGATGACCGTCAGGTTGGGGTGCACGATCGTCTCGGCGCCGATCGTCAGCTTGGCGGGAAAGAGCCACTGCTGTGCGGCGGGCCAGATCCAACCCAAAACCGAAGGCCCGAGCAGGAAGCCGGCGACCATGATGGCGACGACCTGCACCTGGGCCAGCCTGCGGAACAGCGGCCACAGCAGCCGGTAGGTCAGCAGGATGACGGCGATCTGCAGGAAGAAGTGGTAGGCGATGGTCAGCAGGGGCGGCATCGGTGTCAGCTCTTGTCCGACCATCGGAAGATGTAGAGGCAGGCCATCAGACCGCCGATGCTCCACGCGGCCAGCACCAGGAAGATGCGCCCGTGCTCCCAGCTGCCGGCCGGCTCGAAGGCGACCATCTGCGCGGGCAGCAGCACCGAGCGGAAGCCCTGCGCCATCCACTTGACCGGGAAGATGGACCCGACGATCAACATCCAGGTGGGCAACGCCATCAGAGGCACGTAGGTCCCCGACACGAACTGCAGACCGACGGCCGGCCCGTTCGTCATCACCGCTGCGGACACGGCGTTACCGGCGAAGTTGCTCACCAGGATGCCGAGCAGCGAGCAGCTGATGATGCCCAGGACGAAAACCCATGCCAGCGTGAACCAGGCGTATGCGTCGGTAGGCAGTTGAAGCTTAAAAGCCACCACCCCCAACACCACGAGCACGACCGCCTCGGCGAGGCTGGCGATGGCAACCAACATGATCTTGCCGATGAAGTACGACGATGCGGTTGCCGGTGTCCCGCGCAGCCGCCGAAGAGCCCCGGTTTCCCGGTCCGCCGCGATACCGATACCGAGGTTGATGAACGACGTGGACAGGATGCCGTAGGCCAGCATGCTGGCGGCGATCACCGCGCCGGTACTGGTTTGCGTGCCAGGGATTTTCGCGGAGAAGATGGACCCCAGCAGAACGCAGATGATCGCCGGCATCGAGAACGTCAGGACCACCTGCTCAGGGCGTCGGTAGAACATCTTCAGTTCAGGGATGACTCGCGAGAACCCGATTCGCACGGCCGAGGGCAGGGCTGCTCCCGGTACGGCGCTCCGATGCCGCGGCTGCGCCCCGTTACGCGGGGTTGAGTCGACCGCCATCACGCCATCCCGATCAGTTGCAGGTAAGCGTCCTCAAGGGTGGGCCGGGTGACGGTGAGCTGAGCCAGTTCGGTGCCGTCGGCGGACTGTTGCCTGATGAACTCGGTCGGGTGGTCGGTGTGCTCCACGCGCAGCTGGTCACCGTCCATCCATTGCACCGTCGCCGCCGTGTTGACGTGCGCGGTCAGCCGCGCCGGGGAATCGACGGCCGCCACTCGGCCGCCGGCCACCACGGCGACCCGATCCGCCAGTGCGGCAGCCTCTTCCAGATAGTGGGTCGTCAGAAGGATGGTCGTCCCGTCGCTCGCCAGGAGCCTGATGAGGTCCCAGAACTGCCGCCGTGCTTCCGGATCGAATCCGGTGGTCGGCTCGTCGAGGAAGAGAAGATCCGGTTGGGCGATGATGCCCAGTGCGACGTCGAGGCGGCGGCGCTGCCCGCCCGACAGTGTCCGGACCCGCGAACCGGCACTGGGCGCCAAGCCGACAAGCTCGAGCAGTTCTTCGGGGACCCGGGCCTGTCCCTCGCCGTAGCATTTCGCGAACATCCGCACGGTTTCGAGCACTGTGAGAACCCCGAAGTCGCTGGTCTCCTGCAAGACGATGCCGATTCTGGCGCGCCAGCTGCGCCCGGTATCCGCGGGATCTTCGCCCAGGACTTGAACACGCCCCGAGTCGCGTTTGCGGTGCCCTTCCAAGATCTCGATGGTGGTCGACTTGCCCGCCCCGTTGGGCCCGAGGATCGCGAAGATCTCGCCGTAGCCGACCTCGAGATCGAGATCGCGAACCGCCCGCAGCCGCCCATAGGACTTGGACAGTCCCTCGACCTGAACCGCCGGCCCGGTCATCATGAAATAGCCTCTCCGGCATCTGATTCGGGCTCATTCTCCAGCTGCGCGAGAAGCTCCTGCAGCTCCGTGTCGGACAGCTCGGCCATCAGCTGGTCCAGCTCGTCGTCGAGGTCGGGTGCCTCGGTCGGTGGTGCCGATTCGGTGCTCGACGTGGCGACGTCACCATGGATGAAGTGCAACTCGGCGAGGACCCGGTCGGCCAGTGAGTTCACGCTCACGCCGCGAAGTATCTCGAGCACCGGCAGGTCGATCGAGAAGGCCATGTTGATCCGCACCCGGAACTCCATCGCCATCATGGAGTCCAGGCCGATGTCCTCCAGCATGTCATCGGGCTCGAAATCCTCTATCGCGCAGTCGAAGACAGCTGCCACGATCTGTCTCAGCTGATCAGCGATGACAGCGGGGCGGTCGGCTTCGGGAGTCGTCGCGAGCATCATGAGTATCGAGCCGTCGGATTCGCCCGCGCCGGGCACGGTCTCGGAGGTTCCGAGTTCGGCGAACATCATCGGCAGCCGGCTGCCGAGCCCGGCCTGACGGGCCCGGCCCCAGTCGGCACTGATCGCGACGACATCGGCCGGTTGTTGGTTGATGAGCCGGTCCAGGATCAGGGCACCCACCGCGGGCGTGATGAGTTCGATGCCCCGCGCAGCGTAGAGCTTTTCGAGGTTGAGCTCTTCCACCATCCCCACCGACCACGGGCCCCAGCCAATGGTGAGTGCCGGCAAACCCTGCGCCCGGCGATCGTGCGCGAATGCGTCGAGGAAGCAGTTGGCGGCCGCATAGTTGCCCTGCCCCGGCGAGGCGATGGTCGATCCGGCGGAACCGAACATCACGAAGAACTCGAGTTCGTGGTCTTTCAGGGCGTCGTGCAGCACCCGGGCGCCGGTCACCTTCGGCGCCATCACCGCGGTGAAGTCGTCTTCGCTGATGTTCACCAGCAGTTGGTCTTTGACCGATCCGGCGGCGTGGACGATTCCGCGCACGCGCTGTCCGCCACCGCGGGCGTGGTCGCGCAGCCATGCCGCCACCTGGTCACGATCGGCGACGTCGATGCTCGCCGTGGTGACGTGCACACCGCGGCGTTCGATGTCGACGATCGTCTTGACGGTCTCGTAGTGGGCGTCCCCTTCAGTGAGGCCGGGCCAGCTGTCTCTCGGGGGGATGGCGCTGCGGCCCCACAGCGCGATATGACGCGCTCCCCGCTCCGCGAGATACGTCGCGACCACCCGGCCGAGCGCGCCGGCGCCACCGGTGACGACGTAGGTCGCGTCCGGGCTGAGTTTGGTGGGAAACGGCCGAGTGAGCTGATCACACAGCCGCAGACGCGGCACGTAGGTCACGTCGCCGCGGATGGCGATCTGGTCTTCGGGCCCCCCGTTGAGGAGGTGGTCGCAGACACGGGCCGCGGTCTGGGCGTGGTCGTCGGCCGCATCGATGTCGATGAGTCCGCCCCAGTGCTCCGGCAACTCTTGGTGGCCGATGACGCGTCCCAGACCCCACATCGCGGCCTGGTCGACACCGCGGAGTTCGGTTCCCGGTGCGGGTTGGGCGTTGGCAGTGATCAGATGCAGACGAACCTGGTCCGGAGTGTCCTGTTGGGCAAGCGCTTTCGCGAGCCGCAGCGCGGTGAGCACACCGAGCTGTTGTGTGTCGTCGACGGAACAGGATTCGGTGATGTTCAGCGGCCAGCAGTCGACGATCCCGCGGAGGTCGTCGTCGAACAACGCAGTGAAGTCGCTCTCGGCGAGTTTCTTTCGGCCATCGTGGCCGACCACGCGGACGCGGTGGCCCCGGCGACGCATCTCCTCGGCGACGGCCGCTCCCACACCGGTGTCGTCGCCGAGGAGCAGCCACGACGTCGGCTCGGTGATACCGCCCTCCTCGCCGGGCGGCTGGTCCTCCAGGCGCTCCCACTGAATCTGCAGGACTCCCTTGTCGATACGGTCGGGCGACATGCGCGACGACTCGCTCAACGACTGCACGACGAATCCGGTGATGACGGCGAGCGGTGTACCGCTCGGGTCGGTGATCGTGATGTCGCTCTCGACGTGTGACCTCGTCACCGACACCACGCGGACGTGAACCGTCATTTCCGGCGCAGGTGCGCCGTAAACGGCGAAATGCCGAATCCGGGTGGGCAGGAACGGATCCTCGTTCGCCTCCTGACCGAGGAACGGCGCGCCGAACAGTGCCTGGAACGCCCCGTCGATGAGGGCGGGGTGGAACCGGAATCGCGGCACCTCCTCGGCGATCGAGTCGGGTACGGCGATGTCGGCGACGGCCCAGTCCTCGCCCGCGGTCACCTTCCGAACGGTCCGGAAGGCGTCGCCGTAGTCGAATCCGATGGACTCGGTGCGACGGTAGAAGTCGGCGCCGCTGATCGAGACGACCGGCTCGGCGCTGTCTGCCGCAGTCAACGGCTTGGGGGCGTGCGGCAGGACGTTGAGTTCGGCGGTAGCAGTGATGGCCCACTTCGGTTCGCCGTCTGCCGTCGCGGTGAACGACGCGAATTCCAGTGTGCCGTCGTCCTCATTGAGGGTGGTCCGCAGGATCGGGTCGCAGGTCTCGTCGAGGATCACCGCACGATGCAGCACCACATTGTCGACACTGAAGTCCGAGCCGTAGACGGCGTTCGCCACCGCCATCGCCATCTCCACGTAGACCGCTCCCGGCACGACCACACTTCCCTGCACCCGATGGTCGGCGATGAACGGATTGAACACGGTGCTCAGTTCCGCTTCCCAGGTCGGGTGCAGGGCACTGATCCGCTGTCCGAGAAGGGGATGGACCGGCTTGTAGAACAGGGCTTCGGTGGCTTCCCGGGTCTCATTCCAGAAGCGTTTGGTCTGCCAGGGGTAGCTCGGCAGCTTCACCGGGCGGGCACCCTCGCGGTGCTGGAGTGCGCCCCACGCGACGTCGTGGCCGTTGCAGTGCAGCGTGCCAACGCAATTGAGGAGCGTACGAACATCGTCCTGGTCGCGTCGCTGGACCGCCGTCACCGACACTTTCTGCTGGCCCGCGGTTTCCAAGATCGACGCCGCCAGCGCCGGGTGCGGACCCAACTCGACGAAGTGGGTGTAACCGTCCTCCACCATTCGCCGGATCCCGGGCTCGAAGAGCACCGTCGCCCGCGTGTTCTGCCACCAGTACGCGGCGCCGGCCTGATACCCGTCCAACCGCTCGCCGGTTACTGTCGAATACAGCGGCATGGTGGCATCCTTCGACGACATTCCGTCGAGCGCGCCGAGCAGGTCGTCTTTGATCGCATCCATGAAATGCGTGTGGTACGGCACCTTTCCGGTCAGATACCGGTTGAAGATGCCGAGCTCATCCAGCTGCGGAGCCACTGCGGCGAGGACGTCAGCGTCCCCGGCGACGGTGACCGCTGACGGGCTGTTGATCGCCGCTATCGATATCCGCTTGCCGAACTCGGCCTGCAACTGCGGGTCCATCACCCGCATCAGCGAATCGGCGTCCGTGCCGACGGCGAGCATCCGGCCCTGCCCGCTGGTGCGCTGCTGGAGTCGGCTCCGGTGGTAGACGACCTCGACCGCCTGCTCGAAGGTGAGCAGGCCGGCGAGGTGGTGAGCCGCGACTTCGCCTGCACTGTGACCGATTACGGCGTGCGGGCGGATCCCGTACTGCGCCAGCTGGTCGGCCAGAGCGATCTGGACGGCGAAGTTGGCCGGCTGCGCCACCTCGGTTTCGGTCATCCGCGAGCTTGTCTCGTCACGTCGCAGCTCGTCGACGAGGGACCACCCGGTGTACTGCGCAAGCTCGCGATCGCTGCGCAGGATGCTGTCGGTGAAGGCGGGAAGGACGTCGAGCAGTCCCCGGCACATCCGCCACCACTGCGGGCCCATCCCCGTACAGACGAAGGCGAGCTTGGGCGCGCTACCCGCGGTGCGTCCCGAGATCGGGCCGCCATCGGCCAGGAGCCGAAGTTGCTGCCGTGCATCGTCTTTACTGTCGGCGATGACAACGTGCCGGTAGTTGAGATGTGAACGGCGCGAGCCCAGCGTGTACTGGAGATCCCGCAGTGTGAGGTCCGGGTTCGCGTCGAGATGTCCGGCGAGCCGGTCGGCGGCCGCAACCAGGGCCTCCTCGCTGCGCGCCGAGATCGGAAGTACGGCAGGCAGTTGCGGTGCAAGCGATTCGGCGGTTGGCGCTACCGGGGCGGGCGGCTCCGCGAGCACGACGTGCGCATTGGTGCCGCCGAAGCCGAACGAGTTGACGCCGACGAGCCGTCGCTTGTCGCCGGGGAACGGCCGGCCGGTCGCGGGCACGTCGATCTTGAGTTCCGTCAGGGAGACGTGCCGGGTGGGCTCGTTCAGATGCAGGTTGGCCGGAATGTATCCGTGTTTGGCCACCAACGCGGCCTTGATCAGCCCGGCGATACCGGCCCCAGCTTCGAGGTGCCCGATGTTGGTCTTGATCGACCCGATCAGAAGAGGATCGGCCGGCGGTCGGTCGGCTGTCAGCGCACTGGCCAGGGCGCGCATCTCGATGGGATCGCCGACGGGCGTTCCGGTGCCATGCGCTTCGACATATCCGATGTCGTTGGCCGCGACACCCGCTCGCGCCAGGGCCATCCTGATGGCGGCTTCCTGAGCCTCCTGCCGCGGCACGGTGATGCCGTCGGTATGACCGTCCTGCGACACGGCGGTGCCGAGGATCTGGGCATAGATGTCATCACCGTCGTCGAGCGCCTGCTGCAGCGGTTTGATTAACACGACGGCGCCGCCTTCGCCGCGGGCGTAACCGTCGGCGGAATCACTGAAGGCTTTGGAACGTCCTTCGGGACTGAGGAATCCGCTCTTGGACTCCGCGATCGCCGTGTTGGGGCCGCCCATGATGTTCACCCCGCCGGCCAGCGCGACAGTGCACTCACCGTTCCAGATACTCTGTGCGGCAAGGTGTACGGCGACAAGCGAACCCGAGCAGGCCGTGTCGACCGTCACGCTGGGCCCGCGGAAATCGAATGCGTGGGAGAGCCGGTTGGCCAGCATCGTCATCATCATGCCGGTGGCCGAATGCGCCTTGAACCGGTAGCGGCTGGTAAGGCCTTGGTTCTGCAGCAGTTGATAGTCGAGGGTGAAGCCGCCGATGAAGACCCCGACGTCGCCCCCGGCGAGGCTGTCGGCGGGGATACCGCCGTCTTCCAGCGCTTCCCACGCGACGTGGAGGAGTAGTCGCTGCTGCGGATCGAGGGAATGGGCCTCACGGGGCGAGATCCCGAAGAACTGAGGATCGAATTGGTCGATCTCGCTGAGGAACCCGCCACGACGGGTCACGATCTTGCCTACCTTGGCCGGATTGGGGTCGTGATAGCGATCGGCGTTCCAGCGCGACTCGGGAACGACACAGGTCGCGTCCGTCTCGCTGCAGAGCAGGTTCCACAGATTGTCCACCGAATCGGACCCGCCGGGCAGGCGGCAGCCGATACCGACGATGGCCAGCGGTTCGCGGCCACTGTGATCGCTGAGCATGGTCACCGGTCAGCTCGTCTGAAGGGCTGGCGAGGTGCTGACAATCCAGTCGCTGCTGAGGGGATCGCTCTCCTGCTGCCGTCGGTAGGCGGAGCGCAACTCGTGCAGCAGTGGATCCCGTTGCCACTCCTGCACCTGGTGCATGACCCCGTCGTCGCCGAACATCGCCGACTTCTCGGCGAGGACCGTCTCGACCAGCTGCCCGGCCAGTCGGCGCAGCATGTCGGCGTTGGTGTCGAACTGCTCGTCGAAGTTCTCGCTCGGGCCCATCATCGCTTTGTGCAGGGTCACCATGAAGTTCAACGGTGAGTACAGGTCGACGAACGGCACCGTGGGAGTTCCGGATTCGACTGCGGCCCATTCGCGGAAGAACTTTTGCACCCGGTTGCTCAGAGCGATGAGCCCGTCGAGGTGAGGGACGAAGCCGGGATCATCGGCGAGGTTCACGTACCGGCCGTTGACGTACAACAGACCGATGAATCCCCAGTAGAAGGCGACGTCCCAGATGATCTTCGCCGACATCACACTCGGCACACCCATCAGCGAGTACTGATCTTGGTAGACCGCCAGCCACATCTCGGTGAGCGAGCGGAAGAGGGTGTCACTGATCTGCGCGCGCGCGACGACATCGTCACCGTCGAGTTCGCGGGTGATCATGTCGGTGATCAGACCGTTGCCGATCGCGACGAGATCCAGCCCTGACGAGTAGAGCGGGTCGAGGAATACGCCGGCGTCGCCGGTCAAACACCAGCGGGCGGTGCCGTCGTAAACCTGTGCCGCGCCGTGGCTGTACTTCTTCATGACGCGGAAGTCCTGGATGTCGTTCGCGTGCTCGTCGACCACAGCCGCGCACTGGGGCTCATGTTCGCGCAGCCAGGCGGTGGCCTTGGCGAGCGTGTTGAAGGTGTCGAACGGGTGGTAGGCCGGGTCGGCGACGATGCCGACGCTGGTGGCGCCGGACGCGAGGCGGATCAGCCAGACCCAGTAGCCTTCGCCCATCAGGTGATTGGTGGACAACGCGCGATCGCCTTCGACCAGGCGGCCCTGCCAGTCGGGGTCGTCGCTCCACCGGCCGACGTCGATCTCCGTGGCGACGCGGAACCATACGGCATTGCAGTCGTGTGCGTTGGCCTGCCGGATATTCAAGTGGCGGGGCAGGAATCGGTTGCGTCCCGATGCGTCGACCACCCACCGCGCCGTGGTCTGGGTGGTGGAGTCACCGTCCTGGACCGAAATGGTGTGAGGACCGTCGCCCTCGCTCAGCTCCACCGCGCTGACCCGGCCGCGGGTGATCTCGACACCCTCCGCCAGACAGCGTCGGCTGAGTTCGTTCTCCAGTCGCCCGCGGTCGATCTGATACGTCACCTGCGGCACGAACGACGAGCTGCCGAGTTCCATCCGTTGGGCGATGTCGGTGTTGCGATCGACCGAGAAGAACATCCGCAACCCCATCTTGCGGATCTGTGCGGTACTCAGGTGATCGCCGAGGCCGAGGCGGTCGCGCAGGTAATGAGCCGACACCTCGACGGTCGACTCCCCCACCGTGTGGGTCATCTCCGGGACCGGGTGGACGTGGGGTTCGATGACCTGGACCCGCGTGGTCGGCCGGGCCCGGCGAAGTTCCAGAGCCAGGGTCAGCGCCGCAGCGCCGCCACCCACGACACTCACATCGTGATCGACCGGCGGCCCGTCGGCCTGGGACATCCGAGACCGGATGCGCCGGGCGAGGGCCTCACGTCGTTCGCGACTCAACTGCGAAACCTGCGCTTGGGCATCCACCCCGTGACCTCCCTCGAGTCGTGGCCGATGGGTACCCCGCATATTTGACGGGTACGCATGGCGGCGCTCTTGCGACAGGCAACGTCTCGGCACCGGATCGCTCATTGCATCGCGACGCCAGACCTTGACGAAGCGCTGCTCCGAGCGAATCACAGCAACGGCAGGGGTGCCATGTCGAGAGCCATTACCGATTGCTGACGTCTGCGTCGAGAATGCCGTCACGCTGGGAAGCTGGTGGTGTGTTGGAGGACTGGACGGCCGGAGACGCCGGTGAGTGAGCAGCCCGGAGTCGGCGACTGCGACGTACTGGTGATCGGCGCCGGTCTTGCGGGGTTGCGATGCGCGGTTGTGCTGGCCGAGCGCGGGTACGAGGTGGCGGTATGGGAGGCCGAGGACCGGGTGGGCGGCCGCGTCCGTACCGACGTGGTCGACGGCTTTCGCTGCGACCGCGGCTTCCAGGTGCTCAATCCCGCGTATCCGGCGCTCCGACGAGCGGTGCCGGTCCGCGACCTGCGACTGCAGCCGTTCGACGCCGGCGTTGTCGTCCGCCGCGACCACGACCGGGTGAAGTGGGTGCATCCGCTGCGGCAGCCACGCGAAGTCCCGCGCATGTTGATGCGCGGCGGCCTGTCGCCGCACCAAGTGGCGGCCCTGCTTCGATGGGCTGCTCCTGCCCTGCGTCCGGGGGTTCTGGCCGCGGCGCACCATGACACCAATCTTCGGGACGCCCTTGATCACTGCGGTGTCGACGGCATCAGCCGCCGCGTGCTCGACCGCTTCCTGGCGGGCGTGCTTCTCGACGACACCGGATCCACATCCAACGCCTTCGCTCTCCTGCTGACGCGGATGTTCGCGATCGGGGTTCCGGGCCTGCCGGCCGACGGCATGCAAGCATTACCCGAGCTGCTCGCCCGCCCGATCGCGAACCGGATTCACCTGCAGCACAAGGTGACTCAAATCTCGCGTGCCGGCGCCGACTGGGCGGTCACCGCCGGCGACGTGACGGTACGCGCCCGTGAAGTGGTCGTGGCCGCCGATGCGCCCGCGAGCAGTGTCCTGACGGGTGCACCCCCACCGGCGACGAAGGGGGTGGTGACCGACTGGTGGGCCGTCGACGACCTCCCGCCCAGGCCGGCCATGCTGAGTGTCGACGGCCGGGCTGACCCGCCGGGGCCGGTCCTCAACGCCGCGGTGATCAGCTCGGCAGCGCCGACCTACGCGCCGCCGGGCCGCCACCTCATCGCCGCATCGGCGCTCATCGGGCCGCAGCGCCGAACACCGCCGGAGGCTGTGCTGCGCCGGCACGCCGCCGACATACTCGGTCTGGACGATATGGAGTGGACATTGGTTGCGCGGCACGAGATTCCGGATGCGCTGCCCGCCCAACCCGCTCCCCTGGTGACTCGGCGCCCGGTGCGCAGTCCGGACGGATTGTGGTTGTGCGGCGACCATCGAGACACGGCGTCGATCCAGGGTGCGCTGGTGAGTGGGCGCCGAGTCGCCGAGGCGATCATGGCGCGCCGAAGCGGGGCCACGAGCTGACCCCGCCGTCACCGTCAGCGCTTGGCGCGCGGAATTCCCGTCGCCCACAGCGCCCACGCGATGAGCACCGGTTGGAACAGCAGCCTCACAAAGCGACTGGTGTCACTGTTGAGACCGAAGCCGTCCGCGTGGTTGACGTACTGCGCGATGTTGCCCGGGAAGATCAGGATGAAGAACGCCGCCAGTAGCCTGCCCACCAGCACGCGGTCCCGGTTCAGTAGAGCCAGCCCCACACCCAGCGTGATCTCGACACCTCCGGAAGCCATCACGACACCGTCGGCGTCCATCGGCACCCACCGCGGGACCTGAGCCTGGAATTCCTCACGGGCCCAGAACAAGTGGCTGAATCCGGCGAAGATCATCGCGCCCGCAAGAGCGAAGCGGGCGATCGTCCGCGCACGGGTGGTCGGCGGGGGTGGAGGCAATTCGGACATGGGTCAGCCTTTCGTCGGATTCGGGTCGGAGAAATCAGTTGGTGGTGCGGGCGTGCAGTTCCGCGGTGATCAGGTGCAGTGCTTCGCGCAGCGCCGCGAGATCCGCGGCGGCCGAATCGTCGGAGCCCAACAGCCGGTCCGGAATGCAGGCCGCCCGCTCTTCGAGGGCACGTCCTTTGTCTGTCAGGGTGATGTCGACGCGCCGCTCGTCGGTCGTGCTGCGCTGCCGGCGCACGAAGCCGGCCGATTCGAGACGTTTCAGCAGAGGCGACAAGGTGCCCGAATCGAGATGGAGCCGGTCGCCGAGATGGCTCACCGTGCACGGCTCCTCTTCCCAGAGCACCAGCAGCACCAAATATTGCGGATAGGTCAGGTCGAGTTCATCCAGCATCGGACGGTAGGCCGCAGTGACCGCGCGCGACGCCGAGTACAGCGCGAAGCACAGCTGTTCGTCGAGACGTGGACCAGGCATGCCGTCACCATATCGCACACTATTTAATTGTGCACAACGCAGTTTGGACGGCCGACGCGCCCGGCTTAAAAATCCCCGTGACCTGGACTGATGCCGTGCTGTAACCACGGCCACCCTTGCGGCTGCACGAGAAAGTCGTACCGGCCGCTTACGATTCCACCGGCGACGCATTCAAGGGAAAGGGCCCGACGTGAGCTACACCGCCGCTGACATCACCGAGCTCGACGATGTCCAGCACACACGCCTTCGGCCGGCGGTCAACCTCGGTCTGGACGTTCTGAACACCGCCTTGCGTGAGCTGATCGACAACGCGGTGGAAGAGGTGGCTGATCCCAGCCACGGCGGGTCCCGGGTCACCATCACGCTGCACGCCGACGGATCGGTCAGTGTTGCCGACGACGGGCGCGGGTTGCCCGTCGACACCGACCCGACGACCGGAAAGAACGGCATCGTCAAGACGCTGGGCACCGCGCGGGCCGGTGGGAAATTCTCCGCGCACACCGACGCCACCAGCACCGGAGCCGGCCTTAACGGAATCGGCGCGGCCGCAGCCGTCTTCATCTCTGCGCGCACCGACGTCTCGGTGCGCCGGGCCGGAAAGACCTACCTGCAGAGCTTCGGCAAGGGCTACCCCGGCGTGTTCGAGGGCACCGACTTCGACCCGGATGCGCCGTTCACCCGTTCCGACACCCAGAAACTGCGCGGCACCAGCAACCGGAAGCCCGACGCTCAGGGCACCGAGGTGCGCATCCTGTTCGACCCGGCCGTCGTGCCTGATTCCCGCGTCGACATCGGCGAGGTGCTGCTGCGCGCCCACGCGGCGGCGCGGATGTCGCCCGGTGTGCACTTGGTCGTCGTCGACGAAGGGTGGCCCGGCGACGAGATCCCGCCTGCCCTGCTCGCACCGTTCGACGGCCCCTGGGGCACCGACACACTGCTCGACCTCATGTGCACCGCCGCCGACACTCCGGCCCCCGCTGTGCGGGCTGTCGTGGAGGGTCGGGGCGAGTACACCACCAGCCGTGGCCCGACGCCGTTCCGGTGGTCGTTGACGGCGGGCCCGGCCGAGCCGGCGACGGTGGCCGCGTTCTGCAACACCGTGCGCACCCCGGGTGGCGGGTCGCACCTGACGGCGGCGATGAAGGGAGTGTCGGAGGCGCTCGCCGACCGCGCATCCCGGATCCGCGACCTGGGCCTGGCCAAGGGCGAAGAAGGCCCGGAGCCACAGGATTTCGCGGCAGTCACCGCACTGGCCGTCGACACCCGTGCTCCCGACGTGTCATGGGACTCCCAGGCCAAGACAGCGGTGTCGTCTCGTTCGCTGAACCTGGCGATGGCCCCCGACGTGGCGCGCAGTGTCACCGTCTGGGCGGCCAATCCGGCCAACGGCGACGCGGTGTCGCTGTGGACGAAGCTGGCGCTCGAATTCGCCAGGGCGCGGCGCAGTGCCGAAGGCGCCAAAGCCCGATCCCGTGCAGCTTCGAAAGCCAAGGGCCTGGGCACGAATCTGTCGCTACCCCCGAAACTGCTGCCGAGCAGGGAGACCGGACGCGGCTCCGGCGCGGAGCTGTTCCTGTGTGAGGGCGACTCGGCGCTCGGCACCATCAAAGCCGCGCGCGACGCGACTTTTCAGGCCGCCTTCCCATTGAAAGGGAAGCCGCCCAACGTCTATGGGTTCGCGCTGAGCAAGGCCCGGGCGAAGGACGAGTTCGATTCCATCGAACGCATCCTGGGGTGCGGGGTTCGGGACAACTGCGACCCCGAGCAGTGCCGCTATGACCGGATCCTGTTCGCCTCCGACGCCGATCCCGATGGCGGCAACATCAACTCGAGCCTGATCTCGATGTTCCTGGACTTCTATCGCCCGCTCGTCGAGGCCGGGATGGTCTACGTGACATTGCCGCCACTGTTCGTGGTCAAGAACGGCGACGAGCGGATCTACTGTCAGGACGAATCCGAGCGCGACGCCGCTGTCGCGAAGTTGAAGGACACCTCCAAGAAGCGGGTGGAGGTGCAGCGCAACAAGGGTCTCGGCGAGATGGACGCCGACGACTTCTGGAACACCGTGCTGGATCCTGTGCGGCGCACGGTGATTCGGGTCCATCTCGATGACGACGACAAGAAGCTGCACCATACGTTGTTCGGCGGACCGCCCGAGGGCCGGCGCACGTGGATGGCCGATGTGGCCGCCCGTGTCGACACCTCTGCGCTGGACCTCGACTAGGAGTATCACGTGACCGCCACCCTGGACATTCCAGAGCAGAACGCCGACCTGGTGCTCGACCAGAGCGCCGACGAGTACTGGAACCACTACCAGCTCACGTTCGCGCTCTACAGCGTCAGCGACCGCGCCATCCCGTCGGCATTCGACGGGCTGAAGCCGGGTCAGCGACGCCTGCTCTACCAGATGCACGACTCGAGGCTGCTGCCCGGCAACAAGCCGCAGAAGTCCTCGAAGGTCTGCTCGGCGGTCACCGGAAACCTGCACCCCCACGGCGGTGCGTCGATGTACGGCGCCGCGGCGCTGATGGCGGCCGAGTTCCAGCGCGTGAAAGTCATTGACGGACAAGGTGCGTTCCCCCGCATTCAGGGTGACATCCCCGCCGCCGACCGCTACACCGAGATGCGGTTGTCGGCGCCCGGCGCGGCGCTGACCGCGGAACTCGACGACCACGCGGTGCCGATGGTGGCGACGTTCGACGGTGAATGGACCGAGCCGACGATGCTGCCCGCCCAGTGGCCGGTGCTGCTGTGCAACGGAGCCGTCGGCATCGCCGAGGGATGGGCAACCAAGGTGCCCGCGCACAATCCCCGCGAGATCATGGCCGCCTGCCGCGCGCTGTTGAAAACCCCGAACATGACCGACGACAGGTTGGTCAAGCTCATCCCCGGACCTGACTGGGGATGCGGGGCCACCGTGGTCGGCACCGCCGGACTGCGGGAGTACATCACCACCGGCCGGGGCGCGTTCACGGTGCGCGGCACCGTCAGCGTGGACGGCAAGAACTGCATCATCACCGAGCTTCCCCCGGTGTCGCGAGTAACACTGTGCAGGAAAGGATCCGGGCCCTGGTCGAGTCCGGCGAGATGTCCGGCGTAGCCGACATGTCGGACCTGACCGACCGCCGCAACGGGTTGCGCATCGTGGTCACCGCCAAGCGCGGCCACAGCGCCGAGGACATCCGCGAACAGCTGCTGGCCCTGACCCCGCTGGAGTCGACGTTCGCCGCCAGCCTGGTCGCCCTCGACGAGAACCGGGTGCCGCGGTGGTGGTCGGTGCGTGAACTGATATCCGCCTTCCTGCATCTGCGTGACTCGGTGGTGCTGCATCGCAGTGAGTATCGGCTGGAGAAGGTGACCGCGCGCCGGCACCTGGTGGCCGGCCTGATGACGATCCACCTGGACATCGACGCCGCCGTCGCGGTCATTCGCGGCTCCGACACCGTCGACGAAGCGCGCCAGGGACTACAGCAGCGGTTCGGGATTGACGCAGTCCAAGCGGATTACGTTCTGGCACTTCAGCTTCGCCGCCTCACCAAGCTCGACGTCATCGAGCTGCGGGCCGAAGCGGAGAAGCTCGACGCCGAGTTCGCCGCACTGACCGAGCTGGTGTCCGATCCCGACGCGCGCCGCAAGGTGATCGACGAGGAGCTCGTCGAGACGGCGAAACTGTTCAAGGGCCCGGAGTTCGACCGCCGGACGGTACTGGACGCCGAGGCCACCCCGGTGACTGCGACCGCCGACGACGACGGACCGCGCGAGCGAAAGATGAACGCCGCCTGGCGGTTGGACGATCGCGGGGTGTTCTCCGACAGTCACGGGGAGCTGCTCACCTCCGGTCTCGGCTGGGCGGTGTGGACCGACGGACGGGTGAAGTTCACCACCGGGAACGGGCTGCCCTACAAGACCCGCGACATTCCGGTGGCACCGGACATCACCGGGCTGCTGTGCTCGGGAGTACTGCCACCGGGTTACCACCTGGCGCTGGTGACCCGGCGGGGCAAGGTGCTGCGGATCGACCCGGCCGCGGTGAATCCGCAGGGCGCCGCGGGCAACGGTGTGGCCGGGGTGAAGTTGGCCGGCGACGGCGACGAGGTGATCGCCGCATTGCCGGTGTCGTGCGGTAACGGCGAAGCCATCCTCTCGACGTCGGAAAAGAGCTGGAAGGTAACCGAAGTCGCCGATATCCCGGTGAAGGGTCGAGGCGGAGCCGGCGTCGGCTTCCATCCGTTGGTGAAGGGCGAGGACTTCCTGCTGTCGGCGTCGATATCGGCGACCGGGTACGTGCGGGGCAAGCGAGCCGTACGTGCGGAGAACCGCGCGAAGGCGTCGATCAAGGGGTCCGGGACCGACGTGACACCGGCGGACTGATCACTTTTCGGTGGTCAGCGCTCGCGCGACCGCCGAGCGCCACCCGGCGGCCTCGGATCGGCGGATACGGGCGTCCATATTCGGGTACCACGCCGCTGCGACATGCCGGTTAGCGCGTAGAGCGGCGCGGTCGGGCCAGTATCCGACTGCGAGCCCGGCCGCATAGGCGGCGCCCAGCGACACGGTCTCCGAGACGAAGGGCCGCATCACCGGCACGTCGAGCACGTCTGCGACGAACTGCATGAGCAGATGGTTGGAGGTCATTCCACCGTCTACCGCCAAGCGCGCCAGTGGAACACCCGAATCGATCGTCATCGCGTTGACGACTTCCCAGGTCTGCCACGCCACTGCTTCCAGTACCGCGCGCGCCAGGTGTCCTCTGGTGATATACGACGTCAGTCCGACGACGATGCCGCGCGCATCGGAATCCCAATGGGGAGAGAATATTCCGGAGAAAGCGGGCACGATGTAGCAGCCACCGTTGTCCTCGACGGTACGCGCCAGGGTTTCGATCTGGGGTGCGGTGTTGATGACGCCGAGTGAATCGCGGAACCACTGGACCAACGAGCCGGCCACCGCGATCGGGCCCTCCAGGGCATACATGGGTTCGGCCCCCGGCGCAGCGTAGGCCACCGTCGGCAACAACCCGTGCGTGGACCGGACGATGGACGTTCCCACGTTCATCAGCAGAAAAGCTCCGGTGCCATAAGTACATTTGGCGTCGCTGGGTTCGAAACACATCTGCCCGAACAGCGCGGCCTGCTGGTCACCGAGTGCCGCAGCGATCGGCACGCCGGGCAGCACGGTCGTGCAGCGGGCATAGACCTCTTCGTTGGAGACGATGGTAGGCATCACGGCCTCCGGGATGTCGAAGACCCCGAGCAGCTTGGAACTCCATTGCAGCGTATGCAGATCCATCAACAGGGTTCTGCTGGCGTTGGTGACGTCGGTGACGTGCACTCCACCTTTGGGCCCGCCGGTGAGGTTCCAGATCAACCACGATTCGAGGGTCCCGAATAGGACGTCGCCCTTGCGCGCTCGTGATTCGAGCCCGCGGATGTTGTCGAGGAGCCATCGCAGTCGGGGCGCGGCGAAATAGGTTGCCGGGTCGAGTTCGGCGATGCGGCGGAATTCCTCGGCGTGCTCGGCGATCTGGTCGACAACCGGGCTGGTCCGGGTGTCCTGCCAGGTGATGGCCGGCGCCACGGGCTTGCCGGTGCGGCGGTCCCAGACCACTGTTGTCTCACGCTGATTGGCGATTCCGAGTGCGACGACGTGGGACTTGTCCAGGGCCGCCGCCGACAGAGCCTCCGGCACGATCCGCCGGACGTTGCGCCACAGCTCGAGGGCATCCTGTTCAGCCCAACCGGGCTGCGGAAAACTCTGGCGTTGCTCACGCTGGGCGATCGAGAGCATCCGTCCGCGCTGATCAAACACCATGCAGCGCGCGGACGTCGTGCCGAGGTCTATCGCCGCGACTACGCGTTGTTCGCTCACCGCGCGAACTCGAGTGCGTGCACCACCGCTGCGGCGGCGTGCCGCAACTCCTCGAGGAGGTCGGGCCGGGGACTGCCGTCGCGGGTGAAGAGTTCTTCGGGCGGGCCGTGTAGCGCCATCGCCGCAACCCCTGATCGCCGGCTGTGGACGGGAACGGCGATGTCGGCGAAGTCCGGGTCGTACTCCCCGTCGGCGGTCGCCACCCCGCTGGTCCTGATCAGCGTGACCGCAGCAGCCAGTCGGGCGCGATTGGTCGACGTTCGGCGAGTGAGCCGATCGAGGGTCAAGTTGCGCAAAAGGCGTTCCCGCAGTGGCGAATACGCGAGTACCAACTTGCCGCACCCGGTGGCGTGTAACGGGAGGAGTTCGCCCACGCGCAGTGTCTGGCGCTTATCGTCGGGCCGGAAGACATGGTGGACGATCTCGGCCTCCTGACCGTTGAGCATCGTCATCAAGACCTCGAACCCGGTTCCCAGCGCCAGAGCGTCGGCCCACGGCATCGCCGCCGAGCGCAGGTCGTTGCCGTCCAGTTCGACGATGTCGTGGGAGAACAGCCGCGGACCCGGCGCATAGTCGCCGGTGTCCGGGTCCTGCTCCAGGTACTCGAGGTCTACCAGGGTGCGCAGAATGCCGTGGGTGGTCGTCTTGGACAAGCCGACGTCCTGCGCGATCTCGCGCAACTGCATCGATCTGTCACTGCGTTCGATCAGGTCGATGATCGCGGTGGCGCGCGCGATGGCCTGGATAGGACCGGGCATGGGTGCTCCTCACTTCACGGTCACCTGAGACGAAGGCCACGGCACGGCTCGTTCGACATTGTCGAACAGCAGCGGTTGATGTGCGTCACACCCGGTCCTTACGTTCGGAACACGTCACTAATCCAGTGCCCGTTCCCGGGACGTCTCGAACGCTCATAGAGGAGTCAACGATGAAGACGAAGCATCCATTTCTCGGCGAGTTGTCCGGAGAGATGCTCGGTACCGCCATCCTGGTCTTGTTCGGCTGCGGCGTCGTCGCACAGGTCGTGGCCGGAGGATTCCCCAAGTCGGTCGGTGCCGGCGACCACAACTCGATCGCGTTCGGGTGGGGACTGGGCGTGACCATGGCCGTCTTCGTCGCCGGGCGCATCAGCGGCGCTCACCTGAATCCGGCGGTCACCGTCGCCCTGACCGTCTTTCGCGGCTTCGAGCGACGAAAAGTGTTGCCCTTCATCGGCGCACAGATGGCGGGTGCCTTTCTGGGGGCGCTGATCGTGCGATTCGTCTACGCCGACCAGATCGCCGCCGTCGATCCCGGCCACACCCGAGCGACGCAGGGCATCTTCTCCACCTCGCCCGGCGAGGGCGTGTCGATCGCGACCGCATTCGCCGATCAGGTCGTAGGCACCGCCCTGCTGGTCATGGTGATCTTCGCCCTGACCAGCGCGATCAACAATCCGCCGATGGCCAACATGGGCCCGGTGATCATCGGTCTGCTGGTGGTCGCCATTGGCATGGCGTGGGGCACCAATGCCGGATATGCCATCAACCCGGCGCGCGATTTCGGCCCTCGCCTGGCGTCCTGGATCACCGGCTATCAGGATGCGATGTTCTCCGCGAACGGGCCCGAGCTGTACTTCTGGCTACCGATCGTCGCCCCGATCATCGGCGGCTTGCTCGGTGGGGCGTTGTTCGTCTACGGCATCGAGCGCTTCCTTCCCCCGGAAGATTCGCGTCCCGACGAGATCGGCGTCTCCGAAGCTGCCGCGCTTCCGCACAGATGAGAAGTGCCCGTCATCCGTCCGACACCACCCCAACGTCAGGAGAGTTCAGCCATGCCCGATTTCGTCGGATCCGTCGACCAAGGAACCACCAGCACCCGCTTCATGGTGTTCGACCATGGCGGCAACGTCATCGCCGCACATCAACTCGAACACGAACAGATCCTGCCGCAGGCCGGCTGGGTGGAGCACAACCCGGTCGAGATCTGGGAGCGCACCTCCTCAGTCATCCAGACCGCACTCGGCAAAGCCGGCCTGGTCAGCAGTGACCTCGCCGCGCTGGGCATCACCAACCAGCGCGAGACGACGGTGGTGTGGAACAAGCAGACCGGCCGTCCCTACTACAACGCCATCGTTTGGCAGGACACCCGCACCGACCGGATCGCCAGTGCGCTGGAGGCCCAGGGCCACGGAGAGACCATCCGGCACAAGGCCGGTCTGCCACCGGCGACGTACTTCTCCGGCGGAAAGATCAAGTGGATCCTCGACAACGTCGACGGTGTCCGCGAGGCCGCTGAGCGCGGCGATGCGCTGTTCGGCAACACCGACAGCTGGCTGTTGTGGCGGCTGACCGGCGGCAGCCACGGCGGCGTCCACGTCACCGACGTGACGAACGCCAGCCGCACCATGCTGATGAACCTGGAAACCCTGGATTGGGACGACGAGCTTCTCGCCTTGTTCGGGATTCCACGCCAGATGCTCCCCGAGATCGTCCCCTCGTCCTCACCGGAGCCGTACGGCATGACGCTGACCGACGGGCCGCTGGGCGGCGAGGTGCCGCTGACCGGCGCGCTGGGCGATCAACAGGCCGCCACCGTCGGACAGGTGTGCTTCGCGCCAGGTGAAGCCAAGAACACCTACGGCACCGGCAATTTCATGCTGATCAACACCGGCAACGAGATCGTGCGCTCCTCATCGGGTCTGCTCACCACGGTCGCATACAAGCTCGGTGACGCCGAGGCCGTCTACGCTCTGGAGGGTTCGATAGCAGTCACCGGTTCCGCCGTGCAGTGGCTGCGCGATCAGCTCGGAATCATCAGCGGTGCAGCACAATCGGAGGTGCTGGCCCGTCAGGTCGAGGACAACGGCGGGGTGTATTTCGTGCCGGCGTTCTCCGGTCTGTTCGCGCCATACTGGCGCTCGGACGCCCGCGGTGCGATCGTCGGTCTGTCGCGGTTCAACACCAATGCCCACGTGGCGCGGGCGACCTTGGAGGCGATCTGCTACCAGAGCCGCGACGTCGTCGAGGCGATGGAAGCCGACTCGGGGTTCACCTCGAGGTGCTCAAGGTCGACGGCGGCATCACCGCCAACAACTTGTGCATGCAGATCCAGGCCGACGTCCTCGGCGTCGACGTGGTCAAGCCGGTGGTCGCCGAGACCACCGCGCTCGGCGCCGCCTACGCGGCGGGTCTGGCGGTCGGCTTCTGGAAGGACACCGATGAGCTGCGCAAGAACTGGCTCGAGGACAAGCGCTGGAATCCGGCCTGGTCCGACGAGCAGCGCCAAGCCGGCCACGCCCAGTGGCGCAAGGCCGTCCAGCGCACGCTCGACTGGGTCGACGTCGGCTGAGCCGGCAGTACACCGACTCCCTCAATCTCGAAAGGTCAAGTGACATGGAATCATTCCCGTTGTCTCCACTCAACCGCGAGACCGCGCTCGCCGATATGTCCGAGACGCCGGTGGACATCCTGATCATCGGCGGCGGCGTGGTCGGCGCCGGCGCCGCGCTGGATGCCGCTACGCGTGGCCTGCGGACCGGCTTGGTCGAGGCGCGCGACCTCGCCTCCGGGACCTCCAGCCGCTCCAGCAAGCTGATCCACGGGGGGCTGCGCTATCTGGAGATGCTCGACTTCGGACTGGTCGCCGAGGCGCTTTCCGAGCGTGGGCTGATGCTGGAGAAGCTGGCGCCGCACCTGGTGCGACCGGTGAAGTTCCTCTACCCGCTCAAGCATCGGGCATGGGAGCGGGTCTATCTGGGAGCCGGACTGGCGCTGTATGACGCGATGTCGAAGGCATCCGGGCACGGTGCCGGCGTCCCCCTGCACCGACACCTGACGCGTCGCGGTGCACTGCGGGTGGCGCCGTCGCTGAACAAGGACGCACTCGTGGGTGCTCTTCAGTATTACGACGCCCAGGTCGACGATGCCCGGCACACGATGACCATCGCCCGCACCGCAGCCGCCTACGGCGCACGGGTCGCGACGCGCACGCGGGTCGTCGACCTGCTACGCGAGGGAGAGCGGGTCACCGGCGCCCGGGTGGTAGACCTGGAATCCAACCGCCAGTACACGATTCGGGCACGACAGGTCATCAACGCGACCGGCGTGTGGACCGACGACACGCAGACATTGGCCAACGAGCGCGGGCAGTTCCATGTGCGCTCCAGCAAGGGCATCCACCTCGTGGTGCCGCGCGACCGGATCCGGTCGTCGAGCGGCATCATCCTGCGCACCGACAAGTCGGTCCTGTTCGTCATCCCGTGGGGCCGGCACTGGATCATCGGCACCACAGACACCGATTGGTCGCTGGACAAGGCCCACCCGGCAGCGAGCCAGCGCGACATCCGCTACCTGCTGGATCAGGTCAACACCGTGCTGCGGACACCGCTGACCGAGGCCGATGTCGAGGGAGTCTTCGCGGGACTGCGTCCGTTGCTGGCCGGTGAGAGCGCCGATACCTCCGCCCTGTCTCGCGAACATGCAGTGGCGCATAGTGTTCCGGGCCTTGTGGTGATCGCGGGCGGCAAGTACACCACCTATCGGGTGATGGCCAAGGATGCAGTCGACGAGGCGGTTCACGGCCTCGGCGAGACCTTCGACCGCAAGATCCCCGGCTGCATCACCGAGGACATCCCGTTGCTCGGCGCCGAGGGCTTCCGCGCGATGTGGAACGCCCGCGCACAGCTGGCCGTCGAATCCGGGCTGAATGAGGCGCGGATTGCCCGGCTGCTGAATAGGTATGGCTCGATGATCGGCGAAGTGCTGGGCTTGATCCGGGACGATCCGTCGCTGAGCGCTCCACTTCTGGCCGCCGACGACTACCTACGTGCCGAGGTCGTGTACGGGGCTACACATGAGGGTGCCTTGCACCTCGATGACGTGTTGTGCAGACGGACCAGAATCTCCATCGAGACGTTCGACCGGGGAACCGAATCCTGCTCGGAGATAGCCGATTTGATGGCGCCGGTGCTGGGCTGGTCTGACGAGCAGAAGTCGCGCGAGGTTGCGCATTATCTGGCCCGTGTCGCCGCCGAACGGGAGAGTCAGTCGATGCCGGACGACGAGACAGCCGATGGTGCGCGGCTCGGGGCCGCCGATATCGTGCCAGTCGGCTGACCGACTGAGCTACCGCCGTGACCGCGGTGGGTGTCAGCACACCGTCACATGTACGTGGTTGAGGGTCGCGATCACGGTTGGACTGCTGTTGGACAACGCCGGGCCCGTTTCGTAGCCTGGCCGGGTCCTGGGAACACGGGCCCGGCAGTTCGGCGGATACCCCATGTGGAGCTAGAGCTTCCGACAGAAATGGACGCAGATGACCTCGGAGATCCCGGCCACGACACACTCGCGGCACATTCTCGCGCTTGTCGTATCGCTCGTCGCTGTCGCCGCGGTAGCCGCCGTGGGCGGGCTTGCCTCTGCTGGTGCCGCGAGCGAGTACGGACGGCTCGCACAACCCGATTGGGCGCCGCCGTCCAACATTTTCGGACCGGTGTGGACCATCTTGTACGCGCTGATGGCCGTCGCCGCCTGGCTCGTGTGGCGGGCCGACCCCCGCTTCGGTAACCCGGCGATCATCGTGTACGCCACGCAACTGGTCCTAAATCTGATCTGGTCACCGTTGTTCTTCGGCCTCGGCTGGCGCGGTGTGGCACTCGTGGACATCCTGCTGCTCGACGTAGGCCTGGCCGCGACCATCGTGCTGTTCTGGAAGGCCAACCGCGCGGCGGCCGCGCTGCTCATCCCGTACTTCGCGTGGAGCCTCTTCGCGACAGTCCTGAACTACTCGGTGTGGTCGCTGAACAGCTGACCAACCTCGGGATCGAGGCCGGCTAGCACCAAAGGCGGGCGCGCAGCGGTCAGTCAGGCGGAAGCCGGGTGATCAGCCCCTTGTCGCCGTCCACTCTGACTCGATCGCCGGTCTTGAGCACTTGGGTTCCGAACAGCGTGTTGACGACGCAGGGTAGTCCGTACTCCCGCGCCACGACCGCGCCGTGAGACACCGAACTTCCGATGTCGGTGACCAGGGCCGCGATCACGGTGAAATACGGTGTCCAGCCGACATCGGTGACCGGTGCGACGAGGATCTCGCCGCGCTGCACATCACGCGCGTCGTGTATCGACTTGGCCACGCGGACCGTGCCTTCGGCGATGCCCCGGCTGGCCGGCCGCCCAGTGAATTGATCGTCGGTGAGAGCACCCTGAACCCGCGCGAGGATGGGGGTGGGCCGACCCACCGACACATCGTCGAATTCCAGTGCCTGTTGGAACGGCAACGCATCCCGGCGCTGCTGCGCGCGGTGCACGAGATCGGCGATGTCCTCGTCACCGACGACCAATGGCAACTCCGCGCGATCGAAGAAGAAGACCAGGTCCGCGTCGGGAAGGCGTCCGGATTCGGCCAGCACCTCGCCCAGGTGGTGGTATCCGAGCTTGAGGCGGTGGGCCATCAGCGCCATCTTGGACTTGGTCTCCTCGCGCCCGCGGGCACCGCCCTGAGCCAAGCGGGCCAGCAGCCGGACTGTCCGCGACCGGGGTGCATCGATAGGTGTGCGCCGTGACTGCTCGCCGGCGGAACTCCGCGCAGACTGGACCATGACCTGCATCATCGACCCGAGTCCGTCGGCGTCTTCGGCCCACGCGGGGTCGCGCATGCACAGTTCGCGGTATCCCCGGTGACCGTGCCGGTCCAGGAACTGGCGCAGCGCCGCACCGCCCCGGCTGGCGCCACCACACAGGCCGATCACCGCCTCCGCCGGCGTCGCGGCCAGGAACTGCTCGGCGGTCGCCTCGTCGGCCGCGATCTCTCCCACCACCGCATGCAGCTCGTCGACCATCATGGCGCTCTCGACGTCGGTGGCACCGGCCATCAGGCGGGCAGCCTCGGCTTGCCCCTCGTTCTCATCCCGACCGCTCTTGACGGCGCTGCGCACCAGATAGCTCTCCAACACATTCGCCCCCACCGCCGCACGCGATGACGAGCGCACGTGGACCAGGGTGACGTGGCAGTACAGCTCGACACCCGATTCCAGCTGCTGCAGAACGTATTTGGGGTCGCTGCTGGTCGGGATGGGAAACGCGGCGATCTGGTCCCCGAGCCGTCGGATCGCCGGACCGGCGGATAGCGCATGGGACGTGAGCCGAATTGTGTTGACCAGCTTGGGAATGAACGGCTTGGGCGGCTTGGGTTCGAGTTCGTCGACCACCCGCCCGCAGATCGACATGGAGAACTGTTCCAGCGAGTTCCCGAGGATGCCCGAACTCAGTGCCGTGCCTTCGGTCATGTTCAGGAACATGTGTCCGTAGAAGTAGCCGACTTGAAGCCACGGCGTGGCGTAGCTTCCCTGCGCCCGCGCGACCACCTGGGTCATCTGCATGGCGTAGTCGATGGCATACCCCGACACCGATGCGGTGAGCGGGCAGAAGGCGCCGGGCATCATCTCGCCGATGTTGCATCGGGTGTAGACGTGCGACGGGCCGGCCACCGGGCTGTCCATCTCGTTGAGGTCGGCGGGCAGGGTGGTGATCGGCCGGGCCTGCAACCATTGCAGCCGCCCGGCTTGGTCGATCGCCCATTCCAGATCCATTGGCCTGCCCCAATGCCGGGATGCGTGCAGCGCACCGGCACGGATCTGCGCGACCTCCTCGTCGGACAGCACAGGATTCTCTCCGACCTCGCGGACGGCCTGGGTGCCATCGGCGGTCAGCACCAGATGGTCGGAGATGGCAGATCCGTCGACCAGCGCTTCACCCAACCCGGCGATGGCATCAATCACCATCAGATCCCTGCGGCCGGTCGTCGGGTCTGCGGTGAACACCACTCCGGCCGACCGCGCATCGACCATCTGCTGGACCACAACGTGCATGGTCACCGCGCCGGTGGCGGCATCGTGGCCGCTATAGGAGGACGCTCGTTCGGAGCCGACCGATGCGGCACATTTGCGGACGGCCGCGGCGAACGCATCCGGCGAATCCACGCCGAGGACGGTGTCGTACTGTCCGGCGAAAGACTGCTCGGCGCCGTCCTCTCCGGTGGCCGAGGATCTGACGGCGACCGGGCAGGCGCCCGCCGCCTGCATCTGGGCGAAGCGGTCCGTCACCGGCTCGGGGAGGGGCAGCAGGGAGGCATGGGCGACGACGAAACCCGTTGGGACGGAAAGCCCGATCCGGGTCAGCTCGGCCAAGCCCAAGGCTTTGCCGCCGAACCGGTCGTCGATGATGTCCGCGAACTCGATTGTGGTGGTGTGCACGCTTCAGCCCAACGCGTCGATGATCTCGGCCAGTGCCTCGGCAGCGATAGGCCCGGGTTGATACAGGCAGATCCGATCCGACACACCGTCGACACGATCGCGGATGTGTGCGGCCACTTCCTTCGGAGTGCCGCAGGCGGCAATCGTGTGGAGCATCTCATCGTCGATCAGAGCTGCCATCTCCTGCCACCGGCCCTGTTTGGACATCGCGTTGAGTTCGGGCTGCAGGTCTCCCCAGCCGTGCGCATCCAGGACCGGACGGTAGGCGGGTGTGGATCCGTAGAAAGACAACAGCATTCGCGTCGACGTGTGATCCTCACCCACCGAGACGATGATCTCCGGTACCACCGCCAGGTCGGCGGAGTCCCGGCCGGCGGCTGCCAGCCCGGCGCGGACGGCGGGCATGGTCTTCTCGTGCAGGTACCGCTTGGACCCGAACGGCATCACCAACAGGCCGTCGGCCACTTCCGCTGTCGCGCGGGTCATCTGCGGGCCGAGGGCACCGAGATAGATCGGTGGAGGCCCGAACGGATTCGGGCCGGGATTGAACGTCGGCGTCATCAAGGTGTGCCGGTAGAACTCACCGCGGAAGTCGAGGCGCTCGCCGGTGTTCCAGGTGGCGAAGATCGCCCGCAGCGCACCCACCAGCTCCTTGATCCGGGCCACCGGCCGCTCGAACTCGGCGCCGTAGCGCTTCTCGATCTGCGCCCGGATCTGCGTGCCGAGCCCGAGGATGAACCGGCCCTCTGAGAGCTCCTGGAGATCATTGGCTTCGTGTGCCAGCTGAATCGGGTTGCGGGGGAACGCAATCGCCACATTCGTCATCAGATCCAGGCCCTTGACCGTCGAAGCCAGGATCAGCGGGGTGAAGACGTCCCGGGGCCCCTCGAAGGTGAACACCCCGGAGGCTCCGGCTTCGCGTAACACGGCCGCGCGCTCCACCGCATCAGTCGGGCCGAACAGGGCTGTCATGACCTTCACGGCGCCGCCACTTCCTGGACGTCGGTCCAGTCGGAGAATCCCGACGGATGATGGGGGCCGATGATCGCGTGCTCGAACAGACCGGCGCCGTGCTGGGTGCTGCCGTCGGGCTCGGTGCAGACGGCCCGGCCCACATGGTCGATCAGACTGAACGGGGCCCGGGCGAGCACCTCGGGGTCGGTCATGTTGTAGGAGACGCGCTCGGCGGACGGCCCACCCTTCCACGTGCCGTGCGCCCAGGTGGAGTCCCCGCCGTAGCCGGACCCAAATGCGATGGGCGCGAACAGCTTCGACTCGACATCGAGTTGCAACCGGTCTCCGGATCGGGTGAGCATCTCGATATGGGCACCGTAGGGAATGCGGGTGCCGGGCGTGTAGTGGATCGTCGCGCGCACGCCGTCGAGCTGCTCGACCCTGCCGTCGGGCCAGCGCCGGCTGCAGTCGTAGAGGCTGCGATGCCCGTCCGGATCCTCCTGGATGATCAGGAAGATCTGATAGTCAGCGAAGGCCAATGGCAGGTACAGCCACCACATGCCGCCGAACGCGGTGTCCGGTCGGCCTGCGGGTTCGGGCTCGCCGATGGGCCGGATTCCCCAGGACCGGTCGCGGCTGCCTACCGAGGTCGTCGCGTCGACACTCAGCCGTTCACCGTCGACGTCGATCCAACCCTCCCAGCTGCCAAGTTGGGCAAACCGGCACGCGTGCAACGTCACTCGTCGCTCCGAGTGCATCTGATGCGGATGCTCCAGGGCCGCGGGGAACAGCCCGCGCCATCTGAGATCAGCCGAGACGCCCTCGGTCTCGGCGACGGTGAGGTGCAGTTCCTGCAGGGGCTCGACGACGTCGAGCCGGTACCCGTTGACGTTCTGGTGGAGACGATCATCGTCGATCGCGTCACTGAACCGGACGGCGGTCTGAGTGTCTCCCCGGCGGATCAGCAGGTAGGCGTCCTTGACGCCCAGTCGGGGGTAGTAACCGATCCCGGTCAGCGCCATGAAGCGGCCGTCGCGGTCGAGCACGTTGAAGTAGGAGCGGTCGTAGAAGTTGCGGTCCGAGGTCGCCGGCGCACTCATCGGCACCGGCGCCTGGTGGATCGGGTATTCGTCCAGTGGGCTCAGGATCAACGGGTTCTCCCCTAATAACGATACGATGCGAGCTATATTGGAAATGATGAGAACAGATCCGCCCGACGATGACAAGGGGCCCTCTCGGTCGCCGGGCCGGCCTCGCGACGAGAAGATCGACGCGGCGATCATCGGGGCGACCCGCGACCTACTCCTGGAGACGGGTTATCCGGCACTGTCGCTGTCGGCCATCGCAGCTCGCGCCGGAACCACCACCGCCGCCATCTACCGGCGCTGGTCCGGCAAGGCGCAGCTGGTTCACGAAGCGATATTGCCCGCCGAAATCATGGCGATGCCCAGCGCCTCCGGTGACGTCGTGGAGGACATCCGGGCGCTGGTGGAGGCGACGCGGGCGATGTTCGACCGCCCCGAGGTCCGGCTCGCCCTACCGGCGCTGATCGCCGATACGGTTGCCGATCCGGAAGTTCACAGCAAGATGATTTCGCGGTTCGCCAGCAGTCTCACCAGGTTCCGAACCCGAATCGACCAGCAGTACAGCCCGTCGCCCGATGATGGCGACTTGCCGCTGCTCGCCGAGGTCGTGGTGGGCAGCGCGATCTTCCGCATCATCATTCGCCACGACGCCCCGCTGGACGCGGCCTGGGTCAACGACGTGACCAACTTGATCAGCTCGGGCTGGCCCTCGGTTTCCACCGGCTCAAGCACTCCTTAGCAGTGCGCACCGGGCGACAGCGGCGGACTAACCGTCCGTTCGCTCGCCGATGAACTCCACCCCGGCGTTGATGGCGGGGCGGTGGCGCAGGACTCGGTAATGGGCCAGTCGGCCGAGCCCTTTTGTCGTCTGTAGTCGTGCGCCGTGCCATGACGCGGCCAGTCGCTCGGTGGCGACATACGGGCTGTCCGGGTCGTCGGGGTCGTGGATGAGAAGCAGCGGCGGGTAGTTGGCGCGTCGACCGACCCGGGTCATGTTGGTCTCATGCAGGGGCATGGCGATTCGTTTTTCCAGACGCCGGTGCAGTCCCGCGCGAATGCGGCGGCCGAAGCCATGGCGTGCGGCGAACAGGTCGAGATAGAGCGGAAAATCCGCCATCGGCGCGAAAAAGACCAGGCGGCCTACGGGCGCGCCCTGCGCGGCCGCCAATGCGGTGGCATTCGCGCCCAATGAGTGAGCCACCACCGCGTGCGCAGGCCCGTGGGTCTGGATCATGGCTGCGATCGCGTCGGCACACTCGGTGGCCGTGGTGCGTCCGGGAGCCAGCTCACCGGGATCTGATTCGTTGTGGCTGGGCAGGTCGAACGCAACGACCCGGTGCCCGGCTTCCACCAGCGGTTTGACGAACATGGCCAAGTGCGGGCGCTGTCCGCCCCACCCGTGCACCAGATATATCGGCGGCCCCTCGCCCCATTCCTCACCGGCGACGCGATGCCCATCCCAAAACGCTTCCACCGGCCTGCCGGGGGCACACCCGGCGGCATGCGCAGGGCCGACTCGAGAACCGGTGGCGTGCACCACAACTCGACCGCCCACCGTGATCCCAGCCACGGCGCGAACCGCTCGAGTAGGCCAAAACGTCGGCGCACCTGGATATCGACCTCGGGAAGGATGCCTGAGCCAACGACATCGAGCGGGGGATCTCGCCGACCGGCCCCTGCGCCGATGCTGGTTGGGGTGCTCCTTCAGTCATCGACCTCGATGGTAGTACGGGCGTGGCACCGGTCAGCTAGCCGGTGAAACCCTCCCCCGCTGTCGAGCGGTCGTGGTGGCTGAAGGTCAGCGGGATGTGCTTGCCGCGGGCGATCTTGTTCAGCATGGCAATCCGCTCACGTGCGGCGGCCCCGCTCTTCTTCCTGCGCTCGCGGATGGGGTTGGAGAACGGCAGCAGGTCAGTAACCCTCGCGATGCCGACGTTGAGCCGCGTGAGATCGGTGAAGATGCGCACGCGTCGTTCGAAGTTGTAGCCCAGCGGCTCGAAGAGTGTGCCCGCCACCATCGCCTCGATCTGCTTGTAGCCGAACACGACTCCCGCCGGCGCCAGGGCGACACTGGCGGTGATCTGGTTGACGTGCCGGGCGACCACCTTCTTGACCACGCCGGGAAGCGCGTCCGTCAGGGTCGTCAGGTGCACAGGGCCCGCGATGGCATCCACCAGTTGGGCGCGCCACGGCGACGGGTTGCCGCCTCGGGCCAGCACGTAATTCAACGATTTGATCAGCTCGATGCCGTTCGGGGAGTGCAGCGCCTCGGGGGCGCCCCACAACCGCCCGGAGAACGACGAGTACTCGGCGAGGTCCTCGAGTTGCTGGGGGGTCAGCTTGCGCCCGAACGCGTGGTCGACGAGACGCCCGAGCAGCATGCCGCTGCCGAATCCGAGCAACGATGTGACGGGGATCGGTTCACCGAACTTGAGATAGACGTCGTCACCCCACTTCCGTCGCAATCCGCGACTGGCCAGGGCGTGCATCAACCGCACCCGCACCACGTCCTGGAACGCATCCGAGTGCCGATCGAAGATGTCGGGCAGCGTGAATTCGGCGAAAACCCTTGCGGTCTCGATGAATCGGCGCGGCCCGTCGTCGGCGAATCGCCCGGTGGCTCCGGTCGCCGCGGAGATATCGCCCGTCATCGCGGTCTCGTAGAAGGCCCACCCCCGGATGATCGTTGTGGCAGCCCACGTGCTCGACATCGCCAGCATCCGGCCGCGCTCGGCAGCGACAAGATCGAACTGGGCGGGCAGCTGATCCAGGTGGTCGAAGAGATCGACGAACTCCTGCGGCGGGTCCTCGAGCGTGTCGATGCCCTGGGTCAGCGCTTGTTCGAAGAGCGCGCGGCCCTGCTCATAGCCGAGGCGCTCGAAGGCCTCCACCGCGCCGATCATGAGTTCGTCGCGCTGCCAGAAGTAGTCGTCTCGCAGGCGGGTGAGGTCGCTGGGTCGCACCTCTTTGTCGATGTCGATCCACTCGCCGAAGATGAATTCGCGCATGAATCGCCACTGGTCGGCGTAGTGATCGCGGCCGGGCGGGATGGGACGCAACGGCCGGTCGGGATGGTCACGCCGATTGAAGTCGACGTCCTCGAGGAGGATCTCCGGACGCTCACCAGTCACCGTCATGAGGCGACGTTATCGCGGGCGCGACTTTCTGGCAACGCCCGTTGTCAGTTGGCGTGGATCGGTGGGGATGGGAGCTCATCGTTGGTTTCCAGCGCGCGCATGAGTGCCGGCAGAACAAGATGGCGGCGCAGTCGCCAGTTCGATTGACGAAACAAGCTCGCCATTGCCGCGACGGTGCCGCCAACGTCGTCGCGGCCGGTGAGGTAGGCCCAGCGATCCGCGTCCGGCAGCGAGAAGAACTGCTCGAAAAAGCCGGGGACCTCGTCGGTGGGCATCCGTAGCAACGCTTCCAGGCCGATGCGCCGAACGCGGTGGATCACCTTCGCGGCGGTGGGCCAGACCGCCGCCTTGGCCGCCGCGAGCGCTCGATCCGGATCCGCGGGGAGATGCGCGGCGAATGCCCTCGCCACCCGCGGCGCCAGGTGAAGCGATGCCGCGACACTGAATCCGCTTGCCGGATGTATCAGCGGTGCGGCCGCGCCGAACCCGAGCACGCCAGGTCCCGAATGCCGGGCCTGGTCGACTGGGAATGAAACCTTCTCCGTCCGTGCATCTTTCGGTACTGAGATGCCGTGGTGGGCGAGCCGAGCATCGAGCCGGCGGCGCAAGATTGCCAGGGGCAATCCGGGCCGGCGGGCAAGTGAGGTCTCTTCCACCAGCACCCTCCCGGCGCCCAGCGGAACCGCATAGAGGAACGTCGGCCACCCTGACTCGCCGTGCCCGGCCCGCCAGTCCATGAACAACGCTTCGCCGGGATCGACCAGCGGTGCCACCGACGTTTCGTCGAGGATCACGCCGTACGCCGTTTGCTCGGCGGATACGCGGCGCGACCGATTGGGATCCAACGGGCGCGAGCGGCCGGTGGCATCCACGACGACCGACGCTCGCAGGGTCGAGCCGTCGGCCAACGTCACCGCACCGCGCGCCGGAGATCCGACAGCACGCCCGGTGTAGACGGTCACGCCGACACTTTGGTCGACGAGGTGAGCGCGCAGCGCGTCAACATCGAGGACCACATACTCCCAACCAAGACGGTGCTCGGTGAGCGCGATGGCCCGGCCCGCGGCCCGCGCGGCGACCGTGGACGCAGGCAGGTCGGCAGGCAGTTCGGGGCTCCACATGCCGTAGGTTGCCACCCACCGGCGCTCCGGGTTCGGATCCAGCAGCCCGACCGTCAGTCCGCGTTGACTGCACGCCGCTGCCAGCGCCATGCCGGCAGGCCCCGCCCCGATCACCAAGACGTCCACGCGCTCTATCGTGCCCTCCTCGGGCACGAAGCCCTATCGCGCCGCATCAAACGATGACCGAGCCGTCACCCCGCTGCGCATACGTGGCCCGCAGAATCCGCAGCTGCAGGTACGTCGTCACCAACAGCAAGGGCACCCCCATCACCATGCTGGCGATGCCCAGCGCTACCACGTTGTCGTCGAGGTAGAAGGGGATCTTGACGGCGCTGCGCACAACGACGGCGGCGGCCCAGATCAGGGTGCACAGGTCGTAGGCCCGACGTTGAACGCGATCGGAGTACCACCGTGCGTCTGCAAGGATTGGCCCGACGAGGACCCCGACGAGCGGGCGGCGGACCACCAACGAGGCGACCAGGATGACGCTCAACACCGACGTACGGGCGATGTCCAGGAGATAGAAGTCGGTCCCGTCACCGGTGGTGAGGACCACGAGGGCGGACACCCCGATCAACGCCGCGCCGGCCAGCGCAGTGCGCACCGGCTGCCGACTGAGCAGTCGGATCACTGCCATGACCACTGCGAGGGCCAACGCGGCAGCAGCGGCAGGACCGATCTGCCGTGTTGACAGGTAGACAACGAGAAAGACGGCGTGCGGTCCCAGCGCGTCAGCCAGCCCGTGCCAGCCGCCCCCAAGGTCTATCAGTCGTCCGGTGGGCGACGTGATGGCCGCGGCGAAGGCGGCCCCCAAGTGGTGGAGCCGCCGGCGGAACCGTTGGCCCCGCGGCGCTTTGCCGGTCGTCGAGTGTCGACTCACGATGGCAGGGCGTTCAGCCAGTTCGTGACGGTGTCCACATAGGTCTGGGGTTCGTGCCCGTGCATGGAGTGAGGCATCTGCGGAAAGCTCCTGTAGTCGAATGAGTTTCCGGCCCGCTCGACTAGCCGCTGCGCATGTTGCACCTGCAGGTCGGAGACGGCACCGAGGAGATTTCCGGTCGCCGGATCATGCATGCGGAAGTGGTGGGTGAACAACACCGGCACCTTCACGTGGGCCAGCATCGTTTCGTGGTCGCAGTTCTGGGCCACCGTGCCAGTCGAAAATGCGTGTCCCCACTCCGGGTCGTACTCGCGCAGGTTTTGGGGCACCCCGTCGTCTGCCGGCGTCCATCCGGGCAGTTCTGCTTTCTGCGCTTTCCGCAAGCCGTCGACGTCGGCGATGCTCCACTGCGCTCCCAACCATTTGTAGAACAACTCGAAGATCGGCCCGGCGGCCTGCCGAATCGACGGTCCCACTGCGGGATTGAGTTCAGATGCGAAGAGTGGGGCGTCTTCGTAGACGGCCGCGCGGATCTGCCCGGGCGCTGCGTAGGCAGACAGCCACGCTGCGATGACGCCGCCCGACGAGAGTCCGCTGACCACCACGGGGCGCGCGATCACCCGATCGATGAACCGCACCAGGTCGGATCCGAACAGGTCGAGGCTGTAACGGCCGGGCGTCCAGGTCGAACGCCCTTGGCCGCGCAGGTCGACGGCATACACCTGGAAGGACCGTGACAGCAGCTTCATCGCATGCTCGTAACCCCACCAGGACTCGGTTTGGCCCGGGATGAGCAAGATGGCCGGGTTGTGCGCGTCGCCCGCAGTCGCATAATTCATCCTGACCTCGCCGAGGTCGACAATCTGTTCCGGATATTGCTGCGGCACAAATATTTCCGGGTGGTCTTCGTAGTCAAGATAAGTCACAGTCACGGGTCGTTCCAATCAGTTCAGTGAATGTCCAAGTCGTCGGCGAACGTGACCGGCCCTTCGAAATGCCTGCCGATCACGAATCGGGCCTTGGCCAGATTTTCTGAGGTGAGCGGATTATGAGTAATGACAACCGATTTGACGCCTGACCGGCTGGCCAGTAGTCCGACTTCCTCGGCGGTCAGGTGTTCAAGTTCAAAGCGGCGCTTGATTGCGGCGAGCACCGCCGGCGAAAATGGGAATGTGCGCGATATTCGGGCCACGACCTCCTCGGGATCGGTGATCTCACTGACCAGCACGTCCGCACCGTGGGCCATTCGTTCGACATTCACGCTGGGACCGGTGTCGCCGGTATAGGCGATGCTCCGCGTCGGAGTGTCGAACCTCAACGAAAGTGACTGGTAACGGTGGCCTTCCGGGCTGTCGCCGGAAAACCGGTAGTGCGTGTTCGTAGCGGTCGCCACGTCGATGCCGCCCACGGTGAACCGCGACCCGTCGGTGATCTCGATGACGGTGATATCGGCGTCAAACTGCTTCACGAAGCCCGGCACCTGTGACATCGATCCGGAGGCGAAGTCGAACGATGACCGGATCGCATTGACCATGCGGAGCGTGCCGCGTGGACCGTAGATCGTCAGCGGCCCCGGGATGTGCGCCTGCAGTCTGCGCCCCAACAGCCCATACAGTCCGGCGGTGTGGTCGATATGCAGATGGCTGAGTATGACGGTGCGCACCGCGGGAAGAGGAACCCCTGCCTTGCATAGCTGATCCACCGCGCCGTCGCCGCAATCGACCACGATCGCCTCCACCCCGTCGTAGAGCACGTTCGCCGGCTGGTGCCGTACGGCGCTCGGAAGTGGACCGCTCATTGTTCCCAACGTGATCCACCGGAACTCTGCGTTGCCGGGCGGTGCGGCCTGGGTGGCGTTCACACCACCGGCTTCCTCGAGCATCGGTTCACCTTTCGATTCGAGCGGTCATTGAACTTCACTTTACGGTCGTTAAATGAAATGTCCAGCGCGCCGGGAAAAGGTGATCCACCTAACAGCCGTAAAGTGAACGCGTGACCCCGCCCGACGCCGAGCCCAAGACTCGTGCAGAGCGCGTGCGCCAGACCCGGGAGCGCATCGTCACTGTGGCGCTGACGCTGTTCGCCGAAAAGGGCTATGAGGCAACGTCGTTGCAGGACATTGCCAACGAGATGGGCCTGACCAAGCCTGCGGTGTTCTACCACTACCGCGGTAAGCAGGAGATCCTCAAGGACCTGGCCGAGCCGGCACGGACTGCCCTCTCCGCACTCCTGGACCGCGCCCGTGCCCAGCCCCTTGGGCCGGAACGCACGGAGATTTTGGTGACCGGGCTGGCGGACCTATTTCTCTCACGCCGTGATTTCGCGCGAATAATGGCGCAGCAGGCCGCATTCCGTGAAGCCATGCGCACCGCGGTCGGTGGACCCGGGATGCTCGATACGCTCATCGAGGTCACCTACGGCCCCGACCCGAGCCTGGACCAGCGATTCGCGGTGTATTCAGCGACGTCGGTGGGTCCGGCGCTCGCAGCGCTCGGCGATCACCCGCAGCACGAACTCAGAGCGGTGTTGCTCCGAGCATTTCGCCGGATAGCCAGCGTGCAATGACCTTGGCGGGACAGTTGCGATCACCCGGCAACCGCGGCGGCCACCCGCCGCCGGCCGCTACAGTTGAGAAGCACCATGGCCGTAAAGCGCAGCATCCTCCGATCGACGGTTGTCCTCGCAGTTCTGCTGACGAGTGGCGCCCTCGGACCAGCTACCGCCATGGCTGCTGAACTCGGCGACTATCGGTGGGAACGTCGTCCTCTGCTGGTGTTCGCGCCCGCGCAAAATGACCCACGACTGGCCGCGACGTTGAGCCGGATCGAGGCCACTCGCTGTGACTTCGCCTCCCGCGACATGGTGCTCGGGCAGGTGCTGGCCACCGGCGGCAGCACGCTCGATGGTCAGCCCGTCGACGCCGAGCAGTCCCAGCGGCTGAGGACGCAGTTCACGGTCGATGCGACGGCGTTCACGGTGGTGTTGATCGGCAAAGACGGCGGCGAGAAACTGCGCGTCCCCGAGGTCCCGGACGTTCAGCAGATCTACGCCGTGATTGACGGTATGCCGATGCGCGGCAACGAGATTCGAGCCAATCCGAGGCGGTGTTGATGATTCGATATGGGCTGGCCGGCACGATGGCAGCGCTCTCGACACTTCTGCTGGTGTCATGTGGAAGCGTCGATCGACCCGCCGGAGCGGATGCGACGACGACGGCCGAGAACACCGGAGCTGAGGTCCCGCTGGTTTCCCTCGACGCCCCCGACGTTGCCCGCTGGACGACGGTCAACGACCCCGTCATGGGCGGGCGGTCCACGTCGAAGGTCGCGTACGCCGATGGCGGCCTTGTGTTTTCGGGGACCATCTCTCTGGAGAACAACGGCGGTTTCGCCTCCGCCCGCAGTCCGGAAGACCCCGATATCGGGCGAAAAGCCGCTAGCGCGACGTCGATCCGCGTGCGTGCGGTGGGCGACGGTAAGACCTACGTGTTGAGGGTGGGCGCCGCAGGACAGCCCTGGTCCTACATCCAGCGCTTCCCCACCGAAACCGGCGTCCAACGAACGTACGAGCTTCCCGTGGCAGCTTTCCAGCCGGTGGGGATGCGCATGGATCCAGCGCCGCAGGCCCCTGCGACCCTGGACCCGTCGAGCATCACCCAGGTATCGGTCTACATTCTCGACAAACAGCAGGGCCCATTCGCCATCACCATCACGGGGATCGACGCGACGCACTAAAGGTGTCGGTAGAACTCAGGACACCGTGACGTGGACGTGGTTGAAGTGGTTCGCCACCCGCCACATCGTGTAGGACACCCCGAAACGGTCCGCCTGGCTCTGAACGTCGGCATTGATGGCATCGCCGAGCGCCATATCGGAGCCGATCATGATGTCGATGGCATGGCCACTTGGATGATCGGGAAGCGAGTCCGCACGCACGCCACCGATGGACTGCACACCCGGGAAAGTCGCGATGATGTACGCCGCAAGGGTCCGGGCGTTGGGCGTCAGGCCGCTCATCCCGACGGTGGGAATCGCGCCGCCGGGGCCCAACAACGCTTGCTGAGCTGCCGGCAGCGCGTAATAAGTCGCCCGCACCAATCTGACCTGGCCCTCGACCTCCGACTGCTTGCTCTCCAGATCGGCTCGCAGCGTCGCGGCGGCGTCGGCGGCCGCCTTTGCGGTGGCGGCGGATTCGGCAGAGGCTGCCGCGGCAACCGCTGCCTGTCGCTGGGCCTCGCGGAACCTCTGCAGCTGTCCCGTCATCTGGTCGGTGATCGTCCGCTGGAAGGCCAGTTCGTCGATCAGGCGCTGGGGCGACGCGGCAACGAGGAACGCCGTCACGCTGTCGGTGCGCCCGCCGGCGTAGATCGCGGCCGCTGCTCTGTCGACGGTCCCCTGATAGTCAGCCAGCTGCGCCTGGGTGGATTCGAGGACGGCCACGTCGTCGGTGTGCTTCTGCTCCGCGGCGCTCTGCAGCTGCAGCTTCTTCTCGAGGTCCAGCTGGACGGATTGAGCGGTTTCGATCAACTCCTGCGCCTGTTTGGTCAGCTCGTTCAGCTTGGCCAGCTCGTCCACTTCCGGCTCGGCGAACGCGGAACCGGCTGACACGACGCAGAGGGCAGTGACGATCGCGATCGCTCCCGCTGCCCTGCTCGGACCCGTTTTCGGTGCGAAAGGCCGGTGAAACTTCACGACTGCGCATCCTTTGACTGCCGGGCGACGTCGTCTCCGTCGAATTGCAGACCCCTGTGGCTAAGGTCTCGGAAAGGTTACGAAACGGTGCGGGGGTTGTCCAACCGTGCCAATTACCGGACCACCAGCACCGGGCATTCGGCGTGATGGATCAGGTTCTGGCCGACCGAGCCGAGGATCGAGCCGGCCAACCTCCCGCGGCCGTGACTGCCCACGACCACCAGCTGAGCCTCCCGCGACAGATCGGTGAGGCCTTTCGCCGGGCTGACGTCCTGAAAAACCTTGACGACGTGGGCGTTGGGATACTTCCTGGCCAGCGGTTGCACCAGCTCGTCCATCCGCCGGCGCTGCTGGGTCTCCAGCACATCCAGCAATTGCCAGTCCATGTTCCCCGCGCCGCCGAGGTCGCCCATTCCGACCGCCGCGTCGATCTCCCACATGTGCACCACCGTCAGCTGCGCATGCAACAGGCGGGCGATGTCGAACGCTTCCGCGAGCGCCCGGCTGGACGACTCCGAGTCGTCGATACCGACCACCACCGGCAACGGTTTGCCGGTCCGCTTGGCGACGGGGGCTCGCCAGACCACCACCGGACACTGCGCACGATGAACGGTCCGCACGGCGTGGCCACCCAGCGCTCGGTGGTCCGCCGGGCCGCTGCCCACCACAAGCAGCCGGGCCTCTATCGAGGCGTCTGCCAGGGCCGTCGCGACCGCGGACTTGACCGTCTCCGTGCGGATCACGAGATCGGGGTGCGCCGACCGCACGTCCGCTTCGGCCGCCGCGAGCACCTCATCACCGCTGCCCTCGGGTCCGGCGGGTGCGTCGGCACCGGCGAAATGCCATTCGAGCCGCGGTACCGCATGCAGCAACATCAGCGGTAGGGCATGGGTGGTGGCGAACTCCGCGGCCCACTGGGCGGCGCCGAGGGCAGCGTCCGATCCATCAATGCCGACAACGACTGACTGTTCTTGCGCAACGGAGGTCACGCTCCGAGACTAGGTGACCCGCTCGGACGGAAAGGGCACTCCGGGCGGGAGCTACCCGACCCAGCAGGGCGCGTCGCCGGGGGTGTAATACGGCAGGCCGTTGGGCGAGATACAGGGTTGCTCGCCGGGGAAGGCGGGGACCAGCGAAAACGCATAGGTCTCCGGCAAGCCGTACCGAACCCAGTCACCCGCGACAGCCGCGTCCACGGCATCGCCCGCGATACCCGGGGTGCACCCGCCGACGGTCACGTGCCGGCCGCCGATGTCGCCGCACACGTCGGCCTGGGCCATCGGGGAGATCGCCGCGGGGATTGCCGACAATGCGGCCGCGCTGAGCAGGACAACAGCAATTTTCTTTACCATGTCGTCAGTATCGCTGCCCGGTGTGCGTTGCGTTACCAAGGTCGACAAGATTTGCGTTGCTGCAGTCGGGGCAGCTGCACGACGGCGCGTAGATTTGGTGCGCGGCGGGCAGATCTACCGCTCGAGCGCCGAGCCTGAGGAGACCGAGTGGCCAAGCCGAACGGCTCCGACCTGGTCGACGTTCACGCCCACTTCCTCACCGACGAATACATCAGCACCGCGGGCGCTGCGGGGATCGAGCATCCTGACGGCATGCCCATGTGGCCGTCATGGAGTATCGATGCACAGCTGAAACTGATGCAGGACAATCGGATTCGCCACTCGGTCCTGTCGATGTCCTCGCCGGGAGTGTCCTTCGCCGATTCATCGCAGGCGCCCGCACTGGCCCGGCACGTCAACGACTTCGCCGTGAAGACGGTGGCTGCCCACCCAGAACGCTTCTCTTACTTCGCGTCCCTTCCGCTACCCGACGTCGACGCGGCAGTCGTCGAAGCACAGCGCGCGATCGACCGTCACGCAGCGGCCGGCGTGGTTGTCCTGAGCAACCACCGCGGGCAGTACCTCGGCGACGCGGCGCTCGATCCGCTGTGGGAATGTCTGAACGCGCGGCAGTCCGTTGTGTTCGTTCACCCGACGTCACCGCCGAATGCCGATGCCGTGGCGCTCGGTCGCCCCCGGCCCATCATCGAGTTCATGTTCGAAACCACCCGCACCATAACCGATTTGATCTTCGCGAACGTCGTCGGCCGCTACCCCGACATCAAGTTCTTGATCCCGCACTGCGGCGCCGCCCTGCCGCTCCTGGCGGCGCGTATCGAGCAGTTCCGCAGCCTCTGGCCGATGCCCGACGGCAGTCCGCCCGGACCCTTGACCACCGAAACCCAATTGCGCCGCTTCTGGTTCGACCTCGCCGGCTATCCGATGCCCGCCCAGGCGGCGGTCTTGGCGGATGTGGTCGGCTCCGACCGCATCCTCTACGGCAGCGACTTCTGCTGGACACCCGAATTCGGCGTTGGCAAGCAGGTCGCCGCCCTGGACGCAGACCCGAGTACTGATTGGCGGCAGGTGACGTCAGAGAACGCGCAGCGAGTTCTCGGCTAGCTTAGCTTTTCCACTGCCGTGCAAGGAAATTCGCGGCGTCGTCCCTACCGCGCGCCTCCTCGGTGACCACGGGGGGTCCGATTACGCGTGGTGATGACAAATCAGCCGGGTCTGCGGGTGCCGCACAGGTAACCTGCACGGATGCCATCGACGCCCCTGCCCGTGGTGCTGGCCACGCTCGCATTACGACGCACGCTCAAGCGACTCGCCGACAAGATGGTGCCACCGCAGTTCGCGATGCTCGATGTCGGAGAGGGCGTCGCCGGCGTCCAGATCGCTGCGAGTATCGCCGAACTCGGGATCGCCGACGTACTGGCTGATGGACCGCTGACCGCGCCGCAGATCGCCGCGCGGATCGGATCCGACGTAGAGACCACCCATCGCCTGCTGCGCGGCGCGACCGCGTGCGGTCTGTGCACCCTGGACCGCCGGACCGGGGCGGCGAAGATGACTCCGATGGGCGCCGTGCTCCGCAGCGACCACCCATCGTCGCTGCGAGCATGGATGCGCTACAAGGGAATGCGCTCGACCGTCGAGGCGTGGGGTGGGCTCGCCGAGAGTGTGCGCAGCGGCCGTAGCGCGTTCGAGATCGTGCACGGCATGTCGGTATGGGACTGGTACGCCGCCCATCCCGATGAGCAACAGGTCTTCGCCGCGACGATGCGGCAGGCCACGAGCATCATCGCCCGCGGGATCGCGCGGGTGTATCCGTGGCCCGACTGTGCGGTCGTGTGCGATGTGGCCGGCGGGATCGGCACGCTGTTGTCGGTAATCGTCACCGAATCGCAGGCGAATCTGCGTGGAGTGCTGGTCGACAGCGCCGGGATGATCGCCGAAGCCGAGCGCTTTCTCGCCGAACGCGGAGTCGCCGACCGCATCGACCGTGTCGAGGGAGACATCTTCCGGTCCATCGACGCCACCGCCGATGTCTACCTTCTCAAAGACGTGCTGCACGACTGGGACGACGAACGCTGCGCGACGATCATCGCTGCGGTGGCAGCCAGCATGCCCGTCGGCGCGAAGCTGCTGGTAGTCGAGTATCTGCAGCCGCGCAATCGCCCGAATCCGTTTTCACCGCTGTTGGACCTGCACACGCTGACGCAGCGCGACGGCGGCCGCCTGCGCTCGCGGGCCGAACTCGACGACCTGCTGGTCGGCGCCGGTCTGCGGCCCACCGGTCGGGCGTTCTCCGTCGTGCCGCACGACATCATCGAGGCTGCCAAGATCGCGTGATCTAGCGCCCGTGTGTCCGCGGCGAAAGCTGGACTGCAGATTGCGGTTGGTCGATGGGTCAGCCGCGCGGAGTGGTGGTGATGTGCACGTGGTCGAAGTGTCCGTAACCCGTGGCCTGCGGTCCGGCCGGCGTGGAGTAGACGCCCCGCCAGATCACGTCCTGCAATCCGAATCGAGCGGCGTTGGCCATCGCGAACGCGCGGATCTGGTCGCCGAGGGCGATGCCTTCCGGGCTCTGCGGATTGGGAATCATGATGTCGATCGCCAGACCACGCGGGTGCCACGGCTTCGAGTCCGGCCGTACTCCGTCGATGGTGGCGATCTGGGGAAACTGCGCGCTGATCGTGCGTGCGGCCAGGATCGTATTAGGTTGCAGGCCAACCTCATTGGCGACGCCCATAGGCAAGGCTGCGAGATCGTCCGGGATGGCGGCTTCCGGTGGCGGAGCCAGGTCGCCGGGAGGCAGGCCGGGCATCGCGACGATCGCCGGGTCCTGCGGGGGCAGCGCTTCCGGTGGTGATGGCGGCGGTGCGGCGTTGTCGATCACCGCTTGCTGCTGGGGAGTCAACGCCGCGTACTGGGCTTCCGCTGCGGCGATCTGACGCAGCAGTTCCTGCCACGTGGCTTGCAGGTCCGCTTGGATAGCGGCAGCCCGCTCGGCCGCGGCGCGCGCGTCCGCGGCTGATTGCTCTGAGGCACGGGCGACAGCAGCGGCACGCTCGCGCGTATCTCGATATCCCCTCATCTGATCGGCAGTCGTGGCGTTCACCAGATGCTGCAGCGACAACTTGTCGATGAGACGTTGCGGCGACGACGCACTGAGAACGGCCGCCATCTGGCTTTCGCCGCCGCCCATATAGGTCATCGCCGCAAGGCGGTCGACCGCGGCTTGATAGGGCGCCAGTCGATTGTTCGCGGCCTCCAACGCGGCCAGATCGGCGCGTTGGCGGTCCTCCGCCGCGGCCTGCTGGGCCTGCGCGGCGTCGGCGTCGCGCTGAGCGGCCGTGACGGCTTCGCGGCTACGCACCGCCTGTTGAGACAACTCGTTGAGCCTGCCCAGCGCATCGTCGGCCGGCTCCGCGTGCACTGCACCCAGCGGCGCGACCACCACAAGCAATACAGCCCCGGCACCACATACCGTCCGGCGAAGGGAGTGGCGAATCCCGGTCATGCGGATTGTCACGATCCTTCGGTCATGGAGCGGCCCTGGCCCGGCTGTCGATGTCCCGGGCAAGGCTACGAACTGGGGTGAACGTTGTCTAGCCGAGCGGCGACGAGGCGCGGCGCCCGTGCGGCGTCGGCAGACTAAGCGTGGTCTGACGTTGCATTTCCGTAGTCCCAGGAGACTGTTCGTACTGGTGACACCCGGATATAGGCAGCCCCCGGTCTGGGTGCGGTGGGCCAGTCGGACTCTGCCACGCCTCGCGCCCGAGCGCCTTCCCGCGCGAGTTCGAGCGCCTCCCCCGGTTCGCGGACGATGCGGGCGCGGCCTTGGAGCATCACGCCGCGGATATCTGCCATCGTGGAGCCGTCCTCGAGCAAGATGCTCACGTTCGGGTTGCTCTCAATGTTGGCCACTTTGCGGGTGCCATCTCGCACACCGAGGATGACGTCGCGGCCGAGGCGGAAGTATCCGAGGGGTACCGAGTGCGGGAAACCGTCTTTTTCGATGGTCGTCAGTATCGCCCAGCCCGGGCGGCTGTCCAGGTACGCCTCAACTTCTTCGTCACTGAGTTTGCGCGGCATCAGCACAGGCTAAGCGCCGGCAGATTCCTCAACTCGACTGCCCACGCGGTCAGTACGCCTCCACGTCGACCTCGAACAGCGACACTGGTCCGAGGATCACGCCGTTTTCTTCGACGTAGCGGTCCCACAGCTCGAGCAAGTCGGCCAGTTTGTCGGGCCGGGAGGCGGCCTGGTCATGGACCTCGCCGGGATCACTCGAGAGGTCATAGAGCTGCCAGGTGCCTGGGCCGTAGGGCGGGGGTAGGTGAAGCGCCTTCCAATCACCCTGGCGAATTGCGCGGCGGCCGAACAACTCCCACCCCGTGCCGGTGTCGGCATCGTGCACGACGTCTTCCTGTCCGGACAGGTAGGGCACCATCGATCGGCCGCGCATCGGCTCCACCGTTCTGCCCTGGTACTCGGTACCGGGATGCGCAGCGCCGGCGAGCTCGAGCACGGTCGGTGCAATGTCCATCACGGTGGTGAAGGCCGTGCCGATCTCGCCCTGCCGAGCAAAGCCCGGCCACGTGGCGAACCCCACCACCCGGATTCCGCCCTCGGTGGTGAAGGCCTTGTGGAGCCTGGACGGTGCGGTGGCGGCCTGCGCCCAGCGCGGGCCGTACCAGGCCCAGGAGGTGGGGGCACCGAGGTTGTCCACGCTGTTGTCACAGTGCTTGGCGACGAACGCTTCGATCTCGGGGCCGCGCAGCGGCATGGCCTCGACGATCGTCCCCTCCGCGCCGTTGTCCGACAGAAAGATCACGACCGTGTTGTCCAACTCGCCAGTGCCGTCGAGGTAGTCGATCACCCGGCCGATGTTCCAGTCCATCCGGTCCACCATGGCGGCGTAGACCTCCATGTTGCGGGCGGAGACGGCGCGCTCCTCGTCGGTCATGTCCGCCCACTCCGGGGCACCGTCGGCGACCACCGGGTGGGGCTCGACGTCGGGTGGGCACAGGCCCAGCCGGGTGAGCGCGGCCAGCCGCTCTTCGCGCAGTGCGTCCGGTCCGGCGTCGTAACGGCCGTGGTAGGTGGCGATGGTTTCCTGTGGCGCGTGCAGCGGCCAATGCGGCGCCTGGAAGGGCAAGTAGGCGAAGAAGGGCTGGTCTTCACCGTCTTGGGGACGTTCGCGGAGGTACCGCAGCAGCGTGTCGGTGTACGCATCCGACGAGTAGAAGTCCTCGCCTACGGTGACGAACTGATCGTCTTCGGTGAACATCGTCGGCACCGGAGAGAGCCCGCCACCCCCGCGGGTGCCGTAGTGGCTGGCACCGGCTGGCAAGAGGGCGAATGAACGGTCGAATCCCCTTGCCCACGGCGACCTGTCGATCGTGTCGCCCAGATGCCACTTGCCCGACATGAGCGTCAGGTAACCGGCGTCGCGAAGCAGTTCGGGCAGCGCCACGACCCGGTCGTTCAGATACCCCTCGTAGCCGGGTGCGCCTCGGAATTCAGGGGCGGCCATCTCGAGCATCGTGCCGATTCCGGCGACGTGATGATCAGTTCCGGTCAGCAACATCGCCCGCGTCGGCGAACAGGCCGGAGCGGAATGGAAATCGGTGAGCCTGATGCCCCTGTGGGCCAGTCGATCCAGGTTCGGGGTATTGATTTCGCCGCCGAAAGCGCCGATGTCGGAAAATCCGAGGTCGTCGGCCACGATGACCAGGAAGTTGGGACGTGTCACGCTGAAGGATCCTGTCACGGCCCACCACCAGACCCGCCGTTAAATTGCTTTTTCACCAGCGCGCCGTGCTTCGTGTGATTTCTCGACGCCGCGAACGGCGTCGCTTCGTTGGCGGCCTGGCAATTCTGCGAGGTCTAGCGTGGGCGGAATGGGATTGTTCAGTCACGAGGAGTTCCCGGATCCGGCCGCCGGCGTTGGTGGTGGTGGGGCTGTCGAGCGAGCTCGGCGTGGTGACGTGGACGAGTACGGGGTGGATGAACCTGTGGTCGTGGGTCCAGGGTTGCCGCCTGAGGATGGTTCGTGCGGTCAGTTCACTGTGCAGTTTCACGTGTCTACGTCAGCGATGGTCGGGCTGACACGTATTGCGGGTCTGCGTGGGGTGAGCGTGCCGGAGGTATGCCGGCAGGTGATCGGCGTGTTTGTCGCCCAGCAGGAGGGCGAGCTGGGCGCATTGCTTGCTGCCGAGGCCGAGGCGGCTGATTACCGGCCAAGTTTGGGTGAAGCGTAGTCGGGCTGAATCGCCTTCCAGGCAATGGGCTTGGGCCACTCCGCACGCGCTCCGTGTAGGTCATCGCTCAGGCGGTGGCGCAGTGGTGCTGAAGATCGGCCAACATATCTCCGTGGCGGTGAAGGTCGTTGGCTCCGCGGCCGTACTGCCGAGGTAGTGTTCGCGGATCGGCCCCTGAGCGAACGAAACGCTCTCTCGCAGCGCGGATTCCGCGCCTAGCTAGCGAACATCGCCCCATGCGTTTCCACTATTCGAAGCGGCCTGACTGTCCGGGAACTCCACCAGGGTAGACACTATGGTGTGGCCCTTTCTGCAACAGTGTTCAAGGTCGAACTTGGCGTCTCCGATGTCGATCACGGTTACTACGCCGGTCACACGCTGACCGTGGCCCGTCATCCCAGCGAGACTGATGAGCGCATGGTGGTGCGGTTGTTGGCGTTTGGGTTGCGCGCACACCGGCTCAGCGAGGTCGACGGTGAGTTGGCGTTCGGGGCAGGCCTGTCCACACCTGGCGTACCCGACTTGCGGCTCGCGGACTACACGGGCCGGATCCTGGAGTGGATCAACGTCGGCCAGCCCGATGAACGCGCCTTGGGCAAGGCAGCCAGCCAGGCCGACCGGGTGGTGCTGTTTCCGTTCGCCTCCGGCGTGGCTACCTGGTGGCGCACTGTCGGACCCAAAGTGGCGGGGCTGCCGAATCTGTCGGTGCTGCAGATACCGCACGCACCGGTGCAGCAGCTGGCCCATACCGTAGATCGACGGGTCTCGGCGCAGGTGATGGTGATGGAAGGTCAAGTGACGATGACCGTGGGCGATGTCGACGTAACCTTCACACCCGAACCATTGAAGTGAACGCCTGAGTGTGGCTTCTCAAACTTCATGCCCACTCGCACACCACTGAACTGCGTTGATGGCGCCCTTCTCACGCCATGTCCATGCTCGAGATTCTCAAGGTCATGTCCACAACGTGGGTGTTCCACGCGTCCATCCAACGCTGACTGAAGGCGACCGCATCAAGCTCAAAAGCCGCACCTGAGCGATAACAAGCTCAGCAGCCCGGCCAATGTCGGCCATATCCGCCAGCAGCAGCGCCCAAAGAATCTCACCGAAATGTCCGGTTGGACATCGAGTGGACGTTTGAGTTGAGCAGTGGGCATCAAACCTGAGAAGCCACGACCGTTGACCGTTACCGCGCCATGTTCGTGAACCGCGACAGGTGCAGCTGGTGTGCGACCGTCACCGTACGCGTCGGTCCTGCACGGTGTTTCGCCACGATCAGGTCGGCTTCGCCACCGCGTGGGTCGTCGGTTTCGAAGGCATCGGGGCGGTGCAGCAAAATCACCATGTCCGCGTCCTGCTCGATCGAGCCCGATTCGCGAAGGTCGGCCAGCATCGGCTTCTTGTCGGTGCGCTGCTCGGGACCACGGTTCAGCTGGCTCATCGCCACCACCGGAACTTCCAGTTCCTTGGCCAAAAGCTTGATCTGCCTGGAGAATTCGGAGACTTCCTGCTGGCGGGACTCGACTTTCTTACCCGAGGTCATCAGCTGCAGGTAGTCGAGCACGATGAGCCGCAGTCCGGCCTTCTGATGCAGCCGGCGTGCTTTCGCCCGGATCTCCATCATGGTCAGGTTCGGCGAATCATCGATATACAAAGGCGCTTCGCTGATTTCGCTCATCCGGCGCGCCAGGCGCGTCCAGTCGTCGTCGGTCATCTTTCCCGAGCGCATGTCGGCGAGCTTGATCTTCGCTTCGGCCGAGAGCAGTCGCATCACGATCTCGGACTTGCTCATTTCGAGCGAGAACACGATGCTCGGAAACCGGTGCTTGATCGAGCAGGACCGCAAAAAATCGAGTCCCAAGGTCGATTTGCCCATACCGGGCCTGGCCGCCACCACAATCATCTGACCCGGATGCAAGCCGTTGGTCAACGCGTCGAGCTCCTCGAAGCCCGTCGGTACGCCCTTGGAAATACCGCCGTTCGAGGCGATGGCGTCGATCTCGTCCATCGTCGGCTGCAGCAGATCTTCCAGCGGCAGGAAATCCTCAGCGGCGCGGCGCTCGGTGACGTCGTAGATCTCGGCTTGCGCGCGATCCACGATCTCGTTGACGTCGGCGCCTTCTGCGCCCGCGTAGCCGTACTGCACCACCCGGGTGCCGGCCTCCACGAGCCGCCGCAACAGCGCCTTCTCCGCCACGATGCCCGCGTAGTACCCCGCGTTGGCGGCAGTCGGCACCGTCGAGATCAGCGTGTGGAGATAGGGGGCTCCACCGATGCGGCGCAGCAGCCCGCGGCGATCCAGCTCGGCGGCAACAGTGACGGCGTCCGCGGGCTCACCACGCCCATAGAGGTCCAGGATCGAGTCGTAGACGTTCTGATGGGCCGGCCGGTAGAAGTCACCCGGGCGCAGCCGCTCCAGGACGTCGGCGATGGCGTCCTTGGACAGCAGCATGCCGCCCAGCACCGATTGTTCGGCTGCTAAGTCCTGGGGAGGCTGGCGGCCAAAGTCCTCGGAGGGAGGAGGACTGTCCATCCCGGGCTGACCGAGATCGTCGACGACCGCCATTAGGTAATCCCCACCTCCGTCTGAAAATGTCGAACGCCAGTTCGATGCATACTCGGAGGTCTACCCCACACCCCCGACAAGTGCGTCGCGACGGTGATAACCAGAACCGCCGACGGCTCACGCTAGACGTTGCTGGAGCCCTCGCAAACCGAGCCTGTTCATCAACCTGTTAGTGGTTTGTGGATAGCTGGGGAAAGAGGTGTTGAGGCGTTGGGGAAAACCTGTGGATGACCGGCCGTTTTTGGGTTATTGCCCCAGCTAAACGCAGGGTAGCCCCGGTTGTGTGTTGTGGATGGCAAGTTCATCGGCGTGTCGGCCCCGGTTGCGATCTCGGGCGTGTTGTGTTGCCGGAGCTTATGCGCCAGGTTAACGGACGGTTAGATTAGCTGTGGCGACCCCGCCCGAATGTGTTCGCCAGAAATACAGCAATTCCCCGAGGGCAGCCACGAAGGGCCGCCACCCGGGGAATTGACGCAGACGGCTAACTCTGGGCCACGACGTCGACGGTGATGTCGACGTTCACCTCGGGGTGCAGGTGCACTCCGACGGTGTGGGCGCCAGTCGCCTTGATGTGTGCCTTGGGCAGCTGCACGGTGCGCTTGTCCAGGCTGGGTCCGCCGGCCTTCTTGATGGCGCCGACGATGTCGTTGGCGGTCACCGAGCCGAACAGCTTGCCCGAGTCGGCAGCCGACTTCACCGGCAGCTGGATCGAACCCAGCGCGGTGATGGCGGCCTTGATCTCGTCGGCGTGCTCACGATCGCGCACGGTCTTGGTCTCGCGGGCGCGACGGATCTCGTCGGCCTGCTTCTGTGCACCGCGCGAGGCCACGATGGCCAGGCCGCGCGGCAGCAGGTAGTTACGTCCGTAGCCGTCCTTCACCTCAACGGTGTCGCCGGCAGTTCCGAGGTGCTCGACCTCAGCGGTCAAAATCAGCTTCATCTCGATACTTCCGTTCTCTACCGCGCCGCCGACGTGAACGGCAGCAGAGCAACCTCACGCGCGTTCTTGACGGCGATCGCGATGTCGCGCTGGTGCTGCACGCAGTTACCGGTCACCCGGCGGGCGCGGATCTTGCCACGCTCGCTGATGTAGGTACGCAGCAATTGCGTGTCCTTGTAGTCGATGTCCTGCCCCTTGCCCTTCTTGGAGCAGAACACGCATTTGCGGGTCTTGACCGGCTTTTCCGGTGCGGGACGCCGCTTGTTGGTCTTGGCCATGGGTCAATCTCTTTCGTTCTTCATAGTCGCGCCATTGGCGCGCAAAGGATTTCGTTGGGTATCAGAAGGGCGGTTCGTCGTCGCCGCCGGCGAACGAACCCGACGCCGGGGCGCTGCCCCACGGGTCGTCGCCCGACTCACTTGCCGCCGCTGCCGCCGGACGGGAGCCCCCGCCACCGCCGCCACCGCCGAAGCCGCCACCACCGCCGCCACTGCGCGAGGCCTTGTTGACCTTGGCGGTGGCGTAACGCAGCGACGGGCCGATCTCGTCGACCTCGAGTTCCACAACGGTGCGCTTCTCGCCCTCGCGGGTTTCGAAGGAACGCTGCTTCAGCCGGCCCTGGACGATCACCCGCGAACCGCGGGTGAGGCTCTCGGCCACGTTCTCGGCCGCCTCACGCCAGATGTTGCAGCGCAGGAACAGCGCCTCGCCGTCTTTCCACTCATTGGTCTGACGGTCGAACGTGCGCGGTGTGGACGCCACCGTGAAATTGGCGACGGCTGCACCGGACGGGGTGAACCGCAGTTCGGGGTCGGCCGTCAGATTTCCGACGACGGTGATGGTCGTGTCACCGGCCACAAGGTCCTCCTGGCATAGGCGGATGGATTCACCGCGAAGCCTACGTAAGAGCTCCGACGCGCGGCGCGCTTATCCACTCAGCGGGTAGTGAGTCCGAACTTGGACTCAGTGCTTATCGGTCCGCATCACCTTGGTCCGCAGCACGGACTCATTCAGGTTCAGCTGCCGGTCGAGCTCGGACACGGTGGCCGGTTCGGCCTTCACGTCGACGACGGCGTAGATGCCCTCGGCGTGCTTGGCGATCTCGTACGCCAGCCGGCGCCGGCCCCAGATATCGACCTTGTCGACCGATCCGCCGTCACTCCGGATGACGTTCAGGAACGTCTCCAGGGACGGGGCAACGGTGCGCTCGTCGAGAGTGGGGTCAAGGATGACCATGATTTCGTATGGACGCATGGGAACCTCATCACCTCCTATGGTCGTAGCGGCCACGGCGTGTCCGTGGCAGAAGGGTCGCCTGCGTCGGCAACCTGGCCAGGCTACCGGAGAGCAGGCTGATCAGCGAAATCAGCTCCGCTGGCCGTAGTACTCCAGCGCCAGCTGCAAGGTGGCATCCGAGACCTGGTCCACCGCGCCGGCGTGAAACGGCGGCTGCGGGTCGTACTCGATCATCAGCTGGCTGGCCTCCGCAGCCCGGCGCCCGACCAGCAGTTCGACCAGCCGCAGCGCCATGTCGATGCCACTGGACACCCCGGCCGCGGTGATGATGCGCTCCGGCAGATGCTCGACGACCCGCTGCGGGGTGTAGATCGCACCGAAGGACTCCAGCAGCTCGGTGGCCCGCCAATGTGTGCCGGCCGTCAGCCCGGTCAGCAGGCCCGCGGCCGCCAGCACCAGGCTGCCGGTACACACCGAGGTGGTGAAGGTGGTGTGCCGGTGTACCTCGCGGACCCAGTCCAGGACAGTGTCGTCGTCGACGAGCGTGCGAGTCCCGATCCCGCCGGGGAACACCAGGATGTCGGGTTCGGTGACGTCGTCGAAGGTGGCGTCGACCGTCAGCCCGAGCATTCCGTTGTCGCTGCGCACCTCGCCGCGACGATGCCCGACGAAGACCACGTCGATCGACGGGATGCGCTGCAGGACCTCGTAGGGACCGATCGCGTCCAGTGCGGTGTTACGCGGGAACAGTGCTATCGCGACTTGCATCCGGTGCCTCTTGTTCCTCGGGCGCACCGGCAGCCGCCGTCGCACGTGGGCGCAACCACCGCGGGAACCACGTCGGGTACGCGTCGGGGGCGCCGTCGAATACGCCACCGGCGGGATCGTCCACCCGGCCGCCCCACCGCACCAAATCCAGCTCGGGCCGGTAGATCTGACGCACGACCAACACCATCAGGCCCACCACCGCGATGTCGCGCAGCAGCACGGTGGCGGTGAACCACTGCTCGGGCAGGCCCTTGTTGGCCTCGCCGTACAGGTAGTACATCCGCGGCACCCACACGAGCATGTCGATGGTCATCCACGCCAACAGAATTCGACGCTGCGGCAGGGCCAGCACCGCCAGCGGCACAAGCCACAGCGAAAACTGGGGGCTCCACACCTTGTTCACCAACAGGAACGCCGCCACCGTGAGGAACGCCAGCTGCGCCACCCGGGGCCGCTGCGGCGCAGTCAGCGCGATGTATGCGATTGCCGCACAGCACAAGACGAACAGCACGGCGACGAAGATGTTGAGGATCACCGGCGGCTGCCAGAACCCAAGGTTCGTGTCGAAGCCGTCCCAGCCGGTGAACGACTTCACCACGTTGTACAGGGAATCCATGTCATCCCCGCGCCGGGAGTTGAGCCGGAAGAACTCCGACCAGCCGCGCGGAAACAGCACCATCACCGGCAGGTTCACCGCGAACCAGGCACCCACCGCGGCCACCACGGTCTTGGCGGCGTCGGGCATGCGGTCGGTGCGGATCGCCAGCACCAACAACGGCAGCAGCAGCAGCGCCGGATACAACTTGGCCGCCACCCCGAGCCCGATCAGGATGCCGGCCAGCACCGGCTTCTTACGCGCCCACGCCAGTAGGCCACCGATCGCCAAAGCAGTTGCCAGCGCATCGAAATTGGTGAAAATCTGGAAGATCAGAACCGGGGACGCGGCCACCAGCGCGGCATCCCAGACCCTCCGGCCCGCCAGCCACGAGGACGCCCACACCGTCGTCAGCCACGCCAACGCCAGCCCGATCGCCGCGAAGTTGAAGAACATCACCACTTCGGCGACAGCAGGCAGCGACACCATCTTGGCGACCGCCGTGTAGGTCTTGGCCAGCGCCATCGACACGTACTGGTAGACCCCGGTCAGCACCGGATATTCCATGTAGCGCACCGCGGGCTTGCCGTCATACCGGATCTGCGGCCGGCCGCTCGAGTCCGTCTCGATCCAGCTCGACTTGTACGGAAAGCGGCCCTGGCTCAACAACTCTGCACCGTAGAGCGGCACGGTGTCGGAGTAGCACAGCTCGAAGTAGGCGCGCTGATTCTGCCAATTGGCCACCCGCTGATCGGGTGAGCCGGTGCCCACCGTCTGCAGGCACGGCGCCTTCGTCGACCAGCCCAGTGCCAGCACCACCAACGCCATCAGGAACATGACCCGCAACGGGGTGAAGATCCGGGTTCGGCCAATCAGCGCGTGCCGGCCCACCGGGCCGCCCACGACTTCCGAGAGTGCCGCGCCCACACTGTCATTGCGACTCGGCATGTCACGGTCGTCAGCGCTGCGCCGATCCTCGGCCAGCGGTGCAGGTGAGACGGTGGCGCGGCCGTCGATCACGGCGGCGGAGGCGGTAGCTGTACGCCGGGGTCGCCACCGACCGGTGCCGGCTGGTCCGGCCCACCCGGTGGCGGCGGCGGCGGACCACCGCCCGGCGGAATCGTGATGGTGGTCGGCGGTCCCAGCGGAATCGTGATGCCCGGCGCCACTTCGATACTGGGCTGGATGACCGTCTCCGACGGCGGTGCGGGTGGCGGAGGCGGCGGCGCCGGCACACCGGCATATCCGCCGATCTCCGTCGGCTTGGGGAACGACTCGTTGTCCGTGCCCTTCAGCGCGCCGTCCATCGTGGACTTCCAGATGTCCGACGGGAGACCCGAGCCGTACACCGGACCACCCGACGAGTTGACCAGCGGTTGTGTGCCGTCAGTGGTGCCGACCCAGACGGCCGTCGATAACGACGGGGTGTAGCCGACCATCCACGCGTCGCGGTTGGCGTCGGTGTCCCCGAGCTGATTGGTTCCGGTCTTGGCTGCTGACGGCCGACCGCCGGCCAAGTTGTGTCCGCGCGAATAGCCGGCGATCGGTTGCATCGCCGCGGTCACGTTGTCGGCGACCGCCTTGGGAATGCGCTGCTCGCCGCTGTTGTCGGCAGTGCTGGCATCGAAGAGCACCTCGCCGCGCGAGTTGACGACCTTCTGCACGAAGTGCGGCTTGTGATAGACGCCGGAGTCGGCAAGCGTGGCGTAGGCCGACGCCATGTCGAGAACCCGGGACTGGTACTGGCCCAGCACCACACCGTTGTTCGGCGGGCCACCCTTGCCGTCCTCGGACAACGTGTGGTCCACCCCGGGGAAGCTCTCCGCGATACCGGCCCGGTGCGCGGCATCGGCCACATCACTCGGGCCGTTCTTGAGCTTGAGCATCAGCCGGTAGTAGGAGGTATTCAGAGAGCGCTTCAGTGCCTCCGCGATGTTGCAGACACCGCAGCCCTCACCCTCAACATTGGTGATCTTGATGCCGTTGACTGTGACCGGTGAGCTGTCGATCTGATAACCCAGCCCCATGCCCTGTTCGAGCGCGGCCACCAACGCGAACACCTTGAACGACGAGCCGGTGGGCAGACCGGCCTGCGCGAAGTCGAAGCCCTGCGCGTCCGAGCCGCCGTAATAGGCCTTCACTCCACCGGTTTTCGGGTCGATGGACACCACCGCCGAACGCATGTCCGGCATCTCGCCCTCGAGATATTTCGACACCGCGTCCTCGGCGGCCTTCTGCGCCTGCGGGTCGATCGTCGTGGTGATCTGCAGACCCTGGGTGTTCAACGTCTGCTCATCGATGTTGAACAGGTCGAGCAGTTCCTTGGTGACCTGGCGTTCGATCAGACCGTTCGCCCCGGTGGTGACGTTGTTCGAACGAGCCTGCTCCGGCGACACCGTCGGCGGGAAAACCTGTTGGGAGCGCTCGTCCTTCGACAACGCGCCCATCGACACCATGCCGTCGAGCACCCAGTTCCACCGCTTGGCCGCACCGTCGGGATCGATCGCCGGATCCAGGGTCGACGGCCGCTGAATCAGCGCGGCCAGCAGCGCACCCTCGGCGACGGTCAACTGCTCGACCGGCTTGTCGAAGTACGCCTTCGCAGCCGCCGCGATGCCGTAGGCACCGCGACCGAAATAGATGATGTTCAGATACGCCTGCAGCACTTGGTCTTTGGACCACTCGCCGGTCATCTTCGTGGAGATGACGAGCTCCTTGGCCTTACGCACCACACCACCGACCCCGGAGCGGGCGTCGCCGACGAGCGCGTTCTTCACATACTGCTGGGTGATCGTCGACCCGCCCTGCAGGTCACCGCCGAAAAGGTTGTTCTTGAGTGCGCGGGCGAAGCCGGAGAACGAGAAACCCGGATTGCTGTAGAAGTCGCGGTCCTCGGCGGCCATCACCGCGTTGCGAACCTGCACCGGCACCTGGTCGATGTTGACGTCGACCCGGTTACCCTCCGGCGGAACGATTTTCGCCAGCTCGGAGCCGTCGCTGGCCAAAATCGTCGACACCTGGTTGGTGCGCAGGTCACCGGGCTGAGGCACCTTGACGATCAGGTAGGCCATCCCGAAGGTGATCAGCGGCAGCACGATCAACACCACGGCGGCCAGATATAACGACCGGCGCACCCACTTCCAGTTGACCTGCTGGGAGAAGCTCGGCGGCTTGAACGGCGGCGGGCCACCCGGGCCGCCGGAGCCACCGGGGCGGCGCGGTGGGGGCGGGGGCGGGGGCGGAAGCTTCGGCGGCGGGGTGCCGTCCAGAGCGGCCTTGACGACGTCGACCGGGTCACGCAGCAGCGGAGGGGTGTCGCGGACCGGTTCGATGATCGACGTCAACCGGTCATCGGGCGGCACCTGCCGGCGGGGCGCCGATCGGGAGGGGCCAAAACCGTCGCCCGCGGCGGGAAAACGCGTCGTCGGCGGCTCGGAGCTACCGGACGCACTCTCGGCCCCTGATCCCGTGCGGTTGTCAGTGGCAGGCCGGTCGGGACGCCCTTCGCTATTCACTGGCCGTACGCGCGCCGGAGCGCGCCGTCTGGGTGCCACGGCGTCCTCGCGTCCCGTTGGTGGGACGCGGCGTTCCGAGCACGTAGGACTTGACCAGGTGATTCCACTCGCAGGTCCGGCATACCTCCACCACGTGTACCGAGAATTCGTCGAATCGAGTCGCCAGCAACACCAGCTCCTCGGCGGTGCGCGCGGATCCCGAGACCGCACCCAGGTGATCGCCGAACACCCAGGACACCAATGTCAGCGGCTCCTTGCGGCAGATCGGGCACATCACCGAACTGGGCTTGCCGTGAAACTTGGCGGCGCGCAACAGATAGGGATTGGCGTCGCAGACTTCTGAAACCCCAGTTCGACCGGAGTACACCTCGGCCAGCAGGGAGCGTCGCCGGAGGGCGTAGTCCACCACCTGTCGCTGCAATCGCACGAGGACCAGAGTACGTCGGGGATCTGGGCAACGACACGCAACCGACCCGCGGCGCCGCCGATTATGCGGCTGGTCTGCGCTCTTGGCACCCGAACTCTTACGATCATCGCCGTGGCGACATCGCAGACGGCCAGCACGCGCGCCAAGGACACCGACCGCAACGACACGTGCCAGATTTTGGACACCGCGCTGTCCGAGGGGCAGCTGTCGATGACCGAGCATGAGCAGCGCGTGAAGGCGGCGACCACGGCGATGACGCTGGGCGATCTACGCGCCCTGGTCTCCGACCTCCAGACCGCGAACGCGCCGGTGCAGCTGCCCACGTTGAAGAAGCCGCGACTGTCGGCCCCGGGAACCGGCGGCAGCTGGGGCATCCGGCTCGCCATCATGGGGGTGCTGGTCGTGCTCGGCATCGGCATCGGCTGGGGGCTCTACGGCAACACCCCGTCGCCGCTGAACTTCACCTCCGATCCGGGCGCCAAATCCGACGGGGTGGCCCCCGTGGTGCTGACGCCGCCGCGCCAGCTGCACTCGCTGGGCGGTCTCACCGGGTTGCTCGAGCAGATGAAGAAGAAGTTCGGCAACACCGACGGCAACCGGCTGGTGATCTACCCCGACTACGCGTCGCTGACCCGGCCGGATCCCAACGACGACCGTCGCGAGCTGAACTACTCCTACCGCGGTGGCTGGGACGACCCGACCACCTCCGGTGCCAGCAGTGACGCCAAGGTCGCGGACCTGAGCAAGTTCGACGCCAAAGCGGTCGTCGGCGTCCTGCGCGGGGCGCCGGAGACGCTGAACATGAAGCCCGGCGACGTCAAGAGCACCTACCTGATCATCGAGCCCAGCCGCGACCAGACCGTCCCGGGCAATTTGACGATCTCGGTCTACGTCTCGAGCGACTTCGGCAGCGGCTACATCCAGCTGAATCCCGACGGCTCGGAAAAGCAGATCAACTACCCGTAACGGGCGAGCGCGACTCTGGCGTGACCCTCGGCGCCCAGCGCGGCGCTGGGGTGACACTCGGCGGCAATCACGTGGAGCATGCGCACTGAAGTAGCGCCAAATATATCGCTCCGATACTATCGCCGGAGGTGTCGAAGTGTCGTAACGGCCGAGCAAAGGAGGTGACCCGATGTTGGAGCTCGCCATCTTGGGTCTTCTCCTCGAGTCCCCTATGCACGGCTACGAACTGCGCAAACGGCTGACGGGCCTGCTCGGGGCGTTCCGCGCCTTCTCATACGGCTCGCTGTACCCGGCGTTGCGCCGGATGCAGACCGACGGGTTGATCGTCGAGGACACCGCCCCCGCGGGTACCACGGTCTTGCGCCGTGCCCGCCGGGTGTACCAACTGACCGATACCGGCCGCCAGCGGTTCGCCGAACTGGTGGCCGACACCGGCCCACAGAACTACACCGACGACGGCTTCGGTGTGCACCTGGCGTTCTTCAACCGCACACCGGCCGAGGCACGGATGCGGATTCTGGAAGGCCGCCGGCGCCAGGTGGAGGAACGTCGCGAAGGTCTGCGGGAGGCCATCGCGCGGGCGAGCAATTCGTTCGACCGCTACACGAAGCAACTGCATCAGCTGGGCCTGGAGTCCAGCGAGCGGGAAGTCAAGTGGCTCAACGAGCTCATCGCCGCTGAGCGGGTGGCGCAGAGCCACCCAGACCAGGCCTGACGCGGCCACCGCAGTACCTGAACAGCAGCCAGTAGAAGTACGAGTTAGGAGAACGTCCCATGACGGAGCACAACGGAGCGTCGACAGATGTGCGGGTCGCCATTGTCGGCGTCGGCAACTGCGCGTCCTCACTGGTCCAGGGCGTGCAGTACTACCAGGACGCTGACGCGAACGCCACCGTTCCCGGCCTGATGCACGTGAAGCTCGGCCCGTACCACGTGCGCGACGTGAAGTTCGTCGCCGCGTTCGACGTCGACGCCAAGAAGGTCGGCTTCGACCTGTCCGAGGCGATCTTCGCCTCGGAGAACAACACGATCAAGATCGCCGACGTGCCGCCGACCGACGTAACGGTCCAACGCGGTCCAACTCTGGATGGCATCGGCAAGTACTACGCCGAGACCATCGAGATCTCCGACGAGCAGCCGGTCGACGTCGTCAAGGTCCTCAAGGACAACAAGGTCGACGTGCTGGTCTCCTACCTGCCGGTGGGCTCCGACGAGGCTGACAAGTTCTACGCGCAGTGCGCCATCGACGCCAAGGTCGCGTTCGTCAACGCCCTTCCGGTGTTCATCGCCTCGGACCCGGTCTGGGCCAAGAAGTTCGAAGACGCCGGTGTGCCGATCGTCGGTGACGACATCAAGAGCCAGGTCGGCGCGACCATCACCCACCGCGTGATGGCCAAGTTGTTCGAAGACCGCGGCGTCACGCTGGACCGCACGTACCAGCTGAACGTCGGCGGCAACATGGACTTCAAGAACATGCTCGAGCGTGAGCGCCTGGAGTCCAAGAAGGTCTCCAAGACCCAGGCCGTCACGTCCAACCTCACCGGCTCGCTGGCCGGCAAGGTCGAGGACAAGAACGTCCACATCGGCCCGTCGGACCACGTCGCGTGGCTCGACGACCGCAAGTGGGCCTACGTTCGCCTCGAAGGCCGCGCCTTCGGCGACGTGCCGCTGAACCTGGAGTACAAGCTCGAGGTGTGGGACTCCCCCAACTCGGCAGGCATCATCATCGACGCCGTGCGCGCCGCGAAGATCGCCAAGGACCGCGGTATCGGCGGACCGATCATCCCCGCTTCGGCCTACTTGATGAAGAGCCCGCCCAAGCAGCTTCCGGACGACATCGCGCGCACGCAGCTCGAAGAGTTCATCGAAGGCTGACGGCGGCCGGGGCGATCGCCACCGGAACACCGTTGAAGAATGCATTGCCCGACGGGCGGTCGACCTGGTCGCCGCCCGACGGGGTGAGCATGTTGTAGCTGGCGCCGCCGGCGGCCACCGCGACGGACCAACCGCCGGCGTGGCCCCAGCCCTGGGTCAGCCCGACCGCGCCGACCGCGATCGCGTCGTCGAGCTCGACCGGCACGTCGATACGTCCCCACGGGGAGCTGATCGTGACGTCACCCGCGTTCACGGCGGCCGCTGCCGCTGTCTCGGGGTGCACGAACGCCCGGCAGCGGCGGCCCCCCGACATCAGCCTCGGCACGTTGTGCAGCCATGAGTTGTGCGAGCGGAGCTCACGAATCGTGAACAGCCGCAACGGATAGTCCGCGCTGTCGGTCTCGGCGCACATCCGCTGCGCCTCGGCGATCAGCTCCGGCTGGCTCAGGCGTATCCGCCCGTCCGGGGTGTGGATCTTCTCCGCCAGCACCCCTACGGGGCAGCTCTCGGCCAGCGTCACCGCGCCCTCGGTGGACAACAATTTCTTGCGGCTCAGACCATTTCGGCGCAGGCCGAAGCGGTCGCCGTGCGGGCCCATTCGCAGCAGCAGGTCCATGGCCGTCATCGGGGACAGCCGGATCCCGAACTTGGCGAGCACCTGCGCGCCGGGCGCCGCGGAGGCCGCCAGTCCCAGGCGCCGGGCGATCTGGTCGATGATCCACCAATCCTCGCGTGCCTCGCCGCGCGGCGGCACCACGGGGCTCACCCACTGCGCGTTGGGCTCGGTGGTCTGCCCCTGGGTGAAGATCGGGATCTGTTCGCGCTCCAACCACAGCGCCGGCGGCAGGACCCAGTCGGCAAGTCTGCTGGTTTCGGTGATGTAGGGGTCAAGGGCGACCATCAGGTCCAGCTCCCGCAGTGCCGCAGCCGATTTCGCGGAGTCGGGGGCGGACGTCACGAGATTGCTCGACATGGTGATCAGTGCGCGCAGCCGGCCCGGGCCCGGCGTGGTGATCTCGGCGGGCAGGCACGCCAACGGTGCTGTGCCGTTGATCTCGGCGACGCCGTCGACGCGCGTTGTCCACGTTCCGCGGGAGGCCAGCCCCATCGCCGCGGCCATACCGTCCAGGTCGATCATCGGAAACGGAAAGACCATGCCGCCGCGCCGGTCGAGGTTGCCGGTCACGATGGCCAGCGCATCGAGCAAGAACTTCGTCAGCGTCGAGTAGCGGCTCAGCGACGCGCCGCACCGTCCATACACCGACGCGGTGGGGCTCGCGGCCAGGCTGCGCGCCAGCTCGACGATAGCCGTCGCCGGGATCCCGGATTCCGTTGCGGCCCGGTCGATGTCGAAGTAGGCGGCCAACTGCCGCAGACCGTCCAGTCCGCTGCACGTGCGCTCGATGGCGGCCGAATCCACCAGACCTTCGTCGAGCAGAACTCGCAACATCGCCCCGAGCAACCAGGCGTCGGCGCCCGGCCGGATCGCGACATGTTCGAACATCCGCGCCGTCTCGGTGCGGCGTGGATCGACGACGACGACCCGTCCGCCACGCTTCGGTATCTCGCGCAGCACGTCCCGGATACGCCCGGTCGTCACCAAACTGCCATGTGAGACAACCGGATTGGCGCCGACGATCAGCGCGAAGTCGGTGTGGGCGAAGTCGGGTAACACGTTGACGGTGGTGGCGCCGTAGGTCATGTCGGCGGCCGCCCAATAGTTGTTCACATCGATCGAAGCCGACGCGTAATGGTGCTTGGTCTTCAACGCCGACGCCAGTCCACTGACCGCGAGAGATCCGGTGAAGTTCCAGGCCACCGGGTTACCCCAGGCGACCCCGATCGCTTCGGTGCCGTGCAGGTCCCGGACCGCGCGCAGCCGGCTGCCGATGTCGTCGAGAGCCTCATCCCAGCTTGCGGGCGCGAACTCACCGTTGGCCAGCCGGCGCATCGGGCGGGTCACCCGGTCCGGGTCCCCGACGACGGCGTTGAACGACAGGCCCTTGATGCAGGCGAAGCCTTTCGACGACAGGTGGTCCGGATCGGGCCGCAACTCGGTGACCGTGCCGCCGTCGACGGTCGCGATCAGACCGCAGGACGCCTCGCAGATTCCGCAGAACGTCTTCTTCTCGACCGCCACGGCACCCCTAATCAGACGATGTGTTCGAACTAGAACACTATGTACAGTTAGGGGTTGTGAGGTCAAGCACACGTCTGCGCGTCCGACGTACGACCAGCGAAAGCCGCATCCTCGAGGCCTTCGGCGCCTTGCTCCGCGACGGCAGGCGCCCGACCGATCTGACGGTCGAGGAGATACTCGCGGCCGCCGAAGTCTCGCGGTCCACCTTCTACAGCTACTTCGCCGACAAGAACGAGCTGCTGATGCGGGTCGCCGAGCCGCTGGTCGCGGCCTACACCCAGCTCGCCGACATGTGGTGGCAGCGCGACCAGCTCGCCGGCGCGGCACCGCCGGCATGGGATGCGCTCGCCGCCCTCAACGAGCAGTTCATTGCGGTCGCCAGGGAGCACCGTGAAGTCTTCGTGGCGTTGACCGAGTTCGGCGGTGCGCCGGAAGCCGGCCCACTCGGTGAGACCGTCGACCACTACGCGGAACGGATGGCCGCGCGCCTGATTCGTGAACAGTCCGAGGGCCTCGTCTCCGCCGACGTCATCCCCGACGTCACCGCCCGCTTCATCATCATCTCCACGTTCGCCGCGATCCGCGATCACCTGGAGCGGGGCCGAACATCCGGGGATGCCGCCCTGGCACGCACGCTCGGACATGCATTCTGGTTCGCCATCTACGGCGCCCCGCCTGCCGCGCCGTAGCGATCGGGACGACCCATCGCGAGCCTGCCGCGGGTTCGCGTTAGATGAACCGGGTGATCTCCGATGACGAGCTGATCGGCCTCGACGAATTCGCCCTGCTCCCCGAGAACGCCGAGCAGGCCGGCGTCAGCGACGAGTTGCCGCCGGTCACCCGAATCTCCTCCGGCCCGATCAGCGCGCTGAAGTGGGGTGCCGAACCGCCGCGGATCGTATTCCTGCACGGCGGCGGCCAGAACGCGCACACCTGGGACACCGTCATCCTCGGCCTGGGCGTTCCGGCGCTGGCCATCGACCTACCCGGCCACGGCCGCTCGGCCTGGCGAGAAGACGGCGACTACGGCCCCCGGCTGAACGCCGACACACTGCGGCCCGTCCTGAACGAATGGGCGCCCAGCCCGCGACTGGTGGTCGGCATGTCGCTGGGCGGACTGACAGCGCTGCGCATCGCCACCGTCGAGCCGGCGCTGGTTCCCGAACTGGTCCTCGTCGACGTCACACCGTCCGCCCCGGAACGGCACGAGCAGATGAGCCAGGCGCAGCTGGGAGCGGTCGCGCTGACCCAAGGCGAACGCACATTCCCGAGCTTCGCCGCCATGCTGGACGTCACGATCGCCGCTTCGCCCACCCGAAGCCGGGAATCGCTGCGCCGCGGCGTCTTTCACAACTCCAAGCAGCTCGACGACGGCACCTGGACCTGGCGCTACGACTCCTTCCGCAAGGGTGCCGGTTCCGGCGGCGGGCTGCCGGAGTCGTTCGCCGGGCTGTGGAACGACGTCCCGTCGATCACGATGCCCACCACGCTGGTGCGGGGTGCCAATTCGTTCTTCGTCAACGACGAGGACGCTGACGAATTCGCCCGCACCGCACCGGGTTTCCAACGCGTCATCGTGGTCCCCGACTCCGGTCACTCGGTCCAGGGCGACCAGCCGCGCGCACTGATCGACATCCTGCGCGACGTGCTCGCCGGCTGAGCAGAACCCCGCCGGGAATACCGGCGTCGTGCGATACGTACGGTTGGGGTGTGACCTATCCCATTCGCATCGGCGTGCAACTGCAGCCGCAACATGCTCCCGACTACAACCAGATCCGCGATGCCGTCCGCCGCTGTGAAGACCTCGGCGTCGACGTGGTCTTCAACTGGGACCACTTCTACCCGCTGTACGGCGATCCCGACGGTGCCCACTTCGAATGCTGGACCATGTTGGGCGCCTGGGCCGAGCAGACCTCCCGCGTCGAGATCGGCGCGCTGGTCTCCTGCAACTCCTACCGCAACCCCGAGCTGCTGGCCGACATGGCCCGCACCGTCGACCACATCTCCGGCGGCCGGCTGATCCTCGGTATCGGATCGGGCTGGAAGCAGAAGGACTACGACGAGTACGGCTACGAGTTCGGCACCGCCGGTAGCCGCCTCGACGACCTCGCGGGCGCACTGCCGCGGATCAAATCCCGGCTGGCCAACCTTAATCCGGCACCGACCCGGGAAATTCCGATCCTCATCGGCGGACAGGGTGAGAAGAAGACGCTGCGCCTGGTCGCCGAGCACGGCGACATCTGGCACGGTTTCACCAACGCCGAGACCTACCCCGGCAAAGCCGAGGTGCTCGACCGGCACTGCTCGGACGTCGGCCGCGACCCGGCCAAGATCGAACGGTCCTCGGGGGTGGAAGGCCGCGATGCCGACACCATCGTCGCCAACGCCGAGGCGCTCACCGGACTGGGCGTGACCCTGCTGACCGTCGGCTGCGACGGACCGGACTACGACCTCAGCGCCGCCGAGGCGCTGGTGCGCTGGCGCGACAGCCGTTAGCAGGGATCAAACTCCAGCGGCAGCGATTCCAGGCCGAAGGTGCCGGCAGGCCACAACGTGGTGGCCTCGCCGGCCACCCGGTAATCCGGGATACGCGCGTGGAATTCCTCGATGGTGAGCCGTAATTCGCGGCGAGCCAGGTGCGACCCCAGGCACCGGTGGATACCGCCGCCGAAGCCGAGGTGCACGGCCTTGGCGTTGAGGTCCATCTCATTGGCGGTGTGGGCATACGGCCCGTCGCGGTTGGCGGTAAACAGCATCAGCATGACTTGTGAATTCGCCGGGATCGTCACGCCTTCGACCTCCACATCGGCGGTCGTCACGCGCGGCACCCCGGGCACCGGGCCGTCGAGACGCAGCACCTCTTCGATGAACGGCGGGATCAGCGACGGGTCCGCGGCCAGCCGGTGACGCAGCACCGGGTCGTTGGCCAGGTTGAGTAAGGCGAAGCCGATGGCACCGGTGACGGTGTCGAGTCCGGCCAGGACGATCAGGAAGCACAGCCCCAAAATCTCGGCATCGGTCCACGCCTCGTCGCCGTCGAGGGACAGAATATTGCTCAGCATGTCGTCACCCGGATGGCTGCGCTTGATCTCCAGCTGCTCGGCCAGGAACGTGAAAAGTGCAATGCTGCAATCGATTACCGATTGCGACTGCTCGCTCCCCAGCGACGCGATGTCAGCACCCTTGATGATCCCGCTAACCCAACCGAGGAACTTGGGCAGGTGCTCCAACGGCAGCCCGAACAGCGTCAGGATCGCCTGGGTGGGGAACTTGTAGGACAGGTCGGCGACGACGTCGCAGCGGCCGAGCGGAGCGAACTTGTCGATGTGCCCACGCAGCTGAGCGCGCAGCTCGCCGTCCATCGCTTCCATGCGCTTGGGTCCGAACATCGGATCCAGCACCCGCCGGTAGTCCGCGTGCTTCGGTGGATCGATCGCGATCGGGATCATCGAGATGGCGTTGGCGACGCCGTCGAAGGCTTTCGCCGAGGAAAACAACTCCGGGTGCTTCTGGGCGAAGCGAACTCCCTCGTAACTGGTGATCAGCCACATCTGGCCGACCCGATACACCGGCCCCGGTTTGCGCAGATGGTCCACGGCGGCCGTGCGCCCACTCGGGACCGGCGTCGCCGCGTAGTAGCCGTCAGGCATTTCCGTCGTCGTCATGGTCGGAGAGTAACGAGACTCACAGTCTCGTTACCTGAGATTGCGCGAGATACCCGTAAGTAACCAGGAGGATTGCGACGAGTGCACGTCTTCTGGACGCCCCGGAGAGGGACATGCCCAAACGCTATGGGGTTAAAGAGAAAGACCTTGTCGTCGCCCACGTCCTCGACATGCTGCTCACCGGGCGTCTGCGGTCGGGAGATCGCGTGGACCGCAACCAGATCACCGCGGCCCTCGGACTGAGCCGGGTGCCCGTCCAGGAAGCCCTCAACCAACTCGAACACGACGGCATCTTGGAGTCGCGCTATCACCGCGGCGCGTTCGTCCACCGCTTCGATGCCGACGTCCTGCGCGAACACCACGAAGTGCACGGCCTGCTGACCGGGGCGGCATCCGCGCGGGCCGCCGCCGATCCCCGGCCCGACGTTCTCGACCGGCTCGCCGAGCCGATGGCCGTCATGCGCGCCACATCCGACTCGCGCGCCTTCCTCAACGCGGCCGACCTCTTCAGAAACATCGTCCTCGACGAATACGCGGGCCCGCGACTCAGCGCAGGCATTCGGGCATCGCGCGGGTTCATGCCCCACGAATTCTGGGCCACCTACCCGGACACGGTGAACCAGCTCCTGCCGCTCGCCGAAGCCGAACACGCCGCGATCCACCGCCGAAGTCCATCGGCCGCGCGGCAGGCGTGCCTGGACCGCACCGACCTGATGGCCGACGTACTGGTCGGGGAACTGCAGCGCCGTGGCGTGCTCACCGACTTGGATTCCGTCTGATCGCAAGGCGCGACGGGATTGCCCCGGGCAGTACCTTGCTAATGATGGCTGAACACTGCGACCGGACACCGCGGGCCGGCATACGTCTGGCGGCACTGCTTTCGGTCTTGTTGATGCTCGCCGGCCTGGTGGCGGCCGCGCCGGCGGGTGCTGACCAGTGCGCACCGCCGGGCGTCGAGTCGGCCAGCGCGCTACCGACGAACCTCGCCGCCGCAGCCAAGGGACCGGACGAGGACAAATACACCACCGCCACAGTGCAGCCGTTGACGTCGGTCAACCGTGACGCGCTCGGACTGATCACGCCGGGCACTCTGACGGTCGGCACGCTCTCGGATGCACCGCCGAGCATCTGCATCGACTCGAAGGGACAGTTCACCGGGTTCGACAACGAACTGCTGCGGGCGATCGCCGACAAGCTCGGCCTGAAGATCTCGTTCGTCGGCACCGAGTTCTCCGGTCTGCTCGCCCAAGTGGCCGCCCGCCGCTTCGACGTCGGGTCGTCGTCGATCACCACCACCGACGCGCGACGGCGCACCGTGGGCTTCACCAACGGCTACGACTTCGGCTACTTCTCCCTCGTGGTGCCATCCGGCTCGCCGATCACCGGGTTCGGAAAACTCGGGCCCGGCCAGCGAATCGGCGTGGTGCAGGGCACCGTTCAAGAGGCCTACGTGGTCGACACGCTGCACCTGGAACCGGTGAAATTTCCGGACTACAACACCGTCTACGCCAGCCTCAAGACCCGCCAGATCGACGCCTGGGTGGCGCCGTCGCAGCAGGCGGTCGGCACGGTCAAGCCCGGTGACCCGGCCCAGATCGTCGAAAACACCTTCAGCTTGGACAATTTCGTCGCCTACGCGGTCGCAGGCGAGAACAAGCCGTTGATCGACGCGCTCAACTCCGGCCTGGACGCCGTGATCGCCGACGGCACCTGGTCGAAGCTGTACTCGAACTGGGTACCGCGGGCGTTGCCGCCGGGCTGGAAGCCGGGCTCGAAAGCCGCTCCGGTGCCGCAGCTTCCCGACTTCGCCGCGATCGCCGCCGCACACGAGAAACCCGCATCCGTTGGGGCGGCACCGAAATCGGTGCTGACCCAACTGCGGGAGTCGTTCCTGGACTGGGACCTCTACAAGAAGGCCATCCCGGACCTGTTGACCACCGGGTTGCCCAACACGTTGATCCTGACGATCTGCGCCAGCGTGATCGGACTGCTGCTCGGCATGGTGCTCGCCGTGGCCGGGATCTCCCGGTCGCGGTGGCTGCGCTGGCCGGCCCGGGTCTACACCGACATATTCCGCGGGCTGCCCGAGGTGGTGATCATCCTGCTGATCGGCCTGGGCATCGGGCCGGTCGTCGGCGGCGTCACCGGCAACAACCCCTTCCCGCTCGGCATCGCGGCGCTCGGGCTGATGGCCGCGGCCTACATCGGCGAGATCTTCCGCTCCGGCATCCAGAGTGTGGACGCCGGGCAGCTGGAGGCGTCGCGCGCGCTCGGGTTCAGCTACTCGTCCTCGATGCGGTTGGTGGTGGTTCCGCAGGGCATCCGCCGGGTGCTGCCCGCCCTGGTGAACCAATTCATCTCGCTGCTCAAAGCGTCATCGCTGGTGTACTTCCTGGGCCTGGTGGCCAGCCAGCGCGAGCTGTTCCAAGTGGGGCGAGACCTCAACGCCCAGACCGGCAACCTGTCGCCGTTGGTGGCGGCCGGCCTGTTCTACCTGTTGCTGACAATTCCGTTGACGCACCTGGTGAACTACATCGACGCCCGGCTGCGCCGCGGCCGAACGCAACCCGACGAAGATCCGCTGGCACCGAGCACAACGAGCCAGGAGATGGTGTGATGGCATCGCTTCCCGAGCCGGTTTCGTTGGCCTGCAAGGATATTCACCTCGCCTTCGGCACAAACAAGGTGTTGCGCGGCGTGGACCTGGACGTGCCCGCCGGCGCCACGACGGCGGTCATCGGTCCGTCGGGGTCGGGCAAATCCACACTGCTGCGCACGCTCAACCGGCTCTACGAACCGGACCGCGGAGACATCCTGCTCGACGGCAAGTCGGTGCTGCACGACGATCCCGACGCGCTGCGCCAACGGATCGGCATGGTGTTCCAGCAGTTCAACCTCTTCCCGCATCGCAGCGTGGTGGACAACGTCGCGCTCGGGCCGCGCAAGCTCAAGCGGCTGTCGGCCGACGAGTCCCGCGAGCTGGCGCTCGCCCAGCTGGACCGGGTCGGTTTGAAGCACAAAGCCGAGGTGCGGCCGGCCACGCTGTCCGGGGGTCAGCAGCAGCGGGTCGCGATCGCGCGGGCCCTGGCGATGGCGCCGCAGGTGATGTTCTTCGACGAGGCCACCTCGGCGCTCGACCCCGAACTCGTCAAGGGCATCCTGGCGCTGATCGCCGAGCTGGGTTCGGACGGGATGACGATGGTCGTGGTCACCCACGAGATGGGGTTCGCCCAGTCGACGGCGGACTCGGTGGTCTTCATGGACTACGGCCAGGTGATCGAATCCGGACCGCCCGATCAGATCTTCAGCGCCGCCGAGACCGAGCGTCTTCAGCGTTTCCTGTCGCAAGTTCTCTAACTCGGGCGCGTAAAACCGCGTATCGCGCGGTTGACAACCTCGGACAGGTTAGACTAGCGAACTATGATTGAGGCCGAGCCGCAGGTCACTGACCTGTCCGGGGACCTGCAGCGGGTCCTGTCGAAGCTCTTTTCGGTCCTGCGCCGGGGCGACAGCAAGTCCACCACCACCGCCGGAGCCGACCTCACCCTCGCACAGCTGTCCATCCTGCTGACCCTGCTGGATCAGGGTCCGATCCGGATGACCGAGCTGGCCGCACGCGAACGGGTGCGCACCCCGACCACCACGGTGGCGATCCGCCGGCTGGAAAAACTCGGGCTGGTCAAGCGATCGCGCGACCCCTCCGACCTGCGGGCTGTTCTCGTCGAGGTCACGCCGCAGGGGCTGGTGCAGCACCGCGAAGCGCTGGCGGTCCGGCGGGCGAATCTGGCCGCGCTGCTCTCGAAGCTGAGCGACGAGGAACGCGAGACCTTGGCCAAGGCGCTGCGGCCGCTCGAGCGGTTGGCCGACCAGGCGCAGAGCTGAGCTATCCCAACCAGTCGAGGACCGCGGCCGCGGTCCAGGACTGTTGCATGCTGCCCAGCGGCTCGCCGGTGAACGGTTCGTAGTACTCGGCGAAGGTGCCGTCGCTGGCCTGCCGAAGACCTTCCTGCCGGAGCAGCAACGACCGTTCCGACCATCCTCGCCGCGCGAACGCCCACGAGAACAGCCACGTCAACACCGGCCAGACCGGTCCGCGCCAATACTCGCGCGGCCGAAAGTCCTTGGACACCGGCGACGTCGACGGGATCACCGCGTACCGCAGGTCCGGGTGCCCGCAGAACCGCGGACCCTCCAGCACGCGCAGCAATGCCCGCTCCCGGTCATGCGGCAGGCCGCCGCACAGCAGCGGCGCGAACTGCGCTGCGGTCTCCGTCGCAATCCACTTGTCCGCTCTCACATCGAAATCGCGTGCGGCGCCGGTCCTTTGGTCGGTGGTCTCGACGACGCCGGTCCGGAACCGCTCAGCCCACGAATACAAGTCACGGACGTCGGCGTTGGGCCGCTTGTAGTCCTCGCCGATATTGGCCAGCACATCGCAGGCGACCGCGAAAATCGCTGAGACGAAGACATCTTCGACGGCGAAGCTCATCACCTTCGGCAGCAGATCGTCGTCGTACCGGACCGACTTCATCTCCTCGAGCAGCCACAGATACCGGTCGTACTCGGTGTCCGACGGGCGCTGGCTGGCGTCGGTGACGATGTGGGTGTCCTCGCGCTGATACTCCGGGAGGTTCCCGGGAATCACGTTGGCGTAGGCGGAGTCCCAGCGCGGCGAGTTGTCCATCCCGGACTCCCAGCCGTGATACAGCGTGACGCGGCCGTGCTCGTTCTGGTCGCGGGCCTCAGCCAGCCAGCGGTGCCAGCGCACCAGGTCCGGCCACCGGCGGTCCAGAAATGACTCGGCGACGGCACGGGTGGAACGTCCCCTGGTGCGGGCGCGGTCCAGAATGCGTTGCACCGCAATGGCATGCACCGGGGGCTGGGTGATCCCCGAGGTGTGCCGGGTGCGCGGGGCGTGCGCCGCCAATGCCGAGGTGGCCCAGCGGGCCGGGCCGGGGAAGTATCCGTCGACCCCGTTGGCGAACACGATGTGCGGGATCATCCCGTTGGTCCACTGCGCCGACAGCAGGGTGTCCAGTTCGACGACGGCGCGCTCGACACTCAGCGGGGCCAGGCCGACGGCGACGAACGCGGCATCCCAACTCCACATGTGCGGGTAGAGCAGCGGCGCGGCGGAGGTCATCACACCCAGGTCGTTGCCGCGCAGAAGGTAGGCCGCGCGGGCCGCCAACTGTGTCGGGCCGAAGCTCGGGTCGTATGCCACGCGTTCATTCTGCGGCGCGAACCTGCGAAACGCAGATCGGTAGGGTAAGTGAAATGGCGATCGGTGGGCACGAGCAAAGCGACCCGGGTAAGAAAACTGCTTTGATCACCGGTGCCAGTGGCGGGATCGGGTCGGCGATCGCCGATGCGCTGGCCCCCACCCACACCCTGCTGCTGGCGGGCCGTCCGTCCGATCGTCTGGACGCCGTCGCCGCCCGGCTCGGCGCCACCACCTGGCCATTGGACCTCACCGATCCGGACGGGATCGAGGCCGCCGCCGAGCCGCTCGCCGAATTGGACGTGCTGGTCCACAACGCCGGCGTCGCATACCCGGGACGGTTCGACGACTCGACACCCGAACAGTGGCGGGCCTGCTTCGAGGTCAACGTGACCGGCGCCGTCGCCCTCACCCAGGCGCTGCTCCCGGCGCTGCGCGCGGCGCGCGGGCACGTCGTGTTCATCAACTCCGGCGCCGGACTGAACGCCTCACCCGGGCTGGCCGCCTACTCGGCGAGCAAGTTCGCCCAGCGGGCGTTCGCCGATTCACTGCGCGCCGACGTCCCCGAGTTGCGGGTCACCAGCGTGCACCCCGGCCGGGTCGACACCGAGATGCAGCAGGACCTGGTCGCTTACGAAGGCGGGCAGTACGACCCGGCGAAATTCCTCAAGCCGGAGACGGTCGCGCGGATCGTCGCCGAGGTGATCGCCAGCCCGCCCGACGCCCACACCCACCAAGTGGTGGTCCGGCCGCGGGGTTAGCCTCGCGCCGAGATCGACGTTTTGCGGCCATCTACTCGCACTTTCCCTGCCAGTCGTCGGTTTGGGCGAAAAAGGGGTGGGCTAGACGACGAGGTTCACCAGCCGGCCCGGCACCACGATGACCTTCTTCGGGGTGGCACCGGCCAGGAAGGCCTGAACCTTCTCGTCGGCGAGCGCGGCCGCTTCGAGGCCGGCCTTGTCGGCATCGGCGGCAACGGTGATGCGGCCGCGGACCTTCCCGTTGACCTGCACCGGGTACTCGACAGTGTCGGTGACCAGGTACTGCGGATCGGCCACCGGGAAAGGCCCGTGCGCCAACGACGTCGAATGGCCCAGACGCTGCCAGAGTTCCTCAGCCAGGTGCGGGGACAGCGGCGCGACCATCAACACCAGCGGCTCCAGCGCGGCCCGCGCAGTGACGCCCTCCTTGGTGAGGTGGTTGGTGTACTCGATCAGCTTGGCCGCGGCGGTGTTGTTGCGCAGGCCCGCGTAGTCCTCCGACACACCCTCGATCGTGCGGTGCAACAGCCGCAGCGTCTCCTCGTCGAGCGCCTCATGCTCGGAAGTCCTTGTCTCACCGGTGGACTCGTCGACGACCAGGCGCCACACCCGCTGCAGGAACCGGTAGGCACCGACGACGTCCTTGGTCGCCCAGGGCCGAGACGCCTCCAGCGGACCCATCGACATCTCGTACACCCGCAGCGTGTCGGCTCCGTAGCCGTCGCAGATCTCGTCCGGGGAGATCGAGTTCTTCAGGCTCTTGCCGATCTTGCCGAACTCCTGGAACACCTCTATTTCGCCGTCGTCACCGGGCAGGAAGAATTTGCCGTCCCGCTCGACGACGTCGGCGGCCGCCACGTACGCACCGCGGGAGTCGGTGTAGGCAAACGCCTGGATGTAGCCCTGGTTGACCAGGCGGCGGTACGGCTCGCGTGAGCTGACATGTCCGAGGTCGTGCAGCACCTTATGCCAGAACCGGCAGTACAGCAGGTGCAGCACCGCGTGCTCGACGCCGCCGACGTAGACGTCCACTCCCCGGGGTCGTCCGGGCCGTGCTCGGCCGGCCGCGGGCCCATCCAATACTGCTCGTTTTCCTTGGCGCAGAACGTATCCGGGTTGTGCGGGTCCGCGTAGCGCAGCTCGTACCAGGAGCTGCCCGCCCACTGCGGCATCACGTTGGTATCGCGGGTGTAGGTCTGCAGGCCATCACCCAGATCCAGCTCGACGTGCACCCACTCGTCCGCCTTGTTCAGCGGCGGGGATGGTTCGCTGTCGGCGTCGTCCGGGTCGAACATCACCGGCGAGTAGTCGGCGATGTCAGGCAGTTCCACCGGAAGTGCCGATTCGGGCAGCGGGTACGCCCGGCCGTCGGCGTCGTACACGATCGGGAACGGCTCGCCCCAGTACCGCTGCCGCGCGAAAAGCCAGTCCCGCAGTTTGTATTCGACGCGGGCGCGGCCACGGCCGTCCGCCTCCAGTCGCTCGGTGATGGCGGCCTTGGCGTCCTGGACGGTCAGTCCGTCGAGGTACTGCGAGTTGACCAGCGCACCGTCACCGGAGTACGCGGCCTCGGAGATGTCGCCGCCTGAGATCACTTCGACGATCGGCAGGCCGAACTCGCTGGCGAACTCCCAGTCACGCTGGTCGTGTCCGGGGACGGCCATGATCGCGCCGGTGCCGTAGCCGACCAGGACGTAGTCGGCGATGAAGATCGGAACTTGTTGCCCGTCAGCAGGATTGGTCGCATAGGTACCGAGGAAGACGCCGGTCTTGGTCTTGTTCTCCTGGCGTTCCAGATCGGACTTGGCCGCGATCGAGCGCCGATAGGCCGCCACCGCCGCGGCCGGGGTGTCGGCACCGTTGGTCCACCGCGGATCCACCCCGTCGGGCCACTGCGCGGCAGCGAGCTGGTCGACCAGCTCGTGCTCGGGAGCCAGCACCAGGTAGGTGGCACCGAACAGGGTGTCGGGCCGGGTGGTGAAGACCTCGATGTCCGCGCCGTCGGCGTCGAACAACACCGACGCTCCGGTGGATCGGCCGATCCAATTGCGCTGCATCGTCTTGACCTTCTCCGGCCAGTCCAGCACCTCGAGGTCGTCGAGCAGCCGGTCGGAGTAGGCGGTGATTCGCATCATCCACTGCCGCAACCGCTTCCGGAACACCGGGAAATTGCCGCGCTCGCTGCGACCGTCGGAGGTGACCTCCTCGTTGGCCAGCACGGTGCCCAGGCCCGGGCACCAGTTCACCAGCGAATCGGCCAGATAGACCAGGCGGTAGCCGTCGATGACATCGGCTCGCTCACCCTTCGTCAGGGTGGACCACTGCCGGCCGTCGTCGAGAGTGCGTGCACCGGAGTCGAATTCGGCGACCAGATCGGCGATCGGGCGGGCCTTGTTCTGGTCGGTGTCGAACCAGGCGTTGTAGATCTGCAGGAAGATCCACTGGGTCCACTTGTAGAAGTCCACGTCGGTGGTCGAGAAGCTGCGCCGCTGGTCGTGTCCCAGGCCGAGTCTGCCTAGCTGGCGGCGGAAGTTGACGATATTGGCCTCGGTGCGGATCCGCGGATGGGTCCCGGTCTGGATCGCGTACTGCTCGGCGGGCAGGCCGAAGGCGTCGAAACCCAACGCGTGCAACACATTGCGTCCGGTCATCCGGAAGTACCGCGCATACACATCGGTGGCGATGTAGCCCAGCGGATGCCCGACGTGCAGACCCTCACCGGAGGGGTAGGGGAACATGTCCTGGACGAACATCTTGTCGTCGGGAACGGCCGAGCCGTCGGCGGGTGCCAGCGACCCGACGGGGTTCGGCACATTGAAGGTGCCCCACGACTGCCAGTTGTCCTGCCAGGTGCGCTCGATCCGTCCGGCCAGCTCGGCGGTGTAGCGGAACCGCGGGGTGTCGGCGTCTGCGCTGCCCTGCGGTGCGGCGGTCGGGGTTTCGGTCACGAACACAGGGTATAAGGGCCGCTCACGGCTCCACCCCCGCGATAGCGCTGTGTGACCCCGGTCGCACCCTGTGCAACAGCCTGATCTCGGATGGATTGCAGTGCGGTCGACGGTTGGTTCCAGGTCTGTTCCAGCCCTATCCGCCCTACCGGGCAGGCCTATACAGTCGGCCTCCTGACAAGGGGCCTCACCAGGCCCAACCGTGTCGAAAAAGGACAGCTGCGATGATCACGATTGCCCGTAATTGGCGGGTGGTAGTAGGTGGGATGGCCGCCGGTACGGCCGCCGTCCTCGGTTTCACCGGCGCGAATGCGTCAGCCGAGCCGGTCGTTCCCGTTCTGCCCGCCCCGGTCACCGTCACTGCGACCGTCACCGTCGCCCCCGAGGCCGCGAACGCGGTCCCCGCTGCCGCGCCCGCCGCGGCACCGGCCGCCGTCCCCCAGGTCGCCGCGGTACCGCAGGTCGCCGCCCCGGCCGTCGCGCCCGCCGTGGCGCCGGCGGTGGCAGCACCCGAGACCCTGGCCCCAGCCGCGTCCGGCACTCTTGCTGAGTTCTTCAAGGACAAGGGCGTCAAGATGGAGCCGCAGAAGGCCAGCGGCTTCACCGCGCTCAACCTGGTGCTGCCGATGCCGCGCGGCTGGACCGTCGTGCCGGATCCGAACGTCCCCGACGCGTTCACCGTGCTCGCCGACCGGCTCGGCGGCGATGGGCTGTACACCTCGAACGCGCAGCTGAAGGTCTACAAGCTGGTCGGCGACTTCGATCCGAAGGAAGCCATCACCCACGGCTACGTGGACAGCCAGCAGCTGTTCAACTGGCAGGCCACCGACGCCTCGCTGGCCGATTTCGGCGGTTTCCCGTCGTCGCTCATCGAGGGCACCTACCGCGAGAACGACATGACGCTGAACACCTCGCGCCGCCACGTCATCGCCCAGTCCGGCCCGGACCGCTACCTGGTGTCGCTCTACGTGACGACCGCCGCCAACCAGGTGGTGGCCACCGCTGACGCGACCGACGCCATCGTCAACGGCTTCCGGGTCGCATCGCCGACGGCCGCGCCGGCCCCGGCTCCCGCGCCTGCCGCGGCGCCGCTGGCCGATGCGTCGGCGCCGGCCCCCGCGCCCGCCCCGGCCGTCCTTCCCGCGGTGCCCGCTCTGCCGCGCTGAACCCGGGCTCGTATTCTGGCCCCATGTTCATCGTCGGCCTGGTGTGCCTGGGAATGGCCGTCCTCGTCGGCGGCTCGGGCGCGTGGACGCTGACCCGCCCGGCCAGCGCTGACGTCACCGCACAGGTGATGCGTGCGGTCGCGCCGACCCAACTGGCCGCCGCCGTCATGCTGGCCGCGGGCGGGGCTGTCGCTCTGGCCGCACCCGCGCGGACCGGGCTGCTGGTTCTGATCGTCTGCGTGATCGGCGCTGTCGGAACGATCGGCGCCGGCTCCTGGCAAGGCGCCCGATACGCCGCCAGACGGGAAGCGCAGTCCGGCGGCTGCGCAGGCAGCTGCGCGAGCTGCACCCTGTCCTGCAAGTGAGCCGCCCGGCGAGCTGATGCGGGCGCTGCGTCGCGGCTTCGGAGTCGACCCATTCCTGCTGCTGCTCGTCGCGGTCGTCCTGCTGGCCACCGTGCTGCCCGCCCGCGGGACGGCCGCCGACGCCCTGTCACTGATCACCAAGATCGTCATCGCCCTGCTGTTCCTGCTGTACGGCGCGCGGCTCTCCCCGCAGCAGGCCTGGCACGGGGTGCGGCAGTGGAAGCTGCACCTGCTGGTGCTGGCCACCACGTTCGTGGTGTTCCCGTTGCTCGGACTCGCGGCCCGCGCGCTGGTTCCGTCGGTGCTGACCGACGATCTGTACACCGGCCTGCTGTTCCTGTGCCTGGTGCCCTCGACGGTGCAGTCCTCGATCGCATTCACCTCGATGGCACGCGGGCATGTGTCGGCGGCGATCGTCAGCGCGTCGCTGTCGAACATCGTCGGGGTGTTTCTCACACCGCTGCTCGTTCTGGTGCTGATGCCGCTCGGCGGGGCACCCCGGGTCGACGGGTCGGCGGTGGGAGACATCGTGTTGCAGCTGCTGGCACCGTTCGCCCTCGGTCAGCTGCTGCGCCGGTGGTTGGCGCCGGTGGTGACCCGGCACGCGGTGCTGACCAAGGTCGTCGACCGCGGCTCGATCCTGCTGATCGTCTACGCCGCGTTCTCGGTCGGGATGACCGAGCACATCTGGAGCAGCGTGCAGCCGTGGCGGGTGGTGGCGGTCGCCGCGGTCAGCGCGGTGTTGCTGACGGTGGTGCTGGCCTTCACGTGGATCACCGGCAGGCTGGCCCGGCTAGACCGCGCGGATGCGATCGTGCTGTTGTTCTGCGGGTCGAAGAAGAGCCTGGCCTCCGGGCTGCCCATGGCGCTGGTGCTGTTCCCGGCCGCCAGCGTGGGCTTGATCATGTTGCCGCTGATGCTGTTTCACCAGATCCAGCTGTTCGTCTGTGCGGTGATCGCCGGCCGACTGGGCCGCGGCGCCACGGCGGTCAGTTCCGGCTGACGTCGATCGGATGCGTCGCCAGCAGTGACAGCGGCAGCGGCTGGCGCCGCAACACCCGCGACCACAGGTCCACCTTCTGCTCGACCAGCACATCGGAAGGCAACGCGGACAACACAATCCAGTCGTCGCGCTCGATCTCGCCCTCCAGCTGGCCGATGGTCCAGCCGGAGTAGCCTGCGAAGATCCGCACCCCTCGACGGCCGGGGCGATCAGATCGGGGTCGGCGTCCAGATCGATCATCACCATGCGGCCCGCGACATGGCGCAGACCGGGCATGCCCTGCGGGTCGGTGCCCACCCGCAGCGTGCCCAGACACAGCGCGGCGTCGCGCTTGACCGGGCCGCCGATGAACATCGTCTTGGGCTTGGCGGCCAGTTTCGACCACTGCGGCAACACGTTGTAGACGGCGGTCTCGCTGGGGCGGTTGAGCACCACACCCAAAGTGCCGCCGTCGTTGTGCTCGACGACGTAGATCACGCTGCGCCGAAACGTCGGCTCCATGAGATCGGTGTTGGCCAGCAGCAACGTTCCCGGTCGCACCCGATTCGCCGCAGGCGCGACGAAGTCTTCGGGATCCTCGGAGTGTGCCACCCCACCATCATGGCATCAGGTAGGTGTTGCTGTGGTAACGGGCGCGTGTGGATATTTGTACTGTTGGTCCGATGGTCGACGCCCGCGCACCCGGTTCGCTCTGGCGATCGGTGCGCGGCCTGCCCGACTTCTGGCGGCTGCTGGAGCTGCGGACCGCCAGCCAGTTCGGTGACGGGCTGTTTCAGGCGGGGCTCGCCGGCGGGCTGCTGTTCAACCCCGAGCGAGCGGCCGATCCGTGGGCGGTGGCCGGGGCGTTCGCGGTGCTGTTTCTGCCGTATTCGCTCGTCGGCCCGTTCGCCGGGGCGCTGCTGGACCGCTGGGATCGCCGGGCGGTGCTGGTCGCTGCCAACCTGGCCAGGCTGGTGCTGGTCGCCGGTGTCGCGGTGCTGCTGGCCGTGGGGGCCAGCGACCTGACCGTGCTGTGCGGCGCGCTGATCGTCAATGGGTTCAGCCGGTTCGTCACCTCGGGACTGTCCGCGGCGCTCCCGCACGTCGTGCCGCGCCAGTCGGTGGTGGTGATGAACTCTGTGGCCACCGCCACCGGAGCTACCGCCACGTTCCTCGGTGCGAACTTCATGCTGTTGCCGCGCTGGCTGTTCGGCTCCGGCGACGCCGGTGCGGCCACCATCATGTTGATGGTGGCGGTTCCGATCGCGGTCGCGTTCGTGCTGTCGCTGCGCTTTCCGCGACACGTACTCGGGCCTGATGACACCGCGCGCGCTGTGCACGGTTCGGTGTTCTACGCCGTCACAACCGGCTGGATCTACGGCGCGCGCACAGTGCTGACCACGCCTACCGTCGCGGCCACGCTCGCCGGCCTCGCCAGCCACCGGATGGTGTTCGGCATCAACACCCTGCTGGTGTTGGTCATCGTGCGGCACAGCGACACTCAGGCCGTCGCCGGCTTGGGGACCGCCATCATCTTCGTCGCGGCCACCGGTGGTGGAGCATTCCTGGCCAACGTTCTGACCCCGATGTCGATCAAGCGGTGGGGCCGGTACGCAACCGCCAACGGCGCGTTGCTGTGCGCGGCAGTGATCCAGTTGGCCGGCGCCACTCTGCAGTTGGTGGTGATGATCGTGTGCGGGTTCCTGCTCGGGCTGGCCGGCCAGATCGTCAAGCTGTGCGCCGACACCGCCATGCAGATCGACGTCGACGACGCACTGCGCGGACATGTGTTCGCCGTGCAGGATTCGTTGTTCTGGGTATCGTTCATCGCCGCCATCACCTTCGCAGCGGCGGTGGTCCCGGCCGACGGCCACTCCCCCGTCCTGGGCTTGGTCGGCTCGGTCATCTATCTGGTCGGCCTTGCAGTGCACACCGCGGTCGGGCGTCGCACCTGAGGATTGGGGCTAGGTTCGATCCATGGCAGCCGCGGACCCGATCATCGACGACCTGCGCGACGAAAGCGACGCGCTCGACGCCCTCGTCGCGCCGCTGGATCCGCTCGGCTGGGCGCAGGCCACTCCGGCACCCGGCTGGAACGTCTCTCACCAGATCGCACATCTGTTGTGGACCGATCGGGCGTCGCTGCTGTCGATCACCGACGAACCGGCATTCGGTGAACTGCTCGCCGCGGCGCAGGCCGACCCGTCGGGCTTCGTCGACAAGGCCGCCGAGGAGTTGGCGCTCACCCCGCCCGACCAGCTGCTGGCCCAGTGGCGAGACACCCGCACCCATCTGCACGCCGCGCTGCGCGGGGTGGCCGACGGCCGCAAGCTGGTGTGGTTCGGGCCGCCGATGAGCGCACCGTCGATGGCCACCGCCCGGCTGATGGAAACCTGGGCGCACGGCCTGGACGTGGCCGACGGTCTCGGCGTCACGGTCGCACCCACGGCCCGGCTGAAGTCGATCGCCCACCTCGGTGTGCGCACCCGCGACTTCGCGTTCACCGTGCATGGACTGACCCCGCCGGCCGAGCCGTTCCGCGTCGAACTGACGGCGCCCGACGGAAGCTGCTGGGCGTGGGGACCCGAGGACGCCGCCCAGCGCGTCACCGGATCGGCGCTCGACTTCTGCTATCTGGTCACCCAGCGCAGGCCGAGCCGCGAACTCGACGTCGTCGCCGAAGGAGCCGATGCCGCAAGGTGGCTCGGCATCGCGCAAGCCTTCGCCGGGCCGCCCGGCCAGGGACGCTGACGTACCCGCCGATCGTTGCTTTGGGCAGTATCATCGCCCTTCATGCGCAACCGCCTCCTGGCCGCCATCGCGGCGGGGACGGTCGGCATTGCGATCGGCGGGTGTGCGACCAGCGCCACCCCGAACCACCCCTCCTCGGCCGCAGCGGAATCGGAGTCCGGCCAGGGGCGCAACCCTTACACCGCCGGGACCATCGACCCACCCGGTCCGAACGCACCGGTGCTCACCGTGACCGGCGGGACGACGTCGCTGTCGCTGACCATTGACCAGCTGAATGCCATGGGCAACGCGACGATCTCGGTCGACGAACCCTTCGTCAACAAGCGCGAGACCTACAGCGGGGTGCCGCTGGCCATCGTGCTCGCCAAAGCCGGAATCCCCGACACCGCAACCATCGACACCGACGCGATCGACCACTACCACTACGTCAGCGTCGTCAAACCGATGATCGACTCGCAGGCCCTGATCGCCACCCAGCGTGACGGCGGGCCCATTCCCTACGACCAGGGCGGGCCCATCCGGATCGTGTTCCCCGACCGCACCCCGCTGTCCTCGGTGCTCGAAGCCTGGAACTGGAGCCTGACGTCGATCACGGTGAAGCACCCGGCCGGCTCGTGATCACCGACCGCTGGCTCACCCCGCCCGGCCCTCGGCTGACCCTCAACCGCGGCCAGCAGATTGTGGCGACCGTGCTGGTGCTGCTGCTCATCGCACTGGTTGCGATCGGCTTTCAGTCCTCGGCCGATCAGAACGCCTACAGCCGGCACAGCGCCCGCAGCGAAGCGGCAACCACCAACACGTTTTTCACCGTGCGCGACTCGCTCACCTACATCGACCGCGCGCAACAGTATCTGCTCGGCGTGGTTCCCCGGCGCGACGTCCAGCTCGCCAGGGCGATGCTAGCTCAGCGCCTGCGGGTGATCGCGGCCAACGGTCAGACCGCCGCCGACACCACCGGCCCCGACTACCGCGCGGCGCTGGCAGCACTGGACGCGGTGCTCGCCAAGGCGCCGCCCGGTCTGCTGCCCGTCGGGCAACGCGACCGGTGGGCCGGCACCATCCTGCCGCGCTCCGAGGCCCTCTTCGACCGGGCCCATGAGCTGGCCGCCGACAACCAGGTCGAACAGCATCGGATGGATCGCCTCGCCGAGCGGAACCTGCTGCGCGGCCGGGTGGTCCAGCTGGCCATGCTGATCTCCGCGCTGATCCTCGCCGCGATCCTGCTGTGGTGGGTCTCGGCCAATGTGGTCCGCCAATACCGGAGCGCCCGAAAAGCTTTCGACGACGAGCGAGAAGTGTTGCGCGAGACAGAATTTCGCCTCGATCGGATTTCGGCGCTGGAACGCGGGCAGGCGCAGATTTTGGAACGCATCGCGACCGCGGGCCCGGTGTCATCGGTCCTGCGCCAGATCGTGCAGCTGGCCGCCGACGTGTCCGGGGCACCGGCCGTCCGAATGTCGATCGGCAGGCGAACTGCCATCTACCCGCCGGGCGCCGACGTGTCGGGCACGCCGGCGTGGACCGGTGTCGTCACCGACAACGTCGACGGGTCAGGGACGCTCCAGGTGTTCGGCGACCCTGAAGCCCTCGACGAACTCGCCCACACCGCCCTGGTGCGGTGCCGGGACCTGGCGGTGCTGTCACTCGAACGTGACGCCTCCGCGCGTCGGCTGTCCTACCAGGCCAGCCACGACGCCCTCACCGGCCTGGCCAACCGCAGCCTGCTGCTCACCCGGCTGTCGAAGAGCCTGCTGCTGTCCCGCCGCCGCGGAACTCCGCTGGCGCTGCTGTTCTGCGATCTGGACCGCTTCAAGATGGTCAACGACTCGATCGGGCACGCCGGCGGAGACCAGCTGCTGATCGAGGCGGCGCGCCGGCTGTCGGGCACCGTGCGCGAAAGCGACACCGTGGCACGCCTCGGGGGCGACGAGTTCGTGGTGCTCTGCCCGGAGCTGCCGGACCGCACCCAGGCTCTCGCACTGGCCGAACGGATCCGCACCGCACTCAGCGTCCCGTACACCATCGACGGCAAGGAAGCCTTCGTCGACGTCTCCATCGGCATCACTTTCGCCGACGAATCCACCGTCTCCGGTCACGAACTGATGCGCGAAGCCGACGTGGCGATGTACCGGGCCAAACTCACCGACGGCCACCACATCAACGTCTTCGACTCGACGCTCGAAGCCGAGGTCGCCCAGCGCCTGGATCTGGACGCCGCCCTGCGGCACGCCGTCGAGCGTGGCGAGCTGCGCTGCTCCGCCCAACCGATCGTCGTGCTCGACACCGGCGTGATCACCGGCTTCGAGATGCTGCTGCAGTGGCACCGCCCCGGGCTGCCCGTGCTCTATCCCGGTGCGTTCATCCCGCTGGCCGAGGACAACGGGATGATCGTCGACATCGGCCGGTGGGTGCTGCGTGAGACCATCCAGACCCTCGCGCAGTGGCGCGCCGACGGGCTGGCACTCGACCTGACCATGTCGGTCAACGTGTCGCCACGTCAGGTGCGGGAAGCGGGCTTCGCCGAAGAGGTGCTGCAGATGCTGGCGGCTTCCGGGTTGCCGCCCGAGGCCCTGATGATCGAACTCACCGAACACGCGCTGGTCGACCTGCGGGTGGCCCACCCGACACTGGCGCGGCTGCGCGAGGCCGGCGTCAGTGTCTCCCTCGACGATTTCGGCACGGGCTATTCGTCGCTGACCCAACTGCGCACGCTGCCGGTCGATCAGATCAAGCTCGACCGTTCGTTCGCCGCCGCACTCGACGAGGGCGACGACAAGCAACGCGCCGTCGTGCAGTCGGTCGTCGCCCTGGCCAGCGCGCTGTCGCTGGACCTGGTGGTGGAAGGCATCGAAACGATCGCCGAGCGCGACACCCTGCTGGATCTCGGCGCCGACAAAGGGCAGGGCTTCCTCTATCACCACCCGGTGCTGTGGGACGCCGCCCGGGCGCTGCTCGAGTCGGGCGGGGTGTGCACGGTGCCGTCGGACGGCGGCTACGCCGGACTGGCGTCGTCGGAGAATCCGTCACCGTCGGAGTCGACGAACGTGACATCCCAGCGGCCGTCCCCGTCGGTGTCGACGTAACCGGTGTCGAACCCGCCGTCGGGCCCGCTTCGCAGCACCCGATCGGCCAGCCCGTCGCGGTCGACGTCCAGCACCCGGTCCGGGCGTCCGTCGCCGTCGAAATCGATCGGCCCGGCCGCCGTGTGCTCGACACCGTCGAGACCGAACCAGCGCAGCGGGCCGGCCGGGCCGGCCGGCGTCATCGCCCACGTCCCCGAGCCGTCGTCGGTGAACACGTGCTCCGGGGACCCGTCGTCGAGGTCGAAGGCGGCGTGGTCGGCCAGACCGTCGTCGTCGAAGTCGGCCAGCGCATCATCGAAGGCACCGTCGCCGTCGAGGTCCAGGCGCACCCCGTCGAGCTCGCCGTCACCGTCGATGTCCACCTCGGGGTGACCGCTGAACATCGCCGCTGTGCCGTCCCCGTGTCCCAGGCAGTAGTCCATACCTGCGTTAGACGCCGGGCTGGTCCTCCGCGTTCCGTTCGGCCCACCACGCCAGCAGCGCGGCGACGGCCTCGTCATGCTCGAGCGGCCCGCGATCCAGGCGCAGCTCCTTGAGGAACGACCAGGCCTGCCCGACCTGCGGGCCCGGCGGGATGTCGAGCAGCCGCATGATCTCGTTGCCGTCCAGGTCCGGGCGCACCCGCTGCAGATCTTCTCTGGCGGCCAGCTCCGCGATCCGCGCCTCGAGCTCGTCGTAGTTGCCCTGCAGCCGCGCCGCGCGCCTCTTGTTCCGGGTGGTGCAGTCGGCGCGGACCAGCTTGTGCAGCCGGGGCAGCAGCGGTCCGGCGTCGGCGACATAGCGGCGCACCGCCGAATCCGTCCACTTGCCGTCGCCGTAGCCGTGGAACCGCAGATGCAGATACACCAGCTGCGACACGTCGTCGACCATCTGCTTGGAGTACTTCAGCGCCCGCATGCGCTTGCGGACCATCTTCGCGCCGACCACCTCGTGGTGGTGGAAGCTCACTCCCCCGTCGGATTCGTGGCGGCGGGTGGCCGGCTTGCCGATGTCGTGCAGCAGCGCCGCCCAGCGCAGCACGAGATCGCGCTCGCCCGGGTCTTCAAGTTCCATGGCCTGTCGCAGCACCGTCAGCGAATGCTGGTAGACGTCCTTGTGCTGATGATGCTCGTCGATGGCCATCTGCATGCCGCCGATCTCGGGCAGCACCACCTCGCCCATCCCGGTATGGACCATCAGGTCGATACCTGCGACCGGATCCTCGCCCAGCAGCATCTTGTCCAGCTCGACAGCCACCCGCTCGACCGTGATCCGCCCGAGCTGCGGCGCCATCTCGACGATCGCGCGACGCACCCGATCGGAAACGCCGAACCGCAGCTGGGAGACGAAGCGCGCCGCCCGCAGCATGCGCAGCGGGTCGTCGCCGAACGACACTTCGGGTGCCGCCGGGGTGTCCAGGATCCGCTCCCGCAACGCGGTCAGCCCGCCCAGCGGATCGATGAAGTCGCCCGGACCGTCCGCGGTGATGCGCACCGCCATCGCGTTGACCGTGAAGTCGCGACGCACCAGATCGTCCTCGAGCCGGTCGCCGTAGCGGACCTGGGGGTTGCGCGACACCTGGTCGTAGCTGTCGGCGCGGAACGTGGTGATCTCCAGCCGCTCGCCGTACTTGCCGACGCCGACCGTGCCGAACTCGATGCCGGTATCCCACAGCGCGTCGGCCCATGGCCGCACGATCCGCTGAACGACCTCGGGCCGCGCGTCGGTGGTGAAGTCGAGGTCCGGGTTCAGCCGGCCGAGGACAGCGTCGCGCACACTGCCGCCGACGAGGTAGAGCTCGTGGCCGGCGGCGTCGAACAGGGCACCGACTTCGCGCAACAACGCACCCTGTCGATTGAGTGCGACGAGGGCCCGGGCGAGCAGTTCGACGTCGTGGGTGGCTTCGGACACGTGGCAGAAGCGTAGTCGTGTACCGGCGAGTGCGGTCGGGACGCCATCCCGTGCCAGCTACTATCGCTTGGGTGTCGGACGGCGAACAGGCCAAACCACGACGGCGCCGAGGGCGTCGCCGCGGCCGTCGCGCGGCCGGTCCGGCAAATCCCACCCCGGCAGACGCCGGCGCCACCGAGACCTCGGACACCACCGCCGGATCCCCCGCCGTCAACGGCACCAACGGGCAGCCCCGGCCCGGCAAACCCGGCCGTCCCCGTCGGGCGCCCGCGCGGCTGCGCACCGTCCACGAAACCTCCGCGGGTGGACTGGTCATCGACGGTATCGACGGGCCGCCCGAAGCTCAGGTTGCCGCCCTCATCGGGCGGGTCGATCGGCGCGGGCGGATGCTGTGGTCGCTGCCGAAGGGCCACATCGAACAGGGTGAGACCGCCGAGGAAACCGCCATCCGTGAGGTCGCCGAAGAAACCGGTATCCGCGGGCAGGTCCTGGCCGCGCTCGGCAGTATCGACTACTGGTTTGTCACCGAAGGCCGCCGCGTGCACAAGACGGTGCACCACTACCTCATGCAGTTCTCCGGCGGTGAACTGTGCGACGAAGACGTCGAAGTCACCGAAGTGGCGTGGGTTCCGGTCGGTGAACTCCCCAAACGACTCGCCTACGCCGACGAACGTCGCCTGGCCGAGGTCGCCGGCGAATTGATCCAACTTCTGCAATCCGACGGCGTCGCCGCGCTGCCGCCGCTGCCGCGCACCACCCCTCGCCGGCGGCCCCAAACGCATTCGCACACCCGCAACCGTCGCTCGGACGATTCAGGACCGCGTCAATCCGGCCCGCGGACGAACGGCTGCGGACCGGGAACGTGACCACGCCGAGGCGGGTCGGCAGGCTGCCCCGGATCGTGCTGGTCCTCGGTTTCCTTGCCCTGCTCGCGATGCCAACGACCGCGCCGGCCGCCGCCGGCGAACCCGGGTCGGCGCCCTTCCTGCAAGTGCGGGTGGACAGCGTCACCCCGGACCTGATCACCACCACCAGCGAGCCGACCGTCACTGTCACCGGGACGGTCACCAACGTCGGCGACCGTCCGGTGCGCGACGTCGTCGCCCGCCTCGAACACGCTGCCGCGGTGACCTCCTCGGCGGGGCTACGCACCAACCTCGACGGCGCCAACGACCAGTTCCAGCCCGTCGGCGAATTCACCGCCATCGCGCCCGAGATGCAGCGCGGCCAGGCGGTCGCGTTCACCTTCAGTTATCCGCTGCGCTCGCGCACCGCGCCGTCGCTGGGCGTCGAACAGCCCGGGGTGTACCCGCTGTTGGTCAACATCAACGGCACCCCGGACTACGGCGACGCCGCCCGCCTCGACGACGCCCGCTTCCTGCTGCCGGTCTTGGGTGTGCCGCCCGACCCGGCCAGCACCTCGGCGGACGCCCTGACCGATGTCGTCCCCCCGGACACCACCAAACCTGTTGCGGTGACCATGCTGTGGCCGCTCGCCGACAAGCCGAGGCTGGCCCCCGGGGTGCCGGGCGGCAGCACACCGGTGCGGCTGATGAACGACGACCTGGCCGTGTCGCTGGCCGCCGGTGGCCGGCTGGATTCACTGCTGTCGGCGGTCGATTTCGCCACCAGCCCCCCGGTGGATCCGGGCGGGGACACCGCGCGGGCCTTGTGCTTGGCGGTCGACCCGGACCTACTGGTCACCGTCAACGCGATGACCACCGGCTACGTCGTCGCCGACTCCCCCGACGGGCTCGGCGCCGCCTCCCACCCCGGCACCGGACAGGCCGCCGCGGTGACCTGGCTGGACAAGTTGCGCGCCCTGGCCAAACGGATGTGCGTCACGTCAACGCCGTACGCGCAGGCCGACCTCGGGGCGCTGCAGCGGGTCGGGGACGCCGGGCTCGACGCCGCGGCAACCGTCAGCGCGAGCGACATCATCGACCAGATCCTGGGCATCGCCTCGTTGCGCGGCGCGACGGTCCTGGGCGACGGACCGCTGACGCCCAACGCGGTCGACCTGCTCGACAGCCAGGGGCCGACCGTCGCGATCGCGGCCGCCAACTGCTCCGCGCAGGACTCCGCGACCGGCGAGCCGATGACCGCCGATCTGACCCCGCGCCGGGTGTCACCGCAAGTCGTGATGGCGCCGTTCGACCCGGCCGTCGGCGCCGCGTTGGCCGGAGTCGGTACCGACCCCGATCTGCCCACCTATCTTGATGCGTCGCTGGACGTTCCACTCGACCACGACTCGATGGTTGCGCGGCGTCAGGACGCGATCGCGTCCATGCTGTGGCGGACGTTGCAGCCGAGCGCCGAGCCCCGCGAGCAGATACTGCTTCCCCCGCTGAAGTGGAGCCCGCAACCCAGTGACGCACAGTCGATGCTGACGGCGCTGGCCACCACGATCCGCTCGGGACTGGCGTTCGCCCGGCCGTTAGCCGACGTGATCACCCAGGCGGCGCAAACCGGCCCCGGTCCCGGCCCGGATCTGCCGCGGGACACCCGAGGCGGCTTCGACGACGACGTCATCTCCACGATCGCCGGGCAGAGCGGCCGGCTGTGGGGGTTGACCGCGGCGCTCACCACCGATCCGCGCACCGGGCTGACCGGCCCGCAGTACACCGCGCCGCTGCGCGAGGACATGCTTCGCGCCCTGAGCCAGACCGAGCCGCCCGAGGAGCGCAACGATCTGGCCCGGCGCCGGCTGGGTGCCGTCGGTGCGACGACCAACGACCTGTTCGGCGCGGTCACGATCGTCAACCCCGGCGGTTCGTACACGCTGGCCACCGAGCACAGCCCGCTGCCGCTTGCGGTGCGCAACGACCTGGCCGTCCCGATCCGGGTCCGACTTCAGGTCGACGCCCCGCCCGGGATGACCGTCACCGACCTCGGCGAGCAGGAGATCCCACCGGGATACCTGCCGCTGCGGGTTCCCATCGAGGTGCACTTCACCCAGCGGGTCGCCGTCGACGTCACCCTGCGCACCCCCGACGGGCTGCAACTCGGTGAACCGGTGCGCCTGTCGGTGCACTCCAACGCCTACGGCAAGGTGCTCTTCGCGATCACGCTGATCGGCGGAACGGTGCTGGCGGTGCTCGTCGGGCGCCGGCTCTACCACCGCTTCCGCGGCCAGCCCGACCCCGCCGACCTGGACCGCCCACGCCGGGCCTGGCCCGAAGGGCGCGAATGACGCCGCCACCCCGTCGGCCGGTCGCCTACGTCCGGCCCGGTCCCCGCACCCGCGCGGTGCGCGCCGAACTGTCCGACGCCGCGGTGGTGTCGCGGTCCTGGGGCATGGCGCTGGCCACCCTGGTCAGCCGCATCACCGGGTTCATCCGCATCGTGCTGCTGGCCGCGATCCTCGGTGCGGCGCTGTCGAGTGCTTTCACCGTCGCCAACCAGTTGCCGAACCTGATCGCGGCGCTGGTGCTGGAGGCCACCTTCACCGCGATCTTCGTCCCGGTGCTGGCCCGTGCCGAGCGCGACGACGCCGACGGCGGTGAGGCGTTCGTACGCCGGCTGGTCACGCTGGCCACCACCCTGCTGCTGGTCGCCACCATCCTGTCTGTGGCGGCGGGCCCGCTGCTCGTGCGGCTCATGCTCGGCCAGGACCCGCAAGTCAACCAGCCGCTGACCACCGCGTTCGCGTATCTGCTGCTGCCGCAGGTCATCTTCTACGGACTCTCGTCGGTGTTCATGGCAATCCTGAACAACCGCAACGTGTTCGGACCGCCGGCCTGGGCCCCGGTGGTCAACAATGTGGTCGCGATCGCCACATTGGGGCTTTATCTCATCGTCCCGGGCCAACTCTCGGTCGATCCGGTCCAGATGGGCAACGCCAAGCTGCTGGTGCTCGGCATCGGAACGACGCTGGGCGTGGTCGCCCAGACCGTGGTGCTGCTGGTCGCGATCCGCGCCGAGCGGATCAGCCTGCGCCCGCTGTGGGGCGTCGACGACCGGCTCAAACGGTTCGGCGCGATGGCCGGCGCCATGGTGCTCTACGTGCTGATCAGCCAGATCGGTCTGGTGGTCGTCAACCAGATCGCCAGTACCGCGGCCGCCTCCGGCCCGGCGATCTACAACTACACCTGGCTGGTGCTGATGCTGCCGTTCGGCATCATCGGCGTCACCGTCCTGACGGTGGTGATGCCGCGGCTGAGCCGCAACGCCGCCGCCGACGACACCCCCGCCGTGCTGGCCGACTTGTCGCTGGCCACCCGGCTGACGATGGTGACGCTGATCCCGATCGTCGCGTTCATGACAGTCGGCGGTCCGGCGATGGGCAGCGCACTGTTCGCCTACGGCAAGTTCGGCGAGGTCGACGCCAACTACCTCGGTGTGGCGATCAGCCTGTCGGCCTTCACTCTGATCCCCTACGCGCTGGTGCTGCTGCAACTGCGGGTGTTCTACGCCCGCGAACAGCCGTGGACACCGATCCTGATCATCATCACGATCACGATCGTCAAGATCGCGGTATCGCTGGTGGCCCCGCACCTGACGAGCGACAAGGAACTCGTCGCCGGCTACCTGGGCCTGGCCAACGGACTGGGCTTCCTGGCCGGGGCCATCCTGGGTTACGTGCTGCTGCAGCGGGCGCTGAAACCGCCGCGCGGCGCCCTGCTCGACCTCGCCGTGGTCCGCACGATCCTGGTGACCACCGCCGCATCACTGCTGGCCGGGCTGATCGCCTACGTCATCGACCGGCTGCTCGGGCTCAAAGTGCTCACCGAACACGGCGGCGGCGTGGGATCGCTGTTGCGGCTGGTGGTGCTCGGCGTGATCATGCTGCCGATCCTCGCGGCGGTGATGCTCGCCGCGCGGGTTCCCGATGCGGTGGCCGCCTGGGGTGCGGTCAGGCGCCGGATCACCCGCACCCCGCCGCAGACCGTCACTTCACTCGCTGCGCTCGACCGGCCGCAGGTCCCGAGGCAGTTCCCGTACCCTGAGCACAGCAATTCGTATGGAGCCGCGGGCTCGACGGGGAAAGGACCGGAGGTGAACGACCAACCCTCGGGCAATCCTCCCGCCGAGCCGACCGGAGACGCCACGACGAAGATCCCGCGCCAGGCCGCGGACGACTTCCAGCCCGATGTGGCACCCGAAACGCATGTGGGCACGGTCCCTCCGACGGTGCCGCCCACGCAGCCCAACGCCGACTTCGCCGGCGACCCGACCCGTGAACCGCTCGGCTTCGACTCACCGCGGGAACCCGCGATGGAATCCAGCGCTGCGACCGACGAGGACACCCACCTGATTCCGGGGGCCAGCATCGCCGGCGGGCGTTACCGGCTGCTGGTCTCGCACGGCGGCCCGCCCGGACTGCAGTTCTGGCAGGCATTGGACACCGCACTGGATCGGCAGGTGGCGCTCACCTTCGTCGACCCCGACCGCACCATGTCCGATGAGCAGGTGCAGGAAATCCTTTCCCGCACACTCAAACTCAGCCAGATCGAACGGCCCGGCGTCGCTCGGGTTCTCGACGTCGCCAACACCGGTGCCGGTGGTCTGGTGGTCTCGGAGTGGATTCGCGGCGGCTCACTGAAGGAAGTCGCCGACACCTCGCCGTCGCCGATCGGCGGAGCGCGGGCCGTTCAGTCGCTGGCCGCGGCGGCCGACGCGGCGCACGGCGCCGGCGTCGCGCTATCTATCGACCATCCCAGCCGGGTGCGGGTGAGCATCGAAGGCGATGTCGCGCTGGCATTCCCGGCGACGATGCCCGGCGCCACCCCCGAGGACGACATCCGCGGTATCGGCGCCGCTCTGTACGCCCTGCTCGTGGACCGGTGGCCGCTGCCCGAGAAGGGCGCGCCCAGTGGGTTGGAGCCCGCCGAGACCGACCCGGCCGGCGAGCCGCTCGAACCGCGTGCGATTGACGGCGCCATCCCGTTCCAGATTTCCGCAGCCGCGGCGCGCTCGGTGCAAGCCGGTGGTGGGATTCGTTCGGCACCAACCCTTTTGAACCTTCTGCAGCAGGCCACCGCGACAGCCGACCGCACCGATCTGATCGAGCCCGTCGCTCCTGTCGGCCCGGCCGCAGCTGTGCCCGCCGAGCCGGCGGATGTCGAAGCCCAGGCCCGCCGCAGGCGTAATCTGCTGATCGGCGTCGGCGTGGGAGCCGGGATCCTGGTGATCGCGCTGATCGTGCTGGCCTCGGTGCTCAGCAGTATCTTCGGCGACGTCGGCGGTGGCCTCAAGGGTGACCAGCTCGGGCTGAACCCCTCGACGTCGCAGACCGCCGACAACAACGCGGCCAGCGGGAGCACCGTCAAACCCGTGAACGTGACCGTCTTTTCACCGGGCGGCGGCGCCGACAATCCGGACAAGGCCGAGCTGGCCGTCACCGGCGGACCCGGCACCGGCTGGTCGACCGACACCTACACCGACCCGAATCCGTTCCCCAACTTCAAGAACGGCGTCGGCCTGCTGCTGCAGCTGCCTCAGCCGACCACGGTCGGCAGTGTGTCGCTGACCGTGCCCAGCACCGGTACGCAGGTGCAGATCCGCTCCGCGTCGTCGGCCAACCCCACCACCCTCGACGACACCACCGTGCTGACCCAGCCCACCGCATTGCAGCCGGGCGCCAACACAATTCAGGTCAACGCGAAGGCGCCGACCACCTACCTGGTGGTGTGGATCTCCACGATGGGGACTACCGACGGTAAGAACAAGACCGAGATCTCCGGGCTGACGGTCAAGGCCGCGGGCTAGGTTCCTAACAACTGGGCCCTCGGGTGAAGTGCTCGCGGACGGCGGGAAACCTACTGTCCGGCCATGCTCAGCTTCCTCGGCCCGGCCATCGCTCGCAGCGATGCCCAGCTGCTGGCCGCTCACGTCGCCGGTGACCGCTACGCCTTCGAGGAGCTGCTGAGTCGCCACCACCGCCGGCTCTACCAGCTGGCGCGCCGGAGAACCTGCAGTCCGGAAGACGCCGACGACGCCATCCAGGACGCGATGCTGGCCGCCCACCGCGGTGCCCCGTCGTTTCGCCACGACGCAGCGGTCGGCAGCTGGCTGCACCGCATTGTGATCAACGCCTGCCTGGACCGATTGCGCCGCGGTGCGGCACAGCCGACGACCGCGCCGTTGGTCGACGAGCACGGGGTCGGTGACCGCACCGCCGAGGTCGACACCGTGCTGTTGGTGCGCCGAGCGTTGATGCGCCTGCCCGCCGACCAGCGGGCCGCCCTGTTGGCCGTCGACATGCACGGCTACTCGGTGGCCGACGCGGCCGCCCTCCTTGGCGTCGCGGAGGGCACCGTGAAGAGCCGCTGCGCGCGGGGGCGAGCCCGGCTGACCAGCCTGCTGCGCCCCGACGGCGCGGCCGCGTGCAGCTGACACACTGGTCGGGTGGAGCCCACACACACCGTCACCCCGGCGTCTGACGGCCCCGCAGCCCACGCGCGGCGCCCGGCCGCGCGGGCCGGCCGGCTGGTCGCCGCCGGCATCGGTGCGGCGGCCGTGCTGGCCGCGATCGGGCTGGGCACCGCGGCGCTGCTGAAGTCGGGCGGCCCCGCCGCCAGCACCCTGACCAGTGCCAGCATGATCACCGTCACCCCGAAGATGCCGATCAGCAGCCGTGAGCTCAACTCGCTGATCGCCCGCGGGCCGGACTTCGGCCCCCTGGCCGACCCCAAGCGACGGGCCGCGTGCCTGAGCGCGCTCGGCTATCCCGGATCGGTGCAGGTCCTGGGTGCCGAGCAGGTGCAGGTCGACGGCAAGCCCGCCGTCGTGCTGGTGCTACCCGGTGAGCAGCCCGATGTGATCGTGGGCGTCGCCGTCGCCGCCACGTGCAGCTCGGTGGACACCGGGCTGATCGCTGACACCACCGTGCGCCGCCCATAGTGCACGGCGGGGAACAGCGCGGCCTACCCTGTTGTTTGACCAGGTGCCCACAAGGCAGCCAACGCGCAGGCTCCTCGCCTGCAGCCTGGCACCCGACGCAGAAAGGCTGGTATGAGCGCCACCCCAGTTCATGACGTCATCGTCATCGGATCAGGCCCCGCCGGCTACACCGCGGCCATCTACACCGCACGCGCGCAGCTGCAACCCCTGGTCTTCGAAGGCACGTCCTTCGGCGGCGCCTTGATGACCACCACCGAGGTGGAGAACTTCCCCGGCTTCCGGTCCGGCATCACCGGTCCGGAGCTGATGGACGAGATGCGCGAACAGGCCCTGCGCTTCGGCGCCGACCTGCGGATGGAAGACGTCGAATCGGTCGACCTGGACGGACCCGTCAAGAAGGTGGTGACCGGCGACGGCGAAACCCACCTGGCCCGGTCGGTCATCCTCGCGATGGGCGCCGCCGCCCGCTACCTCGGCGTCCCCGGCGAACAAGAACTGCTCGGCCGCGGCGTCAGCGCCTGCGCCACCTGCGACGGCTTCTTCTTCAAGGAACAGGACATCGCCGTCATCGGCGGCGGTGACTCCGCGATGGAAGAGGCGACGTTCCTCACCCGCTTCGCGCGCAGCGTCACCCTGGTGCACCGCCGCGACGAGTTCCGGGCCTCCAAGATCATGCTGGAGCGCGCCCGCGAGAACGACAAGATCAAATTCCTGACCAACACCGCCGTCGACGCGGTCGAAGGTGACACCACCGTCTCCGGGCTGCGCGTTCACAACGTGCTCACCGGCGAGGAATCCACCCTGCCGGTGACCGGCGTGTTCGTCGCGATCGGCCACGACCCCCGCTCTGAGCTGGTCCGCGGCGCAGTCGACCTCGACCCCGAGGGCTACGTGCTGGTTCAAGGCCGCACCACCGCCACCTCGATCGACGGCGTGTTCGCCGCCGGCGACCTCGTCGACCACACCTACCGGCAGGCCATCACCGCGGCCGGGATGGGCTGTTCGGCCGCGATCGACGCCGAACGCTGGCTGGCCGATGCCGACGACACTGCAACCACCGAAATGATTGGAGCACACCAATGAGCGAAGGCGGGGCGACCGTAACGGTCTCCGACGACTCCTTCTCCCAGGACGTCTTGTCCAGCAATACCCCTGTGCTGGTTGACTTTTGGGCCACCTGGTGCGGTCCGTGCCGGATGGTCGCCCCAGTCCTCGAGGAGATCGCCACCGAGAAGGCCGGCGCGCTGACGGTGGCCAAGCTCGACGTCGACGCCAACCCGGCGACGGCCCGCGACTTCCAGGTGGTCTCGATCCCGACCCTGATCCTGTTCAAGGATGGTCAGCCGGTGAAGCGGATCGTGGGCGCCAAGGGCAAGGCGGCGCTGCTGCGGGAGATCGCCGACGTCGTCTGACCTAGGCGGACCAACTTCTTGCTCCTCCCCCGTCTGAGGCTGGGGCGGCCAAGTCGCCCCACGCCTGAGACGATTCCGTTACCGGCGGCCTCGCCTGCCGTTTTCCGGAATGCGGTGAGGTTCTGAGAGAATGCTTCCTAGCCTGTGTGCAATCGTCAGCCCTGGCGATACTGAGCTGACAACGGCGATCGAAGGGCCCTGTATGTCGAGTCTTCGCCACGGTGCTGGGGGCGATGCCTCCTCGCACCGGAGCGGTCGTGATGACGTGTTGCGCCGCGGTGACCGCAGCAACGCCGTCGTCGAGATCCGCGAAGCGCTCTCCGCGCTCGGCCTGGTCGACAATCCCGACGCGGACCTCACCACCGGTAAGCGGGTGGCGGTCGACGTGTTCGACGCCGACCTCGACCATGCGGTGCGCGCGTTTCAGCAGCGCCGCGGTCTTCTGGTCGACGGGATCGTCGGCGAGGCCACCTACCGCGCACTGAAGGAAGCCTCCTACCGGCTCGGCGCCCGCACCCTGCTGCACCAGTTCGGCGCCCCGATGTACGGCGACGACGTCGCGACGCTGCAGGCCAAACTTCAGGAACTCGGCTTCTACACCGCCTTGGTGGACGGTTACTTCGGCTTGCAGACCCACAACGGGCTGATGTCCTATCAGCGCGAGTACGGCTTGTCGGCCGACGGCATCTGCGGCCCGGAAACGTTGCGCTCCTTGGACTTTCTGGGGTCGCGCGTCACCGGCGGCTCGCTGCACGCCATCCGCGAGGAGGAGCAGGTCCGCCGCTCGGGACCCCGGCTGTCCGGCAAGCGGATCATCATCGATCCGGGCCGCGGCGGTTCCGACCACGGACTGATCACCCAGGGACCGGACGGGCCGATCAGCGAAGCAGACATCCTGTGGGACTTGGCCAGTCGACTCGAAGGCCGGATGACCGCGATCGGCATGGAGACTTTCCTGTCCCGGCCGTCCAACCACAGTCCGCTGGACGCCGAACGGGCCGCCACCGCGAACACCGTCGGCGCAGATCTGATGATCAGCCTGCGCTGTGAGACCCAGCCCAGCCCCTCGGCCAACGGCGTTGCGTCGTTCTACTTCGGTAGCTCGCACGGCTCGGTGTCGACGATCGGTCGTAACCTGGCCGACTTCATCCAACGAGAAGTTGTGGCGCGCACCGGATTACGCGACTGCCGGACCCACGGCCGGACCTGGGATCTGCTGCGGCTCACCCGGATGCCGACGGTTCAGGTCGACGTCGGCTACATCACCAACCCGCGGGACCGGTCGATGCTGGTGACCAGCCACGCGCGCGATGCGATCGCCGAAGGCATCCTAGCCGCGGTCAAGCGGCTCTACCTGCTGGGCAAGAACGACCGCCCCACCGGAACTTTCACGTTCGCCGAGCTGCTCGCGCACGAACTGTCGGTCGAACAAGCCCGGCCCGCTTACTAACTAGCCGCGAACCTCCGCGCCGGCGCCGACCGGCTGCTGCAGTTGTGCACTCTCCAGCAGCCGCTCCAGTGCGGCTTCGACTTCGGCTTTCCAGCCCAACCCCTTGTCCAGCTCGAGCCGCAGCCGCGGGAAGTACCGATGCGGCGCGACGACCGTGAAGCCGGCGTCGAGCAGGAAGTCGGCGCTGATCATGCACTGATCGAAGGAGCAGTCCCCCAGCACTTCGACGGCCGGCCGCAGCTCGGGGTCGACGGCGTCGGGGTCGAGTAGTTCACTGGCGTCGGCGGTGCGGCCGAACGCCTCGAGGGCTCGCACGCCACGTCGAACCAGCTCATTGACCACCTGGCTGAGCAAGGCGTGCGGCAGTCCGTCGGTCTGCCCCGACTCGATCCCGATCGACGTCAGCAGAACGGCATCCGCGCTGACCGGTCCGGTCGGGAAGAGTTGCGCGCGCGGCACCGCGCGGGGCGGGGCGTACAGCACATAGCCGAGGCACGGCTGCTCGTCGCCCGACCCGGATCCGTCGGCGGGCGTCGTGCTGGCCACCTGACCACACGACCCCCACTCCAGCATGACCATCGACAGCCACGCTTCCTTCTCGAACTCGGGATCCGGAAGGTAGTCACCGCCGAGGGTGGCGGGGTCGACTTCCCAGAACACACATCGACGCGCGTGCTTGGGTAGTTGCTCGAATCCCTCGAGCCGAAGCGGCGTGATACGGACGGACACTAACCTCCCCGGCTTTCTTGCGGTGCGGACGTGCGCAACAGCCCCTCCAGGATAGGAGAGGCGACCGGGGCGGTGCCAGTGCTGGAGTAGCTACCGAAGACGGCGCTCGCTGGAAGCGGGATTCGTTGGCGCACTGGGCGATTCCTCGGGGGGTGCACTCGGCAGCGAACGCGGACCGGAGTTGGCGTCACTGTGACGGAACTGGCTGGTGTGGTCGTACCTAGAATTTCAGCCGGCAGGCCGGTTCATCATGTCCACAATGCGCTGCAAATCGTCCACCGAGCCAAACTCGACGACGATCTTGCCCTTGCGCTTGCCCAGGCTCACCGTCACCCGGGTATCGAACGTACTCGACAGCCGTTCGGCGACATCCTGGAGTCCGGGCATCTGGATCGGCTTGCGCCGCGGCGCGGGTGGCGTCTTGGTGTCGGACCGGTTGGCCAGCGTGACGGCTTCCTCGGTCGCTCGCACCGACAATCCCTCGGCCACGATCCGCGCGGCGAGCTCTTCCTGAGCCTCGGCGCCCGCCTCGAGTGCGAGCAGCGCGCGTGCGTGCCCGGCCGACAGCACGCCGGCAGCCACTCGGCGCTGAACGGCGATCGGCAGACGTAGCAGCCGGATCATGTTCGAGATCACCGGACGCGAGCGGCCGATGCGGGCGGCGAGTTCATCGTGGGTGACGTCGAACTCGTCGAGCAGCTGCTGGTAGGCCGCCGCCTCTTCCAGCGGATTGAGTTGAGCGCGGTGGATGTTCTCCAGCAGTGCGTCGCGCAGAAGGTTGTCGTCAGTGGTCTCCCGGACGATCGCCGGGATGGTGGCGAGGCCGGCCTCCTGGGCTGCGCGCCAACGCCGCTCCCCCATCACCAGCTGATAGCGCACCGGTGCGCCGGGTCCGGAGTCCGGTAGCGCCCGCACCACGATCGGCTGCATGAGACCGAACTCGCGGATCGAGTGCACCAGTTCGGCGAGGGCCTCCTCGTCGAAGACCTGGCGGGGCTGGCGCGGATTCGGCTCGATGGCCGAGGGATCGATCTCGCGGTAGACGGCTCCGACGCTGTCCACATTCACGGGGGCGCCACCGCCGATCACGACATCGGCGGCCGCCGCACCGAGGCGGGGACCGCCGTCGGCCGGTCCGGTCGGGATAAGCGATGCGAGGCCGCGGCCGAGGCCGCCTTTGCTCTTCGATGACATGTGCGCCTCCACTTATGCCCGGGTAGCCCGTTGCGCGAGCTCTTTACTTGCGTCGAGATAGCTCATGGCACCGCGCGAGCCGGGATCGTAATCGATGATCGTCATGCTGTATCCGGGTGCTTCCGACACTTTGACGCTACGTGGAATCACTGTGGTGAGTACCTTGTCGCCGAAATAGTTGCGCACCTCGGAGGCGACCTGGTCGGCCAACTTGGTACGGCCGTCGTGCATCGTGAGGATGACGGTCGAGACGGTCAGTTGTGGGTTGAGGTGCGCCCTGACCATCTCGATGTTCCTCATCAACTGCGAGACACCCTCCAGGGCGTAGTACTCGCACTGAATCGGGATCAACACCTCGGGCGCCGCGACAAGCGCGTTGATGGTGAGCAGCCCGAGTGAGGGCGGGCAGTCGATGAAGACGTAATCGAAGTCCGAATCGTCGAGCGCGGCCAACGCGTTGCGGAGCCGGTTCTCGCGCGCCACCATGCTGACGAGTTCGATCTCGGCGCCGGCGAGATCGATCGTCGCCGGCACACAGAACAAGCGTGGGCTGTGCGGGCTCTGCCGGATGGCCGCCTGCAGCGGGATCTCCCCGAGGAGTACTTCGTACGACGACGGGGTGCCCGATTGCCGATCGGCGATGCCGAGCGCGGTGCTGGCGTTGCCCTGGGGATCGAGATCGACCACCAAGGTCTTCAATCCTTGGACCGCGAGAGCAGCCGCCAAGTTCACCGCAGTCGTCGTCTTTCCGACCCCGCCCTTCTGATTGGCGACCGTGAAGACGCGGCGCCGGCCGGGGCGCGGCAGCTGTCCGGCGGTGGTGTGAAGGACCTGCATCGCGCGCTGGGCGGCGGCACCGATCGGGGTCTCGAAGTCGTCCGGCGGGCTCCATGTTTCACGTGAAACATCGGTGCCCGCGGTCCCGGACGGATCCGGGTTCGATGGGACGGTCATGATCCCCTTTTCTCCGATGGTCGCGCGGACTTCTTCTTCCCGCCTGGCGCCCGCTCCCCCCGCACCGCGATTACCACGGTCGCGGGAGGATCCGAATAGCTCTCGCCACATCTCACCACCCTCACATCGGTTGCGCCCAATGACGCCATCCCGCGCCGTCCTTCGACGACTTCCTCCTCGGCCCGCTCGCCCTTCATGGCCAGCATGCGACCTCCGGGCCGCAGCAGCGGGAGGCACCATCGCGTCAGCTTGTCGAGTGAAGCCACCGCACGGGACACCACCACATCCGCGCCGCCGGCTCGAGTGCGAACACCCGGCTCCTCCGCCCGGCCGCGGATGATCTCGATGGGCAAGCCCAGCGCCGCAACCGACTCCTCGAGGAATTCGGTCCGGCGCAACATCGGTTCGATCAGCGTCACCCGAACGTCGGGCCGAGCGATCGCGATGGGCAGCCCAGGCAACCCGCCGCCACTGCCGATGTCGAGGACCCGAGCGTCTGGCTCGATGAGCTCAGCCACCGCGACGCTGTTGAGGATATGGCGTTCCCACAACCGGTCGACTTCCCTCGGACCGATCAACCCGCGCTCGACGCCGGGGCCTGCGAGCAGATCCGCGTAGCGCTGAGCCAGATGCACCCGGTCGCCGAAGACAACCTCGGCCGCCGATGGAGGCGGGGGCGCAGTGCCATGTTTCACGTGAAACATCCTCCGGTCATAGTGGCGTCCGGGTCACGAACTACACCGATGTAACTTCAGCCCTTCAGGACGACAACGCGACGCGACGGTTCCACGCCTTCGCTCTCGCTGTGCACGCCGTCCACGGCGGCAACCGCGTCGTGCACGATCTTCCGCTCGAACGGAGTCATGGGGGCCAGTTCCTCACGATCGCCGGACTCCAGCACGCGGCGGGCCACCTTGTCGCCCAGTGCGCTGAGCTCTTCGCGGCGGCGGCGGCGCCAGTTCGCGATGTCGAGCATCAACCGGCTGCGCTCCCCCGTCTTCTGGTGGACGGCCAGTCGGGTCAGCTCCTGCAGTGCATCGAGGATCTCGCCCTTGCGGCCGACGAGCTTCGCGAGGTCCTCGCCGCCGTCGATGCTGACGATCGCCCGGTTGCCCTCGACGTCGAGGTCGATGTCGCCGTCGAAGTCCAGGAGGTCCAGCAGCTCCTCCAGGTAGTCGCCGGCGATCTCGCCTTCGGCGACGAGGCGCTCCTCGAGGTCCTCGCCCTTCACTTCGGCCTTGTCCGAGTTCTGGTCAAGGTCGTTGTCGACCGCGACGTCAGACTCGGTCACTTCAGTGGTGTCGGCATCCGCCATGTGTCTCTCCCTCTTTCGCCGGAGCGATCTCCGGTCAACGCTTACGTTTCTTGGGCCGCGCTCCCGGGCGCGGTGTGCGGCTGACCGACGCGTCGTCGGCCGCCTTCGCCGACTCAGCGTCGGTCTCGATCTCCGCGTCGCCGGCGGCCTCATCGGTCGCCTCGACCGCGGCGCCGTTGGTCGCGGCGGGCGCACCCTTCTTCGGCTTGGTCGGCTTCACGCCCGGCGCCGGAGCATTCGCGGCTCGACGGGCCAGCGCCTCTTCCTTCTTGGCTTCTTCTTCCTTCTCGATCCGGCCGAACACATAGTGCTGCTGACCGAAGGTCCAGATGTTGTTGGACACCCAGTAGATGATGATCGCGATCGGGAGGAACGGACCACCGACGACGACACCGAGCGGGAAGACGTACAGCGCGAGCTTGTTCATCATCGCGGTCTGCGGGTTGGCTGCCGCTTCCGGACTCTGGCGCGCGACCGACGCCCGGCTGTTGAAGTAGGTGGCAATACCGGCCAGCAGCATCAGCGGAATGCCGACCGCGATCACCGCGGGTCGGCTGAAGTCGAAGTTCTTGAACGCCTCCAGGCCCGAGCTCTGGGTCATGCTCGCGCTCAGTGGGGCACCGAAAAGATTCGCATCGAGGAAGTGGCCGACGTCGGTTGCACTGAAGAAGTAGTTGCCGGTCGCGCGGTTCTCTTCCACCGAGAGGCCGAGCTGGCCGAAGCCGTGCTGCGTCCGGTTGAAGGAGCGCAACACGTGATACAGACCGAGGAACACCGGGATCTGCGCCAGCATCGGCAGGCAGCCGAGGATCGGATTGAACCCGTGTTCGCGCTGAAGCTTCTGCATCTCCAGCGCCATCCGCTGGCGGTCCTTGCCGTACTTCTTCTGCAGCGCCTTGATCTGGGGCTGCAGCTCCTGCATCTGCCGGGTGGTGCGGATCTGCCGGACGAACGGCTTGTAGAGCAGAGCGCGGAGACTGAAGACCAGGAACATCACCGACAGCGCCCAGGCGAAGAAGTTCGTGGGTCCGAGGATGGCCGCGAACAGCTTGTACCAGAGCCACATGATCCCGGACACCGGGTAGTAGATGACGTCCAGGCTGAACCAATTAAACATGCGTGCTCCTGCGTTCGTTGCACTCGGACCCGGGCACCTGCGGGCGCCGCTCGGGTATTGGGTCCCATCCTCCCCGATGCCACGGACCACACTTCCCCAGCCGGATCACGGTCAACCAACCACCGCGAATCAATCCGTACTCGGTCAGCGCGTCCACGGCGTACTGACTGCATGTCGGCGTGAACCGACAGGTTGGCAGTCGCAGTGGCGAGATGGTGTGTCGGTAAAGCTCGACGAGGAAGATCACGACGCGAGCCGGGAGATGGCTCACTGCGCCTTCTCCATCAACGAGTGGGTCCGCCGGATGCTCGTTCGCAGCTGCTGTTCGAGGCGGGCCGAGATCGCGTCGCGGCTACTGGGCAACGCGCGGATCACGATGCGCTCATCCGCCGTCAGGTCCGGGAGAACAGATCGGGCGACGTGTCGCAGCCGACGAGATACCTGGTGTCGTTGCACCGCGTTGCCGACCGACTTCGAGACGACCAAACCGATTCGGGGTCCGTCAGCGCAGTCGGTCATCCGTCGTGCGTGCACGACGAGATCTGGCTGCGCCGCTCGCACCCCGTGCTTGATGGTGGCGCCGAACTCCGCAGCCCGTGTCATCCGGAACTGAGCCGGGAGCACGCCGCGTGATCCCGTGGATCAGGCAGTCAGTGACTGACGACCCTTGCGGCGCCGGCCCGACACGATGGCGCGCCCGGCGCGCGTCCGCATGCGCAGACGGAAGCCGTGAACCCGCGCCCGGCGCCGGTTGTTCGGCTGGAAGGTCCGCTTGCCCTTGGCCACGGCTATATCTCCTCGTCGTTTGGCGGTTGCTATCCGGAGCACACGCTTGCGCGTGTACACCGGCGTTCGCGACCGCCGTTGGTAAGCTCTGGTCTCGCTCTAACCGGCGCGGTCCCTAATCGGTCGCAGCCGTATCGCCGACGTATGGGCGACTGTTCGAGGGTACTGACCTCACTTCCCCTGGTCAAACCGCCTTGTCGTGCCGTTGATCACCGCACTGATCAACTGGTGCCACAGCCGTCACGTTCCCCCACAACGCCGTTATCTCGTCGTGATCCGAATGTTGCAGAACGGTTGGCACTCGCCTCGAAAACTGTTAGCTTCTGCCAAAGCCGTTTCAGATCGAGACGGCGCGCAATCACCAAGCGGGGGAACAGGTCGGCGGACGGTCCACACGAGATCATTGCGGGGATTACTGCCGACCCGCGACCCTGCGCCGATATGCTCCGAGGCGAGCCGACTGTCCTGTCCACACCTGTGGATAACTATGTGGACAGATCGTTCGTCGGCTCAGCTATTGGTTTCTTGCCCGACCTTGCGACCAGGGGGATCTGTCGTTGACCGATGATCCCGGTTCAGCGTTCGCCACGGTGTGGAGTTCGGTTGTCGCCGAGCTCAACGGCGACGGAACTGCGGACCAGCGCCCCAGTAACGGAACTGGCGGCGACGCACCGCTGACTCCGCAACAACGCGCATGGCTCAAGTTGGTTCAGCCACTGACCATCGCCGAGGGCTTCGCCCTGCTGTCGGTGCCGAGCAGTTTCGTCCAGAACGAGATCGAACGTCATCTGCGGACCCAGATCGTCGACGCCCTCAGCCGGCGCCTCGGTCAGCGGGTCGAGCTCGGTGTTCGGATCGCGCCGCCTGCCCTTGACGAAGACAACGAACCCGCCGCACCGGAGCCGGCCGTCGTCGATTCCGACCTCGACGAGGTCGACGAGGACCGCGAGGCACTGGCGAGCGCTCACGAAACCTGGCCGAGCTACTTCATCGAGCGGCCGCGCAGTAACCCGTCGGCCGAGGCGCCCGGCATCAGCCTCAACCGCCGCTACACCTTCGACACGTTCGTCATCGGTGCGTCGAACCGGTTCGCGCACGCGGCCGCCCTGGCAATCGCCGAAGCACCGGCCCGCGCGTACAACCCGTTGTTCATCTGGGGTGAGTCCGGCCTGGGCAAGACCCACCTGCTGCACGCCGCCGGAAATTATGCGCAGCGGCTGTTTCCCGGTATGCGGGTGAAGTACGTCTCCACCGAAGAGTTCACCAACGACTTCATCAACTCCCTGCGCGACGACCGCAAGGTTGCGTTCAAACGCAGCTACCGCGACATCGACGTGCTGCTGGTGGACGACATCCAGTTCATCGAGGGTAAAGAAGGTATCCAGGAAGAGTTCTTCCATACCTTCAATACGCTGCACAACGCCAACAAGCAGATCGTGATCTCCTCGGACCGGCCGCCCAAACAGCTGGCCACCCTCGAAGACCGGCTACGGACCAGGTTCGAGTGGGGATTGATCACCGACGTCCAGCCGCCCGAACTGGAAACCCGCATCGCGATCCTGCGGAAGAAGGCGCAGATGGAGCGCCTCGACGTCCCCGATGACGTCCTGGAGCTCATCGCCAGCAGCATCGAGCGCAACATTCGCGAGCTCGAGGGCGCGTTGATCCGGGTCACCGCATTCGCCTCGCTGAACAAGACACCGATCGACAAGGCGCTCGCCGAGATCGTGTTGCGCGACCTGATCGCCGATGCCGGCACGATGCAGATCAGCACCGCGGCCATCATGGCGGCCACCGCCGAGTACTTCGACACCACCGTCGAGGAATTGCGCGGGCCCGGCAAGACCCGGGCGCTGGCTCAATCGCGGCAGATCGCGATGTATCTGTGTCGTGAGCTCACTGACTTGTCACTGCCCAAGATCGGGCAGGCGTTCGGCCGTGATCACACCACGGTCATGTACGCGGAGAAGAAGATTCGCGGTGAAATGGCCCACCGGCGTGAGGTGTTCGATCACGTCAAGGAGCTCACCACGCGGATCCGCCAGCGTTCCAAGCGCTGAAATCTCCACTTTTTCTGTCATCGCCGCGAAAAACTTCGGCCACTGTCGTACCACCCGTCACACTCTTGGCTTGTGCACACCGTTGTGGACAACAGCTCACATCGCGGCGCAAGCATCGGAATGACAATGAACAACCGGCGGCTGTGCACACCAGTCCTGTGATTCGCCCTCAGTCATGCACAACTGGTCCACATGGCGTCACACGGCCGGAGCAGGCAATCGGTCGGCTAGTCCACAGGTTGCACAGGCCCTATTACTATTACCGTTCTCTCTCTTCCATTTTCTTCTTTGAAGACAGGGTTGGGGAGCAGCCGGTTCACAGGGCATCCGGCACGGTGTCGCGATGCTCTTGTCACCGCGATCGATTAGCTTTCAAGATGGCGCCCGACGCTCTACGGTTGTTGTTCTGACTGCCGTTCAGCGGCTGTCGCTCACAGATCACGCTCATCCGTGCTTCCGGCACGGGGTGGACGCTGGTCGGGGTTATTGGGTGATGAAGGGACTATGTAGACGTGGCAACGACGACGGTTGGCTCCGACCTGAAGTTCCGCTTGGTGCGGGAGGACTTCGCCGACGCGGTGGCCTGGGTTGCCCGTAATCTCCCGACCCGGCCGACGGTGCCGGTGCTGGCCGGCGTGCTGCTCACCGGCACCGATGAGGGTTTGATCATCTCCGGCTTCGATTACGAGGTGTCGGCCGAGGTGCGTGTTCCCGCCGAAATAGCTTCTCCTGGAAGCGTTTTGGTGTCCGGTCGGTTGCTGTCCGATATCACCAGGGCGCTGCCGGCCAAGCCCGTCGACGTCAGCGTCGAAGGCACTCGAGTGGCGCTGACCTGTGGCAGCGCGCGGTTCTCGCTGCCGACCATGGCTGTCGAGGACTACCCGGCGCTGCCGGAACTCCCGGAAGAGACCGGTGTCATCTCCGCCGACCTGTTCGGCGAGGCGATCGGACAGGTGGCCGTGGCCGCCGGCCGTGACGACACCCTGCCGATGCTGACCGGCATCCGGGTGGAGATTTCCGGTGAGACAGTGGTTTTGGCGGCCACCGACCGGTTCCGGTTGGCGGTACGCGAACTCACCTGGTCGACCTCCTCCCCCAGCTTGGAAGCCGCGGTGCTGGTACCGGCCAAGACGTTGGCCGAAGCGGCCAAAGCCGGGACGTCGGGCTCCGAGGTGCACCTGGCCCTGGGTGCCGGCTCGGCGGTCGGCAAGGAAGGCCTGTTGGGAATCCGGAGCGGCGGCAAGCGCAGCACCACCCGCCTGCTGGACGCCGAGTTCCCGAAGTTCCGTCAGCTGCTGCCCGCCGAGCACACCGCGGTGGCCACCATCGGCGTCGGTGAGCTGACCGAAGCCATCAAACGCGTGGCGCTGGTTGCCGATCGTGGCGCACAGGTCCGGATGGAATTCGGCGACGGGGTGCTGCACCTGTCGGCCGGTGCCGACGACGTCGGCCGCGCCGAGGAGGACCTGGATGTCGAGTTCGCCGGCGAGCCGCTGACGATCGCCTTCAATCCCACCTACCTGACCGACGGTCTGGGGTCGCTGCATTCCGACCGGGTGACCTTCGGTTTCACCACCCCCAGCCGCCCCGCGGTGTTGCGACCCGCGAATGCGGACACACAGGTAGATGGCACCGGACCGTTCCCGGCCGTTCAGACCGACTACGTATACCTGTTGATGCCGGTCCGGCTGCCAGGCTGACCGGGTCCCCTGACGTAGAGAGGCAGTTATGCAGCTGGGTTTGGTCGGTCTTGGCAAGATGGGCTTCAACATGCGCCAGCGGTTGCGCGAGGGCGGACACGAAGTCATCGGGTACGACCCCAGACCCGAGGTCACCGATGTCCCGACCTTGGCCGCACTCGCCGAGTCACTCACCGCACCCCGGGTGATCTGGGTGATGGTGCCCTCCGGGCCGATCACCGATGACACGATCAGCTCGCTGGCGGAGGTCCTCAGCCCGGGTGACCTCGTTGTCGACGGCGGTAACTCCAAGTACACCGAAGACGGCCCGCACGCGGAATTGCTTGGTAAGAAAGGCATTTCGTTTGTCGACGCCGGTGTGTCCGGCGGTATCTGGGGTTTGGCGGAAGGCTACGGCCTGATGGTCGGCGGCAGCGACGAGGACGTCGCCCGGGTGATGCCGATCTTCGACACGCTGCGTCCGCCGGGGGATCTGGCCGACGGTTTCGTCCACGCCGGCCCCGTCGGTGCGGGTCACTACGCGAAGATGGTGCACAACGGCATCGAGTACGGGCTGATGATGGCCTACGCCGAGGGATACGAACTGCTGGCCGCCGAACCGCTGATCAAAGACACCCAAGCGGTGATCCAGGCGTGGACCAACGGCACCGTCGTGCGGTCGTGGCTGCAGCAGCTTCTCGCCAAGGCGCTCAAGGAAGACCCCGCGTTCGACGCGATCTCCGGTTACACCGAAGATTCCGGTGAAGGCCGCTGGACGGTCGAAGAGGCCATCCGCCACCGGGTGCCGATGCCGGTGATCGCGGCATCCCTGTTCGCGCGTTTCGCGTCGCGGCAAGAGGATTCGCCGACGATGAAAGCCGTTTCGGCACTTCGTAATCAGTTCGGTGGGCACGCGGTCAAGCGGGTCTCGGTGTCGGGATAACCAGCCTCAATGTATGTCCGGCACCTGACGCTCCGCGACTTCCGGTCGTGGGAAAGTGTCGATCTCGAATTGGCGCCGGGCCGAACGGTGTTCGTCGGACCGAACGGGTTCGGCAAGACCAATCTTGTTGAGGCGCTGTGGTATTGCGCGACCCTCGGATCGCACCGGGTCGCCACTGACGCGCCCCTGATCCGGGCCGGCGCCGAACGTGCGGTGGTCTCGACGATCGTCGTCAACGAGGGTCGGGAATTGGCCATCGATCTAGAGATCGCGGCGGGCCGGGCCAACAAGGCCCGGCTGAACCGCTCCCCGGTGCGCAGTACCCGTGAAATCCTCGGTGCGGTGCGCGCCGTGCTGTTCGCACCGGAGGATCTCGCCCTGGTCCGCGGCGATCCCGGCGAGCGCCGGCGCTACCTCGACGAGCTCGCTTCAGTGCGTCGGCCGCGGGTCGCGGCGATCCGCGCCGACTACGACAAGGTGCTCAGACAGCGTACCGCGCTGTTGAAATCTGCTGCGGGATCGCGTTTTCGGGGCGATTCCGGGGTGCTGGAAACCCTCGACGTGTGGGACGGCCACCTGGCCGCACACGGTGCGCAGCTGATGGCGGCCCGGATCGAGCTGACGAATCTCCTGGCTCCCGAGGTCGAGAAGGCGTATCAGCTACTGGCTCCGGCGTCTCGCCCGGCGGCGATCAGCTACCGCAGCAGTGTGCTCGACGGCACGGACGACGGTCACGATGTCGAGTATCTGGAAGCAGCGCTGCTCGCCGGACTGGCCGCGCGCCGCGGCGCGGAACTGGAACGCGGGATGTGCCTGGTCGGACCGCACCGCGACGACGTCGAACTGCGGCTCGGTGATCAGCCGGCCAAGGGGTTCGCCAGTCACGGCGAATCCTGGTCGATGGCGTTGGCGTTGCGGTTGGCGTCCTACGAACTGCTGCGCACCGAGGGCAGCGAACCGGTGCTGATCCTCGACGACGTGTTCGCCGAGCTGGACAACGCCCGCCGCCGGGCACTGGCCGGTGTCGCCGCCGACGCCGAGCAGGTGCTCATCACCGCGGCCGTCGGCGAAGACATTCCGACCGATTGGGACGCCACCCGGATCGGCATCGCTTTGCGGGACGACGACGGGGGCCGGATGTCGGAGGTGGTGACGCCGTGACCGAACCTGAGGACGAGCCCGCCGGCCCGCCCGAGCACCTCGCGAATCTTGCCGGCATGGATCTGGTGCGCCGCGCGCTGGAGGAAGCCCGCGGCGCCGCCCGCAGTCAGGGCAAGGAAGTCGGCCGCGGTGGCCGCTCCCCCGCGCCCGCCGCGGCGCCGAGCGCGGCGGCCGTCGGGCCTGGTCGGGACCTGGGCCGGATCGACGTGATCCCCAGACGTTCGCGACGGCAGCCAACGACCTGGCGAAATCCCGGGGTTGGACGGGTCGGGTCGCCGAGGGTGCGGTGTTCGCCCAGTGGGCGACGGTCGTCGGCGAGCAGATCGCTGAGCACGCCGAGCCGACCGCGCTGCGAGACGGTGTGTTGAGCGTGGCGGCCGAATCGACCGCCTGGGCGACCCAGTTGCGGATGGTGCAGTCGCAGCTCCTGGCGAAGATCGCCGCTGCTGTCGGCGACGGGGTGGTGAAGTCGATGAAGATCACCGGTCCGGTGGCTCCGTCGTGGCGCAAGGGTCCGCTGCACATCTCTGGGCGCGGGCCGCGAGACACCTACGGGTGAGCTGCTCTACCACTGTCGGCTGACGGCCACGAGACGCGCGCCGACTAGCGTGTCAAGCGTCACCACGTATGCCAATCCGAGAAATTCCGTGCACGGGTCAACTAGGTGTGTAGAAACGCGGCCGCAGAATCAGTCCGGAACGCACTTACCGGTAGACTGGACAAGACCCGCGCGCGGCCGGTGACACCGTGCGCTTGCGAACCCCAAGGAGAGCGTTCCGCTAGTGGCTGCCAAAGAACAGTACGGTGCCGACTCGATCAAAGTCCTCGAAGGCTTGGAGGCGGTCCGCAAACGTCCCGGTATGTACATCGGGTCGACCGGCGAACGAGGACTCCACCATCTCGTCTGGGAGGTCGTCGACAACTCGGTCGACGAGGCGATGGCGGGTTTCGCCACGAAGGTGACGGTGCGGATCCTCGAGGACGGCGGCGTCGAGGTCACCGACGACGGCCGCGGAATCCCGGTTGCAATGCACTCCACCGGAATCCCCACCATCGATGTGGTCATGACCGTCCTGCACGCCGGCGGCAAGTTCGAAGAGGGCGCCTATCAGGTGTCCGGCGGTCTGCACGGCGTGGGCGTCTCGGTGGTCAACGCCCTGTCGAGCCGACTCGAGGCTGACGTCCGCACCGACGGTTACGAGTGGTTCCAGACCTACGACCACTCGGTACCGGGCACGCTGCGCCAGGGTGAGAAGACGAAGAAGACCGGCACCACCATCCGATTCTGGGCCGATCCCAACATCTTTGAGACCACCACCTACGACTTCGAGACCATTGCCCGCCGCCTGCAGGAGATGGCCTTCCTCAACAAGGGCCTCACGATCGAGTTGACCGATGAGCGGGTGACCCCCGAACAGGTGGTGGACGAGGTCGTCAGTGATACGGCCGAGGCGCCGAAGTCGGCCGAGGAGAAGGCCGCCGAGGCGGTCGCGCCGCACAAGGTCAAGCACCGGGTATTCCATTACCCGGGTGGTCTGGTCGACTTCGTCAAGCACATCAACCGCACCAAGAATTCGATCCAGCCCAGCGTCATCGACTTCGACGGCAAGGGTGAGGGCCACGAGGTCGAGATCGCGATGCAGTGGAACGCAGGTTATTCGGAGTCGGTGCACACCTTCGCCAACACCATCAACACCCACGAGGGCGGTACCCACGAAGAAGGGTTCCGGGCCGCGCTGACCACGGTGGTCAACAAGTACGCCAAGGACAAGAAGCTCCTCAAGGAAAAAGACGCCAACCTCACCGGAGATGACATCCGCGAGGGGCTTGCGGCGGTGATCTCGGTGAAGGTCTCCCAGCCCCAGTTCGAGGGTCAGACGAAGACGAAACTCGGTAATACCGAGGTGAAGTCGTTCGTTCAGAAGATCTGCAACGAGCAGCTCACCCACTGGTTCGAGTCCAACCCGACCGAGGCCAAGACCGTCGTGAACAAGGCGGTGTCCTCGGCGCAGGCCCGGATCGCCGCGCGCAAGGCGCGAGAGCTGGTGCGGCGCAAGAGCGCAACCGATATCGGGGGCCTGCCCGGCAAGCTCGCCGACTGCCGCTCCACCGACCCCAGCAAGTCCGAACTGTATGTGGTGGAGGGTGATTCGGCCGGCGGCTCGGCCAAGAGCGGCCGCGACTCGATGTTCCAGGCGATCCTGCCGTTGCGCGGCAAGATCATCAACGTCGAGAAGGCCCGCATCGACCGGGTGCTGAAGAACACCGAAGTCCAGGCGATCATCACCGCGCTGGGTACCGGCATCCACGACGAGTTCGACCTCGCCAAGCTGCGCTATCACAAGATCGTGCTGATGGCCGACGCCGACGTTGACGGACAACACATTTCGACGCTGTTGCTGACCCTGTTGTTCCGCTTCATGAAGCCGCTGGTGGAGAACGGTCACATCTTCCTGGCGCAGCCGCCGCTGTACAAGCTGAAGTGGCAGCGCAGCGAGCCCGAGTTTGCCTACTCCGACCGCGAGCGGGACGGGTTGCTCGAAGCGGGCAAGGCGGCCGGCAAGCGGATCAACGTCGACGATGGCATCCAGCGCTACAAGGGTCTTGGCGAAATGGATGCCAAGGAGCTGTGGGAGACCACCATGGATCCGTCGGTCCGGGTGCTGCGTCAGGTCACCCTGGACGACGCCGCCGCGGCAGACGAGCTGTTCTCCATTCTGATGGGCGAGGACGTCGAAGCCCGGCGCAGCTTCATCACGCGTAACGCCAAAGACGTTCGCTTCCTTGATGTTTAACCTCGCGTAGCGACAAAAGAGGATCACATGACTGACACCACCCTGCCCCCCGGCGACGAGGCCGGCGACCGCATCGAACCGGTCGACATCCAGCAGGAGATGCAGCGCAGCTACATCGACTACGCGATGAGCGTGATCGTCGGGCGAGCACTGCCTGAGGTTCGCGACGGTCTGAAGCCGGTGCACCGCCGCGTGCTCTACGCCATGTACGACTCCGGATTCCGTCCGGATCGCGGCCACGCGAAATCCGCGCGGTCGGTGGCCGAGACGATGGGTAACTATCACCCGCACGGTGATTCGTCGATCTACGACACCCTGGTCCGGATGGCACAGCCGTGGTCGCTGCGCTACCCCCTGGTCGACGGCCAGGGCAACTTCGGCTCACCGGGCAATGACCCCGCCGCCGCCATGCGTTACACCGAGGCGCGGCTGACCCCGCTGGCCATGGAGATGTTGCGTGAAATCGACGAGGAGACAGTCGATTTCATCCCCAACTACGACGGCCGTGTGCAGGAGCCGACGGTTCTGCCGAGCCGGTTCCCAAACCTGCTGGCCAACGGTTCCGGCGGTATCGCGGTCGGTATGGCCACCAACATCCCGCCACACAACCTGCGCGAGCTGGCCGAAGCCGTCTACTGGTGCCTGGACAACCACGAAGCGGACGAAGAGACCACGCTGACCGCCGTCCGCGAGCGGGTCAAGGGTCCCGACTTTCCCACCCACGGTCTCATCGTCGGATCGTCGGGCATCAACGACGCGTACACCACGGGCCGCGGATCGATCCGGATGCGCGGCGTGGTGGAGATCGAAGAGGACTCCCGCGGTCGCACGTCGATCGTCATCACCGAGTTGCCGTACCAGGTCAACCACGACAACTTCATCACCTCGATCGCCGAGCAGGTCCGCGACGGCAAGCTCGGCGGCATCTCCAACATCGAGGACCAGTCCAGTGACCGGGTGGGCCTGCGCATCGTCGTCGAGATCAAGCGCGACGCCGTGGCCAAGGTGGTGCTGAACAACCTCTACAAGCACACCCAGCTGCAGACCAGCTTCGGGGCCAACATGCTGTCGATCGTCGACGGTGTGCCCAGGACGCTGCGCCTGGACCAGATGATCCGCTACTACGTCCACCACCAACTCGACGTGATCGTGCGGCGGACCACCTACCGGCTGCGCAAGGCCAACGAGCGCGCGCACATCTTGCGCGGTTTGGTGAAAGCCCTTGACGCACTTGATGAAGTGATCGCGTTGATCCGGGCATCGGAAAGTGCCGACGTGGCCCGGGTGGGCTTGATGGAACTGCTGGACGTCGATGAGATCCAGGCCCAGGCCATCCTCGACATGCAGCTGCGTCGCCTGGCCGCCCTGGAGCGCCAGCGCATCGTCGACGACCTCGCCAAGATCGAAGCCGAGATCGCGGACCTGGAAGACATCCTCGCCAAGCCGGAACGCCAGCGCGCGATCGTGCGTGACGAGCTCGCTGAGCTCGCCGACAAGTACGGTGACGACCGGCGTACCCGGATCATCGCCTCCGACGGTGATGTGTCCGATGAGGACCTCATCGCTCGCGAGGACGTCGTCGTCACCATCACCGAAACCGGCTACGCCAAGCGGACCAAGACCGACCTGTACCGCAGCCAGAAGCGCGGCGGCAAGGGCGTGCAGGGCGCCGGCCTCAAGCAGGACGACATCGTCCGGCACTTCTTCGTGTCGTCGACACATGACTGGATCCTGTTCTTCACCACCCAGGGCCGGGTGTACCGGGCCAAGGCCTACGAGCTGCCGGAGGCGTCGCGCACGGCGCGCGGCCAGCACGTGGCCAACCTGCTGGCGTTCCAGCCCGAGGAGCGCATCGCCCAGGTCATCCAGATCAAGAGCTACGAGGACGCGCCATATCTGGTGCTGGCCACCCGCAACGGCTTGGTGAAGAAGACCAAGCTGACCGACTTCGACTCCAACCGCTCGGGCGGAATCGTCGCGATCAACCTGCGCGACGGCGACGAACTGGTCGGTGCGGTGTTGTGCTCGGCGGAGGAAGATCTCTTGCTGGTCAGTGCCAACGGCCAGTCGATCCGGTTCTCGGCCACCGACGAGGCGTTGCGGCCGATGGGCCGGGCCACCTCGGGTGTGCAGGGCATGCGGTTCAACGAGGACGATCGGCTGCTGTCGCTCAACGTCGTGCGGGAGGGAACGTATCTGCTGGTGGCGACTGCCGGTGGTTACGCCAAGCGCACCGCGATCGAGGAGTACACCGCCCAGGGCCGCGGCGGTAAAGGCATCCTGACCATTCAATACGACCGACGGCGTGGCAGTCTGGTGGGCGCGTTGGTGGTCGATGAAGACAGTGAGTTGTACGCCATCACCTCAGGTGGGGGTGTCATTCGCACCGCTGCCCGCCAGGTCCGCAAGGCCGGGCGCCAGACAAAGGGCGTTCGCTTGATGAACCTGGGTGAGGGCGACACACTGTTGGCTATCGCCCGCAATGCCGAGGAGCAGGACAGCGCGGACGAAGTGGGCGAGCTGGACTCTGAATCCGACGCCACGTCCGACGAGACGTAGCGCGGCGGGGCGACAGGTTAGGAGTGGCGGTGAGCGCACCGAACGAGCCGGGCCAACCCGGACCGAGTGAGGGCCCGGGTAACGGGGCCGGCTCGGCCGAGCGGACCGGTCCCCGACTCACCAATGGTGGGTCCGGCGAGGCCCCGCCGTGGCAGCGCGGTGCTGCGCGCGCGCGGCAGGGCGGCGCACCCCAGCGGCCGGCCGGCGAGGCGCAACCTCGCCAGGCGCCGCCAGGAGGTCCGGGCCTCGAGCAACGGGTGAATCGCTTCATCAGCGGCACCGCAGCGCCCGATCCTTCGGGATCGGGCGGTCCGCAACAGCCGCAGCAGCCTGAGCCCCGGCCGCAGCCCGAGCCGCGGGCCGAGCTGCGTCCCGAAGCCAGGCCGGAGCCACGACCCGAGCCACGGCCGGAGCAGCGCGCCGAGGGCAGCCGCCCGGAGGGCTATTCCAGTGAGCTACCGGATCTGTCCGGCGTTGCCCCGCCCAAGCCGGTTGGGCAGCAACGCAAACCGGCCCCGGAGCAGCCGGCTCGACCCGCCGCGCCGTCTACCCGCGTTCAGGTCGGTGCCAACCGTGCACGCGGGCCGGTGCGGGCCAGCATGCAGATTCGGCGCATAGATCCGTGGAGCGCACTGAAGGTGTCGCTGCTGCTGTCGGTGGCGCTGTTCTTCGTGTGGATGGTCGCGGTGGCCTTCCTGTATCTGGTGCTCGGCGGTATGGGCGTGTGGAGCAAGCTGAACAGCAACGTCGGTGACCTGTTGACGGCCACCAGCGGTGGTGGCGGCGAGCTGGTGTCCAGCGGCACGATCTTCGGCGGTGCGGCGCTCATCGGTCTGGTGAACATCGTGCTGCTGACGGCGATGGCCACCGTCGGAGCGTTCATCTACAACCTGTCCACCGACATCGTCGGCGGTATCGAGGTCACGCTGGCCGACCGGGACTAGCGCCGGTGCACCGGTTTGGGTGCAGCACCCCCGGTGCGGTAATCTCGGCGCTCGGTCGTATGCAAATACGGGCCTATAGCTCAGGTGGTTAGAGCGCTTCGCTGATAACGAAGAGGTCGGAGGTTCGAGTCCTCCTAGGCCCACGATGTCTTGGTCATCGGGAAGGGCGCCCGTGCGGATTGCATTGCTGTTGGCAGTGTTGGTCGCGGGCGCCGCGGTCATTCAAGCCCGCCGCGGCGAGGTCTGGCACACCCTCGACGATTGAGACGTACGGGGCCTTAGCTCAGTTGGTAGAGCGCTGCCTTTGCAAGGCAGATGTCAGGAGTTCGAATCTCCTAGGCTCCACAAAGTTCCTGATCGGCCCGTAATCAGCGGGTGGCCGGTACCGCCAGACGGCGCGGCAGCGTCTTCTTACATCGACGACAGGTGAACGTGTCCTTGTCGATGTATAGCGTCTGCTCGTGGCTGCAGATCGCGCACTTGACTTTCTGATGCGAAAGGCTCCCCCAACCCATGAGCAATATGATGCACCTTGGGGCGGATCTGGCAAAGCAGAATCATTGACAGCCAGCTCCAAGTATTTGACAAGTCAGCAAACCAAATTCTGACGTCGCCACAAGTGGGCAGGCTGTGACCGCAAATATCGTTGTGCGGCAATTGAACTCAAGACTCGACCGGAGTCGGCCTGCCAGCAATGGCCCGACTGACGGGTCAGATCTTCGGCGACACGTCGACACTCGGCGGCCGGGGCGACGGCTCGGGCGTCGACGACCGTCGCGTGATCACGAACGCGACTGCCCCGCCCGCTGCTGCCAAACCCAGGAAGCCGAACACGAACAGCCGCCGGCGCCGCCGATGGCGCGCCGTCCGGACCTCCTGAAGGACCTGGGGAAACTCGGCCACCACCTGCTTGACCGCCTCGAGCTCGGCTCCAACTTCCTGCTGCACGGCACGAGCCTCGCGGGCGCGGCGCTTGAGCGCGACCGCGGCCGATTCGGCCGAATTCGCGGTGATGCCGACCACGCCGCGGGTGATGTCCACCGGGCCGACGGCGGTGTAGTGCAGTCCGCGGTTCAGCCGCTCCCGCGACGTGAGTTTGGGTTCACTCTTGCGGCCCATTTCATCCTCCCGACCGGTGACGCGTTGATGCCGTCAACACTGCCACAGCGCTACGGGGGTGGCCGCGGGATCGGGCACTCACTCCTAGTGGCACACTGAGTTCCCGTGACGAGCGACATCGCAACCGCAACAGCGACCCTGCACACGAACCGCGGCGACATCAAGATCGCCCTGTTCGGTAACCACGCCCCCAAGACCGTCGCCAACTTCGTTGGTCTGGCTCAGGGCACCAAGGAGTACTCGACGGAGAACGCGTCGGGCAGCACCTCGGGCCCCTTCTACGACGGCGCCGTCTTCCACCGCGTCATCGACGGATTCATGATCCAGGGCGGTGACCCGACGGGTACCGGCCGCGGCGGCCCGGGCTACAAGTTCGCCGACGAGTTCCACCCGGAGCTGCAGTTCGACAAGCCCTACCTGCTGGCGATGGCCAACGCGGGCCCGGGCACCAACGGCTCGCAGTTCTTCATCACCGTCGGCAAGACCCCGCACCTGAACCGTCGGCACACCATCTTCGGTGAGATCGTCGACCCCGAGTCGCAGAAGGTCGTCGATGCGATCGCCACCACGGCGACCGATCGCAACGACCGGCCCACCGACGATGTGGTGATCGAGTCGGTCACCATTTCCTGAACCGCGCATTGAGGCAGTACCGAGGGCGAGGATTCCGCGGAATTCTCGCCCTCAGTGCTTTCTCAACGGGTTACTGGCGGCCGGCGAATCCCGCGTCGGTCAACGCGTCCAGCACATCGACCGGGTCGATTCCCAGGTCCCACCGACTGAGCACGATCAACCGGTCGGCGGCCGTGTCGATCTCCAGCAGTCGCGCCTTGCGGCCGATCCGACGGAACTCGGTGACCCGGATCAGGGTGATGTCAGCGCGGCGCAATGTCTGGGCCCGGAACCACCCGCGATACACCAGGGCATCACCGGTGATAGCCAGCCGGGGTCGCGCTCGCCATGAGCCGATCGCGAACGCGGCCAGTCCGAGCGCAGCAATCCCGGTGAGAATGCGACCGGGCACGTCTGTGATGACGGTCACACAGACGATTGCCATCAAAAGACCGCCGATCCCCAGAGCTGCGATGGCGGGAGTTTTAGGCGCCCACTCAGTTTGCTGCATGGCTACCCCCGGCACGTCTACCGCGAGGTATGCAGTTATCCACAGGCGCTATCAACAATGGGGATGAATCACACGCGTGTGATTGGGTGACCAGGAGGTTGCCAGCCTTGGAACGGTGTTCGCACAGCATGAAGCCGCCGGGGTATCGCAGCCGCTCAGCGCCACCGCATCGTCAGCAACAATCCGGAGATCATGAAGCCGAAGGCGATCGCGTAGTTCCAGGGGCCCAACTTGGCCATCCACTGCAGCGCGCTCGGGGTGTCGTATCCGGAAGCGGCCAGCTGGAACACCAGCAGCCAGGCGAGCCCGATCAGCATCAGGCTGATGAACAGCACCACGAACCACACGCTCGACGGTCCGGCCTTCACCTTGACCGGAGTGCGGCTCACCGTATTGACCGTGAAGTCGTTTTTCTTGCGAACCTTGGACTTGGGCATGGGTACCTTCGGGCCGGGATCTTCTGCGACGATGGTGCGCAGATCGATTATGAGATTAACGCAGCGGCGCCGTGACCCGACAATTCCGGCGGCAGCGACGACGGGTGCCACGCGCTCGCCGTGGCGGTTCGGCGTCCCGGTGGTGTGCCTGTTGGCGGGCGTTCTGCTGGCGGCCACCCACGGTGTCTCCGGCGGCAGCGAGATCCGCCGCAGCGACTCACCACGGCTCGTTGACCTGGTGCACGACGCGCAACAGTCGGTGGACCGGCTCAGTGCTCAGCGCGACGCACTGGCGTCGCAGATCGACTCCACGCACGGCGGCGGATCCGGCACCGCGCTGGCGGCCATGCAGGCGCGCGCCGACGAGCTGGCCGCCACTGCCGGGCTGAATCCGGTTCACGGGGCCGGCCTGGTGGTCACCCTCTCCGACGCCCAGCGTGACGCCAATGGGCGCTTCCCCCGCGACGCGTCGCCCGACGACCTGGTGGTGCACCAGCAGGACATCCAGGCCGTGCTCAACGCCCTGTGGAGCGCCGGCGCCGAGGCGATCCAGATGCAGGATCAGCGCATCATCGGCACGTCCGCGCCGCGGTGCGTCGGCAACACCCTGCTGCTCAACGGGCGCACGTACAGCCCGCCGTACACGGTCACCGCGATCGGCGACGCGACCGCGATGCAGGCCGCCCTGGCCTCCGCTCCCCTGGTCACGCTGTACAAGCAGTACGTCGTGCGGTTCGGCCTGGGCTACAGCGAGCAGGTCCGCGACGACGTCCAGGTCGCCGGCTACACCGAGCCGGTGCGGATGCGCTACGCCCAGCCGGCGGGTCCGGTGGGCTACTGACCTGCACCACCCCAGGTAACCTGGCCTGATGCAGGTTTTGGTCGTCGACAATTACGACAGCTTCGTGTTCAACCTCGTCCAGTATCTGGGGCAGCTCGGGGTGGACGCGCAGGTCTGGCGCAACGACGACGAGCGCCTGGCCGACGAAACTCGCGTTGCCGCCGAATTCGACGGGATCCTGCTCAGTCCGGGACCGGGCACGCCGGAACGTGCCGGAGCCTCGATCCCGCTGGTCCGCGCGTGCGCCACGACGGGCACCCCGCTACTGGGTGTGTGCCTCGGGCACCAGGCGATCGGTGTGGCGTTCGGTGGGACGGTCGACCGCGCACCCGAGCTGCTGCACGGCAAGACCAGCACCGTCTACCACACCAATATCGGTGTGCTGCACGGACTTCCGGACCCCTTCACGGCGACGCGCTATCACTCGCTGACGATCCTGCCGGAGACCATGCCGGCCGAACTCGAGGTGACCGCGCGCACCGAGGGCGGTGTCGTCATGGCTGTGCGCCACGTCGAGCTGCCGATCCACGGCGTGCAGTTCCACCCGGAGTCGATCCTGACCGAAGGCGGTCACCGGATGCTGGCCAACTGGCTGGGCTTCTGCGGACAGGCCCCTGAGGAGTCGCTGGTGTGCCGCCTTGAGCAAGAGGTCGCCGACACCGTCCGGCACGCCATCGGAGGCGAACTGTCAACGACTACGACGCAAAGCTGAGCGTGATCGTCGCGTTGAAGTTCACGGCGCTGCCTGCAGTCGGGCTCTGAAGCACCACCGCGTGGGACGGCTGGCCGCTGTTCTGGACGTCGCCGCCCTTGTCCAGGCCGCCGGTCCAGCCGAGGCCCCGTAGTCGCGGCTCGGCGTCGGTCCAGAACATGCCCCGCAGGTCCGGCATCACGAACTGGTTGCCCTTCGACACCTTGATCTGGATGGCGGTGTCCTGCGGCACGGTCTGTCCGTTGGGGGGATCGGTGCCGACCACCTGGCCGGACGGCTCCGCGCTGTCCGTCGGAACCGGCAGAGTTTTGAGAAATCCTGACGCCGTGAGGATCTGCTGGGCCACATCAACCGTCTGGCCGGCGACGACCGGGACTTCGGCGGTCTGCGGCCCGTTGCCGACGACAACCGTGATCTCGTTGGTGATCGCCGAGGTCTGGTTGGCGGGTGGAACCGTGGACAGCACCTTGTCCTTCTGGTCCGGCGTGGACGGTGAGTTCACTTGCTTGAACTTGCCGAACCCGGCGTCCCTGAGTTTCTGGACGCATTCGCCGTAGGACAGGTTGTTTGAGCAATCCGGAATCTCGCGCTGCTCGGGGCCGGTCGACACGTTGATCACGATTTCGTCGCCGGCGCTGGCCTGGGAGTTGGCCGCCGGATCGGTGTCGATGACCTTCTCCGGTGGCACGGTGTTGTCCGGCTTCTGCTGAGTGCGGATCTTGAAGCCCTTGTTCTGCAAGGCGGCGATCGCGTCGGCCTGACCCTGCCCCCGCACGTCGGGCACTTGCAGATTGCGGGGATTGCCGCTGACCATGTTGATCCCGATGGTCACCACCACGGTCAAGATGGCCAGCACCGCGACCACGATCAACCAGCGGCCGATCGACCCGCCCGCCCGGTCGTTCTCGACGAGCGCGCCGTGCCGGGGGATCTCGTCGGTGTCGTCACCGCGCGAAGGCACAGCCGGCGTCGCGTTGAGCAGCGAGGTCCGCTCGGCGGCGCTGAGCACCTTCGGCGCCTCGGGGGCCTCGCCGTTGTGCACCCGCACCAGGTCGGTGCGCATCTCGGCGGCGGTCTGATAGCGGTTGTCCGGGTTCTTGGCCAGCGCCTTGAGCACCACGGCGTCCAGCTCCGGGGAGATCCCCGAATGCTTCTGCGACGGCGGCACCGGATCCTCGCGGACGTGCTGATAGGCCACCGCCACCGGGGAATCACCGATGAACGGCGGCTCGCCGGTGAGCACCTCATAGAGCACGCAGCCCAGCGAGTACACATCGGACCGCGCGTCGACCGGCTCCCCGCGGGCCTGCTCGGGCGACAGGTATTGCGCTGTCCCGATCACCGCGGCGGTCTGGGTGACGCTGTTGCCTGCGTCGGCCAGCGCGCGGGCGATGCCGAAGTCCATGACCTTCACCGCGCCGGTCTTGGAGATCATGATGTTCGCCGGCTTGACGTCGCGGTGGATGATGCCGTGCTGGTGGCTGAAGTTCAGCGCCTGGCAGGCGTCGGCGATGATCTCGATGGCCCGGCGGTATGGGATTGGGCCGTCGGTGTGGACGATGTCGCGCAGGGTCACGCCTTCGACGTACTCCATCACGATGTACGGCAGCGGACCGTTGGCGGTCTCGGCCTCGCCGGTGTCGTAGACGGCCACGATGGCGGGATGGTTCAGCGCGGCGGCGTTCTGCGCCTCACGGCGGAACCGCAGGTAGAAGCTGGGGTCGCGAGCCAGGTCGGCGCGCAGCACCTTGACCGCGACGTCGCGGTGCAGGCGCGTGTCGCGGCCCATGTGCACCTCGGACATGCCGCCGAAGCCGATGATCTCGCCCAACTCGTAGCGGTCGGACAGGTGCTGTGGGGTGGTCATCGTGGTTTCTCGTCGGTGTGAACAGCCTCGGACAGCGAGCCAACGTCCACGCCGGCAGCGCTGAATCGGGGTACCCCGATCTGTCCTCCAGGATTACCGGCGATGTGGTGATCCGTCCAACCCGACGGCGCCGCCTGGCTGGTGGGGGTGACGGTGTCGGTGACGGTCTGCTCGACGGGCTTGTTGTCCTTGCGGTCCTTGTCGGCCAGCACGATCAGGATGGCGCTGATGATCGCCAGGGCGCCCAGCACGCCGGCCGCCCACAGCAGCGCTCGCTGGCCGGAGGAGAACGTGCGCCGCGGCGGCGGAGGGCGGTGGCTGCCGGTGTTGGCCCGCGGGCGCGTCCCGGTCGGCGGGGCGGCAGCAGGCATCCGCGGCGAACTACCCGGGATCGACGCCGGGGTGGCGCGGATGGTCGGCGCGGAGTTGGGCCGCGGCGGACGCCGACCCGCCCGCACGGCGGCGGTCGCGTCGGCGAACTGTCCACCGTTGCGGTAGCGCATGCCGGGGTTCTTCACCAGGGTGATCTCGATCAGCTCGCGCACATTGGGCGGCAGGTCGGCAGGCAGCGGCGCAGGCGTCTCCTTGATGTGCTTCATCGCCACCGTCAGCGCGCCGTCACCCATGAACGGCCGCTTGCCCGAAACCGCCTCGTAGCCAACAACTCCCAGCGAGTACACGTCACTGGCGGCGGTGGCGTCGTGACCCAGCGCCTGCTCGGGCGCGATGTACTGGGCGGTGCCCATCACCATTCCGGTCTGGGTGACCGGCGCCGCGTCGACGGCTTTGGCGATACCGAAGTCGGTGAGCTTCACCTGACCGGTCGGCGTGATCAGGATGTTGCCCGGCTTGACGTCGCGGTGGACCAACCCGGCGGCGTGGGCCACCTGCAGCGCGCGTCCGGTCTGCTCGAGCATGTCCAGGGCGTGCCGCAGCGACAATCTGCCGGTGCGCTTGATGACGGAGTTCAGCGGCTCGCCGTTGATCAGTTCCATCACCAGGTAGGCGGTGCGGCCTTCGCCGTCCATATCGGTCTCGCCGTAATCGTGCACGGCCGCGATGCCGGGGTGGTTCAGCATGGCGACAGTGCGCGCCTCGGCGCGGAACCGTTCGACGAACTCGGGGTCCGACGAGAACTCCTGCTTGAGCACCTTGACCGCGACCCGGCGGCCCAGCCGACTGTCGACGGCCTCCCACACCTGGCCCATGCCGCCGGTCGCGATGAGCCGCTGCAGCCGATACCGGCCGGACAGCGTGACTCCTACGCGGGGGCTCACGATGCCCCCTGTAATGCCGCTGCGATCGTCGCCCGGCCAACCGGGGCGGCCAACGCGCCGCCGGTGGCGTTCAACCGGTCACCACCGTTCTCGATCAGCACCGCGACCGCCACTTTGGGGCTCTGTGCTGGGGCGAAGGCGATGTACCAGGCATGGGGTGGAGTGTTGCGGGGGTCGGTACCGTGCTCTGCGGTGCCGGTTTTGGATGCGATCTGCACGCCGGGGATCGCCCCTTTCTGCTGGGTCATCTGTTCGGCGCCGATCATCAAATCCGTAAGTTTAGCCGCGACCTGCGTCGATACGGCACGCCGCTGTTGCTGAGGTGCTACCGTGCTGATGTTCGACAGGTCCGGCCCCTTGAGGCTGTCCACCAGGTATGGCTGCATCATCACACCGGAGTTGGCGATCGTCGCCGCCACCAACGCGTTCTGCAAAGGTGTCACCGCCACGTCTTTCTGACCCATGCTCGACATCCCCAGCGCGGCGGCGTCGGAGATCGGGCCGATGGTCGACTCCGCTACCTCCAACGGGATCGGCGCTGGTGGGTTGTCGAACCCGAACGCCTGCGCGGTGTTGCGCAGAGCGTCAGCACCCACCCGGATACCCAATTCCACGAAAGCTGTATTGCACGAGCGGGCGAACGCGTCCCGCAGTGATGCGGTGGGGGCGCTGCCGCACGGGGTGCCGCCGTAGTTCTCCAGGGTCGCGGTGCTGTTCGGGAGCTGGATCTGAGGGGCGCTGGTGAGCTGATCGTTGTCGGTCACACCGTTCTGCAACGCCGCCGCCGTGGTGATCACCTTGAACGTCGAGCCGGGCGGGAAGGTCTCGGCGATAGCTCGGTTGGTCAGCGGCGAGCTGGGGTCGTCGCGCAGCTGCTCCCAGGCGGCGCCCTGTTCCTCGGTGTCGTGGGTGGCCAGCAGGTTGGGGTCGTACGACGGTGATGACACCATCGCCAAGATCTTTCCGGTCGACGGCTCCAGGGCCACCACCGAGCCGCGGCAGCCGCCGGTGCAGCCCCGTTGCATCGCTTCCCACGCGGCTTGCTGAATACGCGGCACGATCGTGGTGTCGACGTTGCCGCCGCGCGGATCTCGACCGGTGAAGAAGTCGGCCAGCCGGCGGCCGAACAACCGCTGATCGGAGCCGTTGAGGATGCCGTCCTCGGCCCGCTCGAGTCCGGTGCTGGAGTACCGCAACGAGTAGAACCCCGTGATCGGTGCGTAGACAAGGGGATTCGGATAGACGCGCAGGAAGCGGTAGTGGCCGTTGGTGGACACCGAGTAGGCCAGCAGCTGTCCGCCCGCGGTGATCTGGCCGCGCTGGCGGGAGTACTCGTCGAGCAGTACGCGCTGGTTGCGCGGGTCGGCGCGCAGGCCGTCGGCGCGGAAGACCTGGGTGATCGTCGCGTTGAGCAACAGCAGCACGATCAACGCCATGATCATCACCGAAATGCGGCGCAGGGAAGTGTTCATACGCGCTCGATCACCTCGGTGCTCGACGACGCGATCGGCGCATGCGGATTGGTGATGATCGGGCGCCGGGCGGCGTGCGAGATCTTCACCAGGATGGCCAGCAGCAGATAGTTGGCCACCAGCGACGAGCCACCGTAGGACATCCACGGCGTGGTCAGACCGGTCAGCGGGATCAACCCGGTGACACCGCCGACGACGATGAACAGCTGGATCGCCAGCGTCGAGGCCAACCCGGCGGCGAGCAGCTTGCCGAAGCTGTCGCGTACGGCGATCGCGGTCCGGAGCCCTCGCACGATCACAATCGCGTAGAGCATCAGCACCCCGGCCAAGCCGACCAGGCCCAGCTCTTCACCGACCGCGGCGATGATGAAGTCCGTCGACGCGGCGGGAACCGTGCCCGGCTGGCCGTTGCCCAGCCCGGTGCCGAAGATGCCGCCGGTGGCAAAACTGAACTGCGACTGCACCATTTGATAACCGGTGCCCTCGGGGTCGCCGAACGGATCCAGCCAGGTCTGAACCCGCACGCGCACATGGCCGAACAAGTAGTAGGCCACCACGCTGCCCGCGGCGAACAGCGTCAGGCCGATGACCACCCAACTGAACCGCTCGGTGGCGATGTAGACCATGACCAGGAACGAGGCGTACAGCAGAAGCGAAGTGCCCAAATCCTTTTCGAAGACCATGACACCGACCGAGACGATCCAGGCCACCAGCAGCGGGGCCAGGTCGCGCGGGCGAGGAACGTCGGTGCCGAGGAAATGCTTGCCGGCGCTGGTGAACAGGTCGCGCTTGGCCACCAGCACCGCGGCGAAGAAGATCAGCAGCAGGATCTTGGAGAACTCGGCAGGCTGAATACTGAAGCCGGGGAACCGAATCCAGATCTTCGCGCCGTTGGTCTCGGAGAACCGACTGGGCAGCAGCGCTGGGATCGCCAGCAGCACCAGCCCGACCAGACCGCAGGTGTAGCCGTAGCGGGCCAGGATGCGGTGGTCTTTGAGGAAGACGACCACCAGCGAGAAGCCGAGCACGCCGACCAGCGTCCACAGCATCTGCTGCTCTTCGCTGGGTCCGCGTTGCGGGGCGATCGCGCCGCCGATCAGGTCGAGGCGGTGAATCATCACCAGACCGAGTCCGTTGAGGAGTGCGACAACTGGGAGCAGGACCGGGTCTGCGTAGGGCGCGAACCGCCGGATGGCCAGGTGCGCGCACACGAACAGGGTGAGGAACGCCAGTGTGGAACTCGCCAGATCCCAGCTGATGCCCTGCTCCTGGTTGGCCTCGACGATGAGCAGGGCGACCACCGTGATGAAGGTGGCGAAGCACAGCAACGCCAGTTCGGCATTGCGGCGGGTCGGTGTCGCCGGCGTCAGTGCGACGGGTGCCTGCGGTTGGGTACTCATGCCGCCGCCCGGCAGTCGGTGCCCGGCTTCTGCGGCGCTGCGGGTAGTTGGGTCACCGTCGGAGAGGGGCTCGGCGCAGGTGCAGGAGCAGCTGAAGGCGTTGGGGCGACGCCACTTTCAGTGGGTGCCGGGGTAGCGCTCGAGGATGCCGCCGGCGGCGGTGGCGTGCTCGACGACGGCGCGGGGGCCGACGAGGAGGTCGGCGTGGGCGCCGACGAAGAGGTCGGGGAGGCCGTGGGAACGGGCGCCGGCCCCGGCGCGGGAGATGCGCTCGGAGCCGGAGCCGGAGTCGGGGTGGCGGGCGGAGCCGGGGTGGGGGTCGGTGTGCTGGTCGGGGGCGGCGCGCACGGGGGCAGCACCGAGCTGTGCGCCAATTCCCGCAGCTGCCCGATCGCGTCGTCGAGGGTGCCGGCCGGCAGCCCGGCCGACACCTGCGCGCGCTCCGAAGGCCGAAGATCCTGCAATCGCATCAGCTGGCAGCCCAGCGAGTCGGTCGGCTGGCCGTAGCTGATCTGCGACAGCTCGTTGCGGTCGTTGAGGCAGCCCAACAGGTACGGCTCCTGCAGCGGATAACCCAGGATCGAACCCTGGATACCGCGCATGATCGCCACGGTGCCGTTGTCGGCGCTGACGTAGTAATTGCTGCGAATGATCTGCCTGCCGACGGCGAGGCCGGCGAGGATCACCAACAAGACCAGGGCGCCGGCGATGATCATCCGCCGCCGCGAGCGGGGCTTCGGTGGCGGCTCAGGCTCGGCGACAACCCGCTTGGCAGGCGCGGGCCGGGGGTTGAAGGCCGAGGCGCGCCCGGCCGCGGTGTTGGGCGGGGCGACGTGGTCGTCGTCTCCCGAGACCGCACCGGCCAGGATCGGCTGGGTCTGGCCGCCGTAGTCATGGTCGACGACATCGGCCACGACCACGGTGACGTTGTCCGGTCCGCCGCCGCGCAGCGCCAGCTCGATCAGCCGGTCGGCGCTCTCGGCGACGTCGTCGATCTGCAGGGCTTCCAGGATGGTCTCCTGGCTGACCGGGTCGGACAGCCCGTCGGAGCACAGCAGGTAGCGGTCGCCTTCCTTGGCTTCCCGCATGATCAGCGTGGGCTCGACCTCGTGTCCGGTGAGCGCGCGCATGATCAGCGAGCGCTGCGGATGGCTGTGGGCCTCCTCCGCGGTGATGCGCCCCTCGTCGACGAGGGTCTGCACGAAGGTGTCGTCCTTGGTGATCTGGGTCAGCTCGCCGTCGCGCAGCAGATAGCCGCGGGAGTCACCTATGTGGACGAGGCCAAGTCTGTTGCCCGCGAACAGGATTGCGGTCAGCGTGGTCCCCATGCCCTCGAGCTCGGGCTCCAGCTCGACGTGCGCGGCTATCGCGGAGTTGCCGTCGTGCACCGCGGAGTCGAGTTTGCTCAGCAGGTCGCCGCCGGGCTCGTCGTCGTCGAGGTGTGCCAGCGCGGCGATCACCAGCTGGGAGGCCACCTCGCCGGCCGCGTGCCCGCCCATGCCATCGGCCAGGGCAAGCAGGCGCGCGCCCGCGTAGACGGAGTCCTCATTGTTGGCGCGCACCAGGCCCCGGTCACTGCGGGCGGCATAGCGAAGGACAAGGGTCACGGGCGCAACTCGATCACCGTCTTGCCGATATGCACCGGCGTGCCAACCGGAACGCGTACTGCCGTCGTCACCTTCGCCCTGTCGAGGTATGTGCCGTTGGTCGATCCTAGGTCTTCCACGTACCAGTCGGCACCGCGCGGCGACAGCCGGGCGTGCCGAGTCGAGGAGTAATCATCGGTCAGCACCAGCGTGGAGTCATCAGCGCGGCCGATCAGCACCGGTTGGGTGCCTAAGGTGATCCGGGTGCCGGCCAGTGCTCCCTCGGTGACCACCAGGTAGCGGGCGGCATGCCGTTGCTGGCGGGACGGCAGCAGCGCGCCGCGCAGCGCCAGACCGCGGCGAACCATCACCGCGCCGGTCGGCGCGTAGATGTCGTTGCGCAGGACCCGCAACACCGACCAGATGAACAGCCACAGCAACAGCAGGAAGCCGGCGCGCGTCAGCTGCAGAACTAACCCCTGCATCCGGCGTCCCCTCCGTCCTCGTGCCCCGCTCGCCGTTCCCGCGATACCAGCAGGCACCGGGCCGACTTCGGCACCGTCACGATACTTGGACGCCGGTGGGTACGCGGGTGAAGCCACTCCGCGTCAACCAAGCTGCGACCTTCGCCGGCCTCAGTGAACGCGGACGATGATCTCGGAGTGGCCCAGCCGGATGACGTCGCCGTCGGCCAGCTGCCACTCCTGCACCGGGGCGTTGTTCACCGTGGTCCCGTTGGTGGAATTCAGGTCGGACAGCAACGCGACCTGGCCGTCCCACCGGATCTCCAGATGCCGGCGCGAGACGCCGGTATCGGGCAGGCGGAACTGGGCGTCCTGGCCGCGGCCGATGACATTGGCACCTTCACGCAGCTGATAGGTGCGTCCGCTGCCGTCGTCGAGCTGCAGGGTGACCGCGTGGCCGGCAGAGGGGTATTCGCCCTGGGCGGGCGGCTGGGCGTACCCGCCGTAGCCGCCACCGGCGGGTTGGCCGTAGTCGTAGTCCCGCCCGGCGGGTTCGGCGTAGCCGCCCTGCTCGTAGCCGCGGCCAGCCGGCTGACCGTAGTCGGGCTGGCCGTACTCCTGGCGGCCGTAGCCGCCGGCCGGCTGGCCGTAGCCCTGCTGCTCATAGCCACCCTGGTCGGGGTAGGCGGGGCGAGGCTCGGGACGGCCGTAACCGGCGTCCTCGTGCCGGCCCGGGCCGCGGCCGTAGTCATAGTCGCCGGCCGGCGGACCCTGAGGTGCGTAACCGCCACCCTGCGGCGGACCGTAGGACGGGGCGCCGTATCCCGGCGGCGGGGCCTGCCGGTAGCCCTGGTCATAGCCCTGCCCCTGGTCGTAGCCCTGGCCGCCGTAGCCGCCGCCGGCCGGAGGACGCTGCTCGGGAGCCTGGCCGTAGCCCTGGCCACCCTGGCCGTAGCCGCCCTGCTCGGGGTAACCCGGCCGCTGGCCGTAACCCTCGTTGGGCGGCGGGGCGTAGCCGCCCTGCTCGGGCGGGTAGGGGCCGCGCTGCTCGGGGGCGCCGCCGCGCTGCTCGTCCTGCGGGCGCGGGTAGCGCTCGTCGTAGTAGTCGTCGCCGGGCCGCCCCTGACCCTGGTCGCCTCGGTAGGTGGGGTCGTTGCTCATCGCTGGTACTCCTGGTTCTGCGGTGTACGCCTGGTTCGATTCTGGCGGGGCGGTTGTGGCGAGGGACGGGTGGGGGTCGACGTCAGGGTTGACGACGCCGCGCGCACGGTACTGGCCGGTGTGCAGATTCGGCGACTGCTCGAACCTGACGACCAGATCACCATACGTTTGCCATCCCTGATCACGGATGTAGCCGCCCAAGTGTTTGGCAAAAGTGTCCGTGGTGAGATCGCGATCGGCGCTGACCTTGTCGAAGTCAGCTGGACTGAGGGTAATGACGTACTCATTGGGGGCCAAAAATCGTTCATGCGGGAGGGTTTGCACACCCGCAGAGGCTTCCCGCCGCAGCGCGGCTTCCACCTCTGCCGGGACAATTGATCCGCCGAAAACCCGGGCGAACGCGTCGCCCACGGTGTTCTCGAGTCTGCGCTCGATGCGTTGAACCAGACCTCTCTGGTTACTCATCTCACCGCCTAGCTCGAGTACCGTGCGTGTTGCGTCGACGCTTGTTCACCTTGATGCTATCGGCCCAGGTCGACGCGCCGTCACCATGAGAATTCTGAGAATCGTGTTAGACCAGGTCAGAGCATCGGGGATGGAACTGTGACGGGGGCCGCTAGGCTGGTCTGAGCCGCGGGCGCGAGTTGAGGTTCACCCCCTCGACCGTGATACGCTCCCCCGGTTGTTTCGGGCGAGTGGCGGAATGGCAGACGCGCTGGCTTCAGGTGCCAGTGTCCTTCGGGACGTGGGGGTTCAAGTCCCCCTTCGCCCACACAAGTGGAGAAAAACCCCGGCTTCTGGCCGGGGTTTTTCTGTTGGCGGGAAAGCCCCGCACTCAGTCCGGGTTGCTCACCTTGGGGTTCGGCTGAATCCGTCCGCGCCGCGCCGATGGCTGGTGTCCGGCGTCGACGGGCAGGTCGGCGGCGTGGCAGACCTGATTTCCGCCGGCGCGCTTGGCCGCGTACATCGCGGCATCGGCGGCCTCGACGAGTTCGTCGAGGAGCCGCAGGTTGACCTGGGACCCGTTCTTCAGCGGTGCGCAGGCGGTGCCGATGCTCGCCGTCACCGGCACCGGCAGGTCGGCGATCGCCTGGCGCAGCCGTTCGGCGACGACTTCGGGTGAGCCGGGGTGGTCGACGTCGGCGATGACGAATTCTTCGCCGCCGGACCTGCCGATGATGGCGGAGAGGCCACAGTTGTCGGCCAACGCCTCGCTGATCCTGATCAGCGCCGCGTCGCCGGCCGCGTGGCCCGCGGTGTCGTTGAGGTTCTTGAAGCTGTCCAGATCGATGACGATGACCATCAGCCGGCCGGCCTCGGTGTCATTGCGCATGATCAGCTCGTAAGCCGACTGGTGGAACGACCGTCGGTTGTGCAGCCCGGTCAGGGGATCGCGGCCCGAGCTGCGCAGGTCGACGCGCAGCGTCTGCGCCAGCGACAAGACGCCGAATGGCAGGCCGACGTTGAGCGTTGCGACGATCGCTACCGCCGCGGCCGTCAGGTAGATGTCGCCGGACGAGGAGACGAGTCGGACGGCCAGGATCACCGCGCAGATCGCGGCTATCGCGCCGTTGGCCACCACCTCGTGGGCGGTGTGGAAATAGGCGACGAAGCCGCCGATCACGGCGAACGTCGCGCACCCCATCAGGCCCACGTAGTCGTTGGAGTACGACAGCGCGGCGGCGGCGATGGTCGCGGTCGAGGTGAACGAGAACAGCAGCGATTGGCGGCGGGTGGGCCAGTGCAGCAGGAAAGGGACCGCCGCTGCCAACGCCACCGCGGCCGCGACGACGCAGACCGTGACCGCTACCGGGCCGTCCGGCCCTTGCGGGCTTTTGATCATCAACGCGGTCGACGACGCGAGAGCCAGGGTCGCCGTGAAGATCAGCGTCCGCCAGATTCCCTGCTGGTCGCGGTCATGCAGGTAGACGCTGATCCAGTCGTATTGGTCGGCGTGGCGTGGTGGCAGCGCTCCCCACCGAAGCATGTGTCATCCCCATTCCTACGGGAAGTCTCGCTGTGATTGCGGAATCAATTTTGCCAGCTATGAGCCGAAGTGCTCAGTCCTTGGTTTTCGCCGAGTCCGGCGACAGCGTTTCGGCCGGCTTGCTTGGCCTGGTACATCGCGGCGTCGGCCCGAGCGGTGACCGTCGCGCTCGATTCGCCGGGTGCGGACGACGTGGCTCCGATGCTGAGGGTGGTGTTGATCGTCAAACCGAACTGGTGGATGGGTTCCGCGGCCAGAGCGCGAATCCGTTCACCGACGTCAACGGCTTTTTCGGTGCTCTCGACGCCGGGAAGGAGGATCAGGATCTCGTCGCCGCCGATCCGGCCCACGGTGTCTTCGAGATGGACGCACTCGCGCATGCGGGCGGCGATGGTCGAGAGCACGGCGTCTCCCACGGCGTGGCCCCAGGTGTCGTTGATCTGTTTGAAGTGATCGATATCGCAGTACAGGACGCCCAGTCGGGCCTGCGGATCTTTCAGCGCAGCGTCGAAGCGGGCCAGCGTCTCCCCGCGGTTCACCAAACCGGTGACGCTGTCGATGCGGGCGAGTTCCCGGAGCCGGTTGCGCATGTCGTCCACGGCAGCCGCGATCTCCGCGATCTCGCGGGGACCGCCCTGGCCGATGGACTGGTCGTAATCGCCGTCGGCCACCGCACGCACCGAGCGCACCAACCGCGAGACAGGCTGGGTGAGCATCCGGCGCACGGTGATGATGCACCCGACGATGCTGACGCCCAGGAGACTCAGGGCGATCCACTGGCTGATGCTCGCTGTGCGGAGCACCGAGCGGATGTGCTCGATCTCGTCGGTGATGAGCTTGTCCAACCGGGCGTTGACGGCGCGGAACCGTTCCCGAAGCGGGTCGAACAGATTCTTCGCGTCGAGGACCATCTGATTGAGCAGGGCGCGCGGCACCGATCCGGTTTTGAGGGCAGCGATCTGCGGGTCGGCCGCCCGGCTCTTCCATATGGCGGCGACGGCCACCTCTTCCCGGAACAGCGCGCGCAGGTCGTCGGCGTAGGGCATGCCGACCAGTTCGCGCTGGAGTTGAGGCACCAGGCGGTGGACGGCGGCCGTTCCGGCTTCGTACAGGTCGAGCGCGATCGGATTGCCGGTCAACAGATACGCCCGCTGTCCGGTCTCCTGGTCGACGAACGCGCGACTCAGTTCAGAGCTTTGATTCCGGATCGGGATCAGCCGGTCACCGAGGTTGTTCAGGGCGTCGCCGACGGTGATCCGACCCACGATCGATGCCGTCATCGACGCGACGAACACCAGCGCTATGACGCCGACGGAACAGAAGATCAGCGCTCGCAGGGATGGCCGCCGCTTGCTCGAACTAGCCACAGCGTTGACCCTAAGCCACGCAGGTCAGCGCAGCGCGGTTCTGTGTGCTGGGCGCGACGGACACTCCGCCGGCGGGCTCAGCGGTCGACGCGGGCGGGGCGGCTGATCCGTGTCTGGTTGCCGCCGGCCCGCTTTGCCGCATACATGGCGGCGTCGGCCGCCCGAATCAGATCGTCCATCGCGGTGACACTGTCCCAACGCACGATGGCCGCGCCGACACTGGCGGTCACCGGCTGAGGTAGCGCGGCGATCGCGAGGCACAGCTGGGTTGGCAATTCCTCGGCCAGCTCGGCGGGCACGGCGTCGACCACGATGAACTCCTCGCCACCGAATCGCCCGATGATCGCCGAGCTGTTGCTGCTCTCGCGAAGCGCCCAGCCGACGGCGGTCAGAGCCTGGTCGCCGGCGATGTGGCCGTAGGCGTCGTTGAGTTTCTTGAACTCGTCGAGATCGATCATCACGACGATGAGGTGCAGATCATGCCCGGGCGACGTCAGTAGAAGCGACGCCCGCTCGTAGAAGGCGCGCCGGTTCAGGACGCCGGTGAGCGGGTCCTGGTCGGAGCGCACGACGTCGGCGCCCATGGTGCGCATGATCGCTTGGATCGCCAGCGGAACTGCGAGGTTCAGTTCGACGACCAGCCACCAGCCGGCCGCGGCGACAGGCCAGCCGTAGCTCGGGACCACGCGTAGCGCGCACAGCGCGCCGACAGCCATACCGAGGACGACGATGAACGTGATCGCCTTCGAGTTGTGGAAGAACGCGACGTAGCCGCCGATGACGGCCATCCCGGTGCAGCCCATCAAGGCGACCATGGGATAGGTCTGCATCACACAGCCGACCGCGATGAGTGAGCTGCCGAAGCAGGCCATTCGCAGTGACTGCCGCCGGCTCAGCCAGCCCCGCAGCCACAGGGTGCTGTAGGTGATCCCGGTGAGTACTGCGGCCATGCCGAACGTCCACGCCCATACCGGCGGCACGTTGCGCATGGTCGGGGTGGCCGCACCCATCAAGATCAAGCCCGCCGAGATCAGGGCCATCAACACCTTGGTCGGCCACGCCAGGCCGCGAGCCCTCAAATACCCGGACAGCCACTCGAACTGGTCGGGTAACCGCCACCATCGCGCGAGCGGCCCCCGGCCTGGTTGCCCGGTCCGGAGGCCCGCTGGTCGTTCACCGCGCCGTCCCTCCCCGCATGGCGTTCACGGTAGCCCGAGCAAATCGATAGCGAGGCGAAATATCAACGCCGACAAAAAATAGATCCTGCGTGAGCCGACTCGTGCGGCCGGGTGCCGTCGATAGCGGCGTAGGACTGGCTAACCTGTTTGAATGGGCACGCAAACGGTCCCCGGTGGAGTGGTGCACGAGCTTCCGGCAGATTTGCGGACAGCGCTGCTGGGCAACGACACCGCGCTGGCGGCCTGGAACGACATCACTCCCCTGGCGCGCAACGAGTTCATCTGCTGGGTCGAAGACGCCAAGCAGCAGAAGACTCGCGAGCGGCGAATCCGCCGCACCCAGGAGGAGCTGGAGGAAGGCATGCGCCGGCCCTGCTGCTGGCCGGGTTGCAAGCACCGGGAGCGAACCGGCAAGCCTTAGCCGCGTGGCGTGAGGCCGCGCAGCAGTACCGCCAACCCGTACTCGAATGCGTCATCGGCCCGCGCGGGCTTGGGCGCCCCGGTCGCCAGCGCGGCGGCCAGTTCGGGTCCAACCTCGGCCCCCGATTCCCACGGCTCCTCGGGCGCGGCCAGGTCCAGTGCGGACCCCAGCACGAAGCAGTCCATCAACGTGATGGCCCGCAGCGTGTCGGCGGCGTCGAACCCGGCGCGGTGCAGGGTCACCGCCAGCATGTTGTACATCCGGATGGCGTGGCTGCTGTTCACGGCGTAGGCGGTCAGCAGGGGAATCAGCCGCGGATACCGGGCGTAGCTGCGGCGGTAGGAGCGCAGGATGTCCGCGACCGCCTCCGCCCACGGGCGGTCCGGTTGGTCGTCAGGAAGCTGCACCTCGGACATCGCGCGCTCCCGCAGCAGCTCGACGATCTGGCCGCGGCCTGACACGTGGTTGTACAGCGATGACGGACTGACCTGCAATTTCCGTGCCAGGTCGGGCATGGTGAATTCGCCGGTGGCACGCACCAAGTCCATGGCGGCCGACGCGATCCGGTCGGTCGACAACAGCGGTGTCGGCGGGCGGCCCATCAAAGTCTCTCTTCCTCTTGCGAAGAATTATGAGCCAGTTCACACTAAAACGAAATAGATTCGTTTTAGGAGTTCGATGATCACCCTGACTGCCCGAGCGCCCGAACCGCTGTCCCGGTCGGCGCCATCGCAGCGCCCACCGCTGCGGGTCGGCCTCGTCCAGCACCGGTGGCGACCGGACCGAGTGGAACTCGTGGCGACGCTGCGTGCCGGTATCGACACAGCTGCCGGTGAGGGTGCGTCGGTGGTCTTCCTGCCGGAGATCACCCTGCTGCGCTATCCGGCAGATCGCCCGGCCGGCGCCAACCCCGCGGCACTGGCCGAGGATCTGGAGAACGGGCCCACCTTCGACCTGGCGGCAAGTGCGGCGCGCGCCAACGGGGTCTTCGTGCACGCCTCGTTGTACGAACGCACCCCCGATGCGCACGACGGCCTTGGCTACAACACCGCGATCCTGGTCTCCCCCAGCGGCGAACTCGTCGGCCGGACCCGCAAGCTGCACATCCCGATCTCGGCCGGCTACTACGAAGACACCTATTTCCGCCCCGGCCCCGACGCCGACCCGTACCCGGTCTACGAGCCGGACGGGCTGGACGCCCGCATCGGCATGCCGACCTGTTGGGACGAATGGTTCCCAGAGGTCGCGCGGAACTACTCGCTCGCCGGTGCCGAGGTGGTCGTCTACCCCACCGCCATCGGATCCGAGCCGGTCTTCCCCGACTTCGACACCCGGCCGCTGTGGCAGCAGGTCATCGTGGCCAACGGAATCAACAGCGGCTTGTTCATGGTGGTGCCCAATCGGGTCGGCGACGAAGGGACCGTGACGTTCTACGGTTCCTCTTTCATCTCCGATCCGTACGGCCGGGTATTGGTGCAGGCACCGCGCGACGAGGAGGCCATCCTGATCGCGGACCTCGACCTCGATCAGCGCCGAGATTGGTTGGAGCTCTTCCCTTTCCTGTTGACTCGACGGCCTGACACGTACGCCGCGTTGACCGAGCCCGTCGTCGCCGACGAGCCCTACGGCGCCGGTCACGCCGCGACGGCGGTGGTCAAATGAGCTCGACTCTGTTCACCGGCGGTGCGGTGTGGACCGGTCCGGGGCAGGAGTCCGATGCCCTTCTGGTGACCGACGGGGTCGTCCGTGCGCTGGGCGCGCAAGCCCGGGAGTTGGCTGCCGGCATGGACTGTGAGCACGTCGACCTCGACGGCGGATTCCTGATGTCGTCGTTCGGCGACGGCCACGCGCATCCGCTGTACGGCGGACTCGAAGCAGTCGGTCCGCCGGTCCGTGGCTGCGGCACGATCGACGAAATCGTCACTGCGGTCAAGGTTTACGCCGAGGAACACCCGGACGAGGAATGGATCGTCGGCGCATCCTACGACGGCAGCCTGGCCGAAGGCGGACTGTTCGACGCCCGATGGCTCGATGCCGCGGTGCCGGACCGCCCGGTGGTGCTGCGGGCCTGGGATTACCACACCGTGTGGTGCAACACCGCGGCCATCGAGCGGGCCGGTATCACCGCCGACACACCAGACCCGGTGCTCGGCGAGATCCCCCGCCGGCCGGACGGCTCGGTGCTGGGGACGTTGCGGGAATGGGGCGCAACGGATTTGGTGATGAACGTGATGCCGCCCCGCGACGAGGGGCAGCGCATCGGTGCACTCGGCACGGCCGCCGACTATTACCTGGCCCGCGGTGTCACCTGGGTGCAGGACGCCTGGGTCGAACCTGGTGACGTCGCCACCTATGTCGAGGCGGCCCGCCAAGGCGCACTGCGGATGCGGTTCAACCTCGCGTTGTACGCAGACCCGCGGCACTTCGATTCGCAGATCGAGCACTTCGCGGCGTCGCGTCGAGCGGTCGAGGAGGCAGGCTCGCCGCTGCTGACCGCGAACACGGTCAAATTCTTCGCCGACGGCGTCGTCGAGAACGAGACGGGTGCGCTGCTGGCGCCGTACTGCTCCGGGCTCCACTCGCACGGCATGCAGAACTGGGAGGGCGACTCGCTGGCCGAGGCGGCACGCCGGGTCGACGAGCTCGGCCTGCAGATCCACATCCATGCCATCGGCGACGCCGCCGTTCGCCAGGCCCTCGACGCGATCGAGTACACCGTGTCGCGCAACGGGATTCGCGACCGCAGGCCGGTGATCGCCCACGTCCAGCTGGTGGACGACACCGATATCGGCCGGTTCGCGGAGCTTGGCGTCATCCCCAACATGCAGCCGTTGTGGGCGCAGATGGACGCGTTGATGACGGTGCTGACCATCCCCCGGCTCGGTGTCGAACGCAGCGACCGGCAGTATCAGATGCAAACGCTGAACCAATCCGGTGCGGCGCTGGCGTTCGGCTCGGACTGGCCGGTCTCCTCGGGCGCCCCACTGGACGGCATCGCTGTGGCGACCTCCCGGCTCACCGCCGAGGGCCAGCCGGAAGGCGGGTGGACGCCGCATGAGATCGTGCCGATCGAGCGGGCGCTGGCGTCGTACACCGGCGCCGTTGCCTACCAGGCCTATGCCGAAAACGCCTGGGGAGTGATCACTCCCGGCGCCAGCGCCGACCTGGTGTGGCTCGACCAGGATCCGCGGAACACGCCACCGCTGGATCTGCCGCGCGTGGGCATCCACGCCACATACTTGCGCGGTGCGCAGGCCTACCGGGCTGACGAAGGAAAGGTACGACCATGACCGCGGAATTCATCTCCGACTCCCACGAGGGGCACCTGAAGCGAGCGCTGGGCCTGCCCTCGCTGGTGCTGTTCGGCTTGGTCTACATGGTGCCGCTGACGGTGTTCACCACCTACGGCATCGTCACCGAGACCTCGGGCGGCCGGCTGCCGCTGGCGTACATCGTCACGCTCATCACGATGGTGTTCACCGCGCTGTCCTACGCGCGGATGGCGGCGGCGATTCCGGTCGCAGGTTCGGCATACACCTATACGCAGCGCACTTTCGGCGCGCCCGTCGGCTTCCTGGCCGGGTGGTCGCTGCTGCTGGACTACCTGTTCCTGCCGATGCTGAACTATCTGGTCATCGGGCTCTATCTGAACGCGGCGCTGCCTGCGCTGCCCGCCTGGGTCATCGTCCTCGTGTCCATAGCGATCGTCACGGTGCTCAACATCATCGGCATCGTGTCCGTCGCGAGGGCCAACTTCCTCATCATCGCCATCCAGGCGATCTTCATCGTGGTGTTCGTCGCCCTCGCGATAGCCAAGACCACCGGCTACGGAAGCGTCGACCTGCTGGCCCCCTTCACCGGTGATGGCACAGCGGGCGGGATGAGCCCGATCCTGGCCGGCGCGGCGATCCTATGTCTGTCGTTCCTCGGATTCGACGCCGTCTCCACCCTGTCGGAGGAGGCACGAGACGCCAAACGCACAGTGCCGCAGGCGATCATGATCGCGACGATCGTCTCGGGGATCATCTTCATCCTGCTGTCCTATGTATCGCAGCTGGTGTTCCCGTCCAACAAGTTCGCCGACGTGGACACCGGTTCGACGGACGTGATGCTGGCCGCGGGCGGGGCGTTCGTCAACACGTTCTTCACCGCGGCCTACGTGGCCGGTGCGCTGGGGTCGGCGTTGACCTCTCAGGCGTCGGTCGCCCGAATCCTCTACGCGATGGGGCGCGACGGCATCCTGCCCCGCAAGGTGTTCGGGCATGTGTCCGCCAAATACAGCACCCCGGTCTACGCCATTCTCACCGTCAGCGTCATCTCGCTGCTCGCGATCTGGATCGATCTGACGATCCTGGCTTCGGTCGTCAGTTTCGGTGCGCTGGTGGCCTTCTCGGTGGTGAACCTGTCGGTGATCAAGCACTACTTCGTCGACATGCGGGAACGCAACATCCTGCTCAACGTGATCGCTCCGGTGATCGGCTTCCTGCTCACCGCGTGGCTGTGGACCAGCCTGTCGGGTAGCGCACTGACGATCGGGTTGATCTGGCTGGCAATCGGATTCGTCTGGCTGTTGGTCGTCACTCACGGCTTCCGTCGGCCCACCCCGGTGTTGGACCTGGAATACGAGTGAGCCCGCAGGGCTCGGACCCGCTGGCCGGCTACCCCGTCGTCGCCCCGCCGCTGCGGGGGCGGGTGTGGTTCGACCAGAGCTGGCTGGATCTGACGTTCGTGCACTGGCCGGTGCGCCCCGCCGACATCGCGCACCTCTATCCCGCCGGCACCCGTCCGGATGTGTTGGAGGGCGTGACGTACGTCGGGCTGGTGCCGTTCCGAATGGGTTACACCGCCGTGGGGCCGACCCCGCCGGTGCCGTACTTCGGTTCCTTCGCCGAAACCAACGTGCGGCTCTATTCGGTGGATGACGCGGGCCGGCACGGCGTGCTGTTCCGGTCGCTGGAATCCGCACGGCTGGCGGTGGTTCCGGCGATCCGCATCGCCATGGGCATCCCCTACACCTGGGCCCGGATGCGGATCACCCGGACATCGGATCAGATCAGCTACGACAGTGTCCGGCGCTGGCCGCAGCGCGGACTGCGCAGCCGGGTGACGGTGCGCCCGGGCGAACGGGTCGAACCGACCGCGGTGGAGACCTGGCTGACCGCGCGCTGGGGCGCCCATACCCGCAAGGCCGGCCGGACCTGGTGGGTGCCCAACTATCACGACCAGTGGACTCTGCAGTCGGCGCGGCTGGTGGACCTCGACGACGAACTGGTCGCGGCCGCCGGGGTACGTACTTCCGGGGAACCGCTGCGGGCGCTCTACTCCCCCGGCATGCGAACCCAGTTCGGCCGTCCGATCGCGGTCGGCTGAGACACCGCTCGCAGTAAGCTCACAGCCATGGCGGTGCGGGTGCGGATCTCGAGGGCATTGATGGCCGCCGCCTGCGGCGCGCTGTTCGTCGTTGCGCCCGTCGTCGTCGCCGCCCCGGCCAACGCCTGCCCCACCGGGCATCTGGCCGACCCGATCACCGGCCAGTGCTACGTGGCTAACGGTGTCCCGAGTGTGGGTGGCATCCCGTGCATTCCGGGCAAGTCGATGGGGACCTGCCTGGGGATTCTGCAGAACCAGTCGCCGCGCGGCGGCGGCCCGCCGGTCGGCGGGCCCTGGCCCTAGGGCTGGTCGTCCATCGCGTCACCCCTGGTGACGTCGACGGCTTGCGCGAGAATGTTCGCCACCACAGACTCGACCCTCGACTCGATCGAGAACGCCAGCGTGGAGCTCACCGCGGAGACCGCCTGGGTGCGGAACCGAACCAGCATCGTGATCATCTCGGTGACTTCGGGATCCGGTGGCAACGGGGATCCGGGATTGAGCCGCTCGCCGACGTGATCCACACCGGCCCGCACCAAGATCCCGCTGATCTGGTCGATCAGGGGCGCGATCTGCTCGTGGAGGTCGATGAGCGTTTCGAGGGCCACGCCGTATTGGCGGATCTCGTTGAACGCCTCGACCAACTTGGGACGGACGACAGTGGCGTCGTGTCCGTCGTTCTCGAGCCTGATCATGTCGAGACCGACCATCCGGTCGAATCCGTCGTCGTCGTCGACGAGCCCGCGCGCTTCGGCGACCGACATCCGCTCGGGCTTCTCGGTGGCCCAGCTTCCGGCGATCGCCGATTCCAGCCCCAGCATGTCCCCGACGTTCTTGCCCTGCTCCCACGCCGAGAGCATCTCGTTGACGTGGGCGATGTTGTATCCCCGGTCCAGCAGCGAGGTGATCATTCGCAGTCGGGTCAGATGGGTGTCGTTGAACAGCGCGATTCGCCCGACGCGCAGCGGTGGGTGCAGCAGCCCGCGGTCGCGGTACACGCGGATGTTGCGGGTCGTCGTCCCGGCCAGTCGGGCCAATTCGTCGATGCGGTACTCGCCCGCGGCCGCCACTCCGTGTGGCTGCACCGCGGCGTCGAACAGTTGCGACACCGCCGCTTCGACGACGTCGCGGGATCCGCGGCGCAGCCGTCGCAGAATGCTCGGGATCGGACCCGTCATCTCACGCCGTCGAGACGACCACACGCGGCCGGGCATCAAGTGCCACGGCCTCGTAGTCCTCGAACCGGAACTGTCGCATCTGTCGAAGATACTGCGTCGCGAAACCCGGATACATCGAGGCGTTGAACCCATCGGCTGTGAGATACCAGCTGTTGCAGCCCGACATCCACGTGGTCTTGGTCAAGCGCTTCTGCATGCGGTCGTTGTAGCGGCGCTGGACATCGGCCCGCACGTCGAGGTAGCGCAGGTTTCGGCGCAGGATGGCGGTGACTCCGGTGACGGCATAGTCGATCTGGCCTTCGACGTAGACCAGCAGCGAATTATGGCCGGGCCCGGAATTCGGGCCGGTCATGAAGAACAGGTTCGGGTAGCCGTGTGCGCTCGCGCTCTTGTACGCCTCGGCGTGCTCGCGCCATTCCTGTTGCAGGCAGCGGCCATCGAGCCCGGTGATCGGGAACGGAGGCCCCGAGAGGTGCACGTCGTATCCGGTGGCGAACACGATGGCATCGAGGTGGTGCTCGATGCCATCACTGGTCCGGATGCCGACCGGGCTCAGGGTGGCGATAGGCCAGTCGATCAGCTTGCAGTTGTCGCGCTGTAGCGCCGGATAGTAGTCACTGGACACCAGCATGCGTTTGCAGCCGGGGGTGAACTCCGGGGTGAGCTGGCGGCGCAGCCACGGGTCGGCCACCGAGCGTCGCAGGTGCGCCTTTCCGAGCCGGGCGACCAGCCGGCTGGCAGGGGTGTCCCAGACCAGCGCCGCCGCACTGGCCTCATGGCCCCAGTACAGCGCCTGGCGGGCCAATGCCTGGGTGGCCGGCACCTTTTCGAAGAGTTCCTGCACTGCGGTCGGCATCGAGATGTCCAGCCGCGGCAGCACCCAGCCGGGCGTGCGCTGGAACACCTTGACGGCCGCGGCGGTCTTCACCAGTTCGGGAACGATCTGCACCGCGCTGGCTCCGGTGCCGATCACCGCCACCCGCTTGCCGGCGAAGTCGTAGTCGTGATCCCAAGCCGCGCTGTGGATCTTGCGCCCGCGGTAGCTGTCGATGCCCCGGATCGCGGGAAACTTGTGATCGGCCAGCGGACCGGACGCCAGAATCACCGTGCGCGCCTGAATCTGCTTGCGGCCCTTGGCGGTAACGGTCCAGACGCCGGCCTGATCGTCGAAGCTCAACCCGGTGACCTCGGTGTCGAATCTGATCAGCGGACGCAGCCCGTGCTGGTCGGTGAGATCCTCGATGTGGTCGCAGATCTCGGCGCCCGACGGGTAGGCGCGCGACCAGCTGGGGTTCTTGACGAACGAGAACGAGTACAGCAGCGAGGGGATGTCGCAGGCCACGCCGGGGTATGTGTTGTCCCGCCAGGTGCCGCCGACTCGGCCGTTGCGTTCGACGATGACGATGTCGTCGACGCCGGCTTGTTTGAGCTTGATGGCGGTGCCCAGGCCGGTGAAGCCCGCGCCGACGATGAGAGTGTCGTGGATGTGCTTGACGCCGGCCATGTCTCAGGCCGCCGGCTCGTGGGTGAGTTCCTTGAACCAGCTGGGAATCGGACTGAGCAGTGTGCGCGGTATCCGGTCGGACGCCCACACCATCGGGTTGGCGACCCAGTGGTAGGGGTTGTTGGGTTTGATCACCATGCGGGCGTGCAGTTTGAGGATCTGATAGGTCGGGACCCGGTGGGTGTACTCGCCACGCTCGCCGAGGGTGCGGAACCGCTTGACGGCGTTGTAGAGCCGCTCGGGCTCCAATCCCATCCCGACGATCTCGTTGCGGATCCGGTTGAGCAGCGGTATGTACATGATCGCGCCGATGATCAGCCCGGGGGTGGCGACGCTGCCGACGAACTCGATCGCCAACCGTCGCAGATCAGCCTGCCCGATTATGTTCAGCACCTCGAAATCGACCGCGAGGTGCCGGGATTCGTCGTTGTTGATTCTTTCGAAGACCTGGTGGCAGACGGGGTCGTCGACCTCCTCGAGCAGGAACTTGAGCAGGGCGCCGTCGAGCGCGACCTCGAGCATCGGGATGACCGTGCCCAGGATCGACAGCGACATGGAGTCGGCGTATTTGTCCAGCCAGTCCATCGACAGGCGGATGTTGACGTTGGGTTCGGGCATCTCACCGTCGTCAAGCATGCCCCAGCGCTTCATCAGCGCGAGTTCGGCGTTGGCGTGGCGCTGTTCCTCGGCGTGGAAGTAGCGGTAGATCTCGGCGATGGTGGGGTTGGGTGCCTTCTTGGCCAGCGCGGCGAACCCGCGCGCGCCGATGTTCTCGATCCAGCACAGATCGGCCATGAACGCCTTGAGTTTCGGGCGTTGCTCGTCGGTGATGCGTTCGGCGCCGGGGGCGTCCCAGTCGATGTCCGCCAGCGCCCACTGCCGGTCCTTGATCTTGGCCAGCATGACGTCCATGTCGATCGCCATCGATCCTCCTAGGTGGTGACGCGGGTGATGAGCCCGGCGGCGCGGGTGTACACCGTCGGGGTGAAACGCTTGATTCCCCAGCCGATTCGGGCCTCGGGTTGCGGCATGCAGTAGAGGCCGCCACGGTCGAGGGTGTCCAGGCACATGCGGGCGACGCGGTCTGCGGAGAAGCCGGTCCACCGCATCAGCTGGTCGGCCAGCTGCGTCGTCTCGACTGGGATGCGGCCGGATTCGAGGATGTGGGTTTTGACGAATGTGGGGCACAGAACCGTGACATTCACAGCGGTGCCGGACATTTCGGCGGCCAGGGTCTCCGAGAGCGACAGGGTGCCCGCTTTGCTGACGTTGTAGGCGGCCATCCCGGGTGCGGCGCCGAACGCTGCGGCCGATGCCACGTTGATGATCCCGGCGGGACGGCCGGCGTCGCGCAGGATCGGGGCGAAGACGTGGCAGCCGTGGATCGGTCCCCACAGGTTGACGTTGAGCACCCACGTCCAGTCGGCGAGATCGATGTCGCCGATCGTCTGCCCGCCGGCCCCCACGCCGGCGTTGTTGACGACCAGCGTCGGTGGGCCACCGAACCACGACTGTGCTTGTTCGGCAAGGCGAAACACGTCGTCGACCTGAGTGACATCACAGGCGACCGCCAGCGCGCGGTCGCCGATTGCCTCGGCGGTCTTGCGCGCGGCGCCCTCATCGATGTCGCTGCACACCACGCGCCCGCCTCGGGCGGCCAGCTCGGCGGCGAAGGCGGCGCCGATACCGCTGCCTGCGCCGGTGATGACGGCGTCGGCGTTGCGGCTGCGTTTCGTGCCAAAGATACCCATGCTCAGCCCACCTGTCCGACGTTGTTGTCGTGCAACGCATCCGCGATGAACGCCGTGATCTCACGCATCGCAGGCGCGGCTGCGGGGGTGAGACGCGGCAGGGCCTGGAAGACGTGCACCTGGTCAGGCCAGATGCGCAGGTCGCATTCGCCGCCGGCACAGCGCAGGCCGTCGGCGAGGGCGATGGCGTCGGCCGCGAGCATCTCCGCGCCACCGGCGTGGATCAGCGTGGATGGCAGTAGCCGCCCGCCCGCGACGTCGAGCGCCAGCCGCGGGTGCGCGGGTTCGACACCGGCACAGTACAACTCGATCAAACGCACGGCGTCACGGGATCGGATGGCCGGGTCACGCCCGGTGCGCTCCCATGTCCGGGCGAGTCCGAACGTGAGGTCCAGCAACGGTGACAGCAGTACGAGGGCGGCGGGATGCGGGACTGCAGGCTGTAGCAGGAGATCGACCGCGAGGTGGCCGCCCGCGGAATCCCCGGCGATCACCAGGCTTTCGGCCGACATCCCGCGGTCGTTGATCAACCAGTCCCAGCCGGAGCGGACATCGTCTGCGGCTGCGGGAAACCGGTGCGTCGGCGCCAGCCGATAGTCGACGCTGAACACGGGCAGACCCGTCAACTGCGACAACCACGACGTGAGACGGCGGTGGGTGCGCGGCGAGCAGAGCGCATAGCCGCTGCCGTGCACGAAGTAGATCGCTCCAGCCTTGACGTCCGGGCGGACACCTCGGCCGTACACCCATTCGCCGACGACACGACGACCGTCGGACGTTCGAGTGTCCACGGGAACGGTCGTGGTCCCGGACAGGGGCGGTCCGAAGGTGTCCATGATGCGAGCCACGATCTGGCGCGAGACCCAGAGACCCCAGGCTTGCTCGGGCGGGAGCACGGCGCTGATCTGTCGCAGGGTCAGGCTGCTCGCGACGTTCGCGCTTCGAGTTCGCCACCCGGATATCGACTCGCCGAACACACGGTGGATACAACGCCCAATGCTGCCATTTGTCAATGGCACTATTGAGCAATGGCAACGATTAGTCGTCGAAGATCGCGACCGCGCGGGTCCATCCCGCCGATGCGGCGTGAACCTTCACCGGGAAGCACGCCACCTCAAAGCCGTTGGGCGGCAAGGCCTCCAGGTTGTGCAGCTTCTCGATATGTGAGTAGCCGACCGTACGTCCGGCGCGGTGACCTTCCCAGATGATCGACGCGTCGTGGTCCCGGGCGTACCGCTGGGCGGTGAAGGAGAACGGCGCATCCCAGCTCCAGGCGTCGGTTCCGGTCAGCCGCACGCCGCGTTCGAGCAGGTACAGGGTGGCGTCGCGGCCCATACCGCAGCCGGTCCCGACGTAGTCAGCGTGCCCGTAGCGGGTGCCCGCGCTGGTGTTGACCAGCACGATCTCCAGCGGAGACAGGCTGTGCCCGATGCGATCCAACTCGGCCTCCACGTCGGCCGCGGTCGCCACGTAACCGTCCGGAAAGTGCCGGAAGTCGAGCTTGACCGCCGGCTGCAGGCACCACTCCAGCGGTACCTCGTCGATGGTGATGGCGCGCTTGCCGCCGTCCATCGTCGATGCGTAGTGGTACGGCGCGTCGAGGTGGGTGCCGTTGTGAGTGGTGATCCGGACCCGTTCGATCGCCCACCCTTCGCCGTCGGGAAGATCGTCGACGGTCGCGCCAGGGAAGAACGACACCACCTCGGCGGCGGTCTGCTTGTGGTCGTAGTAGTCGATCTCCGGGAGATGCCCCGGCGGGTCCGAGGCGATGCCGGCCTGCAGCGGGACCGAGATGTCGACGAACCTTCTCAACGGACTCCCTTACGTTCTGGGACGGAACGCTACGCCCTGGGATGGAACGATTCGACCGGGTTCACCAAGCCGACGGTGATCGCGTTTCCGATCTGCCCGTGTGCGTCGAACACCGCGACCGCACCGCACGCGATCCCGTCGTTGCTGTTGTGCGATGTGGCCGCCAGCCCGATGTAGTCCCCGACCGGCTCGCGGGCCAGGGTCAGCGTGTAGTCGGCGTTGATGTAGCGCAAACCGCCTGTGCCCCAATGGGATGTGGCACTGGCCGCGTCAGCGGCCATCGCCACGGTGACGAACGGGGAGGTGTCTTCGCCGTCGACCAGCGGGCGGACCTGCCGAATCCAGGCGTACTTGGGACCGGTGGCGTCGTGCCATTCGGTGAAGGCCATCGCACCGCCGGACTCGCCCTGTCCCCCGTAGCCCCAGACGAACATCATCAGGTCCTCGGGCAGCGGACCGGGATCCGGCGGCAGCGGTGGCATCGTCACCGGCGAGGACCAGATGTCGCCGGCCGGGTGCTCGCCGCGGCGCAGGAACATCGCGCTGGCCCGGGACACCACGGTGTCGTTCTGGATTAGTTCGGCGTCGACCAACCGGATGCGACGGCCCTCGCGGCGCATGGTCGTGCGCACTTCCAGGGGCGCGATCGCAGTGGGCCGGAGCAGGTCCACGGTCAGCCGGGCAGGCACGAATTCGGGGGCGCCACCCACCTGTTCCAGCGCCCGCGCCAGGATGCCGCCCACGACGTGACCGCTGATCGTCGGACCCCAGGGCCCCTGCGCCGCCGGGCCGGGCAACAATACGTCGCCGTCGGACACCAGATACGCCCGCGATGTGCCTGCCGAGCCGCCCAGATCCGTCACGAGGTCACACGATAGCGGCGCCCAGTTCAGCTACTCAGCACCTGCTGTAGGTAGCGCTCGGTATCCGCGGTGGCGGGATCCGTCACGTCCTCGAACTCCGGATGCTTCTCGATGTACTTCGCCACCATCGGGCACACCGCCACGATGCGCAGCCCGGCGTCCCGGGTGGCGGCCAGCGCCTCGCCGACCATGATGCTGGCCAGTCCGCGTCCTTCGAATGCGCTCTCGACCTCGGTGTGGTGGAACACGCGCTGACCGCCGTGGTCGACGTAGTCGGCGACGCCGACCTGCTGGCCGTCGACGGAGATGGTGAATTGGTCCGTGCCGGCGGTGACGGTGGTCTCCGCGCCGGTTTTGTCTTGTGTCATGGGACTCCTCAGGTTCGGCGGCGGGGCCGCAATCGGATGGCGGGTAGTGCGGGTGCCGGTAATCGAGTGACGGAACCGGAGTACCCACTGACGGCGCCGAAGCGATCGTCGCCGCTCTCCCACTGCCGGCGGTACTCGACGATCTCGTCGTGGCTGCGACCGACGAAGTTCCACCACATCAACAGTTCCTCGGTGAACGGCGTCCCGCCCAGCAGCAGCACCCGGGCGGCCAGGCCGGCCGCATTGTGCAGCCGCAGCGTCGTGGACCCGGTTCCGAGGTAGGCGAGCTGCCCTGACTCGAGCACCCGCCCGGCCACCTCCACCCGGCCGAGGTCCAGCAGGACGCCGTGCTCGAAGGCCGGGTCGACATCGAGGTCGAGGGTGCAACCGGCGGGCAGGTCGACTTGGGCGCCGAGCAGCGGTGTGAAGGTGTGTACCGGAGAGCGCTGGCCGGCCAGCTCACCGAGGAACACCCGGATGGATGCTTCGCCACGGGAAACCGGCTCGGGGACATAGTGATCGAAGTCCCGGGCGGTGTTGCGGTCCGAATCCGGCAGTGCCACCCACAGCTGCGCACCGTGCAGGACCGTGGTCGACGGCATCGACACTTCCGAGTGACAGATCCCCGCCCCGGCGGTCATCAGGTTCAGTTCGCCGGCCCGCACGGTCTGGTGCACACCGGCGCTGTCGCGGTGCTCGATCTCGCCGCGGAACAACCAGCTGACGGTCTGCAGTCCGGTGTGCGGATGCGGGGGCACATCCATGCCGGCGGCCTCACGTACATCGTGCGGGCCGTAATGATCGGCGAAACACCAGGCGCCGATCAGCGAGCGCTCACGTTGGGGCAAGGTCCGGCGCACCGGAAGCGCCCGAGGACCGCCGAGCGGGACCTCGCGGGGATCCAGCACCTTGACACCGTCGAATGTTGTTGCACTGCAGGGTATTTCATGTGGAGCTGTCTCGAGGTTGCTCACCACCCCGAGCTTACCCGCGGCGCGTTGCTCAGGCCGCGAGCTGCCGGGTCATCGCCGAGCGGATGAGCTGAAAGTCCGGCTCCTCGATGCGAAACACCCCGAACCGGAACTTGTAGCCCCAGCGCTGCGGATCGACGATGAACTCCAGCCGGTCCAACAGCGGCCGGATCGGTGTCGCCGTGCAGGGCAGGAACTCCATCGCGCGCCGCCACGGGTGCGACGGCTGTTCCTGGTACGGCTCGTCGTCGGCGACCCGCCCGATGGCGGTGAATGCCTGCAGTGACTCCCCGTGCTCGAGTGCGGTTTTCGGCGAATAGAAGACGATCCAATCGCCACGGGCCATCTTGCGCAGCATGTGCGGCTTGCCATGGTTGGCCTGAGTGAAGCCGCCGGCGACACCGCGTTGTACGTGGTCGGCGCTGACGGTATTGATCCAGTACGTCATTGGCTCACGCTAGGTCGGGGGTCCGACAGGTCTGGACCGCCGCGATGCCCGCCCCCGCGAGCGTCACACCAGAGTCGCATTCGGCGCCCAGCGTGAGCCTGGAGTGACGCTCGGCGGGCGGCTGCCCTGCTAGTCGGCGCGGGCGTCGGACGACGGGCCACGACCGTCGGCCGAGATGTCCGGCGCGAACAACTCCGGACTCATCGACGGGTCGGCCGGCTCGTCCTGCGGCACCTCCGCTGCCGCACCTGCGGCGGCTCGCTGGTGATCGGCGCGCCAGTCGCGCAACAACAGCACGATGCCGGCGACCGCGAGTACGACCACCGCGACGGCCGCGTAGGTGCTGTCGGTCAGAACCGCGACCACCAGCGCGATCAACCCGGCCAGGGCCACCACAGCCACGATCCGCACCCGCGCGCCTCCCAACGTCTGCCAGTCGACACAGTTCTATCTGCATACCCACTCCCCTGCCCGGGAATTGCCGCAGTCAGCGCGTCGCGGGCGCCGGCACCGGCGCGGCGGTCAGCATCGCGGCGAGCATCGTCACGATCTCCTCGAGACTGTCGGCATCGCTGTCGCCGGATTCCACCCGCCGCTCGTGGTCGGCGAGCAGGGCGAACATCGCGGTGGCGACGGCACCGACCCGGTTCTCCCGGGCGCTGCGGTCCTTCAACGGAACCAGCCGTGCCAGCGCGTCGAGGATCCGTGGCCACGCCGATTCCGCGGGGCTCTGCGGTTCCCGGTTCAGCCGGATCCGCACCACTTCGAGGAACCGCGCGTAGTGGGTGCCTTCACTGTGGAAGAACGGCCCGACCAGGATCCGCAGCACAGCGTGGGCGTCGGCCATCTGCTCGCCCGACATGCGGTCCAGCAGTGCTTGCCGCTCGACTTCCATCGGGGTCAGGCGTCGGGCCACCACCGCATCGATCAGATCCTGCCTGCTGCGGAAGTAGTAGTTCACCGCGGAGTTGTTGCGCTGGCCGGCGGCCACCGCGATCTCTCGCAGCGGCACCTCGAAGCCGTGCTCGGCGATCAGCCGTTCGGCGGCGTCGAGGAGTACTTCCCGAGATCGGGCACCGCGGTCCACGCCGAGCAGTCTAAATCAATGCTAGGCAGTTTTAAGCACATGTGCTTAAATGAGCGCATGAACCAGATCCGGGAGATCGACCCCGGCACGCCGATGACGCGTTACGCGCGCGGTTGGCACTGCCTGGGCCTGGCAGAGGATTTCCGCGATGGCAAGCCGCACGGCATCAATGCGTTCGGCGGCAAGCTGGTGGTGTACGCCGACTCGCAGGGCGACATCCATGTGCTCGACGGCTACTGCCGGCACCTGGGTGCCGACCTCGCCATGGGCACGGTCAAGGGTGACAATCTGGCCTGTGCGTTCCACGACTGGCGTTGGAACGGCGCTACCGGGCGCTGTGTCGAAATTCCTTATGCGCGAAGAGTTCCCAAGCTCGCCCGCACCCGCAAGTACCAGACCATCGAGGTCAATGGGCAGCTGCTGATGTGGCACGACCCGGAGGGCTCCACGCCGCCGGCGGAACTCACCCCGCCGACCATCGAGGGCTACGACGAGGGCCAGTGGTCGAAGTGGGCGTGGAACTCGATGGTGATCGAAGGCGCGCACTGCCGCGAGATCGTCGACAACAACGTCGACATGGCGCACTTCTTCTACATCCACTACGCCTACCCCACGTTCTTCAAGAACGTCTTCGAAGGCCACACCGCCAGCCAGTACATGGAATCCAAGGGGCGCCAGGACTTCACCGAGCACCCGGAGCGGCTCTGGGAGGGCACCAAGCTGCGCTCGGAGGCCACCTACTTCGGTCCCTCGTACATGATCAACTGGCTGCACAACGATCTCGGTCCGGACTTCACCGTGGAATCGGTGCTGATCAACTGCCATTACCCGATCGACCAGAATTCGTTCATGCTGCAGTTCGGGGTTTCGGTGCAGAACATGCCGGGGCTGTCGGACGAGAAGGCGGCCAAGCTCGCCCAGTCGTATTCGAAGATCTACGAGGTCGGCTTTCTGCAAGACGTCGAGATCTGGAAGCACAAGACGCGTATCGAGAATCCGCTGCTGTGCGAGGAAGACGGCGCGCTGTACCAGTACCGGCGGTGGTACGAACAGTTCTACGTCGACGCCGCCGACGTCACCGCGGACATGACCGATCGCTTCGAGCTCGAGGTGGACACCACCCACGCGTACGACGTGTGGCAGCGCGAGGTCGACGAGAACATGCAAAAGCGTTCTGAGGCAGTAGCTTCTAGCTGACGGTCAGGCAGCGGTACGCGGTCGGCCCAGCGGAAGATGCACGACGGTTGCCACTTGGGCGGGCAGCGGTTCGCTTCGGGTGAGTAGTTCGGTGCTTTCCGGCAGTTCGCGCGGATTGAGCTGACCGTCAGCGATGCGTCGCAGGACTTCGTGCGCGTGCGCCAGTTGGTGGCGCTTGCGGTATTGGCCGCCGGGCAATTTGATGCCGGCCCACACCCCGTATTCCTCGCCGCTCTCGACGGCGCTGCGCGCACAGGCGCGCTGCTGGGCCAGCGGGCACCGGCGTAGGCAGATGGTCCGGGCGCGGGTGGCGGATTGTTCGTAGACGCGTGCCTTCGCCGCACCGTCGCTGGCGTCATCGTCGGCGTAGCCGAACCACAGATCGGGCTCGACCGAGCATGGGCGGTAGTTCATCGGAGCCTCCTTGGCCAGATTCAATGACGAAAGCGTATATGCGACATTCCGACGACGCAAGAGGAACGTAGAAAAAAACGTATAAACCGATAGGGCTGTGTACGATCCGTACATGGCTGGAGCCCCACCGTGAGCCGAGAGGCGGCGGGTGCGGCCATCCGGACTCTGCGCGAGGCGAGGGACTGGTCGCTGGCCGAGCTGGCCGCCGCCACCGGGGTCAGCATCATGGGCCTGAGCTTCCTGGAGCGCGGTGTCCGCAAGCCACACAAAGGCACAGTTCAGAAGGTTGAAAATGGGCTGGGGCTGCCGCCCGGCACCTACGCGCGGCTCGTCGTTGCCGACGATCCAGCCGCTGAGATCGGCCAATTCCTGACCGACGGACCGGCCGAATCCGCGCCGCCGCGGACCGCCACCGGCATCGTCGTCAGCCGGCACAGCGACGCCGATGTGCTCGAGGCGCATGCCGAAGCGCACCTGGAATCGCTGAACTCGTTGATAGCCCGCCTGCCAGCGGAGACGTCAAACGAATATGAAACGTATATTCAGTCCGTGATCGAGCAATGCGTGAAGGCCGAGCTGCTGGCCGCCAACTCGTGGCGCGTCGCCGTCAACGCGGGGGCCGAATCGGTGGACCGCCTGATGACTCACCTCAAGTCCCTGGAAGCGATCCGGAGCGGGCTACTGGCCCGCATGCCCGGCAGCATCAGCGCCCGATTCGACCAGGCGTGTGCCCGCTCGGAGCTTCCCGAACCGGTGATCGCGACGCTGATCGGAGTCGATGTCGAGCAGCTGTGGGACATCCGCAACCGCGGGGCCATCCCGCCGGGAGCCCTGCCGCGGGTGCGGGCATTTGTCGAGGAGCGGGCATGACCGCCCCCGAGGTGGAGATCCTCAGCCGCGCCCACGCGCTGTTCTCCGGCCGGCAGGCGGTGGGGGTGCTCGACGCGGCGCCCGGTGTGGCGCCGTCCCCGGGCGAGGGGTTGCCCTCCGCCTATCACCGTGCGGCCGAAGGGCGACGCACCGAACTCGACGGCGCCCGCCGTGTCGACGCCGAGGTGTCGGCAATCCTGGCCCGTGTGCAGCGCGATCACCGGGAGGCTCAGCGGCAGACCCGGGCCGTGCTCGACGCCGCCCATGCCGATGCCGCCACCCCGGACTCCCCGGTTGCTCAACGAGAGTTGCTGCGGCGCAGGGCCGCCCGGCTGCGCGCCCAGCACGCCCACGTCCTTGCCGCTCGTCGTCGAGCCCGGCGCCGCCTCGCGTTGTTGCGCGCGCTGCGATATCGCCGTGGGCACCGCCGGCTGCCGGCACCGAACTCGCGGGCCGCACTGGCGGTGCGCGCCGCGCTGTCGCGATTGGGGTGTCCGTACGTGTGGGGAGCGACCGGCCCGGATCGCTTCGACTGTTCGGGCCTGGTGAAGTGGGCCTACGCGCAGGCGGGGGTGCAACTGCACCGGACCACCTACGACCAGATCAATGACGGGATTCCGGTGCCGCGTTCCCACATTCGCCCCGGTGATCTGGTGTTCCCGCACACCGGCCACGTCCAGATGGCGATCGGCAACGGACTGGTGGTCGAGGCGCCCTACTCCGGCGCCAACGTCCGGATCAGCCGACTGGGTTCCGACATCGCGATCCGCAGGCCGGCCTAGCCGAGTGGTGAGTTGTTCGGCGAAATCTCGCTGAGTACCGTCGACCCATGGCAGAGCACGTCGGAGCGTCGGCCGAGGCCCTCGAGTCGGCCCGATCGCTGCTCGCCGCGCGTGACCGCGAGCTCGCCGAGGCCGACGCCGAACTGGCCGAGGTGGTGTCGGCCGCGCATGCCGCCGCGACCGAGGCGATCCGCAAGCTCGACGCGATCAACGCCGAGATCGAGGCGGCCGTCGCTCAGAACACCGTCACCGCGCCTGTCGAGGGGCGCGAATTGGCGCGGTTCCTGCTCGCCAAGCAACGCGAAATCAGCGATGTGCTGATCGCCGCCCGCGCCGAAGCCGACGCCAAAACCGTGGTGCTCCAGCGACTTCTGGACCGCTATCGGGTGTCGTCCACACCTGCCTGACGGGTGAATTGTCACCCGAACACCGCCTGGATACAGTCGCCGGCATGAGAGGGCACCGGTGGCGAGTTATCAAGACCTGCTCGACGTGATTGCACGCGTCGGTGCGGTCACCGGTGACAGCCGGGCCTGGCTGACGGGGCTCTCGGATACCGACCTCGCCACGATCACCAGCCCGGTCAGTGTGGTGTCGCCGAGCGCAATCGACAACGTAGTGGCCAAGATTCGCGCTCAGCATAGTGCGGCCTTCGACCCGGCGGCACCTATCGACCAGGCTCCGGACGTGGGGGAGGGGCTGGCCGCGGAGGCCATTCGGACGGCCGAAACATCACTGGCACATCAGAATTCGAGGAGCGCGCAGCTCGACCTGCAGGTGATCACCGCGGTGCTTAATGCGCACGCCGTCCACTCGGCGGGCCGGGAAGCCCTCGACGGTCTGCAGAGGGACATCGAGGCCGCCGTCGCTGCCCGCACCGACCTCGACACCCCGGCCGGCGCACGCGCGTTCCAGCGGTACCTGATCGACAAGCTGCGCGATATCAAGACCGTGGTGGAGACCGCCGGACTGGACGCCACCTCGAAGGCATCGTTGGCCGCCGCGCTGGCGTCGCTGTACGTCGGTGCCACCCCGGACCCCGCCGCCGAGGCCGCACCCGACACCGGCCCGACGACCGCGAAGCCGGCGGAACGGGCCGTCGACATCCCGCCGGATCTCGGCCCGGACCCGTTCGCCGACGCCCTGTTGCCCGACGACCTCGCGCCCCCGCCGGCTGACCCCGGCGCCCCCACCGGCCAGCCGGTCGCCGCACCGATGATCCCGCCGATGGCCGCGATCCCCGCGACAGGCGGCGGATCTGGTGGAGGTGTGCCGGCCGGCCCCAGCCCCACGCCGCCCGGGTTCGACAGTCTCATCCCGCCGCGGTTGCCGTCCGCGGACACCTCTGACCTGCTCGACGACGCGTTGCCTGACGAGCCGGTCGATGATGCTCCGGCCGAGCCGGTACTCGACGACGGCAGCGGCGTGGGGGAGGAGTCCGATGTGCCGCCTCCCGACGACTCGACCGTCGTCAATCTGCCCAACGGTGAAACGGTGACCGCGCCGAGCCCCCAACTGGCGGCAGCCATCACCGCCGCGGTGGCCGGAACACCCATCCCGGAGGCGTTCCGGCAGCAAGGCATCACGATCCCGGCGCCGGGCACCGCGGTGTCGCATCCCGTCGACGCCGCCCGGGTGTTGCCCGGTGACATCGGGATGCTGACCGACCGGCATGCACTGGCGTTGGGCAACGGCAAAGCCGTGCTCAACAATCAGATCCAGCCCATTGCCAGCGTCGCGGGCCCGAGCTTCCTAGGGTGGGAGCATCCGCCTGAGCCGGGCGCCGGAGCTACGACCCCGCGACCAGACCAACCCGCACCGACCCGGCCCGCGGTGACAGCCGGCCCGCCGGCGATAGGAGAGTGACATGGCAGAGCGCATCCACGTGGTGCCCGACGAGCTGCGCCGCGCGGCCCGCGACCACCAGGACACCGCCGAGCAGCTGAGCACGGTGCCCGCCGGGCACGCCGACATCCTCGCCAGTCTCGACTCGCTGGGCCCGATCTTCGGTGAGCTGCGCGACGCCGGCCGCGAACTGCTGGACCAGCGGCGTGCCTGCTACGAGCAGCAGGCCGCGGCCCACGCCGAACTCGCGACCAACCTGCGCCACGCCGCCGACGTCTGGGAACACCAGGACAGCGCCGCTGCCGCCGAACTCGGCCGTATCACCCAGGACGGTTCATGACCGAACCCGATCCCGAGTTCGACACGGCCCATCCCAGCGGGCACATCCTGTTCCGGTCGTGCCGGGGCGGTTATCTCCACAGCGTGGCCCTGGCCGAACCCGCGATGGACGCCGACGCGCAGACCCTGGCGCAGGGCATCCTGCTAACCGCGGACGTGTCGTACCTGAAGGCGCTGATGCAGGTGCGCGCCGAGATCCTGGCGGCGGGTCACACCCCGTCAGACGATGTGGCGAACAGCCGCGACCTCGCCCTGGCCGCCGAGGCACTGCGGCAGCATCGGCTGCGGCCCGAAGAATTCTGAGCGGTTATCGGTTACCGCTCGCCGTCGGCGGAGACAACCTCCGGCGGCGCAACGGGATTCGGGCCGAACAGCTCCCGCGCCCGCTGCAGCAGGGCCCGCACCTCGTCGAGTTGTTGCTGCAGCAGCGAGTCACCCATGGTCGGTACGTTATCGACCGTGCGCGGTCGGCACAATTCACCCGCGGACGCGGGGATCTCAGCGTTGATGCGGTCCAGCACGTCGGTGTAGCGGCCGGCTTCGCGGTGCTGTCCGGGTTTACCGCTGCTGACCAGTCCGACCGACAGCCGTCGTTCCGGGTCCGCCCAGACCGCGATGTTGGTCAGCCCGGTGTGGCCGACGGCGCCAGGTGCGTCGCGTCCGAACGGCCCGAACCGGGTGGACCCGAGCATGTAGCCGGTGCCCCAACGCATCGGTGCGAACCCTGTCGCGATATCGGGCCGCAGCCGGCGTGCGGGTGCCGCCGCGGCGCGCAGGGTCTCCGGGCGCATGATCCGGACGCCGTCGAGTTCACCTCCACGACAGAGAATTTCGGCGAAACGGGACAACTCGTCGGCGTTGGACACGGTGCTGGACGACGGGACGACACCGGTCAGGAACAGCGGCGTGTTGGAGAACGGGATGATCTGCTGCGGCGTACCGCCGACGGCGGCCCGGAACGCCTTGGCAATCGGCGCAGGCAGGGGTTTTCCCGTGACGTGGCTCGGCGCGACCAGCGGGACATCCTGTTCTGCCACGCCGTAATTCGTCCACCGGAACCCCAGCGGGTCCAGGATGTCCTCGGCGAGGATGTCGCGGATGTTGCGCCCGGTTGCGGCCGAGACGATCTCGCGGACCAGCGGACCCCAGGTCAGTCCGTGGTAGATGTGCATCAGGCCCGGTCGGTGGATGGGCTTGAGCTCACCGAGTTTCTCGCGCGCGTAGGCACTCTCGTTCATCCGCTTGAGGTCCGGTCGCGGCCCGGTGGCGAACGGCACGCCGGCGCTGTGGGTGATCACGTGACGGATGGTGGTGCGGTCCTTGCCGTGGCTGGTGTAGTTCGGCAGGTAGTCGCAGACTCGGTCCTCGAGGGAGAACTCGCCCCGCTCGACGAGCATGTGCACCACCGTCGTGCTGATGGCCTTGGCCGCGGAGTACACACAGAACGGGGTGGTGATGGTGACCGGCACCTTCTCGGCGTCCGGCGGGTCGGCCGGACCGTTCCCCCAGCCGTGGCCGATTGCGCGGTTGAGCACAATTTTTCCGTTGTGCCGCAGGCACACTTGGATGGCGGGGTGCATGCCCGCGGCGTACCAGTGCCGCACCGATTCCCAGATCCGGTCGGCGGTGGCCGCGGAGATGTCGGCGTGGTCCTCGGCGCCGACATCGGTGACGGCGTCGAGGTCGGTCGGGACGCGAATCCGGCCTTCGCCGGCGGGGGAGTAGCTCACCCCTGCTGCCTGTGCAGGGTCGCGGCCAGATGGTGGGTCAGCGGCACGCCCACAGCGGCCATCCGCACGCTGTAGGTGAGCTGGTCACCCGTGAGTTGGAACGACCGGCTCAGGGCGGTAACGCTTTTCGCCGAACCGGAGAGCCCGATGGCGGTCGAGTCGAGCTGGATTTCCAGGCCGGCGTCGGTCACCGACAGCGTGCCTTCGTCGATCTCGGTGACCCCGGTGGGATGGGCGACGACGAGTTCGATCCGGCCGGGCGACGGCACCCGGAGGTAGCCGGTCTCGGCGTGCAGGGGCCGACCGTCGTCGGCGGCCCGGGTCCGCTGCGAGTAGGTCAGGAAGGGCTTGCCGACGTGCCCTAACGTGATCTCTTCGACGTAGCCGAACGTCTCGATGGTCGGGTACTCGCCGGTGCCGGCGCCGGTCCAGGTGCCCAGCAGGGGCGCCAGGACCGCGAGGTCGGGATGAAGCTCGGGCACGATGCCCAGGGTACGGCCCGCGATCTACATCGGGCCGACGAGCTCGACCCAGTTGCCGTCCGGGTCGGCGACGAACATCCAGCCCATGCCCGGCACCGGTGCGAACTCGGCGAGCTCCTGAGCGATCTCGTATCCGGCGGCCTTGACCTGCTCGGCGGCCGTCGTCGTGTTGGCCACCACCACGGTGTAATAGCGGATGCCGGCCGCGGCCGGTCCGCCGCCCGGCGTCGCGGGCGCGGCAGGCGGCTGGTCGAGGGTGATCAGCTTGAGGACGTTGTCACCGAGCGCGTAACGCTTCATGGTTCCGCCGGGGAAGTCGAGGTCGCCGGTGAAGGGCAGGCCCAGGAAGTTCTCGTAGAACTCGACCATCGCCTCCAGGTTGGTGGTGACCAAACCGACTTCGATGTTCTTGGCGAGTAGCTCGATGGCCATAGGTGTTCCTCTGCGTTGAGTGGGTGACGTCGGAAGGATAAGCGGTGATCAGATCGGGCCGGCGAGCTCGACCCAGTTGCCGTCGGGGTCGGCGACGAAGAACCACCCGATGCCGGGCAGGGCGGTGAATTCGGTGAGTGGTTCGACGATTTCGTACCCGGCGGCCGTGACCTGGGCGGCCACCTGCGTGACGTTCGTGACCACCAGCGAGATGTAGCGGACACCGGTCTGCGCACGTCCGCCGCCGGGGGTGAGGTCCGCGGGAGGCGGCTGGTCGTAGGTCACGAGTTTGAGGGTGTTGTCACCAATCAGGTAGCGCTTCATGGTGCCGCCGGGAAAGTCGAGGTCGAGCTGGAACGGCAGCCCGAGGAAGTTCTCGTAGAACTCGACCATCGGAGCCAGATTGGTGGTCACCAGACCGATCTCGACACTGGGGGCGAGCAGCTCGACGGCCATGGTGTCGAAGGATACGGCCCGCGGCGGTCAGGACGCGGGCTTCGTCCCGATCGTGATGAGGTCGAACACGGCTTTGGTCCACAGCGGCCGGTGCACCCGGTGCTGGTCGGTGATCGTGAAGCCGGCATCGGTGAACAGAGTGCGCATCTCGTGCGCCGACGGGTTGTGCGCGGCACTGGCCGGCGAGTTGGTCAGCTGGCCGAGCAGCGGCAGTTGCGGCGGGCTGATCGTCGCGACGGCTGCCAGACCGCCGGGCCGCAGCACGCGGTGGAATTCGCGCATCGCCGCCGGCTGGTCGAAGAAGTGAAAGGCCGATGTCGAGACCACGGCGTCGAGCGCGTCGTCGTCGAACGGCAGTTGTTCGGCCGGCCCCTTGCGCCACTGGACCTTCGGGTCGCGTGCCTTGGCCTGCTTGAGCATGCCGTCGGACATGTCCACCCCGTACACCTCGTCAGGCTGCAGCTCGGCTTCGATGCGAGCCGCGAGAATGCCTGTGCCGCAGGCAATGTCAGCAATCCGGCGGGCACCGTGGGCGCGCAGCTCATCGATGACCTCGTCCTGGGCGGGCTGGTAGACCCATTGCTGCAGACGAGGATGGTCGTAGAGCGGTGCGGCGACGGTCCAGAACCGTGTCACCAGGTCGTTGAGATTGCGACCGTGTGTCGCCATGGCTGCTCGCCTTCGCTAGAACCGACAGAACCAGTCTAGGAAGGCGCGGCGGGCTACTTCGCCAGCGGGGCCAACTGCAGATGGGTGTGCGGGCCGCGGGCGAGAGCGGCCACCGCCGAGACGATGTTGCCCGCCGTGGTGACCAGCCCCTCCGGATCGCAGACTCGCAGCACGCGGGCAACCGCGGGGCCGGGGACCAGCACCCAGTCGATCCCGCGCCGCGAGCACCGCACGGTGAGGGTGTGCAGCGCCGAGAACCCGTCCGTCGCGAAGAAGTCGAGCTTCGACAGGTCGACCACGAGCTGCTGGTATCCCGAGACGTGGTCCTCGACGTAGCCGAGCATGTCACCGGCATTCGACGCGTCCACCTCGCCGACTGCGGCGATGAGCAGGGTGGTCGCGCTGAGCTCTCTGGACCGGAAGGCTCCACGATCCGTTCGGTCGCGGCCCAGGCGGGTGACAGCCAAGGGTGCCGCGGTGGTGGCTGAAGTCATGGCGCCTCCATCAGTGGTACTCCGCGATGCCGGATTTGCCTGCCGAAGTTGTTCGAATCGAAGCTTCGCTGCGAAAGCTCTCGAGCCCTCGCGCGCTGGCGTCTCCGGGCGGCTGTGAACTCAACCTGGGGGAAATGTACTACGGAATCAGTTGCGTGGCTACAAATTGTTGCGGATAGCTGTATGGGCACTTCAGCAGCGATTCACGCATCCCGAAAATGGGACGCGTTGGTGCGGATATGGCAAATATTGACGCTGACCGAAATCGAATCCGAAGGTTAGCTGCCGAACAATCCCGTCACCGGTCCAGCGGGTGTCTGGTGGTACTGGTCGGCCAGGGTGCGCTGGTGCGGGTCCGGCTCCCGACGACGGAATCCGTACCGCCTCCGCGGCGTCGGCAACGCCGTCGCAGGTGCGGCACCACCGGCCCGGCACAGTATCTTCGGTGGCAGGACTATGAGCATCCCTTACACACCGCAAACTCCGGCGGGCACTCCGACCTGTTACCGCCATCCCGACCGCCCGACCTACGTGCAATGCACTCGCTGTGGGCGGCCGGTCTGCCCAGAGTGCATGCGCAGCGCCGCGGTCGGCCATCAATGCGTCGACTGCGTGGCAGCCGCCGGGCAGAGCGTCCGCCCGGTACGCACCGGGGCCGGCGGCATCCGGCGCACCGGCCTGCCGTATGTGACCTATGCGCTGATCGCCGTCAACGTGGTGATGTTCGTGCTGCAGATGACGTCGAGGGACCTGCAGCGTGCGCTCGTGCTGTGGGCTCCCGGCGTTGCGGGAGGCGAGTACTTCCGCCTGATCACCTCGGCGTTCATGCATTACGGCGCCATGCATCTGCTGTTCAACATGTGGGCGCTGTACGTGATCGGCCCCCCGCTCGAGGCCTGGCTGGGCCGGCTGCGCTTCGGTGCGCTATACGGCCTCAGCGCGCTGGGCGGTTCGGTGCTGGTGTACCTGCTCGCTCCGATCGGGGCGGCCACGGCGGGCGCGTCGGGTGCGGTCTTCGGATTGTTCGGGGCGACGTTCGTGGTGGCCAAGCGGCTCAACCTCGACGTGCGCTGGGTGGTAGTGCTGATCGGGATCAACCTGGTGCTGACGTTCACCGTGCCGTCGATCAGTTGGCAGGGCCACGTCGGCGGCTTGATCACCGGGTCGCTGATCGCGGCCGTCTACACCTACGCCCCGCGGGAACGCCGCAACCTGTTGCAGGGCGGTGTCTCCGCGGCTGTGCTGGTGGTGTTCGCGGCGCTGATCTACTGGCGCACCGCCGAGTTGATCGGTCAATACGGCGCGCTGATCACCGGCTGACTCAGAGCCGGGTCAGCCAGAACGGGTAGGTGAAGGTGCCGCCCGGCGCGCCGTCGCAGCCGACGTCGAACGACGATTCCATGGTTCCCGACAGCGTCTTGGCATCCCAGGTGAAGACGTCGCGGGTGGGGATGACCGGGCCGTAATAGATGTCGCCGCAACGCAATCCGTCCGGATTGTCGACGGTCATCGTGTACTGCCCGTTGTTCAGCGTCGCGATGCCGTACCAGCCATAGGCCTTGGCGATCGGCATCGGGTTGGCCGAGACTCGGACACAGGTCGGCGAGAACACGATCTCGCCGGGGCAGGGATTGGCCGCCCACGCCCAGGTGTGGAAGTCCCGGCGGTCCGGGATGATGAAGTTGTAGTTACCGGGCCACAGTTCTGCGGACGCCGGCGGGGCCAACGTCACCGCAGCCGCCGTGAGCGCAATGCCTATCGCCAAAGTCCGCAACGCCCGGCTCCCTTCGTAGCTTCGCTGTAGAAATCTATGCCGTGCGGCCGCGAGAAATAAGCGGATTCCGCAATGTCACCTGCTGACCACCAGCACGTCAAGTCTGCGGGGGCCGTGCACACCTTCGACGCGGTCGAGTTCGATGTCGCTGGTGGCACTCGGTCCGGAGATGAAGGTCAGCGGCCGGCGGGGGTCCAGGGCGGCGAACGCCTGCGGGACGGTGTCGACGATCTGGTCGGTGAAGACGACGCAGATGTGATGGTCGGGGACCAGCGTCAGCGCTCGCCGGCCCTGGGTCGGCCCGGCGTCCAGGACGATGGTTCCGGTGGCCGCGATGCCCAGGGCGCATCCGGTGACGACGGCGGCGGCGGTGTCGAGTTCGGTTACCGCCAAGGGGTTTTCCGAGCTGTCGACGACGGTGACGATGCCGTCGACCCATTCGGTGGGCAGTCCGGACGGTATCGCGACCCGGGTGCCCGCACCCGTCAGCTCGGCGACGGTGGCCGCGATGTCGGGGGCCTCGACGGGCAGCACCTGGGCCTGGTATTCGGCGACGGTCTGGGCGAAGCGTTCGGCGTCGCCCGGTCCGTGCGCGGGCTCTCGGTCGTAGTCGCGCGGCACCTGAACGGGTTCGGGCGGGGCCGCCGCGAGCGCACCGCGGATGCGGTCGAGGACGATGCGACGTGTCTCGTTCATCGGGACGCCTCGCCGTGGGTTCGGGCCCACCATTGGCGGAACGTCTCCGCGGGCGGCGCAGGTACGTCCCGGCTGGTGGTCCAGCGCGACGCCGGCCAGGGCAGTGCGGTGATGCGCTGATCGGCGCCCGCCACCAGCCGCCCGGCGGCGAGAAGCCTCTCGGCCGCGGCGAATCGTCTGGGCGAGGCCATCGCCCACGCGGCGGCGCCCATCGCCAGGTCCTGACCGATCGCCCGATGACCGTCGACCTGGGCGGCCCGCAGGTGTACCAGGATCGAAGGGATGTCGATTTGCACCGGGCACGCGTCGAAGCACGCGCCGCACAACGACGACGCGTACGGCAGGGAGGCGTTGGGGTCGTCGTGCCCCTGCGTCCCGGTCAGCTGCGGGCTCAGGATCGCACCGATCGGGCCGGGATAGATCGAGCCGTAGGCGTGGCCGCCGGTGCGTTCGTACACCGGGCAGACATTCAGGCAGGCGCTGCAGCGGATGCAGTGCAGGGCCGCGCGGCCCACCGCGTCTCCGAGCACGGCGGTGCGACCGTTGTCCAGCAACACCAGATGAAATTCCTGCGGTCCGTCACCGGGATGCACACCGGTCCACATCGAGGTGTACGGGTTCATCCGTTCAGCCGTCGACGATCGCGGCAGCAGCTGCATGAACACCTCGAGGTCGGTGAACCGCGGCACAACCTTCTCGATGCCCATCACGGTGATCAGCGTCTGCGGCAGGGTCACGCACATCCGGCCATTGCCTTCGGATTCGACGACGGCCAGTGTCCCGGTTTCGGCGACCGCGAAGTTGGCGCCGCTGACGGCGACCCTGGCGGACAGGAACTTTCGGCGCAGATGCGCGCGGGCCGCCATCGCAAGTACCCGCGGCTCGTCGGTCAGTTCACCGGCATCGGGCATCTCTCTGGCGAAGATCTCGCGGATCTCGGCACGGTTGCGGTGGATCGCCGGAACCAGGATGTGACTGGGTGTGTCGTGCCCGAGTTGCACGATCAGCTCGGCGAGGTCGGTCTCGATCGCTGCGATGCCTTCGGCCGCCAGATGCTCGTTGAGGCCGATCTCCTGGGTGGCCATCGACTTGACCTTGACCACCTCGTCGGCGCCCGCCGCGCGGATCAGCCCGGTCACGATCCGGTTGGCCTCGTCGGCGTCGCGCGCCCAGTGCACAACCCCGCCGCGGGCGGTCACATTGGCTTCCAGCTGTTCGAGAAGCTCCGGCAGCCGGGCCATCACGTCCTGCTTGAGCGCGCTGCCCGCCGCCCGCAACTGTTCCCAGTCCGCGCATTCGGCAACGGCCCCAAGCCGTTTCGTCCGGATGGTTCGGGTGGCGTGGCCGACATTGCGGCGCATCTGGGTGTTGGCCAGCTCCCGTCGCGCCGCCACCGGGAACGGTTGACTGCCGCGCAGATTGCCGATGCCGGGAACGCCGAGGAACCTCCTCATAGGACCGGCTCCGTCGCGGCCAGGATCTCGGCGAGATGCACCGTACGAACCGCCGAGCGCATCCGGCTCAGCCCGCCGCCGATGTGCATCAGGCACGAACTGTCGCCGGCCGCACACACTTCGGCGCGCGAGGCGATGACCGCCGACATCTTGTCGGCCAGCATCGCGGTGGAGGTGTCGGCGTTCTTGATCGCGAAGGTGCCACCGAATCCGCAGCAGGTGTCCGCGTCGGCGAGTTCGACCAAGGTCAGGCCGCGCACATGGCGGAGCAATTGCAGGGGCTTGTCACCGACGCGCAACAGCCGCAGCGAATGACAGGTCGGGTGGTAGGTGACCCGGTGTGGGTAGTAGGCACCGACGTCGCGCACATCGAGCACGTCGACCAACAATTCGGACAGTTCGTAGGTACGTGCCGCCATCGCTTCTGCGCGCTGTGCCAGCGCGGTGTCGCCGGCCCGGCGGGCGACCATCGCGTGCTGGTGGCGTACCGAGCCGACGCACGATCCGGACGGCGCGACCACTACATCGCAGCCGCTGCTCTCGAACACTTCCACGTGGTGGCGGACCAAACCCGTCGCCTGCCCGAGATAGCCGGTGTTGATGTGCATCTGACCGCAACACGTCTGGTCGGTAGGGAAGACCACCTGATGCCCCAGCCGCTCCAGCAATTCGACAGTCGCGATCGCGGCGCGCGGAAACATCGCGTCGGCCAGACAGGTCGCGAACAGGGCGATACGCATCAACCCCACCGTACGGTTCGGAGCGCATCGCGGGAACCGTCAGGAGGTGGATTCACGAAATGTCCGGTCAGCCCTGGTTATCCGTCGCGGACGGTTACCATTGGCCTCCACGTCGCCGGGACCGACGCCGGGCGCGCCGAAAGTGGGGTGACGAGTGGGCACGGCGACCAAGGCCCGCACCGGGATAGTCATCGGTGCGCTGGGCGTGGTGTTCGGTGACATCGGCACCAGCCCCATCTACACCGTGCAGACGCTGTTCAACCCGGGCGACCCGCACCCCGTTCCGATCACTCCCGCCAACGTTTACGGCGTGGTCTCGCTGATCTTCTGGTCGGTGATGATCATTGTCACGCTCACCTACGTCACCTTGGTCATGCGCGCCGACAACGACGGTGAAGGTGGGGTGATGGCGCTCATCACGCTGGTGCGCAGGCTCGGACGCAGGTCAAGCCCGCGGGTCATCGCGGCGCTGTCGGCGCTCGGAATCCTGGGCGCCGCACTGTTTTTCGGCGACAGCATGATCACCCCCGCCATCTCGGTGCTGTCCGCGGTGGAGGGCCTCAAGGTCGTCGACCCGTCGCTGTCGGAGCTGGTGGTGCCGATCACCGCGGTCATCATCGTCGGGCTGTTCGCGGTCCAGCGGCGCGGCACCGCGGCGGTGGGACGGTTCTTCGGCCCGGTGATGATCGTCTGGTTCCTCGTGATCGGCGCCTGCGGGGTGCGCGGCATCTCCGGGCATCCGCAGATCCTGAAGGCACTGTCGCCGACGTACGCGCTGGAGTTCATCTTCGGCCACTTCCACATCGCGTTCTTCGCGCTCGCCGCCGTCGTGCTGTCGGTCACCGGTGCCGAGGCGCTCTACGCCGACATGGGCCACTTCGGCCGCAAGGCGATCACCTGGGGCTGGCTGGGTCTGGTTCTCCCGGCTCTGGTGCTCAACTATCTCGGCCAGGGTGCGCTGCTGCTGGGCAACCAGAGTGTGGTGAACGCGCCGTTCTTCCTGCTCGTGCCGCCCGGCTGGGAGCTCCCGATGGCGATCCTGGCCACCGCGGCGACGGTGATCGCGTCGCAGGCGGTGATCACCGGTGCGTATTCGGTGGCTTCGCAGGCCGCGCAACTCGGCTACCTGCCGCGGTTGCGGATCGCCCACACCTCGGCGTCCTCGATCGGCCAGATCTACGTCCCGTGGATCAACGGGATGCTGATGGTGGCGGTGCTGATCCTGGTGTTCGCGTTCCGGAGTTCGGCGGCGCTGGGTTACGCCTACGGGATGGCCGTCACCGGCACGATCACCATCACCACCCTGTTGTTCCTGTACATCGCGCACACCCGGTGGCGGTGGCCGCTGTGGATGGTGGTCATCGGCGGCGGTGCACTGCTGACCGTGGACCTGATGTTCCTGGCCGCCAACCTGACCAAGCTCGTGCACGGCGCATGGCTGCCGCTGCTGATCGGCCTGGTCACCTTCACGGTGCTGATCACCTGGCAGCGAGGCAGCGCGATCGTGGTGAGTGCCCGGGACAAAGCCGAAGGGCCGCTGCAGCCCTTCATCGAGGAGATCAACGGCCACACACCGCCCTACCCGCGGATCCCGGGCACCGCGGTGTTCCTCAACCGCGAGAGCGAGACGGCGCCGTTGTCGATGCGGGCCAACGTCGATCACAACCACGTCGTGCCCGAGCGGGTGATCATCCTGTCGATCGTCGTTCCGCCGTCGCCCCGGGTGCCCGACGACGAGCGGATCACCGTCGATGACCTCGGCGACCCGGATGACGGCATCTATTACGTGGCAGCCCAATTCGGCTACATGGAGCGACCCGACGTGCCTGCGGCGCTGCGGCTGGTGGACCCGGCCGACGTCGGCGGTGCCATCGACCTGGACAGCACCTCCTACTTCCTGTCCAAGATCGAATTGGTTCCGGGCGATCAGCCGACGATGGCGCCCTGGCGCAAGAGGATCTTCATCGCCACATCGTTGATGGCCGCGGATTCCGCGGGATACTTCGGGCTGCCCACCAGTCAGACGGTGCTGATCGGCTCCCGTATTCAGGTTTAGCTCCACGCATTCACCCGCCCTGACTACGGTGTGTCCATGACCGACTCCACGACGGTGGCGATCGTCGGCGGCGGCCCCGCCGGCATGGTGCTCGGACTGCTGTTGGCCAGGGCGGGCATCGAGGTCACCGTTCTGGAGAAGCACGCCGACTTCTTGCGCGACTTCCGCGGCGACACAGTGCATCCCACGACCCTGCGACTTCTCGACGAGCTCGGCTTGGGCGAGCGTTTCGCGGCGTTGCCCCAGAGCAAGGTCGATCACGCGGAGTTCACTGTGGGCGACACCTCGCTGACGATGGTGGACTTCCGCCGGCTGCGCCAGCCTCACCCGTACATCGCGATGGTGCCGCAGTGGGATCTGCTCAACCTGCTGGCCGAAGCCGGTCAGGCGGAGCCGACGTACACGCTTCGGCTGTGCCACGAGGTGACCGGGCTGTTGCGCGACGGCGCCCGGGTCACCGGGGTGACCTACACCTCGCCGGACGGCGACGGTGAACTGCGGGCCGATCTGACCGTGGCGTGCGACGGGCGGACGTCGGTCGTTCGGCAGAGCGCCGGGCTGGTGGCGCGGGACTTCCCGGTGCCGTTCGACGTGTGGTGGTTTCGGCTGCCGCGGGACAGCAGTGCCGAGTACACCCTGATTCCCCGGATCACCGCCGGACGCGTGCTGATCATGATTCCGCGGGAGGGGTACTTCCAGCTGGCCTACCTGATCCCGAAGGGCAGCGACGCGCGGCTGCGGGCGCGCGGGCTCGCTGCGCTGAAAGCCGAACTGGCCGAGTTGATTCCGGAGGCCAATACCGACAGCCTGACCTCGTTGGACCAGGTCAAGTTCCTCGACGTCCGGCTCAACCGGCTCAGTCGCTGGCACACCGACGGACTGCTGTGCCTCGGCGATGCGGCTCACGCGATGTCTCCGGTCGGGGGCGTCGGCATCAACATGGCGATCCAGGACGCGGTGGGCGCGGCGACACTGCTGGCCGACCCGCTGCGGCGCGGCGCGGTCACCGACAGAGACCTGGCTGCTGTCCGTAAGCGCCGGCTGCCGCCCGCCGCGGTCACCCAGGCTGTGCAGCGCCTCTTGCACAAGCGGCTGGTGGCGCCGATCCTGAACGGGGACAACGCCGATCCGCCGGCAGCGGTCACGGTGCTGATCCGGCGATTGCCGTGGCTCTCGGTGATCCCGGCCTACCTGGTCGGCGTCGGGGTGCGGCCCGAGCACGCACCGCAGTTTGCCCGCCGCTAGGCGCATGCCCGACGAGATGCGCTGCGCATCAGTTAATTTCGGTTACGAGAAGTTCGGCACCAGCGCGCGCAGAAGATACTGTTCGACGAAGAGCCTCTTGGCGTCGACGGGCCGATGCCGCCACACGGGAGCGAGCAGGAACAACGACGCGGTGTGCAGCCAGCGCGCCGTCTCCCGCGGGTCGAGCTCGGGATGCAGACTGCCGTCAGTTTGCCATCGTTCGAACAGCGGACCGTAGTGCCGCAGGACGACATCGACGATCTGCTCTGAACCGATCTCGAGTGCGGTCGCCACCGCCGTACTTTCGCCCGACATCAACGCCTCGTTCAACGCGTCGCCGACCACGGACTGGACGGGAACCAACATCAGTTCCTGGATCGAGGCCGATGCGTCGTCGGGCTGCGGTAGCGATGCGACGTGCGCGGCCAGCGCGGCGTCGATCCGGGTCAGCAGCAGCCCCAGCAGAAGGTCGTCGCGGGACGGGAAATAGCGGTACACCGTCGAGCGGACCACACCGGCTTCGGCGGCGACTTCCGCCATCCGGATCTGGGTGTTGCCCCGGCGCACGATGCACCGGCTCGCGGCTTCGAGAAGTCGATGGCGCGCCTCATCGCCGGCAAGCAGTGCCCGTTCGGCGCGCAGGGGACGACTCGTTGTTCCCATCCGCCAGATCGTACGACGCAGCGCAAGGACATCTCCGCGGGATTTCGGCGCGCAAACCGCCGCTGAGCGATCGAAAACGCGCCGAAGTCACTCGTCAGCCGCCGACCATGATCAGGCCGCCGTCGACCGGCAGCAGTTGGCCGGTGATGAAGTGCGAACCCTCGCCGGCCAGGAACACCAGCACAGGTCCGAGGTCGCGGTCGGGATCGCCGAGCGCGCCCCCAGCGGGATGGTGGCTTTGATCTGCTGATCGATGAACGGCGCCGCATCCGGGCCGAGGAACTCGCGCAGCCGGTCCGCCCCGCGGGTCTGCATGGCCGGCGCCAGCGCATTGACGGTCACGTTGTCCGACGCCCAGGCTTTCGCGGCCGAGCGGGTCCAGGCCTGCACCGCACCCTTGGCTGCGGCGTACACCGCGGAGATCGGACTGCCCATCACCGCCTCGGCCGAGCCGAAATTGATGATGCGCCCGCCGGATCTGCGCATCACCGCGTGCGCGGCCTGGTTGGTGAGGATCGTGGTCTTGACGTTGGTGTCCAGGACGAAGTCGATGTCGGCGGTGGTGATCTGACCGGGCACCCCCTGATGCCACAGACCCGCCGCGTTGACCAGTACGTCGAGGCCGCCCATCGCCGCCACCGCGGCGTCGATCATCGCGTTCACCGAGTCGGCGTCCCGCGCGTCGCACGGCACCCAGATGGCCTGCGAGTCGTCGGCGGGTTCGGTCTGGTGATAGGTCGCGACTACCTCGGCACCGGCTTCGGTCAGGGCCCGGACTGCCGCGGCGCCCAGCCCGCTGGCCGCACCGGTGACCACCGCGCGCCGCCCGGCGAGTGGCTTGCTCATCGGGAGAACAGGGACGGCTCGGTGGCCGTGTGCCTTACCATGACGGTCACGGTAGGGTGCGGCACCGCCGGTGTCAACCGTCGATTATTCGAAAAGCATTGTGCGAGTTGATCTGTGAGGAACAGATGAGAGCAACGATGATCACCGGTCCGGGCCAGACCGACGTAGTCGATGTCGCCGACCCGGTAGTGGGACCGGCTGACGTCCTGGTGAAGATCAGAGCCTGCGGCATCTGCGGCTCGGACGCGCTGTACATCTCAATGGGTGGGCTGCCCCCGCGTCAGGGCCGCATGCCGCTCGGGCATGAACCGGCCGGCGAGGTCGTCGAGGTCGGCCGTGACGTCGCCGGCATCAACGTCGGCGACCACGTGGTGATCAACCCCATCGGCGCACCGAGCGGAATCATCGGCAACGGCGGGGCCGCCGGAGCGCTGGCCGAATACCTCCTCGTCGAAAACGCGGTGCGCGGGCAGAGCATCGAGGTGATTCCGGCCGACATCCCGTTCGACGTCGCCGCCCTCAACGAGCCGATGGCCGTCGCTCGCCACGGCGTCAATCAGACCAAACCCACACCGGCGGACAAGGTGGCGGTGTTCGGTGCCGGGCCGATCGGCCTTGGCGCCACCATCGCCTACAAGGCCCTCGGCGTCAGTCACGTGACGGTGGTGGACCTGATCGGATCGCGACTGGACAAGGCGCTGGCCGTCGGCGCCGACTCGGTGATCAACGCCGGCGACGAGGATGTGGCGCGGCGCCTCATCGCGCTGCACGGCAAGGGCAAGGCGATGTGGCCGGGCAAGTCGGGCACCGACATCTACCTCGACGCGGCCGGTGCGCCCTCGGTGATCAACACTGCGCTGGCGTCAGCACAGGTCGGTGCGCGGCTGGGGGTGGTGGCCGTGCACAAGGAGCCGGTGCCGGTGGACTTCGTCAACATCATGGCCAACGAGATCACCGTCGTCGGATCGATGGGCTATCCCACCGAGATCTTCGAAGTGACCAAGGATCTCGTGACCAACTGGGAGAAGTACGCGGTGATCGTCAGCCACACCTTCGATTTCGGCGATGTGCAGGACGCGCTCCAGACCGCGCTGACACCGGGTGCCGCTGACAAGGTCGTCGTCACCTTCGCTTAGAGCTGCGGCAGCACCTCGGCAGCCAGCAACTCCAAGGTTGCGTCCGACGCGCGGTCGTGGGTGAAGAACACCACCTGCCCGAAGCCCATTTCCCGAAGCTCGCCGAGGCGGTCGACGATCGCGGCGGGCGTGCCGATCAGCCCGCCTTCGTGCAGGCCGAAACCCGTTTCACCGAAACGCTTCTCGGCGAACTGACGCACACCCTCCAACGCGGCGGAATCCGGGGCCAGAGCCAACACGGCCTCCACGGACATCACAATGGAGCCCGGATCCCGGCCGATGTCCTCGCAGATCGCCCGCAAGACGGTCAGCTTGTGTTCCATCTCACCCAGCGCGTAGGTGGGAACGTTCCAGACGTCGGCGTAGCGGGCGACCAGCGGCAGGGTGTACTTCTCACCGGATCCGCCCACCACGATCGGCGGCCGTGGCTGCTGAACGGAGCCGGGTTTGATCGGCATGTCGCGAACCGTGAAATGTGTTCCGGTGAAATCGATCCGCTGATCGGCGAACGCCTGGGTGAGGATCTCCAGCGTCTCCTGCAGTCGCTCGGAGCGCTGCGCGAACGTACCCCAGTCCAGTCCGAGCCGGTGGTGTTCGTCTTCGATGGATCCGCTGCCGATACCCAGCGCCAGCCGGCCGCCCGAGATCTGGTCCAGGGTGGTGGCCATCTTGGCCAGCACGGCGGGGTGACGAAACTGGTTGCACAGCACCATGTGCCCGACGCGGAGGCGCTCGGTACGGCTCAGCAGAGCGGTGGCCAGCGTCCAGGCCTCCAGCGAGTCGATGCCGGGGACACCGGGACCGTACATGTGATCGTAGAGCCACAACGAGCCGATGCCGAGTTCCTCGCAGCGTTGCGCGCGGTGCAGTACCTCGGCGTAGCTGAACCCCATCTGCGGGACGTAGATCCCGATGTCGAGGGACGTGGTCACTGCTTGATGCCGACGGCGTGGCGCAGTTGGGCCAGGAACTGGTCGGCGTCGTCGCTACGGACCACATAGTGCGATACCGCGACGCGAATTGCAGTGGCGGCCTTGATCTCTGCGTTCGGCCCGCTCAACAGTCGCTGCAGCCGGGTCCGCATCAGTGGCAGGATGCGGTCCAGCTGGGCGATGACCACCTCGGGCTCGATGTCGATGAGCCGGACCCCGGAATAGGTCTGCTGGTAGGAGACGATGAACTGCAGTGCCGCATCCAGCTTGTCGGTGCCGCGCAGTCCCGCGGTGGCCCGGCTGATGCCGGTGTCGAACATCTCCCGCTCGTAGGCGCCGAAGGCGTCGAGCAACTCGGTCTTGGACGCGAACCAGCGGTACAGGGTGGGCCGCGACACGCCGGCCTGCAGAGCGACCTCGGACAGGCTGAGCTTGGTCTGCCCACTGCGGGCGAGCACTTCGGCGGTGGCATTGAGGATGCGCCGCCGCGACGAGGTTTCGTCGTCGTCGGGGATCACAGCGGTGGTTCCTGCCGGGCTCACGTGTACAGGATTACAGGTCGAGGCCCGAGTGTCACGCGGACTTCGCACATCCGAGACCGAAAACACTGTCTTTACAAATACTGGTCAAAGTGTCACGCTGTGCACGTGTCGGCGGACCAGCGTGGGTACAGCCCCCACGACATCACGTCGCGGCGATTCTGGGGCCAGACCTTCGACGTCCGCGAGCAGACCTTCGCCGCTCTGCGCGCCACCGACGGACTCACCTGGCATGAGCCGTTTCCCTCGTTGTTCCCGATGGAAGAGCCCGGCTTCTGGGCGTTGACCCGGCGCGCCGACATCGTCCACGCCAGCCTGCACCCTGAGCTGTTCAGTTCCGCGCAGGGCATCGCACTGGACCCGATGCCCGCCGACATCCAGCGGATCGCCACGTTCTTCCTGATGATGGATCCGCCGCAGCACACGGTGTATCGCCGGCTCATCAGCTCGGCGTTCACCCCGCGCAACGTCGCCCAGATCGACGAGCAGGTTCGCAAGAACGCCGCCACCGTGGTCGACGAATTGGTCGGCGCCGGTGGGGTGGACTTCGTCTCGGCCTGCTCGGCGCGACTGCCGATGATGACGATCTCGGAGATGCTGGGCGTGCCCAATTCCGACCGCGAGGCGGTGGCCAAGGCCGCCGAGAAGCTGTTCTCCATGAGCGATGACGAGTACGCCACGATCGAGGAGCGCGCTGAGGCGACCGTCAACGAGATGTTCCTGTTGGCGGGCACCGGCATTGAGTTGGCCAAGTTCCGCCGCAGGCACCCGGGTGATGACTTGATGACCAGCATCGTCAACGCCGAAGTCGACGGGCACCGGCTCACCGACGAGGAGATCGGCGCATTCCTGGTGCTGCTGGCGTCGGCAGGCAACGACACCACCAAGCAGACGACGTCGCACGCCATGCTGGCGCTGGCCGCCAACCCGGATCAGCGCGCCTGGCTGATGGCGGATTTCGACGCCCGGATCGGACCGGCGGTCGAGGAGTTCATCCGCTGGGCGACGCCGGTGCTGCAGTTCGCCCGATTCGTCACCGAGGACACCGAACTCGCCGGCCAGCAGCTCAAAGCCGGCGACAAGGTCGCATTGTTCTACTGTTCGGCGAACCGCGACGCCGCCGCCTTCGACCAGCCAGACTCGTTCGACCTGCAGCGCTCGCCGAACCCGCACCTGGGTTTCGGCGGCGGCGGTCCGCATTTCTGCCTCGGCAACCAGCTGGCCCGTACCGAGCTGCGGAATCTGTTCCGCGAGTTGCTGTTCAGGGTGGATATCGAGCTCGGCGAGCCAGACTATCTGTTGAGTAGCTTCGTGCACGGGATCAAGCGGCTCCCGGCGTTCGTGCGGTGAGCGTGAGGCAGGGTATGCGCATCGAAGTGGACCTGGCCAAATGCACCGGGCACGGTATCTGCGAGACGATCGCCGAGGATGTGTTCGAAGTCGACGACGACGGCAGCGTCCGCATCCACGGTGACGCCCGGCCCGAAGCGGACCGGGCGCGGATGCAGCAGGCCGTCACCCAGTGTCCGGCCGCGGCGTTGGCTCTGATCGAGGACTGACCGGTGAAGAAGTACTTCAGCCACACCCTGCTGTACCTGCACGAGACGATCGCGCTGGGCTCCGAGCGCAGTGACCGGTTCACCGAGAAGTTCACCAGTGTCTATCAGCCGATGATGGAACAGCTTGGGGCGCGGCTGTTCTCGATCTGGGAGACCACGCCGTACAACGGACATTGGCCGCAGGTGACGATCATCTGGGAGATCGACGCGTTCGCCGACTATGCCCGGATCGGCCGGGCGCAGGCACCCGGCGGCAGCCATCGCGAGGCCGCCACCGAGTGGGCGGACTACCTCGCCGGTACCGGGGCGTCGGGGGAGGGCCGGATCATGTACGCCGGACGAAGTAACCGCCCGCTGGCGGAGCTCAAGGACTCGAAATTCTCTGCTGGACTGGTGATCCAGGAGATCATGCAGACCAAACCTGGCAAGCAGGACGACTACATCCGCGAGCTGGAGCGGCTCTACGTTCCGTGGTCGGAGCGCACCGGCAAGCGCTGGCTCGGCTCCTTTATCACGACGTTCCGGTTCAACGAGGTGATCCATTACTGGGCGCTCGACGGGGACTGGGACTGCTTCGAAAACCACTACCCGTCGTGGAAGGACAGCCCGCCGGCCGAGATCGTCACGTGGATGAGCGTCGCGCCGGCCCTGCGTGACGGGTGGGAAGACTCCATCCTTCAGGCTCTGCCGCCGTCCCCACTCCGATAATGGCCGTGATGCAGGACTTCTCGTACAGCCCGTTCGATCCGGTGGTGATGGCCGACCCGCGCCCGTTCTACCGGACACTGCGCGATCAGCACCCGGTGTACTACGTCGACGAGCTCGACACCTACGCACTGTCCCGATTCGACGACGTCTGGAATGTGCTGGCGGTCAACGACGGCACGTTCGTCGCATCCGAGGGCACCCTGCCCTCGGCGGCGGTACTGGCTCACCGCAATCACGGTCCGGTCGCCGACCCGCCGTTGCATCCCTTGCCGTTTCACGCCAACTTCGACGCGCCGCTCTACGATGACGTCCGGCGTTGCACGGCCGCGCAGTTCCGGCCGAAGTCCGTCGCCGCATGGCAGGACCGCATCCGCGCACTGGCCAACGAACGTCTCAACGAACTGCTGCCACGCGGCAGCTTCGACCTCACCCAGGACTACGGCGGCATCGTCGCCGCATCAGTGGTGTGTGAACTGGTCGGACTGCCAACCGATCTGGCCGCCGATGTGCTTGGCACCGTCAACGCAGGCAGCCTGGCGGAGCCCGGCAGCGGGGTCGAGGTCGCCAACGCCAGGCCGGGGTACCTCGAGTACCTGATCCCGATCGTGCAGCAGGTGCGGGCGGGCACGTTCGGCGGTTCGCTGCCGATCGTCGAGAACCTGCTGGCCTACCGGCTGCCCGACGGATCGGCGCTGACCGACAGCGAGGTGGCCGTCCAAATGCTGGGGGTGTTCATCGGCGGTACGGAGACGGTGCCCAAGATCGTCGCGCACGGGTTGTGGGAACTGCGTCGCCACCCCGATCAGCTCGCGGCGGTGCGGGCCGATCCGGCGACCAACGTGCCGGTGGCCCGCGAGGAGATCATCCGATACTGCGCCCCCGCACAGTGGTTCGCCCGTACGGTGCGCAGGCCCTTCACCATTCACGGCACCACCATTCAGCCGGGCCAGCGCATCATCACGCTACTGGCGTCGGCCAACCGTGACGAGCGGGAGTTCGACGAGCCGGAGGTGTTTCGCTGGGACCGTCCGATCGAGCGGTCGCTGGCGTTCGGCCGGGGCCAGCATTTCTGTTTGGGCTATCACATGGCGCGCCTGGAGATCGCGGTGATGCTGCAGGAGTGGCTGCGCCGGGTCCCCGACTACCGCATCGACGCCGACCGCGCCCTGCGGCCACCGTCGAGTTTCCAGTGGGGCTGGAACCACGTGCCGGTCCAGGTGTGCCAGTAAACACCTTGATTTACTTTCCGGCTGTGTGTTGACTGACTGCGGTGAGCTCTGCCAAAGACCCTCGCACTGACCGGTCGTCGATCACGCGTGATGCGCTGCTGGTAGCCGCCGAGCGCCTTTTCGCCGAGAACGGTCTGTATGCGGTATCGAACCGGCAGATCAGTGATGCCGCCGGCCAGGGCAACAACGCGGCTGCCTGCTACCACTTCGGTTCTCGTGCGGATCTGCTGCGTGCGATCGAGGCTCGGCACCATTCCGCGATCGACGAGATCCGTCGAGGCAAGCTGGCAGATATGCCGCCGAACCCGCAGCTGCGGGATTGGATCGGCGTGCTGGTCCATCCGTTGACCGAGCATCTGCATGCCCTCGGAGCATCAACGACCTATGCGCGGTTCGCGGCCCAGGTGATGGCCGACCCAGCCTGCCGGGAGCTGGTGGGGTCGTATGCGATGACCTCGGAGCGGATGGTCAAAACGGTGCGCGGGATCAACCGGTGCCTCCCGGCCCGCCCCAAGCGCGTACGGGTCATCCGGTGGACGATGGCGCGAAACCTGTTGATGCACACCTGCGCCGAGATCGAGGGCGAGCGGGCGACCGGCGCTACGTCGTCGAATTCGAGCTGGCTGGTGGTCGGTGAGGAATTGGTCGACGCGCTGGTGGGTCTGTGGGTCGCCCCCGATCAGGAGCCGCGCTCCGCCCAGGTCAGGGCTTCTTCCGCCCGGAGTGGCTCAACCGCCACTCTGGCGGGAAGTTGAGGTCGTTGTCCTTGACCACGTTGTTGAGGCCTTTCTCGAAAGTGCCTTCGGTCAGGTCCGGATAGTTGTCCCGGTCGTTGGTCATCATCGGCAGCATGCCCTCGACCACACCGGTGAGAAGGCTGCCGAAGTACTCGCCCTTGTGCTGCTTGTAGAGCTCGAGGAACGTCTTCTGTACGACGACGGTGTCGGTGGGCCGAGTCTTCGAGCACGCCATCGCGTACTTCAGGGTTTCCGCCTCGAGCTGTTCACGGGGGACGACACTGTTGAGGAAGCCGCAGTCATACATCTCGGCGGCGGTGAAAGGCCTTCCGGTGAAGAGCATTTCGGAGAACTTCCGCAGGCCCATGGTTTCGGCCCACCACCACAGCCGAGGTCCCCAGCCGACGTAGCGGAATGCCGGGTGACCGAACAAGGCGTCGTCGGAGGACACCACCAGGTCGGCGTCACCGGCCTGGTAGAAGTGCCAGCCGTAGCAATAGCCTTTCGCTTCCACGATGGTGACCTTCTTGCACTCCTGCAGAGGCCGGTTGCCCGCGCGCGCCTTGGCGTAGTGGTCGGTGAGTGTGTACAGGTAACGGTAGGAGTCACCGGGCGGGTACTTCACACTGTCGTCGTTGATCGAAAGTTCATGCAGCAGAGATGTTCCCGGATTCTCCAGCATCTCGCGCTGCTCCGGCAGGTCGCCACCGCTGCCGAAGTCGTTGCCTTCACCGCGGATCACCACCACCTTCACATCGTCGTCGACGTTGCACTTGTGGATCATGTCGGCGAAGTTCTGCCGCATCCCCATGGTGGTCGAGTTGAGCTCGGCGGGCCGGTCAAAGGTGATGTAAGCGATGCGATTAGCGAGATCCTTCTCGAACCTGATGTAGGGCTCCGCTTCGCGCTTCATCTGCTCGTAGTCGTGCTCCATGGTGCGCAGCTCCCGTCATGCACGCAATGATGCTGCCGACACCGACTGGCAGCGCTATGGGTGCAACATAACGGGATTCACGCGTCACACGCAATAAATCACGCAATTTACTTTGCGATTGTGCGGCTCACCCTGTCGTGACGAGGTCCACCGACACCGCTTCCAGCCGTGCCGGGACGTGCTTGTGCCAGGGTGTTCCGGCGTAGGGATCGCGCCAGTCGGTGGAGGTGAGTGCGTTCGGGGCGACGCCGGGAACGCGGCGATGGCCGTCGGCGTCGACGTAGTCGAGACCGAAACCGTTGGGCAGTGCGGCGTGCCCGGCCATCATGGTCTCGCTGATCTCGACGGTGGCTTCGGCGCTGCCCGCGGCGGTGGTGATCCGGACGCGCCCGCCGTCGACCAGACCGAGTGCCGCGGCGTCTTCGACGCTGACGCGCAAAGCACCGTCGGCGTCGCGCTTGCGCCAGGACGGATCCCGCAGGATGTCGTTGGCGGTGAAGGCCCGACGCTCGCCGGCGGACAGCACGATCGGGAACTCCGGGTCGGTCAATTCCGGCCGGTCGTCGGCCAGCGCGCGAATGTCGTCGAGCATCTCGGGGATCACCAGCGCGATCTTGCGGTCGGGGTGACTGATCAGTGCCCAGTCGTCTTCGTACTCGTGCACGCTGAACGTCACCCCTGACTTGCCGGCCAGGATCGCGTCGAACAGCGCGTTGCCGTCGGCGTGCCCGGCCCGGCGCACCGCGTCGGGGTAGGTCACGGCGGCTTTCTGGGCCAGCCCCCAGAGCGCGGCCGCGCCGGCCAACCCGTCGGGCAGCGTCGGGCCGAGAGTCTCGTACAAGACGAACGGCAACGCCTTGCCCAGCGCCGGATTGGCAGCGAGTTCGGCAAAGAAGGCTTGGGTGTAGGCGTCGCGGCCTTGCTTGGCGGCGTCGCGCAGCGGACGCAGATCGTCGTCGCTGACCACACCGAGCGCCCGCACCAGCCGAGACCAGATCTCGGGTTCGGGCAATGTGCCGGGAGTCGGCTCGAAAAGCCGGTGGCGCAGGTGGAATTCGTTGCGCGGGAATTCGAAATTGAAGAAGGTGGCTTCCGGCTTCTCGAACTGGTTGGCCGCGGGCAGCACGTAGTGGGCCAGCCGTGCGGTCTCGGTCATCGCCACGTCGATCACCACCAGCAGCTCCAGCGATTCGAACGCGGCGCGGCAGTTCTCCGAGTCGGCGATGGAGTGGGCGGGGTTGGCGCTCTCGACGATCATGGCGCGGAACCGGTCGGGGTGGTCGGTCAGGATCTCCTCGGGCACCACGTTCGACGGCACCAGCCCGGCGATGATCGGCGCACCGGTCACCGGGGAGCGTCCGACACCGCTGAGGCTGAACAGCGGCGCGAACGACGAGTGCAGATGCTGTCCACCGGGTTTGGCGAAACTACCGGTCAGGATCCAGAGCAGCTTGTTGAGGTAGGAGCACAGGGTGCTGTTGGGTGCCTGTTGCACGCCGAGGTCTTCGAACACCGCGACCGAATCGGCGGCGGCGATGCGACGGGCAGCGGTGCGCACGAGCTCCTCGTCAACGCCGCTGCGTTCGGCGTACTCGGCGATCGGCACCGTCGCCAGCACGGCGCGCACCTCGTCGGCGCCGTGCACATGCTCGGCGAGAAACGCGTCATTGCAGAGGTTTTCCTGCACCAGCACCGCGGCCAGTGCCGCCAGACACCAGGCGTCGGTACCGGGGCGCACCCGAAGGTGGAAGTCGGCCATCTTGGCCGTGTCGGTGAGCACCGGGTCGATGACGATCATCGAGCGGGCCGGATCCTTGGCGATGTCGTTGAGGACGGTGCGGGCCCGCGGGAAGCTCTGCGACATCCACGGGTTCTTGCCGACGAACACCGACACCTCGGCGTGCTCGAACTCGCCGCGGGTGTGCCCGCCGTACAGCTGGAAGTCCACCCAGGCCTCGCCGGTCTTCTCCTGCGCCAAGGCATTCGACCGGTACCGCGAACCGAGCAGCTTGAGGAAGGCGCCGCTGTAGGCGCCACCCAGGTGATTGCCCTGACCGCCGCCACCGTAGTAGAAGATCTTCTCCCCGCCGTAGGCGTCGGCGATCCCGCGGAAACCTTCCGCGATCTCGGTGATCGCGGTGTCCCAATCGATTTCCTCGTAGCTGCCGTCGGGTCTGCGGCGCATGGGGGAGGTGAGCCGCGCCCGGTTGTTCTGATAGTGGTCAAGGCGAAGTGCCTTGTTGCAGGTGTAGCCCTGCGAGGCGGGGTTGTCCTTGTCGCCGCGGATGCGGGCAAGGGTTCGCCCCTCGGTTTGCACCACGATTCCGCAGTTGCATTCGCAGAGGATGCAGGCAGTGGGTTGCCAGTCAGCGGACATCGGATCTCCTAGGTGGGCAGTTCGGCTTCGAGCAGGTCGCGCAGTTGCCGATGGACGATGTCGAGCGGTTTGGTGTCGCGCACCGCGCGGGCGAGCACGATGGCGCCTTCCAGGGCGGCGGTCGTGGTCACCGCGATCTCGTCGGCGCGGTCCTTCGTGATTCCGTCGGCGATCAGCCGCTGGGCGATCAGGTCGTTCCAGCGGATGAACGCCTCGGCCGCCCGGTCGATCACCGGGTTGGCATTGCCCGGTTCACCGGATTCGACGGCGACGGCCACCACCGGGCAGCCGGCGCGATAGTCGCTCTCGAGCAGGTTCTTGCGATAGAAGCGGGTCAGCCCGTCGAGCATCGCGCGGCTGTCTGGGGCTTTGGCCAACTTGCCCGCGACAAAGTCGGCGACGTAATCGACTGCCTCACTGAGCAATTGGGTGCGGCCGCCGGGGAAGTAGTGATATGCCGAGCCGCGGGGTGCCCCGCTGTGTGCCAGGACGTCGGCGATCGCCGTGGACTGTGCTCCGCGCTCGCGGATCAACAGTGCGGCCGAGGCGACCATCCGCTCGCGAGGGCTCGTCATGCCTATGTATGTAACCATACATAATCACGAGGCGCCAGAGTGCGGCGATGTGCTTAGCGCAGAGTCGATAACCGGAACGCGGCAATTTCGGCGACGTCGACGGCAGCAGTAACGTCGCGCGAATGTCGTACTTCAGCCGGGTGTCCGATCACTCTTACCGGGCCAGTGAGCATGCCGGCGGCGCGTGGAACCTCGCCGAACAGCACATTGCCCCGTCTTTCGGATTGCTCGCGCATGCCATCGAGACCGACCGCGACGCCCGTGGCCACGACCACCTCGTGGTGGCACGGCTCAGCTACGACATCCTGGGAACGGTGCCCGTCGATGCCGTCGCCGAGATCGATGTGCGGGTGCTCCGGCCGGGCCGAACGATCGAGCTCGTCGAAGCCACCCTGACCCACCAGGGCCGGGCGGTGGTGCTCGCGCGAGCCTGGTTGATGAAGAGTTACGACACCTCCGCGCTGCGCGGCAGTGGCCTGCGACCGATTCCGTCTCCGGCGGACCTACCGCAATGGGATCCGAGTGCGGTGTGGCCGGGCGGTTTCATCGCGTCGGCCGAGGTGCGACGCGCCGAGGAGCGGCCGGGCCGAGGCGTCTACTGGGTGCGGACCTCGGTGCCGCTGCTCGACGGCGAGCAGGTGAGTCCGCTGGCCCGCGTGGCGGGACTGCTCGACATCGCCAACGGCATGACGGTCCTGGTGGATCCGCGCGAGGTGGCCTTCCCGAACCTAGACCTCACCGCGCATTTCTTCGCCGAGCCGACCGGCGAGTGGGTGGGCTTCGACACCGCGGTGTCGATCGGTCCGAGTGGAATCGGCTTGACGCACAGCATCATTCATGACGAGGCTGGCCCGATCGGTGCGGTGTCGCAGAGCTTGACCGTCCGGCCCGGGTCCGGGCTCGGGTAGGGCTCAGACCGCGGCGAAGTTGATCGTGCTGGTCGCGGCCAGTTCGTTGTCCTCACCGCGGTGGATGTCCACCTGCACCACGACCGAGCGCTTGCCGGTGCGCAGGATCTTGGCGACCGCGCGGGCCGGGCCGACCTTGATCGGCCGTAGATAGCGGACGAACAGGTCGGTGGTGGCGATGCCGAACCCGAACGGGGTGGCCCGCGACGCCAGTTGCCCGGCGGCCACATCGGCCATGGTGGCGATCAGTCCGCCCTGCAGCCCACCCGCGGTGTTCGTCGTGCGCTCGTCCACCGGCATCTCCAGGACGACGGTGTCGTCCGTCGCTTCGACGACCTGCAGGCCGAGCTGGTCGAACAACTCCCGAAGCGAGCGCGGTGCCGTCATGGAGAACGACGTTACCGCGCGGGCGGGCGACGCTAGACCTGGACCTTCGCCGCGGCGGTGTCCGGCATCGGTTCGTAGCGGGCGAACGACCGGGTGAACGACGCGGCGCCGTGGGTGAGGCTGCGCATGTCGGTCGCGTAGCGGGTCAGCTCCACTTGCGGCACCTCCGCCCGAATCAGAGTGTGGTTCTCGCGGGCCTGCTCGGTGCCCAGCACCCGGCCCCGCCGGCCGGACAGATCGCCCATGACCGCGCCGACCAGATCGTCGGGCACATGGATGGTGACCTCGTCGACCGGTTCGAGCAGGTCGATGCGGGTCGCCGCGGCGGCCTCCCGCAGCGCCAGCCCACCGGCCATCTGGAACGCCATGTCGGAGGAGTCGACGCTGTGCGCCTTGCCGTCGACCAGCGTGACCCGGATGTCGACGACGGGATAGCCGCCGTGCACGCCGCGCTCCATCTGGGCGCGCACCCCTTCTCCACGCTCGGGATGAATTGCCGGGGAACCGCGCCGCCGACGACCTTGTCGACGAACTCGAAGCCACCGCCTTGTGGCAGTGGTTCCACCTCGATGTCGCAAACCGCGAACTGGCCGTGTCCGCCGGACTGCTTGACATGGCGGCCGTGTCCCTTGGCCGGTCCGCCGAAGGTCTCGCGCAACGGGATCCGGACCTCGACGGTGTCGACGTTGACGCCGTACCGGTTCGCCAGCGCGTCGAGCACCACGCTGGAGTGCGCTTCGCCCATGCACCACAACACGATCTGATGAGTCTCGGGGTTCTGCTCAATGCGCAGCGTCGGGTCCTCGGCGGCCAGCCGCTGCAAGCCGACGGAGAGCTTGTCCTCGTCGGTCTTGGCGCGGGCGGCGATCGCCACCGGCAGCAGCGGCTCCGGCATGGTCCATGGCTTGAGTAGCAGCGGATCGGCCTTGTCCGACAACGTGTCTCCGGTCTCGGCACGAGTGAGTCTGCCGATTGCGCAAATGTCGCCCGCCACCACCTGCGTGGCTGGGCGCTGCTGCTTACCCAGCGGGAACGACAGTGTGCCGATGCGCTCGTCTTCGTCGTGGTCGGCGTGCGTGTTCGCCTCGAAAAAGGCCGAAAAATGGCCCGACACATGGACTGTGGTGTCGGGCCTGATGGTGCCGGAGAACACCCGGACCAGGCTGACCCTGCCGACGTAGGGGTCCGACGTCGTCTTGACCACCTCGGCCAGGAGCGGTCCGTCGGGATCGCAGGACAGGCCGCCGCGGGCCGCGCCATGCGGGGTGTAGACCTCGGGCAGAACATGTTCGGGCGGCGACGGGAAGCCGCGGGCCGCGACCTCCAGCAGCTCGACGGTGCCGACGCCGGTGCCGCTGCACACGGGGATGACGGGGAAGAACGCGCCGCGCGCGACGGCTCTCTCCAGATCCTCGATCAGCACGGCCTCGTCGATCGCCTCACCGCCGAGATAGCGCTCCATCAGCGATTCGTCCTCGGACTCCTCGATGATGCCTTCGATCAGGGTGCCGCGATGCTCGTCGATCCGAGCGGTGTGCGCGTCATCCGGCGGATGGACGGTGCGGGTGCCGTCGCGGTAGTCGTACTGGCTGCCCGATAGCAATCCGACCAGACCCGTGTCGGTGGGCAGGTAGAGCGGTAGGACCTTGTCGCCGAACGCATCCTGCGCGGCACGCAGCGCGGTGTCGTAGTTGGCGCGGGCGTGATCGAGTTTGGTGATCGCCACCGCGCGGGGCATGCCGACGTCGTCGCACTCGTGCCACAGCGCACGGGTCGCCTCGTCGATGCCGTCGTTCGCGGCGATCACGAACAGGGCACACTCGGCGGCGCGCAGGCCGGCCCGCAGTTCACCGACGAAGTCGGCGTAGCCCGGGGTGTCGATCAGGTTGACCTTGATGCCATCGTGCGGGATGGGTGCCAGCGCAAGCCCAACCGAGCGCTGTTGGCGGATGGCGGCATCGTCGAAGTCGCACACCGTGGTGCCGTCGACCACCGACCCCGCCCGCGACAGCACGCCGGCGGCGACGAGAAGGCTCTCGACGAGCGTGGTCTTGCCGGCGCCGGACGGGCCGACGAGCACGACGTTGCGGATGGCGGCCGGACTGTCCGCGGCGGGAGCCGATCGGGCGGTCTGGGAAGTGTTCGTCTTGTCGGCCATGACAAACCTCCTGCCTCCACCATTCACCCGAGGCCGCGCTCGGCACAAGGGGTCCATGGAATTCAGGCGGTGGGTGCCGACATCCGGGTTGGCTCGAGCCGGCCGCGCAGCACCTCGGAGGTGTACTCGGCCCAGTGTGCCCGCTCCGCGGTGTCGGCGTTGGCCAGGGCGACGTCCGAGCACAACGCGCGTTGGCCGGTGGCCTTGGCCCGATCGGCAAGGCGCGCAGCCTCGTTGACCGCATCGCCGATCACCGTGTACTCGTAGCGATGCTCGGCGCCGATGTTCCCGGCGAACACCCGCCCGGCTGACACCCCGATGCCGAAGTCCACCACGGGAAGCCGGCGCAGTGCGACCGTCAGCGCGCGGGCGGTCGCCAGCGCATCGGACGCCGCGCGTGCGCTGGGCAGGGGTGCACCGAACACCGCCAGCACCGCGTCGCCCTGGAACTTGTTGATCAGCCCATGCCGTTCGTCGACTGAATCGACGACGATCTGGAAGAAGTCGTTGAGCACCCCGGCCACCTCGGCCGGCGAACTGCTTTGCGCCAACTGCGTCGAGCCGACCAGGTCGACGAACAGCACCGCGGCCTCACGAACTTCGCCGGTGAGGGTGTCGGCGTCGCTGACCGCGCGTAGCGCCACGTCCGTGCCCACGTGGCGGCCGAACAGATCGCGCAGCCGGTCGCGTTCGGCCAGCCCGGCCACCATGCGGTTGAAACCGCTTTGCAGACGCCCGATTTCGGAGCGTTCGTAGACGTCGACCCGGGTCCCGATCTGGCCGCGTTCCACCCTGGCCATGGCGGCGACGACGTCGTGCACCGGATCCGAGATGGACAGCGCGACGATCGCCATGCCGCGCAGCCCGACCAGGACCGAGATCACCGAGAGCACGATGACGGGGATCTCGATCGACGCGTTCTTCTGAATGATCCAGCCGCTGGCGCGCATCAGCACCACCACCGCGATGCCGATGCTGGGCAGGGCGCTGCTCATCAACCACATCAGCAGGAGCCTCGGTAGCACGCCCGGGGCGGTGTCGCGGCCGGGCGTCGACCCCATGACGGCCGCGGTGATGGGGCGCATGGGTCGCTGGATCAGCAGCAGCGCGGCCCCCGCCGAGGTGGTGATGCCGAACAGCACCAGCATGCCGATCAGCCAGGCCGCCGTCGCGCCGCCGTCGCGGTTGATGATGAACAGGACAGTGCCGCTGATCAACCAGATTGCCGCCAACAGCGTGGACTGGTGACGCAGGAACCGCTCGACGAACACCTGGTCGCGATGGGTCGGCGACTCATCCGCGGTGAACCAGCGCAGCCTGCGGTCGACGACCAGGATCGCGTAGCCGATCGATCCGGCGAAGCCGAGCACCGACAGCGTGACCGAGGCGATCAGGGTGTCGGTTCCGAAGACGGTCTCGGCTTGCGGCACCAACTGGTGGCGCAGGGGCATCGCCAGGGCGGTCAACTCGACGGCCGCGAGGATCTGCGCGAGCACGAGGGCCAGGGCGTAGCGGACCTTCAGCCTGCTCGCCGTCATAGGTTCAGACGCTACTGTGGCAACCGGGCAGAATCACGCTCTCTGAAACTGAGAGTAGTACTTCCGAAGGCGTGGCCCGCTGCGTAACATCCGCGCAGTGAAGTTCGGGATTCCACTGGGTGGCGTTCACCCCGGCCTGTGGCGGGACCTGACGGTGCGGGCCGAGGAACTGGGCTACGAGTCGGTGTGGCTTCCCGAGCATCTGGTGCTGCCCGCCGAGATGTCCGGCAGCCCCCATCACGGCGACGGTCATCCGCCGATTCCGCCGCAGACGCCGATGTTCGACGCGATCGCCTACCTGTCGTATCTGGCCGGTCAGACCAGCACGATCCGACTGGGCACCTACGTCTACAACATCGGGCTGCGCCACCCGTTCGTCAGCGCCCGTGCGGCCACGACGCTGGACATCGTCTCCGACGGCCGGTTTGACTTCGGTATCGGCGCCAGCTGGCTGCGCGAGGAATGGGATGCCGCCGGGCTGGACTTCAGCAGCCGCGGTGCCCGCGTCGACGAGGCGCTCGAGGTGTGCCGGGCGCTGTGGACCGAGCCGACCGTCGAACACCACGGCCGGTTCTTCGACTTCGACGCCGTCGCGTTCGAACCGAAGCCGGTCCAGCCAGGCGGGCCCCCGATCCACGTCGGCGGCGACGGCCTGCCCGCGTTGCGCCGGGTCGCCCGGTTCGGGTCCGGCTGGATCCCGATGAACCACACCCTGGACCGGATTCCCGGATCGGTGCAGAAGCTCTCGGCGCTGTGGGCCGAGCACGGACGTGCCGGCAAGCCCGAAGTGACCGCGTCGGCTCCGGCCGAGTCACCCGCGGATGTGCGGCGGGCGGTCGATACGGGCATCGACCGGATGATCGTGATGCCGTGGCGGCGCACCCGCGAGGCGCTCGACGGCATCGCCCGCTTCGCCGACGACGTGCTGAACCCGTCGCGGAGTTGAGGCCGTGACGATCACGCCGTCGGACATCCTGCTGACCGACCGGGTCGCGGTGGTGACCGGTGGCGGGACCGGTATTGGCCGTGGGATCGCCGCCGGGCTGGCGCAATTCGGGGCGACGGTGGCCATCTGGGAACGTGACGCCGACAGCTGCGCGGCGACCGCGGCCGAGCTGGGGGTGCTCGGCATCGTGGCCGACGTGCGTGACAGCGGACAGGTCGACGCCGCATTGGCGCGCACCCGCGACGAACTCGGCCCGGTCAGCATTCTGGTCAACAATGCCGGCGGGGTATTCGCCTCACCGCTGCTGGACACCAGCGAAAACGGTTGGGACGCTTTGTACAAGGCGAACCTCCGACATGTCCTGTTGTGCACGCAGCGGGTGGCCAGGCAGCTGGTCGACGACGGCTGCGGCGGCAGCGTCATCTCGGTGACCTCGATCGAGGGAGTCCGCGCGGCACCCGGATACGCGGCCTACTCCGCGGCGAAGGCCGGGGTCATCAACTACACCAGGACGGCGGCGTTCGAGCTCGCGCCGCACGGCATCCGGGTCAACGCCATCGCACCCGACATCACCGTCACCGAGGGCCTGCTGGCGCTGTCGCCGAACGGGATACGGCCCGAACTCAGCCAGGCCGTCCCGCTGGGACGGCTCGGCGATATCGACGAGATAGCCTCGGCGGCAGTCTTTCTCGCCTCGAACATGGCGCGTTACATCACCGGTCAGACGCTGCACGTCGACGGTGGCACCCAGGCCGCGGGCGGGTGGTACCACGCCGACGGCGGCGCACGGTTCGGGCCGGCCTGATCAGCTGTCGGCGCGGCGTTCCACGCCGAACAGGACCGCGGCCACCAGCACGCACCCGGCGGCGAGCGCGATGGTCAACGGCACCGACACCTGCACCAGCAGCGCCCCGGCGACCGCGCCGGCCAGCATCGTGGTGATCGACGCCAACCGGCGGACGGGCTTGGCGCCCGGCCCTCCCGCGACACGACTGTCGGCCGCCAGCCCCGTCACCGTCAGCGTCAGCACCGTGGTGGTCAGGTCCGCGACCGCCATCCGCCGGGCCGTGCTGTTCTGCAGGCCGAACGCGAACGCCAGCGTCGCGACGATGACCGGGCGGCCCAACGTCGAGATACCGAAGGCGGCAGCAGCGGCCGCGACGACACCGAGAAGCACCGCCTGCACCAGGAGCACCGACATCGGCCACGTCGGCGACCCGGCCACCCGGTGACCGACGGCGCCGCCCACCAGTGCGCCGAACATGAACGCGCCCAACGCGATCAGCGCCATCCATGCCGACAGCCCGGAACTGGGATTTGCCGCGAAACCGAGGAAGACGATGTTGCCCGTCATGTTGGCGACGAAGACGTGGCCCAGGCCGAGGTAGGACACGGCGTCGATCACCCCGGTGCCCGCGGTCAGGCTCAACAGTGCCGTGATGGTGCGCCGCGAGGTGGTGGGTGCGGCGGTGCTCACGGCAGGATGGCGTCGACGTAGCCACCGTCGACACGCAGCGCACCACCGGTGGTGGCCGATGCCAGCGGCGAGCTCAGGTACACCACCATGTTCGCGATCTCCTCGGGCTCGATGAGCCGCTGCAGCAGCGACTGCGGCCGGTGCTCGACCATGAACTGCCGCTGCGCCTGGTCCCACGGCACAGCCTCATCGACGAGCTGGTAGACGAAATCCTCGACGCCTTCGGTATGCGTCGGACCTGCGATCACCGAGTTGACCGTCACCCCGGATCCCGCTGCGGCCTTGGCGAATCCGCGCGTGACCGCCAGCAGCGCGGTCTTGGACATGCCGTAGTGGATCATCTCCACCGGCGTCACCACCGCGGAGTCGCTGGCGGTGTTGAGGATTCGGCCCCAGGACCGCTCGATCATCCCGGGCAGGTAGATGCGGGTCAGCCGGGCTGCAGACAGGACGTTGACGTCGAAGAACCTGCGCCACTGTTCGTCGTCGATCTCCAACGCTGGCACCGCCTCGAAAATCCCGAGATTGTTCACCAGGATATCGACACCGGGCAGCGCAGCCTGAAGAGTGGCGACACCGTCGTCGGTGGTGACATCAGCGGGCGCCGCGATCAGGTCGGAACCGTCGACAGCGGCGGAGATCGTCTGGATGGCCCGCTGAACCGAGGCCTCCGAGCGACCGTTGATGGCGACCCTGGCCCCGGCGCCGGCCAATCCGGAGGCGATCGCCAACCCGATGCCCTGAGTCGATCCGGTGACCAATGCCGTCTTGCCGCTGAGGTTGATGTGCATACGGTGCACAAGCGCTGCGAGCGGTTCCGGAATTCCAGACCATCCACGACATGGGGCTACGTATGGTGAAGCCCGTGACGAATGAACGCCCGCTGGAGGGCAAGGTTGCGTACGTGACAGGCGGGGCGAGGGGACAGGGCCGCGCGCACTGTGTGCGGCTGGCCCAGGCCGGCGCCGACATCGTCACCATCGACGCCTGCGGGCCGGTGGGCAACCACATCGGGTACGAACCGTCGACACCGGAGGACCTCGCCGACACCGTGCGCCTGGTGGAGGACGAAGGCGTCAAGATCAGCGCCGAGCGGGTCGATGTCCGTGATCACGACGGGCAGAAGCGGGTGATCGCCTCTGCCATCGAGCAATTCGGCCGTCTCGACGTCGTGGTCGCCAACGCCGGAGTGATGAGCTGGGGCCGGGCCTGGGAGATCCCGCAGGAGCAGTGGCAGGAGATCATCGACGTCAACCTCACCGGGTTCTTCAACACCGTGCAGGCCTGCGTGCCGGCGATGATCGAGGCAGGCAACGGTGGTTCGATCATCGCGATCAGCTCGTCGGCGGGTATCAAGGCCGTGCCGGGCGCCGGGCACTACTGCGCCAGCAAGTTCGGCGTTGTGGGACTGGCGAATTCGCTGGCGCTCGAGGTGGGTGAATACGGGATCCGGGTGAACTCGGTGCACACCTACGGTGTCGACACGGCCCTGGGCAACGACTTGTCGATGTACTCGATGTTCGAGAAGCACCCGCACTACGTCTACAGCTTCTCGCCGGGCGCGCTGCCCACCGAGTCGCTGATCGCGCCGAACCAGGTCAGCGAAGTCGTGCTGTTCCTGGCCAGTGATGCGTCGGCATTGCTGACGGCCGCCCAGATTCCGGCGGACAAGGGCTACATGAAGGTATAGGCCTTCCGTCGAGCGTGACTCTGGTGTGACGCTCGATGCTCGACGTGACTCTGGTGTGACGCTCGGCGATCTAGGCCTGGGCGCCAAGGCTTTCCACGGCGAGCTCCTTGGCCCAGCGGTAGTCGGCCTTGCCTGCGGGGGAGCGCAGCACCTTCTCGGTGCGGATGAACGCCTTCGGCAGCTTGTAGTGCGCGATGTGCTCGCGGCAGGCTTCGGCCAACTCGGCATCGGTGGCGCTCTGCCCCTCGGCGAACTGCACGATGGCCACCACCTCGCTGCCCCACCGTTCCGACGGCCGGCCGGCGACCACCACGTCGTACACCGCGGGATGGCTGGCAACCGCGCGTTCGACCTCCTCGGCGAAGATCTTCTCCCCACCGGAATTGATGGTGACCGAGTCACGGCCGAGCAGTTCGATCTGACCGTCTTCCAGGAAGCGGGCACGGTCGCCGGGCACCGACCAGCGCACGCCGTTGATGGTGGGGAAGGTGCGCGCCGACTTCTCGGCGTCACCGAGGTAACCGAGCGGGACGTAGGCCCGCCGCGCCAGCCAGCCCTCACCGTCGCCGGGCTCCAGCACCTTGCTGAAATCCGTTGAGATGATGGCGGTGTCGTGCTGCGGGGTGAACGTGGCGGCCTTCTGCTCGACGCCCTTGGCCGCCATCGTCGTCATCTGCATGCCGGTCTCCGAGGCCCCGACGGCGTCGAGCACCATCAGGTTGGGCAGGGCAGCCAGCAGTCGTTCGCGGACCGTCGGCGACAGCGGCGCACCGCCGTTGGTGATGGTCACCAGCCCGGACAGGTCATAGTTGCCGGTCTCGATCTCGTCGAGCAGCGGCCGGGCAATCGCGTCGCCGACCACCGGAATGCTCAGTACGCGTTCACGTTCGGCCAGCCTCATCACGGCGGGGGCGTTGAGCCGGTCGACGTCGTCAGGCAGCACCATCCAGCCGCCCGTGCTGAACATGTTGAACGCCGCCCACTGCGCCGCGCCGTGCATCAGCGGCGGGATCATCAGCACCGACCGGAAGCCGGCGTTGGTGCGGGCCTGCTCGGCGAGCTCCTCATATGTCGACAGCGACGTGTCGGATCCGAACGGCCGACCGCCCATCGCCGACATGAAGATGTCGTGCTGGCGCCACAGCACACCCTTGGGCATCCCGGTGGTTCCACCGGTGTAGAGGATGTAGAGGTCGTCCCCGCTGGGGGTGGGCATGCCACCGGCCGGCTCGGGCGTGCTGACGATGGACTCGTAATCGACTGCACCGGGCAACAATTCATTGCCGCTGGCGTCGGCGACCTGGATCAGCACCCGCAGCTCCGGGAGCCGGTCGCGGATCGCGGCCACGCACGGTGCGAACTCGGCGCCGTAGACCAGTGCCTTGGCGCCCGAGTCGGTGAGCAGGTAGAGGAGCTCTTCCTCCACGTAGCGGTAGTTGACGTTGAAGGGCGCGACCCGGGCCCGGTAGCCGGCGACCATCGCTTCCAGATACTGGTTTCCGTTGCGCAGGTACAGCCCGATGTGGTCCTGACCGGATTCGTGCGGCGCCAGTTGGTCACGTTCGGTGTGGCAGCCCAGTCCCTGAGCGGTGAGATAGTGCGCGACGCCGTCGATGCGGGCGTCGAGTTGCGCGTATGTCAGGCGCTGACCCCGCCAGATGAGAGCCTCGTGATCCGGCAGCGTCTCGGCGACGGTGCGGAAGACCGACGAAAGGTCGAAGCTGACGGCGCTGCTCATGGGCGGTCCTCCGGGTGGCCGAGACTAGAACGCGTTCTAGTCTGCCATGGGCTCCGGCGTCGGCACGTGGCAGAACGTCACCCAGCGGGACCGCTACACGTCGACCGCACAGGGTGCGTCGCCAGCGATAAATGGTGGTGCGCCTCCACTTCGGCGAGTAGTCTGGCCTGGTGATACCGGGCGCACAACGGGGTGTGGAGCGGTCCAAGCCACTGCGGGCCGACGCCGAACGCAATCGGGAGCGGATCGTCTCTGCTGCCGCCCGACTTTTCGCCGAACAGGGCCTGTCGGTGCCCCTGGAAGACGTGGCCCGCGCCGCTGAGGTCGGGGTGGCAACCCTCTACCGGCGGTTCCCGACCCGCACTGACCTGGCGATCGCGGCGTTCGAGCGGAACATGACCTCCTACGAGGACGCGGTCGACAAAGCCCTCAGCAACCCGTGCGCCTGGGACGGCTTCCGCGACCTCGTGTACGACGTCTGTGCGCTGCAGGCCTCCGACCCGGGACTGCGGGCTCTGCTCACCACCGCGTTCCCGGCCAGCTCGGTGATCGAGCAGCGCGCCGCCGAAGCCGTTGAGAAGCTCGGGCAGGTGATTGCCCGAGCTCAACAGGACGGGACGCTGCGTCCGGACATCGGCGTCGCGGACATCGTGGTGATGCTGCTGGCCAACACCGGTGTACTGGAAGCGACCCGCGAACACGCACCGGACGCCTGGCGTCGATTCGCCGCGCTGATGGTCGACTCGTTCCGGGTCGGCCCGCAGCAGCCGCTGCCGCCGCCGACCCCGGCTGAAGAGCTCCGCAGTTCGATCGCCATGCTGACAGGCGACACCTTGCGCATCGAATCCCTTCCCCCGACCGAACCACTGAGGAGCGACCTTGACTGACCGCCCGACCATCGATTTTCCGGCCCGAATCGGCGTGTGGTGGGCGAGCGAGAGCTGGTCGATGCCCGCAGCCGTCGAAGTAGCGCAGGAGATCGAAGCGCTCGGCTTCGGATCGCTGTTCATCCCGGAGGTCGGTCTCAAGGACTGCATGGTGCAGTCCGCGGTGTTCCTGGCCGGAACGCAGCGGCTGGTGCTGGGCACCGGGATCGCCAATATCCACGCCCGGTTGGCGACGATCGCCGAGGGTGGCGGCCGCAGCCTGACCGCCGCCTACCCGGGCCGTTTCGTCCTCGGTCTCGGCGTCAGCCACGGCCCGCTGGTGGAGAACATGCTCGGCGGAACCTACGACAAGCCGCTGGCCACCATGCGCGGCTATCTGGACCGGATGGCCGGTCTGCCGGAATTCGTGGAGCCGGGCTCCGGGCGTCCGACCCGTCTGCTCGCAGCCCTCGGGCCGAAGATGATCGAGCTGTCCGGCACGCACGCCGACGGTGCGCATCCCTACCTGGTGCTGCCGGAGCAGACCGCGACCACCCGCGAGATCCTCGGGGCAGACAAGTGGGTGGTGTCCGAGCAGGCCGTCGTCGTCGGCGAGAGCGCCGAGGAGCAGATGCGCCGGGCGCACCTGCATCTCGAGGTCTATTCGGGCCTGCCGAACTACCGCAACTCGTGGCTGCGGCAGGGCTTCGATGAGTCCGACCTGGTGCGCGGCGGTTCGGACCGGCTGGCCGAACGCATCGTCGGTCAGGGGTCGGTCGAACAGGCCGCCGCATCGGTGACCGCGCACCTCGACGCCGGCGCCGACCACGTGGTGGTCCAGGTGCTCGGCGACGGTGACCCGAGTTGGGATCCGCGCCCGGCGCTGCGCGAACTGGCGGCGGCGCTCGACCTCAAGGGCTGATCGACCTCAGGGATTGATCGTGTTCTCGCCGACCTGACGTCCCCACACGTACTCGGTGAGGATGGGCTGGCCGAGTTCGAAGTGGTTGTAGGGCGCGAGCGAGGCGCCGTAGTCGGCGACCAGGAACGGTGCCGGCCAGAAGTCGTGCGTGATGGGCTGCCAGCAGCCGGGCGCTCCGCCGGGACCGCCCTGGGCGTTCAGCCGCGGCAGGTTGTCGGGATACACGTACGGGTTGGCTGCGCCGGTCAGGCCGATGTGGAAGTCGATGGAGTAGCCGTTGCCGCCGGCGCTGTCCTTCGCGGTGGACGTCGCGTAGTTGCGTACGGTGCACAGGATCTCGGGGCTGTAGGTGTCGAACAGCTGGGCGGTCGGGATCAGGTCGGCCTGGCCGCGTACGAAGTACGGGCCGCCGCGTTCGAAGATGTCGGCGCCGGTGTTGCCGAACCCGGTGGAGGCCAGCAGCGCGGCGTCGAGATCCTTCTGCTGGGCGTTGAGCGTGCTGGCGGTGGTGACCGCGTGGTCCAGGGAGTCCCAGAATTCGGGGCTGGCCTTGATGTAGACGTCGGCCAGGTTCGACAGCTGCCGGATGTTGGAACGGATCTGCGGCATCTGCGGGTTGACGTCGTCGAGCACCGCGTTGCCGTTGACGATCGACTGGCCGAACTTGGTGCCCAGACCGTTGAGCGCCTCGGCCGCCGCGCTGAGCGTCATGTTCAGCTTGACCGGATCGACCTTCTCCGAGATCGAGATGAGCGTCTCGAACAACGTGTTGAACTCTGTCGTCACGTGCGACACGTCGATCACGTCGCCGCTGGAGATCCGCTCCTTGGACGGATCGGGCGGGCTGCGGAAGGACACGTACTTGTTGCCGAAGACGGTGCTGGCCTTGACCTCGGCGATGGCATTGGCCGGGATCAGCGCGACGTATTTCGGGTTGACGTTCAGTGACAGCTTGGCTTTGGTGGTGCCGTCTTTTTCGACGGAGTCGACGCCGGTCACGCGGCCGATCTCGACGCCGTTGTAGGTCACCTTCGACCCCGGGTCCATCACCAGGCCGGCCCGCTGCGAAATGAGGGTCAGCTCGGTCTTGGGGGTGAAGTCGCCACGGAACTGCATGTAGACGAGCACCACGATGATCGTGAGCAGGATGGCGGTCACCGTGAACGCGGTCTTCAGCGGGGGCGAGAACTGCCAGTGCCGGGCGCGGGACTCGAGCCACCCCGGCGCAGCGCCGCCGCGGTCAGTCATGTCCGCGCCTACCCATCTCGGGTCCCCTCCACCGACTGCGGTTCACCCGCAGCGCGCCATTCGTTGCCCTGTCACTATCCCACGCAGGCCGTTGACGTCGGGGTTTTCAGACCAATCGATATCAGTGATGAACTCCGGGTGCCGGCTGTCGAGTGACCTGGCTCACACCTGCACTCAGGCGGTCTGGTGGGCCTCGAGCACGAGCTGGGAAACGGGCTGCAGGACACCGTATTTCGGGTCCCTACCGTCACCGGAGGACCGGCCGCGCGCGTGCCGCCACAGCCACGGGATCAGCAGGCCCCGGGTCCACTGGCCTTGCGCGTACATCCGCTGCCAGAAGCCGTCCTGGATCTCTTCACCGCTGGGCTGCGCCCAATCATGGTTGCTGCCAGGCAGTTTCAGCGCCTCGGCGGCAGCCTCGGCAAACAGGATGTGGCCACGCGTCGAGGCGTGCATGCGGTCGTGACTCCAGTTCGACGTCTCGTTCATCGACTCGGCGTTGTACAGATCGACCAAACCGAACCCGTGCCGGTCGGCGGCCTGGCGGATGACCGCGTTGACCTCCCGGATGCGCGCACCGATCAATCGGCCCACCGGCAGCATCTTCGCGACGTCGGGGAACGTCGTCGTCACCACCGTCGCCCCGGACTCAGCCAACTGGCGGTAGACGTTGTCGAGATCGCCCATTGCCCTGGTGAACGTGCGGCCCGGTCGTGTGACGTCGTTCATTCCGATGCAGACGGTGACCAGATCAGGGTCCATCGCCAGCGCTCGGGGGAGCTGATCTTCCAGGACGTCGATCACTCGTTTGCCGCGGATCGCGAGATTGGCGTACAGCAATCCGGGATGTCGGCTGTCCAGGGTGGCGGCCAGCCGGTCGGCGAACCCGATCAGTCCGTGGGTGTCGTCGCCGTCCCAGAGACCTTCGGTCTGACTGTCGCCGATCGCGACATAGCGAGAGAAGCCGATGTCGGACATGAACTTCGACTTTAGCGCCGTACACCGCAGTACGATCGGCAGGCGAATGGAAGCTGGGGTGTACAAAAGGTGAAGTCGTCTGCGTCGGTCGAATCCACGGCACCGCAGTCAGATCCCGCTCCCGCGACACCTCGCCAGCGACTGATCGACGCGCTGGCCGCCTCGATCACCGACGTCGGATATTCGGCGACCACCGTCGCCGACATCGTGCGCCGCGCGCGGACCTCACGGCGCACCTTCTACGAGTACTTCACCGACCGGGAAGCGTGCTTGGTCGCGCTGCTCGCCGATACGAACCGCCGGGCTGTGGAGACGATCTCGGCGGCCGTCGATCCGGCAGCGCCCTGGGAAACGCAGATCAGGCAGGCCGTCGAAGCCTGGGTCGCCAATGCCGAATCGGAACCAGCGGTGATGCTGAGTTGGATCCGTGACGTCCCGGCCCTCGGGATGGCCGCCCGGACGCTGCAGCGGGAAGTCACCGAGTCGTTCATCGTGATGGTCCGGACACTGTCCGACACCGAGGAACTGCGGGCCGCCGGAATTCCGATGGTGTCCCGTCAGCGGGCGATCATGCTGATCGGCGGATTGCGAGAACTGACCGCGGTGACGGTCGAGAGCGGCGGCCGGATGAAGGACGTCACCGATGAGGCGGTCGCCGCGGCCATCGCCCTACTGGGCCCGCATCGCGGTGGCTGAGCCGGGCTACTTCTTGAGCCAGGCGCGAACTTTGCCCAGGTCGCGGGTGTAGGTCTCGAACATCTCGTCGTCGAAGAACGACGCGCCGCTGATGACGTCGTTGCCTTGCCAGATCACCCGCACCCGGTACCGGGCGCGCAGGTAGACGTCGACGCGACCGTTTTCGCGGCGCTGCCAGCCCTTGTCTTGGCCGGCCTCGGAAAGGGCCAGCCGCTCGTCGGTGCCAGACATCAGTGACTACTCCTCTTGGGCGGCGATACGGGCGCTCCGGGGGTCAACAGTACTGGGAGCGCCGGGGGCCGCTGCCGTTGTGCCGCCCGGTACATCGGCGTACCGTGGCCGGTACAGTGACGTACCGAAGCGGAGGATGGGAACCATGGCGCACGCGACGAGCGATCCGGTCCGACTCCCGCCCGGCCCGAACACCCCACGGCTGCTGCAGGGAATTCGCTTTCTCACCGCACGGCGGGCGGTGGTGGGCGATCTCGGCCGGCGATACGGGTCGGCGGTCACCCTGAATCTGCCGATCTTCGGCAGGACCGTGTTGATCAGCGACCCCACCCTGATCAAAGACCTGTTCACCACCGGCAGCGATTTGGTGGGCCGAGCCACCAATCTCGGCGAGGTGCTGGGCCCGGGCTCCACGTTCAGCCTCGACGGCGAGGAGCACCGCGAGCGACGCAAACTGCTGGTGCCGCCGTTCCACGGCAAGCGCATGCACAGCTACGAGGCCATCATCGAAGAGGAAGTGCTGCGCGAGGTCGCGCACTGGCCCGAGGGTGTCGAATTCGACACGCTGCCGTCGATGATGCGGATCACTCTCAACGCGATCCTTCGCGCGGTGTTCGGAGCCGAGGGCGCCGCCTTCGACGAACTGCGCGAGCAGCTGCCGCGTCTGGTAGAGGTCGGATCGCGGCTCGCGTTGCTGCCGAGGATCTTTCGGCGTGATTTCGGGCCCCGCAGTCCCGGCGGCGCCTTGCAGCGCCACCGACGGCGCTACGACGAGATCGTCGACTCGCTGATCGCCGACGCCCGTCGCGACCCGGCGTTCGACGAGCGCCCGGACGTCTTGTCGCTGATGCTGCGGGCGCGCTATGAGGACGGTTCGGCGATCCCCGACCGGCATATCGCCGACGAGCTGTTGACCCTGCTGACCGCCGGGCACGAGACCACCGCGACCACCCTGGCCTGGCTGGTCGAGCGGGTGCGCCGGCATCCGGAACTGCTGGAGCGGCTGACCGCGGAAGCCGACGCCGGCGGCTCGGAACTGCAGCAGGCCACGATCTGGGAGGTGCAGCGGCTGCGGCCCGTCATCGACGGCACATCGCGACGGGCGTTGCAGCGAATCCGTCTCGGGGAGTGGGTGATTCCCGAAGGTCATGTGGTCATCGTCAGCATCCCGATGGCTCATGCCAACCCAGACCGATTCCTCGGGCCGTCGGCGTTCGACCCGGACCGGTTTGTCGGGAACCCGCCGGACAACTACGCCTGGATCCCGTTCGGCGGCGGTATCCGCCGCTGCATCGGCGCCGCGTTCGCCAACATGGAGATGAACGTCACCCTGCGAACGCTGTTGCGCGAGTTCACTTTTGTGCCTACCGACGCACCGGGCGAGGCGTACCACTCCCGGGGTATCGCCAACGCCCCGGCAGACGGTGGCCGCGCGGTCGTCTACCGGCGGTCCGGCGCGGGCCCGTCGGCCGACTGGGCGGCTCCTGGGAATCTGCTGGAAATTGCGTCAGGCGGGGAGTCGGCGGTTCAGCAGAACGCCCGCACCGATTGACAACGCCAGTGCCAGGGCGCCGAGTGCCACCCAGCCTGCGCTGGCGTCACCGCGCACCACCTGGTAGCCGATCTGCTCGTCGAGGGTCGAGTACACCCGGTTAAGCTCGCCGAGACTGGTGGCGCGGAATGCTTGGCCGCCACTGAGATCGGCAATCCGGGCCAGCGAGTCGTCATCGGTCGGAACGGGGATCGATTGACCGTCGACCTGGACCACTCCGTCGGGCGTGCCGAACGAAATCGTCGAGATCGGCACCCCCTGTTCCTTGGCGGCCTGCGCCGCGGTGAACGCCCCACGCGGCGCGTCCAGGTCCGGCGGCACCGTCTCCTTGCCGTCGGACTCCAGCACGATGCGGGCCGGCGGCGGCCCGTCGCCACCGCCCATCACCGCTCCGGTGGTCGCAATCGCTTGCAGCGCAGTGAAAATGCCCTCGCCCGTCGCGGTGCGCGGCTCGGGAACCAACTTGTCGATCGCCTGCTTGACCTGTGCTCGGTCGATCGTCGGCGCGACCAGCAGCGTGGCCCCTGACGAGAACTTCACCAGCCCGAGATTGATGCCGGGGGTGAGCATGTCGGCGAAATGCTTACCGGCCTCGCGGGCCGCCTCGATCCGGCTGGGTGCGACGTCGGTGGCCGACATCGATTCGGAGACATCGATGACGAGCATGACGACGGCCCGGTTACGGGGGATCCGCACGTCATGGGTTGGCCCGGCCATCGCGGTGGTGAGCAGCGCCAGGGCGGCCACCAGCAGGGCCGCCGGCAGATGCCGCCACCTGCGCGGCTTCTGACCGGCGGCGACCTGCTCCAGCAGCGCCATATTCGCGAAGCGCAACACGCGCCGGCGTCGGCTCCGCTGAACCAGCAGATAGGCGGCCACGGCGACGCCGACGACCACGAGGTAGCAGAACAACCACGGGGTTGTGAAGCCCGAAAGGGACAGCGATTTCACAGCATCCACGCCGGCGGGACCACCTCTCAACTAACCCCGGTACAAAGGACACGTTAGCCACAGTTTCTTGGGGCTGGCCGACAGTGATGACAGGAGTGGGTTGTTGCCCGGTATCGGTTCGTTGACCCTGAGTGGGCTGGCGCATCCCGGCCTGCTGGCGCTGGCCGTGATACCCGCCCTGCTGCTGGGCCTGTACGTCCTGGGACAGCTCCAGCGACGGCGGCGCCTGCGGCAGTTCGGCGAGGCGGCTGCTCTGCAGCGGCTGACGCCGAAGCGCCCACATCGACTGCGGCACTTGCCCATTGCGCTGTCGATCGGTGCGCTGCTGCTGCTCATCTTCGCGCTTGCCGGACCCACCCATGAGGCCCGCATCCCCCGCAACCGGGCCGTCGTCATGCTGGTCATCGACGTCTCACAGTCGATGCAGGCCAAAGATGTTGCCCCGACCCGCCTACGGGCGGCGCAAGATGCGGCCAAGACGTTCGCCCAGCAGTTGACCCCGGGGGTGAACCTGGGCTTGGTGTCGTTCGGCGGCAACGTCAATCTGCTGGTGTCGCCGACCCCCGATCACGCCGCCACGGTGACCGCATTGGACAAGCTGCAGCCGGACAACGCGACCGCCACCGGTGAGGCGCTGTTCACCTCGCTGGAGTCGATTCAGACTGTGAGCACCGTGCTCAGCGCAGGCGATGCGACGCCACCGCCGGCGCGCATCGTGCTGCTGTCCGACGGCGGTGAGAACAAACCCGCCAATCCGGACAATCCGCAAGGGGATTTCACCGCCGCACGAGCCGCCAAGGACCAGGGTGTGCCGGTCTCGACGATCACGTTCGGCACCCAGGACGGGGTGGTGACGCTCAAGGACGACACCATCCCGGTGCCGTCGGACGGCACCCAGATGAAGCGGATCGCCGAACTGTCCGGTGGACAGAACTACACCGCCACCAATATCGACGAGCTGAACAAGAGCTACGGGGCGGTCCTGCAGCAGGTCGGCTACCAGACGATCAGCGCACCCGCGACCACCGGCTGGCTGCGGCTGGCCGTGGTGGTGCTGACCGTCGCGGCGTTTCTCGCGCTGGCAGTCAACCGGAACCTGCCGGCGTAGATGTCCGCTCGGGTGGGCATAGCTAGGGCGACAGCAGAGGAGGTCCAGCGCATGAGTGAAGACACCGCGCCCCGGGAGAACCCCGCCAAAGACCAATCGGAATGGGTGACCGGCGATGAGCCGATGACCGGTCCGCAGCGCAGCTACCTCGGCACCCTGGCCCAGGAGGCTGGCGTCGAGGTGCCCGATCAGCTGACCAAGGCGCAGGCCTCGGAGATGATCGACGAGCTGCAGAAGAAGACCGGACGAGGTGCCTGATGATCACTCCCGATGACGTTCGCCGGCTACTCGACGGTGACTCCGATGCCGTGCTTGTTCTCATCGAAGGCCGCACCGAGGTGGTCGGACCGGCGGCCTTGGACACCGACGACTACCGCGGGGCGCTGCAAGTAATCACCCGCGCGGAACTGGTCGAGCAGGCCGGCGGCGATGAACTCTCGGATCGTGAAGTGTCCGAGCAGGCCGCGGCCCTGGAGACCGCGGTCTCCGAACTGGGCGGTTAGTGTCCCGCGCCGCGGGCGCGTTTCACCAATTCCGCTGAGGCCGAGCGTAATTCGTCGGCGGAGGACAACGGCCCACCGAATCCGACCCGGGTGTACCCGGTGCCACGCGGCGTGTCGACGCGAAGGTCGAGCCCATAGCGGTCGACGCCGGTGCACACCGCGGCCGTGGTGTCCGGGTAGCCGCCGAGTGCGCGTGCCATCTCCATCAGCGACTCGGCGTGATCGGCGTTGAGGTGGGCGATCGCGCCGGCGGCCTGCGGGCGAACCGGGTCGGCGGAGGCCGCCGCGTAGTCCTCGGCGGTCGCCGAATCCATCCGGCCGTAGCCGCCCACCCAGCGCACGCGGTGCACGCGCAGCACCCAGAGCGTGAAGTCGGAGTAGTCGACGTAGTACTTCGCCGCCGCCACCGCGGCCAGGTGCGCGTCGCGCGCAGCGCGGGCCTCGTCTCCGGTCGGGCGTTCCGCGACGCCGGCCAGCGTGACCCGCCCGCTGGCCAGTGGATCGGTCTCCGTGGTGGGCGCGACGATGGCAAGACTGGCGCGGGGATCGCCGGCGAGGTTACGGCCGTGCTCGGCCATGTTCGACACGCACAGCACCGGCTGACCGTCGAGGAGCCCGTAGGTGACGAACGAGGCCCACGGATCGCCGGTGGCGGTCAGGGAAGCCAGCGTCGCGGTGTTGGTCGACGCCGCGATACTGCGGGCCTCCTCAGCCGCCGAGGGCCGGGTCGAGTCGACGACGGCGGTCAGCGGCGGCGGAACCGAAGGGGCGTCGCCCGGGTCGCCATGATCGCGTGATGCCACGTCGGCACGATACCGCGCAGGTAATGTCACAAACGTCGTGACGATCTCGTTCACCGTCGCGAAACACCGCGGACACCGCGGCGCCACCGCATCGCTTCGAAGTCATAAGAAGGTTCGGTCATGAGGAACGTACGTCTGATCGCTGTTGTCGCGGCCGCTGTCGTGGTCGCCGGTGTCGCCTGCGCACCGCCGGAGAAGAGCGGCGGCGGTGGCAACGGTCCCGCCGCAGGCCAAGCCACGTCGATGGCCGATTTCGGCGGCATGGACGGACTGATCGCGGCGGCCAAGAAGGAGGGCGAGCTCAACGTGATCGCCCTGCCGCCGGACTGGGCCAACTACGGCGCCATCATCAAGGCGTTCGGCGACAAGTACGGCATCAAGGTGAACTCCGCTCAGCCCGACGCCGCCAGCCAGGACGAGATCAACGCCGCCAATCAGCAGAAGGGCCGCAGCACCGCACCCGATGTCTTCGACCTCGGTCAGTCGGTGGCATTGGCCAACAAGGCGATGTTCGCGCCGTACAAGGTCGCGACCTTCGACAGCATCCCAGCCGACATGAAGGCGGTGGACGGATCGCTGGTCAACGACTACGGCGGATACATGTCGATCGGCTACGACTCCGCCAAGGTTCCCGACCTGAGCACCGTCAACGATCTGCTGAAGCCGGACTACAAGGGCAAGGTGGCACTCAACGGTGACCCGACGCAGGCCGGCGCCGCCTTCTCCGGTGTGGCGATGGTGGCCCTGTCCCAGGGTGGTTCGGCCGACAAGGTCGCGCCCGGCGTCGACTTCTTCGCCAAGCTGAAGCAGGCGGGCAACTTCCTGCCCGTCGACCCGACGCCGGCGACCATCGAGTCCGGCCAGACGCCCATCGTCATCGACTGGGACTACCTGAACGCCGCCGAAACCAAGAAGCTGCCCAGCTGGAAGGTGTTCGTGCCGCAGGACGCGGTGCTCGGCGGCTACTACTTCCAGGCGATCAACAAGGACGCGCCGCATCCGGCGACCGCCCGGTTGTGGCAGGAGTTCCTGTTCAGTGACGAGGGTCAGAACCTGTACCTGGCCGGCGGCGCGCGACCGGTGCGGGCCGACGCGATGGTCAAGGCCGGCACCATCGACACCGCCGCGTACGAGAAGCTGCCGCCGATCAGCGGCAAGCCTGTCATCCTGACCCAGGCGCAGACCGACTCCGCGACCCGATACCTGGCCGACAACTGGGCCAAAGCGATGGGCTGACGCCGCGCGTGCTCCGCCATCAGTCGCCGGCCCAGCTTCTCCGGCAAGCACTGCCCCTGGTGCCGTTCGGAGTGTTCGTCACGGTCTTCTTGATCATCCCGACCGTGACGGTGATCGTGTCCGCGTTCTACCTGGACGGGGTGTTCTCGCTGCAGCGGATCGGATTGCTGTTCTCCGGCACCGCGCTGGCCGCGCTCGGTAAGAGTGTGCTGCTCTCGACGGTCACCGCTGCGATCGGAGCGGTTCTGGGTGCGGTGCTGGCGTGGCTGGTGGTCACCAGTCCGCCGACGTCACCGATGCGCCGGGTGGTGCTGTCGCTGTGCAGCGTGCTCGCCCAATTCGGTGGCGTGGCATTGGCATTCGCGTTCCTGGCGACGATCGGCCTCAACGGTGTGCTGACCGTTTGGGTGTTCGACCGGTTCGGGTTCAACCTGGCCGGCGACGGCTGGCTCTATTCGCTGCGCGGCCTGATGCTGGTCTACACCTACTTTCAGATCCCGTTGATGGTGATCGTGTTCACCCCGGCGCTGGAAGGGTTGCGAGCGGAGTGGCGTGAAGCCGCGGTCAGCCTGGGCGCCTCCCGGTGGGCATACTGGCGCGAGGTGGGTTTCCCGCTGCTGACACCGGCATTCCTCGGGTCCGCGTTGTTGTTGTTCGCCAACGCCTTTGCCGCCTACGCCACCGCCGCGGCATTGGTCAGCCAGGGCAGCCCCATCCTGCCGCTGCTCATCCGCTCGGCCTTGACGTCGGAGGTAGTGCTCGGACAGTCCGGGTTCGCCTACGCGCTGGCGCTGGAGATGGTGGTCGTGGTCGCCGTGGTGATGGTCGCCTACAACCTGCTGGTGCGCCGCACATCGAGGTGGCTGCAGTGAATCGGGTCGGGCGGGCGGTGTTGCTGACGCTGTTCGGGGTGTTCTTCCTGTTCCCGCTCTATGCGATGGCGGACTTCAGCACCCGCAACCTCATTCACGGCGGACGCACCGTGGCGGCGTGGAAGAACCTGGTACAGAACGAGATGCTGTATCAGGCGATCATCGTCTCGCTGTTGTTGGCGGTGTTCACCGTTGTGCTGATGCTGGTGATCCTGGTCCCGACGATGATCTGGGTGCGGCTGCGCGCGCCGTGGGGCAAACGGCTGATCGAGTTCCTCTGCCTGCTGCCCTTGACCATCCCCGCACTGGTGATCGTGGTCGGGCTGCGCAACGTCTACCTCTGGGTGGTCTACTTCCTCGGGGAGTCGGCGTTGACGCTGACGTTCGTCTATGTGGTCCTCGTGCTGCCGTTCGCGTATCGGTCCCTTGATGGCGCCCTGTCGTCGATCGATCTGAAAACCCTTGCTGAAGCAGCACGTTCCCTCGGTGCGGGCTGGACCACCACGATCCTGCGCGTGGTGGTGCCCAACATCTGGTCGGGCATTCTGTCGGCCGCGTTCATCTCCATCGCCGTGGTGCTGGGCGAGTACACCATCGCGTCGTTGAGCGGATACCAGAACCTGCAGGTGGTGATCGTCGCGATCGGCAAGAGCGACGGGCCGACCTCGGTGGCGGCGTCGCTGGCGACACTGGTGTTCGGTTTCGTCCTGCTGCTGATCCTCTCGCTGGTGACCCGCCGTCACCGGCACGCCGGCCTCGCCGGCGGGAAAGGAAGCCGATGACGGGAAACGGTGTGGCCGTCGATTTCACCGATGTGACAAGGATTTATGGCGGAGCCGTCGGAAGAGACCGTGCCGGGGCCGTCCACGCTCTCGACGGACTCACACTGCACTTGGAGCCCGGTGAGATGGTCGCCCTGCTCGGTCCGTCGGGCTGCGGCAAGACCACCGCGCTGCGGATCCTTGCGGGGCTGGATGAGCCGACCGCGGGTATGGTCGCCGTCGGCGGCGCCGACATCACCGGTGTGCCGCCCAACAAGCGGGACATGGGCATGGTGTTCCAGGCCTACAGCCTCTTCCCGCATCTGACCGTTCTCGACAACGTCGCGTTCGGGCTCAAGCTGCGCGGCAGGACCAAAGCCGACCGCACCGCCAAGGCCGCCGACATGCTCGATCTGGTGGGGTTGTCCGAACACAAGCAGAAGTACGCCAGCCAGCTCTCGGGTGGCCAGCAACAGCGGGTGGCGCTGGCACGTGCCCTGGCCATCCAGCCGCGGGTGTTACTGCTCGACGAGCCGCTGTCGGCCCTCGACGCGAAAGTGCGCGCGCAGCTGCGCGACGAAATCCGGCGGGTACAACTCGAAGTCGGCACGACGACGCTGTTCGTCACCCACGACCAGGAGGAAGCTCTGGCCGTCGCCGATCGGGTCGGTGTGATGAACCAGGGCCGCCTGGAACAGATCGCCGCGCCCGCCGACGTCTACGCCCATCCGGCCACCCCGTTCGTCGCCGAGTTCGTGGGCCTGAACAACAGGATCGACGTCCGGGTCGCCGACGGGCGGGTCCACCTGCTGGGGACCACACTGCCTGCGGCGGCCGGCTCGGTGGCGACGGGTGCCGGCGTCGCGCTGGTGCGGCCGGAGTCGGTCCGGATCGACGCCGCCCCAGACGGGCCGGCCACCGTCGCCTCAGTGTCGTTCCTGGGCCCGATCTCGTTGATCCACTGCACCTTTGAAGACGGCACCCGACTGGTCGCCCAGAGCCCGAGTGCCCACGCCACCGGTCTCACCCAGGGCGACCGGGTCGCCGTCCGCGTCGAGCAGTCCGAGGTGCTGGTGATCCCGGCGGCGGCGTAGACCGCGCGCCACACGGAAAGTCCCCGAAGACAGCATCTCCGGGGCAGCCACGCAGGTACGTTGTCGGGCATGGGTCAGGATGAGGGAACGCCGAATTTTGCCGCGCAGGAACGCGACCGGATCGAAGAGGAGCTCGCGGATCTGCGTCGCCGCCGCGATCAGATGCGCGCCGAACTGCAGGGCGACGCCGACACCGTCGGGGACCGCGGCGACGCCGCAGACGCGCTGCAACGGTCGGAGGATCTGGCCGGCATCGACGAGCAGATCAACCGGTTGACCTGGCTGCTCGCCGGGGGGAATGCGGACGCGCCAGGGCAACTGCCCAACGGCACGGAGGTGACCGTGCGCTTCCCGGGTGACGAGCCGCTGCGCATGCGGATCATTCACTTCCTGGAGGAGGCGCCGGCCGGCGAAGAGGACACCACGCTGACCTCCGACAGCCCGCTCGGTCTAGCGTTGTTCGGGCGCCGCGCCGGTGAGACCGTCACCTACTCGACGCCACGGGGCGAGCTGCAGGTCGAGCTGCTGGCCATCGATATTCCGAACGAGCGATAGAGGTGCGATGCGGGCGATACGGGTGACCGAACTGGCCGGTCCGGAGTCGGTGCAACTGGTCGAGGTCGACGAGCCGACCGGCGAGGGTTCGATCCTGGTCGACGTCCACGCCGCCGGGGTGGCCTTCCCGGACGCCCTGCTCACCCGCGGGCTCTATCAGTACAAGCCTGAGCTGCCCTTCACCCTGGGAGCTGAGGTCGCGGGCGTCGTGCGGTCCGCCCCCGCCGACGCCCCGGTGAAAGCCGGTGACCGAGTCGTCGGTCTGACGATGATCACCGGCGCGATGGCCGAGACCGTCGTGCTCACACCGGACCGGGTGTTCCCGCTGCCCGACAACGTCAGCTTCGAGGCCGGCGCCGGCCTGCTGTTCAACGACCTGACCGTGTATTTCGCCCTGACCGTTCGCGGCAGGCTGGCCAAGGGCGAGTCCGTGCTCGTTCACGGCGCGGCCGGCGGCATCGGCACGTCCACGCTGCGGCTCGCGCCCGCGCTGGGCGCCAGCCGGGTGATCGCGGTGGTCAGCACCGAGGACAAGGCGGACGTGGCCAGGGCGGCGGGCGCCACCGACGTCGTGCTGGCCGACGGGTTCAAGGACGCGGTCGCCGAGCTGACCGGCGGCAAGGGTGTCGATATCGTCATGGATCCGGTGGGCGGCGACCGGTTCACCGACTCGCTGCGCTCGCTGGCGCCGGCCGGGCGGCTGCTGGTGGTCGGATTCACCGGAGGCGAGATCCCCACTGTCAAGGTAAATCGGCTGCTGCTCAACAACATCGACGTCGTCGGGGTCGGCTGGGGGGCCTGGACCATGACGCATCCCGGGGCGTTGACCGAGCAGTGGGACGGACTGGCCGAGCTGTTGACCTCCGGTGCGCTGGCCGCGCCGCAGCCCGAGGTGTATCCGCTGGAGCAGGCCGCCGCGGCGGTTTCCTCGCTGGAGAATCGCACCGCCAGAGGCAAGGTCGTGGTCCGCGTCAGGGACTGACCTGCGGACGGTTCGGTTCACCCGGCGGCGGGTAGTGAAACCTTGATGCGCCCGTCCGAGGAGAAGCAATGAGCTCACCGGTGACCCTGCCCTGGACCGAGTGGCTGCCGACCCAACGGTGGTACGCCGGTCGCACCCGAACCTTGGTGTCCGCCGGCACCGTCGATGTGGTGCCGCTGCGGCCACAGCTCGACCTGATGCTGGTCGACGTGACCTACACCACTGGGCCGGCCGAGCGGTATCAGGTTGTCGTCCAATGGGATTCGACTCCGCCATCGAACGCCGGCGCGATCATCGCCGACCGCGCCTTCGACGGCCTGCATGACCCGTCGTCGGCGCAGTTCCTGCTGTCGCTGATGGATTCGGGCACCACGATCGGTGACGTCACCTTCACCAAGGAGCCCGGCGTCACCCTGCCGCTCGAGGTCACTCCGCGGGTGTCGACGGCCGAGCAGAGCAACACCAGCGTGGTGTTCGCCGACCAGGCGATCTTCAAGTTGTTCCGCCGGGTCGCCGCCGGGATCAACCCCGATATCGAACTGAACCGGGTGTTGGGCCGGGCCAAGAACCGGCACGTGGCCCGGCTGCTGGGCTCGGTCGACACCACCATGGACGGCGAGCCCTGCCCGCTGGGAATGGTGACGGCTTTCGCGGCGAATTCGTCCGAAGGCTGGGACATGGCCACCGCGAGCACCCGCGCGCTGACGGCCGACGGCGCCGGCGACGGCTTTGCGGGTGAGGCCCACCGATTGGGTGCGGCGGTGGCGTCGGTGCACGCCACGCTCGCTCAGGAGTTGGGGACGTCGACCGATCTGTTGCCCGTCGACGTGATGCGCCAGCGGTTGGCCGCTGCAGCGTCGGCCGTGCCGGAACTCGCCGAGTATCGGGCCGCGATCGAGGAGCGCTACGCCAAGGTCGCCGAGGAGCCGGTGGTCATGCAGCGCGTGCACGGCGACCTGCACCTGGGTCAGGTGCTGCGCACCGCCGACGGCTGGCTGTTGATCGACTTCGAGGGTGAGCCGGGCCAGCCGGTGGCGGAGCGGCGCAGGCCCGACTCGGCGATGCGCGACGTCGCGGGCATGCTGCGGTCGTTCGAGTACGCGGCGTATCAGCAGCTGGTGGATCGGACCCCGGATCCGGAGCTGGCGGCGCGGGTCAAGGACTGGGTGGACCGCAACTGTGCGTCGTTCTGCGACGGGTACGCCGCCGAAGCCGGAACCGACCCGCGCGATCATGCTGCGGTGCTGGCCGCCTACGAGTTGGACAAGGCGGTCTACGAGGCCGGCTACGAGGCCCGGTACCGGCCCAACTGGCTGAACATCCCGATGCGGTCGATCGCCCGCCTGGTCGGCTGAGCCGCCACGCGATCAGGAGCCAGTTCTTAGATCGGCTAGTAAGTTGGGCTGATGGCAGTCAAGCGCAGAACAGCACTCGGGACTGCGGCCGCAGTGGGCGCAGTCGCCGCCGGGATCGGCGGAGTCGAACTCCTCACCCGGGGACAGCGCGCGCGATCCGGGACCCTCGCAGCCGGCAAGCCCAACATTCTGGTCGTGATCGTCGACCAGATGCGCACCCCGCAGTGGTTTCCCGACGCTGCCGCGTTGGATGCTCGCCTGCCCCACTTGAGCGCCCTGCGCCATGCCAGCGTGTCCTTCGATCAGCACTACACCGCGTCGAACATGTGCACCCCGGCCCGCGGGACCTTGACCACGGGCCTGTATTCACACCAGACCGGTTGTCTATTCACCGGTGACGGAGCCACCGAGTCGACGCTGGCGCCGCAGTTTCCGACCTGGGGCACCCTGCTGCGTGACCGCGGCTACCGCACCTGGTGGTGGGGCAAGTGGCATCTGGGCGCCCAAGCCGACAACACCCCCGACGGTCTGGACGCGCACGGCTTCGCCGGTGGTACCTGCCCGTCCCCGAATGGCGGGCCCAGCCAGGGCCTGCACCAGGACCCCCACATCACCGACCAGTTCGTCGAGTGGTTCGACCAGCATGCCGCCGACGGGCCGTGGTGTACGACAGTGTCACTGGTGAACCCGCACGACATCATGTGGTGGCCGAGAAGCCCACTGCCCGAAGATGTTCCGCGGGTCTTCACCAACCTGCCTGCCAATTTCGAAACACCTGAGGACCTTCGTCGCCGCAACAAGCCGCAGCTGCAACTGGACTACATCGACTTCATGAGCCCGCTGATCACCGGTGCGTTGCCCTATACGGGCCCCGACGTCACCAGGCAGTGGGCACGGGGCCTGGACATGTACCTGTGGCTGCAGCAGCAGGTTGATGCCCAGATCGGCCGCGTCACACAGACTTTGGCTTCACGCCCCGACATCGATCGCAACACGATCGTGGTTTTCACGTCCGACCACGGTGAATACGCCGGCTCACACGGCATGCGCGGTAAGGGCGCGAGCATGTACGACGAGGGCATCAGGGTGCCCCTCTACATTCGCGACCCGTCCGGCCGGCTGACACCGAGGCCCGGTGAGACGCGGGATCAGTTGACCTCGAGCGTCGATCTGGCGCCGCTGCTGTTGACGATCGCCGACGGCGGCAACGGCTGGCGTACCGACCCCGGATGCGAGCATCTGGCGCACCGTGCCGACCTGGCCGCGATCGCCTCCGATGCCACCGCGCCCGGCCGGCCCTGGATCGCACACGTCACCGACGACGTATCGGTCGAGGAGATGGCCGCCTTGATGACCTCCGACCGGGTGCGAAAGACGCTGGGCGTCAACGATAATCCGACGCACATCCCGACGACGGCCCCGAGTCACCTCGTCGCGGTCCGTACCCGCGACGCCAAGTTCGGCAGCTACGCGTACTGGCGGCCCGGCGGTATGCAGATCGACACGTCGCGCCCGATCGATCACGAGTTGTACGACTACGCCACCCCGGAGGGCCGCCGCGAGATCGACAATCAGGCCGGCCGCAGCGGCAAACAGGCTGCGCTGCAGGCATTGCTGGACAACGAGGTCCTCCCTGAAGTGCAGGCGCCACTTCCGCCGGCGCTACACGCGGCGCAGGAACTGGGGCTGGCCAACCTCCAACAGGTCGCCGCCGCCCGCGGGGCCTGACAGATCCACGGGAGGCGGCGATCCTCGGTGACTCAGAGCGACACCGGCACCGAACCGTCAAGTGCGGTCAGGTTGTTGCCGAGCGGATCGCCCAGCGCCACCATGCTCTGGAAGTACTCGATCACCCGCTTGCGTGAGACGTCCAGTGCGGGCCATTGCGGCCAGTCCCAGGTGTCGTTCATGAACGGCTGCATCTGATCGTGGCTGAGAACGGTCAGATGGTTGACGTCGTGGGCGGTGGCGGAACCCTCGAGGACGAGGCGGCCATTTGCCCGATCGTGCATCCAACCGCCGTAGTGCGGCTCCATCTTCAGGGTGTCGATGAAGGCCGTCTGACCACCGGTGGTCATCAGGTACTCGGCGAAGCCGGTATGGCCGTACTGCGCGACCATGGCCATCACGTCGGCTGCCGAGCCCAGCCGCGCTGTCCGCTCGATGTCCGCCACGATCTGCGGGGTGTACTTGTTGTCGGCTATCCAGCCGACCTTGGCGCCCTGCATGGCGTAATACAGTCCGACGCCTTGCAGATCCTGGTTCCAGGCCTGCGCGTTGTTGGTCAGCTTGTTGGCGAACGCCCAGGTGCCGACGTCCTCGAGGGCCACCGTGCCCAGTCCGGCGAACTTGCGCTGGTCGTTGTAGGCGACCAGTGCCTCGGTCGTGATGGCCGTCCGCCCGCCCGCGAGCGCGTCCATGCCGGTGTGGCTGCTGCCGTGGAACATGCCGAACGACATGATGTCGGTGTACTGGCCGCTTGCGGGCGGATCGGGCATCGGCATCCCGGGGTCGATCGGCGGTGTCTGGGTGCCACCGCCGGTGGTGGTGCCCGCCGGTCGGTCGAGGATCGTTCCCATGCCGGCCGCGTCGGTGAGCGTGGCCCCCGAGGGATTCGACAACATGACGGTGAACGTTTCGCTGCTTTCCGCCAGGGAATCGCTCTTCACCGGAACTGTGATGACCTTCTGGGTCTCACCCGGCGCGAAAGTGACTGTGCCCGTGACGCTGACGTAGTCCAGACCCGCGGTCGCGGTGCCGTTCGACGTCGCGTACTGCACCGTCACCTTCTGAGCGGACGGCGCGGCCAGCCTAACCACGAACGACGCGACCGACGTGCCACTTCCTCCGGTGAACTCGATGGGCGTCAGGTAGGCCATCTTGTTCTGGTTGATCGTCTTCCAGTCGTCGGCCAGGATGCCGCCGGTATCACTGGAATTCGGGTTCCACGACCAGTACGTCCAACTCATGTCCTCGGTCCCGGCCGCGATGTCGACCGTGCCGTTGTTGTCGAAATCGCCCGACAGGTAGGACGTCAGTGCCTCGAACCAGACGGCATCCTTGGGATCGGTGAGTTTGGTGCCGAACTCACCGACGTAGATCGGTGCGATGTTGTCCTCGTAGATGTAGCCCCAGGCTTTCCGGAAGACGCTGGGCAGGTTGGCGCCGAAGTTGGCGGTCTGGAACCAGGGTTGGGCGTATACGGAGTTCGGATAGTCGTGCGGTGAGTAGACGACCCGGTTGGGTACGTTGAGCACGATCGGGCGGTCCTTGACACCCATCAGATTGCCGCCCCACCAATAGTTTTGGCCTTGATAGGTGCCAACCCCTTCGACGAACAGCAGCAGATTCGGATTCGCCTGCAGGACAGCGTTTCCGGCTCGCTCGGCAGCGCGCGCCCAGTCGTTGGCACCGCCGCCGCCCCAGGTCCCGTTGTACGGCTCGTTGTGGAGATCGAAACCGATGACGGTCGGATTGTCCTTGTAGCGGGTGGCCAGCATCTGCCAGTCCGAGACCCATTGATCTTCGGAGTATTGGCTGTTGTACCAGAGCCCGTTTTCACTCGTGCCCGCACCGGCGGTGCTGCGGTGGTGGTCGAGGATGACCCGCATCCCGTCCTGACCGGCGTAGGCGATGATCTGGTCCAGCACCTGCATGCGGGACAGCCCTTGCAGGTCCGGGTTCAGGTTGTAGTTGATACCGGACGGCGCCGCCGTGTTGTGCAGCATCGCGCTGGAGTACGGGATGCGAATGGTGTTGAAGCCCTGCGCCGACATCTGATCGATCATGTCTTTGTAGTTGCGGGTCCACAGGCCGTCCGGCACACCGTTGGTGCCCTCCGCGCCGAACCAGTTGACGCCCGAGATCTGAACGGGCTTGCCTTGGGAATCCAGGATCTGGTTGCCCGACGTGTGCAGGAATCCTGCCGCCATCCCGGTGGAACCGGGCTCCGTCGCCGATGCGTCGGAGATGCTGAGGCCCGGCGTTGTCGCGACGTCGTCGTTGGTGATGGTGCCGGTGGCGGTGCCGCGCGAGATCGTCGCGCCAGAGGGATTGGACAGCGCGACGGTGAACGTTTCGCTGGGTTCGACCGCCGTGTCGCCGGTGATCTTGACGGTGACGGTTTGAGACGTCACGCCGGCCGCGAAGGTGAGAGTGCCTGTGGTGCTGGTGAAGTCGGCTCCGGCGGTGGCCGTGCCGTTCGCGGTGGTGTAGCCGACGGTGACCGGTGTGGTCGCGGCCTTGGACAACGTGACGGTGAAGGTGGCGTTACTCGAGCCGCTGTTGCCCTCGGCGACCGTCACATCGGCGATCGAGATGGTGGGGGTGGTCGGCGGGGTGCTGACCGCCACGCCATTGACCTTGAGATTGGTCGGCGCCGAGCCGACGGCGCCCGGGGTGGCCTGATAGCCGAACGACGTGCTCTGTCCGGCGGCGACGGTGGCGTTGTAGGCCACGTTGCTGATCACGTAGTGGGTGCCGACGTGGCTGGTGATCTGGCCGTTCCAGATATTGGTGATTTGTGCGGGAGTGTCGAATTCGACAGTCCAGCCATTGAGGTTCTGGCCTGCGGTCACCGTGATGTTCGCGTTGTGTCCCGAACCCCAGTCGCTGGCCACGCTGTAGCTGACCGAGTTGGTGCCCGGGTTCGACGCGACGTCGTCGTTGGTGATGGTGCCGGTGGCGGTGCCGCGGGAGATCGTCGCACCGGAAGGGTTGGACAGCGCGACGGTGAATGTCTCGGTGGGCTCGACCGCCGTGTCACCGGTGACTTTGACGGTGACGGTCTGGGAGGTCACGCCGGCCGCGAAGGTGAGAGTGCCTGTGGTGCTGGTGAAGTCGGCTCCGGCGGTGGCCGTGCCGCTGACGGTGGAGTAGTTGACGGTGACCGGTGTGGTGGCGGCCTTCGACATCGTGACGGTGAAGGTGGCGTTGGTCGAGCCGCTGTTGCCTTCGGTGACCGTCGCATCGGCGATGGAGACGCTGGGGGTGGTCGGCGGCGTGCTGACGGCGACACCGTTTACCTTGAGGTTGGTCGGAGCCGAAGCGAGCGCTCCCGGGGTGGCTTGAAAGCCGAAGGTGGTGCTCTTGCCCGCGGCGACGGCACCGTTGTATGCCACGTTGCTGATCACGTAGTGGGTGCCGACGTGGCTGGTGATCTGGCCGTTCCAGATGTTGGTGATCTGGGCGGGTGAATCGAATTCGACCGTCCAGCCGTTGACGGCCGCGCCACCGGCGGTCACGGTGATGTTCGCGGTGTGACCCGACCCCCAGTCGGAGACCACGCTGTAGGTGGCAGTCGGTGTCGAGCTCGTGAGCGCGGCCGCCTTCCCGGTGGTCCGCGGCATCGCCAGCAGCGACTGCGTCTGCCGGTACAAGCCGACCAGCAGATCGTGAATCGGGTTACCGATCGGCAGGGCCGGGATGGTGGGAGCGATCCCCAGCGAGCGCAGCACCTGTGCCGGCGTCGGAAGCGAGACGGGAACCTGCAGCAGACTCGGCGGTGCGAATGCGGGCGCCAGCTTTCGCGCCGCGGCCGGCGGCGCGGCAACGTCCGACACGGCGCTGCTGAGAGTCTCCGCCGAGGCTGGCGCTACGTTGCTGTTCGATTCGATCGTTCTGGCCCGTACCGAGGTGATATCCGCCGTAGCCTTGTTGCCAGACGACGGGCGCGGGGTGGTCCGGGGTGTTAGCGTGACGGAAGTCTTCGGTGACTCGGTTCCCGACGACGCCGATTCGGCGCCGCCAGTCTTCGGCGTCTGCTGCCGGCCGGTATGGCCGCCGGTTGACTTGCCCGACGAGGCGTCGCGCGACGCGCTGTCGGTGGACGACGCACCAGCGGTATCCGCATGTGCAAGCCCCGAGCCGGTCGTCAGCGCGGCGCCGACACCCAGGCTCAGGGCCCCTACGCCCAGCCAGCCGTACGGTTGCCTGCGCCGGCGGCGGCGCGCCCCCGCTTCGGACCGTCGATGGTGTTCTTGGCCGTCTCCCCGGCATGACGCGCCGCAGCATTCATTGCTCTGCCCTTCCTCCACGAGAGTTCACAGCGTTGCTGAAAGGCGCAGACATGTCACGCATTTCGTCGAAAGTCGGGCCAAAAAGGCTTTGCTGTGTACATGCCCTGGACAAATTTGGCGGGGGCGTCAAAGGCCTGGACACGGCGGGGGCCAGCGGGCCCGGTGCGCTGAACCCACCGGATTGGCCGGGTTCGGCGTGATTTCGCGGCCGTGACGGCACGGTCACGCGGCGGCGATGTCCCCCGGCGCGGCTACGGTGATCCCGATGGCCCTGCACCTGCACCGCGCCGAGCGAACGGACCTGCTCGCCGACGGCCTCGGCGCGCTGCTGGCCGAGCCGCAATCCGACCCGTTCGCCGGCGAGTTGGTGGTGGTGCCGGCCCGCGGTGTGGAGCGTTGGCTCAGTCAGCGGCTGTCGCACGTCCTGGGCGGCGGGGACGGCGCCGGGGGTGTCTGCGCCGGAGTGTCGTTCCGGTCGCCGGCATCGTTGATCGCGGAGATCGCGGGAACCGATGACGACGACCCGTGGTCGCCCGACGCGATGGCCTGGCCGCTGCTCGAGGTCATCGACGCCAGCCTCGACGAACCGTGGTGCCGGACCCTGGCCACCCACCTCGGGCACTTCGTGGCCGACGAGGAGAAGGAGCTGCGGCGGGGCAGGCGGTACGCGGTGGCCCGCCGGCTCGCCGCATTGTTCGCCTCCTACGCTCGCCAGCGCCCGCGGCTCCTGATCGAGTGGCTGGCCGGCGAGCCCGACGGTCTGGACGCCGACCTGCGCTGGCAGCCACACCTCTGGCGTGCCCTGGTCGCCAGGATGGGCATCGACCCGCCACACGAGCGGCACGCGAAAACACTTGCCCGGCTCAATGAGTCAGGCGCAGACCTGCCTGCCAGGTTGTCCTTGTTCGGGCATACCCGACTGCCGAGCACCGAGATCGAACTCGTCGGCGCGCTCGCCGAACACCACGACGTGCACCTGTGGCTGCCGCATCCCAGCGCCGCCCTGTGGGCCGAACTGAACGACGTGCGGGGCACCGTCGCGCGCAGCGAGGACACCAGCCACCGCCTGGCCGCCCACCCGTTGCTGGCCACCCTCGGCCGCGACGTCCGCGAACTCCAGCGCGGTCTGCCCGCCTCGGTGGCCACCGACGAGTTCCTGGGCGCGGAACGTCTTCCGGACACGCTGCTGGGCTGGCTGCAATCCGACATCGCTGCCAATGCCGAACGGCCGCAGGGCCGTTCGTATGCGGGTGACCGATCGGTGCAGGTGCACAGCTGCCACGGCGCAGCCCGCCAGGTCGACGTGTTGCGTGAGGTCCTGCTCGGCCTGCTCGCCGAGGACCGCACCCTGGAGCCCCGCGACATCCTGGTGATGTGCCCGGACATCGAGACCTACGCCCCGCTGATCGTCGCGGACTTCGGCCTCGGCGACGTGGTGCCGGGTGCGCATCCCGCCCACCAGCTTCGGGTGCGGCTGGCCGATCGTGCGCTGATCCAGACGAACCCACTGCTCGGGGTGGCGGCGAAGCTGCTGACGCTGGCCGGCAGTCGGGTGACGGCGACCGAGGTGCTGGACTTCGCGCACCTGGACCCGGTCCGGGCGCGATTCGCCTTCACCGACGACGACCTGGAGACCATCACCCGCTGGGTGCAGCAGGCCAACATCCGGTGGGGCTTCGATGCCGAGCACCGCGCCCCATTCGGAATCCCATTCATCCAGAACACCTGGCGGTTCGGCCTGGACCGGGTGCTGGCCGGGGTGGCGATGTCCGACGATTCCAAGGACTGGCTGGACGTGACACTGCCGCTGGACGACGTCGGCAGCAACAGCGTGGAGCTGGCGGGCCGGCTGGCCGAGTATGTGGGCCGGTTGCAGCGCATCGTCGACTCGCTGAGCGGGGTCCGGCCGTTGCGGCAGTGGCTGACCGCGCTGCAGGACGGTGTCGGCATGCTCACGATGACCACCGGCGACGACGCCTGGCAGACCAGTCAGCTGCAACGCGAGTTCGGCGACGTACTGACCTCCGCCGGGCACCGGGCGGACACCGATCTGCGGCTGCCGGACGTCACCGCCCTGCTGGGTCGGCACCTGTCCGGGCGGCCGACCCGGGCCAACTTCCGCACCGGCACGCTGACGGTGTGCACCATGGTTCCGATGCGCTCGGTGCCGCACCGGGTGGTGTGCCTGGTCGGCTTGGACGACACCGTGTTTCCCCGGATCGGCGTGGTCGACGGCGACGACGTGCTGGCACGCGACCCCAGGACCGGTGAGCGTGACATCCGCTCCGAGGACCGTCAGCTGCTGCTGGACGCGATCTGCGCCGCCACCGACAAGCTGGTGATCACCTACACCGGAGCCAACGAATACTCCGGGCAACCCCGGCCGCCTGCGGTTCCGCTGGCCGAACTGCTGGACGCGCTGGACCGCACCACCGAGGCGCCGGTGCGCAGGCAGATTCTCATTCGGCACCCGTTGCAGCCCTTCGATGTTCGCAATGTGACGCCGGGTGCGCTCGGGGTACCGGCCGAACCGTTCACCTTCGATTCGAGCGTGCTCGCTGCCGCGTCGATCACCGGCGGTCACCGCCCCGAACAGCCTGACCTGCTGGCGAATCCACTGCCTGCGCCCGGTCCTGATGATGTCACGCTGGCCGATCTGTCGAAGTTCTTCGCCAATCCCGTCAAGGGCTTCTTCACCGCCCTCGACGTGACGCTGCCGTGGGACGTCGAAGGCGTGGAGGACGCCATGCCCGTCGAGATCGACAACCTGCAGCAGTGGACCGTCGGGCAGCGGCTGCTCACCGACATGCTCGCCGGAATGGACCCCGACCGGGCCGGGCAGGCGGAATGGCGCCGAGGCACGTTGCCGCCGGGGCGGCTGGGCTGGCGGACCGCCAGCGAATTACGCGACCAGGCAACCGAACTGGCCCGTGCCGCGCTAGCCCATCGGACCGGTACCCCGCACGCCTACGACGTGGACGTCGATCTGGGCGGCGGCCGTCGTCTCACCGGCACCGTCTCCGGCGTGTACGGCAAGCGGCTTCTGGAGGTGACGTTCTCCAAACTGGATGCCCCACACCTGCTGCGGGCCTGGATCCCGATGCTGGCCTTGTGCGCCGCATATCCGGGGCAGTGGTCCGCGGTGTGCATCGGCAGGCAGCGGCGCCGCAACGGGGTGGTCGAGCGCGTTCTGGGGGCGCCGCAGGACGACCCGGTCGTGCTGCTCCGGGACCTGGTCGAGATCTACGATGCCGGCCGCCGCGAACCGATTCCCCTGCCCATCAAGACGTCTCACGCCTGGGCCGTTGCACGGATCAGCGGGCAGGATCCCCGAAGTGAAGCGTGGTCGAAGTGGCGGTACGAACGCGATGACCGCGCCATCGAGCGGGTCTGGGGCCGGGAGCCCGATCTGGACCCGTTGCTGACGGAGCCGCGCCCCGGGGAGCAAGCGCCCGGTGAGCTGACCCGGTTGGGGGCATATGCGGCGCGGCTGTGGGCCCCGCTGCTTCGTGCCGAGGACGGTGCGTGATGGAGCAGTTCGATCTGCTGGGCCACCTGCCGGAGCACGGTTCGACCACCGTGCTGGAAGCCAGCGCGGGGACCGGAAAGACGTTCACGCTCGCCGCGCTGGTGACCCGCTATGTGGCCGAAGGCCGGGCCAGGTTGGACCAGATGCTGTTGATCACGTTCAGTCGCGCGGCCACCCAGGAGTTGCGCGAGCGCGTACGGCACGCGCTGCAGGAAGCGTTGCGCGCGTTCGACGACCCGGAACTGGCCCAGCGCAACGACGTTCTGGCTGCGCTCACCCGTGGCGCGCCGGGCGAACTGGACGAACGTCGACACCGATTGCGCGACGCGCTCGCCGGCTTCGATGCCGCGACGATCGCCACCACCCATCAGTTCTGCCACCTGGTGCTGAAATCCCTTGGTGTCGCCGGGGATACCGATTCCCATGTGACCTTGGCCGAAAGCCTTGACGAGCTGGTTGCCGAGATCGTCGACGACCTGTACCTGGCCCACTTCGGCCAGGAGCGTGAGCAGCCGCCGATCAGCCGCGGTGAGGCGCTCAAGCTGGGCCGCGAGGTGGTCGCCAATCCGGGCACCGAGCTACGACCGCTGGATCCGCCGCCGGGTACGCAGCCCGCGGTCCGGGTCGGCTTCGCCAACGATGTTCTGGCCGAACTGGATCGGCGCAAACGCCGCCGCGGGATCCTCAGCTACGACGATCTGCTCGGCCGGCTGGCCGGTGCGCTGGAAGCGGCCGAGTCGCCAGCCGCCACCCGGATGCACCAGCGGTGGTCGGTGGTGATGGTCGACGAGTTCCAGGACACCGATCCGGTGCAGTGGCAGGTGATCGAGCGCGCGTTCAGCGGCCAGTCGACGCTCATCCTGATCGGCGATCCCAAGCAGGCGATCTATGCCTTCCGCGGCGGGGATATCTTCACTTACCTGCATGCGGCCAAGACGGCGGGGCAGCGCCGCACCCTCGGCATGAACTGGCGCAGCGATTCGGTGCTGGTCGACCGCCTGCAGAATGTGTTGGGCGGCGCCGAGCTCGGCGACCCGGACATCAAAGTCCTTCCCGTGCAGGCCCATCACCGCGGCCACCGATTGGCGGGCGCTCCGCACAACGACCCGTTCCGGCTGCGGGTGGTCAGCAGGGAAAGCTTCGGGCAGCGGGGTACCCGCACCATCCGCATGGACGCCTTGCGTCCCCACATCGCCGCCGACCTGGCGGCCGACATCGCCGTGCTGTTGGCGAGCAAGGCCACCTTCGACGGCTGCCCTCTGCAGGCCAACGACATCGCCGTCATCACCGAAAGCCACGCCGACGCCAGGGCGTGCTTCGACGCGCTGGTGGCCGCGGGCGTCCCGGCCGTCTACACCGGTGACACCGATGTGCTCAAGTCGCAGGCCGCCGACGACTGGCTGAGCCTGCTGGAGGCCTTCGACCAGTTGCACCGGCCCGGCCTGGTGCGCGCCGCCGCCACCACGATGTTCTTCGGCAAGACCGCCGAGGACCTTGCCGATGGCGGTGACGCGCTGACCGACCGGATCGCGGATACCCTACGGCAGTGGGCTGATCATGCCCGTGAAGCCGGCGTGGCGGCGGTGTTCGAGGCGGCGCAGCTGGCGGGGATGGGCCGCCGGGTGCTGTCGTGGGCCGGCGGCGAACGCAACATGACCGACCTCGCCCACGTCACTCAACTGCTGCACGAGGTGTCCCACCGGGAACAGCTCAGCCTCACCGCATTACGTGATTGGCTGCGCACCCAGCGAGAGGAGCGCAGCGGCGCGCCGGAACGAAACCGGCGCCTGGATAGTGACGCCGCCGCGGTGCAGATCATGACCGTGTGGGTGAGCAAGGGGCTGCAGTTCCCCGTCGTCTATCTGCCCTTCACGTTCAATCGCTATGTGCGCAGCGAGGATCTGGTCCGATTCCACGACCAGGACCGGCGCTGTCTGCACGTCGGCGGCGACCAGAGTGCCGAGCTGGCGACCGCGCAGCGACTGGGCAGGCAGGAGTCCGCCGGTGAGGAGACCAGGCTGACGTATGTCGCGATGACGCGGGCGCAGTCGCAGGTGGTGGCGTGGTGGGCGCCGTCCTGGGATGAACCCAATGGCGGCCTGTCCCGCCTGCTGCGGGGCCGCCGTCCCGGACAGAGCAGGGTTCCGGACCGCTGCGATCCCGAACGGGTCGACGACGCCGACGCGGTGGCGCTACTGAGGGAATGGGAGACCGCGGGCGGCCCGGTGCTGGAAGAATCGATCGTCGCCGAGGCTGTGGAGCTGGTTGTGCAGCAGCCACGAGACGACCTCGGTGTCAGGCACTTTCATCGCGGAATCGACACCACGTGGCGGCGGACCTCGTACTCCGGCCTGATCCGCGCCGCCGAGACGACCGGGGTCGGCAGCGAGCCCGAGGTGATCCAGCTCGACGATGAGGTCGCCGACATCGCGGTGAGCGCGCCGCCGTCGGGAGCGGATCTGCCCTCCCCGATGGCCGACCTGCCGACGGGCGCCACGTTCGGCAGCCTGGTGCACGCGGTCCTGGAAACCGCCGACCCGTTCGCCGGCGACCTGGCGGGTGAGCTGCGGACCCAGATCGACCGGCATTCCGTGTGGTGGCCGGTGGACGTCGACGCGGCGGAATTGGCCGCCGCCCTGGTGCCGATGCACGACACCCCGCTCGGCCCGCTGGCCGGCGGGCTGACCCTGCGCCAGATCGGATTGCGGGACAGGTTGTGCGAGATGGACTTCGAGTTCCCACTGTCCGGTGGCGATCGGGGGACGGGCCGACCCGAGACCCGGCTGGCTGATGTCGGACGGCTGCTGAGCGAGCACCTGCCTGCCGACGACCCACTGGCGCCCTACGTCGAGCGGCTCAGCGGTGGCCCGCTCGGTGCGCAGTCGTTGCGCGGCTACCTGTCCGGATCGGTCGACGCGGTGCTGCGGATACCCGACGGTGCAGGGCATCGCTATCTGGTGGTCGACTACAAGACCAACTGGCTGGGGAGGCCGACCGCCCGCTGTCTGCCGCCGACTACGACCGCGAGCGGATGGCCGAGGCGATGCTGCATTCCGACTACCCCTTGCAGGCACTGCTGTACAGCGTTGTGCTGCATCGGTTCCTGCGGTGGCGGCAGCCCGGGTACCAGCCGGAGCAGCATCTCGGTGGCGTGCTGTATCTGTTCGTCCGCGGTATGTGCGGCCCGGATACGCCCACCGCTGGTGATCACCCCGCCGGGGTGTTCAGCTGGCGGCCACCCGTGGCGCTGGTGACGGCGGTGTCCGACCTGCTCGACGGACCGCGGGTGGCGGCATGACCGTCGAGGCGACCGATGCCGCGGACTGGCGGCTGTGTGCCGGCGCCACCGGATTGCTGAGGGTCTTCAACGAGGCCGGGGCGATCGAAGCGTCTGATGTTCTTGTCGCCCAACGGCTGACGGCGCTGGGCAAGGAACCCGACGAGAACGTCGCGCTGGCGATCGCCTTCGTGGTGCGCGCGGTACGCGGCGGATCGGTGTGCGTGGAACTCGCGGCGGTACCGGAGCAGGTCGACATCGAGGACTTGCCGTGGCCGGAGCCGGGGGAGTGGCTGGCGGCCGTCGCGGCCAGCCCACTGCTGCACTCACCGGCGGTGTTGCACCTCGACGAAGACCTGCTGTACTTCGACCGGTACTGGCTGGAGGAACGCCAGGTCGCCACCGACGTGCTGGCGTTGGCGGCGGCTCGGCCGCAGCGCCGATCGCCGGACATCGCACGGCTTTTCCCTGCGGGCTATGACGAACAACGCCGGGTCGCGGAGGTTGCTCTGGCCCAAGGGCTCACGGTGCTGACCGGGGGCCGGGCACCGGCAAGACCACCACCGTGGCGAGGCTGCTGGCACTGCTGGCCGAGCAGGCGGAGCTCGAGGGCACACCAGGGCTGCGCATCGCGCTGGCCGCGCCGACGGGCAAGGCGGCCGCCCGGCTGCAGGAGGCGGTGCAGGCTGAGGTCGACGAACTGGCGCCCGCCGATCGCGACCGGCTGCAGGGGCTGCGCGCCACCACGCTGCACCGGCTGCTGGGTCCGATGCCCAGAACCTCGGCGCGGTTCCGGCATAACCGGGAGAACCGGTTGCCGCATGACGTGATCGTCGTCGATGAGACGTCGATGGTGTCGCTGACGATGATGGCACGCCTGGTCGAAGCGGTCCGGCCGGAGTCGCGGCTACTGCTCGTGGGCGACCCCGACCAGCTGGCCTCGGTGGAAGCCGGTGCGGTACTGGCCGATTTGGTGGAGGGGCTCAGCGCGCGCGGCGATACGCCGGTGGCCAAGCTGATCACGCCGCACCGGTTCGGCGCGTCGATCGGGGCGCTGGCGCTGGCGATCCGGGTCGGTGACGCAAATCGCGCGATCGACGTCCTGAACGCCGGTGGTGAGCACATCGAATGGATCGACACCGAAGAGCCCACCGCGGCACTTCGCGGGGTGCTGGTTCCGCATGCCATCCGCCTGCGTGAGGCCGCGGTGCTCGGCAACGGGCAGGCGGCGCTGGCCACCCTCGAGGAGCACCGGCTGCTGTGTGCGCACCGGCGCGGGCCGCACGGGGTGGCGTACTGGAACCGTCAGGTCGAGCGGTGGCTGGCCGAGGAAACCGATGCCCCGCAATGGGCTTCGTGGTACGCGGGCCGGCCGGTGTTGGTCACCGCCAACGACTACGGACTGCGCCTCTACAACGGTGACATCGGGGTGACCGTGCTGCGCGACGGGGCGCTGCGGGCGGCGATCGCCGGAGCGGACGGGGCCGCCGAGTTCGCCACCAGCCGGCTGGCCGATATCGAGACCATGCACGCGATGACGATCCACAAGAGTCAGGGCTCCCAGGTTTCGCAGGTGACGGTCCTTCTGCCGCCGACGGATTCGCGGTTGCTGAGCCGGGAGTTGTTGTACACCGCGGTGACTCGGGCCAAGACGAAGGTGCGGGTGGTGGGCTCGGCCGAGCAGCTGCGCGCCGCGGTGGGGCGGCGGGCGGCGCGGGCCAGCGGGCTCAGCCGCCGCTTGACGGAGTGACGCTCGGCGGCGAAGTCAGCGCGCTGACGGGTCGGCGGTCGCCTCGATCTTGGCGACCAAACCGTCGCGGATGGTGAGGACGACGACGGCGAACAGCCGTCGCTCGCTGAACGCCAGCACGACGGGCCGCCCGACCGGGCCGCTGACGAGCGTCGCGCCGGTGAGGTAGCGCAGCAGGTTCTGCCCGACGGCCTGCCGGCCGTGGTTCACCTGCGGAGGTGGCGCCGGATCGACAAGGACTGTGCCGGAGCCCCACACGTCGGGTGCCAAAACCTCGGTCAAGCTCGCCAGGTCGCCGTCGGCGCAGGCGGCGATGAACCTCTCGGTGACCAGATGGTGTTCGGTGTCGTCGACCGCGGAGGTGACCGGTGCGGCGGCGTGGATCTTGGTGCGGGCGCGTCGGGCGAGTTGACGGCACGTCGAGGCCGGCCGGCCGACGGTCTCGGCGATGTCCTCGAACGGAACCCGGAACACGTCGTGCAGGACGAACGCCACCCGCTCGGCGGGACTGAGCCGGGCCAGCACCTCGAACAGCGCGTCGTGCACCTCGTCGTCCAAGGTGACCCGGTCACCTGGATCAGGCATCGCGCTGTGGTGCAGCGGCGTCCGGAGTTCGATCCGCTCGGGTTCGGCGGTGGTCACCCGTCGGTGCCGGGCCGATCGCGCATGATCGAGGCAGAGCCTGCTGCTGACCACGGTGAGCCAGCCGCGCGGATCGTCGATGCCGGCCAGATCGGTTTGCGACAGCCGCAGGAACGCCTCCTGCACAATGTCTTCCGCGTCGCCGACGTCGCCGACCATCTGGTAGGCCAGATTGATCAGGTACGGGCGGTGAACCTGCAACAGGCCCGCGAACGAATCGCTCATGTCATAGACGACGAATTGGCATGGCAAAAGTTACCGCTGCGCGGTGTCACTTCGCATGGCGTTGCCCCGTCCTCGTGTGTAGCCCACAGAAAGGACTTCACGATGACCATCGTGGTAACCGGAGCGACCGGCAACGTCGGCCGGCCACTCGTCGAGCAGCTGGTGAAGGCAGGCGTCCACGTTCGGGCGGTGACCCGTCGTCCGGGTCAGGCCGGATTGCCGCCCGGCGTCGAACAAGTGCCCGAGGTGGTGTGCAGAGGTGCGTCGGCGGTGTTCCTCAACTCCCGTGCCCTTGGATCCGCGCTGGCCGATGTGGTGGCCTCGGCCCACCGTCACGGCGTCGGCAAGCTCGTGGCGCTGTCGGCCATCAACGCCGACGATGACGACGGCCGGCAGCCGTCCCGATACCGCGGCGACCGCAACCGGGAATGTGAACAGCTTGCTGCCGGGTCGGGTGTGCCGTGGGTCAGCCTGCGTCCGTCGGTGTTCACCACCAACTTCCCGGGGATGTGGGCAGCGCAGATCCGTGCCGGCGACGTGGTCGCCGGGCCGTACGCGTCGGCAGCCCTCGCGCCGATCGCCGAAGCGGACATCGCGGCCGTGGCGGCGCAGGCCCTGCTGACCGACGAGCTTCTCGGGCAGCGGGTTCCGTTGACCGGCCCGCAATCGCTGACGAACGCCGAGCTCGTCGACATCGTCGGAACCGTCCTGCACCGGCCGCTGCGTTATCGGGAAGTGCCCGCGGAATTCGTGCGGCAGCGCTTCATCGACAACGGATTTCCGGCCGAATTCGCCGACGCCTACATCGCGCTGCTGGCCGACACCGTGACGTCACCGGCGCTGGTCACCCACGACGTCGAGAAGATCCTGGGCCGCCCGGCCACCCCGTTCGCGCAATGGGCGCACGACCACGCAGCACTGTTCACCGAGCAGATGTCATGACCAACCCACAACCACCGCGCTGGCTCAAGCCGATGAACCGCTTCATGATGGCCGTGCAGAAACTCGGGCTGCACACCGGACCCGCCTATGTGCTGACCGTCCCCGGACGCAAGTCGGGAAAGCTCCGCAGCACACCGATGACGCCGTTCGAATTCAACGGCGGCTTGTACACCGTCGCGGGCTATCCCGGGGCGGACTGGGCGCGTAACGCCAAGGCGGCCGGCGCGGGGACGCTGAGCCGCGGGCGCCGATCCCGACGGGTGCGGATCGTCGAACTCGGCACCGAGGAGTCCAAACCGGTGCTGCGCGCCTTCCCCGAACGGGTGCCGGTCGGGGTGATGTTCGCCAAGCGCTCGGGCTTGGTGCGCCACGGCACGCCCGACGAATTCGAGTCGTTGGCAGGCACTCTCGCGGTGTTCCGGTTTGATGAGCTAACGCACTAGCCTCCGCAGCAGCGCCGACGCCGCCGCGATACCGAGCACCGCCGCCAGCGCGAGCACGCCGAGATCGAGCCACGGATGTGCCGACGGAATGCCCACCAGCAGCAGCCGAAGCGAATCCACCTCGTAGGACAGCGGATTCACCCGCGACAACCAGCGCAGCCACTCCGGCATCACCGCCACCGGATACAGCGCGTTCGAGGCGAAGAACAGCGGCATGGTGATGGCCTGCCCGATGCCCATCAGCCGGTCCCGGTTGCGTACCAGCCCGGCCAGTGTCATCGACAGGCAGGCGAAGAACGCCGACCCGAGCATCACCACACCCATCGCGGCCACGATCCGCAACGGGTTGTGCGTCATGGCAATCCCCATGAGGTAGGCCAAGACCAAGACCCCGATCACCTGCGCGACCGACCGCACCCCCGCGGCGAACGCCTTGCCAGTCACCAACGCCGATGCGGGCGCGGGCGTCACCATCAGCTTGGCCAGGATGCCGGCATCGCGATCCCAGATGATCTGGATGCCGTAGAAGATCGAGATGAACAGCGCCGACTGCGCGATGATCCCGGGTGCCAGGAATTCCAGATACGGCACCGGGCCGGTCTCGATGACGTGCAGCCGGTTGAATGTCGTCCCGAAGATCAACAGCCACAACGCCGGTTGCACTGTGCGGGTCAGCAGCTCGGTGCGGTCGTGGCGCAGCTTCTGCAACTCGACCCAGGCGAACGTCTGCATCCGGGCGGCCATGCTGGGAACCCGCCGCCAGCCGCGGGGGGCCCGCAGCAGCCGGGTGCCTGCGGTGGAATCAACCGGCATTGCGCGCCGCCTTCCGTCCGGCCCGGATCCCGCCGAGGCCGTTGTGCTCGACGGCGTCCTCGAGCCCGGATCCGGCGTAATGCCGGAACACATCCTCCAGGGATGCCTGGGGGCCGACTTTCGTCTTGAGTTCGGCCGGTGTGCCCACCGCCCGCAGCCTGCCGTGGTGCATCAGCGCCACCCGGTCGCACAGCACGTCGGCCTCTTCCATGTAGTGGGTGGTCAGCAGCACCGTCATGCCGAACTCCTGTTGCATGCTGTGCACCTGATCCCAAACACTGTCGCGGGCAATGGGATCCAGGCCCACGGTGGGTTCGTCGAGAATCAGAAGCGATGGCTGGTTCACCAGGGCCTGGGCCAGCTCGAGCCTGCGGACCATGCCCCCGGAGTAGGTGTTGGCCAGCCGGTCGGCGACGTCGACCAGCTGCATTGCCGCCAGCGCCTCGTCGACCCGCCGCTTGCGTGCCGCGCGCGGGACGTCGTAAAGCCGGGCGAACCACTCCACGTTCTGCCTGCCGGTCAGCGCGGGTTCGATCGAAAGCTGTTGGGGCACATAGCCGAGGTTGTATCGGATGTCCATGGTGTCGCGTCGCGAGTCGAGTCCGAAGATGCGGACCTGACCGTGCTGAACCGGGGTCAACGTGGTCAACACCCGAACGACGGTGGTCTTGCCGGCTCCGTTGGGGCCCAGCAGCCCTACCGTTTCGCCGGGCTGTACCTGCAACGTCAGGTCGTCGACGGCGGTGAAGTCGCCATAGCGGTGGGTCAGGTTCCGGCAGTCGATCGCGGGTGCGGTCATGGTCGCTTCTCCTGCAGTGTGGCGGTCAGCGCGGCGAGCACCCGCATGCCCTCGGCCAGTGCTCGTGCGTCGTCGTCGTCGAGTTGGTCGAGGGCTTCGGCCAGTGCCGCTCGGCGTGCGGCCCGGGAGGCGTCGGCGAGTTTCTGCGCCGGCGGGGTGAGGGTCAGGCGGCCGATGCGACGGTCGTCGGGGTCGGGGGTCCGCGTCAGAAGTCCGTCGGATGACAGCTTGGACACCAGGGTGGACGCGGTGTTGGCGGCCAGTCCGAGTTCGGCGGCGGCCGCGCTGACCGAGATCCCCGGCTGCCGACCGACCAGCCGCAACAGCTCGGCCTGCGATTCGGTCAGTCCGGCGAAGGAGGCGCCGGCGGTTCGGCGGACCGTGCGCCGGAACCGGCCGACGGTGCCGAACAACTCGGCGACGAGATCGGTGCGAAGGGTCACCGCACCAACTTAGCTCTGTTTCAGAGCTAAGTCTTCTCGATGCGATGCTGTTGCACCTCGGCCAGCACCCCCGACCGGGTCACCACGGTCATGTACGTGCAGAACGGCTGGCGCCGACGGTCGGTCGGCGAGCCGGGATTCAGCAGCCGCAGTCCCGTCTTCGCGGTGGTGTCCCACGGGATATGACTGTGGCCGAACACCAGCACATCGGTGTGCGGATACTGCTGCGCCATCCGAGCTTCGCGGCCCGACGCGGCCCCCGTCTCGTGCACGACGGTGAAGCGCAGGCCGTCCAGCGTCACGTCGGCACACTCGGGTAGCCGCGATCGCAGCTCGGGGCCGTCGTTGTTGCCCCAGCAGGCGATCAGGCGATGAGAGCGCGCCGACAGCTCGTCGAGCAGGCCCACCTCGACCCAGTCACCGGCGTGGATGACGGCATCGCACCGCTCGACCTCGTGCCACACCTGCGCCGGCAGATCGCGGGCGCGCTTTGGAATGTGAGTGTCGGCTAACAACAGCAGACGCATGGACCGATCTTTACACGAACCTCAGTCCTCGCTGCGCGCCTCTGCTCCGGTCTCGCCGGCGTCGAACGTGTCGTCGGGACCGGCCTCGCCGACGTAGCTGCCGTCGTCGCCGTCCTTGCCGGCCCGCGACGAGGCGACCTTCGGGTCCTTTTGGACATCCTCTTCGCTCTGGCTGTCTGTTGGGTTTGTCATCAGGCCGGGTTACCCCATTGAGTGAGCGCTCACGCCGCATATTTCCCCTGATTGCCAAACGTGAGCGCTCACTCAACGCCTTACGCTGGGATGACTATGGACAGCGACGACGTCGAGAAGAGCTGGCACGATCCGGCGGCCTTCCGTGCCGCGGTCACCTATGTGGTGGCCATCGTTGCGGTCGCTGCCGTTGCGTTCGCGGCGGCCGTGGTCTGGCACTCGCGGATTGCGGGCGTGCTGGTGCCGGTGATCCTGTTCACCGGTGGGGTCGGCGCGTTCATCCAGACCTATCGGGTGTGGCGAGCCGAGGGCACCTGGCCGATCTGGCAGGGGGCGGGCTGGTTTCTGCTGGCTCTGTTCCTGTTCTGCCTGGGTGTGCCCGTCGCAGTGTGGTGAGTCCCCACCGCCATACTCGTCAGGTGACTGATACCCCTGACCTGCCGTTGGCCGGTGTCCGCATCGTCGAGATCTCCAGCTTCGTGGCGGTTCCGCTGGCCGGTATGACGCTGGCCCAACTGGGTGCCGAGGTCATCCGCGTCGACCCGGTCGGTGGCGCAGCCGACTACAAGCGCTGGCCGCTGACGGAGGCCGGGGACAGCATCTATTGGGCGGGCTTGAACAAGAGCAAGCGCTCGGTGGCCGCCGACATGCGCTCCGAGCAAGGGCAGCAGCTGGTAGCGCGGCTGATCGCCGACGCGGGTGTATTGATCACCAATGTGGCCGGGCGGCAATGGCATTCCTACGACGAGCTGAGCGCTGTCCGCCCCGACCTCATCCACCTGGAAGTGGTCGGCCGCGGCGACGGGTCCACCGGGGTGGACTACACCGTCAACGCCGCCACCGGATTTCCTCTGGTCACCGGCTCGCCGGACCAGGGCGGTCCGGTCAACCATGTGCTGCCGGCCTGGGACGTCAGCTGCGGTCTGTATGCCGCGCTGGCCGTCCTGGTGGCGCTGCGCCGCAGGGATGCGACGGGGGCGGGAAGCCGCATCCGGCTCCCGCTCGACGACGTCGCGCTGGCCACCGCGGCGAACCTCGGTTTCCTCACCGAGCCAATGGTCAACGGCACCCAGCGACCGCGCCTGGGCAATGCGATCTACGGCCAGTACGGCCAGGACTACACCAGCAGCGACGGTGCCACCTTCATGCTGGTCGCACTTACCAACCGGCACTTTCGCGATCTCACCGAGCTCACCGGGACGACGAAAGCCGTTGCCGCCGTTGCCGAAGCACTGGGTGCCGACTTTGCCGACGAGGGCCAGCGCTACGAGCACCGGGCGGTGCTGACCGGCTTGTTCGCGCCGTGGTTTCGAAGCCACACCGCCGACGAGGTGAGCGCGGCGCTGTCGGCCAGCTCGGTGCTATGGGATCGCTACCTCGACTTCGCCGAAGTCGCGCAGCATCCGCGGGTGACGGCGAATCCGTTGTTCAGCGCTGTGCAGCAGCCCAGGATCGGCACCTACCTGGCGCCGGGCCTGCCGATGTCGGTCGACGGTACGCACGTCGCCGCCCAGCCCGCACCCGCACTCGGTGATGACACCGCGGCCGTGCTGACCGAGCTCGGGCTCACCGACGGCGAGATCGCCGAGCTGGTCGAATCCGGCACTGTCACAACGGGAACCGGTCCGCAGTGAGCGCGCTGTCGCGGTTGCTGACCGTCACCCCGGACCAGTCCGGCGCCTTTGTCGGGGACGCGAGCGGGCCGCCGGACAAACGCGCCTACGGCGGCCACCTCGCCGCGCAGGCGATGGCCGCGGCCTGCCACACCGTCGACGCCGACAAATCGCCGACCAGCCTGCACGTCCAGTTCCTGCGCGGCGGGGACGCGGGTGCCCCGGTCTACTACGAGGTCGACCACGTCTACGACGGCCGCACCACGGCGTCGCGGCGGGTGCTGGCCCGCCAGGATGGCCGGCTGCTGACCACCGCCACCGTCTCGTTCTCCGCCGCGGCGGACGGTCCCGAGCACGCGGCACAGGCGACAACGTTTGCTGATCCCGAACAGCTGCCCGCCACCGGCCCGATCGGACCGGCGCCGTCACTGCCGCTCGACGAGATCGACATCCGCACCGACGATGACCGCAGCACAGGAGAATTCGTGCGCCGGCTGTGGTGGCGAGTCACTGTGCCGCTGGACGGTCCGGCATGGCTGGGCGCCTGCGCGGCGGTCTACGTCACCGATATCTACGGCATCGATCCGGTACTGCAGGTGCACGGCCACTCGATGGTCGACCGCAGCCACCGCACCGCCACCACCGACTCGTCGATCTGGTTCCACCGGCCGATCGATGCCGGGAACTGGAATCTGCTGGAATCGCGCTCCCCGGCCGCCGCCCGGGGCCGTGGTCTGGTGACGTTGAACCTCTATGACGCCGACAAGGTGCTGACCGCCACCCTGGTTCAGGAAGGGCTGGCGATCGTCCGCTCCTGAGGACGCGACCGGCGGGCCTGCCGCTCCGTCGCCAACGCCCGGGTCTCGTCGGACAACGGCGCACCCAGCATCGCGGCGACGGTGTCCACCAGATGGCTGCTGAACAACCGGTCGTCGGCGTGCGGCGCGGTGGCCGCGCGGCGGCCCAACTCCACCGCGGCGTACACCAGCGCACCCAACCGCGGATGCAGGGTGACGGCCACCGGATCGAGCATGGGCTCCAACAACGCGCGCCAACGCTGCAGGCTGCCGGAGCGCCCGGTCAGGTCGAACGACGGCACCGGCCGGTTCAGCAAGTCGGCGTGGATGCGCAGGAACGCCGGGCCGCCGTCGGGGTCGGCCAGCTTGGCGGCCAGTGGGCGGACCAGCGCCGAGGCCATCGCCCGCATCGACGGCGCGGTCTCGCCCTCGATGCCGTCCAACAGGGCATCCCGGCGCGCGTCGACGACCGGCAGGTGCTTGTCGGCGATCGCGGCCAGCACCCCGGCCCGGTCGGTGAAGTGGTACTGCACCGCCATCACATTGCGGGCACCCGCCTCGCGCGCGATCTCCCGCAGGCTGACCGCGTCGACCCCGCGCTCGGCGAACAACCGCTCGGCGGTGGCCACCAGATTGGCCGACGTGTCGGCGGCCATCTACCGCGCCGTCACAGCTGGGCGACCTCGTGTTCGAGCAGTTCGGCCAGCTTGGCCTGAGCGGCCGCACGCCGGGTCGGGATGTGCTGCGACGGGAACAGCGTGTGGACGGGCTCGTACTCCTTGAGCGTGCGGCGCGCGACGGTCAGCTTGTGCACCTCGGTCGGACCGTCGGCGATCGCCAGTGACTCCGCGCCCACCAACATCTTCACGAACGGCATCTCGTCGGAAACTCCCAGTGCCCCATGCAGATGCATGGCCCGCTGCACCACGTCGTGCAACACCTGCGGCATCGCCACCTTCACCGCGGCGATGTCGCGGCGCACCTTCTGATAGTCGTGGTACTTGTCGATCTTCCACGCGGTGCGCAACACCAGCAGCCGGAACTGTTCGATCTGGATCCAGCTGTCGGCGATCTTCTCCTGCGTCATCTGGTAATCGCCGAGGGGACCGCTGCGAGTCTGGCGTGACACCGCCCGCTCACACATCATGTCGAATGCCTTGCGGGCCAACGCGATTGTCCGCATCGCGTGGTGTACGCGACCGCCGCCGAGCCGGGTCTGCGCGATCGCGAATGCCTGTCCCTCGCCGCCGAGCACGTGATCGGCAGGCACCCGGACGTCGTTGTAGCGGATGTAGCCGTGGCCGGCGCGGTCGTCGGACTCGCCGCCGACGCCGACGTTGCGGATGATCTCGATGCCCGGGGTCTCGGCCGGCACGATGAACAGCGACATCTTCTGATGCGTGCGGGCGTCCGGATTGGTCACCACCATGACGATGAAGAAGCTCGCGTTGCGGGCGTTGGAGGAAAACCACTTCTCGCCGTTGATGACCCACTCGTCACCGTCGCGCTCGGCATGGGTGGTGAACAGGCCGGGATCCGAACCGCCGTGCGGCTCGGTCATCGAGTAGCACGACGAGATCTCACCGTCGAGCAGCGGCTGCAGGTAGCGCTTCTTCTGATCCTCGGTGCCGAACATCGCGAGGATCTCGGCGTTGCCGGAGTCCGGTGCCTGCGAACCGAAAACCGAAGGCGCCCAACGGGAGCGGCCGACGATCTCGTTGAGCAGCGCCAACTTGACCTGGCCGTAGCCCTGGCCGCCGAGCTCCGGGCTCAGGTGCGCCGCCCACAGGCCCTGATCGCGCACCTCCTGTTGCAGCGGACGCAGCACCCGCAGCACCTGTGGGTTGGTCTTCTCGTAGGGGTCCAGCGGGGCGAAGTCCAGTGGCTCAAGCTTGTCCTGCATGAACTCCTCGACCCAGTCGAGCTTCTTTTGGTACTCGGGGTCGGTTTCGAAATCCCACATGGTGACGTCCTCAGATCGGCAGCGTTAAGGCGCGGCGATCATAACTTCATGCATCTGCATTAATCAATGACCGGCGATCACGGGCCCACCGGATCAGGCATGCTTCCACCGTGCTGTTGCTCAGCCGGATCACCGGTCAGGACGTGCGGGCGGCCGGTGACCGCGTCATCGGCCGACTGGCTGACCTGACCGTCGGCCTCAGCCAGCCGTCCGGACGCCATGTCGTCGAGCGATTACTGATCACCCGCCGCCACGACGTCCCGCTGCTGGTGCCGTGGGACCAGGTCATCAGCTTCGAGCGCGACCGGCTCACGATCGCCGAGGACATCGAATACGCCGACTCTCAGCTGCATGAGGACGAAATTCGGCTGGTGCGAGACGTATTGGACACCCAGGTCGTCGACGTCGTAGGGCAGCGGCTGGCCCGGGTCGCCGACGTGGTGCTGACGCGAGCGGATGCCCACCGCCTCGAACTGGTCGGTGTGGAGGTCGGTTTCGGCGCGGTGTTGCGGCGCCTGCGGTTGGAACCGCTCGGCGCGCGCGTCGGTCGCGACATCGTCGACTGGGCTGACCTGCACCTGACCTCCGAACGCGGCCACGCCGCCCAGCTCGCCTGTCCACGCTCGGCCGTGCACCATCTCGACGCCCGCGGTCTGGCCGCACTGGTCAGCCGGGTCGACACCGAATCGGCCACCGAGATACTCGCGGTCAAAGGTCCCCAGCTAGCCGCCGACGTCGTTCGCGCCGCGCACCCGTCGGTGGCTGAACGCGTCCTGCGCGCGATGCCGGGCGCCCATTCAGCCGAGATCGTGGCGGCCATGTCCGAGGAACACGCAGGGCGGTGGCGCGAGCGGCTCAGACATGCCCCCGGCCGGCATTTCCTGCGCTCGCGGGTGTGGCCACGGCGCCGGCACGCCGGGAATGTGACGTCATGACCGCGGCGGGTCGCACCACCACCAGGATCGGCGCACTGCTCGCCGTCCTCGGGCCTGGACTGCTGGCCGGGCTGTCGGACGACGATCCGGCGGGCATCACCACCTACTCGGTGCTCGGTGCCGACCACGGCTACCAGCTGCTGTGGGTGCTGCTGCTGTCCACCGTCGCGCTGATCGTCTTCCACAGCCTGGCCGCGAGGATGGGGGTTGTCACCGGTCAAGGGTTGATCGGGTTGGTGCGGCAGCGCTACGGCGTCCGGGTGGGCGCGGCCATCCTGGCGGCCCTGGTGATCGCCAACGTGGGCACCACCTGTGCCGAATTCGCCGGTATCGCAGCCGGATTCGAGCTTTTCGGCATCAGTCGATACATCAGCGTCCCCGCCGCGGCGGTGGCCGTCTCGCTGCTGGTGCTGCGCGGCAGCTTCCACCGTGTCGAACGGCTGCTGCTGGCGTTGTCCACGGTGTTCCTGGCCTACGTCGCCTCCGGTTTTCTGGCCAAACCCGACTGGGGGCCGCACTGCACGGGACGTTCGTGCCGACGATGCCGATGACCGGGCCGGCGATCGCGATCGTGACGGCCACGTTGGGCACCACGCTGGCGCCGTGGGGGTTGTCCTTCATGCAGTCCTACGCCGTCGACAAGAAACTTCGTACCGACGACCTTCCGCTGGAGCGGGTGGATGTGATCACCGGCGCGGTGCTGACCGGTGTGATCGGGTTCTTCGTGGTGGTCGCCTGCGCAGCGACCCTGCACCGCGACGGGCGGGGCATCACCGACGCCGCCGACGCGGCGGTCGCCCTGCAACCGCTGGCCGGCGAGGCGGCGGGCACATTGTTCGCCGTCGGACTCATCGGCGCGGCGTTCCTGGCCGCTTCCATCCTGCCGCTGTCCACGGCCTACGCCGTGTGCGAATACGCGGGTGTGGAGGCGGCGATCGACGATCCCTACCGCGAAGCCCGCACGTTCTACCTGACGTACGGCATCGTCACCGTGGTCGGCGCCGTCATCGTCCTGGCGCCCAATGCGCCGCTGGTGCCGATCCTGATCGGCACCCAGGTGCTCAACGCGGTGCTGTTGATTCCGCTGATGATCGCGATGATCGGCCTAGGCCGCGATCGCGAACTCATGGGCCGGTTCGCGATGCGCCGGGCCGGCACGATCGTCTACGGCGTCACCACCGTCGTGGTCGTGGCGTGTGTGGCGGCACTGGGCATCACGACGGTCTTCGGCTGACAGCGGGCGAGCCTCGCTGCCGGAGCCGACGGGGCAGCGTGCACGGTCGAGGCGGCAGGCCCCCCATGGCCACCGTTTTGCCGGTGTGCCGACAGCACCCCTCGCGCCGTCGCCACCCGTGCCGCCTGCGCCGCGACTGTCGCCGCCCCGCCGCTGCTCACCTACCTGCACACCCGCCGCGCAGACGCGCTACTTCGATGCTCGGATTGGTGAGCCCCTCCAGTCCCCGGATACCCCATGTGGTATCCCAGATGATCGACGGTATGCCGGTGACATCAGGCGTGGTCACAGTCCGCAGTCACCGGTAGCGAGGGACATTTGTCCCCGGCAGCGGTGGCGAACGACTCGCCTGGCGGGCCTATCGCGCGGGTATGTCAGGATCGCCGCGTGAGCAACGACGCCACGACAGTCGCCCTCGACGTCGACGACTCCGGCGTCGCCCTGATCACGTTGGACGGGCCGGAACGGCTCAACGCGTTCTCCGCCGACACCGCCCGCCAGCTCGGCCAGGCCTATCGCCGGTGCGACGCCGACGATGCCGTCCGCGTCGTCGTCGTCACCGGTGCCGGCCGGGCGTTCTGCGCCGGCGCCGACATGACAGCCGCCGCGGCGGTGTTCGACGCCCCCGATCAGGGCTTCAGCGCCTCGCCCATCCAGCCGCCGGCCTGGCGGGTGCGCAAGCTGGTGATCGCGGCGATCAACGGCCACGCGATCGGCATCGGGCTGACCTTGGCGCTGCAGTGCGACATCCGGCTGGTCGCCGAGGACGCCAAGCTCGCGATCCCGCAGGTGCGCCGCGGCATGATCGGCGACTGCGCGGTGCATGCCACCCTCAAACGCGCCGTCGGCCTGGCCGTGGCTGCCGACATCCTGCTCACCGGCCGCACGTTCACCGGCCGGGAGGCGGCCGCCCTCGGGATCGCCGGCCGGGCGCTGCCCGCGGGCGAGGTGCTGCCCGCCGCGCTTGAGCTGGCCCGCGACGTGGCGCTGGCCGCCAACCCGGCCTCGGTGGCATACAGCAAGCGGCTGCTGTGGACTGAGACCGACATCGACGCGGTGGCCGACGAGGAGACTACGGTGCACCTGAAATTGATGGGCGGCCGGGACGCGGCCGAGGGCCCGGCCGCCTGGCGGGAGAACCGGCCCCCGGTGTGGCGGTCCACGGCCGGCGAGACGGGAGACCCCGCATGACCACCACGGCCGAGGTTCTCTCCGGCGTCGACCTGACCGGCCGCACCGTCGTCATCACCGGGGCCTCGACCGGGCTCGGGTTGCAGACCGCCCGCGCCATGCAGTCCGCCGGCGCCGAGATCGTCGCGGCGGTACGCGATCTGGACAAGACCCGCTCGGTGATCGACTGCGAAACCGTGCACCTCGAACTCGGCGACCTCCGCTCGGCGCGCGCCGCGGCCGAGGCGATCGCCGCCCGTCACGACCGCATCGACGTGCTCATCAACAACGCCGGGGTGATGGCTCCGCCACTGACCCGCACCGTGCAGGGCTACGAAATGCAGCTCGGCACCAACCATCTCGGCCACTTCGTGTTCACCACCGGACTGGCCGACTGCTTCGTGGACGGCACGCGCGTCGTCAACCTCAGCAGCCGCGGACACCAGCTCGGCGGGATCCGTTGGGAGGACCCGAACTACGACGACGAGAGCGCCTACGACAAGTGGCAGGCGTACGGACAGAGCAAAACCGCCAATGTGCTGTTCACCGTCGAATCGGAACGGCGCTGGGGACCGCGGGGCGTGCATTCGTTCGCCGTGCATCCCGGGGTGGTGTTCACCGATCTGGCCCGGCACATGACCCGCGATGATTTCAGTGCGGGCGGCACGCTGGCCAACCTCGAGGTGACCGACGTCGAACACGGAGCGGCGACCACGGTGTGGGCGGCCACCAGCCCCGAACTCGACGGGCGGGGCGGTCTCTATCTCGAGGACTGCCACGTCGCCGACGCGATGGTCGACGGTGTCGAGGGCGGGTACGCGCCCTGGGCGGTCGACCCCGAGCAGGCTGCTCGGTTGTGGGAGTGGTCTCAGCGCCAGGCCACGCTTAATTTGGGTGACTAACCTGCAGTGGTGCCCATCGACGTCCGTCCCGCTCGCAAGGCTGACATCCCGGCTTTGGCGCGGGTCCTGGGTCGGGCGTTTCAAGACGACCCGGTGATGGCCTGGGTGCAACCCGACGTCGAGCGGCGCAAGGCTGCACTGCCCGGAATGTTCAGCGCCCTGACCCGCCACCACTTCATGGCCGGTCGCGGCACCGAGGTGGCGGTGTCCGACGACGGGATCGCGGCGGCGGCGCTGTGGGATCCGCCCGGCCGGTGGCAGCAGTCGCCGCGCGAGCAGCTGGCGATGCTGCCCGGTGTCCTGCGCGCCTTCCGTGGCCGGCTGGCCGCCGGGCGGGCGGTGACGGACCTGATGAAAGAGCATCATCCTGAGGAGCCGCACTGGTATCTGGGTGTCATCGGCAGTGATCCCAGCGTGCGCGGCGGCGGATTCGGTCATGCGCTGATGTGCTCGCGGCTGGATCGCTGCGACGCCGAATACGCCCCGGCCTACCTCGAGTCCAGCAATCCCGACAACGTTCCGTACTACCAACGGTTCGGTTTCGAGGTGACCGGGGAGATCACGCTGCCCGAGGGCGGCCCGTCGTTGTGGCCGATGTGGCGCGCACCGCGATGACGGCGCCCGCGATCTGACCGCCCCACGCCGGCAGGTGTAACCGCTTCACGTTAAGCAGAATTGACATCTGCGGCGATCTCGCCTGAACGTTTGCTGAGTCCCGGAAAATCTTGAATTCAAGTTGGTGAAAACTGCGCATCCGGCGTTCCCCATTGTGATAATCGGGCCAGCGGTGCCACGGACCATGGCGGTCCCCCGGAGGGGAGGGGATCGGCCATGGTCCGTACGCTTTTCCTACTCCGTTGCGCGCAGCACCACCATGGAACGGGACTCGACTCGCACCGGTGTGGACGCTTTCACGGCCGCCGCTTCGTCGATCTCGCCGGCCCCGGACGACGTATCGACAACAGGTTGCCAAGCCTTACCAAACTCGCCAGGCGGCAGCACGAATTCGATCGGTTCGTGATGGGCGTTGAAGCACAGGACGAACGAGTCGTCGGAGACGCGCTGCCCGCGGGTATCCAGATCGGGTATGCCGTGGCCGTTGAGATACACGGCCACCGACTTGCCGAAGCCGGAGTCCCAATCCTCGTCGTTCATTTCCGAACCGTCCGGGCGGAACCAGGAGATGTCCGGAAGGCCTTCGCTGCCCCGGCGTCGCACCGGTCGGCCGTTGAAGAACCGCCGCCGGCGGAACACCGGATGGGCGGCGCGCAGCGCTGACACCGACGCGACGAACTCGAGCAGTTCGTCGTTGGTCGAGTCCCAGTCGATCCAGGTGATCTCGTTGTCCTGGCAGTAACCGTTGTTGTTGCCGCCCTGGGTGCGGCCGAGCTCGTCGCCGTGGCAGATCATCGGGACGCCCTGCGACAGAATGGTCGTGGCAATCAGGTTGCGCTGCTGACGATTCCGCAGCTCGTTGATCTCCGGGTCGTCGGTCGGGCCCTCGACGCCGCAGTTCCACGAGCTGTTGTTGCTCTCGCCGTCGTTGTTGTCCTCGCCGTTGGCCTCGTTGTGCTTCTCGTTGTAGGACACCAGGTCTCGCAACGTGAAGCCGTCGTGGGCAGTGACGAAGTTGATCGAGGCGACCGGGCGGCGGGCGGTGTGCTCGTAGAGATCCGCTGAGCCGGTCAGCCGGGAGGCGAACTCGCCGAGGCTGGCATCTTCACCGCGCCAGAAGTCGCGGACGGTGTCGCGGAATTTTCCGTTCCACTCCGTCCACTGCGGCGGGAAGTTGCCCACCTGATAACCGCCGGGGCCGACGTCCCACGGCTCGGCGATCAGCTTCACCTGGCTGACGGTCGGATCTTGTTGCACGAGTTCGAAGAACGCGCTCAGGCGGTCCACGTCGTAGAACTCACGCGCCAGCGTGGAGGCGAGGTCGAAGCGGAAGCCGTCCACGTGCATCTCGGTCACCCAGTACCGCAGCGAGTCCATGATCAGCTGAAGCGAGTGCGGGTGCCCGACGTTGAGGCTGTTGCCGGTGCCCGTGTAGTCCATGTAGTACTGCTTGTCGTCATCGACGAGCCGATAGTAGGCGGCGTTGTCGATGCCGCGGAAGGACAGGGTCGGCCCCATGTGGTTGCCCTCGGCGGTGTGGTTGTAGACCACGTCGAGTATCACCTCGATGCCGGCTTCGTGCAGCGCACGCACCATCGCCTTGAACTCCTGCACCTGACCGCCCGGCGTCGAACTGGCCGAGTACTTGCTGTCTGGGGCGAAGAACCCAATTGTGTTGTAGCCCCAGTAGTTCGACAGGCCTTTGTCGATCAGGGTGGAGTCGTTGGCGAAGTGGTGCACCGGCATCAACTCGATGGCCGTGGCGCCGATCGCCTTCAGGTGGTCGATGATCGCCGGGTGCGAGATCGCCGAGTACGTCCCGCGAATGGCGTCCGGGATGTCGGGGTGGGTTTGCGTCAGGCCTTTGACGTGCGCCTCGTAGATGACGCTGTCGGCGTACTCCCGCTGCGGGGGACGGTCGACGCCCCAGTCGAAGTACGGGTTGATGACGACCGATTTGGGCATGCTCGCCGCCGAGTCGTCGTCGTTGCGGCTGTCGGGTTCACCGAAGTTGTAGCCGAACAGCGACTGGTTCCAGTCGAAATGGCCGTCGATGGCCTTGGCGTACGGGTCCAGTAGCAGCTTGTTGGGGTTGCAGCGGTGCCCTTCGGCGGGATCGTGCGGGCCGTGCACCCGGTAGCCGTAGCGCTGGCCGGGCTCGATGCCCGGCAGGAACCCGTGCCAAACGAATCCGTCCACTTCGGGCAGGGCGATACGCGTCTCGATGCCATCCTCATCGAACAGGCACAGCTCCACCCGCTCGGCCACTTCGGAGAACAGGGCAAAGTTGGTGCCCGACCCGTCGTAGGAGGCGCCCAAGGGGTAGGCCTTACCGGGCCATACCTCAGTTGCAGCGTTGGTCACGTGGGACTCCCTAGATAGGCGGGGTGGACTGTGGCGGGTACCCCGGAATGGGTCGCGCCAAATCAGTCAGAACAGGTTTGTGACAGGGGTGACAATTGACGTCACGGAGTTGCTTCGTGACCGGGCCGGCCGCTGGTCCGGCGCCGCTCCTTCATCTCGGCTTCGAACACGTGGCGACGCCCGTCCATCAGCTGATCACGCACACGACGCTCATGTTCGCGCAGCACTGACCAGTAGTCGTCGTCGAACTCTTCGACGACCTGGAAGGTCCAGCGGCCATGGAGCACATTGCGGCCGACCATGTCCTCGGTCAGGCGGTCGGCGATGTCCGCGTGACCGGCATCGCGCAGCTTGTCGCAGGCCTCGCCGAGCAGCAGGTCGGCGTGGCCCATGAGCTGGTGGAAGGAGTACAAGTGGCCGCGGGCGCGCTCCACATACTCCAGCGCCTCGGACAGCGATCCGACCGCCTCGACGGTGTCGTCGTCGACGCCCTCGGGCCGACGGCTCAGGGATTCCTCGCCGCTCATGTGCCGGCCTGCCTCTCGTGTCCCGGACGTAATGCAGTGGCCCGTCTCGGCTGTTGCACCGCCCGGGTCATCGGCAGTCATCTACCCGGCCGTGGATAGAGCAAAACCCACCTCAGAGCAGTGCGGCGATCGGTGAACCGTCGAGCTTGTCGAGCAGCTCTTGCGCGTCGTCGAATATGGCTGCGGCACCGGCCTTTTCGAGTTCACCCCGGCCTACGCCGCCGGACAGCACCGCGATGCACGGCACACCGGCGCGGGCGCTGGCCTCGACGTCCCAGACGGTGTCTCCGATGAACACCGCCTGCTGCGCGGACACCCCAGCCTTCTCCAGTGCGACGTTGACGATGTCCGGCCGGGGCTTGGCCTCCTCGACGTCTTCGGACGAGGTGATGGCCGACACGAGCTCGTCGCAGTCGAGCGTCTTGCGCAGCATGGCCAGTTCGTTCTCCGGCGCCGAGGTCGCCAGCACCACCTGCAGGCCCAGGTCGGCAACCCGCTGCAGCAGTTCGCGAGCCCCGGGCAGCGCGGTCAGCAGATCGGCGCTGGCCTCGTAATAGCGGGTGTGGAAGTCCTTGAGCCGCTTCTGCACATCGTCGTCGGCGCCGTCGGACAGCTCCTCGACCAAGGTGGACCCGTCCATACCGATCGAGCGGTGGACGTGCCAGGCCTGGACCGGCAGGCCGACCTCGTGGAAGGCCTGCTGCCAGGCGTGAACGTGAAGGTAATTCGAGTCGACGAGGGTGCCGTCGATGTCGAAGAGCACTGCGGGCTTGGCCATGAGGGGTGGTGTACCCGGTTTTGGCCGGCGGCCGCTCTACTCGGCCGGCTCGTCCTCGTCGTCGACGACCGGTGCGGGCTCCCAGGCATTGACGCCGATCGTGATCATCCGCAGCTGCTTGACCGCGGTGCGCTTGATCTCGTCCAGCGCGGCAGCATCGTGGGCGTCCTCGATGGCCTCGGCGATGATGATCATCGAGTTCACGAACAGGCTGGCCAGGATGTTGAGGTCCTCGGTGCTCCACTCGTTTAGCCCGGGGAACCGCGCGAGGTCGGTGGCCAGCTCTGAGGTGATCAGCCGGATCTCGGTGCGGATCGCGTACCGCAGCACCGTCACACCACTGGAGCGTTCGCGACCGATGAACCGCCAGTGCTCGCGCTGCTCGGCCACCCCGGCGACCAGGATGTCGACCGTCGACTCGATGACGCGGTTCGGGTCCAGCTTGCCCGCGCGGGCGCTGCGCAACATCTCGCGCAGGGTGCGGAACGACTCGTCGATGAGCACCAGACCGAGGGCGTCCATCGACTCGAAGTGGCGATAGAACGCGGCAGGCACGATCCCGGCCTCGCGGGTGACTTCACGCAGGCTCAGGCCGCTGAAGCTGCGCTCGTCGAGGAGCTTCAGCGCGGCCGCGATGATGGCCCGGCGGGTGGCCTCTTTGCGCTCTTCTCGCGATGGTGTTTCGCGGGAGCGTGACTTCCCTGAACGCTCGCGACGTGAGGTGGGCGTACGACTGTTCACTGGTGTGAACCCTACCACAGACTGGTCCGATCCCTTGACGACGTGCACTTTCACGACTCAGAGTGTACACATGTTCACTCAAACTTTGACCGAGAAGGTGCTCCGCTCGCCGCTGGTCGATCTGCTCACCGGCCCGCATGGCGTGGACCGGTACACCGAGCTGGTGGACCCGACTTGGACCACCGACGCCCGGGCCCGGGTGGTCGACGTACGCCGCTCCACGCCGCGCAGCGTCACCCTGCTCCTCGACCCCAACTCGGCTGTCACCGGCTACCGCGCCGGCCAGCACCTGAACCTGACGGTGGAGATCGACGGCCGTCGCCACACCCGCTGCTACTCACCGGCCAGCGCCGAGGGGTCCCCGCTGATCGAATTGACGATCGGATCCCACGACGGCGGCCTGGTGTCCAACCACCTCTACCGACATGCCCGCCCCGGCATGGTGGTCGATCTGTCCGACCCGGCCGGCGACTTCGTGCTCCCCGAGGCGAGGCCCCGCCGCATCCTGTTCGTCTCCGGCGGCAGCGGCATCACCCCGGTGATGTCCATGCTGCGCACCCTGCAGGCGGAGGGCTTCGACGGCGAGGTCGCCTTCGTCCACTACGCCCGCACGCCGGCCGAGGCCTGCTACCGAGCCGAACTGGCCGCGACCGGTGTCCGGGTGCTGCACGGCTACACCCGCGCGCCGGGCGGCGAGCTCGACGGCCGCTTCGGCCCCGAGCACCTCCAGGTCGCGATGCCCGATGCCGACGCCGTCTACGTGTGCGGGCCGCCCGCACTGGTCGAGGCGGTGCGTGAACACTGCCCGAACGCGTTCTCGGAGAGCTTCGTCCCGGTGCCCTTCGTCGTGCCCGACGCGCCATCGGGTGGCCGAATCAGCTTCCGGGACAGCGGTATCGACGCGCAGGACGACGGACGTCCCCTCCTGGACCAGGCCGAGGACGCCGGACTGAATCCGACAAGTGGATGCCGAATGGGCATCTGCCACACCTGCACTCGCCGCAAGCATCGCGGCGCCGTGCGCAACCTGACCACCGGAGCGGTCTCCACCGCCGACGAAGAGGACGTGCAGATCTGCGTGTCCGTACCTGTCGGTGACGTCGAGATCGCGCTCTGAGCAGAAAGGGACGACCATGAACCAGCAACACATCACACTGACCCGCGAGCAGGCCGACGAGTTCGGCCGTGAACTCGACGCCATCAAGGAACGGGTGATCGCCGACCTCGGCCAGACCGACGTCGACTACATCCGCCGGGTCATCAAGGCCCAGCGCGCCATGGAGATCGGCGGCCGCGCGCTGCTGATGGCTGGCATCTTCCCGCCGGCCTGGCTGGCCGGCACCGCTCTGCTCGGGATCTCGAAGATCTTGGACAACATGGAGATCGGCCACAACGTCATGCACGGGCAGTACGAGTGGACCGGGGACCCGGCGCTGCGCGGCCGCACCTTCGAGTGGGACACCGCGTGCCCGGCCGACCAGTGGCGGCACTCGCACAACTACTCCCACCACACCTTCACCAACATCGTCGGCATGGACCGCGACATCGGCTACGGCATCCTGCGGATGAGCCCGGATCAGCCGTGGCGCCCCTACTTCCTGGGCAATCCGGTGTACGCCTTCCTGCTGATGGTGCTCTTCCAGTACGGCGTCGCGCTGCACGAGCTGGAGGCCGACCGCATCCGTTCCGGCGAGATCTCGATCGCGGACAAGCGCGAGATCGCCAGTGAAATCTGGGCCAAGACCCGTCGCCAGCTGCTCAAGGACTACGTGGCCTTCCCGCTGCTGGCCGGGCCGATGGCGCCGTTCGTGTTCACCGGCAACCTGACCGCCAACCTGATCCGCAACGTGTGGTCGTACATGATCATCTTCTGTGGCCACTTCCCGGACGGCACACAGGAATTCACGGTCGAAGAGACTCGCAACGAGTCGCGGGGCCAGTGGTACTTCCGGCAGGTCCTCGGCTCGGCCAACCTGACCGGCGGCAAGTTGTTCCACCTGCTGTCGGGCAACCTGTCCCACCAGATCGAGCACCATCTGTTCCCGGATGTGCCCGCGCGCCGGTACGCCGAGATGGCCCCGCACGTCCGCGAGGTGTGCGAGCGCTACGGCATCCCCTACAACGCGGGCCCGCTGCCCAAGCAGTTCGCCACCGTGGTGCGCAAGATCGTCAAGCTGGCACTGCCCACCCGCCAGCGCAGCGAGGATGCCGCGCTGGTCGAGGCGGCCTGATCACTTGGGCCTGGTGAGGTCGAAGACATCGGTATCGCCGACCTGGGTGCTCGCGAACGTCGCGGTCACCCAGTCGGTGATGCCGCTGTGATTGCGATTGTCGGGCCATCCGCCTGGCTTGCCCCGCCAGTCTCGCTGAACGATGTAGTACGTCACCTGGCCGTCCGACACGTCGCACTTGAACTGGCCGAGGCTTGGCACCGGATCGGCACCGGTGAACCCACCAATGGCCATGACGGCTGTGCCGGAGGACAATTCGAGGCCAGCCGCCGTCGAGGAGCCGACCGTGGCGGCCGACCACTTCGTCTTGGCGCGACGCAACAGGGCGTCCAGTTCGGGATTGTCGTTGGGCTGACCGAAGGCGCGGGCGAACGCAGGCTCCGGACGCGCGGGTCCGACGGTCGGCCCGCCGCCACGATGTGCGACGTTCAGGGTGGCCACCGCGTACGCCGTCGGGCCGGCCAAGACTGCCGTCACACCGAGTACGGCCGCGCCCACCGCGACCTGGCGCCGACGCGACGCCGACAGCACGAGGGCGGCCGCGGCGAGCACCGTGCCGATCAGGATGATCCACCGGAGGGCAGGCATCCAATCATCGTTGCGGCCCAGCACCCACCAACTCCAGATGCCGGTCACCGCCAGCAGCGCGGTCAGTCCAACACGGCCGAAACGGGATTGGCGGTGAACCCACATCTCGTGGGCACCGATCGCGGCGATGCCGGCGACCGCGGGTGCCAGCGACAAGCAGTAGTACGGGTGCACGTTGCTCTTCATGAAGCTCAACACCAGGCCGTCGCCGAGCAGCCACCCACCGAACAGCAGCGCACCGGCCCGCACCGTGTCCGTGCGCGGTGCGCGGCCTCGCGAGATGAGCACGAGGACGAATGCGAGCAGCGCCGCCGGAACCAGCCAGCCGATCTCGAAACCGAACTCGCCGTTGAACAACCGGCCGACGCCTTCGTTCTGGTCCATGCCGCCGAAGCCCCCGAGGTGACGGAGCTGCTGACCGACCGAATTACCGATCGGGTCGCTCGGCCCGAAGTTCATGTGGTTCTGCCCGGCCACCCGGGCAAAACCGTTGTAGCCCAACACCAGGTCCATGAAACTGTTGTCGGTCGAGCCGGCGATGTAGGGCCGTGACGATGCCGGCCACACCAGGGTGAGGACGACGAACCAACCCGCCGACACCAGGAACGCCGCCATCGCACCGAGCAGGTGCAGGATCCGCGTGCGGACGGTCGTGGGGGCGGCGATCAGGTACACCAGGCCGACTGCCGGAACGACCAGCAGCCCTTCGAGCATCTTGGCCAGGAACGCGAAACCCAGTGCCACACCCGCCCAGGCCAGCCACTTGCCGCTGGCCCGCTCGAGTGCCCGCACCGTGCAGTACGCCGCGGCCATCATCAGCAGCACCATCGCCGCGTCGGGGTTGTTGAACCGGAACATCAGTGCCGCGACCGGGGTCAGCGCCAGCGCTGCGCCGGCCAGTAGTCCGGCCCTTGGGCCGCAGATGCGCGCGATCGCGGAGTAGAGCAGCCACACCGTCGCCACGGCCATCAACGCCTCGGGGATCAGCATGCTGGCACTGCTGAAGCCGAACAGTTGACCGGACAAGCCCATCACCCACTGCGACACCGGGGGTTTGTCGACGGTGATGAAGTTGGCCGAATCGAGCGAGCCGAACAGCAGCGCCTCCCAGTTCTTGGAGCCGGCCTGAGCGGCGCCGGCGTAGAACTGGTTGCCCATCCCGTTGACGGTGATGTTCCACAGGTACATGACCGTGGTCGCGACGAGCAGTACCACCAGCCCGATGCGGTCTGATCGCGACGGGCGGGTCACCGCGGGGGCGACTTCGGCGGAATCCTGCGGTGCTTCGGCCGGAAACGTCGTTGTCACAACGCCCATTGACCCATCTGCGGCTGACGGTTGGCTGAAAGGACGCTGCGAGCGCCGTAGCCGATCCGGCATCTGACTGTTATCCGACGCTGCTCGCCTCGGCACAACTGCTGTGTCAGCGTCGACGCGTGGCCGCGAACGACCCGACAAAGACCGATAACCGACTAGCCGCTCGATGCGCGGCGGTGGCGTCGATCGGTGCTGCGGTCATCCACTTCGCCGTCGCGCCGATGCACTGGAAAGACTGGGTGCCCGCAGGGGTGTTTTTCGCGTCGATCGCGGTGTTCCAGCTCGCGTGGGGATTTCTCGCCTGGTCACGACCCACGCGGCTGCTATTGGCGGCCGGCATCGCCGCCAACGTCGGGTCCGCCGCCCTATGGGTGGTTTCCAGGACTGCGGGTGCGCCGTTCGGTCCCAACGCAGGTGCGGCGGAGGCCGTGGAAGCGGCAGGCATCTGTGTTCTTCTCCTGCAGTGCTACGTCGTCATGGGTGCCGCGTGGGTGTTGCTGCGGCGCTATCGGGCGCACGCCTTGTCGGGACTCGGGCGGACGCTGGTACTTGTGGGCGCCAACACCGTGATGGCGCTCGCTGTCACCGCCGGCCTGGCTTCCAGCCTCCAGGGCCATCAGCATCACCATGGCGCGCCGGTCGGCGCCGAGGCCGGCCGCGACCCGTCGCACGAGGCACATGCGGGCACTGATCACGGCTCGGCGCCGGTGGCCCCCGAGCCGGGCCGACCGGTCACGGACATGAAGCTGGGCACGGGCGGCGATCATCCTCCGTCGAGCGCCGACGCGCACCAGCACGATCACCACGACTGACCGCATCTCGCACAGCAGGTACGGCTCTGTGCCCTCGCGGACCGGGTTCTTTATCGAATCTTCACAGAACCACTACGGCACTCCTACCGGAGCCTGGCGAAGGTGGGTGGGGATCGACCGATCCGACGCGACGAAAGGGATGTGTTGTGAACAAAGCGAGGACTGTGGTGACCGGGGTGGCCGCGTTGGCCGCGGTCGCCGTCATCGGCGCGTGTAGCAACTCGGGCACCAAGGATGTGGTGGCGTCGTCGGCGCCGTCCACTGCCCAGAGTTCGACCGCGGTACCGGCAGCCGCGCACAATCAGGCCGACATGATGTTCGCCCGCATGATGATTCCGCATCATCGGCAGGCGATCGAGATGAGCGACGTGATCCTGGCCAAGCAGGGTATCGATGCGCGGGTGGTGGACCTGGCCAAGCAGATCAAAGCGGCGCAGGGCCCAGAGATCGACACGATGCAGGGCTGGCTGAATCAGTGGGGGATGTCCGGCATGCCGGGGATGGACAACATGCCGGGAATGAACGGGACGAGTAGCGGCGCGCCGTCAGACCACGGCGGCATGCACGGGTCGGATATGCCCGGAATGGATGACATGCCAGGCATGGACGGGATGATGTCACCGGCCGATATGCAGGCACTCCAGAACGCCCAAGGCGTCGCGGCCGGCAAGCTGTACCTGACCCAGATGATCAAGCATCACCAGGGCGCAATCACCATGGCGCAGAACGAGATCAAGGGTGGCCAATTCGCCGACGCCATCGCCCTCGCCAAGTCGATCGCCACCAGCCAGCAAAAAGAGATCGACACCATGAACCAGATTCTGAGCTCCCTGTAGTCGGAGCAGAAGGTCACGCGTATTCGCGTTGATTGCCGCGGCGAGCTCCGGCTACCGGCTGGCTGGGCACCGTCACCGTGAAGGTGGTGCCGGCCCCGGGGCCGGGGCTGGTCGCGGTGATGGTCCCGCCGTGCGCCTCGGTCAATGCCTTGGCGATGGCGAGGCCGATACCGGAGCCACCGCGGTCGCGGTTGCGCGCCGAGTCGGTGCGGTAGAAGCGCTCGAAAACATGCGGAAGGTGCTCTGCCGCAACGCCCTCGCCGTCGTCGCTCACCGTGAAGACGACCTCGTTGCCCAGGTGCCCCGCGGTGAGTCGAACGTGACCGCCGGGCGCGGTATGACGTAATGCGTTGTCCAGCAGGTTGTTCAACACCTGCGTCAGGCGTTGACGGTCGGCCCAGAACCGGGTCCCCTCACTCACCTGAATGCTCAGCGTGACATTCTTCGCGGCGTAGCGGTCGGCCAGAGCGGCGCTGACGGACCGGGCGACCTCGTCGGCCTCGACCCATGCCGGGGTGATCGTGGCATGAGCTTCTTCGGCCTGGGCCAGCGCGGCGGCATCGGCCGAGAAGCGCACCAAGCGGCCGGTCTGCTCCCGCAACATCGCGATGGTCGGCTGGTCCAGGACTTTCACGCCGTCCTCCACGGCTTCCAGATAGGCCTCCAGCACGGCGACCGGTGTCCGGATCTCGTGGGCGAGATCGCCGAACAGCTGGCGCCGGCTTGATTCCACAGCTTGCAGCCGATCCGCCATCTTGTTGAAAGCTGTTGCCATCTCGTCGAATTCACGACCAAGCCGAGGCGGTGCAACACGAATGTCGTAGCGGCCCTCGGCCACCGCCGAGGCGGCTGCCGAGACCTCGGCGACGGAATGCTGCAGCCGCCGGCTCAGGTACGCGGTGGCGATCAGTGCGGTGAGAGCCGCCACTGTGATTGCGACCCCAATGGAGAGCGCGGTCGCGTGCTGGTAGGCCTGCTCGGCGTGGTACTGCTCGTTGGAATCGTGAGCGACGCCGGCCATGTGCAGGTGCTCACGGAACAACGGTGGCCCCACCACTGATGCGACGACCCACGTGGTCAACCCGCCGGCGAGGAGGACCAGAGTTTGCGCCAGCAGCAGTCGGCGGCGCATGCCGAATCCGCTGAGCACGGCCCCCGGCACGCGCGGCGATGCCTGCGAGGAGAGATTCATGTCTTCATCGTGCCGCGCCGGCGCCACGGGATCGGGTCTTGAGCGAATCTTCACAGAACCAACACCGAACCCGCTGTGGGGCCGCCGCAGTCTGGGAGACGAACCCTCGAGAAGACAGGATTGGTGATGAGTCGACACGCGCTCACCCGGCGCGGCTTTCTGGCGGCGGGAGTCCTCTGCGGCGCGGCGTTGGTGGCCTGCGGTCGGTCGACCAACCCCGGGGCCACCGGCGGCTCCACGTCGCCGAGCGCGATCGCCGCAGCGGAGGCGGCCCGGCCGCACACCGGCAGGACAGTCACCGCGCGTTTGACCCCGGGGTCTGCCGACATCGACCTCGGCGGGACCAGAGCACGCACACTGGCCTACAACGGTCAGGTCCCGGGGCCGCTGATCAGAGCCAACATCGGTGACGACATCGCGGTCACCGTCGACAACGGCCTCGATCACCCGACCTCGGTGCACTGGCACGGGATCGCCTTGCGCAACGACATGGACGGTGCCAGCCCGGCCAGTCCGAACATCGCACCCGCCACGGGCTTCACCTATCGGTTCAGCTCCCCTCATTCGGGAACGTATTGGGCGCACCCGCACACCGGGCTTGACACTGACTTCGGCTTGTACGTGCCGGTCATCGTGGATGATCCGGCGGAGCCGGGACGTTACGACGCCGAGTGGATCGTGATGCTCGACGACTGGACATCCGGTGTCGGAACCAGCCCTGAGCAGATCTTCAAGGGCCTGCAGTCGATGGGCGGCATGGGGCAGATGCAGATGCCAGGGATGGGCGGCATGGGACAGATGCCGGGCATGGGCGGTATGGGATCGATGCCGGGCGTTCCCGGCGTCGGCGGTGTGGGAACCAGTGACCTGCTCGGCGGTGACGCAGGCGATGTCAGCTACCCGTACTACATCATCAACGGCCGCATCCCGTCGGCTGCGACGACATTCACCGCGAAACCCGGGAACCGCATTCGCATCCGGATCATCAATGCCGCCGCCGATACCGCGTTCCGGGTCGCGCTGAACGGGCATCGCATGACCGTCACCCACACCGACGGATTCCCGGTCCGGCCGGAGGATGTCGATGCGCTCCTGGTGGGTATGGGCGAACGTTACGACGTCATCGTGACCGCGGGTGACGGAGTGTTTCCTCTCGTTGCCGCCGCGGAGGGTAAGAACGCTGTCGCACGCGCGCTGTTGTCGACCGGCGGTGGTACCGCGCCGGACGCCGCGTTCCGGCCCCCGCAACTCACCGGCCGGGTCGGAACGGTCGACACCTTCACTGCCGCACCGGAAGTCCAGTTGCCGGCCGGCAGCGACCACACGTTGCAAGTTCGGCTGTCGGGCATGATGATGCGGTACGACTGGATGATCAACGCCCGGCCCTACGACCAGACGGTTCCGCTGGTGGTCCGTCAGGGCCAGAACGTGACGTTGACGTTCGTCAACGGAACCATGATGTGGCATCCGATGCACCTGCACGGCCACACCTTCCAGGTGCTCAAGCCTGATGGCAGCGCGGGACCGCGGAAGGACACCGTGATCGTCAAACCGATGCAGACGGTGGCGGTGCGGATGATCGCGGACAACCCCGGCGACTGGATGCTGCACTGTCACAACGCGTATCACATGGCAGCCGGGATGATGACCACCATGAACTACGCCGGATAGCGGGCGCCCAACGGGTATCCAGACCGGAGAAGCACTGCGGCGGAGCCTATTTCGTGCCGAACAGCCGATCCCCGGCGTCGCCCAGGCCGGGCACGATGTAGCCCTGCTCGTCGAGTCCGCGGTCCACCGCGGCGGTGTAGATCGGCACCTCCGGATGGGCGTCGTGCATGACGGCGATCCCTTCGGGGCAGGTGAGCAGGCAGACGAATTTGATGGACCGGGGCCGGAACTCCTTGAGGCGGTCCACCGCCGCCACCGCCGAGTTGCCGGTGGCCAGCATCGGGTCGACCACGACGACCTCGCGCTCGTGTAGGTCGCTGGGCATCTTGAAGTAGTACTCCACGGCGACGCGGGTTTTCGGATCCCGGTACAACCCGATGTGTCCGATGCGGGCGCCGGGCACGACGGTCAGCATCCCGTCGAGGATGCCGGTGCCGGCCCGCAGGATGGCAACGAACACCAGCTTCTTGCCGTCGATGACAGTGCCGGTGGTGGTCTCCAGCGGGGTTTCCACCGCGATCTCGTTGGTCGGGGTGTCACGCAGCACCTCGTAGGCCAGCAGCGTGGCCATCTCGTTGGCCAGCCTGCGGAACGTGTTGGTAGACGTGACCTTGCGCCGCATCAGGGTCAGCTTGTGCTGCACCAGCGGATGGTCGATGACGTGGACGTCGCGCATCAGAACACTGTGCCATCGCTGACGATGGACAGCGGTGGGAGGCCGCCGCGCAGTTGCTGCGCGAGTGCCCTGCCCGCCGCCCAGGTGCCGCCCTCCAACACTCGGGCCAGCGGCATCTGCTCGGCGTCGACGCCGAGCCGCCGGCGGACCAGGGGAGCGAGCTCGTCGAGCAGCATGACGGTCAGCGCGCGCCACTCGACCACCAATTCGTCGGCGACGCTGACACTTCGAACCGAATCCGCGCTGTCGCGCAACCGGAGAACGCCGGTGTCCAGCAGCAGTCCACCATTGCGATATTCGGGCAGTCCGGTCAGCTCGTCGAGGTCGGTCACCGCGACCCCGGACCAGTCAAACGGCTCGAGCAACGAGTACGTGAGCCACTGCGAGAGTTTGTGAAACGGCATCCAGCCCGCCGTCAGACCCGGACCTTCCAGCGCCGAATGCCGCCAGCAGTCCCCGAGCGGTTGGTCACCGATCATGCTGCCGCCCGGCCAGATTGGCGCCAGCGAGTTCAGGACCGTGGACAGCAGGTCGGACGCGCGTGCCGATCTCCCGCCCACCGCGTCGAGTAATCCGCCGGGCCGGCCCACGGCGCCGAAGGTCTCCGGGTCCGCGGCGGTGACCGCACTCAGCCGATGCAGGATCGCCACCCGGCCGTCGAGCCCGACGAGCGGGTTCGTGCCGTCGACCTGAAAGGCCTGGGCCAGCCGCTGCTCGGTGAGCGCGGCCAGCCCGGCGGCGTCGACCCGCAGCGGGTCGTGCGGGTCGGAGGAGAACAGTCCTGCGGTGAAGGCGTGAAAGCTGGCCACCCCCAGGCCTTCTGAGCGGGTCAGCCGCAGCGCCGTCCCCGGTTCGACGTAGGACCAGGACGGGCCGGCGCCGGCGTCGAGGAGCACGCTCACGACGGTGAGGTCGACCAGTGCGGTGGCGTCGGCTCTGCTGAGTAGCCCGGCCCTGCGATCGACGCCGCCAGCCTCGAAATGGCGCCACCTGCTATGGAACGGGACCTGCAGATCCGGATAGTTCCGTCGGGTGATGTCGGCGACCAGCTCGGCGGCCGCGTCGAGTGCGTCGTCGTGCACGGTGAACCACCGCGAGTCGCCGGCGCGGGCCCGGTCGGTCAACAATCCGGCCCGCTCACGGATGGCGCGAGTGCTGCGCAGTGCCGCGGCGGCGCCCGCCGGGCTGTCGACGCCGACCTCGATGGCGGCGGCCATCAGTGCTCCAGCCCGCGGCCCTTGGCCTTCTTCAACTCGGTGGCGTCGGGGACCGGGCCGGGTGTGAAATAGCCTGCGGCCATCTTGGCGTCGATCTCCACCCGGGCGTCGGCCGGGATCAGCTCGTCGGGGATGTTGACCCGCTCGCCGACCTCGATCCCGGAGCCGACGATCGCGTCGTACTTCATGTTGCTCATCGACACCAGGCGGTGGATCTTCTGGATGCCCAGCCAGTGCAGCACGTCGGGCATCAACTCCTGGAACCGCATATCCTGAACTCCCGCAACGCATTCGGTGCGGGCAAAATATGCCTCGGCGGTGTCGCCGCCCTCCTGTCGCTTGCGGGCGTTGTAGACCAGGAACTTGGTCACCTCGCCGAGCGCGCGGCCTTCCTTGCGGGAGTAGGCGACCAGCCCGACGCCGCCGCGCTGGGCGCCGAGGATGCATTCCTCGATCGCGTGCGTCAGATATGGCCGGCAGGTGCAGATGTCGGAGCCGAAGACGTCAGAGCCGTTGCATTCGTCGTGAACCCGGGCCGTCAATTCCACCGACGGGTCGGCGAGATCGTGGGGGTTGCCGAAGATGTAAAGGGTCTGCCCGCCGATGGGGGAAGGAAGACCTCGAGATCGCTGCGGGTGACCAGCTCGGGGTACATACCGCCGGTCTCTTCGAACAGGACTCGGCGAAGGTGTGCCTCGCTGCACCCGAAACGCTCGGCGACGCCGGGCAGATACCAGACCGGCTCGATCGCGGCCTTGGTCACCAGCGCCGCGCCGCCAGGCAGCAAGAACCGGCCGTCGGGAACCAGCCGCCCCTTGTCGATGGCGTCGGCGATCTCCGGAAGTATCACGTGAGCTTTGGTCACCGCGATGGTCGGGCGGATGTCTTGGCCCGCGGCCAGTTCGGCGGCGAACGCGTCGGCCACCATCGCACCCCACGGGTCCAGGCTGACGATCGCCTCGGGACGGCTCCACTGCGGATACGGGCCGATGCTGTCGGTGGGCGCGGTGTTGGTCAGGTCCGCCCGATGGTCCCGGGACAACGCACCGGCCGCGACTGCCAGCGCGCGATACACGCTGTAGGAACCGCTATGCGTTCCAACGACGTTGCGGTGACTGCGCGTGCTGGTGGTGCCGATCAGCGGACCGCGCTCGCCGGGGGTGGCCGCGCCCCAGGTGATCGGCAGGGCGTCGTCGGCGCCGTGATGCGATGTCAGCCGGATATGCCCGGGCTGGCCCTTCGGCGCGGCCGGTGACGGCGCTTCGGCGGACATGTGCGCTCCTTCCGCAAGACGCCAGCCTAGCCACCATCGTCACTTTCTGCCGAACGTCACGCCCGCACCAGAGCTCGCCGTCCTCACATCCCGAAACGAGTGCCCCGCACTGCCGCGACGGCATCCGGCGGCCCGAGGACGTCGACGCGTGCTGCGTCCTGACGGCCGAACAGGTACAGCAGGAGCTCACCGGGTGCGCCGCTGAGCTCGACGACGGGATTGCCGGTGCGGGCGTGACAACGTTGCGCGCCCCACACGAGGTCCACCCCGAAGCCGCGCACCCGGCGGCTCAAGAAGCGACTGCCGCGCTCGACGTTTCGCCAGAGCGCTGCCTGCAGGTCGGTGGTCAGGTCCTGCCGAGGGCCCAGGCCGTTGGCGCGCCGGACATCCTCGTGATGGACGAAGAACTCGTTGAGGCTGGGGAAGTCGCGCACCCAGCTCAGCCGGAAGAAGCCAAAGGGCGGACCGGACCGCAGCCGGTCGACCAGCCAGCCGAACTCGCGATGGTCCACGATTGCCGCGGTACGCCGCTCGGCGAACCGCGCAGGCGGCCCAGGCAGAACCAGGCAGGGCGCGGCGATCGGGTCGCGCTCGCGCAGCAGCAAGTGAGCGGCGAGGAATTTGGTCGTGAACCCGTCGAGCAGGGTGGGCGCGTCCGGGCCGAGGCGTTCGAAGAGATCGCACAGCGCCGCCCGCTCCCGAGCATCGAACGGCGGATCAGCACTCGGCATGATCCATCACACCGAACGTCACACCAGAGTCGCTTTCGACGCCCAGCGTGACTCTGGGGTGACGATCGGCAATTGCGCAGTCGCTCACGGTTGTACGAGAACCCTGATCGGATTGCCTTCGGCCTCGTCGAGAATGCGGATGCCGTCGGCGATGTCCTCGAGCGGGATGATCTGGCTGATCGAGCGCGACAGATCCAACCGGCCACGGGACACCAGTTGAGCCAGCGTCTCGATGTCCTTGTTGTGGTAGCCGAGATGCCCGAGCACCTGGCGCCGGGTCAGACCGAACATCGACGTCGGCCCCACGGTCGGAGACTCGGCGCTCATGCCGACCCCTACCAGCCGGCCGCCACCGGTCAGCGAGTTCAGCGCCTGCTCGAAGGTGACCTTCAATCCGACGGCGTCGAACGCGACGTCGAGTCCGCGCCCGCCGGTGACCTCGGCCAGCTTGTCGGCGAAATCCGGGTCACGCGAATCGAATGCGTAATCGGCGCCGAGCTCCAGCGCGCGGTCGCGGACCGCGGGGTTGAGATCGACCGCGACGATCGGAACCGCTCCGACCAGCCGCGCCAGTTGGACGATATGCGTGCCGACACCGCCGACGCCCCACACGCCGACCGATTCGCCGATGACCACCTTGCCGGTGTTGACCACCGCACCGAACGGGGTGGACACCGCGTCGGCGAGGATCGCGGCCTGCTCCAGCGGCACGTTGTCCGGTACGCGAGTCAGCCCCGCGGCCTGCGCGACGGTGTATTCCGCCCAGGCGCCGTCGTAGGCGAACGCCATGAGTTGCATCCGCAGACAGGTGGCCATGTCCCCGCGCCGGCAGTTCACGCACTGCCCGCAGGGCCGGCCCGCGGCGACGACCACCCGGTCACCCTCGGACCAGCCGGTCACGCCGCGCCCGATCTTGGCGATGGTTCCGGACGCCTCGTGTCCCTGGATCACCACCGGACGCTGGGCGGGGAAAGTGCCGTTGATCAGGCTGAGGTCGGAATGGCAGATACCGCAGAACGCCACCTTGACGAGAACTTCACCATCGCCCAGCTCGGGGATCGGGACATCCTCCAGCACAACGGTTTTGGTGTCGGCGTAGAAGCGTTCCGCCCGCATGGTGCCCATGGTGTCCTCCTGAGGTCGAAAGACAAACGTACGCCCGGTGTCGCCCGGTTCGGGCCTAGAGTGGGCAATATGTCGCCCAAGATCGCCACCGCCGACTCCGTGGACCTCGATCAGCTGCTCGCGTTCGTCCGACCCCGGCATCGCATGGTGCTGACCACCTTCCGCGCCGACGGCTCGCTGCACAGTTCCCCGGTCACCGGCGGGGTCGACGAACAGGGCCGTCTGGTGATCGCCAGCTATCCGCGTCGCGCCAAGTCGGTGAACATCCGCCGCACCGGGCGCGCGAGTGTGGTGGTGCTCTCCGACGAGTTCAACGACGCCTACGTGCAGATCGACGGGCCCGCCGAGGTGATCGACCTGCCCGACGCCGTGGAACCGCTGGTCGACTACTTCCGTGCGATCGCGGGTGAGCACTCGGATTGGGACGAGTACCGGGCCGCGATGGTCAAACAGGGCAAGTGCCTGATCCGGGTCACTCCGCAGCGCTGGGGTCCGGTGGCGACGGGCGGTTTCCCGCCGTCGTGAGCGACGCCAGCGCGTAGACCCGAACGCGGCCCGGCACGGTGGCGTGGCATTGCGACAGCAGTGGCTCCGAGAGCTCCTCGTTGAGTACCACCTCGACCGGGTCGGGGTTGGCGTCGAGCACCACCCGAATGGTGCCGTCGCCCGGTTCGACACTCAACGGCGGGAAGGCGGCGATGCGGTCGTCGCCGAACGCCTCGCGGGCGAAATGCTGTGCGGCCTGGACTGCGTGGGGAAGCGACGTGCGTCCGCGCAGGAACCGGTCGTCCAGCCGGCCGTCCAGGTATCGGCTCACCAGTTCGGCCGCGTCGGCCTGGTCCACCCGCCCGTAACACAATCCCGCGGGCAGCACGAGCATGGTCGCCGCGAACCGGTCGCCACCCAGATGTGAGCATTCCCAAGCGAATTCGGGATACGCCGCGGAGATCGCCGCGGCAGCGGACCGGCCGCGCACCGCGCAGCACATGTCGTGGCGGCCGTGGGCGCAGACTGCGACGAGCGGGTCGGTCGAGGCAGACCCGTCGGAACCGTCCAGCGCAATGTCGAGGTATTCGCGCGGATCGGTGACCTCGCCGCCGTGCAGGGTTTCGCTGCCGACGGCGCACTGCGCGACGAACCAGCGCCACCGTGGTGTGGCCTCCCGGCGGCCGTGCTTGCGGATCGCCGCGATCCGCATGCCCGCTGCCTCCGCGCGCCGCACGACAGCCAGCCCCAGCTTCGGGTCGATACAGGCTGGTGAGTCCAGGAAGGCCGAACGTCCCCAGCCACCGGCCAATTCGAGCAGCAGCCACGACGTACCGGCCGACGCGGTCCCGTACATCGGGTCGTTGCGGGCCAGCGACTGGTCGCTGCAGCCCCGCCCGGCTCTGCTCATCGCGCAGGAGAGGGGACGACGACCGCTTCTTTGAGCAGGCGCCGGATCAGAACCGCACCGTCCGCGGGGTCGAGCCCCGGCAGGGCGGCGGCCCGCACCACCTCACCGCGGTGCAGCGCGCGCAGCGCCTCGGCGCAGGACTCGGGGAACGTGATGGTCCGGTCGGGCAACCTCAGCACAGCCCGGCCGTCGAAATTGTCCAGGCCGGCCACCAAGCCGCGGCGCCAGCACACGGCGGCATCAGCGTCGGCGGCGGCGGATAGCGTGGCCAACGGCCGGACCGCGATGGGTCGGGTCTGCTCGGCGTATCGGTCGGACAGCCGCGCGGCAGCGCCGGTACTCAGCGTTGCCGCGTTGTCCCGCAGGGCCGCCACCACCTCGGCCATCACCTTGGTGACCGTGGCGACGGTCTCGTCGTGGTCGGTGGCCGCGATACCCATCGGCAGGGGCCGGCGGAAAGCCTCGACGCTGGACAGCTCGTCGAGCACGGCGCGCGCCACATCGAGACCGGTGGTGGCCGAGACACCGATGGTGAGGTGAATCGACGTGGTGTCGAGCGCCTGCGCCGCGTGCAGCCAGCCTCTGGGCAGGTACAGCGCATCGCCGGCGTTCAGCACGGTGTCGATCACCGGCTCGCCGCGCACTCGTTCGTCGATCGCCGCCCGGTGCTGGGTCCACGGCTGGGACGGCAGCGGGTGGGCGTGCACCGGCTCGTGCACCACCCAGCGCTTCTGTCCGGATATCTGCAGCACGAACACGTCGTGCACGTCGTAATGCGGGTCGAAACCGCGGTTGCCCGGCGGCGTGATGTAGGCATTGGCCTGTACGGGATGGCCGAGATCATCGACGGCGTCGCGGACGAAGTCGATCAGCGGCGGCCACAGCCGATGCAGACCCTGCAGCACCACCGTTGCGCCGGAGGCCAACTCGGCGAGGACCTTCGCCGAGTCGACCTGATCGGCGATCTCCGCGCCGAACCCGGCTGGTCCGAGGTAGCAGTCCTTGGCGAGGATCTCGCCGTCGCGGGCCAACCTGATGAACGGCGCCCGGATGCCGCGCTCGGCAATCAACTCGTCGACCGCCCCGGGAGACAGCAGGTCACTGAAATCCCGGGGCAGGTCGACGGCTCTGCTGAGGAGCGGCCTACGGCCCCAGTACTGGTCGGCGAACGTCTGCGCGTCGACCGCACTGCAGCGGCTCAGCATGGAACGGGCGGTCAGGCCGTGCCGTCGGCGCCGCCGTCGTGGCCCTCAGGGTTCGAGCCGCCGTCGGCGGGACCCTCACCGCCACTGCCGGCTGTGCCGTCGGCACCACCGTCGTGGCCTTCGGGATTGGAGCCACCGTCGGCGGTGCCTTCGCCGCCCGGGGTGGAGGTCGTGATGTCGTCGTCGTCGAGCGCCATGTCGATCCTTTCTCGAACCGCAAAAGCGCGGCACAGTGTGCAGGGATAGGTGCGAACGGAGTTGCCGCACCGACACCGAACGAAACCGTCGGAAGCGAGTGGATGTGTCCGGGTGGCCGCGCCAGCGTGACGGCGTGAGTTGCGGGCCGAGCGTGGCGGTGATGGCGGGCGCACTGCTCGACGCCGAGTACGCCGCCCCGCTGCACGCCGAGCAGCCGCAACGGTGGTTCGACGCCGAGCAGGCTCGGGTGCACCGCGCGATCAACGTGGTGTGGCCGCACGCGCTGGGCGCCACCCCGGCCGGTGTGGCGCGGGCGATGACCGAGCACAGCATCGCTCGCGGCGTGCGCTACCGCTGGCGACCGGCCCGGTGCGACGACCGACTGGCCGACGTGTGCGATGCGGTGGCCGCGGGCTGGCCGGTGGCGATGCTGATCGGTGCGGTGCTGCCGCGGCATTGGGTGCTGCTGGTCGAGATCGGGGGCGCCGCCCTGCGCTGTTACGAACCGTCCTCCGGTGCTCTGGTGGACATCGCCATCGACGACATCCGCCGCAGTCGGCTGGCGCGGCTGGGTTTTGCGCGACCGTTCGCGTTCGTCACTCCGCGTTGCGTTTGAGGACGTGCCGAACGGGCATGCGGGCACCTGACCCCAATTGCGAGGAGGACCCCATGCGCGCAGTGACCTGGCACGGCCGCCGCAACGTCTCGGTCGACACCGTCCCCGATCCACAGATCAAGGAGCCGACCGACGCGATCATCCGCGTCACGAGCACCAACATCTGCGGCTCCGACCTGCACCTCTACGAGGTTCTCGGCGCCTTCATGTCACCGGGGGACATCCTCGGTCACGAGGCCATGGGTGTGGTCGAAGAGGTTGGCGACCAGGTCTCCGAACTCAAAATCGGTGACCGCGTGGTGATTCCGTTCAACATCTCCTGCGGGCACTGCTTCATGTGCGGGCAGGGGCTGCAAAGCCAGTGTGAGACAACGCAAAACCGGGACCAGGGCACCGGCGCGGCGTTGTTCGGTTACTCCAAGCTGTACGGCGAGGTGGCCGGCGGCCAGGCCGAGTATCTGCGCGTACCGCAAGCCAACTACACCCACATCAAGGTCCCGGTCGGCGGGTCCGACGACCGCTACGTGTATCTGTCCGACGTATTACCCACCGCCTGGCAAGGTTTGGAGTACGCGGACGTGCCGGACGGCGGCACCCTGGTGGTGCTCGGACTGGGGCCGATCGGATCGATGGCGTGCCGGATGGCCGCGCAACGCAACCGGCACCGGGTGATCGGCATCGACCTGGTGGCCGATCGGCTGGAGCGGGCCCGCCCCTACTGCGAAGAGGTCATCGACCTTCGCGAGGGCGATGTGGTGGAACGCGTGCTGGACCTGACCGACGGCCGCGGCGCCGATTCCGTCATCGACGCCGTTGGGATGGAGGCACACGGTTCACCCGTCGCCGAATTCGCCCAGACCGCAGCGGGATACCTGCCGTCCCCGCTGGGGCGGGCGGTCATGCGTAACGCCGGAGTGGACCGGTTGGCTGCGCTGCACACCGCGATCGCGGTGGTTCGTCGCGGCGGCACGGTGTCGCTGTCGGGTGTCTACGGCGGTGCCGCGGATCCGATCAACCTGATGGTGATGTTCGACAAGCAGATTCAGCTTCGGATGGGGCAGGCCAACGTGAAGCGTTGGATCCCCGACATCATGCCGCTGCTCACCGACGACGATCCGCTGGGCGTGGACACCTTCGCCACCCATCGGCTTCCGCTGTCGGACGCGCCGAAAGCTTACGAGACCTTCCAGAAGAAAGCCGACGGCATGTTCAAAGTGGTTCTCAAACCATAGGATTGGACACAGCGGGACCGAGCAGCGCCAGCGAGACAGCCAGCGCGGGCTCGATGATGTCGCTGGCCGGATCGCCGTCCTCCATGGTTTGCGCGGTGAGTTCGCGCAGACCGCCCACCAGGATGACCGCCATCGCATGGGAGATCGGCGGCAGGCCGGCGGTACGGAAACCGTCGTTCGTTGACAGGTCGACGATCATGGTGGCGAGCCGGGAGAACCCGCGGCGCAGGGTGGGTCGGGCGTATTCGCCCAGCGCGGGAAGTTCGCGGATCCAGCTCAGCGTGATAGCCCGCCGCTCGTCGATGTGCTCGACGTAGGTGACGACGGCCTGGCGGATCTGCTCGTGCCAGGGCGCGTGCGGATCGACGGCGGCGCTGATGGTTTCGACGAGTTCGTCATTGTTGGCGGTGAGCAGTTCGGCGAAACAGTCTTCTTTGGTGGCGAACTCGCTGTAGAAGGTGCGCTTGGAGGTGCGGGCGTACCGGACGATATCGGCGACGGTGGAGTCGCGGTACCCGCGTTCTTCGATAGACGCGGCGAGGCCGTCGAGCAGCCGCCGGCGGAAGTCGTCGTTGCGGCCGACGGCAGGAGCTTCGGGAACGGCTGTCGTCGTCACCTGACCTCCTTTCGCACGCCACTCTTGTCAGGGCTGGTACCGAAGGGTACCGTACCCCACAAGCCAGTGGTACAACGCGGTACCACGCCATGTCTGGGAGGGCCTCACCGATGAGCCAAGCGCCAACCGTCGCCGCGCCGGTCCGTGCCGAACCGAAGTTGCCACCATCGCCGGGAGTGCCCAATGCGCTGGTCAGCTTCGCGTTCATGGTCGCCCGCCGGCCCACGACCGACTGGCTGACGCGACGCTACGGGCGTTGTGTCACGGTGCGGATTCCGGTCTTCGGTAACACCGTCGCCGTCTCGGATCCCGCGCTCACCAAGCAGATCTTCACCACCAGTCCGGACATTCTCTACAACATCCAGCCCAACCTGAGCCGGCTGCTGGGCCCGGGGTCGGTCTTCGCTCTCGACGGCGCCGAGCACCGCGCGCGGCGCAAGCTGCTCACCCCGCCGTTCCACGGCAAGAGCATCCGGGCCTACGAGCAGATCGTGGTGGAAGAGACCCTGCGCGAGATCGAATCGTGGCCGCAGGGAACCGAATTCGCGACGCTCGAGCCGATGATGCACATCACCCTCAACATCATCCTGCGCGCGATCTTCGGCGCCGACGGTGTCGAACTGCAGCGCCTGCGTGAGCTGATCCCGAAGTGGGTGACGCTGGGATCGCGGCTGGCCGTGCTGCCCTCGCCGAAACGCGAAATGCGTTGGACGCCATGGGCAAGGCTGGTCCGATACCGCCGGGAGTACGAGGGCCTGGTGGACACCTTGATCAGCCGGGCGCAGAGTGACCCCAATCTCGAGGGCCGCACCGACGTGCTGTCGCTGTTCCTGCGGAGCACCTACGACGACGGCTCGCCGATGACGCGCGGGGAGATCGGCGACGAACTGCTGACTCTGCTGGCCGCCGGTCACGAGACCACCGCGTCCACGCTGGCATGGGCGTTCGAGCGGATCTCGCGCCACCCCGAGGTGCTGAGCCGGCTGGTCGCCGAGGCCGACACCGAGGACAATTCCTACCGGCAGGCCACGATCCTGGAGGTCCAGCGCAATCGGACGGTGATCGACTTCTCCGGGCGACATGTCCAGGTGCCGAGCTACGAACTCGGTGAATGGGTGGTGCCGCAAGGCTATTCAGTGATGGTCAGCCTGTGCCAGCTGCACGAGAACCCGGAGATGTTCCCCGATCCGGAGCGCTTCGACCCGCTGCGGTTTCTCGACACCAGGCCAAACACGTTCGCGTGGGTTCCGTTCGGCGGCGGAACCCGGCGCTGCATCGGCGCGGCCTTCGCCAACATGGAGATGGACGTCGTCCTGCGTACGGTGTTGCGGCACTTCACAATTGCCACCACCACCGCGCCGGGGGAGAAGTGGCACTCCCGCGGCGTGGCGTTCACCCCGAAAAAGGGTGGACGCGTCGTCGTGCACCGACGGGCCTAGCATCGCGGCGAGTGTGCGTCCTCATCCGCTAACTGCGGTGTGTCGCGTACGAATCCGCACACTCGGCGCGAAGGCTAGAGCGAGGGCTAGACCTGAGCCCGCTTCGGTAGCTTCCACCCCGCCCGCGGGAAGTGGCAGGTGTAGCCGTTCGGGTAGTGCAGCAGGTAGTCCTGATGCTCGGGCTCGGCATCCCAGAAGTCACTGGCGGGCGTCACCTCGGTGACCACCTTGCCCGGCCACAGCCCAGAGGCGTCGACGTCGGCGATGGTGTCCAACGCGACCTGCTTCTGCTCGTCGTCGAGGTAGAAGATCGCCGACCGATAGCTGGTGCCGACGTCATTGCCCTGCCGGTTCTTCGTGCTCGGATCGTGGATCTGGAAGAAGAACTCCAGCAGTGCGCGGAAATCGGTCTGCGCCGGGTCGTACTCGATCTCGATCGCCTCGGCGTGACCGGGATGGTTGCGGTAGGTGGGGTGATCGTTCTGGCCGCCGGTGTAGCCCACCCGGGTGGACACCACGCCGGGCTGCTTGCGGATCAGATCCTGCATGCCCCAGAAGCAACCGCCGGCCAGGATCGCCCTCTTCGTCTCGCTCACGCGTCCTCCTTGGAAGTCTCGAACAACTGCTTGTACTCGCCGTAGCCCTGCGCCTCGAGGTCGTCGAGCCCGATGAATCTCAGCGAAGCGGAGTTGATGCAGTAGCGCAACCCTCCCTGCGCACGGGGGCCGTCTTTGAAGACGTGCCCCAAATGGCTGTCGCCGGCCGCCGAGCGGACCTCGGTGCGGACCATCAGGTGGCTGAAGTCCCGTTTGGTAACCACGTTGACTGTTCCGGGGGACGTCTCGATCGGCTTGGTGAAACTGGGCCAGCCGGATCCACTCTCGAACTTGTCGAGCGAGGCGAACAGCGGTTCGCCCGAGACGACGTCGACATAGATGCCCGGCTCGTGGTTGTCCCAGTATTCGCCGGTGAAGGGCCGCTCGGTCCCGTTCTCCTGGGTCACCCGGTACTGCTCCGGGGACAGCGCGGAAACGGCGGTGGGATTGCGGTGATAGTCATGCGCCATGCCGGTTTAACGATGGAAGGGTCTTCAGAGATTCCCCTGTCACGGTTCCGTCAGAAATGCCTCCTGCCTGCGGTCAAAACCTCGACAAAGGCTGATAGAACGTGTTCTAGTTTGTGGGTGCCGCACTTCTCCCGCCAGGAATTGATCGACGCTTTCGCCGTCTTCGAGAACACCGTTGCCGAGGCCGCCAGAACCCAGGACTGGGACGCCTGGGTGAGTCACTACACCCCCGACGTCGACTACATCGAGCATGCGATGGGCACGATGAAGGGCCGCGACGAAGTGCGCTCCTGGATCACCAAGACCATGGGCAGCTTCCCCGGCAGCTACATGACCGAGTTCCCGTCGCTGTGGGCCGTGTTCGACGAGGAGACCGGGCGGGTCATCTGCGAGCTGGACAACCCGATGCGCGACCCCGGTGACGGCACGATCATCAGCGCCACCAACATCTCGATCGTCACCTACGCCGGCGACGGCCTCTGGTCACGCCAGGAGGACATCTACAACCCGCTGAAGTTCCTGCAGGCCAGCATGAGGTGGTGCAAGAAGGCCGAGAAGCTCGGCACCCTCGACGAGGAGGCGGCCGCCTGGATGAAGGCCAACGGGGGCATGAAGTGACCCAGCCGAAACTCGTCATCGGAGCCAACGGCTTCCTCGGCTCGCACGTCACTCGGCAGCTCGTCGCCGACGGGCATCAGGTGCGAGTCATGGTGCGGCCGAACGCCTCCACCATCTCCATCGATGACCTCGACGTGCAGCGTTTCGTCGGCGACATCTGGGACAACGACGTGCTGCGCGAGGCGATGGCCGGCGTCGACGACGTCTACTACTGCGTGGTCGACGCCCGCGGCTGGCTCAGCGATCCGGCACCGCTGTTCCACACCAACGTCGAGGGCACCCGCAACGTCCTGGACATCGCGAGGGGCGCCGGCCTGCATCGCTTCATCTTCACCAGCAGCTACGTCACCGTCGGGCGCCGTCGCGGCCGGACGGTCACCGAAGCCGACATCATCACCGACCGCGGACTCACCCCCTACGTCCGGTCCCGGGTGCAGGCCGAAGAACTGGTACTGCGCTACGCCCGCGAGCACGGCCTGCCCGCGATCGCGATGTGCGTGTCGACGACCTACGGCGGCGGCGACTGGGGGCGAACCCCGCACGGCGCCATCATCGCCGGGGCCGCCTTCGGCAAGCTGCCGTTCGTCATGGGCGGTATCGAACTGGAGGCCGTCGGCGTCGACGACGCCGCCCGCGCGATGATCCTGGCCGCCGAGCGCGGCCGGGTCGGGGAGCGCTACCTGATCTCGGAGAAGATGATCAGCAACGCCGAAGTGGCCCGCATTGCGGCCCTGGAGGCGAACATGCCGCCGCCGACGAAGACGATCCCGCTGCCGCTCGCCTACGCGCTGGCCGCGCTGGGCACCGCCAAAGCCCGGCTGCAGAAGACCGACGAAAAGCTGTCGCTCGGCTCGCTGCGGCTGATGCGCGCCGAGGGACCCCTGGACTGCAGCAAAGCCGTCCAGGAACTGGGCTGGCAGCCGCGCCCCGTCGAGGAGTCGATCCGCGAGGCCGCGCGATTCTGGGTCGGGCTGCGCGAGGCGAAACGGCAGGCGAAGGCAAGCCGGTCGGAGTGAGCGGGCACTGAACCCGCCCGCGGGCGAATACGTGTCCCGCGTATGACGCCACGCATCTTTGCCCTGTCCGTCGCTATCGCATTCGCTGCCGTTCTTCTGGTGGCGGCGTGCTCGGCGGGAACCAAAGCATCACCGTCGTCCGCTCCACCCGCGGCCGGCCCGACGATCAGCATCGCCGACATGAAATTCAGCTCGCCCGGGCCGGTTTCGGCTGGTGCCACCGTCACCGTCACCAACTCCGACGGGGTCGAACACACCGTCACCGCCGACTCCGGCGCCGCGTTCAACGTCGAGGTCGGCGAAAAGGGCACGGCCACCTTCACCGCGCCGAGCAAGCCGGGAACCTACCCCTACCACTGCACCTACCACCCCGCGATGCACGGACAACTCGTCGTGCAGTGAGGGCGTTCAACGTTGATGGCGTGCCGCTAGATTCTTTGCCATGGCCACAATCAACGGCGCCGTGTCGCACTGGTTCACCGAGCTCCCCCGCCACGTCCCGCCCTGCCCGGTGACCGCGACGCCGACGTCTGCATTGTGGGCGCGGGCTACACCGGCCTGTGGACCGCCTACTACCTGAAGAAAGCCGACCCCTCGCTGCGGATCGTGGTGCTGGAGTCCCGGTTCGCCGGGTTCGGCGCGTCCGGACGCAACGGCGGTTGGCTGTCCGGCCTAGCACCTGGCCACCGCGGGCTGCTGGCCAAGAAGTACGGCCGCGCCAACGTCGTCGCCTGGCAGCAGACCCTCAACGCCGCTGTCGATGAGGTGATCGAGGTGGCATCCCTCGAAGGCATCGAGGCCGACATCGTCAAGGGCGGCAACCTCGAGGTGGCCCGCAACCCCTCGCAGGCCCGCCGGCTGCGCGCTGAGGCCGACGAGGACCGCGAGTGGGGCACCGACGGCATCGAACTGCTGACCGCCGCCGAAGCAGCCGAGCGGATCCGGGTGGACGGCCTGGTGCTCGGGATGTTCAACCCGCACTGCGCACGCATCCAGCCCGCCAAGCTGGCCCGCGGCCTCGCCGACGTCGTGGAGCGCCTCGGCGTCACCATCTACGAACAGACCCCGGTGACCAAGATCAGCCCCGGCCGTGCGGACACCCCGCGGGGTGTGGTGCGAGCGCCGATCGTGCTGCGGGCCACCGAAGGCTTCACCGCCCGGATGCGGGGGTTGCGGCGGCGCTGGCTACCGATGAACAGCGCGATGATCGCCACCGAACCGATGTCGGACGACGTCTGGGCGTCGATCGGCTGGGCGGGCCGGGAAACGCTGGGCGATCTGGCGCACGGGTTCTTCTACGCCCAGCGCACCGCCGACAATCGCATCGCGATCGGCGGCCGGGCGGTGCCCTATCGCTATGCCTCGCGCATCGACAAGGACGGCGCGGTCGGCGCCGACACCATCACCTACCTGACCGGGGTGCTGAACACCGCGCTGCCGCAGACCCGCGGGGTGCCGATCACTCACGGCTGGTGCGGCGTGCTGGGCGTCCCCCGAGACTGGTCGGCCGGCGTCAGCCTCGATCCGGTCACCGGACTCGGCGAGGCGGGCGGCTACGTCGGCCACGGTGTGACGGCGACCAACCTGGCCGGCCGGACGCTGACCGACCTGGTGCTCAAGCGGTCCACCCCGCTGACCGCGCTGCCCTGGGTCGGTCACCATTCGGCCACCTGGGAACCCGAGCCGCTGCGCTGGCTCGGGGTACGCGGCATGTACACCGCCTACAAGCTGGCCGACCGGCACGAATCGGGTGGGCGGGCGTCGACCTCGCCGATCGCCGTGATCGCGGACGCGATCGCCCGGCGCCCCTGACGCTGCGCGATCTAACGTGGGAATCGTGAGTGCACAGCGGTGTTGCACCACCTACGCAGACTCCGGAGGAGACACCGATGAGCACACGTGAGATCAAGCAGCCGACCGCCGATCACCCGATCACGATCACCCCGACCTCCGGACGGGTGCAGGTCCGGGTCAACGGCGAACTCGTCGCCGACACCCGGGCCGCGCTCGGGTTGGCCGAATCCACCTATCCCGTGGTCCAGTACATTCCGCTCGGCGACGTCGACCCGGCGGTACTGGCCTGCACCGACACTCGCACGTACTGCCCGTACAAGGGCGAGGCCAGCTACTACAGCGTCACCGCAGGCGACGTAACGGTCGAGGACGTGATCTGGACCTACGAGACGCCCTACCCGGCGGTCGCCGCGATCGTGGGACACGTTGCGTTCTACCCGAACATGGCCGACATCAGCGTCGCACCGGACTGACCGGATGCCCGCGGACGCGGTGCGGGAGCGCATCCTGACCTTTCCCGGGCCCGCCAGCCCGGGGCTGACGCTGGCGCCGCAACGCCGCGGGCCCGGCGACCCGTGCTACCAGCTCGACGCCGAGCGCGCGATCTGGCGCACGAGCCTGCAAGCCAGCGGGCCGGTGACGGCCCGGATCTACCGCACCGCTCCCGACACCGTGGGGTGCCAGGCGTGGGGCGACGGGGCCGACGAGTTCGTCGAGGCGCTGCCCGCGCTGCTGGGCGTCGACGACGCTCCCGGCAGCTACCAACCGCAGCACCCGGTCATCCAGACCGCGTCCAAGCGGGTGCCGCATCTGCGGCTCGGCCGCACCGCACGCGTGCTGGAAGCGCTGATCCCCGCGGTGATCGAGCAACGCGTGCCGGGTGCCGACGCGTTTCGGGCCTGGCGGTTGCTGGTCACCAAGTTCGGCACCCCGGCGCCCGGCCCCGCTCCCGCGCGGATGCGGGTGCCGCCGCCGGCCGAGGTCTGGCGGCGCATCCCGTCGTGGGAGTTCCACCGGGCCAACGTCGATCCGGGCCGCGCCCGCACGATCATCGGATGCGCACAGCGCGCGGACGCGCTCGAACGCTTGTCGGGCCGGCCCGCGAGCGCGGCCCGCGACGCGCTGACCACACTGCCCGGCGTCGGCGTCTGGACGGCGGCCGAAACCGCGCAGCGCGCCTTCGGTGATACCGATGCGCTGTCGATCGGGGACTACCACATCTCGAAGATGATCGGCTGGACGCTGATCGGCACCCCGGTCGACGACGCGGGCATGGTCGAGTTGCTGGAGCCGGAGCGTCCGCATCGGTACCGCGCAGTGCGTCTTCTGGAGGCCAGCGGCCTGGCGTACAAGCCGCGTTTCGGCGCGCGCCTGCCGGTGCAGCACATCAGCAATTTGTGACGCGGCTCTTACATCCGGTTACCGGCACGGCAACCCGGGTATGTGGCGGACGAGAAGCCAGCGCGCGAAAGGAGCAATTGATGGGTGCCAAGTTCACCGTCCCCGGATTGACCGAAGCGAAGGCTCGTAAGGTGACCGATCTCCTGCAGAAGCAGTTGAGCACCTACAACGACCTCCACCTCACGTTGAAGCATGTGCACTGGAATGTGGTCGGCCCCAACTTCATCGGCGTGCACGAGATGATCGACCCGCAGGTCGACCTGGTCCGCGGATACGCCGACGAAGTGGCCGAACGGATCGCGACACTCGGCGAGTCGCCGCAGGGCACCCCGGGCGCGATCCTCAAGGACCGCACCTGGGACGACTACAGCGTCGGGCGCGACACGGTGCAGGCCCACCTCGCCGCAGTCGATCTGGTGTACGACGGCGTCATCGAGGACCTGCGCAACAACATCGAGGCCACCGAGGACCTCGACCCGGTGACCCAGGACATCCTCATCGGGCATGCCGCCGAGCTGGAGAAGTTCCAGTGGTTCGTGCGTGCCCACCTCGAAAACGCCGGTGGCACTCTGTCACACGAGGGTAAGTCGACGGAGAAGGGCGCAGCGAAGGCTGCGAAGGCGAAGAGCTAAGCCTTCGAGTCCAGCGCATCGTCGCGGACCGGACGGTCCGCGAGCTCCTCGGCGCGGCCGAACAGGAGCGGGTAGAGAGCACCCGCCACGGCCGCGCCGGCGAGCGGCGCCAGCCAGAACACCCACAGCTGGGCAGGTGCGCCGTCACCGTTGAAGAACGCGACACCCATCGACCGGGCCGGGTTGACCGACGTGTTCGAGATCGGGATCGAGATCAGGTGGATCAGCGTCAGCATCAAGCCGATTGCCAAGCCCGCGAAGCCCTTTGGTGCGCGGTCATCGGTGGCGCCGAGGATCACCAGCAAGAACAGGAAAGTCAGTAGCGCCTCGGTGATCACCACGGCGGCCAGCGAGTAGTGGAACGGTGAATGCTCGCCGAATCCGTTGGCGGCCATGTGGCCGGTCGGGGTGAAACCGGCTCTGCCTTTGGCGATCCAGTAGATCGCCGCACCGGCGGCCAGGCCGCCGACGACCTGCACCACCCAGTACGCCGGGAGCGCCTTCCATTCGACGCGACGTGCCAGGGCCGCACCGAAGGTGACGGCCGGGTTGAAGTGGCCACCCGAGATCGTCCCGAACGCGTAGACGCCCGCGAGCACGGTGAGGCCGAAAGCCAGTGCGACGCCAAGAAATCCGATACCGACGGAACTGTCTTCAGCCGGGTTGGCGGCGAATACCGCCGCGCCGCAACCGCCAAAAACCAGCAGGAATGTGCCGATGAATTCAGCGGCCAGTCGGTGCGCCATCGTTGGAGCTCTCACTGGTTAACCCTTCGTCGGTCGGGTCGATCTCCGCTGATGATTGCAGGCCGATACCCACGAAAGCACCGAACTTTGCTGAATTGTGTTGAGACGGTGACCTGGAGTCCGGCGCTTACTTCACCGGGTTGTCGTCATCGTCTTCGACCGGGAGCATCTCCGGCGCGGGAACGGTGATCCGCTCTGCGGCGGCTGTCTCGCGGTTGAGCCGCTGCGCCTGGTAGATCGACACCGGGGTGCGGATGATGATCAGATACGCGACACCGACGGCGATCATCGCACCCGGTATCACCGCGAACGATCCGGTCATTTCCGCGACCATGATCATCACCGCAAGCGGTGCGTGCGCGACACTGCCGAAGCAGGCCATCATCCCGGCGATCACGAAAACGGCTGGGCCGCCCGGCACTGCCGGCAAGCCGGCCAGGTCCGCCAGCCGCCACAACGCCGCACCGGTGAACCCGCCGATCACGATGCCCGGCCCGAAAATGCCGCCGGATCCGCCGGTTCCGATCGAGAGCGAGGTTGCGACGATCTTCGCGATGGGCAGGACGAGGATGATCCACAACGGGATCGTCAGCAGCCCCTCGCGTGTGGTGGCCAGCTGCACCCACCCGTACCCGCTGGATAGGATCTGCGGGATCGCCAGTGCCAGCAGGCCGACGAGCAAGCCGCCGATCGCGGGTTTGATGATTTTGTTGCCGGGCAGCCGGCGGGTCAGCGCGACCGAACCGTAGAAGATCCGCGCGTAGGCGTATCCGACTGCAGCCGAGACGATTCCGATCAGGGCGAACCAGCCCAGCTGCGCCGGATCGAACTCATAGTCGCGGGCGACGAAGCCGAACATCGGGTCGAAGCCCAAGATCGAGCCGTAGATGGCGTAGGCGGTGCCCGAGGTGACGAAACCGGGGATCAACGCCTTGTAGTCGAAGTCTTCGCGGTAGACGATCGATGCGGCCAGCACCGCACCGCCGAGCGGGGCGCCGAAGATCGCGCCGATGCCGGATCCGATTCCCAGCGACACGGCGACCCGGCCGTCGGCGTCGGACAGGTCGAACGTCCGGGTCAGCAGCGACCCGAACCCCGCCGATATCTGGGCGGTGGGCCCCTCGCGGCCGGCTGAGCCACCCGATCCGATGGTCAGCGCGCTGGAGACCAGCTTCACCAGCACCGCGCGGACGCGGATGGAGCGGGGATCGGTGTGTACGGCCTCGATGGCGCTGTCGGTGCCGTGGCCCTCGGCCTCCGGGGCCAGTTTGGCCACCAACGTCGCCGAGACCAGTGCGCCGCCGAACACGATGAGCGGGATCGCCCACGGGCGGGCGAACCCGGCCGACCCGCTGCCGCCGCCGTCGGCGTAGGCCTGCGGCGGGTGATAGCCGCCGAGATATCCGAGCAGCACACGACCTGTGTAGTCCAGCGCGAGATAGAAGACGACTGCGCCGAGGCCGGCGATGATGCCGATCGCGATCCCGAGGATCAACCATTTGCGCAGATAACCGGAGTCGCGGAGGAACTCACCCAGCCGTCCGCCCGCCTTGCTGCGCGCTTCGGCCATCCCCGGATGCTAGCAGCGCCGCAGGTGTGCCGGCACCCGGCCGCACCCGTCGGCAGGGACCAAAGTCCTCAGTTCCGCTCGTCCGCACGCCGCGCATTGCACATACCCCCATAGGTATCTACAGTGGATGACGTACATACCCCATGGGGTATCAAATACCGTAGGGAGGACCCGCATGATCGCGCTGACAATCGGATTGGCCGTGCTCGTCGGGGTGTCCCTGGGCCTGCTCGGAGGCGGCGGTTCGATCCTGACCGTGCCGCTGCTGGCCTATGTGGCCGGCATGGACGCCAAACACGCGATCGCGACGTCGCTGTTGGTGGTCGGCGTGACCAGTGCCGTGGGAGCTGTCTCACACGCACGGGCCGGGCGGGTGCAGTGGCGGACCGCTCTGCTGTTCGGCACGACGTCCATGGTGGGCGCCTACAGCGGCGGCCAGCTGACCCGATTCATCTCCGGTGACGCGCTGCTCGTGGCGTTCGCCGTGATCATGGTGGTGACCGCGATCGCGATGCTGCGCGGTCGCCGAACGCCGACCGCGGCTGCCCAGACCGGCAAAGCTCTGCTCGCCAAGACCGCTGCCCTGGGCCTCGTGCTCGGGCTGGTCACGGGAACCGTCGGCGCCGGTGGCGGATTCCTGGTGGTTCCCGCGCTTGTGCTGCTGGGCGGGCTGACGATGCCTGTCGCCGTGGGTACGTCGCTGGCGGTCATCGCGATGAATTCGTTCGCGGGCCTGGCGGGCTACCTGTCGGTCGTGCAGATCGACTGGACCATGGCACTGATGGTGACCACCGCGGCCGTGGCCGGCGCACTGGTCGGATCGAGGTTCGCCGCCAAGGTCAACCCGGAGCTACTCCGCAAGGCATTCGGGTGGTTCGTCCTGATCATGGCCTCGGTCATCCTCGGCGAGCAACTCGATCCGATCGTCGGCTACGTCGGTATCGCGCTGACCGGGCTCGTGCCCTCATTCATGTTCGCGTGCAACCACATTGCCGCCTGCCCCCTGCACGGTCTGCTGGCCCGGCCCACCGCCGCGGCCGGGACAACCTGATCATCCGCATCCTGGCGAAAGGAACCGAAATGAAATTCATCCAGTACTACCTGGACTGCCTGTCACACGCGTCCTACCTGATCGGTGACGAGTCCACCGGCCGGGCCGTCGTCGTCGACCCGCAACGAGACGTGTCCGAATATCTTTCCGACGCCGAAGAACTCGGCATGCGCATCGAACTCATCATCGAGACCCACTTCCACGCCGACTTCCTGTCCGGTCACCTTGAATTGGCCAAGGCCACCGGCGCGAAGATCGTCTACTCCTCGGTCGCCGAAGCGGAATTCGACGTCATGGGTGTCGCGGACGGCGAACGCTATTCGCTGGGCGAGGTGCAGTTGGAGTTTCGGCACACCCCGGGGCACACCCCCGAGTCGTTGAGCATCGTGCTCTACGCGCATTCCGAAGACACGGAACCGTACGGCGTGCTGACCGGCGACACCTTGTTCATCGGCGATGTCGGTCGCCCCGACCTGCTGGCGTCCATCGGATTCACCCGCGAGGAACTGGCCGACAAGCTGTACGACTCATTGCACGACAAGTTGATGACGCTGCCCGATGCCACCCGGGTCTACCCCGCGCACGGCGCGGGATCGGCCTGCGGCAAGAACCTGTCGACCGATCTCTGGTCGACCATGGGTGAGCAGCGGATGACCAACTACGCGCTGCGGGCACCCGACAAGGCGACCTTCATGGATCTCGTCACCGCGAACCAACCGCCTGCTCCGGGCTACTTCGTCTACGACGCCATCCTCAACCGCAAGGACCGCGACCTGCTGGACGAGACGAAGCCGCCGCGCTCGATGACGTACGCCGAGGTGCGGGCGGCGGTGGCGGGCGGAGCGGCCCTGGTCGACGGACGTGCGCCCGAGGAGTTCGCGCTGGGCCACCTGCACGGCGCCGTCAACATCGGATTGGGCGGCCGGTATGCGGAATTCGCCGGCTCGGTGGTGAAACCCGACACCGACATCGTGCTGGTGACGGAGCCGGGTCAGGAGCTGGAGGGTAAAAACCGCTTGGCCCGAATCGGTTTCGACCGTGTCATCGGCTACCTCGCCGAGCCGTACGAGGTGATGTTCACCCATCGCGACGACGTCGAGGTGGCCTCGCGGCTGACCGCCAGCGGTCTCGGTGAGCGCCTCGCCGAGGTGCCGGAGCTACAACTGGTCGACGTCCGCAATCCGGGCGAAGCGGCCGCCGGCATGGTGAGCGGCGCGGTCAACATCCCGGTGGGCCAGCTGCCCGATCGGGTGGGCGAACTCGATCCGCACAAACCCACCGTCGTGTACTGCGCCGGCGGCTATCGGTCCTCGGCCGCGGCCAGCCTGCTCCGCACGCGCGGATTCGATGACGTCAGTGATCTGCTCGGCGGTTATGCCGCGTGGGACGACGCGGTTCAGAACGCCTGACGTTCAGAACGCTTGAAGAGAAAGGGAATTCAATGGCCATCACGGCTAAGCATCAGATCGTCATCGTCGGCGGCGGCACCGCGGGCATCACCGTCGCTGCGCGGTTGCGCCGAGCGGGCTACACCGACGTCGCGGTGATCGAACCGTCCAACGACCACTACTACCAACCGCTGTGGACTCTGGTCGGAGGCGGGCGCGCCAGCGCGGAATCGACGGTACGCCCCGAGCACTCGGTGATGCCGAAGGGCGTTACCTGGATCCGCAACGCGGTCAGCGCATTCGATCCCGCGGCCAACACGGTGACTTGCACCGACGGTGAAACCTATGAGTACGACGCGCTTGTGGTGGCGCCGGGCATCCAACTCGACTGGAACCGCACCGAGGGACTCGAGGAGGCGGTCGGCCGGAACGGGGTGTCGTCGAACTACCGGTTTGACCTGGCGTCGCGCACCTGGGAGTTCATCCAGAACACCCGGTCGGGTTCGGCGGTCTTCATGATGCCGTCGGGTCCGATCAAATGCGGTGGCGCACCGCAGAAGATCGCGTACCTGGCCAGCGACTACTGGCGCAAGCAAGGCGTCCTGGACAAGATCGACGTCCATCTGGTGTTGCCGACACCGCGCGCATTCGGCATCCCGGAGATCGCCGACAACCTGGACAAGGTGATCGCCAAGTACGGAATCCAGCTGCATACCTTGTCAGAGGTCACCGCGGTGGACGGCGAGGCCAAGAAAGTCACGGTCACCGCGGTCGGCGAAGGCGGGACAGACACCACGCTCGCATTCGACATGTTGCATGCGGTGCCGCCGCAGTCGGCGCCGGACTGGGTCAAATCCAGTCCGCTGTCCACCGGTGACAGCAACGGCTACGTCGAAGTCGACAAGTTCACCCTGCAGCACACGCGTTTTCCGAACGTGTTCAGCCTCGGGGACGTGGCGGCGACACCCAACTCCAAGACGGGTGCGGCGGTCCGGAAGCAGGCTCCTGTCGTGGTGGCGAACATTGCCGACCACCTCGAGGGACGGCCCTTGTCGGCGCACTATGACGGCTACTCGTCGTGCCCGATCGTCACCTCATCCCACGACATGTTGCTCGCGGAATTCGACTACGACATGCACCTCACGCCGTCGTTCCCGTTCCTCGACCCCACCAAGCCGCACCGGCCGTACTGGTATGTGAAGAAGTACGGCCTGCCGTGGCTCTACTGGAACCTGATGCTGAAAGGCCTTGTCTGACAGCAGCCGGATCAGGCGTCGAGGTCTTGCTGCACCAGATCGGCGATCGCCTTGCAGGCGGCCTCGTCCTCGGAGGCGACGGTCACCTGCGCGCCGTTGCCCGCGCCCAGGGTCATGATCATCAGTGCGGAACCGGCGTCCACCGGCTCGCCGCCGTCCACCGACAAGGTCACCGGAACTCCGGCGTTGACAGCGGCTTCCGAGATGATCGCGGCGGGGCGGGCGTGCAATCCGATCGCCGAGCCGACGATGACGGTCTTGGTGTGCATGAGACTCCTCTGTTTCGTTTCTCGAACTTCGTTGACTAGGCGGTCGCCGGAGCGGCGGCCGTCTTGCGGATGAACTGCTTGGCGGCGACGACGGCGAACCCGCCGACGGCGGTGCCCGCGGCCAGTGCCACCAGGAACCAGACCAGGTTGCCGATCGCGAAGAACACGAAGATACCTCCGTGGGGTGCCTTGAGTGTCACGTCGAAGGCCATGATCAGCGCACCGGTGACGGCACCGCCGGCCATCATCGACGGGATGACCCGCAGTGGATCGGCCGCGGCGAACGGGATGGCGCCCTCGGAGATGAACGAGGCGCCCAACAGCCAAGCGGCACGGCCGTTCTCGCGTTCCGGCTCACTGAACAGGCCGGGCCGGATGGTGGTGGCCAGCGCCATCGCCAGCGGTGGCACCATACCGGCGGCCATCACCGCGGCCATGATGCGCAGCGACGCCGGATCGGCGACGTTGAGCCCGGCGGTGGCGAAGGCGTATGCCGCTTTGTTGACCGGGCCGCCGAGGTCGAAGCACATCATCAGGCCGAGGATCACGCCGAGCAGGATCACCGAGGCTCCGGTGAGGCCGTTGAGCCAGTTGGTCAGGCCGGAGGTGATCGCGGCCAGTGGGCGGCCCAGCAGCAGGAACATCAGCAGGCCGACCACCAGCGACGCACCCAGCGGGATGATCACCACCGGCATCAGTCCGCGGGCCCACTGCGGCACGTTCACTTTGCTGATCCACAGTGCCGCGAAGCCGGCGATCAGGCCGCCGACGATGCCACCGATGAAGCCGCCGCCGACGAACACCGCGACCGCGCCTGCGGTGAATCCTGGTGCGATACCGGGCCGGTCGGCGATGGCGAACGAGATGTAGCCGGCCAGTGCGGGGACCAGGAAGCTGAACGCCAGCCCACCGAGGGTGAACAACACCGCACCGAGGTACTGGGTGAAGCCACCGCTGGGCAGGTTGGTCAGTGAGTTGGTGGTGGCGATCAGATTGCCCAGCGACTTGGTGGCGCCGTCCGGGGTGTTGGCGATGTCGTAGCCGGCGAACAGGAAGCCCAGCGCGATCAGCAGACCGCCGGCGGCGACGAACGGGATCATGTAGCTGACGCCGGTCAGCAGGATCTGCCGGATCCGGGTGCCCCAGCCGACCCCGCCGGCGGGTGCATCGCCGGCCGCGGCGGTGGCGCTGCCCTCGACCCGTGCGGCCTTCGGATTATCTGCGGCGGCAACAGCTTCCGCGATCATCGTGTCGGGCTCGTTGATGGCCCGCTTGACGCCGGAGGCGATCACCGGCTTGCCGGCGAACCGTTGCCGGTCCTTGACGCCGACGTCGGTGGCGAAGATGACGGCGTCGGCGGCACTGATGGTCTGCGCACTCACCGGGGTGCTGCCCGAGGAGCCCTGGGTCTCCACCGTGAGGTTCACCCCTGCGCGTTCGGCGGCCAGCTTGAGCGCATCGGCGGCCATGTAGGTGTGGGCGATCCCGGTCGGGCATGCGGTGATAGCGATGATCGACTTCGCCTGCGCGGCAGGCGCTGTAGCGGCCGGTGCGGCGGCAGGCTTGGCGCTGTCGGGGTTGACCACGCCGTCGACCAGGCCCACCACGTCCTCGGCCGACTTCGCGTCGCGCAGCGACTGCACGAAGTCGGGACGCACCAGCGCACGCGCCAGGCTGGACAGCAGCTTCATGTGCTCGGCGCCGGCACCGTCCGGGGCGGCGATCAGGAACACCAGATCCGCCGGACCGTCGGGTGCGCCGAAGTCGACTTTCGGTGCCAGCCTGGCGAATCCGATCGACGGTGAGGTCACCGCGGCGGACCGGCAGTGCGGGATCGCGATACCGCCGGGGAGTCCGGTGGCCGACTGCGCCTCGCGCGCCATTGCTGCGGCCTGCAGTGCCGCGCCGTCATTGACGCGGCCACTCTCGGCAAGCCGGGTCGCGAGCCGGCCGATCACCGATTCCTTGTCCGAGCCGGCGTCGACGTCGAGCAACACCAACTCGGTGCTGATGATCGTGGGGTTCGTCATGGTGGCCTTTCGGTGTCTAGGGACGCGCGGGGTAGGGCGATATCGAGGTGACGGCCACCTCGTCGAGGTCGATCTGGGCCGGCGACGGCAGTGCCGAACCGGGAAGTGCCGCAGCGGCACTGCCGTAGGCGACAGCCATCTGAAGCCGCTGGGGTGCCTCGGCACCGCCGACGTCGGCGCGCACGTAACCCGCGAGGGAGGAGTCGCCGGCGCCGACGGTGCTCCTGGGTGTGATCGGGGGCGGGGTGGCCAGCCAGCTGCCGGTGTCGTTCACGAGCAGCGCACCCGCGGCGCCCAGCGTGGCGAGCACGGTCTTGGCGCCGCGATCGATCAGCTGCTGGGCAGCCGCCACCACCGGATCCGGATCGCCGTGCGCCAGAGCATCTTCCAGGGTCTGGGCATCGACACCGGTCAGGCTGGCCAGTTCTTCGGAGTTCGGTTTGATCACGTCGGGGGCGGCGGTGCCGAATGCGGCGGCCAGCGCGGCCAGCGGCGCGTCGGAGGTGTCGACGGCCACTTTGCAGTCGTAGGGCTGCAATTGGGCCACCACGTCGGCGTACCAGTCGTCGGGGACGCCGGGCGGCAGCGATCCTGACAGCACCACCCACCGCGCACCGGTGGCGTGATCGAGAATCGCCTGGGTCAGCGCCGCGAGCGTGATCTCGTCGATCACCGCACCGGGTTCGTTGATTTTGGTTGTGGTGCCGTCTGATTCGGTGATCGCGAGGTTGGTGCGGACCGCACCGTCGATGGGTACCGCGTAGAACGGCACACCACATGACAGCAGTGCGGTGACGAGGGGGTCGTGCCGTGCGGCGGGCAGCACGGCGAGCGTGTCGAGCCCGGCCAGTGTCAGTGCCCGCGCGACGTTGACGCCCTTACCGCCGGGTTCCGTCGTCACCGATTGCACGCGGTGCACGGCGCCGCGGACCAGGGTCGTCGGTAACGTCACCGTCCGGTCGATACTTGGGTTGGGCGTGACGGTGACGATCATGATTCCCCTCCTGCCAGGACGACTTCGACGCCCCGCTCGGTCAGTGCGGCCCGGTCGGCGGCGGTGATCTCCGGATCGGTGATCAGCGCGTCGACGTTGTCGATCGAGGAGAAGCTGACGAACTCCTCCCGGCCGATCTTGGACGAATCGGCCAGCACCACGACGTAGTTGGCGCAGCGCACCATCGCGCGTTTGACGGCGGCCTCGTCGCCGTCGGGGGTGGACAGGCCATGGCGCACGGTGACGCCGTTGGCGCCGATGAACGCGATGTCCACCCGCAGCGTGTCGAGGGCGCGCAGTACGGGTTCGCCGACGGCGGCCTGGGTCAGGCCCCGGACCCGCCCGCCCAGCAGCTGCAGAGTGACCGACGGCATGCCTGCCAGTCGCGCGGCGATCGGCACGGAATTGGTCACCACCACCAGGTCCCGGTCGGTCGGCAGCATCGCCGCGACCCGGGCGGTGGTGGTGCCTGCGTCGAACAGCACGGTGGCACCCGACAGCGGGAGAAATTCGGCGGCGGCCCTGGCGATGGCTTCTTTGTGGTCGGCGCGGGTGGTCTCCCGCTCGTCGACCCCGGGCTCGACCACATGCAGCGCCCGCACCGGGACCGCGCCGCCGTGCACGCGTCGCAGCACACCGGCTCGGTCGAGCGCTGCCAGATCCCGGCGGACGGTCTCGGTGGTGACGTCGTAGGCCTGCGCGAGTTCGGCCACCGACACCCGACCCTGGGACAGCACTCGGTCCGCGATCGCTTGCTGACGTTCCTCCGGGTACACGATTCTCCGTTTGTGTGGGCTAAGCGCCGTATTGAATGTTGATATGTGTTGTTTTACTCCCGATCGTGTTGACTTGTCAATGGATTGTTGTAACGTAGTTCACATGACCGTCTCCTCTACGCCTACTTCACTCGGTGCCGGACAGGTGCTGCGCGGCGTTCCGGTTGTCCCCGGTGTTCGCTATGCACCGGTCATCCGGCCCGGCCGCCCGCCCGCGGTCGAGGAACTCGACTCCGGCGAAAAGATCGGTGACGAACAGCGAGATTCCGAGGCCTCTCGGTTCACTGCTGCCGCGTCCGCCGTCGCCGACCGTTTGCGCGCACGCGCCGCCTCCGCGACAGGGGCTGCCTCCGAGGTGCTGGCCGCCACCGCGATGCTGGCCCAGGACCGGGCCTGGCTGGGTGCGGCGGAGAAACGCATCAAGGAGGGCACGCCCGCGGTGCGCGCCACCGCCGAGGCCGTGGCCCAGTTCGTCGACCTGTTCACCAAGATGGGCGGGCTGATGGCCGAACGCGTCACCGACCTGCGCGACATCCGCGACCGGGTGATCGCCGAACTGAGCGGCCTGCCCGAACCCGGTGTGCCGGTGCCGGACCACCCCGCCATCCTCTGCGCCGAAGACCTGGCCCCGGCCGACACCGCGGGACTGGATCCCGCGCTCGTCGTCGGCCTGGCCACCACGCTGGGCGGGCCGACCAGCCACACCGCGATCATCGCCCGCCAGCTCGGTATCCCGTGCGTGGTCGCGGTGCACGGTCTCGACGATCTGGCCGCGGGCACCGACGTCCTGATCGACGGGACCCGCGGCACCATCGCCGTCTCACCCGACCCGGCCGAGGCGGCCGCTGCCGTCGAGGCCGCCGATGCGGCGAACGCCGCGATGGCCGGCTGGAGTGGTCCCGGTGCCACCTCCGACGGCCACCCGGTGTCGATCCTGGCCAACGTGCAGGACGGCTCGGCCGCGCGCGCCGCCCGCGACACCCCGGCGGAGGGCATCGGTCTGTTCCGCACCGAACTGTGCTTCCTCAACCGCGACACCGAGCCGACCGTCGAGGAGCAGGCCTCCATCTACGGCGAAGTGCTCGACGCGTTCGCCGGACACAAGGTCGTCATCCGCACCCTGGACGCCGGATCCGACAAGCCGCTGAAGTTCGTCGGTCATCCCGACGAGGCCAACCCGGCGCTGGGCGTTCGGGGCATCCGGATCGAGTCCATCCAGCCCGACATCCTCGAGCGCCAGCTCGACGCGATCGCGCTGGCCGCCGAGCAGACCGGCAATGCCCCGTGGGTGATGGCGCCGATGATCGCGACCCCGGACGAGGCCAAGCGGTTCGCCGAGCGGGCGCGCGGGCGAGGCCTGGTGCCCGGCGTGATGATCGAGGTGCCGGCCGCCGCGCTGCTGGCCGAGCACATCCTGGACCACGTCGAGTTCCTGTCGATCGGCACCAATGACCTGGCCCAGTACACGATGGCGGCCGATCGGATGTCGGCCGAGCTGGCCACGCTGACCGATCCGTGGCAGCCGGGCGTGCTGGCCCTGGTCGCCCAGACCGCCCGCGCCGGGGCCAACCGCGGCAAGCCGGTGGGGGTCTGCGGCGAGGCCGCCGCCGATCCGCTGCTGGCGTGCGTCCTGGCCGGGCTCGGCATCACCTCGCTGTCCGCGGCGGCCGCGGCGGTGACCGGTGTCGGCGCCAAGCTCGCCTCGGTCACGCTGCAGCAATGCCGGGACGCCGCCACCGCGGTGCTGGCCACCGCAAGTGCGGCTGAGGCCCGTGCGGCGGCCCTGGGCGTGCTCGACTGAGGAATTAATCGGACTGCGGTCCGGTTATTTTGAGCATGCCAGCAGTTACCGCAGACACCTTGTCGCTACCGCGCCTGAGCGCGGCAGTTCCGTCCGACACCGAACGCCCCGTCCGGTCCGTCACCACCGGGCCGCGCGGGTATGAAGGCGAAGGCTTTCCCGTCGTGCGCGCGTTCGCCGGAGTCAGCGCCGCCGACCTCGACCCGTTCATCCACATGGACCAGATGGGTGAGGTCGAGTACTCACCCGGTGAGCCCAAAGGCACCGACTGGCACCCGCACCGCGGCTTCGAGACGGTCACCTACATGATCGACGGCCGCTTCGCCCACCAGGACTCACACGGTGGCGGTGGCCTGATCGCCGACGGCGCCACCCAGTGGATGACCGCGGGTGCCGGCATCCTGCACATCGAAACGCCCCCGGCCGAGCTCGTCGAGAGCGGCGGGCTGTTCCACGGCGTCCAGCTGTGGGTCAACCTTCCTCGCGCCGACAAGTTCGCCGAGCCGCGCTACCAGTCGATCGAGGGTCAGGCCGTGCGCCTGCTGTCGTCCGACGACGGCGGGGCACTGGTGCGCGTGATCGCCGGTGAGGTCGACGGCTGGGCCGGGCCGGGGATGACCCACACCCCGATCACGTTGGCCCACACCACCATCGAGCCCGGCGCTCAGCTGAACCTGCCGTGGCCGCGCAACTACAACGCGCTGGTCTACGTGCTCTCCGGTCGCGGCACCGTCGGTCCGATCGGCCACCCCGTCGAGCAGGGTCAGCTCGCGGTGCTCGGCCCGGGCGACCGCATCACGGTCGCCGCCGCGGCGGCCCAGGACTCCAACCGGCCGGCCATGGAGGTTCTCCTGTTGGGCGGCAAGCCGATTCGCGAGCCGGTGTTCCACTACGGACCGTTCGTGATGAACTCCAAGTCGGAGGTCATCCAGGCGCTCGAGGACTTCAACGCAGGCCGGTTCGGCACCGTGCCGCCCGGTGCGCTGATGCCGCACCGAGCGCGGTAGACCAGCTCCGCCATCGAGTCAGAACTGAGAGCGAGAATTTCGTCCAGAAATCGCTCTCACGTCTGACTCGATGTTGGGCTGCGGCAGTTCAGCCGCGTGCTGGTTCGGCGGCCACGGCCGGCGGATAGGTCAGCTCCAGCTCGCCGAGGTTGGCCGCGGCGGTCACCAGCGGCAGGGCCGCCGAGACGGCCAGCCCGTCGCTGCCGGCCTCGGCGCGCAACGCGGGCACCAGGTCGTCGCTGATCGGTGCGGTCAAACCCGTGCCGCCGCTGCCGTCGAAGCGGGAGCAGATCGCCGCGGCGTGCGCCTCGAGCACCGCCCGTGCCCGCGGATAGACCGCCAGCGGTGGCGGCACGATATCGGCGATCAGGTCGGCGGCCGCACGCAAGCGAACCGCGCGACTGGACGCCCGCACGACCGGGGCCCGGGAATCCGTCGGGCCACCGTTCTCCGAAAGATACTGGCGCACAGCATCATCCAGGGTCCGGGACACCGTCAACGCCTCGTGACTGAGCGCGTTCACCTGGTTTTCGGCCTGCTCGAAGGCGCCGCGGGTAACCCGCAGGACCGCGGCCCGCAGATAGCGGGAGCCCACCTCGCGGGCCGCGTCGATGGCCTGCTGCACAGCGGTCTTGACCCCACGCGGCCACAACAGCAGCGACACCACGACGCCCACCGACGCGCCCACGACGACGTCCTCGATCCGGATCAGGCCTACGGCCCACCCGCTCGGCACGATCAGGTTGAACACGATCAGCACCATCATCGTGAACGCGGCCTGCGTCGCGGTGAACGAGCCGATCTCGGGCACATACGCCGAACCGAAAGCGACCATCGGCAACAACACCCACAACACGATCGGGTCGACACCGAGCAGTTCGATGACGACGGCGCCGATGAGGAAGCCGATGACGGTCCCGATCACCGCACGCACGACGGTGGTGCCGGTGGTCAGCGCGCTGCTGCGCAGCACCGACAACGCACCGAGCACCACCCAGAAACCGTGCTGGACGGGGAAGACGAACGTGACGAGCACGGCCAGCGCCAGGCCGAGCCCGGTGCGCAGACTGTTGCGGGCGGTCACCGAGCGGGTAGCCAGGTGCCCACTGGTCAGCGCGGTGACGGCCTCGGTCTCGGAGTACACCCGGTCGGCGATCCCGGTCTCGGGCAACCGACGGCCCAGGACGCGCGCCCACACCGGCCGCGCGTCGGCGGCCGCGGCGCTGGCGATGAGGCGCCCGGTCACGCCGGTGGCCGCGCCGATGGTGCGCCGGTTGAGAAGGACGCGGCCCAGCGCGACGGCGGCCTCGTCGTCGGGTTCGGCGAGGAGGTCGACGATGTCCTGGCGGTACGTGCCGACCGCGATGGTCCGCAGGTCGATCAGCGCGGCGGCCAACAGCGCGCGTTCGTCGGCTCGCGCCGCCGAGCGGGTGATCAGCAGGACCTGCGTGCAGTCGCGCAGTACCCGCACCACCGGCTCGCCGATCGGCCCGAGCAGCTCGCCGGTATCGCCGGTGACGCGATCGCACAGCCACTGCAGGTCGTCGACCACTCGGACCAGCGCCCGGCTGCCCGCGGTCAGAGCCACCGGCCGGTAGGCGGCGCCGAGGAAGTTGGCCCGCAGCGCGTCCATCGCGGTGGTGACGTCGGCGGCCGACGCAGTCCCCTCGATGCGGTCGGCCAGCACCGCGCAGACAGCAGCGGCGTGCCGGCGCAGCTCGCCGTGATGGCGCGGCGGAAAGAGGAACAACGCCGCCGGGACGCAGATCGCCAGCGCGATCAGCCAGCCGAGCAGCCGCTCACCGAGCGGACCGACCGGCGTGCACACCGGCAGCACGAAGGTCAGCAGTGTGGCGCGCTGGCCGGCCGCGACGATTTCGCTGAGCACGCCGGAGAACGTGACGGCCACGCCGATGAGGAACGTCAGCATGATCGCCAGCCACGGGATCGGCGCGGCCAGCGTGCCCAGGCTGATCAGCACCGCGCCGTTGAAGCCCAACCCGCCGTAGGCCAGCGCCCGGGAGTTCATGTTGCCCGGGAAGTCGACCACGATCAGCAGCGCGATCGACCCGAAGATGGTGAACAGCGGCGTCTGTGACCCGCCGCCGACCGCGAAGCTGACCGCGGCGGCGATCGGGATCACGATCGCGGCGCGCGCCGCGCGTCGTGCACCGTCGTTCTCGGGGTCGCGCGTCCGGATCCGATCGGCCGCCCGACGCCATAGGACGCCCGGGGTCAACACCCTGTCGCTGGGGAACGCTGGGTCACTGGGGCACGCTGGCGAAACTGCCCGAATCCAGCGCGTCGAGCATGTACCGGGCGATCCAGCCGAATGTCCCCGGCTCGCGAGGGAGGATCGCCTGCTCATAGCCGATGAAGACGTAGACGGCCCAGGCGGCGTACACCTCGGCCTGCCGCACATCGCCGACGATTTCGATCGCCGAGTCGTAGAGGATCTTGTAGCGCGCCCGGTCGACCTCGCTCTGGACGGCGAGCACGTGGGGGTCGACGGAACTCCACGACCGGATCGCCGCCTCGGCGCGGTGCGGCAGGGACAACCCGACCTGGATGATCGCCTCGATGCGGCTGCGCGGGTCGGACACCTCGCGGATGGCGTCGATCAGTCGGACGGTCCGGTCCTGCACCCAGTAGGAGACCAGGTCGCGGGTGAAGGCCGGCCAGCTGGCGAAATAGTGATAGAACGACCCGGTCGTGACGCCGAGTCGGTTGCACACCTCGGCCAGTTTGAGTCCGCCGTAACCGACGTCGGCGAGTACTTCGAGACCTGTCTCGAAGTACGCCTCTCGGTTGGCAACGGTTGCCATGCGTCAAACGATAATGCGCGGGCCCCGACAAGACAGCGCTGACGGCCGGGATCGTGACCAAGTTGCGCAGGCGGCTTGTGACCGCGGGTCGATCTTGGGGCAAGCTGGAATCACGCGATCGAATCGAGGAGTTGGCATGACCGTTCAGATCACAAGTGACCACGCGACCGAAGGCAGCGCCGCCGGCGTGCTGGCTGACGTGCGCCGGGTATTCAACAGCGGCCGCACCCGCTCGCTGGCATGGCGGTCCGAGCAGCTGCTCGCGGTGGAGCGGATGTGCGACGAGCGGGAGCCGGAAATCGCCGAGGCGCTGGCCCGCGACCTGGGCCGATCCTCGTTCGAAGCCTGGCTCGCCGATATCGGCTCGACCAAGGCGGAAGCCGCCTTCGCCCGCAAGCAGCTGAAGAAGTGGGTCAGGCCGCAAAAGTCCAGGCTTCCCCTGGCGCAGCAGCCCGGCCGGGCGTGGGTGCAGTACGACCCGCTCGGCGCGATCCTGGTGATCGGACCGTGGAACTACCCCTTCTATCTGTGCATGGCGCCGCTGGTCGCTGCGATCGCCGCCGGTAACGGCGTGGTGATCAAGCCGTCGGAGCTCGCACCAGCCACCTCGGCGCTCATCGCGCGGCTGGTCCCGGAGTACCTGGACTCGGAGGCTGTCCGCGTGGTCGAGGGCGACGCGGCGGTCACCCAGGACCTGTTGGCGCAGGGCTTCGACCATGCGTTGTTCACCGGTGGCACCGAGATCGGTCGCAAGATCATGGCGGCGGCCGCGCCGACCCTGACGCCGGTGACGCTCGAGCTGGGCGGCAAGAGCCCGGTGGTGGTGCTCCCCGACGCCGACCTGGACGTGGCGGCCCGCCGGATCGCCTGGATCAAGCTGATGAACTCGGGGCAGACCTGCATCGCCCCGGACTACGTGCTGGCCGACCGCACGATCGTCGGGAAGCTGACCGACAAGATCGTGGCGACGATCGCGGAGTTTCGTTCCGAGGAGCAGGACCCGTCGCTACGCATCGTCAACGAGCGGCAGTTCGACCGGCTGGCGTCGCTGATCAGCGCGACCAGCGGCACCGTCGTCACCGGCGGCAGGTCGGACCGCGCGGCGCTGCGGATCGAGCCGACGGTGATCGTCGACCCGCCCGCCGACGACCCGGTGATGTCGGACGAGATCTTCGGCCCGATTCTCCCGATCATCTCGGTGGATTCGGCGGATGCCGCCGTCGCCTTCGTCAATGCCCGGCCCAAGCCGCTGGCGCTGTACGTCTTCACCGAGTCGCAGTCGACGGCGCGGGACCTCGTCGACCGGATGCCGTCCGGCGGTGCGGTGATCAACCACGTGGCGGTGCACTGCCTGGTTCCGCAACTGCCGTTCGGCGGGGTGGGGGCCAGCGGTATGGGTGCGTACCACGGCAAGTGGGGTTTCGAGACACTCAGCCACCGACGCGCCGTGCTCGCCAAACCTACGAAATTTGACCTGAAACTGATGTACCCGCCCTATACTGATCGTGCGATCAGGCTAATGCGCAGGGTCCTTTGATGCCCTGAAAACGGCGCTAGCAAACTCCGTGCAAAAGCTCAGCAATCTCTCGACGGCGAACTTCCGCGCGCTGGTACAGTTTGAGCGAATAGTCGTGCGAATTGCACCGTCGGTAATTATGACGCATCTGTCATTGTCCGATAACCGAACCGGAAACCGCATGTCAGGCGCGGATCGCAAGTCGAACGACCGCTCTGGCAACGGATTCCGAAGGTAGGGCAAAATATGAACACATTTCTAATCTTGTTGACCTGAGCAAATGTCGTTCGCCGTCAAAAATATGCGCAAAGTTGTGGCACAATTTTGACCGTGCCGCATACAGCCAGTCGGGGCCCGGGTCGCCCCCCAGCAGCTAAGGCAGCGGAAACGCGCGAGCGCATCATGCGCGCTGCCCGTGAGGTGTTCAGCGAATTGGGGTATGACGCTGCCACCTTCCAGGCAATCGCCATCCGGGCCGACTTGACCCGACCTGCGATTAATCATTACTTCGCCAGCAAACGGCTGCTTTATCAAGAGGTCGTCGACCAGACGAACGCCTCGGTGATCGAGTCCGCCGTGCACCAGTCGCAACGGGAGAGCACCCTGGCGGGGCGGATCCGCGTCTTCATCGAGGCGGCCGTTCATGCCCAGGGTCAGGACCGTTCAGTGGCGGCCTTCCTGGTTACGTCGGTGCTGGAGTCCGAGCGACATCCGGAGTTGGCCGAGTCCAACCACGACTCGCGGGAGTTCACCCGCGGGTACGTGAAGGCGGCCATCAAGGATGCCGTCGAATCGGGCGAGGTTCGCGCGGACATCGACATCGAGGCGGCTGCTGAGATGCTGATGGCCGTGATGTGGGGCCTGGGCTTCTACGCCGGTTTCGTCGGCGATCAGGATCGTCTGACCGCGATCACCGACCAGTTCCTGCAGCTCCTCGACGGTCAGGCCTGGCGCACCGTCTCCTGAGTCGGTGACGTCCGCCACAGTCGCATAGCCTGGCTAAGTTTCTCGGTACCCTTGACGTATCAATCTGGCTGACCTGGGTTGATATCCGCCCCGGTGGGGCTTCACCCAGTGTCCAGCCGTCAAGAGAGACCGAATGGGATACCGCTGCCGATGAGCACTACGCGTACTGATGACGACACCTGGGACATCGCGACAAGCGTGGGATCGACCGCTGTACTGGTGGCCGCCGCGCGGGCCCGTGAGACCGAGCAGCCCGCCCCCTGATCCAGGATCCGTACGCACGCATCCTGGTCGAGGGCGCCGGGACCGGGATGTGGGAGCACTTCCTCGACGACTCGTTGGCCGACAAGCTCGACAACGTGCAGCCCGAGGCCGCCGCGATGTTCGGCCACATGCTCAACTACCAGGCGGTCCGCACCCATTTCTTCGACGCGTTCTTCGCCGAGGCGGTGGCCGCGGGCGTCCGTCAGATCGTGATCCTGGCGTCGGGTCTGGATTCCCGGGCCTACCGGCTGGACTGGCCGGCCGGCACCCGGGTCTACGAAATCGACCAGCCGCTGGTTCTCGACTACAAGGCCGAGAAGCTGGCCGCCCACGATGTGCAGCCCGTCGCCGAGCGCCGCGAGGTTCCCGTGGACCTGCGCCAGGACTGGCCTGCGGCGCTGAAGGCGCAGGGCTTCGATCCGTCGCAGCCCACCGCCTGGCTGGCCGAGGGACTCCTGATGTACCTGCCCGCCGATGCCCAGGACCGGTTGTTCGAACTGGTCACCGAGTTGAGCGCGCCCGGAAGCCGGGTGTCCGCCGAAGCGGTCGGACATCACTCCGAGGAGCGTCGCGAAGAGATGCGGGAACGCTTCGAGAAGTTCGCCGATCAACTGGGCATCGAGCGCACCATCGACATGCAGAACCTGACCTACAACGATCCGGACCGTGCCGACCTCACCGCGTGGCTGAACGCGCACGGCTGGCAGGCCACCGGACAGCACGCTGTCGACGAGATGCGCAGGCTCGGCCGCTGGATCGACATCCCGATGGCCGACGATCCGGATGCATTCGCGACCTTCGTCGTCGCACAGAAGGCCTGACGCCAACCCGGGTGCCTGCAGCTCCGGCGGCCCACGTATACAAGAGTTACGTTCCGTCAGTCGCAGGAGAGGAAGGCCCATGCCCGGAGTTGTTGATCGAGTCATCGTCGTCACCGGAGCCGGTGGTGGTCTGGGTCGTGAGTACGCGCTGACACTGGCCCGCGAAGGCGCCAGCGTCGTGGTGAACGACCTCGGCGGGTCACGCGACGGAACCGGCGCCGGCCACAACATGGCCGACCAGGTGGTCCAGGAGATCAAGGACGCCGGCGGTCGCGCCGTCGCCAACTACGACTCCGTCGCCGAGCCCGAGGGCGGCGAGAACATCGTCAAGACCGCGATCGACGAGTTCGGCAAGATCGACGGCATCGTCAGCAACGCGGGCATCCTGCGCGACGGCACCTTCCACAAGATGCCGTTCGAGAACTGGGATTCCGTGCTCAAGGTCCACCTGTACGGCGGCTACAACGTGATCCGCGCCGCATGGCCGCACTTCCGCGAGCAGAGCTACGGCCGCATCGTCGTCGCCACCTCCACCAGCGGCCTGTTCGGTAACTTCGGTCAGGCCAACTACAGTGCCGCCAAGCTCGGTCTGGTCGGCCTGATCAACACGCTGGCCCAGGAAGGCGCCAAGTACAACATCAAGGCCAACGCGCTGGCGCCCATCGCCGCGACCCGCATGACCGAGGACATCCTGCCGCCCGAGGTGTTCAAGAAGCTCACCCCGGAGTACGTCGCGCCGGTGGTCGGCTACCTGTGCACCGAAGAGGTGCCGGACTCCGCCTCGGTGTTCATCGTCGGTGGTGGCAAGGTGCAGCGCGCGGCTCTGTTCCAGAACGAGGGCGTCACCTTCGACCATGTCCCGAGCGTCGACGACGTCGCCGCACAGTGGTCGACGATCGACGACCTGTCGGCCGCCGAGCACGCGTCCTTCAAGCTCGGCTGATTCCGGGACGGCGTGATGGTTCGCGCGCTGGCCTTCGACGTGTTCGGCACGGTCGTCGATTGGCGCGCGAGCATCATCGCCGAACTCCGGGAATTCGGGAATCAGCAAGGCGTAGAACGGGATTGGGCCAAGTTCGCCGACCGCTGGCGGGCCGGCTACGTTCCCGCGATGGATCTGGTTCGCCGCGGTGAGTTGCCGTGGACGCGCCTTGACGATCTGCACCGCAAGATCCTCGACGAGCTACTCCTCGACGCCGACGTCCGGGCCGACGAGGACGACGTCGACCACCTCAACCGGGCCTGGCATCGGCTGGACCCTTGGCCGGACGCCGTGGACGGCCTGTACCGGCTCAAGGAGCGATTCACCATCACCACGCTGTCCAACGGCAACGTCTCGCTGCTGACCGACATGGCCAAACGCGCGGGCCTGCCATGGGATTGCGTGCTCTCAGCCGAGATCTTCGGTCACTACAAACCGGACCGCGAGGCCTACCTGGGCTGCGCGCGCATCCTGGATGTGGCGCCCGACGAGCTCATGCTGGTGGCGGCGCACCCCAGCGACCTGCGCGCCGCCCGCGATGCCGGGCTTCGCACCGGCTACGTCGACCGGCCGCTGGAATGGGGACAACCCGGGCGCTATCGGGTTCCGTTCGAGCCCGACGAATTCGATGTCACCGCAACGGACCTCGTGGAGCTGGCCGACAAGCTCTAGGTTCGGCGCGGACTTACAGCGCGGCGTTGATGTCGTCGACCCTGTCGCGGGCATCGCCGAACAGCATCTGGGTGTTCTCGCGGAAGAATAGTGGATTCTGAACGCCCGCGTACCCGGAGGCCATGGACCGTTTGAACACGATGACGTGCTCGGCATTCCAGACCGTCAGCACCGGCATACCGGCGATCGGGCTGCCCGGATCTTCCGACGCCGCCGGGTTCACCGTGTCGTTGGCACCGATCACCAACACCACCGAGGTCCCCTCGAAATCGTCGTTGATCTCGTCCATTTCGAGCACGATGTCGTAGGGCACCTTGGCTTCTGCCAGCAGCACGTTCATGTGTCCGGGCAGGCGGCCCGCGACGGGGTGGATACCGAAACGCACTGTGACACCACGCTCGCGCAGCTTGCGAGTCAGTTCGGCCACGCCGTACTGGGCCTGGGCCACGGCCATCCCGTAGCCCGGGGTGATGATCACCGAACTGGCCGACGACAAGAGTTCGGCGGCTCCCTCGGCGGTGATCTCGCGGTGTTCGCCGTAGTCCTTGTCCTCGGCCGGCCCCGCCTCGATACCGAAGCCTCCAGCTATCACCGAGATGAACGAGCGGTTCATGGCCTTGCACATGATGTAGGACAGGTAGGCACCCGAAGATCCGACCAGGGCGCCGGTCACGATCAACAGGTCGTTGGACAGCAGGAAGCCCGAAGCTGCTGCAGCCCAACCGGAATAGCTGTTGAGCATCGACACCACGACGGGCATGTCGCCGCCGCCGATCGAGGCGACCAGGTGCCAGCCCAGCAGCAGCGCCAACACCGTGACGACGACGAGCAGCCACAGCTGGGGTTCGATGACGAACCAGACGGTGAACGCAACGAACAACACCAGGGCGCCGACGTTGAGAAAGTTCTTGCCGGGCAACATCAGTGGCGCCGATTTGATCCGCGCCGACAGTTTCAGGTTGGCGACGATCGATCCGGTGAAGGTGACGGCGCCGATGAACACGCCGATGAAGACCTCGGCGGAGTGGATGCCGAGCATGCCTTCGCTGTTGAGCAGTGCGGCCTCGGCGCCGGCCAGATCGTGTTCGACGTGCAGGTAGCCATTCCAGCCGACCAACACCGCGGCCAGACCGACGAAGCTGTGCAGCAGGGCGATCAGCTCGGGCATCCCGGTCATCTCGACGACGCGGGCACGCCACAACCCGATCGCGGCACCGATGGCCATGGCTCCGATCAGCAGGCCCAGGCCCAGCGGCTCGATATGGCGGGCCAGGGCCAGCGCGATGGTGGCGACCAGCGCGACGACCATGCCGGCCATGCCGAATGTGTTTCCGGCCCGCGATGTTTCGTGCTTGGACAGCCCGGCCAGCGCCAGGATGAACAGCAGGGCAGCGACGACGTAGGCCGCGGTGGCGGCCGTTTCCAATGTGAACAACTCAGCTCCTCGAGAACATCGCGAGCATGCGACGCGTCACCGCGAAGCCACCGAAGATGTTGATACTGGCAAGCAGGATGGCGACGGCGGCCAATGAGGTGACGATGACGTCACCGTGGCCGATCTGGAGCAGCGCGCCGACGACGATGATGCCCGAGATGGCGTTGGTCACCGACATCAACGGGGTGTGCAGGGCGTGGTGCACGTGGCCGATGACGTAGTAGCCGATCACGATCGCCAGTGCGAAGACCGTCAGGTGCACCTGCAGTGCGGCCGGGGACAGCGCGATGAGTAGGAACAGCACGGCGGCGGCGCCGAAGGTGATGCCGAGCCGGCGGCCCATCGTCATGGGTTCTTTGGTCGGCTGCACTGCCGGGGCGGCCGTCGCAGCCTGTGCCGGGGCGGCAGATACCTGTACCGGTGGCGGTGGCCACGTCGTTTCGCCGTCGCGGACCACGGTGACCGACCGCTGCACGACGTCGTCGAAATCGAGTACGAGCGTGCCGTCTTTCTCCGGCGTCAGCAGTTTCAGAAGGTTGACCAGGTTGGTGCCGTAGAGCTGCGATGCCTGGGTGGGTAGCCGGCCGGCCAGGTCGGTGTAGCCGATGATGGTCACGCCGTTGTCGGTCAGGACGGCCTGGTCTTTGACGGTGCCCTCGACGTTGCCGCCGTTGGCTGCGGCCATATCGACGATCACACTGCCCGATTTCATGGAGGCGACCATGTCGGCGGTGATGATGCGCGGTGCGGGCCGCCCGGGAATCAGGGCAGTGGTGATGATGATGTCGACATCCTCGGACTGCTCGGCGTACAGCTGCGCCTCGCGGACCTTGTAGTCGTCACCCATCTCTTTGGCGTACCCGGTGGCCGATACCTCGGTCTCGGCGGACTCGATTGAAAGATATTCTCCGCCAAGGGATTTGACCTGATCGGCGACCTCGGGGCGCGGGTCGGTGGCGCGCACGATGGCACCGAGGCTACCTGCGGCGCCGATCGCTGCCAGCCCGGCCACACCCGCGCCGACGACCAGCACCTTGGCCGGCGGGACCTTGCCCGCCGCGGTCACCTGGCCGGTGAAGAACCGGCCGAACGCATGCGCCGCCTCGATGACCGCGCGGTACCCGGCGATATTGGCCATCGACGACAGCACGTCCAGGGACTGAGCCCGCGAGATACGCGGCACGGCGTCCATCGCCAGCACCGTGATCGGCCGGGTGGACAACTCCTCGACGAGTTCGGGTTTCAGCGCGGGGGAGATCAGGCTGATCAGCGTCGCGCCGTCGCGCAGTGCGGCGATCTCAAGACTGGTGGGCGCATTGACCTTGAGGACGATATCGGTGGCGAGCGCCTCCGCGGCCGTCCCGATGCCCGCACCGGCCTCGACGAATGCCTCGTCGGAGAAGCTCGCCGCGACACCCGCACCGGACTCCACCAATACCTCGTAACCGAGTTTGATGAGCTGTCCGACCGTCTGTGGTGTGGCGGCGACACGCGTTTCCCCAGGCAGAGACTCACGTGGAATCCCGATGATCATCAGTGCGATCCGATCTGGTTGGTCATTCGGAGGGCTGGAAGATGTCAGTGTATGGAATGGCATGGTTCACCCGCGAACTCCCGGTCGGCGACCAGTAGCCCCTGAATGGACAGGTGTCCAGTCGAACCGCGGGATGTGGTCCTAGGCTCGGGCGGGTGAGCACAGGCGGAATCGTTCTGGTGGGGCTGGCCATCGCCGTGGGGCTGGTCGGCGTCATCGTGCCGCTGTTGCCGGGCACTCTGCTGGTCTACGGGGCCATCGCGGTGTGGGCCGTCGTCGAGCACACCCTGGTCTCCTGGGTGGTGCTCGGGGTGGTCACCGCGGTGCTCGGCGCGAGCCTGTTGATCAAGTACCTGTGGCCGGCCCGGCGGATGCGCGCCGGCGAGGTCGGCACCTGGACGCTGGCCGCGGGTGCGGTACTGGGTGTCATCGGCTTCTTCGTGGTGCCGGTGATCGGCCTGCTGTTCGGTTTCGTGCTCGGCGTGTACCTCGCCGAGCTGGCGGCTCGTCGAGACCAGCGGCGCGCATGGGCGTCGACGATGCTCGCGCTGAAAGCCGCTGCGCTGTCGGTCGGTGTCGAACTGACCGGTGGGCTCATCGCCACCGCGGTGTGGGTGGCCGGTCTGCTGCTAACCCAGTAGTTCTTTGCGTGTGCGTGCGACGTCCTCTTCGGACACCCCGGCGGTGCGCAGGAAGCCATCCAGGTCGCCGTAGTTCTCGGCGATCACCTGATGCGCGGTGGCCAGGTAGCCCTCCCGCACACCGAGCACCCCGTTGGTCAGGCGCGCCTCGGCGAACGTGGCGATCTCCGGTGTCTCGCCGGCCCGGCTGACGATCGACTCCATGATCCGCTCACGCAGCGATTCGACGGCGTCGTTGCTCCGCAGGAAGTCGGCGAGGACCGCGTCGCGCGGCACCCCGATGGACTCCAGCACGACCGCGACGGTGAAGCCGGTGCGGTCCTTACCCGCGAAGCAGTGCGTGATCACCGGGCGTCCGGCGCTCAACAGCGAAAACACCTGGCGCACAGCGCGTTGCGCACCGGCGAGGACCGGGAACTTCTCGTACTCGCCGGTCATGAAGCGTTCGGCGGCGTCCTCGACGTCCTCGTCGTCGACCTTCTCGGTCATCATCTTCTGCCAGCTGGTCTCGTGCGGTGCCTCGGCTGTCGTGTTGGACAGGTCCGGGAACGGCAGCAGATGGATGGCGACGCCGTCGGGCACCGCACCGGAGCCGCGGCGCTCCAGCTCCTGCGGTGACCGCAGGTCGGCGACATCGGTGATGCCCAAGCCGCGGAAGGCCTCCCGGCCGTCGTCGTCGAGCCGGCTGAGCTCACTGGACCGGAAGAACTTGCCCGGCCGGATCCCTGTGGTGTCGGCGATATCGCGGAAGTTCCACGCACCCGACAGCTGAGTATGGCTCACGCGCCGGTCACCGCTGCCGCGAAAGCACTTGGCTCGCCGCCGATTTCGGCCCTGGCGATGCTGCGCATGTGAACCTCGTCGGGTCCGTCGAAGATCCGCATGGCCCGCTGCCAGCCGTACATCCGGGCCAGCGGGAAGTCATCGCTGACTCCGCCGCCGCCGTGCACCTGGATGGCGCGGTCGATGACGTTGCACGCCATCTGCGGTGCGACAGCCTTGATCTGGGCGACCAGATTGCGGGCCTCTTTGTTGCCGTGCTGATCGATGGTCCAGGCGGCCTTCTGGCAGAGCAGCCGGGCCTGGTCGATCTCGTTGCGGGACAAGGCGATCTGCTGTTGCACCACACCCTGGTCGGCCAGCGGCTTGCCGAACGCGATGCGGGTGCGGGCGCGATGGGTCATCAGCGCGAGCGCCCGCTCGGCGACCCCGATCGCACGCATGCAGTGGTGGATCCGGCCCGGGCCCAACCGCGCCTGCGCGATCGCGAAGCCCATGCCCTCCTCGGCCAGCAGATTCGAGGCGGGCACCCGGACGTTGTCGTAGATCACCTCGGCGTGGCCGTGCTGGTCCTGCCAGCCGAACACCGACGTCGAGCGCAGGATCTGCACGCCAGGGGTGTCGGTGGGCACCAGGATCATCGACTGCTGCTGATGCGATGCGGCGTCCGGGTTGGTGCGGCCCATCACGATCAGCACCTTGCAGCGCGGGTCGTTGGCGCCTGAGGTCCACCACTTGTGACCGTTGATGATGTAGTCGTCACCGTCGCGGACCATCTGGGTCTGGATGTTTCGGGCGTCGCTGGAGGCGACCGCCGGCTCCGTCATCGAGAAGGCGCTGCGGATCTCGCCGGCCAGCAGCGGCTCCAGCCAGGTCTTGCGCTGCTCCTCGGTGGCGAACAGGTGCAGAGTCTCCATGTTGCCGGTGTCGGGCGCCGCGCAGTTGATCACCTCGGGCGCGATCTCGGTGCTCCAGCCGGTCAGCTCGGCCAGCGGCGCGTACTCCAGGTTGGTCAGCCCCGACTCCGGCGGCAGGAACAGGTTCCAGAGGCCCTGCTTCTTGGCCAGTACCTTCAGTTCCTCGACCACCGGCGGAACGGTGAAATCGCCGGGGCCCGCGGCCTCGCGGTACTCGTCGTAGACCTTCTCGGCCGGGAAGACATGTTCGACCATGAACTCGGTGAGGCGTTTGTGGTAGTCAGCACCCTTGGCAGACATGGCGAAATCCATGACCGCCACGATATGACACCCGTCTAAACAACAACGAGGCCCTCCCTTATGACCATAGGGAGGGCCTCGTTGTCATGTGGAGTAAGAGGGTTAGCGACCAATAAACCTCCGGGATCTCGCGGACGGGTGACGGGTAGTGCTCATCTGACCTCCTCGCTTTCGCGCAGTTTCGCGGCTGCTGAGTGGAGTTACAGGTGGATGTCGACCAGTCCGGCCGCGGAGGCCGAGGCGAGGCTCAGACCCATGGTGTCGCTCGCTGCGGGGGTGTCGACGATCAAGGTGCCGGCCAGGACGCCCACCGCGAGCGTGGGACCCGCCAGGGCGGTGGTGAAGCGACGAGTGAATGTGCGGTCCATGTCCGTCTCCTTGCTTCCGCTGCCGATGGTTTTCGGCGATGAATCGACTATCCCGCGCAGGTCGGGAGCTGTCTGTCCGCTGATAGGCCCCTACGAGGGATGAAGTGTTTGTCCCCCGATCGGTGGACCCCTGTGGGAAGCTCCTGGCATGTCCGATAACCGAAAGGTGCGCGTCGTCGTCGGCGACGACCACCCGCTGTTCCGCGACGGACTGGTTCGGGCGCTGTCGGGCAGCGGCGAGGTCGAGGTGGTCGCCGAAGCCGAGGACGGAACGTCCGCGCTGGCGGCGATCAAGGAACACAAGCCCGACGTCGCACTGCTCGACTACCGGATGCCCGGAATGGACGGCGCCGAAGTGGCTGCCGCCGTGCGCCGCGACGAACTGCCGACCCGGGTGCTGCTGGTCTCCGCGCACGACGACGCCGAAATCGTCTATCACGCGCTGCAACAGGGGGCGGCCGGCTACCTGCCGAAAGACTCCAGCCGATCCGAGATCGTCAACGCGGTACTGGACTGCGCGAAGGGACGCGACGTTCTGGCGCCCCGGCTGGCGTCCGGGCTGGCGGTCGAAATCCGGCGCCGAGCCGAGCCGTCCGGGCCGTCGCTGAGCGCACGGGAACGCGAGGTGCTCGGCATGATCGCCGGCGGACGCAGCATTCCGGCGATCGCCGAGGCGTTGTTCCTGGCGCCCTCGACGGTCAAGACCCACGTGCAGCGGCTGTACGAGAAGTTGGGTGTGGGGGACCGGGCAGCGGCGGTCGCCGAGGCGATGCGGCGGGGACTGCTTGAGTAATCTGCCGGCCCCGCTGAGCCGCGCGGCCGATTTCCTGGGCACCGAGCCGGTCCGGGTCGCGGCCGTGTTGCGGCTGCCGCTGATCGTGCTGATCGGGCTGCTGGTGTGGATCGAAGGTGTCGACCACTGGCTGCCCGCCGTGTACTGGTCGGTGCTGATCGTCTACACCGCCACCGCCGCGATATGGCTGACCGTCGTGGTCCGCAGGCCGCTGCAGTGGTGGTTCGGCTGGGCCTCGACGGCTATCGACGTGGTCGCGGTGCTGGCGATGTGCGTCGCCTCCGGGGGCGCGACGAGCTGGCTGCTGCCGATCTTCTTCCTGATCCCCATCACCGTCGCGTTCCTGGACCGCCCGGAGATCACCGCGCTGATCGGTGCCAGCACGGCGGTCGGGTACCTGTTGGCCTGGATCATCTATTCCAAGCGCGACGACACCATGGGCCTGCCCAACGTCGTCTACGTGCAGGTCGGCTGTCTGGCCTGGCTGGCGCTGGCCACCACCGCGCTGTGCCTGGTGCTGGCCCGCCGCCGGGCCCGGGTGCGGTCGCTTCTCGAGGTGCGCCGCCGGCTGGTCTCGGAGTCGATGCAGGCCGACGAGCGCAACAACCGGCAACTGTCCGAACAGCTCCACGACGGGCCGCTGCAGAACCTGCTGGCCGCCCGGCTGGATCTGGAGGACCTGCGCGAACAACCCTCCGCCATCGGGTTCGAACGGGTCGACACCGCCCTGCAGGACGCCATCAACATGCTGCGCAGTGCCGTCTCGACGCTGCATCCCCAGGTGCTGGCCCAGGTCGGCCTCGGCGCGGCCCTGCGTGAACTGGTCGGCCAGTACGAGCGGCGCTGGAACGTCACCATCGACTGCGCGGTCGAAGAAGTGGGTAAGCCGGCAGCCCAAGCCCTGCTCTACCGCGCGGCTCGTGAGCTATTGGCCAACGCGCACAAGCACTCTCGGGCCACCCGGCTGCGGGTGGAGCTGGATCACGAGGCCGATTCGCTGGTGCTGCGCGTTGTCGACAACGGCGTCGGCTTCGACCCGGCCGTTCTGAACCAGAAGGTCGCCGAAGGGCACATCGGGCTGTCGTCCCTGGTGGTCGGTGTCGAAGCGATGGGCGGTTCGGTGCACCTGATCGACACCGTCGGTGGCGGCACGACAGTCATCGTGACGGTGCCCGACGGCGATGTTCCGGCTGAGCGGGACTGAGAGTCGTCACACCCGTCAGCTGACCCGACGTTGCCGGTGGCTGGCGTCCGTGCGCAGGACCGTGCGGATGGCAACGGTGTCGCCGAGCATCGTCCCGGCGGTGCGCATCGTGGCGTCGGCGGCCCGGATGCCGGCGTGAAGTCCGTGCCGCGCCGGGACCGTCGCGGTCAGCGTCACGGTGGGGATGCCGCTACGAACGGCGGCGCTGCCGCTGGCTTTCAGAATCTGGGCGTTCGATTTCAGGGCCGTGGCCGAGGCCCGCGCCACCGCGTTGGCATTCACGGTGACCGCGCGGTCGTCGTCGTAGTCGAGGGCCACCCGGGTGGCGCGCCGAGCCGGACGGTGTGCGGCCAGCCATCGCAGCCCCACCAGAATCAGGACCAGCCCGCCCGCCCCGGTGGCAAACGGCCACCACGCGGCGTGCAGCACCTGGTCGACCTCGGACAGGCGAAGTGCCTTGCCGCCGTACAGTTTCCCGATCTGCCACTGCCAGGCGGCGATGGGCAGGGCGATCAGGCTCAGGCCGACGACCAATGCGACGGCACGGTCGACGCCGATGGCGAAACGGGTCATCGTCGGGACTCCTGTCGGACGCGCACGGTGATGCGGGGTGGCCGGGCCAGCGGCTGGAGTTCGTCGCGGACCGCTCGTGCGACCAGATGTCTGACCTCGGCGAGCTCGGGCGCCGACGCCACGCATCGCAGCGAGACCTTGCGGCCGGTCGCGGTGCTGTCGACCTGCTCGACACCCGGCACGTCCCGGGCGGCGGTCGCGGCGGCCTGGGCGACGTCGCGCAGGCGGACGTAGACGGCCCCGCCGCTGTCGCTGCGGGCCGCCACCGCGGTGGCCCGGCGCGGCTTGACCGCGAGCCCGGTCAGCAGGATGCCGACGACGCCCACCACGATGGTCACGGCCAGCACGCTGGTCGACGGTTGCAGACCGTCAACGGCCTTGACCGCCAACGGAAGCCATGGTTCACCGCCCACCAGGCCGGCCTGGACGGCGGTGTCACGCAGGCAGACGGCGCCGCCCGCGATCAGCAGAACCGCGAGAGCCGCCGCGGCGTAGCTTGCCCCCGCCGGGGCGAGGGGCACCGCCGCGGGCCGGCACCGGGACTCGCTCACCGGACGATCGGCCGGAGCCTGCTCGTCGAGGGAAGCGGTGCTGTGCTCAGCCACGGCCCCGACTCCTGAGCCAGGCGGTGGCGTCGAACTCGCCGTCCCGGTGGCCGCCGACGACGTAGCCGATCAGTCCCAGCAGCAGCGCCAGCAGGAAGCCGGTGAAGCCGCCAGCGGCGGCGGCGACACCGAGAAGAATCCCGGCGAGCATGCCGGCGGTAGCGGTGGTCATGAATCCTCCTGAGGTGTCGGGTCGGTTGCGGTGTTCGTGGATGCCGCGGCGATCTCTTCGACGGTCACGTCGACCGCCCGGTCGGGCATTGCGGCCCTGACCGCCGAGCGGACCGAAGCAGCGGTCTGGCGGACGTGCGCACCCGCGGTGACCGTGATGTGGACCTCCACCCGGTCGTCGCGGATGCGCACCCCGGTGACGCGGCGGCCGGGCAGGTAGGTGCCCACCTCGCCGAACATCCCGGGGTGCAGGGCCGCCACGCCGGGCACAGCGCGAGCGATGCTCGCGACCGTGTCCGCGGCGGTCGGATCGTCGTGCACTATTCGACCCGGGTCAGCTGGCCGGCGGTGTCGTCGCTGTCGTCGTCGACGAAGATGTCGTGGACGGTGATGTTGACCTCGACGACCTCCAGGCCGGTCATCCGCTCAAGGGCGGCGATGACATTGCGGCGGATTCCGGTGGCCAGGTCGGCGATCGATACGCCGTACTCGGCGACGATGTCGAGGTCGACGGCCGCCTGCTTCTCACCGACCTCGACCGAGACGCCCTGCGCGTAGTTCGTCGACGCGCCGGGGATGCGCTCCCGCAGTGCGCCCACCGCACGACTGGCGTTGCCGCCGAGATCGTGAACGCCGTTGACCTCACGTGCGGCGAGGCCGGCGATCTTGGAGACGACGGTGTCGGCGATGGTGGTGCGTCCGTGGCTCGTCGTCAGCGGGCCGTTGGCCGCGGCGGCCGGGGCCGTGCTGGCCGGGGTCAGGGTTCCAGTGGTGCTCATCGGGTGATCCTCTCTGTCCTCGTTGTCCGTACACCTGGTGAGACGGCGCGGCCGCCGTGAACCGAATGCCGGATCTGTGTGGCGTGCACCACACATCCGGATCGCGGTGGGTGCCGAATACCTGGAGTGCGGCCACCGCCGCACCGTTCGATGCAGGTGTGGAAGGCTGCCAGTGCTCAGCGACGATGCAACCGGGATGCCCCCGCCGGGGGTGACCGTGACCGCGAGTTGGCAGCCGCCGCCGCAGCCGGCTCCATCGAGGCCTTCGAGGAACTGGTGCGAAGGCACGGTCCCGCGCTGTATCGCTATGCGCGGCGCATGACCCGGGATGCCGACGCGGTCAACGACATCGTCCAGGAGACCTTTGTCGCCGCCTGGCGCCAGATCGGGAACTTCCGCGGCGACAGTGCTGTGCTGACCTGGCTGTTCGCCATCTGCGCCCGCAAGGTCACCGACTCCCATCGGGTCAAGCGGGCGATCCCCATCGACGACCGTCTCATCGAGCCGGTCAGCCAGGACGCCGGTAGCAGCCCGTTCACGTTCGCCTCCAACAGCGCGTTCCTCGACGCGATGGAAGAGGCGCTGGCCGAATTGCCGCCGCGGCAGCGGGCAGTCTGGATGCTGCGGGAGATCGAAATGTTGACGTTCCCGGAAGTTGGCAACATCCTGAACTTGAGCCCGGACGCGGCCCGGGGACATCATCACCGAGCGCGGGTAACCCTTCAGCAGAGGCTTCAGCAATGGCGATAGGAGATCTCGAGATTTACGACAACGCCGGACGGCTGTTACGAGCAGTCCCGGAGCCGGAGTGGCAGGCCATCGAGCCGGCGGTGCTGGCCGCGGTGCGCGCCACCCCTCGGGGCGGCTGGCCGCTGGCTGTCGAGGACCCTGAGCCGGGCAGCACGCTCGGGCGCATCCGGGTCAGCGATCTCGTGCTGACCGCAGCACTGAGCCGGGCGCTGGCCGGTCAGCCGGACTATCTTGTCGACCGGATTGAAGCCACCTCCGATGATGAAGTGCTGCAAGGGGTTCAGATCCGGCTCAGCGGACTCTACGGAGCCGACCTGGTGTCCGCCACCGAGCGCATCCGCGAGCGGGTCGAAAGTGTTCTCGCCGACGTGATCGGACCGGGTACCGCTGTCCCGGTCAGCGTGACGGTAGTCGACGTCCACCGTTGACGGCGCCCGCCACCGTGTGATCGACACCACGTCGATGCGGCGTTCGGTTGCGCGCGGAGCCACCGTCCAACTCCTGTCGGCGCAATAACGCGCCGGTCCCCAAGGCCGCAATTGCGTTGCGGCGCAAAGGAGGAGGATGTCATGTCAGATGCAAAGGACACCGCCAAGGACGCTGCCGGCGGAATCATCGAGGACCTCAAGGGCAAGGCCAAAGAGGTGGTCGGCTCGGTGACCGGACGCGACGATCTGGTGCGCGCGGGTAAGGCTCAGCAGGACAAGGCCGCGTCGATGCGGGAAGCGGCGGCCAAGGAAGCCGAGGCCGAGAAGGCGCGGGCGCAAGCCAAGGTGCACGAGGCGCGCCAGCAGGCCGAGCAGTAGCGGCGACGGGCGGCGCGGGTTCGCCCGCGCCGCCCATCGAGGTCTATGTCCGCGGCGGACCGAGTCGCACGGTCTCCAGTGCCGCCAGCGCGTCGTCGGGAATCGGCACCGGTCCGTCGTCGCCGAGCAGGACCAGCACGGTGTCACACACCCCGACGCACCGACCGTCGACGAACAATCCGGTCGACGCGACGAACGACGTGCGCCCGACCCGGCCCACCCCGGCACCGGTCTGGATGGTTCCGGGCCAGTGCGCCTCGGCCAGAAAGTGCACGGCGTTCTGCGAGGTGACCAGGCGCAGCCGCCGGGTGGTCACGTCGTAGATATCGGGAAACAGGTTGCGGTTCATGGTCGCCCGGGCGTTCTCGTGCATCGCCTCCAGCGCCAGATTGTTGAGGTGGGCGTTGGAATCCATGTCGCCGTAGCGCGCCTCGACGGCGCCGATGACGGGATAGGAGTCCAGCCGCAGCCGCATCTCGTGCGGACGGGCCGCGGTCGTTGTCCAGTCGCTCACAAGTGCGCAAGCTTATCGGCCGCGTGCCGCCAGCTGACCAGCGCCGCCGCCGCGACCATGATCAGGGCCGCCGCGACCGTCGGCTCGGGCAGCAGCGCCGCGGCCACCATCGCGACGGTCAGCGCCACCACGCAGGCGCTCTGGACGACGTCACGACGGCCGGCGTCGAGCACCAGCCACGTCGTCAGCAGGAACACCGCCAGCGGGACGGTCAGCGTCAGGCCCGCCACCGTATGCGGCAGGTGGCCCTCGCCGAGATGCTCGGCGACGATGACCTCCACCCCGGCTGAGAACGCCGCGGCCGAGGCGAAGATGAAGTAGTGCAGATAACCCCAGTAGAACGAGCGGCGTCTGGTCGCGGTCTGGTGGTGCTGCGGACGGTCGAAATAGATCCACCACATCGAGGCCACGATGGCCAGTGAGCAGACCGCGACCAGGATCAGGCCGAGCCGCGCATCGTCGTCGGACAACCCGCCGATGATCGAATTGGCCGCCGCCAGAATCGATTCGCCGAGCACGATCAGGGTGAACAGCCCGTACCGTTCGGCGATGTGATGGTGGTGGTAGGCCGTCGCCCGGTACCGCTCGGCGATCAGCGCCACCGACAGGTCGGCCAGTGCCAGCGCCGGGAACAACCAGACCGGCCCGTCGAGGAACCACCAGGACACCCACAGCACCTGTACGACGACGATGCCGATCGCGTACCGCACGCACGTGCCGCGGTACTGCGGATCGCTGATCGCCGCCCGGATCCATTGCGCGGCCGTGGCCACCCGCATGATCACGTACCCGGCGACGATGGCCCCGAAGTCGTTGGACAGCATCGCGCTCTGCGCGCCCGCGGCGATCACCAGGGCGCCGGCCATCTGCACGAACACGGTCAACCGGTAGAGCCAGTCGTCGGTGTCGTAGGCGCTGGCGAACCAGGTGAAGTTCATCCAGGCGTTGAAGATCGCGAAGAACACCATCGCGTAGGACGCCAAGCCCGAGACGAAGTGCTGTTCCTCCCAAAGATGGTGCAGCGCACCGGAAGACTGGGAAACGGCGACGACGAAGACGAGGTCGAAGAGAAGCTCTAGTGAGCTGGCCGCGCGGTGCGGTTCATCGGGGTCGCGGGCGAGCATCGCCCGCAGGCCGGCCGGCAAAGGTGCGGTTCAGCGGTGATTAAACCGGCGGGTAGGCGGGCGGCGGATAGACACCGCGCAGCGCCCAGGGCAACCAGCTGAAGAAGTACTCGACCTCGTCGCTCGCGTCATAGTCCGGATTCGGATCCATCCCTCGCACCTCCTGAGCGTCACCGCAATAGAACCGGAGTCTAGTCCGCGGGCCGCAACCGCGACACCGGTCATTAAACTATCCAACCAGTTGATAGAGAGCCGGCGTTGTCGGCGAAAAAATGACGCCGTGCCGGCCGGCGCCGGCACAGGACAAGCGAGGACACCATGGCATCCGAGAACGGGATGACCCGGCGCGAAGAGCTGCTGGCCGTCGCCACCAAGCTCTTCGCCGCGCGTGGCTATCACGGCACCAGGATGGATGACGTCGCCGATGTGGTCGGCCTGAACAAAGCAACGGTCTACCACTATTACGCCAGCAAGTCGCTGATCCTGTTCGACATCTACCGCACTGCTGCCGAGAACACCCTGGAAGCCGTACACGACGATCCGTCCTGGACCGCCCGTGAAGCGCTCTACCAATACACCGTGCGGCTGCTGACGAACATCGCCGAGAACCCCGAGGGTGCGGCGGTGTACTTCCAGGAGGCGCCCTACATCACCGAGTGGTTCACCGAAGAGCAGGTCGCCGAGGTCCGGGAGAAGGAAACCCAGGTCTACGAGCACGTGCACGGTCTGATCGACCGCGGGATCGCCAGCGGCGAGTTCTTCGAGTGCGATACGCATGTGGTGGCCCTGGGCTACATCGGCATGACGCTGGGCGCCTACCGGTGGCTGCGACCGGACGGCAGGCGCACCGCCAAGGAGATCGCCGCCGAATTCAGTACCGCGTTGCTGCGCGGCCTGATTCGGGACGAGACGGTGCGGGTGGAATCACCGCTGGGCACGCCCGACGTGGCGGGCGCGGCCAAGAAGGCGCCCGCCTGAGGCCGATATGATCGGCCGATGCCGCTCGTCAGCAAGACCGTTGAAGTCAACGCCGATGCCGACACGATCCTTCGGATAGTCGCCGACTTCGAGACCTATCCGGAATGGAACCCCGAGGCCAAGGCCGTCTACGTCCTGGCCCGCTATGACGACGGCCGGCCCAGCCAGCTGCGGCTCGACATGGAGATCCAGGGGCAATCCGGCACCTTCATCCAGGCGGTCTACTACCCCGGCGAGGGTCAGATCCAGACCGTGCTGCAGCAGGGCGAGGTGTTCACCAAACAGGATCAGCTGTTCTCGGTGGTCGCGATGGGGCCCTCGAGCCTGCTGACCGTCGACCTGGAGGTCGAGGTGTCCCTGCCGGTGCCCGCCGTGATGGTCAAGAAGCTGATCAACGACGTGCTCGAGCACCTGGCCGACAATCTCAAGACCCGCGCCGAGCAGCTGTCGACGAGCTCGTAGCCAGCTTGCCGCGCAGGTCGGAGCCGCCGCGAGCAGACAGAAACTCGCATCGATCCGCGGCAAATCGTGCGATTTTGTGTCTGCTCGCGAGTGAATGCGGCAGCAGGCGTAGCCGCGTCGATCGGCTAACGCCACATCCCGTTGCGCTCGAGCTGTTCCAACAGCCGGTGCACGCCGTCGTTGAACTCCGCCGCGGACAGCTCCTCAAGGGTGGCCTTGTCGCGCCGTCGGAGCGCTTCGATCAGCCGGCGATGGGTCTCGACCGCGGCCGCGCCCCAGGTCGGGTCGGTGACGTAGATCTGCGGCGGCATATACCGCGCGGCGTGCAGCAGGAACCAGGCGAGTTTGATCCGGCCCGCTCCGCGGTTGAGCAGCCGGTGGAAGGCGAACTCGGCGGCACCCACGATGGCCGGATCGCCCTCGGCCACCGCTGCCTCCAACGCCTCGTTCGCGCGTTCGAGCTCGCCGATCTGTTCGTCGGTCAGCCGGTCGGCCGCACTGCTCACCAGTTCCTTGGCGATGGTGGCCTGCAACCAGTAGATGTCGGCGATGTCCTGGCGGCTCAGCGGCTGCACCACGTAGCCGCGCCGTGGCTCGAGCGCGACCATGCCTTCGCCGCGCAGCGTCAGCAGCGCCTCCCGCACGGGGGTGATGCTGACCTCGAGCCGGGCGGCCGTCTCGTCGAGCCGGATGAACGTCCCGGGGCGCAGAACGCCGGTCATGATCGCTTCCCGAAGGTGCGCTGCGACCTCGTCGGATAGTTGTGATCGACGGCTTCCCCGGCGGTTGCCGGCCCGTGTGGAAGCCGGTGCGTTCACGTGACCTCCGGGGACTTGTGTGGCGAGCGGCCAAGCAATAGTGTGACCCAAGCAACAACAGATTTGATCAAATATAACGATTCCTGCGTTCTCCAGCCACCGGGTTCACGCATCCTTTACGACATTGGGAACTGTCGCCATTCGGAACTGTTGAGAGGGCAACGAAGACCAGTGACCAGCCAGCTGACCATGACGACCGAGCAGCCCTATCTGGCGCGCCGGCAGAACTGGACCAACCAGCTGGCGCGCCATGCCCTCATGCAGCCCGACTCCACCGCATTGCGGTTCATGGGCCGCACCACGACCTGGGCCGAGTTCGACCACCGGGTGACCAAGCTCGCCGACGCGCTGAGCCGCCGCGGGGTGGGCTTCGGCGACCGGGTGATGATCCTGATGCTGAACCGCCCGGAGTTCATCGAGGCCACCCTGGCCGCCAACCAGCTCGGGGCGATCGCCGTGCCGGTCAACTTCCGGCTGACACCGCCGGAGCTGGCGTTCCTGGTCCATGACTGCGAAGCGGCGGTGCTGGTCACCGAAACGGTCCTCGCCGACGTCGCCAAGGCCGTGCACGACCTCTCGCCTGGGCTGTCCGCGGTGATCGTCGCCGGCGGCGCGACCGAGGACGGGGTGCTCGGTTACGAGGATCTGATCGCCGAAGAGGGTGAGCAGCACCCGCCGGTCGACATCCCCAACGACAGCCCGGCGCTGATCATGTACACCTCGGGCACCACCGGGCGGCCCAAGGGCGCGGTGCTGACCCACACCAATCTGGCCGGTCAGGCGATGACCGGGATGTACACCACCGGCCCCGACATCAACAATGACGTCGGGTTCATCGGGGTTCCGCTGTTCCACATCGCCGGCATCGGCAACACCCTCGGCGGCCTGATGCTCGGCACCCCGACGGTCATCCACCCGCTGGGCGGATTCGACCCGGGCCAGCTGCTCGACGTGCTCGAGGCCGAGCGGGTCACCGGCATCTTCCTGGTGCCCGCCCAGTGGCAGGCGGTCTGCGCGGCGCAGAAGGCCAAGCCGCGCGACATCCGCTTGCGGGCGCTGTCCTGGGGTGCGGCCCCGGCGTCGGACACGCTGCTGCGCGAGATGTCGGAGACGTTCCCGGACAGCAAGATCCTCGCCGCGTTCGGACAGACCGAGATGTCGCCGGTGACGTGCATGCTCCTCGGCGACGACGCGATCCGTAAGCGCGGGTCGGTGGGCAAGGTCATCCCGACCGTGGCCGCGCGCATCGTCGACGAAGACATGAATGACGTCCCGGTCGGGGAGGTCGGCGAAATCGTCTATCGCGCACCAACTCTCATGGCCGGCTATTGGAACAACCCGCAGGCCACCGCGGAGGCGTTCGCGGGCGGCTGGTTCCATTCCGGCGACCTGGTGCGCGCGGATGCCGACGGCTACATCTGGGTGGTCGACCGCAAGAAGGACATGATCATCTCCGGCGGCGAGAACATCTACTGCGCCGAGGTCGAGAACGTGCTGGCCGCCCACCCGGCGATCGTCGAGGTGGCGGTCATCGGCCGGGCCCATCCCAAATGGGGTGAGGTGCCGGTGGCGGTCGCCGCGATCAACGCCGCGGCGTTGCGGCTGGAAGAACTTGACGAATTTCTGACCGAACGCCTGGCACGGTACAAACATCCCAAGGGACTTGAGATCGTCGACGCGTTGCCCCGCAACCCGGCGGGCAAGGTGCTGAAGACGGAATTACGGATTCGGTTCAGCGCCAGTGCCGCAACGGATTCCGTAGATGAAACCGGTTCGGAGGCAGCCGATCCCGGCTGACGACCGAATGGCTAACGGATGCGACAAAAATCGAGTAGTGGGGATGGAGGGTCAATAGTGCAGATGCGGTGCACGGCCCGTGAAGCATCGGGTACATTCCTGTGGTCCGTCTTACTACTGAGTAGTAGGGAGACGACACTCACTCACTGCGGGTCGGGGCAAGGAGGGTACGTGCCAGTCGGACTGCCGCCACGCGACGACCGACGTGGTCCCGTCATGTGGGTGATCCGGTGACCGCCACGACCACTGGCGTCGGCGGCTACCTCCAGGACAAGGCCCGTCCGGCCCTCACCGCCATCGGCGGCTTCTTCCGCATGTGCGTCCTCACCGCCAAGGCGACCACCAAGTGGCCGTTCGAGTGGCGCGAGTTCATCCTTCAGGGCTGGTTCCAGTTCCGGGTGACCTTCCTGCCGACCATCGCGGTCGCGGTCCCCAACACCATCCTCATCATCTTCACGATCAACATCCTGCTGGTGGAGTTCGGCGCGGCCGACGTGTCCGGTGCCGGTGCGGCATTGGCCGCGGTGACCCAGCTCGGCCCGATCGTGACCGTGCTGGTCGTCGCAGGCGCCGGGTCGACGGCCATCTGCGCCGACCTCGGCGCGCGCACCATCCGCGAAGAGATCGACGCCCTCGAGGTGCTCGGCATCGACCCGATCCACCGCCTCGTGCTGCCCCGGGTGGTTGCCGCGACATTCGTCGCCGTGCTCCTCAACGGCGCGGTCATCACCGTCGGCCTGGTCGGCGGCTTCATCTTCGGCGTCTACATGCAGAACATCTCCGCCGGTGCCTACGTCTCCACACTCACCTTGATCACCGGCCTGCCGGAGGTCATCATCTCGATCGTCAAGGCGCTCACCTTCGGGCTCATCGCCGGCCTGGTCGGCTGCTACCGCGGTCTGACGGTGTCCGGCGGCGCCAAGGGCCTGGGCACGGCGGTGAACGAAACGCTGGTGTTGTCCGTGGTCGCTTTGTTCGCCGTGAACGTCGTCCTGACGACTATCGGTGTCAAGTTCGGAACGGGGCGCTGAGATGAGTACTGCAGCAGTCATTCGGTCCCGCTACCCCCGCGCATATTCCAGCGCCACCAAATGGGCGTCGGCTCCTGGCCGCTTCATCGACCGGGTCGGTGACGTGGCCTGGTTCACCGTCACCGCCGTCGGCCAGATCCCGCACGCCCTGCGCTATTACCGCCGCGCGACCCTGCGGTTGATCGCCGAGATCGGGATGGGCACCGGTGCGATGGCCGTGATCGGCGGCACCATCGCGATCGTCGGTTTCGTGACGCTGTCCGGCGGCTCGCTGATCGCGATCCAGGGCTATGCGTCACTGGGCAACATCGGTGTCGAGGCCTTCACCGGGTTCGTCGCGGCGCTGGTGAACGTCCGCGTCGTCGCGCCGCTGGTCTCCGGGCACGCACTGGCCGCGACGGTCGGCGCCGGCGCCACCGCCGAGTTGGGCGCCATGCGCATCGCCGAGGAGATCGACGCTCTCGAGGTGATGGGCATCAAGTCCGTCAGTTACCTGGTGTCGACGCGCATCCTCGCCGGCATGGTCGTGATCATTCCGCTGTATGCGATGGCGCTGCTGCTGTCGTTCCTGGCGGCGCAGCTGACCACGACGGTGTTCTACGGCCAGTCGACGGGCACCTACGACCACTACTTCCGGACGTTCCTGCGGCCCGACGACGTGTTCTGGTCGTTCGTCGTCGCCATCATCATCGCGATGTTCGTGATGATCAATCACTGCTACTTCGGCTACAACGCCAGCGGCGGTCCGGTCGGCGTCGGCGAGGCGGTGGGCATCTCGATGCGCGCATCGCTGGTCGCCGTCGCGACAGTGGTTCTCCTTGCCTCGTTGGCGCTCTACGGCACCAACCCGAACTTCAACCTCACGGTGTAGCGGTATGACGACGCCGCTCAACGCATCCCGGCGCCCGCCGCTCAAGCTCGCGGGTGTGGTGTTCCTGCTGCTGGCCCTCGTGCTTGCCACACTGGTGTACCTCCAATTCCGCGGTGACCTGACCCGCAAGACCACTCTCACGATGGTGTCCGACCGTGCCGGTCTGGTGATGGACCCGGGTTCGAAGGTCACCTACAACGGGGTCGAGATCGGCCGCGTCACCAAAGTCGCCTCGGTGAACCGCGACGGCAAGTCGGTGGCCGAGCTGACACTCGAGGTTGTCCCGCACTACATCTCGCTGATCCCGGCCAACGTCGACGCGCAGATCAAGGCCAGCACCGTCTTCGGCAATAAATACGTGTCGTTCACCAGCCCGAAGGATCCGGTGAAGACCCGGATTTCGAGCAGCGATGTCATCAGGACCTCGGGGGTCACCACCGAGTTCAACACGTTGTTCGAGACGCTCATCTCGATCTCGGAGAAGGTGGATCCGGTCAAGCTGAACATGACGCTCAGCGCGGCGGCCGAGGCGCTCAACGGTCTGGGCACCAAGTTCGGCCAGTCGATCGTCAACGGCAACGCGGTGCTCGATGACGTCAACCCGCAGATGCCGCAGATCCGTTCCAACATCCGGCAGCTGTCGAACCTGGCCGACGTCTACATCAAGGCCAGCCCCGAATTCTGGGACTCTCTGGACCACGCGGTCACCACGGCCAGCACGCTCAACGCCCAGCAGAAGGATCTCGACGCCGCACTGCTGGCCTCCACCGGCTTCGGCAACACCGGCGCCGACATCTTCGAACGCGGCGGCCCGTACTTCGTGCGCGGCCAGGCCGACCTGGTGCCGACCGCCCAGCTGCTCGACACCTACAGCCCGCAGCTGTACTGCCAGATCAAGGGTGAGGCCGAGGCCCTGCCGCAGGCGCTGGATGCCTTTGGCGGCAACGGCTATTCGCTGGACACCGTCACCGAATTCCTCGGTGCCCCGAACCCCTACGTCTATCCGGATAACCTGCCCAGGATCAACGGGCACGGCGGCCCCGGCGGTGCGCCGGGTTGCTGGCAGAAGGTCGATCGGAACTTCTGGCCGGCGCCGCACCTGGTGGTCGACGACGGAGCTTCCCTCGCGCCGTACAACCACTTCGAGCTCGGCCAGCCCATTCTCACCGAGTACGTGTGGGGTCGCCAAGTCGGGGAGAACACGATCAACCCATGAGAATCACCGGCACAGCAGTCAAACTCGCGGCATTCTCGTTCGTGCTGCTGCTCTTCACGGCGATCATCGTCATCGTGTTCGGGCAGTTCCGCTTCGACCGAACGACCTCGTACACAGCCGAATTCAGCAATGCGAGCGGTCTGCGGGACGGCCAGTTCGTCCGCGCCGGCGGCGTCGAGGTCGGCAAGGTGTCCGACATCAAGCTCATCGGCAACGGCGACCGCGTGCAGGTGACCCTCAACGTCGACCGCACACTGCCGCTGTACCAGTCGACCACCGCCCAGATCCGCTACCAGGATCTGATCGGCAACCGCTACGTGAATCTGGACCGCGGCACCGGTGAGGGCGCCGACCGGATCCTGCCCGCGGGCGGCTTCATTCCGATGTCGCGCACGCAGCCCGCACTGGATCTCGACGCACTCATCGGCGGATTCAAGCCGGTGTTCAAGGCGCTGGATCCGCAGAAGGTCAACGCCATCGCCTCCTCGTTGGTCACCGTCTTCCAGGGGCAGGGCGGCACCATCAACGACATCCTGGATCAGACCGCTCAGCTGACCTCCGCGCTGGCCGATCGCGATCAGGCCATCGGTGAGGTGATCACCAACCTGAACACCGTGCTGGATACCACGGTCAAGCACGAGAAGGACTTCGATCAGACGGTCAACAACTTCGAGGTGCTCATCACGGGGTTGAAGAACCGCAAGGACCCGCTGGCACAGTCGGTCGCCGATATCAGCAATGCGACAGGAACGTTGGGAGATCTTCTGGCCGACGACCGCCCGCAGCTGCAGAACACCATCGCCAAGCTGGAGACCATTCAGCAGCCGCTGGCCGACGGTCAGGACCGGCTCGACGACCTGCTGACCAAGCTGCCCGCTGCCGTGAAGATGATCGGCCGCGCCGGCGGTATCTACGGCGACTTCTTCAACTTCTATCTGTGCGACATCAACCTGAAGCTCAACGGCCTGCAGCCGGGTGGACCGGTCCGCACCGTGAAGATCACTCAGCAGCCCACGGGTAGGTGCACGCCGCAATGAGGACGCTAGAGGGTTCCAACCGCATCAGGAATGGCCTGGCGGGCATGCTGATCGTCATCCTGGTCATCGGGGTGGGGCAAAGCTTTTCCAGTATTCCGCAGCTGTTCGCCCAGCCGACCTACTACGGCCAGTTCACCGACAGTGCGGGGTTGAACCCGGGCGACAAGGTCCGCATCGCCGGAATGGATGTCGGCGCGGTGAAGTCGCTGAAGATCGACGGCGACAAGGTGCTGATCGGATTCGGCCTTGGCGCCAGGCAGATCGGCACCGAGAGCCGGCTGGCCATCCGCACCGAGACGATCCTGGGTAAGCGCGTGCTGGAGATCGAGCCCCGCGGCAGCAAGCTGTTGCAGGCCAGCGGGGTGCTGCCCATCGGCCAGACCACAACGCCGTACCAGATCTACGACGCGGTGTTCGACGTGACCAAGGCCGCGGCCGGCTGGGACATCGACACCGTCAAGCGATCGCTGAATGTGTTGTCGGAGACCATCGACCAGACCTACCCGCACCTGAGTGCGGCGCTGGACGGGGTGGCCCGGTTCTCCGACACCATCGGTAAGCGCGACGAACAGTTCAAGCAATTGCTGGCCAACGCCAACAAGGTTGCCGCCGTGCTGGGTAACCGCAGCGAGCAGATCAACCGCCTGGCGGTGAACGCCCAGACGCTGCTGGCGGCGGTCAACGAACGTCGCGCCGAGGTCGACGCGCTGCTGTCCAACGTCTCGCTGATCTCCCAGCAGTTCACCGGCTTCGTCAACGACAACCCGAACCTCAATCATGTTCTGGAGCAGCTGAAGACGATCAGCGATGTGCTGGTCAAGCACAAGACGGATCTGTCCGACGTGCTGATCACCGCCTCGAAGTTCATGGGCGCCCTGGCCGAGGCCATCGGTTCCGGCCCGTACTTCAAGGTTCTCGTCGTCAACCTGGTGCCGTACCAGATCCTGCAGCCGTGGGTGGACGCCGCGTTCAAGAAGCGCGGCATCGATCCCGAGGAGTTCTGGCGCAACGCGGGTCTGCCGGCCTTCCGCTTCCCGGACCCCAACGGCCAGCGCCAGCCCAACGGTGCGCCGCCGCCCGCCCCGATTCCGCTGGAAGGCACGCCGGACCATCCCGGTCCCGCGGTCGGCCCCGGCTCGCCGTGCTCGTACACCCCGCCTCCGGACGGCATCCCGACGAACGCCAACCCGCTGCCGTGCGCCGGCCTGACCCAGGGTCCGTTCGGCGGGCCGGGCTACCCGAGCGCCGACGTGCCGATCTCGGCGCCCAACCCGGCCGCGGGCTACGCCCCTGGTGTTCCGAGCGCCGCCTTCCCGGGTGAGCTCTCGCCGAGCATCCAGGGTGTGCCCGCCCCGCCGCTGGCACCCGGTCCGCCGGGGGCACGCACGGTGCCGGTCGCCCCGACACCGGGCCCGGCCACCGACATCCCCGGATATGCCCCGCCGCCCAACGCCTTGATCGGGCCGATCCCGCCGCCGGGACCGGGACCGCAGGTGCCGCCGGTCGGTGACTTGGCGCCCGTCGACCAGGGAGGGGGAAACTAAATGTCGACAGTCTTCAACATTCGTAATCTGGGCCTGCCCAAGATGTCTCGGACATCGGTCATCGTCGGCACCCTCGTCGTGGTCATCGCACTGGTCGTGGCGGTGGTCGGTTACAAGCTCTACGAGAAGCTGACCACCAACACCGTGGTGGCGTATTTCCCCGAGGCGCTGGCGCTCTACCCGGGTGACCGGGTGCAGATCATGGGCGTGCGGGTCGGCGGCATCGACAAGATCGAGCCGGCCGGCGACAAGATGAAGGTCACCTTCCACTACGACAACAAGTACAAGGTGCCCGCCAACGCCACCGCGACGATCCTCAACCCGAGCCTGGTCGCTTCCCGCGTGATCCAGCTGGCGCCCGCCTACACCGGCGGCCCGGTGATGGCCGATAACGCCGTCATCCCGATCGACCGCACCCAGGTGCCGGTGGAATGGGACGACCTGCGCAACCAGATCTCCGACATCATCACCAAACTCGGCCCGACACCCGAACAGCCCAAGGGCCCGTTCGGCGATGTCCTGGAGTCCTTCGCCAACGGACTCGAGGGCAAGGGCGAGCAGATCAACACCACGTTCAAAGCCCTGTCCGACGCGGTCAGCGCGCTCAACGAGGGCCGCGGCGACTTCTTCGCCGTCCTCAAGAGCCTGGCATTGTTCGTCAACGCGCTGCACAAGAGCGATCAGCAGCTGGTGGCGCTCAACACCGACCTGGCCACGTTCACGAACTCGTTCTCGAACTCCGATCAGGAAGTGGCCAAGGCGGTCAAGGACATTGACACCTTGCTGACCACCGCGCGCAAGTTCGTCAACGACAACGGTTCGGTGCTGACCAAGGACATCCAGAACCTCTCCGATGTCACCACTCAGGTGCTGCAGCCGGAGTCGCGCAACGGACTGGAGACGGTGTTGCACGTCTACCCGAACCTGGCCGCCAACCTGCAGAACATCTACCACCCGACACACGGTGCGCTGGTGGCCATTCCGACGATCGCGAGCTTCGCCAACCCGATGCAGTTCATCTGCAGCGCGATCCAGTCCGGCAGCCGTCTCGGCTACCAGGATTCGGCGGAGATGTGCGCGCAGTACCTGGCGCCGATCATGGATGCGATCAAGTTCAACTTCCCGCCGTTCGGCGTGAACCAGTTCTCGACCGCGGAGACGCTGCCGAAGTACGTCGCCTACTCCGAGGAACGGCTGCGGCCGCCGCCCGGATACAAGGACACGACGGTGCCGGGCATCTGGTCGCGCGACACGTTGTTCTCGCACGGCAACCATGAGCAGGGCTGGATCGTGGCGCCGGGCATGCAGGGTGTCGACGTCCAGGCGTTCACCGCCAACATGCTGACCCCGGACTCGCTGGCCGCGTTGATGGGCGGGCCCGACCCGGTGAACTACCCGCCGGGTGGTCCGCGGGGTGGCGCGCCGTCGAACTCCTATGACCAGAACAACCCGCTGCCGCCGCCGTGGTACCCGGGAGCGATCCCGCCGCCACCGCCGGGCCCGGACGTGGTCCCCGGACCGTTGCCGGTCTCGCAGCAGATCAACGGCGGGGCTCCGGCTCCGGCCGGGCCGGCACCGGCAGCACCCGCGGGTCCTGCGCTGCCTGCTGAGATGGGAGGTGGACAGTGAGCACGATTCTGAGCACCACCCGTCGGTACGGCTGGCGTGGGTTCGTGCTGGTGCTGACGGCGATGATCCTGACGTCGTGCGGCTGGCGCGGTATCGCCAACGTGCCGATGCCGGGTGGCCCCGGTACCGGTAGCGACACCATGACGGTCTACGTCCAGATGCCGGATACGTTGGCGCTCAACGTCAACAGCCGTGTCCGGGTCGCCGACGTCTTCGTCGGTTCGGTGCGTGCGATCGAGCTCAAGAACTGGATCCCGACGCTGACGCTGAAGCTTCAGCCCGGAGTCAAGCTGCCCGCCAACGCAATTGCGCGCATCGGCCAGACCAGCTTGCTGGGCACTCAGCACGTCGAGCTGGATCCGCCGCCGAACCCGTCGTCCGAGCCGCTGCGTAACGGCGCGACGATTCCGCTGAAGAACTCGCAGTCGTTCCCGACCACAGAGCGGACGCTGGCCAGCATCGCCACCGTGCTGCGTGGCGGCGGTATCTCGAACCTGGACGTCATCCAGACCGAGGTCGCCAACATCCTGGACGGCAACGGCGAACAGATCCGCGACTTCCTGACCAAGCTGGACACGTTCACCGACCAGCTCAACCAGCAGCGGGACGACCTGACCCGGGCGATCGACAAGACCAACGAACTGGTGTCGATCGTGGCCGCGCGCAACAACACCCTGGACCGGGTGCTGACCGAATTCCCGCCGCTGATCAAGTATTTCGCCGACGCCAGGGACCGGTTCACCGGTGCCGTCGAGGCGCTCGGCCGGTTCAGCAAGGTCACCGCCGACACCTTCTCGGAGGCGCGGGCCAACTTCGACACCAACCTGGCGCTGCTGCAGCGGCCGTTGAAGCAGCTCGGCCGGGCGGCGCCCTACCTGATCGACTCGCTGAAGCTGGTCATCACGGCGCCGTACCCGATCGACAACATCCCGAAGGTGATCCGGGGTGACTACATCAACACGTCGGCCACCTTCGACCTGACGCTGAGCTCGATCGACAACGCGTTCCTCACCGGTACCGGTGTGTCCGGAATGCTGCGCGCACTCGAGCAGGCATGGGGTCGCGACCCGCAGACGATGATCCCGGATGTTCGGTTCACGCCTCACCCGAACATGACCGACGGGGGACCGTATGTCGAGCGCGGCGAGTGAAGGGGTGACGGCTAGATGTTGACCCGTTTCATCAAGACGCAGCTCGTCATGTTCGGTGTGCTGACCGTGATCGCCCTGCTGGTGTTGGGCTGGTACTTCCTGCGCCTGCCCACACTGGCGGGCATCGGGCAGTACGAGCTGAAGGCGAATCTGCCGTCCTCCGGCGGCCTGTACTCGACCGCCAACGTCACCTATCGGGGCATCACGATCGGCCGCGTCACCGACGTGGAACCCACCGAGAACGGTGTCCGGGCGACGATGAGCATCAGCGACAAGTACAAGATCCCGGCCGACGCCACCGCCAACGTGCACTCGGTGTCGGCGGTCGGCGAGCAGTACCTCGACCTGGTGTCCGATGGCAATCCCGGCCAGTACTTCTCGCCAGGGCAGACGATCACCAAGTCGACGGTGCCGGAGGAGATCGGCCCGGCGCTGGACGCCGCCAACAAGGGGCTCGCGGCGCTCCCGGCCGACAAGATCCCGGTGCTGCTGAACGAAACCGCCCAGGCGGTAGGCGGTTTGGGGCCGGCGCTGCAACGTCTGGTCGACGGCACGCAGGCGATCGTCACTGACTTCAAGACGAACATCCAGGACGTCAACGACATCATCCAGAACTCGGCGCCCATCGTCGACAGCCAGGTCAACTCCTCGGATGCGATCCAGCGGTGGGCGGCGAACCTCGACACCATCACCACCCAGACCGCCCAGCAGGATCAGGCGCTGCGCAACGGGTTGAGCCAGGCCGCACCGACCGCCGACGCGGTCAACGCGGTGTTCAGCGATGTGCAGGAAGCGCTGCCGCAGACACTGGCCAACCTGGAGATCATCCTGGACATGCTGAAGCGCTATCACAAGGGCGTAGAGCAGTCGCTGGTGCTCCTTCCCCAGGGCGCCTCGGTCGCCCAGTCGGTGTCGGCGCCGTACCCGCGTCAGGCCGCGCTGGACTTCGGGTTGACGATCAACCAGCCGCCGCCGTGTCTGACCGGCTTCCTGCCGGCCAGCCAGTGGCGTGCTCCGGCGGACCTGCGGCCGATGCCGGTGGAGAACAACCTCTACTGCAAGATCCCGAAGGACACCCCGGCCAACGTGGTCCGCGGCGCACGTAACTTCCCGTGCGCCGACGTGCCCGGCAAGCGCGCTGCGACACCGATGGAGTGCCGCAGCACGGAGCCGTACACCCCGCTGGGCAACAACCCCTGGTACGGCGACCCGAACCAGGTGCTGAACTGCCCCGCGCCCGGTGCTCGATGCGATCAGCCAGTGAACCCCGGTACCGTGATACCGGCACCGTCGATCAACAACGGGATGAACCCGTTGCCGGCCGATCTGCTGCCGGGCCCGACACCACCGACGAGTGACCCCCTCACTGCACCCGGGACCGGCACCGTTCAGTGCAACGGTCAACAACCGAACCCCTGCACGTATACCCCGGCGGCAGGCAGCCCGGCACCAGGTAATACGGCCGTCTACAGCCCACAGAGCGGGGAGTTGACCGGTCCCGATGGCGTGAAATACGACGTCAAGAACTCGAGCAGTACAGGAGACGACGGATGGAAGGAGATGCTGGCTCCGGCCGGCTGACCCCACCGCCAGCCGACGATGCCGACCACAGTGCGGCTGAGGAGACGGCGAATCCGACCCCACCGGTCGACGAGACCGAACCGAGCGACGGCATCGCGCCGCGCGGGTCACGGCTGAGCGGACGCCGCCTGGCCGTGGTGTGTGTCGGACTGGTGATCGCCGGCCTGCTCGTTGCCACCGGCGGATTCTTCGCACTGCGGTCGCACGAGAAGAGCGCCACCGCCGCGCGGGCCGAAACCGTCGCGCTGGCCGCGGCCAAGGACTGCGTCACCGCCACCCAGGCGCCGGATGCGAGCGCGATGGCCGCCAGCCAGCAGAAGATCATCGAATGCTCGACCGGCGACTTCGCCGCGCAGGCCAGCCTGTACAGCGGGCTGCTGGTCGACGCCTACCAGGCCGCCAAGGTTCAGGTCCAGGTCTCGAACATGCGCGCGGCCGTGGAACGGCACAACGACGACGGCTCGATGGACGTGCTGGTCGCGGTGCGGGTGAAGGTGTCCAACTCCGCAGCCCAGGACCAGGAGCAGGGGTATCGGCTGCGGGTGAAGATGGCGCCTGAGGGAGGCACGTACAAGATCGCCAACCTCGACCAGGTGAGCAAGTGACGGTGACGGTCCCCGAAGCGGACACCGGCGCCGAGGCCGACGTCGACGCAACCGAGGTAGCCCCGGAGGCTCCCGCCGGAATGCCGGCCGGCTGGTGGGCTCGGGCCGGTGCGTTCGTGGTCGACGTGTTCTTCGGTCTCGGCGTGGTGATCACCTGTCTGCTGGTGGCGTGGACTGCGCCGCTGCGCGGATGGCTGTGGTGGGTCGCGGTCGCGCTGGCCGGCGTGGTGTTCTTGGCGGTCGCGGTCAACAGGCTGCTCCTGCCGGCGATCACCGGCTGGACGCTGGGCCGCTCGCTGGCCGGAATCGTCGTAGTCGGCAGGGACGGCACGCCGGTCGGTCCGTGGCGGCTGCTGGCTCGCGATCTGGCGCATCTGATCGACACGGCCGCGATCTTTCTCGGCTGGCTGTGGCCGCTGTTCGACTCGCGCGGCCGCACCTTCGCCGATCTGCTCACCCGCACCGAAGTCCGGCGCGTCGAGGGCGAGCGCCCCAACCGGCGACGGCTGGCCGGTGTGGTGTTGGCGCTTCTCGCCGTGGTGGCCGCCTGCGCCACCGCGCTGGCCTACTTCTCCGTGTACCGACCGGAACTCGCGGTCGAACAGGCCCGCCAGCAGCTGGCAGTGGACGGCCCCCGGATCGTCTCGCAGATGCTGAGCTACGACGTCACGTCGATCGACAACGACTTCGCGCGGGCCCGCGGCCTGGCCACCGACGCGTACCGGCCGCAGCTGGTCGCACAGCAGGACGCCGTACGCAAGGCTGGACCCGTCGACAACGACTACTGGGTGACCAACAGCGCCGTGCTCACCAACACCCGCGACAAGGCCGTCATGCTGCTGCTCATGCAGGGCCAGCGCGGCGAGGCCCCCAAGCAACGGCTGATCACCGCCACAGTGCGGGTGAACTTCGAAAGGTCGGCGGCCGGCCAGTGGCAGGTCGCCAACCTGTCGGTGCTGGCGAAGCCGAACCCGGCAGGGGAGCCGAAGTGAGCCCGCGCCGCAAGCTCGATGCCGACCACCGGGACCTGTTCCGGTTGCCTGACCCGCAACCGCGCCGCTGGGTCCTGCCGCTGGTCGCCGGCATGGCGGCGGTGTTGATCATCGCCGCGATCACCGCCAGCACACTGCTGCTGGTGAAACGTGAAACCCAGCGACACGATGCGGTCCGAGATGTGGCCGTGCTCAGCTTCGTTCGCGGCTTCGTCACGCACTACACGTCCATCGACCCGTTCCACGCCAACGACTACGCCGACAAGGTGCTGGCCCAGGGCACCGGTCAGTTCGCAAAGCTGTACCAGGACAAGATGAATGAGGTCGTCGTCCAGGTGGCCCGGGCCGAGCCGACGACGGGAACCGTCCAGGACCTCGGTATCGAGCGCTGGAACCGCGACGGAAGTGCCGACGTAGTGGTGGCCGCGACGACGAAAACCCGTATGCCCGACGGCAAGACCATTGAAAGCGGCAGCCGCTGGGTGGTCACCGCGACCCAAGAAGGAGGTGCAGGAGGTCCGTGGAAGATCAGCAACCTGCTGCAGGTGATCTGACCGACGCCGCACCCGAGGCCACGTCCGAAGACGAGGCGACCGGCACCGAAGCCGAGACCGAGACTGTGGAGCCGGCTGCCGAGGAAACGGCGAAGCAGCCAACCTGGTTGAGCCGCAACAAGACTGCGCTCGCTGTTGGGGCCTCAGCAGTCGTGTTCGTCGCGGGAGGTGCCTTCGCCGGTGCCGCCGTCCAGCCGTACCTGATGGACCAGGCGGCCGTCGACACCAAGCTCGCGATCGCCCGGACCGCCGCCGATGCGATCACGACCCTGTGGACCTACACCCCCGAGGATATGGACAAGCTGCCGGATCGATCGGCGAAGTACCTGTCCGGCGATTTCGAGGACCAGTACCGCAAGTACGTCGACGCGATCGTGCCGACCAACAAGCAGGCCAAGGTCACCAACAGCACCGAGGTGGTCGGCGCGGCCGTCGAATCGCTGAACGGCTCGGACGCCACCGCGATCGTCTACACCAACACCACGTCGAAGAGCCCGCTGACCAAGGACATTCCCGCGACGAAGTATCTGTCGTACCGCGTTCAGCTGACCCGCGACGGCTCGCACTGGCTGGTCACCAAGATGACGACGGTCACCTCGCTGGACCTGACGCCCAAGCTGTAACTCGTTGCGATACTGGGCGCATGGCCGTCGCCTCGCCCGTCTCGCAACGATCCACCGTGGTGGCGCTGCTGCTGCTGACGTTCGCGACCGGACTGGTCGACGCGATCAGTGTGCTGGTGCTCGGGCACGTGTTCGTGGCGAACATGACCGGCAACGTGATCTTCCTGGGGTTCTGGTTCGTGCCGCATTCCGGGGTGGACATGACCGCCGCGGTCGTCGCGTTCGTGAGCTTCCTGGCCGGCACGGTGCTCGGCGGACGGTTTGCGCGCCACCTCGATCACGAGGTGGCGGTACGGACGTGGCTGACCGCCGCGCTGGGCGCCGAGGTGGTGCTGCTGGCGGTATTGGCCGCGCTTGCCGGTAGCGGTGTCGTCAACTATCACGACGACGGCAAGCTGATCCTGATCGCCGGGCTGGCGTTGGCGTTCGGTGGGCAGAACGCCGCGGCCCGACAGTTCGGCATCCAGGAACTGTCCACCACGGTGCTGACGACGACGCTGGTGGGGATCGGCTTCGACAGCCGGCTCGCCGGCGGCACCGGGCAACGGGAAAAGCTGCGCTACAGCGTGGTTTTGACGATGTGCGCGGGCGCAACCATCGGTGCGACGATGTCGCGCTTCATGGTTGCGCCGGTGATCGCCCTGGCGGCGGTGGTGGTGGCAGCCGGCCTGGCCGTCTTCCGCTACGGTCCGCAACCCGTGACGGCACCGGACGGGGATCACTAGAGTCGCGGCTATGCCCACTGTCCTGGTCACCGGCGCCGCCCGTGGAATCGGCAAGTCGATTGTGAATCACCTGGCCGCTGCCGGCTGGGACGTCATCGGCGGGGTGCGAAGCGCCGCCGACGCCGACGCGTTGTCCACGCTGCCGCGGGTGCGCGCGGTCACCCTCGACGTCACCGATGAGGCGCAGGTCGCCGCACTTCCCGCCGCACTGCCCGCCCGGCTCGACGCCGTGGTCAACAACGCCGGCATCGCGGTCAGCGGACCGCTGGAAGGCCTGACCCCTGCCGAGATCCGTCGGCAACTGGAGGTCAACGTCGTCGGCCAGCTCGCCGTGACGCAGGCAGTGCTACCGCTGCTGCGCGAGTCGCACGGCCGGATCGTGTTCATTTCCAGTGTGAACGGCCAACTTTCGGCACCGATGATGGGCGCCTACAGCGCGTCGAAGTTCGCCCTCGAGGCGGCCGCCGACGCGTTGCGAATCGAGCTGCGGCCGTGGGGCATCGGGGTCAGCGTGGTCCAGCCGGCCCAGACCGACACCGACCTGTGGCGCGACGCCGATCGCAGTGTCGTCGAGATGGCGGCCGCGCTGTCGCCACAGCATCGCGCCTTGTACTCCAAACATGTTGCGGGCATGCGTAAGTCGATCCCGGCGTCGCAGCGCATGGCGGTGGATCCGGAGAAGGTGGCCAAGGTTGTGCTCCAGGCGCTCACCGTCGCCAAGCCCCGTGCGCGGTACCCCGTGGGCTTGCCCGCCGCGCTGCAGATGACCCTGATGACCAAGTTGCCGACCCGCGCTCGCGACGCGGTGCTGCGCCGGGTGCTAGGCCAACCCTGATCAGTTGAACGCGAGCCAGGCGGGCAGGGCGCGCTCCCGCGAATCGCAGAGCACAGCCATCGTGTCGCACGAGCCCTTCGGTACGCCGGCACCGGCCCACATGCCGCCGGTGTCGCGGCGAAGCACGATCGCCGACGAGCCGCCGCCGTCGAGCAGGATCGCGGTGTCGCTGCCCAGGCCCCGGAACAGATCCTGGATCTGGTCCGGGGTGTAGCTGCCGCCCTGGAACACGTACATCTCGTCCTTGTCCCGGGCGTAGGCCAGCGCGGTGCGGGCGGCGCTGGGTCCGCCGTCGTTCATCTGCCCGGTGTCACCCGGCGCCAGCAATCCCAGGCCGCTGACCGCGACGAAACGGGTGCCCTTGTCCAGCAAGCCTTGGATCACCGGGGTGGCGGCGTCGTAGTCGTCGGGTGATTTGGGCGTCACGACAAACGGTGCGCCGGCGACGGGCAGGATCATGGTGGTCAGTGCGGTCCATACTTCGTCGCCGCCGGACAGCGCCTGCTTGCCTGCGTAGGCGATGGTTCCGGTCACCGCGGCATTGGCCCGGCCCTGTCCCTGGGTGTTGTCGACGTAGGCGCCCAGCGGGGAGCTGCAGCCCGTCGACTTCCACGAACCGGCTTGCTGCCCACGGACATCGAAGAAGTTCGCGTTGATCGCGATGGTGGGCTGGCCGAGTGCCTGCCACGCCTGCAGCGGGGTGTAGGTCTCCGACGCCTGCACCAAACCCTCCCGCGTGCGGGTACCGGAGGTCCGTTCACAGCGAGCCTGATAGCCGGAGTGGCTGTCGACGAGCAGCCGCGGCGTCAGCCGACTCGAGGCCGCCTTGATGATCATCAGGTGGCCGCCGTTGGTGAGCTCGTACCAATTGCCGCCCGCACTGAGCATCGGTGCGGGAAAACCGCTGCCGAAGTTGTAGACCAGGTAACTGCCGCGCGTGGTGGCGATCGCTTGGGCCAGCTGTGCGCGCGCATCGGCCGACGCCACGGGAGTGCCGGTGGTGGCTGCCAGGGTCAGACAGCTCACCGCGGCCATGCTCCCCGCGACCAGGCGGCGCAGCTTCGCGGCGATGGTTGGCACAGTTGCCCTTTCATGACGGTCGGTGCTTTACGGCACGTACACCATCATTCTCAGCAACCACACAGTCAACTTAGGTAACAGTCGCGCGGCGGTTCGGCACCGGCGTCGTCACGACCAGCGGCAATGGCTTTCCAGAACGGAAATTTCCCGCGGGACGGTTATGTGTCCCGTGAGTGGGGAATCACTGCTTGGCGCGGCGCCCGCCTGGGCCCGCCGGAACATGAGGAGCAGCAATGATCGGAACGATTATCGGAGCCATCGTCGTCGGCCTGATCGTCGGCGCGCTGGCTCGACTGGTTATGCCCGGTAAGCAGAACATCGGCATCATCATGACGATCCTGCTCGGTGCGGTGGGTTCCTTCCTGGGCTCGTGGATCACCTACCAGGTCGGATACGCGAACTCCAACGGCGGATTCGCGATCATCCCCTTCCTGGTCGGAATCGTAGTTGCCGCAGTGCTGATCGCGATCTACGTCGCGGTCACCGGACGCAGCACCCGAGTTCACCACTAAGAGGTCAGCGGCCCGGCGGCGCGAGGCGGTACACCGCACCGGCGTAGTCGTCGGTGATGTACACCGCGCCGTCTGGGCCTGCGACCGCGGCAACAGGACGCCCCCAGCGCGACCCGTCCTGGTCCTGGAATCCTCCGACCAAGGTCTGCTGAGGCCCCAAAGATCCTGCGTGCCAAGCAAAGAACGACACCTCCGGCGCTCTGGGAGGGGTACGGTTCCACGAGCCGTGCACCCCGACCAGGGCGCCGGAGTCGTATGGCGCGGGGAGCGAGCCCTCGGTGAAACTCAATCCCAACGGCGCGGAGTGCGCGCCGAGGGTCTGTTCCACCGGCGGTAGCGCCGCGCAATCGAGCTTGCTTCCGTCGGCGTTGGTCTGGACGTCCCGCACAAACGCCGGCTGCCCGTCGATGTCGGGATTGCAATAGGGCCAACCGAGTTCGCGTCCCGGCGTCAACCGCGCCACCGTCTCCGGCGGGTGGTCGTTGACGTAATCGGTGACTCGGGAGTACGAAGGTCCGGGCCGTGGGTCGGGGACCTGATCGCGGTTGTTGACCGCGGTCCACAGCGCTCCATCGGGTGCGGTGGCTAGGCCGGTCCCGTTGCGGACGCCGGTGGCGAACGGCGTCGCCGGACCGCCCCCGGGCGGGACCCGCATGATCGTGGCCCGCGGCGGTTGCGCCGACCGGTCGTCGGCGGTGATGTTGCCGGTCGAGCCGATCGAGAAGTAGACCGCCCCGTCGGGGCCGACGGCCACGCTCTTGAGGGCATGGGCATACGCCCCACCGAGATCCGGACTGCGAGCATCGGGCAACCCGCCGGCGACGATGCGGGGGCGGTCGGCCTGGGTGCCGCGATAGTCGAAGGCGTCGACCTGATCGCTTTCCGCCACATACAGCGTGCCGCGATCGAAGGCGAGGCCGTGCGGCTGGTCCAGCCCGTCGAGCAAGACCGTGCTCTGTGGTTGAGGCCGGCCGGGAACCAGGCGCAGCACCTGGCCCGTGGCGGGCACCGACACCAGCAGCGCCCCGTCCGGCGCCCACGCCGCCAATCTGGCCCGCGGCACCCGGGCCCACACCGACAGGGTCCAGCCCGGCGGGACCAGGGCTTGGCGCGGCGTGTCGAACGGCGCGGTGTCGAGTCCGGCCGGTACGGCGACGACGACCGGTGCCAACCCGGTGGGAGCCGAGGCCGGGGAGCCGGCGGCGCGGGATGTCCACACGCCGCCGTCAGCACCGCGACCGCCGCGCAGGCGGCTTTAACCCGCCAGCCCGGCATGCATCTCCCACACGAGGATCTCGGACGGCGCGGTGGCGGTGACCCGCTGACCGCCGGCAGCGGTGAATCGCACCGCGTCGCCTTCATGCAACTCGCCCGCGCCCTCGAGTGTCACCTCACCGCGCGGAACGAACAGGTGCAGATAAGGCGCCTCGGGCAGTTCGACGGCTTCACCGGGCTGCAGCCGGGCGCCGTGCAGCGCCGCGTACCGGTTGCGGATCGCGATCGCGGTGTGGCCGTTGTGCTCGGGCATTCCGGAGGCGATCGTCACCAGCCCGCCGCGCAGCAACTCGTCGTCGATCTCCAGCTGCTGATAGCCCGGATCGATCCCGGATTCGTCGGGCACCACCCACATCTGCACGAAATGCACTGGTTCACTGTGGGTTTCGTCGCCGGTGAGCGTCCAGGAGTCGTTCTTCTCCGAGTGCAGGATGCCGCGGCCCGCCGACATGCGTTGCGCCAAACCGGGGTAGATCACGCCGGAGTGCCCGGTGGAGTCCTGGTGGACGAGGGATCCCTGCAGTACCCAGGTGACGATCTCCATGTCGCGGTGTGGGTGGGTGTCGAATCCTGCGCCGGGCTTGACGATGTCGTCGTTGTTCACCAGCAGCAGGCCGTGGTGGGTGTTGTCGGAGTCGTAGTGGTGCCCGAACGAGAACGAGTGCTTCGAATCCAGCCAGTTGATCTTCGTCGCAGCGCGATCGGCGGCACGTCTGATGTCGACGGTTGCGGCCATGTCATCACCCCTTGGGTCTGTGCCAGCCTAGGTGGCGGGCTACTCGTCGACAACATAGATGACGTGTCATGTATTCCGGTAGGGTGAGCGTCATGGCCCAACGCTGGTTGACCGGCGACCAACAACGGATCTGGCGCAACTACCTGGCGTTGAACGGCCGTTTGCAAGCCGCCATGAACCGCCAGCTGCAAGCGCGGTGCGGACTGTCGCTCGCGGATTACGAGGTGCTGGTGGCACTTTCCGAGCGAGGACCGGCCCGGGTACTCGAACTGGCCGATGCGCTGGGCTGGGAGCAGAGCCGGCTGTCGCATCACCTCGCCCGGATGCGGGGCCGTGGCCTGGTCGAGCGGCACGGCACCGAGAAGGACCGCCGCGGCGCCAGTGTCGAGATCACCGCCGACGGAGTGGACGCGCTGCACGCGGCGGCACCCGACCACGTCGCGCTGGTTCGTTCGGTTCTCTTCGAGGGAATGACGCCGACGCAACTGCGAGCCTTCGACGCGGTGATCACCACGGCGCTGGACCGGCTGGAGGGTGCCTAGACGGCAATCCGCCGCCACAGCGCAGCCGTGGCGGCGGATGTCGTGTCAGGTCGGGTCAGCCGGCCATGAACATGGTGTAGGCCGATTCCAGATCCGGCGGCAGCACCGTGACATTGCACGCCCGCTGGGTGTCGCCGATCGGGGCCAGGATGCCGCGTAGGTCGTAGTACTCCCCGGGGTTGGCGGTGAAGTACCCGCGCACATTGGCTTCGGCCTGCGGGCGCGGCTGGTTGTATGCCGCTGTCAGAACCTGATTGGCGCCAGGATGTCCGGCCAGGTACTGGTGCGCCGAACCGGTTACCGAGCTGACGGTGCTGGCGACTCCGGCGCTGCTGCAATCCGGTGCTGCCGACGCCATCGGCGCAGCCATCGTGGCCACCGCCATGCCCCCCATGAGCAAACCGGTACCCACGGCCGCGACCCTCTTACTTGACGCGATACCGCTGAACTTCATGATCACTTCTCTCTCCGACGCACGGTCGGTGATTGGTTCCCCCGTCCTGAAACCCAAAGTACCCATGAGGTTTTGCGGCAAACCCGTGCACAGCAACCGGGGATAGCCGAATTGCGAAGTGTTACAGCCTAACCCGGTGAGTTGCCTCTCAGAGACGGCCATATCGCGTCGCGAACGCTGGGCGGGCTCTGAGAAGTCTTAACGGGTGGCGCGGTCTCTTAACTGATCGTGATGAACGGTGTTATCGAACTGTGACGCGGGCAAACGCGCGGGCCGGCAAATGAATTGCCAAGGCAATTGACGGTTTTGGAAATTCCCGGTGGCCGGTGGTGCCGGTGTGGCCAGCGTGTCTCAAGAGTGTGAGATGGCTTGCAGAAACCGGTCAGCCTGCTCCGAACGCGCATACCGACCGGAGGGACCGGGTAGAGGCCATTACGAGGTGCAAACCCCGCGCCGGCACAAATCCGTCAACGCACTAGGGGAGAAACACAATGACCCAACCCGACACCACTACCCTGCTCGCCCAGCTGCGGGCCATTCTCGATCTGACCAACACGGAAGTTCAGATCGCCGAGACCAGGGTGACCCAGGCTCGCACCGACGCGGTGCGCACCGAGCTCACCCAGAATGCGGCCAACGGCCGCGAACGTGCCGAGGCCATCGAGAACGCGATCCGCGACCTCGGCGGATTCCCGGACGTCATCGGCCCGTTCTTCGGGCGCGCCGCCGCGGCCGTCAAGGCGCTGACCGAGCAGGCGCAGCCGTTCGACGAAGCCCTGCTGGGTGACCTCGCGCTCGAGGGCCAGCTGCTCGACCGCGCCCGCTACATCAAGGCGCTGGCCGTGGCCGCCCGCAAGCCCGACATCGAAAGCCTGGCCAACCGCCTGATCACGGCCCACTCCGCGACCGTCGACTGGCTGACCACCGTGCTGGCCGAAGACGCGCTCGGCGGTCCGGCAGCCCTGCGGCGTACTCCGCTGCAGATCCTGACCGGCCTGACCGTTCGGGTGGCCAACTGGCCGATGATCTCCTCGGCTCGCGGCATCGACCGCGCACTGGAGGCACTGCGTCACACCCGGCCCGCCGTCGACCAGCTGGTCAACCGCGGCGCCCACGCCGGTGAGGTCGCCGTCAAGGCCGCTGCCGGTGCCCGGGATGCGGCGCTGGAGACCGCCGAGAAGGTGGCGCGCCGTGAAGGCGCCGAGGGTGCTGCCGACGCGATCCACTCGCTGCGCAGCTCCACCGGCATCCTGTCGCCGGAGGAACTGCCGATCGCCGGCTATGACGAGCTCAACCTCAACGAGGCCGTCGCCGCGGTGAAGGAGCTCGAGGACCCGGCCGACATCCGGGCGATCATCGCCTACGAAGAGGCGAACAAGAATCGTGCGCGGCTGGTCTCGGCTGCCCAGACCCGGGTCGCCGCCATCGCTCAGGAAATCGTCGGTATCGACTGACCGAACAGGGCCGCGCGCCGTACCCGATGATGGTGAGGTGTTCGTACACCGGAACCGCAAAGTCGCCATCATCGGGGCCGGCAGCGTCGGCACCGCGATCGCCTACGCCTGCCTGATCCGCGGATCGGCAGGCGTTTTGGCGCTCTACGACACGAACCCGAAAAAGGTGCGTGCCGAGGTTCTCGACCTCAACCACGGCAGCCAGTTCGTTCCGCACTGCACCGTGACAGGTTCCGACCAGATCGACGTCACCGCCGGGTCGGCCGTCATCGTGGTCACCGCCGGGGCCAAACAACATCCCGGACAGAGCCGGCTGGACCTGGCCGCCACGAATGTGGCGATGGCGCAAGAACTCACGCCGCGGCTACTGGAGCTGTCCCCGCACGCGGTGATCGTGTTCGTCACGAACCCGGTCGACGTCGTCACCTACGCCGCCGCACGCGCCGTCGACGCGCCGACCGGACGTATCTTCGGATCGGGAACAGTGTTGGACAGCAGCCGATTTCGGTATCTGATCGCTCAGCGAGCTGATCTCGCCGTCGGCAACGTGCACGGGTTCATCGTCGGCGAGCACGGCGACTCCGAGATTTCGCTGTGGTCGGGCGTCTCGATCGGCGGTGTGCCTGCCGCGCAGTTCCGGGCCGGCGGTGCGGCGATGTTCGACGAGGCGACCCAGACCGCCATCTCGGCCGCCGTGGTCAATGCCGCATACGAGATCATCGAGGGCAAGGGCGCGACCAATCTGGCGATCGGCTTGTCCACCGCGCGCATCATCGAAGCGGTACTCGGCGACCAGCACCGGGTGTTGCCGGTCTCCACCGTCCAACGCGGTGCGTACGAAATCGCCGATGTGGCACTGTCATTGCCCACCGTCGTGTCGGCGGCCGGTGCCGGTGAGGTGTTGCAGGCTCCGCTCGCGGTTCCCGAACTCCTCGGGCTGCAGGCCTCGGCGACCACGTTGCGACAAGCCCAGCATTCCCTGGGCCTGTAGCGGCTGAAGCTGGCCCGCTGCCGGGAGAGCTAAAGCACTTCCGGCAGGCCGAATTTCGCGAACAAGCTGGTATCCAGGAACGCCACCACGTGCGAGACGCCGTCGGCGCGCATGTCGAGGACGTGCAGCTGGAACGGCACATGCCGGCCACCGGTCTCCGGTAGCCGCATGTACATCGCCGCGGCAGGCTGGCCGTTGGCGGTCAGCGGCAACAGCCGCATGTCGCCGGCCTTCTCCGCGGGGCAGTTCTGGTGGATGAGCGCCCCGATGACCGGGCCACCCTGATACCAGCCGTCGAACGGCGGCATCTCCCAAATCGCTTCGGCGGTGAACATTTCCACCAACCGGTCGATGTCGTAGTCCTCAAAAGCCGATATGTAGGCGGCCAACTTCTCGCGCGCCTCATCGGACTCCGGCGGTGACAGGTCGTCGTCCTGGCTGGGACCGACCACCTCGAGCTGGGCGCGGGCCCGCTGCAGCAGACTGTTGACGGCGGCCACCGAGGTGTCGAGGGCATCGGCGACCTCAGCGGCGCGCCATTGCAGCACATCGCGCAGCACCAGAACGGCGCGCTGGCGCGGGGACAGGTGTTGCAGCGCCGCGACGAACGCCAGCCGGACCGATTCCCGGGACCCGACGATCACCGACGGGTCGGCCGGGTCGTCGTACAGCGAATCGGGCAGTGGCTCCAGCCAGGGCACCTCGGCACGCTCGACGAGATCGTCGTTCGGATTCGAGCTCGGCGCGCCGAGTCCGGTCGGCAGCGGCCGCCGCTGCCTGCCCTCCAGCGCCGTCAACGAGGTGTTGGTGGCGATGCGGTGCAACCAGGTGCGTACCGACGACTTGCCTTCGAAGCGGTCATAGGACTTCCACGCGCGCAGGAAGGTCTCCTGCACCAGATCCTCCGCGTCGTGCAGCGAGCCGGTCATCCGGTAGCAATGGGCCAGCAGTTCACGCCGGTACGGCTCGGCCTGTGCCAGGAAATCGCCCCGGCCGGGGTCCAGCCCGTCGTCAAGATTATGGGCGAGCACGCTCACTGTGCCGAGCTTACGCACGAGCACCGACAGCCGGAACCGGCGTGCGCACGAGCACCCCGTTAGGCTCCCCTGATGGTCACAACACGCACCGAGCGGACGTTCGACGGGGTCGGAGGAGTCCGCATCGTCTACGACGTGTGGACACCGGACACCGAACCGCGCGGCGTTGTCGTCCTCTCACACGGCCTCGGGGAACACGCCGGCCGCTACCACCACGTCACCGAACGTTTCGGCCAGGCCGGGCTGATCACCTACGCCCTCGATCACCGCGGCCACGGCCGCTCCGGCGGCAAGCGGGTGATGGTGCGCAGCATCGACGAATACACCGGGGATTTCCACACCCTGGTCGCGACCGCCACCGCCGAGCACCCCGATCTCCCGCGCATCGTGCTGGGGCACAGCATGGGTGGCGGCATCGTCTTCACCTACGGGGTGGAGCACCCGAATGACTACACCCTGATGGTGCTGTCCGGCCCCGCGGTCGCCGCCAACGTCGGCGTACCGCCCGTCAAGGCCTTTCTCGGCAAGGCCGTCGGGTCGCTGCTGCCGAACCTGCCGGTCGAGGAACTCGACGCCAATGCCGTCTCCCGCGACCCCGCGGTGGTGGCCGCCTACAACGCCGACCCGCTGGTGTGGCACGGCAAGGTTCCTGCCGGCATTGCCAAGGCGCTGCTGAAGGTGGGGGAGACCATGCCGCAGCGGGCACGCGGGCTCACCGCGCCGCTTCTCGTCGTCCACGGCGGCGCGGACCGGCTGGTTCCCGCCGCAGGCAGCGAGCGGTTGGTCGAGTGCGTCGGTTCGGCCGACGTGAACCGCAAGGTATATCCGGAGCTTTTTCACGAGGTGTTCAACGAGCCCGAGCGCGACCTGGTGCTCGACGACGTGACCACCTGGATCGAAGCCAGGCTGTGAGCCTGAGCCGTCGCCTCGCCCTGGCAGCGATGGCGGTGTTGCTGGTCGCCGGATGCTCGTCGAACAGCCAGCCGGCCAACACCTGGGTCGAAGACGAGGTGACCTTCGACGCCGGCGGGCTGACCGTGCACGGCACCTACCGCCACCAGCACGGCGACAAACAAGCACCCGCGGCGCTGCTGATCTCGGAGAGCGGACGCACCGACCGCAACGGCGACAACAACGTCGCCGGGCCGATCGGCAACATGCGTCAGCTCGCCGAATACCTGTCCGACCACGGCGTGGCCTCGCTGCGCTACGACAAGGTCGGTACCGGCAAGACCGGCCTTGGACCGTACGCCGACCACCCGGCCGACGTCGGCAGCGCTGTCTACACCACCGGGGCGAAGGCCGCCGTGCGGTTCCTGGCGAGTGAGGCCGCCACCGACAAGAACCACATCTCGGTGTACGGCCTCGGCGAAGGAACCGTGCACGCGATGACGCTGGCCGACGACACCTCCGCCGGCGCCCCCAAGATCCACTCCGTGGGTCTGCTGCAGCCGCTGGCGGGCCGCTACCTCGACCTGATCACCAACCGCGTCAGGGCCGATGTCGCGGCCGCGGTCAAGGCCGGCCAGAAGAACCAGCAGCAGGCCGACCAGACGATCGCCGCATGGACCGCCGCCGTCGAGCAAGCGCGCAAGACGACCACTGTGCCCGCCAAACTGCCCGACGGTCTGAGCGCGATCCTGAACCCCGGCAACGTCAAAGCGGTCGTCGAGTCCGACGCGATCGACCCGCTGAAGCTGGCCGCGGCGATCCCCGCCGCCACCCCGGTGCTGCTCACCTGCTCGGACTCCGACGGTCAGGCCAACTGCGCCGACATCACCCCGCTCGCCGACGCACTGGAGCACACGTCGTTGTCACTGGTCGCGCTCAAAGGCGTCAACCACGTGCTGCGCGACGACCCGACCGACAACGTCGGCAACTACTCCAAGCCGGGGCCGCTGTCACCGCAGCTGACGGCGGCGCTGAACGCGTTCATCAACAGTTGACGTCGGCGCCGGCGCACCGATGTCGGGTGGCTCGGCTAGGTTTGCCAAGCGTGACCGACGACAAGATGCTGGCACGCATCGCCGCGCTCCTGCGCCAGGCCGAGGGCACCGACAACGCCCACGAGGCGGAGGCGTTCATGGCCGCCGCCCAGCGGCTGGCCACCGCGACATCGATCGATCTGGCCGTGGCACGGTCGCATTCCGCCACCCGCAGTGCCGCGCAGGCGCCGACCCAGCGCACGATCACGATCGGTGAGCCGGGCGCCCGCGGTCTGCGGACCTACGTGCAGCTGTTCGCCGGCATCGCCGCAGCCAACGATGTGCAGTGTGACGTCGCCTCGAACTCGGCGTTCGTCTACGCGTACGGGTTCGCCGAGGACATCGACGCCAGCCACGCCCTGTACGCGAGCCTCGTGGTGCAGATGGTGCGGACCTGCGACGCCTACCTGGCCACCGGCGCGCATAAGCCGACGCCCACGATCACCGCACGGCTGAATTTCCAGCTGGCATTCGGCGCCCGCGTCGCCCAGCGCTTGGCGCAGGCGCGTGAGGAGGCCCGCCAGGAGGCCACCCGCGATCGCACAACCGCTCCGGGAACCGCTCTGGCACTGCGCAACAAGGAACTCGAACTGCGCGAGCACTACCGCCAGACGTCCAAGGCGCGCGGCACCTGGCAGGCCAGCCGCGCGACGGCGGGGTACTCGTCGGCGGCCCGGCGAGCCGGTGACCGCGCGGGCAAGCAGGCCCGACTGGGCTCCAGTCCCGAGTTGCCGGGGGCGCGGACCCGGCTGCCGCGGTGACGACGCGCGACAGTCAGCGCTCCCGCGTCTACGCGGCTGAGGAGTTCGTCCGGACACTCTTCGACCGTGCCGCCCAACACAGTTCACGCACCATCGACTTCTTCGGCACGCAGCTCACCCTGCCCCCGGAAGGACGATTCGCCTCGATGCCGTCGGTGCGGCGTTACGTCGACGAGGTCCTCGCGCTGCCCGCGGTGACCTCGCGCTGGACCGCCCCGGGACCGCTCAGCGTGCGTCCCCGCCGCGCCGCGACCGCTGCCCACTACGAAAACAGCGATGGCACAGGCGTTATCGCCGTTCCCGACCGCTCGGACGCCAACTGGGCCATGCGTGAGCTGGTGCTGCTGCACGAGATCGCCCACCACCTGACCCCACAGGGTCCCGCTCACGGTCCTGGCTTCGTCGCGACGTTCTGCGAGCTGGCCGCACTGGTGATGGGTCCGGAGGTGGGCCATGTGCTGCGCGTGGTCTACGCCAAGGAAGGCGTCCGCTGACCGGCTTGGGGGAGGATACTGAGGCGATGCACCGTGAAGTGACCACCGTTGCCGAGCTTCGGGAGATCGTGGGCGAACCCGACCACTACGTGGCCAACAAGGTCAAGGACCGGCTCTCGCCTGTGCAGCGCGACTGGTTGGCGCATTCCCCGCTGGCCTTTATCGCGACCACTGATGCGCAAGGCCGCGTAGACATTTCGCCGAAGGGGGACCCGGCGGGATTCGTCCACGTGATCGATGACCGCACCATCGCCATCCCGGATCGCCCGGGCAACAAGCGCGTCGACGGCTATCTCAACGTGCTGGAGCGTCCCGGAGTCGGCACCCTGTTCGTGATCCCGGGTCGCGGCGACACGCTGCGGATCAACGGCCGGGGTCGCATCCTGGCCGACGCCGACTACTTCGACGCCATGGCCGTCAAGGGCAAGCGGCCGCTGCTCGCGTTGGAGGTCGACATCGACGAGGTGTTCTTCCACTGCTCCAAGGCATTCCTGCGCTCGGACACTTGGAAGCCGGAGACCTGGAATCCGACCGCGCTGCCCAGCGTCGCCCAGATGGCCAAGGCGTTGCGGCATGACTGGTCCGACGCCGAACTCGAGGAACGCTACTGCGAGGACAACATTCGCAAGGTGTTGTACTAGCCCGCCGGAGCGACCTCTACCGGCAGCGCGTTCAGTACCGCGGTGCCGGACAACGGATCCAGCAGCGTGCCGTCGTTGAGGTTGTTGACGTTCACGCCCGGGTGCTGGGCAGCCACCCGCATCCGGGTGCCCGGCTCGGTGTGCCCCCACCCGTGCGGCAGCGACACCACGCCGGGGCGGATCGCGTCGGTGATCTCCACCGGCACTTCGAGTTTCCCACCCGGACCGGTGACGACAGCCATCTCCTCGAGGCCCAGCCGGGCTGCGTCGTCGGGATGGATCTGCAGCGTGCAGCGATTGGTGCCGCCGGACAGAGCGGGCAGATTGTGCATCCAGCTGTTGTTGGACCGCAGGTGTCGCCGGCCGATCAGCAGGAAACCCGGCTCCGATGTCAGCGCGGCGTGCAGCCGCGGGACGTCGGCGAGGATCGGTTCTGGATCCAATTCGATTGTGCCCGAGGGTGTCCGGAGAATCTCGGGGATGCGCGGGGTCAGCGCGCCGAGGTCAACCCCGTGCGGGGTGTCCTTCAGCCGCTGCAGGGTCAGGCCGTCCGGCGTGGCGCCGAAACCGTCCCCGAACGGGCCCAGCCGCAGCATCATGTCCAACCGACGTTCGTAACCGCGGCCCTCGGGCAGCATCGCGGCCAGCTCCTCGACGGATCTGCCTGCCACCGGCGAGTGCTGGTCGGCGACCTCCTTGCCCAGCGTCGTCGCGATCACCTGCTCGTCCACCAGCGACGGGTCGGCGTCGGGGCCCATGCCCAGCACGATCAGCGCCAGCCGCGCCAGGATCTCGCATTCGTCGGGCCGCCCTTCGGGCAGCGGCAGCACCGGCGGTGAGTACCTGGCGTTGTTGCGCACCGCCGCCCCACTGAGCGCAAGGTCGTAATGCGCTGCGCGAGAAGGCGGAGGCGGCGGCAGGATCACGTCGGCGTGCCGGGTGGTCTCGTTGAGATAAGGGTCCACCGACACCATGAAGCCGACGCCATCGAGCGCGTCGGACAGCCGGGCGCCGTCGGGTGCGGACAGCACCGGGTTACCCGCGATCGTGATCATCGCCCGGACCTGGCCGTCGCCGGGGGTTTCGATCTCTTCGGCAAGTGCGACCGCGGGCAGCTCGGACAGTGCCTCCGGGTGGCCGGACACCCGGCTGCGCCAGCGTCCGGTGGCGAATCCCCGGCCCGGACGCGGCGGGCGCGGCGACCCGGCGATCGGCGAGCTGGCGAACATCACCCCACCCGGACGGTCCAGATTGCCGGTCAGGATGTTGACCACGTCGACCAGCCAGCTGGTCAGCGTGCCGAACTCGACCGTCGAGGTGCCGATGCGGCCGTAGACCGCCGCACTCGGGGCCGCGGCGAGTTCGCGTGCCAGCGTTCGGATTTCGTCGGCGTCGACCCCGCAGTGCTCGGCCACCGCCTCCGGCGGGAAGTCCTGCGCCGCCGCCCGCACCCGCTCCAGCCCGGAGACGTGCTCGGCCAGCCTGCCCAGATCGACCAGGTCCTCGTCGAAGAGCACATGGGCGACCGCGAACAGCAGTGCGGCGTCGGTGCCGGGGCGGGGCGCGAGGTGACGGTCGGCCATCTCAGCGGTACGGGTCCGGTTCGGATCGATCACCACCAGTGTGCCGCCGCGACGGCGCAATGCCTTGAGCTTGCCCGGGAAATCGGCAGCGGTGGCCAGAGAACCGTTGGACACCAACGGGTTTGCGCCCATGATGACGAGGTAGTCGGTGCGGTCGAGGTCGGGCAGGGTGAACGCCAGCGGATTGCCGAACAGGTATCCGCAGGACACGTGTTTGGGCATCTGGTCCAGCGTGCTGGCCGAATACACCTGCCGGGTGCCCAGCGACTTGATGACGACCGGGCCGTACAGCGACCCGGCGATGGTGTGTGCGTTCGGGTTGCCCAGGTACACCGCGATCGACGACCCGCCGGTGTCGGCGATGACGCGCTGCAGCCCCTCGGCCGCCGCGGCGAAGGCTTCTGCCCACGAGGTCTCGACCAGTTCACCGTCGCGGCGCACCAGGGGCTTCTGCAGCCGGTCGGGGTCGTTGTCCAACTCGGGGAAGCTGGCGCCCTTGGGGCAGATGAAGCCATGACTGAACACGTCGTCACGATCACCCCGGGCCGCGCTGACCCGGTCGTTGTCGTCGATGGTGAGGACCATCCCGCAGGTGGCCTCGCAGAACGGGCAGACTCGCAAAGCGGTGCGGCTCATGTGGCCACTGTGCTCTGCGACCGACCCCGGTGGCAACCCCAACCAACCGGATGGTCAGATTTGATGTCAGCCCGTCCAGACCGGTGACTTCAGAGCCTCGTGCAGGGCGGCGACGATGCGATCGGAGTGGGCATCGAACCGCCCGGTGGGGGCGGGCACCGAGATCGCGACGATGTTGCCGCCGGCCGCGCGGCCCGCGATCCCCGCGGCCGAGATGCCGTCGGTGTGCTCGTCACGGTCGAACGCCACCCGCTCGGTGCGGATGCTCTGGATCTCGGCGCGCACCCGGTCGGCCTGTCCCCGTTCGAGGGCGGTGAGCGCCCGCTCGACGTCGTCATCGTCCAACAACGCCAGCACGGCCTTGCCGTTGGCGGTGTCGCACAACGTGAATCGCCCGCCGATCGCCGAGACCGCGCGCAGCCGGTGCGGCGACTCGATCTGGTCGATGAACAGCATCTGGTCACCGCGATACACCGAGAGGTCGACCGTTTCACCGGTGGCCTCGGCCACCCGCTCCAACGTGGACCGGAATGCGGACGTGATGTGGGCAGCGTCGGCGTTGACCAAGCCGAGCAGACGGTCCCCGAGGACGATGCGGCCGTCGTCGTCCACCGCGGCGAAGCCCACCTCCACCAGACCGACGAGCAGCCGCCGTGCGGTCGACTTCGCCAGCCCCAGCCTGCTGTGCAGGTCGACCAGGCGCAACCGGCCCGGGGCGGTGGCGATTTCGTCGAGCGCGACCGCGGCGCGACGCAGCACTTGAATGCCGTCGTCACGGGCATTGGAAGGGCGTCCATCGCCGACCGTAGAAATTTTCGCGTCAGTCAACTGACATCCCTTCCGTCGGCGTGGCCGCAGCGGTAGTGTGCCGCAATACGGATCATAGCGATTCGCTATGTGAACCATAGGAGGCTTCGGTGGGGTCACTTCCTGAGGGTCGGCATTTCTTCCATGGCGACGACGGCTACGAGAGCGCACGCCGGGCCACGGTCTGGAACCAGCGGGTGCCCGACCGCTACCCGGACGTCATCGTCCAAGCGGTCGACGCCGACGACGTCGTCGCGGCCCTTCGCTACGCGAAGGCCAACAACAAGCAGGTCAGCATCAAGTCCGGCGGTCACAGCTGGGCGGCCAGCCACCTGCGCGATGGCGCGGTGCTGCTCGACATGAGCCGGGTCGACCAGACCAGCATCGATGCCGACGCGATGACCGCGATCGCAGGACCGGGCAAGGGCGGCAGCATGCTGGCCGCCGAGCTCGATGCGGTCGGACTGTTCTTCCCCGCCGGGCACTGCAAGGGCGTCTGCATCGGCGGCTATCTGCTGCAGGGCGGCTACGGCTGGAACAGCAGGGTGGTCGGGCCGGCCTGTGAAAGCGTCATCGGGCTGGACGTGGTGACCGCCGACGGCGACAAGATCTACATCGACGCCGACCACCACCCCGACCTGTACTGGGCCGCCCGCGGCGCCGGACCGGGGTTCTTCGCCGTCGTCACCGCGTTCCACCTCAAGCTGTACCCGAAGCCGGCTGTGCTGGGCAGCAGCTTCTACGCCTACCCGATCGAGCTCGCCGACGAGATCTTCACCTGGGCCCGCGGTATCTCCGCCGAGGTCGACCGCCGCGTCGAGTTGCAGATCGTCGCCACCAGGAGCGTGCCCAACGCGGGCATCGACCGGCCGGCGATCGTGATGGCTTCACCGGCGTTCGCCGCCACCGAGGCCGAAGCCAAAGAGGCCTTCGGCCTGCTCGACCAGTGCCCCGTCGTCGACAAAGCGCTCATCGCGTTCCCGTATGCGCCGATGGCCCTTGCGGATTGGTACACCGCGGTGATGAGCAACTATCTGGAGGACCATCGGTACACCGCCGACAACATGTGGACCAACGCCTCGGCCGCCGAGCTGATGCCGGGCATCCACCGCATCCTGGACACCCTGCCGCCGCACCCCGCGCACTTCCTGTGGCTGAACTGGGGCCCGTCGCCGCAACGCCAGGACATGGCCTACAGCTTGGAAAGCGAAATCTATCTGGCGCTGTACGCCGGATGGATGGACCCGGAAGACGACGAAAAGTACAGCGACTGGCCACGATCCAACATGGCGTCGATGGCATCGCTGGCGACCGGCATCCAGCTGGCCGACGAGAATCTGGGCCGTCGTCCGGCCAAGTTCGTCACCGACGAGAACATGGCCCGGCTCGATCGGGTGCGAGCCCAGTACGACCCCGACGGCCGGTTCCACAGCTGGATGGGACGACTCTGATGGCCGAGACGTACCTGGGTTACCGCCCCGGTGACGGCGACACCGCATGGGGCAAGTACTTCGACCCGCAGATGGCCGAACTGCCCCGCCACGCCGTGGTCGCACTCGAGCACGGTCCGCAGGCCGATCAGACGATGCTCGGGTTCGATTCGGCCGCAACGCTTCTCGACGAGGGGTACCAACAGACCGAGAACGGCTACGGCGCGCTGCGCGGCGGCGGATTCCACGTCGCGATCCGCACCGACATGCCCGGCGTCACGCCGGCGATGTGGGACTGGTGGTTCGGCTGGCACGGCAGCGAGTCCAGCCGTTACAAGCTGTGGCATCCCCGCGCGCATGCGTCGGCGCACTGGGGCGACAGCGGGCCCGACGGCACCTACGTCGGACGGACCTCGATCATCGAGGAGTACCTGGGCTCGGCCTACGCCAAAGCGGCCATCGCGTTCCTCGAACCGCCGGCGCTGGGCCTCGACGCGTCCCGGCTGGGCACCGACGTCGCGGTGTGCGCGCGGCTGGGCTCCAGTGAGGTGCCGGTCGACATCGGCTGGTTCATCCATCACGTCCGTGCGGTGCCGGGCGGCGCGGAAATGCGATCGCGATTCTGGATGGGTGGTCCCTACATCGGGGTGCGCCGCGGCAACCGGCTGGCCGATTCGGTGATCCGCCCGATCGCCGCCCACCAGCTGCCGGAGCCGCGGGATCTGCTGGTGCACTGCGCGCAGGAGATGAACCACCTCGCGAGCTTCCTGCCGAGAATTTACGCGGAGTTCGCTGAAACCTGACGCGTATCACCTCTGGCAACAGAGATTGCCAAATCCCCACCACCGCCGACCTGAGGGGTTATCTTCGCAAAACAGCCTCATGGGGGCGGCGATCGGGGGTTTCAGGTGGTAGCTGTGGCGTTTTCAAACAAGTTCCGACGGGGCCTGCGGGCCGGAAGTCGGAAGACCGCGTTGCTCGGTGCTGCGGCCGCCACCGCCGTGGCCATGACGATGGGCACCGTTGCCGAACCCGTGGCGCCCGCGGCAAACGCCTTGACCCTAGACACCACCACGACCGGGCCGCTGCTGTGGCTGATCAACCAGCTCGGGGTGGACAGCTACACCTTCGACAACATTCCCGTTGTCGGGTCCATCACGCTGGCCTTCGACTGGCACAAAGCCGACCCGGTCGGACTGAACAACCTCCTGAACGCGGAGCCCTTCGGTGGGTACGTTCTCGGCACCGCGACCCGGCCGAACATTCTGGCCACCAGTCCCACCGGTCCGCTGCTGATCGCCTCGGGCACAGGCGTTCCCGCTGCGCTCCAGACCTATCAGGCCCTTCTGTCCAGCGCCAAAGGCAACACCCTGCCGGGATACGATCCGCTGGTTGCCGCCGGAAAGGTCAGTTCGATCACCGGCCAGCCGTGTTCGTCGGGCATCACCTGCGTCCAGGGGACCAACGTCACCAACCTGCCGATTGCCTTGGTGCGCAACCCGGAAACGCCCAATGGCGGTCTGTACGCGCGTTTCGCACCGATCTTCAACCTGTTCGGGATGAACCCGGTCAGCCCCAGCGCGGGCTCCGGCTCGAGCCTCGGCATCCGGTTCAACGGCGCGTTCGTCAACGTCGCCCTCGGCTACGACATGCTGTCGGACTTCCCGGAGACGCTGAGCCCGTTCTCGTTGGCCAACTCCTTCATGGCCAGCGCGCTGCCGACCTATCTGCTCGGCGGCGCGGAATTGCAGGGCACCAGCATCAACACGATCGAAGGCAACCTCATCGCACTGCTGACCCTCGGCACCCCCAGCACCACCTACAGCACACTGGTGCCCACCGATCTGCCGCTACTGGAGCCACTTCGGCTGCCGTCGCGCATCCTCAACGCGGTCTTCAAGGCGGCGAAGATTCCCATCACACTGGGCACGCCGCTGGCCGATGCGCTGCAGCCGGCGCTGTCGATTCTGGTGAACATCGGCTACACCGACGTGCAGACGCCCAGCGAGGGTGGCACCTACAACCGGACGTATGACCAGTCGTCGCAGTACATCCCATTCCTGTCACGGGCGACGCTGTCGCCGCAGGAGTGGGCCGCGGTTCCCGGCGATGTGGCCAAGGCGCTGTTCACCGGATTCCGGGATGTGTTGAGCGGCAAGTCCACGACGACGCCCGCACCGGCGCCGGAGCCCACGGTGACGGCAGCCGCGGTGACGGCAGCCACGGTGACTACCACTTCGGCGGCAGCGCCTTCGCCGACCGCCAAGTCGGGCAAGCCGTCGAAGAAGTCGAGTTCGACGTCGAGCAAGAAGAGTTCAGCGCCGAAGGCGTCTGCCAAGAAGGGCGTGGGCGGGTCCAAGCGGGCCAGCTAGTCGTGGGTGCTCCCGCCTCGGGGTCACCAACACGAGAACGCCTCGAGCCTGTCGTTATCGCGCAGAAGTGCGAGTAACTCGCACGACAACTACAGGCTCGCGGGAACTGACTACCCGCAGACAGCGCCGGTCGCCGCTGAGCCGACCAGCTTGCGGTATTTGGCCAGCACACCGGTGGTGTACTTCGGCGCGGGCGGGGTGAATCCCGCTTTGCGCGACTCGAATTCGGCGTCATCGACCAGCACGTCCAGCGTGCCCTTGCCGACGTCGAGACGGATCCGGTCACCGTCGCGCACGAACGCGATGGGCCCGCCGTCTACTGCCTCCGGCGCGATGTGCCCGACGCACAGGCCGGTGGTGCCGCCGGAGAACCGGCCGTCGGTCATCAACAGCACGTCCTTGCCCAGCCCGGCACCCTTGATCGCGCCGGTGATCGCCAGCATCTCGCGCATGCCGGGGCCGCCCTTGGGGCCCTCGTAGCGGATGACGACGACGTCGTTGGCCACGATCGTGCCGTCCTCCAAGGCATCCATCGCTGCGCGCTCGCCGTCGAAAACCCGTGCGGTGCCCTCGAACACGTCGGAGTCGAAGCCGGCGGACTTGACCACCGCGCCCTCCGGCGCGAGCAGAGCCGTGCAGGATCGTGATGCCGCCGGTCGGGTGAATCGGATTACTCAGCGCGCGAAGCACTTTGCCGTCCGGGTCCGGCGGCGCGATGTGAGCGAGATTCGCGGCCATAGTCTCACCGGTGACCGTCATGACATCGCCGTGCAGCAGGCCGGCATCCAGCAGCGCCTTCATCACCACCGGCACACCGCCGATGCGGTCGACGTCGAACATCACGTGCTTGCCGAACGGCTTGACGTCCGCCAGGTGCGGCACCTTGGCGCCGATGCGGGTGAAGTCCGCCAAATCCAGCTTCACGTTGGCCTCGTGGGCGATCGCCATCAGGTGCAGCACCGCGTTGGTGGACCCGCCGAACGCCATCACGACCGCGATCGCGTTCTCGAAGGCTTCCTTGGTCAGGATGTCGCGGGCGGTGATCCCGCGGCGAAGCAGCTCCACGACCGCCTCGCCACTGCGCCGGGCGTACCCGTCGCGGCGCCGGTCGGTCGCCGGCGGTGCGGCGCTGCCCGGCAGCGACATCCCCAGCGCCTCAGCCGCGGACGCCATCGTGTTGGCGGTGAACATGCCGCCGCAGGCACCCTCGCCCGGACAGATCGCCCGCTCGATGGTGTCGACGTCCTCGCGCGACATCAGCCCGCGTGCGCACGCGCCGACAGCCTCGAACGCGTCGATGATCGTCACGTCCATCTCGGTGCCGTCGGACAGCTTGGCCCGACCCGGCAGGATCGAACCCGCGTAGAGGAACACCGCGGCCAGATCCAGTCGCGCGGCGGCCATCAGCATGCCGGGCAGCGACTTGTCGCAGCCTGCCAGCAGCACCGAGCCGTCCAGGCGCTCGGCCATCATGACCGTCTCCACGCTGTCGGCGATCACCTCGCGGGACACCAGCGAGAAGTGCATGCCCTCGTGGCCCATCGAGATGCCGTCGGACACCGAGATGGTGCCGAACTCCATCGGGTAGCCGCCGGCCGCGTGCACGCCGTCCTTGGCCGACTGCGCGAGGCGCTGCAGTGACAGGTTGCACGGCGTGATCTCGTTCCACGACGACGCCACCCCGATCTGCGGCTTGACGAAGTCTTCGTCGCCCATGCCTACCGCGCGGAGCATCCCGCGGGCGGCGGCCTTCTCCAGGCCGTCGGTGACGTCGCGACTGCGGGGCTTGAGATCGGGGGTTTGGCTCACCGGTCAAGTATGCCGTGGTCGGGGGTGCCCACCAAATTTCTTTTTATACCCCCGAGGGGTATTGAAGGTACGGTGAAAACATGACATCCACGCCCAGCCGCATCGTGGCGGTCGCCGCAGCCCTCGCCACCGCCGTCGTCGTCTCGTCCTGCAGCAAAACCGAGGACCATACGCAGCACGCCACGTCGACCGCGTCGACCAGCGAAGCGGTGGCCGCGCACAACGCCGACGATGTCATGTTCGCCCAGATGATGATCCCGCATCACCAGCAGGCCGTGGACTTGGCGGCGATGGCTGCCGTGCACACCACCAACCAGGCCGTCCGCATGCTGGCGGCCAGGATCTCCGAAGACCAGCAGTCGGAGATCGCCACGATGAAAGCGCTCCTGGTGCAGTGGGACGTCGACCCCGCGACGGGAGACCACAGCGGGCACGGTGCCGCGATGCAGGGCATGGTCGACGACGCGACGATGACCAAACTCAAATCGCTCAACGGGCCGCAGTTCGACACACTGTGGTTGCAGGCGATGATCGGCCACCACCAGGGCGCCATCGAGATGGCCAAGGCCGAGATCGCCAACGGTCAGAGCGCCGACCTGACCGCGATGGCCAAGTCCATCATCACCGCACAACAGGCCGAGATCGACCAGATGAAGCAGATGCTTGGAGGCTAAATGACTGGCGCACATGGCTATTCGTCGCAGAAGGACAACTACACCAAGCGGCTGCGGCGCATCGAGGGTCAGGTCCGCGGCATCGCGAAGATGATCGACGAGGACAAGTACTGCATCGACGTGCTGACCCAGATCAGCGCCGTCAACAGTGCGCTGCAGTCGGTCGCGCTCGGCCTGCTCGACGAGCACCTCGGGCACTGCGTCAGCCATGCGGTCGCCGAGGGCGGCGACGAGGCAGAGAAGAAGCTGGCCGAGGCCTCCGCCGCGATCGCGCGCCTGGTCCGTTCCTGACGCAGCACTGCCCGGCGACATAGGCCGGTCAGATGAGCCGGAGTCGGCGCGTGAGCCGATACCGTGAACCCGTGCCCACAGTGCAGCGCACGTGGACACCGCGAGTCGCCACAGCGCTGGCCGTGCTGGCCGCCGCGGCGTTCATCTACGTCACCGCCGAGATCATGCCGGTCGGTGCACTGTCCGCAATCGCGCGCGACCTGAACGTCAGCGAAGCGATGGTGGGCACCCTGCTGGCCAGCTACGCCCTGGTGGCCGCACTGGCCACGATGCCGCTGGTGCGCTGGACGGCGACGTGGCCGCGACGGCGCACCCTGTTGTGGACGCTGGCCTGCCTGTCGATCTCGCAATTGATCTCCGCGTTGGCGCCGACCTTCACCGTGCTGGCCGTCGGCCGGGTGCTGTGCGCGCTCACCCACGGGTTGATGTGGTCGGTGATCGCCCCGATCGGTGCGCGACTGGTGCCGCCGAGCCACGCCGGCCGCGCCACCATGGCGGTCTACGTGGGCACAGGCCTGGCGCTGGTGATCGGCAGCCCGCTCACTGCGGCGATGAGCGAGCTGTGGGGCTGGCGGCCCGCGGTCGGTGTCATCACCGCCGCGTCGGTGCTCGTCCTGGTGGCGGCACGACTGGCGCTTCCGGCGATGGCGTTGACCGAAGGGCCCGGCGGTGTCCGGCCCCGCAGAGTGATCCACCACCGCAACCGCCCGCTGCTGATGCTGAGCATGCTGACGCTGGTGGGTGTCACCGCCCACTTCATCTCCTACACGTTCATCGTGGTGATCATCCGGGACGTGGTCGGCGTGCACGGGGCGCACCAGGCCTGGCTGCTCGCGGCGTACGGGGTGGCCGGCCTGACCGGGATGGCGTTACTGGCCCGGCCGGGGGACCGGCGACCCAAGGCGGCGGTGATGGGATGTCTGGCCGCGTCGTCGCTGGCGTTCGCGGCCCTCGCGGCGCTCGGTCACCTCGGGTGGCACACCGTCGCCGTCGCGGCGGCCGGGGCGGTCGCGATCGTGCTGTGGGGCGCCACCGCCAACGCGATGCCGCCGATGTTGCAGACCGCCGCGATGCGGCACTCGCCGCAGGATCCCGACGGTGCCTCCGGGCTCTACGTGGCGTGCTTCCAGGTCGGCATCATGGCCGGATCGCTGACCGGCGGACTGCTCTACCAACGGGCCGGAGTGGCGGCGATGCTGACCGCCTCATGCGTGCTGATGCTGGGCGCATTGGCCTGCGTGCTGGTCAGCCGCGGCCTGTTCGCGGACCACCCGGCTACCAGCGAAAAGTAACGCTTGTCACCCCGCGCCCGACGATCTGCACAGTTCAGGGCAGTGACGGAGTTCGCGGCCGGGTTCGCTGGCGAATGAACTCAGGAAGTGCACCCAGCGTGTTATGTCAGACTGGGTCAACGTCGGTTTCGAGGGAGTTTTGGTATGACGCTGCGGGTGAAGGGGGCCATCGCCACCACGCTGTGCGTGGTCGGAGTGGCCGCCGGAATCAGTCTCGGCAGCGGTTCGGCGCTCGCCGATCCAGACCAGGCGCCCGCCGATCCGGGGATCGCCGACGTGCCACCCGCGCAGGTGCCCGCACCCGATCCCTTCGCGCCGCCACCTGTCGACCCCGCGGCGTTCCCGCCGCCGGCCCCGGCAGGCGACCCGGCCGTCCCGCCGCCCGACCCGTTCGCCCCGCCGCCACCGCCGCCGGTCGATCCGGTGGCCGCCCAGCAGGCCGCCGCGGCAGCCGCCGGTCCGGTCAAGGGCCAGAACCCGACGCCCTACACCGGGGATCCGGTGTTCGCGCCGCCGTCATTCAACCCGGTGAACGGCGCCATGGTCGGCGTGGCCAAACCGATCATCATCAACTTCGCACGTCCGATCGCCAACCGGCCGATGGCCGAGCAGGCCATCCACATCTCCTCGGTGCCGCCGGTTCCCGGCGCGTTCTACTGGACCACCGACACCCAGGTCCGCTGGCGGCCCTACAACTTCTGGCCGCAGGGCACGGTCGTCAACATCGACGCCAGTGGCGCCAAGTCGAGCTTCCGCGTCGGCGACAGCCTGGTGGCGACGGTCGACGACAAGGCCCACCAGATGACGATCACCCGAAATGGCAAGGTGGAGAAGACCATGCCGGTCTCGATGGGCAAGCCGGACGGCAAGCACGAGACCAAGAACGGCACCTACTACGTGCTGGAGAAGTTCCCCGACATCATCATGGACTCGGCCACCTACGGCGTGCCGAACACCTCGCCCGAGGGGTACAAGCTCAAAGTCCAATGGGCGGTGCGTATCGACAACAGCGGAGCCTTCGTCCACAGCGCGCCGTGGTCGGTGGCCGATCAAGGCAAGCGCAACGTCAGCCACGGCTGCATCAACCTGTCTCCGGACAACGCCAAGTGGTTCTACGACAACTTCGGCAGCGGCGACCCGATCGTGGTCAAGAACTCCGTCGGCACCTACAACAACCCCGACGGCGCCGACGACTGGCAGTGGCAGCTGTCCTAGCCAGTCGTCCACTGGCCTAACCGGTCTCAAAGCTTAGGCACAGAAACGAACTCCACAATGGGGTTCGTGCCGCCTACCCCGACACCGCCGCCGACGCCGACGGCACCGCTGCCCCAGCTGCCCGCGCCTGACCTGCATCAGTACGCGCACGGCGTTTCGCTGCTGGGCGGCTGGCTGCCGCTGACCATCGAGATCGTCGCCGCGATCACGCTGATCGTCGCGATCGGATGGCGGCGGAGCAGGCGTTGGTGGCTGCTGTGGCTGCCGGTCTGCGTGGTCGTCGGCCTGCTCGGTGCGCTCGCCGCGCGCATGTACGTCAACTCCGAGGGGCTGGCCTCAGATCCGGCACCGTTCTATTTGTGGGTCTGGATAGGGGTTTTCGCGGCCGGGGTCGCGGTGGCGGTATTGGGCTGGCGGGGAAATTCCTGGTGGCGACGAGGTGTCGCCGTCCTGGCGATTCCGTTGACCTTGGTGGCGGCGCTGCTGGCGCTGAACAAGTGGGTCGGGTACTTCCCGAGCGTGCAGACTGCTTGGGGCGCCCTGACGGCCGGGCCGCTGCCCAACCAGATCGACGCCGCCGATCTGCCCGGGCTGCGCAACACCGTGCAGACGGTAGGCAAGCTCGTCGAGGTCGACATCCCAGCAGATGCAAGCGGATTCAAGCACCGAAGTGAGTACGTCTACCTGCCGCCGGCCTGGTTCGCCGGTGCGACCCCGCCCCGGTTGCCGGTCATCATGATGGTCGCCGGCGAGTTCAACACCCCGGCCGACTGGATCCGCACCGGCAACGCGATGCCGATCATCGACGGCTACGCGAAAGCCCATGGCGGACAAGCCCCGATCTTCGCGTTCGTCGACTCCGGCGGCAGCTTCAACAACGACACCGAATGCGTCAACGGCCCCCGCGGCAACGCCGCCGATCATCTGACCAAAGACGTCCGGCCTTATCTGACAGAGCATTTCGGCGCATCGGATCAGGCAGCCAACTGGGCGGTGGTCGGCTGGTCGATGGGCGGCACCTGCGCGATCGACCTGACCGTCATGCATCCGGATCTGTTCAGCACCTTCGAGGACATCGCCGGCGACCACGGCCCGACCTCAGGGACCAAGGACCAGACGATCAGCCGGCTGTACGGCGGCGACGCGGCCAAGTGGGACGAGTTCGACCCGCGGACCGTGATGATGCGGCACGGGCCGTATCAGGGTGTCGCAGGCTGGTTCGAGGACACCGTGACGCCGACCAACACCGCGTCGCCGTACGGCGGCGGCGGCGGTGGGCACCGGCCACAATCCGACGCACCCACCGGCTTCGGCGGGCACGACGAGTTCAAGGACTCCGACGAGGCAGGGGCGGCCGACGATCTGTGCGCGACGGCGAAGACGGTCGGCATCTCCTGCTCGGTGCACCGCATCATCAGCTTCCACACCTGGCAGTTCGCCGAGCGGGCCTTCTCCGATGCGTTGCCGTGGCTGGCCGCTCAGATCAAGACGCCGGGCGCGACGGATTCGCCTGCTTGAGGCCGACTGCCGCAGCACCCAGGCAGGCCACCGCCACGATCAGGGCGAACCACGGGAACACCTGCGCCAGCGGCCATTTGGTGGCCGCCCAGCCCGCGGCGATCGTCGGTAGGGCCATCGCGGTGTAGGCCAGCAGGTAGAACGCCGACATCGTCTCACCGCGGCGGTCCGAGGGCACCACGTCGGACAGGTGACGAAGCGAGCCGCCGAAACCGAGGCCGAACGTCGCACCCAGCAGTGCCGCGGCGGCGAACACCAACGGCCAGCGGTGGGTGAGCAGCACCGGGATCGTCAGCAGCAGTGCGGCGGCCATGCCGATGTCGCCGATCACCGCCGAGCGCCGAGCCGGAACCCGGGTGGCCACCAGCTGCGCCATGGCCGCGGAGAATGCGGTCACCCCGACCACGCCGCCGCCGAACACCAGGTTGTGCACGTGGGTCTGCTGCGCGGCCAGCGACGGGTACAGCGACAGCAACACCCCGAGCACCGACCAGGACGCCATCGCACCCAGGGCGGCGAACCAGAAGTCCTCGCGAATCGCCTGCGGCACAGCCGGTTTGCTGAGCCGGATTCGTCCGCCGGTGCGGCCCTCATGGGTTTCCCGCAGGGCCACCACGCCGATGCCGACGATCGCGCACACCACCGCGACGACCGCGTACGGGGTGCGCAGCGGGTGCGCGACGTACTGGGCCAGCAGCGACGAGCCGACGATCGCCACGGTCATGCCGATGTTGAAGCTGACGCCGCTGAGCTGGCCGCTGCGCACCCCGTGGTGCGGCCGCAGGTCCAGCAGCGCGGCGGCGGCGGCGACGACGATCGAGCCGACGGCGGCGCCGTGGATGGTGCGGGCCAGCAACAGCATCTCGATGCTGTCGGCGATCAGGAAGATGCCCAGACCGGCGATCAGTGCGATCAGTGCGCCGAGGAGCACCGGCTTGCGGCCGACGACGTCGGAGATACGGCCGGACACCAGAACCGCGGCCAGCGCGGCGAAGGCGTAGACCGCGAACACGATGGTGGTGGCGAGCGGCGAGAGATGCCAGTTCGATTCGTAGATGCCGTACAGCGGTGCGGGCAGGCCCGAGACGCCGAGTGCGACGCCGCTGAGCACCAGAAGCAGGGGGTACGCCCAGCGCTGGCCGGTGGCGTCAGCGGGTGACGTCTCCTGCACACAGGCCATGACAACTCCGAATGGTTTGATGGTCATCGAACTCGTTCGAGCGTACGCTAGGTTTGATGTTGATCAAACTTCGCAGGCCGTGACGGCGGACACAGGAGACAACCGTGGTTGAGGTGCAGGCATTCCCTGCCGACAGCTATCCCGTCCATCAGGTCGGGCCGCTGCACCAGGTGCTCGCGGCGCTACAGGATCCGGCCCGGCTGGAGATGATCCGGCGGCTGCGCAACGCCGACGCGCCCCTGCAGTGCAGCGCGCTGTACGACGGCATCAACAAGTCCACCGCCACCCACCACTTCAAGATCCTGCGCGAAGCCGGATTGCTCGAGCGATTGGTCCTCGGCGGCCTCACCCACCAGCGGCTGCGCGCCGAGGAAGTCGACGCGGCATTACCCGGGCTGCTGGCCTCGGTGGTCGACGGTGCCAACCGCGAGGTCGCCGCCCGCGGTTAGCTCCAGATGCGGACGCGCCGCTCGGGTTCCAGGTACAGCTCGTCGTCCTCGCTGACGTCGAACGCCTCATAGAACGCGTCCATGTTGCGGATCACGCCATTGCAGCGGAACTCCGGCGGCGAGTGCGGATCGGTCGCCAGCCGCCGAATTGCCTCGGCCTCACGAGATTTCGTGCGCCAGACCTGCGCCCAGCCGAAGAACACCCGCTGCCGTCCGGTCAGCCCGTCGATCACCGGGGCTTCCTTGCCGTCCAGCGACAGCTCGTAGGCCAGCAGCGCGATCGACAGCCCGCCCAGGTCGCCGATGTTCTCGCCGACCGTGAACGCACCGTTGACGTGCTGGCCCGGCTGGAGCCCGCGGGGCACGAAGGTCTCGTACTGCTCGATGAGTTGCTTGGTACGCGTGCCGAACTCGGCGCGGTCCTCATCGGTCCACCAGTCGACGAGATTGCCGTCGCCGTCGTACTTGGCGCCCTGGTCGTCGAATCCGTGACCGATCTCATGGCCGATCACGGCCCCGATCCCGCCGTAGTTCGCCGCGTCATCGGCCTCGGCGTCGAAGAACGGCGGCTGCAGAATCGCCGCGGGGAATACGATCTCGTTCATGCCGGGGTTGTAGTACGCGTTGACCGTCTGCGGGGTCATGAACCACTCGTCGCGGTCGACCGGGCCGCCGAGCTTGGCGAGCTCGCGGTCGTGGGCCACCTCGGCACCGCGAATCACGTTGCCGTACAAATCGTTTCGATCGATCACCAGCGTCGAGTAGTCCCGCCATTTCTTCGGGTAGCCGATCTTGGCGGTGAACTTGTCCAGCTTGGCGAGTGCGCGCTGACGGGTCTCCGGCGTCATCCACTCGAGGTCGTTGATGCTGACCCGGTAGGCCTCGCGCAGATTGTCGACGAGTACGTCCATGCGGGCCTTGGCATCCGGCGGAAAGTGCCGTTCGACATAGAGTCGTCCGACCGCGTCACCCATCAGGCTCTCCACCAGCGACACCGCCCGCTTCCAGCGTTCACGGATCTGCTCGGTGCCCGACAGGGTGCGGCCGTAGAAGTCGAAGTTCGCCTCGACCACCGCGTCGGTCAGGTAGGCGGCCCGGGCGTTGATCAGCCGCCAGCGTGCCCAGTCCTGCCAGTCGGCGAAGTCGTGACCCGACCACAGCTCGGCGAAGGCGGTGAGGTAATCAGGTTGACGCACAACGAGTTCGGCCACCACGTCCGGGGTGGTGCCCTGCGCGCCGATCCAGCCGGCCCAGTCGAAGCCGGGCGCCTCGGCGGGCAGATCGGCGAAGTTGCGCAGGTTGTAGGTCAGGTCCGCGTCGCGGCGCTTGACGACATCCCAGTGCGCGGCAGCCAGTTTGGTCTCCAGCGCGACGATCCGCGCGGCCCGCTCGATGTGGTCGTCGGCGGTGCCGCCCAGGACAAGCGCGAACATCGCGGCGATATGCGCGGGGTAGGCGCCCAGGATCGAGGCGTGCTGCTCGTCGCGGTAGTACGACTCGTCCGGCAGGCCCAGACCGGACTGCGTGACGTGCAGCAGGTAGCGCGTCGAGTTCTTGGAATCGGTGTCGATGTAGAGCCCGACGCCGCCGCCCACGCCGGTGCGCTGCAGCGCACCGATCACCGCGGCCAGCGCAGCCGGATCCGCGGCGGTGTCGATGTGCGCCAGCTCGTCGAGGAGCGGTTGGACGCCGCGGCGCTCGACGGCCTCGGCGTCGAGGAAGCTGGCGTAGAGGTCGCCGATCCGTTGCGCATCCGTCCCAGGCTCACCGGCCGCGGACATGATGAGTTCGCGCACCTGTTCCTCGGCCCGGTCGTACAACGTCCGGAACGCGCCGTCGGTGGCCCGGTCACCGGGGATGGTGTACTCGGCCAGCCACCGTCCATTGACGTGGCCGAACAGATCGTCTTGGGGGCGAACCTCGGCCTCGACGTGGGACAAGTCGATACCCGAGCGCAGCGTTTCTACCGTCACCCAACCATCCTTACCAGAGGTCCGACCTCGGCGTCCGGCCCGCAGGTGACCGCCCGGTAGCCTCGCCTTCATGCCTGAGGCCGAACCGACCGATGACGGTGCCGACGAGCGGACCTTCACCGGCTACGGCGTCGCCTCCGCCGTTCTCGGTGTGTTGGCCGTCGCAGCCGTCGTCCTCGGCGTGCTGATCTGGTCCGGGCACCGCGACGCCGACGACGAGCGGGCGTATCAGTCCAAGGTGATGTCCGCCGCCGCGAACTGGACCAGTGTTCTGATCAACATGAACGTCGACAACGTCGACGCCAGCCTGGCCAAACTGCACGACGGCACCGCCGGCCAGCTGAACTCCGATTTCGAAGCCGCCATAAAGCCCTACCGCGAGGTGGTCCGCACCCTGCAGGCCCGCACCACCGGACAGATCGAGTCGGTGTCCTTCGAAGCCGTGCACCACGACCTCAACGTGCAGCCGGGTCAGGCCCCGCAAGCCGCCCTGCCGCCGGAGCTGGCCAAACGCACCGACTCCGTGCTGGTGATCGCCACCTCGGTCAGCGAGAACTCCGGCAACAAGCCGACGACCGTGCGCTGGAACCTACGGCTGGGTGTCTCCGACGTGGACGGCAAGCCGATGATCTCGCGGCTGGAGTCGCTGCGATGAGGAACCTGGCCCGCGTCCTGGCCTTCGACATCGTGGCGCCGCTGGCCGCCATCGCGGCCCTGCTGGCGATCGGTGTGGTCCTCGGCTGGCCGCTCTGGTGGGTGGCGGTCTGTTCGATGCTGTGCCTGCTCATTGTCGAGGGCGTGATCGTCAACGTCGTTCTGTTCCGCCGGGATTCGGTGACCGTCGGCACCGACGACGACGGCCCCGGCCTACGCCTGGCCGTCGTCGCGCTGGCCACCACGGCGCTGGTCGCCACCGTCGTAGTCGGCTACACGCAGTGGACGCGCCCGGACCGGGATTTCACCCGTGACTCCGCCGAGGTGGTGCGCATCGCGACCGCTGCGTCCGAGGCCACGGCGACGTTCACGCCGGCCGACCCGATGTCGTCGATCGACCGGGCCGCGACGTTCATGGCACCCGACCGGGCCGATGCGTTCAAGAACGAATTCGGCAAGTCCACTTCGGATCTGGCCAAGAAGAACATCTCCGCCACGGCGCAGACCATGTCGGCCGGGCTGGAGGCGCTGGGTCCCACGGCAGCCAGTGTGGCGGTGGTGATGCGGGGCACCCAGAGCCAGCCGGGTCAGCAGCCCAGTGCCGCGGTGCTGGCGTTGCGGGTCAGCCTGGCCAAGCAGGACGGCCGGTGGCTGGTGCTCGACATCTCGCCGATCAACGCCCGATGAGCCGGGCGTAGTCCACCTTCAAACATCGGTCCATCACGACGCGCAGCCCGGCGGCGCGCGCCTGCTCAGCCACCTCGTCGTGCCACAGCCCCTGTTGCAGCCACAGGTATTTCGGATGCGGGCTCAGCGCGAGCGTGTCCGTCAGCACCCCGGGAAGGTCGTCGTAGCGGCGGAAGACGTCGACCATGTCCGGCACGACGGGTAGCTCGGCCAGCGACGGATAGACCCGGGCGCCGTCGATGTCGCTGATGTTCGGGTTGACCGGATACAGCTCGAGATCGCTGAACCGCGCCAGATACTGATAGACCTCGTAGCTCGGCCGGGCCGGGTTGTCGGAAGCGCCCACCACCGCAACCGTGCGGGTGTCGCGCAGAATCTCTTCCAGCTCAGCCGAATTCGGCGTCACCGGCTCAATCCCCGCCGGACGCGCGCTGGGCACGCATCTTGGCGAACCGGTCCGACAGCCTGCGCATCCGGATCATCAGCGATGCCGGCGGACTGACCGTCGCGTCGAGGTAGGAGACCAGATCCGATTGGGCCACGCCGATGCGGGAGGCGAATTCCTGCTCGGCCAGGCCGGACCGATCGAGCAGCAGTCGCACGTGCCGGGCGGCCTCGGCGCGCTCGTTGGCCTCCAGGTGGCTGCGGGCGCGCAGCAGCACCTCGGCCAGTGCTTTGGAGATGCCGTACGGCTGAGAGTGCTCGAGCACTTCCTCGACCTGGCGGGCGGTCCGGCCGTAAGGGTCGCGCTTGATGGCCATCACGATCCGCTGCCAGACGGTGATGTCGCCGCTCTCGAGCGCCTCGCGAATCGACGCGGTGGGCCAGAACTCGACGGGACGGGGGTCGATGAATGACTGCGCGGCCGTTGCGGGTACGGCATCGCGTTCCGCTGCCACCGTCACCTCGCCTCCTCCAGGATCGCCACCGCCACCGCAAGGCAACGCTGCCTGATCCGCTCCCATTCGGCGGCCCCCTCCGGCCCGGCCCACCGCTCGTCGTCGCCGACATCGGACGGGTCGGGGTCGGCCAGCCGGCGGACCAGCTGAGTCGCCACCCATTGTCGCTTAGGTTGTCCAGAACAGTAATACCGGTCCATCCCTGCGAGTACCACTGCAGCGGTCTCGGTATCCATCCCGCCGACCAGGTCGGCGAACTCGGCGAAATCCGACCGGCTGTTGCGGCACATGATCAGGAACGCCTGCATGCGCAGCGTCTCCGCACACGTCGGGATCTGCAGCCGGTCACCCGTCGACAGCTGGACGTGGGTGGTCTCCACCGGGCTGAGCCGCTCCACGCCGTGCCTGTCGTCGGCGGCCCCGGTCTCCAGCGCGTCGAGGGCGATCGCGAGCCGGCCCCGCCACATCGTGACCGGATGGATGGGCCGTGGCGTCGACGTCCTGGCGCTGCGGTAACCGCGGATCAGCTTGACGGTCGACGTGCCACCCGGACCGATGCGCACGGGGCGCGCACGCGCGTCGTCGCTGCCCTTGACCTTGCCGGCCAGCTCGCTGCATCCCGTGAACGCCAGCGGATCGGCCACGCTGACCGCGTCCGGGGCCAGGGTCTTCAGCTTGGCCGCGCCCTTGACCACCATCTTCAGATCAGCGGCGGGCGGCGCCAGCGACGAGATGTCGTCGGGGATGACGACGAGGTCGCCGAGGTCGACCTTGGGCAGTGGCTTCTCGAAGTCGACCGACGGCAGGATCCGGGCCAGCCAGGCCGGCAGCCACCAGTTCCACTGGTCGAACATCGCCATCAGCGCGGGCACCAGGATCAGCCGGACGATCGTGGCGTCGACGGCGATGGCCACCGCGCACGCCACCCCCAACTCGGCAACCAGCGGCATGCCGGCGAACGCGAACCCGATGAACACCGCGATCATGATCAGCGCGGCGCTGGTGATCGTGCGGGCACTGGTGGATACGCCGTAGGCGACGGCGTCGCGGGTGTCACCGACCTGCACATAGCGCTCCCGGATCCGGGTGAGCAGGAAGATCTCGTAGTCCATCGACAGGCCGAACGTCATCGCCAGCACCAGCGGCGGGATCGTCGAGTCGATCGAGGTGATCCGATGGAAGCCCAGCCCTTCCAGCCAGCCCCACTGGAAGACCATCACCAGGCTGCCGTAGGCCGCGGCCACGGACAGCACCGTCATCAGCACGCCCTTGAACGCCAGGAACACCGACCGCACCGAGATCAGCAGCATCACGAACGCGATCGCCGCGACGAACACGAACACCAGCGGCTGGGTGTGCCCGACCCGGTCGTCGAAGTCCTTGATCAGTGCGGTCGGGCCGCCGACGTCGATCTGCGCGCCCTTCGCCGCGGGCAGTGCGGTCAGGTGGCTGCGCATCCAGTCGATCGAGTTGCGGGCGGCGAGGTCCTCGGGGTCCACCGACAGAATCGCCGAGATCAGCGCGCTGCCGTTGTTGTCGGCGAACGCCGGCGTCGACACCGAGACCACGTCCGGTGCCTTCGAGATCTCGGTGTTGATCGCATCGAGCGCGGCGGCGTTCTTCGGGTCGGAGGCCGCGCCGCCGGGGAACGTGACCAGCACCCGGACCGGGCCCAGCGCGCCGGGGCCGAGCGCCTGGGCGGCCGCGGCCACCCCACCGCGGACCTCATGGGTGGCCGGGAACTGCCGCTGCATGCTGTTGCCGAGCACCATCGAGAACGCGGGCGCGGCCATCAGCAGGAGAACCGCCGTCGCTCCCAGCGCCGACAGCCACGGCCGTCGCATGACCTCGCCGACCCAGCGGGTCCAGAACCGCGACTGGGTCGCCTCGGCGCGGCGTGACCACTGCAGCGCCCGCGAACGCCGGGCCACCGGTCTGCCGAACGTGGCCAGCACGGCCGGGGTCAGCGTCGTCGAGGTCAGCACCGCGACCGCCACCGCCAGGATCGCGCCGGTGGCCATCGACCGCAGCACCGGTGTGTTGATCAGGTAGATACCGGTCAGCGACGCGATCACGGTCAGACCGGACAGCAGCACCGCAAGACCCGAGGTGCCCATCGCCGCGTCGGCGGCCTGCTGCGGGTCGCGACCGGCGCGCAGTTCCTCGCGATAACGCATCAGGATGAACAGTGAATAGTCGACGGCCAGTGCGATGCCGAACATCGACACCGTCGACGTCACGAACACCGACATGCTCATCACGGTCGACAGCAGATAGACCACACCCATGGTCACCACGACGGTGCACACCGCGAGCAGGAGCGGGACCGCCGCGGCCGCCAGCGAGCCGAACACCGCGAGCAGAACAATCAGAACGATCGGCAGGTTCCATCGCTCGGCCTCGGCGATGTCGTGTTTGGTGCTGGTCTGGGCGGCGGCGCCGAGCGCGCCCTGACCGATCACATAGAGCTTGACCCGGCCGTTCTGGATCTGGCCGGGCTGATCGCCGGTCACGCCGATCTTCTGGCGCAGCTGCCGCGCGACGTCGACCGCGCCGGTGTTGTTGAAGTCCAGCCGCAGCGACACCACGTAAGGCCGGTCCGGGGCAGGCGCCGGCTGGCCCTGGTTGGGCACCACCACGACGCTGGGAACCTGCTTGGCCGCCTCCTCCAACTGCGCGACGGCGGAGTTCATGTCGGCGTAGCTGGCGTCGGCGCGAGGCGCGGCCACCAAGGCCAGTGGGGAGGCGCCCTGGTCCGGAAAATGGTCCTCGAGCTGATACTGCACATGCAGCGACTGGGAGCCGGCCACGTCGAAGCCACCACCGGTCAGGTGATTGGACTCGGTGAGGGCCAGATATACCGACGGCACCAAAGCCAGCAACCAGCACGTGAACACCAGCCAGCGGAATCTGCGCAGGTTGCTGCTGAGGCGCATCATGAACTGCTGGATGGCTGTCTCCCCGCATTCTCCCCGGATTGCGTGGTTGCGAGCGTACCGCAGATGCCTGAACGCTGACCTGTCGTGACCGGCGGTCTTAGCTGGATTGAGACCTCCTGATCAGGCGCTCGTAACCCGCGCACGAGTGGCGGCCCGCCCGTTGCCGATGGCAGGATGTCCACCGACCAAGTCAGGGGTCGGGGACCGTGCCGAGTCGTAGCGATGCTGCGCCGCGGCGTGACGTCATTCAAACGTCAGCGAAGTCGAGGAGTCCCCATGTCTGCGTCCAGCCTCTCCGCGACCGCGAGCCTGCGCCGCGGGGTGTGCGCTGTGCTGGCCGCCACCGCGGCCGGCGGTGCCGCCCTGCTGGCGCTGTCGACCTCGGTGTCGATGTCGGAGGCGACCGCCGCCCCCGACCCGTGCGCGGCCAGCCAGCTCGCCAAGACGGTCGGCTCGGTGGCCACCAACACCGGCACCTATCTGGACGCGCACCCGCAGACCAATCAGGCGCTGACGACGATCTCCCAGCACCAGGCCGGACCGCAGACCGTGGTGGCGCTCAAGAGTTATTTCGACGCCAACCCGCAGGCCGCCAAGGACCTGCAGGCCATCCAGCAGCCGCTGACGAGTATGTCCGCCCAGTGCAAGTTGCCGGTGAGCCTGCCGCAGCTGCTAGGCCTGCTGCAGTCGGCTCAGACCGGCGGCCTGCCCGCACCGGCACCGGGCACATTGACGGGCACCACACCGGCGCAACAACTCTCCGGCAGCCCGGCCCCGCTGGGCAACGGCCCGCTGCCCGGCCCGGCCACGATCGGTACTCGCTGAATCGGCACGCTCGGCGCTCCCCGGAAGCGGCCCTGAGCAGCCACATCGGAACATTCTCACGATTGGTTAAGCTCAAGGCGCGAAAGTCTGCAGCAATTCTGCTTAGCTTTCTTCTGTCAGTACCGGTTACTGACAGTGCTTCTCCCAACGCTAAGGAGTCCGAGCATGTTGCTTAATGCCCGTCTGGCCCGTCGCGCGGTCGTCGGAGCGATCGGCACGGGCGCCGTCGCCGGCGCGATGCTGATTGGTGCAGCCCCGTCGGCGCTGGCCGATCCGCCGCCGAACTGCACCGCCGCCGACCTCGCCGGGGTGGCCGCGGGTGTGTCCGCGGCGACGTCGGCCTACCTGTTCACGCACCCGGACGTCAACGCTTTCTTCACCGGTCTGGAGGGTGCGCCGCGCGACACCATCCGGTCCGAGGTGAAGCAGTACCTGGACTACAACCCCTCGGTGAAGGCCGACCTGCAGGGCATTCGTCAGCCGCTGGTCGATCTGAAGAACCGCTGCGGTAGCGCTCCTGACGTTCCTGGCGCCTAACCCGCGGTGCGGGTAGGACAACAGCCCGCCCAGGAAGGCGCTGGCCGCACCGTCCTGATGGTCGACGACGACCCGGATGTCCGGACTTCGGTTGCCCGCGGTTTGCGGCACTCGGGGTTTGACGTCCGGGTCGCGGCGACCGGCAAGGAAGCGTTGCGGCTGTTGGCGAACGAGAATCACGACGCGTTGGTGCTCGACGTCCAGATGCCGGAGCTCGACGGTGTGGCGGTGGTGACCGCGCTGCGGGCACTGGGCAACGACATCCCGATCTGCGTGCTGTCGGCACGCGACACCGTCAACGACCGGATCGCCGGCCTGGAGGCGGGCGCCGACGACTATCTGACCAAACCGTTCGACCTGGGCGAGTTGGTGGCCAGGCTGCATGCGCTGCTGCGTCGGGCGTCGCATTCATCCGAGGGTTCCGACGCCGTCACGATCGGACCGCTGACCATCGACACCGCCCGGCGGCTGGTGTTCGTCAACGGTGACCGGGTCGAGCTGACCAAACGCGAATTCGACCTGTTGGCGGTGCTCGCCGAGAACTCCGGTGTGGTGCTGTCCCGGCAGCGGCTCCTGGAGCTGGTGTGGGGCTACGACTTCGACGTCGACACCAACGTTGCCGACGTGTTCATCAGTTATCTGCGCCGCAAGCTCGAACGCGAGGGTGTGCCGCGGGTGATCCACACCGTGCGCGGCATCGGATACGTCCTCCGGTCGGAGCCGTGATCCGGCCGTGAGTTCGCTGGGCCAGAGCCTGTCCCTGCGCAGCCGGGTCGCCCTGGCCGCCGCCGTGGCCGCCGCCATCGTCGTCGCGCTGCTGGCGGTGCTGACCTCGATCGTGCTGGCGAACAACGATGAGGCGCAACTGGATAAGCGTCTCGACTCGATCGTCGACGCCAGCATGTATCCCGAGCAGCTGCGTGATCCCAGCCGAGTGGTGACGACCGGACGGTCACGGTCCACCGGGCAGGTCATGTTCCAGCGAGGGTTCCAGTTGCCTCCGCTGCCGCCGGGGACCGCGACGGTCAGCGTCAACAACGTCGACTACCGGGTGCGGACGGTGAACGTCGACCAGTCCGGTGGGATCCTGGTCTCGATCGGTATCCGCGCCGACAGCATCCTGTTGAGCCGCGCCAGAATTCCGCTCTACGTGCTGATCGTCTGCCTCGCGGTGATGGTCGCGCTGGCGCTGGGCTGGATCCTGGCCGGCCCGGCGATCCGGCCGCTGCTGAAACTCACCGAGCAGACCAGGCGGCTGGGAACCGGCCACGATCGGCTCGATCCGGTGCACGGCTCCCGGGAGGCCGAGGATCTGTCCGAGGCGATGATCGCGATGCTGAACCGGCTGGCGGATGCCCAGGCGGCGACCACGAATTCGCTTCAGGCAGCACAGGATTTCGCGGCCAACGCCGCCCACGAACTGCGCACCCCGCTGACCGCGATGCGCGCCGACCTGGACACGTTGCGCATCCACGACCTGCCGCCCGAGGAGCGTGACGAGGTGGTCGCCGATCTTGCGCGCGCGCAGCGCCGGGTCGAGGCGATCATCACCGCGCTGGGGCAGCTGGCGTCGGGACAGTTGGCGCGCAATGAGGACCGCGAGCCGATCGATGTCGCCGAGATGTTGGATCGGGTTGCGCGGGAGAACATCCGATCTGGGGTGGGGAGATCATCGTGGAGGCCGACGAGGCCGGCACGGTGTGGGGGTGGCCGGCCGGGTTGCGGTTGGCCGTGGACAACCTGGTGCGCAACGCGATCACCCACGGGGAAGCCACCCGGATCGTGCTGCGGGCCCGCCGACAGGGCCCGCTGCTGGCCATCACCGTCGACGACAACGGTCGTGGCCTGCCGGCCGAAGAGCATCGAAAAGTGTTGGGCCGCTTCGCTCGTGGCAGCACGGCCACCGCTGGCGGTTCAGGACTGGGCTTGGCGCTGGTGGCTCAGCAGGCCGCCCTGCACGGCGGCGACATCGAACTTTCCGACGGCCCGCTCGGCGGGTTGCGTGCGGTGTTGACGGTCTCGACCGCCCCGGAACCCGTCGCCCCGGCGGGGCAGGCTTAACCGCTGCGCTTGCGGACGACGGCGGCGACGCCGCGCCACCCCAGCAGCAGCACCGCCGTCACCACCGACGCGACGATGATGAAGCTCACCGCAACGCCCTGAGAACTGGCCTTGCGCAACAACATTCCCACCACGACGGTGGAGACCCAGACGATCACGCCGGTCGGCACGATCGCGGTCGGTGCGCGCCAGGCCCGCGAGATCAGCCAACCGGCGAGGGTGCCGGACAGAAACGGCCATGCGGTCTCGGCGATCCCGGCAAGCGTCAGGCCTTCGGCGTGGCTGCGGCGACCGATCGCGCAGAACACCACGACGAAGACGATGTCGCCGGCCAGCGCCAGCACGGCCGGGCGGGTGTCGCTACGAACTGCCATGCTCGGATTCAAGCACACCGTTGGTTCAGGGCCGGTCGTCGTCGGGGTCAGGGCACGGCGGCGGCACCGGGCCCTGGAGTGCGGTGTCGGCCGGATCGTCGATGGCTGCGCCGCTTTCGGCTTCGGCTGCGGCGATCTCGTCGGCGACCGCATCCGGGTCCAGCGGGCCTTCGGTGCGGAACAGGAAGAAGAACACCACCCAGCCGATCGTCGAGATGAAGATCCAGCTGACCAGCCGATAGATCAGCATCGCCGAGATCGCGCCGGACAGGGCCATCCCGCTGGACACCAGGCCGGGCACCAGCACGGCCTCCACGACCAGCAGGCCGCCCGGCATCAACGGGATCGAGCCCACGGCGCGGGCGGCGGCGTAGGCGACGGTCAAACCGGCCAGCGACGGCCGCCCGCCGGTGGCGTAGGCGGCGAACGCCAGGCACGCCACGTCGCACACCCAGTTGAAGAACGACCAGCCGAACGCCACCCCGAGGGTGCGGCGACTCAAGCTGACCGACTCCAGTTGGTTCAGCGTTTCGCGCCACCGGCGCAGACCGGTGTCGGTGGGCTTGCCGCGCACCGAATTGACCCAGCCGAGGACCTTGACGCCGATGCCGTCGATGAGTTCGGGACGGGTCGCCACCGCCTGCGCGAGCAGCAGCAGGGCGATGAACCCGCCGAGGGTGAACAGCAGTGAGAACGGATTGTTCTTGGCGCCCAACAGAAATGCGCCGCCGAGGCCCAGCAGCGCCAGACCGACCACCTGAAGCGCGCCGGACATCACCAGCTGCCACGACGCGACCACCGGGGAGGCGCCCCACAGCCGCTGTTGCCGATAGACGAACGTCGCCGACAGCACGGGACCGCCGGGCATCGTGGTGCTCAGCGCATTGCCCGCATAGAACGCCGCTTCGGAACGCCACTGGTGGACGACCACTCCGGCCGAGCGCAGCAGCGTCCGCTGGATCTGGGCGAAGCTGTGCATGGACAGCATCGCCGCGGCGGCCGCTGCCAGCACCCACCAGCCGTTCGCCGAGAACAGGCTCTTCCAGGCTTTGGCCAGCTGATCCCACACCAGGGTGGCCTCGACGACCAGCACGATCAGCGCGACGCCGAGCACCGCCCAGCGGACCCACCAGTACTTCCCGCGTGCCGGGGGGCCGTGATCCTCGCGGGCGGCGTTCACCGACGCGTCGTAGGACACGCCGATCAGCGTAACGCGGTCGACATCCCGCGACGGTGTACGCCGCGGGATGTCGGGGCATGCAGCGCCCTGGACCGCCTACACGACGGTGGTCGGTGCGTTCGCAGTGATGATCGTCAAGTCATAGCCGGCGGCCTGCCACCCGCTCATGAACACGCCGATCGGCAGCGCCTTGGCCTGCCCGACGTTCACACCGTTGTTCTGCATCGAACTGTCGTTGACGTACACCACGCCGTTCTTCAGATCGACCTGCGTCACCACCGCGGCGTGATCAGCCGTCCAGTAGCTGTCTTTCGGCTGAGGCGTGAAGTCGGTGACCGCGGTCCAGACGATCGAGACCGGGTAGGCCACCATCGCTGATTTCCCTTCGGCCAGTGCGGCTTCGAGATCCTGCAGAGCTTGCTCGCCGGCCTCTTGCGTCTTGTCGTATTCCCGGTAGGTCGCGGTGACGTTGAAGTACTTGTTGATCAGCGCCACGGCGTCCTCGGTCGCGACACCTTCCGCGATGTTGGCGTCCAGGTACATCTTTGCGCCCGGCGTCGCGACGGAATCGTTGGTCTTCGCCCAGTCAACCCAGGTCTGCTCGGTGTCCGCCGTCGGCAGCTGCTTGATCGCCTGCAGGACTGCGGACGCGGCAGCCTGCAGCTGGCAGTTGGAGTAGCTCTGGCTCACCCAGTAGGCAGCGGCACTGGTTGCGTTGCCGTACTGCTTGGTGCCGTCGACGGTGACTTCGATCGTCTCGTCGAACGTGTCGGGCTTGGCCGCACCGACCATGATCGCGAACGAATGCAGCATGCCCTGCACCAGCCCGGCGAGGCCGGGGAGCTTGGCTGCCGTCCCGTTGTTCACTGTGATCGTGAAGTGATCGACGATTCCCGGCTGGATCAGTGCGTCGTTCGCGGTGTAGATGAACGTTCCCGGGGTGTCGCCGGCGACGACGCTGCCGTATTTCGGATCTACCTTGACGGTGTAGCTGACGCCGTAGCCGTTGTTGCCCTCGCCCTTGACGGTGACCTGGATCTGTTTCGTCGGACCGTCCTGGCCGCCGACGTCGACGGTGACACTGGGCGCGCGGTTGAAGAAGATGTAGGCGATCTGGCGGCTGATCTCCTCGAAGAACGCCCCCGGGCCCGCAGGCTGGGCAGCAGCCGACTTCGCCGCCACCGCACTGGCTGCAACTGCCGACGAGCCGTTGGCGCCGCGATCACCCGCGGTTCCATTCTCGCCGACTGAACCGCCCCGGGTGCTCGCCCCGGCGCCGCCCTCGCCGGCGTCGCCGCCCAGACCGCCGACGCTGCCGTCGCCGCCCTTTCCGCCGTTGCCGCCGTTGCCGCCGGCTGCGCCGGGACCGGCATCGATCGCGGCGTAACCACCGGCCGCACCGTCACCGGCCGAGCCGCCGGCACCGCCGCTGCCCGCCGCGGACGTGGCGCTCGCTTCGCCACCGTCGCCGCCGGCGCCGCCGCTACCGCCGGAGCCACCCTGGCCGCCACCGTATGCGCCGGCGCCGCCGGCACCGCCGTTGCCACCAGCGCCACCGTCGGCACCCACGCCACCCGCGGCGCCCGCTCCGCCGTTACCGCCGTTGCCGCCCGACCCGCCGGTCACGTCACTGAGCGAACGGCCGTACCCGCCGGCACCACCTTGGCCGCCTTTGCCGCCTTGGCCGCTGCCGCCGGCTGCTCCGTTTGAGGCGATGAAGAACAGCACCCGTCCCGTGCCGCCGGCACCCCCGGCCGTTCCGCCGAGGCCGCCGGCTCCGCCGTTGCCGCCGTTGCCGCCGTTGAGTCCCGGGTCGATGGTTTCGTCGTCCGGGGCGTACCCGGTACCGCCTTGGCCGCCGTCACCGCCTGGGCCGCCGTCGCCACCCAGGCCACCGGTCCCGATGACCCAGCTGCCGTTGCCGCCGCGACCGCCGTTACCGCCAGCACCGCCGGGTGCGCCGTCGCCCCCGTTGATCGAGTAGGACGGGTTCTTGCCGGGATCGGCACCGTTGGTGCCGACGATGCCGGCCTGGCCGAGGCCGCCGGCACCGCCATCTCCGCCCGCGCCGAACATCGACAGCATGCCGACATTCCCGCCATTTCCGCCGTCGCCGCCGCCTACGCCGCCGACTCCGCCGTCGCCGCCGCTTCCGGCCCACAGGCCGCCGCGTCCGCCGTTGCCTCCGTTACCGCCATGGTCGGTTGCCGTTACGCCCTTCGCCGGGCTGTCGCCACCGGCCCCGCCGTCGCCGCCAAAAGCGAAGAGCGAGAACAGACCACCGTTGCCACCATTGCCACCACGGCCGCCGAATGTGGCTTTGCCTCCGGCGCCGCCGTCGCCGGCACTCGCGCCACCGCCCTCGCCACCGTCACCGGCGATGCCCCAGAACGAGACCAGTCCGGTGTCGCCGCCGTTGCCGCCCGTGCCACCGGTCTGGCCGTTCAGGATGGCGTTACCACCGGCGCCGCCCGCACCGCCGTTACCGACGTACAAGCCGCCGTTGCCACCGCGACCGCCGGTGCCCCCTGGTAGTCACCGGTCGATGTGCCGCCGGCACCGCCGGCGCCGCCGTTACCCGTCAGGCCGGCCGAACCACCGCGGCCGCCCGTCGATGCGGCGGCCGTCGTCGCGCCCGCACCACCGGCACCACCGCTGCCGCTGATCAGGCCTCCGCGCCCGCCGTTGCCGCCGTTGCCGCCGTTGATGGTCGCGAGTCCGGTGCCGCCGGCCCCGCCGTTACCGAACCAGCCCGCGCTGCCGCCGTTGCCACCGTTGAACCCGTCGCCGCCGTTGCCGAAGACACCGCTGTTGCCGCCCTTGCAGGAGGTGTTGGAGGCGCATGTGTCGGCGGTCCACGTGTAGCCGTTGCCGGAGATGATCCCGGCATTCGGGTGTGCCGCGGTCCCGTCGCCGACGAAGAAGCTGATGATTGTCTGGGCCGCGGCTTCCGGCGTGGGAAGCGCGGACGCCCGCAGGGTCGCGGCCGCTGTGGCGGGGCTTGCCAACCGAGTGCTGATCGTTGACTTCTTGCTCGAGGTTGCTGTCTCGCTGGCCGAGACAGCAGCGGACGGGCTAGACGAGACGGTGTTGTTCGACGTTTTGGGCCGGACATTCTTCTTCGGCGCCGCCGAATGCCCGGTGGATTTGGACGGCCCGCTTGCCGATGAGCTACTCGATGTCGACGATCCGTTGGACCCGGCTGACCCGGTTGAGTCGGCGGAGGCCACCGCGGGCATCGAGGCGATCGCGGCGCCGACGCCCAAGGCCACAGCAGATGCACCAAGCCAGGTCAATGCGTGCGAATTGGCAAGTGCCGCAAGGCCGAAGTCGACGCGGTTCAATTGCATCCTGTTGCTTCGGTCGCCACGGCGACCGTTCAACTCGGTGCGATCAACGCAGCCGTGACCTGATTTTGAGCCGACAGAATCCACGAACCCACCCCCCGTTTGGGTATGAACCGACTGGAAGCCAACCGTCGCAACCGGATTTGTACGACGTAGCAAAGGGGAGCTTAAAGGCAATTCACATCCCCGTCCATAACAACGCTTATTTTTGTTGTGAGAGCAAGGTTGTGGTGTCCAAGATGCTTTGCTCGTAGCTCCTTGCAATGGGCGCAGAGTCGCGTCGGACCAAGTTCCGCAAGCATTCGGACCATCTCCCACTACGCTTGGCCGCATGCCGGCCATCCGCGTTTCGGACGACGACTCGGTCGATCCCTTCCTCCGTAAAACCGCAGCGTGGTCCTGGCGCCTGCTGGTCGTCGGGGCGGCCATCGTGGCCCTGCTGTGGGTGGTCAGCCGTCTCGAGGTCATCGTGGTTCCGGTGGCCCTGGCCACCATGCTGGCCGCCCTGCTGCTACCGGCCGTGGACTGGCTCGACCGTCGTGGAGCACCCCGGGGTGGGGCGGTGGCGCTGATCCTCCTCGGCGGCTTCGCGATCTTCGGCGGGATCCTGACTTTCGTTGTCAGCCAATTCGTTTCGGGCCTGCCCGGGCTGGTGGAGCAGGTCACCTACAGCATCGACGGCTTGCGCCGGTGGCTGGTCGACGGCCCGGCGCACCTGAGTCGCGAACAGATCGACAACGCGGGCAACACCGCCATCAAGGCGCTGCGCGACAACCAGGAGCAGCTGACCACCGGCGCCCTGTCGACGGCGGCCACCCTCACCGAGCTGGTCACCGGCGCACTGCTGGTGCTGTTCACCTTGATCTTCCTGCTGCACGGCGGCCGCAACATCTACAGCTTCGTCACCAAGATCATTCCGTCGCACGCCCGCGAACGGGTGCGCGACGCAGGCCGCGCCGGTTTCGGCTCGCTGATCGGCTACGTGCGGGCCACCGCGCTCGTCGCATTGGTGGACGCCGTCGGTATCGGCACCGGTCTGGCGATCATGGGTATCCCGCTGGCGCTGCCCCTGGCCTCGCTGGTCTTCCTCGGCGCGTTCATTCCACTGGTGGGTGCCGTCGTCACCGGATTCCTCGCGGTGGTGGTGGCGCTGCTGGCCAAAGGCGTGGTCTACGCGGCGATCACGCTCGGGCTGATCATCGCGGTGCAGCAGTTGGAGGCGCACATCCTGCAGCCGCTGGTGATGGGTCGCGCGGTGTCGATCCACCCGCTGGCGATCGTGCTCGCCATCTCGGCCGGTGCTGTGCTGGCCGGCATCGTCGGCGCGCTGCTGTCGGTGCCGTTGGTGGCTTTCCTCAACAGCGCCATCCGGGTTCTCGTGGCGGACAACCCTGCCGAGGAAGCGGCCGAACTCGAGGAGAACGACGACGGCATCATCCTCAATGCCGAACCCGACGTCGTCCCGCCGAAGCGCGAGAAGGGCTAGCTACAAGCGGCCTTCACGGCGCAGCAGATCCGCCGCGCTCACCCCGCCAGACCCACCGCCACGACGCGGGCGGTCTTCGCCCTCTTTCTTGCCACGCGAGTTCAGCTTCTCGGTCGCCACCTCGGAGTCACCCTGATCGGGCCGGCTGACCGGGATGGCACGGGTCTCCTCGGCGCTGATCGCGGGGGAGACGTCGTCAATTCCGTTCTTTTCGTGCTGGGCCGGGATCGCCGTCGTCGCGTCCTCCGGAGCTGACATCGCCTGAGTCGGCTGGGCCGACGGCTGCTGCGGCGGGGTCGGGCCCGGCTTGGTCATTCCCCGGTCGCTTCGCTCCTGCCCGCCGGTACCCCGCAGCTCACCCAGCCACGACTCGATCTCCCGATCCGGCGCCGGTGGCGTTGGCGGGCGACTGGTCCTGGCCGCAGAGGCGGCCGAGGCAGCGGTGTTCACGGCGTTCTTGACGGCGTTCTTCGCCACCGAGAACCGGGTGGTCGGCGCCTCGGCAACAGCGTCGACCGGATCGGGCATCCGCGCGGTTCCGGCGGCTGATGGCGCTTCCTGCGGTGGCGGCGGGTTGCGGTATTCGGCGCGGCCGACGACGCGCGGCATGGCGCGGCCCTCGACGGGATGGGTCGGGTCGTGCGCCGGGCGTCGGGCCTCGGCTGCCGACACCGGTGCCCCGGCACCCACCAGGGCGGGATCCGGGTCCCGCACGACCGGCCGCTTGCGCTCGTCGGTCAGGTGGGTCTCACCGAGGCCGATCCGCACCTGCAGGCGCTTCATCCAGCGCGGCGCCCACCAGCAGTCGTCGCCGAGCAGCTTCATGATGGCCGGAACCAGGAACATCCGGATGACGGTGGCGTCCAGCAGCAAAGCGATCAGCAGACCGAAGGCCAGATACTTCATCACCACCAGGTCGGAGAACGCGAATGCGGCGACCACCACGGCGAGTACCAGCGCGGCACCGGTGATGAGTCGGCCGGTCGTAGCCGTGCCGATCCGGATGGCCTCCGCGGTGGACAGGCCGCGCTCACGGGCCTCCACCATCCGGGAGACCAGGAACACCTCGTAGTCCGTGGACAGACCCCAGATCACCGCGATGATCAGACCGATCATCGGGGCGAACAAGGGCTGTGGCGTGTAATTCAACAGCCCTGAGCCGTGTCCGCCCTCGACGAACATCCAGGTCAAAATGCCCATTGTGGAGCCCAGCGTCAGTGCGCTCATCAATGCGGCCTTGATGGGAAGCACCACCGAGCCGAACGCCAGGAACATCAGGACGGTGGTGGTGAGCACCAGGATCAGCACCATCAGCGGCAGCTTGTCGAACAGCGTCAAAATGCTGTCCTGTGCCAGCGCCTGGGTACCGCCGACCAGGACCGTGGTACCACGAGGCGGGGTCAGCGCGCGCAGCTGCTCGATCTTCTGGGGTGCGGTACTGCTGTCTATCAGGCCGTTCTGGAGCACCCGTACGGACGGATCCTTTGATCCGCCGTTCTGGGCCGAGCGTTCCTCCCACATCTTCGACGGGTCGTCGCTGCCTGCGAAGCCGGATACCGTCTGCGCTTCGGCACGGAGATCGTCGAGCTGCTGGTCGGTGACCGGTGAGCCGTTGTTGGTTTTGATGACCAGGGTCAGCGGTTCGGTACGGAAACTGGAGAACTCTTTGTCGAACTGTTCCTGTGCGCTGCGCACCGGGTTGTCCGGCGGCAGGTATTTCTCGCTGAGCCCACCCAACGCCAGCTGCCCCATCGGGATGATGAGCAACGTCATGATGATCACGATGGGAGCGGCAAAAGCGATCGGTCGCTTCATCACCACATTGACCAGGCGGCCCCAGAAGCCCTTTTCGACTTCCTCGCGGGTCTTGGTCTTCTGGGTTTTTTCGATGAACCAGTCGATGATCCTGCGCGAGAACGACCAGTTGGCCAAGAACGGCACTCGAAGCAGGGTCCGCACCCCGAGCGCGTCGACGTTGGCGCCCAGAATTCCCAGGACCGCGGGCAGAACCGTGATCGACAGGAATGCCGCGAGCAGCACCGACGCGATGATCGCGTAGGTAATCGACCTCAGGAAGCCAAGCGGGATCAGCAGAAGCGGTAGCGAGGACGCCACGATGATGACCGAGGAGAACGCGACGGTGCGGCCCGATGTCATCACCGACCGCCGTACCGCCGCTTCGACGTCGTAACCTTCGGCAAGTTCCTCTCGGAACCTGCTGACGACGAACAATCCGTAGTCGATGGCTATGCCGAAGCCCATCATCGTCACGACGGGCTGGGCGAAGAAGTGCACCGGTCCGAACTCGGCGGTCAGCCGGAGGATGCCGAGCGCCCCGCCGATGGTGAGGCCACCGATGATGGCGGGCAGCGCGGCCGCGACGGCGCCGCCGAAGACGAAGAACAGGACCACGGCCACCAGCGGGACGATCGCGAGCTCGGCGCGTTGCTGGTCGGTGCCGATGGTCCCGGTGAGCTCGCTGGCCAGCGGGTTGAGGCCGGCGAGTTGGATGGTGCCGCCGTTGACCTTTTTGAGAGCCGGCTCGATGGTCTGGTAGTTCTTCAGGATCGTGTCGTCGTCGTCTCCCTTGAGCGGGATGCTGATGAAGGTATGGCGTAGATCCGCCGTCTTCATCTGATTGACGGTGGGGTCGGTGGTATCGGGGGCTTTCAGCCAGCCAACCCAGCCCACGATCTGATCGGGATGGTCCTTGACCACCTGGTCGAGCTCATCGGTGACTGTCTTCTGCCAGTTCTTGTCAGTCACCTTCTCGTCGCCCGGCGGCGTCAGGATGGCGACGACGTGGCTGGTGCGGTCACGGCCGTACACCTCGTCGGCGAGCGTCGAGGCCCGCACCGACTCGCTGCCGTTGTCGTAGAAACCGCTCTGGGTGACGTGCTTGCCCAAGGAGGCCCCGTATACGGCGCCACCGAGGCACAGCCCGACCATGACCGCGATCACGATGTATCGATATCGATACACAGTTCGACCCCACCAGGCGAACACCTAAGCTCCTAACCAAATCTTCTGCGACCTGCGCATCGGTTTCTCCTACTCAGACGCGCGATGTCAGTAGTGAGGACAGCGGCCGGAACGGTTGTAGCCATGCCCCCTGCTCTGGGAGCGAATCTAGGCCGATTCGCGGCAGCGGCTCTCGGAAAACACCAGGAATGTCCTCCAGGTCGACAAACTCCAAGGTATCCGACGCTAACGCCCAGCTGGCATGTTCGCGAAATCCGAGCACGTAAGCGGGGGTGCCGGCCTTGGCGATTTCTTCCAGCGGCGCGCGGAAGGCCTGCCCGTCGGCCGAGGCGACCAGCACGGCGGCCAGACCTTCGGTGCGACGCATCTCGATGTGGGCCAGCATGTCGGAGTCGACGTCGCTGTCCTCGTCGATCTTGGGCTTGGCGAACACCGCGAAACCCACGTTTCGCAGCGCTTCCACCCAGGGGCGAACGACGTCGGCGCTGCCGGGCGCGATGTTGGTGAACACCGTCGCCTCCGGCTCCACCGAGACTTCCGGGTGACCGGCCGACAGTTCGGCGGTGCGGCCCAGGAGCCAGCGGCCCAGCGCGTCGAATCGCGGCCGGTGTGCGGCCGTCGGTCGGCCACCGAGGATCGAACCCAGGCCCATGTCCAGGTTGGGTGCGTCCCAGACCAGAAGCACCCGCTGAATCGGCGGACTCACCGGCTGATCTCCGCTGTCCGGCAGCGCGGGCGCCGTCGCGTCTTCGATCACACTCATGGTTGCCTCACCCGCTGTGTCGTTTCAACCACAGAAGTTCGGCCACCGCGCTGCCCGCCTCAGCGGCCTTCGTCTCGTATTTGGTCCTCGGGCGTTGCACCGAGATCGGCAGCTCGTCGCCAGGCTGCGCGCGGCGCAGCAGCGGTTCGGCGTCGCCCGCCTCGGCGATCTGCTCGGCGTAGCCCGCGTGGTCGGTGGCGGCGTGGAGGACACCGCCCGGTCGCAGCCGGTCGGCGATCAGCGAGATGGTGTTCGGCTGCAGCAGCCGGCGCTTGTGGTGGCGTGATTTCGGCCACGGGTCGGGGAAGAACACCCGAACCCCGGTCAGCGAGCCCGGCCCGAACATGTTCTCCAACACATCGACGGCGTCGCCGCGGACCAGCCGGATGTTGGGCACACCTTCGCGGCCGACAGCACTGAGCAGCTGAGCCAGCCCGCGCTTGTAGACCTCGGCCGCGACCACGTCGATATCCGGCTCGGCCATCGCCATCGCCAGCGTCGACGTGCCGGTTCCGCAGCCGATCTCCAGGACGACGGGCGCCTGTCTGCCGAACCACGCCGTGGTGTCCAGCAGCCCGGCGGGATTCTCGCCCTCGCGTGCCTGGGTGCCCATCTCGGGCCACAGCCGGTCCCACGCGTCCTGCTGCGCCTCGGTCAGCGTCGAGCGCCGCGAGCGGAAGCTGGTGATCCGGGGATAGGGATGCGCCGGCCAGGTATCGGGCGTGGCTGAGCCACCGTGGCGCTGCGCATGCATCCGTCCATGGTCGCTCATGAACAGAGGTGTACCCGCTCCGTGGTGCATATTGATACCCAACAGTTGCCTTCTCCTGGTAGTGGCTCGCGCCACACGCCCGCTGATGCCAGCATGTCCGATGTGGTGGGGCTGCAGGTGCGGGTCGGGGTGGTCGGCCGGCCCGGGTGTGGCCTGCGCACGGTGACCCGCGTGCTGCGTGGGGCCGGTGTGGCGGTGGTGGCGCCGGCACTGGCTACTGACCTGGACATTCACGTATTCGCCGAGACGGTGAAGCCCGAGGATCGGCGCGCACTGACCACATCGCCGCGACCCGTCGTCGCCGTCCTCAACAAGGCGGATCTGACCGGATTCGGTGGAAGCGGGCCGGTCGCGGCGGCCGCCGAGCGCTGCCGGCTGCTCGGCGACCGCATGGGTGTGCCGGTCTATCCCCTGGCCGGATTGGCCGCGGCCGCCGCGGTGGACGATCGGATCCTGGACGACGAGATGCTCGGCGCGCTGCGGACGCTGACCGTCGACCCGGCCGACCTGGGCTCGACTGACCGGTTCGCAGCCGGTGAGCACCGGCTGCCCGATGCGGTGCGGCAGCGGCTGCTCGTCGACCTCGACCTGTTCGGTATCGCGCACGCGGTGCTGGCGCTGCGCAACGGCGCGGACCGCGCCGGAGTGATCGCGGCGCTGCGCCGGGCGAGCGCGCTCGACGGGTTACTCGCCGGGATCGAAGTGGCGGCGGCGCCGGTGCGCTACCGGCGGTTGACCGAGGAGTTCGCCGGTTCGGCCGCCGACGAGGCCGTCGCCGCGAGGATGGCCGCGGCGATCGAGGTGGTGCAGGCCGCCGGGATGACCGTCGATGCCAAGGTCAGCGCCGAAGCCCACCTGCGGCGTGCCGTTGTCTGGCAGCGGTATTCGCGCGGGCCGGTGTCGCGGCTGCACGGCCGGTGCGGTGCCGACATCGCCCGCGGCTCGCTGCGGCTGTGGGAACGCGCGGGCGGCGTCCCAGAGCCAGTGGAGCTGAAGCCGTGACCGACATCGACAGTCTGGTGTCGCAGATCGATCCGATCCTGTTGATGCCCACGATCGTCCGGCGCGACGTGGTGCTGGTGGCCGGTCCGTGGCTGGCCGGGACCAGCAGTGTGGTCACCGCGCTGCGGGAGCGGCTGCCCGAGCACACCGTGGTCGAAGCCGACGAGCTGGCCGCCGGCCAGGCGCCCGCAGCGGTGGTGTTCGTGGTCTCGGCGACCGCACCGCTCACCGAATCCGACTGTGCGTTGCTGGATTTCGTCACCGCCGACACCGACGCGGTCATCGGGGTGGTGGCAAAGATCGACGTCCATCGCACCTGGCGCGACGTGCTCGACGCCGACCGTGCGCTGCTGGCGCAGCGGGCGCCCCGCTACCGGGACATGCCCTGGGTCGGCGCGGCCGCCGCGCCCGATCTGGGCGCACCCGTCGTCGACGACCTCGTCACTGCGCTGCGCGAGCTCCTCGGCGACGAGACCCGAGATCGACGAAATCGATTGCGGGCCATGGAGAATCGACTGCTGACGGTCCGCCGGCGGCTGGAGCTCGACGTCGCGGGCGCCGGCCGGGAAACTCGGCTGGCCGCCCTGCGCGCCGAGCGCACCGAGGCGGTGCACCGGTACCGGGTGGACAAGTCGCAGCGGTCCATCGCCCTGCGGGCCCAGATCCAGCACGCCCGCCTTGCGCTGACCTACTTCGCCCGCAACCGGTGCGCGTCGGTGCGGACTGAGTTACAGGAAGATGTGGCGGGCCTGAGCCGACGCGGCCTCGCCCCTTTCCCCGACGAGGTGCGGCGCCGGGCAACCGAGGTGGCCGACGACGTCGCCGCCGGCGTCGCCCGGCAACTGGCCGACGTCGGCCAGGAGCTGGGTCTGGCGGTCGACCCGGGGGACTCGCACCCCGCGGTCGAGGTTGGCGCCGCGCCGTCGCGGGCCCGCGGTGCGGAGACCCGATTGATGCTGCTGCTGGGTGGCGGCTTCGGTGTCGGGGTGGCGCTGACATTGAGCCGGGTGTTCGCCGACCTGGCGCCGCAGTGGGCGGTCGGCGGCGCGCTCGGCGGCGCCGCGATCGGGGTAGCCCTGACCGTGTGGGTGGTCGGGGTCCGCGGCCTCCTGCACGACCGGGCGGTCCTCGACCGGTGGGTGGTTCAGGTCATCGGCCGGCAGCGCACCGCGATGGAGGAATGGGTGGCCACCCGCGTGCTGGGGGCCGAGGCGTCGTTGGGCCGTGCCGCCGCCGAACGCGACGCCGCGGACCGCGCCCTAACCGAGGACACCGTCGCGCGCATCGACCGGGAGATCCGCGAACATGTGACGGCTGGTGCCCGCGCGGTCGCGGCCCGGGACCGGCAAGTCCCAGTGATCGAGAGTGCGCTGGTGGTCCTGCGAGAAGAACTCGAGGCGCTGAATACATCCAAACAGGCCAATTAGCGGGCTTCTGAATCGTTCCTGTGAGTGATCGGACATAATCCCGATTAACCGCGGGTATCTCACCCGCGTTAACCTACTTTTCAGGGAGGACCGTGTCTCGGCGCGGAATCCGGCCTGCGTCCTGGCCATAAAAATAAGCAGGAGAATAGAGCGATGACTTCAGCGACCATCCCCGGTCTGGATAACGCACCGACCAAGCATCAGGGCCTGCTCGCTTGGGTCCAGGAAGTCGCCGAACTCACGCAGCCCGACCGGGTGGTCTTCGCCGACGGCTCCGACGAGGAATACACGCGGTTGTGCGACGAGCTGGTCGCCGCCGGAACCTTCACCAAGCTGAGCGACTCCGAGGAGCCCAGCTCCTATCTCGCCCGTTCGGCGCCCTCGGACGTGGCACGCGTCGAGTCACGCACGTTCATCTGCTCGGAGCGGGAGATCGACGCCGGCCCCACGAACAACTGGATGGACCCGGCCGAGATGCGCGGCCTCATGACCGACCTGTACCGCGGCTCGATGCGCGGCCGCACCATGTATGTGGTGCCGTTCTGCATGGGCCCCCTCGGCTCCGACGACCCCAAGCTCGGCGTCGAGATCACCGACTCCGAATATGTGGTCGTCTCCATGCGGACGATGACGCGGATGGGCAAGGCTGCGCTGGAGAAGATCGGCGACGACGGATTCTTCGTCAAGGCGCTGCACTCCCTCGGTGCGCCGCTCGCGCCGGGCGAAGAAGACGTGCCGTGGCCGTGCAACGACACCAAATACATCACCCACTTCCCGGAGACCCGGGAAATCTGGAGCTTCGGTTCGGGTTACGGCGGCAACGCGCTGCTGGGCAAGAAGTGCTACTCGCTGCGCATCGCCTCGGCGATGGCGCATGACGAGGGCTGGCTCGCCGAGCACATGCTGATCCTCAAGCTCATCTCCCCGGAGAACAAGTCGTACTTCGTCGCCGCCGCGTTCCCGTCGGCTTGTGGCAAGACCAACCTCGCGATGCTGCAGCCGACCATCCCCGGCTGGCGCGCCGAGACCGTCGGCGACGACATCGCCTGGATGCGTTTCGGCAAGGACGGGCGGCTGTACGCCACGAACCCGGAGTTCGGCTTCTTCGGTGTCGCGCCGGGCACCAACTGGAGCTCGAACCCGAACGCGATGAAGACCGTCGCGGCCGGCAACACCGTCTTCACCAACGTCGCACTGACCGACGACGGCGGCGTGTGGTGGGAGGGCCTCGAAGGCGACCCGCAGCACCTGATCGACTGGAAGGGCAATGAGTGGACGCCCGAGTCGGACGACAAGGCGGCCCATCCGAACTCGCGCTACTGCACCCCGATGTCGCAGTGCCCGACGCTGGCCCCCGAGTGGGACGACCCGCAGGGCGTGCCGATCTCGGCGATCCTGTTCGGCGGCCGCCGCAAGACCACGGTGCCGCTGGTGACCCAGGCCCGCGATTGGCAGCACGGTGTCTTCATCGGCGCCACGCTGGGCTCCGAGCAGACCGCCGCCGCCGAAGGCAAGGTCGGTACCGTCCGTCGTGACCCGATGGCCATGCTGCCGTTCCTCGGCTACAACGTCGGTGACTACTTCGCGCACTGGATCAACCTCGGCAAGAACGCCGACGAGTCGAAGATGCCGAAGATCTTCTTCGTCAACTGGTTCCGCCGCGGCGACGACGGCCGCTTCCTGTGGCCGGGCTTCGGTGAGAACAGCCGCGTGATGAAGTGGATCATCGAGCGGGTCGAGGGCAAGGCCAACGGCTCCACCACGCCGATCGGCATCGTGCCGAGCGCCGCCGACCTGGACCTCGAGGGACTGGACGCCGACCCGGCCGACGTGAACGAGGCGCTGGCGGTCAACGTCCAGGAATGGCGCGACGAGCTCCCGCAGATCGAGGAGTGGTTCGAGTTCGTCGGCGAGAAGCTGCCGACCGGGGTGAAGGACGAGTTCGAGGCGCTCAAGCAGCGCCTTGCCGAAGCCGACTAACAGCCGTTACGGCCTGCTTGATGCCTGACCCCAGCTAATATCCGTTCGGTGGGGGTCTCGTCGGCCGATGCGCCGGCGCCGGCGCAGAATGCGCCAGCGCCCGCCCAGTCATGGTGGCGCCGGATCGCCACGGTCGGCGTCATTCTCGCCATCTACGTCGGGTCGGTGGCCGGCTACTTCTGGATCGACAGCTCGGCGCATTCGCTGAAGCCCACCAGTATGGACACCGCCAACGAGACGGTTGTCCTGTTGGAACTGACGGCCATCCATCCACTCGACAACCGGGTGGACGTCGAGGTTCTGGTGATACCGCAGAAGAGCTTCCTGGACCCCGAGTTCGGCAACCTCACCACCGACATGGTGGTGCAGCTGTGTCCGTGCATCGAGTTCGGGGAACTGAACTTCCCCAAGGGGCAGGTCCCCAGGGTCGCCAAGACCTCGCTGCTGGCCACCGGCGACGCCGACCGGTGGCCGTTCGACAGGTACACCACCGAGACCATCGGTGCCGATGTGTATGTCGGGTCGGGCGACTCGAGGCGTTTTGTGCCGGCCCGGGTGGAGGTGAGCGGATCGCTGTACGGCTGGGACGTTCGCAGCGATCGGACGGGGCCCGCCACTCACTCCGGCGGCGCCAACGACAATGCGACCGTCACCTTCTCCCGATCCCGCGGACCGCTGGCCCTCATCTTCGGGATCTGCCTAGTCCTGATGACGCTGCCGGCGCTGGCGCTGTACGCCGCGATCGAAATGCTGCGGGGCAAGAAGAAGTTCCAGCCGCCGTTCTCGACGTGGTTCGCCGCGATGCTCTTCGCGGTCGTCCCGATCCGCAATGTGCTGCCCGGCGATCCGCCGCCGGGGTCGTGGATCGACGAGGCGCTCGTCTTCTGGGTGCTGGTGGCGTTGGTCGCGGCGCTGGTCATCTACCTGGTGTCCTGGGCTCGGCACAGCGACTGACTAGCGGCACCTAGTTGACGCCTGTCAATTCGGGCTGTCGTACAGTGCTCCCATGCAGATCCGCGAGCATGCGCAGGCCAATCCCGACAAGCCGGCCGTCATCCTGTATCCGTCCGGAAAGACCGTCACGTTCGGCGAGATGGAAGCCCGGGCCAACCAGCTGGCACACCTGTTCCGGCAGGCCGGGTTGCGCGAGGGCGACTCCGTCGCGATCCTCATCGAGAACAACGAGCACTTCCACACCGTGTTGTGGGCGGCGCGGCGTTCGGGGCTCTATTACGTGCCGATCAACACGCACCTGACGGCAGCGGAAGCCGCGTACATCATCGACAACAGCGAGGCCAAGGCCGTCGTCGGCTCGGCCGGGCTGAAGGACACCCTGGCTGGGCTCGCCGCGGAGCTGCCGACGATGCCGCCGCTGCTGATCATCACCGACGGTGAACTCGACGGCTGGCGCAGCTACCCGGAATGCGTTGCGGACCAGCCGGTTACGCCGATCGACGACGAGATCGAGGGCGACCTGCTGCAGTACTCGTCGGGAACGACGGGGCGGCCCAAGGGAATCAAGCGCGAGCTTCCGCACCTGCCGCCCGCCGAGGTTCCCGGCATGATGGCCGCGCTGATCGGATTCTGGATGACCCCCGACGCGGTGTACATCAGCCCCGCACCGCTGTACCACACCGCCCCGTCGGTGTGGTCGATGCAGACGCTCGGGGCGGGCATCACCACCGTGGTGCTGGAGAAGTTCGACGCGCAGGGCTGCCTGGACGCGATTGCCCGTCACAAGGTCACCCACGGCCAGTTCGTCCCGGTGATGTTCACCCGGATGCTGAAACTGCCTGAGGATGTTCGCAATTCGTACGACATCTCGAGTCTGCAGCGGGTCATGCATGCGGCCGCGCCCTGCCCGGTCGAGATCAAGAAGCAGATGATCGACTGGTGGGGTCCGATCGTCGACGAGTACTACGCCTCGTCCGAGGCGATCGGGTCGACGTTGATCTTCGCCGAGGACTGGCTCACCCACCCGGGCTCGGTCGGCAAGCCGATGATGGGCGCCCTGCACATCCTCGACGAGGACGGCAACGAGTTGCCGCCCGGCCAGGCGGGGGAGATCTACTTCGAGGGCGGCATGGACTTCGAGTACCTCAACGACGCCGAGAAGACCGCCAAGTCCCGCGACAGCCACGGCTGGAAGACGGTCGGCGACATCGGTTATCTGGACGAGGAGGGCTACCTCTACCTCACCGACCGGCGGCACCACATGATCATCTCGGGCGGGGTGAACATCTACCCACAGGAAGCCGAGAACATGCTCGTCACGCACCCGAAGGTGATGGACGCCGCGGTGTTCGGCGTTCCCGACGAGGAGATGGGCCAAAGCGTCAAGGGTGTGGTCCAGCTGGTTGACGCCGCCGACGCGACGGAGGACTTCGCCGCCGAGCTGCTGGCGTGGTTGCGTGAGCGGCTCTCGCACTACAAATGTCCGCGGTCGATCTCGTTCGAGTCCGAGCTGCCTCGCACCGACACCGGCAAGCTGTACAAGCAGGAACTGATCGTCAAGTACTCGCCCGCGCCGACCGGCTAGATGCGTCTCGTCGACCTGTCCGACCCGCCTCCGATCGGGGTCACCGGTCCACCGGGCGTCGTCGTCGCGGTCGGTGAGCCGTCGACGCCCGAGGGCGAATTCTGGCTTGACACAGCCACCTTCGCCCTGGCCGAGGAAGAACAGGACGACCGCCGCTTCGTCGCGGTGGAGTCGGTGAGCGACACCGTGACCCTGCTGCGTGACCGGTGCCGGCACTGGCCGCACGCCAGCGGGGTCTGCGACGACGTGTTGCGGTCGGTCGACGTGACCGGCCCGGCGCTCCCCGGCATCATCACCGAGTCGCTGGCGTACTCGACGCTGCAGTCCGGGCCGGAGTTCACCCGCTGGCTGGCCGAACGCGGCCCGGCGTCGCTGCCCGACATTGCCGACCCGGTGCTCGCCGAGCGTGACGGCGGCACACTGCGGATCCGGTTCAACCGCCCGCAGCGGCACAACGCGTTCAGTACCGACGCCCGGGCGCTGCTCTTGGAGGCGCTGACCGTCGCGCTGCTCGACGACACCGTCACCGAGCTGGTGCTCGGTGGCAACGGCGCATCCTTCTGCAGCGGTGGTGATCTCGGCGAGTTCGGCACCTTCGCCGACCCGGCTTCGGCGCATCTGGCGCGCACCCGGCATAGCCCCGCGTTGGCGCTCGACGAGCTGAGCCGGCGCCTCGGCAGGGCCTGCCGGGCCGACATCCACGGCCGCGTTCTCGGCAGCGGACTGGAGATGGCGTCGTTCTGTGGTTGGGTCAGCTGCCACCCCGACGCGGTGCTGGGATTGCCGGAGCTGACGCTGGGGCTGATCCCCGGCGCCGGCGGAACCGTGAGCATCACCCGCCGGATCGGGCGTTGGCGCACAGCCTATTTGGTGCTGTCCGGCCGGACCATCGACCCGGCCACCGCGCTGGCGTGGGGCCTGGTCGACGAGGTCGCCTAGCTCGAGCGGCGCAGCGTGACCCGGTAGGTGTACTGCTCGGGCAGGAAGTGGCTGACCGACAGCTCCACCGGGGTACCGGTGGTGTCGGAGTACAGCCGGTCCACCCGCAGCATCGGGTGGTCGAGCTCGCAGCCCACGGCGCCCGCGACCAGATCGTCGGCGGGGGCGACCGTGATCGACTGGGCCGCTTCGGCGATCGGGTGATCCAGGTGCGGTTCCAGGGCACCGATCACGGTGTTGGTGCCGACCGCGCCGTCGGCCAGCTCCGGTGAGTCGAACACCAGTCGGGCCACCGACTCCGGCAGATGCACGGTGGTCACCACGAACGGAACACCGTCATGAAGGCGGCGGAACACCACGGTATACACCACGTCGTGCTCCAGGCGTAGCCGGCTGGCTGCCGTCACGTCGACACGGCGTGAAAGGCCCTGCAGCACTTCCATGCTGGTGTCTTCGGACAGACTCATCAGGTCCTCGATCGAACCGAGTTGCCGCAGATACCCGCGGTTGGCGTACGTGCCGCGGCCGGGCACCCGGTAGACCACACCTTCGGCCACCAGATCCTGGAACGCGCGGCGGACCGTCTGCCGGGACAGCCCGTGCTCGGCGACCAGCTCCGACTCGGTCGGCAACCGCACGCCGTCAGGGTAGGCCCCGGCCGCGATCTCGTCGCGAAGCCGTTGCCGCAGAACCTGATACGCGGGCTCGGGTTTCATGGCCGGCTAGATGCCGCTCAAGTCTGATGTCGGCATCAGATGCCTCCGCGCGCGACAAGCTGACCGGCGATCACATTGCGCTGGATCTCATTGGTCCCCTCGCCGACGATCATCAGCGGGGCGTCTCGGAAGTACCGTTCGACGTCGTATTCGGTGGAGTAACCGTAGCCGCCGTGGATGCGCACCGCGTTCAGCGCGATCTCCATCGCCACCTCGGAGGCGAACAGCTTCGCCATCCCGGCCTCCATATCGCAACGCTCCCCGCTGTCATAGCGATCGGCGGCGTAACGGGTGAGCTGGCGGGCGGCGGTCAGCTTGGTGGCCATATCGGCCAGATAGTTGCCGACAGACTGGTGCTTCCAGATCGGCTGGCCGAAGCTCTCCCGGTCCTGGGCATAGGCCAGCGCGTCCTCCAAGGCCGCCGTCGCCACGCCGAGCGCACGGGAGGCGACCTGAATACGGCCGGTCTCAAGGCCTTTCATCATCTGGCTGAAACCGCGGCCGGGCGCACCACCCAGGATCGATGAGGCCGGCACCCGGCAGTCGTCGAAGGCCAGCTCGCAGGACTCCACGCCCTTGTAGCCGAGCTTGGGCAGGTCTCGCGAGATCGTGAGCCCGGCCGTGGGCGACTCGACGAGCACCACCGAGATGCCCTTGTGGCGAGGGGCGGCCTGCGGATCGGTCTTGCACAACAGTGCGATCAGACCCGACCGGCGGGCGTTGGAGATCCACGTCTTGGCGCCGTTGATCACCAGGTCGTCGCCGTCGGCGCGGGCGATGCACGCCATGTTCTGCAGATCCGAACCGCCGCCCGGCTCGGTCAGCGCCATCGTCGCGCGCACCTCGCCGGTGGCCATCCTCGGCAGATAGGTCTGCTTCTGCTCCTCGGTGCCGAAGATCTCCAGCAGCTTGGCCACCACGGTGTGCCCGCCCATCGCGCCGGCCAGGCTCATCCAGCCGCGGGCGAGTTCCTGGGTGACCTCGACGTAGCAGGGCATCGACACCGGGTTGCCGCCGTACTGCTCGCTGATCGCCAGGCCGTAGATCCCGATCTGCTTCATCTGCTCGATCCACGCCTCGGGGTAGGTGTTGGCGTGCTCGACCTCGCGGACCGAAGGTTTGACGTCGCGGTCGATGAACGCCCGCACCGTCTCCACCAGCATGGTCTCTTCGTCGTTGAGTGCAGTGCTCACGTAGTCCGCTCCAAGAAGTCGTGAAATGTACGGCCATATTGACACGGGTGGCGGAGAAGCACCAGGATGAGCGACTGTGACTTTGTACGGCCATATTGGCGGAGGCGAGTCGGGCGGACCGTATTTCGATGATCTGGTGGTCGGCCAGGTCTTCGACTGGGCCCCGTCGATGACACTGACCTCCGGTGCCGCCGCCAGCCATCAGGCCATCGTCGGCGATCGGCTGCGGTTGTCCCTGGACGCCGGGCTGGCGCACGCTGTGGTGGGGAGCACCACTGAGCTCGCCCATCCGGCGCTGGTGTGTGACGTCGCGATCGGCCAGAGCACGCTGGCCACCCAGCGGGTCAAGGCCAACCTGTTCTACCGGGGGCTGACGTTCTACCGCTATCCGGTCATCGGCGACACGATCTTCACGCGCACCGAGGTGGTCGGGCTGCGGCAGAACAGCGCCAAGCCCGGGCGGGCGCCGACCGGCCTGGCGGCGTTGCGGATGACCACCATCGATCAGGTCGGCCGGCTGGTGCTGGACTTCTATCGCTGCGCGATGCTGCCGATGAGCCCGAACGCGCCGGACACCGGGCACGCCGACGACCTGTCGGCTATCGGCGCCGACTTGCCCGCGCCGCCGCAGCCGACCGCCGACTGGAACGCGGTGGCGTTCCGCGAGCGCGTTCCCGGCCCGCACTTCTACCCCGACATGGCCGGTTCGGTTCTGCGCAGCACCGGCGATGTGGTGAGCTCCGCGCCGGAGCTGGCCCGGCTGACCCTGAACGTCGCTGCCACCCATCATGATTCGCGGGTCGGCGGTCAACGTCTGGTGTACGGCGGGCACACGATCGGGCTGGCGCTGGCCCAGGCCGGTCAGCTGCTGCCGAATCTCGCGACAGTGCTGGGGTGGGCGTCGTGCGATCACACCGGCCCGGTGCACGAGGGCGACACGCTGTACAGCGACCTGCACATCGAGGCGGCCGATCCGCTGCCCGGTGACCGCGGCGGGGTGCTCAGCCTGCGCTCGGTGGTCTATGCCGTCGCCGACGAGGGTGACGACCGGCAGGTGCTCGACTGGCGGTTCACCGCCCTGCATTTCTGATCCGCGCGACAAACCTGAGCGCATCCTCGGCCGTCACCTGTCGGCGTCGTCGAGATCGACGCTGGCGTGACTCGCACTCGCACTTTCTCGCGCTGGCGTCGATCTCGATACCGATATCGGTCCGACGGTTGTCGCGGGATCTCTGCGAGGGCCCGCCGGCGCGCGCCACAATGGTCCGGTGAACGACACCGGCGCCGACTGGGCCGGCAGCGGCCTGGCCTGGCTGACCGGCCTGTCCGACGGCCCGCCCGACCACTCGCGGTCGGCTGTGCTGACCCGCGCCGAAAGCGTCGCCGCTGAGCTGACTCACCTTCTGGGCGTCCCGGTCGATACCGCCACCACTCTTACGGGACGGGCCGCTCTGCTCGGCCTGAGCCGGCGCGGCCGTGTCTCGGCCGGCGGGGCCACCCACCTGCTGCCAACCCGCGACGGCTGGTGGGCGCTGACCCTGTCCCGCGCCGACGACATCGAGGCCGTCCCCGCGCTCGTCGAAGCCGATTCGGTGCCCGAGGATCCCTGGCCGGTGGTCGCGCAGTGGTGTGCCGATCGTCGCAGCGACGAGGTCCTCGACCGGGCCACCTTGTTGGACCTGCCCGTCGCCCGCCTCGGGGAGGCGGCGCCGACGGTGCCGGTGGTGCGAACTTCCGGGCCGCGCACGGAACCCCGCACGGCAGAAGGGTTATTGGTCGCTGACCTGTCATCGATGTGGGCGGGCCCGCTGTGCGGTCAGTTGCTCGCGACGGCGGGAGCCACCGTCGTGAAAGTGGAAAGCCCGAACCGCCTCGACGGCACCCGATCGGGCGACCCCGCGTTCTATGACTGGATGAATCACGGAAAGCTCTCCTACGCCGTCGATTTCGACAGCGATAGTCTGCGCGCACTGCTGGCGGCCGCTGACGTCGTGATCGAAGGGTCGCGGCCCGGTGTGCTGGCCCGGCGTGATGTGAGTCCGGAGGCTCTGCCCGGCCCCGATGGCCGGGTGTGGTTACGCATCACCGGCCACGGGTCGCAGTCGCCCCGCGTCGCGTTCGGTGACGACGCGGCCGTCGCGGGTGGATTGGTCGGCACCAGCGCGAGCGGCCCGGTGTTCTGCGCCGACGCCATCGCCGATCCCCTCACCGGGCTGGAAGCCGGACTGGCCGTTGCCCGTTCGCTACGTCGTGGTGGCGGTGAGACCGTCGACATCGCGATGGCCGGCGTCGCGGCCACGTACGCGGCCTTGCCCACCGGGCCGTCGGCGTCGCCGATCCCGGCCGCGCCCCCGCGACCACCCCGGCGCGGCGCGCCGGCGGCAACACCGGGTGCCGACAACGCCACCGTCGACGCCATTGTCGCCCAACGAAATACGGTCCCATGCTGATCCAGCGAGCCCACCTGTTGGACGGGCGACTAGTCGATATCAGGCTGACCGCCGCGATCGATGAGATCGCCGATACGTTGACCCCACGCCGTGGTGAGGACGCGTTCGACGCCGCGGGCGGCACGGTCATCCCGGGCCTGCACGATCACCATGTACACCTGCGGGCCGCGGCGGCGGCGCTGGACTCCGTGCAGGTCGGACCGGCGCTGGTCCACAGCCGCGCGGAATTCGCCGCTGTGCTCGCCAATGCGCCGGTCGGCGAGGACGGCTGGATCCGGGCGATCGGCTACCACGAGTCCGCCGCGGGCCCACTGGACCGGCGGCTGCTCGACGAGCTCACTCCTGCTGTGCCGGTTCGCGTTCAACATCGCAGCGGCGTGCTGTGGTACCTCAACTCCGCGGGCCTGTCCGCGGTGGGTTTGCCCGACCATCCCGACGGCAGGCTACGCAGCTACGACAACTGGTCGGATGCGGTGGCGCGCCGCGACACATCGCTGGCAACGGTCAGCAGACGGCTTCTCACCTATGGCGTCACCGGTGTCACCGATGCCACCCCGAATCTCGGCGCCGACGAAATCATCACCCTGACCGAGGAGCACCGGCACGGCGGGCTGCATCAGAACGTTCACTGGCTAGCACCGGGAAAGCACATCCTGCATGATGATTCGCTCGATCTAGATGAACTGGCCGGGTGGATCGCCGCGCAGCACCGCGAGAACAGAGCAGTCGCCCTGCACTGTGTGACGGCAGGCCAGTTGGTGGTCACACTGGCCGCGCTGCGGGCGGCGGGTACCCACCCCGACGACCGGATCGAGCATGCCGCCGTGGTTCCCGAGGACGCGCTCGCCGACCTCGCCGCCATCGGCGTGCTGGTGGTGACCCAGCCGAACTTCGTCGCCGAACGTGGTGACCAGTACCTGATCGATGTCGACGCCGCTGACCAGCCCGCGTTGTGGCGATTGGCATCACTGCATCACGCCGGGGTGCGGGTGGCCCTGTCGACGGACCAGCCGTTCGGTGATGCCGACCCGTGGGCGTGCATGCGCGCCGCGGTGCACCGCACCACCAAGGCCGGGGCGGTGCTGAATGCAGGCGAATGCGTCTCGGCCGCAACGGCGCTGGCATTGTTCACCGGGTATGCCGAGCGCCCCGACGTGCCACGAACCGTCGAGCCGGGTCAGCCCGGTGACCTGTGCGTGCTGAGCGCAGCGCCCGCCGAGGTGCTCGACGCCCTCGACGCCGAACTCGTGACCGCCACCGTCATCGGCGGCCACCTGCACCCGCGGACCTAGTCTTTCTCGTCATCCTTGGGCAGAAGGCGTTCAGGGTGGTGGTAGTTGTTGATGCCGCCGCGCATGGGCACGTCGGGTGGTGGGTCCCAATGGGTTTGGCCGTTGGGTAGTTGGCGGGTGGTCCAGCCGTCATTCTCGACGAGCAGGTTGTCGCATTTGCAGGCCAGGGTGAGGTGGTCGATGTCCGTGGTGCCGCCGTGTTTCCAGTCTGTGGTCGCGTGGTGGACTTGGCTGTTGTAGCCGTTGACCGTGCAACCGGGTGCGGTGCAGCCACGGTATTTACTCAGCAGCATGATGCGCTGATCCGCCGAGGCCAGTCGCTTGGACCGGCCCAGCCAGAGGGACTGCCCGGTGACGCCGTCGAACACCGCCAGGTAGTTGTACGTGGGCGTGGCCATCCGGAGCAGGTCTGAGATCGGCAGCAAGGTCCCGCCCGCGGTCAACCCGTATCCGGCTCCGGCCGCCAGCTCTTGCAATGTCGTCGTGACGATCATCGTGACCGGAAGTCCGTTGTGCTTGCCCAAATTCGGATCACCCAGCTGACGACGGATCAGTATGGCCAGTGCGTCGTGCTGGCGTTGTGCGTGGCTGCGGCTGTCCTCGGGCTCTGGAGCGGCGAACTTCGCCAGCCACGCGTCGAGCATCCCCCGCAGTGCCGGGTCGGCGATCAGTTTTCCGACGCTCATGCCGTCGGCTCGTTGGCCACCGCACCACTGGAAGCCACGTTTGCGGGCACGGTCCTCGTCGGAGAACTTGCCGTCGGGGTTGAGATGGGTGGCCAGCCGATCAGCGATCTTCTCCAACTGATCAGGCCGCATCACTTGAGCATGCTCAGCCAGGGTGCGTTCAGCCTTCTCGACCTCGACCGGAGCGACATGATCGGGTAGGTCCCGGAAGAACCGTTGGATGATGCGCACATGCTCACCGTCGAGCAGACCGGCGTTCCACGCCTCACCTGTGGCCGGCAACAATGCAGGTAGCTCCGCACCGGTCAGTGTCTGACGCGCCGTCAGCTGTTCGGCATCACGCACTCGACGCTTGGCCGCACCACGACTGATCCGCAACACGTCAGCCACCACGATCGAAATCGGCGGGCACCCCTCATAGCGCTCCAGACGCGTGAGCTGCGAGTGCGAGATCGCAACCTGCCGGCGCATCGCGGTCTCGAGCCGTTCCAGAACCGCGAATCGCTGTGGCGCGGGCACGTCTTCGATATCAGCCGCGCCCAACAATTCGATCGCGGCGTCGAGCGCATCCAACGCGCACCTGATCGAACTCATGTTCGAAACGCTACTCCCGGATACCGACAGAAACGCGACGATGCGATCAGGCTGGGGATGAGTTCGAAAGTGTGGACAACCCGGAACCCGCGAGAAATTCCTAGCTCGACGTCGGCAACTCCCGGAACGCGGTATTGCGGTACGGCTCCGGCTCTTTCGGCAAGCCCAGCACCCGTTCGCCGACGATGTTGCGCTGGATCTGGTCGGTGCCGCCGCCGATCGACGTGAAGTACGCATTCAACGTCCGGAACGTGACCGCGTCGCCGACCGGATTGTCCGGCCCGGTCAACATCGACTCCGGACCGGCGATCTCGGTCTGCACCTTCGCCGTCTCGTGCAGGATCCGCGACATCGCGATCTTGCCCAGCGCCAGCAGTGTGGCGGCCTCCGCGCGATCAGAGGTTGCCTTGGCGCGCTGGGTGTTCCACCGGTTCACCGCCGCATACCCTTCGACCCGCGCGATCTCCTGGCGGATGAACGAGTCGTCGAGCTTGCCGGCGCTGCGGGCCATCGCCACGAGGCTGTCGGAATCTGCCTGAGGCTTGCGCGCCCCGCGCGATGTGCGCGCCAGGTCGCCCATCAGCCGCCGCTCGTAGGCCAGCGCCACCTGCAGCACCGACCAGCCGCCGCCGGGCTGGCCGACCAGGTTGGCGTCCGGCACGCGTGCGCCGGAGATGAAGACCTCGTTGAACTCCGACTCGCCGGTGATCTGATGGATCGGCCGGATCTCGACACCGGGCTGACGCATCGGGAACATGAAGAAGCTGATCCCGTTGTGCTTGGGCACATCCCAGTCGGTGCGCGCCACCAACAGCCCGTAGTCGGCGGTCTTGGCGAACGAAGTCCACACCTTCTGGCCGTTGATCACCCAGTCGTCGCCGTCGCGTTCGGCGCGGGTGCGCAGCCCCGCCAGGTCTGACCCGGCACCCGGCTCGGAGTACAGCAGGCACCACTTGGTCTCGCCGCGGATCGACGGCGGGATCAGGCGCTGCTTCTGCTCATCGGTGCCGAGCTCGTGCAGGGTGCAGGCGAACAGATTCGCCCGGTCGTGGCCGGTGCCCGGGGCACCCACCGCGGCGAATTCGGCTGCCACGATGCGGGATTGCGGGTCACTCAGACCGCGCCCCCACCACTGCGGCTCCCAGCTGGGCACCGCCCAGCCGGCGTCGAACACCAGCTGCGCCCAGGCGGCGCGGTCCAACTCGGGATCCCAGTTGTCCGCCAGCCATCCCCGGACCTCGTTGCGCACGTCGTCGTCGGTCATCACTGTGCCTCTCGCAGTCGCACGTAACGTTCCCGGTGCCACGCCGGGTCGCCGAACAGCTCGGCATCGGTCCGGGCCCGCCGCAGGTACAGGTGGGCGGGATGCTCCCAGGTGAACCCGATACCGCCGTGCACCTGAATGCTGTTCGCCGCGACCGTGACGAACGCATCCGAGCAATAAGCCTGTGCGGCAGCCAGATCCACGAAGCGTGAATCGTCCGAGGCGTCGAATGCCGCCGCGACGTGCCGGGCCGCCGACAATGCCGACTCGGCCTCCAGCAGCATGTCGGCGCACATGTGCTTGATCGCCTGAAAGCTACCGATGGCCCGCCCGAACTGGAACCGGGTCTTGGCGTAGTCGGCGGCCATCCGCATCGCACACATCGCGCCACCGGCCTGCTCACCGAGCAGCGCCACCGATGCCAGGTCCAGGGCTTGGCCGAGCGCCGCCGCACCGGAGTCGGCCGCACCCACCAGCCGGGCCGGCGTGTCGTTCAACACGACTCGGGCCTGCTTACGGGTCTGGTCGACCGTCGACAGCACGCTGACGTCGAGGCCCGGCGCGTCGGCATCCACCGCGAACACCCCGTCCCCGGCCAGCACGTAGATCCGTCCGGCGCTCGCGGCGTCCAGGACGTAGGTCTTGCTGCCCGACAACCGCCACCCCGACCCGTCGGCACGCGCCGTCGTGGTCGAGGCCAGGGTGGCCGTGCCGACCCCGCCTCGGCGAACGCCACCGTCGTGATCAGCTCGCCCGCGGCGATCCGCGGCAGCACGTCGGCCTGCTCGTCCGAATCACCCAGTGCCGCAAGCAGTTGCGTGGTCAGCACCGCCGTGGACAGGTACGGCGCACAGAGCAGCGCCCGTCCCATGGCCTCCATCACCAGACCCACCTCTACGGCGCCGGCACCGGAGCCGCCGAACTCTTCGGGTATCGCCAGGCCCAGCAGTCCCATGCCGGCGAGCTCGGCCCACACCCCAGGGTCGTATCCGGCGTCGGTGGCCATCAGCCGGCGTACTTCGGCCTCCGGCGACCGCTTGGCCATCAGGTCGGTCACCGCCTCGGCCAGGTCTCGCTGTTCGGTGGTCAACGCTGTCATCGGATCAGCTCCCGAAACTCATGCGCAGGCTGTCGCACTGGCTGTTGAAGAACGCCTTGGAAATGTCGGCTTTGGCGACGATCCCGTCGAACCCGTGGAACGCGCCGGGCACCACATGGACTTCGCACGGGACACCCGCTGCCTGCAGTCGCGCCGCGTAGTCGAGGTCCTCGTCGTGAAACAGGTCCAGCGTGCCGACGCCGAGCCAGGCCGGCGGCAGCCCGGCGAGGTCGGTGCGGCGCGCGGGCGCCGCGATCTCGGGATCGGCGCCACCCAGATAGGCCTGCCAGCCGAACCGGTTGCTGGTGGCGTTCCAGAGTCGCTGCCCCGGATCGTTGAGGTGCTGGCCCACACTGCGGTCGTCGATCATCGGGTAGACCAGCAGCTGAAAGACCGGTTTCACCCCGTCGCGATCGCGGGCCAGCAGTGCCAGTGCGGCGGCAAGTCCGCCGCCGGCGCTGGCCCCGCCGATCGCGATGCGGTCGGCGTCGACGGCGGGCAGACCGGCCAGCCACTGCAGGGCGGTGTAGCAGTCCTCCAGCGGGGCGGGGTACGGATGCTCGGGTGCCAGGCGGTAATCGACGGAGGCGACCGTGATGCCCAGCGCCTGGACGAACCGGCGGCACAAGGCATCGTCTTGCGCCGCGGTCCCCAGGACGTAACCGCCGCCGTGGATCCACAGCAGCGCCGGGGTGGCGGTGGTTCCACCGGCAGGCCGGTAGAGGCGGATACCGACGCCCGACTCCAGCGTCAGGACCTCGACGCCGTCGTTCTTCGGTCGTTGCAGGCCCGTCAGCCGCCGCAGGACCGGCAGGGTCCTGGGGGAGATCAGTGCGCGTGGGGTGAACCGCGCGGCTTTGCGCAGTTCGGGATGGATGTCGGTGTTCGCCACGCCGCCCAGTATGGCAAGGCCGCATCTAGGACAGGACCTTGATCCTCGACGGCGCCGACAGTATCGTGGTGGCGGCAATTACGGAACTCCGAGTAGCGTAATTGCCGCTGGGTGAGAGGACACCGTCGATGACGACCAATCCGTATGCGGGCCAACCGTTCACGTCTTCCGATGAGGACATCGCGGCGGCGTTGGAGCAGGTCAGCATTCCCACGTTGCTGTTGTCGTTGGTCCACATCACCGGCGATCCGCGCTTCATCCGGGAGTTCACGCAGGCCGGCGTCTTCCTCAACGAGGTCCAGGGCTTCATGTCCGAGGAGGACAAGGCCAAGGCGCGGGCGCTCGCCCTGCCGATCATCGCCGACTACCGCGACCGGGGCTGCCCGGGACCGGTGCCGCTGAGCCCGGAACTGATCGGGGAGATGCTGGACTGGACGGCCTGCGAGCACGTCGACGACGAGTACCGTCCGATGGTCCTCGAGGAGATGGACCTCGAGGACGTCGATCCACGCCGCCCCGTCGCGCTGGACCCCGCCGCGACCGCCGACTTCCCGGTGGTCGTGATCGGGTGTGGGGAATCGGGTCTGCTCGCCGGCATCCGGCTCAAGCAGGCCAACATCCCGTTCACGATCGTGGAGAAGAACGCGGGCCCGGGCGGAACCTGGTGGGAGAACAGCTATCCCGGTGCCCGGGTGGACGTGGCGAATCACTTCTACTGCTACAGCTTCGAACCGAGCAACGACTGGTCGCACTTCTTCGCCGAACAACCCGAGCTGCGGGCCTATTTCGAGACCGTGCTCGCCCGCCACCAGCTCGACGCCAATGTCCGCTGGCAGACCGAGGTGGTCTCGGCCGAGTGGAACGACGACGACGGCATCTGGCGAGTCATCGTGCGGGACAAGGACGGAACCGAATCGACGATTGACGCCCGGGCCGTCATCACCGCGGTCGGCCAACTGAACCGGCCCGCCCTGCCCGACATCGAGGGCGCCGACACGTTCGAGGGGCCGGCCTTCCACTCCGCGGCGTGGGACCACTCCGTGGACCTGACCGGCAAGCGTGTCGCACTCATCGGCGCGGGGGCCAGCGGCTTCCAGATCGCTCCGGCGATCGCCGACCAGGTGGCACATCTGACGGTGTTCCAGCGCACCGCGCAGTGGATGTTCCCCAACCCGATGTATCACGACAGCGTCCCCGACGGCGTGCGCTGGGCGATGAATCACCTTCCCTACTACAACCGTTGGTATCGCTTCCTGCTGCTGTGGCCGGGCGCGGACAAAGGCCTGGAGGCGGCCCGCTCGGACCCGGACTACGTCCACCCCGACGACCCGAACTACGCGGTCAGCGAGATCAACGCGATGGCCCGCCTGATGTTCACCGATTGGATCGCCACCCAGGTCGGTGACGACCAGGATCTCTTGGCCAAGGTGCTGCCCGACTATCCGGCGACCGGCAAACGTACGTTGCAGGACAACGGAACCTGGCTCACCACCCTGCGCCGCGACGACGTCGATTTGGTGCGCACTCCGATCGAGCGGATCACGCCGCACGGTGTTGTGACCGCCGACGGGGTGACTCACGATATCGACGTCATCGTCTACGCCACCGGTTTCCGTGCCACCGAGGTGCTCTACCCGATGCAGATCGCCGGCCGCGACGGGGTGGATCTGCGCGCCTCCTGGGGTGAGCGGCCCGCCGCTTATCTGGGCATCACCGTGCCCGGGTTCCCGAACTTCTTCATGTTGTACGGCCCGGGTAACCACCTGGCGCACGGCGGCAGCCTGATCTTCAACTCCGAGCTGCAGATGCGCTATATCAACAGCTGCCTGGCCGACATCATCGAAAATGATTGGAAGACAATCGAACCGACGTCCGAGGCCACCGACGAGTGGCATCGCAAGCACCAGGATGAGATCAACCTGATGGTGTGGGCGCACCCGTCGATCGAACATTCGTACTTCAAGAACCCGGATGGGGAGATCCACACCGTGAGCCCGTGGCGTCTGCCGGTCTACTGGAATGCGGTACGTACCCCGGACTGGTCGAACTTCGTTGTGACAAAGGGAGAGTGAGGACACCATGCGCGCGGTGCTCATCGACACGCCGGGATCGGTCCGGGTCGACGACTGGCCCGACCCGGTGCTGCCAGGATCGACCGGCGCGATCGTCAAGGTGACGGCGGCCGCCATCTGCGGCTCGGACCTGCACTTCTACGAGGGCGACTACCCGCTGTTCCAGCCTCTCTCGCTGGGCCACGAGGCCATCGGCACGGTCGTCGAGGTCGGCTCGGATGTGCGCACGGTGACGGTCGGCGACCAGGTCATCGTGTCGTCGGTGGCCGGCTGCGGCGCCTGCACCGGGTGCGCGACCAAGGATCCGATCCTGTGCGCATCGGGTCCGCAGGTGTTCGGCTCCGGGGTGCTGGGCGGCGCGCAGGCCGAACTGATGGCCGTGCCGGCCGCCGACTTCCAGCTGCTCAAGATGCCGGAGGGCATCGACACCGAGCAGGCCCTGTTGCTCACCGACAACCTGTCCACCGGCTGGATCGCCGCCAAGCGTGCCGACATCCCGCTCGGCGGCACAGCGGTGGTCATCGGCCTGGGTGCGGTCGGACTGTGCGCGGTGCGCAGCGCGCTGTTCCAAGGTGCGGCAAGGGTTTACGCCGTCGACCCGGTCGCCGAACGGCGGGAGCGGGCCGCCCGCCTCGGTGCGATCGCGATCGAACCGGCGGCGGCGCAGACCGTCATGGAGGCCACCGGCGGTCTCGGGGCGCACTCGGTGATCGACGCCGTCGGCAACGACACGACGATCGACGACTCGCTGGCCACCGTGCGCGCCGGCGGCACGGTGTCGGTGGTCGGGGTGCACAACCTCAACCCGTACCCGTTCCCGGCGCTCACCGCCCTGCTGCGCAGCCTCACCTTCCGGATGACCACCGCGCCGGTTCAGCAGACCTGGCCGGAACTCATCCCGCTGCTGCAGAGCGGGCGCCTCGACGTCGACGGCATCTTCACCACCACCCTGCCGCTGGAGCAGGCCGCCGACGGCTATGCCGCCGTCGCGGCGCGGTCGGGGAAGTCGTCAAGGTCCTGCTCACGCCGTGACATTGGCCCGGTAGACCGTCGAACCTTCCTTGATCGTCTCGACGACCTTGATGTCCTTGATGGTCATGGGGTCGACCGTCAGCGGATTGTCATCCAGCACAACGAGATCGGCGAGTTTGCCGACCTCGAGCGAGCCCTTGGAATCCGCCTCGCGGTACTGACGTGCGGCGTTGATCGTGATGGCCTTCAACGCCTCCAGTGCGGTGACGCGCTGGTCGGCGCCGATGGTGTCGCCGCTGCGCGAGATCCGGTTCACCGCGGTCCACACCACGAACATCTGATCCAGCGGCGTGACAACGAAGTCGGTGTGGTTGGTGGGGTGCAACCCCAGGTCGATCGCCGCGCGCATCGGGGACAGGAAATCTGCCTGGGTCTTGCCGCGCAACCGGACGTGCGCGTCGCCGAAGTAGAAGGTGTGGGGGGTGAAGAACGACGGGGTGATCTGGTAGTCGACGTAGCGCCGCAGTTGATCTCGACGAACGAACTGCGAGTGCACCATGACGGTGAGACGGTCCTTGCCGAGATCGTCGGCGCCCGCGAATTCATGGGCGGCGAGCGCGACGTCGATGGCCGCATCTCCGTTGGCGTGAATGTCGAGCGGTAGGCCGAGGTCGTAGACCTTCTTGAACCAGCCGTTGACGGTCTCCTGGGAGAACCCGAGCTCACCGCACCAGTTGTGCTGCCCGTCGGGGCCATCGGTCAGGTACGGCGTCGTGAAGTATGCGGTGCGGCCTTGCGGTGAGCCGTCCAGCGTGACTTTCACCCCGCCGAGCTTGACCCGGTTGTGATAGCTGCCGAACGTCTCCGGAGGGTGACGTTGCAGCACCTCGTCGAGTTCCAGGATGAACGGATAGGCCACCACGTCGATCAGGGTCGCTCCGCCTTCGGCGGCCCGGTAGATCAGTTCCACGTCGGAGGCGTGGGTGGCGCCTTCATGCGCCGTCGTGATGCCCGCGGCGGCGTAGAGCATCTGCCCCGCCTTGCTCCAGGCGATCTCCTGCGACGGTGTCGGCTTGGGCATGGCCGCGAAGATCGGTAAGAACGCGGTCTCCATCACCAGTCCGTCCGGTTCGGTGGAGCCCTCCTTGCGGACGATCACCCCGCCTGCCGGGGTGACGGTGTCCGCGGTGATACCGAACATCCGCAGTGCCGCCGAGTTGAGCACCGCGCCGTGCATCGAAACATGCCCGACCAGTACCGGATTGGCGGGGAAGTCGATGTCGAGGTCTTCCTTGTGCAGCGTCCGCCCGCCGGGCATCAGGGTGTCGTCGTAACCGTAGGCGACGATCATCTCGCCCGGCGGCACACGATTCGAGTCCCGGAATGACCTGAGGGAATTCAGGATTGCCTCGACATCCGCGCCCGGCCCGGCCGGCGGCGCGAAGACGTTCACCTGATTGGCGACGGTCAGGGAGTTGATGTAGTGGCTGTGCGGGTCGAGAAAGCCCGGCAGCAACGTCGCACCGTCTAGGTCGACCACTCGGGTATCCGGCCCCTGGTGCGCCGCCACCACGTCGTCCCGGTCGCCCACCGCGGTGATCCGGCCGGCCCGAACCGCCAACGCGGTCGCGGACGGGTTGTGGTCGTCGATGGTGACGATATTGTCGCCCGCGTAAATCACATCTGCGGCCTCGGTCATCTCGGCCTCCTTCAGGGTCACCTGAGTGTAGGGAAGAAGTGCCGTTCGGTGCGGCTGACAGTTGGCGTTTGCCGCCGGTGCCCACTAGCTTTTCTTCGGTGATGTCCTTCGCTGCCGGTGCCGTCGCACGGTGGATCGCCCCGTTTCTGACCCTCGCCGTCGTCGCCGGGCTGGTACTCAGCACCGCGCCGGTCCACACCGGGCCGATTCGCCTGGCCGACGACGCGGCACCCATCGGGGGATCGCCCTTCTACGTCGACCCGAACTCGGCGGCCATGCGGGCCTCGAAGGCCAACCCGGACAGCCCCGAACTGGCCTACATCGCCAACACCCCCCAGGCCTACTTCATCGACAACCTGGTCCCGGCCGCTGCGGTGAGCACCTATCTCAATGGGGCCTGGGCGGCGGGCGCCATGCCGATGCTGGCCATCTACTCCCTGCCGAACCGCGACTGCGGCAGCTTCGCGGCAGGCGGGTTCGGTTCGGGGGACGCCTACCGCGGGTGGATCGACCGCGTCGCCTCCCAGATCGGCGGCGGCCCGGTGACGATCATCCTGGAACCGGACGCCCTCGACATGGCCGACTGCCTGTCCGGCAGTGCGCGTCAGGAACGCTTCGACCTGATCCGCTACGGAGTGGACACGCTCACCCGCAATCCGGCCGCCGCCGTGTACGTCGACGCCGGGCACTCGCGGTGGCTGCCCGCCGACGAGATCGCCAACCGGCTCAACCAGGTGGGTATCGAGAAAGCCCGCGGCTTCAGCCTCAACGTCTCCAACTTCTTCACCACCGATGAGGAAATCGGTTACGGCGAAGCGATTTCCGGCATGACCGGTGGAAAGCCGTACGTCATCGACACCTCGCGCAACGGCAACGGGCCGGCCGACGGCGAGCTGTACTGGTGCAATCCGAGCGGCCGGGCGCTGGGCGTCCAGCCCACCACCAACACCGGCAACGGCCATATCGACGCGTTCCTGTGGGTCAAGCGTCCGGGCGATTCCGACGGGTCCTGCGGCCGCGGCAATCCCGGCCCCGGCAACTTCGTGAACTCGTTCGCCATCGAGCTGGCGCGCAACGCCGGACACTGACGTCCGGGCAAACCCTCGGACACCGCGGGATCCACTGGGCACGACTGAATCTCGATTCGGCCAGCAAAGCAGTGAACATTCCGAAGAATTTGTCGTTTCAGAAAGTGCCAGCGGGGTACGCTTCGCGCCATGACGGTTAGACCGTGGACGACGGCCCGCTGGCTGATGCAGGCCGGTCCGGCCGACTACTTGATGGCGATGAGCATGGCCTCCGCTCAGCTGCCCGTGGTCGGCAAGCATCTCGAACCGCTGGGTGCGCTGAGCGCCATGAGTGTCTGGGGCGCCAAGCAGATGCCCGAGCTCCTGGGTGCGGCCGCCAAGTCGTGGCTGGCAGCCGATGCCGGCCGGGCGCGCCGGGTCCAGCGGGAGAGCACTCGGGAGGTCGCCGAAGCGGGTTTGCGGGGTGTGGTGCTGCCCGAGGACCTGCAGATCGAGTGGCCGGCGCCCGACACCAAGCCGCCGGTGGCCAGGGCCCTGGAGCACCGCAAGCATCTGTACCGTTCGTCGGTTCGCTACGGCGATCACCCGACCCAGGTTCTCGATGTCTGGCGCCGCAAGGACCTGCCCGCCGAGCCCGCACCGGTTCTCGTGTTCGTCCCCGGCGGCGCCTGGGTGCACGGCAGCCGCATCCTGCAGGGCTATGCGCTGATGTCGCACCTGGCCGCGCAGGGCTGGGTGTGCCTGTCCGTGGAGTACCGCGTCGCACCGCACCACCCGTGGCCGCAGCACATCCACGACATCAAGGCCGCGATCGCCTGGGCTCGCGCCAATGTCGACCGGTTCGGCGGAGACCGTGACTTCGTCGCCGTCGCCGGGTGTTCGGCCGGTGGCCACCTGGCCGCGCTGGCCGGACTCACCGTCGACGATCCCGAGTTCCAGGAGCACCTGCCGGAAGGGTCTGACACCGGCGTCGACGCCGTCGTGGGCATCTACGGCCGGTACGACTGGGAGGACCGCTCGACGCCGGAACGCACCCGCTTCGTCGACTTCCTCGAGCGCGTGGTGGTCAACAAGAAGCAGAGCAAGCACGGCGACCTGTTCCGCAAGGCCTCACCGATCGCGCGGGTCCATCCCAAGGCGCCGCCGTTCCTGGTGGTGCACGGCTCCGGTGACAGCGTGATTCCCGTCGCGCAGGCCCAGAGCTTCGTCGAGCGGTTGCGCAGCGTGTCCCACTCGCCGGTCGGATATGTCGAACTGCCCGGTGCCGGACACGGTTTCGACATGACCGACGGTGCCCGCACCGGGTCGGTGTCCACCGCAATCGGACTGTTCCTCAATCGGATTCACCGCGACCGCGCGGCGATGTCCACCAAAGAGGTCATCTGAGACCTACTCGGCTGTATCGTCCCGAACGGGACGGGGCAGGGGCGGAGAGGCGCACGGATGAAGAGATTGCGTGGCTGGGATGCCGTGCTGTTGTACAGCGAGGCGCCCAATGTGCACATGCACACCCTCAAGGTGGCGATCATCGAACTGCAGGACATCGGTGACCGCACCTTCGGTGTCGAAGAGTTCCGTCAGGTGATCCGGGGCAGGCTCTACAAGCTCGACCCGTTCCGCTACCAGTTGATCGACATCCCGTTCAAGTTTCACCATCCGATGTGGCGGGAGAACTGCGACGTCGACCTCGACTACCACATCCGCCCGTGGCGGCTGAAGGAACCAGGTGGGCGCCGCGAGCTCGATGAGGCGATCGGCGAGATCGCCAGCACCCCGCTGGACCGGGACCGACCCCTGTGGGAGATGTACTTCATCGAAGGCCTTGCCAACGGCCGCATCGCCGTTGTCGGCAAGATCCACCACGCGCTGGCCGACGGTGTCGCCTCCGGGAACCTGATGGCGCGCGGGATGGATCTGCAGAGCGGTCCCGACCCGGACCAGGATTTCTCGACCGATCCCTCACCCCGGCGCGGTGAGCTGGTGCGCTCGGCGTTCGCCGACCATTTCCGGCAGATCGCCAAGCTGCCCAGTGTCATCAAGTACACCGCCGACGGTATGGGACGGGTGCGCCGCAGCAACCGGAAGCTGTCGCCCGAGCTGACCATGCCGTTCACCCCGCCGCCGTCCTTCCTCAACCACATGCTCACTCCCGAACGACGTTTCGCCACAGCAACTTTGGCGCTCGCGGAAGTCAAGGAGACCAGCAAGCTCCTGGGCGTCACGATCAACGACATGGTGCTGGCCACCGCGGCGGGCGCTCTGCGCACGCTGCTGCTGCGTTACGACGGGGTGGCCGATCACCCGCTGCTCGCGTCGGTGCCGGTGAGCTTCAACTTCGACCCGGATCGCGTGTCGGGCAACTACTTCACCGGAATGATGGTGGCCGTCCCGGTCGACGTCGCCGATCCACTGGAGCGGGTGCGGCAGACCCACGACGCCGCCGTACTGGCCAAGGAGAGCCATCAGCTCATCGGGCCGGAGCTGATCAGCCGGTGGTCCACCTACCTGCCACCGGCGCCGGCCCAAGCGCTGTTCAAGTGGTTGTCCACCAAGGACGGCCAGAACAAGGTGCTCAATCTTCCGATCTCCAATGTGCCCGGCCCGCGTGAACACGGCCGGGTCGGCGGCGCGCTGGTCACCGAGATCTACTCGGTCGGTCCGCTGACCACCGGCAGCGGAATGAACATCACCGTGTGGAGCTACGTCGACCAGCTCAACATCTCGGTGCTCACCGACAGCATCACCGTCGGCGACCCGCACGAGGTCACTGAGGCGATGCTTGCGGCGTTCTCCGAAATACGGGTGGCGGCAGGACTTTCCGGTGAGCTGGCGGTCGTGGAGACCGCCATGGCGCAGGCCTAGGGGCGCTCCGCAGCCATCGTCGAGGTGTCCTCGGACGGGATCTCGTCCAGCACTTCGGTGGGGGCGCTTTCGGCCAGCTCGATCTTTCGCTGGTGGCGGAAGCCCCAGACGATGCTGGAGATCAGCGCGATCGAGATCACCGCTTCGGCGATGAAGAACGACCCGAAGTCGATGATCGAACCGATCGGCGGGTTTCCGGGCACCGCATTGCGCAGCGGGATCAATGCGAACAGGATGGCGGCCATCATCGAGCAGGCCGGGAAGATCAAGCCGCGCCGCCAGTGCAGGACGTAGAAAGCCGCCACCACCGCGCCGAGCGCCAGGCCCAGCATCAGCACCATGACGAACACCGCGAAGATCATCGTGGGCATGCTGCGGTGCAGGCCGAGATTCACCAGCACGCCGCCGTTCTGGGAGGTTCCCGCGGCGGTGGTCAGGCCGAAGAACGGATCGGTGTTGACCACCGTGAGGGCCACCGGAACGTTGTTTCCGTCCGCGGTGTAGACATGGACTTCGAGCCGTCCGGCGTAGCGATCGAATGGATAGTCGGTGACCGCGCCGTCCACACTGACCCTCTGTTCGATGTCGGGTGCGGGGTCACCGGTTTTGATGTCGGCCTTCCAATTACCGATCGCGGCGGTCGTCAGCGTCACGTCCTGGGCGAAATTGCCGTCCGGGTCGGCCACCCTTCCGCTCGGCGCCACATCGACGACGGTCACCGAAAGTTGTTGTGTCACAGGGTCGACCTTGGTTATCCAAACTGTGACGTTGACCCGGTCCGGGTTGGTGGCGTCGCCGAAGTAGCTCTCCTGGCCGGTGTTGTTCCGGCTGATGAGATACCCCGCGACACTCGCCGAGATCACCGCCACCAGTAGCGCGGTCCCGATGACCAATCGGCGCAGCCCGACATCACGAACCCGTCGGATGTGATTACGCATTCTCCCCCTTGTTCATCCACTTCGCGTATACCCAGGACAGGAACTGTCCCACCGCTTCCGCGGACTGATGTGCCCGCGGCGAGGAGAAGATGTCGAAGGCGTGTTGCGCCCCGGGCAATTCGGCATAGAGCACCGGCGCTTGCGATACCTTGCGGAATTCGCCGACGAAATCCCGCGCCTCGTCGACCGGGATCACCGAGTCGTGCTCGCCGTGCAAGACGAAGAACGGCGGTGCATCCGGGCGCAACCGGCGGATCGGTGATGCGGCGGTGTAGATCTCACGGAACCTGCTGAACTGCCGCTTGACGACCAGGCGTTCGAGGTAGCCGATGAACTCGCGGCGGCCGTTGCCGTGCGTGGTGTACCAGTCGTACCGGCCGTACACCGGGACGGCGGCCACCACCGAGGTGTCGGCGTCGGTGAACCCCGGCTGGTACTCCGGGTCGTTGGGAGTCAGGGCCGCCAGCGCCGCCAGATGCCCGCCGGCCGAACCACCGGTGATGGCAACGAAATTGGGGTCGCCGCCGTAGTCGGCGATGTTGTCCTTGATCCAGGCCAGCGCGCGCTTGACGTCGACAATGTGGTCCGGCCAGGTGTGCGCCGGGCTGACCCGGTAGTTCATCGCCACACAGATCCAGCCGCGGTCGGCGAGGTGGCTCATCAACGGGTAGGCCTGGGGACGGCGCCAGCCGATCGCCCATGCGCCACCGGGAACCTCGAGCAGCACCGGCGCCTTACCCTCGCGGGGGAGGTCTCGGTGGCGCCACACGTCGGCCAGGTTGGCGCGGCCGTGCGGCCCGTAGCTGATCGTGCTGGTCTTATCGACGAACCGTCGTCGCGACCATGTGGTCCGCCACGCGGTGGGCCGCCCCGACTGCGACGGTGTGCTCGGCAAGGTTTCCAGGACGTCGGTGAAGTCCGCGCCGAGTCCCTCGACCAGCGCGTCACGCAACACCGGTCGTGGTGTGGTCACGTTGCGGCGCTGGATCGCCAGCAGGAACAGCCACGACGCGGACGTCAGCGCGAGGGCCGCGACACCCCGCCTGCCGCGGAAGTCGCCGCGCAGACCGCGCCGCGCCGCGTCGAGAACGGAGCCGCCCAGATAGAGCATCGGCACTTCCGAGGTGGGCCAGCCGAACGAGAAGACCGCCAGCGTCTTGTAGCCCTGGCGCCCCAGTGGGCGAAATCCGTTGGCGGCATTGGCCACTTCGACGATCGCGCGACCCAGGGGGCGCGGGCGCCGCAGCTCAGCCGTCAGCCGTGTGAGCGATGAGTTCATTACGCAGGATTTTGCCAGTGCTTCCGCGTGGCAGTTCGCTCAGGATGGTGATCTCCCGCGGAACCTTGTAGTTGGCCAAGTTCTCCCGGACATGCGCCTTCAGGTCGTCAGGCTTCGCGGTCGCGCCGTCGGTGAGCACCACGAACGCCACCAGTCGCTGGCCGAACTGTTCGTCGTCGACACCGAGCACGGTGGCTTCGGCCACTTCCGCGTGCGCGGCCAACGTCTTCTCCACCTCGATCGGGTACACGTTCTCCCCGCCCGAGACGATCATCTCGTCGTCGCGGCCCACCACGAACAGCCGGCCCGCGTCGTCGAGGCGGCCGATGTCACCCGACGACATGAAGCCGTCGTGAAAGTCCTTGGTGTTGCCCGAGGTGTAGCCGTCGAACTGGGTGGAGTTCTTCACGAAGATCCGCCCGACCTCCCCGGTGGGAACCGTGTTGAACTCGTCGTCGTAGATCCGGATCTCGGTACCCACGGCCGGCTTGCCCGCCGTATCGGGTGCGGCCCGAAGATCGGTCGGGGTCGCGGTGGCGATCATGCCCGCTTCGGTGGCGTTGTAGTTGTTGTAGATGACGTCGCCGAACTCGTCCATGAACTTGGTGACGACGTCGGGCCGCATCCGTGATCCCGAGCAGGCCGCGAACCTCAGAGTGCGTCCGCTGTAGCGCTTTCGGACGTCATCGGGAAGGTCCATGATGCGGTCGAACATCACCGGGACCACACACAGTCCGGTGGCTTTGTACTGGTCGACGAGGGCCAGCGTCGCCTCCGGGTCGAACTTGCGCCGGGTCACCACGGTGCATGCCATCGCCGAGGCGAACACCAGCTGCGAGAAGCCCCAGGCGTGGAACATCGGGGCGACCACCACCGTGGTCTCGCCCAGCCGCCACGGAGTGCGGCTCAGGATCGCGATGAGATTGCTTGCCCCGCCGCCGGAGTGCTTGGCGCCCTTCGGAGTTCCGGTGGTACCGGAGGTCAGCAGGATGAGCTTGCTCTTGCGCTCGCTCGAGGTGGCTTTCTTGCCGACGTGCGTTTCGATGAGCTTCTCGACCGTGAGTGCGTCAGTCGGCTCGTCGGTCCAGGCCAGGATGCGGACGGCGTCCGGACGGTCGGCCACCGCCCGGTCCACCGATTCGGTGAACTCCTCGTCGTAGATCACGACGTCGGCGTGTTCGCGGTTGACCACCTCGGCCAGCGCCGGGCCGGCGAACGAGGTGTTGAGCAGCAGCACGTCGGCGCCGATGCGAGTGGCCGCGATCAGCGACTCGACGAACCCGCGGTGGTTGCGGGCCATGATGCCGACCACCTCGGGAGTGCCGCCGGGCAGCTGCTGCAGCGCGGCGGCCAGGGCATGCGCCCGCTGGTCGAGTTCGCGCCAGGTCAGGGTGCCCAGTTCGTCGATCAGGCCGGGACTGTCGGGCCGGCGGGCTGCGGCCGTCGCGAACCCGGTGGCGATCGACAACCCCTCGGCGCGCGCGGCGTTCACCATCGCGACCGTCCGGTCCGGACGCATCGGGGTCAGGAAGCCGGCTTTGGCCAGCGTGATGACGGCGTCGCCGACGGACGTCAGCCTCGACAGCAGGTCCATCAGCCGATCACCGGCAGCCGGCGCTGGGAGGCCAGCTCGTCCAGGGCGTCCTGCATGACGCCGCGCACGTAGGCGTCGACGGCGTCGATATCGGGGTCCGCGCCGAACTGCTCGGTGATGTGGATGGGCTCGAGCACCCGTGTGACGATCTTGGTGGGCAGCGGCACGTTCAGCGGGATGACCGCACTCAGCCCGAACGGGAACCCGACCGAGATCGGCAGGATCTTCGCCCGCAGTAGCTTGTCCAGCCGCAGCGCTTTGGCCACACCGGTCCCGCGGGACAGGAAGATCTGGCTTTCCTGACCACCGATCGAAACCATGGGCACGATCGGCACTCCGGCATTGATGGCGGCCTTCACGTACCCGGTGCGGCCGTCGAAGTCGATCTTGTTCTGGGCCAGCGTCGGCCGGTAGACGTCATAGTCGCCGCCGGGGAACACCACCACCACACCACCGGAGCGCAATGCCTCGTCGGCGTTCTCGTGATTGGCCCGGATGAAACCGTTGCGCTTGAAGAAGCCGGCGGTCGGACCGGTCAGCACCAGGTCGTGGCTAAGGGTGTAGACCGGCCGGTCGTAACCGAAGTGTTCGTAGAACCCCAGGGCGAACACCGGCACGTCCATCGCGAACAGGCCGCCGGAATGGTTGGACACCACCAGGGCGCCGCCGGGCGGGAACGACTCCAGTCCGCGAACCTCGCTGCGGTGGTAGAGCTTGAGGAACGGGCGCAGCACGCCCATGGTCTTCTCGACCAGACCGGGGTCCCACTTCTCCGTCTCGGCGGGTGTCGCGTCGTCGGTGCTCACGCATCCTCCTAGGAATTGGAACGTGTTCTAGTTTTGATGGTACCGGGCTGTCCGCGCTCGCCGTACCTCGATAGTTACCATTCCGGACGTGACTGAAAACGCCGTTACCGAAGAGCCCGCCGTCCTCACCGAGCGCCGCGGCCGAATTCTGATCATCACCATCAACCGGCCGAAGGCCAAGAATGCGGTGAACGCCGCGGTCAGCAATGGTCTGGCCGCCGCGATGGACGAGCTCGACGACGACGCCGGCCTGTCCGTCGGCATCGTGACCGGAGCCGGCGGTTCGTTCTGCGCAGGCATGGACCTCAAGGCGTTCGCCCGCGGGGAGAACGTGGTGGCCGAGGGCGTGGCCTGGGCTTCACCGAGCGCCCGCCGCTCAAGCCGCTGATCGCCGCGGTCGAGGGGTACGCGCTGGCCGGTGGGACAGAACTGGCGCTGGCCACCGACCTGATCGTGGCGGCCAACGATTCGGCGTTCGGCATTCCGGAGGTCAAGCGTGGCCTGGTGGCAGGTGGCGGCGGACTGCTGCGGCTGCCGCAGCGCATCCCGTATCAGATCGCGATGGAGCTGGCGCTGACCGGGGAGAACCTGTCCGCGGTGCGCGCCCACGAACTGGGCCTGGTCAACGCGCTGGCCGAGCCGGGGCACGCGCTCGACGCGGCCATCGAGCTGGCCGAGCGCATCACTGTCAACGGGCCGCTGGCCGTGGCCGCCACCAAGCGGATCATCACCGAGTCGCGCGGCTGGTCGCCCGAGGAACAGTGGAAGAAGCAGGCGAAGATCATGATGCCGGTGTTCGGGTCGAAGGACGCCCAGGAAGGCGCGATCGCGTTCGCCGAGAAGCGGGCCCCGAACTGGACGGGCAGCTGAGCCTTACCGTGCTTGACGCGTGCGACAAATAAGTCGCACGATTCCCCTTGGCCCCGCCGCCAGCCACGTTGGTTGGAATCGGTAGGGAATTGGGGGAGCTATGACTGACCGCATGGAAAACAAGCGGGTTGCCGCCCAACGTTGTGAGCCTGTGGTCTGGTTGGGCGCCGGGGCGTTGACTCTGGGCATCGGGGCGGCGGCGCTGATCGGCGGGACCGGTCTGGCGCACGCCGACAACGCGAATGCCGCCGGTTCGGCGAAGACGTCGGTGGGTTCGGCGGCGCCGCACGCAGGACCCAAGGTGACGGCGCACCGAACGCCCGCCAAGGCGCCGCTGCCGTCAGCGCCACGTCCGGTGGCGGCGGTGCACAAGCCCGCGGCGGCGGCATCGCCGGTCACTACCGCGTCCGCCGAGGTCGCAGTCTCGAAGGTGGTCAAGACGCCACTGCAGGTGCTCTGCGACGGTTCGGTCAGGGTGCTCGTCGCCCTCGGCGGCATGAACCAGACCACCCCGACCCCGGCTCCGGGCAATCTCTGGCAGCAGGGTCTGTATTCGGTGGCCCGGTGGCTGGAGGACACCGTCAACCCCGCCGGCATCCCCAAGATCCAGGCGGTGAGCCTCGGCGCTCCGGATCAGCTCACCGGCGTCGTCACCGGGCGGATCGTGTCGACCAACGCGGCCGGGGCGCCGCTGTCGTATCAGGTCACCGTCGATCCCAAGCTCGGCAAGGTGACGGTAAACCCTGATGGCAGTTTCACTTTCACGCCGTTGACGTCGACGGTCCTCGGCGCGCCCAGCGATGGCCTGACGGTCAAGATGAAGGTCAGCGCGATCAACGGTGTGCAGCGCGCCAGCCAGACCGTCTCGGGTGTGGTCAACAACCCGTGGGCCCTGGTCAAGCAGACCGTGACCGTCGGCACCGGCCCGCTGGGTATTGCCGTCAGCCCCGACGGCACGCGCGCGGTGGTGTCCAACAGCGGTGACGGCACGGTGTCGCTGATCAACACCTCGACCAACAAGGTCCTTGCCACCATCGGAGTCGGCAGCACACCGGCCGGCGTCGTGTTCGACCCGTCCGGTTCGCGCTTCTACGTGGTCAACGCAACTGGTGCGGTGACGGCGGTGTCGCTGCCCGCCAACACAGTCGGTGCGCCGGTCGCAGTCGGCGTCGATCCCTTGCTGGCCGCGATCGGACCGGCCGGAACTCCGGCGGCGGGCAAGCTGTATGTGACGAACTTCGGGCTCAACGGAACCGGGAACACGGTGTCGGTGCTCAACACCGCCACCAACCAGGTGACGGCCACGATCACCCTGCCCGCTCCCGCGGTCGGTCCACAGGGGGTGGCGATGAGTCCGGACGGCACCAGGGTGTGGGTCGGCAGCACGCAGGGCAAGACCGTGTCTGTGATCGACACCGCGACCAACACGGTGATCAAGACCCTCCCGCTGAGCACCGAGCCCGGGTTCATCGCGTTCAGCCCTGACGGCCACCTGGCCTACATCGCCGACTTCGCCGCCAATACGGTGTCGGTGATCAACACCGCCAACTACACGACGGCGGCGACCATCCCGGTCGGGCAGTATCCGACCGGCATGGCGCTCAGCCCCGACGGCAGCGTGGCGTTCGTGACCAATCAGATGGACAACACGGTGTCGGTGATCAACACGGCGACGAAGACGGTGATCAAGACGGTCACCGTGGGCAACACCCCGGTCAATGTCGCGGTCAGCCCGGACGGGCACTACATCTACGTCGCGAATCTGCTCGGCGGGACGGTCACGGTGGTCCCGGTCTGAGTCAGACCGCGCCGACCACGAAGTCCCACGGGTCGCCGCCGGAAGCAAGCGCCATTCGGCCCAGTTTCCTTGCGTGCCAAGCGGTGTCACCGAACTCGTCGATCCAGCTGCGGGCTCGCATAGTGGCCAGCCACAACCGGTGTTCGAGCGTCACGCCGATCGCACCGTGCAGCTGATGGGCGGCGGTGATCACGTTCGGCACCACCCGGCCCAACACCACCTTGGCGACAGTGACGGCGTAATCGGCTTGGGTGCTGTCGAATCCGTGCACAGCGACGGCGGCGACGGCCAACTCGGTGGCTGCGCGCGCCCGTTCGACCTCGCCGGCCATCGAGGCCAGCGTGTGCTGAACGGCCTGAAACGCGCTCAACGGACGGCCGAACTGCACCCGCTCCCGGGTGTGTGCCACCGAGAACTCGACGGCGGCGTCCAGCGCGCCGAGTGCCTGGATGCATCGTGCCCAGGCACCGCGGCGCGCCAGTTCGTCGGCGGCGCCATCGACGGTGACGAACCCATCGGCCGGCACGGCGATGGTGTCGCGCGGTTCGCCACCCAGGTTGTGCCCGGTCTCGGTAATCACCGGCTCGGTCACCGCGACCGCGAGTGCGCCGCCATCGCGTAAGGCCACCACCACCGCATCGGCGGAACCCGCATACGGAACGCCGCTGAGGGTCGTCGTCCCGGTCTGGCCGATGGCGATCGTCAGGGGCCCCTCGGCGGGGACTTCGAGCCCGGCTTTCGCGGCCAACCACGCGGCCAGCACATCGGTTTCAGCCAGCGGTACGGTGACCGCATGTCGGGCCAGCGCCCGCAGAACCACCGCCGATTCCGTTGGGCCACCGCCCGATTCGGGATCACCGGTCAGGCGGGTCAGGCCGGCGTCCTGCAGATGCCCCCACGCGGCGGTGTCGAAGTCGTCCGGCAGGCCGCGCCGGCCGATCCGCTCCTCGAAGGAGCGGGCACCGATATCTCCCGCCAGCTGCCGCAGGTCGACCAATTCGTCTGTGCCGCTGGTGGTTACGAAGACCCCACCGGTCAACGCCCGCGTCATCTCAGCCCCATTCCGCGGGCCACCACACCGCGCAGCACCTCGTTGGTTCCGCCGCGCAGGGTGAACAGCGGCGAGTGCAGCCGTGCCACATTCAGCAGCGCGGCCACCCGGTCGCGATCCGGCGAGTCGGTCGCGGCATAGCTGAACAAGTCGGCCGCCAACTCCACCGACTCCTGCTCGAAGCGGGTGCCCAGGTCCTTGACCAGGGCGGCCTCGTTGACCGGTGACTGCCCGGCGGCCAGCGCCCTGGCCACCGACACCGACAGCTGCCGCAACGAGATCACCCGGGCCAGCAGGTCGCCGACGGCCGCGGCGGCGTGGTCGTCGAGACGGTCTTGGCCGGCCAGCAGCCGCACCAGTGCTGTCAGTAATGCAGCGGTGCTCAGGATGCGTTCTGGGCCACTGCGTTCGAACGACAGCTCGGCGGTGACCTGATGCCAGCCGTTGCCGATCTCGCCGAGCAGGTTGTCGTCGCTGATGAACACCTCGTCGAAGGTCACCTCGTTGAAATGGTGTTCGCCCGACATGATCACGATGGGACTGATCGTGATTGCGTGGCTCGGAGGGCAGGAGCGCAGCGACTCGGGAATCGATCGCGCGGTGGGCACGATGAACTGGCTGAAGCCGGCGTGACGACGGTCGGGGTCGACCGGGCTGGTGCGGGCCAGCACCACGATCTGATGGGCCAGGTGCGCCCCGCTGGTCCACACCTTGGTGCCCGACAGCAGCCAGCCGCCGTCGGTCTTGGTCGCCTTGGCGGCCGAGGCGGCCAGGTCGGAACCGGCCTGTGGCTCGCTCATGCCGATTGCGGAGAAGTATTGCCCAGCAGCAATTTTGGGTAGTAACCGTTGCCGCTGCTCTTCGGAGCCGTAGGCCAGCAGCCCGGGCGCGACCTGACGGTCGGCGATCCAGTGTGCAGCCACCGGTGCACCGACGGCCAGCAGCTCTTCGGTCACGACATAGCGATGCAGGTGGCTCAGTCCCTGCCCGCCGTACTCGCGCGGAATGGTCAGGCCGAGGAATCCCGCCGCGCCCAGGCGGGCGCTGAACGCCTCGTCCCAGCTCGACAGCCACGCGTCTACGGCTGGCTGCCAACCGAATTCGTCACGGTCGGCAGCCAGGAACGCCCGGATCGAGGCCCGCAAGGCGGCCAGCTCGGGCTCGTTCGCGCACAGCGTCGCGAAGTCGTCGGTCATGGTGCTCACCGGTATCCCGTGACGCGCGCCAGGATTGCCACCTTGCCGTCGTCACCGATGGCCTGGGCGTCGCCGACCGCGGAATTGCGTCCGACCCGCAGTGCGGTTCCCTCGTACCGGGATTGGTCGCCGGCGAAGAACGGGCGCAGGAAGTTCACCCGCAACGATGCGGTGCGCAGCGGTTCGGCCTGCTCGTGGTTGATCGCCGCGGAGGCCGCGAGTTCCAATCCGGCGCTGCTGACCCCACCGTGCACGATCCCGATCAGGTTGTTGATGATCGGATCCGGCCGCTGGTCCAGCCGGTAGGTGCCGTCCTCGGCCGGCCGTGGGTCGGCGGACATCAACTGCGCCAGCGTCGTCTGCGGTGTGCGCGCCAGGCTGTCCGGTCCGCGCTGGATGGGTGCGTCGGGACCGCCGCTGATGGCGACCGTGCGCACGGTGCCGCCGCCGATCGTGCTGCCGCGGTGGCTCAACGTGCAGATGGCCAGCAGCGTCGCCCCGTGCGGTCCCAGCGGGCGACTGCTCGCCACGACGGGTTCGTCCGGCGCGGCCTGCAAGCTGTCGATCCCGTCTGGGCTGAGTTCGACGGAGAGCTCGCTCGACACCGTCCATTGGCCGGCGCCGCGGCGATAGAAGTTGGCCCGTCCGCCGACATCGTCGACCAGGATGGCCAGCGGACCAATCGTCGGCATCCCGGTGAACGGGTTGGTCAACCGGCCCACCGGCATCGAGGCCACCACCGTGAACTCGGTGAAGTTCTCGTCGAGCGTCTCGATGCCGAACCGGGTGATGACACTCTCCGGAGTCTCCGGGTCCTGCATACCGGTGGTTCGCTCGGGCGTCGTCACCCTCGTATTCCAGCACCATCGTCCGTCGCGCCGCGCAGGCAGGTCCGCACACCGGCGATGCGATCGCGAATTCATGGTGATCGGCAGCTGAATTCGGGGTGAGCGCGGGGCGAAACATTTCGCTGCCGAGCATTGGGCCGAGATGGCGGCCGTGCCGAGAAACGCCCATCTGCGGGCAAAACTCCGAAATACCTCCTGCATCGCTGAGGGTTCGGTAACTTCCCTGTAACGGGCGGGGGCACGGGGTTCTCGCATGAAACGGGCGAGGAATGAGATGACCGTGCGCACTTTGTCGCAAAGCACCGACCACACCGAGGCAACCACGTCCAGCTACGCCCGTTGGGTGGGCCGGGTCGGCGTGCTGGCGGTTGCTCTGGGCGTCGGTGCGGCATCGGCTGCGCTGCCGGTTGCCGCAGCGGATACCGGCGGTGCGGGCGGCTCCGGCGGTTCGGGTTCGGGCCGTTCCTCGACCGGCTCGTCGCACGCCAACGACGACTCGTCGACCAAGCCTTCCTCGAAGGCAGGCACTGCGCGTAGCGCCCCCGGCACCGTGTTGCCAAGCCGTCGGCGTCGGCGGGCGGTTCCGACTCGACCCCCGCGGTCAAGGACCAGGCCCCGGCCGCCGCAACGCCCGCGACCGATTCCCCCAGCGCCCCAGCCAAGTCAACGGCGCCCGCTGCCAAGGTGGCCGGTGTGTCGTCGCCCGGAGCGGCCGCGATGGCTGCGCTGGCGGGCAACCCGATCACCGATTTCATCCGGATGTACGTCGGCAACGGCACCGCCGACCACCCCAACGCCGGCCTCCTCTTCGGAAACGGCTACAGCTACACCTCGACCTCATGCACCGGCACCACTGCGTGCAACGGCGGTAACGCAGGTCTGTTCGGTACCGGCGGCAATGGTTTCAACGGTGGCAACGGCGGCGCGGCCGGCTGGTTCGGCACCGGCGGTAACGGCGGAGCGGGCGTGGCCACCGTCAACGGCGGCAAGGGCGGCAAGGGCGGTGCCGGTGGCCTGATCACCGGCAGCGGTGGCGACGGCGGTGCGGGTCTGGCCGGCAGCGGAGCCGACGGTGGTGACGGTGGCAGCGTCGGTGGCCTGTCCGTCAGCGGCAGTGGCGGTTTCGGTGGCGCGGGCGGATCCGGCGTGACCGGAACGACCGGCGGCACCGGCGCTACGGGCGGCAAGGGTGAGGCCGGCGGTAACGGCGGCGCAGGCGGCAAGGGCAGCATGATCTTCGGATCCGGCGGCGGCGGCGGTGCCGGTGGTAAGGGTGGCACCGGTGGCACCGGCGGCACAGGTGTTGACGGCGTGGATGGCGTCAGCGCAGCCGGTAACGGTGGCGGCGGCGGCGAAGGCGGTGTCGGCGGTGTCGGCGGCGCAGGCGGCGCGGGCGGATTCCTCTTCATCTTCGGTTCGAGTGGCGCGACCGGCAGCGGCGGCGTCGGCGGTACCGGCGGCACGGGCGGTGCAGGTGGTGCAGGCAAGGGCGTCTTGGCCGACGGGTCGACGCAGGCCGGCGGCAACGGCGGCACCGGCGGTAAGGGCGGAACGGGCACTGCTGGTGCGGCATTCGGCACAGGCGGCGTCGGCGGCGCCGGCGGCGCCGGTGCGAGTGACGGCGTCGGAGCCACCGGCGGCAAGGGCGGTTCGGGCGGCAAGGGCGCCGCGGGCACCGCGGCTGCGGCCGGCCTCGGTGGTGGTGGCGGCGGCGGCGGTGGCGGCGCCCACGTCGAGGGCGTCAATGGTGGCGCGGCTGCCGGTACTGCCATCGGCGGTGCGGGCGGCGCGGGCGGCGACGCGACGACCGTGGCGGGAGTCGCGGGCGGCAAGGGCGGTGGCGCCAGCATCGTCGCGGACGGCGCGCTGAGTTCGGCCAGCGGTACCGCGACCGGCGGTGCCGGCGGCAAGAGCGGTACCGGGGCTGCCCAGGGTGGTGCCGGCGGTGCCGCGGGAATCCAGTCCGGCCCGAACGGCACCGCGTCCGGAAGCGCGAAGGGCGGCAGCGGCGGTGACGCCACCGGCGCGGGCAGCGTTGGCGGCGCCGGCGGTTCGGCCCAGCTGCAAGCAGGCATTGTCGGGACCAACTCCGGTGTGGTGAACGGTTTCTCCATCGGCGGCAATGGTGGGGCAGCCAGCGCCGGTGGTGCCGGCGGTGCGGGTGGTGACTCCTCGGTCACGGCTGCGGGTCTCATCGGCTCCGCGATCGGCATCACGTCCACCGGCGGCAACGGCGGTGCGTCCAGCGTCAGCGGCAAGGCCGGCGGCGACGGTGGTTTCTCGGAGGTCATCGGTCTCAACGGCACGATCACCGGCGGCTCGGCGATCGCAGGCAATGGCGGTGCCACCAAGGGCGCTCTCGGTGGTGACGGTGGGTTCGCCAAGCTCGATGCGGCCGATGCGGCCGCCGCAGGCACCGCGATCGTCAACGGCACATCGACCGGCGGTAACGGTGGTGACGGCGGAGCCAACGGCACCGGCACGAACGCGGCGGCCGGCGGCGTCGGCGGCACCGGCGGCAACAGCACCTTCCAGCTGTCCGGCGGCCAGACGTCGACGAACGGGGTCAACGCGGGCGGCAACGGCGGCGCAGGCGGCAAGGGCACCAACAGCGGCACCGGTGGCACCGGAATCGGCGGCGTCGGCGGTAACGGTGGCAACGGCGGCAATGCCTCGGGAGTCCTGGGCGTGGGCACGGCCGGTACCAACGGTGGCGATGCGCAGGCCAATGGAACCCCGGGCACGGCCGGAACCAACGGGACCAATCACCCCTGATCGATTGGAAACCAACGGGCACAGCCATTTCGGCTGTGCCCGTTGGCCATTTCAGGGGTTCAGTGTCGGCACGCCGAACTTCGTCACGAATTCCTTTGCCTTGATCAGGAATTCCATCTGGGCGGCGACGTCATGAAGGGGCTGCAGGCTGCGCACCGAGCGGCACAGCACGACCGCACCCTCCATCGCGGACAGGGTGGTGTCGGCCAGTGCACTGGCGTCGGCGGCGTCGAAGCCTTCCCGTAGGTAGGCCTGCTTGGATGCCTCGCGCCAGCGGCTGAAGATCTCACCGGCGACTGCGGTGAGCTGTTGTTCGTCCTCGCCGGATCCGATGGCGGCGGCCAGCACCGGACATCCGGCGGTGTAATCGCTGGTGATGAGGGCGTCTTCCCAGAGCTGTACGTAGCGGCGCAGCAGCACCCCGGCGTTCTCACAGGCGGCCTCGTCGATGGCGGTCGTGATCGCGTAGCCGGCGTATTCCAGTGCCTCACGCAGGATCTGGCTCCGCCCCTCGGGGAAATGGTGATAGACCGAACCGCGCGGCGCACCGCTGCGGGCCAGCACCTCGTCGATCGTCACCCCGGCCGCGCCGCGTTCCCGCAGCACCTCGGCGGCACTCACCAGCATCTTGGTGCGGGTGGAGCCGCGGCTTTTTCGATCGGTTGGCGGTGTCCGGGTCATTCAGGCGGCGGGGGTTTGACGGATATGGCTACCCCGCCACGCCAGCGCCCGAGCTCCGCGACCGAACAGCGGACGGCGCTTGTCGGGTACCTCGCGCGTGAACCGGTGGCCGGCGATGTTCAGCTCGATCAGCCACATTTCTCTCTCCTTGCGGGGGCAGGTCTGGAGACCAGCTCCATAACTATGCTTACGACCATAAGATAAGAACGCGGTGAGTGCAACATGGAGGCTGACGCCCACGTTAACAGCAGGCAAACGCCCACATCAGACCCAGCCGCCAAGCATGCCGACGTGCACTTATATGGTCCGGACCATATTTCTGGGCAGTGCCTGAACACCCTGATCAGCGCAGGTGAACCGAGCTAGGCTCGGGCTCAGCCGCCGATGGGGAGGACGCACGCCGATGAGCCACTACAAGAGCAATGTCCGCGACCTCGAGTTCAACCTCTTCGAGTTCCTCGACTTGGAGAAGGCGCTCGATGCCTACCCCGACCTCGACGGGGATTCGGTCCGGGAGATGCTGTCCGAGGCATCCCGCCTGGCTGAGGGGCCGGTCGCCGAATCGTTCGCCGAAACCGACCGTCATCCGCCCACGTTCGACCCCGGCACCCATGCGGTGTCCTTGCCCGAGCCGTTCTCCAAATCGATGCGGGCCTGGCAGCAGGGGGAGTGGTTCCGCATCGGGCTCTCCGAAGAGGTCGGTGGCGTCCCGGCGCCGGCGATGGTGACCTGGGCGATCGACGAGCTCGTGCTCGGGGCCAATCCCGCGGTGTTCATGTACATGGCCGGGCCGATCATGGCCAACATCTTGTTCCACATCGGCAACGAGCAGCAGCGGCACTGGGCCGCCCTGGCGGCCGAACGCAACTGGTGCGCCACCATGGTGCTCACCGAGCCGGATGCCGGCTCCGATGTCGGCGCCGGTCGCACCAAGGCGGTCGACGCCGGTGACGGCACCTGGCACATCGAGGGCGTCAAACGCTTCATCACCAACGGCGACGCCGGCGATTACTTCGAGAACATCCTTCATCTGGTGCTGGCCCGCCCCGACGGAGCCGGACCCGGCACCAAAGGTCTGAGCCTGTTCGTGGTGCCCAAGTTCCTGCTCGACCCGGAGACCGGCGAGCCGGGCGAACGCAACGGCGCGTTCGTCACCAACCTCGAACACAAGATGGGTCTGAAGGCCTCGGCCACAACCGAACTCAGCCTGGGATTGCATGGAAAGCCGGCGGTCGGCTGGCTGGTGGGCGATGTCCACAACGGCATCGCCCAGATGTTCAAGGTCATCGAGTACGCGCGAATGTTCGTGGGCACCAAGGCGATTGCGACACTGTCCACCGGTTACCTCAACGCGCTGGAGTATGCCAAGACCAGGGTGCAGGGCGCCGACCTGACCCAGATGACCGACAAGACGGCACCTCGGGTGACGATCATCCACCACCCCGATGTTCGGCGTGCCCTGATGACGCAGAAGGCGTACTCCGAAGGTCTGCGCGCGCTCTACCTCTACACCGCGGCGCATCAGGATCCCGCAGTGGCACAGATCGTTTCGGGTGCCGATGCCTCGATGGCCGAGCGGGTCAACGATCTGCTGTTGCCGATCGTCAAGGGTGTCGGATCCGAACGCGCCTACCAGTGCCTGACCGAGTCCCTGCAGACCTTCGGCGGGTCGGGCTTCTTGCAGGACTACCCGATCGAGCAGTACATCCGCGACGCCAAGATCGACTCGCTGTATGAGGGCACCACCGCGATCCAGGCCCAGGATTTCTTCTTCCGCAAGATCGCCCGGGACCAGGGTGGCGCGCTGGGCCACGTCGTCACCCAGATCGAGAAGTTCATCGACAGCCCCGACCCGCGACCCGAGCTGGCCGCCGCCCGGGCATCGCTGGCCGACGCGCTGGACAACGTGCGCGCCATCGCGACCGTGATGACCGGCTATCTGCTGGGGGCGCAGGAGGATGCCCGCGAGCTCTACCGGGTAGGACTCGAATCGGTCGGCTTCCTCCTCGCCGTCGGCGACCTGCTGATCGGCTGGTTCCTGTTGCGCCAGGCCGAGATCGCGTTGCATGCACTCGACGGTGACCCGGATCCGCGCGAGCAGGATTTCTACCGCGGCAAGGTGGCGGTTGCGAAGTTCTTCGCCGGCAACGTGCTGCCGCGGCTGGGCGCCGAGCGCAAGGTCGCGGAGTCGATCGACCTGGCGATCATGGACCTGCCCGAAGAGGCGTTCTAGGCGTCGGTCAAGATGGCGGGGTAACCGGCCTGAATTGAATTCAGAATTGAAAAAGGGAAGGGACCCCATGAAGGTGATCACGTCCATCGACGACGCGGCGTCCGCTGTCGGCGAGGAGCTCGGCGTCAGCGAGTGGCTGCAGATCGATCAGAAGCGCATCAATGACTTCGCCGACGCGACCGGGGATCATCAGTGGATCCACGTGGATGTGGAGAAGGCCAAGGCCGAAAGTCCTTACGGCACACCGATTGCGCACGGGTTCCTGACGCTGTCGCTGGTCCCCGCATTGTCCAAGGACAACTTCCGCATCGAGAACGCCAAGATGGCGATCAACTACGGACTCAACAAGGTCCGGTTCGTGGCGGCCGTCCCGGTGGACAGCAGCATCCGGGTGCGCTCGGAACTCGTCGGCGCCGACAAGGTCGACGACAACACTGTCAACCTGACCGTCAAGCACACCATCGAGATCGACGGTGTCGACAAGCCCGCCGCCGTCGCCGAGATGATCGTCCGCGCGCTCTTCTGAGCTGACACGAAAAAGCCCCGACACGCTCGCGCGTGCGGGGCTTCTTCGTGTGCGCAGACTATTCGGGGGTGTACCCGAACGGCAGCAGCACGCTCTTGGCCTGGGTGTACGCCTCGATACCCTCGGGCCCGTTCTCCCGGCCGATGCCGGAGTTCTTGTAGCCGCCGAACGGCGAACCCGGATCGAACGCGTACATGTTGACCGCGTAAGTGCCGGTGCGGATCTGGGCGGCGATCTTCATCGCCTTGTCGTTGTCGGTGGTGTAGACCGAACCGGCCAGACCGTAGACGGAGTCGTTCGCGATGCGGACGGCGTCCTCTTCGGTCTCGTAGGGGATCACCGCCAGGACGGGGCCGAAGATCTCCTCCTGCGCGATGGTCATCGAGTTGTCGACGTCGGCGAAGACCGTCGGCTGCACGAACCAGCCGCCGTCGAGCCCCTCGGGACGCTCACCGCCGGTGACCAGCCGGGCGCCTTCTTCGACGCCCTTCTTGATGTAGCCCTCGACTCGCTCGCGCTGCTTCTCGCTGATCAGCGGGCCGATCATCGCGCCCGGGTTGTCGGGCAGTCCGATCGGCATGGCCGCGACGGCGGCGGACAACTTCTCGACGACCTCGTCGTAACGCGACCGCGGCGCCAGGATGCGGGTCTGGCCGACACAGGCCTGCCCACAGTTCATCAGTCCGGAGAAGACCAGCATCGGCAGCGTCGAGTCCAGGTCGGCGTCCTCGAGGATGATCGCGGCCGACTTGCCGCCCAGCTCCAAGGTGCACGGCTTGAGCTTCTCGGCGGCGATCTTGGCGATCTCCTTGCCGACCCCACTGGACCCGGTGAAGGTGAACTTGTCGATCTCGGGGTTGGAGGTCAGGGCGCGGCCGGTCTCGGGGCCACCGGGCACCACCGAGAGCACACCCTCCGGCAGGCCGGCTTCGGCGAAGACGTCGGCCATCGCGAACAGCGACAGCGGGGTCTCCGCGGCCGGCTTCACGACGATGGTGCAGCCGGCCAGCAGTGCGGGACCGAGCTTGTTGGCAGCTAGGAAGAACGGGACGTTCCACGCGGTGACGGCGGCGACCACGCCGATCGGCTCACGCAGCACCATCGTGGTGCCGTACACACCGTCGCGGAAATCGCGCCAGGTGAACTTGTCGGCGGCACCGGCGAAGTACTGGAACGACGACATCGCGGCGCCGTACTGCATCATGTCGACGATCGTCGGCGGCTGGCCGGTCTCGGCGGCCAGCAGGAACTTGAACTCCTCGGCGCGCTCTTCGAGGATCTTGACGGCGCGGGCGAGGATCTCGCCGCGCTCGGTGGGCGACATCTTCGGCCACGGGCCTTCATCGAAGGCCTTGCGGGCGGCGGCGCAGGCGGCGTCGACGTCGGCCTTGTCGGCCAGCGGCACCTTGCCCACCAGTTCGCCGGTGGCGGGGGAATGCACTTCAATGACCTCGGAGGTGGACGGTTCGGTCCACTTGCCGCCAATGAACAGCTTGTCCCATTCAGTTTTGAATGCCGTGCTCTGTGTCATGACCGTCACACTACCTACTGAGGACAGAAACTAGAACCTGTTCATTTCGGGCGAATCGGTGGCTGCAGCACCAGCACCAGGTTGCTCACCAGGAACTCCCGTACGCCGGCCAGGCCGGTCAGCCCCCATGCCCATCGCGGGTGGTAACGCGGGAATGCCGCGACCAGCGCTCCGGTGCCGGCCGCCCAGCGCAGGCCTGCGGCCGCGGACACGGCGAACAGCGACGACCCGTAGTTGTTCTTCGGCGGGTGGCCGTGCTTGCGGGTGTACCGGGCGGCGGCGCGGGCCCCGCCCAGATAGTGCGTCAGGCCCATCTCGTGGCCGCCGAACGGCCCCAGCCAGACCGTGTACGACAGGATCGCCAGTCCGCCGGGCCGGGTCACCCGCAGCATCTCCGCCCCGAGCTGCCATGGGCGCGCCACGTGCTCGGCGACATTGGACGACAGACACACGTCGACGCTGCCGTCGGCGAACGGCAGGGCCATCCCGGAGGCCCGGACGAACGAGCCCGGACCGGCCTGCCGGACGTGCTCGGCGGCGTGCATCTCGCTCGGATCCGGTTCGACGCCGACGTAGTTCCAGCCGGATCGGGTGAACGCGGTGGCGAAGTAGCCCGGTCCGCCGCCGACGTCGACGACGGTCTGCCCGGCCACCGGACCGTTGACGGCCTGCCACAGGTCGGTGACCATGTCCGCGGTGTCGGCGGCCAGGGCGCCGTAGAAACGGGCCGGGTCGGACTGTTCGTAGCGGAATTCACTGAGCAGCCGGGTCGATCGGCCCAGCGTCGCACGCCGGGCGAACAGGTCGGTGACGGCCATCGGGCCAACCTTAGTCAGGCGTCGAATTTCACGTTTCGCGGGAAAAGTTCGAGTGCAACGCTGCAAAAAGTGAAATTCGAGCAGCGGTCTAGGCTGGCTTTGATGTCCACACCCGTTCGCTCCGTCCTGCTGTTGTGCTGGCGGGACACCGGCCACCCGCAGGGTGGCGGCAGCGAAACCTACGTCCAGCGCATCGGCACGCTGCTGGCCGAATCCGGCATGGACGTCACCCTGCGCACCGCCCGCTACCGCGGCGCTCCCCGTCGCGAGATCGTCGACGGTGTCCGGATCAGCCGCGGCGGCGGACCCTACAGCGTGTACATCTGGGCGGGGCTGGCCATGGTCGCCGCCCGGCTCGGCCTCGGGCCGCTGCGCCGCGTGCGCCCCGACGTCGTGATCGACACCCAGAACGGGGTGCCCTTCCTGGCCCGGCTCGCTTTCGGCCGGCGGGTCGCCGTCCTGGTGCACCACTGCCACCGTGAACAGTGGCCGGTGGCCGGTCGCTTCTTCGGCAGGCTGGGCTGGCTGGTCGAATCGTGGCTGTCGCCGCGCATGCACCGGCACAACCAGTACGTCACCGTCTCCCTGCCCTCGGCGCGCGACCTGTCCGACCTCGGCGTCGACGCCGGACGGATCGCCGTGGTGCGCAACGGTCTCGACGACGCGCCGCCGGAAACCCTGACCGCGCAACGGTCCTCGACGCCCCGGGTGGTCGTGCTGTCACGGCTGGTGCCGCACAAGCAGATTGAGGACGCACTGGATGCGGTGGCGGCGTTGCGACCCCGCGTCGACGGCCTGCATCTGGACATCGTCGGCGGCGGCTGGTGGCACGACCGCCTGGTGGAACGGGCCGAGCACCTCGGCATCTCCGATGCGGTCACCTTCCACGGCCACGTGGACGACCACACCAAACACGCTGTCGTGCAACGGTCCTGGGTGCACGTGCTGCCGTCGCGCAAGGAGGGTTGGGGCCTTGCCGTCATCGAGGCCGCCCAGCACGGCGTGCCGACCATCGGCTACCGATCCTCGGGTGGCCTCACCGATTCGGTGATCGACGGAGTCACCGGCGTGCTGGCCGACGATCACGACGACCTGGTGGATCGCCTGGAACGCCTGCTGGCGGACCACGTTCTGCGTGACGAGCTGGGCGCCAAGGCCAAGGCCCGCAGCCGGGACTTCTCGTGGCAGCAGAGCGCCGACGCCATGCGCACCGTCCTGGAGTCGGTGCACGCCGGCGGGCGGGTCAGCGGCGTCATCTAACCGCCGCGAGATCGACGTCAGGGCTGCGATTGTGTCCAAACAACGACCGTGGCGTCGATTTCGGTGATGCTCAGGCCCGTTGGCCACCAAAGCCGATTAGCGCGAGGTGTTTTCGAGTGAGCCGAGCAGCTCGACGAAATGCTGGGCCGCCGCGTCGACACCGGCGTCGTCGTTGGTCCCGGCCAGATCGAACAGCAGGCCGCGCATCACCGCCAGACCGAGCCGGGCAAGAGCGGGGTCGTCCGCGGACCGTGTCACCGTGAGCCAGCGATCGACCGCGCCGGGCAGCATCGTCGCGAACGGTGACTCGCCCTGCGCCCCGCGCGCATAGCACTCGAAGAACAACCGCTCGAGCGCGCGCAGTTCGGGCCTGCGCAGGTGATCCCACATCGCGGCAAATCCCGCGCCGTCGGTGGTCAGCTCGCGCATCAGATCCATCTGCCGCCGCTCCACCTCGTCGACGACGGACAGCAACAGCTCGTCACGGGAACCGAAGTGGTGCAGCAGCATTCGGTGACTGGTACCCACCGCATCGGCCAGCTCGCGCAGCGATCGTCCGCCGACGCCGTTCGCGGCACATTCGTCGACCAGGGCGTCGAGCAGGTGGCGCCGCCGCTGAAGGTCAGGCGTTCGAGCCACGAAGCTTCTTCAGTCCTTCGCTGTGCGCCTTCAATCCCTGCGCCTCCATCGCCAGGTAGCGGCGCGTCATCCGTCGCATCAGTACCCCGACCACAGACCCGACGATTCCGCGTTGGGCGAGTTCCTGGCGCACCACGGCGCCGCCTGCAGCCGGCGTCACCTCATGTCGCGCGGACGTCAACCCGCCGGGCGAGCGCTGCTCCCAGGTCCACGACACCCCCGGCTCGATGTCGGTGACCGTCCAGACGAGCTTGGGTAGCCGTGGTTGCTTGATCGCGAAGCGCCGTCCGACCGCAAGGTGTGCGCCGTCCAGGCCGCGCAACCGGGTGACCGACGGGGTCCAGTCCGGCCAGTGCTCGACGTCGCTGAACACGTCCCACACCAGATCTGCAGGTGCCTCGATCCCGACACTGCTCGAACTCAACATGTACCAGATGGTACATGTTTGCGACGTAGTTCACGCGCTTTCGGCGTGAAGATGCACCAGGCCGGAGGCGACGGCATAGCGCGGCCCGTGTACGCCGTCGACGTTGGCCCGGCCGACGGCCACCGGAACGGAGCGCAGCGACTCGCCGACCGTCCGCAACAGTTCGTCGTCCAGCGCTCCGCCGCCGGCCAGCACCAGTGCGACGGGCGGCTGCTGGAACGCTTTCAGGCAGCGCGCGATGTTGGCGGCCACGGTCTGCTGCTTGACCGCCAACCGCAGACTGCGCCACTCCTCGGCGGCCAGCCGGTTGGAGAACGGGACCAATCCGGCGTTGCCACGGGTGCACAACCGGCCGATCGCTTCGGGCGGGGCAGGCGCGTCCAGGAACACCCGACGGCCGTCCTCCTCGTGAGCGATGTGCGGCCCCTCCACCCGGATTGCCGGTGAACGCTTGACCTGCTCGGCCAGTGCCCGTGGCACTCCGAGGGTTGCCGCGACCGCGGTGGTGATGGCCTCGCCGGCACCGGCGGCGACCACTTCCTGGTTTGCGCCGATGAGGTCGATGGTGCCGCCGCCGATATCGCAGACGATCGACCCCGGCGGTAGATGGGGGTGGTGTGTGCACCGCGCGCTGCCGCCCGGGGTTCCGACGCGATGGTCCGGGCCGGGCGTCCGCACAACTCCGCCAGGGTGGCGGCGGCGTCGGCCACCTCGTCAGCGGCCAGCAGCGCGACCACCGTGCCGCTGGTCTCCGCGACTCCGCGGCGCAGCCACGCGCCGTCATCGATGGCCTTCAGGCTGGTGAAGTAAGCGTCGTCGACCGCGATTCGGGATGCGGCCGAGGCCACGGCGGCCAGGCGCACCGCCACCACGGTGCCGGGCGGCCGGACCCGCAGCAGGCTTTCGGCTTCGGCCGGCGAATAGCGCCGCACGACGCCGTCGACGCGGCATTCCGCATAGTCGTCGTCGGCGGCCGGCGGCTCGGGTTCGCCGTCGCGCAGCGTCACCGCGATGGCCGGTGAATCCGCCAATTCGCGGGTGAATTCGGCGATCTGGTGAATGTGTTCGTGAGCCACCCCCAACGCCGCCGACAGCGCGAGCGGGTCGGCCAGCGCCCGATACGACCGCCCTTGCGCCACCACCTCGATCGCCACCGGCGCGCCCGGTCGCAAACCGGTGAGTTCGACTTCGTCGACAACCGGGATGCCTGCGGGTATCCGGTTGGCGATCAGCACGGCTTCGTCGCGCTCGACGATCACCCCCGCGATGTGCCATCCGCGCTCGACGGCTTCGCTGATCTGCCGGGCCGCGACCTCGAAATCGACTGTCGCGCTGACCGATACGATCGCCTGACAGGTCACCGCAGGACCGGTGACATCGGCAAGCGGTACGTGCACGCCCACGGCTGATCCCGTCCCGGCCGGCGTGCTGGCGGTTGGCCGGCGCAGGCTTCGCACCGGGCAGTGCGGGGGTGTCGGTGGTGGCAGTGGTGCGGTGGCGGTGTCCACCGGGCGCAATACCGACAGCACCACCTCGTCGACCGTGCACTCGGCCTGCACCTCGAGTTTGTGCAGGAGTGCTGCCGCGCCGGCCAGGGAATCCCGAGATCCTTTGCGCCCCCGGGTCGGTGCCTGACCGTGACATACCGGTTCCACTGAGCCAGACGAAGTCCGGGCGATGACGATCTCGGTGGTGTGGTTTCCGACGTCGATTCCGGCCACCACGCTCAACGCAGCAGACCCCTGCGCTGGTAGACCGTTGCGGCATGACGCACCAGCTCCGCACACCGGGTCGCGCCGCGCGCCTCCAGGGCGGTCACGAGTGCGTCCAGTTCCGGCGCCGTCGACCGGTGCGGACGCAGCGCCTCGTAGAGCTTCATCACCTCGTCGTCGCCCATCGTTGCCAATTCGGCTGCGCGAAGGAAGTTCTCGGCCAGTTGCGGATTGCCGCCCGCCGCGGCGACGTCAGCCTGATGAACCAGTGCCGCAGGCTCCATCCGCAAATCCGCCAATGTGAGCTTGCCGTCGACGGCGGCCGCCACGGTGAAACGATCCTCGGTCATGCCCGCCTCGCTTCGACCGTCACGGGTGATTCGCCCGGCTCGCATGCTTCGCGCTCCAGGGCGACGAGCGCCACCGCCCTGGCGTGATAGCGCGCCGATATCGACTCGTCGGTGCCGCCGGTGAAGATCGGTACCGGCGCCATGCCCTTGGCGTGGCGGGCGGCGTTCTTGCCCAGCTGGCGGTACATGTCCGCGTCCAGCAACGGCGCCACACTGAACAGCTCGAGATTCGCCAGCGGTGCCAGGTCTCGTCGATGGATCAGCGCAGTGCCCTTGCCCTGCAGGCCGATTCCGATCCCGGATCCGGACAGCTTGGCGGCGGTCAATCCGATCAGCCCGACGTCGATGGTCGATCGCACCCGGACCATCCGTGCCACGCAACCCTCCTCTTCCAGCCCGGCTTCGATCTGACGCAGGGCCTCACCGACGGTCAGCCCGCACAGGGTCAGCCACACGCTGCGCCCCAGTGCCGGCGACAGACCGATGCACACCTCGCGCGGATCGCTGCCCTGCCTGGCGGTCTCGACCGGGGTGAACGTGATGTGGCCGTGGTGGTCGGCCTGATCGGCGGTCAGCTCCGCCGTCGTCCGGGCTTGCCGGATGTCGTCGATCTCCGCTCGCCGCTGCTCGGACAAGGTGTAACCCGTTCCCGGCCCGGCATAATCGTTGGGATCGGTGAGTTTGGACAGTACGTTGAAGTCCTGGTCGAAGATGGCCGATGTCTGGAGCTGGTCGCCGCGCAATCGTTCGGCGGTCAGCCGCATGATCGACTCGGCCTCCGGTTCGAAGCCGGTCCGGTGCAGCGCGGCCACGACGTCGAAGACGGTCAGCTGGCGAGCCTCGATGGCGGCAGCCGCCTCGGCGACCATCTTGGGATGCCCGGCGGGTAGGTCGCGAGATCCGTTGGCCACCACCACTTCGTCGACGCGGGCATCGTCGTAGTCGGCAAGGCCGAGATCCCGGTAGACCGCTTGCACCGCGGTGGCCGCACGCCGACGCACTCGTGCCAGGTGCTCGGCCGATACCGTCCGCAGTCCGCCGTCGGCACCCCAGTCCCGCTGCAACACCAGGAAGTCGTCCATGTCGTCGGAGTTGAAGTTCGACAGCGCAAAAGCGTTGTCGTAGCGGGGGATCGAGCCGAACCCGGAGAAGATGAAGTCCGCCCCGGCGAGCAGGACGGGCAGGGTGTGGGCGCTGCGACGAATGTCCGACTCCGAGATCAGGTTGTCGTTGCCTGCGCAGGACTCGAGGTCGCGCAGCATCACCATCAGGTTCTCGGCCAGCAGCTCCTTCATGCCCTCGGGGACCGACGCCACCACACCGACACCGTCGATCCCGCCGTTCTGGACGCCCTGCGACCCGAGCGCGCGGGCCAGCGACACACACCGCGATTCCAGGTACAGGATCGAACACTTCTCGGCTGCACCCATCAGAACTTCGGCACCGCCACCGCTGGTCACCCGCATCTTTAGCCCGCGGGAGGCATAGGCCGAGGTGAGAATGGCCTTCGAGAACGGGGTGTCGTCACCGTCGACGAACACCTGCTCCGTCCCGTAGATCGAGATGGTTTCGGCGTAACTGGTCAGGCCGCGCAGGCCCAGCCGCAGCTCCAACGCTTCTTCGATCGAACACTGAGCGAGTGCCCCTGGAACACCCACCTGGCTCCCGATCAACAGCGCGACGGCATTCGACGGGGCATCGCCGAGCACCGGCACCGTCGTCTCGACTTCCCGAAAGCCGTAGGCCACCGCGCTGGCCGCATCGGCGGCGATCAGCAGCGGATCGTCGAGCTGGTTGGTGACGTGCGCCTGATTACTCGGGGTGCGCCTGGCGCGCATCTTGGCCATCGCCATCTGCATCTCGACGGGCGTCATCACCGCGACCACTCGGGCCAGCTTCGCCGGAGTGGTCCCGCCGATCAGGCGCACCACCTCGGAGCGGGGCACATTGACGTCGACGGCCATCCTGGCCAGCGCGACGTCGTCGAGCCCCATCGCCTCACCGGCCGTCTCCAGGTCGATACCGTGCCGGGCGATGTACTCGTCGATGACGTCGAAGTCGCTCGCGGATTTTCCGTCCAGCTCGACCACGACACCGTCGCGCACCACCAGAGACGGTGCCGGATCGTGCGGGCTGTGCATCGCGGCCAGGCCAAGGGTCGGGTCGGCCACGCTGAACCCGTCCAGGTTGACCGCTTTCGCATCGAGGATCCGCATCCGACCCTGGTCGAGATCTTCAGGGCGGGAAAGAACCTCGTCGTCAAGTCCAGCCATACTCTCCGTCATCCTCGTTCCCGCGCCGCGAATCGCTTTGTCCTCGAATACGATACGGGCGATCAGGGCGCCGCGTCGGGGGTCGCCGAACTTGACCTGCGACGCCGGCGCGCCGCGCTGAACAGAGCCACCGCCCCGGCGGCACCGAGCGTCAGCAGCCACACCAGGTGGGCTGCGAACACTGCGACCCGCGCTCCGGGTCTCGCGCCGACGCTCGTGCCCCCGACGCGGTACAGCGCGAGCTCACCGTCGCGGTAGACCACCGGCAGCTGCGCCAAGGTCCGCTGCGCGTTGCCGATCGTGCCTGCGCTGCCCGATTCGACCACCACCCAGCCCACCCCGGCGTCGGCGAGTGCCTCGGGGGAGCCGCCGGCCAGCAGCATCCGCTGCACATCGCGGGCGTGGCCGCCCTCACCGGGCACGGTGTGCCCGGAGATGGTGAGGTCGCCGGTGGCCAGCACCTCGGCGCGCACCCATCGCGGCAACGGATCGAGCACCGGTGCCGCACCGGCCCAGGCGAATTGGCGCATGCTGTCGGTGGGCAGCACCGCGACGTCGGCCGGGTCGGCGTCGATCAGGCGGGCCACCGTCGCCCAGCCCTGCGGATAGCGCACCGGTGTGACCTGGCCCCAGACGCCGAAAGCCAGATCGGGCAGCACGGCGATGAGCGCCACGACAGCCGCCACCGCGGTGGCGCCGGGCCGGAGCCGGCCACGCAACGTCACCACCGCCGCCGCGGCGGCGACCGCATAGCCGGGCATCGCCAGTGCCACCCACTTCTGCCCGTCGCGCAGGATCCCGACCGCGGGAACGGCCTCCACCACGTCGCGCAGCACCGCCAGCCCCGGTCCGGTGGCCGCCGCGGCGGGCAGCAGCACGCCGATCGCGGCGAGCACCAGCAGCGGCAGCACGGACCGGCGGCGCAGCACCGCAGGCAACCCGATGGCCACCACGCCCACTAGCACCAGAGTCGCCGGCAGCGCCAAAAGCATTGTGCGAGAGGAGGGAACGGCCTCAGCGTTCCAGATCCCGCCGAGCCCGGCCAGGCTGCCGAGGGTACCCAGGCCCGGTTCCGCCCGAGCCGCGAACGCCGTCACACCCGGGGACGGGGACGAGCCGAGCCCGTCCCCCAATACCGACGCCATCAGCCACGGTGACGCCGCGAGCACAGCGGTCGTCAGCACCCCGGCCGCGCACCATGGCCGCGACGCCCCCGTCCCGGGAACCGCGACGCACGCCAGCGCCACCACGGCGGCCAGCAACAGCCCGGTCGGCGTCAGCCCGGCCAGCGCGATCCAGAACACCACCGCCGCCCACCGGGCCACGGTCGCCTCAGCCCGCACCCGAATCACCGCGGCGGCCACCCACGGCAGGCAGCCGTAGCCGACCAGCAGGCTCCAGTGCCCTTGGAGCAGCCGCTCCGCGACGTAGGGATTCCACACCGCGAGCGTCGCCGCCACCAGCTGCCCCGGCATGCCGGCATCCGGCACCAACTCCGCGGCCAACCGTCCGGCTCCCCACCCGGCCAGGAAAATCCCGGCGATCAGCAGCGCCTTCACCAGCACGCCGCCGTCGAACACCGGCGTCAGTGCGGCGATCAGGAAGTCCTGGGGGAGTGCGCGGGGCGCCGATTCGGACAGCCCCAGCGCCGCATCGGAGAAATACGACCGCGGCGTGGACACCGCATCGCGCAACAACAGATAGCCGGGCGCCAGCAGCGGCGCGGTGACCGTGATGGCCAACAGGAGTGCATACCCCGGCACCACCCACCGGACGGCCCGGCGCGGCTGGGTCACGGAAGTGCTCACCGCTGCGGCGGCGGAGGCTCCAGGTCCGGTCTGGCCGCGGGCAGCTTCTCGGTGGCCGCCTCGGCGGCCGGCATCGGTCCGGTTTCGTCCTTGCCGAAGAAGCCGTGGTCGGCGGTGTCCAGACCGGGATCGATCAGCGCCGACTCGGCGCGCAGGCTGAACGTGCCCAGCAGCGCCCCGCCGACGAGTGCCACCAGACCGGCGGCGGTGAAGCTGATCGGCAACACCCGCGACCACAGTCCCACGCGGTCGCGCTCGTCGCGGGCGGAGGCCACCCGGGACTCGATCGTCTGCTCGGTGGAGGTGACCTTGTAGTCGGCCAGTTCCATCTCAGGGCGCAGCGCGTCGCGGGCGTAGTAGTGGTTGGCGTGCTCGGTGGACTTGACGATGACACCGGTCACCGGGTCGACCCAGAAGGTGCGCTGCGCGGCGTAGTAGCGGGTCATGGTGACCGGCTCCTCCGGCGGCCCGGGCAGACCCCACAGCTCGGCCCGCGCGGTCACCTCGCCGTCCTCGTTCTTGTCGTAGAGCGAGGCGTACTTGATCGGATCGACCAGCTTGCCGTCGGCGTCGTAACCGACGTTCTGGGTGAACCGGTAGGTGGTCAGTCCGTTGACGTCTTCCTGGCCGTCGTAGTTGGCGTCGAACGCCTTCTGCGCGATCGGGTCGAAGTACGGATACGTCTTCTTCTCGGTGCCGAACGGGAACCGGTAGGCCAGGCCGTCATGGGGCAGCGCGATGTTGGTCGGCGGCTTGTTGTCCTCGATGCTGCGCGGCTTCTGCACCGACCCGCCGGGATGGGTGTCGTCGGACACCGCCATCGCCGTGCTGCGGTTGACCGTCACGGTGTCGACCATGGCCAGCAGCAGTCCGTTGTCCTGTTGCTTGTCGCTGCGCCGCACACTGGTGCCGGCCTGCAGCGTCACCACATCGGCGTTGGCCGGCGATTCGACGGTGATCTGCTGCTGGGAGACCAGCGGGACGTTCTTGTCGACGATGAACTTCTCACCCAACAGCGACGCCGGGTCCAGCGCACTACCCGTGCCGTCGCTGGTGAGAGTCTCGTCGATGTTCAGCGGGATCTTCTTGATCTTGCCGGAGGTGTAGGTCGTCAACAGCAACGCGGCGATCAGGAGGGCGGCTCCGAGCCCGATGATGCCGAATGCCGCGATACGCACCATGCCTGCGCGATTCACGCTGCCGTGGCCTCCTCACTGCCGATCGTGCCGCACCCCGCCTGACGGCGAAGCAAACCGGGTTCGACCCTAACAGCCCAGCCCAAGGCACCGGTTCATTAGGAGGTCGCCACCGCAGGCCAGGTGTACCCACTTTCGCGAACTACCCGTGTCCGGCGCACACTGGCTCCCATGACGACGGATGCGGAGGGGGTCGGGGGCACCCGCGGCTTCCTGCCCGCCGTGGAGGGCATGCGCGCGTGCGCCGCCATGGGGGTGGTGCTCACCCACGTCGCGTTTCAGACCGGCACCACCGGCGCCGTGGTCGGACGCCTGTTGCACCGCTTCGACCTGGCCGTCGCGGTGTTCTTCGCGCTCTCGGGCTTCCTGCTGTGGCGTGGGCACGCCGCCGCGGCCCGCGGACTGCGTCACCGCCCGCCTACCGGGCATTACCTGCGTTCGCGGCTGGTGCGCATCATGCCCGGATATGTGGTGGCGGTCGTCGTCATCCTGACGCTGCTGCCGGAGGCCAACCACGCCAGCTGGACGGTGTGGTGGGCCAACCTCACGCTGACCCAGGTCTACGTCCCGCTCACGCTGACCGCGGGGCTGACCCAGATGTGGAGCCTGTCGGTCGAGGTGAGCTTCTATCTGGCCTTGCCGATCCTGGCGTTCGCGGCTCGCCGGCTGCCGGTGCGGGCGCGGGTCCCGGTGATCGCGGCGGTCGCGCTGGCCAGCCTCGGCTGGGGTCTGCTGCCGATTCACACCGTGCAGGGGGTCAACTTCCTGAACTGGCCGCCGGCCTACGCCTCCTGGTTCGCCGCGGGCATGCTGCTGGCGGAGTGGACGGTCAGCCCGCTGGGCTGGGCGCACAAGCTGGCCCGCAACCGCTGGGCCATCACCGGTATCGCGCTGGCGGCGTATCTGATCTCCGCCTCACCGCTGGCCGGCCCGAAGGACCTGGTTCCCGCCACCCTGGGGCAGTTCGTGATCCGCACCTCGATGGGGGCCATCGTCGCCGGCGCGCTGCTGGCGCCGCTGGTGCTCGACCGGCCCGGCACCCCGCACCCGATTCTGGGCAGCCGGTTCATGGTCACCCTGGGCCGGTGGTCCTACGGGCTGTTCGTGTGGCATCTGGCCGCGCTGGTGATGGTGTTCCCGATGGTCGGCCGGTTCATGTTCAACGGCAACCTGATCGTGACGCTGGTGTTGACGTTGCTGCTCGGCTTCGCGATGGCGGCGGTCAGCTATGCCCTGATCGAATCGCCGTGCCGGAATGCCCTGCGGCGCTGGGAGTATCGCGCGAAGGCCCCGGTTCCGCCGCTGGACAGTTCGGTTGATGATGCGCCGGAGCCCGTGGTTGCGCGATGATTCTTGCCTGACCCGACGTCTGAAGGGATCGCCATGGCTTCTGAACCATTGACCATCATGTTCTGGCCCGAGTCGGCTTACGGCCCGACGAACCAGTGCATCGGTCTGGCGGCCATCCTGCGCGGGCGCGGCCACCGGATCGTGTTCGCCGCCGAAAGTTCGTGGGCGGGCAAGCTCGCACCGCTGGGCTTCGTCGAAGAACTGGTCGATCTTGCCGAACCTGCCGACGGCGCGGCCGACGAGGATCCCGGCAAGTTCTGGACGGACTTCATCGCAGAGACCGCCCCGGAGTTTCGCAAGCCGACTCATCTGCAGCTCGAAACCTTCATCCAGCCGACCTATCAGGCTTTGATCGACGGCGCCAAATATTGTGAGCCGCGGCTGCGGGAGATCGTGACCCAACATCAGCCGGACGTGATCGTCGAAGACAATGTGGTGCTGTTCCCGGCGTTGGTGAGCGCTGGCGCACCTTTCGTGCGGATCGTGTCGTGCAGCCCGCTCGAAGTGCCGGGACCGGGTGTGCCGCCGCCGTTTTCCGGGCTGCCCAGTGCCGACCCCGCGCAGTGGGACGCCTACCGGGCCGAGTTCGACCGCACCCATCGTGCGATGTGGTCCGACTTCAACGCATGGGTTCAGCGCCACGGCGCCGACCCGCTGCCGGACCTGGAGTTCATGCCGCGCGACAACGCCGCCAATCTCTACGTCTATCCGGCCGAGGCCGACTACGTCGACGCACGTCCGCTCGACGACAGCTGGACGCGGATGGACTCCAGCGTCCGGGAGACCGACGCGGAGTACGAGCTGCCCGCATCGCTCGCCGACCGCCCAGAGTCCAGCGCGCTGATCTACCTGTCGCTGGGATCGCTGGGCGGCGCCGACGTCGAACTCATGCAGCGCCTCGTCGACGTGCTGGGCAAGACCGAGCACCGGTACATCGTGAGCAAGGGTCCGCAGGCGGATCGGATCACGTTGGCCGACAACATGGTCGGCGAGCAGATGTTGCCGCAGACCAAGGTCATTCCGCAGGTCGATCTGGTCATCTCGCACGGCGGCAACAACACGGTGACCGAGACCCTGCACTTCGGCAAGCCACTCATCGTGCTGCCGCTGTTCTGGGACCAGTACGAAAATGCCCAGCGCATCGACGAACTCGGTTTCGGTGCTCGCCTCGACACCTATGCCTTCCGTGACGAGGAGCTCATCGCGGCCGTGGACACGATCCTCGCTGACACCGCGCTCCGCGACCGGCTGGCCGGAATAGGCGAGGCGATCCGGGCCCGGGACGGTCTGCGCGTCGGCGCCGACGTGATCGAGCAGGTGGGTCTGCAGCATCGGAACCGCGACAGCACGTCAGGCTGACGACGTGGGCGGCGAACTCGGCGCACTGGATCTGATTGACGGTAAACGACTTTCGATCGTCGCAACCGCGGACGGGTTGACCGCCGAACCGCAGGTCCGAGACTCCGACGGGTCGTGGCGGCGCGCCCTGCCCGGCGATGGTGTCGCCGAGGCGCTGCTGGCGCTGTTGGCGGCTGCGCCGGGGGTGTCCGAGATCGAATCCTTCACCGTGCACGCCTGGTCGGCGCGGGTCGCGGCGGGCGAACGGGCGATCACCGTGGATCAGACCAACGAATCGGTGATCGTGGGTGATGCGGCGGTGGTGAAGTGGGCCGCGCATCTCCAGGCCGGACCGCATCCGGCGCCGCGCCGGATCGAGATATTGCGCGCCAATGGCTTTCGGCACATGCCGTGTCCGTGGGGGCTGGTCACCTGGCGATCGGAGGATGGCGCGGACACGCTGGTGGCCGGCGTCGACGAGTATCTGCCCGGCGCCGTCGACGGGTGGACGTGGGCGGTGGACCTGATCGCGGCGGCAGCCGGGCCCGATGCCCAGGCGGATGACCTGGTGGCGGCGGCCGCTGACGTCGGCACCGTGATTGCCGAACTGCACGCCGCACTGGCGGTCACCGCGACGGTCGCCTCGCCCGCCGATGCCGAGCGCTGGCGGACGGCGGCAGCCGCGACCCTGGATGAGGCTCGGGCGCACAGTGATCCGGCCATGCGCGACCTCCTCGAAAGCCGGGTTATCACCGAGATCTTCGACGGCCTCGGCGCGATGGCCGGCACTCCGGTTATCGAGGGCCACGGTGATCTGCACGTCGGCCAGGTGCTGCGACATCCCGGCGGGTACGCGGTCATCGACTTCGACGGGAATCCGGTACTGCCGCCCGCGGAGCGGGTGCTGCCGATTCCGGCCGTCCTCGACGTCGCCGGGTTGGCGCAGTCGCTGACCCACGCCGCGATCGTGGCCCGCCGTCACCACCGCGTGGACGAGTTGGCGTTGTCCCGGGTCGAGCGGCTGGCCCGCGATCATTTCACCGGCAGCTACGCCGCACACCTGGCCGCGCTGGGACACGGTGAGTTGTACGATCCGGCCTGTCTGCGAGCATTCCGCTTGCAGCAGGTGTTGCGGGAAGTCGTCTACGCGGCACGGCATTTGCCGCGCTGGATGTACGTTCCGGAGGCGGCGCTGCCCATGTTGCTCGACGAAGGAATCACTGGTGGACCCTGACGGCTTTGCCGCGGACCTGGCCCGCAAGCCCGAGGTGTTGTCTCGGCTCGCCGAGCGGCTCGCCGCCGACAATCCCTGGGCAGCGGTCGTTCCGGCCACCGTCGAGCGGGTGGTGTTAGTCGGGATGGGGTCTTCCGCCTACGCAGCGGGCGTCGTGGCCGCGCGGATGCGCGCGCGAGGGATTCTCGCGGTCTCGGAGTTGGCGTCCAGCCGTCTGCTGCCCGACTGGGGACCGGGCACCCTGGTGGTGGCAACCTCGGCCACCGGAGGTTCGGCGGAGACACTGGACGCGCTGCGCCGGCTGCCCGCCGGGGTGACCACGGTGGCGCTGACCAACACCGCAGGGTCGGCGATCACCGAATCCTGCTCCGCAGTTGTCGATTTGGCCGCCGAACCCGAGCGCGGCGGGGTGGCCTGCCGGAGCTATCAGCACACGTTGGCACTGCTCGTGGCGCTCGAGTTGCACCTGGCCGGGCACGACACCGCCGGCTTGGGCGCGTCGATCGCGACGGCGGCGGATGCGAGTGCGCACCTGCTCGACACCGAGGGGGACTGGCGGCCCGAGGTGGCCGGCATGCTGCTCGGGCCGGCGGGCACTCACCTGGTGGCGCCGGCCCACCGGTTCTGCTCGGCGCAGCAGGGTGCGCTGATGCTCCGCGAGGGGCCGCGCCGTCCTGCCGTCGGGTGCGAGACCGGCGACTGGAGCCACGTCGATGTCTACCTCACCAAGACCACCGACTACCGGATGCTGGTGTTCGCCGGCTCGGAGTGGGAGGACCAGATGGCGGAGTGGACGACGTTGCGCGGCACCACAGTTGTCGCGGTGGGCGGCACCGTGCCGGGAGCCCGGCTGGAGGTCCGTTACCCCGGTGACGACGCCGACGATGTACGGCTGCTGACCGAGGTTCTGGTACCGGAACTGGTCGCGGCCCGCGCGTGGCAGGAGACTGCGAAGGGCTGAGCTAAGCCTGCAGTCGGGCGATTACCTGATCCCGAACCGCGGATCGGCGGGCTTTGCCCGCGTCGTCCCGCAGCGGGGTGTCCACGAACTCCACCGCGCGCGGCACCTTGTAGTCGGCCAGCCGCTGCGCCACGAACGCCTTGACATCGTCTTCGGTGAGCACGTCACCGTCGGTGTGCACCAACGCATATGGCACCTGGCCGAGGTCCTCGTGCGGCACGCCGACGGCCAGACAGGACAGTACCGCGGGGTGCTCGGACAGGGCGCTCTCGATTTCCGCGGGATACACGTTGCGGCCGCCGACGGTGAACATGTCGACCCGACGGTCGGCCAGGTAGAGGTAGCCCTCGGTGTCGAACCAGCCGAGATCCCCCAGGGAGTCCCAGCCCTCGCGGGACTTGGCGGTGCTGCCGATGTAGCGGTAGGTGGGGCGCGAACCCGGGTTGGGGCGCATGTAGATCTCCCCGAGCACCCCCGGCGGACATTCGTTGCCGTCGTCGTCGAGCACCTTCATCTCGCCGGCCACCACGCGCCCGACCGATCCGCGGTGGGTCAGCCACTCCGAACCGCTGATGAACGTCAGCGCCTGAAGTTCGGTGCCGCCGTACAGTTCCCACACCGCATCCGGGCCGAGCAGGTCGATCCACGCCTGCTTGACGTTCGGCGGGCACGCGGCCGCGACGTGCCACAGCCGGCGCAGTGATGACAGGTCGTAGGAGTCGGGGTTGGCGTGGTAGACCGGCAGCAGCCGCTGCATGATCGTCGGCACGGTGGTCAGGTAGTTCACCTTGTAGTCGGTGATCACCCGCAGGAAGCGCTCCGGGTCGAACCGGGGCAGCAGCACCAGGTGCTGTCCGGTCGCCAATGCGATGGTGGCCGAGGTGAATCCGGTGTTGTGGCTCAGCGGCACCGGCACCAACTGGGTGTCGGTCGGTTCGTTGCCCATCCCCATCGCCACCAGGTCGGCCGGATACCGGCTGTCCCCACCGGCCTCGATCAGTTTCGGACGGCCGGTGCTGCCACCCGACGCGATCGACTTCCACGCCGGTGAAACCGCTTCGGGTAGTGGATCATCTGAAAGATCTGGGCTGCCGGTGACCTCGGCGGCCACCGACGGCACGACCCCGCGCGGGTCGGCGCGGCCGACCAGCAGGGCGCGCGGCGTCAAATCGAGCAGGCCTTCGAATTCGGCGTCCGGCATCCGCGGCGACAGCGGTTGCGGGATGGCGCCGAGCTTCCACACCGCCACCGTCGCCTGCACCCACTCGATCGAGTTGGCCACCGCGATCGTCACGTAATCGCCCTGACGGACCCCGAGTTCGGCGTAGGCGCGCGCCAGCCGGTTCGACGCCGACTCCAGCTGAGCGCGGGTGATGGTGCGGCCCTCGCACGACACGGCGGGGCGATCGGGCGCCTCGGCCGCCAGCTGGCTCAGCCGGGTCCCGAGCGCCGGGATCTCCTCACTCATAGGCACCTTGCTTGGCGAAGATGGCGCGGGGATTGTCCACCAGCATGGTGGCGATCTGCTCGTCGGTCACTCCGCGCTGCCGCAGCGCGGGGAGCACATCGTTGTGGATGTGCCGGAAGTGCCAATTGGGCATGGCCACCGGGACGACTTCCTCCGGCAGCCAGTCGATGTAGCAGGACGCGTCGTGGGACAGCACCATCTTGTCGGCGTGCCCGCGTTCGCACATCCGCACGACGGTGTCGACGCGGTCGTCGAAGCTGAGGAAGCCGTCCAGGCCGAACCGGTCCATGCCGAGGTAGGAGCCTGCGGCGATCAGCTCCTCCAGGTAGCCCAGGTCGGTGGTGTCGCCGCTGTGCCCGATGATCACCCGGCTGAGGTCGACGCCCTCTTCGGCGAAGATCTGTTGCTGCTCGAGACCGCGCCGGCTGAGGGCATGCGTGTGGGTGGTGATCGGCACCCCGGTCTGTTTGTGGGCCTGGGCCACCGCGCGCAGCACTCGCTCGACGCCCGGGGTGACGCCGGGTTCGTCGGTGGCGCACTTCAGGATTCCCGCTTTGACGCCGGTGTCGGCGATGCCCTGGGTGATGTCCCGGACGAACAGATCCGTCATGATCTCCGGACCGTCCAGCAGGGTTCCCGGGCCGGTGAAGTGGAAGTACATCGGGACGTCGTTGTAGGTGTAGATCCCGGTGGCCACCACGATCTGGAGGTCGGTCTGCGCGGCCACCCGCTGGATGCGCGGGATGTAGCGGCCCAGCCCGATGACCGTCGGGTCGACGATCGTGTCGACCCCGAGTGCCTTCAGCTCGTTGAGCTTGGCGACCGCGTCGGCCTCGCGGGCCTCGCCGTCGCCCCAGCCTTCGGGATAGTTGGTCATGATCTCCTGCGACAGGATGAAGACGTGTTCGTGCATGAACACCACACCCAGGTCGCTGGTCGCGACCGGGCCTCGCGCGGTCTCGACCTGTGACGACTCTGTCATGCCGTCACCCTAACGGGAAATGCTTGTGTCCTCGGTGGTTTCGCTGTCAGTTCGCTTGCGGCCGCCTACTGCCGAGGCGGCCAGCGCGCCGACCGCGACCAGGGCGAGCAGCTGGACCCACGGGGAGTGGCCGATGTAGCCGTCGACCGACCGCCACGGGTACCGCGACAGCAGCGCGCCCGCCGCGATCAGCCCGCAGGCACTGGCCGCCAGCGTCAGCCGGTCGCGTAGCCGGGCCCGCCTGCGCAGCAGGTATCCGAGCAGCATCGCGGTGCCGAACACCACCAGACCGCCGACGCCCGCGATCAACCCACCGGCGGCCAGCACCCCGGCGCCGGCCAGCAGGGGGACGGCCCACGGCCGGGCCGGCTCGTATGCAGTGGGCGGCCGGCGCGGCGGCACCAGCGCCAGCAGCAGGAGCAGTGGCAGCAGGGACAGGCCGACTGCGAGCCCGATCCGGTAGATCCGGTTCGACGGGAAGCTGACCGTGACGGTGCCCTGTTCACCGGCGGGCACCACCCAGCCTTGTTGCCAGCCGTTGACGATCACCGGTGTGAGTGTGACCCCGTCGGGCAGTCGGGCCACCCAGCCGGAATTGACGCTTTCCGGGACCACCAGCACGCGTGCGGTGGGTGCCCGGCTGACGTTGAACTCCCGGCGGTCGGCACCCCAGCTGGTGATGCCGGCGGGAGTCGTTGGTGCGGTGGTGATTTGACTCGCCAGCGGGCCTGACAGCTGGGCTCCGTCCACCACGAACGCCGAGCCAGGGCTGATCAGCAACTCCTGTTGGCCGGCGGGCAGAGCGATCGGCGCCGGGTCGCACGCGCGGGCCGGGACCGGTTCACCGTCCAGCAGAGCACCGACAGTGGTGGTCACGGAGGTCTGCACGAACCGGCCGGACACCGCGACGATCGGTCCCTGGCCGCAGGGGATCTCGATGGTGCGTTTGCGGTTGGTGGCCGCGTCGGCCGCGGCGACGGGCTTGCCATCCGGGCCCAGCACCCCCACCTCGGCCAGGCCGGGGGTTTGAGCTGATCGAAACCCAGTGCGGTGCGGTCGATCACGTCATTCCAGTTCAGCAAGCTGATCCGGACGGTGTCGGTCAGCCGCGGACGCAGCGTCACCGTTTGCGCGCCGGCATCCGGTGTGGCGTCCATCCGGCGGACCTGCGGACCGTCACCGAGGTCGACGGCCACCATCGTGGGATGGGTGGGCAGCGCCGACGAGCTCGGGGTCAGCACCAGTCCGGTGACCTCGGTCGGCTTCGGCAGGGTCACCGTGAGGGTGGGGGCACTGCGATGCTGCACCACGTTCTGCGGCGCCGTCCACGAGGTGCGCGGGTCGCCATCGGTTGCGGCATAGGCGGATCCGTCGACGTCGATCAGATCGGCGTCGGCGCGTGAGCGGACGGTGCCCGGCTGGGCGATGAGGTCCGCCAGGTGCGGTCCCTGCCGGGCACGTACCCAGATCGTCGCGGTGACGTCGATCGGTTTGGGCACGGTCAGCGTGCGGCTCAAGGTGACCGGTTCCTCGGGAGCCTGCGACATCGACGCCGCGCAGTGCACTCCGTCGGGGAGTCCGCGCAGCCCTGCCGCCCGAGCAGTTCGGAGCCCAGATCCCAGGCGGCGATCGCGGACCCACCGGGCGGACCGGGCACGACGACGCTGTGCCTGATGTCGACGGGATGGGCGAATCCGGAGGCGTCGAACTGGGTCACCGACAGATCGGTGATGCCGAACTGCACGCCCGACGAACCGTCGTCGGTGCCGACCGCGGTGATCCGGACCCACGGCGACTCGCCGTACGGCAACGCCACCGTGAGCGGTTTGCCCGGCTCATCGAAACGCACTGTGGTGGTTCCGTTTTCGGTGGAGATCTGCAGCCGGCGGACCTGGGCTCCGACGGCGGTGGCGCTCGGGGTGATCGTCAGCGTCGCGTTGGTGACCGGATGATCGAAGTCGACCTGCAGCCACTGTCCGACCGCGGCCTGCAACGAGTTGGACACCCAGGCGGTGGCCGAGTCCCCGTCGATCGCGGCGGCGGGTCCGCTGGCCGGCGCGACGTTGGGCAGCGCGGTGGCGTCCGACGACGAACTCGACGCCGACAGCCGCGCTCCGGTCCAGGCGCCGTGGACGGGCCGGGCCCCGGGAACCGGATAGTCGGGCACCCGGTTGAAGGTGTTGCGCTGGTCGCCCTCGGCCCGGGCCGCCGACGAGTGGTCGTCGACCCGGCCGTAATCGGTTTCCCGGTCGACCGGGGTGTCGGTCACGGTCACCACCGGCACCGGAAGCCCGGCGCGCTGGGCATCCGAGGTCAGCAGCATCGGGCCGAGCGGGGAAGCCCGAGCAGCCTGCGGCGTTCGTCGATGCGCAGCAGCACTTCGGGGCCGCCGTCTATCCGCGCCATCCGGCCGGCATCGGTCAGATACGGCGACGCCGGATTGCCCTGGGCGCCAACGTGATAGATCTCGACCGCGGGATAGCGCGGCCGCAGCCCGCTGTCGCTGATGAAACCGTCCAGAGTGCCCGGTCCGACCGGATCACCGAACTGTGCCACCTTCTGCAGACCCGGCGACCCGTCAATGGCGCGGTGCACCAGCAGCGGGCGGGCCGAGCGCGACTTGTCCGGGTCCAGGTCGTTGCGGACCACCACGTAGGAGATGCCTTGGCGGGCCAGGGTGTCGGCAAGCCCCGCCGACGGCCGGCCCGCGGCGAACAGTCGCTGCACCGAATCCAGCGCACGAATCGTCTGCGGCGGAGTCAGAGGGATGGAATCGCGCACTCCCCAAGGGCTTTCGCCGAGCACCTGCAGCGGTTCATCGTGGCTGTTGCCCCAGACCTGGGTGGCGAACGGCGCACCGGGAACCACCAGCACCCGGCCCGGTGTGGGCTGACCGGTGTTGTTCTTGGTCAGCCAGTCCGCCGCCTGATGCCAGTAGTCCGGGATCGCGCTGAACGCACCGGGCGGGGTGAGCCGGCCGGTCCAGGCCATCGACGTGGCGACCATCAGCGCGGCCATCACGACGATGCCGACCGCCACCCTTTTGTCGTTCTCGGGATGCGCGAACGCCCGCACCCATACCGGCCGGGGCGCGCTGCCGGGCAGCGGGATTCGGCTGAGCAGGTGTGCCAGCCCCAGCACCAGCGGGAGGCGGATCACCGGCTCCAGTTTGTGGACGTTGCGCAGCGGTGCGCCCGCCGCGTCGAGGAAGGCTTGTACGTGCTGCGCCACCGGGGAGCCGAGTCCGCCGGAGTAGCCGAGGCCCAACAGCACCACACCGGTGAGCAGCATGATGATCAGCCGGCCGCGCGCCGGCATCGATCGCAGCGCCAGCCCCGCCATCCCGCCCGCCGCGACGAGCGTGGTGGCCAGCACCATGGCCGGTTGGGTCACCAGCTCGGCCGCCGCGGTGGCGTTCGGCGAGACGAACGGCGTCCAGCTGTCGGTGCCGCGAAGCATCTCGGTCAGCGACGCCCACTGGGTGGTGACCCCGGAGGACTCGATGAAGTCCAGGAACGGCGGACTGATCCGGCCCAGCAGCAGCAGCGCGACCACCCACCAGGTGACCGCGAGCGCGGAGGCCAGGGCCCACCAGGCGCTGAACCTCAGCCAGACCCGGTTGGGCCGGTGACACAGCCACCAGAGGATCGCAGGCAGGCAGCCCGTCAGTGTCGCGACCGCGTTGACCGCGCCCATCAACGCCAGCGCCAGACCGGCCCGGGCCGCCAGCACCCGCAGTGACCGGCTTCGGCCCGATGTCGCCGGCCCAGCCGCTCCGGCGCCGCCGCGCAGCGCCAGGATCACCGGCAGCAGCACCCACGGCGCCAGCATCATCGGCAGCGTCTCCGACGAGATCGACCCCAGCGTCGTGAGCACCCGTGGGGACAGCGCGAACGCCAGCGCGCCGATGATGCGCGACGAGCGGGTTCCGATGCCGAGCGCCTCGGCCACCCGTAACAAGCCCCAGAATCCGGCGGTCAGCAGCAACGCCCACCAGAGCCGCTGCGTGACCCAGCCGGGCAACCCGAGGGTGTCGCCGAGCAGGAAGAACGCCCCGTGTGGGAAGAGGTAGCCGTACGCCTGGTTCTGCGCCTGCCCGAACGGCAGGTCGCTGTTCCACAGGTTGGCCGCGCGGGTGAGGAATCGCAGCGGGTTGGCGGTCAGGTCGAGCTTGGTGTCCGGCGAGATCAGTCCCGGCGACTGGGCGAAACACAACACCAGCGCAACGAGGAAGACACAGGAGAGCCAACGCCGCGATAGCGGCGAGGTCGTGATGGGCGCCTCCGTGACCGCGGGGGAGGCGGCGGCGAGAGTGCTCAGGCTAGCCGCGGTTGCCGTACTCGACGCGGTTCAGCACCGACGACGCCGGGTCGCCGGGCGACAGCGGCGGTTTGGTGTCCTGCTGGATCATCAACGTCACGCCGAAGATCGCGGCGGCTCCGAGCAGCAGACCGACCACGATGCTGGCGGCGGCAGGAACCACGAACCGGGTCATGGTCGCTTCTCCTCGCGGGTGCTGGGACGGTGCAGATCATCGGGTGAAGACCGGCATTGTCACGGGTGAATACCCGCTGGCAAACCTAGCACGCGGCCAACCTTGGTTGGCCCTCGGCGAGGGCCGTGACAGCATGTGCGGATGCCTAACCGCCTGTTCTCGATTCGCGGAGTCGCGGCCCTGTCGGCACTGCCCCTGCTGCTCGTCGGCTGCTCAGGGACCGCTTCGCGGCCCGCGGCGTCGTCCTCGGCCCCGGTCAGCAAGCCGTCGTCGGCCAGCTCGGTGCCGTTGGCCGGACCGGTCCCGGCGCCCGCCTCCCCGGCGCCGCCGGCGTGCGGCGACGGCCCCGGGTTGCTCAGTGCGATGTCGACCCGCGACAAGCTTGCCCAGGTGCTGATGGTCGGGGTCAAGGGCGCCGCCGATGCGCGCAACGTGGTGGACACCTATCACGTCGGCGGCATCTTCATCGGCAGCTGGACCGACCTGTCGATGCTGACCGACGGCTCGCTGCCCGACTACGCCAACGCAGGCCCGCTCCCGCTGGCCGTCAGTGTCGACGAAGAGGGCGGCCGGGTGGAGCGGCTGACGTCGCTGATCGGCGATGCCCCGTCGGCTCGGGTGCTGGCGCAGACCCAGACCCCCGAGCAGGTGTACCAGCTGGCTCTGGACCGCGGACAGAAGATGCGCGGCCTCGGCATCACCATCGACTTCGCGCCCGTCGTCGACGTCACCGACGCCCCGGACGACACCGTGATCGGCGACCGGTCGTTCTCCGGCGACCCGGCGAAGGTCACCGAATACGCCGGTGCGTTCGCCCGCGGTCTGCGCGACGCCGGCCTGCTCCCGGTGCTCAAGCACTTCCCCGGCCACGGGCACGGCTCGGGCGACTCGCACACCGCCGGGGCGGTCACCACCCCGCCGCTCGACGCACTCATGGGCAACGACCTGGTGCCCTACCGCACGTTGACCACGGAAGCGCCCGTCGCCGTCATGTTCGGCCACCTCGAGGTGCCGGGGCTGACCGGGTCTACGCCGGCCAGCCTCAGTGCCGCGGCGGTGGGTCTGCTGCGCAGCGGCGGTTACGGCGGGCCGGGCTTCGACGGTCCGGTCTTCAGCGACGACCTGTCCAGCATGGCGGCCATCGCCGACCGGTACGGGGTGGCCGAGGCGGTGCTGCGCAGCCTGCAGGCCGGCACCGACGTGGCGCTCTGGGTGACCACCGACGAGGTGCCCGCGGTGCTCGACCGGCTGGAGAAGGCGGTCAATGCGGGTGAACTCTCGCTGCCCGCGATCGAGACTTCGATATTGCGAATGGCGCGTCTGAAAGGGCAGAGTCCCCGCTGCGGCGGTTAGCCTGGGAGATCACGGACTCAGCGACGCGGGGGTCTGGCGGAAGGCGGCGATATGGCGGGTGGCACCAAGCGGTTGCCCCGTGCCGTGCGGGAGCAGCAGATGCTCGACGCCGCTGTACAGATGTTCTCGGTCAACGGCTACCACGAGACGTCGATGGATGTCATCGCCGGTGAGGCGCAGATCTCCAAGCCGATGCTGTATCTGTATTACGGCTCCAAGGAAGAACTGTTCGGGGCCTGCCTGGCCCGCGAACTGAGCCGCTTCATCGAAGCGGTGCGTGAGGACATCGACCTCAAGCAGAGCCCACATGACCTGTTGCGCAGCGTGATTCTGTCGGTGCTGCGGTACATCGATGCCAACCGGGCCTCCTGGATCGTGCTCTACACCCAGGCGACCAGCTCTCAGGCGTTCGCGCACACCGTCCGTGAGGGTCGCGAAAAGATCATCGACATGGTCGCCCGGCTGCTGGAGGCAGGCACTCGACACCCTGAGCCCGGCACCGACTTCCACATGATGGCCGTCGCCCTGGTGGGTGCCGGTGAGGCGGTCGCGGCCCGCGTCAGCGCGGGCGACGCCGACGTCGACGAGGCCGCCGACATGCTGATCAACCTGTTCTGGCGCGGCCTCAAGGGCGCGCCGTCCGACAAGGAAGCCTCCGCGACGCCCTAGAGCCCGCGAACCGTCCCGGTCAGATGCGGGTAGCCCTTGCTCAGGTTGCGCATCGAGATGTCCCAGCCGTCGGTGACCCGGTCGACGTAGAGACCGGCGGTGGCCGGCAGGATGACCGGCTTGCCGAACTTCACCGAGTAGCGGACCGCATCGGGAATCTGCGCCTCGATGTTGGCCAAAACAGCTGCCGCACTGAACATCCCGTGGGCGATCACGGTGGGGAAGCCGAACAGCTTGGCGCCGACCGACGTGGTGTGGATCGGATTGTGGTCCCCGCCGATCGACGCGTAACGCCGGATCTGGCCGGGGCTGATCCGCAGGATCGCATTGGGCGGCGGCAACTTCGGCCGCTTGGGCGGCTCTGGCTTGGGTCCGCCGGACAGGCTGGTGCGCTGCTGGTGCAGGAACGTCGTGACCTGATGCCAGGCGTGCTCGTTGCCCACGTGGATGTCGGCGATCACGTCGACTAGCAGGCCCTTGCGATGCTCCCGCAGGTTCTCGGCGTGCACCTTGAGTTTCACGGTATCGGTGACCGCGATCGGGCGGTACCGGGTGATCTCGTTCTCCACGTGGACCGCACCCATGGCGGCGAACGGGAAGTCGAATCCGGTGATCAGGGACATCACGGTGGGAAACGTCAGCACGAACGGATAAGTCAGCGGCACGGTGTCGCCGAAGCGCAGGCCGGTGACCGCCGCGTAGGCGGCGACGTTGGACGGGTCGATGGCCAGTTCATCGACCGTCAGGGTGCGGGTGGGCAGGTGGTCGCTGCGCGGGATGAACGGCAGCGAGCCCGCCGCGGCGCGCAGCATGTTGCGCAGTCCGCTCGGCTGTTCGGTCACGGTTGTCACCTTAGGCTCCCAACATGGCCTGGCCGCAGACTCGGATCGTATTGCCGGTCACGGCATTCGACGCGGGGCTGGCGAAGTAGGCGATGGTCTCGGCGACGTCCACCGGCTTGCCGCCCTGATACAGGGAGTTCAGCCGGCGGCCGACCTCGCGGGTGGCCAACGGGATCGCGTCGGTCATCGCGGTCTCGATGAATCCGGGTGCGACGGCGTTGATCGTGATGCCCTTGTCCGCCAGCGACGGCGCCAGCGCCTCGGTGAGGCCGATCATGCCGGCCTTGGTGGCCGCGTAGTTGGTCTGGCCGCGGTTGCCCGCGATCCCGGCCATCGAGGACAACCCGACGATGCGTCCGCCCTCGCCGATGCTGCCGTTCTCGATCAATCCCTCGGTGAGGCGTTGCGGTGCAAGCAGATTCACCGCGACGACGGCATCCCAGCGAGCATCGTCCATGTTGGCCAGCAGCTTGTCGCGGGTGATGCCTGCGTTGTTGACCAGGATGTCGGCACGGCCCCCATTGTGCTCGGAGTAGTGCTCGCGCAGATGTTCGGTGATCTTGTCCACCGCATCCTCGGCGGTGACGTCCAGCGGCAGGGCGGTGCCGCCCACCTTCGCGGCGGTGTCGCTCAATGCGTCATGCGCACTGTCGACGTCGATCGCGACGACCTTGGCGCCGTCACGGGCGAACACCTCGGCGATCGTGGCGCCGATGCCGCGGGCCGCGCCGGTGACGATCGCGACCTTGCCGTCCAGCGGCTTGTCCCAGTCGGCGGGCGGGGTGGAGTCCGCCGGGCCCACATAGAAGACCTGCCCGTCGACGTAGGCCGACTTACCCGACAGCAGGAATCGCAGCGTCGACTCGAGTCCTGTCGCGGCGGGTTTCGCCGCCGGTGACAGGTAGACGAGCGAGACGGTGGCCCCGTGGCGCACCTCCTTGCCCAGGGACCGGGTGAATCCTTCGAGGGCGCGCTGGGCGATGCGTTCGTTGGCACTGCCCGCCTCGTCGGGGGTGGTGCCGATGACGACGATGCGACCCGAGTGGCCCAGGTTACGCAGCAGCGGGGTGAAGAACTCGTACAGACCACGCAGTCCGACCGGCTCGGTGATGCCGGTGGCGTCGAAGACGAGCCCGCCGAACGAATCGGCCCAGCGGCCGCCCAGGTTGTCGGCGACCACGTCGTAGTCCTCGGCCAGCGCTGCGCGCAGCGGCTCGACCACGCGGCCGTCACCACCGATCAGCAGCGAACCGGCCAACGGCGGCTCACCGGCTTTGTAGCGGCGCAGCGTCTCCGGCTGCGGAATGCCGAGCTGTTTGGCGAGCAGGGAGCCCGGCGCTGAGTTGACGATCTGCGAGAAGAGGTCGGAAGCCACGAACATGCCTTTCAAGTTGCGATGCGGGTGGACCGGGAACGAACTTACTCCAGAGTAAGGACCGTGCGTAGTATGGGTGGGTATACCCCCTCTCAAACCGAACCCAAAGGGGAGATTGACGTGGCCTCTACCACTAGAAACAGCCGCCGAGTCGCCGTGATCGGCGGCAACCGCATTCCGTTCGCGCGCTCCGACGGCGCCTATGCGCAGGCATCCAATCAGGACATGTTCACCGCCGCCCTCGGCGGTCTGGTGGACCGTTTCGGCCTGGCCGGCGAGCAGCTCGGCGCGGTGATCGGCGGGGCGGTGCTCAAGCACAGCCGTGACTTCAACCTGATGCGGGAAAGCGTGCTCGGCAGCCAGCTCTCGCCGTACACCCCGGCGATCGATCTGCAGCAGGCCTGTGGCACCGGTCTGCAGGCTGCCATCGCCGCCGCCGACGGGATCGCCGCCGGGCGCTACGAGGCCGCGGCCGCGGGCGGGGTGGACACCACCTCCGACGCCCCGATCGGCCTCGGCGATGAACTCCGTCGCGCCCTGCTCAATCTGCGCCGCTCCAAGTCGAACGTGGACCGGCTCAAGCTGGTCGGCAAGCTGCCCGCCTCCCTCGGCATCGAGATCCCGACCAACGGCGAGCCGCGCACCGGCCTGTCGATGGGCGACCACGCCGCGATCACCGCCAAGCAGATGGGGATCAAGCGCGTCGACCAGGACGAGCTGGCCGCCGCCAGCCACCGCAACATGGCCGCCGCGTACGACGCCGGCTTCTTCGACGATCTCGTCAGCCCCTTCCTCGGGCTCTACCGGGACAACAACCTGCGGGCCGACTCGAGCGCCGAGAAGCTGGCCAAGCTCAAGCCGGTGTTCGGCGTGCGCAACGGCGACGCGACGATGACGGCGGGCAACTCGACCCCGCTCACCGACGGCGCGTCGGTGGTACTGCTCGCCAGCGATGAGTGGGCAACGTCACACTCGCTGACTCCGCTGGCCTACTTCGTCGACTCCGAGACCGCCGCGGTCGACTACGTCAATGGCGCCGACGGCTTGCTGATGGCACCCACGTACGCGGTGCCCCGCCTGCTGGCCCGTAACGGCCTGACCTTGCAGGATTTCGATTTCTACGAGATCCACGAGGCGTTCGCGTCGGTGGTGCTGGCTCACTTGCAGGCGTGGGAATCCGAGGAGTACTGCAAGGAGCGGCTCGGCTTGGATAGTGCACTGGGCGGCATCGACCGCTCCAAGCTGAACGTCAACGGCTCCTCGCTCGCGGCCGGCCATCCGTTCGCCGCGACCGGCGGCCGGATCGTGGCTCAGTTGGCGAAGCAGCTGGCGGAAAAGCACAAGGAAACGGGTCAGCCGGTGCGCGGCCTCATCTCCATTTGCGCTGCTGGCGGCCAGGGCGTGACCGCGATTCTCGAGGCGTAGAAAAAAATCAAAAAAAGTTTCCGCGGGTTTGTAACGAACCCGTACGGGATACAGATGTAGTGGATAGCTCCGTGTTGCCGTCTGACCCCCCGACCCGACGGCAACACGGGGCATCCTCTTTGTTTGTGTCCTATTGACACGAACGAAGGACCGCCGCTGGACAAGAGGGGATTCCAGCGGCGGTCTCTATGAGGACCTCACCGCTGGAGAAATCTCTCCGCTAGCCCCGGTCTACGAGCCCCGACTGCACAAGTGCGGCGTCCACGAACTGCTGGACCGGACGGGCTTGGAAAAATCCGGTATGACCGCCGCGGTACCAGCCGATGTCCGGCCGGCCCCAGTGCTCCCACAATCCGAGCACCTGCTCGCGCGGGTGCACGATCCGGTCGGCGACGCCGGCGTAGATGAACCGGCCCTCCGGCGCGACCTTCGGTTGCAGCGACAGCGGCGAGATCATGTCTCCGATCGGCGCCGCCAGCTCCAGGGTCCGGTGCCGCGGATCGTCGACGCTCAATCCGGCGTGCCGGCCCAGGATCGACACCAGGTTGGCCGGCGGCACACCGAGGATGGCGCACGTCAGGTCCTCGTCGAGGCTGGCGACCAGGGCGGCGATGTAGCCGCCCAGTGAGATGCCGTTCACCCCGATCCGCGCGTCGGGCTGCTGCGACCTGATCCAGGCCAGCACCCGGCGAACGTCCCACACCGCCTGCGCGGTGGCGTGGACGTCGTCCATCACGTCCTCGCCGGGGAACACCGCGCCCTTGGGCAGACCTTTGGCGCGCGGGCCGTGCATCGGCAGCACCGGCAGGATGACGTTGAGGCCGAACGCCTCGTGCAGATGCCACGCCCGGAACAGCGTGAGGTCCAGGTTCACGCGGCCCATCTCGGTGCCGTGGATGCACACCAGCCACGGGCGAGGCTCGCTGTGGCGCAGCATCAGCGCGTACTCGCGGCGGTTGCCGGTATAGCTGAGCCAACGCTGGCGGCCCGGTTCTCGGGAGTACGGCGTGTAGCCGCTGTCGAACGACATCCGCTCGTGCTTGCGGTTGCCCTTGCCGAACGTCCGGATCGACACATTGGTCGGCGCGGGCGGCGCGGCGAAAAATCCTTCCGGCCTAGCCAGCCAGCCCTGCTTGCCGTAGAAGTCGATGGCTTTGACGACTTCGGTGTTGATCTTGTCGTACACGGCGGCGTCGCTGAGCGGACGGCGCATGCGCAGGCCGACCAGCACGATCTCGTCCCGCAGGGCGTGGGTGGCCAGGGACAGCGTCGGACGCGCGACAGGCAACTCGCCACTACCGCCGTCGAGGTATGCGCCCCAGGACCGTGCGTAGTACCCAGCGGTTTTCGTGAACGGCGCGACAATATTCGCCAGCGGTGCTCCGCCAACCGGCTTTTTGCCGGTAGGCCCCGGATTTGCCGGAATCGCATCGTTGCTGTCGAGCATTGCCATCCCTAGAATGTAGCGGATCGCCAGCTCACTGCCAGGGCCCAAAGTCCCGATATCCGTCCGCTGGGGCCTTCAGCTGGCCCAAAGGGCCCAGAGTCCCGGGTGAGTCGGCACCGAAACGCCAACGGCTCCGAGACCCGAAGGTCCCGGAGCCGTTGTGCGTGGATAACTCAGAAGGCTGCTTCGTCGAGCTCCATGATCTCGTTGTCCAGCGTCTCGACCACCTGGCGAGTGCTGGTCAGCAGCGGCAGCATGTTCTTCGCGAAGAACGACGCGACCGCGAGCTTGCCCTCGTAGAACGAGCGGTCGGCACCGCTGGCGCCGGCGTCGAGCGCCGCGATGGCCACCGCGGCCTGACGCTGCAGCAACCAGCCGATGACCAGATCGCCGACGCTCATCAGGAAGCGGACCGAGGCCAGCCCCACCTTGTAGATGCTGGCGGAATCCTCCTGCGCGGCCATCAGGTAGCCGGTCATGGACGCGGCCATGGCCTGGACATCCTCGAGCGCCTTGGCCAGCAGCTCGCGCTCCGACTTCAGCCGGCCGTTGCCCGACTCGTTGGAGATGAACGCCTCGATCTGGCCGGCCACGTGCGCCAGCGCAACGCCCTTGTCGCGCACGATCTTCCGGAAGAAGAAGTCCTGCGCCTGGATGGCGGTGGTGCCCTCGTAGAGGGAGTCGATCTTCGCGTCGCGGATGTACTGCTCGACCGGGTAGTCCTGCAAGAAGCCGGAGCCACCGAAGGTCTGCAGGCTCTCGGTCAGCTTGGCGTAGGCCTGCTCGGAACCGACACCCTTGACGATCGGCAGCAGCAGATCGTTGACCTTGACCGACAGTTCGGCGTCGACGCCGTGCAGCGCCGCGGCGACTTCGGCGTCCTGGTAGGTCGCGGTGAACATGTACAGCGAGCGCAGTCCCTCGGCGTAGGCCTTCTGGGTCATCAGGCTGCGACGGACGTCGGGGTGATGGGTGATGGTGACCCGCGGCGCGGTCTTGTCGGTCATCTGGGTCAGGTCGGCACCCTGCACGCGCTCCTTGGCGTACTCCAGGGCGTTCAGGTAACCGGTCGACAGCGTGGCAATAGCTTTGGTGCCCACAAGCATCCGCGCCATCTCGATGACGTCGAACATCTGGGCGATGCCGTCGTGAACCTCACCGACGAGCCAGCCCTTGGCCGGCACCCCGTGCTGGCCGAAGGTCAGCTCGCAGGTGGTGGAGACCTTCAGGCCCATCTTGTGCTCGACATTGGTGACGAAAGCGCCGTTGCGCTCGCCGAGCTCGCCGGTCTCGGGGTCGAAGTGGAACTTCGGCACGAAGAACAGCGACAGCCCCTTGGTGCCCGGGCCCGCGCCCTCGGGGCGGGCGAGCACCAGGTGGAAGATGTTCTCGAACATGTCGTCGGAATCGGCCGAGGTGATGAAGCGCTTCACGCCGTCGATGTGCCACGAACCGTCGTCCTGCTTGACGGCCTTGGTGCGGCCGGCGCCGACGTCGGAGCCGGCATCCGGCTCGGTGAGCACCATGGTCGAGCCCCAGCCGCGCTCGGCGGCGAGGATGGCCCACTTCTTCTGCTCGTCAGTGGCCAGCTTGTAGAAGATGCTGGAGAAGCCTGCGCCGCCGGCATACATCCAGACCGCCGGGTTGGCGCCGAGCACGTGCTCGGCCAGCGCCCAGACCAGGGCACGGGGAACCGGCGTGCCGCCGAGCTCCTCCTCGATACCGACCTTGTCCCAGCCCGCCTCGGTCACCGCGTGCACGGACTTCTTGAACGCCTCCGGCAACTTCACGGAGTGGGTCTCGGGATCGAAGACCGGGGGGTTGCGGTCACCCTCGACGAACGACGCGGCGACCGGCCCTTCGGCCAGCCTGCTCATCTCCTGCAGCATCTCGCGCGCCGTGTCGGCGTCTACATCGCTGTAGCTGCCCTGGCCGAGTGCCTTCTCGAGACCAAAGACCTCGAACAGGTTGAATACCTGGTCGCGCACGTTTGACTTGTAATGGCTCATGACGGCTCCTCCTCAGCGAGAATGTCATCTGAATTTGGGCTTTGTGGTTGAGTACTTTTGTCTAAGTTACCCACCAGTAACACTGGCTTACTATACCCACGGGTAACTGGAAATCAACCGCGTGTGAGCAAGTTCAGCCAACTAACCAACCCACCGGTCGGTTTGGGGCTTTACCGCAGCCGTCAATTCAGTTTCCGCCGCCGTTTTCGGGACTCTGAGCAGGGCGAATGCGCCGAGGCGTGACAAGTGGGCGTAACGCCGCAGCAGTGCGATCTTCGTCACACCGCTGCGGCGTCGCCGATTTTTCAGTCCTCCGCCGGGGGCGCGGGCTCCGTCGCATCCGCGGAGCTGTCCGGTCCCGGCTCGGCAGCAGGCTCCTCGGAATCCGGCAGCTGCGAGACCAGATGCTCGGCGAGCTCCCCGATGGTCGGATGGTCGAACACCGCTGTCGGGCTGATGTCGAACTTCCCGCCGAACTGACCGAACAGCCGGTTCCGCAGTTCGACCGCCATCAGTGAGTCCGTGCCCAGATCGAGGAAGCGGCTGGAGGCGGCGGGCGGTTGCGCGAGTCGCAGGAAGCCCTGCACCTCTTTCTGCAGGAACTCGGTGATGAAACCGGCTCGCGCCGCCACCGGAAGCTCCTGCAACTGCCGCAGCAGCTCGCTGTCACCGACCACGGCGCCGTCACCGCTGGGCAGCACCTGGTCCAGCAGGGGCGGACGGATGCCTGCGAGCATCTTCGCTGTCCGCTGCCAGTTCGCCTTGAGCACAGTGGCCTGCGCGGCGCCCTGCCGGATCGCCTCGCCGAGGGCGGCCAGTGCCGCCGACGGCTCGAGCGGCATCATGCCCTGGGCGCTGAGGTTGGCGACCGCGGCCGCCGAACTGGCCATCCCGCCCTGGGCCCACGGGCCGAAGTTGACGGCGGTGGCAGGCAGTCCCTGCGCCCGTCGTTGCGCGACGAGCCCGTCGAGCAGCGCGTTGGCGGTGGCGTAGTTGCCCTGTGCGGGCGAGCCCAGCACCGCCGACGCCGACGAGTACAGGATGAAGAAGTCGAGATCGTCGTCCTTCGTCAACCGGTGCAGATGATGCGCGCCATACGCCTTGGGCCCCAATGCCTTCCGGAACCGTTCGAGGTCCTGCTGCGGCAGCAGCGCGTCGTCGAGCACACCGGCCAGGTGTGCGATGCCGGCCAGCGGCGGCAGCTCGGCCCGGATCTTGTCCAGCAGATCGGCCACCTCGGACTCGTCGGCGACATCGGCCGAGAAGACGTGGATCCGGCAGTGGAACCGCTCGGTGATGGCGTCGATGGCCGCCTGGGCCTCCGCATCCGGGGCGCGGCGGCTGGTCAGCACGATGTCGCCGGCACCGAGCTGAGCCAGGTACGACGCCGTGTGCAGGCCGAGCGCGCCCAGACCACCGGTGACCAGATAGCTCCGATCCCCGCGCGGCTGCAGCGGTTTGGGCATCTGCACCACGATCTTGCCGATGTGGCGCGCCTGCTGCATCCGCCGGAACGCGGTCCTGGCTTCGGTCAGCGGGTAGACCTCGGCGGGCACCGGCGTCCACTCGCCCTTGGCCAGGCCGTCGGCGACCTCGACCATCAGGCGCTGGATGTGGTCGGGATCGGTCATCATCGTGACGTCCAGCGCGACGATCTCGTAGTCGATATCGGGACGCAGTTCGGCCATCTGCTCGTGCGTCCAGATGTCGCGCTTGGCGATCTCGGCGAACCGGCCGCCCTTGGCGGTGGCCCGCACCGTCGCCTCGACGAATCCTTCGCTGGTCAGCGAGTTGAGCACCACATCGACACCTGCGCCGTCGGTATCCGCAAGGATCTGGTCCGCGAATTCCGTTGTGCGCGAGTCGTAGACGTACTCGACGCCCATGTCCCGCAGGGTGGCGCGTTTGTACTTGCTCGCGGTGGCGAACACGGTGGCGCCGTGTGCACGGGCCATCTGCACCGCGGCCAGGCCCACACCACCACTGGCGGCGTGGACGAGCACCTTGTCGCCGGGCTTGAGTTTCGCCCAGTCGAACGCGAGCCGGACGGTCAGCGCCGCAGCGGGAATCGTCGCGGCATCCACCGCGCTGATCCCGTCCGGCACCGTGGTCAGCAGTGGCGCAGGCACATTCAGCCGGCTGGCGAAGGCGCCCTGCATCGACCCGAAGACTCGCTGGCCGACCTCGAATCCGGTGACCGCCGAGCCGATGTCGGTGACCACACCACAGAGGTCGCCACCGATCGGGCCCGGATCGCCGGGGTAGAGGCCCAGCACGTTGAGCACGTCACGGAAGTTGAGACCGGCGGCCTCGATCCGGACCTGCACCTCGTTGTCCTTCGGCGGGGTCACCTCGACCTCGGTCAGGCGGAGGTTGTCGATCGCGCCTCGTTCGGTCGGCGCCAGGGCGTAGTCGTCGCTGCGTGGCATCGGCAGCTGACCGTTACGCGCCCAGTGCAGCAGCCGGGATACCAGGAAACGTCCCTGTCGCACTGCCATTTCCGGCTCGACGACCGGGGCGCCGAGCGCTCCGGCCAGCCAGCTCAGCGACTCATCGCCGCCGTCCGAGTCGACCAGGCGAACGCGCAGGCTCGGCTGCTCGGCGATCAGGGTGCGGCCGAATCCCCACAGGGCGGAGTGGACGGGATCGACCGGTTCGCCGGGCTCGGTGGCCACCGCGCGTTCGGTGACGATCCACAGTCCGTCGGCCAGGGTGCCCTTCTGCTCGGCCAATGCGGTCTGCGCGGCACCGAGCAGCGTGGCGACCTGCGCCTCGAGCCGGGTCGCGAGTTCCGCGGTGGAGCCGTCCTCGGCAGCGTGTCCCGAACTGCGCCAGACGATTCCGGTGACCGGCGCACCACGTTCGGCAGCCTCGGCGAACACCCGCTGCCACGACTGCGGATCGGTCGCCTCGGCGACCGTCACAGCTCCCGGAACCTCGGTCGCCAGCGCGTCGAAACCGGCGATCAGCCAGGTGCCGTTCGTGCTCTTGGCGGCACCGGCTTCGGCCTCGTCTGCCGTCGGGGCCGCCGCGATCTCCTGCCAGCCGAGGCTGTACAGCAGCCGGGTGGAGTCGCCACCAAGCCCGCGCATCAACGCCTCGCGCGGGGCACGCTTGACGGTGAACTCGGCGATACCACCGAGCACGCGTCCGTCTTTATCCAGGAAATCGATATCGAAGACCTGGGTTTCGTTGTTGATGGTGTTCTCGTGCCAGCGGGCCCGGCAGTAGAACCGGCGCGGCATCTTCTCCGCGATCGTCACCTGCCCGTACCGCAGCGGCAGGAACAGGTCCGTCATCCCCTGCTCGGCAGCCAGTGTGGCGGGGAACGCCGGGAAGGCCACCCCGGTGCACAGGTCCAGCAAGACCGGGTGGATCGGCTCGGTGCCGAGATGCTCGCCGAGTTCCTCGCCGACCGCGATGTCCCCGATCGCCTCACCCTTGCCGACCCACAACGACTTCAGCGAGGTCGACCACGTCGGGCCCCAGGCCAATTCCATGTCGTGGAAGATGTCGAACAGTTCCTGCGGGCGGGTGCGATTCATCTGCTCGATCGCCTCGTCCGGGGCGACCGTTTCCGCCGGTTCCGTATCCGGGTCGACGCCGGAGAGCAGGGTGCCGTCGGAGTTCAGCGACCACTCGGCCTCCCGAACCCCGTAGGGCCGGCTGTGCACCTGGAACTTCCAGCCGTCGTCGACGGGATGCAGGCTGAGCTGGACCTCGCGAGAGGCTTTGTCGGGCAGGATGATCGGCTCGTAGAAGAAGACTTCCTTCACCCGTGCCGGGGCGCCCGCGGCGGCCATGGCCATCGCCGCATACGTCGCACCGGGCACCACCACGGTGCCGTAGATGACGTGATGCGCCAGCCACGGCTGGGTCTTGACCGACAGCACGTTCGTGTAGACGGTGTCGCCCGACGCCAGGTCCTTGGCGCTGCCCAGGATCCCGGATGCCGCGGTGCCGTCGGATCCCACCATGCCGGAGGTTTTCGGCCAGTACCGGCGGCGCTGGAACGGATATGTCGGCAGTTCGAGTCGCCGGCCCGACGTGTGGAACCGGGCCGCGAAGTCCGGCCGGTGCCCGCAGATATAGGTCGTGGCAAGCGCTTCGGTCATCTGGCGTTGGGCGTTGGCGCCCTTGCGCAGCGACACGATGGCGCGCGGCGTTGCCGAGGACTCCGGCCAGATCTGCAGTGCCGCGGCGGTCAGGATCGGTTGTGGGCCGATCTCCATCAGCACCGAGCAACCCAGGCCCGCCACCGTGCGCACGCTTTCGGTGAACTGCACCGGCTGCCGGGAATGCCTGCGCCAGTACTGCGCGTTGATCGGCGTCTCGGCGGTGAGCACCGCGCCGGTCCGGTTGCAGACCAGCGGCCGGGTCGGCACCGCATAGTCGAATTGCGTTGCGAACGTCTCGAATTCGTCGAGCACCGGATCCAGCAGCTCCGAGTGGAAGGCGTGGCTGGTCTCCAGCCAGGTGCACCGGGCGCCGTCCTCGCTGCAGGCGGCGACGATCTGCTCCAGATCCTCGCCCGGACCCGACAGCACCGTGTTGCGGCCGTTGTAGGCACCGACCGAGACGCGCGGGAAGCTCGCCGCGGCACGCTCCACATAGTCGGGGTCGGCGAACACCGCGACCATCCGGCCGCCCTCGGGCAGGCTGCCGAACAACCGGCCGCGCTCGGCGATCAGGCGGATACCGTCCTCGAGGCTGAACACGCCCGCCACGCACGCGGCCGCGTACTGGCCGACGCTGTGGCCCAGCACCACGTCCGGTTCGATGCCCCACGACTGCCACAGCCGGGCCAGGCCCATCTCGACGGCGAAGATCGCCGGCTGGGCGAATGACGTGTGCCGCAACGTCTCCGCGTTCTCGCGATCCCCGGAGAACAGCACGTCGAGCAGCGGGCGCGGCAGCATCGGATCGACGGCCTGGGCGCAGCGGCGCAGGGTGTCGGCGAATACCGGCTCCGTTTCGAACAGTTCCTTCGCCATGCCGGGGTACTGGCTGCCCTGGCCCGGGAAGAACCACGCGGTGGTCGGCGGGTCGGTGCACTCACCGCGGAGCACGCCCGGCCGCAACCGGTTGGCCACCAGATCGTCGAGCAGCATCTTGGCCTCGGACACCGAGTTCGCGACCACGGCCGCCCGGTGCTCGAAGTGCGATCGTCCCGCCCCTGCGGTGTAGCTCACGTCGGCGAGCGAGGCGTCGGGATGCGCTGCCAGCCAATCGGAGTAGCGCTGCGCCAACGCCAGCAGACCCTGCCCGGACCGTGCCGACAGCGGCAGGACACTCAGCGGCTCACGCACCGGCTCCGGCGCGACGACCTCGACCGGTTCGTCGGCGGGATCGTCACCGAGCACGGGCTGCGGAGCCTCTTCGATCAACACGTGGGCGTTGGTTCCGGTGAAGCCGAACGAGCTGACCCCGGCGCGGCGCGGCCTGCCGTTGGCGACCCACGGGGTGGGCTCGTCGACCACCCGCACCGGCAACGAGTCCCAGGGGATGTGCGGTGACGGGTTCTGGAAGTGCAGGTTCTGCGGCAGCAATTCGTTCTGCAGCGACAGCACGACCTTGATCAGACCGGCCGCACCGGCAGCGGACTCCAGGTGCCCGATGTTGGTCTTGGCCGTTCCCATCAGCAGCGGGCGGACCGGATCGCGACCGGCGCCGTAGACGGCCGCGGCGGCCTGCACCTCGATCGGGTCACCCAGCGGGGTGCCGGTGCCGTGCGCTTCGAGGTAGTCGACGTCCGCGCCGCCGAGACCGGCACGGGCCAGCGCGGCGGAGATGAGGCGTTGCTGCGCACCACCATTGGGCACCGTCAGACCGCTGGACGCACCGTCCTGGTTGACCGCGCTGCTGCGGATGACCGCGGCGATCCGGTCGCCGTCGCGTTGCGCGTCGGACAGCCGCTTGAGTACCAGGATGCCGCAGCCCTCACCGCGGACGTAACCGTCGGCTGCCGCGTCGAAGGTCTTGCATCGACCGTCGGGGGCCAGCATCCGGGCGCGCGATGCCGCGACGATCGACGCCGGGCTCAGCAGGACGTTGACGCCACCGGCCAGGGCCATGTCGCAGTCACCGGAGTGCAGCGCCTGGCTGGCCTGGTGAACCGCCACCAGCGACGAGCTGCACGCGGTGTCCACCGCCATCGCAGGCCCTTCCAGGCCGAGGGTGAACGCCACCCGGCCCGCGATCGCGTTGAGCGCGTTGCCGGTGATGAAGTGGGCTTCGAGGTTCTCGACCGATTCACCGGACAGCAGGTGCGAGTACTCGTTGGCGCCGACGCCGACGAAGACGCCGGTGCGGCTGCCGCGCAAAGAGGACGGCGCGTACCCAGCCTTTTCCAGGCCCTCCCAGGCGATTTCGAGCATGAGGCGCTGCTGCGGGTCGATCCAGACCGCTTCGCGCGGGGAGATGCCGAAGAACTCCGGGTCGAAGCCGTCGACGCTCTCCAGGTAGCCGCCGCTGCGGGTGTAGATCTTGCCTGGCGTCTGCTGATCGGGGTCGTAGTACTGGTCGACGTCGAAGCGGTCCTCGGGGATCTCCCGGATCGCGTCCACGGCGCCGGACAGCACATCCCAGTACGCATCGGCATCGGGCGCACCCGGGAACCGGCAGGCCACCGCGATGATGGCGATCGGCTCGTCGGTGGCCGTACCGGCCAGCGATGCCGGCGCGGCCGCAAGCTTCGCCCCGGCCTTCTCGTTGAGGTTGAGCACGTCGCCGAGCAGGTAGTCGGCCACGTCGGTCAGCCGCGGGAAGTCCATCGCGAGTGTCGCTGGAAGTTCCTTGCCGACGGCCTGTTCCAGACGGCGCCGAAGTTCGACGGCCATCAGAGAGTCCATGCCGAGGTCGAAGAATCCGGCCTCTTCGCGGACCTCCGATGCGTCGACCCGGGTCACCTCAGCGACGGTGTTGCGCAGGTGCTCCAGAACGAGCTTCTTGCGCTGCTGCACCGGTGCGGCGGTGAGCTGCTCGACCAGCCGGGTGGTGCCTGAGCCTCCGGTGGCCGCGGGCACCGATTCCGGAACCTCGCGGGCCACCTCGGCCAGCAGCGAGCGGCGGCCGGCCTGCAGATAGATCGGCAGGAAGCGGGCCCAGTCCATGCGCGCCACAACGGCTTCGGCCGGACCTTGCGAACCGGCGGCGGCCATGATGTCGGCCATTCCGGCCAGTGCATCGGTGGGCGACAATGTGCGGATCCCGCGGCGGTCCAGCTGGGCGCGGGCATCCTGGTCGGCCATACCGGTCGACCACGGACCGAAGTTCACGCTGACGCCGTGGACGCCGCGCTCGCGCAAGCGCCACGTCAACCCGTCGAGGAACGCGTTGGCCGCGCTGTAGGCGCTCTGGCCGTAGCTGCCCCACACCGACGAGATCGACGAGGTGGACAGGAAGAAGTCCAGCTTCAGATCGGTGGCAGCCTCACTGAGATACCAAGCGCCCCAGACTTTTCCGGAGAACACCCGGTCTATCTCGGCGCCGTCGAGGGAACTCAGCGGGGTGGTGCTGTTCTCGCCGGCGGCGTGAACGATGCCGGTCAGCGGCGGCAGTTCGGCGGCCACGGTAGCGAGCAGACGTGCGACGTCATGCGGGTCGGCGACGTCGGCCGCGATCACCCGGACCGCGCAGCCGTGTTGTTCGCCGAGAGCGTCGATGCGACGCTGCGCGGCCTCGTCGGGGGCGCGGCGGCTGGTCAGCACCAGATGGCGGGCGCCGTGCGCGGCCAGGTATCCGGCGATCTCCAGCCCGATCGAGCCGAGTCCGCCGGTTACCAGATAGGTTGCCTCGGAGTGCAATTCCAGCGGGGTCGAGTTCGGCTGGCCGGTCCGCCGGACCAGCCTCGGAACATGAACACCGCTGTCCCGCAACGCGATCTGATCCTCGCCGGGTGATGCGGTGATGACCTGCTTGATCAGCCGCGTCCACTCGTCGGCGCCGGTCCCGGACAGATCTGCCAGACCACCCCACACCTGCGGGTACTCCAGCGCGGCGACGCGGCAGAATCCCCACAGTCCGCTCTGCTCCGGCGCCACCGTGTCGGCGTCGCTCACGCGTTGCGCTCCCTGGGTCAGCACCCAGATCGGGGTGCGCAGTTCGGCGGCGGCCGCGGCGCGGAACAGGCGCTGGGTGCCCCCGAGTACCCGGTGTTGCATCCGCAGCAGCGACCGCATTGACGACGCGCTGTCGGAGTCCAGTGCCGCGAGGTGCAGGATGCGCAACGCAGGCTCGTCCTGCGCCGCCGCGGTCAGCTCGGCGACCAGGCGCTTCTCGTCGGCGTCGGAGACCGGCAAACCGAGGACGCGGTGCCGGTGTCCGTGTGCGGTCAGAGCGTCGACCAGCGGGCGCATGACGGCGGCGTCATCGCCGATCAGCAGCCATGCCGCGCCCTCGCCGACCTCGGTCGACGAGCTGACGGCTTTCTGCCAGCGGATCTCGTAGCGGATGTCGGCGATAGACTGTGCACTGCGCTGCCGATTATGTTGGGCGGCAAGCTTGCTCAGCACCTCAGCGGCCGTGGTGGATCCGTCCCCGCCGAGCAGCGCGGCCAGTTCCTCGATCCGGCCGTCCTCGAGCAGCTGCACGGCCTCGGTGCGGGCGGCATCATTCGCGGTCGACTGGGACTGCTTGCTCTGGTACCAGTACTGGCGATGCTGGAACGGGTAGGTCGGCAGATCGAGCTTGCGGGCCGGCTCGTGCAGCAGCGCGGCGAAGTCGGGAACATGTCCGGCGACGTAGGCGCCGGCCAGCGCTTCGGTCAGCTGGCGGTGGTCGGCACCGTTACGGCGGAGCGACGCAACGGCTTTGGGCGCGGTCGCCGGGTCCGGCCAAGCCCGCAGGGCAGCGGCGGTGAGAACCGGCTGCGGCCCCACCTCGAGCAGGAGCGCGCAGCCGAGTTCGGCCAGCGTCGCCACCCCCTTGGCGAACTGCACCGGCTGACGCGCGTGGCGGCGCCAGTACTGCCCGTCGAGCTTGGCGTTGCGGCCCAGTGCCGCCCCGGTCCGGTTGCACACCAGAATCCGCTGGGGCGCCGCGAATTCGAATCCGTTGGCGTAGGCCTCGAAGGCGTCCAGCGCCGGGTCGAGCAGTGACGAATGGAACGCGTGGCTGGTATCCAGCCAGTCGCAGCGGGCGCCCTCGTCCGACAGTTGGGCGATCGCGCGCTCCAGGTCGGTGGCCGGTCCCGACAGCACTGTGTTGGCGCCGTTGTAGGCGGCCACCGACAGGCTCGGGAATTCGTCGGTCAGGCTCTCCACCCGATCGGGGTCGGCGAAGACTGCGCACATCCGCCCGCCCGCGGGCAGGTCACCGAAGAGACGGCCGCGCTCGGCGAGCAACCGCGCGCCGTCCTCGAGGCTGAAAACCCCTGCGACGCAGGCGGCGGAGTACTGGCCGACGCTGTGGCCGAGCACCACATCCGGCTCGAAGCCCCAGGACTGCCAGAGCCTGGCCAAGCCCATCTCGACCGCGAAGATCGCGGGCTGTGCGTGCCGGGTCTGCTTCAGGGTTTCGGCGCCGTCCAGATCGAAAACAACGTCCAGCAACGGCTTTTCGAGCACACCGGCGACGGCGTCGGCGCACCGGTTCATGGTGTCGGCGAACACCGGCTCGGTCTCGAACAGTTCGCGGGCCATGCCGGCGTACTGACTGCCCTGTCCGGGGAACAACCAGGCGGTTTTCGGCGCATCGACGCAGTCGCCGCGCACCAGCCCGGGAGCGGGCAGGTCATCAGCGAGCGCGCCGAGCAGTTCGCGCGCCGACTCGACGGAGTTGACCACGAGGGCGGCGCGGTGTTCGAAGTGGGCCCGGCCCGCTCCGGCGGTCAGGCAGACGTCGGCGAGAGTGGCGTCGGGGTGCTCGCCCAGCCAGCTGCGGTACTCCTGTGCGGTCTGCACCAGGGCGGCCGGGGTGCGCGCCGACAGCGGAAGCACGGCGAACCGGCGGTCGTCCGGCGCTGCGTCCGCGGTGACCGGGTTGGTGACCGGTGCCTCTTCGAGGATGACGTGCGCATTGGTGCCGGAGAACCCGAACGAGCTGACGCCGGCGATGCGGGGCCGCTCCGAACGCTCCCACGGGCGCGCCTTGTCGACGACCTGCACCGGGATCCGGTCCCACGGGATGTGCGGGGACGGGTTCTTGAAGTTGAGGTGTGGGGGAGCTCGGAGTGTTCGAGCGACAGGATGACCTTGAGGACGCCGGCCACGCCCGCGGCGGCTTCCAGGTGGCCGATGTTGGTCTTCGCCGATCCGATCAGCAGCGGCTGGTCCGCGTCGCGGCCCTTGCCGAGCGCGGCGGCGGCGGCCTGAACCTCGATGGGGTCCCCCAGCGACGTCCCGGTCCCGTGGGCTTCCAGATAGTTGATGTCGGTAGGCGTCAGGCCGGCGCGATCGAGCGCCTCGGCGATCACGCGCTGCTGGGCGACGCCGTTGGGGACGGTCAGCCCGCCCGAGGCGCCGTCCTGGTTGACCGCGCTGCCGCGGATCACGGCGCGGATGTGGTCACCGTCGCGTAGCGCGTCTTCCAGACGCTTGATGGCGACGACACCGCAACCCTCGCCGCGTACGTAACCGTCGGCCGAGGCGTCGAACGTCTTGCACTTGCCGTCGGGGGCCAGCATCCGGGAGTGCGAGAACGTGATCATGGTGGCCGGGCTGAGCATGACGTTCACCCCGCCGGCCAGAGCGAGATCGCATTCGTCCAGCAGCAGTGCCTGGCAGGCCTGGTGAATCGCCACCAGCGAGGAGCTGCACGCGGTGTCGACCGTGACCGCGGGACCCTGCAGCCCCAATCGGTAGCTGATCCGGCCTGCGGCGGCCGCACTCGACGTACCGATTGCCAGGTAGGCCTCGATCTCGGGGTAGCTCAGCGCATCGGATGCCATCCCCAGGAAGTCATGGGTCGCCAAGCCGACGAACACGCCGGTACGGCTGTTCGCCAAAGTCGTTGGTGCGGTGCCGGAATGCTCGACCGCCCGCCACGCGGTCTCCAGCAGCAGGCGGTGCTGCGGATCCATCAGGTTGGCTTCGCGCGCCGACACCCCGAAGAACGGTGCGTCGAACCCGGTGACGTCGTCGACGAACCCGGCTCGCCGGGTGACCATCTTGCCGGCCGCGTCCGGGTCGGAGTCGAAGAACTCCTCGATGTCCCACCGGTCGGCGGGGACCTCCGAAATCGCGTCCCGACCGCTGTGCAGGACGTCCCAGTACTGGTCCGCATCCGCGGCTCCGGGAAGACGTGCCGCGTAACCGATGATTGCGAAACGGGGCGTCTGCTGCGTCGGGCGTTCGGTGGGTGCCATCAGGTTGTGTTCTCCGCATCGGGCCGGTGAAGTGTCGCAGTGCTGTCGTGGGAGACCACGTCAGGGCCAGGAACAACTTCCGAACGGCCACGGCTCGGTCATCTCCCGACAGCGACGGCCGGCTCATCTCCCGACGGTCAGTATTGCACGGGCGTTGCTGAACGAACGGCTTTCACCCTGGTGTCGACGGGTGCGTGGCCAGGGGTTACCGGTTCATTTAGGGCCTTCAGTCACCACTTGTGACCAGGGGCTTTACGGGTCGACGGCGAACCGCCACAGCGACAGGCGCTATCTTGGTCTGGCCACCAGGTTGCCGGTCTCCAGGCCGTAGCCGTTCAGATCCGGGAGGGGAATTTTGCACATCGGGAAGATAACCATCGGCACAATCGATGATTGGTCGCCGAGCCCCGGTGTGGTCATTTCCTGGCACCCTACAAAAGCCGCAATGGACAAAGCACGACAAGCGCCCGTCAGTTCGGTCCCCGTGAGCTATATGCAGGGTCAGCATATTCGCGGCGTCTACGAACAGGAAAAGGCCGGACTCGACTATTCACGGCAAATCATCGCTACCTGTGAAGTCCCTGGTCAGTGCGATATCGATGCCATGAATCACGCGCTGAACACGTATCTGCGCCGCCACGATACGTACCGGAGTTGGTTCGAATACTCTGGGTCCGGCGATATTGTCAGGCGCACCATCACCGATGCCGCCGATATCGAATTCGAGCCGATCGACAACGGCGTCATGGCCGCCGAGGATGCGCGCAAACACATCGTCGATATTCCCACCCCGATGGAATGGGGCTGTTTTTCTTTCGGCGTCGTGCAAAGTGACGATCACTTCGATTTCTATGCCAGCATCGACCACGTTCACGGGGACGCGGCGCTGATCGGGATCACCATGCTCGAAGCGCATGGGATGTACACGTCACTGACGATGACCGGACAGCCGATGGCGCTGCCCGAGGCCGGCAGCTTCGACGATTTCTGCATCCAGGAGCGGGACGCCACCGCTGATCTGACCGTCGATTCGCCGGAGGTCCAGGCCTGGATCGAGTTTGCCGAGAACAACAACGGCACACTTCCCGAGTTCCCGCTGCCGTTGGGGAACGCGCTGGAGCCGACGGTCGCTGACATGGTCGGCGAGATGATCTTGGACGCCGACCAGACCGCGCGATTCGACGCGGCCTGTACCGCGGCCGGCGTTCGCTTCGTCGGCGGCCTGTATGCCTGCACCGCCATGGTGGAACATGAATTGACGGGTGCGACAACCTATTACGGGCTCACACCACGGGACACCCGCCGAACCTCGGACAACTTCACCACTCAGGGCTGGTTCACCGGCCTGGTGCCGATCACCGTGCCGATCGCCGCGACGACCTTCGGCGAGGCCGCCTGGGCGGCGCAGACGTCGTTCGACTCCGGTTTGAGCCTGGCGCGGGTGCCGTATTACCGGGTGCTGGAGCTGGCTCCGTGGTTGGAGAAGCCGCACCCGAACTTCCCGGTCTCGAACTTCCTGCACGGCGGCGCCGCACCGCTCAACGCTGTGCTCGCGGCCGCTGACATGGGCTATTCGAACAACATCGGGATCTACTCCGACGGCCGCTTCAGCTACCAGCTGACGATCTATATATTCCGATACGAGGCCGGCACCGCGATGGCGGTGATGTTCCCGGACAATCCAACCGCCCAGAAATCGGTCGCCCGCTACATCGCGGCGATGAAGTCCGTGTGCGGACGGATCGCCGACAGCGGGCATTGGTGACGTGCTTGTTGGTTTCAGTGAAGTTCGATGCAGTGAAGGGGCGCGCGGCCTGAGGGTCTCGCGCAGTGTGAGGAAATTGTGCGACGGCTGACCGATTTCGTGGTGCGGTGGCCCTGGGCTGTGATCGGTGTCTGGGTGGCCCTGGCGGTTGCGCTGCCCCTGAGCTTCCCGAGCCTGACCGAGATGGCCCAGAAACATCCGTTGTCGATGTTGCCGGGCGACGCTCCGTCCAGCGTTGCGGCGCGGCAGATGACCGAAGCGTTCTCCGAACCTGGCGGCGACGACCTGCTCCTGGTGGTGCTGACCGATGAGCGGGGTTTGACCCCCGCTCACGAAGCCACCTACCGCAAGCTGGTCACCGCACTGCGAGACGATCAGCACGACGTCGTGATGCTGCAGGATTTCGTCGGAACACCAGCTCTGCGTTCGTTTTTGACGAGTAAGGACAACAAGTCCTGGGTGGTGCCGGTCGGGCTCGCGGGTGCATTGGGGACCCCGCAGTCCTATGAGGCCTACAACCGGGTTGCCAACATCGTCAAACAGAGCACCGCGGGCAGCCCGCTGGAGGTGCATCTGACCGGGCCCGCGGCCACCGTCGCCGACCTCACCGTGGCCGGCGAACGGGACCGCCTGCCGATCGAGATTGCGATCGGTGTGCTGGTGCTCCTCGTGCTGCTGATCGTGTATCGCAATCCGATCACCATGCTGCTGCCCTTGATCGGTATCGGAATCTCGCTGGTGATAGCGCAATCCGTGGTCGCAGGGTTGTCGCACACCACCGGTCTGGGGGTGTCCAACCAGGCGATCATCCTGTTGAGCGCGATCATCGCCGGTGCGGGAACGGATTACGCCGTCTTCCTGATCAGCCGCTACCACGACTACATGCGCCGCGGTGAGGACTCCGACGCGGCGGTGCGGCAGGCATTGAACTCGGTGGGCAAGGTGATCACCGCATCCGCGGCCACCATCGGAATCACGTTCCTGGGCATCAGCTTTGCCAAGATGGGGGTGTTCTCGACCGTCGGCGTGTCGTCGGCGGTCGGCGTCGGAGTGTCCTTCCTCGCCGCGATCACGTTGTTGCCGGCCATCATTGCGCTCGCCGGTCCGCGCGGCTGGATCACGCCGCGCCGCGAGCTGACCGCGCTGTGGTGGCGACGGTCCGGCATTCGCATCGTGCGCAGACCGCGGGCGCATCTCGTGGCCAGCGTGCTGATCCTGATCCTGCTGGCCAGCTGTGTGGGATTGGCGCACTACAACTACGACGACCGCAAGGCGGTCTCTCCCGGGGCCCCGAGCTCGGTGGGCTACACGGCTCTGGAGCGTCATTTCGACCTCAACCAGTCCATTCCGTCCTACGTGCTGGTCCGCTCTCCGCGCGATCTGCGCAACCCGCAGGCGCTCGCCGACCTCGAACAGATGGCAGAGCGCATCAGCCAGGTGCCGAACATCGCGATGGTCAGCGGTATCACCCGGCCCCTGGGCGAGGTGCCGCAGGAGTTCCGCGCCACCTATCAGGCCGGCCTGGTCGGCGACCGGCTGGGCACCGGTTCGGCGATGATCGCCGACAACATGGGCAGCCTCGACCGGCTGGCCGGCGGCGCCAACACTCTGGCGACCAATCTCGGCGACGTGCGGGGTCAGGTCGGTCAGATCACCAGCAGCGTGCAGAGCGTGGTCGACGCGTTCGGCTCCCTCAAGGGCCAGTACGGCGGCGACAAACTCGTCAAGAACGTCGAGGTCGCGACCAAGCTCGTCAACGCGGTCAACCGGCTCGGCAATTCGATGGGTGTGAGCTTCACGGCGGCCAGGGATATGTTCGCCTGGGTGGGCCCGGTGCTGGTCGCGCTGCACGGCAACGCGGTCTGCGACCTGGATCCGTCCTGCGCCGAGACCCGGGGCCACTTCCAGGCGCTGGTCGACGCGCGCAACGACGGCACCCTCGACGAGATCAATTCGCTGGCAACGCAATTGCAGTCGATGCAGGACAAGCAGTCCCTCAACGCGACGCTCAACCAGCTCAACGACGCATTCGCCCGGCTGACCAAGCTGATGAAACAGATGGGCTTCGATTCGCCCGGCGGCGCGCAGGCTGGCACGACCAAGCTCCGGCAGGGTGCCGATCGCGCCGCGAGCGGAAGCCGCGACGTGGCCAACGGTGTGGACCTGGTGGTCGACCAGATCAAGCTCATGCGCACCGGTCTCGATCAGGCGGCCGCGTTCCTGCTGTCGATGAAGCAGAACGCCGCGTCGCCGGCGATGGCGGGGTTCAACATTCCGCCTGAGGTTCTCGAACTGCCCGATTTCAAGATGGCGTCGAAGATGTTCATCTCACCGGACGGGCACTCGGTGCGGTACCTGGTGCTGACCAAGCTCGATCCGTTCAGCGCCGCGGCGATGGATCAGGTCAACGCCATCAGTGACGCCGCCCGCAGCGCACAGCCGAACACGTATCTGGCGGATGCCACGATCTCGATGGGCGGGTATCCCGCTGCGCTGCGCGACACTCGCGACTACTACCAGAAGGACATCCGCTTCATCATCGCCATCACGATGATCGTGGTGCTGCTGACGTTGATGCTGTTGCTGCGGGCGATCATCGCGCCGCTGTATCTGGTTGGTTCCGTCGTGCTTTCGTACTTCGCGGCGCTCGGTATCGGCGTGCTGATCTTCCAGTACCTGTTCCATCAGCAGCTGCACTGGACGGTGCCGCCGCTGGCCTTCGTCGTGTTGGTCGCCGTGGGGGCCGATTACAACCTGTTGTTCGCGTCGCGGCTGCGTGACGAATCCGCGGACAGCACGCGCTATGGCGTGATCCGGACGTTGTCGTCGACCGGTGGCGTGATCACCGCGGCCGGACTGATCTTCGCGGCGTCGATGTGGGGTCTGTTGTTCTCCAGCATCGGTACCGTGGTTCAGGGCGGGTTCGTCATCGGCGCCGGAATCCTGCTGGACACATTCCTGGTCCGGACGGTGACCGTACCCGCCATGGCTACGCTGGTCGGAAAAGCGAACTGGTGGCCGTCACGATCGAGCTCGCAGGGGAGCGTCAAGGCATGAAGAAGCTACTCGCTGCGGCGACCACGCTGATCACGGTGTGCGCCACGGGCGGAATCGCGGCCGCCGACCAACCGTCACCCGGTGGGTCGCAGGGGGACGGGCCGACGCCGATCGGCACGCCGGGCCGGGGATATGCCCTCGGCGGCGCGCACGTGCTCGGCATCCCGTACGACGAGTACATCCGCCGTACCGGCGCCCAGTGGTTCCCGGGCCTGGACCGGCAGATCGTCGACTACCCCGCCGGCCAGGTTCAGGGCCATACCCTGGAGCGCCTGTTCCCCGGTATCGGCAAGCTCGACGACAACTTCCCGGGCCTGGGTATCGACGGCCCGAGCATCGGCGAATCGGTCGATGAAGGTGAGGGCAACGTCATCCGGGCGGTTCAGGCGGGCGGGCCGGGTACCGCGATCGGTCTGTCGGAGGGCGCGATGGTGCTCAACGCCGTGCAGAACCGGCTGGCCACCGATCCGAACGCGCCGCCACCGGATCAGTTGTCGTTCGCCACCTACGGCGATCCGATTTCCCCGCACGCCTTCGGGGCGGGCTTCCTGGCCCAGAACTTCCCGGTCGGCAGTGTCGTCCCGGCGCTGGACTACCGGATGCCACCGCAGGTGGACAGCCAGTACGACTCGTACCGGTTCGTCTCCGCCTACGACAGCATCGCCGACTGGCCGGACCGGCAGGACAACTGGATGGCGCTGGCGAATGCGGTCGTGGGTCTGGCGACCGGTCACACCGCCGTCGCGTTCACCAACCCGAGCATGGTGCCGCCGCAGAACATCAGGACCACCGTCAACTCCAGGGGCGCGAAGACCACGACGTACCTGATCCCGGAACAGCACCTGCCGTTGGTGTTGCCGTTCAAGTACCTGGGCGTGGACGAAGACACCCTCAACAAGCTGGACGCGGTGATGAAACCCTCGGTGGATGCCGGATATTCGCGCAATGACGATCCGCTGACCGCGCCGATCGAGGTCGATCCGGTGAACGGCTACGACCCGGCCGCCGTCACGGCTCCGGCCACGCAGGCCGCTTTCGGCGGCGGCACCGATCCGCTGTCGCAGTTGACGGCGGGGCTGCAGTACGTGTTGAACCACGGTCCCAGCGCGCACTGACCCGGCCGGCCGTCAGAGGTCAGACGCCGAGAAGACCGGCGGCGAGTAACACCACGCCGACCACGGCCAGCAGCGCCGCCACCTCGCGGCGGCGGCGCGCCCGGACCCAGCCATGCAGTCGGGTCATCGCCGCATGCGTGCGTTGCGGGGCGGCCAGGTAGGCCAGCAGCGGAATCTCCACCAGCGCGAATGCGATCACAGTGAATGTGAGCAAGGCCCCGAGCCGTACCGCGGGATCCGCGGTGCCCGCGCCGATCACGGCCAGCGCCGCCAGATAGTCCACCGACGGCAGCGCGATACCCAGACCGGCGACACCGGCGACCCACAGCGACGGGCCGTCGAGCAGACGGCTCAGCCACGCCGGCACGGTGCGGTCGCGGCGGCCCTTGGTGACCGCCAGGATGGCCGCGGCCACCAGGGCCAGCGCGCCGATCACGATCTGCACCCGCGGGAGGGTGAAATGCGCCGAGGCCGGGATGTGCGATTCCAGCGCGAACAGCACCACCGCGCCGACCGACAATCCCATCACGAAGCCGCCGCACAGGAACGCGGCCAACTGCAGATGCGGGCGGGGACGATTCAGCATCACCACCGACATGCCGATGCGAAACGGTTCCAGACTGACGGCCACGGCCATCACCAGCAGGGTGAACCACATCGGATGATCAGCTACGCATCCAACCGCACGAACTGTCCTTGCCGATACTGGTCGATGCACCCGGCCCGGCGGATCTTGCCGCTGGTGGTGGTCGGGATGGACCCGGGCTCCACCAGGACGATGTCAGCTACCTGCAGACCGTGAGCCCGCGAAATAGCCGCGACCACATCGCTTTTCACTGCCTCGAGGTCGGAATCGCCGCGGTTCTTCAATTCGACGACGGTGACCAGCTTTTCGGTCTCCTCGTCGGACACCGCGATCGCCGCGACCCGGCCGCGGGTGATCTTCTGCACCGTTGCCTCGATGTCGTCGGAGTAGTGGTTGCGGCCGCGCACGATCAGCATGTCCTTGATGCGCCCCACGATGAACAGGTCACCCTCGGAGACGAAGCCCTGATCACCGGTGCGCAGCCAACCGGTCGTGGGGACGTCGCCCGCCGGACCGGCCAGTGTCGCGCCGAACGCGGAACCGGTCTGCTCGGGTTTGCGCCAGTATCCGGCCGAGACATTCTCGCCGTGGGTCCAGATCTCGCCGACAGTGCCGTCCGGGCACGTCTCACAGGTATCGGCGTCGACGATCCGCACGAGCGGCGACCCCGGCAGTTGGTACCGCAGCAACTGGGTGCCACCGGGTTTGCGAATGGCGTTGCCCTGGGTCAGCTCGTCGGCGTCGAACTCGACTACTTCCGGCACCTCATTCGCGGTGCTGCTGGCGACGTAGACCGTCGCCTCGGCCAGGCCGTAGGACGGCGCCATCGCTTCGGGACGAAAACCGTTGGGCGCCAGACGTTCGTTGAACCGGACCAGGGTATCGGGATGGATCCGTTCGGCTCCGTTGATGATGCCGATGACGCCGCTGAGATCGAGGCCGTCCAATTCCTCGTCGGTGCTGCGCCGCGCGGTGAGGTCGAAGGCGAAGTTCGGTGCGCCCGACCACGCTTTCGGGGGCGTGCCAGCGCCTGGAGCCACCGCGCCGGCCGGGACAGAAACGCGATAGGGCTCATCAGGTCGGCCGGGTGCCCGCTGAAGATCGGAGCACCGATCCCGAGCATCAGGCCCATGTCGTGGTAGAACGGCAGCCAGGAGACCAGGCTGGTACCCGGCGGGAACTCGCCGCCGAAGTGCGGAACGTACTCGGCCATCAACTGGTCGAAGTTCGCCACCATATTTCGGTGCGAGATCATCACGCCGGCCGGCAGCCGGGTCGATCCCGACGTGTACTGCAGATAGGCGATATCGGGGCCGTCGGGCACCTCGGCGCTGTCGGCGCCGGGTGCGTCGAGGTCGAGGGTGTCCACGGCGATCGTGGCGATCACAGCGGCGCCGTCGTCGACGTACTGCGCGGCCACCTCGAACACCGCGGAGGTGGTGAGCACGACTGTCGGCGACGTGTCCGTCACCACCGCGCTGACCCGCTCGTCATGCGAACCGGGCACGGGTACCGAGAGTGGGACGGCGATGAAGCCGGCCTGCATGGCGCCCAGGAACGCGACGATGTAGGCCAGGCCCTGCGGCGCGATGATCAGCGCCCGGTCGCCGGGGACGCCCTGCTGGCTGATCTCCTGCGCGACATTGAGGGTGCGGCGGTACACCTGAGACCAGGTCAGACTTTCGGCGACGCCGTTCCAATCCCGGTCGTAGTCCGTGAACGTGAAGGCGACGTCGTCTGGCGTCGTACGGGCGCGCTCACGCAGCACGGACAGGATGGAGACGTTCGGCACTGCCCAAGGCTACTCAACGAACATGTGAGCTGTGCCCGCCCCCAGGAGTCTCAATTGCCCTCTGGCCGGGATCTAATCTGGCCGCAGCCGACCGCGACGTGGGAAGATGTCAGTGTTATGAGCAACACAGAGCTGAGCCCCGCCTCGCTGCGTGAGGCGTTCGGCCATTTCCCCTCCGGTGTCATCGCGATCGCCGCGGAAGTCGACGGCGTCCGGGTGGGCCTCGCTGCCAGCACCTTCGTGCCGGTGTCGCTGGACCCGCCGCTGGTCTCGTTCTGTGTGCAGAACAATTCCGAGACCTGGCCCAAGCTGAAGGACCTGCCGTCCCTGGGCATCAGTCTGCTCGGCGAATCGCACGACGCCGCGGCGCGCACCTTGGCGGCCAAGACCGGCGACCGGTTCGCCGGGCTGGAGACGCACTCTCACGAAAGCGGTGCGGTGTTCGTGCACGGCACCAGCGTGTGGATGCAGAGCTCGATCGATCAGTTGGTGCCGGCCGGGGACCACACCATCGTGGTGCTGCGAGTCCAGGACATCACTGTGCATGACGTGCCGCCGATCGTCTTCCACCGCAGCACATTTCGCAGACTGGGCATCTAGCCCAGCCTGATCTTCGCCCGCGGTCAGCGCTTCTCGGCGAGTTCGTCGCGATAGCCGGCGACGCGCTGCTCGAGTTCGTGCGCATCGTCGGGCCGACCCTGCTTGCGGGCCAGCTCGGCGCGGGCGGACAGCTCGCGGATCGCGGTGCGGATCTCGTTGATGCTGTGGACGGTCCCCATCTATTCGAGGCTACTCACGCCAACGAGAACGGGCCGCGAGAAAAATCTCGCGGCCCGTTCTCGTGCGTGTGAGCGTCTACTTCTTACGGCTCGGCTTGATGGTTCCGCTCACTTCGTTCGCCGGAACAAAATATTGCCCAGCCATACGACCGGGTCGTACTTCTTGTCGGCCACGCGCTCCTTCATCGGGATCAGCGCGTTGTCGGTGATCTTGATGTGCTCGGGGCACACCTCGGTGCAGCACTTGGTGATGTTGCAGAAGCCGAGGCCGTTCTCTTCCTGGGCCATGTCGCGACGGTCGATGGTGTCCAGCGGATGCATCGACAGCTCAGCCTGCCGCATCAGGTACCGCGGGCCGGCGAACGACTTCTTGTTCTCCTCGTGGTCACGGTTGACGTGGCACACGTTCTGGCACAGGAAGCACTCGATGCACTTGCGGAACTCCTGGCTGCGGTTCACGTCCTCCTGCTGCATCCGGTAGTCGCCGGGCTGCAGATCCTTCGGGGGAGTGAACGACGGGATCTCCCGCGCCTTCTCGTAGTTGAAGGACACGTCGGTGACCAGGTCGCGCATCACCGGGAACGTCCGCAGCGGCGTGATCGTGACGACCTCGTCCTCACCGAACGTCGACATCCGGGTCATGCACATGAGTCGCGGCCGGCCGTTGATCTCGGCGGAACACGAACCGCACTTGCCCGCCTTGCAGTTCCACCGCACGGCGAGGTCGCCGGCTTGGGTGGCCTGCAGCCGGTGCACGATGTCGAGCACCACTTCGCCGTCGTTGACCTCGACGGTGTAGTCCTGCAGGTCGCCGCCGTCCTCGTCGCCGCGCCAAACCCGCAGTTTTGCGTCGTAAGCAGCCATTCTCAGCCCTTCCGGTCAGGGTGCTCGGCCAGTTGATCTTCGGTGTAGTACTTCTCGAGTTCGGTCAGCTCGAACGTCGCCAGCAGATCGGGCCGCATCACGGGCTGCTGTTCAGGGGTCACCGTCACGTCGGGCACGACAGCGTCCGCTTCGCCCGGCGCGACTCGGCACACCAGCAGCTTGTTGCGCCAGTGCGAATCCATCTTGGGGAAGTCGTCGCGGGTGTGTCCGCCACGGCTTTCCGTGCGCGCCAGCGCCGCCTTGGCGACGCACTCGCTGACCAGCAGCATGTTGCGCATGTCGATCGCCAGGTGCCAGCCGGGATTGAAGAGGCGCCCGCCCTCGACGACGACGTTCGCGTAGCGGGCCTTGAGCTCATCGATCTTGCCCAGCGCCTCTTGGAGTTCACCCTCCTTGCGGATGATGCCCGCCAGGTCGTTCATCGACTGCTGCAGCTCGGCATGCAGGGTGTACGGGTTTTCGGGGTTGTCCTTCGGCTCGAACGGCGCCAGCGCCAGCTTGGCGGCTTCGTCGACCGCCGCGTCCGAGACGGAGGGACGCTCCGAGAGCGCCCGCACGTAGTCGGACGCACCGAGTCCGGCGCGCCGGCCGAACACCAGAAGGTCCGACAGCGAGTTACCGCCGAGCCGGTTGGAGCCGTGCATACCGCCGGAGCACTCGCCCGCGGCGAACAGTCCGGGCGTCACGCCGGCGCCGGTGTCGGGATCGACCTCGATGCCGCCCATCACGTAGTGACAGGTCGGACCGACTTCCATCATGTCCTTGGTGATGTCGACCTCGGCCAGCTCGATGAACTGGTGGTACATCGACGGCAGCCGGCGCTTGATCTCCTCGGCGGGCATGCGGGAGGCGATGTCGAGGTAGACGCCGCCGTGCGGGGTGCCGCGGCCGGCCTTGACCTCGTCGTTGATCGCACGGGCAACCTCGTCGCGAGGCAGCAGGTCAGGGGTGCGGCGTGCCGAGTCGTTGTCCTTGAGCCACTGGTCGGCTTCTTCCTCGGATTCGGCGTACTGCCCCTTGAACACGTCGGGGATGTAGTCGAACATGAAGCGCTTGCCTTCGGAGTTCTTCAGAACACCGCCGTCACCGCGCACACCCTCGGTGACCAGGATGCCCTTCACCGACAGCGGCCAGACCATGCCGGTCGGGTGGAACTGGATGAACTCCATGTTGATCAGGCCGGTGCCTGCGCGCAGGGCGAGTGCGTGCCCATCGCCGGTGTACTCCCACGAGTTCGACGACACCTTGAACGACTTGCCGATGCCGCCGGTGGCGAGCACCACGGCGGGCGTCTCGAACAGGATGAACTTGCCGGTCTCGCGCCAGTAGCCGAAGGCGCCGGCGATCTTGTCGCCGTCCTTGATCAGGTCGGTGATCGAGCACTCGTGGAAGACCTTGATCCGGGCCTCGTAGTCGCCGAGTTCCTTCTTGTCTTCCTGCTGCAGCGAGACGATCTTCTGCTGCAGGGTCCGGATGATCTCCAGACCGGTGCGGTCACCCACGTGCGCCAGGCGCGGGTAGGTGTGGCCACCGAAGTTGCGCTGGCTGATCTTGCCGTCTTTGGTGCGGTCGAACAGCGCGCCGTAAGTCTCCAGCTCCCAAACGCGGTCCGGGGCTTCCTGCGCGTGCAGCTCGGCCATCCGCCAGTTGTTCAGGAACTTGCCGCCGCGCATGGTGTCACCGAAGTGCACCTGCCAGCTGTCCTTGGTGTTGACATTGCGCATCGCCGCCGCGCAGCCACCCTCGGCCATGACGGTGTGCGCCTTGCCGAACAGTGACTTCGTCACCACGGCAACCTTCAGACCACGTTCCCGGGCCTCGATGACTGCTCGTAGGCCTGCGCCGCCGGCACCGATCACGACCACGTCGTAGGAATGCCGCTCGACTTCCACCGTCATTTGACCTCGCTCAAGCTATGGGTTTTGAAAGTTATTCTCAGCCAACGAATCTCAGGTCAGAGATGGTGCCGCTGGCCACCAGCATGACGTAGAAATCGGTGAACATCAGGGTGCCGAGCGTGATCCAGGCGTACAGCTTGTGCCGGGTGTTCAGCTTGCTGACCTGGGTCCAGATCCAGTACCGGACCGGATGCTTGGAGAAGTGCTTGAGCCGCCCACCGGTGACGTGCCGGCAGGAGTGGCAGGAGATCGTGTAGACCCACAGCATCACCACGTTGCCGACGAGAATGATGTTGCCCAGGCCGAATCCGAAGCCACCGGGGCCGGTTTCGGAGTGGAACGCCACGATCGCGTCGTAGGTGTTGATCAGCGAGATGATGCCGGCGATGTAGAAGAAGTACCGGTGGGTGTTCTGGATGATCAGCGGAAAGCGGGTCTCGCCAGTGTATTTCGCGTGCGGCTCGGCCACGGCGCAGGCCGTCGGGGACTGCCACACCGAGCGGTAGTAGGCACCGCGGTAGTAGTAGCAGGTCAACCGGAACAGCAGCAGGAAGGGCAGCGACAGGAAGGCGTAGGGCAGCAACGACAGCAGTCCGGTCGTGGGCAGGATCTGCGGCCAGAAGTCGCTCGCCTCACCGCATGCCTTGCTCAGGCACGGCGAGTAGAACGGCGTCAGGTAGTGGTACTGCGGGACGAAGAAGTGATCCCGCTGGAAGGCGCGCACCGTCGCGTAGATGACGAAAGCCGCGAATCCGAGGTCCGTCCAGATCGGCGCTTTCAGCCAGTTGTCGGTCCGCAGCGTGCGTTGCGGTATCTGGGCACGGCCGGGTGAGAAGACGCCGGTCTTAGGGCGGTTACCCGCGGGTGCGCTCATCTACTGTGATCCCCTTCGCATGAACTCATCGGAGGGTACCCAGATCACGGCACCCGGCTAAATTCGGGTCAGCGGCGGTTGTGCCCGCCCACGCCCTCGTCATCGACGTCGCGCCAGAAGGTGGAGTCGTAAGGGGTGTCGGGGATCCCGATCTTCTCGGTGGACGTCACGGCCGTTTGCTGGGTTAGGGCAAGCTCATTGGCGTCGATATCAAGAAGTTCCACGTCATTGAGGATGCGCTCGGCATCGTTGACGATTCGGCGCATTGCCGGACTGTCCGCGTAACGGCTCTTCAACGAGCTCACGCAGCGCCGCAATCCACCGATCAGATGGTGAAGTTCGGCCAATTCTGTGGTGGTGGACAAGGGGACCTCCCTGGGCTGAAGGTGTTATGGATCACAGTACGACACCCGATGCTAGCCACATTCGGATCTCAACGTGAGACAGGTCACGTCGGGAATGGCGTTGCGGCAGTCGTGTTGCACAGCCCAGGATCAAGCCGACAGATAGGGGACCTGGTGTCCGATAAGAGCAGTCTTGCCAAGCACGCCGACGCACTGCTGGCCCTGCATCAGCCGGGCAACCCGGTGGTGTTGCCGACGGTGTGGGATGCCTGGTCGGCGAATCTGGCGGTGGCGGCCGGATTCGCGGCGCTGACCGTCGGCAGCCATCCGATGGCCGATTCCGTCGGCAAGCCCGACGGTGAGGGCATGAGCTTCGACGACGTCGTCGCCCGCGTCGCCCAGATCACCTCGGCGGTGGACGTGCCCGTCTCGGTGGACATCGAATCCGGTTACGCGCAGTCGGCCGAGCGCCTCATCGATGGGCTGCTGAGCGCCGGCGCGGTGGGCCTCAACATCGAGGACACCGTGCACAGCGAGGGCAAGCGACTGCGGTCGTCGGCCGAGCACGCCGAACTGGTGGGCGCGCTGCGCGCCGCCGCCGACAGTGCCGGGGTGCACGTGGTGGTCAACGCCCGCACTGACCTGTTCCTGCGCAACGACGGTGACGACGCCGACCGGGTGGACCGGGCGATCGCCCGGCTGACCGAGGCCGCGTCCGCCGGAGCCGACGTGCTCTACCCGGTGGGCCGTCACGAACCGGAGACACTGCGCCGCTTGGCAACTGAGCTGCCGCTGCCGATCAATGCGATCGCGCTGCCGGAGTCCGATGACCCGGCGTCGTTCGGGCCGCTCGGGGTGGGACGGATCAGCTTCGGACCGTTCTGGCAGCGGGCGCTGAGCGTGCGGGCCAACGAGATCCTGGACCGCTGGCGCTAGCCGTTCCACCGAGAGTGGGGGTTTTCGTCGAGAATCCGCGGAAACTCGACGACAACCCCCACGCTCGGCGAGGTGTCTAGGCCTGCGCCGGCATCGCCGCCGTGTCCGCGTCATCGCTCGGGCGCTTGCGCGGCTGCGGGGGCAGGAAGTGGTAGTCCCCGCGGGGGTAGACCACCTGCGGCCACCAGAACCACCGGCCCAGCATCGTCGCGATGGACGGCATCAGCAGCGACCGCACGATGAACGTGTCGATCAGCAGGCCGATCGCGATCGTCGACCCCATCTGGGCCAGCACGATCAGCTTGCTGAACATCATGCCGGCCATGGTGGCGGCGAACACCAGACCGGCCGACGTCACCACGCTGCCGGTACCGGCCATCGACCGGATGATGCCGGTCTTCAGTCCGGCGTGGATCTCGTCCTTGAACCGTGAGACCAGCAGCAGGTTGTAGTCCGACCCCACCGCCAACAGGATGATGACGGACATCAGCATGACCAGCCACTGCACCTGAATCCCGAACAGGTCCTGCCAGAGCAGCACCGAGATGCCGAACGACGCGGCGATCGAGCTGCCTGCCGTCCCGACGATCACCAGTGCGGCGACCACACTGCGGGTCAGGATCAGCATGATCATGAAGATCAGCGTCAGCGACGACACCACCGCGATCAGCAGGTCGTACTTCGCGCCGTCGGACATGTCCTTATATGTCGCCGCTACGCCACCGAGATGAATCTTGGCGTTCGACAGCGACGACATCTTCAGCGCCTCTTGGGCGGCCTTGCGCTCGGAGTTGACCCGGGCGATGCCGTCCACCGTGGCGGGGTCACCCTCGTGGGTGATGAACATGCGGGTCGACTTGCCGTCCGGCGAGAAGAACATCTTCAGGCCGCGCTCGAAGTCAGGATTCTGGAAGGCTTCCGGCGGCAGGAAGAACAGGTCGTCGTTCTTGGCCTGGTCGAAACTCTCGCCCATCGCCAGTGCGGTGTCGTTGGATGCCTGCATCTGGTCCAGCAGGGCCTTCTGCGAGTTGTACGACGCCAGTGCGAGATCCCGGCTGACCTTCATCGACGCGATCGTCTGGGGGAGCAGCGCGGTCAGCTGTGGCGCGAGCGAGGCCAGCTGATCGGTATTGCCCTGCACTCCTTCGGTTTTGTCGGTCACCTGGTCGATTCCGTCGAGGGAATCGAACAGCGACCGGGCCGCGGCGCACAACGGAATGTCGTAGCAGTGCGGCTCCCAGTAGAAGTAATTGCGCATCGGCCGGAACTGGTCGTCGAAGTTCGCGATGTTGTCCCGCAGTTGCTTGGTGGTCTCCAACAGATCCTGGGACCGGGCCGCCGAGTCCTGAGTGAGCTGCGTCTGCTTCAGGGACAGCTGATACTGCTTCTCCAGGATGTCGATCGAGACATTCATCGAGTCAACCGTTTTCAGCTGGTTGTCCAGCTGATCGCGCTGGAACGGCAGGTTCATGTTGCTCGTCTGACCCTGGACGCTCGTCTGGAACGGAATCGAGCTGTGCTGGATCGGGATGCCCAGCGGCCTGGTGATGCTCTGCACCATCGCGATGCCCTCGGTGTGCATCACATTGCTGGCGATCTTGTTCAGCACCAGCATGTCCGCGGAATTGCGCATGTCGTGGTCGGCTTCGACCATCAGGATGTCCGGATTCATCCGGGCTTCGGTGAAGTGTCGATTGGCAGCGGCGAAGCCCTGGTTGGCCGGGGCGTCCGCGGGGAGGTAGTGCTGGTCGTTGTAGGCCGGCTTGTATCCCGGGATCGCCACGATGCCGATCAGCACCACGAACAGGCTTGCCACGAAAATCGGTGCGGGCCAACGCACCACCGCGGTGCCGACGCGCCGCCAGAACCTGCTGTGGGCAGGCCGCTTGGACTCGTACAGCCCGACGCGGCTGCCCAGGTAGAGCACGGCCGGACCGAGGGTGACCGCGATCGCCACGATCACGAGCATGCCGATCGCGACGGGCGCGCCCATGGTGGTGAAGTAGGGCAGGCGCGCGAACGACAGGCAGTACGTCGCACCCGCGATCGTCAGCCCGGAGCCCACGATGACGGGCGCGACGGACTTGAAGGTGGCGTAGTAGGAGTCGTCGCGGTCCAGTCCCAAGGCGCGGTCTTCGCGATATCGGCCGAAGATGAAGATGCCGTAGTCGGTTGCGGCCGCGATCGCCAGCATTGTGAGGATGTTGCCTGCGAAGGTGGTCAGCCCGAACGCGCCGTGCAGAGCCAGGAGTGACACCACGCCACGGGCGGTCAGCAGGCCCAGGAACGTCAGGAACAGCTGGATCAGCGTGGTCCGGATCGATCGGTAGACGATCAGCAGCATGCCCGCGATCGCGGCCAGGGTGATCAGGGTGATCATCGCGAGGCTGGCATTACCGATGACGTGCAGGTCGTCGGTGAGCGCGGCCGGTCCGGCGACGTACGCCTGCACGCCGGGCGGCGCCGGGGTGTCCTTGATGACCTTGCGAACCTCGTCCACGCCTTCGTTGGCCAGCGTCTGGCCCTGCTCACCGGCGAGGTTGATCATCACGTACGACGCTTTGCCGTCGGCACTTTGGGCGCCGGCAGCCGTGAGCGTGTCACTCCAGAAGTCCTGGATGTGCTGGATGTGCTCGGGGTCTTGTTCCAGCTTGCGGATGATCTCGTCGTAGTACTGGTGGGCGTCCGGGCCGAGCGGCTTCTGGCCCTCGATGACGACCATGATCGTGCTGTTGGAGTTGAACTCTTTGAAGTTCGCCCCCATCAACTTCATCGCCTTCATCGACGGGGCGTCTTCGGGTGCCATTGGCGCCGAATGCATCTCGCCGACGACTTCGAGCTGCGGTGCGACGACGTTGACCAGGACGGCCATCGCGATCCAGAACAGGATGATCGGCAGTGCGAGGATGCGCAGCAGGTGCGGGACGACCGGCCGCTTCGGCTTGCTGGCGGGTTCGGGCGCGGTGACGGTGTGGGTCATGCCGACTTCACCAGGCAGTAGGTCTGGGCGTTGACGCCATCGGCCGATTGCTCCTCACGGACGGTTCCGTTCACAGTGACGCGGCATCCAATCTGATCTCCGTCGGTCCGCGCCATGAGGCTCGCGCTGACCGCAGGCAATGTTGTCGACAGGGTGATCGACCATGGCAGCGGCACGGTGACCGTGTGCACCTTGGCTTCCGGGTCGAAATAACTGATCTGGGCGTTGGTTCCGGGCGCACCGTAGACGTCGTAAACCATGACCTTGGGGTTGAACTGGACGATCTCGATGCCCGAGCCTGCGCCGGCATTCAGGTCCTGCGACGCGAACATCTTGTGCAGTCTCGAGACGACGAGGCCCGATACAGACAGCACCACTATAAGAATCAACGGTATCCAGATGCGCTTGAGCACGCGGCCGACCGGAATAGCTTTCACCCGAACACCTTCCGTCACCTGCCCGGCCGCGGCGCGGCCGGCCCTTCTTCTGCCTGCTCTGACGCGCCATCTGTCCCGCAGTCGGCATTGGCGACGAGTCGGCCGATCAGCGGCAGTGCCACTCGCGCCGAGAGCCACAGCGCCGACTGCTCTTCGGCCGTCAGTGTCGTCATCAATGCCGCCAGACGTTCCCGGCGTAACCGCTTGCGATCATCAAGCAACGCCTGACCCTCGGTGGTGATTCCGATCAGGCAGGCCCGGCCGTCGTCGGGGTCGGGCAGCCGAGTCACCAGCCCGGCGCGTTCCAGCCGCTGGACCAACTGGGTCATCGACGGCTGGCTGACGCCTTCCTTGCTGGCAAGTGTGGTCAGCCGGACGGGACCTTCGCGGTACACCCGGTTCATCGTGAATGCGGCGGAGGCGCTGAGATCGGCACGGTCGCTGAGGAATCGGATGGTCAAATCCATCGCCTGGTCGAGGGCGTCGCCCACGCAATCGCTGACATCGAGATCGGTCAGCTGTTTTGCCACCGGGTATCTATATCACGGGGGCTATATAGCAGCAATCGGAACCCTGCCGCCGCGTGGTCACAGCGATCTCCCAGGCTTGTCGATGCTGCCCAGCGGTGATTCCGGTCGGCGTGACGGGGAGCGGTCGACGTGGGCGACGGCGAGTTGTATGCCGTCGCCTATCTATCGAGCCCCTACCAGACGTCGCCGGGACGCCAGTCGCACGCCAGCTCCGCCGTGGCATCGACCTCGACATCGACCGGCAGGACGAAGATCGAACCGTCGTCATCCGGTGTGCGGGTGGGCCCGCCGGGCGCCAACACCGAGGTCGGCCCCTGCCAGTGCAGCCAACCGCGGGGCCGGTAGATGGTCTCGCCGAGCGGAGTCGAACTGAGGGCACCGATTTGATAGGCGCCACGGATCACCTGTTCGACCGCGTCGAGCACGGCATGGGCCAGTCCCTGCCCCCGCCAGTCGTCACGTACCGCGACGGCCTCGACGTAGCCACAGCGCAACGCGGTCCCGTCGTAGAGCAGTCGGCGCTGAATGACGGCCGCGTGGGCGATCAGCGCGCCGCGGTGGGCGATGATCGCGTGCATCCCGCCCAGCGCGTGTTCCCAGTCGGAGTCGGTGAATTCGGCCGGGCCGCCGAACGCGTCGGTGAGCATCTGCCGGGCGCTCAGGCGGGTCTCGGCATCCAGATCGCTGGTGTGGATCAGCCGGGCGGTGTGGACCTGCGCGTGCACACCCTCAGCTCTACCAGTCCGGGGAGCCGTCCGCTGGGATACGGGGTGTGGTCCAGCGCAGTCGCACGGATTGACCGGCCCTGATCTGCGCCACAGTGTCGGTATCGGCGTCGGCCACCACGCCGATCACGGGGTAGCCCCCGGTCACGGGGTGATCGGGTCCCAGGATCACCGGCTGGCCGTTGGGCGGCACCTGAATTGCGCCGCGGGTGGCCCCTTCGCTCGGTAGCTGGCGGTCGGGCCATCGGTATGTCAGGGGGCGTCCGCTCAGCCGCATACCGACTCGGTCGCTTCGGTCGGTGGCGATCCAGTCGGTGTGGACCAGGACGTCGGGGTCGGCGAACCAGTCATCGCGCGGCCCGGGTACGACGCGCAGCTCGATTCGGCCCGCGGCGATCGCGGCCACCGGTGCCTGGTTGAGTTCGGGGTACTGCTCGCTCTGGGGGCCCACCGCAAGCACGTCGCCAGCGCGCAAAGGCCGGGGCCCGATTCCCGACATCGTGTCGTAGCTGCGCGAGCCCAGCACCGCTTCGGCGTCGATCCCGCCGCGCACCGCGAGGTAACTGCGCAGGCCGGTGTGCGGTGCGCCGAGAGAGATCACTTCACCGGCGTGAACGCGATGAATACTATTGTTGCCAAACGGAATTCCGTTTACCGCTGGATCGGCGTCGGCGCCCGTCACGGCGATGTCGACGTCGCCGCCGTGTACCCGTGCGGCGAATCCGCCAAGGGTGATCTCCACGGTGGCCCGGTCGTCGGGGTTGGCCACCAGCCGGTTGGCCAACCGATGTGCGGTGCGGTCAGCCGCCCCTGAGCGGGTCACCCCGACGTGCGCCAGACCGGGCCGGCCCAGATCTTCCAGCAGCGCAAGGGGGCCGGTTCGCAGGACCTCGAGCGCGATCATGACCGGCCCCGCGGGATAGCCCGGAACCGCACCCACATGCCGGGCAGGAGCAGTGCGGGTTGCGTGCGCCCGGTGTCCCACAGCACGGCGTCGGTGCGTCCGATCAGCTGCCAGCCGCCGGGCGAGGACCGCGGATAGATTCCGCTGAAATCGCCTGCCAGGCCCACCGATCCGGCTGGCACCGAGGTGCGGGGGTCGCCACGCCGTGGCACCGTCAGGCGGGAGTCTCCGCCGACGAGGTAGGCGAAACCCGGTGCGAATCCGCCGAATCCGACTCGCCATGGCGTTCGGGTGTGCGCCTCGATCACCTCGGCGGTTGTCATGTCGGTATGCGTTGCGACGTCGACCAGGTCGGGGCCGTCGTAGACCACGTCGATCGTGACGTCGACCTCGCCGCTCGGGCGGTGCTCGACACGCCCGGGGTCGATGCGCAGTCGGGTGAGGCGCTGCCGCGTTGGTGCTTGGTCAGACGGGTCGGCGAGGGTGAGCAGCACGGTCCTCGCGGTCGGCACGATGTCCAGGACGCCGGGCAATCGTGCCTCACGCAGGCTCGCGGCCAGTGCCAGCACCTCGTCGGTGGACGGGCATTCCAGCAGCAGCGCCCGGTCGCCGTAGTCGCGAATTGTGTTGGACACCACGAGGTCTGTCGCCCTTGCCGAAGATCAGACCATCAGGGTGTACGTCGGCTCGTGCCGCTTGACGTATCCGATGACCCGATACGTCACCGGCAGCATGATCACTTCGACGGCGGTCTTGTACACCCAGCCCAGCGCGGTGTAGGTGACGAAGTCGCCGAAGCTGGTGATGCCGATGGCGCCGGCGGCGATGCTGCAGAACACCAGGGTGTCGCCCAGCTGGCCGGCGAAGGTCGAGCCGACCAGCCGCGCCCACAGGTGCTTTTCCTTGGTGCGTTCTTTGATCTTGACGACGGTCCACGCGTTGATGGTCTGGCCGACGATGAAGCCGGCCAAGCCGGCGATGATCAGCTGGGTGTAGGCGTGGACGATGTTCTCGAAGTGTTCCTGGTTGGTGTAGAAGTCGGCCGACGGGAGATAGATCGTCACCCAGAACGCCAGCGCCGCAAGGATGTTCATCGCGAAGCCGAGGATGATGGCCCGGCGCGCGGCTTTGAACCCGTACACCTCGGACAGCACGTCGCCGATCACGTAGGTCAGCGGGAAGACGATGAAACCGCCGTCGGTGATGATCGACCAGTTTCCGATGACCGGCCCGAACGCGACGCCTTTGGTGGCGGTCACATTGGAGATGATCACCAGAGCCGTGAAGACCGAGACGAAGACCGGATAGTAGCGAGAACCGACCTGCGCGAATCCGGGAGTGGGAACGTCGGCGCGTGCGGTGGCCTGGCTGCTTGTCACAGGTGCTATCCAAGCACGGCAGGTCAGGCCAGCGCGCGTGAGAGCAGCGGCGGCAACTGGTCGGCCACCACCGGGTAGGACAGTGGCGACGCGAACGCGATCGCCCCGGCGAGGTCCTGGCCGGTGAAGACATTCCGGTTCGGTTTGGCCGCGGCCAGCTTGGCGACCCCGGGGTCGGCGGACAGCGCCGCTTGATCGGCGTCGCTCTCGGTGGACCAGATCAGCACGTCGGCGGAGTCGAGGGCGTCGGCGATCTTGTCGCGGGGGATCGCGGCCCGGTGGTCGTCGACGGCATATGCGGTGATGCTGTCGGCGATCTGGAAGCCCATCGCGGTCAGGAAGTCGGTGCGCCAGCCGGGCAGTGTCGCGGTCAGGGTGCCCCCGGAGAAGCTGCCCGCCAGGAGCACCGCTTTCTTGTCTTTGAATCCGGGGTTGTTCTTGGCGACGTCGGCGAACTTGGCGTCGACGTCGGCGATCAGCTGCTTCATCTGTCTGCCCTGGAAGACCGCGGTTCCCACCGCGGTGGCCTGGTCCTTCCACGGTTCGAAGAAGGCGTCGTCGTCGGACTGGGCGATGGTCGGCGCGATCGCCGACAGCTTCTTGTAGGTGTCGGCGTCGAGGCCGGCGTTGACGGCAACGATCAAGTCGGGTTTGAGAGCCGCGATCTGGTCCACCTGAATCCCGTTGTCCAGGTTGAGGACAACGGGCTGGGCCGCCCCGAGCTTGGCGCGGGCCCACGGCCATACGCCAAGTGGTTGGTCACCGAACCAGTTGGTCACCGCGATAGGGACCACCCCGACTGCCAGCAGATCGTCCTGCTCGGTGAAGCCGGCGCTGACGACTCGTTTCGGCGGTGCGGTGATCGTGGTTTCGCCGAAGATGTGTTTGATGGTCACCGAGGTGGGGTTGGCGTCGTCGCCGGACGTGTTCGACGAGCACGCCGCCGCAACCAGCACCCCGGCCGCCCCGGCGGCTCCCAGGAATCCACGCCTCGTCCACTGCGCGCTCACGGCGCGAGATTAACCCACCACCAGCGAGATGCCGAGTCCAATCATTGCGACCGCAATCAGACCGTCGAGGATCCGCCACGTCAGCGGAGTGGCGAACAACCCGGCCAGCCGGCGTGCGCCGAACCCAAGGCTGAAGAACCAGACGACGCTGGCGGTCACCGCGCCGATGCCGAACAACCACCGGCTGTCGGCGTGCTGATTGGCCAGCGTTCCGAGCAGCACGACGGTGTCCAGGTACACGTGCGGGTTGAGGAAGGTCATGGCCAGGCACGTCAGCAGCACCGAGATCAGCCGGGTGGAGCCGTTCTGCGCCGGCGCCATGCTGGCTGATTTCAGCGCTCGGCGTGCCGCCATGGCGCCGTAGCAGAAGAGGAAGGCGGCCCCGCCGATCTTGGCCACCGTGACGGTGTTCGGGTGCGCGGTGATGATGGCACCGATGCCCGCGATGCCGGCGGTGATGAGCAGCAGGTCGGAGACCGCGCACACGCTGACCACCGCGAGGACGTGCTCACGCCGGATTCCTTGACGCAGGACGAACGCGTTCTGCGCACCGATGGCGGCGATCAGCGTGAACGACGTCAGGAATCCGACGAGTAGGGGCGAGGTCATGTCACGACGGTATGAAGGCCCGCCGCGACAGTCCAGCTAAAGTTATTTACGGCGCTTAAGTGCCGCTAATGCGGTAGCGACGTCAGCAGATGGCGGCGGCGGCGATGAGCCCGAACGAGATGAGCACGATGCTCAGCACGAACGCGGCGTGACCCATCGACAGTGCCACGACCACGCCGACGACACCGGCGACGAAGGTCGCGACCATGAGGAAAGCCATCAGTCCGCTGTGCGGGTTGATGGCGGCGCGGGGAGCGGCACGACTCTCGGTCCTTGAGGACGTTCCATGCCCGTCATCCAACACCTCCGTATGTGACTTAGTTCATGATCCTAGGAATACGTGATGCGGATCACAAGCACCGCCAGGTAACGGTTGTCGGGTCGTCGTGGTGGTCGGGTCTCAGCAGGGCAGGACAACGCGAAATCGGCAGCCCGTCCCGTGGCCCATGCTGTGCGCATCGATATGTCCGCCGTGTGCCTCTACCAGCGCCTTCGCGATGGACAGGCCGATCCCGGCGCCGCCATGCATCCGGTCGCGTGCGGCGTCCACCCGGTAGAACCGATCGAACAGCCTGGTGAGGTGTTCGGGGGGCACGCCGTCACCGTCATCGGTGACAGCAATGGTGAATCGGTGGTCGTCGTGGAATGCCTCGACGGTGACCTCACCGCCGGCATGAGTATGGCGGAGTGCGTTGTCCAGAAGGTTGGCCAGGACCTGACCGAGGCGTTGGGGGTCCACCCAGAGGGTGGGCAACCCGTCGTCGATCTCGGACCGGAGGGTGACACCTTTCGCCCGGTAACGCGGCTGGAAGGCGGCGGTCGCGGTGGCGATCATCTGCGCAGGCGGCGTCCACTGCGCATCGATCGACGTCGTTCGACGCTCGGCCTGCGCGAGTGCCGTGACATCGACACTGAATCGGGTCAGTCGGTGGGTCTGTTCGCGCACCGCCGTGATCGTCTGCGCGTCGAGGTGCTCGATCCCGTCTTCTAGTGCCTCCATGTAGGCCTCGAGCACCGACACCGGGGTCTTGATCTCATGCGCCAGATCGGCCAGCATCTGCCGGCGGGCGTCATCGACCACACCGAGTTTCTGGGCCATCGTGTTGAACGCCGCCGCGACCGCGTCGAACTCCTTGCCCAAGCCCGGTGGCGGTACCCGGATGTCGTAGTGGCCGTCGGCAACCGCCGAGGCCGCCAACGAGAGATTGGTGGCCGACCGGTGCACCCGTCTGCTGAGATACCAACTCAGTGAAAGAGTCGCCACCGCGGAGACCGTCAGGGCAATCGCGACCGAAAATACGGTCGCGTCCCGAAAAGCCTTCTCGTAAGGATGATTCCCGTCCCGGCCCGGGACGACAGCCTGATCCATCAGGCGCCGGATCATGGGTGGCCCGACGAGCATGGCGACGACGATCGTGGTCGCCATACCGGTGGCGACGACCACGGAATTGGTCACCAGTAGCCGCATCCGGATGCCGTAACGCTGGCGACTGCGGTCGCCGGCGAAGGCCAACGCTTCTGTCATCCCGATCCCATTCGATATCCGACACCGCGAACCGTCGTCACGAAACGCGGGGTTGATGTGCTGTCGCCAAGCTTGCGGCGAAGGTGGCCGATGTGGACATCGACGATGTTGTCAGCACCGACCCATGCACCGCCCCAAACCGATTCGAGGATCTGCTGTCGGCTCATCACGACACCAGGACGTGTCGAAAGCAGAGCGAGAACGTCGAACTCGGTGCGGGTCAACATGATCGGAGCTCCGTCGAGGGTGACTTCCCGGCTGTCGATGTCGATGACCAACGGACCGACCTGTCGCGGCTTACTCCGCGTCGCGGAGTCATTAGGGGTCGGCGGGGAACGCCGGGGACGACGCAGCATCGCACGCACCCGGGCAACGAGTTCACGTGGGCTGAACGGTTTGGTGACGTAGTCGTCGGCTCCGACCGAAAGCCCGACCACGGTGTCGATTTCGGAATCGCGCGCGGTCAACATGACGACGTAGGCGTCGGAGAATATCCGGAGTCGGCGGCACACCTCGATCCCGTCGATGCCGGGCAGGCCGATGTCGAGGACCACGACGTCGGGGTCGAACTCGCGGGCCAGCTCCAGCGCACGGTGACCGTCGTGGGCCAGCTGTACTTCGAACATGTCGTGCTTCAGGTAGTTGGCCACCACGCCGGCCAGCGACACCTCGTCGTCGACGACGAGCGCGCGAAGAACGAGCTCGTCTTGCGGTGCGCCGGTGTCCATGACGACATCCTGCCCGCAGCGCGTGACCGTGAACGCCCGCTGGCGCTTCTCCGCACGATTCTTTAACAAAACTTCAGGAATACCGATCGTGCTGCGGTGCCCCGCTCCCTAGGCGAAGAAGGCTTACCCAATCGCTGACTGATGCACAAGGAATCTCCGTCTCGGGCCGCCACAGTCGGAGATGTCGCGGCAGAACAGTCGTGCAGCCAGAGAGAAAGAGGGCGATCGTGATAGCAGTTCTCGGTGTGCTCGCCACCTCGGCCGTGGCGTGGTCGACGGTGGTGGTCCACCCGCGTTATGACGCCGTGTCGCCGACAGCCGGCGGCAACGCCGGTGACACGGTCAGCGAGCTGAGCGATCAGGGTTACAACGTGCAGATCAACGGCCCGGTGCCCGTTCCGCTGTCGCGCTGTAAGACCACCGGTATACATGGCATCCCCAACGCCGTCGATGCCCTGCCGCCGTCATCCACCACCGTCTACGTCGACGTCTCCTGCCCAGATGACATCTAGCCGCGAATTCCGCCGAATCCCTGAGCTTTTGGTCAATACGGGACACATCGTGAGCCGCTACGGTCTGGTGATCGTGCTGGCGTGGATCGGCTTCGGCAAGTACGTCAAGATGGAGGCCCGTGTTCTCATCGAGCACAGCCCGCTCATGAGTTGGGTGTACGAACTCGCCGGCACCACGACGGTTGCGCGGGCGTTAGGGACGATGGAAATCGTTGCGGCACTGCTGATTGCTGTTCGCCCCTGGTGGCCACGTGCGTCGATCGTAGGAAGCGTGCTGGCGGTGGTTCTTTTCCTCGGCACGTTGAGCTTCCTGGTCACCACTCCGGGCGTCGTCGCTCAGCATGCCGCGGGTGTGCCGGTATTGTCCGCGCTGCCCGGGCAGTTTCTCCTCAAGGACCTGGTGCTGATCGGTGTCGCGATCTGGTCGCTGGGGGACTCGATGCAGGCCGTCGGGCGCCGCTAGAGGCCGATCCGCTCGAGCGCGGCATCGAATTCCTCTGCGGCCGCCTTGTCGCTCTTACCGTCGGCGATCGCCTGCCGGTACATCGCCAAGAAGTCGTCTCCGACGAGGGCGAACCGTGCATCCCAGGCGGCCGAGTCCTGCCGCCAGTACCCCATGACGTCGTACTGGTCGATGGTCCAGCCGCGGCCCCTCAGGTGCTTGCGGACGTCTCGCGATGCGCCTGCCTCCCCGCCGAACCAGCAGTAGCCGTTCGCCGGGAGCTCGAGGTCGCTGACCAGCTGCGCGACCCGGCTCGCCGCCACGCCGTTCCCGCTGCCCAGGCTGGGTATGAGCGTGACGCCGGGCCGGGTCGGCAGATAGTCGAGGTCGTCGTGATCGAGTACCTCGACCACGACGGTGGTGGAGAGGGCCGGCGGCGCCTCGGCCATGATGCGGGCAAGCGCGGGTAACCCGGCGAGATCGGCAACCAGCAGCTGCCATGTCGTATTCGGTGGCGGCCGGTACCACGCGCGGGCGTGGTCGAGGCCGACACGATCGCCCAGCTTTGCGGTCTGCGCCCACACGCTGCCGGGACCGCCGGGGTGCACCAGGATGTCGAGGTCGATGAGGTCTCCGGCCTGGCGGCGCACGGAGTAGGTGCGGCCGTTGGTCGGGGACGCCGCGTCGAAATACACCCCGACGGCGCAATCGGGGCCTGGCGCGACGGCCAGCGATTCGGGGGCGTCCACCCGCAGCCTGACGCGACGCAGCAGCGGGTTCGGCGCGAGCGTCTCGACGACGGTCGCAGGCGTGAAGCTCATCAGACCGCCCCGGCCGCTCCGAGTGTGGTGGCGGTCAGCGTGGCGATGAGGGTGTGCTCGTCGGTGTCGATGTCGCCGTGCAGCCAGGCGGCGATGAGTTCCGTGGCGGCGGTGACCATCGTTCTGGTCGCAAGCAGGCGGTCCACCGACGGCCTCGGGGGTCCCTCGAACGGCATTGCTTCGGCCGCGATGCGTTCGGTGAACGCACTGATCTCCCGTTGTTGGAGCTGGCGTAGCCGCGGGAACCCGGGTGACTCCATGTGGAGGCGCGCATCGGCTGCGCTGGCTACCAAGGTCTGCACCACCATGCGCAGGACGCCGTGGGCGCGCTCGGGCTTGGGAACGGTGGCCAGTACCACCTCCATGGCCGCCTTGAGCCTGCTGTACAGGTCTTCGGCGCAGGCGTCCAGGAGGTCGTCCTTCGTGCTGAATTCGGCATAGAAGTAGCGCTTGCTCAGTCTCGCCTGCTGGCACACCAGGTCGACGGTCAGCGGGGCGACGCCCACCTCGGCGATCAGGTCGCGGGCGGCGTCGAGCAGTCGGGCCCGGCGCTCTTGCGAGCGCTGCAGTGAACTGAGCCCGCCGTAGGTGCGTCCTTCGACAACCATGACGCCATCTTGACCCATCGTGTGGGCCAGGCCATAATCCAGAACGAATTCGTTCCAGATTACTCGTATGGCGCAAGGAGTCACCGATGACGACACGGATCATGGATGAGGCGGCGCGCGTCCTGGCCAACCCGCAGGCCTACACCGACGAGGCGGATCTCCATCGCGCACTCGCGCACCTGCGTGCGCACGCCCCCGTGTCGTGGGTGGACGTCGACGGCTACCGGCCGTTCTGGGCGATCACCAAGCACGCCGACATCATGGACATCGAGCGTCAGAACGACCTGTTCACCAACGACCCCCGTCCGATCCTGGTGATTCAGGACCTCGACGACAAACTGCGCGCCGACCGGGAAGCCGGCGCAGGCCTGAGCACGCTGATCCACATCGACGACCCGCATCACCGCGACCTGCGCAAGATCGGTGCCGACTGGTTCCGGCCAAAAGCCATGCGCGCGTTGAAGGCCCGCTGCGACGAACTGGCCAAGATGTACGTCGACCAGATGGTGGAGCGCGGACCGGAGATCGATTTCGCCCAGGAGATCGCGGTCAACTTTCCGCTGTATGTCATTCTGACGCTGCTCGGCCTTCCGGAATCGGACTTTCCCCGGATGCTCAAGCTCACCCAGGAGTTGTTCGGCGGCGACGACAGCGAGTTCCAGCGCGCTGAAGACAAAGACGCGATGATCGCGGTGCTGCTGGACTTCTTCGGTTACTTCTCGGCGCTGACCGCTTCCCGCCGCGAAAACCCCACTGAGGACCTGACGTCGGCGATCGCGAACGCCAGGATCAACGGAGAACCGTTGTCCGACATGGACACGGCCTCCTACTACGTCATCGTCGCCAGTGCAGGCCACGACACCACCAGCGCCGGAATCGCCGGCGGGCTGATGGAACTCATCCGAAACCCGGGTGAGCTACAGCGTCTGCAGAACGATCCGTCCCTGATGGGCACCGCGGTCGAGGAGATGATCCGCTGCGTCGTGCCGGTCAAGGAGTTCATGCGCACCGCCCAGGCCGACACCGAGGTCCGCGGCGTTCCCATCGCCAAAGGCGAATCCGTCCTGCTGTCCTACGTCTCGGCCAACCGCGACGAAGAGGTGTTCGCCGACCCGATGCGTTTCGACGTCAGCCGCGATCCCAACAAGCACCTGTCCTTCGGCTACGGCGTGCACTTCTGCCTGGGCGCAGCGCTGGCCCGCATGGAGATGAACAGCTTCTTCACCGAACTCGTCCCGCGCATCAAGTCCATCGAACTCGCCGGTGAACCCGAACTCATGGCCACCACGTTCGTCGGCGGTATCAAGCACCTGCCGATCCGATACTCCTTGCGGTGATTTCTCCGCGGTGACCCCCGCCAGCGGCGATAATTGCCGGTGAGTCGGTCGCACGAGGGGAAGTACTGACGATGAAGAAGCTGGCAGCGGCGCTGTTGAGCGCCATGGCACTGGCTGTTGTACCGGTGGCCGTCGCACCCGGTGCGCACGCCGATGTGTGTGGAGACGTCGGAGGACGTCATGTGAATGTCGGCGGGTGCACGAACGTCGCCGGTGATGTCGCCGTCGCGGGCGCGGTGGCCTCTGATGACGACGCTGCGGCGCAGGCGGCCTCGGGGCAGCCGCCGTGCTACACGCCGCAGGGGGTCCCGTACTACACCCCCGGTTCGGATCCCTGCTACTGAGCGCCGCCGGTGAGGCTCGCCTGGATGCGGGCCAACTCGCGGCCTTCGCCGCGATAGTCGAACTCGGCAGTTTCGAGGCGGCGGCCGATCGGCTGCATGTGACGCCGTCGGCGGTCAGTCAGCGCATCAAAGCTCTGGAGAAGCAGGTCGGCCAGGTGCTGTTGGTCCGCGGAAAGCCCTGTGTGGCAACGCTGGCCGGAACGCCGCTGCTTCGGCTGGCCGCGCAGACCGCGATGTTGGAGGCCGAGGCCATCGCCGAGATGGCCGGTGGTGGTGAGGGCGCGCCGCGCCCGCGGATGGCGATGGCGGTCAACGCCGACTCCATGGCGACGTGGTTCGTCCGGGTGCTGTCCGAGCTGCCCGATGTGCTGTTCGACATCCGCATCGAAGACCAGGACCACTCCGCCCGGCTGTTGCGAGAGGGTGTCGTCATGGGTGCGGTCACCACCGAGCGCGCCCCGGTACCCGGCTGCCGGGTCCATCCGCTGGGCGTGATGCGGTACCTGCCGGTGGCTGGTGCCGATTACGTAAAGCGTTATTTCCCAGATGGTTTCACCGCGGAGGTGGTGAAGTCGTCGCCGTCCCTTGCATGGAATCGCGACGATGCACTGCAGGACATGCTGGTGCGCAAGGCATTCGGTCGGCCTGTCGAACGTCCGGTCACGTACGTGCCGACGGCGGAGGGCTTCGGTGCGGCGGTACACGCCGGCCTCGGGTGGGGGATGTACCCCGAGCAGTCGGCGGCACAGGCGCTCGCGGACGGTTCGTTCGTCCAGGTGAGCGATGTTCACCTGGACATCCCGCTCTTCTGGCAGTGCTGGAAGCTCGACAGCCCCCTGATGGAGTCCCTGACCGCGACCGTCCTGGACGCCGCCGACGTGCTGCGCCGGGGCTGACAGAAAGATCACAGTCACTCCACAACGGTTTGCCGACGTGGCGATGCGGATAACCCGGGCGGCATGAACGCGAGCCGATTTTCCCGCTCCAAGATCGTCGCGGCATCGGTGGGTGCAAGCGCGGCCCTGGCGAGCGTATTTCTGGTGGCGATACAGGTGGAGCGCGGTAGCGAAGGGACGGTGGTGTCCGATCCCGGAACGGTAGCCACCGCGCAGATCACTACCACACCGACCTCGGATGAGCCCGGCTAGCAGCGCAACTGGGCAGAATCGGTGTGATGCACCATGATTGATCGGTTGGGCGAGAGATCGTGGAGATGTGAATGGCTGTAGTGGGTCGCAGGGCGCGAGTTCTGCTGTCGGCGGTGTTGGTTCTGATGGCGGTTCAGGCGGGCCCGGCCGTGGTAGCGCACGCCGACGATGTTCTGCCGCCGGTTGCGTTCACCACCACCTCGAATGCGCCGCTGCACAACGGCGGCACCTACGGCATCGGCACGGTGATCGTCGCGCACTTTGACGCTCCCGTCGGTGACCGCGGTCTGGCCGAGCAGGCACTGCAGGTGGACACCTCGCCACCGGTGGCCGGCGCGTGGCACTGGGTCGACGACCGCACCATGCACTGGCGTCCGCCGCAGTACTACGCGCCCGGCACTGTGGTCACCGTCACTCCCGGACCTGGTGCGCCTGTCTCGTTCACCATCGGTGCCTCGCATGTGTCGATCGCCGATGACACGACCAAGCAGGTGACGGTTTTCGACGGAGGAAAGCTGGTACGGACCATGCCCACATCGATGGGCCGTGGCGGCACCGAGAAGGTCGGCAACACCACGCTGAGCTTCTGGACGCAGCCCGGCGTGTACACCGTTCTGGACAAGAGCAATCCCGTGGTGATGGATTCCTCGACCTACGGCCTGCCGATCAACTCGCATCTCGGCTACAAGGAGACGATCCCGTATGCGGTGCGCGTCAGCACCGACGGCGTGTATCTCCACGAGCTGGACGCCACAGTGTGGGCGCAGGGCAACACCGACACCAGCCATGGTTGCCTGAACCTCAACCGCGACAATGCAATCTGGTTCTACAACTTCTCGGTGCCCGGTGATGTCGTCGAAGTGCGCAACACCGGAGGCAAGCCGCTCCAGCTGTGGCAGAACGGGGACTGGAGCGTCCCGTGGGATCAGTGGGCCTAACCGGCGTGGGCCGGTTTCGGGTAGCGACTACTCGTGACACCGAACGTCGGTCCCACGAGACTGGGGGTGTGACATCCCCGCACACGGAGCCGCGCCTCGCCGACGTCGTCGAGTTGCCGCTGGCCCGTGTGGCCGGTCATTGCGACCCGGCGGGCGATGACGATGAGCGCGAGCCGGAGACCATCATCCTGCTCTGGTGACGGCCCGGATATGGCATGGTGAAATCCATGGCCGATGCCGTCGGAACCGAGAACGCGCCCGCGCAACGAACATTCTTCGGGCACCCCGTCGGTCTGGCCAACCTCTTCGGCGTCGAGTTGTGGGAGCGCTTCTCCTACTACGGGATGCTCACGATTCTCGGGTATTACCTGTATTACTCGCTCACCGAGGGCGGTCTCGGTCTGCCCAAGGCCACCGCGACCGGCGTCGTGGGGGCGTACGGCGGCCTGGTGTATCTGTCCACAGTCCTGGGTGGCTGGGTGGCCGACCGGTTGCTCGGCATGGAGCGAACGGTGCTCTACGGCGGCGTCGTGGTCATGTGCGGCCACATCGCGCTGGCGGTGCTGCCCGGACTGACAGGCGTCGGCGTCGGCCTGATACTGATCGCGCTGGGGTCCGGCGCGCTCAAAGCCAACGCCTCGTCGCTGCTGGGCACGCTCTATGAGGACGGCGACCCCCGTCGCGACGGCGGATTCACACTGTTCTATCTCGGTATCAACCTGGGTTCGTTCGTCGGCCCGCTGATCACCGGTCTCCTGCAAACCAAAGTGGGTTTCCACTACGGGTTCGGTGCCGCGGCCATAGGCATGGCGCTGGGCCTGACCCAGTACGTGGTGTTCCGGCGCAATCTCGGCAGCCACGGACGGACTCCACCGAATCCGCTGTCCCGCAGTCATTTCATCCGCACCGCGGGCATTGGCGCGGTGGTCGTGGTGGTCGTCGTCATCGCGTTCGTCTTCGGTCTGATCACCCTGGCCACCCTCTCCCAGGTGACCACCGGCATTCTGGTCGTCGCCTCGATCGCCTACTTCGCGGTGATGCTGCGCAGCCCGCGCGTCGAACCGCTGGAGCGAACGCGGGTGCGGGCCTTCATCCCGCTGTTCATCGCAAACGCGGTGTTCTGGTCGCTGTTCCAGCAGATCTTCACCGTGCTCGCGGTGTACTCCGACGAGCGGATGAACTGGTCGATCTTCGGTTGGCGGGCACCGTCGAACTGGATCGGCTCGATCGAACCGGTGTGGATCATCCTGCTGTCACCGCTGTTCGCGGCGATGTGGACCAAGCTGGGCCGGCGCGCACCCACCACCCCACGCAAGTTCGCCTACGGCGTCATCGGCATGGGCGTGGCGTTCCTGCTGTTCCTGCCGATGGCCGGAACGACGGGACGCAGCGTGCCCGCACTGTTCGTGGCGGCGATCATGGCCGTCTTCGCGATCTCCGAGCTGATGCTGTCACCGATCGGCCTGTCGGTCACGACGCAGCTGGCGCCCAATGCATTTCGGGCGCAGATGATGGCGCTGTACTTCTTCTCGGTCGGCCTGGGTACGTCGATGTCGGGTGTGCTGTCGGGCTACTACCACCCGGACCGCGAGTTCGCCTACTTCGGCATCCTCGGTCTCGTCGCCGTCGGAGTCGGCATCGTCGTGTGGGCGTTCGCACCCCGGGTGAGCCGTCTGATGGAGGGCGTCCACTAGGGCTGCGCGTCGAGCAGCCGCACCATCGCGTCCCGCATCTCGACCTTGCGCACCTTCCCGGTGACGGTCATCGGGAACTCGTCGACCACTCGCACATAGCGCGGGATCTTGTAATGGGCCAGTTGTCCGGCCGAGAACGCCCGCACACCGTCGGCGTCCAGGGGTGTGCTGCCGGGGCGCATCTTGATCCACGCGCAGATCTCCTCGCCGAAGCGCGGGTCGGGCACACCGATCACCTGGACGTCGTCGATATCGGGATGGGTGTGCAGGAATTCCTCGATCTCCCTGGGATAGACGTTCTCGCCGCCGCGGATGACCATGTCCTTGATCCGGCCGACGATCGTGCAGTAGCCGTCGTCGCGCATCACCGCCAGATCACCGGTGTGCATCCAGCCCTCGTCGTCGATCGCCTCGCGGGTCTTGCCCTCGTCGTTCCAGTAGCCGAGCATGACCGAGTAACCGCGAGTGCAGAATTCGCCGGTCGCACCGCGCTCGGCGACCGCACCGGTCTCCGGGTCGACGATTTTGATCTCGACGTGCGGATGCGCGCGTCCCACGGTGGCCGTGCGCCGTTCCAGGTCGTCGTCGTGCAGCGTCTGGCAGGACACCGGCGAGGTTTCGGTCATCCCGTAGGCGATGGACACCTCCGTCATGTTGAGCTCGTCGACGCAACGCTTCATGATCTCCACCGGGCAGGGAGCGCCCGCCATGATGCCGGTACGCAGCGACGAGACGTCACGGTGCGCCAGGTCCGGATGTCCGAGCACCGCGATGAACATCGTCGGCACCCCGTACAACGCCGTGCAGCGTTCCTGTTCCACGGCGGCGAGAGTCGCGGCCGGATCGAAGCCGGCCGACGGAATCACCATCGTGGCGCCGTGGGTGGTGCAGCCGAGGTTGCCCATAACCATGCCGAAGCAGTGGTAGAACGGCACCGGAATGCACAGCCGGTCGCCGGGACCGAAGTTGATCAGATCGGTGACGAAGTATCCGTTGTTGAGGATGTTGCGGTGCGAGAGCACTGCGCCCTTCGGGGAACCCGTTGTCCCGGAGGTGTATTGGATGTTGATCGGGTCCGACGGCGTCAACGTGTCCATCCGGGCGCGCAACTGGTCGGTGGACACCGTCTCTCCGCGCTGCTTCAGCGACTCCCAGTCCGGGGAGTCCAGGAACACCACCTCGGTCAGATCGGGCACCTCGTGGCGTACCTCGGCGACCATACCGCGGTAGTGGGATGACTTGAACTCGGTGACGGACAACAGCATTCGGACGCCGGCGTGCCGCAGTACATAGGACAGTTCGTGAGTTCGGTACGCGGGGTTGATGGTCACCAGGATCGCGCCCGCCTTGGCTGTGGCGTACTGCACCACGGTCCATTCCGCGCAGTTGGGTGCCCAGATACCGACCCGGTCGCCCTTGCCGATACCCGAGGCGATCAACGCCCGCGCCACCAGGTCGATCTCCCGATTCAGTTCGGCGTAGGTCCACGACCGACCGGTCGCTACCTCGACCAGCGCGTCGACACCCGCGTGTGCCGCGGCGGTGCGCTCGAAGTTGGCGCCGATCGTCTCGTCGAGCAGGGCGGTGCCGTCGGGTCCTGCCGCATACGACCGTGGCGCTCTATACTGTTCGCGCAGAGCGCCTTTCAGCACCTTGCCACTGGCGTTGCGGGGCAACGCATCGACGACCGCGATACGCCGCGGGCGCTTGTAGGCTGCCAGGTGTTCGCGGCAGTGCGCCTCGATCTCGGTGTCGCTCGGCGGGTCGTCGGGGTCGCAGGCCACGATCACGGCCAGCGGGGTTTCGCCCCACTTTGGATCCGGCACGCCGATGACCGCCACCTCGGCGATCTTCGGGTGCGCCGCCAGGGTGTTCTCCACCTCGGCGCTGTAGATGTTCTCTCCGCCCGAAATGATCATGTCTTTCTTCCGGTCGACCACGTAGATGTAGCCGTCCTCATCCTGCCGGACCAGGTCGCCGGAATGGAACCATCCGCCGCGGAACGCCGCCGTGGTCTGGCCGGGGTTGTTCCAGTACTCCTTCATCACCAGCGGACCCTGGTAGACGATCTCGCCGACCGCTCCGGTGGCGACGTCGTTCATGTCGTCGTCGACGATGCGGGCCTCGACGTTGAGCATCGGCGTTCCGACCGAACCGATCTTGCGGATCGCATCGTCACCGCGCAGCAGACAGGTGATGGGACTGCACTCGGTTTGTCCGAACGCCGCGACGATCTCCGCGTCGGGGAAGGCCTCGGTCATGCTCTGCAGCAAGGTGGTGCTCGCCGGGGCGGCGCCCCACCAGATTCGGCGGAGATACGACAGGTCCCACTGCCCGAGGTGGTCCATCGCGCAGACGGCCTGCCATTGAGACGGGGTCATCCAACAGGAGGTGACGCGCTCGCTGACAATGGTGCACACCGTCGCCTCGGGGTCGAATCCGCCGGAGGGCGGAATGATCACCGTGCCCCCGGTGAAGAACGCGGGCAGCATTCCCGACACACCCGCGGTGTGGAACAGCGGGGCCACCCCCAGCCAGCATTCGTCGGCGAGGTGGCCGAGCGTGGCGATCGAACTGAAGGCGTGGAGGTAGAGGTTGCGGTGCGTCAGCACAGCACCTTTCGGGAACCCGGTGGTGCCCGAGGTGTACATGATGAAGGCGGGCTCCTCGTCGCCGACGACGGCGTCGACGGGCTCGCCGGAGGCGCGGTCGATGGCGGCCTGGAAGTCGCCACCGATGGTCAGCACCGAATGCACCGACGCCGCCCGCGCCCGCTCGACGACAGGGGCCAACGCGGTGTCGACCACGACCGCCGCCGCACCGCTGTCAGCCAACAGGTAGGCGATCTCGTCGGCCACCAAACGGAAGTTCAGCGGGACGACCACCGCGCCGAGTCGCAGTGTGGCGAACCAGGTCTCGACGACCTCGAGGCTGTTCAGCCCCAGCACGGCGACCCGGTCACCGCGGCCGATTCCGCGCTGGGCCAGTGCGTTGGCCAATCGTGTCACCCGCGTGTCCGTCTCGCCGAAAGTGCCGCGGCGGAGGGGGTCCACGAATCCGACGGTGTCCGGGCGCACCCGGGCGTGCCTGGCCAGGACATCGCTGAGAGCGATTCCCGTCGACGCGGACGTCATAGGCCGACCCGGTCGGCCAGGAGCGCCCGGTGTCGGCTACTGCTGCCGAACAATGCCTCGCAGGTCTTGGCTCGACGCAGATAGCGGTGCAGATCGTGCTCCCAGGTGAACGCGATGCCGCCGTGGACCTGGGTGGCGGTGTTCGCGCACAGGGTGAAGGTGTCCGCCGCCTGTGCCTTCACCAGAGGCGCGGCGACAGCCAGCTCGGCGGGGTCATCCGCGCTCATCGCCGCGAACATCACCGCCACCCGGGTCGCGTCGATCTCGATCGCCATTTCGGCGCACATGTGCTTGACCGCTTGGAACGTGCCGATCGGACGATCGAATTGGGTTCTGCTGCAGGCATACTCGATGCTGCGGGCCAGGCATGCTTCGGCGCCGCCGAGCATCTCGGCGGCCAGCAGTACCCGTGCGGTGTCCAGCACCTGTTCCAGTTCGTCCGGGGCCGAGCCGAGACGTTCGGCAGCGGCCTGTCGCAGCGTCACCCGTGCAACCGGCCGGGAGGTGTCGAAGGAGGGCAGCTCTGTCACGTCGACGCCGGGGGTTGCGGTGTCGACCGCGTACAGCCCCACGTCGTCACCGGTGCGGGCCGCGACGACGAGCAGATCGGCGCCGTGCCCCTGCACTACCGGACCGCACTCGCCATCCAGCACAGTGCGACCGTCGTCTTGGGTGGCCCAGACCGTCGCCGCCGCCGCGTCACCGGCGACCGGGCCGGTCGCCGCGAATGCCGCCCTGAGGGCCCCGCTGAGCAGGCCGGGCAGCAGGCGATGACGCTGTTCGTCGTCGCCCATGCGCAGCACCGCATGGACCGCGAAAACATGTGATGCCAGGGGAAGTGGGCTCAGTGCCCGGCCGAACTCCTCGAACACGATGGCCGATTCCACCAGTGTCGCGCCAACGCCGCCGTACTCTCCAGGCACGGCCAACCCGGGCAACTCCAAGTCGGTGCACAATCTGTGCCAGCCACGCTCGTCACGGCCGTGCACATCGAGGAAGTCACGGGTTGAATCCCGTAACGCCTCGTGCTCGCTGCTGTATTGGAAGTCCATGTCAGCGCGGCTCCTTCGGCAGCCCGAGCAGCTGTTCACCGATCACGTTGCGCTGAATCTGTGAGCTGCCGGCGTAGATGGTTGCGGCGCGCGCGTAGAGAAACTCGTCGAGCCAGCAGGCGACCGAATTCGCCGTTCCCGGCGCCGGGATGATCAGTGCGGCACCGTTTCCCCGACCCTCCGCGCAGAGCGCGTCGGTACCGAGGATGTCGAGCGCCAGATCGGTGTAGCGGCGGAAGTACTCACTCCAGATCACCTTGTTGATGGCGGCTTCGGCGCCCGGGCGTTTGCCGTTCGACAATGTGGTCAGGCCGCGGTACCCCTGGTAGCGCAGAATCTGCACGCGTGAGTAGCACCAGGCGAGCTCGTCGCGGACCAGTGGATCGGTGTGCCGGCCACGCTCGACCGCCAGATTCCGCAGCCAATCGAGTCCGCGCCCGAATTCGATTGCTGCCGTGGTGATCTGGGACCCGCGTTCGAAGCCGAGCACCGTCATCGCGGTGGCCCAGCCCCCGCCGACCCCGCCCAGCACGTCGCCGGCCGCAGCACGAGCGTCGGTGAAGAAGACCTCGGAGAACGACGCGTGTCCGGCCGCGTTGACAATGGGCCGCACCACGACACCGGGCTGGTCGACCGGCACCAGCAACAGCGACAGACCCTTGTGCTTGCGCACCGTGGCGTCGGTACGCGCCAGGACGAAGATCCAATTCGCCGTCGGCCCCGCCGACGTCCAGATCTTCTGCCCGTTGATAATCCACTCGCTGCTGTCGAGTACTGCCCTGGTGCGCACCGATGCGAGGTCCGAACCGGCCTCCGGCTCGGAGAAACCCTGACACCAGCGGTCCTCGCCGGACAGGATGCGCGGCAGGAAGCGCTTCTTCTGTTCCTCGGTGCCCAGCGCGATCAGCGTGTTGCCCAGCAGATCGATACCGAACATGTCGTTCTCGTCGCGCTCGGGGGCGCCGGCGCGGGCGAATTCCTCGGACAGCACGGCTTGCTCCATAACTGAGAGTCCGCCGCCGCCATACTCCTTGGGCCAGGAGACCGCTACCAATCCGCGGTCGGCGAGGACCTTGCGCCACTGGTGCCGGAGTTGCTCACGCTCGTCAGGCGGCAGAGCGCCGGGACCGGCCCAGTCGGCAGGCAGGCGCTCGGCCAGGAAGGCCCGGATCTCGTCGCGGAATGATTGCGCTTCGTCGGGATAGTCGATGTCCACCTGTGCTCCGCTTTCAGGGCCGGTTCTTCGCGGCGGGCAGGATTTCCGGGGCCAGCCGCCAATCCTCGAGTCCGTACTCGACCGTGCCGATGCCCAGCGGGTCGCCGGTGAGCTCCGCCCAGTGCGAGTGATTGAGTTGGTGCAGCGAGAAGCAGGCGTCCAGCGCGGTTGAGAAGCCCATCGCATCCACGGTTTGGTTGACCGATTCCTTGATCAGCAGCGCGGCCATGGTCGGGACTTTCGCGATGCGGGTGGCGAACTCGATGGTCCGTGCCGACAGCTCGGCGGTCGGAAAGACCTTGCTGACCATGCCGAGGGCGTGGGCGTCGTCGGCATCGAGTGAGTCACCGGTGAGCAGCAGTTCCTTGGCCTTACGCGGCCCGAACTCCCAGGGATGGCCGAAGTACTCCACACCACACATCCCGAGCCGGGTGCCGACGACGTCGGCGAAGATCGTGTCCTGCGCGGCGACAATCAGATCGCAGCACCAGGCGAGCATCAGCCCGGCGGACAACACCATTCCGTGGACTTCGGCGATCGTGATCTTCCGCAGGTTCCGCCAGCGTTTGGTGTTTTGGTAGAAGTAATGCCATTCCTGCCGGTGCCGGGCATCCGCCCCGGTCAGCGTGCCGCCATTGCACAGGTAGGTGGGGTGTTGCCCGGGACCGGGTGAGCGTTCCCGGACGTCGTCGGCGGACCCGAGGTCGTGGCCCGCGGAGAAGCAGGACCCGGCTCCGCGCAGGATCACCACACGCACGGTGTCGTCCTCTTCGGCCAGTTCGAACGCCGTGCCGAGTTCGACGAGCATGCCGCGGTTCTGCGCGTTGCGCTGTTTCGGGCGATCGAGCGTGATCACCGCGATCCGGCCGTCCTGGATCAGTTCATAGCCGATGTAGTCGAAATGCTGCACGAATGCTCCCTTCCGTTGCCGCGGACGGCCGCCGCTGATGCAGCACGCTACGCGGCATATCCGGGAAATGTCCATAGCCGATACGCTCATATGGAAACTCGCTGCTCACCAAACAAGCAAGAAAAATGGTTCTTGCATCGTTTCAAGTATCTTGCTAGTACTGTGTTGTAAGTCGCAGCCGAGGGATGAGATGCGCTTGCTCGACCACTACCGAGAGGGTTCAAGATGGAGATCGGACTTTTCCTGATGCCGGCGCATCCACCGGAGCGCAGCCTGTACGACGCGACCCAGTGGGACCTCGACCTGATCACGCTGGCCGATGAGCTCGGCTACGTGGAGGCGTGGGTCGGCGAGCACTTCACCGTGCCGTGGGAACCGATCTGCGCACCGGACCTGCTGCTGGCCCAGGCGCTGCTGCGCACCAAGAACATCAAGCTCGCTCCCGGCGCCCATCTGCTGCCGTATCACCATCCCGTCGAACTGGCCCATCGGGTGGCTTACTTCGACCATCTCGCTCAGGGCCGCTTCATGCTCGGTGTCGGCGCCAGCGGCATTCCCGGCGACTGGGCATTGTTCGACGTCGACGGTAAGAACGGCGAGCACCGGGAGATGACCCGCGAGGCGCTCGAGATCATGTTGAAGGTCTGGACCGAGGATCAGCCGTGGGAGTTCCGCGGGAAGTACTGGAACGCCAACGGGATAGCGCCGATGTTCGAAGGCCTGATGAAGCGGCACATCAAGCCCTTCCAGGCTCCTCACCCCCCGATCGGGGTGACCGGATTCAGCGCGGGCTCCGAGACGCTGAAGATGGCCGGCGAGCGCGGCTACCTCCCGATGAGCCTGGACCTCAACACCGAATATGTTGCCTCGCACTGGGATGCGGTGCTCGAGGGTGCCGCCCGATCCGGACGCACGCCGGATCGGAAAGACTGGCGCCTGGTCCGTGAGGTGGTCGTCGCCGAGACCGACGAACAGGCATTCCGCTACGCGGTCGACGGCATGATGGGCCGCAACATGCGCGAGTACGTTCTGCCGACGTTCCGGATGTTCGGGATGACCAAGTTCTACAAGCACAACCCCTCGGTGCCCGACGAGGATGTGACACCGGAGTACCTGGCGGAGAACACCTTTGTGGTCGGGTCCGTCGAGACCGTGGTGGACAAGCTGGAGGCCACCTACGACCAGGTCGGTGGCTTCGGTCATCTGCTGATCCTCGGTTTCGACTACCTCGACAATCCGGGTCCGTGGAAGGAGTCCATGCGGCTCCTGGCCGAGGAGGTCATGCCGCGCCTCAATGCCCGGATCGCCAAGAAGCCCGCGCCGGCGATCGTCTGAGGAGAAGGCCGAAAGACATGCAGATGCCCGAGATCACCGTGCGGTATTCAGACGGAACGTGCAAGACGATGGCGGTGCAACAGGACCAGTCGATCCTGGAGGCAGCGGAGGAACACGGCATCGCGATCGTCAACGAATGCCAAAGCGGGATCTGCGGGACCTGTGTGGCCACCTGTGTCGCCGGCGATTACGAGATGGGTCGCACCGAAGGGCTTTCCGAAGTCGAACGCGACGCCCGCAAGGTCTTGACCTGTCAGACGTTCGCGAAATCCGACTGCGTGATCAGCGTGCAGTATCCCGCCGACGACAACGCCGCGCGGCTGGTCAGCGGAACCGGCGTGGTGACCGCGGTGGAGCACGTGTCGCCGACGACGGCGCTGCTGCGCGTCGACGTCTCCGGGCTCGGACCGCTGGTCTATCTGCCCGGGCAATTCGCCCAGTTGCAGGTGCCCGGGAGCACGGTGTGGCGCAACTACTCTTACGCGCATCCCGCCGACGGACGCACCGAGGTGGAGTTCATCGTCCGGCTGCTACCTCAGGGCGTGATGTCGGACTATCTGCGCGACAAGGCCAAACCCGGTGATCGAATTGCCATGCGGTGCAGCAAGGGCGGCTTCTACCTGCGACCGACCGCGCGCACGGTGGTCCTGGTGGCCGGCGGCACCGGACTGTCGGCGATCCTCGCGATGGTGCAAAGTCTGAATGACGATCACCGCGGGACGGTCCATCTGCTGTACGGCGTCAGTGACGTCGACGATCTGTGCAAGCTCGACGAGCTCGAGGCACTGAAGCGGCGGTTGCCCGGGCTGGAGGTCCACACCGTCGTCTCGCGTCCGAGTACCCGGTGGGACGGACCGGTGGGCCGGGTCACCGATCTGCTCGACGCGCGCATGTTCGACGGCGGTGACGCCGACGTCTATCTGTGCGGTCCGGCCGGGTTGATCACCGACACCCGGAAATGGCTTGACGACAACGGCATCCACGGCACCGGGCTGTACTACGAGAAGTTCGTGGCCAGCGGTGCCGCACGCCGGCGAACAGCACCACGACTGGATTACGCCACGGTCGATCTGGCCGATGTGCGCCGCCGCGGGCGTGGCACCGCGGTGGTGGTCGGCGGAAGCATCGCAGGAATCGCCGCGGCCAAGGTGCTCAGCGAGACGTTCGACAAGGTCATCGTCCTGGAAAAGGATGCACCGCACACCCGCCGCGAGGGCAGGCCGGGTGCGGCGCAGGGCTGGCACCTGCATCATCTGCTCACCGCGGGGCGCATCGAACTGGAGCGGTTCTTCCCCGGCATCATCGACGACATGGTCCGCGAGGGCGCCTTCGACGTCGACATGGCCGCCCAGTACCGCATCCGGCTCGGCGGAACCTGGAAGAAACCGGGCACCGGGCCGATCCAGATCGTCTGTGCCGCTCGACCTCTGCTGGAATGGTGTGTTCGGCGCCGCCTCGACGGTGAACCGCGGATCAGCTTCCGCTATGAATCCGAAGTGGCCGACCTGGTCTACGACCGGGCCGATGACACCGTCATCGGTGTCGCCATCGCCGGGGACGGTGACGAACTCGGTGTCATACCAGCCGAATTCGTGGTCGATGCATCAGGAAAGAACACCCGCTTTCCGGAGTTCCTGGACCGCATCGGCATCGGGGCGCCGGAGGTCGAGCAGGACATCATCAACTGCTTCTACTCCACGATGTTCCACCACGTGCCGCCGGAGCGGCAGTGGGACGACAAGGTGATGGTCATCTGTTACGCGTACCGTCCCTACGAGGACACCTACGCCGCGCAGTACTACACCGACAGCTCACGTTCCATCCTGTCCACCTCGCTGGTGGCCTACAACTGCTATTCGCCGCCGCGCACGGCGCAGGAGTTCCGCGAGTTCGCCAACCGGATGCCCTCGGCGGTGATCGGGGAGAACATCGACGGCCTCGAGCCGGCCTCGCCGATCTACAACTTCCGCTACCCCAACATGCTGCGGCTGCGCTACGAGAAGAAGCGCAACCTGCCGCGCGCACTGGTGGTCGTCGGTGACGCCTACACCAGTGCCGACCCGGTGTCCGGGCTCGGGATGACCCTGGCGCTCAAGGAGGTCCGGGAAATGCAGCTGCTGCTGGCCAAGTACGGGCCCACCGACCCGGACCTGCCTCGGCGCTACTTCCGCACCATCGCCAAGTTGGCCGACACCGCCTGGTTCGTGATCCGGGAACAGAACCTGCGGTTCGACTGGCTCAAGGACGCCGACAAGAAGAGACCGTTCTACTTCGGCGCACTGACCTGGTACATGGATCGCGTGATGGAGTTGGTGCACGACGATCCGGAGACCTACAACGAGTTCCTGGCCGTCGTGCATCTGGTCAAACCCGCTGCGGCACTGATGACGCCGAAGGTGGCGGCCCGCGTGGTCGGCAAATGGGCCCGGACCAAACTCTCCGGGCAGAAGACCCTCATCGCGCGCAATTACGAGAACAGCACCATTCCGTCCGTCGAAGACCTGATCCGAACCGAGGAAGTATCAATCGGTTTGGCTGCCACCCGGTCCCATTAGAGAAGAGGTCGTGATGTCGCAGACCCATCGGATGCTCAACTGCCGCGGCACCCGGATTCACGCCGTGGAGGAGGGTGAAGGGCCGTTGGTGGTGTTGGTCCACGGCTTCCCCGAGTCCTGGTACTCGTGGCGCCACCAGATTCCGGTGCTCGCCGAGGCGGGCTACCGGGTGGTCGCCATCGACCAGCGGGGCTACGGCCAGTCCTCGAAATATCGTGTGCAGACCGCGTATCGGATCAAGGAACTGGTCGGTGACATTCTCGGCGTGATCGACGCCTACGGTGAGAAGCAGGCCGTGGTCATCGGGCACGACTGGGGTGCGCCGGTCGCCTGGACATTCGCCTGGCTGCACCCCGAGCGGTGTCGTGGTGTGGTCGGGATCAGCGTGCCGTTCGCCGGGCGAGGAGTGATCGGGTTGCCGGGCAGCCCGTTCGGCGAACACCGGCCCAACGACTACCACCTGGAACTGGCCGGCCCGGGGAAGGTCTGGTACCAGGACTACTTCTCCGAGCAGGACGGCATCATCGCCGAGGTCGAAGAGGATCTGCGAAGCTGGCTGCTCGGTCTGACCTATACGGTGTCCGGCGATGCGATGGCGGCCGCGACGCAGGCCGCCGAGGCGGCCGGGGTGGACCTCGCCGCGATGGATCCGATCGACGTGATCCGGTCCGGCCCGCTGTGCATGCCGCACGGTGCGCGACTCAAGGACGCATTCGTCTACCCCGAGACCATGCCAGAGTGGTTCACCGATGCTGATCTCGACTTCTACACAGGTGAATTCGAGCGATCCGGACTCGGCGGTCCGCTGAGCTTCTATCACAACATCGACAACGACTGGCACGACCTCGCCGAGTACGAGGGCACCCCGCTGACCCCGCCCGCACTCTTCATCGGCGGTCAGTACGACGTAGGTACCACCTGGGGCGCCGAGGCGGCCGAACGTGCGCACGAGGTGATGCCCAACTACTGCGGCACCCACATGGTGGACGGCGTAGGGCATTGGATCCAGCAGGAGCAGCCCAAGGAGACCAATCGTTTGCTGCTCGATTTCCTTGGCGGACTGAGCTAGTGGCGCCACGACGATGAAGACCGCATACGGACGGGTACGGCGCGCGATCGCCGCCGTGGCCACCGGTCGTCCCGCCATCGTGGTCGACGACTCGGAAGACCAGGGATATCTGGTGTTCGCCGCGGATGCCGCCACGGCACAACTGCTCACGTTCACGGTCCGGCACACCTCCGGTTACGTCCGGATCGCCCTGCCAGGTGCGGACTGCGAGCGTCTCAACCTGCCGCCGGTGTGTCATCGAGACGGCGAGGCAGTGGGTATCGCCGCTCAGCGGGTGACGGTGGACTTTCGCGAGACCGGGACCGGGATCTCGGCGATCGATCGGGCCCGCACCATCGCCGCCCTCGCCGACGCCGACGCCACGGTCGCCGACTTCCGCCGGCCCGGACATGTGATCCCGGTGCAGGCCGGGCAGCACGGTGTGCTCGGCCGGTCCGCGGGCGCGGCCGAGGCGGCAGTCGACCTGGCCCGTCTCGGTATGCGACGGCCGGCGGGCGTGTTGTGTGAGATTGTGTCGCAACGGAATCCGGCAGGCATGGCGGATCGTCCCGAGCTGGTGTCGTTCGCGGGCAGGCATGGCCTGCCGCTGATCTCGGTGGCGGAGCTGGCGACGTACCGCCGTCGCACCGAGCCGCAGGTCGTGCGTTCGGCAGAGACGACTCTGCCGACCGAGTCGGGCGCTTTCACGGTGGTCGGCTATCGGGACCCCCAAGAAGGATCCGAGCACCTTGCGGTGATCGCCGGCAATGCCGGTGCGGACGCGCCGATGCCCTTGCACATCCACCGCGAATGCCTCGGCGGTGACGTGTTCGGTTCGCTGGCCTGCAGTTGCGGTGCGGAACTCGCTCATGCGGTCGCCGCGATGCGGGCCCGCGGCACCGGCATGATCATCTACCTGCGGCCGCCGAGCGCCCGCGCTTGCGGTCTGCTGCCCGGCACCACCACACCGGATCTGCTGTCTGAGACCGTCGCATGGATTCTGCGCGACCTCGGCGTGTACACCGTCCGGTTGTCCGACGACGCCCCGGAACTGGGGCTGCTCATGTTCGGCGCCATCCGGGAACATGGGCTTCACGTCGAATCGTTGGCGACGGTGTGGCCGGTGGCAGGCTGACACATGCTCGCACGCAACGGGTTCGCAGAGGAGAAGCGATGACGCATCCCGACCTGGCCGGCAAGTCGGCGATTGTGACCGGGGCTGGCGCCGGCATCGGTCTGGCCATCGCCCGACGGCTGGCCGCCGACGGATGCCGTGTCCTGTGTGCGGACATCAACGCCGACACCGCGAAGTCCGCGGCGGCCGAGATCGGCAGCGGTGCAGTCGGTCACCAGGTCGACGTGAGCGACGAGTCGCAGGTGGCCGGGATGGTCGAGGCATGCGTCGCAGAGTTCGGCGGCGTCGACAAGCTCGTCGCGAACGCCGGCGTCGTGCATTTCGCCCCGCTGCTGGACACTGAAGTCGCTGACTTCGACCGGGTGATCGGAGTCAATCTGCGCGGCGCCTGGCTGTGTACCAAGCACGCCGCTCCCCGAATGGTCGAGCGCGGGGGTGGTGCCATCGTCAACATGTCCTCACTCGGCGGCCAGGTCGCGGCCGCAGGCACTGCGGCCTACGGAATGTCCAAGGCGGGGATCATCCACCTCAGCCGGATCACCGCCGCTGAACTCCGCACGGCCAACGTGCGATCCAACGCTCTGCTGCCGGCGTTCGTCGACACCCCGATGCAGCAGACCGCGATGACGATGTTCGACGAGGCGCTCGGAGAGGGCGGCGCCGACACGATGATCGGTCGTCTGCAGGGCCGGATGGCCGGACCGGACGAGATGGCGGGCATCGTCGCCTTCCTGCTCTCCGACGATGCGTCGATGATCAACGGGACAGCGCAGGTCGCTGACGGCGGAACCCTCGCGGCACTGTGGTGATCGGTCTTTTCGCCGGGCTATCAGGGTGCGTCGGCTTGGCTGGTCAAGATCGCCAACGCGATGGCGGTCATCTCCTGCGCGACATCGGTCCTTCGGGTGAGATGCCATGTCCGCGAGACATCTTCGATGAAGCTGACCGCGGCTGCGACCAGCAGTCGGGCCTGCGCGACGGTGGTCAGCGGGACCAGCGTGCGAATGAGGTCGATCCACAGCCCGTCGCGGTCGGCCTGGTTCCTGACGACACTGTCGCGAACCTCGTCGGAGGCCGAGGACAGTTCGGTGATCGACACCGAGACCAGGTCCGGGTCATCCAGGCTGATCCGTACCCGACCGGCTACGAGCTGACCAAGCCGTTGCGCCGCAGGAGCATTCGTCCGTAACACCCGGATGCACTCCAGGGCGGACCATTCGTCGAGCCGGCGTACCAGGGTGTCGAGGATGGCCTGCTTGGAGGAGAAGGAACGGTACAGGCCGGGCCCTGCGATTCCGACGGTCTTGCCGATGTCGGCAGTGCTCACAGCGGGATATCCACGGGCACGGAACAAATGCGCACCTGCGGCCAGTAGCGTCTCGTACCGTGAGAACGCCGCCGACTCCCGACCCGCCGGACCCTCGATCGGTTCGAGAGCTCCGACCGGCACGGTACGCGCGGCAGCCATGCACGCCCGGTACAGCAGCACCCTCAGCTCGGTGCCGGGCAGGCTGAGGCTGTGTCGCCCAAGGCTTGTCAGGGTGCTGGACACGGCCCATGCCCGTAGCTCGGCGTGTGGGGGCTCAGCTCCGGCATCTCCAGGTGTACGCCGGCCTGCATGCCCGCCACGATTGCGTTGATCCGTTGCCGGACTTCGGCGCGGTCGTCGTGGGTGAGATACCGGGCCTCGCGTTGCCACAGCACGGTCAGCGCCCGGGTCTCGACGGCCGCCCCGATAAGGTCGGGCAACTCGTCATGGAGCGGGCGGGCGGCCGCCTCGGGTGTGCGCCCCTCGGGATTGCGGAAACTCTGGTATTCGTCCTGCGCGTTGAGAATCACCGCGGTGAGCAACGCCTGTTTGTTGTCGTAGTGGCGGTACAGGGCGCGAGCGGTCACGCCGGCGGCCTCCGCGATCTCCTCCAGTTTCACCGAATGGAACCCGCGGTCGATGAACAGCCGGGCGGCCTGATCGAGGATCTGCTTCTTGCGGTCCTTCGGCCTGCGCCTGACGGCCGGGACGGTTGGCTGCATCGCTGGAGTGTCCCTTCCTGCCGGCCGAATTGGAACATCCTCCCAGATCGTTTCGGCGCCGGTTGCAGAACGTAACAAACAAGTACATTGAGGCGAGAAATAGCGCTATTGCGTGGCTGATTCGGTTGTCGCAACGTCGAAACAACTGTTATCAGCTATAGACATAATTCACCATCCCGCGTACGCTCGCGGAGGTGATCGGTCGTCTCGACACCGCGGTGAAGACATCTGGCGGGACTTCGCTGGGCCGTCTGCCTGCTGTGGTGGGCGGCACCACCCGGACGCGAAGTGCCGTGCAGGAGCCCGCCTCCGGCGGCCTCGTCGCCGGCGTGCAGGATGCCGTCAGTCAACTGGTTCTGGCGTCGTCGATGAACGAACTACTCGGGTTGGCGGCCGAGGCGGCGGCCCGAATCGGGTTCACCCGCGTGCTGTTCTCCAGGATCGACCACGGAATCTGGGTGACGCATGACGCCTACACCGCTGATGATGCCGATTTCGCCGAGCAGCTCGTGGCTTTCGGAACCGCGCACTCTCAGCGGTTGGCCGGTCAATTGCTGGAATCCGAGATGCTGCTGAGTGGCGCCCCGATCCTGGTGTGCGATGCGCAATCTCATCCCCGGGTGTTCCGCAAGATCGTGAAGTTCACCCGGACCACTGATTACGTGGCCGCACCGGTCCACGCCTGGGGTGCTCCGGTGGCGATGATCCACGCCGACCGCTACCCGGAGGGCAGTGTCCAGGACATCGACCGCGACCTACTCGGCCTGTACGCCGGCGGTCTGGGTCTCGCCATCGAGCGGGCCCAACTCGCCGACAGACTGAAAGTGATCAACCAGGCATCGGCATCTCTGGGGGACTGTGCCGGCGACGACGGTCCGGCCGCCCAGCAGTCCCCACCACGGCTGGCCGCGGTGTCGCCGTTGCCGCGCGCCGAGCGAGCCACTGAACGGCTTTCGCCGCGCGAGTGGGATGTGTTGCGCAGCATCGCCCTCGGCAAGACGAACGCGCAGATAGCCACCACCCTGTTCCTGACGGAGAACACGGTGAAAGTACACGTCAAGCGCATTCTGCGGAAATTGGGTGCCGCCAACAGAACTGAGGCCGCCGCGCTGTATCACCGGCTCACCCGGCGCGGCCCGTGCGATTAGGGCGTCACGCCGTCGCCATCGGTGTCCATGGTGCCGTCGAGTTGACGAAGGCCTCGAGCGAGTCCGCAACGGCGGCGGGCGCTTCCAACTGCGGTGTGTGTCCGACGCCCGGGAGAATCAGCAGCCGGCTGCCGGGAAGAGCGTCGTGCGCGGCCCGAGCGTGGGCGACGGGGATGATCGGGTCCTGCTCGCCCCACAGCAGTGAGACGGGCAGTCCGTGGGTGACGTCCAGCCGCGAGCGAGCACTGACCGCCTGCCCGCGGTAGTCGACCACCGAGCGCAGGGTGCGCAGGAATGCTTGACGGGTGGGGCGATCCGAGAGCGAGGCATAGGCTTCCCACGTCTCGGTCGTCGCCATCTTGGGTGGCCGCACCGACTCCAATCGGCTGAGCAGCCGATTGCCGGCGGCAACAACGGATTTCGGTGCGATCAACGGTGCGATGAGTTCGGCGGCCGGCGACGCGAGCAGCCGCAAACTCAGGCCGACCTCGGCCCCCAGTCCACCACTGGCGATCAGCGCGAGTCGCTCACAGTACTGGGGATGCTGGTGGACGAACTGCATGCCGATGCCCCCGCCGAGGGAGTGCCCCACGATCGTCGCCCGAGGAATTTCCAACTCGTCGAGGAAGTTTCGCAACCACACCGCGAAGGCGCCCAGCGAGTAGTCGGTCCGCGGTTTCGCTGACTCGCCGTGACCGAGCAGGTCCGGTGCCACCACCCGGAAATGTTCGGACAGTTGGGGCGTGACCGCGCGCCACGTGCGTGAACTACTGCCGATCCCATGCAGCATCACCAGGGTCGGGCCGTGCCCGCTGTCCCGGTAGGCGACGAGTTCGCCGTGCAGCCGCACGTACTTGAGCTCAGTCATGGAACCTCCTAAGTTACCCACTAGTAACCTACGGTACCGTAACCAAGGCTCGGCCGTCGAATTCGGCGCGTCGACGGTGCGCTCTTCCTGGATAAACGGCCCCGGCCGGTGCAGTTCAGCGGTTAGGGTTTCGCCAGTAGCAGCGCGGCGTGGTGACCGGGGGATCGCCGGCTGACCTACCACCGGAAGGCACGCGCATGAGCATCGAACCGCCCGACGGACTGCCTTCGGTAGACGATTTCCGTAGACGGGTCGGGCACGTCGACCGGGAGTTCGCCGACGCCCGGCGGTACCTCTCCGCGTTGTGCGATGACGACAACCACTCACTGGGCGAACTCATGACCGAGATTCACCGCAGTGGGCGGGCCATGCAGGTGCTGGCGGCCATGGCGGTGCTCGCTCTGGACTTTGCGAACCTCTCCGCCGACCGTCTTGGCGGTGATGTGCAGAGGTGGCTTGACCAGTCTGAGATGACACAAGACCAGGCCGATGCCGAGCGGAGCCAGAATGAACTCGGCGGTGAGGCATAGCCTTCCGGGCGAGTCAGGTTCGCACGACGGCGGGCCCCATCGCCTCGTACCGGCGGGCGTCGGCGGCGGGTAGCTCCGTGCCGGTCACGATCGAGTCGAAATCGGCCACGTCGGCGAACCGGCAGAAGCTGCTGACACCGAATTTCGTGTGCGCGGCCACCAGAACCCGGCGGCGGGCGACTTTGACTGCCATGTGCTTCACCGCGGCGACGGCCGGGTCGGGCGTGGTGAGGCCATGCTCGGGCGAAATACCGTTCGTGCCAAGGTAAGCGACGTCGATCACCAGGCTGCCGAGCATGTCGGTGGCCCAATGGTCCACCGTCGCCAGGGTGCGGCCGCGCATCCGGCCGCCGAGCAGCAGGACCGTCACCGACTCACTGTGTGCCAGCGCCTCCGCGGCCAGCAGCGACGAGGTCACCACCGTCAGCTCCTGATCGGCCAGCCGTTCGGCGATCAGCCGGGGGGTGAAACCTTCGTCCAGGTACACCGTTTCGGCTCCGTGCAGCAGCTCGGCGGCCGCCCCGGCGATCCGGTGCTTCTCGGCGAGGTCCACCTGGCTGCGGTATTCGACGGTCGATTCGAATGCCGCGGTCTCCAGCGGTATGGCGCCGCCATGCACGCGTTTGAGGATCCGGCGACCTGCGAGCACCTTCAGGTCGCGGCGGATCGTCTCGGCCGCGACGTCGAGTTCCTCGGCCAGCGCCGCCACCTCGACTCGCCCCCTGGTGCGGGCGAACTCGACTATGCGGCCTTGGCGGGTGTCCGAATCCACCTCGGTATTCTCACCCGCCGTTGCCGCCGAGCACCGCCCGGACCTCGGCGGCACTCGTGGCGTCCCGAAGCCGGGCCACCTCGTCGTTGTTGAGGAACACCCCGGCGATCTTGGTCAGCAACGCCATATGGTCCTTGCCCGCACCGGCGATGCCGACGACGAACTCGGCAGGCTTGCCATTCCAATCGATCGGTTGGGCGTAGCGCACGAACGAGATCCCGGTGCGCCGGATGGCGTCCTTGGCCTCGTTGGTGCCGTGCGGGATCGCCAGGCCGTTGCCCATGTAGGTCGACACCGAGCCCTCCCGCTCGTGCATGGCGTGCACATAGGACGGCTCAACCGCGCCGCAGGCCACCAGCAACCGGCCCGCCTCGCTGATCGCCCCGTCCCGCGTGGTGGCCGTGCCGGCCAGCACGATCGACTCGAGGGCAAGCGCGTCCTCGGCCGGTGCCTCGGCGGCGGGTTCCGCCACGGCGGGGGCGCCGGCGCCTGCGCCGTTGACCGACCCGAGCAGTTCCACGATCCCGTCGTACTGCGGGGCGTTCATGAAGTTGTCGACCGAGACATGGGTGGCAGACGGTGTCTTCTGGCGGGCGCGGTCGGTGAGATCCTGATGGGTCACCACCAGCCCGTAGTCATCGGTGAGATTCGAGATCGCCTGATTGGTCACCTTCACGTCGGTGAAACCGGCACCCTGAATCTTCTTGCGCAGCACCGAGGCTCCCATGGCGGACGATCCCATGCCGGCATCGCAGGCGAACACGATGCGGGTGATCGGGCCCCCGTCGGCGGAGCCGACAAGTGCGGCCCCGTCGGATCCCACGAGCGCCGAGGACACGCTGGACTTCTTGCCTTTGAGTGCCTCCATGCCCGCGGTCGCGGCGGCCAGGTCCCCCTCGTCGTCGGAACGGTCGGTCTTCAGCAGGAGCGCGGCCACCGCGAATGACACTGCGGCGGCGCCCAATACCGACAGCGTGACACCGAGGAAGCTGCCCGAGGCGGTCTGTGCGTAGACGGCGATGATCGAACCTGGTGCGGCCGGCGCACGCAGGCCGGATCCGAAGAGGACATTGATGAAGATGCCGGTCATGCCGCCCAGGATGGTGGCCGCGATCAGCTTCGGCTTCATCAGGACGTACGGGAAATAGATCTCGTGGATGCCGCCGAAGAACTGGATGATCGCCGCGCCCGGTGCCGACGCTTTGGCGGCACCTCGACCGAATGCCATGAACGCCAGCAGGATTCCCAGTCCGGGGCCGGGATTGGCCTCCAGGAGGAACAACACCGACTTACCGGTTTGCAGGGCCTGGGTGGTACCCAGCGGCGTGAGCACCCCGTGATTGATCGCGTTGTTGAGGAACAGCACCTTGGCCGGCTCGATGAAGATCGACGTCAGCGGCAGCAGGTCGTGGGCGACCAGGAAGTCCACCACCCGGCCTGCGCCGTGGCTGAAGCCCGACACGATCGGGCCGATTCCGAAGAACCCGAAGGTGGCCAGGATCAGCCCCACGATGCCGGCCGAGAAGTTGTCGATGAGCATTTCGAAGCCTGGGCGGACCTTGCCGTCCCAGATGGCGTCGACCTTCTTCATCACCCAACCGCCGAGCGGCCCCATCATCATCGCGCCGAGGAACATCGGGATGTCGGTGCCGGCGATCACGCCCATCGTCGCGATCGCACCGACCACGCCGCCGCGGATTCCGTACACCATCCGGCCGCCGGTGGCTCCGATCAGGATCGGCAGCAGATAGGTGATCATCGGCGCGACGATGCCGCCGTCGGCGAAGTCACCCCAGCCGCCGATCTTGGCCACCCAACCGCCTGCGTCACGTAGTCCCGGGAAGATCCCGGTCAGCCACCCGGCCTTGATGAACAGTGCGGTGATCAGGCCCCAGGCGATGAAGGCGCCGATATTGGGCATGACCATGTTCGACAGCGAGGTGCCCAGCTTCTGAACACGGACCCGTGCCCCGGTCCGCGGTTTTGTCTCGGTGGTGGACAACTCGGTGCCTCCGATTCGTTCAGGTGATGCCGATCACATCTGGTGATCAGTAAAACCCACATGTGGGCATGAATGCAAGCATCCGGTCATAAACGGGCAGGCATGGCTGTGGTTTTGTGCCCGGAATACCGCTAGAGTGTGGGTCAGCTCACCCGTAGGAAGGACGATCGCCCATGAAAGCCCTGCGCTTCTACGCACCCGAGGATGTCCGGCTCGAGGATGTCCCGGAGCCCACCTGCGGGCCTGATGAGGTCAAGATCCGGGTGCGCAACTGCTCCACCTGCGGCACCGACGTCAAGATCTTCCACAACGGCCACCAGAACCTGACCCCGCCGCGGACGATCGGCCATGAGATCGCCGGCGAGGTCGTCGAGGTCGGCGCCGAGGTCAACCAGACCTACGGCAGCGACTGGCAGATCGGCGACCGGGTACAGGTCATCGCCGCGGTGCCGTGCGGGCATTGCCACGAATGCCGCAAGGGCTGGATGGCGGTATGCCAGAACCAGACGTCGGTGGGCTACCAGTACGACGGCGGTTTCGCCGAGTACATGATCGTGCCCAAGCAGGTCCTCGCCGTCGACGGGCTGAACCGGATTCCCGACAATGTCGGCTTCGACGAGGCCTCCGCCGCCGAGCCTTTCGCTTGCGCCATCAACGCCCAGGAACTGCTGGGCATCGAGGAGGGTGACACCGTCGTCGTCTTCGGCGCGGGCCCGATCGGCTGCATGCACATCCGGATCGCCCGCGGAGTGCACAAGTGCGGACCGGTGTATCTCGTCGACGTCAACGACAGCCGCCTGGCGATGTCCGCTGACGCCGTCCATCCCGACGGGGTCATCAACGCCGCCGACGTCGACGTCGTCGCCAAGGTCGTGGAGCTGACCGGCGGCCGAGGTGCCGACGTGATCATCACCGCGACAGCCGCCAACATCACCCAGGAGCAGGCGATCGCGATGGCCGCGCGCAACGGGCGCATCTCCTTCTTCGGTGGCCTGCCCAAGACCAATCCGACCATCACCTGCGACTCGAACGTCGTGCACTACCGCCAGCTGCACATCCACGGCGCGAACGGCTCGGCGCCCGAGCACAACAAGCGTGCGCTGGAATACATCTCCACCGGGCAGGTCCCCGTCAAAGACCTGATCACTAGGCATATTTCGCTCGACAACGTGCTCGACGCGTTCGACATCGTGAAGAGCGGCGAGGCCATCAAGGTCACTGTCGAGCCGTAACCCATCTCACCGGGGTCTTTGCCCATAAGGGTTTCATCCGCGCTGTCCGTGGAACGTAGTAGCTGCACGCACGGCTACGAGGGGACCGGATGAACAACAAAGCTGAGCAGGCCCGTGAGGGCCTGATCGACTCGATCAAAGGCAAAGCCAAGGAAGTCGTCGGCGCCGTCACCGGCAACGACTCGCTGACGGCAGAAGGTCAGCTTGAGCAGGTCGGTGCCAAGCACCGCAAGGAAGCCAACGCCGAGAAGGCCATCGCCGACGCCGAGGCGGCCGAAGCCAGGGACCAGAAGTCCGCGGCCACCGCCGAGGCGGCACAAGCCAGAGCCGAGGTGACCGCCCGGGCCGCCACTGCCGAGCACGCCATCGGCAACGATGCGGCCGCACAGAAACGCGCCGCCGAACAGGACGCGAGCCAGTTGGCTGCCGCCGCCTCGGCGCAAGCCGAGCAGGATGCCCGGCGTCAAGCCACCGGCGCAGAGGCGCGAGCGCGGCTGGAGTCAGAGCAGGCCGGCGAGAAGGTCGGCGCCGCCGTCGAGGATCACCAGGACGCGGTGCGCGACGCCGCCGCGGCCAGGGCAGAGGCAGATCGACTCAGAAACGAAGCCGATCAGCTGACCAAAGACGCTGATTTGCCTGAGTGACAACGACTATCGGACAACGAGGAATTCAATGAAAATCACCGATGTGCCCTTTGCGATCCTGCGACTTCAATATCGGGCCGCCCGGGTACCGCTGCAGATCGTTGAGAACCAGGTGGTCGCCCGTCTCGACAACGAGTCGCCGACACGATTGATTTACGAACGCTCTCTCGGTGCGCTGGACGTGACCGTCGGCAACCTGCTGAACGCACCCGACATCGCGGAGCGAGGCGCTGCCCTGGCCGATCGCAGCGAGGCGCTTCGGCTTGCCGCCGAGCTGGACGCGGAGGCGGGCGCTGAGGTGCGCGAGGCCGGCCAGGAATTCAAGGCCCGCCAGGAAGAGGCCACGAAGCAGCGCCAAAATGCCCAAGCCACAAAGCAGAAGACGGTGCAGGAGTCCCGGCAGCAGGCCGAGACGCGCAAGCGTGAGGCCGCCAAGAATGCCGCCGACCGCGTCACCGCGGTTAAGGAGCGGGTGGACAAGGCCGCGTCGCAGCTCACCGCCGCAGTGGAGAACGCCAAGCAGACCGAGCGGGCGAATATCACTGCTGCGGAGAAGACGGTAACCAAGGCGGCCCAGGCGAAGCTGGACGACGCCGCCGACAAGCGCGGTGAGGCCGCCGCCATCCGCAAGGATGCCGACCGCCTCGACGAACTGGCCGACGTCGAGAAGGAGAAGCGCCAGAAGGCGCGTGCGGCCGAGACGAACTAGTCGTTGAGTGAGTACTGAGGGGTCATGTATCGGCTGAATCGCCGACCTCAGTACTCACTCAATGTGCAGCGCCGCGCAGATACACCGTGGTGGTGTGGGTGAAGAACTCCCGGGCCGCGGTGCCCTGCTCCTTGGGGCCGAGTCCGCTCTTCTTCGCCCCGCCGAACGGCACGTGCGGGTCTGCGCCCGCCGACTCCGAGTTGATGTGCAGCACCCCGACGTCGACGTGCTCCACCGCGTGGAGTGCACGGGTCAGGTCTTGGGTGAAAATGGCTGCCGACAGCCCGAATTCGCTGTCGTTGGCCAATGCGAACGCCTCGTCGGCATCCGTGGCGCGCCGCGCCGCCAGCACGGGGCCGAACAGTTCCTCGGACCAGATGTCGGCCGGTGCCGTCAACTCCACCAGCGTGGGTGCGACGAAGAAGCCCTCCGCGAGCAGGCCCTTGAAATAGGGTTCGCCGCCGGCCAGCACCTCGGCGTCCTGCCCCATCGCTGTACCGAGGCCGCCGTAGATGCTCCGTTGTGCGGCTCCGGTGATCACCGGACCCATCTGCGTCGCCTCCTCGGTCGGATCGCCGACGACCAGCGCCTCGACCCGGGTCGCGAGCTCCTCGAGGAATCGGTCGGCAATCGACTCGGTGACAACCAATCGGGATGTGGCCGTGCATTTTTGGCCAGTGGAGCGGAATGCGCCCAGCATCACCTGGTCCAGGGCGAGCTCGATATCCGCGTCGTCGAGGACCACGGCCGCGTTCTTCCCGCCCATCTCGGCCTGGACCGGCACCCCCGGGCCGCGGCCGAGGCGGCGATGCGACGGCCCACTGCGGTCGAGCCGGTGAAGCTGATCGCGGCGAGGTCCGGGTGTTCGACCAGTGCCTCCCCGATCGGAGACTCGCCGATCACCAGATTGAGCACACCCGGCGGAAGGCCCGCCGTTGTCAGCGCCTCCGCGAGCCGGATCGCCAGCAGCGGAACGGTGGTCGCCGGCTTCCACACCACGGTGTTGCCGTAGACCAAGGCCGGGGCGATCTTCCAGGCGGGGATCGCGATGGGGAAGTTGAACGGGGTGATGACGGCGACGACGCCGACCGGCTTGCGGGTGACGAGAATCTGCTCACCTGCCCGCGGCGAGGCGAAGATCTCGCCGGCCTGGCGATCGCCTTCGTTGCCGTAATAGCGCAGGATCTGGGCAGCCCGGCGGACCTCGCCGATGCCCTCGGCCTTGGTCTTGCCCTCCTCGGTCGCCAGTTCGAGACCCCACGCCCCGGCGTTGCGCTCGACCACGGCGGCCGCCTCCACAAGGACGGCGCCACGCTCATGGATGGGTGTACGGGCCCAGCCCTTCAGCGCCTCACCTGCCGCGCCGACGGCACTGTCGACGTCGGCCGCCGTTGCGCAAAGTCCCTCGGCGACAACCACACTCGGCCGGGTCGGGTTGACACTGCTGATGGCATCGCCGTGGCCGGCGTGCCACTCTCCGGCGATCAGATGCCGCAGTTCGGTCGCGTCGGTCACCTCAGCGGAACGCAGCCTGGCCGGTCAGTGCACGCCCGATCGACAGCAGGTGCATCTCGGACGTGCCCTCATAGGTGAGCACCGACTCGAGATTGTTCGCATGCCGCAGCGGTGAATACTCCAGCGTGATCCCGCTGCCGCCCAACAGGGTTCGGCATTCCCGTGCGATCGCCAACGCCTCCCGGACGTTGTTGAGCTTGCCGAGGCTGATCTGCTCGGGACGTGCGCCTTCGGCGTCTTTCATCCGGCCGAGATGAACGGCCAACAGCATGCCCTTGCCCAACTCGAGGGTCATGTTGGCCAGTTTCTCCTGCGACAACTGGAAACTCGACAGCGGCCGGTCGAAGACCTCGCGCTCACGCGCATAGGCGATCGCGGTCTCCAGACTGTCGCGTGCCGCGCCCAAGGCGCCGAACACGATTCCGAACCGGGCCTCGTTGAGGCACGACAGCGGCGCACCCAGTCCGGTGGCCTCGGGCAGCTGGGCCGACGCCGGCAGCCGCACGTTGTCGAGCACCAGTTCGGAGGTGACCGAGGCCCGCAGCGACAGCTTCTTGTGGATGACGTTGGCCGTGAACCCGGGGGTATCCGTCGGTACCAGGAAACCCCGAACACCGTCGTCGGTCTGCGCCCACACCGTGGCCACGTCGGCGAGATTGCCGTTGGTGATCCACATCTTGGTGCCGTCGAGCACCCAATCGCTTCCGTCGCGTCTCGCGCGGGTGCGCATCCCAGCCGGATTCGAACCGAAATCCGGCTCGGTCAGGCCGAAGCACCCGATCGCTTCGCCGGTGGCCAGCCGGGGCAGCCACTCGTTCTTCTGCTCCTCGGAGCCGTACCGGTAGATCGAGAACATCGACAGCGAGCCCTGAACCGACACGAAACTGCGGAACCCGCTGTCACCGGCCTCGAGCTCCATGCACGCCAGGCCGTAGCTGACCGCATTGGTCCCCGCGCAGCCGTAGCCCTGCAGGTGCATGCCCAACAGACCCATTTCGCCGAACTCTTTACCGAGTTCTTTTGGCAAGGTGGCGGATTCGAACCAGTCCTCGACATTCGGCCGAAGCCGGGTGTCGACGAACTTGCGGACGGTGGCCGCGATGTCCCGTTCGTCGGAGTCGAGCAACCGGTCGGTCGCGAACAGTTCCAGCGGTGTGTAGATGTCTTTTTTGGCGGCGCGGTCGTCGTGGTGCTCATGGGTTATCCGATCCGGATCAGTTTCTTGTTGACGAACTCGTCGATGCCGAAGCGGCCCAGCTCTCGTCCGAAACCGGAGCGCTTCACTCCGCCGAACGGCAACTCGACCCCGTCGGCGCCGACCACGTTCACGAACACCATTCCGGCGTCGATCTTGTCGGCTACCCGCTTGGCCTGCTCTTCATCCGTGGTGAACACGTAGGAGCCGAGCCCGAACGGAATGTCGTTGGCGAGCTCCACTGCCTCGTCCTCGGAACTGACCTTGAACACCATCGCCACCGGGCCGAACAGCTCTTCGCGATAGGTCGCCGAGTCGGGGGAGACACCGGTCAGCACGCCAGGCGGGAAGTAGGCGCCGTCGCGCTTGCCTTCCGAGACCAGGTTGGCGCCGTCGGCCACCGCGCGATCGATCTGCTCGGCCAGCCGCTGGGCCGCGCCCAGCGATGACAGCGGCGCCAGCCCGTCGGCCGCTTCGACCACTTTCTTGGTGAACTTGTCCAGGAACTCGTCGTAGAGGTCGGCGGAGACGATGAATCGCTTGGCCGCGTTGCAGGCCTGACCGGTGTTCTCGAAGCGGCCCGCCATCGCGGCCTCGACGGTCGCGTCCAGGTCGTCGCTGGACAGCACGATGAACGGATCCGAACCGCCGAGCTCCAGGACCACCTTCTTCAGGTTGCGCCCGGCGATCTCGGCGACCGCGGCACCGGCACGCTCGGAACCGGTGAGGGACACGCCCTGCACCCGCGGGTCGGCGATGGCGTCGGCGATCTGCTCATTGGTCGCATAGACGTTGACGTAGGCACCGGCCGGGTAGCCGGCGTCGTCGAAGATCTGCTGGATGGCCTCGGCGGACTCGGGGCACTGCGGCGCGTGCTTGAGCACGATCGTGTTGCCCAGCGTCAGGTTCGGTCCCGCGAACCGTGCGACCTGGTAGTACGGGTAGTTCCACGGCATGATGCCCAGCAGGACGCCCACCGGGCCGCGCTTGATCACCGCGCTGCCGTCGCCGTCGAGCAGTTCGATCGGCTCGTCGGCGAGGAACTTCTCGGCGTTGTCGGCGTAGTACTCGTAGATCGCCGCGCTGAAGTCGACCTCGCCGAGGGCCTGGTCCAGCGGCTTGCCCATCTCGCGGTTGATGATCTCGGCCAGCTTCTCGCGACGCTCGGTGTGCAGGGCGGCCACCCGGCGGATCAGGGCCGTCCGGTCGGCCAGCGTGGAGGTCTTCGACCAGCTCCGGAACGCCGCGGTGGCCGAAGCCAGCGCCTGTTCGATCTGCTCGTCGGTCGCCGTCGGGTACTCCCGCACGACTTCACCGGATTTCGGGTCTACCACCGCGTACAGACTCATGCTTCGTCCTCAGGGTTTAGTGGTGTAAAACTTATCGAAGTTATATACCGCTAAACTCCCATGCCACAAGGGCAGGGTGACTGGCCGTCCGCCGAAGTGAGGTGTCCCCATGCAGGAGGACACCGGCGTCGACGTTCTCGCGGGGGTCGACGGCTGGATGACCAGGCTGGGCCCGAAGCTGCGCGAGCTCCGCAAAGAGCGCGCGCTGACGTTGGAAGCGGTCGCCTCCTCGGCCGGTCTGACCAAAGGTTTCCTGAGTCTCCTGGAACGCGGTCAGACCACCATTTCGGTACCCAACCTGCTCCGCGTGTGCGAAATCCTCAGCGTCTCAGTGGGTTCGCTGTTCGACTATCCGGATTCGCCCGTCGTGCGCGGCGGCGGTGCCCCAGTAGAGATGGGCGGCACCGGAATCCGCGAATATCTGCTGACGCCCGAAACCGAACGCAATCTGCAGGTGATGCGAACGGTGCTGCGCCCCGGCGGCGGGACGGGCGGGGCGTACGCGCTGGAGTCCGAAACCATCTTCGTCTTCGTGCTGCGCGGGTGCCTGCGCCTGACGGTCGATGGCCAGGAATCGGTCCTCAAAACCGGCGACTGCTACACCTTCTCGGCGAAGGCGGCGCATTCCTGGGACAACCCCGGACCGGATGTCAGCGAGGTATTGTGGTCGATCACGCCACCGATCCCACGTATTTCGGACCCGAATCGGGCCTGAACGTGCTCTACTGACCAGACAGTTTGGTGCCGGGGAAGGTATTTGGGTGGTCAAGAAGTCAGCGGGAAAGCGCGCTGAGGGCGACGAGAAGATCGCCGTCGATCAGCGCGTCCGTGTCTATGCCGACACCGACGACGAGGTACGGGGCGTCATCGTCGAGGATTTCGGCGACCTGGCCGGCCACGCGGTCGACGTCGGGGACGTGCACATCTCGGATGCGGCGCGGCGCTGGGCGGTTCTCACCGATGCCGGCACCCTGGTGTTCGTCGACAGCCACCAGATCGCCTCGGAGTAAAGACCGCTAGCCGAACAGGCGCCGTCGTCGCGGCGCCGGTGGCCGTCGTGACGCGTACGGCCAAGGATTGTTGCGCTCGGGAACCGCGTCGGCGCGCACCTGCTTGAGTTGGGTCCGCAGATACGCTTTCAGCTCGTGTAGCTCGGGATCGGTCCAGCGATTGATCGCCTCGATCGGGTCGTCGGTCAGGTTGTAGAGCTCCCATTGGTCGTCGAGCGGACTGGTGCGATATGTCTCGCCCCCCACGCCGTTGGCGGCGAGATGCCGCACCCCGGGCTCGGTCCAGGTGCCCGGATCGTCGAACGTGCGCACCAACTTCCACAGGTCGCCGTCGACCCGGGTGACGAGCCCTTCGAAATTCGCGGCGGTGTGTGCCGGAATCCGGATACGCAATGGCGCAGGGGGATTCACCGTCTGCTTGAGGCGGCGGCCCAGACCTGAGGCCCCGGTGTCACCTTCGAGCATGTTGTCGCGGGTCATGATGTACACCGCGCGTGTGTCGTCGGCGGGCGCTCCGTCGACGATCGGCATGAGATTGCGGCCCGGCAGCGGATGCACTTCGGTGAAGGATTCGGAAAGCCTTGCGGCAGTGGACTGCACGTCGATACCGGCGGCGCCGAGCAGGGTCGGCAGCAGATCCACGTGGGAGGTTGGTGCGGTCACCAGTCGCTGCTCGGTCGCGCCGGTGCCGACTCGCGCGATCACGAACGGCACGCGGGTCGCCTCGTCATAGAGGTTGAACCACTTCTGATGCAGTCCGCCGTGCGCACCGAGCAGGTCGCCGTGATCGGCGGTGCGCACCAGCACGGCATGCTCCGAACCGCCGTCGGTCACCGCTCGGCGAACGCGATCGATGGGCGTGTCCACCTCGGCGTGCAACCGGTAGTAGAGGTCCCGATAGCGTTGCGCGCCAGAGTCATAGACCCGCTGGATCGCCGCCGCGGGACCGTACCCGGAGTAGTAGGCCTCCCGGAAAGCGATCTGCGCGGCGGGCTTGGTGCGCAGGTCTTCGGCCGCGGTCGGGGCGGGCGGAACCGGCGGGGGATCCAGGGGCGAGGGTTCCAGCGGGCTTCGGCGCGCCCAGGTGGGGAACAGCACGATGTCGTGCGGGTTGACGAAACTCGCCACCAACAGAAACGGCCGCAGTGCCGTTGCGTCACCGGCACGCCGGCGGGCATAGCGATCCTGCAGCCAGTTCACCACCCGGTCGGCGATCAGTGGGTCGCGCCGGACGCCGCTGTTGGCCAATCCCGCGCCGTGCGGTTCGGGACCGACCCAGCCGGAGAAGCCGAACGGTGCAAGCGGGTCGGCGTCGAGGTAGCGCCGTACCGCACCGGGGTCGACGACACCGTCGTCGTCATTGGTCGCCAGCGGGCCACCGGTCTCGGGATCGGTCAGGTCGGCGTGCGAGATGTGCCACTTACCGTCGTAGTGGGTGTCATAGCCCGCCGCGCGGAACCAGTTACCCAGGGTGGGCACCTCACCCCGGCGCAGCCAGCGCATCCGCGAATCGTCGAATACCTTTCCGATGCCGTCGGTCTGGGTGACGCCGTGCAGATCGGGATACTGCCCGGTGAAGATCGTCGGCCGGCTCGGCACACAGGCCAGCGAGCCGGTGTAGTGGCGTTCGAAGTTGACCCCGTGCTCGTCGAACCACCGCCTGCCGCTCAATACTCGCTGCCGCCAGGCCAGAACGTCATCGGACTCGTACGGCGGAGTCGCGCGTTCCTCGTCGGTCATGACGATGATGATGTCGGGACGTTCAGACACTTCAGGCGCTTCCGACACGGTGGCTCTCCAATTCTCTTGCCAGGCAAGCGAGTAGACGGTCGAGCCGTGTGACGGACGCGCGCATGACTACTCGTTCGGCAATCCGTTGCAGCGGATTGGATCCCACGGTCACCGCACTCGTCAGGGTCACCTCGGTGAGACCCCGGGCGATCGGCCGCAGGGTCCAGCGGTTGTGAAGGCGGCGCACCAGCGGGGAAGTCCCTCGACGTCGTAGGCGAGTGCGTGCGGCGGATCGAAGTCGGTGATCCGCTCCACGAGCGTTGTGCGCCCGAGCTGCACACGGCGCGACGTACCGACGCTGCCGCCGGCTGCGCCGTGATCGAGTAGGCACGAGTGGTCAACGACATCGGCCCACGAACTGATCGCGCCGAAGTCGGCCAGCACGTCCCAGATCTTCTGCGGGTCGGCGGCGATCGCTCGGCTGCGGCGGATGTCGGCCACCGGATCATTCAACCGCATTCGTGAGGGCGATGTCGGCAATGTGGAGGCCCCCGCCAAACAAGGTCGTTGGGCTACGCTGCGCGCGATGAACGAGGTTGTACTTGCCCGTGCGCTCGCAGAGGTGCCGCATGAAGTGGCTCGAGTCCCGGCTCCCGTCGTCCCGACCGTCGAGCCGCCGTATGCGGTACGCGTGGCGACCGCCGCCGATGCCGAGATGGTTGCCGAGTGGATGAGCCGGCCCCATCTGGCGCAGGCGTGGGAATACGACTGGCCGGTCGACCGCTGGCGCCGGCATCTGCAGGCGCAACTCGACGGCACCTACTCAGTGCCACTGATCGTCAGCTTCGACGGCGTCGACGACGGCTATCTCGAGCTGTACAGGGCGGCAAAGGATTCGATCGCGCCCTGCTATGACGCGGATCCGTACGATCTCGGGCTGCATGCTGCGATCGCCAACACGGCGCTTCTCAACCGGGGCGTGGGGATCGGCCTGCTTCCCCAGATCATCGCCAACCTGTTCGCGATCGAGCCGCGGTGCCGGCGGGTGATGTTCGATCCCGACCACCGCAACGCGGCAGCCCGACGGGTGTGCGAAGCCGCGGGATGTGAGTTCCTCGGCGAGTTCGACATGTCGAACCGGCGCATGGCGCTCTACGCGTTCGAGCGGCCTGCTGAGCTCAACTAAGTATGGTTAGGCGTACCTATTGAAACTTAGGTAAGTCTTAGCTAATCTCCGACGGCGATACTTACTCGTCAATATCTTGCAGAAGGAGATTTCGTGCACGCCGCTGTCAACTATTCGGGGGCTGATTTTGTTGCCAGCCCGGCAATCTCGGCGCGCCGCGCCAGCAGATTCACCATCGCCGGTGCGGCGATGATCACCGCAGGCGCGCTGGTCGCCGGTCCGGCCACCCAGTCGCTGCCTGACGAAATTCAGCGGCGGGCGATCCAGGCGGTCGAGCTGACCGGCCTCTCGGTCACGGCCTCACCGTTGACCATCTACCCGCAGATCGTGACCAACACGGTCACCAACATCGCCGCTCTGACCCAGGCGATCGCGGCCGATCCGCTGCCCGTTCTGTCGCAGGTCGCGCGCAACCAGCTCGGCTACGCCACCGAGATCGGTAACGCCATCACCGGCATTCCGGCCGGGTGGGAGACCTACATGGCGGGTCGCGGCGGGACGTTCCTGGCGAATCTCAAGGTCGCCATCGAGCAGGGCAACAACGCCGAGATCGTCAACCAGTTGAGCAGTTTCGTGCTGTACGGCGCGCTGGCGACGATCACGCCGATCTACAACGCCCTGCTGACTTACACCCCCGCGGCAGCACTGTGCCGAATCCCGGTATCCCCCAGCAGATCGCGCAGAATTTTGCGAATGCAGTCGGCGCGATCTTCAGCAGCACCACTCTGATCAACGGCATCTTCCAGCCGGTCTACGGGGCGGCGCTGAGCGTATTGGCCACCGCGGGAGACATCGTCGGCGGTCTGGTCCAGTCGGTGTCCGCCGGCGACGCCGTGGGAGCGATCAACACCGTGGTCAACACCCCGGGCCTGTTCGTCAACGCCGTCCTGAACGGCTGGAACAACCCGAAGTCCGCTGCGCCGTTCCCGGCTCTGCTGACCTTCATCCCGGTCGCACCCCCGACCGACCCGGCCAATGGTGTGACCGTGACCGGCACGTCGATTGGTCTGCTGGGCCGGCTGCTGGTCTCCATCCCGCAGGCGATCGCCAAGGCCATCACCCCCGTCACCACGACGACGGCCAGCAGCACCCCGGCGGCGACCGTGGTGTCCGCGGCGACGGAGTCGGCGCAGACGAAGGCCGTGACGGCCGGCACCACCGAGGTGGCCACGACCACGACCTCGACCGAGGGATCCGCGGCGACCTCCGCGGCGAGCTCGACCGAGAGCACGACCACCGAGGCCGCGGAAACCGTTTCCAAGAGCGAGGTTTCGGTCCCGGCCGCGGCCAGCAAGACCGCCAAGAAGACGGCCACCGGTTCGTCGACGAAGGCGAGCAGCGACACCGGGTCGGCGGGTAAGGCCACCGACGGCAAGAAGTCGACCGCAGGCAGTGCCCGCAGTCCGCGCGGCAAGGCCTCGTCCTCGAGCTCGTCGTCGAGCTCGTCGGACGCCAAGTAACGGTATGAGGAGCCGGGCCCCCGCATGGGGCCGGCTTTCAAGTGAGGACTGTCGACATGACCGACGTGACCGCAGCACCGCGAGCGCCGATCGAGGTGGCCTGCCGGGCCGAGACTCCCGACGGCATGACACCGGCCGACGTGGTCGCACAGCTGGCAGCCGCCGTTCCCGAGCGGACTGCGGACGACTACCTCATCTACGAGCAGCACGGCCGGTGGACATTGGCGATCGGCGCGCGCACGTCCATTGAGCTCGATCGCGACGAATGCCGCATCCGCGATGGCCAGACTGCGATCGCCCACCGATGGAGCGGACGCCCGGCGCAGGTACTTGCCGCCGCGCTCGAGTCCACACTTGTCGACGGTGAGCCGGCATTCGGCTGGATCGCCTTCGAGTTCGGTGCGCACCGCCACGGCTTGTTCGACAAGCTTCCGGCGGACGCACCCCTGGCCCGCATCTTCACCCCGCGTAGCCGGGTCATCGTCTCGGATGACGGAATCCAGGTGGTCAACGGTGACGAGCAGATCGACGCGGGGATCCGTGCACTGCGGCCGGACCGACTCAACGCGCGGGTGGGCGTGGTGGATGTGACCGCCGACCCCAGCCGGTACCGCGATCGTGTCGCGACGGCGGTCGCCGAGATCCGGGGCGGCCGCTACCAGAAGGTCATTCTGTCCCGTGCCGTCGACGTGCCGTTCCCCGTTGACTTCCCGGCGACCTACAGCCTGGGACGCAGGCACAACACCCCGGCGCGGTCATTTCTGCTGCGGCACGGCGGAATTCGATCTCTCGGGTTCAGTCCCGAACTGGTGGCAGCGGTGGGCAGCGACGGCGCGGTGGTGACCGAACCCCTGGCCGGCACGAGGGCGTTCGGTCGCGGACCCAACGACGACCGCGCGGCCCGGGACGATCTGGAATCCGATGCCAAAGAGATCGTCGAGCACGCGCTGTCGGTGCGGACCTCTCAGGACGAGATCGCCGAGGTCGCCGAGCCCGGCAGCGTCGCGGTCACCGACTTCATGACCGTGCGGGAGCGGGGCAGCGTTCAGCACCTCGGCTCGACCGTCGGCGGCACATTGCTTCCCACCCGCAACAGGATGGACGCGCTGGAGGCGCTGTTCCCCGCCGTGACGGCGTCCGGAATCCCGAAAGGTACTGGCGTCGAGGCGATTCTGCGGCTCGACGAGATGCCGCGCAGCCTGTATTCCGGTGCGGTCGCGATGTTCACCCCCGACGGCGGGATGGATGCCGCACTGGCGTTGCGTGCGGTGTACGAAGCCGACTCCCGAACCTGGTTGCGCGCCGGTGCCGGCATCATCGCCGCCTCGACGCCCGAGCGGGAGTTCGAGGAGACCTGTGAGAAGATGGCCTGTCTGGCGCCCTACCTCGTCGCGCGGTGAGCCGGCTCAGCCGCTCAACTGCGCGACGATGGAGCGCTTGTCGACTTTGCCCACCGCTGTCGTCGGCAACGCGGACATCGGCGCGATCATGTCCGGGCGGCAGTGCACAGCGACGCCGCGGGCGTCGAGATGCTCGTTGAGCTCGGGCAGCGCAACCGGTCCGCCGCGGAAAACAATTGCCGCACAGATTTTCTCGCCCAGGTAAGGATCGGGCAGGCCGATCGCGGCCGCGGCCGCGATCCGCGGATGGGTCAGCAGATGACTCTCCAGGTCCAGGGCGGCCACGGTCTCGCCGCCACGAAGAATGACGTCCTTGACTCTGCCGGTCACCTCCAGATACCCGTTGGCGAACCGGCGCACCTTGTCCCCGCTGCGGTAGAAGCCGTCCGGGGTGAACGAACGCTGGTTCTCCGCCTCCGCCCGGAAGTAACCGTTGATGGTGTACGGCCCGCGCACCAGAAGCTCTCCCGGTTCACCGTCCGGCACCGGGGCACCGGCGTCGTCGACGATGCGCAACTCGTCGTCGTCGGCCAGCGGCCGGCCCTGGGTGTGGTCGACGATTTCCGGGGGATCCCCAATCCTGGTGTAGCACAACAGGCCTTCGGCCATCCCGAACACTTGCTGCAGGCCGGGAGTGAGCACGGACCGGATGTGTCCAGCGTCGTCTGCGGCCAGCTTGGCGCCACCGACCTGGAGCAGCCGCAGCGTGGTGGGGCGTTGCTCCTCCCAGTCGCACGCTTGCGCCCACAACCGGGCCAGCGCAGGCACCAGCGCGGTGGCCGTGACGCCGTGACGGGCGATGGTGGCGAATGCCGCTTCCGGGCTGGGGTCTCGGCCGAACACGACGGTGGCACCCACGCTCATGGCGCCGAGCAGGCCGGGACACGCGAGCGGGAAGTTGTGGCCGGCAGGCAGCGCGACAAGGTAGACGTCGTCGCTCGTCAGCCGGCACAGCGCGGCGCTGGCCGTGGCGTTGTAGACGTAGTCGTCGTGCGTACGGGGGATCAGCTTCGGTGCGCCCGTCGTGCCACCGGACACCAGCAGCAGGGCTGGACCGCTGGTGTCGGGCTGCAGCAGCGCCGGCCCGCCGGTGCCCTCGCACAGCCCGGACCACGGGATGTGCGGACCCGCATCACCGTCGATGATGATGTGTCGCAACTGATTGGGGCGCTGCGCAAGCCGCTCGGCCATCGCTCGGTAGTCGACGGTGGGGTCGCTGCCCACGATGATCCCGACGGCGCTACTGACGTCGAGGAAGTGTGCCAGCTCCGCGTCTCGATGGCCGGGCAGACAGAGCACGGGCAGCGCGCCGGCGCGCAGCAGACCGAACAGCGCGACCGCGAACTGGCAGCTGTTCGGCAACTGAACCAGCACGCTGTGCCCCGGCCCGATGCCCAGGGCGGACAGCCCGGCGGCGGCGGCGTCGGCTCGACGGTCCAACTCGGCGTAGGTGAAGCGAGCCGAATCGTCGATGATCGCCGGCCGGTCGGGCCACTGTGTCGCCGCCGTCCGCAGGATCTCGTCGAGGGGCCGGCCGGCCCAGTATCCCGAGTCGCGATAGTGGCTCGCGCGGTCCAGGGGGAAGGGGGTGAATCCGCTCATTGCGCTCCCTGACGTAGGCATCTCCGCGCAGTAAGCATAGGGTAGCCTTCCCAAAGTTAGGTGAGGCTGTTCTGAGGTAGGGAGGCGACATTGACCGCGGCTGAAGCGGCCATGATCACCGACCGGATTGCCGAGGTGCTCGGCGTCGACCACACCGACATCGACCCGGACGGTGACCTGATCGCGCAGGGTTTGGACTCGATACGCATGATGACGCTGGCCGGACGTTGGCGCCGCGCGGGTTTCGACGTCGACTTCGCCCGGCTGGCAGCCGCCCCGTCGGTCCGTGCCTGGGCCGAGCTGCTGACCACCGCCGACCCCGCGAATCCGCCTCCTGCGCAACCACAGCCGGCCGTCGGCGAACCGTTCCCGATGGCGCCGATGCAGCACGCGATGTGGGTCGGCAGGCACGCCGATCAACAACTCGGCGGCGTGGCAGGCCACCTCTACGTGGAGTTCGACGGCGACGCGCTGGACCCCGAGCGGCTCCGGCGGGCGGCCACCCTGCTGGCGGCCCGTCACCCGATGCTGCGGGTGCAGTTCCTGGCCGACGGCACCCAGCACATCGCCGTCCCGCCGGCCACCTTCCCGGTCGATGTCATCGACCTGCGTGAGTCCGACGACGTCGAGCGGCGGCTCGCCGCGATCCGGTCGGAGAAGTCGCGGCAGCAGCTCGACGGGCAGGTCTTCGAACTCACGCTGACTCTTCTGCCCGGTCGGCGCAGCCGGCTGCACGTCGACCTGGACATGCAAGCCGCGGACGCGATGAGCTACCGAGCGCTGATGGCTGATCTGGCCGCGCTGTATCGCGGTGACACACTCACCGACATCGGCTACACGTACCAGCAATACCGACAACAACTTTCGCCGCCGGACCGATACGACGCCGACCGGCAGTGGTGGTTGGACCGGGTGCCGGACCTACCCGACGCCCCCGCGCTGCCGGTGGTGCCCGCCGCCGAACAGACCGACCCGCACCGGCCCGGTCGCCGCTGGCATTGGCTGGACCCACACACCCGCGACGGGCTCTTCGACCGGGCCCGCCGCCACGGCGTGACACCGGCGATGACGCTGGCCGCCTCTTTCGCCGACACGGTGGGCAACTGGTCGGCAGACCCGCGCTTCCTGCTCAACGTCCCGCTGTTCGGGCGGGAACCGCTGCACCCCGACATCGAGAACGTCGTCGGTGACTTCACCTCGTCGCTGCTGCTCGATGTCGACCTCGCCGCCGCCGACACCCCCAGTCAGCGGGCACGGGTGCTGCAGCACACCATGCACGAAGCGGCGGCGCGTGCGTCGTACCCGGGCTTGTCGGTGCTGCGCGACATCAGTCGGCATCGCGGAACACAGGCGCTCGCGCCCGTCGTATTCACCAGCGCCCTCGGCCTCGGCGAGCTGTTCTCCGCCGACGTGACAACGCAATTCGGCACACCGGACTGGATCATCTCCCAAGGGCCGCAGGTCCTGCTCGACGCCCAGGTGACCGAATTCGCCGGCGGTATCCTGCTCAACTGGGATGTCCGGGAGAGTGCATTCCACCCCGGCGTCATCGACGCGATGTTCGCCCATCACATCGACGAGGTGCAGCGCCTGGCGCGCGACGACGATGCCTGGGATCGCAGGCGAGGCCCGCTGCTTCCCCCGTCGCAGCGCGCCGCGCGGGACGCGGTGAGCACCAGCGCCGCCCCCAGCGGAAAGATGTTGCACGACGGCTTCTTCGACCTCGCATCGCGTCAGCCCGACGCCCCTGCGGTGTTCAGCAGCATGGGCGACTTGACCTATGAGGACCTGCGCCGGCAGGCGCTGGCAGTGGCTGCCGCGCTGCGTGCCGCGGGACTTCCGGACGGCGGCACCGTCGCAGTGCTGGGACCCAAGACGGCCGAACAGATCCCGGCGCTGTTGGGTATCCACGCGGCCGGCGGGGTATATCTGCCGATCGGCATCGACCAGCCCGCCGAGCGGGCCCACCGGATCCTCACGAGCGGGCAGGTCGACATGGCGCTGGCATGCGGCGCCGAGTTGCCGGCGGTGCCGATTCCGTGCATGACGGTCGCCGAGGCGATCACGCGCGGTGACGGCCGCGAATCGCCCACCGTCACCGGGGATCCGGGCCGTCTGGCCTACGTACTGTTCACCTCCGGGTCGACCGGCGAGCCCAAGGGGGTCGAGGTCTCCCACGACGCCGCGATGAACACCGTCGAGTTCATCACCGGCCATTTCGGGCTCGGGCCGCAGGACCGATGCCTGGCGCTGTCCACACTCGAGTGCGACATCTCGGTGCTGGATGTGTTCGCCACCCTGGCCACCGGTGGGGCGATCGTCGTGGTCGACGAGGAACACCGGCGCGACCCCGACCACTGGGTACGGCTCATCCAACGCCATCGGGTCACCGTCTTGCACTTCCTGCCGGGCTGGTTGGCGATGCTGCTCGACGTCGCAGGCCCGCTGCCGACGGTACGGGTGGTGCCGACCGGAGGTGACTGGGTCACCCCGGCCATGGCGCACCGGCTGCGCGACCGGGCTCCCGACGTGCGGTTCGCCGGCCTGGGTGGAGCCACCGAGACCGCGATCCACAACACCGTCTGCGAGGTGGTCGACGTCCCCGAACACTGGACCGCGATTCCGTTCGGAAAGCCGTTGCCGAACAACCGATGCCGCGTCGTCGGTGCCGGCGGCGCGGATTGCCCGGACTGGGTGGTCGGCGAGCTGTGGATCGGGGGGCGAGGACTTGCCCGGGGGTATCGCGGCCGGCCGGACCTGACGGCGGAGCGGTTCGTCGAACACGACGGGGTGCGCTGGTACCGGACGGGTGACCTGGCCCGGTTCTGGCCGGACGGGACCTGCGAGTTCGTCGGGCGTGCCGATCACCGGGTGAAGCTCAGTGGCTATCGCGTCGAGCTCGGTGAGGTGGAAGCAGCGCTGCATCGGGTTCCCGGTGTGCTGGGTGCCGTGGCGGTGACCGTCCCCGGGCGCACCGAGTCTGCGGACCGGCTGGCGGCCGCCGTCCAGCTCGCGGCCGGGACGAGCCTGGACTCCCTTCACGCGCGGATCGTCAAAGATCTTCCCGCTCACATGGTCCCGCGCCACATCGAGGTGTTCGACCGGATCCCCTACTCCGTCGGGGGCAAGGTCGACCGCAGCGCCGTCGCCCGGCGGCTGGCCGAGCGGGTGGACGCCGGAAGCGGGCACCGTCCCCCGACCGGTCCGGTGCAGTCGGCGCTGGCCGCGATCGTCGCCGATGTCCTGGGCACGGCCGTGGTGGGAGCCGACGACGACTTCTTCGCCCTTGGCGGCGATTCCGTGCTGGCCACCACGGTCGTGGCACGGATTCGGCAACGACTGGACGTCACAGATGTCAGCGTCGCCGACATCTTCGCCACCCGCACCGTCGAAGCCCTGGCCCGGCGGCTCGGTGAGCTGGAGCCCGCCGAGCGGCTCGACGCCATCGCCGAGCTGTACCTCGAAGTGGCCCTCATGGACACCGCCGAGGTCGCCTTGGCGCTCACCCGGAGATCTGATGACTGACACCCTCACCGACCCGTTCGATCAGCAGCGGCTGGAGTTGTTGCGCCAGAAACTGTCTCAGCGCGGCTTGCTGACCGAGAAGGCCACGTCGGCGGACCCGGCCGGGATGACCGACGGTCAGCGCCGGATGTGGTTCGTCCACTCGATCGACGGCACCGGGGCGCTGCTCAACGTCTGTGTGTCGTACCGGCTGAGCGGTGAATTCGACTCGACCCGACTGCGTGCGGCCGTGAACGCCGTCGCCGCACGCCATCCGATCCTGCGTACCACCTACCAGACGGCCGCAGACGGCGAACCGCGCCCGACCGTCCACGGCGAACTCGCCCCGGGCTGGGCCGAGCACGATCTCCGAGACCTCGGCGCGCAAGCTCGCGGACTGCGCCTGGAGGTTCTCGCGCAGCGCGCGTTCACCGCGCCGTTCGATCTGGGTACTGACTCGCCACTGCGGATCACGTTGGCCCGCACTGGTTCCGACGAGTATGTACTGCTGCTGGCGGCACACCATATCGCCTGGGACGACGCTTCGTGGCGGGTGTTCTTCGCCGATCTCAGCACCGCCTACCTCGGCGGCGACCTACCGCCGGCGCCCCTGGCCGAAGCACCCGCATCCGGCAGCGACGACGCCGACGTACAGTATTGGCGCGCGCTGCTCGCCGACCCACCCGAACCGCTGGAACTGCCCGGCCCGAGGGGATCCGCGGTTCCCACCGAGTGGCGGGCCGCTCGGCACACCACCCGATTGGACTCCCGCACCGTCGATGCGGTGAGCACGCTGGCGCACGAAACCGGGGCGACGCCGTACATGGTTCTGCTGGCGGCGTTCTCGGCGTTGATGCAGCGCTACACGCACGCCGACGATTTCCTGGTTGCCGCACCGGTTCTCAACCGCAGCTCCGATGACGTCATCGGCTACTACGGCAACACCGTCGCACTGCGCATGCGGCCGGACCGCTGGAACACCTTCGATGAACTGGTCGGCGCCGCGCGCGATGCCGCCGTGGGTGCCTTCGCCCATCAGCGGGTGAACCTCGACCGGGTGGTCCGCGAGCTGAACCCGGACCGTCGCTACGGCGTCGAACGGATGGCGCGGGTGAGCTTCGGCATGCGTCACCCGGACGGCGACGGCTTCCAACCCGCCGGCATTAGCTGCCGCCGTGCCGAATTCCGCGGCCAGTTCGCCCAACTCCCGCTGGGATTCATGGTCGAATTCGCCGGCGGCGAAGCAGAAGTGGAAGTCGAGTACCTCACCGAGGTCATCGATGCGGGCTTGGCCGAGCAGATGCTGCGGAGTTTCGTCATTCTCCTCGAGGACGCGCTGTCCCATCCGGATCGGGTGCTGGCCGATCTGGCCGTGCTCGACGAGGCGGACACCGCGCGGCTGTTCGAGATGTCTCGGGGTGAGGATTTCGTCTGCCCGCCGATGACACTCGGTGACCTGGTCGCCGAGCAGGCCGTCCGCCAACCGGATGCGATCGCCGTCGTCTACGAGGGCCGCCGCTACACCTACCGTGAGCTCAACGCGGCCGCCAACCGGCACGCACACTGGCTCGCCGCCCAGGGCATCGGCGCCGAAGACCGCGTTGCGGTGCTGCTGGAGAAGTCGCCGGAGCTGGTCATCACCGCGCTGGGTATCGCCAAGGCGGGCGCGGTCTATCTGCCGGTAGATCCCGAGTATCCCGCCGACCGCATCGCCTACATCCTCGGCGACGCGGACCCCAAGGTGGTGATCCGCCAACCCGTCACCGGTGTCGAGGACTTCCCCGATCACAACCCCGCGCCGGCGGATCTGGTGCGCCCGTTCGGTCCGGCCAACACCGCCTACCTGATCTACACCTCGGGGTCGACCGGCCTGCCCAAGGGGGTGCCGGTACCGCACCGTCCCGTCGCCGACTACTTCCGGTGGTTCGCCGAGGAATACCAGATCGGTCCCGACGACCGTCTCCTGCAGGTGGCCTCACCGAGCTTCGATGTGTCGATCGGTGAGATCTTCGGGATGCTGGCCCAAGGCGCCCGCCTGGTGATCCCGCGCAGCGATGGGCTGCGGGACATCGGCTATCTCACCGATCTGCTGCAGCGCGAGGCCATCACGTCGATGCACTTCGTGCCGTCGCTGCTCGGGTTGTTCCTGTCGCTGCCCGGCGTCGAGCAGTGGCGCAGCCTGCGGCGGGTGCCGATCGGCGGGGAAGCACTGCCCGGGGAATTGGCCGACAAGTTCCACGCGACCTTCGACGCGCTGCTGCACAACTTCTACGGGCCGACCGAGACGGTCATCAACGCGTCCCGCTACAAGGTCGAGGGCAGGCAGGGCACCCGGGTGGTCCCGATCGGCACGCCCAAGATCAACACCGCGATCTATCTGTTGGACGACGCGTTGCGGCCCGTCCCGGCTGACGTGATCGGCGAAATCTACATCGGTGGAACACAACTGGCGCACGGCTACCACGACAGGCCGGCGCTGACCGCGGAACGGTTCGTCGCCGACCCCTTTACTCCCGGCGGTCGGCTCTACCGTTCGGGTGACCTGGCACGGCGAAACCGCGACGGCGACCTCGAATTCGTCGGCCGCGCTGACGAACAGGTCAAGATCCGCGGCTTCCGCATCGAACTCGGCGAGGTCGCCGCGGCCGTCACCGTGGACCCGAGTGTCGGGAATGCGGTCGTGGTCGCCGCCGACCTGCCCCAACTCGGCAAGAGCCTGGTTGCCTATGTGGCACCGGCGGCCGGTGATGTCGTGGACGTCGAGCGGATCAGAATCCGGGTCGCCGCCGCGTTGCCGGACTACATGATCCCGGCCGCCTACGTCGTCGTCGACGAGATCCCGGTCACCGCGAACGGAAAGCTCGATCGGGCAGCCCTTCCGGCCCCCGAGATCGGGCCGGTGGTCGACTACCGCGCACCGGTCACCGAGACCGAGCGTACCGTCGCCGCCCTATTCGCCCGGTTACTCGGTGCCGGCGAAGTAGGTTGTGACGACTCGTTCTTCGCCCTTGGCGGACACTCACTGCTGGCGACCAAACTGGTCGCCGCGATCCGCGAGGAATGCGGCGTCGAGGTCACCGTCCGCGACATCTTCGAAGCAGGCAGCGTCGGCGAGCTCGCCGCGGTGATCGATGGGCGCCGCGACCGTCAGGCACCGTCCACCCGGCCGGCGCTGGTCGCCACCGGAGGCGACCCCGAGAGCGCGCCGTTGTCGGCCGCTCAGCTGCGGAGCTGGTTCCAGTACCGCGTCGACGGACCCAGCCCGGTGAACAACATCCCGTTCGCTGCACGCCTGACCGGTCCCTGCGATGCCGACGCACTGGCCGCCGCCGTCCGCGACGTCATCGGCAGGCACGAGATCCTGCGCACCGTCTACCGCGAAATCGACGGGGTACCCCATCAGGTCGTCAACGCCGCCGACAGCGCTCGGGTCCGGCGACTCGACGGTCCCGACAACGATTGGCTGACAGCTCAACTCGACGCCGAGCGGGCCCATCGGTTCGAGCTCGAAACCGAACTGCCGATCCGCGTCGCCGTGCTGCGCACACCCGGTGACTGCGTCCTGTCGATGGTCGTGCACCACATCGCCGCCGACCATTGGTCGGCAGGGGTGCTGTTCACCGACGTGCTCACCGCGTACCGGGCGCGACGGGAGGGCACCGAGCCGTCCTGGCAACCGCTGCCGATCCAGTACCGCGATTACGCCGCGTGGCAGATCCAGTTGCTGTCTGACACCGAGTTGATGGATGCGCAACGGCAGTTCTGGGTGCGCGAGCTCGACGGACTTCCCGAGGACACCGGCCTGCGCCCGGACCTGCCCCGACCGCCGATGGCCGGCGGTGCCGGTGCGGCCATCCCGCTGCACTTCGACACCGCGGTACGAGAGCGCCTGACCGCGCTGAGCCGAGAGCTCGGAATCACCGAGTTCATGCTGCTGCAAACCGCCGTCGCGGTGGTCCTGAGCAAAGCCGGTGGTGGTCACGACATCCCGCTGGGCACCCCGGTTGCGGGCCGCACCGACACCGAACTGGACCGGCTGGTCGGCTTTTTCGTCAACATCCTGGTGCTGCGCAACGATCTGTCGGGCAGTCCCACGCTGCGCGAGATCCTGCTGCGCTCGCGGGAGATGGCGCTGGCGGCCTACGCCAACCAAGACCTTCCGTTCGACCGGGTGGTCGACGCGGTCAACCCGGTGCGGTCGCTGTCCCGCAACCCGCTCTTCCAGGTGGTCGTCCACGTTCGCGAAGAGCTTCCCGAAAACCAGCTGATCGAAGCGAGCCCGGACGGCGACACCCGATTCACCGCCCTGGAACCGACATTCGACGTGGCCCACGCCGATCTGAGCGTGAACTTCTTCGTCGGTGACGACGGCTATCGCGGACACGTGATCTACCGCACCGAGCTGTACCACCCGTCGACGATGGAGCGCTTCGCCGGTTGGCTGGGTCAGGTCATCGCAGCCTTCGCCGCCGATCCTGATGTCCGGCTGCGCGATGTCGACCTGCTCGGCGATTCCGAACGACAGCAGGTGCTCGGGCAGAGCCGAGGCATCGAATCGCCGGTCGACCGGCCCCGCACCGTCCCGGGACTGCTCGAGGCCACCCGGGCGTTGGGTCAGGACCGGGTCGCGCTGCGGTGCGCTGGTGATGAGCTCGATTACGCCGCACTGCATCACCGTTCGGATCGCTTCGCCCAGCTGCTGGCGCGCCATGGCGTCGGCCCGGGATCCCTGGTCGGCATGTCAATGCGCCGGGGTATCGACCTCGTGGTCGCCCTCGTCGGCATCATGAAAGCCGGTGCCGGGTTCTTCCCGCTGGATCCCACCTATCCCGTCGCGCGCAAGCAGTTCATGCTCGACGATGTCCGACCCGCCGTCGTCGTGGTCACCGCAGAGGCCGGTGCGTCGATGCCGACCGCCGACGGGGTCACGGTGATCTCGATGGACGATCCGGGGGTTCGTGCCGAGCTGGCGTCCGCCGATCCCGTCGCCGCCTTGGCCCAGCCGCACCCCGACGACCCGATGTACCTGATGTTCACGTCGGGCTCCACCGGGAAACCGAAGGGTGTCGTGGGCACCCATCGTGCGATGAGCACCAGGCTGACATGGCAGCTCAAGCACTATCCGGTTCCGGGACAGGACATCCGGCTCGCGCAGGCACCGATGACCTTCCTGGAGGGATGCATCGAGACGTTGGCCGGGATCGCCGCCGGCGCGACACTGATCGTCGCCGACGACGCCGAGCACCGCGACGCGGAGGCGATAGCGGGGCTGATCGAGCGGCATTCGGTCGCTCAGGTCACCGGTGTCGCCAGCCTGGTGTCCGCGCTCGTGGACAGCGCACCGAACGCCGTGCGCGCATTGCGCCGGCTGGTGACCTGTGGCGAGCCGGTGAACGTTTCGCTGCTGCAGCGTCTGGTCTCGTGCGTGGGCGAGGGTGCGGTGCGAAACATGGAGCTGCTGAACGCGATCGGAGCCACCGAGACCTCCGGTGCGTTGATTCGCGGTCCGCTGGACCTGCCCATCCCCAAGATCGGCACGCCGATGGAGGGATCGCAGGTCTACCTGCTCGACGAGGCGCTGCAACCGGTGCCGGTCGGTGTCGTCGGTGAGCTGTACTACGCCGGTGAACAGATCGCACGCGGGTACTGGAAGCAACCCGCGCTCACCGCGTCGAGGTTCGTCGCGAATCCCTATGCGGCCGAGCCAGGCTCGCGTTTCTACCGCAGCGGCGATCGCGGACGGTGGACCGAGGACGGCCATCTCGAATTCGTCGGCCGCACCGACCACCAGGTGAAGGTGCGGGGGTTCCGGGTGGAACTCGCCGAAGTCGAGGCCGCTCTGAAGGCCGCCGAGGGTGTCGCAGTCGCGGCAGCGCGAACCTGGGACGGATCCAGCGGCGCCTCGCTCGCCGGCTACGTCGTACCGCGCGAACCGGTGGACGATCCCGCGGCGTTCGCCGCCTCGGTGCGTGCATCGGTGGCTGCGGCACTACCGGGCTACATGACACCGGCAACGATCTCGGTGCTCGACGTGATGCCCGCGACCGAATCCGGGAAGCTGAACCGCCCCGCGCTGCCACGCCCCGAGGTGCACACCACCGGCGCGAGCGAGCCGGCCAGAACCGACACCGAGCGGTCCGTCGCCGCAGCGATGGAGCAGCTGCTCGACGTCGCCGAGATCGGCAGGGACGACGACTTTTTCGCACTCGGCGGGGACAGCATCCTGTCGGTGCAGCTCGCGGCGCGGATCCGTGCGGCCGGCCTGACGGTCGAACCCCGGACGATCTTCGCCCATCCCACCGTGGCATCGCTGGCCGCCGCGATCGACGACGGGCACGTCGACCCGGCAGCCGGCCGCGCCGACACCCGGCACGAGGCGATGAGCGTCTCGGGACTGTCGGCAGGCGACCTGGCCGCCCTGAAGTCGTCGTGGTCGAAGGCCCGCCCGTCGTGACCAACGCCGTCGACATTGATGACATCGAGGACGTCCTGGCCCTCTCGCCGCTGCAACTCGGGCTGTACTCGCACGCCACCCTGATCGGACCCGACGGCGAGGACCCGTACGTCATCGCGATGACCGCCGACGTGACGGGACCGCTGGACGTCGAACTGCTCCGCAACTGCGCGGCGGCGATGCTGGTGCGCCACCCCAACCTGCGGGCCAGCTTCTGGCACCAGGATCTGCCGCAGCCGGTCCAGATCGTCCCCGCCGCAGTCGAACTGCCGTGGCAGCACCTGTCGGCCGGGGATGACGGGCAGGCCACTGAGATCGAACAGCGGGAACGCGGCAAGCAGTTCGCGTTGCACGACGGTCCGCTGATCCGATTCCTGCTCATCGAGCTGCCGAATCGGCGCTGGCGGCTGGTGGTCACCGCACACCACATCGTGCTCGACGGTTGGTCACTGCCGGTGTTCATCGGCGAGATGCTCACGCTCTACCGAGTCGGCGGCGCCCCCGAAGCGCTGCCGACGCCACGGTTGTACCGCGACTACATCGGCTGGCTCGCCGAGCGCGATACGCAGGCCGGGGAACGCCTTTGGCGCCGGCACCTGGCCGACCTGCCGGGCCCGACACTGTTGTCCCCGGCCTTGGGCGGTGACGGGTCGGGGCTGCCGAAGCGCACCGAGCTGTCGCTGCCGGCCGACGACACCGAACGACTGGCCGCCGCCGCCCGGACTCGGAGCGTCACCCTCAACACGGTGATGCAGATGGCCTGGGCGTTGATCCTGTCCCGGCTGACCGACCGCGACGACATCGTCTTCGGGGTCACCGTATCCGGTCGCCCGCCCGAACTCGCGGGCGTGGAAACCATGGTCGGCCTGTTCATCAACACGCTTCCGCTTCGGGTGCGCCTCGACCCGAACAGGACTGTCGGACAGCACTGCTCGGCGTTACAGCAGGAAGCGGCCGAACTTCGCGACCACAGCTACCTGAGCCACTCGCAGCTGCGGACACTGGCCGGGGTCGGCGAGATGTTCGACACCCTGCTGGTCTACGAGAGCTTCCCGCCCGGTGGCGTGGTCGGCGGTCAGCAGTTCTCCGCCGGCGACGTCACCTTCCGGCCCGCGGCGATGGAGAGCCTCACCCATTTCCCGGTGACGGTCGCCGCCTACCGGAACACCGCCGAGCTGACGCTGCTGGTCGAGGTCACCGACAATGCGCTGGGGATGATGTCGCCGGAGACGCTCGGCCGTCGGGTGTTGCAGACGATGCGCCGCGTCATCGACGAGTGGGACCGGCCGCTGGGCGGGATTGGAATCCTGCTCGAGGGTGAGGCGCCACCGATCGAGGTGCCCGCGGATGTCGCCGAAGCCGGGGTCGCCGAGCGATTCGCCGAAACTGCTGCCGCACATCGCGATTCCATCGCGCTTCAATGGAATGGCGGCCAACTGACGTACCACGAGCTCGATGAGCACTCGGACAGGATCGCGGGGTTCCTGGCCGATCGCGGCGTGCGCGCGGAGACGCCGGTTGCGATCCAGCTCCCGCGAGGCGCCGACTACGTGATGGCGATGCTCGCCGTGCTCAAGGCCGGCGGCATGTATGTGCCGCTCGACCCAGCGATGCCTGCGGGCCGGGTGCAGTCCATTCTCGCCCAGACCGGGACTGCCGTCGTCATCGACGACGTCACGATCGCCGCTGCCCGAACCGCACCGCGCCTCTGCGTGCCGACCCATCCCGGCCAAGCCGCCTACACGGTGTTCACCTCCGGCACCACCGGAGAACCCAAGGGTGTCATCGGAACTCATGGGGCACTGCTCGCCTACATCGACGACCATGCCGAGCGGATGCTGACGCCGGCGGCCGAACGCCTCGGCAGGCCGCTGTGTATCGGCCACGCCTGGTCGTTTGCGTTCGACGCCGCCTGGCAACCGCTGGCAGGGCTGCTGTTCGGCCACGCCGTGCACCTCATCTCCGAGAGTGACCGCAGGGATGCCGAGGTGCTCGTCGACATCATCGAACGGGACGGGATCGACATGCTCGACGTCACCCCCTCGCTGTTCACCAGTCTGCGTCAGGCCGGGCTACTGGATTCTGGGCGACTCTCGGTGCTCGCGCTCGGCGGTGAAGCGGTCGGGGCGGGGGACTGGACCGATATCCGAAAAGCCTGCACTGGAAAGTTATTGGCGGCGCACAACTGTTATGGCCCGACCGAGACGACCGTCGAGGCCGTCGTCGCCGCGATAGCCGAACACGACGCACCGGTGATCGGTTATCCGACGCGATCGACCCGCGCCGCCGTCCTCGACTCCTGGCTGCAGCCCGTCCCCGACGGCGTGGTCGGCGAACTTTATCTGGCCGGCGAGCAGGTGACGAGGGGTTACCTCGGTCGCCCGGCCGAGACCGCGACACGGTTCGTCGCCGCCCCGGGCGGTGCCCGGATGTACCGCACCGGCGATCTGGTGCGCCGCGATCAGGATGGCGCGCTGGCCTTCGTCGGCCGGGCCGACGCCCAGATCCAAGTCCGGGGGCATCGCGTCGAGCTGGGTGAGATCGAAGCGGTGCTGGAAGAGATGCCCGGGGTGCGGCACGTGCACGTCGCGGTGCAGGGGCAGACCGCGGGCCCCCGGCTGGTCGCCTACATCGCCGGTGACGTGACGGTGTCCGAACTGCGACCGCTGCTGCGGAACAGGCTGCCGCGCTACATGCTTCCGCACCGGCTGATGGTCGTCGACACGATCCCGCTCACCGCCAACGGCAAGGTCGACGAGGCGGCGCTGGCGGCCACGGTGTCACCCGACGAGGCTCCGGAGCCGCCGAGCACCCCGACCGAGATCGCCCTCGGCCATGCCGTCGCGGAGCTGCTGTGCCTTCCCGCCGTCGACCTCGACGCCGACCTCCTGGAGATGGGGCTGGACAGCATCGCCGCGCTGTCCTTGGTCCAGCTCGCGCGCAGCGGTGGGCTGTCACTGCGTGCCCGGCTGGTCCTCGAGTGCGGCACGCTGCGCGAACTCGCGGCCGCAGTCGATCGCGACACCGATGACGAGATCGCTGCCGGGCCGGAGCCGCAGGGCCCGATCCCCGCGCTGCCTGCCGTGCACTGGCTCTATGAGCACGGCGATCCGCGACGCCTGTCGCAGGTGGAGGCGATCCGATTGCCCGCCGACGCCACCGCCGAACGTCTGCGTCTGTTGCTGGACGGGATCGCCGCCGGGCACGAGATGTTCCGCAGCCGCCTCGACCGCGCGACGATGACCTTCGTCCCGGCCGGCCGAGACACCATCCCGCTGACCGAGGTTGCGGTCTCCGGGGAACTCGATGACGCCGTCGCCGAGCACGCGGCCGCCGCGATCGAGCGGCTCGATCCCGAGGGCGGCCATCTGACCGAAGCGCTGTGGCTGCACGGCCCCGGCGAACCGGGCGTTCTCGTGCTGGTCGTTCACGTACTGGCGATGGACCCCGCGTCATGGCGCGTCGTGCTCGGCGAGTTGATGGCCAACTGGTCGGCGGCCGGCGCTGCCGAGTTCGGCCCCGTCAGCGGTGAACGGGTCAGCTATCGCCGGTGGGCACACAACCTCGCCGACCGTGCGGCCGCCCTCGACACCGTCGGTTTCTGGCTCGCGCAGATCGACGGCGAGGACCCGGCGTTGGGGGACCGGCGCGTGCGCCCCGAGGCGGATCGGTTCGCTGACCTCGCGATCACCGTGACGGTCACCGAGGCCGACGTCACCGGTGCACTCTTACGCGCACAGACACCCATCCAAGAAATGCTGGCCGATGCGTGTGCCCGCCTGATCACCCGCTGGCGCGAGCAGCGCGGCAGTGTCAGTCCGGTTCCCCTGCTCGCGCTGGAAACCCACGGCCGCACGGGCGCGGACGACACCGTCGGCCTGCTCAGCGCCATCTATCCGTTGCGGATCAGGCCAGGCCAACCGATGCCGGAAATACCGGGCCAGTCAACCGATTACGCCGCGCTGCGCTACCTGAGGCCCGACACCGCCGAGCTGCTGAGAGGTTTCCGTGGCCCGCAGGTGCTCCTGAATTACCTCGGCAGGCTCGACCTCGACGCCGGAGCACTGCTGGATCGCGGTCTGCTCGCCCATCTGTCGATCATGACCGAACCGAACGTCTCGGTGCGGCACGAACTGACCCTGGTCGCCGCCGTCGCCGGTGGAAAGCTGGTGACCCAGTGGCGAACTCTGCCCGACGTCTTCAGTGCGGCGGATGTGGCTGCGCTGCAGCAGATCTGGGCCGACACTCTGCAGGAGTTGGCGGGGGTGACAACGTGATACGACGGTTGGCTGTTCTCGGCGCCGGAGCCAAGGCGGTGGCGGTGGCCGCGAAAGCGGCCATGCTGCGCGAGATGGGCGTCGCCACACCGGAGATCGTGGCTGTCGAACGCACGGCGGTCGCGGCGAACTGGCGCGCGGGCGGCGGGTGGACCGACGGCCAGCATCGGCTGGGAACCAGCCCGGAGAAGGACGTCGGTTTCCCGTACCGGTCGATGATCCTGCCCGGCCGCAACGGCGAACTCGACCAGCGGATGATGCGGCTGAGCTGGCAGTCCTACCTGGTGGGCACCGGACGTTTTGCGGAGTGGATCGACCGCGGCAAGCCCGCGCCGACCCACGAGACCTGGGCGAACTACCTGCGCTGGGTGGCCGACGCCGTCGCGCTGAATGTCGTTGACGGCGAGGTCATCCGGATGTCTCTGGACGGCCAGTCGTGGGTGCTGCACACCGGCGGCGGCACGGTCGAGGCAGATGCGGTGATGATCACCGGTCCCGGCCAGCCCGGCCGATCGGTGCTGCCCGGCCACCCGCAGGTCCTCTCGATCGCCCAGTTCTGGGAGCTGTCGGCGTCGAAAGAACGGATCGATGCCGAGCGGGTCGCGGTGATCGGCGGTGGTGAGACCGCAGCGTCGATGCTCAACGAGTTGTTCGGGCACCGGGTGTCCACCATCACGGTGATCTCACCGCAGGCGACATTGTTCACCCGCGGTGAGAGCTTCTTCGAGAACCGGATGTTCAGCGACCCGACGGACTGGGTCGGACTGACCCCGGCTGAGCGGCGTGATGTGATGGCCCGCACCGATCGCGGGGTGTTCTCTGCGCGCGTTCAGGATTCGCTGCTCGCCGATGATCGGATCCGGCATCTGCGCGGCCGGGTGGCTCACGGTGTCGCGGCCGACGGCCGGATCCGCATCACGCTGCACACCGACCGGCACGGTGAGCGACTCGAGACGGTGCACGGATTCGACCTCGTCATCGACGGCTCGGGCGCCGACTCGCTGTGGTTTCTGCCGCTGCTGGCTCAGGACGCCCTGGACCTGCTCGAGGTCAGGCTGAACGGGCCGCTGACCAGCGACCGATTGCAGCAGGCGATCGGCGACGACCTCGCGTTGCGCGGAGTGGCGCCGAAGTTGTTCCTGCCCAACCTTTCCGGGCTCAGCCAGGGTCCCGGATTTCCCAACCTGAGCTGCCTGGGGCTGCTGTCCGACCGCATCCTCGGCGCCCGCCCCGGCGCGCAGTTGACCCACACGAACGGGAGGAACGTTGAGTACCAATCCATTTGACGACGAGGACGGCCGCTTCTATGTCCTGGTCAACGACGAGGAGCAGCACAGCCTGTGGCCGGCGTTCGCCGAGATCCCCAGCGGCTGGCAGGTCGCGTTCGGCGTGGCCAGCCGCGCGGACTGTGCGGCGTTCGTCGAGCAGAACTGGGCGGATATCCGGCCGAAGAGCCTGCGCGCAGCGACTCGACAGTGAAGTTATGCAATGCTAACTTCTCCTTACATTGGTTAGGCAAACCTAAGGAGGCGGGGCCGGGTTCGACCGTCACCCCGAAACGATGCGCATGAACAACGGTGTAGTGACGCAGGCGCGTGCAGCGCGCGTGGATGCGGATGTGGTGAGCCGATTCGCCACCTGCTGCAAAGCGCTCGGCCTGCCGGTGTACGACCGGCGCCGCCCCGCCGACATGCTGGCGGCGCACCGGGCGTTCACCGAACTCACCCGTGTCGCGCACGATCAGTGCGACGCGTGGACCGGGCTGGCGGCCGCCGGCGGGGCGGACTCGCTCGAGGTGTTGGCCGCCGTCGTGCGCACCTCTGACACCGGCGGCGTGCTGCAGCGGTGCATCGAACTGCCTGCCGGTGCATTGGGGTTCGACTACGACACCGGGCTCTACCTGCGATTCCGCGCCACCACCACTGACGACTTCCGGCTTGCCTATGCCGCCGCGTTGGCGACCGACGGTGCGTTCCATGCCGCCGACGAGATCATCGGCGAGATCCGAGCGCGCCGGCCGCAGTGGCATGAGGCGCGCTGGGTCGACGTGGCGCTGCGGTCCCGCGCGCAGCGCTGGTCGGACGTGGTGAGGCTGCTGACCCCGGTGGTCAACGACACCGGACTCGACCCCCTCTTCGCGCACGCCGCGAAGGTGGCGCTCGGTGTTGCACTCGCCCGGCTCGGCATGTTCGCCCCGGCATTGTCTTATCTCGAGGAGCCCAACGGCCCGGTCGCCGTCGCCGCGGTGGATGGCGCACTGGTCAGGGCCTTGGCACTGCGCGCCTACGGCGACGAGGACACCGCCTCCGACGTCCTGCAGGACCTGTACGCCGCCAACCCGGACAACGAGCAGGTCGAGCACGCACTATCCGATCCGACGTTCGGCGTTGCCACCACCACCGCGGCGCGCATCGACGCCCGCACCGACCCGTGGGATATCGAAACCGAGCCCACCGCAGACGATTTCATCGACCCGGAAGCCCGCGAGCGTAAGGCCGCACTTCTCGAAGAGGCCGAACGCGAGCTCGGCGAATTCATCGGCCTCGACGAGGTGAAGAACCAGGTGTCGCGGCTGAAAAGCTCGGTGGCGATGGCGCTGCGGCGCGAGGAGCGCGGGCTGGCCGTGGCTCAACGCACCCACCACCTGGTGTTCGCCGGCCCGCCCGGCACCGGCAAGACGACAATCGCACGCGTCGTCGCCAAGATCTACTGCGGTCTCGGACTGCTCAAACGGGAGAATGTCCGCGAGGTGCACCGCGCGGACATGATCGGTCAGCACATCGGCGAGACCGAGGCGAAGACCAACGCCCTCATCGACAGTGCGCTGGACGGCGTGCTCTTTCTCGATGAGGCCTACGCCCTGGTCGCGACCGGCGCGAAGAACGACTTCGGTCTGGTTGCCATCGACACCCTGCTGGCACGGATGGAGAACGACCGCGATCGCCTGGTGGTCATCATCGCCGGCTATCGCGCCGACCTCGATCGGTTCCTGGACACCAACGAAGGTCTGCGGTCCCGATTCACCCGCAGCATCGTTTTCCCGTCCTACTCGGCAGCCGAGCTCGTCGAGATCGCCGTCGCGATGGCCGCCAACCGGGACAGCGTGTTCGAGCCCGCCGCCCTGCATCATCTCGAGGAGTTGTTCGGCCGGCTTGCCGATTCGTCGACCCCCGACTCAACCGGCGTGGCGCGACGCAGCCTCGACATCGCCGGCAACGGGCGCTTCGTCCGCAATGTGGTCGAACGGTCCGAGGAAGAAAGAGAATTCAGGTTGGATCACACGGACCTGGCCGGGGCTGACTTCACCGACGAGCAGCTGATGACGATCACCGCGTCCGATGTGCGCGCATCCGTCGTGCCGCTGCTGGGTGGCCTCGGCCTGACGGTGCCCCAGCAATGAGCGATGATCGACGGTCCTTCTCGTCGCGTACACCGGCCAACGACAACGCCGAGCAGGTCACCTACCGGCGGGGATTCATCACACGTCACCAGGTGACGGGATGGCGATTCGTCATGCGCCGCATCGCATCCGGACTTGCGCTCCACGACACCCGGATGCTGGTCGACCCGTTGCGCAGTCAGTCGCGCGCGGTGTTGATGGGCGTCCTGCTGGTCGTGACCGCTGTGCTCGGCTGCTTCGTTTTCTCGGTGCTGCGTCCTGGCGGTGTGCCGGGCAGCGACCCGGTACTGGCCGACCGCTCCACCGCTGCGCTCTACGTGCGCCTGGGTGACCGGCTGCATCCGGTGCTCAACCTGACGTCCGCGCGGCTCGCCGTGGGACGGGCGGTGGATCCCACCACAGTCAGCAGCGAGCAGCTGGACAAATTCGGCCGAGGCAGCCTGATCGGTATCCCCGGAGCACCGGAACGCATGGTGCAGAACACCTCTCGCGATGCTAACTGGGCGGTGTGCGACGGCACGGCCGGATCGGACCAGGCCGGGGTCACCGTGATCGCCGGAAAGCTGGAACGCGGCGGCGCCCGCGCGGACCAGCTGGGCGACGGCCGTGGCGTGCTGGTCGGCGGCGCCGACGGGACCTGGCTGCTCTGGGACGGCCGGCGCAGCGCCATCGACCTCGCCGACCGCGCCGTCACCGACGCGCTCGGACTGCCCGCCACAACTCCCAGCCCACGGTCCATCGCACCGGGCTTGTTCAACGCGATACCGGAGGCCCCGGCATTGCGGATACCGCAGATCCCCGAAGCCGGATCGCCCGCCCGCTATCCGCTTCCCGCGACCGCGCCGATCGGCGCGGTGGTGATCGCCTACCGCAACGACGGCACCCCGGTGAACTATGCGGTGCTGGCCGACGGACTTCAGCCGATCAGCCCGGTCTTGGCCGCGGCGCTGCGCAACGCCAATTCCTACGGGCTGGCCCAGCCGCCGCAACTCGGCGCCGACGACATCGCCCGGCTGCCGGTCTCGTCGATGCTCGATGTGTCGGCATTCCCGTCCGCGCCGATCAAACTGGTCGATCCCGCGACCGCGCCGGTGACCTGCGCGCAGTGGACCAAGATCGACGGTGCCGCAACGAGTTCAATGACATTGCTGTCCGGCTCGGTGCTGCCGGTCGCCGCGGGGACGCACTCGGTTGACCTCGTCGGCGGCACCAACCCCGGCACGGCGGCCAGAGTCGCACTGCCGCCCGGGCGCGGTTACTTCGTCCAAACCGTCGGCCAGCAGCCGACGTCACCCCCGGCGGGATCACTGTTCTGGGTGTCCGACACCGGCGTCCGGTACGGGATCGGCGGCGACCCCAAGACCGGTGACAAGACCATCGCCGCATTGGGTTTGTCCGAACCGCCGCTGCCGATTCCGTGGTCGGTGCTGACACTGTTCGCCCCCGGCCCGGCCTTGTCCCAATCCGACGCCCTCGTCGCTTACGACGCCGTCCGGCCCGTAGTCCAGCAGGAGAACCGATGAGCCGCCTGATCTTCGAGGCCGGCCGGCGGTTGCCGGTCCCCCCGACCAACAAGGGGGCGATCGTCATCGAGCCGCCACCCGAGCTGCCGCGGGTGGTGCCCGCGTCTCTGCTGCGCCGCGCCCTGCCGGTCCTGATCGTCATCCTGATCGTCGGCATGATCGTCGCAATGGTGGCCACCGGGATGAAACTCATCTCGCCGCAGACGCTGTTCTTCCCGTTCGTCTTGCTGCTCGCCGCCACCGCCCTGTACCGCGGAAGCGACAACAAGATGCGCACCGAGGAGGTCGACGCCGAACGCGCTGACTACCTGCGCTACCTGTCGGTCATCCGGGACAACGTACGGGCCGAGGCCGCCGCGCAACGCGATGCGCTGCTGTGGTCACACCCCGACCCCTCGGCGCTGACCGTCATCCCCGGATCGCGCAGGCAGTGGGAGCGTGACCCGCACGACAGCGACTTCCTCGTACTGCGTGCCGGGCTGCACGACGTACCGCTGGCCGCCACGCTGCGAGTCAAAGACGCCGCCAATGAGGTCGACCTGGAGCCGGTGTCACACAGCGCATTACGTGCCCTGCTCGACACACAGCGCACCGTTCACGACGCCCCTCGGGGAATTGACGTGACGACGGTGTCACGGATCACCGTCCACGGCGATGCCGACGAGGTCAGGGCCTTGCTGCGCGCCTGGCTGGCTCAGGCCGTCACCTGGCATGACGCGGCGTCCCTCGGTATCGCGCTGGCCAGCCCCGACCTGGAAACACCCGACTGGAACTGGCTGAAGTGGCTGCCGCACAGCGATATTCCAGGTCAGCTCGACGGCTGCGGGCCGGCCCGATACCTGGCGGCGAACACCGACGACCTGATCGGGGCGATCGGGCCCGCGCTCGCCGACCGCCCGCTGTTCGGCGTCGACGCCGACGATCCACTGCGTCACCTGCTGGTGGTCGTCGACGATCCGGGCCACGCGCCGGAGGACTCGGTGCTCGCCACCGGCCTGGTCGGAGTCACGGTGATCCACACCGCCGCAGCCCAATCCGAACCACGGCCCGGCCAGTACGCCGATCCGGAGCGGCCGATACTGCGGGTTACCGGGGGCAAGATCGAGCGTTGGGAGAGCGACGGCTGGCAGACCTACGTCGCCCACGCCGACCAGCTGGCACACGCCGACGCCGTGCATCTGGCGCGCGGCCTGGCGCGATGGGACTCCAATCCCACCCACGCCGGCCTTCGCTCACCCGCCACCAGGGGCGCGAGCTTCACCACACTGATGGGCATCCCGGATGCGTCGGCGCTCGACATCGCGGACGTGTGGGCGCCCCGCCTTCGCGACGAGGAGCTACGGGTACCGATCGGTGTCACCGCGACCGGCGTGCCGCTGTACTTCGATCTCAAAGACGAGGCTGAAGGCGGTATGGGCCCGCACGGTCTGATGATCGGCATGACAGGCTCCGGCAAGTCGCAGATGCTGATGTCGATCCTGTTGTCGTTGTTGACAACTCACTCGGCCGACCGGCTCATCGTTATCTACGTCGACTTCAAAGGTGAGGCCGGGGCAGACATCTTCCGTAACTTTCCGCAGGTGGTCGCCGTCATCTCCAATATGGCGGAGAAGAAGTCGCTGGCCGACCGGTTCGCCGACACGTTGCGCGGTGAGGTCGCCCGGCGGGAGGGTCTGCTGCGTGACGCAGGCCGCCGCGTGCAGGGCAGCGCGTTCGGCTCGGTCGCCGAGTACGAGGCCGCACGACCGGCCGCCGAGGCGATGGGCATCGAACTGCCGCCACTGCCAACACTGTTCGTCGTCGCTGACGAGTTCACCCTGATGCTGGCCGAGCACCCGGAATACGCCGAGCTGTTCGACTACGTCGCCCGCAAGGGGCGCTCGTTCCGCATCCATATTCTGTTCGCCTCGCAGACGCTGGACATCGGTCGCATCCGCGATATCGACAAGAACACCTCGTACCGGATCGGGCTCAAGGTGGCCAGCCCTGCCGTCTCGCGGCAAGTCATCGGTGTCGAGGACGCCTACCACATCGAATCAGGCAGGGGACACAAGGGAGTCGGCTTCCTGGTGCCCTCGCCGGGAGCCGCACCGATCAAGTTCCGCAGCACCTACGTCGACGGTATCTACGATCCGCCGCGCCCCGTCACGTCGTACGCGGTGCCGGCCGCGCCGGATCCGGTGCCGTTCACGGCCGGGCCGGCCGCGCTCGACGAGGACATCGTGGTGCTGTCCGAGCACGAGATCGAACCGGCCGCCGTACCCCGCAAGCTGATCACCACCATCGGTGAGCAACTGGCGCAGTACGGTCCGAAAGCACCGGCACTGTGGCTGCCCCCGCTGGACGAGAACATCGCGCTCGACGAGGTACTCGCGGGTGCGGCCCTCCCGGAGCGGCAGTGGCGCTGGCCGCTGGGAGAGATCGACCTGCCGTTCGAGATGCGCCGCGAACCGCTGGTTTTCGATGCCACCTCGTCAGCGGGCAATGTGCTGATCCACGGTGGCGCCAAGTCCGGGAAATCGACGGCGCTGCAGACCTTTGTGTTGTCGGCGGCGCAGCTGCACTCGCCGCGCGACGTCACGTTCTACGTCCTGGACTACGGCGGCGGACGACTGCGCGGCCTGGAAGACCTGGCCCACGTCGGCAGCGTGGCCTCGCCGCTGGAACCGGAGCGGATCCGGCGCACGTTCGGCGAGCTGGAGCAGCTGCTGAGGTCGCGGCAACGCAATGCCGGACACCAGGGCGGCGGGTACTCCGACTCCTACGGTGAAGTGTTCCTGCTGATCGACAACCTGTACGCCTTCGGCCGTGACAACACCGACCAGTTCAACACCCGCAACCCGCTGCTGGCTGACGTCACCGAACTGGCGAATACCGGTTTGGCGCAGGGCATTCACGTCGTCATCACCACCCCGAACTGGCTCGAGGTGCCGCTCGCGATGCGCGACGGCCTCGGGATGCGCCTGGAACTGCGACTACCGGACCCCCGTGACAGCAACGTCCGGGTCACCGACAGCCTGCGCAGGCCGGCGGAGTCGGTACCGCACGACCAGCCAGGTCGGGGACTGACGATGGCGGGGGAGCACTTCTTGTTCGCCGAGCCCGATCTCGCCCGGATACCGGCGATCAACGCCGCGTACCCGGGTCTGCACGCCCCGGCGGTGCGGCTGCTGCCCGCCGATCTGGAGCCTCAGGTTGTGGCACCCCTGCATCGGGGTGGTGAGCGAGTGGTGCTGGGACAACGCGAGTTCGATCTCGCTGCGGTGGTCCACGATTTCGCCGAGCACCCGTTGCTGATGGTGCTCGGTGACAGCAAGTCGGGTAAAACCACCTTGTTGCGGCACCTCATCAGGACCGTCCGCGACAATTCCCGTGCCGAGGACGTGGCGTTCACCGTGTTCGACCGTCGCCTGCACCTCGTCGACGAACCGCTCTTCGCGGACAACGAGTACAGCGCGAACATCGACCGGGTGACGCCGGCCGTGATGGGTCTGTCGGCATTGATCGAACAGCGCCGGCCGCCGGCGGGCCTGACCGCCGGCGAACTGTCGGCCTGGGACTACCGCACCCGTACGGCCTCGGCGCACACGCACTTCCTGATCATCGACGACGTCGACCAGATCCCGGACGGTCCGGCGATGAGCGGCCCGTACGCCGGGCACCGGCCCTGGACACCACTGATCGGACTGCTCTCCGCTGCGAGTGATCTCGGCCTGCGGGTGATCGTCACCGGCCGGGCAAGCGGTTCGGCGCACGCGCTGATGACCAACCCGCTGCTGCGCCGCATGAGCGATCTGCAGGCAGCAGTGCTGATGTTGTCGGGCAATCCCGCCGACGGTGCCAAGATCCGCGGACATCGGTTCACCAGGCTCCCCGCCGGGCGGGCGATGTTGCTCGGTGACAGCGATGGCGTCGAGCATGTCCAACTGGTCAACCCGTTTGCCCTCGCGCACAGCACATCTCATGCGCGCTACCCAGAGGAGAACCCGTCATGACCCTGCGTGTTGTCCCAGAGGGCCTGGCTGCGGCCAGCGCCCAGGTAACGGCTCTCACCGCACGATTGGCCGCTGCGAACGCGGCTGCCGCACCGTTGATCACGGCGGTGCTGCCTCCCGGCTCGGATCCCGTCTCGTTGCAGACCGCGGCAGGCTTCAGCGCCCAGGGACTCGAGCACACCGCGACGGCCACCCAGGGTGCGACCGAACTCGGCCGATCCGGCGCCGCGGTGGGCGAGTCCGGCGCCGGTTACGCAGCCACCGATGCCGTTGCGGCCGGCTCCTACGTGATTGCCCGGGGAGGCTGATGACCGCGCCGATCTGGTTCGCGTCGCCGCCGGAGGTGCATTCGGCGCTGTTGAGCGCCGGCCCCGGCGCCGGTCAGCTGCTCGCCGCGGCCGCGGCGTGGGCGGCCTTGAGCGTCGAATACGCGGACGCTGCAGCCGAACTCACCCAGATCCTCGCTGCCGTTCAGGCCGGGTCGTGGCAGGGGCCAAGTGCAGAACAGTATGTCGCGAGCCACGCGCCCTACCTCGCCTGGCTCGAGCAGGCCAGTGCTGACAGCGCCGGGGCGGCCGCCCAGCAGCAGACGGCCGCCGCCGCCTACACCGCGGCGCTGGCCGCGATGCCGACACTGCCCGAACTGGCGGCCAACCACACCGTTCACGGGGTGCTGATGGCCACGAATTTCTTCGGCATCAACACAATCCCGATCGCCCTGAACGAGGCCGACTACGTCCGGATGTGGATCCAGGCTGCCACCACGATGAGTGTCTACCAAACCGTCGCCGGCACGGCGCTGGCCGCGGCCCCCCGCAGCGTGCCCGCTCCGACGATCGTGCTGCCCGGCGGAGAAGCCGCATCGTCGACGATGGCGCTCGCGACCGCAGCGCAACCGCAGGCCGGCGAATCCGGTTCTGCGCTGACCAATTCCAACAGCATCCTGGATCTGCTGGAGGCTTACATCAAGTCACTCCCGGACGGCGATCTGATCTGGGACTTCCTCACCCATCCGGTCCAGAGCCTTCAGCAGATCATCGTCGACTTCCTGACCAACCCGGTCCAGGCCTGGCAGACCTGGGGCCCGCTGCTGTCCGCACTGCTCTACCAGGCGATCTTCCAGCCAGTCGGGTGGACCACCTGGGGACTGGTCTTGAGCTCACCGCTGTGGGCTCCGATGCTCCTCGTCGCCGGCCTGCCCCTGCTGGGATTGTTGACGCTGGTGCCGAATCCGGCCGCCCCTGAGGTCGCACCCGAGCCGGCCCCGGCGCCGCTCCAAGCGCGGCAACCCAACGTCTGGCCGGTGTCGTCGGCGGCGCCGACCGTGCCCGCCACCGCGCCCGCGGCATCGACCGCCGCCGGTACGCCGGCCCCCGCCCCGGCGCCCGCGACACCGGCACCGGCAGCGCAGGCGATGTTCTACGCAGTCGGCGCGGCGGACCCCGACGATGGCCCGGGCCCGTCACTGACCGAGGGCAGCGGCGCCAAGGCCCCGGTGTCCGAGGCGGCCCCCGCCGCGGCTGCGCTGTCTTCGGTGCAAGCCAAGGAACGCGCGCAGCGGCGGCGTGCCCAGCGACTCAAGGACCGCGGGCACCGGGACGAGTACATGGACCTCAACAGCGACACCGGCGCACCCGCCGAACCGGCTGCGCCGCCGAGCACGTCGTCCTCCGACCGGGGTGCGGGAACGCTCGGATTCACCGGCACCGCGACCAAAGCCCGCGATGTCACCGCCGCGGGGCTGACCGAGTTCGCCGGCGACACACACGAACGCCCCATCACGCCGATGCTTCCGGCCACCTGGGACAGCGATCCGTCCGACAGAGAGCACCACCGAGAATGATGGGAGAAATACCGTGAGCATGCTGGATGCGCACATACCGCAACTGGTGGCCGCCGAGGCCGCCTTCGGTGCCAAGACGGCGCTGATGCGCAGCACCATCGCACAGGCCGAACAAGCCGCGATGTCGTCGCAGGCATTCCACATGGGCGAATCCTCGGCCGCTTTTCAGGCCGCGCATGCGCGGTTTGTCGAGGTGGCCGCGAAGGTCAACTCGCTGCTCGACATCGCGCAGGTGAACCTCGGCGAGGCGGGCGCGACCTACGTGGCCCAAGATGCCGCAGCGGCAACGACTTACGGAGGCTTCTGATGTCCCAGATCATGTACAACTACCCGGCCATGCTCGGGCACGCCGGTGACATGGCCGGCTATGCAGGAACTCTGCAGGCCGTCGGAGCCGATATCGCCACTGAACAGTCTGCTCTGCAGGGAGCCTGGCAAGGCGAGAGCGGGATGACCTACCAGGCATGGCAGGCACAGTGGAACCTCGCCATGGAGGAACTGGTGCGCGCGTACCGGGCGATGGCAGGCACCCACGAGACCAACACTCTGTCGATGCATGCGCGTGATCAAGCCGAAGGCGCCAAGTGGGGCTGAGACGTGGCCGCACCTAACGCGGTCGAGCTGACCGCTGACGCTGCGTGGTGCGTCGCCGAAAGTATTGGCGCAGGATCGTTTCCGTGGGTGCTGGCGATCACGCCTGGGGTGACCGACCAGCGTGAGGCCCCGGCGATCCTGGCCCGGATACGCACCGAGCTGACTCGCGCACGGGTGATGTCCGAGGACGGAACAGTGGCACCCGCGGTGGCCCGCTGGACCCGTACGGTCTGCGCGCCGGACCGGTGGCTCGAGCTTCGCTACGTTCGGGGGATCGGCACCGAGATGTTGCGCGGCCTGGTGGCCCGCCGCGGAGACCACACCGTGGTGGCGCTGCGCAGTGGGGAGCTCGTCACTCTCACCGAGCTCGACATCAGTGATCCGTTTGCGCTTGCCGTGGTCGTTGCGACCGGGCTGGCCGGTCGCTCACCAGCGCGGTTCACGGAGTTCACCCTGCCGACCCGGGCCGGGGTCCGGGCCGACGAAAAGTTGCGGGCCGGAGTCGATCTCGACCGGGTTCTCGAACACCTGGGCATCCCCGGCTCGGCGGTCCCGGTGGTGCGATCGGTGTTCACCGGGCCGCGCAGTTACGTCGAGATCCGCGCCGGCTCCGCCCACGACGGTGTGCACCGCCTCAGCGAGGTCGGCGTGGGCATCGTCGACAGCGACGCCGGCCGCGTGCTGGTGAACCCGGAACGCTCAGCCGACAGGGAGTGGCTGTCGACCTTCTCGCCGGGCACCCCGTTCGCGATCGCGCTGGCGCTCGACCGGCTCACCGACACGCTCGCGGATGGCCGCTGGTTCCCGTCCGCCGCGCTGGTCCGCGACTTCACAAAGAATTGACAAGAGAGAGAACAACAATGACCGAAACCCCGGTGCTGCCGATCGTGCGGGTCGCCGTTCTGGCGTATGGCCGGATCACCGACGTGGCGCTGCCCGCGGAGTTGCCGCTGCGCGAGATCCTGCCCGCCGTGAAGCGGTTGGTGCCGCCGGACTCCGACGACGAGACCGCGAGCCCCACCCCGATGACCCTCGCCCCGATCGGCGGTCCGCCGTTCAGCGTTGACGCGAGCCTGGACACCGTCGGCGTGGTGGACGGTGATCTGCTTGCACTGCAGCCTGTTCCGGCCGGGCCGACCGCCACCGGCGTGGTGGAAGACATCGCCGACGCCACCGTCATCTTCTCGGCCGCCCGCACCAGGCCGTGGGGACCGCACCGTCTTCAGGTGGGCGCGCGACTGGCTGCCGCGGTGTTCGTGGTGGCGCTGTCCGCGGTGGCGATCACCCACCGCGCCGTGACCGCCTCGGTGATCGGTCCGTACGCGGTCGCCGCACTGGCGGTGCTCACCGCGGTCACCGGACTGGTGTTGCGGGCCAGGTCCGCCCGGCTCGCCACCCAGGTGTCGGCGGCGGCTCTGCTGCCGATCGCGTCGGCCTTCTGGCTGGCCGTGCCGGGACTGTGGGGATCCCCGCACGTGATGCTGGCCGCGGCCGGGGTCGCGGCGTGGTCGTTGATCGTATTGACCCAGACCGAGGACGGCGTCGGGTTGTTCACCGCCACAGCAGTTGTCGGCGTCGGAGCGTTGCTGGTCGCCGGCGCCGCGGCGCTGTGGCAACTACCCGCCCGGACCGTCGGCTGTGCCCTGATTTTGGTTGCCCTGCTACTCACCGTGTCGGCCCCCGCGCTGGCGGCGATGTGGGCCCGGTTCCCGCTGCCGGTGATCCCGGCCCCCGGGGATCCGACGCCGTCGAGCCCCGCGGCTCGGCTACTGGCCGATCTGCCGCGCCGGGTCCGGGTCGGCGAAGCGCACCAGACCGGTGTGATCGCGGGCAGCGTGTTGCTCTCCAGCGCCGGGTCGCTGATCGTGGCCGGGCGCACCGAAGGGCCCGGGGCCTGGGGCTGGTATCTGGTGGCGGCCGCCGCGACCGCGGCTGTGCTGCGCGCCAGGGTGTGGGACACCGCGGCGTGTAAGGGCTGGCTGCTCGCTCAGCCGTTCCTGGTCACCGCGGGACTGCTGGTCGCCTTCGCCGTGGAGCACCGGTTCGTCGCTGCGCTGTGGGCACTTGTGGTGCTCGGAGCGCTCGCCGCGGTGTGGGTCGTCGTGGCCGTCAATCCGGATACGGCCTCCGCGGAGCGCTATTCGCTACCGGTGCGGCGGCTGGTGGGTCTCGTCGCCGCCGGCGTGGACGCATCGCTGATCCCGGCGATGGCCTATCTCGTGGGCGTCTTCACATGGGTCCTCGATCGATGATGCGGGCCGCCGCGGTTGCCGCGGTGGTACTGCTGGTCGCAGCCCCGGCGGCCGGCGCCGTGAACCCGCCCGTCGCCGACCCCGGGGCGCAACCCCCGGCCGGGACGGCCGGACCGACCGCCGGTATGTCCCAGCGGTCCGAATGCGTGACGACCGGGGTGCGTCCCGGCAGCGATCCAACCGCCGTGAGCCCAAATCAGGCAATGCTTGATCTCGCAGGAGCACAGCAGTATTCGCGTGGCGAGGGTCAGACCGTCGCTGTCATCGACACCGGTATCCGGCCGGGACCCCGGCTGCCGAATGTGGTCGGCGGCGGCGATTACCTCGCCTCGGGCGACGGGCTGACGGACTGTGACGGCCACGGAACGCTGGTGGCCGGAATCATCGGCGGACAGCCCGGACCCGACGGATTCAGCGGAGTCGCGCCGGGCGCGCGGCTGCTGTCGATCCGGCAGGCCTCGCCGCGGTTCTCGCCCAGCGCCGGGGGAGGGACCCGGCGTCGGTCCAGGCGAACGTGGAGATCGAAACACTGGCCCGCGCGGTCGTTCATGCCGCCGACCTCGGCGCCACCGTCATCAACATTTCCACCACTACCTGCCTGACGCCCGACAAGCTCGGCGATCAACAGACTTTGGGCGCTGCGCTGCGCTACGCCGCGATCGACAAAGACGCCGTCATCGTCGCCGCCGCGGGCAATGCCGGGGCCTCCATGGATGGCACGCCGGGCACTCAGTGCGTGTCGAATCCGCCGGGTGACTCGACCAGCGCCGGGGACCCGCGGAACTGGGCGGGCGTCAGTTCGGTATCGGTCCCGTCGTGGTGGCAGCCGTACGTCCTGTCGGTTGCGGCGCTGACCGCTGACGGACAACCGACCGACTTCACGATGGCCGGCCCGTGGGTGGGCATCGCCGCGCCCGGAGAGAACGTCGTATCGCTCAGCAACGATGCCGGGGGTGGGCTGGCCAACGGCATGCCCGATGGCCGCGGCGGGATGTCCCCACTGAACGGAACAAGTTTCGCCGCTGCCTACGTCGCCGGAGCCGCCGCCCTGGTCCGTAGTCGCAACCCGGGCATGCGCTCCGACGAGGTGGTCCGACGGCTGACGGCCACCGCGCATAACGCGGCGCAGGCGCCCTCCAACCTCGTCGGAGCCGGAGCGCTGGATCCGGTCGGCGCTCTCACCTGGACCGTCAGCCCGGCCGGCGACATAGCACCGGCCACCAAACGCGTTGCGGCGCCTACACCGCCAACGCCGGTAGATCACACCCCGCGCACGGTGGCGTTCATCGGAACGGCCGTGCTCGCGGCTGCCGTCATCGTGGTAGCGGTCGTCACCCGCAGACGCAAGGAAGAACGAGAATGACTGAGATCAAAGGACCGGGCCCCGGTCGGCTCACCGTTGTCGGCATGGCGATCGTCACCGCGGTGCTGGCGTACCCCTGGCGGTCGACCACAGATCGGTGGGCGCTGGGCATCGCGGCCGCGGTGATGCTGGTGTCGCTGGTCTGGTGGCGCGGTCAATTTCTGACGACAATTCTGCGGCGTCGAGTGCGAGTTCTGCTCCACCGCAGACCGATTGAGGGTGCGTCCGCCGACATCCAGGGGAGGGGCACCGATGCGGTCACGACGACTCTGCTACGGGTGGACAGCCGAGCGGGTGAGCTACCGCTCGGCGTGCTGACCGGCTACCTCGACCGCTACGGACTGGTGTGCGACGCGGTTCGGGTCACCACCCGCACGGCTCCGGATTCGACGACGACGTGGATCGGTCTGACATTCAGTGGTGCACGGAACCTGGCGGCGCTGCAAGGCCGATCGGCGCACATACCGCTGCGCCAGACCGCCGAGAACGCGGCCCGGCGCCTCGCCGGACATCTGCATGAAAACGGCTGGACCGCAACGCCCGTCGACGCCGGCGACGTGCCCGTCCTCGCCGCGGCGGATGCCCGCGAACGGTGGCGAACGATCACCGATGCCCGCGGGTACCTGACGACCTACACGGTCGCCGATCCCCAGACGGCGCTGGGCGGGGTGAGTGCTGCCGGGGCGCAGGAGGTCTGGACGGTGGTCGAGATCGCGGGACGCTCGCCGCGTACCGATCTCAAGGCCGGCGTTGCGATTCGCACCGAAGGACCGCCGGCCACATCAGCCCCCATGCCGGGGCTGACGGGTATCTCCGGACGGCAGGCCTGCGCTCTGGCTGCGCTGCACCCGTTGTCCGGCGTGCGACTCGTCTGAGGAAGGAGCGCTGATGGCGAACGAGATGGCGTCACGCGGATGGCAGGGCACCATTCTGAAATTGTTCGGTGCCGCCGATTACGAACTGACGGTGACAGGCCGGGAACAGCTCAGCGAGCACTACCTGCGACTGAACTTCGATGCGGGCGGGCTGCTGACCGAACGGGACGTGCATCCGACGATGTGGATCCGGATGTGGTTCCCGGACGGTGCGAAACTGCACCAGCGGGGATACACCCTGGCCAATCCCGACGTGGCCGCCGACCGTTTCGACGTCGAGTTCGCGTTGCACGACGGCATCGCCTCGCGGTGGGCGTGTGCGGCTCAACCCGGCGACACCATCGGCGCCACAGTGCTCGGCAGCAGCTTCACGTTGCCCGAGCCGGCCCCGGCCGGCTATGTGATCGTCGGTGACACAGCGTCATTGCCCGCGATCAACTCGCTGCTGGAATCCATCGGCGATGCTCCGGCGCGGGTCTTCCTCGCAGCCGGCCACGACGACGACAAGGAGTTGCCGGTGGTGCGCGACGCCGGGGTCGAATGGATCGACCGCACCGAATCCGGCGCGGGGCTCGTCGACGCCGTTTGCGAGGCCGCCTACGACGCGGAAGATCACTTCGGCTGGGTCGCGTGCGACAACCGGACAACCCGGGCCGTCGCCAAGGTCCTCCGCGAGCAATACGGCATTCCGCGCACCTCGATCAAAGCACAGGCGTACTGGGCGCAAGGGGCGTGACCGAGCGGCGGGTGCCCGCCCACATGGCGGCCGCGACCGCCGCGATCAGCACGACCCCGACGCCGAAGGTGCCCAGGTCGAACGACACCGCCGCAGGGCTGCCCGCTTGAGCCCGCGCGGAGCCGCGCAGGAACGGAACCACGGTCAGAACACAGATCGCCAGCAGGGCCTCGGCGAAGACCACCGCAGGGAAGTGTTGGGCGGCAAGGTGAAACAGGCCGCGAGTATCGCCGTCGGACTGTAGGGCACGGATGCGCGGCAACAGCACTCGTACGTTGTAGGCACCGGCGCACAGCAGCAGCACCACCAGGACGAGCTTGACCGCGAGCGCGCGTCCGTACGCGGTGGTGAGCAATTGGCCCAGCGTTCCGACGTGGCTCCACGCCAGCCAGGAGCCGCTGACCACCAGCGCGCCGACGGCCATCATCGCGATGAGGCTGAACCGTTCCCAGATCTGCGCCCAGTCCGCCGCGACGCCGTCGTCGCCGCGGGTCATGTTGCGCCGTACCGCAATTCCGGTCGTGGCCAGGACCACCAGTCCACCCACCCAGGTGATCGCACCGAGAACGTGCACCGCCGTCAATACGTTTGACACCACCCGAGTCAGATTGACGAATTTGACCGGGATTTCGGGGATCACCGCCGCGACCGCCGCGACCGCGGCGATGCCGAGCGGCAGCGTCCGCGACCGACTCCATCGCAGCGCCACCAACCCGCAGGCGGCCAGCACCATCGCGAGCAGCTGGGTGAGCGTCATCACGCTGAGGTGCGCGGCAGCGCGGAATTGCAGCACCACTCCGAGCAGCACGACGATCGCGGCCGGAACGGCCAGGGTGCGGACCTGTCGCGCGACGAGACCACCCTGCGACTCGGGTATGGCCAAAGCGCCTGCGGTCAGACCGATTCCGAGCGGAATCGACAAGCTCAGGTAGTAGACCACCTGGGTGACAACGTCGAGGGCGGCCGGAGCCGGTGGGGTGGGGCCAGGCACGTGAGACGTCCTATCTGAGAGCAGCTATCGAGATACACGATAGAGTTCGCGGCTTTGTTCACCCTGTGCGCGCACTGTGCGTGGCTTCTGGCGCTCAGGGCCGGCCTTGACGACCCGAATATCCCTCCCAGGGACTGTAATCCGCGATCAGCTCCTCCTGCGCCGGTCGCTGACCCTCGGGAACGTGTTCGAGGTTGATCCGGATGCGATACCAGATGGAGCTCGGCCCCCGCATGCCGTCCACCAGGATGTCGGTGGGCTGCAGCACTGTGGCGGCCTCGGGGTGGCGGGCCCGCCAGACATCCAACGCCGCCATCGCCTCGTCCCGGGTTTTGGTGCGGGCCACCTCGATGAGCGGCTTGTTGCCTTTCGGTGGCTTCTCGGCAGGGCCGAGTTCCTCGGCCAGCGCCAGCAGCGGGTCCAGCGAGCCGACGGCGTCGTCCATCGACTCCCAGGGATCGCCGCGTTCGGCGAAGCGGGCGGGGACGGTCAAGATCGTGAAGTCCTCGGCGCGGCAGCCGGGTACCTCGTCCCACGTCAACGGCGTCGACACTCGCGCGTCCGGGGTGGCCCGCACCGAATAGGCCGAGGCGACAGTGCGGTCCTTGGCGTTCTGATTGAAATCGACGAAAACTCGTTGTCCGCGTTCTTCCTTCCACCACAGGCTGCTGGCCAGGTCCGGCGCGCGGCGTTGCACCTCGCGGGCGACGGTCTCCGCTGCCAGCCGCACCTGCTTGAACGGCCAGTGCGGTGCGATTCGGGTGTAGATGTGGAATCCGCGCGAGCCCGACGTCTTGGGCCAGGCCGTCAGCCCGTGGTCCTCGAGCACCTCGCGCGCCACCTGGGCCACATCCAGGATCTGTGACCAGTCGACCCCCGGCATCGGATCGAGATCGATGCGCAGCTCGTCGGGATGATCGAGGTCGCCCGAGCGGACCGGGTGCGGATTGAGGTCGACGCAGCCGAGGTTGATCGCCCACGCCAGCCCCGCGGGTTCGTGGAGCACCGCCTCCTTGGCCGATGTGCCCCGGGCGTAGCGCAGCTCGGCCACCTCGATCCAGTCCGGGCGCTTCTCCGGGGCACGCTTCTGGAAGATCGCTTCCTCGTTGATGCCTTTGACGAATCGCTTGAGGATCATCGGCCGGTCGGCGACACCGCGCAGTGCCCCGTCGGCCACGGCGAGGTAGTAGCTGACGAGGTCGGCCTTGGTGACCGCAGCCCGTTCACCGACCGCGGGAAAGACCACTTTGTCGGGATGACTGATGGTCACCTGGCGACCGTCGATCTCCATGGAGTCGGCCATGACGCCATGGTAATTAGGCCGCTCGTTCCGTCTTGGCTGCGACGTGCGTCACCTAGGGTTGGAGACATGCCCAGTCTTTTCGATCTCCCCGCGCAGGCACTGGCCAAGGCTCAGCGATTGGCCGACCGCGGCTCGGCTGAGCTGCACTACCTTGCCAAGATGATCGAGTCGGGCGCGTTCCGCCTCGAGCCGCCCCAGAATCTCATCGGCATGGCGGCCGACATCCGCCGTTGGGGTGAGATCGGGATGGTTCCGGCGCTCAACGCCCGCCGCACACCCAACAAGGCGGCGATCGTCGACGACGAAGGTTCGATGACCTTCAAAGAACTCGACGACGCCGTCAACGCTGTCGCCAACGCGTTGCTGGCCAAGGGCGTCAGAGGTGGCGACGGGGTGGGCATCCTGGCCCGGAACCACCGCTGGTTCGTGATCGCGAACTACGGCGCCGCGCGGGTCGGCGCCAGGACGATCATGCTCAACACCGAGTTCTCCGGGCCGCAGATCAGGGACGTGTCCGAGCGTGAGGGCGCCAAGCTGATCATCTACGACGATGAGTACTCCGAGGCCGTCAAGCTCGCCGAGCCGTCGCTGGGCAAGCTGCGGGCGCTGGGGACCAACCCTGATGCCGACGGCCCGTCGGGCAGCACCGACGAAACCCTGGCCGAGGTCATCAAGCGCAGCAGCAGCGCACCCGCGCCGAAGGTAACCAAGCGGTCATCGATCGTCATCCTCACCAGCGGAACCACCGGAACGCCCAAGGGTGCGACGCGCAATACGCCGCCGACCCTGGCGCCGATCGGTGGTGTGCTGTCGTCAGTACCGTTCCGCGCCGGCGAGGTCACCTCGCTGCCATCGCCGATGTTTCATGCGCTGGGCTATCTGCATGCCACCATCGCGCTGACCCTTGGCTCGACGCTGGTGCTGCATCGAAAGTTCAAGCCCGCCACCGTACTGGAGGACATCCCTGCCCAGAAGGTCACCGCGATGGTCGTCGTGCCCGTCATGCTGTCGCGCATGCTCGACGCCCTTGAAGCCATGGACACCAAGCCGGATCTCTCGTCGCTGCGGATCGTGTTCGTCTCGGGCTCCCAACTCGGTGCGGAGCTGGCGACGCGGGCGTTGAAGGATCTCGGCCCGGTGATCTACAACCTTTACGGCTCAACGGAAGTCGCGCTGGCCACCATCGCCGGTCCGAAGGACCTGCAGATGAATCCGTCCACCGTCGGCCCGGTCGTCCGGGGCGTGACGATCAAGATTCTCGACGACAACGGCAACGAGCTACCGCAGGGCGAGGTCGGGCGGATCTTCGTCGGCAACAGCTTCCCGTTCGAGGGCTACACCGGTGGCGGTCACAAGCAGATCATCGACGGGCTGATGTCGTCCGGTGACGTCGGCTATTTCGACCACAACGGCCTGCTGTTCGTCAGCGGCCGCGACGACGAGATGATCGTCTCCGGCGGTGAGAACGTCTTCCCGGCCGAGGTCGAAGACCTCATCAGCGGCCACCCCGACATCGTCGAGGCGACTGCGCTCGGCGTCGACGATCCTGACTGGGGTGCCCGACTTCGCGCATTCGTCGTGCTGCGCGAAGAAGCCGAACTCACCGAGGACGCGATCAAGAACTATGTGCGCGAACACCTTGCGCGCTACAAGGTTCCGCGCGAGGTGGTGTTCCTCTCCGAGCTGCCGCGCAACCCAACCGGCAAGATCCTCAAGCGGGAGCTGCGCGACATCGACGTCCAGTAGGCGCCGTCCCGAGACAAAATCTGCTCAGTGTTTCATCAGCAAGACAGAGTGACCATGCTGTTGCAGTGTCGTTGTGATCTGTGCTACACCAGAGATCCTGAGTGACACACCACACAGCGGAGGCATGATGCACCAAGCGGCCCGGCCCGTCCGAGGTGTCGACGACGTCTCGCCGCCGCGAACGAGTCACGCCAAGTATGTCGGCCGGGTAGGTGCATTGGCCCTATTCCTCGGTGTCGGTGCGGCGATCGCCATGCCGACCGCGGAGGCCGACACGGGCGGTTCGGCGCACTCGTCGGGCGCGGGCTCGTCGTCGCACGCGGCGAGTACGAAGAAATCCGGCGGCGCTGCCGCGAGTCAGCGTGCCCGGGCGGAGTCGGCGCGTGTCACGACCACATCTGCCCCGGCCACGGTGACCGGCCTGCCCCGCGCAGTCGCGTCGTCACAGCGCGTCCGGGCCACCGATCCGGCAGCTCCGGCCGCATCGCCCACCGATGTGGCCGCGGTGGCCTACACGCGTCGCCGCTCCGCGTCGCTGCAGCAGGGCGCCGCGGGAACAACCACGGTCGAGTTGACCAACCAGGTCAGTCCACTGGGCACCCAGCAGCAGGTCTCCCGCGAGCAGCTCGCCATGCAGGCGGTCCGTACGTTGCCGGTGGTGCTGATGAAATTCGTTCTGCGCCAAGGCTTCCTCGCCGCAGCCAACAAGCAGTTTGCTCTGGTTGGTGGGCCCGACGCCGTAAATCTGGACGCGCTGAACAACGCGGTCGACGAGTACGCCTTGGCATCGGCATTCTCCGAACAGATTCTCAACCCGATGAACCCTGCGGTGGTCACCCAGGTGGCGCCTCCGCACAGCTGGTATGGGGTGGATGTCGGTGGATCGCGGTTGCTCTATGACAACCCCGACACCATCTATCGGTTCATCCCGGTCAACAAGACATCGGAATACGTGATCACCGGACGTTTCTACGACGCGATTCCCGCCGACACCACATTCAGTGTGCTGGAGGGTAGTTCGGGCAAGACGTCGACGATCCTGAGCCTCAAAGACATCGATGTCAGCGACGACGGTTCGTTCGTGATCACGGTCAGCGGTGAGCCGGTGGCACCGGGGGAGAAGAACCATCTCCAGCTGACGTCAAGCTCCACACTGGTCGCGGTGCGAAACACGTTGGGCGACTGGAACACCGAAGAGCCGATGGATCTGGCGGTGCACAAGGTCAGTGGACCACCGAACAGTTTATTCGCTCAGCTTGGTGGATTCCTGTTCTTCGGCTCGGTGGTCAACAACAATCCGACGCTGGCGAAGTTGGTCTCCTTGGTGCCGCCGTTGCCGATCGCCGACACACCCATCGTGCACGGAACGCTGACCGCGTTGCTGATGGTCATTCGCGGCGCTAACCAGGAAGCCAAGTACATGGCGCTGGCCACTACCGATCCCGCGACCGGAATGCCACGCCAACCCAACACCATGACAGAGCCGGCAAGTAATGCCGAGTTCCTGGCCAATCAGTTGCAAAGCAACGGCTACTTCCAGCTTGCCGACGACGAGGCGCTGGTCCTGACGATCGATCCCGGCAACGCCAAGTTCGTCAGCATTCCGGTATACAACGACTGGACGATCACCGGCGACTACTGGAACGAGCTGACAAGCCTCAACTCCGAGCAGGCTGTGCAAAACGACGACGGAACCTACACGGTGGTGATCTCTCCCACCGATCCGCTTGTGGCCAATTGGATCTCGACCGGGGGCCTGAATCAGGGCATCATTTCGATGCGATTCCAGAACCTGGACACCGAGGATCCGGCTCAGCCCAGCGTCCAGTCTCAGGTGGTCAAGCTCGACGAGCTCACCCACAACACAAACGGCACCGCCGTGATCACGCAGGCCGAGCGTGATGAACAGCTTGTTCTGCGCAAGGCTGGTTTCGACAAGCGTTGGGCGCCCTACCCGCAGGCCTGACCGCCGAGTTCTACGGGTCGCGGGGGAGCCCCAGCAGGCGCTCGGCGATGATGTTGAGTTGCACCTCGGAGGTGCCGCCGTAGATCGTCGTCGACCGGCTGCCCAGCAGATACTCCGCCCACTTACCTTGCAGCTCTGCGGAATCGCCGATGGCGCCGTCGATGCCGAACGAGGACACCGCGAACTCGGCGTACCCCTGCCCGGTGCGCATCGACAGCAGCTTGGAGATCGCGGCCGACGGCATCGCATCGCCACCGGCCAGGGTCAGCAGCGTCGAGCGCAGGTTCATCAGCTTGGCTGCGTGCCCTTCGGCGATCAGTTCGCCGGCCCGGTGATGGCCGATCTGGTCGAAGTGACCGTCGCTGACGAACTCCACGAACCCGTCGAGGTTGGCCAGGAATCCCGGCTCACTGCTTCCGATCGAAACCCGTTCGGCGGTAAGGGTATTGCGGCTGACCTCCCACCCGCGATCCACCTCGCCGAGCACCAGCTCGTCGGGGACGAACACGTCGTCGATGAACACCGTGTTGAACATGGCGTGACCGGTGAGCTCACGCAGCGGCTTGACCTCGACGCCCTCGGCCTTCATGTCCAGCAGGAAGTAGGTGATGCCAGCATGTTTCGGCGCGCTCGGGTTGGTCCGCGCCAGCAGTGCACCCCACTGGGCGTACTGGGCGCCGGTGGTCCAGATCTTCTGCCCGGTGATCCGCCAGCCGCCGTCGACCTTGGTGGCCTTGGTGGTCAGGCTGGCCAGATCGGAACCGGCGCCCGGTTCGGAAAACAGCTGGCACCAGATCGTCTCGCCGCGGAACGTCGGCGGCAGGAAGCGCTGCTTCTGCTCCTCGTTGCCGAACGCCACGATGGACGGGATCAGCCAGGCCGCGATGCCCATCTGCGGTCGCTTGACCTGCCCGGCGGTGAACTCCTGGGCGATGATGATCTGCTCGATCGGCTTGGCGGCCCGGCCCCACGGCTTCGGGAGGTGTGGCTGCACCCAGCCGGCCTCGGCGATCGCAGTCTTGCGCTCCTCCCGCGGAATCGCTTTCAGGGCAGCCACTTCCGCACGGATCTCGTCGCGCAGCTTCTCGGTCTCGGGGTCGAGGTCGATGTTGATGGCCCGCATACCCGTGCTGGTCGCGGTGTCGAACACCTTCTGCTGATATTCGCTCGCGCGCCCGAATGCGGCAACCAGACCCAGCGTGCGGCGGTAGTAGACGTTGGTGTCGTGCTCCCAGGTGAAGCCGATGCCGCCGTGCACCTGGATGCAGTCCTGGGTGGTGTGCTGAGCGGCGGCAGGGGCGAGGCTGGCCGCCACCGCGGTGGCGAACTCGTACGCGGTTTGCTCGTTGTCCCAGGACTTTTCGGCGGCCTCGTCCAGTGCGCGCGCGGCATCCCACACCGCCGCGGTGGCGCGCTCGGTGGTGGCGATCATCTCGGCGCACTTGTGCTTGATGGCCTGGAACTGACCGATCGGGCGTCCGAACTGCTCGCGGATCTTCGCGTACGCCGCTGCCGTGTCGGTGGCCCAGCGGGCGATGCCGACGGCCTCGGCCGACAACAGGGTGGTGAGGATCGCGCGGCCGGCGGCCTGCGAAAGGTTGGACAGCACGCGGTCGGCGCTGACTTCGGCGGCGTTGACCCGGACATGCGCCACCGGGCGCAACAGGTCCACCGACTTGACCGGCTCGATCTCGAGTTGGTCGGCATCGAGGATCACCCATTCCACGCCGCTCTCGATCGCGACCGGCAGCACCAGAACGGCGGCCTGCGCGGCAGCGGGCACTGAGCGGGCCTCGCCGCGGATCACCAGCGAGCCGTCCTGGCGGGTGGCGGTCAGGCCGGACTCCAGCGCACAGGTGGCGATCAGCTCGCCGGAGGCCAGCTTGCTCAGCAGCTCGGCCTTGGGATCATGGGCTGAGATGAGTGCACTGGCTATCGCCGAGGTGACGAACGGCCCGGGCACGGCACCGTAGCCGAACTCGGCGATCACGATCGCAAGCTCCAACAGGCCGAAACCCTGGCCGTCGACTGACTCCGCCAGGTGCAGGCCGTGTAAGCCCTGTTCCGCCGCTGCCTTCCAGTACGGCGGCGGGTTGGGGATCGGCGTCTCCAGGGCCTCGTGCAGGACTTCCGACGGCGCGACCCGCGCGACGAACGACCTCACCGAATCGGCGAGGTCGTTGTGTTCCTGGGTGATGGCGATGGGCATGTCGGGTGCCTTCCCTATTAACCGGTGGGTTGGGAGCCAGGGTACCTGCCCGATGATGGCGTTCTGAGCCGTCCCGCTAACCCCGCCGACGACGTCGACTGTGCGGCCAGATCGCGTCTCCGGACTGAATCGCGATCTGCGCGCACGCTCGGCGCCGTTACCGCCGCGTATCCCGCTCAGGGGTGGCGCGCAACACCACCACCACGACTGCGGAGATCAGCATGAAGACGCCCACCGCCCACATGCCGGCCTTGTCGCTGCCGGTGAACTGGTTCAGCGCACCGGTCGCGTACGGGGCCGCGAATCCGCCGAGGTTGCCGATCGAGTTGATCAGCCCGATCCCGCCGGCGGCGGCCGCGCCGGTGAGGAACTGCGCCGGAAGCGCCCAGAAGCTGGGGATCGCACTGAACACTCCCATCGCGGCAACGCAGACCGGGATCATCACCAGCAACGGGGAGTGCAGATACAGCGCGATCGGAATGGCCAAGCCGCCCAACCCCATTGGGATCGCAACATGCCAGACGTGTTCGTTCTGGCGGTCGGCGTGGCGCGACCACAGATACATCGCGATCGCGGCCAGGGTGTACGGCACCGCGGTGATCAAGCCGACCTGGACGATCGACAGGTGCACGTCGAACGTCTTCTTGAAATCGGAGATGATCGACGGCAGGAAGAACGCCAGCGCGTACAGCCCATAAGCGACGCCGAAGTAGACCACGGCCAGCGACCAGATCCGTGGGCTGGTCAGCGCCCGGCGCAGCGGGAAGTCGAAGCTGCCTGCGACATCGCGTTCCTCGTCGGCCAGCACGTCGATCAGCCATTGCCGTTCTTCGGGCTGCAACCACTGCGCCTCGGCCGGCCGGTCGGTCAGATAGAACCAGCAGATCACGCCGAGGATGATCGCGGGCAGTCCGACGCCGATCATCATGAATTGCCAGCCGGCCAGCCCGAACGTGCCTTCCCCGGCCTGGATCATCCACGCCGCCAACGGAGTTCCGACGGCCGCGGCGATCGGGCTGGCCATCATGAACATCGCCACGATCCGCGCCCGGTAGGCGGCCGGGAACCAGCGGGTCAGATAGAAGATCACCCCAGGGAACAGCCCCGCCTCGGCGACACCGAGCAGGAATCGCAACGCCAGCAGAGTGGGCGCGTTGGGCGCGAATCCGATTGCGACGGCGACGATTCCCCATGACACCGCGATACGTGCCAGCCAACGGCGGGCACCGAAGCGTTCGAGCGCCAGATTGGACGGCACCTCGACCAGGACGTATCCGATGAAGAAGATGCCCGACGCCAGGCCGAACATGCTCGCCGTGAGCTGGAGGTGGTCGCTGATATCGGCTTTGGCGATGCCGAGGTTGGTGCGGTCGAGGTAGTTGACGAAGTACAGCGCCATTAGGAAGGGCAGGGCGCGGATGGCGACCTTCCGCAGGGTGCGTACTTCCAGTGACCGATCACTGGTGGACGCGACGGACATCCGGCCTCCCGTTGACGACGTTGGCCAGGTCGCGGCCGTCGTACAGGCGACGGCAGTTGTCGACGGCGTGGATCAGGTAGCGCCGCATGGTGTCGACGGTGCACCAGGTGACGTGCGGCGTCACCACCACGTTGTCGAGCTGGAGCAGCGGGCTGCCCGGGTCGACGGGTTCCTCGGCGAACACATCGAGGCCGGCGGCGGCCAGCCGGCCATCGCGCAGTGCATCGATCAACGCGGACTCGTCGACGACACCGCCGCGAGATGTGTTGACCAGCACCGCATGCGACTTCATCGTGTCCAGCGCGGCGCGGTTGATCAGCTTGTCGGTCGCCGCGGTCAGCGGCAGGTGCAGGCTGATCACGTCGCTGTCGGCGAGCAGATCTGGCAGCGGACGCCAGGTGGCGGTGCCGTCGTCGGCGGTGCTGGTGTGCAGGACGGTGCCGCCCATCGCGAGCACGATCCGCTCGACGCGTTTGGCGATGTTGCCGTAGCCGACCAGGCCGACGGTGCAACTCCCGATATCGCGCACCGTCTCGACCAGGCTGGGGTCCGTCGGCCAGCCCAAGCCTTGCCGGGTGAGGCGGTCCAGCGCGGGAAGCCGGCGCAGCGCGGCCAGCATCAGCAGCACCGCACCCTCGGCGACCGAGGGTGCGTTGGCGCCAGGCATGTTCGCCACCGCGATCCCCAGCTCGTCGGCTGTCTCGACGTCGATGGTGTTCACCCCGGCGCCCAGTTTGTGCACCAGTCGCAGCAGCGGTGCGCCGCGCAGATCGTCGCCGGACAGCGGACGCAGCACGTGCCAGATCACCTCGGCGTCGGGCAGCTCGCGGTGCAGCGTCTCGTTGTCGTCTTCGTGGCACCAGCGAATGTCAAGCCAATCTGACTCTGACGCAACGATATCCAGCACCTTCTCGCCAGGGAGAAAGTGCGCCAGAACTCTTAGCGCCACCGCTTGGCGATCCACTTGGCGATCGTGTCCGCCTGCTCGCCGCGCGCTCCCGGCGTGGTGAAGTAGTGGTCGGTGTCGATGGCGCACAGAGTCTTGTCGGTGCTGGCCAACGCGTCGAAGATGCGCTGAGCGTCCGATGGGAACACCCCGGTGTCCTGTTCGGCATTGATCACCAATGCCGGCACCGTGACCCGGCCCAGATGCGGTTCGGCGCGGGTCTGAGCGGTCTTGAGGCTCCACATGCCCAGCCAGCTGCGCAGCGTGCAGGCCGCGGCGATGCCGTGCGCGGAGCGGTTGGCCTTCACCGGAACGCCGGCGTAGCAGAGGTTGGGCTGCCGTTTGGTGGGTTCGATGGTCGGGTCCACCATGCGCGGATCGGCCCAGGTGCGCATCACGGTGAACGGCCGATCGGAGAAGCCGGCGGCCTGCACCCGCTTGAGCTCGGTCTCCGCCCAGTCGGTGATGGCGTGGTTACGGGCTATTTGAGCCGACCGGTAACGAGCCAGAAAGTCGTCGGAAAACGGTGGCCCGTTGCGCTCGTCGAACAGGTCGAGGTCGGGATCGGTGGCCACCGCATCGTTTTCGTCGGTGACGGCCCCGTCCATCCAGGCGGTCAGGACGTCGGGACGCCCAGGGTGGGCGGCGCTGGCGATGTAACCGTCGGCAGGCGGCAGTTCGGTCAGCCCCGCGGCGGGTCGCATGCCGTCCAAGGGGATGACGTTGGGCTCGACGGCCTGGGACTGATAGGCCGCCATCAACGAGCCACCTCCTGAATTGCCCAGGAGCACAACCGTTTCCACGCCCTGGATTTCCCGTAGCCAGCGCACCCCGACACTGATGTCGACCAGGGCATGGTCGAGCATGAAGCTGCTTTCGAATCCGCGGAAGCGGGTGTTCCAGCCAAGGAAGCCGACGCCGCGGGTGGCCAGGTAATCGGCCAGGTAGTGCTCGGAGAAGTCGATCTGGTAGTGGGTGGCGATCACGGCGACCTTCGGCTTGCGGCCCACTCCGCGGTGGTAAAGCCCCTGGCAGGGATGGCCGCCTGCGCCGGCGCGGCGCGCGGTTGGCGAAGACATCCCGATGAATTCGCGCACGACTCCGGGGGTGGGCATGTCCGGCGGCCTCCTTCGGGTGTGGATCGCTGAAGAGACGATATTCGCCAGCGTCGATGTACATGCCTGAATCCGGTGTTAGGTTCGGTTGGGAGAGTCGACCAGGATCTGTGGGGGCACGCCGTGATCAAGCCGCACAACACCAACCCAGAATTCGAGCTCGGGGGAATCAACCACATCGCGCTGGTGTGCTCGGACATGGAGCGCACTGTCGATTTCTACTCGAATGTGCTGGGGATGCCGCTGGTCAAGTCGCTGAATCTGCCTGACGGACTGGGGCAGCACTTCTTTTTCGACGCGGGTAACGGCGACTGCGTGGCGTTCTTCTGGTTCGCCGAGGCGCCGGACGGCACGGCGGGCAGCACCACCCCGGCAGCGCTGCCCGGCCTGGGTTCGATCGTCAGCGCGGTGGGCTCGATGAATCACCTGGCGTTCCATGTGCCGGAGGAGAAGTTCGACGAGTACCGCCAGCGGCTGAAGGACAAAGGTGTGCGGGTCGGGCCGGTGCTCAACCACGACGACAGTCCCCAGGGAGCCACTCGTGAACTCCACCCCGGGGTGTACGTGCGGTCCTTCTACTTCAGCGATCCGGACGGCATCGTGCTGGAATTCGCATGCTGGACACGGGAGTTCACCGATCACGAAGCCGCAACTCCACCCAAGACGGCGGCCGACCGCAAGCAGCCGATCGCCGCTGGTTAGTCGCGCACCAGTCGCGGATCGCCGAGTTCGTCGATGATCGCGGTGAGCTGATCGGCGAGTTCGGCGGGTGTCAGTGTGATCGCGCCGCCCAGCCAGGCACTGATGGTCTGGCCGACGCCGCCGACGACGAAGTGCGCGAGCGCCTTGATCCGGTCGTTGGCGGGGCGGTGCAGCAGCGCCTCGACGTGCTGTCCCGACAGCATCGCGAACAACGCACCGGACTCCTGTCGTTTTCGGACCACCGTGGTGTTGGACAGCTGCGAGCTGAACATCAACCGACCGACCCGCGGATCGAGTTCGATGGTCCGCACGATATTGGCCGCTGCCGCGCGGTTCTGCGCCTCGACCGGGGCTGTTGCCACCGCGGCCTGCGTGGTGGCGGCCAGATCGGCGACCACCCAGTCGAAGACCGCCGCGACGAACTCGTCCTTGTCGGCGAAGCTCTCGTAGAAGTACCGGGTGGCGACGCCGGCCTCCCGGCAGATGCCGCGAACCGTGAGCTCAGCGGGGTCGACATTGCTGCCCAGCAGCTCCAGCCCGGCCTCCAGTAGACGGGCCCGTCTCCGCGCCAGCCGATCGGCGGCATCCACGCCGCCGTAGGGCCGTGCCTGCGTCATTAGCCCATCTTGACATTGCTCAGGCCAGGGCGGCAATATTGGGAAACACTCGTTGTCAGATTCTCATCGATAGGTGGCCCAGCGTGGCGATCCGCGAACCCGTCATCAGCCACGTTGATCGGGCGGTGAGTGCGCCGCCGATGAAGTCGGCTCGCCGCCGGAAATGGGGACCGGGCTTCGACGACGGGCTGATGGGTGTTGCGCTGCTTGCGGGCCCGGCGAACGTGATCATGGAGCTGGCCCTGCCGGGTGTCGGCTACGGCGTGATGGAGAGCCGGGTCGAGAGCGGACGAGCCGACCGGCACCCGATCAAACGGGCCAGGACGACCTTCACGTACCTGGCGGTGGCCACCCGCGGCACCGACGAGCAGAAGAAGGCGTATCGACGGGCGGTCAACAAGTCGCACGCGCAGGTGTATTCGACGCCGGACAGCCCGGTGGAGTACAACGCGTTCGACAAGAACCTCCAGCTCTGGGTTGCCGCGTGCCTCTACAAGGGCGGGGTCGATGTGGCCCGGGTGTTCATCGGCGAGATGGACGACGAGACCGCCGACCGGCATTACCGGGAGAGCGCGGCGTTGGCCACCACGTTGCAGGTGCCCGCCGAGATGTGGCCGGCCGACCGGGCCGCGTTCGACGAGTACTGGCAGGAATCACTGGACAAGCTGCACATCGACGACACCATCCGTGAATATCTGTATCCGTTCGCGGTGTCGCGGATCCGGGGCGTGCGACTGCCGAAGCGCGTGCAGGAACCGCTCGAACAATTCAACCTGCTGATCACCACGGGCTTCCTGCCGCAGCGCTTCCGCGACGAGATGCGCCTCGACTGGAATCCGGACAAACAGCGCAAGTTCGACCGGTTGATGGCGCGCATCCGGTTCGTCAACAACCTGACTCCGCGGGTCATCCGCGAGTTCCCGTTCAATCTGCTTCTGCGCGATGTGGATTGGCGGATCCGCACCGGCCGACCGCTGGTCTGACCCGGTTCGGGTATCGCTTCGGGGTCTGACCGGCAATACTGGCTGGCGTCGCCAGCGTCAGTAACGTCAGAGGAGATCAGGTGCCGGAAACCAAGATCACGGTCATCTACGACAACCCCACCGATCCGGATGCCTTCGAGGCCGCGTACGAGGCCGAACAACTCGAAGCGGCCCGCAAGATTCCGGGCCACATTCGGTTCGAGACCTCGAAGGTGTGGCCCAAGGAGGATGGCTCGCCGACTCCGGCCTACCGGATGATCGACCTGTACTACCCGGACTACGACGCGGCCAGCGCAGCAGTGGCCACCGCGGAGGCCGGTGCGTTCTTCGAGGCGATGGCGCGGCTGTCGACTGGAGGTGTCCGAGTCCTCTTCTCGGACATCCAGATTCCCTCGCACTGATACCTGTCGCCCGCGCGTTGCCAGATTCCGCGAGTACCCTCGCGGCAGTGCGAAGTGACAACGACACCTGGGACATCACCACCAGCGTCGGTTCGACGGCTTTGTTCGTCGCCGCCGCCCGCGCACTCGAGGCGCAGAAACCCGATCCGCTGGCGGTCGACCCGTTCGCCGAGGTGTTCTGTCGCGCCGTGGGTGGTCCATGGGCTGCAGTCCTCGACGGTGAGGCGCCCGATCACCCTCTGAAGACCCCGGAGTTCGGGCAGCATTTCGTCACCTTCCAGGCCGCGCGCACCCGGTATTTCGACGCGTACTTCCGCGCGGCGGCACAGGCGGGCGTGCGTCAGATCGTCCTGCTCGCCGCGGGCCTCGATTCGCGCGCCTACCGGCTGGACTGGCCGGCAGGCACGACCGTCTACGAACTCGACCAGCCGCAGGTGCTGGAGTTCAAGCGCGAGACCCTGGCCGCGCACGGCGCGACCGCGAAAGCCGAGCGCAAGGAGATCGCGATCGATCTGCGGGATGACTGGGCGCACGCCCTGCGCGACAGCGGTTTCCGGCCCGACGAACCGTCGGCATGGATCGCCGAAGGTCTGCTCATCTATCTGCCCGCCAGTGCCCAGGAGCAGCTGTTCACCGTGATCGACGCGTTGGCCGCTCCGGGCAGCCACGCCGCGGTCGAGGAGGGGCGACCAATGGATCGCGAGGCCTTCCGCGAGAAGGTCGACGAAGCGAAGGCAAGTGACGACGAGCGTGGCCAGTGGTGGCAGCTGGTGTACAACGAGCAGCATGCGCCCGCCGCGCAGTGGTTCGCCGAGCGCGGGTGGACGGCGCAGGACACGACGTTGATCGACTACCTGAAGACCGTCGGCCGCTCGGTCGAGTCGGCGGACGCCGAGGCGGCCAACATGCTGTCCAGCATCACGCTGGTGAGCGCGATCAAAGGCTAGGTGCTAGTCCCACATCACCGGCCGGAGGAACCGGTTGATGCGGCGCAGATACTCGGGCTGGCTGACGTGCAGGATGTGGTTGCCCGGGAACCAGTGCAGCGCACAGCGATCCCAGTGCTCCCAGAGCGCCTCGGCCTGCTCAGGCGGCGCCAGCCGATCGCCGAGGCCGGTGATGATCAGCCGCCGATCCCGCGGCACCAAGGGCTCGTAGTTCAGCGCGCAGTGGTAGGCCGAAGCGGCCGCCGACTCGTCACGGCCGATGGTGCCGAACTTGCGGCCCATCTCGATCAGCTTGTTGGCCGGCCACCACTCGTCGAACGTCGACTCAGGAGTGACCACCGGAACGTTGGGGATCACCGCCTCCAGCCGGTCATCAGCCGAGGCGACCAGCGCTGAGGTGTAGCCGCCCAACGACATTCCGGTGAGCGCGATGCGGTCGACTCCAGTGTCGCGTAGCCAGTTCAAGACCGACCGGAAGTCGTGGACCGCCTGGCCCATGGTCTCGGCGAATCCGGCCATGCCTTGGGAGAAGAAGCCGTATCCGCTGAAGGGCGAGCCTCTTTCGGCGCGACGGCCGTGGAACGGAAGCGTGTAGAGCAGCACGTCGTATCCGGTCCGGTAGAACCACGGCAGCGAGAAGAACAATCCGTTGAACAGATAGGGCGAACCCATGAAACCGTGGATGACGCACAACGTCGGCCGCGGACCGTCGTCGTGGCGCCAATGCTGCGCCCACACAACGTTGTTGCGCTCCAGCCGCGTCCACTGCTTACGCATATCCGGATTGATGGGTACGAAGCTGCTCTCGAACCGCAGATTCTCCACGTTGCCGTGCGCGATGTACTGCGCGACCGGGTTCGCCGGGCGGGTCGTCACGGTGGGCACGTCGATGGGTGCGGGAAAGGATGCCGCCGGGTCACGGCGCGCGGCGAGTTCGGCGTAGAACTCGAGATTGCTGCGCTCGCGGTGCAGGTCCGACCGGCGCACGATGCTCTTGGCGACGGTCGGCAGCATGGACGCCCCGACCAGCGATGCGATCGCCGTGCGAAGACCGATATCGGCCACCGCGGAGGCGTCGACGGTCAGCCGCTGAAGTGCGGTCAGATCGGAGCGGGCGGGCAGTCCCTCGTATCCGGCGTCGGCACCCGGCACATCGGGCACCGGCACCGGTATGGGCAGGTCGACGTTCGACGTCATTGTCGCGGCCTTTCGAGGTCGGCATCTGTCCTCGGATGCTAACTGGGCGCGCGGTTCACAACAGGCGATACACCGTCGCGCCGCCGACCTTCACCGGTCGGTAATGCTGTTGTACCCAGTCGGCGATCTGCCCACCGACCCGGTCGTGGCTGCGCATGCGGCCGCTTTCGACGTAGTAGCTGATCTTCTGGGCGTGCACGTCGTCGATGAACTGCGCCAGCGTGGGCACCGGGTCGTTGCTCCACCCGCCGATCGCCATGACCGCGGTACCGGACGCGATTTCCAGCGAGGCTGCCGCCTGTGAGCCGGAGGTGGCAGCCGACCACGGGGTGCGGGTGGCGGCCAGCGTCTCGGCCAGCTTCGGGTCGACTCTGTCCGAGCTGGCGCCCATCATCATCGTCTTGCCGAAACGATTGCCGACGGTCGGCCACAGGTCAGCGGTGTGGGCGGCGTTGGGTATCGACCCGTTGTGCGGGGTGGCGGCGGTCGCCACCGAGAACATCGCGGTGCCGGTGAGGCCCGCCACGAGCGAGGCCGCCAGCGCGACGGGGGTGAGCCGCGGCCATCGGGTCAGCGCCGCGGCCAGCAGCACTATGGCCGCAACGGCCGTGCACTCGATGAGCGAGCGGGTCCAGGTCGGGCCCAGTTGTGCTCGGTGCAGCAGAATGACGGCCCACCAGGCGGCGGCCACCACCATCGCGATCGCCGCGGATCTGCTCCACACCGCGGCCAGGCCGATCAGCGCACCGGCCGCCGGCGCCAAGGCGATGGTGTAGTACGGGTGCACCATGCCGGTCATGTAACTGAACACGACCGTGCACACGGCCAGCCACCCGGTCCACATGGTGAAGCTGGCCGCCTCGATCCGGCTTAGCTTGCGGCGCACCGCAAGATACGCTCCTGCCGCGATGGCGACGACGACGGCGGGCAGCAGCCAGGACGCCTCGTAACCCATCTCCGCGGAGAGGAGTCGCAGCACCCCGGCGTGGGTGCTCCACCCGCTGGGGTGCCCGTGGGACACCGCGTTGCCGCCTCCGACGATGCGGTCGACGCCGTTGTAGCCCAGTGCGAGGTTGAGCACCGTGTTGTTCGTCGAACTGCCGATGTAGGGCCTCGCCGCGGCCGGCCACAGCTGGACCACCGCGACCCACCAGCCACCCGAAATCACCAGCGCAGCAGTGGCACTCAGTAGATGCAGCAGCCGTCGCCACCAATTGGTCGGTGCGAACAGTAGATAGGCGAGACCGAAGGCGGGCAGCACCATCAGCCCGGCCAGCATCTTAGTGAGGAATGCCAGCCCCAGTGCGACGCCCACGAGGAGCAGCCATCGCCAGGACGCGCCGGGGATGGCGCGAATCAGAAAGTAGGCGCCCGCGACCATCAACAGGACCATCAGTGCGTCGGGGTTGTTGTAGCGAAACATCAACGTGGCAGCGGGGGTGAGCGCCAAGACGGCGCCCGCTATCAAGCCCGCCACCGCGCCGCGCGCGGGGTCGGTCACGACGCGACGCACCGCAACGTAGAGCAGCGCGACAGCCCCGACCCCCATCAGCGCTTGTGGCACCAGGACCGCCCAGCTGTTCATCCCGAACAACCGCACCGACAACCCTGTCACCCACAACGCGGCAGGCGGTTTGTCGACGGTGATGAAGTTGTTGGGATCCAGTGAGCCGAAGAACCACGCACTCCAGTTCTTGGCGCCGGACTGGGCGGCCGCCGCATAGAAGGCGTTTCCGTATCCGTTGATCGGCAGATTCCAGAGATACAGCGCAGCTGTGGCGACCAGAAGTGCGGCCACGGCGAAGGCAGGCCACCGGGGCGCGGCGCGCACCGGTACGTCAGCGATGGCCGCACCGAGTACCTCGGTGTGGTCGGCGGTGGCGGTCACCGCACCACCGTGCCTGAAAGTGCTGGCTGACGCGCGTTCGCAGAGCTGGGAAGTCGCTGTGGATTTCATGATTCATGCACGTGTGGTGAAGTGGGTGGAATGTGGAACCCGCAGACCTACCTGACGTTCGCCGACCAGCGCGGCAGGCCGTTCTTCGACTTGCTGGGGCGGGTGGGCGCCGAGTCACCGCGGCGCGTGGCCGACCTGGGCTGCGGCCCGGGCAATCTCACCGAACAGCTGGCTCAGCGCTGGCCGGACGCGGTACTGGAGGCTGTGGACAGCTCTGCGGAGATGGTCGCCGCCGCGCGGGAACGCGGAATCGACGCCGAGTTGGCCGACATCACCGCGTGGACACCGCGCCCGGACACCGACGTCGTATTCAGTAATGCCGCGCTGCAATGGATTCCGGGGCATCCCGAGCTGATGGTGCGCTGGGCCGGCCAGCTGGATCCCGGTGCTTGGATCGCCGTCCAGGTGCCCGGCAACTTCGACGCGCCGTCCCATGTGGCGGTGCGCCGTCTGGCAGATCAGGAGCCCTGGTCAAAGATACTGGGCGACTTCGCTTTCCGCGCCGCCAAGGTCGTCGAGACGCCGATCCGGTATGCCGAGATCCTGACCGAGGTGGGCTGCCACGTCGACGCGTGGGAGACCACCTACATCCACGAGCTCGACGGAGACAACGCCGTGCTCAACTGGATCACCGGCACCGCGCTCACCCCTGTGCGTGATCGGCTCGATGACGACCAGTGGCACCAGTTTCGGACCGAACTGATCCCGATGCTCGACGAGGCCTATCCCGCCCGGCCGGACGGGCGCACGTACTTCCCGTTCCGCCGGATCTTCGTCGTCGCTCAGGTGGGCAGTCCGTCGCGTTCTGCGTCGGCGCGGTAGCGGTCCACCCATTCGTCGGACCGCTGGTCGGCCTGGCGTTCCAGGACGGGTGCGGGCGCCAGTCGCGGGTCAAGTCCGAGTGCCTCCAGCACCTGCGCGACGACGTCAGTCAGGTTGCGCCACAACACCGGATAGGGCACATCGATCGGGTGGACGTCTTCTTCGGCGAACCAGTTGCGCCAGCCCTCTTCCTGCGCCCGCAACATCTGCACCACGTGCGCGATCGCCCCGGCGTGGTATTCGGCTCGCGCGTCCCGCACCGGATCCGGCCTTCCGCGCCAGACCCGGGTCTGAACCGCCCGCCAGAACGAAACCGCTTGTGAGACAACGTCGGGTCGATGCACGTGGATCAGCACAGGATCGCTGCCGACCACATCGCGGATGGCGGACAGGAGCCCTGATCCCGACCGTTCGGGAAGATCCTTGGCCCGACTGAGCAGAAGTGCGGTCTGATTCCACATCAGTTTGCCGCCCCAGATGCCGTTCGGGGTGCGCCCGACGGTGCGGATGTAGTCGCGCCAGATCTCCGCGGGAGCCAGGTCTGGCTTGCCTTCGATCAGCGGATCGAGCAGTCGCAGAATCGATTCGTCGTCGGTGTCGGAAAACCACTCTTTGGGTTGAGGGGACATGCTGGTGTTCGGCAGGTACTGGAAGAACTCCTGAGGCTCACCGGCGACGCCCGTCGCTCGCAATGACTCCACCAACAGCGTGCTGCCGCTGCGCTGAGAGGCGAGAACGAGGTAGGCGGTCGGATGATCGGGCATGCAGTGAGCCTAACGGCACTCAGACACCCACGCCCAGGTCAGCTGGCTTTAACTCGCCGTGACGAAAACTATTGTGGGAAGCCGATTTCGTCGTCCAAACCTCGCTCGGAGGCGACCGCCGATCGGCTCGTCAGGGTGAGTCCGTTGATCTGGAAATAGGTCTCGGTGTAGCGGGCCGCGATCCGCGTCCCGACGAACTCTGAGGGGATGGCGTCGCCGGTCTTCTGCCGCCAATCGTTGAGCCGGATCGCGAGGTCTTCGGCGATGCCCTCAGCTTCCTCGCTCGGCTCGACCAGGAGGTTGGTGGACTCGTCTGGGTCGACTTCAAGGTCGTAGAGTTCGCGGGCCGGTCGCGGTGCGTTGATGAACGGTTCCACCGCCTGGCCGGACGGGCTTTCCTCGATGTCGAGCGGCAGGTCAAGCAGTGGGCGTTGCGCGTAATTCTCGATGTAGCTGTACTTCTTGCTGCGGATGGCCCGGATGGGGTCATAGGAGTCGTGATAAGTCTTCTCGGTATAGACGTGATCGCGGACGGGATCGGTCTGTCCGGCAAGCAGATTGGCCGCATGGGACAGTCCTTCGACGTCATCACCGGGAGTGATGCCGACCAATTCCAGCAGGGTGGGCAGCAGATCCACACCGCTGAACAGCTCGTCGTACACCAAGGGTGTGTTCTGAAGCCGGCGTGGTGGGCGAATGATCGTCGCGATGCCGGTGCCGGCGTCGTACAGGGTGGATTTCGCCCGCGGGAAGGCCGGGCCGTGGTCGGTCAGGAACACCACCCAGGTGTTGGCGGCGAGGCCGGTTGCGTCGAGGGTGTCCAACAGTCGGCCCACCGCGGCGTCGGCGACGGCGATGGAACCGTAGAAGTCGGCCAGATCGCCGCGCACGTCGGGGGTATCGGGCAGGAAATCGGGGACCTCGACGTCAGCGGTGTCGGCTGGTTCGTAGCGATCATGCGGATAAGGCCGATGGGTCTCAAAGAATCCCGCGGTCAACAGGAACGGGCTGATTCCTGCGAGCGGTGCGCTGTCGGTGAGCCACTCCTGGGCCCGTTCGACGACGTACTCACAGTAGGAGTTGGAGACGTCGAACTCGTCGTAGCCCAGCCGAGCTGGGAACGACGTTTCGTGCTGCATACCGAATAGTGCTGAATACCAACCATGCTCGTGAAGAATGTGCGGCAGCGTGCGCACACCGGCGCGGTACTCGAAGCCGTGATGAGCCAGGCCGACCAGTCCATTGCTGTGGGGATAGCGGCCGGTGAACAGTGACCCGCGCGCGGGCGAGCACAGCGGGGCAGTGGCGTGTGCGCGGGTGAACAGAACACCTTCGGCGGCGAGCTGATCCAGGCGTGGGCTCGATACCCCCGGATATCCGTAGGCGCCCAGGCAGCGGCCCAGATCGTGCCAGTGGACGATCAGCACGTTGTCCCGGCTCACATACGCCTCCGTTCGGCTAGTGGGGGTATAGCTAGCCCCGCCCGGTGACGGTGCCTGCATTCGGTGTCCGGCGCAAGCGTTATCCACAGCGGGAGTTTGGTCAGGCGTTGCGCGAGGAAGGTTACCGATTCCGAACAATCCTGGTAGCAGGACGGTCACTCCGACGATCGTGCCAGGCTCCCGTGGTACTCAAGAACAGATGGCATCGAAGAAAACCTGGCTGATCGCCTCGATCGTCGTCGCCGTAGCTATTTACGCGACGATGTGGGTCGGATATGCGCTCAACTGGGGATGGCTGGATCCAATCGACACGGTCCTGCTCCAGGCGTTCCATAACATCGGTGCTTCGCGCCCCGGTTGGGTCTCCTTCTGGGTGGCGTTCTGCGTCGTCTTCGGCCCGAACGGCTTCCGAGTGGCTGCCTTGATACTGCTGATCATCGCGTTGGCGCGCCGCAGGGTGCCTACCGCGATATTCCTGGTGATCAGCATCGGACTGATGGGGCTGGTAACCGAGGGCGCGAAGTTCCTCGCGGGCCGGCCCCGCCCGGCGACGGCGCTTGCCCACGGGTCGTCGACATCGTTCCCGTCCGGTCACGCACTAGGAGTCATGGTGGGCGTGCTGGCCCTGCTCACAGTGCTGTGGCCGCACCTCAGTCCCCGGCTCAGGCGGGTGCTCGCCGTCGTCGGCGGCCTGCTGATCGTGGCGGTCGGGGTGGGGCGGGTGGTGCTCAATGTCCACCACCCGTCCGATGTGCTGGCGGGGTGGGCGCTCGGCTACATCTACTACCTGCTGTGCCTGCGACTGGTACCGCCGCTACCGCTCACACCAGCGGCCGAAACACCGGCAGCACTCGGTACTTCGCGCTGAAGCTGGCTTTGTCGTACGTGTCGCCGACCTCGCCGTCGCGGGCCAGTGGCGTCGGGCCGTCGACGGCCTCGAACGTGAACTCCGGTGCCTGGATCTCGTGGTAGAGCGGACTGCGTTCGAGGCGGCCGAGCGCGACCGCGCTGAGAATGCGCAGCCGGCTGAAACGCTTGCCGGTTTCCAGGATGCGGACGTCGAGGAGTCCGTCGTCCATGCGGGTCCGCCGGGCCGGGGCGAAACCCGACGGTAGATAGACAGAGTTACCGAGGAAGAACAGCGACGTCTGAATTGTCTTGTTGTCGAATCGGATTCGAACCGGCGTCCCGCGGCGCAGTGTGTGCAGCATTGCGTACATCCCGGCCAAGGGCTTGCCGACCTTGTGCTCGAGCTTCTCCCGGGTTTGGACGAATAGTGGGTACGCACCGATGCTGGCGGTGTTGATCACCATCTGGTCCTCGTTGAGGCATACCAGGTCTACGCACGAGACGTTGCCTTCGCGGATGGCCGAGACGGTGCGATCGACGGTGTCGCAACCGATGTCCTTGGCGAAGTGGTTGAACGTCCCGGCGGGAAACACTGCCAGCGGCAGCCCCGTGGAGATCGCCACCGAAGCCGCAGCGGACACGGTGCCGTCGCCGCCACCAACGCCGAGCACCTCGGCGCGCTGGGCGGCCTCCCGCAGGACGGTCTCCGGGTTATCATCCGGACCGAGTTCGACGATCTCGGCCTTCGGTAGCTTTTCGCGGACCTCGTCGATGACCCGAGTTCCGGTGCCGCTGCCCGACGCCGGGTTGATGACCAGGACGACGCCCTCGCCCTCGGGACGCTCCGGGGTGTCGATCACCAGAGGCTCGGTCGAGGGCAGCTTTGCCGGCACGATCGGCGGAACCAGCCGACCACCCAGCACGGCGATCGCAGCGCCGATGCCGAATCCGGCGAAGACGTCGCCGGGGTAGTGCGCGCCGGTGGCCACCCGGGACAGGCCCACCAAGCCCGCGAGCAGTGCCAGGCCCAGGCCCAGCGGCGGGTTCTCCAGACCGACACCGACGGCGAAAGCGGCGGCGCTGGCCGAGTGGCCGGAGGGAAGCGAGTTCGACGTCGGGACTCTGCGTGACCGTCGCACCAGCGGGACCAGGGTGCGGTTAGGGCGATCGCGCTTCCAGACCCGCTTGGCGCCCTGGTTGGTCACCAGGCTGGTGACGGCCAGCGTGATCACCCCGCGACCAGCGCCTCGGCGGGCTGAGGGCGAGCCCGTCGCAGCCAGGACCGCGGCGATCGCGAACCACAGCTTGGAGTGGTCGGCGGCGCGGGTGAGCACCGGCATGGCCTTGTCGAGAAGCAGGCTCGGGGATTCGGCAACGGCCTCGAAGACCTCGCGGTCCAGGGTGCCCAGCCCGCCCGTGATCTGACGGATGCCTTGACCTTCGAGCAAGCTTCGCGATGTCATCGCTCCACGGTATCGGGGTCAGGACTTCGGCTCGCCGGATCCCTCGTCTGCGGGCTTGCTGTCGGGCAGGATGATGCGCCGCGTCGCGACGGGTTTGCCGTCGACCTTCTTGGTGACCTGAGGGTTGGCGGGTGGCGGGGTCGTGATGCGGCCCTGAACCGGCGCGCCGTTCTTCACGGTCGGGACGGAGACCCGTTTGGTGTCGGCCTTGGCGTCCTTCTCCGATCCGCCCGCACCATGCATCGCGCCCGGCGGCATCATCGGCATGCCGCCCATGCCACCGGCGGGCGCCGATGTCGGCGCAGCCATTCGCGGTGCCGGCACTTGCGTGTTTGCCGCTGACGGCGAGGTGCCTGCGGCGGGCACCGGCGGCGGGCCGAGCATCGCGGTCGGCGAGGTACCGCCGATTCCGCCGCCGCCACCACCGGATCCGCCTCCGCCAGAACCCATTTCGCCGGGTGTCTCGCCGAATTCACCCAGCGGATCGGTGAGGCTGGCTTTGTCGAGTTCCGCGGAGGCGCCACCGGCTTGCTGCATCATGCCCATGCCGGCCTGCATCATCTGCTGGGCGCCTTGGGCGACCTGCTGCGGGATCTGGGCAAGCGGCTGCAGTGCGCCGCCCATCGCACCGGCCATGGCGCCGGCGAGCTGGGAGGCCATCTGCGGGAGTTGTTGCGCCATCTGATCGGCTTGGCCCTGCCCGGCGACGCCTTTCATCTCGGCGTTGGCCTGCTCGTCCTGGGCGGTGAACTTCGCGGCGGCCTCGGCGGTCTTGGAGTCGCGCTGGGCGTGTTCCTCGATGCTCTCGCTGTTGTCCTTGGGGTCACCGAGATTGGCGGCCAGCCCGAGCACACGCAGCAGTTGTTCGATGGGGGTCGCACCGGCGACAAGCGGATCGGAGCTGATGGGCGGCGGGGGGATGTTCCCTGCGTTGGCTGCCAGCCAACCGGGCTGGTTTGAGTTGAGCTGTCCACCAGTCATCGGTGCACCTCTCCCTTCAATGCCAGGTTCAGGACCTGAAACCACGCGAAGTGGTAGTTGGCAGCGGTCTTTTCGCCCTTGATCAGGGCGTCGATGGTCGCGAGGAGCTGCCAGTTGCCGACATTAGCGGTGTCGACATGATCGGGATAGTCACCCAGGACCTTGGCTGCGACGTTGGCGAGGTGCTCGCGGAGGAGCTCGACTTCGGAGTCCAGGTAACCGGTACCGGTCGATGCGGCTTTGGCCAGGGTGTGGGCGAGGCGGGGTAGGCCGTCGCGCCACTTGGTGGCTTGAGCGAGCTCCCAGCCGAGGTCTTCGACCTCCGCGGTGTCGCGTGCACGGATCGACATCTGCGTGGGCTGGGCGTCCTCCGCGGGCGGTAGGTATTGGCCGGGGGCGTAGGCGGCGGTGAGGATGGTCTCGCCGAGTAAGGCGTCGAGTGTCCTGTTGCGGCTTCCTGGCCTGAGAAGCTTTATGCCGGTGGGGATTTCGACGTGCGGTGGGATCCAGCCGCTGGCCAGGTCGGTCGCCAGGACGGTGGTGACGTCGTCGCGGTCTCCGATGGCCCAGCGCAACTTGGGTTCTTGACGGGCGACCGCGTCGAGCAGTCTGTTGAGGCGCTGCTGGGCTTGGGTTACGACGGCGCTGGCACCGGCCATGGCGCCCGTAGTGGTGGCGGCGACGGCATTCTCGGTGAGACCGGCCGGTGCTGGGCTTGCGGATGCGGCGGCTGTCGGAGCTTGGCGGACGACGGCCGGCTGATTGAGTTGGGTGCCGGCGGATGGGTGGACCGGTGCCGATCCGGGGGAGGCGGCGGTCGGCATTGCCGGCTGGGCGGCGGGCGCGGTGGCCGCCGGCGGTCGCAGGTCGGCACCGTAGGCGGGCAGCGGACCTTGAGGCGCGGTGGGGGCGGCGGTCGACGGCATGACGGGCGCTTGAGCTGCCGGGGCCGCGACGTAGGCCTGGGTGGTGTCTGCTGGGGGAGCGACGGGTGCTTGGGCGGCATCGTAAGTCGGTGCGGCGTGGGCCGTTTCGAAGAGTTGCGCTCCTGCGGTCGGCGCTGTCGGCGCCATCGGCGGTGCGGCCATGCTCTCGGAGTGAAGGGGTGCCTGCGGCTGCATGGCGTGGGCTGCCGAGGTGGACAGCGCTTCAGTGCCCGACGACACCGGGCCGCCGGCTTGGGAGCCGTTGTTGAAGTTCTGGGCGAAGCCTTCGGGGGAGAGTGCGTTTGTGGGGGCTGAGCTCGATGTCAGCGGAGATTGCGACGTCGCGAGGTTGGGCATGGCTGAGCCGCCGGTGCCGGAGCTGCTTATTGCGCTGCCACCACTTCCGCTAACGCCAGCGACTGAAGGTGGCAGTGCCGGCTGGGGTGCTGGAGCTGGGGAGTTCGTTGCGACTGGCGGAGTGTTGCCCCCCTGTACGTTCACAGAGCGAGGCGCTTCACCAGGAGGTGAGCTCGGGGCGGGACTTGTGTTGCTCCCAGCTGCGACGACTGAGGGCGTATTGGCTGTTTGAGTTGAAGCCGGAACGGTGTCGGCTGTCGAGTTCGCGCTCGACGTATTGCCACCGCCGAAAAGATTGGACTTGCCGCCCACCGTGCTGTCTTGGCCAAACCCACCTTGTGCGGTGCTGCCGCCGGACAGAGGGTCGGCTCCGCCACTACTAGGGTTCGTCGGGGCCGCCCCGCTCTTACTGAGCAACGCGCTAACTTGCTCACGGATTGAAGCCTCGGTCGGAGAGCGGAATGCCTGGCCTAGGTCGACACCGCTGCCCTTCGCGAATTGCCGTGCTGACTCACTCGAGCCCTGGCTATCGAGGATCTGCTGGATATCGCCAAAAATACGGTCGCTGCAGCTGGCGGCACTGCTGTTTGCCTGCGACTGCGCGTCCATCACCGCATTGACGATTTTCCCAAGTTTAATTGGGGCGGGATCTTTCGATCCTTGGATTTCCTCAATCGCTGAGTTGCCCTGCCGTGCAATCTCACTCAAGTGTGTCCGCAAATATTGCGTTGACCGATGCGCGGAATCGTATGAGCGCTGATTGACGGCGTTCTTCTCCGATACTGCTCTAGCTTTTGTCTCACCCGAATGGAACGCGTCGCGTGCGTCGTCAGCGGTCACGCCCTCTTGCTGTCCAAGCGGCCCGCTTCGTATGGATTGCAGGATGTCGGCGTAACTGTCGAACTCCTTGCTGATGGTCCCGCGATTCGTCGCCGCCGCCGTGAGAGTTGTCAGTGATGCGACTCCTGGCCATTGGTGGCCTACTAGCAACGCAGACCACTCGCCCGGAGGTAAATCACTCATTTGCAAGCCTGTTTTATTGCAACATCTGTGGAATCAGCTTGTTTAAGGAAAGGACCGAGTTCCGTTTGCGACGCCTCCCCCAATTGGTCGATCGCTATGTCCTGGTAGGAGTTGGCCGCCATCCGTACCTGTTCTTGGAGGTCATGGGGCGCCGCAGGGTTTTCCGCGAGTGTGCGCAGGAGGAAGCTGCTGCTCTCGCTGAGGGCAAGACGGATATTGACCGCCACCGCGATGATCGCGGTTTGGTCGTCGCCCCCGTTCTTTCTCCCAGTAGCCTGGAGCGCGCGATCAGCCCTGCCGTAAGCATCGCAAACAGCCTTCTTCGCATCAGAAACTTCCTGCTCGGTATACGTCTTGGCGGCGGGAGTTTCCGGCTTCGGCGCTGGCCGAAACCACGCACCGATAGCGACGGCAATGGCGATCACTGCGATGACGATCGCGATGATCGTTGGCAACCGCGACGGGCCTCCCGACGGGGGAGGTCCCTGCCACGGAGCTGGTCCTGCAGGCCCGGGTCCGTACGGCGCTTGCGACATGTCGAAATCGTATCCCCTGCGTTTGCCGGTTCGCTATTCACCAAAAGGTGCAATACCCGCTCCGACCAGCCGGTACACGCAGTTCAGGCGCTCCTGGGACAGCCGCAAATTTACCCACGCTGACCAATGATCGTTAGCTGGCCCAGACGCAACCGTCACCGAACCTTGACTTGACCCACCAGGAACCCCACAGGGACCATGAACCGATGCGCCGAGCCGTCGTTTCGATCTGTGCTGCCTTCAGTGCGGCGCTGCTCGCGCTGTCGTCTGCACCGCCCAGCCACGCCGAAACCCCCTGGTTCCAGTCCAACGTCGGCAACGCCACGCAGGTCCTCTCCGTGGTCAGCACCGGCGGCGCCACCGCCAAGATGGACGTCTGGCAGCGCGGCGCCAACGGCTGGCAGCCCGTCCTGGTCGGGGTCCCCACCCACGTCGGCGCCAACGGCATGGTCCCGCAATCTCACGACGGCGAGATGAAGACGCCGATGGGCATCTTTACCCTCGACTTCGCCTTCGGCACCCAGCCCAACCCCGGCGGTGGCCTGCAATACGTCCAGGTCACGAAAGACCACTGGTGGGACGGCGATATGAAGAGCCCGACCTACAACACCATGCAGGTCTGCAAGAAAGCCGACTGCCCTTTCGACACCAACCCGGCCAGTGGCACCGAAAACCTCTACATCCCGCAGTACGCCCACGCGATCGTGATGGGCGTCAACAAGGCTCGCGTTCCGGGCAACGGTGGCGCGTTCTTCGTTCACACCACCGATGGCGGACCCACCGCGGGATGCGTCTCGCTCGACGACGACACCCTCGTCAAGATCATGCGCTGGCTTCAGCCCGGTGCGCTGATCGCCGTCGCCAAGTAGCCCTCATCGAGCGTGCGGGTTGTCGGTGAAACCAGCGACGATCGTCGACGACAAGTCCCACGCTCGACGAGTTAAGGGTTCGGGTTGATCGCGGCGCCGGGCGTGGCCTTGAAGTTCAGCGCCTCGGTCGACATCGTGAACTCGTAGGTCCGGTCGTACCCGGTCTTGCTGATCTTCCAGCCGTCGGGCGTCTTGCGGTAACCGTCGCGGTAGAACGCCGCACCCTCCAGCACGAAATTGAACTCGGGCACGATCACCCGATCCTGCAGGTACCAGATGGCCTCGGCTTCGTCGCCGTCCACGCTGATCTCCGGATGGGTGACGCGGTGCTCGGTCAGCACGCCGGCCGGCATTGACTTGCGCATGAACTCCACCAGATCCTTGCGGTTGGTGAAGCGGTGCTCCTCACCGAGTGACGAGCCGTAGTCACCGACGATGTCCTCGGTCAGAGTGTCGGCGAAATCGTCCCAATGCTTGGTGTCCAGCGCCCGCAGGTAGCGGTACTTGACCTGTTTGATCGCTTCGATTGCTTCCGCATCAGCCATGCCGGTCATTGCAGCACACCGAATCTGTCGCGGGGGCGGTTGTCCCGGTGACAATGTGCCCATGGCTGAACCGGACAAGGCCGACGCGGCCGTCCCGCGAACCAACTTCATTGACGGCTTCCTGCGGTCGCCGTTCTCGGGCATCGCGCCGTGGATCCTCATGGCCATCATGTCGGGGCCGGGCCGCTTCGGACAGGCCGCGGCCGCCGCGCTGGCCCTCACCCTCATCGTCATGTGGGCGGGCAGCCGTCGCGGGATCAAGGTGCATTCCCTCGAAGTGTTCGGTGCCGTGGTGTTCGCCGCGTTCGTCGCCCTGGGCATCTTCGGCTCGGCTGCGCTCCTCAACTGGCTCGAGCTGTGGGCCGGCGAGATCACCAACGGATTACTGGCCGCCTACGCGTTGGCCACTCTGGCGATCCGCCGCCCGTTCACGATCGCCTACGCCCGCGACACCGTCGATCCCGAACACTGGACCAGCCCACTGTTCATCCGGGTCAACTACGTGCTGAGCACGGTGTGGGCCGGCGCGTTCGTGATCAACACGGCGGTCGGTACGTTCGGGGACGCGGTGCTGCACGACGGCGACAACTTCTGGACCGGCTGGATCGTCCAGCTTGCCGTGACGTTGGTCGCCGTCGCGCTCACCGAGTTCTACCCCGACTATGCGCGAGCGAAATTCTTGGCAGCCAGCGGCGAATCCGCCGAAGCCCCACCATCATTCGGGAAGCTGTTGGACTGGCTTCCCGGATTCGTGATCGGCATCGGCATCGCCGGCTGGGTCAGCGGCGCGCTTCCCGCCGGAGTGGGCATCGCGTTGATCGCGGTCGGCATCGTCGCCGGCGCTGTTATGCGAAAGCTGTTCCCCGAGAAGGGATCAGATCAGCCAAGCTCGTTTTCGTAGCGCTGCGCGATGGCAACGAGTTCTTCGCGAACCGTTGACGGCGGCATAGCGCTGATACGTGCGTACAGACGGCGACGCGTCATGGCCCGCTTCATGTCTTTGCGGAACTGCGCAATCGACGACATTTTCTCAACTCCTTGATGTCCCCCGGTTCAGCAGGGGATTTGTTTTTTGCTGTAGACGTCCATCAATCAGGGATCGCCTGTCTGAAGGAACACCTCGATGCTCCTTGTTAATTTCAGGTAAATCAACTTTGGCCCTGTGAGATTCGCGACAGGCGCACGCGAATGTGCATGTTTGTGGCGTGCGTCATGTGACGGCGCACACGATGGACGACGGCGGGTGACGGCGTTCGCTGTAGCGCGGGCTCAGTCCTGCAGATACCGGGTGACCATGTCCACCAACAGCTGACGCTCGCGCTGCCACTCCAGGTGCGAGTTCACGATCATCTCGACCAGCACCATGCCGCGCAGCGACGACCAGATCACTTCGGCCACGCCGGGATCGTCGGAGATCAGCCGACCCAGTTGGTTGATCGCGGTATTGATCTCCAACAGGTGACGTGTGGCGCTGTCGCCGTGCGTGCCGCGAGTGGCCCGCAGAATCTCGAACGCCGCCAACGACGTCGGGCTGCTGTAGCAACGGAACGCGGTGTCGACGACGACCTCGATGCGCTCCCGCAGTCCCAGATCGGCGACATCGGCCTCGCCGAGGCTTTTGAGCAAGCCGGCTACGCCCTCGTCGACGACGGCCATCAGTAGCCCGTTGCGATCACCGAAGTGGTACTGGATGACGCCCCAGGTGACCCCGGCGCGCTCGGCGACGTGTTTGGCGGTTGCGGCCTGGAAACCCTCTTCGACCACACAGCGCACGGTCTCATCGATGATCAACGCCCGGGTGTCGTCGCCCCGCTTACGCGGCGCCTGAGTCTGCCGCGTCGGAGGAGTACCCAGCGCTTTCACATCGTTGACTTTATAACATTGAGCCGACTATGTTTCGCGGTATGAGCCAGCCCCTCAGTCGCTATGCCCAGTTGTCCCGGGCCGAACTTGCCACCCTGGTCCCCGAACTGCTGTTGATCGGCCAGATGATCGACCGCTCCGGAATGGCGTGGTGCATTCAGTCGTTCGGCCGGCCCGAGATGCTGCAGATCGCCATCGAGGAATGGGCCGGCGCCAGCCCGATCTACACCAGGCGCATGCAGAAGGCCCTGAAGTACGAGGGCGTCGATATCTTCACGATCTTCAAGGGCCTGCAGCTCGACATCGGCGCCCCGCCGCAATTCATGGACTTCCGTTACACCGTCCACGACCGCTGGCACGGCGAATTCCACCTGGACCACTGCGGCGCCCTGCTCGACGTCGAACCGATGGGCCCCGACTACGTCAAGGGCATGTGCCACGACATCGAGGACCCCACGTTCGACGCGACCGCCGTCGCCACCAATGCCAAGGCGCAGGTGCGTCCGATCCACCGCCCCCCGCGCACGCCCGCCGATCGCACGCCGCACTGCGCATGGACCGTCATCATCGACGAGTCCTATCCCGAGGTGACCGGTATCCCCGCGCTGGACATCGTGGCCAAGACCAAGGCCGCCAATTGGGAACTCGGCCCGATCGATCCGAATGACGAAGGCCAAGCGGACTATTCGGGTGTGCTGGTGTCCGACGTCGACTTCGGGGCGTTCTCACACTCCGCACTGGTGCGCATCGCCGACGAGGTGGTGCTGCAGATGCACCTGCTGAACCTGTCGTTCGGCATCGCGGTGCGCGCCCGCGCCGGTGACAACGACGAGCTGGCCACCGACATCTGCACCAAGCAGCTCGTTGGCATCGCTGGTGTGGCCGCCGAGCGCATCAAGCGAGCCCTCAAGCTGTCCAACGACTTTGATGGTCTGGCCAAGGTCATCGAACTGCACCCGCTGTTCAATCCGGCCGGCTATGTCGTCGCCGAGGTTGAGGGCGGTCGGTTGCATGTGCACCCCTCGCCGGCGCACGACGACGGCTCGTGGGTGCCGTTGTGCTCTCCGGCGTCCCCGGGACCGCTGCAGGCGATCGCCACCGCCGTCGATCCGTACATCGCGGTGCGGATCTCCGGGACCGGTGACGACTGGACCGCCGAGTTCGAGAAGACCGAGACCGCCGCCAAGGATTCCCCCGAGGTGGAGGTCACCAAGTTCAGCCACGGCGTCACCTTCGAGTTCGAAGAACGCCTCTCGTTGCCGCTGACAGTGGTGTAGCCGATGGCCTACCGCGTCGTGCAATGGGGCACCGGGGCGGTGGGCGTCGAAGCCATCCGCGGCATCCTGGACCATCCCGATCTGGAATTGGTTGGCGTCAAGGTCTATTCGGAGGCCAAGGCAGGAATCGACGCCGGTGTGCTGGCCGGACGGGACCCCATCGGTGTCATCGCGGCAATCGACGTCGACACCTCGGCGGCCGACGCCGTCGTGTATGCGCCTCGGCATCCCTCGGTCGACGACGCCATTGCGATCCTGGCGTCCGGGGCCAACCTGATCACCACCGCCTTCGCCTTCCACCCCGCGCGGATGGAACCTGCCGATCGCGACCGGCTCCGGCAGGCCTGCGTGGACGGCGGCAGCTCGCTGCACGGCACCGGCCTGAACCCCGGCAACCTCGGAGTGGTTGTTCCGTTGGCGCTCACCGGTATGTCGCGGACCGTCGAGCACGTCATGGTGCAGGAACGGGCCGACTGGTCGGTGTACGACAGCACCGAGATCACGTTCGACCAGATGAAGTTCGGCAGTCCGATCGACGAGGTGGACGCCCTCACCGACGGACTGCGCTTCACCAGTCAGCTTTTCCAGGAACAAGTTTGGCTCCTGGGCGACGCACTGAATCTGGGTGTCGACGAGGTCACCACCGAACTGGAAGTGATCCCCGCCAGCGCCGACCGCGACGTATGCGGGCGAACCCTGCGTGCCGGCACCGTCGCCGGTCAGCACTGGCAGTGGACCGGCCTGTGCAAGGGAGTTCCGGTCGTCGAGGTGGAAACGCTCTGGACCGTGGGCGAACCGCAGCCGAAGCACTGGCCGGCGCCCCGGCACGGGTGGACCGTCACCATCGAAGGAACCCCGTCGATGCAGGCACACCTGATGACACTGGCCAGTTTTCGTCGCGACGTTGCCCTAGACGAACATGTCCGGTCAGCCAGCGTGGCCACCGCGATGCAGGCGGTGAACGCTGTCGGTGCTGTGTGCGACGCCACGGCGGGATTCGTCACCATGGCGGACCTGCCGCTGAGTCTTTACCGAGGAAATCGTTGAAACCGGCTGTCCCGCAGCTGCTCTGATGTTCATGATCGCGGTGTTCAGCGCGGTGGAGACCTGACCATGCGCTGTGTTGAGCACCGAGCGCGCGTGGGTGATCCCGGCGGATAGCGCGGTGCGGACATTGCCGGTGCTCGCCAAGGTCGTGGCCGAGGCGTTGGCGGTCTGAACGATGCCCAGCAACAGCGTCTCGCCGGCCTGGAACGCCACCGCGGAGACAACGTTGATCGCCTCGACGGTGGCGAACTGGAGAAGACCGTGCGCGCCCGTCGGAACCGTCGGCTGCCCGGGCGGTTGATTCAACGCCTCGAGGATTGCGTTGCGTGCGGCACCGGGCGTGGTACGGCCGGACAACACATCCATCGCCTGGACCACAGCGACTTCGAGGGTGTTCTGCGCCTTGGGTAGAACAAGATTCAGGTCATTGCCGATGATCTTCTCCGTCGCGGCATCGGTCGGCACGGTCACCGCTGCGGCTGCCGACCCAAGTGCGCCAACGACATTGCCGGTCTGCAGCACGGTGTGCAAGAAAATGCCCGGTGCCTCGGCGATGCCGATGGGGACCGCGACCGCGCCCTCCACGATGAACGGGCAGATCAGACCGCAGAATGTCAGCTGGTTGCGCAGGAACGCCAGCGGTATCGCCCCCACCGGAGCGGCGGTCAGTTCGATCGCGGGGGCGGCGACAGTGGCGATGCGGGCTTCGACCGGCGGCGCCAGCGGAGTCATAGAAATCGCGGCCATCGCGGTGGCTGCGGTGCTGCTGAGGAAACGGGTTCGCACAGAAGCAGACATGCTGGGGACACGGTTTCGCCGTGCGCGAAGTTCAACTTGTCGACGGGGCCGCGAACTGCGCGCACACTGGCAGTCATGGATAACAACGGACCGTTCGGGTTCGATCCCGACGACATCGATCGCGTGGTGCGCCAGGCCAGTGAGGGCCTTCGCGACGCCTTCGGGCAGTTCCTCACCAGCTCAGGGCAGGGCGCCGCGTTCGGCGGGCTGTTCGACGAGTTCACGCGCCGCACGCGGCCCCGTTCGGAGCCTGAGACCGCGGGAGAGGCCGGCGACGGGGTGTGGGCGATCTACACCACCGACGCCGACGGTAAAGCCCGCGTCGAACAGGTCTACCGGGACGAACTCGACGCACTGCGCGCCAACAAGCACAACACCGACCCCACCCGGAACGTCCGGTTCCTGCCCTACGGCATCGACGTCAGCGTCCTCGACGCCTCGGAGAACACCGCCCCGACCGAGGACCAGCCCGAGTAGTTACATCGTCAGGACCATGCGGTAGCGCGCACGGCCCTCGTCCATCGCTGCGTACGCCTCAGCGGCCTCGGCCAGCGGCCGCTCCTCAATGCGGGCCCGCACCCCGGATTGCAGCGCGAAGTGCAGGGTGTCTTCGACGTCGGCTGAGGTGCCCGACGGATGCCCGACCACGCTGAAGTTGCCGAAGATCAGATCGCCCGGAGCGATGGGCAGCGGATCGAACGTGGCGCCAACGATCACCAGCTCGCCTTGCGGCGCCAGCCCGGGGACGGTAGCCGCCATAGCTGCCGAGTTGGCCGCGGTGGCCAGCACCACCTGTGCGCCGCCGAGCTTCTGCAATGCCTCGCCGACGTCGCTGGCCGTGGAGTCGATGTAGTGATGGGCGCCGAGCTCCTTGGCGTCGTCGGCCTTGCCCGCCCCGCGCGCGATCGCGATGGTCTCGAAGCCCATGGCGCGGGCCCACTGCACACCGAGGTGCCCGAGGCCGCCGATGCCCAGGACGGCGACCCGGTCACCGGCCACCGCGCGCGTGGTGCGCAGCGCGTTGTAGGTCGTCACCCCGGCACATCCCATCGGGGCGGCTTCGGCGAACGACAGTCCGTCGGGGATGCGCGCCAGCGCGGTGCGGGGCACGATCACGGACTCGGCATAGCCGCCCGGATAGTTCCAACTCGGCACCTCCAGATTCACGCACTGCATGAACTGGCCCTTGCGACAGGGCGGGCAGGTGGTGCAGTTGCCGCCGAACCAGCCCACGGCCACCCGGTCACCGACCGCGAAACCGTCGACGCCCGAGCCCAGTTCGGCGATCGTGCCGGCAATCTCGTGGCCGGGGGTGATGGGCCAGGTGAGGTTCGGGAACGACCCGGTGACGAACGCGTGGTCGGTGCCGCACACCCCGCAGGCGTTCACCGCGATACGCACATGGTCCGGCGGGGGTGAGGTGGTCTCCACCTCCGTCAGCTCCAGCGGGGCGTTGGCTGATTTCACATGTACGGCGCGATGCGTGGCCATGGCACTCCCTCGAGTCGTGGCATTGCTAGGTTCACTGGACTTGACCCAGCATAGCGGTGGTAATCCTGATTCTGCCTCGCCGGGTCCTGCTTGAGAACGGCTGAGACCGACCGGACCAACTAGTCGAGGATGCGCCGTGCGACGTTCGTGCTCACCAGGTCGAGCAGCTCGTCGGCCCGACCGGCCAGGATTGTGCGGATCGCGTACAGCGTGAAGCCCTTGGCCTGCTCGGCGGAAATCGCTGGCGGAATGGACAATTCCTGCCGCGCCGTTACGACATCGATCAACGCTGGGCCGTCGTGGGCCAGTGCGTCGGCGACGGCTTGTTCCAGATCGGCGGGCTGCTCGACTCGGCGGCCGAACATACCGATCGCTTGTGCGACGGCACCGAAATCGGGGTTCTTCAGCTCAGTGCCGAAGTTCACCACCCCGGCGGCCTTCATTTCCAGCTCGACGAAGTTCAGCGACGAGTTGTTGAAGACGACCACCTTCACCGGCAGGTTGTTCTGCACCAAGGTGAGCAGCTCGCCGAATCCCATGGCCAGTCCGCCGTCGCCGGCCAGCGCGACCACCTGACGCCGCGGGAACGCGGTCTGCGCGCCGATCGCATGCGGCAACGCGCACGCCATGGTCCCGTGGGTGAAAGATCCGGAGATTCGCCGTCGACCGTTCATCGTCAGGTACCGCGCCGCCCAGATCGTCGGTGAGCCGACGTCGAAGGTGAACACTGTGTCGTCATCGGCTAGTCGATTTACCACGCCTGCAACGTATTCCGGGCGAATAGGAGCCTTGTCGCGGTCATTGACGGCCAAGGAGTCCAATGATTTCCGGGTGCGCTGATAGTGGTTCAGCGACCGGTCCAGGTGCGTCCGGTCAACCTTGCGGGACAGTAGCGGCAGCAGCGCGTCGATGGTGTCCTTCACCGAGCCGACCAGGCCGAGATCCACCGGCGTTCGCCGGCCGAGGTGGCTGCCGCGGATGTCGACCTGGATGATCTGAGCGTTGTCCGGATAGAACTGCGAGTACGGGAAGTCGGTGCCCAGCATCAGCAATACGTCGGCTTCTTTGATGGCTTTGTAGCCGGACGCGTAACCGAGCAGCCCGGTCATCCCGACGTCGTACGGGTTGTCGTATTCGATGTGCTCTTTGCCGCGGAAGGCATGCACGATAGGCGAATTCAGGGTCTCCGCAAGCCGCACCAGCTCGGTGTGCGCGCCCGCGGTTCCGGCGCCGCCAAGGATTGTCACGCGCGATCCTGCATTGAGGATGCTTGCCGCGCGGCGCAGCGACTCGTCGTCAGGACGTAGCACCGATCGGGTCGGCCGCACCGGTTTGGTGTTCCAGTCGCGGTCGGGAAGCTTGGCCAGGAACACCTCACCCGGGATCACCAGGACCGCGACACCGTTTTCTTCGATCGCCGTCCGCATGGCGATCTCGACCAGGCGTGGGGCCATTTCCGGAGTGCTGACCAACTCGCAGTAGACGCTGCACTCGCGGAACAACTCCTGCGGATGTGTTTCCTGAAAGTAGCCCGTGCCCACCTCGCTGAGCGGGATGTGTGCTGCGATCGCCAGCACCGGCACGCGGGTGCGCTGGGCGTCATAGAGACCGTTGATGAGATGGGTGTTGCCGGGACCGCAGCTACCGGCACACACCGCCAGCTGACCGGTGAGCGCCGCGTCGGCAGTCGCGGCGAACGCGGCCGTCTCCTCGTGGCGTACGTGCTCCCACGTCATGCCCTCGGAACGTCGGATCGCATCGGTGAATCCGTTGAGACTGTCACCGGGCAGGCCGTAGACACGGTTGATACCACTGGATTTCAGGGCTGCGATGAGGTGCTGGGCGACGGTCGGCACAGCGGAAGTCTAGACCTCGGCGGCGACGGGGGCCGAGGCTACAGCCGGCCTGAAGGGCTCTTCCTCGGTCCGGCGGCGGTCGATGGCGAAGCAGGCCAGGCTGGCCAGGAAAGCGACGACGGTAATCGCCGCGGCCAACGCAGACGGACCCGAGCCGGCCGCATCCAGCGTGCTCAGGAACAGCGCGAAAGCCACGATTGCCGACAGATTCAGCATCAGGCCCAGCGTGCGGAGAACCTCTCCGGTGCCGCCATCCTGATCGTTCATGATCGCCCCTAGTGTTCGAGTTGTGCTGGCTATATATCCCCGCCGGAAGCCAGGTCGAAACTTGCGAGCGCCGGCCGATCAGAACCGGGGGTGATGGCACGCCGCGTAGTGTGCGGGCTCCAGCTCGGCGAGCGGCGGTTCTTCGGCGCGGCAGATGTCGGTGGCGAAGACACAGCGGGTGTGAAACCTGCAGGCAGGCGGCGGGTCGATGGGGCTCGGGACGTCGCCTTCGAGGGGGATGCGTTCGCGGGCGGCATTCCTGCGCGGGTCTGGTATCGGCACCGCCGACAGCAACGCATTGCTGTAGGGGTGCAGGGGGTGTCCGTACAGCCCGTCGGCATTAGAGTGCTCGACGATCTTGCCCAGATACATCACCGCCACCCGATCCGAGACGTGGCGGACGACACCGAGGTCGTGCGCGACGAACAGGTAGGACAGGCCGAACTCGTCCTGTAACTCCTCGAGCAGATTGACGATCTGGGCCTGGACCGAGACGTCGAGCGCCGAGACCGGCTCGTCGGCGATGATCAACTTGGGTCGCAACGCCAACGCGCGGGCGATGCCGATGCGCTGGCGCTGGCCGCCGGAGAACTCGTGCGGATAGCGGTTGAAGTGTTCAGCCTGCAGCCCCACCCGGTCGAGCAGCTCATGCACTTCTCGCTTCAACTGGGCCCCGCTGGCCAGGCCATGCAAGGCGAGGGGATCGCCGATGATCTGCCCGACCCGTTTACGCGGGTTCAGCGAGGCGAACGGATCCTGGAAGACCATCTGCATCTCGCGACGCAGCGGCCGCAGATCCCGACGCGATCGGCCGACCAGCTCCTGGCCCTCGAAGCGGACCGATCCCGACGTCGGTGTCACCAGCTGAAGAATGGCTCGGCACAGAGTTGACTTGCCACAGCCGGATTCGCCGACCAGACCAAGTGTTTCACCCTCGTGCAGAGTGAAGCTGACTCCGTCGACCGCCCGCACCCGCGCCACCTCGCGGTCGACGACGACGCCGGATTTGATCGGAAAATGCTTGACGAGATCGGTGACCTCGAGCAGAGGATCGCCCTTCATCGATTCGCCACTTTCTCGGCCGGGGTCAACCAACACCGATCCAGGTGCACTGAGTCAGTGACGCGTGCCTCCAGAGTCGGTGGCTGCGCACTTGTCGAAGGCGAACTTGCACCGTGGGGCGAACCGGCATCCGGTCGGTGGGTTCAGCAGCGACGGCGGTGAACCACCGATTTGGGGGAGCCGGTGCGGTCGGTCCTCGTCCAGACGGGCGATCGACCCCAGCAGTCCCCACGTGTAGGGGTGCTGCGGGTTGTAGAACAGCTCCTCCAGTGGCGCATCTTCGACGATCTGGCCGGCATACATCACCACCACGCGGTCGGCCAGCTCGGCAACGACGCCGAGATCGTGGGTGATGAGCACGACCGACAGGTTGCGGTCACGGTTCAACGCGTCGAGCAGTCGCAGGATCTGGGCTTGGATGGTGACGTCGAGAGCGGTGGTGGGCTCGTCGGCGATCAGCACCTCGGGTTCCAATGCCAGCGCCATGGCGATCATCACCCGCTGGCGCATGCCGCCGGAAAACTCGTGTGGGTAGTCGCGCACCCTGCGATCCGGGTTGGGGATGCCCACCGAGCGCAGCAGGTCGGCGGCGTGAGAGAGGGCTTCGGATCTGGAGACGTCGCGGTGAGCGCGGATCATCTCGGCGATCTGATCCCCGACCCGGTACACCGGATTGAGGGAGGTCATCGGATCCTGGAAGATCATCGCGATGTGTTCGCCACGGACGGTGCGTAATTCGCTGTCGGACAACTCGGTGAGTTCCCGGCCGTCGAACGTCACCGACCCGCTGATTCTCGCGTTGGGCGCCCGGGTGAGTCCGATCAGGGTCTGCGCGGTCACACTCTTGCCGCTGCCCGACTCGCCGACGACGGCGACGACCTCGCCGGGGTGGACCTCGAACGACACCCCGTCGACCGCACTAACCACTCCGTCTTCGGTGGCGAAGCTGACCCTCAGGTCGGTGATGGCCAGGATCGGGTTCATGCGGGGGCCGCCTCTCCCAGGCGGATTCGCGGATCGAGAACCGCGTAGAGAATGTCCACGATGGTGTTGAACAGCACGATGAAGAATGCACCGAACATCGTGACGGCCATCAGCGGCGGCAGGTCCAGCTTGCCGATGGCCTGGCCGGCGTAGAGGCCGACACCGTTGAGGTTGAAGACAGTTTCGGTCAGGATGGCGCCGCCGCCGACCACCGCGCCGAAGTCGAGGCCGAACAGTGTGACGATCGGGATCATCGAATTGCGCAGCACATGCCGGATGCGGACCTGCCGCTCACTGATTCCCTTCGCGCGGGCGGTCCGCACGTAGTCCTCGCTCATCACGTCGAGCATGTTGGAGCGCAGGACACGACTGTAGAAGCCCACATAGAGAACCGCCAGGGTGATCCATGGCAAGATCAGGTGGTACAGCCAATTGAGCGGGTCCTCCGTCAGGGGAACATAGCTACCAGTCGGGAACAGCTGGACCTTGAAGCTGAAGTAGTACAACAGTATTGCGGCCAGCCAGAACACGGGCATGGAGATGCCGACCAGGGACAGAATCGTCAGCGCCCGGTCGGTGAAGCCACCGGCACGGACCGCGCTGAGGTAACCGAACCACACTGCAAGTGCCATCCATAAGATGGCGGCGCCGATGGTGAGCGACAACGTCGCCGGCAGCCCGTTCCAAATCTGCTGCGCCACATTCTGATTGCTGGCATAGGAGGTGAGCTCGCCGGTGAAGATCTGCTTCATCATCGTCAGGTATTGCACGGGCAGGGGCTGGTCAAGGCCCAGGTCGGCGCTGACCCGGGCGATGAGGGCGGGGTTGGCGTTCTTGCCGGCGATGCGTGCGGCCGGGTCGGAGTTCGGGATGACGTTGAAGATCAGGAACACGATCACCGAGATGGCGAACAGCACGGCGATCATGCCGACCAGCCGACGTGCGATGAACCGGGCCATGGGTTAGTGCTCCAGCCGGATCTTGGCTCGCGGATCCAACGCGTCGCGTAAGCCGTCGCCGAACACGTTGAGCGACAGCACGGTCAGCATGATCATCAGTCCGGGAACGATCGTCAGATGCGGTGCGGTGTAGATGGTTTGGTAACCGTCGGCGATCATCGTCCCCCACGAGGCGTTCGGCGGCCGCACGCCGGCACCGAGGAAGGACAGCGCTGACTCCAGCAGCATGTTGTTGGCGATGTTGAGCGTGAAGAACACGATGATCGTCGACACGATGTTGGGCAGGAGTTCGGAGACCATGATGCGCACCGGGCCCTTGCCCTGGGCGACAGCGGCTTCCACGAACTCTTTCTCCCGCAAGGCCAGAATCTCGCCGCGAATCGGCCTGGCCATGTACGGGACGTAAACGCACCCGATGATCAGGATGGGAATCCACAACGAATCTCCGGCGATCTGCAGCCCACCGATACTCAGACCGCCGAGAGCAAGCGTGGTACCCAGGGCGATACCGAGCAGCAGCACCGGGAAGGCCCACACCACATCGAGAACCCGCGAGATTATCGAGTCGATCCAACCCCGGTAGTAGCCGGCCAGCATGCCGACGATGACGGCCAGCAGCGTGGTGATTACTGCGGCGGCGACGCCCACATAGATCGACGTCCGGCCGCCGTACATCAGGCGCACCATGACGTCTCGGCCGTTCTGGTCGGCGCCGAGCAGGTAGCGGCCGCGAAGCCCCGGCCCCAACGGTGTGCCGTCAGTCGAGACGATGTTGGTCGGTTGTCCGTCGATCAGGATCTTGTCGGTTATGTGGTTCTGATTCGGCCCGGTGTGGGCGACGTGCTCGGCCCACAGCGGTGCCGCCAGGCAGAACACCACGATGAGCAAGAACAGCACTCCGAATGCCAGCGAGACCTTGTTGCGCCGCAGCCGAATCCACGCCAGATGCCAAGGACTGCGTCCTCGGACCGCAGTCGGAGCGGCCATTACTTGAGCGCGAACGAGGTGTAGTCCTGATTGAACAGAAGATGGTGATAGCTCTTGTCGAAGTCCATGCGGTCAGAGACGAACGTCGTGAACTCCTCGTTGCCGTACGGAGCCCACACCGCCTGCTCCATGTAGGCCTTGTCCAACGCCGCGTACTGCTTTTTCACGTCATCGGTGAGCTGCTGAGTGAGCAAGTCGTTCTGCTTGGCATCGAGCTCCGGCAAGTTGACCTGCGAGAAATTGTTGCTGTTCGTCGGCAGGATGTTCGCGCCGTTGAGCAGTGGACGGAAGAAATCGTCGGGATGGGGGAAGTCCTGGAACCAGTCGGCGAAGCCGGTGTCCAGATCCGGTGTCGAGGTGTTGCCGATCGTGGTGAAGTACACGTCGCCGGCGATCACCTTGAGTTGGGCGTTGAACCCCAACTGGGTCAGCAGATCGTGGTAGTACTCACCGATCCGCTTGCGATCCGGCTCGTCGTCGGTCCAGACGGTGATGTCTTTGTCTGTTGGATTCGCCTCGGCCAGAAGCTGTTTGGCCTTGTCCAGATTCGGTCCGGGATAGAGCTTGTATTCCTCGTATCCGGGCATGCCGGGCGGGAGGATCTGCTGGGTCGGGTGGAGCCGGCCGCCGAAGACCCGGTTGAGCGCCTCGGGATCGATAGCGTAATTGATGGCCTGACGGACCTTGAGGTCGTTGAACGGCGCCTTCTGGGTGTTCATCCAGAAGTAATAGGTGTTGATCGAGTTCTCGAGGCGGAACCGGCTTCCGTACTTGGCCTTGACCTCCGGTAGGCGGTCGGCATCGGGCGGGTCGGTCATGAAGTCGATCTGATTCTGTTCGACGCCGGTGACCTGCGACGAGTTGTTCTTGTTCTGGGTGACCGTGATCTTGTCGACCTGTGCGTCGGCGACCTCGCTGGCACCGGCATCCTTGACGGTCTTGAACTGCGGATTACGTTCCATCGTAAGAGTATTCGGTGCATCGACCTTGGTGATCACGAACGGACCGCTAGCGGGAGGCGGGTTGTTGGTGACGTCCTTGTCGAGCGTCGTGGTCGGCGGTATCGGCGCGGCGAACATCAAAGCCAGCACGCTGTTGAACGTACCGTTGGGCTTGTCCAGTTGGATGGTGATGTCACCGCTGTTGTCGTCGGTGGTGATACCGCTGATGGTGTCAGCCTTACTGTCCGCGAAATCCTTTGCGCCGACGATACCTTCGTAGAACACCGAACCGCCGGAGTCCGCTTTGAACAGGCGCTTGACGGCGTAGGTGAAGTCGGAAGCCTTGATGGGGGAGCCGTCGGAGTACTTCATGTTCGGCCGCAGCGTGAGCTTGTAGGTCTTTCCGTCCGGCGAGATCTGCGGCATGTCCTTGGCCAAGCCGGGGACGATCTCAGTTCCGGCATCGCCCTTTTGGTGCTTGTACGTCAAGAGCGGTGTGTAGACGTTCCACAACACTTCCCACCCCTCCAGCGTGTACGACAGCTGTGGGTCGACATAGTCGGGGAACGAGGTCATGGAGACGTTGATGTCTCCGCCTTGACTGCCGCCACCCTTACCCCCGCAGGCCGCGACGCCGAAAACAGCCACTGCCGCCACACTTCCGATGGCGACGACCTTGCGTAGCTTCATATCGCTCCCTTGATCAACAGCAACCGGACAGAGTCGAGTGATAGGAGACTCTGCCGCAACTCTTAGATCTTGGGGGCAGAACGGCGCGACCGCATCTGGAGAAAAGCGCGGTCACGCGGGTACGAAACGCTCGCGTTACCGGTCCGGTCGTTGCTGAAGGGACGCAATGGTGTACCCGGTTTCGGGCACCACACCGAGCAAACCGTAGTGGGAGCGGGTGCCCGGGTTAGTTGTCAAGCCGCGCTAGCGATTTGCGGATCCCGGGACAACCCATCTCGATCAGACGGTCTGTAACCCCGAGTGGCCGGGCACGTGCAGGTACCCGTTGGGGTCGGCCTCGTCCCACACCGCGGCGTAGATCTGCACCTTGAGCGCCTGCGCCGCCACCTCGACGTTGAGCAGGTCGGCCAACTCGTCGTAGCCGTAGTACAGGATCGACAACACGGTCGTCGCCAGCAGCACATCGTTGATCGTCGTCTGCGCGGTGTCACGGTGGCCGAGGGAGGCCTGGTACAGAGCGGGCAGCAGGTTGGCGATCGGTACCACGGCGTTCAGGCCGGGCACCGTTTGCGACATCCGCCAGCTGGCTTCGTAGAGCTCACGCACGACGGGCTGCGCCTCGACGGGAAACGCTGCAACCAGAGCCTTTTCGGTGTTGTACACCGCGGTGGGCATGCCGTAGGGCTTCGGGTCGTCGGCCGGGAAAGGGTCGATGACATCCGGCAGCTGGATGTCGGGCAGGGTGATGTCGCTGGCCGACGGTGTCACCGAAGCGGCGAGCGTGGCGGTCGCCTCCGGGGTCACCTGGTCCGGCGGAGGGGTCGTCGTCGCCAGCGGCAATCCGGCCTCACCGCGGTTGTGCAGCAAGGCAAACGGGTCGAAGAGGTTCCACAGTGACGAGATAAACCAGGTCTGCAGCTGCAGGGCAGGCGCTTCCAGGTTGAGCACGTCGGCGACCTCGTTGTAGCCGTAGTACAGCACCGCGATCGGGTTGATCGTGACGATCAGGTTGTTGATGACGCGTTGGGCGGCCGCCTTGTCGCCTTCGAAGGCTGAGGGCAGGTCGGTCACGATATTCGTCAACGGGACGATCACGTTCACCCACGGGATCATCTGGGTCAGGCGGTAACCGAGCTCGAATCCTTCGCGCGCGACTGCTTTTACGGGGTTGGGGAACACGGCCATGAAGGACTGCTCAAGAGTCCAGATCGGGCCGGGCATGTCCTGCGGTGCCGGCTCGGGCGGCATCCAGCGGAATGGGTTCCAGAACGCCGTCGCGGGCGTTGCGGCGGCGCTCGGCGTCGCGGCAGCGGTCGGCGTGACGGTTGCGTCCGCCGTGGTCGTTTCGGTGGTCACCGTGGCAGCAGCCGGTCGGGGCGCGGCATGTCCGGTGCCCTTGAACAGCCCCTCGAGCTTCGTGACCTGAGCGGCTTCGAACTCGGCGGCGGTGGTTGTGACCGATTTCAGTGCCGACGCGGCGGGCTTGGAGTCGGAAGCGGCTGCGCTGCTGACCTTGTCGGCGGGCTTCGACACCGCCTTGGTGCGCTTGGTGGTGCCGGTCGCGGACTTCTTCGGCCCGGCGTTGGGCTTGGCCGAATCTGACGCGCTCGATGATGAGTCCGATTTGCCGGTATCAGCGCTTGCTACGCCTTGGCTTGCTGCGGCAACAGCCGCGCCCACCCCGACCGCAACCGCGAGACCGCCAACGTACCCGACGTATTTGTTTGACCCCATTTGCTGACCCTTCGTTAGCTCTAGGGCATCGTAGAGGAGCGGGCAGGTCAGGGCCACCCCAAACGGTAAACGGCGCGGTGCCGAATGCTTGCCCCTGTGCAACGCCAGGGTTACCCGGCCGCCTCACAGAAAGGCGCCGCGAGCGGGCCGTCAGAGCAGAATCCGAGGTCATCGCATGTTTGCGCGGCCGACCCGTCGAGGCGGCAGTCGTGCCGAGTTCGACTGACGAAAATTAGCGGCGACGTAAGGATGCAGTCGGCGTGGCGACACGCGTTCGCGCCGGGGTGGACGGCGACACCCAAGAGGTTGTCGATGGTTGTTGGCTGGGTCGTTGATGCAGGTCACCCGGCCGTTCACCGCGAGTTCGGCGAGACGGAGTAGAAGAGATGGCCCCGGTTACGAGTCCGGCCAGGATTCCAATCTATGGTTTAGCCGTGCCAGAAATTGATCGTCGTAGCCTGATGCTCATGGCGGGGTTCGGCGCGGTCGCCGCCGCGCTCCCGATGCCCGTGGCAGGTGCCACGCCCACCCGGCCGCAAGCACCGGCGCCGAACGCCACGGCTCCCGCGTATCTTTTCCACGACGAGTTCGACGGACCGGCCGGCTCAGCCCCGGATCCCTCCAAGTGGCGCATCGCCAAGGCCCGCGAGACCATCAAGAACCCGGTGTTCTGGGATCGGCCCGAGAACATGGGCCAGTACCGCGACGATCGTCAGCACGTCTTCGTCGACGGCAATTCGAACCTGGTGATCCGTGCGACCCGCGCCAACAACAAATACGTCAGCGGCAAAGTCATGGGGAACTGGTGGGGCGGAATCGGAACCACCTGGGAAGCCCGGATCAAGTTCAACTGCCTGACCGCGGGCTGCTGGCCGGCCTGGTGGCTGATGAACGACCACCCCGAAGTCGGTGGCGAGGTGGACCTGGCGGAGTGGTACGGCAACGGTGAATGGCCCTCGGGGACAACTGTTCACGCGCGTCTGGATGGGACGTCCTTCGCCACCCAGCCGACGCCGATCGACGGAAACTGGCACACCTGGCGAGTCACGTGGAACGACTCCGGGATGTACTTCTGGAGGGACTACGTCGACGGCGCCGAGCCGTACTTCACGGTTCCGGCCAATTCCATCGACGACTGGCCGTTCAACTTCCCCGACTACCGGATGTTCCCGGTTCTCAATCTGGCCGTCAGCGGCTCGGGCGGTGGCGATCCGCGGTCCGGTACCTACCCCGCCGACATGCTCGTCGACTACGTGCGGGTCTGGTGAGCCCCTCCTAGTACTTGCCGGCGAACACCACGGCGAATCCGTCGAGTATGGCCTGCTTTTCGCCTCTTCCGCGGTGCGGGCCTTACCGGTGAAGTCATCCAGACCGACGAGGGCCACGGGCGAGCTTTGGGCGATGGCGTCGCGAAGTTCCTTGTTGATCATCGCGATTCGGATAGGAGCTCCCGGGTCGCCGAATCGTACAGGTGTCCAACCCGGCGGCCTCGGGACAGCCATCGACGGCTCGTTCAACCGGGTTCTCAGCGTCAGCAGAGGGTAACCGCGGCGTACGCAGGGCGGGCATGCCTGACCCCTTCGATAGGTGGGCTAGGTCATGCCGGCCGCGATCACCCCGTCGACCTCGGCGGCACGGGCCGCCATTTCGGCGTGCGCCTTGTCCAGCGACTCGGCCTGGTCTTCGTCGGCTTTCATGAGCGCCTCGATGTTGAGGTCGGCCATGTCGTGAACGCCCATGTCCCGGAATGCTTTTTGCACCTTGTCGCCCCACAGCCCGATGTCTTTGACAATCGGCACGATGCGGCTGAACAGGTGCGAGCGGAACTGGATCATCAGCGGCGAATGGTCGACCCACTCGGCGCACTCCTTGACGTTGAGCCCCAGCCTCTCCATGACTTCCTCGCCGCGGAACCGGTCGCGCATGAGGTAGCAGGCATCCACGACGAACTCCTCACGGTCGTCGCGCTCGGCCGTGGTCAGCTCGGAGTAGTAGTCCTTCAGCGAGATTCGGCCGAAGGCGACGTGCCGGGCCTCGTCCTGCATGACATAGGCGAGCAACTGCTTGGCCAGTGAGCCCTCGGGCGCCAGGTCGCGCTGCACCCCGAACGCGGCGAGAGCCAGGCCTTCGATGAGGACCTGCATGCCCAGGTACGGCATGTCCCAGCGTGAGTCGCTGAGGGTGTCTTTCAGCAGAGCGGAAAGGTTGGAGTTAATCGGGTAGACCAGACCGATCTTCTCCTGCAGAAATCGTGAGAAGGCTTCGACATGCCGGGCCTCGTCCATGGTTTGGGTGGCGGCGTAGAACTTGGCGTCCAAGTCCGGAACGACCTCGACGATCTTGGCCGCACACACCATCGCCCCCTGCTCCCCGTGCAGGAATTGCGAGAAGTTCCAGGCCTGGTTGTGCTGTCGCATTTCGGCGCGACGCTTCTCGTCCGCTGACTCCCACGCTGGGCTGCCGAACAGCGGGTGGAACTCGTCGGGCATTCCGACCGGGTTCATCGGGTCGACGTCCAGGCTCCAGTCGATGCGCGACTGCGCGTCCCACTGCTTGTCCTTGCCCTTCTGATACAGCGACAGAAGTCGGGCCCGTCCCTCGTCGTATTCCCAGGTGAAGCGGGCGTCGCCGGCGCTGGGGACCTCCCATGAGTACGGGTCGGGCACCTGGGTGTACTGGTCTTTAGTGGTCACGAGCTGTCGCCTTTCGCCCCGGTCTTATGACTTGAATCACACAGTGCGCCCGGTTTGGCGGCTCCGTCAAGCAACATCGCCTGATCAGCGAAATTGAAGTAGACGACTACTTAATGCTCGCTCGCTACTTCCAGTGCTCGTCGAGCAGCGTCGACCAGGCGTGACTGAGCTGCTTCCACTCGTCCGGGCAGCCCTGCGCACGTTCTTGGGGGAGTCCGCCGTCGGTGATCATGTCGGCGTTGGCGTCGGGGTTGGACCCGTAGATCCAGCACTGCAGGTTGTAAACGCGCTGTTGGTCCAGTGAGTGGACGTCGGCCATATCCGCCGCGCCGAGTTCGGTGCGTGCGGAGGCGGAGGCTTGGAACGCGCGCGCGAAATTCGTGATCGCTTTCAGCGATTCCGTGTCGACTTTGCCGTTGTCGCCCGGCGTCAGCAGGATGTAGGCGGCCAGCTGATCGGCGGCGTCCTCTTCTTTGCCGGTGATCGGCAGGTCGTAGAGGGTGATCGCCATGTGGCCGGTCTCGTGATAGAAGGTCGCGTCCTCAGAACCGATGGCCGACGCGGTGGGATCCTTGTCGCCCGCCTTGGTGAAGATCTTCTCGCCGAGGTCGGCGTCCTCGTAGCAGATGGTGATGGTCTTCTGGCTCGGGCTCCAGAATGCGTTCGCCTGGTCGCACTGCGAGCCGTGCAGAGGGATGTCCTGCGGCAGCTTCAGTGACTGGTTGATGTCGTCGGCGAGGTCTTCAAGAACCTTGTTGTCCTGCAACAGCTTTTTACCGTTCTGCGCTTCAGGACTGGTGGCATCGTCGTAGGTGACGGTCATCTTTCCGCCGGCGTCTGCTGTCGCAGTGTCCTCGGGGCCCTTGGCTTTTGGGGTCTCCGATGCCGGGGAGCTTCCCGAGGATTCGGCTTTCTCCTCGGTGCCGCCACCACCGCATCCGGCCAGCAACAAGCCAACTGCCAACACCGGCAGAATCCGAGCGCTCATCTTCCCGACCTCCGTCAACGCCACTGGTAATTGACACGGTCGCAGATTCGCGCCGGTGGCGGGGGTGTTAGATCAACTCTCGTCAAGAAACATTGCCGTGGAACTGGGAACATGGGCGGGCATCAACCGCCAACAGGGAGACTAAGTGCCGCCGACGCTAGACGTCTTGTCAGACCATCGCGACGACCTCGGTGAAGGGCCATGGTGGGACGCCGAGGACGGCACTTTCTACTGGGTGGACAGCACGGGATGTACGGTCCACTGGGTTCGCCTGGACGGCAGTGACGTCACCACGATCTCCACGCCCGGCGAAGTGGGCTTCGTCGTGAAGACCTGTTCCGGGCTCCTTCTCGCCGGCTGCCGTGACGGCCTTTACTGCTACAACGGTGGCGGATGGGAGTCGAAGTGGACCGGTAGTTGGGACACCTCGAGTGTGCGGTCCAACGACGGAAAAACCGACCGCAACGGGCTTCTTTGGTTCGGCACGATGCACGACGCCGAGACCGAGCCCGTCGCGCATCTCTATCGCCTTCGGGACGGACAGCCACAGGTGCAGCTCGACGGCGTCACTGTTTCCAACGGCCTCGGCTGGTCGCCCGACGGCACGCAGATGTACTACGCGGATTCGCCTACCCAGACGATTCGCGTCTTCGACTACGACGCGACAGCCGGTGAGATCCACAACGGGCGAATCTTCGCAACGGACGTCAAACCCTCTGATCCGGACGGCCTCACCGTCGATGCGGATGGGTGTGTCTGGTCGGCGAAATGGGATGGGGGCAGGGTCGTCCGGTATACGCCGGACGGCCGGATCGATCGTGAAGTGGAGGTGCCGGTGTCGCGCCCGACCAGCTGCATGTTCGTGGGCAGCGATCTGCGCACGCTGGCCATCACGTCGGCTCTGCCTGACGTGCCCGAGAGCGAACCGCTCGCCGGCGCCGTATTTCTCGTCGACGTCGGCGCTCAAGGCTTGCCCGAAACACGGTTCGACGAGCAGCAGCTCACTGATTAAGTCGAGTTTGGTTGTCTGTCATCATGTTTCGTTCGGCCAGCTTGAGCTGCCTGGCGATCAGAAACAGCGGGAACGAGACGCTGATGGCAATCAAGAAGCCGGCCGCGACGTAGGCCCACACGAATCGGACTCCGAGTCGACGGCCCTCGGCGATCATGAGCACGGTTGCCGTCAGTGCGACGATCAACAGATCGTTGGTCAGCGACGAGGTCGCATAGTTGACGTACCCGGCCGCGAAGAAGCCCGTCAGGCCGCCGTTGCCGTCGCTGAGCATGTAGGCAACGGTGTTCCCGAATGCGAACAACAGCGCGGCGACGGCCAGGACGAGATAGATGCCGCAGAGCACCTTGTCTGTGCGAGATAGGCGCGAAATCGTCGTCATCGACGGATTATGCGCTGAGGGAGCGTGGCCGCGGCGCCGATCTCAGGTCGATAGTAGAGATTGCAATACGGATTAATCGATGCCTCCGCGATCTCCAGAGCCGTGCGGCGGGCTATTTTCTGCGGATGGCTTTCTCATATGACCCCCGAGGACTGATCGGGCGCGCGGTGGACGCCGCCCGTGTGGGTCTCGATGTCTACAGCTGGGCCGAGGAACAAGTCGTCGGTGCGATTCGGCACGGACTCGATTCGCTGGACCCCGCCGAGGCTCTCGAGGATGCCGCCCCTGAGGCAGTGTCGGAGGCGCCAGCGCCGGACCCCGACTCGCTGTCCGGGAAGATGAGCCGGCTGTTGGACCGCGCTCTCGACCAGAACACCAAGGGGAGTCAGGTCGAGCTCTACCACCACCTGCTCGATCAGCTCGTCGCCGACGAGGCGCGCATCCTGGGCGCGCTGTCGGACGGGTCGTCGTCGCCGATGGTGAACGTCTACGCCTGGCTCAGTCCACGTGTTCCCGGGCGTGCGGCGCTGGAGAACGCCTCCTTGATCGGGCGGACCGCGAACGTGGCCCTGCCGCAGATGGTTCCGCAATACGTCAGCCACCTGCTGTCGTTGGGCCTCGTCGAAGCCGGCCCCGAAGACCCCGCGTTGGCCACTGAGTACGAAGTGTTGATGGCCGAGACGTCGGTGCTCGCGGCCATCAAGAGCGCGTCGCGGGGACCGCTGACCGCCAAGATTGAGAAGTCGACACTGACCTTGTCGCCGCTCGGTACGTCGCTGTGGGCGGCCGCCACCGGGGAACTCGGTCCGTGAGCTCAGTATCCGTGCTGGCTATCTCCAGCTGGACCGAGATCAAGGCCGACTTCAGCGCCTATTGGATGGTGTACCTGTCGATGCCGTTCGTCGCGGCCTTCGTCGGGTGGAGCACGAAAATCGTCGCACTCGAAATGCTCTACCGCCCGATCGAATTCAGGGGTTGGGGTCCGTTCGGATGGCAGGGCATCGTGCCGCGGCGGGCGGGCAAGGTCGGCTCGAAGACCATCGATCTGCTCACGTCCAATCTGCTGAAACCCGAAGAGCTGCTGGACCGCATCGACGCCAACGAGGCGGTCGACGCGCTACGCGGTCCGCTCGCCGCAGCAATCGACGACATCTCCCGGGATCTTGCCGACGAGATTCGCCCGGGCCTGTGGGATGCGCTGCCGGAATCCGCGAGACGCGGGATCCAGGAGCGGATGCGCAAACAGGCGCCGCAGATCGTCGAGAACATGCTGACCGAGATGAAGGCAGACCTGCCGCGCTACCTCGATCTGCACTTCATGGCGGTAACGGCGCTGGTGCGCAACAAAGAGAAGCTCGTCAAGCTGATGCGCAGCGTCACCACAGATGCGATGGCGTTCGTGCGGCGCAGCGGTATCTACTTCGGCCTGGTAATCGGTCTGGTCCAGATGGTGGCGTGGGCGCTGTTCAAGAACCCGTGGATCATGCCGGCGTTCGGTTTCGCGGTCGGTTTCATCAGCGATTACATCGCGCTGAACATGCTCTTCCGGCCGATGCACCCCCGAAAGTTCCTGGGCTTCATCCCCTTTCAAGGGTTGCTGCATGCCGAGCGGGACAAGATCACCCGTGACTACGCCAAGATCCTGGCCGACGATCTGTTCTCACCCGAGCTCATGTTCGACGCGATCATCAAAGGCCCCGGCTCGGACAAGCTATTCGCATTGGCCGCCAAGGAAATCGACGCCGCCATCGACGCCCAGACCGGTGTCGCGCGACCGATGGTCACACTGGCGGTCGGAACCAAGCGATACCGGGCGCTGAAGGACCGCGTCGTCACCCTGGTGTTGGAGCGGCTGCCGGACACCTTGCTGGAAGCCCAGGAGTACGCGGCCAACGCGTTGAACCTCGAGCAGGTGGTCATCGACAAGATGAGTCAACTGACCGAGGAGGAGTACGAGTCGATTCTGCGTCCGGTGTTCAAGGACGACGAGCCGTTGATGATCGCGGTCGGCGCGGTGCTCGGTGGCGTGGTCGGTGAGCTTCAGGTGCAGATCATCGAATTCTTCACGCACTGAGTGCGGCTACAGCGCGGGAGTGGTCGGCTGCAGAACCGCGGTGGCGACAGCCTCCGCCCGCAGATGCTCGAAGGCTTGGTAGTCCGGATCGTTGACCATGTCGACGAAGTGCCGCCGAGTGGGGTAGCTGAACAACGCCACCAGATCCCAGTCGCCGCCCGCGTCGGCGACCAGGGACGGGTGCCCGGCACCGCCGTAGACCACCGTCACCCCGTAGCGCTCCTTGATGCCGGAGCTGCTGAAGTGCCCGATGTACTCGCTGTACTTGTCCGCGCCGCCGGGTGCGAACCGCACGAGGTTGAGCATCACGACCGGTGCACTCGGATCGGCGTCGACGAACTTCTCGAGTGCGGACGCGTCGAGAACAGACATGGCTTTCTCCCTTGGTAAGTTACTTGCTGAACAACACGCAAGTTAGTCGACGGCACCGACAAGTTCGGTCCCAGGCAGGATGACCAGGCATGGAGGAGTTGCGAACGGCTCGCCGAACGCAGGCCGAACGTCGCGAAGAGGCTCGGCAGCGCGTGCTGCACGCCGCCACGGCGCTGGTGGCCATACACGGATCGCGCGCGGTGTCGTTGGCGGCCGTCGGCGAGGCCGCCGGGTACAGCCGGGGCATCGTTCACCATCATTTCGGCAGCAAGGCGCAGTTGCTCGAGGAGGTCATCAAGTACACCCAGACGTTCGACGTCCCGGCTGACTCGGCGACCGGGCTCAGCCGGCTGACGGGCTTTGTCGGGGCCTACCTGGGCGGCTTGCACGAGCGCTCGCCGCGCTCGGAAGCGTTCCTCAAACTGTGGACCGAGTCGGCGGGTGCCGAACCGTCGCTGGCCGAGCTTTTCGCCGAGCGCGACGCGCAGTTCCGAGAAGTCCTCGCCCAGTACATCGTCGACGGGATCGACGACGGCTCCATTCGGTCCGGCGTGGACCCTCAGACTGCTGCCGTCGCGATCATCGGGCTGCTGCGCGGCAGCGCTCTGATGGCGTTCTCGACGGCGCGTGACATGTCGGCGGCGGATCTGGCATCCGTCGCGGTGGCGGGCGTCGAACGGAGCTTGGCGGCTGACGGCTGACGCCCGTTTGCGGTTCGCGTGGAGCTGTGTCCGCAAAGCTGCGGTGCCCTCGCGAAAATCGCCTAGCCTGGCCAAGTGCGACCGCCGCGAAGCTCACGCGTCGCGGCCGCAGCGTTTTTCATCGGCGCCGTGCTCTACGGCAGCTGGCTAATCACTGTCTTCGTCGACTCCGGTCCTGCGCAGGCAAGTGACTACGTCAGCGAACTCATCGCCACCGACCAGCCGCTGAGCGGGCTGTTGCGGGCGGCTGACTTCGCGACGGCCGCCGCGATCGGGTTCGGCGTGATCGTGAGTGTGGTCGGTGGGCGCGTTCGCGGCGGTATGGCCGCCGTTGCGTGGGCGACGTTGGCGATGTTCGCCGTCGCCACCGCACTCGACAGTGCGTGGGCGATGTCGTGCGCGCCGCATGCCGATCCCGCCTGCGCGGCACGGGAAGCGGCCGGCACGGTGCCCCTTTCGCATCAGCTGCACACCGTGAGCAGCGTGATAGCCGTTGCCGCGGCACTGATTTCGCTGATCGCATTCCTGCGCGTCGATGCTAGGGAGCGCATCAGTCGGCGAGTGCATCGATTCGGGCTGTGGGTATTGGGCGGACTCTGTGCAGCAACAGTGGCGACCGTCGTCAGTGTCGTACTCGACAGCGCCGGCGGCGCCTTGGGCATAGCTCAGCGGCTGCAGCTGCTGTGCGTGAGTGGCTGGCTGGTCTACGTGGCGTTGCGAGAGGCGACGCGCTCGTCAGGTTGAACCGGGAGGGTCCCGCGACTTCCGGCGCGCAGTCCTACTGACATCGGGTTCAACGAGGAAGAACGGCGAGCCACACGTGGGTCAACGTCTCGGCCGCATCCTCCAGTGCGCCCCTCCGCTTGGCGGCTGTGTAGAAGTGCCGCTCGGTCATTGACACCAGGGCAGCACTGATGGCGGCCGCGCCCAGAGGGCTGTCGTCATCCGGTAGGCCGGCTTTGACCAGCAACCCGCGCGTGGCATCTCCGGTTGCCGAGACCGCCGACTGCCACGATGCCTCGATCTCCGGGACAACAGGTGCCAACTCCACGGCCACCTTCATGACGGCGCCATGCTCCGTCCACATCCGCGCAGTCTGAGTTACAGCTTCGCGCAGGGCTTCTCGCGGGTCCTCGGGTGCGTGGGTCTTGGCGCGGTCGACAGCTTGCACCACGCTGGTCGCAGTCCTACCCACCAAGGCGGCCAGGACGTCGTTCTTCGAGGCGAAATAGAAGTACAGAGCACCGCGTGTGATGCCGGCCGCCGTCGCGATGGTCTCGACGGTCATCCGCTCCAGGCCGTCCTCGGTCAGTTGACGTTCCGCCGCGTCGAGAATCGCGAGCTCGCGCTGGTCTCCCTTTGACGGTGAGGCCCGGCGCCTGGTTGAGCGTCCCTTCGGTCCAGGCATGACCGGACTCTACAGGGCGCTGACGAATTTCTACGTAGTGTTGATTTTAATCAACGTCATGTAGGTTCGCGCTATGCCACCACAACACCGACGAATCTTCTTCATCACCGGCGTGAGCTCGGGCCTGGGACGTGCCTTCGCCCAAGCCGCGCTCGACGACGGCCACTCCGTCGTCGGCACGGTCCGCAAGTCGGCAGACGCGGATACCTTCAGCGCTATCGCGCCGGGGCGGGCGATCGCCCGCGAGCTCGACGTGACCGACGACGACGCCGTATTCGCCGTCGTCGACGACGTCGAGTCCACCGTCGGGCCCATCGATGTCGCGATCGCCAATGCCGGCTACGGGCACGAAGGGGTCTTCGAAGAGTCCTCCATGGCTGAACTGCGAGCGCAGTTCGACGCCAACGTGTTTGGGGCGGTTGCGACCATCAAGGCGGTGCTACCGCACATGCGTCGACGTCGCGCGGGGCACATCTTCGGCGTCACCTCGATGGGTGGGTTGATGACCGTTCCGGGATTGGCGTACTACCACGGCAGCAAGTACGCCCTCGAAGGCATCCTCGAAACCGTCGGCAAAGAGGTCAAGGCACTCGGGATCCACGTCACCGCCGTCGAGCCCGGCTCCTTCCGCACCGATTGGGCGGGCCGGTCGATGGTGCGGACGCAGCGCAGCATCAGCGACTACGACGCGCTCATGGATCCCGTGCGCGCGAACCGAATCGCGGCCAGCGGCAATCAGCTTGGTGATCCGGTGAAGGCCGGTCGCGCCCTCTTGACGGTGATCGACTCCCCAAATCCGCCCGCACACCTCATCCTCGGCTCCGACGCCCTGCGACTGGTGACGAATGGGCGCGCTGCGGTTGACCAGGAGATTGCGGCGTGGGCCGAATTGTCGCGCTCGACGGATTTTCCGGACGGGGCGCAGATCGCGAACTGAACGGCGTAGTCGCCGCTCGCATGGAGCCGATGACGGGAATCGAACCCGCGTAATCAGCTTGGGAATTTGCTCGGACACGAATTGCGGTGCGCCGTAGGATCGCAATAGGTCGCGACAGTGCGCAATCCTCTCAGATCAGCAGCGCCATCGCCGAACCGTCGCCAATCGCTGCGAAGCGTTGAGAGCAGTTGCTAACCCGCTGCTCGCGGTCAAACGACGGTCACGTGCAGCAAACACGGTCGAACGTCGAGTAGACCGTCTTCCTGTCTCGGCGGTACCGCTGACACCGCTCTGGCGGGTCAGGCCTACGCGCCTGGCTCTGAGGGATCGTCGACCATGCGGTAAAGGACGCGTTTGGACGAAGTCGTTGGCGCGCTTTCAAAGCAAAGTGACAGGATTGTCGTGTGAACATCCTGTCCGATGAGCAATATCGGTTACTCGCGTTCGTTTCAGCGTGCAACGGAAGCTCCTACAACCCGACAGCGCGAGAAGTGATGTTGTGGCGCAACTACCCCGAGCCAGCGAAAGCCGAATACCGAACGGTGAAGGTTGATCCGCCGTTGGCCGGCCTCGGAGGTATCGGCAATTTGAATACTGGCGCTTTCGCCGGTCTTGGAGACTTGTATCGACCCGGTGGCGCCTTCCAGCGGATATTGGACACAACGCTCAGCGCTCAAATGCGCAGCATTCAGGAAAGCCTAGGGGCGACGTTGGGTCGGCATCTGACCCAACCCACTACGCGGCAAGAACTGGTGAAAGAGGCCGAAACGGTCATCGCCCACCTGATCCGTCTTACGTGGCTTGAGGAGGTCACCATCTCGGACAAAGCGGGCCTGCGGCTCACCCAGCTTGGCCGAGCCTTGCTCCGCGATCACGAAATAGACGACGTCACCCAAGCTGACGTGAGCGTGGTGGTCCTCGAAAGTAACGATCCACTCGCGTATCCGCTGTTGGTTGGTCAACTCGCCGAAGCTGGCGAGGGCCTGCTAGTCGATCCGTATTTGAAAGTGGATGGCCTGCACCGGATCATTCAAAGCACCCGTCTTACAAGGCTTCTGGTGACCGGCAAGCACAACGCTTCGGAGATCGCGGCTATGCAAACGTACCTAGATAGTCCAAGCCTTGCCCGACGCATAGAGATGCGGTCATCTACCGAACTTCACGACCGGATTCTGCTGACCGACGACGAAACCGTGCTGACTCTAGGAACTTCACTCAACAGCATTGGACGCACCACAACGGTTCTGACGCCGATGCCACCGACTGCGGGTGACGTGTTGCGGGCCAAGTACGAGGAAATCTGGGATACCGGTTTGCTCGTCGGCCCCCAGCCCGACGAAGACGACGAGGAGGGCCGGGACGATGAAGACGAGTCCGACACCGACGAGACCGACGACACCGAGGACGAAGACGACAACGAGCAGGACGACGACGAAACCGACACCAATGAAGACGACGAAGACGAACGGGAAGCGTAAGCCGATGCAGACGAAGACGATGACAGCACGGAATAGGCGTGCGGCGGTGCGCATAGGCTTTCCGGCATGAAGTATTAGGTGAAGTTGACGAGACGCGGATCGCGGCCCGTAGAGGGCGCGGGTTTCCCCGAATGCGACGACGAGGGAAATCTCACGTTGCCAGACAATCCGCCCGTTTCGGCCGGAACGTGGCTTGAGGTGACCGTGAAATCTGGCGACGCACCAACACGGCCGGAAATGGGTCGCAGTTCAATCGTTGTTTCGCCGCAATCCGGTGACCGACCGCCGACGCGCCCGGAGCGTTTCGAAGGTAAACGCGGACACTAAACCGCTACGCGTCAGCACGTCATGTCGTCACCGCCCTGGCGGGCTGCGACGACATGCGCACGTCATTGGCATGGGAGGTCAACGGGAGACGCGCCGACCGGCGCTGACACCGACGTAGTAGCGCGACCGTCCGCGTTTGGGTTTGAGTTCGACCCCGGCCGTGACGCCGGTGTAGTTGCCGTTCGGGCCAACCCGACCGGCACGTATGTTCTGACGTACGGAACCGGAAACGACTTTGGTGGGCAGCGCCCGTTTGACCCGCGATGAGCGCGAGCCCGTCCCGATATGTTCCTCACCGCTGCGCAAGTCTCGGCGCTGGTCGACGCGACGTCCTGCCCGTGTGCGGTGTTGGTGCACCTCGCTGCGTGGTGTGGCGTGCGCGCTGCCGAGTTGGCCGGTTTGCAGGTGGGCGACGTGGAGCTACCCGACGCGCCGATCAACCCCAACGCTGCGGCCAAACCGGGTGTTCTGCACATCGAGCGGACCGTCATCACGATTGACGGTGCGTTGGTCTACGGCTCCCCGAAAACGAAAGGCTCACGGCGGCGCGTTCCGATGACGGCCGGGACGACTGCGATGCTTCGCGACTACCTGGCAGACCATCCACGCCGCGACGATCCGAGCGCGCCGCTGTTTTGCTCGGTGACGCTCAAAGCGGCCAAACCGACCGGTCGGCGTTCGGTCGATGCTGACGGCAACCGGATCGCACCGACCGCCGTCGATGCGCTGGCGGGTTTGTCGGCCGATGAAGCGGCCGACCGGCTGGTGTTGGATTGGTCGCAGCCCTACCGCCACCAGACGTTCTACAAAGCGGTGTTCCGTCCCGCTGTTGCGCGCGCCAACCGCCTTGGCGGGGAAGATCAGGTGTTGCCGCCGGCGCTCAAGTTCCACGCGTTACGCCACACCTACGCGAGTTTGTGCGTTGCGGCCGGGATTCCGCCGTTGCAGCTTTCGCGCTTCATGGGTCATGCGAAGGTGACGACCACTTTGGCCGTCTACACGCACTTGTTCGATGACGATCACGCCGAAACAATGGCCGCGCTCGAAGCGATGAGCCGACCGGTCGACGCGCCGAACGTTGTGCCGATGCGCCGCCAAAGCTAAAAGGGTGGTTCTTCGGTGCCCTCGTCATTATCTTCAACGTCGTCGTCACCGGCGTCGGCGTCGCCCTCTTCGAGATCAAGGTTGGCATCTGGCTCGCTAAGTCTTTTGACTTCCTCTTCGAATTTACCGACCAGGTCGGTGATCTCGTTGGTGGTCATCAGTTGAAGGCTGGTGACGTTCGTCAATTCCCAAACTCGGCCGTCACGGCTCAGCTCGCCCGCGACGCGGACCAGTTGGCCCGCACGATGGAACTCGATCGCCTGGTCGTACGTATCGTCCAAAACAAGAGAAACGAATTCCAGATCGATGTCGGGTGGGCCGTCCAGCACGTTAAGCACGACGGTCCCGCGAGATCCAGGTTCGTAGCGGTTGAGACCGGTGACCCGCCCGATGATTGTCGCTTGCCGGTTCTTCACAACCTCGGTGAGCTTGGCAATGGCGGAGGTTAAGGCCGGTGCGTGGGATCGATCGAAAACAATTTCAGCGGTGATTTGCGGAGCCTGGATTCTGGAGGTCCATTGAATCGTAGTTGCCGCCGATTCGGCGTTACCAAGATTCTTCGCCACTGCTCTGACGAGATCAAGCGACACTCCAGATGTGACTGCTTCTTCAAAAACTGCGTCGTTCTTCTTGGTGTTGAATTCGACGGTTGAAGTTCGGAGGGTTTCTAGACTCTTGGCCAATGTCTCGATGACCTGGCGTCCCGTAATGCCAAGGCTCTCCCCATACTGTTCTTTCTGCTCCACGATTGGGATGGCGCCGACCGGCGATAGGGCGGTGATAACGTAGCTTCCAACTTTTGTTTGGCCCATCCGCACTTGAGATAGATAGCGGATTGCGATACTGCGACGTTTCTTGCCGTAGTACCTCTCCTTGACCTCAGAAGCTTTCGCCGAAGCGACAAGAATCTCTCGAAACGCAGTGATCTGTTTTTCGCCGGCGGTCCATGGAATTGATCCGGCGATTGTGCGCTCTTCTTTTTGATTAGTAACTTCATCAAGTCCAGGCAGAAGAAGATTCGTGATGATCATGTCGCCTTGGTCGCCATGAATTCGCTCAAGCTCCGTTAACGCTTCCCACAATCGAATTCTGTAGTCTGCGAGCTGGCGATTTAGCGGAACTAGGACGCTGGGCTCATGTGGGTCATCGGTTTTCAACCATTGGCTGGCCAGACTCGGTATTCCACCCTCGGCTTTCCAACCTAGAGAGCGCAGGACTGCTTCAAGGTCGGCGGGCTGAATCGCATCGATTTCATCGGCGAGAATGTCATTGAGATTCACGGCGCACCACCTGAACCCACAAGATGTAAGATCCGGCACAACTCAGGCGCATCGAATCGTTGCTTGTAAGGAACGCGGACGTTGGTTCTTTCCTTGCCGCTAGCGGAAACACCACGAAGATTTACCCAATACATCGAGTGCCGCATAATCATCCAGTTTGACCGGGACCACACCCATGCATCAACGTCTTTTGGTACCACCATGACAAGCAACAATCGAGGATAGTAGAGTAATGGCTCGGCTAACACTCCCAAGTGATCGTTCTTGATCGTAAAGGAGAACTCCCCATTGTCGCCAGGGCCTGTTTGGTAAGTGCATTTCAGTGCGACGTCAATTTTGGCAGTTCTTGCCCGTGTGTGTTTTTTCGATTTGTGGCCGATAGTCCAGTCGAGACTAGGATCGGGCTCTGGCTTAGATAGCTCGCACCCAGCCGCTGCGGCAATCGCTCCAAGATAGGCATCTTGCAACTTCTCCATCGATGCCGTCACTGCGACCTCGCCGCGCGCGGCGGTCAGGCCGACGGATTTTGTCACGCAGACCCCCTAACCGTCGCGTAGCAGAACGATCGCGCAAGAGTAACGCGTGATGCCGACTCGGTTGGGGTCAGCAAAGCTCAACGCACCGCGTGTCCCGCTGCGCGACGGTCAATCCACGGTCAAATATGAAGTTCGGCCATGAGAGGACAATATCGATATCCTTCTGACCTCGGTTTTCGTGGAGCCGATGACGGGAATCGAACCCGCGTATTCAGCTTGGGAAGCTGATGTTCTGCCATTGAACTACATCGGCGATGGACACAGACGTTAGCACTGCGGGCAACTGCGGTGTGACAAGGGACGGCGCGGCCGATATAGCAAAGTGCTGAGCGTCGGGTAAGGATCGGCTGAATCGCTGCCAATCGGCTGCGATGGGTCCAGCTACCGGCATAGTATGGCGCAGCCAGCTACGTCGAACGGAACCTTGATGAAGTATGCCGCGCACGTTGGTTGGGTCGGAGCATCCGCCGTGGCCGCCGGCATCGGCATCGCGCTGCTGGCCAACCCCGCGACTGGTCATGCCGAGACCGCGAACTCTGACCCGGCCGGCAATTCATCGTCCACGCACGGGCGGGCAACGGCGTCCAGCGCCCGCACTGCCGGGCGCCCTACATCGGCCCCGTCGAAAACCAGCACCGCCCCTGTCCGCGTCAAACCGGTGCCCACCGTCGACGTGCGCCGTTCTGTCCAAGCAGCCCAACGTAATTGGTACCAACGCACGTTTGAAGCCGTCACTCCGACGTTCCCGCCGCAGATCAGATCCGAAGCACTCGATCCCGGCGAGACCAGTGACCCGTTCCCGCTCGGGGGCGTCGATACCGACGGGCGGCGACTGACCTATGCGGTCCACGGCGCTGGCACCAACGGTGGCACCCTCACGGTCTCCGGCTCCCAGGCGGCCTACACCGCCCCCGGCGACTGGAACGGCACCGATCCCTACACCGACACCTTCCAGGTGACCACCTCCGACTTCTGGAGCGGCCCGCACATCCACGGCCTCGCCGGCCTGGTCAACCTCCTGACATTCGGCCTAGTCGGGTCCAGCGGTCACAACGCGTCCGGCACCGTCACCGTGTCCGTCGCGCCGTACAACGCAGGCACATTCCCGGTCGACTTCGTCAACAACTCGTCGTACGACAGCGGGCAGATCTACGTCACGGTCCTCGGCCAGACCTCCAAGGATCACTGGGCCTGGGTGGACCAGAACGGAACGACGCACGCGATCAACCACGACGACGCCGATGCGCCAGGCCACTTGGTCAAGGACGGGGTGAACTACGCGAACATGTCCTACACCCTCGGCCAGGCCGCTAACCTGCGGATGCCGCCGGACTTGCAGGGTGCCAGGATCTACGTGTCGGTCGCTCAACCGCTGTATATCGGTATCAGCCAAGACAATTCGGGCTGGACGGTGCCCGACCCCGTCGGCGTCACCAATCCCAACTACGGCACCGTCTACGACTGGTTCGAGTTCACCTTCCAATATGGCGGTGTGCCCTTCGGTGGCAACACCACCCAGGTGGACCAGTTCGGGCTGCCGCTGAGCTTCACCCTCGCCCAGGGCTCCTTCTCCGACACCCGCGGTACCACCGCCACGCGGAACCAGGTGTTCACTACCTATCAGAACTCGGTACCGACCGAATTCCAGCAGCTCGTCATCAACGACGGCCACGGCAATCCGCTACGCATCGCCTCGCCTCGGTCCGTGCAGCCCGGGGCGCTGGCGCAGTACCTCGACGAACCGGTCAACGACTTCTGGACCAAGTACAAGACCGAGCCGTTCACGTTCACCTCGCCAGGCAGCTACACCGTGACCGGCCAGGTGGACGCCAACAACCAGTTCGCCTACACCGTCATCGCCCTCAACCCGGCGGGAGTCTCGGGAAGCTACCTGATGGACAAGCCGACGACAGCGCAGGTCTTCGCCGGTGATGGGCCCTTTGTCGGCACCCACGAGCAGGGCGCCTTCCTCGCCCAACTCGACGCCGCCTTCAACCGCGGGGTCGCCGCCTCGCCGGACAAGTGGGGCGATGTCGCGGCGTACTACCCCGCCGGCACGAAGTACAACTCCTATGCGAAGGTCTTTCACCAGCTCGGCCTGGACGGGAAGAACTACGGCTTCCCCTACGACGACGTGAATGGCCAGAGTTCGGTCCTCATTCTCAACAATTCGTTGCCGCCGAACGTGGTCACCATCACGATCAACTGATCCGCCGCTACGCTCGTCGCGTGCTGCTCTCCGATCGTGATATCCGCGCCGCCATCGCCGACGGTCGACTGGGCATCGACCCTTTCGACGACGCCCTGGTGCAACCGTCGAGCGTCGATGTCCGGCTGGACAGCCTGTTCCGGGTGTTCAACAACACCCGCTACACCCATATCGACCCCGCCAAGCAGCAGGACGAGCTCACCAGCCTGGTCGAGCCCGACAAAGGTGAGCCGTTCGTCCTGCATCCCGGCGAGTTCGTCCTCGGCTCGACGCTGGAGTGCTGCACCCTGCCCGACGATCTCGCCGGTCGCCTGGAAGGCAAGTCGTCACTCGGCCGTCTCGGCCTGCTGACCCACTCCACCGCGGGCTTCATCGACCCCGGGTTCTCCGGGCACATCACGCTGGAACTGTCGAACGTCGCTAACCTGCCCATCACGCTCTGGCCCGGCATGAAGATCGGCCAGCTCTGCCTGCTGCGCCTGACCAGCCCCGCCGAGAATCCGTACGGCAGCGCCAGCGTCGGCTCCAAGTACCAGGGTCAACGCGGACCGACTCCGTCGCGTTCGTATCAGAACTTTCTTCAGTCCGAGGCAGGCGCGTAACCTCGGAGCTCCAGGGTCAGGCACCGCCCACCAGCTAATCCGTTTGGCTGTAACAGCGCCGCTAGCTGCGGCGATGAACTTTACGGTTGAGCGGCTCTAGCCAGGTGGAGCGCAGTAACGGGTCGGGGAGATCCAGCAAACAACCTTGGAGGGGTAGTGGACATCGCACTCGGTGTGTCCATGACGCCAACGACGGTGCGCATGGTGCTGGTCGAAGGCGAGAAAGCCGACGGCGTGACCGTCGATCACGATGCCTTCGACATCCAGACCGGCGAAGGTGCAGCAACCGCGGCCGATCAAGTGGTCGCGGCCATTCTCGGTACCCGGGAAAGCGCCGCCGAAGGCGGACACCGTCTGGTGTCGACCGGCGTCACGTGGACCGACCATGCCGCGGCGGCCGGACTGCGCGATGCCCTCGCGGCCCGCAAGATCGACGACGTCGTCCTGGTGTCCGAACTGCATGCCGCCGGTGCGCTGGCGCAGGCCGTCGGCCAGACCGTCGGCTACGACCGCACGGCCTTGATGTTCCTGGAGCGCGACACCGCCACCGTCTCGGTGGTCGACACCGCGACCGGCGACATCGTCAAGGTGCAGACCGAGCACCTGCACGCTCAGGACGCGGTCGCCGAACTGCAGCGGATGATCGCCGGTCTGGAGGCCATCGCCGAACCACCGCAGGGTGTTTTCGTGCTCGGTTCCGGCGTCGACGTCGCGGCGGTCAAATCGCAGCTCGCACTGGGCACAGTGCTGCCGGTGCACGCTCCCGACGAAGCCGAACTCGCGCTGGCCCGCGGCGCCGCACTGGCGTCCGCAACGGCGCCGCGCTACGACGCGTCCACCGTCGGCCTGGCCTACGCCCAGGATCCCGATGGCACCACCGCGGGCAAGGTCTACCCGGCGGCCGGTGTGTACGCGGCCGGCGCGAACACCGAGATGTCGGAAGCCGGCACCCAGATGGCCGCCGCGGGCTATATGGCGCCCCTCGGCTACAGCGAAGTGCTCGACGAGATGGACGGCGACCTCGGCTACGACTCGGTGCCGTACGACTCGGTTCCCGAGGAACTCGACTTCGCCCCCGAGGACTCCGGACGCAAGCCGTTCCTGCTGGTCGGTAGCGCGCTGACATCGATCTTCGTGGTCGGTGTGGTGGCGCTCGTCATCTCGCTGGCGGTCAGCATCCGACCGACCGTCGATCAGCGACCCAGCCCGGCCGAGGCCGTGATCGTGCCCAGCAGCCAACCGGCCGGGCCCGCCGTCGAGCAGGCCGCGCCGCCGGCCCCGCCGTCGGCCCCCTCGGTGCCCGACACCATCCAGGAGCCGATCCCGGTGGTGCAGCAGGCCCCCCGGACCGTCTTCGTGACCCCGGCGCCGCAGGCCCGGCACCGGCCCCGGCCGCCCCGGCGCCCGCTCCCGAGGCCCCCGCCCCCGTTCCGGAGGCCCCGGCGCCCGCGCCGGCTCCGATCGCCCCGGTGATCCCGGCTCCGATCCTGCCGCCGCCGATCATCGTGTTGCCGGCACCGATTCTGCCGCCGTTCCTGCGGCCGCCGCGGCCGCGGGACTACCCGACGTATCCCTCGTCCCCGAACTATCCGTCGTATCCCTCGTCGCCGCCGACGTACCCGTCGTCGCCTCCCTCACAGCCGTCGACTCCGTCGACCCCGCCGACGCAGCAGCAGCCGCCTTCGCAGCAGCCGCAGGCGCCGGTCGCGGAAGCGCCGAGCAATCCGCCTCCAGCCGCTGGTGGCTCGGGCGGCTACGGCTCGGGCGGCTCGGGCGCCTACGGCGGCGGTTCAGGTTCAGGCTCAGGCTCGAGTTCTGGGTCCGACGGTGGTTCACGCTCGGGTGATTCCGGTGGATCGCGCAGCGGTCGGGGATCGCAAAGCCCGCTGTGGCCGTTCCCGAGTTTCGGTCACTGACACCCGAGTTCACCGGGCGTTAGCCTCGCGCTCAGTGTCGCGATGCGGTCCCATCATCGGGGCTGCGTACAGAGGCAGTATGCGTTGCACTGTCTTTGGCACCGGGTATCTGGGCGCGACTCACGCCGCCGGAATGGCCGCGCTCGGCCACGACGTCGTCGGGATCGACATCGACCCCGGCAAGATCGCGAAACTGTCCTCCGGGGAGATCCCGTTCTATGAGCCTGGCCTGTCAAAGATGTTGCAGGACAACCTCTCTGCCGGTCGCCTGCAGTTCACCACCGACTACGACGTGGCAGCCGACTTCGCCGACGTGCACTTCCTGGGCGTCGGAACTCCGCAGAAGAAGGGCGAATACGGCGCCGATCTGCGCCACGTCAACGCCGTCATCGACCAATTGGTGCCGCGGCTGACTCGGCCGTCCGTAATCGTCGGCAAATCAACGGTTCCGGTGGGGACGGCGGCCGCGCTGGGCCGGCGTGCCCAGGCGCTGGCAGCCGACGGCGTTGACGTCGAAATCGCCTGGAACCCCGAGTTCCTCCGCGAGGGCTTCGCGGTGCAGGACACCCTGCATCCGGATCGCATCGTCGTTGGTGTACAACCTGATTCGCGACGCGCTGAGGCGGTGCTGCGGGAGATGTACGCATCCCTGCTCGCCGAGGATGTGCCGTTCCTGCTGACCGACCTGCAGACCGCAGAGCTGGTCAAGGTCTCCGCCAATGCCTTTCTGGCCACCAAGATCTCGTTCATCAACGCGATCTCCGAGGTGTGCGAGGCGGCCGGCGCCGACGTTCGCGTCCTGGCCGACGCGCTGGGACACGACCCGCGCATCGGCCGGCGATTCCTCAACGCGGGACTGGGTTTCGGTGGCGGCTGCCTACCCAAGGACATCCGCGCCTTCATGGCCCGCGCCGGCGAGCTCGGCGCCAACCACGCGTTGACCTTCCTGCGCGAGGTGGACAGCATCAACATGCGCCGCCGCACCCGCATGGTCGAGCTGGCCACCACCGCATGCGGGGGATCGCTGCTCGGCGCCAACGTCGCCGTGCTCGGGGCCGCGTTCAAGCCCGATTCCGACGACGTCCGGGATTCCCCGGCCCTCAACGTCGCCGGCCTGTTGCAGCTCAACGGCGCCACAGTGAACGTGTACGACCCCAAGGCGATGGAGAACTCCCAGCGCCTGTTCCCGACGCTGAACTATTCGACCTCCGCCTTAGAGGCCTGCGACCGCGCCGACGCGGTCCTGCTGCTCACCGAATGGCAGGAGTTCGTCGACATCGATCCCGACGAGCTGGCCCAGACAGTGCGGGCCAGAGTTGTTGTCGACGGCCGCAATTGCCTGGACACCGCACGCTGGACAGCGGCGGGATGGAAGGTTTACGCCTTGGGCCGCCCGGCGTTGACGTAAGTTTTTCTTCGTGGACTTCGCAACAGCCCTGATTGCCGAAAACGCTGCGCTCGCCGACCTTCTCCGTGACGCCGACCTGTCGATCCCGGTGCCGACCTGCCCGGAATGGACGCTCGAGCAGTTGATGCGCCACGTCGGACGCGGCGACCGCTGGTGCGGCCAGATCGTCGCCGAGCAGTCGATGGACTTCATCGACCCGCGCACCGTCGAAGGGGCAAGCCCCCGGCCGGCCGGGACAACGAGATCGCCTGGCTGCAGGCCGGCGCGCAGCAACTCCTCGACGCCGTTGCCGCCACCGGCGCCGAGACCCCGGTGTGGACATTCCTGGGCCCGCGGCCGGCCGCGTGGTGGATCCGGCGGCGCCTGCACGAGGCGGTGGTTCATCGCGCCGACGCCGCCATCGCGTTGGGCGTCGACTACACCGTCGATCCCGCCCTGGCCGCCGACGCCATCACCGAATGGTTGGAACGCGTCGAGATCCAGGCTGACGAGGAGGGACCGGCCGGCGGCGACCGGCCGCTGGGTGACGGGCAGTCGATACATCTGCATGCCACCGACCCCGGACTCGGTGAAGCGGGCGAGTGGACCATCCTCGGCCGTCTGGACGGCATCGCCGTCGAACAGGGCCACGGCAAGGCCACGGTCGCGCTGCGCGGCCCGGCGCGCGACCTGCTGCTGGCCGTCGTGCGCCGTCGCACCGCCGCCGAGCAAGGCCTGGAGGTCTTCGGCGACGCAGGTGTCTGGGACACCTGGCTGGCACGCACGCCCTTCTAGACCGGTAGTTTTAGCCAAATGAGCACTTCAGAGATCGCCACCGTGCTGGCCTGGCACGACGCGTTGAGCACCTCCGACCTGGACACGCTGATCTCGCTGTCCAGCGACGACATCGAGATCGGTGACGCCGACGGCGCCGCGCAGGGCCATGCCGCGCTGAGGGACTGGGCGCAGCGCGTGGCGGCGAAAGTCGAGGTGGGCCAGATCTACTACCGCGACGGCGTCGTCGTCGTGCAAGAGCGGCTGACCTCGAATACCGACCCGTCCGAGGTGGGCAATACGGCCGCGGCGTTCCGGGTGGTGCACGACCACGTCACCTCGGTGTTCCGCCACGACGACCTGGCAGCCGCTCTGGCGGCCACCGAGATGTCCGACGAAGACCTGCAGGTCTGACCGACTTGCGCGGGATCATCCTGGCCGGTGGGTCGGGGACGCGGCTGTATCCGATCACTCAAGGTGTCAGTAAGCAGCTGCTGCCCGTCTACGACAAGCCGATGATCTACTACCCGCTGTCCACGCTGTTGATGGCGGGCATCCGCGACATCCTGGTGATCACCACCGGCCACGACGCCCCGGCGTTCCACCGCCTACTCGGCGACGGCTCCCAACTCGGCGTCACCATCAGCTACGCCGTGCAGGACCGGCCCGAGGGGCTCGCCCAGGCATTCCTGATCGGCGCCGAGCACATCGGCACAGGACCCGTCGCACTTGTGCTGGGCGACAACATCTTCTACGGACCCGGTGTCGGCACCAGCCTCAACCGATTCCGAAACCTGCAGGGCGCGGCTATCTTCGCCTACCGGGTGGCCGACCCGACCGCCTACGGCGTCGTCGAATTCGCCGCCGACGGCACCGCGCTGTCGTTGGAGGAGAAGCCGGCCAAACCGAAGTCGAGCTACGCCGTGCCAGGGCTGTACTTCTACGACAACGACGTCATCGAGATCGCCCGCGGGCTGCGGCCGTCGCCGCGCGGCGAGCTGGAGATCACCGAGGTCAACCAGACCTACCTGGACCAGGGCCGGTTGACGGTCGAGGTGCTGCCCCGCGGCAGCGCATGGTTGGACACCGGCACCTTCGATTCACTCTTGGACGCAAGCGATTTCGTGCGCACCATCGAGTACCGCCAAGGGCTCAAGGTGTCCTGTCCCGAAGAGGTGGCCTGGCGCATGGGGTTTATCGACGACGAACAGCTGGCCAAACGCGCGGCGGCGCTGGTCAAGTCGGGCTATGGCGGCTATCTGATGAAACTGCTGGACCAGGGGTAGCCAATACCGCGGCGATCGCGGTGGTCAGCGGCACCGACAACGCCAGCGCGATACCGCCGACCGCCGAACGCGCGATCTCGATCGCCACACTCTCACTTGTCAGCACATCCGACAGCGAGCGGTTGGCCACACTGAACAACAGCAGCAGCGGCAGTGAGCTGCCGGCGTAGGCCAGCACCAGGGTGTACACCGTGCTGGCGATGTGGTCGCTGCCGATCCGCATGGCGCTCACGAAGATCTGCTTGCGGGAACCATGGCCTGAGTGGGCGAGCTCGAACACCGCCGACGCCTGGGTGATCGTCACGTCGTTGAGCACACCCAGGGAGCCGATGATGAACCCGGCCAGCAGCAAGCCCTGAATGGACACGTGCCCCATGTACGCCGCAACCTCGTTGTTCTGGTCCTCCGAAAGCCCGGTCAGGTGCGCGAGTTCGATTGCCGCCCAGGATAAGCCGCCGGCCAACAACATCGCGGTCAACGTGCCGAGCAGAGCGGCACTGGTACGCAGGCTGATGCCGTGTGCCAAGTAGATGACGGCGTAGAGGATCGCCGCCGAGGCCACCAGAGCCAGCGGCACCGCGGGGGCGCCGTCCCTCAAGGCCGGAAGCAGGAACATCACCAGAACCACGAAGGCCACGACGATCCCGACGAGGGCGCGCAGCCCGCGCCAGCGGGCGACCGCCACGATCACGATCGCGAACACCGCCGCCAGGGCGATCAGCGGCCAGGTGCGCTCGTAGTCGTAGAACCCGTAGCTGGTCGCGCCCTGCTGGTCTACCTGCCGGAAGATCCGAATCGAATCGCCTGCCAACAGGTTTGGCTGACCCGGGCCGGGCGAGAACTCCAGCATCGTCGACGCACCCCGGTTGGGTCCGCTGTCGATCGCCACTACCGTCTGCACGCAGCTGCCGCTGCCCGCGACGCCGGGCGTCGGGGCCGCGGTGAGCACCTGACCTGCCGACGGGCTGCCGCAGTCGGCCAGGCTGCTGGACGTCACGTGACCGCCCTCGGTGGTGACCGCGCCGCCCGCGCTGTTCTGGAACGGCAGCGGTATGTCCGCCTTCGACCCGCTCGGCCACAGCAGCGCCGCGCCGATCACCACCGCCAGACCGATCACGGCCAGCGCGATCACGACGATGCGGGCCGCCAGAGGACTCAGCGGCGCCGGGCCGGTGTGCGAATGCGAATGCGCCACCCGGACAGGGTAGAGGCGTTGATTGGGGATGAGCTGGTGGACCTCACCGCGGCGGAGTCGACGAAGTCGAGTAGCCCACTACGCTAAGTCGCTTCCGCGACGCGACTCATGCTCAGGTGACCAGGGGCGAGGAGGAGCGGATGGCCGTCGTAGGGGACCATGCCATTGTTCTGGGTGCCAGCATGAGCGGCCTGCTGGCCGCGAAGGTACTGAGCGATTTCTATCGAACCGTCACGGTGGTCGACCGCGACGAACTGCCCGACGAGCCGGTCAACCGGCGCGGTATCCCGCAGGGCAGGCACGTCCATGCCCTCCTCGGACGCGGCGGCCAGATCGTCGACGAGCTGTTCTCGGGGTTCCTCAAGGAGCTCGTCGACGCCGGGGGAGTCTCCCTCGACGACGGGGACTTCTCGAAGATCTATGTGTCGTTCGGCGGTCATACCGTGGTCAGGTCCGGTCTCTCGCAGCAGCCCGGGTCGGCGATGTACCTGTCCAGTAGACCGTTCCTGGAGTATCACGTTCGGCGCCGGCTGCGGGCCGTGCCCAACGTGACGATTCTGGAGGGCCACGACGTCGTCGACCTGATGTCGACGCCCGACCGGACCCGCGTCACCGGGGTGCAGACGGCCGACCACGACGGCGGCACCGAGCGGCGGCTGATGGCAGACCTGGTCGTCGACGCCATGGGCCGCGGATCGCGGACGCCGACGCTCCTGGAAGGGCTGGGATATCACCGTCCGTCGGAAGACCGCATCGTCGTGCGCACCACCTACGTCAGCCAGTTGTTGCGCATTCCGCCCGGACTCGTCGAGCAGGTGGTGGTGATCGGTGCCGCCCCGGACCGGCCCAGCGGATTGTTCTTGTCCAGCTATGAGAACAACCAGTGGATGTTCACTGTCTGGGGCATGCTCGGCAACGAACCGCCGTGCCACCGTGCCGGAATGTTGGACTTCGCCTACAGCTATGCGCCACAACATGTTTGGACTGCCGTGAGCGGGGCAGAGCCGCTGGGTGAGGTAATCCGGCACCGCATGCCCTGGAGCCAGTGGCGGCGCTACGACCAGCTGCAGCGCTTCCCGGCCGGCCTGGTGGTGTGCGGCGACGCGATCTGCAGCTTCAACCCTGTCTACGGGCAGGGGATGACGGTGGGGGCGCTGGACGCGATGGCCCTGCGGGACTGCCTGCGCTCGGGCGCCGACGATCTGCCGCTGCGATACTTTCGGAAAGCCGCGAAATCCATTGCGGTGGCGTGGCAGATGGCGGCCGGGGCCGACTTGGCCTTCCCGCAGGTCGAGGGCCGTCGTACCCTCGCGACCCGAGCGGCGAACCGGGCCACCGACTGGGTGCTGCAGGTGTGTTCGTACGATGCCGTCGTCGCCGAGAAGTTCTTCAGGATCAACAACTTCCTCGACCCACCGGCTCGACTTCTCCACCCCGCGTTCATCTTTGCGCTGGCGAAGGCCAAACTGCGCCGACGGCGCCGCCGCGAGCTACTGCCGGTAACCGGCCAGAAAGTTGCCTAGCCGTTCGATGGCGTTACTCAGGTCGCGCGCCCACGGCAGAGTCACGATCCGCAGGTGATCTGGTGCCGGCCAGTTGAAGCCGGTGCCCTGGGTGACCAGGATCTTCTCCTGCAGAAGAAGATCCAGCACCAACTGCTCGTCGTCGTGGATGTCATGGACCTCAGGATCGAGCCGCGGGAACGCGTACAGCGCACCGGTGGGCTTGACGCAGGACACCCCGGGAATCTCGTTGAGCTTGCTCCAGGCCACGTCACGCTGCTCCAGCAGGCGTCCGCCCGGCAGGACCAGATCGTCGATGCTCTGGTGACCGCCCAGGGCCACCTGAATGGCATGCTGCGCAGGCACATTCGGGCACAGGCGCATGTTGGCCAGCAGACTGATGCCTTCGATGAAGCTGCTGGCGTGTTCCTTGGGGCCGGTGATGATCAGCCAGCCCGACCGGTAGCCGGCCACCCGGTAGGCCTTGGACAACCCGTTGAACGTCAACGTCAGCAGATCCGGCGCCAGCGTGGCCAGGCTGATGTGCTTCGCCTCGTCGTAGAGGATCTTGTCGTAGATCTCGTCGGCGAGCAGCAGCAGTTGATGCTTGCGCGCCAATTCGACCATCTGCTCGAGGACTTCACGGCTGTAGACCGCGCCGGTGGGGTTGTTCGGGTTGATCACCACGAGCGCCTTAGTGCGATCGGTGATTTTGGATTCCAGGTCGGCGACGTCGGGCATCCAGCCGTTGGTCTCGTCGCACAGGTAGTGCACGGGGTGCCGCCGGCCAGTGCGGTCGACGCCGTCCACAGCGGGTAGTCGGGCGCGGGGATGAGAACCTGGTCGCCGTTGTCGAGCAGCGCCTGCAGCGTCATCGTGATGAGCTCGGAGACGCCGTTGCCGAGGTAGACGTCGTCGATGTCGAAGCGGGGGAAGCCCTCAACGAGCTCGTAGCGGGTGAACACCGCACGGCGGGCGCTGGGGATGCCTTTGGAGTCGGAGTAGCCCTGGGCGTCGGGCAGCGCGGCGATCATGTCGCGCATGATCACGTCGGGGGCCTCGAAGCCGAACGGCGCGGGGTTGCCGATGTTGAGCTTGAGGATGCGATGACCCTCGTTCTCCAGCCGGTTGGCGTGCTCATGGATCGGCCCGCGGATCTCGTACAGAACGTCCTGCAGCTTGGTGGACTGCGTGAACGTACGTTGCCGAGGGTGCTGGCTGGTGCCGTGCCACGGTAACTGGTGCGTACTCACCGGATAAGTGTCCCATTGGTATGCAACTTGGTTTCCGGTGTGCCGTTTTGTGCCTTTGCTGTGACGTGAGAAGTCACGGTTCGAATTCAATTGTGGGACGCCTCGGACACAACTGTGATTTCGCTGAACAGCAGCAGTGATTGCCGGGTGAATCGGCTGCTAACTTGGGGCTTCACTACCGACGGCACAAAGGGATGAACGTGAAGATCGCACGCACTTTGATGACCGCTGCTTCCGCAGCGGCGGTTACCGCGCTGGGATTTGCTGTTTCCGCGTCTGCCGATCCGGCACTGATTAATGGCACGTACGCCGTTCGCGGCGGCGACGACGGCGCTGTGGTGACGGCTTCGTCGAGTTGCCCTGCCGCCGTCAACGGCTGTACCGCCAACCTCACCAGCACCGTGGGCTGGACCAGCGTCGCCACTTTCACCGATGGCCGGTGGAACTTCACGGTGACCAAGCCCGACGGTGTGGTGTGCGACGACGGCAGCTACGCGCCCGTCCGCATCGCCTATTCGGTCAATGCCGCGACGATGACCGGCACGGTGACCGCCGACTCCAACGGTGACTGCCCGGGCGGGCAGATCACCCAGGCGCCCTTCCAGCTGGTCAAGGTCGGCTGAGCGTCGCCGAGGCTGTAGTTATCGACGAGAAGGTCGAGAAACAGTGTCGATAACTACAGGCTCGTTGGACTAGCGCTTGCCCGGTGGGCGTGCGCCCCTGGCGATGCCGAGGCCCTTCACCGGAGGCTGCTCCGCCTTCGGGGCTTCCTCTTTCGGCTCCTCGGCCTTCGGTTCAGCCGCTGCGGCCGGCTCGGGTGCCTCGGCAGGAGCAGCAGCCGGTGCCGCGGCAGCAGGTGCCGCCGGAGCCGACTTCTTGGCGCCGGGTCGCTTGGCGCCCGCGGCGATGCCGAGGCCCTTGACCGGCGGCTCGGCCTTGGCCGGTGCCTCAGCTGCGGGAGCTTCAGCAGGTGCCTCAGCGGCGGGAGCAGCAGCGGGTGCCGAGGCAGCAGGCGCGGCGGCCTTCTTGGCGCCGGGTCGCTTGGCGCCCGACGCGATGCCGAGCCCCTTGACGGGTGCTTCGGCAGCCGGTGCGGCAGCAGGTGCCTCCGCGGCGGGAGCCGCAGTCGACGCCTCGGCAGCAGGCGCTGCAGCCTTCTTGGCGCCGGGTCGCTTCGCGCCGCCGGCGATGCCGAGGCCCTTGACGGGCTGAGCGGCCGGAGCGTCGGCAGCGGGAGCCTCAGCGGCAGGAGCCTCGTCGGCGGCCTTCTTGGCACCGGGGCGCTTGGCGCCGCCGGCGATGCCCAGCCCCTTGACCGGCGCGGCTTCCTTGGCCGGTGCCGACGGTGCGGCCGCGGCAGGCTCGGAGGCGGGAGCCGACTCGGGCTCGGCCTTCGGCGCGGGAGGCGCCTCAGCCGGTGCCGCAGCGGCGGCAGCCTCGGCCTCGCGTGCGGCCGTGCCCTTCTCCGGCAGCGTGACACTGCTCAGATCCAGCGAGCCCAGCAGCAGCTGCGCGACGTCGAGAACCTCGACCTCGTCGGCCTTCTCGCGGTCGCCGACACCGTCGGTGATCATCACGCGGCAGAACGGGCAGCCGGTGGCGATCTTGGCCGGGTCCAGGGCCAGCGCCTCGTCGACGCGCTCGTGGTTGACGCGCTTGCCGATGTGCTCTTCCATCCACATCCGCGCGCCGCCCGCGCCGCAGCACAGGCCGCGATCGGCGTGCCGCGGCATCTCGGTCAGCGTCACACCGGAGGCGCCGATCAGCTCGCGCGGCGCGTCGTAGACCTTGTTGTGCCGGCCCAGGTAGCAGGGGTCGTGGTAGGTGATGTTGGCTCCGCCGTCGACCGCCTTGACCGGGACCAGCTTCTTGTCGCGCACCAGGCGGTTGAGCAGCTGGGTGTGGTGGACCACGGTGTAGCTGCCGCCGACCTGCGGGTATTCGCGGCCCAGCGTGTTGAAGCAGTGCGGGCAGGTCACGACGATCTTGCGGTCCACCCGCTCGACGCCTTCGAACAGATCGTTCAGCGTCTCGACGTTCTGCGAGGCCAGCTGCTGGAACAGGAACTCGTTGCCGGAGCGGCGAGCCGAGTCACCGTTGCAGGTCTCGCCGTCGCCGAGCACCAGGAACTTGACACCGGCGGCGGCCAGCAATTCGGCGACGGCCTTGGTGGTCTTCTTGGCGCGATCCTCGTAGGCACCTGCGCAGCCCACCCAGAACAGGTACTCGAAGCCGGCGAACGACTCGACGTCCTTGCCGTAGACGGGGATGTCGAACTCGACCTCGTCGATCCAGGTGAGGCGCTCCTTGGCGTTCTGACCCCACGGATTGCCCTTGGCCTCAAGGTTCTTGTAGAGCACGCCGAGTTCGCTCGGGAACTCCGACTCCATCATCACCTGGTAGCGGCGCATGTCGACGATGTGGTCGATGTGCTCGATGTCCACCGGGCACTGCTCGACGCAGGCGCCGCAGGTGGTGCACGACCACAGCACGTCAGGATCGATCACGCCGAGCTGCTCGGCGGTACCCACCAGCGGACGGGTCGCCTGCGCCGGGCCGGAGCCCATCACGCGTTCGAAGCCCGACTCCGGAACGTGGTCGTGCGCGTCGTGCTTGGTCTCGACGAAACCGCCCTCGGCGGAGGCGAACTGTTCGGCCTCGTTCTCACCGTTGGGGATCGGCTTGCCGCCGATGATGTACGGCGCCTTCGCGAACAGATGGTCGCGCAGGTTCATGATCACGAGCTTGGGCGACAACGGCTTTCCGGTGTTCCACGCCGGGCACTGCGACTGGCAGCGACCGCACTCGGTACACGTGGTGAAGTCGAGGTAGCCCTTCCAGGTGAAGTCCTCGATCTTGCCGCGACCGAGCACGGCATCCTCGGCGGGATCCTCGAAGTTGATTGGCTCGCCCTTGTACTCGACGGGCAGCAGCGGGCCCAGCCCGTTGGGCAGGCGCTTGAACGTGACGTTGATCGGGGCCAGGCCGATGTGCAGGTGCTTGGAGTGCAACACGATCAGCAGGAACGCCAGCATCACGCCGATGTGGCCCATCAGCGCGATGGTCTCGATCCACTCGTTGGCGGTGTGGCCCAGCGGTGCGAGCGGCTTGGCGAGGGCGTGGGAGAAGAAGGCACCCCAGCCGTAGGGGAACGCATCGCCGAGGGCGTTGACCGAGGCGGCGCGGAAGATCGCGTAGGTCAGGATGACCAGGAAGATCATGAACAGGATCAGCCAGGCGCCGCCGGTGTGCGAGCCGTAGAAGCGGGAATCCCGCCCGTAGTCCTTGGGCTCGGAGCGCAGCCGGATGATCGCGAACACGATGATGCCGAGCAGCACGGCGACGGCGAAGAAGTCCTGGAGGAAGCCCAGCGCGTCCCACCTACCGACGATCGGGATGTGGAATTCCGGGTTGAACAGGACGCCGTAGGCCTCGAGGTACACCGTCGCGAGGATGAAGAAGCCCCACATGGTGAAGAAGTGGGCGATGCCGGGGATGGACCACTTCAGCAGCTTCTTCTGGCCGAAGACTTCGGTGAACTGCGCTTTGATGCGGTCCGGGATGTTGTCTTTGCGACCGCTCTCGTCGCTGATCGGCTGACCGGACCGGATCAGGTGGGTGAGGAACATTACGCGCCGTGCGGCAAACACCAACACGATGGCGGTGGCCAGCAGGCCGATGATCAGTCGACCCCAGTCGAGAGCGGTCACGGACAGCCTCCCTGTCGTAAGTTACCCCATGGTAACTTAGCTTAAGTTACCGACCAGTAACTTAACTTCAATCCAGCTCATAGTTGCATCTCGGCATTTGGCGCCGCTACAAAGGCTGTCCTAACTAGGACCGAATGCGGCTGGGGTCTCAGCTCGGCGGCGACAGAATCGCCCGAAGCATCGACAGCATTTCCGAGCGGGACTCCGCGCCGAGACGGCGACGAATCCTGGCGACGTGGTGTTCGACGGTCTTCGCGGAGATGAACAGCTGCGCGCCGATATCGCGGTAGGGCATGCCCAGCAACAGCAGCTCGGCCACCTCGCGCTCGCGATCCGACAGCGGGGAGGACGCCGGTCGCGCACCGGCGGGTACAGGTCCCGACGTCTCGGACACCAGCTGCTGGCCGTCGTCGCCCGCGCTGTCGCCGGCCGACAGTTTCAGGTCGCGGGCGACCTGCAACATGAGTCCCGACACCTTGGGGTCGGAGGTTTGCAGCGCCGCCTGCCCGGCCAGCCGGGTGGCATCGGCGGTCAGGCCGAACTGGGCCAGTCCGCGGGCGGCGGCGCCGACCTCGTCGCCGTCGACCTGTCCGGCGAGCACCCGCAGCCAGGTCCGGCCGGCCACCGCCAGCGCCTTGGCGAACGGGCTGTGCGCCGCGGAGGCGGTCAGCGCCTGCCCATGCGGGGCCACCGCGGCCGGATCACTGGCCAGGATCCCGGCGTGCACGCCGGCCCAGCGCAGCGGCACCGACCAGGTGGGCGGATTGCCCAGCGACTCCAGCAGCCCGAACGCCTGCTCGAGAGCGGGCGCCAGCCGGTCCTGCTGGCCGATCCGCGCCGACGCCACCCACAGCTCACCCAGCGGCAGCAACGAGAACAGGTCGACCGAATATTCGACCAATACCTCCATCGCGGCGTACCAGTGCTTCTGCAGGCCTCCGGCATCGCCGCCGCGCCGGGCCAGCGCGGTGCGCAGCGCCGCCGTCCACAGCGCATCCCGGCGATGCGTGCCGTCGAGTCCGGCGATGTCGGCGGCGGCCGCCGCGAATTGGCCGTCCTGCATCTTGGTCCAGCCGAGCAGCAGTCGGTGCCGATGTCCGTACAGCGGTTCGTCGGCGTCGCGGTCGGTGCGCACCGCTCGACCGATCACGCTGCGCGCGCGGACCGGGTCACCGCCATGCAGTGCGGCCAGCGTGACCAGAGCCGCCGGGCTGTCCGGGAGCACCTGGGCCGCCGAATACTCCGCGGCCATCGCCGCGCCGAGTTTGGTCGCCGCCGCCGAGTAGGGGCCCTGCAACGTAGCCAGCAGCCCCTCGGCCAGAGTGCGCGCAGCGCGGGAGGCCGCGGTCGGAGGGCCCGCGCTCGGCACGGCCAGCGCGCGTTCGGCGCCGGCGGCATCGCCCGTACCGGCGAGCACGATCGCCGCGGCCGCGCTCACCGCTGCATCCGGGTAGGGGCCGAGCCAGCTGAAGAGCTCGGACGCCTGCGCCGAGTTGCCGTTCAGCATCGCGACACTGGCGGCCACCCGGACCGCCGCTGCCCGCTCGGCTGGATCCTCCGACGCCAGCAGACTGTCCGCTTCGCTTGCGGCCGCCGAGGATTCGCCGGCCAGAGCCAGCGCATCGGCCAGCTGTGCCCGCAGTTCGACCGCGCCGGCATCGACTGCGGCGCGCAGCAGGGCCGGGTCGGCGCGTCCTGCGCCGGCCTGCCTGCGCAGGACCTCGGCCAGTTGCTCGTCCCGCACACCGTGTTCGGCCAACCGGAGCGCCAGGTCCGGCGACAGGGTGGACATCGCGATCTGTGAGCGCAGCAGCGCGGTCTCGACGTCGTGGTGGCGCGCGTTGCCGAGAATCTGTGCGACGGCGCGGTGCACGCCGCGCAGGAAGTGCGGACTGTGCGCGGGTTCGACCAGTCCGGTGGCGCGGGCCCGATCGATCAGCACCCGGGCTTCATCGGGCGGAACCTGAAGTGTTGCAGCCAGATCGGCGGCACCGAGATCGCGGCTGAGCGAAGCGATCAGCAATGCGTCGAGGTCGGGTTCGCTGAGCCGGCGCAGCCGGTCGTTGAGCGCGAACAGCGCAGCCTGGGCGATCGTCGCGGCCGAGTACGGGCGAGGGGAGGCCAGCGCCGCATCGACCAGGAACGGGATGCCCGCCGTTGCGACGAGAATGCTGGTCACCAATTCGGTGCGCGGCGGATGGCCGGACGGGTCGGTCATCCGCCGGGATATCTCGGCAGATGTCGTCGGCCCCAGCGCGATTCGAGGCCGCTCACGCTCGATCGCCGTCATCAGCGCCTGCAGGTTCTCGTCGTGGTCGCGCGGCTGGGCCGCCACCACGACCGTCGACGACGGATCGGCGGCTACTTCGGCGAGGCGCTGCAGCTCGACTGCGGGCAGCAGGTGCGCGTCGTCGACCACCACTGCGGCGTAGGCAGGGTCGCCGTCCGCCGGCGCGCGGGTCACAACTGCGGATCCGGCATCGCGCAGAGCATCGCGCACCGCGCCGAGCAGCGTGCTCTTGCCCGTGCCGACTCCACCGGTCACCAGCATCTTGACCGGCCCCGACCCCAGGGTGCTGACTGCTTCGCGGACGACCGGCGAAAAGCTTTGCACTGGAATCGAATCAGCCACTGCGGGTCAGCTCTCCGGGGATGTCACGCCGGTGAGGATCTCCCGGCTCGTCGGCGGAGCGACGGTGGTGGTGATGGGCTTGACGGTGGTGGTCGGCGGAGCCTGCGTCGTCGTCGTCGTCGGCGGTTGGGTCGTGGTCGTCGGCGGCTGCGTGGTCGTGGTCGTCGGCTGGGTGGTGGTCGTCGGCGGGGTTGTGGTGGTCGTGGTCGTCGTTGTGGTGGTTGTGGTCGTCGTTGTGGTGGTCGACGGCGTGGTCGTCGTAGTGGTCGTGGTGGGTTGTGTCGTCGTGGTCGTCGGGAGGACCGTTGTGGTCGCCGGGATCGTCGACTCGGTGGGCACCCCGTCGTTGCCGGTGATCGTAACCGTCTGCGGCGGAACGACACTCGTGGCAGGAGCCTCGGTGGGATCGCCGGGTTTGGTGACCCGGGTGGTCGTGGTCGACGGTGTGCTGTCCGCGCTCGTGAGGGTGATCGCCAACCCGCCGACCGCGACCGCCGCGAGTGCCGCGGCGATACCGAACAGCAGCGGCGGTCGCCGGTACCAGGGCACCGGCGCGGCGACCAGTTCGGTCTCCTCGTCCGGCGGCTCGAACTCGACCATCGGGCGCATACCGGTGGCCTGCGCCTGTTGGGCGTAATCGAAGGTGTAGTCCTCGCCGGAATACGGCACCGGCTCCGCGCCGGGCGCATCGTCCTGCGACCAGGCCAGCGCGCGGAACGTCGCCGACGGTGAGCCGTCGGTGGCGGATTCGGTCGCGGCCGCTCCCGCAGTCCCGGCCGCCCACGCCGCCGGAGCCAGCCCGGTCGGTGCGTCGGCGGCAGCGACCGCCATCCCCGTCGGCGCATCCGGTGCCCCGCCGCGCGCGGCGATCACGGCCGATCCGATCGCCGCGTTGAGACCCGGCAATGGCGTGGTGATGACCGGAACGCGAAGTTCTTCGGAAAGCCGTTGCGTCAGAAGAGGTATCGCGGCGCCACCACCCACGGTGGCGACCGCGGCCAGGTTGACCGCAGGGATCCTGTTGCGCTCCAGCACATCTCCGAGGGTGTCCAGAAAACCGGCGAGCGGCTCGGCGATCAACGCCTCCAGTTCCGGGCGGGTCACCCGGATATCGGAGCGGAAGCCGGGCAGTTCGGCCGGTATGACAGTCGCGGTCTCCGAGGACAGCCGCTCCTTGGCCTGGCGGCACTCGTCACGCAGCCGGGTCAGCGCACCGACCGCGGTGGTGCTGGCCGGGTCGACGTTGGCCTGATCGCGGATTCCGCCGAGCACCTGGGTCAGCAGGGCCTGATCGAGATGGTCACCGGAGAGGTCGGTGAAGCGCACCGTTTCGCCGATCGGCGCCAGGTTGGCACCGGCGTCGGCGAGGGTGATGTTGGCACCGCTGCCGCCGAAGTCGCACAGCGCCACCACTCCTTGCGACGGCAGACCCGGATCAGCCTGCAGGGCGGCCAGCGCGGCCGTCGCATCGGAAATCAGGGCCGGCGGAATACCGTTGGGCGACAAGGCAGGCCGGGTGCGCAGCGCGCCACGCAGGGCGCCCACGGCCCCGGCACCCCAGTACGCAGGGACTGCGACGACAACGGTGGAGGTCGCTGAGCCGTCGTCGGCGGCGCGGGCCATCGCCTCGAGCGCGTCGGCAATCAAATCCTCACCGCGATGCGGCGAACCATCGGCGGCCACCAGCGGCACCGGATCGCCCGCCCGCTCAACGAAGCCGCGGAACACCTGGCCGGCCTCGGTGAGGTTCGGGCTCGTCAGCTCCGGGTTCTGGGAGGGAACGCCGACCTCGGGGGGCCGGTTGTCCCGCAACGTCAACACCGACCGGCGGGTCATCGGCTGGCGGCCCGGACGTGCCGCCGCCAGGTTGGTCGCACCGATCGACAACCCCAGCGATTCGCTCAATTCGCACATCCCTCCGCTGCCTGGTCGGCAGCCGTCCTCACCATATCCCCTAATGCCGTCCGAACCCCTAAGGCTGCACCCCTAATGGTGCCGCGGTTCGAGTGGCTTCGACACCGATCACGGCACGCGTGTCCGCCGATAACATTCTTGGCAGCAGCTGGGATTCCACTGTGACTATCGGCGGTAGGAGAGAAGGCGTTTCCATGGCAAATTCGTTGCTGGACTTCGTGATGTCGCTCGTGCGAGATCCCGACGCCGCCGCACGCTACGCCGCGGACCCGGGCGGCGCCATCGCCGACGCCCATCTGACCGACGTGACCAGCGCTGACGTAAACAACCTGATTCCGATGGTCGCCGACTCGCTGTCGGGCCCGCTCTCAGGAGCCGGGTTCGGCCCCGCGGCCGGCGCCGGCGACGGAAATGTGTGGGCGAGCGGAGCGGCGACGGCGGCATTCGACGCCTTCGATCACCTGCCTGCCGCCACCACCGCTCCCGACGTCCACTCGGTGATCACTGATGTCGCCCAGCACGCGGATCAGGCTCCGGGGTTGATCACCGATCTCGGTGCTGACCCCGGCACGCTGAACCTGCCGGACACCGCGTCGCAGCTCACCGACACCGTGCTCGACCACGGCGTCACCCCCGACGCCGGCCAGGACTGGGCGGATCCGTCGGCGTGGGATCACGGCCACGTCGACGACAACCATGGCGCTGCCCTTGCAGCGCCGGAAGACCACGCCGGCTTCGACTTGTTCTGATCCCCGGCAAATCCCCACGTCCGCAGTGACGTGGGGATTTGTCATTTCTGGGGCTTTCCCTAGGGACCCCCTAATCCCCTAGACCCCTACCCCTGGTCGGCCCTAGTGGGGGCCTGGTGACGAGGGGTTTCGGCCCCGTTTTCACCCGACTGCGGCGTCCATAACGTGGTCTCCAGATCGCCGGAGTCACCGGCGAACACACCGAAAGGTCCGACCATGCTCTCTCTCCTCGACTGGATCCTTGACCTGTTCCGCAACGAGGACGCCGCACGTGCGTTCGTCGCCGCGCCGGAGCAGACCATGCGCGACGCCGGGTTCGCCGGTGTGTCCGCCGCCCAGGTGTCGACGCTGGCCGCCACCGCCGTTCCCGGCCTGGTGCTCGGCGGCGGCGACCCGGTCGTCGGCCTGCAGCGCGCGGTGTCCAACCAGTACGGGTTCGCGCCTGCCTACCAGCCGGTCTACGCACCGTCGCCGACCTTCGCGCCGCAGACCGATCTGGCCAGCCACAACGACACCTCGCTGCTGAGCCCGGATCAGAACGCCGGCGGCAACGCCCAGCAGGGTGGCTTCAACCTCGGCTTCGGCGACATCACCTTCGGCAACAAGACCACGAACACCGCCACCAACGGTGGCGTGGTGGTCGACGGCCACAACAAGGGCGACATCGTCAGCGGAGACGGTGCGGTCCTGGGCAACGGCAACGACGTGAACAACGGTCACGTGGTCGCCGGAACCGGCTCGAACGTCGCGATCGGCCACAGCCACATCCACGATGACGGCACCACCGCCACCGGCGGCAGCACCGTGATCAAGGACAACAGCGGCACGGTCCTGCACGACGTCGACGCCAGCGGTGGCAACGGCGGCGGAGCGTCGGCCGGCGGCAGCCTGATCGGCCTCGGCGGCGGGCACGCCTCCGGCGGCAACGCAGGCGGCGGCGGCATCACGATCATCGACAACCACCCGTCGACCAACAGTGGCAACACGGCCAGCTCGCCGGTCAACACCCAGACCCACACCGCCACCACGGTCACCGACCACTCCGACAATTCGGTGCACCAGACCACGGTCACCGACAGCTCGACGCACGACTCGTCCAGCCATTCGCTGTTCGATGCCGGTCACGACACCACGCTGGTGAACAGTCACCTCGACAACAGCCACGACATGGCGTTGGCGTCTGGCAACCACCTGCTGGGTTTGTAGCAATCCGGCGACGGCGGGGACCTTCAGCAAGTCTGGAGGTCCCCGCCGCTTGCCTGCGCATACGGTGGACCACTGGGAGGACACGTGACGCAACCACAGCAAGACCCGCGCCGGGTGAAGGTGATCGTCGAGCTGATCGATCACACCAGCGCGATCGCCGACCTCAACGACCGCGGCGACCTGGTTGCCCGGCTGGCCGTCGCCAAGGAGCGCATCACCGACCCGCAGATCCGGGTGGTCATCGCCGGCCAGCTCAAGCAGGGCAAGAGCCAGCTGCTGAACTCGCTGCTCAACATGCCGGTGGCCCGCGTCGGCGACGACGAGACCACCGCGTTGGTCACGGTGATCAGCTACGCGGAGCAGCCGTCGGCCCGGTTGATCGTCTCGGTCGGCGAGGGCATGCCGCCGCAGAGCATCGACATCCCGATCGACGACATCCGCCACGACCTGCGCCGCGCCCCTCAGGCGCAGGGCCGGGAGGTGTTGCGGGTCGAGGTCGGCGCGCCCAGCCCGCTGCTGCAGGGCGGCCTGGCGTTCATCGACACCCCCGGTGTCGGCGGCCATGGCCAGCCGCATCTGTCGTCGACTCTGGGGCTGCTCCCGGATGCCGACGCGATGCTGATGATCAGCGACACCAGCCAGGAATTCACCGAACCCGAGATGCGCTTCATCCGCCAAGCCCACGAGATCTGCCCGGTCGGCGCTGTCGTCGCCACCAAGACCGACCTCTATCCGTACTGGCGCGAGATCGTCTCCGCCAACACCGCGCATCTTCAGCGCGCAGGACTGCAGCTGCCACTGATCCCGGCGTCGTCACTGCTGCGCAGCCACGCGATCCAGCTCAACGACAAGGAACTCAACGACGAATCGAACTTCCCGGCGATCGTCGCATGGCTCTCGGAGAAGGTGCTCTCCCGGGAGAGCGACGCGGTGCGTGACCACGTGGTCGGCGAAATACGCTCGGCAGCAGAACATCTCAACCTATCTGTGAACTCCGAGCTGTCGGCGCTGAGCGACCCGGACCAAGCCCGCCGGCTCACCGAAGACCTCGAGCGCCGCAAGCAGGAAGCGCAGGACGCGCTGCAGCAGACCGCGCTGTGGCAGCAGGTCCTCAACGACGGCATCGCCGACCTGACCGCCGACGTCGAACACGATCTGCGCGCCAGGTTCCGGGCCATCACTCAGCACATCGAGAGTGTCATCGACGAGGGCGACCCCACCCAGCACTGGGCGGAAATCGGTGCGGAGGTGGAGGATTCGGTTGCCAATGCCGTCGGTGACAACTTCGTGTGGGCCTACCAGCGTGCCGAGGCGCTGGCCGCCGAGGTCGCGCGGACGTTCGTCGAGGCCGGGCTGGACGCCATCAAGATGCCGGAGGTGAGCGCCGCCGAGATGAATGCCGGTGTGGGCCGGCTCAAGTCACTGGCCCGCCTCGAATCGAAGCCGATCGGCAAGGGCCACAAGGTGATCACCAGTATGCGTGGCTCCTACGGCGGTGTGCTGATGTTCGGCATGCTCACCTCGGTGGCCGGTCTGGGCATGTTCAACCCGCTGTCGCTGGGTGCGGGTCTGCTGCTCGGACGCAAGGCCTACAAGGAGGACATGGAGAACCGCATGATGCGGGTCCGCAACGAGGCCAAGACCAATCTGCGCCGCTTCGTCGACGATGTGCTGTTCGTGGTGTCCAAGGAATCCCGCGACCGGCTCAAGAACGTCCAGCGTCAGCTGCGCGACCACTACCGCGACATCGCCAACCAGACCACCCGCTCGCTCAACGAGTCGTTGCAGTCCACCATCGCCGCCGCGCGGATGGAGGAGACCGACCGCAACAACCGGATCCGCGAGCTCGAACGCCAGGCCAATATTCTCGGCCAGGTGATCGACAACGCCGAAAAGCTTTTGCCCACAGCACTTTCTACGGCGAGGACGACCGAGTCTCGTTGAGTCGCGGCCCGGACCTGGTGCCAGGCGGGTGGGTGACGCGGGTGGGGAAGGTGCCCGGGAACGTCGGGGCCACCCGCTCCGACGGCGGAACCTCCGACGACGGAGTGCTAGACGTCGGCGACGACGTGCCGCTGCTCGTGCTCTCGCCCGGTAACCCGATATCGGTCGTTGAGAGCCGCACGCTGGGATAGGACGTGCTCGTCGAGCCCGAGGTGGTCTTCGCGATGTGCGGCGCGTCAGGGATGTACGTGCCGGGCGGAGGAACGGTCTCAGTGTCCGTCCTGCTCCACTCGCTCGACATCGTCACCACCGCGTAGACCAGGATCGCGACCACCACGAGCCCGAGCAGCCCGGCGGCCGAGGTGGCAGCCGCCGAGCGGTACCACGGCGCCTTGTGCTGGGGCATGGCGGCTGATCCTAGCCGTGATGCGGGTGGACCGCCGGACCGTAGACTCGTCGTTCGATGAGCACCAGCGATCAGGTTCGCGCCATCCTGGGTGGCACCCGTCGCGCGTACCAGGGTGAACCGGCATACCGCGAGCGGCCCGACGTCTTCAACGAGCTGGACCGCATCGCCGGGCGGCTCAACCAGCCGATCCGCATCGCGCTGGCGGGCACGCTCAAGGCCGGCAAGTCCACCCTGGTCAACGCGCTGGTGGGGGAGAACATCGCACCCACCGATGCGACCGAGGCCACCCGCATCGTCACGTGGTTCCGGCACGGCCCGATCCCGAAGGTCACCGCCAACCACGTCGGCGGACGGCGCTCCAACGTGCCGATCGCCCGCGACGGTGGGCTGACCTTCGACTTCGGCCGCCTCGATGCCAACGACATCGTCGACCTCGACGTCGAGTGGCCTGCCGCCGAACTGATCGACGCGACGATCATCGACACGCCCGGCACGTCATCGCTGTCGCGCGATGTCTCCGAGCGCACGCTGCGGCTGCTGGTGCCCGAGGACGGTGTGCCGCGAGTCGACGCGGTGGTGTTCCTGCTGCGCACGCTCAACGCCGCGGACATCGCACTGCTCAAGCAGATCGGGGAGCTGGTCGGCGGATCCTCGGGTGCACTCGGGGTGATCGGGGTGGCCTCCCGGGCCGACGAGATCGGCGCAGGCCGTCTCGACGCGATGATGTCGGCCAAGGATGTCGCGCAGCGTTTCACCGGCGAACTGGACCGGACCGGCATCTGTCAGGCGGTGGTTCCGGTTTCGGGTCTGTTGGCGCTGACCGCCCGGACCCTGCGGCAGAGCGAGTTCGCCGCGCTGGAGAAGCTCGCGGCCGTTGACGCCAACGAGCTGAACAAGGCGATGCTCTCGGTGGACCGGTTCGTCCGCGAGGACAGTGCCCTGCCGGTCGACGCGCAGACCCGTGCCCAGATTCTGGACCGGTTCGGCATGTTCGGCCTGCGGATCTCGATCGCGGTGTTGCGGGCAGGTGTGGCAACGGATTCCGTCACCCTGGCCGACGAGCTGCTGGAGCGCAGCGGGCTGGTCGCGCTGCGCGACGTGATCGACCAGCAGTTCGCGCAGCGCTCCGAACTGCTCAAGGCGCACACCGCCCTGGTCTCGTTGCGCCGGTTCGTCGAGATGCACCCGATCACCGCGACGCCGTACATCATCGCCGACATCGACCCGCTGCTGGCCGACACCCATGCCTTCGAGGAACTTCGTCTGCTCAGCCAACTGCGTTCTCGGCCAACGACTTTGACCGAAGACGAGATGGCCTCGCTGCGTAGGGTGATCGGCGGGTCTGGCACCGACGCGGCAAGCCGGCTGGGTCTGACCGCCGAAACGCTGAGCGACGGGCCACGCGCGGCCTTCGCGGCGGCGCAACGCTGGCGTCGTCGCGCCGACCATCCACTGAACGACCCGTTCACCACCAGGGCATGTCGCGCTGCGGTGCGCAGCGCCGAGGCGCTGGTCGCGATGTACGCCGCAGGCGGTTAGCCGCCGCCGGGCCGCGGGAAGCCCGGGATCGTCGGCAGCACCCGCTGCGTCGTGGTCACCGTCTCGGTCACCGTGCTCACCGAGGTCGACACCGACGTGCTCGTACTGGTGCTGGTACTCGTGCTGGTGCTGGTGGACGGCGCCTCGGTGGTCGTCGTGGTGGTGGGAGTGTCCGTCGTCGTGGCGGGGGCCTGCGTGACGGTCGGGGATTCGGTCACCGTTTGGGTGACACCCGGCTCCGGCGCGACCGTCGCCGATGTCGCGGCCGTGGTCGACGTTGTCGGCGACGTCGTCGTCGTGGTTGTGGGGCTGGACCCGTCGCTCCCGGTGAACTTCACGATCGCGTAGACCAGCAGGGCCAGGATCGCCGCGGTCAGCACTCCCAGGCCGACGAGCGCCGCGGGCTTGCGGTACCAGGGGGTCGGCTCGGGCGGCGGCGGGTAGTCGCCGTACCCGGTCGGCGCTCCGTAACCAGATTGCTGGTAGTCGCTATATGCCTCGCCGCCGGTACCGCCGTAGTTTGCGTACTGCGTCGGGTCACTGTCGGAGTAGTTGTTCGGGTCGTCGGGGGATCCGTCGCGCGCCACGGGTTCACATTCTAACCGTCAGCCGCTGCCCGGTTGATTGGGGAAGGCCGGGCGGTGGGTGGGACGCACGCTGATCTGCGGCGGCCTGGTCTGCGGGGTGGTGACGTTCGGACGGCCGCCGTCGTTCTGCTGCGGATACCGCGGATACCAGGTGCCCTGCGGCGGTGCCGGTGGCGGGCTCTCCGGTGGTGGCGGTGGCGGTGGTGGCGGCTCGGACGGCTGCGAACTGGTCAGGGCCGTGGTGGTCGGCGCGCTGGTGGAGGTCGACGGCGTGGTGGTGGACTGCTCCGAGTCGTCGGAGTCCAGCGCCACCAGGAGGACCGCCGCGACCAGGATCGCCACCCCGGCCACACCGATCGCGGCCAGTGCCAGCGTCGCCTGCTTCTTGCGGTACCACGGCCGTTCCGGGAACCAGAACGCGTCGGGAGCGAACGGGTCGAAGCCGTCGTCGGTGGTGACCACCGGCAGCGCGGGATCGGTCGGTGGGTCGGTGTCATCGCCCGCGGGGGCGTCGGCGACAGGTGCCGACCCCGGATACGGCTGCTCCGGATAGGGCCCGAACGGATCACCGAACGGGACGGGCGATGCCTCGTCGACATCCCCGGCGGGGTCGTGCTTCGCCACGGCTATTGATGCTAAACGGCCCGCCAGGGCGGATGCAGCGTTCGGCAATCAGGCGAGTTGCCGCACCACCTCGGTGGCGAACAGTTCGACGTGGTCGATATCGGACATATCCAGCAGCTGGAGGTACACCCGCTGCACTCCGGCCTCGATGAACGGCCCCAACCGGTCGACGATTTCGCCGGGCGTGCCGACCAGCGGCGTGTTGGTGCGCAGCTCGTCGACCTCGCGGGAAATCGCCTCCGCACGCCTGCTGATCTCGGCGTCGTCGCGGCCGGCGCACACCACGAACGCCGCGGAATACACGATGTCCTCGGGTGCGCGACCGGCGTCACTCAGCGCGGCGCGGACCCGGGCGTACTGCGGCGCGACGAAGTCCAGGTCCGGGAACGCGAGGTTGTACTCGGCGCCGTATCGGGCGACCAGCGCGGGCGTCCGTTTGGGGCCGTTGCCGCCGATGATGATCGGCGGGTGGGGATCTTGCACGGGCTTGGGCAGTGCGGGCGAGTCCTTGACGGTGTAGTGGGTGCCGTTGTAGTCGAAGGTCTGGCCCGCCGGCGTGGTCCACAGCCCGGTGATGATGTCGACTTGTTCGCGCAGCCGCTCGAACCGTTCGCCCAGCGGCGGGAACGGGATCGCATAGGCGAGATGCTCCGCGTCGAACCAGCCTGCGCCGATACCGAGATCGACCCGCCCTGAGCTCATCGCATCGACCTGCGCCACCGAGATGGCGAGGGGTCCCGGATGGCGGAAGGTGGCGGAGGTGACCAGAGTGCCGAGCCGGATCGTGCTGGTCTCCCGAGCGATGCCGGCCAATGTCACCCAGGAATCGGTGGGTCCGGGCAAGCCGTCACCGCTCATCGCCACGTAGTGGTCGGAGCGGAAAAAGGCTGAGTAGCCCAGGGATTCGGCGGCCTGCGCCACTGCGAGCTGATCGGTGTAGCTGGCACCTTGCTGGGGTTCGACGAAGACGCGGAAGTCCATATCGCCCAGCTTAGAAAACCTGGGCCCCTTGTGTCCCGACGACCATTCCGTGCCCGGTGCCGTCGTTGGTGAAGCGGGTCCCGTCGCTGCGGGCATCGATGGTCCAGCCGACCGCGTGATAGGTCGCGTAGTCGAGCGTCGTGGTCGGGATGTCGCCGAGGTTGCCGAGGATCCAGCGCAAGTTGCCGTCGGCGGTCACTTCGACACCGTTGGCGGGAGTGCCGCTGATGGCGGGCGCGTTCGTGAAATTCGATTCGCAGCCGACCGACTCCGAATTGAGCTGGCAGCGGGTCTGGCCGGACTTGGTTTCGATGTAGACGTAGCCGGTGTCGCTGGGCGGCAGGGTCTGGCCGCCCGGGTTGGGCACCACAGCCGACGGGGTGGGCGACGACGGCGCCGGCGTGGACACGGTCGGCTTGCTGGTGGGAAAGCTCGGCTCCCCGCCCGGTCCGCAGCCCGGGCATCGGGCCGCGCCGTCGGTGGTGGAGCTGCACCCGGCGGCAACGCCGGCCGCCATCAGCCAGATCACCGCCACACCGGCCTTCATGCCGTTGGATATCCGCACGCCGAACTCCTGCCGTCGAATGTCAGGGTACGCATGCAGTGACGGAAGTGACTCCAGTGACTCGCGGGGTTGAGTGCGCGACCCTGGCGATCTCGGAACTCGGCCCCCACGATCCGGGCTAGATTCGACGTAGCGATGAAAGGGTGCGTCCATGACCGACACCGGCCGCTTGTTGTTCAACCCGAACACCTACGACCCGCAACAGTTCGATCCCGAGACCCGGCGCCAGCTCGCCGCGTTGATCGGGTGGTTCGAGGAGCGCGGCAAGGCGCGCCTGCTCCAAGACGACCACGACGCCGTATGGGTGTCGGACTTCCTGGACTTCGTCGGGCAGGAGCGCATCTTCGCCACGTTCCTGACTCCGTCGGAATTCGGAATCGGGGATGACAACAAGCGTTGGGACACCTCCCGTAACGCCGCGCTGAGCGAGATCCTTGGTTTCTACGGCCTGGCGTACTGGTACGCCGAGCAGGTCACCATCCTCGGGTTGGGCCCAATCTGGCAGAGCGACAACATCAAAGCGAAGGAACGGGCCGCCGCACAGCTCGACGCCGGCGGGGTGATGGCGTTCGCGTTGTCCGAACGTGAGCACGGCGCCGACATCTACGACACCGACATGATCCTCACGCCGGCCGACGACGAAGGCCTGGCGTTTCGTGCCAGCGGCGAGAAGTACTACATCGGCAACGGCAACGTCGCCGGCATGGTGTCGGTGTTCTCCCGCCGGTCCGACGTCGAAGGTCCGGACGGCTACGTGTGGTTCGTCGCGGACAGTGCGCACCCGGCCTACGAGCTGATCGGCAACGTGGTGCGCGGGCAGATGTACGTCAGCACGTTCGCGCTGCACGACTATCCGGTGCGTGAGGAAGACATCTTGTGCGTTGGGCCCGAAGCGTTTTCGGTGGCTCTCAACACCGTGAACGTCGGAAAGTTCAATCTGTGCACCGCATCGATCGGGATGTGTGAGCACGCGTTCTACGAGGCGATCACCCACGCCAACAACCGAATCCTGTACGGCAACCCGGTCACCGACTTCCCACACGTGCAGGCCGGGCTGGTCGAGGCCTACGCCCGGCTGGCCGCGATGAAGCTGTTCAGCGACCGCGCGATCGACTACTTCCGCAGCGCCAGTCTCGAGGACCGTCGCTATCTGCTGTTCAACCCGGCGACGAAGGCGAAGGTGACGTCCGAGGGCGAGAAGGTGGTGGTCCAGCTGTGGGACATCATGGCCGCCAAGGGTTTCGAGCGTGACACCTACTTCACCCAGGTCACCCGCCTGATCGGCGCGCTGCCGCGGCTGGAGGGCACGGTGCACGTCAACGTCGCCCAGATCCTCAAGTTCATGCCCAACTATCTGCTCAACCCGGCGGACTATCCCGAGATCGGCACCCGCGACGATCCGGCCGACGACACCTTCTTCTGGGCGCAGGGCCCGGCGCGCGGCGCCTCCAAGGTGCAGTTCGCCGATTGGGTGCCGGTGTTCGAAAGTGCCTCCGCCATACCGAACGTCGCCCGCTTCCTCGAGCAGGCCCGGGCGCTGCAGCAGTTGTTGCTCACCGCCGCGCCCGACGCCGAGCAGCAGAAGGACCTCGACTTCATGCTCGTCATCGGTCACCTGTTCACCCTGGTGGTGTACGGGCAGCTGATTCTGGAGCAGGCGCAGTTGCGCGGGATCGACCCGGATCTGGTGGACCAGATCTTCGACGTGCAGGTACGAGACTTCTCGGCCTACGCCGTCGCGCTGCACGGTAAAGCGAACTCAACTCCGGCGCAACAGGAGTGGGCCCTGGGTGCGGTGCGTAAACCCGTCACCGACACTGACCGCTTCGACCGGGTATGGGAGCAGGTCAAGGCGTACGACGGCGCGTATGCGATGCGTCCATAGGGGGCGCCCGCCGAGTGAAGTGAAGCGTCGGCGGCTGCGCTATATCCTGTCGGTACGGCTCGTTACGGGTGGGAGATCCAATGGGTGACGAATTGAAGGTCGACATCGACGGCTTGTCGGCCGGCAGTTCGAAAATGGCCGAGAAGTCGACCGAGTTGGCGGCTGCCCACGGCCAGTCTGTGAGCAGTGTCGGCGCGGCGCAGAGCGGCTGGGTGGGGTCCTCGGCGCAGGCACTGTCATCGCTGACCGATCATTGGAACACGTTGACGGGCAAGCACACCGCGGCCCTGGATCATCAGGCGACGGGTATGGACACCAGCGCCAAGATGTTCGGCTACATGGAAAAGCGCAACGCTGAGAAGCTGAAGGCCGTCGGCGAGCAGGCCGACGCGCAAACCATGTAGCGCTACTGGGTTTCGACCGGCCAGCCCGGGTCACTGGGCAGGGTGGGGAAGTCGGAGCGGGGACGTTCGGCCGAGGTCAGGTACTCGCGGCGCTCGACGCTGATGGGCGCACGGGCTGCGCAGGCGGCTTGGTCTTGGAGAAATTCGGGCCACTCGGGTCCTGCACCGTTTGGATCTGTCGCCTGCAGGTGGCCGACTATTTTCCAGCCACCGAACACATCGATCAGCGGGTACGGCGAGGGCCCCTTCTGGGGTGGAAGTTTGTCGGCCGAGGGGTTGGCCGGAGCCTGCAGGCCGATGCGTTCTACACCAAGGGCAGTCGTTGGGCCGGTGCGGACACTCTCGATTCGGTACATGCCGTCAGGCTGTTGCCAGGCTGCACCATAGGCCCAGTGGCAGACGACAGCGGTGACATCGCGGCCGGTCTGGTCGATACGCAGGAGTCTCCGAAAATCGGTGCCGACCATGCGGTCGCCGTCACCGCCCGGCTGGGGCCAGCGACCGACAGTCGACAGCGGGTTGCCGGCCGCGGGGGGCGCGTCTGGATCGACGGCGCGATCGAATCCTGGGTAGAGGTAGTCAAGGCTCCCACCGAATCGCACCAGGACGGTGGACTCGGTATAGGCACGTATGGCAACGATCGGCTGATTCAGCAAGTCAATACCCGGATCTGCTGCCCACTGGAAGTGCAGGTCGGACAATGTCTGTGGCCAGCGCTCGGGAGGTTTGGTCGACCGGTCAATCGACACAGCGTGCGAGCAGCTCGCGAGGCTGACCGCGACCGTGCTCGCAGCCAGCAGTCGGCGCATCAGCATGTGCAACCCGGGCTCACTTCTTCTGATTCTGGGGATCGGCGTCATTGGTCACAGCGTTGTATCGATCGGCCATGTTGGTCAATTGGCTTGCGACGCCGCCATCCACGCCATGGTCGACAGTATCGTTCACCGCGGAATTGACGTGCTGGTCGTAGAAGCCCAGGGAATCGTCTGCCGTCGGGTTCGCCTTGACCCACTCTCTGTACTCCTCGTAAGAGCGCACATACGGCCCATCGGGATGGCCGGCGTCGGGGGGTGCGATCATTCCATCCGGAAGTCCATTCACCTCAACCCCGTTCTGTACCAACGCATTCAGCATCTGCTTGGTGGCCTGGCCGGATTGCATATCGGACATATCGTGTTGGCTCCACCCACTCTCTGGCGGGGCCCCGAGCAACGACTCTTCCAGCGCCTGACCGGTGACAGCTGAACCGGGAGCTGCGATATCCGCTGTCCCGAAAGCGAGTTCGTACGCAGATTTCTTGAGGTCATATGCGGCAGCGGCCTTGGCGTCGTCGTTCATCCCTGTCGCATCGGTCGCGTTGTGGATGCCTGAATCGACCAGTCCCTGCAGAGTCATGGAATTCTTCAGATGGCCGTTGTCTCCGGAAACGTCCACACCGTTCTTGTAGTCGTTCGCCCACTGATTCTGCTCGGTGACGGCGTCGCGCCCTGCTTCTGCGTTGAAGAAGTCGGACGCCTGCTTGTCGGTGCTCAGCACCGAGAAGAGCCCCTTGGCGTTCTGCATCTTTCCGCTCTCGACGTCTTGCGCGGAATCAAGCGCCGTGAAGCCGTCGTGCCGCATCTCGGGGGACGTCTGGGCGATATCCGGAATGTAGGGCGCCAGCCCGTGTGAAAGGCCGCGCACCGCTTCCGGATTCAGCTGCCCGAGTGTTTGGTTGCCGTCCATGTGAAGGAATGCCTGTTCGTGTCCGCCGACGTAGGCCCCGTATGCCGACGCCGTCTCCGCCGCCATCTTGGCTTCCGGCCCGTTGGCGGCGTCTCCGGTCCAGCTGAACATGTCGCCGACGGCCTTGCCGTTGTCGCTCCAGTCGGTGCTCAACGCGCCCTTCATGAAGTTGTCCGAGTAGGCCTTGTCGTTCACGATGTCGTGCACAGCTACGTGGTCCTGGCCCGCGGTGGCCAGTATGTCGTTGGCCACCGGCACGCCGTTGCCCGCCATCCCGGAATAGCCGCCCTTTCCGCCCACCGGTGTGCCATGAAATGTGGGCGAATTCATCATCTCGGTCGACTTGTTCAGCATGCCGCGATCCAGTGCCGTGCCGCCCTGCCGAAGGGCTGGGCTTCCGTCCTTGACGATGTCGGTCAGCTTGGTCATTTCGCCCAGTTGCGACATGCCTTTGGACTGCAGTGCACTTTGCACGCTGCGTGGCAGCTGGCTCATGGCGCCACTGGTCATGTTGCTCGGGTTGGCGACGCCGCCCGGGTCGGTCTTCGGGAAGTGAACATTGGGATTGCTCATCAGCTGCCAGGAATCGCCCAACGCGGACTTGGCGTCGCCCATGTTTTTTTCGGCGTTGGCAAGATCGTCGATCGACATACCGGCCTGCTGCGACTGCATCTGGCTCAATATCGACGCCTGCAGCGGTGTCAGCGGTTCCGTGCCGGCCCGCTGGTTGGCGTTGATGGAGTTCAGCACCGCCTTGACCTCGGCCGCAGATGACGGGTCACCAGCCAGGGCTTTCTCGACGGTCTCCTTGGCCGCCTGCGGCGAGACGTTCGAACTATCGCCGATGCTGTCCGCGGTTTCGGAGATCGCGTTGCCGACTGCGGCGGCGAGATGTTGATCGGTGGAGTCCGCGCGCCGGAGCAAGTCCACGATCGCGTCGTGCACGATCTGGACGTGGTGTTCGACTTCGGCGCGTTCTTCCGGATCGTCGGGCACCACGTAGTGCAGTGCCCCGGTGGCGGTGTCGATCACAATGCCCCAGTGATCGGCCATGTGCTGAAGGCGAGACCACTCCGACTTGATGGATTCGACCTCTGAGGCCGCGGATGAGACGTCGCGCGCCGCCTGGTCGCATTCATCGGCGTGAGCCAGCATCGTATTGCTGATGGCGGTGGCCATGGTCGCCGCCTGCTGTTGCGACATTCCTTGCCATTCGAGGTTCGTGATGATCGCTCGCTGATCATGCGCGACGTCGCGCACGTGGTTCGCGCGAGTGGTGGCAGCAGTGGCCACCGCGCGTATCGATCCCGGATCCCACGTTTCTAGATCCGTCAGCGAAATCCCCACACTCAGCAAACTTACCGGAGAGGGGCGCTGCGGCAATTCACTTCGAGAAGCTACGGAACTTTCGCAGATACGGCACCAGTCGTCGTGCCGGAACCGGACCCGGCCAGTCGTCGGACCGGAAATAGGCGTCGGATCCGCCGTCGACGAAAAGAACACTGCCGCAAAGAAAGTCCGCGGAGTCGGACAGCATGAACACCACCCAGTCGGCAAGGTGCCCGGCATCGCCGAAACCGCCGATCGGAACCGGGAACGAACGGATGGCCTTGGCCTCAGCCGGAGTGGACAGCTGCTTCTCCAGCAGCGGTGTCAGGATGGCGCCCGGAGCAAGGGCATTGAGCCGGATCCCGGCGCCGGCCCAGTCGCGGGTCACCGCATGACGGCGAACCCAACGGCTCACCGCCACCTTCGAGGCTCCGTAGGCCATCGACGACGCGGCGCGACCGAAGATGCGCAGTGCCCGAGCGGCCTTGTCGCCGTCGCCGCCCAGCAATGCACGGATCGCGCGGCCGGGGATCGCCGGCATGGTGGTGGTCGAATTGCTGGAGAACGCCACGACTTTGGCGCGTTCGCCGGCGGCCAGCGCCGGCCGCCACGCCTGCAGCAGCTCCACGACGCCGAAGTAGTTGACCTCGAGTATGCGGCGCGGTTGGTCCCGACCCGGGGTCGGTCCGAGCCCGGCCGCGAGCACCGCACCGTCCAGGCGTCCTCCGCAGGCGGCCAGGACGGCGTCGGCGGCCGCGCGGCGACCGGCGGGAGTGGACAGATCGGCCACCACGTCGGCGGGCTGGACGTCCACCCCGATCACGGTGTGCCCATTGGCCCGCAGCCGCTCGACGACCGCCCCACCCATGCCCGAGGCAGAGCCGGTGACGACATAGGTACCCATCCGAGTGAGTATGGCCTACCGGCCCCGCGTGGTCAGGCGACCAGCACCGAGGGCTCGTTCTGTGTCGCAACCGTCGGGGGATCCTGCGGATAGCCCTTCGCGAAGATGTCCACCCCGGTCATCCAGGCGACCAGTTCGGCGAGCGCGCTGGTGGCCTGCACCGACAGATTCCCGAGAACCTGAACCACCACCTTTGACACCTCGGCGAGTTGGCTGATCAGGAAGACGTTCTGGTCGGCGATCCCCTGCAGCGTCGCGGTCAGGCTGGTGATGCCGCCGTCCAGGAAGTACGGGATGCTCGCGAAGATCGTTCGCACGCTCAGCGCGACGTTGGTTTGGATGTCCGGCCAGCCATTGCGCGCGATCGCGTCTTTGAGTGCCTGTTGGAGGTCGTTGGGGGTGACCGAGCTGGAATCCAGCGTCGTCAACGACACCCCGTTGGATCCCGGCGGCGGGGGAGCGCCGAACAGGTCCAGGACGGTGGGTGTGACGTCGACGATCGAGTACGCGAGATTCATCTGGCCGGCGTCGAACCCGGCGCCGTTGGCGATCACCCACGTCGAGGTCTCGTCGGGCGACTGGAATCCGTGACCGAAGCCCAGTTGCGGCTGATGGCCGTGATCGGTGACGACGATGACGGTCCAGTTCTCACCGGAGTTGTTGACAGCGTCCATGATCGCGCCGAGGTTCTCATCGGTGCGATGGATGGCATCAGCGTATTGCTGTGAGCCGCCGCCGAATTGGTGCCCGGCCTCGTCGACCTGCACCAGGTAGGAGAACAGGAAATTCGGGGGCTCGCCGCTCTGAATCGCCGCGACGGTCTGGGCGGTCACCTCGGCGTCGGTCAGTGACCAGTTGGAGTCACCCGGGACCTGTGGGACCAATACGGGCGTGTCAACGGGGTAGAGGCCGGCCTTGGCGATGTCGGTGATCACGTCCCAGTCCGCGATCGCCATGGTGTCGATGTCGGAGTTGTAGGCCTCGAGCTGATTGAACACGGTCGGCCACTTCATATACGTGTCGGCGGTGAAGATGTTGTTGATGACGCCGGTCTGGTTGTCCCACGCCCCGGTCAGGATCGCCGTCCACGACGGGTTCGAGATCGTGGTGTGGCCGACGATCGACGCGATGCCGGTGGTGCTGGCGTTCATCAGGCTGACGAAGTTCACGTTCACGTCGGGCTGGGCGAGGATCCGCCGCATGTTCGTGCCGTCCACGCCGATCACCAGCACATGAGTATTGGTCGGGTCGGCCAGGTTGTTGGTCACGACGACAGCCGACGCGCTGATGTTGCGGTCCCGGTAGGAATAGGCGGTGCTCTTGGCGCCGGTGGGCGCGGCCGGCAACGGCGGCAGAGGCAGCGCCGGAATCTTCGGAAGTCCGAGTGCGGCTGCCACTTTCGCTGGGGTGATGCTCGCAGTTGTGCGCTTCGCGCTGGGGGCGGACACCGATGCCGCCGGTGCCTGCGTCCGCCGCGGACCGGTGAGCGCGCTGCCGGGCTTCGTCGCCGGCTTGCGTGACCGGGCGGTCGACGCCGACGACGTCGACGCAGAGTTCCCGCGCGATGCGCTCTGCGAATCAGATGACCCGGTATCGGCGGACGCCACCGCTGTCGCGACCGCCGAGCCGGCCCCGGCGACCACACCGGCGACCGCAACTCCCAGACACACCTGCTTGATCGTCGTCATGCTTCCCCGATCTCTCACCCACAGTTATTGCACAGCTGTCGCACAGACTAGATCTGCGACGCAACCTCGCATGGCATTTCGGCGACGCCGTTACGATCTGTCCGGTGGACGTCGACGTCATGACCACTGCGCTGCCGCTGCGCGAAATCGGCAGCCTCGCCCAGCGCACCCAGGCAGCCGGCTTCTCCGGCATGCTCTTCACCGAGACCGGCCGGACCCCGTATCTCAACGCCGCCGTGGCGTCGCAAGCCGCGCCGGGACTGCAGTTCTCGACCGGTGTCGCGGTGGCGTTTCCGCGCAGCCCGTTCATCACGGCAGCGACCGCGTGGGAACTGCAGGAGGGGACCGGCGGACGCTTCCGGCTGGGGCTGGGCACCCAGGTACGCACCCACGTCGTGCGGCGGTACGGCACCCAGTTCGAACGTCCCGGCCCACGACTGCGCGACTATGTACTGGCCGTCAAGGCATGCTTCACCGCCTTCCGCACCGGCACCCTCGACCATCACGGCGAGTTCTACGACCTGGACTTCATCACCCCGCAGTGGAGTGCCGGACCCATCGATGAACCGGACCCGAAGGTCGACATCGCGGCGGTGAACCCCTGGATGCTTCGGATGGCCGGCGAGGTGGCCGACGGTGTGCACGTCCACCCGATCGGAGAGCCCGGTTACATCGCCCGCCATGTGGTGCCCAAAGTCGCTGAGGGGGCGGCGAAATCGGGGCGTTCGCCGTCCGACATCGCGCTGATCGTGCCGGTGATGACCATCGTCGGCGACACCGATGAGGAACGCGCGGCCGAGCGGGAGCGGGTGCGGTTCTCCATGAGCTTCTACGGCAGCACCCCCAACTATGCGTTCATCTGGGATGAGGCCGGCTTCGACGGCACCACCGCCCGCATCCGCGAGAAGCAGAAGGCCGGTGACATCAACGGGATGGCGGCCCAGATCACCGACGACCACATTGCAACGTTCGCCACCGAGTCGACCTGGGACGGGCTGGCCGATGCGCTGGCCGAGAGATACGGCGACACCGCGACCCGCATCGTTCTCTACAACGCGCTCGGTGACGACGAGCGCTTCGAGCGCTACGGCGAGGTGGCACGACAACTCTCGCAAAGCAGCGCGCGCCCACGGCCTGCGGCGCGGTAACCTGCCGCCATGTCAGCGCGGATCAGCCCGTGAGCACACACCTCGCCGTGATCGCGACGCTCGCGGTCGCGTTGCTGTTCAGTCCGGAGACGCTGGTCCTCGGACTGGTTGTTGCCAGCGACAAGGTGGTGCCGCGCCAGGCCACCCTCGCATTCTCCGCAGGCGCGGTCACCGGCATCGCTTTCTCCACCGGCATCGGGGTGGGCATCGCCGCCCTGACCGGTGCTCCGAACACGGCAGCTGCCGAGCATGCCTCGTGGCCCGGCTTCATCGTCCGGATCCTGATCGCCGCCGCGCTGCTGGCGATCGGCATCCGCCGGGCGATCGGCGCGGTGCGGCACAAACCGATCACCGATGTGTCCAAGCCGCAACGCCGGCCGGGCAAGTTGCGCACCCGGCTCACCCAAAGCTTCCCCGGACTGAATCCGAAGGCTGATCTGCCTGCCCGCCAACGCATCACCCGTGCCGCGATGGCCGGCTTCGCGGTCTGCGGACTGCACCCCAAGGTGTTCCCGATCGCGATCGCCGCCGGTCATCAGATCCTGGAGATCGGCAACCGCCCGGAACGCGCGCTCGGGGCCATGGTGTTCGCGGTGATCGCGCTCATCCCCGCGCTGGCGCCGACCGTGATCGAACTGGTACGGCCGGGGGCCGCCGACCGGATCAAGGAAGGCTACGAACGGATCATGAAGGTGCACGGTCGCTGGATCGTCGCCGTGCTGCTGCTCGCCGCGGCCGCATTCGTCGGCTACAACGCATTCGATCACCTGCCGAAGCACTGACGGCGTGAATCCCGTTACGGCGGAGGCCAACCCGGTCCGCTTGGGCGGCCTGCTCAGCGGTGTCCTGCTGACGCAGGTTGCCAACAGTGCGGTCCATCTGGCGCAGCCACTGCTGGTTGCCGACCTGTCCGGGTCGTTGGGCACCGCCGCGTTCTTCTCCGCGTTCGGGACCGCCCTGCACATGGTGGGCACCTACCTCGGCGGCTGGCCGACCGAGCGGTTCGGCGCCCGCCGCGTGCTGGCGGTGTCGACGCTACTGCGCGGCGTCGTGCTGGCCGGTGTCCCGGCGGCGATGGCCCTGGGTCTGTTGAGCCTGGCGTGGGCCGTCGTCTGTTACAGCGCGGAGGCGCTGATTCGCGGGTACGTCGACACCTCGGTGCACACCATCCCCCTCGAGCTCGCCGGACACCAGCCTCGGCTCCTGGACAAGATCAACTCCCGCTACGAACTGGCCTTCGAACTGGGGGCGGTCGTCGGCCCGCTCATGCTCAGCGGTCTGATGGTCTGGTCGGCACAAATCGTGTCGCACATCGTGATTCCGGTGGGTTTCGCGCTGTCAGCGGCGTGCTACCTGCTGATCCCCGAACGTCCCGCGATCCCGATCGAGGACCGCAACCACACCCACGGCGGGGCATGGGCGGGCGTGCGGTACATCCTCAAACACCGGTCCCTGCTGATGGTGGTCGTCGGCCTGATGTTGTTCCACCTGTACGAGTTACGCAAAGACCTCAGCGCATTCTTCGCCAAAGGACTGTTGCACCATCCCCAGATGGTGGGGCACATCGGATCCGCATTCGCGCTCGGCGGTGTGGCCGGCGCGCTGCTGTACACCGTCACCCAGCGCCGCGGCTCCGGGATCGGATGGGTGTTCGCCGGAGTCGTCGGAACGGTGTTGCTCGCCGTGGGCTGGGTTCCGGTGAACCTGTGGGTCATGGTCGTGGCGGTGTTCCTGTTCGGAGTGGCCAACGTCTGCGCCCGGCTGGTGCTGACCCGGTGGCGCCAGGAGCTGACCCCGCTGGAACATGCGGGCGGTGTCACTGCCGCAACGGAATTCGGCCGGACGGCCGCCTCGGTCGGAGTGGACAGTCTGGTCGGTGGCGCATTCAGCTCGGGCGGGAGCGCCTACGGCTCATTCGGCATCGTGGGCGGCGTACTCGGGGTCTTCGCCGTCGCGCAGGTCGCGGTGGCCCGGTACTTCGTCCGGCGGGGAAACCCGGCCCCCTAGGCCGCGTTGACCGTGATGGTCGACGGGTCGACGGTCGGCAGCGACAGTTCCACGTTCGACACGGTGACCGAGCCCAGCGCCCCGACCGCGCGGTAGGAGGCCGACGACCCGAACACCTGCAGGGTGACCTTCTGGCCGGGTTTGAGTGTCTGGGCGACCATTTCGAGGTCGACGTCGGCGACGCGCTCGGTTCCGTCCAGCGTCACCTTGATCGGGGTCACCTGATTCCCCAGCACCTGACCGGTGGAGTTGTCGACGAGCTGGGCGTAGAGGTGATCCCCTGAGCCGGTGCCCGAATAGGTGAAGCTCAGATGCGGTGCGCCGACGACGTAGGTGGTCGAGGTGACCGCCGGCGTCGTGTAGTTCAGCGCGTCGATGGCCCGTGACGATCCGATCGGCACCACTCCGAACAACCCACCTGCTCCCAGGAACGGCACCAGCGGCAGCGTCCGGGTGTTGGGGCTGGACACCAGCACCGGATCGCTCGGCGTCAGATCGTAGGAGGCCGACGAAAGGTGTTGGCCCCGTTGGTCAACCCACTCGAACTGCGGGCCGGTCTGCACCGTCGCGTCTTGTTTGACGTAGTGATCGAGCCACTCGAGGGTGCGCTGCTGGACCAGCACACCGCCGGTGTTGAACAGGTCGTTGGTGCACAGGCCGTGGCCGCCGCAGAACCAGATCACCTTGGTGTCGACGTTGTTGCCGATCAGCGCCAGGGCGTTGGCGTTGGCCTCCTGCAAGGTGAACAGGGTGTCGACGGTGCCCTCGATCAACAGTGTGGGGGCAGTGATCTGGCTGAGAAGATCTGTCGGCAGGCCGGGCCCGCGTTGCTCCAGCAGCGCCACATCGACCGGTGTCAAATGGCCGGTCAGATCGCCGTAGATGGTGGCCGGGATGATCGCTGGATTGGTGCGGGCCAGCGTGAGGACCAGGACGGCCGACAGCAGCGTTCCCCAGCCGCTCTTGAACGACTGGGCCTTGTAGAGCGAGCTGGTCAGACTGTTCCAGGCGATCGTCGGCACGATCGCGTCGACCCGGTGATCGGTTGCCGCCGTGACCAATTGGATGCCGCCGCCGTAGGACGCGCCGACCATGCCCATCCGTGGATCGAGGTCGGACGGCTGGCCGTCGAGCTTGACCTCCGGTTGGGTGGCGACCCAGCTGATGATCGCCGACACGTCGCGGGCCTCGTAGTCCGGCGAGTCGATCTGCAGCTGGCCGCCCGAACTGTATTCACCGCGGGGGTCCCACGTCACGACGTTGTACCCGGCCTTGCGCAGGGCGAGGATGCTCGGCATGCCCAGGGCATTGGTGAGGACGCCGTCGACGACGCTGCCGTCGATGCTCGTCTGGCCGGGCATGCCCAGCCCGGGTCCGTAGAAGATCGTCGGCGCCGGGGTGCCTTCCTGCAATCCGGACGCCGGCATGAAGTGGACGTAGATCTGGGTGCCGTCGAACGAGACCACCTTGACGTCGCGAGGTTGTGCGGCGTTGGGCGACTCACCCGGGTGCACCGGATAGCCGAACAGCGGATGTAGTACGTCGCCGAAGACCGGGATCTGGTGGATGAACGCCACGATCGGGGTGAACAGGACCGGGCCCAGGACCGGGATGTGTTGCAGGAACGCCAGCGGCGCGGTCTGCGGGATGGCCACCACTCCGGTGGGGATGGCGGGCACGTCGGCGGTGGGCACCGCAGTCGTCGCCGCGGCCACGGTGCGTTGGGTCTGGGCGGTGGCCTGCGCTTCGCGGCGGGATGCGGCGGCCAGCACCAGGGTCACCGGGGAGTCGACCGGTGCCGTCGGATCATCGGTGACGGTGCGAGTCGCGGTGGCGGTGGCGGTCGCCCGCGCCGTGATCACCGACCGAACGGTCGCCCGTGAGGTGGTCTTGGTTGCGGCCGTGCCGGAATTGGCGCTGACGCTCCTCGCGCTCTTCGCCACCCCGCTGTGTTGTGCCGACGCCCGCGGCCCTGCCGTGCTGGCCGACGACGAATCCGCGGAACCGGCCGGTGCGGCAGCGGCCTGTCCGGCTCCGGTGGCGATCGCGACGCCGATCCCCAGTGCTACCGCAAGCCCACCGATACGACCGACAAACGCCCCTGCACCCATTCGTCTATAAGTAGCTTGACGTGCCCGGGTGTGTCTGGCGGTTCGCCCAACCTGTGACAAGTCTGACGACGTCGTCAAAAGTGTTGGCTACGAAGTCGAGATCGACGCTGGCGCGAGGAAGTGCGAGAGGCGGCCACGCTGGCGTCGATCTCGGCGTCGAACGCACCGCCTGGGAACAAATCCGGAACCCGTGCCGTTGACCAGTTCGACAACTTGAGTGATATCGACTCAACTCTGGCTTGACAGCCGACCACCGGCGGGGGCAGTCTTGAGCCTGGTTCGCTCAGACCCAAAGACGTAACTATCAGGAGGATTCAACATGGCTCGTGCGGTCGGCATCGACCTCGGGACCACCAACTCCGTCGTGGCGGTACTGGAGGGTGGCGACCCGGTCGTCGTCGCCAACTCCGAAGGGTCCCGTACCACGCCATCAGTGGTGGCTTTTGCACGTAACGGCGAAGTGCTGGTCGGCCAGCCCGCCAAGAACCAGGCAGTGACCAACGTCGACCGGACCATCCGTTCGGTGAAGCGGCACATGGGCACCGACTGGTCCGTCGAGATCGACGGCAAGGACTACACGGCGCAGGAGATCAGCGCCCGCGTGCTGATGAAGCTGAAGCGGGACGCCGAAAGCTACCTCGGTGAGGACATCGCCGACGCGGTGATCACTGTGCCCGCCTACTTCAACGACGCCCAGCGTCAGGCCACCAAAGAGGCCGGCCAGATCGCCGGCCTGAACGTGCTGCGCATCGTCAACGAACCGACGGCCGCGGCCCTGGCCTACGGCCTGGACAAGGGCAGCAAGGAACAGACCATCCTGGTCTTCGACCTCGGTGGCGGCACCTTCGACGTGTCCCTGCTGGAGATCGGCGACGGCGTCGTCGAGGTCCGCGCGACCTCGGGTGACAACCACCTCGGTGGCGACGACTGGGACGACCGGATCGTCGAATGGCTCGTGGACAAGTTCAAGGCCTCGGCCGGCATCGACCTGACCAAGGACAAGATGGCCATGCAGCGGCTTCGTGAAGCCGCCGAGAAGGCCAAGATCGAGCTGAGCTCCAGCGGGAGCACCTCGATCAACCTGCCCTACATCACCGTCGACGCCGACAAGAACCCGCTGTTCCTCGACGAGCAGCTGACCCGCTCGGAGTTCCAGAAGATCACCCAGGATCTGCTCGACCGCACGCGGCAGCCGTTCCAGCAGGTCATCAAGGACGCCGGTATCTCGGTGTCCGACATCGACCACGTGGTGCTGGTGGGTGGTTCCACCCGCATGCCCGCGGTGACCGATCTGGTCAAGGAACTGACCGGTGGACGGGAGCCCAACAAGGGCGTCAACCCCGACGAAGTTGTGGCCGTTGGTGCCGCGCTGCAGGCGGGTGTCCTCAAGGGTGAGGTGAAAGACGTTCTGCTGCTTGACGTCACACCGCTGAGTCTCGGTATCGAGACCAAGGGCGGCGTGATGACCAAGCTGATCGAGCGCAACACCACGATCCCGACCAAGCGGTCGGAGACCTTCACCACGGCCGACGACAATCAGCCGTCGGTGCAGATCCAGGTCTACCAGGGTGAGCGCGAGATCGCGGCGCACAACAAGCTGCTCGGCTCCTTCGAGCTGACCGGCCTGCCGCCGGCTCCGCGCGGTGTGCCCCAGGTCGAGGTGACCTTCGACATCGACGCCAACGGCATCGTGCACGTCACCGCCAAGGACAAGGGCACCGGCAAGGAGAACACGATCAAGATCCAGGAAGGCTCCGGCCTGTCCAAGGAGGAGATCGACCGGATGATCAAGGACGCCGAGTCGCACGCTGAGGAAGACCGCAAGCGCCGCGAAGAGGCCGACGTCCGCAACCAGGCCGAGTCGCTGGTCTACCAGACGGAGAAGTTCGTCACCGAACAGCGCGAAACCGAAGGCGGATCGAAGGTCCCCGAGGACACGCTGACCAAGGTCGACGCCGCGATCTCCGAGGCGAAGACGGCACTGGCCGGCAGCGACATCGGTGCGATCAAGTCCGCCATGGAGAAGCTGGGCCAGGAAAGCCAGGCTCTGGGCCAGGCCATCTACGAGGCCACTCAGGCCGACCAGAGCGCCGGACCGTCGGGCGGTTCGTCCGCTGACGATGTCGTGGACGCCGAGGTCGTGGATGACGACGATCAGGAGCGCAAGTGAGCGAAGGTCGCGAGGAAGAACCGGTAACTGTCACCGACAAGCGCCGAATCGACCCCCAGACCGGAGAAGTTCGCGAAGCCTCCGGCCCGGCCCCCAGTGGGCCGGCGCCGGGGGCGGCGGGCGCCGGCGGGGAGCAGGCCGACAAGGTCGCTGAACTCACCGCCGATCTGCAGCGTGTGCAGGCCGACTTCGCCAACTACCGCAAGCGCGCGCTGCGCGATCAGCAGGTAGCCGGCGAGCGGGCGAAGGCCGCCGTGGTGAGCCAGTTGCTCACCGTGCTCGACGACCTCGACCGTGCCCGCAGCCACGGCGACCTGGAGACCGGCCCGCTGAAGTCGGTCGCCGACAAGCTGACGGCCGCGCTGGCCGGGCTGGGCCTGACCGCCTTCGGCGCCGAGGGCGACGAGTTCGATCCGTCATTGCACGAAGCCGTGCAACACGAGGGCGAGGGCTCCAAGCCGGTTCTTGGCAACGTGATGCGGCAGGGCTACCGGCTGGGCGATCAGGTGCTCCGGCACGCGCTCGTCGGGGTGGTCGACACCGTCGACGAGGATTCCGCAGCACCTCAGAAGGGCGACACGCCCGTCAACGGCGACCAGAGCGGCGCGCAGAACGCAGAATCGAATTAACAGCATGACCAACGGTGAGAGGAGGTGACGCGGCATGGTTCAACGCGAATGGGTTGAGAAGGATTTCTACAAGGTGCTCGGCGTCTCCTCTGACGCCAGCGAGGACGAGATCAAGCGGGTGGCCCGCAAGCTGCTCGCCGAGAATCACCCCGACCGCAACCCGGACGACAAGGCGGCCGACGAGCGCTACAAAGAGGTTGGCGAGGCCAGGGATGTCCTGACCGACCCGGCCAAGCGCAAGGAGTACGACGAGACCCGGCGGATGTTCGCCGGCGGCGGTTTCCGCCGCGGTAACGGCGGCGGCGGTGGGTTCGGCGGCTTCAGCGGCTACGGCGCCGACGGCGGCGAGTTCAATTTGAACGACCTGTTCGACACGGCCAGCCAGACCGGCGGCACAAACATCGGCGACTTGTTCGGTGGCCTGTTCGGGCGTGGCGCAGCGCCGCGCCCGAGCCGGCCGCGGCGCGGCAAGGACCTGGAGACCGAGACCGATCTCGATTTCCTGGAGGCGACCAAGGGTGTCGCCATGCCGCTGCGGCTGACCAGCCCGGCGCCGTGCACGAATTGCCATGGCAGCGGCGCACGTCCGGGCACCAGCCCGAAGGTGTGTCCGTCGTGCAACGGCTCCGGTGTGATCAACCGCAATCAGGGCGCGTTCGGGTTCTCCGAGCCGTGCACCGACTGCCGGGGGAGCGGCTCGATCATCGAGCACCCCTGCGACGAGTGCCACGGCACCGGGGTCACCACCCGGACCCGCACCATCAACGTCCGGATCCCACCGGGCGTCGAGGACGGTCAGCGCATCCGGCTGGCAGGTCAGGGTGAGGCTGGGTTACGCGGCGCGCCGTCGGGCGATCTGTATGTCACCGTGCACGTTCGGCCGGACAAGGTGTTCGGCCGTGACGGCGACGACCTGACCGTCGCGGTTCCGGTGAGCTTCACCGAACTGGCCTTGGGGACAACGCTTTCCGTGCCCACCCTAGAGGGCAAGGTCGGTGTGCGAGTGCCGAAGGGCACCGCCGACGGCCGGATCCTGCGGGTGCGTGGGCGCGGAGTGCCCAAGCGCGACGGCGGTCACGGCGACCTGCTGGTCACCGTGAAGGTCGCGGTGCCACCCAATCTCGAGGGTCAAGCTCTCGAGGCGTTGGAGGCCTACGCGGCCGCCGAGCGGTCCAGCGGGTTCGACCCGCGGGCGGGATGGGCGGGGAACCGGTGATGGGTGCTTCCAGCGAGTCCCGGGAGAACCGCACGTTTCTGATCTCGGTGGCCGCCGAGCTGGCCGGTATGCATGCGCAGACGCTGCGTACCTACGACCGGCTCGGTCTGGTCAGTCCCCGGCGCAGTTCCGGTGGCGGACGACGGTATTCGGAGCGCGATGTCGAGCTGCTGCGCGAGGTGCAGCGGCTGTCGCAGGACGAAGGTGTCAACCTCGCCGGGATCAAGCGGATCATCGAGCTGACGAATCAGGTAGAGGCTCTGCAGTCCCGCGTCGAGGAGATGATGGACGAGCTGGAGTCGTTGCGCGCCAACCAGCGTCGTGATCTGGCGGTGGTGCCGAAGAGCACCGCGCTGGTGGTCTGGAAGCCGCGCCGCTAGTCGGCCCGGGCGCTCGGCGAAGTCAACTCACCCGGATCGTGAACACCGAGACCGCCGGCCGCCCCGGCGCCGCGGTGTCATAGCCGCCCGTGCTGAGTGCATTGGTGGGCGCAGCCATCGGTTCGAGTCCCACGACATCGTCGTTGCCCGGCGCGAAGATCTGCGCGGCCGGGAATCCCTGGGCGAAGACCACGTCGATACGGCGGTCACCGCCGGCGAGCGAGAACACCCCACCCGTCGGTACCCCGTCAAAGCCGTCGTCATATGTTGTGTCGCCCAGCTTCTCGGAGTAGGTGGGCCAGTCAACGCGTTCGCCGGTCGGGAGACCGCGGTCGTCGACGAGCACATGCGCCAGGGGAGGCGTCTTAAGCGTCCATTCCGATCGGGGCACCCCGGGAACGGTCAGGTAGGGGTGGAAGCCGTAACACAGCGGCACCGCCGCCGACGTGGTCGCCGTGACGGTGGTCTGCACCGTCAGCGCTCGGTCGGCCAGCGTGATGTCGAGGGTGAGCACATGCGGGAACGGGAAGCTGGCCAGCAAGGCCGGCTGGCTTCCGTAGTCCAGATCGGCGATCAGACGGTTCTCCGATTGTTCGGTGACCTGCCACCCCGGGTATGCGGCGAGTACGCCGTGGATCGGCAGACCATGCGGGTCGGTGCGCACGCCGCCGACCCCGGGGGCCAACGTCACCGCACCGCCGTCGACCCCATAGCTGTTGGCGCTCAGCCGATTAGCCCACGGATACAGGATCGGGATGCCGAGTGTCTTCCCGTCGCTCAGATAGGCCTGCAGGCCGTGGCGCTGACCCAGTAATTCCACGCCATCGTCGGACAGCGACGTGCAGATCATGCCGACCGACGGGACATACGTCGCCGTCAGCGGCGAGGACGGATCATGCAGAACGACGGACGGCAGCTCGGCCACCGTCGAAGTCTAGCGGTGGGCGCCGATGTAGCTGGTCAAGTCCTCGATCGTGCGCAGTGAGGCGTACTCCGACTCCGGGATGTCGACCTCGAAGCGCTTGTGCAGCCGGACCAGAAAGTTCAACCAGTCCATCGAATCCAGGTCGACCTGATCACGCAGGAGCTCGGTGTCGGAGAGGTCGCCCTCCTCGATCTCCGGCGCGATCGCGAGCAACTCCTGCACAACCTGGTCGCGGACCTCGGTATCGCTCACGTCGAGCACCTCCTACAGCTCCTGGGGCTGCTGCAGCAGCCGGTTGATCTCGGCAAGGAACAACGCGCCGCGATGACCGTCGCTGGCGCGATGGTCAGCGGCCAGGCTGGCCTGCACCGTTGTGGCAACCCGGATTCCACCGTCGACCACGACGACGCGCTGCGCGGGCCTGCCGAAGCCGACCAGCGCCACCTGCGGCGGGTAGATCACGCCGAAGACGGAGTCGACGCCCTTGTCGCCCAGGTTGGTGACGGTGATGGTCGGATCCGACATCTCCGAACTGCGCAGCGAGCCCGCGCGGGCCCGGGCCACCAGGTCGGTCAGGTCGCTCATCAGCTCGTCGAGCTTCTTCTCGTTGACGTCGTGGATTGCCGGCGCCACCAGCCCGCCGCCGCGCAGTGAGATCGCCACGCCCACATGCACACCCGCCGCCGGCTGGTAGCCGTCGTCATGCCAGAAGCCGTTGAACTCGGTAAACCGCTGCGCGGCCAGTGCCACCGCCTTGAGCTGCAACACCGCAGGCAGCAGCCGTTCGGTGATCGGACGGTTCACGTTCTGCTCGGTCAGCCAGCCCAGCGCGGAGTCGAGGACGATCTCGTCGGCCAGGTAGTAGTGCGGGATCTCCCGCTTCGAGCGGCCCATCGCCGCGGCGATCGACGCGCGCATGGCTGCGCCGCGCTGCTTGGCCTTCTCCGCCGCCGACTTCGGCTCGGAACTCACGACAGGCGCAGCGGGCTTGGGCTCGGCGTGATGCTGTGCGGCAGCGGCGTGCTCGACATCGATGAGTGTGATCGCCCCCTGCGGTCCGGTTCCGGTCACAGTGCCCAGGTCGACGCCCAGTGACGCCGCCGTGCGCCGGGCCACGGGGGACACCCACAGCCGATGGCCGACCGGCGCCGCCAGGGTCGGCCGGTGTACGACCGGGGCCTCGGGGTGGGGTGCCACAACCGGTGCCGCGGCCGGGGCCGCCATGTGCGGTCGCGGCGTCTCACCCGATTCGGTCAGGGTGGCCAGCGGTGTGCCTACCGCCACTGTCTGCCCGACCGGGACCAGCAGCTCGGCGACCACACCCTCATGCCAGCATTCGATTTCCACTGCGGCCTTGGTGGTCTCGACGACCGCGACGATCTGTCCACGGGTGATCGTGTCGCCGGGTTTGACCAGCCACTCGTCGAGTGTGCCCTCGTCCATGTCCGCACCGAGTGCGGGCATCGTGAACTCGATCATCCGCGGGTGCCTTTCCCCGGGTCGCTTCGCTCCTGCCCGCCGGCCGCACCCTCTCCGAACAGCCCCCGCACCGCAGCCACGATCTTGTCCGGCTGCGGCAGGGCCGCCTCCTCGAGATGCTTGGCGTAGGGGATCGGCACCTCGACACTGCACACCCGGGCGATCGGCGCGTCCAGGTCGTAGAACGCCCCCTCGACGATCCGCGCGCTGATCTCCCCGGCCAGACTGCCGGTACGCCACGCCTCGTCGATGACCACCGCGCGATGTGTCTTGCGCACCGACTCCAAGATGGTGTCGTCATCGAGGGGGCGGAGTACGCGCAGATCGATCACCTCGCAGTCGATCCCGGCCAGGGCCAGTTGGTCGGCGGCATCGAGCGCCTTGGGGACGCAGCCGCCGTAGGCGATCAACGTGACGTCAGTTCCGGTGCGGCGCAGTGCGGCCCGGCTGATGTCGGTCGGCACCAGGGCGTCGATGTCGACGGCGGTGTTGTAGAGCTGGACGTGCTCGAACACCATCACCGGGTCGGGATCGTCCAGTGCGGTGAGCAGCATCCCGTACGCGTCGGCCACCGTCGCCGGGGCCACCACCTTGATCCCCGGGATGTGGGCATACCAGCCCTCCAGGCTGTGCGAGTGCTGGGCGGCGAGCTGCCGCCCCGCGCCGGTCGCCATCCGGACGACCAGCGGAACCGAGAACTGGCCGCCCGACATGTGTCGCAGTGCCGCAGCGGTATTCACGATCTGATCGAGCGCCAGCAGACTGAAGTTCACCGTCATGACTTCGACGATCGGGCGCAGACCGTTGATCGCGGCCCCGATGCCGATGCCGACGAATCCCAGCTCGGACAGCGGGGTGTCGCGGATCCGCTCGGGGCCGAACTCCTCGAGCAGGCCCTTCGACGCCGCATAGGTTCCGCCGTAGCGCCCGACGTCCTCGCCCAGCAGGACCACTCGCGGGTCGTTGCGCATCGCCTCGCGAATCGCGTCGTGCACGGCGTTGCGGTAGGTGGTCTTCACGACAGTGCCTCCGCTGGCGTCATCAGATCCCGGGTGAGTTCCTCGACGCTCTCCAGCGTTCCGGCCTCGGCGTAGGCCACCGCGTCATCGACCTCGGTGGCGGCGCGCTCCTCGATCGCCGCGACGTCGTCGGCGCTCAGAGTGCCGTCAGCCAGGCACTTTTCGGTGAACAAGCGGATCGGGTCACGTTCGCGCCAATGCTCCACTTCGGTCTTCTCCCGGTACAACTCTGGGTCGAACATCGAGTGCGGGCGGAATCGGTAGGTGCGGAATTCGAGAAAGAACGGGCCGCCCTCGGTGCGGATGTGCTCGACGGCGGCGACGGTGGCGGCATGGCAGGCCAGCACATCCATACCGTCCGCCGACGCGGTGGGAACCCGATAAGCCGCGGCGTTGGCGGTGACGTCGGTCTGGGAGAGTTCGCGGTTGATCGCGGTGCCCATGGCGTAGCGATTGTTCTCGCAGAGGTAGAGCACCGGCAACTGCCACAGCTCGGCCATGTTCAGCGACTCGTGGAAGGCACCCTCGGCGATCGCGCCCTCCCCGAAATAACATGCGGTGACGCGATTCTGTTTGAGTTGCGCGTCGGCGAAGGCGAGACCGGTGGCCAGTGGCAGGCCGCCCGCCACGATCGCGTTGCCGCCGTAGAACCGGCGCGAGGCGTCGAACAGGTGCATCGACCCGCCACGCCCGCGCGAGCAGCCCTCCTGCTTGCCGAACATCTCGGCCATGATCGAGGTCAGCGGGATCCCGCGGAGCAGGGCGTGGGCATGGTCCCGGTAGGTGGCGACCACAGCATCGTCGGGTCCCAGCGCGCGCAGCGAGCCCGCCGCCACCGCTTCCTCGCCCACATACAGGTGCAGGAAGCCGCGAATCTTTGCCGCACTGTACATCTCGGCGCACTTCTCTTCCATGCGCCGCACCCGGATCATGTCCGAGAGCAGTCCGCGCGCCAGGTCCTGATCGGTCATGCGGTCACCTCGCTGCCGTGCCGGACGGCGGCGGTCTCCACCGTCGAGGTGTCGCCCTCGGGCAGTCCCAACTCGCGGGCCTTGAGGAGCCGGCGCATGATCTTGCCGGAACGGGTGTGGGGCAACGCATCCACGAAGTCGATCTCCTTGGGCGCCACCGCGGCCCCCAGCCGTTTTCGCGCATGGCCCATCAGGTCGCGGCGCAACTCGTCGCTCTCGGTGTAACCCGTCTTGAGCGTGACGAACGCCTTGACCAGTTCGCCGTAGGTGGGGTCCGGCTTGCCGATCACCGCCGCCTCGGCCACCGCGGGATGATCGGTCAGCACGTTCTCGACCTCGAACGGTCCGATCAGGTGACCCGACGACTTGATGACATCGTCGGCCCGCCCGACGAACCAGAGATAGCCGTCGGCGTCCCGCTTGACCAGATCGCCCGACAGGTACAGATCGCCGGCAAAACTGTTGCGGTAGCGCTCGTCTTGGTTCAGATATGCGCGGAACATCGACGGCCAGCCGACCCGCAACGCCAATTCGCCCTCGACGTCCGGCTCGTCGATCACAGTGACCGCGCCGGAGTCGTCGCGGTGCACCACGCAGGCGTCGACCCCGGGCAGCGGGCGGCCCATCGAACCGGGCTTGATGTCGAAGGCCGGGGTGTTGGCCACCATGATGCCGCCGGTCTCGGTCTGCCACCAGTTGTCGTGAATCGGCAAGCCCAGCACCCGCTTGCCCCACCACACCGCTTCGGCGTTGAGCGGCTCACCCACACTGGCGATGAACCTCAGGTGCGGGAAGTGGTACTGCGCAGGCAGTTCCGGGCCGGCCTTGATGAGCATCCGGATCGCGGTCGGGGCGGTGTACCAGACCGTCACCTGCTCGTCCTGCAGGATCCGGTACCACCGCTGCGCATCGAACTCGGCCTCGTCGATGATCGAGGTGACGCCGTGCAGCAGCGGGGCGATGATCCCGTATGAGGTTCCGGTCACCCAGCCGGGATCGGCTGTGCACCAATAGATGTCGCCTGGGTGGAGGTCGAGGGCGTAGCGGCCGGTGATGTAGTGCATGGCGACCGCGCCGTGGACGTGCTGGGCGCCCTTGGGTGTCCCGGTGGTGCCGCTGGTGAAATGTAGCAGCGACGGATCATCGGCGGTGGTGTGTTCGATCGGTGCGTCGTCGCCGGCGGCGTCCATCAGCCGATGGAAGTTCTCGGTTCCCTCGATGTCGTCACCGACCACCAGGACATGTTTGACCGACGTCAGCTCGCCGCGGATCTTGGCGATCTTGCGCTTGTAGATCGCCGCCGTCGTGACCAGCACGTCCGCCGATCCGATGTTGACGCGGGTGGCGATCGGTTCGGGGCCGAACGCGGAGAACAGCGGTGAGACCACGCTGCCGTTGCGCAGCGCGCCGAGCATGGTGGTGTAGAGCTCGGGGACGCGGCCCATGATGACGAAGACTCGGTCGCCCTTGCCAATGCCCAAGCCGCGCAACACGTTGGTAAATCGACGCGCCAACCTGCCCAGCTCGGCGTAACTGATGTCGTGGGTGGTCAGCTCAGCGGAGTCCGGGGTGTCGGCGATGAAGCGCAACGCGGTCCGGTCGGCATCCGGTCCCTGCGCGTGGCGATCGACGGCGGCGTAGGCGATGTTGCAGCCGCCCTGACCCATCTCGGCGCACAGCTCGGGCACATCCGACCAACGGAACGACGCGCGGGTCTGCGCGTAGTCGACGAGGTTGGGGGTGACCTTCAGGTCGTCTTCGCCTTTGTGGATGACGTCCATGGTTCCCCTCACGCGTGCGGTGGGGCCAGGACGCCCTTACGGCGAGCCTGCCCCAGGTTGGCCATCACCCGGTCGCGCAGCGTCGCGTAGGCGGCACCGCTGTTGAGGATGTCGCGGCGGTCCTGATGGCGGAGGTAGGCGTCGAGTCGCCGTTCCAGCGACCAATCCCAGTAGATGCGTCCGGTGTATGGCGAGCAGAGGAATTCCCAAGCAACGGCGTCGAGTTCAGTCTCGTCGGCCAAACCAGAAGTCATCTCCACCCCTCACTACCACCCCCACAAACGATGGTGGTCGAGGCTGCTGTGAGCTGGAAGGGACGAAAGTCCCCGAACTCGGGGCTAACGGGCTGCGGCCGGCCGGGTCACGGCAGCGGGTCGTGCTGGATGCGCTCGGGCGGTGCGCCCTTGGCGAGCAGAGCGTCGCGGGTGGCGCGCACCATCGCCGGGCCGCCGCAGATCAGGATCTGCCGATCGCCCCAGCCACCGTATTTGGTCACCACCTCGGGCAGTCGCCCGGTCTGGCGCACGTGCAGGCCCCGCGGCGGCTGTACATCGGGATAGTCGGCCGCCCACGGGGGATCGCTGGAGTACTCCGACACCGGCGATACCGACAGCCACGGGTTGGAGGCGGCGATCTCCCATAGGGTCCGCAGGTCGTACAGCTCGCAGGGATAGCGGGCGCCGAAGAACAGATGCACCCGCGGGTTCTCGCCGAACCGGCACAGATCCATGATCAGCGCGCGCAGCGGCGCGAGCCCGGTGCTACCCGCCACCATCAGCACGTCGCCGCCGTCGCGGTCCACCTCCATCGCGCCGTGCGGGCTGGACAGCCGCCAGCGATCGCCCGGCCGGGTCTCGGACACGATCGAATTGCTGACCATGCCGCCGAGCACCGAGCGCACGTGGAACTCGATCAAGCCGTCCGGGTCCGGCGGCATGGCGGGCGACAGGAAGCGCCAGCGGCGCGGACACTGCGGAACATGGACGTTGACGTACTGCCCAGGGTGGTAGGGCATCGGCCGGTCCAGGTGCAGCCGGACGACCGCGAGGTCGCGTGACACCCGGTGGTGTTCGAGGACGGTGCCGTCCCACCACGCGGGCCCGTCCTCGGCGTCGGCCGCGCCGCCCATGATTCCGGTGATCAGGTTGACGGCCTGGATGGCGGCGTCGTCGACGGCGGGAGTCCAGCGATCACTGAGCTGGCTGCGCATCTCGGAGTACCACGCCTGCCGCATGCTGTCGTAATGTCGTTGTGTGACACCGTATTTGCGATGATCGCGGCCGAGCTGGGCGAGGAAAGCCACCGGGGCCTGGGCGCGCTGTGCCACGAATTCACCGAACACCCAGTGCATCGCCTGACCGAACGCCGCCCGCTGCGGCGCCAGCTCCGGGGGGAACAGGTCCCGCACTTCGGAGTCCAGTGCGAACCACCGGGTGTAGAACCGGTTCAGCAGCTCCTGGGATGCGGACTGGGGAGCCGCGGAGTCTTCGAACGCAGCCTGCAGCACCGCGAGCGCATCACGATCCTCCAGACCCACGGCCGCGAGTGTAGGCCCGCGGGCTAGAGGCCGTGAATGCCCTTGTACAACACCATGACGCCGATGACGACCAGGATCACGGCGACCAGCGTCGCGTGCTGGGCCTCCATCCAGTCCTTGAGCCTGGTCAGCGGCTGGTCCAGCCGCTCACCGGCGACCAGGTAGGCCAGCACCGGCAACGCCACCGACGACGCCGCGACGGCGGTGAACACGGCATCGGCCGTCCAGGCTCCGGTGGTCCCCAGCCCCGCCGAGCCGATCGCCAAACCCGCTGCGGCACACATGAACAGGACCTTCGGGTTGACCACCACAAGCACCAGCGCGGTCACGAAAGCGCGCGGCGGACCGATGCTGGTCATCGACGTCAGCCACTTGGGGGTGTGCTCAGAGCGCTTGCGGGTGAACCATCGGTAGAGCCCGAATGCGACGAGCGCCGCCCCGATCACGATGCGGACGTACGGCGCCCAGGTCGGCTGTTTGTTGAGTCCGCCGAGAGCGTTCGACACCAGCACGAACGCCGCGGTCAGGCCGCCGATGCCGAGCACCCAGCCCAGCAGGAACGCCATGCTGGTCGGCCGGGGCGAGGGCGTGTGCAGCATCAGGATGCCCGGGATGATCGTCAGCGGGGACAGCGTGATGACGAGCGCCAAGGGGATCAGTTCGGTCAGTTCCGAACCGAGGCCGGTCGTCACAGATGCCTCCTGGGGCGTAGACGGGCAACGCTCGGTCACGGCTGACCGTACTATCTCTGCCCGTGGGCATGGATGCCGACGAAGAAAAGGGTGACGGCGGCCACGACGGCCAGCAGAACACCCTGATCTACGTCTCCGGGGTGGCAGCGTTGGTGCTGCTCGCGATGCTGGTGTACGCGGTGCTGGACACCTCGGAGAGCTCGCAGCGACCCGACGGGCCGGTGACCTATGCGCCGGCGATCAGCACCACGACGTCCTCGACCAAGAAGACGTCCACCACGTCGCGCACCACGTCGACGCGGATCTCCACCACGGATCTGAATCCGGGCTCCGCATCGTCGACCTCGACGTCGCCGTCGGAAACCTCGAGCCAAGTGGTCATCCCGTCGGAAACCGAGTACTCCACTCCGACGACGACGGTCACGATGACCAACCCGTACGCCACGACTTCGGCGCCCAACGCCGGGCGGACCTAACCCATGAGCACGGCGACCGTCGTCACGATCTTCCACCCTGCGAACGACCCCGCCGACTTCATCGGATGGGCCGACACGATGCGCGCCACCGCATCGGAGTCGACCGATTTCCGGGTCTCCGTGCTGGCCAATCCGCACCTGGATTGGGGACTCGCCGTCACCTTCGCCAATGCGCGGGCGTTGCACCATTGGCTGGACAGCTCGGCCCGCCAGCGGTCCCTGAGCGACGGCAGGCGGCGCGGAATTCTTCGTGCGACGGCGGACATCGTGATCGTCGAGAACACCGGGGTGCCACCGGGCGTCGGGTTCTTCCGGCACACGGTGGCCTCGGACCGTGCCGCGGACTTCGTCGCGGCCGAGGCACAGCTGGCGGAGGTGAGCGCGCGCTTCAGCGGGTTCGAAGGGTGTTGCACCTTTGCCCCGGACACCGGCGGCGATTCGTTCGCGGTGCTGCGGTTCCGTACCGAACACCAACTTGTGACGTGGCTGGAGTCCCCGGAACGCCGCGACGCGCTGGGGCCGCTGCGGTTGAGCCTGACGCGGGAATTCTCCCTGGTGTCCTCGATCACGACCTTCGGCAGCACGGTGCGCACTGAGAACGGCCACACCGCGGTCACTCCCAGATGGAAGACCGCGATGCTGATCCTGTTGGTGCTCTACCCGACGGTGATGCTGCTGTCGCGGTTCATGGGCCCGGTCCTCGACGGGGCCGGTGCCCCGCCGTGGTTGGCGATGTGGCTCAGTCAGGTGGTCAGCGTCGCTGTCCTGCAGTGGGCGCTGATGCCGTGGGTCGGGCAGTGGTTCCGGCGGTGGCTCGATCCGATCGATGGGGCGGGGGTGCGCATCAGCGTGCTCGGCGCGAGCGTGATCCTCGTCGGTTACCTGGTGACGCTGACCGTGTTCGCGGTCGTGCGGTGGCTGCAGTACTGGGACTTCTCGCGCGGCTAGGTTCTCTTGAGTGTCCAGCCCGGGACCCAGTGCGTGACTGCCTTGCGTTTCGGGCCGTAGGAGATGTCGTAGGTGACCAGGCCCCACCAATCGCCCTGCTCGCACAGTCCCCAGCAGGACAGCATGCCCTTGACGACTTTGTGCATCTGCAATCCATGCGGGTGGTAGCGGCCGGTGCGGTGCGGTGCGCGGGGGAAAAGCACGGTCAGATCGACGAGCACCGGTTCGGGTGGGGACACCGGCCGGAACGGCGGCCGCAGCGGCTGACCGTTGTAACCGATCGACGTCAGCTCGCCCACTGTTCGATCATATGTTCGATCAGGGTCATAAAAACAGATGCCGGAAGGCCCTACCGAATATTGGTCAGAATTCGTTAAACTTGAGCGGAACAGACTCAACCTTGACGGCGTTGTAAAGCTCGACAAGCTTTCTAGACGAAACGGAGGTGTCGTGGATTCTTTCAACCCGACAACCAAGACTCAGGCGGCGCTGACCGCCGCGTTGCAGGCCGCCTCGGCCGCCGGCAACCCGGAGATCAGGCCCGCTCATCTGCTGTTGGCGCTGCTCACGCAGACCGACGGCATCGCTTCGCCGCTGCTCGAGGCTGTCGGTGTCGATCCAGCCACGATCCGCGCCGAAGCTCAGCGGCTGGTCGACCGGCTGCCGTCGAGCAGCGGTGCGACCTCGCAACCCCAGCTCTCGCGTGAGTCACTGGCGGCGATCACCACCGCCCAGCAGCTCGCAACAGAGATGGACGACGAATACGTCTCGACCGAGCACCTGATGGTCGGGCTCGCCAGCGGCGACTCCGACACAGCCAAGCTGCTCACCGGTCACGGCGCGTCCCCAGAGGCGCTGCGCGACGCGTTCGTGAAGGTTCGCGGAAGCGCGCGTGTCACCAGCGCGGACCCCGAGGCGAGCTATCAGGCGCTGGAGAAGTACTCCACCGATCTGACCGCACGCGCCCGGGAAGGCAAGCTCGACCCGGTCATCGGCCGGGACACCGAGATTCGCCGCGTCATCCAGGTGCTGAGCCGGCGCACCAAGAACAACCCCGTGCTGATCGGTGAGCCGGGCGTCGGTAAGACCGCGATCGTCGAGGGCCTGGCCCAGCGGGTCGTGGCCGGCGACGTACCGGAGAGCCTGCGCGACAAGACCGTCATCTCCCTGGATCTGGGGTCGATGGTGGCCGGCGCCAAGTATCGCGGTGAATTCGAGGAGCGGCTCAAGGCCGTGCTCGACGACATCAAGAACTCGGCCGGGCAGATCATCACGTTCATCGACGAGCTGCACACCATCGTCGGCGCCGGTGCCACCGGCGAAGGCGCGATGGACGCCGGCAACATGATCAAGCCGATGCTGGCCCGTGGCGAGCTGCGGCTGGTCGGTGCGACGACCCTCGACGAGTACCGCAAGTACATCGAGAAGGACGCCGCCCTGGAGCGCCGCTTCCAGCAGGTGCTGGTCGGCGAACCGTCGGTCGATGACACCGTCGGCATCTTGCGCGGGCTCAAGGACCGCTACGAGGTCCACCACGGTGTGCGGATCACCGACTCGGCGCTGGTGGCTGCGGCCACGCTGTCCGATCGCTACATCACGTCGCGGTTCCTGCCCGACAAGGCCATCGACCTGGTCGACGAGGCCGCGTCACGGTTGCGCATGGAGATCGACTCGCGACCTGTCGAGGTTGACGAGGTCGAGCGGCTGGTGCGCCGGCTGGAGATCGAGGAGATGGCGCTGGCGAAGGAGTCCGACGACGCATCCAAGGATCGCCTGGACAAGCTGCGCGCCGAATTGGCCGACAAGAAGGAACAATTGGCCGAGCTGACCACCCGGTGGCAGAACGAGAAGAACGCGATCGACATCGTGCGTGACTTCACCGAGCAGCTCGACAAGCTGCGCGGTGAGGCCGACCGGGCCGAACGTGACGGCGATCTGGCGAAGGCCGCCGAGCTTCGGTACGGCCGGATCCCCGAGGTCGAGAAGAAGCTCGATGCGGCGTTGCCGGTGGCCGAAGCGCGCGAGAACGTGATGCTGAAGGAAGAGGTCGGACCCGACGACATCGCCGACGTGGTGTCGGCATGGACCGGTATCCCGGCAGGCCGGATGCTCGAAGGCGAGACGGCCAAGCTGCTGCGGATGGAGTCCGAGCTGGGCAAGCGTGTCGTCGGACAGGTCAAGGCCGTGCAGGCCGTCTCGGATGCGGTGCGCCGCACCAGGGCCGGAGTGGCGGACCCGAACCGTCCGACGGGCTCGTTCATGTTCCTCGGACCGACCGGTGTCGGTAAGACCGAACTCGCAAAAGCGTTGGCGGAGTTCCTGTTCGACGATGAGCGGGCCATGATCCGCATCGACATGAGTGAGTACGGCGAGAAGCACTCCGTCGCGCGACTCGTCGGTGCGCCTCCCGGGTACATCGGCTACGACCAGGGCGGTCAGCTGACCGAAGCGGTGCGCAGGCGGCCGTACTCGGTGGTGTTGTTCGACGAGGTCGAGAAGGCGCATCCGGATGTGTTCGACGTCCTGCTTGCTGTGCTCGACGAGGGCCGGCTGACCGATGGTCAGGGCCGCACGGTCGACTTCCGCAACACCATCCTGGTGCTGACCAGCAACCTCGGCGCCGGTGGCACCGAGGAGCAGGTGATGGCGGCGGTGCGCTCGGCGTTCAAGCCCGAGTTCATCAACCGGCTCGACGACGTGATCGTCTTCGACGCCCTGCAGCCCGACGAGTTGGTGTCGATCGTCGACATCCAGCTGGCTCAGCTGCAGAAGCGCCTTAGCCAGCGGCGTCTCATCCTCGAGGTGTCGTTGCCCGCCAAGCAGTGGCTCGCCGAACGCGGTTTCGACCCGCTCTACGGCGCCCGGCCGCTGCGACGGCTGATCCAGCAGGCGATCGGCGACCAGCTGGCCAAGCTGTTGCTCGCCGGTGACGTCCACGACGGCGACGTCGTGCCGGTCAACGTCAGCCCGGATGGCGAAGCGCTGATCCTCGGCTGAGAGTGACGTGACGGGCCCCCGCACTTCGGTGCGGGGGCCCCGTTGCGTCAGGCGTCGGGCATGCCCAGCGCGGCGAGTGCGCCAGTGACCGTCGCATCCCGAAGCCGTCGCGGTGAACTGTCCGGAAACTGAAGGCAGCAGTCCTGCAGCCCGCCGAACGCGATGACGCCGCGAGCCGACTGCTCCAGCGTGGGCCGAGAGCCGAACACCAACCGGCACAGCCGCTCCCGCCACGCCAGCAGCGTGTCGATCAAGCCGAGGTCGGCCAGCGTGGTCAGCTCGGTCACCACCAGCATCAGGTCGGCCCGGTGGCGGTAGTGGAAGTCGAAGTAGCCCTCGAGCAGTTCGCGAGGCGTGGCCCGGGCGGCCGGCGCACGGTTCTCCTGCTCGGTGACGAAGCGTTCGCCCTCGTCGATCAGCGGCTGCAGAATGCTGCGGACCAAGTCTTCGCGGGACTTGAAGTGGTAGTACAGCGCGGGCTTGGTGATGCCGAGCCGGTCGGCGATGTCTTGCAGGCTGGTGCGTTGCACACCCTTCTGGCCGAACAATTCCCGGGCGACATCCTGGATCCGTTCACGGGTTCCTGACGCGGGCCTGCTCACGTAGCCACCCTAACTGACCGATTGTTAAGTAAGCTCGCGACCGATATGCTTACCGACCGTTAAGTAAGTGAGTGGAGGCAACCATGCGCGTACTCATCTCAGGTGCCAGCATCGCCGGACCCGTCCTGGCCTACTGGCTCACTCGTCGCGGCTTCGACGTCACCGTCGTCGAACGCGCTGCGGCACTGCGTAAGACCGGCGGTCACGCGGTAGACCTGTTCCGTCCCGCGATGGAGATCTCCGAGCGGATGGGAGTGATCGAGCAGGTCCGGGCCCGCGCGACCGGCACCACCCGGATGGTCCTGCAACGCACCAATGGGCGGCCGCCGGTCGACGTGGACTACCTGAAACTGGTCGGCGTCATCTCGGACCAGCACGTCGAGATCATGCGTGACGACCTGAGCCAGATCTACTACGACGCCGGTCGCGACGATGCCGAGTATCTGTTCGGTGACCAGATCACCGCGATCGCCGACGACGGCACCGTCGACTTCGCTCACGCCGGGCAGCGTCGCTACGACATCGTCGTCGGCGCGGACGGACTGCATTCCGGTGTGCGGCAACTCGTCTTCGGTGCCGATGCCGGGCACAGCCGGTTCCTCGGTGGCTACCTTGCCGTGCTGTCGGTGCCGAAAACCTTTGCGCGCGATGGTGAAATGACGAACTTCGTCGACACCGGCCGGTGGGCGATGATCTACACGGCGGACCACCTCGACGATGCCCGTGCGGTGTTCCTGTTCCGGCCCGAACACCCGCTGGACTATCACCATCGGGACGACGCACGGCAGCGAGTGCTGCTGCGCGCCGCGTTCGACGGCCTCAACCCGACCGTCGATCGCTGGCTCGCCGAACTCGACGGCGCGGGCTCGTTCTACTTCGACTCGATCACCCAATTGGAGCTGACCAGCTGGTCGCGGGGCCGGGTCACCCTGGTCGGCGACGCGGGGTACTGCCCGGGACCCGCCGTCGGCGGCAGCACCAGCCTGGCAGTGCTCGGTGCCTACGTGCTGGCCGGTGAACTCGAGCGTGCCGGGGGTGACCACGTCGCCGCGTTCGCCGCGTACGAGGCGGTGATGGCCGGCCCGGTGCGGCACAGCCGCGCGTTCGCCCGCACGGTGGCCAAGAGCCTGGTGCCCCGCTCGGAATTCGGGGTATGGGCCCTGGTCGCGGCGGGCCGCACCCTCGACGCGCTCCCGGCGGGTCTGACCAGGGCCGTCGCCAAGCTCAACACCAGCGGCGTCCGGCTGTACGACGCCATGGGCTACCCCGACTACCCGGTGCCCGCCTCTGCTATTGATTGATGGTGCCGACCACTGATCCCGTCATCACCGCGGTTCCCGGGCAACCGAATCTGCTGCTCGGCGCCTACGACCTGGCGACGCTGGGATACCGAGCCGACGAGTTCTTCGTCTCGGGCACCGCGGCCTCCTACGCGCCGCCGGAATCGGCGGACTATGTCACGCGGGTCGTCGTGGTTCGACCGGTGGACGATGCCGCCTGGAACAGGACCGCCATCGTCGAATGGCTCAACGTCAGCGGTGGAATCGATGCCCCCGCCGTCTGGTTCATGGCGCACCGGGAGATCGCCCGCAGCGGATACGCCTACGTCGTCGTCTCCGCTCAACGGGTCGGGATCGAGGGCGGCCTCAGCCTGGTCGGCGATGCTTCCCTGAAAACACTGGATCCGCAACGCTATTCAGGCCTCCGCCACCCGGGAGACGCGTACGCCTACGACATCTTCACCCAGGTGGGCCGGGCCGTGCGTGCCGGCAGGGTCGGCGGTTTGGCCCCGGACGTCGTGTTGGCGGTCGGGGAATCGCAGTCGGCCACCTTCCTGACCACCTACGTCAACGAGGTCGATCCGGACGTGGCGGTGTTCGACGGCTTCCTGATCCACTCCAGATTCGGCTCGGCGGCACCGCTGGACGGCACCTCCCTGCTCGACGAATCCGGGTCGTTCCACTCCGTACCGGTGCCGTTTCGCGCCGACCTGCGCGTGCCGGTGCTGACCGTGATCACCGAGACCGATCTGCTCGGCGCGCGGCTGCTGGGCTACTGCCACGCCCGTGTACCGGACGCCGAGCATCTGCGGGTCTGGGAGATCCCCGGCTCGGCGCACGCCGACAACTACACGATCCGGGTCGGCTTCATCGACAACGGCGCCGTCCCGCTCGAGCAGATCGTGACGGCCTACGCGCCCACCAACGACCTGATGGGCCAGCAGCTGCCGCACTTCATCAACTTCGCCCCGCAACACCACTACGTGCTGCAGGCCGCGACCGCTCAACTGCACGACTGGGTGCGCACCGGCCGGCCGGCGCCGAGCGCGCCGCGGATCGACCTGACCGACTCCGACCCCGCCGAACTAGTCCTCGACACGCATGGGGTGGCCACCGGAGGCGTGCGAACGCCTTGGGTCGACGTGCCCACGGCTCGGACATCGGGGGCCAGCGGCGACGACAACGTGCTGCTCGCCATCTTCGGCTCGGGCCAGCCGTTCGACGCCGCGACGCTGGCCGAGTTGTATCCGGGCGGCGGCGCCGAATACCTGGAGCGGTTCACCGCCGCGCTGGACGAGGCCATCGCGGCCGGTGTCCTGCTGGCGGCCGACCGCACGGAAATCCTCGAACTCGCCAAGGCGACCGGGCCGTAATAGGTCTGTGACCTGCTGGAGTTCTCGCTTCCGGGCAGTGAGCAGATACGCTAGGGCTAATGGTTCCGTTCTGGTTCACGCTGTCCGCGCTCTGCTTCGTGGGTGCGGCGGTGCTGTTGTACGTCGACATTGGTCGTCGACGTGGTCTGGGCCGCCGCCGTAAGTCCTGGGCGCGGTCGCACGGGTTCGACTTCGAGCCCGAGTCCGCCGAGATCATCGACCGCTGGAAGCGCGGGGTGATGTCCACCGTCGGCGATGTCACCGCCCGCAATGTGGTGCTCGGGCAGATCCGCGGCGAAGCGGTCTACATCTTCGACCTCGAAGACGTCGCCACCGTGATCGCGCTGCACCGCAAGGTCGGCACCAACGTGGTGATGGATCTGCGCCTCAAGGGCATCGCCGAGCCGCGGGAGAGCGACGTCTGGCTGCTGGGCGCCATCGGCCCGCGGATGGTCTACTCGACCAACCTCGACGCCGCCCGCCGGGCCTGCGACCGCAGGATGGTGACGTTCGCCCACACCGCGCCGGACTGCGCCGAGATCATGTGGAACGAGCAGAACTGGACGCTGGTCTCCATGCCGATCTCGTCCACCCGGGCCCAGTGGGACGAAGGCCTGCGCACCGTACGGCAGTTCAACGACCTGCTGCGGGTGCTGCCGCCGACCGTGCAGCCGGCGCTGACTCAGTCCGCCGGGCGACGCAATGCCTCCCCAGGTCGCCCGCTGGCCCCCGCAGGCCGCCGGGAACTGCCGCCCGGACACGTGGATGCTCCGCCGCCGCTGCGCCCGCAGCAGCCGCGCAGTGTCGGCCAGACTGGCACTCAGGCTCCCAACTACCAGCGCTGACCCGGTAGGGTCGCGGCGTGCCCCGTCCTGTCGCCCTCATCACCGGCCCCACCGCGGGCCTCGGTGCGGGCTACGCCCGCCGCTACGCGCGGGACGGCTACAACCTCGTTCTGGTCGCCCGCTCCGTGGACCGACTCGAGGACCTCGCCGCCGAGCTGAGGGCCGCCCACGGTGTCGACGTCGAGGTGCTGCCCGCCGACCTCACTGACGCTGCCGACCGCACGCGAGTCGCCGACCGGCTGGCCGCGGGTGTACAGGTGCTTGTGAACAACGCCGGATTCGGCACCTCCGGTGAGTTCTGGACCGCCGACCCCGCCCAGCTGCAGGCCCAGCTCGACGTCAACGTCACCGCGGTCATGCACTTCACCCGCGCGGCCCTGCCGTCGATGATCGAGGCCGGCTCGGGCACCGTGATCAACATCGCCAGCGTGGCCGGGCTGCTGTCAGGTCGCGGCTCCACTTACTCGGCATCGAAAGCCTGGGTGGTGTCGTTCACCGAAGGGCTCGCCAACGGTATCGCCGGTACCGGCGTCAGCATTCACGCCGTCTGCCCGGGATTCGTGCACACCGAATTCCATGAGCGAGCCGGCATCGACATGAAGTCGATCCCGAACATCTTGTGGCTCAACGTCGATGACGTTGTCGCCGAAAGTCTGGCCGACGTGGCCAAGGGCAAGGTCATCAGCATTCCCGGCCTGCAGTACAAAGTACTGACCTCGGTCGGTCGGCTGGTTCCGCGGGGCCTGGTCCGCGCGGTCAACAACACGATGGGAAGAGGCCGTGGGCGCACCTGAACTCAACGCCACCGAACGCGCCGAACTCGCCGAGCTGGTCCGCCAGCTGTCTGTGGTGTTCGGCAAGGTGACCCTGTCGTCGGGCAAGGAGGCCGACTACTACGTCGACTTGCGCCGCGCCACCTTGCATCACCGGGCCGCCCCGCTGATCGGTCGGCTGATGCGCGAACTCACCGCGGACTGGGATTACACCGCCGTCGGCGGGCTGACCATGGGTGCTGACCCGGTAGCCAGCGCGGTCATGCACGCGCCGGGCCGCCCGATCGACGCTTTCGTGGTGCGCAAAGCGGTGAAAAGCCATGGGATGCAACGTCTGATCGAAGGCGCGGAAGTATCCGGCAAGCGAGTCCTTGTGGTCGAGGACACCAGCACCACCGGCGGCTCCGCCCTGACCGCCGTGCAGAGCGTGCGCGAGGCGGGTGGGACCGTCGTGGGGGTCGCGACGGTGGTGGACCGGGCGACCGGGGCTGCCGAGGCGATCGAGGCCGAAGGGGTGCCCTACCGAAGCCTGCTGGGTCTGACCGACCTGGGCCTGCCGACCGCCTGATATCTCCGGTGAAAAACGACGAGGAGCCCATCGAGGCTTCGGAATGGCAGTGGGACGACGTCGTCGACGTGATCTGCGCCGGCGCCGGCCCCGGCGCGCTCGCCCACGCGATCTGCTGCGCCGACCACGATCTGGATGTGGAGATCGCTGACGCCGAGATCTCCTGGCAGGCATTGGATCCCGATACCGCTGCCTACCTGGCTTCGATGACCGAAGACCTCGGGCTGGACGGTACGCCGGACCGGGATCTCGAGCTCACGGCCGTTCGGGCCGAGCCGGTGCCGGTCAGGACCGACCGCCGCGCCACGATTGAGCCGTTCTTCGGCTCCCGGTTGCGCGATTGGTCGGTGCGCTGCCTCGCCTCGCCGTTCGGCGTGATCTACAGCCAGGTGCCCGACATCATGACTCCGATGCGCGCCGAATCCGCCGAGACCGTCCGGGTTGCGGCGCTGGGCGACTACCGGCCCGACGCGGACCGTGCCGGCCGGGCGCTGGCCGAGTGGCTGCGTGAACAGGCCGACGAACGCGAGATCTATGGTGCGAGCGGTATGGTGTTGCAGCGGTTGATTTTTGAGCACGGGCGCATCGCCGGCGCGGAGTTGTCCACGCCGGAACAGACGCGACTGGTGCGTGCGACCGCAGGTGTGGCGCTGTCGATCGGACCGGCGCCCGCCGAGGCCGACTGGCCGGTACAAACCGGGCTGCCCGGCGCTGCACAGGTTGCGGTGGTGAGTCGCACGGCCAGTCGATTCGGCCGCGTCGAACTGCTGTACAGCGTCTGATTCAGCCCCGGCTCGGAACGGAAAAGTCCACTGGGATAACCCGTTTGGCGAACAGCTCGGCCATGGCATCGCTGGGGATGGGCCGGGACAGCAGGAAGCCCTGAGCGCGGTGGCAGCCGTGCTGGAGAAGGGTCATCGCCGCGGTCGGCGACTCCACACCTTCGGCGACCAGTTCCAGGTTGAACGCCTCGGCCAATGCGATGATCGCTCGCACGATCGCCAGGTCCTCGGGGTTGGTGCCCAGTTCGAGGACGAAGCCCTTGTCGATCTTGAGGGTGTCCACCGGCAGCGACTTCAGATGGGTGAGCACGCTGTAGCCGGTGCCGAAGTCGTCGATGGCGATGCGCACACCGACCTCTTTGAGCCCGGCCAGGGTGATGCGGGTGGTTTCGATGTCCTGCACCACAACACTTTCGGTGATCTCCAGACACACCGACTTGCCGTCGAGGCCGAACTCGGCGATCGTGTCGCGGACCGATTCGACGAATCCGTCCGCGACCAGCTGCACAGGGGAGACGTTGATCCGGATGACCGCGTCCTCGGCGATGCCGCTGGCCTGCCAGCGACTGAACTCCTCGCACGCGGTGCGCATCACCCAGCGACCCAATTCACCTGCCAGATTGATGGATTCGGCGACATGGATGAACGAGTCCGGCAGCAGCAGGCCGCGGGTCGGGTGCTGCCAGCGGACCAGAGCCTCGGTCGCCAGGATCTCCCCGGTCCGCATGTCGACCTCGGGCAGGTAGTGCAGGATCAGCGACCCGGTGTCGATCACGTTCTGCAGGTGCAACTCGATGTCGTTGCGGAATTCGCTTCTCAGCGACATCTCGTCGGTGAAGACCGCGATCTTGTTGCCGCCGGCGTTCTTGGCGTTGAGCACCGCCTGGTCGGCGCGGCGCAGCAGGTCCGACGTGGTGTCCCGGCCCGGAACACCAACTGCGACACCGGCACTGACGGTGCGGGTGAGAGTCTCGCCACCGATCGTCACCCGGTCGCGCAACGCATCCTGCAACCGGTGGGCCAGTGCCTCGGCGGCTTCGGCGTCCACCGAACCGGCCGGCACGATCACGAACTCGTCACCGCCGAGGCGGGCGATCACGTCGCCGTCGCCGGTCTCCTCGCGCAACCGTTCGGCGAACGCCTGGATGAACCAGTCGCCGGCGTGATGACCCAGATAGTCGTTGATCGCCTTGAGCCGGTCGAGGTCGAGGAACAGCACCGAGACCGGGCCCTCCTGGCCGACCCGCAGGCGCTCATCGAGATGGGCGAGCAGTGCGCGGCGGTTGTGCAGTCCGGTCAAGTCGTCGTGCTCGGCCAGGTAGCGCAGCTGATCTTCGGCGACCACGCGCGCCTGCACCTGCGCGAACAACGACGCAATCGCCTTGAGTGCGTTCAGTTCCTCCGGCGTCCAGTCCTTGATGCCGAACTTGATGAACCCGATGCACCCGGTTGTCGTGTCGCCGGACAGCAGCGGCACCGATGCCATCGAGGTCAGGGCCATGCCCGTGCCCTCCTCGACGAGACGCTGGTACTCGTCCTCGGGAATCGGATCAGGGCGGAAGAACACCGGCTCCTTGGCGTGCTCTGCGGCGCCGAATACCGGGTCGGCATCGGTGAAGTAGATGAGTTCCAGGGGGTCTGGATTGCGGTCGTGCGGTGGCCACTCTGCAATCAACCGGGTCGCCCGAATGCTGTGGTCGTTGTAGCGAAGGAAGCACACGTCCACACCGAAGGATGACGACAGCTGGCCGAGGACTTGCTGGCTAACGCCCGGCGACGTCGCGGCATCGACAGCCATCAGCTGCGTCGCGACATGCGTGACGAGATTCTCCAGGCTGTCAGCAGTCCCGGTCTCGGAAGGTGTGGTCATCCTGCCATCTCGTGATTAGTGGAGCTTAGGAGATGGTATCGGTTTGTTGCTGTTGTGCTAGCTTCCACTCCCGGCCAGCAAGCCAAAGCCGCTGAACTCGTCGGAGATGTCGGCCAGCATGCGCATTTCCTTGACGATCTTGGCCAGTTGCTTGGGCTCGGCGTGGTTGGCGAAGGTGCGCCGATCCCACCACATCATCTTGGTGCGGTAGCGGTCGCTGGGGTAGGGCGCCGCCGGGATCTTGGTGGCCACCACGCCACCCGAGGTGCTCCACCGATCCAAGACGTGTGCAGCGGCGGTCGCCAGGATGAACTGGGCGCCCAGGAGGGTCATCGTGGGAAAGGCGGTACGCGCGAACACCCGGGTGAGCTCACCGCTGCGGGCGGGATCGTCGCTGACCCAGGCCGACTTCATTTCCACCACACCGAACGGCAGACGGTCGGTGATCATCTTGCGGACGGCGTCCTGACCGGACTGGCCGGCCCATTCGACGATCGCGTGCGATTCGTCCGCGCTCAGATACGGTCCCTTGGCGCGCAACCCGCCCAGCATGTTCCCGTCGTCGTCGATGGCGGTGTAGAACAGCGTGGTGTCGCGACCGTCCCGGAACGAGTCGATGTCCAACGCCGCCTCGACGCCGTGCTTCGCATAACTATTCAGTGCTCCCTGCAGATAGTCCTCCCATAGCCCGGGTTCGCTGTCGGGTTGGGCGAGCACGATCGTGCACCCGGTATCCGCGTCGCGCCAGCTAATGGTTTCGGGCAGGGTGTAAAGCTTTTGTTCCGGAAAGGCCAGCACTGAAGCGTTCATCGTTTCCCATCTTTCGGGGGGCCTGAGGCAGGGGTTCCCGCAGCGGATACCGGGGTGGAACGGGGGTTATTTATTCGATCTTGCAAATATCAGTATCTCGCCGAGAGGTGCCAAGACTCCAGCCGTTAGCCGGAAAAGCGCTGGTTACCGGGGGGTAGCCGACGGAATCCGTTGTCAACACCAGCCGGCGATGCGGCTTGCGTGAACACCTGTGCGCACAGAATTCCTGGTCAAAGGCGGCGCACGTGTCAAACGAACTGGAGACCCTAGACTTCGTATCGGCAGAGACCGAATTGTTATTACCGGCCCGCTGAGGGCCGGATGCTATGTGCCGGGCGTGATCTAGGGCGCAGAAAGGGCGTTAGGTGACCTGTATCGCATCGGTGCGGCGACCCCCTGCGGGCGCTCCGCCGCGGCGCCAGATCACCGCCGTCGTCGGCGCATTTCCGGCCGCGGTTTGCCTCGTCTGCGCAACCGCATGCTCACATTCCCCCAGCAAATCGAGCTACAGCGCTGCGCAGGCGAAGATCGGTGAATCACGGGCACTTCTGGGCTGGAACGTCGGAGTTGCTGAATTTCGCTGGAGCCGTGAATTCGCGCGGCTCGGCAGTTGCGATCTGGTTGCACGGCGCCACGAGCACTCCGCTGCCGGCTCGGCGCGGCGGGGCGGCCCGATGCTGTCGGTGGCGGCGCCCAGCCTGCCCGGGCCGGGCCTGAACCCGGCGCGCGCGGCCTATGGTGCTTGCGTGCTGATCGCGCCGGATGCCTCGCTCGATGCGGTGCACGTCGAGGCCGCGCTGTGGGTCACCCGTGACTGACGCGGGTCCCACGGAATGGAGCACCGGCGCCCCCGGTGTCGGACCCTGGGTTGGCGAGCTGCCCGACGATCCCCGCTACGACCCAGACCTGTTGCGCCAGGGCGACACTCGTAATGTCGTCGACGCCTACCGGTACTGGACGCGGGAAGCGATCATCGCCGACATCGATCGGCGCAGACACACCTTGCACATCGCGATCGAGAATTTCGGCAATGACGCCAACATCGGGGCGGTGGTCCGCACCGCCAACGCATTCGCTGTCGACACCGTGCACATCGTCGGCAGGCGGCGGTGGAATCGCCGCGGCGCCATGGTCACCGACCGCTACCAGCGGCTGGCCCATCACGAGAACACCGAGGACCTGTTGGCTTTCGCGGCCGGTGCCGGACTGACCGTGGTCGCTGTCGACAACGTCCCGGGCGCGGTGCCGTTGGAAACCACCGTGCTGCCCCGGGATTGCGTGCTGGTCTTCGGGCAGGAGGGGCCGGGTATCTCCGAGGCTGCCCAGACGGGCGCGGCGGTCACCGTGTCGATCGCCCAATTCGGTTCGACACGCAGCGTCAACGCCGCCGTCGCGGCCGGCATCGCGATGCATGCGTGGATCAGGCAATGGGCCGACCTTTCGCAGGCCTGGTAGGGCAGGATTGACGGCATGGACCAGCTGTGGGCGAACCGCGCTGCCAGCGCCGAAACGGCCGTCGCGACGCGGCACCTGCGCCGGCTCTGGGGGCTGCCCGGAACGCAACTCGGCGTAGTCGCCTGGCCGTCCACCCGCCGGGACCGGCTGTTCGGGACATGGCACTACTGGTGGCAGGCACACCTGCTCGACTGTCTGGTCGATGCGCAGTTGCGTGACCCGCAGCCGCACCGCCTCGGCGAGATCGCGCGGCAGATCCGCGGGCATCGGCTGCGCAACAACGGACGCTGGACCAACAGCTACTACGACGACATGGCCTGGCTGGCTCTGGCGCTCGAACGCGCCGACCGGGTGGCCGGGGTGGGACGCCCGCGTGCACTGAAGACGTTGGCCGACCAGTTCATCACGTCCTGGGTGCCCGAGGACGGTGGCGGAATCCCTTGGCGCAAACAGGATCAGTTCTTCAACGCTCCCGCCAACGGGCCGGCCGGGATCTTCCTGAGTCGCTATGACGATCGGCTGCGCCGCGCCCAGCAGATGGCCGACTGGATCGACGAGACCTTGATCGACCCCGAGACCCACCTGGTGTTCGACGGCATCAAGGCCGGCTCGCTGGTGCGCGCCCAGTACACCTACTGCCAGGGTGTGGTGCTGGGGCTGGAGGCCGAGCTGGCCGCGCGCACGCACGACGACCGGCATGCGGAGCGGGTGCGTCGGTTGGTCGCGGCGATCGGTGCGCACATGGCGCCCGACGGAATCCTGACCGGGGCCGGCGGCGGCGACGGTGGGCTGTTCGCCGGGATCACCGCCCGCTACCTCGCGCTCACCGCGACGATCCTGCCCGGTGACGCGGCCGCGGACACCCGCGAGAGCGCCCGCGCGATCGTGCTGGCGTCGGCGCAGGCGGCGTGGGACAACCGCCAAAGCGTCGACGGCTTGCCACTGTTCGGATCCTCCTGGGGCAGCATCGCCGAGATCCCCACCGCGGGTGGCGGACAGGCAGAGTTCGTCGAGGGTGCGGTGAACTCGTCGCAGACACCCGAGCGCGATCTGTCGGTGCAGCTGTCGGGTTGGATGTTGATGGAGGCGGCGCATACGGTGACAGCGTGAGAGGGAGCCGGTTGGGTCGCGACCCGACAGCGAAACGCTTTGGCGAGAACGCCGCCGCGGCTCTGCTGCTGACATTCACCCTCGCGGCCATCCTGTGGGCGAATTCGCCCTGGGCGCACACCTATTCCGAGTTCTGGGAAACACACGTCGGCCTGAGCTTCGGAAACCTGCATGGCGAGTTGACGGTCAAGGAGCTCGTCAATGACGCGTTGATGGCGTTCTTCTTCTTCATCGTCGGACTGGAGGTCAAGGCCCAGTTCACCATCGGCGAACTGACGGAGCGCTCCCGCGCCCTGGTACCCGTGGTCGCCGCGATCGCCGGGCTGACGATGCCCGCGCTGATCTTCCTGCTGTTCAACCCCTCCGGTGAGGACGCCAGCGCGTGGGGAGTGGTCATCTCCACCGACACCGCGTTCCTGGTCGGGGCGCTGGCCATCATCGCGCCCAAGTATCCGGCGCGGCTGCGGACGTTCCTGCTGACGTTGGCCGTCGTCGACGATGTGGGCGCACTGGCCGCCATCGCGCTGTTCTACTCCGAACAGATCCGGGTCGTCCCGCTGGTGGTCGCCGTGCTGCTCGTCGGTGCGCTGATCGGCGTGCGCTTCCTGCCGGCCGCCCTCCGTGGGGTGTCGTATTCGATTCTGGCCGTTGCCCTGTGGCTGGCGCTGTTCGCCGGCGGGGTGCACCCCACCCTCGCCGGTGTGGTGGTCGCGTTGGTGATCCCGGTGTTCACGCCCGAGCGTCAACGGGTGGAGGCGGCCGTCGACGTGATCCGGGCGTTCCGCCAGTCGCCGAACTCGGAGTATGCCCGCGCCGCCACCCGCAGCCTGCGCGACTCGATCTCGATCAACGAGCGGCTGGTGACCGGGTTCGGACCGTACGTCTCGTTCGGCGTGCTGCCGTTGTTCGCCTTGGCCAATGCCGGTGTGCGGCTGGACGCCGACACCGTGCTGGCAGCCGTCCGCTCACCACTGACCTGGGGTGTGGTGGCCGGCCTGGTGCTCGGCAAGCTGATCGGCATCACCGGGGCGACCTGGATCGTGCAGCGCACCGGGCTGGGGCGGCTGTCCCCGGGCCTGACGTTGCGGCGCGTCGCCGGTGGCGCGGCACTGTCCGGTATCGGCTTCACGATCTCGCTGTTCATCGTCGACCTGGCGATCACCAATCCGCGCTCGGCGGACCTGGCCCGCGTCGGCGTCCTGGCGGCGTCGGTCATCGCATTCACGTTGGGGTGGGCGGTCTTCCGGCTCACCGACAAGCTCAGCCCGCCGGTCCCGGTCGGTCACAAGCTGGTCCGCGATGTCGACCCGGAACGCGACCACATCCGCGGGCGGATCGACGCACCGCTGACCCTGGTGGAGTACGGCGACTTCGAGTGCCCGTTCTGCAGCCGCGCCACCGGATCGATCGACGAGGTCCGCGAATACTTCGGCGACCAATTGCGGTACGTGTGGCGGCATCTGCCGTTGGAGCGGGTGCATCCGCGCGCCATGGATGCCGCCCGGGCCAGCGAGGCCGCCGCCCTGCAGGGCAAGTTCTTCGACCTGGCGGTGCAGATGTTCGAGTTCCAGGACTATCTGGAATGGCAGCACATCTATCGCTACGCCGACCAAGTCGGTTGTGACATCGCACAATTCGACGACGATCTGCATTCGTCGCGGGTGCTGCACCGCGTCGACGACGATGCGCAGGATGCCGAGCTGATGGACCTCAACGCGACGCCGACGTTCTTCGTCAACGGCGTTCGGCACAAGGGCCCATGGGATGCGGCCAGCCTGATCCGAGCGCTGGAGGCCGGCCGGCAGGCCTGAACCCGGACCTGGGTCAGCTGGCCTAGGGAAGCGGGCGTCGCCGGCTGCGGACCGACGCGGGGCCGGCGTGTGCCAGCCGGAGAATCAAGACCAGCGATTCGCCGGTCTGGACGCCGGTCAGCTCGGTGAACCTCGACTTGAGCTGGACCAGCTCAGGGGCGAAAGCCGGGGCCAGCTCGGACAGTTCGTGGTGGTGCACGGCGTGCAGGAACACCGGTGAGATGGGGTGCACCGCCAGGCCGTGTTCCTGGGCGACGATCCACACGGCCTCGGCAGCAGATCCGCCGCGGGCGTAATCGATGAGCTGATCCCCGGTCGTCGTGATCACGGCGACTGCCGACGTCGCATGCACGCGGTCGGCGACATCCTCGCCGAGGGCCTCCCCGGCGTCCCAATCCGCAAGCAGGCCCATCACGTCGGAGCGCCGCAGGATATCCATCACCGCGAAGTCGCCAGGGGCGAGTTCCAGCCCGCGGACGTCGATTCCGCTGTCCGCGGGCTCGTCGCCGGGCCAGCGCATCTCGGAGATCATTTCCCTGTGCAGCCGCGGGGTGAGAAAACGTAACCGGTCGGTCGCAGCCAGAATCGTTGCTGCAGTCTCGATATCGCTGCGCTCGGTGAGCAGGTGCAGTCCGGCGCCCTCGCGGGCCGCCCAGTGGTCGAGTGCGTCGATCGTTGCGGTGGCCAACGGCTGCGGAGTGCCTTGGCGGCGGTTGGTCTCCCGTCGCAGCATCGGCTCGTACAGCCCGGCAAGTTCGGCGTCGCCACCGGTGCCCAGCCGCAGAGTGGCCTCGAGCAGAGCGGCCCCGTCCGAGGTCCACTCCACCGGGCCGAGCACCCCGGCGTGCGCCGCCGCGACCCGGGCATTGAAGGTCGCCGCGCCGACCGCCACCGCGCTGCCCCGGAACGCGACGTCCATCATCGACTTGTATTGCGGCGCAATCCGAATCCGCACCGAGTCCGCGGCGGCCTCGATCTCCCAGGGCTGGGCATTGCCCCCGGAGGGAGCGCGAACCGCGGCGCGGGCGATCGCGGCTGCCACCTCACGTGGCTCCTCGACGTCGGGCGCCGGCTGGTCGGCGTCCGGGTGCGCCGGTGCCCCCAGTTCCGGTTCGGAGATCTCGTCGAGCGCCTGGCCGATGTCGATGCGGACCTGGCCCGATGCCAACGGCTCGCCGAGGCCGATGCGGCGTGCGCCCTCGGCGACGATGGTGGCGCCCAGCGTGACCTCGCCGGCCAGCTGAGGCCAGGTGGACAGCGTGTGGCCCACCTCGACCAGCGACGCGGTCAACCGTCCCGACGACCGGCTGGCGTCCAGGTGACGCAGCATGTACGGGATGCGATCCTGCTGGGACAACGCGGCCAACTGCGAGGAGTCCACCCCGCCGAGGACGCCGTGCATGACTGCGCGGTGCGGCTCGAGGTCGAACCGCTCGACGTCGATCAGCCCACGATCACTGGTGGCCATCAACACCGGGAGCCGCCGTTCCCGGGCCGCCTCGCGGATTCGGACCTTCATGTCCAGCGAATCGCATTCCTCGACCACGATGTCGATGTCGTCGAGGAACTCGCCGAGGGAATCCGCGCGCACGCCCGAGGTCATGACCTCCACTCGCAGGTACGGATCGAGTTCCGCGATCCGGCGTGCCGTCACGATCGCCTTGTTCAGACCGATGTCCAGGATCGTGGCAGGCACTCGGTTCAGGTTCGACAGTTCGAGATGGTCGAAGTCAGCGAGTCGCAGTGTGCCGCAGAGGCCTTCGGCGGCGAGCGTGTGAGCGATGACATGGCCGACACTCAGCCCGGCGATCGCGATCCGCATGGTGCGCAGCCGTCGTTGCTCTGCGGTGGTGATCAGGTTGCGGTTGCGGTCGGTGCGGACGGCCTGAAACCCGTTGGGGCCCAGGATGGCAACGACCGTCCGTCGCCACGGATAGTGCGCCCAGCGGGTGGGTTCGTCGAGCAGCTCGGGTCCCGCTGCGGGCTGCAACTTCCGGAGGTCCTCGAGCAGTGCCGCACGGTGGTCGATGAACTCGATACCGGGGTCCTGCCGAAGCGCATCGAGGGCGGCGTCGCCGTCGCTCAGGATGTGCGCGGAGTAGCCTGCTGTTTCGTCGACGGCCATGTGTCAGCGCTTTCGGACTCGGGCGCGGATCGGTGCGCCGGCGATCATCGTGAAATGCAATGCGAGCGGGAAATCCGGTTCGAGCGACGTGATTTCGGATCGGCGGATGATGCTCGCCAAGGCGAGCGTGACTTCCAGCATGGCGAAGTGGTCACCGATACAGGAGCGGGGACCACCCCCGAACGGGATGTACTGCCACCGTTCGAGCTTCTTGGCGGCCTCCGGGCCGAACCGGTCGGGATTGAACCGCAGCGGGTCATCCCACAGGGCAGGATCGCGCTGGACCGCCATCCTGCCCAGCACCACCATGGTGCCGGCCTCCACCCGATAACCGGCGACGTCGAGGTCTCGGCACGCCATCCTGGTGCCGGTCGGCGCGGGCGGGCACAGCCGCAGCGACTCGCGCACCACCTGCGCGGTGTAGCCCAGGTTCGGCAGGTCGTCGGGGTTCAACGGTCGATCGGGCAGGGCCGCCACCTCGGCGGCGACGCGGTCCTGGCAGGCCGGATCGTGGCCGAGCGCCCACAATGCGTAGGCCAGCGTGGTCGCGGTGGTGTCGTGACCGGCGAACATGAAGATGATGATCTCGTCGCAGATTTCGTTGTCCGACAGCCGCTTTCCGGTCTCGGGATCCTCGGCGGCGATCAGGGCGTGGACCAGCGGCGCCACCCGGTTCGGATCGCGCCGGCATTCGCTGACGATGTCGCCGGCGAGACGATGCAGCTTGGCGCTGGCCTCGCGTGCCCGGCGTCGCGCCGGGGTGGGCAGCCAGCGGGGGGCTCGTACCGGGCGGGTGGCGCGGGAGATCGCATAGGACAACGCGACCCGCAGGGGTTCGGCGACGTCGTCCGCGCGCGCCTCGAGGTCCATGCCGAGCACGGACCGGCCGAGCGCGCGCAGGGTGAGAGCGCGGGACTCGGCGTCGAGGTCCACCTCGCCGCCGTCCGGCCAGGCATCGCACACCGAGTCGGCGGCTTGCGCCATGTGGCCGCCGAATTCGCGGACCCGCTGCTTGGTGAACACCGGCTGGATGGTGCGCCGGCGAGGCCGCCACGGTTCATACGGGAGATCGGCGAGGTTGGCGCCGATGATCCGGCGCATCTCGTCGAAGACCGGGCTGGTCTTGTCGACCGACCCGTCCTTGATGCTGAGGACGTCACGCAGCGCGGCCGGGGAGGTGACGAGGACCATCGGCGGCATCAACCAACGCGGGCCGACGGTAAACCTGGTGACCGGGCCACCGGCGTCGCGCAGTCTCTCGGTGCCCGTACTGAATTCCTTGACGGCTTTGAGGCGCTGGCGCAACGGCATCGGGTTCACCGGCGCCAGCGGCAACGATTCGAGGCCACCGGTGGATGGGGCCTGAGTCACGTGGTCCTCCACTATTTCACTGAGGAACGAAAGTGTACCGATCGAGTCCGGGTTTAATGATGGGGGCGTAAACGGGCGCGGGAAGAAGGGTTCGTCGATGGGGATTCGACCGCTGTGGCGGATACCGGGCATCGTTGTGCGCGAGCGGCGGCATTCGCCGGGGCGCGAACGCATTCCCGAACCGATGGTGATGGACGACGCTGAGTCCGTCGCCTACTTCCACGCCGGTGGCGGGGCGAACCCGGGAATGCGTGCTGTGTATGACCTGTGTGCCCGGGCGCTGGATGTGATGCTCCCGCCGGGCGGCCGGCTTCTGGATCTCGGCATCGGCTCCGGGCGTGCACTGAGCGCGGTGCTGCGCCGACGCCCGGACATCACGGCCGTCGGTGTCGACCTCGCTCCCAACATGCTGGCGACAGCGCGAGATCTGTTCGCAGCCGAGGGTCTCGACGGGCGGGTGGAACTTGTGCAGGCCGATATCACCGCGCTGCCGGATTCGATCACGGGTGCGCCGTGGGACGCGATCTCGTGCATGTGGACGCTGCATCAGCTTCCGGACGCCGACGTCCTCGCCGCCGCCCTCCGTCAGATCGCCGCAGTCAAGCGGGACAGCGGCGCGGCCTTGTGGATCTCCGATTTCGCGCGGCTGCGCGACCCGTCGGCATGCCCGGCGATGCTGCAGTGTGTGGATCCGGACTCGCCGATGGGCTTGCGCCAGGACGCGATCGCCAGTGAAGCGGCCGCGTTCACCCGAGAGGAACTGTCGGCGGCACTGGCCGTGGCCGGTCTCGGCGGATTGGCCACGGGTCATGCCACACCGCTGCCATACCTGCAGGCCTACTGGACGTTTGGCGCGAAGGGTAAACCCGCATCCGCGGGACAGCGTCCGGCGCAGCTGCACGGTCAGGCGCGGCGTGAGGCCGCCTTGCTGCGCTGGGGATTCACCGCCAAACCGTTCTGATATCTAGACCGGAATCGTTGTGCCGGTTTCATTTTCGGCGAACTGCACCACTCGGGCCGCCGCGTCGTAGTCGCACGCGCTGGGGGAGCGACCGATCAGCGCCGGCTCGCCGCGCAATCCCAGCCGGGCGCTGGCCCCGACGTAGCTGCCCGGCGGGATCGGCTCGCTGATGCAGTACAGCGTCGGTGCCGCGCCCTGGTCGATGTCATTGCCGAACCGGTCGGCCACCCCCTTGGCCACCGTGTGCGCCAACGACATCAACGGTGAATCGGACGTCTGCGTCAGGTTGGAGGCCACCCAGCCGGGATGGACCAGGTGGGTGACCACGCCGGAGTTGGCGGCGCGCAACCGCCGGTCGAGCTCCAGGCCCCACAGCATCATGACGAGCTTGGAATGGGTGTAGGCGCTCATCGACGTCCATTTGGTGTGGCGCAGGTGCATGTCGTCGAGACGCAGCGTCGCTTGGCGATGTCCGTCGGAGGCGACGTTGATGATCTGCGACCGCACCCTGGCGAACAGCAGGTTCGTCAGCGCGAACGGGCCGAGCACATTGGTGCCCAAGGTGGTCTCGAAACCGTCGACGGTTTCGTGGCGCTTGTCGGTCAGTGCGCCGGCGTTGTTGATGAGGATGTCGACGTCCCCGTCGAGCCGGTCGCCGAAGCCGCGGACCGATGCGAGATCGGCCAGGTTCAGCTCGATCACCTCCGTGGACCCGGTGATCTCGGCGGCACGCTGCTCGCCGAGGGCGGTGTTGCGGACGGCCATGATCACGTGGGCGCCCGCGTGGGCCAGGGCCCGCGTCGTGCCCAGCCCCACGCCGTTGGTCGCGCCTGTCACGATGATTCGCTTACCGGTGAGATTGCCGAGCCGGGCCGGCGACCACTGAGTCACGCGGGCGAGCATAGCGGCAATTCTGGACAAACAAGCCCATCTAAGCAATTGCTCTGCGATCATCGGCTTGACATGAGTGACAGTGCGCAAGCGATCACCAACCTCATCTACGTCTATGCCGAACTGATCGACGCCGGCGACCTCGACGGGGTCGCCGACCTGTTCGCGCACGGGCGCATCTGCGGCGTGGAGAACGGGCCGCCCGAGACGGTCTTCGAAGGCCGGGACCGGGTGCGCGGCATGTACGAGATGGCCACCCGCCTCTACGAGGACGGGACCCCGAAGACCAAGCACAACACCAGCAATGTGCAGCTCTACGTCGACGACGAGGCCGGCACCGCCCGCAGCAGGTCCTACTACTGCGTCACCCAGGCCACGCCTGAGCTGCCGTTGCAGGTCATCGTCACCGGGCACTATCACGACACCTTCCACCGGATCGACGGCCAGTGGTGGTTCGACTCGCGCACCATGTTCGTCGACCAGGTCGGCGACGTGAGCCAGCACCTGAAGTTCTGAGCCGATGGCCGGCACCTTTGCGATGGCTGGCGTCCTGGCCGACGCGCAGCGCAAGGAAGGGCGCAGCGACTGGGGGCCGGGGGACTTCGAGGAACCACTCGGCGTCCTGCTCGACGACTACCCCGGCGCGGCACTCAATGAGATCGGTGAGCACATCCTGCGATCGGGCATCGTGCACAGCCTCCGCATGCGGCTGCGCACCCAGGCGTGGATCGAGCGTCATCCCGAAATCCTCGACGAGCAGATCGAGGCGCCGATCGTCGTCGTCGGGATGATGCGCAGCGGGACCACGCTGCTGCAGCGTCTGCTCGCCGCCGACACCCGGCTGCACTGTGCCCGCGGCTGGGAGGTGGTCGAGGCCGCGCCGAAACTGGACCACGACTTCGCCGGCACCGACCCGCGCATCGCGATCAGTGAGGTGCGGGAGAGCAAGTCCCGTGAGCTGGCGCCCGAACTGTTCGCCATCCATCCGATGTATGCCAGGGAGGCCGAGGAAGAGATCGTCTTCCTGGCTGATGCGTTCCTGTCGCACGTTCCGGAGTCCGGCGCCAACCTGCCCAACTACCGATCCTGGCTCAACACCCAGGATTTCGCGCCGGCCTACCGTTATCTGCACCGCATGCTCCGATTCCTGCAGTGGCAGCAGCGCCGCCGCGGGATCACCGCCGGTCGCTGGGTGCTGAAGTCGCCTGCCCATCTGGGGTACCTCGACGCGCTGCGCGACGAATTCCCGGGCGTACACGTCGTCCACATGCATCGCGATCCGCGTACCACCGTCGCCTCCGGTGCCAGTCTCAACGCAACCCTGCACGCCATGCACGCCGACGAGGTCGACCCGCGGCGGGTGGGTGCGCAGTGGCTGGAGCGGATGGGCTGGACCAACGACCGCGCAATGGCCGTGCGGGACAGTTGGTCCGACGAGTCGGTGCGGGTCACCGACATCCAGTACGAGGATGCGGTCGCCGACCCGATCGGCGAGGTGCGCCGGGTGTACGACGCCGTCGGGCTGGAGCTGACCGACACCGCGGCCACCGCGATGTCTGACTGGCTGGCCAACCGGCCGCGCGAGGTTCCGCGCCCCCCGTACGACCTCGGCGCCTACGGTCTCAGTGGCGGGCAGGTTGATGAACGGTTTTCGTTGTATAACAAGCGTTTTCGAAAGGACAACCAATGAGTGCCGACGACCCGGTCGCGACACCGTCGCAGCACGAGCAGGAGCTTGCCGCGCTCGAGCTGACCGAACACCCGACCGTCAAGGAGGCCTACCGGACGGTCGCGGAGAATTGGCTGAGCCGTGCCAAAGCCTCCGACGCCATGCGGGAGCGGTTCGACGCGGCATTCGCCGAGGTGATGTTCTCGGCGGCGGTGTGGTCGTCCAACCAGGACAAGCTGCGGCCGAAGGTCAGCTGCATCACCCGGCTGGCGCACCCGGTCGGCGATCGGCAGATCCCTGGATCACGTTGGGGCATCGACAATCCGGACACCGTGTACCGGGTCATCCCGATCTCGGGTGACGAGCGCTACGAGATCCGCGGACGAGTCGGCGAACACCGGATGACCGAGAACTACTTCACGCTGTGGGACGCCAACATGGGCACCGTGGCCGTGCTCAACGGCAAGACCATGGACGTCGACAGCGACGGCGGCTACACGATCACCGTGGACTCCGAGCCTGCCAACGGTCGGCGCAACCACGTACAGACAACGTCCGAGGCGCACGAGTTCTACATCCGCGATGTGCTCTTGGACTGGGCCCGTGACGATCCCAATCACATCACCGTCGAACGTCTCGGTGGAGCGCCGGGCACGCCGGCCCGCACCCTCGACGAACAAGCCGAGGCGACCGCGGCAATGATGGCGTATTTCGCGAACTTCACCGGCAAGCTCAGCCACGGCATCTACAAGATGCCGGCCAACCACTTCAACCTGGCCTGGTCGGCGGACAAAGTCGGTGCGATGAAGAACCAGGTGTACGTGATGGGCCGGTTCGACCTCGGCCCCGACGAGACCTTCGTGGTCAACGTCAATGACGGTGGCGCCGAATACTTCACGGTTCCGTTGAGCAACATCTGGGGCACCACGCTCAACATCGTCGACCGCACCGGCAGCCTGAACAAGGCGCAGTCGGTGCCCGACGCCGACGGCAGCTACACCTACGTGATCTCCCCGGTCGATCCCGGGGTGGCCAACTGGATCGACTCCGATGGCCTTCGGGAAGGTGTGCTCACGCTGCGGATGGCGGAATTCGCCGAGGGCGGGCCGACACCCGATCTCGGCGCGACCGGCCACGTCGTCCCGCTCGACCGGCTCGACGACGAGGTGCCCGGCCTCGCCCGCGTCACTCCCGAGCAGCGGGCCGAACAGTTGGCATCGCGGCGGCAGGCTTATCTGCGCCGGTTACCCGAAGGCACCCCCAACGAGAGGACCAACTGATGGCACGCTGGCTGGTCACCGGCTGCTCCACCGGCTTCGGGCGCGAAATCGCCCGTGCTGCACTGCAAGACGGCCACCAGGTACTCGTCACAGCCCGCCGCGCGGACGCCGTCACTGATCTGGTCGACGAGTTTCCGGACCTCGCGGTGGCCGCCGCGCTCGACGTGACCGACACCGATCAGATCGCGGCCGCTGTACGCGCCGCCGACGATGCCTTCGGCGGCGTCGACGTTCTGGTCAACAACGCCGGACACGGCTACCTGTCGGCGGTCGAAGAAGGTGAAGACGCCGAGGTCCGAAAATTGTTCGACGTCAACTACTTCGGGTCCGTCGACATGATGAAGGCGGTGCTTCCCGCCATGCGAGCCCGCGGTTCGGGGCACATCGTGAACATCTCGTCGATGACCGGCCTGGTGGCCAACCCGCCCAATGCGTACTACTCGTCCACCAAGTTCGCACTCGAGGCCGTCAGCGAGGCGCTGTTCGCCGAGGTGGCACCCCTGGGCATCAAGGTGACACTGATCGAGCCGGGGGCGTTCCGGACCGACTGGGCATCGCGCTCGATGAAGGAATCCGGCGCCCCGATCACCGAGTACGCCGACGTGGCCGCACGCAAGGATCTGATCAAGCAGTTCGCCGACCATCTGCCGGGGGACCCGCGCAAGGTCGCCGAAGCCGTTCTGATGGTGACCAAGCTGGACGAGCCGCCGCTGCGGCTGCTGCTGGGCCGGGATGTCCTTAAGGCGATGCGGGACAAGATCGCTGCTCTGTCGGCGTCGATCGACCAGTGGGAAGCGGTCACCAAGGACGTCAACTTCCCCAGTTAGCGGATAAGTGAGGGGCAAACCCCGGCTCCGCCATTGCTTTTCATGAATGTGTGCCGGTAAGCGCGATTCGGCTTACGTTTGATGTCGTGCAGGACGTTCTTGCCGAGCTTGCGGCGATCTGGCGGACCGGCGGGACAGCCGGGTTGGCCACCGTCGTGCGCACGTTCTCCTCGGCGCCTCGACAGCCCGGTGCGGCGATGGTGGTGGCCCCCGACGGAGCGGTCAGCGGCTCGGTGTCGGGCGGGTGTGTGGAAGGTGCGGTCTACGAATCGGCCACCGACGTCGTCGCCAGCGGGGTGCCCCGATTGGAGCGGTACGGGGTCAGTGACGACGACGCCTTTGCGATCGGGCTGACCTGCGGCGGGACCCTCGACATCTTCGTCGAGCCGATCTCGCGCAGCAGTTTCCCGCAGCTGGACCGCGTGCTCGACGCAATCGCCGAGCATCGACCGGTGGCGGTGGCCACCGTGATCGCCCACCCCGACCGCGAGTGGCTGGGGCGACGGTTGGTGGTCGAACCGGAAAGTGCCGACGGCACTGTGGGTTCGGCGCGCGCCGACGCAGCCGTGACCGACGACGCCCGCGGCCTGCTGGCGGCCGGCCGCAGCGAGGTGCTCAGCTACGGTCCGGACGGGCAGCGCCGGGGCGAAGGCATGGAGGTGTTCGTCGCCCGCCACGCGCCGCGCCCCCGGTTGCTGGTGTTCGGCGCCATCGACTTCGCCGCCGCGGTGGCCCAGCAGGGCGCATTCCTCGGCTATCGCGTGACGGTCTGCGATGCCCGCGGGGTGTTCGCCACACCTGCCCGGTTCCACACCGCCCACGAGGTGGTGGTCGACTGGCCGCACCGTTATCTGGCCGCCCAGGCGCAGGCCGGGGCGATCGACTCCCGCACCGTGATCTGCGTTCTCACCCATGACGCGAAGTTCGACGTGCCGCTGCTCGAGGTGGCCCTGCGGCTCGACGTCGGCTACGTCGGGGCGATGGGATCGCGGCGCACCCATGACGACCGGCTGGCCCGGCTGCGTGAGGCCGGCCTGACCGATGCGGAGCTGAGCAGGCTCGCCAGCCCGATCGGACTGGACCTCGGCGCCCGCACTCCGGAGGAGACCGCGGTGTCGATCGCCGCCGAGATCATCGCCCGCCGATGGGGCGGCGGGGGGCGTCCGCTGTCGGAGACCGACGGCCGGATTCACCACGACGACGAGCGCGACAGTGCCTCGGTGACAGCGGAATTGAGCAATATCTGAGTCGCCGGCGGCGCTGCTCTATCACATCAGGGGTCGGTGCAGCGGCCCACTGCAGGGGGCTGGCAGTCTGGTGCGCAACGAGTTCCGTACTGCACTCGCCACCGGATGAGGAGAGCCCATGAAGATCGACAACGAGTTCACCGTCAGCGTCCCGATCGCGCAGGCTTGGGCAGTCCTCAGCGATATGGAGCAGGTGGTCCCGTTGATGCCGGGTGCGCAGCTCACCGGCCAGGAGGGCGACGACTACCTGGGCAAGGTCAAGGTCAAGGTCGGACCGGTCACCAGTGAGTTCAGCGGCAAGGCCCATTTCGTGGAGCGCGACGAGTCCCAGCATCGCGCCGTCGTCGACGGGCGCGGCAAGGAGTCCCGCGGCACCGGCAACGCGGCAGCGGTCGTCGTCCTGCAGCTGCACGAGGCCGGTGATCACACCCGGGTCAGCGTCGAAACCGATCTGAAGATCGTCGGCAAGCTGGCCCAGTTCGGCAGCAGCATGCTGCAACAGGTGTCGGAGAAGCTGCTCGGACAGTTCGTGGACGCGCTGGAAGCCAAGCTGGCCGAGGGCACGGAGGTACCGGAGATCCCCGAGAGCGCTGTCGAAGCCGCCCTGGACACTCCGGCCACGCCCGGCGCGGCCGGGCTGGGCACCGCGGCGGCGACGGCCGCGCCGCGGGTTGCGCCCGCGCAGACGCCGGCTCAGGAACCGGAGCCGATCGACCTGCTGGCCCTGGCCGGCGGCACGTCGATGACCAAGTACGCCGCGGCCGGCGTCGCCGTGCTGGTGCTGCTGATCCTGATCGTGGTCGTCAGCCGACGGCGCGGCTGACCGTCAGTCACGGGACTGCTTTGTCCTGCGGTGCGGCGACCATGAGCGGGCCGCTCATCGATCCGTCGACGGCCGACTTGTAGTCGCCCTGCGTGCCGTCGGCGTCGATCCCCGCGCCGCCGGCACCGCTGTCGCCGTCCTGCACGGCAAACGTTGTGCTGGGGCTGCCGGCCGACGCGATGCCGATCCCGCCGAAGAGTGCGGCGATCCCGATGCCCGCCGAAGCTAGGAGTCCACTGAGGATGATCTTGACCATTTGCTGTGACCTTTCACGCGATCAGCGCAAACTAACCGCCGATGCTGTGAGGACCGCTGTGCGCTAGCTGGCAAACGGCTGGGTCACCTGCGGGTGTGCCGGTCAGAGCGGTACCGCAGACGGATCTGCGGGCAAATTTTTACGACCCGGAAACCGGATCGGCCGCATCCTTGGCGGCTTTGCGGCGCTTGTACCACTCCCAGATCATCGGGGTGATCGACGCGACCGCGATGAGGATGAAGATCGGTTCGAGCAGTTTCTGGATGATCTCGAACTGACCGAGCCCGTAGCCGAGCAGTGTCAGGCCGACACCCCAGAGCACCGCACCGATGACGTTGTAGAGCGTGAAGACCGTGTACTTCATCCTGGCCGCACCTGCGGTGATCGGGGCCAGGGTTCGCACGATCGGGACGAAGCGAGCCAGCACGATCGCGAACGGCCCGCGCTGCTCGAAGAAGAGGTGCGCCTCGTCGAGATAGCGCTGCTTGAGGATCCGCGCATTCGGTTTGAACATGGCGGTGCCCAGGAAGCGGCCGACCACGTAACCCACCTGGCCACCGAGTACGGCGGCGATCGGGATGAACACCAGCAGCTGCCACAGCTGGAAATTGGCGTTGACGTCGGCGCCCTGAGCCGCGGTCCCGGCGGCGAGCATGCCCGCTACGAACAAAAGGGTGTCGCCGGGCAGCACGGGGAACAGCACGCCGGATTCGATGAAGACGACGACCAGGATGCCGACCAGAGCCCAGGTGCCGAACTGCTCGATCAGCTTGAGCGGGTCGAGGAAGTCGGGCATGAGCGCCAGGGTGGTGGTGGTCACGAGGCACAAGGGTACCGGTGACCGTCGAGACGTCACTGTCAGCGACCTGTGCCAGTCGATCAGCTTCTTGTCATACTGACCTCGTCAGCCGGACAGTCGGAAGGAAGTGCCATGCCCATCGCCACGCCCGAGGTCTACGCGGAGATGCTGGGCCGCGCCAAGGAGCACTCGTTCGCGTTCCCGGCAATCAACTGCGTGGGTTCGGAGAGCATCAACGCGGCCATCAAGGGTTTCGCCGACGCCGGCAGTGACGGCATCATCCAATTCTCCACCGGCGGAGCCGAATTCGGATCCGGGCTCGGCGTCAAGGACATGGTCACCGGCGCGGTGGCCCTCGCCGAGTTCGCTCACGTCGTCGCCGCGAAGTACCCGATCACGGTGGCGTTGCACACCGACCACTGCCCCAAGGACAAGCTCGACGGCCTGGTCCGTCCGCTGCTCGCGATCTCCGCGGAACGGGTGAGCAAGGGGCAGAACCCGCTGTTCCAGTCGCACATGTGGGACGGCTCGGCGGTCCCGATCGACGAGAACCTGTCGATCGCGCAGGAACTGCTCAAGCAGGCGGCCGCCGCCAAGATCATCCTCGAGATCGAGATCGGCGTTGTCGGCGGTGAAGAGGACGGCGTCGAGGCCGAGATCAACGAGAAGCTGTACACCTCGCCGGAAGACTTCGAGAAGACCATCGAGGCCCTGGGCGCCGGTGAGCACGGCAAATACCTGCTGGCCGCGACGTTCGGCAATGTGCACGGTGTCTACAAGCCGGGCAACGTGGTGCTCAAGCCCGAGGTGCTGGCCGAGGGCCAGCGGGTGGCATCGGCCAAGCTCGGCCTGCCCGAGGGGTCCAAGCCATTCGACTTCGTCTTCCACGGCGGGTCGGGCTCGCTGAAGTCCGAGATCGAGGACTCGCTGAAGTACGGCGTGGTCAAGATGAACGTCGACACCGACACCCAGTACGCCTTCACCCGCCCGCTGGCCGCGCACATGTTCACCAACTACGACGGCGTGCTCAAGATCGACGGGGAAGTCGGGAACAAGAAGGTCTACGACCCCCGCAGCTACCTCAAGAAGGCCGAGGCTTCGATGGCCGAGCGCGTCGTCGAGGCGTGCAACGACCTGCACAGCGCCGGCCGCTCGGTGTCAGCCGGCTAGCGACTGGACCCGCCCGCGAGATCGACGTCGGGGTTGTGGATCAGCCCGATTCCCGACCCTGGTGTCGCTCTCGACGGTGTCGCGCTCAGGAGGCCTGGCAGATCTTCCACTGGTTGTCGCGGAACTGCAGGTCGAAACTGCGGGTCGATCGCGTCGACGGGTCGAACGCCATGAACGACGTGACGTTGGCCTCGGCATGATCGCCGTTCACGACGATCTCGTCGATGCTCGCGACCACCGGGTACTGCCGGGCCGCGGCCACCCGCGCGTGGGTATCCGACCAGGCCGCGTCGTCGTACTTGACGTAACTGTCCCTGGTCTGGCCGCAGGTGATACCCCGCAGGGCGGCCAGGTCGCCGTTCTGCACGGCGGTGTCGAAGTTCTGAATGGTCGCGCGGACCATGTCCTCCTGCGACGCCTTCGCCGAGTCGTGGCGGGTCAGCAGGACGGTGACGAGGACGGCGATTGCGGCCAGCGCGGCGATCACCGCGATCACCGCCAGCACGAAAGCCCAGCTGCGACGCCGGGTCGCAGGCGGGCGCGGCGGGATGGCCTGTGGCCCCGTCCGTGGCGGTCCCGACGCCGGGAAGACCTCGGTTGGCGTGGAAAAGATCTCGGTTTCCGGATCGGGCTCGCGATGGATGATCTGCGTCGACCCGGCATCGAATCCTGGTGCGGTGAAACGACGTTCGGCTGATGGCTCGGTGGCCCTGAACACCTCGGTGGCCGCGTCGGTCTCCTGAGGAGCCTCCTCGTCATCGACCGGCGCGACGGGGCCGGTGACCTCGTCGTGGTCGGGCCCGGATGGGTTCGACATGGGGTGCTGCCGTCCTCCTGAAGTTCTGGTGCTTCTGACCCTAACCGTTGGGTGCGGCCATCGGCGGGCGGTGGCACCGGCACAATAGGGCAATGACATCGTTTGGTGACCTTCTGGGGCCCGAGCCCGTGCTGCTGCCTGGGGATATCGAGGCCGAAGCGGAACTGCTGGCCGGGGAGAAGGCGGCCATCGTCGCCGCGGCGCACCCGACCGCGTCGGTGGCGTGGGCGACCCTGGCCGAGGAAGCGCTGGCCGATGACAAGGCGATCACCGCCTACGCCTACGCCCGGACGGGCTACCACCGTGGGCTGGACCAGTTGCGCCGCAACGGCTGGAAGGGTTTCGGTCCCGTTCCGTATCGCCACGAACCCAACCGTGGCTTCCTGCGCTGTGTGGCCGCGCTGGCTCGGGCCGCTGACGCCATCGGGGAGACCGACGAGTTCGCCCGCTGCCTGGACCTGCTGGACGACTGCGATCCGGCGGCGCGCGTCGAGCTCGGCCTGGCCTAGCGGTCCTGGGCCAGCGACTGGCGCAGTTCGGTGACCTCGTCGGCCAGGAACGGCAGAGGATCGCCGCGCTCGGGTGCCGCCGAACCGGTGCGCACCGCGGCCGCGAGCGCCGTAAGCGCCTCGACGTGCGGCTGGGCTGACCGCCCGCCGAACAGCGAGCGGCCGAACTCGACGCCGTCAGCGCGGTGCTCGATGGTCCAGCAGGCCGCGATCGTGCGGTAGGCCAGCTGCTCGGTCGCGGTCACCGCGGGCAACAACTGCTCGGCGGCTTCGCGTTGCCGTACCGTCCCGGCCATCGCGGCCTCATCGGACTCCATCAGCGCGATCGCGGCGATCTGCAGATCCCGGCGGGCCGCGCGTGCCGCCAGCCCGACCGTGTCACCGGCGGCGACGTGGGGGAGTACCTGCGCGGCCGCGTCCAGGGTGCGCGCTATCGCGTCGGTCAACCGGGTGGACTCCTGCCAGCGGACCGCGACCAGGTAGACGGCCACCCCGATCGCGCAGCCGATCAGCGTGTCGATGCCGCGGGCCAGCAGGAGGTGCCCGACGTCGACCGATTTTGTTCCCGACGAGATGGTCAGCGCCGCGGTGGTGATGAAAACTGTTGCCAGCGCATAGTTTCGGACCACCAGAACCTCGATGACGAAGTTCAGCAGCGCCAGCAGTAGCACCAGCCACAGGTCGTGGGGGTGCAGCGACAGGATCAACCCGGCCAGCCCGAGGCCCACCCAGGTGCCCAGCAGACGCTCGGCCCCGCGGCGCAACGTGCGGCTGCGGTCGGTGCCCTGATGCAGCACCAGCACCGCGGCCGCCATCGCCCAGTACGCGTGGTCGACACCCAGGGCCATCGCTGCCGCACCGGAGAGCAGGGCGCCGACCGCGACTCGCTGCATGATGTGGCGGACCGGTGATCCCGGGCTGATCGCGCGGCGCAGGACGGTGAGCACCGGCGGACTCCCCAGCGGTATCCGGCCGGCGTCGCGGGTGGCGACGTCCTCCGGCGGCGACTGCAGCGTGCCGAGCCTGCGGGCCAGCGCGGCAGTCTCGGGAGCCGGTGCGGTGCCCTGCGCAGCGGCGGTGACCGCCGTCGTGAACAACACGTGCACCGCGTGGTTGGCGGCGCGCAGCCGGTGCAGGACGCTGTTCGGGCGGGCTTGCAGCGGTTGATAATTCACCAGCACGCTCCACGAGCGGTGCAGCGCGGCGGCCGCGCGGTGGCGGGCGGCGCGTTCCTGCGGCGAGTTCGCGGCCTCGATGTAGCCGGCGACGGCCTCGGCGGCGGCCGCGACCGCGGCACGTTCGGGCTTGCGAAAGTGGAACACCGCCCCGGCCATCTGAACCAGCCAGGCCACCGCGCCCCCGGCGAGCACCAGCAGCCCCAGCGTCCATGGCGCCAGGTGCGCCGCGGAGGCACCGATCCCGGCGGCGCACGCGACGACGAAGATGTACGCCCCGGGCGGTCCGACGGCCAGTGCGTTGCACAGCCACACCGCCGCAACGGCGACCAGGGAAACCATCAGCACCCCGAGCCACGGCACCTGCGCCGACCACCCGCCCAGGGCAACGGCCGCGGCCAGCGACACCGCCACGGTCGCCAGTTCGATACCGCGGTTGGCGTAGGGCCGGTCGCCGCCGAATCGGGACGTGAACGCACCCAGGGTGGCGATCAGGCCGGAGCCCATGGCCCCCGCGGCCCAGCCCGCGGTGACGGGAATGGCGGTGCTGATCGCCGCGCGCAGGCCGATGGGCCAGCGCGGCGGGGCGTTCAACTAGCTCACCAGTCGGTCTGGCCGGGGCAGTCGTCGGCGCATCCGGGCGGCTCCACCTGCACGGTCGCGTGCTCGAGCCCGCGGGCGGACAGCACCGCCCTGGCGTCGTCGAGCACCCGGTCGGAGTCTCCGGTGCTGGTCAAGTGCGCGGTCACCATGTCCTTGCCGGGCACCAGGGTCCACACGTGCAGATCGTGCACCTCGGTGACGCCGTCGACGGCGGCCAGCGCCGCCCGCAGTTCGTCGACGTCGATGTGGGCGGGCGACGATTCGGACAGGATGCGCAGCGCGGCTCGGGCCAGACCGATCGCCCTGGGCAGCACCCAGATCGCGACAAACACTGCGACCACCACGTCGGCGTACGGCCAGTGCGTCGTCACGTTCACGATGCCGGCGATCAGCACGCCGACGCTGCCGACGGTGTCGGCCACCACCTCCATGTAGGCGCCTTTGACCGCCAGGCTCTCCTGGGATTGCGAGCGCAACAGCAGGACGACGGCCAGGTTGGCGACCAGGCCGGCGATGGCGACCACGATCATCGGGACGCCGGGGATCTCGGGTGCGTTACCCAGCCGGTCGATCGCCTCGTAAAGGATGAAGGCCGCGACACCGAGCAGCAGCACGGCGTTGGCGACGGCGGTGAACACCTCGGCCCGGTGCCAGCCGTAGGTGCGGGCCGCCGAGGCCGGTCCGTGCCGGGCCAGCAGCACGGCGGTCAAGCCCATGAACATGGCGACCAGGTCGGTAAGCATGTGTCCGGCGTCGGCCAGCAGCGCAATCGAATTGATCGTCAACGCGGTGGTCAGTTCGATGATGAAGAAGACGGTCAGGATGCCCGCGGCGATCAGCATCCGGCTCACCCGCGTGTCACCGCCGTGGCTGTGGTCGTGTCCGGCTCCCATGCCAGAAATATATGCAGAAAGTCGCATATGTTGCAAGGGTTGACGCCCCGGGTGAGTCATGTCACCCAACTGACGCGTAAGAAAATTTCTTGCCAAGTCGCTGCCCAGCGGCCACTTCGGTGGATAAGTTGAGGTTGCCAATCCGGGGGATGGACCGAGCCGGGGGGCAACGACGGAGGGGATCGCTGCCCCCCGTCTTGGTGCCTGAGATCAGATCCAGGCAGACCAGAATCGGGTCAGCTGAGACCCGATCGCCGCCAGGCCGCCGGGCACTCCGGAGAGATCGAAGAACCAGAACACCACTGAGAAGAACCATTGGTTCATGGCCGGGGCCAGCAGCAGCACCAGCAGGAACAAGAACCCGAACTGTTTGGCCGGGGCGACCGCGCGTTGCGTTTCAGGGCTCAGGTGCGGCTCGAGCGCGCCGTAGCCGTCCAGGCCTGGAATCGGCAGCAGGTTCAGCAGCAAGGCGGTGATCTGCAGGAAGCCCAGGAACGCCACCGCTGACCAGAACACGCCGTGGGCCGGGTCGTAGAACATCCGGGTGGCCACCAGCAGCACAACGGCCAGCAGCAGATTGGCCGCCGGCCCGGCCAAGCTGACCAGGGTGCGCTGCCGCGGCGTCATGAAGAAGGTGCGGACGTAGACCGCACCGCCCGGCAGCCCGATACCGCCGAGCGCGATGAACAGCAGCGGAAGAGCCAGCGACAACAGCGGGCTGGTGTACTTCAGCGGGTTGAGCGTGAGGTAGCCGCGGATCGCGACGTCATGGTCGCCGAACCGCCAGGCCGTGTACGCGTGGCCGAATTCGTGCAGGCACAGCGACACCACCCAGCCGGCGATGACGAAGATGAACACCCCGACGTAGGCCAGCGGCCGCACGGTTTCGGCGGCCAGCCAGGCCAGCACCCCGCCGGCGACCGTGATCGCGACGATCACCAGGAAGACGGGGCTGGGCCGCACCGACTGGCGCAGCGGTCGAACGCTCACCTCACGAAACTACCGGAGATACCGCCACGACCTGGTCCTCACGAGACCCGCAGCCACCCCGTGGTGTGCCGGTAGAAGGCCGACCGTTTCACCTCTCGCGGCATCGGGGAGCCGTCGCGAACCACCCGGGCGCCGGTGGTGCCGAGTTGGACGGCGCGTCCGGTCAGCCAGCGCCGCGGACGCATCCGGCCGGTCAGCGCCGCCGCCCGCAGGCCGGGCATGACGGCCATCGGCTCGACCCGCACCGCGGTCACCTCGCCGTCGAAGAGCACCTGGTCATCGACGACGGCTTCGCCCCGGATCGCCCGCTCCTCGCCGGGGGGCAGCCAGAAGGCGGCGTCCACCAACGCTGTCCCGGTCTCGTCGCGGATCAACGGAATGCGTTGTGCCACACCGGTCAACGCGCGCCGGGCGCCGCGCCACCGCGACACCGTGGCGACCTCCACGTCGAGGCGGTCAAGGCGCATCAGCCGGGTCAGCACCGCCGCCAAGTCGGCCGTCGAGCCCACCACAATCACCCGCGAGGCCCCCGCGACGGCGGCGTCGATTTGCGCCGGATCGTCGCCGTCATGGTGGTCCAGGGAGGCCAGCGCGCGGGGCAGCCGGCGGCCCCCGAAACGCAACACGGAGATCGTGGTGTTGGTCAACGACACTCCTCGTGCTGCGCTCCGATAGGGTAGGTCACCGGCTGCACCACAATAAGCAGGAGAAATACCATGCCGGCAATCGTCCTCATCGGCGCCCAGTGGGGTGACGAGGGCAAAGGAAAAGCCACCGATCTGCTCGGTGGACGCGTGCAGTGGGTGGTGCGCTACCAAGGCGGTAACAACGCCGGCCACACCGTCGTACTGCCGACAGGCGAAAACTTCGCCTTGCACCTCATCCCCTCGGGCATCCTCACCCCCGGCGTCACCAACGTCATCGGCAACGGCGTCGTGGTCGACCCGGGCGTGCTGCTTGGCGAGCTCGCCGGGCTGGAGGATCGTGGCGTCGACACTTCGGGCCTGCTGATCTCCGCGGACGCGCATCTGCTGATGCCGTACCACGTGGCGATCGACAAGGTCACCGAGCGCTACATGGGTAGCAAGAAGATCGGCACCACCGGCCGTGGCATCGGGCCCTGCTACCAGGACAAGATCGCCCGGATGGGCATCCGCGTCGCCGACGTCCTGGACCGCGACCTACTGGCCGCCAAGATCGAGGCGTCCCTCGAGCTCAAGAACCAGGTGCTGGTCAAGATCTACAACCGCAAGGCGCTCGACGCCGACGAGGTGCTCGAGACGCTGCTGGCCCAGGCCGACGGCTTCCGGCACCGCATCGCCGACACCCGCCTGCAACTCAACACCGCGCTGGAGGCCGGCGAGACCGTACTGCTGGAGGGTTCCCAGGGCACGCTGCTCGACGTCGACCACGGCACCTACCCGTACGTCACGTCGTCGAACCCCACCGCCGGCGGCGCCGCGGTCGGTTCCGGCATCGGCCCCACCCGGATCACCACCGTGCTCGGGATCCTGAAGGCCTACACCACGCGGGTCGGATCGGGGCCGTTCCCCACCGAGCTGTTCGACGAGAACGGCGCGTATCTGTCCAAGACCGGCGGCGAGGTGGGCGTCACCACGGGTCGGGCGCGCCGCTGCGGCTGGTTCGACGCGGTGATCGCCCGCTACGCCACCCGGGTCAACGGCATCACCGACTACTTCCTGACCAAGCTCGACGTGCTGTCCAGCCTGGAGACGGTGCCGATCTGCGTGGGCTACACGGTGGACGGCAGGCGCACGGACGAGATGCCGATGACCCAGAGTGACATCGCCCGCGCCGAACCGGTCTACGAGGAGCTGCCCGGCTGGTGGGAGGACATCTCCGGCGCCCGGGAATTCGACGACCTGCCCGCCAAGGCGCGGGACTACGTGCTGCGACTGGAAGAGCTTGCCGGCGCCTATGTTTCGTGCATCGGGGTCGGACCGGGACGGGATCAGACGATCGTGCGCCGCGACGTGCTGGCCCCCCGATGACCGATCGGGACGAATACGAACTCGACCCCGACTACTACAAGCACGGCGGTTTCCCGAAATTCGAAGTCGCCCGGCCCGGTGAAGGTTTCGGCCGGTTCTTGACCGCGATGCGACGAGCGCAGGACCTGGCGGTCTCGGCCGACCCGGATCCGGACACCTGGACCGCGGCTGCCGACCTCGCCGATCGACTGGTCGCGCTACTCGGACCGTTCGAAGCGGCTGAAGGGGTCGGGCCTGCCAACCGGGTGCCCAGCCTGCCCGGAGCGGGCAGCCTGCTGATGCCGCCGTATCGGGTCACCCAATTCGATTCCGAGGCAGTTGAATTGACGGTCCGGTTCAGCCGGTTTCACGTTGGGGGCAACTACGCCGTGCACGGCGGCGTGCTGCCGTTGACGTTCGATTCGGTGTTCGGGATGGTCATTCACGCCACCGGGCGCCCGATCAGCCGCACCGCGTTCCTGCATGTCGACTACCGCAGCGTCACCCCGATCGACACCGAGCTCACGGTGCGCGGCTGGCTGCGGGAAGCGGAGGGTCGCAAGGCCTTCGTCAACGCCGAGATGCGAGACCCGGACGGCACGCTCTGCGCGGAAGCGCACGGATTGATGGTGCGTCTACTGCCCGGGCAGCCCTGACGTCTGTCACGATGATCGTGTGGCCGGCTCCAACATTGACACCAAGCGCTCGTCAACCCTGAAAAGCCTGACCACGCCGCGGGCTGCCGCGGCAGCCGGGGTCGCGTTCGCGTTGTTGTTCGGCGCCAACCTGATCCTGATCCGCTCGTCGCTGCCCGAGGGGCGCAGCCCGGCTCGCAGTGGCTGGACGCCGCCGGCGGCAAGATGAAGATCGCAGCGGTGCTGATGCCGTTCGCGGGGATCAGTTTTCTGTGGTTCATCGGCGTCGTGCGCGACGGCCTGGGCAGGCTCGAAGACCGGTTCTTCGCCACGGTGTTCCTCGGCAGCGGCCTGCTGTTCCTGGCCATGATGTTCGTGACGAGCGCGATCGGGGCGGGTCTGGCAGCAGGCAACAGTGCGCTGGGCCACGAACTGCTCGGCAACAGCGAGGTGGCGCTGTTCGGGCAGATGGTGGTGCTGACCCTGTCGAAGACCTATGCGCTGCGAATGGCGGCGGTGTTCATGATCTCGCTGGCGACCATCTGGCTGCGCACCCACCTGATGCCGCGCTGGCTGGTGTACGTCAGCTATCTGCTCGCGGTGGCACTGTTGATCGCCAGTGACGTCAGCATGTGGCTGACGCTGAGCTTCCCGATCTGGGTGCTGGTGGTGAGCGTTCTACTGCTTGCCCGCGCGGGCGTGTTCGAGGATCACCAGGCGACCGCCAGGGACCGCAATCCATAGATGAAGTGGAACGGCCTGAACTCGATGTCGTCGAACGGCTCGGCGCAGGCCAGCGCCGGGAAGCGGCGCAGCAGCGCCGGGAACGCGGTACGCATCTCCATCCGAGCCAGCGGAGCACCGAGGCAATGGTGCACCCCATGGCCGAATGCCAAGTGGCTCACGATGTCTCGTCTGATGTCCAGTGTGTCGGGATCTTCGACGAAGGCCGCGTCCCGGTTGCCGGACGCCAACGACGCCAGCACCAGGCTGCCGGCCGGGATCGCAACGCCGGCGACCTCGGTGTCGGTGGCGGCCAGGCGGGGGATGCTGCTGTGCACGATCGACAGCCAGCGCAGTAGCTCTTCGACGGCGGGGGCGACCGCATCCGGGTCGTCACGGACCGCGGCGAGCTGATCGGGGTGGCGCAGCAGCGCCAGGGTGCCCAATCCCAGCATGTTCGACGTGGTCTCGTGGCCGGCGAGCAGCAGTAGACCGGCGATGCCGATCAACTCGTGGTCGCTGAGCTCGGCGCCGTGATCACGCACCAGCATGCCGAGCATGTCGTCGCGGGGTGTGCGCCGGGCCGCGGCCACCAGCGCGCCCATGTACTCGCGGCCCTGGCGAGCCAGCTCCAGGCGCTCGGGAATCGGAAGCGACAAATCGAGCTGACGCGCGCTGCGCCGCTGGAAATCGTCCCGGTCGGCATACGGCACGCCGAGCAGCTCGCAGATGACCAGCGACGGGATCGGCAGCGCGAACTCGGCCACCAGATCGGCTGGCGCACCGGCAGTCTCGAGCGCATCCAGTCGTGATTCGACGATCTCGACGATGCGCGGTTCGAGCGCTTTCATCCGGCGCACGGTGAACTCGCCGGTCAGCATCCGCCGCAGCCGGGTGTGCTGGGGCGGATCGAGGGCGAGCAGATTGCCCGCCCTGGCGTTGGCCTGCTCCTCCTCGGGCAGCTGTGGTGCGCCGGGCAGCACGAAGCCCGGTGGCCGTCCGTTGGTGAAGTGCTCGTGATCGGACAGCACCGCCCGGATGTCGTCGTAACGCGTGATCAGGTATACCTGCATGCCGAACGCGTTGACGGCGGTGACCACTCCGTTGCCGTCACGAATATCGCGCAGTTCCGGTGTGGGATCGAACCCGTTGCGCCGCATATGCAGTGGTGGCAGTGCGGCGGCAGATGTCATCCCACGACGTTACGCGCGTTCGGCGGGTTCGATCTCTGCGCGAGAGAACGCCGGCCACCAGATCGCCGGGCCGATCAGGGTGAACAGCGCCGGGATCACCACCGTACGAACCACGAAGGTGTCCAGCAGGATGCCCAGGCCGACAATGATCCCCAGCTGCGTCAGCACGATCAGCGGCAGCACACCCAGCACGGTGAACACGGCCGCCAGCACGATTCCCGCGCTGGTGATCACCGCGCCGGTCGCCGAGACCGCACGCACGATCCCGCCGCGGGTGCCGTGCTGCGGGGTCTCCTCGCGGGCACGGGTGACCAGGAAGATCGTGTAGTCCACGCCGAGTGCGACCAGGAACAGGAACGCGAACAGCGGGGTGGTGTTGTCCAGCGCGGGAAAGCCGAGCAGGTGCACGCTGACCCAGCCGCCCAGGCCGAGCGCGGCCATGGTGGACAGCACGGTGGCGGCGACCAGAATCAGCGGCGCCAGCGCCGCCCGCAGCAGGATGTACAGCACCGCGAGAACGACGACCAGGATCGCCGGGATCACCACCCAGCGGTCGTGGACCGCCGCGTTCTTGGCGTCCAGTGCCTGCGCATCAGATCCGCCCACCAGTGCCCCTGGATCTGCTCGGTGAACTGAATTACGAAGGGCAGCAATGGTATCGAACGACGCGTCGGAGGCAGGCTCGGCGGCGAGCACGACCTGCCATTGGCTGAGGCCGCTGGCCGAGTTGCCGGCCGGGTTGACCGATATGACGCCCGGCGTGGTCCGGATGGCCTCCTCCAGCGCGGCGCCGGCGTCGCTGCGACCGATGACCCGCGTCGGGTCGGTCAAGCCGCTGGGGAAGTGCGCCGACAACGTTCGGTAACCGGCCACCGAGTCGGCGCTGACCCGGAACTGGTCGATCTGGTTGAGCCCCACCGGGGTTGCCAGCAAGCCGGTCGCCAGCACGATCAGCACAGCCGTGGAGGCGACGGTGACCCGGCCGGCATGGTTGGACACCCAGTCCGCCACCCGATGCCAGGCGCCGGTCGCGGTGATCTGTTCGCCGTCGGGGCGAGGGATGAACGGCCAGAACAGCTTCGGGCCGAACAGTGCCAGCATCGGCGGCAGCATCAGCAGCACGAACACGGCTGCGACCACCAGTCCGGACGCGGCCTGTACGCCGAGGCTGCGGGTGCTCGGTGACGACGCGAACAACAAGGTCAGCAGGGCCAGCACTACCGTGGCATTGCTGGCCGCGATCGCAGGACCGGCGAACCGGACTGCGGTGCGCAGCGCCGCCCGATGGTCTTCTGTCGAACGCAATTCCTCCCGATAGCGCGAAATCAACAGCAGCGCATAGTTCGTCCCGGCACCGAACACCAGCACGCTGGTGATGCCGGAAGTCGAGCCATCAGCGGTCATGCCGGTGCCTTCGGCGATCGCCGAACCCAGCACCGCGGCCACTCGGTCGGCGAACGCGATGACGAGAAGAGGCACCAGCCACAGCACCGGCGATCGGTAGGTGATGATCAGCAGCAGAGCGACCACCGCGCCGGTGACGGCCAGCAGGGTGATGTTCGCGCCGGAGAACGCATTCGCGATGTCGGCGCCGAATGCCGGTCCGCCGGTGACGTTGGTCGTCAGGTCGCCGGGCAGCCCCGACTTGGCCGCCTCTCGCAGCGATTTGACTTCGTCGTTGAGTGCGAAGCCGGACAGCGTGGAGTCAATCGGCACGGGTGCGAGGGCGGCTTTGCCGTCCTCGGATGCGGTGACCGGAATCGGGGGACCGCCCGTGCCGGTTGTAGCGACCATCCGCCCGCGGGCCGCCTCAGCGGCGGCCAGGTCGGCAGGGGTCAGCGCCTCGCCGTCGGTGCGAGTGACGACGAGGATCACCGGCGCCGCCCCACCTCCTGGGAACTCCTTGAGCAAGGCCGCGGCCTTGGCGGATTCCGCGCTGGGAGGAAGGGCGACCGGTGACTGATCGGCCGATGAGCCCTGCCCTAGGGCGCCCATCAGTCCGCCGCCGATCACCGCGATGATCAGCGCCAACAGCCAGGAAAACCGCTTGCTGACAAGCTCGCCGACGCGGTCCCAGGCGGGTCGCCGGCCCTCGAGTCCTCGGTGCATGACTACCAACATAGCTTCATTTTCTTAACATTTCATCTGCTTAACAGATACTCTGGTGGCATGGATCCATCCGGCCGTCCCGCCCTGGAGGCCGCCGTGGTTGCCGACGTGCAGGCGTTGTCCGCGGAGTCGGATCAGATCGGCCGGGCATTCGCCGGTATCCACCGGCTGTCCGCCAACGACTTCCGCGCACTGGTGCACGTGATGGTCGCCGAGAACGCCGGCACGCCACTGACCGCGGGGGAGCTGCGCACCCGGATGGGACTCTCGGGTGCGGCGATCACCTACCTGGTCGAGCGGATGATCGAGTCCGGCCACCTCCGGCGCGACTCCGACCCGGCCGACCGGCGCAAGGTGCTTCTGCGCTACGCAGACCACGGCATCGAAGTCGGCCGGGCATTCTTCACGCCGCTGGCCACCCACACCCACCGCGCCCTCGACGACATACCCGACAGTGATCTCGAGGCGGCCCATCGGGTGTTCACCGCGGTACTGGCGGCGATGACGGACTTCCGCGCCGATCTGAATTCATAACCGGTCCACTTGGCGGCCGCGTCATTTTTGCCGACTTTGCTGCGGGTCACGGTGAAGTAGGCAAAGCTACTGGCGTCTAACGGGTCTTGGGGAATTGGGTGATTGCGCGATGAAGCGAACCAAACAACTCTGCGTCGGCGTTGCGGCGGCAGGCATCTTCGGTCTGGGGTCAACGGTCGCGACCGCGATCGCCTACGCCGACTCGCCGGATTCCACCGCCGGCCCGTCGGCCGGCTCGTCGAAGGCAAGCACCCCCAATGCGGGGCCGAAAGCCCGCAACCGTACGACCACCGCGGGCGCGGTGAGTCAACCCGCGAAGCCGTCCGCGGTCCGTAAACCCGCGGCGGGGGTACGTAAATCGGCAAGCCCAGCGGCAGAGGCTCTTTCGGCGGCCCTGTCCACTCTGGGCATCACGCCGGTGGTCTCCGGTGGCGGCGTCGCCTCGTCGACGGTGTCGCCCGGGGTCGGCCGCAGTCGTCGCGGCCTGGTGATGACGGCAACCGCATCCGCGTCCGCCGCGACCAGCGGCGGATCGGTCAGCACGCTGGCCGCAGGCACGCCGACCCACGTGCTGGTGATCGGGATCGACGGAACGAATCTCAGCGCCATCCTGTCCAACCCCGACAACGTCAACCTGCAAGCCCTGATGACCACCGGCACCACCGCGGCGTCGACCATGGTCGGGCACACCACGATGTCCAACCCGTCGTGGACCGGCATCTTGACCGGCGTCTGGAGCGAGAAGACCGGTCTGTTCAACAATGTGTTCACGCCGTGGACATATGACAAGTGGCCGACAGTCTTCAATCAGCTCGAAGCCGCCGACCCCACCATCCAGACCATAGCGATCGCGGACTGGGAGAACATCGCCCAGATCGCCGGGGCCGGTTCGATTCCCGCCGACGTGATCAAGTTCTTCCCGAAGTACAACAACAGCTGGCTGGATACCGACGACCTGGTGGGCCAGGCGTCCGTCGACGCGATCAACGGCACCACCGCGGGCGTCTCGAGTTTCAATTTCACGTACTTCGTCGGAGTCGACAACACCGGACACGAGTACGACGCCGGGTCGCAGCAATACAAGGATGCGCTCAAGAACGTCGATGACAACGTCGGCGAGATCATGCAAGCCGTCACCGACTGGAACTCCGCGCACCCCGATGAGAAGTGGACCGTGCTGGTGACCACCGACCACGGCCAGGTGCCGTGGCCGACGATCCGGCTCGGCTCGGACATGCGGGCACACGGCTTCCAAACACCCTGGGAGACCACCACATTCGTGATCGCAAACGGCGCCGACTTCACCGCGGGGGCGATCAACAACACCTACTCCAACATCGACATCACCCCCACGGTGGATGCATTGTTCGGGCTGACGCCGCCGTCCTATTCGGCCGGTTCGCCGCTGATGGACCTGGCCGGAAGTGATTACAAGCCCGTGGTGCCCGGCTTCGACGGGATCAACCAAGCGCTGACCGACGCGATCGCGATGTATGGATATCCCGACGTGGCGACCAACATCGCCCTGGACCTCCGGACCGTCGTGGGATTCGTTCCCTATTTCGTGTACTCGGTCTTCAACGGCCTCACCGCGGACATGACCGGACCGTTCAAGCTGCCGATTCAGTTCGTCGGTGCGGTGCTCTATCAGCTGGTCAACATCCCGGCGCAGATCATCGCCCGGTTGACCGGGGTGACCGGCAACCAGATCATCCCGCCGGACCTGTGGCCGTACACGCCGGTGCCCGGTGTGCAGCCGTTGCCGCCGACGGCCACCGTGCCGACGCCCGTCGCAATCGCGGTCTGACGCAGGCCACCCTCCCGGGTCGCTGCGCTCTCCCCTCGCCTTCGGCCGGGGGACCCCCAGCCCGCATACCGGTTGTCGGCCCCGGCTGGTTAGGTGGGGGCGTGCTCGACACCGTCGCCGTGGAGAACTACCGGTCGCTGCGCCGGCTGATCCTGCCGCTGCGCGGGCTCAACGTGGTCACCGGTGCCAATGGCGCCGGGAAGTCCAGCCTGTACCGGGCGCTGCGACTGCTGGCCGACTCGGCGCGCAACGGCGCGGTCAGTGCGCTGGCCCGGGAGGGCGGCCTGAGCTCGACGATGTGGGCCGGGCCTGGCAAGACGGGGCCGGTGAGCCTGAAGCTCGGCTTCGCCGGTGAGGACTTCGGCTACGCCGTGGACTTCGGCCTGCCCCAGGAGACCGAAACAGCCTTCAATCTGGACCCCGAGATCAAGTCGGAAGTGGTGTGGGCCGGTGCGACGCTGCGGCCCTCGGCCCTGCTGGCGCAGCGGTCGGTGCGCACCGTTCTGCTCCGCGATGCCGACGACAGCTGGCAGCCGGCGGCCACACTGCGGCCGTTCGACAGCATGCTCAGCGAAGTCGCCGACCCGCAGGCGGCGCCCGAACTGCTGGCATTGCGCGAGCGGGTCCGGTCCTGGCGGTTCTACGATCACGTCCGCACCGACAGCGACGCGCCCGCCCGTCAGCCGCAGATCGGCACCCGCACAATGGTTTTGAGTCACGACGGGGCGGATCTTGCCGCGGCACTGCAGACCATCGCCGAGATCGGTGACGCCGGCGCGCTGGCCGAGGCCGTGGACAACGCGTTTCCCGGCAGCAGGGTGCAGATCCGCACCGAAGGCCGCTTCGAGGTGACGCTGCGTCAGCCCGGCATGCTGCGTGCCCTCACCGCGGCCGAGTTGTCCGACGGCACGCTGCGCTACCTGCTGTGGGCGGCCGCGCTGCTCACACCGCGACCGGCCGAGCTGACCGTGCTCAACGAACCGGAGTCCAGCCTGCACCCCGACCTGTTGCCCGCGCTGGCCGCGCTCATCGCGCGGTCCTCCGAACGCTCGCAGATCGTGGTCGTCACGCACTCCGCCCCGTTGGTGGAGGCGCTGCGCGGGCGGCAGCGCGACGTCAACGCGATCGAACTCACCAAGGAAAATGGCCAGACCGTGATCGTCGGCCAGGGCCTACTGGACGAGCCGTCCTGGCACTGGCCTGCGCGGGGATGAACCCACCTATCCTTGGGCAGCATGCGTGTGATGCTGGTCGGGTCGGGTGAGCTGAGTCGGGAGTTGGTGCTGGCGTTCCAGCGACTCGGAGCCGAGGTGGTCGCCGTCGACCGCTACGCCGACGCACCGGCGCATGACGTCGCCGACGAGGCGCTGGTCGTGAAGATCACCGACCCGGACGAGCTGACCGCCGCCATCGCCCGCGTCGAACCGGAGTACGTCGTCGTCGACACCAATGCCGTGGCCATCGATGCGCTAAGGGCGGCCGCCGACAGCGGTGCCACCCAGGTGGTGCCCGGTGTGTACGCCACTCAGCTGAGCCTGGACCGCGAGGGCATGCGCCGGCTGGCCGCCGACGAGCTGGGCCTGCCGACCGCGCCGTTCTGGTTCGCCGGGTCGGTCGAGGAGCTGACCGCCGTCGCCGACCATGCCGGCTTCCCGCTGGTGGTCAAGCCGGTGATCGGGGTTCCGGGTCAGGGCCAGTCGGTGCTGCTGCGCCCCGACGACGTGGAGCCCGCGTGGCAGCGCGCCGTCGCGGCCGGTGGCCGGGTGCCGCACAACCGGGTGCTGGCCGAGACCGTCGTCGAGATCGACTACGCCGTCACCTTGCTCACGGTGCGGACAGACGGGCCGGCCGGCCCGGCACTGCACTTTTGCGAGCCGATCGGACATCGTCAGGTCGACGGCGGTGTGCTGGAGTCCTGGCAGCCCCAGCAGATGACGCTGGCAGCGCTCGGGGCGGCGAAGTCGGTGGCCGCACGGATCGTGCGGGCGCTCGGCGGCCGTGGCGTGTTCGGGGTCGAGCTGCTGGTACGCGGCGACGAAGTGTATTTCTCCGACGTCAGCGTGCGTCCCTACGACAGCGGGCTGGTCACGCTGCGCACCCAGCGGTTGTCGGAGTTCGAGCTGCATGCCCGAGCCGTTCTGGGGCTGACGGTGGACACCATCATGATCTCGCCGGGCGCCGCGGAGGTCACCTACGGCGGTGCCGAGGAGAGCGCCGGCCGCACCGACATCAACCCGGCGGTGCTGGCCGAGGCGATGGCCGTGCCGGAGAGTGACGTGCGGCTGCTGGGCCGGCACGAGGGTGCCGCCCGGTTACGGCTGGGGGTCGCGCTGGCCACCGCATCCGATGTCACCACCGCCCGCGATAGGGTTCGCCAGGTGTCGACCGCCCTGCACCGGCTGTGGCAGCCGTGACCGAACGTGAGGACGACGGCGCCAGTCCGCTGCCCATTCTGATCGCGCTGGGTGTTGCGGTGTTGGTGCTCGCCGCGGTGGGGATCGCCTGGCTGGTCGACGACACGAAGCCGATGAGTGAGGACGTGCTCGTCGGCCGTGCCGCGGTCGGACAGAACGACGCGCTCCAGCGTGACAACTACCCGGATTTCCGCAAGTACACCTGCGCCGCGCAGCGGGGTGTCGAGGCGGATGTTCTTGGTGGCCAACAGAAGTCGAAGGCCGCGCGTGGTGCTCGGTACGTCGATGACGTCACCGACGTGAAGATCGACGGCGACAAGGCCACCGCCACCGTCGTCTACCACTTCGAGAAGGCGGCCGAGGCCAAGCTCAAGACCCCGATGACCTTCGTCCGGGAGAACGGGGAGTGGACCGTCTGCTCGCCCGGTCCGGTCTGAGAGTCATCCGGAATCGTGTGGAAGGATCGGACGGGTGAGTTACGCAGGAGATATCACCCCTGAGCAGAGCTGGAAGCTGCTCAGCGAGAACCCCGAGGCGGTGCTGGTGGACTGCCGCACCGACGCCGAATGGCGATGGGTCGGTGTGCCCGATCTGTCCAGCCTGGGCCGCAATGTGGTGTTCGTGGAGTGGAACCGCAGCAACGGTCAGCGCAACGAGGACTTCGTCGCCGAATTGAACGCTGCCGGCGTGACGGCCGGCGAGCGCCCGGTGGTGTTCATCTGTCGCTCCGGGAATCGCTCGATCCCCGCAGCCGAGACGGCGACCGCAGCCGGAATCGCGCCCTCCTACAACATGCTTGACGGGTTCGAGGGCCAGCTCGATTCCGACGGCCATCGCGGCAGCAACGGCTGGCGCGCCCTGGGTCTGCCGTGGAAGCAGTCATGACCGACCCGACTGATCCGGTGCCCTCGGTCCGCATCCCCGCGCCGCTGCCCGACGGTGTCAGCCAGGCGACCATCGGGGTTCGGGGCGGCCTGCTGCGCTCGGAGTTCGAGGAGACCGCCGAGGGGCTGTACCTCACCTCGGGATACGTGTACTCCTCGGCCGCCGAGGCCGAGAAGGCGTTCACCGGCGAGATCGACCGGTACGTCTACTCCCGCTACGGCAACCCGACGATCTCGATGTTCGAGGAACGCCTGCGGCTGATCGAAGGAGCGCCTGCCGCATTCGCCACCGCATCGGGGATGGCCGCGGTGTTCACCTCGCTGGGCGCGCTGCTGGGTGCCGGCGACCGATTGGTGGCCGCGCGCAGCCTGTTCGGTTCGTGCTTCGTGGTGTGCAACGAGATTCTGCCGCGCTGGGGGTGGAGACCGTCTTCGTCGACGGCGACGACCTGTCGCAGTGGGAAGAGGCGCTGTCGGTGCCGACGCAGGCCGTGTTCTTCGAGACCCCGTCCAATCCGATGCAGTCGCTGGTCGACATCGCGGCGGTCTCCGAGATGGCGCACGCTGCCGGAGCAAAGGTAGTGCTGGACAACGTTTTTGCCACTCCGCTGCTGCAGCAGGGCATCCCGCTCGGCGTGGACGTGGTGGTGTATTCGGGCACCAAGCACATCGACGGTCAGGGCCGTGTGCTCGGCGGTGCGATCCTCGGTGACAAGGAGTACATCGACGGTCCGGTGCAGAAACTGATGCGACACACCGGCCCCGCGCTGTCCGCGTTCAACGCCTGGGTGCTGCTGAAGGGCCTGGAGACGATGGCGGTGCGGGTGGATTATTCGAATCGCTCCGCGCAGCGCGTCGCCGAGTTCCTGGAAGCCCAGCCGGGCGTCAACTGGGTGAAATATCCGTTCCTGGAATCACATCCGCAGTTCGACCTGGCGAAGCGGCAGATGCGCGGCGGCGGCACGGTGGTGACATTCGAACTGGACGGCGGCAAAGCTCGCGCGTTCGAGGTGCTCGACAAGCTTCAGGTCATCGACATCTCGAACAACCTCGGCGACGCCAAGACGTTGATCACGCATCCGGCGACGACCACGCACCGTGCGATGGGGCCGGAGGGTCGCGCCTCGATCGGGCTCGGTGACGGGGTGGTCCGGATCTCGGTGGGGCTGGAAGGCACCGAGGACCTGATCGCCGACCTGGATCGCGCGCTGGGCTAGCGGTGTCCCGGAAATCTGACGCCAAGAAGGCCCGTCGCAAGAAGCGGCAGGCAAGCCGTGACGAGCGCTGGTTGCCCGGCGACGTCAAGGGTGCCCTCGACGACGTCGACGTCGAATTGGCCCAAGCGGTCGAGACATTCGACGAGTGGCTGACAGCGCGGGGCTGGACGTTCGACGCCGAGTTCTCCACCGACACACTGATCAGCTGGTTTTTCGAGCCGTCGGCCGCCGCAGCGGTCGGCGAGGGGTACGAGCCGGTCACCCGGATCTGGATCACGGCGTCCGGTGAGGACGATGACTTCCCGGAGGGGGTCAAGGCGGTGCTGGTCGGCACCGGCGAGGACGCGGGTGCGCTCTACACCGTCGAGCCGGAAGTGCTTCTCGCCCACATCGATCCGATCGAGGCCTACCGGCCCGGGGATGCCGTGCCGGTCCTCGGCGAGGCTTAGGACAGCAGCAGCAGCGCAGCGGTGACGAGCATGACCGCGGCGGTGGCGCCGTGGATGCCCAGGCTGATGGACGTGGGCCCGCCGTTGCGATGCACGATGACCGCGTCGGCGACGGGAATCACCGTGGCGGCCACCAGCATCCAGCCCAGCAAGTGGGCTGCGCCGGCGGCGAGCAGGACGATGACGACGAGCCCCGATGCGATGTCTCGCACGCCTTTGACGCTCAGATAGGCGCCGACGGCGCGTTCGTCCGGGTCGGCGGGTACGCCGTATCCGGTGGCAGCGACGCGTGGGGCGACGATGAACCGCGCGCCGATGACGATGATGCCCACGGCGATGAGGCCCGAGAGCGTGTAGCCGATTGTCGTGATCATGATGAAAACCTCTCGGGTGTCAGTGAAGTGGGTCGAGCAGCCTCGTCAGATAGCCAGTGCCACGCAGAGAGCGGCCACGGCGAGACCCTGCAGAGCCGCGCGAGCGTTGATGACGCGGTCCCAGTTTGCTTGTAGCGCACGCCCATTCGACAGGTGTTCGCCGGAGACGGCGGCCGCGGTCAGCTGGCGGTTGATCGGTGCACTCACCCGGGTGTAGATAGTGAGCCAGGCGAGCAGCAGAAGCACTGCGATGCCCGCTGTACTCGCCTGCACCGCGCGCCCGTTGAGTGCTGCCAGTACCGCGCATGCCGCGCCGGCGAGAACGCCGAGCACGCCGGGGACCGGCATCCGCCGGTCGCCGTATTTGTGGGTCAGGCCGGTGACCTTGACCAGCGCGTCGTCGTCGACCGCCGCCAGCGCCGGCCTCAACACGATCGCGCAGAACATGTCGGTGCCGTAGACCACCGCGGTACCCAACACGGCGACTGCCGCCGCGATTCGGGTGAGCACATCCAGATCCATCGAAAGCTCCTGTCGGCGCCAAGTGCTAGCAACGCTAACCCTTCACCGGCAGCCGTGCAATAGCAACGCTATTTTTTCTAGCCATGCTACCCTGCGCTATGGCCTTCGATGACCGTCGCGAGCGGGAACGAGCCGCCCGCCGACGGCTGATCGTCGGCACCGCGCGCAGCGTCGCCGAGGCCGAGGGCTGGGATGCCGTCACCACCCGCCGGTTGTCGACGGAGATCGAGTACAGCCAGCCGGTGTTGTACAAGCACTTCAGCGGGATGGACCAGATCGCCGATGCGGTCGCGGTCGACGGCTTCGGCGAACTGGCGCAGGCGATCCGGGCCAGCCACTCCGCTTCCGACGATGCCGGCGCTTCACTGGCCCGGGTCGCGCACGCCTATCTCGACTTTGCCCGGGACAACCCAGCGGTCTATGACGCGATGTTCACCCGCGCGACCGGTCTGCGATTCGCGGCCGAGGACACCCCGCCCGAGCTCGAGGCTGCGTTCGGCGAGGTGCGGCGCGCGGTCGCTGCGGTCGCCGGGGATCGGGACGCGGACACGCTCACCGAAGTGTTCTGGGCGGCGGTGCACGGATTGGTGACACTCAGCCGGGCAGGACGACTCCGGCCCGGGTACGACGCGGACCGGGTTCGGCTACTGGTCGACGAGTTCACGCCCAGCCCGCGGCGCTAGCTTTGTTGTGAGTCCTCCACCACGCCGGTGGCGCTCTGAGCCCGCTTCTCGTAGGCAGCGCGGGCCGTCGTGTCGAAGTCGAGGAACACCCGGTCGGTGCCCATCTTCTTGGACAGCCATCGGCGGCCGCGCGGCGGCAGGAACATCACGGCGGTGGCCAGGAAGCGCGAGTAACCCGGCACGGAGATCGACGTTGTCGGGTTGTCCAATGCCTTGACCACGGCCGCGGCGATGTCCTCGGGCTGCACCGGTTTGGTGGCCGCGGTGGTGTGGGTGCCCGAGATCAGTTCGGTGTTGGTGAATGTCGGCATGACACAGCTGACCTGGACGCCCTGGGGCGCGTACTCGTCCGCCAGCCCGGTGGAGAGCCCGACCACGGCGAATTTGGTTCCGGCGTAGAGGGCCTGGCCGGGCACGGCGAGCATGCCGGCCATCGAGGCGATGTTGACGATGTGACCGCTGCGGCGCCGGACCATCTCCGGCAGCACCAGGCGACAGCCGGTCAGCACGCCGTAGAAGTTGACCTCCACGGCGGTGCGCACCGCCTGATCGGAGTGGTCGAGGAACGGCCCGACCGGCATGACCCCGGCGTTGTTGATCAGCACGTCGATGTGTCCGCCGCCGTCGGCGCGGGCCTTGTCCAGGAACGTCGCGAACGACTCGGGATCGCTGACGTCGAGCGGGTAGCCCGAGACCGGCCCGAGCTTGCTGAGCTGCGCGACGGCCGACTCCTCGAGCGTCACATCACGGTCGCCGATGACCACGCGCGCGCCGCGCTGCAGAAGCGCCCGTGCGGTCGCGAAACCGATACCTCGGGCGGCGCCGGTGATCGCGATGGTCTTGCCCCGGATGTTGTCCATGAACCGAAACTTTACAGGTGTCAACTTTTCGGCGAAAGGGGCAGAATGGTCAGATGAACGGTCTGCGCTTCGTCCCTGTCGACGAGGACGACGCGCTCGCCGCGCCGCTGCTGGCGGAGCTCGCCGTGGAGTACGCCACCCGCTACGAGGCTCCCGAAGCGGCGGTGGCGCGGTGGCTGCGCGACCATCCGGCCGACCAGTTCCACCCGCCCGACGGCGGCATGCTCATCGGGCTGCTCGGCGATCAGCCGGTGACCGGCGGAGCGTTCTGTCGCTTCGACGACGACACCGCCGAACTCAAACGGATCTGGACCGACAGCCGACATCGTCGTCAGGGCCATGCCGCCGCCCTTCTCGCGGCCCTGGAGGCCGAGATCGCCCGGCGCGGTTATCGGCGCATCTACCTCACCACCGGCAACCGGCAGCCCGAGGCCGAGGCGTTGTACGACAGGGCCGGCTACACCCGTCTGGAGCAGCCGCTGCCCAGTGATGCCGAGCAGTATCCGATCGCCTTCGTCAAGCTGCTGACGAGCGGACGCTGACCGAATCGCAAGCGGTGCAGGGTAATTCGGTGAATCAGGCTGGGGTCGCCTGACGTGCTGCGTCGCGAACAGGTCCGATCCACACGTCGCCGTGCCCGGGAATCAGCACATCGATGTCCAGCAACGCCAGTGCTGACAGGCTGCGCACACAGCCCGGCTCGTCGTGGTTGAACACCCGGTGCAGCAACTGCGGACCCTTGGTCGGGGACAACGGGTGCCCCGTCACCAGAGCGTCGCCACTGACCAAAACGTTGTCGACGACGTAGGAGCAATGCCCGCCGGTGTGGCCAGGCGTCGGAATGGCCAGCGGCCGACCGGGCAGCGTCTCGGCGACGGCCGGCGTGAGCACACCTGCTGTTGGAATGCCGTCGTGAATCAGCGCGCCCTTGCGCACGATGTCCAGTGACCACTTCACCCAGCGGGGCTGCCAGGCGTGCCGAACCAGATCGACCGGCGACGCCTGCTGCAGGTACTCGCGTTTGGCGTGGCCGACCTCGTCGGCGTGGCAGTAGACCGGGGTGCCATGGGTGTTGGCGAACCAGATCGCGGTACCGAGGTGATCGACGTGGGCGTGGGTCAGCAGGATCGCCGTCACATCCGTCGGGCCGAACCCGAGTTCGCGCAACGACGTCAGGACGTCATCGCGGCTGCCGGGGAATCCGGCATCGATCAACATCACGCCTGCGTCGTCGGTCACGACCGTCCAATTGACCAGCGGCGTCTGCGCCATGTGCACGCGGTCGGTGATAGCGGTCAGGGCCACGGCCATGCCGCGAGTGTAGGCCCGCGCCGCCGACTAGGACTCGGCCGCTCGCTGTGCACCAAAGGGGAGTAGAAACGAGAGCGTGGCTGAACTGAAACTGGGATACAAGGCGTCGGCGGAGCAGTTCGCGCCGCGTGAGTTGGTCGAGCTGGCGGTGCTGGCCGAGGCGCACGGGATGGACAGCGCGACGGTCAGCGACCACTTCCAGCCGTGGCGTCACGAGGGTGGGCACGCACCGTTCTCACTGGCATGGATGACGGCGGTGGGTGAGCGCACCAAGCGGCTGGTCCTCGGAACGTCGGTGCTGACCCCCACCTTCCGGTACAACCCCGCCGTGATTGCACAGGCGTTCGCCACGATGGGGTGCCTGTACCCGGATCGCATCTTCCTCGGGGTCGGCACCGGAGAGTCGCTCAACGAGATCGCCACCGGCTACGAGGGCGAGTGGCCGGAGTTCAAGGAGCGGTACGCGCGGCTGCGCGAGTCGGTGCGGCTGATGCGTGAGCTGTGGCTGGGCGATCGGGTCGATTTCGAGGGTGAGTACTACAAGACCAAGGGCGCCTCGATCTACGACGTGCCTGACGGTGGCATCCCGATCTACATCGCCGCGGGTGGCCCGCAGGTGGCCAAGTACGCCGGCCGCGCGGGTGACGGGTTCATCTGCACCTCCGGCAAGGGCGAAGAGCTCTACAAGGACAAGCTGATCCCGGCGATGAAAGAGGGTGCCGAGGCGGCGGGCAAGAACCCCGACGACATCGACCGGATGATCGAGATCAAGATCTCCTATGACACCGATCCCGAACTGGCGCTGGAGAATACGCGGTTCTGGGCGCCCCTGTCGCTGACGGCCGAGCAGAAGACCAACATCCACGATCCGCTGGAGATGGAGAAGGCGGCCGACGAATTGCCCATCGAGCAGGTCGCCAAGCGGTGGATCGTGGCTTCCGATCCCGACGAAGCGGTGGAAAAGGTCGGCGACTACGTCAAATACGGTCTCAACCACCTGGTGTTCCACGCCCCAGGGCATGACCAGCGCCGGTTCCTCGACTTGTTCCAGAGGGATCTGGAGCCGCGGTTGCGCAAGCTCGGCTAGGTGCGGTCCGGATTCTCGAAACCGGCAAAGCGCAGCCACTTTCCGGCCGCGGCCATCAGTTCGTCAAACGGCTTGAGCTGCAGGTCGGGATACTGCTCGGCGAACTTTGTTGACGGTAGTTTTCTTGCCGTGCCCTGAAGCCACCAAAGCTGTTTTGTGACAGTAGGTTCGGGCTTGATGGGTTGAGGTTCGGTAATCGGTGGTGAGATCCGGTCCTGCAACTGCTGCTTCAGCCGGCCTTTGGTGCCAGCGCTGAGTCGACGTTTGAGGGCACGGGCCGGCGCGATGTTGAGGATCTGCTGAATTTTCTGGAAGCTGCTCTCGTCGTACGTTGCATCGCCAAGCAGACGTATTGTCGATGGATCAACGCCCACTTCCCGTGCAACGGCGCGATAGTAATCGGCCCAGGAGAGCGTCTCGTTGTCGGCGATGTTGAAGACATCGGAGCGGGGGGCAGCGGCCTTGGCCAGCTGAACAAGGTGCTCGATCAGGTTGTCCACGTGGATCAGATTGCAGATCCCGCGCCCGCTGTTCAGCAGGTAAGCAGTGCCGTCAACTAATGCCTTGGCCGGCTCCACCAGCCATCCCGACCCCGGTCCCCAGATCAGTCCCGGTCGCAGGATGACTGTCTGTACGGGCCCGGCGGACTGGGAGCGCAACCACGCTTCGGCAGCGGATTTCGCCCGGGCGTACTCCATCCAGTGCGTTCCATCCGGTACCGAATCGTCGTTCAGATCTTGAGTCTCTGCCCTTCCGAATACCTCAGCGGAACTCATGTGCACGAACAGCGGAACGTCCGCCTTCTGGCATGCGGCGTGAATGGACTGAGCGTCGCCGACCGTCCGCTTGTCGTCTCCCATCGTCAGGTTCACCACCGTTCCGCATCCCTTCAGTAGCGGAACCAGAGATGCCGGATCGGAAGCATCACCGTGCACAGTGCGAATACCGAACCGCGCCAACCGTCCCTGACTGCGCGGGGATCGGACGATGGGCACAAGGGGTATGTCGCCGCGAAGTTCGGCGCGTTCTACGAGACGGGCCCCGACGAAGCCCCCGGCCCCGATGATGGCGATGGGCTTCATTGCAGCTGACCGGCCTTCCAGTGCTTGGCTCGCGCGGCTACCTGTTCGTCTTCCGGCAGCCAGGGGCACTCCAGCGGCTCCGCTCGCTCGTAGGCCTGGTCAATCGCGGCTTGCACACTTGCGGCCTGGATGCCGGTCACGGGAAATGCTTCGCCATAGCGAATGCATCTGAGCATGGCGATCAACTCGGCCTCAAAGCACGGGCCGTAACCTGCGGGCCGGGTCCGTTTGCCGCCCGCTGGCGCAAGGTCCGCGGGCCACGATGTCTCGGTCGGTACCAGCGACCATCCTTGGGGGTCTTGCGGCGATAGGTGCGAATGTCGGCGTTATCCAGAATCACCTCACCGGAGGAACCCCGGATCCGCAAACCATTGTTCAGCGGGTACTCCCAGCTGACCTGCATGATGCCGCGGCCTCGCGGAAAAGTCAGCGACAGAAGCGAATTCGTCTCGACTCCACCTTCGAAACTGTCGTCGAAAGCGCGAGTTACCACCGGATCGCCGAAAATCCAGGCCAACTGGTCCAGCATGTGGACGCCGATGTCCAGCAGCACGCCTCCGCCGGAACGTTCGCGTCGGAATGCGGCGTCGGTGGCCGCCTTCCAGCCATAGGTGCCCCCTCGCGGTAGGTGAACTCGAGGTCATCCCCGAGCTCGCCGTTCGCGACGAGCCGTGCGACGTCGGCGAAATTCGAGTAGAACCGCCGGGGATACGCCACCCCCAGCGTCCGGTCGGCTTTCGCTGCTGCCGCGTTCATGCGATTCGCATCGCCCACTGTCGTCGTCATGGGCTTCTCGCACAGCACATGGCAACCGTGTTCGAATGCCACACACGCGTGCTCGGCATGCAAAGCGGGCGGTGAGGCGATGATGGCGAGATCGTATGAGCCGTCCCGAAACGCCGCCTCGCAGTCAGGGTAGGGATGCGCCCGCTTGAACTTCGCCGCGATCTGGCGGCCTCGTGATTCGTTGGGGTCAACGACGCCCAAGACCTCGACAGCCTTCGCCTTTTCCAGTCGCTGCAGAGGGAATTGGTAGAGCTCCTCAACTACGGCTCCCGCACCGATCAAGAGGATACGGATCATCGACAGCCTCTCCCGCCCCTACCGGTTCATTCCCGAGTCAAGCCTAGTACCCCTGGAGCGGGCAGATATGTCTAATCCTGTTCTGCGCGTCCCGTGGTGGGCGGCGCCAGCAGCCGCAAGACCCGGGAGACCAGCGGCTTCATGCGCGCTGGGGTATGCGAAATGAGTCGATTTGGCAGCGTGGGGTCGACCATCGGCAGTACCGCTAGTAAGCGAAGGCCGATGAGGTAGGTGATGACCGCAGCGGGTAAGGCAACCACCAACGACCATGCGCCGCCTATGTTTAGGACCACAACATAAGCCACCGCGCCCTGCGCCACAGCGGCAAGCGCTATCGTTCCCAGTGCGCGATAGGGTGGGTGAAATCCGGTTTGTATTGCCGTGCAAACAATTTCGATGGCTATCACCAGTATTTGGACGGCCCCGCGTGACCAGGCTGCTCCCATCAGCCCGTATCGGGGTATCACCAGGAAGCTCAGCAGGAGTAGACCCGCCAGGCCAACGACGTTGGATATCACGAGAATCTTGGTCTTACTCAGGCTCAGCATGAGGAAGTTGTTGGTACCGCCAAGACTGCAGATCCCGGTGATTATCAGCAGTATCGATGCAACCGAGGCGGCTTCAGTGAATTCATCGCCGAAAATCAGCGGTACCAATACCGGAGTGATTGCCGCAAGGCCGAGGCAGAGCGGAAACATCACCAAGGCCATAAGAGCGGTCATCGTCCGGTACAGGCGCATCATGTGGTCGTGTGCGCCTTGACCGCTCTGCTCGCTGAAACGTGGGAGCAGGGCCGACAGGAAGAGCTGCGGCAGTTGCGACGCCATTTCGGCCACTGTCAGTGCGGCCGCGAACAAGCCAACGGCGGTGAGCGTGGTGTAGTGCTCGAGGAAGACGATCTGTGTTCGGCCGAACAACAGATTGCCGGTCAGGGCGATCATCCAGCTCACCAGAGTGAACCTGAAGACTTCCCGCCTGAGCTCCTGGCCGACACGGGGCTTGTTGCGCAGCAGCGGCAATACTCGGCGTGCTGGGAGGATTGTGGCGGCGATATTGCCGGCGAGAGCGCCAGGAACCCCGAACAGCCAGGCGCCGAGCACCGTGGTCGTAACCCTCATGAGCGCCGAGAGGGAGGAGATGCGAGCGAGCTTGTCGAATTGCTGCTCGCCTCTGAGGTTGTAGAGGTACAGATCAGACAGTCTCCAGCAGATGAACCACGTCAAACCGATCGCGATGACGACGATCTGGGACGTGTGAGAAAGCCCTCCGAGCGCACCTCTGCCTGGCCCGTCAAGATAGACGAACAACAGCACACCAGCTACCACCGCGACAACCACGGCCACCCGTAGGATCGCTCCGACCAGGCCAGCTACCTCATCGTTTCTGCCCATGGCACGGAGGCTGGGGATGAATCGCTGCTGTACGACATCGCTGCCGACGGTCGAGACCGCCACAGTGAGCGTCACGCACCAGATGATGTAGGCAACGACGCCAAGGTCGTCGGGCCCCAGCAGTCGGGCGGCAATCGCGCTACCGACGAAGCCGGAGAGGGTGACGGCGGCGCCGGAGATGAAGCCGAGAAGTGTGTTGCGAGCAAAATTCGGCGGCGCCAACCTTATTCCTTACAACCAGATCGGTCGTACCCCAGGTGGTGCACAAGAGTCATGGTGTCATCTCCATGGATCGGAGAAGGAAAGATCGGTACGTAGTCTCCGGGTTTACTTACCGTTTCGGCGCTTTTTGCCGACGGCAAAGCCCACCACCGCTGCTAGCGCTGCAACGCCCGTGATCGACAGTACGATCCACCCCGTAGCACTCCGGGTTCCCGTCGCCTGGGTCCCGTCCAGCCCGAGGAGGCCCAGGGCGGCAGCTGGCCAGAAGCCGACTTCCGGCCCGCCCCGGCATGCCGATCCGTCGGTTTCTCCTGGATTCTTCACCCACAGAAGGCCATCGAGAGCGCCACCGTAGTACAGCGCAGGTGCATGTCCCAACCGCGCCCCCGGCGGGTTGCAGGTGCTGTCTTGGGTGCCTGCGCCATTTCGGCCGATGTCGATCAGGTAGTGCGCGTCGGTGACACCGAGCTTGCTCAGTTCTATCCGCACGCTTTCGGCATACCGGACCTCGCCCTTTGTCGGGTTGAAGTTCGAGACGTTGAGGCTGAACCCCGCGACCTTGTCGACGCCCAATTTGTTCAACCGGTCCGCGGCTTCCGCTGCGGTCAACCAGTTCTCATGTCCTGCGTCGATATACACCCGCGCGCCCGTGGCTGACAGTTTGTCGACCGCGTGCCGCAGCATGCCCACGCGGTCACCCTGATCACAATCCCCCAGCTGCGGAAGTGCATCGGGTTCGAGGATCACGATCGCCTCGTTATGCCCCATCAACGCCGCGGCAGCGCCGTCCACCCAATCCTTGTACTCCCGCTCGTCGCGCGCGCCCGTGTACACCTGTTGACCGGGTACGGGCCCGCCGCAATCGAGATGGGGGATCCGGTAGAGAACGATCGTCGGGATTGCGTTCGCCAACGCCGCGCCCCAAAGGTAGTCGCGGATGTCATGGCGGACGCTCGCTGTCGTGGACCAATCGGAAAGCCATTTGGCTTGTGGCGTCTCCGCAATCGGATCGAAACGGGAGTCCTCGCGCGCCGCTGCGATCGCATGCATTTGTGGATCGCGGTACAACGTGGTGTTGACCGGCGTGCTTCCCTCAATTGCCCCGAAATCGGCGCCATCGTGCCGTTGCCCCGAACAGCCGACCGCGACGATCGCCAGCAGAGTCGCGACGACCGCCGCCGCGCCCGACGCGAGAACGGCCCGCTTCTCGCCTCGCTTGACACGCCGCCACCATGACGAAATCAGGCGGCTCACGGACCACCGCTCCCGTGCGGTATTTCTTCAGGCCGGGCCAAGAACAAGATTGCAAGTGGAACGATTGTCACGGTCCAGTTCGTCGACCAATCGACATAACCCAGCGGCACCTCGAGCCAACCACTGACGGCGATCGCCGCAACAGTCATAGCGCCGATTACCAGGTAGCGGCTTCTCGGCGCCGTGATGACATACGTCTGTACAAGGAGCGATCCGAGAGCGAGGACGGCGAGTACAGTCCCGCCGGTGGCGACGAATTGTACGAACTGATTGTGGCCTGAGTAGGCCCCCGAGATCAGAGTGGTTGTGTCGCTCTTGGTGATTCGCGAATACCAATCTCTTCCGCCACCAAACAAAAACGCCCGGTCGACCCAATGCGTCAGCGACCCATTCCAGATGACGCCACGGCCGGTGTAGGCGTCGGGATCCCATCTGCCGGGCGACAGCCATCCCGTCAACGGCACCATGCACATGACCACAAGTAACGCGCCGGTTGCGAGACGGGCCACCGTTGACGCCACACGGCGCCACCCGAGCTCGGCGACAACCCAGATACCGGCACCCAACAGGAGGGAGCACGCCGCCGCGAACATGGAGTTGCGAGCCGAGGACCACGCGATGGCGAATGCCACGATCGCCAGCCCTGGGAACCGCAGCCACCAACGCGGCAGCAGGACCACGGCTGCGATCCCGACGGAGAGATAGACACCCAGGCTGTTCTCCTGGGTGAACATTCCCTGCAGCAATCCCAGGGAGGGGAACACCTCCTTGTCCGGGCGGACGCTCAAAACCCCTTCGGCAAGATGCGCTCGGCCGGCATCCGGCAGCAAGACACCGAAGGCAATCGCAATGGCCGCCGTAAGCACCACGAGTACTCCCAGCGCGATGAGCACACGAGGGCGGGGCCGCAATGCGGCCAGCGCCAACACCAGCACCACGTAGAGGACACCCTCGGGGGTTGGCCAGCTGCCGGAATACAGGTTACGAATGATGATGTAGAGCCAGGGCGCCAGCAGGACAGCGAGCCGCCACAGGCCCGGCCGGGTGACGTCGTTGATGCGGAAGATGATGATGCCGACGCACATACCCACCGCGAGTAGGTAGAACAGTTTCGAGATGGCGTTGGCGGCGGGCGGCCAAATCGGATCTGCCCCGATCGGGACGAAGACCTTCTCTGCAGTGATCGATAGGGCGATGAGCGAGCCGATTGCCCGGACCCACAGAATGACGATGAGCAACACCGCTGCGGCATCACACGTGATGTACAGCCGGCCTCTCCGGTGCATCGGTCCCTCCGCTCGCACTGCCCGGACCATGCCATCGCGATGGTGCACGCACGGGAAGTGTGGATGTTACCGGCTGGTGAGCATCACTAACGGCAACGCGCTCCCGGCTTCACCGGGCTTTGCTTGGCCGCCGCGACGCTTCCAAGCTACCGTCACGGGGCGGTCGTTTTCGTTGGTTGCTGTCCGGAGTGCGCAGCGCGGGAGGGGAAGCCGATGAGTGCACCACGGCTGAAGGTCTTGATGTCGACGGGACCGCTCAAGCACCATGACAACCCATACCTACAGCAGCTGGTCACCGACCTGAGTGATCAGGTCGACGTGCAGCCACTATCGTGGCGCACCGCCCTCTTCTTTCGTCCCGACGTCTTCCACGTGCACTGGCCTGAGCAGCTGTATCGGGCCAACGGGCGAGCGAAGACAATGGTCAAACGGGTCTTGGTGGCGATTCTGCTGCTGCGGTTGCGTGCGCGTCGAGTGCCCGTCGTCTTGACGGTGCACGACCTCGCGCCCCACGACAAGGACCGCGGCTTCGAGCGGTTGCTGTCGCGCGCTCTGGAGCGAATGTTCGCCCTCCGCATCTATCTCAACGAGTCGGAGCAGAATGACCCCGCGCGCGGCGTCGTCATTCTCCACGGTGACTACCGTGGCTGGCTGCAAAAGCAGGGTGTCGACCTCGCGCCGCGGGAGCCTCAACGAGACGTCATCTTGTTCGGATTGCTGCGACGATACAAAGGGATCGAAACCCTCATCACCGCGGCACGCGATGCGGATGCAACGCTGACGATCGCCGGGCGGACGATCGATGAGCCCTACGAACGTGAACTGCGCGCGCTGGTGGCAGACGTCCCTTCCGCGGTGCTCGACATCAGGCACCTCGAGGATGACGAACTCACCGCCGAGATTTTCAATCACCGAATCGTGTGCCTTCCGTACACCCATATGCACAACTCGGGAGCGCTGGTCTACGCGCTCAGTGTTGGGCGTCCGGTTCTTGCCCGGCGCAGTCCGTTCAACGAGGTCATCGCGCGCGAGGTGGGTGAGGAATGGGTGATTCTGTACGACGGCCCGTTGACAGCGAAAATCCTCGAAGACGCACTCAATCGGAACCCACCCACCGGATTGCCGGACCTGTCCCGATGGGATTGGTCGACGGGGATCGCGCTGCATATGGCTTGTTACCGCGGTCTCGCCGCAATGGCGCATGATGGACGTCCCCCGGAGATGGTCGTCCAGGCGCTTCTCGAAGCCGAGCCTGGATTCGCCGCGCACTCGGCCTTTAATGCCCCGGTAGAGATTTCGTAGCCACAATTTCGCGAATGTCGCTAAATCCATTGGGCCGTGGCAAATGCGGTGCCCTGTAGACTATGGGCGTTCCCATCACGCCGGTTGGGACCCCGGATCGGTCAGAAGCGGAGCCAATGAGCGGAAACGCGGTCCAGCTCATTACGTGCTCCTACAGTGGCGACCTTGAGGTCTGCCGGATGCTTTGCGCGAGCATTGATCGATTCGCACCGGAGGACGTGACCCATAGGCTTTACGTGCCTAAGCAGGATCTTCCGCTATTTGCCGATCTCGCGACGTCGCGACGAGTCCTCGGCGCTCAGGAGGACCTGCTGCCGAAGTGGTTGTGGAAGGTGCCGCTGCCCGGGCCGAAATGGCGTGCGAGGCTTCGGCTTCCCCGGCGCAACGTTTATTTGACACCGTTCACCCCGCCCGTTCGTGGCTGGATTGCGCAGCAGATGATGAAGATCGCGGCGACCCTCCGCAGCGAAGCCGACATCGTTGTCCATGTCGACAGCGATAGCGCATTCATCCGTCCTTTCACTGCCTCGTCATTCATGATCGATGACAAGACGCGTTTCCATAAGAGTGAAGAGTCGCTCCGACTTGAAGCGCACATACCCTGGTACGCGGCAGCGGCGCGGTTGCTCGGCCTTCCGGACGCCGATTACTACACCACCGAATACATCGATCAGATCGTGGTCTGGCGCCGCACGGTAGTGGAGGCTATGACGGCGCGAATAGAAGAAACGACGGGAGAGAACTGGGCGAAGTCCCTCGCCAGGACACCCCACCTCGCCGAATACGTGCTCTATGGGGTCTTCGTCGATCAAGTCCTCGGCTTGGAAGCCGCGGGATTGTCGAATCAATCCCGCTCGCTGTGCCATTCGCGGTGGACGGGGGACTTCACTGGGCCGGCGGATGAAGCGGCATTCGTCGATAGTCTGTTGCCCGACCCCATCGCCTGCGCCATTCAGTCGACGAATTCGATAGACATCGAGGGGCGCAAACGTATCCTCGAGCGCGTCACCGAGCACGCCGCGGAGCAGGACTCACAGCGCTAGGAAAGCTCGGCCTGCGATGGCCCGGTTCATACCTTGTAGGCCTCGCGCCAGAAGCCCAGCGGGTTGCGGATTGCGCGCCCGAGCTTTGCGCGCTGCATCCGGGCATGCGCCTTCTTCAATTCAGGTGCGAACGGGCCTGGGCCCGCAGTGAGGTAGCCCCACAGCAGCGCGAGCGCGCCGATCACGTATGGACGTCGCGCAATGTAGCGGGCGCAATGCACGAGGAAATACGTGAAGTCGTAGCCGATCCACCGACTCGTCCGGCCGTTGCGGTACCGCCCCTGAATTTCTCCCGCGCTTGCACCGATAGCTCGCGTCAACTCGAAATGGGCGCCGGTGTCCACGAGCGTATCCAGACCCGCCAGATAGCTGACCGCGACCTCGTCGATCGCGTCGAAGCCATGCGCCGTCGCCAGCGACTCGGTCGCTCGGTACGCATCGATCGTGTACAGCTTGACCGCACCGGGCACGTGGAACTTCTGCTCGGCCATGCCCCTCGTCGCGATGACGCCGCCCGCGATGCCGACTCGACCGCTCGCGAGTGGCACGATCCGTTCGAGGTAGTCCGGAGCCAGTCGCGCGTCGGCGTCCAGCTTCATGACGTGCGAATAGGGTTTCAGCGGCAGCATTCTCTCTACGCCGAACCGCCAGGACCTGAACTCCGACCCGGACAGCAGTCCGCCGTCATTGGTTTTGGAGAGGACTGTCGCAAACTTCTCGGTATCGACTTCTGCGAGGCGCTCGGCGGTGCCGTCGGTACTGCCGTCGTCGACCACCACCCAGTCAAAGTCCCGGAACCGCTGTGCCTTGAGGCAGTCGAGGAGACCTGCCACATTGTCGATCTCGTTGTACATCGGCGTGACGATAAGCAGAGTCATAGGTCCTCTCTCCGTTCTTCCGAATTGGCGTGAGACTGCCGAACAACTTGCAGGAACGGAACGACGTCACCGACGTAGCGCTTCAAGAGTCGGGCGGGATCGGTCAGGATGCGGTGGAACCACTCGATCCCGAGGCGTTGCATCCATTTCGGCGCGCGGCGGGCCGTTTCGCCGGCGACGAAGTCGATGGAAGCGCCGACGCCCATCAGCACGGCGGTCACGCCCTCCGCGTCCATCAGCCGTACGGCGACCCGCTCCTGTAACGGTGAACCGACACCGATCAGCACGACATCGGCCTCGAATGCGGCCACCCGTTGAGCGAGCGCGCGGACGTTGTCGGAGGAACCGAGCCACCCCACCGGAGCTTGTTCCGACTCGACGAGCCAACCACTTTCGCGGAAGACGGCCGACGCAGCTGCGAGCGACGACGGCGTAGAGCCACCGACGAGGAAAATGCGATGGCCCGCGCCGCACGTATGCGCCAAGGTGTGTGTGATGCCGCTTCCGGTGGACCGGCCCGAAATCCCGGCACCCAGGCTTTTCGCAAGTCGCACAACCGGCCAACCGTCGGCGAGAATTAGTTCGGCCTGTTCGTAGATCGATCCGAGCTCGGCTGAGGATTGAAGCCTCGCAACATGATTCATGTTCGGTGTCACAACCAGGTGGGGCGCTCCCGCAGTTAGAGGGGCACTACGCGTCAAGATCGCCTTGATGACCTCTGGCTCGCTTATTTCTGAAATGTTGAAGCTTGAATAGCGTGTGACTATCGGTCGCGGCATCCGCCGCTCATTCCGCCGTCAATACCCGTGGCCGCGATATCGCGGATGGCCGGTGTCCCGCTCTCCCGCTACCCGCCGACCTGATCTGCCGGTCATCCGCGATCGGATGTCGCCTCATCGTTTCGGTCCTTCTCTTCAGCGGGCGCCGACTGCTCATCCTTGCGAACTCGCGTCAACACAACACCCAGGATTTTAGCTCCGGCCTGTCGCAGGGAGTTGGTGGCAAGCAAGAACTCTGCACGCCGCGTATTCGCCGCCTCCGCGACGACGACGACGTCCTTGATGTTCTGAGTGAAGAGCGAACCCTCGCTCAAATTCGTGATCGGCGGGGCGTCGACGATGACTACATCGAAATAGCCGGCAAGATCTCTCATCACCTCGCCAAATTTCTCGCCGGCGAGCATCTCGCCGGCATCGATGGCGCTGCCGCCGCAGGGGATGACGGTGAACCCCCGCCACGTCGATTCGAACAACGATTCGTCCAGCTCATTGCGGCCGGAGACCAGGTCGGTGATTCCCGGCGACTGTCTGATGCCGACCTGAGCAGCCAGACGACGGCCCCGCACGTCCGCATCAATGAAGGCGACATGATTTCCCGCCTCGGCGAGCGCACCGGCGATGTTGGCCGCCACCATTGTCTTGTCTTCACCCACCCGTGGAGAGGTGAATATCAGACGGGTGGGTGGCCCGTCTACGGCATGTAGAACGTCGATGGCGATCCGACGGAATGTCGCCTGACGGTCGGGAGTATCCGCCGAGTACCGCGATGAATCTTTGGCCTTAGCGCGGCGTACCGCTGGAATCCCGCCGAGGTAGGCGGCGCCCAACGCGGTGACGTCACGGCGCCTTCGCACCCTGGTGTCGAAGTTGTCCACGAGCACCGCAGCGAGTATCGCGGCGAGGAACCCCAACCCGACCGCGACGATGAGGTTCAACGTGGTGTTCGGGGTCGTGTGGAAAGTAGGTATGTGGGCGGGCTGCAGCACGGAGACTTGGATCGGCGACGCAGCGACCGAAGCCGCGCCTTCGAGGCCGGCTATGGCGAACGGCACTGCATTTGCGATGCGGTTAGCTGTGGCGGCGGCTTCCTCACCCGTCGGCGCCGTCACCGCCACGTCGATCACCTGCGTGCCGGCCGGGATCGTGACCTCTGTCCGTTTGACCAGCTCGGGAACAGTGACACCCAGGCTGAGCGAGTCGATGACCGGCTGAAGAACCTGGTTGGTGGTTACGACCTGTGCGTACGTCTTCATACGATCGGCCAGATACAACTCGGCAACTTGGCGGGTCTGCATCTCCGTGTCCACGGACAGGTTGGGCGCGAACACTATTCGAGCGTTGGCGGTGAAGGTCTCTGGCACGAGGAATCCCACCCCCGCCACCGCCGCGCCGACCAAGAAGAACACGGACACGAGTACCGGCCAGCGTCGCATTAACACACGGCAGTAGCTACGAAGGTCCACATTCCACCAAACTTGTCGGCACTTAAGGGGCGAGCCAGCCCGTTAGACGTGCCTGCTCCTCGCTGAGAATAGCGCGGAGGATCACGATGGGGTGCCTGGACTTACCCATCAACCCAAATATTGTGGCCGCTTCCGGTAGTCCTTGCAGCAGTGGCGGGTCCAATCGGCCCGGCAATAAATCGTCGGAGATATCGCGGCATCTACGCCGACTGCTGAACAGTTCGATTCAACGGGCGTTTCGCGCGCACCTTGACATGTGGCAAACGGGATATGATCCTAACCCTGCTGAGGCCTGTCCCTCTCAGCTGTTGGGAATTACCTCAATTTCAGACTCGAAAGTAGAACAGCGTGCATTCGATCGGTTCAGTCTGGTTCCCGGTTCCGCAGCAGCCACGGGGGCAGGGCACTTTCGTGCACATCGATACCCCTTTCAGGGCTCTCTGATGAACCGCTTCGCTGTGAAGCGCGCGCTGGCCTGGGCGATTTTGATGGTTCTGTCGGCAACGCTATTCGGGCCATCTGTCGGCGCAGCCTATGCGGCGCCTGGCGACACGGCCGATGCGCCAGCTGCGGTCGAAGCCAATGTGTTGTCTTGGCCAGCCCTCGGATTGCAATCGACGGTAGAGCTGTACGGGCGCGCCCGCACACCCGTGACCGTTCCGCTGCCCGCAGGGATGACTGCCACGCGGCTGAGGGGCATGATTGGCATGCCGGAGAATGTCACTGCCGGTTACCTCGAGATCGATGACGGCGACGGTAAATTTCTAGCCTCGGTCGATTTGTCAGCTGCGACGACGGCTCAAGCCGCGACACCTTTCGATGTCGACATTTCGGCGGCACGTGTGCAAGGTTCGTCGATCGACCTGTCGTTCGTCATTCGCGTACGCGACACCATTGACCGTGCTTGTGCCCCCCTCCAGAGATTGACGATCAGTGATCTGACAACAGAATTCACTGGGACGAACCCTCCAGTCACCACGATCGCGAGCTTTTTCCCCTCAGTGCTGGGACGGGTAACAATCTATGCGGCAACTGATGCCAACTCCGCCGAGCAGCAAGCGGTGTTGACGCTGGTGTCGACCTTGGCGCGAATTTACGCGCCCCGGCCGCTGCCGATTACGGTTGTCAGCCAACCGCGTGGCGCGCAACCGCCGCCGGCCCTTGGCATGGATCGTGCGGTTGTCGTAGAGACTGGCCAACCCGGTTTGAGCGTCGAAAATCCAGGGACACCAAACGCTTATCTTCGGATTTCCGGTGACGGCGACCAACTATCGGCACAAGTGTCGTTGCTTACCACTGAGCTGCAACCACTGGCGCAGGTGCCCGCGGCTCGCGTCACCCAAGCCGGGTCCGACGCGGTTCAGCGCGGAGACACGCTCTCGTTTGGCGAGTTGAAGGTGAACGGGCAAGCCACTTTCTTCGAGACGAGCACTTTCGAGGTCGGTTCTGACCGTGCATCGTTGGGCCCCAGATTCGACGGGGTTCAGGTCCACTTGCTCGCGGATTACACGCCTGTCCACCAAGGTGACGCATCAACGGTGATGATCCGCTCCAACAACGTCATCGTCTACCGGGGCACGCTCGATGGCACCGGACGCCTGGACACGACGTTCAACCTTGACAGTCGGATTCTCGACCAGCGGTATATCAATCTGCAGTTCACGCTCACTGATACTCCGGCGCAGGATTGTTCACCGCTGGTAGCGCCCATGACATTCCAGATCGATCCACGATCCACGCTAACCATGCACAGGGGTGGCGCCCCACTTGGCGGCTTCACCGCATTTCCATCCGAGTTCAGCCCCAAATTCCTGGTGGCGCTCGACGGAAGTGGCCCGAATCAGCTCAGCTTTGCCGCCGACATAGTGGCTGTTGTTTCACGCCTTACGAAGACCGCGCTCACGCCACAGGTTGTCGGCCTTCAGGCCGCCGTAGACGGCAACTCGGGGGCACTGATTGTGGCCAATTCCGCGGCCATCAAACAATCTGCCTTGAACCCACCGATTGGCGGCGAGGGTCCGATGGTGAAGTTCGGGCTGCCGACCGAACTGAACGTCGATATGGACGGTGGCCTCGGATCTATTCAGGCTTTCGCCGATCCGCAACGCAACCGATCTGTCATCCTCGTCACGACGACTGGCGACTGGAAGCTGGTGGACCCGCTGTTCAGTTACGTCGCGGCATCGGACCGTAACTGGTTGGGGCTGACCGGGGACGTGCTCGCAGCAGGCGAGGCAGGCACGCCGACTAATGTTGCGATCCGAACGACCAGCGACAGCTTCGAGCAGACACAGTCCAAGGGCGGCTCGGGTGGGTGGCTCAAATACGGCCTTATTGGTGGCGGCGTGCTCGCGGTCATTGCGGTCTTGGCCGTGACCTTGGCTTTACGTCGGCCCAAACCCGTTGACGTCGACGAATAGTCGGTTAACGAAACCGGCCGTCAGCTAGCTGCCCTCGGCGGCCCGCGCCTCGGCAAGGTGATCAGCCAGCCGGACTCCCAGCGCGATTCCGACGAGTGTCGGGTTGGCCTGACTCGAGGTGGGGAGCACCGAAGTGCTCGCCACGTACAGTCCGCGTACCCCGTGGACCTGCAGGTCGGAATCCACCACGCCGTCCTCGGGAGATTTGGACATTCGCGTCGTCCCGGCCTGGTGGTAGCCGGCGAACCCGTGCATGAACTCCCGTACCGAACCTTCGGGGTCGTCGGTGAGCCACTCCACATTGCCGGCGCCGGTGGCACGCAAGTGACCGTCGATGAGTTCGATTGCCTTACGCGCACTTTCGTAGTCGGCGTCCGAGAAGTGGATATGCGTCCTGACTTTGCGCATGCCGAGCGCGTCGCGCTCGTCGGTGAGTTCCACCCGGCTCTCCCAGTGCGGCAGATGCTCACCGTGGTAGTGGAGCAGGTAGCGGTTGTCGGCGCTCTTGATGAAAAAGCCGGGTGCCTTGCGTCCCTTACGGATGAGGCGGGCGTAGGAGAAGGTGATCGCGAACCGGATCGACGGGATCAGATCGCGCACGATGTTGCGGACGTGCGCCATGATCTGCGGTGCACCCTCGGTCTTCGTATGGGCCTCACGAATCGCCTCGGCGAGCAGGAAGCGACCGACCGGCGAGATCAGAGTCAGGTAGACCCCCGACAGGATCCCACTTCCGTGCCCCGGGTCGCTGATCGGCGGATTGACCAACCACGTTGCGGCATTGGGAATTTCGAGGTCGCGCTGCAGTTGCGGACTGAAGGTGAACCGCCGACGGACGTACACTCCGTCCCGGTCACGCTCGTGCTCGTATATGACGTCGTCGGTATTGAACTTCACGCGGGCGAATCGGCCCTCGGTATGGGCCATGTACCAGCGTCCCAGATGCCCACCCGCATTGCCCAGGCCCGCCGGATGATGACGGTCTGACGCGAGCAGCAGCCGGGTTGCCTCCACACCGCCGGTCGCGATGACGTAATCGTTCGCGACCACCTTTCCCTCCTTGCCGTCAAGTGTTTTGACGACGAGGTGGTCCACGGAGTCGCCACGCTCGGTGGTCACGACCTCTGTGCACGTAAGGCCGGTCCACAGTGACAACGACGGGCTGTCGTGCATGGCGTCGCGGTACTCGCGGCCGAAGCGCGTCGGTAATGCCCAGCGTTCGAGGTCGCTGGTGCGCACATCCCCGTCGGGTAGTCCGGCGACCAGATCGCGTTGCGCGAGTTCGGGAATGTCTCGCACGTTGAAGGCCGCTTGGCCGCACTGCGCCCAATCACAGGCGCGTTGCATATAAGGCTCGACATCCGAGTGCCGGATGGGCCACGGTGCCTGCGCCGTCAGCGGCCGGTCCTCGAAGTCGATCGGGTCGAACGCGACACAGCGCCCACCCCACAACGCCGATGCGCCACCCACCGCGCGGCGGACCGTCAGATCGCTGCGGGCATGGAAGACGTCGTCTTGCCGCGAGTCGAACGACGCCAACTCCTGTGCGGTTTCATCGGCGCGCTCCAGACCGCTTTCGATGAGCGCGACCTCGACACCGGACTTCGCGAGTTCCAAGGCGGTGGAGATACCGATCGGACCGGCGCCGACGACAACGACGTCTGTCCTGATCGTCGTACCCGCGACGAAATCCTCGGTCTTGCGCACCATCCCGCCGCTGACCCGGAACTCCGCGGCGAGGTCCAGGAACCGGGACAACGTCTCGGCATCGTAGGGCGACGAGACGGCGTCGGCCGCTTCGGCGATGCGCTTGGGGTTGGTGGTGCTGTACAGGATCGCGCGGGATTCCGTTGCCCTGGTGGCTGATCCGAGAATCAGCTTCGCCAAAACGCCGGGAGCCAGCGGGTCGAGCTGCAGAGCGTCACGCCACTGGGCCGCCATTCGCGTATCGGCCCGCAACGCGGCCGAGATCATCCCGAGTGGCCGATTCAGAACACCGAACGTGATGTCCGACGGGCGCGGCGAAGGATGGAGTACGTCGCTGCGGAGCTGGTCCACCGCCTCGGGACCGAACCGGCCGACGAAATCCACCTCGAGGTCCTCGTCCTGGGACACCCCCCAGGCGCGGATCTTGCCCTGCTTGCGAGCGCGCTCGAAGAACTCGCGGAGTTCGTCGGTGGCCACGGTGTCCATGTGCCGCGGGCCGTGCACGAACAGGATGTCGATGTAATCCACGCCGAGGGCGGTAAGGCTTTCGTCGAGACTGCGTGCGGCGACAATGGCGTCGTACGACCGCGGGATCGGGGCCGGCGCCTGGCGACTCTTGACGGCCGCCCGCAACGCGGGTGCTTTACGGAGCAGCGCCCGCGCGGGAGCCTGAAAGCGGGCCAGCCGGCTGGCGAGGCCCCCGACGGGGTTGCCGAACTTGGTGCCGATGGTGACGCGGTCTCGGTCGAGGGTGCGCAAGAACGCACCGAGCTCAGCCTCCGCCATCCCGAGTCCGTACATCCGGGCGGTGTCGAAATGGGTCATCCCGCTGTCGACTGCGCTGGCCAGGACAGCCATTCGCTCCTTGCGCGACGGTGACTGCATCAAGCCGCCACATCCGAATCCGACCGCGCTGACCGTCAACTGCGGCCCCTGGAGTTCAACCCGCCCTAACACCCAGCCCCCGTATGTTCGGCGAAACACCCCGTCGCCACCGCGGATACATCTCCGTAGGCTATGAGCAGAGCCGGGTCAGGCGCAATCCTTCTGTCCGTGTGCCGCTAAGAGGGATTGCCGCGAAAGATCCGCGAGTCGACAACATTCACGATCGCCCCACGGCGTCGAGCTGGTCAATTCTGGCGGGTGCTCGGCACGGTGTTAATCCTGGTTTGCGTGGCTAAAGACTCACCCAACGGCGGCTCCCGGCCGAGAGCTGGCCTGAGGCTGGTCGGCAACCCCTAGATCGTGTGAAAAAGGTTGACGCATCGACGCTTCCAGTACCTGAACCCGTCGCGGATGTGACGAAACAATCGGCCACTAGGCCTGCGCTGAATGGGGTCAGCACGCACTGACTCCGGATGTCATAAATCTGCCGACCGGCGATGGACGGCGCTCTCCGTGATTGTTCGTATCGTTGCTTTCGGATCTCGCGGTGACCGCCCGGTGATATGCTCCCTTCGCGTTGCGGCGATTCCTGGGGGTGAGCGTTGGGCAATTCATTTGGATTCCCCTCCTTGTTCGGCGACTCGGCGGGCAATGCTCATTCCGATTGGTTCTCCCCGCGTGAAAAGTGAAGACAGCTAGTGTTTTCGATACTTAGCCGGGGTGGGGTGGAATGGTCACTCCCAGCGTCGAAGACGCATATTGAGCTTCTTGGCGGGCGATGCGAACGCGATATTCCATCCCGGTGAGTAAAGGGGGATTCATGATCACACTCCGCGGGCCGGAGCTTCGATGACGGCTGACAACGCGGTGATAGTCACGGGCAGCGCGGGTTTCATCGGTGGTGCCCTGGTGGCGCACCTGCGCGAGATCGGCCGCCCCGTGGTGGGAATCGACCGTGACGCCAAGCCGGCTGCTGACTCATTGCGTCTGGATCTGAAGACCATCACCGCGGCCGACTTGCCCCAGCCGTGCCCGAAGACGATCGTGCACCTTGCCGCGCTGTCCAAGGAGCCCGGTTTTCCGTGGCGGGACTACTTCGCCAATAATGCCGAGGCGACACGTCGCCTGTGCCAGGCTGCCGGTGAAGCTGGTGTGGACAACATCGTCTTCACCAGTTCGATGATGGCCTTCGCCGCCGGTCCATGGCGCCGTAGTGAAAGCGACTTCGGCGATGCCGACACCGCGTACGGCGCCAGCAAGCTGCAGGCAGAGGAGATCTTGCGGACCTGGCAGGCAGAGAAACCGGGACGGCGCCTGCGCATCGTGCGTCCCGGTGTGGTGTTCGGCCCCGGCGACACCGGCAACATGCGGCGGTTGATCCGCGGCCTCAGCAAGGGCCGCTTCGCCTACATCGGCCGCGACGACACCGTGAAAAGCTGTATCTACCTCAAGGATATGGTTCGGCTGTTGACCCTGCTCACCGAAGACGACGGGCCGCACGTCACGTACCACGCCGTCTATCCGCAGCCGACCACGATCCACGATCACGTCGATGCCATCAACGCGGCCTGGGGATGGGATCGGCACCCGCGGACTGTTCCCTATCGCCTCGCTTTGGCGGCAGCGTCACCGTTCGCGGTGGTCGATCCGAAGGGGTCTCGTTTCGGCTTGCACCCCAGGCGTATTCAGAAGCTGCAGTTCGATACCAACATCAGCTCGGAGCGTCTCGCCGATATCGGCTTCACTGCGGAGTATTCGCTTCGTGAGGCTTTCGCCGATTGGCGCCGAGACTGTGGCGGCGGGCTGCCGCAGTGAGCGGTGTCTCAGCGCGGTGGTTTGACGGGCTCCACGGCTGAGGCCGGTAGGGGCGCTCCGGGGGTGCTGACGGGATCGACGGGCTTGCCGATCACCTCGTAGACGCGGAACATCTCATCGCTGGTGGCGCCGTCCGCCGAGTAGATCAGTCTGCCGATACCCGCACCGGTAGACCAGAGGTCGGGGTAGCGGCGGTTGATCGCGTCGGGGATGTTGAGCCGGGGGTTGGTCGCCACGATATAGCGGATTCCCATCTCCCACGGGCGATTCAAGGCGGTGGAGAAGTCGTAGTCGCTGGTGATCACAAACTGCTTCGGGTGGTCTGAGGACAGCCAGACCCCCCACGCCAAAAAGGTGTCCATCAACACAGCGCCGTCCGGGAGCTTCTTCGCGTCGAGCCAGGCGGCGAGTTGTCGCTCACTGATCAGCCGCCGGCGCGCGGACTGTTTCTCCGGGGGATGTCCGACCGGATCGACCAGGGAGATGAAGCTGGATTCCAGCTGTCCGTAGGCGATGTCCTCGTTGACGACCAACGGCGTCGTCACCGGGATCGCCACCACCACCGACGCGGTGAGCAAGGCGGCGGCGGCTTGGGTGGAACGCTTATCCGCCGTGCTGCGGGTAGCGCCCGGCCGCGCCGGCGGCCAACAGGCGACCGCGATGCAGACCACCATCGGGATGGCCAGCAGGTAAAAGCGGAACCACCCGAACGTCATCGAAAGATGTTGTGCCACCGCGGCGAAGGTCAGGGTGGCACCGAGGACCGCCACCGGCACGACGGTGCTGACCTGTCTGCGGAACACCGCGACAAGCACTGCCATCGCAACGGCGATTCCCGTCAGAGGTTGCATGCCGAAGAGGCGTGCGGCGACGACCAGCCATCCGGAACCGGGGTCGCCGCGCTGCACGTGCGCCAACCGCTGGGCCACCTGGCTGCTGTTGCCGTACTGGGAAGAGAAGGTGGCGAACAGTTCCCCGTTGATGATCCAGCCGGTGACTGCCCAGATGATGATGGCAACGGCGATCGGGAATCCGATGATGCCGAGGTTCAGGACGGTGGACTGCAGACGGTCGGAACCACGCGAGCGGTGCCAGGTGACCACACCCACCAACAGGGTGGCTCCGGCGGCAGCCGGAACCACCTCGTAGCGGGTGAGATATCCGCAGCCCAAAGCGATGCCGGCCCAGGCGAGGTCCCCGACGCGCTCGCTGTCGCACCATCGCATCAGGTGACGTACAGCCCACACCAGGCAGAACATTTCGGCGGCCTCGCTAAGGCCGGAGCCGCCGTACAGAATGATCATCGGGTGCACAGCCACCGCGCCTACGGCGACCCACCGCCACCCCGTCGAGAGCCCGCGGTCGAGCGCGATACCCCGGACCATGAGCGCGGCGCCGGCCATGAACAGAGAGCTCTGGATGACTCCGGCGATCCCGTAGTACTTCAGCGCCGGCCACCAGTGACTCAGTGCCACGAACGGTATGTCGACCATGCTGGGCAGCGGATTCCAGACGAACCCGATGGCCGACAGGTGCGGATCGCGGGCATAGATCGCAAAACCGGCGTTGGCCACCCGGTTGGGCGCATCCGGCTCGAAGATGTTGTACCGCAGCACCAGAACGGTCCCGACCGCACAGTAGAGCGCAGTCAGCGCGGTGAAGAGCAGCAACCCCGGCCAGCGCGGCCGGCGTGAGGCCGACTGGTCGGGGTCGGCCTGGATCGGGGCGTCTAGGACTGTGGTCACAGCTCGAGGCTGGTGGTGGTGCGCCTGCGAAGTCGGATCACCAGGACTGTCGCGGCGATGACGAGCGCGGCGGCGCCGATGCCGAGACTGAGCCACGCCCACCATTTCCAGGCGGCGCCGGGATTGGGTTGGCGGGCCATGGGGCCGCCCTCGTTGATGGACATGTTCACCGTACGGCCTTGCGGTCCCGTCGCGACCACGTCGCCGACTACTGACGCCCACCGACTGGGTAGGCCGCGGATGTAGTCGAACGATGCGTCGACCAGAGACCAGTCGCCGGTGGCTGAGATGGCCAGCACCGTGCGGTTGTTGGAGGTGAAGGCCTGGATGGCGCCGACCTGGCCGTTGATGTTGAGATCCGTGGCGGGGTCGCCGTTGACACCGACGTCGCTTGCTCCGTTGGGAACCAGCGGCGCCTTCATCCCTGCTTTGGACAGGGCGGCACCGCTGGTGACAGCCAACAATCCGGTGCCGGAACTGGCCGCTTGACCGAAAGTCGTCACCTTCGGACGCAGGGTCACCGACGTCTGCTGCGCCATCAGGTTGATGGCCTGCGCGGCGTACCTGATGTATTCGGGCATGTCCAGCGAGACGTTGAAGTCAGGGGTGAATGCCATTGGCAGCACCGGAAATCCGCCGCGGTTGTTCGTACCCGGCGTGACGGTAACCGTCGATTGGCCGTCCAACGCGAACGTCATGCGGTCATTGAGGGGAGCGCACTCCTGTTGCGGAATGTAACGAAGCTCAAGTGCGAGTCCGACATTCGAAGCGATCTCTTCCGGCGGGATCACGCCGCTGATGTCCAGTGTTCCCGAATTGTCCAGCCTGTGAGTCGCCAAAACCGTTGACCCCGAGCGGATCAGCACCGATGCCTGGCCGCTGCCGACGGGGGTGTACTTCGCCATCAGATGAACGCTGGCACTGCTGATCGGACCCGCGCCGAAGGCGCTCACGTCGAAGCCGGCATAGATGGTGGTGACCCCTAGGACCGATGCCTGGCCGTTGACGCCGAGCTGGTCAAAGGTCTTGGTGTTGCTTGACAGGGTGGTGTCGTCCTTGGCCGACAGCACAACAGCGGCCGGCGCCTGGGCCAAATCCGTTCTCTGGTCGACGAAAAGCTGCACCTGTCGAGCCAGGGTCTGTCCCGTGCCGCTGATCACCAGCGTGGCCGCGGGCGTGCCGGAGTTCTCGACGATCACGCCTGGCTGGCTGTTGTCGCGGATGTCGATCACCCGCACAGTGGGTTCCGGCGCGGGTGCGATGTCCAGTGTGGTGACGTCGATGCGGACCGGCATCGGGCGGTACTTTTTGGTCAGCCGTGCCACCAAGTCCAGCGCCGCCTGCTGCTGAACGTAGGTTGGATTCGGGCCTACGTTGATCAGGATCTTGTCGAGAAAGCTCGGCAGGTAGTCGGCTACCGATGCCGGGTCGGTCGGCGGCCCGGCAAACGAACTGGCGAGCTGGCTGATCGAAAGCGCCGGTATCTGCGTGCAATTGTTGACGTTCTGGTTGTTGTCACGGATGACGAAGCTCAGCTTGGCCATGCCGTTGGCGACGAGCGCTGGGGTGATGTCGATTTCGAACGGCACGGTCGTCGCGTCGGCAGGCACCGGGATGGTGCCGAGCACCATCCCGCGGTCATCGAGAACGTCCACCCGCCCGCTGACCACGTTGACGACCGCGCCGATGATGCCACTGAGCGTCGTCGGCACCGTGCCGGCCGGGACCGGGATCGCGGTCTCGCTGGGTTGATTGGCTCCCAGGAGGTCGATCCTGTCCGGCAAGCCCAGCTGGGGCCACCCGATCAACCGCGGGGGCTCGGGTGCGGGCTCGGTGGAGATCACCTCGACCACGTCACTGTCCGGATCGGCCGACGCGGGCGCGAGTGCGCTGCCCAGCATCGGTGCCGCGAGCAGAACTGACACCATACTCACGGCGCCGAGTCGGGCGAAAAGTGCTCTCACGAAGGATTTCCCGTCGACTCGGGGACAGTGTGCTTTTCAGAAAGGCCGTGGACGGTCTTCTCCCAGAAACATGGCTTGGTCACCAGCTGATAGAACGCCTTCACCGCCGCGATGGATTGCAGGAACCAATACAGCGGGACCAGCACAGCCGCCCACCAGAGGTGCGGTTTACCCAATGCCTGCGCGACGATGAGGCCGACGAAGATCGACATGGGTGCGCCGATGAGAAGCAGAATCAGACAGACGTAGTAGGTCATCGGCGGGAACACCACTTCGACGGCGTGGGGCCTGCCCAACATCCACGTCGCCAGGATGAACCAGAACAGCAGATTGCATGCTGCGGTCAGCGGCACACCGCCGGTCATGTTGATCAGGCGCCAGGTGCCCTTGATCCCGATCTCTCTGCGCAGTGCAGCGGGATTGCGCAGATGGACCAGCATGGTCTGCAGGTAGCCCTTGTACCAGCGCGACCGTTGCCGGATCCAGTTCACCACATCGGAATTCGCCTCTTCCAACGTCACCGAATCCAAGATCCGGGTTCGGTAGCCGCAGCGGGCAAGCCGAACACCGAGATCGGCGTCTTCGGTCACGTTGTATTCGTCCCACCCGCCGATCTCGCGCCACACGTCGGCGCGCATGTGGTTGGAGGTGCCGCCCAGCGGCACGACGCAGCGAGCCCGTTCCACCGCGGGCAGTACGACGCCGAACCATTGGTCGTACTCCAACGAGAAGAATCGGGTCAGCAGATTCTGCCGCTCGTTGAAATAGCCGAGACGAGCCTGAAGGCACCCCACCTCGGCGGGTGTCTGCCGGAACGCGGCGACGGCCCGACGGAGCTGCAGCGGGTCGGGGATGTCCTCGGCGTCGTAGATGGTGATCAGCTCACCGCGAAGCCCTGGCGTCGCCATGCCGTAGTTGCACGCCTTCGGCTTCGTCTTCGGCATGCTGTGCGGAACGATGATTACCCTGATCGAGGTCAGATTCGCGTCGAGCAATGCCATCTGGGTCGGCAGATCGTCTTCCTCGACGAGCAGCAGGATTTCCAGTTTGTCTCGGGGGTAGTCCAGTCGCCCCACTCCGTTGAGGAGGTTGGCGACGATGGTGGGCTCGTCGTAGACGGGCAGCAACACGGTGTACACCGGCAGCTCGTCGTCGGTGAGTGCCAGCGCCTCGTCGTCGGAGACCCTGATGAGTGCCGACGAGCGAATCCCGCGCAGCAGAAGATAATTCCGGTCGATGCTGGAGACGAGATAGAAGGCCGCGATCAGCGCGGTCACGGTCGGCGCGACAGCGTAGGGGAACGCGACGCCGCCGGCGATCAGGGCGGCGGTGGCAACACCCAATGCGGTCAGAGTGCGGGGCCCGAGGAGATTCCGGGCCGAAAACCGCGGGTGCAATTTCGCGGGCTGCAGGGTCTCAGTCACGTCTGTGGGAGCCTCCGGGATAGGCGGTGCCGGAAACGCCACTGATCGCGGCGACCAATCTATCGGCGCGCTGACTCACCAGCGGATCGACGTGATCGAGTCCCTGCGGCCGCTGACGTGACAGCCACAGCCACGAACCCACCGACGCGTCGAGGACATCGGGGGGCTGGGGTGCCGGGGGTGCCTGATCACCGGTCAGCGACTGGCTGACGATCACGGTCACCCGCTGGAACAGTGAGCCGGCGCGTTGGGTCCACGTCAGCGCGTACCAGTCCACCCCGCGGGCGTCGGCGGCGGCGTCGGCGTCGCTGTGGAGGACGCGGGTGCCGGCCGGGATTGATGCGGAGGCGGCGACTTCTCGATAGCTCACCGGTCGTGCGGTCGGGTACCAGACGACATCGGCGAGGTCGTCCAGAACGGCCTCGCCGGGTGTCGAGAGCACGTCCACCGCGGCGGTCGGCATGCCCTTTTCGGCCGGCACGGCATACCTGACCAGTGTGGAGCCTGGCCCCGCGAACTTGGTGACGAAGTCGTAGGACGCGACACGGGACAGAGCGCTGCGTGCCGTCCAGTCCGTTGGGATCGTGCGCAGGGTGGGTGCCTCGTGCTGGTGCAGCCCAACGGCGGCCAGGATCGCCGTGCCGACTGCGAGGAAGCCCACCGTCCGCGAGGAACGGTGGGGCATGGCCGCGCTGATCGGGCGTTCGGTGGGGTCTGCCGATCGGCGATCCGGCGCGAGCCGGGCACCGAGAACCGACAGGACAGGAATGACTCCGGCGACGACGACGATCGTGGGCAGAAACCAGGAGGCGCAGCCGAACACCAGCGGGGCGCTCGCCACGAGACTGATGGCGGTGGCGGCCACCCGGCGATGGATGGGAAGCGGCCGGGTGGCCAGGTACACGGCGATCCCGCCGATCGCGGCGGCGACCGCTGCGCCGTCGGAGGGGCTTCCACCCAGGGCGGCCGTCGCCGCCAGGTAGGGCACCGGGGTGGCGAAGAACGCCAGGAAAAGCCACAACGCCCACATCGTGAGGGCGTGACGCATTCCGAACAAGACGACGACGCAGCACACCGCCCACACCAGGACCGCCAGCGACTCCAGACGCCACCACGCCGAAAGCGTCGGCATCCGGCCGATCAACAGATAGATGGCCGCCAGGCCGAGCACACCGATCAACGTGGCCACGATCCAGTCCGATTCACCGTCGCCGACGCCATGGGAGGTGGTGCGGTATCCGGCGGCGATCAGAAGAGCCAGGACCGGGAGGACCACCAGATACGACGCCCGAGATCCCGCGGCCGCGTCGGCGAAGTTGTGGGCGTAGCTGGATGCGTACGCGAGGATGCAAAGAGATGCGACTGCGATGCCACGAGGCAACACGCCGAGACCGGTTGGGCGGGCCGGGGCCTCAGTCGAAATATCGTCTGGGAGTTCGCGGTCGGAAACCGGCCGCGGCGCAGCGGTGGCCGTCACATCGATGTTGTGCATCTATCCATCCGGTGTCCAAATGATGTTGCAGTAGCTAACTTGCGTTTGCATGATCCGTGACGGCAGATGTGAGCTTTGCGCGATTCACGGCCATGACTAGGAAAAAGTTCCGACGTCAACAAATACAGCAAACATCTAACCAATCGCTGACAAAACCCGTCCAGTGTGGTGCAACTCACGTTTGAGCTGTGAGCGGCGGGTCCTGCGGGTACCAAGGCGGTGTGGATGCGCAATGCTGAAGACCGTGACCGCCGCGCGCACCACCACGTCGATCTACATCGCCTCCCCGGAAGGCGACACAGGCAAATCCACCGTCGCACTCGGGATCCTGCATCGCCTCACCGCCTTGGTGCCGAGGGCTGGAGTCTTCCGTCCGATCACCCGGCGAGAGAACCGCGACTACATCCTCGAGTTGCTGCTGGCGCACAGCAATGCCGGCCTGACGTACGACGAATGCGTCGGGGTGACCTATCAGCGGTTGCACTCCGATCCTGACGGCGCGATCGCGGACATCGTCGACAGGTATCACGAGGTGGCGGCCCGCTGCGACGCGGTGGTGATCGTCGGATCGGACTACACAGACGTGGCGAGTCCTACCGAGCTGAGTGTCAATGCGCGAATAGCGGCGAACCTGGGAGCGCCGGTTCTGCTGTCGGTGCGGGCCCGGGATCGCTCCCCGGCGGAGGTTGCCGAGGTCATCACGCTGTGCCTGGCCGAGCTGGCCGCCCAGCATGCACACACGGCCGCGGTGGTGGCCAATCGCGCCGACCCCGCCGAACTCGATGCGGTGGCGCAGGCCTGCGCGAATCTGGGTCCGCGGGTGTACATCCTTCCGGAGGAGCCGCTTCTGGTCGCCCCGACCGTCGCCGACCTGAGCCATGCGGTGGACGGCGTTCTGGTGAACGGGGACACCTCACTGCTCGGCCGCGAGGTGATGGGTGTGCTGGTGGCGGGCATGACCGCCGAGCATTGTCTGGAGCGACTCACCGAGGGGGTTGCGGTCATCACACCGGGAGATCGCTCCGATGTGGTCCTGGCCGTCACCAGTGCGCATGCTGCCGAGGGGTTTCCGTCTCTGTCGGCGATCATCCTCAATGGCGGTCTGCCGCTGCACCGTTCGATCGCCGAACTGGTGACCGGACTCGGCCTGCGATTGCCGATCATCGCCACCGACCTCGGTACCTTCGAGACAGCCAGCGCGGTGGCGGGAACGCGGGGGCGGGTTACCGCCACGTCGCAACGCAAGATCGACACCGCGATCACGTTGATGGAGCGCTACGTCGACATCGACGAGCTACAGAACCGGCTCAGCGTGCCCATCCCGACGGTGACCACCCCGCAGATGTTCACCTATCAGCTGATGGAGCGGGCGCGCGCCGATCGTAAGCGCATCGTATTGCCCGAGGGTGACGACGACCGCATCCTGCAGGCGGCCGGCCGGTTGTTGCTGCGCGGTGTCGCGGATCTGACCATCCTCGGGGAAGAGGGCCAAGTGCGTTCGCGCGCAGCAGAATTGGGCGTAGATCTGGCAGCGGCCACCGTCCTGAATCCGCGGACCAGCGAGCTGTGCGATCGGTTCGCCGAGCAGTACGCCGAGCTTCGGAAGAAAAAGGGGGTGACGCTGGAGCAAGCCCGCGAGACCATGCACGACGTGTCGTACTTCGGAACAATGTTGGTGCACAACGGAATCGTCGACGGGATGGTCTCCGGTGCGGCGCACACGACCGCGCACACCGTGCGCCCGGCTTTCGAGATCATCAAGACCCAGCCGGATGTGTCGACGGTGTCGAGCATCTTCTTGATGTGTCTCTCCGACCGGGTGCTGGCCTACGGCGACTGCGCGATCGTGCCGGATCCGACCGCTGAGGAACTCGCCGACATCGCGATCAGCTCGGCGCGCACGGCCGCGCAGTTCGGCATCGACCCGCGTGTGGCGATGCTGTCGTACTCCACCGGCGACTCGGGCAGCGGGACCGGTGTGGAGAAGGTCAGGACCGCCACCGAGTTGGTCAGGTCGCGGGCGCCGGAGCTGTTGGTGGAAGGTCCGATTCAATACGACGCGGCGGTCGACCCGACCGTTGCGGCGGCCAAGATGCCCGGCTCCGAGGTGGCCGGGAGTGCGACGGTGCTGATCTTCCCCGACCTCAACACCGGCAACAACACCTATAAGGCGGTGCAGCGCAGTGCGGGCGCCATAGCGATCGGTCCGGTGTTGCAAGGTCTGAACAAGCCCGTCAACGACCTGTCGCGCGGCGCACTCGTCGAGGACATCGTCAATACCGTCGCAATCACCGCAATCCAGGCGCAGGGGCAGTGATGACCGATACGGTTCTGGTTCTCAACTCCGGTTCGTCGTCGCTGAAATACCAACTGGTGCAACCGGATACCGGTGCCTCGCTGGCACATGGCATCGTCGAGCGGATCGGTGAGGACACGTCGACCGCCACGTTGAAGTCGGGCAACGACGAGATCCGCCGCGACGGCCGAATTGCCGATCACGAGGCGGCGCTGCGCACCGCGTTCGACTTGTTCGCCGAGTCCGGCCAGCACCTGGACGATCTAGGGCTCGTCGCCGTCGGGCACCGCGTCGTCCACGGCGGCCAGGATCTGTACCGCCCCACCGTCGTCGACGATGCGGTGATCGCCAAGCTGAAGGAGCTCGCAGCGCTGGCTCCACTGCATAATCCGCCGGCCGTACTCGGTATCGAGGTCGCCCGCCGAGTGCTGCCCGACCTGCCACACATCGCGGTGTTCGACACCGCGTTCTTCCATGATCTACCGTCCGCCGCGGCCACCTATGCGATGGACCGGGAATTGGCACAACGCTGGGATATTCGCCGTTACGGCTTTCACGGCACGTCGCACCAGTACGTCAGCCAACAGGCTGCACAGTTCCTCGACGCACCGATCGAATCTCTCAACCAGATCGTGTTGCACCTGGGCAACGGCGCGTCGGCGTCGGCCATTGCCGGCGGGCGACCGGTCGACACCTCGATGGGACTCACGCCGATGGAGGGGCTGGTGATGGGGACCCGCTCGGGTGACATCGACCCCGGCGTGCTCGTATATCTCTGGCGGACCGCGGGTATGAGCGTCGAGGAGATCGAGACCATGCTCAATCGACACTCCGGAATGTACGGCCTTGGTGGTGAGATCGACTTCAGGGTGGTGCATCAGCGGATCGAATCCGGCGACGAGGCAGCACAATTGGCCTACGAGGTCTACATCCACCGGCTGCGCAAGTACGTTGGCGCCTACCTGGCCGTTCTCGGGCACACAGATGTGGTGACGTTCACCGCCGGCGTGGGTGAAAACGACGCACGAGTTCGGCGGGACGCGTTGACCGGGCTGGCGCCGCTGGGCATCGAACTCGACGAGCACCTCAACGACAGCCCGGCCCGCGGTGCGCGACGAATCTCGGCCGACAAGTCACCGACCACTGTGCTGGTGATCCCGACGAATGAGGAGCTGGCGATCGCACAGGCCTGCCTGACGGTGGTCTAGGCCCTTCGTCGAGTGCCGCTACTTGGCTCCAGGCATCGGGATCGGTCGAACGCCCGGAGTGCCGAGCTTGCCTGCCAGCCATGGCAACGCGTCGGCGAACGCATCACCCGCACCTTGGAAATCGTGCGATGCCTCGGTCTTCACCACGGCGCACTCGATGCCGTAGCTGCTGACCAACGAACACAAAGCATGGGCGATGTCGGCGTGGTTCTCGGAATTGGTGTCCCATTCCGCCGGTGTCGTGGGCGGGGCATCGGTGTGCTCGCCGGGCCGGTATTCAGCGGTGGTGTCCGACGACACCGCGAACCACGCCGACATTCCGGTATAGGGGCCGTGCCGGATGATCGCCGACCGTGGATCGAATTCTTCCCACGCGGCAGCATCGCCACCGAACAGTCGGGCGATGGTCTGCTCCCGCGTTCCGGCATTGGGGCCCAGTTGGCCGTCGATACTGACGATCGCGCTGAACACATCCGGGTGCATCACCGCGAGCATTAGGGCACAGGTGCCGCCCGACGACCATCCGGCGACTCCCCAGTTCTCCGCTGTGGGGCGCACGCCGAAAGTCGAGATCACGTAGGGCACCACATCTTTGATGAGGTGATCGGCGGCGTTGCCGCGAGGGCCGTTGACACATTCGGTGTCAGTGCTGAAGGTCCCGCCGACGTCGGGGAAGACGAATACGGGCGCGTTGCCGTAGTGCCGCGCCGTGAAGTCATCCAGGGTCGCAAGCGCATCGGCCGATCGCAGCCAGTCGTCGGGACGGCCGAACTGCCCGCCGAACATCATCACGGCGGGTAGTGGGGGTGGTGGTGAGGTCGCGAACCACGCGGGCGGGAGATAGACGTACTCCTGGCGATGCTGAAAGCCCGACGCCGCGTCGGGAGTCGTCACTTTGACGACGACGCCTTGAGTCGGCCGGATTCCTTGGCGCTGCATGTCGGCCAAGGTGGACTGGTCGATGAAGCGCGGCGACTCGGTACCGGTGATCCGGTCCCATGCGGATTGCGCGGTGGGGAAGTAACCGGTCCAGGTGTTGAGTGCCAGCGCCACGCAGAGTAGACACAGTGGAACAGCCATGAACCCCGCAATCCTGCGGGGCCACCCGGCGCCGCGCCACCCGAAGATCAGTACGACGATGGCTGCTCCGAGGCCGACGATCCACACCCAGAATGTCGCGGGCGCGGGATCTTCAGACAGTCCCTGGTTGTGGATGAACCAGAACGTCAGTCCGGCGCAGATGCCACCGACTATCACTGCGATGGGAAGCCAGAGCAGCAGCCACCGTGGTGATCTGCGTCCGATCGCCGCCAACAGCACGGCCGCGGCCACAACTTGAGCGGCGATCACCACCCAGCCATGTAGCAGGCTCACGAGGAACGGCCTTCGCAATCGTTAGGCGCTGGAACGGAGTTGACGCGTTGGTTCATCCAGTCGAGCGCCTCAGCCATGTCGAGCTGGTCGGGGGCGTCACCGGGCAGTCGACGAATGGTGATGACGTCGCCCATTTTGCATGCGCGATCCAGCGCGGCGTCGGTCCACGCCGCGGGTGTTGCCGGATCTTGGTCGCCGTAGATCACCAGCATCGGGCCTTGGGTCGGTCCTTGCGGGAGGCTGCTTTTCTTCAGGAAGCCGCGAAGCGTGTTCGCCGCGGCGGGGGAATGAGGCTTTAGGTCGTCGGGGGTGATCTGAGTCGCGATCGTCGCGCGCTCGACGAGGCCGGCGGGATCACACGCCAGCAGCGCGTCCCACTTCTGCGCGACAATTCCGCTGCGGTAGTCGTCGAGCGGGAAATCGTTGAAGTAGGAGTTCTTCACTCCGGAAAGAAATGCCAGGAGGTCGAGTTGCTGCTGGCCGTTGAGTGTGCCTGCCTCGGCGGCGTCAGCCAGGCCGGTGATATCGGCGGCCGGGGAGATGGCGACCGAGCCGAGCAACGTCATACCCCAGCCTTGGTTCTCAGCAAGCTCATTGGCGGCCCACGCCGCTTGTCCGCCCTGACCGATACCGAGGGCGAGCCAGGACTTCGACGCCTGCCCGCCGGTCCGTTCGATCACCTGGCGTCCGGCCCGCACCGAGTCGATCAGGTTGTAGCCGACTGTCGTCGAATCGAGATAGGGATGGTAATGGTCCCGGTCAGGCCGATCCTGGATCTTGGCGAGATCGCCCAGCCCCTGATAGTCCGATACAACGACCGCGTAACCGGCTTGCAGTAGCTGCAGCACAACGGCCGACGAATTGAGCAGCGTCGGCGAAGTTGATGGACCGCAGCCTGGTTTGGTGCCGCTGGCGGGATGCCCGAACGCCACGATGCGCCATCCGCCGTCCGGGGCGGGCCCCTTCGGCACTAACAGAATCGCCGTGACGTGGGTGCCGTTGTCGTTGATGCCCGATCGGGACGCGTACGTGAAGCGCTGGGCCCACTCGACTGCCGATTGCAGTGACTGATCGAGATCCCTCGCCGCATCACTGGTGATCACATCGCCGTACTGCTCTGACGGTGCGGGCTTGTCCGTCGTGGGCTGCGATGACGGGGAGTTACCGCATGCGGCGCCGCTCAGAACGACAATCACCAGCAGGAACAGGGCCGTCACTATTCGTCGCACGAACCAGATGGTAGTGGTCGCCGAAGGGGCACCGGCGTGGGTTGAGGTGCATCCGTTGGTGTTGCTGGGCGGTTGTGCCACCTGACGTGGGACGACTCGGTTCGTCAGTGGTCTAGCGCGCGGGCCGCGGATCATGCGGGTCGCCGGGATCGGGATCGCCGAACCAGCGCGACGGGGTGTGTCCGGGGTAGTGGTCGTGCCAGGCCCACCATTCGTAGGGCTTGCTCTGCGGATAGCCCGGCGGGGAGTCCTCCCAGGTCTCCTGTCGACCGAGTGCGGTCATATCGAGGAAATGCCAAGTGTTGACGAAGATCTCGTCGCCCCGGCTGTCGATGAAGTACGTGCGGTAGATCTGGTCGCCGTCGCGGATGAACGCGTTGGTGCCGTGCCACTGGTCGACGCCGAAGTCGACGTCAAAGGCGTTGTCCGGGCCGGGCAGCATGGTGTACCAGGGGATGTCCCAGCCCATCCTCGCCTTGATGCGTTGCACGTCGGCCTGCGCTCCGCGGGAGGCGTAGACCAGCGTGGTGTCGCGGGCGTTGAGGTGGGCGAGATTGCCGATGTGGTCGGCCATCAACGAGCATCCGACGCAGCCGTGGTCGGGCCAGCCGTGGACACCCGGATCGAGGAAGGCGCGGTAGACGATCAGTTGCCTTCTGCCGCCGAACAGGTCGAGCAGGCTGATCGTGCCGTCCGGCCCGTCGAACTCGTAGTTCTTCTCAACGGGAGTCCACGGCATACGCCTGCGCAACGCGGCCAGGGCATCGCGGGCGCGCGTCAATTCCTTTTCCTTGAGCAGCATTTGGTGGCGGGCGGCCTCCCATTCGGGGGCCGACACGATGTCGGGCATATGCACTTGGTTGCTCCCTCTAAATCATTCAACAAGTTAGTTGAGTATCTGACTCAGGGAACCACTCTGAGCGGCTATAGTCAACAAGATGGTTGAAGATCAAGTGTTGGACCGGGCCTATGCCGCCCTGGCCGACCCGACGCGCCGCCACCTGATCGAGGTGTTGCGGCAGGGCGATGCGCGGATCACCGACCTTGCCGCCCCGCTGCCGATGACGTTCGCCGGGGTGTCACGCCACGTCGGCGTGCTGGAGTCGGCCGGCCTCATCCACCGGGAGGTGCGCGGACGTGAACATTGGGTGTCGCTGCGGCCGGAAGGGCTTACCGCAGCACAACATTGGATCGACGAACAGACCCGGTTCTGGTCGACCCGGGCTGATGCGCTGGCCGCACGGTTGCGCCGCAAGAAGGCTGACGGCCGATGAGTGAGACGGTGACCGTCGTCGTTTCGCGCGTGATGCCCGCCCCACCCGCGGTGGTGTTCGACGAGTGGCTCGATCCGGAAGCGCTGCAGGAATGGATGTGCCCGAATCCGGTACGTGTCGTCGAGGTCGCCGTCGAGCCTCGCGTCGGCGGAACGGTGCGCTTCGACGTCGACGAATCCGGCACCAGGGTGCTCATCAGCGGACAGTTCCTGGCCATCGACCGTCCGCGTCTGTTGCGGTTCACCTGGAGCAATTCGAATTGGGAGGATCCGTCTCAGGTGAGCATCGTCGACGTGACATTCGAGCCGGTCGGCGTGGACGAGACGTTGATGTCGATCGAGCACTCGCTGCTGCCGACAAGCGAATTCGAATCGTTCCGCAGCGGCTGGATCGACACCTTCGCCCAGCTCGCCGCGCGACTGGCGTCGACTGTGCGGTGACGGTCAGCACACACAGTCGATCCCAAGCTGACCGGTTTACCGTCAGCAGCTGTGGTGCGCTGGTCATGTTTGGTGCTGGGCGTAGCCGTGTGGGCGTTGGCGAACTTCGGCCCCGTCGGCGAGTACGCGCCAGTGCTGTTCTGGGTGCGCGCGTTGCAGGTGCTGCTGTTGTTGTTCGTCGCACCGTTCCTGCTGGCGTCAGCTCGCCCGGTGGCGTGGTTGTGCGCGCCGTCGACGCCCGTCGGTCGAATCGTGGACCGAGCATTGAGCTCGAGAGTCATGCGGGTGGCGCTGTCGCCGTTGACGACGTCAGCCGCGATGCTGGCCACACCGTGGCTGCTCTACCTGACCCCCTGGTACGTCGCCTCGATGACGGGACCGGTTGCGGCGGGGACTCGAGTGCTGCTGGTGACCATCGGGTTCGCGTACTTCTACACCCGGCTGCAGATCGATCCGGTGCCGCGGCGGTTCTCCCCGCTGCTGTCCATCGGCATCAGCGTCGTGGAGTCCCTGGCCGATGGCCTGCTCGGCATCGTGCTCTGGCTCGGGCCACTCATCGCCGTCGACTACTACGCTGCGCTGCAGCGTGATTGGGGACCGAGCCTACGGACCGACCAGTCCATCGGCGCGGGCATCCTGTGGATCCTCGGCGATGTGCTGAGCATTCCGTTCGTGGTGGCGCTGATGCGTCAGCTCGGGACCGATGAGCGCCGCAAGGCCAAGCGGGCGGACGCCGAGCTCGACGAGGCGACCGCAGCCGGGCCCTCGGCGCTGTGGTGGGAGAACGACCCGCAGTTGCGGGATCGTTTCTCGCGCTAGAAGGTGCTGGTGGGCCGGACGTTGTTGGCCATGTCGACCAGCGCGTAGCGGTGTGCCTGACTGGTCGCCACCCGCGCCAGGCTGCGCAGTGAGGCCTCCACACCAAGGCGCAGACCGTGCTCGGTGAAGGGGAAACCGAGAATGTGGTTGGTGCTGGCGGTGTTCCCGCTCATCCAGTCCATCGCCGTGCCCAACACCAGTGCGCGGATCTGCAGCACGCGCGGTTCGGAGTCGGGCAGTGCTTCCACCCGGTGCGCGGCGTCACGGATCTGCTCCTCGGACAGCTCGTGTGCAGACCGCCCGGACAGCAACGTCACCGCGCTGGTCAACCGGGCCGTCGTGAAATGCCGTGATGCAGCCGGGACTTCGTCGAGTGTTCGGACCGCGGCTTCGCGATCGCCCTCCACCGAGAGCGCCCGGGCCAGACCGAACGCGGCCGAGATGGAGTTGTTGTCGGTGTGCCAGACAGTGCGGTAGAACGGCAGCTCGTCGGAGGTGGCGGCCAGCTCGGCCGTTGCCGCCAGGGCCAGCTTCGGCGCCAGCTCACCCGGGAAGATGTCCAGAACCTCGGTGAAATGCTTTGTCGCCGAATCGTAGTCGCCGGTGAGTAGCTCGGAGACCGCCTTGAACCAGATCAGCCGCCAGCGCCAGCCCACCCGCTCGGCCAGGTCGTCGAGCTTGCGGTTGGCCTTGGCGACATCGCCGAGGTCGAGCAGCGCCCGCACTTCCATCAGTGGCAATTCGATCGACTCCGTGAGGTCGATGCCTTCGGAGTCGAGCACGCCGTGCCGGGCCGCGCGGAGGGAGTCCAGCGTCTGAACCGGCTGCGACAGCACCGTCGCGGACAGCACAGTCGCGGCGATGTCGGTGGGATCCACCAGGGGAACCGGCAGCGCGGTGACGATCTCGGCGGCGGTCAGCTTCTCGGCGTGGGCCAGCCCGTCGAGGTAGACATCGGTATGCGCCACCAGCAGTTCCACCCCGAACGCCGCCCGGGTGCGGGTGAAGACGTTCGACAAGCCCGGCCGCGGCACACCGGTCTCCTCGGCGACCACCTCACGCAGGACACCCAGCAGCTGCGAGGACATCTCCTCGGCGCTGGCGAACCGGCGGCGCGGATCCGGGTCGATCGCCCGGCGCAACAGCCGCGCGAAGGAGTCGTACTTCTTGAGCACCGGATCGTCTTCGGGCAGCCCATCGACGTAGCGGCCCTTGCGGGTTCGCAGGTTCAGCGTCAATGCCGCCAGGGTGCGGCCCACCGTGTAGATGTCGCTGGCGACGGTCGGCCCGGTCCGGACGATCTCGGGCGCCTGATAGCCGGGCGTGCCGTAGAGGTAGCCGAACGAGTTGATCCGCGACACGGCACCGAGGTCGATCAGCTTGAGCTGCTCCTCGGTCACCATCACGTTCTCCGGCTTGAGGTCGTTGTAGCACAAGCCGATCGAATGCAGATAGCCCAGCGCGGGCAGGATCTCCAGCACGTAGGCGATGGCTTCGGATACCGGAAGCTTCTCGCCCTTGGGCACTTTCAGTGACTTACCGCCGACGTACTCCATCACGATGTAGCCGACCGGCTCGCCGTGGGAGTCGGGGTGCTCGACGAAGTTGAAGATCTTGACGATCGACGGGTGAACCACCTCGGCGAGGAACTGGCGCTCGGCCATCGCGATGGCCTGTGCCTCGGCGTCCCCGGAATGCACGAGGCCCTTGAGCACCACCGGCCGTTCGTTCACGTTGTGGTCGACGGCCAGGTACACCCAACCCAGGCCACCGTGCGCCACGCATCCCTTGATCTCGTACTGGTCGGCCACCATGTCGCCGGGAACCAGCTGCGGCACAAATGAATAGGGGCTGTTGCAGTGCGGGCACCACCCCTCCGACGGCGCCTCACTGTCCTCGGTCGAGCGGCCCACCGGACGTCCGCAGTTCCAGCAGAACCGCTTCGCCTCGGCGACAACGGGATTGACCATCAACGCCTTGAGCGGGTCGATCTCGGGGTACCGGGGGATCTCCACCAGGCCGCCACCGAGACGCCGGGTCGGCGACAGCTTGCGGGCCACGGTGGGGTGGTGCATGGCTTCCGGTTCGGTGCCCACACTGCCGATCGAGTCGTCGTCGTCCTCGAACTGCGGCCGGTAGATCGCCTGGGTGGCCATCGGCCGCACCGTCGACGCCGAGTCCATGGCGAAATCGTCGAACGACGCGGGCTGGGTTCCGACGTCGACGTCTGGCTGATCGGAGGCGGCCATCAGTCCAGGTACCTCGGTGTCGGGGGAGCGGGCGCGGGCCCCAGGACGGTCAACCACTTGCGGTACAACGTGTTCCACGTGCCGTCTCGCCGGATGCGCTCCAGGGTCCCGTTGACGAATCGCACCAGCCCGGTGTTGGCCAGATTGATGCCGATGCCGTATGGCTCCTGAGCCATGTTCGGTCCGATGATGTGCAGGTACGGATCCTGGGCCACCAGGCCCGCCAGAATGGAGTCGTCGGTGCTGACTGCGTCGACCTCTCGTTGCTGCAGCGCGACCAGGCAGTCCGCCCAGCTCACCACCGTCACGATGATCGGCGGCGGCGCGATCTGACGCACCCGGTCCAGTGACGTGGTCCCGCTCGCGACGCACACCCGACGCCCGGACAGGTCAGAGGCCTGCGAGATAGCCGACTCGCGTGGAGCCAGAATGCGTTGGTAGGCGGTGAAATACGCCGTCGAGAAGTTCACCAGCTTGCGGCGCTCGCAGGTGATCGTCATGGTCTTGACGACGATGTCGACGGTGTTGTTCTGCAGCGCCGTGATCCGGTCGGCCGATGACAGGATGCGGTACTCGACGGCCGACGGCGTCCCGAAGATGTCGCGGGCCACCTCCCCGGCGATGTCGACGTCGAATCCGGTGATCTCCCCGGTGATCGGATCGCGGAAGGAGAACAGGTTGCTGCCGACGTCGAGCCCGACGATCAGCCGGCCCCGGCCACGAATCCCGGCGACCGCCGCATCGGCCTCGGCCTTGGTGGGGAAGGGCCGCAGGCTGGCGGTGCGGTCGCAAGAATTCTCCGACGGATCGGGACGCTGCGGAGGTTCCGGCGCGAGCTCCTGCATCCCGGCCGGCGTCGGCGGGGCCAGGGTCGGCACCGGGGGAGCCCCGATGAACTCCGTTTTGCCGCAGCCGCTGAGGACGGTCGCGGCGGCGATCGCGATGCAGAGCAGCCGGCGGATCCTCATCACCGGTCGTCTGTTCTTTGCGCGGGCGCTCATCACCGATACTCGCTGAGCCGCGGCCACAGGCCGAGCGCCACCGACAACGCCGCTCCGACCGAGAGCACCACGCCGCCGACGGTGGTGCCCGACAGCACCCGGCGGGCGGACAGGATGTCGTTGCGCAGTTGGTTGCGGCTCTGCCGGATACCGCTCGACAGCGCCGCGTCGAGCTTGTCGAACGCCGGTGTCGAGTCGTCCTCGCCGGTGCCCAGCGCCACCTGGGTCGCGGCCTGGTAGTTGCCGACCGAGATGTAGGCGTTGATCCGCTCGTCGGCCTGCCGCCACTTGGTCAGCAAGCCGTCGGCATCGGCCAGGTCGTCCTTGGCGATGGCGTCCTTGCGGGCGAGGTATTCGGTGAGCTGTGTGTGCATGGCTTCGACGCGTTGGTAGTAGGAGCGCTTGCGGACGTCTTCGTCTCCCCGCCGGATCAGCGACAGCGTCTCGTCGGCGCGCGCCTGCTGGGCGGTGATCGCCAGGTTAGTCACAGTTTTCAGCGACTCGGCCGCGGTGTTCTTCGCAGCCCGGCTGCCTGCGGTGGAGATGAGCAGCGCCGAACCCACCCAGATGATCATCACCACGATCGCCAGGCCGCCCGCGATCAGGCCGACGTTCACCCGGCGTTTGGTGCGATCGGCCAGCCACCGATGACCGAACGCCCCGAACAACAGCGTCACGGCGACGACCATGATCACCGGCGCCGGGACGCGGGTGGAGGCGGTGGTTTCGGCGTCGACCCGCGCCGAGGTCTGCTCGTACAGCCGCTGCGCGTCCGGCAGGATCTGCTGCTGCATCAGGGCCGAGGCCTCCGAAAGATACGACGAGCCGACCGGATTGCCCATCCGGTTGTTGGTGCGCGCGGTTTCGATCAGGCCGGTGTACACCGCCAGCTGCGCGTTGATCCGGCCCAGCAGCTGCACCAGGGGCTCGTCGGTGAGGCCGCTGGACGCGCGGGTCACCGCAACGGCCGCATCGGTGATCGCCTGCTCGTAGCGCTGCCGCACCGCCCGTGGCTCGGAGCCGGCGATGAACGCGGTCGCCGCGGCGGCGTCCGCCACCGACAGCGTGGTGTAGAGCTGGCCGGCGGCGAACGACAACGGCTCGGTGTGGTTGAGCACGGTGGTCAGCTGGGTTTGCCGGTCGGTGATCGTCGTCGAGGTTGCGAACGCGCTCAGGATGCCGAGCGTGGCGAGGATGACGCCGAGGGTCAGGATGCGTCCGGGCGTGGTGCGGACGAACCACCACCGAGGGTGAGCGGGCGGCGCCGTCGACCGCTGGCCCAACGGCTCGGTCGACGGGTGCGCCAGCTCGACGGTCACGTTCGCGGACCTCATTCCGTGGTTGTCCGGATCCACTGCTGCCCTTTGCCGGGGGTCCCGGCGCGCTTTCTGAGACAATCCTAAGAGGTGCTGTGACGGATGGGGCGGGATCGACCGACCTAAGTCCGGCGTGGCGTGCTTATCCTGAACGCGTGCGCGGGGACGGCGACGGTTGGGTGGTGTCGGATACCGGCACGCCCTATTGGGGACGGCATGGCGCCGCGGGGTTGTTGCTGCGGGCGCCTCGCGCCGACGGTACCCCCGCGGTGCTGCTTCAGCATCGGGCCCCGTGGAGTCACCAGGGCGGCACCTGGGCCCTGCCCGGCGGCGCCCGCGACAGCCACGAGACCCCCGAGCAGGCCGCGGTGCGCGAGGCCCACGAGGAAGCCGGCCTGCTCGCCGAACACGTCCAGGTCCGCGCGACCGTGGTGACCGCGGAGGTCATCGGCAGCGGGGGTGCGCAGTGGAGCTACACCACCGTCGTCGCGGATGCCCCCGAGCTGCTGAGTACCGTGGCGAACCGGGAAAGCTCCGAATTGCGCTGGGTCGCCGAGGACGAGGTGATCGAGCTGCCGCTGCACCCCGGGTTCGCGGCCAGCTGGGAACGCCTACGCATCACGACGATGCTGAGCGCCCACGAGCACGAGGAATGCCTGCTGCCGGTGCCGCACACCGTGGAGATCCGGGCCGGAGTATTCGCCTGGTGCACGTCGGCGGCCGCCGAAGTCAGCTGAGCGCCGCCCGGAGTCGCTCGGCGGCGGCTTTCGGGTCGTCGGCCCCGGTGATTGCCCGCACCACCACAATTCGGGTCGCGCCGGCTTCGAGCACCTCCGGCAGGCGCTGCTCGTCGATCCCGCCGATCGCGAACCACGGCTTGGCCGACCCCATGGCCGCGACGTCGCGCACCAGATCCAGGCCGGGCGCCGGCCTACCCGGCTTCGTCGGCGTCGGCCAGCACGGGCCGACGCAGAAATAGTCGACGTCCTCGGTGATCGCGCGAGCGGCCTCGCCGCTCTGATGGGTGGAACGCCCGATCAGGGCCTGCGGGGCGACGTCGCGGGCCACTGCCAGCGGCAGATCGTCCTGACCCAGGTGCAAGATGTCGGCGCGCGCCGCGCGGGCGATGTCGGCGCGGTCGTTGACCGCCACCAGCGCGCCATGCCGGCGCGCAGACTCGGCCAGGATTTCCAGTGCCGCCAGCTCGTCGCGGGCCTCCAGCGGCCCGAACTGTTGCTCGCCGGGTGAGCCCTTGTCGCGAAGCTGGATGATGTCGACGCCGCCGGCCAGCGCCGCGTCGGCGAACTCGGCCAGGTCACCGCGTTCGCGGCGGGCATCGGTGCACAGGTAGAGCCGTGCGGTCGCCAGCCTGGAGTGAGGTTCGTGCACACCGCGACGGTAGCGGCTAGCGTGGAGGATCGGCACGGGAGCCCCGGGGCGGGGCTGAGAGTGGAGCGCGACGCTCCAGACCGTCACCACCTGATCCGGGTCATGCCGGCGAAGGAAGCGAAAGGGATATGTCGAAGGATTCTCTGGCCGTCATCGGGGGCGGTGTCATCGGACTCGCGGTGGCACGGCGCGCCCTGCTCGACGGGCTCGCGGTTCGGGTGCACCGGACACCGCTTATGGGTGCGTCGTGGGTGGCCGGCGGAATGCTGACCCCGCACAGCGAAGGCTGGCCGGGCGAGGAGGAGCTGCTGGCGCTGGGGTTGGAGTCGCTGCGGCTGTGGCACGACGGCTTCCTCGACGGTCTGCCCGCCGACGTCGTCACTGCGCGTGAGTCGCTGGTGGTCGGGGTGGACCGGGCCGATGCGGCCGATCTGCGGACCGTCGCGGACTGGCTGTCGGCCCAGGGACATCCGGTCACCGTGACGACCACTGCCCGCGATACCGAACCGCTTCTGGCCCAAGGCATTCGTCACGGTTTCCTCGCCTCCGACGAGCTGGCGGTGGACAATCGCAAACTGGTGGCCGCCCTGGAGCGCCACTGTGAGCAGCTCGGGGTTCAGTGGGCGGCACCGGTGGAGCGCCTCGACGACGCGCGCGACGGTGTCGACACGGTGGTCATCGCCAACGGCATCGACGCGCCCGCATTGTGGCCGGGCCTGCAGGTACGGCCGGTGAAGGGCGAGGTGTTGCGGCTGCGCTGGCGGCGCGGCTGTATGCCGGTGCCGCAGCGGGTGGTTCGGGCCCGGGTGCACGGCCGCTCGGTCTACCTGGTGCCGCGCGCCGACGGGGTGGTGGTCGGTGCGACCCAGTACGAACACGGCCGCGACACCGCGCCGTCGGTGGCGGGGGTGCGCGAGCTGCTCGACGACGCCTGCGAGGTGATGCCGGCACTGGGCGAATACGAGCTGGCCGAGTGCGCGGCGGGTTTGCGGCCGATGACACCGGACAACATGCCGATCGTCGGCCGGCTCGACGAGCGCACCCTGGTGGCCACCGGACACGGCCGGTCCGGATTTCTGCTGGCGCCCTGGACCGCGCAGCGCATCGCCGCAGAGTTGATGGGAGCACGCGCGTGAAGCTGATGGTCAACGACGAGGAACGGGAAGTCTCCGACGGCACCACGATATCGGGGCTGCTGGACACGCTCGGCTTTCCCGACCGCGGCATCGCGGTCGCCGTGAACTGGTCGGTTCTGCCTCGTTCACAGTGGGATTCGGCGGTGCCAGACGGGGCCCGCGTCGAGGTGGTTACGGCGGTGCAAGGTGGTTGAACAACTCACGATCGCGGGACGCACGTTCGGCTCGCGGCTGATCCTCGGAACCGGTGGCGCGCCGAACCTGACCGTGCTGGAAGAGGCGCTGGTGGCATCGGGCACCGAGCTGACCACCGTCGCGATGCGCCGGGTGGACGCCGAAGGCGGCACCGGTGTGCTGGATCTGCTTGCCCGCCTGGAGATCACCCCGCTGCCCAACACCGCGGGCTGTCGCGGTGCGGCCGAGGCGGTGCTGACCGCGCAGCTCGCGCGCGAGGCGCTGGGCACCAACTGGATCAAGCTCGAGGTGATTGCCGACGAGCGCACACTGCTGCCGGACGCTGTCGAATTGGTGCGGGCGGCAGAGCAATTGGTGGACGACGGGTTCGTGGTGCTGCCGTACACGAACGACGATCCGGTGCTGGCCCGCCGATTGGAGGACACCGGGTGCGCGGCCGTGATGCCGCTGGGCTCGCCGATCGGAACCGGGCTGGGCATCTCCAATCCGCACAACATCGAGATGATCGTCGCGGCCGCCGGTGTGCCGGTGATCCTCGACGCCGGAATCGGCACCGCCAGCGATGCCACGCTCGCGATGGAATTGGGCTGTGATGCAGTACTTTTGGCCAGTGCCGTGACGCGGGCCGCTGATCCGCCTGCGATGGCCGCCGCGATGTCGGCCGCTGTGACCGCGGGCCTGCTGGCCAGGCACGCCGGACGCATCCCCAAGCGGTTCTGGGCACAGGCATCGAGCCCGACGCTTGCCTGGCAGGATGCGTGAGCCGTTATGTGGCACTGGGTAGTTCGATGGCCGCTGGTCCGGGGATCAAGCCCAGGGCGGCTGGGTCACCGATCCCGGCCGGCCGGTCGGCGCGCAACTACCCACACCTGACCGCCGACCGACTGGGCCTCGACCTGGTTGACGTCACCTACTCCGGCGCCACCACCGCGCACGTGCTGCGCGATCGGCAGATCGGTGCGCCACCGCAGATCGATGCCCTCGACGGTTCGGAGGAACTGGTCACCGTCACCATCGGCGGTAACGATGTCGGCTACGTCCCATTGCTGTTCGCGGCAACCCTGCCGCCGGTCCTGCGCAAGATTCCGGTACTCGGTGCGCGACTCGATGAACTCCTGGACCCCGCCGCCCGGGGCGCGGCACTGAATCAAGTGGGTGCGTCGCTGCGTGAAGTGGGCCGGGTACTGCGGGAGCGATCACCGCGGGCGCGCATCATGTTCGTGGACTACCTGACCCTGCTGCCTCCCGCGGGAACGCCGGCGCCACCGCTGCCGGACGAGGTCGCCGACCTGGGTCGCCACGTCGCAGCGCGCCTGGCCGATCAGACTCTCGAAGCCGCGCTGGCCACCGGGTGCGAGGTGATCCATGCCGCGGAGATGAGCCGCGACCACCACCCCTGGTCGGCCGAACCGTGGACGGTCGGTGCCGGCTCCTTACTGCCGTGGCGGCCGAAGCCGTGGCACCCCAATGCGGCCGGCATGCGCGCGGTCGCCGATCTGATCGTCGCGAGGGTGCGTCAGCCGTAGGTGTTGGCGGGTGGGTCGATCCGCACCACGCTGGTCACCTCGAGGGTGGGTATCGACCCTGTGCCGGAATAGGTTTGGCCCGCCGGCGCCGTGCCCACCACCCGCAGCCAGGTGTTCTCCGGCATCGCGGCCGCCGCCTGGGCCGCCGGCCCGGACAGGTGCAGCCGGGCCAGTTGGGCGTCGGCGGCACAACAGACGATCACGATCTTGGCCAAGTCGACGCGATCGCCGTCGCGCATCGTGAAACCGGTCGTGGTGATGGGGTGGTCATCCAGGCCGCCGACCTTGCCGACCGCCACCCGCATCAGCACCTCGGGCAGCGACAACGACGGCGCGGGCCCGGGCGGCAGCGGCGGGAACGACCGGGCGATCGACACTGTCGCGGGAGCGGCGGCCCGCGCGCTCAACGCCGGTGGCACCACGAAGATCAGCAGGATCACCGGCAGCACCAGCAGCCAGACGATGCCGTTGCGGTGATGGTGGCCGCCGTGCTCGTGATGGGGGCCGCCGCGCCGGACGTCGCGGGCGATCGCGGTCAAAGCAAGCCCGAGCAGCACGACGGCCGAGATCGCCAGCCACGGCAGCATTCCCGGTTTCACGTATCGGGTGTAGGCCCCGGTGACCGTGACCATCACCAGGGCGATCCCGACGATCAGAAGTAGCGTGTTCTCGGTTTCGCGCCTCACAGCAGCACCAGCCCGACTGCTGTCGCCAGCACCGTCGCCACCACCAGGGTGACCGGGGCGAAGCGCAGCGCGAAACTGCGGCCGAACAAACCGGCTTGCATGGCAACGAGTTTCACGTCAACGGCCGGCCCGACCACCAGGAACACCAGCCGCGGCACCAGCGGCACCATGGTGAGGCTGGCCGCCACGAAAGCGTCGGCTTCCGAGCACAGCGCCAGCACGAACGCCAGCAGCGCCATGGTGATCACGCCGATCAGTAGGTGGCCGGCCACATGCTCGAACACCCACGGCGGCACCACGACGCGCAACGTGGCGGCGGCCGCGGCGCCGATCACCAGATAGGAGCCGGCCTGTAGGAAATCGTGCCGGGCCGCCTCGGTGAACGCGACCCAGCGGGATTGGTCCGCGTCGTCGGAGCGGGGAGCCTGCGGGTGACCCAGCCCGGCCGGCCCCACTTCGACCACAACATCCCCATCACCACCGCCGTCGCCAAAGACGCGGCGCAGCGGGCGGCCACCATCTCGGGCTGACCGGGGAAGGCCACCGCGGTGGCCACCAGCACCACCGGATTGATCGCCGGCGCACTGAGCATGAACGTCAGCGCCGCCGCACCGGTCGCTCCGTCGCCGAACAGGCGCCGCGCCACCGGAACCGACCCGCACTCGCACCCCGGCAGCGCCGCCCCGGCCACGCCAGCGGCCAGCACCGCCGCGGGCGCGCGGCGGGGCAGCCACCGAGCCAGCCGCTGCGGGGACACGAACGCGGCGATCAGCCCGCTGATCACCACGCCGAGCACCAGAAACGGCACAGCCTGCAGAAACACCCCGGCGAACACGGTTCCCGCGGTGGACAGCCGCGGATCGCCCGCGACCCCGTCGCGCATCCAGGTTCCCGCGAGCGCGCACACCACCAATGCGGCCACCAGCACCTCGGTGGAGGTCACCAGGCGCCGGCGCGGGGACGTGACGGTCATCGGGCACATGGTGCCACCCGAACCTGCGCATTCGCCGATACGTACCCTGGGCGCGATGAAGTACAGACACCTGGCCGTCGCGCTGGCCGTCGCCGTCACAGCGGTGGCGGGATGCAACCGGCCGGCCGACTCCGGGCAACCGGCCGCCCCGGCCAAGGCCGCCGCGCAGTTCGCCGACGAGCTCCGCCAGCGGGTCACCACCGACGCCATGATGGCGCATCTGCAGAAGCTTCAGGACATCGCCAATGCCAACAACGGCACCAGGGCGGTGGGCACCCCCGGCTTCGATGCCAGCGTCGACTATGTGGCAGGCGTGCTGCGCTCGAAGGGGTTCGACGTCCAGACCCCGGAGTTCCAGTCCAAGGTGTTCAAAGCCGGTAAGCCTGAGCTGCGGGTCGGCAGTGACACCGTCGCCGCGCAGGCCGCCGAATTCAGCCTCTCCACCCCGCCGCAGGGCGTCACCGGGCCGCTGGTTGCCGCACCCGCGGACGACACGCCGGGCTGCGCACCGGCCGACTACGACGGTCTTGGCGTCCGTGGCGCGGTGGTACTCGTCGACCGGGGTAGTTGCCCGTTCTCCGATAAGCAGGCCATCGCGGCCAAGCTCGGTGCGATCGCGATGGTGGTCGCCGACAACGTCGACGAGCAGGTGATGGGCGCCACCCTCGGTGAGGCCACCGACGTCAAGATTCCGGTGGTCGGTGTGAGCAAGGCCGACGGCGCGCGGCTGCGCGCCAATCCCGGGCCGACGATGCTCAAGCTCGAGGCCAGCACGCAATCGGTCAACGCGCGCAACGTCATTGCGCAGACCAAGACCGGTTCGACCACCGACGTGATCATGACCGGCGCCCACCTGGACAGTGTTCCCGAGGGGCCCGGCATCAACGACAACGGCTCCGGGGTGGCTGCGGTGTTGGAGACCGCGGTGCAGCTCGGCTCCAATCCCGATGTGAAGAACGCTGTGCGATTCGCGTTCTGGGGTGCCGAGGAGCTCGGGACGATCGGATCCAACAAGTACATCGAGTCGCTGAATGTGGACCAGCTCAAGGACATTGCGCTGTACCTGAACTACGACATGATCGGGTCACCCAACCCCGGCTACTTCACCTACGACGGCGACCAATCCACCGCACCGGGGCGTGGGGAGCGGGTGCCGCGGGTGCCGGAGGGGTCGGCGGGTATCGAGCGGACCATGGTCGCCTACCTGAAGTCGGCCGGAAAGACCGCCCAGGACACATCTTTCGACGGCCGGTCAGATTATGACGCGTTCACCAAGGCCGGCATTCCCTCCGGTGGCTTGTTCTCCGGGGCGGAGGAGAATAAGACCGCCGATCAGCAGAAGCTGTGGGGTGGTACCGCCGACGCGCCGTTCGATCCGAATTATCACAAGGCAACCGACACCATCGATCACATCGACAAGGCCGCGCTGGGCATCCTTGGCGGGGGAGTGGTGTTCTCGGTCGGGCTCTACGCGCAGGACATCGAGGGCCGCAACGGCATTCCCATTCGGGATGACCGCACTCGGCACGCCGGCACGGTGTCGTAATGCGTTGAGACCGTATTCAGATCCAGATTTCGGCGGAGATGTGGATCTGAGTGCGGTGTCAATGCCGTGAGCGCAGCGCCCCCAACGCCCGCATGCCGTGGTAGATGACGAGTGCGGCGATCGAGCCGAGCGCAATGCCGGTGAACGTGAGATTGCCGATCTTCCAAGTGAAGTCGGCGATGCCGATGATCAGTGCGATCGCCGCGGTCATCTGGTTGATCGGCAGGCTGAAGTCCACCCGGTTGGTCAGCCAGATCCGCACACCCAGCACGCCGACCAAACCGTAGAGCACGATCGTCGCACCGCCGAGCACGCCGGGCGGGATCGCCGAGATCGTCGCTCCGACTTTGGGGCACAACGCCAACAGGATCGCGGTCACCCCGGCCACCCAATAGGCGGCCGTGGAGTACACCCGGGTGGCAGCCATCACGCCGATGTTCTCGGCGTAGGTGGTGGTGGCCGAGCCGCCGCCGAAACCGGCCAGCACGGTCGCGACACCATCCGCCGCCAACGCGCGTCCGGTCAGCGGGTCGGTGTCGACCCCGGTCATCTGGCCGACCGATTTCACGTGTCCGATGTTCTCGGCGATCAGCGCGATCACCGCGGGCAGGAACATCGGCAGTACCGAGAGGTTCAGGGTCGGCGTCTGGAACTCCGGCAGTCCGATCCAGCCGGCGGCCGCGATCCCCGAAGTGTCCACGTCGCCGAGGGCCAGCGCCAACAGATACCCGGCGACCACGGCCAGGAAGATCGCCAGCCGTCCGATGATGCCGCGGAAGAACGCCAGCGCCGCCACCAGCAGCACCAGCGTGACGATGCCGACCAGAGGGCCTTTCTCGAAGTTCGTCTTGGCGGCCGGTGCCAGATTGAACCCGATCAGCGCGACGATGGCGCCGGTGACGACCGGCGGCAGCACGATGTCGATCCAGCGGGTGCCGGCCAGGTGCACGACCAGACCGATGACGATCAGCAGCACGCCGACCGCGATCAGCCCGCCCAGCGCGCTGCCGGCGCCGTGCGTGGCCACCGCGGCGGTCACCGGGGCGATCACCGAGAAGCTCGAGCCGAGATAGCTGGGCAACCGGTTGCCGGTGATCACCAGGAACAGCAGCGTCCCGATACCGGAGAACAGCAGCGTGGTGGCCGGCGGGAAACCGGTGAGCACCGGCACCAGGAACGTGGCACCGAACATGGCGACCACGTGCTGGGCGCCGATACCCAGTGTGCGCGGCCAGCTCAACCGCTCGTGCGGGGCGACGACAAAGTTCTGGTCAGCCCGGTTTTCCACCGGTGTCCAGGTCATGGGAATCACGGTCATACCGTAACCGCCGCACCGCGTAGATGACGGCGCCAAGCACGAGCACCCCCACCCCTGACAGCACCGCCGGAAGTGGCAATGCGACCGATAGCACCAGGCAACCGACCAAACCGAGCGCCGGGACGATCTTCCGGCCGTCCAGCGTCCAGGCCGACGCGTTCGCGACCGCGTAGTACACCAGCACCGCGAACGACGAAAAGCCGATCACCCCACGGACATCGGCCACCGCGGCGAGCACCGCGACGACCACACCGACGGTCACCTCGGCGCGATGCGGAACGCCGAAGCGCGGATGCACGGTGGCCAGCCCGACGGGCAGGTGGTGATCGCGCGCCATCGCCAGGGTGGTTCGCGACACCCCGAGAATCAGCGATAGCAGGGAGCCCAGCGCCGCCACCGCCGCACCGACCCGCACCACCGGCTCGAAGCCGGCCGCCCCGGCAATCCGTACCGCATCCGCCAATGGTGCTGCGGCGGTTGCCAATCGATCCGGACCCAGAGCCGTGAGCACCGTGACCGCAACAGCCACGTAGATGACGAGCGCGAGCCCGAGCGCCAGGGGGATGGCCCGCGGGATGGTCCGGGCCGGATCGCGCACCTCCTCACCGAGCGTGGCGATCCGTGCATAGCCGGCGAAGGCGAAGAACAGCAGACCCGCTGCCTGCAGCACACCGAGGACCGTGCCGTGGCCGAGCCGCAACTGGTCGACGTCTGCGCGTCCCGAGGCCGCCACGATCATTACGACGGCGGCCAGCACCGCCAGCACGACGGCGACGATGACACGGGTCAGCAGCGCCGATTTCTGGATGCCGCGATAGTTCACCGCCGTCAGCGCCACCACCGCGGCGACGGCCACCGCGTGGGCGTAGGCGGGCCACACGTAGAAGCCGACGGTCAGCGCCATCGCCGCACACGAGGCGGTCTTGCCGACCACGAAGCTCCAGCCGGCCAGGTAGCCCCAGAAGTCGCCGAGCCGCTCCCGCCCGTATACGTAGGTGCCGCCCGATTGCGGGTAGCGGGCAGCCAGCCGCGCCGAGGAGCTGGCGTTGCAATACGCGACGACGGCGGCGACCGCCAGCCCGACCAGCAGCCACGATCCCGCTGCCGCGGCGGCGGGCGCCAGCGCGACGAAGATGCCGGCCCCGACCATCGAACCGAGCCCGATGATCACGGCGTCGGTGGTGCCCAAACGGCGCTGGAGCGTGCTCACGGCCGGGATGTTAGGCGCTGAACATGAATGCGGACCGGCGAGGGAGCGGTCGCCCGCACCCAAGCCGGTCCGGCACGGTCCCCCGACCCTTTTCGCGTGGCATCCTCACAAACCAACGACGTACGCGTCGCCGTGCCTGATCAATGTAAGCGAAAAATCTGACGGGGCCGTAAATCTTGTCGGAACTGTGATCTTGAAAGTCAGCGGTTGCGGACTATGTTGGCGCCCAGATAGGCGCCGTAGGCCAGCAATCCGGCCACCGCGAGCTTGCGCGTCTTGGGCGCGATCAGGGCCAGCCCGATCGCGGTCTCGATGCCGCCGTCGATGTAGGTGTGCTGCAACGTGTTGTTCGGAAACGCCGACTTGGTGGCGGATTCGAACAGCTCTGGGCGCACGAAGTGCGACAACCCGGTGGCGGCCACAACCAGCCCGGTCGCTTTGATCAACGGCTCTGCAGACATCGACGTCCTCTCGCAGGTCAACTGATGTGGTAGTCGGAGACCGGGTACGTCGACGCTTCGCGTAGTGCCTCGTGCGTAGTCATCGGCCGCAACAGCGTCGGCTCACCACTGGGATTGAAATAGTACGACCGCGCCGTCGCGCAGTTGCCGAGGGTGAACAAAGAGGTGCCGAGCAGCTCGGTCATCTCGTCCAGATAGCGGGCATTGGCTTCCTCGGTGATCTCGAACGTGGTTGCCCCGCGCTGCTTCAGTTCGCCGAAGAGTCGGTCCATGTGCCGCATCTGATATTCCATCGAGTTGAAGAAGTTCAAGCCGAGGAACGCGTACGGACTGGCCAGGCTCAGGAAGTTGGGGAAGTACGGAACCGACACACCTTGGTACGCCTGGAACCTGGTCTCGCGCCACCACTTACCGAGGTTGCGGCCGTCGCGGCCGATTACCTCGATGGCCGGGAAGTTTGCTTCCCAGAGATCGAAACCTGTTGCCAGCACCAGGGTGTCGATGATGGCCTTGGTGCCGTCGTTGGCGACGATACCGTCGGCCTCGATGTGGTCGATCCCACTGGCCTGCAGGTGCACGTTCGGTCGGGTGAACGCTCGATAGAACTTGTTGGAGAACGTCGGCCGTTTGCAGCCGAAGTCGTAGTCCGGGGTGAGCTTGCGCCGTAGTTCCTTGTCCCGGATGACGGCGAAGCGCCACACCTTGGAGAGCTGGGCCGCTGCGCGATTCCCCAGCGGGAAACGGCTGTAATGCAGGACGCCCCAGTCGACCAACACCTCGTAGGCGAAGTCGGTGACAGCGCGGATGGCACGCTGCGCCAGCGGCACGCGAGCGAACAGCCGCTTGGCCCTGGCGGAGAACTTGATGTCGAACTTGGGCACGACATAGATCGCCGTGCGTTGATACACGGTGAGATCGGCTGCGTCGCGGGCTAATTCGGGGATGAGCTGGACCGCGGTGGCGCCGGTGCCGATGATGCCGATCTTGCGGTTGGTCGCGTCATAGCTGTCGTCCCACGCGGCGGTGTGGACGATCGTGCCGTCGAAGCTGGCGATGCCCGGAATCTCGGGCGTGTGCGGCTGCGACAGGAAGCCCGTCGCAGTGATCAGATAACGCGCCGTCCACGTGTCGCCGTCAGCGACCGTGACCCGCCACAGCTTGTCTTCCTCGTCCCAGCGGGCGCTTTCGACGGTCGTGTTGAACCGGATGTGGCGGCGCACGTCGTACTTGTCCGCGACGTTGTCTGCGTACTGCTTGATCTCGGCCCCGGTCGAGAACAACCGGTTCCAATTCGGGTTGGGCTCGAAGAAATACGAATACGTGGTGGTGGGGACGTCAACGGTCAGCCCCGGGTAGTGGTTGACATACCAGGTGCCGCCCAGATCATCCTCGCGGTCCAGAATGACGAAGTTGTCGAATCCGAGGCGCTTGAGCTGGATCGCCGCACCGATTCCTCCGAAACCGGCGCCGACGATGATCGCGTCGTACTGCATTGCCATGCGAACAGAATACCGTATCTTACTCGCCGGTAAGATACGCCGTTGAACCCCAATTCCGGGGACTGATGTCGCCTCGGCCGACGGCGTGTCGGAGATATCAGGACAGTGCCGACAGCGCGGCGTCGACGGCGAGGGCCGGCACGTCGAGCTTCTTGGAGCCGAGGTCGTGGCGGGCTCCGGTGACTTCGACGATCGCCACCGCGGCGGGGATGAGCGCGGCCGCTTCGCGCAGTTCTTCGATGTTGCCGAACGGATCGGCGGTGCCGTGCGTGAACACCGTCGGCACCGTGATGGCGCCGAAGTGCTCGGTGCGCAACCGGTCCGGCTTGCCGGGCGGATGCAGCGGGTAGGAGAAGGGTGTCAGCACGTCGACGAGGCCGGGATTCTCGGCGACGACCATCGACGTCTGCCGGCCCCCGTAGGAATGGCCGCCGGCCAGCAGCGGGCCCACGGCCAACGATCGGGCCACTGTGAGCGCATCGACGATCCCGTCCCGGTCGCCGCCCGCCGATCCCGACGGCGGACCTTTGGGGCGGCGTCGCCGGTAGGGCAGGTTGTAGCGCACCGCGAGCCAGCCGCGGGCCGCCCACTCGTCGCAGATCCGGATCAATAGAGGCGACTCCCGGCTGCCGCCGGCACCGTGGGTCAGTAGCACCACGCCGGCCGGGGTGCCGTCCGGTTCGTGTGCGACACCGGCGATCTCGTCGAGGTCGGTCATGACTGCAGTCGCCACAGCGCCGACACCGGGCCATGGCCGCTACCAAGCGGATACGCCGCGCGCAGGCACTCGGTGACCCACGCCTTGCCGAAGGCCACCGCGTCGGGCATCGAATACCCGTGAGCCAGTGCGCAGGCGGTCGCTGCCCCCAACGTGTCACCGGCGCCGTGGTCGTGACCGGTGTCCACCCTCGGGGCGTCGAACTCGTGGAAGTCGGTGCCGTCGTACAGCAGATCCGGACTGTGCGTCGATCCCCGCAGATGGCCGCCCTTGACCAGGGCCCACTGCGGTCCCAGTGCGTGCAGCGCCTTGGCGGCATCGCGCTGGGTCTGCTCGTCGACGACGTCGATACCGACCAGCAGTCGGACCTCGTCGAGATTGGGGGTGACCAGACTGGCCAGCGGGAAGAGCTGGCTGCGCAGGGTCTCCAGCGCCGACGGGTGCAGCAGCGGGTCGCCGTGCATCGAGGCGCAGACCGGGTCGACGACGAACGGCGTGGTGCCTGCGAGACCGAGGTCACGCCAGGTGCCGGCCACCGTTTCGATGATCTGCGAGGAGGCCAGCATGCCGGTCTTGGCGGCCTGCACGCCGATGTCAGTGACCACCGCCGAGATCTGACCGGCGATCACATCGGTCGGAATCTCGTGAAAGCCCTTGACGCCCAATGAGTTCTGCACGGTCACCGCGGTGACGGCGACCAGCGAGTGCACCCCGAGCAGGGCGAAGGTGCGCATGTCGGCCTGGATACCCGCGCCGCCACCGGAGTCGGAGCCGGCGATGGTCATGACGCGACGTGGCGTCTGGCCCGGCGGGGTCAGGGGGAGCAGATTCACGGCACTGAGTTTTGCAGAGGGATGTACACCCGGTTGCCGTGTGCGGCGAACTCCTCGGATTTGGTGGCCATCGCGTCGCGAATGTCCTGCGTGATGCGCATCGAGCAGAACTTCGGCCCGCACATCGAGCAGAAGTGTGCGGTCTTCGCGGGCTCGGCGGGCAGGGTCTCGTCGTGGTACTCGCGGGCGGTGTCGGGATCCAGGGACAGCGCGAACTGATCGTGCCAGCGGAAGTCGAACCGGGCCCGCGACAGCGCGTCGTCGCGTTCCTGCGCACGCGGGTGGCCCTTGGCCAGATCGGCGGCATGGGCGGCGATCTTGTAGGCGATCACGCCGTCCTTGACGTCCTTGCGGTTGGGCAGGCCGAGGTGCTCCTTCGGCGTGACGTAGCACAGCATCGCGGTGCCGGCCTGGGCGATGATCGCCGCCCCGATCGCCGAGGTGATGTGGTCATAGCCCGGCGCGATGTCGGTGGCCAGCGGCCCCAGTGTGTAGAACGGCGCCTCCTCGCACAGCTCCTCCTCGAGGCGGACATTCTCGACGATCTTGTGCATCGGCACATGGCCGGGACCCTCGATCATCACCTGCACCCCAGCGGCTTTCGCGATCTTAGTGAGTTCGCCCAGGGTGGCCAGTTCGGCGAATTGAGCCGCATCGTTGGCGTCGGCGATCGAACCCGGACGCAAGCCGTCACCCAGTGAGAACGTGACGTCATAGCGCGCGAGGATTGTGCACAGCTCTTCGAAGTTGGTGTACAGGAACGATTCTTGGTGATGAGCCAGGCACCAGGCTGCCATGATCGCGCCGCCGCGACTGACGATCCCGGTCACGCGCTTGACGGTCAGCGGGATGTGGCGCAACAGCACGCCGGCGTGCACGGTCATGTAGTCCACGCCCTGCTCGCACTGCTCGATCACGGTGTCGCGGTAGATCTCCCACGTCATCCGGGTCGGGTCACCCTTGACCTTCTCCAACGCCTGGTACATCGGCACGGTGCCGACGGGAACGGGGGAGTTGCGCAGGATCCACTCCCGGGTGGTGTGGATGTCGGCTCCGGTGGACAGGTCCATGATGGTGTCGGCGCCCCACCGGGTGGCCCACACCATCTTGTCGACCTCCTCGGCGATCGACGAGGTGACTGCCGAATTGCCGATATTGGCATTGACTTTCACGGCGAACGCCTTGCCGATGATCATCGGCTCGCTCTCCGGGTGACGGTGGTTGGCGGGGATCACCGCCCGGCCGCGCGCCACTTCGTCGCGCACGAGTTCGGCGTCGACGCCCTCCCGCGCGGCGATGAACGCCATCTCGGCGGTGATCTCGCCGGCCCGTGCCCGCTGCAGCTGGGTGCCCCGGTCGGTGACGATCCCGGGCCGGGCGGGCAAGCCGGCGTGCAGGTCGATCACCGCGTCGGCGTCGGTGTAAGGACCCGAGGTGTCGTAGAGGTCCAGATGTTCGTCGTTCGACAGGTTCACCCGGCGAAACGGAACGCCGTCGCGGTAGATCTTCGTGCTACCGGCGATCGGGCCGGTGGTGACGGTGGGATCGACAAAGAGATCGGTCATGTTCACTCCCTACGCCGGCATTACCCGGACAGGTTCTACGGTCGACGGCCGGTCAGCCGTCCTCTCAGCGCACTCGCTGTGCGCTCCCGTGTGGTTGGTTTCCGTCGCCCACCCTAGACCCCGGCCCGTCGAGCGTCACACCAGAGCCGCGCTCGGCGGCGAGCGTCACCCCAGCGTCACGTTCGAAACGATTGGCTCTGAATGATTTGTATAGCTAACATATGCGTTATTGCGCCGGACGGCGCCCATTGCTTTTTGCTGGACGATTGCACACGAAACGAGATTTGCCCGTGACGACCGAGCTTGACCCGGCCCTGGCCGAGACCGACCGGCGCCGCCGCCGGATGGACCACGATCACCCGCACTACAAGTGGGTGGTCCTGTCCAATACGACGCTCGGCATCCTGCTCGCGTCGATCAACGCTTCGATCGTCCTGATCTCCCTGCCCGCGATCTTCCGCGGCATCGGCCTGAACCCGCTGGCTCCCGGCAACGTCAGCTACCTGCTGTGGATGCTGATGGGCTATCTCGTGGTCACCGCCGTGCTGGTGGTGCCCTTCGGCCGGCTCGGCGACATGTTCGGCCGGGTGCGGATCTACAACATCGGCTTCGTCGTGTTCACGCTGGCGGCCATCGCGCTGTCGTTCGACCCGTTCCACCTCGACGGCGGCGCCATCTGGCTGATCGCCTGGCGGGTGGTCCAGGGCGTGGGCGGCGCGATGCTGATGTCGTCGTCGTCGGCCATCCTCACCGACGCCTTCCCGGCCAACCAGCGGGGCATGGCGCTGGGCGTCAACATGGTCGCCGCCGTCGCCGGCTCTTTCCTGGGTCTGCTGATCGGCGGCATGCTCTCCGAGATCCACTGGCAGGCCATCTTCTGGGTGGGCGTGCCGATCGGCGTCGTCGGCACCCTCTGGAGCGTGCGCTCGCTGAAGGAACTGGGCGTACGCAACCCCGGCCGGATCGACTGGGCAGGCACCATCACCTTCGGTGTCGGGCTGACCGTGTTGCTCATCGGCATCACCTACGGCATCCAGCCCTACGGCGACTCGACCACCGGCTGGACGAGCCCGATGGTGCTGGGCTCGATCATCGGCGGCGTGGCGCTGCTGGTGGTGTTCTGCCTCATCGAGCTGCGGGTGTCACAACCGATGGTCGACATCCGGCTGTTCCGGTCGGCGGCCTTCGGCATGGGCAACCTCGCCGGACTGATGTCCTCGGTCGGCCGCGGTGGCCTGCAGTTCATGTTGATCATCTGGTTGCAGGGCATCTGGCTTCCGTTGCACGGCTACAGCTTCGAATCGACCCCGCTGTGGGCGGGCATCTATCTGTTGCCCGCGACGTTCGGCTTCCTCGCCGCCGCACCGATCGCCGGATCGCTGGCGGACCGGTTCGGCGCGCGGCCGTTCACCGTCGGCGGCATGCTCTTGATGGCAGTCACTTTCGTTGCCCTGCTGATGATTCCGGTCAACTTCAACTACTGGATGTTCGCGGTTCTGGTGTTCCTCAACGGCATCGGCGGCGGCATCTTCACCGCACCCAACACCGCGGCCATCATGTCGAGCGTCCCCGCCTCGCAGCGCGGGGCCGCCTCCGGGGTGCGCTCGACGTTCTTCAACGCAGGCAACTCGCTGTCCATCGGGATCTTCTTCTCGCTGATGATCGTCGGGCTGGCCCACACCCTTCCCGCAGCGATGAGCGAAGGCCTTCAGGCCCAAGGCGTTTCGGCTTCAGTCGCCCACGAGGTTGCCAACCTTCCGCCCGTGGGCAGCCTGTTCGCGGCGTTCCTGGGGTACAACCCGATCGGCGAGCTCCTGGCGCCCTACAACGCGTTGCACCAGCCCGGCGTCAACACCGAAGTGCTGACCGGGCAGACCTTCTTCCCCAACCTGATCACCGAACCGTTCCACTCCGGTCTGGTGGTGGTGTTCGGCGCCGCCGCGCTGATGATGGTGATCGGCGCGATCGCGTCGATGTTCAACCCGGGCCGCTACGGCGCCGCGGAGGTCACCGAAGACCAGGCGCCCGCGACGACGACGGCCGAGTAGCCGGCGCCGGGGCGGTGCCCTCGGCGACCCAGCGATGCAACCGTCCCGCGGTGCGCCACATCGCGGCCTGCAGTTCGGCCGGCCCGACTTCGGCCTGCGCGCATGCCGTCAGGCGGTCGGAGATCCTGGACAGGGTGAAGGCGCCCATCCGGGCGGTGCGGTCCCGCGAGGCGCGCATGCTCTGGGCGATCGCCTCCCGAAACTCGAGCAGATCGCCGACCGTCCTGGAACCGCCGGCCGGCCGCTGCCGCCGATACTCTTCGATGAGCGCGTCGATGCAAGTCAACGCCTGATGCGCAGTGCTTTTCGGGATCGGGATGCTGAGGTCCGAGCTCACCCTCTCAGCCCAGCACAGCCGTTCGAACGGACTGTGACGAGCCGAGAACGGCTACGAATCACGAATCCGAACGGCCGACCAAGATGAGATCACGAAGCGCGAACGCCGGCACCGCGAGAGCATCGGAAAGCTGGGTCGCGAAGGAGCGGGCGATGCGGGTACCGTCGCGCTGCTCGTCGAAGTCACCGGTCAGATCGACGGCGATCCGGCAGCCGAACGTATCGCTGGCCTCCACCACGTTGATGCCCTGAACGCCCACGGGCAACGGAAGTTGCCGGGCGGCCGCACGAACGTGCTCAATCGTCGCCGACCAATCGACATACACCGAGACAAACGACCCCATCTCGACCATGGTTCTGCCGGTCACCGATGGCCGCCACTCGAATCACCGAATGTTCACCTATCGGTTACCGCCCCAGACGTCTTGCTCCGCAACGCTGCATCAGGTTCTGATCCATGTGGCTGGGCGCGACGCCGGCAGGCATGTCACCCGCCGTGGGTAATGTCCACATTCTCCGGCTGGTCACCGGACCGTCGCCGCCGGACCACCACGACGGTGATGGCGACGCCCGCGAGGACCACCACCGCTGCGATCCCGCCGCCGATCAGCAGCGTGCGGTTCTGGTGTTGTTGGGCCTGTGCCGGCGGCGCCTGTTGGCCGGCAACGAGTTTGATGTCGTAGCCGGGCAACGGGTCCTGGGCCGGCGGGTCGACGCCGGGCAGCAGCTGCGTCCGGGAGATCTGGAACAGCGCTTCGCCGCGTTCGTCCTTCGACCATTGCCCCCAAGCGGGAATCTCGCCGTCGAGAAGAACTCGCGTGGCATCGCCGACGGCGGGGTCCTTGCCCAGATCCGTCAGCGTGCGCACCCGGAAGGGCGCGGAGGTGCCCTGGTCGAATGTCACCTGGACAAGGGCGTTCTTGATGATGTTCAGGGATGCCGGCTTCTGCGGAGGTGCCTGCCCGGGCGCCGGCTTGAAGCCGCCGCCGGAGAAGCTGCCGACCGAGATGTTGGTCGGCGCAGCCGAACCGGTTTCAGTCGAGGCGGTGAAGCTGTACACCCCGGGGCCGGGGGTGTCGATCACGCCTCGCTGCAGCGGCGGGACGGTGAATGTCCTTGGCGTGCCGCCGGATTCGTACACCACCCGCAGCGGGGCCTGGTACGGGTTGATGAAGACCGGCCGGTAGTACCGGTCGTACGAGGTCCAGTGCGAGTTCCATTTCTTGACCGGGCTGGTCAGCCGCCCACCCCTGGATCGGGCCGGCCGGGGGACTGCGGACTTCACCTTGTTGGCGTAGGACCGAGCCCCTCGTGTGGTGGTCTTCGGTCCGACGACCCGGCCGCGCCGAGCGGTGGTGCCGTCGTCGCGCGGGACCTCGGCGGTGTCGGGCTTGGGCTCGGCGTCGGGCTCGTCGTCCGGGTCTGCGGTGGCGTTCGGGTCGTCGGCCGGGCTGTCGGTCTCCGGAGCGGAGGGCTCTGGGGTTTCGGCGCCGGACGGCTCCTCGGGTCCGCCGTCGGGGTGCTCGCCCTCGGGGTGTTCGTCCTCCGTGCCGGGCTCCTCACCCGTGGGCTGCGGTGCCTGTTCGGGCTCTTGCTGGTCCTCTCCGGGTGACTCCGGTGCGTCCTGGTCGGCGGGGTCGTCGGCCTCGGGCGCATCGTCCATGCCGCCGTCGTCGACCTCACCCGGGTCGTCGAAGTCCACGCCACCCTCGTCGTAGCCGCCGCCGTCGTCATAACCGCCGTCGTCGTATCCGCCACCGTCGTCGTAGCTGCTGCCGCCGTCACCATCGTCCGGGTCGGCCGAACTCACCGGGAGTCCGGTGAACAACGTCGACATCGATAGTGCGACGGCTGCCGCGAAAGCTGCAGGCTTGTAACAGAACATTGCGGTTGCGCGGCGCACCGAGACCTCCCCCTTGAACGCCACGGACCGGCCGTGGCACTGCCATCAAATCATCCTGGCCGCGATGATGGAATGTCTTCGCCGTTTGCTGGGCGGTAGTGGCGTGTCAGGCCGCCGCATCGCGACTGTCCCAACTGGCCTCCGAATCGGCGCTGCCTTCGGTAGCTTCGGACACCGTGCCCGCGCTGACGAACCGCCAGATCCTCCTTCGCCGTCGCCCCTCGGGCCTGGTGCAATCCACCGACACCGAGCTGGTCACCACGCACGCACCCGACCTCGCCGACGGCGAGGCGCTGCTGCGCACCACCTACGTGGGCCTGGATGCCGCAGTCCGCACCTGGCTGGACGATCAGCCGAGCTATCTGCCGCCGGTGCAGCTCGGCGAGGTCATCCGCGCCGCCGGCATCGGTGAGGTGGTGGAATCCCGGTGCGACGCGTTCGCGGTCGGCGACATCGTCACCACCCTGACCGGGTTTCAGGATTACGCCGTCATCCGCGACGACCTGTTCAGCACGCCCATCCCGGGCGTGACCGATCAGCTGGCCATCATGAGCGTGTACGGACCGACCGGTGCCACCGCGTATTTCGGGATGACCGACATCGGCCGCCCGAAGGAGGGCGAGACGGTAGTGGTGTCGGCGGCGGCCGGTGCGACCGGTTCGGTGGCGGGCCAGATCGCCAAGATCGCCGGCGCCCGGGTGGTCGGCATCGCCGGCGGACCGGACAAGTGCCGGGCGGTGGTCGAGGACTTCGGGTTCGACGCCTGCATCGACTACAAGAACGACGACATCCCCGCCTCGCTGAAACAGCACTGCCCCAAGGGCGTTGACGTCTACTTCGACAATGTCGGCGGCCCGATCCTGAACGCCGTGCTGGGTCGGCTGGCCCCCAGGGCGAGGGTGGTGCTGTGCGGGGTCATCTCCAGCTACCTGACCGGTGAGCATCCGGGCCCGGCCAACTACGTCAACCTGCTGGCCAAGACCGCCACGATGCAGGGGTTCAACGCCCTGGATATGTGGGGGCGCTTCGATGAGGCGTTCGCCGATCTGCGCCGCTGGGAATCCGAAGGCAAGCTGGTGCACCGCGAAACCGTCTTCGACGGTCTGGAATCGTGCGTCGACGCGCTCAACGGACTGTTCACCGGCGCCAACATCGGCAAGATGCTGGTGAAGGTCAGCGAGCCCGCGAAGGTCTGAAGACGCTTACCGGCTCACGTCGACCAGCACCGGTGCGTGGTCGCTGGGGGAGGGATCGCCCTTCTTGCCCGGCCGGCGTTCGTCCTTGACGATCTCGGCGTGCGTCACCCGGTCCGCCAAAGCCGGTGAGCCCAGGATGAAGTCGATGCGCATGCCGCGACGCTTCTGGAACGCGAGCTGGGTGTAATCCCAGTAGGTGTAGACACCGGGGCCGGGGGTGAAGGGGCGCACCACGTCGGTGAACCTGGTCTCGACGATGTCGTTGAATGCCTTGCGCTCCGGTTCCGACACGTGGGTGGCACCGTCGAACGCCGCGATGTCCCAGACGTCCTCGTCCGTCGGCGCGATGTTCCAGTCGCCGACCAGGGCGATCGGCGCCTGCGGGTCGTCGTGCAGCCACGACTCCGCTGTATTGCGAAGAGCGGCAAGCCATTCCAGCTTGTACTGATAGTGCGGATCGGCCAGCGTGCGGCCATTGGGCACGTACAGACTCCACACCCGAACGCCGCCGCAGGTGGCCGCCAGGGCTCGGGCCTCGGCCTTGGCGTCGGCGTCCTTGCCCCACGAGGGCTGACCGTCGAAGCCGACCTCGACGTCGTCGAAGCCGACGCGGGAGGCGATCGCCACGCCGTTCCACTGATTGAACCCGCAGTGCATCACCTCGTAGCCGGCTTCCAGGAACGGCATGGTGGGGAACTGGTCGTCAGCGCACTTGGTTTCCTGCATGGCCAGCACATCGACGTCGGCGCGGCCGAGCCAGTCCACGACCCGGTCCACCCTCGCGCGAATCGAATTCACGTTCCAGGTGGCCAGGCGCAAGACGTCGGCGGACATGGCCTACAGCGTACGGGGGCTCAGAGAGCGGGCATCGACGTAGCGGTGGTGGTGATGCAGCCGAAAACCCAGCGAGTGATACAGCATGATCGCGCCGGAGTTGTCGCTCAGCACCTGCACGTAAGCCCGGTCGGCGCCGCGCTGTGCGCCCCAGTCGAGCAGGGCCACGCACAGCCGGCGGGCGTGCCCACGCCTGCGGTGTTCGGCGTCGACGTGCACGGCCGAGATACCCAGCCAGCGGGTGCCGTCCGGTGCAGTGGTGATCGCGCCCCGCCCCACCGCGGCGCCGGCCGTCGAGGCGAACACGACCTCACCGTCGACCACCGCCGTCAGCACCTCGGGCGGCACGTCGCGCTCATAGCTGGCCAGCCAGGCCGCATCCGGGCTCGGCAGGAAGGTCACCGCCTCGTCTGGCTCGGTGGCGGTGACGTCGGTGACCATCACGCGGGTGTGCTTGATGCCTTCGGCGCGAATCGGCAGCAGCCGCTCCGGCAGCGCCAGCCACGGCTCCAGGTCGCGCTGCGCGTACCAGTCGACGATCGCGGGCAGGGCGGTGATGTTCGACGAAAAATCCAGTGGTACAGCCGAGTTGGCTCGGCTGGTGTAGCCGCCCGCGGCCCGCAGCAGCCAGCCGTCGTGCCAGCTCTGCTCGGTGCCCGGCCAGGCCAGCGCGGCCGCATGCTCGAGGGCCCGGATCTCGGAGGTGCGCACCGGAACCACGCTGAGTTCCCGTACCGCGACCACATCGGCCGGGCGAACCTCCACCACACCGTCGGACTTGGTGCGCACCACGATCACCGGGTCCTGCGCCAGCAGCTCACCGATCACGTCGGACATCGGCGGCGTGGTGCCCGCGGGCAGGCGGTAGCGAATGCTCACCCGGCTGCCGACCGGCGGCAGGCTGGTCATCAGTCAGTGACCGAACGGGTCGGGCACCTCACCGGGGGTCCACGCCAGGCCCGGCACCCCCCAGCCGTTCCTCTTCGCGGTCTTCTTCGCCGCCCGCGCGTGCCGGCCGATCAGCATGTCGACGTAGAGGAACCCGTCGAGGTGGCCGGTCTCGTGCTGCAGCATGCGGGCGAACAGGTCGTGGCCCTCAAGGGTGACCGCGTTGCCGTCGGCGTCCAGGCCGGTGACCCGTGCCCACTTGGCGCGGCCGCACGGAAACGATTCGCCGGGCACCGACAGGCAGCCCTCGTCGTCGTTGTCCGGGTCGGGCATGGTCTCGGGAATCTCCGAGGTCTCCAACACGGGATTGATGACCACACCCCGGCGCCGCGTCGTCTTCCCGCGCTCGTCGGCGCAGTCGTAGACGAACAGCCGCTTGCCGACGCCGATCTGGTTGGCCGCCAGCCCGACTCCGTTGGCCGCGTCCATCGTGTCGTACATGTCCGTGATCAGATCGGCCAGATCCGCGGGCAGCGAACCGTCGTCACCGACCGGTACAGGCTGCGTCGGCGAATGCAGAACAGGATCACCCAGAATCACGATTGGTCTAACCGCCATGATCGGCAAGCTTAAGTCAGCCGACGCGCGGGCTTGGCTGCCGTCCCAACCGAGACAACCGTGATTGAATGAGCGCCGAGCATAGGCAAGTCTTTTGCAGGTCTTCGAAAGGGTCTACAGATCGAAATGGACGGCGCCATGGCACGGGCCGAGCGGTCCAATGACGACGCTGACCTTCCCGATGGGTTGACTCGCCGCGAATACGACGTCCTGGCCTTCGAGCGGCAATGGTGGAAGTACGCCGGCGCCAAGGAAGAGGCCATCAAGGAACTCTTCTCGATGTCGGCCACCCGCTACTACCAGGTGCTCAACGCCCTGGTCGACCGCCCCGAGGCGCTTGCCGCCGATCCGATGCTGGTCAAGCGGCTGCGACGGCTTCGGGCGAGCCGACAGAAGGCGCGCGCGGCGCGCCGACTCGGCTTCGAGGTCACCTGATTTTTCTCCCATGGCGGACCCGCTGGTTACAGTGGGCGCGATGAACGACCGCGTACCTGATTCCGCCGGGCTGCCGCTGCGCGCCATGGTGATGGTGCTGCTGTTCCTCGGGGTGATCTTCCTGCTGGTCGGCTTCCAGGCCATGGGCTCGGGCAATGACAACAGCAGCGACGACACGTCGGTGCGGACGGTCACCACGACGACGTCCAAGACCTCGGCTGCGCCGGCACCCAAGGCCGACGTGCGGGTTTTCAACGTCGGTGAAGGCGAAGGCGCCGCCAGTCGGATGGGTGACCGGCTGCGCGAAGCCGGCTGGAATGTCACCGAGACCGGCAACCTGCAGGTGCCGCCGCTGCCCGCGACCACGGTGTATTACGGCACCACCGACGGGGAGCAGGCCGCGGCGGAGGCGGTGGCGAAGGTGCTCAACGCGCCGGTGGCCCCGAGAATCCCGGAAATCGCCGAGCAGCCACCGGGCGTGATCGTTTTGGTGACCGGATAGGCTTCGGCTCATGGTCACGACCGTCAGCCCGCTGAGAACTGCCGCCGCCATCCTGTTCGTCGCTCCCGTCGCCGTGTTGAGCGCGTGTAGCCCGAACGAACCGATCGCCTCGCAGCCCGGAACCGCGCCCGCGGTGTGGACCGGATCCCCGGCGCCCGCCGCCGCGGGCGAGGGCACCCACGGCGCGAGCAATGGTGAGAACACCCACGCCGCTCCGCAGGCGTCCGCGTCCAGCGCCGACACCCTGACCGCCCAGATCAAGACTGCCGACGGCACCCAGGTCGCCGCGGCGACCTTCGAGTTCCAGGACGGCTTCGCGACGGTCACCGTGCAGACCACCGGAACCGGCAAGCTGGCGCCGGGCTTCCACGGCTTGCACCTGCACTCGTTCGCCAAGTGCGAGGCGAACTCCGTGGCTCCGGCCGGCGGCGCCCCCGGCGACTTCCTCTCCGCGGGTGGCCACTTCCAGGCCGGCGGCCACAGCGGCCATCCGGCCAGCGGTGACCTCGCCTCGCTGCAGGTGCGTGAGGACGGCTCGGCAATGCTGGTGACCACCACCAACGCCTTCACCAAGCAGGATCTGCTGGGCGGCAACGGGACCGCGATCATCATTCACGCCGACGCCGACAACTTCGCCAACATCCCGCCGGAGCGCTACCAGCAGATCCAGGGCGGCGCTCCCGGCCCGGATGAAGTCACGATGGCCACCGGCGACGCCGGCAAGCGGGTGGCGTGCGGTGTCGTCGGCACCGGCTAAAACTCCTTCGGAGAAGCCCGGCCGCATCGACTTCGCCGGCTCACCCCGGCCGACGCTCGGCGTCGAGTGGGAGTTCGCGCTGATCGATGCGGTGACACGCGACCTCAGCAATGAGGCGGCCGAAGTGATCGCCGATGTCGGCGAGAGCCCGCACGTCCATAAAGAGTTGCTGCGCAACACCATCGAGGTCGTCACCGGTGTGTGTGACACCGTCGACGAGGCGATGGCCGACCTCAAGGGCACCCTGCGCAGCGCGCGCGAGATCGTGCACGGACGCGGCATGGAGCTGTTCTGCGCGGGCACCCACCCGTTCGCGTCGTGGTCGACGCAGAAGCTCACCGACGCGCCGCGCTACGCCGAGCTGATCAAGCGGACCCAGTGGTGGGGACGGCAGATGCTGATCTGGGGTGTGCACGTGCACATCGGGGTGTCGTCGGCGCACAAGGTGATGCCGATCATCTCCTCACTGCTCAACCAGTACCCGCATCTGCTCGCGCTGTCGGCCTCATCGCCGTTCTGGGCCGGCGACGACACCGGCTACGCCAGCAACCGGGCGATGATGTTCCAGCAGCTGCCGACCGCGGGCCTGCCGTTCCAATTCCAGACCTGGCGGCAGTTCGAGCGGTTCGTGCACGACCAGAAGAAGACCGGCATCATCGACCACATCAACGAAGTCCGTTGGGACATCAGGCCGTCGCCGCATCTGGGCACCATCGAGGTGCGGGTGTTCGACGGAGTGTCCAATCTGCGGGAGCTCGCGGCACTGGTGGCGCTGACGCATTGCCTGGTGGTCGACCTGGATCGCCGGCTCGAAGCCGGTGAGCAGCTGCCGGTGATGCCGCCGTGGCACGTGCAGGAAAACAAGTGGCGCGCCGCGCGGTACGGTCTGGACGCCATCATCATCCTCGACGCCGACAGCAATGAACGGCTGGTCACCGAGGACCTCGACGATCTGCTGACCCGGCTGCAGCCGGTGGCCGAATCACTGCACTGCGCAGACGAATTGGCTGCGGTCGCCGACATTCCGCGACGCGGCGCGTCCTACCAGCGCCAACACCGGGTGGCCGAGGAGAACGGCGGCGATTTGCGCGCGGTGGTTGACTCGTTGGTCGGGGAGCTGGATATCTAGCCCGCGTCACGACGATGCGGGCTGCAAGCCCGAGGAGGAGTGGTGCAATGGACCCGAGGGAGGCGCCCATGAGGATGAGACGACTGGGACTCGCGGTGGTGGCGACGGCCGTCGTGCTGACCGGTAGCGGTTGCGCCAAAGCGATCACCGGCACCCCGGTGGCCACCCCCGGTGAAGCCGGCAAGGGCATGGTGCCCGCCGATCTGCTCACCACGACCTGCCGCGAGTTCTTGACCATGGACACCGTCACCCGGCGCGAAGTGATCATGGCGATCGGGAAGAGCGGGAATCAGCTGGTCTCGATGAACCCGCAGCTGTGGGCGGGAGTGGCCAGCGCGCTGTGCGGATTCGTCGACCCCAGCGCACCGGTCAAGGATGTAGTCATGGGGCAGGGCATCCGGTAGCCATGACCGCCCAGCCGATGTTCCCGCTGCAGTCGGCGCTGCTGCCCGGAGAACCATTGCCGCTGCGGATCTTCGAGCCGCGGTACTCGCAGCTGGTGCGGGACTGCCTGGAGATGACCGATCCCGCATTCGGGGTCGTGCTGATCACCCGCGGCCTCGAGGTCGGTGGTGGCGATGTTCGCGGCGACGTCGGGGCGTTGGCCCGCATCACCGAATACGCCGACCACGGGATGGGCCAATACCAACTGGGCACCGTCATCGGTGAACGGATCCGGGTACGCGAGTGGCTGGACGACGACCCCTACCCCCGCGCGGACATCGAACCCTGGCCCGACGAGCCGGGCGCACCGGTGACGCACGAACGCATCGGCGAGATCGTCGATGCGATGCTGGCACTGTTCGAACGGATCGTCAGCGCGCGGGGTGCGCGGCTGCGGCCCGATGCGCTCGCGGTGGCGCCCGAGGTCGCCGACGATCCGTCCCGGCACATCTACGCGCTCGCCTCGCGGGTGCCGATGGGGCAGGCCGACCGGTACGCGGTGCTGGCGGCGCCGACGCTCGCCGAGCGGGTCGATGTGCTGGCCGACGCGATCGAAACAGTCTCGGCCATGGTCGAATTCCAGATCGCCTCCGACGACACCGGGGACTAGCCGCTCCAGCTCATTCCGGACCGAGTCGGCGGTCTGGCTGTCAGGGTGGGATGACACCCTTGGTGCATGACGTCGATGGAACGGCCGATGCCGCCGCTGAATGCCGATGAGCGCACCACACTGGAGAGTTGGCTGGACTTCTACCGCGTGACGTTGGCTACCAAATGCGAAGGCCTCGACGACGACCGGTTGCGTTTCGCGTCGGTGCCGCCGTCACCGCTGACGTTGTTGGGCTTGCTTCAGCATGCCGCGGAGGTGGAGCGGAATTGGTTCCGTCGCGTACTTGCCGGAGAGGACGTGCCTCCGATCTTCGGACCAGCCGAGGAGCCCGAGGGTCACGACGGTGGGTTCGCAGTGACGGCGGAGTCGTCACATCATGCCGCCGTGGAGATCTGGCAGGACGAAGTCAGGCACGCGCGCGCGAACTGTGCGGCACGGGCGCTCGATGACACCAGCCCGTTCATGGGCGGTGAGGTGAGTCTGCGCTGGATCTACACCCACATGGTCACCGAGTACGCCCGCCATTGCGGGCACGCCGACCTGATCCGTGAACGTATCGACGGGGCGGCCGGGGTCTGAAACCCATTACCTGCAGCCGACTTACACCCGCGGGAGCGCAGGTTCAGAGCTTGTGCGCATCCAGCAGGACGGTATCGGGCACTGGGTCCTCGAGATCGTCTGGTGCCGGCCGCTTGTAGTGCGCCATCAGGTCGACGGCCGATGTCGCGGTGACCTCCCAGCCGCGCTCGGTCAGCCACTTCTCGACGTCGGTGCGCGCCTCCATGTACCAGAGCCGGGTGACGTCGGGCAGCTCCGGACCACCGGCCTCGGCCGCATGCCGGCGGGCCTGCGCCATCCGCTCCTGGCGGCGAGCCAGCTGTTCGGCGGAGTAGAACGTCTCGCCGAACGCCTCCACCGACAGCCTGCTGCCGGGGGCGCTGAGCTGGTCGATCTGCTCGAAGAGCGCGTCCTGCGCAGCGGCGGGTAAGTACGGCAGCAGCCCCTCGGCCGACCATGCCGTCGGGACCGAAGGGTCGAAACCCTTCTCGCGCAGCGCACTTGGCCAGTCGTGGCGCAGGTCGACCGCCACCGCGGCATATCCGGCGGCCGGCTTTGCCTGATGCTCGGCCAGCACCCGCTCCTTGAATTCGAGCACCTTGGGCTGGTCGATCTCGTAGACCGTCGTGCCGCTGATCCACGGCAGCCGCCAGGCGCGGGTGTCGAGGCCGGCGGCCAGGATCACCGCTTGATCCAGTCCGTTGGCGCCTGCGGTGGTGAAGAACTCGTCAAAGAATTTCGTGCGCGAGGCGATGTAGGCGGCCATGGCCTGAGCCCGCACCGGGTCTTCGTCGAGAAACGGTGAACGCCAACCTGCCTCGACGGCGGCCTCGACGAAGAAGTGGGCATACGGGTCGAGGTACAGCGGACATTCGGCGCCGGTCTCCGTTGCCCGTGCTCGGGCCACGCTCAGCGCGGTGGCGCCGACCCCTTCGGTGATGTCCCAGGTGTCATCGTCGGTTCGGCTCACGGCTCCGGCTTCGCTCCTTCGGTCTTGTCCTCGCGCATCTCATCGACCGTCAGTCCGTCGCTGACCCGTTGTTCACGGTAGGCCAGCTGCCCGACCCGATGCGCGATCACCGGCGCGGTGATCAGGGTGAACATGGCAGTCAGCACCAGCATGCCGACATCGACGTTGCCGCGCAGCCGGATCGTCGCGCCGGCTAGCACCAGGAGTAGTCCGAGCACCTGCGGTTTGGTCGCGGCGTGCATGCGGGTCAGCGTGTCGGGGAAGCGCAGTACACCGATGGCCGCGGTCAGGGCCAGTGCGGATCCGGCAAGTACCAGCACGCCCGCCAGCAGGTCGAGGGAGTTCATGACTCGTCCCGCCGCGCCACGTCAGGCACCCGGAACCGGGCCACGCTGACCGAGCCGACGAAGCTGATCAGTGCCAGTGCGGCCAGGCTGTAGGTGACGGTGGTGTCCAGGCTGAACGCCGCCCACGTGCCGATGCCGCACATAGTCACGGCCACCAGGGTGTCGACCGCCACCAGCCGATCCAAGGTGCTGGGCCCCATCAACAGCCGGATCATCGTGACCGCGGCCGCCGCGACCAGCATCACGCCCGAGAGCACCCACACGATTGTCATGCGCGATCCGCCTCCGCTACTTGACCGGACGTCAGGCCGTCACCCGCTTCGTCGGATTCGCTTGCCGCAGGCTGCCATTCGGAGTCCCGCTCGAACGCCGCGACCAACATCCGTTCCAGCTGGGTCAGCTGCCGGTAGAACCGCTCCACCGACCGCGGGGAGCCCACGTCGAGCACATGGACGTACACCAGCCGTCGGGCCTGGTCGATCTCGAGCACGATGGTCCCTGGCGTCAGATTCATGATGTTGACCGCCAGCGCCAGCACCAGATCAGACTTCAACGCCAGGTGGCCGCGCAGCACCGCCGACAGCGGTGGCTTACCCGGCCGGATCGCAAGCCAGGCCACCTGCACCGAGGACTGAATCAGCCACCACGTGACATGCAGCACCAGCCGAAGAAGCGACAACGGATGCAAGCGGCCCTGCACGGGCACCGACGGCAGCGGCAGCAACAGCGTGATGAACAGCGCCACCGCCAGTCCCGACAGCACATTGGCCACCGAAACGGTGCCCCACAGCAGCAGCCACACCAGCGTCAGCCACACCAGCGTCCAGACCCGCAGCGTCAATGTTCTTTTCACGGGCTCATCGCCGCTCTCCCCAGCACCGCAGTGATGTACTGCCCGCGGTCGAGCACCTCGGCGGCCGCGCGATCGGTGTAGCCGAGGATCGGCCCCGCCGCCACCGTCAACACCAGCCCGACCGCGATCAAAGCCATTGTGGGGACCAGCATTCCGGCCGGCATCCGGCCCACGTCGCCCCGGTCGTCGAACGCGACGTCATCGGAGTAGTCGTCGAGCAGAACCGACGGCGCGGAGTCGGCGAGGGCGCCTTCGGGTGCGTCGACCCGGGCCCGCCAGAACGCCTTGGTCCACACCCGGGCCACCACGTACAGCGTCAGCAGACTGGTCACCACCGACCCGGCAACCAGCAGCCAGGCCAGCACCGAGCCGCTGGCGGTACCGGCCTCAAGCAGCGCGACTTTGCCGATGAAGCCCGAAAAAGGCGGGATACCACCGAGATTGAGTGCCGGCACCACGAACACGAACGCCAGCAAAGGGCTGGCGGCGGCAAGACCGCCGAGGCGGCGCAACGTCGACGCCCCCGCCTGTCGCTCGATCAGTCCGACGACCAGGAACAGGGTGGTCTGCACGATGATGTGGTGGGCGACGTAGTAGATCGCCCCCGACATGCCCAGTCTGCTGGACAGCGCGATGCCGAACACCATGTAGCCGATGTGACTGATGAGGGTGAACGACAGCAGTCGTTTGATGTCGCTCTGCGCGATCGCACCGAGGATGCCGACGAGCATGGTCAGCAGCGCCGCGACCAGTAGCACGTTGTCCAGCCGGCCGGCGGGGAACAGCAGTGAGTGCGCCCGGATGATCGCGTACACACCGACTTTGGTCAGCAACCCGGCGAACACCGCGGTGACCGGGGCCGGCGCGGTCGGATAGGAATCCGGCAGCCACGCCGAGAGCGGGAACACCGCCGCCTTGATGCCGAACGCGACCAGCAGCACCGCGAAGATGGCGCTGCGGGTGCCGGTGGTGACGTCCTGCAGTCGCAGCGACAACTCCGCCATGTTCAGCGTCCCGGTCGTGGCGTAGATCAGTGCCAATCCGATCAGGAAGATCAGCGACGACACCATCGACACCATCACGTAGGAGATGCCCGCGCGGACCCGTTCCTTGCTCGCGCCGATGGTCAGCAGCACGAAGCTCGCCGAGAGCAGCACCTCGAAACCGACGTACAGGTTGAACAGGTCACCGGCCAGGAATGCCGTGCACACACCGGCCGACAGCACCAGATAGGTGGGCAGGAAGATTGACACCGGTTGGCGCTCGTCGCCGTCCCGGATGCCCTGCCCGATGGCGTAGAACACCACCGCCAGCAGCACGATCGCCGACACCACCAGCATCAACGCCGAAAGGCGGTCCGCGACCAGCGTGATGCCCAGCGGCCCGAGCCCCGCCTCGGTCGGACCCCAGCCGCCGACATGCAAGGCCTGGGTGCCGTCGCGGTCGGTCAGGTACAGCAGCACCGCGCAAACCACCAGCACACCGCTCAGCGCGAACAGGGCGATCAGCCGCTGCAGCCGCGGCCTGCGCCCGGCGACGAGCGTCAGCGCGGCGGCGATCAACGGGATCAGCACCGGCAGCGGCATCAACACACCAGAGGCTGTCATCGCGACCCCTCGTGGCCGGGCAGGGCATCGAGTTCGTCGGGCTCGTCGGTGTCGCGCTCCGGCACATGCTGGGGTGCGTCCTCGTCGATCGAGGCCGCTTCGGAGTCCGACAACTTGGACACCCGGGTGTCCTCGGGATCGTTGCCGACGTCCTCCTCGGTGGTCAACCGGAACGAGCGATAGGTCAGCGCCAGCACGAACGCCGCGATCCCCATCGCGATGACGATCGCGGTCAGGATCATGCCCTGGGCCAGCGGGTCGGCCGTCGTGGTCTCCGTCCCGCTGGTGCGGCCGCGGATGGGCGGATTCCCGGCTTCGCCGCCGACGGTCAGGATCAACAGGTTGACCGCATTGCCTGCCAGTAGCAGACCCAGCAGCATCCGGGTCAGGTTGCGCGAAAGCAGCAGGTACACACCACAACTGGTGAGACCACCGATGATGATCAGCGGAACCAGGTAGACGATCATGACGCTTTCGCTCTCAGCGCGGGGCGGGCGGCGGTGGCCAGTTCCTCGTCGATGCGCGCGCCGAGGCTGCGCAACACGTCGAGCACCAGGCCCAGCACGATCAGATACACACCGAGGTCGAAGAACAGGGCGGTCACGAACTTCACCGAGCCCAGCAGCGGCAGGTGCAGCGAGATGACCGCCGAGGACAACGCCGGAGCACCCAGCAGCATCGAGCCGACGGCGGTGCCGCCCGACAGCGCCAGCCCCGCCCCGAGGATCTTCCCGGCGTCCAGCGGCAGGGTCTCGCCGAGTTCGTAGCGCCCGCCGGCCAGGTAGCGCAGCACCAACGCGAGGCCTGCGGTCAGCCCGCCGGCGAAGCCGCCGCCCGGAGTGTTGTGTCCGGTGAAGAAGAAGTACACCGACAGCACCATGATCAGCGGGAAGATCAGCCGGGTCGCCACCTCGAGCACCAGGGAGCGGTTGCGCGGGTCGCGCAGCTCGCTGCCGCGCAGCCAGGTGGTGTCGCCGACGGCCGGGCTGTAGGCCAGTGCCGGTAGCGCCCCGATGTCGGGCTGCCCGGCGTCGGAGACCCGCGGCGCGGCGCCGAACCGGCGGTTGCGGAACACCAGCGATGCGACGCCGGTGGCGGCGACCACCAGCACCGAGATCTCGCCGAGGGTGTCCCAGGCGCGGATGTCGACCAGCAGCACGTTGACAGTGTTGGAGCCGTGGCCGCGGTCATAGGCAGCGTCCGGCAGCAATTCGGCGATCGGGGTGCCGGTGCGGGCGGCCATCGCGAACGCGGCCAGGGTGGTGACGGTGGCGCCGACGGCGAGCGCCAGCGCGATCCGGGGGAGCCGGAAGCGCGGGGATTCCTCGGCCTCGGCGGGCAGCGTGCGTAGCACCAGAACGAAGATGACCAGGGTCAGGGTCTCCACCAGGAACTGCGTCAAGGCAAGGTCGGGGGCGCCGTGGAAGGCGAAGATCGCACCGCAGCCGTAGCCGGTGATGCCGACCAGCAGCACGGCCGCCAACCGGTTGCGCATCACGGTGGCGGCCACCGCGGCGGCCAGGATGAGCAGCCCCACCACCGGCTGGACCAGGGAATCCCACAGCCGGAACTCGGGACGGTCGAGCGGGCCGAAGACCAGCACCCCGACGGGGAACAACACCAGTGTGGACAGGATCACCGACTGCGTGACCGGAATCGAGCCGCGTTGGGTGATGGCCGTCAGCCGGACCGAGGCGACGTCGGCACCGCGGATCACCGCGTCGTAGATCCGGTCGGCGTTGCCCAGCGGCAGCCAGGATCCCAGCTGGGCGAGGCGTAGCCGCTCGCGGCTGACGAACGCCCCGATGCCGATTGCCAGCACCAGTGCGGACAGCAGCAGCGGCAGGCCGACGCCGTGCCACAGTTCGAGCGTGTAGTGGCCGTCGTCGGCCCCGGCGGCCGGCATGGTGGCCGCGTAGCCGTCCAGGGTGGTGTCCAGCCGGCTGGGCACCAGACCGAAGAACAATCCGGCCGCGGCCAGAATCGCGGGCGCCACCAGGAAGGCCGCGTTGGGGCGGTGCAAATTGGCCACCAGCGTCGTGGGTTCGGGAGATCCCTTGCGCGCGAACGCACCCCACAGGAATCGCAGACTGTAGATCGTGGTGAACACCGACCCGGTCACCACGCCAGTGAGTACGACCGGTGCCCACGCTCCTAGCGATTGGCTGTGCGCGATGGTCTCGAAGTCGGCCTCTTTGGCGACGAACCCCAGGAACGGCGGGACGGCGGCCATGCTGGCGGTCGCTGCCGCCGCGATGACGAACAGTCCCGGCATGCGATGGCCCAGCCACGCCAGCCTGCGGATGTCTCGCGTGCCCGTCGAATGGTCGATGACGCCGACGACCATGAACAGCGTCGCCTTGAACAGCGCGTGCGCACACAGCATGGCCAGCCCGGCCAGCATCAGGTCCTGACCGCCGCCGCCCACCATCACCGTGATGAAGCCGAGCTGGCTGACTGTGCCGAACGCCAGGATCAGCTTGAGATCGTTCTCGCGAACCGCGCGCCAGCCGGCCAGCAACATGGTCAGCACACCCAAGGTGATGACCGTGGGGCGCCAGCCCGGGGAGTCGGCGAACCCGGGAGCGAGCCGGGCGATGAGGTAGACGCCGGCTTTGACCATGGCCGCTGCGTGCAGATACGCGCTGACCGGGGTCGGCGCGGCCATCGCGCCGGGGAGCCAGAAGTGGAACGGCACGATCGCGGATTTCGACAGCGCGCCCACGAGGACCAGGACGACGCCCACGGCGACGGCGGTGCCGTGCGGAGCCTTGACCACCAGCTCCGAGAGCAGATAGGTGCCGGCGGAGTGGCCGAGGATCACGATGCCGGCCAACATGGCCAGCCCGCCCGCGGTGGTCACCAACAGTGCCTGCATGGCTGCCCGACGGCTGGTGGCCCGCTCCGCGTAGTGCCCGACCAGCAGGAACGACAGGACGGTGGTCAGCTCCCAGAACGTGTAGAGCAGCAGCATGTTGTCGCTGACCACCAGACCGAACATGGCTCCGGAGAACGCGACGAGTTCGGCGGCGAAGCTGGGCAACCGGTTCTCGGTGTGGCCGTCTCGGTGGTGGAAGTACTCCGCGCAATAGAACAGCACCAGCGCCCCGATGCCCAGGACGAGCACGCTCATGATCGCGGTCAGGGTGTCGAATCGCAGGGTGATGTTCATCGACAGCTCGGGCGCCCACGGGATGTCCACAGTGGGTGCGGGTCGCCCGGACTGCGGCCAGTTCAGCCCCACCCAGACCAGTGAGCCCGCCGGCACCAGGGCCAGCGGGTAGAAGGCCAGCCGCCCCCATCGCCACACGAGAGCCGGCGCCACGGCGGCGGCAATCGCGTGCGCGATCAGGATGACGAGCATGGCACTCCGATCTTGAGGACACGCCCGCGCGTCGTGGATCTGTTGGGCGCGCCAGCGTGTCGGGATCTACCGGTCGGTCGGGGTGTCAGCCAAAGGTTTTCGGCTATGTCCTTCGTGCAGTCTACGTGGTTGACTCCTGCGCAGAATGTCCGGCCGGAATGCCTCGGTGCTCAGCTCTGCGGTGCTCGCGTTGAAAGCGCTTGTCGAGCAATACGTTTCAGCATGTCGCGGACGACGACCCGGTGTCCGCCGGATCCGATCACCAGGGCGCGGTAGATCCGGCCGGTGAATCCGGGAAAGGCCGCCCAGCTCTGCGCCGCCACCCGGGTGCCGCCGGCCGGATCGTCTTCGAGCAAGAAGATCAATCGGTAGATCGCGAACCAGTGCCGTCCTTCGAGGGCTAAGCGTTCGTTTTGCTCGACGGTCTCGAGGATGAATCCGAACGGCACCGTCTCGGGGTCGTCGGGGTTGCTGCACATCGTTCGCAGCACTGCGCGCCACGTCGCTGCCCGGTCCGCGGGGACCGTTATGGCATGCTCATCGATATAGGGCAAACGTTCCATATAGAAGGACTGTACTAGATCGTGGCACCCCCGCGGAAGCATGAAACCGACGCCATCCTGGATGCGGCGCGCGGCCTGATCCTCGCCGAGGGGCCCCGCGCGGCCAGTGTCGCGGCCATCGCCAAAGCCAGCGGTGCACCGGTGGGCACGCTCTACCACCGGTTCGGCAATCGTGATGGTGTGGTCACGGCGGTGTGGCTGCGCGCCCTCGAGCGCTTCCAGACGCGGGCGATGGCTGCGGCCGGCTCGGACCCGCTGGAGGTTGCGGTCGCGATGGCCCTGGCCGCGCTCGAATTCGCGACGGACTGCAGCGAGGATGCACGGGTGTTGTTGACGATCCGGCCCGGAGATCTGCGCGACGCCCAGCCGGACCCGGAATTCACGGCGACGCTGGCGGCGATGAACGCGCCCCTGGCCGACCGCGTGGCGGAGCTGGCTCGCCAGCTGTACGGACGCTCCGACGCCCGCAGCGTCGATGCCGTTACCAGGGCGGTCGTCGACCTGCCCTATGCGGTGGTGCGGCGGTACTCGCACGCCGACCGGATGCCGTCGTGGGCGCGGACCGATCTGTCGGCGTCGGTTCGGGCGGTGTTGACGGCGCCCGTGCCGGACCGCCCGACCTAGCGCTGCATGTACGTGATCGTCTGGACGCTGTTGACGGCTGGGTTCGCCGTATGGAGTACCTCGGTGGTACCTGTTGCGCTGGCAGTCATCCGGGCGCGACGTGCGTCGGCGCTCGCGGCGATCGCGATGCCGCCGGCATTGACCAGGTGATCCGGATGCCGGTAGGCGAAGTTGCAGTTCGCCGGACCGCCCTTGACGCGGCTTTTCCCTTTGAGGAATCCCGTTGCGCCCGAGGCGATCCGCGGCGGATAGCTCGCGACGTTGGTGGTGATGTCAGCGACGAAGACCAGATCGTGGTCGGTCGTGTTGGTCAGCTCGAACTCCCACCCATCGTGGTTGGGTCCCCAGAGGTCCTGTCGATCCGGCATCACGGTCATGGTCGCGTTCATGGGTGTCCTTCTGCGCTCGAGGTAACTGCCAAGTGCCAGTAAGGATCCCGTAGACAGTGACGCCTGCGCATCGGCCGATCGGTGGGTCAGGGGAGGAAACCGGTGTCCCCCGATCGGACTACCGGCGCGGTGTCAGCGGCAGTAGGTGCGCACCGGGAGCACGTGCCCCAGCAGCCCGATCGCCCCGCCGAGGATCGGCCACACCGGCCAGAAATACGCGGTCTCGCCCGTGGTGAGGACCACGGCAAGCCACACCGCCAGGACGATCGCCACCATCGCCAGATAGCCGGCCGCGTGCAGGCGCACCGAGGCCCGGGCAGCCTGCTTGCGGGCGGCCGCGCGGCGGGGGTCGGTGCGTCGCAGGTGATCGACGGGCAGGTCGGCGAGGACGCGGCGCAGCTGTTCGGTGTTCTCCGCGGCGAAGGCGGCTTGGACGCGGGTCTCGTACTCGGCAAGGTCGACGTACCCCTGGGCGAGAGCGTGGGACAGCAGGTCAGCGGTGTTTTCCCGGTCGCGGTCTCCGACCCGGGCGACAGTGGCGTTCATACCGTCCAACTCTGACATGTCATTAGTGGACTGTCAACGGATGTTGTTGAATTGCGGCATGGCCGAACAGGACAAAATCGTTAGTGCGACCCGACGGATTTCCGCACCCGCCGCGGGCATCTTCGAGTTGATCGCCGATCCGGCGCGCCAGCCGGAATGGGACGGCAACGACAACCTCGCGCAGGCAGCCCAGGGTCAGCGGGTCCGCGCCGTCGGGGATGTCTTCACCACGACGCTCACCCAGGGCCCGAACCGGGAGAACCATGTCGTCGAGTTGGACGAGGGCCGGCTGATCGCATGGCGCCCGTCCGAGCCCGGCGTTGCGCCGCCGGGTCATCTGTGGCGCTGGCAGCTCGAGCCGGTCGACGACGCCAGCACCGTCGTCACGCACACCTACGACTGGACCGAGTTGACCGACCCGGACCGTCTGCCCCGCGCACAAGCCACCACCGCGGACAAATTGGCGGCCTCGATCGACCGGCTCGCCGCGCTCGCCGAAAGTAGCTAACCTCCCGCCGAGTGTGCGGTTTCATCCGCAACACGCCGCGGCGGGCGTATGAGATCGCACATTCGAAACCTGCTCAGCGGCCTGCCGCAAATTCGCGCAACGACTCCACCTGCGCCGCGTCCAGCGACGGCCGTACCGTTTCACGGGCCTTGGCCACGTCGGCGGCGGTGACGTCCGCGGCATCGATCGAGCGGCGCATCGCGGTCAGCGCCGCTTCGCGCAGCAGTGCCACACAGTCGGCCGCGCTGTACCCGTCCAGGTCGCCGGCCAGCGCGTCGAGGTCGACGTCCGACGACAACGGCACGGATTTGCCTGCGGTGCGCAGGATTTCGCGACGCGCATCGGCATCGGGCGGCTCGACAAACACCAGCTTCTCCAGCCGGCCCGGGCGCAGCAGTGCGGGGTCGATCAGGTCCGGCCGGTTGGTGGCGCCGAGTACCACGACGTCGCGAAGCGGCTCGATGCCGTCGAGTTCGGTCAGCAGCGCGGCCACCACGCGGTCGGTGACTCCGGAATCGAAGCTCTGCCCGCGCCGGGGCGCCAGCGCGTCGATCTCGTCGAGAAACACCAGCGACGGCGCGGAATCCCTTGCCCGGCGGAACAATTCGCGGACGGCCTTCTCTGAGCTGCCGACCCACTTGTCCATCAGCTCGGCGCCCTTCACCGCGTGCACACTGAGCCGGCCCGAACTGGCCAGCGCGCGCACCACGAAAGTCTTACCGCAGCCGGGCGGGCCGTAGAGCAAGACGCCCCTGGGTGGCTCGACACCGAGACGGGCGAAGGTGTCCGGATGCTGCAGCGGCCACAGCACCGCCTCGGTCAGCGCCTGCTTGACCTCGACCATGTCGCCGACGTCGTCGAGGGTCACCGACCCGACCGACACCTCCTCGGTGGCCGAGCGCGACAACGGCCGGATCACGCTCAGCGCGCCCGTGAGATCGTCCTGGGTGAGTGCAGGCGGCTTGCCGTCGTCACTGGCACGGGCGGCGGCCCGCAGGGCGGCCTCCCGAACCAGCGCGGCCAAGTCGGCGCGAACGAATCCCGGTGTGCGCTCGGCGATCTCGTCCAGCGTCAGATCGCCTGCCGGGACATCGCGCAGCAGCACCTCCAACAGCGCCTTGCGGGTGGCGCCGTCGGGCAGGCTCAGGCCCAGTTCGCGGTCACACAGATCCGGTGCGCGCAGCCGCGGATCGGCTGCGTCGGGTTGCTGGGAGGTCGCCACCAGCACGACGCCGGGAGCGACGACCGCCTTGCGCAGCTCGGTCAGGATCATCGCCGAAACCGGTTCGGCCGGGGTGGGCAACAGTGCGTCGATATCGGTGACCAGCAGCACGCCACCACCATTCGTGACCGTCGCGACCGCGTCGGCAACAGCGCGCTGTCGATCCTGGGCCGCCAAGGCGCCGGTGTCAGGCCCGTCGAGTTCGACCAACCGTCGTCCGGCGCACACCGCACGCACCAGCGTCGCCTTGCCGACGCCCGCGGGCCCGGTGACCAGCACACCCAGATTCGGTTTGGCGCCAAGCTTTTCCAGCAGCTCTGGCTGATCGAGTGCGAGCTTCAGCCATTCGGTGAGCCGGCCGGCCTGCACGTGCTGGCCCTTGAGGTCGTCGATCGACACCGCCGGGGCCTCCGGCCACGTCATCGGCTGGCTCACCGCCGCGGTGGGCGCGGGCCCGCCGGCCGTCGGGGTTACACCGTCACCCCAGGTGACCGACGAATTCGGTTGCACGCTCACCGGTCCGGCCGGATCGGTGCCGGTCACGGTCAGCAATTCCGACGTCCAGGTGATACCCACCGATGAGGTCAGCGCCGAGCTGGCCTGGGTGGTGGATGTCCCGGGACCGAGGTCGCGCGGGAGCAGCGACACCGTGTCACCGACAGTCATCACCTTGCCGAGCAGGGCCTGGCGCAGTGTCGCCGACGCGACCGACTGGGTGGCCAGGGTGGAGCCGCGCAACGTGACCGACCGCGCGCCGTAGACGGTGACCGGAGCGACCAGGACAGTGGTGTCCTCACGCAGGCCGGCATTGGACAACGTCACGTCGTCCAGGAGCGCGGTGCCGGCCGGGACATCCGCCGGTGCGATGCCGGCGACGGCGGAGGTGGTCCGGGAGCCGGTGAGCGACACCGCATCCCACTCACGGATGCCGAGCGCGGCGAGAGCCTCCGGATGCAGCCGCACCACACCGCGCCGGGAGTCCAGCGCCGAGGTGTTCAACCGTGCGGTCAGCGCCAGGTTGGACGGCCCCATGTCAGCGACCGGGCTTGCGCAGGCCGAGGCGGGTTGACCGGCGATTCGGCAGGCCACGGCGATTCGCACGTCGCGCAGCGCGCCGCTGCTTGGGCGCGTCGTTCCATGCCTCCGGTCGCGCGGCGACCCAGCGTTGGCTGTAGACCGTGAACGGGATGATGCACAGGTAGCCCGCGATGATCAGCAGCACCAGGATGTACGGGAACAGCAGCAGCGCCGCTGCGGCGGCAGCGATCAGGATCAGCAGGATCGGCGCGGCGTTGGGCGGCATCTTCACCGCCTTGAGCGCCAGCGTGGGCACCCGGCTGATCAGCAGAGTGGCGTTGGCGGCAAACCAGACGCAGACGAACCACGGCGAGGTCCACCAGCCGTGGCCGAACTGCAGCATCGCCGCGAGCGGTCCTATCACGCCGACCGCACCGCACGGCGCCGGCATGCCGGTGAAGTACTCGCGGGTGTATGCGGGGCGGGTGTCGTCGTCAAGCAGTGCGTTGAATCGGGCGAGTCGCAGCACGATGCACACTGCGTAGAGCAACGCGAAGATCCAGCCGACCGGCGAGGTGGGCAGCAGCGTCACATAGACCACCAGTGCGGGCGCGACACCGAAGTTCACCGCGTCGGCCAGCGAGTCGATCTCGGCGCCCATCCGGGACTGGGCGTCCAGGGCCCGTGCGATGCCGCCGTCGATCCCGTCGAGTACCGCCGCGGCTCCGATCAACGCCAGCGCGATGTGCGGGCGCCCATCCAGGGCGAACTTGATTGAGGTCAGCCCCGCGCAAATGGCCAGCACCGTCGTCGCGCTGGGCAGGATGCGCATGGCGGACGGGCGGGGTTTGATCACGGCAGCTGCGCCAACACAGTCTCGCCGGCGAGCGCGCGCTGACCGGGTTCGATCAGGATCTGAGAGCCGGCAGGCAGGTAGGTGTCGAGCCGCGAGCCGAACCGAATGAGCCCGTAGGTGTCGCCGATCGCGACCTTGTCACCGGGGTGCAGGTCGCAGACGATGCGACGCGCGATCAATCCGGCGATCTGCACGACCACCACCTCGTGCCCGTCCGGTGTGTGGATCAGCACGCTGTTGCGTTCGTTGTCCTCGCTCGCCGCCGCCAGCTCGGCGGAATGAAAGCGGCCGGGCCGGTATTCCACGGCACGCACCTCGCCGCCCACGGGCAACCGCTGCACATGGGCGTCGAGCAGCGACAAGAAGATGCTCACCCGGGGACGTGGACCCGCTGGCAGGCCGAGCTCGGCCGGTGGCTCGGCCTCTTCGACCAGACAGATCAGTCCGTCGGCCGGGGCCACCACCACGCCGGGACGGCTGGGGGAGTCCGGGGCGGATGCCGGAAGAAACCGGCGTTCGCGGCGGCCGCGGTCAGGCCCGCACGGCGCAGCCAGCGGTGCTTGCGGCCGACGCCCGCCACCGCCAGGCCCGCCGCGATGAACGGCAGGCCGGCGGGGTGAACAGGGGGAACGGAGGAACGCACCAGCGCGACCAGCCGCTGGGGGCCGGACTTCATGGTGTCTTCCGCGGTGCGGGGGCGTCTGGCCATCGGCGACGATTCTACGTGCGCGCTGTGATTGTGCGGGCGCAGACCTACGAGAGGTCCCAGAGCTGGACCTGCTCGCCTGCGGCCACCTCGGTGACGTCCTCGGCGATTTCCAGCAGGCAGTTCGCCGAGGCCAGCCAGCGAAGATGGTGCGATGCCGGTGGCCCGTAGGTCGTGACGGTGCCCGCCTCGGGGTCGTACACACCGCGCCGGAACTGGCGTTTGCCTTTCGGCGAGGTCAGGTCGTCGGCCAGCATGGCGGTGCGGCGCGGCCGGTTCGGGTTGACCAGGCCCATCGCCGCGCGCAGTGCGGGCCGGACGAACACCTCGAAGGAGACCAGCGCGCTCACCGGGTTGCCCGGCAGCGTGATGATCGACGTGCCGTTTGCCTGCCCGGCGCCCTGCGGCATCCCCGGTTGCATCGCGACTTTGACGAAGTCCACCGCCCCCGCGCCGAACGCATCCTTGACCACCTCGTAGGCGCCGGCGCTCACGCCGCCGGTGGTGATGATCAGGTCGGCCTGCCCCGCGTAGCCCTCCAGCACGGTGCTGAACTGGTTGACGTCATCGCTCGACGTAGGTGTCGCGACCACGTCGGCGCCGGCTTCGCGGACCGCGGCGGCCAGCATGATCGCGTTGGATTCGTAGATCTGGCCGGGTTGCAGCTCGGTGCCCGCCGACACCAGCTCCGAACCCGTCGACATCACCAGCACCCGCAGCCGCGGCTGCACCGTCAGCGAACCCAGGCCCAGAGCGGCGGCCAGCCCCAGTGCCGCCGGCGTCACCAGCTGGCCGGCGCGCAGCACCGTGGTCCCCGCCGTCACATCCTCACCGGCGCGCCGCACGTGCTGGCCGGGTTTGGACTCCGCCCGGATCTCGACGGTGTCGATACCGGCGTCGGTGGCCTCGACCGGCACCACCGCCGTCGCTCCGGCCGGCAGCGGTGCGCCCGTCATGATCCGGTGCGCGGTGCCCGTAGCCAACGTCAAGGAGTCAACGCGTCCAGCCGGAATGTCCTCGGCGACAGGCAATGTGACCGGACTGGCCGCGGAGGCACCGGCGACGTCCTCGGCGTGAACCGCGTAGCCGTCCATCGCCGAGTTGTCGAACACCGGCAGCGACATCGGAGCCGCCACGTCGGCCGCGAGAACCAGGCCCTCGGCCTCGGCCAGCCCGACAGTCGCCGCCGGGCGCGCGGTGATCAGATCGGCGACGACCCGCTGGTGCTCCTCGACAGTGCGCATCAGACGGGGAATTTCACGCCGGTCAGCTCCTCGGACACCGCCCAGAGCCGCTGCTGGACGTTCCGATCGTGTGACTGATTACTGGAGCTCACCAGCTTGGGGTGGCCGCGCAGCTCGCGGAATCCGTCGGGCCCGTAGTACTGCCCTCCGGTGACCGATGGGTCGGTGGCGGCCCGCAGAGTCGCCAGCGCGCCCATTTCCGCGCTGTTCAACAGCAGCCCGCTGATGAGCTTGACACCGGGCAGCGAGCTGCCCGGGACGTGGCGGATCAGCTCGGTGTCCGAGACGCCCGGGTGTGCCGCTACGGCAATCGTTTTCGCGCCGGCCGCGGCCAGGCGCCGCTGCAGTTCGTAGGCGAACATCAGATTGGCCAGCTTCGACTGTCCGTAGGAGGCGACCCGCTCGTAGCTGCGGCGTTCCCATTGCAGGTCGTCGAACGCGATCTTGGCGCGGATGTTGTGCGCGACGCTGGCCACCACGACAACCCGTGATCCGTCGACTCCCAGCAGATTGTTCAGCAACAGTCCGGTGAGCGCGAAGTGGCCCAGATGGTTTGTGCCGAACTGCAATTCGAAGCCGTCGGCAGTGGTCTGCTTCGGCGGGTACATCACCCCGGCGTTGTTGATGAGCAGATCGATCCGGGGATAGGCGCTGCCCAGCTCGGCCGCTGCTTCCCGCACCGATGCCAGCGAGCCCAGATCCAGCTTGTGCACCGTCACCTCGGCGCCGGGTGCGGCTCGCCGGATCTCGGCGGCCGCCGCGTCACCCTTGGCGGTGTCGCGGACCGCCATCACCACCTGGGCCCCGTGCTGTGCCAGCACCCGGGCCGTGTCGAATCCGAGCCCCGTATTGGAGCCGGTCACGATCGCAATGCGTCCGCTTTGGTCGGGGACGTCCGCCTCGGTCCACTTCTGTGCGCTCATGGCACGACGATAGACGGCCCAAGTTGCGGACAATCGGTGGCCGTTTACTGTCGCCGTATGGCTATCGGTGGGGTGCTGTTCGACATCGATGGCGTCTTGGTGACCTCGTGGACGCCGATCCCCGGTGCCGCCGAGGCGCTGGCGGTGCTGGCCGACCACCAGATCGCGCGGTCCTATCTGACCAACACCACCACCCGCACCCGAGGGCAGATCGCGGCGGCATTGTGCGACGCCGGAATGGATGTCCGGCCCGACGAGGTGATCACCGCGGCGGCGCTGACCGCAGACTATGTCCGGGCCAACTATCCCGATGCCCACTGCCTGCTGGTCAACAACGGCCGGATCAACGACGACATGCCGGGTATCGACATCGTCGACTCAGAGGAGTACGACGGTGCCGCTTTCGACGCCCCCGACGTCATCCTGCTCGGCGGCGCCGGTCCGGAGTACAGCCACCGCACATTGAGCCGGGTGTACGAGTGGATGGCCCAGGGCGTGCCGGTGGTGGCCATGCACCGCAGCACCGCGTGGACCACCACCGAAGGTCTGCGCATCGACACCGGCATGTACCTGATCGGCATGGAGGAGACCTCCGGGCGTAAGGCCACCGGTGTCGGCAAGCCCGCGCCCGCAGGCTTTCTGGCCTCCGCGGCCCGCCTCGGCGTCGATCCCGATGAGATGTACATGGTCGGCGACGACCTCAACAACGACGTTCTGGCCGCCCAGGTGGTCGGGATGACCGGTGTGCTGGTGCGCACCGGCAAGTTCCGTCAAGACACTCTGGACCGTTGGGCTGCAGACGAATTTGCGATGCAGCCCAACCACGTCATCGACTCGGTCGCCGTGCTGCCGGAGTTGCTCGGGCTGTAACCAAGGCCCCGCTTGCGCCCAACGTCACTCCAGAGTCACCGTCGACGTCGAGCGCGACGCTGGTGTGACGCTCGGCGGCGATGAGTTTTCTTGCTCGCCCGGGTCTGTCTGACTATGACCGAAATTCTGATTGTGAACACCACCATCGACGCACCCGCTACCGCCGTATTCGGGGTGCTCGCCGACCCGAGCACCCACCAGCACATCGACGGCACCGGCTGGGTCCGGGAACCGCTGGACGACGGCCGGGAACTGACCGAAGCCGGACAGATCTTCCGGATCGCGATGTACCACGACAACCATCCCGACAAGCACTACGAGATGGCCAACCAGGTCACCGTGCTCGAGCCCGACCGGGTGATCGGCTGGGCGCCGGGTGGGCTGGCCGAGGACGGCAACATCGAACTCGGCGGCTGGACATGGCGTTACGACCTCGAGCCCCTCGGCGACGAGCAGACTCGGGTGACGCTGACCTATGACTGGTCGGGTGCCACCCCGGAGATCCGTAAGAACATCGTCTTCCCGCCGTTCCCCGTCTCCCACCTCGATAATTCGCTGGCGAATCTGGGCAAGCTGGCCATCGACAGGGGATGAGGCGGCTGACCGCCTCGACAGGGCCTCGCTGACCGCCCACGCGCTCGACGACAGAGCCCGGCGCGACGTGCATGTAAATTTGCTGCGTCTCCCTGCCGACGTGCCACTCCGTGTGGTAAGCATTCAGCCATCGGTGGTGCCGAAAGGGGCCATGGGCTTTACCTGTCGGGGGAACGGTCATGCCACAGTTGAATTCAATACTTTCGAAACTTGGAACCGGTAGCGGAACTGGATCCCTAGCGTCGGCACCCGATCTCAACGCTTGAGATATCGCGGAACTGACACGAAGGGCGCGCGGTGCCGATCCTCCTGACCGGGCAAGAATCCGACGAGCAGTTGCGACTACTGGCCGGTGGAAAAGCGCGCAACCTGTGCGACCTCTCGGCCGCCGGTTTCCCTGTTCCACGGTGGGCCATCCTCGGCACCGAAGCGTTCGAGAAAGCCTGTGCGGCCGCCGGCGTGAGCATCAGCCCAGCACCGCTCTCGTTGGCCGAACGTCTTGCCGAGGCAGCGGTCGCCGAAACCGCGCTGTGCGAATTGGCCATGCCGGCCGACATTCGGGACGCCATTGCGGCGGCGCTCGATTATGTGGGCGCCGAAACTGTCGCTGTTCGTTCGTCGGGACGACAAGAAGACGGTGACCGGGATTCGTTTGCGGGACTGTTCGACACGTTCTTGAATGTGGCCGGGCTCGATTCCACCGAAGACGCGGTGCGGCGTTGCTGGGCGTCGGCCTTCTCTCAACGGGCCACCCAGTACCGCCACGTCCGCGGGCTCGACTTCGGCGATGTCGCCCTTGCGGTCGTGATCCAGCGATCGCTGACGCCCCGCAGCAGCGGGGTGATGTTCACCGTCGACCCGCTCACGGGTTCGCCAGACCGGCTGGTGATCAACGGTGTACTGGGCCTTGGTGAAGGTCTGGTCTCCGGCGCCGTCGATTCGGACTCGGTGAGCATCGACAAGGACACCGGCCGAATCCTCGACGAGATGGTATCGGCGAAGAGTGAGATGATGGTAGGCGCCGCAGGCGGCGGAGTCGCCACCGTCGGCGTGCCGCTCGAGCGCCGGCAGGAAACCAGCGTCGGCCCTGCACTGCGTGCCACGCTGGTGGACTTGGGAATTCGGCTCGAACAGCATTTCGGCTGCCCGCAGGATGTCGAATGGGCGTGCGACAACACCGGCACCTGGATCCTGCAATCCAGACCGGTCACCACCCTTGATCGCGAGTTCGACCTCGCAGCAGAACATTTCGGTGAATCCACCGACGGGGTCCGAATCTGGGACAACTCCAACATCATCGAGAGCTTCGCCGGTGTCACCTCGCCACTGACCTTCACCACGGCACGCAAACTGTACGGCGACGTTTATCGGGCATACGCCCGCAGCCTGAAAGTCCCACCCGCGCAGCTCGAACAGATGGAGTCGTGGCTGCCGGTGATGCTCGGCCAGTTCCACGGCCACGTCTACTACAACCTGCTGCACTGGTACCGGATGGTGGGCATCGCGCCCGGATATCCACTGAATCGACGGGTCCTGGAAGTCGCGCTGGGCGTCAGCGAACCACTCGACCGTAAGACAGCAACTCAGTTGCGTCCGTTCACCTTTGCGAATCCTGTCGAGAAGGCGGTATCGCGGGGCCGCACGACGATCTCCTACTTGCGCAGCATCAGATCCGTCGATGCCATGATCGACGACTTCGACGAAACGTTCGTCGACTTCATCGATCGCCACGGCCTGATGGACGTATCGGCGATGGACGGACCGTCGGCATACCGGATGTTTCGCCAGATCTACGACGAAGTCGCCGATCTGTGGGGCCCGATGATGGTGCTCGACGCCATGTTGCTGACCATGGTCGGCTCGCTGGCCGTCCTCACGAAAGTGTTCCTGCGGGGTGCGCCGGAGTGGGTCCAGTTCGCCGTCGTCAACCCCGAGCCTGACGTGATCTCCGTCGAGCCGGCCAGGGAACTGGCCGACATCGCCGCGTTCGTCCGGGAACACCCCGACCTCGATGAGTTCATCGCGTCAGCCGAGCCCTCGGCTGCGTACGCGCACCTCGCCGAGCGCGCCGACGACGAAGGCGAGTCGATTTGGCAGGAGCTGCATTCCAAGATCGAGACGTACATCGACCGCTTCGGTTATCGGTGTCTGGACGAACTCAAGCTCGAAACACCCGACCTGCGCCAAGATCCCGCCGGGATCTTTCATCTGCTGCGGATGGACACCGCCGGGCAGCGCGAGCACACCGGGAGCTCGGTCGAGGAGTACCTCGATGCGCACCTGCGCGGCCGGAGCCGAAAAGTGTTCGATGCGTTGCGCCGAAAGGTCCAACGGGCGGCGACGCACCGCGAGCACCTGCGCTTCTGCCGCACCCAGGGCTTCGGCATCCTGAAATCACTTGTGGGGGTGATGGGTCGGGAGTTGGAGCGACGGGGAACGATTCAGCATCGGTCCGACGTCTTCCTGTTGCGCATCGACGAATTGTTCGATCTGTACGAGGGCACAATGACCACGGTCGCCGCCCAATCCGCGATTCGCCGCCGAAAGCTGTTGCAGGACAGCTACTCACGCTTCGCTGCGCCCGCCCGGTTCACCACGACAGGATCTGACTACTCAGAGCGCGAGCTGACGCAGGCCGGCTGGCGGCTCGCGGAAGAGTCAACACATGCGCCCGCCGGAACGGTACTCACCGGGACGCCGTCCAGCCCGGGTGTGGTGACCGGCCGCGCTGTCGTGGTCGAGAAGCCGCAGGACTTCTCCAGCGGCATCCTGGTGGCCTACCGGACCGATCCCGGCTGGGCGTCGGCCCTGCCGTTCGCATCCGCGCTCCTCATCGAGCGGGCGTCCCCACTTACCCACGTGGCGATCATTGCCCGCGAACTCGGAGTGCCGACCGTCGTGCAGATCGACGGCCTGACCGAGGCGGTTCGCACCGGAATGACGGTGAGCGTCGATGGTGCCAGCGGGCGGGTGGTCCTGTTGGAAGAGCCCCGACCATGAACGACGTCGACCGCATCCGCGGCTGGTTGATGGAGCCACGGGACCACACCGGGATCCACCTGGCCAATGACAAGAACGGCTGGGACTTCGTCACCTACCGCGTGCTGGCCGACAACGCGCGACGCATCGCGCGCCGGCTGGCCGACGACGGTGTCCGGCCGGGTGACGTCGTCAGCGTGTTGATGCCGACCTCCGATCTGTGCTTGTCGACGATGTTCGCAGTGCTGGCCGCGGGTGCCACACTCACCCCGATCGTGCCGCCGATGTTCCAACCGCCGGATCAGTACACCGCGCACCTGCACGGCATCCTCGGGGCATCGGGCTGCAACGCGATCGTGGCCTCGTCCGCCTTCGCCGAGCTGGCGCGACGTGCGAAAACCGGCCTTGCCCGCGAGCCCAAATTAATTGCGATTGATCAGGTTCCGGAGTGCGAACTGTTGGACGAGCTCGCCGAGCCCGCTCCCGCCGTGCTGCTGCAGATGACCTCGGGTTCGACGAGCGCACCGCGCGGTGCCAGCATCAGCTGGCGCAGCCTGGCGACCAACCTCAATGTGATGGAAGAACTCTGCGGGATGGCCGACGGCCAGGTCGGTGTCTCCTGGCTTCCGCTCTATCACGACATGGGGCTGATCGGCGTGCTCTTCCAGGCCATGACGCGGCAGCGACATCTGCAACTGATGCGCCCCGACCAGTTCATCCGTGACCCACTGCGGTGGCTGAAAGCCGCCGCCACCTCGCAGCACACCGCATCCCCGTCGTTCGGGCTGGTCTACACCAGCACGAGGCTCACGCCGGATGATCTCGGCGACATCGATCTGTCGGAGCTGCGGACGCTGGTGGTCGGGGCAGAGCCCATCAACCCGGCACATCTGCGGGCGTTCACCGAACTGACTGCAGGCCATGGTTTCTCCCCGGATGCCTTCATGCCCTCGTACGGTCTTGCCGAGCACACGCTGTTCGCCACCTCGCACCGGCTGGGCGAGCCGCACCGGATGGTTCGGGTGGACCGGACCGCGCTGCGTCACGGTCACCCGGTTCGCGTGCTCGCGCGTGTGACAGGCGATATCACCGCCGACACCGGCGGCGATTGGGTGGTGTCGGTCGGCAGGGCCGCACCGGGACATGCGGTCTGGATCGCCGATGAGTCCGGTGACCGACTGCCCGATGGGATGTTGGGCGAGATCGTCCTGTCCGGGCCGTCGGTGGCGCAGGGATACCACGGAGATTGCGACGGTACAACACGGTTCGTCGGTGACGAGCTGCGCACCGGTGACGCCGGATTCCTGCTGGACGGCCAACTGCACGTCTTGGGCCGGATGGGGACGAGCCTGAAGATCAACGGACGCAGCGTCTTCACCGAGGACCTGGATGTGACGACAGCGGGTGCGCTGGGAATTGCGCCGAGCCGCGTCGTCACCGTCGCGGTCAACGAGGCCGAACGCCCCGGGGTCGCGGTGTTCATCGAACACATGAAGGTGACGCCCGAGATGATCACCGCCGCAGTCAGATCCCTGCAGGCGAACGTCGGCGAGGACGCCCCGCTGTGGCTGATCAGCACACCGCGCGGAACGCTGTCCCGGACGTCGAGCGGCAAGCCGCGTCGGGCGCACCTGTGGCAGCAGTGGCGCGCGGGCCGATTCACCAGGGCTCGATTGCTCGCCACCGGCGATGCGAATCGAGACGTTCAGGGGCTCCAACGGATCCGCGCACTGTTCGAGAAGACCCGCGAGCTCGCCGTGATTCCCGATGATGCGACAGTGCACTTCGAGGGGTCGCTCGCCGAAGGATTCGGCAATGAAGGCTCGGACATCGATTTCCTGCTGGCGGTGCCCGGCGCGGCCAAACAGGCAGTGATGCCCACGGTCGTGTTCGTCGACGGTCGCCGGGTGGAGGTTCGAGCCCAATCGCACGAGCAGATCCGTGAACGGCTACTGAAGGTCAGACGGGCGATCGACACGGGTTCGGTGTCCGGGATGTCCGAGGACCTCCTCAACAGGGTTCAGCGGTTCCTGCGCGGCATCCCGCTGTACGTCGGGTCTGACTACGCGCAGCTCCTCGACATCGTCTCCTACGACGAGCTCACCACCCTGCTCAGCTCGTGGTGGCGCCGGCGGGCCAACGGATGCCTGCGACATGCCGTTGCGCTGGCGCTGCTCGGCGACGACTTCGAGGCGGTCCGGTGGGCACGAGAAGGTGTGGCGCAGCAGATGAAAGCATTCCTCGCCGCGCGCGGTGAGGGCTACATCGAGATCAAATGGCTGCCGGAGCAGATCACTCGGCTCGCGCGTGACGCCGACGCGACGGTCGCCGCGCTGCTGAATGACTACCAAGCCCTCGACGGGACACCGGCCACACCGGATTCAGGAGGGGACCTCGTCGAGCGGGCGCTGGCACTGGCCGTGCGATTGGGCGGCCCGAGAATCACCCTCGATCCCGCGAACGTCGTCCTACGGCGGATGCCCGGAGTCACCACCTGGCCCATCGGAACCGCCACCCACGTCGTGCGCGACAAAGCCGATGTGTTCGTACTGTCCGCCGACTGCGCGAGGTCGTGGCGGAAGGTGATCTTCGGTGAGTCCATCGCCACCACCGAGGCTGCCCTGCAACATATTCAGCTGTTCGTCGAACACGGCCTCGTCGGGCTGGCCTGGCGCGGCGGGGCAGCGATCGCACCGGCGGCGGCGATGTGCACGCCGGGCCGGCCGCTCACACCGCCGCCATCCAACCAGCGCCCGGTGGTCACGATCGATGGTGTCGTCACCGACCGCGGCATCGTCCGATCCCCGCTAGGCGCAAAGTCTTTCGCGGAATGCGCTGGAGCGCTGCTGCTGGCCAACATGGTGCTCGAGAACGCCCGCGAAGATTTCAGCGGTGCGGTCAAGGACGGACAGTGGCAGGTCGCCGCGCTGTGCGGACGGCGGATAGTGATCATGGCGGTTCGAATCCTGGCCAGCGCCTGGGGAATCACGCCGCTGCCTGCCGACCCGGTGCTGGTCAGCAGGCTGGACATGCTGGTACCTGAGCATCCCCAGTTGGCGCAGGCCGCCCGCGGCCTCATCGAGCTCTCCATCGCCGATGAGGACGGCGCGCGCTCGATACACCAGGAACTCGATGCGTTCGTCGCCCAGGTGCGCAAAGTCACCTGCGGCGAGAACTTCCCCTCGTCGTTCACGTCCAGGGAGGAGTGGCAGCGCACCATCCGGTACGGGTATCACTGGCTGCGGATGGGCGGATACTTCGATGCCTACGTCGAACTCGACGAGATCCGCGATCTGCTGACCACCGGCGGAGCCCAACCCGCGGCGAGGCCGACGCCATGAGCGACATCGGTGATGAGGTCCTGGCGCTGGTCGCGGCGATGGCCCCCGACACGGCCGGCGAGCCGGAGCTGAGCAGCGCCCTGATCGGTGATCTCGGATACACCTCACTGCGGCTGCTCGAGCTGTCGATCGCCGTCGAGCGCGCCTTCGAGCTGCCGCAACTCGACCACGAGATGCTCGCCGGCGTCTCGACCGTGGGCGATCTGGTGAATCTCGTTGCAGCCCAAAAGGAATCGACATGAGCAGGACAGTGTTGGTCACGGGTGCCGCCGGACACGTCGGCGCCGGTGTCATCGCTCGCCTGTCGCGGCGCGGGTACACCGTGATCGCGCTGACACACGATCGTCCGGTCGCCGCCGGACGAATGCTGAGCGGTGATGTCCGCAGCGAAGACTTCGGCCTCGACCAGCAGACCGTGTCGGAACTCGCGAACGAGGTCGACCTGGTGGTGCATTCCGCCGCGGTCACCGACTTCGGGCTGCCGGAGCAGCGCTACACCGAGATCAACGTCGACGGGACAGCCCATGCACTGGCCTTGGCGCGCCGCTTGGATGCCGGCCTGGTCTACGTGAGTACCACCTATGTCTGCGGCGAGACCGAAGGGGTCTTCTACGAGGACCAGCTCGATATCGGTCAGCGGTTCAGCAACGCCTACGAACAGAGCAAGTATCGGGCCGAACAACTGGTCGCCGCAGCCGGACTCCGGTCGGTGGTCATCCGGCCGGGCATCGTGACCGGCGAATACCGTACCGGGAACACCGGCGTCTACAAGCACATCTACCAGCTGCTCAAGGTGATCGTCGAGGGCAGGCTGCGGACGCTGCCCGGAAACTATTCCGCGACACTGGGACTGGTTCCGATCGGCCATGTCGCCGACGTCATCGCGGCCGCCGTCGAGAAGTTCGACGACAACATCGAACGGACATTCCATGCGGTGGGCGCCAATGCCCTGTCGCTGCGCACCGTCTCCGACGTCCTCGCCGAGTATCCGTCGTTCTGTATTCCTGATTTCGTACCGCCCAGCACGTTCAGCGAGTCTGATCTCGATGAGATCGAGCGCCGCTACTTCGACAAGGTCGGGATCCTCTATACGAGCTACCTGCGGCGGCGCCTGGAGTTCGACAGCACCAACACCCGCGAGCGACTCGGTGTCACGCCGCCTGCCATCGGTCCCGGTTACTTCCGGCGCCTCCTGGACTCCTGTTTGCGCACCGGCTATTTGGGCCGGCCGGAGCCATCGGTCGCCGAGGTTCTGGCCCGACTGCAGGCCACGAGGAGTTCCGCATGATCCGCACCGGCAGCAGGTATGACTCGGACACCTACTTCATCGAGACGTGCGATGCGCTCGCGGCGATGAACATCGATCGTGACACGTTCGCCCAGGAGCATGCGCTGATGCTGCTCAAGCCCGATGCGGCCGTCACCGCAGCGATGGGATCAGCCATCACCTGGCTGCTCGATCACGGTTATCGCATCGTGGGGGCGTATTCGGTGCAGCTGACGTATCTGCATCTACGGGCGTTGTGGTACTTCAACTGGCACCGCGCCACCGCCGAGCGTCGCCGGGTTGCGGACCGTCTCGCCGGGCTGTCACCATCGCTGGTTCTCGTCGTCGGCCATCCTGACGGTGAGCAACCGGTGTCGGTTCGGCTCACGGCGGACAAGGGCCCCGCCGACCCCGAGCAGCGCCAGCCCCACCACCTACGGCATGCGCTGGCGGCCGGAACCTATCTGCTGAACAAAGTTCATACCCCCGACGACCCTGACGATGTGTTGCGGGAAATGAGTATCTACTTTCCCGATCCGCAACTGAGCGCCGTGATTTCCGCTTGCGTCAACGGCGCCGACGCAACAGCAGATGCCGTCCGCATCGTCGACGGTATCGAGTCCGGCCTTGACCTGAGAAGCGGTGACCTCACCGCCGCGCAGGACGCCGTCTGGCAGGGCCTTGGTGGGGTCGATGTATGGGATCGACCCCGTACCGGTGAGGAATGGCTGGCCGCATTGGTGGATGCAGAGAAACGAGGCATCGACGTCGATCCGTGGTTCCGGATCGTGATCGAGTCCTCCTATCTTCCGATGCACCGACAGGGAAGTGACGGGATATGAACGGGGAGAACTATTCTCAGACCATCCGCCGAGAACTAGTGCACAAACGCGCGGTATCCGAAGTTCTGGTCACCTCGATGGGCGGCCAGGGGGACACCTGGACAGCGCATGCCCAACTGCCACGCCTGCACAGCTTTCACTCCGACGGGCTGGGGCGGCAGGGTTCGTACTACGATCCGCTCCTCGTCCTGGAGGCGTTCCGGCAGGCATGCATCGCGGGCAGCCATCTTTTCTACGACGCACCACCGGACGCCCGGCATACCGTGCGGCTGTACGAACTGGCCGTGGTCGACTTCGACCATCTGGCGTGCGGTGCCGACATGCTGGATTTGGAACTGAACATGGCGGTGCAGAAGGAGTTCCGTCGTGACGGCCACGACGCGGTGCACGGTCTCGAGGTCCGTGCCGTCGTGGCCCATGACGGCACCAAGACGATGGAACTGTCGGCCGCGTTCAACTGGATGCCGTTGGAGAAATGGGACCGACTGCGGGCTGGTGCGAGCTGGGACCCGGGGCCGCAGCCGCCCCGGCCGAACCCCGGTCGGTCGGCCGGACGCGGATGGCGAACGTGGTGATCGGTGCCCCCGTCCACGCGGCTGAGAGTGGCGCGGCGAGCGCGCCGCTCGTGGTGGACATCAGTCACGCGACGCTCTTCGACCATCCCCTCGACCATCTTCCCGGCGGACTCATCATCGAGGCCGCCCGCCAGCTTTCCCTGGTGATCGCCGATCCGCGTGTGGAAGACCTCGTAGGTCCGTCGTGGCTGAAGATCGGATTTCAGTCATTCGCCGAAATGGATTCGGTGAGCACGGTGTCGATGACTCGCGATGGTGCCGACCCGCTGACGTTCCGTGGTGACATCACGCAGTCGGGTCAGACCAGGGCCACCATCGAACTGGCATTCATGGAATGACGGTCCTGCGGCGGACTGGCGGCATCGGCGCATTCCTGGTCGAACGATGCCTGCCGGTCTATCCCGTCTACCTGGCGCTGTGGGTGATCGCGGTCGAGTGCATGGTCGTGGTCGTCGGGCAGTCGTCCGGCCCGTGGCAGCCAGCTTGGGATACCGCGCTGAAGATCCTGGCACTCAACGCCGCCGGTGCCTTCCTGCGTATGGTCGACGACCAGAAGGATCTGGATTACGACAGGGTCTACAACCCGGACCGGCCTCTGGTTCAAGGCCGAATCAGCACCCGGGAGTTGCGGATCGCGATGGTCCCGGCTGCCGCGGTGGCCGTACTGCTGGCGGCGACGGTCTCGGTGTGGACGGTTGTGCTCGTGGCGCTCATCCTCGGCTACAGCCTTGTCCTGTGGTGGTTGGAATCGCGGGTTCCGGTGGTACGCGACAGTCCGCTGGTGAACCTGGCGGCCGCATGCCCCGCACAGTTCCTGGCAACGGGTTTCGCGATGACGGGCCGGCCGGGTGTCGGAGATGCGTCCTGGGGGCAGCTGGTCGCCGTCCTGCTGGTATTCACCACCGCATTCCTGCATGTGGAGTTGGCGCGCAAGACGACCCGGACCGCAGCGGCAGATGACCTGCGGTCGTACTCTCGGGTCATCGGGCCGACCGCGAGCGGTGGCATGGTTCTGATTCTCGGAGTATCGGCCGTGCTGGTGGAGGTGCTACTCACCTCGCCGTGGAGTTGGGCCGGACACTGGTGGCCGATTGCCTGGCTGCCCGCCGCCGCGGCGGTGTTGCCGTGCCTGTCGGCGTGGATCTTCTTCGTGCGGCGGGTCGAGGTCCACCCGCGTGGATTACCAATGCTTTTCGTGATCGTGTTCTACCTCGCCATCGTCGGCCAGGGTTTGGTCTACCACTAGAAAGGGGCTCGAGAGTGCGGATCCTCATACCGCTGGTCGGCAGTCGCGGGGACGTTCAGCCCGGCGTGGCGCTCGGTCTGGAACTCGAGCGTCGCGGCCATGACGTGATCATCGGGGCGCCACCGAATTTCGTCGACTTCGTCGCCAAAGCCGGTTTGACCGCGCGCCAATTCGGCCCTGACGTCCATGCGTTGTATTCCTCTCCGGAGGGCCAGAAGGCCTTGGCGGCGGGCAGCACGTTCAAGCTGATGTCGATGGTGTCCAAGCAGATGTCGGAATACGCCGACCGGATGGACGACGAGCTGATCGACATCTCCAGTGGCGCGGAGATGATCGTCTGTACCACCTTCAGTGAGGACCGGTCGGCGATCGTGTCTGAGGCCCTGTGCATTCCGATGGTGACACTGCACACCTACCCGTGCCGCAAGAACAGTCTGTACGCCCCGCCGGGCTCGGTGCCGGCCAACTGGGCGGTGCCCGGCGTTTTCAACCGCGTGGCGTGGTCCGCGATCGAGCGACTGCGGACCGTGGTGTTCGGCAAGTACCTCAACAACCTTCGCGGCAAGCTCGACTTGCCGCGATCGTGGGCCAGTACGGAATCGATTCTCGCGGGGCGCAATGTTCCCGAGTTGCAGATGTACGATCCGGCGTTCGTGCCGGGCCTGGCCGAGGAGTGGGGCTCGTCGCGGCCGATGGTCGGTTTCCTGTGGTTGCCGCAGTCGGCCCGGGCGGCGATCGGTGAGTCGGCCGAAGACCACGCCGAGGTGCTCCAGTGGATGGACGGCGGCACACCGCCGATCTTCTTCGGGTTCGGCAGCATGCCCATTCTGGATTTCGGGTCGGTGCTCGGCATGATCGAGCGCATCTGCGAAAGAACCGGCGAGCGGGCGCTGGTCAGCGTCGGTGGCGCCCACCTGCGCCCCGAACTGCGGAACACCTCGGACAACGTGAAGGTCGTCGATGCGCTGGCTCACGACCTGGTCTTCCCGCACTGCAAGGCGGCCGTCCACCACGGTGGCATCGGCACCCTCTTCGAAAGCCTGCGGGCCGGGCTGCCGACGCTGGTGTGCTCGGTGTCGTTCGATCAGCCGGTGTGGGGACACCAGGTCGAAAAGCTTGGGGTCGGCGCCCATGTGCCGTTCACCAAGTTGCGGGCCGACACCCTCGGCGCAGGCATCGATGCGATCCTGAACCAGCAGATGCGCTCTCGGGCAGAGGCATTCGGCGCGCGCCTGCAGGCCACCGGAGACGGCGTGCCGCGGGTCTGCGACATCGTGGAGAAGACCGCGGCCCGCTAGCCGGGCGTGCGGGGCGAGAACACCACCGGAAGCGACGCCGGCGACAGCACGAAGTCCTTGGCCTGCGGCTTGACCTGAAAGCCGGAAGGCAGCCGGATGTCCCATCGCGAAAACAATGCCGCCGCCTGCAGCGTGATCGACAACAACGCGAATTGACTTCCGGGGCAATGCCGCTGACCCAAACCGAACGCCATCATGACGTCACGGTCCGCTGAGTCGGACTCCCAGCGGTCGGGGTCGAAGGTCGAGGCGTGCGGGAAGTACCGGTCCTGCAGATGGATCATCAATGGGCTGAACAAGATGTTGGTGCCATCGCCGAACTCCGCCGATCCGATACGTACCGGCCCGTCGGCGGTGAGGATGCTGATCCACGGCGCCCACAGCCGCAGCGTTTCGGTGAGGACGTTGCGCAAGTAGCGTAATCCGGGTACATCGCCCACTTCCACTGGGCGAGAACCGACTACGGAGTCCAGTTCATCGCGGATCCTCGCGGCGATGTCGGGCGCACGGCTCGTCTCGTAGATGAGCCAGGAGAACATCGACGACTGCGATCCGATGCTCGCCGCCAGTGCCAGCAGTAGTTCGTCGACGAGATTGTCATCGGACAGCGTCGCGCCGGTCTCCTCGTCGACGTGATGCAGAAGTGCCGACAGCATGTCGCCTTCATCGGGTGCGTCGCGCCGGCGTTCGATGAGTGACCGCAGCGCGGAACGGACCCGCCTGGAATCGGAGATGAATCGGCGGTTGGCCAGCAGCCGCAACTGCCTCGCGGTCTTGGGCAGTGCGCCGCGAATGATGACTTCGCTGAGCAGCCAAGGGGTTCGCTCGCGGATGACGTCGATCTCGTCGGCGTCTGATTGGGCGCGGAACAGGGTTGCCAGCATGGTGCGCATCACCAGCTGATGCACGCTGGCCCGCAAGTCGGCCTGGGCGCCCCCGACCAGTGAGCCCGACCAGTCATCGGCGATCGCCGCGACCGTGAGCCCGTATTCGTTGAGACGGCGTTGCCGAAACACCGGGGCGATCAGTCGGCGCCGCAGATCGTGTTCGGGCCCACTGAGTACATTGGTCGCGCCGCTGACCAATTCGTGGATGGCCTCGCGCATCGGCTCGCGGTGGAACGCGCCCGCCCGGCCGAGGCTGACGTCGCGGATCAGCTCCGGGGTGGTCAGCAGGTAGGAGGCCCTCGGCCCCAGATACACCCGGACGATGGGACCGATGCCGGCGGCGCGCAGCAGCAACTCCCGGGGATCACCCGTGACCATGTGGGCGTGACCGATCAGCGGCAGACGCCCTGGCGCCGTGGGGATTCCAGACAGGCCGGCTGGCGTCATGGCGGCAGCGTAGCCGGTTTAGGACGAGGTGAGGCTCCGAACGGCTTCGATGCGGGCCTTGAGCTGATCGGTGGTGGCTGCGGCCACCGGCGGACCGCCGCAGACCCGGCGCAGTTCGTTGTGGATCTGGCCGTGGGTCTTGCCGGTGCGGTGGTGGGCCAGTGATACCAGGGCGTTGAGTTCGCGGCGCAGATCCCGCAGCTGACCGTGCGTGGTCAGCCGCGGCACCTCACCGCTGGCGGTCCGCTTCTCGATCTGCTCTTCTTGCCTGCGCCGCAACAGATCTCGCATGGACTCTGCGTCGAGCAGGCCGGGAATGCCGAGGTAATCGGCCTCCTCGTCACTGCCGGCCGGCGTCGCGGTTCCGAACGAGGACCCGTCGAAGATGACCTGATCGAGCTCGGCGTCGGCGCCCAGATACTCGATCTTGTTGTCGCCCTCGTCGGGCTCGTCGCGGTTCTGCTTGGCCAGCTCCGCCTCGAGCGGATCGTCGTCGAGGTTCTCCCGGTGCGGCTTGCCCAGCACGTGATTGCGCTGAGCTTCCATCTCGCTGGCGAGCATCAGCAGGTTGGGCACCGACGGCAAGAAGATGCAGGCGGTCTCACCGGGTCGCCGGGAGCGCACGAACCGGCCGATCGCCTGGGCGAAGAACAGCGGAGTCGAGGCGCTGGTGGCGTAAACGCCGACCGCCAGGCGCGGCACGTCGACACCTTCGGACACCATCCGCACCGCGACCAGCCAGCGCGATGTGCTCTCCGAGAACTGCGAGATGCGATCCGAGGCACCCTTGTCATCGGAGAGCACGACGGTGGGGGCCTCGCCGGTGATCTTGAGCAGCAGGTCGGCGTACGCGCGGGCGGCGGTCTGATCGGAGGCGATGATCATGCCGCCGGCGTCGGGCACGTGCTGGCGAAGCCCGCGCAGCCGGGTGTCCGCCGCGGCGATCACCGCGGGCATCCACTCACCGGCCGGGTTGAGCGCGGTCTTCCACGCCCGCGCGGTCTGCTCGGCGGTCAGCGGCTCGCCGAGGCGCGCCGCGTGCTCCTCGCCGGCACTGTCGCGCCAGCGAGCCTCGCCGGAGTACGCCATGAACATGACCGGGCGCACCACGCCGTCGGCCAGCGCGTCGGAATAGCCGTACGTGTGGTCGGCGGACGAGCGGGCGAAGCCGTCCGGCCCGACCTCGTAGTTGACGAACGGGATCGGGCTGTCGTCGCTGCGGAACGGTGTCCCGGTCAGCGCCAGCCGCCGGGTCGCGTCGTCGAACGCCTCCCGGATCGCGTCGCCCCACGTCTTGGCGTCACCGCCGTGGTGGATCTCATCGAAGACGACGAGCGTCTTGCGGTTCTCGGTGCGCACCCGGTGCCGGGTGGGGTGGCTGGCAACCTGGGCGTAGGTGACCACGACGCCGTGATACTCCGCGGAGGTCTGCGAATTCGAGTTGGAGAACTTGGGGTCGAGGGCAATCCCGTGTCGTGCCGCGGCCTGCGCCCACTGGACCTTGAGGTGCTCGGTGGGGACGACGATGGTGACCGCTTCGACGGTGCCCTCGGCGAGGAGCTCGGCGACGATGCGCAGGGCGAAGGTGGTCTTGCCGGCGCCGGGGGTCGCGACAGCGAGAAAGTCGCGCGGCTTGGCGGCCAGATACTTGACCAACGCCCGTCGCTGCCAGCCCCGTAACGCCTGGGTGCTGGGCGCATCAACTGCCCGCACCCCTGGGACTCCTCTCGGTCGAGATGGACTCTAGTGCAAGCAGATCCGCCCGCGCACTTCGATCCGGCGTGTCGTCAGACCAACAAGTTGTCGTTGTCGAGGACGCACTCTGTGGTGCTTGCCGGGGCGGGCGCAACAGGAGCGGTGACCAGACCGTAAGTATTGACGGGAGCGAAAATCGAGTAGTCGACTACGCGGTCTTTTTCGTACAGGTTGCTCCTACCATTCCCCAAGCCTCTTCACAACAAGGTGTCCAGGCCATACGGCTAGGAGTCTGCCAGTGACGTACGCACGGTATATCGGTCGGGTAGGCGCGCTGGCGGTGGCGCTTGGAATCGGAACCGCCATCGGGCAGGGATGCGCCGTTGCGTCCGCGGACGATTCGGGCGGAGCCTCATCGAAACCGGCGACGCACGCCGGGGTCGGAGGTCACAACCCGCAGGGACGGCAGTCGACAGCCGCCGCTGCGGCCCGTTCGCGGCAGGCCGGACCGGCGGCTCAGCGAGTCGCGGTGGCCGACCGACTGGCACGGCCCGCGCGTATGGTCAGTAACCCCGCGCCGGATCTGCCGGGGTCGCCCGAGCCCACTAACCCGCTCGACACCGCACTTCTGGCGTGGTCCAGACGCTTGGAGCGGTCCGCCGCCGTGCCGCGGACCAATCAGGCGCCGACGGCGGTCAATGACAGTGGTTTCGCCACTGCTGAGGACACGGTCAAGACGATCACCGCTGCGCAGTTGTTGGGCAATGACACCGATCCCAATGCTGGGGACAAGTTGTCGTTGGCGTCGGTGTCGGGGGCGACCAATGGCACGGTGGCGCTCAATGGTGACGGCAGCGTGAAGTTCACTCCGACGGCCAATTACAGTGGCGCGGCGTCGTTCACCTACAAGGTCAAGGATGCGGCTGGGGCGGTCAGTGCCAACAATGCCACCGTCAGCATCACTGTCACGCCGGTCAACGATGCCCCGCGGGGGTGGCGGACGGTCCGTTCACGGTCACCAAGAACACCCCGTTGACGTTGACCGCCGCGCAGTTGGTGGGCAACGACATCGATCCCGATACGGCCTACGGCGACAAGCTGAAGGTGAATTCGGTGGGTGGTGCCAGCAACGGGTCGATCAAGCTCAATGCCGACGGCAGTGTGACGTTCACCCCGAAGGCCGGTTATACCGGTGATGCGTCGTTCATTTATCGGGTCAAAGATGTTGCCGGGGCGACCAGCGTCACGGCGACCGATGCGGTGGTGACGTTGAAGGTCGTTAGCATCACCAATCAGGCGCCGACGGCGGTCAATGACAGTGGTTTCGCCACTGCTGAGGACACGGTCAAGACGATCACCGCTGCGCAGTTGTTGGGCAATGACACCGATCCCAATGCTGGGGACAAGTTGTCGTTGGCGTCGGTGTCGGGGGCGACCAATGGCACGGTGGCGCTCAATGGTGACGGCAGCGTGAAGTTCACTCCGACGGCCAATTACAGTGGCGCGGCGTCGTTCACCTACAAGGTCAAGGATGCGGCTGGGGCGGTCAGTGCCAACAATGCCACCGTCAGCATCACTGTCACGCCGGTCAACGATGCCCCGCGGGGGTGGCGGACGGTCCGTTCACGGTCACCAAGAACACCCCGTTGACGTTGACCGCCGCGCAGTTGGTGGGCAACGACATCGATCCCGATACGGCCTACGGCGACAAGCTGAAGGTGAATTCGGTGGGTGGTGCCAGCAACGGGTCGATCAAGCTCAATGCCGACGGCAGTGTGACGTTCACCCCGAAGGCCGGTTATACCGGTGATGCGTCGTTCATTTATCGGGTCAAAGATGTTGCCGGGGCGACCAGCGTCACGGCGACCGATGCGGTGGTGACGTTGAAGGTCGTTAGCATCACCAATCAGGCGCCGACGGCGGTCAATGACAGTGGTTTCGCCACTGCTGAGGACACGGTCAAGACGATCACCGCTGCGCAGTTGTTGGGCAATGACACCGATCCCAATGCTGGGGACAAGTTGTCGTTGGCGTCGGTGTCGGGGGCGACCAATGGCACGGTGGCGCTCAATGGTGACGGCAGCGTGAAGTTCACTCCGACGGCCAATTACAGTGGCGCGGCGTCGTTCACCTACAAGGTCAAGGATGCGGCTGGGGCGGTCAGTGCCAACAATGCCACCGTCAGCATCACTGTCACGCCGGTCAACGATGCCCCGCGGGGGTGGCGGACGGTCCGTTCACGGTCACCAAGAACACCCCGTTGACGTTGACCGCCGCGCAGTTGGTGGGCAACGACATCGATCCCGATACGGCCTACGGCGACAAGCTGAAGGTCGTGTCTTGGGGTGGGGGTAACCACGTCAGTGTGGTGGTCAACGGCGACGGCAGTGTGACGGTCACCCCGGAGACCGGCTACACCGGTGCGGCGTCGTTCGTCTACCGGGTCGGGGATTCGGCCGGCGCGACCAGCGGCCTCAGCGGCACCGATGCCACCGTGTCGCTGGACATCAAGGCCGCCGCGGTTGGTGTGTTGACCGTTCTCGAACCGGTCACCGACAACTACAAGGACACCTACAACACGCCGGACAACATCCGGGAAAACCGGACCTATTTGCAGATCGGGGCAATCAAGGCGAACGGCGTCACCTACACGCTGACCAACCCGCCGCCGAACGGAAAGATCGAAACCGGCTTCACCCAACTCGCCGTGCAAGGGTCCGACGGTAGTTCTGGTTTCGTGACTCTGGTGCCGGCCGACTCGAACGTCGTCACCAGCCTGCGGCGCGACTACGTCACGGCCTACCACCCCAAAGGCAGCTTTGGTCCGCTGCTCGTCGTGAACACCGCACAGCTCAAGACGGCGCCGATCAAGATCGATCTCGTCCTGACGGTCAAGAACGCCGAAGTCGCGCGGGCGACGCTGGAGTACCGGTACGAAGACGCGATATACAACGCACCGAAGTCGAACATCGAGTACAACGGCCCGGGCGGCCGGTGGTACGTGGCGGGCACCGGGGCGCCCCTCAACTGGGAGACTGCGGGGGCTCCGTGACCGGGTTCTGCGGCGGGAAGAAGTTGTCGTTGCGAATGAAGAACTCGCGGCGTTCGTCGTCGGTCAGCTCGCCGAGCTTGGGCAACCCCTCGAAATAGAACTCACGGGGCGCGCCGGGAGCAAACAACATCAAGATCGAGGCAGGCTCGTCGGACTGGTTCCCGAAACCGTGGATGCCACCGGGTGGGACGTAGAGGTAGTCGCCTTGCTCGCCGACGGTCCACTCGCGGCCGTCGAACAACTGGATCCGGCCGGACAGCACGAAGAACGATTCCGACATGGCCTTGTGGAAATGCGGCCCGGGACCACCCGCCTTGGGGCCGAGGTCGACGCGGTACAGACCGAAGTCGCCGCCGGTCGATTTCTCGGTGGCCAGGTAGGTGTACTTGACCGGGCCGACTTCGAAGTCGGCCGGGGTGTCGGCCTTGCGCAGGGTGGCGCTGATGTCGCCGTCCCCGTCGTACCGCGGCGGGGGATAGGGCGGCACATGCAGCGACATGGCTACATTGTGCCGCTCATCCGAGCGGGTAGGTCACACCTGTCAATTCTTCGGACACCGCCCACAACCGCTTCTGCGCCGCGACGTCATGCGACCGCCCGTTGGAGGAGACGAGCTTCGGATAGCCCCGCATCTGCAGCAGTCCGCCGGGGCCGTAATACTGGCCGCCGTGCACCGTCGGGTCGGTCGCGGCGCGCAGCGTGGGCAGCGCACCCATCTCGGCATCTTGCACAGTCAGGCCGAAACCCCATTCGACGATCTTGGGCAGATTGCGCCCCAGCTCGGTGGCCGAGCTTCCGGGGTGAGCGGCGGTGGCGATGGTGTCGGTGCCGGCCAGACGCTTCCGCAGTTCGTAGGTGAACAGCAGGTTGGCCAGCTTGGCCTGCCCGTATGCCGCCGTGCGGTTGTAGCTGCGCTCGGACTGCAGATCGTCGAAGCGCATGCGTCCGAACCGGTGGCCGTTGCTGCTAACCGTCACCACCCGGGAGGCCGGGGCGGCGAGCACGCGGTCCAGCAGCAGGCCGGTGAGCGCGAAATGGCCGAGGTGGTTGGTGCCGAACTGCAGCTCGAACCCGTCCTGGGTGGTCTGCTTGGGCGTCATCATCACGCCGGCGTTGTTGATCAGCAGGTCGATGCGGTCGTGACGGGCGCGCAGTTCCTCGGCGGCGGCGCGGATGGACGCCAGCGAGGTGAGGTCGAGTTCCTGCACGCTGACGTCCGCCCCGGGGTAGCGCCGCCCGATGAGGTCGGCGGCGGCCTTGCCCTTGTCGAGGTTGCGGACCGCGAGAACCACGTGCGCGCCCTTGGCAGCGAGCGCGCGTGCGGTTTCGTAGCCCAGTCCGGTGTTGGCGCCGGTGATGACCGCGGTGCGGCCGGTTTGGTCCGGAATGTCGGCGGCAGTCCAGGGGGCCATGCGGAACTCCTCGATTAGTATGGCTAAACGGAGCGCGCGCCCCGGTTTCTTCGACTATACGGAACGTGCGCCCCGCTTTGTCAACGCGGAAGGGGTGCGAGGTGGTGCTGAGCTGCCGGCCGCTACGGGCCGATGCCGCGCGCAACCGCGCCCGGGTGCTGCAGGTGGCGTACGAGGTTTTCGCCGAGCAGGGGCTGGCCGTGCCGATCGATGAGATCGCGCGGCGGGCCGGCGTCGGCGCCGGCACCGTCTATCGGCATTTCCCCACCAAGGAAGCCTTGTTCGAGGCGGTCATCAGCGATCGGGTCCGCCTGGTCGTGGCGCGAGGGCGGGAACTGCTCGCCGCCGATCCGTCCACCGCGCTGTTCGAATTCCTCCGCGAGATGGTGCGTTCCGGTGCTGCCGACCACGGGATGGTCGAGGCGCTGGCGCGGTACGGGATCGACCTTGACTCCGCGGCGCCCGGCGCCGAAGCGGAGTTCCTGGAGGTGCTGGGGGAGATGCTGGTGGCTGCGCAAAAGGCCGGCGCCGCCCGAGCAGACGTCGGCGTCGCCGAACTCAAGGCATTGCTGGTCGTGTGCAAGAGCGGCCAGGAATACGGCGAGGACGTCGCAGACCGGATCACCAACGTCATCGTGGCCGGTTTACGCGCCGGGTGAACGGCTGATCCACTTCTTGCACTCACCTAGGTCGAGTGCTAAGAATGTGGTTGGCACTCGCGACCGGTGAGTGCTAGGTCGGGACGGTGAGGCCGGGGCCGCGCACGCGGAGCACTCTCCAGCCGTCCGTCGCGGGCACTGCACCCGACCGAAGACGTGCCATCCCCAACCGGAGGATTCACTTCGCAATGTCCAAGATCATTGCTTACGACGAAGAGGCCCGCCGCGGCCTCGAGCGGGGCCTCAACGCCCTCGCCGACGCGGTAAAGGTGACGCTGGGCCCCAAGGGTCGCAACGTCGTCCTGGAGAAGAAGTGGGGCGCCCCCACGATCACCAACGATGGTGTGTCCATCGCCAAGGAGATCGAGCTCGAGGACCCGTACGAGAAGATCGGCGCTGAGCTGGTCAAGGAAGTCGCCAAGAAGACTGACGACGTCGCGGGTGACGGCACCACCACCGCCACCGTGCTGGCCCAGGCTCTGGTTCGCGAAGGCCTGCGCAACGTCGCTGCCGGCGCCAACCCGCTCGGTCTGAAGCGCGGCATCGAGAAGGCCGTGGAAGCGATCACGGCGACGCTGCTGAAGTCGGCCAAGGCCATCGAGACCAAGGATCAGATCGCGGCCACCGCCGGGATCTCCGCGGGTGACCAGACCATCGGTGACCTGATCGCCGAGGCCATGGACAAGGTCGGCAACGAGGGTGTCATCACCGTCGAGGAGTCGAACACCTTCGGCCTGCAGCTCGAGCTCACCGAGGGTATGCGCTTCGACAAGGGCTACATCTCGGGTTACTTCGTGACCGACGCCGAGCGCCAGGAAGCGGTCCTCGAGGATCCGTACATCCTGCTGGTGTCGTCGAAGGTCTCGACGGTCAAGGACCTGCTTCCCTTGCTGGAGAAGGTCATTCAGTCGGGCAAGCCGCTGCTGATCATCGCCGAGGACGTCGAGGGGGAAGCCCTGTCCACTCTGGTGGTCAACAAGATCCGTGGCACCTTCAAGTCCGTCGCCGTCAAGGCCCCGGGCTTCGGTGACCGCCGCAAGGCCATGCTGCAGGACATCGCGATCCTGACCGGTGGCCAGGTTGTCAGCGAGGAGGTCGGCCTCTCGCTCGAGACCGCCGATGTCTCGCTGCTGGGTCAGGCCCGCAAGATCGTCGTCACCAAGGACGAGACCACCATCGTCGAGGGTGCCGGTGATTCCGACGCCATCGCCGGCCGGGTGGCTCAGATCCGCGCCGAGATCGAGAACAGCGACTCCGACTACGACCGCGAGAAGCTGCAGGAGCGCCTGGCCAAGCTGGCCGGCGGTGTTGCGGTGATCAAGGCCGGCGCTGCCACCGAGGTGGAACTCAAGGAGCGCAAGCACCGCATCGAAGATGCCGTGCGCAACGCCAAGGCCGCTGTCGAAGAGGGCATCGTCGCCGGTGGCGGCGTGGCTCTGCTGCAGTCGGCTCCTGCTCTGGATGACCTCAAGCTCGAGGGCGACGAGGCCACTGGTGCCAACATCGTCCGCGTGGCGCTGTCGGCTCCGCTGAAGCAGATCGCCTTCAACGCGGGCCTGGAGCCCGGCGTTGTCGCCGAGAAGGTCACCAACTCTGCACAGGGGACCGGCCTCAACGCCGCAACCGGTGTGTACGAGGACCTGCTCAAGGCCGGCGTTGCCGACCCGGTGAAGGTCACCCGCTCGGCGCTGCAGAACGCAGCGTCCATCGCGGCCCTGTTCCTCACCACCGAGGCCGTCGTCGCCGACAAGCCGGAGAAGGCCGCCGCACCTGCGGGCGACCCGACCGGTGGCATGGGCGGTATGGACTTCTAAGTCCCAGTACGAAAGAAGCCCCGGCTCGCTTGGCGAGCCGGGGCTTTTCGTTTCCCCGAGTGTGCGGTTTCATCCGCAACACGCCGCGGTTCGCGTATGGATCCGCACACTCGATGCACTGCTGTGGACAGCGGAACGCACACGCCGCGGTGCATTGGCAGTCTGCGCGTATGCAGACCATCGCCTGGCCATTTCGTGCGGCCGAGGCGCTGGACGCGAAGGCGCTCACCCTTCGCGAACTCAGACGCTTTCATGCAGCGGTCTATCCAGGTGTCTGGACTCCGCGGGGCGTGGAACTCTCGGCAATCGACCGTGCCCGCGCCGCATGGCTCTGGTCGGGGCGCCGAGGTGTACTGGCCGGTTTGTCCGCGTCGGCGTTACTCGGCGCGAAGTGGATCGATCCGGACGTGCCCGCGGAGCTGGTGCACACCAATCGGCGCGCACCACAACTGATCTCAGTGCATTCGGACGCATTGTTGCCTGCCGAGATCCAACAAGCGCGCGGGCTGCCTGTCACCACGCCGGCTCGAACGGCCTTCGATCTCGGACGACGGCTCGACTTCACGACGGCGGTACAACGGATCGACGCCCTCATGAACGCCACCGACGTGAAGGTGGACGACGTCTGGGCCGTAATGGCTCAACACGGCGGCGTCCGCGGATTACGGCAGTTGACGTCGCTGCTTGATCTGGTCGACGGCGGGGCTGAATCGCCGTACGAGTCGCTCACCCGAATCCTGCTCGTCCGCAATGGCTTTCCGCGGCCGCAGACGCAGGTTCGAGTGTGCGACGACGACGGATACGTGGTGGCCCGACTTGATATGGGATGGCCCGAATACCGGGTCGGCGTCGACTTCGACGGAGCGCACCACTGGACTGACCCAAAGCAGCGATCGAAGGACGTCGAACGCTATGCGCGACTGCCAGAGCTCGGATGGATCGACGTGAGGGTGACGAGTTCGATGCTGCACAACAATCCGCGGGTCATCCTCGACCGGGTCGGTCAAGCGCTCACGGCGCGAGGCTGCGCGCGGACGTGGTGAGTGTGCGGTTTCGTCCGCGATCAACGGCGTGTCGCGGACGAAACCGCACACTCGAGGATCAACCCAGCGGAACGCAGTCGTCGCCGCAGCCCGATGCCGTCGCCACACCCGGGACGGCGGGCCGATGCAGCACCGCTCGCTGCGGGATGACTTGCAGCCGGTCATCGGCGAACTCGCCGCGGCCGTCGACGATCAAGCTGTACCCGCCGGGCTCTCGCGGCGGCCACACCATCGTGACGTCGGGGTGCGCGAGCGCGTTGCGCCGCGTGCTGTTGCCCACCGATCCGATCTCGAGCACACCCGCGACGAGCTGAGGGTCCACCGCGACGGTGTGCGCGCGGTGCTCGTCGCTCACGGTGATCAGATAGCCGAACGGATAGTCGGCCAGCGTGCCGGCGAGCTGATCGAGATCCACCTTGACGCTCATGAGGCGACGATACTGCCGCCGATCCGCCGAAACCCGGGGAATACCGCCGCAGTGCCCTAGGGTTGCCAACCAAATGCCGCTGCCTACGCCGTCGCCCACTTCCACTGCCGTCGTCACCGGCGCCTCCTCGGGCATCGGTGCAGATCTCGCCCGCGAACTCGCCGCCCGCGGGCACGGGGTCACGCTCGTCGCCCGCCGCGAGGACAAGCTCAATGAGCTCGCGGCCGAACTCGCCGACCAAGTCCGCGTCGAGGTCATCGCCTGCGACGTCGCCGATGCCGACGCTCGCGCCGCCCTGTTCGACGAGGTCGAGCGACGTGGCCTGACCGTCGACATTCTGGTCAACAACGCGGGTATCGGCGTGGTCGGATCGGTCGCCACCGCACCGGTCGCCGACGAGATCGCCCAGGTGCGCGTCAACGTCGAAGCCGTCATCGACCTCACCTCACGCGCTGTGCAGCAGATGGTGCCGCGCGGTCGCGGCGCGATCCTCAACGTCGGTTCGACCGCGGGCTTCCAACCGTTCCCGGGCCAGGCCGGCTACGCCGCCACCAAAGCCTTCGTCCGCAGCTTCACCGCGGGGCTGCGCGGCGAGCTCGCCGGCACCGGCGTCACCGCCGCGGTCCTGCACCCCGGCCCGGTGCGCACGGAGTTCCTCGCCGCCGCCGGGATGGACGAACGCGAATTCGCCTCCGCCTTCCCGAAATTCATGTGGATGCCGTCGCGGACCGTCGCGAAGATCGGCATCGACGCGCTGGCCGGCGACCGCGGCGACGTGATCGCAGGCATTCAGAACGTGATCAGCACCCGCATCTTCCAAACGTTGCCGCATCGCGTGCTGCTGCCGCTGCTGAGCAAGAGCCACCCCGCGCTCAAGCGCGACGCATCACGAAACTGACGGCCAGGGCCGCATCCAGCCCTCGACCGGCAGGTCCAGCCCGTTGCACAGCGTGCACACCGTCCGGTACCAGCCGAGGGCGATCAGCAGTTCCATCCGCTGCTCGTCGTCGAAGCTCTCGCCAAGGGCAGCCCAGGTGTGCGACGACCACGAGCCGGTGCGCTCCAACTCGTCGACGGCCTCGATGAGCACCCGCTCCGCAGCACTCCATCGCGCATCGTCAGCAGAACCGACCGCCAGCGCATCGGCCTCCTCACCGGACACCCCGGCGATCGGTCCCCAGAACGCGGCCTGCCCACCCCACTCGTAGGCGCAGCGCACCAGCCCGCAGATCCGAAGGATCGCGATGGTGCGGACGCGCGGTGGCAGCCGGGTGTCGACATAGAGGGACTCGCCCATCTTGCGCAGCTTGCGCGCCATGTCGGGGTGCCGCTGCAGACACCGCACCAGCAGCAACGGCTCGTAGGTGCGATCGGGATGGCCCCAGCTGCCGATGTCGGCGGCGTCGGAATCACTCCACGGCTGAGCGAGCGGCGCAACCCGACTCACAGGGCGGGCGCCGCCTGCCGTCCGCGGATCAGCTTGCCCGGCAGCGCCGCCGTCGGCACCCCGTTCTCGGAGATCACCTCACCGGCGACGATCGTCGCGACGTAGCCGTCGGCGGTCTGGTCGAGCCGCCGCCCGCCCGCGGGCAGGTCGGCCTTGACGGTCGGCTGGTGTAACCGCAGCGCATCGGCGTCGATCACATTGACGTCGGCTTTGTAGCCCACCGCGAGCCGGCCGCGGTCGGCCAGTCCGGCGATGCGGGCGGGCACTGACGTCAGCTCCTGGATCACTCGTTGGACCGACAGCCGGCCTGACGGCCTGTCGCGCACCCAGTGCGTCAGCATGTAGGTGGGAAAGCTTGCGTCGCAGATCATTCCGTAGTGCGCGCCACCGTCACCCAGGCCCAGGACGACATCGTCGCGCTGGATGAGCTCAGCCACGGTGTCCAGAGAGTTGTCCCGGAAGTTGGCCAGCGTGACCAGCAGCATGGCGTGACCGTCATCGTCGAGCAGCCGGTCATACGCCTCCTCCAGCGGGCTGACGCCACGGGCAGCGGCCCGTGCGCCGATCGAATCCTCAGGCGAGGGTTCGTAATTCGGCGGATCGCCGAGCGGGAACATGTAGTTCCACGCCTGTGCGGCGAACATCAGCGGATGCCCGTCGCTGGCCGGTTTGTCGTTCAGAATGTGTTCGCGCACTTCGGGTTTGCGCATCTCGGCGACGCGCTCGGCCAGCGGAAGATGCGCGATCTCCCGGTACGCCGGGTACATGACGAACGGGTTGCCGGACAGGTCCAGGCCGAGAACCAGGCCGATCGGCCGCGGGAAGATCTGCCCGGTGACGTCGCCGCCGTTGGCGTTGGCCTTCTCGACCATCCGGAGTGCGTCGAGGTGGATCGGCGGACCCGCGTTGCCGATCGCGAGAGTGAACGTCACCGGCAACCCCACGTCCGAGGCGACGTCAAACACCGCGCTGAGTGCACCCTCGTAGTCGCCGGCCATCAGATCCGGCACGAATTGCAGCAGTCCGCCGCCGGCGTCGTCGACACCCCGGGCGATCGCCTCGATCTCCTCGTACTGCGCCTCGTAACTCGGAATCGGTTGTCCGCCAGAGGTTTTATGCAGGGTGAGCCGTGACGAGGCGAAACCCAGCGCACCCGCGCGAATCGCCTCCTCGGCGAGCTTGCGCATCATCGCCAGATCCTCGGCAGTGGGCAGCTCGCGGTTGACGCCGCGCTCACCCATCACGTACACCCGCAGCGGGGAATGTGGCAGGAACGCGGCGACGTCGATGTCCCGCTGCCGCGAATCCAGTGCGTCGAGGAACTCGGGGAAGGTCTCCCAGGTCCACGGCAGCCCGTCGACCATCACGACGCCGGGGATGTCCTCGACGCCGGCCATCACGTCGACGAGCGTGTCGTGATCCTCCGGGCGGCAGGGCGCGAAGCCAACGCCGCAATTGCCCATCACGGCCGTGGTCACCCCGTGAGCCGAGGACGGAGTCATCCGATCCGACCAGATCGCCTGCCCGTCGTAATGGGTGTGCAGGTCGACGAAGCCGGGCGTGACGAGCAGGCCGGTGGCGTCGATCTCGCGCTCACCTTTCTCGGGGACGGTGCCCACCGCGGCGATGACGCCGTCGGACACGGCGACGTCACCGGGGTAGGGCTCGCCGCCCAGCCCGTCGACGATCGTTCCGTTGCGGATGACCAGGTCATAGCTCATACCGACGACATTACGTCGCAACCCCCTGTCACGATGGAGGTGTGATCGATCACTTCGGAATCAACTGCGACAACTACGCCGAATCCCAAGAGTTCTACGACAAGGTCCTGCACGTCCTGGGCTACCACCGGGTGATGGACTTTGGTGAAGCCATCGGTTACGGCACCGACGGCAAGCCCACGTTCTGGATCGCCGACGCCTCGGCCGGCGACGCCACCGGACCCAACCGAGAGGTGCACATCGCCTTCGCGGCGAAGGACGCCGAATCGGTCCAGGCGTTCTTCCACACCGCTCTGGCGCTCGGTGTCGAACCGCTGCACGAGCCGCGACTATGGCCTGAATACCATCCCGGCTATTACGGCGCCTTCGTCCGCGATCCCGAGGGCAACAACGTCGAAGCGGTCTTCCACGGCGCACAGCCTGAGGCCCAGACCCCGACGAACTCCGCGTAGCGTCTCCGGTTATGGCCGACTCACTGTCCGACGCAGATGCCGCCCGCGAACTGCTGCGGGACTCGTTCACCCGCATCATCGAGCACGTCCAGGACATCACCGATGACTTGACCGAGGAACTCTCGTTCTTCCGGCCGACCTCGACGGCCAACAGCATCGCGTGGCTGGTGTGGCACAGCGCCCGGGTTCAGGATGCGCAGCTCGCCGATATCGCCGGAACCGAGCAGGTGTGGTTCAGCGGAGGATGGGTGGACCGCTTCGATCTGGACCTGCCCCGCGACGCGCACGGCTATGGCCACACCCCTGAGGAGGTCGGCAAGGTTCGGGTGCCCGCCGACCTGCTGGCCGGCTACTACCACGCCGTGCACAAGGTCACCCTGGAGTACATCGCCAGCGTCACCACCGAGGAACTCGCGCGCGTGGTCGACAAGAACTGGAATCCGCCGGTGACGGCAAGCGTCCGGTTGGTCAGCATCATCGACGACTGTGTCCAGCATCTGGGTCAGGCGGCGTACGTACGGGGCATCGCCCGCTGATCACCTCTGCGGTCCGCTGGTGGCCGCCGGTCGGGCTGGCCGCGATGGCGCTGCTCGGTTGGGCCGTGGGCAAGGGCTCGACCGCGGTCGACGACTGGTTCCAACAAGCCCACGGCAGTGGGCTGGGACGACTGCTGTTCTTCACCGATCAACGCACGGTGGCTGTGATTCTGGTGGGCGTGCTGGCGGTGGCCGTCTACCGGCGCCGCTGGCCGCTGGTGGCCGCGGTCGTGGTGGGTCCTGTTGCCGCCATTTGGCTTTCGCGCTTCTTCAAGGCGGTGTTCGGTCGTCAGAAGGGTGATGCGGTCGCTTACCCGAGTGGCCACACCACGCTGATGGTGGTGGTGCTCGGCATGGTGCTTCTGGTTGTGGGTGCGCAGCTGTATGTCGTGGCGGTCGCCATCGTCTGGGCGCTGCTCGGGATGCTCGGACAGGCGGTGACGTATCACTACTTCACCGACGCCGTCGGCGGGCTTCTGCTGGGCAGCGTGATCGCCTGCCTGGCCGCCACCCTCGTCGGCTGGTCCGGCCGTTCACCGCGGCGTCACCCCCGGTTTCCTTGACGCTGCTAATTTCCGCCCGTGTCACTAGACAGCCACGGCTACACGGTTTTCGATGACGACGATGACGATCCGGTGCTGCTCGACGCCACCGGCTTGGCCGTCGACACCTGGCGGGAGAACTACCCGTACGAACATCGGATGTCGCGCAACGAGTACGAGGAGCAGAAGCGGCTGCTGCAGATCGAGCTGCTGAAGCTGCAGAAGTGGAGCCAGACGCACGGACTGCGGCACGTCCTGGTGTTCGAAGGGCGCGACGCGGCCGGCAAGGGCGGCACCATCAAGCGCTTCATGGAGCACCTCAACCCGAGGGGCGCTCGGGTGGTGGCGTTGGAGAAGCCCACCGAGAAGGAACGCACTCAGTGGTACTTCCAGCGCTACGTCAACCACCTGCCTGCGGCGGGCGAGATCGTGATGTTCGACCGGTCCTGGTACAACCGCGCCGGGGTGGAACGCGTGATGGGGTACTGCACGCCCAAGCAGCACGCCGAGTTCATCCGGCAGGCACCGTTGTTCGAGCAGATGCTGGTCAACGACGGCATCAGCCTGACCAAGCTCTGGTTCTCGGTGTCCTCGAGCGAGCAGCGCACCCGGTTCACCATCCGCCAGGTCGACCCCGTCCGGCAGTGGAAACTGTCGCCGACGGACCTGGCGTCGCTGGACAAGTGGCACGACTACACCTCGGCCAAGGAAGACATGTTCGCCTGGACGGACACCGAGATCGCGCCGTGGACGGTCATCAAGAGCAACGACAAGAAACGCGCGCGGATCAACGCGATGCGCCACGTGCTGAGTAAGTTCAACTACGACAACAAAGACCATGAGGTGGTCGGCCAGCCCGACCCCTTGATCGTGGGCCGCGCAACTCACTCCGACTGAGGCGTCGCGTCCCCGTAGAGGAGGACGCGTGCGGTTCGCGACGACGCTGCTGATGTGGCTCGTCACGACGCTCTTGTTGGCGGTCGCCCTGCCGGCGGCCTGGGTGCAGCAGCACCTGGTCGACGAGGACGGCTACGCGGCGCTGGCGCAGAAGGCGGCAGCCGATCCCGGGTTGCAGTCGGCGATGGCCTCGGAGCTGACCTCGCAGGTGGGCCGATTGGGTACCAGCGTCAACACCGGGACCGTGAGCCTGGTTGCTGCCGCATACACCGCGAGTTCAACGTTCCCCGGACAGTTCGCGCAGGCGAATCGCTTCGCGCACCGCTGGTTGTTCACTGACCGGGTGCGTTCGAGTGTCGATTCGCAAGGCCGGTGGGTGATCGACGCCGCGCCGATGCTGTCGGACGCCGCGTTCAAAGAGACGCTCAGCGATTACAACGTCACGCTGCCGTCGTCACTGCCAATCCCGTTGACCGACAACGCGCCTGCAGCATTGCGGCCCGGTGCGTTACGTCCGGTAGCGACGTTCGGCCCGTGGGTCAGCGTCGGTGCCGCGGTGGTGGCCGGGCTGTTCGCCCTGCTCACCCTTTTCGTGGCACGCAGTCGGGGCAAGATGCTCATAGGACTGGGCGTGTCGGCTCTGCTGGTGGGCGCGGCCGGTTGGGCGGCAATCGAATTCGGCCGCCGACGCCTGGATGCGGTGTTGAACAATTCGTCCGGGGATATCCGGCGGATCGCCGAGGTGATGATCGGCACCGCGCAGGACAGCATGCATCAGTGGTTGAACATCACTCTGATTGCCGGGGGCGGGCTGGTGATCATCGGGGTGATCGTGTCGCTGCTGGTGAGTCTGGCCAAGACGAACTAGGCGGACGAGTCGTCGTCGGCCTCTTTGGCGTAATGCCGAGCAACCGGGTCTCGGAGGCCGTAGCCCATCGGGCGGATAGTGCCGATTCGATAGCCGATGAGATAGAGGATCGGTGGCAGGAACGCCATCGAAACCGACAGTGCCGCAGCAATGATGGCCTGGGTGTTCTGCCCGCGCGCCTTCGGGAGTTTGCGTGTCGCATCGTCGATACCCGACACGAGGGCTCCCAAGCAGATCAGGCCTGCTGCCGGCAGAGTCTTCGCATCCCACCCCGTGATTGCACCACCGAGACCGAAGAACCCAACTATCGCGACAAACAACCACCATGTTTTGGACGCGGTGACGCGACCGGGATAGCTGTCGCGGGGTGGTATCGACGGCGACTCGTCGGCGTCGGCGTCGGTTGGGTCAGGAGCGCTGTCCTGCATCGAGAATGCGTGGTTGCGTCCCCGGATTCTGATGTAGGGCGTCTTAAAGTACGCCTGCAGGACGGTGACAAACGCGATGCAGAGTGCTCCGGCCACAACGCCCTTCCATCCCCGGCCGGCCAAGCTCAGGGAGATGAAGGCGCCGCCGAGAAGCGAGCCGAACCAGTACAGCCAGCGCTCGTACTGACGGTCTTTGACGAAGGCGGTGCCGAGCCAGGCGCCGACGAGCAGTGCTGCCCCGGCGATAAACAGCCAGTGCGACCACGTTTCAAGAGTCATGGTCCAGGAGGGGTTCGTTGGCTATCAACGGCATCGAGCGTTAGAGCTCTGAGTCAGGTTTGCGGTCAGAAGGAGTGGCGGCGATGATCCGACCACCCACCTTGATGTAGTTGGTCCGAAAGAATGCCCAGACAACGGCGACCAGTGCGAGTACGACGTAGGTCGCCGTGGCTAACCCGAGCCCCCGCGGAATGAGTGAGGCCGAGCCGACGGCACCGCCAACTAGCCACGTGGCCCAGTAGAAGCGCCGCTCCCACTTGGGTTGACGCACCACCACCAAGGCGACCAGACCACCCAGCATCATGGCGCTGCCAAACCCAAGTAGAACCGTAGACCAGGTCGGGAGCGCGATATCAGTTGCCGAAAGCATTATCAAAGAGCCCTCCTACCTTCTTGCCTGCCCACTCGCCGCCTGCAGCAAGCCCAACGCTGGCAATGACAGCTGCTACGAAAGTCCCTTCAGGGCCCACCACAGATCCGGCCCCGACTGTCGCAATCCATGCACCAAATGCACCGCCGCCTGCACCACCGGCGAACCCTCCAAGCGTTTCACCCGGCTTGGCGCCGTGGGCCAGGTCGTTCAGCGTCAACACACCGTCGATCACCGTGCCCGCCGTACCGAGGTGCTTACCGACCTTGAGCAACACCCCTGCGTCATCGGCAGTGAGAACATCGGGAACGTAGTGTCGACCGTTTGATGCGCTGTCGGCCATGGCCTTGATGCCAGATCCTGCGCCAGCAATTAGCCCAGAATCGTGTTTGATCAGATCAGACCACGGGACGCCTCCCGCGACCTCGCTCACCGTACGAGCAGCGCCTTCTGGTGACATTCCCTGGGCCACGAGTGCATCCACAGCCTGCTTGAGGGTCATTGCGCGGCCGAATCGCTCTCCATCATCGAGTTGCTCGGTCGCTTGATCAGCCGACATCGGCGGCAGGCCGTACAGCCCCTGCTCCAGCTTTCGCTGAAGGTCCAGCCTTCCCTGCGCTCGCGTGCGCGCATCTCCACCAAGAATGGGATCTTTTGGAAGTGGCCCCGTGAAGTGAGCCATCCGATAATCGTCGAGCCGTTCACCGGCCAACCGCCGTGCGTCCGCGTCGGCCGTCGGATTGGTCGCCGTAGCGAAGTCACGCAAACGTGCTGCGGCGTCGGCTTTTTCCGGCGTCATCGGGCCGCCGCTGTTGACCAGCGCCTCATCTTTGGCGCGCTGGTTGGCGTCGTAGTAGTCGGTGGATTCGCGGCCGCGCTGCTCGGCGCCGGGCTCACCGTCACCGTCGACATCCTCGATCGGCGCGGGATCGTAGCCGTGCTCGGCGCGCAGATCGGTCAGCGCCGCATTCAACTTGGTTCCGTAGTCATCCCGCAGCGCCTCGACTTGGTGTAGCACTCCGGAGGTGGCCGTGATCGCGCTGTCTTCCAGCGCGGAGGGGTCCTGGTCGTGTGCCAGCGCTTGATCGATGAGTGCGTCGATGTAATGCAGCTGGGTGTTGAGGTTCTCTACCTGCATGCCCGAAAAGCGCTGTGTCTCAGCGAGAGTTGCCGCGATGTTGGACAGGTCCACACCGATCGCAGGCAATTGGTCACGCTGGACCATCAGCCGGGTCGTAGCGCGTTGGACCTCAGCGCTGTCATTGATCGGGTGCTCACCGTTCTCGCGGTTCCACGAAGCTTGAAATCGCTGCTGTGCCTGCACGAACTCCGAGTAAGTCTCGGCTGTGCAGGAGCCTGCGCTGTAGAACGCCCGGCCGAGGTCGTTGATCGCCCCGGGATCCCCACTCTGCAGCGTCTGGTCAACCTTCCACGGATCGCCCCCGGCCTCACCGACGAGAGCGCCGATGCTGATGTGCTTGAGGCTCGGATATTCGGTCACAGCACCGAACGCAGGGCCTCGGCATTGCGTTCTTCCATCTCGACGAACACCGACGCCGTCTTGTGTCCCTTGTCGCCAACGACACCAAGCCGGTTCTCATGGTCGCGTAGCCGCTGGATGTGGTTGCTGTGCGCATCGGAAAGTGCGCTGTGAAACGACTCCGCGGCCGAGAAATCACCGAAGATGCCAGCGCCTACCTGTGAGCGACTCAGCTGGTCAGCGCCCTCCATGGCGAAGGAGGCGGCGTTGTACGACCGATTCGCGCCGGAGCGCATTTCTTCGACATCGACCTGCATGGAACACCCCCAAGCGAGTTAGCTGCTAGCTAGAGGGTACTACGTCATCCACGCTGGTCAACTCACCCGATCAGCCCAGCATCCGATGCAGGAACGAGTAGCTCAGCGCGGACTTGAACGCCGTCTGCGCATTGTCCGCCGCCCCGGCATGGCCGCCTTCGATGTTCTCGTAGTACCAGACCGGATGCCCGGCCGCCTCCAGCGCGGCCGTCATCTTGCGGGCATGGCCCGGGTGCACCCGGTCATCCCGCGTCGACGTGGTGATCAGCACCGGGGGATACCGCTTGTCGGCCGAAATATTCTGGTAGGGCGAGTATTCCGAAATGAACGCCCAATCCTCGGGCTCGTCCGGGTCACCGTACTCAGCCACCCACGACGCCCCGGCCAGCAGCAGATGGAATCGCTTCATGTCCAGCAGCGGCACCTGGCACACCAGCGCACCGAAAAGCTGCGGGTACTTGGTCAGCATGATGCCCATCAGCAGGCCACCGTTGCTGCCGCCCTGCGCGCCCAGCTGCTCGACCGTGGTCACCCCGCGGGCAACGAGATCGCTTGCGACGGCGGCGAAGTCCTCTGCCACCTTGTGCCGCCCCTCCCGCATGGCCTGGGTGTGCCACCCCGGCCCGTACTCTCCGCCGCCGCGGATGTTCGCCAACACGTAGGTGCCGCCCCGCGACAACCACAGCCGGCCCAGCAGCCCGTCATACCCCGGAGTCCGTGACACCTCGAATCCGCCATAGCCGCCCAGCAGCGTCGGGCCTGGCGCCCCGTCATGCTTGTGACCGACAACGAAATAGGGGATGGACGTGCCGTCATCGGAGGTGGCGAAGTGCTGGGAGACCTCCAGGTCTGCGGCGTCGAAGAACGACGGCGCGCGCTTGATTTCAGTGAGCTCGCCGCCGGCCGTGCCGTGCAGCAGTCGTGACGGTGTGATGAAATCGCTGGAATCCAAGAAGATCTCGTCACCGTCCGGATCGGTGGCAACGATGACGGTGTTGTCCCCGACGCCCGAGACGGGTTCACGTGTCCAGGATCCGGGTGTCACGATCTCGACCCGACTGGCGACGTCGACCAGACTCACCAGCAGCAGACGGTCGAGCGTCCAGGAGTATTGGTGCAGACTGGAATGCTCGTCAGGTTCGAATACGACCGCCAATTCGGCTGTCCCCGAAAGGAATTTGTCATAGTCGGCGGCCAGCAGTGAGCCGGCGCGGTATGACGCGCTGCCGGTTTCCCAGTCACTGCGTAGCTCGATCAGCAGCCACTGACGATGGACCGACACGCTGGCGTCGGTCGGGGCGTCGATGCGGATCAGCTCACCGGCGCGCAGCTCGTACACCTCATCGTTGAAGAAGTCGATGGCGCGGTGCAGCATCGTGCGCACATAACCGGTTGTGCGGTCCACCGATGCCCCGACGATCACGTCGGTGACCGGTCCGGTGAACACCGTCTCCGCCTCGGTCAGCGGCTGGCCGCGGCGCCACCGCTTGACCACTCGCGGATATCCGGACTCGGTCATCGAATCTGGTCCGAAGTCCGTTCCCACCAACACCGTGTCGTGGTCTTCCCACGACACCTGCGACTTTGCCTCCGGAAGATCGAAGCCGCCAGCGACGAATTCACGTGTGAGCATGTCGAATTCGCGTACGATCGCCGCGTCCGAGCCGCCCGGTGACAGGCTGACCAGAGCCCGCGTGTAATCCGGTTCGATGACGTCGGCGCCCGCCCACACCCACTTCTCGCCATCGGCGGCAGCGAGTGCGTCGACGTCGATGATCACATCCCAGTCGGGATCCTCGGTCAGATAGCTCTCCAGCGTGGTCCGCTGCCACAGCCCCCTGGGGTTCTCGGCGTCGCGCCAGAAGTTGTAGAGATATTCACCGCGCCGGCGCACGTACGGAATCCGCGCGTCGGTGTCGAGAACCTCCAGTGCCTCGGCGCGCATCTGCTCGAACCTCTCGTCGCTGAATTCGGCGACAGTCGGATCGTTGTGTTTGCGCACCCATGCGAGCTGGTCTTCACCGGCGATTTCTTCGAGCCACAGGTACGGGTCGTCTTCGGGCATGCCCTCTATTCTGCGGGCGGGGCCTCAGCTCAGGTGATGCACCTCCTGCAGCCCGTACACCGGAGTGGGAATTCCTTCGTAGCGAGCCTTGAGCTGCAGCGCCAGATACAGCGAATAATGCCGAGACTGGTGCAGATTGCCCCCGTGGAACCAGAGGTTGTTCTGCTGGGTGGGCTTCCACATGTTGCGCTGCTCGCCCTCCCAGGGGCCGGGGTCCTTCGGGGTGTCCGAGCCCAACCCCCACACCTTGCCGACCTTGTCGGCCACCTCCTGGCCCATCAGGTCGGCCGCCCAGCCGTTCATCGAGCCGTATCCGGTGGCGTAGACCACCACGTCGGCCGGTAGTTCGGTGCCGTCGGCGAGCACCACCGAATTCTCGGTGAGCCGATCGACCTGCCCGTGGGCCAGCTTGATCCTGCCGTCGGCGACCAGGTCGCAGGCGCCGACGTCGATGTAGTAGCCGGAACCGCGGCGCAGGTACTTCATGAACAGTCCGGATCCGTCTGCACCCCAGTCCAATTCAAATCCTGCTGCTTCGAGCCTGGCGTAGAACTCCTTGTCGCGCTCCCGCATCTGGTCGTAGAGCGGGATCTGGAATTCGTGCATGATCCGATACGGCAGCGACGCGAACGTGAGGTCGGCCTTCTCGGTGGTCATTCCCGCCGCCAGCGCGCGTTCGGAATACAGGTCACCAAGACCGATGTCCATCAGGGAGTCCGACTTGACGATGTGCGTCGAGGACCGCTGCACCATGGTCACGTCGACACCGTTCTCGTAAAGCGCCTTGCAGATGTCGTGGGCGGAGTTGTTCGAGCCGATCACCACCGCCTTCTTGCCCACGTACGGATCGGGGCCGGGGTGGGCACTGGAGTGATGCTGATCGCCGCGGAAGATGTCTTGCCCCCGCAGCACCGGCACGTGGGGTTTGCCTGACATGCCCGTCGCGAGCACCAGGTGCGTGGGATGCAGGGTCAGCCGCTCACCGTCGCGGTCGACCTCGACGGTCCATTGCTGGGCGGCCTCGTCGAAGGTTGCCGACAGGCAAGTGGTTTTCGGCCAGTACGGCACCTCCATCACCCGGGTGTAGAACTCCAGCCAGTCGCCGATCTTGTCCTTCGGCGCGAACACCGGCCAGTTCTGCGGGAACGGCAGGTACGGCAGGTGGTCGTACCAGACCGGATCGTGGAGGCACAGCGACTTGTACCGCTTGCGCCACTGGTCCCCGGGCCGCTCGTGGCGGTCGACGACGATGGCGGTCACCCCGAGCTGGCGCAGCCGTGCACCCAGCGCGATGCCGCCCTGACCGCCCCCGATGACCAGTGTGTAGGGCTGCACCGCGCGGCCAAGCTGGGCTTCTTCCTCGGCGCGCTTCTCCGCCCACGACCGGGCATCGGGGTCATCGCCGTGGACCGCGCCCAGCACCCGGGAGGCGCCTTTGCGCTCCTCGTGTCCCTTGAGTTCCTGCAGCGCGGTCAGCAGCGTCCACGCCTCATTCCCTTTGAGCCGCAGGTGTCCGATGCCGCGCCCGGCGCCGGTCTCGAACTCGATGAACGCCGATGTGACGTCGCCGTCGGTGGTGGGCGCCTCACGAGTGCGGAACCCGGACGGGTCGGTGTCGGACAGCCGGGCGCCGAGCATGTCGGCGATCCGATCGCGGCCCTCCATCGTCTTGATGTTCCAGGTGAAAGACACCAGGTCGCGCCAGAAGCTGTCGACGGCGAACATGCCGGCGACCCGCTCCACGTCGCGGCCGGCCAACGCGGCTTCGAAGTCGGCGAGCCAGGCGTCGACGCGCTGCTGGGGGGTCACGTCGCTGGTGGTCTGCGGTTCCAGAGTTGAAGTCATGTGAGCCACACCACACCCGATGCGCAAGGTCTGGCAAGAGTTGCGAGCCGTTGCACCGCGCCGGCTGCAACCCCCTGCAACTCTTTCGGATGTGGTCGCCGTCACATAGAACTGCGGCATGAAGGCAGCTGTGTACTACGGACCGAACAAGATCGAGATCGATGACGTCGCCGAACCCGACCCCGGGCCGGGCACCGTCAAACTCAAAGTCGGCTTCAACGGGATCTGCGGCACCGACCTGCACGAGTACTACGCCGGGCCGATCTTCATCCCGACCCAGCCACATCCACTGACCGGCGCCGAACTGCCGCTCACCATCGGGCATGAGTTCTCGGGCACCATCACCGCGGTCGGCGACGGCGTCACGGGATGGGCAGAAGGCGACCGCGTCGCCGTAGAACCCATCTACAAATGCGACCACTGCGGACCGTGCCGGGCCGGCAATTACAACGTCTGTCAGCAGATCGGCTTCCACGGGCTGATGTCCGACGGTGGGATGGCCGAGTACACCGTGGTGCCGACCAGCATGCTGCACAAGCTTCCTGGCAACGTCTCGCTGGAACTCGGAGCGCTCGTCGAGCCGATGTCGGTGGCGTACCACGCCGCCACCCTGGCCGACGTACACCCGGGTGACACCGCGATGGTGTTCGGTGCCGGTCCCATCGGAATAGGGCTGTGGTTCGCGTTGCGCGGCAAGGGTCTTGACGACGTCCTCGTCGTCGAACCTTCTCCGACCCGGCGCGCCGCCATCGAGGCGCTCGGAGCGACGACGCTGGATCCAGCCGCCCTCGACGTTCCCGGCTTCATCGCAGAGCACACCGGGGGCAACGGGGCCGACGCGGTGTTCGATGCCGCCGGCGTCACCCCGGCCGTGGCGACAGCGCTGGCGTGCGTCGGCTCCCGCAAACCCACCATCAGTGTCGCGATCTACGAAAAGTCCTTGGAGACACCACTTCTCAACTTGGTGATGAACGAGTCCCGCATCCAGGGATCGCTGTGCTACACCGGCGCCGATTTCGATGCGGTCATCGCGCTGATGGCCGACGGCAAGTACGACACCACCGGTTGGGTGACCCGGATCCCGATCGACGATGTGGTCGACGAGGGATTCGAGGCGCTGCACGCCGGCACCAAGATGAAAGTCCTCGTCGACCCGAATGGAGAATCATGAGCCTGAACGGAAAGGTCGCGCTGGTCACCGGTGCGGCACGAGGCATCGGACGCGGCATCGCGCTGCGGCTCGCCCGCGACGGCGCTGACCTGGCGCTGGTCGACGTGCGACCGGAAGGTATCGACGCCGTCGCCAACGAGATCAGCGAGATGGGCTGCAAAGTAACCACATTCGTCGCCGACGTAAGTGATCGGCTACAAGTCTTCGCCGCCGTCGACCACGCCGCCTCGGCGCTCGGCGGCTTCGACATCATGGTCAACAACGCCGGGATCGCCCTGGTCGGTCCGATCGCCGACGTCACGCCCGAACAGATCGAGAAGCTGTGGGCGATCAACGTCAACGGCGTGCTGTGGGGCACCCAGGCCGCGGTCGCCATGTTCAGGCGGAACGGCACCAAGGGAAAGATCATCAATGCTTCGTCGATCGCCGGCCACGACGGCTTCGCGATGCTCGGCCCCTACAGCGCCTCCAAGTTCGCCGTGCGCGCGCTGACCCAGGCCGCCGCCAAGGAACACGCCGCCGACGGGATCACCGTCAACGCCTACTGCCCGGGTGTGGTCGGCACCGATATGTGGGTGGAGATCGACAAACGGTTCGCCGAACTGACCGGAGCCGCCGAAGGTGAGACCTACGAGAAGTTCGTCGGTGGCATCGCCCTCGGCCGCGCCGAAACCCCCGATGACGTGGCGGGCTTCGTCTCGTATCTGGCGGGGCCGGACGCCGACTACATGACCGGCCAATCGGGTCTGATCGACGGCGGCCTGGTCTACCGCTGAGATGCGGAGCACAATCGGCAGTAATGCAAGGGGTGTACGTGCCTGAGCCCGCAGTCGCGCTCGGCGAGGACCCGCGCAACTATGCGCGGCTGATGTCGGCTGTCTACGACGCGACGATGGCGGGCCATCGCGCCCCCGCCCGCCCGCGAGACGTCATCGGCGAATCCTGGCACCGGCTCATGTCGGCCGGTGTCGACCCGGATCGCCGCGCCCAGCCCGTCGTCGAAGCCGGCGGGCTGGAGGCCCTGCGCCGGGCGTCCGGCTTGATAACGGTCCTCGACGAGGTCTCCCGCGGGCTGGAATCCCTCGTCGCCGACGGCACCAACATCCTCGTCGTCGCCGACGCACAAGGTCGGGTGCTGTGGCGGTCGGGTTCGCCCGCGGTCCTCAACAACGCCGACCGGCTGGGCTTCATCGAAGGTGCGCACTGGGCAGAAGGGGAAGTCGGCACCAACGCCATCGGTACCGCGCTGGTATCCAACCGCGCCGTGCAGGTGTTCTCCGCCGAGCACTTCCTGCGCACCCACCACTCCTGGACATGTGCGGGCGCACCAATCCGCGATCCGCGAACCGGGCAGGTGATCGGGGTGGTCGACGTATCCGGCCCCGCCGCGACTGTGCACCCGACGACCGTGGCGCTCGTCGACGCCGTCGCCCGGCTCGCCGAGTCGCACCTGCGCGAACAACACGACCGCACCCTGAACCGGCTGCGCATGGTCGCGGCCCCGATCCTGGCCCGGATCGGCAAGCCCGCGTTGGCGGTCGACGCCGAGGGCTGGGTGGCGGCCGTCGACTCGCTGCCGCTACATCACCGCATCCTGTTACCCGAGGACATCGCGGCAGGCCGCTCGTGGATCCCCACCTTCGGTATCTGCGATATCGACGTGTTGCCCGGCGGTTGGCTGGTTCGGCCGGCTGACGACGACGCACCCGCGTTGGCGCAGGCATCGTTGGACTTGACCGTCGCCGGCGCACCGGCGTTGGAGATGACAGGACAGTTCGGGCGGTGGCGCCACGACGTCTCGCTGCGGCATGCCGAGATCCTGCTGATTCTGGCGCGGGATACCCGCGGCCGATCGGCGCCCGAGCTGGCCGCAGACCTCTATGGTGATCGTTCCCGGGTAGTCACGGTACGTGCCGAATTGTCCCGGCTGCGCAAGCAGTTCGCCGGTCTGCTTGCCGCCCAGCCGTACCGCTTCGCCGGCGGAATCGAGGTGACGGTGCGCTACCCCGCGGACCTCTCGATGGTGTTGCCCGCGTCGACCGCACCCGCGGTTCGCGCCGTTCGTATCAATGCAAGTGTCTCGTAGAGGAGTACCTATGCCAGTGTTCGCCCGCCCCGGAACGTCGGGATCTGCCATGTCTTTTCAGTCCCGCTACGAGAACTTCATCGGCGGTGAGTGGACGGCGCCGGCGGGCGGCCAGTACTTCGAGAACCCCACGCCGGTGACCGGTGAGGTGTTCTGCGAGGTGGCCAGGTCCACCGATGCCGATATCGAGAAGGCGTTGGATGCCGCGCACGCTGCCGCGCCCGGTTGGGGTAAGACGTCGGCGGGGGAGCGGGCGGTGATCCTGAACAAGATCGCCGATCGCATCGAGGCGAACCTGGAGTCCATCGCGCTGGCCGAGTCGTGGGACAACGGCAAGCCGATCCGGGAGACCCTCAACGCCGATATTCCGTTGGCGGTGGACCACTTTCGGTACTTCGCCGCCGCGATCCGCGCCCAGGAAGGCTCGCTGTCCCAGATCGATGAGGACACCGTCGCCTACCACTTCCACGAGCCGCTCGGTGTGGTCGGACAGATCATCCCGTGGAACTTCCCGATCCTGATGGCGGTGTGGAAGCTGGCGCCGGCGCTGGCCGCCGGCAACGCGATTGTGCTCAAGCCCGCCGAGCAGACCCCGGCCTCGGTGCTGTATCTGATCTCGCTGATCGCCGACTTGCTGCCCGCCGGAGTCCTCAACGTGGTCAACGGATTTGGTGTCGAGGCAGGCAAGCCGTTGGCGTCGAGCAACCGGATCGCCAAGATCGCGTTCACCGGGGAGACCACCACCGGCCGACTCATCATGCAGTACGCCAGCCAAAACCTGATCCCGGTCACCCTGGAACTGGGCGGCAAGAGCCCCAACATCTTCTTCTCCGATGTGATGGCCGCCAACGACGACTATCAGGACAAGGCGTTGGAGGGCTTCACGATGTTCGCCCTCAACCAGGGCGAGGTGTGCACGTGTCCGTCGCGTTCATTGATCCAGTCGGACATCTACGACGAGTTCCTGGCCATGGCCGCGATCCGCACCAAGGCGGTGCGCCAGGGCGATCCGTTGGACACCGAGACGATGATCGGCGCGCAGGCCTCCAACGATCAGCTGGAGAAGATCCTGTCCTACATCGAGATCGGCAAGAGTGAAGGCGCTCAGGTCCTGACCGGAGGGGAGCGCGCCGACCTCGGTGGCGACCTGAACGGCGGCTACTACGTGCAGCCGACGATCTTCACGGGCGACAACGCGATGCGGATCTTCCAGGAAGAGATCTTCGGGCCGGTGGTGTCGGTGACGTCGTTCACCGATTACGACGACGCCATCCGCATCGCCAACGACACCCTCTACGGATTGGGTGCCGGAGTGTGGAGCCGCGACGGCAACACCGCCTACCGCGCCGGCCGCGACATCAAGGCCGGCCGGGTGTGGACCAACTGCTACCACGCCTACCCCGCCCACGCTGCGTTCGGCGGCTACAAGCAGTCCGGGATCGGCCGCGAGAACCACAAGATGATGCTCGACCACTACCAGCAGACCAAGAACCTGCTGGTGTCGTACTCGAACAAGGCGCAGGGGTTCTTCTAATGAGTGAGCAGGCGCCGCCGCGGGCACTGATCACCGCGGCGGCCGCCGAGCTTCTGCACCGCTTGCAGCAGCGGCACGGCTCGCTGATGTTCCACCAATCCGGCGGCTGTTGCGACGGGTCGTCGCCGATGTGTTACCCCGACGGCGACTTCATCGTCGGCGACCGTGACGTGCTGCTCGGGGTGCTCGAAGGCGCCCCGGTCTGGATTTCCGGCCCGCAGTTCGAGACGTGGAAGCACACCCAGCTCGTCATCGACGTCGTCCCCGGTCGCGGCGGCGGCTTCAGCCTCGAGGCGCCGGAGGGGATGCGCTTCCTGAGCCGCGGGCGGGCGTTCACCGATGCGGAAAACCGGTTGCTGGCCAGCGATTCTCCGCTGACCGGAGCCGACTACGAGCGTGGTGCGCGCCCGGCCGAACGAACCGATCTGGTGGTCATCGAAGCGGCAGACGCGTGTGCAATCCCTGGTCGGCGCGCCGGAGTCGTTCAGCAATAGTCCGCGTTACTGCACGTACCCTCATAAGCGTGATACCCCTGCCTCGGGCATGGCTGCTCACAAGTGCGTTGCTGGTGGGCACCGTGACCGGCCTCATTGCGGCGGTCGTGGCCACCCTGCTGGTCAAGACGCCCGTTCGCCCCGATCTTGTGGTCGGTTTGGTGGTGGCTGTTCCGAGCGTCATCGGCATGCTGCTGATCCTGTTCTCGGGCCGCCGTTGGATGACGACGGTGGGGGCGTTCATTCTGGCGATGGCGCCAGGTTGGCTGGGGGCATTGGTTCTGGTTCAGGTGGTGTCCCATGGCTGAAAAAACGTCCCTCCCGTCGACCGAGCCCCATCACGCGCCGATCTTCGACACCGGCCCGCATCCCCACGCACTTCGGTCGCTGACCGACGAACCCGAGGCGGAAGTCTCGGAGGAGTCCATCGCTTTCAGCGAGTTGGAGAACTTCGACACCGATGCTTTCCTGCATCGGGTCGAGGGGTCGCTCCACGCGGAGCCGGTGGTCGTGCCGCCCGCGCCGACGGCCGTCGCCGGCACCTACCAGTACGTGAAGCGGTGGCAGTTCGTGTTCATCGTCGCCGCGGTATGGGTGCTGGCCGCAGCCGCCGGCCTGGGCTTCTACTTCTGGTGGTACACCTCGCTACAGAAGACCCCGGCGGTCTTCTGCGTGCTGATCTACCTGATCGTCTGCTCGGTCGCCAGCATGCTGGTCTCGATGGTGCAGAACCGGCCATCGGTAACGGCGCTGGCCATCGCGCTGATGTCGGCACCGTTGGCCTCGGTGGCCACCGCCGCGCTGCTACATGGCGCCTACTACTTCGAATGGATTGCCCGTCCGACGATAGGCTGAGGTCGTGACTCACTATGACGTCGTCGTTGTCGGAGCCGGTCCCGGCGGATACGTCGCGGCGATCCGCGCGGCCCAGCTCGGACTGAACACCGCAATCATCGAACCCAAGTATTGGGGCGGAGTCTGCCTCAATGTCGGCTGCATCCCGTCGAAGGCGTTGCTGCGCAATGCCGAGCTGGCCCACATCTTCACCAAGGACGCCAAGACGTTCGGCATCAGCGGAGAGGCCACCTTCGATTACGGTGTCGCCTTCGACCGCAGCCGCAAGGTCGCCGACGGCCGCGTGGCCGGCGTGCACTTCCTGATGAAGAAGAACAAGATCACCGAGATCCACGGTTACGGGAAGTTCACCGGCCCGAACAGCATCGAGGTCGATCTCAACGAGGGCGGTACCGAGAAAGTCGAGTTCGACAACGCGATCATCGCGACCGGCTCGAGTACCCGCCTGGTTCCGGGCACCTCGCTGTCGAAGAACGTCGTCACCTACGAGGAGCAGATCCTGTCCCGGGAGCTGCCCAAGTCGATCGTCATCGCCGGCGCCGGCGCGATCGGCATGGAATTCGCCTACGTCATGAAGAACTACGGCGTCGACGTCACCATCGTCGAGTTCCTGCCGCGCGCGCTGCCCAACGAGGACGCCGAGGTCTCCAAGGAGATTGAGAAGCAGTACAAGAAGCTCGGCGTGAAGATCCTCACCGGCACCAAGGTCGAGTCCATCGACGACGACGGGTCGACAGTGACCGTCGTGGTCAGCAAGGACGGCAAGACCGAGGAGATCAAGACCGAGAAGGTGTTGCAGGCCATCGGCTTTGCCCCGAACGTCGAAGGCTTTGGACTCGACAAGACGGGCGTCGAGTTGACCGACCGCAAGGCCATCGGCATCGACGACTACATGCGCACCAACGTGCCGCACATCTACGCCATCGGCGACGTCACCGCCAAGCTGCAGCTCGCGCACGTCGCAGAAGCGATGGGTGTGGTGGCCGCCGAGACCATCGCCGGTGCCGAGACGCTGGCCCTGGGTGACTACCGGATGCTGCCGCGCGCGACGTTCTGCCAGCCGCAGGTCGCCAGCTTCGGCCTCACCGAGCAGCAGGCCCGCGACGAGGGCTACGACGTGAAGGTGGCCAAGTTCCCGTTCACCGCCAACGGTAAGGCGCACGGGCTGGCCGACCCGACCGGGTTCGTCAAGGTCATTGCCGACGCCAAATACGGCGAGCTCCTCGGCGGGCACTTGATCGGCCCCGACGTCTCCGAGCTCCTGCCGGAGCTGACCCTGGCGCAGAAGTGGGATCTGACCGTCAACGAGCTGACCCGCAACGTGCACACCCATCCGACGCTGTCGGAGGCACTCCAGGAATGCTTCCACGGTCTCGCCGGCCACATGATCAACTTTTGAGACCCACGCTGATCGCCGGTATCGGCGGAATCGTGCTCGGCCACATCCTGTGGCTGATCGGCATCTCGTTGGCGACCAACGGGCAGGATGTCAGCTTTTGGGTGCTGATCCTCTCGGCGGTGATCCTCGTGGTCGCTGCGGTCGTCGGCTATCTGGCGTGGCGGGCGTATCAGCGTAAAAGCATGGTGTGGGCGGCTTTTCTGGGCTGCGTGCCGGTCTCGCCGGTGATCTTCACGCTGATCGTTCTCGGCGTCACCTACCTGTAAGCGGTATCTGCCAGCTGTTCGGCAGGTTCGTTTCAGGCTGCCTCAAGCATCGCGGTGTCGACTCGTGACAGCCGGTGCCAGACAGGCTCCGGCTACAAGGGGGTTGTCATGGCCGAGTGGGCGCGTGCTGGACGCACGAAAATTCTGATGGCAGTGATCGGCGGGAGTGCCGTGGTCGCAATGGGGGAGTGACTGTCGCGTTCGACGACGGCGTGCCGATGGATTCGTCGCCGGTTGCGGCGCCGGTGATGCCGGGTCCGATGACACAGGGCGACACCGTGACCACCACGATTCCACCGACGGCCTTGGCGACTGAGAAAGCTGTCGTAACGCACAAGGCCAAGCCCTATAAGGGGTAGCCGGCCCTAGTCGGGGAAGTCCATCGGAACCCGCAGCGTGGCCAGAATGCCTGCGATCGCGTCGTAATGCCCTGCCAGGGCGCAGAATTCGATCACCTGCTCGCGGCTCAAGTGGGCCGACAGTGTCGCGAAGGTGTCATCGGACAGATCTCGATTCAGTATGAACTCGTCCACCGCGGTCAGCAGCGCGCTCTGACGGTCGGTCAGTCCCTCGGCTGTCGGCCCGGCAAAGATCTTGTCCTGCAAGGCCGTGTCGACCCCACGGCTGCGGGCTAGCCTGCGGTGCTGCTGTAGCTCGTACTCCGAACCGCGCAGATGACCGACGCGCAGGATCACCAATTCCTTGTCCCGCTTGGGTAGCTTGCCCCAGTTCAGCAGCACACCCGAATACGGCAGAAACGACAGGAACAGCAGCTTGTGCCGCCCCAGGACTTCGAAAAGGTGCATGTGCGGAGCGCGAATCGATCGTGCGCCCAACCGGGAGATGCCCCAGTTGACCAGACCGAGCTCGCGTCGGCCGCCGGGCGGAATACGTTGACCCATCAAGACTCCTTGACCAGATAAGGCGACACCGTGCTGCGGTGCTCATCGAGATCCAGCGCCCGTCCCAATGCCGGGAAGGCCCGCTGCGGGCAATTGTCCCGTTCGCACACCCGGCAGCCCGCGCCGATCGGTGTCGCGCTGTCTGATGACAGATCAAGACCCTTCGAGTAAACCAACCGGCTGGCGTGCCGCATCTCGCAGCCCAGTCCGATCGCGAAGGTCTTGACCGGCTGGCCGTAGCGGGACGCCCGCCGTTCGACCGTGCGCGCCACCCACATGTAGTTCTGCCCATCGGGCATCTGGGCGATCTGCACCAGGATCTTGCCCGGGTTCGAGAACGTCTCGTAGACGTTCCACAGCGGGCAGGTTCCACCGGCGGAGGAGAAATGAAAACCCGTGGCGGACTGGCGTTTCGACATGTTCCCGGCTTTGTCCACCCGGACGAACGAGAACGGGACACCGCGCATGGACGGCCGTTGCAACGTCGAGAGCCGATGGCAGATCGTCTCGTAGCTGACCTGGTAGAAGGCCGAGAGCCGTTCGATGTCGTAGCGAAAGTTCTCGGCCATGTTGTGAAACTGCCCGTACGGCAACACCGTTGCTGCCGCGAAGTAACTGGCCAGACCAAGCCGGGCCAGCTTTCGCGACTCCTCGCTGGTGAACTTGCCCTCGTCGACCAACTTGTCGATCAGGTCACCGCACTCGAGATACGCCAGCTCCGTGGCCATCTTGAACACTTGCTGGCCCGACGACAGGTGATTGCTGATCTCGAGAGTGCGCGCCACCGGGTCGTAACGGTGCAGCACGGTATCGCCCATATCGATACGCCGGATGATGTGCACGCCGTGCACCATGGTCAGCCGGTCGGCCAACTCCCGCGACAGCTCAGCACGGTGCATCCGCATCCGGATGGTGAGATCCTCGGCGGCGGTGTCGAGTTCGTGCAGATAGTTTTGCCGTTGGTAGAAGTAGTCGCGGACTTCCTCGTGCGGCATGGAGATCGACGCCGAGCCACTGCCCCCGGTGTTGAGGTTGAACCGATCCTCGGTGGCCGCGGCCAGCTGCGCGGTGGTGATCCGGTAGCGGCGATGCAGGTTGACGATCGCGCGGGCGATCGCCGGGTGCGTGCCGACGATGTCGGCGACCTCCGTCATGTCGACATCGAGATCGAGGTCGCGGTCCATGGTCACTTCACGCAGCTCGGCCACCAGCCGGGTGTCGTCCTCCGACGAAAAGAACGTGGCATCGACGCCGAACACCTCGGTGATGCGCAGCAGCACCGCGACGGTCAGCGGCCGGACGTCGTGCTCGATCTGGTTGAGATAGCTCGGTGAGATCTCCAGCATCTGGGCCAGTGCGGCTTGGCTGAATCCGCGTTCGCTGCGGAGCTGGCGTATCCGGGAGCCGACGAACGTCTTGGCCACGCGCCCAGCCTACTCACGCCTGCGAAGGCGGCTTCGCAGCGTTGCCAACGCAAGCTGGTTGGCATCCGGGAAGGCCTTTGGCATGATCGCGCTGGGACGGGATGGGAGAGGACGCAGACCAGATGACCAGCAGCACCACCAACACCGGCTTGGCGAAGGTGTTGATGCCGGTTCCCGATCCGCATCCCGATGTTTTCGACCGCGAATGGCCACTGCGCGTGGGCGATATCGACCGCGTCGGCCGGTTGCGTCTGGACGCCGCCTGCCGCCATATCCAAGATGTCGGCCAGGACCAGCTCCGCGAGATGGGCCACGAGGAAACGCATCCGCTGTGGATTGTCCGGCGCACCATGGTCGACCTGATCCGACCCATCGAGTACCCGGAGATGCTGCGGCTGCGGCGCTGGTGCTCGGGCACCTCGAACCGCTGGTGCGAGATGCGGGTTCGGATCGACGGCCGCAAGGGCGGCCTCATCGAGTCCGAGGCCTTCTGGATCAACATCAACCGGGAGACCCAGGGTCCGGCCCGCATCGCCGACGACTTCCTGGAGGGCCTGCAGCGCACCACCGATGTGAAACGGCTGCGCTGGAAGGCCTATCTGAACGCCGGCTCCCGGCACGACGCCAACGAGATCCGCGCTTTCCCCATCCGGGTCAGTGACATCGACCTCTTCGACCACGTCAACAACTCGGTGTACTGGAAGGTCGTCGAGGAGTTCCTGGCGCCGCAGCCGGAGCTCCTCGAAGCGCCGCTGCGGGTCACGATCGAACACGATGCGCCGGTCGCCTTCGGCGACAAGCTCGAGATCTTGCTGCACGTGTATCCGCCCGGCTCCACCGACAAGTTCGGCCCGGAGCTCGCAGATCGCACTGTTAGAACGCTCACATACGTCGTCGGCGAAGAGGTCAAAGCCGTCGCATCGATCTTCGCGCTCTGACCATCGCCGGTTTAACAGTACGGGCGTACTGACCAGCGAATATCTGCTACCCCACAGTAACTTCTGAACCGGTTCAGGTGTTGGCTGTCTTCGCAACCTTTGCAGAGTTACCGACCTGCTTGGCGAAAATTGGCACTCTTAATGGCTTGAACTGCGCTAATGGTGCGAGGCATGCTCGTATCAGCACACCAGCCAAGCCGCGTTGACGTTAACAGTTCAATCCAAGTCAAGGTGGCCTACTCGATCCGAAGGAGCAGGCGATGTCCAACGTCGGTCAGCCGAAGAGCCCAGAAGAAATCCAGAAGGACTGGGACACCAATCCCCGCTGGAAAGGGATCACCCGTACCTACACCCCGGCCGACGTCGTCGCACTGCAGGGCAGTGTCGTCGAAGAGGCCACCCTGGCCCGCCGTGGCGCCGAGGTGCTGTGGAACCAGCTGCACGACATGGAGTTCGTCAACGCGCTGGGCGCCCTGACCGGCAACATGGCCGTCCAGCAGGTCCGTGCCGGCCTCAAGGCCATCTACCTGTCGGGTTGGCAGGTCGCCGGTGACGCGAACCTGTCCGGCCACACCTACCCCGACCAGAGCCTTTACCCGGCCAACTCGGTGCCGCAGGTCGTCCGCCGCATCAACAACGCGCTGCTGCGCGCCGACGAGATCGCCAAGGTCGAGGGCGACACCTCGATCGAGAACTGGCTGGCCCCGATCGTCGCCGACGGCGAAGCCGGCTTCGGTGGCGCGCTGAACGTCTACGAACTGCAGAAGGCGATGATCGCCGCCGGTGTCGCCGGTTCGCACTGGGAGGACCAGCTGGCCTCGGAGAAGAAGTGCGGCCACCTCGGTGGCAAGGTGCTGATCCCGACGCAGCAGCACATCCGCACCCTGACCTCGGCCCGCCTCGCCTCCGACGTCGCCGACGTGCCGACCGTCGTCATCGCCCGTACCGATGCCGAGGCCGCCACGCTGATCACCTCCGACGTCGACGAGCGCGATCAGCCGTTCGTCACCGGTGAGCGCACCGCCGAGGGCTTCTACCGGGTGCGCAACGGCATTGAGCCCTGCATCGCCCGCGCCAAGTCCTACGCGCCGTACTCCGACCTGATCTGGATGGAGACCGGCACCCCGGACCTGGAGCTGGCGGCGAAGTTCGCCGAGGGCGTCAAGAGCGAGTTCCCGGACCAGATGCTGGCCTACAACTGCTCGCCGTCGTTCAACTGGAAGCAGCACCTGGACGATTCGACCATCGCGAAGTTCCAGAAGGAGCTGGGCGCCATGGGCTTCAAGTTCCAGTTCATCACCCTGGCCGGCTTCCACGCCCTGAACTACTCGATGTTCGATCTGGCCTACGGCTACGCCCGCAACCAGATGAGCGCCTACGTCGAGCTGCAGGAGCGCGAGTTCGCCGCCGAGGAGCGCGGCTACACCGCCACCAAGCACCAGCGTGAGGTCGGCGCCGGGTACTTCGACCGCATCGCCACCACCGTGGACCCGACCTCGTCGACCACCGCGCTCGCGGGCTCGACCGAAGAGGGCCAGTTCCACTGACGACGCGCGGCCCCCGGGCCGTGAGGAGGAAGTGGAACCGACAGCGGTAGCCACTGACGATGCGCGGCCCCCGGGCCGTGAGGAGGAAGTGGAACCGACAGCGGTAGCCACTGAGTCCATCTCGCTTCAGCAGACGCAAACTCGCACGATCGGACATCCGAGCGTGCGAGTTTGTGTCTGTTCGCGCCTCTAGTAGAAAGAGTCCTCGTGAGCAGCGAAACAAGCATTGAACGAGTAGGTGTGGTCGGCGCCGGACAGATGGGCTCGGGCATCGTCGAGGTGTGCGCCAAGGCGGGCGCGAACGTCGTCGTCTACGAGCCGACCGACGCACTGATCAACTCCGGACGCGACCGCGTCACCTCCTCGCTGGAACGCGCGACGAGCAAGGGCAAGCTCTCGGAAGCCGATCGCGACGCGACGCTCGCCCGATTGACGTTCACCACCGATCTCGCCGATCTGTCCGATCGTCAGCTGGTGATCGAGGCCGTTGTCGAAGACGAGGCCGTCAAGGGCAAGATCTTCGCCCAACTCGACGAGCTCATCACCGACCCCGACGCCGTGCTCGCGTCCAACACCTCAAGCATCCCGATCATGAAAATCGCTGCGGCGACCAAGAATCCGAGCCGCGTGCTGGGCCTGCACTTCTTCAACCCCGTGCCGGTACTGCCGCTGGTCGAACTGGTCAACACACTGGTCACCTCCGAGAGCGCCATCGCCAGGGTGGAGCAGTTCGCCGGTGAGGTGCTCGGCAAGAAGGTGGTGCGCTGCGGCGACCGCTCCGGGTTCGTCGTCAACGCCCTGCTGGTGCCCTACCTGCTGTCCGCCATCCGCATGGTCGAGGCCGGCGTGGCCACCATCGAGGACGTCGACACGGCAATCGTCGCGGGCCTGTCACACCCGATGGGTCCGCTGCGCCTTTCGGACCTGATCGGCCTGGACACCATGAAGCTCATCGCCGACTCGATGTACGACGAGCTGAAGGACGCGCACTACGCGCCGCCGCCGCTGCTGCTGCGCATGGTCGAAGCAGGACAGCTCGGCAAGAAATCCGGCCAGGGGTTCTACACCTACTGAGCGTGCCGCCGCGCTCGCCGCTTGTGCATTTCCTTCGTTGATTGGCTAGGCTCCTGGGTTTGGTCGGGGGGCCGCGCAGCAACATTGCATTTCGCGGCAACCGACCGTGCACACAATGCGTTGGAGGTAGCTGTCGATGGTCGATGTGGATACGGATCTGACTCCCTACTACGAGGAATCACAGTCCATCTACGACGTCTCCGACGACTTCTTCGCCCTGTTCCTGGGCCCGACCATGGGCTACACCTGCGGCTACTACGAGCGCGAAGACATGACGCTCGACGAGTCCCAGACCGCCAAGTTCGACCTGGCGTTGGGCAAGCTCGGCCTGCAGCCCGGCATGACACTGCTCGACGTCGGTTGCGGCTGGGGCGGGGCCCTCGAGATGGCGGTGCAGAAGTACGACGTCAACGTCATCGGCATCACTCTGAGCAAGAACCAGTCGGAGTTCGCCCGTAAGCGTCTGGCCAAGCTGGACACCAACCGCTCGATCGAGGTGCGGCTGCAGGGCTGGGAAGAGTTCGACGAGCCGGTCGACCGGATCGTGAGCATCGGCGCTTTCGAGGCGTTCAAGGTGGAGCGCTACCCGCTGTTCTTCGAGAAGGCTTACGGGCTGCTTCCCGATGACGGGCGCATGCTGCTGCACACGATTTTGGCGCACACCCAGAAGTTCTTCCGGGACAACGGGATCAAGGTCACGATCAGCGACCTGAAGTTCATGAAGTTCATCGAGCAGGAGATCTTCCCCGGCGGGCGGCTGCCCGCCGTCGAGGACATCGAGCAGCTGGCCCTCGATTCGGGCTTCACCCTCGAGCGGGTACACCTGCTGCAGCATCACTATGCGCGCACGCTGGACATGTGGGCGGCCGAGCTGGTCGCCAACCGTGACCAGGCCATCGCGATCACGTCGACGGAGATCTACGACCGATACATGAAATACCTGACCGGTTGCGCGGACTTCTTCCGCCGCGGCATCACCAACATCGGTCAGTTCACCCTGGTCAAGGGCTGAGGTTCGGGCCGGCTTAAGCCTCGGCCAGTTTCTTCTTCTCCGCCTCGACGTCGAAGTCGGCCGGCGGCCACTCCAGCTTCATTCCTTTGAGCGCCTCGATCAACAGCTCGTTGATGGCCAGCCGGGAGTACCACTTCTTGTCGCAGGGGATGACGAACCACGGCGCATAGTCGGTCGAGGTCCGGTCCAGCATTGCCTGATAGGCCTCTTGATACGCCGGCCACAGCTTGCGCTCGGCGACATCGCCCGGGTTGTACTTCCAGTACTTGTCCGGACGTTCGAGGCGTTCGGAGAGCCGCCTCTTCTGCTCGTCGAGGGAGACGAACATCGCGCATTTGACGATAGTGGTCCCGGAGTCGACGAGCTCCTTCTCGAATGCGTTGATCTCGTCGTAGCGCGGCTCCCAGACGTCGCGCGGAACCAGCTCGTGCACCCGCACAACCAGGACGTCCTCGTAGTGGGACCGGTCGAATACCCCGATGTTGCCAGCCGCGGGCAGCGCTTTGCGAACGCGCCACAGGTAGTGGTGGGCGCGCTCCTCCTCGGTCGGCACGCCAAAGCTCGTGTAGTGGATTCCTTGCGGATTGCCTGCTCCGACAACGTGTTTCACGGTGCCGCCCTTGCCCGCGGTGTCCATGCCCTGCAGGACGAGCAGCAGTGAGCGGTTGTCGCCGGCGCGGCCGTTGGCATAGAGCATCTCCTGCAGGCCGGCGAACCGCTCGTTGCGTTCGTCCTGCAGCTCCTCCGACCCGTCCTTGCCGTCGGAGTAACCCGGGCTCGAATCGGTGTCGATGTCGGCCACCTTGTCACCCGGACTGAACCGCAGGACCTTGCGCGGCTCATGGGTCCATTGCGACGGCAGATCACTCATAGCCGACGAGACTAACCCGCAATCACCCGCCTGTGCCGCGGCGCCGCGAAACCACCATGAACCCGACCACGGCCAGTGCCAGGACGCCGGCCGCTACGGCCACGCTGATCAGGACGGTCCGGTTCTTGTCGATCCATGACGTCGACTGGGAGGCGGCGGTCAGCTTCACGTTGTAGCCGGGCAGCGGTTCCTGGGCCGGACGCTGGATGCCGGGCAGCAGCTGCGTCTGGTTGATGACGAACAACGCGTCGCCCTTGTCGGTCTTCGACCACTCACCCCAGGCCGGGACCTCCTCGTCGAGCAGCACCTTGGTGGTGTTGTTGACGGCCGGATCCTTGCCGAGGTCGGTGAGCGACGTCACCCGGAACGGTTCGGACTGTCCCCGGTCGAACTTGACCTGAACCAGCACGTTCTTCTGGGTGTTCACCGGAGCCGGCTTCTGCGGCGGCGCCTGGCCCGGGCCCGGCTGGTAGCCGCCACCGGAGAAGCTGCCCACGGACAGGTTGGTGGCGGGCCCGGACGCCGGACGCGTCATCGCGGTGAAGTTGTAGGTGCCGGTGTTGGGCACGTTCAGCGCGGCCCGCTGCAACGGGGGCACCGTGAAGACCTGGGTGCGGCCGCCGTAGTCGTACAGCACGCTCAGCGGCGTGCGGTACGGATTGGTGAACACCGGACGGTAGAAGCGGTCGTAGCTGATCCAGCTCGAATTCCACAGTGTCACCGGGCTACTCAGGGTCATGCCGGTGGTCATGGTCGAGGTGCTCACCGTCGACGAGACCGACTCCTGGTAGGTGGTGACCTCCTCGGACGTCACCTCGGTGGACGTGGTGGTCTCGACCTGAGAGGCGAGCGCCGTGGTGACGTCTTCCTGGGATACCTGCGGCTCTGCCGGTTCGGCGAGTCCGTCGGTGTTCGTCGGTTCCTGCGTGCCGCCGTTGGGCGCCGGTGCCTGGGTGCCGGGCGCCTCGTTCGTCCCGCTGCCGCCAGGGGCTTCGGCACCACCGGGCTCGGAGGGCGCGCCGCCCGGTTCGTCGTGCGTGGCGCCGGCGGGCGGTTCGGTGCCGCCGGGCTCGTCGGGCATTCCACCGCCCGGCATGTCGATGCCGCCCGGCTCGTCGTGAGGAGCTCCGGCGGGTGGCTCGGCGCCGGCCGGTTCCTGATTCATCCCGCCGTCCGAGGGCTCCTCCACACCACCGCCGGATGGGGCCTCGGGTGCGCTGCCGCCGTCGTCATCGCCGCTGTAGCTGCTGCCGCCACCGTCGTCGTCGCCGAATGGGTCCGCCGCACTGACCGCGGTACCAGCAAACAGCGTCGACGTCGATATCGCGACGGCGGCGATCACCGCCGCCGGCTTACGGAACTTTGCGATGCTGTCCTTGTCCACCCCGGCCTCCCTAGACCCTTATGACGCGAAACCATTCCGCCCGAGGACATATCTCATGGGCAGCTCCGAAGGATTGTTCTACATGATTCGCGGCACTTCCATGGGAGGTTGGGTTTCCTGCGCTCGTGCGCGTCCCTTATCGCGCCCGGGCAGTTAACATCATTGGGCTTACGTGCGGATGAGCCTCGGGGGGATTGGGTGCGGGCACGAACCTGTTCGATCAGTGCAGCGGTGCTTGCGGTCGCGGTTGCTGTCGCCGGTTGCGGACACGACAACTCCGCCACATCGACGTCGGAATCGGTGGTGGCCCCGTCGACAGCTCAGGCATCGCCCCAGGCGTCGGGACAACCGGACGTCAACGACAACGGTGTGCCGGACTCCTCGGCGGACGACAAGGACTGGCCGGGCAAGATGACGGCGACCTACGAGGACGCCACCTCCCCGGAGGCGGTGACCGGTCGCGGCCTCATCAAGAACGATCACCTGCTGGAGGATCTGGCCGACGGCATCAACGAGTCGCTGAAGCTGCCGTTCGACATCCCCCTGATCGGCAAGCAGTGCGGCACCGCCAACGCGTACTGGAGCCCCGACGCCAAGTCGGTCACGATCTGCTACGAAGACGCCGCCGACGCGTTGACCATCTACACCAAAGCCGGTGACCCCGACCCGAACGCCTCGGCGATCAACTCCGAGATCGCGACGTTCTATCACGAGACCGGGCACATGGTGATCGACATCTACGACCTGCCTGCGACCGGGCGGGAAGAGGACGTCGCCGACCAGCTGGCCGCCTACATCCTGCTGGCGCCCGGCCCCGACGGGAAGATCGATCCGGAATCGGTCCAGGCGGTCAAGGACTTCGCCCGGGAGTTCAAGGGATACAGCGACCAGCGGGGCGGCGAGATCGACGAGGGTCAGCTCGCCGACGTGCACACACTGGACCTGGCCCGGATGTACAACCTCGAATGTTGGGTCTACGGCGCCGATCCCAAGGGCAACGCCGATCTGGTGAGCAGTGGCGCGCTGCCGCAGGACCGCGCGGACGGCTGCGAGGACGAGTACACCAAACTCAGCAGCTCGTGGGATACCTTGCTCGGCCCGTATCTCAAGTGAGCGGCGGCAGCATCGGCGACGGGTGCGGGCCGGAGTTGAACCGCGTCAGCGATCCGCCCGCCTCGACGATGCCGCACAGGGCGTTCCAGCACAGCATCGTGAGGTAGTCGATCAACTCGTCGCTGCTCATCCGCGGGTTCGACATCCACGAGTGCGTCGCCAACTGCACGCCGCCGACGATCAGATAGGCCCAGGGCTCGACGCCGCCGGTGTCCATCCCGGCCCGCTTCATGCGCCGGCGCAGGACCACCGCGAGCATCCTGGCGATGATTTGCTCCGAGTCGGCGATGACTTTGGTTTTGCTGGCGGAACTGTTTGCCATCACAAATTGGTACGTTGCGGGCTCGGCCGCGACGGTGTCCACATACACCCTGATGATCTCGCGGGTGAGGTCGAAACCGTCCATGTTCGACGACAGGGCGGCGGCCATGTTGGGGATGAGGGTGGTTTGCGCGAAGCGCATCATGACCGCGGTGGTGAGGTCGTTCTTGTCGACGAAATAGCGGTAGAGCACGGTCTTCGACACACCGATTTCCGCAGCTATCTCGTCCATGCTCACGTCGCGGCCGCGCTGGCGGACGGCCTCAAGTGCGCCGTCCACCAATTCGGTACGGCGCTCGACCTTGTGCTGATGCCAGCGTCGCTTGCGACCGTCGGTCTTGGCCCGGCTGCTGTCCAGGCCATGGCTCATATTTTGTGCCACTATCGCGGAGTCCGTTCCCCTCGTTCGCAACGATTCTACGGTCTGATCCGAGGGCAGCGTCACATTAACTGGGCCGCGGGATAGCGGATGATGGAGGAGTGGCAGCCAAACATCGCCTCCCGGCGTTGCCGACGGAGGCAGTCCGCACGGGTACTTCGCTTGCGGAATCGTTCGCCGGAGCCGACCCGGAGGCGGACGCGCAACGAGCACGCGCACTGCGCCGGATGAAGGCTGTGGCGCTGAGCTTCCTGATCGGCGCCACGGTGATCTTCTTGGCCTGCCGCTGGGGCCAGGCCCACGGCGGCCCGGCCTGGATCGGGTACGTCGGTGCCGCGGCCGAGGCCGGGATGGTCGGCGCGCTGGCCGATTGGTTCGCCGTCACCGCGCTGTTCCGTCACCCGCTGGGGCTCAAGATCCCGCACACCGCGATCATCAAGCGCAAGAAGGATCAACTCGGCGAAGGCCTTGGCACCTTCGTGCGGGAGAACTTTCTGTCGCCCGCGGTGGTGGAGACCAAGCTGCGCGATGCCGAAGTCGCTGGGCGCCTTGGCAAATGGCTATCCGAGCCGTCACACGCCGAGCGGGTCGCCACCGAGGCCGGCACCGTGTTGCGAGTCGTGGTGGAACTGCTCAACGACGACGACATCCAGCAGGTCATCGACCGCACTATCGTCCGTCGTCTCGCCGAACCGCAGTGGGGACCGCCGGTGGGTCGGGTGCTGGGGCAACTTCTGGCGGAGAATCGCCAGGAAGCCTTGCTCCAGCTGCTGTGCGACCGCGCCTTCCAGTGGGCGCTCAATGCCGGCGACACCATCGAGCGGGTGGTCACCCGTGACTCGCCCAGCTGGTCACCGAAATTCGTCGACCAGTTGGTGGGTGACCGGATCCACCGCGAGCTCGTGGATTTCACCGACAAGGTGCGGCGCGACCCGAATCACGAACTGCGGCAATCGGCCAACCGATTCCTGTTCGAGTTCGCCGGCGATCTGCAGAACGACGATGCGACGATCGCCCGCGCCGAGGCGGTCAAAGAGCAGCTGATGGAACGCGACGAGGTCACGCGTGCGGCCGAGACGGCGTGGAAGACGTTGAAGCGCTTGGTGCTTGAGGGCGTCGATGACCCGTCGAGCACACTGCGAACCCGCGTCACCGAGTCGGTGATGCGGATCGGGGAGTCGTTGCGCGACGATGCCGAGCTGCGCGACAAGGTGGACAACTGGATAGTGCGCGGCGCGCAGCACCTGGTCGCGCAGTACGGGGCTGAGATCACCACGATCATCACCGACACGATCGAGCGCTGGGACGCCGACGAGGCCAGCCGTCGCATCGAATTGCATGTCGGACGTGACCTGCAATTCATCCGTATCAACGGCACCGTGGTCGGCTCGCTGGCCGGCTTGATCATCTACACCGTGGCGCAATTACTGTTCTGACCTGCGCTAGCACGAGTGCTTGCAAAAGCTAGCACCCCCGCGTAGGGTGGCGTTCGTACGTACCGGACACCCATCGCGACGGGAGGGAACTCATGGCGCAAGACGGCGATCTTCAGGCCGTGGTATCCAACGCCGCGCATGACATCGGTGGTTTCATCAGGGCGCAGCGTGAAGCCGCTCAGGTTTCGGTGCGGCAGCTGGCCGAGAAGGCCGGTGTCAGCAACCCGTACCTCAGTCAGATCGAACGGGGACTGCGGAAGCCGTCTGCGGAGGTGCTGAGCCAGATTGCCAAGGCGCTGCGGCTATCGGCCGAGGTGCTCTACATCCGGGCGGGAATTCTCGAGCCCGGGGAGGCGAGCATGGTGCACGACGCGATCATCGGAGACACCGTGATCACCGAGCGTCAGAAGCAGGTGCTGCTCGATATCTACACCTCGTTCTGTCAGCAGAACGAAGCTGCCCGTGAGGAGCTCATCCCTGAGTAACAGACCAGCAACTGACGAAAACCATTAACAGACAACAACATCCAATGTGAAAGGAGCCACTACGATGGCTGAGAACAACCCCAATGTCGAAGACCTGAAGGCCCCGCTGCTTGCTGCGGTCGGCGCTGCCGATCTGGCCCTGGCCACCGTCAACGAAATCCTCGCGACCCTGCGCGATCGTGCCGAAGAGGCCCGCACCGAGGCCAGCACCCGCGTCGAAGAGCGTCGGGCCGCGCTGACCAAGCTGCAGGAAGACCTGCCGCAGCGTGCCGAGGAGCTGCGCGGCCGGCTGTCCAGCGAAGAACTGCGCAAGGCTGCGGAGGGCTACGTCGAGTCCGCCACCGCGACCTACAACAGCCTCGTCGAGCGCGGCGAGGCCGCCCTGGAGCGCCTGCGCAACCAGTCGGACCTCAAGGACGTCGCCGCTCGTGCCGAGGGCTACGTCGACCAGGCCGTCGAACTGACCCAGGAGGCCCTGGGCAACGTGTCGTCGCAGACCCGCGCCGTCGGTGAGCGCGCCGCCAAGCTGGTCGGCGTGGACCTGCCCGCCAAGGCCGCCCCCGCCAAGAAGGCCGCCCCGGCCAAGAAGGCCGCCCCGGCCAAGAAGGCCGCCCCGGCCAAGGCTGCGGCCAAGAAGGCTCCCGCCAAGAAGGCGCCGGCCAAGAAGGTCACGCAGAAGTAATTCGTCGTCAGGACAAGACCCGCCTACGCTTGTAGCCGTGATGCTGCAAGGTGTGGCGGGTCTTGTTCTTCAGGTGGTCTTCTGGGTGGTCACCGCGGTGACCATCTATGCGTTCGTCAATGCGGCGATGCAGAGGCCGGACGCCTACCCCGCGGCCGAGAAGCTCACCAAGCCGGTCTGGCTGGTGATCCTCGGTGTCGCGGGTCTGCTGTCGCTGTTCCTGGGAGTCACGGGCGTGGCGATCGCCGCCGTGGCCACCGGCGTCTACCTGGTGGACGTGCGGCCCAAGCTACTCGAGGTTCAGGGGAAGTCGCGCTGAGTGCTCGACACGGTCTGGCCGCGGTGCTCCTGGCCGTCCCGGTGGGGCTGAGCCTCGCCGCTCCGGCCACTGCCGCGCCCACGCCCGCTCCGCCGTACATCGACCACGTCACCTGGGCTGACTGGGGAGACCTGAAGAGCCTGCGGGTGTATCCCACGCCGGCCGGCCGCGCAGTGGCCGGTGAATTGCTCAAGCCCCAGACCGACATCGACGAAGCCTGGGGTGAGGTGCTGGCCCTGGCGCCCGAGGCCGACCTGCCCGGGATGCGGGACCAGTTCGTCTGCCATTTCCGGTTCGCGGAGTTCGGTCACCCCGGCAAGACCAGCTGGAATCTGGAGCCGTGGCGGCCGGTGGTCGACGACCAGACGATGACCGAAGCCGGCTGCAATCCGGGTGGCCTCGAGGAGCCGTTCTGATGTACACCCGCGCTCAGGTCGCCGCACTGGTAGACCACACCCTGCTCAAGCCCGAGGCCACCGACGCCGACGTGATCGCGCTAGTCGACGAGGCCGTGGAACTCGGCGTGCTGGCGGTCTGCGTGTCACCGTCGATGGTGTCGGTGGCCGCCAAGGCCGCGAGTGCACATCCGCAGAGCCTTGTCATCGCCGCTGTCGCCGGCTTCCCGTCGGGCAAGCACCTGCCGGCCGTCAAAGCTCAGGAGGCTCTGGCGGCCGTCGACGACGGTGCCACCGAGATCGACATGGTCATCGACGTCGGGGCCGCCCTGGCCGGTGACATCGACCGGGTGGCGGCCGACATCGCGGCGGTTCGGTCCGCGGTGCCCGGCGCTGTCCTGAAAGTCATCGTCGAGTCGGCCGCACTGCTGAGCCTGGCCGATGAGAACACGCTGGTCGCGGTGTGCCGGGCTGCCGAGGAGTCGGGCGCCGACTTCGTCAAGACTTCCACCGGATTCCACCCCGCCGGCGGCGCATCCGTGGTGGCGATCGAGATCATGGCAGCGACCGTGGGCGGCCGGCTCGGCGTCAAAGCCAGCGGCGGTATCCGCACCGCCGAGCACGCGATCGCGATGCTCGACGCGGGCGCGACCAGGCTGGGCCTGTCCGGGACGCGAGTGGTGCTCGACGGGCTGTCGGGCTAGACCCCGGCGAAGCAGGGATCCTGCTGGCCGTTGGGGATGGTCGCGTTCTGGGTGACGAACTTGGCCGTGACGCCCTCATCGGTGACCGCGACGCTGTCCGCGTGAATGCCCATCGGCAGGTTCTTCGTCAGTGTCGACATGAAGGCGTCCAGCGCCGGCTGCACGGTTTCGCGCGGCAGCGTGAAGCCCAGCCCGGTCAGATTCACCACCTGCAGGGTGAGCCCGCCGTTGGAGATCGCCGGCTTGGTAGTGATGGAGCCCATCGCGCTCTGCAGCTCGATCGTGCCGTCTGACGGGCTCGTGCTCACGCTGCTGACCAGGCTGCCGAAGAACGGGATGGCGTTCTGCACGGTCTCCTTGATGCCGTCCTTGGTCCAGGCGATCGTGGCGTCCAGCGAGCCCATCGTGCCGGCCGAGTTCGCGGTCTGGTCAATCCGGATGTCATCGAGCCACAGGTCGAGCTTCATACCCTTGGCCCCACGAATCTGATTGCCCGCGGTCTGCACGTGGATGTCGCTGTAGTGCTTCGACAGGTGCTGCAGCAGGAAGGGCCGCGCGCCGAACGAGACATCGGCCTGGTCCTGCACCACGCAGGAGACGGCCCGCGACACCACGGTGTCGGCCTCGTGGCGCACATAGAGTTCGGTGCCCAGCAGCCCGGCGATCACCACCGCCAGGACGATGACCAGCACCAGCACGATCGACAGCGGGTCGCGCAGGAAACCCCGCTTACCCTCTTCCGGCTCCTCGCCGGGCGGTGTCTGCGACGGCGGCGGCACATGCGGGATGTGCTGAGTCGGCGCGTCAGCGGGGCCGCCCGGTCGGGGGATGTACTCGGTGGGTGTGCCTTGACCCGGGGAGGCGGCCCATGCCGGCGTGGTCGGGTCGCCGGGGCCGACGGGATGATTGGGGCCCTGTGGCGGATTCGTCACCTGGGCGATTCTGCCTTATCAATCTGAGCGAACTCTGAGCGGTTACGCAGCACCGCGAGGGTTTCCCTGGCCGGCGCGACCCGAGCGATGTCGATGTCGGTCACCAAAAGCTGCGGATCGTCGCCGGCTGCGGCAACCAGTTCACCGAGCGGTGAGGCCACCACACTGCCGCCGACACCGGTCGGCGCCTTGGTCGACGTCGCCAGCTCATCACCCGGGTAGCCCTGGTCTACGGCGGCGACAAAAGACTGCGAGTCCAGCGCGCGAGCGCGGGCCAGCAGGGTCCACTGCTCCAACTTGCCCGGCCCTGCGCCCCACGAGGCGTGCACGGTGATCAGCTGCGCACCGCGGTCGGCAAGCTCGGTGTAGAGCGCGGGGAACCGAATGTCGTAACAGAGGGTGATCCCGACGCCGACGCCGTCGACGGAGATCACGACGGGCTCCCGGCCGGGGGCCACCGCGTCGGATTCAGCAAATCCGAACGCGTCGTACATGTGGATCTTGTGATAGTGCGCGTCGACGTCTGGTCCCGTCGCCAGGATCGTGTTGGTGACCCGGCCGTCGGGGGCGGGAGTGAACATGCCGGCCAGCACGGTGATGCCCGCGCTGTCCGCGATGCGGCGCACCTCGTCGGCCCAGGGGCCGTCGAGTGGTTCGGCCACCGGGGCCAGCGGCACACCGAAGCGGCACATCGTGCCTTCGGGGAAGGCCACCAGCCGGGCACCGGCGTCGGCGGCGCGACGGGTGTAGTCCTCGACCAGCTTCAGGTTCACGGCCGGGTCGGTGTCCGACAGCAGCTGGGCCAACGCAATCCGCATGCGTTCAGCCTACGTCCGGTGCCACTGTCGACCAGGGCACGGTGAGCACCGCATCGCGGACGGTGCGGCGCTGCGCCTCGATGGGGGCACCGGCCGCCCGCAGTTCCGCGAGCATCGCGCGCCAGCGATCACGCGGGCCGAACACCGAATGCCCGGCCGCGCTCGCCCACGCACGGTCCGCCGACGACAGCAGGTCGTGGATCGGCTGGCCCGGAACATTATGGTGGATAAGCACTTTCGGCAACCGCTCGGCCAGGTCCGACGGGCGGTCGATATGCCGAGGATCGCACGCCAGCGTCAGGCTCACCGGACCGTCCCGATCCAGCAGCACCCAGCAGCAGCGCCGCCCGAGTTCGTCGCAGGTGCCGTCGACGATCAGCCCACCCGGCGCCAACTGGGCCCGCATCTGCGCCCACGCCTGGTCCACCGCCTCTTCGGGGTACTGCCGCAGCACGTTGAACGCCCGCACCAGGACCGGATGCAGGCCGGCGAGTTCGAAACCGCCGACCTTGAACTCGACCCCGTCGACGTCGGGCACCACCCGCTGCGGGTCGATCTCCAGCCCGACGACCCGCACATCAGGCCGCACCGCGCGCAGCCGTGCGGCCAATTCCAGTGTGGTGACCGGCAATCGGCCGTACCCCAGGTCGACGATCACCGGGGCGGTGGTCGACTCCAGCGCCGTACGCACCCGGGGGAGTTGACCATCCACCGATCGGCGCGCCGCAGCCGGTTGGCGTTGGTGGTGCCGCGGGTGGGAACACCCACCGGCCGTGGTGGTCTAGTGATGGCTGGCGATCCAGTCGCGGGTGAAATCCCGTTCGTTGTCGAACAATCCGCGCAGACCGTCCAGTACCCACTTCTCGATCTTGCCGCCGAGGAGTGGCACGTTGACCTTGCAGAGACTGCGCAGGCGTAGTTCGCTTCCCGCGCCGGTCTGCTGCAGGACGTAGGTGCCGTCGAAGTCCAGCGGGGCGGCGGGCACCAGTGCCCGGTAGTGCCCGTCGGCCGAGTTCTTCCCGGCGTCGAACGGGTCGAAATGTTGTTCGCGGGTGATGGTGAGCCGCAACGGAACCACCGCGGCGATCATCGACGGCATATCGCGGCGCGACACGGTGTGGGTGAACACGATGTCGGTGCCGCTCGCGTCCGAGTGGAAATGCGTCATCTCTGAATCGGTGTGCTGCTGATGCTCGGCGACCAGGTCTTCCCAGTACTCGCGACTGGTGAAGCTCTGGTAGAGCTCAGCGACAGGCTTATCGAGCCCGATGACATAGTCCATGCGGCGGGACATGTCCCAACGGTACCTGTGACGTCAGCTGTTCTCGGCGATCCACCTGGTGGTGAACCGCTGCTCGGCGATCAGCAGGTCGACCAGTTGGTGGCCGATGAAGTTCTCCACCTTGCCGCCCACCAGGGGGATGCGCACCTCGACCGTGGCGCGAAAAGCCAACTGCGCCTGCAACTCTGCCGGCGTCAGCTGAGCGCTTCCGGTCAACGACACCGGCGCTCCGGGGATGGTGCCGCTGACCGTGGCTTCGGCTGTGCCGTCGATCAGCCCGGTCCAGCTCTCCGCCCGGCGAATTTCGAGGTCGCCGTGGTGGAACTGGGTGACCACGGCCGGCAGCCGGTCGACTCTGAGCACCTGGGTGGTCGCCACGTCGACGCCGCCGTTGGCCGTCAACCGAATTGAGTCGAGCGAGGCGTGGTCGGCGCCGGAGTCGGCCAACCGCGCCAACCAGTACTGCTCGTCGCGCAAAGCCCGGTGCACTTGTTCGACGCTGCCCTCGTAGGCGGTGGCCATGTCGAATGAGCGCGGCATAGCTGGTGAGGCTACCGTTACGGGCCGTGGCAGCTGGGAACTCATACGGTGGCGCGGCGGTTGCCGAGAACGTGTCGCTGGCTCCGCTGACCACCCTGCGGGTGGGTCCGGTCGCGCGTCGACTCATCACCTGCACCACCACCGACCAGATCGTGGCGACGTTGCGCACCCTCGACACCGATAACGACGGCCCGGTCCTGGTGCTGGCCGGCGGTTCCAACGTGGTGCTCGCTGACGACCTCACCGATATGACCGTCGTGCTGCTGGCCAGCCGAACCATCAGCGTCGAGGGCGGGCTGCTTCGCGCCGACGCCGGCGCGGTCTGGGACGACGTGGTCGTCGCCGCCGTAGCGGCAGGGTTGGGCGGGCTGGAGTGCCTGTCCGGGATCCCGGGATCGGCAGGAGCCACCCCGGTGCAGAACGTCGGCGCCTACGGCGTCGAGGTGACCGACTACCTGACCCGCGTTCGGCTGCTGGACCGGCTCAACTCACTGGTCCGGTGGGTGCCGGCCGCGGATCTCGGTCTCGGCTACCGGCACAGCGATCTGAAGAACTCCTCCGACGCGGTGGTGCTGGAGGTGGAGTTCGGCCTGGACACCGACGGCCGCTCGGCGCCGCTGCGGTATGCCGAGTTGACGGGAGCGCTCGGCGTGCCCCCGGGGGAGCGGGCCGCGCCCGCCGACGTGCGCGCGGCCGTGCTGGCGTTGCGCGCCCGCAAAGGCATGGTGCTCGACGCCGACGACCACGACACCTGGAGTGTCGGATCGTTCTTCACCAATCCCGTTGTCCCCAGCGAGCAGTTCGAGGAACTGCAGGCCCGTTGGGACGGTCCGGTGCCGCACTACCCGGCCGACGACGGGGTCAAGCTGGCCGCGGGCTGGCTGGTCGAAAACGCCGGTTTCGGCAAGGGTTACCCCGGCCCGGGCGGCGCGCCGTGCCGGCTGTCCACCAAGCATGCGCTGGCGCTGACCAACCGCGGCGGTGCGACGACGGCCGACGTCCTGGCGCTGGCCCGCACGGTCCGCGACGGTGTGCGCGACAGCTTCGGCATCACTCTGGTGCCGGAACCGGTGCTGGTCGGCTGTTCGCTGTAGGCGCTTCCGACGCCCGGTCCCACGAATATTCTGATAATTAACCCGCGCGATGAAAAATGGGGAGAATGGTGGGTGTCAGCCCGTCTACGGGTTTGCTTAGATCATTTACGGGGGATGTGACATGGCCACTGCCAGCACCAAAACTGTCAATCGCGGACGCAATCGCACACTGGGGGTCAAGACGTGGCTGGGCGCGGGGGCGCTGACCCTCGGCGTCGGCGCCGCGCTGGCCGGTGCGACTGCTGTCGCTTCGGCTGATACGGGCGGCCATTCGGCGTCGGGTTCGGCCTCCTCGAGCTCGTCCACCAAGTCTGACGCCGGACCCAAGCGCACCGTGGCCGCCTCGGCCCGGACGGTCGCCAAGGCGACGACCGCTCCCTCGAGCGCGGCGGTCTCGAAGCCGGCCGCCAGCGTCAAGCCCGCCGCCAAGACCGCCAGCAAGACTGCCAGCGCCAACGCCGCGATTCCGCCGATCAGCCAGACCATCGACACGCCGTTCGGCCCGATCTCGTTCGTGGCGAATGTGACCATCCCGGATCCCGGCCAGAGCGGTGCGGTGACGGTGGACGTGACCGCCAAGACTCCGATCGGCGGTGCCAAGTTCTCGCTCGGCGGAACCCAGACGTTTGTCGCAGGGCCGCCGACCACTAGCACGACGGCGTTAACCGAAGGAACTCTCCAAGTGCCGCCCGCGGTGGCATTCGCCGCCAGCGCGGCAGGTGCGTTCGTCGGCGCCGGGCTCAGCGCTGCCGACAGCCTCAACACCTTCGTCAACGCCGCACGCAGCGGGAACATCGCGGGCGCGTTCTTCGCCTGGGCCGCGGCCGCGCCGAAGTTCACGAACGCGCTGCTGTTCGGAACCAGCACCCTCGACCTGCCGATCCCGACCGGCGGGACAGGTCCGGCCATCGTGGCGCACATCCCGGTCGGCGGGTTCTTCTCCCCGGCTCGGTCGCTGTCGGTGACCTGGGACGAGTACAGCACCGTCCAGTCCGGTGTGACGGTCACGCTGGCCGCCGGTGACATCGTGTTCGCGGGATCGAAGTTCGGCGGCGCCGCACCGGCGTTCCTGGCGATCTTCGGCCTCTGATCTCGCCCACGTGGGGCGAAGCCCACACTCTGTCGATTGGCAGCCGGGCGGCTGGGTTCCGTATCTTGGATTGACGTGAGCCCAGCCGACCGACCGCCGATCAACCGGCGACGCGCTTTGGCAGCGCTGGCGGTCGGCGTTGCCGCGCCCAGTGCGCTGGCAGCGTGCGTCAGCGGGCCTGGCAAACAGGCCGCCAAGCAGGGCCCCCCGCCGAAGGCGTCGCTGAACTTCACCCCGGCCAACGATGCCAAGGATGTGCTGCCCACCACCGCGGTGAGCCTCGAGGTCAAGGACGGCTGGTTGCAGCACGTCGCGCTGACCAACGCCGACGGCAATCCCGTGGGCGGCACGCTCAACCGTGATCGCACCACCTTCACCGTCACCGAACCGCTGGGCTACGGCGCGTCCTACACCTGGGCCGGTTCGGCGGTCGGACGCGACGGGCAGGCTGTGCCGATCGCGGCGGCGTTCACCACGATCAACCCCACCAAACAGGTCAACGGCCAGTTCCAGCTGTCCGACGGGCAGACCGTCGGCGTGGCCGCGCCGATCATCCTGCAGTTCGACGCGGCGATCGACGACGAGCACAAACCCGATGTCGAAAAGGCGCTGACCGTCACCACCACGCCGCCGAACGAGGGCAGCTGGGCCTGGCTGCCCGACGAGGTGGGCGGCTCGCGGGTGCACTGGCGCACCAAGGAGTACTACCAACCGGGAACCAAGGTCCACGTCGACGCCCGCCTCTACGGGGTGAAGTTCGGCGACGACTCCTTCGGCGCGACGGACTCGACGCTGGACTTCGAGATCGGCCGCCGCCAGGTGGTCAAGGCCGATGCGACGTCGCACCGCATCCAGGTGATCACCGACGAGGGCGTGATCATGGACTTCCCGTGCAGCTACGGCGAAGCCGACAAGCCCCGCAACGTGACCCGCAGCGGCATCCACGTCGTCAGCGAGAAATACGCCGACTTCTACATGACCAACCAGGCCGCCGGATATTCGAATGTCCATGAGCGCTGGGCGGTTCGGATCTCCAACAACGGCGAGTTCATCCACGCCAACCCGGCCAGCTCCGGCGCGCAGGGCAATACGAACGTCACCAACGGCTGCATCAACCTGTCCACCGGCGACGCCGAGCAGTACTTCGGCACCGCCGTGTACGGGGACCCGGTCGAGGTGACCGGCACGTCGATCCAGCTGTCCTATGCCGACGGCGACATCTGGGACTGGGCGGTGGACTGGAACGAGTGGAAGTCCATGTCGGCGTTGTCCGATACGCAGCCCGAGACCAGCATTCCGAGCAGCGCACCGGCCACCCCCACCGACGCGCCGACCCTGTCGGGCACGCCCACGACGACGACGCCGACGACCAGTTCGTCCTCGCCGAGTTCCACGACAAGCTCGAGCACCTCGACGACCTCGTCGTCGACCCCGACGACGACCGGTTCGGCTACGAGCGGCGGTTGAACCGGCTGGCGCTGGCCTGATCGCGGGGCCGCAGCACGATCTGGTCCAGGTTGACGTGCGACGGCCGTGACGCCACGAATCCGATCACCTCGGCGACGTCGGCAGCGACCAGCGGGGTGATTCCCGAGTAGACCGCATCGGCGCGCTGTTCGTCGCCGCCGAAGCGCACCAGCGAGAACTCCGTCTCCACCGCGCCGGGCGCAATCTCGGTGAGCCGCACCGGTTTTCCGAGGAGTTCGCCGCGCAGCGTCCGGTGCAGAGCGCCCTGGGCGTGCTTGGCGGCGGTGTACCCGCCCCCGTTGTCGTAGACCTCGAGCGCAGCGATCGAGGTGACGGTGACGATCAAGCCGTCACCGGATTCGACGAGCTTGGGCAGCAATGCCCGCGTCACCCGCAGTGTCCCGAGGACGTTGGTCTCCCACATCCAGCGCCAGTTGTCCAAGTTCGCCTCGGCGATCGGTTCGAGGCCTTTGGCGCCGCCGGCATTGTTGATCAGGACATCCACCCGCGGCACGCTGTCCGCCAACGCGGCGACGGCGGCATCATCTGTGACGTCGGCCACAATGGCGGTGCCACCGATCTCGTCGGCCAGCCGCTCGATGCGATCGGCCCTGCGTGCTACCGCGACCACGTGAAATCCAAGGGCGGCAAGGGTTTTCGAGGTCGCCTCGCCGATGCCGGAGCTCGCCCCGGTCACTACCGCTACACGGGAATGGGCGTCTGGAGTGATCATCGGACCAACTCTAGTAACTGTGCTAAATTCCCAGCGTGATCCGAATCGGTCTGACCAGTTGTCTGGTCGCGCACACCGCGTGTTGTTGTCACGCGACTCGCTGCGCCTGACCCGACCGGACTTTCTTCTTTCGTCCCGCTCACGTCGCCAGGTGTGGCATATGCCCCCACCTCCGACTCGTGAAGGACACCCCGAATGCGTACCGTCGCCCTTTCTTCCCGCGATCCGCTCCGTACTTCCGCTAGTGACGCGGCCCGCGTCGCCGTTACCCGTCCGCATCCCCTGCGGACCCGCCACCACATCGTGGCCCCCTCACTGAGAATTCCCGACGCGGCTGCCGCATCGGTTTTCGCGGCGGTCCGCCAGCGCGGCGCCATCGGCCGCGATGTGATCGCCCAGGTCACCAACCTGTCGATCGCCACGGTGAACCGCCAGGTCACCGCACTGCTGGATGCCGGAATCCTCCGTGAGCGAGCCGATCTGGCCGTGTCGGGCGCGATCGGCCGCCCGCGGGTTCCGGTCGAGGTCCACCACGAGCCGTTCCTGACCCTCGGCATCCACATCGGCGCGCGCACCACCAACATCGTCGCGACCGACTTGCTCGGCCGCACCCTGGACGCGGTCGAGACCCCGACGCCGCACGGCGGTCAGGCCGCCGCGCTGGCGTCACTGGCCGGCAGCGCCCGTCGTTACCTGAGCCGCTGGCATCGCCGCCGCCCGTTGTGGATCGGCGTCGCGATCGGTGGCGTGGTCGACAGCGGCACGGGCCATGTCGACCACAGCCGGTTGGGCTGGACGCAGGCTCCCGTCGGCCCGGTGCTGGCCGAGGCGTTGGGCCTGCCCGTGTCGGTGGCATCCCACGTGGACGCGATGGCCGGCGCCGAACTGCTGCTCGGTCTGCGTCGTCCGCCGGCTCAGGCGTCGAGCAGCCTGTACGTCTACGCACGTGAGACCGTCGGCTTCGCGCTGGTGATCGGCGGCCGGGTGCACAGCCCGATCAGCGGCCCGGGCACCATTGCCGCGCTGCCGGTGACCTCCGAATTACTTGGCGGCAGTGGACAATTGGAGTCGACCGTCAGCGACGAGGCGGTGCTGGCCGCGGCCCGCAAGCGCGGCATCGTGCCCGGCTCCGGACCCGGTGCGTCGATGACCACGCTGCTGCGCACCGCCCGCCAGGGCGATACACCGGCCGCGGTCGGCGCCCGGGAACTGCTGGCCGAACGGGCCCGCGTTCTGGGCGGCGCGGTGGCGCTGCTGCGCGACATGCTCAACCCCGACGACCTGGTGGTCGGCGGCCAGGCCTTCACCGAATACCCCGAAGGCATGCAACTCGTCGAGGCCGCATTCGCCGAACGGTCGGTGCTGCCGGACCGCGATATCCGGGTGACTGCGTTCGGAAACCGGGTGCAGGAAGCCGGCGCCGGGATCGTCTCACTGGGCGGCCTGTACGCCGACCCGATCGGCGCGCTGAGACGGGCGCAGAACCGTCGCGAAGCCGCGGTGTAAAGATGGAGGCGTGCGGCACGCCCGGGAACTGAGCGACGGCCCGACCGATGCGATGCCGCGGCGCGTCGCGGTGTTGTCGGTGCACACCTCCCCGCTGGCTCAGCCCGGGACGGGTGACGCCGGCGGGATGAACGTCTACGTACTCCAGACCGCGCTGCACATGGCGCGGCGCGGGGTAGAGGTGGAGATCTTCACCCGGGCGACGTCGTCGTCGGATCAGCCGCTGGTCCGGGTGGCTCCCGGGGTTCTGGTGCGCAACGTCGTGGCGGGGCCTTTCGAGGGACTCGACAAGTACGACCTGCCCACCCAGCTGTGCGCGTTCACCGCCGGAGTGCTGCGTGCCGAGGCCAACCACGAGCCCGGCTACTACGACATCGTGCATTCGCATTACTGGCTTTCCGGCCAGGTCGGCTGGCTGGCCCGCGACCGTTGGGCGGTTCCGCTGGTGCACACCGCCCACACGCTGGCCGCGGTGAAGAACGCCGCACTGGCCGACGGTGACTCACCGGAGCCTCCGCTGCGCGCGGTGGGCGAACAGCAGGTGGTCGACGAGGCCGACCGGCTGGTGGTCAACACCGAAGATGAAGCGCGCCAGCTTATTTCACTGCACAACGCCGATCCGCGGCGGATCGATGTGGTGTACCCGGGCGTCGACCTGGAAACGTTCACCCCGGGAGATCGCCGCACTGCGCGAGCGGCGCTCGGCCTGCCCGACCACGAGCGCGTGGTCGCCTTCGTCGGGCGTATCCAGCCGCTCAAGGCTCCCGATGTGCTGCTGCGCGCCGCCGCCTGGCTGCCCGGTGTGCGGGTGCTGGTGGCCGGCGGCCCGTCGGGCAGCGGCCTGGCGGCACCCGATGCGCTGGTGGGTCTTGCCGCCGAACTGGGTATGGCAGACCGGGTGACGTTCCTTCCGCCCCAGTCGCGCGAACAACTGGTCAACGTCTATCGCGCCGCCGATCTGGTCGCCGTGCCCAGCTATTCGGAGTCGTTCGGTCTCGTCGCGGTGGAAGCGCAGGCGTGCGGGACGCCGGTGGTCGCCGCCGCGGTCGGTGGGCTGCCGGTGGCGGTGTCCGACGGAGTCAGCGGCGCGCTGGTGGCCGGCCACGAGCCCGGCCAGTGGGCCGACGCGATCGCCGGAGTCCTGGCCCGCGACCCCGACGAGCTCAGCCGAGCGGCCGTCGAGCATGCGCAGGGCTTCTCCTGGGCGCACACCGTCGACGGGCTGCTGACCAGCTACGGCCACGCGATCGACGACTATGCCAGCGCCCGGCACCGTCGTGCGGCCGGTGACGCACTGGCCAAGCGCAACGGGCGGCGCTGGTCGATGCGGCGCGGTGTGCGGTTATGAATCAGGCCGACGTCCATCAGATCATCGAGAAGGCGCTGGACGAGCACGGGCTGGTCTACAGCCGCCACGAAGGCGCCCACGGCGGGTTGCCGGGACTGATCGTCGAGCTGCCGGGGAGCGCAAGCTCACGACCAACACCCTGCTGAGCGTCGGCGAGCACTCGGTGCGCGTCGAGGCATTCGTCTGCCGCCAGCCCGACGAAAACCACCAGGGCGTCTACCGGTTTCTGCTCAAGCGCAACCGCCGGCTCTACGGGGTCGCCTACACGCTTGACAACACCGGCGACATCTACCTGATCGGGCGGATGGCGCTGGAGGCGGTGACCGCCGACGAGCTGGACCGGGTGCTCGGCCAAGTGCTCGAGGCCGTCGACACCGACTTCAACACCCTGCTGGAACTGGGCTTCAAGTCGTCCATCCAGAAGGAGTGGGCGTGGCGGGTGTCGCGCGGCGAATCGCTGAAGAACCTGGCGGCCTTCGAGCACTTGATCGACACCGACGACGACTCATCGGCGTCGTGAGAGTATTTCGGCATGGCTGACTCCACACTGATTCTGCTGCGGCACGGCGAAAGCGAATGGAACGCGCTGAACCTGTTCACCGGCTGGGTGGACGTCGACCTCACCGACAAGGGTCGCGCCGAGGCGGTGCGCGGCGGCAAGCTGATGGCCGAGCAGGGACTGCTGCCCGACGTGCTGTACACCTCGCTGCTGCGCCGCGCGATCACCACCGCCCACCTGGCGTTGGACGCCGCTGACCGGCTGTGGATCCCGGTGACCCGCAACTGGCGGCTCAACGAGCGGCATTACGGCGCGCTGCAGGGCCTCGACAAGGCCGAGACCAAGGACAAGTACGGCGAGGACCAGTTCATGCTGTGGCGACGCAGCTACGACACGCCGCCGCCGCCCATCGAGAAGGGCAGCAAGTACAGCCAGGACGCCGACCCGCGTTACGCCGACATCGACGGCGGCCCGCTGACCGAATGCCTGGCCGACGTCGTGGCGCGCTTCGTCCCGTACTTCACCGAGACGATCGTTCCGGACCTGCAAGCAGGCAAGACAGTGCTGATGGTCGCGCACGGCAACTCGTTGCGGGCCCTGGTGAAGTATCTGGACAACATGTCCGACGCCGACGTCGTGGGCCTGAACATCCCGACCGGCATTCCGCTGCGCTACGACCTGGACGCCGATCTGAAGCCGCGGGTGCCGGGCGGCACCTACCTGGATCCCGAGGCCGCCGCCGCCGGCGCGGCCGCGGTCGCCAGCCAGGGCGCCAAGTAACTCCGGTGTTCACCCCGGATTTGGCAAACACGGGGTAAACGGGGGCGGAATACATGCGCGCTGGGAGTGTGACGTGTACCGATTTGGCCGCACGCTGCTGGGATGACGTTCACCGGATGCGTACCCTTTTCCTGTGAGTGTTGGCTCGGTGGCAGTACTGGCCACCGCCGCGGCGCTGGTAGCGCTTGCTTGCGGACTCGGGATCGGGGCCGCGCTCACCCCACGGATCATGGAGCGCAGGCAGCGCCGCGCGATCACCGAGGCCGGCATCACCGTGTCGCAGATGTTGCAGCATGTGGTGTCGCTGGCGCCGATCGGAATGGTGGTCGTCGACTCGCACCGCGACGTGGTGTTCATCAATGACCGCGCCACCGAACTCGGCATCGTGCGGGACCGCCAGCTCGACGAGCGGGCCTGGACGGCGGCCCAGAGCGTGTTGGCCACCGGTGAGGGCGTCGAGGTCGACCTGTCTCAGCCGCAGCGCGCGGCGGCCGGCCGGTCGGGGCTGTCTGTGCGCGGGCACGTTCGGCTGCTGAGCAAGCAGGATCCCCGCTTCGTCGTCGTCTACGTCGACGACCAGTCCGAGCAGGCCCGAATGGAAGCCAGCCGGCGCGACTTTGTGGCCAACGTCAGCCACGAACTCAAGACCCCGGTGGCCGCGATGGGCGTGCTGGCCGAGGCGCTGCTGGAGTCTGGCGACGACGCCGAGACCGTGCGCCACTTCGGCAAGAAGATCCTCACCGAATCTCAGCGGCTGGCCAACATGGTCCGCGAGCTGATCGAACTGTCCCGCCTGCAGGGCGCCGAGCCGCTTCCCGACCTCGACAGCGTAGACGTGGATTCGGTTGTCAGCGAAGCCATTTCACGGCACAAAGTGGCCGCCGACAACGCCGACATCGCGGTGACCACCGACGCGCCGAGTGGGTTCCGGGTGTTGGGCGACCAGTCGTTGTTGGTCACCGCGCTGGCCAACCTGATCTCCAACGCGATCGCATACTCACCGGATGGGTCGAAGGTGTCGATCAGTCGCCGTCGTCGCGGCGACAACATCGAGATCGCCGTCACCGACCGGGGTATCGGGATCGCCCGCGCCGATCAGGAGCGGGTGTTCGAACGGTTCTTCCGGGTCGACAAGGCCCGGTCGCGAGCCACCGGCGGTACCGGCCTGGGGCTGGCCATCGTCAAACACGTGGCGGCCAATCACAACGGCAGCATCCGGCTGTGGAGCCAGCCGGGCACCGGCTCGACGTTCACCCTGTCCATTCCCGCCTATCCACATACCGATGACGACGAAACGGCCGACCATTCGGCCATTGACGAGGAGGCATTACGCCAATGACCAACGTGTTGATCGTGGAAGACGAAGAATCGCTGGCCGACCCGCTGGCGTTCCTGCTGCGCAAGGAGGGGTTCGAGGCCACCGTGGTCGGCGACGGCCCGTCGGCGCTGGCTGAATTCGACCGGTCGGGGGCCGACATCGTGCTGCTCGATCTGATGCTGCCGGGCATGACCGGCACCGACGTGTGTAAGCAGCTGCGGGCCCGCTCCAGCGTGCCGGTGATCATGGTGACCGCGCGCGACAGCGAGATCGACAAGGTCGTCGGCCTGGAACTCGGCGCCGACGACTACGTGACCAAGCCGTACTCGGCCCGCGAACTGATCGCCCGCATCCGGGCGGTGTTGCGCCGCGGCAGCGATACCGAGGATGCCGGCATCGGCGACGCCATCCTGGAGGCCGGCCCGGTCCGGATGGATGTCGAGCGGCACGTCGTGACCGTCGCCGGTGAACCGATTACCTTGCCGCTCAAGGAATTCGACCTGCTCGAGTACTTGATGCGCAACAGCGGACGGGTGCTCACCCGTGGTCAGCTCATCGACCGGGTCTGGGGTGCGGACTACGTGGGGGATACCAAGACCCTCGACGTCCACGTCAAGCGTCTGCGCTCGAAGATCGAATCCGATCCTGCGAACCCGGTGCATCTGGTCACGGTGCGCGGTCTGGGCTACAAGCTGGAGGGCTAGCCGCCCGGCCGCCCGGCGACTGGCCTAGTAAGCGCCTTCGCCGCTCAGGACCGTCTTGATGGTCTTGGCGATGATCACCAGATCGCGGATGGGCGACCAGTTTTCGATGTAACTGAGATCCAGGCGTACGGCGTCCTCAAGAGGAAGATCTGACCGTCCGCTGACCTGCCAGAGGCCGGTCAGTCCGGGCTTCACCGTCAGCCGCCTGCGGACGAGATCGTCGTACGAGTCGACCTCACGGCGCACCTGCGGGCGCGGTCCCACTACGCTCATGTCGCCGCGCAGAACATTGATGAACTGCGGTAGTTCGTCGATGCTGTACTTGCGAATGATCTTGCCCACCTGGGTGATCCGCGGGTCGTTCTTGTCCTTCCAGAACACCGGATCGCTGCCGTCGGCGGCGATCATCGCCGGTGCGTGTGCGTCTGCACCGTCGACCATGCTGCGGAACTTCAGCATCTTGAACGTGTTGCCCTTGAACCCGATTCGTTCGGAGGCGTAGAACACCGGCCCGGGGCCGGAGAGCCGCACCGCGAGCGCGGCGAGGAAGAACACGGGTGCCATGACCGTCATCGCGGCGAGGGTGAACACGACGTCGAACACCCGCTTGGCTGCCGAGTTGGCGCCCTCGTACTGGGGCTTGGTCACCTCGAACATCGCCATGCCGGCGACGGGGCGGCTGTGCAGCCGATCTTCGGCGATGTCGACCAGTCCGGGGGCGATCATCAGGTCCACACCGAGGGAGTCGAGTTCCCAGATCAGCCTGCGGATCTCGGTGGGGTGCAGATGGTCGGTGGCGGCCAGCGCGACGGTGTGGGCGCTTGTGCAGCGGACGGCGTCGGCGATGGCCTGATCGATGCCCACGATGGGGATGCGGCGTCCGTCGACGTCGATGCCGTCGTCCTGTGCGGTTGGTCCGGTCGGCGTGCAGATGCCCACGACGCGGTAGCCGGCGCCGGGATCTCGCACGAAGTTGGTGGCGACGTCGGTGGCGGTCCGCGCGCTGCCCACGACGAGCACGGAGATCTGGTGCTCGGCGCGGCGGAGTTCGGCGGCGGCCACCCGGCGCCAGCACATCCGGCCGGCCAGGAGGCCGAGCAGACCGGACGCGAAGACGATCGCGATGTAGGTTCGCGACACATCGACGTCCAGGAGCAGCGCACCGATCGCGATCAGTCCGAAAAGCTGCAGTGTCGCGAGGATGACGGTCATGTACTCACCGACGTCGCGGCCCACCACCCGGCGGGCGCGGTATCCGGTGAGGCCCAGCGCAAGCATCCAGGAGGCGGCCAGTACTGCCGAGCCCACGGCATAGGTCAGCAATGCCGAGGGGTGGCCGGCGAACAGCGTCACCGTCGCCACGGCCGAGGCTAGGCAAATGATGGTGGCGTCGGTCAGGATCAGCCGCTTGGAGTGGCGGAAGCGAAGGGTCTCGCGCCGCGAGGCCTGCGCCTGCTGCCAGAGCGGCGGGATGCTGTTCTCGTCAAATAACGATGAGGTTGAGTTTTGGCGAAGATTGTCGGGGCAGTTGTTACCGACTGAGATCTGATTATCAGACTGTTCAGCCAACACAGCGAAGATCTGCTCCCGTAGTCACCGAACTGCTATTAACTGCACCGTAACCCTACTTAGGTCACATGGCAACCTTCGCGGCGCATGGCGAAGGTCACGACTTTTGTACAGAGTGATGCAGAACTAGCAAAGAGTGCTACAGATGTGCGGCGGGGCGGGCCCCGCGGGCGCCAAGTGGGCGCTACTGCGCTGCGCGGGTGGCCGGGTGGATGGCGATCAACGGGAATCCGCCGCGCCGCCTGCACATCGCCGCCAACTCCGAGTACGCCTTCTCGCCGAGCAACTCGGTCAGCTCCGGGGCGTAGGACTGCCACACCTGCTTGGCGCCGACGTGGGCGGCCGGATCGCCGGTGCAGTACCAGTGCAGGTCGGCGCCGCCTTCGCCCCAGCCGCGCCGGTCGTATTCGGTGATCGTGGATTTCAGGATCTCCGAACCGTCCGGCCGGGTGATCCACTCCTGGACGCGGCGGATCGGGAGCTGCCAGCACACCTCGGGCTTCATGGTCAGCGGTTCGACCCCGAGCTTGAGGGCCTTGGTGTGCAGCGCGCAGCCGATGCCGGTCGGGAAACCCGGCCGGTTGAGGAAGATGCAGGCACCCTTGTACTTGCGGGTGCGCAGGCTCGGTTTGTCGTCGAACTCGTCCATCTCGAGGTAGCCCTTGCGGCCCAGCCCCTTGTCCCGGAACTGCCAATCCTCGTCGGTCAGGTGCTTGACGGCGTCGTCGAGGTTGGCGCGGTCGTCGTCATCGGACAGAAACGCCCCATGTGAACAGCAACCGTCGTCCGGTCGGCCCTCGACGGTGCCCTTGCAGGCCGGCGTGCCGAACACGCACGTCCAATTCGACAGCAGCCAAGTCAAATCCGCGGCGATCAGATGTTCCGGGTTGTCCGGGTCGTAGAACTCCACCCACTCGCGGGGGAAGTCCAGGTCAACTTCGCCAGGGTGCGCATCCGTCACAGCGCCCAACCGTAGTCCAAGTGCGCGCGACCTTCGCGGTGGCATTTGCCCCATGTCGCAGGTGCCGCGCAGGGAACGCAGGCTAGTTTTGTTCACGTGCGATTAGGCGTGCTCGACGTGGGCAGCAACACAGTTCATCTGCTGGTGGTCGATGCCCACCGCGGCGGGCACCCGACTCCGATGAGCTCGACCAAAGCCGCGCTGCGGCTCGCCGAGGCGATCGACGACTCGGGCAAGCTCACCCGCCGCGGTGCAGACAAGCTGATCGACACCATCGACGAGTTCGCGAAGATCGCCGCCAGCTCGGGCTGCGCCGACCTGATGGCCTTCGCCACCTCGGCTGTTCGCGACGCCAAGAACTCCGAGGATGTCCTGGCGCGCGTGCTCGCCGAAACCGGGGTGAACCTGCAGGTCCTGTCCGGTTCCAACGAGTCGCGGCTGACGTTCCTGGCGGTGCGCCGCTGGTACGGCTGGAGCGCGGGCCGCATCATCAACCTAGACATCGGAGGCGGTTCGCTGGAGCTGTCCAACGGCGTCGACGAGGCTCCCGAGGTGGCGCTGTCCCTGCCGCTGGGCGCCGGCCGGCTCACCCGTGAGTGGCTGCCGGACGACCCGCCGGGCCGCCGCCGGGTCGCGATGCTGCGCGACTGGCTGGACAACGAGCTGGCCGAGGCCAGTGCGTTCGTCCTGGACGCCGGCCTCCCCGACCTCGCGGTCGCGACGTCGAAGACCTTCCGGTCGCTGGCGCGGCTCACCGGCGCGGCCCCGTCGGGTGCCGGTCCCAGGGTCAAACGAACGTTGACCCTCAACGGCCTGAGGCAGCTCATATCTTTCATCTCTAGGATGACCACGACAGATCGTGCCGAGTTGGAGGGAGTCAGTGCCGAGCGGGCGCCACAGATAGTGGCCGGTGCTCTGGTGGCGGAGGCGAGCATGCGAGCACTGTCATTGGAATCCGTGGACATCTGCCCGTGGGCGCTGCGCGAGGGTCTCATCCTGCGCCGACTCGACAGTGAAGCTGACGGAACTGCCCTGGTGGAAACCGCCGTGGGGGATGCTGGAAGCAAGAATTTTGATCGGTCGACTGCCCGATCGAGAGGCACACGATGACAGCACCAGATGACAGCGAGAACAGCAGGCCCATCTCGGTGGCCGAGCTGCTCGCCAAGAACGGAACGATCGGCTCACCCCCGGTCGGGGGCGCCGCCGTCGTCGTCGCGGCAACAGTGACGCCGTGACTGTCGCCGAATTGACCGGCGAGATCCCGATCATTCGAACCGGCGAAATGCCGGTCGTGCGTGAGGACGAGGTCGCCGAGGAGCCGGTCGAGCAGGAGCCGTCCACCCAGGCGCCGGCCGCCACCAACGGCTCGGCCGCCGCGACCGAGGTGGTCGAGGACGACGAGGCAGCAGAGCAGTACGAGGAACACGAGGACGAGACGCCGGAGCGCCCGTTCGACGGACCGCCACCGCGCTCGGACAGCCCGCTTCCGCGTCGCGAGCAGGGCCCGGAACGTGCGTACGACCCGCGCCCGCAGCGCCGGCCCGAACCCATCCCCGTCGACGAATCGGACTCCGACGCCGAGCAGATGGCCTTCGACCCGGTCGATGAGGCGGCGCCCGTGCTCGACCTGACCGCCGACGAACAGGTCGACGAAGCCGCCGAGCTGCAGTCCTATCTGCGGTCGTCGGCCGGCGCTCTGTTCAGCGGCCAGACCGTCGCGGACGATCTCGCCCGCCGCGGTGTGGCCGTCGACGAGCACGACGGCGACGCGGCATCGGCAGACCTCGACGCCCAGGCGGCCCACGACGAGGACTATCCACGCGAGGGCAAGCTCACCGCGCTCTGGCGCGGGCTGCTGGTTGCCGGGCAGTCGATCTTGGCCGTCGCGTTCGGTGCCGGCCTGTTCATCGCGTTCGACCAGCTGTGGCGGTGGAACAACATCGTCGCGCTGGTGCTTTCGGTGTTGGTCATCCTCGGTTTGGTGATCGCCGTCCGAATCGTCCGTAAAACCGAGGACATCGCCAGCACGCTGATCGCCGTGGCGGTCGGTGCGCTGGTGACGCTCGGGCCGCTGGCGCTGTTGCAATCGACCTGATTCGTCAGTGCGCCCAGCCATCAAGGTCGGTCTGTCGACGGCCTCGGTCTATCCGCTGAGGACCGAGGCCGCATTCGAGTACGCGGCCGAATTGGGTTACGACGGAGTCGAACTCATGGTGTGGGCCGAAACAGTGAGCCAGGACATCGGCGCCATCGCCAAGCTGTCCCGGCAGTACGACATGCCGGTGCTGTCGGTGCACGCGCCGTGCCTGCTGATCTCCCAGCGGGTGTGGGGGGCCAATCCCATCCCGAAGCTGACCCGCAGTGTGCAGGCCGCCGAGCGGCTCGGCGCGCAGACCGTCGTGGTACATCCGCCGTTCCGGTGGCAGCGCCGCTACGCCGACGGATTCAGCGAACAGGTCGCCGAGTTGGAAAGCCGCAGTGACGTTCTGGTCGCGGTGGAGAACATGTTCCCGTTCCGCGCCGACAGGTTCTTCGGTTCCGGCGACCCATCGATCGAGCGGATGCGCAAACGCGGTGGCCGTCCCGGGGTGGGTATTTCGGCGTTCGCCCCGTCGTATGACCCGCTGGACGGCAACCACGCGCACTACACCCTGGACCTGTCCCATACCGCGACGGCGGGCACCGACGCCCTGGAGATGGCCGACCGGATGGGTGAGGGTCTGGTGCACCTGCATCTGTGCGATGGCAACGGTGCCTCGACCGACGAACACATGGTGCCGGGCCGGGGAACCCAGCCGACCGCCGAGGTGTGCCAGATGCTGGCCGCGAGCGACTTCACCGGGCATGTGATCCTTGAGGTCACCACCTCGGGTGCTCGCACCAAGGCCGAACGCGAGGCGCTGCTGCTCGAATCGCTGCAGTTCGCGCGCACCCACCTGCTGCGGTGAGTGCCGCGGCGCGCGGAATTGTTGTGTGAGAAAGGCATTGATGCACCCCCGGTTCGCCGACGCGATGATGTTGCACCCCGCCGAGGATGGTTTCGAGGCAAACCTCAACGAGCACTGGACAATTGGGCCAAAGATTCACGGCGGTGTGATGCTGGCGCTGTGCGCCAACGCCGCCCGGGCCGCGTACGCCCAGGATGCCGGCGGGCAGGAGCGAAGCGACCGGGGAATCATCACAGCCGAGCCTGTTGCGGTATCGGCGGACTTCCTGTCGGCGCCGGATCCCGGGTCGGTTCGCCTGGTCACCACCGTGCAGAAGCGTGGACGCCGAATCGGTTTGGTCGACGTCGCCCTCACCCAGGGTGGTCGCACGTGCGTGCGCAGCGTCGTCACCCTGGGCGATCCGGAACATCATGTCGAGCCCCTGCTGTCGGCCAACCCGGTGACACCGCTGATGAGCGTCGAGCCGCCGGAGCACATCGAGCCGATCGGTCCGGGCCACCCGGCGGCGGCGATCAACAATCTGGCGCGCGGCTGCGATATCCGGCCCGATCTGGACGAGACGCGCACCGGCTCCGGGGCGCCGGTGTTCAAGATCTGGGTGCGGCCCAAGGACGGGCCGGTGGACGTGTTGTTCGCGCTGATGTGCGGCGACATCTCGGTGCCGGCCTGCTATGCGGTGGGCCGCCGTGGCTGGGCGCCGACGGTGCAGATGACGGCGTACCTGCGGGGCATGCCCGACCAGGGTTGGCTGCGGGTGGCGTGCACGACGACTCAGATCGGCCAGGACTGGTTCGACGAGGACCACACCGTGGTGGACAGCGCCGGACGCATCATCGTGCAGACCCGCCAGCTCGCCCTGGTACCCGCCCGGTGACTTCGGCGAGCAAACCGCCGCTGGGCGAACGAAAGCGCGCCGAAATCGTGGGGATCTCGAACGGCCGATAGGGTCTGCCCATGGCCAGAATCGCGATCATCGGCGGCGGCAGTATGGGCGAGGCGATCCTTGCGGGGCTGCTTCGGGCGGGCCGGCAGGTGAAGGACATCGTCGTCTCCGAGCGCATGCCGGAGCGTGCCCGCTACCTGGGCGAGAAGTATTCGATCCAGCTGGCATCGGTGTCGGAGGCGGTGGAGACCGCGACATTCGTCATCGTGGCGGTCAAGCCCGGTGACGCAGAGTCCGTCGTCGCCGAGATCGCGGAGTCCGCAGCGCGGGCCGAGAGCGACTCGGTCGAGCAGGTCTTCGTCACCGTCGCCGCCGGGGTGACGATCGGCTTCTACGAATCGCGACTGCCCGCCGGATCACCGGTTGTCCGGGTCATGCCCAACGCACCGGCTCTGGTCGGCGCGGGCGTCAGCGCCATGGCGCCGGGGCGGTTCGCCACCGCTGAGCAGCTCGCTGACGTAGCGGCGGTGTTCCGCTGTGTCGGTGACGTGTTGACGGTCCCGGAGAGCCAGCTGGACGCCGTCACGGCCGTCTCCGGTTCGGGGCCCGCCTACTTCTTCCTGTTCGTCGAAGCATTGGTCGACGCGGCCGTCGCCAACGGGCTCGGGAGGGCCGTCGCGACGGACCTTGCCGTGCAGACCATGGCCGGATCCGCGGCGATGCTGCTGGAACGCCTCGACAGCCAGCGCGCTGCCGGCGAAGACGTCGGCCTGGACACGTCGCCGGCCCGGCTGCGGGCGATGGTCACATCACCTGGCGGTACCACCGCCGCTGGCCTGCGGGAACTCGAGAACGGTGGGCTGCGGGCGGCCCTCGCGGCTGCCATCGATGCCGCAAAAACCCGCTCTGAGCAGCTAGGAATTACATCAGAGTAGTTCAAAGAATTTCTGATGGATTGACCCACACCCGTCGCAGTAACCCCATCCGCCACGCTATTCTCCTCGTGTATGCACGGCTGGGTGCCAGCGGTGGGGAAGCCGCTGGAACTGCCCGTGCCTGACGGATTGGGTTGCGATGACGTCTATGAACGGGCCATCAGCGCGGGATTCGGCTGGAAAGTCGGCGCGTGATGCCGGCGCTGACAACCCGCCCGCCGCTCGAGCTCAATTTCTCACTGTCGCCGAGGTCGCCGCGCTGATGCGCGTCAGCAAGATGACGGTCTACCGCCTGGTGCACAACGGCGAGCTGCCCGCGGTGCGGGTGGGCAGGTCGTTCCGGGTGCACGCCAAGGCCGTTCACGATCTGCTGGAGACGTCGTACTTCGACGCGGGCTAGGCGAGCTCGTCGCACAGGCGTTCATCGCGCGCTTGCGAGCCCGTCGACACCAGGTCGTTTTCCGTTCCGCATGCCTGCTTAGGTAAGGTGTCCGGGACACAAGAAGCCTGCTCTCGTGCAGGCACTGCGAGGATTTAGGTAGCGGATTTCATGGGTTCAGTCATCAAGAAGCGGCGTAAGCGCATGTCGAAGAAGAAGCACCGCAAGCTGCTGCGTCGTACCCGCGTCCAGCGCAGAAAACTCGGCAAGTAGTCGTCGCACCCGGCCTGGCTCGGCCATCGTCGTCGAGCCGTGCCGGGTCTCGCGCAGGCCGATAGGCTGTTCTGATGTCTTCCGGCGGTATGGACAACGAAGCCCCGCATTACCCGAAGGTCGTGCTGGTCACCGGGGCATGCCGGTTTCTCGGCGGATACCTCACCGCGCGTCTGGCGCAGAACCCGCTGATCAACAAGGTCATCGCTGTCGACGCCGTCGCGCCCAGCAAGGATCTGCTGCGCCGGATGGGCCGCGCCGAGTTCGTGCGCGCCGACATTCGAAACCCGTTCATCGCCAAGGTGATTCGCAACGGCGAAGTCGACACCGTGGTGCATGCCGCGGCGGCGTCCTACGCCCCCGCTCGGGTGGGCGCGCCACGTTGAAGGAAATCAACGTGATGGGCGCCATGCAGCTGTTCGCGGCATGCCAGAAGGCGCCCTCGGTGCGGCGGGTGATCCTCAAGTCGACCTCCGAGGTCTACGGCTCGCACCCGCACGATCCGGTGGCGTTCACCGAGGACAGCAGTAGCCGCCGTCCGCCCGCGGAAGGGTTCGCCCGCGACAGCATCGACATCGAGGGCTATGCCCGCGGACTCGGCCGGCGCAGGCCCGATATCGCGGTCACGATTCTGCGGCTGGCCAACATGATCGGTCCGGGCATGGACACCGCGCTGTCGCGGTATCTGGCCGGCCCGCTGGTGACCACGATGCTCGGCCACGATGCGCGGCTGCAGCTGCTGCACGAGCAGGACGCGCTCGGAGCGCTGGAGCGGGCCACGATGGCAGGCAAATCGGGCACCTTCAACATCGGCGCCGACGGTGTGATCATGATGTCGCAAGCGGTTCGGCGATCCGGACGCGTTGCGATTCCCTTGCCGAATTCCGCGGTTTGGGCTCTGTATTCGTTGCGAAGAGCGGGCCGGGCTTCCGACCTCAACCGTGACCAGATGGATTGGCTGAATTACGGCCGGGTCATGGACACCACCAGAATGCGCTCCGAGTTGGGCTTCACGCCGAAATGGACGACGATGGAGGCGTTCGACGACTATGTGCGCGGCCGAGGTTTGACGCCGATCATCGACCCGAAATGGGTACGATCTGTGGAGAGTCGCGCGGTCGCCGTTGCGCAGCGGTGGGGCGGCTGAGAGGCCGATGGTGGGGAGAAGGTACCGAAGTGGCGGGTGAATCAAAGGCGAAAGTGATTCCGCTGCACTCGAATACGAGTCGAGTTGCGGCGGCCCGTCGTGCTGCGCAGCGCGCCGACGCGGCGCGCCGTCATCCCTCGCTGCTGTCCGACCCGGGCACCCGTGCCTCGGCGGAGGAGATCGCCGCCGTCGTCCGCGAAATAGACGCGCGACGCGGTGCCAGTGGAATCGGGCTCACCGAGGATGCGCCCAATGAACTGGCGCAACGCATTTCGGCCGTCGCGGAGTATGTCACCAAACGATTCACCGGAGACTATTCGGTCGACGAATTCGGGTTCGACCCGATGTTCAACAACGCGATCGTATTGCCTTTGCTCCGGCCGCTTTTCCAGAATTGGTTCCGGGTCGAGGTCAGTGGCATCGAGAATCTGCCGAAAAAGGGCGCCGGCTTGGTGGTCGCCAATCACGCCGGAACGTTGCCGATGGACGGGCTGATGTTGTCGGTGGCGGTGCACGACCATCACCCGGCGAATCGGGACGTCCGGTTGCTGGCGGCCGACATGGTCTTCGATATGCCGATGCTCGGCCCGATCGCCCGCAAGGCCGGCCACACCATGGCGTGCACCACCGACGCGCATCGTCTGCTCGCCGGCGGGGAGCTCACCGCCGTCTTCCCCGAGGGCTACAAGGGCCTGGGCAAGCCGTTCCGGGACCGCTACAAGTTGCAGCGGTTCGGCCGCGGCGGCTTCGTCTCGGCGGCGTTGCGCACCAAGGCGCCGATCATCCCGTGCTCGATCGTCGGGTCCGAAGAGATCTATCCGATGATCACCGACGTCAAGCTCCTGGCGCGGGTGCTCGGGCTGCCCTATTTCCCGATCACGCCGCTCTTCCCGCTGGCCGGCCCGGCCGGACTGATCCCGCTTCCGTCGAAGTGGCACATCGCATTCGGAAAGCCGATCGAGACGGCCAGCTACGACGAGGCCGCCGCCGACGATCCGATGATCACGTTCGATCTCACCGACCAGGTGCGCGAGACCATCCAGCAGACGCTGTATCAGTTGCTGACGAAGCGTCGCAACATGTTCCTGGGCTGAGCCCGGTCACTGCGCGCTAGGTTTGCCTGCCCATTGCCGCCGCGGCGATGGCCGCGACCTGAGCATTGGTTTCCTCGTCGCCGCCGGCTTCACCGATCATTGTCACGATGGTCGTCATCACCGGTTTGCCATCTTCATCGGTGACTTCGCTGCGCAATTCGCTGATCACCGTGCCGTGCGATTCGACAACCGAGTCCAGCCACGAATCGAAGAACAATTTGTCGCCCGCCACGATCCGGCGGTGGAATTTGATCTTCTGGTCGCGGTGAATGACGCGTGCGATATTGATGCCGACGTCGAAGTTGCGGAAGATGTCGAGCTGCACCTGGCGGCCCGGGATCGCGATGAACGTCAGTGGCGCCACCACGTCGGGGTAACCGGCGGCCTTGGCCGCCTCCTCGCTGAAGTGCAGCGGATCGTCGGACTGGATCGCCTTGGCGTACTCGCGGATCTTCTCGCGACCGACGAGGTAGTAGTCCGGATAGCGGTAGTGGGTTCCGATGATGTCGCTGGCGATTGACACCCGCGGAGCCTATCAGCGGGTATAGCGGACGCTGTGAATCAGCGCCGACGCGACACCGCTGCCGCGAGCGCGCCGCCGACCGCGCCGAGTGCCAGCGCCGACGGCACCCCGATGCGTGCCGCCTTGCGTGCGGTCCGGAAATCGCGGATCTCCCAGCCCCGCTCGCGGGCCAGCTCGCGCAGGTCGGCATCGGGGTTGATCGCGACCGCGGTGCCCACCAGCGACAGCATCGGCACATCGTTGTAGCTGTCGGAATACGCGGTGCAGCGTCTGAGGTTCAGCCCTTCGCGAATGGCCAGCTGCCGCACCGCGTGTGCCTTGCCGACGCCGTGCAGGATGTCGCCCACCAGCCGGCCGGTGAAGACCCCGTTCTCCGACTCGGCGACAGTGCCCAGCGCGCCGGTGAAGCCGAGCCGGCGGGCGATCGTATCGGCCAGCTCGTACGGCGTCGCGGTGACCAGCCACACCTGCTGGCCGGCGTCCAGGTGCATCTGCGCCAGCGCCCGGGTGCCGGGCCAGATCTTGTCGGCGATGATCTCGTCGTAGATCTCCTCGCCGACGGCGATCAGCTCGGCCGTCGACCGTCCCTCGATGAACGCCAGTGCCTTGCGCCTGCCCTCGGCGACGTCGTCGCTGTTCTCCCGGCCGGTGAGCTGAAACTTGGCCTGCGCGTAGATGAATTTGGCCATGTCGGCGTAGGTGAAGTACTTGCGTGCGGCCAACCCGCGGCCGAAGTGCACCAGCGACGAGCCCTGCACCAGCGTGTTGTCCACGTCGAAGAACGCGGCCGCGGTGAGGTCGGCAGGCGGCGGCACGGTCGGCTCGGCGGCCACCGGTCCCGGCTCGCGAACCGCGGCGATGCTGGCGTCGCGCGCCACCGCGCTGGCTTGCTCGGCGACCAACTCGTCGACGGCCAGCTCGGCGCCGGCATCACCTGCAAGCTCCTGGTCGTGGTCCCCGGAACCCATGGGTCAACCCTAACTGCGACACTGGCTCAGGTGAGCCGCGCACACGTCGAGCTGTTGACCCGGGCCGGGTGCACCATCTGCGAGCAGGTCTACGGGCGCCTCACCGAGCTGGCCGCCGAACTCGATTTCGAGCTGTCGGCCACCGACGTCGACGCCGCAGCGGCCGCGGGGGACAACGCCTTACGGGCCGAATTCGGCGACCGCCTGCCGGTCGTGCTGCTCGACGGGCGCGAGCACAGCTACTGGGATGTCGATGTCGAGCGGCTTCGCGCCGATCTGTCCCAGCGGTGAACACCGGCGGAATTTGGCCAGCTGCCTGCGCAGCGTTTACCGTGGAACTAAGTTTCACTAACGGAGCATTCCGTCACAGCGAGGGAGCGGGCCAGGTGATCGTGCCGTGAGCGTCCTGCTGTTCGGAGTTTCGCATCGCAGCGCTCCGGTTTCAGTCCTCGAGCAACTGTCCACCGACGAGTCGGACCAGCTCAAAATCGTTGATCAGCTCCTGCAGTCGCCGCTGGTGACCGAGGCGATGGTGCTGTCCACCTGCAACCGCGTCGAGGTCTACGCGGTGGTCGACGCATTCCACGGCGGCCTGTCCGCGATCGGCCAGGTGCTCGCCGAGCACTCCGGCATGCCGATGGGCGATCTGACCAAGTACGCCTACGTCCGCTACTCCGAGGCCGCCGTCGAGCATCTGTTCGCGGTCGCCAGCGGCCTGGACAGCGCCGTGATCGGCGAGCAGCAGGTGCTCGGCCAGGTCCGGCGGGCCTACGCCACCGCCGAAGCCAACAAGACCGTCGGGCGGATCCTGCACGACCTGTCCCAGCGCGCGTTGTCGGTGGGCAAGCGGGTGCACTCCGAAACCGCGATCGACACCGCGGGCGCCAGTGTGGTGTCCGTCGCACTCGACATCGCCGCCTCCCGAATGGACGGGTTGGCCGGGCGCACCGCCGCCGTCGTCGGCGCCGGATCGATGGGCGGGCTGTCGGTCGCGCACCTGCTGCGCGCCGGCATCACCCACATCGACGTCGTCAACCGGTCGTTGCCCCGTGCGACGCGCCTCGCCGAGAGCATCCGTCAGCAGGGCGCCACAGCCCAGGCGCTGAGCCTCGATGAGCTGCCGGTCGCGCTGGCCGCCGCCGATGTCGTGGTCAGCTGTACCGGCGCGGTCCGTCCGGTGATCTCCCTAGCCGACGTGCACCACGCGCTGGCCAGCGTCCGCCGCGATGAGACCGCCCCTCCGCTGGTGCTCTGCGACCTGGGCATGCCCCGCGATGTCGACCCCGCCGTGGCCGGTCTGCCCGGTGTGGCAGTCATCGACATGGACCGGGTGCAGCGTGAACCGTCGGCCAGGGCCGCGGCCACCGACGCCGAAGCGGCCCGTCAGATCGTCGCCGCCGAGGTTGCCAGCTACCTGACCGGCCAGCGGATGTCGGAAGTCACACCCACGGTCACCGCACTGCGCCAGCGCGCCGCCGACGTCGTCGAATCGGAATTGCTGCGGCTGGACAACCGGCTGCCGGGCCTGGACGACGCCCAGCGTGACGAGGTCGCCCGCACCGTGCGGCGCGTGGTCGACAAGCTGCTCCACGCCCCGACGGTGCGCGTCAAGCAGCTGGCAAGTGCGCCCGGTGGCGATAGCTACGCCGAGGCGTTGCGGGAACTCTTCGAACTCGATCCGCAGGCCGTCGATGCCGTGGCCGCAGGTGAATTGCCCCTGCTGGCACCGGAATTCGATCAGGGCCGAACCGACGGCACCGGGTAGCGCGGTTGGCCGGCAGTAACGACGCGGTGATCCGGATAGGTACCCGGGGCAGTCTGCTGGCGACCACGCAGGCGGGGACCATCAGAGACCAACTGATCGAGCGCGGGCATCGCGCCGAGCTGATCATCATCAGCACCGCCGGCGACCGCTCCGACAAGCCGATCGCCGAAATTGGCGTCGGGGTGTTCACCGCCGCCTTGCGTGAAGCCATCGCCGACGGCCGCGTCGACATGGCGGTGCACTCGTACAAGGATTTGCCGACGGCATCCGACGACCGGTTCACCATCGCCGCGATCCCGCCCCGGGAGGACGCCCGCGACGCCTTGGTGGCCCGCGACGGCATGGTTTTGGGGGAGTTGCCGGCGGGCTCGGTGATCGGAACGAGCTCGGTGAGACGGGCCGCGCAGCTTAGAGCACTGGGTCTCGGTTTGGAAATCCGCCCCCTACGAGGCAACCTAGATACCAGGTTGAACAGGGTAAGCAGTGGTGATCTCGACGCCATCGTGGTTGCCCGGGCGGGCCTGGCCCGTCTTGGACGACTCGGCGATGTCACCGAGACGCTGGAGCCGGTGCAGATGTTGCCAGCGCCGGCCCAAGGTGCGCTTGCGATCGAGTGCCGCGCGGGCGACGCCGAGCTGGTGGCGCTGTTGGGAGAACTCGATGATCCCGACACCCGCGTCGCGGTCACCGCGGAGCGAACCCTGCTGGCCAAACTGGAGGCGGGTTGTTCCGCACCGGTGGGTGCGATCGCGGAAGTGGTCGAGTCCATCGATGACGACGGCCGCGTCTTCGACGAGTTGTCACTGCGCGCATGCGTGGCGGCAGCAGACGGATCCGACGTGATTCGTGCGTCCGGTATCGGCACACCCGGCCGGTCCGCAGAGCTGGGGCTCTCGGTCGCCGCGGAGTTGTTCGAGCTCGGTGCGCGTGAAGTCATGTCGGTACAGACTCCGCACGTAGAGCGGTAGGCGGGAGTGAAGCGATGACTGGTCATGTGAGCGGTCGGGGACGCAAGGCGAAGCCGGGACACATCACGTTCGTCGGCTCGGGTCCGGGTGACCCCAACCTGTTGACGACGCGAGCCCGCACCGTGTTGGCCAACGCCGCGCTGGTGTTCACCGATCCCGACGTGCCACCGGCAGTCCTGAGCGTGGTCGGCACCGACCTGCCCCCGGCGTCCGGCCCCGCGCCGGCACCGGACGGTCCCCCTGCCGACGGCCATGACGAGACCGCGCCGCCGGTTGTCTCCGTCGGCCCGGACATCCGGCCCGCGCTCGGCGATCCGGCCGAGGTGGCCAAGACGCTGGTCCACGAGGCAAAGGCCGGCTTCGACGTGGTGCGCCTGGTCGCCGGGGATCCGCTGTCGATCGACTCGGTCATCACCGAGGTCAACGCCGTCGCACGCGCCCACGCCGAGTTCGAGATCGTTCCCGGCCTGCCCGCCACCAGCGCGGTCCCGACCTACGCGGGTCTGCCGCTGGGGTCGGCGCACACCGTCGCCGACGTGCGCGGTGAGGTCGACTGGGCGGCCCTGGCCGCCGCACCCGGCCCGCTGATCCTCACCGCGAGCGCCTCGCACCTTCCCGAGGCCGCGCGCACCCTGATCGAGTACGGCCTGGCCGAGGCCACGCCGTGCGTGGTGACCTCCAACGGCACCACCTGCGGCCAGCGTTCGGTCGAGACCACCCTGCAGGGTCTGACCGACCGCGCCACCCTGGCCTGCAACAGCGATCCGGCCGGTCCGCTTACCGGCACGCTGGTGGTCACCATCGGCAAGACAGTGGCGCACCGCGCGAAGTTGAACTGGTGGGAGAGCCGGGCGCTGTACGGCTGGACCGTGCTGGTGCCGCGCACCAAGGATCAGGCCGGCGAGATGAGCGACCGGCTGGTCGGCCATGGCGCGCTGCCCATCGAGGTGCCCACGATTGCCGTCGAGCCGCCGCGCAGCCCGGCCCAAATGGAAAGGGCTGTCAAGGGTTTGGTGGACGGTCGCTACCAGTGGGTGGTGTTCACCTCCACCAACGCGGTGCGTGCGGTGTGGGAGAAGTTCGGCGAGTTCGGTCTGGACGCGCGGGCTTTCTCCGGTGTGAAGATCGCCTGCGTGGGCGAAGCGACCGCCGATCGGGTTCGTGCCTTCGGTGTCAGCCCTGAGCTGGTGCCCGCCGGCGAGCAGTCCTCGCTCGGTCTGCTCGACGAATTCCCGGAGTACGACAGCATTTTCGATCCCGTGAACCGGGTGCTGCTGCCGCGTGCCGACATCGCCACCGAGACCCTGGCCGAAGGCCTGCGCGACCGTGGCTGGGAGATCGAAGACGTCACCGCCTACCGCACCGTGCGTGCGGCACCGCCGCCGGCCGAGACCCGCGAGATGATCAAGACCGGCGGGTTCGACGCGGTGTGCTTCACCTCCAGCTCGACCGTGCGCAACCTGGTCGGCATCGCCGGTAAGCCGCACGCTCGCACCATCGTGGCGTGCATCGGGCCGAAGACGGCGGAGACGGCCGCGGAGTTCGGGCTGCGGGTCGACGTCCAGCCGGAGACGGCCGCGGTCGGTCCGCTGGTCGACGCGCTGGCCGAGCATGCCGCCCGGCTGCGTGCCGAGGGTGCGTTGCCGCCGCCGCGCAAGAAGAGCCGACGCCGCTAAACGGAGAGAAGGCATGTCTTTGCCCGGCTATCCGAGGCAGCGCCCGCGCCGATTGCGCTCGACTCCGGCGTTGCGCCGGTTGGTGGCCGAAACCACCGTGGAGCCAAGGCATTTGGTGCTCCCGATGTTCGTCGCCGACGGGATCGACGAGCCGCGGGAGATTGCCTCCATGCCGGGGGTCCATCAACACACCCGCGACTCGCTGCGCCGTGCCGCCGAACAGGCTGTGGCCGCCGGCGTCGGCGGCGTGATGCTGTTCGGGGTTCCGCGTGAGTCGGACAAGGACGCGCTCGGCTCGTGCGGGGTGGACCCCGACGGCATTCTCAACGTGGCCTTGCGTGACCTCGCCAAGGACCTCGGCACCGACACCGTGCTGATGGCCGACACCTGCCTCGACGAGTTCACCGACCACGGGCACTGCGGTGTCCTGGACGCCCGCGGCCGTGTCGACAACGACGCCACCAACATGCAGTACGTCAAACTGGCGGTGGCACAAGCGGAGTCGGGGGCCCACGTGGTGGGGCCCAGCGGCATGATGGACGGCCAGGTGGCGGCCATCCGCGACGGGCTCGACGCGGCCGGGTTCACCGACGTGCTGATCCTGGCCTACGCCGCGAAGTTCGCCTCGGCCTTCTACGGCCCGTTCCGCGATGCGGTGGCGTCCAGCCTGCAGGGAGACCGGCGCACCTATCAGCAGGACAGCGGCAATGCGCGGGAAGCGTTGCGCGAGATCGTTCTCGACCTCGACGAGGGGGCCGACATCATCATGGTCAAGCCGGCGATGGCCTACCTGGACGTGGTGCGTGCGGCCGCCGACGTCTCGCCGGTTCCGGTTGCCGCCTATCAGGTATCGGGGGAGTACGCGATGATCAGCGCGGCCGCGGCCAACGGATGGATCGACGGGCGGGCTGCTGCGCTGGAATCACTGACCTCCATCCGGCGCGCGGGCGCCGACATCGTGCTGACCTACTGGGCCGCTGACGTCGCGGGCTGGCTGGCGTGACGCATCAACAGCCGCCCACGGCTCCCGCGCGTCCCGCCGACGTCGACACCGGTTTCTGGCTGTGGCTCATCGCCTTACCGCTGATGGTCATCGGCTACCTCGTCGACGCGTACTTCACCGCGACCAAGCATTCATCGTTCTTCGTCATCGGGATCACCGTGTTGTTCGCGGTGACGGTGTCCGCGGTGGTCGTCACGTTCCTGTTCTTGATGCGGTCCGGCTATCGCTGGACCCGGACCGTGCTGACCGGCGGTGGCGTGGCCAGCGTCATCTACACCGCGGCCAGCCTGTTCAGCACCGAGCGGGGGACCGTGCAAGCGGTGGTCTTCGCGGTCACCGGCATCATCGGCTCGGTGTTGATCATGGGCGGCGCCTACCTGCTGCACCGGCCGGACGCGCACGGGTTCTTCAGCAAGTGACCCGATAGGCTGGCCCGACCATGACCGCAACCCAACCCCGGCCGCGCCTTGTCTCGATCGCGTTCTGGTGCTGGCTGGCTGGGTCCATCGTGCTGATGTTGGGCGGCTTGCTACTTCTGTTCTCCAACGGCCCGGTTCCGGTGTTCTTCCGCGGCGCCGGCGTGCTGTGGATCGTGGCCGGTGCGTTGTTGAGCTACATCGCAGGCCGGACCCGTGGCGGCGACACCCGCTTCCGGCGGGCGGCGGTGGGGCTCTCGATCGCGCTGGCGATCCTGTTGGCGCTGTTCTCGGTCATGACCGGCGGCCTGGTGTGGCTGTTCGCCCTGGTGCTGGTGATCGTCGCCGCGGTGTTGATCATGCGGCCCGCAGCCCAGGAGTGGTACACCCCGGAGTCCGATGTCTGACGATCAGCTGACCGAGCAGCCGCAGCGGCTGTTCTTCGAAACCGGTGCCAGCTGGTACTGGCTGATCGCCGGGCCGGCGTCGGCGATCGCGATGCTGCTGATCCAGATCAAGGGCGGGGTGGGATTCCAGCCCGTCGTACCGCTGATCTTCCTGGTGCTCGTCACCGGCTTCCTCTACATCCAGGTCAAGGCCGCCCGTATCCACACCAGCGTGGAACTGACCCGCGACGCCCTGCGCCAGGGCACCGAGGTCACCAAACTGACCCACATCGTGCGGGTGTTCCCGCCGGCCGAGCACTCGGTGAAATCGCGTGAGCCCCTGGAGAAATGGCAGACCTCGCGGGCTCTCGGAGAACTGTCCGGGGTGCCCCGCGGCCGGACCGGCATCGGCGTCGAGCTCACCGGCAAGCGCACCGCGCAAGCCTGGGCCCGCAACCATCGCGCCCTGCGGGCCGCGCTGACCGCACTGGTCGAGGGCGAGACGGTGGACGCCTCGTGAGGCATATCGTCCAGGTGATCCTGGCGGCACTGGCGCTGGCCGGCGCCGTGGTGACCGGTTTGGCCGCCCGCAGCGTCGCGGTCGTGGCGCCGGTCGCCGACGGGCAGCCGTCGACGACGTCGGCGGTCTTCGATCCGCCGCTGATGATGCTGACCTGGTTGCTGGTCACCCTGGCCGGGGTGCTCGCGGTGCTGGGTGTGGCCGGTCTGGTCCGGGCCAGGCGCGCCCGCACCGCCGCGGTGCAGCTCAGAACACCCGAGTCTGTCCCTCCAGCACTGGAACCGTCGTAGGCAGTTTGTAGGTCTCGACCCCGTTGCGCCACATCACGGCGTCACGGGCATGGTCGGGCAGGTGCTTGACCAGCCAGCGCGGGTCGTCGAACGTCCAGTGCGGGTAGTCCGAGGAGAACAGCAGGATCTTCTCGCATTCCATCCATTCGAAGGCCCGCAGCAGTTCGGTCTTGTCCTCCGGATAGTCCAGCGGCTGGGTGGTGAACTTGATGTGGTCCTTGACGTACTCGCTCGGCTTGCGCGTGATGTCGACCCACGCTTTGCGGGCCTCGTAGATGGCGTCCATCCGCCACATCAGCGGCAGGATCCAATTGAAGGCGTGCTCGACGAACACGATCCGCAATGTCGGGTACCGGTCGAAGACGCCATCGAAGATCAGGCTCATCACCTGATTGGCGGCCAGCAGTGAGTAGCTGACCATGAAGTCGTGGTTGTAGCTGGGGAAGCCGACCGGCGGGATCGGCAGGGTCTCGAACTTGCCCCGGCCCAGATGGCAGCTGACGGTGATGTCGTGTTTGGTGGCGGCCGCCCAGATCGGGTCGTACCGGGGGTCGCCCCACGACGGGCGCGGTTCGGCCTTGATCAGGATCTGCGACATGTACGGGTGGCCGGCCCACTGTTCGATCTCGCGGGCCGCCCCGGCGGGGTCTTCGATCGCCACCGAGATCGAGCCACGCCACCGCTGATGCCAGTTGTTGCGGCTGTCCAGCCAGTGCTCGTCGAGCCAGCGATTGGTCGCGATGGCCGATGCCTGCGCCGCGTCGGCCAGTCGCGCCCCGGGAGCCAGCGGTTCCAGGATGCAGATGTCGGCGCCGGCTTCCATGACGAGTTGGCGAAACGCCAGATCAGGGTCGGTGCCGGCGAACTCGCCGTCGGGCGGGAAGGTGTCGGTGCGCATCGCGTAGGCGTGCGCGTAGTCGGGGGCGTCGTAGTAGATCTGCTCCCCGATGGGGTGCGAGAGGAAGTACTTGGTGCGCCAGGGCTCGGGGATGTAGTCGATCAGCACCCCGCGGCGCGGTACCGGGTGGACGTCGGAATCCACGCACCGCACGGCGATGTGTTCGGTCGGTGCTGACCGCGCCTCGATGTGGGTCAGAGTCATCCGGGTCATCTCTTCGTCGTCGGTGTGTCCAGTGTCCCACTCCAGGCCAGTCAAATCGGGCCGAAACTTGAGTAGTCGGCTACGCATGTCCTCGCGCGGTCGGTGGCCCAGAGTGGGCACGGGGAGCGAGGAGGCGGTATGGGGCGCATCGGCGATCCGTGGTCTGTGTTCTCGCGCGTGCCCTCGACCCTGCACGGGCAGCTGTTCTTGCTCGCCTTCGATCCGCGGAGCGGTCGGTTCGACGACCACGATCCTCAACTCTTCGGCTTTGCGCTGCGGGCCGCGATGCTGACCGACCTGCATCTGCGGGGATTCCTGGTCGAGCGGGCGGGCAAGCCGGTCCCGGCCCGGGCGGCCAGTCCCGACGATCCGATTCTGCGTGCGGAGTTCGCGCAGGTGGGCGTTCACAATCGGGCGAGCTGGGCGCAGTTGGTCGCCGGCAATCAGCACCAAGCGATCACCGCGGTCCGGGAACAGTTGGTCAACGAGGGCTGGTTGCGCACTGGGCCCCGGCCTGGTCTCCCAATCTGCGACACGAGTCTGGAGCCATTCGACCAGTGCCAGGTCCGTGCCTTGGCCGACGCGGCGCGCGATGCGCTGCGGAACGCGCTTGCCGGCCTGCCCGCGGAGCCCTGGCCCGTAGCGTGCGGATTGCTTGCGGCGGCGGCCGAACTGCCCGTGATGGGCGAGTTCTCCGCCGGCGTCCGGGGCTGCGGTCGCCTCGACGGAGTGGCGGCCGGCGACCTCGTTCCTGTCTCGGGGTTGATCGATGCGATCCGCGAGCATCGCGGGGCGGCTGCCCGGGGTTGATCGGCGGGTCCTCGTGACCCGCAGACGGCCCCGGCACCTGTGGTCGGTGCCTCCGCCGGACAGCTCGGACGACGATCCCGATCCGCCGGATCAGGAGAATCCCGAACCGCCCGAGGACGAGAGCGGCGTACAGCTGTGGTGATTCGGTAGGCACTGGACAACATACCCCCTAGGGGTATCATCGGAACCATGGCGACCACCGACCTTCAGTTGACCGGCATGAGCTGCGCGTCCTGCGCGGCCCGCATCGAGCGCGGCCTCAACGACCTGGACGGTGTGCAGGCGACGGTGAACTTCGCCGTCGAGCGCGCACACGTCGAGCACGGGCCGCAGGTCTCAGAGCACGATCTGATCCATGCCGTGGAATCGGCCGGCTATCACGCGTCGGTCGCGGATCACTCCGGCCACGGCGACGACCACATGAACCACGACGTCCCGAGTGAACAGCTGCGCCCTCGCCTGATCGGCTCGGCGGTGCTGGCCGTCCCGGTGGTTGCGCTGTCGATGGTGATGCCGTGGCAGTTCCCGGGATGGTTGTGGGTGGTGCTGGCGCTGACGACCCCGATCGTGTTCTGGGGTGGCTATCCGTTCCACAAGGCCGCGCTCAACAGTGCGCGCCACGGGGCCTCGACCATGGACACCCTGGTGTCGATCGGCACGCTGGCCGCGTACCTCTGGTCGCTGTATGCGGTGCTGACCGGCGCCGCCGAGCACGGGCACGGGCACGTGTACTTCGAGGTCGCGGCGGCGGTGACGGTGTTCCTGCTGGCCGGCCGGTACGCCGAGGCCAAAGCCAAACGCTCGGCGGGAGCGGCGCTGCGGGCGCTGCTGTCATTGGGCGCGAAGGACGCCACCGTGCTGCGCGACGATGCCGAGGTGCGAATCCCGGTGCAGGACTTGCACGTTGGTGATGTGATCGTCGTGCGGCCCGGCGAGCGGGTGGCCACCGACGGTGTGATCGTCGACGGCGCGTCGGCGCTGGACACCTCGGCGATGACCGGGGAGTCGGTGCCCGCCGACGTCGGCCCGGGTGACGAGGTACTCGGCGGAGCGGTGAACACCTACGGCCGAATTCTGGTGAGCGCCAAGCGGGTCGGTGGCGACACCCAGCTGGCCCGGATGGCCCGGATGGTCTCCGACGCCCAAAGCGGGAAGGCGTCCATCCAGCGGCTGGCCGATCGGGTGTCGGCGATCTTCGTGCCGGTGGTGTTGGCCATCGCGGCGGTCACACTGGTTGCCTGGCTGGTGGCCGGCGGGTCGGCCACGGCGGCGTTCACCGCGGCGGTCGCCGTGCTGATCATCGCCTGCCCGTGCGCCCTCGGCCTGGCGACGCCGACCGCGATCCTGGTCGGCACCGGTCGCGGCGCTCAACTCGGAGTGCTGATCAAGGAGCCGCAGGTTCTCGAAAGCGTCACCGGCATCGACGCCGTCGTCCTGGACAAGACCGGCACGGTGACCACCGGCTCGATGACCGTGGCGGCCGTCGAGACCGAAGCCGGCATCGACGCCGACGCGGTGCTGGCACAGGCGGCCGCGGTGGAATCGGCGTCCGAGCACCCGGTGGCCGCGGCGATCGTGGCCGCCGCCCACGAGCGCGGCCTGACCGTGCCCGCGGTGCGCGACTTCGCCAACGACCCCGGGACCGGCGTCAGCGGCGTCGTCGACGGTGTGCGGGTGCAGGTGTCCCGCGCTTCGGACGACGACGGGCGCACCAGCGTGGAGGTGCGTGCCGACGGCGGCCGGCGCGGTGTGATCCGGTTGGTCGACGCGGTCAAGCCGACCAGTGCGGAGGCCATCGCCGAGTTGAAGGCGATGGGCATCACGCCGATCCTGCTGACCGGCGACAATCCCGCGGTCGCCGCGCGGGTGGCCGCCGAGGTCGGCATCGCCGCCGAGAACGTCATCGCGGGTGTGCTGCCGTCGGAGAAGGCTGACGCGATCAGCCGGCTGCAGGCGCAGGGCCGCAAGGTCGCGATGGTCGGGGACGGAGTCAACGACTCGGTCGCGTTGGCCACCGCGGACGTCGGAATGGCCATGGGCACCGGCACCGATGCCGCGATCGAGGCCGGCGACATCACGCTGGTTCGCGGGGATCTGCGTACCGTCCCGACCGCACTGCGGCTCTCGTCGCGCACGCTGCGGATCATCAAGCAGAACCTGTTCTGGGCGTTCGGCTACAACGTCGCGGCCATCCCGCTGGCGGCGCTGGGCCTGCTGAACCCGATGATCGCCGGCGCCGCCATGGCGTTCTCCTCGGTGCTGGTGGTGACGAACAGCCTGCGCCTCAAGCGCTTCAGTTGATTGCGCCCAAACCGACGATTCGCCGAAGAAGTGCGAGACGAGACCCGCATTTCGTCGATCTCGGCGACGGGGTGACGCTCGTCACGAACCGGTTGGTACAAAGTGCGAAATCTGTAACACTGTTGCACATGACGGATCTCGCCGAATCCCGCTCGGCCACCGACGCCCTTCCACTGGGGCCGCAGTCACTGGTCTGGCGTTACTTCGGCGACAACCGGATGTTCCTCATCGGCCCGCGTCCGGCGGTGCTGCAGAACATGCTCGCCGAACTCGGCCAGGGCGTGCTCGACCATTCGGTGTGGTTCGCCGACACCGCGGCCCGGATCAAACGCTCGTTGCCGCCGATCTTCATGACCGTCTACGGCAGCGAGGACGACAACGCCGGCGCCAGCGTCCGCGACTTCCACCACAACATCAAGGGCGATATGCCCGACGGCGGCCGCTACCACGCGCTGGATCCCGACACCTACTACTGGGCGCACGCCACCTTCTTCGATCAGGCGCTGTACTTCGCCGACACCTTCGTCAAGCGCCTCTCGCGCGAGGAGAAGGAACAGATGTACCTGGAGTCCAAGACCTGGTACCGCCGCTATGGCGTCAGCGACCGCCCGATGCCCGCCGACTATGCCGAGTTCGAGCGCTACTGGGACCGGATGATCAACGAGGTGCTGGTCGCGCACCGGACCGCCGCCTACGGAGTTGGCTACGTCACCAAGGGATTTCCGCGGCCGAAAGCCGTCAACCCGATCGTCTGGCGACTGGTGGCGCCGATCTTCAACCCCATCGCGGCGTTCCTGACCACCGGCGGGATGCCGCCGCGGACCCGCGAGATTCTCGGTCTGCCCTGGAGCGAGCGCAAGGAACGCAACTATCAGCGCTTCGCGGCGTTCTGGCGCTCGCGTCCGGTCAACTGGCTGTGGGACCACCTTCCGATGAACGTCCGCTACAACGGTTACGCTGCAAAGGGTTTCGCGCAGGCAGGGCATGCCTGACCAGTCGACCGAAGCGATACTCGACGCCGCGCTCGTCGAGTTCGATCAGCATGGCATCCGCCGGGTCGCACTCGATGACGTCGCCCGCCGGGCCGGGGTGAGCCGGACGACGATCTACCGACGGTTCGCCAACAAGGACGACCTGGTGGCCGCGGTGATGGACCGGGAAAACCTGCGGCTGTTCCACGACATCGCCGAAGACTTGAAAACTGCTCGCCCGCAGTCGAATTACTATGTCGAAGCGTTCACCCAGGCGATCCTGCGAACCCGACGGCACCGGGTGCTCAACCGCATGGTCGTCGACGAACCGGCGTTGACGCTGGAGCTGGCCCGACTGCACTACGGTGCCGCGGTCCAGCGCATCGAGGCGGCCCTGCAGGTGATCTTCCCGCCCGGCTTCGCCGACCGGATCGGGCCGCAGGCCGTGCATGAACTGGCTGACAACATCTGGCGCTACGCCATGATGGCGATGCTGTTGCCCAGCCCGGTGCCGCTCGAAACCGCCGACGAAATACGGGCTTTCGCCACCAAGCACTTTCTGCCGAGCCTGCCCGAAGCGCTACGCGCACTGCCGGTCTAAGTACCGGCTGGGCAGTCCAAGTCCACATACGCCACCGGAGCTGCCTGGTGGACACCGGTGACGGTGCACTGGGACAGTCCACCGCTCGGCTGACCGTTGAATTGAACCTGATAACCCTGGGCCTGCAGTTCACTGACGATATCGGGTGCCGATCCGGTTCCGGAGGACACGACGTGGGCAACGCTGACAAGTGCTGCTGCAATGAGGTTGGTGTACATACCTTTAGATAGGCGCGCGGGTTACAGCTCTCAGGTCGCCTGCGGTGGCGGCGCGAGCACCTCAACTACACCGTTGCGTTCACGGACCTCAAAGTGCGGCAACGGTTTCGGGGCGATCGGCAGAGCGTGCGTGACGACGCTGCCGGCCGGCGAGAACGACGTGGAATGGCACGGGCACCGCAGCCGGTCGTCGCCCTGGTCGAACCACAGCTTGCAGCCCTGGTGGGTGCACACCCCGGACACGGCGTCGACCCGGCCGTTGACCCGGCGGACGAATCCGTTGACCGAGCCCAGATCGAATGCGCGCACCGCCCCTTCGGACAGGTCGGCGCTGGACGACACGGTCTGCCACGCCCCGTCGGTGGGCACCAACTCCGCGTCGGCGACGTGTTGTTCGTCGGTGTGCGGGCGGACCACCATCCGGTCGACGGCAACCCCGGCGACCGCAGCCGTTGCTGCGGCGGAGGTGCCGACGATCACCTGTCGGCGGGTGGCCGACATCGCTCGCTTGGCAGGTGCCGTCCTCGTCGAAGTTGCCGGATCCGAGGACATTTCGGCGGCCAGCCGGGCCTTGAGCCCGTCGACGAATTCTGGTCGGGGCTCGCCGGCGTCCTCGCGAGCGGCGGTCAGGTCGATGGCGGTGCGCAGCTGGGCAGCCTCGAACTCGTCAGGGGTGAAGCCCTTCGGCTGCCGACCGGCGAGCATGTCGTCGATGTAGTGGCGAAGATCGCGGCGGGTCATGGCAGGGCCCCCTCGCTGATCTGTGCGGCCAGCCGCAACGCTCGATGCTGCAACACTTTCGCGTTCGCGACGCTGATGCCGAGCGTACTGGCCGCCTCCCGCACCGAACAGCCTTGGAGGAACCGCAGTTCCAGCACCCGGCGATAGTTGTCGGGCAGGGCGCCGAGAAGCGTGGCGACGCGCTGCGGGGCAGTGCTCGGCGCGGCGGGACCGAACACGGTGGCAGGCACGTCCTCGATGGTGGTGATCTCGGTGCCCAGGGTGGCCCGCCAATGCGCGGCCAGCACGGTGCGGGCAGTGGCCCGCAGGTAGGCGCGCACTTCGGCGATGCTGGCAGTCAAACGCAGTGGGCGCATCGCGGCCAGGAAGACCTCCGAGGTCAGGTCCTCGGCGTCGGCGCGGTTCCCCACCCGGCCGAAGATCAGCCGGTAAATCCACGTGACGTTGTCGTCGTAGACGGCTTCCCAATCTGGGTAGCGCGCGTCGGCGACCAGGCGTAGCTCGGGTCGCGGGCGTGGATCGTCCTCCGCCGCCATCATCGTGTGCCTTCCGCTCATCGATAAAGAGATAGGCGGCGGGGTTACACGACTGTCCGGTGTAACCGCCGCCCTACCTCTTGATGAGACGGTCCGCGCCGCGGACTTGGTTCAGCCGAGGAGGCAGTTTTCATGCACCACACCCGCACCGCGCTGGCGTGCCTGGCGGTCGTTGTCGGCGCCGCCGCATGCTCCACGCCGGCGAAGGCCCCACCGCCGACGGTCGATTTCGGGCCGAACGGCGGCACATCGGTTGGCATGCCGGGGATGTCGAACATGCCCGGTATGCCGATGCCACAGGCCACCACGTCCGCGCCCGCCCCGCCCGTCGCCGGAACGGCGGTCAACATCACCAATTTCGCATTCGCGCCGGCCACCCTGACCGTCAAGGTCGGCGACACCGTCACCTGGACGAACAAGGACGAGGAGCCGCACACCGTCGTCGCAAACGACGGCTCGTTCCATTCGCCGGGTCTGGATGCCAACGCCACGTACAGCTTCACGTTCACCAAGGCCGGCAGCGTCGACTACATCTGCAGCATCCACCCGTTCATGCACGGCACCGTGGTGGTGAGCGCATGAGCGGCGACCCGCAGCAGATGAGTAGGCGCCAGCTGATCCGGCATGGCGCCTGGTTCGGCGCGGCCGTCGGGCTGGCCGTCGTCGGCGGGGAGGTGCTGTCCCATGTCGCGAGCGCCCCCGCCGCCACCGACGCCCGGCCCACTCTGCGGTTCGCTCAGATCAGCGACAGCCACATCGGGTTCACCGGCGCCGCCAATGCCGACGTCACGGGATCCTTCGAGCGGGCCATTCGGCAGGTCAACAATCTCGGGTACACACCCGATTTCGTCATCCACACCGGTGACCTCACCCACCTGGCCACCCCCGCCCAGTTCGACCAGGTCAACCAGATGCTGGGCGCGCTCAACACCCCGCACGTGTTCACCGTGCCGGGCGAGCACGACTCGGTGGACGACGCCGGGCAGAAGTATCGGTCGGTGTTCGGTGCGGGCACCCGCGGTGATGGCTGGTACAGCTTCGACGTCGCGGGCGTGCACGTCATCGGGTTGGTCAACACGTTGAACCTCAAGAAATTGGGGCATCTCGGGGCCGACCAGTTGGAGTTCGTCGAGAAGGACGTGGCATCGCTGTCGTCGGACACCCCCATCATCGTGTTCAGCCATATCCCGCTGTTCGCGATGTATCCCGACTGGGGCTGGGGCACCGACGACGCCACCCAGGCGCTGAGCTATCTGCGCCGGTTCTCGTCGGTGACCTGCCTCAATGGTCATGTCCACCAACTATTTTCGAAGACCGAGGACAACGTCACGTTCTATAGCGCCACCACCACGGCCTACCCGCTGCCTCATCCCGGCGACGGGCCCGCACCCAAGCCGCTGACCCTGCCCGCAGGTCAGCTGAAGGACGCTCTCGGCATCCGCGAGGTCAGCTATGCCCGCGGCCAGAACGTGCTCGCCCTGAAAGAGGAGACCCTGCAATGACCCGTCTGGTGAATCTCGGGATCGCCGCGAGCCTGCTGGTCAGCGCTGCCAGCCACGGCTATCTCTACCTGCACGGATACTCCTCCATCCCGGCGATCGGGCGGGGATTCCTGGTGCTGACGAGCGTCTTCGTCGCGCTGGCCATCCTGATCGCGGTCGGCGGTCCGGCATGGTTGCGCGCCGTGGCGTTGGTGGCCGCGCTCGGTTCGCTGGGTGCCTTCGCGCTATCGCGCACCATCGGGTTGCAGGGCTTCATCGAACACGGCTGGCAGCCGGCACCGCATGCGGTGATCAGTGTGCTGGCCGAGGCGATCACCGTGGGACTGTGCGGGTGGTCGTTGTTCAGGAGCGGGTCAGCAGTACCGCGGACTCGAACGGCAGCATCCTGAACAGTGGACGCCAACCGGCTGAAACATGAGGAGCGGCTTCGGTTTTGGGCATTACCCGCGGGTTGCTGACGGCGAACGTCCGTCCATAGCGTTTGAGCCGGCCGCCGCCGGCCGCGGTGATGTTCTTCAGCCAATCCCGGTCGGGGCCGTAGGTGAGCTGGATCGCGATGCCGTCGTCGGTGGTGAACACCATCACCGGGGTGCGGTAGTGCGCGCCGGAGCGTCGTCCGACGTGTTCGACGATCCCCATGGTGGGAACGAAGCCGGCCCACATTCGCTGCACCGGATTGGTGACGTAACGGTTGAACCTGGCCAACCATTGCGGCAGTTGCATCACCCAATCAAACTCCCACCGATGGCGTACCTCAAGCGCTCGCGTGGCCCTCGGCGGTGGGCGTGATCCTGAACACCTGAGGTCGACCGGCCAGATTCACCCCCGGCGTTGCTGACCACGCGGTTTTCTCCCCCGACCGGGCGTGAGCAGCACCCTCACGCGAGATTGCACTCGCGCAGCGGTTCACTCGGACTTTCGCTGCGTAAGTGCAATCTCGCGGAGTCCTACACCCTGTAGTTGAGCATGCCCGCGGTCTGGGACACTGGTGGCCATGAGCAGTACGGATCAGGCCGCCTCCACGGCGGCATCGGCCGGGCTGTTCGCCGACGCCTGTGCAGTCATCCCCGGCGGAGTGAACTCGCCGGTCCGCGCCTTCAACTCCGTCGGCGGCACGCCTCGCTACATCACCTCCGCCAAGGGCTACTGGCTGACCGACGCCGACAGCAACCGCTATATCGACCTGGTGTGCTCGTGGGGCCCGATGATCCTGGGGCACGCGCACCCGGCGGTCGTCGAAGCGGTGCAGCGCGCCGCCGCCAATGGCCTGTCGTTCGGGGCGCCGACGCCTGGTGAGACCGAGCTGGCCGCCGAGATCATCGCGCGGGTGAAACCAGTCGAACGGGTGCGCCTGGTCAACTCCGGCACCGAGGCCACCATGAGCGCGGTGCGCCTGGCCCGTGGCTTCACCGGCCGCTCCAAGGTCATCAAGTTCTCCGGTTGCTACCACGGCCACGTCGACGCGCTGCTCGCCGACGCCGGTTCGGGCGTCGCCACCCTCGGTCTGCCGTCCTCGCCGGGGGTCACCGGCGCCGTGGCCGCCGACACGATCGTGCTGCCCTACAACGACGTCGCCGCCGTCGAGGAGTCCTTCTCGAAGTTCGGCGACACCATCGCCGCGGTCATCACCGAGGCGTGCCCGGGCAACATGGGTGCCGTGCCGCCGCTGCCCGGCTACAACGCCGCGCTGCGGCGCATCACCGCCGAGCACGGCGCTCTGCTCATCGTCGACGAGGTGATGACCGGGTTCCGGATGAGCCGAAGTGGTTGGTACGGACTCGATCCCGTCGATGCCGACCTGTTCACCTTCGGCAAGGTGATGAGCGGCGGGCTGCCGGCCGCGGCGTTCGGCGGCCGCCGAGACGTGATGGAACGCCTGGCCCCGCTGGGTCCGGTGTACCAAGCAGGCACCCTGTCCGGGAACCCGGTGGCAGTGGCCGCCGGACTGGCCACCCTGCGCAACGCCGACGACGCGGTCTACGCCGCGCTCGACGCCAACGCCGACCGGCTGGCGGGCCTTCTCGCCGATGCCCTCACCGAAGCCGGTGTGGCCCATCAGGTTCCGCGGGCCGGAAACTTCCTGTCGGTGTTCTTCACCGACTCGCCGGTCACCAACTTCGCCGAAGCTAAGGCCAGCGAGACGTGGCGGTTCCCGGCGTTCTTCCATGCCCTGCTCGACGCCGGGGTGTACGCCCCGCCGAGTGCCTTCGAAACCTGGTTCGTCTCAGCCGCACTCGACGACGCCGCCTTCGACCGAATCGCCGAGGCACTCCCGGCGGCGGCTCGCGCGGCCGCGGAGGCCAAGCAATGACAAACCGCACGATTGTGAACGTCATGCGCCACGGCGAGGTTCACAATCCCGAGGGCATCCTCTACGGGCGCCTACCCGATTTCCACCTCTCCGATCGTGGCCGTGCCCAGGCCGAAGCGGTGGCCAGCTGGCTGGCCGCCCGCGACATCGTCCACGTGGTGGCGTCGCCGCTGGAACGCGCCCAGGAGACGGCCGCGCCGATCGCGGCACACCACGGCTTGGTCGTCGACACCGATGACGAGCTCATCGAGTCGCACAACGTGTTCCAGGGGGAGAGGGTCTCTCCGGGCGACGGGGCCCTGCGCGACCCGCGCAACTGGTGGCATCTGCGTAACCCGCGCACACCGACCTGGGGGAGCCCTACCGGGAGATCGCCGAGCGGATGCGGCGGGCGGTCGAGCGGGCCCGGGTCAAGGGTGCCGGGCACGAAGCGGTCTGCGTCAGCCATCAGCTGCCGGTCGAGACGCTGCGCCGGTCCATGACCGGTGCTCAGCTGCACCACTTTCCGACCCGGCGGCTGTGCAACCTGGCATCGGTGACGTCGTTCTATTTCGATGGGGATGAGTACGTCGGCTGGGGATACTCGGAGCTCGCCGGGCAGTGAAGCGGCTGTTGGTCCTCCTGGTGGCGGCGACGGTATTGGTCGGCTGCTCCACCGGTGACGACGCTGTCGCTCAGGGTGGGACGTTTGAGTTCGTCGCCCCGGGCGGCAAGACCGACATCTTCTACGACCCGCCGAGCAGTCGCGGCACCCCCGGACCGCTGTCCGGTCCTGAGCTGATGGATACCTCGAAGACCGTCTCGCTGAAGGACTTCGAGGGCAAAGTCGTCGTGATCAACGTGTGGGGCCAATGGTGCGGGCCGTGTCGGTCCGAGATCACCCAGCTGGAGCAGGTCTACGCCCAGACCCGTGATCTGGGAGTGGCGTTCCTCGGGATCGACGTGCGGGACAACGACATCAGCGCGCCGCAGGACTTCGTCGTCGACCGCAAGGTTACGTTCCCATCGATCTACGACCCGGCGATGCGCACCATGATCGCCTTCGGCGGCAAGTACCCCGCCACCGTGATCCCGTCGACGGTCGTGCTCGACCGGCAGCACCGGGTCGCCGCGGTGTTCCTGCGCGAACTGCTGGCCGAGGACCTGCTGCCGGTGGTGCAGCGGCTGGCCGCCGAGCCGAAACCCGCCGCACCATGACCGGTTTCGCTCAGACCGCCGCCGCGGGCCCGCTGCTGCTGGCCCTGGGTGTCTGCGTGCTTGCCGGGCTGGTGTCGTTCGCCTCGCCGTGTGTGGTTCCGCTGGTTCCCGGCTACCTGTCCTACCTTGCGGCGGTCGTCGGTGTGGACGACACGTCCGGTCCGGTGGCCGTGCGGACGCAGCGCCTACGGGTGGCCGGGTCGGCGCTGCTGTTCGTCGCCGGTTTCACCCTGGTGTTCGTGCTCGGCACGGTGGCGGTGCTGGGGATGACCACCACGCTCATCACCAATCAGCTTGTGCTGCAACGTGTCGGCGGGGTGCTGACCATCGTCATGGGTCTGGCTTTCATCGGCTTCATCCCGGCGCTGCAGCGCCAGGCTCGGTTCACCCCGCGCCGGTTCGCCGGTGTGGCGGGGGCCCCGCTGCTCGGCGCGGTGTTCGGGCTGGGCTGGACGCCGTGCCTGGGGCCGACGCTGACCGGGGTGATCACCGTCGCCTCGGCCACCGACGGCGCCAGCGTCGCCCGCGGTGTCGTCCTGGTGATCGCCTACTGCCTGGGTCTGGGCATCCCGTTCGTGGTGCTGGCGCTGGGATCCAGTTGGGCCGCCAACGGATTGGGCTGGCTGCGCACGCACACCCGGACCATCCAGATCGTCGGCGGTGTGCTGTTGATCGCGGTGGGGCTCGCCCTGGTCACCGGGGCGTGGAACGACTTCATCTCCTGGGTGCGCGACGCCTTCGTGTCCGACGTGAGGCTGCCGATTTGACGACCGCCCCGCCGCGAGCAGACACAAAATCGCCCAAAACAAGTGGTTTTGGGGCGATTTTGCGTCTGCTCGGCAGGTCAGTCCGCACCCTCTGGCGCGCGCTCACCTCCATGGGCACCGCGTTGGTGCTGCTCTTCCTGCTGGCCGTCGCCGCGGTGCCCGGTGCGCTGCTGCCCCAGCGCAGCCTGAACGACGCCAAGGTCGAGCAGTACATCGCCGAGCACAACATCATCGGGCCGTGGCTCAACCGCCTGCAGTTCTTCGAGGTGTTCTCCAGTTTCTGGTTCACCGCGATCTACGCGCTGCTGTTCATCTCGCTGGTGGGTTGCCTGACCCCGCGGATGATCGAACACGTCAAGAGCATGCGTGCCGTGCCGGTTCCGGCTCCGCGCAACCTGTCCCGGCTGCCCAAGTACGCCACCGCCGAGGTGGTGGGGACGCAGGAGGCCGTGGCGGCCGGCATAGCCGAACGGCTCAAGGGCTGGCGACGGGTCACCCGCCAGGTGGACGGCGTCACGGAGATTTCCGCCGAGAAGGGGTACCTGCGCGAGTTCGGCAACATCGTTTTCCACTTCTCCCTGCTCGGTCTGCTGGTGGCGATCGCCGTCGGCAAGCTGTTCGGCTACGAGGGCAACGTCATCGTCATCGCCAACGGCGGCCCCGGTTTCTGCTCGGCCTCGCCGGCCGCATTCGACTCGTTCCGGGCCGGCAACAGCGTGGACGGCACCTCCCTGTACCCGATGTGCGTGCGAGTCAACGACTTCCAAGCCCACTACCTGCCCAACGGCCAGGCACTGTCGTTCGCGTCGAACATCGACTACCAGGCCGGGGACGATCTGGCGGCCGGCACCTGGCGGCCCTACCGTCTCGAGGTCAACCATCCACTGCGCATCGGCGGCGACCGGGTGTACCTGCAGGGCCACGGCTACGCGCCGACGTTCACCGTCACCTTCCCGAACGGACAGAAGCGGACCCAGACCCTGCAATGGCGCCCGGATGATCAGCACACCCTGCTGTCCTCGGGCGTCATCCGAGTGGACCCGCCCGGCGGCATGTACCCCGACCCCTCGGAGCGGCGTAAGCATCAGCTGGCGATCATGGGCCTGTTCGCGCCCACCGCCGAACTCGACGGCACCCTGCTGTCGTCGAAGTATCCGGCGGCCAACGACCCGGCGGTGGCCATCGACATCTACCGCGGCGACACCGGGCTGGACACCGGCCGACCCCAGTCACTGTTCACCCTCGACCCGCGTCTTATCGAGCAGAAGCGGCTGACCAAGGTCAAGCGCACCAACCTGCGCCTCGGCGAGGAAGTACGCCTCGACGACGGCACTGTGGTGCGGTTCGACGGCGCCACCCCATTCGTCAACCTGCAGGTTTCGCACGATCCCGGGCAGGTGGGGGTGTTGGTGTTCGCGATGTCGATGATGGGCGGCCTGCTGGTGTCGCTGATCGTGCGCCGCCGCCGGGTGTGGGCGAGGATCTCACCAGGCAGTTCGAGCGGTACGGTGAACGTCGAGCTGGGCGGTCTGGCCCGCACCGACAACTCCGGCTGGGGCAACGAGTTCGAGAAGCTCACCGAACGGATGTTGGCGGACCTGCCGGAGCCGTCGAAAGAGAAGGTCTGAGCATGAATACCCAGCGAGAAGCGAAGCGGGATCGCGCATGAACACCGAGCACATCGACATCGGGCTGGCCCGCTACTCCGACTGGGCTTTCACCTCGTCGGTCGTCGTCCTGGTCCTGGCGCTGCTGCTGCTGGCCGTCGAACTCGCCTACAGCCGTGGCCGCAAGGTAGAGGCCCGCGAGCTGGTGTCGGCCGGGGCCGTCTCCGCCGACAGCGACCGCCCCGGCGTCGTCGTCGACAATCCACGGCGCTCCGCCGACGAACGCATCGGTACAGCAGGCCTGTCGCTGGTGTATCTCGGCATCGCCTTGCTGTTCGTCTGCATCGTGCTGCGCGGGCTGGCCACCGCCCGCGTGCCGTGGGGCAACATGTACGAGTTCATCAACCTGACGAGCTTCTGCGGTCTGATCGCGGCGTCGATCGTGCTGCGCAAACCGCAGTACCGCGCACTGTGGGTTTTCGTACTCGTTCCTGTGCTCATCCTCCTGACCGTCTCGGGCCGCTGGCTCTACACCAACGCCGCACCGGTGATGCCCGCGCTGCAGTCTTACTGGCTGCCGATCCATGTCTCGGTCGTCAGCCTCGGCTCGGGTGTCTTCCTGGTCGCCGGTGTGGCCAGCATCCTGTTCCTGCTGAAGATGTCATCACTGGCCGATCCGGGCCGGGAGGGACGGTTGGCACAGATCGTCGAGCGCCTGCCCGACGCCCAGACCCTCGACCGAATCGCTTACCGCACCACGATTTTCGCGTTCCCGATCTTCGGCTTCGGCGTCATCTTCGGTGCCATCTGGGCCGAGGAGGCGTGGGGCCGGTACTGGGGCTGGGATCCCAAGGAGACGGTGTCGTTCATCGCCTGGGTCGTTTACGCCGCGTATCTGCACGCCCGCTCTACGGCGGGCTGGCGCGACAAGAAAGCCGCGTGGATCAACGTCGTTGGCTTCGTCGCGATGGTCTTCAATCTGTTCTTCATCAACCTGGTGACGGTCGGTCTGCACTCCTACGCCGGAGTGAGCTGACACGAGCGTGCGCTAGGGTTCAAAGGACCCACGAACCACCACTCGACCCGAAACGATATGTCAGGGGGAAGTGCACGTGTCCACTCCTCATGGGTCCCGCCAGGGCCATGAATTAACTGATGCGACAACGGTATTCCGCACCGAACAGCGGTTTACCGATCCGGCGACCGCCGCACCCGAATCCGAACCGGACTGGCTGGCGCCGACGCCGCCGATCGGCATTCCGATGGAGTCGCTGACCGCGGCCGCGCCGCTGTTCAACCAGTACGTCGCCGAGAATCCGGTGCCGTCGTACCGCCCGACTGTGCCGCCCACGCCGTACCCGGACCTGTCGACGAGCGCGCTGCTACGCCAGGTGAAACCGCCGCCGTCCGGTGGCTGGCGGCGCTGGCTGTATCTGGCGTCGGGGAAGCTGATCAACGTCGGTGAGGGCCAGCGCGCCGCGCACCACACCAACCTCGTCGCACAGGTGAACCGTCCGCTGCAGGGCTGCTACAAGATCGCGCTGCTGTCGCTCAAGGGCGGGGTCGGCAAGACGACGATCACCGCCACCCTGGGCGGGACGTTCGCCACCATCCGCGGCGACCGGGTGATCGCGGTCGACGCCAATCCCGACCGCGGGACGCTGAGCCAGAAGGTGCCGCTGGAAACTCCGGCCACCGTGCGTCATCTGCTGCGCGACGCCGAGAAGATCGAGCGCTACAGCGACGTCCGCGGTTACACCTCGCAGGGCCCGAGCCGGCTGGAAGTCCTGGCGTCGGAGAGCGACCCCGCGGTGTCCGAGGCGTTCAGCGCGACGGATTACGACAAGGCGCTGGCGGTGCTCGAGCGGTTCTACAGCCTGGTGCTCACCGACTGCGGCACCGGGCTGCTGCACTCGGCGATGTCCTCGGTGCTGTCGCAGGCCGACGCTCTGGTCGTGGTGAGTTCGGGTTCGGTGGACGGGGCGCGCAGCGCCTCCGCGACGCTGGACTGGCTGGACGCCCACGGCCATCAGGACCTGGTGCGTCGGTCGGTGTGCGTGATCAACGCCGTCCGGCCGAAGTCGGGCAAGGTCGACATGCAGAAGGTGGTGGACCACTTCTCGCGGCGGTGCCGCGCGGTGTGTGTGGTGCCGTTCGACCCGCATCTGGAAGAGGGCGCCGAAATCGACCTCGAGCGGCTGAAGCCGAAGACTCGTGAGGCTCTGGTTCAGCTGGCTGCCGTGGTGGCCGACGGCTTTCCCGCCGTCGACGTCAACGAACGGTTCGGCTAGCCGGGGTTCTAGCGAGGATTGTTGTCGCCGTGGCTCAGTCGCCACAGGAAGTCGGGATCGTCGTCGGGGCCGACAACCCTGGTCTTCGGCCGGTGCGCCTGGGCGCGGACCGCGCGCCAGCCGACATAGACCGCGGCGGCAATGATCAGAACCAACAGCAGGTACAGCACGAAAACCTCCTTTGTCCGAATATACGCGCGTCGGTAGGCTCGGCGCGGTGTCGGACAATTCGGACAACAAGACCTCGGGCGCGGGCGGTCGTTTGGCGCTCGACGTCCTCGTGTACACCCTTGCGCGGATCGCTCTGGTGGTCGTACTGACGGCTGCGATCTACTACCTCGGCAAGCTGATCGGGATCACCGAGTTCCCGCTCATCGTGGCGTTGTTGTTCGGGATCGTGCTGGCTCTGCCGCTGGGGATCTGGCTGTTGGCGCCGTTACGCAAGCGCGCCACCGCGAGCATCGCCGCGGTCGACGAGCGTCGTCGCCGTGATCGCGAGCAGTTGCAGGCCCGGCTGCGCGGCAAGAAGTCGACCGACTAGCCGAACGCCAGCGCCAGCGCCACTGCGATCGACCAGACCAGCATCGTCAGGCCGGTATCGCGCAGCACCGGGATGAGCTCGCGGCCACCGAGGCCGCGGCGTACCGGGCCGGCCGCGCGCAGGGCCAGCGGTGCCGCGATCAGACCGACCGCACACCACGGTGTGGCGAGCATCAGGACCAGGGTCAGCACGCCGGCCACGGCCAGCATGGACTGGTAGAGGATCCGGGTGCGGCCATCGCCCAGCCGGACCGCCAAGGTGACCTTGCCCGCCACCCGATCGGTCGGGATGTCGCGCAGATTGTTGGCCACCAGCACGGCAGACGACAGCGCGCCGGTCGCGACGGCCAGCGCCAGGCCGACCCAGTCGACCCGCAGCGCCTGGGTGTACTGCGTGCCCAGCACGGCGACGAGGCCGAAGAACACGAAGACGGCGACCTCGCCGAATCCGGCGTAGCCGTAGGGCCGGGAGCCGCCGGTGTACAGCCACGCTCCCGCGATGCAGACGACGCCCACCGCGATCAGCCAGGGCGCACTGACGACGGCCAGCACCAGCCCGGCGACCGCACCGACGCCGAGGCTGACGACGGCGGCGCTGAGCACCGCGCGCGGCGACGCAAGCTTCGATCCGACCAGCCGCAGCGGTCCGGCCCGGTCGTCGTCGGTACCGCGGATGCCGTCGGAGTAATCGTTGGCGAAGTTGACCCCGACGATCAGCGCGAGTGAAACGGCAAGTGCCAGTAGCGCCTTCCACCACACGAAGGCATCAAGCCAGGCCGCCGCGCCGGTACCCGCGACCACCGGCGCCACCGCGTTGGGCAGAGTTCTGGGCCTGGCCCCTTCGACCCACTGCGCGATGCTCGCCATGCCCGCAATCGTCGCACGCAGGTCAGCCCGGTTGCTCAGGTGTCGTGCGGGTGCCGGGTGTCGATATTTGCTGGTCGACTAAGCGCTCCGCTCATCAGCGATAACTGCCCGCCGGCGTCGGCACCGCTTCGCTGGAGCGCGATGTTTCGGGCGTATGCCGACGATAAGCACATCAAACTAAAGTGCGGAGATTTGCCAACGGGTCTGTCTCAGAGGTAGCTGACGCCTGCGAGGGGATCCGGCTGGGTACGGCGGGCCGAGTCCGGCCAACCTAGCATTTCGGCAAATGGGTGCTGCTGAAGAGGTGACCGAGGCGGTTCTGGGGTCCGGGGAAGGTTCATCGCCGGCTTGGCCGGAGGGTGGCGGGGGCGCCCCGCGAGAGTGGTTGCACGCTTAAATAATTCACGCGTCAAGCAGGTTTGCTGACAGACCAGCGCATCGCGTTCACCTGCGACTCTCGTAGGTGTTGTGATTGCGAGCCGTGCCACCGAACTGACTGACCGGTAAGTTCCTTCAAAATACCGCCAACTCCCGATTTCGCCTCCGGTAACTTTTGCCGAGTTCATTCCAGACCCCTCGACAGGAGTAATAATGCGCATTGCTGTGCGGTCGCCCATCGCATCCGGGGTGGCGCTGGTGGGAGCCGGTGCTATCGCGTTCGCACCGATGCAACCGGTCGTGTCACCGCTGTCGAACGTCCACATTCCGGCGGCGTTCTCCAGCGTGCAGCTCACCGCGACGTTCGATCCCGTCACCCCATGGGTTGACCTCGTCACTGCCGCGGTCAGCAATGTGTCGACGATCGGACAGGACTGGCTGGCCGACCCGGCGCCCGCGCTGCGCCAACTCGGCACCAACTTGTTCGGCTACACCCAGACCACCGCGACGGCACTCGGGGGGTCGCCTCGGCCACCTATGGCTACTTGACGACAACTCTGCCGGAGGCGATCACCACCGCGTTCCAGCAGATCGCCGATGGCGACCTCTCCGGAGCTGCCGGCACGATCAACAATGCCCTGGGCGGCGCGATCCTGACGATCGGCCTTCCGCTGTTCCCGGTCCTGGATATCCCGGGAAAGATGGCCGACAACTTCGCCGCTGTGGTCAAGACGGTCACCGGTCTCACGACGGTATTGCCGGCTCTGATCGGCGTTCTCGGCCCCATCGAGGGTTCGATCCAGTCCCTCGGCGACAGCGGCCAGGCCGTGCTCGACGCACTGGCCGCCGGGCAGACCGTCGCGGCGCTGAACGCCGCGGTCAACACGCTCCCGAAGTTCATCGGCGCCGTCGTCAACGGCTACGAGTCCACTGACGGCAGCCAGTATCCGGGGCTGTTGTCGCCGCCGGACGAGAACGGCAACAACGCGGGCATCGCGTACACGCTGCTGGTCTCGATCCCGAAGGCGATCGCCACCGCGCTGGGTGCCCCCGGTGCTCCGGCTGCGGCGCTCAAACCGGCCGCGGCGAGTGCCAAGGCCGTCGCGGCGGAGCAGCCCGCAGCGGTCGAGGCCGGGTCCGGCGAGTCGTCGCAGTCCGCCGAGGCGGCCGATGCCTCGGCGACCGACGCGGCGTCGGACAGCGGCGCCTCGGCGACCGTGAAGGACGGGAACAAGGTGACCCCCGGCAAGTCCGGTGTCACGAGTGCGCGCGGTGCGAAGGGGTCGTCGAAGCCGGCGGGGTCCGAGACCGCGGGCGGCAAGGGCGCGACTGCAGGCGCCTCGGGCAAGGGTCACACCGCCCGGCAAGGTGCCGGCGGAGCCGACTAGTCCAACTTCAGCAGTACTGACGAGGTAGACGGCGGCCCCCGCGGCGACGCGGGGGATTCGCCATGTCCTTCCAGGCACGCGGAGGATCTGTGTCGATACGTCGACCGGGCGACGTAGGCCGTCAATTGGTTCAACAACGCCGCCACAGGCTGGGCCTCGACGATGTCGAGGCCCATGCGTGGGTGCAGTTCGAGTCCGTCGCCATCGCATTGCACGGACTGGTCAATCGAGCCCTGCTGCACCACCACCAATTGAGCCTCGCCGACGTCCAATTGCTGAGTCATCTGAAGAGTCATGGCCCGAGCCCGATGGGTGCTCTGGCCGAGCTGCTGATGGTCACCCCGAGTGCGCTGACTCAGCAGATCCAGCGCCTCGAGCGGCGCCGGCTGGTCGACCGGGAGGCGAGCAGCGACGACGGCCGCCGGGTGCTGGCGACGATCACCCGCGATGGGCTCCGGCTGACCGCCGCGTCGTTGGAGACCTACGCCCGTGTAGTGCGTGCGCACTTCCTCGACGAGCTGAGCAGGAACCAGATGATCGCGCTCGGCGACGGTTGCCGGCGGATCAGCGCCCGGTTGAAGGCGGCCGATTCAACCGGGGAGCCGTCCGACAGCCAGTGACCGGCGAGATCGGAACTGCCTGCACAATGGTCGAATGCTCGGAGTAATCGGCGGCAGCGGCTTCTACACCTTCTTTGGGTCCGACGCGCGCAGCGTCAACCTGGATACGCCCTACGGTGAGCCGAGTGCGCCGATCACGGTCGGCCGGGTCGGTCAGCACGAGGTGGCCTTCCTGCCCCGGCACGGCCTGAGCCACGAGTTCTCGCCCCACACGGTGCCGTACCGGGCCAACATGTGGGCGTTGCGTGCGCTCGGCGTGCGGCGCGTGTTCGGGCCGTGCGCGGTCGGCAGCCTCACCCCGGAACTCGGGCCCGGCGCCATCGTCGTTCCCGATCAGTTGGTCGACCGGACCCGGGGCCGGCTGGACACGTACTTCGACTCCGGCGGCATCCACGTCGGCTTCGCCGATCCCTACTGCCCGACGTTGCGCTCGGCAGTGACGGGGCTGCCCGGTGTGGTCGACGGCGGCACCATGGTCGTGGTGCAGGGCCCACGGTTCTCCACCCGCGCCGAGAGCCAGTGGTTCGCGCGCGAAGGGTTCAGCCTGATCAACATGACCGGGTACCCCGAGGCGGTGCTCGCCCGTGAGCTGGAAATGTGTTACGCGGCAATTGCTTTGGTGACCGACCTGGATGCCGGCGTTGATGTCGGGGCGGGTGTTCGCGCGGTCGACGTCTTCGCGGAGTTCGAGAAGAACATGGGGCCGTTCAAGCAGCTGGTGCTGGAAGCGATCGACCAGGTGGCCTCCGACCGCGTGTGCGAGCACTGCCTTGCGCACGAAGGTGTCGAGTTGCCGTTCGACCTGCCATGAGGATCCTGCTCACCGGCGCGGCCGGGTTCATCGGCAATAGGGTGCGCGCGGCGCTGCTCGCCGACGGGCACGAGGTGGTGGCGGTTGACGTCATGCTCGACGCCGCCCACGGTCCCGGTGCCGAACTGCCCGATGACACGCACCGGGTCGACGTGCGCGACGCGGATGCCTTGGCTCCCTTGCTGTCCGGGGTCGACGTGGTGTGCCATCAGGCCGCAGTGGTGGGGGCGGGGGTGAACGCCGCCGACGCGCCGTCCTACGGGAGTCACAACGACTACGGGACCGCGGTTCTGCTGGCGCAGATGTTCGCCGCCGGCGTGCAGCGGCTGGTCTTGGCGTCGTCGATGGTGGTGTACGGCCAGGGGGGATACCGCTGCCCCGAGCACGGTGTCGTCGAACCGTTGCCGCGCACCCGGGCCGACCTCGATGGCGGCGTGTTCGAACATCGTTGCCCCCTCGGCGGTGAGGAACTTCAGTGGCAGCTGGTCGGTGAGGACGCGCCGCTGCGCCCCCGCAGCCTGTACGCCGCCAGCAAGGCAGCCCAGGAGCACTACGCGCTGGCGTGGGCGGAATCGACCGGTGGGTCGGTGGTCGCGCTGCGCTATCACAATGTGTACGGCCCCGGCATGCCGCGTGACACCCCGTATTCGGGAGTGGCGGCGATCTTCCGGTCATCGCTCGAGAAGGGCGAGCCGCCAAGGGTTTTCGAAGACGGCGGCCAGATGCGAGATTTTGTGCACGTCGACGACGTCGCGGCGGCCAATGTCGCGGCCGTGGGTTCGGAGGCAGGCGGATTTCTGGCGGCCAATGTGTGCTCGGGTCGGCCGGTGTCGATCATGACGGTCGCCACCCGGATCTGCGAGGCCCGGGGTGGGCCGGCGCCGGTGGTCACCGGTCAGTACCGCAGCGGCGACGTCCGCCACATCGTCGCCGACCCGGCCTTGGCGGCCGATGCGCTGGGCTTCCGGGCGCAGGTCGACCCGGACCGGGGACTGCGGGACTTCGCGTTCGCGCCGTTGCGGGCGTGACCCGCGCCACAGCTTTAAATCCCTTCGCTCCGTGGGTATTTCATGGACGATGTCCGCGGTCCCCGGAACTGGTGACAATGGTCACCTTCGGCGCTGGGAGCACTGACTAAACCGCACCGCAATGGCAGAATCTGGATTGGTTCCAATTTAGCTATTCAAGGAGTGGTGACAATCATGGCTCTGTTGACGATCGGGGATCAGTTCCCGGCTTACGACCTCAAAGCGGTTGTCGGGGGTGACCTGTCGAAGGTCAACGCCCAGCAGCCCGACGATTACTTCATTCAGGTGACGAGCTCGGACGGCCCGGGCAAGTGGCGCATTATCTTCTTCTGGCCCAAGGACTTCACGTTCGTCTGCCCCACCGAGATTGCCGCGTTCGGCAAGCTCAACGACGAGTTCGAGGACCGCGATGCCCAGGTGATCGGGGTGTCGGTGGACAACGAGTTCGTCCACTTCCAGTGGCGCGCGCAGCACGAAGAACTCAAGAAGCTGCCGTTCCCGATGGCTTCGGACCTCAAGCGCGAGCTCGCGCTGGCCACCGGCGTGCTCAACGCCGACGGCGTGGCCGACCGTGCCACGTTCATCGTCGACCCGAACAACGAGATCCAGTTCGTCTCGGTGACCGCGGGATCGGTCGGCCGCAACGTCGACGAGGTGCTGCGGGTGCTCGACGCGCTGCAGTCCGATGAGCTGTGTGCCTGCAACTGGAAGAAGGGCGACCCGACGATCGACGCCGGCGAGCTGCTCGCCGAGGCGGTCTGAGCATGAGCATCGACGCCGTCAAAGAGGCACTGCCCGAGTACGCCAAGGATCTCAAGCTCAACCTTGGCAGCATCGTCCGCTCGACCGAGCTGACCGAACAGCAGCTGTGGGGCGCGCTGGTGGCGACCGCCGCGGCGACCAAGTCCGAGCGGCTGCTGCGCGAGGTGACCGAGGACGCTCTGGACGTGCTGTCCGAGGAGGCCTACCACGCCGCGTTGGGCGCTGCCGCGATCATGGGGATGAACAACGTCTTCTACCGCACCAAGCATCAGCTCGACGGTCGCTACGACGATCTGCGGGCCGGGCTGCGGATGAACATCATCGCCAATCCCGGTGTGGCCAAGGTCGACTTCGAGCTGTGGTCGCTGGCCGTGTCCGCGATCAACGGCTGCGATCAGTGTCTGGCCGCCCACGAGAAGGAGCTCCGCGACGCGGAAGTGTCGCGGACGTCGATCTTCGAGGCCATCCGGGTCGCGTCGATCGTGTCCGGTGTCGCGCAGGCACTGCTCACGGTGCAGGCGCTCGCCACCGCCTGATCAAATGACGCTCGACCCCTTCCCAACCCGGTGGTTGGTCGGGAAGGGGTCGAGCGCATACTGGGCCGGTGAAGACTGAGATCTGCGACCAGTTCGGCATCGATTTCCCCCTGTTCGCCTTCAGCCACTGCCGCGACGTCGTAGCCGCGGTGACCAATGCGGGCGGCTTCGGCGTGCTCGGCGGCACCGCCTACACCCCCGATCAGCTCGATCAGGAGCTCACCTGGATCGACGAGCAGGTGAAGGGCAAGCCGTACGGCGTGGACATCATCGTGCCCGCCAAATTCGAGGGCAAGGGCGAGAACCTGTCGTTCGGTCAGCTCGCCGATCGCATCCCCGAGGACTTTCGTGGCTTCATCAACGAACTCCTCGCCGCCCACGACATCGACGTCAGCGATCAGCCGCGGGTGGCGGCGTCGTCGCTCAGCGGAGACACCGGTGCCAGCCTGCTCGACGTCTCGCTGAGTCATCCGATCAAGTTGATGGCCAACGCACTTGGCGTCCCGCCGGACTACATGATCGAGGCCGGCAAGCAGACCGGCATCCCGGTCGCGGCGCTCGTCGGCGCCAAGGAACACGCGATCAAACAGGTCAACGCCGGCGTCGACCTCATCGTCGCGCAAGGCACTGAAGCCGGCGGTCACTGCGGTGAGGTGACCACTCTGGTGCTCATTCCCGAAGTCATCGAAGCGATCGAGGCGATTGGCAAGCCGGTGCCCGTGCTCGCAGCGGGCGGAATCGTGACCGGCCGGCAGATGGCCGCCTCCGTCGCGCTGGGTGCCGCCGGCGCCTGGACGGGTTCGGTGTGGCTGACCACCGAGGAGGCCGAGACGGCCCCGTACACGGTGCAGAAGTTCCTTGCCGCGACGTCGCGGGACACGGTCCGGTCCGCCGGCCGCACGGGAAAGCCGTCGCGCCAGCTGGTTTCGGATTGGACCGACGCGTGGGCGCCGCATGAGGGTGGTCGCCAGCCGCTGCCGCTGCCGCTGCAGAACATGATTGCCGAGCCGGTGTTGCGCCGGATCGACAAGCTCGCCGAGGGCGGCCATCCGGGTGCTCAGGCGTTGGCGACGTATTTCGTCGGCCAGGGCGTCGGCCTGATGAACAAGGTCAAGCCCGCCCGCGAGGTGGTTCTGGAGTTCATCGAGGATTACCTGGCCGCCGCCGAGCGGCTCAGTAGGTCACTCGACGACTGACCTACAACCCCTTCGGCGCGGCCTTCACCGCTTGCACGTCGGCGGGGTCGCCGTCGAAGTCGACGTGGGCCGGCCGTCCGGTCGAGAACAGCAGCAGCTCCTCGGGAGCGCCGGTCACTGTCACGGCCGGGCCGTGGCCCGCGGTCAGTACGGTCGTGCCGTCCGGGGTCTTCAGCGTCACCCTGGCCGGCATCTTCGACAGGGTGAGCCGGGCCATCATTCCCAACGTGCGTTGCAGCTTTCCGGCCAGTTCCGCGTCGAGCACCCGCGGCTCCCAATCCGGCTGGGCGCGGCGAATGTCTTCGTGGTGGATGAACATCTCGGCGACATTGGCCACCGAATCGACCAGCTTCAGAGGTGAATAGAGCGGCGGGCCCGCGGCCACCTTGTTCACCAGGTCGTCCCATTGCGTCTGACCGGCCACCGCGTTCTGCACCTTGGCGGTATGCCCGGCGAACAGCGGAATGAGAATGCCGGGTGCGGCATCCACGCGATACTCGCGAACCATCAAGTGCGCGGCGAGGTCTCGAGCCGTCCAGCCTTCGCACAAGGTTGGGGCGTCTGGTCCGACGTCGCGCAGGGCGGCGACGAGGGCGGCACGTTCACGCTGAGCTGCGGACATCTCGCCCACGCTACTCCGCCCAAACCGACGTTTCGCCGGAGAAGTTCGAGTAGATCGCTGCAGAACGTCGATCTCGGCGAACCTACTCACTCCGACTTCGGCAGCCGGACCTCGAACCGGGCCCCGTGCGCGGTGTTGTGCGCCGACAGCGTGCCGTGGTGCGCCTGCACCAACCCGGCCGCGATCGCCAACCCCAGGCCCGAGCCGCTGGGCAGCGACGAATCCTCGCGCGGCACACGACCGTTCGACCCGCGATAGGCGACGTCGAACACCCGGGGCAGATCCGTTTCGTCGATCCCGACGCCGGTGTCGTCCACCCGCGCCCACGCTCCGCTCGCGTCGCTGCCGAGCGCCAATGTCACCGCGCCACCGGACGGGGTGTGCGCAATCGCGTTCGCCACCAGATTGGACAGCACCCGCACCAGCGCGCGATCGCTGCCGATCACCCGAACCGGGTCGGCCGGAACCGACGCGGTCAGGTGCACCCCGGCCCGCTCGGCGGCGATCTTGTGTGCCGCGATCACGTCGTCGACGACCTCGTCGAGGGCCACCTTCTCGTATGGCGCGTGGACCGCTCCGGCGTTGATCTTCGACATCTCGAACAGGTCGTCGACCATCTCGGAGAGCCGAACCGATTCGTGTTCAATGTGTTTGGCCTGCACCCGCACCTCGTCGTCGCTGACCACCCCGTCGGCGATCGCTTCGGCCAGCGCGCGGATACCGGCCAGCGGGGTGCGCAGGTCATGGCTGACGAACGCCACCAGCCGGCGTCTGGACTGTTCAGCCATCCGCTCGGCGTCGTGAATCTCCCTCTCCCACACTGTTCGGCGGGCCTGATAGCGGGCCAGCATCACCGCCGCGGGCAGTGTCACGATCGCCACGATCAGCAGCACGACGGCGATCGGCGCGAACGTGCTGGTGATCATGAAGCCGCTCGCACCCAGCACGCCGGTCAGGGTCGCCAGCGTCGGAATCAACACCAGAGCCACCATCGTGACCGTCATCGACCAGGACCGGGCCAGCCGGATAACCAACGCGCCCAGCAGGACTACGGGCAGCGAGCAGGCCAGCGCAAGTACCGCAATCTGGGCCAGATCATGCGGTGGCACGGTCACCGCCGCCGGCTTCACCGCGCCACAGGTACCCACGGCCCCAGACCGTTTGTACGCGGTGATGATCGCCGAGCTTGGACCGCAAGCGCTTGACGTGCACGGTGACCGTCGACAGGTCACCGAAGTCCCAATGCCACACCTGCTGCAGCAACTCCTCGCGGGAGAAGACGGTGTCGGTGTGAGTCAGGAAGAACAGCAGCAGATCGAATTCCCGGTTGGTCAACCCCACCGGCTTGCCGTCGATCTGCACGGCCCGCGCCGCCGTCGACACCGTCAGGTCACCGACGGTCATCTCCAGCGGGAGCGCAGATGCGGGGGCGGGCGCGCGCCGCAACACCGAACGCACCCGCAGCGCCAGCTCGCGCGGACTGAACGGCTTGGTCAGGTAGTCGTCGGCGCCGGCTTCCAGCCCCGCAATGCGGTCCTCTTCCTCGCCGAGCGCGGTCAGCAGGATCACCGGAACGCTGAAGTCGCCGTGCTGGCGCAGGGTCCGGCACAGCGACAGACCGTTGGGTCCGGGCATCATCACGTCCAGCACCGCGACGTCGATTCGCTGGGTGCCCAGCACCCGTAGTGCCTCGCTTCCGTCGCCCGCCACCGCCACTTCCAGGCCGTCGCGTTCGAGGTATCGGCGCACCACGTCACGGACGACTGTGTCGTCGTCGGCGATGAGCACACGTGCGGGCATAGGAAAAGGTTAGCCAACAGCAGCCTTCACCTGCACCAACGTCACGATTTTGTCATTCCCTCCTGCGCAGATTCGCCGATGCTCGCCTAGGTTGGCTCCTATGCCCGACTGTCCGGTCACGGTGGTGCTGCCCTGCCTGAACGAAGCGGATTCGCTGCCCACCGTGCTGGCCGCGATGCCGGCCGGTTATCGCGCATTGGTCGTGGACAACAACAGCACCGACGGCACCGCGCAGGTCGCTGAGCAGCACGGCGCGGACGTGGTCCGCGAGCCCAGGCCGGGCTACGGGTCCGCCGTCCATGCCGGGGTGCTGGCGGCCACGACGCCCATCGTCGCGGTGCTCGACGGGGACGGTTCGCTGGACCCGGCCGATCTGCCGCGGCTGGTTGCCGCGCTGGAGGGTGGCGCCGACATGGTGACCGGCCGGCGCCGTCCGCTGCCCGGGGTGACATGGCCCTGGCATGCCCGTTTGGGTACCGCGGCGGTGTGCTGGCGGTTGCGGACCCGGCATCGGCTGCCGGTCCACGACATCGCGCCGATGCGGGTGGCCAAGCGTGACGCGTTGCTGACGCTCGGGGTAGCCGACCGCCGTTCGGGGTATCCGCTCGAATTACTGGTCCGTGCCGCTGCCGCGGGATGGCGCGTGGTGGAGGTCGACGTCGACTACGGCCCGCGGGTCGGCGGCAAATCGAAGGTCAGCGGGTCGGTGCGAGGAAGCTTCACCGCCGCCGTCGATTTCTGGAAGGTCATTTCGTGACGCCGAGCCCGGGACCGATTTCGGTCACCATTCTGGTGGTGGCCAAAGCCCCGATACCCGGGCTCGCCAAGACTCGATTGGCCGCGACGGTCGGGGACAGGGCCGCCGCCGACATCGCCGCCGCCGCGCTGCTGGACACCCTCGACGCGGTGGCCGCGACCCCGGTCACGCATCGGGTGGTCGCGATGACCGGCGACCTGGAGCAGGCCTGCCGGGCGGAGGAAATACACGATCGGCTCGCCGGCTTCACCGTGATCGCGCAACGAGGTGACGGCTTCGCCGACCGGCTGGCCAATGCGCACTCCGACTCCGCCACGGTCCGTCAGCCGGTGCTGCAGATCGGGATGGACACCCCGCAGGTGAGCGCGGACCTTCTCGCCGGCTGTGCCCGACGGCTGCTGGACGCCGAAGCCGTACTCGGGATGGCGCGCGACGGGGGATGGTGGGTGCTCGGCGTATCCGACGGCACGAGCGCCGGTTGTCTGCGCGATGTGCCGATGTCGCAGTCCGACACCGGCGCTGTAACGCTTGCCGCGCTGGAACACACCGGTATCTCCGTGACCCTTGTCGAGGAACTGCACGACGTCGACACCGTCGACGACATCCCTGCCGTCCGCGCTGCCTGCTCGCCATCGAGCCGGTTCGCCCAAGTCACTCAAGGACTGTGAATGTTGGGACAGCTGTACGACGACGCCCTCGACGGCGAGCGATGTTGGTTGCGCCACGGCGACGGCCGACGTCATCCGCTCCCGGTGCGTAGCTGGCTGGGCGGTCAGGACGCCGATAGCGCATTCGACGCGGCCATCGTGGCGTTGTGCGACGGACCGACGATCGACTTGGGCTGCGGCCCGGGGCGTTTGGTAGCGGATCTGATCCAGCGTGGCATCCCTGCCCTTGGCGTCGACCAGTCGGCGACGGCGATCCGGCTCGCGCGGCGAAGCGGTGCACCGGCATTGCTGCGCGACGTCTTCGAGCCACTGCCCGGAACCGGCCGCTGGCAGACGGTGCTGCTGGCTGACGGAAACATCGGGCTGGCAGGCGATCCGCGGAGAGTCCTGCGCCGGGCCGCGGAGCTGTTGCGGGCCGGAGGTCGCTGTGTGGCCGAGTTCGATCCGGACACGGTGGGGGTGCGGACCGGCTGGGTGAGGCTGGAGTCGTCGAACAACATCGGACCCTGGTTCAAGTGGGCCTCGGTGGGTGTGGACTGCGCTGCCGCGCTGGCCGAAGAAGTCGGGCTGGCGTTGGTCGGGATTCACCCGATCGGCGGGCGCGTGGTGGCTACACTCACGCTGACGTGACGCCGCAGATGGGATCCACCACGAAGGCCACCTCCTTGCGTGGAACAGCAGTGACGGCTCGGGTCGGTGTCGCCCTCGGTGTCGCCGTGGCCGTCTGCTTCGCCACGGGATTGATCAGTCACTTCATCCAGCATCCGCAGCCATGGTTCTTCTGGCCGACGCGCCCGGTCTGGCTGTATCAGCTGACCCAAGGCCTGCACGTGATCTCGGGCATCGCCGCGATCCCGCTGCTCGTGGTCAAGCTGTGGTCGGTGTACCCCAAGCTGTTCGAACGGCCCATCATCGGCGGGCTGACCCGCCAGATCGAGCGGGCGTCGATCCTGGTTCTGGTGGGGTCGATGATCTTTCAGCTCTCCACCGGCGTCATGAACATCGCGCAGTGGTACGCGTTCGGGTTCTTCTTCACCACCAGCCACTACGCGATGGCCTACGTCGCGGCCGGTGCGGTCCTGGTGCACATCGGTGTGAAACTGCCGGTGATCCGCCGTGCCCTCGGTGAGCCCCTCGAGGAGCCGCCGACCGGTGAGCTGCGGGTCGGGCCCAGCCGGCGCGCCGTGCTGGCCGGCACCTGGCTGGCCGTCGGTGCCGCGACGATAGTGACTGCGGGACAGACGATTCCGTGGCTACGACGAGTCTCGCTGCTGGCCCCGCGGTCGGGCGACGGCCCCCAGGGCGTGCCGGTGAACCGGTCGGCGTTCGCCGCCGGGGTTCTCGGCAGTGCGCGCTCCCCGGACTACCGGCTGACCATCGTCAACGGTGCCGCCGTCACGGCGATGACCATCGACGAGCTGGCGGCGATGCCGCAAACCACCCATCGGCTGCCCATCGCATGCGTGGAGGGCTGGAGTGCCACCGCGGACTGGACCGGCGTCGTGCTCGCCGACCTGCTCAAAGCCGTTGGTGCGAAAGCGGATTCCGACGTCCGGATGATCTCACTCGAACCGCCCGGCCCGTACTCGCGCACCGTGCTGCCCGCGCGGCACACCCGTGATTCCCAGACCCTGATCGCACTGAAGCTCAACGGTCAGACTCTCGACCTCGACCACGGTTATCCCTGCCGGCTGATCGCGCCGACCAGACCGGGTGTGCTGCAGACGAAATGGCTCTCCAGAATCGAGGTGGTGACATGACGTCGAGCCGGGTTTTCCTGGTGGCGCTCGGGCTGGCACTCGGCGTCTACGGTGTGGTGCTGGTGGCGCAGAACTCGACCGACGTCATCATTCGCATCGTGGTGTGGGCACTGATCGGTGTGCTGCTGCACGACGCGGTGTTCGCGCCGGTGTGCGTTGCCCTCGGGTTCGCCGGACGTCGTCTCCTGCCGCACAAGTGGTGGACGCCGGTGCTGGTGGCCGCGCTGCTCACGGTGGTCCTGGTGCTGCTGGCGATTCCGGTCTACGACAAGCCGGGACTGCATCTGGACAATCTGACCGTGCTCGACCGCGACTACGAGACCGGCTTCTGGATTGCGCTGGCCGTGGTCTGGGGCGCGGCGCTGCTGTACCTCGTCGGCGACCGGGTGCTACCAGTTGGTCAGGATGACGTGGTTGAGCACCAGCGCGCCGACGACGTTGAGACCCAGCCACCATCGGTGGGCCCGGACCGGCAGCAGGGCACCGGCGGCGGTGAGCCACACCTCGAACGGTAGCCAGATCCGTTCGGTTTCGGCCTTCGACAGCATGGACAGGTCCGCGAACAGGATCGCTACCAGAGCGGCCAGAATCAGCAGGTGCAGCCCGGAGCGGCGTTTGATCGCGGCGACGTCGAAGACGCGGCCGATACCGGCCACGCTGCCCAGCCCGATCGCGCACACCACCGACGCCAGGTTGGCCCAGCTCCAGTACTGGAACGGCCGGTTCAGCGCGATGCCCTGCCAATAGCGCTGCTGCACAAGGGTGTAGCCGTCGAACCACCAGAAGCCGGCGAGCACGAACACGCCGACCACCGCCAGTGCGCCCAGAGCTGCCGGGATCAGCACTCGAACCGCGCCGCGCCACGACGACGCACAGATCAGCACCGCGAGCGCGGGCACGGCCATCAGGGCCAGGCCGTAATTGAGGAAGATCGCCCAGCCCAACACCAATCCGGCGGCCACGGCGACCAGCAGAGGCCGGCGCACCGTCCCGCGAACCGCCAACGCCAGCAGCGCGATTCCCCACGCCGCGACACCCGCGAAATAGCCGTCGGCGGACACCGCGATCCAGATCGCGGTCGGGGCGACGGCGACGAACGGTGCGACTAGGCGCGCCGTCTGCTCACCGTTGAGTGCTCGCACCGCGACGACGATGGCCGCCGCGGCGGACGAGCCGACCAACAGGCACCAGAGGCCGGCCCACGCACCGCCGCCCAGCCCGATGCGGTCCAGCCAGACGAACGTCAGCAGCGCGCCGGGCGGATGGCCGGAGACGTGGGTGATCCACGAATTCGGTTGGAAATCCAGGATCCGGCTCGAGAATGTGCGAACCGCTTCCGGGATGTCGGTGATCGTCGGCACCTGATTGAGGTATTCGTGCCGGGCGGTGAGCCGGCCGGCGAAGCCGCGCTGCCACCCGTCGATCATCGCCAGGGAGAACGCCCACAGCATCGAGGTCGCCCACACCGTCAACGTCAGCGCGCGCCATGGCAGTCGCCGCGCCAGCGAGGCGCCCCAGATCACGGCCGCCGCACCGATGAGGATCGCCGGCACGGTGCCCCAGCCGACGTGGGCGTTCCACCACCCGAAGATCGGCGCGGTGTCGGCGAAGCTCTTGATCTGGGCGGGGGTGCTGTTGATCAGTGGCGTGACGATGCCCAGATGCAGGTGCGGAACCACGAACGCCGCGACCACCAGCAGCACGCCGACGGTTACCGCGACCGCTTCTTTGCGACCGATGCTCACAACTCTCCAGCGTACGGGCGCTGCCGGGCATAACAGCCGCGAGATCGACTACAGGGTTGTGACATCACGTGATTCACCGCCGTGGTGTCGATTTCGGTGCCAGGCACACCGGGCCGCGGCCTCAGTCGCCCCAGGACGACCACTGATCGACGTCCACCGCGATCACCGGCCCGTCCAGCGGAACATATTGGTACTGAGGATATTTCGCGCGCAGCAGTTCATAACCGCGTTCGCATACCGGATCGTCGTGGTGGATCGCCGCGATGCCGTCGGCCCGCACCCACCACAGCTGCGACCAGTCGTCGTCGTAGTGGTCGACCAGGATGCTCACCCGGGGGTTGGCCTCGATGTTGGCCAGCCGCCGCAGCCGGTGAGTGGTTTTCGGCTTCCCGTCCACCGCGGTGTAGATGGTGGACTCCGCCACCGCGAACACGATCGGCACCACATGCGGCGGGCCGTCCGGGGTGACGGTCGCCAGCCTGGCCACCGTCGCGGCGGCGAAGCGGTCGGCGGGCTCGGTCACCCCTGGGTGGCGGGCTGCTCGATGTCGGCGCCCGCGGTGCTGGCGATGAAGTCGTCGATCAGGTCGACCACTTCCATCGGGCGTTCCACCTGGGGGAAGTGTCCGACGCCCTCCAACACCTCGAGTCGGACGTCGGGCCGTGTCTCGTGCGCGGAGTACGCGTGCTCGACGGGAATGATGGCGTCCTGATCGCCCCAGATGACCATGACCGGCATATCCGCGACGTGCAGTCGGTTCAACGCGCTGACGGCCTGCCCGCGGTAGTCGACCACCGAACGCAGCGTGCGCAGGAACGCCTGTCGTGTCTTGGCATCGGCGAAGGAACTGTAGGCGTTCCAGATCTCCCCGCCGCGCGGGGAGGTGATGCCCAGCTTGCCGAACAGTGACCGCACCCGCTCGCCGGCGGCGAGCACCGGCGGCGGCGCGATGATCGGCATGATCAGTTCGGCGCCGGGCGCGGAGAGCAGGCGCAATGTCCATCCGACGTCCGGGCCCAGACCGCCGCTGTTCATCAGGACCAGCCGCCGGCAGTAGTCGGGGTGCTGATAGACGAACTGCATGGCGATGCCGCCGCCCAGCGACTGCCCCACGACGGTGGCGTGTGTCACGCCGAGTTCGTCGAGCAGGTCGCGCAGAAACACCGCGAACGCACCCAGCGAGTAGTCACTGCGCGGCTTGTCGGAGCTGCCGTGGCCCGGCAGGTCCGGGGCGATCACCCGATATCTGCGCGACAGCGGGCGGATCATCTGGCGCCAGGTCGCAGAGCTGCCGGCCATGCCGTGCAGCAGCAGGATGACGTCGCCCTGGCCTTCGTCGAGATAGGCCACCTGGTCACCGTGCAGGTCGAGAAACTTCAGCTCGTCCATACTTCTCTGTCTCCTCTATGTGGCTGTGTAAACCATTGTTCACCAGCCGTAGCCGCCGGGTAGGTCACCGCCGTTGGCGAACCGCTCGTGCAGCGCGCGGCGGTCGAGCTTGCCGATGCCGCGGCGCGGCAGCTCGTCGAGAATGTGCAGTTCACGGGGTGCGGCCGTGGGGTCGAGCGACTCGGCCAGGTACTCACGAATGTCGTCCAGGCTGGGTTCGAGGGCTCCAGTGACAAGCACCACTGCGGCCGCCACCCGCTCCCCGAGCCGGTCGTCCTCGAGGCCGAACACCGCGCAGTCGGCGATCGCGGGGTGCTGCGACAGCACCGCTTCGACCGGCGCGGGCATCACCGTCAGCCCGCCGGTGCTGATGCCTTCGTCGACCCGGCCCAGCACGCGCAGCCGGCCTTCGTCGTCCACCGTGCCCAGGTCGTCGGTCCGGAACCAGCCGGGTTCGGCGAACGGATCGGGGTCCGGCGGGTTGCGATAGCCCAGCGCCAGCGTGGGACCGCCGATCACGATGCGGCCTTCACCCGGCTCGGCACCGTCGTCCAGCCGGATCGTCACCCCGGTCAGCGGGACGCCGTCGTACACGCATCCACCGGCCGTCTCGCTGGAGCCGTAGGTTCGCACCACCGTGATTCCGGCTGCCGCGGCGCCGTCGAGGACCGGCCGCGGCGCGGGCCCGCCACCGAGCAGCACCGCGTCCAGTTCGGCGAGTGCCGCGGCGGCCTCGGGGTCCAGCAGCGCCTTGGCGAGCTGGGTGGCGACCAGCGAGGTGTAGCGCCGGCCGGAGCCCAATTGTGCTACGGCCGTTGGCAATTGGGTGACGTCGAAGCCCGCGGAGATATCCAGCTCGACCGGCACCGTGCCGGCCTGCAGGCTGCGTACCAGCACCTGGATCCCGGCGATGTGGTGCGTCGGCAGCGCCAGCAGCCAGGTACCCGGGCCGCCGAGGTGGTCCAGGGTGGCCGATGCGCTGGCGATCAACGCCGCAGGGGTGAGCATCGCGCCCTTGGGTGTTCCGGTGGTGCCCGACGTCGACACCACGAGCGCGACGTCGTCGTCGATCTCTTCACCGACGCGCAGCGAGCTTGTCAGCAACTCACTTTCACGCAGGTCACCGGCGGGAATCGGAACCAGGGGCGCGTCGCGCCCGTCGAGCACGCCGTCCAGGGCGGCCATCAACGACTGCGCCGACGGGCCGGGCGGAATGGCGAGCGCTCGCAGAGTGGTTATTCGACGTCCTCACTGTCTCGCGGATCGTCCAGCGGCCAGCCGTAGTTCGCCAGCCTGTCGTGGACCCGATCGATGTCCTCCGGAGTGGGCAACGCGTCGGTGATCTCCGTGATCAGTACCCCGATGTCGATGTGGTCGAACGCGCCACGCTCGAGCAGTGCGTTGGCCACCGCGATGACCTCGTCGTCGCTCAACCTCCGCCGCAACAGTGCGAACAGCGGCACCTGGTCGGGGTGCGGGACCCCGTCGGGGTAACCGGCTTTGATCCAGGCCACGATTTTGGTGATGAAGTTGGTCACCGCAGCATCTCCCTTGCGGGGGGCGTGTAGGCGCCCTATGGAATGCACGAATTCTAGTCGGCATCGAATTGCCGCGCCTACGTTGTACCCCTGATGCGTCGGCCGGGAGAAACGGTACAAGGCTGGTAGGTTAACGACCGATGAACACCTGCGGGACGTTCGCAAATGCCCAGTTCGAGGACTTTTGGCAACTGGTCAAAGTACCTACGCAACCAGCAGAATCTCTCTCATGAGCACGGAGATGATCATCCTGGTGTTATTGATTGCCACGGCGCTGGCATTCGATTTCACCAATGGATTCCACGACACCGGCAATGCCATGGCGACATCTATCGCCACGGGCGCGCTCAAGCCCAAGACTGCTGTACTGCTCGCCGGAGTCCTGAATCTGGTCGGCGCGTTCCTCTCCGTCGAGGTGGCGGTCACGGTGACGACCTCGGTCCTCAAGGTGCAGGACGCCAAGACCGGACATCTGCTGGCCGGCATCGACGCGTCGACGGGATTGACCATCATCTTCGCCGGCCTCATCGGCGGCATCCTGTGGAACCTGCTGACGTGGCTGTTCGGCATTCCGTCCAGCTCCTCGCACGCCCTGTTCGGCGGCCTCATCGGCGCAGGCCTGGCGGCGCTGGGCAGCAGTGGCGTGAACTGGGCCGGCGTCACCCAGAAGGTGCTGATTCCTGCGATCGCGGCGCCGATCATCGCCGGCATCGTGGCCGCGGCCGGCACCTGGCTGGTCTACCGGATCACCCGGCGGGTGCTGGCGAAGCGGCGCGAGGACGGCTTTCGCTGGGGACAGATCGCCACCGCATCGCTGGTCGCGCTGTCGCACGGAACCAACGACGCGCAGAAGACGATGGGCGTCATCGCGCTGGCCCTGATCACCACCGGCCACCTGACCGGCGACGTGAAGAAGGACGGCCTGCCGTTCTGGATCATCCTGAGCTGCGCGCTGGCGATCGGGCTCGGCACCTACATCGGCGGCTGGCGAGTCATCCGCACCCTCGGTAAGGGCTTGGTCGAAATCGAGTCGCCGCAGGGTCTGGCCGCCGAAGCCTCTTCGGCCGCAATCATTCTCAGCTCGAGTGCCGCTGGTATGGCGCTGTCCACCACCCACGTCGCCACCGGCTCGATCCTCGGCAGCGGCGTCGGCAAGCCGGGCGCCGAGGTGCGCTGGGCCGTGGCCGGGCGGATGGCGGTGGCCTGGCTGGTCACTCTCCCCGCGGCAGCGCTGGTCGGCGCACTCGCCTACTGGCTGTCCTACGTCGTCAAGGACGTAAGCGGATCGCAGCTGATGGGCGACGGCCTGATCTTCGTGATCCTGGTGGCCCTGTCGTTCTACATGTGGTGGCGTGCCCAGCAGCAGAAGGTCGATCACAGCAACGTCAACGCCGATTGGGATACGTCGACCAACTCCGTGGTGCCTGCCGAAGTCCGCGCGGCCACCAAGGATGCGAAGCCGGCCGAACCCACCGCCACGGTCTGATCACCGCGACAAGCAGAAGGACACGTTGATGACGTACTTCGAATCCATTCTCAAGGTGCTGGTGGTCGGGCTCGTCCTCGGTGCAGGCCTGCCGGCATTGTTCGCGACCGGCATGCTGGCCTACTCGTTCGGCGCCGGCGGCGAGGAAGCCGACCATGCGATCCACCGGCCGAACCCGGCGCTGAAATTCCTGGGGATAGTCCTGTTCATCTTCGTCTCGCTGGTGATCGTGACGGCCGTCGCCTGGATCACCCGGGCGACGATCATCCACCACTTCGGCGTCGACCTCTTCCCGATGCTGAAGAAGTGAGATTGCGATGACAATCCAACAGCCCCCCGCATTTTTCGACAGCGTCCTCGGCTGGTTGCACAAGGGATATCCGGAAGGTGTTCCGCCGAAGGACTATTACCCGTTACTGGCCTTGCTGAAGAGGTCGCTCGCGGAGGATGAGGTTGTCCAGGCCGCCCAATCAATCCTGCGCGCAACGGATTTCGAAACACCGGTGAGCGCAGAGCAGATCCGCGAAGCGGTCCGCGAGGTCATCGAGAAGGAACCCACTCCCGAAGAGCTGAATCAGGTTGCCGCACGGCTGGCCTCGGTCGGCTGGCCGCTCGAAGCGCACTAGCCTCGGCTGTCGCGCCGCAGCGGGTGGTCCTCGGGGATCTGCACGAAGATCAGCGTGATCCCGTCCGGGTCGTTGACGTGCATCTCGTGTAGGCCCCACGGTTCACGACGGGCCTCGCGGGCGATCTCGACTCCCCGGGATATCAGCTCCTGTTGGGTGGCGTAGAGGTCGCGCACCTGCAGCCACAACGAGCCGGGGAACGGGCTTTTCACGTTCGCGGGTGCGCCGTGGCCGGCCAGTTCGATCAGCGACTGCCCCGCGTAGAACACCGTCCCGCCGCCGTATTCGCGGGCGATGGCCAGGCCGAGTGCGTCGCGGTAGAAGTCCAGTGAGCGTTCGTAATCCGCCGGCCGGAGCAGCATCCGGCTCGCAAGGATCTCCATGCCGTCGTGTCTACCTCAGTTCGGCTGCAGGCGCTGACGCTTCATCGCCCGGTTCATCGCGCCCGGTGCGACGACGTCGAGCGCCCGGGCGGTGACGGCCATGCGCGGGGCGATCCGCACCGGGCGGTGCCGCGCCGCCTCGATCATCCACTGGCCGGCCTCGTCCGGGGTCAACGCGGGAAGCCCGTCGTATTCCTTGGTGGGGGCGATCATCGGGGTGGCCACCAGCGGGTAGTACAGCGTCGTGGAATGCACGCCCTGGCCGGACCATTCGGTCTCGATGACCCGGCTGACCGCGCTGAGCGCGGATTTCGACGCGTTGTACACGCCGAACAGGGGAGAGGCCTCGCTGAAGACGCCCCAGGTTGCGACGTTGATGATGTGCCCGTCGCGGCGCTCCAACATCGCGGGCGCCAGCCCGCGGATGAGGCGCAGTGGCGAGAAGTAGTTCAGCATCATGGTGCGCTCGACGTCATGCCACCGGTCCAGCGATTCGGCCAATGGCCTGCGGATCGAGCGGCCAGCGTTGTTCACCAGGATGTCGACCGCGCCGACCTGTTGCGCCAGCGCGTCGACCGCGTCGAGGTCGGACAGGTCGCACGGGATGGCAGTCGCGGATCCGCCGGCGTCGGTGATGCGGTCGACGACCTCGGCGAGCAGGTCTTCGCGGCGGGCGACCACGATGACCTCACACCCTTCGGCGGCGAACTGCTCGGCGCCGGCGGCCCCGATGCCCGAGGAGGCGCCGGTGATCAGCACCCGCTTGCCGCGCAGGTCGACGGTGACGCCGGTCGGCAGGCTCAGCGGTGGTCGCATACCGGTCAGCGCGATGGCCTCGGTGATTCGGCGCAGGGGATTCACGGCTGCTGAGTCTATGCCGAGCGAATTGGGCGCGTTTTCCGCCGCTGAGCGAGCGAAAGCGCGCCCAAATCCCTAGAAGTACCGGGGGAACGGACTCCAGTCGGGATCACGCTTTTCCAGGAACGCATCCCGGCCTTCAACGGCCTCGTCGGTCATGTAGGCGAGCCGGGTTGCTTCCCCGGCGAACAGTTGCTGGCCCACCAGCCCGTCGTCGAGGAGGTTGAAGGCGAACTTCAGCATGCGTTGGGCCTGTGGTGATTTGCCGTTGATCTCCTTGGCCCACTGCACGCCCACGTTTTCCAGCTCGGCGTGGTCGACGACCTCGTTGACCGCACCCATGTGATGCATCTGCTCGGCGGTGTAGGGCCGGCCGAGGAAGAAGACCTCGCGGGCGAACTTCTGGCCGACCTGGCGTGCCAGATAGGCGCTGCCGTATCCGCCGTCGAAGCTGCCGACGTCGGCGTCGGTCTGCTTGAACCGGGCGTGCTCGCGGCTGGCCAGCGTCAGGTCGCACACCACGTGCAGGCTGTGCCCGCCGCCGGCCGCCCACCCGTTGACCAAGCAGATCACGACCTTCGGCATGAACCGGATCAGCCGCTGTACCTCCAGGATGTGCAGTCGCCCCGCCCGCGCCGGATCGACGGACTCGGCGGTTTCTCCTTCGGCGTACTGGTATCCGCTTCGGCCCCGGATGCGTTGGTCGCCGCCCGAGCAGAACGCCCAGCCGCCGTCCTTGGCCGACGGCCCGTTGCCCGTCAGCAGCACCACGCCGACATCCGGCGACATCCGGGCGTGGTCGAGCGCGCGGTACAGCTCGTCGACGGTGTGCGGCCGAAATGCGTTGCGCACCTCCGGACGGTCGAACGCCACCCGCACCGTGCCGTCGGAGACGTGGCGGTGGTAGCTGATATCGGTCAGGTCCTCGAAGCCGTCGATGGCTCGCCACTGCGACGGGTCAAACGGATTGTCAGTCAAGGGTTTTGAACTCCATTACTTGAGGGGATCGAATCGGAATACCGCACAGCGGCCGGCCAGTGCCTCGAACTCTTCGGGCTTGCCTTCGGTGACCAGCCCGGCGTTCTTCATGAAGCTGACGCCGGTCGGAACGAGGACGGGGAACGCCCGCAGCAGGGGGCGCGCCTCGTCGGCAGGCAGTTCCACGATGCGTACCGCTTCACTGCGCCGGCCGGTGGTCAGGGTGACGACGCCGGCGGCGCGGGCGTTGCGCACCCAGTCCGCGCCGGGGAAACCACCCACCACGTAGCGCTTTCCGTCGACGGTGAACGGGGTGATCGGCGTCGAACGTGCCTTGCCCGATGTGCGCCCGGGCACCGTCAACACCACCGGTGATTCGCCCCCGAACGGGATCCCGAGACGCATCGCCGCCATGAAGACCTTGTTCATCGGCTTGAGCCACCACGGCGGCCTGATGCGCTCGGAGTCGGCCATGCCCAAAAGGTACGCCTAGCATCCGATGCCGCGGTCGCGCAGTGCGTCGATGAGCCCGGTCGGGCGCTCGGCGACGGGAAGCGGGTCGACCAGGGCGAAGCCGCAGCCGAGGTGGCGCGCGGCGCCGTCGTTCTCCTCGCTGTCGCCGACCATCAGCGCCTCGTCGGCGGCGATGCCAAGGCGCTGCAGCGCGATCTCGAAGATCCGTGGATCGGGTTTGACCGCGCCGACTTCGAACGACAGGACGAACTCGTCGGCGTCCGCCCCGGCGGTGCGAAACGCGGGCCGGATGTCGAAGGCGATGTTGGAGACGATCGCGGTGCGCAGGCCCTTCGCCCGAAGCGACTGCAAGACCTCGACGGTGTCCGGGTAGGGCACCCACGACGCCGGGTCCACGGCCCGCTGATACAGCGTTTCGGCGTGGTCGTCCGCCAGGCCGGCATCGGTCAGCGCGTGCAGGTAGGCCTCCCGGTGCAGAGCCGGGGCGAGGTCGCGGTTGACCCACGCGTGTTGAGCCTCTTCGGTTCTCGTCACCGAACCGCCGGTCGGATGGGTGAGGCGTTCCATCAGCTCGGCCTGCGCATGCTCGTCGACGGCGCGCCGGCCGTCCTCGTCGATCAATTCCATGCCGTCGAACCAGCTGTCGTCCTCCTCGAGACGAAACAGGGTGCCGGAGAAGTCGAACAGCACAGCGCGTATGGGCATGGCCCCATGCTGCCAGTGCGCGAGAGCGACGGCGCTCAGGGCCTGCGAACGGTATAGGTGGGAGTGGACATGCCTGGCGCATTCGAGGTCGGCGCGGGGTGGGGCAGTCGGTGCTCCAACATCGACGCGCCGCGGTAGTACGCGAACGCCATGCCCAGGGCGATCAGACCTGCCATGAACGCGACCTGCAGCGCCACCGAGACGGTGCGGGGCACGGCAGGGGCCTTGATCCTGCTGCGGATCTTCGGAGCGATCCGTTCGGCACCCGGCATGGCCGGCTGCTCTTTGCCGCGCAGGAACAGCATCACCACATCGGTGGCGCGATGGATCTGCTCACGGTCGACGTAGAGCTGCCTGGTGTGGTCGGTTGCGCCTTTCAGGCCGCTCGGACGGGCGACGTACCCGCCGATGTCGGCATCGTGCAGGAGCGTGAGAACCGAAGCCGCGTCGGCGGATTCGAGGTCGGCGAGGATCACCCAGGTGTCGGCCCAGACGTCGTTGTCCTGGCCGCCCGGCGGCAGCCAGAACATCACGTCACGCTCTTTGAGGTACTCGAGCGGGATGACCCGAGACAGCATCACCCAAGTATGCGCCGCACAACTAGCCGATGGCTCGAGATGATCCTTCCCAGAACTGCGCCCGCACGGCCTTCTTGTCCGGCTTGCCCAGCGCGGTCACCGGCACCGAGTCGACGATGATCACCTGCTTGGGCGCCTGCACCGAGCCCTTCCGATCCTTGACCGCGGCCTGGATCTCGGCGGTCAGTGTGGCCACCGCTGCGTCGTCGGAGGGATGATCTGGCCGCAGCACGACCACCGCGGTGACGGCCTCGCCCCACTTCTCGTCCGGGGTACCGATCACACACACCTGCGCGACGGCGGGATGCTCGGCGACGACGTCCTCCACCTCACGCGGGAACACGTTGAAGCCGCCGGTGACGATCATGTCCTTGACCCGGTCGACGATGAACCAGTAGCCGTCCTCGTCCTCGCGGGCCATGTCGCCGGTGTGCAGCCAGCCGTCCTTGAACGTCTTGGCCGTCTCTTCCGGCAGGTTGTGGTACCCGCCGGACAGCAGCGGCCCGGACACGCAGATCTCGCCGACCTCGCCTTGGGGCACCTCGTTGCCGTCGGCGTCGAGCAGTGCGGTGCGCGCGAACAGGGTGGGCCGCCCGCACGAGGTCAGCCGCTTCTCGTCGTGATCCTTCTTGCCGAGGTAGGAGATCACCATCGGAGCTTCGGACTGTCCGTAGTACTGCGCGAAGATCGGGCCGAAGCGGCGGATCGCCTCGGCCAGGCGCACCGGGTTCATCGCCGATGCGCCGTAGTACACCGTCTCCAGCGACGACAGGTCGCGGGTGTGCGAATCGGGATGGTCCATCAACGCGTAGATCATCGACGGCACCAGCATGGTGGCGGTGATCTTCTGCTCCTCGATCACCCGCAGCACCTCGGCCGGGTCGAACTTGGTCAGCACCACGAGTTCGCCGCCCTTGACCACGGTCGGCACGAAGAACGCCGCGCCGGCATGCGAGAGCGGTGTGCACATCAGGAATCGCGGGTTCTCCGGCCACTCCCACTCGGCGAGCTGAACCGTCGTCATCGTGGTGATCGATTGGGCGGTACCCAGCACACCCTTCGGCTTGCCGGTGGTGCCGCCGGTGTAGGCCATACCGCCGACATGGTCGGCAGGAAGGTCGGCCGCCACCAACGGCTTCGGCGCGTACTTGGCGGCCTCGGCGATCAGGTCCACCGCGGAATCACCGAGGGCCTCGGGGACCGGGCCGAGAGTCAGTACCTGCTTGAGGCCGGGCACCTTCTCCAGCAAGCCTTGCGCCCGCTCGATGAACATCGGGTTGGGGTCGATGATCAGCGACGTCACACCGGCGTCGTTGAGAACGTAGGCGTGGTCATCGAGCGAACCGAGAGGGTGTAGTGCCACCCGGCGATATCCCTGGGTCTGGCCGGCGCCGATGATCATCAGCACCTCGGGCCGGTTGAGCGACAGCAGGCCCGCTGTGGCCCCGGTTCCGGCGCCGAGCGCCTCGAACGCCTGAATGTACTGGCTGATGCGGTCGGCGAGCTCGCCCCCGGTCAGTGTCGTGTCACCCAGATGCAACACCGGCTTGTTCTTGTTGCGCTTCAGCGCGCCGACGGTCAGGTGGCCGGAATGCAGGGGATGGCGAAGCAGCTCGTCACTCATGCGGTCCACATTAGAACGTGTTCCAGTTCGGAAGGAAGGGTGTTCACCAAGGTCTGGGACGACTCGTTGTTTGACGCGCGCGCAAACCGGTGAACCCAGGCCCAGGCGTCCGTACCTGACGGTCCGCGAGAGGACATGGCGTGTTCACGGTGTTTCGGGGGGCCAGGCAGCGCCAGGCGGTCTTCGTCGACGCGGTCCGCAGCCGGCTGTGGCCGGTGCCCGCGATAGTTGTCATTGCCGCCGTTGCCCTCGGGGTTGCGCTTCCGCAGCTGGACACCGCACTCGACGATCGCATGCCGCCGACGTTGGCGGGGTATCTGTTCGGCGGAGGCGCTGACGGCGCGCGAGAAGTGTTGGCCGCGATCGCGACGTCGTTGATGACCGTCACGTCGCTGACGTTCTCGTTGACGCTGGTGACGTTGCAGCTGGCCAGCAGCCAATACTCGCCGCGGCTACTACGCACCTTCGCTTCCGACCGGTTCGTGCAGCGCACCCTCGCGCTCTTCCTTGCGACCTTCGCCTACGCGCTCACCGTGTTGCGGACGATCCGCAATGCCGTCGACGGGTCCGTCTCGTTCGTCCCACGGATTTCGGTCACCGTCGCTTACCTGCTCGCGATGGCCAGCGTGCTGGGCCTGGTGCTGTTTCTCGGACATCTGGTGCGGCAGATCAGGATCGAGACGATGCTCGATCACGTCTCGAGAGACGTCATCGACACTGTCTGCCGCACGGCCGCCCCCGTGGGCGAGGAGTCCTCGGTCGTCCCACCGCTGCCGCGCACGCGGGGGCACATCATCGTCGCAAAGTCGTCGGGCTTCCTCACCCAGGTCGACGAGGCCGCGTTGGTCGCCGCCGCGGTTGACGCCGATGCCTTGGTCTTGGTCGATCGTCCGGTGGGTAGCAGCATCGTGGCGAACGTGCCGGTCGCCGTGTGCTGGGCTGCCGACGTCTCCGGTCAGCTCGACGACGACGGCCTGGACTCACTGCGTAAGCGCGTCGCGGGCGCCCTGCACACCGGTGTCGAACGCACCGCAACCCAGGACGTCGGCTACGGGTTGCGCCAGCTCACCGATGTCGCGGTTCGGGCATTGTCACCCGGCATCAACGACCCCACCACCGCCGTCCATGCCCTGCAGTCCTGTACGGCCGTGCTCTGTGAGGTGGCCGGCTACCGGCTCGGCCCGCGGATTCTGCGCGACGACGACGACGTCGCCCGGGTGGTGCTGGCCCGCCCGGACTTGCCCGAACTGCTCGACATGGTCTGCACCCAGCCGCAGATCTACGGAGAGCGTGATCCGCAGGTCATCGGCAGCCTTCTTATGCTGCTGCGAGACCTTGCCTGGGTGGTGCGCCAGCCGGAGCACCGGCGGGCAATCGCAGATCGATGCCAGCGGCTGCGCCTCAGCATCGCGGCACCGCACTTCGAGTCTTCCGACCGCAGCGGGTTGGAGCGGCTGGCGAGCCAGGTCGACGCGGCGCTCGATCAGCGCTGGGATCTCGGCGATGACAGTCATTCGGAAGGTAGGGCGTCTCGATGACCGACGCGGGCAGTCGGCTGCGCGCCGCGATCCTGACGATGACAGCCGAGCGCGCCCCGCGCACGATCTGCCCGTCCGACGCCGCGCGGGCGGTGGACCCCGATCATTGGCGCGAGCTGATGGACGCGACCCGCGATCTCGCCCGCGAGCTGGCGAGGAACGGCGACGTCGTCATCACGCAGAAGGGTGCGGTGCTCGATCCAGACGTTGAATGGCGCGGACCCATCCGGATAGGACGCTTGCGCGGCTAGCATCTGCCCATGTCGGAGCAGCCGCAGGTGACCGGCCTCGCCGCGACCATGACGATCGTGGCCATGGGGCTGGGCTACAGCATCACCGCCGCCGACCCGACGATCCTGTCGGCCAACCTCGCCGAGGTGCGCCACGGTCTGGGGTTCAGCCCCAGCACCGCCAGCTTCCTGGCCTGCCTGGCCACGCTCACACTGGCTGCGGCGGTGCTCGGCGCGGGTGCGCTCGGGGACGTGTACGGCATGAAGCGGATGTTCGCGATCGGCTGTTACGGCTCGATGGGCTTCGGCGTGCTGGCGGCCGTGGCACCCAACGTGGCGGTGCTGACGTTGGCTCGGGCCGGGGTGGGTATTGCCTTCGCGTTTGTTCTGGGGTTGTCACTGGCCATCATCAACGCGGTGTTCCCGGCGGGACGCCGTGCCGCTGCGATCGCGATGTACCTCGGTGTCGGCCACGCCCTCAGCGTGTTTCAGCCCGCGGTCGGAAGCTGGCTGGCGGCCCATTTCGGTTGGCGCGCCTGCTTTCTGGTCACCCCGGTGCTGGCCGCCGTCACGCTCGCACTGACCATCCGCTACGTACCGGAGACGTTGCGCTGGCAGCGCAAGCTGGACGTCGTCGGGATCTTGTTGATCGCGGTCGGACTGATCCTGTTGATTCTCGGGCTCACTCAGCTGCAGGGTGGTTTCCACGCCGGCGCTCTGGTGCAGATCCTGGTCGGAATCGCGCTGGCGGTGGCGTTCGTGTTCTGGGAGCGACGCACCGCCGAGCCGGCGTTGGACATGCGCATCTTCGGATCCGGTCGGTTCAACGCCGCGGTGATCGCCGGCGCGACGTTCAACTTCCTGCAGGGCGGGGCCACCATCTTGTTCGCCTACTACCTCGTCACCATCCGCGGTGAGTCGCCCGAGATGCTCGGGCTGTTGCTCATTCCGGCGGTGCTGCTGGCGTCGGTCGCGGCGACCGCGGCTGGGCGGGCGGTCGACCGGTTGGGAGAGCGCGCGGTGCTCATTGCCGGGTTGGCCATCCTGCTGGCCGGGATGGTGATGCTGGTGGTACTCGACGCTCACACTCCGATCCTGGTCATGGGTGTTGCGGTGGCGCTGAACGCGATCGGTGGCGCGGTGGTGCAGACCCCGCAGTCAACGATCATGATGTCCAGCGCGCCCCCGGAGCTGGGTGGCGTCATCTCGGCGGTGAAACCGGCTGTCGGACAGGCCAGTTACTCACTCGGGCCGGCGCTGTTCGCGTTGGTCGGCACGACGCTGTTCCTGCGCGACGGCCGGCAGAAGCTGGCGGGGTCGGGGATCACCGAGGACCAGGCCCGCGACGCCTTGCGCGTCGCGCACGGCGGTGTGCCCGGCCCGGCGGCCGGGGCCGAGGTCTTGGACCCGGAGAAGGCCCGCTGGGTGGTGTCGGAGGCGTCGCAGAGCTGGCTGACCGCCATCCACGACCTGAGCCTGATCATGGCCGTCGTGCCCGCCGCCGCAATTGTGCTTGCGTGGGTGCTGCTCCGGCCGAAGGCTGGCTCGCCCTCGGCCTGACATGGCAATCTGGCTCGTATGCAACCACCCGAACCACGCTTCCTCGATGACCGGCCGGCGTACTGGGCCGAGCACAAGCCCGACGGTCAGGCCATCAGTTACCTGGACCGCAGCTGGACCTGGGCGCAGTGGGACGACCGGATCCGGCGGCTGGCCGGCGCTCTGGTGGAGCGTGGTATCGGTCGCGGCGACGTGGTGGCGTTCCTGGACAAGAACCACCCGGCGTGCGTCGAGCTGACGGTGGCGGCGGCGTCGATCGGCGCGGCCACCGCCGTGATCAACTTCCGGCTGGCGGCCGACGAGATGGACTACGTCCTCAATGACTCGGGCGCCAAACTGCTGATCGTCGGCACCGAGCTGATGGGTGCTGTCGACAAGATCCGCGACAAGCTGACCAACGTCTCGGAGGTCATCGAGGTCACGCCCGGCGGCGCGGACGGTGACGGGTACGAGGCCTTGCTGGCCGCCGCCACCCCGGTCGGGCGTCCCGCCGAGGTCGATCCCGAGGATGCCGCTCTGGTCATGTATTCCTCGGGCACCACCGGTAAGCCCAAGGGTGTGGTTCTATCCCACCGGAACGTGTTGGCGCACACGATGAATGCCGCGACGTTCGAGTTCGGCGACGACGACAAGAACATGGTGGCGATGCCGCTGTTCCATGTCGGCGGGTCGGCTTACGTGCAGTACGGCATTCACGCCGGCATCCCGACGATCATGACGCGTGAGGCCGACGGTGCGTCGCTGGCCGGTGCGCTCCTGCAGGGCGCCAACCGGACGTTCCTGGTGCCCGCGGTGCTGGGCAAGGTGCTGGAGTCCGGCGAGGATGCGGTCAAGTTGTTCAGCGCGCTCAAGACGTTCGTCTACGGCGCGTCACCGATGCCGCCGGCGCTGCTGAAGTCGGCGCTCAAAGCGTGGCCCGATACCGATTTCATTCAGGTGTACGGCCTGACCGAGGTATGCGGGGCGATCACCCAGCTCTCCCCGGAGGTGCACCGCGACGACTCCCGCCCGGAGCGCATGATCAGTGCCGGTCAGCCGTCTCGGGAGGTGGAGGTCCGGGTGGTCGACGTCGACACCCTTGCTGAGGTTCCGGTCGGTCAGCCCGGCGAATTGTGGTTCCGCACACCGCAGTTGATGAAGGGCTACCACAACAAGCCGGAGGCCACCGCCTCATCCATCACCGAGGACGGCTGGTTCCGCACCGGTGATATCGGCCGCGTCGACGAGGACGGTTTCATTTTCGTCGAGGACCGCCTCAAGGACATGATCATCTCCGGCGGCGAGAACATCTACTCCGTCGAGGTCGAGCGGGTACTCACCGATCATCCGGCGGTGCTCGACGCCGCGGTGTTCGGCGTCCCGGACGAGAAGTGGGGCGAGTCGGTCAAAGCGGTCGTCGAACTGTCCGCCGGCGGAGAGACGTCCGAAGAGGAACTGGTTGCCTGGTGCCGGGAGCGGCTGGCGCACTACAAGTGCCCGCGCAGCGTGGAGATCTCCCCGGCGCTGCCGCGCAACCCCACCGGCAAGCTCCTCAAGCGCGACCTGCGCAACCCCTACTGGGAGAACCGCGGCCGCGCAATCTGATGACTGCGGCGCTGGACGACCTGCTGGACCGGTTGCACGTTCTCGCGCTGCCGATGCGGGTTCGCTTCCGCGGCATCATGGTTCGCGAGGTGGCCCTGATCGACGGGCCGGCGGGCTGGGGCGAGTTCGGTGCGTTCGTCGAGTATGAGCCGCCCGAGGCGGCGCACTGGCTGGCCTCCGGGATCGAATCCGCTTACCGGGCAAGGCCTTCCGTCGTGCGCCAGGTGGTGCCGATCAATGCGACGGTGCCCGCGGTGCCGGCCGGGCAGGTGCCGGAGGTGTTGGAGCGCTTTCCCGGCACGCGTACCGCGAAGGTGAAGGTGGCCGAGCCGGGCCAGACGTTGGCCGACGACGTCGCCCGGGTCAACGCGGTGCGTGCGGTGATCCCCACGGTGCGGGTGGACGCCAACGGCGGGTGGACGGTCGAGCAGGCGGTGGCCGCGGCGGCCGCGCTGACCGCCGACGGTCCGCTGGAATACCTTGAGCAGCCCTGCAAGACGGTGGCCGAGCTGGCCCAGGTGCGCAGCCGGGTGGACGTCGCGGTGGCCGCGGACGAGAGCATCCGCAAGGCCGCGGACCCGCTGGCGGTGGTGCGTGCGCGGGCAGCCGACGTCGCTGTGCTCAAAGTGCCGCCGCTCGGCGGGGTGCGGGCGCTGTTGGGCATCGCGGCCGAGATCGACATCCCGGTGGTGATCTCGAGTGCGCTGGACACCGCGGTCGGTATCGCGGCCGGGCTGACCGCGGCAGCGGCATTGCCGCGGCTGGAGCATGCCTGCGGGCTGGGCACCGGCGGGTTGTTCGTGGCGGACGTCGCGGAGATCAGACTGGTCGACGGCGGGCTTCCCGTCGGCGATGTGGTGCCCGACCCGGCGCGCCTGGCCGCGCTCGCCGCGCCGGCCGATCGCCGCGACTGGTGGATCGAGCGGGTGCGCGCCTGCCACCCGCTTCTCGCCCAAACCGACACACCGCAGGACAATCGCGAGTAGATCGCCGCAGAACGTCGATCTCGACGCTAGAAGCTGCTCTTCAATTCCGTGACCGCGCGGCGCACGAAGTGTGCCAAGTCGTGCGTGTCGTCGGCCAGCCACTGCTCGAAGGCCAGCTGAAACACAGCCGCGCCGGCTTCGGCCGTCAGCCGCGCGGTCGTCTCGGCGACGCCGCGGCTCACCAAGCCGTCGGCCATCGCGGCGGCCAGCGCGGACCGTTTGGACAGCTCGCGTTCCTGTAGGGCGGGGTTGGCGTCGATCACCGTCTGCCGCAGCCGCGACGCGTCCCGGCGACCGTCGAAGAAGGCGCCCACTGCCTGCAACGCTGCGCTGACCGCATCCAGCGGAGCGGCCGAATCGGGCGCTTCCGCAACGCCTTTCGTCAACTGCTCCAATAGCTGGGGCTGACCGCCGAAGAGCACCTCGCGCTTGTCGGCGAAGTAGCGGAAGAAGGTGCGCTCAGTCAGCCCGGCGCGCTCCGCGATCTCGGCGACCGTCGTCTGGTCGAATCCGCGCTCGGTGTAGAGCGTCATGGCCGCCTGTTGCAGGCGGCCCTGCGCGTCCGGCTCCCAGCGACCCATGCGGGAATTTTAGCGGGATGACAGTTGCTGACATCAGCGATAGTGTTCGATGACAGCGACTGACATGGAGGTAGTCCCATGAAGATATTCGTCACCGGAGCGTCCGGCTGGGTCGGCTCGGCAGTGGTGCCCGACCTGCTCGCGGCCGGCCATCAGGTACTCGGACTGGCCCGCTCCGATCAGTCCGCCGCCGCGCTCACCGCCGCCGGAGCCGACGTCCACCGCGGCGACCTCGCCGACCTGGACAGCCTTCGCAGCGGGGCCAAGGATGCCGACGCCGTCATCCACCTGGCCTTCCACCACGACTTCGAGAACTTCTCCGGCGCAGGCGAACTCGACCGCACCGGGATCACTGCCCTTGGTGAGACGCTGGCTGATTCCGGCCGCCCCCTGGTGGTCACCAGCGGAACCGCCGGGCACGCGCTCGGTCAGGTTCTCACCGAGGACCACGCCGCCAACCCGCATTCCCCACGCGTCTCCGAGCAGGCCGCGCTGGCGTTCGCCGACCGCGGAGTGCGAGTGTCGATCGTTCGGCTTGCGCCGTCGGTGCACGGCAACGGCGACTACGGGTTCGTCCCGCGGCTGGTCGACGTCGCTCGCGAGAAGGGGGTGTCCGCATATGTCGGCGACGGCACCAACCGCTGGTCGGCGGTCCACCGCGACGACGCTGCGCAGCTGTTTCGGCTAGCCGTCGAAGGAGCGCCCAGCGGGACCGTGCTGCACGCGATCGGTGAGGAAGGCGTGCCCACCCGCGCGATCGCCGAGACCATCGGCCGCGGCCTTGGCGTCCCGGTCACCAGCACGCCCGCCGAGAACGCGATGGATCACTTCGGTTGGATCGGCGCGTTCTTCAGCCTCGACATGCCGGCCAGCAGCGCCGTCACCCGTGACCGATTCGGCTGGCAGCCCACCGGCGCCGGGCTGCTCGACGACCTGGAGCGGCATTACTTCTAGGTCGGCCGAATTGCGTAGTCGACTACGGCATCTGGCCACCGGGGGTCACAACACACTGAACCGATGTCAACGCTTCGCGTCGGAATGATGGACCCCATCGTGGCGGCTCGCCCCACGGTCGATTTCCTCACCAAAGCCAACTACGCGGCCGCGGCCGCCGCCCGGGTCGACTCGTTCTGGGTGCCCGATCACCTGAATTCGCTGTTCCCGCGCTCACTGTGGAACAACCCGAAGTACTGCGGTGGAGCCGCCCTGCTGCCGCGCGGCGACGCGTACCTCGAGCCGTGGACCATGCTCGGCAACATCGCCGCGCGCAACCGCGCACGCCTTCGCCTCGGCATCGGTGTGACCGACACAGGCCGGCGCAATCCGGCGGTCACTGCGCAGGCTGCGGCCACCCTGCAACTGCTGACCCGCGGCCGCGCGATCCTAGGCATCGGCAGTGGCGAACGAGAGGGCAACGAACCCTACGGCGTCGAATGGTCCAAGCCGGTGGCGCGGTTCGAGGAGGCCATGGCGACCATCCGAGCGCTGTGGAATTCCCAGGGGGAGCTGGTAAATCGGGACTCTCCGTTCTTCCCGCTGCGGAATGCGCTCTTCGAGCTGCCGCCGTACAAGGGCAGGTGGCCGGAAATCTGGATCGCCGCGCACGGTCCGCGGATGTTGCGCGCGGCCGGTCGCTATGCCGACGGGTTCTATCCGGCGTTCCCGCACACTCCGCAGGAATACGCGCAGCGGCTCGAGGCCGTGCGCACCGCAGCTTCTGACGCAGGGCGCGATCCGATGTCGATCAAGCCGGCGCTCTGGTTGATGACGCTGGCCGCCCGGAACCAGGACGACCTCGACGAAGCGCTCGACTCCGAAGTGATCCGGGCGGCGGCACTGAATGCTCCCGATCACTTCTATGCCCGCCACGGCGCCCAGCATCCGCTCGGCATCGGCTTCACCGGCGCGCAGGACATCCTGCCGCAGGACATGGACGAACAGACGGCGTTGTCACATGTCAAAGCCATTCCCACCGAGGTGGTGCGCGACTGCCTGCTGTGCGGGACGCCGGACGAGATCGTTGATCGGGCCGCGCAGTGGCGGGATTGTGGCGTCGAGTACGTGGTGCTCGCGAACGTGGGGCCGTTGCAGCGCAGCCTGCGTAAAGGCGCGGCGTCGATGCTGCCGCTGATGCAGGCGGTGCGGCGCCTCAAGAAGCTGTGATGTCCTGATTTGTGGGGTGCATGGCCTAGACGCCATCACCGCCAACCTCGACACTGAACGCATGGCGCGATCGGTGGTGATCCTCGGGTTTCCCGGCGTGCAGGCCCTGGACCTGGTCGGCCCGCACGACGTGTTCACCGGCGCCGCGCTGCTCACCGAGGGCGGCTACCGGGTCAGCGTCGCCTCCCGCGACGGCCGCCCGGTGAGCACCCCGACCGGCCTGGCCTTCGTCGCCGAGGCGATGCCCGAACCCAAGGACATCGACACCCTGATCCTGCCCGGCGGTTCCGGCGTCGACGCCGCCCGCCAGGATCCCGCCACCATGGCCTGGATTCGGGCGGCCGCGGTCAACTCGCGACGCGTCGTCAGTGTGTGCACCGGCTCGTTCCTGGCGGCTCAAGCCGGTCTGCTCGACGGTTGCCGCGCCACCACGCACTGGGCGTTCGCCGACCGGATGGCCCGCGAGTTCCCGGCCGTGACCGTCGACCGCGAGCCCATCTTCCTGCGCAGCTCGGCCACGGTGTGGACGGCGGCCGGAGTGACGTCCGGCATCGACCTGTCGCTGGCGCTCGTCGAGGACGACTACGGCACCGAGGTGGCCCAGACCGTCGCGCGCTACCTCGTCTTGTTTCTCCGGCGGCCCGGCGGTCAGACCCAGTTCGCGGCGCCGGTGTGGATGCCGCGCGCGCGTCGCCAACCCATCCGCGAGGTGCAGGAGGCCATCGAGGCCGAACCCGGTGCGGCCCACAGCATCACCGAGCTGGCCCGCCGCGCCGCCATGAGTCCGCGGCACTTCACCCGGGTGTTCACCGACGAGGTCGGCGAGGCTCCCGGCGCCTACGTCGAACGCGTGCGCACCGAAGCCGCCCGCCGTCAGCTCGAGGAGACCGACGACACCGTCGTCACCATCGCCGCCCGCTGCGGCTTCGGCACGTCGGAAACGTTGCGTCGCAACTTCATTCGCCGGGTCGGCGTCTCGCCGGACCAATACCGCAAAACGTTCGCATAGAGGAGAGTGTCATGCAGATCGCCATCGTGCTCTATCCCGGTTTCACCGCGCTGGACTTCATCGGCCCCTACGAGGTGCTGCGCTGGCTGCCCGACACCGAGATCCGCTTCGTGTGGCACGAGCCAGGCCCGATCACCGCGGACTCCGGTGTGCTCGTCATCGGCGCCACCCATTCGTTCGACGAAACGCCTTCTCCCGATGTCATTCTCGTGCCCGGCGGGATGACGACGATCGAACATTCCCGAGACGAGAAGCTGCTCGAGTGGGTCCGCCAGGCGCACCAGACCGCCACCTGGACGACGTCGGTGTGCTCCGGGTCGGTGATCCTCGCGGCGGCGGGACTGCTGAAGGGGAAACGGGCGACGTCGCACTGGGCGGCGCTGACCGCGCTCAAGGCGCTCGGGGTCACTCCGGTCAAGGACGAACGTGTGGTTCACGAAGGCGACATCGTCACCAGCGCCGGGGTGTCGGCGGGCATCGACCTCGCGCTGTGGCTGGCCGGACAGATCGGCGGTGAGGAGCGCGCCAAGGTGATCCAGCTGTCGATGGAGTACGACCCGCAACCGCCGTTCGACTCCGGGCACATGTCGAAGGCATCGGCGATGACGAAGGCCTCCGCTGCCGCGCTGATGGCCAAGGATCTGGCGACGCCCACCCAGTTCAAGGCGATGACGTCACTGCTGTGGTCCGGCGCCATCGACGCCGCGCGGTCGAAGGCGCGGCGGAAACGGGGTCGCGTAGCCTCTGCCAGGTGATCAACCTGGCCTACGAGGACAACGGCTCCGGCGATCCGGTGCTGTTCGTCGCCGGCACCGGCGGCGCCGGCCGAACCTGGCACATCCACCAGATTCCGCGGTTCCTGGCGGCGGGCTATCGCTGCGTCACGTTCGACAATCGTGGGATCGGGGCCACCGAGGAAGCCGGCGATTTCACGCCGGAGCAGATGATCGCCGACACCGCTGCCCTCATCGAGGACGTGATCGGCGGACCCACCCGGATCGTGGCGATCTCGATGGGCGCCTATATCGCCCAGGAGTTGATGCTGACCCGCCCGGAGCTGGTCACCCAGGCCGTGCTGATGGGCACCCGTGGCCGTCTCGACCGCACCCGCAAGTCGTTCCGGGCCGCCGATGTCGAGCTCACCAAGGCAGGTATCCAGCTGCCGCCCGCCTATGCGGCGAAAGTGCGTGTGCTGGAGAACTTCTCACCCAAGACCATCAACGACGAGAAGGCGATCGGCGACTGGGTGGAGATGTTCACCGCCTTCCCGATCAAGCGGACTCCTGGCCTGCGGGCCCAGCTCGAGGTCTACCCCAAGGACAACCGGCTGGCCGCTTACCGTTCCATTACCAATGAGGTGCTGGTCATCGGGTTCGCCGACGACCTGCTCACCCCGGCTGCGCTGGGCCGTGAGGTCGCCGACGCCATCCCCAACGGCCGATACGTGCAGATCGGGCACACCGGCCACCTCGGATTCCTGGAGCGCCCCGACACCGTGAACAACGCGATGCTGGACTTTTTCGCAGGCACTCTTGTCTGATGTCGAGCCCGATCGACGTGTGACACGCTGTAGTAATGAACCCATCGACGGCTCAGGCCCGCGTCGTCGTCGACGAATTGATCCGCGGCGGCGTCCGCGACGTGGTGCTGTGCCCGGGTTCGCGTAACGCCCCGCTGGCCTTCGCGCTCTCCGACGCCGACCGGGCCGGCCGGCTTCGCCTGCACGTCCGCATCGACGAGCGCACCGCGGGCTTCCTGGCGATCGGTCTTGCGGTCGCCGAGCGAGCGCCGGTGTGTGTGGCGATGACCTCGGGCACCGCGGTGGCCAACATGGGCCCCGCCGTCGTCGAAGCCAACTACGCGCGGGTTCCGCTGATCGTGCTGTCGGCCAACCGGCCCTACGAGCTGCTGGGCACCGGCGCGAACCAGACCTTCGAGCAGCTCGGCTACTTCGGCACCCAGGTCCGCGCGTCGATCAGCCTGGGTCTCGCCGAAGGGGGCCAGGACAAGCTGGACTCTCTCAACGCGCAGTGGCGCTCGGCCACCTGCCGGGTGCTGGCCGCGGCCACCGGCGCACGCTCGGCCAACGCCGGCCCGGTCCAGTTCGACATCCCGCTGCGCGAGCCGTTGGTGCCGGATGCCGACTCGGGTGCTGCGGCGATCCCGCCCGGCAGGCCGGACGGCAAGCCGTGGACGTACAGCCCGCCGGTGGCCTTCGACCAGCCGTTGGACATCGATCTGACCCCCGACACCGTGGTGATCGCCGGACACGGCGCCGGCGTCCACCCGAACCTGGCCGCGTTGCCGACGGTCGCCGAGCCGACCGCCCCGCACGCCGCCAACCCGCTGCATCCGCTCGCGCTGCCGCTGCTGCGGCCCCGCCAGGTGATCATGCTGGGCCGCCCGACGCTGCACCGGCCGGTGTCGACGCTGCTCGCCGACCCGTCGGTGCCGGTGTTCGCCCTCACCACCGGCCCCCGCTGGCCCGACGTGTCGGGCAACTCCGCGGCCACCGGCACCCGCGCCGAGACCAGCGGCACGCCCGACCCGTCGTGGCTGCAGCGCTGCGCGGAGGTCAACGCGCACACCATGGCGGCGGTGCGCCGGCAGCTGGCCGCTCACCCGCTGACCACCGGCCTGCACGTCGCGGCCGCGGTGGCCGCCGCGGTGCGCCCAGGGGACCAGTTGGTGCTCGGGGCCTCCAACCCGGTCCGTGACGCGGCCCTGGTCGGACTCAACACCGAGGACATCAAGGTGCGCTCCAACAGGGGAGTGGCCGGTATCGACGGCACGGTGTCGACGATCATCGGCGCGGCCCTTGCCCATACGGGCCGGACCATCGGTCTGATCGGGGACATGACCTTCGTGCACGACAGCTCAGGGCTGCTGATCGGCCCGACCGAGCCGACGCCGAAGAACTTGACGATCGTGGTGTCCAACGACAACGGCGGCGGCATCTTCGAACTCCTCGAGCAGGGTGACCCGCGGTTCTCGGATGTGTCGGCGCGGATCTTCGGCACCCCGCACGACGTCGACGTCGGCGCGCTGTGCCGGGCGTATCACATCGACGCTCGCCAGATCGAGGTCGACCAACTCGGCGGCGCGCTCGCCGAACCCTTCGAGGGCATGCGGGTTCTCGAGGTCAAAGCCGACCGGTCGTCGTTGCGGCAGTTGCACGCCGCGATCCGGTCGGCGCTGTGATCGCCCGCCTCCTCGCGTGGGCGAAGCCGGCTCTGCCCCGGCGCGAGCCGGACGTCGTCGACACCACCCGGCGGAAAGTGCTGCGCTGGAGCAAGTGTGCGGTGTGGATCCTCATCGGGCTGGTCACTCTGCAGTCGCTGTTGCTGGTCGCCGGTGCGTGGCGCAACGATCAGCAGATCGAACACAACATGGGTGTCGCGCAGGCCGAAGTCCTCTCGGCAGGTCCGCGCCGCTCGACGATCGAGTTCGTCACCCCGGACCGCGTCACCTACCGCCCCGAGCTCGGTGTGCTCTACCCCTCCGAGCTGGCCGAGGGAATGCGCATCTACGTCGAGTATGACCGCAATGATCCGGATCTCGTTCGCGTGCAACACCGTACGGCTGCGCTCGCGATCATTCCGGCCGGCTCGATCGCGGTGGTGGCGTGGCTGATCGGTGGGCTGGTCTTGACGGGCTTGGTTCTGCTGGAGCGCCGGGTGAATCAGGTCGACATCAGCTTGGACAACCAGTTGTTGTCGTAGATGTCGAGCTTCTCGTTGGTGTTCAGGTCGAACACGGTCGGGGTGCCGGTGTTGATGGCGTCGATCTCATAGAGGTATTCGAAGTTGGTGTCCGCCATCTCCTGGATGTCCAACGCGGGCTTGCCCGCCCGCATCGCGTCGACGGCCGCGGCGGGTAGCCCGCTTTCGCGAGCCATGTCGGCGATCTGAGCATCGCTGGGGCCCTTGCCGTGCGAATCCTGGTGACCCCAAAGGTCTTGCACGAACGCCTGGAATGCCTTGCCTGACGTGTTCGGGCCGGGCGCCAGGAACATCGCGTTGCTCACCCGGTCGGAATAGCCGCCGGGCTTGTCGTCCAGAAATGTCAACGGACGGTAGGTGATGGCGAGCTGACCGAGGTTGATGTAGCGGGCCAGTTCGTCGCCGAAATCCTTCTGCAGATCGGCGCAGTGGCTGCATTGCGGTTCGGTGTACAACTCGATGTGGACACGCGCGTTCGGGTCGCCGGCCACGATGCCGTACCCGTCCTTGCTCAGTGCCGTCCCCGGCCCGCGCGGATCCACCTGTGCCACACCGACAATTTCCCTGCTACAACCGGTGGTCAGGACCACCAGCGCCACCACGAGCACAGTCCAGAACCGCATGTTCGCACGGTACCGCGTTCCACCTTGTTTTCGTGTCGTGTATGCCTGGGCGCAACCTCGCTGACAGGCGCCGCTGTCACCCTCGAATCGTGCGCGTTGCCATTGTCGCGGAGTCCTTCCTGCCGAACGTCAACGGAGTGAGCAACTCGGTGCTGCGGGTGCTCGAGCATCTCCGCCGCACCGGCCATGAGGCACTCGTGATCGCCCCGGACACCCCGCGTGGTGAACCGGCGGCCGAACGGATCTACGACGGGATCCGGGTGCACCGGGTGCCTTCGAAGATGTTCCCCAAAGTGACGTCGCTGCCGCTGGGGGTGCCGCGGCCACGCATGGTGGGGGTGTTGCGCGGATTCGATCCGCACATAGTGCACCTGGCTTCGCCCGCGCTGCTGGGGTACGGCGGCCTGCAAGCCGCCCGGTACCTCGGGGTGCCGACGGTCGCGGTGTACCAGACCGACATCGCCGGGTTCGCCCAGAGCTACGGGATCGGCGTCGCCTCGCGCGCGGCCTGGGCCTGGAACCGGCATCTGCATTCACGAGTGGACCGCACGCTGGCGCCGTCCACCGCGGCGATGGAAGACCTTGCCACCCATGGCATTCCGCGGGTGTTCCAATGGGCCCGCGGTGTCGACGTCACCGGCTTCGCACCGTCGGCGCGGAGCAACGAGCTGCGGGCGCGCTGGTCACCGGCGGGCAAGCCGATCGTCGGCTTCGTCGGGCGGCTCGCGCCGGAGAAACATGTGGAGCGGCTGGCGGTACTCGCTCGCCGCGATGACCTGCAGCTGGTGATCGTCGGCGACGGTGTCGACCGCGACAAGCTCCGCGCGCTGATGCCATCGGCGGTGTTCACCGGGGCGCTGTACGGCGAGCAGTTGGCGACCGCCTACGCGAGCATGGACGTTTTCGTCCATCCCGGCGAGCACGAGACGTTCTGCCAGGCCGTGCAGGAGGCGATGGCGTCGGGTTTGCCGGTTATCGCGCCGAACGCCGGTGGCCCGCGGGATCTGGTGGCGCCGTACCGGACCGGACTGTTATTGACGGTCGCGGAATTCGAAGCGCGCCTGTCGCAATCGGTCGATCATCTGCTCGACGAGCGGGCGCGCTACTCCCTCGCCGCGCGCCGCAGTGTGCTCGGCCGGACATGGCCGGCGATTTGCGACGAGTTGCTGGGGCACTACGAAGCGGTGCGGCTCAATGGCCGACGACGCCGCGCGGCGTGAGTCTGGTGCCACGCCAACGACTTTCCTTAATTGTTCCTGAGAAACCTTTTCACAGCCTGTGAGCGGGCGCACACTTGAACGCAAGCGGGGGAACGCTGAACGCCAATGACAACACTTCCAACATCACCTCTCCAAGACCTGGGGGCGTCCGAATGAACGACGCGTCGTATCGCCAAGATCTCAGCGAATTCGCACTCGAACTCCGTAAGTTGGCTTACACCATGCCCGCTGGGCATGAGGACCGACTGATCCACCTCAGCGAACGCATGGCGAGTCGTGCGCGTCAATTACCGAGAGTCGACGCGCACGCGATGTGATCAGCCCTGGGCCTCGACGGCGACCGGCTGCCACTGCTCCCAGTTGGCGATGCGGCTTTCGTAGTCGGCCTTTGCGGTCTGCAGCGGTGACTCCCCGAAGAACACCCGTAGCGGGGGAGTCGGCGCGTCCACGACTTTGAGAATGGCCGACGCCGACGCCTTGGGGTTGCCGGGTGCAGACCACCGCTGCTTGCGGGCCTCGTCTACCTGGCGGTGCAGTTCCGCGTAGTCGGGCAGTTCGGCCGAGCGCTTCGAGGACGATCCGGACCAGTCGGTGTCGAATCCGCCCGGCTCGATCAGCGTGACGTGGATGCCGAACGGGGCGACCTCCTGCGCCAGCGCCTGCGAGAAACCTTCCAGCGCCCACTTGGAGGCGTGGTAGATGCCGACGAGCGGGAACGCGGTGATGCCGCCGATCGACGACACCTGGATGATGTGCCCGCTGCCTTGAGCCCGCAGGTACGGCAGCGCGGCCTGGGTGATCCACAGCGCGCCGAAGACGTTGGTCTCGAGCTGGTCGCGCGCATCGCTCTCGGAGAGTTCCTCGATGAAGCCGAAGTGGCCGTAGCCGGCGTTGTTGACGACGATGTCCAGCCGCCCGAAATGGTCGTGCGCCTGCGCGACGGCGGCGAAGTCGGCGCCCCGGTCGGTGACGTCGAGCTGGATCGGCAGGATGGCGTCGCCGTACTGGTCGACCAGGTCGGACAGGGTGCCGGTGTTGCGCGCGGTGGCAGCGACCTTGTCGCCGCGGTCCAGGGCGGCGATCGCCCACTCCCGGCCGAAGCCGCGCGATGTCCCGGTGATGAACCACACTTTTTCGCTCATGCGTCTAGCCAACGCATCGACAGGCTCAGCATTCCCGCTCGGGTAGCGTCGGCACCGTGAGCCGCGCGACGCTGGACAAGGATCCCCGCGATGTGGCGTCGATGTTCGACGCCGTCGCGCGGCGGTATGACATCACCAACACCGTGCTGTCGCTGGGGCAGGACCGTGCCTGGCGACGGGCGACCCGGTCGGCGCTGGGCATCGGACCCGGTGACCGGGTGCTGGACCTCGCGGCGGGGACGGCGGTGTCGACGGTCGAACTGGCGAAGTCCGGCGCGTGGTGTGTGGCCGCGGACTTCTCGGTCGGCATGCTGCGGGCCGGTTCCGCGCGGCCGGTGCCGAAGGTGGCGGCCGACGCGACCAAGCTGCCGTTCGGCGACGAGGTGTTCGACGCGGTGACGATCAGCTTCGGGTTGCGCAATGTCGTCGACCACCCGGCGGGCCTGCGCGAGATGGCCCGGGTGACCCGCCCCGGCGGCCGGCTGGTGGTGTGCGAGTTCTCCACCCCCGTCGTGCCGGTGTTCTCGACCGTCTACAAGGAGTACCTGATGCAGGCGCTGCCGCGGGTGGCCCGCGCGGTGTCGAGCAACCCGGACGCGTACGTCTATCTGGCCGAGTCCATCCGGGCCTGGCCTGATCAGGCGGCGCTGGCCGGGCAGATCAGGGACGCCGGCTGGTCGGATGTGCGGTGGCGCAACCTGACCGGCGGGATCGTCGCGCTCCACCACGCCGTCAAGGCCTAGCCTCCCTGCGATTTGGGCGCGCTAGCGGCCGGCGTCTTCCAGCACCTGATACCCGGCGTTGTAGCCGGGAATGAACGTGATGCCCGGTCCGCCGTGGCAGCCCGCACCACCCAGGTAGAGGCCTTCGATCGGGATCGGCTCGTCGAGGAACCCCTTGGGTCCGGGCCGGTTGACCCCCATCAGCTCGGGCTGCAGCAGCCCGTGGCAGAAGTCGCCGTTGGGCGCGCCGAACATGGTGTTCATGTGATAGGGCGCGAACGTGATGTCGCGGATCAGGATGTCTTTGAAGTTCGGGGCATAGCGGGTGATCTTGTCGACAACCCGTTCCGCCATAACCGTTTTCAGCTGACCATGCTGGTCGCGCGGCGCCTCGATCGGAAAGCCGTATGCGTACACGCTGGCGGCGTGCTTGCCTTCGGGCGCCATCTCGGGATCGCCGACGGTCGGCATCTGGATTGACAGCGCGGGGTTGTCCGGCACTTCGCCGGCCCGGGCCATCTCCCACTGGCGCTGCTGTTCTTCGGGTGAACCGAACATGCCGACCGACATCTGCATGCCCTGCTCGTTGAGGAAGTCGTAGGGCGCGGCGTACTGGGGCAGCCCGTCCAGGGCGAAGTGGATCTGCATGAACGACGCCCGGTGATCGCGACCGCCGAGCCGGGTCACCAGTGACGACGGAAGGTGGTCGACGCCAACAAGATCCAGCAGCGTGGTCTCCGGTGCGAGGTTGGACACCACGACCGGCGCGTTGATGACTTCGCCGTCCTTGAGGCGCACACCGGTGACCTTGCCGTCCTCGACGAGGATCTGTTCGACCTTGGTGCGGTAGCGCATCTCTCCGGCGGCGTCGACGAACAGGTCCCGTAGATGCTCGGCCAGCACGCCGATTCCGCCCTTGAGTTTGGTGGTCATCTGGCCGCCCTCCGGGGGCATGGCCATCGCGAACGCCAAACACGTTGCGCTGCCGGGGGTGTACGGGCCGCGGTAGGTGGAGTTCACCGCGAGGAAGGCCAGCATGCCGCGGATCACGGAGTGCTTTTCCTTGTCGGGCAGGAACCGGTCGACGACGTCCATCGCCGATCCGAACAGCATCTCGTGGATGGCGCGCCGCTCGTTTTCGTCTGCGGCACAGGCATACATCTCGTCGATGGTCTTTGGCGGTGCCAGCGCATCGAAGCGGCCCAGGGCCTTACCCGGGCCGGCACTCCAGGCGTACAGGTTGGCCATGGCCATCACGGCGTCCATGCCGTGCTTCTCGTTGAGATGGGTCATCATCGCCATCGGGTCGCTGTGGAAGACCATTGCTTCCTCGCCGTTTTCCCCGAGGTTGACCGACATAATCTCCGAGGAGATGGTCGGCAACGTGTCCAGGCCGAGCTCGCTGTTGATCTTCTGCGCGGTGGGGAAGCGCACCGACCCGGCGATCTCGTATTTGAAGCCGTCGATCAGCTCGACGGTGGCCGACATACCGCCGCTGTAGGTGTTGGCCTCCAGGCAGAGCGTGCGCAAGCCGGCTCGTTGCAGCACCACCGCTGCGGTCAGACCGTTGTGTCCGGCCCCCACGATGATCGCGTCGTAGTCACTCATGCGGCGGAGCTTATGCCGCAACCGCCGCGATGTGAAGAAGTTTTGTCAAATTTGTCATTTCTGTGAGGCGCGTGGCTGTACCGCCATTCATTGAGCGCTGACGCTTCACAAAGCGCCGCTGAGTGAGGCGTCAACGCTCACTCAACGGGTCAGCTGAACGGCTTGCGCCGGTCCAGGATTCGCGATCCCATCCCCGCCACGCGCCAGGCCCGCGCCACCAGGTCGGCGTCCTCGTCGGTGACCAGGTTGCCCATCACCCGCACCGCGACGCCCATCAGCCGCGACGATCGCATCGCGACCGGCCCGGTCAGCGGCAGGAACCGCGGCAGCGTCAGCAGCAACCCCAGCCGGCGGGCCACCGAGAAGCCGCGCCCGTAGTGCGCCTGCAGCATCGCGGGCCACGCCTGCGACAGGTCGCCGGAGCCCAACATCTCGGCAGCTAACCGGCCGGTTTCCAGCCCGTAGTCGATGCCCTCGCCGTTGAGCGGGTTCACGCACGCCGCCGCGTCGCCGATCAGTACCCAGTTGGGTCCGGCCACACCGGAGACCGCCCCGCCCATCGGCAACAGTGCCGAGGACACCGCCCGCGGCGGGCCGTCGAAGCCCCACGACGCCCGCTTGAGGTCGGTGTAGTGCTTGATCAGAGGCCGCAACGCCACGTCGGCGGGCCGCTTCGCCGTGGCCAGCGCGCCGACGCCGATGTTCACCTCGCCATTGCCCAGCGGGAAGATCCAGCCATAGCCGGGCAGCACCTGCCCGTCGACTGAACGCAGCTCCAGATCCGAGGAGATCCACGGCTCCGAGGATCGCGGCGACGCGAGGTATCCCCGCACTGCCACCCCGTACACCGTCTCCTGATGCCACTGCCTGCCGAGCACCCGTCCGAACGGGGAGCGTGCGCCGTCGGCCACGATCACCCAGCGGCACGACACCCGCGACCCGTCGGCCAACGCCACGGCGTCCACGTGACCGCGCGAATCACGCGATACGTCAACGGCTTTCACGCCGAGCAGCATTGACGCGCCGGCGTCCTCGGCGACCTTGCGGATCCGGTCGTCGAGTTCGGTGCGCGGCACCGCCGACCCGCCGGACGGAAACGACGGCCCGGGCCACGGGACCTCGACGTCGGCGCCGAACCCGGACAGCCGCAGCCCGTGGTGGCGGATGTGGCCGTCGAGCCAGTCGCCGAGCCCGAGCCGCTGCAGCTCGAGCACCGCGCGTGGGGTGAGTCCGTCACCGCAGGGCTTGTCGCGGGGGAACTCGGCGGCGTCGACGACGAGCACGTCGTGGCCGCGCCGGGCCGCCCAGGCGGCCGCCGCCGAGCCGGCCGGCCCGGCCCCGACGACCACCACGTCTGACCGCAAGTCCATGCCCCCAGTATGTTGGCAGGGTGAGTACTCCGGCCACGGTGGTAGCAGGGGTGGACTTTGGTGATCCGGCTTTCGCCAAGAACGTCCGCGACGGGGTAGGTCGTGTCGAAGAGCTCATGAGCACCGAACTGCGTGGCGGTGACGAGCTGATGACCGAAGCCGTCGTGCACCTGTTCGAGGCCGGCGGCAAGCGCTTCCGCCCCCTGTTCACGGTGCTGTCCGCGCAGATCGGCCCGGAGCCCGACGCCTGGCAGGTCACGGTGGCCGGCGCAGTGATCGAGCTGGTGCACCTGGCCACGCTGTACCACGACGACGTCATGGACGAGGCGCAGATGCGGCGCGGGGCGCCCAGCGCCAACGCCCGCTGGGGCAACAACATCGCGATCCTGGCCGGCGACTACCTGTTCGCCACGGCGTCGCGGCTGGTGAGCCGGTTGGGCCCGGACGCGGTCCGGATCATCGCCGAGACGTTCGCTCAGTTGGTGACCGGTCAGATGCGCGAGACCAAGGGCAACACCAACGGCGTTGATCCGGTCGACCACTACCTGAAGGTGATCTACGAGAAGACCGCCTGCCTGATCGCGGCGTCGGGCCGATTCGGGGCCACGTTCGCCGGCGCCAACGACGACCAGATCGAGCGGCTGAGCCGGCTCGGCGGGATCGTGGGCACCGCGTTCCAGATCTCCGACGACATCATCGACATCGACAGCGATCCCGACGAGTCGGGCAAGACCCCGGGCACCGACCTCCGCGAGGGCGTGCACACCCTGCCGGTGCTGTACGCGCTGCAAGAGACCGGCGCCGACGCCGACCGGCTGCGTGAGCTGGTCAAAGGCCCGATCGAGGACGACGACGCGCTCGCCGAGGCGCTGGCACTGCTGCGCGCCGGTGACGGCATCGCCAAGGCCAAAGCCACCGTGCAGCGCTACGCCGAGCAGGCCGGCGACGAGCTGGCCGGTTTGCCCGACGGACCGGGCCGTCGCGCACTGGCCTCACTGATGGACTACACGATCAACCGGCACGGCTGACGGCGTCGCGGAACCTCACGGTCGGTTCGAGGCGTTAACCTCCCGGAGAGTGCGCTTGCTCGTAGGAGGAATTGATGACTTGGCATCCGACCGCCAACACGTTCAAGACGTTCGCGCTGCTTGTTGGCATGTCGGCGCTGATCGTCTTCCTCGGTTCGCTGTTCGGGCGCAACGTGATGTTCCTCGCGCTGGTGTTCGCGATCGGCATGAACGTCTACGTGTACTTCAACTCCGACAAGCTCGCGCTTCGCGCCATGCACGCCCAGCCGATCACCGAGGTGCAGGCGCCGCAGATCTACTCGATGGTCCGCGAGCTGGCCACCACGGCGCACCAGCCGATGCCGCGGCTCTACATCAGCGACACGGCCAACCCGAATGCGTTCGCCACGGGGCGCAATCCGCGCAACGCGGCGGTGTGCGTCACCACCGGAATCCTCAACCTGCTCAGCGAGCGTGAACTGCGCGCGGTGCTGGGCCACGAACTGTCGCACGTCTACAACCGCGACATCCTGATCTCGTGTGTGGCCGGTGCGCTGGCCTCGGTGATCACCGCGCTGGCCAACATCGCCCTGTTCGCGGGGATGTTCAGCGGTAACAACCGCGAAGGCGGTCCCAATCCCTTTGCGCTGTTACTGGTTTCGCTGCTCGGTCCGATCGCTGCCACGCTGATCCGGATGGCCGTGTCCCGCTCGCGTGAATACCAGGCCGACGAGTCCGGGGCTGAACTGTCCGGCGATCCGCTGGCGCTGGCGTCGGCGTTGCGCAAGATCAGCGGCGGGGTGGAGAACGCGCCGCTGCCTCCCGAGCCGCAGCTGGCCGACCAGGCGCACCTGATGATCGCCAGCCCGTTCCGCTCCGGGGAGAAGATCGGCAAGATGTTCTCCACCCATCCGCCGATCTCAGACCGGATCGCACGGCTCGAGAAGATGGCCGGCCACTAGCTTTCCGGCGGGCAAGAGCGAAGCGACCCGGGGACTAGCTATTCGACGCGACCGTCTCGACGTTGGTCTTGGCGGTGTTCGGGCTGACGATGCCTTCCTGGCGCAGCGAGCGCAGCACCATCGCGCGCAGCTGTCGGCCCACCTCGAACTGCTTGCCCGGCAGGGTGCGGGCCACCATGCGCAGGTTCACGGTGTCGACCTTGATGCTCTCCACGCCCATCAGTGACGGCTCGTCGAGCAGCAGCTGATCCAGGCGCTTGTCGGAGGTGGCGGCCGTTGCCACTTCGTGCAGCACGTCGTTGACCTTGTTGAGGTCGGCGGTCGTCGGCACCGGGATGTCGACCACCGCGCGCGCCCAATCCTTGGACAGGTTCAACGCCTTCACGATCTGCCCGTTGGGGATGGTGAACACCTCGCCGTCGCTGGTGCGCAGCTTCGTCACCCGCAGGGTGACGTCCTCGACGGTGCCCTGAGCCTCTGACGAGCCGGTCACCGTCAAACTCACCAGGTCACCGAAGCCGTACTGCTTCTCGGTGATGATGAAAAACCCGCTGAGCAGGTCCTGGACGATCCGCTGGGCGCCGAAACCGAGGGCGGCACCCAGCACGGCGGCCGGGGCGACCAGCGAGCCGATCGGTAGGCCCAGCTGGTCGAAGACGTCGACAGCGACCACCGTGTACAGGATGGCGATCGCGACTGATGAGATCACCGAGGAGACGGCGGCGCGGTGCTTGGCGCTCTCGGATCGAACCAGTTCGTCGCCGGTGTTGAGCTTGCGGGCGATTTTGGCGGCGACCCAGTTGATCAGCCGGGTGGCGATCAGCGCGGCGAAGATGACCAGGACGATGTGCAGCCCTTTGGTGCGAAGCCACTCGCCGAGATTGCCGTTCCAGAAGTCATGCCATTGATTAGCGGCCAGATACGTCGTTGTCAGAGAGTTCATAGTCCTTACGCGAATTGCCTTGTCGTGGCGCTCGTTTGATGTGCTTCACGCACCGGGGTCCGCTGTTGCGTTTCCCGATCGGCGGGGTTCTACACCTCGGTGGTGGCGTGGATCACCGTTACGCGGCGGTCAGGACGCTGGGGCCCGGCGGTAACGAATCGCGGCCGCGCAGCCGAAGGACCAGGTGAGTACGCAAACTGCGCCATCGGTGGCGCTTACGTAGGGTGTGATGATGCTGAGCAGAATCCTGATCGGCCTGGTGAGCGTCGCGGGGGCGGCGGCGATCGGTACGCCGGGCATGGCCGCGGCGGATCCCGAGCCTGCGCCCGCCCCGGTCCTTCCGAACGTCAATGCCTACACACCTGTGAGCCCGGTGCCCTACACGGCGATGGGCGGCAACTGGTACGCCTTCGCCGGTCCGCCCGGGGTGGTGTGCGTGCTGGACAAGCAGAACTCCAGCTACGGCTGCAGCGGGGCGTTGCCCGGTGCGCCCGGCGGCGCGAACCTCGTCAGCGCGGGCCCGTCCGGCGAGCCCGGCTTTTCCAGCAGCGGCGCTTCGCTCTACGCGGCGGCCGGTGACGTGAAGCCGCTGCCGCCGAACACCCGGCTGAGCTTCCGCGACATCAGCTGTGGCGTCGACGGTGGCGGCGTCGTGGCGTGTGTGAACAACCACGACCAGGTCGGCTTCGTCGTCGGGCCGGGGGCGACGTTCACGTCGGGACCCAGTCCCATGCTGGATCGGCCGAAGAACTCGAACCCGCTGTTCCCGTCGTTCCCGGGATAGACCGCACTAGAAGTGTGAGTCGTTGACTTCGTGGCCGGGCTTCTCGGCCATCAGGCCGCGGTAGGCCTGCTCGACGTTGGCGCCGTGGTTGACGACGGCATCGACCTCGCGCGCGATCGGCATGTTCAGGCCGTACTTCTCGGCGAATTCCATGATCACGCTGGCGGCTTTGACGCCCTCGGCGACCTGGTTCATCGAGGCGATGATCTCCTCGATGGACTTGCCGGAGCCCAGTTGTTCGCCGACGTGGCGGTTGCGGCTGCGTTGTGAGGTGCAGGTGACGATGAGGTCGCCCATGCCGGCCAGGCCGGCGAACGTGTCGCGGTGCCCGCCGATGGCTTCGCCGAGCCGCGACATCTCCCGCACGGCACGAGCCATCACCAATGCCCGGGTGTTCTCACCGATGCCCAGCGAATAGCCCATGCCGACGGCGATGGCGTACACGTTCTTCAGCGCGCCGGCGATCTCGACTCCGACGACGTCGTCGGTGGTGTAGACGCGGAACCGCTTGGTGCGGAACATCTTCCCCAGGTTGGCGGCCAGGTGCTGGTCGGGCATGGCCAACACGGCGGCGGCCGCATAGCCGTCGGCGACCTCACGCGCGATGTTCGGGCCGGCGAGGATGCCGGCCGGGTGACCGGGCAGAACCTCGTCGATGATCTGGCTCATCCGCATGTTGGTGCCCTGCTCCAGGCCCTTGACCAGGCTGACCACGGGCACCCATGGGCGCAGCTCCTTGCTCAGCTCGGCCAGCACGCCGCGGAAGCCGTGTGACGGCACGCCCATGACGACGACGTCGGCGCACTCGGCGGCTTCACTGAAATCGGTGGTGGCCCGCAGGGTTTCCGAGAGTTCGACCTCGTCGCCCAGGTAGCGCGAGTTGCGATGGTTCTCGTTGATGTCCTTGGCGGTCTCCTCCGAGCGCACCCATTGCAGCGTCGGCCCCCGGCGGGAGCAGATGGATGCGACGGTGGTACCCCAGGATCCGCCGCCGAGCACGACGACTTTGGGTTCGCGGCGTTGAGAAGTCATGGTGGTCAGCGTATTGCGAATGCCCGGTTGTTCATGGGGAGTTCGTGCAATCGGGGTGCGCGGGTGGGGCAGGGGTGGTGGGTGTCTTTTCCAGAACGCGCTATCACCGGTGATATCGCTTTCTGAAGAAGTGCACCTACCCCCGCCCGCAGCTGAGTTATCCGGCCACTCGCGCCGGGGACGCCACCCGCCCGAACGTCATGTCCTCGTCGATCTTGTCGATGAAGTGGTGGTCGAAGGCGTCGGCGAGATAGTTCTGCCGGACCACCCACGGCCGCTTGAGACCCGACTTCGGCAGGGCGTGCAGGTTGCGCAACACGTAACCGGCCTGGATGTCCCACGCGGGCTTCTCGGCGATGGGTTCGCCGCCCAGGTGCGGGAACGCGTGGGTGTAGCCGTGCGAGTTCATGTATTCGATCAGCTTGGCCGCTGCACGGGCGGTCATGTCGGCGCGCAGCGTCCACGACGCGTTGGTGTAGCCGATGCACCAGATCAGGTTCGGCACGTCTTCGAGCATGTGCGCCTTATAGGAGAACCGTTCCTGGGGCTTGATCTCATTGCCGTCCAATGTGATTCGCACCCCGCCGAGGGCCTGCAGCTGCAGGCCGGTCGCGGTGACGATGATGTCGGCCGCGAGGTGCTTACCCGACTTCAGCGTGACGCCGGTGTCGTCGAAGCGGTCGATGTGGTCGGTGACGACTTCAGCGCGGCCGTCGGAGATCACCTCGAACAAATCGCCGTCGGCGACCAAGCACAGGCGCTGATCCCAGACGTTGTAGCGCGGCTTGAAGTGCACGTCGACCGGATAACCCGCGGGCAGCCGACTGAGGTTCTGGGCCCGGATGATTTTGCGGGCCAGGCCGGGGACAGTGCGGGCCAGGAACCACACGACGCTTTCGAAAGCGACCGCGAAGTAGCGGGCGAACGCATGAGAAATCTTGCGGGGAACGACTTTCCGGACAGCTTCGATGAGCGGGTTGACCCGGGAGCCGGCCAACAGGTACGTCGGGGAGCGCTGCAGCATCGTCACCTTGGCTGCCTTCTGCGCCAGCGCGGGGATCAGCGAGACCGCGGTGGCCCCGCTGCCGATGACGATCACATTCTTGCCGGTGTAGTCGAGATCTTCCGGCCAGAATTGCGGGTGCACGACGGTGCCTGCGAACGTCTCGAGGCCCGGGAAGTCGGGGGTGTAGCCCTCGTCGTAGTTGTAGTAGCCCGAGCCGAAGAAGACGAAGCGCCCGCGGTAGGTCTTGCGTTCGCCGCTCTCCAGCGCGTGCACGGTCCAGGTGTCGGTGGCCGAATCCCAGTCGGCCGACTGCACGTAGGTTCCGAAATGGATGTTGGGCAAGATGCCGTGCTTGCGCGCGGTGTCTTCCATGTATTCGCGGATGTGGTCGCCGTCAGCGACGCCTTCTTTGCGGACCCACGGTTCCCACGGCCAGGACAGCGAGAAGATGCTGGAGTCCGAGCGCACACCGGGGTAGCGGAACAGGTCCCAGGTGCCGCCGATGCGCTCACGGCGTTCCAAGACGACGTAGCGCGTGCCGGGGTTGCGCTCGGCGATCCGGTAGGCGGCGCCGATCCCGGAGAACCCGGCGCCGATGATCACGACGTCGTAGGACCCGCCGTCCGTCTCGGCGGGTACGGGGGCAGTCTCCGGGGTGGCGGTCATCGCGGTCCTCGCTTCGCGTGGGTGGTGATGCTCACCACACTAGGCACTGACCGGTTGGTTGAGCGAGGGCCCTCGGTCTACCGGTAGTTGACGAACTGCAGGGCTACGTCGAGGTCGGCACCTTTGAGCAGGGCGATGACGGCCTGCAGGTCGTCACGCTTCTTGGAGCTGACCCGGATCTCGTCGCCCTGCACCTGCGACTTCACCCCTTTGGGGCCTTCATCGCGGATGAGTTTGTTGATCTTCTTGGCGTGCTCTTGGTCGATGCCCTGCTTGAGGGTGCCCGACACTTTGTAGGTCTTTCCGCTGGCCTGCGGTTCGTCGGCGTCGAAGGCCTTCATGGAGATGTCGCGGCGGATCAGCTTTTCCTTGAAGACGTCGACGGCGGCCTTCACCCGCTCCTCGGTGGAGCTGACGAGTTCGATGACCTCGTCGCCCTTCCACGCGATCGTGGTGTCGGTGCCGCGGAAGTCGAACCGGGTGCTGAGCTCTTTGGCCGCCTGGTTCAGCGCGTTGTCGACCTCTTGGCGGTCGACCTTGCTCACGATGTCGAACGATGAATCCGCCATTGGACCCGTCCCTTCGGTTGATCGGCCGGTTTGTGTCTGAGGTACATGATCGTTGTACCCTGCTAGTCGCACCAAACCGGATCCCCGGCGCGGCGCACCCAGGCAGGTTGCCCGAGCGGCCAATGGGAGCGGACTGTAAATCCGTCGGCGAAAGCCTACACAGGTTCGAATCCTGTACCTGCCACCAAGTTCAGGCCCCCTCGTTGAGGGGGCCTGAAGTCTTTTGCGGGCATCGGCAGTCCCACGGTTTGTCATTGCTGGGATCGAGGTGGGAAACCAACGCGGCAAACAAAGAAGGCAACAGCGAACAGGCCCTCAGCGCGATCGAGCAAGGTACGATAGTCGACGTCGAGCTCCAGAACCGGGCGCGTACAGGTTGCCAGTCGCTCAATCACGAAGTAACGCAACAAAGCACCGGGGGATCTGACATGTCAACATCAGCAACGGGTGGTCGCCTAGCCGGGCGACGCGCCCAGGATCTGCCCATGCGTCGGTTGCTGCAGCTCGGTTTGGCGTCCGCCGGCATGGGTGCGGCGTTGATCGGCTGGTCGCTGGTTGGGTCTGAGATCGGTGTTGCCGGCGCCGACAGCGGCGCCGGGTCGTCGTCGGCCTCGTCGTCCAAGGATGGCGGATCTGGTGCCGCGGCGTCGTCTCCCTCGGGCCGTGCCGGGACAGCCAAGTCGCGCGCCCACGCAGATGCTCGGGCGACGAGCCCCCGTACGGTGAATCGCACTGTGAATTCGCGAGTGGTCACTGCGGCGCAGAACGCCCCCACTCCGAAGGTGGTCGTGGCGGCGAGTAGGAGTGACCCTTTGGGCGCGCTCGGAAAATTTCTCACGGGCACGCTGAAAGAACTCCTCAACCGGAAAACGACTCTGAACCCGTTGCAAAAATTGGATGACTTGACCCCCAAGCAAAAGAGCTTGTTGGACTTGATCCCGAAAATTCAGGTACCGAAGGAAAACACCCTGTGGTACCGGGAAGTGCAAGCGCGAGAAGCGGAAAGACTGCATAAAGCGGACGCCGACAAACAGCGCATAGTCGAAATCATCCAAAAGGGCGTCCGGCTAACCGACAGAGACGGACGGTCCGTGTACAGCATCGACGGGAAAGTTTTCGTCCGGTACACAGTGACGTCTTTTAGCATCGGTCCTCAAGGTCGAGTTGATGGTCCGCTTGTGCCCAAACTCTTCACCCTGTCCGACAGAAGTTCTCAGCGGAATAGGGACGCAATGATCAGCTCCTTCCTGAAGCTTGATCCAGCACAGGTGCGGAGCGCGTGGCCACGGTAATTCGGTCACGACCCCTGCGATGAGCGGGGTACACCCAGCGCCAGCACTGCTGTGTCGTCCTCGATGCCGGCTCCGAAAGAGCCCAGCAGCTGGCGGATTTCGGCGATCAACGCATCAGGGCCGACCGGTCCCAACGCCGTGACGAACCGACGCAGGGCACCGTCGTCGTCGTATCGGCGTTTGCCGTCACCGACTCGTGCCTCGGTCAGGCCGTCGCTGTAGAGCAGCATGGTGTCGCCCGGCGCGAGTCGCAGCGAGGCGTCGACGAACCGCGGCCGGTCGGTCAGGCCGACTGCCATCCCGCCGGTGAGCTCCAGATAGCTGACCTCGCCGGAGTGCTCCACCAGCAGCGGTGCCGGATGCCCGCCGCTGGCAAGTCGCACCTCGAACCCGTCGTCCTTCTGGGTGAGGGTGCCGAAAATGACTGTGCAGAAGCGTGTTTGCCCATCGCGATGCTCCTGGCCGATCACGGTGTTCAGCCGATGCAGCACGGTGATGGGGTCGGGGTCGACGACAGCGGCTGTGCGCAGGGTGTAGCGGGTCAGCGATGTGATCGCCGCGGCTGCCGGCCCCTTGCCGCACACGTCGCCGAGGAAGAACCCAGAGATGTTGTGCGACAACGGGAAGAGGTCGTAGAAGTCGCCGCCGATGTCTTGTACCGACGCGTGGTAGTGGGCGGCCGCGGTGAGTCCCTCCGGCACTGACAATGACGGCGGCAACAGCGAGCGTCGCAATGTCTCGGCCAACGACTCCGCCCTGGCGCGCTCGGATTCGGCGCGTTGGCGCTCCACGAGCAGAGCGCGTTCGTACGAGCGTCGCTCACGGGCGTCTTGGATGTCGACGCGAATCAGTGCCGGCCGCCCGTCGTCACCGCTCTTGACGTTGGCGGTCAGAAAGACGGATCTCCGGGAACCGTCCGTGGCGCGGAGTTCCACGCTGATGCCCTCGAGTTGGCCACTCATCTGCAACAGCGGCGCGAAGTGTGTTTCGAAGTGGATGCGCCCGCCGACGGTGAACAGGTCGGTGATCGGCTTGCCGCGCAACGTATTCGGTGTAGTTCCCAGCCAGGACGCCAGCGTGGCGTTGGCGTCGACGATGCGCCCGTCTGGGGTCGCCGCCAGCTGACCGCTTGGTGCGTTCTGCCACAGATCCTCGGCGTCGGTCATGCGGACGCGAATGCCGCAAGGGCTTCTGCGGTGGCCTCGGGCGCGCTGACGTGCGGGCAGTGACCGGTGGCGTCCAGGGTGATGAGCTGGGCGCCGGGGATGTGATCGCGGACGTAGGCGCCGACTTCGGGCGGCGCGATGACGTCCTGGCGGCAGTCGAGGATCAGCGTGGGGACTTCGACATTGGCGAGGTCGGCGCGGTTGTCGGACAGGAATGTGGCGCGGGCGAAGACCTTCGCCGCGGCGGGGTTGGTGCGGCAGAACGTTGCGGTGAGATCCTCCGCGAGCTCGGGGCGGTCGGCGTTGCCCATGATCGCCGGCGCCATCGACTGCGACCAGCCGAGGTAGTTGCTTTCCAGCGATTCGAGGAGCTCGTCGATGTCGGCGCGGCTGAAACCACCGCGGTAGCCGTCGTCGTCGATGTAGCGCGGGGACGGAGTGATCATCGCGAGCTTGCCGAACCGGGCCGGCGCGCTGGACACCGCCAACGCCCCGATCATGGCGGCCACCGAATGCCCGACGAGTGTCACGTCGTGTAGGTCTCGAGCCTCGGCAATCTCCACCACGTCGTCGGCGTAGCCCTGCAATGAGGCGTACTTGACCGGATCCCACGCGGCGGGGTCGGCGTTGCCGGAACCGACGTGGTCGAACAGGACGATGTCGAAGCGGTCCTGCAGCCGGGCTGCCACCGGGTGCCACAGGTGCTGGTCGCAGCCGAAGCCGTGAGCCAGGAGGAGCGTCGGCCCGTCGACGTCACCGACGCGGGTGACGTTGTTGCGGGAGACGACGTCCATCAGGGCATTCTTGCAGCTAGCGCCGGGGCTCGGATCGGGTCCGCTTGTCCGCGTACATCGCGGCGTCAGCACGGGCCAGGACAGCTTCGGCGAGGTCGCCGCCACCCACTACCGCTGTTCCACAGCTGGCCCCGACGGTCAACGCCCCGACAGTGGTGGCCATCTCCTTCTGCAGCACGGTGACCAGGCGCTCACGCAGGCTGAACGGGTCGGGAGCGAACGAGGATGCCAGCAGGACGGCGAACTCGTCTCCGCCGATCCGTGCTCCGAGATCCTCGGCTCGGCAGGTTGTCGCAATGCGGTTGCCGATGATTTGCAGCACCTCGTCACCGACGGAGTGCCCGTAGACGTCGTTGATCGGCTTGAACCCGTCGAGGTCGATGTAGAGCACGACGGCGACCGGGTTGCCGGTTCCCGCGGCGCCGGAGATCATGCCTTCCAGCCCGGAGAGGAACGCCGACCGGTTGGCCAGACCGGTCAGGGCGTCGACGGAGGCGGCACGGGCCTTCTCGTCCATGACGTAGGCGCGGGCCAAGGCTTTGGCGATGAACTGAGCCAGCTGTTCGAGCAGGCTCACGTCCTCGTCGGCAAACGCGTTGGGCTCGCTGCAGATGACTTTCAAGACGCCCTGGGTGCGGTTCCCGTCCACCAGAGGAACGACGATCATCGAGCGGGCGTGCACCCGGCGACAGGCCTCCAGGTCCACCCGCGGATCGGTCTCGGTTTCGGCGGAAATCAGGATCTTGCCGGTGCGGACGCACTCGCCGGACATGCTGCCCGACATCGCCAACCGCAGCCCTTCGGTACCGCCGAGCGAACCGGCGGTGGTCGTATAGACCATTTCACCGAACTCGGCGAGCTCGATGACCGCGCCGTGAGCTCGGGTCGCTTCGCGTGCCTGCTCCGCGACGATCTTCATCACTGCATCGGCCGTCGCATCGGCTTCATTGATTGCTTGCTGCACCTTGATGATGGTCTGCAAGGTCGCCACCGAAAGTTCGCCCCCCACGAGCTGGATATTAGGGGAAAGAGCGCGGTCAGCGTAGGCAATGAACTATTCGCATAAGTGCGTTTACGCGTACACGCTCACGTCACCCATGGGGTGTGCTATACCCCTAGCAAATTAGCTTTTACGTCAACATCGGGGGTTGGTGCCATGGGTCTGGGACAGCAGGGTCGTTACGTCGGTCGGGTCGGAGCGTTGGCGGTGGCCCTCGGTGTCGGCGGGTTGATCGTCGCACTGCCTGCCGTGGCCGGCGCGGACAGCGGGGCAGGGGACTCGGGGAAGACGACGTCCTCGGCCGGCAAGCCCGCCCCTCGGACAGCGGCGAAGGCGGGTCCGCGTGCCCCGAAGGCGCCGACGTCGACGCCGGCCGCCTCGGCCAAGCCGCCCGCATCGATATCCGGAGCAAGTCGGAGCCCGCTGGACCGGCTCAGCGGAGGCAACGATCCGTTGGCTCCGGTCACCGAGCCACTGTCCGTCGCGGTGTTGGCGGCGACCCGCCGGGACGGGACCGCCCGATCGGCACGCTCGGTGGTGACCGGTGGAACCGCCTCTGCGGCAGCAGCTTCAGTGCCAAGTGCCGGCGTCACCGGAAGCGCGCCGCTGCCTGCCGGCGCCACCGCGGGCAGTGCGCTCGGCACCGCGGTGCGCAACTTCATCGACTCGCATTTCCCCGGCTGGAGCCCGATCGCCGACGAGTTGGCGCCGATCGTCGCCAACGGCATTCAGGACCTGGTCGCCAACGGCAAGATCAGCGCCGAAGTGCAGCAGCTGGTCGCGAATAACGCCATCCTGCAGTTCGTTTCGACGAAGATCTCGACGGCGCTGAACACCTACCTCGGTGTGCCGTCGCCGGTCGGCACCGTCGTCGGCAACGCGGCGGTCGGCTTCGCTCGCACGGTGCTCGGCAATCCCGGCGTCCTGACCGCGCTAGACGTGATCGCCACCGCCGTGCAACCGGACACCGTACAAGCCACCGCGATCGCGGCGGGCTTGGCCATCAACGACATTGCGCCGCTTGCGAATTACCTCAAGGCCACGGTCGCCAACTCGTCCGACGAGATCGCGACCTTCCTGAGTAACTCCTCGGTTCAGGCTGCGCTGGCCTCAGGTGTGTCTGGTGCGATCATCGACCTGACCAGCGGTGCGGTCATCCCGACGTGGCTCGGCAATGTCGTCGACGGCTGGGTGACCTCCGCGCTGGGTGACAACGCCACCGCGACCGCTGTCGGCAATGCGCTGGGCGCGGCCGTGCAGGGTTTGCTGAGCAACACCAAGGCGGTGCAGGGGATTGCCGCGGCGGCCGGTGTCGCCGTCACCGACATCCTGTCCGCACCGGGCGTTCCGGCCGCGCTGGCCGACTACATCACGCAGTTCGGCACCACGCTGCTGGCGGGCGAGAACTGGATGGACGCACTGGACGTGGCGTGGCAAGGGCTGCAGGGTAATTCGGCGTTCCTGTCGGCGCTGGCCCCCGCTGCGGGTGACGTCGTGTCGTCGCTGGTCACCAATGCCGATGTGGTGGCGGCGCTGGCGTCGACGGCCAAGACGCTGGTGGTCAGCCTGGCGGCCGACGAAGGTTTCCGCGCTGTCGTCGGTGAGTTGTTCGGTCCGACTTACGGCCCGACGCTCGCCGAGGCTCTGGCCGATCCGCAGTCCGCGGCGCAGCTCGGCGCGACGGCCGGCTCGGTGATCACCAGCTTCCTCAGCCAGGACGGGGTGGCGGCGACTTTGTCGGCCGCCGCGGAGCAGATCGTCGCGGCGCTGCTGGCCGGGGTTTCGCCCGTCGACGTGCTCGAGGGTGCTGTGCAGCAGCTGGCGTCGGACCCCGCTCTGGTCGCGGCATTCAATGCCGTCGTGCCGGACGCGCTGCAGTCGGTGCTGAAGGCCCCAGCCGTTCGCGACGTGATCACTACGGTCGCGCAAGGCGTCGTCAATCAGCTGATCGATTCGACGCCGCTGAACGACACGGCCCTGGATCCGGTGGTGAGCCAGGTGGCGAAGGCGACGATCCAGGCCTTCGTGTCCAATCCTGCCGCGCAGGGGCTGATCGGGGACCTCGCCGGAGATCTTCTCGACGGGACGCCGCCGGCCGATGTGGTGCAGACCGTGATTTCGAGGGTCGTGAACAGCCCGGCGCTGCAGATCGCCCTCGGTCAGTCGCTGGGTCAGGGATTCGGCGCGCTGTTCGGTGACAATCCGGTCGCCTACGCCGTGGGTCAGCTGGCGGGAATCGGCACGGCGCTGGCGTTGGTGTTCGGTTTCGGGGTGGCGAACCTCTTGGGTCTCGGCGGCAGTCTGTCGGCCTCCTCGGTCCCGAGTGGCAGCTCGTATTTCGTGACATTGCAGATTGCCTGATCGAGAAATAGGCGCAAACGCGGACGGTTGAGCCATACTCATTGCTGCCGCATAGCAAATCCGCCAACGGCACTCTTGGCTTGATCGGGGAATTGTCATGATCAGTACCGCAAAGACTCGCTACACGGTTACCGGCGTTCTTGCCGCCGGTGCCGCCGCGAGCGCATTACTAGCTGGCGCCGCGCTGGGCTCGGCCCCCAAGGCCAACGCCAGCTGTGCGTCGTTCTTCGGGCTGGGGAACAGCGCTGACTGCTCGAGCACGCCGCTGAGCATCGCGATCGCGGTCGGCAGCGGCGCCACCGCGCATGCCGGCGGACTGTTCGGCGCAGCGTTCGCCGTCGGGACCAATTCCGCCGCGACCACCGGTGACGCGTTCACCTTCGCCACGGCAGCCGGGGACGGATCGGTCGCCACCGCCAACGGAGTGTTCGGCCTCGCCACCCAGCTCGGACCGAACGGCGCCGCCGTCACCGAAGGCTCGGGCCAGTTCGGCAATTTCGGTCTCAACGTCGCGCTGAATGTCACGCCGCTCAATTCGGCGGCGAACGGCAGCACGGTCACCGCGGGCGGCACCGGCGGCGCCGGGAACATCGCTCTCAATCTCTTCGGCAGGGGAACCGCAGCCGACGCCATGAAGGTCACCTCGCATGGCTTGTTCAATATCGCGACGAACGTGGGCGGCCGCGACAACGTCATCGAGTCCGGTGACGGGACGAACAGTTCGGTCATCAACCTGGCCACCAACTTGTTCGGCAGCAACAACACCGTGTCAGCACAGGGTGGCATCTTCAACTGGGCCACCAACCTCCTCGGTGACACCAACACCGTCGAGACCGTCGGCAGCCTGGTCAACACCGCGAGCAACCTGTTCGGCAGTAACAACACGGTGACGACGACGGGCGGTTACGCCAACTGGGGCCGCAACATCCTCGGCAACGGCAATACCGTCACTGTCACCGGCGGCTACGCCAATGTTGTTCGAAACCTGTTCGGCAGCAACAACACTGTGACTACCAACGGCGGCAACGGCAACCTGGCGCAGAACTGGTTCGGCGCAGGCAATGCCGTGACGATCACCGCAGGCATCTACAACACGGCGACCAATCTCCTTGGTGGCAACGGCAACACGGTGGAGTCGACCGGTGGTTACCAGAATGCGGTGTACAACCTCGTCGGCAGCAACAACACGTTGACCGTCGGTGGCGCGGGCAGTAACTACAACCTCGTCATCAACACGTTGAGCAGCAACAACCAGGTGAGCGCCGGCGGGACTGGCGGCAACTTCAGCGCCGGGTTCAACGTTCTGGGCGGCACCAACACGGTCAAGGCCGGCCCGGGCCCGTTCGCGTTGGCCGGCACCATCTTCGCCAACGGGCAGACCGTCACCAAGACCAATCCGGGTATCGCGATCAATAACTTCCGCATCGGCGGAGCGCAGGCCACCAGTGGCAAGAGCAGTAAGGCGCCGGCAGCGAAGGCCGGCGACACCGGGAAGAAGAAGGGCACCGCAGGGAGCCGGCGCGGCAACCACTAGCTAGTTGGCACGTCGAGATTGAACTGACGCAGTGAAAGTGCGAGAGCGTATCTGCGCCAGTTCAATCTCGCGGTGGGCTCCTAGCCCATCGGTCCCATGTCGTCAGGCATCGGTGCGTCGCAGCGGGCGCGGAAGTCGGCCGCTGGTTGGCGCACAGCCTTGATCTGGTCGCGGACATCGGGATTCGCCTGCAGGTAGTCGGAGACGGCGGTACGCATCTCGTCCCGAGACTTGCCCTTCAGGCCGGTGAAGAAGGCGTTCACGTCGGGGTGGGTGAACAGGTACACCGACATGCCCGCGTTCACTCCGGACAGGACCTGGGTGAGGTCGCCCGCAGTACAGTTCGGCTCGTCGGCGGCGGCGGTTGCCGCGCTACCGATCAACATTGCGCCTGCGATGACGCCGGCGCTGATCACGTTGCGGACCAACATTCGACTGCTCCTAACGATGAGGGATGGACAGATTAGCGCGGGCCGATACCCGGTCGACCGGGCCGGATCGGCGGGGACGGTGGGTTCGGTCGAGGATTCAGATCGAGGTCGATGCCCCAGGCGTCGTCGCAGTACCACGGATCGGCGCAGTAGCCCGGATAGGCAGGCCCGGCAATCGGTGCGGTGGGGCCGCCGCCGCGGACTTCGCCTTGCGCGCACACCGTGGCCGCGCCTGCATTGGTGCAGTCCGCGGAGGCGGGTGTCGCCGATATGAGGCTGGCCGGTCCAGTCGCGATGACGATCCCGAATGCCATGTAGCAAACAGTCTTTCGCATGATCGCCACCCCTGTTCCCCAGCTGCGCATGTTTCGCTCTGCGGTTAGTACTACGCCGCGTCGTGCAATTGCGCAAGAGCAAAGGATCAGAACGCGCCCGGCTCACCAGGTTCGGTCTCCAGTGCCTCACGATTGGTCAGCAACAGCGTGATCAAGTACAGGCCGCCGACTGCGATCAGGCCCAGCACGATCAGACCGGGAATCCTTGCCTCACTGGGGGATACAAGCGCGAAGATCGAGAACGCCACCCACACCAGTGCGGTGTATGCCACCGGCAGCTCGAACCGGCCGAGGCTGAAGCCGCCCTCCTTGCGTTCGAGACGTTTGCGCACGCAGAGATACAGCACCACGATGCCGCCGTAGATCAACGCAGGCAGGATCGTCGACGCGACGATCAGCTGCAGCAAGGCCGCACCGCGCAGCGTGAGCATCAACACAACGCCGATCACGAAGAGCAGGATCGTCGCGGCAACCGGAGTCTGGGTACGCGGGCTCACCCGGCGTAACACTGTGTGGCCGGGGAATCGCGAGTCCCGCGCCATGGCGAACGCCTGCCGCGAGCAAGCCGCGATCATCACCATGCCAGCACCGAACATGGCAAACACGATGCCGGTCAACAGAACTCGCTCCATCACCGGACCGAGCTGATCGTGGATGATCGTCGCTACCGGTGAGCCGCTGGTGGTCACTTCGGTGATGTCCTTGATCGCCAACGTCAGGATGATGATGAACACCAAACCCAACGTCGCCGAGGCGATCACCGACGAGACGATCGCGCGCGGGACGCTACGGAACGGATCCTTCGCCTCCTCAGCAAGATTCGCCGCGGAGTCGAAGCCGACCAAGGTCACCAAGCCCATGATCATGCCGGCCATCAGCGGGCCGCCGATCGCGAAGTAGTTGGGTGCATCGGCCGCGACACCGCGGGACACCAGATTGGCGGTGGTGCCGGTCCCGGAGAACACCATCACCGCACCGAGGCCGACCACCAGGACCGCCAGGATCACCAGCTCCAGACCGACCGCGCCGGAGGTGACGACGCCGAGCAGGCGGGTGGAGGCGATGACGAGAATCGTCTGAGTCAGCAACACCGCCACCGTGATCAGCCGGGCGACGTCCTCGTCGGGCGCCATCCCGAACAGCGGCATCAGCGCTTGGCTGGCCAGTGCGTTGTCCATCGCCGTCACCGCGATCGCCAGGAACCAGAACGTCAGCCAGCCGAACAGCCACCCGACTTTCGGGCTCGCCAACCGCGACGCCCACTGATAAGACGAACCGCTGAGCGCGATCCGCGCCGCGAACCGCGCCACCACCAATGCGACGAGCGTCTGGCCGACCGCGGCGATGATCCACAGCCAGATCCCCACCGGGCCCGAATAATTCAGCACCGCGCCGTAGGTCGCGAAGATCCCGACGACCACCGAGATGAATGCGAACGAGATCGCGAACACCTGGAAGGAGCCGAGGGTGCGTTTCAGTTCGGGTTGATAACCCGAATGCCGTAGTTCCTCGTCGGTGGATTCAACGGTCATTGCGGCACCGGGCCTTCCTCGAAGTCAGAGCAACCATAGGGGACAAGCGGACGTTCGGGCGGTGGCTTGAGCAGCATCCAGACCGCCACCGCAGACGCGAGCAGCAGAACCGAACCGATGCCCGCAGCGACGGCGATCCCCTCGGTGAACGCGGACTGGGCGGCCGCCAGCAGGGCGTGTGCCTTGTCGTCGCCGAGTGATGCGACCGCTCGGTGGGCGGCGGCCAGCGATTGCTCGGCGTGCGCGACGACATCGTCATGGATGCCGGCTGGTCGGTCCAGGCCGCGGTAGACGGCGGCGATCACACTGCCCAGCAGCGCGATACCGAGCGCCATACCTAGTTCGTACGCCGTCTCCGACACACCTGCCGCGGCGCCGGCCCGCTCGGGCGGCACGCTGGTGATGATGACGTCGTTGGCGACGCTGAAGGCCATCCCGAGGCCGGCGCCGATCGCGAACAACGCGATCCCGAGCGGCCAGTAGGGGGTCGTCGGGCTGATCAACGTCAGCGATGCCAGCGCCGCACCGATCAATGCCAGCGACGTCGCCAGCACCACGCGCGGCGACCGGTACCGCACGGCGACACCGGCCAGCACCCCGAACGCGGTCGCCGCCAGCGCGGCGGGCAGTTCGGCGAGCCCGGCTTGCAGCGGGCTGTAGTCGTGCACCAGCTGGAAGAACTGCGACAGGAAGAAGAGCACTCCGGACAGCCCGAGCACCGACAGCATGTTCGCGGTGATCACGCCGGTGAACCCGCGGTTGGCGAACAGGCGAACGTCGATCAGCGGGTGCTGTGACGTGAGCTGCCGTCGCACGAACAGCGTAAGCGCGCCCAGGCCCACCAGGCCGGCGACGACGACATCGGAGTGCAGTCCGTGCGCGGCGCCCTGCTTGGCGGCGTAGACCACGCCGAGGATCCCGACCAGCGACAGGCCGGCACCGATCGGATCCCACGGTCCCGGGGTCGGGTTGCGCAATTCGGGCAGCAGCACCCAGCCGCCGATAACCAGGACGACGACCACCGGCACGTTGATCAGGAACACCGAGCCCCACCAGAAGTGCTCCAGGAACAGGCCGCCGATGACGGGGCCCAGCGCGGTGCCCGCCGAGAACACCGAGGCCCAAATACCCACGGCGACAGCACGTTCCCGCGAGTCGGGAAACAGGCCACGGATGAGGGCCAGGGTCGACGGCGCCAGGCTTGCCCCGGCGACACCCAGCAGCGCGCGGGCCGCGATCAACATCCCGGCCGTCGGCGCACACGCCGCCGCCACCGACGCCAGTGCGAAAGCGGTTGCGCTGATGAGTAATAGCTTCTTGTGCCCGATCCGGTCGCCGAGGCTGCCCATGGTGACGAGCAGCCCGGCGAGTACGAACGAGTAGATGTCGCCGATCCACATGATCTCGGTGGCCGTCATGCCGAGATCCCTGCCGAAGACCGGTGCCGCCACCGCCAGGACGGTGCCGTCGACTCCGATGAGCAGCACGCCCAGGCTGAGCACACCCAGTGCGAGCCAGCGGTGTCTCATGGACTATCCGGCGTGGCAGAACACGTCGACCTGGGCGGTTTCGAAGGCGTCGCGCTGCTGGCCGCCGTGGTGCTCGTGGCGGTCCTGGTGCACCGAGATCACCGAGCACTTGTCGAGTGGCATGTTGCCGTCTTTGTTGATGACGACGTGCACGCCCTGGTCGCGCAGCTGGCCGATGGCTTGGCTGGCGGTGGCGGTGCCGCCGTCGGTCTCGGGGGTTTCGGCGGCGGCGTGGCCGGCCAGGCCGACCGCGAGGGCGGCCAGAACCGGGGCGGCGAGAGTGGCGAGGGCGAGCTTGGCGGCGGTGGCGTTGATCATGCTGATGACGTTATGGGGCGCAGGGGCGCTACATCATCGACAGAAATGTGCGTTTGCGCAGGCAGGGCATGGTGCAAATTATGTAGACGCGCCGTGAAGCACCTTGTTTTCGTGCGCCCAGGCAGCGGCCGCGGTGCGGGAGGAGACGCCGAGCTTGACGTAGATGTTGGCCAGGTGCCGGGCGGCGGTCTTCTCGCTGATGAACAGCTTCTTGGCCAGGTCGCGGTTGGACAGGCCCGCGGCGATGCCGATCAGGACCTCGAGTTCCCGCTTGGTCAAGCCGCCAGGCGCTTCGGTGGGCTCGGCGTGGGTGAGTGCGACGCCGAGCTGCTGATAGATGGCGGCGGCGTTCGCCTTCTCGGCGGCAGCTCCCTCGGAGTCTCCGGAGTCGCCGCGGGCCAACGACATCCACTCATAGACCTGAGCCATCTCGTAGCGGCATTGGGTGCTGCGGTAGCGGCGCAAGGCGTCTTGGAGGACGGGCAGTGCGTCGGCGGCTTGTCCTTGTTTGACGAGGACGGCACCGCGGCCGTGGCGGGCCCAGGCCCGGAAACCGGGGGAGTCGAACTTCTCTGCGCCTGCTTCGAGTTCGGCGCAGTAGCGGTCGGCGTCGTCGATCTTGTTGCGGGCCAACGCGATCTCGATGGCGGCGGGCAGCAACCGCAGGCGGTTGATTTCGTCCTGCTCGGCGTCCATCCGCATGCGCAGATCGGTCGCGGCGGCGTCGGCCTCGCCGAGGTGGCACCTTAAGAGGGCTTCACCCGGCTGGGGATCTTTGTTGTGGTCGCGGGCCGCGGCGAAGGCTTGGCGGGCGCCGTCGATGTCGCCCTTACGGCGGCGGATCTCGCCGAGTTCGTAGTAGCCCTTGCCGACGGTGCCGGGGAAGTCGCCCATGGCGGCGATCGCGTCGATCAGCCGCTGCTCCACCTCGGTCAAGGTTTTGGTGGCGCTGTGCAGGTCCATCTTGTGGACCTCGCAGGTGGTGCCGTACCAGGAGGCGGTGACTTTCGGGCCTTTGCGCCAGACCTCCATGGCGTCGAACCAGGTCTTCATGCGGGTGAGGTCGGCGAGGCGGTGACATTCGTGGATTACGGCGCAGTAGATGTCGCCGGCCCAGTCGACAGGGACCTGGTCGGCGAGGACGGGCATCATCGCCTCGTCGAGTTGGGCGAAGGCTTCGCTCGTGCGGGCGAAGGGCAGCATGGTGACGCCGCTGGCGGTGAAGCAGAGGGCGTTGAAGCCGGGATCGTTCAGTCTGTCCGCGACGTCTTGGAGCTGCGCTGCGAGGTCTTTGGCGACGTCGTTGCGGCCTTCGTCTATGGCGACCAGGGAGTCGACATAGAGAAGGTAGGCCAGGACCCGGTCGTCGGGTTGCTTGTCGTGCAGGCGGCGGGCGCGGTTGATCCAGACGCGGGTGATGGTGAGGTCGCCGCCGTTGAACCACTGCAGGGCGACCTCGACGGCCTTCATCGCGGCGCCGTGGGTGTCGTTGGCGGCGCTGAGGCGGTTGAAGGCCTGCTCAGAGAGCTGCATGGAGTGCCGGCCATGGCCGAGGCGCCAGGCAGCCAGGCCGAACGAGGACAGATCGTCGGTGGTGAGCTCGTCTGTTTCGTGAGCCTGAAGGTAATGGTCGTAGGCGGTGCGCCAGTCGCCTTGTGCGTAAGCGGTGCGGGCGGCGGCGAGATCGGTGTCTGCAGACATGGTGATCGGTTAACGGTAGCGGAGGCTGCGGCGATGTAAGGGCTGAACAGTGCGGGTGCTTCGGCGGTGTCGCGGGTTGGCTACGAAGTCTTGTACTGCAGGTTTTCAGGTTGTCGGGATACTGTGGCAGCCGTTGACTTCGGAAGGGGTTGCTCATGCGGGCTGGCTGTGTCGCTGCGGTGGTGTGCGGTGTTGCGCTGGCGATGGCGCCGACGGCTTCGGCGGCCGAGGACCTGATGAGCGGCAGCTACACCGTGAAGGGCCCGAACGAGATCATCGACACCTGGACCATCTCGAACCTGTGCAATGTGATCGAGACGGGCTGCCTTGCGAACATCAAGTCCCCGCTGATCGAGGGTCAGGCCGTCTACCAAGGCGCGCACACCTGGATGATGCGAGTCATCGGTCAGGTGCCGGTGTGCCCAGACAGGTCGAAGACCAAGGGCGCGATGGTCTTCACGTGGAACACCCAGTCGCTGACCGGTTCGGTGACCGAGATCCAGCAGGGCAACTGCGTGTTGACCCGGCCCGGGCAGTCGCAGATTCCGATTACGTTGGTGGCTGCTTAGGGGGAGTGCGCGAGCCTCGCCGGATGACCTGTAGGTACCAACCGAGCGACGCCGACAATTGATTAGGGTGAAGTGAATTCCCCGGCCCGCCGTGGATGCGGGCTGTCTGGCAGACGCGGCGTTGATTGAATTGCCTGCTTATTGCTGGCAATGTTGCCCGGGTGCCCGCCCCCTTCATCCGCGACCTCTGCGGTTATCGAGTTGATCAAAGAATTGGAATAATCACTGACAAGCCGAACACGTCAGACGCCGGCGACACGTTGTCAGTCGAATTGGGTACTGCGCTCTTCGATAAGCTCGGCATTCCGAAGGATAAGGCTGCACCGATTGGTCCGGGCGCTGACATGGAGATCCGGGTAGTTGAATTCCTCAAAGCCCTTCGTCCTGACCTTCAGATCGAAACTTCACGGAGCGCGAAGGAGTTTCTCCAGTACGCTCATCTCGACGTGTTTCCGAATTTCAGGAAGAATTTTGGCGACTTGCGGCCTGCGCTGAACGACCTAACCGGTCGCGTCCTCGCCGCAGACCTTGGTGTCGCCAAGTCGCGCATCGAACTGGACCTGCAGAGGCTCTATGCCAGCACCGATGAGCAAGCGGTCCTATTTGAAGATCTGGTTGAGCAGATGCCGGAAGAGTCGCTTCTAAAGATCGACATCTCGGTCGCGATTCGCCACGCGGGGATTGAACATGACGAGCTGGCAATAGCGCTCTCATCGAAGTGGTCGCTTAGGACTGACCGCGCGCAAGATTGCGTGTCGCAAGGAAACAAGCTGGTGGCCCAAAGGCGTGGCATGATGCCACATTTCGGTGTAATCACCATCGAGCCGCGACCCTCGATGTTGAAAATCCTTGCCGACGGATCGGGTGCAATCGACTACGTCTATCACCTTGACCTGCCCACGCTCACTGAAATGCTCGACGACGTCGCTGAGCGCAAACCCGCACGCTGGTCACCACGCGAAACATACGGACGGATCATGCGGCAGGCGCGACTTCGCGACTTCGACAGACTCGTGTACGAGGTCATGCGCGTTCCCTCACCTGACAAAGTCCTTCCGCCTGGCGAAGCCTGAGTGGAAGACCAACAGCTACGTCAGCGCCCTTTTGATCTGCTTCGCGACGGCAGACGCCAAGCCAACCGGCACGGCGTTACCGATCTGTTTCGCGATCTCGCTCTTGGATCCGCACCATTCGAAGTCCTCCGGGAAATCCTGTAGGCGCGCAGCCTCAAGATGCGTGATGACGCGATTGACTCGCTTCGCTGGGTGCTTCGGATCCCACTGTGGGTGAAGATACTGCCCCTTTTCGGGCTTGAAGAACTCCGTACGGATCGTCAGAGATGGCGCGTCCCATCGCATCCGTCCCATCACGTCAGTCGTGCCCGATGCCTTATTTCGCCAGCAGTCCGGGAGGAGTTCATCGGGAAGATCGAATCGGCCCCCGCCCGGGGGACGCAGTCGTACCGCAGTAGTGACAGCTCACGAGGATTTCGGCCGAAGTGAAGATCCGCTGATTTGAAACGGCCGGGCACCGTTTGACCGAAGAACGTCGTTCTAGTGTTAGGCATCGTTGTAGTGGTCGGGTGAAGCGCCAGACCGCCGATGCGCTCCCGGACGGTAACCCAAGGCTTCAGCGTGCCCGTAGGGACCTTGGCATGTGTGGGCTTCGGCAAGGTGATCTTGCCTACGCGAGATCCGATGATGATCGTCCGTGGCCGACGCTGCCCAACGCCGTAGTCAGCTGCCAGAAGCACGCCGGGCGTTAACTTATAGTCGCTAATGAGGCCGCTTTTCGCCTCATCGAGCAGTAACTGAAACTCGGCGCTGTGTTTGAATCGCTCGACGTTCTCGATGACGAACACCTTGGGATTAGCACGCTCGACGACTTGCAGGTAGCGCTTCCACAACTTGTTGCGTGGGTCATTCACGTCGCGACTGCCCAAGTTGGAGAAGCCCTGGCATGGCGGACCGCCGATGACGACGTCGGCCTCAGGAATGGTGCCTTTGAGTGCGTCGTCTATGTCGCCCCAGAATGTATGTTCCTCGCCGAAGTTGGCCGCATATGTCGACGCCGCGTGGAGGTTCAGCTCGACTGACAACACCGGATGGAAGCCATGCGGCTTGAAGCCAGCGGTCATACCGCCGCAACCTGCGAAAAGGTCGATCATCTTCAAGCGTTTCGTCACACTGCATGATGCTATTCATGCCCACCGACAAGTATTGATCGGCGCGCCGTCCATATCATGCTCATGTGACAGAGTCGTGGGCGTCGTCGGCCGCCACACGAGCGAGCATGCAATCGAACCGAGGGCGGGACACGAAACCCGAACTTGCCCTCCGATCAGCTGTTCACGCACTTGGACTTCGCTACCGGGTGTCCGCTCGTCCGCTTCGCGACGTCCGACGGACAGCCGACCTCGTGTTCCCGAAGGAGCGCGTTGCGGTCTTCCTCGACGGCTGCTTCTGGCACGGGTGCCCAGAGCACCACACGGTCGCCGCGACCAATGCCGGATTCTGGGCCGACAAGGTCAAGGGGAATATGGCACGTGACCGTGACACCGATTCACGACTGACCGAGGACGGATGGTTGAGCGTTCGTGTATGGGAACACGAGGACCCAACCGTGGCCGCTACCCGCGTTCGCAACATCGTGCTTGCTCGTCGTGGGTGATCGACGCCTGTAATCAATTACGAAGGACAACAAGATCCCAGGAGTATCGTCGGGCCTCTCCATGGGTAGCGCTTGTGGCCCCACGTCTGAACCAGGCGCTAGTTCTGGTCTGGTTAGTGCGAGTACCTCGCGTCGTCCGTTTGCACCCGCGACCAACGTGATCCCCACCGTCCTTCTGGCTGAATCTTCAGGTACTTGAACAATTCCCATCCAGAGGCTCTCGGTCGGATACAGGCTGCGCTCGGTGATCCGAACAAGTATCCAGGACCCCTGAATCCTTCACGCGCCTAGTGCAATCCGTTCGGCAGTGATGATACGGGCTTGCGCCAACACCCCTAAAAGTCAGAGATGGTCCCATGCGATAGTGATCGAGCAATCAAAGAACCAATACCCATGGGGACGTGGCCCGCCTTGGAGGCCGTGGTCCGGGCGGCGCCTGTTGGTTCTCGGCGGGGGCAATGAGGTATCCCGATTCCGGCTGCGTTCGTGAGATGCTTATTCGGCAGGCGGCCCGGACCGGTTGTTTTCCGTACATGCAGGGTTCGGAGGTTTTGAGGGTGGGCGAACCGTTGGGGGGCGGGTCGTGGCTGAGCCTATAGACCGCGATCGCGTACGGGCAGGTGAGTTGCGTGTCGGTTCCATTTACCGATACCCGAGGCCTGCGCAATCCGATGAGGCGGTGGCTGATGGACTACCGAACTGGTATTGGGTCACGAAGGACGGTGATCTGCCGGCACTGACCCTCGAGAAGGGGATCAATGGCCCTGCCGAGGTCGCGGTCGCGGGAGCCGGCTCGCGCAGACCCGCAATCCTCATCCGTTCTAGCCCGTGGAGGGCTGGTAGCTTTTGGACGCCCTGGCATGACGAATTCGATCTGGAACATTCGCACGTCCGCTACTTCGGGGACAACAAGGTCGACTCAGGCAAGCTGGCGCACGAGACCCCCGGCAACAAGCTGCTGCGGGAGTTGGCGCGCGAGCATGCTTCGGCCGATGAGAACATTCGCGCCCGGTCGGCCCCGGTGCTGGTTCTGCGATCGGTGACGATCGACGGTCGGATAAAGGGCCAGGTCGAATTCTGTGGGCTTGCAGTCATTGTCGGGCACGAGTTCGTGCATCAGACCGATCCGATGACCGGGGAGCCGTTCGACAACTACGCGTTCGAGCTCGCGCTGCTGGACCTGGGTCCCGAGGGCGGCAGACTAGACTTGCGCTGGATCCAGGCCCGACGATCTACCCAGGTGGCAGGCTTCGAAGCTCTTGAGCTGGCGCCAGTCGCATGGCGTGACTGGGTGGAGGCCGGCTCGGTGGCCGCACCGGGCCTCGACGGTGACATCGCGATCGTCACCGCAGAACTCGACGAGCTGGTATCGCCTCGCGGACAGGGTTTTCGCGTTGACGCGGACGTCAGAGCGGTTATCGAACGGCAGGCAATGACGTTGACCCGAGACCATTTCGAGTCGCAGGGCTGGGTGGTCAGTGACGACTCGGCGAACCAGTCGTACGACTTCGAGATCTCCAAGAACGGCCACCGTCGGCGCGTCGAGGTGAAGGGAACCCAGTCGGCGGGCAGACAGGTGCTGTTGACCGCCAATGAGGTCGACCATGCCCGCGAGCGCTACCCCGCCGTGATCCTGGCGATTGTGTCGGGCATCCAGGTCGTGGCCAGCGCCGAGTCCGGCGACCTGAAAGCTGCAGGTGGATCACTTCATCTCGTGGATCCGCTCGATGTGGACAGCGGCTCCTTGAAGCCCATCACGTTCATGTACGGGCCGCCGACGTCATGATCGGCCCTCAGAAGCCGCCCTCGTCAGGCTGGCCGAAATGGCCCACGAGTTCCGCGCCGAAGTCCTTGGTTCGTCGCTGGTAGTCATCGTCGGTGGAGCTTTTGCAGAACAGCGCGAGAATGGCATTGGCCCGCGAGCAGGCTACATAGAGGTCTGATCTGGCGTGGGTGCTGCTCAGATCGTCGATGTCGGCGACCAAGATGACCTGTGACTCAAGCCCTTTGAACCCGCGTATTGTTGAGTGCCGGACTGCGCCGATCTGGTCGCCTTCGATGTAGTCGATAATCTCCGGTCCGCCAGGCAAGGGCTGGGAGAACACACTGTTGGCCCGACGGCGGGGGCTTAGGACGACGATGTCGTGTGCTTCGATGCCCCGGCCGGTCAGACGTTTCAGGTGCTTTGCGATCTGGCGGGCCTGTTCACGATCGTCATCGTAGGTGATCCGTTGCGGGATGGGACCTTCCACCGTCAGGGTGTCCGCCAGGCCGATGCCGGTGAGCAGTGAGTTCATCACAGCGATCGGCTTAGTGTTGCGACAGTTCTTGCGCAGCTTCAGCTGCGTCGGTGTCCGCGTATGCAACCGAGTCATCGCCTGATCGGCCACGCCGCCGAACACATTCTGGTTGATGTCGACGAAAACCCTCCACCGACCGTGGTCGATGCCGCCTTTGAGGCACTCGTTGAAGAAATCGAGATTGGGCACGCTCAGCAGGTCCTGGGCCTCGTCGATGATCAACGTGTCGTAGTGGTCGAGCCGGTCGAGTACGAGTAGAGCTTCGGCTGCCAGCACGGGATGATCCACGCTGAAATGGTCGGGTTCGCCGGAACGGGACAGCCGGCTAGTCAAGTCCGCTTCCCGGATGAGCTGAGCTGTCAATCCGTGGAAGTGATGGACGTCGACGTTGGGCGTGTCGGCCAGGACCAGGCGCAGGTGGGCGGCCAGGGTCTTGGAGAAGCAACACAGCAGCGTACGTGCGCCTTTGGCGGACTGCCTGCGTGCTTCCTCGACTGCGAGCATTGTCTTCCCGGTCCCGGCCCCGCCTGCGACGATGACGGCGTCGTTGTCCTCGATGTCGACGAGGCGATCCGCCTGCTCGTCGGTAAGCCGTAGCAGCTCGCGTTCGATGCCGGCGACAGTGGCCTTCAGACTCGGCACGAGATGGAAGTCGCCGCGGATGGCGTTGACGACTCGATCGCGGTCAGCGCTGGTGAGGGGCTTCTTGTGTCCGTAGCGTTGGGACCAGTACCGGAGGAGGCGATCAGTGTAGGCGCTGAACGGGTGTGACACGTCGTCCGCGTCATAGATTAGTTCGGGTTCGATGTCAGGGCCTCGGACTAGGAATCTGTTATCCGGTATGACTACGCCGTAGCCGATGAGGCGGTCGGAGAACCTGGTGACGCGGTCGAGCAGCGCCGAACGCAGTGCGGCTTGAGCGGTCGCCACCTGGTCGAACGGGCCTTTGCCTAGATCGTGGAGAGCGCCGTTGTGAGAACGGGAGAACCACTTTCCGCCTTCGCGTCCGATGGTTCCGCCCTTTACCTCGAGACAGATGACGCCTGGTGGGCCGACCAATACGAAATCGATTTCGGCCCATGGCTTTGACCGGTGCGAGGCGAGCCCGACCGAGTGCAGCGCACGCCAGTCGTCGTCGAGCTGGTCGTGGATGAGACGGAAGGTCGTGTACTCGGCCGGGCTGGTCGTCTCCGACCAGGGCCGGTCGGGAATCATCTGGGCCACGGCGCTATTCGGTCCAGCCTTGGAAGTAGCCCGTGAACCGGCCGGGAATGCCGACCAGGGTGGCCCGGTCGAGAAGTAGGTTGGACTCCTCACAGCTGGTCTCGGGCAACAGGCTGCAGCAGTGACAGGCGGCGAGGTTGAGGGCGTCGGTGCCGCCCGGTTCGGACTCGATGCACAGCGGGTCCGAGGAACACCAGGCAGCCGTGGCGATCGCGTTGCGCAGTGACGGCTCGAGCCGCTCAGGGTTGGCCTGGCTGATCAGCCCACCGAGGGATCCGGCTGAATCGCTTGTAGCGGTATAGATCAGCAAAGCGGCGTGCTCATCGTTGACGTAGAGCCGCTCGCGCAGCGACGCCGCCGGATAGCCGCACTCCAGGGACCACTGGTTGATCAAGATGTGCGCGAGGGTGTGGGTGAGAAGCAGCCTTGCAGTGATGCGGCTGGACAGTCGGGGCAGCTTGCCCTTCTCCCCGGTCCGGGCGTTTTCGCGGAGGATCTCAACTCTGGTGAGCAGGCGTTCTTGGGCCTCCCACTCGAGGAGTCGGTCGCCGGCGAGGTCGAGGAAGATTCCCTCACCGATGACCTCGACCGCCGGAAGCCAGCTCAGGTGGTTCTTGGCGAGAGGGGAGAGCCGCTCTTCCAAATCGGCCGCCTCGGGCTCCTTCACCCGGGTGAAGGAGGTCAGGACGCGGACCTCGCGGAGCCGTTTGACGACCATCACCGGGTTGAATGCCTGGGCGATCGCAGGAGTGACGTCTTCGGCCGGGACACAGACGAAGTCCTGCTTGGCCGACCGTTGGGGCTTACCCCGGGTCAGCGCGCTGAACTCCTGATCCTTGATCGACTGCCCTTCCGCGTCGGAGGCTGCGGTCTCGGCGTTTCGCCGTTCCTGCACCACGTCTACAAGTTCGGCGACGGTGTTGCCGCTGAGGCGATCGAGTCCCATTCCGGCGAGTACGTTGGGCAGGTCCGCGGCGCCGATGTGGCGGATCGCCTCCCAGTAGCGGTTGAGGACTTTGAACGCCTCTTCCGACCACGGGGGTATCGAGATGGCGGACTCGACCACCGGAAACCAGACGTTGGAGGCGCCGCGCTGTAGTACTCGTGGCCGGCGTCGGCAGCCTTCGGGGTCGCGGCGGCCCAGCCAGGGCTGCTGCGCGGTGCAGGGCGTGACGTCGGTCAGCGCGTTGCCCCGGAAGGAACCCTCCATCGAGCGCGACGCACCGCAAGAGCACCTGATCACGATGTCGCGTAGCGATGCGGTGAGCCCCAAGGTGGTGATCGTCAAGTCATGTTGGCCATCTCGCGTGCCTCGCGGGTCGTTGGTCTGCGAGTGAGCCCAGCGGTGGTAGGGGAAGTCATCGATGTGTCCGCCGTCGCAGACCATGACGAATCGGGACGGAACCAGCGACGTGCCGCATGTCCCGCAGGCGTTCTGGTCGAAGGCGGCGGCCAAATGTCGGTATTCGTCGAGTTCTCCGGTGTTGGGGCACGAGTACCAGCGCGGGAACCGCTCCACGGGAATGTCGTTCTTCTTGTCATCGCCCGATGCGGCAGGCAGGACGAAGTGTTGCACGGTGCATTGGCGTTCAAGGCGCGGTTCGTGGATCCACAGTGTCTGGTCATCGGCGTCCCAGAGGTCAAGGCCTGCGATCATGAACGACTCGTCTTCGATGGCGATGATCGCTCCGACGCCATAGGTGGTGACCAATTGGCTTCGACGGGCCTGGCCGAGGATTTTCGCCATCAAGACCTCATCAGATAGAGGTTGGAAGTGCGGTCGACGTCGCGCAGGCTCCACAACGTCGGAAAGACATCCGGAAGGTCCTGGGTGTCTTGGGCGGCTTCGATGAGAAGGCCCTGATCAGGATGCTTGTAGTCCGAGTAGAGGAGGTTGCGTTCGGCGCCCGCGCGGCGGATCCACGTACCGATGAAAGCGTCGAGCTCCGCGCGGGTCGGTTCGACCTCGCTCGGGGCGATCGCGGTGACCCTGTCGAGGATGAGGTCCCGTAGTGCTTCGACCTGGTCCGTATGCTGCAGCACGTTGACCGCATCGTCGTTCTCGTGAAGGGCGTCGATGGTATGGCGGGCCAGGGCGATCAGCACGGCGTGAAGACCTCGGTCGCGGGAGCGAGGACTGAACGGGGTGACACTCGTCGATTCCACCTGCCGGTACAACGCTGAGTGGTAGGGAATGAAGCTCTCGTAGTGCGAACGGTCCCGGGAGCGCGCGCCGTTGTAGATGATCACGACCAGGCCTGGGTGCTGGCGGCCCACGCGGCTGGAGGACTGAATGTACTCCGATGTGGACTGCGGCTGTCCCATGACGGCCATCAGGCCGAGCCGATCGATGTCGACGCCGACGGAGATCATGTTGGTGGCCAGGATGATGTCGAGGACGTCGGGATCGGTGTAGGTGCGGCTCATCCGGGCCAGATAGCCCGGGATGTCGATCGAGCTGGCCCGGCTGGTCAGCTCGATCGGGTCGTCGAGCTCGCGCGCCGAACCCGCTGGCGCCAGCAACCCGATGCGCTCCTCGACGTCGTCTTGGACCTGCATCCGCGCACCCGCGAGCACCCGCAGGCTGTTGAAGTAGCCGACGAGCGTCCAATAGGGGTCACGGTCTTTGGGTTCGCCGTCGATATCCTGGGCGAACTGGAGCAGGGCCGCATAGACCCGCACCAGCAGTGTGGTCTGGCTCTTCCCGGGAGACAGCACCCCGAGATAGCGGCGGGTTCCCTTACGCGCCTGGCTGGCTTCAACGGCGAAATGGGAGTCTCGGGAATCGATTCCGGGGGCGGAAACTGTTTGACGGGTCGGTCGAACAGCGCCATCGTCTGTTCGTGGGCACGACGGATCGTCGCGGTCGAGGCGATGACCTTGGGCTTGATGCCCTCGCGGCCGGCGAGGTGGTCGACGACGGTTTCGTAAAGGCCGGTGAGGGTGCCCAGCGGCCCGGAGATCAGATGCAGTTCATCCTGGATGATCAGGTCGATTCCGGCCGCGTTCTTACGGTCGCGGTTGAACAAGCTGTTGGCCTGCGGGCGCCAGGGCAGTCCGGCGAATTTGTCGACGGTGCCGATGATCAGTGATGGGTGGAAGTCGTAGATGTCCTCGTCGACGAGGTAGGCGGGCAGGTGCTTGACGAAGGTGCAGTCGTTGTTTTCGCAGTTGATGTTCATACGCGGCGGGGCGCTCCCGACCCAGTACTTGTGAGCGTCGAGCTTCGTGCCGCACCACGGGCAACTGCGGAACTGCATCGGGTTGCCCTCTTTGGGGACGGCCGTCGGCTTGTTGCGAAGCTTTTTGATCGCGGTTTCGGCTTCTTTTCGTGTCAGCGGGGTGGCCGCCCGACCGACGTAGAGCCCGATCGAGATCTCTTCGGAGCCAAGATCTTTGCGCTCTCGTCGAATCGCTTCACAACAACAGATGAGTAGCGTGGCCCGTTCGAATTGTTGGATGGTCAGGAGTCGAAGGGTGTAGCGCATCAGCGCAGTGACGCCGCCGCCGCGGCCGGTGAGCCGCCGAAGGAAGATGGTGAATGCGATCAGACCCAGATATGCCTCCGTCTTCCCACCGCCGGTGGGAAACCACAACAGATCCGCGATCTTGCGATCCCCAGAATCGTCGTCGGCGATCCCTTTCAGGCACAGCAGGATGAAACCCAGCTGGAACGGTCGCCACCGTGCCGGGATGTCATCGGCGTGAAGGTCCGGTTTGCCCTTGAGGATTCGCTCGGTCCGCACACGTTGTTCGATCATCGCCTGGTTCATCAGGCGGAACGCCTCGAAGGCGTCGTCGCGGTCAGCGAGCAGCTCGATGCCGTCCTGCATCCGGTCGGCGGCCGTTTCGCACTCCTGCAGGTGCCGTCGCGCGGTGTCCTGCCTGCTGAGGGTCAGCGCCGGGACTTGACTCTGTTTCGCGGTTATCCACTGCCGATATCCGGCCACCAGCTGCCGCAGCTCCCTCACGGTCTGCTGTCGACTGCTCAGGGTCAGAGTGCGCATATCGAGGGCGGGCAGGTCGATGTCGGGGTTGGAGTCGGCGAGCAACAGGTCGTAGTACGGGGTGAACGCGGTCTGGAGGCGGTTCACGGAGTCCGGATGGTCGGTGTCCCAGGTCACCGAGCAGCCATGGCCGACCGCGAGGTTCGGTGCGTGGCTGAACAGCAGGTCGTTGGAGCGGACATCGTCGTCGTCGAGACCGAGTGCCGCGGTGGTGCGGTCGACGAATATGGGGCCGATGCCGTCCACGGCTTCGACTGTCAGTTTCGGTTGAAAGAGCGCGTCGGCGTCGCGATCCGCGAACGGGTCGGCGGGTCGCCGTTCGTTTATCAGGACAAGGGTGATCGCGACGGCTCCCGAGCCGTCCGCTTTGCGAATCCGGGTGAACAGGGTCAGGTCGTCGGAAAGATCGGTGCGGTGGCCCGGCTGCGCGGCGCTGACGTCGATGGCGACCGGGTCGATCCGTAGTGGTACGCGCTTCCATCGCGGGGTGTCGCGGCTCGGTTCCAGGGGCAGCGGAACATAGCGGGCCGCTCGGATGCTGACCTTGATCTGTGTGCAGCCGCCAGCTCGCACGGCGAAGGTGAGCCCCATTGATGCCGGGTTCTTGACGTTGGCCATGGCCACCGCTGGGTCGGGGGTGACGGCCTCGTCGTAGTCGTCGCCGACGTCGACATCCTGGTCGGCAGCCGCGTTGCCGACGCCGTTCCAGCCGCCGCCAGCCGGGTAGAGGATGCCGCTGACATAGCGGGTGATTGGGGCGTCGTCGATGATCTCTTCATCGCCGCCGGTCGGACCGACGAGGTCGGCGACCAGCCGCTCGGAGAGCTCATCACGAAACGCGTACTTGGCGTCAAGTCCGGACAAGTGACCCTCCTGGTGCTCTCGAGGCTGAGGACGGGCTCATCCCCATCTTCCGATTCCCTGGATGCGGCAGGTCGGCACAAGGTGATGTGACAGGCCGAGGATATCCGCAACGGGTGCCTCCAGTGCCATAGTCGCCACCGTCTCTACCCGGGCACCGGTGATCGTGGGAGGAGGGGAGCTCAGTCCGAGCCGCCTGGTGATGACATCGCCGAACGCGAGGGTGGTGGCCGCGACCCACGTCGAATTGTGGAAGACATCGTAGATCCAGCCCATGGGGTCGGTGTCGCGGCCGACCAGCGTGACCGGGTCCCCCGGCTGAACCGACCCGTGTAGATAGTCGATGAGGGGGCGCGCCTCGGCGTCGGGGCGGACCCGTCCAGTCGGATCGAAGGTGGAGGCGTCGGCTCCGCTGATCTCCACTCCGGTGGTGTAGGGCCGTCTTCCGGCCCACCGGATGCGTGTCCAGCGCCGCGCATATGTCCCGTACTTCCAATGACCATCGTCGACGGCCTTGAGGGACAGCAGGTATCGCTTGGCTCGTGTCAGCCCGACGTAGAGGACGCGAGCGTCTTGCAGCCAGTGCTCGTCCTTGATCGCGAACGGAACGATCAGCACGGTGTCGAACTCGAGTCCCTTGGCGCGGTGAATGGTGGACACCACCACACCGGGGTCGGCGGTGTCGAGGAGTTCGTCGGGGGCCCGCCCACTGGACAGAGTCGTCGCGATGTCGTCGAGATTGATCCGGCCCTTCTTGGGGCCAGCCGTCTTGGACAGTACCGCCCAGGTCGTCTCCGCATCCCACGGAAGCACCGACGAGTGCGATTCGAGGTCCGCCGCGGCGATCCGGGGGGACTCGACGGTCGCCCGCAAGCGGCTGAGCCAGCCGCCGATCACGGGGTCGTCTGCGCGGCGGCGAAATCGGTGGCTGACACCAGCCTGGTACAGGGCGTCGGAGATAGTCAGCGCTTCGCTGTTTCGTCGGGTGAGAAGCGCGGTTCCGGCGCCAGCGGCCAGCATTGCGGCGGCGTCGCCGATCTCGCCGGCGGACGGCAGAGCATGGACTGCGGCGCTGAAGACGTCGATGACGCAGTCGCGGTCGGCGTCGGATCGGCGGATCAATGCCCCGAGTGAGGCGATGTCCAGCAGCGTTGCATCGGCGGTGCGTCGGTTGTCCGTCAGCTCGACGCTAGTGAGCGACCCTTTCAATTCGTGTTCGAGGCGCTCAGTGAACGGCGGCCCTTCGACGGTCTCACCGACGAAGTCGTAGATGGCCTGCGCCGGGTCGGCGAATACTGTGAATCCGCCGGAGACCGCGTAAAGGATAGCGAGGACGAACGCCGCCCGAATACCCGTGAGGTCCTGAGCCTCATCGACGCAGACATGGCGGATCCCATGGAGTTCGTCGTCGGCCCGCCCGCTGTGGACCAGCTCGGTCGCGAGCTCGATCCTGCGGTCGTAGTCGGCGCCCTCCAACGCCTCCTCGTCGAACCAGCCGAGAAGTCGGGTGGCGTAGGAGTCGAATGTGCTGCTCCGCACACGTGCCCCGCGGCCGGGCTGCGCCGCGAGCCTGCGGCGTAGCTCGCCGACAGCGGCACGCGAGAAGCTCAGCGAGAGGATGTCCTGGTTGGCCAGCTCGTCGTAGGAAGTGAGGAGCGATTCGATTCGTCTGACGAGGGTGTGGGTCTTGCCGGTGCCCGGACCGCCGGTCACCAGCATCCTGTCGTCGAGCGCGGCTGTCGCCACCTGTTGCTGAGCGTCGGTGAGATCGATGGGATCAGGCAACGGCATCCGGTTCCCATAGATACTCGAAATCGGTGAACGCGAGCTTCCCCCATACATCTGGACGTTGTCCTTGACGTCGACGATGAGGCATTGCTCAGTACCACCGTTGATCGGCCCGCGCAGGCCGCGCCCGATCATTTGCAGATAAAGGTTCGGGCTATAGGTAGGTCTGGCGATGTAGACGGCCCGCACCTCGGGTGCGTCGAAGCCGGTGGTGAGGGTGCCGTAGTTGGTCAGGACCCGAATCTTGCGGTCCTTGAATTGCTGCACGTAGTGGCGGCGGGCGCCGGGTCGGGTCTCGCCGGTGATCGCCGCTGCGGTGATCCCCTCGAGGCGGAGCAGGGCCGCCAGGGTCCGCGCGTGCTCCACTGAGGCGGAGAAGAGCAGGATTTGCCAGTCGGTCGGGTGCTCTCTGATCGATTTGACCAGGGTGCGGTTGCGGTCCGCGTTGACGCCGAGCCGGGCCTCGACTGCCCGCGGCAGCCGCTGGAACGTGTTCAGCTCGTCCATCTCGTTCTCGTCGAGGTCGATGTCCACGCCCTCGAGTGTCCGGTGATCGACCCGTGAGAGGATGCGCCGCTGTTGAAGCAAGGCGATCAATCGTTCGGTGTTGCCTTCGGGGAACAGGCCGGTGTCGAGGCGCTTCTTCCCATATCGTCGGGCGAGAATCTTGCCTTGTTCGACGTTGGTGCCGATGAACGGCGTCGCGGTAAGCCCCACGAGCGGGCAGCGGTCGATGCCACGCGTTTCCAGGCCAAGCCACTGGAACAGTCTGGTAGTCGTCGGGGTCGTGGCGCCGCGATGCGCCTCGTCGACAACGACTACCGCCGCCTCGGCGAGCCAGCCATAGCGCGGCTGTTCGACAACGGATGCATCGAGCTTCTGGATCGTCGCGACAACCACCTGAGGCGCGCCGTCGACGGGTTCGGCGCTGTTGGCGTCCCACAGGCGGCTGATCGTCAGTGCCTGCGACGGACCCATGGCGCGCCACACTTCAGCCCACGCCTGGACCGCTTGTTCACACAACTCCTCGCTCTGCGCCACCCAAAGGACCGGGCCACCGATCTCGCCGGCGGCGAAGTGTTCGACGAGGCTCTGTACGGCGACCCGGGTCTTTCCGGCTCCGGTCGGAAGCGACAGCATCGCGCGTTTCATCGCGCCGGTGGTCCTCAGGAGATCCCTGAACCTGTCCTTCACCACGGCCTGGAAGTCATGCAGTTCCTTGAGGTCGACCGGTCCGATAACCTCGAGGATCTGATCGCGGCGGTCCTCCTGAAAGCCCGCGTATTCACGGCCGAACCCCAGATCACGCACGAACTCCTGGGCCGCGCGTCCGCCGGCCCACTGGCTGGGCGGTTGAAGGCGGCGGTCTTCCAGATCGCCTCTAGCCTCGCGCAGGATCTCGACGCCATGGACGGCCAAGGCCATTTCGGCCAGCGTACGGTCATCGGGCTCGTGACCCTGCTCCTGGGCGGCGTCTATCAGCGAGCTCGGCACATAACGCCGTAGAACGTCGGCGCCCAGGCATGTCAACAGGCGGTCGACGTCATTGGTCTGGTGACGAATCAATTGTCTGAGCCGACGCTGCTCTTCGTCTTCGCGGTTTTTCACCAGTGCGGCGATCTGCGTGTCGGTGAGCTTTAGTTGCAGTTGCTCTGAGATGTAATTCAGAAGTTGCGCATCCTCGCGATGAGGATCAGCGAGGTCGTGGATCAGCCAATAGACACGTGCTCCGTCGAAGATCCGGTCGCGCGCGTCGGTGGTTTGTCCGCCTGCGGCCCGCGTGGTGAGCGTCAGCTCTGTGCAGCGCAGTAGCGTCGCCTTTCGGTGGGCGTCCGTCAGCAACAGACGCAGGTTCGGGAACTCGTCGATCAGCGGGACTTCCGCGGAGCTGAGCTGGAATCCGATCTCCTGGGTGACCAAATCGCCGGTTCGGCGAAGGCCCCAGCGCTTGGCGAGTCGTTCGACGTCATCTTCATGAGGCACCACCACGATGGGCGTGTCGATCTTTCGAAGCTGGGGGTGAGCTCACTGCTGACCATCGCGGTGACCTCGGTGGGCGGGCAGTTGCGGTGAGCACGCCCGACGCGGCATCGAAGCGACTCGGGAGCCGCCAGCAGGTCGGCGACGGCGGAGATAAACCGGCCGATCAGATCGTCGTCGGTCTCGTCGGCGAGTAGACCCATTGCCTCGTTGAGAACCGCGGTCGGGGTGTCGCCGACGTTCTCGGGTAGCTCGAGAATCGAGGTGACCTCGGCGGACAGTCTGCTGACCGGCAGTAGCCGACCAAACGCGGTGAGCGAAGCGGACACGGCGGTCGGCACAGGACGGGGTCCCTGGGTGGTGAGCAGCGTGCCGTGATGTTTCACCATCCACGCAGCGGGCGAGGGGAATTCGAGCGACGGATGTTGGTGGCCGCCGCCGGCACGCCAGCTCCACGATTGCCGGGTGGTGGGAAGCCTGATTAATTCCGCGGTCAGCCGCGCTCGCGCTTCCTCACTCAGGCTTGCCAGCATCTCGATGTGGGTCGGTATGCCCGTGTGGTCCGATTCGACCGCGGTATTGGCGCGCACGGTCTGCCCCTCAGCTTTGAACGCGATTCGGACTGCGTCGAGGTAGTCGGAAAACCAGGGCGGCGGATCGGCGAATCCCTCGCGATCGGGTCTCGGGACATCTGTTGCTCCCAGCGCCTTCAGCAAGGCCAGGGTGGTCGAGTGCCAGCCTTCGTCGATGGTGTGGTCGGCGTCGGCGTCGGCGTGGACGACGGGGCCGGTAAGAAGCACCGAATGCATCGGCCTGAATGATCCTGCGATCGTGCGTATCTGAACGTCCCCGCTCCGGTGGTAACGGAGGATGACATCTGCGGCCTCGTCGGCGGGAAGGAGCTCGGCCCGCTCCCAGAGACCGTCCCAGTAGGCGTTGTCATCCACAGCGGTCGCGACGTACGCGGCGAATTCGGCGAATCGGTCGACGTCGACGATCCCGAACGTGTCTCGCAGGGTCTGCTCGGCGAACGTGTCCTTCAGGAGGCCCGGATGGACGGCGACGGTTCCTGCCACGTCGGGATGGCCACCAATGAAGACCCGACTCGGGTCGGCAGCCACCAGTTGCCCCGGCGCCGAGAGCACGATGTGCGCTTGCTTTACCTCGTTGAAGTCGACAGGCGAGAGATGAGCCTGCAGAAGCCGAGCGACGGCAAGCGCGGCGGCTGATGCCTCAGCACTTCCGGGGGCAGCCAGCGCCTCGAGCCATTCGCGGTAGTTAGCGATCGCAACAGACTCGTCGTCCCCGTCGCGGCGGGCGGTTTCTAGCAGGCGCTCAACTCGAGGGCGCCGGTCACGGGTCTCGACGGAAGGGTGGACCCATTGGTGCGGCCTGAACGGAAATGAGCACCACAGTTCGAGCGCTTCGGTCGGGATCCGCTCGGGATGCAGGCGCAGATCCTTGGGGAAGGTGAGCTGGCCGCGCTGATCGGGAAGGGAGGCTCGCTGCGCAGCGAGTTCGTAGACACCGGCGGTGATTCGGCGGTCAGCCCATGTCCTCGCCTCACGCCCGCGGGCCGGCATGCGATCAAGGTGGCGGCCCGGGTCATCCATCGAGGTGACCTGTTGGAGTTTGTCGACCACGAGTTCGGTGGCCGCATCGATGAGGAATTCGTTGAACGCGCCGACGAGCAGATTCTCGCGGTCGGGGTTGGTCTTCCACGGCGCATTGAGGATCCCGGACAGTGTGGTTTCGAAGGTGGTAGGAAAGAACGCCCAGAACTTTCCGATCGCTGAGGGACCTGAGGTGGGCACGGCCCAGTCGATGGGCAGTCGATCCCGCTCGGCCCGCACTCCGCCATCGATTCTGGCTTCGCGGGTTGGTTCGACGACCTTCTGAAAGACCTGCCACCGCTGGTCTCGCTGCCCTTCGACGAGGCGGACCTCGTCGCCGCCGCGCTGGACGGTAATGGTTCGCGTGAGTCCCGATGTGCGATCGTCCAGAACCAAACGACTCACGTGCCGCGTGAACAGGAGAAACTCGGCGGGAAAGTCGGTCAAATCGGTTGTCAGCCAGGACGTGTCGCGTGCCGGTTCGCGTCGCAGCCGCACGACCGTCGCACTCCAGTCGATCAATTCCGCAAGCACGGGATCGGACTGTGCTTCGGTGGCGACATCCAACGGCTGGCCGAGGCGAAGGATCGGCAGAGGGATGCCCCGCGCGGCGGGGATTCGACTGATGATCTGGGCTTCGGAGAATTCCCGGCTGAAACGCAGGGTTACCGGCTTGGAGAAGAACTCGGGAGTATCGGTCACGGCCAGGACGGACTTAAATCCCAACCCGAACCGGCCGATCTCGTCTCCTCGCTTGCGGGACATGTTCGACGCGAGTAGAGCCTCTAGCCCGGGCCGGTCGATCGGATCGCCTTCGTTCGCGCAGTACAGGTGGGTGTCCGTCAGGATGACTTCGATCCGACCTCCCGAGCGATGGACCATCGCGTCGGCCCCGTTCTGCACGAGCTCGTAGACCTGCCGGTGGCCGTAACCGCCCTCGGCGATGCCCTGCTCGATGCGCGCGTGCTCCTCGATCCACTCGGGCTTGGACTGATAGGACTGCAAACTGCGTTCGTTTGAGTCGAGGAGGTACCTCGCCAGATCTGAGTCGGTGCCCTCCCAGTCGCCGATCGGCATACCTGCACCCCCAACCCGCCACGTTTTAGATATACAGCCGGCATCGTATAGAACCCGGGCGACAGATTTCGGTTAGCAGTTGGTTTCGCCAGCGAACGCAAAGGGAGATCTCATGGAGCCAGTAGGGGAGGCGGGTCTGTTTGAGACGTCGGAGGCCGCCCCACCGCCAACGTCCGTCGGCTCCTCGGTCGAGCAGCGGATGGACGTGCTTACGGACGCGGCCCGCTCGAGCGCTCACCTCGCCGGGAATATCCGCACGATGCTCAACGCGCTGGGTGAGGGTGCCTCGCGTGGAAGTCTGTCGTCGGCCTCGAGCCAGATCAAGCGCGCCGCGGAGAGCGTGAGCGAGCTGTCTGCCGCTCTTGTTCAACTCCGAGTGCTGGCGGAGACGATCGGGGTCGACGGCGCGGGTGCAAGCGTCGACCGCTACACCGAGGAACTCGTGGCGGCCCTGGCAAAGCGTGGTATCGCGGTCGACGCGCGACAGGCGCCGTACTGCTTGGTCTATCCGGCATGGTTCAAGGTGGGGCCGAACAAGAAGGGATTCATCGACGTCATCGTCAACGGGGACCCGCTGGACACCCTTCGGCCGTCTATTGTGGCTGACATTATCCATTCGACGGTCAGCGAGCCGTTTGAGCCGACGCAGTTCGCGGATCTCCTCCAGCAGGTGCGAAAGCTGTTACAGAAGACCGGCGCTCCCGGACAATCGATCAATCTCGACGTTGTCTATGATCTGCTCGCACTCCAACCGAGCGCGAAGAAGGGGCCTCGTCGGAGAGCGTTCACGAAGGCCGAGTTCCTTTACTCCGTTCATCGCCTGGCGGAGGCGGACGGACCTGCAAGCAGCCAGTTGTACTTTCCGCCAGCGAACCGCCCGGACAACTTGTTCTTCACCCGCGACGGCGATAACCGTAGATATCTGATGGTCGAGTTCGAGGGGAGTTCGACACAATGATCCCGCTTCATCCGGAAGACTGGGTGACGGTCGTGGCGGGCGACCTGGTCGAGTTCGTCGGTGAGGGCGGGGCCCTCGTGCGTTTCGTGGTCGGTGATACCCACAGGGACATAACACTCATCGGCGACGTGCTGGAGCAGCTGGCCGCCGACTCGAACCTGTTCTTTTTCAACGTCGACTCCGCGGAGAGGCGTATCCACTACACCAACGATCTGCTGAGTGCCGTTGCCCGCCAACTCGACTTGCGCTCAGTCATCACGGAGTTTCTGATCGCAGCGATCGTGCGCGAAGGCTTCGACATGCCGGCGGACGCCACCTCATTCGTCTTAAACGACGTGGCTAGAGTGAACGACCTCATTCCAGCCGACGTTGTGGCTCTGCTCAATCAGAGGATCAGGGCGCAGATACTTTCAGACCGGCGTGTCGTCCGTGATCTGCGCTACGCCCTGAGTGCAATGGCCGCCGAGACCCTTCGAGGCGACGAATTCGGGACCGCGGTTGATCTGGTCGGCCGCTGGCTTGACGGCAAGGTCTCGAGGATCACAGAGCTCAGGGAGTTCGGAATAGTTCAGAAGGTAAGTCGCTACAACGCGCGCGCACTTCTGCGTTCTGTGCTGACCTGGCTGCCGGCGGCGGGTCGGAACGGATCAATCCTGTATGTGAACGCCGAAAGGCTGGGATGGCCTAAGAACCCGCGGGATGGCTATGTCTTCTACGCCCGGGCGGCGTTATCCGACGCATATGAGGTTATGCGCGAGTTCATCGACGACACCGATGAAATGCACAATGTCATGATCGTCTTCGCCATGCCCTCAGAGTTCTTGTCGATTGATCCCACCGGACGTGGAATGGGTTATTACCAAGCGCTGCAGCACCGGGTAAGCAGCTTCGCTGAAGCGACCCTGCCCAATCCACTGGCTAATATGGTCCTCCTGTCGTCCAAGGCCGCCAAAATGACGATCGCAGTATGACCACGCCAGGTTCGGTGTCAGACCGCCGCGCAATCGAGGCACTTCGGGCCGGGGTTCCTAACGGAGATGCGGTTAGAGCCCTGGGCAGCAATCAAACCGATATTATCTCGGCGTTCGACGAGAAGCTCGGTCACGCCGCCGAAATGGAGGCTGCTGCTTCCACGGGATTCGTGATATCGGGCGGATTCGGGACCGGCAAGTCCCACTTGGTCGAGGAGCTACACCAGCGGGCCCTGGCCGCCAACTATGTCTCAAGCAAGGTCTCGATCAGCAAGGAAACGCCCCTCCATGTGCCGGCGAAGGTTGTGCAGGCGGCTGCCCGGACGATGCAGGCGAAGGATGTCAGCGACGGGCTGCTAATGGACATAGCGATGCGGCTCGGGACGGATCGACCCGCGTTCCACGATTTTACGGGGTGGTGCGGGAGCCGCAGGTCCAAGATATCGATTACGTTCCGCTCTCTGCTCGAGCTTCGGGCATCCTCGGGAGCCGACCTGTCCATCATCGACTTGTTGTTTCGGTACTGGTCGGGGGAGACGGTCCAGATCTCGGAGATCAAAAGACAGCTCGCCGCGGCCGGGCTGACAAGTTGCCCAGTCGAGGCCGTCCGGGCTGCGCAGCGTCCCTGGCAGACAGCTCGGTTCTTGTCGCATCTGTGCCAGGTACACGGTTTCCGAGGCTGGGTGGTCTTCCTCGACGAGGCTGAGCTTGTCTCCAAGTACGGGCTTATCTCGCGCGCTCGCGCCTACGCGCAGCTCGGACGCTGGCTCGGGCTGCGACCCGAGCACCGCATCGCCGGGACAGCCGTGGTCGCGACCGTCATCAACGACTTCGGTCCCACCGTACTTGACGGGCGCGGTGACCGGTGGAGCGTCCCGGAGCTACTCAAAGAGGGCCGACGCGCCGAGGACTTCGAAGACGTTCCCTTCGCCGTCCGAGGCATGGAATCCATCGACAACGCGCTACGCGTTCATGAGATCTCGCGCGAACACTTGAAGTCCGCCCACAACGTCCTGCGGGTCGCACACTCCAACGCGTATCACTGGGATGCGCCGGATCTCGAGATCGATTTCCGGCGCCACCAGCCGATGCGATTGTATGTGCGGCGGTGGATCAACGAGTGGGACCTCACCCGCCTCTATGGCAGCCAATCCTTGGAATTCAGTGGTGAGGAAATCGTCGTGGACTACGGCGAGGACGGTGATGGCTGGGATCAGGGCTGACGAACGAGTCCCGATAGAAGAAAGCTCAGAGCGGGCCCGTAACCCAAAGGGCCGCCGCCCGCGGTGATCTCGGGGAAACCCTAGGCGCGTCCGTCCTAAACGCTCCCGATGCGGTGTTCGACGTCGATCGGACATCGAAGACTCGGGGACTAGGAGAAGACTCTCCTTGAGTGTCAGGTCGAGCACGTCATCCGCACGCTCGTCTGACAACTGCGCACGGATGTGGTTCACCCGATGTGGTGCCAAATTCGCCGGGCAGCCGTGGACGCCAAACCGCGGGCGCGGCGTTGCCGATCTGCTAGGCGATCTCGATCTTCGATCCGCACCACAGAGAAGTCCTCCGGGAAGTCCTGCAGCTGCGCGGCATCGAAGCGGTGACGACTCGATAACCCCGACGAGCCGGATCCGATCGGCTCCCACTGCGGCTGCAGTTGCTGACTCATTTCGGGCTGAAGAACTCGGCCCGGATGGTTAGACACGAGGCGTCCCACCGCATCATCGAGCACCGCGGATCAGCGCCCCGATCTGTCCACTGATTGCGGTGGACGAGCCAGGACGGCGGGCAGCACGAACGCCGCCACGTATGCGCGCCGCGGCCGGGTCGTCCGATCCCGGAACCATGCCCAGCACGAAATTCATTGCGATCGTCAGGGAGAACTGGGCGACGTCTCGGATTCGAAGCCCTTGCCGCAGTGCATCTCCGGCGAACTGGGCGACCAGCACTCCACATAGTCGATATACGGCGCAGCGTTTGTCAGCAGGACCGCCACGCCGCTCGTGCCGGCCTGTTGGGCGAAGATCTTGTAGAGAGGTTCGGCGACTAGCTCGGTGGCGATGATCACGTAGGCCTCGGTGAGCATCTCGGCGCCATCTGGTTCGGGGCCCACTCTGTTGATGAGTCGTTTGACCACTCGGCCGGTCGCGCGCCGCAGCAAGGCTTCGAAGAGTTCCCCGCGGTTGGCGAATTGCCGGTACATCATGGTTCGGGGTGTAGCTGGCTTCCCGGGCGATGGCGTCCATCGTCGCGGCTCGGTATCCGTAGTTGGCGAGTGCGTGTTCCGCAGCGTCGAGCAGGAGGCGCTGTGCCTCCTCAGGTTGGTTGCCGCCGCCGACGGGTCGGCCGCGTCGCTTGGTGCGGGTGGTAGCTGATTCCGATCCCACGAACGTCCCTCAGCGCTGGCCTTGATGAGGACGACAGCGGTGCACAGAACCAGTTTAGGCAACAAGCGGTCGCGTCGCGGTCCCACGATTCGCCGTCGGACGCCTCGTCGCATCGAGTTCGCTGCGGACAAGCGGCCGCCGCGCGCTCCCAAGGCGCGACCCCCGATTACCGGACGCGACCCCGACCACATAAGCTCGCTTATTGACACCCGTCAAGTCCGTGTGAGCGAGGATGCATGACCAGTTCGATCGTCGACGACGCCGCCAAGGTTCTGGCCGAGCCGCGCGCCTACGCAGAAGAGGCCCGGCTGCAGAAGGCCCTGGCTCACCTGCGCGAGCACGCCCCGGTGTCCTACGTCGAGGTGCCCGACTATCGGCCGTTCTGGGCCATCGCCAAGCACGCCGACGTGATGGCGATCGAACGCGCCAACGAGCTGTGGATCAACGCTCCCCGCCCGATGCTGCAGACCGCCGCGACCGACGATTTGTCGGCGGCCAATCTCGCTGCCGGCGGTGGCCTGCGCACGCTCATCCACATGGACGACCCGCTGCATCGCGACATCCGCAAGATCGGTGCCGACTGGTTCCGGCCGAAGGCCATGCGCGCCTTGAAGACTCGTGTCGACGAACTGGCCAAGATCTACGTCGACAAGATGGTCGAGAAGGGTCCCGAGTGCGACTTCGTTCAAGAGGTCGCCGTCAACTTCCCGCTCTATGTCATCTTGTCGCTGCTCGGTCTGCCGGAATCTGACTTCGGTCGCATGCTCAAGCTCACCCAGGAGTTGTTCGGCGGCGACGATGACGAGCTCAGTCGCGGCAAGGACCCGGAGGAGTTGCACGCGGTCATCCTCGACTTCTTCCAATACTTCACCGCCCTCACCGCCGCGCGCAGGGCCAACCCGACTGAAGACCTCGCCTCGGCGATCGCCAACGCCAAGCTCGACGGCGAATTCCTCAACGACATCGACTGCCTGTCGTACTACGTGATCGTCGCCAGCGCCGGCCACGACACCACCAGCGCCGCGATCTCAGGTGGTCTGCTCGCTCTCATCGAGCACCAGGACCAGCTCGCCCGGCTCAAGGCACAGCCCGAGCTGATGGGCACCGCGGTCGAGGAGATCATCCGCTGGACCGCCCCGGTCAAGGAGTTCATGCGCACCGCCACCGCCGATACCGAAGTGCGCGGCGTCCCGATCAGCAAGGGCGAGTCGGTGCTGCTGTCCTACGTCTCGGCCAACCGGGACGAGGAAATCTTCGACCAGCCGGCCACATTCGACGTCGGACGCGACCCGAACAAGCACCTGTCGTTCGGGTATGGCGTCCACTTCTGCCTTGGTGCGGCCCTGGCGCGGATGGAGATCAACAGCTTCTTCACCGAGCTGCTGCCGCGACTGGAGTCCATCGAGCTGGCCGGTGAGCCGGAATTCATTTCGACGATCTTCGTCGGTGGGCTCAAGCACCTGCCGATCCGGTACTCGCTGCGCTGACGCAATCGGCGTCGCCTGCGGTGTGGCCGACTACGCTGACACCACCACAAGTGGAAGGCAGCCCATGCGACTGTTCATCACCGGAGTCGACGCTGACGGCAAGTCCTGCATCGTCAGCAGCGACGAGGTTGAAATCAACTCCGTCGCACCCGGATTCGGCATCGCCATTCCCTTCAACACGACACAGACTCCACCACCGGCCCGCCCAACCGGCAACGCCGACCTGATCGACCAGTACCTCGAGCCGGGCCACGTCCGCTGGATGGTCGTCGACCAAGGCGCCAACACCGAGACCCCCAAGCACCACACCGACACCCTCGACCTCGAGCTCGTGCTCAGCGGAAGCGTCGACCTCATCCTCGACGACGGCGCGCACCGCATCGAGGCCGGCGACATGGTCGTCATGACCGGCGTCGACCACGCCTGGAAAGCCGGCCCCGACGGCTACCGCATGACCGCCGTCCTCATCGGCACCCCGCCGCCGGCATAAGCCACGTTAGGTCGCCCGAACCCCTGGACAACGCCAGTTGTCACACGGGAGACTTGGTCATGCACAAGGGGTTCACACTCGCGGCGGCACTCATCGCGGCAGCACTAACCGCGCCAATTGCCCACGCCGACAACCCAACCCCGTCGCTGCCTCAATTCGCCCCGCACGAATCCGACTGGCAGCCCAACACGGTCGTCTATCCCTACAACCTCTGGCAGAACCGCGTCACCCCCGAGCAGGTCACCGCCATGCGCGACTCCTGCCAATGGTTCAACGCGCAGTACGACCCGCTGATGAGCCAAGTATTCGGCTTCCAGCACTTCCTCGACGCACAGCACGACAACTACCAAGCCCCCGGTGTTCAACAAGCCGCCAACGCCATCGAAGCCAACCTCGACCAGTCCGCGGCCTTCCTCGACCCCCGCGCGCACACCCTCTTCATTGTGAACTATCCCGACAAGAGCGAGTATTCGCCTGTCTACAACGGGGATTCGATGTTCCATCTCTGGTATCAGCTCACCCAGATCAGCGACAACATGAAGCACAAGCTGCCGTCGGGTCAGCTCAACGCGCACATCGCCACCGCCAACGTCTACGGCACCACCATCCGCGACTCGCAGGTGTGCGCTGGCGCGTAACCCCACCGCATCCGCCGCACTGGCCGATAGCCTCAAGCGGTGATGATCGGTGTCCTGGCAGCCTTGCTGGCCTGCGTCGGCTACGGGGTCTCCTCGGTCCTGCAGGCCTATGGGGCGCGCCGGTCAGCAGCCGCGGCCCGTGACCGCGGCGCGATCGGACACGTCACCGCCACCGGCGGACCGACCCTGCGCTCCACTCTGCATGCCGCGGTCACCGCAGCGTTCATCGTTGGGATCGTCTTGGACGTCGTCGGCTTCGTCGGCAGCGCGGTCTCGGCGCGGCTGATTCCACTGTTCTTGTCGCAGACGATCATCAGCGCCAACCTGGTCGTCACCGCGGTGCTCGGGATCGCCGTCCTCGGCATCGGATTACGCAGCCGCGACTGGATCGCCATCGTCGCGGTCATCGCCTCGCTGTTCGTCCTCGGCCTCGGCTCCGGGGAGCGTGGCGCGGTGGACCCAGAACGCGTCGTCCACTGGATCGTGCTGGCGGTGTCGGTGCTGATCTTGCTCGGCGGGATCGCACTCACCCGCATCCTCGGGTCGCGCAGTGCCGTCATGGCCGGACTGATCGCGGGTGTGCTGTTCGGCATGCTCGCGATCGGTGTTCGGGTGCTCGATGGTGTTGAGCCGCTACAACCGTGGGTCGTGCTGGCCGACCCGGCGGCGTGGACCGTCGCCATCGCCGGCGTCGGCGGCTTCTACCTGCACACCGTGGCGCTGCAACTCGGCTCGGTGAACGGGGCGACCGCGGCCCTCGTCGTCGGGGAGACGGTGGTCCCCGGAATCGTCGGCGTGGCGTTCCTCGGCGACAGCTCCCGGCCCGGGCTCGGCTGGGTAGTTGCCCTCGGATTCGTCGGGGCCGTCGCCGGTGCGGTCGCGGTCGCGGTCTTCGGCGCGATCGGACATCAGACCGAGCCCGAAACCGAAGTCCCGCAACCTAACTAAACGGCTGTGAACCGGATCGCCGCCAGCTTGTTCACCTCGATCGCCTCGCGGAACTCCTCCACAGAAGGGATCCGGTCATCTCGGAACTGCAGCCCCATCATCCGCTGCGCCCGCTTCACCCCATACGCCGAGGCGCACCGATGAAACAGCGACACCGTCTGCTCACGATCCTCGATCAGCTCGCCACGCATCGCCGTCTCGCGGCCGTCGTACAACACCGACGCCGAGGCTCCGCCGCGAAAGTTCAGCTTCCACACGCTCCCGATCAACGCATACAGATCGCCGTCGATGTGATGCGCAGAGACCGGCACCACGAACTCCCGACCGGTCTTGCGTCCCTTGAACGACAGCACCATGAATTGCTTACCCAGCCCGCCGGCGAGCGGGGTGCGCAACAGATACCGCATAAGCGGGTTGACGGCCCGCATGATCGCGTCCGGCGGAGGCGCCGGTGTGATCGCCGCTGACTTGTCCACGGACCAACGGTACGACCGCACGCCCGCCAGCGGCACTAAATCTTCGAAGCGTTGAACACAGCCAGGTGCGTGCTGAACGGCGTCGGCCACCCGCCGTAGATACCGGTGAGCGCATACGCGTGCGCCCCGCCGGGTGCGAAGGTCAGACCCTGGGCCAGTGCGGGCCGCGTGAAGGGGCTCTTCACGGTGGAGCCAGTGGCCGCGTCGATGACGGTCACTGACGGCTTGTACCGGACGTTCTGGGTCGCCTGATAGACGTGCGAACCGTCGGGCTTCACCACCGGCGGGAGGGTTCCGTAGTTCCCGATGTCGGTAATGGTCACCGGTGTTCCGACGAGGGTGCTCTCGACGCTGACGGTATAGACGAATGCTGTATAGGGCAGGGTTACCGACGACAAGACCGTGGTCTGGTAGACGTGTGTGCCGTCCGGGCTTACCGCCAGCGGGTTATCGCTGACGGGGGATCCCTGCAGGGTCACCGGTGTTCCGACGAGGGTGCTGTTGGAGGAGTCGACGACTGCCGCGACGCTGGTCGCTGGAACCCCATAGGGGACTTCGTTGTCGGCCAAGACGTACACCGCCGACCCAGTCGGATCGGGGACCACCGCTGTGGTCGATAGATATCTCTTGCCGGGCAACACAACTGGAATCCCGACGATGGTTGCGTCCGAGGCGTCGATGACCGTAAGAACCGTGCTGGTATCTCGCTGCACGATCCGGTTGATCCGAGTTCCGTTGGCGCTGAACATGACGCCGATCCCGTCGGAACCGGTTGGAGATTCAAGGACGGGGGTGCCCTGTATGGCGACTGGTTGGCCGACGATCGCCCCACCGACCGGATCGATCACCGTGACGATGGTGTCATCGCCCAAAACGGTGGTTTGACTGGCTCGGGTGCCGTCTGGGCTGAGAACCAACCCGCCGATCGGGTAGCCGTCGAGCACCATGGGCTGACCGACGGTGGTATCGCCGACGGTGTCGACTATGGTCACGGCGGTGGCACCGGCTGCGGTGGTGAAGTAGGCGCGCTTGCCGTCCGGACTGTAAGCGATAGCACCCGCCGGAACGCCCTCGAGGACAAGCGCATCGCCCGCGACGGTCCCGTCGCTGCCGTCGATCGGAGTGATGGTGGTCGTGGCTTGGCCGGTGCTGTCAGAGCCAGAGCCGATCAGGTAGCCCTTGGTAGTGCCCGGGACAAGTGTGAAGCTTCCGCCAACGGAAATCGGAGTTCCGACGACAGTGCAGTGGGCCGTGTCGAGCACAGTCACCCCACTCGAGGTCGTCACGAATGCACGAGTTCCGTCTTCGCTCACCACGATTGGGTCGGGAGAGTTGTAGTAGATCCCGTTGGGCGTGCCCTCGACGATCACCGGCACACCGACCACGGTCTGGTTTTTGGTGTTGATTTCGGTGACGACGCCGAATGACGGCGGATAGTACGGCCCGATCAGCCCTCCGCTGCCCGGTGGGGCCGTCAGGACGAACGCACGGGTGCCGTCGGCGCTGTACACCATGCTGACCGGGTGCTGCGGTAGTCGGAGCACGGTCGCTCCGGGCCCGCTCGGCGGGTCAACGATGTTGAGCAGATTGCGAATCGGGGTGTTGTTGATCACCGGAACCAGGGCGTTGATGGCCTCTTGAGTGAAGCGCTGCACCGACCTCAGAGTCGGTGTCGGGGCTGCCGTTGATTTCGTAGCGGCCGCCCGCGCCGTGGCGATCGTCCGGTTGGTTCGGCCGACACTGCCGCGTTCGGCATCGGCTGCCTGGCGCTTTTTCGCGGGACCTGTGGTTGTGCCCGACGCCGACGAGTGCGCAGAAGCGGCACCCGCAGTCGAATGGTTGGTGTCGGCATCCGCATTGGCGATGCCGCAACCACCTGCGATCGCGGCGCCCACGCCGAGCGAGACGGCACCCGCTCCCAGCCAAACGCCAATTCCGATGTTCCGCCCCCGGCCATACGACTGTTCCTAAGCCTGCTCTCAGGAATTGTCAAGAGCGTCAGATCGTCCTCGCAGCCGACCGCAAGGTTGCGCCCCGTCCAACGCAGCGGCTTTCATGGGGTGATGGATCGTCGCCAGATGCTCATGACCACCGGCCTCGGCTTGCTGGTCGCCGCCACCAAGATCCCGCAGGCCGGCGCCGCACCGACCGCGCCCGTCCCAGAGGCCCCGGCCCCGCAGAACTACATCTTTCACGACGAGTTCGATGGCCCCGCCGGCTCGGCTCCCGACCCGTCGAAGTGGACCACCGCGTTGGCCCGCGAATCGATGGAAGACCCGACCTTCTGGGAGCTGCCCCAGAACGTCGGCCAATATCGCGACGACCGCCGCAACGTCTACCTCGACGGCAACTCCAACCTCGTCTTCCACGCAGCCAAAGACGGCCCCACCTACTACAGCGGCAAGATCTTCGGTAAGTGGCAGGGCGGCATTGGCCACACCTGGGAAGCCCGCATGAAGATGGACTGCCTGACCCCCGGGTGCTGGCCCGCGTTCTACCTGTCCAATGAGAGCCCCGTCAACGGCGGCGAAGTCGACGTCATGGAGTGGTACGGCAACGGCAAGTGGGCTCCCGGCACCGCCGTGCACGCCAAGCTCAACGGCGGCGAACACGTCAGCCAGACCATCTCCGTCGACAGTGCCTGGCACACCTGGCGCGTGGTGTGGGACGACGCCGGCATGAGCTTCTCCAAGGACGGCGCCGCGCCCTACTTCAACGTTCCGGCTCGTTCACTTCCGGACTGGCAGTTCAACGATCCGGGTTACACGCTGATGCCGGTGTTCGACCTCGCGGTCGCCGGCTCCGGCGGCGGCGATCCGACCGGCGGCAGCTACCCGGCCAACATGCTGATCGACTACATCCGCGTCTGGTAACTCTTCATCGAGACTGCGCTCAGATCGCGATTCTGCGAGAAATGACGATCTGTATGCAGTCTCGATGCGCTCACCGCAGACTCGGAGCCCCCAAAGTGTCATGTGGGGCGCCGGGGAACCGCACAGTCAGCGCCGCCTCCGCGCAGGCCGGCCCAGCAGCGTGACCTCCATCAGCCGCCGGATCGTCGCCACCGACTCAGGCCCGGCCTCGCGGGCGAACAACCGCCGGAAGTCCACCGTCAACGCGAACGCCGCGCCCACCGCATACCGCGCGGCACCGATCTTCATCTCCGGCCGCGCCGCCGTCACCAGGCGCGCCCACGCATCCATCGTCGAGGACTCGATGGTCTCCAGCACGCGAAGGTCCGCGTCCGGAACATTGTGCCGCTCTGTGAAATACACGTACGGCAGGTCCGGCCACTCCATCACCCGGCCGAGGTACTCATCGACCACGTCGTCGAGGGCCTCCTCCGGATCGGAGTTGCGCGACAACGCATCCGCGGTATCGGACGAATGCCTATCGGCCGCACGCCGATACGCCAGCGCAAGGATGTCGGCCTTGCCCGGGAATGACCGGTACAGCCCCGACGCCTGAATGCCGACCGCCGACGCGATGTCCTCCATGCTCGTGTTGCGGTAACCGTTCTCGTAGAACAACCGGACCGACTCGAACAGCACGTGCTCGTACATCCCGGCCTCGGCGCCGACAATCAGCGGCGTGGGACGCGGAGCACCCCCGCGCCGCCCGGCAGGCAACTCGGCAGCCAGAACATCACCCGTCATCGTGCACAGAGAAGTCCGGATATCGGCTACCGCAAGCGGATTGGAGTGATCGGTGATGCTACCGATGACGGTGAGAGCCGCCGCCGAGAGTGTCCACGCCTGGTTGGGCCGCAATTTCGGCCTCAGCTTCAGCAACGGACGATGCAAGCGCTCGTTCACCACTTTGAGTTGGTGGACCAGGATCCCGCGGTCAACTTCTTTCAGATAGCGCGCTTCCCAGCGATACAGCCCACCAGCCGCGCGATTGGCGATCGTCGCGTCGACCAAGGTAGCGGTCAACGCCTGCAAGGTCATTGCCGGGTCGCCGTCCGTGTCGTCGGCGAACGCGGTGGTGTCGACCAGCATCTGGCCCAGCCCCAGCACTGCGTCGCGGAACAGGTCGTACTTGCTTGGGGAGTGGCGATACAGCGCGGCGGGTGTGATGCCGACGCGCGCGGCGATGTCCTCCATGCTGACCGCGTGGTACCCCTGTGACCCGAACGCATCTGTCGACGCGCGCGCTATCTGCGCCTTGCGGTCCTTGGGTCGGCGCCGAACAGCGGGTTCGCCTTCTGACACGGATTCCACGCTAGTCGCTCCTCGCCTGCCACGCCGAAGGTCTGCTTCGGCGTGAGAACCAATATTCACTTCTTCTTGCTGCCCGGCTCAGCTCTGTGGCAGGCTTAATAAAGCTAGACAAGGGGAGATGTCTGCATGCCGACGTCATCGTTGACCACCGCCACGACACGTATCGCGATTAACAAACGCACCGCCCGCTGGAGCGACGAACCCGTCACCGCCGCCGACGCGCTGGACTTCTGGTCGTTCGCGGCCGGGGCCGCCAACGTCATCATGCAGCTGTCGCTGCCCGGTGTCGGCCACGGCGTGGTCGAGTCCAAGGTCGACTCCGGGAACCTGCTGATCCACCCGTGGAAGCGGGCCCGCACCACTTTCACCTATATCGCCGTCGCGGTCATCGGCACCGAGGACGACAAGCGGCTGTACCGCGAGGCCGTCAACTCCGCGCACCGCCACGTCCAGTCCACCGACCAAAGTCCGTTGCGCTACAACGCCTTTGACCGCGACCTGCAGATGTGGGTAGCCGCCTGCCTGTTCGTCGGGCTGGAAGACACCTACCAACTGCTGCGCGGCGAGATGACCGCCGACCAAGCCGAGGGCTTCTACCGTTCGGCCTGGCCGCTCGGCACCACCCTTCAGGTCAGCGACGACCAGTGGCCGCCCACCCGCGCCGCCTTCGACGACTACTGGAACGCCGCCTGCCAACGTGTCCAGTTCGACGACACGGTCCGTGCCTACCTGCTCGACCTGATCGACCTCAAGATGATCAACCCGTTGCTGCGCATACCATTTCGGGGCTTGCTCAAGTTCCTCACCGCGGGCTTCTTGGCTCCAGTGTTCCGTGAGGCCCTCGGACTCCAGTGGAGCGCCGGCAAGCAGAAACGCTTCGAACTGCTCTTCCGCTTCGTCGCACTGGTGAACCGGTTCCTGCCGTCGTTCCTCCGCCAGCCCGGACCACATTTGCTGCTGGCCGACCTGCGCTGGCGCGCCCGCCACGGCAGGCGGCTGGTCTAGCGGGATCACGTTCCGCCGAATTCTGGCCGCAGCACCGAACTCAACGCCGATAGCGGAATGTGCGCCTGCACAGTGCCGCCATCCATCGACCATTGCATGACGCCCGGGGTGTAGTTGATCGGCGAGTCATGGGCCACCGGATAGTCCGGCATGTACAGGATCAGTTCGTCACCGGACAGCGCCCACGCCTTATAGCCATCGGAATACACCGTGCCCGGCCCCCACCGATCGAGCACGAACGGATAGCTGCCTGCCTCGTGCGCGGGCGGCGCCTGATCCAACGCATCCTGAATGAAGGGCGCGCCCAGCGACGCGATCGCCCCCAAGTCCACGCCGGGCTTCAGCACGTCGGCCAGCCCGACCCGCACGCCGCGGCCCATATCCCACGTGAACGTGCGAAAAGCATTGTTGGACTTGGGCCCGTCGGCGTGATAGTCCTCGTGGAACACCACACTGAGCAGGTCACCGCGCTGCAGGATCTGGAAGTTCTCCTCGCCGAAGCTGTCGGCCACCATGTGTACGCCCACCGCGCGCCAGTTGGTGACCAGCTGTGTCAGGTAGTCCCGAATCGTCGGCCCGGTGACGGGGTTGTCGACGAGATCGCCGGGCACCGCCACCTTGATATCGCGGACGGCCTTGCGTTCCGACAACACCGAGGTGTGGCAGTACGCGCCGTCCCAGTCGGCCCCGAGGCTCGAGCAGAAGTCCGGTGCCGAGGCGCCGGCCACCGGTGCGCCGGCTATCGCCGCCACGACCGATAGCACAGAAAACACACGAATGCGCATGCTATTCAGGGCAGTTGGACTTTGCTGGCCCGCCACATGCCGTCGACCTTCTCCAGCGTCATCTTGACCCGGCTGCGGTCCACCCGCGGATCCGGAGCGGCCTTGTTGGCCACCGTCTGGTCGACGAATATCAGCACCACGACCTGGTCGGGGGTGGCCGACTGCACGGCCGAATCGATCACCACGCCGTGCGCGCTGGCCTTGTTGTCCAGCAGCAGTTGACGCAGCTGCGCACTGGATTGCGAGTACATGTCCTTGAATTCACCGGTGGCACCATTGAGTACCTCGGCGAAGTTCTGGTCGACGTTGTTGGAGTCGATGCTCGTCAGCACCTGTGCGTAACGCACAGCCGCCGCCTGACCCTCCCGCGCCGCCACCTCGACGCGGTGCTGCTGCCACGCCTGCCAGCCCAGGAAGCCCGAACCGCCGAGCAGCCCAACGATCAACGCGCCCAACAGCACCCGCCGAATCAGTGGCCACCGGCGCCGTGGGGCCGTCTCGTCGACAGCGTCGACCTCCGCATCGACGTCGGGTTCCACGTCGGTATCGGGTTCGGCTTCACTGGTCACGGTCATCGCAATTTCCTCAACTCGGCGGTTCGATCGGCAGCACCGGGCCGCCATACGGGGTCGGAATGGTGTAGCGGCCCTTGGGTGTCGGGTCGGTGGTCGCACCCAGGTCGGCACCTGGCGGGGGACCGGCGGTGTCGTCGCCGGCCGGGCGTGGTGCGTTCTTCGCGCCGCGGATCAATACGGCGGGGTCGTCGTCGCGGCAGTAGGTGTACAGGTAGGGCTCGGGGTAGTCGGCCGACGATGCCGGCCGCCGTGGCGTGCCGTAGTCGCATGCGTAGCGCGGGTAGATGTCGGCGGTCGCCCACAGGCCGTGGTCGTGCATGACGGTGGCCCACGCGTCGAGGAGGGACCCGCGGTAGTCCGGGAACAGCGCGTTGAGGGCAGGCACCCGCACATACAGCAGCTGCGACGCGGTGGCCATGCTGGTTAACAATCCGACCATGGTGTCGGAGTTGTCGGTGAACAGATTGTCGGTGGCCGACAGTGTCTGCGGCGTTTGATCAACCAGCCGGCGGTAGCCGTCGACCATCTTGTTCACCCCGGTGAACGTGCGGTCGAGGTTGCCGGTGGCCACCTTGATTCCCGCGTTCTTGTCGGCTGCGGTCGTCAGGACGATCCGGCTGGTCCGCAGAATGCTGGTGGTCTGCGGCAGAACCGAATCCAGCGTCGACAGCAGGAACGTGCCGCCGTCGATGATGTCGGCGAGCTTTTGCGGCCCTTGATTGGTCAGGCTGAGCTCTTTCTTGATCAGCTCGAGCTTGGCCGGGTCGACCTGCTTCAGCATCCCGTCGGCGTGGGCCAGGACGTCAGCCAAGCTGACCGGCACCGAGGTCTTGCTCTGCGCGATGACGCTGCCGTCATGCAGGTACGGTCCCGCGTCGGACTCCGGAACGAATTCGATGTACTGCTCACCGGCCGGGGACAGACCTGACACCTTGACCGGGCTAGCGGACGGGATCCGGACATCCGAGCGCACACTGGCGACCGCGGCGACTCCGTCCGGTGTGATCGCGAGCGATTGCACCCGTCCGATCGGCACCCCGCGCAGCGTGACGTCCTGATTGGGCAGCAGCCCACCGGATTCCGGCAGCTGAATGGTTACCCGGTAGGCCGAGTCGAACGGCGTCACCCGCAGCGCACCCATCAAGACGTACGCCGCGGCGACCACCAGCGTCAGGACCAGACCCGCCGTCGACAACCACAGGCGGTGCCGATACCCGAACCCGACTCCGCGAACGACGCGGTCGGCAGTCCACCCGATCATGGCGGCGGCTCCGAGGCGGGCGGCCCGGGCGGTGGGCCGGCTGGCGCGACGATCACGCCGCCGGGATCGGTGGGACTGGGCAGCACGGGCACCTGCGGAACCCCCGGCCGGACCCGACGACGCGCTGCTGCAACCGCCACAGCGTGTACTTGAACGAGCCCACCATCTGCGCCCAGTCGTAGCGCTTGGGTCCGTGGAGTCCGGGATCACCGAGGAAGCCGGCGTCCGGCATCGATCCGAGAACCAGTCGATCGATGCTGGCCCGCACCGAAAACGCGTTGCTCGCTGTCGCTTTGATGATCGGCGGCATCAGCCGGTTCAAGGCAGCCAGGTTAGCGTCCGGAGCCAACACCAAGTCATTCCACGACCGGGCGATGGTGTTGGCATCGCCGATCACACTGCGTCCGCTGGTGTCGGTGCCCGCGATCGACGGGAACTTCTCCAACTGCTTGCTGGTGTCGCCGGCCTGCTGGACGACGTCGGCGACGGTGTCGGCGTTGGCGGCCAGCGTGTCGGTCGCCGGACCCGCGGCGATCATCACCTCGCTCAGCGCCTGGTTCTTGGCATCGAGTTCCCGGGCCAATTGCGAGGTTTCGGTCAACGCGTCCGAGATCTGGCCGGAACGGGCTGTCAGCTTGGCCAGTGTGCCGTTGGTCTTGGCGATGATGTCCCCGAAGGCCTGACCCTGATCGCCGGTCGCCTTACCCAGACCGTTGATGACGTTGGTCAGGTTGCGCACCGCGCCGCCGTTGACCATCACCGCGGCAGAACTGAGGACCGACTCCACTGTCGCCGCCGCGGTCGTCGAGTCCAGGCCGATGGTGTCGCCGTCCTTCAGCAACGGCGTGGCCGCCGAGGCGCCCGGCGGCGGCTTGAGTGCGATGAACACATCACCCAGCGGGGTGGCCGAACGCAATTCGGCCGTGCTTCCCTGCGGCAGGCGCACCCCGTCCATGATCCGAATCGTGGTGACCGCGGTGTAGTTGCGGGCCACGATCGTCTCCATCTGCCCGACGTCGGCGCCGGCGAGCTTCACCTTGGCTTCGGCGGGCAGGTTCAGCGCGTTGGCGAACACCGCGGTCAGCCGGTACCCACCATTGCCGACCGTCGGCGCCGGTAACGGCAAGCTGGACAAGCCGTTCGACGAACACGCCGTGGCGCCGACCGCCACCACCAGCACCGCGACTATGCGCTTCATTTTTGCCCCATCGCAGCCATACCGTCGAGGACGTAGGTCAACCCGAAGTCGGGGCCGAAGTCCTGCAATGTGCCGGTGCTGCAGCCCAGTTGGCGCAGACCCATCAGGTTGCAGATCTCCTTGGTGTACTGGCTGTCGAACAGCACCCGGTCCGTCAGCACGCGGGCGCGCGCGGCACCGTTGTTCTGATCGACGACGTTGTACATGTTGTCCAGCGTCAGCGGTGCGACATCGAGGAACTCCTTGAGGTCACGCTGACGTTCGACGAGCGTGTTGGCGGTGGTGCTGCCGTTGTTGACGACGGCTTTGATGTTGTCGCGGTTCTTCTCCAGGAAATCGCCGACCTGCGTGAGCAGGGTGTTCATGGTCTTGCCGGTGGTGCCGCTGCCGAAGTTCTCGTCGTTGACGATCTGGCTCAGCTGACGCACGGTCGTGCCGAAGTCGCGCAGCGTCGTATCGTTGTCAGCTGCGGCCTGCAGCAGCGAACTGAGGTTGCGCACGATCGTGGTCAGCTGGTCCCGGGTCTGCGCACCCCCGTCGGCGGACAGCCGCAACGCGTTCGACAGCTGGCCCAGTGCGTCCTTGATCTTCTGGCCGTTTCCGTCTGCGATCGCCGCTCCCGAGTTGACGACGTCGGCCACCGGTCCGTTACCGTTCCCGTCGCCCTTCAGCGAGGTGGAGATCTTGTCGAGAACACCGAGCACGCGGGCGAATTCGACGGGCGTCTTGGTGCGGGGCAACCCGATGGTGTCGCGGTCGTTGAGGACCGGGCCGCCGCGATACGGCGGGGTGAGCTCGATCTGCCTATCGGTCAGGATCGACGTCGAGATCGTCACCGCCTGCGCATCAGCGGGAATCTTCACACCACGGTCGACGGTGAACTCAACCTCGACATACCCGCTCTTGGGCGTGATCGCGGTGACCTTACCGACCGGCATCCCCAACACGGCGACCGTGTTGTCGATGTAGAGCCCTGCGGCGCTGTCGAATTGGGCGGTCAGGGTGATGTGATCGGTCGTCGACTTGAAGTACATCCATGCCACGGTGACCACCGACGCCACCGCCACCGCGACCACCGTCAGGAAAGCCAGCAGCCTGGCCCGCGCGCTCACTTGCAATCCTTGAAGTACTGGATCATGCCGAACTGTTTGGCTCGCCCGCTGATCGCGCACATCCAGGAGTCGATGGCGATGCCGTTGGGTGTGTTGAAGTCGACGGCGTTGCCGGTGCCGCTGGCGTTGGCGAATCCGCGCAGCGCCACCGGCCCGGCCTGCAGGGTGCTGCGCAGCAGATCGTCGTGTTGGGCCAGCAGATCCGAGAGCCGCCGCAGGTTCGTGATGGTCTGATCCAACTCGCCACGGTTGGCCACCACCGTGGTGCTCATCGTGTTCACCAGGTTGGTCAGCGCCGCGATCATGGCGTGGAAAGTCGCGCTGCGATCCACGAACCGCCCGATCAGCTCCTGCCCCTGGTTGATCATCGCGGCGATGTTGGCGTGCTGGCGCTCCAATGTGCTGCTGACCATGTCCGTGCTTTTCAGCAAGGCGCCCAACTGGTCCCGGCGGTCGGCGATCACCGTCGACAGGGTGTGGATGTTCTGCATGGCCTGCGGCACCACGGCGGGCAGGCCCTGCATCTGGGTGCCCAGGATTCCCAGCGACTTCGCGAACGCATCGGTGTCGACCTGCTCGTAGGTGGTCGTCACGTCGGCCAGCGCGGCCTGCAGATCGTAGGGCACCTCGGTGTGCGACAGGTCGAAGGTGTTGTTGGGCAACGTCCCGCCGTCGACGGGCTCCAGCGCCAGATAGCGCGAGCCCAGGATGGTGGCGACCTTGATGACCGCCTTCGAGTTCGTGCCCAGCGCGATGTCGTCGCGAACTTCGAGGCCGGCTTCGACGTGGTCACCGGCCAGCGTCATGCTGGTGACCTTGCCGACCTGGATGCCGCCGATGGTGATCGGGTTGCCGGTCTGCAGGGCGGCGGCCTGAAGGAACTTCGCAGTGTAGTGCCGGTGACCGACGTTGGCGGCGTTCGCAATCAGCATCGCCCCGACGATGACCGCGACCACGGCAACCGCGATCAGGCCGAGCCACGTCTTGTTGTAGCTCTCCAGCCGACGCCTAGCCATTGGCCATGTTCCTGCATCGTGGGGTGTACATCGCCTGGTTCCCCGGTGTCGCCGCATTCACGATGATCGGTGTGATGTCGTTCAGGCCGGGGAAGAAGCCGGTGCCGTTCAGGTCGCAGGCGTACGCGTTGGCGAAGGCACCTTCGTTGGTGATCCGGGCCAGCCCTTTGAGCATCAGCGGCAGGTTGTCGCCGGTGAACGCCAACTGCGGCTCGATGTCGACCAGGTGACCGGTGAAACCGGGCTGGCGAGTGATCATGTCGTTCAGCGACGGGTTGACCGTGTTGGAGATCGCCGAGAGCTGGCGGATCACCCGGGCCAACGTTCCCGTCGAATCCACCAGCGCGGGGCGGCGAGCGTTGAAATCCGACACCACCTTGCTGGTCTGGGAGAGCACTTGGTCGAGGCTGGTGTTCTGCTTGGCCAGGCTCGCCATCACGGTGTTCAACTGAGTGATCACATCGCCCAGTGTCTGATCACGCCCGGCGAATGTGTCGGTCAGCGTGGAGGTTTGGCTGACCAGGTTCACGATCGAGGAGTTGTCGCCCTGCAGCGACTGGATGACACCCTTCGTCAGGTTGTCGGCGTCACGTGGGTTCAGCACGCTGAACAGTGGTTCGTAGCCGTTGAGCAACGTCCCGACGTCGAAGGACGGGTCGGTGCGCTCGACCGGGATGGTGGCGTGCGGGGCGAGCGGGCCGGGGCTGCCGAGCTTGCCGAGCGACAGTCCGAGGTAACGTTGCCCGACGATGTTTTGATAGGTCACCGAGGCGACGGTGTTGCCGAATAGGTGCTGCTCGTTCTGCACGACGAACGACACTTTGGCCAATGTGCCCGCCAATTCGATCTTTTCGACCCGGCCGACACGTACGCCCGCCATCCGGACATCGTCGCCTTCACGCAGCCCGTACACATCTGTGAACATCGCGGCGTACGGGGTGGTGGGGCCGGCCACGTCGCGGCGCAGCGTCACGTACACCAGCCAGGTCAGCGTCACCGCCACCACCATGAACAGTGACAGCCCGATCAAAGGGGCGCGAAATTTCATGGGGTCCCTCCGGCTTCGGCGGGCAGAGGCGGTGCAGGCGCAGGCGGTGGCGGGGCGTCATCGGGATTGGCGGCCAGCGGCACCGGAGGAAACGGCGGTGCCCACCACGGCGTCGGGGGATTCGGGTCGGCCAGGTTCGGAGTCGGATTGATCAGCGGGGGGCCGACCGCGACGAGGTTGCCACCTGCCCCGACGACGGTGCCGGGCGGCGGCGCCAGATCCTTGGGCGGTTGGTAGTTCTGCGGCAGTAGCATCTCGGGCAGGTCCGGCCGCACCACGATCTTCGGCGCCGTATAGCAACTCGGTCCCAGCAGCTGGCCGTAGCGGGGGCAGTCGGCGCGGGTGTAGTCGTAACTGGGCGTCAGCGACAGGTTGACCCGCATGTTGCCGGTGTCCAGTTCGGGCATCCACACCTCATCGAAGAACTTGCGGGACAGCACATTCAGCTTGGTGAACGCCGGCACGAACTTTCCCGCATTCATCGCGAGGCTGCCCACCACCGGGGTCAGATCGTGGCTGATCCCGGTCAGCTGGTCGATGTGATTGTCGAGCGCGGTATGCGTGGTGCCCAGAGTGTGCGCGCCACCGGTCACCAACGCGGTCAGTGCCGAACGCTTTTCGGCCAGCACCTGCATGGGTTGCACCGCCTGGTGCAGCGCGTCGACCAGATCGGGGGCGGTCTCCGCGAGTCCGTGGGTGGCATCGATCAGGGCCGAAACCGTGGACGGCCCGTCGTCGGTGCTGACGACCGAGTTCAGCTGGTCCAGCAGCCGATTCAGCTGGGCGCCGCTGGTGAGCAGCTTGCCGCGCCGGTTCTCGGTGGCGGCGTTGACCGCGGCCAGGATGCCGACGCTGCGGTCCTCACGTCCGCGCCCGGTGGCGGCCAGCACGTCGCGCAGCTTGCTGATGGTGGTCTGGAACAGCACGGTCGGCAACTGGGTGTCCTCGGGAATGTGCTCGCCGGAACGGATCGCCGGCCCGGCCCCGTCGGCCACGAGTTGCACCGACGACACCGCGAACACGTTGGACGGGACCACCCGTGCGGTCACCGTCGCCGGGATGGAGCCGGCGTATTCGGGTTTCAGGTCGATGTGGACGTAGTTGGGATGGCCGTTGGCGGCGGGGATCACGCTGTCGACCGAGCCGACCAGGACGCCGTGATACTTCACATCCGACTTCTGCGGCAGCCCGTCGCCGACGTTGAGCAGATCGGCGACCACCCGGACGTAGTTGTCCAGCTTGCCGTTCGACTTGAGCAACAGCAGCGTCGTCACCAGGGCGGCGACCACCACGACGGCCAGCCCGCAGACCAGCAGCTGCCGGTCGGTGGGGCCGCGCCCGTCCAGGTCAAGGGAATTCGCCATCTAGCCGCCGAACCTCGCGCCGGCGTCGACGCTCCACAGCGCCATGGTCATCAGCATGTTCACCACGATCGTCACCGTGATCGCCGCGCGCATCGCGTGCCCGGCGGCGATGCCGACACCCTCGGGCCCGCCACTGGCGTAAAAGCCGTAGTAACACTGGATCGTCGAGGCGATCCAGACGAATACGACCGCCTTCAGCAGTGAATACAGAATGTCTGTGCCGGACAGCATGAGCGTGAAGTAGTGCATATACGCGCCGTTCGATCCGCCGCTGATCACCTCGACCACGATCTGGGTGGTCAGGTAGCTCACCGCCAAACACAAGACGTAGAGCGGGATCACGGCGACGACCGACGCCATCAGACGCGTGGTGACGAGGTAGGGGATGGGGCGGATCGCCAGCGAGTCCAGCGCGTCGATCTCCTCGGCGATCCGCATGGAACCCAGCTGCGCGGTGAACCGGCAGCCGCCCTGCGTCGCGAAGGCCAGCGATGCGGCGATCGGCGCCAGCTCGCGGGTGTTCACCAGCGACGAGATGATCCCGGTCGCGGGGCCCAGTCCCAGCAGATTCAGGAAGTTGTAGCCCTCGATGCCGACGATCGCGCCGACCGTCACCCCCAGCACCAACGCAACGCCCGCGGTCCCGCCACCGACGACCAGTGACCCGTTACCCCAGGCGATATCGGAGAGCAGCCGGGCGAACTCGGTGCGGTAGTGGCGCAACACGATCGGTACCGCCGCGACCGCGCGGATGAAGAAGACCAATATGTGGCCTAGCCGCACGATGGGTGAGGTGAGCGTGCGGACGAACCGGGCCCACGGGACCCGGAACGGGCTGTAGGTCGATGCGGTCACGTCACAGCCCCACTCGCGGGAACAGCATGTTGTAGAGCTGGCTGATCGCGACGTTGACGATCATCAGGATCAGAATCGATTCGACGACAGCGGCATTCACCGAGTTGGCCACCCCGGTGGGGCCGCCTTTCGTGGACAGCCCCTTCTGGCTGGACACGATCGCGACGATCGCGCCGAACACCACAGCCTTGAGTAACGCCAACACCATGTCGCCGGGGGTGGTGAACGAGGCGAAGGTGGCCACGAAGCTGCCGGGTGCACCGTTCTGGAAGTAGACGTTGAACAGGTAGCTCGCCAGGAATCCGACGAAGCACACCACTCCGGTGAGGGCGACGCCGACCATGATCGCCGCGGCGAACCGCGGGACGACGAGACGACGGATCACCGAGACGCCCATGACCTCCATGGCGTCGATCTCTTCGCGCATCGTGCGCGAGCCCAGGTCGGCGGTGATGGCCGAGCCCACGGCGGCTGCCATCAGGATTGCCGCGACCAGCGACGCGGCCTGCCGAATCACGGCAAGACCGCTGGCCGCGCCCGCCAGCGAGGTGGCGCCGACTTGGCCTGCGAGCAGGGCGAACTGGATGGACAGCGTCACCCCGACCGGCAGTGCCACCAGCACGGTCGGCACCACCGCGGTGCCGGCCTGGAAGGCTCCTTGGCGGACGAACTCCTGCAGCGGGAACCGGCCGGTGACGAGGTCGAGGAACAAGTACTGCAGAGTCCGCACGCCGAGAACGAACTGGTCGCCCACGGTGGTCAGCGATGCGAGCGGATGTCGCTTCACATAGCCGACAGTCCAGTCCTGGATGACCTCGACACCGCCCGCGCTCGGCTGCGGATTGGCAGGCAGGTGCGGCTCAGGCATTGCCCGGCTTCTTCGCCGTAGCCAACGCCGCTGTTGTCAAACAACCTGCGCGCGAGCGCATTCGGTAGACGCAGAAGATGAGGGATTCACATCCGTTCACTGCTTGATGCCGACGTCGTCCGTCGATGGGTTCGTGGGTGCCTCGTGCACCGTATGACCCGCCGACTTGCGGCGTCAAGATATTGAAGAATATTCATTTACATACTGTTCAACCGATCAGGGTGTCACCGGCCGCTGACGAGGGCGCATCGGCCCATCGAAATGCGCGGACAGCTAGCCGTAATCCGCTCCATAACCGCACTTACGAATAGCAGCTTCGAGCAAGTGCCGCCTCGGCGGACACCTGGTCATCTCGTGTTCCGAACCCATTCGATGCGGCCAACGGCACCGAACAAAGATTCACATCAGGCCGCCCTGCTACGGCGTGATCAACGTCCCTGCCTGTGAAGCGGCCTGCAGCAACTGCGAGATCGTCAACGCGCCGTAACCGGTTTCCACCGGCCCCATAGGTAATCCCAACCACGGCACCACGGTCGGATCCGGGGTGACGTCCAAGTTGTAGGCCTGCATGGCGGGCAGATGATGTTCGAAGAAGTTGCCCAGGGTGTCGAGCATGAAGATCGCATCCCCGATGGGACCGTAGCCATACAAGGCCGACGAATTGAACAGCGGATAAACCGCTTTCGGGTCGCCGATCATCACGATCGGACCGTAATGCGGCTTGGTTCCGCCGCCGGGAACGTAGGTGGGCATGAACGGCTGCAGGCCGGGCAGGTCGCTGGAGAAGTACGCCGCGGGATCGCCGTACGTCTCGATGTTGACGAAGCCGGAGTTGGCGCCGTTGCCCGCGACGATGGTGTTGATGCCGGGACTCTCGAATCCGATCCCACCCAAACCGGTTTGCTGCGAGACATATTCGGCTTCCCAGCCGCCGAGCGAGTGGCCGGTGACGAAGATGTCCGAGGTGCTGTAGCCCTGTTGCTCGGCAAGACCCTGCACCCGTTGTTCGAACCTCAACGCGTCGGTGAAGGCCCTGGGTGTGGTGCCGGTGAACAGGATCTGGAGGTCGGTGACGATCTGAGAGATGGCGATCAGCGGGTTGAACAACAGGTTCGTCCCGCCGGTGGTGCCCTGATAGGCGATGATGATCTGATTCTGCGGCGTCACCCAGACCTGAGCGGACTCACCCGAGAGAACATTGGTGGACGTCACCGGGACGCCGTTGACGGTGAACTGTCGCAGGCCGCCCGGCACTCCACCCAGGACGTATTCGGCCGCGGCGGCATTGAGGAACTGGGCGACCGTCGGCGTCAGCGCGGTGGTGGGGCCGGTGTAGGTCATGGTGGGCGGCACCGGTTGTGTGGTCGGCGTCGCGTCCAACCCGGCCGCATGTTCGATACCGCGGAACGCCGCGAAGACGAGTTGATCGATCGGCGCGAAGTTGAGCGGGCTCTGCGGGCCGGTGGTGGCGGCGGTCATGTCCAGCGACTGCAGCACCGTGTTCACGATGTGCCCGGGCAGGCCGATGAGCCGGGCGATCGGCGACAACTGCCCGGGCGGCTGTGGGGTCGAAGCGGTTGCCGGTGACGTGGTGGTGCTCGAGCTGATCTGCGGCGCAGTCGAATCGGCGTGAACGGCACTGCGCCGGCTGGTGGCCAGCCCTGCGCGCGGCGGGACCGCGTGGGCCGCGGAAGTCGCGTCGCGGCGTGCGCCATGACCGGACGTGCTGGCGGCGTTGGCCGTGGAATGGCTCGAAGATGCGGCTGATGAACCGGAGTGACCGGTATCCGCCCAGGCCGTGGTCTGCCCGCTCAGGACCCCCAAGCCCAGGCCGATGCCGACTGCGGCGGCGGCCAGACCGCACCGGTGCGCCGTGCTCGTGCGACGGTCCGCGCGGTCTCGCAGACGTGCCGTCACGCTTCCCCCTGAAGGTTCTTGGTGCTGTCCTGGTCGGCGTGGCCCGCCGAGTGACGCCCACCTTGCCGACGAGCGTATGACAACGGCCGATGTCAGTCTCGGTTTTGGGGAGTGAAACGATCCGATGGGATGCCGTGATCGGCGATCGATACCGACCTGCGGCGTCTCTGGCAAAGGTGCGGTAGCTTCAATCTCCACGGAAGCTGCCGAGGAGTACATGGTGGAGGCGACACCATTCGGGCACTATCAGCTGCAGGAGCTGATAGGTCGAGGCGGCATGGGCGAGGTCTACCGGGCTTTCGATACCAAGACCGATCGCGTCGTCGCCCTGAAGGTTCTTCCGCACCGGCTGGCCGAAGATGAGACGTTCCAGCAACGTTTCAGGCGGGAGGCGCAAGCCGCCGCCGCCCTCAATGAACCGCATGTCGTCCCGATCCACGGATACGGGGAGATCGACGGCCGGCTGTACCTGGACATGCGGCTGATCGAAGGCCGCACGTTGGGCTCCATGCTGTCCGACACCAGCAAGCCGTTGGACCCTGCGGTCGCGGTCAGCATCGTCGAGCAGGTCGCCGCAGCCCTGGATGCGGCCCACGCCGCCGGCCTGATCCACCGCGATGTCAAGCCGTCCAACATTCTGATCACCGGCCGCGACTTCGCGTATCTGATCGACTTCGGGCTGGCCCGCACCGCTAGTGAGGCGGGCATGACGACGGCGGGCAGCACCTTGGGAACGCTGGCGTACATGGCCCCGGAGCGGTTCAGCGGCAGTCAGGCCGATCACCGATCCGATGTCTATGCACTGGCGTGCGTCCTCTACGAATGTCTCACCGGCGACCGGCCGTACCCGGACGACAGCCTGGAACAGCAGATCGCCGGGCACATGACCACGCCCGCGCCGCGACCATCCGAGAAGAGCCCGAAGCTGGCCGCGTTCGACGACGTCATCGCCAAAGGGATGGCCAAGAAAGCCGCCCAGCGCTACGCCAGCGCGGGGGAGCTGGCCGCCGCCGCGCGCCAGGCCCTGACCGCGCGGATTCGCAAGACCGGAAGTTCCGGTCGGCACGTCTTGGCCGAGCCGCGGCCACACCGCCGGCGCGCATTCGCCGCCATCGGAGCAGCCGTCCTGCTGGTGGCCGCCGCGGGTGTGGGTGCCTGGCAATGGCAGGGATCGGACAATCGGTCCAGCAGTGCAACGAGTTTGGCGGGCACCGCGTCCAGCTCGGAACCACTACCGCCGGCCGACGGCGCGGTGCCGTCCATCGCCGCCCTGGTCCCCGCCAAGATCCGGGAGTCGGGCCGGCTGGTCGTCGGCGTCAACATCCCTTATGCGCCAAACGAATTCATCGACGCCGACGGCAAGGTTGTCGGCTTCGACGTCGACCTGATGAATGCGGTCGCCCGGACCCTCGGTCTGACACCGGAATATCGCCAGACCGCGTTCGAGGCCATCATCCCGTCGGTGCGCGCCGGCGACTTCAATCTCGGCATGTCGTCGTTCACCGACACCAAGGAGCGCGAAGCCGCGGCCGACTTCGTCACCTACTTTCGGGCCGGCACGCTGTGGGCGCAGCGGCCCGGCGCCGCGATCGACCCGGACAACGCGTGCGGCCTCAGAGTCGGGGTGGCGTACCCCTCCCTGCAGGAGTCCGAGGAGCTGCCGGCCAAGAGCAAGGACTGTGTGGCGGCCGGCAAGCCCCCGATCAAGAAGGTCATCTACACCCGGCAGGACGATCTCAACACCGCGCTGATGGCCGGGGAAGTCGATGCCATGTCTGCAGATTCGCCTGTCACCGGGTTCACGATCAAAACCAGCGGCGGGCAACTCGAGGCCGCCGGCGCGGTGTTCGACTCCGCACCGTACGGATGGCCGGTGGCCAAGGATTCCGGTCTCGCCGAGCCGCTGCGCCGGGCGCTGCAGCACCTGATCGAGACCGGGGAGTACCGCACCATCGCCACGATCTGGGGCGTCGAGAAGGGGATGATCGACAAGCCGTCGATCAATGCCGCCGTGCGCTAGCGGGTTACGCCGGCGTGTGCAGCATCCCCGCGATGTCGGGGTCGAGTTGTTGCAGCGCAACGATTACCGCGATCGGTGCGTCACGGCCGATGTTCGACCGGACCGTGGTGGTGCGGCTCTGCCGCTCCGGCGGACGGAGTTCGTCGATGCGGGCGACCAGACCGTCGGCCAATTCGTCGAACTCGACGATCAAGCCGGCCACGATGATCAGTTCCGGATCGAGCAGCGCCTCGATCAGCGCGGCGGTATGCGCGACGCGGTCAATGACATCGCGAACGATGTTCTGCGACTGCTCGTTCCGAGCGTTCTCCTCGCGTAGCGCATCGATGTCGACGTCCTCGTAGGTTTGCCCGACGGTCTGCGGCGCGGCTGCCTGCATCGCGTACATCGACATGTCGGCTTCCACGCACCCGGTCCGGCCGCAGCGGCACGGCGCGACACTGCCGTAGACGGGCACATGCCCGATGGCGCCTGCGACGCCCGTCGAACCCGAGTAGGGCCGGCCGTCGATGATCAGGCCGACGCCCAGCCGACCGCCGTGATCCAGGACCACCGCCGTGCGCGCCTCCCGCGCCGCACCCGCGATCGTCTCGGCGAGCGTGATCGCCTTGGTGGTGTCCTGGACGGCGACGGGGATACCGAGATCGCGTGAAATCAGCTTGCCCAGTTCGACATTCGTCCAGCCGAGTTCATGGGATGCGATGACCAGACCGGTGGTGTCGTCGACGAGCCCAGGTATGCAGACGCCGACGACGGAGGCCTGTTTACCCTCGGGGTCGCTCATCAGCTTCGTGGCGATGCGGGTGATCGAGCGGATGACCGCCGCGGCGTCCCGATCACCTGTCGGCGTCTGATCTTCGTGGGAGATGTTGCCCGTGGCGTCGGCGAGGACGACCCGCGCGCGGATCCCGTCGATCTGAATACCGAGGACCCGGCGTGCCTCCGGGTTGCAGTCGAGCAGGATGCGCGGCCGACCGCGAGAGCCGGCGCCCTCGATGCGGGACTCCAACTCGACGAGGGTGCCGTCGTCGATCAGGTCCGCGACGAGCGTGGTGATCGACGGCCGTGGCAGGCCGAGCCGATCAGCCAGGTCGGCCCTGGCCAGCGGGCCGGATGTCCGCAGCAGATGAACGACGCGCTGGCGCTGCAGGAGGCGCGCGACCTGCCTGCTCTGCTTCGTCGATTCCGACGGTTTCAGCACACCCTCCTTGACGCCGCCGGTGGCGGCCTGCTATTAAATTCGTCACACCAACTAAATCGTATTAAGTACGTCACACCAATTAAACCGGGGAGCCCTCCAATGACCGTTGAACGTCGGACTGCCGCGCCGCTGACGCTATCCCTTCACGAGGCCGCCAAGGTTGGCGCGTACGGCGGCATTGCGGTCGCCGCATGGCTGGCCGGGGCGGTCGCTGCTGGTCACGGGGTTGCCGCGGCCGACTCGACCGGGAGCTCCTCGGGTGCATCCTCGTCCGCTTCCTCCGCCGGTGGCTCATCGTCCGGTGGATCGTCGGCGGCCCACGCCGGGCCACGTGCCACCGGTACCGCCAAGGCTAGAGGCAGCCGTGTCTCCAAGCCTGCTGCCACGGCGAAGGCGGGCGATTCGACCGGCACCGCGGCAGCGACTCCGGTGACCGCGCCGGCTGCACCCAGGCTCAAGGCCATCAGCCCGCGCACCGCGGTCTCGTCCGTGCCGGCCGCGGTCAGCGCACCCGTCGTCACGCCCAACCCGGCCGGGCTGCTCAACAGTGTCGTCACCTCGCTGCTCAACCCGTTCCTCAAGCCGCCGCCCGCCAACAGCGGACCCATCGTGCCTGTCATCTGGACGGCGCTCGGTTCCGTCCGGCGCGACCTGTTCAACCAGGCGCCGACGATCGGAACCCCGACCACCACGGTGCAGACCGGCCAGACCGTCACCGGCAACATCGGCGCCACCGATATCGAAGGCGACGCGCTGAAGTACACCGTCACCCAGGGGCCCAAGTACGGCACGCTGACGATCGACCAGGCGACCGGCAACTTCACCTACACGCCGAGCGACATCAATTACAATGCGGCACAAACTGATTCGTTCGCGATTTCGGTCACCGACGGCAAGTTCAACGTGCTGATGCCGTTCAGCTCGCGCACCGCCTCGGCCAGCAGCAGCCTGACAGTGCTCAGTCCGCAAGCCACGCGGGTGATCCTGAACGTGCCCAGCACGATCACCAGCCCACAGATCCCGCGGTTCAGCCCGGACGGCAAGACGCTCTTCTTCTCGGGTACACCGGTTGCCGGCGGCCGCGCCGAGATCTACTCGATCAGCGCCGACGACACCGACGGGTCGACCGTCACCTGCATCACCTGCGGGGTGTCGACCAGCATCACCAACGATCTGCGCAAGCCGGTTCCCACCGCCGACGGCTCGGGCCGCATGGTCCTTCAGTCGGTGAATCAGACCACCGGGTCCTACCTCAATGTCGTGTACCAGCCTGCCACCGACACCGCGCCCGCAGCGCTGATCCCCATCATCACGCCGGCATCGGGATCCACCGCGATCGACAAGCAACGCGAAATGCGGATCTCGCCCGACGGCAAGTACGTGCTGTTCAGCCAAATCCAGCTCGGCACAGGCAATCTCATCACGGCCGTTCCCATTGTCGGCAAGTTGGATCTGACCACCAATGCGACCACCGGGGCGCCCGAGTACCACATCGACGATGCCCGGGTGGTCTACCCGGTCGGTGAGGGTAAGCAGTGGACCCCGGACGGCAAGGGTGTGATCGTCCTGGGCGGTGCGTACGAGGCCGGCAACGTCGACGACATCGTCGTGGACCTGGCCACCGGTAACGTCACGCGGCTGACGGGCAACCTCGACTACGACGAGGACGTCGACATGTCGCCCAACCAGCAGTGGATCGCGATCTGCAGCACCCGTGGGCTCGACGCGCTGACGCCGATGACCCGGATCGACCGCCCGGCGCTGCTGCCCGCCTACATTCAGGGCAGCGTCTACAACGCCTACGCCGGAAAGCTCACCACCGCCGACTATCCCAGCGGCACCGGGATCAACGTCTCCAACCAGGAGTGGCTGGTCGCCATCGGAGACGATCTCAAGGGCGAGAACGGAATCCCGCTCTTCGTCACCGGCGACGGCTACACCGCCCGAAGCATGCCCAGCTGGAACGCCGACGGAACCTCGGTCGCCTTCTGGGAGCGCAGCATCACCGACCCGTCGGACACGCGGCTGGTTCTCACCAACCTGCAGTACACGACCAGTGTCGGAACCGTGCAGGGCGATCTGACGACGCCGAACCCGGACTGGGCTCCCGCGCTGAGCACGTACAAGGCCGGGCCGGCACCGCTACCTCCGGTCGGGGCCTACGCCAGTCAGTACGGCGGCACCGCCTACGTCACGGAAGCACCCGACCCTGCAACCGCCGGCAATACGATCCGCACCGTGACGTACACCAACTACGTCAACAAAGAAGGCATGATCCTCAACGGCACCGAGTCGACGAGCACGGGGGCCAGCCAGGCCTCGATCGTGTACCAGGCCAACATCATCGTCAGCGGTGACCACACCGGCTCGCTGACGGCCAACGCCACCATCAACAAGCTGACGACGACGATCACCGGCACGATCTCGTCGACCCTCGACGGCAACACTCAGGTGCTGCTCGATCCGACAAAGGTCATCAACGACCAGCTGAGCGCTTAGTCGTCCTCATCCTCGATGACGTGCATGGCGGCCTCCTCCGCGGAGGCCGCCCCGCCGTCGATGCCGACGTCTTCGGCGAGGAGCTCGGACTCGTCGTCCTCACCGAAGCCCGCATCGGGTGCCACCAAACGCCCGGACCGAGCCCGGCCGACCTCGTCGTCCTCGGGATAGTCGGAGTCATCCGCGGCGGAGCCATCCAGCTCGTCGAGCACGTTGTTCAGCCGGGACACCGGATCGGGTTCTTCCTCGGCCAGCAACTCGTCGAGCGTCTCCGGGCCGGGATGGTCGAGGTTCGTGCGGGCGACCGGCCGCTCCGGAGGGGAAATGCCCTCGTCGAGGATGTCGTCGACGCCACGGTCGACCAACGTGTCCTCGGGCTGGAGCTGGTTGTCGTCCTCGACGCTGTATTCGCCGCTGTCAGTGCTGTCGTCCCAGGTGCTCACAACTCCAGAATGTCACGACGCCGGAGCAGGGCCACGGGGACTTTCGTCACCAGCCGCTCGACGGCCGTCACCGCGCCCGCGCGGACCCATAACCACTTCTTTGAGCTCATAAAGAATCGATTGCCACCATCAACGCATGGACTCACCTCGTTCCGGATTTCGCCGGGCCGCCGTGACCTCGTGGGCGTTGGCCGGTATCGGCATCGCCGGAGTAGCGGGCGCATCGGCGTTGGCCTACGGCGACACCGTCAAGCCCGTCGTTGCCGAACTTCCGCCGGCTGACCCGGTGGCAACCGACCCGGCCGTGGACCTGCCGCCGGCGCCGCCCGTCGTGGAGCCGCCCCCGGCGCCGGTTCCCGTGGTGGACACTCCGGCGCCCCCCAGCCCGGAGCCGACCGTCGCGCCGGCCCCCGCGGAGACCTACACCCCGCAGCCGACCTACACCCAGAAGCCCGCCTACACCCCGAAGGCGACCGTCCAGGAACCGGCACCGGCACCAGCGCCGGCACCGAGCGCCAAGTCGCAGCCCGCGTTCCCGATCCGGCAGAGCCATGTCCCGGCCGGTGGCGGGGGCACCTCAGGTGGCAACAGCTTCTCCCCGCACGTCACCGTGTCACGTGGGTCATGACGAACGAGGCGCTGTGGGCGTTGGGCCGTGGCAACGGCGTCGTCGCATTGGTGTTCATGACCGTGTCGATGGCATTGGGCATCGCCGCGCGGTCCGGACGTCCACTGGTGGTACTGCCCAGATTCGCGGTCTCTGACGTCCATCGCTTCGCCGCCCTGTCGTCGACGCTGTTGGTGGCGCTGCACATCGGGCTGCTGTTCCTCGACCCCTACGCCAAGCTGAAACTCATCGACATCGTCGTGCCGTTCCTCGGCGCCTACCGGCCGCTGTGGCAGGGCCTGGGCACCGTCGCCGTCGACGTTCTCGCCGTCGTCGTGGTCACCGGTCTGCTCCGTCACCGCATAGGTCCGCGAGCGTTCCGTTTGGTCCACTGGGCGACCTACTCGTTGTGGCCGGTCTCGATGGCTCACGCGCTGGGCAACGGCACCGATACCGGACGCGTGTGGTTCCTCGCGATCGCGGGTGCCTGCGCGGTCGTCGTGGCTGCGGCGCTGATCTGGCGGCTGCGCGCCAACTTCAGTGAGTATGCCGATGCCTAGCGCACCGCGGCTGCTGGCCGCCGCCGGGCCGACTCTGGCTGAACACCTCGACTGCTTCGGTGCTGCACCGAAAATCTCCGGCAGCCAACTCATTTCACGTCTCAACGACGCCGGGCTGTCCGGTCGGGGCGGTGCCGGCTTCCCGACCGGCCGCAAGATCGCCGCGGTCACCGGCCCGGACCCCGTGGTGGTCGCCAACGGTGCCGAGGGAGAACCGTTGAGCCGCAAGGACGCGCTGCTGCTGACACGGGCGCCGCACCTGGTGATCGACGGCCTGCACATCGCCGCCGCCGCGGTCGGCGCCCACACCGGCTACCTGTACGTCCACGCCGACGCCGTGGCATCGGTGCGCGCTGCCCTCGACGAGCGACGAGCCGGCGGGCTCGACCCCCACCGTGTCGAGCTGACAGTGGTGGAGGCTCCCGACACTTTCGTCGCGGGAGAGGAATCCGCGGCGATCCGGCACATCGAGGGTGGGCCCGCGCTGCCGCGCGACCGCACAGTCCCCGTCGCGATCTCGGGGGTGCGTAAACGCCCCACCCTGGTCAACAACGTCGAGACGTTGGCGCACATGGCGCTGATCGCCCGTCATGGAGCTGACTGGTTCCGTTCGATCGGCGACCCGGCCGACCCGGGCACCATGCTTGTCACGCTCTCGGGCGCGCTGGACGGTGAGGGCGTTGTCGAGGTGCCGACGGGCGTGCCGATCACCGACCTGATCGACACCCGGGCGGTGTCGGCGATTCTCGTCGGTGGATATCACGGAAGTTGGCTGCCCGCTGAGACTTTCGCGGGACTGCGGCTCTCGCGCACGGGCTTGAAGTCGCTGGGCGCATCGCCCGGTGCCGGGATCGTTCACGCGCTGGGCGTGACCGAGTGTGGGTTGGTCCGCACCGCCGAGATCGCCGGTTACCTCGCCGACCAGAGTGCGCGCCAGTGCGGTCCGTGTCGCAACGGCTTACCCCGGTTGTCCGAACTGATCGACGAGCTGGCCTACGGGCGCGCCAGCGACCATCTGGTCAAGGAGATTCGGCGTATCACCCGGCTTGTGGACGGCCGAGGGGCGTGTCGGCACCCCGACGGCACCGCGCGCATGGTTCGTAGCGCGTTGCGCGCATTCGCGGCCGACATCGAGCAGCACCACATGGGCCGGTGTTCCAGCGTCGTACCCGCGGCGCGCCGGTAGCGGTTCAGAATCAGGTGACAAGCGCGAGCGCGTGCGCTCGACGCAGTTTTCCTGACGGGGTCTTCGGGATCATCCCGGGCTCCAGCACGACGACGTTGCGTGGCCGCGCATCGACCTCGGCGAAGACCTCGTGGATCACCTGCCGTTCGATGCGGCGCACGTCGGTACGGTCCTGCCACGCCGACGACTCCACCGCCACCGCGAACGATTCACGCGAATGCCCGGCGTCGATTCGGACCGCGACCGCACAACCAGGTCGGACCCCGGTGACCCGTGCGGCGGCACGCTCGATGTCGGTGGGGTAGATGTTGCGCCCGGCCATGATGATGACGTCCTTGACCCGGCCGCAGACCACGACGTCGTCGGCCTCTGTCAGGTAACCCAGATCGCCGGTGTCGTACCAGCCCTGATCATCCTGGGCCGCAACGAATCCAGCCACCGTCGTGTATCCGGCTGTCACCGGTTCGCCGCGTACCTGGAGGACGCCAACACCACGAGCGGGTAACAGGCCGCAATCCTCGTCGACCACGCGCGCTTGCATGCCGTTGAGCACCTGGCCGAGATTCGCCAGCCGACGCGTCTTGCCCTTGGTCGCCGGCACCGCACGGTGCAGTACGGCAAGCAGATCGGCATCGACCTCGTCGACACTGAGTCCGCCGCCGCACTTGCTGAAAGACACCGCCACCGTGGTCTCTGCCATGCCATACGCCGGCACCACCGCATCCGGCCGCAACCCGAATGGTCTGCCGGCGGCTAGCAGGTCTTCCACGTCGGCCGGCTCCACCTGCTCAGCCCCCGACAACGCCCACCGCAAGCTGGACAGGTCGAACTGGCCCGGAGCGGCTTGCCCGCGAAGACGTTTGGCGAACAGGGTGTACGCGAAGTTCGGCGCAGCGGTCATGGTGCCGCGGTACTTGTCGATCAGCTTGGCCCACAACAACGTGTCGCGCATGAAGTCCATCGGGGTTGCCTTGATCAGTTCGACCCCGAAGTACATGGGAACGGTGAGGAATCCCGTCATTCCCATGTCGTGGAACAGCGGCAACCAGCACACGATCACGTCGTGATCGAGGTCCACCTCGGCTCCGGTGAACATCGCCTCGGCATTGGACACGATATTGCGATGTGTGATCTGTACTGCCTTGGGTGATCCTGTTGAGCCCGAGGTCAATTGAAGCAGCGCGATGTCGTCCTCGCCGGTGGACACCGGATCGATCGGCGCGCTGTCGAACAGCCGCTCGATGGTCAGCACCTGCATGCCCAGTTCGGTGAGCAGCGGTGCAGTCGGCAGGAAAGGATCGGAAATCACAACGGCTTTGGCGTCGATCATCCCGATGACGGCTGTGGTTTCGGCGGCCCAGCGTTGCAGGTCGGTGCGCGGTGTCGGCTGATGCAGCATGGTCAGGCTCGCCCCGCGCATCCAGATCGCCTGTGCGATCGGGGCGATTTCGACCGGTGCGCCGGCCAGCACGGCGACCGCGTCGCCGGGGCCCACCCCGGCACTGGCCAGGCCTCCGGCGAGTCGTCGCGCGCGCTCGTGTACTTCGCCCCAGGTATGCCGGATCGGTGCTGCGGGCTCACCGGTGACCATGCCTTTTCGACTGTTCATCGCGCTGGCGTACATGGTGTCGGTAAATCTGCTCACGCAAGGTCCTTCGGCTCAGCTGCGACGGTGTCAACTCGCGGACGGTGGCGGCGCATCACCATGATGCGCCCGTCTAGGTCGGAAAGCTATTCGTGGGAACGTCGGAGGTGGCGAAAAGTGTTGTGCGCAAATAGATGCGGAAGGGATGAAAGTGTGCCGGATGCCAGCGGTGTGGCTCAGCGCTTCGTGGCGTTGACCACGGTTTCACCCTGTGGGCCGCCAGATTTGGCGCGTTTGTCGGCACGCTTCTCTTTCAGCGACTTGCCGGATTTCTTTGCCATTGCCTGTCGTGGGGATTTGTCGGACATCGTCCGCCCTCCAATTGCGGGCCTCATAGTGGTCCCGATCTGCAGGACTCTACGCCGGAATGTGCGACGCGAAGGGTGGTGAGCCAAGTACAGTGAGGTGATCCGCGCCGATTGTGCTGCGGTCATATTGCGCACCCACGACGGTTCGGCCGAAATTCGGGTTTCCCACGTTCACGACGTGATGCCTTCTTACTTGCACCACAAGATTTTTCGGCTCTACGGCGGGCGTGTCAGCGCCGAGGCGGCGACATCAACCCGCGGGCATGTGGAGCCCGCACCGGGATCGCCCGAGCTGCCTACACGCCCCGGGGTGTAGACTCGGAGTCAGATCCGTTCTGCATTGGCGGGGACCGTTAGGCCCGGGCTACGTCCACGGGTCGACCCTGCTAACTCGTGAGGAATTTCCCACATGGAAAACTCCGACCTATTCTCTCATCCTGTCGACACGACAGATGTTGCGTATGAGACGGCCAATGTGCCTGTCCCGCACCCGATCTTCTCTGGGCTCACCGAGTCCGGCTCGCCGGAATCAGCGTCCTCGTGAACGGTATGTCCGGGAGTCGGCGCCTTGCCAGCCCGGTGCGTATCACCCTGAAACCCACCCTCGGTAGCGACATTGATGGCGCCTGGTGGCCGCATTCTTTCGCGCTTGCCCGCGAACTGCCGGAACTGATCGAGGCATTGCATCCGGTGCTGGGTGAAATCATCGATATCAAGATCAACTGGTCGTCGTCGTCCGGCACCCCGGTTCTCAAGACGCTGACGTCGGGGGCGGTGTCGATGCACGGCTGGAACGACCGCCAGCATCGGCTGATGATCGTCTCCGGTCGTACCGGCTGCGCCCGGCTGCTCGTGGTGCCCAGCTCCACCTCGGTGAACCTGGGGCGCCTGGTGATACGCCGCGCGGCCGCGATGGATCCCGGCGCGGAGCACGACAGTTCGCTGTGCGATATCGCTGACGCCGTGGTCCGTGCCGCAGAGGCCGAGTGTTCACTTTGGTCGGCCCAGGTTTCCGATGCGGCGACGAAGGCCGGAGCGTCCGCTCCCTGACGGCTTCGGCTGGTGGCTAGCACGCCGCGTGAGCCATGGTCTGCCCGGTCATGGCGGGCCGGATCGGTTCCGTCGTGTCGAGGATGCCCAGGCCACGTCCGGCGGTCTCGGTCAGAAGCAGCACGCTGACCAGGCTGACCACCGTGAAGCCGGCCATCATTGCGGTGATCGTCCAGCTGCCGTATGAGGACAGCAGCATGGGGGAGAGCACCGGGGGTAGTGCGCCACCGAGGATGCCGCCGACGTTGTAGGACAGGCTGGCGCCGCTGTAGCGGTAGCGGACCGCGAAGATCTCCGGAATGAATGCGGCCAAGGGGCCCATCATGATTCCGATGATGCCGTAGGTGCCGATGATGGCGATGCCGTAGCGGACTGGGTCACCCGACTGGATGAGAGGGAACAGGACCAGCGTCCAGGGCAGGGCGAGTGCCGCCCCGAACGCGAGGATGCGGCGACGGCCGTAGGTATCGCTGAGGATCGCCGACGCGGCGACGAACACCAGCGAGCACACCCCGCCGGCCACGCCTACGAGCAGGATCAGATCCTCGTCAAAGTGCAGGTGCGTCGCGGCGTAGTTCGGGAAGTAGGTCCCCACCTGGAACGCCAGCATGAACAGGCCCATCACCGCACCGGCCGCCAACACCACCTCGCGGCCCTGGTGCCGGATTGCCTCGGCGATCGGAACCCCGCTGGACCCCCCGGCCGCCGACTCGGCGAACACCGGGCTCTCCTCGACGTGCAGCCGGATGTAGAGCGCGACGGCCACCAACACCGCACTGATCAAGAACGGGATGCGCCAACCCCATTGCAGGAAGGCTGTTTCCGCGGCACCGAAGGCGCTGTGCACGCCAAGGAACACCAGGTTGCCCAATATCAGCGCCGTGCCGAGACCCAATTGGGTGAACATGCAGTAATAGCCGCGCTTGCCCTGCGGTGCCTGCTCGGCGCTCATCAGGGCGGCACCCGCCCATTCACCACCGACCGCGAAGCCCTGCAGCAGTCGCATGCTGATCAGCAGCAGGGGCGCGGCCGCGCCGATGACGGCGGTGCTTGGGATGAGGCCCACACCGACGCTGGATGCGCCCATGATGAGCAAGGTGAACACCAAGGTGTTCTTGCGGCCGATGCGATCGCCGAAGTGGCCGAACACTGCGGCGCCGATCGGCCGGGACAGGAACGCCGCCGCGAAGGTGCCCAGTGAGGCGATCGTCGCCATCAACGGGCTCAGGCCGGGAAAGAACACGTGGGGGAACACCAGCGCGGCGGCGGTGCCGTAGATCAAGAAGTCGTAGTACTCGATCGCCGAGCCGACATAGCTGGCGAGCGCGACCCGGCGAATGCGTGTTTCCATGACGCAATCGTCGCCAGTGGCGTGCGCCACAGGTATCCACCGGGCAGTGGATCTTGTTTCCCCCGATTGGTGGACCCTCGGGCACTTCGGTCTGGGTGCTTAGCCGTCGAAGCCAGCATCTTTGAGTGCCGTCCGTGTGCGACGAACGATTCCCGCGGGATCGAACTTGAGGTGGTTCGAGCTGACGCGAACAATCCGCCAGCCGAGGTGGGCCAAAAACTCGAGCCGATCGATATCGCCGGCGTGCTGCGCGGCGTCGGTCCAGTGTTGAGCGCCGTCGTACTCGATACCGACTTTCCACTGCGGCCAGCCAAGATCGATCCGCCGTACGATCCGACCCCGTGCATTTCGAATCGGAATCTGAGTGATGGGCCGCGGAAAGCCTTCTCGTACAAGCAATAACCTCAGCCTGGTCTCCTGTGGGGATTCCGCACCGCCGTCGGCAACCGTGAGGACGCGACGTAGTCGCCGAATATGTCGAGCGCCCGGGTTACGCCGTGCAATCTCGGCGATCTCATCGACCGTGATACCGGTGGCGGCGAGCACGGAGTCGACTCGAATAACACCGATCGTGAACGGGCTGTATCGGCCCAGGTCGTACGCGGTCCGTGCGGCAGTGGTGCAGGTAATGCCTCGCACCGTGCACACTTCGTCACCGTCGACGGCACCAGAATGCACCACGATGCCTGACGGGCGACGATGCTGCGTCCGCACCAGCTCGGGTGGACTGTCGTTCGGCAACCAGCGAACCCCGAGCAGTGCCGCCGCCGAAGTCCCGGCGAGAGTAGCTGTGCGCCCCGACCACATCCACGCGGCAATCGCCCGATCCGCAGCGGTCAGTGTCGCCTCGCGCGGTGCGTATACATTGCGATGGATCTTCACGAACCTGCTGCGGAGCTCGCGACGTGTCACGGCCCCCGCGGCCAGCGCCTCGTCGGCCATGATCAGCTTCACCACGCCGATATGGTCGACAACGTCGGCGGTTTCGCCTAGTCACTGCTGTGGATGGCGCTGAGACTGCAGATGTTGCACACAAATTGTGAGTAGAGGCGCAAACAAGTGCACTCTCGGCGGCGGAAACGCTAGAGCCGGTACATCTCTCGCGACATCCTTGAGTGCTCCACGAAGCCGGCACGCGGCGGCGGGGAGTTGAGGTTCTTACCCTGTGGTTCCTGCTCGGCGAATGCGGGCGCACGCAACCACGCGGCGACTCGGCTCAGGAAGCGTCCCGGCGACAGTCCGCCGGCTCCGATAGCGACCATGACGGTCCTCCGTTCGATCGACCCCTTCGCGCTAGACTAGATCGTCTAGACTGGTAGGTCTAGACGATGTGGTCTAGGCCACATCGTCTAATCCCAGACGAATGCGACCTATAGTTGGGAAAGCCCAGTTCATCGATGGTTTGAAGGCGGTTCGAATGACCACGCAGCAGGAAGCAGCGCTCTCGAACAAGGAGCGGCTGTTTCGCGCTGGTGCGAAGTTGTTCTACGAAAACGGCTTCCACGGAACCACGATCGACGCCGTCCTCGCGGAGGCCGGCGTGCCGAAGGGCTCGTTCTACCACCACTTCGGATCCAAAGATGCGTTCGGTCAAGCCGTCTTGAACCGGTACATGGGGTTCCAGGGTGAACTGGTCGCCACCTGGGCCGCTCGGACCGACCTGTCGACCGCCGACAAGGTGACCGGGTACTACCGGGACATGTCCCAGGTCTTCGTCAAGTCAGGCTTTCAGACGGCCTGTCTGACCGGAAAATTCTCCACCGAGGTCGCCGCCACCTCCGACGTCTTCCGTCCGCAGCTTGCCGACCAAATCGAGGGGTGGAAGGTCCGGCTCTCATCGGTGTTCGCGGCGGGCCAGGAGCGCGGCGACGTCCGGCAGGACCGCCCAGCGGAAGATCTCGCCGACGTGGTGCTCGCACTCATCGAGGGTTCGTTCGTGTTGACCCTGTCGACCCGCGACGAGCACACCCTCACGGCGGTGTGCGACGCGATCCGGCAACTCATCGAACGCCCGAACTGAGGCATCCGGCGACGCAGATGTCGCCCGGAGATGACCTACCCAAAGCGAAGGGCTGGTGCGGCATTGCCGCACCAGCCCTTGCTTGTGGTATGAGGTCCGAGTCAGACCGCGGAAACCCGCGTCGCCTGGGGGCCCTTGGGTCCCTGTCCGACCTCGAACTGGACTCGCTGGTTCTCCTCGAGCGACTTGTAGCCGTTGCCCTGGATTTCCGAGTAGTGCACGAACAGATCCTGCTCGCCACTGTCAGGAGCGATGAAGCCGAAGCCCTTTTCGCCGTTGAACCATTTCACAGTTCCCTGTGCCATCTATTTCTTCTTCTCTCATTCAGATGGATGCCGGTGGCATCCCTTGCTCGCTCCGGCGGGCCCGCCGGAACGAAATCTAGTTGGTGCCAACCGCTGAGCGCGGCCGACGGGCACGACGGCGGCCGGGCTGGCCACCACCGTGAGCTTGATTGCTGCCGGACTGGCCGCCGCGAGACTGGCCGCCGCGAGGCTGGCCCGACTGGGCGCCACGAGCCTGGCCACCACGGCCGCGACCCGGGGTGGACGCGCGGCGCGGGGCAGCAGGTGCAGGCGTGGGTGCCGGTGCCTGGTACGCGGCGACCTCGCCGACCAATGCCTGCACGGGTTCCGAATCTGCCGAAACCTGTTGCGGGGTGGCCTTGATGCCCGCCTTGCGCAGCAGCGCCTGGGTGTCGCGGCGCTGCTCGGGCAGCACCACGGTGACCACGTCGCCGGTGCGTCCCGCTCGCGCGGTACGACCGGAGCGATGCAGGTATGCCTTGTGTTCGGCGGGCGGGTCGATGTGGACGACCAGCTCGACGTCGTCGACGTGGACACCGCGCGCAGCGATGTCGGTCGCGACCAATACCCGGGCCGTCCCGGCGGCGAATGCCGCCAGGTTGCGGTCGCGGGCCGGCTGAGAAAGGTTGCCGTGCAGATCAACTGACGGAATACCGGCCTGGGTGAGCTGCTTGGCCAACTTGCGCGCGTGATGCTTGGTGCGCAGGAACAGGATTCGGCGTCCGGTGCCCGAGGCCAAGGCGTGCACCAAGTCCTTCTTGGCGTCGACGCCGGCCACATGGAACACGTGGTGGGTCATCGCGTCGACCGGCGACGTGTCCGAGTCCACCGCGTGCGACACCTGGTCGCGCAGGAACCGGCTCACCAGCTTGTCGACGCCGTTGTCCAGCGTGGCCGAGAACAGCAGGCGCTGTCCGCCGGCCGGCGTGGCAGCGAGGATTCGGGTGACGCCGGGCAGGAAGCCCAGGTCGGCCATGTGGTCGGCCTCGTCGATCACGGTGATCTCGACCGCGTCGAGGGTGATCAGGCGCTGGCGCATCAGGTCTTCCAGACGCCCCGGGCAGGCCACGACGATGTCGACGCCGGCCTGCAGAGCCTTGACCTGCTTGTTCTGCGGAACGCCACCGAAGATGGTGGTGACCCGCAGACCGGCGGCCTCAGCCAGCGGTTGCAGCGTGGCGGTGATCTGGGTGGCCAGCTCACGGGTCGGCGCCAGGACGAGGCCCGACGGCCGGGAAGACCGTCGGGTGCTGTCAGCCAGCCGGCTGACCAGCGGAATAGAGAACGCCAGCGTCTTACCGCTGCCGGTCTTGCCCCGACCGAGCACGTCGCGGCCGGCCAGAGTGTCCGGCAGGGTCGAGACCTGGATCGGGAAGGGGTTGGTGATGCCGCCGTCGGACAGTGCGCGCACCAATGAGGGGCGCACGCCGAGATCGGCGAACGTCAATTCGGGATTCATGAAGCCTTTCGGGCATCGATACATGGCGAGATTGCCGGAGGGCAAAATCGATCGCCGCGAGACTGTGTGCTTGGTGGCACTGATCAGCTGAACTCGGCTTCCGCAGAGCGGATGTGCCGGTGAAGTGAAGGTGTTCCACGACGTGCTGGTGGCTCTCTCGAGCAGCCAACGTTGTTGCAAGCATATCAGCTTGTAGCCGGTATATATTCCCGGAGTAGCGGGTATCCCTCCGCGTCAGTTGGACGCGACCGAAGGGGTCAGCGGTTATGGCAGCGTTGCGGACCGGCGAGGGACTCGCCGATGTGGTGGTCACGGCAGTGGCGTCGACCACTGCTCTGGCACCCGACGCCGAAGAAACCTGGCAGCAATTGCTCGAGGGCGGCAGCGGCATTCGCCAACTCGACAAGTGGTTCATCCACGAATACGAGTCGCCGGTGCGCATCGGCGGGGCGCTGCGCGAAGACTTCGACGAACACCTCAACCGTGTCGAGCTTCGCAGGCTTTCCTATCTGGGCAAGATGTCGACCGTGGTGGGGCGCAGGCTCTGGGCTGCCGCCGGCTCACCCGAGGTCGACACCAGTCGGCTGCTGGTCTCGATCGGTACGGCCTTGGCGAACACCGAAGAAATCGCGGAGGGCGCCGTCGACTGGCACGCCCGCGGTCTGAGGGCGATGTCACCGCTGGCGGTACAGATGCACATGCCGAATGCGCCGGCCGCCGCGGTCGGGCTGGAGCGCAAGGCCAGAGCCGGTGTGATTGCGCCGTTGATGGGCGATGCATCCGGTTCGGGTGCGATCGCGCAGGCCTGGCGGCACATCGTGTTGGGGGAGGCCGACATCGCGATCTGCGGGGCGGTCGAGACCCAGGTCGAGGCGGTGCCGGTGGCGGCCTTCCATGAGCTCGGCCTGCTATCCACCAACAACGACGATCCGGCCGGTGCGTGCCGCCCCTTCGACCGGCACCGCGACGGGATGGTGCTCGGTGAGGGCGCTGCCATGTTGCTCATCGAAACCGAGGAGCACGCCAAGGCCCGCGGGGCGCCGATTCTGGCGCGCCTCCTGGGCGCCTCGACGAACTCCGACGCCTACGACCTCCTCGAGCCGGACCCAACCGGAGAGACAGCCGCTGCCGCGATCTCCCACGCGATCGACCTGGCCGGGCTGCAGCCATCCGACATCGATCACGTCAACGCCCACGCCACCGGAACGACGTTCGGCGACCTCGCCGAGGCCCGCGCGATCCGGCGCGCCTTCGGCGGCCACACGCCCGCGGTCTACGCGCCCAAGGCGGCGCTCGGCCACTCGCTGGGCTCAGCGGGTGCGATCGAGGCGGTTCTCACTGTGCAAGCACTACGCGACGGTGTCGTGCCGGCCACTCGCAACCTGAAGGACCTCGATCCCGAAATCGACCTCGATGTGGTGGTCGACCGGCCGCGCCGCGCTGACTACCGCTATGCCGTCAGCACCACGATGGGCATGGGTGGCTACAACGTGGTGCTGGCGTTCGGTGCCGCCTGATCAGCGCTTGACCAAGGTGAACTGCCCGACCTCGGACACACCCCGGCGGAAGAAGTCCGAGCAGCCGACGAGGTAGCGCATGTAGCGGTCGTACACCTCGACCGACGTCACCTCGATGGCCCGATCACGCGCGGCCTCCAGCCGCTCCGACCAGATGTCGAGGGTGCGCACGTAGTGCGGCGTCAGATACTGAAGCTCCTCCACCGCGAAGCCGGCCTTCTCCGAGAATTCGACGACATCCTCGTCGCACGGCACCGCCCCGCCCGGAAAGATCTCCTTGGAGATGAACCGCATGAACTTCAGATCTGACATCACGATCGGAATTCCGAGCTCCGGCCAGCGTTTCAGCGGGTGGCCCATGATGGTCTGCAACACCATTCGCCCGTCGTCGGGCATCACCCGATGGCAGGTGTCGAAGAACGCGGCGTAGCGATCCTTCGGAAACGCTTCGAACGCTTCGATACTGACGATCCGATCGACCGGCTCATCGAACTCTTCCCAGCCGCGCAGCTGAATTTGCCGAGACCGCTTGGTGTCGACGGCATCGAGCACCTCTTGGCCCAATGCGCGTTGATTTTTGCTCAACGTCAAGCCAAGCGTGTTCACGTCGAATCTTTGCGCTGCGCGCTTCATCACCGAACCCCAGCCGCAGCCGACATCGAGCAGCCGCATCCCGGGCTGCAAGTCCAACTTGTCCAGCGCCAGATCGATTTTCGCGAGTTGCGCCTCTTCGAGTGAAGAGTCCTCACGCTCGAAATACGCGCAGCTGTACGTGCGCGACGGATCCTGAAAAAGCGCAAAGAAGTCGTTCGAGAGATCGTAGTGAGCCTGGACGTCCTCGTAGGCCGGGCGCAGCTGCGTTGAACCTGAACCACTTTCCGTCATCGTCGGCCGACCCCCTCTTCTTGAGATGTGTACGCCGTCATGACACCAACTATGAAAAAAGGCTAACCGATTGCCTTTTCACACGTGAACTGGCATATGTCGGTGTAGCCGTTGCGGAACAGATCCGCGCATCCGGTCAGGTACTTGTCGAAACGCTCGTAGATCTCTTCGGACGTGATCGCGATCGCCTCGTCCTTCTTGGCTTCCAAGTTCGCTGCCCAGGTGTCCAGCGTGCGGACGTAGTGCGCCTGCAGGTGCTGCTCGCGAGTCACGTTGTAGCCAGCGGTGACAGCGTGCTGACGGACCATCGAGGCGAGCGGCAACCGGCCACCGGGATAGATCTCGTCCATGATGAATTTGATGAAGCGCACCCGCGACATCGTCAGCGGAAGCTTCTTGGCTTTGATCTCCTCGTCCTCCGGAATGATGATCGTGTGTAGCAACATCACGCCGTCGTCGGGCATCCAGCTGAAGGTCTTCTTGAAGTAGTCGTCGTACTTGTTGAAGCCGAAATGCTCGAAGGCCCCGATCGACACGATCCGGTCGACCTTCCCGTCGAACTCCTCCCACGGCTGCAGCCGAACCTCCATGCTGCGGCTGGTGTCGATGTTCGGGAACCGGTTCTGCTCGATGTGCTGCTTCTGGTTCTCCGACAGCGTGAGGCCGATGACGTTCACGTCGTACTTCTCCACGGCGCGCTGGATCGTCGAGCCCCAGCCGCAGCCGATGTCCAGCAGCGTCATGCCCGGCTCCAAGCCGAGCTTGCCCAGCGAGAGGTCGACCTTGGCCATCTGGGCTTCTTCGAGGGTCATGTCGTCGCGCTCGAAGTAGGCACAGCTGTATGTCTGGGTGGGGTCCTGCCACAGCTTGAAGAAGTCGTTGGAAATGTCGTAGTGGAACTGCACTTCCTTCTTGTCCGACCCGCGAGTCTGGGACGCGGACTTCGACAGCCACTTCGATGAGGGAGACGTTGTACGGGGTGTGTCAGTCACAGGCGTTCCGTCCTCAGAGCGTGGGTAGCAATCCGACGCGGTGTACCCATTCAGAGTGATCTCAATCATCGCTATGCGAGGCCATTTCGCCGACTACCGTGGTCGACGTGGCCGAGGCCGACGGTGTCCGCTGGGACGGCAAATATGCGGGCCGCAGAGCCGGGTCGCCGCGTCTGCCCGAGGTGTTCGCGGCATACGCCGACGAGGTCCCTACAGCAGGCCAGGCGCTGGAGTTGGCCTGTGGATTCGGGCAGGCGTCCGTCTGGCTGGCTGAGCGCGGGTTGATCGTGTGGGGCGTGGATGTGTCGGCCGTGGCGATCGAGCAAGCACAGGGCCTGGCCGCTCGCCGCGGAGTCAGCGACCGCTGCACATTTTCGGTCGCCGATCTCGACGGCGGACTTGCCCCTGGGCCGCCGGCCACGATGATCCTGTGCCATCGGTTCCGTGATCCCGATCTGTATTCGGCGATCAGCGACCGACTGGCGCCAGGCGGTCTGCTGGCGATCAGTGTCCTCAGCGAAGTCGGCGCCGAGCCGGGGCCGTTCCGCGCCCGCGCCGGTGAACTCCAGCGCGCATTCGCCGACCTGCAGCCGTTGGCCGCGGGTGAAGGCGACGGCCAGGCCTGGCTGCTGGCGCGTCGTCCCCGCCGCTAACGCAGTTTGACCATCCGGGTCGTGGAGCTTTCGTCGAGCTCGACGACGTCGGTGCGGGATCGCAGGAAGTCGCTGAACGACTTGAACCCCAACGATTTCTCCGAGAACGACGGGTCCATCCGCTTCATCTGGGCCTTGACCGCCGAGTTGTGCAGCCAGTCGGCGTCGTCCTTGCCCAGGCCGATCTGCAGCGCCCGCTGCAACAGCGCGGTGGCCGCGATCTGCGGATCGGGCGACTCCTTGTCGTTGTCAGCCGACTTCGCGCGCCTGGTCCGCTTCGGCGGTTCCTCGGTTGCCGTCGGCTCGACTTCCGGTACACCGGGCAGCGAGTCGTAGATGACGAAATCGTCGCAGGCCGCTGCGAGCGCGCGGCTCGACGACCCGGCCACACCGATGCCGACCACGTAGCGGCCCAGCCGCTTGCAGCGCTGCGCGAGCGGGATGTAGTCGGAATCGCCGGCCACGATCACCACATGCGTGAGGTCGGGCAACCGGAACATATCTTCGACGGCGTCGACGGCCAGCCGGATGTCGGCGGCGTTCTTCCCGTACGCCGCCGCGGGGAACAGCTGGACCAAGTCCACCGCCCGGCCCACCAGCTGCTGCTGGTACTCAGCGTTGACGTCGGCGGACCAGTCGGCATACGCGCGCGTCAATACCACCGTCCCGAACGACGACGCGAAATCGAGGATCGCCCCCACATCGACACGAGCTCGAGCCAGCTTGGCGGCCTCCAACCCCTTTGCCTTGTCGCGTTGAAAAGAGTTGCGGCCGTTGACCTGGTCGTAGCGCGAGATGACGATGTTGTCGAAGTCGAGGTACACCGCAACACGTGCAGCGCCGGGTTCGGTCATGTGCTCGAGTCTTGTCCATGTTGTGACGCGGCACGCGTATTTGTCCGAACGGGGATGTCGCCTGCTCCGTCTATGCTTCAGGGGCCCGGCTGATCCGGGTATCCCCGCCAGCAGTGGCCGACTTCGAAATTCGCATGGAGCAAACAAGTTGAGCTTGAGTCGTCGTGCCCGTGGAGCCTGCCTCGCTGCGGTTCTGGCGGTGCTGGCCGTGCTCGGCGGAGTCGTCGTCACCTCCGCGCCGCACTGCCCCGAGCACTGCCGCACTGAGGCCGCCGCCCTCATTCCACAGCCGGCGCCGTCGAAGGACCCCGCCGCCGTCACCCTCACCCCGGCAGACGGCGCCACCGACGTCGATCCGCTCGGCGGGATCACTGTCGTCGCCAACACCGGCATGCTGACCCACGTCACGATGGTCAACGACGCGGACAAGGCGATCCCGGGCGTCGTCACCCCGGACTTCAAAACCTGGAAGCCGACCGTGCCGCTGGGCTACGGGCGTTCCTACACCCTCACCGTCGAGGCCCGTGGCCCCGGAGGCGTGCCGTCCACGATGTCGTCGACGTTCCAGACGTTGGTGCCCAGCGATCAAACCCAGGTGTCGTTCACCGCGGCGGGCTGGCAGCCGATCGACGGTGCCCGGTTGGGGATCGGCACCGTCGTCGTCGCGCACTTCGGTGAGCCCATCAGCGACCGGGCCGCGGCCGAGCAGCACCTGTCGGTCACCACCAACCCGCCGGTGCGCGGATCCTGGTACTGGATGGACGACCAAACCGCCCATTGGCGTCCCGAAAAGTATTACGCCCCAGGCACTTCGGTCACGGTGCGGGCCAACGTTTACGGGGTGCCGCTCGGTGACGGGTTGTACGGCGAACAGGATTCCTCCGCGACATTCACCATCGGCGATGCGCACGTCTCCGTCGCCGACGACACGACCAAGCAGGTCAGCGTGTTCGACAACGGCAAGCTGGTGCGGACCATGCCGACCTCGATGGGGCGGGGTGGCACCGAGACGATCGGTGGGCAGACCCTGTCGTTCTGGACGCCGCCCGGTGTCTACACCGTGATGGACAAGGCCAACCCGGTGATCATGGATTCGTCCACCTACGGGTTGCCCATCAACTCGCGGCTCGGATATCGCGAAACAATCCCGTATGCCACCCGCATCAGCCCGGACGGCATCTACCTGCATCAGCTGAACGCAACCGTGTGGGCGCAGGGCAATACCGACACCTCGCACGGCTGCCTGAACCTCAGCGGGGAGAACGCCGCCTGGTTCTACGACTTCTCCGTGCCCGGAGACGTGGTGGAGGTGAAGAACACCGGTGGCCCGCCCCTGCAGCTGACGCAGAACGGCGACTGGACGGTGCCATGGAGCGAGTGGCTCAAAGGCAGTGCGCTGCACTGAGTTGGTATCGGGAGAATTAAATTTCGCTAATGAATGGATGTTTGCTGCAGGTGGTCGCCGAGTCGCCCTTCGTCGGATGACGATCCTGGCCTGCGGACGTCTATGATCTCAGGCGTCAAAGGTGACGCCGGCAACTCATCGTCGACCTGTTCTGGAGTGATTTTCGGTGGTCTTTTCCCGTCCTGCTCGCACGGCCAGCCTGGTGGTGGGGGTGTTGCTTCTCGCTGTTCTGGTGAGCGACGTCGCCGGGCTGCCGGGATGCCAGGGCGTGTGCAAGACCGCCACCGCGACCGCCCAGGTGCAGTTGCCGCCCGCGCCGCCGAAGCCGCCGATGCTCGGCATCTCGCCGGCGAACGGCTCGACCGACCTGAGCCCGCTGAGCCGGGTCTCGGCTCAGGTGGTCGGCGGCAGCTTGACCAACGTCTCGCTGGTCGACGACTACGGGAACACTCTGACGGGCGCGCTGTCGCCGGACGGTACGTCGTGGCAGCCGGCCAAGCCGCTCAAGTACGGGCGCACCTACACGATGCAGGTCGCCAGCCAAGGTGCCAGCGGCGTGCCGCTGACGCGGACGACCAAGTTCTCCACCGCCTCGCCTGACTACCTGACCCACGTGTACCTCGAGACGCCGGGCGGGCTGCCGATCCACGACGACATCCGCTACGGCATCGGCACGATCATCGCCGCGCGGTTCGACGAAGACATCTCCGACAAGGCGGCCGCGGAACGCAACCTCGTGGTGACCACGAACCCGCCGGTGCAGGGATCCTGGTACTGGGTCGACGACAGGACCGCCCACTGGCGCCCGGCCAAGTACTACGCGCCGGGTACGACCGTGTCAGTAGCCGCCAACATCTTCGGGGTGCGAGTCGGCGACGGGATGTACGGCGAGGAAAACGAGAAGGCCACCTTCACGATCGGCGACGCGCACGTCTCAATCGCCGACGACACCACCAAGACGGTCAGTGTGTTCGACAACGGCAAACTGGTTCGGTCGATGCCCACGTCGATGGGGCAGGGCGGCTACCAAACCATTGCGGGACGGACGTTTTCGTTCTGGACGCCACCCGGGGTGTACACCGTGATCGATAAGGCGGAATCGGTGACGATGGACTCGTCGACGTACGGTCTGCCGGTGGCCTCGTCGATGGGCTACAAGGTGAAGATCCCGTACGCCACCCGGATCAGCACCGACGGAATCTATCTGCATCAGCTGAATGACACGACATGGGCGCAGGGCAATACCAACGTGTCGCACGGCTGCCTGAATCTCAACGGTTCGAACGCCTCGTGGTTCTTCAATTTCTCGCAGCCCGGTGACGTGGTGGAGGTCAAGAACACCGGTGGCCCGAAGCTGGAGATCTGGCAGAACGGTGACTGGTCGCTGCCGTGGGGCGAATGGCTGAAGGGCAGTGCGCTGACGCCGAAGCCGTAGAGCTTCAGCGCTTCTTGCCGCTCCGGGCCGAGCCGGCGCTTCCGGTGGGCTTCTTGTCGGTAGGTGTCTTGTGCGCGCTTGGCGTCGCGCGATGGGGCTTCGGCGCACGATCCGCGGTGGTGGTCGCGCCGGCTGTCCGTCGAGAGCCTGCCAGCCCGGGGCCACCCGCCTTGCGGGCTGGCCGAGCGGTGGTCGACTGTTCAGCGGTTGAAGACGAAACGGGCTGTGTCGAGACGGCTTTCGATGTGAGAGCTAGTAGCGGGGACCCCAGGAATAACGGGGCAGCGATGAAGAACGCGGCGCCCGCTTGGAGGATGAACACTGGATCCAGGGTGATCGGCTGCATGCTGACGCCGCGCACCAACACGTTGAACAACACGCCAGCAGTGAAGCTCAGCGGAAGAGTGACGGGGAATGCCGCATACCACGCTGCTCCGATCGCGATCAGGCCGATCGTCGCCACCACTTCTTGTGGAGTGGGTATCCCGACGGGAGGTAGTGAGACCGCAGCCTGGCTGCGGAAGGGCGTTGCGCCGTCGGCGGTGGTTCGCGCTGCAGCGGTGAGATCGACCGCAAGGGCTTGGCGCTGAAGTGCAGGCACGCTGCGGTGGACCGTCGCGTCTGTCGTGGTCGGTACGAAGACCAGACCAGTCGCGACGACTGCGGCAGTGGCAAGGCGCAGGACGTTGGCCGTGCGAGTTGGCTTACGCATTCGATACCCCCCGGGACGATTGACTATCGGAAGCGTATCTGACGCTGGAGTCAGTTTTAGGTATTCATGGAGCTGCGTGGGGATGTGTCGCACGTCACAGGGGCGTAGCGTTGGAGGTGTCTCTGGAAGGAAGGGAGACGCGATGAAGGGTGCATATCGCGATCCGGTGGATCACTCCCGAACGACACAGCCGCACGCCGGCGAATCGTTCATCGACACGCTGTGGCTTCCCGGCCTATTCCTCATCGCGCTCGGCGTGATGGGGCTGGTCGGCGTCATCGCTGCGCTGGCCTACAACCATCACGAACTGCTCCTGATGCTGGGCTCGATTGCCGCGGGGCTGCTGATTGTCGGGGCGCTGCTGATCATGGCGGAGCATCACCGGGTGGTGCGCGTCGAGCGTCGTTGGCTGGCGGAGCACCCCGGCCACACGTATCGCCACACCGCGTAGCCGGATCGGTTCTGGTGCACCCGGAGGGGTCCGGGTGCAGATCAGCGGCGTGCCATCCAATTGCGCGTTCACGTGCAGATTTGCGCGATTCTCATTTGCTGATAATTACCTGGATGTCAATAAACCGGTAACGGTTGTGAATCAGTTCACAGTCCGTACTTGATCCTGCCTACCGCCTTGAACAGTATCTATACCGATCCGACTGACAGTGTTCTGCGAAGTCGCGGCGGACACCCTAGTGATCCCCTAACCCCCTAACGGGGGTTGCTGGGATATCCCGGTACACCCCGTATCGGGTAGGGGACCGCGCCCCATTTCGGGGTGCGCGTCATCTCCATACCGTGGCTAGTAATCACCGGGCGGGGCCGGCGATCGAGCTTTCCAAGAAGACTAGGAAGGAACGTCCAATGGACTCCCTGCTTCAATTCATCCTTGACCTGTTCAACAACGAGTCGGCGGCACAGTCATTCGTGGCTGACCCGAATGCGGCGCTGGCGAACGCGGGGCTGGCCAATGTCAGCCCCGAGCAGATTCAGTCGGTGGCTGCCTCGGCAGTCCCCGGCCTCCAGCTTGTCGGAGCGGACCCGGTTTCCGGCCTGGCACAGGCCGTGTCGAACCAGTACGGTTTCGCACCGGTGGAGGGGCTCCTGTCAGCCCCCGGTGCGGCTGCCGGCGTGGTCGCCGACCAGGCACTGAATCTTGGAGTCGACGGCGGCTCCAGCTTGGCTGCGGCAGTCGGCGACGGGATTGGCGTCGGCCTGGGCCAGAGCCTCGGCGCAGCGCTCGGCGGCGGCGTCGAGACCGGGCTCGGTCTCGGTGGAGCAGTCGGCGGCGGCGTGGAGACCGGGCTCGGCCTCGGTACCGGGCTCGGTGGCGGATTCAACACCGGCGGAGGTCTGCAGACCGGGCTGGGCGCCGGAATCGGTGCCGGGTTCCAAGCCGGACTGAATGTCGAGGTCGAGGCGGGCTTCAACGCCGGCCTGGGTGCTGCGGTTGGCGGCGGCTCCGAAATCGGTGGCCAGACTGGGGTTGGTCTGGGCAGCGGTTTCGGGACCGGCTTTGGTGCCGGCGGTGGCGCGGAACTCGGCGGTGGCTTCCACACCGGCCTCGGTGCTGAAATCGGCGCAGGCTTCAACACCGGCGCTGAGATCGGTGGCGGCGCGGAACTCGGCGGCCAGACGGGTGTCGGCCTGGGCACGGGTTTCGGTGCCGGTGGTGGTTTCGAGGGTGGTGCTGAGCTTGGTGGCGGTTTCAATGCCGGCCTGGGTGGCGGTTTTGAGGGTGGCACCGAGGTCGGTGGGCACTCGGGTGTTGGCCTGGGCACGGGTTTCGGTGCCGGTGGTGGTTTCGAGGGTGGTGCTGAGCTTGGTGGCGGTTTCAATGCCGGCCTGGGTGGCGGTTTTGAGGGTGGCACCGAGGTCGGTGGGCACTCGGGTGTTGGCCTGGGCACGGGCTTCGGCGCCGGTGGTGGTTTCGAGGGTGGTGCTGAGCTTGGCGGGCACAGTGGTTTTGGTGTGAACACTGGCTTTAACGGTGGCGCTGAGTTGGGCGGCGGCCTCCAGAGCGGTGCCGAGCTTGGTGGGCACAGTGGTTTTGGTGTGAACACGGGCTTCAATGGTGGCGCTGAGTTGGGCGGCGGCTTCAACGGTGGCGCTGAGCTCGGTGGCGGTTTCCAGAGCGGTGCGGAACTCGGTGGCGCCGCAGCTGCAGGCGCAGGTGCCGCAGCCGGCCTGGGAGGCGGCGCTAATGTCCAGGGACAGACCGGTTTTGGTGGTCACGTCGGTGGCCAGTTCGGCGGTGGTGTCAATGCAGGCAGCAACTTCGCCGCCGGTGGCGGCAGCCAGCTCGCCGGCGGTGCACAGATCAACGACCGCGCTCGGGTGATAGACGCCAACGAGGTCGACGCCGACCGGCGCACCACGCTCAGCGGCAGCACCAACACCAGCGCCAGTGGCGGTGCCGGCGGCTCGGCCAATGTCGGCACCGGTCTGAGCGCTCAGGAGAATGCGAACTTCAACAGCACGTCCAATGTCGGCTTCAGCAGCCCGCTCGGCGGCGCCAGCATCGGCGGCCAGACGGCTGCGGCCGGTGGCGGAGCGATCGGTCTCGGTGGTGCCGGTGTGACCGCGGCCGGCAATGCCGCGGCGAGTAGCACGACCGCCGCTGCCTTCACCAGTCCGCTGGGTGGTGCAACCGCCGGCGCTCAGGTGGCAGCGAGCAATACTGCGGCAGCGAGCTTCCTGCACAACGACGGTGCGGCCCTGGGCGGCCAGACCAACGTCGCTGCCGGGTTCGGTGGGCAGACCAACCTCGGCGGTGTCGTCGGCGGGCAGACCCACGTGACGGCGTCGGAGACCTCGGCCGCGCACGCTGGCGGCCAGACCGGACTCAGCGGCGGGTCGAGTATCGCCGGCGGGGCTACGGCCTCTGGTGGCGGAAGCTCGAACTTCCTGAACCACGAGGCGACGAGCCTGAATCTGCACAATTCGGTTCAGGCGGCCGGCTCGACGAGCGGTTCGGCAGCGGCCGACCACGTGTCGGCGGGCGGAAACACGTCGTTCCAGAACGCCTTTGGCGGTCAGGCCGACATCCTGGGCCATGACACTGCGGCTCTCGGCGGCCACGGCTCGGTCAATACCGGGGCCGGCGCAACGGCGTCGACGGGCACTCAGGGCTCGGCGGTCACCCCGTCGCAGGGCAGCGTCATCCACACCGGTGGCTCGGCGACCGGCGGCGGACAGGTCGCTGCCGGTTCCAACGGCGGCTCGGTGATCACCACGACGCTGGGCGGCGCCAACGCCGGCACCTCGAGTTCGGTTGACAACAGCCACACCTCGGCGACGGTCGACCAGCATTCGGCCTTCGACGCGTCGAGTCACGCCGCGGCGACGCCGGTGCCTGATCACTCGACCTACGACCAGTCGGCTCACGCGAGCACCGACTACTCGAGTCACTCGCTGTACGACACGAGCCACGACAGCGCGGCGTCGCACAGCCAGGCGAGCGCCGACCTGTCGGCACACAACCAACTCGATCAGCACCACCCGGGATTCTGACCGGAGAGGCTTGACACAAAATCGGTGGGGACCGCATGGTCCCCACCGATGTGTTTGGGCCGCAGTCGTTTAACTACGGCATCCGGTGCGGGACGTCGCTGATCAGACCGCCGTCCATCACGAATTCGGAGCCGGTGGCGTAGGACGATTCATCGCTGGCCAGGAACAACACGAACGACGACACCTCGTCCGGCTCGCCGAGGCGACCCATCGGGGCGGCGACCAGATCGTCGGGCATGTGTGCGGTCATCGGGGTACGGATCATGCCGGGATGCAGCGAGTTGACCCGAATGTTGTTGGCCGCCAGCTCGAGTGCGGCCGATTTGGTCAGCCCGCGGATCGCCCATTTGGATGCGACGTAGCCGTGGTTACCCGGGGTGCCGCGCATCGCCTGGATGGACGACATGTTGATGATGGAACCGCCGCCCGCGTCGATCATCGGCTCGATCACGGACTTGATGCCGAGCATGGTCCCGGTGAGGTTGACGTCGAGAACCCGTTGCCAGCGTTCACGTTCCAGGTTCTTCAAGGTGCGCCGGTAGACGATGCCAGCGTTGTTCACCAGAACGTTGAGGGTGCCGAACTCGCGCAAAGCGAGCGCCACGGCAGCCGCCCAGTCGTCGGGATCGGAGACGTCGAGATGGATATACCGCGCGTCGTCGCCGAGGGCAGCGGCCACCGTCGCGCCCTCGTCGTCGAGAACATCGCCCAGGATCACCTTGGCGCCCTCGCCGACCAGCAGCCGGGCATGGGCCGCGCCCATGCCGCGAGCGGCACCAGTGATCAAGGCAACCTTGCCGTCGACGCGTCCCACCCGCCGCACGGTACCCGGCCAGCCGCCTCGAACTGCGTTACTTCCCCGCTAGCTGAGACCAGGTGTCCAGGACGTTCTCTTAGGCCGTCGGCTGCACCGCGATGGAGCCCACGAACGGATGCTCCATCGCGAACGTCAGATAGAGAACAAAGGCGAGCAGGGAGCCGGCCAAAGCGATCAACGCGCCGTGAATCACGACGTCGGAGGAGGGAAAGGTGTACGTGAACAACAGCATCACCATGCCGCCGCCGAGCAGCAACACCCACAACTCGCCGGGAATCTCCGACTGGCTCCCGGAGATTCGGGTTTTGCGGGCGCTACCCAGTTCGTCGAGCCGGGTGATGGATTCCTGATAGAACGCGATTTCGCTCTGCTTGGCCGGCTCGATGTGCAGGAAGCTGTTCCACACCGCGGTCAGGTGCTCGGATTGCTGTTCGATCGTCTCCCCGCGTCGCATGCGGGGAAATTCGTCGTCGACGACGTCGTTGGTGTAGTCGATCAGGCTCCGCTGAATCTCGGCCCGGTCGGCGACGGGCAGACCCATGGAATCGCGCAGCAGGTCCGAGATCGCGGACGCCTCGGCCTCGGTGCCCCGCTCGGCCTGATTCAGCTGCTCCCAGACCACCACGACGACGAAGGCCACCAAGACGGCGTAGAGCACTCCGGCCAGGTCGAACACGTGACCGGCCACCGATCCCGACCGCGCCAACCGCCGCTGCGGAAGGATGCGCCGGCTCAGCACCAGTCCCAGCACGGCCAGTCCGACGGTGATGAGGACCACCACGAACCCGACGAGCGGTGCGGGCAGCTGCAGGAGCCAGATCACCGGGATACTTGTTACCGCCGCATTCGTCCGCCAAACAGCGGAGCGCGTCGATAGGGTGCGGCTGTGCTCGAGGTGATCGACAAGGGCGGGGCCACTGCCACCCACCCCACACCACTGCTGTTCGTACACGGCGCCTTCCACGGCGCCTGGTGCTGGGACGACCACTTCCTCGACTACTTCGCCGACCGCGGTTATCACGCTCTTGCGCTGAACCTGCGCGGCCACGGTGCCAGCCCGTCCGCGGTGCCGATCAACGCCTGTGGCGTCCTCGACTACGTCCAGGACGTGAAGACCGTCGCCGATCGCCTGCCGGTGCCGCCGGTGGTCATCGGTCACTCCATGGGCGGGTTCGTGGTGCAGAAATACCTGGCGGTCCACGAGGCCCCGGCCGCGGTGCTGGTCGCGTCGGCTCCGCCGACGGGTATCGCGCCGGCGACGGTGCGGGTGGCGTGGCGGCATCGACGCCAGTCGGTGCGCACCCGTTCCTTCAGTAGACCGCTGGATTTCTTTGCAGCACAGGGTGTTTCCCGGGCCACCTTTTATCACTCGGCCACCCCCGACGAGATCGTCACTGCGTGTACGTCGCGGCTGAGCGCGGAGAGCGCCCGGGTGCTGTACCGCGACTTGCTCTTCCGCCACCTCGCCAGACCCCGGCGCGTCAGGGCCCCGGTGTTGGTACTGGGCGCCGAGCTCGACGGATTCTTCACGCCCAAGGAAGTCGCCGCAACCGCGCGGGCTTACCGCACCGAGCCGGTGATGTTTCCCGGCATGGGCCACAACATGATGCTCGAGCGCGGCTGGGAGTCCGTGGCCGACCGCATTGACAGGTGGTTGGCAGCAACCCTGCGCTGACGCGGCGGTTAGTTCGCGCTTCGAACGGGAAACCAGAGCCGACCTACAAAGGAGGCCCGAATGTTGCACAGCGTCGTGCTGGCGGCCAGCGACAACATCGAAGCTGCGGGGTTCATCCTGCGCGGCATCAAAGGCATCTTCGTCGCCATCGGCAGCATCATCGCCGCGGTCGTCTGTGCCGTCATCGCCGGTGTCAAGGGGCGAAATCCGTTCGGCTGGGGAATTCTTGGCCTGTTCTTCTCGATCCTGACGCTGATCGTCATCATCGTGATCCCCAGCAAGAAGTCGTAGCGCCGCCGAGCGTTCGGCGGCTCGTCAGGCGTGAAAGCCCGCGAGCACCGCCTGCACGCCGACGTCCCACCGCCGATCGACCGAGGACACCGACGTGCCCAGCCAGCGTCCGGCTTCCTGGACGGCCAATCCCTGTGCGAGGGCGAGCAATACGTGGGAGATGTCGACCGGGTCGCCTGCCAGTTGGCCGGCGTCGATACACCGCTGCACCTTCCCGACGAGAATCTCCCGCACCGTCGGCGCGGACGCCAGCTGGTCAGGGTCGGGGTCGAGCTCCTGGAACGGTCTGCTGAACATCACTCGGGCCAGCGGCGGGTAGTCGAGGCAGAACCGGCGGAACACCGGAATCACCGCCCGGAGGTCGCCCAGCTCGTCGGTCGTCTCGGGGATGGCGACAAGTTCACCGCCCAGTCGGCGGAAACCTTCGAAGAACACCGCGCGCAGCAGTCCGTCCTTGTCGGAGAACAACTCGTAGACCGCGGGCACGGAGGTTCCGGCGCGCTCAGCGACACGGCGGGTGGTGAAGCCCGACATCCCGTTTTCACACAGCGTGCTCACCGCCACGTCGACCACGCGGTCGCGCAGCTCGGGAGTGCGCTGCTTGACCCTGGGCACGTACTACTACATTCCGAACTCGGAACGGATGTTGTCGATACCTTCGCGCATCGCATCCAGGGTGGCCTGGCGGGCTCGCAGCTTGCTGGCCAGATGCGCACTGGCATTCAGTGCGGTGAACTGATGAGCGGCTTCCTCGGCGCGCGCCAAAACCTGCTCGTTCATGGCGATCTCGTCGATCCAGCCACCGGCCAGCGCGGTCTCGCCGAGGAAGTTCTTGGCCAGACCGACAGCCTGCTGGTAAGCCGACGGCGTCAGCCGCAGCCGCATGATCTCCAGGGCGGGGTAGGGCAGCACCATCCCGATCGCCACCTCGTTGGCCTGAAAGTTGTAGGTGGGACCGGCAATTCGGTGGTCCACGCTGCACGCCAGGAACGATCCCATCGCGATGGCGTGACCGGTAATTGCCGCGACCACAGGCTTGGGGAACGACAGCAACCGGTGGGACAGGTTGAACCCGCCTTGCAGCATCTCGACAGAGGCCTCGATGTCGCCGGAGCGGAACACCTTCAGGTCGAAGCCGCCGCTGAAGACGCGGTCGTTGCCGGCGATCACCACAGCACCGGCGTTGTCGCCCTCGGCGCGATCCAGGGCGTCGTTGATTTCCTTCAGCATGGCCGGGCTCAGCACGTTGACCTTGCCGTCGTCCAACGAGATCACCGCGACCGCGTCGTCCTTGCGATAACTGACCGACCCGCTCATGGATGCTCCTTCGTCGCAGCGTCTAATTTCGTACCGACGTTACGTAACGAAGTTCCGATTTCCAAGAGGCAATCCGGCCTACCCGTGCCGGGGCAGACGCACGACTTCCGTGGGCTGCTCGAACCTCTCCCGCCGCCACCGGCTCTGAGTTTCCTCGGCGGCGCGCTTCATCCGGGCGATCTCCTCGCGAAGGACGTCGACGCGCGTCTCTTTGGTGGCGAAATGGAAGTAGTCGAGCATGTTCCGCAACAGTTCGAGCTTTTCACGCTCGCGTCGGGCCAGATCATGTCCGGTCATCATCTCGACACGGTGGACCGGCTGCAGGGTGTCCCAGTCCAGCGCCACCTTGGTCCGGTACACCGTGCGCTTGCGCCCGAAGGTCCGGGCCCACCAGCCCTGCGGCTCGGGCTGATCGTGGTAGGAGACCACCCCGTCGAACCGCGAGTCGATCGACTCGCCGAACTGACTGCGATCAAGCGCCGAATCCCATACCGTGCGCCATTCCTGCGCGGGTGCCAGCTCGGGAATGCTTTGGGGCAGAGTCAGTTCCACGATATCGGTGAACCCGTCGTCGGTGTGCTCATACCGAGCCACCGTGGGGGGCTTCGGGAAAGCGAAGCCCACGTCGTACGCGGCCGTGCTGCCATAGTTGCGGACGACCAGTTCGATGACATGCCAGTCCGCGGAGTGCGGCTCCATGAACATCGCGACGTGCGGCCGCGCCTGCTTGGCGTTGACTCTCTGTTGTCGACGAATCTGCCGATGCGCGTAGATCAGCGCCGCCAGCCCCAGCAGCACTGCTGCCCAGGCGGCTACCGCCAACCACGTGCCGGCCCCGACTCCGGTGACATCTCCCCACAGATCCGCGAGATCACTCGCGCTTTCCACCCCATGCTTATATCACAGCAAACTGACGTCTTCAGTATTGACGAGATCGAAAGTTATTGTCGCGCTGGGCCAGTCGGCGTTGCGCCGCATACGGGCTCGCGGCCACCGATGCCCGGCGCCGGCGAACGGCCAACACGACCGGCAATACCGGGGAAATGCCGCAGGCCTGCGCGAACTGCTGTGCGGTCAGGCCGTCCGCCGAGTTCATGTCGCAACGGCCGAACGGCGGCGCCCCTTCCGGTAGTCCGCCGGCGTAGCCCTGCCCGTCGGTGTACTGGTGGGCGACTTTATCCGGGTAGGGCGGATTCGAGCCGTAGGACGCCACGACCAACCGGATGCCGTCCGGCTTGGTGGGCCACAATCGATTGAGGTCGCCGACATTGCCGTAGCCGATCACCTTGGCCGTCGAGCCGACGTAGGCGCCGACCTCACGGTAGGCCGCGTTGATCCCGGCGGACTGGTCGCCGGAGATCTGACCGCCCCACGATTCGACGTCGATCATCACCGCCATCTTCGGATGTGGTGCTCGCACTTGGGATTTGAATGTTTGAACGGTTTCGCGCCAGTTGGGCCGCCACACGAAGTAGACGATGAAGAAGGTCAGGCGCCCGCTGTCGACATTGCTCAGGCACCAGCCGTAGTTGTTAACCCAGCGGCGGTCGCGGTAGGTGCCGTCATTGGAGCGGATGCACAACACCGGGTACGGATAGGTGTCGTTGACGCCGACCTGCCACTCCGAGACATCGGCATACAGCGTGTCGGTCATACCTAATTATGGCTATTGCCAACGGGATTGGAAGTGTTAGGCGCCCATCAGGGTGCGCCACTGGTCCAGGTTGGACGCTTTGTACACGTAGTTGGACCGCTTGACCTCGGACAGCGCGGCGCTGGGCTCGATCGAGTACCAGTGTCCGGGGAACACCGTCGGATCGCCGGAAAGTGCGGCCAGCTGTTGAAGACTGCGAAACATCTCGTCGACATCGCCGCCAGGGAAGTCGGTACGCCCGCAACCGTCCAGGAATAGCGTGTCGCCGGCCACCAGACGACCGTCGAGCAGGAAGCACTGGCTGCCCGGGGTGTGACCCGGGGTGTGCAGCAGTTCGATGTCGATCGCGCCGACGGAAACCTTGTCGCCGTGCTCGTGCGCGGTCAGGCCGCTCATCGGGATGCCGGTGACCCGCGAAACCCAGAGCGCCTCGTGGGTGTTGACGTGGACCGGGACCTCGACTCGCTCGAGCAGCTCAGCCAGGCCCGCGAGGGTGAAGCCCATCATCGACCCGCCGACATGGTCGGGGTGGTGGTGGGTGACCAGCACTCCGGACAAGTGCATACCGTCGGCTTCGAGCGCGTCGATCAGGTCGCCTGCGGCGTAAGCCGGATCGACCACGACGGCGTCCCCGGTCTCCCGGTCACCGATCAGGTAGGCGAAGTTGCGCATCTGCTGCGCCATCATGTCGCCGGCGGCAAAATCCCGGCCGGAGAGCAGCTGGCGGAAGTACAGACGGTCCGTCGATGCCATGCGTCAAAGGGTAGGCGTCGGCGCGTGGTGACTTTCGTCAGGCCCACTTCCAGGTGCGCCGTCTAGTATCACCTTCGATGTCTAGCGTGCCGCTACTCGTTGCGGCACACCAACGGGTAGGGGCGGCATGAAACTCACGCGTATTGCACTCGCTTCGCTTCTCGCGGCATGCATGATGAGTGTTGGGCTAGCAGGGCCGGCTGCTGCGACGGATGACATTACGCAGAACGCGTTGGGCACGTACGCCGTCCTGCTCGGCAACCAAACCACCTCGACCATATTCTGGGCCGCCGAGCCGTGTGATGACGGCGCGGACCAGTGCATCAAGGTCTCAGAATTCTCGTCCTCTGACACTGCGCGGAAGAAACCGCACTGGACTGAGAATGCCTACTGGACTGTGGGCTCCTGGGTCATGGCGCCCGTTGATGTCACGCGAACTTGCAAGGACAAAACGTCATACCATCTCACATTGAGTAACTCCTGGGACGCCGCCACGAACACCGGATACCGCTCCTACTTCGAGCCCGGAGTTTGCGATGGCAACAAGCCTCACAATGTTGTAGGCCAATTAACGTTGTCAAAGGTCGGGCCTCCGGCGCCCGATGCCTAAAGATCAAGGCGGCGGCTTGTGAATGGCTGTTCGGCAATTTGGGCCACCTCGTCGGGTGTCATGCCGGTCAACAGTGATTTGAAACTGATCCGCCGCTTCCCCCGTCGAGCGGTTTGGCTGAGCCCATCCGCAGGCTGTACCCTCTCTAAGGCCCACGGCTGTACGTCGCTCGCGGGTCAGGCCCCCTTAGCTCAGTCGGTAGAGCGTTTCCATGGTAAGGAAAAGGTCAACGGTTCGATTCCGTTAGGGGGCTCGGTGGAAACTCGGATCTCGTGGCTGACCTCTGGGCGCCGCGGAGCTCCGCAAGTGCCCATCGGGGCGGTGTAGCTCAGCTGGTTAGAGCGCACGACTCATAATCGTGAGGTCGGGAGATCGAGCCTCCCCACCGCTACAGGTAGACGCAAACGAGAACGTGAAAGAAGGCAACGAACGTGGCCTCCAGTACTGACGTACGGCCGAAGATCACCCTGGCCTGCGAGGTGTGCAAGCACCGCAACTACATCACCAAGAAGAACCGTCGTAACGACCCAGACCGTCTCGAGCTGAAGAAGTTCTGCCCGAACTGCGGCCAGCACCAGCCGCACAAAGAGTCGCGCTGATTTCGGCTGGCCGTCGAGACGACGGCCAGTGAACAGTGCCGAGGTTGACTAGATAGGTCCTGCTCCGTGGCTTTGTCCCAAGAATTCGTCGGGCGGCATTTTCGCTACCCCGACTACTACTTGGTCGAGCGAGAGAAGATCCGCGAGCACGCCAGGGCCATCCAGAACTCCGATCCGGCGTACTTTTCCGACGAGGCAGCCGCAGAACTGGGCTATGACGGCATTCTGGCGCCGCTGACCTTCACGTCGATGCTGGGTTACGCCGCTCAGATCGCCTTCTTCGAGCACGCCAACATCGGGATCACCGACAAGCAGATCGTGCAGGTCGACCAGATTCTGAAGTTCCACAAGCAGATCAAGGCGGGCGACAAGCTCTACTGTGACGTCTACGTCCACGAGATTCGGCAGGCGCACGGCACCGACATCATTGTCACCAAGAACGTGGTCAGTAATCAGGACGACGAAGTAGTACAGGAGACCTACACGACGCTCGCCGGGCGGAGTGAGGAAGACGGAGAGAGTGGCTTCAACGATGGCACTGCGTGAGTTCAGCTCGGTCAAGGTGGGCGACGAGCTGCCGGAACGGGTCATCACCCTGACCCGCGCCGATCTGGTCAACTACGCCGGCGTGTCCGGCGACCTGAACCCGATCCACTGGGACGACGAGATCGCGAAGCAGGTCGGTCTGGACACTGCGATTGCCCACGGGATGCTCACCATGGGCCTCGGCGGCGGCTACGTGACCAATTGGCTGGGTGACCCCGGCGCGGTGACGGAATTCAACGTGCGCTTCACGGCGATCGTGCCGGTGCCGAACGACGGTGTGGGTGCCGAGATCGTGTTCACCGGCAAAGTGAAGTCGGCAGACCCCGAGACCAAGACCATAACGATCGCGCTGACCGCCACCACCGGCGGCAAGAAGATCTTCGGGCGTGCTGTCGCGATCGCGAAGCTGGCGTAGCCATGGCGCTCAAGATCGACATTCGGGGCATGATCTGGGAGTACCCCGACACGTTCGTGGTGGGCCGCGAGCAGATCCGCCAGTACGCGAATTCGGTGAAAGCCACCGACCCGGCCTCGATCGACGAGGTCGCCGCCGCGGAACTCGGGCACTCCGGGCTCGTGGCGCCGTTGACCTTCGCGTCGATTCTCGCGGTGATGATTCAGCGCCACTTTTTCCAGCACGTGGACATTGGGTTGAAGACCCTGCAGATCGTTCAGGTGGATCAGAAGTTCAAGTACTACCGACCGATCGTCGAGGGCGACGCGGTGCGCGGCGTCATGCACATCGAGACCGTCAACGAGCGTTTCGGCGCCGATATCGTCACCACCCGAAACGTTCTGACCGACCAGCACGGCGAGGTCGTGATGGAGTCGTTCACCACGCTGATGGCACATGAGGGCGAGAATTCGATCTCGGCGGGGTGGGATCCGGAGACCGGCCAGGTCCTGCGCAAGCCGGTTGTTCACGACTAACGACGGATTAACACCTGCTTGGTGTGCCGTTGTACACTCGGACCTCGGGGTTTTCCCAGATAAGCGCGCTGTCCGTCGGTTCGGGTTTGACCGAACGGGGAGCGCGCGAATCATGTGGGGGTAAACCACCGGGGAACAGCGACAACGACGAGCTGGAAGCTTGCGAAGGTGAGAAGTGTCGCAGTTAGACAGAGGGGCGTAGCTCAACTGGCAGAGCAGCGGTCTCCAAAACCGCAGGTTGCAGGTTCAAGTCCTGTCGCCCCTGCTCCAACTGAATAAAGCTGGAACGAACATGGTGGACACTGGAGGGTGCACACCGGGCTGGGTACTCCAGCCCACACGTACTCGACACAAAGGAGCATGCGGTGAGCGACGAGCGCGAAAGTGCTGACGCCGCAGGCGCAGGCGACGGTTCTTTGGCTGGCACCGAGGACACCAACGGCGGTCAGACCGTCGTCGTGACCCGCCCCGCGCGTCCCACCGGCAAGCGGTCCCGCCGCGCCGGAGCCACTGCGCTGGCCGAGCCGGAGGAAGCCGAATCGACCGCCGAAGAACTCGGCGTCGAGGACAAACCCGGCAAGAAGGCGAAGGCCAAGAAAAAGAAGGTCAAGTCCGGGCCATCGCGCAACCCCATCCTGTTCGTCTGGAACTACCTCAAGCAGGTCGTCGCCGAGCTGCGCAAGGTGATCTGGCCTAACCGCAAGCAGATGGTCAGCTACACCACCGTGGTTCTGCTGTTCCTGGCCTTCATGGTTGCCCTGATCGGTGGGGTCGACCTCGGCCTGGCCAAGCTTGTGCTGTGGGTGTTCGGCTAGCGAACGCTGACGTTTTAGAGAGGACTGACTACCGTGACAACCCCCGAAGGCGATACGCCCACGGGTGAGGCGCTTGTCGATGTGATCGACGAGGACGCTGCCACACCTGAGATCGAGGCGGCGCCTGACGCTGAGGCGACGGAAGCCGCCGGCGAGGCTGCCGCCGAGGAGGAGCTCGATCCGGCCGCCGCGCTCAAGGCTGAGCTGCGCAGTAAGCCGGGCGACTGGTACGTCATCCACTCCTACGCCGGCTACGAGAACAAGGTGAAGGCCAACCTCGAGACCCGCGTGCAGAACCTGGACGTCGGCGACTACATCTTCCAGGTCGAGGTGCCCACCGAAGAAGTCACCGAGATCAAGAACGGCCAGCGCAAGCAGGTCAACCGCAAGGTGCTGCCCGGCTACATCCTGGTGCGCATGGAACTGACCGACGATTCGTGGGCCGCGGTGCGTAACACCCCGGGTGTCACCGGCTTCGTCGGCGCGACGTCACGGCCGACGGCGCTGTCGCTCAACGATGTGGTGAAGTTCCTGCTGCCGCAGGGCGCGGCGAAGAAGCCCGGCAAGGCGGCATCTACTGCTGCGGCCGCGTCCTCTGAGGCCACCCTGGAACGCCCGGAGATCCTGGTGGACTTCGAGGTGGGCGAGTCGGTCACCGTCATGGACGGCCCGTTCGCGACGCTGCCGGCCTCGATCAGCGAGGTCAACGCAGAGCAGCAGAAGCTCAAGGTGCTGGTGTCCATCTTTGGCCGCGAGACACCCGTCGAACTGACCTTCAACCAGGTCGCCAAGATCTGATCGCGTTCTGCGATCGCTAGAAAGGAAACAACCCCGAATGGCCCCGAAGAAAAAGGTCGCCGGGCTGATCAAGCTGCAGATCCAGGCCGGGCAGGCCAATCCCGCCCCGCCGGTCGGCCCTGCGCTCGGCCAGCATGGCGTCAACATCATGGAGTTCTGCAAGGCGTACAACGCCGCGACGGAAAACCAGCGCGGCAACGTCATCCCCGTGGAGATCACCGTCTACGAGGACCGCAGTTTCACCTTCGCGCTGAAGACCCCGCCCGCCGCACGGTTGCTGCTGAAGGCTGCCGGCGTGCAGAAGGGCTCGGCCGAGCCGCACAAGACCAAGGTTGCGAAGGTTACCTGGGATCAGGTGCGCGAGATCGCCGAGACCAAGAAGGAAGATCTCAACGCCAACGACATCGACCAGGCTGCCAAGATCATCGCCGGCACCGCCCGGTCGATGGGCATCACTGTCGAGTAATTCGTTCGACGCCGCATGGGCGGCGTCGAGCACGTGGCAGGGCTGGCATCGGCCCGCAGAGACCACGACCTCATCAATTAGGAGAACGAAATGAGCAAGACGAGCAAGGCCTACCGCGAAGCCGCGGAGAAGGTCGACAAGACCAAGCTGTACTCGCCGCTGGAAGCCGCGAAGCTCGCCAAGGAGACGTCGTCGAAGAAGCAGGACGCGACCGTCGAGGTGGCGATCCGGCTCGGCGTCGATCCGCGCAAGGCCGACCAGATGGTCCGCGGCACGGTCAACCTGCCCAACGGCACGGGTAAGACCGCACGCGTCGCGGTGTTCGCGGTGGGGGAGAAGGCCGAGCAGGCCAAGGAAGCCGGCGCGGACATCGTCGGCAGTGACGACCTGATCGAGCTGATCCAGGGCGGCATGCTGGACTTCGACGCCGCGATCGCCACCCCCGACCAGATGGCCAAGGTCGGTCGCATCGCCCGCGTGCTGGGCCCGCGTGGTCTGATGCCGAACCCCAAGACCGGCACCGTCACCCCGGATGTGGCCAAGGCTGTCACCGACATCAAGGGCGGCAAGATCAACTTCCGCGTCGACAAGCAGGCCAACCTGCACTTCGTGATCGGTAAGGCGTCGTTCGACGAGAAGAAGCTGGCCGAGAACTACGGCGCCGCGCTGGACGAGATCCTGCGTGCCAAGCCGTCGTCGTCGAAGGGCCGCTACCTGAAGAAGATCACCGTCTCGACGACCACGGGCCCGGGCATTCCGGTCGACCCGGCCGTCCTCCGGAACTTCACCGAAGAGGCGTAGAGCTTTTCGACCGGTGGCCGTCTACTTCGGTAGGCGGCCATTTGTCGTTTCTACGACGCGGTGGGGTCGATCGGCACCCGAACGGTGGTCAGCAGGGCACGGTGGTCTGACCCCGGTATCTCGATCGTTCGCACCGATTCGGCTGCCGCGTTGCGCGTGATGACGTGGTCGATGGTGATCACTGGTGGAAACGTGCGGTTGGATGGGAACGTGGGGGCGAATCCGGATCCGCTTTGTTCGACCGCGTCGCGGTAACCGTTGGTCAGCAGATCGCGGAACTGGCGCATGTCGGGCGTGCTGTTGTAGTCGCCGCCGATGATCACTGCCGCGGGTCCCGCGGTTCGGGCGAAGCTGTCCAATTGCACCTTCGCACTTGCCATTCCGCCTCGCCACTCGGCGACCGTGTTGGCGTCCCCCGCGATAGGTGAATAGACGTGAACGCTGGCGAGCAGTGGTTCGAAACGCACGCCGGGGACCTCTACGCGGGCTGCCGGGATGCTCACCCGGCGGTGCCGCGGTTCCGAGAGCACCGTGAGGGGATAACGGCTCCACATCCCGATTCCGCCGGCACCCGGGGCGGGGAGCAGATGCGAGTAGGGGAATCCCTTGTCGACACCGGCGCGCTGCAGGCGTTGCACTTCCTCGGGTGTCAGCTCAGAGACGGTGATGACATCCGCGTTGGTGTTGGCCAGGGTGACAAGAAAGTGGGGATCAGCTTGTCCGTAGCGGAGATTCGATGAGAGCACCCGAATCTCCTGGTGGGCAACAACATCGGGAGGTCGACCAAGGTAATACCACGAGACCTGGACTGCAAGGCCGGCTGCCGCGACCGCGACGGCGAGCATCGACAGTAGGAATCGGCGGCATGACGCCGCCGCTAGCAGGCCCGCGAACGCGGCCAACCATACGTACGGTGATCCAACGGCCAGCACCAGACCCGGAATGTTCGCGATCGGCTGGGTCCTTGCGATGAGGGCGACGATGGTGAGTAGGAGGGCTGCGACTGCCAGCGTTGTCGACAGTGCGATGCGCAGTTTATGGGACAAGCGTAGGCGGCCCTTCTGGTTTGCCGTCGGTTGACGGCACGCTACCAAGTGTGGCTGGCGAGCTCACCCGTCGTTCAGCGGTTGCGGGGTTTTCGGAATGTGGACGGTCGCGAGAAGGGCTCGATGGTCAGATCCTTTGATCGTGACTGCGGTCAATGATGTGGCTGTGCCCCGCCGGGTCAGTACGTGGTCGATCTCCAATGCCGGCGGCAGCCACGAGTCGGCCGGGAATGTGGGGACAAATCCGGCACCGGTCTGGTCGGTCGCATCGCGATAGCCATTGGCCAGCAGAGCGCGAAATTGTTGCATGTCGGGTGTGCTGTTGAAGTCGCCCGCGACTATGACAGCAGCGTCGCCGGCGATGCCGGCGAATTCGTTGAGCATTGCCTTGGCATCGGCGATGCTGTCTTCCCAACCATCGACAGAATCGCGCTGATATGACACCGGTGAGAAGACGTGAACGCTGGCGATTAGCGGTGGGGCCTGCACGCCTGGTACCCGTACTCGGGCCGCGACGACCGTGAAGCTCCGGCGGGTCGCGGGGGACACTGCGTCGAGTGGGTAGCGACTCCAGAGACCGATTCCGCCGGCGCCGGGTGCTGGAAGTAGCACGGAATACGGGAAAGCCGCGTCGATCCCGGCTTGCGAGAAGTGCTCGACGGCCTCGGGGGTCAACTCCGAGACGGCGACGACATCCGCAGAGTCTTCTGCCAGCTTCGTAAACGCCGCGGGGTCGGCCTGACCCTTCCGCAGGTTCGATGAGAGCGCTCGAACGTCTGCGAATTGCGTCATGGCGGGACGAGTGAAGGAGTAGCGGGGAATCTGGATTGCCGTGGTGGCGGTGAGCATTAGTACGGAGAAGATTGTCAGGGAGGTGCGACGTGATAGCGCCGACAGGATCAGGCTTATCAAAGCCATGAAGGGGGCATACGGCGCCGCGGCCGCCACTGCAACGCCGAAAAGCGTCGAGATCGGGCGAAACCGAACCACCAGTGTCAGTGCCGCGAACGCGAGCACGGCAATTGCAAGTGCCGTCACTACGACGCGCAGCTTGCCGGACACTAGCAGGGCCGTTTACCACACGGCGCCGGGCGAAGGCTCTCGAAGTTGCCCACTACGCTCGGCACAACTCGAGGATGGGTGGAAGCAAGCCGGCGATCTGAGCACCGACAGAAGCAAAGACTTCGGGATCCTGTCCGATGGGATCGGGAATGTCGAACAACTCCTGTGGAGTGAGTTGTGGACGCAGAACGGGCAAGTCTGCGACGGTGGTTGCGCCATGCGCAGAAGCCAGTCGAGCGGCCTCGCTCAAGGTGAACGTCCGGTGCAATTTCTGGGGCGCGATCTCCAACGCCGCGTCACGATGTGCCGTCGTCATCGTGAGGATGAGGTCCGCGCCCGACAGGACGTTTGGCTTGACTTGTCGCGCGGCGAAGTTTGACGCATCACCCCCCAACGCCTCCAGCGTTGTGGCGGCATCTCGATGAATCGGATGGGCAACCACTGCACGAATACCTGCGCTGGAGGCCCCAAAATTCGGTATCTGAGCTTGGTCTGCGTACGCAACGGCAAGTCGCTCTGCAATAGGTGACCGACAAATATTGCCGGTGCAAACAAACAGTATGTGCAGGACCAACTCCTTGCCATCGGCACCGCATCGAGACGGACGGCCTCGGGCGAATAGGTAAGCCGCCGTCAGTATGCGCCGCTGCGCGCGAAAACCACCTGGGGCGTCTTGGCCATAATCCGGAAGTCCCACATCAACGACCAACTCCCGACGTACACAGAGTCGAGATGCTGCAGATCCGCGTACGTGAGCTGGCTGCGTCCGCAGACCTGCCACAACCCGGTGATACCCGGCTTGACGTCCAGGCGCGCCAAGGCCGCACCGTCGATGCGGTCCGACTCCTCGGTCGGAAGGGGCCGCGGCCCCACCAATGACATCTCGCCGATGACGACGTTGATTAGCTGTGGAATTTCATCGAGGCTGGTCTTACGGATGAAGGCACCGACCCGCGTCACCCTGGGATCGTTCTCCATCTTGAACAGCGGTCCATCAGACTCGTTGAGCGCAGCGACGGTGTGACGCTGCTGCCAGGCGTCGGCCGTCATCGACCGGAACTTGAAGATTTGGAAGGGCCGCCCGGCGCGACCCATCCGCTCTTGGCGGAAGAACACCGGTCCACGGCTGTCCAGTTTGATGGCCAGCGCGACAAGCAGCATCGCCGGCGAGAGCACCACGAGCGCCAAACTTGCCGCGACGACATCGATGATCCGTTTGGCCGCGCGCGCACCGGGGCCTAATGATGCGGTCGGGAGGTGCATCAAGGTGAGACCGTGGAGCTCCTCGGCTTCACTGCGCCAGTTGTGCAGTTCGAAGTAGCGCGGGATTTCCGATACTGGCACCCGACCTTGCAGTCCCCGCAGCGCTTCGAGCACCGCGATGTCGCTCGCGTTGGGGAAGCCGACGATGACCCGGTCGATGTTATGTGCCTCGCAGAGAGCCGGCAGATCAGTCAGGCTGCCGAGCGCGTGGGCTCCCGCCGGCGCGTCGTCGTCGACGTGCCCGACGACGAACGTGTCCGGACACCTGCGCAGTCTGGATGTCAATCGATCCGAGATCGGGCCGGTGCCCACCACCAGAATCCGAGTGATAGTCGGGTCAAACATCCGGACGACCAGTCGACGCCCTAACGGAACCAGGATGATTGCGGGCAGCACCATGGCCACCGCGGCAGTCAATGTCATCCGGCCGCCGCGCAATAAGAGGGCGTCGACGGCGAGTGCAAGTAGGGCGGCGGTCGGCAGGCATCGCGCGATCACTGCAGGCCGCCACCACTCACTCGGACGCAGCCGCGAGGCGGGGCGGCGGTAAAGCCCATGCAGGTGCAATGCCACCGCCATCGCCAGCGTGGCGATGATGACGCTGCGAACACCGAGCGTGCCAGCGCGCTGCGCGCTGATCAGGCTGAGTACTACCGCACCGATTGAGGCTGAGGCGCTCAGAGTGACCAAATCGGCAATCTGCAGGAAATACCGGTGGCGCAGGCCCACCTTTTGAGCCTGTTTTGTGTCGGTGTCAGGCGCTTTGGGTATCGGCGCAGTTCGCCCCGCTTGGTGCGCCGATGGATGTGGTGGCGTGATTTCGATTGTCATTCGTAGTTCCCCCGTATTTCATTTACTGCGTCACCAGCCGAAGCCGATCAGTCGGAGACCCGATCCGACAAAATCGGCCTCTGACAGGCAATTCCGTCCATCGACGACCAAGTCGCCGCGCATGACCCGACGAAGCCCGGACGGGTCGATGGACCGGAACTCCGGCCATTCTGTTGTCACGACGACGGCGTCAACGCGGTCGGCTGCCTCGTAGGCGTCACGTGTCATGCGGATGGACGACAATTCGTCAGGCAGCGACTTGACGACCGGATCGAATGCCGACACCACAGCTCCGGCAGCGAGCAGGCGACGGGCGATATCCAAAGCCGGCGCGTCACGCAGATCGTCGGTTCCGGGCTTGAACGTCAGGCCAAGAAGCGCGATCCGGCGGCCCTTGAGTACATGGAGCTCTCGCTGAAGCTTGCGGACGACACTCGCACGCTGCGACTTGTTGATACCCACCGTCGCTTGCAGCATCGATGGCGTATATCCGTACTCCTGGCTGGTCGAAATCAGCGCCGCGACATCCTTGCCGAAGCAGGAGCCGCCCCAGCCCACGCCGGGATTGAGGAAGGCGCTCCCAATCCGGTGGTCGGCGCCAATCGCAGGCAACACCTGGCGGACGTCGGCGCCGAACAGCTCGCACATCTGCGCCATTTCGTTGGCGAAACTGATCTTGGTGGCCAGGAATGCATTCGCCGCATACTTGATCATCTCGGCGGATGCGAGGTCCGTTGTGATCAGTGATGGCCGAAGGGTTCGCCGTCCGCCTTCGAAGGACTGATCGAGCACTGGTGCGTATAGCTCGGCGACGTGCTTCACATCGGGGCTGCGCCACCCAGCACGATCCGGTCTGGGTACAGGAAGTCGTCGAGGGCGCAGCCTTCTCGCAGGAACTCCGGATTGGACACGACGTGGAACGAAAGTTCCCGGTCGTCCCCTAGGGCGTCTTCCAAGATCGTGCGGGTCCAGTTGCCGGAACCCACCGGCACTGTGGACTTGTTGACAATCACCACGCCCGCGCGCAGGTAAGGCGCCAACGACTGAATTGCACTTTCGAGCTGCGAAAGATCGGGAGCGCCTTCCGGGCCAGGGGAGTTCCCACACAAAGGAAGACGAAGTCAGCATCGGATAGTGCGTCTGCCGGACGATCGGTGAACTGGAGGCGACCCGTCGACAGTGCGGCTTTGAGCATCTCCGGCAGACCGGGCTCGACGAAGGGCGCTTGACCTTGATTGAGCTGGCTGGTGCGCATCGAGTCGCTGTCGAGGCCGCAGACCGAGTGCCCCAGAAACGCCAAGCATGTGGACGTCACTGCGCCGACGTAACCGGTACCGATCACGGCGACCTTATGTCGGGGAGGCTGCTGTGTTTCCTGGACCGGGTACGGCGCCGGCGAGCCAGTGGTGATATCGCCGTGCATCCGGTCGCGGAACCAGGAAATGGTCTTAGTCAATCCATCGGTGACATCGACCTGTGGTTCCCAATGCAATTCGGTTCGGGCCAGGGTGATGTCGGGTTGGCGCTGGGACGGATCATCCCGCGGCCGGTCGTAGAACTCGATGGGCGAGTCCGACCCAGCGATCTCACGGATCAACTCGGCGAGCTCGAGCATGGTCAATTCGTGCGGGTTGCCGATGTTGACCGGCCCTGCGAGGTCGGAGAATAAAAGTCGTATCGCGCCTTCGACGAGGTCGTCGACGTAACAGACCGATCGGGTCTGGCTGCCGTCGCCGTGAACGGTCATGGGCACGCCGGCCAGAGCCTGGTTGACGAAAGCGGGAATAGCGCGACCGTCATCCGGACGCATACGAGGGCCGTACGTATTGAAAATTCGCATTATGGCTGTATTCACGCCGTGCTTCGTCCGGTATGCGGTCGTCGCGGCCTCGGCGAAGCGTTTTGCTTCGTCGTAACACGAGCGCGGGCCCACCGGATTGACGTTGCCCCAGTAGCTTTCGGGCTGCGGATGCACATGAGGATCGCCGTACGTCTCAGACGTGGAGGCCAGCAGGTAGCGGGCGCCTTTCTCCTTCGCCAAGCCGAGCGTGTGCAGCGTTCCGAGCGAACCGGCCTTCAACGTCTGAATCGGAAGTTGCGCATAGTCGATCGGGGACGCCGGGGACGCGAAATGTAGGACGTAGTCGACCGGCCCTGGGATTGAGATGAAGTCGCTGACATCGACCTTCATCAGTCGGAAGCCATCCCGGCCCTGCAGGTGGGCAACGTTCTCGGGTTTGCCAGTGACAAAGTTGTCCAGGCAAATGACATCGATATCGTGCGCAAGCAGCGCCTCAGCCAGGTGGGAACCAACAAAGCCCGCGCCACCCGTCAATACTGCCCGCGGTCGCATCATCCCCCCTGTACAGCCGCCCAACCGCCGAAAAGGCCCTGACCCGAAAGCGTCCAGGCCATCTTTCGCCCAGCCGTGCGTTATGGCGAACGTATCATCGCCAGGCTCATCCAGCAATCGGAAAGGGTCTCTCAACGCGAGATGTAAAGCCCTCGTTTCGCCGTATTAAGGAGTCGTCCGAAAATTGGGACAGGTGGCCCCCCTTTGAGCAGGTCCCACGCGCGCAGGCTGCGATCGGCGAAGGATATAGCGCACGGCGTTGAGTGTCAGCTTCCGACCAATTGTCCATCGCGCTCGCCGACCGACGTCAGTCAAAGTTGGTGACCCTATCCTCAGGTTCGCGATGGCTCGCAGTCAGGACAATTATGAGCCGCTCTAACCAGACAGGCCCCGGGCACCGCTCTGGCCGCCACACAGCCAAGCCGTTGCCGACGGGTCTTGCGAATAATAGGACGACTGTACTGGCGGCTGCTGGCGCCTACAGGATCAGGCGACGGTTCAAGCAGCGCACGCAGTATCGCAAGCGCTCGTTTTAGATAGATCAAGTGGGATTGACGCGGTATGCTCTGCCGGTCGCTGAATCGGTGCGGCCTGTCTGCGGATCGTCGTTACGGCTGTCAATCGTTGTGGGGGAGGGACGATGAATCGACTTGTGCTTTCTGTGGTTAGCGCCGTCTTCACCGCCGTGTTGGTGATCGGGTTAGGCGGCACGGGTGTGGCATCTGCCGCCCCGAACCTAACCGGACTGACCTTCGGCAAAGCATCTGAGAAGATTCAGGGTTGGGGTGGGACGGCGGTCATATCGTCGGTCGTAGGTAGTCAGCTCGCTACCGATGACTGCATCGTTACCGATGCCAGGGAGTCCATCACGCTGGACTCCAGCGGCCGCAGCGCGCATCGTGGGAGATGGCTGTTCGACCTGAATTGCAACGCGGCCGTTGCCGGCCCGGGCAAGCCAGGAAACTCCGCGGCGTCCCCGGACGGCGCGAAGGCGAAAAAGATTGAGGGGTGGATTGCGAGTTGGAACAAGAAACCCGCGTATTGCGACGGTCACATTGCCTATTGCCAACGGTATTGCGATAACTACGACGGTTGCTCTGACGAACTCAAACAATATCTGGCAGCCAACGCGGCCTAGCGACCAAAACACGTAACGCCTCGAGAGCTGAGTGTTTATCGTGCTCATGTCCTCGCGATAGCCGACAATCGGATAATCGGCCGTCAGTCCGCGCCGAACACATCAGGCAGAGTCGTCTGCGAAGAGGCCACGACTCCACGGTCCTATAACACGGTTTAGGTCTAGCGATTACAGTTAGAAAGCGCTCTGTCCGCAGGGGTCTGCATGAATTCTGAGTTGCGTCCGCTCACCGGACTGACATCAACTTGCCTACCAGGCGGCACTTGCCTACCCAGCCCGCACCTGTAGGGAACTTCCGGAACATTTGACACCTAGGGAGCAAGGTTCATGTCGCGATCGTCGTGTTTCGTTAACGGCTATTTCCGGAACCAGCCGGTAACGGGCCAGCAACGATTCGCTGCAGAGATAGCCGACCGGTTGCCCGACATACTCCCTGACGTAACGGAATTGCTTCCGTCCCGGTGGGCCTCCTCGCGAGGAAGGCAATGGATTGAGCTGCAGACAACACTCCCACGGAGGGTCGGCAAAGGTCTGTTGATCTCTCTTACCTCGCGAACTCCGTGGTGTGGTGTGAGGCAACTCGTGACGATCTATGATCTGTTTCCACTGACAAATCCGGAGTGGTACTCGCGTGAATTCTCTTTGCTTCATCGAAGATTGTTGCTCCACAACGCTACACACGCCGACGGGATTATTGTCACCAGCGAGCCGGTTCGTATCGCGGTCGCCGCACTCGCCCGGCCCGGAATCCCTATTGTTGTCGCTCCCGCTGCTCCATCGCTCAACTTCGGTGATCCGCCAGAGAATATAGCGGCAACAACATCACCCTATTTTCTAGCCGTTGGTTCCATCGAGCCGCGAAAGAATCTTCGGCGGCTGCTGGATGCTTACGGCGCGCTGGACGCCAATGTGCGCGCGGGCGTCCCTCTCCTCATAGTCGGTGACAGAACGGCCATTTTCGCTAGCGCCGGTATTGAGGACGCGCCCCCGCCCGCCGGCGTCCGGTTCTTGGGCCGGGTCACCGACGCTGAACTCGCAGCTCTATATCGCGATGCGACAGTGTTCGTGAGCCCTAGTCTCGACGAAGGCTTTGGGATTCCTCTCGTCGAAGCTGCGCAGATCACCAATGGCGTAATGGTGGTCAGCGATATTCCCGTTTACCGGTGGGTGATGGGTACCACTCCCGCAATTTACGTTGATCCACTTGACGTTGAGTCGATCGCGAGCGGCCTCCAAGCGGCGCTTTCCGCAACCGCCGACGTCGAGGCGCTTCGCGCGTTGGCGCGACGCTTCAACTGGGACGAGTCAGCCCAGACCATCGCAGCTCTCGCTCGTGAACTATCCGCAAATTGATTCTCGGTTTTGCATTACGCCCAAAAGCGGTGACTCCAATCGGTGCTGAGAGGGTGTCGGGCACTAGTTCTCGGACTCGGCCCTGTCCGGGCCGATGTTCTAAAATCATCCACGATGGCGACCGCTGTTTCGTTTGATACAGAGGTCCCTATGCGGCGGTGAGGGGAGACAATCTCGTGACGCGACCGAGCGCGCGGTTGGCACATCCTCGATGGACGGGACCGCAGAGCGCGGGGCGCGTGCTTTTTCTAAGCCATACCGAAGCCGACGGAGTCTTCAAGGTCGGCAGCCATCATCTTGCGGGCGAGCTGAGCAAACTCGGGTACACCGTGATGCATGTCTCGACGCCCTACAGCGCTGTACACGGCTTTCTTGGGCGGGGCTCAGATACGCGTCGCCAGCAGGCTCGTAGCGGTGCGATCCTCGATGAGGCCGGCGTACTCCACTATGTACCGTCTACTTTTCTTCCGATTCAGGTAAGCACACGCTCAACGCTGACCGATATTCGAAATTTGATGGGCGGCGTGAAAGCCGATTTCGCTTTCATCGACCAGCCGCTTTTTTCGACTCGCGCGTGCACCCTCGCCCGGCTGAATATCTACAGGCCGACAGATGTCATTCAAGGCGGCGTCATAGGTGGGCGGCAGCGCCGTCTACTCCGCGTGGTCGATGGAATCATCGCTACCTCGGCCCACGTGCTGGACGCTCTGGAAACGAGTCGTGACATCGAATCACTAGTACTGCCGAATGGTGTCGACCTGAGCCACTTTGAACCGTTATCCAGCGATGAAACGGATCGCCGGGGCGTCGTTTACGTCGGTGCTATTGACGAACGATTCGACTGGTCGCAACTCGAGGCTGCAGCTCATGCAAATCCACAAACCAAGTTTGATATCTACGGGCCTATTCCTAGCCGCTTCCCAATAATGCCGCACAATGTTGAGGTGTGTGGCCCGATACCGTACGAGTCGCTGCCGCGCGTACTGGGTCGGTACCAGGTTGGAATCCTGCCACTGACCGGTATCCCTCTCAATTTCGGACGCAGCCCGATGAAGCTGTTCGAATACCTCGCGGCAGGACTTCAAGTGGTTGCGACATCTACGCCCACCCTGCAGGAGCAAGGTAGGGGCGTACCTGGGGTGCACGTTGTCGCAGAAAACGAATTTGCGAAAGCCGTCGAGAGTGCCGTTCTTAACCCATTGCCTCAACAAGACTTGATCGCTGAGGCGAGGCGGCATACGTGGACGGCGAACGCAGAAGCAGTTGCAGCATTCGCGCAGCGGATGCTCGCTTCGGTCCAGGGCGCAACGTGAGTTGCCGCCCGCATAGGCCACGTGGCCGCCTCACGATCTCCGTTCAAGCGCAATGCTCAGATCGACAGCGGGACACCTGCGACCATGCTCGCTCGATCGATGCCTGGCACGGGTGTTACGCGCGGCTTACACTTGCGAGCGGGGTTCGAAGAATAGATTGACGCTGCTTGCGGACCGGAAATGTCTGTAATGGTCCAAGACGGTGCTAGTTAGGTAGCGGCCGCGCAAGGTCAAACCTCCTGATCGATGGTCATGTGCATGGTGGGGATATCCGAGGGGTTGCGATGGAAAGCGAAGTTATCGAGGCGCTCTTCAATAAGACCGTGCTTGTTGTTGGTGACTTGATGCTGGATCGCTTTGTATACGGGGCGGTAGATCGAATATCACCCGAGGCGCCGATTCCGGTTTTACGGTTCCGGGAAGAGGTGGCGATGCTCGGAGGCGCCGGAAACGTCGCATGCAACATTGCAGCGCTTAATGGGCGGGCAGTGCTGGTCGGCGCAACCGGCGACGACGCGGAGGGTTCCTATATTTCCGAAGTTCTCTGTCCCGCATCTCAAATCGAAGCAAGGCTCGTCAGGAGCGAAAATTACGCCACCACCGTCAAAACCCGTTACGTCTGTGAGGGTCAGCAAATCCTCCGGCTCGACCGCGAGGAGACGCTGCTGGATGTCGCGTCGTTGGATCGAATTAGATCGACGGTCAAAGAAGCAATCGACGATGCAGATGCGCTGATATTGTCAGATTATGCTAAAGGTTCGTTGACACCAGATAGTATCCGCGCGCATATCAAGGCCGCTAATGAGGCCGGCGTACCGGTAATCGTGGATCCGAAAAGCCGAGATTATTCGCTTTATCGCAACGCGGATGTCATTACGCCCAACGCCAACGAGGCCGCGGCTGCGACCGGCCACGACTGTTCGACCGATGAGGGTGCCGGACACGCGGCGCGGGAAATCCTGCAGGATTTCCGAATAGGTGCAGTCTTGATAACGCGTGGTGCGCAAGGAATGACACTGCTCGCGCCAATGTCTGGAGTTGAGCAACCTTTCCACATTCGGACAAAGGGATCGTCAGTTTACGATGTGTCCGGCGCTGGCGACACTGTAATTGCTACGCTCTCTCTCGCCATTTCCGCGGGGATCGACATCAAAGTTGCCGCACAGCTCGCCAATAGCGCGGCTGGCATCGTAGTTGGCAAGCTGGGTACAGCTGTCGTGAGTGCGGATGAGCTTGTCCGCGCAGTCGCAGGCACCGCTGATATGTCGTTCTGCCGAACGAGGGAACAGACCGCTGCGCAAGTCCGACAGTGGCGCAACGAAGGACTCAAGGTCGGTTTCGCCAACGGCTGTTTCGATCTCGTGCACCCTGGTCACGTAGCGCTGTTGCGCCAGGCGCGCGACCAATGCGATCGTCTTGTCGTGGCATTGAATGCCGACGCATCCGTCAGGCGGCTAAAAGGCGGAAACCGCCCCATCCAGGACCAGTATTCGCGAGCCGCTGTCATCGGTTCGCTGCGAAGTGTGGATCTCGTCACTCTATTCGACGAGGACACGCCCCTAGAGTTGATCGAGTTGCTCAGACCAGATGTGCTCATCAAGGGCGATGATTACGCCATTCAAGATGTAGTTGGTGGCGAGCTTGTCCAGCAGTGGGGCGGCCAGGTGTACCTGGTCCCGCTAGAAAAGGGCCATAGCACTACAAATATCATTGCCCGCTCTGAGGGCGCCGTCGTCGGCTGAAAGAACCTAGATATGCACGTCATCACCGGCGGAGCCGGATTCATTGGATCAAATATAGCTGCAGAGCTCGATCAACGGGGCGAGGACATCGTTGTTGTCGATACGCTCGGCGATGACGATATGAAATGGCGCAATATTGCTAAACGGCGCCTGCGAGACCTGATTACACCTCACGAGCTGCCCGCGTTTCTGTCCGATAGTAGTCGGATTGAATCAATCATACATATGGGTGCAATATCGTCCACAGTTGAGCGTGATGTGGACTTGATCATACGTAACAACTTCCGACTTTCAGTCGATCTTTGGAACTGGTGCACCCGCGAGGGTATTCCATACATATACGCCTCTTCGGCCGCAACATACGGCGACGGGGGAATGGGCTTTGTGGATGAATTCGACGACGCCTCCCTTGGTGCTTTGCGACCGCTGAATCCCTACGGATGGAGCAAGCATGCGTTTGATCGTTGGGTCCATGCCGAGCAACAATCGCGTCAGCGCCATCCGCCTAAATGGGCCGGGCTGAAGTTTTTCAACGTTTATGGACCTAATGAGTACCACAAGGGAGGGCAGCGCAGCGTCGCATTGCAGCTGTTCGAACAAATAAGAGATAATGGCGTCGCGCGTCTTTTCGCGTCCAACGATCCCGATTACGTAGACGGCGGACAGACGCGCGACTTCGTGTGGGTCGGGGATTGCGTCACCATTGCGCTCTGGCTGCTTGGTACCGATAGCGCACCATCGTCGGTATACAATGTGGGCTCAGGCGTGCCACGTACGTTCGGGGACAAAGCTCGCATTATTTTTGAGCTGTTGGATCAGCCGCTGAACATCGAGTTCATCACTCTTCCTGAAGAGTTGAACGGTAAGTATCAAAATTTCACGCTTGCCTCGCTCGACAAGTTGCGACAAGCCGGTTACGACATTCCGACTACTTCACTAGAAGACGGCCTCAAATCGTATATCGAAGATTACTTACTAAGTCCTGACATTTTTCGATGATCACAGAGATCGAAAGCTTGCGGCGATGACTCAGATCGATATAGCCCAGTTGTCGAATTTTACAGCGCTGAAGAGCGAGAAATCTGACCTTCTCGACTGGCTATTCGATGAAGCCTTGCCTACCTGGTCCGATCGTGGTGTCGACAGAAGCTGCGGCGGCTTCTACGAAGTGCTCGGACAAGATGGCAGATTCATCGAGCAACCACGTCGCACCCGACTCGTATCGCGTCAGATCTTTGTATTCGCAGTGGCAGCTGAACTCGGCTGGCGAGATTCCAAGGCCGCGAGTGATTTAGTGGACCACGGTCTTAAATTCTTGATCGACAAATGTCAATCACCTGCGGGACCGGTTTATGCAACCGTTTCTCCCCGTGGGGAGCCGCTGGCGTCTGAGTTCAATCTTTATGACCATGCGTTTGCGCTATTTGCGCTTGGAAGTGCAGTACGACTCGGCCACGGTGGTGAGATTGCGATCTCAGCTGGTCACAAGATCCGAGATGCCATGGTCGCAGGATGGAAACATCCGCTTGCGGGGTTCGAGGAGGCGATGCCCCCGCGTGAACCACTAAACGCCAATCAGCATATGCACTTGCTGGAAGCCTTTCTTGAATGGGAGGAGGCAGGCGAAACCGATGGATGGCAGGCTTTGGCCGATGAAGTCGTAGATCTCGCAGTCGGGAAGTTCATCGATGCCGCAAGTGGGAGTGTGCGGGAGCACTTTGACCACGATTGGCGTCCTGCCGTCGGCGAAACCGGACGGTTCCTCGAGCCCGGTCACCAGTTCGAATGGGCATGGCTGCTCTGGCGCTGGGGCTTGGCGCGGGGATGCGACGATGTGTTCCCAAAGGTTCGGAGACTGGCTGAGATCGGTGAGAACTATGGCATCAACGACAAAACTGGGCTAGCGATGAACGGGATCTGGGCGGATCTGTCGGTGAGAGACGCCGAGTCCCGCCTATGGCCCCAGACTGAGAGAATCAAGGCGCACATCGCGGCGGCCGAGATCGGAGCCAACGAGAGTGAAGTCGATGAGGCCATGAGGCACGCGACTGATGCCGCGCGCGGACTGCGGCGCTACTTCGATACCGATATCAATGGGCTCTGGCACGAAACGCTTGATGCCGGCGGATACCCGGTGGCGGCGCCTGCGAGGGCTTCTAGCCTCTACCACATAGTCTGCGCGGTACGGGAACTTCATCGGTTTGTTCAAAGGCACGAAAACCTTGGCTGAGGCAAGGCCTGCGGCATTCCTGGACCGCGATGGTGTCATAAACATTGACCGCGGGTACGTTGGCCGGGTGACCGATTTTGAACTAATCGAAGGGGCTGCCGAAGCTATTTCGCTCCTTAACCGCAGCGGTTACTTGGTTTTTGTTGTCACTAACCAATCCGGCATAGCGCGAGGTTATTTCACCGAATCGGATTTCTTCGAAGTGACTGCGTACATGAATGCGTTACTCGCACAGGGCGAGGCGCGCATCGATGATATTCGCTATTGCCCGTACCATCCGGATGCCGACATCGCGAGCTATCGTGCGTGTCACCCTTGGCGTAAGCCGCCCCAGGTATGATCCTCGATCTCGTTCAAAAATGGAATGTTGACTTGGACTCCAGCTTCCTCATTGGTAATTCGGCTCGAGACCTAGAGGCGGCGCACGCGGCAGGCGTCAAGGGCTATCTTTATGAACAGGGAAATCTTCTCGACTTTCTCAGATCATCCGCCCTGAAAACGGATCGGGACGTGAATTAATGCATTTTGCGATCGTTCAGACATGGGGTCTTGGTGATTTAATTATGACGACCCCGGTTATTTCGGAGTTTCGTCGACTGAATCCGGACTCCAAGCTCACCCTGATTGTCCGAGGGAAGCCACAGGCTGCACTAATGCAAGGCTCGCATCTCGTCGACCAGGTGCTGACGATGCCACCGATCGGAGATCGGGCGGCTGTACTGAAATTCTTCCTCCGATTGCGCAAGCAGCACGTAGATGTCGCGTTCATCGGCAGCCGCATCGAGGGTCGGCTTCCCGCGTATCTCAGAATTTTGGCTGGAATCCCTGTGATCGTGGGCGATGGCACCAACAAGGGATCCCGGATTTTCTATGCCGTTCGTAATCAGATCGATCCCGAGGTGCATCGCGTTGACCGCATGCTTGAAACATTCGCGATGTGGAGCCGGCGATCACCGATGGCAGCGCGATTCCCGATCCCGCGCAGCGAAGCGGCTCTCGAGGAAGCGGAGACGATACTTGCGGACAACGATCTACAACCTGGCCGGTACGTGGTCATCCACCCCGGTTCATCGGTGTCAGATGGCACGGCCAAGCGCATCCCCGCTGAGGTAGCGCGTCGAATCGCGGATCAAATCGTAGATAAATGCGCCGATTGCGCTATTGCCTTCATCTTCGGTCCCGACGATGGTGACCTTATTCCTAGTTATACGGGCTTGGCTGCGCGACAAGTGATTCTGTCCGGGAACTCGCTGCAATCGACAATTGCAATCATATCTCAAGCAGGCGGGTTTATCGGCAGCGATTCAAGTCTCGGTCATATTGCCGCCGCATTCGCTATTCCGACAATTACATTATTTGGGCCCACTATCCCGACTGAAACTGCGCCGTATGGTGAGAATGCCAGAGTCGTCAGGCGCCTCGAAAAGTTGGAGTGCCAGCCCTGCTGGCATACCCCACTTTATGGCCATTGCCCGTACGGGGTGCGCTGTATGCACGAGCTTCCTGAATCGCTGATCGTGGAGACGGCCGCGGCTTGGCTGTCGACTCGACATTTGGGTCGAAGCTAGATGGGCATTGTTGGAATCTAGCGACGATCGTGACGCTGCCGTTGCGGTTTCCGCCTGTCACGCGAATCGAAGTAGCGTTCAGACTGGCTGGCTCAGGAGGAAACTCTCTCGGCAGGGATGAATATCCAGTTGTAAATGTACGACGGCACCTTTGCCACTCGGTCTTGTGGAACAATCTCCGTGCTGAAAGCTCGTAACTGTCTTTCTCGATAGTAGAAGCAGTTGTAATCGAATGATTCTTGAACCCACGTGATTATTCGTTCTACGGAATCTCCTTGCGATCGGAGGTGCCGATTTTCTGACTCGCATAGAATCACTGGTCGAAACCGCTTGATGGTCTCGGAGGCACCCTGTAGCACCTTGCTTTCATGACCTTCGACATCAATTTTCAAGAAATCGAGCGACTCAAAATTTAGGGACGGAAAGAAGTCATCTATCGAGGTGGCCCGAACCTTTTGCCGCAGCATCCCTCTCTGGAGTGGGAGATTCTCCACACTTGAGTTGGCGTGGCTCGGGTCGAGAACAATCTCAAGTTCGCCGGCTTTGTCCGAAATGGCAAGATTGTACGCACGGAAGTTGGCGAATCCGCCAAGATTATTGCACAAGCGTTTGAAGAGATCCCGTCGAGCTTCGAAAGCTGCCACCTTGCCTTCTGGGAAGGTATGGCACAGATGGTAGGAGAAATACCCAAGGTTCCCGCCCACGTCAATGCATTTGCTATCACTTGGTAGCACCGAAAGGAGGTACTCTAATTCTGGCTCCTCTTGGAGCAACGCCCGCGTCCGGATCGCAAAGTCGCTATCATCCTCGTTGCGTAGGAGCGCCTTCATTTGGCGGAGCTTGTTATAGAGGGGCAAGGGAAGGTGTGTTTGCAGATATCGTCGAGGTGTCACCATTTCATCAAATTTCCTTCCAGATGCGAATTGCTTTCGCTCCGCGGTAACTTTTACGCCTTGGGGCAAACCGCTGGTCGACCGCGATGTGGAGAAGATCCTCGTTGATCTTGCCATCGGCGTTGACTGTCTGCCCGACGTCGCGGTTCCGGGTGGCCCTCAAATCACATACTGTCACGACTAATGACGATTTCGCGCGGATGCGGTGGGTCGGTGGCGAATGCCGCGCTGAAGTGCGAGTCCAAGAGCGGTACAGCGTGCTGAGAGGTCGACAAAGTGTGGCTGCCGAGCGTATCGCGCGCCCCGAAACCTGGGTGGCGACCCGTAAGCGCCTGGAACGGCCGGTGAGTACAGCGGGAACAAACCGGTTCCGCACACAGCGCAATGTTCGAGTTGTTTCGACGATCACTGAAAATCCGGCCAGCCACGAAGGTCGAAGGGAGGCCAACCCGTCAGAGTGGATAACTGAAGTCCTCGCGAGACCGGTCGCAGTGGGTTTTGGTTGGGGTGGTGTCGGGAGATGGTCACGAAGCAGCAGCGCGCGTCCGCGCGGTCGGCGATGAGCTACGGTGGAGCCCCTCATCGAGGTGTTGCTGTCGACGTAAACGCTCGCGAAGGTACGACGCCAAGCTCAACTTCTGCACGATCGACGCCGTTCTGTATGCGCATTGTCCCGAAACGGACTAGACGGTAATGGCAATGTCCTCGAAACGGAATGCCCCTCCCGTGCCGAACAGCGGCCGGCTCGGGACATACCGCCGCCTAGTCCTAACAGAACCTCTTCGACGAACCGATGCTAAGTGCGTCGCAGCGTCAACAACCGCGACGCCAGATTAAATAACATACGAATGTCCGCCATTCTAAACCGATAGAATTCGGCGAGCGGAACGCCATAGTATTTGTGCAGCCAATAGATGCAGAGGCAGGCGGGCGCCGTTGTCACGACTAGCATTGCGAGTGCTGCTCCAAGAGCGCCCAGCGACTTAATTAATAGAAACATGGGTACGAGGTAGATCGCCATGCCGATGGCGAGCGCCAAGCTTCGAAGGCCAGGTCGGCCCCGCGCGCTGAGAGCTGCACCGGCAACAGATCCAGGATTCCCGAGAACGCTCGCAAGAATGAGGATCGCAGCCAGCGGCGCAGCAGGGGCGAACCCAGGGCCAAATAGTGCGGGAATGGCCCACGGAGAGGCTGCGGCCAGCACCGCACCAACGATGGCTGTGACTAGTGTCGAAAGCCGGGCTGCGCGACCGACTCGCTCAGCGTCACGCTCGCCAGACTCGACCGCGAACATCACGTCCTTGACGGCCATATTGAACAGGAGAGCAACGCTGGTCACGTTGACTGCAACGACGTAGATTCCAAGTTCGTTAACTCCCGCCAGCGGTGTCATGACTACTTGGTCCAAACGCATGATGACCAGTCCGCCAGCTACCCCCATCCAAGATTGCCAGGCGTATGTGTGGAGCTTTGGAAGCTGCTCAGGCGATTCGGGTTGTTTCGCCGGCGCCCGTACGACAGCCCACCACCCAGGGGACAAGAGATAGACCCCAGCCCCCACGAAGGTTCCAAAGGCAAGCGCCAGCGTCGCCGTGTATGCGGTTAGCGAGCCAGCGAATAACAACACCGCCACCGCTACTAATGGGATGAACGCGCAGACCGTCCGCTCCGCGGCGACAAGCCACCAACTACAGGCACCGAGTGCCACACCTCGAAAAGCCACCATAAAGAGCCCAGGTACCAGGGCGGCAGAGACCGTGGCGATAAGTCCAGCAAGCGATGGATCCCCGCCGCTGAGGGGTCGCGCGAGAATAACAAGAATGAGACTGCCAGTCAGACCTGATATGCCAAGCGCACCCAGGCTGATGCCGAGGATGCGCGCCAAGTGGCCGGCTCCTCTCGCGACGTAGAACGTCAGCGACTCAGGTAGCCCGATGGTCAGGAGAGCGAGCGCGAACGTCAGAGGCGCCATTGCGGCTGCAACCTCCCCGCGCCCCTCAACCCCCAAGCCCTGAGCGATCATGATTTGGGTGATGAGGACCGCGGCGGGCGGAAGGGCGTAACCAGCCGCGCTAATGGCAACACCTCTTGCGACGACGGACATCAAGTGCCTCTTAAAATTCCGTAGCGGAAACGACGGTGTACAGCGTGGTGATGCCGCTCAACGCCTCCGAATCTGCCAGCGAGGTTTGTCCATCGTCGGGTATGGCTTACCCAGTGTTCGGCAGGCATCAGTAGCGACTGGGAACCTAAGAGAGGCTGGGAAATTCTTCGGTAAACGTCTCTAAAACACGCCCTCGTCGATATATTACGTGCTCGTCCGCTGGCGCTCAAATGGTGGCGGGGGAACACTGATTCTCAAATAAGCGCTATCGATCGTCGCACGCTGTGTGCGCGCGACCATCCCGACTGAGATCAGCGCAGGCCATGCGATCCAATTCAGGCCAATAAATTTTTCCAGTTGGAATGGCATTTCTACGACGGTCAGCGTGAGCAATATGATAACGAATGATGCGAGGGCTCGGTCGAATGGTTCCAGTGAAAACACGGTTGACGCGACCCAAAACAGCAGGAAATATATACCGACGATTCCAAGAGCCCCGCCTATTATCCAGTAATTAAGAAATAGATTGTGCGCGGAGTTGACCTGCCAGCCTAATGCGTCAGAAACCACAGAGTCGGCGCCAAAAAAGTTGAAACCCTGTCCCATCAAGGGGCTTTCGAGCACGGCTTGCTTCGCAAGAAGCCACACGTTGCCTCTGTCGCTGAATACGTTTCCCTGCTCAACAAGCCATGGGAGCATCGTCGCCGTAGTGATGATGCCGACAGACGCGAACCAATAAAGTAGGCGCTTGTCTCTGCTCAACCCGAATAGTCCTATCAGGATGCCAAGTCCAGCCGCCACGGCAACGCCGACCATCGCTGATCGGCAGGCCGAGAGCAGCAAAGTGAATGACATTACGCCGATGTACAACCAACGCAATTTCACATGCTTGACTAGCGCGGTGAACGGGAGCGCCAGCGCGAGCGTCATTCCGAGTACATTCATAGACGTGTACGGGCCAGCTAAGAGACCCGACGTAAGTATTCCCTTTGTGTTTTCTGCGGTTAGTGTCCCCACCATCCATGCTTGGTCGGTCAATGCGGCGACAGCCAGCGAAAGGACGGCAATTAGTGCGCCAAGGTGGGCAAAAATGACGAGGTCATCGCGGCGAATCCTGATTGTGAATAATGCCAGGACGAGCAGCATGTTCACGATGAGTTGCGCGATGAACGAAAGATGGGCGAAGCTATCGTCGCGATAAGCGGACGCCATTATGGACCCCGCAAGGCAAAGGACTATGCCGACCGACCCGAGATGGAGTTCAAAAGGTGTGGGCTTTTTTCTTATTATCGCCGCGCCACAGATTGCGCTAACGATAACGGCCATGACAACCTGGCTTCCGGACGCCAGCGCAGTCTGGTGTAGGTCGATGTCGCGCCGACCAATGGATATCCGCTCGCCAGAAAGAATCTGGAGAAACGGTGGCACTGTGCCCAGCAACATATAACTAACAACGATTGCGCTGAAGTACCGCTTCTCGCTGTCATCTCGATGACCCTGCTCCGTAGCGAGCGTGGTTGAGTCGTTCTGAGTCAACGTGTGGTCTCGACCTCCGTTATGGCTTCGTGGGCGCCCGAGTGTCTGGTGCGACCTTAACCAAGTCGTCGCCGCTTGTCTCTGTTCTCCAGCCAGACTGCTCGCTTACACCGGTCATGACGGGGCGAATCTCTATGCGTTGACGAAGTCGGCGATGGACGACTCAAGCGGAATGGTCGGAGACCATCCGAGGTCGTGTTGTAACCGTCGAGCATCGCCTGTGATGTCGAGGGCATCGGTCGGGCGCAGGCGTGCGGGGTCGACAACTAGTTCCGGCGCCGGCCGTCCCAGGGTGCGACAGATTGCCTCCAGGATGTCGTGCCCAGACACGGACTTGCCCGAAGCCACGTTGTACACGGTGTGCGGGGCATCGGCCGCAACGATGCGCACGTAAGCACCGGCGACATCCCGGACATCGGTGTAGTCGCGACGTGTCGCCAGGTTGCCCACGGCAAGCCGGTCACGACTCGACGACGCCTGAAGTGACGCAACGAGGTCCGGGACGATGAATCCAGAACGCTGACCGGGCCCGATGTGATTGAAGGGCCGCGCCACAATGGTGGTGAGTCCGCGACGGCGGTAGTACTCAAATTGTCGCTCCACGAGGAGTTTGCTCACGACATATGGAGAAGATGCCACGACGTCGGCATCCTCTCCGAGCGGCTCACCATTAGGTGGCGGGCGATAGACAGCGCCAGTACTGATCCCGAGGATGCGGGTCGACACAGCCTCGGCGCGCAAGTGGGCCTCGCACAGTGTGGTGACCATCGCGCTGTTCGCCTCGATGTATGTTTGCGGCTGTTCAAACGATGGCCCTACCGCCGCCAGTCCCGCGAGGTGCACAACGGCGTCGCCGATCAATCCTTCGGGCCACTCTTTGCGCAGATCTGCGACGTGCACAGATGTGAGTAGCTCACGTGTAGAGGCGGGAACCGCATCTGTTCGGGCCACCCCACGAACGAGGTAGCCAGCCGCGTTCGCGGCCACGGCAACATGGTGTCCGACGAATCCATCAACGCCGGTTAGAACAAGGGTCTTCGTCACCCTCTAGAAGCCCTGGTGTCAACACCGACACGCGCAAGGTCGTGCTGAACCATGCGCGAGACGAGGCTGGGGAAATCGACCTCGCGATGCCACCCAAGGACGCGCTCGGCCTTTGACGGGTCGCCCAGAAGGATGTCGACCTCTGCAGGGCGCATGAACGCCGGATTTTGACGTACGTACGGTCGCCAATCGGATTCGCCGATCTCCGCAAACGCCAGTGCTAGGAAGTCTTCGATGGAGTGCGTCTCGCCCGTCGCCAGAACGAAGTCATCAGGCTCGGTGTGCTGAAGCATCAGCCACATCCCCTTGACGAAGTCGCCAGCGTAGCCCCAATCACGCTTCGGCCACAGATCACCGAGCTCAACGTATTCCTGTAGGCCGTGTTTTATGCGCGCGACAGCGTGCGTGATCTTCCTCGTCACAAACTCGACGCCACGATGCTCGCCCTCGTGGTTGAAGAGGATCCCGCAGGAAACGAACATGCCGTAGCTCTCGCGGTAATTCTTTGCAGTCCAATGTCCGTAAAGCTTGGCGACACCGTAGGGGCTGCGGGGGTGGAACAAGGAGTCTTCGTTGTAGCCAGTTCCGGGCCGGTTGTAGTCGAGACCACCGAACATTTCCGACGTCGATGCCTGATAGATGCGAGTCCTCTCGGCCCGCCCGGTTATACGGACCGACTCGAGGACGTTGAGCACACCCTTGCCCGTGACTTCGGCGGTCAGGGACGGGTTCTTGAAGGAGTACCCGACATGGCTAATAGCCCCGAGGTTGTAGACCTCGTCCGGATTGGCAACCTCCAAGGCCTGCACGATAGACGTTGGGTCAGTCAAATCCCCTTCGATCATCTTTACGAAGGGGTGCGATGACTCCAGTTCAGCACGCCGAGGATTGTTCTGGCCACGAATGAATCCGTATACGAGGTAGCCGTTGTCGTGCAGGAAGGTCGACAGATGCTTACCGTCTTGGCCTGTAATGCCAGTGACAAGAGCGACTTTTTGTGGCGTCATGACCTGCACAACGCTACTGCATTGCGACCTTGTTTGCCCGGCAAGTCGCAGCACTCGATGGAGTACGAACTACTCTTTCGACCACATCATCTTTGCCGGTCAAAGCAGCGTTCGCGAGCGCGCTGATCGTCCGAGCAGACGAGGTGTCTACTCGGCCAACCGTGCAACCTCCTCAATTAGACGGCCGGCGAAGTGCTGCTCGGAGAACAGCTCCGCATGCCCCTTTATCAACTCTGAATCCCAGTCGCGTTGCCGACTCGACATGATGGCGTTCCGGACCTCCTCGGGGGTTGGGTTGTCGAAATACAGCCCGGTCTGCCCCTCGCGAATCGTGTCGAGAAATCCTCCCCAGCGCAATACAATTGACGGTTTGCCGTACGCCGCCCCCTCGATCGGTGTCAAGCCGAAGTCTTCGTAACTTGCCGAGAGCACGGCTGTGCAATGCGCATACAGCCAGCGGACCTGATTGTCGGTCAGATTCTTGAGCATTAGCACCGACGGTCCTGCCAGACGCTGCAAATTATCTTCCTCCGGTCCGGCGCCGACGACGATTAAAGGGATGTTGAGTGAGTTCATGGCTTCGATCACGACGTCGACGTTCTTGTAGGGCAGCAAGCGACAGATGCAGAGGTAGAACTCTTCGGATGGCCGGCGAACGGCCGATATATCCACAGGCTCCTGCGGAAGGGACGAATCGATCGTATGCGGCGCAGGCAAGACCTCCGACTCGATGCCGTAGGCATCGCGAATGCGTTGTTGCACGGCTGTCGAGATCGCGAAGTACTTCGTAGCGGTTAGCGCCTTCTTCTTGTCCCAGCGCTTCAAAAACGGTGATAAGGCGAGCAATAGCATCCGTTTGAAGGTGAGCTTGTCGCTTCCGAGGTAAGCGTCCGTTTGGTACAGCCACCGAGCCGGGGAGTAGCAATAAACAATCTTTGGGCCGGAGGTGTTATACCCATGGGACCATCCCGCACTGCTCGCGATTGTCACCTTCGCATTCACCCGAGTGCTTCCCACCACGGCTGCGAGTAGCGGCAGCGTCAGCCGATGCGACTTTCGCAGGATGGAGAACCGATTGAGCCAGCTGGGCCTGATGTCTAGCTGTCTGAGATCGGGGTACGTCTCATCGGGTTCGTACAGAGTCGTGTAGATCGGGGCGCCCGGAAATGCCCTCGCTATGGCAGCGACGACCCGCTCCGCGCCCCCGCGCTGTACTAAGTGGTCGTGGGTGATCGCGATTTCGAGGTCAGGCACATCGCGATGCTAACGAATAAACGGGGGCTATGACCTCGCGACTGAACTACCCCGGCTTTTCGTTCAAATCTCATCGGACGACCGGGTGAATGCCCAGACGGTAGCGGCCGGAGTTTCGTCATCGTGCATTCGGACAACGTGATAGAAGCCTCGGCGTGAGGCGCAGATCGGTGCTCGGGAACGTTTCGCACCGATGAGATCGGAGCATGCCGGCGTCCGCCGGCTCAAGCGCGAGTTCGCTGATTTGCGCAGTGCCAGTGAGACTTTGAAGTCTGCGTCTGCAATTTTCGCCGCGGAGCTCCACCGCCCCGTGACACCCGGTCAGCCTGTCATAGCAGCGACGAGGTCACGTCCTCGACCGAGCACGTTTGGGCCAGTTCGCAGTGGCCGTTGCTGGCGCGCCCAAGCGAAGCGTGGGCGATCCCACCCCCGCGCGAGGAGTAGCGGAGCCTACGGACTCACTGGGCGATGCTGGCCGCACTGGACGATTGAGCGGAACATCGGACGATTTCGCGGGACCGATTATGGGCCAGCATCCGAGGATTCAGGCGATGTTTCCGATGCAGTGGACTTCGCTTCTTTTGGTTCCGGCTTCGCGCTCTCGCCGTAGTAGCTGTAGCTGTAGCTATAGCTATAGGAGCCACCACCGCGGGTTGGCATCAATGTGAGCACAGCACCGAGAAGAGAGGCCCCGACGTCCGCCAAGTTCCGGGCAGCGTGGACGACTTGATCGCGTTTGGTCTGACCGAAGCGTGTCATGATGAGCGCCCCGTCCGCGTTGGCTGCGAGAAGTGCGCCGTCGGTCACAGCGAGCAAGGGAGCCGAATCGACGATCACATAATCGAACTTTTGGCGTAATTCGGTCAGGACACTCTTCGCTGCCATTGACCCCAGGAGTTCGCTTGGATTCGGTGGTATTGCGCCTGACGTAAGCACCGTCAAGTGGGGATACTGCGTTTGTTGCAGCACCTCGGATAGCGATGCCCCACCGCTGAGCACGGTGCTGAATCCGACTTGTCCTACGAGATGGAGATATCGGTCTAGGGAAGGTCGCCGCATATCCCCATCAACGAGGACAACGTTATGTTCGGCTTCGGCCAGCGCGAGTGCAAGGTTTATCGCTGTGGTCGATTTGCCTTCATTCGGGACAGAGCTCGTAACGATGATTACTCGGGGCGGATTGTCTACGGACAAAAATTGTAGGTTGGTCCTGAGCTTGCGGAATGCCTCCGCGATGGCCGACGTTTCACTGTCGAACGGAATAACTGGCTGATTTCGCCGCGCTTTGTCGAGCGGAATGGCGCCGACGATGCCGACGCCGGTGATTTCCTCAAGCGTTTCCCGACTCTTGACGGTGTTGTCCAGCATGTCCCGCAAGACAGCGAGGCCGATTCCGATAAGCAGGCCCAAACCCAAACCGATCGCCAGGTTACGGGCCGTTTTTGGAATCACAGGCTTGGTCGGAACCGATGCCCGCTGCTCAACTATCACTCGCGCATCGGGCGCGGCCCCGGGCTTTGGTGTCTCGAGCTCGCGCACCATGACGACAAACTCGTCTGACAAAGCGTTGGCGATGTCACGGGCGCGGACGGGCGACTCGTCCAATACCGACACGTCGATCAAAACGGTGTCGAGCTTTGCACTTGCTTTGACCCGCTCCTGAAGAGCGGACGCCGTCATGTCGACCCCGAGTTTGTCAATGGTTCGTTGGGCCAAGGTTTCGCCGGTGATCAGCTGTGTGTAGGAAAGGACCCGCTCCTGGGACAGCCGATTACCTTGGTATAGATCCGCCGCGGACGAGCCGGCTGAGGTTGAGACGTACAGCCTTGTGGAGGCTTGGTAGAGCGGCGTGGTGAGAAGCGAATACGCGACCGCCGCGAGCACCGACACCAACATCGTTACGACGATGGTGATCCATCTAGTGCGCAGCAGTTTTGTAAAGTCTTGAAGATTCACGCGCTACCCTCCCTAGCTGACCGATCCGCGGTCTGACACGTCACCACGGACTGTCTGCCGAAGACCCGAGCCAGCTTCATTTGAGCCCGTCAATATTGTCCCCCCAGCACAGCGACTTGGCCGCAACGAATATTCTCTCACTGCGACTGCCAAGAGGTTGGCTTAGCGTCGGCGTGCATCCCACCCTTGGCCGGCGTGGTCGACCTGACTTCGCTGTGCGGTCTTGAACTGTCTCCATCAGCCACGCGCCCGTCCGACGAGTGGAAACCAGCCAGTTTGATAACTCGATTCACTTCGAGCACACGGGCACCGACACTTTGGGCGTTACGTTGCGCGCCAACGGCTGAATTGGAACCCGTGCCGCGCCAGGAACAATCGGCTCAGTGAGCCGGAAGATCAACTCGATTGTCTGTCCTGGCGGTATGGCAATTTGCGACTCAAAGCTCGGGTGCCCGCGTTCCACCGATCCGAAGACACGTGTCCTCTTGCCGTTGGCGAGAACGCTGTTGACCTCTGCTCCCTTGGTTGCCAGAAGGCGAACCGAGGTGAACATCGTTCCCCGCGGAATGTCGCCCGCGATCTCGGGAAAGAAGCCCAGTCGCCCGGCAACATAGTCCGGCAGGCCAGCCACATCCTTGAGCGTGTTGGTCAGCCGGACCGTGACGGTGGACGAGCGCTTATCGCCATCGCAACCGTCGGCAACGTACTCAATCTGCTGATCCAGGTAGTAATCCATCTTGTTGCCGCCGAGGTTATTGGTAACGACTTCGGCGTAGGGCGCGGGATCGTCGGGAATCGTGTGAGCCAGCGGCGTTTCTTCCAGGAGCTTTTGATCAGTCGGGTTCGCGCTCCAGACCGAGATTCGACGCTCGCTGATCGCGCGCCCCAATGCATTAACCAGCTTGCGCGGCGATTCCACCGGCTTCGTGATCTTCTTGACAACCTCTGTGGCGATGTCTTGCAGGTATTGCTTACGTCCGCTTTGGTCCGCGGGATCAGGAAAGCGGGCGTAGACCGTCGACTCGGTCAGTTCGACGACGTTGTCTTTCGTCACTGTCTCGCCGTTAGGCATTGTCACGGGCCCGGTAGCGCCAAGAATATAGCTGAGCGCCACCGGATCGATCGCTATCACTCCATCGACGTTCATTCCAGTCCGCTGTGCCCACATCTGCTTCCAGATCTGCGCCGCATAGGGAAAGTGCGAACTCTGGTTACTGTTGCGGAAATCGCTGGTGGGATTGGTGAACCCGTACTGGTCATCGAACTCTGGGTTGATCGAAAACGGGGGGAATGCCTTGGTGAAATCGGTATTCGGCGCCAGGGTGTCCACGGTGGGCTTGCCGTCGTCGAACCGGAGGATGCCGAATCCCCCTAGTAACCCGCCGGTGCCTCGAGCCTCTGCGTTGGTCTGAAAACCCATGAAATAAGAGCGAGGCCCATCGGCGCCCATCATCGATGGGGCTAGCCGCGCCGCCACAGCCGTATTACTCAGTAACCCTGATATGTCGGAGGCCTGCGCTTGAAGCTGTGACCGGGCGTTGTCGATAGTGGAGAGATACCGTGGTTCCGAAATCGCCTGTGCGGCAGCGTCGAGGCGAGCCGCGTCGGCAGCGATCTTGGTCAACACAGGTTCTTCGGTTCGGAGAGCCGTGACATCGAGCCGGCCGTTGGCGAGCAACTGATCTGGGGCGACGGTCGCGCCAGCTTCCGCGACGGGTTTCAGCACGTCGGCGGCGAGGCCTAGGACGACGTCTGATATCTGCTGACTAGTCCTGAATGGACTGCCCAACCACGGCACGACGGAAACGATGTTCCAGGGCACAGAGTGGGTCGCATCCCGCGCTTCCTGTGCGTGCGACTGCGCATCTGTTGCGAAGCGCGACGCGTCCTTCGTATTTCCTTGTAGGAGTGCGTCCTTGGCCTGCTGTGCGCTGGAGCGCGCTTCTTCGAGGCCCGCCTTCGCCTGGTATGCCCGCAAGCCGAGCCAACCGCCGAATAAGACGAGGACGACGAGCACTCCAAGCGAGCCCCACACGACACCGCGACGTCGGTACCAGGGGTGCTCGTCTCCGTCGTCATCGGTCAGATCTGCTTCGCGATCGTCCAAGTCACCATTGGACGGTCGTCTCGAAAAGAACTTCACTCAGTCAATTCCCCATGCTCCAGTGCGGTCTGCATCTGCAGTGCATCCGCGTCGGCCCGGCCAACAAAAAACGACCCGTCAGCTGCCGATTGACAACAACTGACGAGTCGTTTTCGTGGATTGCTTAGCTCGAGGTGGAGTAGGGGCCGATCTTCACAGCCTTCGCGACGGCCCAAGCCGCAGCGTCGAATTGATCTCCGATTTGCGTCAGGCCGAAAGTATTGAAAACCAGACCGGTGAAGGCGAGGCCGCCATAGACCCAAGTCCCCAAGTACTGGGCACCCGCGAGGATGGCGCTCTGGGCTGCGTCAACGAATCCGCCGATGAAGGTCTGGATGATCACCGGAGCCGGAGTCGCATTGGCAGCCGCGGTCTTGTTGCTGCCGGGTGCACCTGGGACGATAACCACCGGATCAACCAGCAGAGAGGCGGCGCCACCGACGTTCTCGGAGAACGGCGCGAAGCTCGGTGCTGCGTGGGCAACAGCCGGTGTGATGGCGGCGGCGGCGGCGACTGCCACAGCCGCAGTGCTCACCTGAAGTTTGGTTGATAGACCTGAGAATTTCTCAGCTGCAGTAGTCATTGAGACCCCCCTAAATGATGTTTGGTTGATTCCTGAGGTTGTGCCTAAGAAATTAAGCAAAGACTCCCATACCACGTAGGTGCTGTCAACCGGAAATGCCAAGTAAGTTGTCAGTCTTTTTCCAGGTGAAAGACCTTGATCGGGATCGGCGAAGCGCGCCACGACATTCAGCCCGCCACCGACCACGCGAAGCCGCTGACATCGCGCACTGACGCAGCAAAGACATCCGGCATCGTCGCCGGGAACAGCAGATCTCCGCCGTGGCAAGTGCCCGCCACGACGCGACCGACGGTGGGAACACCGGCCGCCAGCAGCCGTCGGTAATAGAGGAGGCCCTCGTCGCGCAGCGGATCGAGTTCGTTCACCGAGATGACGTGAGGCGGTAAGCCGGAGAGATCCTCGTCGCTGGCCGCACCGGCCCAACAGGTGGGATCACCGGGGTGCGTCGCGTCGGGATCGTAGAGCGAGCCCAGCAGCGCGGCTTGCTGACAACTGATGAAGTACCCGTCGTTCTCCCGCAGGGACGGCAGGTCGTCGGGGTAGTCAAGCCAGCGGTTGGAGATGTACGGGCAGTGGGCGTAGGCCCCGGCGATCTCGTCGAGCCAGCCTTCACGCTTGGCCTTGTGCACGACGGTCAGCGTCAGGTTCCCGCCACCGGACTCGCCGCACACGATCAGCCGACTCACGCCGAGATCCGCGGCATTGGCGTGCACCCACCGGGTGCCGGCCGCGCAATCGTTCAATCCGGCCGGGTACGGGTGTGCGCCGAGGCGGCCGCCGGAGTTGCGGAACTCCACGCCGACCACCACCAGGCCGGTGGCGGCCATGCTCTCCCTGATGTGTCGATACCCCGCGTCCGCGGCACTCGCGATCGCCATGCCACCGCCGTGGAAATGCACGACGGCCGGAAGCGGACCATCGGCGCGATCCGGCCGGCTGACGAAGAGCGTGATCTCGTGGCCGTCGGCGCCGGTGATGGTCACCGTGGTGGTGGTGACGCCCGCCGGCGACGGAGCCGCGGACGCCAGCATCGAGATCACTCCGCCGACCGCGTCCTCAGCGGCCGTGGCGTAGGCCAGCCGATCCGCCAACGGTGAGTCGACCGTCAGTGGCGCGTCCGGAAGCACGTCGGCCAGCCCGAGTGGCGCCAGCGCCGCCACCATCCGGGGATCCGATCGCGGATCGGTGCCAAGGGTGCAATTCGGATCAGCGAGCCGCCCAACAGACATGGGCCCGAGATTAACTCGGGCCCATGGACTGCACTCGGTGATTCGCCGAGGGAGAAATGCCTGCTAGGCGGTGGCGCCCGGCTTGAGGTAGGTGACGAGGCTGACGTCGAGCTGCTCGTCGACGTAGTAGTACTGGCAGCCGGTCAGATACCGCATGTAGTTGTTGTAGCTCTCTTCGCCGGCCGCCGCGATGGCCTCATCCTTGTGCTGCTCCAGGCGCGCGGCCCAGATGCCCAGAGTCTTGATGTAGTGATTGCGCAGCGACAGCGGCTCGGGAACGACGAACCCCGCCTTCTCCCCGTGCTCGACCAACATCGAGGTGCTCGGGATGCGGCCGCCCGGGAAGATCACGTCAAACATGAATTTGGCGAAGCGGGCCAGTTCGAACGTCAGCTTCTTACCGCGGGCGGTTAGCTCGTAAGGGTGGTAGCCGCAGCTGCTCTGGATCGTCATCCGACCGTCGTCGGGCAGGATGTCGAAGCTGTTCTTGAAGAAGTCGTCGAAGCGCTCGAAGCCGAAGTGCTCGATGGCCTCGATCGACACGATGCGGTCGACGGGGCTGTGGAACTGCTCCCAGCCTTCGAGCCGGACGTCGAATGTGCGCTCGGAGTCGATCTTGCCCAGCAGCTGCTCGCAGTACGCCTTCTGGTTCTTCGACAATGTCAGGCCGATGACGTTGACGTCGTATTTCTCCATTGCGCGCTGCAATGTCAGGCCCCAGCCGCAGCCCACCTCGAGCAGGGTCATCCCGGGCTTGAGGTCGAGGGCGTCCAGATGCTGATCGACATTGGCGACCTGGGCCTCTGAGAGGGTCACGTTCGGTCCGGTGAAGTACGCACAGCTGTACTTGCGGGTCGGATCCTGGAACAACCCGAAGAAGTCATCCGAGAGGTCGTAATGAGCCTGGATGTCCTCGAAATGGGGCCGCATGTCCTTGGTTTCAGTTGCCTCGGGCATGAGAGTTACAGCCTTCCTGATTCTGCTTGTCTGCCTGCATCACGGCCCCCGCACGTGATTTTTGCGCGCGCACCAGTATGCACTTTGTGATCTGGACCATACCGTCTCGGCCCACCGAAACGGTGGCCAAACAGTGCCCTAACCGGGCGTTTCTTTCGCCTGCTTCTCAAGCGTGAACTGGTCAACGTCGATGTACCCTACCCGGAACCCCCGAGCGCAGCCGGTGAGGTACTTCATGTACCGGTCGTAAACCTCCTCGGATTGCACCTCAATGGCCTTGTCGCGGTTGGCCTCCAGTGCCTCTGACCAACAATCCAGCGTCCGCGCATAGTGGGGTTGCAGCGACTGCACCCGGGTTAGCGTGAAGCCTGCTCTGCCTGAGTATTCCGCCACTTTTTCGACCGAGGGCAGCCGGCCGCCGGGGAAGATCTCGGTGATCATGAACTTCGCGAAACGGGCAAGCTCGAACGTCAGGGGGATGCCCTTCTCGGCCATCTGATCCACGGTGAACGACGTGATGGTGTGCAACAGCATCACCCCGTCGGCGGGCAGGACCCGATAGGCCATCGCGAAGAAGTCGTCGTACCGATCGAACCCGAAATGTTCGAAGGCGCCGATCGACACGATCCGGTCGACGGGCTCGTCGAATTCCTCCCAGCCCATCAGCTCGATGCGCTTGTCGCGCGGGCTGTCACTTTCGGCGAACAGCTGCTCGACGTGATCGCGCTGGTTCTTCGACAGGGTCAGTCCGATGACGTTGACGTCGTGCTTCTCCAGCGCCCGCAGCATCGTGGCCCCCCAGCCGCAGCCGACGTCCAGCAAGGTCATCCCGGGCTGCAAGCCCAGCTTGCCCAGTGCCAAGTCGATCTTGGCGATTTGGGCCTGCTCGAGGGTGTAGTCGTCCTTTTCGAAGTACGCGCAGCTGTAGGTCTGGGTGGGGTCGAGGAAGAGTCGGAAGAAATCGTCGGACAGGTCGTAGTGGGCCTGTACATCCTCGAAGTGAGGTTTCAGCCGTTTGGCCATGTCGGTGTGCCTTTCGCATTGAATGCTTGAGGCAGCAACCACAAATCCCCCCGTGGGATGGGCGATCACCGCTGTGCAACCCCGATGCTAGCCGCTCAGGCTGGGAGCAGACGATTCCGAAAGATAACCGTTATTACCTAGCTGACCTCGGCAAATGTGGTTTTGAGCTCGCCCGCGATGTCGTCCCAGAGGGCTTCTGGCAGGTCATGCGCCATGCCGTCGAACAGGACCAGACGCGCGTTGGGGATGGTCGCCGCGATCGAGCGGCCCCCGCGGGGCGCATCAGCTTGTCGGCGCGGCCGTGGATGACGACCGTCGGTGCGCTGATCTGGCGGTCATAGTGTTTCAGGCTGCCGCTGCCGAGTATCGCGGCGAAATGCCGGGCGATGCCCTGCGGATAGTGGCACCGGTCGTAGGCCTCGATGGCATTGGCGCGCGCCTGCTCGTCGGGGACGGGATAGCCGGGGCTGCCGAGAATCTTGCCGACTCGGACTACGTTCTCGACGATCACATCGCGCGGCGCATTCGGTGGCGGACCGGTGATCAACGACAGCAGTGACCGAGGCGCCGGGGGAGGAAGGAACGCAGAGTTGTTGGACGAGAAGATGATTCCCAATGCTCTCGTCCGATGGCTGTATCGCGCCGCGAAGATCTGCGCGATCATCCCGCCCATCGAGGCGCCGACGATATGGGCCTGCTCGACCCCGAGGTGATCGAGCAGCGCCCCGGCGTCGTCGGCCATATCCTCCAGCGTGTACACCGATGAGCTGGCCCGCCCGACATAAGACTTCGCCAGCTTGGGCACCAACCCGCCGCCGGCCCGTTGACCGTGCAGCTTGCTTGACAGCCCGACATCGCGGTTGTCATAGCGGATCACCCGGTAGCCCTGGTCGACCAGCTTCTCGCAGAAACCGTTGCGCCACAACAGAAGCTGGGCGCCAAGGCCCATGATGAGCAACACTGCGGGGTCGCCGGGGTTGCCCAGGTCCTCGTAGTACAGCTCGATGTCGTCGCCGACGGTGGCTGTGCCGGTGCGGATTTCCATCAGACCTCGACATCGCTCTGGTGCTCGCGGCTGACCTCGACCATGAAGTTGGCGAAGTATCCGCCGAACTGCGGGTCGTTCATCATCTGCCACTTGGGTGCCAGCAGTTTCATATACCGCTCGACATACAGGAACTGCTTACCGATCAGCACCAGCTCGCGCGGCAGCTTGACGTCATAGGCGTCGGCCAGGGTGGAGAGCTGCTTGCCGATCTCGGCGTAGGACATGTCGCCGAGCGTCTTCAACGTCAGTGGAGCCGCGAACGCTTCGAGATCCTTGGCAGCTTCCTGCTCCGGTTTGGTGGTGCCCACCGCGCCGAGCAGCACGACGATCTTGCCCGCCGCGGCGTGGTCCTTCTTGACCAGCAGCGCGTAGACGAGCTCGCGCAGCAGCCAGCGGGTCCGCGGGTCGATGCGACCCATGATCCCGAAGTCCAGGAACACGATGCGGCCGTCGTCGTCGACCAGCAGGTTGCCTGCGTGCAGGTCACCGTGGAACAGGCCGTGGCGAAGGCCACCCTCGAAGGTGGAGAACAGCAGCGCCTTGACCAGATCGGTGCCGTCGAACCCCTTCTTGCGGATCTCCTTCACGTCATCGATGCGTACGCCGTGCACGCGTTCCATGGTGAGCACGCGCTCGCTGGTGAATTCCCAGTGCACCTGCGGAACCCGGATGTTGCGCCCCAGCGGTGACCCGTGCAGACCCGAAACCCACGCCTCCATCGACTGCGCCTCGATGCGGAAGTCGAGCTCTTCGGCGAGATTGTCGGAAAAGTCGGCGACCACATCCTGAGCCGACAACCGCCGGCCCAGCTTGGCCAGCTCGACAAGCTGGGCGAAGCGCTTGAGGATCTGCAGGTCAGCAGCCACACGGCGGCGGATGCCGGGGCGCTGGATCTTGACCACCACCTCCTCGCCGGTGTGCAGCGTGGCGAAATGCACCTGGGCGATCGATGCCGACGCGAATGGCTGCTCGTCGAACTTCGCGAACAGCTTCGCCGGGTCGCCGCCGAGTTCCTGCTGCAGCAGCTTGTGCACCTCGGCAGTGTCCGCAGGCGGCACCGAATCCAGCAGACCGCGGAACTCCCGGCTCAGATTCTCACCGAAGGCGCCGGGGCTGGACGCGATGATCTGACCGAACTTCACGTAGGTGGGTCCGAGGTCGGCGAAGGTCTGCGGAATCTGCTTGATGACCTTGTCCTGCCAGCGGCCACGTCCGGGCAGTTTGGTGAGCACGCGTGCGCCGGTGCGGGTGAGCTGCCACCCGGTTGTGCCGATGCGGGCAGCCTCGACCGGCAACGGGACGCGATCGAGCTTGGCTACTTCGCGGTGTTTGGTCGAATTCATTCTTGCCAGTCTGCCAAAAATGCACGTGGTACCCCAATTTTTGCTGGCACATTGGGGTCATGGATAGCGCGCAAACCCATGAATTCGCGTGTCGTCTGATGGACGAAATCTGGCGCAGGCTGGATTCGACCGACGTCGCCGACTTCTACCACCACGACGTGGTGGGACACCATGACAGCCCGCGCGGATCGGATCAATTGGGGTACGGCGACGTGGTCCATCGGCTGGATTTCGACCGGGAAACGTTTACCGACCCGGTTTATGAGATCACCGACCTGATTGCCGGCGAAGACCGCTTCGCAATTCGGTTTCACTACAGCGCCACGCTGATCAGCACCGGCGAACGATATCGATCAGAGGCCGCGTACTTCTACCATCTGCGGGACGGCAAGATCGCCGAATTCTGGCTGCTGGCCAACGTCGACTTCGACTACAAGGAGTGACCCGTCACTCCGTCGGCCGCCACGGGGTCAGCCACGGCTGGGGTGCCATACCTTCCGCGGCCGCCACAAGTGCGTACATCGTTGCGCCGTCGATGGATTCGCGGATGATGTCGGCATGGCCGGCATGCCGGGCGAGCTCGGCGATCAGGTGCCCGAGGACCCACCGCACCGACCAGGCGTCGACGTCGTCCGGGAACCACGGTGCGTCGCGCGGCACCGGCACCGCGGCGTCCAGATCGGCGGTCTCGATCAGCCGCAGCGACTCGGCGTTCTGGACGACCAAGTTCTGCATGAGCTGGGCCAATGTCTCGTCGGGGCGCATCAGGTATTGCTCCTGGTACTCCTGGGCGCGTTCCTCGAACGGACGGTCATCGGCCTGCGGTTCGCCCGGGGCCGCGGCCACCCGCTGCATCCAGGACTGCTGCACCCCGGTCACGTGTTTGATCAGCCCACCGATCGACAGCGAGCTGGCGGTCGGCGTCGCTCGGGCTTGTTCATCGGTGAGGCCGTACGCGACGGCGATGAACGCGCTCTGGTGGTAGGCGAGGAACTCGCGCAGCGCGTCACGTTCGTCGTGGACGGGTGGGGCGAGGGTGGGCATGGTGGTCCTCTTTCTTATTGGTGGGTGTAAAGATCTCGGAGACAAGCAATTTCGGCACCGTGATGGATGACCTCACGATTGATGTGCAAGACCAGTTCGGATAGCGAGTACTCGGCGTAGGGGCCTTCGGCAGGCCCGCACGGGCGGGCGAGATCGTCGTCGGACAACCCCCGCACACCGGCGATCCAACGTGCGTAGGCGTCGTCGAGTTGGGCCAGCGCGGTGTCGGCGCCGGTGGCATAGGGCCAGCTCTGATAGTCGGCGGCCGGGCCGCCGAAGTGCGAGTGATTGCGCATCGCGAAAACGCCGACGATGACGTGGGCCAAGCGCCACGCGATCGTGGTGACGGGTTCGGGCTGCGGCGGCGGGTAGGCGAAATCGATCCGAATTGGCCCCGGGTCGCTTCGCTCCAGCCCGCCGGGGCGCCCTTCCCCGTGCACCGTCCAGCAATCGGCGACCGGCTCCCAGAAGTACTCGTCATCCGTCAGCCCGTCCAGGCGGGGCCGCAGCGCGTTGGACCAGTGCCAGTCCAGCTGGTCGGCAAGCTGTGTCGTCCATGTCATATCCGTAGGCTGTCATGCATTGCGGACAGTTTCTGTCCGCAGAGTGCGCGAGACTGGTGTCATGTCCGCGACGACGACCCGGGTGCTCCAGCTTCTGGGCCTGTTGCAATCACGCCGGGTGTGGTCCGGTGCGGAGCTGGCCGAGCGGCTCGGGGTGACCGCCCGCAGCGTGCGCCGCGACGTCGAGCGGTTGCGCGACCTCGGGTATCCGGTCCATGCCAGCACCGGCCCCGGCGGTGGCTACCAACTTGGTGCGGGGGCCGCGTTGCCTCCGCTGCTGCTGGACTCCGACGAGGCCGTCGCGATGGCCGTCTGCCTGCGGCTCGCGGCGGGTGGCAGCGTGGCCGGCGTCGGGGAGGCGGCTCTGCGCGCACTGACCAAGCTCGACCAAGTGATGCCGGCCCGGCTCCGTTCGCAGGTCGCCGCCGTGCACGATGCCACCGTCACGCTGACCCCCGAAGCCGAGTCGCCGGTCGATCCCGAGGTGTTGATGACGCTGGCGCGGGCCTGCCGGGACTCCGAACACGTCGGCGTCGACTACGTCGACCGGGCCGGCGCCCCGACCAGCCGGCGCCTCGAGCCCTATCAGCTGGTGACCACCGGACGGCGGTGGTACCTACTGGCCTACGACCGCGACCGCGACGACTGGCGCAGCCTGCGGCTGGACCGGATGGCCCAGGTTCGCGCGAAAGGGAGCACCTTCACCGCGCGGGAAGCCCCCGACGCCGCCGCCTACGTCCGTCGCGCCATCACCACCTCGCCCTACCGCTATATCACCAGGGTGCGCTTCCATGCCGCGAAAAACATTATGGAACAGCACTTCTCGCCGACTACGGTGACCATCGAGGACGACGGCCCCACCGCGTGCGTTGTCGTCACCGGTGCCGACGACCCCAAGGCTCTGGTGCTGCATCTGGCGATGCCGGGTATTGCCTTCGAGATCCTCGAACCCGACGAGGTCGCCGACGCGGCGCGGTCGATGTCAGCGCTGCTGGCCGCGTCCGTCAGGCGGTGATCCCGAGCGAAGTCTTCAACTCGGGCCTGCGGGGGTACCTGGTACCCATGCGGATGGCCACCTTCAACATCTTGCACGGCCGCAGCCTCGATGACGGGCAGGTCAATCTGGAGCGGCTGTCCGAGTGCATCCACCGGATGAACCCCGATGTACTGGCCCTGCAGGAAGTCGACTGCGATCAGCCGCGCTCGTCGCTCGCCGACCTCACGGCCGTCGCGGCCGCGGCGATGGGCGCCGTTGCGCACCGCTTCGTCGCCGCGATCTCCGGCACCCCGGGGGCGACCTGGATGGCCGCCACCGGCAGTGAGCAACCAGGGACCGCCGGCTACGGCATCGCACTGCTGTCGCGCTATCCCGCGATCTCGTGGCAAGTGCTGCGGCTGCCCCGGATTCCGGCTCGGTTCCCGATGTATCTGCCCGGCCCCAACCGGGTGCAGATCGTCCACGAGGAGCCGCGGGCGGCGATGCTCGCCCAGCTGGACACCCCGCTCGGGGTGATGACCGTCGCCAACACGCACCTGTCGTTCGTGCCCGGGTGGAACCGCGTCCAGCTCCGCCGGCTCACCCGTGATCTGAACGGGCTGCCCGGTCCGCGGGTGCTGATGGGGGACCTCAACATGTCGGGGGCATCACCGAGCCGGCAGACCGGTCTACGTTCGCTGGCCAGCGCGCCGACATTTCCGCGGCACTGCCCGGACCGTCAACTCGACCACATCCTCACTGACCACGACGGTCTAGTGGCCACGGAGGCCGGCACGCCGGTGCTGCCCATCTCCGACCATCGCCCGCTCGTGATCGACGTGTCGCTCCGCTGACCGGTGGTGGGGCCGTACATTGCTGGCGTGCGGATAACCTCCGCGGAGTCGACGGAGCTCTTCGTCGGACCGCCCGATGCGCCGCTTCAGGTGATCCGCGTCGGCTACAGCGCGGCCGATGCCGGCACTGTGCGGATACTGGGCGACGGCGTGCAGTCCGACCGGGTGGCGGTGCCGCGCGGCGACGGAGTGGCGGAGGTACCGGTCCGGATCGAGCGACCGGCGCCCGGCGAGCTTCGGGCGGCCCGCGCGGTCGGCGATGACGCCGAATTCTCGTTCCCGCTCACCGTCGCCGAACCGGGCTGGACCATGTACATGGTCAGCCACTTCCACTACGACCCCGTCTGGTGGAACACCCAGGCCGCCTACACCAGCGTGTGGACCGAGGAGCCGCCCGGACGGGCCCGGCAGAACAACGGGTTCGCTCTGGTGGCCGCCCACCTCGAGATGGCCCGCCGCGACCCGGATTACAAGTTCGTCCTCGCCGAAGTCGACTATCTCAAGCCCTATTTCGACACCCACCCGGAAGACCGTGCCGATCTGCGCCGGTTCATCGCCGACGCCCGGGTGGAGGTGATGGGCGGGACCTACAACGAGCCGAACACCAACCTGGTCGGCGCCGAGACCGCGATCCGTAACTTCGTGCACGGCGTCGGGTATCAGCGTGACGTGCTGGGTGCCGACCCGGCGACCGCCTGGCAGCTCGACGTGTTCGGGCATGATCCGCAATTCCCCGGCATGGCCGCCGACGCCGGCCTGACGTCGAGTTCGTGGGCCCGCGGGCCACACCACCAGTGGGGACCGATGGCAGCCGACGGCGACCCCAGCCGCATGCAGTTCCCGAGCGAGTTCGAGTGGATCGCTCCGTCGGGGCTCGGGCTGCTGACGCACTACATGCCTGCGCACTACTCGGCCGGCTGGTGGATGGACTCCGCGGCGACGCTCGCCGACGCCGAGCAGGCCACCTATCACCTGTTCGCCGAACTGAAATCCGTGGCGCTGACTCGCAATGTGCTGCTGCCGGTCGGCACCGACTACACCCCGCCCAACGCGTGGGTCACCGAGATCCACCGTGACTGGAACGCCCGCTACACCTGGCCGCGGTTCGTCTGCGCACTGCCGTCGGAATTCTTCGCCGCCGTGCGCGCGGAGACTGCGCAGCGCGGGGTGACGCCGTCACCGCAGACCCGGGACATGAACCCGATCTACACCGGCAAGGACGTGTCGTACATCGACACCAAGCAGGCCAACCGGGCCGCCGAGGATGCGGTGCTGGGTGCCGAGCGGTTCGCGGTGTTCGCGGCGCTGCTCTCCGGTGCCCGCTATCCGGAGGCCGCGCTGGCCAAGGCCTGGGTACAGCTGGCGTACGGCGCCCACCACGACGGCATCACCGGCTCGGAATCCGATCAGGTCTACCTCGACCTGCTGACCAGCTGGCGCGACGCGTGGGAGCTCGGTTCGGCAGCCCGGTCGGGGGCCCTGGAGCTGCTGTCGCGGGCCGTCGCACCCGAGTCGGGCTCGGTGGTCGTATGGAATCCATTGGCGCACAAACGCACCGATATCGTGACGGCCCGTCTGGCGGCGCCGGTCGGTCCCGGAGTGGCGGTGGTGGACTCCGCGGGGGTGTCGCATCCCGCCGTCGTCTCCGACGATGGCCACCTGGTGAGCTTCCGGGCCGACGATGTCGATTCCCTCGGCTGGCGCAGCTACCGACTGGCGGCCACGCGCGAGCCGACCGGGTGGCACGCGAAAGACGGGTTCGAGATCGCCAACTCCCATCACAGGCTGCGAGTCGACCCGGCTCGCGGGGGCGCCGTGGAGTCGCTGGTGGAGGTGTCGACCGACCGCGAACTGATCGCGCAGGGTCGCGTCGGCAACGAACTGGCCGTCTACGAGGAGTACCCCGCACACCCGCAGGCGGGGGAGGGACCGTGGCACCTGCTGCCGGCCGGCCCGGTGACGTGTTCGTCTGCGGCCGTTGCGGATTCGGTTCAGGCCTACCGCAGCCCGCTCGGTGAGCGGCTCGTCGTCACCGGCCGGATCGGAGAGCTGCTGCGCTACACCCAGGTGCTGACCCTCTGGCACGGCATCGACCGGGTGGAGACCAGCACCACCATCGACGAGTTCACCGGATCCGATCGGCTGGTGCGGCTGCGCTGGCCCTGTCCGGTACCTGGCGCGCTGCCGGTCAGCGAGGTCGGTGACGCCGTGATCGGACGCGGGTTCGGCCTGCTGCACGACCACGCGACGGGGGAGGATCGCGCTGTCGACTCCGCCAAACACCCATGGACACTGGATAATCCGGCGCAAGGCTGGTTCGGCTTGTCGTCGGCGGCCCGCATCCGGGTTGGCTCCGACATGCGGGCGGTGTCGGTGGCCGAAGTGGTGGTCCCGACCGAGGACACCTCCGGGGCCCGCGAGCTGATGGTCGCCCTGGTGCGCGCCGGTGTGACGGCGACCTATAGCGCTGCCGGACACCCGCGCTACGGGCACCTCGACGTCGACTCCAATCTGCCGGACGCCCGGATCGCGTTGGGCGGCCCCGAGGACAACGCGTTCACCGCCGCGGCACTCGCCGCGGCAGATCCTGTCTACACCGCGGAACTGCGCCAACAACTTTCGGAATCCGGACAGGCGCGGGTGTGGGTCCCGGCCAGTGAGTCGCTGACGGCGGTATGGCGGCCGGACGCCGACCTTCGCGGCGTGCTCGCGTTGCCGGTGCTGATCGTCGCCGGAGACGGGGCCGCCGCCGCTGTCGTCGAGGACCTCGGCGACGCCCAGATAGACGTCAGCCAGGACGCGCCGTCCGGCCTCGGCGAGTTCGAATCGCGCACCATCGCCCTGCTCAACCGCGGGGTGCCGGGCTTCGCCGTCGAACCTGACCAGACACTGCACACCTCGCTGATGCGGTCCTGCACCGGCTGGCCGTCCGGGGTGTGGATCGACCCGCCGCGGCGCACAGCTCCCGACGGGTCCAACTTCCAGCTGCAGCATTGGACGCACACGTTCGACTTCGCGCTGGTGTCCGGTCGCGGCGATTGGCGGTCCTGCGAGATGCCCTCTCGCAGCGCCGAGTTCGCACATCCGATGGTGTGCGTGGTGGCGGATGAGGGGGTGGAGACACTGGCGCCCGACGGCTCGCTGCTGCGCGTCGAACCGGCCGGCGCGCTCCATCTCGCCGCGCTCAAGATCGGGGGCAACCCGACCGCCACCGGAAGTTCCGCCGCCGTCGACCCCGAAGACGTCACCATCCGGCTTGTCGAAACTCGCGGTACGACAACCGAAGTCGTGCTGTCGTCCGGGGTGGGCGCAGTGTCCGCGGTGGTGTCAGCCGACCTGCTGGAAGCCGCCCGTGCCTCCGACGCGTCGCCGCTGCGGCTGCACGGCTACCAGATCGCGACCCTGCTGGCCCGCCTCGACGTCCACGCCGTGCTGGACGCCGACGGTGCGGCGCTGGCTCCCGACACCGAGAACGCGCAACCGCTGTACGCCCGCTACTGGCTGCACAACCGCGGCCCGGCGCCGCTGGGCGGACTGCCCGCCGTCGCACACCTGCACCCCGACGGCGCCACCGTGGAGGCAGGCCGGACCGTGCGGCTGCGACTGACCGCCGCCAGTGACTGCAGCGACGCCACCCTGGCCGGACAGGTGCGACTGCGCGGACCGCGCGGCTGGACCGTCGAACCCGGGGTGCTGCCGTTCGAACTGACCACCGGCCACCACCGCGAAGCCGAGATCGTCGTGACCGCGCCGCCGGACGCGCAGCCCGGTGATTACCCCTTCCGCGCACAGCTCACGTTGTCCGGTGACGTGCCCGTGGCGTGGCGACAACCCGTCGAAGACATCTGCGTGGTCTCGGTCGGTACCCCCGGCACACTGGTGCGCCTCGTCGACGAGCCGTCCGACATCGTCGTCGCCGCGGGGGAGCGGGCCCGCCTTGCCGTCACAGTCGGCAGCGCCGCGCACACCGACCTGTCTTTGGAAGCCCACCTCATCAGCCCGTGGGGGACCTGGGAGTGGATCGGTCCGGCCGCGCTCGGTGCCGTCGTCGGCGCGAAATCGGAGGTCGAAGTCGCCTTCGACATCGCGCCGCCGCCGTGGACGACACCCGGGCAGTGGTGGGCGGTCGTCCGGATCGGGTGCGCAGGCCGGTTGCTCTACACACCCGCGGTGGCGGTGACGGTCCGATGAGCCTGGCCGCCACCGTCGCCGGGGTGAATGTCGAGGTCGAGGAGGTCGACGACCGCGAAACCGCGCTGCGCGCCACGCCTCAAGTCGCGGCGCTGCCCCGGCGGCACACGAGTGAAGGACGCCAGCTGCGCCGTTGGCTCACCCAGCTGCTGGTCGCCGAGAAGTTGGTGGCCCGCGAAGCCGAAGCGCTCGGGGTGAGCGTGACCGAGTCGACGCCGGATGAGGACGACCTGCTGCCCGACTCCACCGCGCGACTGGAGATCGGCAGCGTCGCCGCCGCGGTGCTGGCGGCCCCGATCGCCCGGGCGGTCTTCGCGCACATCACCGGCGCCGTCGCGGTCGACGATGACGCCGTGACGGACTTTCACGCTCGAAACCCCCGCCGGTTCCTTCACTTCGCCGGCACCGGCGTCTGGCGGGTGGCCAGTGAGCCCGAGCTGACCGACGTGCGCCCGCAGATCGCCGCGCTGCTGCTCGGTGCGGCCCGGCGGCGCCACTTCCGGATGTGGCTCGGCCAGCGTCACGCCGACCTGGTGTGGCTGGCGCCCGGCTACGAACATCCCGGCGACCCGCGCCAACCCGACAACACCCACAAACACTGATGGCCACGACGCTCGCACTCGACATCGGCGGCACGAAGATCGCCGCCGGCCTCGTCGACCCCGACGGCAACCTGCTGTATGAGACCCGTCAGCCCACCCCGCACACCGACGACCCCGACCAGGTATGGGCGGCCACCCTGCGCGCCATGACCGATGCGCTCGCGCGGGCCCACGGCCCGGTCGACGGGGTCGGAATCGCTGCGCCAGGTCCCATCGATCTGCCGACCCAATCGATGAGCCCCATCAACATGCCGGCGTGGCGTGACTTTCCAATCCGCGAACGAGTGATCAGTGCCGTCCCCGGTGTGCCAGTCCGAATGGCCGGCGACGGGCTGTGCATGGCGCTGGGTGAGCATTGGCGCGGGGCGGGCCAAGGCGCGGCGTTCCTGCTCGGCATGGTGGTGTCCACCGGGATCGGCGGCGGACTGATCCTCGACGGCGCGCCGTTTCACGGGCGCACCGGCAACGCCGGTCACGTCGGCCACGTCGTCGTCGACACCAACGGACCGCCCTGTGTCTGCGGTGGCCGCGGTTGCGTCGAGGCGATCGCAAGCGGACCAAATCTGGCGCAGTGGGCCCGCACGCAGGGCTGGGACGGCGCCGACGCCAAGGAACTGGCCGACGTCGCAGCGGCCGGAAATCAGGTGGCGCTGGCGGCGTTTCGCCGTGGCGCCCGTGCCATCGCCGCGATGATCGCCTCGGTGGGCGCCGTCTGCGACCTGGACCTCGTCGTCCTCGGTGGCGGAGTGGCCAAGGCCGGCCCGGTGTTGTTCGACCCGCTACACGAGGAGTTGCGCACCTTCGCCGGCCTGGAGTTCCTGTCCGGGCTGCGGGTGGTCCCCGCCGCGCTGGGCGGGGAGGCGGGCCTGGTCGGTGCGGCCGCGCTGCTGCGCGGCTGACCAGCCGCTCGCACGCGTTTTGGCTGATCCGGGCAGCGCACGCTATCCTTGCTCAGTTCCACCGAAGACCGTCGGTCACCGAGCAATCGGTTGAAGGTCCCGGATTCCCGGGCGGCCCACGCAGGAGGACGAGGTAACAGTATTTATCTGTGCGCCCCGACCAGTCCTGTGTCGGGGCGTTTGTGATTTCTTGGCCTTCTCGCCCTTCGGTTGGTGGACGTCCCAACCATCACGAGGAGGCAAGCATGGCTAAGCCTGAAAAGGCCACCGCGGTCGCCGACATCGCCGAGAAGTTCAAGGAGGCGACGGCCACCGTCGTCACCGAGTACCGCGGCCTGACGGTGTCCAATCTTGCCGAGCTGCGTAGGTCACTGGGTGCCGGGGCCAGCTACACCGTTGCCAAGAACACCTTGGTGAAGCGGGCGGCGTCCGAGGCGGGTGTCGAGGGTCTCGACGATCTCTTCGCCGGTCCGACCGCCATCGCGTTCATCCAGGGCGAGCCCGTTGACGCCGCCAAGGCGATCAAGAAGTTCGCCAAGGAAAACAAGGCACTGGTCATCAAGGGCGGCTACATGGACGGTCGCGCGCTGACCGTCTCCGAGGTCGAGCGCATCGCCGATCTCGAGTCGCGTGAGGTGCTGCTGTCCAAGCTGGCCGGCGCAATGAAGGCGAAGCAGTCCCAGGCCGCGGCGCTGTTCGTGGCGCCCGCGTCCCAGGTCGCGCGCCTGGCCGCAGCTCTGCAAGAGAAGAAGGCTGCAGAGGGTTCCGCAGAACCCGCTGCCTAATACAAACCATCACTAAGCACACAGATAAGGAATCACCATGGCAAAGCTGTCCACCGACGAACTGCTCGACGCGTTCAAGGAAATGACCCTGCTCGAGCTCTCTGAGTTCGTGAAGCAGTTCGAGGAGACCTTCGACGTCACCGCCGCCGCTCCCGTCGCCGTTTCCGCCGGCCCCGCCGCCGGTGGCGCGCCTGCCGAGGCCGCTGAGGAGCAGTCGGAATTCGACGTCATCCTCGAGGGTGCCGGCGACAAGAAGATCGGCGTCATCAAGGTCGTCCGTGAGATCGTCTCCGGCCTGGGCCTCAAGGAAGCCAAGGACCTCGTCGACGGCGCCCCCAAGCCGCTGCTCGAGAAGGTCAACAAGGAAGCCGCCGAGGACGCCAAGGCCAAGCTCGAGGCCGCTGGCGCGACGGTCACCGTCAAGTAGTTTCGGTATCACCGAAGGAGGCCCCCGGATTCGTCCGGGGGCCTTCTCGTTGTAGGGCGCATTCGTGCAGTTACCGCAACGGCTCGCCGGCCGGCCGGACCGGAGCATCACAGTTTTACGAGCGTCAATAACCGTAGTGACACAACCCGAGTGGCACGAGGGGCCGTGCGCTACAGTGACTCAAACCACAGGCCATCGCGGCGGTGGCTGACCGGTGTGGGCGGAAGGATCTGGCGTGGGTATTGCTATTCAGGTCGAGGGGCTGACTAAGTCATTCGGTTCCCAGCGAATTTGGGAAGACGTCACCCTCGATATCCCCGCCGGTGAGGTCAGCGTGCTGCTGGGCCCGTCGGGTACCGGTAAGTCCGTGTTCTTGAAGTCGTTGATCGGTCTGCTGCGCCCCGAGCGCGGAAAGATCATCGTCGACGGCACCAACATCATCGAGTGCTCGGCCAAGGAGCTCTACGAGATCCGCACGCTGTTCGGCGTCATGTTCCAGGACGGCGCGCTGTTCGGCTCGATGAACCTCTTCGACAACACCGCCTTCCCGCTTCGTGAGCACACGAAGAAGAAGGAAAGCGAAATCCGCCAGATCGTCATGGAAAAGCTCGACATGGTCGGCTTGGGTGGCGACGAGAACAAGTTCCCCGGTGAGATCTCCGGCGGTATGCGCAAGCGCGCCGGGCTGGCTCGCTCCCTGGTGCTCGACCCGCAGATCATCCTCTGCGACGAGCCCGACTCCGGTCTGGACCCGGTCCGCACCGCGTACCTGTCCCAGCTGCTGATCGACATCAACGCTCAGATCGACGCCACGATCCTGATCGTGACGCACAACATCAACATCGCTCGTACGGTGCCCGACAACATCGGCATGCTGTTCCGCAAGCACCTGGTCATGTTCGGTCCCCGCGAGGTCCTGCTGACCAGTGACGAGCCGGTGGTGCGTCAGTTCCTCAACGGTCGCCGTATCGGCCCGATCGGCATGTCCGAGGAGAAGGACGAGTCGACGATGGCCGAAGAGCAGGCCTTGGTCGACGCCGGTCACCACGATGGTGGTGTCGAGGAAATCGAAGGTGTGCCGCCGCAGTTGACGGTCACCCCGGGCATCCCGGAACGCGACGCCGTCCGACGCCGCCAGGAGCGGGTGCGCCAGATCCTGCACACCCTGCCCCCGGCCGCCCAGGAAGCCATCCGCGACGACCTCGACGGCACCCACAAGCTGCCCAGCCACACCTTCGCCGGCGAAGAGGGCAACTGACCTAAGCTAACTATCAGCGAAAGGCCCCAACCGAAATCGGTTGGGGCTTTTCGCTTTTCGGGTGAGAATCCGGATCCGCACGTTCGACTGAGGCGCTCGCAGGAAATGACGCTTTGGCCAATTCGCATTACTGCGGCGATTTGCTGGGTTAGCGTTTGGCCCGATCGCGCAGGAGGAGGCGACTAGGTGCTACGCGACCGTCGGGTCTGGTGGGGGGCGGTTGCCGTCTTCGCCGGCATCGGCGCAGGACTGCTCACCGGCACTGCCACCGCCGCCGCCGATACCGGTGGCAGCCCCGACCATTCGGGTGGCGCATCCACCTCGCAGGCGTCGACGTCGCCGACCAAGTCCTCCGCAGTCGCAACCGGCAAGAACCGCACCGCGGTCGCCGCCGTCGTCTCCGGCGCGCGCACCACGAAGCCCACCGTCAAAGCGGCCGCATCCGCGGCGGCGGCCAGCCGACAGAGCACCCCACGCCCGGCGGCGAAACTGCTGACCAGCGTGCTGTCCGCGCTCGGCGTCACACCGCCGCAGGCGTCATCCGGGCCCACGTCCCCGCCGGCAACCGGCACCAGCGCGCGTCCCGCCGCGGCGTCGACCCTCGCCGCGGCCGCGGTCGTCTCTCCGCCCGCCACCAACGGCGTCACCGGGGTCAAGGTCGGGCACTCGACGCTGACGATCCCGGTCAACGGCGGCTTCAACGCACCCGCCGACTGGTACTTCCCGACCCAGGCCGACGGTTCGGTGCAGGCCAACGGCGTCATCTGGCTGCAGCACGGGTTCCTCGCCGACAAGGCGTTCTATTCGGAGCTGGCCACCCAGCTCGCGAAGAACACCAACTCGATCGTGGTGGCGCCGACATTGCCGTCGTTCCCGCAGCTGAGCTGCCGCGGCTGCACGCTCTACGGGGTGCCGATGCAGAAGGCCGCCGCCACGATGTTCCTCGGCGACCGGCCGGCGTTGACCATCAGCGCAAGCCAGGCCGGCTATGACGGTGTGCTGCCACAAGACTTCATCCTGGCCGGGCATTCCGCCGGCGGCGGGTGGTCATCATCGGTTGGCGGCTACTACGTCGACGCCCTCGCGCCGACCGACGAGAACCACCTGCTCGGGGTGGTGATGTACGACGGCGTCACCATGAACGGCACGCTGCCGCAAGCCATCACCAGCCTGGACACCCGCGACATCCCCGTCTATCAGGTCGCGGCGCCGGCCCAGATGTGGAACACCTTCGGCACCACGACCGACCAACTGCTGGCGCTGCGACCCGACCAGTTCGACGGAGTCGTGCTGGTCAACGGATCACACGTCGACGCGATGCTGGGCAGCAACCCGCTGGTCGACTTCTTCGCCCAGCTGGTCACCAAGCGCTCACCGTCCGGAAACACCTCCGCCGTCGACACCCTCAGCAGCGGCTGGATCAACGACTTCTACGCCGGGGCCGGCCCCGCCGACCCGCAGTACGGCATCTACGGCGCCGCCGGTCAACCGGTCATCCTGGGTAATGCCTCCGCGGTCGTGCTGCCCACCCCGCTGGCCAGCCAGCTCGGCCCGCTCGAGAAACTGATGAAGAAGTGGACCGCCCTCGTCATGCCGCTGTTCTTCGGTGGTCCGCCCAGCACGGCCACGGTCACACCGGTGGGTGCAGGCCCGGCCGTGACGGCACCGACCCCCAATGGGGTGACCGGGGTGCGGACCGGCAACACCACGCTGACGATCCAGGTCGGGTCGCGGACCTACAACGCACCGGCCGACTGGTACTTCCCGACGCGGGCCGACGGCTCGGTGCAGGCCAACGGCATCATCTATCTGCAGCACGGATTCCTGGCCACCAAGTCCTTCTACACCGTGCTGGCCCGGTCCCTGGCGCAGCAGACCAACAGCATCGTCGTCACGACAACGCTGCCGTCCTTCGCCCCGCTGGGCTGCCCGACCTGCACCATCAACAACCCCGCGATGCAGCAGGGCGTCGCCGACCTGTTCCTCGGCGAGCGCGCCGCACTGACCATCAGCGCCGCCAACGCCGGTTATCAAGGCACCCTGCCCGACGACTTCACCCTCTCCGGGCATTCCGCCGGCGGGGGACTGGCGGTGGCCGCCGGCAGTGACTACATCACGTCGCTCCCGCCCGGGGCCGACAACCATCTACTCGGCGTGGTGATGTTCGACGGCGTCGCCAACGGCGACGGTCTCACCGACGCGCTCGCCACCCTGGACGGCATTCCGGTGTACACGATCGTCGCGCCGCCGCAGTCGTGGAACGCCTTCGGCCGCACCACCACGCAACTGATCGCCGACCGGCCGGACCAGTTCGTCGGCGTCGAACTGGTCAAGGGCTCGCACACCGACTCGGTGATCGGCTCCGACCCGTTCTTCGACTTCTTCGCCGCGATCTTCGTCAGGCCGTCCGCCCCCGGTAACGCCTCCGCCGTGCGCACGCTGGCGGCCGGCTGGATCAACGACTTCTACGTCGGCGCCGGACCGGATTCCCCGCAGTACGGGCTCTACGGGTCGGCCGGCCAGTCGATCATCATGGGGCCGACCGCCGCCATCGTCTTGCCGACTCAGTCGGCCGCCGCGGCAGCCCGCTCGATCGCCGCCTGACGAATCGATGACATCCCGGCCCGCGGATGGGATTTCGATCCCGAAATGGGCTGGCACTGAGTAACTTTTGCCGGATCGTCAATTTTGGGGAAGCAGGTCAGCGATGACGCAACGTCAGGTCTTGTTGGGCACCGGCGCGATGGTGGTGGGGTTGGGTGCGGCCCTGCTGTCCGGCTCCGCTGTGGCCCATGCCGACAACGACGACAGCGCCGGTTCGAAGGCGTCGTCGAACGCGTCGTCCTCGGCTGCGGGCAAGTCCACCGGCGCGAGCAAGCGGACGTCCACGCCGTCGTCCGCAACGCGGTCGGCGCGCTCCTCGCTCGCCGCGCAGAAAGCCAGCCCCACGGCCGCCGCGACACCGGCGGCTACGACCGTCACCGCCGGCGTCGCCACCTCACGTCGGGCCGGCATGCGGTCGCTGGCCATGGCGCCGTCGGCACCGGCTTCCGATCTTCTGGCCAGCGCGGCGCTCAGCGTGCTCGCCAACCTGGGGGCGGTGCCGCGTACCACCATCCCCGCCGCCACCACCACACAAAGCGCTCCGGTGAGCGCAGCGACGACGCTGCCGGTCGCGCCGACCAACGGCGTGACCGGTGTGCTGGTCGGCCACTCCCGGCTTGACCTGCCGGGGGCGTTCATCGGCAATACCGTCGCCGCCGACTGGTACTTCCCGACCCAGGCCGACGGCAGCGTCGACGCCCAGGGCGTCATCTGGCTCCAACACGGGTTCGGGGCCACCAACACCTTCTACTCCGCGCTGGCCAAGGACTTGGCGCAGCAGACCAACAGCATCGTGGTGGCGCCGACCCTGTCCTCTATTCCGATGACGTTCTCGGGTGGCTGCCTCACCTGCGTGGTCACCGAACAGGACGCGGCAGCTCTGCTCGGACCGAACCGCGCAACGCTGCTGAGCAGCGCCACCGCGGCCGGCTTCACCGGGGTGGCACTCCCGGAGCGCTTCCTGCTGGCCGGCCATTCGGCAGGGGGTGGCTTTGCCACCGCCGTCGCCGACGACTACCTGGGCGGCGCCGACGCCCAGTACGACCCGTCCGATCTGGTGGGCGTGCTGATGTTCGACGGGGTCTCCAACGGTGCCCTGACCGGATCCTTCGCCGGCCAGGTTGCCGACCTCGCCGCCGCGGGCAAGCCGATCTACCAGATCGCCGCACCGGCGCAGAGCTGGAATCTGTTCGGCGCGACCACCAATGTCCTGGCGGCGACAATTCCCGACACGTTCATCGGCGTCGTCCTGCAGAACGGCTCGCACGTCGACTCCATGCTCGGTGTCAACCCGCTGTTCAACGTGGTCCTGCAATTGGTGACCAAGCGGGTGCCCGCCGGAAACACCGCGGCCGTCTACACGCTGAGCAACGGCTGGATCAACGACATGTACGCCGGCGCCACCCCCGAGGCCCCGCAGTACGGCTTCTATCCGGCGGCCAACCAGCAGATCATCATGGGACCCACGGCCGCGGTCGGGCTGCCCGCCGCGGAGGCCAACCAACTGGGACCGGTCGACAAGCTCGTCAAGGGCCTGGTCGACACGGTCGCCAGGTTCTTCGGTGCCCAGCTGCCAGCGCCGGTCAACAGCGGCGACAACGGGCTGAACCCCGACAATCCCGTCGTCTCGGTCGGCAACGGTGTCACCGGCGTCCGGTTCGGGTCGTCGGTGCTGAACATCCCGTGCGGCCCGAACGGATACGCCGCCCCGGCCAACTGGTACTTCCCGACGCAGGCCGACGGGACCGTCGCGGCCAACGGCGTGATCTGGCTGCAGCACGGCTTCCTCGGCTTCAACGACTGGTACGGCACCGCGGCCCAGCAATTGGCCCAGGAGACCAACAGCATCGTGGTGGTGCCGGACATCTTCTGGTTCAACACCCCGCTGTGCCCGGGGTGCTACCTGGGCGGCTCGGAGATGCGCGAAGCGGTCGCCGGCATGTTCGAGGGCAGCCGGTCGGCGCTGAACATCAGCGCCAACGCCGCCGGCCTCAGCGGCACCCTGCCGGAGAAGTTCCTGCTCACCGGGCATTCCGCCGGCGGCAACTTCGCCACCGCGGTCGGGGCGCTGATCACCCAGACCGACCAGGTCGACAACCTGCTCGGCGTGGTGATGTTCGACGGTGTCTCGCGCGACCCGCTGTTCACCGACTCGCTGACCGCACTGGCCGGCGCCGGTATCCCGGACTACCAGATCGCCGCGCCGCCGCAGCGCTGGAACGCCTACGGGGTGGCCACCGAGCTGATGCAGGCCTTCTACGGCAACCAGTTCTACGGCGTGCAGATCGACAACGGCTCCCACACCGACGTCATCGCAGGTAACAACCCCTTCGGGCTGCTCGGCGAGCTGCTCAGCACGATCATCGTCAAGCCGTCCCCGCCCGGCGGCAAGACGGCGGTGCGGACGTTCGCCTCAGGCTGGATCAACGACATCTACGCAGGCAAGGGGCCCACCGATCCGCTCTACGGCATCTACGGCAGCCCCAACGACGGCATCTACGTCCCCAATCAGCCGATCGTGATGGGTCAGGCCGGGGCGGCAACGCTGCCTGCGCCGCCGCCGGTCGACGTCACCCGGTACGCCGACGGTCAGCCCTGGTACGAGCAGGGCAGTGTGAAGCTGCCGTTCGCGTGGGGGCTGGTCAACACCAAAGCGGTGTACACCCTGAACACCGACGGCTCGGTCAAGGTGCAGAACTCCGGCAACTACATCGGGCCCAACGGCCCGGCGAGTCAGATCACCGGGACCGCGGTGTCGGTCAACGCCGGCGTCAACACGCGTCTGGACGTCGCATTCTTCAACCAGACGCCGAACACCGCCGAGCCGGGGAACTACTGGATCCTCGACTACGACCCCGCCTATCAGTGGGTGATCGTCAGCGATCCGACCGGGTTCTCCGGCTACATCCTCACCCGGGAACAGTCGGTCCCGAGCGACGAGTACAGCGCGCTGGTGACCCGGGCCCGCCAACTCGGGGTGTGGGGGCCGATCACCCGGACGCGGCAGTACCCGTCGACCGTCAGCGTCTGAGGTGGTCCAACCGGCAATTTTCCACACCAAACGCCGCGTTATCCCTTGACGGAAAGGCGCAAACGGGTCAGTCTGTTCTCCAGCATGTGTGCATGGGTAGCTAGACCGCCAGCCAGCGCCAGCCCGCCCGGCATGAGCTTGTTGAGGAATGCGCCGTCTTCCGCTATTGTTGGACGTTGCGCTGGCTGCCTCCTGCCCACCTCAACCTGCACCTGACACCACCGGTCCTCAAGTCTGAGTTAAGACGTTCCAGCTCGAGACCTGTTTGCATGTCGCGTGCGTCCGGTGAAAGGCCGGGCCTCGAGTAGGCCAGCCGAACCGACGCAGATATCGCGACCTCCCGGATGCTTCCGGTCTGTCGCATTAGGTGCTGGAAGGATGCATCTTGGCAGTCTCTAGCCAGAGCAAAACGACTACTACTTCTAACTCCGTTCCCGGAGCACCAAAACGAATTTCCTTCGCGAAGCTGCGCGAGCCGCTAGAAGTACCCGGCCTGCTCGACGTCCAAACGGAGTCATTCGAGTGGCTGATCGGCTCGCCGCGCTGGCGTGCGATCGCAGAGGCTCGCGGTGACGTCAACCCGGTGGGTGGCCTCGAAGAGGTGCTCACCGAGCTGTCGCCGATCGAGGACTTCTCCGGCTCGATGTCGCTGAGCTTCTCGGACCCGCGCTTCGACGAGGTCAAGGCGCCGGTCGACGAGTGCAAAGACAAGGACATGACGTACGCGGCCCCGCTGTTCGTCACGGCCGAGTTCATCAACAACAACACCGGCGAGATCAAGAGCCAGACGGTCTTCATGGGTGACTTCCCGATGATGACCGAGAAGGGCACCTTCATCATCAACGGCACCGAGCGTGTCGTGGTGAGCCAGCTGGTCCGTTCGCCGGGTGTGTACTTCGACGACAGCATCGACAAGTCCACCGAGAAGACGCTGCACAGCGTCAAGGTGATCCCCGGCCGCGGTGCGTGGCTGGAATTCGACGTCGACAAGCGCGACACCGTGGGTGTGCGTATCGACCGCAAGCGCCGCCAGCCGGTCACCGTGCTGCTCAAGGCGCTCGGCTGGACCAACGAGCAGATCCGGGAGCGCTTCGGCTTCTCCGAGATCATGATGTCGACGCTGGAGAAGGACAACACCGCCGGCACCGACGAGGCGCTGCTGGACATCTACCGGAAGCTGCGCCCGGGCGAACCGCCGACCAAGGAGTCCGCGCAGACCCTGCTGGAGAACCTGTTCTTCAAGGACAAGCGCTACGACCTGGCCCGGGTGGGTCGCTACAAGGTCAACAAGAAGCTGGGCCTCAACGCGGGCCAGCCGATCACCAGCTCGACGCTGACCGAAGAGGACATCGTCGCGACCATCGAGTACCTGGTGCGCCTGCACGAGGGCCAGACCACGATGACCGCTCCCGGTGGCGTCGAGGTCCCGGTCGAGGTCGACGACATCGATCACTTCGGTAACCGTCGCCTGCGTACCGTCGGCGAGCTGATCCAGAACCAGATCCGGGTCGGCCTGTCCCGTATGGAGCGTGTCGTCCGCGAGCGGATGACCACTCAGGACGTCGAGGCGATCACGCCGCAGACCCTGATCAACATCCGTCCCGTCGTGGCGGCGATCAAGGAGTTCTTCGGCACCAGCCAGCTGTCGCAGTTCATGGACCAGAACAACCCACTGTCGGGTCTGACCCACAAGCGCCGCCTGTCGGCGCTGGGCCCGGGTGGTCTGTCCCGTGAGCGCGCCGGCCTCGAGGTCCGCGACGTGCACTCCAGCCACTACGGCCGGATGTGCCCGATCGAGACCCCTGAAGGTCCGAACATCGGCCTGATCGGTTCGCTGTCGGTGTACGCACGGGTGAACCCGTTCGGCTTCATCGAGACGCCCTACCGCAAGGTCGAGGGCGGCAAGGTCACCGACGACATCCACTACCTGACCGCCGACGAAGAGGACCGCCACGTCGTGGCGCAGGCCAACTCGCCGACCGACGCCGACGGCCGCTTCACCGAGAGCAAGGTGCTGGTCCGCCGTAAGGGCGGCGAGGTCGAGTACGTCGACGCCACCGAGGTCGACTTCATGGACGTCTCGCCGCGCCAGATGGTGTCGGTCGCGACGGCGATGATCCCGTTCCTCGAGCACGACGACGCCAACCGTGCCCTGATGGGTGCCAACATGCAGCGCCAGGCGGTACCGCTGGTGCGTAGCGAGGCGCCGCTGGTGGGTACCGGCATGGAGCTGCGTGCGGCCATCGATGCCGGCGACGTCATCGTCACCGACAAGGCAGGTGTGGTCGAGGAGGTTTCCGCCGACTACATCACCGTGATGGCCGACGACGGCACCCGGCACACCTACCGGATGCGTAAGTTCGCCCGCTCCAACCACGGCACGTGCGCCAACCAGCGTCCGATCGTGGACGCCGGGCAGCGCGTCGAGTCGGGCCAGGTGCTCGCCGACGGTCCGTGCACCGAGAACGGTGAGATGGCGCTGGGCAAGAACCTGCTCGTCGCCGTCATGCCGTGGGAGGGCCACAACTACGAGGACGCGATCATCCTCTCCAACCGTCTGGTTGAGGAGGACGTGCTCACCTCGATTCACATCGAAGAGCACGAGATCGATGCCCGCGACACCAAGCTGGGCGCCGAGGAGATCACCCGGGACATCCCGAACGTCTCCGATGAGGTGCTGGCCGATCTCGACGAGCGCGGCATCATCCGCATCGGCGCCGAGGTCCGCGATGGCGACATCCTGGTCGGCAAGGTCACCCCGAAGGGCGAGACCGAGCTGACCCCGGAGGAGCGGCTGCTCCGCGCGATCTTCGGTGAGAAGGCCCGCGAGGTCCGCGACACGTCGCTGAAGGTGCCGCACGGTGAGTCCGGCAAGGTCATCGGCATCCGGGTGTTCTCCCGCGAGGACGATGACGAACTGCCCGCCGGTGTCAACGAGCTGGTCCGCGTCTACGTGGCCCAGAAGCGCAAGATCTCCGACGGCGACAAGCTCGCCGGACGCCACGGCAACAAGGGCGTCATCGGCAAGATCCTGCCCGTCGAGGACATGCCGTTCCTTCCGGACGGCACCCCGGTGGACATCATCCTGAACACCCACGGTGTGCCGCGTCGTATGAACATCGGCCAGATCTTGGAGACCCACCTCGGGTGGGTGGCCAAGGCCGGCTGGAACATCGATGTGGTCGGCGGGACGCCCGAGTGGGCGGCCAACCTGCCGCAGGACATGCTCTCGTCGGAGCCGAACAGCATCGTCTCGACGCCGGTGTTCGACGGTGCTCGCGAAGAGGAGCTGCAGGGTCTGCTGAGCTCGACGCTGCCCAACCGTGACGGCGAGGTTCTCGTCAACGGTGACGGCAAGGCCGTGCTCTACGACGGCCGCAGCGGCGAACCGTTCCCGTATCCGGTGACGGTCGGCTACATGTACATCCTCAAGCTGCACCACCTGGTGGACGACAAGATCCACGCCCGCTCGACCGGCCCGTACTCGATGATCACCCAGCAGCCGCTCGGTGGTAAGGCGCAGTTCGGTGGTCAGCGGTTCGGTGAGATGGAGTGCTGGGCCATGCAGGCCTACGGCGCGGCGTACACGCTGCAGGAGCTCTTGACCATCAAGTCCGACGACACCGTCGGCCGGGTCAAGGTCTACGAGGCGATCGTCAAGGGCGAGAACATCCCCGAGCCGGGCATTCCGGAGTCGTTCAAGGTGCTGCTCAAGGAGCTGCAGTCGCTGTGCTTGAACGTTGAGGTGCTGTCTTCGGACGGCGCGGCAATCGAGATGCGTGACGGTGACGACGAGGACTTGGAGCGGGCTGCCGCGAACCTCGGAATCAACCTGTCCCGCAACGAATCTGCCTCTGTCGAAGATCTGGCCTAATTAGTATTTCTAGTCCCGAAAGGGGAAAGGGAGTTACGTGCTAGACGTCAACTTCTTCGATGAACTCCGCATCGGTCTTGCGACCGCGGACGACATCCGCACCTGGTCCTTCGGTGAGGTCAAGAAGCCGGAGACCATCAACTACCGCACGCTCAAGCCAGAGAAGGACGGCCTGTTCTGCGAGAAGATCTTCGGACCGACTCGCGACTGGGAGTGCTACTGCGGCAAGTACAAGCGCGTCCGCTTCAAGGGCATCATCTGCGAGCGCTGCGGCGTCGAGGTCACTCGCGCCAAGGTGCGCCGCGAGCGGATGGGCCACATCGAGCTGGCCGCACCGGTCACGCACATCTGGTACTTCAAGGGCGTTCCGTCGCGCTTGGGCTATCTGCTGGATCTGGCGCCGAAGGATCTCGAGAAGATCATCTACTTCGCCGCCTACGTGATCACCGCGGTCGACGGCGACATGCGCCACAACGAGCTCTCCACTCTCGAAGCCGAGATGGAGGTCGAGAAGAAGGCTGTCGCCGATCAGCGTGACGCCGACCTGGAGGCCCGCGCCCAGAAGCTCGAGGCCGACCTGGCCGAGCTCGAGGCCGAGGGTGCCAAGTCCGACGTGCGCCGCAAGGTGCGCGACGGTGGCGAGCGCGAGATGCGTCAGCTGCGCGATCGGGCCCAGCGTGAGCTGGACCGGCTCGACGAGATCTGGACGACCTTCACCAAGCTGGCCGTCAAGCAGCTCATCGTCGACGAGAACCTGTACCGCGAGCTGGTCGACCGCTACGGCGAGTACTTCCAGGGCTCGATGGGTGCCGAGTCGATCCAGAAGCTCATCGAGACCTTCGACATCGACGCCGAGGCCGAGAGCCTGCGCGACACCATCCGGAACGGCAAGGGGCAGAAGAAGCTTCGGGCGCTCAAGCGCCTCAAGGTGGTCGCTGCCTTCCAGACCAACCGCAACTCGCCGATGGGCATGGTCCTCGACGCGGTGCCGGTGATCCCGCCGGAGCTGCGCCCGATGGTCCAGCTCGACGGTGGCCGCTTCGCGACCTCCGACCTGAACGACCTGTACCGCCGCGTGATCAACCGCAACAACCGGTTGAAGCGACTGATCGACCTCGGCGCTCCCGAGATCATCGTCAACAACGAGAAGCGGATGCTGCAGGAGTCGGTCGACGCGCTGTTCGACAACGGCCGTCGTGGCCGGCCCGTCACGGGACCCGGCAACCGTCCGCTCAAGTCGCTGTCCGATCTGCTCAAGGGCAAGCAGGGCCGGTTCCGTCAGAACCTGCTCGGTAAGCGCGTCGACTACTCGGGCCGTTCGGTCATCGTGGTCGGCCCGCAGCTCAAGCTGCACCAGTGTGGTCTGCCGAAGCTGATGGCTCTCGAGCTGTTCAAGCCGTTCGTGATGAAGCGTCTGGTCGATCTCAACCACGCGCAGAACATCAAGAGCGCCAAGCGGATGGTCGAGCGTCAGCGTCCCCAGGTGTGGGATGTCCTCGAAGAGGTCATCGCCGAGCACCCGGTGCTGCTGAACCGTGCACCAACCCTGCACCGCCTCGGTATCCAGGCCTTCGAGCCGCAGCTGGTGGAGGGCAAGGCCATTCAGCTGCACCCGCTGGTCTGTGAGGCGTTCAACGCCGACTTCGACGGCGACCAGATGGCGGTTCACCTGCCGCTGAGCGCCGAGGCGCAGGCCGAGGCCCGCATCCTCATGCTGTCGTCGAACAACATCCTGTCGCCGGCGTCGGGCAAGCCGCTGGCCATGCCGCGTCTGGACATGGTCACCGGTCTGTACTTCCTGACCACGCTGATTCCTGGCGAAAAGGGTGAGTACACCGCTGCCGCCAAGGATGCGCCGGAGACCGGTGTGTACAGCTCGCCGGCTGAGGCGATCATGGCGATGGACCGTGGTGCACTGTCGGTTCGCGCTCAGATCAAGGTGCGCCTGACGCAGCTGCGTCCGCCGCACGAGGTCGAGAACGAGCTGTTCGGCGAGAACGGCTGGCGCCCGGGCAATGCCTGGACCGCCGAGACCACGCTGGGCCGGGTGCTCTTCAATGAGCTTCTGCCGCAGGGGTATCCGTTCGTCAACGAGCAGATGCACAAGAAGGTCCAGGCTCGGATCATCAACGATCTGGCCGAGCGCTACCCGATGATCGTCGTTGCGCAGACCGTCGACAAGCTCAAGGATGCCGGTTTCCACTGGGCCACCCGTTCGGGTGTCACGGTGTCGATGGCAGACGTCATCGTGCCGCCGGAGAAGCAGGAGATCCTCGAGCGTTACGAGGCCGAAGCCGACGGTATCGAGAAGAAGTACCAGCGCGGCGCGCTCAACAAGCAGGAGCGCAACGACGCTCTTGTCGAGTTGTGGAAGGAAGCCACCGAAGAGGTCGGTAAGGCTCTGGAGGCGCATTACCCCGAGGACAACCCGATCATCACGATCGTGAAGTCCGGTGCGACGGGTAACTTCACCCAGACCCGCACGCTGGCCGGCATGAAGGGTCTGGTGACCAACCCGAAGGGTGAGTTCATCCCGCGCCCGATCAAGTCCTCGTTCCGTGAGGGCCTGACGGTGCTGGAGTACTTCATCAACACCCACGGCGCCCGAAAGGGTCTGGCGGACACCGCACTTCGTACCGCCGACTCGGGTTACCTGACCCGTCGTCTGGTGGACGTCAGCCAGGACGTGATCGTGCGTGAGCACGACTGCGGCACCGAGCGCGGCATCCTGGTCGACCTGGCCGAGCTCCAGGCCGACGGCAGCCTGATCCGGGATCCGCACGTCGAGACCTCGGCGTACGCCCGCACGCTGGCCGCGGACGCGGTCGACGCGAACGGCAACGTCGTCGTCAATGCCGGACACGATCTCGGTGACCCGGCGATCGACGCCCTGCTGGAGGCCGGCATCACCTCGGTCAAGGTCCGCTCGGTGCTCACCTGCACCAGCGCCTCGGGTGTGTGCGCGATGTGCTACGGCCGTTCGATGGCCACCGGCAAGCTGGTGGACATCGGCGAGGCGGTCGGCATCGTGGCCGCGCAGTCGATCGGTGAGCCCGGCACGCAGCTGACCATGCGCACCTTCCACCAGGGTGGTGTTACCGGTGGCGCCGACATCGTCGGTGGTCTGCCCCGCGTGCAGGAGCTGTTCGAGGCGCGTATTCCGCGGAACCGCGCACCGATCGCCGATGTGGCCGGGCGGGTTCAGCTGGAGGAGAGCGACAAGTTCTACAAGATCACCATCGTTCCCGACGACGGGAGCGAGGAGGTCGTGTACGACAAGCTCTCCAAGCGTCAGCGGTTGAAGGTGTTCAAGCACGACGACGGTTCCGAGCGACTGCTGGTCAACGGTGACCACGTCGAGGTGGGCCAGCAGCTCCTCGAGGGCTCGGCCGACCCGCACGAGGTGCTGCGTATCGAGGGTCCGCGCAAGGTGCAGATCCACCTGGTCAAGGAAGTCCAGGAGGTCTACCGGGCGCAGGGCGTGTCGATCCACGACAAGCACATCGAGGTCATCGTCCGGCAGATGCTGCGGCGCGTCACGATCATCGATTCGGGCGCAACGGAGTTCCTGCCCGGCTCGCTGACCGAGCGTGGCGAGTTCGAGTCGGAGAACCGGCGTGTGGTTGCCGAGGGCGCCGAGCCCGCGGCCGGCCGTCCGGTGCTGATGGGTATCACCAAGGCGTCGCTGGCCACCGATTCGTGGCTGTCGGCGGCGTCGTTCCAGGAGACCACTCGCGTGCTGACCGATGCGGCGATCAACTGCCGCAGCGACAAGCTGCAGGGTCTGAAGGAGAACGTGATCATCGGCAAGCTGATCCCGGCCGGTACCGGTATCAACCGTTACCGCAACATCCAGGTGCAGCCGACCGAGGAAGCCCGCGCTGCGGCGTACACGATCCCGTCCTACGAGGATCAGTACTACAGCCCGGACTTCGGCCAGGCCACCGGTGCCGCGGTGCCGTTGGACGATTACGGCTACTCGGACTACCGCTAGTCAATGCAAGGAAAAAGCCCCCGCTTCGGCGGGGGCTTTTTCTATTGCCGTCTTTTGCCGAGCGTAACGCCAGGGCGGAGTTCGGCGCCGAATGCAACCCTGGCGTTACGCTCGGCGGCCGCGCGATGAGTTCTGGTGGCCGCCGGAGTCAACACACATGTGCCCCAATTGCTCAGAGTTCACAACTTCATGCTGTCGCGCGACGGTTTCGGCGCGGGCCTCAACCAATGTTTCGAGCGGCCGTTCGGCGACGCCGATCAGCCTGCCCTGTTTGCCTGGGTGGGTGCGACGGCCAGCTGGGTGGGCCGCCGTGACCCGGGCGGCAACCGCGGCCTCGATGACTACTTCACCCGTGACTATTACAACAACATCGGCGCGGAGATCATGGGCCGCAACAAGTTCAGTCCCTACCGCGGTCCATGGGAGGACCACCCCGAGTGGCAGGGCTGGTGGGGCGAGGAGCCGCCGTTCCACACGCCGGTGTTCGTCATGACCCACCACGAGCGACCGTCGCTGACGTTGGGGGAGACGACGTTTCACTTCGTCTCCGACAGCCCGGCGCGCGTCGCGGAGCAGGCGAAGGCGGCCGCCGGCGGCAAGGATGTCCGGCTCGGCGGGGGTGCGACGACGGTCCGGCAGTTCCTGGACGCCGGCTTGGTCGACACGCTGCACGTGGCGGTCGCCGACGTGGAGATCGGTGCGGGGTCGCGGCTGTGGGAGTCGCCGGACGAGCTCGACGACCGGTTCCACCACGAGGTCGTGCCCAGCCCGAGCGGGGTCACCCATCACCTGTTCTGGCGGAGATGACGGCTGTGCGCGGCGTCGGTGCGCGCGCCTAGACTCGACGCGTGCTCATTGGTTCCCATGTCCACGGCGATGACCCGCTGGCGGCCGCGGCCGCCGACGGCGCCGAGGCGGTGCAGTTCTTTCTCGGCAATCCGCAGAGCTGGAAGAAGCCTCAGCCGCGCGACGATGCCGAGACGCTGAAGGCGTCGCCGGTCCCGCTGTACGTGCACGCGCCGTATCTGATCAACGTGGCGTCGGCCAACAACCGGGTACGCATCCCGTCGCGCAAGATCCTGCAGGACACCTGCGACGCCGCCGCCGAGATCGACGCGACCGCGGTGATCGTGCACGGCGGTCACGCCGACGACAACGACATGGAAGCCGGCTTCGAGCGCTGGGCCAAGGCGCTCGCGCAGCTGGAGACCAGCGTGCCGGTGTATCTGGAGAACACCGCAGGCGGTGATCATGCGATGGCGCGCCACTTCGACACGATCGCCCGGCTGTGGGAGCGCATCGCCGACACCGGCATCGGGTTCTGCCTCGACACCTGCCACGCCTGGGCGGCCGGCGAGGAGTTGATCGACGCCGTCGAGCGGATCAAAGCCATCACCGGCCGCATCGACCTGGTGCACTGCAACGATTCCCGCGATGCCAAGGGGTCCGGCGCTGACCGGCACGCCAATTTCGGTACGGGACAGATCGATCCGCAACTTCTGGTCGCGGTCGTACAGGCGGCCGACGCGCCGGTGATCTGTGAGACGGCAGACGAGGGCCGCAAGGACGACATCGCCTTTCTGCGGGAACACCTCAGCTAACCGTGTGGGCTCGTCGAGTCGCGCTACTGGTCGCGCTGTTCGTGGTGGCTGCCTGCGCACCCGCGACCGGGTTCGCGCCGGGTGTCAGTGCGCACACGATCCAGGTCGGCGGCATCGACCGCGACTACCGGCTCTACATTCCCGAGGGGCTGCCGAAGTCGGCGCCGCTGGTCGTGATGCTGCACGGGTGGACCGGTAGCGCGGAACAGGCGCAGCGGGAGTACGGCTGGGATGAGCAGGCCGACTCCGCCAAGTTCGTGGTCGCCTATCCCGACGGGGTGGGTGGATCGTGGAACGCCGACGGGTGTTGCGGACAAGCGAGCAAGGACGACGTCGACGACGTCGGTTTCATCACCGCCGCCGTCCGCAACATCACCGAAAAGCTGGACATCGACCCAGCACGCATCTATCTCGCCGGGATCAGCAACGGCGGCATCATGGCGTACAAATTGGCGTGCAACACCAGTCTTTTCGCGGCCATCGGGCCGGATGCGGCCACTCAGCTCGCTGCCTGCCCGGCGCCGCGCCCGACGTCGGTGCTGCACATCCACGGCACCGAGGACCGCCTGGTCCGCTATGACGGCCAACCCGGGACCGCGCTGCCGATCGCGACCATGACGCCGCCCGATGTCAGTGCGTTCTGGCGCAACGTCGATCACTGCGAACCTCCGGCGACGACGGTCGACGGGGATCTGACGACCTCGGCCGCCAGCTGTCCGAGTGGACGCGGCGTCGAGCTGATCACCGTCGCCGGTGGCGAACACGACTGGCCATCGTTCGCCACCGAGCGGATGTGGGACTTCTTCGCCGCGCACCCCGGTCGGCGCGCCTAATTCCCCGGGTCGCTTCGCTCCTGCCCGCCGAGCTAATTCCCCGGGTCGCTTCGCTCCTGCCCGCCGAGCTAATTCCCCGGGTCGCTTCGCTCCTGCCCGCCGAACCTAGACGAGATACACCTTTCGCAGCGTCTCGGTCACCGTCCACACCGTCGGGGTGTCCTTGGCCAACCGCACCACATCGCCGGCGCCCAGGGTGATCGTCGGGCTGCCGTCGTCGAACTCCACGGTGGCCGCGCCGGAGAGCACCACGAACAGTTCGTCGGCCTCGACGTCGCGCATGACCCCGGGCGTCATCTCCCACACTCCGACCTCCAGGCCGCCGAACGTTCCGAGTTCGGCTGTCCCGGTGTGCGGCTCACCGCGCACCGACTGGTCGGCGGGCACCGGTTCATGTTCGAGCCATTGGGTGGCGGCGTGGATGACGGAGTTCGGCTTCACACCACCCAGCCTGCCATATTACGAATCTTGTGCGATTGTCGTAGAACTGTAATAGTGGTCTCATGTCGGATACGCATCTCGTCACCAACCAGGTCCCGCCGCTGACGGACCACAACCCGGCCAGCTCGCCGGTCCTGATCGAGGCGCTCATCCGCGAGGGCGGCCAGTGGGGGTTGGACGAGGTCACCGAGCTCGGCGCGCTCGCGGGCGGTGCGCAGGCGCAGCGCTGGGGCGAGCTGGCCGATCGCAACCAGCCGATCCTGCACACCCACGACCGTTACGGCTATCGCGTCGACGAGATCGAGTACGACCCCGCCTATCACGAGCTGATGCGCACGGCGATCACTCACGGGGTGCACGCAGCGCCGTGGGCCGACGACCGTCCCGGCGCCCATGTGGTCCGCGCGGCGAAGATGGGGGTATGGACGCCCGAGCCCGGGCACGTCTGCCCGATCTCGATGACCTACGCCGTCGTCCCCGCGCTGCGGCACAACCCCGAGCTCGCCGAGATCTATGAGCCGCTGCTGACCAGCCGGCGCTACGACCCCGAACTGAAAGTGCCTGCCACCAAAGTCGGCATCACCGCGGGAATGTCGATGACCGAGAAGCAGGGCGGCTCCGACGTCCGTGCCGGCACCACCCAGGCCGTCCCCAACGGCGACGGCAGTTACACCATCACCGGTCACAAGTGGTTCACCTCCGCGGCAATGAGCGACATCTTCCTGGTGTTGGCGCAGGCGCCCGGCGGACTGAGCTGTTTCATGCTGCCGCGGGTACTTCCCGACGGCACCCGCAACCGAATGTTCCTGCAGCGCTTGAAGGACAAGCTCGGCAACCACGCCAACGCCTCCAGCGAGGTGGAGTACGACGGCGCCATCGCCTGGCTGGTCGGCGAGGAAGGCCGTGGCGTGCCCACCATCATCGAGATGGTCAACCTCACCCGGCTGGACTGCACCCTGGGCAGCGCCACCAGCATGCGCAACGGTTTGACCCGCGCCGTGCACCACACCCAGCACCGCAAGGCATTCGGCGCCTACCTGATCGATCAGCCGTTGATGCGCAATGTCATTGCCGACCTCGCCGTCGAGGCCGAGGCGGCCACCATCGTCGCGATGCGGATGGCCGGGGCCACCGACGCCGTCGTCCGCGGCGACGAACGCGAGAGCCTGTTGCGCCGGATCGGTCTGGCGGCCGCCAAATACTGGGTGTGTAAACGCGCCACCCCGCACGCCGCCGAGGCGATGGAGTGCCTGGGCGGCAACGGTTATGCCGAGGAGTCCGGTATGCCGCGCCTCTACCGTGAGGCGCCGCTGATGGGCATTTGGGAAGGCTCGGGCAACGTCAGCGCGCTGGACACGTTGCGCGCCATGGCAACCCGTCCCGAGTGCGTCGGCGTCCTCTTCGACGAGCTGGCGATCACCGCAGGTGCGGATGCGCGCCTCGATGCGCATGTCGCCGACTTGCGTTCGGAGCTGGAGCAACTCGACGGCATCGAGTACCGCGCACGCACGATCGCCGAGGACATCACGGTGGCACTGCAGGGTTCGCTGCTGGTCCGCCACGGTCACCCCGCGGTCGCCGAGGCATTCCTGGCCTCCCGGGTCGGCGGCAATTGGGGCGGTGCGTTCGGGACGCTGCCCGCCGGACTCGACCTGGCGCCGATCATCGAACGCTGCCTGGTGAAGGGATGACCGAACTCAAGACGATGACCTACGAGGTCACCGATCGGATTGCCCGCATCACCTTCAACCGGCCCGACAAGGGCAACGCGATCGTCGCGGAGACCCCTCTGGAGTTGGCCGCGCTGGTCGAACGGGCCGACCTGGACCCGAACGTCCACGTCATCTTGGTGTCGGGCCGCGGCGAAGGATTCTGCGCCGGTTTCGATCTCGGTGCCTACGCCGACGGCTCGTCGTCGGCCGGCGGCGGGGACCGGCAGGGCACCGTGCTCGACGGCAAGACGCAGGCGGTCAACCACAAGGCCGACCGGCCGTGGGATCCGATGATCGACTATCAGATGATGAGCCGTTTCGTGCGCGGCTTCTCCAGCCTGATGCATGCCGACAAGCCGACGGTGGTGAAGATTCACGGGTATTGCGTGGCGGGCGGCACCGATATCGCGCTGCACGCCGACCAGGTGATCGCCGCCTCCGACGCCAAGATCGGCTATCCGCCGACCCGGGTGTGGGGTGTTCCCGCGGCCGGGTTGTGGGCGCATCGGCTGGGTGATCAGCGTGCCAAACGCCTTCTGCTGACCGGGGATTGCATCACCGGCGCGCAGGCCGCCGAGTGGGGACTGGCGGTCGAGGCGCCGGATCCGGCCGACCTCGACGAGCGCACCGAGCGGCTCGTCGAGCGCATCGCCGCGGTACCGGTGAATCAGTTGATCATGGTCAAGCTGGCGATGAACACCGCGCTGTATCAGCAGGGTGTGGCGACCAGCCGGATGGTCAGCACAGTGTTCGACGGGATCGCCCGGCACACCCCGGAGGGGCACGCCTTCGTGGCGGACGCCCGCGAGCACGGTTTCCGGGAGGCGGTCCGGCACCGCGACGAGCCGTTCGGTGACCACGGGCGTCGCGCTTCGGGAGTGTGAGCGTGCCGCAATCGTTGGCGAAGATGACCGCCCGGTCGGTGGTGCTGAGTGTCTTGCTCGGCGCTCACCCGGCCTGGGCTACTTCGGCCGAATTGCTGCAGCTGACATCGGATTTCGGCATCCGCGAGCAGACCCTGCGGGTGGCGCTGACCCGGATGGTGGCCGCCGGCGATCTGGTGCGCTCCGACGACGGGTATCGACTGTCCGACCGGCTGTTGACCCGCCAGCGCCGCCAGGACGATGCGCTCTACCCGCGCATGCGCGACTGGAGCGGCGACTGGGTCACCTTGGTGATCACCGCGGTCGGCATGGATGCCCGAGCGCGCGCCGCGTTGCGAAACACTCTGCAGATCAAGCGGTTCGGTGAGATCCGGGAGGGAGTCTGGTTGCGCCCGGACAACCTCGACGACGAGCTGCCCGCCGAGATCGCCGAACGGGTGCGGGTGCTGCACGCCCGTGACGCCGATCCGGCCGAGCTGACCGGGCGGCTGTGGGATCTGGGTGGCTGGGCCGACACCGGGCGTCAGCTCCTGGATGACATCGGCGCGGCTGACGACATTCCGGCACGCTTCCGTGCCGCCGCCGCGATTGTGCGCCACCTGCTCACCGATCCGGTGTTGCCGGAGGAACTGCTGCCGACGCGTTGGCCGGGCGCCGCACTGCGGCGGGCCTATGCAGACTTCGCCGCCGAGTTGGTCGCGCGGCGGGATGAGGGACAACTGGTGGAGGCAAAATGACCGATCCGGTGCGCGTCGAAAAGAATGGGCCTGTCACGACGGTGATCATCGACCGTCCGCAGGCCCGCAACGCCGTCAACGGTCCCACCGCGATGGCCTTGTTCGACGCCTTCGACGAGTTCGACAAAGACGAGTCGGCGTCAGTGGCGGTCCTTTGGGGGGACAACGGAACCTTCTGCGCCGGAGCCGATCTCAAGGCCATCGGCACACCTGACACCAACCCGACCCACCGCCCTCGGACAGGGTCCGATGTCGCCGGCCCCGCGGCTCCGGGCCCCATGGGGCCGAGTCGCATGCAGCTGTCCAAACCGGTGATCGCCGCGGTCAGCGGCTACGCCGTCGCCGGCGGCCTGGAGCTGGCGCTGTGGTGCGACCTGCGGGTGGCGGAGGAGGACGCCGTGTTCGGGGTGTTCTGCCGCCGGTGGGGGTTCCGCTGATCGACGGCGGCACCGTGCGCCTGCCCCGTCTCATCGGCCACAGCCGGGCGATGGACCTGATCCTGACCGGCCGGGCCGTCGGCGCCGAGGAGGCCCTGGCCATCGGCCTCGCCAACCGCGTGGTGCCACCAGGTCAGAGCCGCCGGGCTGCCGAGGACTTGGCCGCCGAACTGGCCCAGCTTCCGCAGCTGTGCCTGCGTTCGGATCGGATGTCGGCGCTCAACCAGTGGGGTCAGTCCGAAGCCGACGCCATGGACTTCGAATTCGGCAGCCTGTCGCGGGTGGCCGCCGAGTCCCTTGCCGGTGCGCAGCGATTCGCCAAGGGCGCCGGCCGGCACGGCGCGAAGGCGTAAGCGGCGACCACCTACGACTTGTTGAGGGTGTTCCCCGAGCCCAGGTTGTTCACCTTCGGGTCGCCTTTGTAGGTGATCGTGTTGTTGAGGCCGACGACAGAGAGTTCCTTGTCGATCGTGCCGAAGGTGATCTTGTTGTCCGCGCCGCCGATGTTCACCGACGCACACGTGCCCTTCACCGTCAGAGTGTTGTTGGACCCGCCGACGTTCAGCGACTTGCCGTCGGCGCAGTCGATCTCCGCGGTCGTACCGAACGAGCCGTAGTTGATGGTGTTGCCCACCTCAACCTGTGCCCCCGACTGTCCGGCGGTTGCCGTCGGCGAGGGGGAGTCCTTGCTGGTGGATCCGCAGCCCGCCAGTGCGATGGCGGCGAGAACGCTGATCCCAGCGATGAGTGTGGGGGAGTGCATCGGCATTCGTCCGTCCTTCGCGATTACGCCGGAACGCGGTCGATCCGGTTCGTGATGTCGTTGACGACGTTATCGGCGATCACGGCGTTGGACGACCCCTGCGTGGTCACGGCACGATGCCGACGTCGCCACCGGGGATGTGACCGTTCCGGTGATACCGGCCGTCAGGGCGGCAACGCAGGTCATGATGAACGCGCCGCCGGTGTTCCCCAGCTCACCGACATGCCTCACTTTCCACTCAACCCGAGTTGGAAACCACGTGGCAGCCGGTCGGTCAACTAGAGTTCTCCGTCGATCCACCAGTGAAGGGCTTGCAATGACACCTCGGCCGGAACCGGAGTCGGCGGCTGCCCGCCCGCGCCCCGGAAACCGGACGTCGGCCAGGTCGAACAAGCTCAGCCGTGAGGTCATCGTCAATGCGGCCCTGACCTTCCTCGATCGGGAAGGCTGGGACGGACTGACCATCAATGCCCTGGCCACCCAGTTGGGCACCAAGGGCCCGTCCCTCTACAACCACGTCCACAGCTTGGAAGATCTGCGTCGCACGGTCCGCATGCACGTCATCGACGACATCCTGCAGATGCTGTCCACCGTCGGGCAGGGCCGCACCCGCGACGACGCCGTGACCGCGATGGCCAGCGCCTATCGCAGCTACGCGCACCACCACCCGGGCCGCTATTCGGCGTTCACCCGCATGCCGTTGGGCGGTGACGACCCCGAGTTCACCGCCGCGTCGCATGCCGCCGCGGCCCCGGTCATCGAGGTGCTGGCGTCCTACGGCCTGGACGGCGACGACGCGTTCTATGCCTCGCTGGAGTTCTGGGCGGCGCTGCACGGGTTCGTGCTGCTGGAGATGACGGGCGTGATGGACATGGTCGACACCGACGCCGTGTTCTCCGACATGGTCCTGCGGCTGGCTGCCGGGATGGCACGCCGAAACGGAGCGCACGGCTGAGCCCGCATCAGGCACTCGAATAACGGTGCTGTCGGGAACCAGCGCCGACATTCACGCGTTGACCTGCAGTAAGGCCCGCTAGGAGCCCTGCAGACCGAGTTTGGTGGGGCGTGCCGCGCCTGGTATCGTGGGAGCTCGTGCCTGGCCGTTAGGGGCGCTTGCGGGGACGCATGCGCGCACGCCGGGCCAATTCGCATGTCCAGTATGCATCGGATTCGACCGGTGCACAGTGTGTGCGACACGCCCGGCAGCGGGGTACGCGGCAGGGCTAAAACTGCAGTACAGAGACTTGAAGAACGTTGAAAGACGCACGAGAGACAGAAAGCCGGTAAATGCCAACCATTCAGCAGCTGGTCCGCAAGGGTCGCACCGACAAGGTCGCGAAGGTGAAGACCGCCGCCCTCAAGGGCAGCCCGCAGCGCCGCGGCGTGTGCACCCGCGTGTACACGACCACCCCGAAGAAGCCGAACTCGGCGCTTCGCAAGGTGGCGCGCGTGAAGCTGACCACCGGCGTCGAGGTCACCGCATACATCCCCGGTGAGGGCCACAACCTGCAGGAGCACTCGATGGTGCTGGTGCGCGGTGGTCGTGTGAAGGACCTCCCCGGTGTGCGTTACAAGATCATCCGCGGCTCGCTGGACACCCAGGGCGTCAAGAACCGCAAGCAGGCCCGTAGCCGTTACGGCGCGAAGAAGGAGAAGAGCTGATGCCGCGTAAGGGTCCCGCTCCCAAGCGTCCACTCGTCAACGATCCGGTCTACGGGTCCCAGCTGGTCACCCAGCTGGTCAACAAGGTCCTGTTGGACGGGAAGAAATCGCTGGCCGAGCGCATTGTGTATGGCGCGCTCGAGCAGGCTCGCGAGAAGACCGGCACCGATCCGGTCCTCACGCTGAAGCGGGCGATGGACAACGTCAAGCCCGCCCTCGAGGTGCGTAGCCGTCGTGTCGGTGGCGCCACCTACCAGGTGCCCGTCGAGGTGCGCCCCGAGCGCTCCACCACGCTGGCCTTGCGTTGGCTGGTGAGCTTCTCCAAGCAGCGTCGTGAGAAGACCATGATCGAGCGGCTGGCCAACGAACTCCTCGACGCGAGCAACGGCCTGGGCGCCGCGGTGAAGCGGCGCGAGGACGTTCACAAGATGGCTGAGGCGAACCGGGCCTTCGCGCACTACCGCTGGTGATTGCAAGCCGCCGCACCCCGCGATGAGGCTGCGTGCGGAGGCCGTTAAATACACCGAACTAAGAAGCGAAAGAGTGGGAATTTAGCCGTGGCACAGGACGTGCTCACCGACCTGAACAAGGTCCGCAACATCGGCATCATGGCGCACATCGATGCCGGCAAGACGACGACGACCGAGCGCATCCTCTTCTACACCGGTATCTCGTACAAGATCGGTGAGGTGCACGACGGTGCCGCCACGATGGACTGGATGGAGCAGGAGCAGGAGCGGGGTATCACGATCACCTCGGCCGCTACCACCTGTTTCTGGAACGACAACCAGATCAACATCATCGACACCCCCGGCCACGTCGACTTCACCGTCGAGGTGGAGCGCTCCCTGCGCGTGCTCGACGGTGCCGTAGCCGTCTTCGACGGCAAGGAAGGTGTCGAGCCGCAGTCCGAGCAGGTGTGGCGTCAGGCCGACAAGTACGACGTGCCGCGCATCTGCTTCGTCAACAAGATGGACAAGCTGGGCGCCGACTTCTACTTCTCGGTGCAGACCATGAAGGACCGCCTCGGCGCGAACGTGGTCCCGATACAGCTGCCGATCGGCTCCGAGGGCGACTTCGAGGGCGTCGTCGACCTGGTCGAGATGAAGGCCAAGGTCTGGCGCGGCGAGACCAAGCTCGGCGAGAAGTACGACGTCGTCGACATCCCGGCCGATATGCAGGAGAAGGCCGAGGAATATCGCACCGCGATGATCGAGTCCATCGCCGAGACCGATGACGACCTCATGGAGAAGTACCTGGGCGGCGAAGAGCTGACCATCGAGGAGATCAAGGGCGGCCTGCGCAAGCTGACCGTCACCAGCGCGGGTTACCCGGTGCTGTGCGGTTCGGCGTTCAAGAACAAGGGCGTGCAGCCCATGCTCGACGCGGTCATCGACTACCTGCCGACCCCGCTGGACGTTGCAGCCGCCGAAGGCCACCGCCCGGGCAAGGAAGACGACATCGTCCTGCGCAAGCCGTCGGCCGACGAGCCGTTCTCCGGGCTGGCGTTCAAGGTTGCCACCCACCCGTTCTTCGGCAAGCTGACCTACGTCCGGGTGTACTCCGGCAAGGTCGACTCCGGTGCGCAGGTCATCAACTCGACCAAGGGCAAGAAGGAGCGGCTGGGCAAGCTGTTCCAGATGCACTCCAACAAGGAGAACCCGGTCGAATCGGCATCCGCCGGCCACATCTACGCGGTGATCGGCCTCAAGGACACCACCACCGGTGACACCCTGTGTGATCCGAACGACCAGGTTGTGCTCGAGTCGATGACCTTCCCGGATCCCGTTATCCAGGTCGCCATCGAGCCCAAGACGAAGAGTGACCAGGAGAAGCTGTCCCTGGCCATTCAGAAGCTGGCCGAAGAGGATCCGACCTTCAAGGTCAACCAGGACCACGAGACCGGCCAGACCATCATCGGCGGCATGGGCGAGCTCCACCTGGACATCCTGGTGGACCGGATGCGCCGCGAGTTCAAGGTCGAGGCCAACGTCGGCAAGCCGCAGGTCGCCTACAAGGAGACCATCAAGCGCGCGGTCGACAAGGTCGAGTTCACGCACAAGAAGCAGACCGGTGGCTCCGGCCAGTTCGCGAAGGTTCTCGTCGCCATCGAGCCGTTTGTCGGCGAGGACGGCGCGACCTACGAGTTCGAGAACAAGGTCACCGGTGGCCGCATCCCGCGCGAGTACATCCCGTCGGTGGATGCCGGTGCGCAGGACGCCATGCAGTACGGCGTGCTCGCCGGTTACCCGCTGGTGAACTTGAAGCTCATCCTGCTCGACGGCGCGTACCACGACGTCGACTCGTCGGAAATGGCCTTCAAGATCGCCGGCTCCCAGGCGCTGAAAAAGGCTGCCGCGCAAGCGCAGCCGGTCATCCTGGAGCCTGTTATGGCCGTCGAGGTCACGACGCCCGAGGATTACATGGGCGACGTGATCGGCGACCTGAACTCCCGCCGTGGTCAGATCCAAGCCATGGAGGAGCGCAGCGGTGCTCGCGTCGTCAAGGCGCACGTGCCGCTGTCGGAGATGTTCGGCTATGTCGGGGACCTGCGGTCCCGGACCCAGGGTCGGGCGAACTACTCCATGGTTTTCGATTCGTACGCCGAAGTTCCGGCGAACGTCTCGAAGGAGATCATCGCGAAGGCGACGGGCCAGTAATCCTGGCCTGCCGGCTTGGCGGACCACAACTGAAAACATCAAAACTGCTTTAGCAAGCACCAACAAGTCCAGGAGGACACAGAAGTGGCGAAGGCGAAGTTCGAGCGGACGAAGCCGCACGTCAACATCGGGACCATCGGTCACGTTGACCACGGCAAAACCACGCTTACCGCAGCAATCACCAAGGTTCTGCACGATAAGTACCCGGCGTTGAACGAATCGCGCGCATTCGACCAGATCGACAATGCGCCCGAGGAGCGTCAGCGCGGTATCACCATCAACATCTCCCACGTGGAGTACCAGACCGAGAAGCGTCACTACGCGCACGTCGACGCCCCCGGTCACGCTGACTACATCAAAAACATGATCACCGGTGCCGCCCAGATGGACGGCGCAATCCTGGTGGTCGCCGCCACCGACGGTCCCATGCCGCAGACCCGTGAGCACGTGCTGCTCGCGCGCCAGGTCGGCGTCCCCTACATCCTGGTGGCGCTGAACAAGGCCGACATGGTCGACGACGAGGAGCTCCTGGAGCTCGTCGAGCTGGAGGTCCGCGAACTGCTGGCCGCCCAGGAGTTCGACGAGGAAGCCCCGGTCATCAAGGTGTCCGCACTCAAGGCCCTCGAGGGTGACCCGCAGTGGGTCAAGAGCGTCGAGGATCTGATGGACGCCGTCGACGAGTCGATCCCGGACCCGGTCCGCGACACCGACAAGCCGTTCCTGATGCCCGTCGAGGACGTCTTCACGATCACCGGCCGCGGCACCGTGGTCACCGGTCGTGTCGAGCGTGGCGTGATCAACGTGAACGAGGAAGTCGAGATCGTCGGCATCAAGCCGACCGTCACCAAGACCACGGTCACCGGTGTGGAAATGTTCCGCAAGCTGCTCGACCAGGGCCAGGCCGGCGACAACGTCGGTCTGCTGGTTCGTGGCGTCAAGCGCGAGGACGTCGAGCGCGGCCAGGTCGTCGTGAAGCCCGGCACCACCACCCCGCACACCGAGTTCGAGGGCAGCGTCTACATCCTGTCCAAGGACGAGGGCGGCCGTCACACGCCGTTCTTCAACAACTACCGCCCGCAGTTCTACTTCCGTACCACGGACGTGACCGGCGTGGTGACCCTCCCCGAGGGCACCGAGATGGTGATGCCCGGTGACAACACCGACATCTCCGTCAAGCTGATCCAGCCCGTGGCCATGGACGAGGGCCTGCGGTTCGCGATCCGTGAAGGTGGCCGCACCGTCGGCGCCGGCCGGGTCACCAAGATCATCAAGTGATCTGAACTAGTTCCGCGAAGCGGCGCTCACCTTCGGGTGGGCGCCGCTTTCGTTTGTCGTAAACCACTCGTGCGCCGGTGCTAGGCTTCGGCATCCACAGCGGGGTGGGGCCATGGACGACGACGATTACCAGCAGCCGGCATACCCGCCGTCGGTCATCTTCGGCGGCGCGGCACTGCTGGCCGTGCTCGGTGGAATCGTCGCGTCGGTGCTCATGGTCAGCGCGGCGAGCGTCGACATCCATCACTCACCCCCGGCGCCCCGCAGCCAGCCGGCCGCCCACCCGGCGTCTCCGGCGCCGGTCCGGCCCGCGCCGCCGGCAGAGCCCGAGGCTCAGAACAGTCTCGAGGTGTTCGTCAATCGATTGGTCCCGCAGTTCCCGGGCCTGGACCAACTACTGCAAACCCCCTGAACAGAGCTGTCAGCAGCGTCCTCACAGACTGCGACAACTGGTCCCAAGCGGGTGTCTGGGAGTTAGTCTGATCGCGACATTGCTGGCCGTGAAGGGGTGTGCCAAATGTTCGGACGGTATCTCAAAGCGCAATTGACCGTGCTGCTGTTCGGTGGCCTCGTCGGCCCGATCTTCCTGATCGTCTACTTCGCCCTCGGGCCGTTCGCGCGCCCATACATCGGGTGGATGTTCTGGGTCGGCCTGCTGATCACGGCGGGCGACGTGCTCGCCGCGCTGTGGTTGACCAACTCCGGTATGAAGTCGGCAGCCAAGCACGACGAGCTCAACCAGCGCGGTGTTCTGGTGCTGGCGCAGATCACCGGTATTTCGGATACCTCGTGGTTCGTCAACGACCAACAGATGATCAAGGTGAACCTCCATTTCGAGGTGCCCGGCTATCAGGGCTTCGATACCCAGGAAACCATGGCGTCAAGCCCCACCCGGATGCAGATCCTCAACGCCCACAAACTCGTCGCGCTTGTCGAGCCGGGTACCCAGAGGTACGAAATCGATTGGAACGCCAGCGCTTTGATCGCCGGTGTGGTGCCCGCGCAATTCACGCTGGCCGAGGACAACAAGACCTACGACCTGCGAGGGCAGGCCGGGCCGCTGATGGAGATCATGCAGATCTTGCGCGCCAACGGCGTGCCAATGAACGGCACTATCGACATCCGGTCCAATCCTGCTGTGCGCCAACAGGTGATGGCCGTTGTTCGGCGGGCCGCCACCGGCCAGCCGGTGACCGCGGCGGCACCTCAGGTTGCGCAGCCCGCCGCCGCTCCGCCGTACGTGGCGCCGCCGATGCCGGAAGTCTCGACTGCGCAACGTCTTCAAGAATTGGAGACCCTGCGGGCGACCGGCTCCATCACCGAGGCTGAATACGCCGCCAAACGACAGCAGATCCTGGCCGACCTCTAGCTGATGACCTCGACCGAAGCGCCGAAGCAGGCCGACGGGAAGGTCAGCCTGCCGACCCTGACCGCCATGGTGGTCGGGTCCATGGTTGGGTCGGGAGTCTTCCTGCTTCCACGGCGCTTCGGAGTCGAGACCGGTGTACTCGGAGCGCTGATCGCCTGGGTGATCGCCGGCACCGGAATGCTGATGCTGGCCTTCGTGTTCCAGCGATTGGCCACCCGTAAGCCCGATCTGGACGCGGGCATCTTCGCCTACGCCAAGGCCGGTTTCGGTGACTACGTCGGCTTCAATTCGGCGTTCGGGTTCTGGGCTTCGGCGTGCGCGGGCAACACCTCCTACTGGGTGCTGATCATGGCGACCACCGCGGCGCTGTTCCCGTCGCTCGGCACCGGTGACACGGTGCTGGCGGTCGTCGTGGCGTCGATCGGGGTGTGGCTGTTCTGCTTCCTGATCCTGCGCGGGGTCAAGGAGGCGGCGATCATCAATCGGATCGCCACCGTTGCCAAGATCATCCCGATCCTGCTGTTCATCGTCATCGCACTCGTGGCGTTCAAGGGCGGCGTCTTCGCGGACAACTTCTGGGGTGGCGACGGCAACTACTCGTTGAGCTCGGTCTTCGAACAGGCAAAGGGAACGATGCTGATCACGGTGTTCGTCTTCCTGGGTATCGAAGGCGCCAGCGTGTATTCGCGGTTCGCGCGGAAACGGGAGGACGTCGGGCGCGCCACCGTGATCGGCTTCCTCAGTGTGCTCAGCGTGTTTATGTTGGTCACCCTGGTCTCCTACGGCATCCTGCCGCAGCACGAGCTGGCCCAGGTGTACCAGCCCTCGATGGCGTCGGTGCTGGAAACCATTGTCGGACATTGGGGTTCGGTCTTCATCCGGCTCGGGGTGATCGTCTCCGTACTAGGTGCCTACCTGGCGTGGACGTTGATGGCGGCCGAAATCCTCTACCTGCCGGCCAAATCGGACGACATGCCACGGTTCTTGGCGCGCACCAACTCCCACGGCGCACCCGTCGCGGCGCTGATCATGGCGGGCGGCCTGGTCCAGCTGCTCCTGGTCCTGCTGCTGTTCACCTCCGACGCACTGAATTTCATGCTCGACCTGACTGCCGCGCTGTCGCTGGTTCCGTACCTGCTGGCCGCGGCCTACGCGCTGAAACTGACGATCACCGGCGACAGCTACCGCGCCGGCGACCCGCGCCGGTCCGATATGGCGGTGGCCGCAGTCGCCACCGTCTACACGCTGTTTCTGGTCTATGCGGCCGGGGTGTCTCATCTGATGCTGTCCTGCATCCTGTATGCGCCGGGGGCGATCCTGTACGTCATCGCGCGGCGGGAACGCCGGCTGCCGCTGTTCCGCCCTGCGGAGGCGGTCTTGTTCGCGGTCATCCTCATCGGCGCCGTCTCGGGCGTGGTCTCACTGGCCACGGGCGCAATCGAACTCTAGGGAAGGGGAGTGGTGTGGTGACGTCTGCATCTGCTTCGTACGGCGTGCATTCCGAGGTGGGAACGCTGCGCAAAGTGCTGGTGTGTTCGCCCGGCCTGGCCCACGAGCGGCTGACTCCGACCAATTGCGACGACCTGCTGTTCGACGATGTGTTGTGGGTGCAGAACGCCCGCCGGGACCACTTCGACTTCATGGACAAGATGCGCGACCGCGGTGTGGCGGTGGTCGAGCTGCACAACCTGCTCACCGAGACGATGGAGATCCCGGAGGGCCGCACCTGGCTGCTCGACCGCAAGATCGTCGCCAACGAGGTCGGGATGGGGCTGGTCGACGACACCAGATCGTTCCTCGACGAATTACCCGCCCGTCGACTGGTCGAGTTCCTGATCGGCGGGTTGTCGACCCGCGACCTACCTGTGGACCTCGGCCGGGGGTATCGCGCCCTGGCCCGCGAGCATGCGGGAATCACCGAGTATCTGATGCCGCCGCTACCCAACACGCTGTACACCCGTGACACCACGTGTTGGATCTACTCCGGTGTGACACTCAACCCGCTGTTCTGGCCGGCGCGGCACGACGAAACACTGTTGATGAAAGCCATTTATGAGTTCCATCCCGATTTCGTCGGATCGACGGTGTGGTGGGGTGATCCCGAAAAGTCCTGGGGGATGGCCACTATCGAGGGTGGCGACGTCCTGGTGCCCGGCAACGGCGTGGTGTTGATCGGGATGAGTGAACGCACCTCACGGCAGGCGATCACCCAGGTGGCGGCGACGCTGTTCGAACGCGGCGCGGCCGAGCGGATCATTCTGGCCGGCATGCCGAAGCTGCGCGCCGCCATGCATCTCGACACGGTGTTCACCTTCGCCGATCGCGATGTCGTGACGATCTATCCCGAAATCGTGGACAACATCCAGACTTTCACGCTGCTGCCCAGCGATTCGGCCCCTGGCCTCGACGTCGTCGAGGAGACCAAACCGTTCGTGGAGGTGGTCGCGAACGCCCTGGGCCTCGGCGCGCTGCGGGTGGTCGAAACCGGTGGCACCGCCTACGACTCCGAGCGGCAGCAGTGGGACAGCGGCAACAACCTGGTGGCCGTCGAGCCGGGCGTGGTGTTCGCCTACGACCGCAACACTCACACCAACTCGTTGCTGCGCAAGGCCGGGGTCGAGGTCATCACGATCGTCGGCGCCGAACTGGGTCGCGGCCGTGGCGGCGGTCATTGCATGACCTGCCCGATCATCCGCGACCCGGTCGCCTACTGAGCCGAGTCGGATCCCGCGTACCGGTCCTTGGTGGGCCGGTATTTAGAACACGTTCCAGTTCTCTTGCTAGCCTGGCCTGAGCTGACTGAAAGGACCATTGATGACAACATCGTCGGGGACGCTCGAGGGGCGAGTAGCGTTCGTCACCGGTGCCGCGCGAGGCCAGGGCCGCGCCCACGCTGTTCGGCTGGCACGCGAAGGCGCCGACGTGATCGTCTCCGACATCTGTGCGCCGGTCAGCGACACTATTCCCTATCCCGGAACCACTCCGGAGGACCTGAACGAGACCGTCCGGCTGGTTGAGGCCGAGGGCCGCAAAGCGCTGGGACGCGAAGTCGACGTCCGTGACGACGCCGCGGTTCGCCAGCTGGTGGCCGACGGCGTCGAGCAGTTCGGCAGGCTCGACATCCTGGTCGCCAACGCCGGCGTGCTGTCCTGGGGCAGGTTGTGGGAGCTGACCGACGAACAGTGGAACACCGTCATCGATACCAATCTCACCGGAACCTGGCGCACGTTACGTGCCGTCGTCCCGGCGATGATCGACGCAGGCAACGGTGGCTCGATCATCGTGGTGAGTTCGTCGGCAGGTGTGAAGGCCACCCCGGGCAACAGCCACTACGCCGCGTCCAAGCACGGGTTGACCGCACTGACGAATTCGCTGGCGTTGGAAGCCGGTGAGTACGGCATCCGGGTCAATTCCATTCACCCGTACTCGGTGGCCACCCCGATGACCGAAAACGACGCCATGTTGGGCGTTTTCGGCGCGCACCCGAGCTATCTGCACGGCTTCGCCCCGATGCCCTACCTTCCGGTGGGCCAGAACGCGACCGGCAAACGGTCCGACTTCATGAACGTCGACGAGGTCGCCGACGTGGTGGTGTGGCTGGCCGGCGATCAGTCCGCAACCCTGTCCGGTTCGCAGATCAGTGTCGACCGCGGTGTGATGAAGTACTAGCGATCAGCCCGGTAGTACCAGTACTGGAACGGGGCTGTGCCGCAGGATCTTCGAGCCGCGTGAGCCCAGGAACACCCGCGCGATTCCCCCGCCGGCGATGTGCCGATGGCCAGCAGGTCACCGTCTTGCCAATCGACGGCGTCCAGGGCATCGTCCCAACCGTTGCCGGTGGCCACCTGTAGGTCCACGTCCGGACCCACTACGCCGTCGGCCTTCAACTGCGCCAACGCCTCCCGCGCGTAGCCGGCGAGCTGTTCGAGGATCGAATCCTCGGCGCTCAAGCCGACTTCCGGCGGGTACATCGTTCGGCCCCGAACCGCGAACGTGATCACCCGCATGGGCACGTTCAGCCGTCGACCGAGCGCGGCGACGCGCTGCACCACGTGCAGCGTGTCGGCCGTGCCCGGGTAGGCGGCCGTGATGCGGGTCAGTCCGCCTGCCTTCGAACCGCGGTAGCCGCGCGGGCTGATCGCCATGGGCACCGGCGAGGAGTGCAGCAGGCGGTCGGCGGTCGAGCCGATCACCACCTGCCCGAGCTTTCCGTCAGCGGCCGAGCCGAGTATCAGTACCTCGGCTTCCAACTCGGAGATCGCCTCCAGTAGGCCGCCGGACACCGAGCGGTGCGACACCTTGTGATACCTGACGTCGAGCCCACCGGCGATCGCGTCAATGCAGTCCCGGGCCTGCGCCGCGGAGTTCGTCGCCAGTTGTTCGGCGTACTGGGCATATTCGGCGTCGATTCGGCCCAGCGACGGGGTCATCCACGGTCGTGGCACCACGGTCACCACGGTCAGCGATGTCCGCAGGGTCTTGGCGGCTTCGACCGCCAGATACAGGGGTGGTCGGCCGCTCTTCCCCGCGAGGTAGCCGACGGCGACGGTCACGGCTCATCCTTGAACATGACGTCGTCGTCGCCCGGCACCGAAGTCGGAATGTAGCCATCGGAGCCGCCGGCATTCAGCGCGCTGTGGCGCCTTCCCCAGAACAGGTAGAACAGCAATACCAAAGCAACGCAGCCACCGAAGACCAACCACGTCTGCCAACGCAGACCGTAGAGCACCGCGGCGCACGCCAGGATCGACAGAACGGGTGTCACGGGGTAGCCCGGGACTTTGAACGGTCGCTCGAGGTCGGGTTGGCGCATCCGCAGGAGGATGACACCGGCCGACACCGTGATGAACGCGACCAAGGTGCCGATCGACACGGCATCGAGCAACCAGTTCAGGGGAAGGAAACCGGCCAGGATGCTGGTGACGACGGCGACGATGACGGTGTTGCCCACCGGAGTCATGCTGCGCGGGTTGACCTTTGCGAACATCGACGGCAGCAGACCGTCCCGGCCCATCGCGAAGAGGATGCGCGTCTGTCCGTACATCACGACCAGCGTCACCGAGAAGATCGAGACCACCGCACCGGCGGCCAGAAGGGTGCTGGCCCAGGTACTGCCGGTGATGTTCTCCAGGATCACCGACAGGCCCGCTTCGGCTTGTTCGTCCGATCCGAAGTCCGCGGCGTCCTGGGTGCCCAGGCCCGCGAACGCGACCAGGATGTAGAAGGTGGTGACCACGAGGAGTGCCGCGATGATGGCCCGGGGCATGGTTTTCTGCGGATTCTTCACTTCGTCACCGGCGGTCGACACCGCGTCGAGACCGATGAACGAGAAGAAGATCATGCTGGCGGCGGTGGTGATGCCGGGAACACCCTTGTCCCAGAAGCCGTGGAAGTGGTCGGCGTTGAACGCGGTGAGCGCGATGACGATGAACATTCCGAGCACGCTGAGCTTGATCAGCACCATCACGGTGTTGACGAAGGCGGACTCGCTTGCGCCACGGATGAGCAGCGCCATGCACATCAGGATCAGAAGGACCGCGGGCAGATTGACGATTCCGGGGGCGGAGTCCCAGGGGGCGGCACTCAAGGACTGCGGCAGTTGCCACCCGAACAGGTTCTGCAGCAACTTGTTCAGATAGCCGCTCCACCCGACGGCGACGGCCGAGATCGATACGCCGTATTCGAGAAGCAGACACGCTGCCACACCCATGGCGACGACCTCGCCCATCGTCGTGTAGGCGTACGAGTAGGTCGAGCCCGACACCGGTACCGACGATGCCATCTCCGCGTAGCAGATTGCCGACAGCCCGGCCGCGACGGCGGCGAGCAGAAACGAGACCAGCACCGCTGGACCGGCTTCCGGCACCGCCGCGGACAGGACGAAGAAGATGCCGGTGCCGACGGTCGCGCCGACACCGAAGAGCGTCAGCTGAAAAGTGCCGATGCTGCGCTTCAGATGGTCGGAGGCGCCGTGTGCGACCGGAGCGCCGGCGACGGGGCGGCGACGGAACAACTGCTGGGAGAGGCTCAGCGGCGGTGCGGTCATAGTGCCTCCTGGGGTCACCAAACTGAACTACTCGTTACGAGTGTGCACCTGCCTGCTCCAACACGCGTGCGAACTGCCCAACCGCCCAATCGATCTCCTCGGCGGTGATCACCAGCGGGGAGCGAACCGCAACGTCGATCCATGGGTGTCCTTGACCAGCACGCCGCGCTCGGCGAGGGCGAGGCTGAGCTGCTTGCCGGTACCGAGGCGTTCGTCGATGTCGACGCCGGCCCACAGTCCCATGCCGCGTACCGCGAGCACCCCGTGGCCGATCAGCGACCGCAACCGGGCATGCAAATGTAGGCCGAGTTCGGCTGAGCGGGACTGGAATTCACCGCGGCGCAGGATGCTGACCACGGTGGACCCGATTGCCGCGGCCAGCGGATTACCGCCGAATGTCGAGCCGTGCTCGCCGGGATGAAGGACCCCGAGGACGTCGCGGTCGGCCACCACCGCCGACAGCGGAACCACGCCACCGCCGAGTGCCTTGCCGAGCAGATAGACATCGGGCACCACACCCCAGTGGTCGCAGGCGAAGGTGTGGCCGGTGCGCGCCAGGCCGGACTGGATCTCGTCGGCGATCAGCAGCACGTTGCGCCTGCTGCACACTGCGCGCAGCCGGGGCAGGTAATCGTCGGGCGGGACGACGATCCCGGCCTCGCCTTGAATGGGCTCGATGAGCACGGCGACGGTGTGGTCGTCGATCGCCGCTGCGACAGCGTCGGCGTCACCGAACGGCACCGACCGGAAGCCGGGGGTGAACGGGCCGAACCCGCCGCGGGCGGTGTCATCGGAGGAGAAGCTGACGATGCTGATCGTACGTCCGTGGAAGTTGTTGTCCGCGACCACGATATTCGCCATGCCGGCGGGGACACCCTTGACGTCGGTGCCCCACTTGCGGGCGATCTTGAGGCCACTTTCCACTGCCTCGGCGCCGCTGTTCATCGGCAGCACCATGTCCTTGCCGCAGAGCCCGGCCAGCGCGGCGCAGAACGGGCCGAGCTGATCGGAGTGGAACGCCCGGCTCACCAACGTCACGGCGTCGAGCTGGCGGTGGGCGGCGGCGACGATCTCGTCGTTGTGATGTCCGAAGTTCACCGCCGAATACGCCGCAAGGCAGTCCAGGTAGCGGCGGCCCTCGACGTCGGTGATCCACGCGCCGCGGGCACTGCTGGCCACCACCGGAAGCGGCGAATAGTTGTGCGCGGCATAGGCGTTGTCCAGCGCGATTGCTGCGGCGGTGGCGCCGGTGACGGTGTCGGCCATGGTCATGAAAACACCTCCAGAGTGCAACATTTCACCGAGCCGCCGCCCTTGAGCAGCTCGGAGAGGTCGACACCGATCGGGTGGAAGCCGGCTTGGTGGAGTTGCTCGGCGAAGCCGGTGGCCTGCGCTGGGTGCACCACGTGCTTGCCGTCGGACACCGCGTTGAGCCCCAGCACGTAGGCATCGGCGCTCGCCACTTCGATGGCGTCGGGGAAGAGCCGGCGCAACTGGGCTCGGGCGTCGTCGGTGAACGCCGATGGGTAGTAGGCGATCGTGGAGTCGTCGAGCACCGTCAACGCGGTATCGAGGTGGTAGAACCGCGGATCGACGAGTTCCAGCGAGACCACCGGCATGCCGGTCAGATTGCCCACCTCTTCGTGCGCGTGCGGATGCGTGCGAAAACCGGTGCCTGCCAGAATCATTGATCCAACGACCAGCAGGTCGCCCTGGCCCTCGTTGACATGGCGGGTTGCTACCGGATCATGCCCCCGTTGGCCCATCCAAGCGGCATATGCCACCGATTCGCCGTGGCGCTCGGCATGCTTGAACCGGGCGACGATCGCAGTCCCGTTGATGATCAGTCCGGCGTTGGCGGCGTACACCATGTCCGGCAGGTCCGGTACCGGCTCGACGAGGTCGACGGTATGGCCGAGCCGGCGATACGTGTCGCGCAGGTGTTCCCACTGGGCGAGCGCCAGCTCGACGTCGACGGGCGTGCTGGTGTCCATCCACGGGTTGATGGCGTACTCGACGCTGAAGTACGTCGGTGGGGTCATGGCGTAGTGGCGGAGTCGCTGGCTGCGCGGTGTCCTCGTCGACCCGACGGCGACATCGGGGGATATCGTCATGAATCAACCATAGAAGTGCGGTTTGACGCAATCAATCGATAACTATTGCGTGTCCATGAACGATCTATTGCGTCAGAGCTAACATTGCGGTGATCTGTTGTGTACGGGCGAAAGGGCTGCCGAATGGACCGGTTGGACGACACCGACGAGCGGATCCTGGCCGAGCTCGCCGAGCACGCCCGCGCCACCTTCGCCGAGATCGGGGAACGGGTGAACCTGTCGGCTCCGGCCGTCAAGCGCCGGGTCGACCGGATGCTCGACGCCGGGGTGATCCGCGGTTTCACCACGGTCATCGATCGCAGCGCGGTGGGCTGGAACACCGAGGCTTACGTGCAGGTCTACTGCCACGGCACAATCGCGCCAGATCGGTTGCGCGCGGCCTGGATTGACATTCCCGAGATCATCAGTGCCGCCACCGTGACGGGAACGTCGGACGCCATCCTGCATGTGCTGGCTCGCGATATGCGACACCTGGAGGCGGCGCTGGAACGCATCCGGTCGAGCGCCGACATCGAACGGAGCGAGAGCATCGTGGTGCTGTCCAACCTGATTGACCGGTCACCCGCCTAACTGGTCGGTTGGCGCAGGCTGGCGCGCACTTCGCGACGGCGATCGTGTAAGAACACCACGTGAGCACGAGCGAAAACGGCATCCTCATCGTCGGCGGCGGCCTGGCCGCCACCCGCACGGCGGAGCAACTGCGCAAGTCGGAGTACACCGGCCCGGTCACCATCGTCAGCGACGAGGTGCATCTGCCGTATGACCGCCCGCCGCTGTCGAAGGACGTGCTGCATGCCGACCTCGACGATGTCGCGCTCAAGCCCGCCGAGTTCTACGCCGAGAACGACATCACCCTGCGGTTGGGCAGCGCGGTCACCTCGCTGGACACCGCCGCCCGGACCGTGACCCTCGCCGACGGCTCGGTGTTGGGATACGACGAGCTGGTCATCGCCACCGGCCTGGTGCCCAAGCGCATCCCGTCGTTCCCCGACCTGGAGGGCATCCGCGTTCTGCGCTCGCTCGACGAGGCGATGGCGCTGCGCGCCCACGCCGCATCGGCGCGGCAGGCGGTGATCATCGGCGCCGGCTTCATCGGCTGCGAGGTCGCGGCAAGCCTGCGCAAACTCGGTGTCGAGGTGGCACTGGTCGAGCCGCAGCCGGCTCCGCTGGCCTCGGTTCTCGGCGAGCAGGTCGGAAACCTGGTCACCCGCCTGCACCGCGCCGAGGGTGTCGACGTGCGCACCGGCATCGGGGTGGCCGAGGTGCGCGGCGAAGACGGCCATGTGACCACCGTGGTGTTGTCCGACGGCAGCGAGCTGCCCGCCGACCTCGTGGTGGTCGGCATCGGGTCGCGCCCGGCCACCGACTGGCTGGAGGGGAGCGGCCTGACCGTCGACAACGGTGTCGTGTGCGACGAGGCCGGCCGCACCAGCGCTGCCGGCGTGTGGGCGCTCGGTGACGTCGCATCCTGGCGCGATGCCACCGGACATCAAGCCCGCGTTGAACATTGGAGCAATGTGGCCGAGCAGGCCCGGGTCATCGTGCCATCGATGCTGGGGCAGGAGGCCCCGTCGGTGATCGTGGTGCCCTATTTCTGGAGCGACCAGTACGACGTGAAGATCCAGTGCCTCGGAGAGCCGGAAGCCACCGATACGGTGCACATCGTCGAGGACGACGGCCGCAAATTCCTGGCCTTCTACGAGCGCGACGGCGTGGTGGCCGGTGTGGTCGGCGGCGGTATGCCCGGCAAGGTCATGAAGACCCGCGCCAAGATCGCGTCCGGCGCCCCCATCGCCGACGTCCTGCCCGCGTCCTAGAACTCGCCGAGGTAGAACCGCCCACCCTGGTCGTCGGTGCACTCCGCCATCAATCCGTACGGCTGACGGATTGGTTCGGCGAGAACCGACCCGCCCGCCTCGCGTACCCGGGTGACCGCCGCGTCGATATCCGACACCGTCCACATCGGCACCGTGCCCGGCGTGCGTGAGCCGCCGGCGGCGCCGGACATCGGGTGTGCGTTCTGCACCGCCCAGCCGTCCTCGACCCGGCCGCGTTCGAACGTCCATCCCAGCACCCGGCCGTAGAACTCGCGGAAGGACGCCGCGTCGCCGACCTCGTACGTGACATAGGACAGCTCGCCGGGGCCTGCGCCGTTGAGCAGCGGACGACGCTGGCCCGGGTCGGGTCGATAGACGGCGAACACGTCACCCTGGTTGTCGCCGGCCTCCAGCAGGGTGCCGACCGCGGACTCGCGTGATGCGCCCACCCACCCGCCGGCGGCGAGGATCGCGGCCCGCGCCTCGTCCACATCGTCGACCGCATAGCAGCAGACCAGCGTCGTGCGCTCGGACGGGGAAAGGTCAATCGCTTCAAGGGTATTGGTCACCCGTCCGGCCGGGTCGCACTCCCACCCCAGCACGCGGGAGTAGAAGGCGGCCGCGCGGGCGGGGTCCGCGCTCTGCACCGACACGTAGCCGATGTCGCCGTGTCGGATCGGCTCGCGAACCGGCCCGCTGAGCATCCACCGATGGCCGAAGGGGTCGCGGATGGTGGCGGTACGCGCGCCGTGCCCCTCGTACGGCTCGCGCTGGACCTCGGCACCCTGGGCCCTGGCCCGGGCCAGGGCGGCGTCGGTATCGGCGACCTCCACCATCAGGCTCACCGAGTTGACGCCGCGCGCCGGCGCCTGCAATCCGAGGTCTCCGAATTCGTCGGCCAGGTACAGGACACCGCCACTCATCGCCAGTTCGGCATGACCGATGCGCCCGTCGCCCATCACGATCGGGTCGCCGATCAACTCCGCACCGAAGGCGTCGCGATACCAGTCGATCGCGGCACGGGCGTCGGCCACCGTCAGGTACGGCAGCGCGGCGGCGCGGGGGACTCCGGTCTGGGTGGCCGGCTTGTTCAATTCGGCGACTGCTGCCGCGGTACCGCTCATGGTCACTCCCTGGGTGTTCGTGGGTAAGGACAGGGCTGACTCCAGCCGCGCCCGCAACTGGGCCGCAAAAGACGGATCCGGTTGCACGGGAAGGTCTTCGGTGGTCAAGACACGCAAGGGATCGGTCATGAGGCACCTCCTTCCGGGTAGAGCTTTCTGAAGGCACGCCGGGCGCGGACCAATAGCGCCTCGGTGGCGTGCACGCTGCGTCCGATCAACTCCGCGCACTCGGGCACCGAGCAGTCGTCCATGTACCGCAGTGCGAGCACCACGCGGTGCGGTTCGGGCAGTCGGGCGAGCACGCTTTCGGCGACGATGCGGTCCAGCTGCGCGTCCCACTCGTCGGCCGCTTCACCTTCGGGCACGTCGGCGACCGGCACCGTGGACCGCGCCGCACGACGCCGGTAGTGGTCGGCCAGTTTGTGCCGGGCCACCCCGAGCAGCCATGGGACCGCCAGCGGCGGTGGCGCGGGCCGCCGGGCGGCATCCATCGCCGCGAGGAACGTCTCCGACGTGAGGTCCTCGGCGGTGGCCTGATCGCCGCACCGGCGGACGAAGTAGCCGTAGACGACCGGAAGCGCGTCGTCGTAGAGCTCTAACAGCCGGTACGGAGCATCGGGTGGTTCCGGATCCGCACTCACACCCATATCGTCGTCGCGCGGGGCCGAACTCCGACGGGTCCGGCGAAACTTTTTCCGGTCCTTTTTGGGCCCTGCGGTTAGGGCCCGTCCAGGTCGTCGAGTCCGTGCGCCACGACGTCGAAGGCATCGCCGATCGCCTGCGGCAGTGAGACCGCCTCGTTGGCCAGCCAGTACTCGTAGGCCGACAGGGCGACTCCGAGCATCAGCCAGGCTACCGACTGCGGGACCAGGTCACCGGGCTGGCCGCCGGTACGTGCGGCCACGAAGTCCGCGACCACGCCCCGCCAGCCGGCGTACATGGTCATCGAATGCGCCTGCAGTTCGGCGGTCTCCAGGATCACCCGCATCCGCTGCCGGTGCCGTTCGGTTTCCGAGGGGTCAAAAGTGTTGAATGCCAACAATGCCGACCGCAGCGCCGGGCTGATCGCCTCGGTGTCGGCGACCCGGTCGAACAGATCGCGGAAGTGCTGGAGGTGAGCGTCGAAGTCGCCCCAGGGAATCGCATTCTTCGACGGGTAGTACCGGAACAGCGTGCGTCGGGCGATGCCCGATGCCGCAGCCACGTCGTCAACGCTGACCGAGCTGAACCCGTAGTTCGCGAACAGGTCGAGAGCGACGTCGGTGATGTGGTCCCCGGTGGTGGACCTACGCCGGCCCACGCGGGCGCTCGGGGGAACCCCTCGGCGGAACCCCCAGAACCAGTCGTCATCGACCCGCCCTTTCTTTTCGGCACTCGATGCCATATTCTTGCGATCTCGATCACAATTGTCGAGAACCTGGGCCGACGAAAGGGTGCTTTTCATGGAGCCGAGCCAAGCAACCGAGACCGAAACCGAACTGGTGACCGAGACGCTGGTCGAAGAGGTCTCCATCGACGGGATGTGCGGGGTCTACTGACCGTGCCCGCCCACGCTGTGGGCGATCCGGCTGTGGCCGGGTCGGCCTTCGACCCGGCACTCAGCTGGCGCCTGCATCCGCAGGTGGCCGTGCGACCGGAACCCTTCGGCGCATTGCTGTACCACTTCGGCACCCGGAAGCTGTCGTTCCTGAAGAACCGCACCATCCTGGCCGTCGTGAATTCGCTGCCCCAGCACCCCGACGTGCGCTCCGCTCTGCGGGCCGCGGGAGTGGACGAGTCCGACGAGGTGCCCTACCTGCATGCGTTGAGCGTGCTGGTGACCTCGAACATGTTGACCTGCAAGGATTCCCAATGACTTCGGTAGCACCGGTACCCCGGCTGATCGAGCAGTTCGAGCGCGGTCTCGACGCCCCGATCTGTCTGACCTGGGAGCTGACCTACGCCTGCAACCTGGCGTGTGTGCACTGCCTGTCGTCGTCCGGCAAGCGTGACCCGCGTGAGTTGTCCACTCGCCAGTGCATGGACATCATCGACGAGCTCGAGCGCATGCAGGTCTTCTACGTCAACATCGGTGGCGGCGAACCTACTGTGCGCCCGGACTTCTGGGAGCTGGTGGACTACGCCACCGCGCACCACGTGGGGGTCAAGTTCTCCACCAACGGCGTCCGCATCACCCCTGAGGTGGCTGCGCGACTGGCCGCGAGCGACTACGTCGACGTGCAGATCTCCATCGACGGCGCCACCGCGGACGTCAACGACGCCGTGCGCGGCCCCGGCTCGTTCGAGATGGCGACCCGGGCGCTGGAGAACCTTGCCGCCGCCGGCTTCAAAGACGCCAAGATCTCCGTGGTGGTCACCCGCCACAACGTCGACCAGCTCGATGATTTCAAAGCTCTCGCCGACCGCTACGGCGCCACCCTGCGCATCACGCGGCTGCGTCCTTCCGGGCGTGGCGCCGACGTGTGGGACGAACTGCACCCGACCCCCGAGCAGCAGGTGACCCTCTACAACTGGCTGGTCGCCAAGGGCGAGGGCGTGCTGACCGGTGACTCGTTCTTTCACCTGTCCGGTCTTGGCGCGCCCGGTGCACTGTCCGGCCTGAACATGTGCGGCGCGGGCCGGGTGGTCTGCCTGATCGACCCGGTCGGTGACGTCTACGCCTGCCCGTTCGCCATCCACGACCGGTTCCTGGCCGGAAACGTGGTGTCGGACAACGGTTTCGACAACGTATGGAAGAACGCCCCGCTGTTCCGGGAACTGCGTGAGCCGCAGTCGGCCGGTGCCTGCGGCAGCTGCGGGCATTACGACGCCTGCCGGGGCGGCTGCATGGCCGCGAAGTTCTTCACCGGCCTGCCGCTGGACGGTCCCGACCCGGAGTGCGTCGAAGGCTACGGGGTGCCCGCGCTGGCGACCGAGCGGGACAAGCCCCGCCCCAGCGCCGATCACTCCCGCGGCAAACCGATCCTGCTGACTCTGTCCACCCGGCCGCCGGCCAAGCCCTGCAACGAAAGTCCGATCTAAGTCATGGCACGCGACACCTGGTTCGAAACCGTCGCCATCGCGCAGCAGCGCGCCAAGAAGCGCCTCCCCAAGTCTGCGTACGGCGCACTCATCGGTGGCAGTGAGAAGGGCCTCACGGTCAACGGCAACAACGAAGCCTTCAACGAGCTCGGCTTCGCCCCGCACGTCATCGGCGCCCTCGAAAAGCGAGACATGGCAACCACGGTGATGGGCCAAGAGGTTTCGGTGCCCGTGCTGATCTCACCGACCGGCGTGCAGGCCGTGCACCCTGACGGCGAGGTGGCTGTCGCCCGCGCCGCCGCGGCCCGCGGCACCGCGATGGGGTTGTCGTCGTTTGCCAGCAAGCCCATCGAAGAGGTCGTCGCGGCCAACCCGAAGACGTTCTTCCAGATCTACTGGCTGGGCGACCGGGACGCCATCGCCGCCCGCGCCGAGCGGGCCCGCGCCGCCGGGGCCGTCGGGCTCATCGTGACCACCGACTGGAGCTTCAGCCACGGGCGGGACTGGGGCAGCCCCAAGATCCCGGAAAAAATGGACCTCAAGACCATGATCAAGATGAGTCCCGAGGTTCTGACCAAGCCGAGCTGGTTCTACCAGTGGGCCAAGACCCTGCGCCCGCCGGCCCTGTCGGTGCCGAACCAGGCCGGTAGGGGCGAGGCCGGTCCGGCGTTCTTCGACGCTTACGGGCAGTGGATGGGCACGCCCCCGCCCACCTGGGACGATATCGCCTGGCTGCGCGAGCTGTGGGGCGGACCGTTCATGCTCAAGGGTGTCATGCGGATCGATGACGCCAAACGCGCTGTGGATGCTGGCGTTTCGGCGATCTCGGTGTCCAACCACGGTGGCAACAACCTGGACGGCACGCCGGCGTCGATCCGGGCGCTGCCTGCCATCGCGGACGCGGTCGGCGACCAGGTCGAGGTGCTGCTGGACGGCGGTGTCCGCCGGGGCAGCGACGTCGTCAAGGCCCTGGCGCTGGGCGCCCGCGCGGTCATGATCGGCCGTGCCTACCTGTGGGGCCTGGCCGCCAACGGTCAGGCGGGTGTGGAGAACGTCCTCGACATCCTGACCGGTGGCATCGACTCGGCTCTGCGGGGGCTGGGGAAGGCGTCGGTTCACGACCTGACGGCCGAGGACATCTTGGTGCCGGACGGCTTCGTCCGGGCGCTCGGAGTGCCCGGCGGCGGGCCGCACTGACCCCGCCATAACCAAGCCTCTGGTGCTGGCGTGACTGACGGGACGACGGTGAACGCTCCCGGTGGGCACCGCCGTCCCGATTGCGAAAGAAATCCGTCTTCTCCTCGAACAATTGGCGCACAGCAGGTGAATTCGGCCTACCATCGGCGCGTGGCTTTCCGGAGCGAGCTGGGCAACTCGACATCGAGTCAGCTTCGCGATACCTCGCCCACGATCTTGATCCCGGTCGGTTCGACCGAGCAGCACGGCCCGCACCTGCCGCTGGACACCGACACCCGCATCGCCACCGCGGTGGCCCGGGCCGCCACCGAAGACCTCAACGGTTCCGGTCGTGATCAGTATCTGCTCGCGCCCGCGATCGCCTACGGCGCGTCCGGCGAGCATGAGGGCTTTGCCGGGACGGTGTCGATCGGCACCGCGGCGCTGACGACCGTGCTGGTCGAATACGGCCGTTCGGCGTGTGGCTGGGCACGACGGGTGGTCTTCGTCAACGGTCACGGTGGCAACCTGGAAGCCATGCGCTCGGCGGTGCGCCTGCTGCGCACCGAAGGCCGCGACGCCGCCTGGTGCCCGTGCATCGCCGAGGGCGGGGACGCCCACGCCGGCCATACGGAAACGTCTGTATTGCTACATATTTCGCCGGCGGACGTCCACACCGATGCCTGGTGTAGCGGGAACAGGGCCCCACTGGCTACCCTTTTGCCGCAGATGCGTCTCGGGGGGTGGCCGCGGTGAGTGAGGTGGGCGTGCTGGGCGACCCGACGACGGCGACTCCGGTCGAGGGTGAGCGCATCTTCGCGCAGATGGTCGCCGATTGCTCGCGACGTGTCGGCCGGTGGCGCCCGGCCGATGACGGGCTGCTGATATGACCCAGCCGCGGTTGCCCGACGGCTTCGCGGTACAGGTCGATCGTCGGGTGCGCACACTCGCCGAGGGCTCGGCCCTGCTCGGGGGTTCACCGACCCGGCTGCTGCGCCTGGCGCCGGCGGCCCAGACCTTGCTGGACGGCGGACGCCTCGAGGTGCGCGACGCGGTGAGCGCCCAGTTGGCCCGCACGCTGCTCGACGCCACCGTCGCCCATCCCCGCCCCGCGGGCGGTCCCTCGCACCGTGATGTCACCGTGGTTATTCCGGTGCGCAACAACCCCTTTGGACTCTATCGGCTGATCATGTCCCTGCGCGGTATGCGGGTGGTGGTCGTCGACGACGGATCTGAGATGCCGGTTCAGCCCGACGATTTCGTCGGTGCCCGCTGTGATGTCGAGGTGGTGCGCCACTCGCGCAGCAAGGGTCCGGCGGCTGCTCGTAACACCGGACTTGCCTCTTGCGCAACCGATTTCGTTGCCTTCCTGGACTCCGATGTCGTGCCGCGACGGGGCTGGCTCGAGGCGCTGCTGGGTCACTTCTGCGATCCCGCGGTGGCGCTGGTAGCCCCGCGCATCGTCGGGCTCGGGCACAGCGATCAGCTGGTCGCCCGTTACGAGGCGGTGCGCTCCTCGCTGGACCTCGGTGAGCGCGAGGCTCCGGTGATGCCCTACGGCCGGGTCTCCTACGTTCCCAGTGCGGCGATCATCTGCCGGCGTTCGGCGCTGCTCGAGGTCGGTGGTTTCGACGAGACCCTGCCCTCGGGTGAAGATGTGGACCTGTGCTGGCGGTTGATCGAGTCGGGCTCCCGGCTGCGCTACGAACCTATCGCGCTGGTCGCCCACGAGCACCGCACTCAGATGCGAGAGTGGCTGGGTCGCAAGGCGTTCTATGGCAGCTCTGCAGCTCCGTTGTCGATCCGGCACCCGGACAAGATGGCCCCGGTGGTGATTTCGGCGTGGAGCCTGCTGGTGTGGCTGTTGATGGCCATGGGCTCGGTGGGCGGCTATCTGGCCTCGCTGGTGTTCGCCGGGGTGACCACCCGCCGCACGGCCAAGGCCATGCAGAACACCGACGCAGGCATATCCGAGGTGATTGTCCTGGCTCTGCGCGGTATCGGCGCCGCCGCCCTGCAGCTGTCGGCGGCGGTTTGTCGGCATTACTGGCCGCTGGCGTTGGTCGCGGCCCTGCTCTCCCGCCGGTGCCGGCAGGCGATCCTGGTCGCCGCGGTGCTCGACGGGGTGCAGGACTGGATCACCCGCAATCGCAGCACCGATGTCGAGGGCAAACCGATCGGGCTCTTCGCCTACCTCTTGCTCAAGCGCCTCGACGACCTGGCCTACGGTGCGGGGCTGTGGACGGGTGTCATCCGCGAGCGCACATTGCGGCCGCTGAAGCCGCAGATCAAAACCTGACTCGGTGGCCGACCACATCACCCGCAGCGACGTCCTGATCGTCGGTGCCGGCAGCGCCGGATCTGTGCTGGCCGAGCGACTCTCGGCAGACCCGTCGTGCCGGGTCACCGTCGTCGAAGCCGGCCTCGGCCCCGACGAACCGGGTGTCCGGGACCTCACCCGCAACGGCCTGCAACTGCCGATCGGCGCCGCGAGCCCGCTGGCCCAGCGCTACCGCACCCGCCTGACGGACGATCCGCCCCGGGACGCCGACATCGTCCGCGGTTTGACGGTGGGAGGCTCCGGTGCGGTCAACGGTGGCTACTTCTGCCGGGCGTTGCCTGTCGACTTCGACGGGCCCGCCGTGCCCGGCTGGTCATGGAGCGAGGTCAGACCGCACTACCGCGCCATTCAGACCGACCTGGACTTCCCCGACCGTGCTGACGGTGGTCCCATCGCCATCCGGCGCACCAACGAAATCGTGGGCAGCACAGCAGCTTTCGTCGACGCCGCCCAGGCCGCCGGGCTGCGCTGGCTACCCGACCTCAACGCCGAGCCCACCGGGGAGAATGCGCCACCCGGCATCGGGGCGGTGCCGCTGAACATCGTCGACGGTGTGCGCAGCGGCCCCGGCGCGGCCTTCCTGGAACCCGCCGCCGCCCGCCCCAATCTGACCGTGCTGCCGCGCACCCGAGTCCTGCGTGTCCGGCTGTCTGGCGGTCGCGCGGTCGGGGTCGAGACCGTCGGTCCGAACGGGCCGGGCGTGGTGGAAGCCGACCGCGTGGTGCTCTCGGCGGGTGCCATCTCCTCGGCGCAACTCCTCATGCTCTCGGGCATCGGCCCCGCCGCGGACCTGCTGGACCTCGGCATCGCGGTGTCGGCCGATCTGTCGGTGGGGCAGCGAACCTGGGACCACCCGGAGTGGGTACTGCCGACAACCTGGACCGTCGCCCCGCAGCGGCCCGTGCTCGAGGTGGTGCTGGTCATCGATGGTCTCGAGATTCGGCCATACACAGGTGGTTTCATCGCCATGGTCGGCGATGGCACCGCCGGCCGTCCCGACTGGCCCCACCTCGGGGTGGCGCTGATGAGTCCCCGGGCCAGCGGGCGCGTCTCGCTACAGTCCGTCGACCCGATGGTCGCCCCGTTGATCGAGCACCATTACGACAGCGCGGGCGAGGATACCGCCGCTTTACGGCGCGGCTGCGACTACGCCGCCGAGATATTCGGAACCACGACACACCTCGGTGAACCGATGTGGTCGACGTCCCAGCATCTCTGCGGTACGGCTCCGATGGGTCTCGACACCGACGAGCACGCCGTCGTCGATCCGCGGTGCCGGGTGCGGGGGATCGACAATCTCTGGGTGGTGGACGGCTCAGTCCTGCCCCGCATCACCAGCCGCGGCCCCCACGCGACGATCGCGATGATCGGGCACCGCGCCGCCGAATTCGTCTCGACCGGTTAACTTTCGGACGATCCGCAGTTGCCGACCGTCACGGCCGGGAGCCCACAGCCCGATCAGCACGGCGGCGACAGCGACGAGAATCGAGAGCACCACGATCGAGCTCTGCATTGCGTGCAGGAAGGCCGACTTGCTGATGTCGGCCACCTGCGCGCCTGCAGGCCCCAGCCGGGTGGACACCGCCAGCGCTTCGGCCAGCGACCCACCGGCGGCCTGTCGCACCGGTGGCGGGAACGCCGCCAGTTGGTCGCCGAGACGGTGGGTGTACTGGCCGGCCAGCACCGAGCCCGCCAGGGCGATACCCAGTGCGGCGCCGATCTCGCGGACAGTGTCGTTGACCGCCGACGCCACACCTTGTTTGTCGTCGGGTGCGGCGTTCATGATGGCCGAGGTGGTCGGCGCGGTGCACAGCCCGACCCCGGTGGCCAGTACCAGCAGCGGCCAGGCCAGGCCGACGTAGGACGAGTCGACCCGCAGGGTCAGCAGACAGACGAATCCGGCTGTCAGGAAGATCAATCCGGTGAAGACGACCGTGCGCAGACCCAGCCGCGGCAGATACCACGACGACGTCACGGACAGAACGGCCAACGGGAATATCAGAGGGGTCAACGCCATCGCGGTTTGCAACGCCGAGTATCCCAAGATCAGCTGCGTGTACTGCATGACAAGGAACATGAACCCGAAGTTGGCCAGGAACAACACCGTGATCGCGGCCGCGCCGGTGGCGAAATCGGCTCGGCGGAACAGGGATACATCGAGCAGCGGATGTGTGCGGTGGACCTCGAGGACGCCGAATGCCACCGCCAGCGCCAGCCCCGCAACGATGCAGCAGATCACCAGCGGATCCGACCAGCCCCGTTGGGGCGCCTCGACGATGCCGAACACCAACACCGCGACGGCGCCTGCGATCAGTACCGCGCCGGGCCAGTCGAGCGGGGGAGTCGAGGCGTCGCGGGAATCGCTGACCGTCCAGGTCAGCGCGAACAACAGCACGCCGGCTCCGGCCAGCGCCCAGAAGATCGACTGCCACGACCAAAAATGCAGCAACACACCGGAACCCAACATTCCGAGCACTGCGCCGCTGCCGGCCACCGCCGCCCAGATGCCGACCGCCTTGGTGCGTTCCGACTTCGGATAGACCACCGTGAGAAGGGACAGGGTGGCCGGCATGACGAACGCAGCGCCCGCGCCCGCTACCGCTCGGGCGGCGATGATCTGAATCGGTGAGTCGAAGAAGATCGGCGCCACCGATGCCAGCGCGAAAATGGCCAGGCCGATCAACAGGGCTCCGCGGCGGCCGTACCGGTCACCGATGGCCCCGGCCGGAAGCAGCAGGCAGGCCAGCACGAGGGTGTAACTGTCGACGACCCAGGTCAGCTGGGATTGGTTGGCCGACGTCGAGACGGCGATGTCGCCGAGTGCGGTGTTGAGGGCGATCATCGAGGAGATAACCAGCGCGACGCCCAGGCAGGCGACCGTCAGTGTCCACGTTCGCCGCAGAGTCGAGACGTCCCGGAGTCGGCTATCGGTACCCTTGTCGGGCCGGATCAAGGTGTCCACGCAGGAGCCTTCCTTCGGTCGCAGGTCCAACTATGGGACTATCCGTCTCAAAAATATTCAAACGTGCTGACCGGCACCCGGGAGGATTCAATTCATGGCAAGCCGACGCAGCGACCCCAGACCTGCGCGTTCACGCGCGCGGTTACTGGACGCCGCAACGGCATTGCTGCGCACGGGTGGCCCCAGCGCGGTCACTGTCGACGCCGTCACGCGCGGCGCCAACGTCGCCAGGGCAACCCTGTACCGGCACTTTCCCAGCGGGAACGACCTGCTGGCCGCCGCGTTCCACAGCCTGATCCCGCCCGCCCCGATGCCGCCGGAGACCGGGACATTGCGGGAGCGCCTGCTGGCGCTGCTGCAGGCGCAGGCCGACCTCATCTCGGAGACCCCGGCCTTGCTGTCGGCGACCTATTGGCTGGCGCTGGGTCCGGACATGGAGCACCTGCCCGGCAAGACCGAGGACGCGGACAGCCCGGAGGTGCGCACCCTGCGGGAGCGGGTCGCCCAGCAGTACGGCGCACCGTTCGACGCGATCTTCGACAGCCCCGACGCCCGGCGTGAACTCGGCGAGGTCGATCGCGCGCAGGCCATCATGCTGTTGATCGGCCCGCTGGTTGCCGGTCGGATCAGTACGCTCGCCGACTTCGACTACCGCGAGTGCGCCCGCGCCGCGGTGGACGGCTTTCTGGCCGTCCACCGGATTGGTGAAATCACTTCAGCGAGTAGCGAATCGGCAGGCGTTTGAGGCCGCCGACGAAGGTGGTGGCCATGAGTTCGGGTTCGCCGGCGAGTTCGATGGACTTGATGCGCGGGACGAGTTCGGTGAAGAAGCTGTTCATCTCCATGCGGGCCAGGGCGGCGCCGAGGCAGAAGTGCACGCCGTAGCCGAAGGACAGGTGCTTGTTGGGGTCGCGGCTGACGTCGAAGCGCATCGGGTCGGCGAACACCTCTTCGTCGCGGTTGGCCGAGACGTAGGACAGCAGGACGGCTTCGCCTTTGGCGATGGGAACGCCGCGGACCTCGGTGTCGGCCTGGGCGGTGCGCATGAATTCCTTGACCGGCACGATGCAGCGGATCATCTCCTCGACCGCGGTGCCCATCAGTCCCGGATCCTTCTGCAGGCGTGTGAGCTCGTCCTGGTTGCGGATGAGTTCCAGTAGCCCGCCGGCGATTCCGGCGCTGGTGGTGTCGTGGCCGGCGCTGGCGACGATGACGTAGTAGGAGGCGGTGTCCATGTCGGACAACGGTTCTCCGTTGATCGTGGCGTTCGCAATCGCCGAGCTGAGGTCCTCGGTGGGGTTTTCGCGGCGCGAGGCGGTCAACGCATTGAAGTAGTTGAAGAAGTCCAGCAGCACCGCGAGCATGTCGTCGGTCTTGCCGCCGCGCTGGAACTCCTCGTCGTCGCCGCCGAACATCTCCTGGGTGAGCTTGAGCATCCGCGGGAAGTCCGATTCCGGCAGGCCCAGCAGCGACAGGATGATGTAAAGCGGGTAGTTGACCGCGATCTCCTGCACGAAGTCGAGCTCGGGCCCCTGCTCGAGCATCTTGTCGACATAGATCTTGGCCAGCTCGTCGCAGCGGGTCTTCAACGCGCGCATGGCTTTCGGTCGGAACCAGTCGGCACCGATCTTGCGCATGTCGCGGTGCAGCGGGTCGTCCATGTGAATCAGCGTGCGCAGGCCGATCCCGGCTTCCATCTGCGCGCGCAATACGTCGTCGGCTTCGGCGATCGCCAGCAGTGGCCGCGGATCGTTGGTGAACAAATCGTTCTGACGCTCGATGTCCATGATGTCGGCGTGCTTGGTGATCGCCCAGAACGGGCGGTATCCCTCGGCCTCGACCCACGACACGGGGGCATGTGCACGCAGGTGAGTAAGCGACTCGTGCATCCGCTTCTCATCGGTGTAGCCCAGCGGACTGGCCAGAACCCGGGCCGCCTTGTCCATGATCCGTGGGGTCATCGGGTCTCCTCGCTCACTCATACCAGAAACTTGACGGGTGTCAGGTTCCTAGTTTGGCGCGGATTCTGCCAGGTCGCAGGCAAATCGCACGAAATGCCAGGTCATGGATCGGGCGGCCCGCCGCGTAGGCTCGATTCTCGTGCCACACCAATCGAGGAGCCGACGACTGCGGCGCGCGATGGTGCTGCTCATGGTCCTGGTGGTGGCCGCATGCGCGCGGAACAGCAGTGAGCCGCAACCTCAGGTCGCCGCGGCCGCCGCACCGGGGCCGGCTGTGGTGCAGACTGCGGCCGGTGCGCTGCGCGGCGTCGTCGCCCCCGGGTTTCGGGTCTTCAACGGCATCCCCTACGCGGCCGCGCCGGTGGGGCCACTGCGCTGGCAACCGCCGCAGCCCGCGGCACCCTGGCCCGGCGTGCGTGATGCCACCACACCGGGCCTGCGGTGTATCCAGGACACCACCTACGACCCCGACTACGGGCGGCCTACGGGCGAGGACTGCCTCAACCTCAACGTCTGGACCCCTGACGGTGCGAGCCGCTCCCATCAGAAGCCGGTCATGGTGTGGATTCACGGTGGTGGCTTTCTCAACGGCAGTGCCGACATCTACGACGCACGCTGGATGGCGACCCAGGGCGACATCGTCGTCGTCACCGTCAACTACCGGCTGGGGACCCTCGGGTTCCTGGCGGATCCCGCGCTGAGCCCGGACGGCGACGTCGGCAACTACGGCCTGGCCGATCAACAGGCCGCGCTGCGGTGGGTGCGCGACAACATCGCCGAGTTCGGTGGTGACCCAACCAAAGTCACGATCGCCGGTGAATCGGCGGGTGCGATGTCGGTGTGCGACCACCTAATCGCACCCGAATCGGCGGGCTTGTTCCGTGCCGCGATCCTGCAGAGCGGACCGTGCCAGGCGCAGGCGGATCGGCCCACCGCCCAACAGGTCAGTGCCGAGTACGCGGCCGCGGCGGGCTGCACCGATCCCGCCGCGGTGGCGGCGTGCTTGCGAGCCCTGCCGACCGAGGCCCTGCAACGCGCCCCGCTCTATGTCGGGTTCGGCCCCGACAAGCTGACCGGTCCGGTCACCGGTACCGACCGGTTACCGGTCGACCCGATGATCGCGTTCGCGTCGAACCGAGTGCCTCGGATGCCGGTGCTCGTCGGCAGCAACGGCGACGAGTTCGCGATGTTCGCCGCCATCCAGTACCTCAAGGAGCGGCAGCTGCCGCCTTACCCGCAGTTGATGGCGAAGACGTTCGGCGCGGACGCCGCCGCGGTCGCCGAGCGCTATCCGCTTGACCGGTACGGCGGCAGTGTCGGCCTGGCGTACTCCGCGGCGGTCACCGACAGCGTATTCGCTTGTCCCTCAGACCGAATCGCGTCCGGTTTGGCGCACACCCGGTCGGTGTACGCCTACGAGTTCAACGACCGCACGGCGCCCGCACCCGACCCACTGCTCGCGGCTCCGTTCCCGGTGGGGGCCAGCCACTCACTGGAGTTGCGGTATCTGTTCGACGTCGGCGGTGCCCGGCCGCTGGACCCGGCGCAACGCGTGCTGTCCGACCAGATGGTCGCTTACTGGAGCCAGTTCGTGAAGACCGGTTCTCCGGAGGTGTCGGGGTTGCCGGACTGGCCCGAGTTCGGCGCGGGCGAGGCCACCGGCAAGCGAATATCGCTGCAGACCGGTGACTTGACGGTCACCACCGACTTCAGCTCGCGGCACCAGTGCCCGTTCTGGACGACCCGCAACGGGACGCGCTAGCCGCTCCAGCGGGGGTGGGCCACCACCGCCAGCGCTTCGGCGACATCGGCTGCCAGTGGCCGACGCCGGTCTCCGCGATTCCTCACCCACTGCTGGAAGGCGAAATCCGCTGCTGCAAAGGATAATTGAACCAGCAGCCCGGGGCGCAAATCCTCGGTGGGGTCGGCGTCCATACGCGCAGCCACGAGTTGGATCATCTGGTCGCGATCCGCGGTCGACAGCAGCGTCGCCCGGTCGAGCAATTCGGGCGCGGTCAGGATCGCCGCCCGCCAGTTCTCCAGGTCAACGTCCTCGAATGACCCGACCCGGCTGACGATCGCGGCAGCAAGGGCGGCATCGGGGGCCTCGTCGCGCGGGCGACGCACCAGCAGCGATGCGATCGCGGCGTTGCCGCGCTGCACGGCCCCGAGCAGCAGATCCTCCTTGGTCGCGACGTGGCGGAAGAACGTTCGCGGTGACACCGATGCCTCGGCGGCGATGTCGTCGGTGGTGACATTGCCGAATCCCCGTGCGGCGAAAAGTCGGTAGGCCGCGGCGTGGATATCGGCGCGCACCTGCGCCCGCTGCCGGTCCCGTAGGGTCGGCGGCCGCTCGGCGGGCGGGCTGCTCACCGGTAGGTTCCCATCCCGCCGTCGATGTTGATGGTCTGGGCGGTCATGTACGAGGCGTCGCGGCTGATCAGGAAGGCCACCACCGCGCCGATGTCGGCGTGGGTGTCGCCGATGCGGCGCAGCGGTACACCTTTGACGATCTTGTTGTAGATGTCGGGGTGTGCGTCGCTCCATCCCGCGACGCCGTCGGAGTTGGCGAAGGGGCACACCACGTTCACCCGGATGTTGTCGACACCCCATTCCAGCGCAGCGACTTTCGACATACCGCGAATCGCTTCTTTGGCTCCGGCGTAGGCCCCGAACGACTTCTGTCCGCCGGTGCCGCTGCCGGAGCCGAAGTTCACGATGGACCCGCCGCCGCCGGCTTTCAATACCGGGTAGGCGGCCTGCATCAGGAAGAAGGTGGCCCGCGGGCCGATGTCGAAGACGAGATCGTAGTCCGCCATCGTGATGTCGGTGAACGGCTTGGGTTCATCGGTGGCGATCGCGTTGTTGATCAAACCGTCTATCCCGCCGAACGATTCGACTGCGACATCGACGATGTGCTGATAGCTGGAGTGGTCGCACAGGTCGGCCACAAGCGGCACAGCGTGCTGGTCATCGCACAGGGCTCCGGCGACGCCGATCACCCCCGGGTCGCGGTCGACCATCAACACCGAGGCGCCGCGTTCGAGTAGCGCCGCGCTGATTCCGCGGCCAACCCCCGCGCCGCTCCGGTGACGATCACCCGGTGGCCGCTCAGTGAACCCGGATGCCAATAGGTCGCCTCAGGGGACACCACGATGCAACTCCTCCGATGTGCGTGCAGTACCTGGGTACTCGATGAATTCCACTGCTGTTCCGTCGGGATCCTTGACGAAGAACATCCGAACGCCGGCGATGTCGAACGGAGCCTGATCCGGCGTGAACCCCGCGGCCTGCACCTGCCGGTAGATGTCGTCGAGGTCGGTGACCGACAGCGAGATGTTCTGATTGCCGACGAACGACCGCTTCACCGGGCGACGCTCCGCACCCAGTGACAGCAGCTCGATCATCACTCCACCGATCAGCCCGCCCACCACCCGGCCTTGGTTCCCCTCACCGCCGCCCAGCGCATGGTCGAACGGCTCGCCGGCCATGGTCTGGTCGAACACCACGTCCATGCCGAGCAGCCCCCGGTAGAACTCCAGTGCCCGGTCCATGTCGGTGACCCCGACCACCAGGTGCGAAAACCGAAGATCCCGAAGGCTTTCCGCGGTCATCTGGCCAGGTGCGGCGCAGCCCGGCCGGCGATCAGCGGCAGATCGAGATACGTCTTGATGCCGGGGCCGGCTTCGCAGACATAGGGGATGGCGCTGATGCAGTGGTTGGCAGTGGCCACCACACCCGGATTGCGCTTGAGCCCCTCCTCGACCGTTTCCGGTTGCAGCCCTTTGAAAGTCAGCGACACGTCGCAGTCACCGGTGACCTCGACCTCGAACCGCTCACCCTCCTCGCCGAGCGTCCACGGTGGGTCGAGTTCCACGTCGCACATCAGCCAGTTGACCGCGGCGGTGACGACCGGCTCGTCGTCGACGATCGCCTGCCACTTGAAACGGCGAGCGGCCACCGTCCCTGCCTCCATCGGAACCACCAGCTCGTCGGTTCCGGTGACGGCGACGGCGACCTCCTGCGTGGAGCGGATGCGCGGATCGGACCGGAAGCCCAACTGGTCGGCGACCATGCGCACCGATTGTTTGAAGCCGGCCTCCAGCAGCGCGGCAATGGGTCCGCTCATCGCTTGTTCTGGCGTCAGGCCGAATCCCATCACCTCCCGCACGACCAGGGGTGCGTTGTAGGTGCGGATGTCGGAGAACTCCTCGGCTCGGACATGGGTGATGGCGGCGGTCAGCGCGGAGATCATCAATGGGAACCGCTCGGTGATGCCGCCGGGGTGGATACCGGAGCCGTGCAACGTGGCGTTGCCTGCGGCGCACGCCTCCTCGAGGGCCTGCACCGCGGGGTTCTCCCGGTCCGGGTAGACCCAGCCGACCGGGGTCACCACGTTCTTGCCGGAACGCAGGATTTTGGCGACGACCGCGTCGTCGGGCAGCAAGGGGAGTACATGACGCAGTCGGCGTCCAACGCCAGCAGCTCGTCGATGTCGGTTGTGGCCGCCACTCCGATCGGGGCCTCGCCGATGACCTCGCCGACGTCGCGGCCGTGCTTGTCGGCGCTGTGAACCCAGCAGCCGACGAGTTCGAGTTCGGGGTGGCGCAGTACGCCCTGGATTGCGGCCTTGCCCACACCGCCGGTTGCCCACTGAATGACGCGATACATGCGCGGCATCGTATGCCGATATGGCAGTAACTGTCACGTATTTGAGTGCAGAAACCGGCCGACGGCCCAACGGTCGGACGTATCGTCCGGCAAGGGGCCTAACTATCCGGGGGGGCGACGATGGACAACTCTCGTTTGGATCGCACCGGCGGCAGCGCCGGCATCGCATTTGTGATCGCCACCGTTGTGGCCGCGCTGCTGACGGGTCAACCCCCGGGACCTGAGGCCAGCAACCAGACCGTCCAACGATTCTTCATCGACCACCACAGCCAGGTCGTCCTGCAGGGCTGGCTCTATGCGTTGGCGACCGGGTTGGTCATCTGGTTCGCGGTCGCGGTCCGCCGGCTGCTTCACACCGCACCGGGCGGTCGTCATCTCGGCGATCTGTTCTTCGTCGGCACAGTGGCCGTCGCCGCGCTGTCCTTCGTGTCGATGTCGATCCGGATCGTCGCTGCGGGAGCCGCCCATGAGCTGTCCGCCTCAGCGGTGCGCGCGGTGGGAGGGGACTTCAGTCTGGTCTTGTTGGCGCTGTGCGGCTTCATCGTCGCTCTCGCGGCGACCGGCTACGCGGGCTGCGTGTTTTCGCACCCCATGTTGCCGCGGTGGACCGGCTGGCTGGCGGTCATCGCTGCGGTGGTCAATGTGGTGGGGACGTTGAGCGTGTTCCTCAGTGACGGCCCGTTCTCCATCGAAGGCGGGTGGGGGACGTTGCTGCCTGTCGCCGCCACCGGAGTGTGGTACCTGGGAACGTCGGTCAGTTTGTTCCGGGCCCCCCGATCACCACCCCGGATCCGGCCGGGTAAGCCCGCGGGGCACAATTGCCCGGTACGCCGCCTTGATCCCGGTTGTCCGGGGGTGTCGCGCAACACCGCCAAACTGACCCGCTACCAGGGTTCGGGCGAGTTTAGCTGGTGCTCCGGGCGAATTTGGCTGGTGCCGCGATCTAGGGCATACTGTTCGGGTTGCCTTGAGCCGGTTTCGCCCCCATCTGGGAGCGTCCGCCCGAGGCATACGACCGGCGCCCGAACGGGCGCTTCCGGTCCCACCCTCGGAGTGTGACGGTTTTTGACCGCGCCTTCGGGGCCGCGCTAGGGCGACACACCCGACCGCGGGGGCCGGAGCACCAGGACAGGTAAAGAGCGGCGGCGACAGCCAGCGTGAAGCCTTCGGGCCAGCGCAAAGACCACCGTGTCCCTCCATGGGACCAAGCAGGAGTGAAGGTAGGAGAAGCGTGGCGGGACAAAAGATCCGCATCAGGCTCAAGGCCTACGACCACGAGGCGATTGATGCCTCGGCGCGCAAGATCGTGGAGACGGTCACCCGTACCGGTGCGAGCGTGGTTGGTCCGGTGCCGCTGCCGACGGAAAAGAACGTGTATTGCGTCATCCGCTCACCGCATAAGTACAAGGACTCGCGGGAGCACTTCGAGATGCGCACGCACAAGCGACTCATCGACATCCTCGACCCGACGCCGAAGACCGTTGACGCTCTCATGCGCATCGATCTGCCGGCGAGCGTCGACGTGAACATCCAGTAGTAGGGGAGTCGACGAACAAATGGCACGAAAAGGCATTCTGGGCACCAAGCTGGGCATGACCCAGGTGTTCGACGAAAACAACCGGGTCGTCCCGGTCACGGTCGTCAAGGCCGGACCCAACGTGGTGACCCGCATCCGCACGCCCGAGCGTGACGGTTACAGCGCTGTGCAGCTCGCCTACGGCGAGATCAGCCCCCGCAAGGTCAACAAGCCGGTCACCGGTCAGTACGCCGCCGCCGGGGTCAACCCGCGCCGGCACCTGGCCGAGCTGCGCCTCGATGATGAGGCCGCTGCCGCCGACTACGAGGTCGGTCAGGAGCTGACGGCGGAGATCTTCGCCGACGGCGCCTACGTCGACGTCACCGGCACTTCCAAGGGCAAGGGCTTCGCCGGCACCATGAAGCGTCACGGCTTCAAGGGCCAGGGCGCCAGCCACGGTGCACAGGCTGTGCACCGCCGGCCGGGCTCGATCGGTGGCTGCGCCACCCCGGGTCGCGTCTTCAAGGGCACCCGGATGTCCGGCCGCATGGGTAGCGATCGCGTCACCACGCAGAACCTGGTGGTGCACAAGGTCGATGCCGAGAACGGCGTGCTGCTGATCAAAGGTGCGGTCCCCGGCGTCAACGGCGGGCTCGTGATGGTTCGCACGGCAGTCAAACGAGGTGAGAAGTGACTCTGAAGATTGACGTTCGCACTCCGGGCGGCAAGACGGACGGCACGGTTGAACTACCGGCTGACCTTTTTGACGTGGAACCCAACATTGCGTTGATGCATCAGGTGGTGACTGCGCAGCTGGCTGCCAAGCGGCAGGGCACGCACGCCACCAAGACTCGCGCTCAGGTCTCCGGCGGCGGCAAGAAGCCGTACCGGCAGAAGGGCACCGGTCGCGCCCGCCAGGGTTCGACCCGCGCACCGCAGTTCACCGGTGGTGGCGTGGTGCACGGCCCGCAGCCCCGCGACTACAGCGAGCGGACCCCGAAGAAGATGATCCGCGCCGCACTGCGCAGCGCGCTGTCGGACCGGGCCCGCAACGAGCGGATCCACGCGATCACCGAGGTGCTCGAGGGGCAGACCCCGTCGACCAAGAGCGCCAAGGCGTTCCTGGCCGCGCTGACCGACCGCCGCAAGGTCCTGATCGTCATCGGCCGCACCGACGAGGTCGGCGCGAAGAGCGTGCGCAACCTGCCCGGTGTGCATGTGATCTCGCCGGACCAGCTGAACACGTACGACGTGCTCAACGCTGACGACGTGGTGTTCTCGGTCGAGGCCCTGAACGCGTACATCAGCGCGAATACCAAGGACGAAAAAGAAGGAGCGTCGGTCTAATGGCAACCATCACCGACCCCCGCGACATCATCCTGGCGCCGGTCATCTCCGAGAAGTCCTACGGACTGATCGAGGACAACGTCTACACGTTCGTCGTCGCTCCCGGCTCGAACAAGACGCAGATCAAGATCGCCATCGAGAAGATCTTCAAGGTGAAGGTCGACTCGGTGAACACGCTGAACCGGCAGGGCAAGCGCAAGCGCACCCGCGCCGGCTACGGACAGCGCAAGAGCACCAAGCGCGCGATCGTGACCCTGGCCCCCGGCAGCAAGCCGATCGACCTATTCGGAGCTCCCGCCTGACCGGCGGGAACGACTGCAGATAGAACTCAGGAATAGATAATGGGAATTCGCAAGTACAAGCCGACGACCCCCGGTCGCCGCGGTGCCAGCGTCTCCGATTTCTCCGAGATCACTCGCTCGACTCCGGAGAAGTCGCTGATCCGCCCGCTGCACAGCACTGGCGGTCGTAACGCCCACGGCCGAATCACCACCCGCCACAAGGGCGGCGGGCACAAGCGTGCCTACCGGGTGATCGACTTCCGGCGTAACGACAAAGATGGCGTCAACGCCAAGGTCGCTCACATCGAGTACGACCCCAACCGCACCGCGAACATCGCACTGCTGCACTACCTGGACGGCGAGAAGCGCTACATCCTCGCCCCGCAGGGTCTCAAGCAGGGCGACGTCATCGAGTCGGGTGCCAACGCCGACATCAAGCCCGGCAACAACCTGCCGATGCGCAACATCCCCGCCGGCACGCTGATCCACGCGGTGGAGCTGCGTCCCGGTGGCGGTGCCAAGCTGGCCCGCTCGGCCGGTGCCAGCATCCAGCTGCTCGGTAAGGAAGGCGCCTACGCCTCCCTGCGTATGCCCTCGGGTGAGATTCGCCGCGTCGACGTGCGCTGCCGCGCCACCGTCGGCGAGGTCGGCAACGCCGAGCAGTCGAACATCAACTGGGGCAAGGCCGGCCGCATGCGGTGGAAGGGCAAGCGCCCCACCGTCCGTGGCGTGGTGATGAACCCGGTCGACCACCCGCATGGTGGTGGCGAGGGCAAGACATCCGGTGGTCGCCACCCGGTCAGCCCGTGGGGTAAGCCCGAGGGCCGTACCCGCAAGCCCAACAAGCCGAGCGACAAGCTCATCGTCCGACGCCGGCGCACCGGCAAGAAGCGCTAGGCAGGAGATTAAGACATGCCACGCAGTCTGAAGAAGGGTCCGTTCGTCGACGACCATCTGCTCAAGAAGGTCGACGTCCAGAACGAGAAGAACACCAAGCAGGTCATCAAGACCTGGTCGCGTCGTTCGACCATCATCCCTGACTTCATCGGTCACACCTTCGCCGTCCACGACGGTCGCAAGCATGTGCCGGTGTTCGTCAGCGAGGCCATGGTCGGCCACAAGCTGGGCGAGTTCGCACCGACGCGCACGTTCAAAGGTCACATCAAGGACGACCGGAAGAGTAAGCGGCGATGACGACTGCAACCACCGAATACCCGTCTGCGACAGCCATCGCGCGCCACATCGGGATCTCGGCGAGTAAGGCTCGCCGGGTGATCAACCTGGTCCGCGGCAAGAGTGTCGAGGAAGCTCTCGACATCCTTCGCTGGGCGCCGCAGCAGGCCAGCGAGCCGGTCGCCAAGGTGATCGCCAGCGCTGCCGCCAACGCGCAGAACAACGACGGTCTGGACCCGGCGACTCTGGTCGTCGCGACCATCACCGCCGATGAGGGCCCGACCGCCAAGCGCATCCGGCCGCGCGCGCAGGGTCGCGCGTACCGAATCCGCAAGCGCACCAGCCACATCACGGTGATCGTCGAGAGCCGGCCGCCGAAGGACAAGAACACCGGGGCCAAGTCGGCCAGTGCCGCTCGCGCCCGTCGCGCTCAGGCCAGCAAGGCCGCCACCAAGACGGCGGCTCCCAAGACCAAGGCTTCCGCTGAAGCGAAGGAGGGCTCGGAGTAGTGGGCCAGAAAATCAACCCCCACGGCTTCCGGCTCGGTATCACCACCGACTGGAAGTCCCGGTGGTACGCCGACAAGCAGTACGCGGATTACGTCAAGGAAGACGTGGCGATCCGCCGGCTGCTGGCCACCGGTCTCGAGCGCGCCGGGATCGCCGACGTGGAGATCGAACGCACCCGTGACCGGGTCCGCGTTGATATCCACACCGCGCGTCCGGGCATCGTGATCGGCCGTCGTGGCACCGAGGCCGACCGCATCCGTGCCGACCTGGAGAAGCTGACCGGCAAGCAGGTTCAGCTGAACATCCTCGAGGTGAAGAGCCCGGAGTCGGTGGCGCAGCTGGTCGCCCAGGGTGTCGCCGAGCAGCTGAGCAACCGTGTGGCGTTCCGCCGCGCGATGCGTAAGGCCATCCAGTCGGCCATGCGGCAGCCCAACGTCAAGGGCATCCGGGTGCAGTGCTCGGGCCGTCTCGGCGGCGCCGAGATGAGCCGCTCGGAGTTCTATCGCGAAGGCCGGGTGCCGCTGCACACGCTGCGCGCCGATATCGATTACGGACTGTACGAGGCCAAGACCACGTTCGGCCGCATCGGCGTCAAGGTGTGGATCTACAAGGGCGACATCGTCGGTGGCAAGCGTGAGCTCGCCGCTGCCGCACCCGCCGCAGACCGCCCGCGCCGCGAGCGTCCGTCGGGCACCCGCCCGCGCCGCAGCGGTGCGTCGGGCACCACCGCGACGAGCACCGAAGCCGGTCGTGCCGCCAGTGAAGAGACCGCGGAGTCTGCGGTTCCCGTCACCGCGGAGGCGCCGGCCGTCGAGCCAGCCGCTGAAAACACGGAGAGCTAACTCATGCTGATTCCCCGTAAAGTCAAGCACCGCAAGCAGCACCACCCCAGGCAGCGTGGTATCGCCAGCGGTGGAACTTCGGTGTCGTTCGGTGACTACGGCATCCAGGCACTGGAGCACGCCTACATCACCAACCGGCAGATCGAGTCCGCTCGTATCGCCATCAACCGGCACATCAAGCGTGGCGGCAAGGTGTGGATCAACATCTTCCCGGACCGTCCGCTGACCAAGAAGCCCGCCGAAACCCGCATGGGTTCAGGCAAGGGTTCGCCCGAGTGGTGGGTGGCCAACGTCAAGCCCGGTCGCGTGCTGTTCGAGATCAGCTACCCGGACGAGAAGATCGCCAAGGAAGCGCTGACCCGCGCGATCCACAAGCTGCCGATCAAGGCACGCATCGTTTCCCGAGAGGAGCAGTTCTGATGGCCGTAGGCATCAGTGCCGGTGAACTGCGTGAGCTCACCGAAGAAGAGCTGACCGACAAGCTGCGGGAAGCCAAGGAAGAGCTGTTCAACCTGCGCTTCCAGATGGCCACCGGGCAGCTGGACAACAATCGCCGGCTCCGCACCGTGCGTCAGGAGATTGCGCGCATCTACACCGTGCTGCGCGAACGTGAACTGGGTCTGGCCGCCGGACCCGCTGGTGAGGAATCGTAATGGCAGAAACAAAGGGCACCAACCACACTGAGCGCACGGAGGAGTCGCGCGGCCGTCGCAAGACGGTCATCGGCTACGTGGTCAGTGACAAGATGCAGAAGACGATCGTCGTCGAGCTGGAGTCTCGCAAGAGCCACCCGCTCTACGGCAAGATCATCCGGACCACGACGAAGGTCAAGGCGCACGACGAGAACGGTGACGCCGGTATCGGCGACCGCGTCTCCCTGATGGAGACCCGCCCGTTGTCGGCGACCAAGCGCTGGCGCCTGGTCGAGGTCCTCGAGCGCGCCAAGTAATTTCTCTGCGCGAGCAGACGTAGAAGCCCCCGCACGCCCGGCGTGTCGGGGGCCTTTGCGTCTGGTGGCCGTCGTGTCAGACTCGTGTCTGCCGTGGCATCCCACGGCAGCCTCGAGAAATGGGGAACGCGTATGACCACGGAGTTCGACGGCAAGATCGAGCTGGATATCCGAGATTCCGAGGCGGACTGGGGCCCGTACGCGGCGCCCACTGCCCCGGACAACGCGCCCAATGTGCTCTACCTGGTGTGGGATGACATCGGCATCGCGACCTGGGACTGCTTCGGCGGGCTGGTGTCCATGCCGGCGATGTCGAGGGTCGCCGAGCGCGGCGTTCGGCTCTCGCAGTTCCACACCACGGCGCTGTGTTCCCCAACCAGGGCGTCGCTGCTGACCGGCCGGAACTCGACCACCGTCGGAATGGCGACCGTCGAGGAGTTCACCGATGGTTTCCCCGGCATCAACGGCCGGATCCCCGATGACACCGCATTGATTTCGGAGGTGTTGGCCGAGCGCGGCTACAACACGTACTGCGTGGGCAAGTGGCACCTCACGCCGATCGAGGAGTCCAGCCTCGCGGCGACCCGCAGGCACTGGCCGTTGTCGCGCGGCTTCGAGCGGTTCTACGGCTTCATGGGCGGTGAGACCGATCAGTGGTACCCCGAGCTGATGTACGACAGCCACCCTGTGGAGGCGCCGGCCACTCCCGAGGAGGGCTACCACCTCTCTAAGGACCTGGCGGACAAGACAATCGAGTTCATCCGCGACTCCACGATGATCGCTCCGAACAAGCCGTGGTTCACCTATCTGTGCCCGGGCGCCGGGCATGCCCCGCACCACGTGTTCAAGGAATGGGCCGACCGCTATGCCGGAACGTTCGACATGGGTTACGAGCGCTACCGCGAGATCGTCCTGGAGAACCAGAAGAAGCTCGGCATCGTGCCACCGGAGACCGAACTGTCCGCGGTGAATCCGTACAACGACGTCACCGGACCCGACGGCCAGCCCTGGCCGGAGGGGGACACCGTGCGTCCCTGGGAATCGCTGTCGGATGAGGAGAAGCGGTTGTTCTCCCGGATGGCCGAGGTGTTCGCCGGCTTCTTGTCCTACACCGATGCCCAGATCGGCCGAATCCTGGACTATCTGGACGAATCCGGCCAGTTGGACAACACGATCATCGTGGTGATCTCCGACAACGGCGCCAGCGGCGAAGGTGGCCCCAACGGGTCGGTCAACGAGGGCAAGTTCTTCAACGGCTACATCGACACCGTTGAAGAGAGCATGCGTTTCTTCGACGAACTGGGCGGTCCCACTACCTACGGCCATTACCCGATCGGGTGGGCAATGGCGTTCAATACGCCCTACAAGCTGTACAAGCGCTACGCCTCGCATGAAGGCGGCATCGCCGACACCGCAATCATCTCCTGGCCCAACGGAATTGCCGCACACGGTGAAGTTCGCGACAACTACGTCAACGTCAGTGACGTCACGCCGACCATCTATGAGCTGCTTGGCATCGACGTGCCGGAAACCGTGAAGGGGATCGTCCAGAAGCCACTCGACGGAGTGAGTTTCAAAGCGGCACTGGAGGATCCGACGGCAAGGACCGCAAAGGAGACCCAGTTCTACACGATGCTGGGCACTCGTGGCATCTGGCACAAGGGATGGTTCGCCAGCGCGGTGCACCCCGCCTCGCCATCGGGCTGGTCGCACTTCGAGGACGACCGCTGGGAGCTGTACAACATCGAGAACGACCGCAGCCAATGCCATGACCTCGCGGCCGAACACCCTGAGAAGCTCGCCGAGTTGCAGAAGCTGTGGTTCAGCGAGGCCGAGAAATACAACGGCTTGCCGCTGACCGACCTCAACGTGGGGGAGATGCTGGGCCGCTGGCGGCCCACGCTGGCCGGTGACCGGCCGCGCTACATCTACTACCCGAACACCGCGCCGGTCGGGATGGGCGCCTGCGTGAACATCGTCGGCCGCTCGTTCTCGGTGCTGGCCGAAGTGAACATCAGCAGCCCCGACGTCCGCGGGGTGATGTTCAAGCAGGGGCCGGCCACGGCGGCTACGTGTTGTTCGTCGACGACGGACGGTTGCAGTTCGTCTACAACTTCTTCGGAGAGGACGAACAACGGGTGATCGCCCCGGACCCGCTGCCGCTGGGAGACCACATCCTGGGTGTGGGTTACGCCCGGACCGGCACAGTCGACGGCAGCCACACCCCGGTCGGTGACGCCACGCTGTACGTCGACGGGGCCGCGGTGGCCACGCTGACCGGTGTGAGAGCCCACCCGTTCACGTTCGGACTGGCCGGTGGCGGGGTCAGTGTCGGCCGGAATCTCGGACAAGCGGTCTCGGCCGCCTACCAGGCACCTTTCAGCTTCACCGGAGGAACCATCGCGCAGGTCGTGGTCGACGTGTCGGGCACTCCGTACGTCGACGCGGAGCGTGAGCTCGCGGCGGCCTTCGCCAGGGACTGAGCGCCGCGTCATACTGGAGCGGTGACTCGGCTGGTATGTGCCGCTGCGGCGGTGATGGTGCTGGCCGTTCCAGGTGTTGCCGCCTGCGCGCGAAGCAGCGACGGAACCCCGATCCGGGCGGAGGCGTCGACCTCGGCCAGCAGCGTCGCACCCACGTCGGCGTCGCCGTCGACCCCGGAGACCGACGAAGCCGAGTCGTCACAACCGGGCGTGCTGGAGACCACCAGGGTGCCGATCCCGCCGAATGCCGTCGTCTGCAGGCAGGACCAGCCCGGACAGACGGCGGTGGCCACCGTCGCTGACCCGGCCGCGCCGCAAATCACCATCCGGGTGCCGGCCGGCTGGACGGTGGCCCCCGGCAGCGGTGAGGTCGGGGCGTCGCTGTCCGGTCCCGACGACATGGTCGCCAAGGTGACCATCGCCGCCACCCCGCTGGAGCCGGCCGCCGCCTTCACTCGATACGGCGACGACCTGATGGCCAAATACCCGATCAGCACGTTGAGTCTGCTGCCCGGCGACTTCTGCGGATTCAGCGGGCAGAAGCTGATCGGTACCTGGGCCCAGGATCCTGACGCATCGCTCGAGTACCACGACCGCATCGCCCACATCTGGACCAACAACGGCAACTACCTGGTCGCCGTGCACGTGGAGGCGCCGGCCGGAGCTCCCGGTTTCGACGAGGCCGCCTCGGTGTTGACCGACAAGTTCAGCATCGTCATACCCTGAAGCCATGCTCACCGAGCTCGTCGAGGTGCCCGGCGGCGCCTTCCGGATGGGGTCGACGAGTTTCTATCCCGAAGAGGCGCCGATCCACACGGTCACCGTGGACGCGTTCGCCATCGAACGGCACCCCGTCACCAACGCGCAGTTCGCCGAGTTCGTCGCTGCCACCGGGCATGTCACCGTCGCCGAGAAGTCACTCGACCCGGCGCTGTATCCCGGTGTGCCGCAAGCGGATCTGCAACCCGGCGCCCTGGTGTTCCGGCCCACGGCGGGCCCGGTGGATCTGCGGGATTGGCGGCAGTGGTGGCATTGGGCGCCCGGCGCGAACTGGCGCGCACCGTTCGGGCCTGGCAGCGACATCGCCGACAAGGCCGATCATCCCGTCGTTCAGGTGGCTTATCCCGACGCGGCCGCCTATGCGCGGTGGGCCGGCCGGCGCTTGCCGACGGAGGCGGAATGGGAGTACGCCGCGCGGGCCGGCAGCACCACGGACTACGCCTGGGGTGCCGAGCCGACGGTCGACGGATCGTTGATGGCCAACACCTGGCAGGGGCGGTTCCCGTACTGCAATGATGGGGCGCTGGGGTGGACGGGAACCTCGCCGGTGGGGACCTTCCCGCCGAACGGATTCGGGCTGGTCGACATGATCGGCAACGTCTGGGAGTGGACGACGACGCGGTTCTCGGCGCACCATCTGCTGAACCAGAAGAACGGCTGTTGCCCACCGCCCACCGAGCCCGATCCCGCCGTCAGCCAGGCTCTCAAGGGCGGCTCGCATCTGTGCGCGCCGGAGTACTGCCACCGGTACCGGCCCGCCGCGCGCTCACCCCAATCGCAGGACACCTCGACCACCCACATCGGTTTCCGCTGTGTGGTGAAGTGCGACGATTTGGAGCTTTTTCGCTCGTCACCTAGCATGTAGGGGTTGCCTAGGGCAGACCTCGGCCGGCGTTTGTCGGCCCTGCGTGCTCTTGGGTGACAAAGACCGCGCACGACAGGCTTCATTTTGGATTGCCTTTAGGGATTTTGTCGTGCACACAGTTACCAGATCGAGGAGATCTAGTGATTCAGCAGGAATCGCGGCTCAAGGTCGCCGACAACACGGGCGCCAAGGAGATCTTGTGCATCCGTGTTCTGGGTGGCTCGTCGCGGCGCTACGCCGGCATCGGCGACGTCATCGTGGCGACCGTCAAGGACGCCATCCCCGGTGGCAACGTCAAGCGCGGTGACGTGGTCAAGGCCGTCGTGGTGCGCACCGTCAAGGAACGTCGCCGCGCCGACGGCAGCTACATCAAGTTCGACGAGAACGCCGCCGTCATCATCAAGAACGACAACGACCCGCGAGGCACCCGCATCTTCGGCCCGGTCGGTCGTGAACTGCGCGAGAAGAAGTTCATGAAGATCGTCTCGCTGGCCCCGGAGGTTTTGTAAATGAAGGTCCACAAGGGCGACACCGTCCTCGTCATCGCCGGTAAGGACAAGGGCGCCAAGGGCAAGGTCCTTCAGGCCTACCCGACCCGTAACCGCGTCCTCGTCGAGGGCGTCAACCGGATCAAGAAGCACACCGCGCAGTCGGCCAACGAGCGTGGCGCATCCTCGGGCGGCATCGTCACCCAGGAAGCCCCGATCCACGTCTCGAACGTGATGGTCGTCGACTCCGACGGCAAGCCGACCCGCATCGGCGTCCGCCGCGATGAGGAGACCGGCAAGAACGTCCGCATCGCCAAGAGCAACGGCAAGGACCTCTGAGAGATATGACTACCGCAGAAAAAGTTCAGCCCCGGCTGAAGGCGCGCTACCGCGAAGAAATCAAGGACGCGCTCAACAAAGAGTTCGACTACGCCAACGTCATGCAGATCCCCGGCGTGGTCAAGGTCGTCGTCAACATGGGTGTCGGTGACGCCGCCCGCGACGCGAAGCTGATCAACGGCGCGGTCAACGACCTGGCGCTGATCACCGGCCAGAAGCCGGAGATCCGCAAGGCCCGCAAGTCGATCGCACAGTTCAAGCTGCGCGAAGGCATGCCGATCGGTGCGCGGGTGACCCTGCGCGGCGACCGCATGTGGGAGTTCCTCGACCGGCTGGTGTCGATCGCGCTGCCGCGTATCCGCGACTTCCGGGGCCTGAGCCCCAAGCAGTTCGACGGCCACGGCAACTACACCTTCGGACTCGCTGAGCAGTCGGTGTTCCACGAGATCGACGTCGATTCGATCGACCGTCCGCGCGGCATGGACATCACCGTCGTCACCTCGGCGACCAACGACGACGAAGGTCGGGCGCTGCTGCGCGCGCTGGGCTTCCCCTTCAAGGAGAACTGAGCAGATGGCAAAGAAGGCACTGGTCAACAAGGCCAATAAGAAGCCGAAGTTCGCCGTGCGGGCCTACACCCGCTGCAACAGGTGCGGCCGGCCGCACGCCGTGTTCCGCAAGTTCGGCCTGTGCCGAATCTGCCTGCGCGAGATGGCCCATGCCGGCGAACTGCCCGGTGTGCAGAAGTCCAGCTGGTAACAGACCCCTACAGAACAGGTGCGCAGCAGGCCCCCGAGGGAATCGACCCGAGTGGGAACCGTTGCGAGGAAGGTAGACAGGCCCAGTCATGACTATGACGGACCCGATCGCAGACTTTTTGACGCGTCTGCGTAACGCCAATTCGGCGTATCACGACGAAGTGACCCTGCCGCACTCGAAGATCAAGGCGAACATCGCCGAGATCCTCAAGAGCGAGGGCTACATCACCGATTTCCGCACCGAGGATGCTCGGGTCGGCAAGTCACTTGTTGTCCAGCTCAAGTACGGACCCAACCGCGAGCGCAGCCTCGCCGGGCTGCGCCGGGTGTCCAAGCCCGGTCTGCGGGTGTACGCGAAATCCACCAATCTGCCGCGGGTTCTCGGTGGGCTGGGCGTGGCGATCATCTCCACGTCCTCCGGCCTGCTGACCGACCGCCAGGCGTCCCGACAGGGCGTGGGCGGCGAAGTCCTCGCTTTCGTCTGGTAGCGGGATAGGAGAAGCAGAACTATGTCGCGTATTGGTAAGCAGCCGGTGGCCATTCCCGCCGGAGTTGATGTGACGATCGACGGTCAGAATCTGTCGGTCAAGGGCCCGAAGGGCACGCTGGAGCTGTCGATCGCCGAGCCGATCACCGTGTCGCGCAGCGACGACGGCGCAATCGTGGTGAGCCGGCCGGACGACGAGCGGCGCAGCCGTTCGCTGCACGGGCTCTCGCGCACGCTGGTGTCCAACCTGGTGACCGGTGTGACCCAGGGTTACACCACGAAGATGGAGATCTTCGGCGTCGGTTACCGCGTCCAGCTCAAGGGCAGCAACCTCGAGTTCGCGCTCGGGTACAGCCACCCCGTGGTCATCGAGGCCCCGGAGGGCATCACCTTCGCGGTGGAGACGCCCACCAAGTTCTCGATCACAGGTATCGACAAGCAGAAGGTCGGCCAGATCTCGGCGAACATCCGTCGGCTGCGCCGCCCGGACCCGTACAAGGGCAAGGGCGTGCGGTACGAGGGTGAGCAGATCCGCCGCAAGGTCGGAAAGACAGGTAAGTAAGCCATGGCTCAAGCACAGAAGGCAGCCAACGATCGGACGCCGGTCGGCACGAGTGTCTCGGCCGCGCGCCGGGTTTCGCGCCTGCGTCGGCACAACCGGCTGCGTAAGAAGGTCGTCGGCACCGCCGAGCGTCCGCGGCTCGTGGTCAACCGCTCCTCGCGGCACATCCACGTGCAGCTCGTCAACGACGCCGAGGGTGTCACGGTCGCCGCAGCGTCGTCGATCGAGGCCGACGTCCGCGCCGTCGAGGGTGACAAGAAGGCCCACAGCGTGCGAGTCGGTCAGCTGATCGCCGAGCGCGCCAAGGCCGCAGGCGTCGAGGCCGTGGTGTTCGACCGCGGCGGCAACACCTACGGCGGCCGCATCGCGGCGCTGGCCGACGCGGCTCGCGAGAACGGACTCAAATTCTAATGACGAACAACGGAAGGACCGCATGATGGCGGAGCAGACCGCAGCCGGCAGTGCGCCGGATACCGGCGCCCCCTCAGCCGGCACCCGTACCGACGTACAGCGCGGCGGACGTGACGACCGCGGTGGCCGTGGCCGTCGCGATGATCGTGGCGACCGCGGTGGACGTGGTGGCCGCGACGGCGGCGAGAAGAGCAATTACCTCGAGCGCGTCGTCACGATCAACCGGGTTTCCAAGGTGGTCAAGGGTGGTCGGCGCTTCAGCTTCACCGCCCTGGTCATCGTCGGCGACGGCAACGGTCTGGTCGGCGTCGGCTACGGCAAGGCCAAAGAGGTGCCCGCCGCGATCGCCAAGGGTGTCGAGGAAGCTCGCAAGAACTTCTTCCGCGTCCCGCTGATCGGTGGCACCGTCACCCATCCCGTACAGGGCGAGGCTGCGGCCGGTGTCGTGATGCTGCGTCCGGCCAGCCCCGGTACCGGTGTCATCGCCGGTGGCGCGTGCCGTGCCGTGCTGGAATGCGCTGGCGTGCACGATGTTCTGGCCAAGTCGCTGGGCAGTGACAACGCGATCAACGTGGTGCATGCCACCGTTGCCGCGCTCAAGCTGCTGCAGCGTCCTGAAGAGGTGGCGGCTCGTCGCGGGCTGCCGATCGAAGACGTTGCGCCGGCAGGCATGCTGCGCGCGCGTCGGGAGAGCGAAGCGCTGGCTGCCGCAGCAGCGCGTGGTGAAGGAAGCGCATAACCATGGCAGAGCTGAAGATCACCCAGGTGCGCGGCATCATCGGTGCCCGCTGGAAGCAGCGTGAAAGCCTGCGGACCCTGGGTCTGAGGAAGATTCGCCAGACGGTGGTTCGCGAGGACAACCCGCAGACGCGTGGCCTGATCAAGGCTGTGCACCACCTCGTTGAAGTAGAAGAAGTGGTTGAGGCCAAATCATGAGCGTCATCAAACTGCACGACCTGAAGCCGGCTCCCGGCTCCAAGACCGCGAAGACTCGCGTCGGTCGCGGTGAGGGCTCCAAGGGTAAGACGGCCGGTCGTGGCACCAAGGGCACCAAGGCCCGCAAGAACGTGCCGGTGACCTTCGAGGGTGGGCAGATGCCGATCCACATGCGGCTGCCCAAGCTCAAGGGTTTCCGTAACCGGTTCCGCACCGAGTACGCCGTCGTCAACCTGGGCGACCTGAACAAGGCCTTCCCGGAGGGCGGCACCGTCGGTGTCGACGACCTGGTGGCCAAGGGCCTCGTTCGCAAGAACGTGCTCGTCAAGGTCCTCGGCGACGGCAAGCTGACCGCCAAGGTCGACATCACCGCGCACAAGTTCAGTGGCAGCGCCCGTGAGGCCATCACCGCTGCAGGCGGTTCGGTCACCGAGCTGTAAAGCCAAGATTCACGAAGAAGCCCCGCTCCGGCGGGGCTTTTTCGTGCTCAGCTCAGCTCAGCTGCGGAATGACCTCGGCGGCAAGGCGTTCCATCTGTTCGCGATCCTCGGCCAGGCTCGCGCCGACCGGGTGCAGCAACAGCGTCTGTGCGCCGGCATCGATCACTTCGCGCAGACCGCGGACGACATCCGACGGTGTGCCGGATACCGGAACCGCGTCCACGCCGGGCATCGAGCCGTAGATCCGGCGCAGACCGGCCAGCACCCGCTCGCGGGCCCGGGCCGCGTCGTCGTCGACGATCAGGTACACCCGCTTGCCGATCCGGAACGTGTCCGGATCCTTGCGCTGCTCGGCCAGTTCGGTGCGCAGGGTCTGTACGGCGGTCGCGAAGTTCGCTGTCGTCGAGGATCCCGCACCCATGAACGCGTCGCCGTGGCGCACCGCGCGGGCGATCGCGCGAGGGGCGTTGGCGCCGAACCAGATCGGCGGGTGCGGCCGCTGCACGGGCTTGGGCGCGATCGGTAGATCGTCGACGTCGCGGAACCGGCCGTGAAACGTCACCCGCGGCTCGTCGGACCACGCCGCCTTCATCAACTGCAGGCCTTCGGTGAAGCTGCTGATGAACGTGGCCGGGTCCACGCCGAACGCCTCGAACTTTCGCCGGCCACCGCCGGGTGCCACGCCGAGTTCCAGGCGGCCGTGGCTGAGCCGGTCCACGGCGGTCACCGTGGAGGCCAGCTGTAGCGGGTCGTGCAGCGAGGTGATCAGCACCGCCACGCCCAGCCGCAGGGTCGTGGTGCACGCTGCGGCCCAGGCCAGCAGCTCCATCGGTGCAATCATCGGCGACGGCCCGATGATCTGCTCGATCGTCCAGCCGCCCTCGAAGCCGAGTTCCTCGGCACGGGTCAGGTAGCTCCGCAGCCCCTCGCCGTCGAAGCCGTCGACGTCGAACTGCGGTATCGAGATCGAGTACTTCACCAGTCCACCGTACGAGCGTGCGGAAGGGCTCCTGCGCCGGCGTGGGTAATCTCGACTGTATGTTCGCCTTCCTGCCCGCGATTCCGGGCGCCGACGACCTCCGCGACGCGCTGCGGCGCATCGACACCGCCCGGCACCACGGGGTGCCCGACGGCTGCATCCTGGAGCTCGACCTGCAGACGGTGCCGCCGGAGTCCAGCGGCTTCGACCCCCTGACCTTCATCACCGGCGGCGGCCGGACGATGCTGCTGCGCGACGCGGTCGCCGCGATCCATCGCGCCGCAGAGGATCCGCGGGTGGCGGGACTGATTGCCCGAGTTCAGCTTTCGGCTGCCCCGGCCGGACCGGTGCAGGAATTGCGGGCCGCCATCGCCGCCTTCACCGAAACCAAGCCGTCGCTGGCGTGGGCTGAAACCTATCCCGGCACGCTGTCGTACTACCTGGCCTCCGCATTCTCCGAGGTGTGGATGCAGCCGACAGGCACCGTCGGCCTGATCGGTTTCGCCACCAACGCGCTGTTTCTGCGCGACGCCCTGGACAAGGCCGGTATCGAGGCGCAGTTCGTGACGCGCGGCCAGTACAAGTCGGCAGCCAATCTGTTCACCCAGGACCATTACACCGACGCTCACCGCGAGGCCGACTCCCGGTTGCTCGCCAGCCTGCACAGCCAGGTGTGGCAGGCGATCGCCGAGTCGCGGCACATCGACGTCGCGGCGGTCGACGAGCTGGCCAACCAGGCGCCGCTGCTGCGTGACGCCGCGGTCGACGGACACCTGGTCGACCGGATCGGCTTCCGCGACGAGGCGTACAGCCGGATCGCGGAACTCACCGGCCGGGAAGCTGTTTCGCCGGAATCCGGAGACGCTGACGCAGGTGACAACGCCCCGCCGCGGCTGTATCTGTCGCGCTACGCGCAGGCAGGCAAGGGTGGTCCCGCGGTGTCGATGCCGTCGGTCCCGGGCCGCAAGAAGCGCCCGAGGATTGCGGTGGTCACCGTCGCCGGGTCGATCGTCAGCGGTCGAGGCGGCCCGCAGGGCCTGCCGATCGGGCGGTCCAGCGCCGGCGGCGACACCATCGGCGCGGCGCTGCGCGAGGTCGCCGCCGACGACGACATCGACGCGGTGGTCGTGCGGGTGGACAGTCCAGGCGGCTCGGTGACGGGCTCGGAGACGATGTGGCGGGAAGTGAAGCGCGTGCGCGCCAAGGGCAAGCCGGTGGTGGCGTCGATGGGTGCTGTCGCCGCGTCGGGCGGCTACTACGTGGCGATGGCCGCCGACGCGATCGTCGCGAACCCGGGAACCATCACCGGGTCGATCGGTGTGCTGACCGGCAAGCTGGTGGCCCGCGGGCTCAAGGAACGCCTCGGGGTGGGCTCGGACAGTGTGCGCACCAACGACAATGCCGACGCCTGGTCGGTCAATGCGCCGTTCACCCCGGAACAGCAGGCCCTGGTCGAGGCCGAGGCCGATCTGTTCTACACCGACTTCGTGCAGCGGGTCGCCGAGGCCCGGCACATGTCCGTCGAGGCGGTCGAGGCGGTGGCGCAGGGCCGGGTGTGGACCGGTGCCGATGCACTCGAGCACGGATTGGTCGACGAACTCGGCGGCCTGCGGGTGGCGGTACGACGGGCCAAGGTACTCGCCGGGATCGACGCCGACACCAAGGCCGAACTGGTCAGCTATCCCAGCTCGTCGCTGCGGGACTTCCTGCGGCCCAAGCCGTCATCGCAACCGGCCGCGGCATCACTGCCGGAAGCCATCGCGGTGCTGATGGGTCAGTCCATCAGGGGCGTGGTCGACCAGAGCGAGCGTGCGCTGACCGGAACCAGTGCGCTGTGGCTGGGGTTCAACCCAGAGTGGCGCTGACGTAGACGATTTCGCCGAACGGGTCGTTGTCGTCCCGCTCGGGCCGGGCCGGCAGTCCGAGCTGCCGGAACAGCTCTTCGTCGGCGACCCCGGTGACGTCCCAACCCTTCCCGGTCAGGTACTCCATCACGTGGCTGCGGGGTCCGGCGTAGACCAGCGACCCCATGTCGATGTCCAGCCCCTGATCGCGGGCCTGGGCTGTCATCGCCGTCCCCTTCGACGGGTCGAAATCCATGATTCCGGGCACGAATTCGGTGGCCACGGCGCTGCCGGGCGCACTCAGTTCGGTGATCGTGTCGAACAACCGGTCCTGAGCTTCGGACGGTAGATAGACCAGTAGTCCCTCGGCCAGCCACGCGGTGGGCAGGCTCGGGTCGAAGCCGGCGGCGCGCAGGGCGGCAGGCCAGTCCTCGCGCAGATCGATGCCGACGGTGTGGCGCTGCGCCGGGGGCTGCGCACCGAGGTCGTCGAACACACCGGTCTTGAACGCGATGACGTCGGGCTGGTCGATCTCGAACACCACGGTGCCCGACGGCCACGGCAGCCGGTATGCGCGGGCATCCAAGCCGGATGCCAGGATCACGACCTGCCGGATGCCGGTGCCGGTCGCCGCGATGAAGTAGTCGTCGAAGAACTTGGCGCGCGAGCCCATTGCGTCGATCATCGACTGCACGCGCTCGGGAGCGAGGTCGCCGAATGCCGAGGTGTCCAGTTCGCCGTCGATCATCTTGATGAAGAAGTCGATGCCGACCGCGCGAACCAGGGGATCGGCGAACGGGTCGTTCACGAGCTGGCGTGGGTCTTTGGTGGCCAGCGCGCGTCCGGCGGCCACGGCTGTCGCGGTGGCGCCGACGCTCGAGGTCAGGTCCCAGCTGTCGTCATCGGTGCGTGCCATTACTGCTCCCTGGATCGAGTGGCGGTCAGGTAACCGGTGCTGTCGCTGAACTGCACCAGCGTCTCGTCGTCGGGCAGGTCAAAGCCGTTGGCGGCGTAGGACTCCCGGGTGCTCACCGTGCTGATGCGCCAACCGCGTTGGGCCAGGTAGTCGCCTGCCGAATTGCGCTCGCCGTCGTAGAACAGGGCAGGCAGATCGATGTCGGAGCCGATCTGTGCCGAGTACTTCTTGAACCGGTCGCGCCAGCTGTCCGGCAGCGTCGTTCCCGCGGCCATGAATTCGGTGGCGAAGCGACTTCCCGGTGCCGACAACGCGGTGACGTTGTCCAGCAACCGGTCCTGCGCTTCCGGGGGCAGATAGATCAGCAAGCCTTCGGCGATCCACGCCGTCGGTTGGGTGACGTCGAAACCGCTCTCCCGCAACGCCGTCGGCCAGTCGTCGCGCAGATCGATCGCGACGGTGCGGCGATCGGCGGTGGGCGAGACCCCCAGGTCGGTCATGACGCGGGTCTTGAACTCGATGACCTGAGGCTGGTCCAGCTCGAACACCACCGAGCCGGCCGGCCAGCTCATCCGGTAGGCGCGGGTGTCCAGGCCCGACGCCAGGATGACTGCTTGGCTGATGCCGTCGCGGGCGGCGTTGGTGAACACGTCGTCGAAAAACCGGGTGCGCACGGCGATCTGCTCGGTCATCCGGCGCCGGTTCAGCATCGGGTCGTCCTCGATGTTGGCCTCGCCGTTGGCAACCCGGATCAGGGACTCCACGCCGACGGCCTTGACGAGTGCGTCGGCGTACGGGTCGTGGATGAGCGCGTCCGGCCCTCGGGAGGCCAGCGCGCGCGACGCCGCCACCGATGTCGCGGTGGCGCCGACGCTGGACGCCAGGTCCCAGGTGTCGCCGTCGTAGCGGGTGTTTGTCTGGCTCATGGTGTTACTTCCGGATTGCGGTGACGGACACGGAGTTCCGCAGGGATTCGGTCAGGGTGGTCTCGGGGAAGGGCCGTCCATACGCGGCGAACAGGTCGGCGCGCGCTTGGGAGCCGACCTGCCAGCCCTGCTGTTCGAGGTAGCCGATGACGGGGTTGCGTTCCCCGTCGTAGAACAGGTCGGACATGTTGATGTCCAGCCCTCGTTCGCGCCATTGGTCGCTGATCGCCTTGGAACGGTCGGCCAGACCGCGGCCGCCGTCCGGGTGATATTCGGTGGCGATCCGGCTGCCGGGCGCGGACAACGCGGTGATGTTGTCGAACAACCGGTCCTGGGCCTCCGGCGGCAGATAGACCAGCAGGCCTTCGGCGCTCCAGGCGGTCGGCTTGGTGTCGTCGAAACCATTGTCCCGCAGCGCTGCCGGCCAATCGTCGCGCAGGTCGACGCTGACCGTGCGGAGATCCGCGGTGGGGGAGGCGCCGAGCGCGGCCAGCGTCTCAGTCTTGAAGTCGATGACCTGGGGCTGATCGATCTCGAAGACCACGGTGCCGGCCGGCCAGTCCAGCCGATACGACCGGGAGTCCAAGCCGGACGCCAGGATGACCGCCTGCCGCACACCGGCGGCGGCCGCGGTCAGGAAGAAGTCGTCGAAGAAGCGGGTCCGCACCGCCATCACATCGGTCATCACCCGGGCGGTCTCGGCACCGTCCATGGCTGCCATGTCGATGTCGCCGTCGACCATCTTGGTGAAGACGTCGATCCCGACGGCGCGAACCAGAGGAGCGGCGAACGGATCGTTGATCAATGCGTTCTCTTCGCGGCTGGCCACCGCACGGGCGGCGGCCACCATGGTGGCGGTGGTGCCGACGCTGGTGGCCAGGTCCCAGGAGTCGGAGTCGCTGCGGCTCATCGGGCGCCGCCGTAGATGGCGCTGAGGTAGTAGAGCTTGCCCATCGGCTCGTCGTCGTCGAAGGTCCCGCGCCGGCCGGCGGTAAGCAGGTCGTTGACCGGAGAGCGGTCGACCTGCCAACCGTGGTCGGTCAGGTAGTCGCTGGCCTCGTTGCGCTCGCCGAGGTAGACCAACGAGCCGAAGTCGAGTTCGAAGCCGTTGTCGCGCCAGTGCTGCGAGATGGTCTCCATCTTTTCGCGCGACTCTTCCTGTTCCTCGGGATTCGACGGCGGCGCGGTGTCGATGGCCACCCGGCTCCCGGGAGCGGACAGTTCGGTAACGGTGTCCAGCAGACGGTCCTGCGCGTCCGGCGGGAGGTAGCCCAGCAGACCTTCGGCGCTCCAGGCGGTGGGCGCCTGCGGGTCGAAGCCGGCCTCGCGTAGCGCGGTGGCCCAGTCGTTGCGCAGATCCATCGCCACCGGCCTGCGGTCACACGTCGGAGCGGCGCCCTGCTCGGCCAGCGTCTTGGTCTTGAATGCGATGACGTCGGGCTGGTCGATCTCGTAGACGACCATGCCGGCCGGCCAGTCCAGGCGGTAGGCGCGCGAGTCGAGGCCGGAGGCGAGGATGACGACCTGACGGACACCGGCGTCAGCGGCGGCCAGGAAGAACTCGTCGAAGAATTTCGTGCGCACCGCCATGTTGTCGGTCATCCGGGTCACGCCCATGGCGCTCTGGTCGTCCGGGGTGGGCAGGGCGCCGGTGGCCATCTTGGTGAAGAACTCGATGCCGACGGCACGCACCAGGGGTTCGGCGAACGGGTCGTCGATCAGGGGTTCGTGTTCCCGGCTCGCCGCGGCGCGGGCGGCGGCGACCAGAGTCGCGGTGGCGCCCACGCTGGAGGCCAGGTCCCAGGTGTCGTTGTCGGTACGCGTCATCGTTTGACCCTCACTGCCGCTACTTATACTTAGCTGACTTAACCACTATCGACTGTACGTTGTTCCCGCTGTGCGATTCCTGAGCGCGCAGCTGGGCCCCGCCGCAACCTGATCCCCGGGTCGCTTCGCTCCTGCCCGCCGGAACCCGATCCGCGGATTCCCGCCCTGCCTGGGCCAACTGTTACTCTCGTAGACTGTTTGAGCGAGCGGTGCCGCAGGCGGAAATCCTGGCGGCGATCGGCGCAAGGCAGGATTACCCGAACGCTGGCCAGGCCAGCCCCAATGGCACGCTGTGACTCACGTCCGGCTGCCCAGGAGGAAGAGTGCTCTCGGCTTTCATCTCTTCGCTCAGGACGGCCGACCTGAGGCGAAAGATCCTGTTCACGTTGGGTGTCGTGATCCTGTACCGGGTCGGCGCCTCGCTGCCGTCCCCCGGGGTCAACTACAAGAACGTCCACCAGTGCATCGAGCAGGTGAGTGGCGGTGCCGGCGGGCAGATCTATTCGCTGATCAACCTATTCTCCGGCGGCGCGCTGCTGCAGCTGACGGTGTTCGCGGTGGGCGTCATGCCCTACATCACCGCCAGCATCATCGTGCAGCTGCTCACGGTGGTCATCCCGCGTTTCGAACAGCTGCGCAAGGAGGGTCAGGCCGGCCAGGCCAAGATGACCCAGTACACGCGCTACCTGGCGATCGCGCTGGCCATCTTGCAGGCCACCAGCATCGTGGCCCTGGCCGCCAACGGCGGACTGTTGCAGGGCTGCACCCTGGACATCCTGCAGAGCCAGAGCATCTTCTCGCTGGTCATCATCGTCCTGGTGATGACCGCGGGCGCCGCGCTGGTCATGTGGATGGGTGAACTGGTCACCGAGCGGGGCGTCGGCAACGGCATGTCGCTGCTGATCTTCGCCGGTATCGCAGCCCGCATCCCTGCTGAGGGCAAGAGCATCCTGGACAGCCGTGGCGGCCTGATCTTCGCCGCGGTCTGTGGGGCGGCTCTGCTGATCATCATCGGCGTCGTCTTCGTCGAGCAGGGCCAGCGCCGCATCCCGGTGCAATACGCCAAGCGCATGGTGGGCCGGCGGATGTACGGCGGCACGTCGACCTATCTGCCGCTGAAGGTCAACCAGGCCGGCGTCATCCCGGTCATCTTCGCGTCGTCGCTGATCTATATCCCGCACCTGATCACTCAGCTGATCCAGAGCGGGCGCACCACCCCGAGCAACGGCTGGTGGGACCGCTTCGTCGCCAACTATCTGACCAACCCGGCGGATCCCGTTTACATCGGCATCTACTTCGGGCTGATCATCTTCTTCACCTATTTCTATGTCTCGATCACGTTCAACCCTGACGAACGTGCCGACGAGATGAAGAAATTCGGCGGCTTCATCCCCGGCATCCGACCAGGCAAGCCGACCGCTGACTACCTGCGATATGTGCTGAACAGGATCACCCTGCCCGGCTCGATCTACCTGGGTGTGATCGCCGTCCTGCCGAACGTCTTCCTGCAGATGGGCAATAGCGGTGGCGTCCAGAACCTGCCGTTCGGCGGTACCGCGGTTCTGATCATGATCGGTGTCGGTTTGGATACGGTCAAACAGATCGAGAGCCAGCTCATGCAGCGCAACTACGAAGGGTTCCTGAAGTGAGAATCGTTCTGTTGGGACCGCCGGGCGCGGGCAAAGGAACTCAGGCGGTCAAGCTGGCGGACAAGCTCGGGGTCCCGCAGATCTCCACCGGTGACCTGTTCCGGCACAACATCAGCACCGGCACCGAGCTGGGGCTGGAGGCCAAGAAATACCTCGACGCCGGTGACCTGGTTCCGGCCACGCTGACCAACGCGCTGGTCGATGACCGGCTCAACGACGCGGATGTGGCCGGCGGCTTCATCCTCGACGGCTTCCCCCGTTCGGTCGAGCAGGCCGAGGCGCTGAAGCAGATGCTGGCCAAGCGCGACCTGGTGCTCGACGCCGTGCTCGAGTTCCGGGTGCCCGAGGACGAGCTGGTCGGGCGGCTCAAGGGCCGTGGCCGCGCCGACGACACCGAGGACGTCATCCGCAACCGGTTCAAGGTGTACCGCGACGAGACCGCGCCGCTGCTCGACTACTACCAGGACGAGCTCAAGACCGTCGACGCCGTCGGCAGCCTCGATGAGGTGTTCGCCCGGGCGCTGCACGCACTCGGTCGCTGAGTTTCGATGGTTTCACTGCCCGGGCTGCGCAATCGCAAAACCGTTCCCGCCCGCACGCCGGGGGAGCTGGATGCGATGGCCGCTGCCGGCGCCGTGGTGGCGGCAGCGTTGCGCGCCGTCCAGGCGGCCGCCGCTCCCGGGGTCTCGACCAAGGACCTCGACGACGTCGCCGAGTCGGTGATCCGCCAGGCCAACGGCACGCCGTCCTTCCTCGGCTATCACGGCTATCCGGCCAGCATCTGCTCGTCGGTCAATGACCGCGTGGTGCATGGCATTCCGATGCCGGACGAGAAGCTCGCCGCCGGTGATCTGGTGTCGATCGACTGCGGCGCGATCATCGACGGCTGGCACGGCGACGCCGCTGTCACGTTCGGGATCGGCACGTTGATCGCAATGGACGAGGCACTGTCGGCGGCGACGAAGCTGTCGATGGAAGCCGGTATCGCGGCGATGATCCCCGGTAACCGGCTCACCGACGTGTCCCACGCCATCGAGAAGGGCACCCGCGCCGCCGAACAGACCTACGGGCGCCGGTTCGGCATCGTCGCCGGCTACGGCGGGCACGGCATCGGCCGGGCCATGCACATGGACCCGTTCCTGCCCAACGAGGGCGAGCCCGGCCGCGGCCCCACGCTGATCGTCGGATCGGTGCTGGCGATCGAACCGATGCTGACGCTGGGCACCACCAAGACCCGGATTTTGGCCGACGAATGGACCGTCGTCACCGCCGACGGGTCGCGCGCCGCGCACTGGGAACACACCGTCGCCGTCACCGACGACGGCCCGCGCATCCTCACGGCCTAGCCGGTCGCGCCGAAGGCGGCGCACACTGTGAACCAAACACCCACCGGTTACGTGTATCAGCCGGGAGGTTGACCATGGACGACCCGGAGGCGGCGTTGGTTCGGGTGCTCTACGAGGAGCACGCGGCAGCGCTGTGGCGCTATGCGCTGCGGCTGACCGGCGATCCGGCACGCGCGGAGGACGTGGTCCAGGAGACCCTGCTGCGGGCCTGGCAGCATCCGGAGGTCGCCGCCGACGCCGAGCGTTCCGCCCGGGCGTGGCTGTTCACGGTGGCCCGCAACATGATCATCGACGAACGTCGCAGCGCCCGGTTCCGCCGGGAAACCGACTCGCTGAACACCGAGGGGGCGCCGGAGCCCGCGGGGCCCGACGAGGTCAACAGCGCGCTCGACCGGCTGCTGATCGGGGATGCGCTGGCGCAGCTGTCGCCCGATCACCGCGCCGTGGTCCGCCGTTCCTACTATCTTGGCTGGACCACAGCGCAGATCGCTGCCGACCTTCAGATCGCCGAGGGGACCGTGAAGTCGAGGCTGCACTATGCGGTGCGCGCGCTTCGGCTGACGTTGCAGGAGATGGGGGTGACCCGGTGAACGATCTGCACGATCCATACGAGACCTGGGACGCCGCCTACGTCCTGGGGTCGCTGTCGAGCACCGAGCGCCGCGAGTATGAAGCGCACCTCAGCGGGTGCGTGCCTTGCCGTTCGTCCGTCGGCGAGCTCAGCGGGATGCCCGCACTGCTGGCCATGCTCACCCCCGACGAGGTGACCGCGATCGACACCGGCGGGATGGAACCGCCGCCGTTGCGCCCGCAGCTGCTCGACGGCGTGCTGTTCGAGGTGCGCAGGCGTCGCCGCCGGGGACGGTGGATCACCTGGTCGGTGGCCGCCGCGGCCGCCGCCGTGCTGGCTGTTGGGGTGTTCGTCGCGATCAAGCCCGCACCGTTCAGCGCGCACACCCCCGCCCCGCAGGTGTCGGCCGAGACCGTCAGCATGACACCGGTGATGCCGTCGTCGTTCGAGGCGACGATCCAGGTCACTCCGATGGGGTGGGGCACCCACGTCGAGATGACCTGCACCTACCACCAGGAGATCGGCGCCGACGCGACCGAGGACGCGGACAAGCTGGCGATGTATGCAGTCGGTCGCGACGGCAGCCGGGTCCAGCTGGCCACGTGGATGGCGCGCGAAGGAGAGTCGGCCTCGCCGACCGGCAGCACGTCGATGCCGATGGAGAAGATCGCCGCAGTCCAGGTCGTCAAGGCCGAGACCGGCGACGTGCTGCTGCAGCGCAGCCTGTCCTCCTGACTGATCTGTCGATCAGTCAAAAGCATTCTCTACAAGCACTTTTCGATCGATCAGTGCGTTTCTCGGTGAACCTAACCCAGCCAGCCCTCGTGTCATTGTCAGGGTTGGGGAGGATGGGTGATCTGAGATGGACGAGCGACAACGCGTGGTCGACTACATTGTCGACCAACTCGCGGCCACCGGCGTCGAGCACATGTTCGGGGTGGGCGGCGCCAACATCGAGGATCTCTACGACGCCGCGCACTTCCATGACGGCGTCACCGCCGTTCTGGCCAAACATGAATTCTCGGCGGCGACGATGGCCGACGGCTACAGCCGGGCCGGCTGGGGGCTGGGAGTGGTCATGGCGACCTCCGGCGGGGGATCGCTGAATCTCATTCCGGGACTGGGTGAATCGCTGGCCAGCCGGGTACCGGTGCTGGCGTTGGTCGGCCAGCCGCCCACCGTGATGGACGGGCGCGGCAGCTTCCAGGACACCAGCGGCCGTAACGGGTCACTGGATGCTCACGCACTGTTCTCGACGGTATCGGTGTATTGCCGCCGTGTCACCTCGGCTGACCAGATCATCACAGCGCTGCCGGAGGCCATCGCTGCGGCCTGGCGGGGCGGGCCGGCGGTGTTGTTGTTGCCCAAAGACATTCAGCAGGCGCTGATCGCGCGCCGGAGCCGGTTGTCGTCGGCGCCCGAGCCGCCGGTGGTGGGGGATCCGAGGCCGATCGCCCGCGCGCTGCACCGCGCTCGTGGGCCGGTGACCATCATCGCCGGCGAGCAGGTGGCGCGCGACGATGCGCGCACCGAACTGGAGCGAGTGCGTGCCCTGCTGCGCGCCCGGGTCGCCACCGTGCCCGATGCCAAGGATGCCAGCGGCTCGCCCGGCCTGGGATCATCGTCATCACTGGGGGTGACCGGGGTGATGGGGCATCCCGGGGTCGCCGAGGCGGTGCGGGACAGCGCGCTGTGCCTGATCGTGGGTACGCGCTTGAACGTGACCGCCCGCAGCGGTCTGGACGAGGCGTTGGCCTCGGTTCCGGTGATCTCGGTGGGCGCGGCCGCACCGTATCTGGCCTGCACCCACATCCGCACCGACGATCTTCGGGTGTCGCTGGGGCAACTCGCGATGATGTTGTCCGGGTGCGGCCGACCGCACGGCGTCAGCGTTCCCGAGACCGTCGGTCACCAGGAGCTGATCCCGCCGCACCACGACGGTGACGGAATCCGTTACCGCGATGCGGTTTCCGCGCTCGACGCCATGCTACCCGACGATGTCGACATCGTCGTCGACGCCGGTAACACCGGGGCAGCCGCGATTCACTCCCTGCCGGTACGCAGATCGGCACGGTTCATCGTCGCGCTGGGTATGGGTGGCATGGGCTACAGCTTCGGGGCCGCCATCGGTGCGGCCTTCGGTCGCGGCCGCCGGGTCGTGGTGGTGGCCGGGGACGGCGCGTTCTTCATGCACGGCATGGAGATGCACACCGCGTGGCAGTACCGGCTGCCGATCACTTTCGTACTGTTCAACAACAACGCGCACGCCATGTGCGTGACCCGCGAGCAGCTGTACTACCGGGACATGTACAGCTACAACAGGTTCCGCACCAGCAATCTGGGTGCGGGCCTTGCGGCGATGTTCCCCGGGCTGCGCTCGGTCGATGTCGGCGATGCCGGCCGGCTGCGCGCCGCGCTGGGATCTGCGCTGGCCGGTGACGGCCCGTCGGTCGTCAGCGTCGAATGCTCCGCCGACGAAATCCCGCCGTTCGCCCCGTTCCTGACCGCGTTGTCCCACAACCCGATTGCATCAGAGGAGAGCACGAGCCATGTCGCTGCCCGCGCTTGACGACATCGTCGTCCACACCGGATCCATCGACCCCATCGAGGGAGTGACGAGGATCGAGACCTCCCCGCGAGAGCAGGCCACCCCGATCATCATGGAGATGATGCGGTCGGTGTACCCGCACGACGACGTGTTCGGCCGGTACTGCACTGTCAACGAGTACGTCGACTGCCCGCCGGACGAACTCTTCGCCTACTTGTCCGACACCCGCTCGCTGGAGGAGTGGACCTACAGCCTGCGCGGATTCGAGCCCACCGACGAGCCGGGTCTGTGGCTGGCCTACGACCGATTGGGTTCGCAAACGTCGATTTACACGCGCACGGTGGCGAACCCGGACGCGCGCACCGTGGATTACCACTGCGCGTGGGACCAGGGCAAGCATCTGTGGATGATCTACCTGATGCGGGTGGTTGACGCCCAAGCAGTGCTCGACAGGCCCGGTTCCGTTGTGCTGTGGACGAATTGCCACCACCCGTTCTACGACGACAACCCCTACCCGGAGACCGCACCCGATGAGCGGCCGGTGTGGGTGGGCGACTTCTGGGACATGTTCGGCGCCGGACACGCCCTGGAGATGCACAACCTCAAGGCTATTGCCGAATACCGGCACCGCAACGGTCTGCCGATCACCCCCGACTGGATGAAGTGAGCACCGCCATGAGCCATCCCATCGTCAGCCTCCTCGACGTCTCGAGTTATCTGCCGGGGGAACCCATCCCCGCCGACTACTACGCCCAGTTCGCCGACTCCGACGAACTGCGCGACAACCTGATGTTCCGGGTGCCGAAGTTCCGCCACCACATCGCACCCGACGAGACGGCCACCGACATGATCGAGCGGGCCGCCGCCGGGCTGATCGAGCGTCACGGTGAAGACCTGATCGCCGGCGCCGACATCCTGATCACCCACACCCAGATGCCGGACATGCCGTTCTACGGCGGTGGCGGGGCGATCGCGCATCGGCTTGGTATGCGGCCGAATTGGGTGCTGGATCTGCACAACGGCGGTTGTGCGGCGTTCGTGTTGGGCCTGCAGGTGGCTCGGCAGTTGCTGTCCTCCGGTGCCGGGCAGACGGCGGTGGTGGCGATCGCGCAGAACGCGGCGGGCCAGGTCTTCGATCAGCCGACCGTGCGCCGCAAGGCCCAGGCCGCGGTGCCCGGGGACGGCGCGGCCGTCGGGTTGGTCGCGGTGTCGGATGCATCGCCGATCCTCGATATCGAGACCCGCACCTACGGCGAGTTCGCCGGTGACATGACGATCGCGTTCGACCCGCCCCGAAAGTGGTGGCAGCCAGGGGAGGCCGAGGGGTACATCGGGTTCACCGAATCCAAGATCACCAAGGTGCTGGCCCGCGGCAACCGTCAGGTACCCGAGGTGGCGCTGGCGGTATGCGATCGCATCGGAATGAAGTCCCGCGACCTCGACCTGTTCGTCACCAATCAACCCAACCGGGTGTTCCTGCGCAACTGGCGCGAGGCTTTGGAACTGCCGGTCGAGCGGCACGTCGACACCTTTGACGAGTGCGGCAACCTGTTCGGCGCCGGCATCCCGATCAATCTCGACCGGGCGATCACCGACGGCCGGATCGCCGCCGGCGACACCGTGTTGATGGCGGCGTTCGCCCATGCCGGTGACTTCGCCGGCGCGGCCGCGGTGCGCTGGGGCGGTCGGGCCGCCTGATGACGACCATGATCAGGATGGCCGACGACACCGTGGCGGCGTTGCCTGACTCCGTCGACCCATTGGCGTTGTCGCTCAACGAGAGTCCGTTCTCGCCGCTGCCCGGGGTGCGTTCGGCGCTGATCAGTGCGATCGATTCGGCGAACCGGTATCCGGAGTTCCTGCCGGAGCGCTTGCGCCGGCTGATCGCCACCCGCATCGGTGTCGCCGAAGAACAGGTGGTGCTCGGGCCGGGTGCCACCGGCGTCGCCATGCAGCTGCTGCACGCGGTGACCGAGCCGGGCGACCGCATCGCGATGGCCACACCGACGTTCGACGGGTATCCGATCATGGCGGGCATGGCACGGCTGCGGCCGGTCACCGTCCCGTTGGATCAGCATGGCCACCACGACATGGACGGGCTGATCGACGCTGCGGCACAGGCGAAGGTGGTGGTGTTGTGCCGCCCGCACAACCCCACCGGGACCATCGAGTCGACGTTCGCGGTGAGCCGCTTCCTGTCGGCCGTGCCGAGTGACACCATCGTGCTGCTCGACGAGGCCTACATCGAATTCGTGGCGCCCGGCTTCCGGCTCGACGCACGGTTGCTGATCCGCCAGCACCCGAATGTGGTCGTGCTGCGGACGTTTTCCAAGGCCTACGGTCTGGCGGGCCTGCGGATCGGCTACGGGTTCGGCTCCGCCGAACTGACCGGCAGGTTGTGGCGGATGCAGTTGCCGTTCGGTATGGACAGCACCAGCCTGGTCGCCGTCGCCGCCTCCTATGACGCGGAACGCCAGCTGCAGCGCCGCATTCGGGTGATCGCCGCCGAGCGGCGGTATCTGCGGATGCGGTTGCGAGCGATGGGTGTGCACGTCACCGAAGGGCACGCCAACTTCGTGTACCTGCCGCCGGCGGATCGGCCGTGGCGCGAGATCTTCGACCCCTCCGGTCTGCGGGTGCGCCACTACGGCGACGGCGGCGTGCGGATCACGGTGGGGGACCGGTGGTCGACGCGGGCGGTGCTGGCCGCGGTGGCAGCGCGACGGTAGTGCCCTACGGGGGCGCGTCGATGCGGTATGAATGTGCGGATGGCCGAATCGATCCCACCCGCCAAGCCGGACCCGATCGCCGCCGCGCGACGCAACTGGGAGCGCGCCGGGTGGGGCGACGTCGCCGAGGGGATGGTGGCGGTGACCTCGGTGATGCGGGCCCACCAGATCCTGTTGGCCCGGGTGGAGAACGCGCTGCGGCCCTACGATCTGAGCTTCTCCCGGTTCGAACTTTTGCGGCTGTTGGCCTTCAGTCGCACCGGGGCCTTACCGATCACCAAAGCCTCGGACCGGTTGCAGGTGCACGTCACCAGCGTCACGCACGCCATCCGCCGCCTGGAGGCCGACGGATTGGTCAGGCGGGTGCCGCATCCCACCGACGGGCGCACCACGCTGGTCGAGATCACCGACCTGGGGCGTTCGACAGTCGAGGACGCCACCGCGACGCTCAACGAGGTGGTGTTCGCCGACGTCGGGATGGCCGCGCCGGAGGCCCGAGCCCTGGTGGCGTCGATCGAGACGTTGCGCCACCACGCGGGGGATTTCTAACGCAGGGTTTCGATGACCGCGCTGAAATCCAGGTCGGCGTGCTCCTCGGCGAATTTGGCGTAGATCTCGGCGGCGTGGGTGCCCAGTGGCGCGGTGGCGCCAGTCGACGACACCGCATCCATCGCCAGGCCGAGATCCTTGTTCATCAACGCGGTGGCGAAGCCCGGCTGGAAGTTGTTGTTGGCCGGCGAGGTCGAAACAGGCCCGGGCACTGGGCAGTTCGTGTGTACCGCCCAACAGTTGCCGGTGGCGCCGGTGATCACGTCGAAGAGGGACTGCGCCGACAGGCCCAGCTTTTCGGCCAGCACGAAGGCCTCGCCCACGGCGATCTGCTGCACGGCCAGCACCATGTTGTTGCACAGCTTGGCGGCCTGGCCGGCACCCGACGACCCGCAGTGAATCACCTTGCTGGCCATCGGATCCAATACCGGTCGGGCCTTGTCCAGCGCATCGGCGTCGCCGCCGACCATGAATGCCAGTGTGCCCGCGGTCGCGCCCTTGATGCCGCCGGACACGGGGGCGTCGAGCTGAGCCATTCCGGCCGCCGACGCCTGCGCGTTGATGTCGCGGGCGTCGTCGACGGAGATCGTCGAGGTGTCAATGAACAGCGTGCCCGTCTTGGCAGCCGGAAGTACCTCGGCGTAACAGGCTTTCACGATCGCGCCGTTGGGCAGCGAGGTGATGACCACGTCTGCCTCAGCGACCGCGGCGGCGCCGGCCTCGAACACCGTCGCGCCCTTCTCCTCGGCCGCCGCACGCAGTGCGGGAACCGGATCGAAGCCCCGCACCGTGTAGCCGGCGTTGACCAGGTTGGCCGCCATCGGCCCACCCATATGGCCCAACCCCAGGAACGCGACTGTCGTCATGAATGGCTCCTTTGCCTCATGCCGTTGCGCGGGCCCGGGCAGCTTCTGCTCGCCCGATGACCACACGCATGATTTCGTTGGTGCCCTCCAGGATTCGGTGCACCCGCAGATCGCGAACGATCTTCTCGATCCCGTACTCGCGCAGGTAGCCGTAGCCGCCGTGCAGCTGCAACGCCTGGTCGGCCACCTCGAAGCAGGCGTCGGTGACATACCGTTTGGCCATCGCGCACAGCGCGACCTTGTCCGGTTCATCGTTGTCCAGGGCGACGGCTGCGCGCCACAGCATCAGCCGCGAGGTTTCCAGCGCGGTCGCCATGTCGGCCAGGGTGAACCGGATGGTCGGCTCGTCGAGCAGCGCGCCGCCGAAGGCCTGCCGATCGGCGAGATAACCCACCGCTTTCTCGTACGCCGTTTGCGCGCCGCCCAGCGAGCAGGCCGCGATATTGAGCCGGCCACCGTTCAGTCCGTTCATCGCGATCCCGAAGCCGCCGCCGTCACCTTCGGCGCCGCCCAGCATCGCCGATGCCGGCACCCGCACACCGTCGAGGATCACCTGAGCGGTGGGCTGCACGTTCCAGCCCATCTTCTCCTCCTGGGCACCGAAACTCAGCCCGGGGGTGTCTTTTTCGACGATGAATGCCGAAATGCCGCGCGGTCCGTCTGCGCCGGTACGGGCCATCACGATGTACACGTCGGAAGTGCCCGCGCCCGAGATGAACTGCTTGACACCGTCGAGCACGTAGGCGTCGCCGTCACGAACCGCTTTGGTCCGCAGCGCCGAGGCATCCGAGCCCGCGCCCGGCTCGGTGAGGCAATAACTGGCGATCGCCTCCATCGACGCGAGCCGGGGGATCCACGACTTGCGCTGGTCGTCGGTGCCGTAGGTGTCGACCATCCACGCGCACATGTTGTGGATCGACAGAAACGCCGCCAGCGCGGGGTCGGCGGTCGAAAGCTGCTCGAAGATCCGCACCGCGTCCAGGCGCCGCAGCCCGCTGCCGCCGACGTCCTCGGCGCAGTAGATCGCGGCCATCCCCAAATCGGCCGCCTCGCGCAGCACGTCCACCGGGAACGCCTTGGAGTGATCCCAGTCCAGGGCATGCGGCGCAAGACGTTTGATCGCGAACGCGGCCGCCGTTTCGGCGATCACGCGATCGTCATCGTCCAGGGCGAAGAAGCTCATCACCCCTCTAGTTCATCGTCGGGATGACGAACTCGGCGCCGTCCTTGATACCCGACGGCCACCGCTCGGTGACAGTCTTGGTCTTGGTATAGAAGAGGATCGAGTGCGGGCCGTGCTGGTTGAGATCGCCGAAGCCGGAGCGCTTCCAGCCACCGAAGGTGTGGTAGGACACCGGAACCGGGATCGGCACGTTGACGCCGACCATGCCGACCTGAACGCGGGAGACGAAGTCGCGGGCGGCATCACCGTCGCGGGTGAAGATGGCCACGCCGTTGCCGTATTCGTGCTCAGAAGGCAGCTTCAACGCTTCCTCGTAGTCGTGCGCGCGCACGATGCACAGGACCGGACCGAAGATCTCGTCGGTGTAGATCGACATGTCGGTGGTGACGTAGTCGAAGAGGGTGGGGCCGATGAAGAACCCGCCTTCGAGGCTGTTGTCGTCGAAAGTCAGCTCATCGCTGGCCTTGTCGCGACCGTCGACCACGATCTCGGCTCCGGCGGCCACGCCGGCGTCGATGTAGTCGCGGACTCGCTGGAGCGCGGCGGAGGTGACCAGTGGGCCGTAGTCGGCCTTGGGGTCCAGGCTGTGCCCGACCCGCAGCTCGTTGATCCGCTCGACGAGCCTGCCGCGCAACCGGTTTGCGGTTTCTTCTCCGACCGGGACTGCGACACTGATGGCCATGCAGCGTTCGCCAGCGCTGCCATAGCCGGCGCCGATGAGGGCGTCGACGGCCTGGTCCAGGTCGGCGTCGGGCATGACGATCATGTGGTTCTTGGCGCCGCCGAAGCACTGCGACCGCTTACCGTTGGCCGCCGCGGTGGAGTAGATGTATTGCGCGATGTCGGAGCTGCCGACGAAGCCGACGGCCTTGATGTCGGGGTGATGCAGGATCGCGTCGACGGCTTCCTTGTCGCCCTGCACCACCTGGAAGACACCGGCGGGCAGGCCGGCTTCGAGGAACAGCTCGGCGAGGCGGACGGGGACGGACGGGTCGCGCTCGGAGGGCTTGAGGATGAACGCGTTACCGCATGCCAGGGCGGGGCCGGCCTTCCACAGCGGGATCATCGCGGGGAAGTTGAACGGCGTGATGCCGGCGACGACGCCGAGCGGCTGGCGGATCGAGTACACGTCGATGCCGCCGCCGGCACCTTCAGTGAACTCACCCTTGAGTAGGTGCGGGATGCCGATGGCGAATTCGATGACCTCGATGCCGCGCTGAATGTCGCCCTTGGAGTCGGGGACAGTCTTGCCGTGCTCGATGGACAGCAGTTCGGCGAGCTCGTCGGTGTTGGCGTTGACCAACTCGATGAACTTCATCAGGACGCGGGCACGGCGCTGCGGATTCCAGGCGGCCCATTCTTTCTGTGCTTCGACCGCGGAGGCGACCGCGGTGTCGACGTCGGCGGTCGACGCCAGCAGTACCTGGGCCTGCACCTCACCGGTGCTGGGGTTGTAGACGTCCGCGGTGCGCGTGCTGCTGAGGTTGCTGCGCTTACCGTCGATGAAGTGCTGAATGGTTGTGCTCATGACTGCCCCTTGGCTGACCTTGCCGCTGAATACTAGGACATCCTAGTAACGCTGTGACCGGCTACGCAAGGGGGTCAGTGGGCTCGATGACGTCTCAGCGCCACTGATAACGCGTACTGGGCCGGCCCGTCTTGCCGTATTCGGTCAGGCGGGTGACGGTGCCGTCGTCGGCCAGCCGTTCCAGGTAGCGCCAGGCCGTCACCCGGGAGACGCCGACCAGTTTGGCGGCCTCGTCGGCGGTCAGCCCGTCGGCGCGATCACGCACCGCGCGGGCGATCTCATCGGTGGTCCCCGGTGCGGCGCCCTTGGGGGCTACCGACTTGTCGGTGGTGCGAAGCTCGGCCAGCGCGCGGTCCACCTCGGCCTGGCTGGCCGCCTCGGTGCCCGCCGGCAGTGCCTCGCGGTAGCGGCGGTAGCGCTCGAGGCGGTCACGGAACGCCGCGAACGTGAACGGTTTGAGCAGATAGGCCAGCGCACCGTGAGCGACCGCGGCGCGCACCATCTCCAGATCGCGTTCGGAGGTGATCGCGATGATGTCGGGCGCGGGCCGCAGACCGGACAGCGCCGAAGCAAGGGCGATCCCGCTGGCGTCGGGCAGGCCGAGATCGAGCAACACCAGGTCGACGGGGGACTCGGCTTCGGCGGCGATGCGCATCGCGTCGCGTGCGGTGTTGGCTATGCCGGTGACGGTAAAGCCTTGCAGCCGAGACAGATACGCGTTGTGCGCTTCGGCGATCAGCGGTTCGTCCTCGACGATCAGCACGTTGATCATCGGATGGTCACCGTCACCACTGAGCCGTAGGTGACGTCGGCGCTCAGGGTGCCGCCGTGCCGGTTGACGATCTGTGCGACCAAGGCCAGCCCGAGGCCTTGATGTCCGGCGTCGCTGCCGGACTTGGTCGAGTAGCCGCGCTGTCGGGCGCGTGCGAACGTGTCGGGGTCCATGCCCGGGCCGCTGTCGGCGACCTGGATCTGCAGCCGCTCGTCGCTCTGGTTGACGGTCACCTCGACCCAGGGGTCGTCGCGGTCGCAGGCATCCATCGCGTTGTCGATCAGATTGCCCAGCACGGTGACCATCTCCTGCGGGCTCAGCAGCGCCTCGGCGGGCAGGTGGGTCTCTTCGGTGATGGTCAGCTCGATGCCGCGCTCGTCGGCCTCGGCGGTCTTGCCGAGTAGCAGCGCCACCAGCGCGGGTTCGCCGACGGCGTCAGAGACCCGGTCGACGAGCTGCTGGGACAGCACCAGTTCCTGGGTGGCGAACTTGACTGCCTCGTCGGGACGACCCATCTCGACCAGTGTGACGACGGTGTGCAGTTTGTTGGCCGACTCGTGAGCCTGCGCGCGCAGCGAATCGGTGAAGCCCTGCAGCGAACTCAACTCGCCCAGGGCGCCTTGTAATTCGGTGCGGTCGCGGATGGTGACCACCTCGGAGTCCGACGTGCTGACCGCAGAGCGGTTGACCACCAGCACCCGGTCATCGGTGAGCCGGACCTCGTCGCGCACACCGGGGTCGTTGCCGCGCAGGAACTCTGGTAGGTCGGCACGTGTGATGGGTCCGGCCGGCAGGGCCAGGAGACGTCGGGCTTCGTCGTTGGTGAGTGCGACGCCGTTGCGGTCCAACACGATCAGGCCTTCGGAGACCGAGTGCAGGATGGCGTCGTGGTGGTCGTACATCACCCGCAGCTCGTCGGGCGCCAGGCCGTGGGTCTGGTGCAGGACACGCCGACGGATCGCCCAGATGCCGACGAAGGACAGGGCCAGTGCGCCTGCCCCGACACCGGCGATCATCAGCCATTGGGAACGCCAGCGCGCGGACAGGCTTTCGAGCGTGATGCCGGCGGCGACCAGTCCGATGACCTGGCCGCTGTCGCTACGCACCGGTGCGATGGTGCGCACCGACGGGCCGAGGGTGCCGGTATAGACCTCGGTGTAGGTCTCGCCGCGTAGCGCGGGCTCGATGGTGCCGATGTACTTCTGGCCGATTTGTTGCGGGTTGGTGTGGGTGAACCGGGTGCGGTCAGGCGCCATGATCGTGATGAAGTCGATGTCGGTGCTCTTACGAACGGCCTCGGTGACCGGCTGCAGAACTTGTGCGGCGTTACCGGATTCGATGGCTTCCGCCGTGGAGGGTGAGTCGGCCAGAGCGACGGCGATCGCAGTCACCTGTTGGCGGGCGGCTTCGTCGCCGTGGCGTTTGGCGTCGAAGAGGGCCAACGCGCCGCCGGCCACCACCACCAGCATGATCACCGCGGCCTGCAACGCGAAGGCCTGGCCCGCCAGTGAGCGGGGCAGTACGGCCACTGCTCACCTCCGCGATGAACGTAATGAACTAAAGCGTGACCTGCGTCACGTGAGGGTAAACCATCCTTTCAGACCTATTGCCGTCTCACCGGAAGGAAACCGCTCATGGCCACGGTTGTGGATCGTCCAGGCGGCGATGACAAGCCCCCGGCGCCCAAGCGCCGGGATCGCACGCACTGGCTGTACATCGCTGTCATCGTCGCGGTGGTCGGCGGCGTCGCCGTCGGTCTGCTGGCCCCCGGCATAGGCAAAGACGTTGGCGTTCTCGGAACGATGTTCGTCGCCCTGATCAAGATGATGATCGTCCCGGTGATCTTCTGCACGATCGTGCTGGGTATCGGCTCGGTCCGCAAGGCCGCCACTGTCGGCAAGGTCGGCGGATTGGCGTTCGGCTACTTCCTGGTGATGTCGACGATCGCGCTGGGCATCGGCTTGGTGGTCGGCAACTTGCTGCATCCCGGCAGCAGCCTCAAGCTGTCGGAGTCGACCGCCGGCAAGGGAACGCAACTGGCCGAACAGGCGCATGAGTCGGGTGGTTTGGTGGAGTTCATCCAGCACATCATTCCGACGTCGCTGTTCTCGTCGCTGACCGATGGCAATGTGCTGCAAGGGCTTTTCGTGGCGCTACTGGTCGGGTTCGCGATCCAGGCGATGGGCACCAAGGGTGAGCCGATCCTGCGGGGAGTGGAGCATCTGCAGCGGCTGGTGTTCAAGATTCTGTCAATGGTGTTGTGGCTGGCCCCCATTGGTGCGTTCGGTGCGATGGCCAACGTGGTGGGCCAGACCGGGTGGAGCGCGGTGACCAACCTGCTGGTGCTGATGCTGGGCTTCTACCTGACGTGCGTGGTGTTCGTCTTCGGTGTTCTCGGGACGATTCTGCGGATGGTGTCCGGGGTGTCGATCTTCAAACTGGTGCGCTACCTGGCGCGGGAATACCTGCTGATCTTCGCGACCTCGTCGTCGGAGTCGGCGCTGCCACGGCTGATCGCGAAGATGGAGCACCTGGGTGTGCAGCAGAGCACCGTGGGTGTGGTTGTGCCGACCGGATATTCGTTCAACCTTGACGGCACGGCGATCTACCTGACGATGGCATCGCTGTTCATCGCGGACGCGCTCGGTGACCCGCTGTCGGTGGGGGAGCAGATCGGTCTGCTGGTCTTCATGATCGTGGCGTCCAAGGGCGCGGCCGGAGTGAGCGGGGCCGGGCTGGCGACGCTGGCCGGCGGACTGCAGGCGCACCGCCCGGAGCTGCTCGACGGGGTTGGGCTGATCGTCGGAATCGACCGGTTCATGTCCGAGGCGCGCGCGGTGACCAACTTCTCGGGCAACGCGGTGGCCACCCTGCTGGTCGGCTCGTGGACCAAGACGGTGGACATGGCCAAGGTCAACGGTGTGCTGTCTGGCCGCGACCCGTTCGACGAGGTGACCATGCTCGACAACGATCATGCGCCGGCGCCGGAGAAGGAGGCTGTCGCCGCCTGATCACCAAAGCTCACGACACCCCGGGAGCCCTTCCCCCGGGGTGTCGTGCCGTCCGGAGGCGGACAGGGTCGTGAAACGGAAAAAGCCCGGCTGTCGGGGGGCCGCCGGGCCTTTCCGCGATTAGAGCTAGGCCCTGTCGCGCTTTTCAACGTAGCGCAGTTGTCTGTGAATCACGGCTCTGAACTGGGTCAAAGCTGTGAGTTACCAATGACTTCAGTACGCGCTCGCTGGTGACTGGCTGGTTATCCGGCGGCGACCTGGGAGGTGGCGCGGTCTCTGGTTGGCCCTCTGGTCGCCCGACCCCGAGGTCACACGCGCTAACGTCATTGCCGCGCCGATCGCCCGGTGCGCCCCCATAGCCCAATTGGCAGAGCCAGCGGACTTAGAATCCGCCCAAATTCCTGGGCGCGTGCGGTTGAGACGGAAACGACGGCTCGCGGCGTGCCCCAGGCGAGAGTCGAACTCGCAACTCAAGGATTTTAAGTCCTTTGCCTCTGCCAATTGGGCTACTGGGGCTCGGGAGTGGAGTCTACGTCCTCGTCTGCCAGCCGAGCTGTTCACCGGTTCTGATCATGTGGCAGTTGGCGCATCTCACCTCGCATTTCTCGAACTCAGCCAGAAGCTGTTTGCGGGTCCCGATAAGTCTCGAAATCCGTTTATTGTGGGGCCCACGCTCAATGTGATCAAATTGCAAGACGCGTATATCGTTATTGCCACAATCCACACATGGATGCGTCTCTAAATACTGCTTGATAATTACGCGTTGCTCTCGGCGCTGTTTTGCCCGAGATGCGATGGCCCTCATCTTGTATAAATCCTTATTGCGTTCATAATGCAAGCGTTGGTACGCACGTTCATCGTCGGGATTTGCGTAAGGCACCTAAACCTCCGGACTTTCTAGATCGTGCTGTACGGGATCAACGTATTTACGTTTCTTCCGCTATTTACGTATTGTTGCAGGCGGGTCTGACATCGATCGACTAGCTCTCGAACGACTCTTTACTAGAGTTATTTGAGCAAGGATGTGCCACAGCCGAGGTCCCATCAATGTCTAGAGTGTGGGCTCCCCATTGAAATGCGTGCCGTTGACTGGCAGGCAAGCTAGCGGCATTTCCAACTGAGGAGTATCACCGGTCCACGAACCGCGCTCGTGGACCGGCGAAAGCATCAATTGGCATCCGTACTGTGGAATGAACCCGCCAACAAGCGTGAGTTCGAATCCGAGTGGGGGCGCCGCCGTACTGGGAGTCCTAGACTCCCGGAATGCGCGTACCTCGCCGAATCGCAGAGTTCAACAAGCGGGTCACCAATCCGACCGCTCGCACGATCACACCGTGGCTTGCGAACCTCGGCACGCTCGAACACGTCGGGCGAAAGTCGGGGAAGCGCTATCAAACGCCCCTTCTGGTATTCAAAACCCATGATGGCTACGCCATCCTCATCGGCTACGGCCCACACACGGACTGGTTGAAGAATGTGCTGGCCGGCGGCCCGACGGCGCTGCGCAAGCGGAGACGGGCGGTCACGCTCATCAACCCGCGGGTGGTAAGCAAGGCCGAGGGTGCGGCCCTGGTCGCACCGCGTTCTCGCCTCCTCTACCGAGCGTTTCCCTACAACGAGGCAGCCCTACTGCTGACGGAAGTGGTCTCTGCGGCTTGATCTCTGGACCGCGCCGGGCTTGGAACCGGGCGTTGGCGCAAGGGCACTCACTATCGGCAGCGCCTATGCCGGCAGCCGCCTTTTCCTATTGGACATCCCCGGTTGATTTCGGCAGCGTGGATCGCATCACCGTCAGCAGGTCAGCGTCGACCGGCCCGTCCGAAGGAGACGCTGCGTGCCGCAATCCGGGTTCTCTGCCGACAACTTCACGCTGGTCACACCCAGAACGTTCGACCAGCTCGAGGTCGGCGAGATATTTCGCGCACCCAGCCGCACTGTGACCGACGCGCATGCCTCGGCGTTTCAGGCGGTCTCGGCGGACAACCATCCCGTGCATTACGACGTCGAGTGGGCTCGGGCGCACGGTCATGTCGCCCCGGTGGTGCACGGCCTTCAGGTGTTGGCGTTCACCGCCCCCGGGGCCACCCTCTTTCCCCACATCATCGGCGAGGTGTTCGTCAGCTTCGAAAGCGTCTCCTGTCGCTTCCTCGGCCAAGTCCACGCCGATGACACGCTGTACCCGCAGCTCGAGATCATCTCCTTGTCCGACGCCGGTGAACTCGGCCGCGTGACCACCGCGGCGACCGTGCACAATCAGCGCGGCGAATTGGTGCTCGACGGTCAGCACACCTACCTGCTCCGGCGCTGACGCGTCCTGAACCCGAACTTTCCACCCGCTGAGGAGCTGAGCACCTGTGCCCCAACCGACCGTCGTCCTGGTCCACGGCGCGTTCGCTGATGCGTCAACGTACGCCCCGGTCACTAAAGCGTTGCTCGACGAAGGCATTTCGGTGCTGGCGCCCGCGGTACCGAATCGCAGCCTGCTCGGGGACGCGCGCGAGATCCGGTTTGTCGTCGAACAGCTCGACGGCCCCGTCCTGCTGGTCGGTCATTCCTATGGCGGCGCGGTGATCACGGTGGCCGGCGCCGCCGACAATGTCGTGGGCTTGGTCTATTTGGCCGGCTATGCCCTCGACGAAGGCGAGAGCCTGGCCGAACTGCAGGGTGGGTTTCCGGATTCGGAACTGGCCGCCGCGCTGGTGCAAACCGAAGTGCCCGCGTCGGTGGCCGGTGAAGCCCGCGTCGACGTCACGGTGGTGCCGGAGCGCTTCGGGCCGGTGATCGGTGCTGACGTCGACCCCGAACTGATTGCCACACTGGCAGTTTCGCAGCGACCGCTGGCCGCCGTTGCCTTCGTCGAGGCGGCACCCATTGCCGCCTGGCGATCCAAGCCAGCCTGGGCCATCGTCGCCGCCGATGACCACGCGATCAACCCCGACGTTCAGCGGTTCGGCTATCGACGCGCCGGTGCCAATACAACGGAGATCAACTCCTCACATCTGGTGACGCTCTCCCACCCGCAGGAGATCGCAGCGTTGATCACCGCGGCGCTCATGGAGGTCACAGTCTGATGGCCAGCGGCGACAATCACTTCTACCGAACCGAGGACGGACACGGGCTGGCGCACGATCCGTTCAACGCCATCGTCGGGCCGCGCCCGATCGGCTGGATCTCCAGCCGCAGCGCTGACGGCGTCGCCAACCTGGCCCCCTACAGCTTTTTCAATGCCTTCAGCTACACGCCGCCGCTCATCGGGTTCTCCTCGATCGGGTGGAAAGACACCGTGGCCAATGTCGAGGCGACGGGTGAGTTCGTCTGGAATCTGGCCACCCGTCCCCTGGCCGAGGCGATGAACCTGACGTCGGCTTCCCTTCCCGCAACCGAGGACGAATTCGCCTGCAGCGGTTTGACACCCGAGCCCAGCCGCTTGGTCAGCGCCCCCCGGGTGGGCGAAAGCCCGGTGAACTTCGAATGCAAGCTGACCCAGCTGATCCGGCTGACCGGCATCGACGGGCAGAACTCGGCGAGCTGGCTCGTAATCGGACAGGTGGTCGGTGTCCACATCGACCAAACGTTGTTGGTCGACGGCGTCTACGACACCGCCGCCGCGGCACCCATTCTGCGTGCCGGTGGCCCTGCCGCCTACGCCGCCATCACCCACGACTCGATGTTCAGCATGACCAGACCAGATGACCAACCACACCAGAAAGGGCGCCATGCCGACGATCACCACCGATGACGGCGTTGAGATCTACTACAAGGACTGGGGCACAGGGCAACCCATCGTGTTCAGCCACGGTTGGCCGCTGTCCTCCGACGACTGGGACGCCCAGCTGATGTTCTTCGTCAACCACGGTTATCGGGTGGTGGCCCACGACCGGCGCGGGCATGGCCGCTCCGAGCAGGTCGCCGACGGCCACGACATGGACCACTATGCCGACGACCTTGCCGCAGTCGTCACTCACCTCGATCTGCGCGACGCGTTGCACGTCGGGCACTCCACCGGCGGTGGGGAAGTGGTGCGGTATCTGGCCCGGCACGGAGATGGCCGAGCCGCCAAGGCCGTGTTGATCTCGTCGGTCCCGCCCTTGATGGTGCAAACCGACGCCAACCCCGGTGGGCTCCCGAAGTCGGTATTCGACGACTTCCAGGTGCAGGTTGCGACCCGGCGTTCGGAGTTCTACCGCGAGGTCGCCGCCGGTCCGTTCTACGGATTCAACCGGGACGGAGTCGAACTGTCTGAAGCTGTCGTGCAGAACTGGTGGCGCCAGGGCATGACCGGCGGTGCGAAAGCCCACTACGACGGTGTGGTCGCGTTCTCTCAGACGGATTTCACCGAAGACCTCAAAGGAATCGGAATCCCGGTCCTGGTCATGCACGGCGACGACGACCAGATCGTCCCCTACGCCGACGCGGGGCCGTTGTCGGCGGCGTTGCTTCCCAATGGCACGCTCAAGACGTACGCGGGTTTCCCACACGGAATGCCCACCACCCACGCCGAGACGATCAACGCCGACCTGCTCGAGTTCGTCCGGTCCTGACTGTCAGGCCGATTCGCGCGCAGCGGTGCTGAACTCCTTCCAGATGCCGAAGAAGGCTTGGGTGGCTGCAGCGGGCTCGATGTCGTTGCGCCACACCAGGATCTTGTCGAAGCCCACGCTCGGGGTGAGCGTGCGAATCGCAAGGTCGGGGCAGTCCTGCAGGGCGGGATCTGAATCTGCGGCGATTGCGACGCCGACACCTTGGCGGGCGAACGAGACCTGTAGTCGAACGTCATTGGCGACGTAGTTGACCGTGATGTCGGCTCCACTCTCGGCGATGGCAGTGTCCAGACGTGACCGCAGCGCACTCGACGCGGGGTACGTGATCACCGGATGGCCGCCCAGCGCGGCGATTGTCACCGGTTCCGCGAAGGTGAACACCTTCGGGTCAAAGACCGCTACCAGCCGACCGGAAAACATCGGGGCGCTCGCGATCGTCGCCGGCAGGGTGCCGTGCGGTCGGGCGATCACAGCGACGTGTAGACGGCCCTGGACCACCATGTCCAACAGGGGCGTACTCGTCGCCTCCGCGAGGTGTACATCGATGCCCGGATGAGCCTTGCGCAACGCGCCCAGCAGCATCGGGATCGAGGTGTTCTCCACACCACCGCCGGTGCCGATCCGAAACTCGCCCCGCAGCAGGCCGGCGCGCGCCGAGAACTCCGCCTTGGCGTTCTCGGCGGCTGCCAGGCATTGCCGGGCGTAGGGCAGAAGGATCTCGCCGCCGTCGGTGAGTGCCACAGTGCGGGCATCGCGGTCGAACAGCGTCTCACCTAGCTCGCGTTCCAAGGCATTTATCTGGCCACTGATCGTCGGCTGCGTCACGTGGCATCGTTGAGCCGCTCGGGTGAACGACAGCTCATCGGCCACCGCGACGAAGTACTCGAAACTGCGAAGGTCCATCCGACAAGGATGGCGTACGCCTCGCCAGTACGGGACGGGCGTGCGACGGCTCGGCTGACGAGCGGCTCGGCGAGTGCTTGGCGCTATGGCCACATCCGCGTCGGCGGGCAGATCGTCCAACTCGGTGGCAGGTCTCAGCGCCTGCCCAGGACGTCGTCCAGCCAGTCGAAGGCATAGCCCTCGAACAGGGTTGCTCCTAGTCCCTCGCAGTGGCCGCCGGCACCTTCGGCCTCGCTGAACCGCTTGAGCTCCTTGCGGATCGCCGGCTGGAGGTGGTTGTACAGGGTTTCGCCCTGCGCGGCGAAGTCACCCTCACCCTCGGTGATCAGCGTGGGGCAGGCGATCGAGCCCACACAGTCGCCGAGCTCGTAGGTGAGCTGCCGCCGGATCCAGTCGCCGACGGTGGCGGCTCCCAGCGTGGCCATCCGCGACCCGTACCACTCGGTGTTGCGCGGTCCGTTGTACAGCGCCTCGAGTTGCGCATCCACGTCGGGATCGGCGTCGATGATCTTCTGCAAGTGCTCGGTTGTGCCTACCATCTTGGCAATTCGGCTGGCGAAGTCGAACTGGCCCGGGTCGGCGACCAGCGCCGCGATGCGCGGTTCGAACGCTGCCGCGCGTGGTCCCAGGTAACCGCCGAACGACCGGCCGATGATGGCCACCCGATCTGGGTCGACGCCGGGCTGGTCGATCAGCCAGTTGAACGCAGCCGCGAAGGGCACCTCGAAGTCGGGTCGCATCGCAACCCGATGCTCGTACAGCATCCCGCCCTGGCCCGGACCTTCGAAGACGAAGAAGTTGTAGCCCCGGGCCAGCGCCATGTAGCCGGTGGCGCAGTAGCCGGCCTCGGCTGTCGAGTCATATCCGCACGGGGCGATCACAGTTGGCCGTGGTGCGCCGTCGTCGCTCACCCGGAACAGATACCCGGACATGGTCGCGCCGTTGAAGGGGATCTCCGTTGCCACAGAGGGGAATTCAAGATAGGGGAGAGCCGAGCGGAACGTGAGCCGATGCTGGTGCCACGCGTGCTGCAGTCGCTCGTCGGTGATGTCGTGTCGAAGGAAGAAGAACGCCTGACGCCAATACTCCGACGCCCGAAGGTAGGCCTTCCGCGCGGTCACGGCGTGACCGCCCTCGGCGGACCGGTCGGCGAGGGTCTGGGCGGCCTGGGCGGTCGCAGACCACTCCGAGTACCAGGAGTCATAGTCACCTTCGATGACCCGAGCGGCGGTAGCGAACGCTTCACCGAGATCGCAGGCCTCGGCCGCGACAGCGGTCAGGGTCCGGCTCAACTGCGCGTCCATATCGGCGTCGTCGAAGAGGATCTTCATGGGCGAATGCTACGGCGTTCGTCGGCCCGAAGGGCTGCTGCCCGACATCCATGGAGCGACGGCGTAAGAAATTTGCAACCGCTCAGCAAACCCCAGAATGAATTCATGTCAGCCGCACACAGCCGTCGGCGTGCGGGGGCTGTCGGTCCCGCTCCGATCCCGGGCCGCGCTCGCGGCTGTCGCCGCGGGCCGGCCACTGTCGACTGACCCGTGCAAACGCCATCAAATTTACATAAGCCTGGTTATGGTACTGAAAGGTAACTTAAGCGACAGTTTCAGCAAACTGTTTATATTACCCAGGGGTAAGTTAGCTCGCCGAGATTGGTAGCTGCCGGCTCCCTGTGGTTAACCGACCCGCAACCTCGCGAAGGGGCCAAAACTGGCGTGAACAGCGGCGTTGACCCGGCGTTCCCGGGTATGACGCAGCTATCTGGGGTCCTTTCGACGCGCAAGAAAGTTTCCGAAACCTCTACTTACTGATGAGTAAGGTGCGCTACGTTTTGGCGCTTAGGGGGGCCAAACTTTTTCGAAGGAGAGTCATGAACGCTGCTGTTCGTCCGTACGCCACCGCTGGTGTTGCGCTGGTGGGAGCGAGTGTCATCGCGATCTCGCCGCTCGCGCCGTCGATGCCGGATGCTCAGGCTCTGCAGCGGTCCGTGTCATCGGTCAGCGTCGAGCTCAGCGCCGCGATCAACCCGATCGAGAACTGGGTCCAGGTTTTCCAGAAGTCTGCAGCAAACCTCGGCGCTCTTGGCCAGCAGTTCGCCGCCGATCCCGCCCCGATCCTCAGCCAGGTGGTCGCCAACCAGCTCGCGAGCCTGAAGGCCCTGCAAACGGCCTATACCAATGACGCGGCGAACCTCAAGCTGATCTTCCAAAGCGTCCCCGGTGCGATCGAGACCGCTCGCGGCCAGCTCCAAAGCGGTGACATCGTGGGCGCGTTCGACACCTTCAACAACCAGATCGTGATCCCGCTCGCGCTGAACCTCGTTACGATCGTTTCGGATTCGACCGTCCCCCTGGTGAACACGGTGAACAACTTCGCCAAGGCCTTCGCCACACTGCCCAACACGGTGTTCCAGGTGGTCCTGCCGATGACGTTCCCGCTGGTGTCGACGATCAACGCCGCCGTGCAGACAGTCCAGGATGTGTACGACGCAGCGGTCGCCAAAGACCCGGCTGGCGTCATCAATGCCCTGGTCAATCTCCCCGCGAATCTGGTCGGCGGCTTTCTGAACGGGTCGGGCACCGTCCTCGGATTCATCAATGCTCCGGGCCTTCTGACGCCCTATGACCCCAACTTCGGGTTCCTGGCCAGCGGACCGATCGCCAGCCTGATTCAGCTGCGCCAAGTCATTGCTGAAGCCATTGGAGCCACGCCGCCGCCAGCGGCCGCCATCAGTGCGGCCAAGGCGCCCGCCGCGGCCAAGACGGTGACCCTGTCGACCGCCGCCCCGGAGGCAACCGGCACGGCATCGGCAGCCAGGGGTGCCACCAAGGCGGCGTCGGACAGCGCGGCTGATGACACCGCGACCGAAGCCGACGCGACCGAATCCGCCACTGGCGGAACCGGTTCCACGAAGGCCAGCGTCAAGGCCATCCCGGCCGCGGCAACCGATTCGGTGACCGGCGGTTCGGACTCGTCGAGTGACACCAAGGCGGGATCCTCGTCCGCCGGCGGTCAGGATTCGAAGGCCGGGAGCGGCAAGAAGGCTTCGTCGGGCAAGTCCGGCCGGACTGCCAAGGCCGGCAAGTAAGTCCACCCGATAGCGCCGGTCGGCCCTGACGCAGGGCCGGCTGGCGCTTCGGCGTTGAGCTACTGCGGGTAGCCCAGGCTCCAGCCCCGGTACGTCCAGCCGGTTCCCACGTGGGGACTCGGCAGGATCTGGATGTTGTGTCCGTCGCCGAACCCGCGCTTGAGTCCCTGGACCCCGCCGGAGATATACGTCCCATCACCGCGGGCGATGTCGATGTGCGCGCCGTACGGGCTCTTGCTGAAGACGAGCGCTCCCCGCGGAGCATCCATGTCGGTGTGTATCTCGCCCTGTTGAAGCAGCGTTTGGTACATCGTCTCGGCGGCGCCATCCCAGCCGTACTTCGCCTGCGGAACGTCGAAGGCGTAGGCCACGAAAGCCTCACACCCGTACGGGCCGAACATGTCTGACCCGAGCGCGCTTTCGGCCTTCGAGATGGCGTCGTCGGCTCCGGCGATCCTCTCTGCGGAGGCGCTTGGCGCGAACACGAGTGCCGCGGCAAGCGACATTGCCGAAAGGACTAGAGAAATGCGGGCGTTCAACTCGTGGCTCCGTTCCGATGTGAACGTTGGCCTCGTCGATGGGGCCGTGACTCGGTCTGCTCGTGCGAGCGTGCAAGACGCGATTCACATAACTTAGTGGTTTGGTTCAGATCCTGTTCAAATACCCGTCGGGGGCGAGTTAAAACTGCTGGTCAACGGACTGCTGCGGAGGTTGCCGGGCCACCGGGCGAGTACGTAGCCGCGGTGTTGACCCAATGCATTGCGGTGCACGCCAATTCGGCGCCCGCCGCCCGATTCCGCGGTCCACTGAGACAAAATCGCTCGTCCGACCATCCGCCTGCCTACCATCAGCCGATGCGCGGATCCAAGATTCTGATCACCGGAGTGAGTGGCCAGGTCGCCACCCCTGTCGCCCTCGCCATGGCGCCGGACAACGAGGTGTGGGGCATCGCCCGATTCACCGACTCTACGGTCAAGGGCAGCCTCGAGAAGGCCGGCGTCCGGTGCGAGACGGTCAACATGGCGGCCGGGGACTTCACCGGGCTACCGTCCGATTTCGACTACGTCCTGAACCTGGCGGTGGCCAAGAGCGGTCGGTGGGACAAAGACCTCGCCGCCAACGCGGAATCGGCTGGTCTTCTCATGGCGCACTGCCGCAGCGCAAAGGCGTTCCTGCACTGTTCGTCCGGCGCGGTCTACGACCCACCCGGCGACGAGCCCCGGACGGAACGCACCGTCTACGGCGACAACCACAAGAGCCTGCTGCCGACCTACTCCATCACCAAGATCGCGGGTGAGACCGTCGTCGCGACCATGGCACGCGCCCTCGGCGTACCGACCACGATCGCGCGCCTCAACGTTCCCTACGGCGACAACGGCGGCTGGCCGTACTTCCAGATGGAGATGATGCTCAGCGGCATGCCTGTCCCGGTCCCGCCCGGCGGGCCGGCCGTCTACAACCCGATCCACGAAGACGACATCATTGCGATGATCCCGAAACTGCTTGCGGTGGCTTCGGTTCCGGCCACCACCGTCAACTGGGGCGGCGACCAATACGTGAGCGTCCAGGAATGGTGCACCTTCCTCGGATCGCTCGTCGGCACGGAACCCGTCTTCGAGGAAAGCGATCAAGCGCTGCGCGGCAATCCGTTGGACGTCACCAAAATGCATGAGCTCATCGGCGGCACCAGCGTCGACTGGCGCGACGGGATGAGGCGGATGGCAGCCAAGTTCCGCCCGGAGCTGGTCGGCGCGTAGCCGATTGCCACACTGACTGCATGCGCCCGACCGATCCGTGCCCCTGCGGCTCCGGTGCATCGCTCGGCCGCTGTTGCCTGCCGCTGCACCGCGGCGAGAGCCAGGCGGGCACCGCCGAGCAGCTGATGCGGTCCCGATACAGCGCCTACGCCGTCGACGACCTCGACTACGTCTGGCAGACCTGGCATCCGCGCACCCGCCCCGATTCGCTCACGCCGACCGACGGCCTGACGTGGGCCGGGCTGGAGATCGTCGACACCGTCCACGGTCAGCCCGGTGACGAAACCGGCGAAGTCGAATTCCGGGCACAGTACCGGCAAGGCCCCCGACCTGGGGTGTTGCATGAGCGGTCCCGCTTCGCTGTGCGGGCCCGCCGCTGGTTCTACCTCGATGGGGACATCTTCGACTGACCAAATCCGCGCCCGCGCGCGGTCGCTGCTTTATGGTCGAGCCGTGCCCGAATTGGATCGTCGAAGCATGATGCTGATGTCGGGGCTGGGCCTGCTGGCCGCCGCGCTCCCGCCGCCCAGTGCAAACGCGGAAGCCCCCTACCTCTTCCAGGACGACTTCGACGGGCCGGCGGGTTCGGCCCCCAATCCCGCGAATTGGTCGGTTCAGAACTGGCAGGACGACGTCTGGCCACCGGTCGACAGCCAATACCGCGACGACCGGCGCAACGTCTTTCTCGACGGAAACTCCAACCTCGTGCTCCTCGCCACTCACGAGGACGATCAGTACTTCAGCGGCAAAGTGCGGGGAAACTGGCGAGTCCCCATGGGCCACACCTGGGAAGCGCGGGCCAAGCTCGACTGCCTGACCTCAGGCGCCTGGCCTGCGTACTGGGCGGTCAACGAAGATCCGCTGCCCGACGGCGAGGTCGACATCTTCGAGTTCTACGGCAACCGCAGCTGGGCCCCGGGCACCACCGTCCACGCCGCATCGAACGGCAAGACGTGGGAAAGCAAGTCGATTGCCGGGCTGGTCGACGGCGGCTGGCACACCTGGCGGATGCGTTGGGACGCTGACGGATTCAAGTTCTGGCGCGACTACGTCGACGGCGCGAAGCCGTACTTCACCGTGCCGCCCAAGCCGATCCCGGTGCACGGCAACCCCACCGACCTGCGCTGGCCGTTCAACAATCCCGGCTACTGGCTGTCGCCGATGTTCAATCTCGCTGTTGGGGGTCCTGGTGGCGGTGATCCCTCTCTGGGCACCTGGCCGGCGGCGATGCTCGTCGACTGGATCCGCATCTGGTAGTGGACGCCGCTATACGCCGCCGGCTTCCGTAGTGACGACGCCTGCCTCATGGGCCCCGGGAGTCTCCGGCATCTCGTGCCGCCCACCGCCCGATCGGCGTCGCACGAACCACACCCCCGCACCCACCGCCACGACCGTGCCGACGACGATCGTGGGCCACATCAACACCTGCGCCAGCCAGACCCGCCGCTGGAGTTTGACGACGCGCTGCTCGGCATGCCGAACTCGGGCCAGCTTGTTCATGTGTCCTCTAATGCCCACGATCAGTCGCGAGAAAACAGCCGCAATGTGGGATCGGTAGCCGGACCGGTGGGGTGGGATGACGATATGACATCCGTACGCCCCGCTCTGCTTCTGACGACCGTTGTTCTGCTCGCCGGTTGTTCCGCCGGGCAGACCGCTGCGCCGGCGCCGCAGGCGACCGCACCGACGGTCACGTCGGCGGTGGCGGCGCCGCCACCCGCGACGCCGACCACTGTCACCGTGACGGCCACACCCGCCACCACCACGCAGTCCGCTCCGGGCGCGTCAGGGGGATGCGCAGGCGATGACCTCACCGTCACAGCCGGGCCCTTGCAGTCATCCGGTGCGCAGCGTCAGGTCACCGTGTCCTTCACGAACACGTCAGGACACGCCTGCACGCTGGTCGGCTATCCGGGCGCTGATCTGGTCACGCCCGCCGGTGGCGTGCTGATCAACGTGCCACGCCGCCCCGCCAACGCGGCACATCGCCTGACGCTCAACCCCGGCGACGTCGCCACCGCCGACGTCACGGCCTCGGCGGTCGACTCCGCGACGTACGCGGCGTGCGCGCGGTGGGGAACGCTGGTCGTCACGGCACCCAATGACGTTGTGCCCCATACGCTCAAGGTTGACGTTCCGATCTGCGACGCGACGGTCAGCTCGGTCGACTGATGCGTGGACCTTACTGGCAGCCGCCGGCCGGTGTGGTCACGAACAGGTTGTCGCCACCACTGGCATCGGCATGCGAGCCGCAGTATGCGGTCGCCTCGTTGTTGCTGCCGTTGCCGGCGAAGGCCACGCTGCCACTGCCGTCTGCGATCGCTTGATTCCGGTCACCGCCGCTCACCGATGCCGCGCTGCCGTTGTTGGCGTCGGCGATGTTGAGCTTTCCGCCGGTAATCGTTGCGGTGCTGCCATTTTGGGCCGTGGCCACGGTGAAGAGCCCATCGTGGGCGGTTGCGTGGCTGTCGTAATCGGCACTGGCGAAGTTCAGGATCCCGCCGGTCGCGTCGGCCGTGCTGTTGTGATCCGCCACCGCGAAATTGAAGAGACCGCCGCCGGCGTGCGCGCTGCTGCCCGCGCCTGCCACGGCCAAATTGAATCCCGGATCCGACGTCGCCGTCGCGCTGCCGGTCTGGACGACGGTGCGACCGTTGAACGAGACGGCGAAGTCGGTTGTGGGCTGCGGATCCGCGGCTGCGTGCACACGTGGGTGCCGCGTGGCATTGGTGGTGGAGTGGTCCGACGAGGCCTGCTTGTGCGCGGTACCGGTACCGGTGGACGGCGCTGCCAGGGCGACGGGTGCCCCGACGACGAGGGCGATCACCGGGCCTCCGACGCATGCGGCACAAATCTTTGCTGGTAATGACGGGCTGATGCTCGATTTCACGATCCGGTCCTTAGTATGCCGAGGTAGTACCCAACCCGGCTGTGACTTTAGCCATCTGTTTACGCCCAAGCAAATATATCTGCGCTTGCTGTGTTATATTCAATTTTCACTCTGGCACCACAAAGGCGTCAGGTGAAGGCGCTAGCGATGGATTCCGGTCGTACGAAAACGGCTTCGGTACGAGCTCGGCGACACGCCCAATGCGCGGCGGAAGGTGCGGCGCATGGTGTCCGCCGACCCGAAGCCGGCCCGCCGCGCGACGGTTTCTTGGCCGTGATCGCCGGTCGCCAGCAGTACCTTGGCGGCCTCCAGTCGGGCCTGCTCGACGAACCGCGACGGCGTCAACCCGACCTGATCGCGGAACATGCGAACCAGGTGCCGCTCGCTGACGGCGGCGCGTTCGGCCATCGACGCGATCGAGTGATCGGCTGCCGGATCGGTCACGACGGAGTCGAGGATCTCGCGAAGCCCGCGCGATACCGGCGAGGCCGCCTCGGTCCAGACGCTGAACTGGGCCTGGCCCCCGGGGCGTTGCAGGAACACCACCATCCATCGCGCCACCCGCCGGGCAACGTCGGGGCCGTAGTCGCTTTCGACCATGGCCAGACCGAGGTCGACGCCCGCGCTGATTCCCGCCCCGGTGATGTACGGGCCGTCCTGAACGAACAACGAATCCGGCACCACCTCGATCTCGGGGTAGGTGCGCGCCAACTCCTGGCAATGCGCCCAATGAGTGGTCGCACGGCGGCCTTCGAGTAAGCCCAGAGCCGCGAGCACGAAGGCGCCGGTGCAGACCGAGGCCACCCTGCGCGCCCGCGGAGCCAGCTCGCCCACCATCTCCAAGGCCGATGCCACGACGTCCGGTGTCTGCTCTTCGGGGATGTCGTGCTCGCCGGGGGTGAAGTAGAAGTCCGGCGGCACCCCGCCCGGCACGATCAAGGTGTCGATCCGGTCCGGCACCTCGGCCAGCGGGACATCGACTTTGAGCGTGACGAAGGAGGTCGTGTTGACGGCTTCACCCGTCAGCGAGGCCAGGATCACCTGGTATCTCGCGCCGAAATCGTTTGCCCGCGCGAATATTTCAAGCGGCGCGGCCACGTCTTGTAACGTCACTTTGTCGTACAGCGCGAACACGACGATCTTGGGCGCCGGTGATTCCTGCGTATTCGCGGGTCGACGCCCCGCGGCGGTCGGCCGCTGTGATCTGTGCTCGTCTGACACCCGGTGCTGTCCTCTCGTGACCCCATCCGAGGTGAGGTCAACGTAGCGGCACCGCGGTGCGACGGCAACGCGAACAGTGGGGCAGCGCCGCGAAGTCCGGAATTGCGCGTTTCGTGTCCGGACCTGACGGGCCGAGCAACCGGGCCGTAACACCGCTGAAACCCCCTGGGCTGAGGCTGATTTCACCGTATTCCGCTCCGGTGCCGCAGCGAGTCATCAACCCTTCGAAGAAGGTAGGCCATGGATTCTCGGACAGCCCTGACGCTGAGCATCGGCGTGCTGGGCGGCGTGGCAGTCGCGTTCACTGCCGAAGTCATCACCGTGCCGATCTGGGTGGTGTTCCTGGCGTGGGCATCGTTCTTCTTCGTCGGTGGCGGTGTCGCCGGCTGGGTCCGGTCGGTCTCGTCGAACATCGTCGGCGTCATCATCGCCTCGGCCAGCCTGTACGCCGCCTACCTGATGGGCGGAAGCCTGCTGGTGACCGCCATCGCCGTGGGCGTCGGCAGCGCTGTCATGGTGCAGGCGTCGTGGGTGCCCCTGTTGGCCACCACTCCCGCCGTCGTCGTCGGATTCGCCTCCACGGTGTCGACAGTCGCCGGACGCGGCAACGACATCACCGTCACCACCGTCTCGCACCCCGGGCTCGTCGCCGCGGTCGCCTGCGTCCTCGGAGCGTCCTTTGGCCTGCTTTCCGAATACCTGGCCACCGCGATGACGAAGAAATCGGTTGCAGACACCGCACCCCCACACACGGAAGGAAGCCCGGCCTGATGAAACTGCAGCACTATCTCGGCGGCCTGGAAGGCCTGCCCGAGCCGTTGACCCTGGAGAAGCGAGTCTTCGTCGAGGAGTGGGAGAAGCGCATCTTCGGCATCCACGTCGCGATGATGGGGTTGTCGAACCATCTCGGGGCGGCGCTGCCGGCGTATCCGATCGACGAAGTGCCCACCGCATTCAAAGACGAGTGGACGTGGGCCGACCTGCGTACCGGCGCCGAGGCGATGAACCCGTTCGACTACTTCAAGTTTCGCTATTACGAGAAGTGGTTGGGCGGCATCACCCAGTTCTTCATCGACAAGGGCTATGTGACCGAGGAGGAGCTCGCCGAGCGGATGGCCGAGGCCGCCGCGGGCACCGACGCCGAGGACCTTCCGGCGATCGACGACCAGGTGATCGCCTACCTGCGCCTCGGGGACAGCCCACGCCGGGACGTCGCGCACCCGAAGTTCGCGGTCGGCTCGCAGGTGCGTATCACCAATGTCCCCGCCGACGCACACAGCCGGTTGCCCGGGTACCTGCGTGAACGGGTCGGCACCGTGGAACGCGTTTTCGAGGGTGACTACGGCTATTTCACCCACACCGGCGACGGCATCGGCGACCCGATGCCGATCTACATCGTCGAATTCGATCCGGCCGAGATCTGGGGGCCGCGTGCCGAGGGCGGCCCACTGAAGCTCTACGCCGAGTTGTTCGAAGCCTATTTGGCACCGATCGAGGAGAAAGCATGACCGGACAGTTCGCCTACCCGCCCGACCGCGAGGAGATCAGCGCCAAGCAGGTGGCTGCACTCGAGGCGCTGCTCATCGAGAAGGGTGTCATCACACCGCAGACCGTGGACAAGGTGCTGGCCTACTTCGAAACCGAGATGACGCCGCTGAACGGCAAGAAGATCGTCGTAAAGGCTTGGACTGATCCCGAATTCGCCGCCAAGGTCGTGGTCGACACCCCGGCGGCCGTCGCCGAACTAGACCTGCCGGAGGGGATGGCCGGCGCCGAGGGCGAACATCTGCAGGCGGTGGCCAATACGGCCGGTGTGCACAACTTGGTGATCTGCACGCTCTGCTCGTGCTTCCCGTGGCCGGTGCTCGGTCTGCCGCCTTACTGGTACAAGGACCCGACGTTCCGGTCGCGTGCCGCCCGCGAACCGCGCAAGGTGCTCGCCGAAGTCGGCCTGGAGCTGCCCACCGACACCGAGATCAAGGTGTGGGACTCCAGCGGTCACTCGCGGTGGTTCGTGATTCCCGAACGGCCCGCGGGCACCGAAGATTTCACCGACGAGATGTTGATGGATCTGGTCACGACGGAGTCGATGATCGGAGTGGCATTGGCGGGTCCGACGTCATGAAGCTGCACGACACCTGCACCACCGATCAGGCCGCACCGCAATTCGACCACGAGTGGCAGCGCCGCGCCTTCGGGCTGGCGCTCGCGCTCTCGGAGTTCCGGCACTACCCCTGGAGCGAGTTCCAGGAGACGCTGATCTCGACGATCGGCGAGTGGGAAGCCACGCCCGAACCCGAACGGGGGCAATGGGAGTACTACGACCACTGGGTTGCCACGCTCGGGAAGCTCGTCGACCGCCACGAGCTCCTCACTGCCCCGCTGCTCACCGACGCCAACGATCACGCGCTCGCCCACGAGCACGACCACGACCACTAGAACCGCGAGGACCTTTCGATGAACGAAGCCAATCCCACCCTCGGTGCGCCACGAGTCGACCTACGCGCGGCCGCGAACAGTCTCGCCACCCCACTGCGGTTGGCCGTGCTGACGCTGCTCGCGCTGATCGTCTACTACTTCGTCGGGTATGACCAAGGCGCCGTATCGGTGTTCGGCTCGGACACCCATATCCACGAGTTCGTGCACGACGCCCGTCACCTGCTGGGGTTCCCGTGCCACTGACCGCCGAATTGCCCGCAGCTGTGCGCTATCTCGTACCCGGGGTGATGGGCGGCATCGTCTGCTTCGCGTTCAGCCGCACGCTGATCGAGCCGTTGATCTCCACCGCGGTGGACTACGAAGGCGCCCGCGAACACGCCGAGGCCGAACTCGCCGGGGAAGCTCATGGCCACGGTCACGAGCTCTTCAGCCGCTCGGTTCAGGAGAACTTCGGGGCCGCCGTCGGGATCATTGCCTTCGCCGTCGCGATGGGCGTGCTGTTCGTGGTGGCCTACACCGTGATTCGCTCTGCGCTCGAACGACGCGGCGGCGCGGCCGATCCCACCGGCTTGGCGCTGCTGTTGTCGGCGGGGATGTTTGGGGCGATCACGTTGGTGCCGGGCCTGAAGTATCCGCCGAATCCGCCCACCGTCGGTCTGGAAGAGACCATCGGCGCGCGAAGTTCGGCCTTCCTGGCGATCACGGTGGTCTCGGTGATCGCGGCGTGTGTGGCGACGGCCGCAGGGTTGACCTGGTCGCGGCGGTGGGGGAGTTGGCCGGCGACTGCGCTCGCAGCCGGCGGCTACGGACTGGTCATGCTGGTCGCCTTCGCTGTGCTGCCCGGCTTCCACGAGGTTCCCGGCCCGCTCTCCGGACCGGACGGCATTCTGATCGAGGGCTTCCCGGCTCAGGTGCTCGCCGATTTCCGGGTGTATTCGCTGCTGAACCAGGCATTGATGTGGACGACGATCGGCGTGACGTGGGCGCTTCTGTCAGGATTGGCCGCCCGCAGCCGACGGCGCTCGGCCGGAATGGATTATGTCGCAGCCTGACTGATCTCGTTGGTTCGTCATGCGACACTGACTCCCAGAGCACGTGATGGGAGAACGCAGATGTCGCGCTGGACGAGGATCACCCGTGTCGCCGCCGCTTTGGTGTTCGCCGGACTGCTGATAGCGAATGCGGCACCGGCGCTGGCAGATCCGGGTGATCAGGCCGCGGGTCAGGACCCGACACCGTTCGTCGGCGTCGCGCCGTTCGGGCCACCGAGGATAGCGCCCGCGAACGGCTCAACGGTCGGTGTGGCCCAACCGATCATCATCGACTTCCCCGGATTGGTGGAGGATTCCGGCGCCACCGAGAACGCCATCCACGTCTCGTCAAACCCACCGGTCCCCGGCAAGTTCTACTGGATGACTCCCACCCAGTTGCGGTGGCGTCCGCTCAGCTTCTGGCCGGCGCACACCACGGTGACCGTCGATGCGGGCGGCACCGTGTCCAGCTTCCGTACCGGAGACACCCTGGTGGCCACCGCCGACGACGCGACGCATCAGCTGACCGTCACCCGCAACGGGGTGGTGGAGAAGACCATCCCGATGTCGATGGGCATGGCGGCCGGGGGTCACCAAACCGCGAACGGCACCTACTACGTGCAGGAGAAGATGCCGTCGGTGGTGATGGACTCCTCGACCTATGGGGTCCCGGTCAACTCGACATACGGCTACAAGACGACGGTCGAGCTCGCCGTGCGGTTCGATGACAGCGGCAACTTCGTGCACAGCGCTCCCTGGTCGGTCGACGATCAGGGGAAGCGCGACGTCAGCCACGGGTGCATCAACATCAGCCCGGCCAACGCCCGCTGGTTCTACGACAACTTCGGTGCCGGCGATCCCATCATCGTGAAGAACTCGACCGGCACCTACACCAGGGTCGACGGCTCCAGCGACTGGCAGCGGTAGCGAGGTCGCGTTTCGTTCGCTGGAGGAGCCGAACGCTGGCAGAGATGCGGCAAAGTCTGCATTCGCAGGTCCCCGAGCAATTTGCCAGAACGGGCAACACCGGGACCGTAGGGACCTGCCGAACGGATCCAAACACGGCTCATCCCTGTCGAATTCGTTTTTTCCGCCCCCGCCTTGGGGTAGGTTGCTCATGGGTCAGGGGTGACACGACGACGGGGAGTCATTATGTATGCAGTCCCTCGGCCCTTTGTTGCCGCCACGGTGGCAGTGGTCGGCGCCGGCGCCATCGCGATCAGCCCGGTAGGCCCGGTGGGCCCGGCGGCACTGGATATCCACGCCGCGCCCGCGATCCAATTGGCTGCCAGCACTGACTGGGCAGACATCTTCACCAGGGCCGGCCAGAGCGCGCAGGCGTTGTTCGACACCTGGCGAGAGGCGCCGGCTCCGGTGCTGCAGCAAATCGTCGCCAACCAGATCGCCTACCTCAAAGAGCTGCCCGACTTCGCCGCCATCGCCAACCAGATCCAGAGTCATCTCCAGGCCGCCATCGCCGCGCCGACCGCTCCCGATCTGAGCACTCTGGACCCCACCCACGGAACCTTCTACCAGCTGCTGCCCGCGGTCTTGCAGTTGCCCGGTGTCCCAGAAGCGTTGAACCTCATCATCTCCCCGACTGGGCGGCAGTTGCTGGGCTTTTCGACAACTGCGTTGAGCGGCTTGATCCTCGGCATGGCCGGTCCGGTGCTCGGTCCCCTCATCGTGTTGTCGTCGAGCGTGGATGCGATCCGGGCGGAGCTCACCTCGCCGACGCCTGACGTAGCTGCTGCGCTCAGCACATTGACGAACATCCCCGCAGCCATGACCGACGCGTTCCTCAACGGCGGCCAGCACATCGACCTCACGGCGCTGGCGACGACGTTCGGACCGGCGATCGGAGTGAGCTTCCCGACCGGGGTGAAAGTCGGGATTGCGCTCGGCGGTCTGCTCAGCCCGGGCGGCTCGATATTCAATGCGCTGGATTTCGCGTACGACAACGACCTGCTCGGCGTGCTGCACATCCACGTCCCGCTCGCGACGGGTAATCCGGTCGGGCCCATCGGGGCGTTCATGGAGTTCACCCGCGCCATCGCGAAGTCCATCGGATGGACCGCCCCCGCGAGCGCCGCCGCCAGCGCTACCGCCCGGAGCGTGGCCGCGCCGAGCGGATTGGCCGCGGCCAACGAGGTGCCGAAGTCCGTTCTGGCCTCCGTGCCCACCGCCACCGTGACGACGCCGATCACGCCCAAAGCCACCACGAACCGCGATGTCAAGGCGACCAAGGGAAGTAGTGCCGCAGCTCGCGGCACCAGCACCGCGAAGCGCACTCCGGCGGCAGCCGGGTCCGGCAAGGGGTCCAGCGCGCGGGCGAAGGCGCCGGCGAAAGCTGCCGCCGGGTAGCCGCCGGTCAGCGTTCCGAACTGGTTGGCCGGGCCTCGGCGCGCCAGGGCGACGTTTCGACCACGCCGGGCGATGATACGGATGTGGCTGCTGATACCAATGTGACTAACCAGGAACCGCCGGTCGAGCGCCCGACATCGCAACCGGAGGCGTCCGCCGAGGCCGTGACCGGGGAGCCGGAAGCCGACCCGACTCCCGTGTCACCGCCCAAGCAGCGGACCTGGTCGATGCCGAAGTCTCCGATCACGCGCAAACAGGCCGACGACCTCGGTCGCGTGGCGATCAAGGCCGTCACCGGCATCGCCCGTTTCGTCGCCGCGGTAGCCCGGAACGCCGCGCTCGCCGTCACGAAGATCTGGCGCGTCATCGAAGCCGTTCCTGCCGCCGTGCAGCTGTTCGGTGCCGCGGGCATCGGGATGCTCCTCGGCATCGTCGGCGCGATCACGCTGCACTCGACTGCGGGCCTGGTCTGCACCGTCGTGGTCATCCCGGTCTGCGCCGCCATCCTCGGTGCGCTCGGCCACCGCTGGTATCGCGGTCTGGGTATCGACGCGACTGAGCGCCGCACGTCCGCCGAACCGACGCAATCCGATCTGCGGCGCTCGGTCGAGTACGTCGACAAGAAGCTGGCTTTGGCCCTCAATGCGTTCGGCACCGAGCAACACCAGCAGGCGGTCATCGCGTTGTTCCAGGCCAAGACGGCGGTCGAGCTCACGCTGGGAACAGAGCAGGACCCGCCGAGCCACGTCGACCTGTCGCTTCGCGCGGACGACTACGCCTTGCGGCCGCGGATCCGTGCCGGTTCGACTTCTGCTCTGCCAGAAAGCAATTCGCTGGCGGCATCGTGACGGCAACAGCGATCACCGGCCAGGTCGCCCTGGTCGAGGACGACTACACGCTCGTCATCAACCGCGGCAGCGACGCCGGGGTGCGATCGGGCATGATCTTCGCGGTGCAGTCCACGTCGGGGCCGGTGATCACCGATCCCGAATCCGGCCGGGAATTGGGCAGACTCAGCCGGGAGAAGCTGCGGGTGCGCGTCTTCGATGTCCAGCCCCTGTTCGCCCGGGCGCACACCTTCGTCGAGACGGACAGCTTCCACGGCCTGCTCCGTATTCCGTTCGTCGCGTCCGACGGCGCTGTCACGATCGACGTCGGTGACACGGTCGAATTGATTCATCGAGACGCGCGCCGAACGCACGCCGCCGCCCAGTAGCTACGAAACGCGGTACAAACGGGCGATAGCGGGTACTCCAGCGCGATGGTGAATCGTGCAACCGCGGCCGCAGCGCTCATTGCGGCACCCGTGATGGTTCTGACAGGCTGCAACTCCGCTCAGAACGGCAGTCCCCAGACATCCGGTACGACGACGTCGGGCTCCAATGCCCAGAAGATCACAGCAGAGCTGAAGTCACCCGACGGCAAGCCAGTCGCCAACGCGACCATCGACTTCGCGAACGGCTACGCGACCGTGACGGTCGAGACCGTCGCCGGAAGCGCCCTGTCCCCGGGGAGCCACGGCATGCACATCCACTCGGTAGGCAAGTGCGAGGCCGACTCGGTCGCCCCGTCCGGCGGTGCGCCGGGCAACTTCCTCTCGGCCGGCGGTCATCTGCAGGTCGGCGGCCGCACCGAGCATCCGGCGAGCGGTGACCTGACACCGCTGTTCGTGCGCACGGACGGTTCCGGGAAACTCGTCGCCACCACCGACGCCTTCACCCTCGACGACCTCAAAGGTCCGCAGGGCAGCGCGCTGATCATTCACGCGGGGCCGGACAACTTCGCCAACATCCCGCAGCGCTACACCCACGACGGCGTTCCGGGGCCGGACGCCGAGACGATGGCGACCGGCGACGCCGGCGGCCGGGTGGCCTGCGCGGTCCTGGCGCCCGCGAGCGCGAGCACCACCACCTCCGTCACGACGAGTACGTCAACCGTCACCGAGACGACGGCCACTCAGGTGCCGCCGGCCGAGACCAGCCCGAGCACGACGACGTCGACCGCGCCGGCCACCACCACGACGGTGAGTCCGACGACCACGGTGACGACGTCGACCACGGTCTCGACCACGACGACGCCGGTCAGTCCCCAGCCTGCGGGCTGACCGCGAGTAACGGGAGTTGTCGGCCCGCTGCGATCGACATGCGCTGGCGCGCCAGAGCCGGCCACGCCTGGACAGCGCAGAACGGTGCACACTGGTGCTGAGCTGCGCTGGTGCCGACGTGCACGCAGCATTGCACCAGGCGTTCCTCGATCATCGTGGACATGTCCATGAACGGCTTCACCGTGATGCGCACGACCCGTTCGCCCAGCATCCGGCGGAGCTTGCGGCGCCGTCCGGGCAGCGCCGACGATGCCATGGTGAGCAGCGTGCTCATGCCGAGATCGCAACTCTCGCAAATGGTTCGCCACACATCGCCGATATCCGGGTGCGACAGTGACGACTGCTCCGAGAGCAGCCCCAGCAGTGATTCCTTGACCGCCAGGCGCAGCTGCTGCGGAAGCTCGCTGTCGGCGATCCGGTTCGACACCAACCCGAGTCGGGCCTTCAGGCCGTCGTGGCCGAGTAGCGACACCAGCGAGCGCCACGCGCCGGCGTCGTCGCGGATCAGGTATCCGACCGAGCAGCAGTGCGGGTGCGAACACGGCAGTGCGGTCAGGTCGCGCCACGTCACCGCACCGCCGGTCTGTGGGCCGAGCCGCTTGAGCACCCCGGTGTGGGTGAGCCGTTCCAGCGGGTCGATGTGCCCGGACCGGCCGGAGCCGAACTGCGGCTGGATGCTGATCCCACCGACGTAGGGCGTGGCCAGAGCCAGCGCGACCATGTCACCGATCTCGGTGTCGTTCACCCCGAGGGCGGCCGTCATCACCAGCGTCGTGAAGATCTCCCGCTGCGACAACCGTTGCAGCGCGGTGTGTTTCACCGAACGCAGATCCCCGCCGCGATGATGGCGATGCGCTGCCTCGGTGAGACCGTCGTATTGGAGGTACACCTCGACACGGTCGCGATGCTCGGTGAGCAGATCAAGCAGACCGTCGTCATTCGCGATGCGAACACCGTTGCTGTTGATCAGTATTCGGGTGATCGGGCGAGAGGTCAGTTCGGCCAACAGCTCGGGAAGTGCCGGGTGCAGAGTCGGCTCGCCGCCGGAGAGCATCAGTACGTCGAGGCGGCCGTTTTCGCGGGCCAGTCGCTGGTCCACGTTGGCCAGCACATCGGCGACCGCGACCACGTTGCGCAGGTCCGGCGAGGAACCCGTGAAGCAGGTGGGGCAGCGCAGATTGCAGGTTTCGGCGATGTCTTCCAGAAGGATGCAGGTGTGCTGGGTCTGCATCTCCGGCAAGCCGCGCAGATACGCCGACGGGATCGGATCGAAATTCCCCGCCACATCGGGGGTATGGGCCTTGGTCGGCGCGGTCCATTCCTCCAGATAGCGCAGTATCTCCGGATCCTCGTCGTAGAGCGTGCTCACCAAACCGTGCGTCCCGCAACCACGCTCGAGCCACACCCGCTGGTCGCGCTCGACGAGCCGGCCGTTGAGACGGGCGACATCGGCCAGCGACTTCTCCGGGGCCTCGTCGTGGCAGGACGGGCAGAAGGCGGTGACATAACGCAACAACCGGTCGCCGCGCAACCCCATCCCGGCGCTCACGTGTACAGCTCGGGGTTGAGACCCGTGCAGAATCCGACGGAGATGACTGACAGTACCGCCCAGCCGATCATCAGGCCGAGGCCCAGCCCCTTGCCGTTCGCCTTCCCGGTGGCCAGCAGTACACCGCCCCCGCCGAAAGCGATGAGCGCCAACACCACTGCGCCGAGGACCACCGTGGTGTGTCCGCGCCCGTCGGACATGGCCAGCACGGCGAAGGCGATGACGAAGTTCAGCGGCATGTACAAGAACGCGCCGAGGAACGCCATCCCGACCGAGATGCGCGGCGTCTGTGGCTGCCACGGCGGCGGCGCAGGGGGCGGGTAGTCGTACTGGCCCGGCGGCCGATACCCCGGCGGCGGCGGGTATCCCGGGGGCGGGTATCCCTGGGGCGGCGGATACCACGGCGGCTGCGGCAGATAGGCGGGCGGCAGCGGCTGCTCCGGCGGTGGCGGTGGGACGCCGTCGCCGTTCTCGACGTCCCCTTTGTCGTCGTCGCCCGGTGGGGGAGTCGTCATGCGGGTACCTCCTGCCGCTGCGCTGGGAAGCGATAGTAGCCGCGGCGGTAGCCGTACCACATCCGAACGCCGACGACGGCGAGCGAGGGCAGCAGAAACCATTGCGGCCGAGTCAGATCCAGCCACACCGTCTGGTTGGCGCGGGTGAACTCGACGAAGAAGCGGAACACGGCATACGCCGCGACATAGATGACGAACAGTTCACCCGGCCGGGTGATACGGGGCCGCAGCCACATCAGCGCGGCGAAAGCCGCCAGCTGGAAGACGATTTCGTACACGAACGACGGGTGCATCGCCTGGCCGGTCAGGCAGCCGGGACATTCAGGTGTGGTGGCGGCGGCGTGTACGCCCCAGGGCAGGGACGTGGGTCGGCCGGGCGCTTCGGTGAGATGGCACCCGATCCGGCCGACGGCCATCCCGAGCGCCACCGCCGGTGCGAACAGATCGCCGGTCTTGCCGCGGTATCCGCCGAGGCGTTTGGCGACCAGCACCCCGACATAGGCTCCGAGCAGGCCGCCGAGAATGCTCTTGGAGCCGTACTCCCAGGCGCGCGCCAGGGTGGGGTTGGCGGCGAAGTCCAGGTGACGTGCCCAGCCGGAGAGCCGCATTCCGATCGCGCCGCCGACGAGAGCGCCGGCGACCGCGACGAGCGACTGGTCGTTGACGGCCCCTCGTCGACGAGCCTCGACCATGAACACGATCATCGCGGTCATCACCCCGAGCCCGACGAACAGACTGTGCACCGGAATCGCCACCGGCCCGACGTGCCATTCGGGGACCATGTGTCAAAACCTATCGGCAATCCTGCGACCGGGACATGTGATTGCCCCGGCGAGCGGATCGGCTCGGATCATCGCGTCGGCGCCCACGATGGAATAACGTGACATGTCACGTAGTTCTTCTGGCCGTAGGTCTCACACATCTAGGAGCAATCATGGGTCAACTCAGCGGCAAGACAGCCCTGGTCACCGGCGGCACATCGGGCATCGGCCTGGCGACCGCGCAACACCTCGCGGCCGAAGGCGCGCACGTCTTCCTGACCGGACGAACCCAGGAGCGGGCCGACGCGGCGGCAGCCACGATCGGCGATGGCGCGACCGGAGTCGCGGCTGATGTCACCGATATCGACGCCCTCGATCGTCTCGCCGACGTGATCCGGCAACGCGGCGACGGCGTGGACGTCATCTTCGCCAACGCGGGCGGTGGCGAGTTCGCGACTCTGGAGGAGGAGACACCCGAGCACCTGGCCGACACTTTCACCCGCAACGTCGGCGGCACGGTCTTCACCGTGCAGAAGATGCTGCCCCTACTCAACGAGGGTGCCTCGATCGTGCTCACCGGGTCGACGGCCGCCAGCCGCGGAGTGCCCGCCTTCGGTGCCTACGCCGCATCGAAGGCCGCCATCCGGTCGCTGGGCCGGACGTGGGCGGCCGAGTTGGTCGGCCGCAAGATCCGGGTCAACACCGTGGTCCCTGGACCGATCGAGACACCCGGGCTCAAGGGACTGGCGCCCGGCGGCCAGCACCAGGCACTGCTCGACGGCGAAGCCGCGACGGTGCCGATGGGCAGGGTCGGGGAACCCGACGAAATCGCCACTGTGGTGACGTTTCTCGCCTCGGACGCGAGCAGCTTCATGACCGGCTCCGAGATCTTCGTCGACGGCGGGTCCGTTCAGGTCTGATCCGGGCTCGGCAAGGTTCCCTCGCGCAGGATGCTGCCGTAGACGACCGCCAGGATGTCGGCCAACTGTTCGTCCTGGCGGGCGTCGAGGTCGGAGAAGAACAACGTGCGCACCCACTCCGCATGCAGCGGCGCAGCCGACCGCAGCGCGTCCCACCCGGCGTCGCTGAGCAGCACATCGGTGGACCGGCGGTCGGTGTCTGATTGCAACCGCTCGACCAGGCCGCGTCCGGTCATCCGCTGGAGGTGGTGGGACAGCCTGCTGCGTTCCCACCCGATCGTGGTCGCCAGCGCGGTGAGTTGGGTCCGCCGGCCCGGCGCCTGCGACAGCGCGTTCAGCACCGTGTAGTCGCTGAGCGACAACCCGCAGTCGGCCAGCAGCTGCCGGTTCATCTCGTATTCGAGGCGGTGATACACCCGCATGTAGTTCAGCCAGGTCCGCTGCTGGGAAGCGTTGAGCGGATAGTTCTTACGGCGTGCGGCCACGCGTGGTGCTCCTGCCTACAAGAATGTGACGTGTCACGCATCGTAAGTCTGCCCGCGTCGCGTTCAGAAACGTTTCACAACGTGTCCAGTCCGGGGTGGCACACTCACCGAATGGAAATTGGCTCGAGCGACACCGCCGTCGTGGTCATCGACCCGCAGAACGACGTGCTGAGTCCATCCGGTAGGAACTGGGAGGTCCTCGAGGCGAGTGTCACCGAAAACAATACGGTCGGACATCTCGTGGAGATCTTCACCGCTGCCAAGGCGGCCGGATACCCGGTGGTCATCTCGCCGCACTACTTCTATCCCACCGACCACGGCTGGCTGTTCAACGGTCCGCTGGAGTCCGACGAACTCAGCACCGGCACGTTCGGCCGCCGCGGTGCGCTGACCCTGGACGGCTTCGACGGATCCGGCGCCGACTGGCTCGAGGAGTTCAAGCCGTTCATCGAGGACGGCTCGACGATCGTGGCCAGCCCCCACAAGGTGTGGGGACCTCAGACCAACGACCTGGTTCTGCAACTGCGCAAGCGCAGGATCACCAAGGTCGTGTTGTGCGGCATGCTCGCCAACATCTGTGTGGAATCCCATCTGCGGGATCTGTTGGAGCAGGGGTTCGAGGTGGCGGTGGTCCGCGATGCCACCGCGGGTCCTCGGCATCCGACCCGCGGTGACGGATATCAGGCCGCACTGGTCAATTACGCGTTTCTGGCGCACGCTGTGCTGAACACCGACGACGTGGTCGCGGCCATGGCAGTTCCGACGGAAGGCACGACGTGACGGAATCCCGGCCACCGATATGAGCAAGCATTATGCGTCCATCGCCTTCACCGACGACGTTCGTGCCGTCCAGAGCGAGCACGGCAGCGACTCGTTCTACGGCCGCAAGATCGTCGCCGGCAAGGCCGCCCCGGGGAGCGACCCGCTCACCGAAGACGAGAAGGACTACCTGAGCGAGCGGGACGGCTTCTATCTGGCTTCGGTGTCGGAGACCGGGTGGCCGTACGTTCAGTTCCGCGGCGGCAAGCCGGGATTCATCCATGTCGTCGATGAACACACCATCGGCTGGGCCGACTTCCGGGGCAACCTGCAATACATCAGCACCGGCAACATGACCGGGGACGACAGGGTGGCGATCATCGTCCTCGACTACGCCCACCAGCGCCGGCTGAAGATATTCGGGCACGCCCGCATCGTGACCGCCGAGGAAGACCCGGCGCTGTTGAAAACCCTGACCGATGAGACCGACGACTCGGTGGTCGAGCGGGCCGTCCTCGTCGATGTCGAGGCCTACGACTGGAACTGCCAGCAGCACATCACCCCGCGCTTCAGCGCGGCAGAACTCGAACCCGCTCTGGAACCCCTGCGCGCCAAGCTGGCGGAGCTGCAGGCTGAAAACGACCGTCTGCGTGGCCAACTCGACAACCCGAAGGGGTAACCACCGATGGCGACACTGGTTTCGGTCAACGTGGGACTCCCCAAGGACGTGCAGTGGAACGGGCGCACCGTGTACACCGGCGCCTGGAAGGCCCCGGTATCTGGTCCGCGGATGGTGCGCCGGCTCAACATCGACGGCGACGGCCAGGGTGATCTCGGTGGCCACGGCGGCGAGAATCGTGCCGTGCTGGTGTATCAGGTTGCCTCCTATGAGCATTGGGCCAGTGAACTCGGTCGCGACGACTTGGGGCCGGGTGTCTTCGGGGAGAACCTGACGGTCGACGGGCTGCCCGACGACGAGGTTTGCATCGGCGATCGCTACCGGATCGGCGAGGTGGTCCTTGAGGTGACGCAACCCCGGGTCACCTGCTACCGCGTCGGAATGCGGCTGGGCGAACCGCGAATGGCCGCGCTGCTGGTATCGCACCACCGGCCCGGGTTCTACTGCCGGGTGCTGACCGAAGGTGAACTCGCCGCGGGCCAGGAGGTGGTCAAGATCGCCGACGGTCCGCACCAGGTCAGCGTCGCCGAGATCGACGCTCTGCTCTATCTCCCGGGCCATCCCCGCGACGCCCTGGAACGCGCCCGCGACATCCCGGCGCTGAGCCCGGGATGGAAGGCGTCGCTGCAAAGCCTGTTGGAGCAAGACTCGGAAACCGGCAACACCGGGCTGACCGGAGTGGCGCCACCACCGCCGGCGTGGCCGGGCTTCCGCACGCTCAAGGTGACCGCGGTGCGCGATGAGAGCCGACATGTGCGCTCGGTGTCGCTGGCCGACCCCACTGGCGAGCCGTTGCCGAAATGGCTTGCGGGCCAATCAATCGTGCTGCGGGTGGCGGTCGGCCCCGATGGGCCGTCGCTCGTCCGCAACTACTCGTTGTCCAACCAGCCGGGCATGCCCGAATACCGCATCGGCGTCAAGCGGGAGCCGATGGGCACGGTTAGCGCGTACATCCACGATCATGTGACGGTCGACGACCTCATCGAGGTGGCGGCGCCGCGGGGGAGTTTCTTCCTCGACGACAGCCCGCAACCGGTGATCCTGATATCGGCCGGCGTCGGGGTGACACCGGTGTTGTCGATGCTGCATTCGCTGGCCGAGAGCGGGTCTGAACGCCCCGTCTGGTGGCTGCACGGCGCGCGTGACGGCACCGAACAGCCCTTCGCCGCTGAGATCCGAGAGCTGCTGAATCGACTGCCGCACAGCCAGTCCCGGGTCTTCTTCAGTAGCCCGGGCACTGATGACCGCGCGGGTGTCGAGTTCGATGAACAGGGCCGGCTGACCGCGCAGGCGTTGAGCGACCTGGGCCTGCCGAGGCAGGCCCAGGTGTTCGTCTGCGGCCCGGAACCGTTCATGGACGCCGTGACCGAGGCCCTTTTCGCATCCGGTGTCGACGCCCACAACATCCACTCCGAGCGGTTCGGCGCCCACGCGGCGATCACGCCCGGCATCGCAGCAGCCGCCGCCCGCCCGCCACACCAACCAGAGGGTCCACCCGGTCCGGGCCCCAGCGTGCAATTCGCGCGGAGCGCGCTCTCCGCTCCGTGGCGGCCCACCGACACCAGCCTGCTCGAGTTCGCCGAAGCCTGCGACGTGCCCACGCAGTGGTCGTGCCGCACCGGCGTCTGCCACACCTGCGAGACAGCGCTTCTGGCCGGCCGGGTCCGCTACGAGCTCGACCCGCTGGAACCGCCGGCCGAAGGAAACGTATTGCTGTGCATCGCCGCACCGGCCGAGGACGTCGTCGTCGACCTGTGAGCCGTCAGGGCTTGGTGAGGTAGCGCTGCCAGCGCCGCTGGGTGGTGGCCGACGCCGGCCCGTCGACGGGCCGCAGCGCATCGGTCATCCGGGTCCGCACCGCCTCGGTGTCGAAGTGGGTTCCGATCGCCACGAGATGGTTGTCGGTTCCTGACGGGACGGCGCTTCGGGCGATGTGCACCGCGGGCCCGACGACGTTGACCACAAAGCCCTGCACGGCGGTGCGATGTCGCACCGCCACCCGGCCCTTCATCCGGTACACGCCCGCGGGCGGAAACTCGAGCAACTCCAACAGCCGCGCCGCGTCGGCCGGCTCGGTGGCGGTCACCGTCACCGACTCGGCGTGCACGTGGTCGTGCTCACCCACCGTTTCTTCGAACAGCGCATCGCGAAACGACAACTGGCCGGCCTCATCGGTCGCCGCGGCGACGTCGTACAGCAGGGCCGGGTCGATGTTTCCGTTCGTGGCCCCGATGACGTGGGCGCGCGAATTGCGTTCGCGCACCCGGGCTTCGACTCGTGCCAGCACGGCATCGTGGTCCTCTGCCGGGACCTGATCGAGCTTGTTGACCACCACCAGCGTCGCCGCGCCGTACCGGGCGGGTGCCACGCCGCCGCGGTCGACGGTGTCGAAGTGTTGGACGGCATCCACGACATCGACGACGCCACCGTCGCGGATGCCGCCGATGTCGCTGAACCCGATGATGCGGGCCAGTGCCGCCGGATCGGCCAGTCCGCTGGCCTCCACGATGATGGCGTCCAGTCGCAGCTTGGGATCCGCGAGCCGGGCCAGCGCGGCGTCCAATTGGCCGTCGTCGGGAAGGCAGCAGATACAGCCACCGGCGATCGAGGCGGGCTCGTCGATCTGCCCGCTGATCAAGCCGGCGTCGACGTTGATCTCGCCGAAGTCGTTGATTACCACCCCGATCCGAGCCTGCGGGGTGCGCAACACGTGGTTGAGCAGGGTCGTCTTACCCGCGCCCAGATGGCCGGTGAGCGCGATCACGGGGATCGTTGCGCCGCTGACAGCCCGGGACACCACGTTCCAGATGGTGCCATACTCGGCCGCGCCCCGGCGCGTCGCATCATGGCGGATTTGCTGGAAGCTATGAATGTTCACATCGTGGCCGGCGAATGCCAAGGCGGTGGCCGCTGCGGTTCCGCAATGCCCAGCACGGTGTCCCGACGGCGCGACGGCTCGAACATTGCTGGGCGAAACACCCTCGTAGACAGTGGCTACCTCGCTGGTGGCGGGCTAGAGTGCCTCAGGCAATCACATCTTCCGGTCTGTTTCGCGGCACTGTCGCGCAGTGCCGCGGGAGCCATGCCAGGACCGGATCGAGTCGTTTGCTGTATAGAAGCGGCCGTGCGCGGCGGCGCGCGTCGTGGTCGTCTCGAGCTCGGGGGGAACAATCGTCACCGATCGCCAAGCGCTGACAGCCCGCGGACGGGTGTGGGCCGGCCGTGGCGTCGTGGTCGCGTTGACTCTGCTGCTCCTCACGATGTTCGCGAACCCGCCCGCGAACGCCGTCGTGATGTGGCATCCGAAGGCCGCGCCGCTGCCTACCCCGTGGACCAAACTGGTCGGCCCGGAGAACGCGCTGCCCGACTATCCCCGTCCGCAGATGACACGGGCGTCTTGGATGAACCTCAACGGCGTGTGGGGTTACATGGGTCGGTCAGCGGGAACGGTGCTGCCCACACCTCCCGCGCCGAGCGCCTACGGCGAACAGATCCTCGTCCCGTACCCGGTCGAGTCGGCCCTGTCCGGCATCCAGCGTCACGACGACGAGATGTGGTACCGCAAGGTGGTCAAGGTGCCGAGCAACTGGGTGGGGCAGCATGTGCTGCTGCACTTCGGTGCGGTCGATCAGATCGCGACGGTCTGGGTGAACAACCAGGAGGTGGCCCGACACGAAGGGGGCTACACCGAATTCAGCGTCGACATCACCCGCGCGCTGCAGTGGCCGGGTCCCCAGGAGATCACCGTCCGCGTCCAGGATCGCAACGACGCCAATCCTTTCCCGATCGGTAAGCAACGCAATCGACCAAAGGGGCTGTTCTACACCGGCGCGTCCGGGATCTGGCAGACGGTCTGGATGGAGCCCGTCCACGCCACCTACATCAACAAGGTGGACATCAGCACGGATCTGACCGGTATGACCGTCACCCCGCGCATCGCCGGAACGAAAGGGCAGCGCGCCGTGGTGTTCGTCGTCAAGCCCAACGGCGGCCGGGTGGTGGCGGTCGGCTCCGCCGGTGCCGGTGACACCATTCGGTTGCCGGTGCCCGAGCCGCACCTGTGGACACCCGATGATCCGTACCTGTACGACCTGAAGGTGGCTCTGGTGGATCCGTCGGGCAAGGTTGTCGACGCGGTCTCAAGCTATGCCGGGCTGCGCACGATCGGCACGATGCCCGATCCGCAGGGCCGGCCGCGAATCGCGTTGAACAACAGGATCACATTCCTGCACGGTCCGCTGGATCAGGGGTACTGGCCCGACGGCATCTACACCGCGCCCACCGACGAGGCGCTCAAGTCGGACCTGCTGCGGATCAAGGATCTGGGCATGAACTTCGTGCGCAAGCACGGCAAGGTGGAGCCCGCGCGCTGGTACTACTGGGCGGACAAGTTGGGGCTGATGGTCTGGCAGGACATGCCGTCGCTGGATGTCTCCCTGGACATCCCGGTGGGCCCCGCCCCGGAGCCGTCACCCGCCGCGAAGGCCAACTTCGAAAAAGAGCTGCTGGCGATGATCGACCAGCTGCGCAGCGTGACGTCCATCGTCGGCTGGGTGCCGTTCAACGAGGGCTGGGGAGAATTCGACACCGCCCGGATCGCCGGCGTCACGAAGGCGGCCGACCCCACTCGGATGGTGGACGCCAACAGCGGGGTGAACTGCTGCAAGTCGCGTGGCGACACCCTGGCCGGCGACATCTACGACGACCACACCTATGTCGGTCCCGGCGAACCTCAGATCCACGACGACCTGATGAAGGCACATTCGAAAGGCCCCGTCCCGGTGGACAATCGGGTGCGCGTCGACGGCGAATACGGTGGGCTGGGACTGGTGCTCGACCAGAACCGCTGGCCGGGGCGACCGGAGGCCTACGAGATGGCCGACAGCGCGGCGCGACTCACGGAACGGTATGTCCAGGTCAGCCGCAGATTGGAAGACATCGTCCGCAGGACAGGTTTGTCCGGGGCGATCTACACCCAGACCACCGATGTCGAGAACGAGGTCAACGGCTTCCTGAGCTACGACCGCTGGCAGGTAAAGATGCCGATTGCCGTTGTGGCCGAACGTAATCGCGCGGTCATCGCCGCTGGTACGCCGGGGATGGCACCGCAAGACGTCCGCCGGTGACGGCGATTGCCCTGTCGAACGTCCCGATGTGGTCTACCGTGGCCCGATGCCGTACGGACGTAGCTTCGGACTCGTGGCCGGGATTGCCGCCACGCTGATCACTGGTGCGAGCGGGATCGCGCACGCCGCACCACCACCGCCGAGCCCCGATCAGGCCAGCGCCGAGTGGACAGTCACCGACGGCTATTTCGCCAAGCAGATCGGCTGCACCCCCGAAACACCGGGCGATCCGCTGTCCATCACCTGGGATCCGCCCGGGTTCATCCCGGGCTTCGGCGGCCAGGGAATGATCAACGACGCCAATCCGGCGCTGGGCGGCCATTTCTCGGCTCGGTGGGATCCGATGCCCGGCTTCTGGGATGTTCAGTACGAATTCTGCTGAGCCAGAAGCCGATCCACGCTACTGGTCGCGCGACGCGAGGCCGGCGGGAGCGTGCCCGATCGCCCGGTGGATGGCATCGGCCAGCGCCAACGCACTCTCTTCGGTCAACTCCAGTGCCACCCGGGCCGCGGGTCCGAGCGCCGGATTGAGCACGTCGATGTTCACCGTGTGGGTGTACGGCGCGTGCACCGGGTGGTCGACGTAGACGGTGGCCCGGTCGGCGCCGAACCACCCGGTCGCGCCTTTACCACTGCCCTCGATGACGACCCGTTCGGTGAGATAGGTGCACATGAGCTGGGAGACCTAACCTTTCAGGTGGGTGGCGAAGAAGGCGTCGATGCGTCGCCAGCCGTCGACGGCGGCGTCGACACGATAGGCGGGCCGGTCGACGGAGAAGAACGAATGCCCGGCGCCGTCATAGCTGTGGAACTCGTGCGGCTTTCCGAGCCGGGTCAGCTCCGCGTCGAGGGTCGCCACGGCGTCAGGCGTCGGGAATCTGTCCTCGGCCCCGAACAGTCCGAGCATCGGAGCGCTCAGGCTCGGCGCCAGGTCGAGGATCGGCTTCATCGCCCTGGGCATTCCCTCCGGCGGATCCTCGACGATGAATGCGCCGTAACAGTTGACCACCGCGTCGAACGGCAACGAACATGCCGACAGGAACGCATGCCGTCCACCCGAGCAGTGACCGATCACGCCGAATTTCCCGTTCGCGCCGGGCAGTCCGCCGAGATGGGCGACCGCGCCGGCCACATCGCCGACCAGGCGTTCGTCGGGCACACCGCCGGCGGCCCGGGACGCGGCCGCGGCATCGTCGGGATCGGCGCCGGGTGCTTCCCGCGAATACAGGTTGGGGCACACCACGTGGTAGCCGCTGACGGCGAGCCGACGGACGAACTCCTTGGTCTCCCGGTCGTAGCCGGGCATGTGGTGGATCCACACCAGACCGCCGCGCGACCCGCTGGTCAGCGGCCCGGCCCAGTAGGCCTCGATCTCGTCGCCGTCGTGTCCCTTGATCGTGATGGTCTCCGCGCGGATCGCGTCCGAGCCCGCTCGTGTCATTGCACCGCTCCTTGGTTGAGTCTGACCGCCGCTGGTTTACCCGCCCCGCCGCTCGGCATGATGGACGGTGACGTGTTCCACGGCAAGGGAGTCCTATCGTGAATACCGCATCCGAGCAGCCGGCGACTGATTATCCACAGGTGGCTGCGGCCCGCGGCCGGATAGAACCGTCGCCCCGCCGGGTCCGCGGCTTCCTCGGCACGGAGCTGGTCTTCGACACCACGGGGGCGCGGTATGTGTGGGAGGTCCCGTACTACCCGCAGTACTACATCCCGTTGGCCGACGTGCGCTCGGAATTCCTGCGCGACGAGGACCATCCGCAGCGCGTCCAGTTCGGCCCGTCGCGCACGTTTGCCCTCACCGCAGGAACACAGACGTACCCCTCGGCAGCGCGAGTGTTCGACGAGGGAGAGGGTCCGGTCGCGGGGCTGGTCCGATTCGACTGGGCAGCACTGAGCTGGTTCGAGGAGGACGAGCCCATCTACGGCCACCCCCGCAACCCCTACGCGCGGGTCGATGCGCTGCGTTCCCATCGTCACGTCAGGGTGGAACTCGACGGCGCGGTGCTGGCGGACACCCACAGCCCCGTTCTGCTGTTCGAAACCGGTTTGCCGACAAGGTATTACATCGACCGCACCGACGTCGCGTTCGAGTACCTGGAGCCGTCGGACACCCAGAGTCTGTGCCCGTACAAGGGCGTCACCTCGGGCTACTGGTCGGTGCACGTCGGCGACACCCTGCACGCCGATCTGGCCTGGACGTACAACACCCCGCTGCCCGCGGTCGCGCCGATCGCGAACATGATCGCCTTCTACAACGAGAAGCTCGACATCATCGTCGATGGCGCCAGGCTGCCCCGAGCGCACACGCACTTCTCGTAGCCGCGGACGATGCCAGGCGCGCGGCGTCCGGCCTGAGCTCAGTCGTCGGTGACGGTCAGCTTCACATCGATGTTGCCGCGGGTAGCGTTCGAATAGGGGCAGACCTGGTGCGCCTTGTCGGCCAGCGCGACCGCCGTCTCATGGTCGACGTTGGGCAGCACGATCTCCAGCTCGACCGCCAGGACGAAGCCGCCGGCATCATTGCTACCGAGTGAAACCTTGGCTCCCACAGCTGAATCGGAGACGTCGGCCTTCTCCTGCCTGCCGACAAGTCGCAGGGCGGAGTGATAGCACGCGGCGTAGCCCACGGCGAACAGCTGCTCGGGGTTGGTTCCGGTACCCGTGCCACCGAGCTCCTTCTGGATGCTGAGATCGACATCCACCTTGCCATCGGAGGTTCGGCCGTGCCCGTCGCGGCCATCACCGGTGGCGAGTGCTTCCGCGGTGTAGAGAACCTTCATGTTCGGATCCTTAGGTTGGGATGGTCAGAGAACTTTCGACAGGAACTCTTGCAGTCGCGGGCTTTTCGGGTTGTCGAACACTTCGGTGGGGACATCGTCCTCGACGATGTTGCCGTCGGACATGAAGATGACCCGTGAGGACACCTCGCGAGCGAAACCCATCTCGTGGGTGACCACCACCATCGTCATACCGCCTTCGGCCAGATCGCGCAGCACCTGCAGCACGTCGCCGACCATCTCCGGGTCCAAGGCGCTGGTCGCCTCGTCGAACAACATGATCGACGGATCCATCGCGAGTGCCCGCGCGATCGCGACGCGCTGCTTCTGGCCGCCCGAGAGGGTGGCCGGCTTCACATGGGCCTTCTCGGCGAGACCGACCTGACCGAGCAACTCCATCGCCTTCTTCTCGGCGGCGGCCTTGTCCATCTTCTTGGTCGTCAGCGGTGCCAGCGTGACGTTCTGCAGCACGGTCATGTGCGGGAACAGGTTGAAGTGCTGGAACACCATGCCGATGTGCTGACGGACCTTGTCCAGGTCGACTTTGCGGTCGGTGAGATCGAAGTCGCCGACCACCACCTTGCCCGCGGTGATGTCCTCGAGCTTGTTCAGGCAGCGCAGGAACGTCGACTTTCCCGACCCGGACGGGCCGATGACGCACACCACCTCACCCTGCTTGATGTCGGTGGTGATGCCGTCGAGGACCACGAGTTCCCCGAACGACTTCTTCAGCTCCTCGATGTGGATCATCACCGTGCCTGCCGGCTTCGTGTCGGCGGAATCGGGAACGAGGTCGGTCATTTCACGATCCTTTTTCGACGCGGTCGGAGAGTTTGGTGAGCGCCATGATGACGATGAAGTAGATGATCCCGATGATCAGCCACATCTTGAACGACTGGAAGTTCCCGGCGATGATGATGCGCCCGGTCTGCGTCAGCTCGGCGATGCCGATCACCGATAGGATCGAGGTGTCCTTCAGCGTGATCACGAACTGGTTGATGTACGACGGGATCATCGTCCGGATGGCCTGGGGCAGTATGACTTTACGCATGGTCGGCAGATATCCGATGCCCAGACTGCGGGCCGCTTCCATCTGCCCCTTGTCGACGGATTGAATGCCGCCGCGCACGATTTCGGTCATGTACGCGCCCGCATTCAGCGACAGCGTGATGATGCCCGCGGTCAGCGCACTCATCTGGAACCCCAGCGCCGACGGGATGCCGAAGTAGATGAAGAAGGCCTGCACCAGTAGTGGCGTGCCGCGGAAGATGTCGACGAACGTCGTGCCGATGGCACGCAGCACGATCGACCGGGACACCCGGAACATGCCGAAGATGACGCCGAGGACCAGGGCGATCGCGATCGAGACGACCGTCAGGATGACGGTCATCTTCAGGCCCTGCAGCAGGATCGGGTAGGTGCTCTTGATCAGTCCGAAGAACGAGTTGTCGTCGTTGGCGGCACCTTCGCCGAGGTAGCGGTTGACGATCTTGTCGTACTGCCCGGACTTCTTGAGGTTGTCCAGGCCGGCGTTGAACTTCTTGATCAGCTCGGCGTTGCGGCCCTTGTTCACCGCGAAGCCGTAGCCGGTCGGCTCCTCCTTGGGGGTGACGGTCTTGAAGCCGTTGCCCTGCGCGATGCCGTACAGCAACACCGGGTAGTCCTCGAACACCGCCACCGAGTTGCCGGTCTTGACCTCGTCGAACATCGACGAGGAGTCGGCGAACGAGACCACCTGGAAGCCGTACTTGTCCTTGATGGAGTTGGCGAAGGTCGCGCCCTGGGTGCCGTTCTTGACCGCCACCCGCTTGCCGCGCAGGTCGTCATAGGACTTGATGTCGTTGTTGGTCTTCAGCACCGCCATCTGAATGCCGGACTCGAAGTACGGCTCGGAGAAATCGAAGACCTGTTTGCGCTTGTCGGTGATCGACATGCCGGCGATCACGCCGTCGACCTGGTTGGCCTGTACGGCCTGCAGTGCGGCATCGAAGCCGAGCGGTTTGATGTCGACGGTGAATTTCTGATCCTCGGCGATCGCGCGGATGAGATCCATGTCGATTCCGACGAAATTGCCTTGCTTGTCCTGGAATTCGAACGGAGCGAAGGTGGTGTCGGTGGCGATCAGGTAGTTCTCGCCGTCGGCTGATGCCCGCGCCGGCGCGAACAGCCCGGTGGTGAGCATTGCCAAGACGGCGGCCAGCGCCACCACGGCGAACGCTCGCGCAGTACTTCGGTGAGACTTTCGGCGTAACCATCCGGTCGGCATGCGCTGCCCTCCCATTTTCCGATTGTGCGCGTGCAGTTCACGCTAACGTCAAGACTTGCCGCGTGTCTGGGTAACTGCCCATCGACGACGAGGAGTGTCATGACCATCCGACTGGTGACCTGCGCCGCGATCGTACTGCTGCTGTGCCCGGCGGTGCCCGCCGTAACCGCCCGGGCGACTCCTCCCGACGGCGACGTGACCCGCACCGACCTCGCCAAGGGCAACACCGAGACGCCGGTGTCGATCACCACCGACGGCCCCACCACACAGATCGTCCAGAGCCTGTCGATGGCGCCCGGCGCGGCCAGCGGTTGGCATACCCACCCGGGCACCGAATTGTCGGTGATCACCGACGGGTCGGTGGCATTGCAGACCGCCGGTACGTGTGCCCCGGTGACGTACGCGGCCGGGCAGGCGGTCGCCATTCCCGCGGGCGTGCCGCATCGCGTTGCCAACGAGTCCGGTTCGCGCGCCGAGGTCGTCGTCACCTACACGCTTCCGGTCGCCGCTCCGGTCCGCGAGGACGCTCCCGACGTGTGCGCCGAATAGTCTTATCCCGTTTCCTGCCAAGGAGTTTCGCCGCACCGGCGCTCGGGTGCGTTGCGTCAGCCCTGCTCGACAGTGTTCGAGAAGCCGGACTTGTCGATCGTCGGTGAGCCGCTGCGGTAGGTGATTCTGTTGTCCATCCCGGATGCCTCGATCGCGTCAGCCGCATCGACGGTGACGATGTTGTTCATGCCGGACACCTGAACGCGCGCACAGTGGCCGGTGATCACCACGGTGTTGTCCATGCCGCTGATGGTGACCATGCTGTCGTCGCACGCGAGCCGCTTGTTCTCGTTGACACCGGAGACGCTGAGATTGGCGCCCGATTCGGGCGGGGAAACCGTGGCAGCCGAATTCGACGGGGGAGTCGGGGTGCTGCGGCTGGGCCGGGTGGCCGTGGTGAATGTGCCACCGCCGCCGGAGATGGTGGGCAGGCCCGGCGAGGTCCGGCTGGCGTTGAGGTGACTGGTGATCAGGATCGCGCCGCCGCCGACGGTGAGCCCAAGCACCAACAGCACGAACACAATCCAGCCGACGCGCAGACCCGGCGTGGATGACGGAACTGACGGGGGCGGCATCGGCGGCCCGTAATACCCGGGTGGAGGCGGTGACCAGTTGCTCGGCGGTACCGAGGTCCCCAGCTCGCTGGTGTGCGCCTGCTCGGTCAGCGAACGCTCGAGTTGCTGAATGCGTTTCTCGGGATCGTCGTCTGGGTTCATCGCCTCGCACTCCTCGTTCCGGTTCCCGACAGAATATTGCCCACCCGGGTCCGCTCGGGGGTTGATGAGGCCAACACTTGGGTGAGCGCGACATTGCCATTGTTTGACCTCGAAAAGGTCATTGCCAGCGCCGGTTTTGCGGTGGTCGCGTACGGGTATCTGCCGGCATGGCTCGCCCGCATCCCATCATCCGGCTGGCACTTCACACTCCGGTCGAGATTTACGAGCACGGCTTCGGCCGGCTGCTCGGCAAGCGCTTTGTTCGCCTGAGTCACGGCGGATCCGAGTCGTGCGACTGCCGCACGGTACTCGAAGTCATCGGCGCCAGCGACGACGAGGTGATGGTCATCGCCGGTCTCGGGCCGTCGTGTGAGTGGTTCCGCGACATCGCTTCCGGTTCACCGGCATCGATCGAGCTCGGCGGGACGACGTTCTCCGCCGAGCATCGGGTGCTCAGTGAGCCGGAGGCCGTCGCGGTGATTGCCGAATACGAACGGCGCCATTGGCTGATCCGGCCCATCGTCTACCGGGTGATGGGGATCCTGCTCTGCCGGGAGTACGACGGCAGTCCCGCGGCGCACGTCGACCTTGCGCACCGGCTGCCGATCGTCGCGTTTCGCCCTGCCCGCCTGGCCGCCTAGGTATACGGTCCTCTCGGCAACTTCTCCGCGGCGGTGGAGGTCCGATGACCGAGGTGACTGCGCACGCGCCGGGCCGGGCATATCGGGTGCTGCTGACCCAGGGCACGCTCTATACGACGGGCACCCAACTGGCCAACGTGTCGGTGGTGCTGCCGTTCATCTGCGCCCAGGAGGGGTACTACTGGGCCGCTGGTCTGCTCTATCCCGCCTACTGCATCGGGATCGTCGGGGGTAACTCGTTGTCGCCCTACATTCTCGCCCGAGCTCGCCACCTCAAACACCTGGTCATCGCCGCCACCACCCTGCTGATGGCCACGCTGGTGGTCATCAGTGCGTTCTCGGCGTGGACCAAGTGGTTTATCGCGGGCATCTTTCTGGCGGTCTCACTGGCCACCGGAGTCGTCGGAGGAGTCTCGAAAGTCGCTTTCTCCGAGGTGGTTTCGAGCAAGTTGGCAGAGCAGCGTCGCAGCGATCTGATTCTCACGCAGGGTGCCATCGGCGCGATCCTGGCGATCGGGACGACCCTGGTGCTGCTGCCTTTCCTGGCTCAGCGCGACCCGGCGCACAGTCATCTGGACCTGCTGTGGCTGGGCTCGTCGGGATTGCTTGCCGCCGCGATCGCCGCGGTGTTCATCGGTCCGGTGGGCGCATCCGAGGTCGACCGGGTGACGTTCAAGGAGACCTACCGCGACGGTGTGCGGGCAGCGCGATCGCAATCGTGGTTTCGCCGCTACGCGCTCGTCCAGTTGTTGTTCGTCCCGGTCAGCCTCGGCACCTCGTTCTACAGCATTCATGCCTCGGTGAATCACAGTGATACCGCGGGCAGCCTGCACGTTCTGGTGATCTCGTCGAGCATCGGCATGGTGGCGGGCGCATTGTTCTGGCGCTTCGTCAGCCGCGCACTCGGCGTGCGCGGCATGCTGATCAACAGCGCTCTGCTCGGCTCGGCGGCCGCCGCGATCTGCGTGGTGATGGAGTACCGCGACGACCTGAACCACATCTGGATCTACGGCATCGTGTTCATCCTGGCGACCATGGCCAACCAAGCCATCTTCAGCGCCAGCCTGGCCTGGATCGGCGCCTTCGCGGCCGAGGATCACCGCGCCACGCTGTTGGGTTTCGGTTCGCTGATCATCGCCGTGGAATCGTCGCTTCTCGGTGCGGCACTGGGGGCGGTGGCCCAGGGTGCCGCGGTGGTCGGTCCGATCATCACGATCCTGGGCCTCAATGTCGTCGCCGGGGTGGCGGCGGTGTGGGTCGCGCCGGGCCGGGAGGGACTAGTTCGGCAGCAGTAGCCGAACGGCATGGGCGACGACGGCGTCGACGTCATCTCCGAGCGTGCCGGCCAGCCACTGCTGAGCCAACTCGGCCATCGCACCCGCATACATCGCTGCACCGACTTCGGTTGCCACCCGGTCGGATTCGGGGGCGGTGCGGCGATGCTCGTCGAGGACGAGCTCGCGGACATGGTCCTGGGCCAGGGTTCGGCGCGCGGCCAGAATGGGGTTGGTGCGGGCCTCGGTGAACAGAATCTTCCCGCGCCGCGGGTCGGCCGAGCTGAAGTCGAGTACGGCTCGGATGCCGGCCTGCAGCCGGGCTCGCCGGTCGCGGGCACCGGCCATCGCGGCGGTCAGGATCCCGCCGAGCTCTCCCGCCACCTCGTCGTACACGGCACCCAGGAGCGCGTCGGTGTCGGTGAAGCTCTCGTAGAAGTAGCGGGTGTTCAGTTCGGCTGCCCGGCAGACCGACCGCACGGACACCGCGGTTTCGCCGCCGTCGCCGAACAACGCGTAGGCGGCGCGGATCAGAAGAGTCCGGCGCTCGGCCTGGCGGTCGGCGGCGGACAAACCCGCCCACCGGGTGGCACTCGGCATTGGCCGAGGATATACGGCGATCGGGCGACGCCATGTTATTTTGGTTACGGGCGTAACCAAAATGGCGTGCTCGTGGGAAGGAATCAGCCGAGATGAAACTGCCACTGCCACACCAGCTTCTCGAGCGCAAGATCAGAGGCGATTTCGACAAGAACATCCGGGGGAAGTTCTTCCGTGGCCTCGAGTTCGCCGAGCCGGAGGGCGATCCGGGCTGGTTCGGTCCCGGTAGCGCGGTCTGGCATGTGCATTCGCACACCCCTGCGCTGATCTTCGGACTGCAGTGCGCCGCGTTCATCGAGCGCTTCGACCCGAGCATCTTCTGGATGGGCTCCGACCATTCCCGGGTCGTCGAGCACGACGAGGACGGCAACCCCACCGGCCGGCTCGACCTCAAAGGGTCCGGGGTTCGCCTGGCCCACTCGGTGGCGTTCTTCATCGGAACCGCCTATGGATCCACCGCCACCGCCGAGCGGGTCGCCCAGGCCGTGCGCGCCATGCACCACACGATCAAGGGGGTTCGTCCCGACGGCTTGCCCTATGACGCCGACGATCCGGACTGGCTGCGCTGGAATTACGCCACCGTGGTCTGGGGGATTGCGACGGGCCACGAGCTCTATCACCCGACGCCGCTGCGCAACATCGACCGCTACTACGGCGAGTTCGTCCGGGTCGGCCATGCCCTTGGCGGCACGGACCTGCCGTCGACAAAGGCCGAGACTCTGGATTGCCTGCGGTCCTATCTACCGCGGCTCGCGCTCACCCACGGCGCCGCCATGTTCACCGGGCCCAACCTGCAGAACAATCCGGACGTTCCGCAGGAGGCCAAGTTCTTCGACTGGGCCATCCGCGACAGCATGCCCGACTGGGCTGCGCAGATGCTCGGGTATCAGCCGCCTCATCCGGTCGAGCGGGCCGCGCGGCGAGCTGCAACCTGGGCCGCCCTCAACGGGACGCACCTCGCGATGGATCCATTGCCGGAGTTCCAGCAAGCCTGCCGGCGGGTGGCCGACGGCACCATGGCCGACCACACCGAGCCCTCCTATGTGTTGGGCAGCGATCCGGTCCGCAGCCGCGAGACCGTCGAACAGATGGTGTGATCTGGACCACTGGCGAATTGCTGAGACTCACTCGCTAAGCGTGCCGATCAGCGAACACGTTCGAGATCAAGATCGGCTAGAGTCCTACCGCTGCCCTGCTGGGGCTCCGCGAGGGCCAATAACATAAGGACTTTCCTTAAGAATTTAGACGCGGCTGAGGCATTGTGATTTGTGCCTCTTTCGGCTTGGCGCCGGTAAGAAAATCTAAGGACGCGCCTCGTTGTGGTCATTCGTTTGTGATCTTGAATACCGGTAAATAGGCACGTCAGAATGCCTTTTCGAGCGGCCGTCAAGCATTTGCAACGAAATGATAACGATCGTTGTCTTAGCGGTTGCTGAGATCTTCGGGTGCTTGGTAATGGGTTCTGAAAAGCCGCGAATTCTCCGTGAATTGACTCGCTACACTCGACTCAGGCGGTTACCGGCAGGTAACGCGAAAACGACTAAAGACAATGCGCGGCGCAGTCCAGGCCGCCGGAGGTACGAGATCATGGCAAACACAACGGGAGTTGCGGAAGGGTCCAATGTCACCGGTGTCGCGGTGGCTGAGCGGGTCGACGCGGAGCGCTCTTTGTGGCTGTCGGCGCTACCGTCGATCCGCCGGGCCCCGATCAGTGACCTGCTGCCGCAGCTGCTGGGCGGCGCCGAACTGGAGCCGCTGACCGAGCCGATCGCCGCGCCGGTCATGACCGTCGCCCGCACACTCGCCGCCGGGCACGGACCCGTCAGCGACATCGCCGTCAGTCCCGACGGCCGCCATCTGGTCACCGCCCACTACGGCGCCGACGTGGTGTGCGTCATCGACACCGCGACGCTGTCGGTGACCGCGACCATCGACGGGCTCAGCGAGCCCTACGCGGCCGTCATCGTCGGTGACCGCGCCTACGTCAGCGCAGCTTCCAACGCCGAGGACGCCGTCGTCGCCGTCGACACCCGCACCGCGACACCGCTCGCGGCTAAGACGTTCGACATGACCCTCTCCGGCTTGGCCGTCAGCCCGGCCGGCGACGTCCTCTACGTCGGCAGGACCGGCGAGGACGATGTCGACATCGCGGTCATCGACATCGAATCCGGCTCCGTCACCAGCATCGCCATCCCGGCCGCGCCCGGTGCGTCCATCGAGACGGTTCGGCTCAACGCCGACGGCACGCGTCTGTTCGCCGCGCTGACCACCCCGACGGGCGGCATGCTGGCGATCATCGATACCAGGGCCCGCGTGGTCAAGGCCGGCGTGTCCATCAACGGCTCGATCGGTGACATCGCAGTTGTGCCCAACGGCCGCACCGTTTTTGCCACCGGATGGGACGTTGACCTCGGCGGCGTCATCCACGTCATCGACGTCGCCGGTGCTCGGGTCACCGACACCATCGAGATGGGCGGTGTCCCGACGCAGCTGGTGCTCAGCCGCGGCGGCGCGTGCGCCTACATCGTCGACCGTGACGAGATCGCGGTGATGTGCACCGCGACCACCGAGATCGTCGACACCGTCGTCCTCGGCCCGCAGTTGTCCTGCCTGGCCGTCGACCCGGTGCGGAACCGGTTGTACGCGGCCGACTACGCCGGTGCGATCACCGCCGTCCGGTTGGATCCGGCCGTGCAGCAGCCGCAGTTGGCCGTCGCGGCTTCCTGACCGGGCTGCCACGATGGGGTGATGACTTCGACTCCACGGCAGCGCGTCGTCAACTTCGTCCAGCGCCGGGTTGCCAACCCACTGATGCGGCTGGTCCCGATTCAGACTCTGCTGGAGACGACCGGGCGAAAGTCCGGCCAACCGCGGACCACCCCCATCGGTGGTCGGCTCGACGGCCACACGTTCTGGCTGGTGTCGGAGTTCGGCGATAGATCCCAATACGTCCGCAACATCGCGGCCGACCCGCGGGTACGGGTCCGCGTTCGCGGTCGCTGGCACAGCGGAACCGCCGTGGTCTTACCTGACGACGACGCGCGGGCGCGATTGGCCGAGCTGCCGCGGATGAACAGTGCGGCGGTACGTGCGATGGGCGACAACCTGCTCACCATCCGCGTGGACTTGGACTAGTGGGCGCTGCAGTCCAGTGACACCGAGATCGTCTGGCTGGTGACGACCGGCACCAGGATGGTGCGGTTATTGCCACGCCCCGGTCCGGTGTAGGGCACCCACTGTGTGACGGTCTGGGGATTGCGCACATTCGTGACCACGCACTTCGACATCGGACCGGTACCGATGCGGTCGATGTTCACGGTGTAACCCTGATTCTGCAGCTGATTGATCGTGGCCTGTGCCGAACTGTCGGCCCATGCCGTCGCGGCCGGCCCGGCGACGATGCCACCCACGACCGCCACCGCGGCGAGCGCATATGCGGTCCGCATGATCGCGCCTCCTCTTTTCCCGCCCAATGATCCTCCAGTTACATCGTCGTTGCCGACGAAAACGTTCCCGCTCCTGCAGATTCGCCCGGAGTTGTTTAGCCGGGGCAGGGTCGGGAACCCCGAACCTGCGGGCGGATGTGCGGTTACACGGTCGAAAATGACCTGCGCTGCCAGAGGAACCGCCCGATCAATGGGATGCACGGTGCGCATGCGCCTCATCCTGCACTGCAGGAACATACGCCAAGGAGGACCCATGGCAGGCAACAGCGGACCCGAAGAGGGCATCAAGGGCGTCGTCGAAGACGTCAAGGGCAAGGCCAAGGAAGCCGTCGGCACCGTGACCGGCAGCGACGACCTCACCGAAGAGGGCAAGGCGCAGCAGGACAAGGCCGAGGCTCAGCGTGACGCTGCGGCCAAGGAAGCCGAGGCCGAGAAGGCGCGCGGCGAGGCGAAGGCCCAAGAGAAGCGACAAGAGTCGCACCAGTAGATGAGGTGCGAGAACCCGGCCGGTCAATCCGGCCGGGTTTTTGTCTTTTCAGCCCCGTGGGCCGTACATGATCAGTGCCACTCCCATCAGGCAGATCACCGAACCGGTCACATCCCAGCGGTCCGGGCGGAACCCGTCGGCAGCCATGCCCCACAGCAGTGAACCGGCGATGAACACCCCGCCGTACGCGGCCAGGATCCGGCCGAAGTGCGCATCGGGCTGCAGCGTCGCGACGAAACCGTAAGCCCCCAAAGCGATTACACCGAAGCCGACCCACATCCAGCCGCGATGTTCGCGGATGCCCTGCCACACCAGCCAGGCACCGCCGATCTCCAGCAGCGCCGCAGCCAGGAACAGGGCCGCCGATTTCAGCACAACCATCGGGCCAGCATGGCATGGGCGAGTTGCCCACACCCACGGTGCAGACCGGTGGCCGACCCGCCGCCGGGTGGCGTGGCACCGACCGGGTGACCGATCCCGGACCTGCCGCGTTGCTCGCCGCGATAGATTCGGCCTATGCAGAGCACGATGCAAAACTTTCCGCTGACCGTTTCCGCGATCCTGCGCTACGCCGCCACCGTTCACGGCGATCGGACCGTGACCACCGCAACCGGCGACGGGTTCCGGCACGCCACCTACCGCGAGGTCGGACAGCAGGCCGCCCGGCTGGCCAATGCGTTGCGGCGCCTCGGCATCACGGGTGACGACCGGGTCGCCACCTTCATGTGGAACAACCAGGAGCACCTGGAGGCCTACGTGGCGGTGCCCTCGATGGGGGCCGTACTGCACACGCTGAACATCCGGCTGTTCCCCGAGCAGATCGAGTTCGTCGCATACGAGGCCGAGGATCAAGTGGTGATCGCCGACCTGTCGCTGGCGCCGATCCTGGCCCCTGTGCTGCCCAAGATGGAGACGGTGCACACGGTGATCGCCGTCGGCTCCGGCGATCTGGAGCCGTTCGAGGCGTCGGGCAAGAAGGTGGTGCGCTACCACGACGTGCTCAGTGCTGAATCCGACGAGTTCGACTGGCCGGAGATCGACGAAAACTCAGCCGCCGCAATGTGTTACACCAGTGGGACCACCGGACACCCGAAGGGTGTGGTCTACGGCCACCGGTCGAACTACTTGCACTCGATGGCGGTCTGCAGCGGAAACGGGCTCGGACTCAGCTTCTCCGACAAGGCCTTACCGATCGTCCCGATGTTCCACGCCAATGCCTGGGGACTGCCCTATGCGGCGTTGATGGCCGGCGCCGACCTCGTGCTGCCGGATCGATTCATGGACCCCACCTCGTTGGTGAACCTGATCGAAAGCCAGCGCCCGACGGTGGCCGGGGCGGTGCCGACTATCTGGAACGACGTGATGAACCACCTGGACCGCAACCCTGGTCATGACATCTCGTCGCTGCGGTTGGTGTCCTGCGGCGGGTCGGCTGTACCGGTGTCGCTGATGAAGGCGTTCGAGGAGAAGTTCGACGTGGAAATCCGCCAGCTGTGGGGGATGACCGAGACGTCGCCGATCGCCACTCTGGCCTGGCCGCCACCGGGCTTGACCCCCGAAAAGCAGTGGGAGGTCCGCGGAACGCAGGGCCGGCCGATCTGCGGTGTGGAAACCCGCATCGTCGACGACGAGGGTGCGGTGCTGCCCAACGACGGCGAGGCGGTCGGAGAGCTGGAGGTCCGCGGTGCGTGGATCACCGGCTCCTACTACCGCAACACCGACGACTCGAAGTTCCAGTCGGGCTGGTTGCGCACCGGGGACGTGGGGCGCATCGACAGCCAGGGCTACATCACGCTGACCGACCGCGCCAAGGACGTCATCAAGTCCGGTGGTGAGTGGATCTCGTCGGTCGAACTCGAGAACTATCTGATCTCCCACCCCGCGGTGCGGGAGGCCGCGGTGGTCGGGGTGCCCGACGAACGCTGGCAGGAACGGCCGCTGGCCGCGGTGGTGCTGCACGAGGGGGCCGAGGCCTCGCCGGAGGAACTACGGAATTTCCTGTCCGACAAGGTCGTTCGGTGGTGGCTGCCGGAACGGTGGACATTCGTCGACGAGATCCCGCGGACCAGTGTCGGCAAGTACGACAAGAAGACCATCCGCGCCAGGCACGCCGACGACGTCTACGACGTCACGCACCTCGGCTAGTGCGGCCGTACCGGCGACGGAACTTCTCGACCTGACCCGCCGCGTCCATGATCCGGCGCTCACCGGTCCAGAACGGATGCGACTCCGAGGTCACCTCCACGACCACGAGAGGGTAGGTGCGCGCGCCATCGGCCGTCTCCACGTCGATCGTGCGTGACGTCGTGATCGTGGAACGGGTCAGGAACGTCGTGCCGGTCGTGGCGTCCTGGAAGACCACCGGGCGGTAGTCGGGGTGGATACCGGGTTTCATCGATCTTCTCCGTGGTTGGTTGTGGGCCCGGCTAATTCGGTGTGCCCGGCCGAGTCGCCGCACGGCTCCTCGTGCCAGTGGCCGAATGGGTCGGGGTAGTGGGCCCAGCTTTCGGGACTGGTCATCTCGTCGTCGGTGACCAACGCCTGCCGCAGCGTGTCCTCGACCTCGAGGCGTTCCGCTCCGCAGACCAGAACGGTCATCGACGTTCGGCGATCGCCGTATCGGTCGTCCCAGGCCAGACTTGCCATGACCCGGCGCTCCGGCTCGACGTAGGCGACCTCCGAGTCGTTCATCGCCGCCAGCCACTTTCCGCCTGAGCTGACGCGCAGGCCGCCGCCGGCGGACTCCAGGTACATCACGTTGTCGGGCTCATTGGCCAGCCAGATCCGGCCGCGGGTGCGCACCACGCCGGTCAACAGGACATCGAGCGCATCGTGAAGGCGCTCAGGGTGAAACGGGCGGTCGGCGGCGAACTCGACGATGCTGACCTGTCCCTCGGTATCCAGTGGTGGCTCTCCGTCCAGCAGCGGTCCGTGCGGATCGTCACTGCGGCCACGACGCGCGCCGGACTCCAGGTTCGCCACCGCTTCCTCGACGTGATCGGGCAGTTGGATGATCCACGCGCGAGGCGCCAATCGACGCAGAACGGCCACGGTGGTGCGGTCCACTCCCGGCGCCACGATCACGTCCGCGAACTCACTGTGGCCGACCACCACCTGCGCCACGGTGCGTCCGTCGTCGAGCTCCTCGTCGCAGAGCGCCTGTGCGAGCCAGGTCGGTGAATCCAAACAGGTTATGACACCGGTGATTTCGACGTCGCGGGACGCGGGTCCGTCGAGGTAGCCGGGACCGAGGCGGGTGCGGATGTGGTTGATGGCCCAGCAGACCGGTTCGGGCTCCAGGGTGGACTCCAGGTGTACGACGATCCGCTCCACGTCGGTGCGGCGGTGCAGTCTGCGCAACAGCAGGAGCAGGTCATTGCGCACCGTGCATGACAGGCAGCCGTGTTCCAGTTCCAGGACATAACCGGCGGAGGTGGGAACGCCGTTCTGCACGGTGGTCAGAACTCGGTGCACCACATGGCCGTCGAAGTGGTGCCGAACGACCAGAGTTCCCTCCTGCCGCAGCAGTGTTCTGGCCACGGCGTCGCTGTCACCGTGACCTGCGACGAGCAGTACCGGGGTTCGCACCGCACCTCCCATATTGAAAACGATTGTCATTAACTGCTCGCACACGCTACAGTGCAAGACGGCACTTGTCGAAAATCATTTTCAATAACATGAACGGCCGCAGGAGGGTTGTCGATGTCCGCACGATGTCAAGTCACCGGGCGCTCACCGGGTTTCGGCAATTCGGTATCGCACTCGCATCGGCGTACCAGCCGGCGCTGGTCGCCGAACATCCAGATCAAGACCTACTACCTGCCCTCGGAGGGGCGGCGCGTCCGGCTTCGGGTCAGCGCCAAGGGCATCAAGGTCATCGACCGCGACGGGATCGAAGCCGTGGTGGCGCGCATGCGCCGGGAAGGACAGAAAATCTGATGGCACGCAACGAGATCCGGCCCACCGTGAAGCTACGGTCGACTGCCGGCACCGGGTATACCTACGTGACCAAGAAGAACCGCCGCAACGATCCCGACCGGATGGTGTTGCGGAAATACGATCCCGTGATCCGGCGCCACGTCGAGTTTCGAGAGGAGCGCTGACGTGGCCAAGCGATCCAAGATCGTCAAGAACAACCAGCGCGTCGAGATCGTCGCCCGCTACGCCGAGCGGCGCGGCGAACTCAAACGCATCATCCGTTCGCCGCAGAGCACCGCGGAGCAGAAACTGCAGGCGCAGCAGGAATTGGCGCGCCAGCCCCGAGATGCCAGCGCGGTCCGGGTGCGCAACCGCGACACCGTCGACGGCCGTCCTCGCGGACATCTGCGGAAGTTCGGGTTGTCGCGGGTCCGGGTGCGGGAGCTCGCCCACCGAGGTGAGCTTCCCGGCGTGCGGAAGGCGAGCTGGTGAAGGCCAAAACCCGGAGCCGGCGCCCGGCCGCGGAGGTCAAGCCCCGCCGCAACACCCTCACCGGGATGGGACTGCGCGAGGTCGACTACAAGGACACCGCCACCTTGCGGGTGTTCATCTCCGAACGCGGAAAGATCCGCTCGCGCAGGGTCACCGGCCTCACGGTGCGCCAGCAGCGTCAAGTCGCGACCGCGATCAGGAACGCCAGGGAGATGGCGCTGTTGCCGTACCCGGGGTCGAAATGACGTCCTCGCCGTTCACCGTCGTCGTCTGCGCCGGCTGCGCTCCGCCGGACACGTCGGTGTTCGACGCGCTGCGGACCATGGTGCGGGAGAGCTCAGGCGGGATGCTGGTGTCCACGCCGTGCCTGCTCGGCCCCGACGGCTGCCCGGACGGCTGTCAGGCGCACCGCGGTGAGGGTGCGGTCGCCGTGCTCCAGCCGTGCCGTGCTGACCGCTCGCCGGTCGGTCCCGCGCGGTGGATCGACCTCAGCGCTCCGCGCGTTGGTAGGCGGTGACGACCGCCGCCCCGCCCAGACCGATGTTGTGCTGCAACGCAGCGGTGACGTTGTCCACCTGACGCTTGTCCGCGGTGCCGCGCAGCTGCCAGGTCAGCTCGGCGCACTGCGCCAGGCCGGTCGCGCCCAGTGGGTGCCCCTTGGAGATCAGCCCACCCGACGGGTTCACCACCCAGCGTCCGCCGTAGGTGGTGTCGTTGTTGTCGATCAGCTCGGGGGCCTCGCCCTCGCCGCACAGGCCCAGGGCCTCGTAGAGCAGCAGCTCGTTGGCCGAGAAGCAATCGTGCAGCTCGATCACCTGGAAGTCGGCCGGGCCGAGACCGGACTGGTCGTAAACCTGTTGTGCAGCCTGCACATTCATGTCGTACCCGATGATATTGGCCGCGCTGCCGTCGAACGTGGACGCGAAATCGGTGGTCATCGCCTGCCCGACGATCTCCACGGCCTGACCGGCCAGCCCGTGCTTGTCGACGAACGCCTCGCTGGCCACGATCGCCGCGCCCGAGCCGTCCGAGGTGGGCGAGCACTGCAGCTTGGTCAGCGGATCGGAGATCATCTTCGCGCCCAGGATGTCCTCGAGGGTGTACTCCTCCTGGAACTGCGCGTACGGGTTGTTCACCGAATGCTTGTGGTTCTTGAAGCCGATCTTCGCGAAATGCTCGGCGGTGGTGCCGTACTTTTTCATGTGCTCGCGGCCTGCCGCACCGAACATCCACGGTGCTACCGGAAACGTCATCGAGTCGGTCTCGTTCAGGGCGACGATGTGGCGCATCAGCGGCGACTCGCGATCTTCGGCGCCACCGCCGAGCGAGCCGGGCTGCATCTTCTCGAAGCCCAGGGCGATGGTGCAGTCGGCGAGGCCGCCGCGGATGGCCTGAGCGGCCAGGTAGAGCGCCGTCGAGCCCGTCGAACAGTTGTTGTTGACGTTGACGATCGGGATGCCGGTCATGCCGAGTTCGTAGAGCGCACGCTGGCCGGAGGTGGAGTCACCCGAGCAGTAGCCGACGTACCCCTGCTGCACCTCGGCGTAGTCGATGCCGGCGTCGGCCAGCGCCTTGGTGCCGGACTCGTTGGCCATCTGGGGATAGTCCCAGCCTTCGCGCCGGCCCGGCTTCTCGAACTTGGTCATCCCGACCCCGACGACGAACACCCGGTTCCTTGTTCCGGCCATGGCCTATTCCTTCCGTCCGCAGTGACGATCCCGCTAGTGTAGACCCGGCTGTAACACGTTCTAGTTTTCCGCGGAGGAGCACCAATGGCGTTGCGAGTCGTGCAGTGGGCAACCGGGTCGGTCGGGGTCGCGGCGATCAAGGGCGTGCTGGAACATCCCGAACTCGAACTGGTCGGCTGCTGGGTGCATTCCACGGACAAGGCCGGCAAGGACGTCGGCGACATCATCGGCACCGAACCGCTGGGCGTCACGGCCACCAACACCATCGACGACATCCTCGCCCTGGACGCCGACGCGGTGATCTACGCGCCGCTGCTGCCCAACGTCGAGGAAGTGACCGCACTGCTGCGCTCGGGCAAGAACGTCATCAGCCCGCTGGGCTGGTTCTACCCGAGTGAATCCGAAGCCGCCCCACTGGAGGCTGCCGCCCGCGAGGGCAACGTCACCCTGCACGGCGCCGGGATCGGACCGGGTGCGGCCACCGAGTTGTTCCCGCTGCTGCTGTCGGTGATGTCCACCGGGGTGACCTACGTCCGCGCCGAGGAGTTCTCCGACCTTCGGACCTACGGCGCACCCGACGTGCTGCGCCACGTGATGGGCTTCGGCGGAACGCCGGAGAGCGCGTTGACCGGACCCATGCAGAAGCTGCTCAACGGCGGCTTCTTCCAATCGGTTCGGCTCATCGTCGACCGCCTCGGTTTCGCCGCCGAGCCGCAGATCCGCACCTCCCAGGAGGTGGCCGTCGCAACCGCACCCATCGACTCGCCGATGGGGGTCATCGAACCCGGCCAGGTGGCCGGGCGGCGCTTCCACTGGGACGCCGTCGTCACCAACACGATCGTCGTGCGCATCACCGTCAACTGGTTGATGGGTGAGGAAAACCTCGATCCCGCATGGTCTTTCGGGCCGGCCGGGGAGCGCTACGAGATGGAGGTGCGCGGCAACCCGAACACCTTCGTCACGGTCAAGGGCTGGCAGCCGGAGAGCGTCGAGGAAGGGTTGGTCAGCAACCCCGGTGTGGTGGCCACCGCGGCGCACTGCGTCAACTCCGTTCCGGCGACCTGTGCCGCCGCGCCGGGCATCGCCGGCTTCTTCGACCTGCCGTTGATCACCGGACGCGCAGCACCTCAGCTCGCACGCTGACTATCCTTGGCCAGATGGCCCACCCCGTCGTCGTCCAGCAGTCCCGTGCCATTCCCGTGGCGGTACCGGATGCGTTCGCCAAGACGCTGCCGATGCCGCTACCCCAGCTGTTCCACCGCTGGTACGGACCGATCCCGCCGATCAAAGACGTGCACGACCAGACCGGCGACTGGTCGGCGGTGGGGCAGACCCGCACCATCGCCCTGGTAGGGGGCGGGGGATGCGGGAAACCCTGACCAAGGTCGACGCGCCCCATGCGTTCGGCTACACCCTCACCGACATCCGCGGTGCGATGGCGCCGCTGATCGATCACGTCGAAGGGCTGTGGGCGTTCAGTGAACAGGGCACCGGCACGAACGTGACGTGGCAATGGACCCTGCACCCGAAGTCGGCGCTGACCGCGCCGTTGCTTCCGGTGTTCGCCCGGATCTGGCGCGGGTATGCCAACCAGGCGCTGGCCACCCTGTCGGATCACCTGCTGAGCTAGGACCCCAGAAGGGCCGCGGGCCCGCGCTGCATCAGCTGGCGCCCGATGATGATCCGCTGAATCTCGCTGGCGCCCTCCCAGATTCGCTCCACCCGCAACTCGCGGAACATCCGCTCTGCGACGTTCTCGCGCATGTATCCGCGCCCGCCGAAGATCTGCACCGCCCGATCGGCGACCCGGCCGGCCATCTCCGAGCAGTACAGCTTGGCCATCGAGGCCTGCCCGTGCAGCGCCTTGCGGTCGAGCCCGGCGTCGATACCGCGGGCCACCTCGTAGAGCATGCTGCGCGCGGCGAACAGTTCGGTGGCGCTGTCGGCGAGCATGCCGGCCACCAACTGGTATTCGCCGAGCGGCTTGCCATCGACCATGCGATCCGTTGCGAATGAGGTCATCTCGTCGACCAGTCGTTGAGCGGCGCCCACACAGCGCGACGCCACCATCAGCCGTTCGAACCGGAACCAGTCCTGGGTGAATGTCATCCCTTCGCCCTCGGCGCCGACCAGATGACTGACCGGAACCCGGACATCGGTGAACGACACGATCGGATGCTCGTCGGGAATGTGGTGCGAATAGTGCGGGGTGCGGACCACCTCCACACCCGGCCAGGGCAGATCCACCACCAGCAGCACGTGGTCACCTTCGTGCGGACCGCCGACCAGAACAGCCTGCACGAAGACGTACTCGGCCAAGTTGAACGACGTGACGTGCCACTTGATCCCGTTGATCACGTATTCGTCGCCCTCGCGGCGGGCGGTCGTCTCCAATGCCGACACATCGGAGCCGGCGAACTCTTCGGTGATGGCGTACGCCTCGTGCTTCTCGCCACGCACCGCGGGTAGCAGCCAGCGCTGCTTCTGGTAGTCGGTGGCCACCTCGGCCCACCATTGCGGCGGGGTGTGCATCACCCAGGCGATCGCGTTGGTGACCCTGCCGACCTGCTCCTGGACCAGGACCTGTTGTAGCGCAGTGAATCCCGGACCACCCACCGAGGCGGGCATGTTGGTGGCGTACAGGCCCAGTTCGATCGCCCTGGCGTGATGCTCGGCGGTCAGCTCCTTGGGCAGTTGGCCGCCGGCCATCTCGGCATCCACCTCGTAGGGGATCAGGGTTTCGACGAACTCGCGGGCGGTGTCCCGGATCCGCAGGTCTTCGGCTGTCAACCCGTACATTCGCGGTGCTCTCCGCTCGCTGGAAGCTCTTGACTGAGCGTTCAGTCTATGCCACGGTCTTGAGGTATGGCCAGCAGTCGCAGTGCGGACGTCGTGGTCGTCGGTGGTGGAACTGTCGGGGCGTGGACGGCCGTGCAACTGGCCGAACGCGGCGCAGGGCGGGTGGTGCTCCTCGAGGCGCAGACTCTCGGTGACGGAGCCAGCAGCCGCGCCGCCGGAATGGTGCGCGCACAAGGCGGCACCGAGACCGCAATCCGGCTGGGGCTACGCAGCCAGGAGTTCTACTCGACCAGCGGTGACCGCTACCCATTGGATTGCGGCTTCGTGGCGCAGGGCTACCTGATGCCGTGTTTCACCGATGCCGAAGTGCAGCAGGCGCACGATCGGATTGCGTTGCAGCGCACGCTCGGACTGACCGTGGAATGGCTGTCCAGTTCCGACATCGACGATCGGCACACCGGTTTGGCGCGCGGGGTGACCGCCGGCGGCTCGTACGCGCCGGGCGACGGATACATCAACGCGCCGCGCAACGTGCTCGCCTATGCCGCCGCACTGACCGCACACCGAGTAGATGTCCGGGAACGCTGCGCCTTCACCGGCCTGCGAGTGGTCAACGGGCGGGTGGTCGGCGTCGACACATCAGACGGTCCGATCGACACCGACCGCGTCGTGCTCACCGGTGGTCCGATGCTCGGTGAGGTCGGCGCGACGGCCGGTGGCCGCATCCCGGCGGGCGGTACCCGCCACCAGGTCGTGGTCACCGAACCGCTGCGTGACGCTGACATCGACGAGCTTCCCATGGTGTTCGACGTCAGTGAAGGCATCTACTGGCGCCCCGGGGAGTTCGGTGGCGTGCTGTGGGGGATGAGCAACCCGGCCGAACGGCCCGGCGCGGCAACCGAGTTCGACTGGACCTACTATCAGAAGGCACTGGCCCGCATCGAGTCACTGTTCCCGGCGGTACGCGGGCTGGGCCTCCGGCGCACCTGGGCGGCGACGATCGACTACACGAACGACCACCTACCGATCCTGGGTCCGCTGCTGACCGACGACGGTGCGATCGACGGCACCGTGGTGGCCAGCCCTGCCGGGCACGGCATGATGTGGGGCCCCGCGGTCGCCGAGGCGGCCGCGGACGTCACGCTCACGGGTGGGTGCGACTGGCTGGATCTGACCGACCTCGGCTTGGACCGCTTCGACGCCGACGGCAACAGCCGACTGGAGCCCGAACCGATTTCCCTGCCGTTTCCCGAACACGCCTGATTCGAAAGGTTTTCGACCCATGACCGCTGCTGTTCTGACCACCGTCCTCGCCAGCGCTGCCGACGCCGAACTCGAGGACTGGGGTCCGCTGGAGGAGGCCACCGGAGACCCGATGGCGACGCACGGTGTCGAGGTGTGGGTTGATGGCGACAAGTCGGCCGGCATCTGGCAGTGCGCCCCCGGGCCGTCACACTGGACGCTCGAGGTCAACGAGATGATCTATGTGGTGTCCGGTCGGATGACCGTCACCCCCGACGGCGGCGAGTCCAGCGAGGTCGGCGCCGGCGACCTGGCGGTCTTCCCGGTCGGCTGGACCGGCACGTGGGTGATCCACGAGACGCTGCGCAAGGCCTACGCGATGTTCTGACTCGGTCACCGAGCGCGCGGGATGACCAGCGCGTCGACGGCCACCACGCCCGTCGCCGATACGATCACCGGGTTGGCCTCGACGGCGTCGAGGTGTTCGCCGAGTTCGATTGCCAGCTGAGAGAATCCGACGACAGCATCGGCCAGCGCGTCGATGTCCGCCGCGGGTGCGCCCCGCCAGCCCGCGAGCAGCGGCGCGCCACGCAACGAGTGCACCAGCTCGCCGGCCGCATCCCGGCTGATCGGCGGACAGGCGACCGCGCGGTCCGCCAGCAGTTCGACCAGCGTCCCGCCAGTGGCGACGACGACCATCGGTCCGAAGTTGTCGTCGCGCACCACACCGAGCGAAATCTCCACGCCCGCAGTGGCCATCGCGTCGATGCTGACGTCAGGTCCCAGCCGTTCGGCCATCTCCTCGTAGGCCACCCACAGCGATTCGCGGTCACGGATGCCGAGAATCACTCCGCCGACGTCGCTCTTGTGCGCGGCGCCCAGTGTTTTCAGCACCACTGGATAGCCCACGGCATCTGCGGCGGCCAGCACCCCGGCGACGGTGTGAGCGGCGTGTGATCGGGTGACCGGGATGCCGTAGTCGGCTAGCAGCCGGAAGGCGGCCGGTGCGTTCCAGTCGGCGGCGAGTGCGGCCGTCCAACGCTGTGCGCGCTCGGCGTCGACCTGGGGGAGCGCCGTCGAAACCGGCAGCGGCCAGCGGGCCAGATGGCCGAGGGCCGCGATACCGCTGCGCGCGCCCTCGAGGACCGGAATGCCGTTGCCGCGCAGCCGCGTCGCCGTCAGACCGTCGACCGCCGACGGTACCGAGGTCAGCACCGCCAGCGCGGCGTCGGTGCCGCTGGCGACGTCGAGCATCGCATCGGCGTAGGCGGTGTCGTCGTCGAACTCGGGGACCAGGTCGACGGCCAGTGCGGTCACGGCCACGCCGGGATCATCGACCAGTGCTCGCAGACAACCGCCGAACAGCGCGCGGGTATCGGCGCCGGTGCCCCAGACGTCCAACGGATTACCGGGGGAGAGCCCGTCGTCGAGCAGTTCTGCGAGTGCGTGCAGAGTCGGTGCGGCGAGTTCGGTGAAATCCACCGCCAACTCGTGGGCCAGATCGGCGCAGAGTGCACGTTCGGCCCCGGAATCATGCACCGTGGCGATGCCGTGCGAGCCGCGGCGTCGCCGGCGGCCCGCCTCGAAAAGTTCGATGGTGTCGACGAACTCGGCCATGTCGGTGACCCGGACCGCGCCGGTGTCGGAGCAGAACGCCTGCCAGCCGGCCGCGTCGCCGGCGAGCGCACCCGAGTGCGCGGCGACCATGGCGCGCCCGCGCGGCGAATGGCCGACCGGCAGGATCACCACGGGGATGTCGCGTTGTGCGGCACGGCGCAGCCCGGCCCTCAGCCGTCCCACCGACCGGGGTGTCTCCAGCAGCAGGGCGATCATCGTCGTCTCCGGGTCGTCGACGATGTAGTCCACGTAGTCGGCGGTGTCGGTGACCAGTTCCTGGCCTGAGGAGATCGCTATACGGAACCCGAAGCCGCGGGACGCCCGCAGAATGGTGGAGAACGCCGAGCCCGAGTGGGTGACCAGCGAGACCCCGCCCGGCGGAAGGGGATCCGGTTCCAGATAGCCCAGCGCGCGCAGGCCGGTGGCATTGTTGACGAACCCCATGCAGCCCCCGCCGCACACCGCCATCCCGGCGTCGGCGGCGGTGTCCGCCACGGCCCGGCGTAGCGGGGCGCCGTGGGCGGAGCCGAAGATCACCGCCGACTTCGCGCCCACCGCCGCCGCACTTTTCAGCTCGGTCAGCAGGGCGGTGTCGGGAACTCCGAGCAGCACCAGATCGACCGGCTCGTCGAGCGCGGACAGTGACGGTGCACAGGTGATGCCATCGATGCGGTCGTAGCGCGGATTGACCAAATGCATTCGCGCCGAACTGCGGCGCGCTTCGACGATCATCCGCTCCCCGAAGCTGCCCGGTTTCGCCGAGGCCCCGACCAGTGCCACCGAGCGGGCCTCCAGCATGACGGCGACGGCGCCCCGCCGGCTGTCGCTCATCGCCTGCGGAAGCGCTTCTTCTTCGTGTCGGCCAGCGCGGCTCGCGCCGCCTGCCAGCCGGGGATACCGCACACTCCACCGCCGGCGTGGGTGCCGGAGCTGCCGTTGTACAGCCCGGAGATCGGCGTGCGGTAGTCGGCGTAGCCGGGCGCGGGTCGCATGTGGAACAGCTGCTCCAGGGACAACTCGCCGTGGAAGATGTTGCCACCGATGAGGCCGTACTCCTGCTCCATCTCATGCGGTCCGACGATGTCGCGGTGCAGGATCGAGGACTTGAAGCCTGGTGCCACCTGGTCGTACAGGTCGATCAAGCGATCGGTGTAGGCATCCAGCTCCGCAGTGTGCGGTTCGTTCGCCCAGTCCGCGGGCACCCACTGGGTGAACAGCGACATGATATGTGTGCCATCGGGATTGAGCGTCTTGTCCAGCGTCGTGGGAATGACGCCGTCGCTGAACGGCATCAGCGCCGGCTTGCCGACCCGAGCGTCCTGGAATGCGGCCTCGATGTACTCCATTGTGGGCGCCATCTCGACCGACCCGGTGTGGTGCTCGGCCTGCCCGTCGCTGGGATCGGCGGTGAAGTTCGGCAGCTCGGCCAAGGCCAGGTTGATCTTCACCACGCCGCTTCGGGTCTTGAAGTGTTCGATATCGGCGACGAACTCCGGGGGCAGCTCGGTGCGCGGAATATGATCCAGGAAGGCGGTTTTCGGGTGCAGTGTGGTGACGACCAGCGGTGCTCGCAGCTCGTCGCCGTTCTCGAGTACCACGCCCTCGATTCGCCCGCCCCGCACCAGCATTCGTGAGACCCGCGCCTTGGTGCGGATCTCCGCACCGAAGCTCCGGGCCGAACGGGCGATGGCTTCCGACACCGCACCCATTCCGCCCTCCGGGTAACCCCAACTACCGAGCTGCCCGTCACCGACGTCGCCGATGGAGTGGTGCGCCATCACGTAGGCGGTGCCGGGCTCATACGGTCCGGCCCAGGTGCCGATCACACCGTTGACGGCCAGAGCGCCTTTGATTTGCGGTGATTCGAACCAGTCGTCGAGCAGATCGGCGATGCTCATGGTGAGCAGCCGGGTGACGTCTCCCATCATCCGGGTGGTCATGCCGCGCTGGCTCCAGCCGAGCTTGGCGAGCTCGAACAGATCCGACGGCTTGTGCGATCCGATGTTCGGCGGCACCTGGGTCAGCAGTGGCCCCATGACGTCGGCGATACCTTCGAGCCAGGCGTTCCACTTCGGCCAGGTGTCGGCGTCCTTCTTGGAGAACCTGGCCAGCTGCTCATAGGTGCGGGCCGGGTCGTCCTCGTAGATGGTCAGCGACCCACCCTCTGGAAACGCCTGGTAGTACGGGCCCATCGGGTGCACCTTGTAGCCGTGCCGTTCCAGGTTCAGATCCCGCACGATCGTCGGTGGCATCAGGCTCATCACATAGGACAGTCGGGTGACCCTTAGATGCGGCGCGTCCTCCCACGGCGCCTCGGTGGTGGCCGCGCCGCCGAGCGAACCGCGCGATTCCAGCACCACGGTGTTGGCGCCCGAGCGTGCCAGGTAGGCCGCCGAGACCAGCCCGTTGTGCCCGCCGCCGATGACGATGGCGTCGTAGGTATTCGACATGACGCGTCACTCCCGTTCGTCCCGCGTGAGGGATCTTTGACTGACTGTTCAATCTAATGGAGTGTTAGGCTTTCAACAAGAGCCGGCACTGGCGCCGCAGAGGGGAGTACGACGAGATGGCAGATCCCGCACCCGCAACCGAGAACAATGAGGCGAGGCGCATCCAGATGTTGCGCGCCGCAGCGGAGCTCATCTGCGAACGCGGCTTCTCGGAGACCAGAATCTCTGATGTGGCCAAACGGGCCGGGGTCAGCTCGGCGTTGGTCATCTATTACTTCGGCACCCGCGACCGGTTGCTGGTCGACGCGCTGCGCCACTCGGAGGAATCGTTCTACGAAGCGGCCGAGCAGATGCTCGCCGAGGTGCCGTCGGTTCGGGAACGGTTATCCCTGCTGATCCAGTGGACCTGTGTTCCCGAGGCCGAGAACGAGATCCCCGGGGCATGGGGCCTCTGGTTCGATCTGTGGGCGCAGGCATTTCGGCACGACGAAGTCAAAGCCGGCCGGGTGGAGCTCGATGCGCGCTGGCGCCGGATGATCGTCGACACCGTGGAGTCGGCCGACCTGAAGTCCGACGTCGACGCGAAGATGTTCGCCCTGGAGTTCTCCGCGCTGCTGGACGGCTTGTCGATCCAGGTGGCACTCGAGGATCCGGAAGTCGATTCGAAGGTGGCCTACGAGATCGCGATGCGCTTCGCCGAACGGGAACTGGACCTGCCGCGCGAGAAGCGCAGCCTGGTGGCCGCCGGTAAGGGCCGGCGCTCGCGCTAAACCGGACCGGCGACCAGATCCGCCGCCGGATCCTTGATCACGACCGCTGCACTACGGGCCAGGACCCGCACCGCATCCGTCGAGCACACGCAGGTGATGGGCATTCCGGCGTCGTACGCCGCCGACCCGGGACCGTACCGGTTGGCGACGTCGACGACGAGAGCCGTCGGACCGCCTACGTCGACGTGCACCTGGGTCGACGCGCCGTGATAGACGACCTGGGCGACGGTACCGCGGATCGCGTTGTGCCCCGGCGATACCGGGTCCTCTGGAGATTGCAGGGCGATGCGCTCCGGCCGGATCACGATCGCCGCGGGCCCGGGCCGGCACGAGGCGTCCACCGCGGCGCCGAGGCGTGTCGCCAGCGCCGAGCACAGAGCCGCGCCGTCGTTGTTCTCCAGCACCTCGGCGTCGAAAATGTTGGCCGCACCGAGGAATCCGGCCACATAGGTGGTTGCCGGGGCGGAATAGATCTCTTGGGGCGGACCTACCTGTTCGACGCGTCCCTCGGCCAGGACGGCGATCTGGTCGCTCATCGTCAACGCCTCGTCCTGGTCATGGGTCACGTAGACGAACGTGATCTCGACCTCGCGCTGGACGGCTCGCAATTCGAGCTGAAGTTGCTTGCGCAGCTTGGCATCCAGAGCTCCGAGCGGTTCGTCGAGCAGTAGCACCCGGGGCTGCAGCACCAGCGCACGGGCCAGGGCGACGCGCTGCTGCTGGCCGCCGGAGAGCTGAGTGGGCTTACGCTTGGCGAACTCGTGCATCCGGACCAGCTCCAGTGCTTCACCGACACGGCGTTTGATGTCCTGCTTGGGGGTCTTCTGGTAGCGCAGGCCGAACGCGACGTTGTCCCAGACCGACATGAACGGGAACAGTGCGTAGGTCTGGAAGACGGTGTTGACCGGTCGCTTGTGGGGCGGATCCTGCGCGACGTCGCGGCCGTCGAGCTCGATACGTCCCGAGTCGGGCTTCTCGAATCCGGCGATCATCCGCAGGGTGGTGGTCTTGCCGCACCCGGATGCCCCGAGCAGCGAATAGAACTGTCCCGCTGGAATATCCAGGTCGATTCCTGTCACCGCGGGCACACCGTCGAAGGCCTTGGCCAGCTGATGCAGCCGGATGGCGCCGCCGGTCACCGGCGGCCGTCCCGACAGCAGGCGGTCAGGCCGCCACCGCCTCGGCCAGCCGGGCGAAGTTCGCGGCGAACCGGTCGACATCGGCCTCGTCGTGCTGAACAGACAACAACCATTGCTCCACCTTGCCCCACGGTGGTAGGAACACACCGCCATTGTGCTGCATGAGCCAGTGCAGGTGGCCCAATCGGTCGTCGATGTGCAGGAAGTCCCGGAAGTCGTGGACCGGCTCAGCCTTGAACGTCACACAACCCTTGGCTCCGACACTCACCACGTGCCAACCGTAACCGTGTTCGGTCACGGTCGCCTCCAGAGCGCCGCGAAGCCGTTGCGCCAGCGACGCCATCCGGGTGTACGCCGCCGGCGTCAGCACCTCCGAGAGGGTGGCCCTGGTGGCGGCCATCGCCAGCGGGTTGCCGTTGAAGGTGCCGACCTGTTCGTATCGGCCGTCGGCGATCGCCGACATCACCGCGGTGGTGCCGCCGATCGCGGCGACTGAAATGCCGCCGCCCAAAGCCTTTGCCAGGCAGACGATGTCGGGAACCACACCCGATGTCGCGGTGACCCCGCCCGGGCCGGTGGTGAAGCCGGTCTTCACTTCGTCGTAGATCAGCAGGGCGCCGTCGGCGTGCAGCAAGTCGCGAATGCCGGCCAGATAGCCCGCGTCGGGTGGGATGATGCCGGCGTTCATCATCACCGGTTCCAAGATCATCGCGGCGATCTCGCCGCGGTGCTCGGCCAGTGCCCGGGCCACCGCCTCGGGATCGTTGAACGGGACCACCACCACCAGATCGCGGATCGCCGCCGGGATGCCCGTGTTGCCCGGCACCCCGATCGGATGGTCGCGCGGGCCGATCTGGTCGGCCTCGGGCAGCACCGAGACCTGCACCGAGTCGTGGTGGCCGTGATAGCAACCCTCGACCTTGATGATCAGGTCCCGGCCGGTGACCGAGCGGGCGAGGTGCACGGCGTCCATGGTGGCCTCGGTGCCGGAATTGGCGAAGCGCCACAACGGCAGATCGAATCGGCGGGCCAGCTCCGTCGCGATCCAGATCGCGTCCTCGGTCGGCTGCGCGAAGTGCGTGCCACGGCGCACCTGGGCGCTGACTGCCGCGACGATTGCGGGGTGGGCGTGGCCAGCGATCGACGCCCCGTAGCCCCCGTGCATGTCGACGTATTCGGTGCCGTCGACGTCGTAGACCTTCGAGCCCGCGCCGTGGCTCATCCACACCGCCTGCGGCTGGGCGATCTGCCAGTTCGATGTCGCCCCGCCGGCGAGGTGTTCACGTGCACGGCAGATCATTTCGGTGCTGCGCGGCTGCCGCGCCAGGAACACCTTCTCCTGGTCGGCGATCAGTCTGTCGACCGCATCCTGAACCGGGCTCTCGATTGTCGGCGAAGCCACGGGGGCCACCTTCCGCTCGATTAGCGTGCGGACCTGCGAAAAAGCCGTCCGACATCTATTGACTGAGCGTTCAGTCTATGTCAGAGTCCACTTAGCGATCAAGACTCGAGACGACTCGAACCACGGAGGCGCGGATGCCAGCACCCATCGGTCCCGGCCCGAATCGGCGGCAGTTCCTCCAGCGGGCCGCCCTGCTGGCCGCGGGAACTCCGGCGCTCGTGGCGTTTCTCGACGCGTGTTCCAAAGGGGGACAATCAACTTCGGCCCCCACCCTGAAGATCGCCTCACCGCAGAACCCGGTGAAGTGGGACATACCGAACGACAACAAGCCGATCGCTGACGGGCTGGCACCGGAAAAGGGTGCGACGCTGCAGCTGTACAGCTACGCCGACTACATCGCGCCCGACGCCATCAAGTCGTTCGAGGACAAGTACGCCACCAAGGTGGCGGTGTCGACGTTCAACGACACCGACGAGGCCATCACCAAGATCCGCGGCGGCAACGTCGACTACGACATCTACTTCCCGAGCTACGACCAGATCAGCCGGCTGGTGAACGGCGGCCTGGTCCGTCCGCTCAACCACAGCTATATCGGCAACATCTCCAACGTCTGGCCGTTCTTCGCCAACCCCTGGTACGACCAGGAGTGGCGCTTCACCGTGCCCTACACCGTGTACACCACCGGCATCGGCTGGCGCACCGACCAGGTGCCCGCCGATATCGGCGCGCTGAAAAACCCCTACGAGTCGCTGTGGGATCCGGCCTACAAGAACAAGACTGCCGTCATCGACGACTGGCACACCGCGATGGCCATGGTGCTGCTCAAGCTGGGCATCACCGACGTCAACACCTCCTCGGCCGACGATCTGAAGAAGCTCGGCGACCAGCTGACCGAGTTGGTGAAGGCGACGTCGCCGAAGGTTACGGTCACGATGTACAGCGACCTGCCCGCGGGCCAACTCGGACTGTCGCAGATGTGGTCAGGGGACATCGTCAACGCCGTCAACTACCTGCCCGAGGGAACGGGTCCGGAGATCCTGCGCTACTGGTTCCCGCCCGACGGCAAGGGGCTGGTGGACAACGATCTGATCGTGCTGCTGCGCGGCGGCAAGAACCCGGTGCTCGGACACCTGTTTCTCAACCACATGCTCGAGACCGAGGTGGCCAAGCAGAACTTCCAGCAGATCGGGTATCAGCCGCCGCAGGTGTCACTGAACCCAGACTCGCTTGTCGCAGAAGGCCTGGTCCCGGAAAACCTGAAGAGCGCGATCGTACGTCCCGAGTACTTCGATACCGGATACCGGCTGCTGGAACTGGACGCCACCAATGATGCTGCCTGGCACAATGTTTGGCGTGCCTTCAAGGCCGGGGGATCCTGACCGCGGTGCCGCGCACGCGCAACAGCCGGCTATGGCCTCTGCTGGCCATGCCCGGCACGCTGTGGCTTGCGGTGTTCTTCCTGGCGCCGCTCTACGTGGTGCTGGCCATTGTCTTCGGCCAGGTCGACCCGATCTTCCGCACACCCATACCGGTGTGGAACCCGTTGGAATGGGACTCCTCTCAGTTCACCTATGTGCTGACCCATATCGTCGGCGCCGACGGTGTCTACGGTCCGGCGCTGGTGCGCACCGCGGTCTACGTCGTGCTGGCCAGCGTCCTCTGTCTACTGATCGCGTTTCCGGTCGCCTACTTCACCGCCCGGCTGTCGGGCCGGTGGGCGGGGGTGCTGCTGGCCGCCTTGATCGCCCCGTTCTGGATCAGCTACATGATGCGAATGCTGGCCTGGGTCAACCTGCTTCAGGACGACGGCATGGTCAACCGGCTGTTCAGCCTCGGCGGCCTGTTCGACGTCAACGTGCACTGGCTGACCGGGCAACCGGTGGTGGTGGTGCTCGGCCTGGTGTACGGCTATGTGCCATACATGATCCTGCCGCTCTATGCCGGTCTGGACCGCTTGCCCCAGGCCACGTTGGAAGCGGCACGGGATCTGGGCGCCAACAGATTCGGGTCGTTCTGGCGGGTGACGCTGCCGATGTGCCGGCCGACGATCGTGGCCGCCGTGCTGCTGACCTGCCTGCCGATGCTCGGTGACTACTTCACCTCCGACATGCTGTCGGCCTCCCCGAAGACGGCGATGGTCGGCAACCTCATCAACGACAGCGTGCAGTCGCCCGGTCAGACCGGGCAGGCCGGTGCATTCGTGATGCTGGTGCTGATCGTGACCGTGGTGCCGATGTTCTACTACGTGCGGGTCACCTCACGCGGCGACGAGGTGTCCACATGAGGGGCCCGCTGGCGTGGTGGCGAGATCCGTGGCGGCCACCGTGGATCCTGACGGCGGTCACCGCCGGCTATCTGGTGTGGTCGCTGCTGCCGGTGCTGATCGCGGTGGCCTTCTCCTTCAACGACGGCAGGTCTCGAACCAACTGGCAGGGCTTCTCCTTTCGCTGGTACTGGGGCGATGCGACCAAATCGGTGTGGCACGACGCGTCGCTGCACACCGCTCTGCTGCAGACGTTGAAACTCGGGGTGATCACCACACTGATCACGGTGCCGCTCGGTGTGTTGTTCGCCATCGGCATCGACCGGTGGCGTGGGCGGTTGCCCGCCGGCGCCAACTTGATGATGCTGGTGTCGTTCGTGGTCCCCGAGGTGTTGCTCGCTGTCGCACTGCTGTTCGTGATGACGTCCCTGGCTCTACCGTTCGGGTTGGGAACCTCTGCGCAAGTGATCGGTCTTGTCACGTTCCAGATCGCGTATCCGGCTGTCCTGGTGCGAGCTCGGCTGGCCACGATCGGTTCCCAATACGAAGAAGCCGCAATGGATTTGGGGGCCTCCCCGATGCAGGCACTGCGGCGGGTGACGGTCCCGATGCTGTTTCCGGCGATCTTCGCGAGCACGGTGCTGGTGTTCGCCGACGTGATCGACGACTTCGTGCTGGTGCGCTACCTGTCCGGAAACTCTGCCACCGAACCGGTTTCGGTGAAGATCTACAACACTGCCCGTGCCGCACCGACCCCGGCGCTCAACGCACTGGCTACCCTGTTGCTGGTTGCGGCGCTGATAGCGGTGACCGTGGGATATCTGGTGTACCGCCGACTGACTCGCGGCGACGACACCGCGGGCGGCGGCATCGCCGCGTTCGCCGGGGAGGCCTGAGCCATGCCATCTCTGGACCTGCGCCGGTCGCGGGACTAGTCTGACTGTATGTTCAAACAGACTCCGGCGCCGGTGCCTGCCGAGGGCCTCGCGGCCTCGCTCGCCCCGTTCGGGCAGTCGCGGATGTTGCCGCGGGAGGCCTATGTAGATCCGAAGGTCTTCGAATGGGAGAAGCAGAACATCTTCGGCGGCTGGCATTGCGTGGGTCATGCCGGTGATCTGGATGGTGTCGGCGCCCAAAAGGCGGTCGGCTCGGGTTCGGACGGAATCCTGTTGGTGCGTGGCGAAGACGGCCGGGTGCGCGCGTTCGCCAACGTATGCCGACACCGCGGTCACGAGCTTCTTGCCTGCGGTGCGAGCGCCAAGCGGCGCGGGATCATCTGCCCCTACCACTCGTGGTCGTACAAACTGAACGGTGAGCTGCGCAATGCGCCGGCCTTCGACGGTGTCGGCGGCCCGGACCCGGTTGAATTCGGTTTGACCGAGCTGGCGTTGGTGGACTGGCACGGTTATCTCTTCGTCGATCCCAGCGGCAGCGACGGCGATTTCGCGCTGCACATCGCCGGGCTGGAAGAGGTCGTCGGCCCCTACCGCACCGAGGAACTGACGGTCGTCGCGCGGCACTCCTACGAGTTGGAAACCAACTGGAAGGTGATCGTCGAGAACTACCAGGAGTGCTACCACTGCTCGACGATTCACCCCGAGCTGTCGAAGATCAGCCCACCGACCAGCGGCGAGAACATCGAGCTGCCCGGCGACTGGATGGGTGGCTGGATGGGCATGATCGACGAGGCCGAGACGATGTCTCTGAGCGGGCGAAGCGGCGGCGTGGCGATCAAGGGCCTGTCCGAGCACGAGCTGCGCACGGTGATGTACCTGGTGGGATTCCCCAACCTGCTGGTGAGCCTGCACCCCGACTATGTGATGACCCACCTGATGACACCTCTGGCCGTCGATCGCACCCATGTGGAATGCGCGTGGGCCTTCCCCAGGGAAGCGTTGGACAAGCCCGGTTTCGACCCGTCGTACGCGGTGGACTTCTGGGACCTGACCAACCGGCAGGACTGGGCGGCGTGCGAGTCGGTGCAGCGCGGGCTGAGTTCGCCGCACGCAAAGCCAGGACCGCTGGCACCTGACGAGGACGGCGTCTACCAGTTCGTCACCCGGGTCGCGCGGGCCTACAGCGGATCTCGCTGACCGCCCACGCAGCTGGTAACGTGCGGTTCGGGCGCGCAGGACCGCCCGACGTCCGCTCGAAGAGGCTCAGCCTCCCTGTTTTTGGCTTTGGAATCCTGACCGACCTCCTTCTCGGCCCGGCCTCGCGGACGCAGGGCACGTGAGAGGAGGCCGTCATGGCCAGCACCCTGCCCGACAACCCGTCGCTGGAACGGTTGCGCTCTGACGCCCGCGCTCTGCAACGCGGAATCATGGCGAACAACCGCCAGGCGATTGAGGCCGTCCACCGTCATCACCCTCGGCCCGACCTTGCGCTGCAGCACTTTCGGCTGCACGACGCACAACTCACGATCGCGCGCCGGTACGGATTCAGCGGCTGGCCCGCGCTGGTGCAGTTCATGGCGATCGCCGACGAACTCGCCGTGGACCCCGGTGGTATCGATGCGGCTACGTTGGACGTGGCCGATCAGTTCTGTTCGTTCGCGTCACTGCGCTATGACCACACTGACGCGCCACCCCGCTGGCAGGCCGCCGCGACACTACTCGAGTCCAATCCTGCTGTGCCGCAGCACCATGTGTGGGCCGCCGCGTCGGCCGCCGACCCGGTGGCACTGGACCATCATCTGAAGGATCGGCCGGGACTGGTCACCACACCGGGCGGACCTTTCGGCTGGGTACCGCTGCTGTATCTGTGCTATTCGCGGGTCCCGTTGCCCAACAAGGAAACTAATGCCCTAGCTGCAGCCACTGTGCTGCTCGACGCCGGCGCCGATCCCAACGCCGGCTATCTGTGGCGCGGACTTTCGACGCCGTTTACGGCGCTCACCGGAGTGTTCGGCGAAGGCGAGCAGGGCCCGGGTCGTCAACCCCGGCATCGGTTCGCGACCCCGTTGGCACGCCTGCTGCTGGAGCGCGGCGCGCATCCCGTCGACCAGCAGACCCTCTACAACCGGATGTTCCGGGCCGACGATTCGCACCTCGAGCTGTTGTTCGACCACGGCCTGGCCGACGCCGGCCCGAGTCCATGGGAGCGTCGCCTGGGTGAGGCGATGGAAAGCCGCGACCAGATGTGGCAGCGCCAAATCGATTGGGCCGCCGACCATGGCTTCGCAGAGCGACTGGCGCTGCTGGCGCGCCACGGGATCGACGTCTCGGGAGCCGAGCTGGTGCAACCGCCGTTTCCCGACGATCCGAACATGCGCGACGCCGACGGCGCCACGCCGCTGCATCACGCGGCGTGGAGCGGTGACCTGGACCTGATACGTCGGCTGCTCGACGCCGGTGCGGACCCGGGTCTGGTCGACTTTCGCTATGGGACGACCCCTTTGGGGTGGGCACAGCACGCCTACCAGACCGGCGCGATCGACTACCTGGGCAGCTGGCAGACTCACACGCTGTGACGACTAAACGGGCCCTGATACTCGCCGGCGGCGGTATCGCCGGCATCGGCTGGGAGACCGGCATTTTGCGCGGGATCGCCGACGAATCGCCGGATACCGCGCAGAGTCTGCTGGATTCCGATGTGCTGGTCGGAACCTCGGCCGGCTCGACCGTCGCCGCACAGATCAGCAGCTCGCTGTCGCTGGAAGCACTTTTCGAACGTCAGACTGCCGAGGCCTCGTCGGAGATCGACCCCGGGGTGGACATCGACGCCATCTCGGCGCTGTTCCTCACGGCCATGGCCGAACCCGGTGAGCTGGCGGAGAAGCTTCAGCGGATCGGACGCATCGCGCTGGACACGCCCACGGTCAGCGAGGCGGTGCGCAGACGCGTCATCGAAGCTCGACTCCCCGAACATCGTTGGCCGGACCAGGATCTGCGGATCACCGCCATCGACACCGCAACCGGGGACCTGGTGGTGTTCGACTCGTCGTCGGGGGTGGACCTCGTCGACGCCGTGGCTGCCAGCTGCGCGGTGCCCGGTACCTGGCCGCCGGTGACGATCGGCGAGCGGCGCTACATGGACGGCGGTGTCAGCAGCTCGGTCCACACCGCGGTGGCCGCCGACTGCGCGACGGCCGTGGTGCTGGTGCCGGCGAGCGAATCAGCGCCGTCTCCGTTCAGCAGTGGCACCGCGGCCGAGATCGCCGGCTTCGGCGCACGCACCTTGGCCGTCTTCGCCGACGACGCATCCCTGACAGCCTTCGGTCCCAACCCGCTGGACCCGCGCTGCCGGATCCCGTCGGCGCTTGCCGGACGCGAGCAGGGCCACCGGGTGGCGGCGGCGGTCAGGGAGTTTCTGGCGTGATGATGATTTCCGGTCCGCTGTAGCGATAGCCGTCCAGCGCCTTGACGGCCAGTTCACGGCCCAGGTCGATGATCTCGGCGGCGCGGTGGAAATCCAAACTGCGACAAGCGGTTCGAGGCACCTCGATGAGCAGATCCGGGGGATAGGCCGCCATCTGATGGCGGGCCAGGGCGGCCTGCGCGATGTCGATGGTGCGGTTCATCACCGCGAAGCTGCCCAGCTTGGGGATCGGGGCCTCCCGTGAGCTGTCGATCAGCTGATCATCGCTGCTCGGCTCGACGTCGTCGCCGTCCTCCGACACCGAACTGGTTCCGAAGCGGCTCAGCATCGACCTGGCCGCGGGGGTGTCCAGAAGCGAACGGGCGGTGTTGGTGTCCAACAGTGCCGAGGTGCTGCGCAACAATCGGCCGAGCCATTCGCTGCTGGCAGCGGATTCCGGTGTTTCGGTGGTGTCCTGGCTGCCCTCGGGGTCGGGGCCGGACAGGCTGATCGCGATCGTCAGGTCGGCATTCACGGCGGCGATCGGGGCCAACGGCAATGGATCGAGGATTCCGCCGTCGGCCAGCAGCCTGCCGTCGAGTACGTGCGGCGCGATCACGCCGGGAATGGCGATCGACGCACGGATCGCGGCGTCGACCGGACCGCGCTGCAGCCACACCGATTTCCCCGCGATGAGGTCGGTGGCCACGGCGGTGTAGGGGATCGGCAGGTTCTCGATGGTGACATCGCCGAGGATGTCCCGGACCGCGTCGAGGATCTTCTCGGCGCGCAGCACGCCGGCCGCGGTGATCGACGGATCGAGCAGCCGCAGCACAGCTCGCTGCGTCAACGTCTGCGCCCACTCCGCGAATTCGTCGAGCGATCCGGCTGCGTGCAGGCCGCCCACCAACGCACCCATCGAGGATCCGGCCACACCGACGATCTCGTAGCCGCGACGAGTCAGCTCGTCGATCACGCCGATGTGCGCGTATCCCCGCGCGCCGCCGCTGCCGAGCGCCATAGCGACTCGGGAGTGGGGGAATTGGTCGGGCATGGTGTCCATTCTGCTCACCGACAGCGGAAGGGCACCCCTTTCGGGATGCCCTTCCGTGGTGGCGCGCGTCACCGCGCCGCGCTCAGTCGCGCTGAATCACGTCGATGGTGCCGAGCTTGTCGCCACCAACGGTGTATCCGAGCGAGTCGATTGTGGTGTCGCGGGCGTCACCGGACCCGCTGGGGGCGGCGGCCGCGGGGGCGGCCAGGCCGATGACGAACGCGCTCATCGCGGTGCCCAGCAGGCCCGCGACCGCGTACTTGGTCATGATGATGTGCCTCTTCTTTGGTTTCCTCTTCTGTCGGCTTTCGCCGATCAATTACAAGGAGGTAAACCGCGAGGTCAGGCAATTAATTCCGGTGGCAGCAACTGAACGACGGCTGGCAGTAATCGCGCCCTGGCGCCGACTTTTGCTACCCGTGATCGAAAGGGTCAGCAGCCGCCCTCGGCGGCGGCCTTCACCGCGATGATGACCGCGGCCTGCTGGGCCGTCGACAACTGCCCCCAGGTGCTGTTGAACGTCGCCGGGCCCGGGGCCGCGTTGCTCTGCAAGTCCTTCAGGAACGGTTCGACCAACGTCTTCGGGTCGCCACCCTTGGCTTCCATCCACGTCTTCGTCGCCATGCAGGCCTGCGCATATTGTTCTTCGGTCGATTCGGCGGGCACGTCAATCCGGGTGGTGACCCCGCCCGGCGAGGTGCCGACCGTGCCCGACGGCGCGGCCGCTTCCGTCGACTGCGCGGCACTGCTCGACGGCGCCGAAGTTGTTGAGGGGGACTGCCCGCCGCCGCCCGAGGAGCATGCCGTCAACGCGGCGGCCACGCCCGCGACACACACCGCGACGGCGGACAGGGAGCGACATCGGTAGGGGCGCATCGTTTCAATCTATGCAACACTGGCGGCCATGACGGAGCGGACCAGGTCCAGGGAGTGTTGTCGGTACTAGCCGACCCCCCGATCTGACCCTGCAACATGCGGAAAGTTCCTTGTCATGCCGTATTCGGGCGCTGCCCTTTCACTTGCCACATTCCCGTCCATCGCACCAGCCGTCTCCGCACCCACCCGGCTGCGGTTGCCCGACCTGATGCACGCCACTGATCAGTACGCCGACGGCGTGCTGCGCGGCCAGTTCGACGCGCTGCTGCCCGTCGGTGGTCCGCCGAGCGACGAACGCTGGTTCACCCGGCTGCACGCCGACGACGAGCTCGACGTCTGGCTGATCAGCTGGGTCGCCGGCCACACCACCGAGCTACACGACCACGGCGGATCGCTGGGTGCGTTGACCGTGCTTTCCGGCGCACTGCACGAATACCGTTGGGACGGTGAGCGACTGAACCGCCGCCGCCTCGACGCCGGAGACCAGGCGGCCTTCCCGCTGGGGTGGGTGCACGATGTCGTCGGCGCACCGGCCGTAGCCGCACCCGTCTCTGCCACACTGAGTGTGCACGCGTATTCGCCGCCGTTGACGGCGATGTCGTACTACGAAGTCACCGAGCGTAATACGTTGCGCCGCACCCGTACCGAGCTGACCGACGCACCCGAAGGGAGTTGATCCGATGAGCAGCCGAATCGACCGCATCCTGGCCGATGCCAGGGCACGACTGAACCGTTTGGCCGCTGAGGAGATCCCGGCGGCACTGCGTCGCGGAGCCATCCTGGTCGACATTCGCCCGGCCGCACAACGCGCCGCCGAAGGCGAGACGCCGGGCGCGCTGGTGATCGAGCGCAATGTGCTGGAATGGCGCGCCGACCCGACCAGCGAGGCCCGGTTGCCCCAGGCGGCCAGCGATGACGTCGAGTGGGTGATCCTGTGCTCGGAGGGCTACACCTCGAGCCTGGCCGCGGCCGCGCTACAGGACCTCGGGCTGCACCGCGCCACCGACGTCGTCGGCGGCTATCAGGCTTTGGCCGCAGCCGACGTACTCACTGAGCTCAGCGAGCTCACTCCGGCGCGGTGACGATTCCGCGCAGGCGCTCGGTCTTCTCCGGCGTCCAGCCCGGCGGCTGCAGGATCGCAGCCCACGCGTTGACGACATCGCGCACGTAACGGTGGCCGTGCCCGTCGGGAACGTCGACGGCCACCGCCATGTCAGCGGACACCTGCAGGAACGTCACGATCGGAATCCAGTACATGTCCGGCGACACGTCGTACCCGCGCGCCTCACGTAACCAATCCGGTTCGGCAAACAGAAGATTCGGGTTCCACCAGCTGATGGGATCGGATGCGTGCTGGAGATAGACGATCCGCGGGTAGCCCCACGGCTTGTCGGGCCGGCCCAGATTGTCGGGGCGTGCCGAGAACCGGATGTTCTGGCCTTCGTCGAAGATCGGCAGCCACATCGGGGATCCGGCGTCGCGATTGACGGTGACGTCGTCCCACATCGTGTTGTTGAAGGTCGGGCCGGAGAACAGCGCCCCGTCGGTGCGGGCGATGATGTTGTTCGGGCTCAGGAACGGTGCCTCGCCGCCGAAGGATCCGAGGCTCTCACCGAACACCACGATCTTGGGCCGCTGCGCCTCGGGCATCTCGCGCAGTCGGGCGTCGACCGCCTCGAACAACGCCTGGCCCGCCTGCCGGGCGTTCTCTTTGTCCACCAGGAACGACAGCCAGCTCGGCAGGAACGAGTACTGCATGCTGACGATCGCGGTGTCGCCGTTGTACATGTATTCCAGAGCGGAAGCTTCGGCCTCGTTGATCCAGCCCGTCCCCGTCGTGGTCGCGACGGCGATGACCTTGCGCTTGAATCCGCCGGCGCGCTCCAACTCTCGCGCTGCGAGCTCGGCGGACGCCTTGATTGAGCTGGCGGAGTTCTTGCCCGCGTAGGCCCGGATCGGTTCGACGGCCGGGGTGCCGTTGAATTTGGTCAGCTCCTCGACGGAGGGTCCGCCGGCGACGAACGTGCGGCCCTGATGGCCGACGGTGTCCCAGGCGACCAGCGAGCCGGGGCCACCGGAGCGCAGCGGTGTCTTGGGGGCCGGGTTGTCCGGATCCATCTCGTCGTTCACTGAGGCGAAAGTGCTGTTCAGGAAGCTCATTCCGCCCCTGATCACCACGCCGTTGAGCACCGCGATAGTCAGGCTCAGCAGCAGCACCACCACAACCACGGCCGAAACACGCGGCGGCGCATACCGATTCAACAACCGGACGAGATATCTGACGAGTCTGCCGACCAGTTGGCCGATTTCGACGAACAGGAACAGCACGACGACGCCGATGATCGCGGCCTGCGGGTAGTTGTACCACTGCAGCCGCGGCACACCCATCAGGTCGCGAACGTGGTCCTGCCAGATGTGGAACCAGTAGATCGTCAGGACCAGCCAGACGATTCCGACGGCGACCAGCACCGGCCAGGACCACCGCGGCGGACGCGGGCTGGCGGGCCGCGACAACATGAACCGCACCAGCCAGACGGCGAATACGCCCAACCCGTAGCCGACCGCGCCGGCCGCGCCGCTGACCAGGCCCTGGAACAGCGGTCCGCGCGGCAGCAGCGACGGGCTCAGGGACAGGCCGAGGAATACCAGGCCGACAGCCGTTCCGGTGAAGGTGTAGCGGCGTTGCCACCAATCCGGCTTGCTCTCCGGGACGGGCGCCGACTCGGCGGCCTCGGTCGGTTCCGACTCGGCGACGGTCACGTCAGCACCTTAGCGGTGCGTGAAGTTGGCAGGGCGCTTCTCGGTGAAGGCGGCCATTCCCTCGGTCTGGTCGTCGGTGGCGAACGCGGAGTGGAACAGCCGGCGCTCGTAGAGCAGGCCTTCGGTCAGCGTGGATTCGAAGGCCCGGTTGACTGCTTCCTTGGCCATCCGGGCGGCCGAGCGCGACATCTGCGAGATCGTCGTCGCGACGGCCTTGGCCTCGGTGAGCAGGTCGTCGGCCGGTACCACCCGCGACACCAGGCCGCTGCGTTCGGCCTCGGCGGCGTCGATGGTGCGGCCGGTCAGGATGAGGTCCATCGCCTTGGCCTTACCGATCGCCCGGGTCAGCCGCTGCGAGCCGCCCATGCCGGGCAGCACGCCCAGCTTGATCTCGGGTTGACCGAACTTGGCGGTGTCGGCGGCGATCAGGACGTCGCACATCATCGCCAGCTCGCATCCACCGCCGAGGGCGTAGCCGGCGACCGCCGCGATGGTCGGGGTGCGGACGGCGGCGAGCTTGCCCCACGCCGCGAAGAAGTCGGCGTCGAAGACCTCGGAGAAGGAGAGTTCGGCCATCTCCTTGATGTCGGCGCCGGCGGCGAATGCCTTCTCGTTGCCGGTGATGACGATGGCGCCGATACCCGGATCGTTGTCGAATTCGGCGGCGGCCGTGGTGACCTCGACCATCACCTGGCTGTTGAGCGCGTTGAGTGCCTTGGGCCGGTTGAGGGTGATGGTGCCGACCCGCTCATCGCGGTCGACCAGGATGGTGTGAAATCTTTCGGTGGTCATCATGTCCTCACTTGAAGGTCAGGTCCGGGTCTGCCGGCGCGAAGTACTGTTCCACATCCTGCTCGGTCACCGCGGCCAGTGACGGCGGGTTCCACGTCGGGTTGCGGTCTTTGTCGATGATCTGCGCGCGGATGCCCTCGACGAAGTCGTGGGAGTCCAGCGACGCCGACGACACCCGGTACTCCTGAACCAGAACGTCTTCCAGGGTGTCGAGCTCGGCGGCACGCCGCACCGAGGCCAGCGCGACGGACGCCGCGATGGGGGAGCGGGACGCGATGAGGTCGCCGGCTTTCCTGGCGTCCTCGTCGTCGTGGCCGCGCAGGGCGGCGACGATGTCGGCGACGGTCTCGCCGGCATAGCATTCGTCAATCCAATGCTGTTGGGACAGAAGGTGACTGGCCGGCGGCTCGGTGGCGAACGCCTGGACGGCGGCGTCTACACCGTCGGCGACGATCGCTTCGACGAATCCCTGCAGCTGCACATGCGGGACATAGTGGTCGGCGAACCCCAGCGCGATGGCGTCGGCCCCGGAGAACGGCGCGCCGGACAGCGCTGCGTGCAGGCCGAGTTCACCGGGAGCCCGGGACAACAGATAGGTGCCGCCGACGTCGGGGACGAAGCCGATCCCGACCTCGGGCATGGCGACCTTGGAGGTATCGGTCACCACGCGGACGCTGCCGTGCGCGGCGACGCCGACACCGCCGCCCATCACGATGCCGTCCATGATCGCCACGAAGGGCTTGGGGTAGCTGCCGATCTGGGCGTTGAGGCGGTACTCGTCGAGCCAAAACCGGCGAGCTTCGGAGCCGTCGCCGCGGGCGCTGTGATAGATCGCCACCACGTCGCCTCCGGCGCACAAGCCGCGTTCCCCCTCGCCGGCGAGGACCACCGCGCGGACGTCGTCGTCGTGCTCCCACTCGGTCAGCGCCGTGGCGATGATCGCGACCATGGTGTGGGTCAGCGAGTTGATGGCCTTCGGGCGATTGAGTGTCAGGAAGCCGACACCCCCGTCGACCCGGGTCAAGACTTCGTCGGATTCAGCCGTCACGGCAGTGCGATCCTTCCGTCCATCAAATTGGTTGGATGTCCTAGTATTTTGAAAGGCAAAAGTACCAGTTGGCAAAAGATCGTCACCCGCCGGATGCCGCTCACAGGTAAGGTCAGGCTTCGTAGCGCCGGACACGCCGGGAAGAACGTTGTGGACTTCCTGGGAACTGGTTCCGGCAGCCGTTCGTTGACGGTGTGTTACGCGACTTCCAGGAGAGGATTCCGACGGTGCGGGAGACCAGCAACCCGGTATTTCGTTCGCTGCCCAAGCAGCAGGGCGGATACGCACAATTCGGTACCGGTGTCGCCGGTGCCCAGCAGGTGGCTTACCAGACCGATCCCTACGCGGGCGCCTACCAGCCGCAGACCGGCGTCTCGCGGCCCATGACGATCGACGACGTCGTCACCAAGACCGGCATCACCCTCGGTGTGCTGTCCGTCGTCGCGGTCATCTCCTACTTCCTGGTCTCGGCCAACCTGGCCCTGGCCACGCCGTTCACCCTGATCGGTGGCCTCGGCGGGCTGGTCTTGGTGCTGATCGCGACCTTCGGCCGTAAGCAGGACAACCCGGCCCTCGTTCTGAGCTATGCCGCGCTCGAGGGCCTGTTCGTCGGCGCGGTGTCGTTCATCTTCGCCAACGTGGTGGTGTCCGGCGCCAACGCCGGTGTGCTGATCAGCCAGGCGGTGCTCGGCACCATCGGCGTGTTCTTCGGCATGCTCGTCGTCTACAAGACCGGCGCCATCCGGGTCACCCCGAAGTTCACCCGCATGATCGTCGCCGCCATGGTCGGCGTGCTGGTGCTGATGCTCGGCAACTTCGTGCTGGCGATGTTCGGTGTCGGTGGCGGCGAGGGCCTCGGCCTGCGCAGCGGTGGTCCGGTCGCGATCATCTTCTCGCTGTTCGTAATCGGGCTGGCGGCGTTCAGCTTCCTGATCGACTTCGACGCGGCGGATCAGATGATCCGCGCCGGTGCGCCGGAGAAGGCGGCCTGGGGCGTGGCCCTCGGCCTGACCGTGACGCTGGTCTGGCTGTACATCGAGATCCTGCGGCTGCTGTCGTACTTCCAACAGCGCTAGCTGCTTCACTGCGCAAAGCCCCGGCCTGACGGCCGGGGCTTTGTTGTATGCGGAGTCGACCATCGAGGCAGACCTCACGGCGGTGAAAAGGGCACTTTCGTCGCACTCAGTTCTGACTCGATGGGCTGTGGATGGGTGAACGCAGCAATGGCGGTCCACCGCAATCCTGTGCAAGTGCAGAGGGTGTTCATCGGAAGCGACGCGATCGCTGCGGGCGAGCTGACCAGATATCAACTCCGGGCCCACTGCCGCCGCATCTTTCCCGACGTGTACGCGTACGGGACGGGTGAGCTGTCGGTTCGTGACCGAGCAGCCGCGGCTGTTCTGTGGTCTCGGGGTCGTGCGGTCGTCACCGGTTTGGCGGCGTCCGCAGTGCACGGAGCGAAATGGATCGATCCATCGACACCGATCGAGCTCGCCTATCCGAACAACAAGGCGCCGGCGGGGATCATCAGCCGGGCCGAGACACTGTTCGATGACGAAGTGCACCCGATACCGGGTCTACCGGTAACCACTCTGGCGCGCACCATGTTCGACCTCGCACGGCGGGGGACGATTAGCGAAGCGGTGGCCCGAGTCGACGCGCTCGCGAACTCCACCCGGCTGAACGTCGACGACGTACTGGAGCTTCTGCCACGTCATCCCAACATGCGAGCTGTACGCCGAGTGCCTGCGGTCCTCGACCTCGCCGACGCCGGATCACAATCCCCGCGAGAGACCTGGTTGCGGCTGCTGCTGATGGCGGCTGGATTTCCGCGCCCCGAGACCCAGATCCCGGTGCTCAGAGACGACGGCCGGTCGCGCTACTTCCTGGACATGGGGTGGCGCGATGTGATGGTCGCGGTCGAGTACGACGGCGAGCAGCATCGCCTGGATCGCGGTATCTATCGCAACGATCGAACCCGATCGGAATTCATCGCCGACATGGGGTGGCGCCGGATCCGGGTGGTCGCCGGCGACCGAACTGCCGACATCATCGAACGGACCAGGCGCGCATGGACATCGAGTCAGACCCCAGGGCGATGAAACGGTACCGATCGTCGCTCTGAGGTCTGACTCGATGGCAACTAGCTGAGGCGCTCGATCACCATGGCCATGCCCTGGCCACCGCCGACGCACATCGTCTCGATGCCGAACGTCTTGTCGTAGGTCTGCAGGTTGTTCAGCAGCGTGGCGGTGATCCGCGCGCCGGTCATGCCGAACGGATGCCCCAGCGCGATCGCGCCGCCGGAGACATTCAGCTTGTCCTCGTCCATGCCGAGCGCCCGCGCGGAACCGAGCACCTGGACCGCGAACGCCTCGTTGATCTCGTAGAGGTCGACGTCGCCGATCGTCATGTTCGCGTGCGCGAGAGCCTTTTTCACGGCCTCGATCGGGCCGAGGCCCATGATCTCCGGCGACAGGCCGGACACGCCCGTCGACACGATGCGCGCCAGCGGGGTCAGCCCCAACTCCTTGGCCTTGGTGTCGGACATGATCACCAGCGCGGCCGCGCCGTCGTTCAGCGGACACGCGTTGCCCGCGGTGATCGTGCCGTTGGGCCGGAACACCGGCTTGAGCTGGCTGATCTTCTCGTAGGTGGTGCCGGCGCGCGGGCCGTCGTCCTTGGACACGACCGTGCCGTCAGGCAGCGTGACCGGCACGATCTCGCGCTCGAAGAAGCCGCTGTTAATGGCTTCCTCGGCCTTGTTCTGCGAGCGCACGCCCCAGTGGTCCTGGTCTTCGCGGCTGACCCCGGTGAACAGCGCCACGTTCTCGGCGGTCTGACCCATCGCGATGTACACGTCGGGCAGCAGGCCGTCTTCGCGCGGATCGTGCCACTCGTCGGCACCGGCGGTGGCCGCCTCCGAGCGCGCCATCGCGTCGGCGAACAGCGCGTTCTTGGTGTCCGGCCAGCCGTCGGCGTTGCCCTTACCGAAGCGCGACACCGTCTCGACGCCGGCCGAGATGAACGCGTGGCCCTCGCCGGCCTTGATCGCGTGGAACGCCATCCGGGTGGTCTGCAGCGACGACGAGCAGTACCGGTTGACGGTGGTGCCCGGCATGAAGTCGTAACCCAGCTCGACGGCGACCGCCCGGCCGATGTTGAAGCCCGACTCACCGCCGGGCTGGCCGCAGCCCATCATCAGGTCGTCGATGTCATGCGGATCCAGCGAGGGCACCTTGTCCAGCGCGGCGCGGACCATCTGTGCGGCCAGATCGTCGGGTCGGATGTCGACCAGCGATCCCTTCATCGCGCGCCCGATCGGCGAGCGGGCGGTGGAAACGATGACGGCTTCGGGCATGACGGCTCCTTGGTGTGCAGCTTGGGGTGCAGCGAGACTGCACACGAACCTAGCTCGCGGTCACCACGATCGGTGCGGGGACCCCGGTTGTTCTGCGGCGCAGCAGCTGCGCCAGCGGTCCGAGACGGTCGGTCAGCGCCCGTACCTCCGACTTGGTCGCCCAGGGAAGGTCGGGCACGGTGACACCGGTCCACTCGCCGAGGGCATGGCACAGCGCGGGCATCAATTGGTTGGCGGCCAACGCATATCCCGCCGCCGACGGGTGGTAGCGGTCTTCGGAGAACATCACCTCGGGCGCCTGCCGGAAGTTCGGCGCCAGCAGATCAGCCAGTGGCACCGGGAGTCCGCCCGCGGCGCGCACCGCGGCCGCCTGCACACGGGCCAGTCGCAGACCGCGGTTGCGGGCCGTCCATCGCAGCGGTTGGGGGATTTCTTTGATGACACCGAAATCCGGGCACGTCCCGACCACCACCACCGCGCCGGAGGCGCGCAGGCGCTGCACCGCAGCACCGAGCCTGCGCGCCGACGGGCTGATGCCGTTGAGGGCGGTGATGTCGTTGGCGCCGATCATGATCACTGCCGCATCGGGTGGCGGGCCGGCCACGAACATCGCGTCGACCTGACCGGACAGGCCCTTGGACGTCGCACCCACGATCGCCTTGGTCGACAGGCGGATGAGCTTGCCGGACTCCTCGGCGAGGCCGCGGGCGAGCAGCACCCCGGGCACTTCGTCGGCGCTGCGACAGCCGTAGCCGGTGGCCGTCGAGTCGCCGAACACCATCAGATGAAGGTCGAACTCCATCCCGCGCTCCCAGCGCTGGACGGGTCCGCCGCCAGGGGCATAGATGCCGTCGGCCCGCGGTGGGACGTCCCAGGACTTCGGAATCACATTGCGGACCTGGTCCGCCTGACCGGTGAGCAAACTGCGCGCACCCAGGACGGCGGTTCCGGTCGAGGCCAGAACCCCCGCCGCTGCCAGCGCGGCCGTTGACTTCCGCGGAGCGCGTATCCCCACGAGTCCAGTTTAGGTGCTGCTTGGGCGTCAATTCGGGGCGCAACAGTGGCCCCGCGATTACAGACAGGTATCAGATCCGGTAAGAAATCAGATCGTTAGTTGTTATAGATAAGGCAGATGGCAAGCTAAGTTACCGGGATTCGCTCGATTGCCCGGGACACGTATCTACATTGGCGTAGGGAGTGTTGACGATGACCGCACCCAGCAAGGTCCGGGCTTCTGCCCCCCATCATGTTCACGCTGGTAGCGGTCGCCCGCGCCGGTACCCGGTCAGCGACGGCGCGCCGGTCGAGGTCGTCGAGAGCGGCCCGAGTGTCGCCGCGCGGCTGGTCTCGATGGGCACCCGCGCCACCATGTGGCCCACGTTGGCCGTGCTCAGCCACGTGCCGCACTGGCCATGGCCCTTCGGTCTGGTCGACTTCGTCGCCCGCGCGCTGCTGCCCACCCCAGGCACGGTTCGGGCCACGGTCGGTTTGCCGAACGCCTCGGCGCAACTGGTCCGGGCTCCCGGCGTCCTGCCTGCCGACGGAAACCGTCGCATCGTGCTCTACATGCACGGCGGCGCCTTCCTCACCTGCGGAGTGAACTCGCACAGCCGGATCTCGGTCGCGCTGTCGAAGTTCGCCGACTCGCCGGTGCTGGTGGTCGACTACCGGCTCATCCCGAAGCACACCATCGGCAACGCCGTCGACGACTGCTACGACGCCTACCAGTGGCTGCGGACCCGCGGCTACGAGCCCGACCAGATCGTGCTGGCCGGCGACTCCGCAGGCGGCTATCTGGCCCTGACTCTGGCGCAGCGGCTGCAGGCCCTCGGTGAGGAGCCCGCCGCGCTGGTGGCCATCTCGCCGCTGCTGCAGCTCGACCACGAGCAGAAGGTGGCCCACCCGAACATGCGCACCGACGCGATGTTCCCGCCCAAGGCGTTCGACGCACTGGTCGCCCTGGTCGCCCGTGCCGCGGCGAAGAACATCGTCGACGGTGAGCCCGAGGGCGTCTACGAGCCGCTCGACCACATCGAGCCCGGCCTTCCGCGCACGCTGATTCACGTGTCCGGATCGGAGGTCCTGCTGCACGACGCCCGGCTGGCGGCCCGCAGGCTCGCCGCCGCCGGCGTGCCCACTGAGGTGCGGGTGTGGCCCGGCCAGATCCACGACTTCCAGCTCGCCTCACCGCTCATCCCGGAAGCCAAACGCTCACTGCGTCAGATCGGCGAGTACATCCGCGAAGCCACCGGCTAGCCGCGCGGATTCGCCGCCTGACACGATGTAGGCATGCGAATCGCGTCGCACATCAGCGAGCTGATCGGGCACACCCCACTGGTCCAACTGAACTCCGTCGTGCCGGAAGGCGCGGGGGTGGTCGCGGCCAAGATCGAGTACCTCAATCCCGGCGGCAGCGCCAAGGACCGTATCGCCGTGAAGATGATCGACGCCGCCGAGGCCAGCGGTCAGTTGAAGCCCGGCGGGACGATCGTCGAACCCACCTCCGGCAACACCGGTGTCGGCCTGGCGCTGGTCGCGCAGCGACGCGGCTACAAGTGCATCTTCGTCTGCCCAGACAAGGTCAGCGAGGACAAGCGCAATGTGTTGCGCGCCTACGGTGCCGAGGTCGTCGTCTGCCCGACGGCCGTCGCTCCCGACGACCCGGACAGCTATTACAGCGTGTCCAACCGACTGGTGACCGAGATCGAGGGCGCCTGGAAGCCCGACCAGTACTCCAACCCGATGGGCCCGGCCAGCCACTACGAGACGACCGGCCCGGAGATCTGGGCGGACACCGAGGGCAAGGTCACGCATTTCGTCGCCGGCGTCGGCACCGGCGGAACGATCACCGGCGCCGGGCGCTATCTCAAAGAGGTGTCCGGCGGCAAGGTGAAGGTGATCGGAGCCGACCCGGAGGGCTCGGTGTACTCCGGTGGCACCGGACGGCCCTACCTGGTCGAGGGTGTCGGCGAAGACTTCTGGCCCGCCGCCTACGACCCGGCCGTGCCCGACGAGATCATCGCGGTCTCGGATGCCGATTCGTTCGACATGACCCGACGGCTGGCCCGCGAAGAAGCGCTGCTGGTCGGCGGCTCCTGCGGGATGGCGGTCGTCGCCGCGATCAAGGTGGCCCAGCAGGCCGGCCCCGATTCGGTGGTCGTCGTGCTGTTGCCCGACGGTGGCCGCGGCTACCTGTCCAAGATCTTCAACGACGGGTGGATGTCGTCGTACGGATTCCTGCGGACCCGCCTGGACGGGTCGGTGGTCGAGCCGACGGTCGGCGATGTGCTGCGCGGCAAGTCCGGGGCGCTGCCCGACCTTGTGCACACCCACCCGTCGGAGACCGTCCGTGACGCCATCGGCATCCTGCGCGAATACGGTGTCTCCCAGATGCCGGTCGTCGGCGCCGAACCCCCGGTGATGGCGGGCGAAGTGGCCGGCAGTGTCTCGGAGCGGGAACTGCTGTCCGCGGTGTTCGAGGGACGGGCCAAGCTCGCCGACGCGGTGGCGGTACACATGAGCCCACCGCTGCCCTTGATCGGCGCGGGAGAACTGGTCAGCGCGGCGGCGAAGGCGTTGGGGGAGCGGGACGCATTGATGGTGGTCGAGGAGGGGAAGCCGGTCGGCGTCATCACCCGCCACGACCTGCTCGGTTTTCTGTCCGACGGCCCCCGCCGACGCTGAAGTAGTTTCTCAGGCAAATTCATTGAGCGGCGGATTGCGCTCAGATGAAGATTGCGCTTTGTCGCGATACGCAGGTACTTCTCAGGTACATTTAGGCCGCTTTATCCCAGGTGATCACTGTCGAAGTGGAAGGCGCCATGACCGAACAACCGCCAGGTCCTCCGCCGGGTAGCTACCCGCCGCCGCCGCCAGGGAATTATCCGCCGCCGCCACCGCCCCAGGGCGGTTACGCACCGCCGCCGCCGGGCGCCGCATTCGCCGGCCCGCCCGCACCCGGTCAGCCGGTTCCCCAGCTGCCGCAGAGCGCCTACACCTCGTGGTTCACCCGTGTCGTCGCATGGCTGATCGACTACATCCCGGCCTACGTGATCCTGGGCATCGGGTACGGCGTCGTGATCGCCACGACGGACACCGAATGTGTGACCGACACGTCGCAGTACGAGACCGCTGACTACTGCGCGACGGGAACCTCGACCATCGGCACGCTGGCCTTGGTCGTCGCCGGCCTGATCGCGGTTGCGTTCGTGATCTGGAACCTCGGTTACCGCCAGGGCACCACCGGGTCGAGCATCGGCAAGTCCGTGATGAAGTTCAAGGTGGTCAGCGAAAAGACCGGACTGCCAATCGGTTTCGGACTGTCGTTCGTCCGCGAGATCCTGTACCTGGTGGCCTCCTACATCTGCCTCGGCATCGTGTGGTTGATCGCCGTGCTGTTCCCGCTGTGGGACAGCAAGCGCCAGACCCTGGCCGACAAAATCATGACGACCGTCTGCCTCCCCCTGTAGACAAGGACTTTCGATGACGCAACCGCCCCCTCCTCCCGGTAACTACCCGCCCCCTCCGCCGGGGAACTACCCGCCGCCCCCGCCGCCGGGGAATTACCCGCCGCCCCCGCCGGGGAACTATCCGCCGCCGCCTCCGCCCGGCCCAGGCGTGCTGTCGAAAGAGGCGTACACCCCGTGGATCAAGCGGGTCGGCGCGTTCATCATCGACGGCCTCCCGATCGCGATCCTGTCCGGAGTCGGACAGGGCCTGATGGTGGCCACCGGCGAGAACAACTGCACCTCGAGCAGCGTCGACAACAGCTACGGCGTCTACTGCACCTCGCAGCCGTCCACGCTGGGCCTGATCCTGTCGTTCGTGTTCGGGCTCGCCAGCCTGGCGTTCTGGGTCTGGAACTACGGCTACCGCCAGGGCACCACCGGGTCGAGCATCGGCAAGTCGGTGCTGAAGTTCAAGGTGATCAGCGAAAAGACCGGCCAGCCGATCGGTTTCGGGCTGTCGGTCGTACGTCAGATCGCCCACTTCGTCGACGCGATCATCTGCTACATCGGCTACCTGTTCCCGCTGTGGGACGCCAAGCGGCAGACGCTCGCCGATAAAATCATGACGACGGTGTGCGTGCCGCTCTGACGTCTCGAGCCGTTAGGCTCGAAACCGATGAGTGAGCAGCGCAGCGCAGCCGACCGGCACCGGGCACAGGGGTTCGCGACCAGGGCCATCCACGCCGGATACCGTCCCGATCCCGCGACCGGTGCGGTCAACGCGCCGATCTATGCCAGCAGCACCTTCGCCCAGGACGGCGTCGGCGGCCTGCGTGGTGGCTTCGAGTACGCCCGCACCGGCAACCCGACCCGCGCCGCGCTGGAGGCGGTGCTCGCCGCGGTCGAGGACGGCACCTTCGGGCGCGCGTTCAGCTCGGGCATGGCCGCCACCGACTGCGCACTGCGGGCGGTGCTGCGCCCCGGCGATCACGTGGTCATCCCCGACGACGCCTACGGCGGTACCTTCCGGCTGATCGACAAGGTGTTCACCCAGTGGGGCGTTCAGCACACGCCGGTGGCGCTGTCCGACCTCGACGCGGTGCGCGCGGCGATCACCGCCACCACCAAGCTGATCTGGGTGGAGACGCCCACCAATCCGCTGCTGTCGATCGCCGACGTCGCCGCCATCGCCGAGATCGCCGCGGTTGGCGGGCAGAAGGTGTTGGTGGACAACACGTTCGCCTCGCCGGCGCTGCAGCAGCCGTTGAACCTCGGCGCCGACATCGTGCTGCATTCGACGACGAAGTACATCGGCGGGCACTCCGACGTGGTCGGTGGCGCGCTGGTCACCAACGACGAGGAACTGGACACCAAGTTCGCGTTCCTGCAGAACGGCGCGGGTGCGGTGCCCGGCCCCTTCGACGCGTATCTGACGATGCGCGGTCTGAAGACCCTGGAGCTGCGGATGCAGCGGCACAGCGCGAACGCCGCGAAGGTGGCCGAATTCCTGGCGGAGCACGACGCGGTGAGCCAGGTGCTCTATCCCGGGCTGCCCTCGCATCCCGGGCATGAGGTGGCGGCTCGGCAGATGAGCGGATTCGGCGGCATGGTGTCGGTCCGGATGCGCGACGGCATCGAAGCGGCACGCCGGTTGTGTTCGCGCACTGAGGTTTTCATCCTCGCCGAGTCGCTGGGCGGGGTCGAGTCGCTGATCGAGCATCCCGGTGCCATGACGCATGCGTCGACCGCCGGATCGCAGCTCGAGGTGCCCGACGACCTGGTTCGCCTCTCGGTCGGGATCGAAGACCCGGCAGATCTGCTCGGCGACCTCGAGCAAGCCCTAAACTAGCGCCGGCCGCACCGCGGCGGTGGTCACCGCCAGATTGACTTCGGCCATCTTGGCGTCGTCAACCCATGTGCCGCTGGCGATCTCGCTGGCCCGATCGCAGACCCAGTGCCAGCCGCGGTCATTGAGGCTCAGTACCGCACCCAGAGCGCCGACGGTGTGCAGCAGCGAGATGATCGTCGCTGTGGCCGGGTCGGGACGGTTGCCGTCGAACAACGCGGACAGCAGGGCCGACCGGGCTTGGTCCACCCGCGTCCGGCTGGCCAGCGGCCAGGCATAGGTATTGCGGCGAAACCGGTTCTGCGACAATGCAATCTGATGAATCTGGCCGGTGCGCAGCAGCTGGTCGATCACGCGGTCCTCGATTTGCTTGCGTAGCTTGCCGATCGCCTCACCCGCGCTGACCGGCGCCTCCTCGAGCAAGGCCAGTGCCGGGCGCACGACGGGATCCAGTGGTGGAGGCCCGGCCAGCGCGATCAGTCGATCGGCCGGGACGGGTTCACCTGGTATCGCAGGCCGGACCCGGCAGTCGTACGCGAGGTCCAGCAGTACGGCGGCGGCCAGCAGCCGTTGCAGCCGGGCCGGCTCCACAGCGGGCTGTGCCGCGGCATTGTCGAGCAGCAGCAGAAGAAGGTCTTCGGCGATGCGCGCCACGCGCGAGTGACGTTACGAGTGGTAGGGCTCGGCGCTGACCAGCGTGACCTTCACGGTCTTGCCGCTCGGCACCGCGTACTCGCGGGTGTCGCCGACCTTGGCGTTGAGCAGCGCGCCGCCCAGCGGGGAGTTCGGCGAGTAGACCTCGAGCTTGTCGTGGTCGATGCCTTCCTGGCGGGTGGCGATCAGGAAGGTCTCGGTGTCGGACTCGTCGCCGTCGTAGTAGACCTTGACCACCGAACCGGGCAGCGCGACGCCGGACTGCTTGGGCGCCTCGCCCACCTTGGCGGTGTTCAGCAACTCCTGCAGCTGGCGGATGCGGGCCTCCTGCTGGCCCTGCTCTTCGCGCGCGGCGTGGTAGCCGCCGTTCTCGCGCAGGTCGCCCTCTTCGCGACGGTCGTTGATCTCGGCGGCGATGACCGGACGGTTGGCGATCAACTGGTCCATCTCGGTCTTGAGGCGGTCGTACGACTCCTGGGTCAGCCAGGTCACCTGGGTATCGGTCATCTCGCTGCGCTCCTCATTCGTTGGTTACGCGGTGTTCGCGTTGCAGTCTGTCGTCGCTGCTGGGAACGTGCGGATGGTTCCGCGTGTATTGCCATCGAAGAGCTGCGATCAACGCGCTAATGAAGCAATACACGGCCCCCAGCAGGAACCGTGTATCGAATTAGTCTACCACCGCGAGGACAGGCAACCTTCATGCTTTCGCAGTTCGCTGTTGGTGGTTCCGTCGCCGGTCAGGGCACGACGAGGTATCCGGGAACGTCAGTTCCGCAACCGTAAATATCGCCGACGAATGGTCGTTTGTACGACTTCACAAATGTGGTGACCTGCACCGTTGCCGCTTGAGCCGGGGGCACCAGAATTTCGCGCCGGCCGGTTTCGTCACCGTCGTGAGAACGAACTCGGACAATGCAATGCACGGGCCGGGACGGGTCCTTTCGGGTCACGCTGATCGTCACCGAGACGGTGTGATCGTCGGTGACCTGATACGCCGCGATCGTGCCTTCGACATCGTTGCCCTCGAAGCGCTGGTAGGCGATCAGAGCGAGCACCAGGCCGGCAGCCAACACCAGCACACCCAGCGCAAACGCCACCCGTCGCCGGGTGGTCGCCGGCAGGCGGGTACGTCCGTAACGCTCCTGCGGGAGCGGCGGGGGAGTGTCGGTCATGGGTCTGCGTCGCGTCTCTCGTCAGCGGGCTTTGATTACGGGTATCCACGCCCCGAATGGAACTATTGGACTATAGGGCGTGCTGTCGCTGTTACATCAGCACGTAAGGCCCAGAGAAAGCCCAAGACGAGACAGTGAGTACAGGGGAGAAGTGACCGAACTGCGGCTGATGGCTGTGCACGCCCATCCGGACGACGAGTCCAGTAAGGGCGCGGCAACCGTTGCCCGGTATGCCGCCGAAGGCCACCGGGTCATGGTGGTGACTCTGACCGGCGGCGAACGTGGCGACATTCTGAACCCGGCGATGGACCTGCCCGAAGTGCGCGGACGGATCGCCGACATCCGGCGCGACGAGATGGCCCGGGCTGCGGAGATCCTCGGCGTCGAACACCACTGGCTGGGATTTGAGGACTCCGGGCTGCCCGAGGGCGATCCGCCGCCGCCGCTGCCCGACGGCTGCTTTGCGTTGGTGCCGCTGGAGCAACCGGTGGGCGAACTGGTGAAGCTGATCCGCGAGTTCCGTCCGCATGTGATGACCACCTACGACGAAAACGGTGGCTATCCGCATCCGGATCACATTCGCTGCCATGAGGTTTCGGTGGCCGCCTATGAGGCCGCCGCCGACTACCGGCTGTATCCCGACGCCGGCGAACCCTGGGCGGTCAGCAAGCTCTACTACAACCACGGCTTTCTGCGGGCGCGCCTGCAGCTGCTGCAGGACGAGTTCGCCAAGCACGGCCAGGAAGGCCCGTTCGCCAGCTGGCTGGCGAAGTGGGACCCGGAGATCGACATCTTCGCCGGCCGGGTGACCACCCGGGTGTTGTGCTCGGAGTACTTCAATCAGCGCGACGAGGCGCTCAAGGCGCACGCCACCCAGATCGACCCGGACGGGTTCTTTTTCGCGACGCCCATAGAGTGGCAGCAGCGGTTGTGGCCCACCGAGGAGTTCGAGCTGGCTCGTTCGCGGGTGCCCGCCAAGTTGCCTGAAGACGACCTGTTCACCGGAATCGAGATCTTCGAGTGATTGACCTGTTCACGACGGCCGTGTCGGTGCTGGCTGATCCGCCCAAGAACACCGGGCCGGATTTCGGCAAGGCCAGCCCGTTCGGCCTGCTGATCGTCGTCATCCTGCTGATCTCGGTCTTTATCCTGGTGTGGTCGATGAACCGGCACCTCAAGAAGCTGCCGAAGAGTTTCGATGAGCAGCCGGTCGACGGCGACGCCATCGGCGCGGCGACAACCGACGACCCCGCAGGCGCCGAGCGCGAGACCACGACACCCCCGCATGAGCCCGGCGGCTAACACCCTCGGCAGCGCGACCAGCCCCTATCTGCGTCAGCACGCCGACAACCCGGTCCACTGGCAGCAGTGGACCCCCGAGGCGCTGGCCGAGGCGGCGCGCCGGGACGTGCCGATCCTGTTGTCGGTCGGGTATGCGGCCTGCCACTGGTGCCATGTGATGGCCCACGAGTCCTTCGAGTCCGAGGACGTCGCCGTGGTGGCCAACGCAAACTTCGTCTGCATCAAGGTCGACCGCGAGGAGCGCCCCGACCTCGACGCGGTCTACATGAACGCGACGGTGGCGATGACCGGCCAGGGCGGCTGGCCGATGACCTGCTTCCTGACCCCCGACGGCCGGCCGTTCTTCTGCGGCACCTACTACCCGAAGCCGCAGTTTCTGCAGCTGTTGGACGCCGTGTCCGAGACCTGGCAGACGCGCCGCGACGAGGTCGAAGAGGCGTCCGATCAGGTGGCCGGGGAGCTACGCCGAATGACCACCGGCCTGCCCGACGGCGGGCCGGAGATCGAGCCCGCGCTGTGCGACCACGCCGTCCTGGCGATCCTGCGCGACGAGGACGTCGAGCGTGGCGGCTTCGGACGGGCGCCCAAGTTCCCGCCGTCGGCGTTGTTGGAGGCGCTGCTGCGGGCCTACGAGCGCACCGGATCGCCGCTGCCGTTGGACGCTGTCGTTCGTTCCGGTACCGCGATGGCTCGCGGCGGCATCTACGACCAGCTGGCCGGCGGGTTCGCGCGCTACAGCGTCGACGCCGACTGGGTGGTGCCGCACTTCGAGAAGATGCTCTACGACAACGCCCTGCTGCTGCGGGCCTACGCGCACTGGGGCAGACGTACGGGCGACCCGCTGGCCTTCCGGATCGCGGCGGAGACCGCCGGCTTCCTGCTCAACGATCTCGCCGACGGGGGCATGTTCATCTCGGCGTTGGACGCCGACGCCGCTGGTGTCGAAGGCTCGACGTATGTGTGGACACCGGCGCAGTTGAACGACGTGCTCGGCGAGGACGACGGCGCCTGGGCGGCAAGCCTTTTCGCGGTCACCCAGGGCGGCACCTTCGAGCGCGGGTCGTCGGTGCTGCAGTTGCTCGCCGATCCGGACGACGCCGAGCGCTTCGAGCGGGTCCGCGCGTCGCTGCTGGCCGCCCGTTCGACGCGGGTGCAGCCCGCCCGCGACGACAAGATCGTCACGGCATGGAACGGCCTTGCCATCACCGCACTCGCCGAAGCCAGTGTGGCCCTTGATGTTCCACCGCTGCTGACAGCGGCATCGCGGTGTGCGCAGGCCCTCCTGGACCTGCACGTCGTCGACGGCAGGCTGCGGCGGGCCAGTCTCGGCGGGGTGGTAGGCGACAGCGCGGCGATCCTCGAGGATCACGCCGCGCTGGCCACCGGGTTGCTGACGCTCCACCAGCTCACCGGGGAGGCCGCCTGGCTGGCGAGCGCCACTGATCTGCTCGACATCGCGCTGCGGCACTTCGCCGACCCGGATCGCCCGGGTCGCTGGTTCGACACCGCGGACGACGCCGAGCAGCTGATGGTCCGACCCGCCGACGCGTTGGACAACGCCACCCCCTCGGGTGCCTCGCTGATCGCCGAGGCGCTGCTGACCGCCGCGCACCTGGTCGACGCCGACCGCGCGGTTCGCTACGGACAGGCCGCCGAGGCCACCCTGTCGGCGCATTCGGCACTGCTGGCCCGCGCACCGAGGTCGGCCGGTCACTGGCTGGCGGTCGCCGAGGCGGCGGTGCGTGGCCCGCTGCAGGTGGCTGTCGCCAGTGACGGACCTGACTCTGAATTGCTTTCCGCCGCTCGGAAATTGGCGCCCGGCGGCACCATCGTCATCGGCGGGGCAGTCGACTCCTCGCCGCTGCTGGAAGGCCGCGACCGGATCGGCGGAAACGATGCCGCCTACGTGTGTCGCGGCCGGACCTGTGACCTGCCGGTGACAGGAGCCGGGGAACTCGCCGACGCGCTGGGTGTGTCCGTGTAGCGTTTGCGGCCATGAGCGATGCCCTCGATCTCGAAGTCCTGGTCAACCGTTACCTGAGCACCGTCGCCGCGGGCAAAGCGGCCGACGTCGCGGCGCTGTACGCCGAGGACGCCACGCTGGAGGATCCGGTCGGCTGCGGCGAAGTCCACATCGGCCGGCAGGCGATCGAGGGCTTCTACAAGAACGTCGAAGGCGCCGAGGTGAAATCGGAGCTGCTGTCGTTCCGCGCGGGTGGCACCGAGGCGGCGTTCATGTTCGCCCTCACGGTCGCCAACGCGATGCGGATCGAGGTCATCGAGGTGATGGCGTTCAACAGCGACGGCGAGATCACGTCGATGAAGGCCTACTGGGGCCCGGAGAACGTCACCCAGCTCTAGCTAGAAGACCGCAAACCACATCGCGATGTAGTGGCAGATCGCCGCGACTGCGGTGCAGGCGTGGAAGAACTCGTGGTGCCCGAACGTGGTCGGCCATGGGTTGGGCCACTTCAGCGCGTAGAGCACCCCGCCGATGCTGTACAACAACCCGCCGACGACCAGCAGCACCATGGCGGCGACGCCGGCGCCGTTCATGATCGGGACGATGAACCACACCGCCACCCAGCCCAGCAGCAGGTAGAGCGGAACGCCCACCCACCGAGGTGCCGACGGCCAGAAGCACTTCAGGAGCACCCCGGCCAGCGCGCCGCTCCACACGATGGTCAGCAGGATGGCACCGCTCTTCTCGGGCAGCGCCAACATCGCGAACGGCGTATAGCTGCCGGCGATGAAGATGAAGATCATCGAGTGGTCGAGCCGCTTCATCCACTTGCGTGCGCTCGGCGACGTCCAGTTCACCCGGTGATAGGTGCCGCTGACGGTGAACATCGCCACGATCGTCAGCGTGTAGATCAGCGTTGAGACGCCGGCCCTGGTCGATTCCATCGACCACGACACCGACACCAGCGCGGCGCCGGCGATCGCCGCGATGACGGCGGCGTAGACGTGAATCCAGCCCCGCAGCCGTGGTTTTCCGAAGAACTCGACAGCGGCGTCGACGACGGCTTCGGGAAAGTCCTCCGCGTCGGACGACGTGGATCGGCGGGGATCGGTGGTGTCGACTCCTGCGGTCATCTCACCTCCATTGCGCCAGGGGCTACTGCCGCTCACAGTAGTCTGGATTGTCGTGGAGATCATTCCCCCGCGCCTCAAGGACCCGGCCTACCGGCTCTACGAGATGCGGCTGCGCCAGGAGCTGGCGCGCTCCAAGTCCCAGCTACCCCGCCATATCGCCGTCCTGTGCGACGGCAACCGGCGTTGGGCTCGTGATGCTGGTCACGACGACGTCGCCTACGGCTATCGGATGGGCGCGGCCAAGATCGCCGAAATGTTGCGCTGGTGCGCCGAATCCGGCATCGAGATGGCCACGGTCTACCTGTTGTCCACCGAGAATTTGCAGCGCGATCCGCAGGAATTGTCCGAGCTGATCGAGATCATCACCGACGTCGTCGAACAGATCTGCGCACCGGCCAACCGCTGGAGTGTGCGGACCGTCGGCGATCTGGAACTGCTCGGCGAGGAGCCCGCGCGACGGCTTCGCGACGCCGTGGACAGCACCGCGCCGCTGGCGTCGACGGCGGCATTTCACGTCAACGTCGCCGTCGGATACGGCGGCCGGCAGGAGATCGTCGACGCCGTGCGCGCGCTGCTGAGCAAGCAGCTGGCCAACGGCGCCAGCCCGGAACAGCTGATCGAGTCCGTCACGATCGACGGCATCTCGGAGAACCTCTACACCTCGGGGCAGCCCGATCCCGACCTCGTGATCCGGACGTCGGGGGAGCAGCGGTTGTCGGGGTTCCTGTTGTGGCAGAGCGCCTATTCGGAGATGTGGTTCACCGAGGCGCACTGGCCGGCGTTCCGCCGGGTGGACTTCTTGCGCGCACTGCGCGCCTACAGCCGCAGACATCGTCGATTCGGCATGTGATGGCCGCGCTGTCAGCAGTGGTGTTCACGCTGAGCTGGTGGCTCGGCCTGTACCTGCTGGCGCGCGATCCGCGTAAACCGGTGCTCGCACTGGCCGCGGTGGGGCTGTGCGGATTCGCCGCCGTGGTGGCGCTGGATGCGGTGCGGGTGGTCAGCGTCGCGCACGCCCACCTGCTCGGCCAGATCGAGATCTACCTTGTCGCCGTGCCCGGGGTGGCCTGGTTCGCCGTCGTCATGGAACTGGCCCGGCCGACCGATACCTGGCGCGGCCGCGCCACCGAAGTGAGCCTGGTCGGCTTGGTCGCAGCACTCACACTCGTGGGCGCGGTGCTGGCCGGCTCGGTCGAGGGTCCGCTGCGCACCGGCCACTGGGTGATGTTCGCGGTGATCTCGGTGTCGACGCTGGGCGCCACGGTGGCCGCCGTACGCCGGGCTGCGCAGCCCGGTCGGGTCGCCGGTGTGGTGGTCATCGCCACGCTGTTCTTCGCCCTCGGCAATGCGATCCTGGTGATCCCGCTGGGCCTGGTGCCGAGCTGGCTGGCGTTGGCGTCCACCGGTTTTGACGTCCTGCTGCTCGGCTTGGCCGTCGCATTGTGGGATGCGTTCGACGAAGGCCAGGCACTGCGGGCCGACATGCTGAGGTCGTTCATCGCCTCGGCGGTAGTGGCTGCGTTGTTCGGCGGGCAGGCGCTGATCGGGATGGCCGTCACCGGCGCCGACGGCCCGGGGCGCACCGCGCTGACCGCGCTGCTGTTCACCAGCCTCGCGGTCGCCGTCGCCATCAACGTGCTGGCCGACCCGCTGGCCGGGCTGCTGGACCGGCTGGCCTTCTCGCGGTCACCGCGCCTGCGCGCTGACCGCGCCGCCCTGCGCGGGGCGGAAGCCGCGCTGCCGCTGGTCGCCGAGAACCCGCTGGACGCCCTCGACGACGAGGCCTTCGCGCGGCTGACCCGTCGCGCGCTGGGCCACTACGGCGATCTGTCCAAACTGGTCGCCAGCCCACTGACGCAGCTGCCCGTCATCGACCAGCGGCTGGCCGCCCGCGGAGCGGCCGACCAGCCGGTGGAGCGCGCCAACGAACTCAAGGCGCTGCTGGCCGATCACATCGCCCGGCTCAAGCCCCGTGACGGCGGCGATTTCGGCACGACAGAGCACTGGCGCTACTACAACTCGCTGTACTTCCCGTACGTCGTCGGGGTGCGCGCATACGCCCAGAACGCCACCGCCGCCGGCCTGGACCCGGTCGCCCGGCAGGCCTGGCAGTGGTTCGTCACCGAGGTGCCGCAGCGTTCGCTGCACAACTGGCAGAACGCCGCGGCCCGGTTGATCGCCGCGGACCTGCGCGCCCCGGCGGCCGTTTCACAGTCCTGAGCTGCAGCTGGCAGTGCTTGGCAGTGCCAGGCGTCGATCTGGCAGTGCCTTGTGAGCAGCGTTGCAGGCATGACCGCCATAAGCACCGGGAACCATCCGTTCTCCGACTCACAAGATTCGCTGCTGCGTTTCGCGATGCGCGTCGACGCCACCCTCACCGGCGTGCTCGGCCTGGCCTTCGCGGCGATGGCTGACCCGTTGGGTCGGCTGACGGGACTGACCTCGGCGCAGGGGTACATCGCCGGCGCCGCGTTCGTCCTCTGCGGGCTCGTCGTCTACGCGCTGGCCGCCTCACCCGACCTCCGCCGCGTCGGCGCCGGACTGGTCGCGTTCAACACCGTAAGCACCGTCGGCTTCATCGCGCTCGCCGAGACCGCCGTGCTGCCGCTGACCACCTTCGGATCCATCACCGCGCTGGCCGGCGGGCTCTACACCGCCACCTTCGCGGCCCTGCAATATCTCGGAGTTCGCCGTCTGGAGGCACACGCATGACCACCACCCTGTCCACCACATCGTCGGATTCGCTGTTGCGCATGGCCATGCGGGTCGACGCCGTCCTGTCCGGGCTGTGCGGCGTCGCCCTGATGGCCGCCGCCGGACCTATCTCCGGGTTCACCGGCTTCTCGAAGACCGCCGAGTTCACCACGGGGGCGGTCTTTCTCGTCTACGCCGTGGTGGTGTTCCTCGCCGCGCGGCTGCGCCACGTGCGCACCGCGGGCATCGCCACCGCGATTGCGAATCTGGTCTTCACCGTCGCCGCCGTCGTGGTCGTGATCGCGCTCGATCTCCCCGCGGCGGGCGTGGTCGCCACGCTGGCAAGCGGCGTGTACACCCTGGTGTTCGCCGACCTGCAGTACCTCGGGGTGCGCCGCATCAAATAGGGTTGCGCCCATGCATGTCGTAGCGTTCGCCGCCGCACGCAAGGCGGTCCTGGAAGAAGCCGGCGGGGTCACCGCGGAAGGCTTCCCGATGACGAGCTGCTACGTGGAGAGCCTGCCCTCGCAGATCACTGTGCCGCTGGTGCTCGCGGTGCACGCCCAAGGCGGCACCGATTACGAGCCGCGCCGCTTCATCGTCGCGAAATCGCCGGAGGGCGAGCGGGTCGGGCTGTTGGAGTTCGCCTGGCAGTGGCCGGACAACCCCGGCGTGCCGGTGAAGTTCCGGGTCTTCGCCCACCATCTGCCGATCACCGTGTACTCCGCGGGGGTTTACAGCGTCGGCATCTACTCCGATCCCGACGGCGCCGAGGCGGAGTTCGAGTTCCCGCTGCCGGTGCTGCGGCTCAACCCGCTCACCGGGGTGCCGACCAACTAGTCGCCGACGCTAGAGCTTGCGCAGGCGGAGCCGGTTGATCGCGTGATCGGCGTCCTTGCGCAGCACCAGCGTTGCCCGCGGGCGGGTCGGCAGGATGTTCTCGATCAGGTTGGGCCGGTTGATCGAACTCCAGATTTCCCGGGCGGCGGCGACGGCCTGGGTGTCGGTCAGTCCCGCATAGTGGTGGAAGTGCGAGGCCGGGTTCGCGAACGCGCCCGCCCGCATCGCCAGGAATCGGTCGACGTACCACTTCTCGATGTCCTCGATGCGGGCGTCGACGTACACCGAGAAGTCGAACAGGTCCGACACCATCAGAGTCGGACCCGTCTGCAGGACGTTGAGTCCCTCGAGGATGAGGATGTCCGGGTGGGTGACGACGTGCTTCTCGCCGGGGACGATGTCGTAGATCAGGTGTGAGTACACCGGGGCGCACACCTGGTCGGCGCCGGACTTCACCGTCGTCACGAATCGCATCAGCGCGCGACGGTTGTAGCTTTCCGGGAAACCCTTGCGGTGCATCAGGTTTCGGCGGTCCAGTTCGGCGTTCGGATACAGGAAGCCGTCGGTGGTGACCAGGTCGACGCGGGGGTGGTGCTCCCAGCGGGCCAGCAGCGCCTGCAGCACGCGGGCGGTGGTGGACTTGCCGACGGCCACGCTGCCCGCCACACCGATGATGAACGGTACCGGCCGGTCCGGGTTCTGCTGCGGCTCACCGAGGAACTCGGAGGTGGCGGCGAACAGTCGCTGACGCGCGGCCACCTGCAGGTGGATGAGCCGGGCGAGCGGAAGGTAGACCTCTTCGACCTCGAGCAGGTCGATCTGCTCGCCCAGGCCGCGCAGCCCGATCAGTTCGTCCTCCGTGAGCTTCAACGGGGTCGACATGCGCAGGGAACGCCATTGACTCCGGTCGAACTCGACGTAAGGGCTGGGTTCGCTCAGCCGCGCCATGGTGCCAGTCTTGCAGTTAGCTTGGTTGACATGCAGCCCGGCACCCTTATCCGCGATTACTTAACCCTCGGTTTGCGGTTCGACCGTATCGAGGAAGGCTACGTCGACTCCTTCACCGGCGATCCCGCGTTGCGCCGCGCCGTGGCCGACGAGCCCGCTCCCGAGCCGGCCGAACTGGCCCGGCAGGCCGACCGGTTGCTGACCGAACTGCCCGGCGTGGCCCGCACGGGCGGCTTCACCGACCAGCGCGCCGACTTCATCGGCGCGCACCTGCGGGCCCTGCAGTTCTCCGCACGCAAGTTCGCCGGCGAGGAGGTGGGTTTCGTCGACGAGGTGCGCAACTACTTCGACGTCGAGATCAGCCGCGGTGACCCCGAGCGCTATCGCGCCGCCCACGCCCGCATCGACGAGGTGCTCGGCGGCAGCGGGCCGCTGGCCGACCGGATGGAAGCGCACCGCCGCTCCGACGAGATCCCGCCCGAACGGCTCGAGGAGTGCATTCACGCGTTCTCCAGCGCGCTGCGCGACACAGTGCGCGCGACCTACCCGCTGCCTGACGCCGAGACCATCGTCTACGAGGTGGTCACTGACAAGCCGTGGTCGGGCTTCAACTACTACAACGGCGACTACCGCTCGACGGTCGCGGTCAACGCCGACCTCAAGCAGCAGATGGCCAATCTGCCCCGGCTGGTCGCCCACGAGTCCTACCCCGGTCACCACACCGAGCACTGCCGCAAGGAGGCCGGGCTGGTGGCCGGCCGGGACCAGCAGGAGCAGACCATCTTCCTGGTGAACACCCCGCAGTGCCTGATGGCCGAAGGGCTCGCCGACCTGGCGCTGTATGCCGCGGTCGGGCCGCGGTGGGGGAGTTGGGCCACAGACATCTACGCCGACCTCGGGCTGCGGTTCGACGGCGAGCGTGCCGAGGCGCTATCGGAAGCGACGGCGGCGCTCGCTGATGTCCGCCAGGATGCGGCGCTGATGCTGCACGACGAGCACCGCGACGTCGACGAGGTGGTCGCGTTCCTTCAGCGCTGGCTGCTGGTGGACGACACCCGGGCTCGGCAGATGCTGCGGTTCCTGTCCTCGCCGCTGTGGCGGGCCTACACCAGCACCTACGTCGAGGGGTACCGCCTGCTGCGGGGCTGGCTCGACGACCGGCCGGCCGGGGTGAGCCTGACCGAACGGTTCGGCCGGCTGCTCGACGAGCCGCTGATCCCGTCTGCGTTGCGGGTCGACGCGGCCTGAACAGGGCCGGATAGGCTTGGGTCATGACCGCAGACTCGACGATTTCGACGCACGTCCCCGCCCCGGGCGCCGACTACGCCGCCACCGCCAGTGAGGCCTACCGGGCGGCGTTAAAGGTCATCGAGTCCGTCGAGCCGCGGATTGCCGATGCGACCCGCAAAGAGCTTGCTGATCAACGGGATTCGCTGAAACTGATCGCCAGTGAGAACTACGCCTCACCCGCGGTGCTGCTGACCATGGGTACCTGGTTCTCGGACAAGTACGCCGAGGGCACCGTCGGGCACCGGTTCTACGCCGCCTGCCAGAACGTCGACACCGTCGAGTCGCTGGCCGCCGAGCATGCGCGCGAACTCTTCGGCGCCCCCTATGCCTACGTTCAGCCGCACTCGGGGATCGACGCCAACCTGGTCGCGTTCTGGGCCATCCTGGCCACCCGGATCGAGGCGCCCGCGCTGACCGATTCGGGGGTCAAGCACATTAACGACCTCTCCGAGGCCGAGTGGGAGCGGCTGCGTGCGCGGCTGGGTAGCCAGCGGCTGCTGGGCATGTCGCTCGACGCGGGCGGTCACCTCACCCACGGCTTCCGGCCCAACATCTCCGGCAAGATGTTCCACCAGCGCAGCTACGGCACCGATCACGAGACCGGCCTGGTCGACTACGACGCCATCCGCGCCGCGGCCAAGGAGTTCAAGCCGCTGATCCTGGTCGCGGGGTATTCCGCCTACCCGCGGCGGATCAACTTCGCCACGATGCGCGAGATCGCCGACGAGGTCGGCGCCACCCTGATGGTCGACATGGCGCACTTCGCCGGGCTGGTGGCAGGCAAGGTGTTCACCGGCGACGAGGATCCGGTGCCGCACGCCCACGTCACCACCACGACCACGCACAAGTCGCTGCGCGGCCCGCGCGGTGGTCTGGTGCTGGCCACCGAGGAGTTCGCGCCCGCCGTCGACAAGGGTTGCCCGATGGTGCTGGGTGGACCGCTGTCGCATGTCATGGCCGCCAAGGCCGTTGCGCTGGCCGAGGCGCGCCAGCCGTCGTTCCAGGCCTACGCGCAGCGGATCGCCGACAACGCCAAGGCCTTTGCCGAAGGTCTGCTCAAGCGGGGCGCCACCCTGGTCACCGGCGGTACCGACAACCATCTGGTGCTGCTCGACGTCCAGTCCTACGGGTTGACCGGCCGCCAGGCCGAGTCCGCGCTGCTGGATTCCGGTGTGGTCACCAACCGCAACGCAATCCCGTCCGACCCGAACGGCGCCTGGTACACCAGCGGCATCCGGTTCGGTACGCCGGCGCTGACCACCCGTGGGTTCGGTCCCGAGGAGTTCGACCGGGTCGCCGAGCTGGTGGTCGAGGTGCTGTCCAACACCGAGGCCGAAGGCACCTCCAAAGCCAAGTACAAGCTGGCCGACGGCACCGCCGATCGGGTGCACGCCGCCGCTGCCGAAATGCTGTCGGCCAACCCGCTGTACCCGGGGCTGACTCTGTAGGGACCGTTGGCCGGCGAAACGCCGGTGGCCGGGTTTTCAAACACCCGTGTCTTTGAGTTACAGTTACTTCATGGCACAGAAACCTGCCGCGAATGCGCTGACGCTCGAACTCGAGCCGGTTGTCGCTGACAATCTGGTTCGCTATCTGGCCACCGCCGATGAGTGGTACGGCCACGACTACGTCCCGTTCGACCAGGGCGAGAACTTCGCCTTCCTCGGCGGCAAGGACTGGGAGCCCTCCCAGGTCACCTTGCCCTCCGACATCGTCGACGCCTTGGAGATCCTGCTGATCACCAAGGACAACCTCGCCGGATATCACCGCGAGTTGGTCGAGCACTTTATCCTCGAGGACAAGTGGGGCCGCTGGCTGGGCCGGTGGACCGCCGAGGAGAACCTGCACGCCATCGCGCTGCGGAACTACCTGGTGGTCACCCGCAACTTCGATCCGACCGCCAACGAGGACGTCCGCGTCGCGCACGTCATGCGCGGCTACCGGGCCACCCAGTTCACCCAGATCGAGACCCTGGTCTTCATGGCGCTCTACGAGCGCGCGCACGCGGTCTTCACCCGCAACCTCGAGGCCAAGATCGACGAGCCGGTCCTCAAGCAACTCGTCGGTCGGATCGCGGCTGACGAAGAGCGGCACGAAGAGTTCTTCGCCAACCTGGTTGCGCACTGCCTGCAAACGCATCGCGACTCGACCATCAACTCGATCGGCCGCCGGGCGGTCGGCTTCGGTCTGGTCGGCGGCGACATCTGGGAGTACCAGGACAAGCTGAACAACGTTGCCCAGGCCGGCATTTTCGACTTCGAAGCGTCGCGCACGGTGGTCGCCGACCGCATCGCCGCCTGGGGTCTGAACGACGAGTCGGTGCTGAAGAAATTCGTTCGCTCATAACACGCCCGCGCGCCTGATCGGCGAGCACGCTGGGACCGGAGTAGCGTCACTTTCGATGGCTAGCGACATGCTCTGCTGTCCGGGCGGTACCTATCGTTTCAACTACGACAGGACCGGTCCCGGTCCTGGTGCCGCAGTGTCCGCCGAGGGGTTCGCGGGGACCGCGTGAACCTGAGGAGCGCCCAGTGACCGATTCGCAGTCGCCCGTTCGGACGTATGTGCTCGACACCTCAGTTCTGTTGTCCGACCCGTGGGCGTGCACCCGGTTCGCCGAACACGAAGTGGTGGTACCGCTCGTGGTCATCAGTGAACTGGAAGCCAAACGCCACCACCACGAGTTGGGTTGGTTCGCCCGGCAGGCGCTGCGGTTGTTCGACGATCTCCGTCTGGAACACGGTCGCTTGGATCAGCCGATACCCATTGGCACACAAGGCGGAACGCTCAACGTCGAACTCAACCACAGCGACCAGTCCGTGCTGCCGTCCGGGTTCCGCACCGAGAACAACGACACGCGGATCCTGACGGTCGCCGCCAACCTGGCTGCCGAGGGCAAGCGAGTCACGTTGGTCAGCAAGGACATTCCGCTGCGGGTCAAGGCGGGCGCGGTCGGTCTGCTGGCCGACGAATACCACGCCCAGGATGTGATCACCTCGGGCTGGACCGGGATGACCGAGCTCGATGTGGCCCCCGAGGATGTCGACGCGATCTTCGCCGAGGGCGAGATCGATCTCGAGGAAGCGCGTAATCTGCCGTGCCACACCGGCGTTCGGCTGCTCGGTGCCAACTCCAGCGCGCTGGGCCGGGTGAACGCGGACAAGAAGGTTCAGCTGGTGCGGGGTGATCGCGAAGTGTTCGGCCTCCGGGGAAGGTCCGCCGAACAACGCGTCGCACTCGATCTGCTGCAGGACGAATCGGTGGGCATCGTGTCGCTCGGCGGCAAGGCAGGCACCGGCAAGTCCGCGCTGGCACTGTGCGCAGGTCTCGAGGCGGTGCTGGAGCGCCGTACCCAGCGCAAGGTCGTGGTGTTCCGGCCGCTGTACGCCGTCGGCGGCCAGGAACTGGGCTATCTGCCGGGCAGCGAGAGCGACAAGATGGGCCCGTGGGCGCAGGCCGTCTTCGACACCCTCGAGGGCCTGGCGTCACCGGCCGTGCTGGAAGAGGTGCTTTCCCGCGGGATGCTCGAGGTGCTGCCCCTGACTCACATCCGCGGCCGTTCGCTGCACGACTCGTTCGTGATCGTCGACGAAGCGCAGTCGCTGGAGCGCAACGTGCTGTTGACCGTGCTGTCGCGGCTGGGCAGCGGGTCGCGGGTGGTGCTGACGCACGACGTCGCGCAGCGCGACAACCTTCGGGTCGGGCGTCACGACGGTGTGGCCGCGGTCATCGAGAAGCTCAAGGGCCACCCGCTGTTCGCCCACATCACGCTGATGCGCAGCGAACGTTCGCCGATCGCCGCACTGGTCACCGAGATGCTCGAGGAGATCAGCCCCAACGCCCTTCCCTGACGCACCGAAATCGCTGAGAAGCCCTCCCAGGCGCGCCCGGTAAAATCAGTCGCGTGCCACGCCGTCCCGACACCCTGTCCTGGTCCTATCTGCGGACCGTCGTAGGTGTCGTGGCGGGCGTGGCCGTGGTTGTGATCGGGGGCTTCACCGGGCACGTCAAGGTGGCCAAGGCTGATTCCGTCGACTGCTCGGTGGTCAAGTGTGTGGCGCTGACCTTCGACGACGGGCCTTCGCCGTACACCGACCGGCTGCTGGGCATCCTCAACGACAACGACGCGAAAGCCACCTTCTTCGAGATCGGCAACAAGGTGGCCGCCAACCCGGCCGGCGCGAAGCGGGTGGTCGACGCCGGCATGGAGTTGGGCAGCCACACCTGGGAACACCCGAACATGACGGCGATCCCCCCGGAGGATGTGCCGGCCCAGTTCAGCAAGGCCAACGATGCGATCAAGGCGGCCACCGGGCAGACCCCGGTGCTGTGGCGGCCCGCCGGCGGGCTCACCAACGACGCGGTCAACAAGGTGGCCGCCCAGTACGGGCTCGCCGCGATCCTCTGGGACGTGATCCCGTTCGACTGGATGAACGACTCCAACACCGCCGCCACCCGCTACATGCTGATGACCCAGATCAAGCCGAACTCGGTGGTGCTGTTCCATGACACCTATTCGTCGACGGTCGACCTGGTCGAGCAGTTCATCCCGGTCCTCAAGGCCAACGGCTACCACCTGGTGACCGTGACCCAGATGCTCGGCCCGCGCGCGCCGGGCAGCGTGTACGGCGGTCGCGACAACGGTCCGCCGGCCAACGAACTCCAGGACATCCCGGCCAGCGACATCCCGACCCTGCCTGCGACCCCGTCGCCGAAGCCGATGCCGAACATTCCGATCACCGACATCCCGGGGGCCAATTCCGGCGGCTCCAACAACGGCGCGTAGTCCGGTCGTAGGTGCACACCGCCACCTCGTTCGTCCTGACCCTGCTGGTCCTCGGCTACGCCGTGGTGTCGGGCTTGGTCGGCCGGTGGTACGTCGCCCCGGCGCTGATCTTCGTCGGGCTGGGAATGTTGTTCGGGCCCTTCGGTTTCAACGTGCTGCAAGCCGGCCCGGGTACCGAGGGCTTCACAGTCCTGGCGCAGCTCGCGCTGACGGTGATCCTGTTTAACCAGGCCGCCAAGCTGGACCCCGGCAAGGTGTTCCGGCGCGGGCACGTCACGTTCCGGCTGCTGGTGATCGGGATACCGCTGACGCTGGTGCTGGGCACGCTGACCGCGGCAGCGCTGCTGCCGGTGCTGCCATGGTGGGAGGCGGTGTGTCTGGCGGCGATCGTGGCACCCACCGAGGTGGCGTTGATCGAAGCGCTGACCGAGGACGGCCGGATTCCGGAGCGGGTGCGCAACGCGCTGTCGGTGGAAAGCGGCTTCTACGACGGCTTTGCACTGGCCGTGCTGCTGGCCGCACTCGCATTGGCCTCGGCGCAAACCGACGAACGCCCGCGGGACTGGACGTGGTTCGTCCTGCGCACCGAGGTGGTGTCGTTGGCGATCGGGGCGGCCGTCGGACTGGTCGGCGCGGTGGTGATCGCCTGGTCGCGGCGGCGGGAGTGGATGAACGACACCTGGGCCCAGCTGGCCACCCTGGCCATCGCGCTGATCTGTTTCGAGTTCGGCGAGCGAGTGCATGCGAGCGGATTCGTGGCCGCCTTCACCGGCGGTCTGGCGTTCGCGGTCGTCGCGCGGCGCAGCAACACCCAAGTGTCGAACCAGGTTTCGGACGCCGCCGCACAGCTACTCGAGTTGTTGGTGTTCGCGATGTTCGGCGCTTTCGCGGTGATCGACGCCTGGCAGCACACGAGTTGGCGAGTGGTGCTGTTCTGCATCGTGGCGCTGTTCGGGGTGCGCTTGGTCGCGGTGCTGGTCGCGTTGATCCGCACCGATCTGCCCGCCTACAGCCGGGTGTTCATCGGCTGGTTCGGGCCGAGGGGTATCGGCACTGTGGTGCTGGGGCTACTGGTGATCGAGCGTGGCGAGATCCAGCATCCCGATGTGCTCACCCAGGCCGGGGTGATCGCGGTGACCCTGAGCCTGCTGATGCACAGCATCACTGCGCCCCTTGGGATTTCACGCTACCGGCCGGGCGCCTAGCCTAGGCGGCGCCGGCGCCGTCGCCCCCGCTACCACCGGCACCGCCCGTGCCGCCGTTGGCGCCGTTGTGGTTGTTGCCCGGGTTGGTACCGTTTCCGCCGTTACCGGGCGTCGCGCCGCTGCTGCCGGCACCGCCGCCGCCGCCGGCACCTCCGGTTCCGCCGTTGGCGCCGGTCCCTCCCGCGCCGGTCGAGCCGCCGGTGCCCCCGGTGCCGCCCTTGCCACCCTTTCCGCCTGATCCGGTAGAGCTCGTCCCGCCCTGGCCACCTTGTCCGGCGGAGCCGGCGCCGCCTCCCGCAGCGCCCGAGCCGGTGCCGCCCTGACCGCCGGTGCCGCCCTGACCGCCTTGGCCACCGGTGCCGCCGGTCGTGCTCCCGGTGCCGCCTTTACCGCCCTTGCCGCCACTACCGCCGGTTCCGCCGACTCCGTCCGCGCCGAGGTTCGGGCCACCGGTTCCACCTTGACCGCCTTGGCCGCCCGTTCCGCCGACCACGCCCGCGCCGCCGTTTCCGCCGTCGGCACCGTTGCCGCCGGGCACAGCGGGATCATTGCTGTGGACGCCGTCTCCGCCGACACCGCCGCCGCCGCCGTTTCCGGTGGCTCCGTTGCCGCCGAGGAATCCGCCGTTGCCCCCGGCCCCGGCGTCTCCGCCGTCACCACCGGCACCGGGTGGGACCACTCCCGACGGGTTTCCGTACCCGGCACCACCAAGGCCGCCGGTGCCGCCCGAGCCGCCGGAGCCGCCGAAGAATCCGCCATTTCCGCCTTGGCCGCCGGCTCCGCCTTTACCGCCAGTGACCGACGAGATGATGCCCGTGGTGCCGGCGCCACCCTGGCCGCCGGTGCCGCCCGCGCCGAAGAAGAGCCCGCCGTTGCCGCCGCGGCCGCCGACTTCACCGGCCAGGCCGTTGCCGCCGGTGCCGCCCGCGCCGAAGAACAGGCCGCCGTTGCCGCCGTTTCCTCCGTTCAGGCCGTCACCACCGCGGCCGAACAAGATGCCTGCGTTGCCGCCGTTGCACGCGGAGCCCGTGCAACCGGCTTGGGCGTCGAGTCCGTCGCCGATCAGCCAGCCACCACGGCCGATCGGTCGAAAGACATCGAAACCGTTGACGGTGACGGCGGAAGCGAGGGCGGTGGGTGTGAAGGCACCGCCGATCAACGAGCTCTGGTTGTCGAGGAACCACAGGTCCGAGCCGGGGCTCAAGGGTGCGGGCGCCAACGGCGATCCGAACGACGCCAGTTGGACGGCGGGTGACGCCGTCACCGGGGGCGGCGCGTCGGGGGAGGACGCGAGCAGGACGCCGACGCTCAACATCGCCGTTCCGCCGACCCCGGCGGTGATGCATCGCCGTGCTGACATGCCTGCGAGACGGCCGACCTTGCGATGTTTGGACATGCGAACCCCCTTGAGTCAACGCCACCGGGCAAACTTGAGTGTTTGCTGTGAGCGGATGGCTCAATGTAGGCGTTTGCTGAATCGGCGGTCAAGGATTTCGGCAAAATTGTCACAGACCGGCGAGGGTGGGTGCCCCGACACGGGGTTGGATCCCGAAATTGACGTCAGTACAGCTAAATTCGTCCGTGCTCGGACCGGTCGGGTACGTGCTCTGTCGACGGATTCTCTCCTGTAGACGTGTGCCTATGTATTTGCCATCGCGAGCAGTGGCGAAATCCGGGTTAGCTGTCCCTGTGGTGACACGGCATTGTCAACGGTGGGACCCCATACCCCGGCATCGAACATGCTCGGGCATAACGCAATCGAGGGGCCGGGTTGTGAACCCGGCCCCTCGACTTTGAGCGCCGCTCGCAGCGGCGCCATCGACTTCTAGTCGCCGTCCTTTACCTTCGCCATGGCCAGCACGTCGAGGCGCTTGTCGAGTTCTTCCTCGGAGAGCTTGTCGCCGATCAGGCCGCGGTCGATGACCGTCTGCCGGATCGTCTTCTTCTCCTTGAGGGCCTGCTTGGCGACCTTCGCGGCCTCCTCGTAGCCGATCGCCGAATTCAGCGGCGTCACGATCGACGGGGAGGACTCGGCCAGCTCGCGCAGGTGCTCCTCGTTGGCGATCAGGCCGTCAATGCACTTGGTGGCGAACAACTTCGACACGTTGGACAGCAGCGTGAACGACTCCAGCAGGTTGCGTGCCATCACCGGGATGTACACGTTCAGCTCGAACGCACCCGACAGCCCACCGACGGTGATGGCCGCATCGTTGCCGATGACCTGGGCGGCCACCTGCGTGACCGCCTCGGGGAGCACAGGGTTGACCTTGCCCGGCATGATCGAGCTGCCCGGCTGCAGATCGGGGAGCTGAAGCTCGCCGAGGCCGGTCAGCGGGCCCGAGCCCATCCAGCGGACGTCGTTGGCGATCTTGGTCAGTGACGCGGCGATGGTCTTCAGCGCGCCGGAGGCCTCCACCAACCCGTCGCGGGCAGCCTGGGCCTCGAAAGAGTCCTTCGCCGTGCGCAATTCGGCCAGGCCGGTCTGCTCGACGAGGACGGCGACGACCTTGGCGCCGAAGCCGTCCGGGGCATTGAGGCCGGTGCCGACCGCGGTGCCGCCGATGGCCAGCTCACCCAGCCGGGGCAGGGTGGCCTTCACTCGTTCGATGCCGGCCTCGACCTGGCGGGCATAGCCGCCGAACTCCTGGCCGAGGGTCACCGGGACGGCGTCCATCAGGTGGGTGCGCCCGGACTTCACCACTGTGCGCCACTGGCGGGCCTTGCCGGCCAGCGACTCGTGCAGCACCTCGAGCGCCGGAATGAGATGGCGCACAGCGGCTTCCGTCGCCGCGATGTGGGTGGCGGTGGGGAAGGTGTCGTTGGAGCTCTGCGACATGTTCACGTCATCGTTCGGGTGCACCGTCACGCCGTTGCGTTCGCAGATCGAGGCGATCACCTCGTTGGCGTTCATGTTGGAGCTGGTGCCCGAACCGGTCTGGAACACGTCGATGGGGAACTGGTCGTCGTGCAGCCCGTCGGCGATCTCACCGGCGGCGGCGATGATGGCGTCGGCCTTCTCCGCCGACAGCTTGCCGAGGTCCTTGTTCACCTGTGCGCAAGCGGCTTTCAGCAGGCCCAGCGCGCGGATCTGAGTGCGCTCGAGACCGCGGAAGGAGATCGGGAAGTTCTCGACGGCCCGCTGGGTCTGGGCGCGCCACAGGGCGTTGATCGGAACCCGGACCTCGCCCATCGTGTCGTGCTCGATGCGGTATTCGCCCTCGCCGGCTTGCTTTTCGACGACACTGTCGGTCATGTAACGCCTTTCTTAGGGAAGCGGATAGGCCGCGGTCTTGTCCCCGGTGAAGTCCACCGCGGAGTATTCGTTGAGCTTGGAGAGCCGGTGATAGGCGTCGATCATCCGGACGGTGCCGGACTTCGAACGCATGACGATCGACTGGGTGGTGCACCCGCCGCCGAAGTAGCGGACACCCTTGAGCAGGTCGCCGTCGGTGACGCCGGTGGCGCAGAAGAAGACGTTCTCCCCGGCGACCAGATCGCGGGTCGTCAGGACCCGGTCCAGATCGTGGCCGCGGTCCAGAGCCTTCTGGCGCTCCTCGTCATCGGTGGGCGCCAGCTGAGCCTGGATCTCACCGCCCATGCACCGGATCGCCGCGGCCGTGATGATGCCCTCGGGCGTGCCGCCGATACCGGCAAGCAGATCGGTGCCGGACTCCGGCCGGCAGGCCGAGATGGCGCCGGCGACGTCGCCGTCGGAGATCAGGCGGATGCGGGCGCCGGCCTCGCGGACCTCAGCCATCAGCTTGGTGTGCCGGGGCCGGTCCAGGATGCAGACGGTGATGTCGGAGACCGACGCCTTGCGCACCTTGGCGATGCGCTGGATGTTGGCCGCGATCGGCGAGGTGATGTCGATGAAGTCGGCGACGTCGGGACCGCCGGCGATCTTGTTCATGTAGAACACCGCCGACGGGTCGAACATCGCGCCGCGTTCGGCGACCGCGAGCACCGAGATCGCGTTCGGCATGCCCTTGCTCATCAGGGTGGTGCCGTCCACCGGATCGACGGCGAAGTCGCAGTCCGGCCCGTCGCCGTTGCCGACCTCTTCACCGTTGTAGAGCATCGGGGCGTTGTCCTTTTCGCCCTCGCCGATCACCACGACGCCGCGCATCGACACCGAGTTGACCAGTTCACGCATGGCGTCGACGGCTGCGCCGTCACCACCTTCTTTGTCACCCCGGCCGACCCACCGGCCGGCGGCCATGGCGCCTGCTTCGGTTACCCGAACCAATTCGAGGGCGAGGTTGCGATCGGGCGCTTCACGGCGTCGGGCGTCTGGCATGGCTGAGATTGTCCCAGAAGCCGGCCAGCCGTCCAGACCTGGGATACTGGCAGGCGTGAGTACCCCGTCCGAGACCGGCATACCGCCCCGGGAGCCCAAGCCCAGGCTGCTCCAGGACGGTCGCGACATGTTCTGGTCGCTGGCGCCCTTGATCGTGGCCTGCATCGCGCTGGCCGGGCTGGTGGGGATGTGTTCGGTGCGGCCCAACAGCCCTCGAGACGGGACGCCACCGCCATACGACGCCGCCGCCGCGTTGAAGGCCGACGCTGAGACATTGGCCCTCCCGATCCGGTTGCCGCAGGTCCCCGCCGGCTGGCGGGCCAACTCCGGCAGCCGCGGCGGAATCGACGCCGGGCGCACCGACGCGACCGGCCAACGCCAGCGCGCCGTCACCGCGACCGTTGGCTACCTCGCCGCGTCCAAGATGTATGTGAGCCTCACCCAGAGCAACGCCGACGAGCAGGCGCTGGTGGGCTCGATCCACCGGTCGGTGTATCCCACCGGCGCCCAAGACGTCGACGGTGTGAAGTGGATCGTCTACGAGGGCGGCGAGGGCACCGAACCGGTGTGGACCACCCGTCTCGACAGCCAGGCCGGCCCCGCTCAAATCGCCATAACCGGGGCCGGGAGCAGCGACGACTTCCGTACGCTGGCCGTTGCCACACAGACGCAGCAGCCCCTGCCGCCTGGCTGAAGAGGAGACGTCAATGTCCGGAGCTGAATCCAATGTCGCGGGCGCGGCGGCTCCGGCCGCCGATCTGACCGGATGGGTTGGCGCGCCGTTCACTGCAGCGGGCATCACCCATGACGTCTACCGCAAGGGCGAAGGTCCCGGCGTGGTGCTGATCCCGGAGATCCCTGGCGCGCACCCCGGTGTGCTGGCATTGGGAAACTATCTGGTGGACAACGGTTTCACAGTGGCGATCCCGTCGTTGTTCGGCACTCCGGAGGCGCCGTCGATGACGCCGGCCATGGTGCCGGTGCTGGCGCGCGCGTGCGTGGCCCGGGAGTTCGCGGCGTTCGCGACGAACAAGGATCGTCCCGTGACGCATTACCTACGTGCGCTGGCGCGGGATCTGAAGGCGAAGGCCGGTGGCAAGGGCGTCGGGGTGATCGGGCAGTGCTTCTCCGGTGGTTTCGCGCTGGCGGCGGCCGTCGACGACAGTGTGCTTGCCTCGGTGCTCAGTCAGCCGTCCGTGCCGATCGGCTTGACGCCCAAGCAGAAACGCGACCCCGGGATGAGCGAGGGGGAGCTGAAGGTGATCGAGAAGCGGGCCGCCGAAGAGGGGTTGTGTGCGATGGGTCTGCGCTTCAGCGAGGATCCGATGTCGCCGGCCGAGCGGTTCAAGACGCTCAAGGATCGGCTCGGCGACTCCTTCGAGGTCATCGAGATCGACTCGTCGAAGGGCAACGCCGGCGGCTTCAGCCGGATTGCCCACTCGGTGCTCGCTCTCGAGGTGCGCGAGGTCGAGGGGCACCCGGCCTTCGAGGCGCGCAAGCGCGTTGTCCAGTTCCTCAAGGACCGGCTGACGTAAGGGCTATTCGCGCTCGACGGTCTTCAAGCCGTGGGCGGGTGTCCACCACTCGATGACGAGCAGTGTGGCGGCGTCGTTGAGGTGGGTGAGTGCGACCTCGGTGATGTCGGCGCGGAAGAGGTCCCCGTCGGGCCCGTCGGGGATCGAACCGGAATGAACGGCCCGTCCGGCGACCTTCGCCTCGCCGGGCCATTCCGCTTCGCTGCCTTCGACCGGGTCGACCGTCGCGGTGTGCAGCGCGAAGCGGGGATCGCGGCGTAGGTCGGAACCCTTGCGCGCGTTGGGCATCGAACCGAACGTGAGCTCACCGTCGGCGAAGGTGCATTCGATGCCGGAGATTCGCGGTGACCCATCGGCACGCAGCGTCGCAATGGTCTTGTGCTTGTGCGCGTCGAACAACGCCTGCACCCGCTGAGCGAACTCCGGTGCAGCGGCTTCGACATCCCGCCACGTCGTCATGTCGTCAATGCTGTCATCGGGCTCTCGAACTTGTCGGACCCCCATGGCACTATCGAACGTATGTTCGGTACCAGCCAGCTGCACGACTACTTCGAGCCGTCGGACACGGCCGAGTCGCGCGCCCTGCTGGCCAGCATCGTGGCGTCGGCGAGGGCGGAGAATCAGACGGCTGCCCGGAGGTTGGCGGCCATCGCCGAACTCTTCGAGCTGCGTCGCCACGAACGCGGAGAACGAGAAGACTGGGCCGTTGACACCTGGGCGGCAGTCGGCGCCGAAGTCTCTGCCGCGCTGCGGATCAGCTCGGCCAAAGCGGGCAGCTACATGAACTACGGCTTGGCGATGAAGCAGCTGCCCGCGGTCGCGGGCATCTTCATCGCCGGCGATATCGACCTGCAGATGTTCCAGACGGTCGTCTATCGCACCGCCTTGATCACCGATGACGGCGTCCTGGCCGAGGTGGACCGGCGGTTGGCGCTGCGGGCGGCGCGGTGGCCGTCGATGACGCGCGGCCGATTGGCCTCCGAGATCGACCGCATCGTTGCCAAGCACGACCCGGACGCGGTGCGCAGGGTTCGTGGGAGCCTCCGCGACCGCGGGGTGGTGTTCGGCGACGAGGACAATGGGTGCGTCGAGGTCATTGCACGGGTGGCGGCAACCGACGCTGAACTGTTCAAGCGGCGGCTCGACGTGTTGGCCGACTCGGTGTGCGAAGCCGACCCGCGCACAACGGACCAGCGGCATGCCGATGCCTACGGCGCCATGGCGGTCAGCGCCGACCGGCTGGCCTGCCGGTGCGGAGACCCGGAATGTTCGGCCGCCTGCCAGCCCGCGCCGGGGTCGGTGGTGATTCACGTCGTCGCCGGGCAGGCCACCGTCGAAGGGCGCTCCGACAATCCCGGCTACCTGATGGATTCGGATGGGGTGATCCCGGCTCAGGTGGTGGCTGAGTTGGCCAAGGGCGCCAAGCTCAGTCCGCTGACTCACCCCGCAGACTTTGCGCCAGAGCGGGGATACCGCCCGTCACGCGCACTCGCCGACTTCGTGCGCGCCCGCGATCTCACTTGCCGGGCACCGGGCTGCGACCGGCCGGCCTCGCACTGCGATCTGGACCATACGGTCCCGTATCCGTACGGCCCCACCCATGCCGGCAACATCAAATGCTTGTGCCGTCGCTGTCATATCTTGAAAACGTTCTGGGGTTGGCGTGACACGCAATTGGCTGATGGCACGGTCATCTGGGAGTTGCCCGGGGATCAGACGTATGTGACCACGCCGGGTAGTGCGCTGTTGTTCCCGAGTTTGATGACGCCGACGTTGCCGCCGTTGCACCGACTCGCGGACATCGACGCACCGGGTGATCGCACGCTGTTCATGCCGCGTCGCAAGACCACGCGGGGGCAGAACCGTGCGAAGTACATCGCCGCCGAGCGCCGGCACAACCACCGACAGCGCGGACCACGCCACAGCGCACCGCTCGGACCCGCGCCACCGTCGAACAATGACGATCCACCGCCGTTCTAGGGGAGAAAGGCCAGCGCAGTCGCGTGCGTCAATATACGATGCCCGCGTGACCACCGCCCCCGCCGAGCCGCAGACTCCGGCTCCGGCTCCGAAACCCGCGTCGCGCGGCAAGACCGTCGCCATTCTCACCGTGCTGGTCGTCGTGCTGGCCTACATCGTCACGTTGTTCGGCTACTGGTGGCTGTCTGGCTCCGCCAAGGAGTTGGAGGCGTCGGGTGAAGGCAATGGATCCGAGACAACCGTGCTGATCACGTTGCAGTCGCTGCGTACCGTCGACTACAAAGCGGACGCCAAAGTGCTTGTCATCCCTGCTGATTCACTGGTCGATGAGAAGCTGGACACCCTCAAGGAAGATATCGCGGTGCGGTTGCATCCGTGGAACTCCTTGGGCGACTTGAAGTTCCCGGCCGGTGCTGCACCGGCAGAGGTGACGACGACCATCGACGTCGACGGCGATGTGAACACCTGGCCGTTCGATCGCTACGAGACCCAAGGCATCAGTGCCGACCTGCTGGTGGGTGAGGGCGAAGATCGCAAGATCATTCCGGCCAAGGTTCAGATTGCCGGCGCATTGCAGGGCTGGGACCTGTCCAGCGAGCAGGTTGCCCCGTCTCCGAACGCCAAGGGTGACGGCGACGCGACGCAGGTGACCTTCAGCCGAGCCCTCGGTCCGCTGGCATTCGACCTCGGCATCGTCATCGTGCTGCTCACCTTGCCGACCATCGCGATCTTCACCTCGGTGCTCGTGATCACCAGGCGCAAGCAGTTCCAGATGCCGTTCGCAACGTGGTACGCCGCAATGCTGTTCGCGATCGTGCCGCTGCGCAACATCCTGCCGGGCGCCCCGCCGCCGGGCGCGTGGATCGACATGGCCTTGGTGCTGTGGGTGATCGTCGCTCTGGTCGCCGCCATGGTGATGGTCGTCATCTCCTGGTTCAAGCAGGTCGATTAGCCGCTGCGCCGCGGGAACATCCGGCGGCGTTTCTCGGGTGGCTCGTGTGACGTCATCTCCACGCCCTTGTACACGGCCAGGTACACCGAGATCGTCGTGACGATGATGATCATCAGGACCGGGCCCAGCACGATGCCCCAGAAGCCGAACATCGCGATCCCGGAGAACACCGCGAGCAGCATCAGCGCCGGATCCAGCCGGGCCTCGCGCGGCACCAGGATGGGGCGCAGGAAGTTGTCGACGTTGGTGACGCCGATGATGTGGAACAGCACCACGAACAGGCCGCCGCCGATATTGCCGAAGAACATCATCCCGATGCCGAACGGGATGGTGACGATGCCGCTGCCCAGCGGAATGACCGACAACGCGGTCAGGAAGATCGCGAAGATGAAAAACCCGTTGTGGAACCCGCCGATGTAGATCGACGCGGCACCCAGCAAACCCTGAACCAGCGCAATGATGAACTGGCCCTTGACCGTTCCCTTCACCATCGCGCCCATCTTGGCCAGATAGAGGTCGGTGACCTCTTCGCCGAGCGGGTTGAGGCGGCGGATCAGCGTCAGCAGCTGCTCCTGATTGGTGAGCAATGAGACCAGCACGTACAAGAAGATGATCGCCGACGTGACGACGCCGATCGCCCCGCCCGCGGCGCCCTGCAGTGCGTGCAGCAGCCAGCGGCCGAGGTTCTGGGAGACGTTCACCAGTGAGTCGCGCACCGAGTCGGAGGTGACCTCGAAGTGGCCGAACGGCAGTTTCGCCAGCGCGTGATTGGTGTAGTCCAGTGCCTGATTTCCGACGGTCGACATGTCGGCGTTCTGCACCCACTCGGCCACATGCACCACCATGTGCGAAACCTGAAGCACCGCAAGCGTCACCAGCGCACCGACCGGGATGATGACGGTCGCCAGCGCGGCCAGCACCGTCATCGTCGCCGACAACCCGGTCCCGAACCGGCGCCGGCAGCGGTTGTACAGCGGGGTGAACAGATAGGCGACGATCGCCGCGATCACCACCAGGATGAAGTAGTGCCTCAGGAAGTAGGCACCCAGCAGTACGGCGATCAGCGTGACGATCGCCAGCGCGCGCTTCTGGGTGACGGTGAACTCGGTGTTCACCGAACTACGGATTCATCAGCCGGGTCAGGTGCTCCGCAATGTTGGGGTAGCGCTTGAGGTGTGCGCCGCCGTTGAGGTCGAGGATCTCGCCGGTGAGCCAGGACGACTGCGGCGAACACAGGAAGGCCACCGCGTCGGCGATGTCCTGCGGCGTTCCCGCCCGGCCCAGCGCGGTGTTTTCCACGTACTCGTCGACGACACCGGGGACCATGGCCGCACCTTCGGTCAGCGGGGTGTGTACGAAGCCGGGCGCGACGGCATTGACCCGGATGCCGCGCGGACCCAACTCCAGCGCCGCGACCTGAGTCAGCATCGACAGGCCGGCTTTCGCCGCGCAGTACGCGCTCATCCCGACCGCCGGCTGCCGGGCGTTGAGCGACGTCAGCGACACCAGCGCACCGCCCTCGCCGAGATGACGGCCGGCATGCTTCATCACCAGGAACGCACCGTTGAGGCAGACGTCGACGACCGAGCGGAACTGCTCGGCGTCGAGCTCGGTGATGACACCGAAGCCGCTGAACCCCGCGCAGTTCACCACCACGTGCAGGCCGCCCTCGCGGGCCACGACATCGTCGAAAAGCGTTGCCACCGAAGCTTCGTCGGTGACTTCGACCTCCGCCCATGTGTGCGGATCACCCAGTGTCGCCGCGCGTTCGCGAGCCAGATCGGTGTTGCGGTCCGCGATCGTCACGCGCATGCCCTGGGCCGCCAGCGTCTGGGCTGTCGCCCAGCCGATCCCGGAAGCGCCTCCGACAATCACGGCTACCTGCTCGGTCATGACACCTTCCCGTCGTTCTCCGGAGCTCCCCACTTGCGCCGCACGGCCTCCCACGGGTTGCCATACCCGGGCGGCTGACCGTAATACGGCGACTGCCGTTTGAGGTATTCGCGGGCCAGCGGCGCGATCACCCGGAAGATGTAGCGCTTCCAGCCGACCTTGTCGGCGGTCTCGGCGAGCATGTCGGGCCACGAGTAGTGCTGATGTTTGAGCACCTGCTGTGCGGCCGCCGAGTCCATCCAGTCGGTGGCGAACCAGCCGCCGTCGTCTTTGGGATCGCCCTTGCGGCCGGCGGGCAATGCGCCGACGAGACCCATCGCCGCGGCGGTGGACTGCCCGATGTCGCTCTGCCGCAACCGGTGGGTGTCGTCGCCACCGATCAGCAAGGTCTGGCCAAGGACGTCGGCGGTGGTGGCCGCCGCGAACGCGAACGCGACATCGCGGACGTCGACGGTCTGCAGCCGCCCGTCGGCGGGCAGCACGCCCTCGAAGAAGATCAGGTTGGGGTCCATCCCGAGGTTGGGCTCGGTGGTCAGCACCCCGCCGAGGCGCAGGATCACCCAGTCCAGGCTCGATGCGCGCACCAGAGCTTCGGCTTCGACCTTGTGTTTGCCGTAGTTGTCGTACGGGTTGACCGGCGTCTGCGAGGTCAACACCTCGGTGATGTGATGCGGGTTGCGCGGTCCGTACACCGCGATGCTGGAGGCCTGCACCAGACGCGCCGGATCGGGATGAGCCTCAAGCGCTTTCACCAGATTGGCGGTCGCCCCGACGTTGACCGTGTAGGCCAGTTGCGGTTTGGCGTAGCACAGCGGTGGAATCACCGCGGCCAGGTGGATGACGGCGGCGGGGGATACCTCGGCCAGCAGCTTCTCGACCGCGGCCGGGTCGGTGAGGTCCGCCCAGCGCACCTGGACTCCGGCGGGGAGACCGGCAGCGGCCTTCTGGGTGGCCGGTGTTTCGAGGTCGGTGGCGACCACCCGGCGGCCGGCGGCCGCCAGCTGCTTGACTGTGGCACTTCCCACCAACCCGAATGCGCCGGTTACCAGCACAGCGTCGGACATCGAGCCCCTTCCGTATGAGAACGCGTTCTAGTGAAGCATGGGATCTAGTGGGTCGTGGTTACCCGATAAACTTCGACCTCTTCCGGGAGCCCTTTCAGCTCATGTAGCCCCAAGTTGCGGAAGGCCAGCCCTGATCCGGCGGACAGGTCCCGCACCGTGCGACTGGTCAGCACGTTGCCGGCATCGGCCAAGGCTGCGATACGCGCGCCGATATGGACTGCCACACCGCTCCATTCGTCACCCCGCCGTTCGCATTCGCCGGTATGTATGCCGGCGCGGATCGGGATGTTGCGTGCCGCCAGGGTGGGCACGAGTTCCAGAGCGCAGCGCGCAGCTTTAGTGGGGGAATCAAACAGCGCGAAAACGCCGTCTCCGGTGTGCTTTGCCCGAGTGCCGTCGTAGCGCAGGAGCAGGCTGTCGACCACCTGGTCGTGCCTGTCGAGCTGTTTGCGCCAGGACGAGTCGCCCCGCGCGGTGAGCTTCTCCGTCGAGCTGACGATATCGGTGAACATGACTGTTTTGAGCACGCGATCGTCGGCAGGAGCGCCCGATTTTCCGGTGAAGAAGTCGAGCGTCTCGTCTTCGAACTCGTCGACGATGTCGAACGGAGTATGCGCGCCTGGCGGCAGGAGGTGGAACTCAGCGTTGGGGATGGCTGCTGCCAACGCCGCCGACGATTCGGTCGGCACGAGTTGATCGCCGGGACGTGCCAGTACCAACGTGGGAGCGCGGATGGCTCCGAGGACGGCGCGGACATCGGTATCCATCACTGCCTGCCACCAAAGTTTTGCCAGCGACGGACTGGAAACCGAACGTTGCCACTTGCCGAATAGCTGGCGCACACCGGGAACGGCGGCTGCGTCGCCGTAGAAGAGCTCTGCCAAAGCGCCTTGGCCCCAATTGTTTTCAATGTCGGCGAGCTGTGACTGCACTTCGTCAGGAGCGAAGCCCCAGGGGAAATCGGGCAGCTCTTGCGAAAAGCGAGCAGCAGTTGCATACAAGCACAGCAGGCTTACGCGGTTGGGGTGCGTCGCAGTGAAGAGGGCGCTCACCGTCCCACCTTCTCCGGTTCCCAGCAGGCCGACACGATCTACTCCGACCGCATCAACGATTGCGGCGAGGTCCTGGACGCGGTCGTCCATGGACTGCAGACGCGTCGAGGGATCCGAGAGCCCGGTGCCCCTCCGGTCCCACACGACGAACTGGCTTTGTTGAGAGGCGCGTTCAATGAACGGTGCATACGGACTGTCGTGCTCGTCGATCGTGTCGACGTTGCTCACGACCCATCCCGGTACCCAAATGACCATGGGACCTGATTCGCCGACAACCCGATAGGCCAGCCGCACATCGCCGTTCCGGGCGTAATGCACCCGATGATCGCTCACTTGACCATAGTGGCGTGGCACTAGCGCTTCACGCAGCGGAATCCGATGTGGCTCATGCCGGTGTCGACCATCTGCGGGCGGCGCGCGGCGGGACGGTAGCGCATGCAGTAGCTGTCGGCGCACAGGAACGATCCGCCTTTGACGACCTTGCGCGGGACGGTGAACTGCGGTTGCGCGCGGTCATAGCTGGCCGCCTCGCTGCCCGCCCACCAATCGGTGGTCCACTCCCAGACATTGCCGGCCATGTCGAAGAGTCCGTATCCGTTGGGCGGGAAGGAGCCGACGTCGGTGGTACGTCCGTAGCCGGGTTCCGGGCGCCAGGGAAAATCGCCGTGCCAATAGTTCGCGAGCCGCTCGCCGGGGCCTTCCGGTTGATCGCCCCATGTGTAGTCGGCCTGCTCGTGCCCGCCGCGGGCGGCGGTCTCCCATTCGGCCTCGGTCGGCAATGCCAGTCCGGCCCAGGCCGCGTACGCCTCGGCGTCTTCGTACGCGACGTGAACGACGGGGTGCTCGGCGCGTTTGGCGATCGACGAACCGGGGCCCAACGGATGCCGCCACGAGGCGCCTGGGGTCCACGTCCACCACTGGCTGAGGTGGCGCAGGTCGACGGGTCCGCTGGTCCGGCGGAACACCATCGAGCCCGGTTGCAGGTTGGCCGGCGGCGCGCCCGGATAATCGGCCGGGTTCAGCGGCCGTTCGGCGACGGTGAGATAACCGGTGGCCGAGACGAATTCGGTGAACTCTGCATTGGTGACCTGGCGGGCCTGGATGCGGAAGCTGTCGACGGTCACCGCTCGAGCGGGAGCCTCTTCGGGGTAGTGCAGGTCGGATCCCAGCCTGGCGGTCTGTCCGGGGATCTGAACCAGCTCGGGGTCAGTCACTGAAGACGGTTTTCCAGTCGTCGCGCATACTGGCCCGCGTCCAGCCGGACCTCTCGGCATGGTCCAGGGCCCTCTCCGCACCTGCCGTGTAGGCGAATTCGCGATGGGCGTCGTCGTGGCAGACCAACATCGCCAGCGACGGCCCAGGGCCGGCCACCGCGTACTGCAGCATCTCGATGTCACCGTTGGAGTTGCCCACGGCGAGGATCGGCCGTCGGCCCACCCGCCCCCAGATGCGGACCGGCTTGACCGGGCCGTCGTTGAGGGTTTCCGGTTGTGCCGTGGTCAGCAGTTCGCCGTTCTGGTAGACCAATCCGACCGAACTGCCGATGACGCGTTCCGGCGGGACGCCGTACATCGCTGTCGTGACGGGCCGCATGAAGTCCCGGCCGCCGCCGGAGACGATGTAGTTGGTGAAGCCCAACGACTCGAGGTAGCGCAGCAATTCGATCATCGGTGCATACCCGCAGGCCGTGTAGGGACGGTCCAGCGTCGGATGCTTGGCGTCGGCGAAAAACGCGTTCACCCGCGCCGCATGTTCCTCGGTAGTGATGGTGGCGTTGGCCGAGAGAACAGCGCCGGCAAGGAGTTTCAGGTCGGAGTCGTCACCGTTGTAGTGCTTGGTGACGGCCTCGCCGAACCACTCCAGATTGCCGGCTGCCGCGGCGGTATAGGGCTGTTCGGCGGCCAGCGCGGGATTGGCCGCCACCTGTTCGGCGATCCGACGCACCAGGAAGTCGAGCTGAATGTATGCCGGCTTCTCGCACCACAGTGTGCCGTCGTTGTCGAACACGGCGACCCGCTCCTCCGGGGCCACCGAGTCGACGGCACGCGCCGCGAACTCGATGAGCGCCGACTTCGCGGCCCCGTCGTGCCAGCTGTCCAGATCAGCCAACGTCAGGCGCCCACCGACTCCAGCGACTTCTTCAGTTTCTCCACCGCGGCGGTGATGGTGAAGGACGCCGGCTCGGCTCGCGGTGGGAATTCCTTGAACGTGTCGAGGAACCGCAGGACGAGCGCGTTGGCGTAGAGGCAGATGAAGATCCGCTCCAACACCCAGTCCCAGTACGTGTTCGACGTGACGTCGGCGTGCTCGAACGGATCCGTGCGCAGATTGAACAGCTTGGGAGCCCGCAGTTCGGTGAACGGCTCGAACCAGATCTGCAGCGTGCCCTGGCAGCGCTGCTCCAGGAAGACGACCTTCCAGTTCTCGAAGCGGACGCCGAGCACGTCGCAGTCGTCGGAGAAGTAGATCAACCCGCGGCGCGGGCACTCGTCGGCCTCGCCGGTCAGATACGGCAGCAGGTTATAGCCGTCGATGTGGACGTGGTAGGTCTTGTCCCCGATCGTGTGACCTTGTTTGAGCTTGTCAATGATGTCCGGCTCACCGGCAGCCGCCAAGAACGTCGGCAGCCAATCATGATGTTGGACAATCTCATTGGACACCTCTCCGGCGGGAATCTTGCCGGGCCAGCGGATCATCTCCGGAATCCGGAAGGCGCCCTCCCAGCCGGTGTTCTTCTCGCTGCGGAACGGTGTGGTGGCGCCGTCGGGCCAGCTGTTCGCGTGCGGGCCGTTGTCGGTGGAGTACATCACGATGGTGTCCTCGGCGATGCCCAGCTCGTCGAGACAGTCCAGCACCTGACCGACATTGCGGTCATGGTCGATCATCGTGTCGTGGTAGGGCGACTGCCAGCGGCCGGCCTGGCCGAGACTGTCCGGTTTGGTGTGGGTGCGGAAGTGCATGTGCGTCATGTTCATCCACACGAAGAACGGGGTGTCCGATTCGGCTTGGCGCGTGATGAAGTCGACGCATGCCTCGGTGGTCTCGTCGTCGATGGTTTCCATCCGCTTCTTGGTCAGCGGCCCGGTGTCCTCGATGCGCTGCCTGCCCAGCGGACCGAACCGCTCGTCGACCTCGTCGGAGGCCTCCTCGGTCGCCCAGGAGTGGATGACGCCGCGGGGGAGCAGCATCTTGCGCAACAGCGGCGCCTCCTCCTCTGTGGGGTAATCCGGGTTCTCCGGCTCCTCCTCGGCGTTGAGGTGATACAGGTTGCCGAAGAACTCGTCGAAGCCGTGTGCGGTGGGCAGGTGCTTGTTCAGATCGCCCAGGTGGTTCTTGCCGAACTGGCCGGTGGCGTACCCGAGCGGCTTGAGCAGCTCGGCGATTGTCGGATCGTCGGCGGACAGGCCCATGTCGACGCCGGGCATGCCGACTTTGCTCAGTCCGGTGCGGTAGACGCTCTGCCCGGTGATGAACGAGGACCGGCCGGCCGTGCAACTCTGCTCGCCGTAGGAGTCGGTGAACCGCATCCCCTCTTTGGCGACACGGTCGATGTTGGGGGTGCGGTAGCCCATCAGCCCGTCGCTGTAGCAGCTCAGGTTGGTGATGCCGATGTCATCGCCCCAGATGACCAAGATATTGGGTTTTCCTTCAGGCATGTGCAGACGCTAGGCGCATTCGGAAGTAAAGCGCCGCGTTCTCACAAAGAATTCACGATGCCCGGGGTCGTTACGCTCGGAACCATGCGGTGGTTGGTGGTGAGCGTCCTGATGGCCGCGGCTCTTGTCGGCTGCGGGTCGCACGACGCGACTGCCCCCGCCACCCGGGCAGGTGCGGTGATGCTCAACGACGTCTCCGTCGCCGAGGTGCTCACCGCTATCACGAAGGCCAAGCTGCCCGCGCTCAACGCGCGCGACGTCACCGCCTCGACCTGCCCGACGGCTGGATGCCTCGAGGCGACCGACACCGACACGGTGTCCATCCTGAAGTTCCCGAGTACCGGCCGCGCGGAGCTCTACGCCGCCGCAGTGCCCGACATGCTCCAGGTCGAAGACGTCGTGGTGGTCTTCACCCCGACGCTGACGAGCCAGCAGAAGGCTGCCTACGGGCAAGCGGTCAAGAACGCGATGCGCTAGTTAGCCCTTCATCTCGGCGTAGAGGTCGGTGTAGTACGGCAGGCAGTGCTCGAGCGCCTCGCCGGTGGTGTAGAGCGGCTGGTAGCCGAGGTCGCGGTGGGCCTTGGCGATGGAGAAGTAGTTGTCGATCGAGACCCGTTCCACCGCAAGCGGTTCCAGCGGGGGCTGAGGGAACTTGAACTTGAAGTGCAGCCACTGCCAGCCGGTCAGGACGGCATGGACGAAGCCGCCGGGAATCCAGACCGTCGGCCACTTCTCGCCGCAGGCCTCCACCACCGGACGGGAGAAGTCGAACATGTTGATCGGCTCGCCGTCGTTGATGAAGTAGGCCTGCCCGGGTGCGGTGCCACCGGGGACCAAATGCTCTGCGGCCAGGATGAATCCGTGTACGAGGTTGTGCACGTACGAGTTGTCGAGCTTGGCGTCCTTGTTGCCGACGAGAACCTTGACGTGCCCGGCGATCACCCGCTCGAACAGCTTGCGGAACATGGTCTGATCGCCCCGGCCCCAGATGCCGCTGGGCCGGATCGAACAGGTCAGCAGACCGTCCACGCCGTTCTGACTGAGCACGAACTTCTCGGCCACCACCTTGGTCTCGGTGTAGAGGTCGTTGAAACGTGCTGTGTACGGCAGCGTTTCGTCGCCGTTGACGATCCGCTGGCCGCCCATGACCACGCTGTTGGAGGCGGTGTAGACGAACCGCTTGACGCCGGCGGCCTGGGCGGCGCGCACCAGGTTCTTGGTTCCTTCGACGTTCACGTCGAAGCTGCGCTTGCGGTACTCCGCGGTGACCGACGCCCCGCCCATCAAGTCGATGATCGCTGCGGTGTGGATGATCGTGTCGATCCCCTCGACGGCGGCGGCAACGGTGGCGGTGTCGCAGATGTCGCCCTGGACCACCTCGAGGCGCTCGTGGGAGGGCAACGCTGACGGTGCCCGATCGAAGGCGCGAACGAAGTGTCCACGGTCCAGCAGCTCGGTCACGAGGTTGGCGCCGACGAATCCGGCGCCGCCAGTCACCAGGACGCGGCCCAGCTCGGTTGTCAGGGTGGCATCACTCATGGCGGCGAGAATAACTGAAACACGTTCCAGTTTTCCAATGTCGCAGGTTAGCGCGCTGGCCGAATCAATCCTCGTCGGCGTCGCGGGCGGCGAGCGCGTCTTCGATGCGTTTGCGCGCTCCGGCTAAGTGCTCCTCGCAGCGTCGTGCCAGTTCCTCGCCTCGTTCCCACAGTTTCAGCGACGAATCAAGATCGAGCCCACCTTGCTCGAGCACCCGGACGACCTCGATCAGCTGATCCCGGCAATCTTCGTAGCCAAGCTGACTAATGGGCGTCGTCTCATCTGGCGTGCTCATGTGGATCCGTCCGTCGGGCCTGTACTACTTGCGCCGATCGCACCGTCGCCGACCCGGATGCGCAGCCGGGTTCCGGCCGGTGCGTCGGCCGTTGTGCGAAGGATCTCAGCCTCTCCCTGTCGGCCGAGCACCTGGACCACGGCGTAACCCCGCGCCAGGGTGGCCGCCGGGCCCAAGGTGGCCAGCCGCGCCGCGAGGTGACCGATCCGGTCGGATTCCGCCGCGACCAGCCGCTTGACGTCGCGGCGAACGCAGGCCCGGGCCCGCTCGATCTCCTCGGTGCGATGCGTCAGCGCGCCCAACGGGTCGGCCAGCACCGGCCGGCTACGCAGATGGGCGACGGTCCGCTGCTCGCGGCCGACCCAGTTGCGCAGAGCCTGCGCACTGCGGTGCCGTAGCTCGGAGACCAACGCCAGTTCGGCCGCCGTGTCAGGCACCACCCTCTTGGCGGCGTCGGTCGGGGTGGCCGCCCGCATATCAGCGACCAGGTCGCACAGCGGGTTGTCCGGCTCGTGGCCGACGGCGCTGACCACCGGTGTGGTGCACGCGGCGATCTCACGGCACAGCGTCTCGTCGGAGAACGGCAGCAGGTCTTCCACGCTGCCGCCGCCGCGGGCGATCACGATCACGTCGACCTCGGGGTCGGCGTCGAGTTCGCGCAACGCCTCCACGATCTGCGCCACCGCGTTGACGCCCTGCACCGCGGTGTTGCGGATGGCGAAGCGCACCCCCGGCCAGCGGGCGGCGGCCACCGTCGTCACATCGTGCTCGGCCGCGCTGGCCCGCCCGGTGATCAGGCCGACGGTTGATGGCAGGAACGGTAGCGGGCGCTTGAGCCGAGGGTCGAACAGTCCCTCGGCCTCCAGTAGCCGGCGCAGCCGTTCGATACGGGCCAGCAGCTCACCCACGCCGACCGCGCGAATGTCGCTGACGCGCAAGGAAAACGAGCCGCGCACGGTGTAGAAGCTCGGCTTGCCGCACACCACCACCTGGGTGCCCTCGGTGAGCTTCACCGGCGCCGAGAGCAGCAGATCACGCGAGCAGCTGACATCGAGCGACATGTTGGCCGCCGGATCGCGCAGCACCATGTAGGCCGTGGAGTTGCGCACGTTGATCTGGGTCAGCTGACCTTCGACCCACACCGTGCCGAGCTTGTCGATCCAGCCGGCCACGCGGATGGCCACCGCGCGGACCGGATACGGATTCTCCGCAGAGTTGCTCTGAGCGCTGGTCACTTGGCGGACGCGCGGGTGATCCTGTTGGCCAGCAGCGTCTGGAACGGTGCGCGCGACTTGGAGGCTTCCTCGTACGCCAGCAGCGCTTCGAGGTCGGCGACGCTCAGCGACTGCAGCCTGGCGCGCAGTTGTGCCAAGGTCAGCGACTCGTAGTCGAGCTCCTCGGCGATCGGGGGCGCGCTCTTGGTTGCAGTTGCCCCATTGGAGGTCTGGGTCGAGGTCTCCGACTTCACCTCGACACCGTCGGTGGTGCTGTACAGGGCGAACCGGCCTTCGGTGAGACGCTCGCCGTCCTGCGCCGGAGCGTCGTCGTCCGCCCCGGCGGAGTCCTCGTCGAAAGTCGCCCAGTCGGGCTGCTCGTCCTTCGGCGGGAAGATGTTCTCCAGGGCGCTGTCGCCCTTGATCACCAGGTCGGCCAAGTCCTGCTGCATCTTCATCACGATGTGCGCGACGGTGCTCGCCACCGTCATCGGGTACATCAGGATGGTTTGCGGCAGCTTGCGGGTTTCTTCGAGAGCGGTGACGGCGGCGCCGACCAGCAGACGAACCCCGTACGGTGCAGTTGCCATGGGCCCCAGCCTACGGCTGGCCCGGTGAGGTTGCGGGAACGTACCCTGAAAGCATGCCGCCTACCGTCAACATGGGGATTCCCGGTGCCGCCAGCACGGCTGCCGGGCCCGTTACCGGCAAGCGGGTGCTGCTGGCCGAACCGCGCGGTTACTGCGCGGGCGTGGACCGCGCCGTCGAGACCGTCGAACGCGCCCTGGAGAAGCACGGCGCACCCGTCTACGTGCGCCACGAGATCGTGCACAACCGCTATGTGGTGGACACCCTGGCCAAAGCCGGTGCGGTGTTCGTCGAGCAGACCGACGAAGTGCCTGAAGGGGCCATCGTGGTCTTCTCTGCCCACGGGGTGGCGCCGACCGTGCACGAGGAGGCGGCGGCCCGCAATCTGCAGACCATCGACGCCACCTGCCCGCTGGTCACCAAGGTGCACAACGAGGCCAAGCGGTTCGCTCGCGACGACTACGACATCCTGCTCGTCGGCCACGAGGGCCACGAAGAGGTCGTCGGTACCGCCGGTGAGGCGCCTGACCACGTTCAGGTGGTCGACAACCCCGACGCCGTGGAGAAGGTGACGGTGCGCGACCCGAACAAGGTGATCTGGCTGTCCCAGACCACGCTGAGCGTCGACGAGACCATGGAGACGGTGCGGCGGCTGCGGGAGAAGTTCCCGACGCTGCAGGACCCGCCCAGCGATGACATCTGCTACGCCACCCAGAACCGGCAGGGCGCGGTCAAAGCGATGGCGCCGGAGTGCGATCTGGTGATCGTCGTCGGCTCGCGGAATTCGTCGAACTCGGTGCGGCTGGTCGAGGTGGCGCTGGGTGCCGGCTCGAAGGCCGCCAAGCTGGTGGACTACGCCGACGACATCGACCCGGCCTGGCTGTCGGGTGTCACGACCGTCGGCGTGACGTCCGGCGCCTCGGTTCCCGAGGTCCTGGTGCGCGGGGTGCTCGACCGGCTGGCCGAATACGGTTACGGCACCGTGCAGACGGTCACGACGGCCAACGAGACGCTGGTGTTCGCGCTGCCGCGTGAGATCCGGCCCGCCCGCAGCTAGTTCCGCGGCTCAGCGGTCAGAACGCCAGGACTCGGCGTCCCAGTCGTTCGCGCTGGGGCGACGCGTCCTCGGCTGGCGGCCCGGCTCCGGGTCGACGTCACCGCGATAACGCACCCTCGACACCGGGTGATGGGTGTCGCTGTCGCCGTTCGTCCGCCCGGGCGGACGTTGCCGGCTCGGTGGTTCGTAGGGCGGGTAGGGCTCGTAGGACGGGTACGCCTCGGGTGGCTCGAATCGGCTGCTGCGCCGCGGGGGCGGGCCGTAGAGATCCCTGCGGTCGCGGGCCTCACGGGGTTCACGCGGCTCGCGGGCGTCGCGCGGCTCACGGCGTGACGACGTGCGGCCGCTCGGGTCACGGGGCTGGCGGCGACGTCGCGGGGGCTCGGGGTAGTCGAGTGCGTCGGGCTCGGCGTCGACCGGACGACGACGGGCCGACTGGCGGCGGGACCGTTCGGGCGCCTCGGTGATGTCCTCCAGCGGGGGACGGGCATGCCGCGAACGGGTCGGTGCCGGACGCTTGGCGGGCCGCTCCGAGCGGGGCCGCCGCTCCGCGGTCGCGGGCCGATCGATGCCGTGCTTGCGTTTCGGCGCCTCGTCGACGTCGTCGTCCTCGACGTCACCGCGTTGGAACAGCGACGAGAACTTGGCCCCCAGCCCGGCGAAAAGGCCGGGGCCCGCGGCGGTTTCGTCGTCGCTGTCGGGGCGGACAGCCGCCGACGATTTGGCCGACATTCCGAAGTACCAGCGCACCAACCCGATCAGCAGGACGCCGGCCGAGGTGAACAGCATCAGCGGGAAGCGCTCGATCAGCGGGTAGCCGAAGTTGATCAGGGTGTCCTTGACGCCGGTGAACGCTGCGCCGTGAAACAGGAAGTAGGAGCCGGGCACCATGACGAACAGGATCAGCGGGGGCTGAATGACGGCGGTGAAAATACTGGAGTGGCGCACCGCGAGAACGGCCGCCACACAACCGAGCGCGTACATGGCGGCGAAGACGTTGCCGAGTTCCTTGTTGCCTGAGCCTGCATCGAAGGCGAAGCCAATTGTGGTGGCGATCACAGCAATCAGGACGGCGGCCCACCAAGGCACGCCGGACAGGTTCGGGTGCGCCGAGCGGTTCGCGGGCGCCACGGAGGACCTCGCTCGCTGTGCTGACACACGTAGACCGTACCGGCTCCGGCTGAATGTGGACCGTCAGCGGGGCCGCAAGCGGAGGGGTCGTCCGGGGCTTTCTCCTAGACTGTCTTCTCTGTGAGCCTGAGCCTCGGAATTGTCGGTCTGCCCAACGTGGGAAAATCGACCCTGTTCAATGCGCTGACCCGCAACAACGTGCTGGCAGCCAACTACCCGTTCGCCACGATCGAGCCGAATGAGGGCGTCGTCCCGCTGCCGGACCCGCGGCTGACCAAACTGGCCGAGATCTTCGGCTCCGAGCGGATCCTGCCGGCGCCGGTCACGTTCGTCGACATTGCCGGCATCGTCAAAGGCGCCTCGGAAGGCGCGGGCCTGGGCAACAAGTTCCTGGCCAACATCCGCGAGTGCGACGCGATCTGTCAGGTGGTCCGGGTGTTCGCCGACGACGACGTGGTGCACGTCGACGGCAAGGTGGACCCGAAGTCCGACATCGAGGTCATCGAGACCGAGCTGATCCTCGCCGACCTGCAGACCCTCGAGAAGGCCGTGCCCCGGCTGGAGAAGGAAGCCCGCAACAACAAGGACCGCAAGCCGGTATTCGAGGCCGCCGTGGCTGCGCAGGAGTTGCTGAACAACGGCACCACGCTGTTCGCCAGCGGCAAGGACTGGTCGCTGCTGCGTGAGCTGAACCTGATGACCATCAAGCCGTTCCTGTACGTGTTCAACGCCGACGAGTCGGTGCTGACCGACGCGGCCAAGCAGGCCGAGTTGCGTGCGCTGGTGGCCCCGGCGGACGCGGTGTTCCTGGACGCCAAGATCGAGTCGGAGCTGATCGAGCTCGACGATGAGTCGGCAGCCGAACTGCTGGAGTCGATCGGCCAGACCGAGCGCGGCCTGGATGCCTTGGCGCGGGCGGGTTTTCACACGTTGAACTTGCAGACCTATTTGACCGCGGGCCCGAAAGAGGCGCGCGCCTGGACGATTCATCGCGGTGACACCGCGCCGAAGGCGGCCGGGGTGATCCACACCGACTTCGAGAAGGGCTTCATCAAGGCCGAGATCGTGTCCTTCGACGACCTCGTCGAGGCGGGATCGATGGCGGCGGCGAAGGCCGCAGGCAAGGTACGGATGGAAGGCAAGGACTACGTCATGGCCGACGGTGACGTGGTCGAGTTCAGGTTCAACGTCTAGGAGACCTGTCGGTGGGCAGGTCTAGCTTGGGCGGCATGAAGCTAGTGTCGATCCGCCTCATCACCGCGGACGTGAAGCGCCTCGTCTCGTTCTACGAGATGGTCACCGGAGCCGACGCGATCTGGGCCAACGAACTGTTCGCCGAGATCCCCACGCCGGTCGGCGTACTGGCCATCGGGAGCGACAAGACCGTGCCATTGTTCGGCGTGGGATCTGCCGAGCCGGCGGCCAATCGAAGCGCCATCATCGAGTTCATCGTGCCCGATGTCGACGCTGAATATGCCCGCCTGCAAGGACAATTGGACGAGGTCGTCACCGAGCCGACCACCATGCCGTGGGGCAATCGTGCACTGCTGTTCCGCGACCCCGACGGCAACCTGGTGAACTTGTTCACTCCGGTCACCGACGATGCTCGAGCCAAGTTCGGTGTCTAATGATGGGCATGCAGCTCGTCGACCGCGCGCTCGCCGGGCTGGCTCGCCAGCTCGGTGACCCCACCGGGTTCGCAGGCCGACTCGTGGGGCGGGTACTCAACCGCGGCAATCGGTCACTTGTCGTCGCCGCGGTTGCCGCCATGGAGTGCAGACCGACCTCCGACGTCGCTGATATCGGATTCGGCGGGGGCGTCGGACTCGACATCTTGCTCGATCGCGAGGGCACGGTTGTGCACGGCGTCGAGATGTCGGAGACGATGCTCGCGGAGGCGCGGCGCCGATTCGCCAATGACATCGCTCGCGGGCGGTTACGCCTATATACGGGTCGGATGGAGAGTCTGCCTCTCGACGATTCCGCTCTGGACGCGATCATCTCGACGAACACCGTCTATTTCGTGCCCGACCTCGCCGCAGCTCTCAGAGAGCTGGCGCGGGTCCTGCGGCCGGGTGGGCGATTGGTGCTCGGGATCGGTGACCCGGATCAGATGACCAAGATGCCGTTCACCCGCCATGGATTTCGGTTGCGGCCCGTCGGCGAACTCGTCTCGGCGATCCGCGAAGCTGGTTTTGTCCAGATCGAGGACAGGCGCGTGGGCGAGGGCCGACGTGCCTTCCATCTTCTGGTGTGTGACCTGCCGGTGATCTAGCGGCAGCAGTTCGGGTCCAGGACGGTGCAGAGTGCCACCAGCGCTTCGCGGCACGGCCGGTGGTAGACGTTCATTCCGCGACGTTCGGATTCGACCAGACCTGCCCGACGCAACTGGGACAGATGGTGGCTGACGGTTGATTCGCTCAGTTCGACCGCCGCTGCCAGGTCGCAACTACACACCTCGCCCGCGTCCGAACCGAACAGCAATGAGACCAGCTTGACTCGAACCGGGTCCGCTAATGCCTTGAGCCGCAACGCGATCTCGAGTGCCGCCTGATCGCTGACGGGGCCGGCGGCCACCGGCGCGCAGCGAACCGGCGCGGACATGTCCACCGTGGGGAGCGTCTTCGGCATGCCAACATCTTGCCATGGATATTGACATACGTCGAAGAGGTGGCATCATCGTGTATGCCCGTAGTTCGACATAAGCCACATAGGTAGGAGCCGTCATGTCCCGCGCTCAACTGGCCCTCAACGTCGATGACCTGACCGAGGCCATCACGTTTTATTCGAAGTTGTTCAACACCGAACCGGCCAAGGTGAAGCCGGGTTACGCGAACTTCGCCATCGTCGACCCGCCGTTGAAGCTGGTCCTGCTGGAAAACCCAGGCAAGGGCGGCACCATCAACCACCTTGGCGTCGAGGTCGAATCCAGCGCGACCGTCCACGCCGAGATCGCCCGCCTCACCAACGAAGGTCTGTTCACCGACGAGGAGATCGGCACCACCTGCTGCTTCGCCACCCAGGACAAGGTCTGGGTAACGGGACCCGCAGGGGAGAAATGGGAGGTCTACACCGTCCTTGCCGATTCGGACACCTTCGGCAACAGCCCCCAACACTCTGAGGGAGGCACCGCCGAGGGCGGCGTCTGCTGTGGCGGCACCGCTGCCGATGCCGAAGAATCGACCGCTACCAACGCCTGCTGCTGATCGTGAACGCGCCCAACGCAATTGGCGTTGACACCGCGGTCGTCGGGAAGCTGTCGCTACTGGACCGATTCCTGCCGGTATGGATCGGCCTTGCCATGGCCGTCGGCCTACTCCTGGGTCGACTGGTACCCGGGCTGAACACCGCCCTGGACAAGGTGCAAGTCGACGGCATCTCGCTGCCCATTGCGCTGGGCCTGCTGATCATGATGTATCCGGTCCTGGCCAAGGTCCGCTACGACCGCTTGGACACCGTCACCGGGGACCGCAAACTACTCATCAGTTCGCTGCTGTTGAACTGGGTCATCGGACCCGCGCTGATGTTCGCCCTGGCCTGGCTGCTGCTTCCCGATCTGCCCGAGTACCGCACCGGACTCATCATCGTCGGTCTTGCCCGCTGCATCGCGATGGTCATCATCTGGAATGACCTTGCCTGCGGTGACCGCGAAGCCGCCGCCGTTCTGGTCGCCCTCAACTCGGTGTTCCAGGTCGTCATGTTCGCAGTGCTCGGCTGGTTCTACCTCTCCGTGCTGCCCGGCTGGCTGGGGCTGGAACAGACCACCATCAGCACCTCGCCGTGGCAGATCGCAAAGTCAGTGCTGATCTTCCTGGGCATCCCGCTACTCGCCGGCTACCTATCCCGGCGGCTGGGGGAGAAAGCCAAGGGCCGCGAGTGGTACGAATCCGCATTCCTGCCGAGGATCGGACCGTGGGCCCTCTACGGGTTGCTGTTCACCATCGTCATTCTCTTTGCGCTGCAAGGTGATCAGATCACCAGTCGCCCGCTGGACGTCGTCCGTATCGCGCTCCCGCTACTGGCTTACTTCGCGATCATGTGGGGCGGTGGATACCTGCTCGGCGCACTACTCGGGCTGGGCTATCAGCGCACCACCACCCTGGCGTTCACCGCGGCGGGCAACAACTTCGAACTGGCCATCGCCGTCGCGATCGCCACCTACGGCGCAATATCCGGGCAGGCGCTCGCCGGAGTGGTCGGCCCGCTCATCGAAGTGCCCGTCCTCGTTGCGTTGGTCTACGTCTCTCTGGCACTGCGACGCCGTTTCACTGACACAGCCCGACCTTCGACTGAGATGCCTCACAGGAGCACACCATGAACGACGTCACCGACACGAAGCCCACCGTGCTCTTCCTGTGCACCCACAATGCGGGGCGATCCCAGATGGCGCTCGGCTACTTCAATCACCTCGCCGGAGACCACGGAGTGGGGTGGTCCGGAGGCTCGGAGCCCGCCGACGAGATCAACCCGGCCGCCGTGGCCGTCATGGCCGAGGTCGGCATCGACATCGCGCGGGAGTTCCCCAAGCCGTGGACCGAAGAGATCGTCCGGGCCGCCGACGTCGTGGTCACCATGGGGTGCGGCGATACGTGCCCGTTCTTTCCCGGAAAGCGTTACGAGAACTGGGAATTACCCGACCCGGCAGGCCAGGGAATCGACGCCGTCCGCCCGATCCGCGACGAGGTCGAGGCGCGAGTGCGGCGACTTCTCGCCGAACTCGGTATCGAACCCGCCGCGCACTGACCACGCCGGTCGGCCTTCGCGATGACTTCCGCCGGCTGAGCGAGTCTGTATGGCATGGGAAAGCTGATCTTCACCGCGACCATGTCCATCGACGGCTACGTCGCCGATAGTGCCGGCGACTTTCAATGGTCGGCCCCCGAGGGGGCAGTGTTCGCCGTCCACGTCGAGCGGATGGGCGAGGTATCCACCGAGGTGCTGGGGCGCCGGACCTTCGAGTTGATGCAGTACTGGGAGACCGATCCCGACGACCAGGGCTGGACGCCGGCGGAGCAGGAGTTCGCCCGCCGCTGGCGGCGCATCGACAAGGTGGTGGCGTCCTCGACGCTGACGCCCGAGGACATCGGATCGGACCGCGTCCGTGTGGTGCCGGACTTGAGCCTGGCGGAGCTGCGGCGAATCGTCGACGACGCGCCCGGAGTGGTCGAGATCTTCGGGCCGACCGTCGCGGCCGCTGCCATCCGGGCCGGCCTGGTCGAGGAGTTCCAGTTCTTCGTGGTCCCGAAGGTGGTGGGCGGCGGCCTGCGCGCACTACCCGACGATGTGCAGCTCGATCTCAGCCTCGAAGGGCATGAGACGTTCGGCAACGGCATCACTCATCTGCGTTATGTACCGCGCGATGCGGCGCGTTAACCAAGGCAACCCTTATGTCGGGCAGGGGGATTCGATGTTGGGCAATGCCGCAGTAAGCGGGCGGTGAAAACCTAGACTCACGCAAGACAAGGTCAGCAGCGACCGAGGGGGCTTGTGGACGGCGGTGCACAGCTCTCCGTCGACGCGCTGGCGGCGGAGGCGGGTTTCGCAGTGCTGCCGCCGGAGGCCGGCGTCGTCGTGCAGAACGCCGAGGGCGAGATCATCGCCGCGTCCACGGTGGCGCAGGAGATTCTCGGGTTGACCTCGGACCAGGTGCTCGGCCGGACGTCACAGGATCCGCGCTGGGCCGCGGTGGATGAGGACGGCCGATTCCTCGAAGGTGCAGAGGCACCCGCCATGGTCGCTCGGCGCACCCGTGTTGCGGTGCACGACAGGATCATGGGCGTTCACCGCCCCGGCAGTGATGCGGCGGGACGCCACGTGTGGCTACACGTCGACGCCGTACCGCTCTTCCACGCTGGCGACCCCGACCCATGGGCGGTGGTGGCAGCGTTCCGGCCGGTCTGCGGCGAAGCCTTGCGCGCTCTGCAGCTGCGCGAATCCGAGCGACTCTTTCGGATGATCGCCGAGTACAGCTCCGACATGGTCGCCTGGCAGCTGGTCGAGGACACCACGTTCCTGTGGGTGTCGCCAGCCTCGCGGACCGTACTGGGTTTCGAGCCGGACGAGCTGATCGGGACCTACGGGATCGAGCTCGTCCACCCGGACGAACGTGCCGCGCTGGCGGAGACATGGGAAGCTTCGCGCGGCGCGGTGACCAGGTTCCTGATGCGGATGCGCCACGCGGACGGCGAGTACCGCTGGATCGAGACGACAGCGCACGTCCTTCCCGTCGACGGGGACATGCCACGACAGATGATCACCGCTCACCGCGACGTGAGCGATCGCGTTCGAGCCGAACGGGCCCGCGATCAGGCGGTGCGGATGTTCGAAGTGACCATGCTTCGCGCCACGATCGGCGTCGGCTGGCGCAGGCTGGACGGGACGCTCGCACGGGTCAATCCCGCGTTGTGCAGCATCCTCGGCAGGAGCGCCGAGCAGTTGGTCGGGCACTCACTGCGCGAGTTCGCCACCGACGACGGGTCGTTGTTCGAGGACGCTGTCGCCGCCGTGCACGCGGGAACGCGCACCCACCACGAGAGCGAACGTCAGTTCCTCCGGCCGGACGGGACGGTGGTCTGGTGCCTGCACACCGTCGTCGGCCTGCCCGATGAGTTCGGCGTCGTCTCCTCGTCGCTGGTTCAGCTCCAAGACATCACGCAGCAGAAGAAGGCGGTCGCACAGCTCGAAGAAGCCGCGCTGACCGACCCGCTCACCGGACTGCCGAACCGAACCGTTCTCGAAGATCGCCTCACCCGAGCTCTCGGCAGGGCGAGACTCACCAACACTCTGGTGGGCGTGCTGTTCATCGACCTGGACAATTTCAAGAGCGTCAACGACCGCTACGGCCATGATATGGGCGACAAAGTGTTGTGCGAGATCGGAATTCGGCTGTCCACCGCAGTACGGGACGCCGACACCGTCGTCCGTCTGGGCGGCGACGAGTTCGTCGTCGTCCGCGAACATCTCCACGACCTCACCCAGCTGGACGACCTCGCTGAGCACGTCGGTCACCGTCTGTCGGCACCCTTCGAGGTCGATTCCCAGGCGCTGAGCGTCAGAGCCAGCATCGGCCGGTCCGCCGGCTCTGATCTCACTGCCGCACAACTACTTTCCCGTGCCGACGAAGCGATGTACCGAACCAAACGCGATCGGCGCGCGGGCGGCCAGGGGACTCAGGCGTAGCCGACCCAGCCCCGGAAGGTGAACGCCGTGAAGAACTCGGTGACATCGGTGAAGCCCGCCTCGCGCAGAACGGCGCGGTCCTGGTCTGGCGAGAGCACCGGAACCTCGGTGGCGATGGCGTTGCGTGCCTTGTCGACGTCCGCGGGATCGATACCCGCAGCCAAGAGGTTCGCGACGTGCCTGCTGATCCACAAGTCCCGGTCACTGCCGTCGTGCGGAAAGCTCATGTGCGCAACGACGAACGGCGCACCGGGCGCCAACCGCCGGCGGACCTGTGCGACCGTCTCGCGGCGGAGCTCCGGCGGAAGGAAGTGCAGGGTCAACAGACTTGTCGCGGCGGCGAACGGGCCGTCCGGAGCGTCATCGATATAGCCATGGTGCATGCGCACGCGCGCCGCATACGGTCCAAGGTTTCGCGCCGCAAGGTCCAGCATCGCTGCCGACGGGTCCACAGCGTCGAACGTCCACCCTGGCTGGGCTTGGGCGAACGCCCTGGTCTCCAGGCCTCCGCCGGCTCCGAGCACCAGAACCCGGGCATCGGACGGCGCACGTTCATCGATGAGAACCGTGGCCATCCGGTGGATGTCGCGGTAAGCGGGAACCATCTGCGCCGCGCGGGCGGCGTACATGTCGACGTGGCGCGGATCATCGAACGGGTTCGCGGTTGAGGTCACCTACCGATGGTGCTGACGGACGAGCGACATCGGCAAGGTGATTTGCCAATCAGGCAATGGCGGCGAGATGCCCGCGCGCTACTATCCGCCAATGCGCGGAACACGGTTGGTCAGAGTCCCTCTCGGCCTGTTGGCCATCGCACTCATGAGTGCGGCGTGCGGGAATTCCGGCCAGACCGCCCAACAGTCGCCTCCGAGCACACCTGCCGCTACGTCGATGGCGCCCGCGCTGGAAGCGGTCGCGTTCGGCACCAAGGTCGACATCGCGTCGTCCGACGGCACCGCGGCCTACATCGTCGACAACCTGCAGCCGGTGCCGCCCGACGCCCAGATCGTCCCGGCCAAGGGCACGATGTACGCCGTCGACGTGACGATCGCCGCCAAGAGCGGCACACCGACCTACAACGGCTTCTACCTCGTTGCACGCGCTGCCGACGGATCGAACATCGCGCCTGCCGTCGGTGCTGTCCGCCCCGGCATCACCTCGGGCCAGCTCGCGCAGGACCAGCAGGTCGCCGGCCACGTCGCCTACGACGTCCCGCCGGGCCAGACCATCACCGCGATCCAATTCCGCGACCCCAAAGGCAAGGTGCTGGCGGTCTGGGGCGCGGGGTAGGTTCAGCTCGGGAGGTGCGTCATGCGATGGGGGATCGGACGTTCGGTGGCCGCGCTGTTCGGCGCAGCCGCTGCGCCGATCGTGTTCGCGTCGGTAGCCTCAGCCGACACGGCGCAGGCAACCATCGACGACCTGCAGTCCCAGGGCTACGTCGTCGCGATCAATTGGGTCGACGGCAACACCGGTGCGCCGTTGTCGTCCTGTCGGGTGGTGGCCGTTCACAATCCGGACAGCTCGCCCGGGGAGTCGACCAGCGCGACCACCGTCTACGTCGACCTGTCGTGCCCGCACCGGGAGTCGCCGGTCGGTATCGGCGTCGGCATCGGCTTCTGACGAATCAGTCTGCCAGGACCTGTATTTCGTCACCGAGTCGATAGCTGTCCACGAGGGGTAACGTGTCGCCGCTCCAGAACCGGCCGGGATCGAACCAGTTCTCGTTCTTCTCGGTGTCCAGCAAGCCCATCTCCTCATAGGTGATGGCCACCGTCTCCGCGCAATAGGCCGTCTGCAGCCCGACTTCACGCTCGGCCAGCTTGCGCCGCTCCGCGGATTCTCGAACCTTCTTGTGCACGAACGGGATTCCCCGCGTCCAGTCGCTCACGGTGGGCAGCCGCCCGCGCAGCCAGCGGCCGGTCAACCGCGCGGTCGACGGGAACGGGGTGCCGTCCATCCGGGCGATCACTTTCAGCAGCTGATCTTCGTGTTCGTGGGTGACATACGGGGTGAGCTGGCGCAGCCAGCACCGCTGACCGTAGTGGTGCAGCCATTGCTCGACGGCCTCCCGGGCATCGTTGAGCTGCACCCCGCGGTGATTGGTGCCGGTCCACAGGTCCAGCAGCTTGTGGCCGAGCTCGGCGTGCCAGATCAACGGCGGGAGATCGTCGATCGCCACCGTCATGCCGACATGGTTGACCGGCGCGTTGGTCAAAGTCTGGATCGCCCGGTCCGGGCCCGACCCGCCGCGGAACAACCAGACGTCACCGGTACGGGTTTCGTTCAGCGCCTGTGTCAACGACACGGTGTGCTCACTCACCAGCGCAGCATAATGTGATCGCATGCGCGGTATCTGGAAGTGGATCGGTCTGGCCGGTGCGGCCGGCGTCGTCGCGGGCGGGGTACTCGTCGCGCGGGACCAGCGGCGCCGCAAGGCATACACCCCCGACGAGATCCGCGCCCGGCTGCACCAGCGGCACGCCGAAGCCGCTAAAAGCTAGGTGGCGCCGAATCACGCCACCGCGTAGAGCCGGTGGGTGCCGCTGAACCCCTTCAGTTCGGCGTCCCGCCCCTCGTCGAAGATCTGCTGATCGCCGACGGCGGTCCGCACCGACTCGCTCACCAGGATCTCGCCGCCGTCGGCCTGACTGGCGACGCGGGCCGCCATCGCGACATTGCGGCCGAACAGGTCGTCGCCGCGGCGCACCGACTTGCCCATGTGGATACCGATCCGCACTCGAATGCTGTTGTTTCGCAGCCTTTTCGCATCGCGGGCCAATTCCCGCTGCATCGCCACCGCGCAGTTCACCGCGGCGGCGGGATCGGCGAAGGCCACCATGAACCCGTCGCCCTGGCTCTTGACGACGTGGCCGTCGTGTTTGTTCACCAACCGCCGGACCATCCGGTCGTGGCTGCCGATGAGCTTCACCCATGCCCGATCGCCGATGCGTTCGTTGAGTGCGGTGGACTCCTCGATGTCGGAGAACATCACCACCACCTTGCCGTCGGGCACCAGCCGGGCCAGGTCGGGCCGCTCGACGTCGGCCCAGTCGGCGAGTTCTTCGATCGAGGATCGCACCGCGCCGCCCAGGCCCTGGGTGCGGACCAGGTTGGCGGTCTGCCACACCTGCTTGACCGCCTCCCGACCGCCCGTCCACAGCATGGTGCGGGTGTCCAGGCGCCCGCGCAGCTCCTCGGTTTCTCGCTGGCTGGCCGCCAGACGTGAGCGCATCACCAGCAGCGCGATCGCCTCGGCCACGGCCAGCACCGCCAACACCGCAGCCACGATCGTCCAACCCACTGTGCGCCGCCCTTCTGTCCGCGATCCTGAACAGATGATGCCTCCTTACTACGAGAGCAGATTCATCCGCGCGAATCACCCCCGGCGCCCGCAGGCCATCTGGCTGCGCTGGACGCGGCTGCTGCCCAAACCCGGCGACGCGGTGGCCGACGTCTGGGTGATGCTGTTCGACCCCGACGGCGCAGGTAACCGCGCCCTCAAGGTGCCGCACCCGATGAGCGACGCCGACTATCTGTCCGATCCCTGGTCGGCCAGGATCGCCGACACCGTGATCGACGACGTGCACGCCCGCGCGACGCTCGACGGCGCGTCGTGCGACCTGGCCATCACTCCCGGTGACGAACCGCCGGTCAAACTCCTCACCGACCGCTCCTACACGGCGAAGTTCCCGACCGCCAAAACCCAGGTGCGCCACCCGCTGGCCCGATTCGACGGCACGGTGACCCTCGGCGACGCCCGGATCGCCGTGGAATCGTGGACGGGCAGTGTCAACCACAACTGGGGCAGCAGGCACACCCCGGCGTACGCCTTCGGTCAGGTGTGTGGATTCGACGAGCACCCGAACTCCAGCCTGGAGGTGGTCACCGCGCACGCCGCCCTCGGACCGCTGCGGTTGCCTGCGACGACCCTGTTCGTGCTGCGTCACGCGGGCTGGGAGGTGGCCGTGCGGTCCATCCTGGGCACCCGGCACACCCACGGTTCGTACGAGCCGTTCACATGGTCGTTCGGCGGCCGTACCGACGGATTCGAGCTGCACGGCGAGATTCGCGCCGAACCGGGCGATGTCATCGGGCTGACCTACACCGACACCAACAGTGCGACGAAGTACTGCTACAACTCCGCTCTGGCGAACTGCCGAATCAGTCTGTCCGGCAACGGCCTTGACACCGAACTGACCGCCTCGCGACGCGCGATGTTCGAGATCTTGACCGACCAGCGGCTCGGCGGCGTGCCGCTGTCGGCGTAGCGCGGGTCGCCGGACGTGAGCAATCCGCCCAGTTCAGGGCTTTCGCCTGCGTAAACTGCGGCCGTGGGGGACAGCCGCACCTGGCCTGTCATGCGTCGAGGCAAGGAACTCGCCGCGATCCAGGCGACCCTGCAGGGCCGGCCCGGCCAATGCGGGACTCTCCTTCTGGGCGACGCCGGTGTCGGGAAGACCACGCTGGCACGGATGGCCGCGCACACGCTGCGCACCGCCGCGGTGTGGGTCGCCGGCACCGAGTCCGCACGCGATGTGCCGCTGGGTGTGTTCGCCCCTCTGCTCGCCAGTCCGATGCCCACCGACCCGGTGGCCATGCTGGCCGCCGCATTCCACACCGTTCGCCGGGAGAAGCTGGCGCTCATCGGGGTTGACGACGTGCACCTGGTCGACCACCTGTCCGCGACGCTGCTACACCAGCTGGCTGTCGAAGGCGCGGTGCGCATCGTGGCGACCGCCCGCAGCGGCGAGCCGATTCCCGAGACGATCACCGCGCTGTGGAAAGACGGCTACCTGGCCCGGTTGGATGTCGCTCCGTTCAGCAAGGCCGAGTCGGTGGCGCTGGTCGAGACGGCACTCGGGGGCCGCCTGGAGCGACTCTCCGCGGATCTGATGTGGGAAGCCTCCAGCGGCAACGCATTGTTCGTCCGGCACCTCGTCGAAGGGGCGCTGGAAGCCGGAACCCTGCGCCAGGTCAACGGTGTCTGGCAGCTCCGAGGTGAGACGGCGGTGGCCTCGAAACTGGCGCCACTGTTGAGCAGTCGGCTCGACCGGCTGCCCGACGACGAACGGCGTGCTCTGCAGCTGCTGGCGGTGTCGGAGCCGCTGACCCTGGCGGTGATGTCCGAACTCGTCGACACCGACACGTTGGAACACGCCGAGCGGCGAGGGCTGATCCGCGTCGTCGATGTCAGTGGCACAGCCGAAATTCACTTCACCCACTCGGTGATCGGTGAAGTCATCCGGCAGAGCCTGGGCCAAGTCGCGAATCGCCGCCTGCGGACCGAGCTGGTGGGCGCGATGGATCTGCACCCGCCGCAGGCGCCGGTGCAACGCGTGCGTCGCGCTGAACTGGCGCTGCACGCCGACACCACGATGGACGCCGACTTCTTCTCCCGTGCAGCAGAAGACGCGATCGCTCTGATGAACATCACGCTCGCCGAGCGGCTGGCCCGCACCGCCGTCGACGCCGGTGGCGGCCTGGTGGCCTCCGAACTGCTCGCGCGGACATTGCTGTGGCAGGGGCGGGCCCCGGAGTCCGAAGTGATTCTGGAATCCTTCGACCCCGATACCCTCACCGAGTTCGAGCTGGCCCGCTGGGGCATGGCGCGGATCGCGAATCTCCAGTGGTCGATGGGGGACGCCGCGGCCGCCGCCGAGATCCTGAAGATGTTGCAGCAGAGGATCACTCACCCCCGCGTGCGGGTGGGGGTCGACAGCCTCGCGGCGGCGCTGGCCGTACTCGACAATCGGCTGGACGAGGCCGCCGAGCTGGCAGACAAGGTGCTGGCCGATCCGAGCGCGCCACCGATTGCCGTCGGGTGGGCGGTCTTCGGCGGTGGAATGGCGGCCGCGCTCAAAGGGTGCACCGCCGATGCGGCGCGGCTGGCCGCACGGGGCCACGAGGTGTACGACAAGATCGACGGTCTGCTGCGGTTCCTGCTGGCGCTGGGTGAGGTGCGCGCGCTGACGCTGGCCGGTGATTTCGCTGCCGCGCAGGCCCGTTCGGGTGACATCGTGCGGATCACCTCGCCCAGCCAGTACCGCGCCCGCGCGATGGCCAATGTCCTGGCAGGCACCGTGGAACTGGGCCGGGGGCAACTGCGGGTGGCGATGGGCCGGCTCGAGGAGACATTGGCCGCGCTCAGCGGTGAGGCCGCCGCCTCCTGGAATGTCCCGGCTAGATTGCTTCTGGCACAGTGCTATTGCGGACTTGGCTACGACTCGGCCGCCGCTCCGCTGGTTACCGAGCTGCGGGACCTGGTGAGCCGCGCGGCGACGATGTTCGAACCTGCGGTCCGGATCGCCGAGGCGTGGCTGGCCGCAGCCATGGGCCATGTCAGCGGCGCGGTCACGATGGCCCTGCGCGCTGCCGACCTCGCCGCCGAGTCGGGCCAACGCGCCATAGAGCTGATGGCACTGCACGCGGCCGCGCGATTCGGCGACACGACCTGCCTGCCGCGGATAGTCGAGGTGGCCGCGGTGATCGGTGGGCCGCTGGCGGCGATCGACGCGGCACATGCCATCGGCCTGATGAACAATGATGGTGCAGCGGTGTTTTCAGCGTCGCAGGAGTTCGAGCGGATCGGCGCCCTGCTGTCGGCGGCCGACGCCGCCGCGCAGGCCGCGGCACTCTTCGATGCCGCCGGACAGCGCAGGCATTCACTGGAAGCCGCGGCGGCCGCCGACCGGCTGGGCAAGGAATGCGGCGGATTGAAGACGCCTGCGCTGATGGCCACCTCGCAGCCGCTGCCACTGTCTCGTCGGGAACGCGAGATCGCCCATCTGGTGGTGCGCGGATTGTCCAACCGCGATATCGCCGAACGGCTGGTGGTGTCGACGCGCACCGTCGAGGGGCACCTGTACCGGATGTACCTCAAACTCAACGTGACCAGTCGCGAGGACCTGCGGGACATCATCCGCCACGCGCTCGAGGACGGCGGGCCTGGTTGACTGGCGGCATGGCCATCCTCGTCGTCGGCAGGCTCGAACCATCGCTGGAGAAGCAGCTGACGGCGCGGCACACGCCACTTCGGTTTCCGGTCGACCCCCAGCAGGCCCACGAGGTCACGGTCATCGTGTGCGGCGGCCGGCCAGGTGTCGATGCCGCGCTGATGGATTCGTTGCCCTCCTTGGGGGCCATCGTGAACTTCGGCGCCGGGTACGACGCCATCGACGTCGACGCGGCGCGCGAACGGGGGATCGGGGTGAGCAACACCCCCGACGTCCTCAACGACACCGTCGCCGACACGGCGCTCGGGCTGATTCTCGACACCATGCGCCGGTTCAGCGCCGCCGACCGATACGTGCGGGCCGGCCGCTGGGCCACCGAGGGGCCGTTCCCGTACACCCGCGACCTCAGTGGCAGCCGCGTCGGCATCCTCGGGCTGGGCCGGATCGGCTCGGCGATCGCCACTCGGTTACGCGGATTCGACTGTGCCATCGCCTATCACAATCGCCACGAGCTGCCCGACAGCCCGTACCGCTACGCCGCCTCACCGGTGGAGCTGGCCGCGTCCGTTGACGTTCTGGTGGTCGTCACCGCCGGGGGACCCGACACCGCGCATCTGGTGGATCGCGAGGTGCTGGAGGCGCTCGGCCCGGACGGTTTCCTGATCAATGTCGCCCGAGGCAGCGTCGTCGACCAGGACGCGCTGATCGAGTACCTGGAAGCGGGCCGGCTGGCCGGCGCCGGTCTCGACGTCTACGCCGCCGAGCCCGACGTGCCGGTCCGGCTCTGGGAACTCGACAACGTCGTGCTGTTGCCGCACATGGGCAGCGCCACGGCCCGAACCCGAACGGCGATGGCCACGTTGGCGATGCGCAACCTGGAGGAGTTCCTGGCCGGCGGTCAGCTGGTCACACCGGTCTAGCGGGTGACGAACGAGACGACGGCCTCACTGAAAGCGTCGTTGTCGTCACCGGCGGCCGTGTGGCCGGCGTCGGAGAGTTCGACGAACTCCGCGCCCGGCACCTTCGCCAGGAAGTCTTGCACCCCTTCGGCACTGACCACGTCGGACAGCTTGCCGCGGATCAGCAGGATCGGGATGGTCAGGTCGATGGCAGCCTGTTCGAGCCGCTCCACCCGGCCGAACGGATCGTCCTTCGGGGCGGTCAGGAACGCCGGATCCCAATGCCAGAACCACCGGCCGTCCCGGAATCGCAGGTTCTTCTTGAGGCCGTCGAGGTTCTTCGGCCGCTTGCGGTGCGGAAGGTATCCGGCGATCGCGTCGGCGGCCTGCTCCAGGTTGTCGAAGCCGTCCACATTGCTGAACATGAAGTCCCGGATCCGCGCGCTGCCGTCCTTCTCGAACCGGGGCACCACGTCGACCAGCACCAGCTTGGTCACCACGGCAGGCCCGGCCTCCTTGGCCACCAGAATGCTGGTCAGTCCGCCCATGCTGGCCCCGATCAGCACCACCGGGCGGCCGATCTGCTCGAGCACCAGAAGCACGTCGGCGGACAGCGAGTCCACGCTGTAGTCGGCATCCGGGGCGCGGTCGCTGTCGCCGTGCCCGCGGGCGTCCAGCGCGATCACGTGAAAACCGTGATCGGCCAGCACCTGCCCGGTGTTCTTCCAGGAGAACCGATTCTGCCCGCCGCCGTGCAGCATGAGGATCGTCGGGCGCTCGGCCCCCGACTCGGCGCCCCGGTTCCACTCGTCGGCCACGAGGGCGAGCTCGTTGGTGCCGCGGAACTCCACTGTCTGACCGCTGTTCGTGCTGCTCACCGGCATCCTCTCGACCGAACCTCAACAGCACGTTACATAGCGGTTCTATCGATGAGTTTCGGCACCCCGGCCGGTCAATCCCTTCGACAGCCCTGGAGAGGAGACCACCCGTGCCCACCATCACCCCGTCGCTGTGGTTCGACAACGACCTCGAGGAGGCGATGCGGTTCTACACCGGCATCTTCCCGAATTCGTCCATCGAGTACGTCAACCGCTACACCGACGCGGGGCCCGGCACCGCCGGCCAGGTCGTGTCGGCCGGCTTCACCCTGGACGGCAGCCGGTTCGTCGGCATCAACGGCGGCCCCGTCTTCGCGTTCACCGAGGCGGTGTCCTTCCTGATCGAGTGCGCTGACCAGGCCGAAGTCGACTATTACTGGGACGCGCTGGTCGCCGGTGGCCAGGAATCGCAATGCGGCTGGCTCAAGGACCGATTCGGGCTGAGCTGGCAGGTGGTACCCACCCGGCTCTATGAGCTGCTGTCCGACCCCGACCAGACCCGAGCGGCCGCCGCGACCAAGGCCATGCTCGGGATGAGCAGAATCGTCATCGCCGATCTGGAGGCCGCTGTCGCGAACCCGTGACGGCCCTCACAGCGCCTACCGGTAGCCTTTCGCCCCAAGTGCGGGTGATCGAAGCCCGGATAGCGCCGCAGAGGGAGAAACATGGCCGACGAGCCAGCCGAGCCCGGAGACGAGGCCGCCACGGCCGTCGAGCTCGGGGTTGACGGGGAGACGCCCGCACCGGCGAAACCGGCGCGCTCGCATGTCCAGCTGGCGCTGATCGTGGGGACCGCCGTCGTGGTCGCCCTCGCCGCGTTGACCGGGTGGCTCGGTTACCGGGCCTACGAGTCCAGGCAGACCGCCCAGCTGCAGGACCTGCTGGTCGGAGTGGGCCGCCAGGGTGCGATCAACCTGACGACCATCGACGCCGCCGAGGCCGACAAGGATGTGCAGCGCATCCTCGACTCGGCCACTGATGCGTTCTACGACGATTTCGCGAAGCGGGCCCAGCCGTTCATCGAGGTGGTCAAGCAGGCTCAGTCCAAATCGGTGGGTGAGGTGACCGAGGCGGGCCTGGAATCGGTGTCGGGCAACGAGGGTCAGGTGCTGGTGGCCGTCACCGTGGTCACGTCCAACCGTGGTGCGCCCAATCAACCGCCCCGCTCGTGGCGGATGCGACTGACGGTCAAGAAGACCGGGAACGACGAAGCGAAGGTCTCAAAAGTGGAGTTCGTACCGTGACGACTGACGACGCCAAACCAGACGAGGCCAAGCCAGACCCTGAGGTCATCGAAGAAGATGCCCCCGCGGCGGAATCCACCGACACCGACACGGACACCGACGGCGCCGCCGAGGCGACGGCTGCTACCGAAGCCGCACCGGCGAAGCGGTTCAGCGTCGCTGGGGCGGTGGCCTTCGGCGTACTGCCGATCGTGGCGCTGCTGCTCGCGGCGGCGGCCGGCTATCTGCGTTACGAAGATTCGTCACGTCGGGACGCCGACACCGCCCGCACCGAATCGGTGCAGGCGGCCAAGGATTCCACTGTCGCCCTCCTGAGCTACAAGCCCGAGTCGGTCGAAAAAGATCTCGGGGCGGCGCGTGACCGGCTCACCGGAAGCTTCCTGGACGCCTACACGCAGCTGATCAACACCGTGGTCATCCCCGGCGCCAAGGAGAAGAAGATCTCCGCGCTGGCGGCCGTCCCCGCGGCGGCGTCGGTCTCGGCCAAACCCGATCACGCGGTGGTCCTGCTGTTCGTCGATCAGACCGTCGTCGTCGGCGCCGACGCACCGACCAACACCGCATCCAGCGTGCGGGTGACCTTGGAGAAGGTCAAAGACCGCTGGCTCATCTCGGGATTCGACCCGATCTAGTGAACTCCGGCGTTCGATGACCGAGCCGCGCTGGATTGACGTCTCCGCACCGGCCGTGCAGCTGCGTGCGCTCAGCTGGGGCCCCGACGACGGCCCGATCGCGTTGTGCCTGCACGGTTTTCCCGATACCGCCTACGGCTTCCGGAAACTGGCACCCCACCTGGTGGCCGCCGGCTACCGGGTCATCGCACCGTTCATGCGCGGCTACGTCCCCTCGTCGCTTCCCGCCGACGGCAGCCAGCACATCGGGGCCGTGATGGACGACGCGCTGCAGGTGCTCGCCGCTTGCAATCCCACCGGAGCCGACGTGGTCATCGGCCACGACTGGGGCGCGATCGCCGCGACCGGCCTGGCCGCGATGCCGGACAGCCCGTTCACCAAGGCCGTCGTGATGTCGGTGCCGCCGTCGGCGGCGCTGCGGCCCGGGGCCGGCCGGAAACTGGCCAACCGGGGCCGGCTGCTGCGCCTGCTGCCGGTGCAACTCCTGCGCAGCTGGTACATCACCTACTTTCAGCTGCCGTTCGCCCCGGAGCGCTCGTCGTCGTGGATCGTCCCGCTGCTGTGGCGCCGCTGGTCGCCCGGCTACAACGCCGCCGAGGACCTGCGCCACGTCGACGCCGCCATCGGCACCCCGGATCGCTGGCGCGCTGCGCTGGGCACCTACCGGGCCACCATCCGCAACACCCGCCCGCCGAGCCGCTACGCCGAGCTGAACCGGCTGTGGCTGGAGGTGCCGCGGCTGCCCACGCTGTACCTGCACGGCAGCGACGACGGTTGCATGACAGCGGAATTCACTCCCTGGGTGGCGGGTGTCCTACCGCCGGGGAGTGAAGTGGCGATCGTCGAGCACGCCGGGCACTTCCTCCAACTCGAACAACCCGACGTGGTGGGCGGGCAGATCGTCGATTTCCTGCGCGCTACTTCTTCTTGAAAGCCGGATGCTGGCTGGCCAACAGCGGCAACAACAGCCGCCGCGGCGTCAGGTGATAGATCGCCGTCGCCGCCCGGTTCAGCCGTCCGGGCACCACGACCGGCTTGCCTGCCGCCAGCCCGTCGACGGCCGCCTTCGCGACGTCCTCGGGTGACACCCACAGCGGCTTGGGCAGTGCGGCCTCGGCGTCTTCGGTGGAAAACCCTGCGGCCTCGCCGAACCCGGTGTGCACCGGACCCGGGCACAACGCGGTGACCGTGATGCCACTCGCTGCCAGTTCCTGACCCAACGCCCGGCTGTAGGAGAGCACGAACGCCTTGGCCGCGCCGTAGACGGCCTGCCCGGGCAGCGGGCCGAAGCCGGCCACCGAGGCGACGTTGAGCACCGCCCCGCGCCGCCGGCTCGCCATGCCCGCCACGAAGCGGGTACACAGGTCGACGACGGCCGCGACGTCGACCTCCACGACGTTCAGTTCCGCGACGGGATCGGCCACGGCGACCGGTCCCATCGTGGACAGCCCGGCATTGTTGACCAGGATGTCCACCTCCAGCCCGAGTTCGGCGACCCGACCGGGAAGCGCCGCCCGCTCTTGGGGCTGCGAAAGATCAGCGCCGACAACGGAACTCGGGCCGGGCAATGTTTCGGCGAGTGCGGTGAGCTGTTCGGTGCGGCGGGCCACCAGCACGACGTGGTGACCGCGCGAGGACAGCACGCGGGCGATTTCGGCGCCGATGCCGGAGGAGGCTCCGGTGATCAGCGCGGCGCGGTCGGGACCGGGAGTCGGCAGCACGTGGCCAGCCTAGGACAATGGCCACCATGGCTGCCAGCAGAGCGATGACCGCGGTTGACGCGCAGATGTTCTGGATGTCGGCCGTTGTCCCCAGCGATCAGTTGGTGCTGTACGCCTTCGACGGATCTCCCGAGTCGCCGGAGACCGCCGTCGACGAACTTCGCAGGCGGGCCGAGGCGTGCGGCGAGCTGCGGATGCGGGTGGTGGACGGCAGCCGGTGGCGATACCCGCGTTGGTGCCGCGGTGACGTCAGCGCCGACCAGTTCAGGCTGCACGACGCCGGGGGAGTGGACTGGCAGGGCTGCCTGGACGCTGCCGCCCGGTTCCGTGGTGACCCGCTCGACCTTCACCGAATGACCTGGCGCGCAGACATTTTCCCGCGAGTGGTCGGTGTGCCCGGATGTCGGGGAACGGGATCGGTGGTGGTCATGCAGACCGGCCATGCGTTCGCCGACGGCACCCGGGGGACCCTGCTCGGCGGGGCGCTGCTCGGCAGGCGACAGCCGGTGCCGGTGCCGGTTCCCGCGCGGCGTGGTTTCCTGCCTGCCCGCGGTGTGGCCGCCGCGCGCGCGTATCGCCGGCTCGTGCGCGACACCGAGGCAGGGCGGGTGCCGCCGGCTGCTCCCGGCGCTCCGCTGCTCAGCATCAATCAACAGCCCCGTGCGACGCCGGTGCTGCGGACCCTGGTGCTCGACCGCGACCAGCTGACGAAACCCACGGTCACCATCGGAGCCTTGGTGGTGATCGCCGAGGCGCTCGGTGGCTACCTCGCCGCGCGTGGTGAGGACACCTCGGCGCTGACGGCCGAAGTGACTATGGCCGGACCGCAGAGTTCCGGCGGGCACAACAACTTTCGCAATGTCGGCATCCGACTGCATCCGGAGGTCGACCGCGTCCGGCGGGCGGAACTGATCGCCGCCGAGCTGGCCGCCCAGCGTCTGCGCGGCGAGCATCCGGCGCTGCGCACCTCGGCCGCGGCGTCCGCCGCCGTGCCTGCGGCGCTGTTGCGCTGGGGTGTGCGGCAATTCGACCCGGACGCGCGGTCCGCGACGGTCACCGGCAACACCGTGGTGTCCAGCGTGAACCGCGGGCCTGCCGATCTGTCCTTCGGCGGATGCCCGGTCCTGCTGGCCGCCGGGTGGTCGGGGCTCTCGCCGATGATGAGCCTGACCCACGGAGTGCACGGCCTCGGCGACACCATCGCGCTCAGCGTGCACGCCGACCCGGACAACGTCGACGTCGACGACTACCTTGACCGGTTGCGCGTTGCGTTTGGCCGCTGAGGTGTAACGCCGACCGGCGCCGATGCTCTAGGTTTACCTGCGTGACTGCCTACAGTGTCGGACTGCTCATCCTGCGTGTGGTGCTCGGCGTGACGATGGCCGCCCACGGTTACAACAAGTTCTTCGGCGGCGGCCGGATCAAGGGGACCGCCGGCTGGTTCGAGAGCATCGGCATGAAGCCCGGCACCTTTCATGCCCGGGTGGCGGCGAGTACCGAGATGGCCGCGGGTATCGGCCTGGCGCTGGGCTTGTTGACGCCGATCCCGGCCGCGGGATTCGTGGCGCTGATGCTCGTTGCGGCCTGGACGGTGCACCGGCACAACGGCTTCTTCATCGTCAAGGAGGGCTGGGAGTACAACCTGGTGCTGGCGGCCGCGGCCGTCGCGATCGCCGCGACCGGCGCGGGCAAGTACAGCCTGGACTACCTGCTGTTCAAGGGCACCAGCGTCTACCCGTGGCTGCACGGCTGGTGCGGATTGCTGATCGCGCTGGTGCTCGGCCTTGCCGGCGGTATCGGACAGCTGGCGATCTTCTACCGCCCACCCACCAAGGCCTGACCCTTCGAAGTCCCGCCGCGCGGGAATTCGCACCCGTCCGACTAGAACACGTTCTAGTCTTTTCGCCATGGGATTTCTGAAGCAGGAAGTGCCCGTCATCGACTTCGAGACGTGGAGCAAGGGCACGCGCGCGGAGAAAATCAAACCGATGGCACGGCACTGGGCCGAGGTGGGCTTCGGCACGCCGGTCGCCCTGCATCTGTTCTACGTCATCAAGATCCTGCTGTACGTGTTCGTCGGGGCGCTGTTCGGTCTGGCCACCGCGGGCATCGGCGGACTGACCGACATCGGGTCGTGGTGGTCGGAGCCGATCGTCTACGAGAAGGCCGTGCTGTACACGATGCTCTTCGAGGTCGTCGGGCTCGGCTGCGGCTTCGGTCCGCTGAACAACCGGTTCTGGCCGCCGATGGGATCGATCATTTATTGGTTGCGCCCCAACACTATCCGGCTGCCACCCTGGCCGAAGGTGGTGCCGTTCACCAAGGGCGACAACCGCGGACCCGTCGACATCGTGCTCTACGGGGCGCTGATCGTGATGATCCTGGTGGCTCTCTTCTCCGACGGCACCGGGCCCGTCCCGGAGCTGGGCACCGAGGTGGGTCTGCTGCCGACCTGGCAGATCGCGACGGTCGTGGCGCTGTTGGCGCTGGCTGGGCTGCGCGACAAGGTGATCTTCCTGGCCGCCCGCGGCGAGGTGTACGGCGCGTTCGCGGTGGCCTTCCTGTTCAGCGGTGTCGACATCATCATCGCCGCCAAGCTGGTGTGCATGGCGATCTGGATCGGCGCCGCTACCTCCAAGCTGACCCGGCACTTCCCGTTCGTCATCTCCACGATGATGTCGAACAGCCCGGTGGTGCGGCCACGGTTCCTCAAGCGGATGTTCTTCAAGAAGTTCCCCGAAGACCTTAGGCCCGGCCCGATGTCGCACACCCTGGCCCACATCAGCACCGCCATCGAGATGGGTATTCCGTTGGCGCTGTTCTTCTCCCACGGCGGGTGGCCGACCACGATCGCGGCCATCGTGATGGTGTGCTTCCACCTCGGCATCCTGTCGGCCATTCCGATGGGTGTGCCGCTGGAGTGGAACGTCTTCATGATCTTCTCGGTGCTCTCGCTGTTCGTCGCGCACGCCCAGATCGGGATCACCGACATCACCAGCCCATGGCCGATCCTGCTGTTCCTGGCGTTGGCCACCACCGTCGTCCTCGGAAACACGGTGCCGCGCAAGGTGTCCTTCCTGCCGGGCATGCGCTACTACGCAGGCAACTGGGACACCACGTTGTGGTGTGTGAAGCCGTCAGCCGAGGCGAAGATCGAGCAGAACCTGGTGACGATCGCCAACATGCCGGCCGCGCAGCTCGAAAAGTTCTACGGCAGTAAGGAAGCCGCGCAGATCCCGCTGTTCATGGGGTACGCGTTCCGGGCGTTCAACACTCATGGCAAGGCGTTGTTCACCCTGGCCCACCGCGCGATGGCCGGGGCGAACGAAGAGGACTACTCGATCACCGACGGCGAGCGCATCTGCAGCATGGCGATCGGCTGGAACTTCGGCGACGGGCACATGCACAACGAACAGCTCATCGCGGCCATGCAGAAACGCTGCCACTTCGAACCCGGCGAGGTGCGCGTTGTGCTGCTCGACGGCCAGCCGCTGCACCGGCAACGGCAGGAGTACCGGCTGGTGGATGCTGCCACCGGGGAATTCGAGACGGGCTACGTCAACGTCGCCGACATGGTGAACCGGCAGCCGTGGGACGACACACTGCCGGTGCATGTGACGTCGGGGCGCGACTGACCGAACGGTTGGTTGACCCGCTTGACGGTCGTCAAACGGCGTGTGTTTTGATCCAAATATCACCACGTCGTAAAGGAGTAGGCCGATGGCTGAAGCGGTAATTGTCGAAGCTGTACGTTCACCAGTAGGAAAGCGCAACGGCGCACTGTCCGGCGTTCACCCCGCCGAGCTGTCGGCCCAGGTGCTCAATGGTCTGGTCGAGCGGGCGGGTGTCGACCCCGCGTTGGTCGACGACGTCATCTGGGGCTGTGTCATGCAGGCCGGTGAGCAGGCCCTCGACATCGCGCGTACCGCGGCGCTGACCGCAGGCTGGCCCGAGACCGTTGCCGGTGTGACCGTCGACCGTCAGTGCGGTTCGAGTCAGCAGTCGCTGAACTTCGCGGTCGCCGGCGTCATCGCCGGCCACTACGACGTCGTCGTCGCCGGTGGCGTCGAGTCGATGTCGCGGACCCCGATGGGCTCGTCGCTGGCCAACGGTGGCAACCCCTACTCGGAGAACTTCAAGGCGCGCTACGCCAAAACCCCGAACCAGGGTGTCGGCGCCGAAATGATCGCCGAGCAGTGGGACCTCAGCCGCACCCAGCTCGACGAGTTCTCCCTGCGTTCACATGAGAAGGCCGCTGCCGCACAGGATTCGGGCGCCTTCAAGGACCAGATCGTCGGTATCAAGACCAAGGACGCCGACGGTAACGACACCGTGGTGCTCGAAGACGGCGGCATCCGCCGTGGCGGCACCGTGGAGTCGATGGCCAAGATCAAGCCGGCCTTCCGGGAGGACGGCGTGATCCACGCCGGCAACTCCTCGCAGATCTCGGATGGCTCGGCCGCGCTGCTGATCATGTCGGCCGAGAAGGCCAAGGATCTGGGCCTCAAGCCGCTGGCCAAGGTGCACACCGCGGTGCTGGCCGGTGCCGATCCGGTCATCATGCTGACCGCGCCGATCCCCGCCACCCAGAAGGCCCTCAAGAAGTCGGGGCTGACCGTCGACGACATCGGCGTCTTCGAGGTCAACGAGGCCTTCGCGCCGGTTCCGATGGCCTGGCTCAAGGACATCGGCGCGGACGAGAAGAGGCTGAACCCCAACGGCGGCGCGATCGCACTCGGCCACCCGCTGGGCGGTTCCGGTGCCCGCATCCTCACCACGCTGCTGTACCACATGCGGGACAACAACATTCAGTACGGTCTGCAGACCATGTGCGAAGGTGGCGGCCAGGCCAACGCCACCATCCTCGAGCTGCTGTAGTGACCGACGTCGAGACCCCCGCCGCTCTCGGAGAGCGGCGGGGCAACGTCCTGCTGATCACCATCAACCGGCCGGAGGCGCGCAACGCGGTCAACGGCGCGGTCAGCACCGCCGTCGGTGATCTGCTCCAGCAGGCGCAGGACGACGCCGAGGTGTGGGCGGTGGTGATCACCGGTTCCGGCGATAAGTCGTTCTGCGCCGGGGCCGACCTGAAGGCGATCTACAAGCGGGAGAACCTCTTTCACCCGCAACACCCGGAGTGGGGTTTCGCCGGGTACGTGCGGCACTTCATCGACAAGCCGACCATCGCCGCGGTCAACGGCACCGCGCTGGGTGGCGGGACCGAACTGGCACTGGCCAGCGACCTGGTGATCGCCGAGGAGAGCGCCAAGTTCGGGTTGCCCGAAGTCAAGCGTGGCCTGGTCGCCGCGGCCGGTGGCGTGTTCCGCATCGTCGAGCAGCTGCCGCGCAAGGTGGCCATGCAGCTGCTGTTCACCGGCGAACCGATCACCTCGGCCGAGGCGCTCAAGTGGGGCCTGATCAACGACGTCGTGCCCGACGGCACCGTCGTCGACGCGGCTTTGGCTCTGGCGCAACGCATCACCGTCAACGCACCGCTGGCCGTTCAGGCCAGCAAGCGCGTCGCGGTCGGTGTCGACGACGGGACCATCACCGCGGACGAAGCAGGCTGGACTCGCACCATGCGCGAGATCGGCCCGTTGATGAAGTCCGAGGACGCCAAGGAAGGTCCGCTGGCATTCGCCGAGAAGCGCCCGCCGGTCTGGAAGGCGCGCTGACCTAGTTAGGCCGTTGCAGGCTTGGTCGTCGTCGGCGTGGCCGACGGCGACTCGGCCGGCGACGACTCGGCCGGCGACGTCGTCGTGGTCGGCGTCGTGCTCGTGGTGCTGGTCTCCGTGTTCGGCGCCGGCGCATCGGCCGGGCTGAGCACGGTGTCGATCATGTAGATGTACGCGCCGCGAGCGGTGTAGCCGCACACCAGTTTTGCGGTGTCGTTGACCTTGATGTCGCCGCCCTTGCCGGTCACGTTCACCGGGCTGCCCTGCTGTGTCGGCATCTTGCCGTGCAGATCATCGGGGCCCAGGTAGCCCAGCACCAGGTGGTAGTACAGCGTGGACGTCAGTGCGGCCGGGTCGCTCTTCAGCTGCGCCAGCGTCGCCTCGTCGAGCTTGGCGAAGGCGTCATTGGTCGGCGCGAACACGACGTAGGGGCCGCCGTCGATCACGCTGTCGATGTTGACGGCCGGGTTCAGGCCGCCGGAGATCGCCGCGCTGAACGTGCTCAGATCCGGGTTCGCGGCGATGGCCGCCGTCGCGGGCTGGTTGCCCATGCTGGTGAACGAGCCGGAACCGCTCGGGATGCGGTTCTTGTAGGCGTCGCAGCCGGAGCCCTGCGGGTCGGGCAGCTGGCTCATGCTCGGCACCGGGATCTCCGACGTGGTCGGGGCCGCCGGGGTGGTGGTGCTCGGCGTCGGATCGGCGTAGGCCTGGACGGCCGTCGGGATCGCGACGGCGATGGCGGCCAGTGCTGCGGCGACGCCAAGGGACTTCGTACGAGTGCTCACTTCGGCTCCTTATTGAGTCTCTAGTGGAGTCGGCGAAATGCGGGTCCCCGTTACCGCTGCGCCCCGAAGAATCGTACTGGCAGCAAAGGTTCAGTCTCAAAACGGCTGGTGAAGCCGCAGTTCAGAGCGCTGCCCGGCGTACCCGCCAGCACAGCAGCGCGGCGAGCGCGCACAGTCCCGCGGCCAGGTAGAAGGCCAGGTTGTAGGTGCCCTGCACGTCGCGCAGTCGGCCCGCGCCGGCGGCCGCCACGGCCGCGCCGACCTGATGGGCGGCGAAGACCCAGCCGAAGACCACCGGTGAGCGGGCACCGAAGTACTCGCGGCAGAGCACGATCGTCGGCGGCACGGTGGCCACCCAGTCCAGGCCGTAGAAGATGATGAACACCCAGGTGCCCGGCTCGGCGTGCGGGGAAAGCAGCGCGGGAAGCGCCAGCAGCGACAGCCCGCGGCCGAGGTAGTAGACGACCAGCAGCAGCCGCGGGTCGACCCGGTCGGTGAGCCAGCCGGACAGGATGGTGCCCGCAACGTCGAGCACGCCGACGGTCGCCAGCAGCCCGGCCGCGACCGTGGTGGGCATGCCGTGGTCATTGGCCGCCGGAATGAAATGCGTTCCGATCAGCCCGTTGGTGGTCATGCCGCAGATCGCGAAGCTGCCCGCCAGCAACCAGAACGCCGGCACCCGCGCGCCGATCAGCAGGCCGTCGAATGCCGCCCGGAAACTGGATGCCGGAACTGCTTGCGGCGCTTCGGCTTCCGTCGCTCCGTAGGGGAGCAGCCCCTTGTCGGCCGGGTAGTTGCGCATCAGCAGCAGTACCGGCGGCACGACGGCCAGCGCCGCGCCCGCGACGATCAGCGACGCCCACCGCCAGCCGTGGCGGGTGGTGACCTCGGCGACCACCGGCAGGAAGATCAGCTGCCCGGTGGCGCTCGCGGCGGTGAGCACACCGGTGACGAGTCCGCGGCGCTGCTCGAACCAGCGCACCGCGATGGTCGCGACGAAGCCCATCGATATCGCGCCGGTGCCGCCGCCTACCAGCACGCCCCACAGCAGCACCAGCTGCCAGCTGGCAGTCATCAGCACGCTGGCCGCCGACCCCGTCGCGATCAGCATCAGAGCGCCCGCCAGCACCGGGCGCACGCCGAACCGATCCATCAGCGCGGCGGCGAACGGCGCGGTCAGCCCGAACAGCGTCATGTTGACCGCCATCGCCAGCCCGACCACACCGTGCGACCAGCCGAACTCGTGGTGCAGCGGGTTCATCATCACGCCGGGCACCGACCGGAAGCCCGCGGCGCCGAGAATCGCCACGAAGCTGACGCCGGCCACCACCCAGGCCCAATGCAGGCCGGTGCGGGCTTTCGGGGTGGAAGTCGTGGTCACCGGATCACTCTGACGGACCGCGCGATCCTCGGCTAGTGGCAAGAAAGACACCATTCGTCAAAAACATGCCAGACTGGCCGAGTGCATCAGATCGCCGTTCTATGGGTCGAACCCGTCGTCGGCTTCGACGCGGCAATCGCGCCGACGCTCTTCGGTGCCGCCACCGACGCCGACGGGAACCCGCTCTACGAGGTGGTGACGTGCGGCCTGAACCGGGCACCCGTCGCCACCACGAACGGCTACGCGATGGTGCCCGCGGCCGGACCGGAGGCGCTGGCGACCGCGGATACCGTCGTCATCCCCGGCACCCGGTACGCCCCCGCCCGCACACACGGCGAGCTCCACTCCGATCTGGCCGCCGCGCTCGCCACCATCCGGCCCGGGACCCGCATCGTGTCGATCTGTACCGGTGCGTTCGTGCTCGCCGCCGCAGGGTTGCTCGACGGCCGGCCGGCCACCACGCACTGGCGCTTCGCCGACGACCTCCGCGCGCTGCACCCCGACATCATGCTGGACGAGAACGTGCTGTTCGTCGACGACGGCGACCTGCTCACCTCTGCGGGTCTCGCCGCGGGAATTGACCTGTGCCTGCACATCATTCGGCGTGACCACGGTGCTGCGGTGGCCAACGAGGTCGCCCGCTACTGCGTGGTCCCACCGTGGCGGGAGGGCGGCCAGGCGCAGTTCATCGAGCGGCAGGTGCCCGCCGATCCGCATGGGCACACATCCACTGCGGCCACGCGGCAGTGGGCGCTGGACCACCTCGACGAGCCGCTGTCGATCGAGCAGCTAGCCCGCCACGCCCAGATGAGCGGGCGCACCTTCTGCCGCCGGTTCCGCGACGAGACCGGGCAGTCGCCCGGCGGCTGGGTCCGCAGCCGGCGGGTGGAGCGGGCCCGTGAATTGCTGGAAACCCACGACCTACCCGTCGACGAGGTGGCCCGCCGCGCGGGGCTCGGGTCCGGCGCTAATCTGCGGCACCATCTGCGCCGAGGTCTGGGCATGTCGCCGTCGAGCTACCGCAAGGTCTTTCAGGGTTCCTGAACGCGTCTGCCTACGATGTCGCCCATGGCCGAACCACTGATCATGTCCGTTGGCGGGCACAGCCCCGAACTGCACGCCGAATCCTGGGTCGCACCCAACGCGGCGGTGATCGGCCAGGTGCGCCTCGCCGCGCGGGCCAGCGTCTGGTACTCGGCGACGTTGCGCGCCGAGGCCGAATGGATCGACGTCGGCGAGGGCAGCAATATCCAGGACGGCTCCACCGTGCACGTCGATCCGGGGTTCCCGGTGAAGATCGGCGCGGGCGTGACGGTCGGGCACAACGCCGTGCTGCACGGCTGCACGGTCGAGGACGGCTCGCTGGTCGGGATGGGGTCCATCGTGCTCAACGGCGCCGTGATCGGGGCGGGATCGATCGTCGCCGCCGGCGCGGTGGTGCCGCAGGGCATGATGGTGCCGCCGCGATCCCTGGTGGCCGGTGTTCCCGCCAAGGTGCGCCGCGACCTGTCCGACGCCGAACTGGACGGCAATCGGATGAACGCCGCGGTCTACGAGCACCTCATCGACCTGCACCACGACTCCGCCTAGCGGCCGACGGGACCGATTTCACACCCTGGTCAGGTTTGCGCCGAGGCCAGACTGCCGATATGTCCTAGCGTGAAGTCGATGCGGATCCTGGTCACCGGTGCCACCGGATATGTCGGTTCTCGGTTGGTGGCCCGACTGCTCGACGACGGTCACGAGGTCGTCGCCGCGACCCGCAACCCGGAGAAACTGGGCCGGTTCGGTTGGTGTGACAGGGTGACGGCCGTCGTCTTCGATGCCGACGATCCGACCTCGGTCGAGACGGCGCTTGCCGTCTCCGGGCACATCGACGTCATCTACTACCTGGTGCACGCGATCGGCCAGCCCGGCTTCCGCGAGCGCGACAACGCAGGAGCGGCGAACGTCGGCAAGGCCGCGGCCGCCGCCGGGGTGGGGCGCATTGTGTACCTCGGCGGCTTCGTCCCCGAGGACGACACGTTGTCCGAGCATTTGGCCGGCCGCGCCGAGGTCGCCGCGGCCCTGGCCGTCGAGGGCGGCGCCGAACTGGTCTGGCTCGGTGCGGCGGTCATCATCGGCGCGGGCTCGACGTCGTTCGAGATGGTTCGCTATGTCGGCGACCGGTTCTGGGTGATTCCGCTGCCGCCGTGGGCCGACCACGATATCGAGCCGATCTCGATCAGCGACGTGCTCTACTACCTGCTGGCCGCGGCCGACCCGGCCGTCGTGCCGGCCGGGTCGTACGACATTGTCGGGCCTGACGTAGTGACCTACGGCGAGCTGCTGCAGACCTACATCGCTGCGGCGGGTGAACTGCGGGCCGGGCTGCCGGTACGCGACATCGTGCCGCAGGCGATCGTCGGCCGGGTGGCCGGCGCTGCCGTGCCGGTGCCCAGCGGATTGGCGGCGGATCTCATCGAATCGCTGGACCATCCGATGACGGCCTCGGACACTGTCCTACGTGATCATGTCCCGGACCCGCCCGGTGGACTCACCACCATCGAGGACGCCGTCGCCGCCGCGGTGGCCAGCCCGCCGCCGTGTCCGGTCGACCGACTGGCCGACCCGCATCATCTTGCCGACAGTGATCCGATGTGGGCCGGTGGAGATGCGCTGCGACTACGGCGGGTGGCTGCCACGGTGACGCCCGGGGTGGCGCGCCCCGCGCTGCGACTGCTGAACTCGGTGCCCGGCCCGCTGGCCGGGGCGCTGCGGACCGGCCTGGACCTGGTGCTGGCGAAAGTTCGCTTGTTATGACCATGCTGGCTGAGCTTCGGTCGGTGGCGTCCAATGTTGCTGTACCGCATCAGGAGTGGCCGTCGGCGATCCGCCGGCGGCGCGTCGCCGTGTGTGTGGTGCTGGTTCTCGGCGCGGTGCTGCTCGGTCTGTCGCTTACCCGCAGGCCCGGCGACGCGGCGTTCTACTGGCTGACGATGGCGTTGGCGGCGACGTGGGCGTTCGGTGCGCGGGCGTCCGGCCCGGTGCACCTGGGCTGCATCCGCTGGCGCGGGCGAAACCAGCGCCCGGTCATCACCGGGCTCGCAATCGGATTGCTGCTCGGCGGCATCTTTGTGCTCGGCGGTCTGGTGACCCGTGAGATACCTCCGGTGGCCGAGGCCATCACGCGCGTGCTCGAGTACGCCAACCACGGCAGCCTGCTGCTGATCGTGGTGATCACCCTGGTGAACGGTTTGGCCGAGGAGATGTTCTTCCGCGGCGCGCTGTACACCGCACTGGGCGCCTTCCACCCGGTGGTGATCTCGACGCTGCTGTACACCATCGCGACGTGTGCCAGCGGCAACTGGATGCTCGGCTTCGCCGCGATCATCCTCGGCACGGTGTGCGCCCTGGAACGCCGAGCCACCGGCGGAGTGCTGGCACCCGTGCTGACCCACGTGGTGTGGGGTCTGATCATGGTGCTCGCACTGCCGCCGATGTTCGGCATCTGGCACTAGGTCGGATTGGCCGGCTCCTCAGCGGGTCGTCCCTCCCCGCATCGTCGACCGGCCTAACGCAGCGGGTGGGCGATCTCGTCGCGCGGCATGCGCGCCGCGACGAGCGCGACCGCGGCCAGTAGCACCGGTGCGATACCGGCCACCGCGAAGATGAGTTCCACCGGAACCACTTTCGACAGCGGACCCGCGACCGCCATCGACACCGGCATGAACGCCAGCGACACGAAGAAGTCCAGGCTCGACACCCGGCCCAGCATCTCCGGCGGTACCCGCCGCTGCAGCAGCGTCCCCCAGATGACACCGGCCCCCTCGCCGAGCCCGATGACGAACAACGAGACCAGGATCAGCGGCAGCGAGGACGTCACCCCGACGATCACGAACGGCAGTGACCCCACACCCCACATCGTCATCATCACCGTGAGGTAGCGACGGGGCAGTGGTCGTGACGACACCACCACGGCGCCGATCGCACTGCCGACCCCGAACGCGGCAAGCATCAATCCGTACACCTGCTCGCCGTGCGCGAACCGGTTGTGCGCGATGAACGGCAGCAGTACTTCGATCGGGCCCATCGCCAGAAACACCCAGGTGCAGGCGAACAGCAACGTCCAGCGCAGCCACGCGGTGTGCAGGACGAACCGCAGGCCCTCCCTGAGATCGGTGAGGGCGTGTGGCTTTTCGCGCTCGACAGTCATCACGATGTGCGAGCCGTGGCCCGGTCGCATGGACACCAGCAGGGTCAGCGCGACCGCGAACAGCACAGCCACCGTGACCGAGCCCAGGGCGGGGAAGGTGATCCCGATCAGGACGCCGGCGACTGCCGGGCCGATTGCCTGCTGCAGAGTGGGCCGGATCGCGCCTTCGACACCGTTGGCGGCCAGCAGCTGCTCGGCAGGCAGAATGCGCGGCAGGTAGGCACTGTAGGCAGGGAAGAAGAACGCGGCGCCGATACCGAGAACCGCTGCCGCAGTTGCCATGTGCCACAGGTGCAACTTGCCGAGCATGCCGAGGACGGCAACGGCGCCGGTGGCGGCGAGGTTGGTGACCTCGACGGCGATGATGATGGCGCGCTGCGACACCCGGTCGGCGACGATGCCGCCAACCAGGATGAAGGCCAGCATGCCGGTGGCCAGGCAGGCCGCGACCAGAGACAGGGCGGCGGGGTCGTCGGCCAGGGCGATGACTTGCAGCGCCATCACGACGGTCCACATGCCCTCGGCGAACAATGAGATCGACATGGCCGTGATGAGCAGCCGGAATTCGCGGTACCGGAAGGGTGCGAGCACACGCCAGCGACCGGTGGGTTTCACCGGCTCGATGTCGTAGTGCGTACTCATGCCTTCGATGGTCGCTGACGGGCGCAGGCCACGTCCAACGATTTTCGGGTCAGCCGAAGAGGTCGTCGATGGAGGGTGCGGGGCGGCCGGCGAGTTTGTAACTCACCCACTGGTTCAACGAGATTCCCTGCTCGGCGGCCTCGACCACCAGTCGTTCGTGCAGCACGGGCGAGGTGCGTACCGCGAACTTGCCGCTGTAGCGATGGTCGGTCAACGATTCCGGCGGGTCCATGCCGATCTCAGCCAGTTCGTCGCGTACCTGCCTTTGAACTCCAGGCATAGTCCGAGGTACTGGCAGTAGTCGTCAGACCATTCGGCGCGGTAGGTGTAGTTCGGCATCGCCCCATGATGGCCAGGAGGTCCGACATTTCCGGGTGGCCGTTGACCCCAGCGGCGTCGAGGGGGAGTGGCTCTTCCAGAACGTGATATCACCGGCGATATCGCGTTCTGGAAAAGAGTGGTACGGCCCCGCCGGCCGGGCTAGTCGTCGGTGAAGGTCGGCGAGCGGTGCTCCTGGAACGCCCGGGTTCCTTCGCGGAAGTCCTTGGAGTTCAACAGAACCATCTGTCCGTCGCTCTCGCGGCCGATGGCGTTGTCCAGCTCGGTGAGCGTCGCGGCGTTGATCGCCTGCTTGGTCTTGCGCAGGGCGATCGCCGGGCCGGACACCAGCTTCTCGAGCACCGCGGCCACCCCGGCCTCCAGCTCGTCGGCCGGATACACCTCGCTGACCAGACCGAAGTCGAGCGCGTCGGATGCCGAAATGCGTTCGGCCAGAAGCGCCATCTTCATGGCGCGGGCCCGCCCGATCGACGCGGCCACCAACGCCGAGGCGCCGCCATCGGGCATCAGGCCGATCTTGGTGAACGCCAGCAGGAAAAACGCCTTCTCCGAAGCCAATACGATGTCGCAGGCCAGCGCCAGCGACACCCCGACTCCGGCTGCCGGGCCGTGCACCACCGACACCACCGGCTTGGGCAGGTGCACGATCGCGCGCACCGCGCGGTTCGCCTCCTGCAGCACCTCGTCCGGCGTGTCCGGGCGGCGCTCGGACTGATCCTCGGCGCTGATGCCCGCACCGGAGCTGAACCCGCGCCCGGCCCCGCCGAGCCGCACGGCCCGGACCGCCGCATCGCCGGCCGCATGCTCGAGGACATCGGCCAGCGTGCGCAGCATGATCGCGTTCAGCGAGTTCAGGCTGTCCGGCCGGTTCAGCGTCACCGACAACACTCCGCAGTCGAGCGACACGGTCAGTTCCGGGACACCGGTGTAAGCGTCGATGGTCGTCATGGCTGCACCTTAGCCCCGGCGGGGGCGCACCCCACGACGGGTCGGGCCAGGTGTAAATAGTTAAGGCGGCGATCAATCAACTGGAGGGTAGACACCTATGGGCGGACCACTGCACGGTTTGCGAGTCATCGAATTGGCGGGCATCGGACCCGGCCCGCATGCCGCGATGATCCTCGGCGACCTGGGCGCCGACGTCGTCCGCATCGACCGGCTTGGCAAGGGCACCGGCACCCCCAGCAACGACTACCTGATGCGCAACCGTCGCTCGGTCGGCGCCAACCTCAAAGACCCCAACGACCGCGACATGGTCCTGGGTCTGATCGCCAAGGCCGATGTTCTCATCGAGGGATTCCGTCCCGGCGTCACCGAACGCCTCGGGCTCGGACCGGAGGACTGCGCCAAGGTCAACGAGCGCCTGATCTACGGCCGCATGACCGGGTGGGGCCAGCACGGGCCGCGCAGTCAGCAGGCCGGCCACGACATCAACTACATCTCGCTCAACGGCTTGCTGCACGCCGTCGGCCGGGTCAACGAACGCCCCGTCCCGCCGCTGAACCTGGCCGGTGACTTCGGCGGCGGCTCGATGTTCCTGCTGGTCGGCATCCTGTCCGCGCTGTGGGAGCGGGAGCGCTCCGGCAAGGGCCAGGTCATCGACGCGGCCATGGTCGACGGCTCCAGCGTGCTGGCCCAGATGATGTGGGCGTTCCGCCACATGGGCATGTGGAGCGACGAGCGTGGCACCAACATGCTCGACACCGGCGCGCCCTACTACGACACCTACGAGTGTTCCGACGGCCGGTACGTCGCGGTCGGCGCGATCGAGCCGCAGTTCTACGCCGAACTGATCGAGAAGCTCGGACTCAAAGACGCCGACCTGCCCGACCAGAACGACATCCCCCGCTGGCCGGAGCTGCGCGCGGTGCTCACGGACACCTTCGGCAAGCACGACCGCGACCACTGGGCCACGGTGTTCGCCGGCAGCGACGCCTGCTGCACGCCGGTGCTGTCGTTCGCGGAGGTCGAGACCGAACCGCACAACACCGAGCGCAACACCTTCTACACCGAGGCGGGCTCGACGTTCCCCGCTCCCGCCCCCCGGTTCTCCCGGACCGCGCTCGACACCCCGGCCGCACCCGGCGTACCGGGAGCCGACAACGAGGCAGTCCTGCGCGACTGGGTATAGTCCCCAACCAACCAGTAGGTCGACGTATCTGAAAGGAAACCATTCGTGGAGATCAAGGACGCCGTAGCCGTCGTCACCGGCGGTGCCTCAGGTCTGGGCCTGGCCACTACCAAGCGGCTGCTCGACGCGGGCGCCTCGGTGGTCGTCATCGACCTCAAGGGTGAAGAAGTCGTCGCCGAGCTGGGGGAGCGGGCCAAGTTCGTCGCCGCCAACGTCACCGACGAAGAGTCCGTCACCAAGGCGCTCGACATCGCCGAGTCGCTCGGTCCGGTGCGTATCAACGTCAACTGCGCCGGCATCGGCAACGCCATCAAGACCCTGGGCAAGGACGGTCCCTTCCCGCTGGACGGCTTCAAGAAGGTCGTCGAGGTCAACCTGATCGGCACCTTCAACGTGCTGCGGCTGGCCGCCGAGCGGATCGCCAAGACCGAACCGCTGAAGGGCGAGGAGCGCGGCGTCATCATCAACACCGCCTCGGTCGCGGCCTTCGACGGCCAGATCGGGCAGGCCGCCTACTCGGCGTCCAAGGGCGGCGTGGTCGGCATGACCCTGCCGATCGCACGCGACCTGTCGCGCAGCCTGATCCGGGTGTGCACCATCGCCCCGGGCCTGTTCAAGACCCCGCTGCTGGGTTCGCTGCCCGAAGAGGCGCAGCGTTCGCTCGGCCAGCAGGTGCCGCACCCGGCCCGCCTCGGCGATCCCGACGAGTACGGCGCACTGGCCGTGCACATCGTCGAGAACCCGATGCTCAACGGTGAGGTGATCCGTCTGGACGGTGCCATCCGGATGGCGCCCCGATGAGCTTGAAGACCAAGTTCACCGAGACCTTCGGTGTCGAGCACCCGATCGCCCAGGGCGGCATGCAGTGGGTCGGTCGCGCGGAACTCGTTGCCGCCGTTGCGAATGCGGGTGGGCTCGGGTTCATCACCGCGCTCACGCAGCCGACCCCGGCGGATCTTGCCAACGAGATCGCCCGCACCCGGGATCTGACCGACAAGCCGTTCGGGGTGAACCTGACGATCCTGCCGTCGATCAATCCGCCGCCCTACGACGAGTACCGCCAGGTGATCGTCAACGAAGGCGTCAAGATCGTCGAGACCGCCGGATCCAACCCGGCGCCGCACCTGCCGATGTTCCACGACAACGGCATCAAGGTGCTGCACAAGTGCACGTCGGTGCGGCACGCGGTCAAGGCCCAGAGCCTGGGCGTGGACGGCATCAGCATCGACGGTTTCGAGTGCGCGGGACATCCCGGGGAGGACGACGTGCCAGGCCTGGTGCTGATCCCGGCCGCCGCCGAGAAGATCGAGATCCCGATGATCGCCTCGGGCGGCTTCGCCGATTCCCGCGGCCTGGTGGCCGCGCTGGCGCTGGGTGCCGACGGCATCAACATGGGTTCGCGGTTCATGTGCACGGTGGAGTCCTGCATTCACCAGAACGTCAAGGAAGCGATCGTGGCCGGCGACGAGCGCGGCACCGAGCTGATCTTCCGCAGCCTGCACAACACCGCCCGGGTGGCCTCCAACGTCGTCTCGCGTGAGGTCGTGGAGATCCTCAAGGGTGGCGGGCAGTTCGAGGACGTCAAGGATCTGGTGGCCGGCGTGCGCGGCCGCAAGGTGTTCGACGACGGTGACATCGATGCCGGCATTTGGACCGTCGGCACCGCGATGGGCTTGATCAACGACATCCCGACCTGTGCCGAGCTGATCTCCCGGATCGTCTCCGAAGCCGAAGAGATCATCGGTGGACGGCTGGCCGGAATGATCGACAGCCAAGACGCAAAAGTGCCCGCCTGATCCCAGGCGGGCACTACCCACATCCAAGCTCCGGACGGCGCGTCACCGCATCAGCGGTGAGGCGCCGTTTGGCGCTGCGCTCTAGCTCGCGTTGGCGAGCGGCGGCTTGTCCTCGAACTGCTCGGAGGTATCACCCTCCACGAGGAAGTCACCGTGATACAGCGCGTCGAAGTCGATTTTGATGACATCTGCACTGGTGTCGTCGATCCACATACCCAGGACTCTATGAGTCGCCTTTAAGGAATCTTTGAGCCCCGATTCGGAGTTTCCTGGCAATTCTTACTCCCGAGTCAGGTCGTGCCTTACTCAAAAGTCAGGTTGGTCACACGTGAACCCAAAAACCGCTTGCGACTAGGGTGGCTCTGAGCAGGGAGGACATCACAGATATGTCACAGCAGACCGTCGACAACCCATTTTTCGCCCGCTTCTGGACGGTGTTGTCCGCCCACGAGTCACACGCCATGCGCAGGCTCCGCCGAGAGAATCTCTCAGGGCTGCACGGGCGTGTCCTGGAGGTCGGTGCGGGCACCGGAACCAACTTCGAGTTCTACCCCGACACGGTGACCGAGGTGGTCGCGCTCGAGCCGGAAACCCGCCTCGCGCCACTGGCCAAACAGGCCGCCGCGGCGGCCCGGATTCCGGTCACCGTGATCGAGTCGACCGTCGAGACCATGCCGGCGACCGAACCCTTCGACGCGGTGGTGTGCTCACTGGTGCTGTGCTCGGTCGCCGACCCCGACGGTGTGCTGCGGCAGCTGCGCTCCGTGCTGAAGCCGGGCGGCGAGCTGCGCTACTTCGAGCACATCGCTGCGGGCGGGTGGCGCGGTCAACTGCAGAAGCTGGCCGACGCCACGATCTGGCCGCGGTTCGCCGGTAACTGCCACACCCACCGCGACACCGAGCGCGCGATCTCCGGCGCCGGATTCGTCGTCGAGACCGCCCGCCGTGAAGCGCAGTTCCCGGCATGGGTGCCCCTGCCCGTGCATGAGGTCGCACTGGGACGGGCGACGAAGAACTAGTTCGTCAACAATTCGGGCAACTGCTGCAGCAGGGTCGGCAGCGCGGTGCTGGCCGACTCGCGGATCGTGAGCGTCGCATTCGCCGACAGGGGGTTGGCTCGGGATTGACCTCCACGACGACGGCCCCGCGGGCCAGCGCCACATCCGGCAGGCCGGCCGCCGGATAGACGATCCCGGACGTGCCGACCACCACCAGGACGTCGGAGGTGGCCACCGCTTCGACGGCGGCCTGCCACGGCTCGTCGGGCAGCTGTTCGCCGAACCAGACGATGCCGGGTCGGACCAGTCCGCCGCATTCGCATTGCGGCGGCATCTTCTCCAGCTCGGGCTCGGGCATGTCCGGCAGCGGACCGTGGTAGCGCGAACCGCAGGTGTCGCACCAGAACTCGAAGAGGCTGCCGTGCAGGTGATGCACCGGGTTGCTGCCCGCCCGCTCATGCAGATTGTCGACATTCTGGGTGATCACCGAAACCTCGGCGTAGTCCTGCCAGGCCGCCACCGCGCGATGCCCGTCGTTGGGCTCGACCTGCTGCACGAGGTGATGGCGCCATAGATACCAGGCCCACACCCGTTCGGGGTGGTTCTGCCAACCGTCTGTGCTCGACAGTTCGTAGGGGTCGTACTTGGCCCACAAACCCGTCTTGTCGTCGCGAAACGTCGGCACGCCGCTCTCGGCGGAGATGCCCGCCCCGCTCAGTACCGCGATACGCACATCCCCCAAAATAGCCGGTCTGGGCGATACTTAGCATGTGTCGGATTTGGGGGTCTGGTTACGCGTCGACGGACAGGCCACTCGGCCGCTGTTTGATCAGCTCAGAACACAGATCATCGAGGGGATCCGGGACGGGCGGCTCTCGCCCGGCACCAGGTTGCCGACGGTGCGCGAGCTGGCCGGTCAGCTGAATCTGGCCGTCAACACCGTCGCGCGGGCCTACCGGGAACTGGAAACCGCAGGCATCGTCGAAACCCGCGGCCGTTTCGGAACGTTCGTGGCCCGCGCTGATCCGGCCGACGCCGCGATGGCCGCGGCCGCCCACGCCTACGTGGAAGCCGCGCGTGCGCTGGGGCTGGGCAAGCAGGAGGCGCTGCAATATCTGGACAACGCGTTCGGCTGATCCGTCAGCCGAACTCCAGCAGCGTGTAGGAGCCGCGGAAGCGCTTCGTCGGGCCGAAGTTCCAGATCGCCGGCCACACCGTGTTGAAGAAGAAACCGCGGCCTTTCGGCATCGGGATGTCGTGGACCGCGGTGATTCCCGGCACCGTGTTGACCAGGTCGGCCAGCTGGACGGTGCTCAGGCTGAACGGCATCGGTGGAACCCGGTAGTGCTTGGAGGACTTCATGCCCTTCGGGGCGAGCTTCTTGACGAACACCGGCGGCATGTCGAAGAACATCTGCCCACCGGGAAAACGCTTGGCGCACTGGACAATAAGATCCATCGCCTCTTTGGGTTGCAGATACATCAGCAGGCCTTCGGCGGTGATGAACACACCGTTTGCGGTATCCACCTGATCCATCCAGGTGTAGTCCAGCGCGGACTGCGCCAGCGCGGTGATCCGCGGTGACGACGGCAGCAGGCGCTGCCGCAACTCGATCACCGGCGGCAGGTCCACCGACACCCAGTGGAACTGAGGATTCGCGATGGCATCGCTCAATCGCCAGAAGCTGGTCTGGAAACCTTCGGCCAGCGCGACGACGGTGGCCTGCGGGTGTGTGCGCAGATAGCTGACGGCGCAGGAGTCGACGGCCAGCGAGCGCAGCGCCATCTCCTGGCCCTTGCGACCGAACTTGTCGAAGTCGAAGTCGATGGAATCGACGACCTTGATGGCCATCGGGTCGCGCAGGATCGCGCCGGGCAGGCTCGCCTGATGGGCGCGGCCGTTGAGGGTCAGCAACGCGGTCTCGGAGACGCCGCCCAGCTGGCTGGCGTCGATCTTTTCCGTTGTCATGTCAATACCTTCGCCAGAGTGCGCAAGTTGCGCGTGGTGGTCGACGACTTGTAGCGCTTCTTGCCCATCGTCTTACCGATGGCCGAGTCCAGCGTCGAGGACTTGGGGACCTGCCAGTACAGGACGCCGTCACCGCGTTCGATCTTCTCCTTCGGCCCGGCGTCGCCCGCCAGGCCGGCGAGCTCGTCGAGAACTTTCTCGTCGCTCACGAACGTCACGTACGAGTGGTGCCCCTCGACCTCGGGTTCGAACGGATAGCCGTCGGCGATGGCGCGAAGAGTCTTGAGGTCGTAGACCAGGACCCAGGCCTCGTAGCCGAACGCATCCCGAAGTGCCGCTTCGGCTTTCGTGCGTACCGTTTTGGCGGCGGCACCGCTGTCGAGCAACACGTTGCCGCTGGCGAGGATGGTGCGCACGTCGGTGAACCCGGCGGCGGTGAGTGCCGCGGCGACGTCGGCCATCTTCATGGTCGTTCCGCTCACGTTCACACCGCGCAGGAAAGCCGCGTAGCGGGTCATGTTCTCGATGCTAGCGACGTAGGCTCGGGGGATGTCCCGTCAGGTGTTCGACGACAAGCTGCTGGCGGTGATCGCGGGCAACTCACTTGGCGTGCTCGCGACCATCAAACGTGACGGCCGCCCGCAGCTGTCCAACGTGACGTATCACTTCGACCCGCGGAATCTCGTCGTCGAAGTGTCCATCACCGAGCCGCGCGCCAAGACCCGCAATCTGCGCCGCGACCCGCGCGCCTCGATCCTGGTGTCCTCCGACGACGGCTGGTCCTATGCCGTCGCCGACGGCAACGCCATCCTCAGCCCGCCCGCGGCGGAACCCACGACGACACCGTCGAAGCGCTCGTCGCGCTGTATCGCAACGTCGCCGGTGAGCATCCGGACTGGGACGACTACCGACGCGCCATGGTCACCGACCGCCGGGTGCTGCTGAAGATGCCGATCTCGCACCTCTACGGAATGCCGCCCGGCATCCGCTGACCCACGGGTTAGTCTGACCGCATGGCCGAATCAGAGTCCGAACCGCAGGACGACAACAAGCGCAAGTTCCGTGAGGCGCTGGAGCGCAAGAAGGCGAAGTCGGCGGGCGGCTCGGCGCACACGGACAGCGGCCCCAAGCAGCCCCGCTCGCACGGGCCGGTGGAGAACAGGCGGGAATTCCGCCGCAAGAGCGGCTAGCCGGCAGCCTGCTCGGAAAGCTCTGCCGCAGGGCGTGATTCCTGCCAGAGGATGGCTGCCAGGCAGACCACGGCCAGCACCCCGACCGCGACCGCGAACACGGTGCCGCCGGTGCGCAGCCCCCACGCCTGCGCGGCGAAACCCTCCCCGATCACCGGGATCGAAATCGCGATGTAGGCCACCACGAAATAGGTGGAGCTGACCTCGGCGCGCCGGTCCGCGGGAGTGCGTTCGGCGACCGCCGCCAAGCCGCGGCTGAAGCTGATGCCCTGACCGGCCCCGGCCACCACGGCCGCGGCGATCAGGCCGGCCAGTGACGAATAGTGCAGGGCGACAACGAGAATGCCCATGCCTACCGCGAGTATGGCGCAGCCAAGCGCGACCGCGCGCTGCGGTTCGATACGGGTTCCGGCGATCTGCGCGATCGCCGAGGCGCCGAAGATCGAGCCGGCCATCAAGCCGGCCAGCGCATGATTGCCGATCCCGATGACGTTGGTCAGCAGCGACGGCGCCACCGAGGTGAACAGCCCGGTGACGGCAAAGCCGGCGAAGGCGGCCAGCGCGGCGGTGATGAACACCGGCCGCACCTCGGGCGGCACCGAAAGCCGTTGCAGGCCGAGCTTTCCGGTGCGGCTCGATGTCTCGGGCACCGACAGGATCGCGGCCGCGGCCAGCACCATCAAACCGATGTGGACAAGGTAGGTGAGCTTCAGCGGACTCGGCGCGTACTGCGCCAGGATGCCGGCCAGGATGGGCCCGGTGCCGAGGCCGCCGATGTTGGCGATGGTCGCCACCGCCGCCGCGCGGCTCCGCCAGCTCGGCGGCGCGGCTTCGATGACCGCCGCGGTGGCGGTGCCGGTGAAGACACCCGCCGACAACCCGGACAGCACCCGCGCCACCAAGAGCTCGGGCACCGAATCCGCGAACAGGAACATCACCGCACTGGCCAGCGCGGCGCCGACACCGGCCAGCAGCACCGGCCGTCGGCCGATCGCGTCGGACCAGCCGCCGAACACCAGCAGTGCGAACAACACTCCGCCGGCGTAGGTGGCGTAGATGACCGTCGTCGTCAGTACTGCGAAGTGCATCTGCTCGGAGTACAGCGCGTACAGCGGAGTCGGCAGCGTGGTGCCCACCATGATCGCGGCGAACGCGTAGGCCAAGAGGGCGAAGGCGAACGATCTGCGGGTGGATGCCATGCGAATAGTCAACGCGAGCTCGCTGTGCGCATTCCTGGCGAGCAGACACAAACTCGGGCGGATCGGTCCTCTGAAGCCCGAGTTTGTGTCTGCTCGGCGCTAGTGGTGTGTGGCCTTCTCCGCGCCCACACCGGTGAGCGACCGGACCTCCATCTCGGCGTTGAGCTCCGGATCGCCGGCGTCTTTCGACGTCAGCGTTCCGACGATGCCGAGGATGAACGCCAGCGGGATCGACACGATGCCGGGGTTGGCCAGCGGGAACCAGTCGAAATCAGCGCCGGGGATCATCGCGGTCTTGTTGCCCGAGACCGCCGGCGAGAAGACGATCAGCACCAGGCAGCTGATCAGGCCGCCGTACATGCTCCACAGCGCGCCGCGGGTGTTGAACCGCTTCCAGTACAGCGAATACACGATCGTCGGCAGGTTGGCCGAGGCCGCCACCGCGAACGCCAGCGCCACCAGGAACGCGACGTTCTGGCCGTTGGCCAAGATGCCCAGCCCGATCGCGGCGATACCGAGCACCACCGCGGTGATCCGGGAGACCTTGACCTGTTCCTCCTCGGTCACCTTGTGACTCTTGAGCACGCTGGCATAGACATCGTGGGCGAAGGACGCCGACGCGGTGATGGTCAGACCCGCGACCACGGCCAGGATGGTGGCGAAGGCGACCGCCGAGATGACCCCGAGCAGGATCACCCCGCCGAGTTCGAATGCGAGCAGCGGTGCGGCCGAGTTCTGTCCGCCGGGAGCCGCCAGGATCTTGTCGGGGCCCACCATCGCGGCCGCGCCGTAGCCCAGCGCCAGGGTGAACAGATAGAAGGCGCCGATCAGACCGATCGCCCACACCACCGAGCGCCGAGCCTCTTTCGCCGTCGGCACCGTGTAGAAGCGCATCAGCACGTGCGGCAAGCCGGCGGTGCCCAGCACCAGCGCCAGTCCCAGCGACAGCAGGTTGATCTTCGAGGTGGTGTTGGCGCCGTACTGGGCGCCGGGGGCCAGCACGTCACGGCTGGCGACGCCCTTGGTGGTGGCGTCATGCACCATCTGCTGCGCCGAACCCAGGATGTCGGAGAAGTTCAGGCCGAACTTGACCAGCACCATGGCCGTCATGATGGCCGCGCCTGCGATCAGCAGGACGGCCTTGATGATCTGCACCCAGGTGGTGCCCTTCATGCCGCCGACCAGCACGTAGACGATCATCAGCACGCCGACCACCGCGATCACCAGGGACTGGGCTGTGCGGCCGTGGACGTCGAGCAGCAGCGCGACCAGGCCACCGGCACCGGCCATCTGGGCCAGCAGGTAGAACAGTGACACCGTCAGCGTCGAGGTGGCCGCGGCTACCCGCACCGGCCGCTGCTTGAGCCGGAAGCTCAGCACGTCGGCCATCGTGAATTTGCCTGTGTTGCGCAGCAATTCGGCGACCAGCAGCAGGGCGACCAGCCACGCCACCAGGAAGCCGATCGAATAGAGGAAGCCGTCATAGCCGTATACCGCGATAGCGCCCGCGATGCCGAGAAAGCTTGCCGCAGAGAGATAGTCACCGGCGATGGCGATGCCGTTCTGCGGTCCGGAGAACGCCCGGCCGCCGGTGAAGAACTCGGTGGCGTTGGTGTTGGTGCGGCTGGCGCGGATCACGATGAACAACGTGATGAGCACGAAGGCCACGAAGATGCTGATGTTGATGACCGGATTGCCGATTCGGGCTGCCTCGGCGAGGACGGTGGTGCTCACTTCGCCGTGCCTTCCATCTCGGCGCGGATGGCCTCGGCGCGTGGGTCGAGTTCGCGATTGGCGAACCGGACGTACAGGCCCGTGATGAGGAACGTCGTCACGAACTGGCCAAGGCCGATGAGCAGCCCGAGGTTGACGTTGCCCCACACCTTGATGGCCATGAAGTCGTGGGCGAAGGCGCCCAGCAGCACATAGGTGGCGTACCAGATCAGGAAGAACGCGGTGGTCGGGAACACGAAGCGGCGCAATGTGCGGCGCAGCTCCTGAAACTCGGGACTGGCCTGCATGGCCAGGTATTGGGCCCCGCTGGGATGGGTCTCCCGTGGCGGCAGGTCGGTTGTGGACACCGCGTGCTCCTCAGCTCGAAAAGGTGTGAACTCCGGTCGTGTTCACAGGCTATTGAGAGGTGCATCACAGCCCTAGAGCGCGCGCGGACCATGCGTTGAACGGTTGGCGGTCGGCGCTGAACGGTTTCAGGTCAGCCGCGCGGGACTCGTTCCAGACCCATGCCCAGGCGCTCCGGCACATGCATGCGGGCGAAGATGCGCGCCACATCGGGTGGCACGTCGGTCCGGGTGACGCGGCTGACGAGCACCATTGTCGCGAACGCCAGCGGCACGGTGATGGCGGCGGGGTAGCCGATCAGCGTCGTCAGCCAGCCGCCGAGCACGTCGTCGCCCACCCAGCCGGTGATCGCAACGAGGATGGCCACACCGGAGGCCAGTGCGCCGACCGCCAACCCGGCGATCGCCCCGGCCGCGGTCAGCCCACGCCACCAGATGCCGAGGACCAGCAGCGGGCACAGGGTGGACGCCGCGACGGCGAAGGCCAGACCGACACCGCGCGACAGCTCAAGGACGGGCGCGACGACCGAGAGCGGAATCGGGATGAGGCCGGCGATCAGCGCCACCATCCGGAAGTCGCGGACCCGCCCGCGCAGCACGTCGGTGGACAGCGCGCCGGCGATGCTGACGAGCAGACCGGACGAGGTCGCCAGGAACGCTGCGATGGCGCCGGCCGCGACCAGCGCGCCGAGCAGTTCGCCGGGCAGCCCGGCGACGGCGGCCGACGGCAGCAGCAGCACCGCGGCGTCGGCCTTGCCGGTGATGAGCAGCTGAGGCACATACAACCGGGCGAACACCCCGAGGAGCACGGGGAACAGATAGAACAGCGACAGCAGGGCGATCACGCTCAGCGCGGTTCGGCGCGCGGCGCGCCCGTCGGTGTTGGTGTAGAAGCGGACCAGCACATGGGGGAGGCCCATGGCGCCGAGGAATGTCGCCACCATGATGGAAAACACTTGGTAGAGAGGATGTTTTCCGCCCAAGCCGCCGCCGCTGACGATCCACTCCGAGCCGCTGGCGGGTGCGCCGACGACGACGGGGGTCTGAGCTCCGGCAGCCAGCGTCAGGGTGGTGCCCTTCTGCAGCCGGTACTCGCCGGGACTGTGCAGGGCGCCGCTGTGGGTCGGCCCGGTCACCGTCACACCGGCCGGGTCGGCGACCGTGACGACCACGTCGGTGTCGATGCTGACGACGGTCGGCTGGTCCACCGTGGGTGGGAGCGGGCCGCCGAGTGCGGGGTGCTCGTGCCCGAAGTGCATGAGCAGTGCCAACGCGGGCACCGCGACCGCGGTCAGCTTCAGCCAGTACTGGAAGGCCTGGACGAACGTGATCGAGCGCATGCCGCCGCCGACGACGTTGGCGATCACGATCCCGCCGACCGCCAGCGGTCCGATCCAAACAGGCACGCCGAGAAGGGCTTTCAGGGCGAGTCCGGCACCCTGATACTGGGGAACGAGATAGAAGATGCAGACCGTGACGACCACGAGCATCGCGACCCGACGCACCCGCGGCGAGCCGAGCCGGAACTCCGCGAAGTCCGGCACGGTGTAGGCGCCGGAACGACGCAGGGGAGCGGAGACGAACAGCAACAGGCCCAGGTAACCCGCGGTGAAGCCGACCGGATACCACAGCGCGTCGGCGCCGTACTTGGCGATCAGGCCGGCGACCCCGAGAAACGAGGCCGCCGAAAGGTATTCACCCGAGATCGCGGCGGCGTTCCACCGTGGGCCGACAGTCCGGGACGCCACCAGGAAGTCGGATGTGGTGCGCGACAGCCGAACGCCGTAGGCGCCGACGGCCACTGTCGCCACCGCGGCCACGATCAGTCCGCCGGCGGTCAGGGCCGTCGCCGTCGATCCGCTCACTGCGGACCTTCTGCAGCCGCCGGTCCGGCGACATCGGGCACGTCGTCGACGACGCCCATGAAGTCGCGTTCACCTTGTTCGGCCAGCTTGATGAACAGCCGGCCGACCGCGTAGAGCGCCGGATAGACCAGCACTGCCAGGGTCAGCCAGTTCAGCCGAACCCCGAATATGGTGGCGGCGGACAGTTCTGGGAACACCGCGTTGAGCAACGGCAGCGCCGCCATCCCGCCGGCCACCACGGCGGCCAGTCGCAGCGCCAGTCCGAGCTGGGCGCGCATCAGTCCGCGCACCAGCGCGTCGCCGACCTCGGTCTGCTCCTGCACCTCCACCCGGGTGTGCACAAGGCGGCTGCCGCGCCGGTGGGCCAGCACCACACGCTCGCGCTGCGGGCGGCCCGGCCTAGTCATCGGCCGTCCCCGGCCGGAAGGTGCGCATCGGATCGCGGATCAGCCGGTCGCGCAGTTCGCGGGCCTGGCGACGGCTGACCGGAAGCTCGACCGGCGCCGACGCCCCGTTGGCGCGCAACCGCACCATCGTGGAGGCGCCGGAGGTGCGCAACCCGGTCACCATGTTCAGCGCGACCAGATAGGACCTGTGCACCCGCTGGAACCCGCGGCTGCGCCAGCGGTCTTCCAAGGTGCTCAACGGAATTCGCACCAGATGCGAGCCGGACGTGGCGTGCAGGCGGGCGTAGTCGCCTTCGGCCTCGACCCAGCCGATGGAGTCGCAGCGCACCAGTTGCGTGACCCCGCCGAGCTCGACCGGGATGGTGTCGGCCTGCGGCTCGTCGGCGGGCGGGGCCGGCTCCGCGGCGCGCGCCGACATCACCCGCCGGACCGCCTCGTCGAGGCGCTCCTTGCGGATCGGCTTGAGCAGATAGTCCAGCGCCCCGACCTCGAAAGCGGCCAGTGCCTTGTCGTCGTGCGCGGTCACGAAGACGACGGCAGGGGGTGAGCGAAATTGCCAAGCACACTGGCCAATTCGAGGCCAGAGAGCCCCGGCATGTTGATGTCCAGGAAGATCGCGTCCACGGTGCGCTCGTTGATGATGCGCAACGCCGATGTGGCATCGCCGGCGCCGGTCACCTCGGCGACGTCGGGATGCTCACCGAGCAGGTAGGTGAGCTCGTCGAGCGCCGGGGCTTCGTCGTCGACCGCCAGCACCCACAGCCCTGCCATGGTTCTCCTTAAACCCGTACGCCCGCGCGGAACTTGGGCACCCGCATGATCACCTTCGTGCCCGCACCCGGGGCGGTCTCGACCACCAGACCGTAGTCGTTGCCGAACGCCGCGCGCAGGCGATGGTCGACATTGCTCAGCCCGACGTGGGCGGCCTGCTCCCCGTCGCCCAGGACGTCGCCGTGCCCGGAGCGCAGGGCTTGAGGATCCATGCCGATGCCGTCGTCCTCGACGCTGATGACGCAGTCGGAACCCTCATTGCGAGCGATGATTTCGATCGATCCGCCCTGCCGTCCGGCCAGGCCGTGGCGCACCGCGTTCTCGACCAGCGGCTGCAACGCGAGGAACGGCACCACGACGGTCAGCACCTCGGGTGCGATCTGCAGGGTCACCGACAGATTCGGCCCGAACCGGGCCCGTTCGAGGGTGAGGTAGCGGTCGATGTTGCGCAGCTCGTCGGCCAGCGCCGTGTACGGGCCGGCGGAGCGAAACGAGTAGCGGGTGAAGTCGGCGAACTCCAGGATCAGGTCGCGGGCCCGGTCGGGATCGGTGCGGACGAACGAGGCAATGGTGTTGAGCGCGTTGTAGATGAAGTGCGGGCTGATCTGGGCGCGCAGCGCGAGCACCTCGGCCCGGTCGAGACGGGCCCGCGACGCGTCGAGCTCGGCCAGCTCGAGTTGGCTGGCGGCGTACCGCGCAACCTCGGCGACCGCACCCAGCATGCCCGGCGACGGTTCGGCGGTGTTGACCACGACGAGCACACCGATGACCATGCCGTCGTCGTCGAGCAACGGCTGGGCCACCACCGCGGGGGTCTGGTCGCGGGCGAGCACCCGACGCTGCCCGGAGATCGCGTCGCGGGCGGTGTGGTGACAGACCTCGAGGATGGCCGGCGTCCACAACACGTCACCGGGCGGATCGAGTGCCAGCAGTGCGGTATCGCCGTCGTAGAGCGCGACACCGTCCGAGCCGGTGAGCCCCCGCAGGTGCGGCGCGGCGCCCGTCGCGGAGTCGGCGTCCAAACCCTTGCGCAGCGAGCGCGCCGCCAGCGAGGCGGTGTGCAGCGCGGCGTGCACGGTCCGTTCGGCCGGTGTCGTGACCACGCTGCGGGTCAGCACGGCGATCACGCCGACGATCAACGCGGCCGCGGCGAGCGCGACGGCCAGCGCGAGCGCTACCGCACCCGACATCTCGTGTTCTCGCCTACGGGACGGGGCAGGCGTACTTCCGGGCTACGTCGAACACCCGCTCCTGCGCTCCGGGGCCGATCACGCCTGTCACCCGTCTCATGCCTTTCACGATTGCACACCTGAGCGGCCCAGATACCCGAACCCATCCGATCGTCGTCCTAGACTGTCGGCCATGGCGAGATTGCAGCTCACCGGAGATCCAGCGTCCGACGACCTGTTGAGTGAGGATCCGTTCGCGCTGCTGACCGGCATGCTGCTGGATCAGCAGATCCCCATGGAGACGGCGTTCGCCGGGCCCCGCAAGATCGCCGAGCGGATCGGCGGCATCGACCCCCGGCTGATCGCCGACTGCGACCCCGAGAACTTCACTCAAGAGTTCTCGAAAACTCCAGCGGTGCACCGGTTTCCGGGATCGATGGCCAAGCGTGTGCAGGACCTGGCCCGCGAGATCGTCGACCGCTACGACGGCGACGCCGCCCAACTGTGGCTCGACGGCGATCCCGACGGCGCCGAGGTGCTGCGCAGGCTGAAGGCACTGCCCGGCTTCGGTGAGCAGAAAGCCAAGATCTTCCTGGCCCTTCTGGGCAAGCAGTACGGCGTCACCCCCAAGGGCTGGCGCGAGGCGGCCGGCGACTACGGCAAGGCCGGCACCCACATGTCGATCGCCGATGTGGTCGACAAGGGGTCGCTTGAGGAAGTCAGGGCGTACAAGAAGAAGATGAAGGCCGCAGCGAAGAAATAGGAGACACCATGAAGACTCACATCAACTGCCCGTGTGGCGAAGCGATCAGCGCCAAGGACGAGGACGAACTCGTCGACCTCACCAAGCAGCACCTCGCCGCGGCGCACCCCGGCATGGATTACGGCCGGGACGAAATCCTGTTCATGGCCTACTAGGCATTTCATCGAGTCAGACCTGAGAGCGACGTTTCGCCGAAATTTTCGCCCTCAGGTCTATCTCGATGCGGTCAGACCACCCCGACGGCGGCCTCGAGTTCCGCGAGCGCGGTTTCGGTCAGCGGAATGAGGTCGTCGACGTCGGCCATCACCTCACGGTCGGCGATGTACCCGACGCCGATCCGGTCGGCGTAGGAGCACAACGTCACGTTGAGGGCCATCCCGTCGTACACCACTGACACGGGGTAGATCTCGTCGACGCTGGCCCCGTTGAGGTAACTCTGCCTGGGCGGCCCCGGCACATTCGAGATCGGCAGGTTGTAACTGGGCCGCACCCATGAGCTGAACGGCAGCAGCGGTGCCAGCGCCGTCGGCACGACGGCTGGCATCAGGACCATCAGCATCGCGCCCGGGCCCCGTGCCGCAACTTGATACTTGACCCCCGCCATCGCCTCGTGGATCAGCCGCAGCCGCTCTGCGGGGTCGTCGCGGTTGGTGGCCAGTGGACACAGCCCGAGGCCGAATTGGTTGCCGTGCCCGTTGTCGCCCGGGGCCGCGTCGCGCTCGCGCACCGTCACCGGGCACAGCGCCACCAGCGACTGCTCGGGCAGTTCGTCTTGGGCGGTCAGCCACTCCCGCAGCACACCGGCGACCAACGCCGTCACGACGTCGTTGCCGGTGACATCGGCCGTGCGCTGGATGGCGCGAATTCTGTTGTGGTCCAGGCTGGTTGCCGCAAAGGCCCGCTGATGGCCCAGCTTGGAGTTGAACCGGGTGTGCGGTGCGCCGAACGGCGCCGCGATGGTGGGCGTGATCAGTCCGCCGACCAGGTTGGTAACTTCCGCCGATGCGACGTTGCGGGCCAGATTCAATCCGGACGCCGCGACACCGGCGACGTCACGCACCACCGACAACGGATTCAGGCCGCGGCGGTGGGGCGGTTCGGGGGTGTGGCGTCGGCGTAGAACGGCGGCATGTCGCGCCGGTCCGGATCTTCCGACAGCGAGTCGGCGATCATCTTCAGGCCCGCGACGCCGTCGATCACGATGTGATGGATCTTGATGTACAGCGCGAGCCTGCCGCCCTCGAGCCCGTCGATCAGATACGCCATCCACATCGGCGCCGACCGGTCGAGCGGCTCGGCGTGCAACTCCGACACCAGCTCCCAGAGTTCCGCGGTGCCCGCATCCGGCGGAAGTGTCAGCCGGTGCAGGTGGTGGCGCATGTCCAGCTCGTCGACCTCGCGCCACACCCACAGGCCGCCGGTGTCCACGCCACGGTGTGGACGCCGGCGCAGCCGCGGGTCGACCGGATCGGAGGCGGTCAGGGCCTGCTCGTAGATCTCGTCGATGAACGTAGTGCTCGAGGTCCCGGCGGGCGGGGTCATGATCAGAGCGACGGCGACGTGCATGGGGCTGGAGATCAGCTCAGCCGTCAGCATCATCGCGTCAAGCGGGTCGAGCGTCTCCATGTGGTACCGACCCCCGTCGGGTTGGAATTCCGATCCCCAACCCTAGCGCGGCATTTCGCGCATCAGGGCACGACGGTCGAACCGATTGTCGGCATGAAGGTGCACTGCTTGTCGACAGTGGTGACCTGGCCGAAAATCGTCGACATGATGCTGCCGGAGCCGGTGTCGGCGATGGCGGTCAGCGTGGTCGGGCCCGCGGAGTTGATGTCCGGGTTGGGCTTCAGCGTGACGCTGCCCGACTTGCCGCTGGTCAGGTTGACCCAGGTGACGTTGAGCGGGAGCTTCTGCTCGGCGGCCGGGGCCGGAGTGCCCACCGCGGTGAAGACGTAGGCGGTCTGCCCGGCAGCCGGACCCGGGGTCGGGATCTTGGCCGGCCCGGCGACGGAGATCGCGGTCGCGATCACGTTGCCGCCGTCCTTCAGGCAGCCGTTGCTGATCGACGGGTACATGAAGTCCTGGGTGGGCGGGCTGGCCGGGTCGTAATTCGGCGGAGTCGCCGCTGCGGGCGCCGGGGCCGGCGTCGCGACGTTGATCGAGTTACCGGCCGGCGTCGCCGACGGGGTCGGCGGCGCGGCCGGGTTCACGACGGTCACCGGGGAGGGGACCTCGGGCATCGCCTCCGGCGCCGGGCCGACCGCATGCGCCGGGTCGATGCCGACCGGCAGGTGAGCCTCGGTGCCGAAGATCGAGCTGGGTGCGGCGCCGTCGGGGAGGTGTTCAGGCAGGGGGACAGGGCCGTTACCCGTGCCGGGCGTCAGCAACGGCGTGGTGCCGTGCGCGACGCCGAGCGCCTGGGGGGCGGCGGGGGAGCCGCCGCAGGCAAAGCGGCCGATGGGCCGGCGGCCCCGCCCTCCTGCACGAACTTGGTCACTTGCTGTGCCAGTGCCGCCGAGCCACCTGGAGTGGTGGCGCCACCAGCGAGTTGTGAAGCAGCCGCGAGGAGCAGCGACTGCGCCGATGAGGGGTTCCCCGCGGCCTGCTGGACGACCGGACCGAGCATCTGCATGGCGTCGAGGCCGGGCAGCTGACCCGGATCCAGCGGGATGGCCGGGTCCGCGGCCGCGACCGGGCTGAACGCCAGGTTGGTCGCGGCCACGAACGTGGCGGTGGTCAGCAGAATTGCCAACTTGGCGATCTGCGGCACGGTGAACTCCCTCATCGGGTGGTGGTTGGTCAGGGCAGAGCGGACAGCGGCAGCAGCTGGCCGAGGCCGGCGCCACCCGGGGTGGTCGGCGCGACCGGGCCGCTGGCCGGCGGTACACCGGCCGGTCCGGCGACCCCGGTCGCCACGGGGGCGATGGGGGCCGGGTTACCGACCGACAGGCTGTCGCCGACCTTGACCGGGAACGGCATGTCCGACGGCGTCAGGCTGCCCAGGTCGCCGGGAACTCCGAGCTGGTTCAGCAGCGGGGCGACGGCCCCGGTGATCCCGCCCGGGGCAGGAGCCGCCGGAGCGGCCGCAGGGGCGGCCGGAGCCGGCATGCCCGGCAGGGTGGCGGTGGCCGGAGCGCCGCCGATCGGCGAGATCGGCAACGTCGACGGTGCGCCGGTGAGAGCCGACGCGCCGCCGAGAGCGGTCGCGGCGGACTGCAGGATCGCCGCGGCGCTGGCCGGGTTCGTGACGAACTGCTGCAACATGTTCAGTGCAGGCACGCCGGGAACAGCCGGTGAGACGCCGGGGTCGGCGGCGGCCGACGGGCTCAGTGCGAGCGCGACCGAGCAGAGCCCGGCAGCACCAATTATGTTGGCGGCGAACAGCTTTGATTTACGTGACATGGTCATCCCAATCCCTCGAGTGCAGGTCTAACCCGAAGGTAGTCCGTTACTAGAGTTACTCAAGTGACACGTGTGGTGTTTATGCAACCGTTACGGCAGTGATGGTCTTGTGTGATGCGCGGGCCCGTCCGGACCGGAATCGAGTTCGGCGCGCTCACGTGCGCGTACCGCCTGTCAGCGCGCCGGATTCGCTGCGTCGCTACAGTCGCCACGTGGACACGAAGGCCCCGGCGCGGCCAGCCTGGCTGGCCCCGGTGCTGCTGATCGTCAGCGTGGCCGCACGACTGGGGTGGACCTACCTGGCGCCCAACGGCGCCAACTTCGTCGACCTCCACGTCTATCTCGGCGGTGCGGGAGCGCTCGACCACCCCGGCACGCTGTACTCCTACGTCTACGCCGACCAGACCCCCGACTTCCCGCTGCCGTTCACGTACCCGCCGTTCGCGGCGCTCGTGTTCTATCCGTTGCACCTGCTGCCCTTCGGGCTGGTCGCGTTCTGCTGGCAGCTGGGCATCATCGCCGCGCTCTACGGCGTGGTCCGCGTCAGCCAGCGGCTCCTGGGCGTGCCCGCGACGGGCGGGCGCGCCGTCGCCATGATCTGGACCGCCGTCGCGATCTGGCTCGAACCGCTGCGCAGCAACTTCGACTACGGCCAGATCAACGTCATCCTGGTGCTGGCAGTCCTGTGGGCGGTCTACAGCAGCCGCTGGTGGCTGTCGGGTCTACTGGTCGGGCTCGCGGCAGGCATCAAGCTGACGCCGGCCGTGACCGGGCTCTACTTCCTGGGCATGCGCCGCTGGGGCGCGGCGGTGTTCTCCGCGGTGGTGTTCTTCGGCACGGTCGGGCTCTCGGTGGCGGTGATCGGTCAGCAGGCCCGCTTCTACTTCACCGATCTGCTCGGCGACGCGCGGCGCGTCGGCCCGATCGGAACCTCGTTCAATCAGTCGTGGCGCGGAGCCATCTCCCGCATCCTCGGCCACGACGCCGGCTACGGCCCGGTGGTGCTCGCCGCGATCGCGGTGACCGCGGTCCTGGCGTTGCTGGCGTGGCGCGCGCTGGACTCGGACCGGCTGGGGTGCCTGCTGGTGGTGCAGCTCTTCGGCCTGCTGATCTCGCCGATCTCGTGGACTCATCACTGGGTGTGGTTGGTGCCGCTGATGATCTGGCTCCTGCACGGACCGTGGCGAAATCGATTGGGCGCCAAGGTGCTCGGCTACGGCTGGCTGGCGCTGACAGTGGTCGGGGTGCCGTGGCTGCTCAGCTTCGCCCAGCCCACGATCTGGCAGATCAGCAGGCCCTGGTACCTGGCGTGGGCGGGGTTGATCTACGCCGTGGCGACGCTGGCCACGCTGGCCTGGATCGCGGTCAGCGGTCGTCGACAATCCCGTTGATATCGGACGCCATCTGCACGTCCTTCGCGGTTATTCCGCCTTCGGAATGGGTCACCAGGGTGAAAGTGACTGTCCGCCAGCGAATATCGATATCGGGATGATGGTCCTGGCTTTCCGCGTGTTCGCCGACGCGGCGGACGGCGTCGATGCCGGCGAGAAAGGCCGGGAACTTCACCGAACGGCGTAGTGCGCCGTCGGCGTGCTCCCAGCCGTCGAGACCCTTGATTGCGGAGTCAATCTCTTCATCGGTTAGTGGCATGGTTCGAGTCTTCTCTCATCGACACTCCGGCGAAAGGCCGTAGGCAGACCGGGACATCTGTCTCAATTGCGGGACGTGTCTGCGTAAGTGATGTTAGGTTGCCAGCGTTGCTCGATGCCGTCTCAAGACGCGGGACAGGCTGGTGGCATTCGCACATCAACCTCGGGGGTCTTGATGATTTCCTCTGCCATGTCCACGATCACCCGACGGCCCGCGTGGTTGCGGGCACTGCCCGTGGAGTTCGGTGGCTGGCTCGGTGCATCGGCGGTCGCGCTCGGTATCGGCGCGGCACTGGCCTCGATGCCCGCGACGGCGTCCGCTGACACCGGGGGCTCGGCCAGCGACAAGGCTTCGAGTGCCTCATCTTCTGGCGCAACGAAATCCACCGGCCAGCACGGACCCAAGGCGCGGGTGAAGACCCCAGTCGGCCCCACCGCCGGCACGTCGTCGAACACACGCACGGCGAAGTCGGCCGAACCCGCCGCCAGCCAACCGGACATCACCCCCAAGACCACAGCGGCGGCGAAGGTGACGCTGCCCAAAGCCTCCGCGGCGGCGTTGCCCACACCGGACGCCGTGGTCAGCATCTTCTTCAGCAACGGGACCGCTGAGCATCCCAACGCCGGCATCATCGCCGGCAACGGCTACTCGTGGACCACTGACACCTGCACTGGCAGCACGGTTTGCCGCGGCGGCAACGGCGGAATCTTCGGCGACGGCGGCGCCGGTTTCAACAGGGGGAACGGCGGCGCGGCCGGCTGGTTCGGCAACGGTGGTGCCGGCGGGGCGGGCCTGGAAGCCGGCAACGGTGGTAAAGGCGGCAGAGGCGGCCTGGTCGCAGGCAACGGCGGAGCCGGAGGAGCCGGCGGCGAGGCATTCGCCCAGGGCACCGCGGGTGGCAACGGCGGAAGTGCCGGCATATTCGGCAATGGTGGCAAGGGTGGCGCGGGCGGTGTCCTCGCCGGCGAAGCCGCGGAGGACGGCACCGGCGGCCAGGGTGGCAACGGCGGCGCCGCAGGCCTGTACTACGGCGACGGCGGCGCAGCGGGCAACGGCGGCAACGCGATCCCGATCGGCGCCACCGGCGGCGACGGCGGGCACGGCGGCAACACCGGGTTGATGTCGGTGTGGGGCACCGGTGGTGCCGGCGGCACCGGTGGTGCCTCCACCAATGGCGGCAAGGGTGGTGACGGCGGCAGCGGCGGACTGTTCTCACTTTTCGCGAACGGCGGCGCGGGCGGCACGGGTGGTGCCAGCCCCTGGTACGGCGACGTCGGCGATCACGGCGGCGACGGCGGACACGGCGGTGCAGGCGGACTGTGGTCGGGCAACGGAGGTGCCGGCGGCGCAGGCGGTTTCGGCGGCGGTGACGGCGGAAACGGCGGCAGCGTCGGGATGTTGTCGCTCGTGGGCGCCGGCGGTAACGGCGGTCGTGGCGGTGTCGGACAGACGGGCGTGCCTGGCACGAGCCCGACGATCGGACCCGTCGACGGCGGCCCGGGTGGTGACGGCGGCCCGGGCGGTAAAGGTGGCCAGGGAGGCAACGGCAGCTTCGTCTTCGGTAACGGCGGCAACGGGGGAATCGGTGGCCAGGGCGGCCAAGGCGGCCAGGGCGGTAACGGGCGCTACCCCGGAAACGTCACGGTCGGTGACGGTGCGCCCGGCGGCAACGGCGGGGACGGCGGTCAGGGTGGTTCCGGCGGCGCCAACGGCGGTGCCGGGGGCGCCGGCCGGTACCTGTTCGTCATTGCCTCGAATGGCGCGGCGGGACGCAGTGGCGCAGGCGGCAACGGCGGCAACGGCGGTGTCGGCAAATGGGGTGGCTACACGACCGATCCCGACGGCAACGGCGGCCTTGGCGGCTACGGCGGCAAGGGTGGTGATGGCGGAACCGGCGGGGCCGCAGCGCCTGGCGGTCGCGGTGGTACGGGCGGTGCGGCAGGTCCCGGCGGCTACGGCGGCGTCAACGGCAACGGCGGTGACGGCGGCAACGGCGGTAACGGTGGCGTCGGTGGCCAGGGCGGACTCGACGGCGGCGACGGCGGCAACGGCGGCTGGGGCGGTGCGGCCGGATCCGGCGGCAACGGCTACAACGGCGGTAACGGCGCCACCGGTGGCACCGGCGGTAAGGGTGGCGACGGTGGCCAGGGCGGCGGCGACGGTGGTTCCGGCGGCGGCGGTGCCAGCGGCGGCTGGGGTGGTGTCGGCAACGGCGGCACCGGCGGTTCGGGCGGCTACAACGGCTCGAACGGCGCCAATGGTGCCAACGGTGCGCAGGCAACGGCCGCCGCTGTCAGCGTGAATTCGGTTGCACTGCGGACGGTTACGCCCACGGCCGGCGCGACGGCGGCGGCATCGCCCCTGCAGGCCCTGCAGTCGATGTTCACCGGTCTGGCTCGCCAGTTGAACTACATCTTCTTCGACCGCGCGCCGAGTTTGTCGCCGCAGTGGTACAACCCGTCCGGGACGGGCAAGACGATCAGGGTCGACGCCAACGGGGTGAGCAACAACGGGTTCGGCGTCACCTACGGGATCAGCCAGCAGCCGCGGTACGGCACCGTCACCATCGACCAGGCCAGCGGCCGGTACATCTATACGCCCGACCCGACCCTGGTCACCCCGGGCACCACCGATAGCTTCACGATCACCGTCGACAACGGAACCGCGGCTGCCCTGCCCGGCGCGCTGGGCATGCTGCAGAACGCGTTGCACACCATCGCGGTGAAGCTGGGTCTCTCCCAACCCGACACGGTCGCGCGGGTCATCGCGGTGACGGTGCCCGGCACGGGCTACTACGGCAACCGGGCCAACAGTGTGTGGTGGGTGAAGCAGAGCTACAACAACTGCACGCTCATGGCAACGGCGATGGCGGTCGGACAGGTCAGCGGAGTCGAGCCCGACGAGGCGACCATGGTCAACCTCGCCAAGACGACGGCCAGCGTGGTCTACCCGGGCCGGCGGATGTACCTCGACGAGGACATCGCCAACGGCGTGGCGGTCAAAGACGCGGTCCAGTTGATGAACACCAACGCCGACTGGGGTGTCACCGCGACCACCCAGCGGTACGGCACCTACGACGAGAACGGCAACCGCATCACCGGGGCCACCGCCGCGGACGCTCAGATCGCACTGGGTGACCTGCAAGCCGCGCTGGCTGCCGGCAACGCGACGATGGTCACCGTCGACTCGAACATCATCTGGAGCACCCAGCCGAAATACCAGTCACCCGCAACGCCGAACTACACCGCCGCGCTCCACGAGGCCGTGGTGATCGCTGTCGACCTCAAGAAGGGCGTCGTGTACTTCAACGACAGCGGGCCGGGTTATGGACAGGACATGGCCGTCCCGATCGGCGCCTTCCTCAACGGATGGCAGACCAACGACTACGAGCTGACCGTCGTCTCGGCGAATACCCAGACCACATAAGCTCATTGGCGTGAGCCAGATCGTCGTCGCCGGAGCCCTGATCGCCGGCGCGACGCTTCTGGTGGCACAGCGCCAACGCCCGCCGGAACTCGCCGGGCTGTGGGAGTTGCCGGGCGGCAAGGTGGCGCCGGGGGAGGCCGAGGCCGACGCGCTGGTGCGGGAGCTGCGCGAAGAGCTGGGGGTGGACGTCGTCGTCGGCGAGCGGCTCGGCGCGGACGTGCCGATCGGCGACTCGCTGATCCTGCGGGCGTATCTGGTCACGCATGCCGACGGTGACCTCCACCCACACGACCATCGCGCGTTGCGGTGGGTGAGGGCCGACGAGCTGAGATCGCTGGACTGGGTCCCGGCGGACCGGGCATGGCTACCGGAGCTCGCGAAACGCCTTGGCGCGTGAGCTCGCCGCCCTATGATCTGGGGCGTGCTCACGGACGTCACCGCCGACGTTGATCTCACCGACGGCCGGTTCTACGCCAGCGGCGCGGTCCGCGAGGCGTACCGCTGGATGCGTACCCACCAGCCGGTCTTCCGCGACCGCAACGGCCTGGCCGCGGCCACGACCTATCGCGCGGTGATCGACGCCGAGCGGCAGCCGGAAGTGTTCTCCAACGCGGGCGGGATCCGCCCGACGACTCCGCCGCTGCCGCACATGATCGACATGGACGACCCCGAGCATCTGTTGCGGCGCAAGCTGGTCAATGCCGGCTTCACCCGCAAGCGGGTGCGGGACAAAGCGAAATCCATTGACGCGCTGTGCGATACGTTGATCGACGCGGTGTGTGAACGCGGTTCCTGTGACTTCGTCCGCGACCTGGCCGCGCCGCTTCCGATGGCCGTCATCGGCGACATGCTCGGCGTGGCCCCCGAAGACCGCGACACCTTGCTGGCGTGGTCCGACGACATGGTGGTGGCGCTGAGCTCGGTGGCCACCGAGGAGTCGCTGCTGGCCGCGGCCACCGCACTGACCGCCTACAACGAGTTCATGGCCGGCTTCGTCGCGCAGCGCCGCCGCGAACCCGCGGACGATCTCGTCAGCGTCCTGATCGCCGCCGACGTCGACGGTCAGCAGCTCACCGACGAGCAGATCTACGCCGAGACGCTGCTGATCCTCATCGGCGGCGACGAGACCACCCGGCACACCCTGTCCGGCGGAACCGCCGAACTGAGCCGTCACCCCGAGCAGTGGCAGGCGGTGCGCGATGACCCCGACCTGTTGCCCGGGGCGGTGGAGGAGATGCTGCGCTGGACCTCGCCGATCAAGAACATGTGCCGAACTCTGACCGCCGACACCGACTTTCACGGCACGGCCCTTCATGAGGGCGAGAAGATCCTGCTGCTTTTCGAATCGGCCAACTTCGACGAGACGGTCTTCGGTGATCCCGATGTCTTCCGCATCGACCGCAATCCCAACAACCACGTCAGCTTCGGCTTCGGCACCCACTTCTGCCTGGGCAACCAGTTGGCCCGCCTGGAGCTGACGGCGATGACCCGCCGGGTGCTGGCGCGGCTACCGGATCTGCGGCTGGCCGACGGTGCGGAGCTGCCGCTGCGCCCGGCCAACTTCGTCAGCGGGCTGGAGGCCATGCCCGTCGAATTCACGCCAACGGCACCGGTTTCGCGCTGAGGATCCGGCGTGGGCGTGCTCCGGTTCATCTGGCAGCGGGTCCTAGCGTTCGACCGGATCGGCTCCCGGATCCCACAGCTCATCCAAATCTGGCTGCTGGAACTCTTTTTCGCGTTACCGCTGGCGTTCTTCATCGGTAAGGCCATCGATATTCACGGCGCGTTCGGGGTGCCGGGCACGGGGGAGTCGATGCCCGGCACCTTCTGGGGGCGCTCGTCGTCGCCCTGATCGCCGGGTTCTTCTTCGTGCGCGCATTGGTCAAGCCCAGGATCGTGAAGGGTTCGTGGGCGCCGGTGGTGCACGCCGACGTCGGCGACTTCACGGTGTACGCCGCCAATAATCAAGCCCGCGTCGACTACGTCTACCTCAGCAGTCATCCGTCGTATGCGCTGCTGCTCCTGCTGACCGCGCCCATCCCCGCGGTCATGGTCGCGGCTACCACCAACCAGGGCGACAGCACCTTCTACTGGCGCATCACCGGCATCGTCGGTCTCGTCATCCTCGGCTGTATGGCGCTGGCGCGGGTATTGGCTTGGTACGTCTTCAGATTCGGACGACGACAGCTTGACGATGAGCTTTCGAGTCTGCCGGTGTCGGCCCCACGGCTCGGCTGGGAGATCGCCTGGAAACCGGTGCTGATGCTGGTGGTGCTGATGTACGCCATCGTCTGTATCCCGCTGGGCTGGATGTGGATCGCCGAGAAACGCACCATTGCGCGGCTGCCCGAGGTTACGGTCGCCGACGCCCGCGACCACGTCGGCGACTATCGCCGGGTGCAGGGCACGCCGGCGTCCCCGCCGCAGTACTGGGCGCCTCGCGGTACCGGACGCGGCGGCAACAACTATGCCGGGGCCGGGATCCTCGTCGAACTGGACGCCGGGGGGCAGGCACTGCTGCTCGCCGAATCGATGTCGGTGCCCGACTTCCGTGGCGTCATGAAAGACGCCACCACCGGCGAGCTGCACGCGACCGGCAAGGTCATCGATCAGATCACCGCCGACCAGCGCACGTACTACGGGTTGGACCCGGACGCATTCGGCGCGGCACCGCCGGGCGGGCGCGTCATGCTGCTGCTGTCCTACCCCTAGTGCTTGAGGGCGTCACTAGTACTTGAGGGCGTCACGGGCGACCCGCACATCGGCGAACTGTCGCGGGTGATGCGCGGCGTGCACCGGGTGCATGAGCACGGGATGGCGGCAGTGCGGGCACGTTTCCGGCTGCCGGCGGTCCGACGAGACCGTCAGGTGGCGGCAACCCGCGCACCGGACGACGTACGCGGCGCCGATCCAGTTCAGCAGCCCGAGATAGATGGCGGCCGTCGCCGCGGTGCCGAGCACCACGATGAGGGCAACAGTGAGAACTTCGTAGACCGTCATGTCCGAACCTCCTTTGACGGTATGTATTCACGGTAACTCCGCCGAGTTTGCGAATGGTGTGGAAAGCCTGTTGGAATGCCGTGCGTGGGGACGCTGGCGACACTTTCGCGGCAATGCTGGCTGTTCGCGGTGGGTTCGGCCTTCTTCGCCGCGGCGACCGTCCCCGGTTTCTCCGCCGTCGCCGGTGCGGGTGCCGCCAACTGGCTCTGCTTCGTCGGTTCCTGGTTCTTCACCACGGCGGCCTTGATGCAACTGGCGCTCGCCACACCGCCGTGGAAGCTCGAATGGCTCTCGGCGGCAATCCAATTCGCGGGCACCGTGCTGTTCAACATCAGTACCGGTGCCGCGGTGTGGGCGCATGCGACCGGGGTGCGCCGGCACTACGTGTGGGCACCGGACGCGTTGGGGTCGGTCGCGTTCCTGGTGAGCGCGGCGCTCGGGGTGGCGGCGGCCACCATCGCGGTGGGGCTCATCGCGTTCGGTTCGCGCGACTGGCAGGCGGAGTGGATCAACATGATCGGCTCGATCGCGTTCGGCGTCTCCGCCGTGGGGGCATTCGTGCGGCGTACCGGGATCACCGAGGACGAGCTGGTGGCGAACCTCGGCACCTTCCTCGGGGCAGTGTGTTTTCTCGGTGCAGCCCTGCTGGTCCTCCCTCGTTTTCGCAAAAGGGCACCTGCGCTGCGAGAATCAGGGTCGTGAACAACCGAGACTTCCGCAATGTCGCCATCGTGGCGCACGTCGACCACGGCAAGACCACACTGGTGGACGCCATGTTGCGGCAGTCCGGTGCCCTGACCCACCGTGGTGACGACACCATCGAACGCCTCATGGATTCCGGTGACCTGGAGAAGGAAAAGGGCATCACGATCCTGGCGAAAAACACCGCCGTGCATCGTCACAACCCCGACGGTTCGATGACAGTGATCAACGTCATAGACACCCCCGGTCACGCCGACTTCGGCGGTGAGGTCGAGCGCGGCCTGTCCATGGTCGACGGTGTTCTGCTGCTGGTCGACGCCTCCGAAGGCCCGCTGCCGCAGACCCGGTTCGTGCTGCGCAAGGCGCTGGCCGCGCATCTGCCGGTGATCCTGGTGGTCAACAAGACCGACCGGCCTGACGCCCGGATCGCCGAGGTCGTCGAAGAAAGCCACGATCTGCTGCTCGACGTCGCCTCCGACCTCGACGAAGAAGCCCAGGCGGCCGCCGAGAAGGCGCTGGACCTGCCGACGCTGTACGCCTCGGGCCGCGCCGGCATCGCCTGCACCACCCAGCCCGCCAACGGGGAGAACCCCGATGGCGAGAACCTCGATCCGCTGTTCGACGTCCTGCTCGAGCACATCCCGCCGCCGCAGGGCGACCCCGAGGCGCCGCTGCAGGCGCTGGTGACCAACCTGGACGCCTCGGCGTTCCTGGGCCGGCTCGCGCTGATCCGCATCTACAAGGGCCGCCTCAAGAAGGGCCAGCAGGTCGCCTGGATGCGCGAGGTCGACGGCCACCCGGTAATCACGAACGCCAAGATCACCGAGCTGCTCGTCACCGAGGGCGTCGAACGCACCCCCACCGAGGAAGCCGTCGCCGGCGACATCGTCGCCGTGGCCGGCATCCCGGAGATCATGATCGGCGACACCCTGGCCGATCCCGACCACGCGCACGCGCTGCCGCGCATCACCGTCGACGAGCCCGCGATCTCGGTGACCGTCGGCACCAACACCTCGCCGCTGGCGGGCAAGGTGTCCGGCCACAAGCTGACAGCGCGAATGGTCAAGAGCCGCTTGGACTCCGAACTAGTCGGCAACGTGTCGATCAAGGTCGTCGACATCGGCCGCCCGGATGCCTGGGAGGTGCAGGGCCGCGGTGAGCTGGCGCTGGCGGTGCTCGTGGAGCAGATGCGCCGTGAAGGCTTCGAGCTGACCGTCGGCAAGCCACAGGTGGTGACCCGCACCGTCGACGGCAAGCTGCACGAGCCGTTCGAGGCGATGACCATCGACTGCCCCGAAGAGTTCGTCGGCGCGATCACCCAGCTGATGGCCGCCCGCAAGGGCCGGATGGAAGAGATGGCCAACCACGCAGCCGGTTGGGTGCGCATGGACTTCATCGTGCCCAGCCGTGGCCTGATCGGATTCCGCACCGACTTCCTCACGCTGACCCGCGGCACCGGAATCGCCAACGCGGTGTTCGACGGGTACCGCCCGTGGGCCGGCGAGATCCGGGCTCGGCACACCGGTTCGCTGGTGAGCGACCGCTCCGGTCAGATCACCCCGTTCGCGATGATCCAGCTCGCCGACCGCGGCCAGTTCTTCGTCGAGCCCGGGCAGGAGACCTACGAAGGCCAGGTCGTCGGAATCAACCCGCGCGCCGAGGACCTCGACATCAACATCACCCGCGAGAAGAAGCTCACCAACATGCGGTCCTCCACCGCTGACGTGATGGAGACGCTGGCCCGGCCGCTGGAGCTCGGTCTCGAGCAGGCCATGGAGTTCTGCGCCGAGGATGAGTGCGTCGAGGTGACGCCGGAGATCGTGCGGGTGCGCAAGGTCGAGCTGGACGCCACCAGTCGGGCGCGGGCGAAGTCACGGGCCAAGGCCAGGGGCTGACCTGCGACCTATCGCTACTCTGAGGGGCGTGCCGACCGGACCACGCAGCCTTCGAGCCCTGGCTGTGCTGCTGTCAGTGCTGGTCACGGCCGCCTGCACGGTCAGCCCGCCACCGGCCCCGCAGAGCACCGAGACCACCAATTCGCCAGCGCCGCTGCCCCCCAAGGCGACCCAGATCATCATGGGCATCGACTCGATCGGCGCCGGGTTCAACCCGCACCTGCTGTCGGATCAGTCCCCGGTCAACGCGGCGATCAGCGCGCTGGTGCTGCCGAGCTCGTTCCGGCCGGTGCCCGACCCGGCCACGTCGACCGGCTCCCGCTGGGAGATGGACCCCACGCTGCTGGTCTCGGCGGAGGTGACCAACCAGAACCCGTTCACCGTCACCTACAAGATCCGCCCCGAAGCGTCGTGGACCGACAACGCCCCGATCGCCGCCGACGACTTCTGGTACCTGTGGCGCCAGATGGTCAGCCAGCCCGGCGTGGTCGACCCCGCGGGCTATGACCTGATCACCGGCGTGCAGTCCATCGAGGGCGGGAAGACCGCGGTGGTGACGTTCGCGCAGCCGTACCCGGCGTGGCGCGAGCTGTTCAACGATCTGCTGCCGGCGCACATCGTCAAGGATGTGCCGGGCGGTTTCCCGGCCGGCCTGGCCCGCGCGATGCCGGTGACGGCCGGCCAGTTCCGGGTGGACAACATCGACCCCCAGCGCGACGAGATCCTGCTGGCCCGCAACGACCGGTTCTGGGGACCGCCGGCGCACCCCGACCAGATCCTGTTCCGCCGCGCCGGCGCGCCCGCCGCACTGGCCGACTCGATCCGCAACGGCGACACCCAGGTGGCGCAGGTGCACGGCGGTGCCGCCGCGTTCGCCCAGTTGTCAGCCATCCCGGATGTGCGTACCGCGCGGATCGTCACTCCGCGGGTCATGCAGCTGACGTTGCGGGCGCGCGAGTCCAAATTGTCGGATCCGGCTGTGCGCAAAGCGATTCTGGGGCTGCTCGACGTGGACCTGCTGGCCGCCGTTGGCGCCGGCAGCGACAACACCGTCACCCTGGCGCAGGCTCAGGTGCGGTCGCCGAGCGATCCGGGCTACGTGCCCACCGCCCCGCCGGCGCTGGGCAAGCAGCGGTCGCTGGAATTGCTCGAGCAGGTCGGCTTCCAGATCGACCGGACACCCACCGAGTCGCCGGTGCCGTCGCCGCCGTCGGCCGGGTCACGCACCGAGACGCCGCAGCCCGGGCCGCCGGAGATCACCCGCGGGCGGGTCAGCAAGGACGGCGAGATCCTGTCGCTCGTGATCGGCGTGGCCGTCAACGACCCGACGGCGGTGGCGGTCGCCAACACCGCCGCCGATCAGTTGCGCAGTGTCGGCATCGCCGCGACCGTGCTGGCGCTGGATCCGCCGGTGCTCTACGGGGATGCGTTGGTGAACAACCGCGTCGACGCCATCGTCGGCTGGCACGCCGCGGGCGGTGACCTGGCAACTTCGCTGGCCTCGCGCTACGGCTGCCCGGCATTGGAGGCCACGCCCGTTCCGACGGCGGCTCCGACCAGCACGACCGCCAGCCCGTCGCCGACCGCCTCGACCAGTCCGCCCAGTCCGCCGCCCGACGCCACCACCACGACGCCGACGAGCCCGCTGCCGCCCGCGCCCGAGTCGGGTGCGCTGGTGCAGGCGCCGTCGAACCTGACGGGGATCTGCGATCGCAGCATCCAGCCCAATATCGAAGCCGCACTTGATGGTTCGGCCAAGATCGACGACGTCATCAACCTGGTCGAACCGCGGCTCTGGAACTTGTCGACGGTCCTGCCGATCCTGCAGGACACCACGATCGTCGCGGTGGGCCCGAGCGTGCAGAACGTCAGCCTGAGCGGGGCGGTGCCGGTCGGCATCGTCGGTGACGCCGGCCGATGGGCCAAAGCCGCGCAGTAGGCGGCTGTGCAGTACCCCTATGGGGCCGAGGCGGCCTTGTGCGTGCGCTTCGAACCGGCGACCCCGCCTTTCTTGGCGGTGGACTTGCCGTCGTCGGCGGCTTTGGCCGGGCTCGCCTTCGACGAACTGGTCGTCTTGGTTGTGCGCAGGGCGGCGCCGGCCGGCGGCGGCACGGTCGGAATCGGCCGGGTGGTCACGCCGGGGCCGCCGATGAGGTCGGCGTAGATCGTCGTGCGGCCCTCGTTGATCTCGTTGACGAGGTCGGTGGAGGCGGTGGTGACGGCGTTCTGGATCGGGACGCGACCGGCGGCGAATGCGGCCGCGACGTCACCGGTCTGGGCCAGGGTTCCGGCGAACACCGTCGTCCCTTTGACCGCGCCGGCCAGCACCGTCAGCGGGCCGGTGACGAACGCCTGGGCGGCGATGTTGACCGTGTAGTCGACGGCGTGTTTGTAGGCCGCGAACGCCCGGTCCAGGGTCGCCTGCAGCGCGAACCCGCCGGACGGCGTGCGCGGCGCGAGCAGCAGGCTGAAGGTGTTGGCGATCGGCACCTGAACGGCGAGCAGTGCGACGCCGAGCGCTTGGGCGACGTCTCGGCCCGCCTGCAGCGCGCCGATGAACGCGACCGGACTGCTGATCAGCCCCTTGCCCAGGCCGACCAGACCCCATCCGGTGAACGGCGCATACGTCGGGTCGGGCGCCGGGGTGTTCGGTCCCAGGCAGTAGGTGGCGCACTGCTGCGTGCTGCCGATCAGGATCGGCGTCGCGGCGAGGATGTCGCCGAGCACGTTGATGCCGATCTGGTAGGGGATTGCGCCGAGCGCCGGGACGGACAGGTCGGTGAGCTGAATCCGGGGGAGGTGCACAGAGGTGACGGGCGCGCTGTGGCTGGGGATCAGCGGACTCACGGCGATGACGCCGGCCCCCGCGAGCGCGATGCTGGTCTTGCAGAGCGAGCTGACAGCGGCAGGCATTTCTGGCTCCTTCGCCGAGGTGTACCGACCAGGCGAAACTTACCCGACAGCAAACTGATAAACGGCGAGTTGGCAGAAGTTGCGGGCCGGTGCTTGAGCGGTCAACCAGTTCGGCGCGCGGGCAGGGTCAGTCGGTCGACGAGCCGGCGCTGGAGGAGTTCTTCGAGTCCCGGGCCGACCCCGCCGTCGAGCGTGTCGTGCCCGTCGACGGCTTGCTGTCACCGCGGCCCTTGGTCGGGGTCGAGGTGTCGGTGCCCGAGTTGCCGGAGTCGGCCGACTTGGTCGTGGTGGTGGGCCGCAGGCTGGCCGCGGTTGGCGTCGTGTCCGGTTTGCGAGCGGAGCCGGCCTTGTTGTTCTGGGCGGACGGCGCCGGTGTCGCGGTATCGGTGGCCGGCTCGCTGGTGACCGGTTTGGCTTCGGTCCCGGCGCTCGCGGTCGCCGAGGCGACCAAATTCTTGAGTGCGGCGGGCGGCGGGATGGCCGGCGCCCGACGCCCGTACAGCACGTCCCTGATGCCGTCGAGAATGATCAGCCCCGGGCCCCAGAACGCGCGGATTGCGGCCTTGACGGTGTCCAACGCGCCGGCGATGTCACCGTTGAGCAGATCAAGGGCAGCGGTAATGACGAATTGCGGAACGCGGATGATCACGGCCACCACGGCGTAGGCCGCCTCAACGACCTTTCCGCCGAGATATGAAGTGTCCAGGACGAGGCCGTTGAGCGCCTGCACCACGTCGGAACTGACGACGGACGTGACAAACCCCGTGGTGGATGGGGCAGGAGTGGCATTTGGCGACTCGACGAAGCCGGAACCTATCGAGTCGGGCCGATAAGCAGTTTGCTCGGGAAGGGCCGCGACCATCGAGGGCTCGGGATTGATCGCCGAGCTGACCTCGCGGCTGATCCGATCGGCGTCCGCGGCCAGTGCGGCCAGGATTTGCGCGAGCGCAGGGCCGATGTCCGAACTCGGCAACCTGGGCGTCAGCGCGCTGAGCAGGGATTTATCAGACGGACTCAGCAGATCGGGGCTGGTGGACAGCTGCGTCGTGGAGATCTGCATGTCCCTGGATGGAGGCGCGAGGGGGTTGGCCACGACCACAGTCGCCGCCACAAGCGCCACCCCTGTAGTAAGGAATGGCCCCAACGCGCGTCGCATGCCGTCTCCCTAATCCGTGTTTGCGGCACCGGCTAGGAGAACGATACCTGAGAATAGGCTGATAAGGGTAAAGACGCCGCCTGAGAATTTTTCTTGGCGAAAATTACTGATTACCGAGGTGCGGGCACAAAATCCTTGTGAGCCAACCCAATTAGTACGCCCCGGTACCTTAAGGGCAGCTGAGGAAATTTGCGTACGCACAGACCGGCTAATTCTGATGCGTCACGCCGGCGGTGTGGTCGCTTTTTCGTACACCAGCCACCGCATCTCGACCGGGCGTTGATCGCGGGGAACGTCGAACACGTCCTGCCCGCTGACCCATTCGGCGTACCAGCTGGTCGGCGGCCAGGTCCCGGCCGGCAGATGGTCCTTCTCGTAGTCGTAGACCGACATGTCCGACACCAGTGCCAGCGCAGATCCGGCCAGTGCCGCCGCCATCTGGGGCTGGGTGAAGATCGTGGTGTAGCACTGTTGGCCCAGCTGGAGGGCACCGTCGTCGGGGGTGTAGTCACGGTGCGCGACGAACGCGTTGAACACCAGGCGACCGCCCGGGACCAGGCACTGCGAGGCCAACTCGAATACCCCGCGCAGCTGATCAGTCGACCGGAAGTCCGACACCACCTCCGACAGCAAAATCAAGCCGTAGTCGCGGCGCAGATCCTCCAGCGTGGCGAAGATGTCGCGCTCCAACACGCGAACGGCCAGCGACTCGCTCTGCGCGGTCGCCCGGATGCTCTCCGCGAACGACGCCGTCATCTCCACCGCGTCGACCTGATGGCCGCGCCGCGCCAGCGCCAACGCGTTGCGTCCGGTTCCGGCACCCAGATCCAGGATCGGACACGAGCGGGGATCGGCCGCTTCGCCGGCCAGCGCCCACACCCGCGCGTCGGGTTCGGATCCGAACAGCGGTGGTTCGCGGGTGGCGATCCAGTTCTCGTACGCACCTTCGACTGTCCACCAGCGGCTCTTGACGTGGTAGTTCAGCACCGTTCCGACCGGGGCCGCATACGAGATGACGATCTCCGAGCGCGGTGAAGCGCCGAACGCCTCGGTCAGCTGCTCGTGCAGGATGGCGCGGAGTTCATCGATCTGCTCGAGGCTGAATTCGCTGCCCAACGCCGCGAACAGGTTGGCGCACATGGCCACGTACGCCTCGAGCAGGCCGGGAACGGCGGGCAGGCTGATCTCACCGGTGGCGACCGAACGCCGGAGCAGCCGGCGCGTCATGGCGCCCTGAAGCGATGGATCGGTGGTCGGGGACAGCGGCACGTTCTCCACCTGAGTCCTTCTACCCGATCCGGCGGCGGTTGTCAGTGATCGGTTTGCTCGTTCACCTGAATTTCGCGGCGCCGCGTGAGCAGACCGTCGAGCACACTGGCGGCATACGCGGCGGCGACGAAGACGATCAGCAGCCACCACGGGGGACGGGCCAGCTCCCAGACGAACAGCGCGGCCCAGGTGGGGGCGCCCTGGGTGACGGCCAGTACGCCCGCGGCGCAGGCCAGTGACACCGCCGGGACGCTGACCGTCACCGGTGTCCAGGTGTTGATCGCCGCGGCCACCAGCGAACCCATCGCCGCACCGGTCGCCAATGCCGGAGTCAGCATGCCACCGACCGCGCCGGCGCGCAGGAACAGTGCGGTCACCAGCGGCTTGAGCAGCAGCAGGGTTGCGGCCGAGGCCAGCGTCAGCCCGGAGGCGACACTCACGGTCAGGACGCTCTTGCCGTTGCCCGGCAGTTCGGGCCACCAGTGCGACAGCACACCGACCAGCAGCCCAGCGGCGGCGATGGCGGGGATCAGCAGCCACGAGTCGCCGACGCGGTGGGCCTTGGCGTACTGCATCAGCCGGTTGAAGCCCCGGCCCACCGCGAGCGCCAGCGGGGAGATCAGCACGGCGAATCCGGTCAGCAGATAGGAGAGCTCGGGATCGGGCCAGTGCAGCGGCACCTCGAGATGGGTGACCGGCGCAGCCACCGCCACCGCGATGCTCGAGGTGATCATCGCCGTCCCTACCGTGCGTAGGCTCCAGCTGCGCAGCACGATCTGGATCGCGAACAGCGCACCGCCCATCGGCACGCTGTACACCGCCGCCAGGCCGGCACCGGCCGCGCAGCCGAGCAGGATTCTTCGATCGCTGTCGGTGAGCGCCCACCTCGAGGTGCCGAGATCGCCGAGCGCGGCGGCGAACTGGCGGGGTGCGCCCTCCCGGCCGAGCGACGCACCGGCGCCCACCAACAGCACCTGCAGGAAGGCGTCGAGCGACAACGCGAGCCGCGGCAACGGGCAGGGAGCGTCGATGGCGTCCGACAACGACGGCACCCGGGTCCGTCGCCGCAGCAGCCACCAGCCGAGGCCGGCGAGCGCGCCGCCGATCGTGGGGCCGATCGCGCGGCGCACCGGGCTCGACCCCGTCACGCCGTCCAGCAGGGTTCCGAAGCTGTAGTGGAACGTGAGGTGCTCGACGGCGTGCAGCAGCAGGGTGGTGGCGGCGCCGGCGAGCCCGGCCAGCAGCCCGATCGCGACGACCGCGCAGCCGAACTCCAGGTGGCGCCGGTTCACGCGCCGAATCTATGCCACCTGCGGCGGTAGGGTGGCCGACGTGGCTGAGCAGGAGACACCGCGGTTGTTGTTCGTGCACGCACACCCGGACGACGAGACGATGAACAACGGGGTCACCATTGCGCGCTACGTGCAACGCGGCGCCGAGGTCACCGTCGTCACCTGCACCCTCGGTGAAGAGGGCGAGATCATCGACGACCGCTGGGTGCGGCTCGCCGTCGACGAAGCGGATCAGTTGGGCGGCTACCGAATCGGGGAACTGACGACGGCCCTTCAGGCGCTGGGCCTGCCCGGCCCGCGGTTCCTCGGCGGTGCGGGCAAGTGGCGCGACTCGGGCATGCCCGGCACCCCGGCTCGCAAGCACACCAAGTTCGTCGACGCCGAGGTCGACGAAGCCGTCGGTCTGCTGGCCGACGTGATCGACGAACTGCGCCCACACGTCGTCGCCACCTACGACCCCGGCGGCGGTTACGGCCACCCCGACCACGTGCAGACCCACAAGATCACCACCGCCGCGGTCGCGGCCGCGACGTGGACGGTGCCGAAGTTCTACTGGGGTGTCATCTGCGCCAGCGCTTTTCGCGACGGCGTCAACGCACTCGGCCCCGACGATGTGCTGGCCGACTGGATCATGCCGCCCCCGGACGTCGAATTCGGATTCCCCGACGACAAGATCACCGCGATCGTCGAGGCGCCCGAGCACGTCGAAGCCAAGGTCGATGCGATCGCCGCACACGCCACGCAGATGCTGGTCGGTCCCACCAGGCGGGCGTTCACGCTGTCCAACAAACTCGTGCTGCCCGTGCTGGCCGCCGAACACTATGTGCTCGTCGAGGGCACGGCGGGTCCGACCAACGAGTCCGGTTGGGAGACCGACCTTCTCGGCGGACTCGGCTTCAGGCAATAGATTGGTGAAGCCACCCCGAACCTCCGAAACGACCGACCCGGCCATCAGCACGGTGGTACTCGCTCTGCTGGCCGTCGACGGTGTCCTCTCGGCTGTCGCCGGCGCGCTGTTCCTGCCGCTCTATCTGGGCGGGGTGCCGCTGCCGATAAGCGCGCTGGTCAGCGGTCTGGTGAACCTCGCCCTGGTGTGGGCGGCCGGCTACTGGACGGACTCCGACCGGCTTGCAGCGCTACCGCTGATGACGTGGCTGTTCACGGTCGCGGCGCTGACCCTGGGCGGGCCGGGCGGTGACATCGTCTTCGGCGGCCCCGGAGTGATGGCCTACTCGGTGCTGATCTTCCTGGCGTTGGGCGCGGGGCCGCCCGCGGTCTTCCTGTGGCGGCGCACCCGCTAGCTGTTGCCCTTCGCGGCTTTGCTTCGCGCCGAACCGGCCGTCGACTTCTTGGCGCCGGAGTTGGTGCCCGACTTGGTCGAGCCACCCTTGTCCGAGCCCGCGTTGCTGCCGGCCTTGGCGGACTTGTTGGCGCTGACGGTCTTCGGGGTGGTGGCGTCCTGCGATGCGGTGGTGTCGGTGACCGCCTGGGCGCTGACCGTTGTGTCGTCGGCTGCGTCGGCCGTCTGGGTGACCGCCTGCGGACGTCCGGAATGGGCGAGGCCGGACTTGGCGGTCGGCGTTTCGGTCTTCTGCTCGACGGCGGAGGCTGCGCTCGCTGCCGCGGCGGGCGTCTTCAGCGCGGCGAACGGCAGCGGCGGGAGCGGCGGGATGGGGAACGGGAACCACTGCAGGCTCCAGAAGTACGCGACCTCCTGGGTGCCGACCACGCCGAGGCTGTTCAGGGTGGTCTGGGCGATCGCGGTCAGCCCGTTGCGCCAGACGGTCGGGTTCCAGAAGTCGTTGACCACCGGGTCCAGGAAATCGTAGACGACGCTGTTGGCCACCGGGATAGTGAAGTTGGGGTACCAGATGTAGATCTGGTCGCTGATGAGATAGCCGAACGGGATCCATCCGAGTAAATACGGGCCCAGGTCCAGGGCGAAATAATTGCCCCAGTAGAGGATCCACTGATAGGCCGCATCTATCGCGTCCGAGGCGTTGTTGTTCGCCTGCGCCGTCTTGTGAGCTCCCGGTTGGGCGGGGGCGGCAACGACGTCGGGCGCGCCGATGGTGGCTGCGGCGGCATTGACCTGGTTGACCAGCGGCTGAACCGAGGCTGAGAGGCGGACGGAGTCCAGCGACATGGCGGTCGGCACCGACGGCTGCACGGGAGCCAGGGCTACAGCGCCGACGACTGCCGCCGCTATCCCCGCGGTCAGATACGAACGTACGGACACGGTCATGGCGAACCCCCTGCTTCAGGCACAGCTAATACTGACAACTTACGTTGCGCGCGCGTAAGTGTTACAGATTTCCCGGCCGTGTCCCGGTCACTGAGCGGGGCTGACGGGCACGGCCGCGCGGCCCCGCGCGAGGACTACTGTGTGCAGCATGTCAGTCGCCGGAGTTTCAGATTGTGGGACGTGCGGATGATTTCCTTGCTGTCGGCGGTTACCGGGGAGTGGCCCTGAACTCGCAGCCAAGTAGCCCGTTGCCCACACCGGTGGTTCCGCAGCGGTCTGATGCTCCGTCACCCGCTGCGCTGAGGCGCGTCCTGCGGCGCGCCCGCGACGGTGTCGCCCTCAACGTCGACGAGGCGGCGATCGCCATGACCGCCCGCGGTGACGACCTCGCCGACTTGTGCGCGAGCGCGGCCCGGGTCCGCGACGCCGGGCTGGACTCCGCAGGCCGCCGGGGCCCGGGTGGGCGCCTGCCGGTCACCTATTCGCGCAAGGTGTTCATCCCGGTGACCCATCTGTGCCGCGACACCTGCCATTACTGCACCTTCGTCACGGTGCCGGGCAAGCTGCGTGCCGAGGGTAAGGGCATGTTCATGGAGCCCGACGAGATCCTCGACGTGGCCCGCCGGGGCGCGGAATTGGGTTGCAAGGAAGCTCTTTTCACCCTTGGTGACCGTCCTGAGGCGCGCTGGGACGAGGCCAGGCAGTGGCTGGACGAGCGCGGCTACGACTCCACCCTGGATTACGTGCGCGCCATGGCGATCCGAGTGCTCGAGGAGACCGGGCTGCTGCCGCACTTGAATCCCGGGGTGATGAGCTGGACCGAGCTGTCGCGGCTGAAGCCGGTCGCGCCGTCGATGGGCATGATGCTCGAGACGACGTCGCGGCGGCTGTTCGAGACCAAGGGGCTGGCGCATTACGGCAGCCCGGACAAAGATCCCGTCGTGCGGCTGCGCACGCTGGACGACGCGGGCCGGCTGTCCATCCCGTTCACCACCGGCCTGCTGGTCGGCATCGGTGAGACGCTGACCGAGCGCGCCGAGACCATGCATGCGATCCGGCGATCGCACAAGGAGTTCGGCCACGTCCAGGAAGTGATCGTGCAGAACTTCCGGGCCAAGGACCACACCGCCATGGCGTCGGTACCCGATGCGGGCATCGACGACTTCCTGGCCACCATCGCCGTCAGTCGCCTGGTGCTCGGCCCGAAGATGCGTATCCAGGCGCCCCCCAATCTGGTGTCGCGAGAGGAATGCCTGGCGCTGGTCGGGGCCGGTGTCGACGACTGGGGTGGGGTGTCGCCGCTGACGCCCGATCACGTCAACCCGGAGCGGCCGTGGCCCGCCCTCGACGAGCTGGCCGACGTGACTGCCGCGGCGGGTTACGAACTGGTGGAACGCCTGACCGCGCAGCCGTCGTACGTGCAGGCGGGTGCGGCGTGGATCGATCCCCGGGTGCGCGGCCATGTGGATGCGCTGGCCGATCCGGACACCGGATGGGCGCTGGACACCAAGCCGGTGGGCCGGCCCTGGCAGGAACCCGACGAGGCGTCGGAGTCGCTGGGCCGCACCGATCTTCATTCGGCCATCGATACCGAGGGCCGGCTGACCGAGACCCGCAGCGATCTCGGCAGCGCGTTCGGGGACTGGGAGTCCATCCGGGAGAAGGTCTCCGAGCTGGCGGCCCGCGCGCCCGAGCGCATCGACACCGATGTGCTGGCGGCCCTGAGATCGGCTGAGCGTGACCCGGGCGGCTGCAGCGACGACGAATACCTGGCCCTGGCCACCGCCGATGGTCCGGCGATGGATGCGGTTGCCGCCCTTGCTGATTCGCTGCGCCGCGACGTGGTCGGCGATGACGTGACGTTCGTGGTGAACCGGAACATCAACTTCACCAACATCTGCTACACCGGCTGCCGGTTCTGCGCGTTCGCCCAGCGCAAGGGCGACGCCGACGCGTACTCGCTGTCCACCTCCGAGGTTGCCGATCGGGCCTGGGAAGCCCACGTCGCCGGGGCCACCGAGGTCTGCATGCAGGGCGGGATCGACCCCGAACTGCCGGTCACCGGCTACGCCGACCTGGTGCGGGCGGTCAAGGCGCGGGTGCCGTCGATGCACGTCCATGCGTTCTCACCGATGGAGATCGCCAACGGGGTGACCCGCAGCGGCCTCTCGGTGCGGGAATGGCTGACCTCGCTGCGTGAAGCCGGTCTGGGTTCCATCCCCGGTACCGCCGCGGAGATCCTTGACGACGAGGTGCGCTGGGTGCTGACCAAAGGCAAGCTGCCCACCTCGGAGTGGATCGACGTGGTGACCACCGCGCACGAGGTGGGGCTGCGTTCGAGCTCGACGATGATGTACGGCCACGTCGACACTCCCAAGCACTGGGTGGGACACCTCAACGTGCTCCGGGGCATCCAGGACCGCACCGGCGGGTTCACCGAGTTCGTGCCGCTGCCGTTCGTGCACCAGTCATCGCCGCTGTACCTGGCGGGCGGCGCTCGTCCGGGGCCGACGCACCGGGACAACCGGGCGGTGCACGCTCTGGCGCGAATCATGCTGCACGGCCGGATCTCTCACATCCAGACATCGTGGGTGAAGCTGGGGACCGAGCGCACGCAGGTGATGCTGCAGGGCGGCGCCAATGATCTGGGCGGAACGCTGATGGAGGAGACCATCTCGCGGATGGCCGGCTCGGAGAACGGCTCGGCGAAGTCCGCCGAGGAGTTGATGGCCATCGCCGCCGGTATCGGCCGTCCGGCGCGCCAGCGCACGACGACCTACACCGACCTCGCGGCCTGAGGCTCAAGCCCGGAGGTTCTGCGCCTTCAGCCAGGTAAGCGCAACGTCGGCGACCTCCGGCCAGCCTTGGTCGATGATGAGCGAATGCCCCTTGCCGGTGAATTCGTGGAACTCGGTGATCGCCGACGATTTCGCGTATCGCTTGTACGCTCCCCGCGCGGTGACCAGGGGCACAGTGTGGTCCTCGGTTCCGCCGGTGATCAGCAGCGGTCCGCGCCCGGTGTTCGCGGTGTCCACGGTCGCGGCCGAGTTCGGCACGAAGTTGGCCGTCCCCACTTCGAAGAGCGGCTTGCACGGCGACGGGATCGCCCATTGTTCCCACAGCGCATCGGATTTCGTCTCGCTCAGCGCATTGCCGAAACCGTAGCGCCATTGTCCGCGAGTCAGTCCTTTGGCGCGACCGCGGTTGAGCGGGTTACCCAGCACCGGGAACGCCGAGCGCAATTGCGCAAGTGGGAGCGCCCGGATGCCTTTGATCGGAGCGGGATTGATGGCGACCGCGGCGGCCAACTTGTTCTGGCCGAGTAGCAGTTGGGCGATCAGACCACCGAACGAGTGCCCGACAACGATGGGCGGGGTATCGAACTGCTCGATGATCGCCGCGAAGTGATCGGTGATCTGACGCAAACCGAAACCGGCTTGTGCGTTCGGGTTTTCGCGGGTGGCGGCTACCGTCTCCGCTTCACCGGGCCAGCGCGGCGCGATCGCGTGAAAGCCCTCGGCGGCGAAACGATCCACCCAGGGCTGCCACGATGTGTGGGATACCCAGAGGCCGTGAAGGAATACGACATCAGTCATGGCCACAAGGTATGTGGGCGCTCTTGACTACCAGTGGATCATCAGTGAAGCGGTCAGTTGGTGGCGGCGTGGCGCAGCGAATGGCCGAACTGCGCACTCAGGAACTCCCGCGCGCGGTCCTCGGGCCAACCCAGCACCGTGATGGTGAAGTGGTAGCCGTTCTGCGGGCCGTAGTGGTAGAGGGTGATGTCGGCGAAGTCCTCGTCGGTGAAAGAGTCGGGGAAGTCGCCCAGAGTGCGTACCTTGCGGGCGATTTCGTAGAGCGCGCCGCGATGCCGCGCCGTCGCCTGCCCCAACGATTCGGCAGCCGACTCGTCATGGACTGCGGTCGCGAGAACCAGTTGCACGATGTCGTCGTAGCGGCGCCAGAATTCCAGGTACGAGTCGGACAGCACGGTCGCGACCTCGGCCAGCGACGTACAGTGCTCGACCTGGACGAGGGTGTCCTTCACCAGGTCCGAGGTGGTCCACTTGTCCATCAGGGTGCGGAGCAGGCCCTGTTTGCCTCCGCACTGCTGATACACCGTCCCCGCAGACACCCGGCTGGCCGCGGCGATGTCGTTGATCGTGGTCGCGTAGTAGCCGCGCTCGGCGAAAAGTGTTCGGGCGGAAGCCACGACAGCCTCGCGCGTTTGTTCGGCGTACTCGTCACGTCGTGAACGGGGACGTTCCGGTGAGCCATCGTTCGTGCCAGGCCGTGAAGTCATGAGAAGACGAATCCTACAGCGGACACATAGTCCACTTACTGAATTAACTGTGAATGCATTGTGGGTATGCTGTATTGACTGTACTGTCACTACAGTGAGCTGGACGACAGGCGCCTCCGCGCTCGACGGGGACTCTCGCCAGCTGCGTCTGCAGATTCTGGGCCCGCTGCGACTGTGGCGCGGAAATGACGAACTGGACGCCGGTCCGCGGCAACAACTCTGTCTGCTCGCGGTGCTGCTGGCGCGAACCGGACAGCCGGTGAGCACCGGTGCGTTGATCGATCTGATCTGGGGCGAGCACGCACCGGACAGCGCCCTCAACGTCATTCACAAATATGTGGGCGCGCTGCGCCGCGTTTTCGAACCGTCGCTGCCGCCGCGGAGTTCGGGAACCCACCTGTTCCGGCGGGGCAGCGGTTACATGTTCACACCCGGAACCGCAGCGCTGGACTTGGCTGGGTTCCAGCATCGTGTCGACGCCGCACGGCACGCTCTGGGAGAGAAGCAACCCGAGGCCGCCCTGGGGCACTACGAGGGGGCGCTGGCGTTGTGGAAAGGCGCGGCCGGCGACGGTCTGGACTACGCGTCCTCGGCGGCCCCGGTATTCGCCGAACTCAACAATCGATTCTTCGACGCGTGCGTGGCCGCGGCGGACCTGGCGCTGTCGCTGTCCGCGCCACAGCGAATGTCCGCGCCCCTGCGCCTGGCCGCCGCGATGGCCCCGTTGAACGAGCCGGTCCACGCTGCGCTCATCTCGGTGCTGGCGGCGGAAGGGCAACAAGCGGAGGCGCTCAACCTGTTTCGCGTCACACGCCGGCGACTCGCCGATGAGCTCGGTATCGAGCCGGGCCAGGCCCTGCATCGCGCACACCAGCGTGTGCTGCGTCAACAACCGGTGCGTGCCGAAGTCACCGTTGCCGAGAGGCCGACGCCGACGCCGACGCCGACGAGCGCGGCGTTGCGGTCAGCGGGATTCGTCGGACGCCTACGGGAGGCGTCGGTCGTCGCCGAGGTGGTGAACGGTGCGATCGCGGGCGGTGCGGGACTGATTCTCCTGGAAGGCGAACCGGGAATCGGCAAGACTCGCTTGCTGGAAGAGATTTGTGCCGACGCCGAGCGGCGGGCGGTGATCGCGTGGGGCGACAGTCCACCGTCGGCGGCCACCCCGGCGATGTGGCCATGGGTTCAGGCGCTCGACGCGGTGCTGAAGACCCTTCCCGAGGATGTTCAGCGGCGCTGGCGCAGCGGGGAGGTCGGCCACCTTCTGGATTCCGCCTCCGACGTGTTGCCGCCCTTGTTGCCCGACAGTGGTGCGCGGTTCCGCTTGTTCGAACGGGTGATTGCGTTGATCGGGGAGTCCGCCGCCGCGGGGCCGGTCGTGCTGGTGATCGACGATCTGCACTGGGCCGACCTGCCCTCGCTGGAGCTGTTCGCGCACTTGGCATCCAGACTGCCCGATGGCGTAGCACTTGTCGGCGCGCTGCGGGACAAGGCACCCGCACCGCGTGCCGACCTCACCCGGATGCTCGCGACCATCAGCCGCGCGCCCGGTGTGCGCCGAATCCAGCTCGAACCCCTGACCCGGTCCGATGTCGGCGATCTGATCCGGGTCGAAACCGGGCGAGACACCGGCGACGACGCGGTGAGCAGCATTCACCAGCGGACCGCAGGTAACCCGTTCTTCGTGCGGGAACTGTCGCGGCTGCTGGCGCACCGTGAGACGCCGATCGGTGACTTCGCAGTCGGCGCGGCGGTACCTGCCACGGTGCGCGACATCGTCCTTGATCGCATCGCCCAGGTCGACGACGAGGATCAGCGTCTGCTGTTCACCGCTGCGTTGATCGGTCGCGATGTCGACCTTCGGGTGCTCGCCCATGCCTCGGGACTGGATGCTGAGGCCTGCCTCGATTGCCTGGAACCGCTCGACGAAATCGGCATTCTTTCCGCCACCGCAGATCCGTTCCGCTTCCGGTTCGTCCACGACCTGGTCCGCGAAGCAGTTGTGGAGCTGGTTCCCGAGCATCGAACCCGTCGCCTGCATGCCCGCATTGCCGATGCGCTGCAATCTTTTTCGCTCGAGGGCGAAGAACTCCAAGAGCGCCTCGCCCACCACCTGTGGGCGGCCGGCCCGTGCGTGCCACCGGATCGGACAGCCACCGCGCTGATGCAGGCCGCTCGGCGCGCGGTCAACAAATGCGCATTCGAGGCGGCCGAGCAGAACCTTCGCACTGCCATCGAACTGTGCCGGCACGCCGCGGCGCCCGAACTGGAACTTGCTGCCCTGACCCAACTCACCGCGATGGTCGGCATGCAGTCGATGTACGGTGCGCGCGGACTTCGGGACATGTTGGAGCGCGCCGAACGCGTGGCAGTCTCGCTCGGTCGGGAGCGCGATGCTGCCGGGTTTCTCTATTCGCGGTGGGCGGCCCACGCGCAGGCCATCGAGCTCGACCTCGCACGGCCGCTGGCGCAGCGGCTGCTCGAACAAGGATGCGCTTCCGCAGATCCCGTGGTGCGGTCATACGGCTTCCAGGCGTGGGGCATCCAGCAGTGGAACGCCGGCCACATCGGTGAAGCATTTCGCTATCTGGTGCGGTGCAGGCAGTCGCTGCTCGATGAACTGCGCAATGACGACGAGGACCCGGTGTGCCGGGATCTGCAGTGGCTGATGACTGGAATGCTGGCCGAGACCACTGCGCTGCATGGCGATATCGCTGCGGCGAAGGAGCTGTTCGACCTTCTGGAGTCCGCTGCGGGCACGGAGCCGTACTTGATCACGGTGTGGGCGGCGATGGCGTGCCGGGCCGCCGTACTCGCGGGCGACCCGGACTGGACGCTGCGGGTGGTGGCGCGCGGCCTCGAGGTGGACCCCGGCTTCAACTTCGTCTTTCTCGGGACGTATCAGAGGTTGGCCGGCTGCTGGGCGGCCGCGATGAACGGTGATCGACCCGTCGATCTTGCCGCGCGTGACGCCGAGGCGCTGATCGCGGCGAACTTGTTGGACCCGGCGCGTTCCTGTGTCGCGACGTGGTGTGGACTTGTGGCCGAGATGTGGCTCAAGGCAGGCGAATCCGATCGTGCTGCGACCGCACTCGAGCGGGCCGAGCGCCATGTGCGTGTCCACGGCCAGCGGTATTCGGAGGGTCTTCTGCTCCTCATGCGTGCGCGGCTGGCGCACGCCCGCGGGGCGCCGTCGGCTCAGGTGCGTGTCGCGGCGCAGCACGCCCGAGCGGTATCGGTGGACCGTGAGGCGCATCTGTTCGCGAGGCGCGCCGAAGTGTTTCTTGCCGAACTCGATTCAGCCGACATGCAGCGCGCGGTCTGAGCGCCTGCAGTCCATTGTCAGTCCATTCGGTGTCAACAAGGACCGCCTAACTTGGCAGGCAATCCCGACTACAGGAGCCTGCCATGAGTCTTGTCCGCTATCACACCGCCACCATCGACGGGATCGACGTCTTCTATCGCGAGGCCGGTGACCCCGCCAACCCGACGATCCTTCTGCTGCACGGCTTTCCGTCGAGCTCGCACATGTTCCGCAACCTGATGGCGTCGCTGGCCGATTCCTACCACCTCGTAGCACCGGACCATGTCGGTTTCGGCCAGTCGTCGATGCCGACGATCCACGAATTCGACTACAGCTTCGACAACCTGACCGCGGTGACCGAAAAGCTGATCGCTCGGCTCGGTCTGGACCGCTTCGCCATCTACATTCACGACTACGGTGCCCCGATCGGTCTGCGAATCGCCAGCGCGGCCCCGGAGCGCATCACCGCGATCATCACCCAGAGCGGCAATGCCTACCTGGAGGGCTTCACGCCGTTCTGGGACATTCTGTTCGCCCACGCCAAGGACCGCGCCGCCAACGAGCGCGGTGTCCGCGAGTACTTCACCGCGAGCAAGACGTACTGGCAGTACACCCACGGCGTTCCCGAGGATCGGTTGGACCGCATCGCGCCGGAGGCGTGGCAGCTCGATCAGGCCGGGTTGGACCGCAAAGGCAACGACGAGGTCCAGTTGCAATTGTTCTGGGACTACCAGTTCAACCTCGACGGCTATCCGGGATTCCAGGAGTACTTCCGCACCCACCAGCCCCCGCTGCTGGTCACCTGGGGCCGCAACGACGAAATCTTCGCCGCCGCAGGGGCGGAGGCCTTCCGGCGTGATCTGCCCGACGGGGAGTTCCATCTGCTCGATGCCGGCCACTTCGCGCTCGAGACCCACGGCGAGGAGATCAGTGGCTACATCCGGGAGTTCCTGGGCAAGCTGACCAGGTAGGTCCCGTCAGAGGTTGGCGGTGAGGAAAGTGCGGATCAACGGCAGGACTTCGTCGAGCGCACTTTCCAACAAGAAGTGACCGCCGTCGATCAGATGGATCTCGGCGTTGGGCAGATCGACCTTGAACGCCGCCGCACCATGCGGACCGAACACCGGATCGTTGCGACCCCAGACGGCGAGCAATGGGACGCCGGACGCGCGAAAGTAGTCCTGTACGGCGGCGTACAGCGGGGGATTGCTGGCGTAATCGCGGAACAGCGCGAGCTGGATGAGGTCGTTTCCCGGCCGGGACAGCCGTGCGTGGTCGGTGATCCAGGTAGTCGGATCGATCAACGTCTCGTCATCGACTCCGGCCAGATACTGCCAGCGAGTCATCTCCAGCGTCAGCGCCTGACGAACCCCTTCTTCGGTGTGGGTGTTCTGGTGCGCCCAGTAGGCCCACACCACCCTGAAGAAATCGGGCTGGAAGCCTTCCTGGTAGGCGTTGCCGTTCTGGGTGATGATCGCCGCGATCGACGCCGGGTCGCGCAACGCGAGCCGCCAGCCGATCGGCGCCCCGTAGTCGTGGACGTACATCGCGTACCGGTGCACACCCAGGTGGCGCAACAGTCCGGCGGTGAGGTCGGTCAGCGCGTCGAAGGTATAGGTGAACTCGTCGGCGTGCGGGGCGTCGGAGAGGCCGAAACCCAGATGGTCCGGGGCGATCAGGTGCCACCGGTCGGCCAGCAGCGGCAGGAGGTTGCGGAACATCGAGGAACTGGTAGGGAAGCCGTGCAGCAGGACGAGACTCGGCGCACCGACAGGACCTGCCTCCCGGTAGAACACCCGGTGCCCGTCGATGACCGCGAAACGATGGTGGATGGCGGGCATATCGCGGATGCTACGAACGCTCAGTTGACGATCACTGGAGCGCCGAGTTCAGTGCCGATCCCGCCGTTGGGTGGGCCGTCGAACCGCCGACGGTGTCGGCACGGCCTCTGCGGGTATAGCTCGCTAATATACGAAACGTCTAGTATCAGTAACCACTCGCAACACCTGTGCCGACCGGCACTCCGATGGGCGACAAGTTAGGGCACACTGAGTCGGCTATCCGGTCACCGGCATCGGATACTAGGCGTTCCCAGCAGCCCCGCAGACATACAGCCACCCCGAATAGAGCAGACCGAGGAGAACCTCAAGTGACGTACACGATCGCCGAGCCCTGCGTCGACATCAAGGACAAGGCATGTATCGAAGAGTGCCCGGTCGACTGCATCTATGAGGGTGCGCGCATGCTGTACATCCACCCCGACGAGTGCGTCGACTGCGGCGCGTGCGAGCCGGTCTGCCCCGTCGAGGCGATTTACTACGAGGACGACGTCCCGGATCAGTGGGCCTCCTACACCCAGATCAACGCCGACTTCTTCGCCGAGCTGGGTTCGCCGGGCGGTGCTTCCAAGGTCGGCCAGACCGACAACGACCCGCAGGTGGTCAAGGACCTGCCGCCGAAGGAAGAGGCCTGACGGCTCCCATCCCGTTGCGCGGCGCCATCCGGTATCGGCTGATGTCTGATTCGCCGACTCCTCCTCCTCGCTACGCTCGGCATCGTCGCTCGGCGGAGCTGCCGGTTTTCCCGTGGGACACCCTCGCTGAGGTGACGGCGACCGCGCGGGCTCACCCGGGCGGCATCGTCGACCTCTCGGTGGGTACACCGGTCGATCCGGTGGCCCCGGTGATCCGGGAGGCTTTGGCTGCGGCCAGCGCGGCACCGGGATATCCGACGACGGCGGGAACACCGGCGTTGCGGGCCTCCGCGGTGGCCGCGCTGCACCGGCGGTACGGCATCACCGACCTGCCGGAGCACGCCGTCCTGCCGGTGATCGGCACGAAAGAACTCATCGCGTGGCTGCCGACTCTGCTGGGGCTGGGTGCCGACGATCTGGTCGTCGTTCCCGAGCTGGCCTACCCGACCTATGACGTGGCCGCGCGGCTGGCGCACGCCCGGGTGATCCCGGCCGACTCGGTGACCCAGCTCGGTCCCGAGTCGCCCGCGGTGCTGTTCATCAATTCGCCGAGCAACCCGACCGGCAAGGTCCTGGGCCGCGACCATCTGCGCAAGGTCGTCGAATGGGCCCGCGAACGCGGAACGCTCGTGGTGTCCGACGAGTGCTATCTGGGACTGGCATGGGAAGAAGAGCCGACGTCGGTTCTGCATCCGTCGGTCAGCGGTGGCGACCACACCGGCCTGCTGGCGGTGCACTCGCTGTCGAAGAGCTCGTCGCTGGCGGGCTATCGCGCCGGCTTCGTTGCCGGCGACCCCGATGTGGTGGCCGAGCTGCTCGCGGTGCGCAAGCACGCCGGGATGATGGTGCCGGGGCCGGTGCAGGCGGCGATGGTGGCCGCGCTCGACGACGACGCCCATGAAATGGAACAGCGGCAGCGCTATGCGCGCCGCCGCGATGTCATGCTGGCCGCGATGCGGTCGGCGGGTTTCACCGTCGACCACTCCGAGGCCGGTCTCTATCTGTGGGTCACCCGCGGTGAGCCGTGCCGGACGACGCTGGCCTGGCTGGCCGAGCGTGGCATCCTCGTCGCTCCCGGGGAGTTCTACGGAGCCCGCGGTGCCCAGCACGTTCGGGTGGCTCTGACCGCGACGGACGAACGTATCGCCGCCGCGGTGGAGCGGCTGGCCTGAGCCAGCCGCCCCACCCAAGCGGGGTCAGTAACGCGTCAGTTCATGTTCCAGGGTTCGCCGTAGGTGGTGACGCTGTCACCGGCCTTGGAGATCAGGCGGGCGAAGGGGCGCAGCAGCACGCCGCCGGCCGCGCCGGTGACGGTGCCGTGGGCGTTGGCCACCGCGACCGAGCCGTTGGGGCCCTCGACATCGACGGAGAACGTGGCGACTTCCTGGATGCCGGGGCCGTTGCCCAGGTCCGCGGAGATCGACACACCCGGGAACAGGTTCGGGGTAATCACCGAACCCAGCGGGTTGAAGCCCGTCGGGGAGATGTTGGCGTCGTCGAGCAGGATGTTGGGGGTGGTGTAGCTGAAGTTGATACCCACACCCAGCGACCACGGGAAGCCGACCTGGTAGCCCAGTTCCAAGGTGCCCGCGAACTCATCGGCACCCGGGCCGACCACGCTGTAGACAGCCTTGCCGGAGTGGAACCACTCCCGAGTCAGCCGGTTGCGGTCCAACGGGAACACACCATTGAGGAAGGTGTCCCACTGCTGCACCGTCATCGTCCGGCCACCGCCGTCGACCAGACTCAGCTCGTTGTCCAAACCTGCGTGCGACGTGCCCGTCCCGACGAAGAGTGCCGCAAAAGCGGCGATCATCGCCACCAGCACTCGACCCATGTATTTCATCCTGACCCCTTGTGCTCAGTGGTTCGACGGTGATCGGGGGCCCGGTTCACCGAGGTTTCTGGCGTCGTGACGAGCCTCACAGCCAGTCATGACAAAAGCCTCATCGGCAACAGATGCAACAGTGTTACCAGGTTCGTCAAAAAATTTCTTGCTAAATGCGGCGCGGCTGCTTGACTGCCCTGATCAAGCGGTCGCCCGCAGGCTCAATGACAGTAATAGCCGGACGTCGGGATCGCTCAGTGAAGTGGAAAGTGCCTGCTCAAGGCGGCGCGCCCGATAGCGGACCGTATTCGGGTGGACATGCAGCGCCGCCGCAGCCGCCGCCACATCGCCGAAGCAGTCCAGATAAATCTGCAGCGTCTCGGCCAGCGTGGGGTCAGCTTCTCGCAGGTCGCGCACCCGCGGATCGATCAGCCGCTCGTCGGCTGCCACCAACGTGACGATCTCGTCGAGCAGGACCGTGGTGCGCGCCTCGGCCAGCGTGGTCACCTTGCCGAACACCGGGTGGCGTTGGGCGCTGTCGAAGACGCGGTCGATCTCGCGGCGGGCGCCGGCGACGGCGGCCAGCCCGGCGATCGGGGCGGCGATCACCGCGTGCAGGTCCAGGCCGAGCTCGGCGTGCAGCGTGCCGATGGTGCCGCGGATCCACGACACCACCGCGGCGGTGCGCCCGGAGTCGGGCAGCACGACGTAGACCCGGGATCCGCCGGCGGCCACCTGCGCGTCGGGGCGGAACGCGCTGGCGCTCAATGCCAGGACGTCGGGCAGCCGAGGGTCGGCGCCGGTGGTGACGAAGCCGATCACCGCGGCGCGGCCGTCGAGGGGGACGCGCAATTCACGGGCAACCCCAGCCAGGTCCACCACGTCGGGGTCGGCCAACCCGAGCAGTTGCTGCACGGCCAGCAGGTGTGCCGACGGCCGTGCGGCCAGTCGCGCCATGATCCGGGCGGCCAGCACCGCTGCGCCGCGCAACACCTCGTCGGCGTCGTCGGCTAGCGGCAGGCTGCCCTGCTGCACCCAGATGGTGCCCTCGAATACCGGCGGCCCGTCCTGGCGATGGATGCCGATCGCCAGCCGCGGCCGCAGGCCCAGTTCGGGGCGCTCGACGACCGCCACCACCTCGGGGCCTGCGCGCAGCCGGTCGAAGATGCCCCATTGGGCGATCCACCGCAGATGTTCCGGCGGGCCGGCCCGGCCCAGGATGGACAGTCGGCGCAGCTCGTCGGCCTCGTCGTTGGACGCCGAATAGGCCAGCACGTGCGACTGCGCGTCCTCGATGCTGACCATGCCGTGGGTGCGGTCGGCGATCGACTGGGCCAGCGCGAACAGGTCGGTGCCGGAATCGGTGAGCGAGTCGGTGCGACGGTGCTCGAAGACGTGGTTGACCAGGCGGTACAGCCGTTCCCAGCGGGCTTTCGGGTCGACGGCGACGACCGCGGCACCGGCCGCGACGGCCCGGGCGACGACAGCGTCGGACGGTTCCTTGACGAAGATCGCCGCAGGGGAGCCGTGCGCGGTGACCTGTCGGTCCAGCCATCGGACGGCGTCGGTGTCGGAGATGCCGAGCAGGAAGAACACGTCCGCCGAGCCGGCGCTGACGGCCAGGCCCAATCGCACGTCGTCCGAGTCGATCAGTGCTGCCGAGCGGACCGGTCGGTCCAGCCCCCGCGGCGCCTCGACGAGTCGCACCAACGTCGCATCCAGGGCCAACACCAGCTGACCCAGGCTGACGCCGGTCTCCCGCATGTTGTCCGATGCTACTAGCAGGTTGCTCCAGTATTGGCGGATCAGCCAACAGTTCGGGACGCGTCGGGCGCCATCCTGAAGGGCATGGACGCCCGCACCGATGTTCCCGCGCCGGCCAACGAGCCGGTACACGACTACGCGCCAGGATCTGCCGAACGGGACCGCCTCACCGCGGCCCTGCACGAGCTGTCCACCAACCCCGTCGACCTGCCGCACGTGATCGGCGGCGTTCACCGCATCGGTGACGGCGATCGCGTCGACGTGGTCCAACCGCACCGGCACAGCGCCCGGCTGGGCGCGCTGACCAACGGCACAGCCGCCGACGCCGTCGCCGCGGTCGATGCGGCTATTGCCGCCAGACACGACTGGGCCGCCGCCGGGTTCGACGAACGGGCCGCGGTGTTCCTGCGGGCCGCCGACCTGCTGGCAGGCCCGTGGCGGGAGAAGATCGCCGCGGCCACCATGCTGGGCCAGTCCAAGACCGCCTACCAAGCCGAGATCGACGCCCCCTGCGAGCTGGTCGACTTCTGGCGCTTCAACGTCGCCTTCGCCCGGCAGATCCTGGCCCAGCAGCCGATCAGCGGTCCGGGTGTATGGAACCGCACCGACTACCGCCCCCTCGACGGCTTCGTCTACGCCGTCACCCCGTTCAACTTCACCGCGATCGCCGCCAACCTGCCGACGGCGCCGGCGCTGATGGGCAACACCGTGGTGTGGAAGCCGTCGATCACCCAGACCTTCGCGGCGTATCTGACGATGCAGCTGCTCGAGGCCGCCGGCCTGCCGCCGGGGGTGATCAACCTGGTGGCAGGCGACGGGCTCGCGGTGTCCGACGTCGTGCTGGCCGACCGGCGGCTGTCCGGTATCCACTTCACCGGATCGACCGCCACCTTCCAGCACCTGTGGCGTGAGGTCGGCGCCCGCATCGCCGACTACGACAGCTACCCGCGGCTGGTGGGCGAGACCGGCGGCAAGGATTTCATCGTCGCGCACAGCTCGGCCGATCCGGATGTGTTGCGCACCGCGCTGATTCGCGGGGCCTTCGACTATCAGGGCCAGAAGTGCTCGGCCGCGTCGCGGGCCTTCATCCCGCGCTCCGTGTGGCAGACCATGGGCGACGACTTCCTCGGCGCGACCGAGGCACTGACCTACGGCGACGTCACCGACCTGTCGAACTACGGCGGGGCCGTCATCGACGCCCGCGCGTTCACCAAGAACTCGCGGGCGATCGAGCGAGCAAAGAGCGCGCCCGGTGTCACCGTCGCCGTCGGCGGTGAATGTGACGACAGCGAAGGCTATTTCGTGCGCCCGACCGTTCTGCTGTCCGACGATCCCTCGGACGAAGCGTTTTCGACCGAGTACTTCGGGCCCATCCTGGCCGTCCACGTCTATCCCGACGACGAATTCGATGCGGTCCTCGACGTCGTCGACGGTGGCTCCCGCTATGCGCTCACCGGCGCGGTGATCGCCGATGACCGGGCCGCTGTCCAGGCCGCGGCCGAGCGACTGCGGTTCGCCGCGGGCAACTTCTACGTCAACGACAAGCCGACCGGCGCCGTCGTCGGGCAGCAGCCGTTCGGCGGATCGCGAGCCTCGGGCACCAACGACAAGGCGGGCTCACCGCTCAACCTGCTGCGCTGGACGTCAGCACGGTCCATCAAGGAGACGTTCGTGCCACCCACCGATCACACCTACCCGCACATGGGGGTGGACTGATGAGTACCTTCACGCGGGTCGCGCGCCCAGCCATCCTGGCCGCCGGCCGCTCGAATCGGTTGCGGCACAGCGCCGAGCGCCTACCGATCGCGCGTGACGTGGTCGGTAGGTTCGTACCGGGGGAGACGACGGACGACGCACTGGCCGCGGTCGCCGCGCTGCGCGACTCGAGACGACTGGTCAGCATCGACTACCTCGGCGAGGACGTCACCGACGCCGACGCGGCCGGGACCACCGTCACGGCCTATCTCGACCTGCTCGACGCGCTCGGTGCCCGGGTCGAAAACGCGGCCACCGTGCGCCCACTGGAGGTGTCGCTCAAACTGTCCGCGCTCGGCCAGGCGCTTCCGAAGGACGGCGACAAGATCGCCTTCGAGAACGCGCATACGATCTGCCAGCGGGCGCAGCAGGTCGGCGTCTGGGTCACCGTCGACGCCGAGGACCACACCACCACCGACTCGACGCTGTCGATCGTGCGCGAGCTGCGCACCGAATTCGATTGGCTGGGAACCGTTCTGCAAGCCTATCTCAAGCGCAGCGAGGCCGACTGCGCCGAGTTCGCGGCGGCCGGGGCCCGGATCCGGTTGTGCAAAGGCGCTTACGACGAGCCGGCGTCGGTTGCCTATCGCGATGCCGCCGAGGTCACCGAGTCCTACCTGCGCTGTCTGCGCACGCTGATGGCCGGGAACGGATATCCGATGGTGGCGTCCCACGATCCCGTGATCATCGCGGCCGCCGCGGAGATGGCGAACGAATTCGGCCGGGATACAGGCCGTTTCGAGTACCAGATGCTCTACGGCATCCGGGACGACGAGCAGCGCCGGATCGCGGCGGAGGGCAGCCAGGTTCGGGTGTACGTGCCGTTCGGCACGCAGTGGTACGGGTACTTCGTGCGCCGACTTGCCGAACGCCCGGCCAACCTGATGTTCTTTCTGCGAGCTCTGACCCATCGATAGGACAAGGATTCGCACCTGAGCGCACTCGACGCCATCACCTTGCTGATCGCCGGTGTGCTCGGTGGGTTGACGGGCAGCATCGCCGGGCTGGCCTCGGTGGCCACCTACCCGGCCCTGCTGGCGATCGGGCTGCCGCCGGTGACGGCGAATGTGACCAACACGGTGGCCCTGGTGTTCAACGGCATCGGTTCGGCGTGGGGATCTCGGCCCGAACTGGCCGGGCAAGGCCGCTTCATCATCCGGCTGGCGCCGGTGACCATCGCGGGCGGCGCCGCCGGCGCGGTCCTGCTGCTGACCACCCCGGCCGACGCGTTCGAGAAGCTGGTTCCGATCCTGCTCGCCCTGGCCTCGGTGGCGATCGTCGCTCCGCGCGGCACACCCCACCCCGGGCGACGGCGCCGACTCGTCGTGGTGGCCGAGGGCGTCGCGATCTTCGGAATCGCGCTGTACGGCGGCTATTTCGGCGCCGCGGCGGGTGTGCTGTTCCTGGCGCTGCTGCTCAACGCGGGAGCCGACAGCCTCGCCCACGCCAACGCCGCCAAGAACATTTTGCTCGGGTTGGCCAACACCGTCGCGGCCGTGCTGTTCGCGTTCCTCGCGCCGGTGCACTGGCTTGCGGTCATCCCGCTGGGCGCCGGCTGCCTGATCGGATCCCGGCTGGGACCTGTCGTGGTCCGGCACGCTCCGGACACCCCGCTGCGCATCCTCATCGGCGTCGCGGGTCTGGTGCTCGCGGTCAAACTCGGGTTCGACGCCTACTGACCGGGGTCAGCGAGACCAGCAGCACGCCGAGGGCGAAGGCGATGCTGATGGCGAGGGGGAACCGCCCGCCGGGGGCGAATCCGAGTGTCGCGAACACCGAAATGGTCACCGCGATCGTCAGCGTTCCGGCGAACAAGAGCACTTCGCCGAGCCGGGACGGGATGGCCACGGGGACCGTGGGCAGCGGCGCCGAGAACAATCTGCGGCCCCACCACAACAACACCAGTTCGACCGCCGCGACGACGGCCAGGATCGCCACCCACTCCAGCCGGAACCACCACCAGGCCGCCGTGCCGATGGTCGGTTGCGGCAGCAGCCCGGTCGGATAGCCGGCGACCGCGACGATCACCACCGGGACCATGTGCCACAGGTAGAGGGCCATTACGTTGTCGTTGGCGACGGCCAGAACACGCTGCGTGCGAACGGATTTCACCATCCGATTCACCGTGGGCGCCAAGGCCAGCGCCACCCCGGCCTGCACCCCGCCGAGCGCCAGCAGCGCCAGGTTGGGCGGTCCGGTGTTGTTCACCACCGCGCCGGGGACGCCGATCATGCTGACCGGATAGGGCCCGACGGTGACCGCCAGCGCCAGCACGATCGCCGACAGAACGGCCACCGCGATCGCCGCACGCCGGCACAGTGTGCCGTCGTGCCAGGCGATGCCGAGTTGGTAGAGCACGCCCCAGACCAGCAGGTAGTTCAGCCAGCCGACGTAGGGCAGGTGAGCGCCGATGGTCGCCACGTCCACCGCCGCGACCGCGAGCGTCATCACGAACGGCACCCATTTACCCCAGCGCCGGTGCGCGGCCACCGCGATCGGGGTCAGCGCGACCACCACCACATAGATGCCCAGGAACCACAGGTGCATGGCCACCGCCCAGGCGCCGAAGTCGAGCTCTGAGCCCGCCACCCCGATCCGCCCGAGGACCGCCACCACTAGAAGGGCGAACACGACGTAGACCACGGTCGGCCCCAGCGGGCGGACCAGTCGCCGCCGCAGCCACGCCTGCCGGGATTCGACACCGCCGTCGGAGGCGCGCTGGGTCCACGACACCGCGCTGGCGTAGCCGGCCACCACGAAGAACACCGGGACGACTTGGAAGATCCACGTCAGCCACTGCGTCCACGGCATGTCGACCAACGGGTTGTCCCGCCAGAACCCGCCGTCGGAGAAGGTCAGCGCCGCCGCGATCCAGTGCCCGATGACGACGAACACCAAGGCGACCACCCGGTAGAGGTCCATCGCATGGTTACGCGCCGCCGTCGTCGTGGTCGCCGTGTCGGTCACGCTATCCATTGTGCGGGCGATGGGGTCCAGGGTCAGGCGGGCACTGCCGCGACGGGCATGACGACGCTGCCGCGGCAGGGGCCTGACGCGATGTCGGTGTGCCACGTGCCGCGCAGGGATCCGTCGGGCTGTGGCGTGTAGAACGCCCACGAGGTGGCCGGGCTCCACTGCTTCTGATAGCCGTCGCCGAGGAAGCAGTCCCACACCCAGTCGTAGGTGGTAGCCCACTCGGCACCGTTCCAGGTGTAGCGGGTCGGCTGGGGGATCGTCGGGTTACTGGGTGCGGGGCCGTCGACGACGGTGGCCACGCAGGCGCCACCCGAGCAGGCCGTCGACAGGGTGAACACCGCGCCGAAGTCGTTCTCCTTCTGGCGAGTCGCCGGGCTGGTGCCGGCCTTCTGGGAGGCGTAGGTCGTCATCTGGAAGCGCCCGTTCCAGGCCAGCGGCTGACCGTGCGCCGAGGCGGGGGACACCAGTCCCGCGGCGCAGATCGTCGCGGCGGCCACCAGCGTGGCACCCCAACTTTGGCGGCTCATGACTCCTCGGAACGTCGTTGCGAGTTATCAGCGTAACCGTCAGAAAACCTCACCTGTCACATCTGCCCCACGCGTGCCGGTCACGATTGGGACTCGAAACGCTCCTTGAGCAGCAGTTGTGCATACGCCGCAAGCGACTGGGCGTCGGTGATCTCGCCGGACCGGATCATCTCCTCGAACCGGCTGCGTTCGAACCATGCGAAGTGCATGTCCTGCTCTTCGTGCTCGCGCTCCGGCTCACCCTCGATGATGTCGGTGGCCAGGAACACCCAGCCGCGCTGGCTCATGATTCCCGGCGCGACGTCGAGGCGGCCCACCACCGTCAGCGAGCCGGCTGTCAGGCCCGTCTCCTCGCGAAGCTCGCGTGCGGCCAGCTCGCGCGGGTCGATGTCGGGCTGGTCGGGCGTGGTGCCCATCGGGAACTCCCAGCGGCGGGCGCCCATCGGGTAGCGGTACTGCTCCACTAGGGCTACCCGATCGGCGTCGACGGCGATGACCACCGCGTAGTCCGGTCGGTCGACCACGCCGTAGATGCCGGTGGAGCCGTCCGGTCGTTCGACGGCGTCCTCGCGAACCGTCATCCAGTTGTTGCGGTACACCTCGCGGGACGAGAGCTGGGTGATGGGCTTCACCAGCCCAGTATCTTCGGTAGCCTCGGCGGCGTGCTGCTGGCCTCCTTGAACCCGGCCACCGTCGCCGCCGGAGCCGACATCGGCGACGCGGTGCGCATCGACGGTGCGGTGTTGTCCCGAAGTGATCTCGTCGGGGCGGCGACGTCGGTGGCCGAGCGTATCGGCGGTGCCCGTCAGGTCGCCGTGCTGGCCACCCCCACCGCCACCACCGTGCTCGCGATCACCGGCTGCCTGATCGCCGGCGTCCCGTTCGTTCCGGTGCCCGCCGACGTCGGGGTCGCCGAGCGCGCGCATATCCTCACCGACTCCGGCGCCCAGGCCTGGCTGGGGGAGTTACCCGCCGATCTCGGTGGCCTGCCGCATGTTCCGGTGCGGCTGCACGCGCGGTCGTGGCATCGCTACGCCGAGCCGGCGCCATCGAGCACCGCGATGGTCATGTACACCTCCGGCACCACCGGCCTGCCCAAAGGTGTGCTAATCAGCAGGCGCGCCATCGCGGCCCAGATCGACGCGCTGGTGCAGGCCTGGCAGTGGACCCCCGATGACACGCTCGTGCACGGGTTGCCGCTGTTCCACGTGCACGGTCTGATCCTCGGGCTGCTCGGGTCGCTGCGGGTGGGAAATCGCTTCGTGCACACCGGGAAACCCACCCCGGCCGGTTATGCCGCCGCCGGCGGGAGCCTGTACTTCGGGGTGCCGACCGTGTGGTCGCGGGTTGTCGCCGACACCGGCGCCGCGACCGCGCTGGCCTCGGCCCGGCTGCTGGTGTCCGGAAGCGCTGCGCTCCCGGTGCCCGTGTTCACCCGGCTGACCGAACTGACCGGCCAGCCGCCCGTCGAGCGGTACGGCAGCACCGAATCGCTGATCACGCTGAGCACCCGCGCCGACGGTGAACGACGGCCCGGCTGGGTTGGCTTGCCCCTCAACGGGGTTGAGACCCGGCTGGTGCACGAGGATGGTTCGGTCGCGCCGCACGACGGCGAGACCATCGGCAGCCTTCACCTCAAGGCCCCGACGGTGTTCGAGGGCTACCTCAATCGGCCCGATGCCACCGCCGAGGCGTTCGATCCGGACGGCTGGTACCGCACCGGCGACGCCGCCGTGATCGACGACGGCGGCATGCACCGCATCGTCGGGCGAGAATCGGTGGACCTGATCAAGTCTGGTGGCTTCCGGGTCGGCGCGGGTGAGGTCGAGACGGTGCTGCTCGGTCATCCTGGCGTGAAGGAGGTCGCGGTGGTGGGCCTGCCCGACACCGATCTCGGCCAGCGGATCGTCGCGTTCGTGGTCGGCGATGCCAACCCTGACGACCTGATCGCCTTTGTCGCCGAGCAGCTTTCGGTGCACAAGCGGCCACGGGAAGTGCGGTTGGTCGAATCGCTGCCGCGCAACGCGATGGGCAAGGTCGTCAAGAAGGAGCTGATGAAATGACGCTCCGGTTCAGCGAGGTCTGCATCGACGCCCACGACATTCACGCGCTGTCCGCGTGGTGGTCGACGGTGCTGGGCTGGCCGGCCGAGCCGACCGAGGACGGCGACGTGGCTCTGCGAGCCCCCGCCGGCGCCGGGCCCGACTGGCTGTTCCTGGCCGTGCCGGACGACAAGGTGGTCAAGAACCGCATCCACTTCGACTTCACGCCCGACGACCAGCAGGCCGAGGTCGACCGGGTGCTCGGCCTCGGGGCGCGCCATGTGGACATCGGCCAGGGCGACGAGAGCTGGGTGGTGCTGGCCGACCCCGAGGGCAACGAGTTCTGCATCCTGTCGGCGAATTAGCCCCCGACGCCTAGGTTTTCAGCGCCGGAAGGCCGCGGCGATCTCGGCGACCCGCGGATCCGCCCGGAGCTCCTCGAGGGTCTCGGCCAGCGGCAGTCGCCAGTTCGGGTACTCGTCGATCGTGCCGGGCAGGTTCGGCTGCCGGACCTCACCGATGACGTCGTAGGGCGAGATCAATTTCAGCCGGCTCGGTGTCGACGCCAGAAAGCGGTGCATCGCAAGGATGACCGATGCCTCGTCGGGTTCATCGTCGGCCAGCAGTCCCTCGGCGCGAAGCAGCGCCACCCATTCCGCGCGCTCCTTGGCGGCGTTCGCTTCTTCGGCCGGGACGTCGTCGAGCAGGCCCAGCTCGGCGCGGGCGCGGACATGCTCGCCGCGGAGAAACCCTGCGGCGGTGGGCAGATCATGGGTGGACAGACTGGCCGCCGCGCGCTCCGGCCACGTCGCCGACGGCAGCAGTGGCTGGCCCGGGTCGGCCTCGTCGCGGGTGAACCACGAGACCGCCGAGCCGAGCATGCCGTTGCCGGCCAACGCCTCGGTGACCTCCGGCTCGACGGTGCCCAGGTCTTCACCGACGACGACAGCGCCGGCCCGGTGCGCCTCCAGGGCGAGAACCGCGAGCATGACGTCGGCGTCGTAGTACACGTAGGTGCCGCGGTCCGGGGTGTCGCCCGGCGGGATCCACCACAGCCGCCACAGACCGGCGACATGGTCGATGCGCAAACCATCCGCGTGAGACAGGATGGCGCGCAACATGTCCCGCAACGCCGCGTATCCGGTGGCGGCCAGTCGGTCGGGACGCCACGGCGGGAGACCCCAAACCTGGCCGCGAGGGGTGAAATTGTCCGGTGGCGCGCCGACGCTCACGCCGCCGGCGAGCACATCGGCCAGCGCCCACGCGTCCGCGCCGTCGGCGTCCACCCCGACGGGTAGGTCGTGCAGCACACCCAGGGCCATGCCGGCGGTTCGGCCGGCCGCCCGTATCGCGGCCAGCTGCTCGGCACACTGCTGCTGTACCCAGGCGTGAAAGTCGATGCGCGACGCCAACTCCCGGCGGGCAGCCACGACCGCGGATCCCTTGGCATCGCGCAGCGGGCGGGCCAGCGGCTCCACCGCCCGCCATGGCGCTCGGCGAGCGCGCAATACGTCGCCCAGTCGATCAACCCTTCGGTGCCAGCGGACCCGTCGAGTGGAGTGGGCCGGCCAGCTGCGCGCCAGAGTGCTTCCAGCGCAGAGCGTTTGGCGGCCCACACCAGGTCATGGTCGATTCGCTCGGTGGTGGCCGAGACGCGCAGCGCGTCCACCTCCGCGCGGGTCGCGGGGTCGGCCCGGTGATACGCTTCGAGGTCCTCGATGCGCAGCGCCAGCGGATTGGAGAACCGCCGGCTCGACGGCGTATACGGCGAGGGTTGCACCGGATGCGTCGGGCCGGGCGCATGCAGCGGGTTGAGCAGCACCGCACCGGCGCCGTGCTCGGCGACCGTCCACTCCAGGAACGCCCGCAGATCGCCGAAATCGCCGATGCCCCATGACCGTGTCGACCGTAGTGCGTACAGCTGCAGCATCCAGCCCCACGTGTCGGGCGTCTGCGGCACCTGCGCAGGCGCCGCGACCAGCGTCACCTGCTGGCCGTCGCGGGTGTGCAGCCGGTACCAGCCCGGCGCAAGATCGCCGGGCAGCTCGTCGCTCACCTCGATGCGGCTGCCGTCCTCACCGACGAGCAGTTCGGCGCCGGACACCGAGTGCGGTGTGCCGTCCAGCCGAACGGCGATCGTCGGGGCGAGTCGCCCTGCGCGCCGGCGGTCGGCGAGCGCGGCCAATTCGGCACGCCGGCCGGCCTCGGTGGCTGCGTCGACGTCGAGCAACCCCAGAACCCGGATCACCACATCGGCGTCGACCTCAACCGGCTCCCGTCGCTCGTTGCGATAGGAGGTTGCCACGCCATGCGCCGCGGCCAACTGCCGCAAGTCATCCGGAAACACGCTGCTCCTATACCCGAGCAGTCGTCTTTCACACCCGAGCTAGTTGGCGTGCAACGCCTCATTCAGCGCGATGCCCTTGCCGTCGCGCCCGACCACCTCGACGGCGCCGGTCACCGAATTGCGGCGGAACAGAAGGTTGTTCGCGCCGGACAGTTCGCGGGCCTTGACCGTCGTCCCGTCCGGGGTGGTGACCTTGGTGCCCGCCGTCACATACAGGCCGGCCTCGATGATGCAGTCGTCGCCGAGCGAGATGCCCAGGCCCGCGTTGGCGCCCAGCAGGCAGCGCTTACCCACCGAGATGACCTGCGTGCCACCGCCGGACAGCGTGCCCATGATCGACGCGCCGCCACCGACGTCGGAGCCGTCGTCGACGACCACCCCCGCCGAGATCCGGCCCTCCACCATCGACGCGCCGAGCGTGCCCGCGTTGAAGTTCACGAAGCCTTCGTGCATCACGGTGGTGCCCGGCGCCAGGTGCGCACCCAGGCGCACCCGGTCGGCGTCGGCGATCCGCACCCCGGTCGGCAGCACGTAGTCGACCATCCGCGGGAACTTGTCCACGCCGTAGACCGCCACGTGACCGCGGCTGCGCAGCCGCAGCCGCACATCTTCGAACCCCTCGATCTGGCACGGCCCGAAGTTGGTCCACACCACGTTGGTGAGCACACCGAAGATGCCGTCGAGGTTCAGGCCGTGCGGCTCGACCAGCCGATGCGACAGCAGGTGCAGCCGCAGGTAGGCGTCATAGGTGTCGACTGGCTTGTCGTTGAGGTCCGCGATCACCGTGCGCACCACGATCGTCTCCACCCCGCGGGCCGCATCGGGGCCGGTCGCGGCCGCCAGATCGTCCGGAACTTCGGCCACGGAGAGCCGAGTGCTGCCCGACGGGCTGTAGGCGCCCAGTTCCGGGTCCGGGAACCAGGTGTCGAGGACGGTCCCGTCCTCGGTGATGGTGGCCAATCCGACGCCAGCAGCAGAAGTCACGGTGCTCAACCGTAATACATCGCGCTGCCCGCTAGCCTGGTCAGTTGTGCTGGATCTACACGCAGACCCGATCGCGCTGACCGCCGCGCTCGTCGACATCCCGAGTGTGTCGCGTGATGAGGCGCGCATCGCCGGCGAGGTCGAATCCGCGCTGCGCGCGCAGACGTCTGGTTACGAGATCATCCGCAACGGCGACGCGGTGCTGGCCCGCACGAACTTCGGCCTGCCGTCTCGGGTGGTGCTGGCCGGTCACCTCGACACCGTCCCGATCGCCGACAACGTGCCGTCGCGGTTCGACGCCGACCACCTCTACGGGTGCGGCACCTCGGACATGAAGTCCGGTGACGCGGTGTTCCTGCATCTGGCCGCCACCATCGCCGAGCCGGCGCACGACATCACCTTGATCTTCTACGACTGCGAGGAGATCGAAGCCGCCGCCAACGGACTGAACCGGATCCAGCGCGAGCTTCCGGACTGGCTGACCGCGGACGTCGCGATCCTGGGTGAACCGTCCGGGGGTTACATCGAGGCAGGCTGCCAGGGCACCTTGCGGGTGGTGATCTCGGCGACCGGAACGCGGGCGCACTCGGCGCGATCCTGGTTGGGCGACAACGCTATTCACAAGCTCGGCCCGGTGCTCGACCGGCTGTCCGGTTACCAGGCCCGCATGGTCGACATCGACGGCTGCACGTACCGCGAAGGGCTGTCGGCGGTGAAGATCGACGGCGGTGTGGCCGGCAACGTCATCCCTGACGCCGCCGAGCTGACCGTGAACTTCCGCTTCGCGCCGGACCGTTCGCCGGAGAATGCACTGGCCCATGTGCGGGAGGTGTTCGACGGTCTCGACGTGCACCTGGAACAGACCGATGCGGCCGCCGGAGCGCTCCCCGGGCTGAGTCATCCCGCGGCGGCGGCGCTGGTGGCGGCCGCCGACGGGATGGTGCGCGCCAAGTTCGGCTGGACCGACGTCGCCCGGTTCGCCGCGCTGGGCATCCCTGCCGTGAACTACGGACCCGGCGACCCGAATCTGGCGCACAAACGCGACGAACGGGTGGCGCTGGCTCAAATCACCGCCGTCACCGCGACGCTGCGGCGCTACCTCACCGGGTGAACGCGCAGTCCACCGTCTCCGCCAGCTTCGAGATCGCGCCGGCGGCCTGCGTATCGCCGAGTCGCGCCGCCTCATTCCACGCCCACACCGCGACCCCCAGCTGACCGCTGCGCTCCGCGCCGCGGGCCGCCTCGCGTGCCGCGTCGATCGCGGCGTGGGTGCCGTCGCCGACCGTGGCCAGTCGCCACGCTCGTGCCACCCCCAGCTCGGGGGCGAACAGCGCGGACTTGGTGCCGTGCCGGGCGTCGGCCCGGCTCAGCGCCTTCGCCGAATCGGCGATCTCACCCTGCTGGGCCAGTGCGGTGGTCAGGTACATCAGCGACAGCGGCCCCCACGAGTAGCCGGTGCGCTCCAGCGTCGCCGCGGCCGGGCCGAGCAGTCGCACCGCGCCGGCGGGATCGCCCTGCGCGATCAGCACCTGCGCCAGCAACACCTCGCCGATCGAGCGGCCCGGCTGGGCCAGCTCGGCGAAGTCGGTGAACTCACCGGCAGCCTCGAGTGCGGCGTCGGGCTGCCCGGTCATCAGCAGCGTGGTGGTCTGTGCCAGGCCGACGGTGAACCGCAGCAGGCCGGGATGTTCGGCGTCCAGCGCCCGCTTCACCAGTGCTTCCACCTGATCGAACCGGCCCATCCGTGCCGAGCACAACGCCGAGGCGCTGGCCGCCCACGCCACCGCCATGTCCTCGGCCTCCGGGGCGGCCAGCACGCCTGCCGCGATCTCGAGTGCCCGCGCAACATTTCCCGCGTTCATCGCGAACGTCGCCGACAGTGCCTCCAGGGTCAGCCTGGCCGCCGGCGTGCTGATCCGCTTGCGGGTGTTCTGCAGGAACGCGGTGGCGCGCTCGGGTTCGGACAGCATCCAGAACTGGTTGGCTGCCCGCGGCAACGCCCACGCCATCACCTCGTCCTCGGTGAGCGCGGCGGCGTCGACGTCGGCGAGCACCGAATCCGCTTCCCGCCCGCGGCCCTGCCAGGCCAGTGCGTAGCTGAGTGCGAGCCGCGCGTCGAAGCGTTCGGAGCGCGCCAAGGCCGCCCCGGCGAGACGTTCGCTCAGGGGCAGATCGCCGAGCCGCAGCGCCTGCTGTGCCGCGGCGACCACGTCGTCGACCGGTTCGGGGGAGTCGCTGTCCAGTGCGAGCGCCGCGCGGCCGAGGCGATCACAGAGGTGGCGGTGGGGCCGGGCCGCAAGCTGGGCCAGGATCTCGGTTCGCAACCGCCTGGTGTCGGCCGGGTCGTCGTCCTGCTTCATCCGCTCGACGAACAGCGGGTGACCGGCATACACCGTCTGGCCGAATAGCTCTGTGGCACCGGCTTTTTCGGCCTGATCGATGGCGTCGTCGCCGGCGAGTGCGGCCAAATCGTCGCGTGACAGCGGCTCATGCACGGCCAGGTAGCTCAACACGGTGCGGGCCCCGGCCGGCAGCTCGTCCAGATATGCGTCGACCAGGCCTGCCAGTGACGTTGCCGCCGAACGGGTCTGCAGATGCAGTCGCAGTTCCAGCGGATTGCCGCCGGTGCGGCGGTACTCCTCACCCAGCGGCCGGCCCAACGCGGCCAGCACGGCACCGGTTTCCTCCTGGTCGAGCGGGCCGACGTCGAGCGTGGTCAGCAGCTCGTCGTCGGTCAGCGCGGTCACCGCCGACGGCAGCGTCGCACCCGCCCGCACCGTGACGATCAGCCGGGCCGACCCGTGCCGCGCCAGCTGGTAGACCAGGCTGGCCGACAGTGGGTCGAGCAGCTGAGCGTCGTCGACGATGATCAGCGTGCTATCCGCTTGGGCGAGTAGCGATTCCAGCGCCGAATGGATCAGTGCGGCCGGCTTGCCCACCTCGTGGACCTCGACCAGTGGGCCGAACGCGCCGAACGGTACCGCGGCCTGGGTGGCGGTGGCCTTCACCCGGACCGGCGTGGCCTCTCCGAGCCGCTCGGCGATCTGGCCGGCCAGCGTCGTCTTGCCGACCCCGTCGGCACCCACCAGGGCCAGGCCGCGATGAATATCGAGCAGCTCGATCGCGCGGTCGCAGGACTGGCGCGGCACGAGCGGCCACCTATTCGGCATAGCCGGACTGTATTTGCCTGCACCGCACCGGCACGGCAATAGCCGCAAATCGGCTGCGTTAGGTTTGCCGGTGTGGAACCCGAGAACCGCGACGGCGGGTGGGCGGTGTGCGTGTACTGCGCATCCGGCCCGCGTCACCCCGACCTGCTCGACCTCGCCCGACGGGTGGGGGAGGCGATTGCCGACCGCGGCTGGACGCTGGTGTCCGGTGGCGGCAACGTCTCGGCGATGGGCGCGGTGGCCGAGGGTGCCCGCTCCCACGGCGGACGCACCGTCGGGGTCATCCCCAAGGCACTGGTGCATCGGGAGTTGGCCGACGTCGAGGCCGACGAGCTGATCGTCACCGACACCATGCGTCAGCGCAAACAAGTCATGGAAGACCGCAGCGACGCCTTCCTGGCACTCCCCGGCGGGATCGGCACGCTGGAGGAACTTTTCGAAACGTGGACCGCGGGGTACCTGGGTATGCATGAAAAGCCGGTGGTGCTCCTCGATCCCACCGGCCACTACGACGGTCTGCGCGCCTGGTTGGGGTCACTGGTCGAGCCCGGTTTCGTCGCGCAGGCCGCATTGGACCGGTTGGTGGTCGTCGATGTCGTCGAGGCGGCTCTCGACGTCTGCGCACCCCGGACGTGACCAGGGTTACTCTGACTCGCGGGACGGGCGACACACGGGAGGTGGCATCGATGGCCAGCAATAGTTCTGCCGAATCCGGCGATTCCGGCGCGGGAAAGTCGGGTGCGAAGCATTCGGTAGGGCTGCTCGACCTAGCCACCCGGCTGCCTGCGGTGGTGATGGATGCGCCAGTGATCGTGCGCGGCGCGCTGACCGGTCTGCTGGCGCTGCCGACCACAAAGACCTCCATCGGCAAGGTGTTCCAAGACCGCGCCGCGCGCTACGCCGACCGCGTGTTCATCCGGATGGGCGACGAGAAGATCACCTACCGCGAGGCCAACGAGACGGCGAACCGGTTGGCTGCGGTGTTGGCCGACAAGGGAGTTCGCCGCGGCGATGTCGTCGGCATCATGCTGCGCAACTCGCCCCATGCCGTCCTGATGATGCTCGCCGCGGTCAAGAGCGGCGCGGTGGCCGGCATGCTGAACTATCACCAGCGCGGAGATGTGTTGTCGCACAGCATCGGTCTGCTGGACGCGAAGGTCGTGATCGCAGAGTCCGACCTGATCGATCCGATCAAGGAGAGCGGCGCGGAGGTCGCCGACCTGGTGACGATCGAGGATTTCGAAGAGCAGGCGAAGGGCAAACCGACCGACAACCCGGCGTCGGCGTCACAGGTCCAGGCCAAGGACACCGCGTTCTACATCTTCACCTCGGGCACCACCGGGCACCCGAAGGCCAGTGTGATGACCCACCACCGGTGGCTGCGCGCGCTGGCGGCGTTCGGCGGATTGGGGTTGCGGCTCAACAGCAATGACACTCTCTACTGCCCGCTGCCGCTCTACCACAACAACGCGCTCACGGTCGCGGTGTCGTCGGTGATCAACGCGGGCGGCACTTTGGCACTGGGTAAGTCGTTCTCGGCGTCGCGGTTCTGGGACGACGTGATCCAAATGGAAGCCACCGCGTTCATCTACATCGGTGAGGTATGCCGTTATCTGCTGAACCAGCCGGCGAAGGACACCGACCGCGCCCACAAGATCCGCGTCATCGCCGGCAACGGGTTGCGCCCGGAGATCTGGGAGGAGTTCACCCGCCGGTTCAACATCGGCCGCGTCGCCGAGTTCTACGCCGCCAGCGAGGGCAACACCGCCTTCATCAACATCTTCAACATCCCCAAGACCACCGGCATCAGCCCGATGCCACTGGCCTACGTCGAGTACGACGCGGAGACCGGCGAGCCGGCCCGCGACGAGAACGGCCGGGTCCGCAAGGTGGCGGCCGGTCAACCGGGCCTGCTGATCAGCCCGGTCAACAAGCTCTCGCCCTTCGACGGCTACACCGACAAGGAAGCCAGCGAGAAGAAGCTGGTGCGCAACGCCTTCAAGGAGGGCGACGTCTGGTTCAACACCGGCGACGTGATGAACCCGCAGGGCATGCGTCACGCCGCGTTCGCCGACCGGCTCGGCGACACCTTCCGGTGGAAGGGCGAGAACGTCGCCACCACCCAGGTCGAGGCCGCGCTGGGCCAGGACAAGAACGTCGAGGAGTCGACGGTGTTCGGCGTCGAGGTGCCCGACACCGGCGGCCGCGCCGGGATGGCGGCGGTCAAGCTGCGTGACGGGGTGGAATTCGACGGCAAGGCGCTGGCCGAGACCGTTTACGGCAATCTGCCCGGCTATGCGGTGCCGTTGTTCATCCGGATCGTCGAGTCGCTGGAGACGACGTCGACGTTCAAGAGCCGCAAGGTGGACCTGCGTAAACAGGGTTACGGCGCCGACGGCGAGGAGATCGAGGACCCGCTGTACGTGCTGAAGGGCCGCGACGAGGGATACGTACCGTTCTACGACGAGTATCCCGAGGAAGTCGCCGCAGGGTCCCGGCCCAAGGGCTGAGTCACACTTTTTCGTCGATCTCGGCGTCACCAGGCACCATGGTGGAGTGAAGTCGACGTTCTGCGGACGGCCGGTGGCCGGTGATCGCGCGCTGATCATGGCGATCGTCAACCGCACACCCGACTCGTTCTACGACCGGGGCGCGACCTTCACCGACGAGGCCGCCAAGGATGCCGCCCACCGGGTGGTCGCCGAGGGGGCCGACGTGGTCGACGTCGGGGGAGTCAAGGCCGGGCCCGGAACCCTGGTCGACGCCGACGAGGAAATCGCCCGGGTGGTGCCGTTCATCGAATGGCTGCGCGGCGAGTATCCCGACCAGCTGATCAGCGTCGACACGTGGCGTTCTTCGGTGGCCAAGCAGGCCTGCGCGGCCGGAGCGGACCTGATCAACGACACCTGGGCGGGTGCCGACCCGGCCCTTCCGGAGGTTGCCGCCGAGTTCGGGGCCGGGTTGGTGTGCTCGCACACCGGCGGCGCGACGCCGCGCACCCGGCCGTTCCGGGTCAGCTACGGGACGACGGTCACCGGCGTGGTCGACGACGTCATCGCCGAGGTCACCTCCGCCGCCGAACGCGCGGTAGCTATCGGGGTGGCCCGGGACGCGATTCTGATCGATCCGACCCACGATTTCGGCAAAAACACTCATCACGGTCTTACTTTGTTGCACCACGTAAAAGATCTTGTTAACACCGGATGGCCCGTCCTGATGGCACTGAGCAACAAGGATTTCGTCGGGGAGACTTTGGGTGTGGAGCTCACCCAACGCCTCGAGGGCACGCTGGCAGCGACCGCTTTGGCCGCCGCCGACGGAGCCCGGATGTTCCGGGTGCATGAAGTGGGTCCCACTCGGCGCGTGCTGGAAATGGTCGCGTCGATCCGTGGGGAGCGTCCGCCGGCGCGGACGGTGAGGGGCTTGGCATGACCGAACTCGCCAACGACACACTTCCCGGCGACACCTGGCTGTCTGACCACAGCTGGAGCCGGCCGACCTGGACCATTGCTGAACTGGTGGCCGCCAAACGCGGCCGCACCATCTCCGTCGTCCTGCCTGCGCTCAACGAGGAGGAGACCGTCGGATCGGTGGTGGACACCATCCGGCCCCTGCTGGGTGGCCTGGTCGACGAGCTGATCGTGCTGGATTCCGGCTCCACCGACGACACCGAGATCGAAGCCATCGCCGCGGGCGCCCGGGTGGTCACCCGCGAGCAGGCGGTGCCCGAGGTGGAGCCGCAGCCCGGCAAGGGTGAAGTGTTGTGGCGCTCGTTGGCGGCCACCACCGGCGACATCATCGTGTTCGTCGACTCCGACCTGATCGACCCGGACCCGATGTTCGTGCCGCGACTGGTCGGTCCGCTGCTCACCGGCGACGGCATCCACCTGGTCAAGGGCTTCTACCGGCGGCCGCTGAAGGTCGGCAAGGGCGAGGACGCCAATGGCGGCGGCCGGGTCACCGAGCTGGTGGCGCGTCCGCTGCTGGCCGCGCTGCGCCCCGAACTGGGGTGCGTGCTGCAGCCGCTGGGCGGCGAGTACGCCGGCACCCGTGAGCTGCTGACGTCGGTGCCGTTCGCGCCGGGCTATGGCGTGGAGATCGGCCTGCTGGTCGACACCTACGACCGGCTCGGCCTGCAGGCCATCGCACAGGTCAACCTCGGCGTGCGCAGCCACCGCAACCGCCCGCTCATCGAGCTGGGCGCGATGAGCCGTCAGGTGATCGCCACGCTGCTGTCCCGGTGCGGCATCGCCGACTCCGGCATCGGGCTGACGCAGTTCCTGCCCGACGGCCACGACGGCTACCTGCCGCAGACCACCAAGGTCTCGCTGGCCGACCGGCCGCCGATGAACACGCTGCGCTGAGCGCGTCTGTCGCCCACACCGACATTTCGCCGCAGAAATGCGAGTGCAAGCGTGCAGAACGTCGATCTCGGCGCAAGTAATCTCGTGACGTGACGTTGATCCTGCTGTACCTGGTGGTGCTGATCCTGATCGGCATCGTCCTGTTCGGGGTGGCCAGCCTGGTGTTCGGGCGCGGCGAGGCGCTGCCGCCGCTGCCACGGGCCACCACTGCCACCGTGCTGCCCGCCTCCGGGGTCACCGGCGAGGACGTCGAGGCCGTCAAGTTCACCCAGGTGCTGCGGGGCTACAAGACCAGTGAAGTGGACTGGGTGCTGGACCGCCTCGGCGCCGAACTGGACCAGCTGCGCGGCGAGCTCTCCGCGGTGCGGGCCGCCGCCGGGCTCGACGAGCCGGTGCACACCCACCACGCCGCGCCTGCCGCCGACGAGGAATCGGTGTGAGCCAACCCGCCGACGACGACGGCCGCACCCGCTGCGGCTGGGTGCAGGGCCAGTCGGCGCTGTATCGCGACTACCACGACGACGAGTGGGGCCGGGTGCTGCGCGGCCAGGTGGCGCTGTTCGAGCGGATGAGCCTAGAAGCGTTCCAGAGCGGCCTGTCGTGGCTGATCATCCTGCGTAAACGCGCCAACTTCCGGCGGGCCTTCGACAACTTCGACATCGAGACCGTGGCCGGCTACACCGACCGTGACGTGACCCGGTTGATGGCTGATGAGGGCATCGTGCGCAACCGCGCCAAGATCGAGGCCACCATCGCCAACGCCAGGGCCGTCGCGGAGCTCGACGTCGACCTGTCCGACCTGCTGTGGTCCTTCGCCCCGCCGCCGCGCCCGCGGCCCAAGACGATGGCCGATGTGCCGGCGATCACGCCGGAGTCCCAGGCGATGGCCAAGGACCTCAAGAAGCGCGGTTTCCGCTTCGTCGGCCCCACCACCGCTTACGCGTTGATGCAGGCCACCGGGATGGTCGACGATCACCTGGCGTCCTGCTGGGTTCCCCGCCCGACGGCAGCGTGACGGCGCAAATCGGACCCCGTTAATCGGCCCTTTCACACCAATGCCCGCCGATAAGGAACAATAGAATCGAATACAAGCAGTTCAGTGCCGACGCACCAGCCAAGTGCCCGGCGCTGGACCGGGTCCGTGAGCACGGGCCGGCTCGAACCTGGAGGGAGCACTCGATGGCGGCGATGAAGCCCCGGACCGGTGACGGTCCGCTGGAAGCAACCAAGGAGGGGCGCGGCATCGTGATGCGGGTACCGCTGGAAGGCGGCGGACGACTGGTCGTCGAGTTGACGCCCGACGAGGCGGCCGCCCTCGGTGACGAACTCAAGAACGTCACCAGCTAACTGATCCACCCTCGAAACCCCGCGTCGACCCGCGGGGTTTCGGTCTGCCGGTCGGCTTAAGCCGACACCTTGCGGTAAATCTCGAGCGTCTGCTCGGCGATGTGCGCCCACGAGAACTCGTCGATGCAGCGCTGCCGGCCGGCCGCCCCGAAGCGGCGCGCCTTTTCCAGATCGCCCACCAGCGCGTTGACCGCCTCGGCGAGCCCGGCCTCGAAGCCCACCGGGTCCGTCGACTCGTAGTGCACCAGAGTTCCGGTCACCCCGTCGTCGACCACCTCGGGGATGCCCCCCACGTCGGACGCCACCACAGCCGTTCCGCAGGCCATCGCCTCCAGATTCACGATGCCGAGCGGCTCGTACACCGAGGGGCACACGAAAGCGGTTGCTGCCGAGAGTATTTCGCGGATCTTCCCGATCGGCAGGAACTCCTGCACCCAGAACACCCCGCTGCGCCGCCCGGCCAGTTCCTGCACCGCCGAGCTCACCTCGGCGGCGATCTCCGGGGTGTCCGGCGCACCTGCGCACAGCACCACCTGGATGTCCGGGTCGAAGCGGTGCGCCGCGGCGATCAGGTGCGGGACACCCTTCTGCCGGGTGATGCGGCCGACGAACGCGACCATGGGCCGCGACGGGTCGACGCCGAGTTCGGCGAGCACCGACTCACCCCGCTCGGGGGCGCCGGATACCAGACGTCGGTGTCGATTCCGTTCTTCACCACATGAACCCGGTTGGGGTCCAAGGCCGGATATACCGACAGAACGTCGTCGCGCATGCCGGAACTGACCGCGATCACCCCGTCCGCCGCTTCGACCGCGGTGCGCTCCACCCACAACGACACCCGGTAGCCGCCGCCGAGCTGTTCGGCCTTCCACGGCCGCAACGGTTCGAGGGAGTGCGCGGTGAGCACGTGGGGGACGTCGTACAGCAGCGACGCGAGGTGACCGGCCATCCCGGTGTACCAGGTGTGCGAATGCACCACTGTCGCCTCGGCGGCCGCATTGGCCATCACCAGATCCGCGGACAGCGTGGACAGCGCCGGGTTGGCCCCCTTCAGCGCGGGGTCGGGCTGATGGACGAAGACGCCCGGGCGCGGAGCGCCCATACAGTGCACGTCCACCTCACACAGCCGCCGCAACTGTGCGACGAGTTCCGTCACGTGTACGCCCGCCCCGCCGTAAACCTCGGGTGGATACTCCCGAGTCATCATCGCCACCCGCATACGCCCGACCGTAGTGGCCCGCGCAGCGCGGCGCGAGCTTGTGGGTCGCTTCGCTCGCCCCGACCTTGCGGGTCAACGTGCTTGCGCCCGACCCCAAGTCGCTTCGGCCGCGACACGACGACCTGCAATAGCGGCGTTGGCCTAGCCGTCGGTTGCGTGTGCCGATAGGTTGGTTTTCATGAGGGAATTGCCACACGTGCTGGGCATCGTCCTGGCAGGCGGAGAGGGCAAACGGCTCTACCCGCTGACCGCGGACCGGGCCAAGCCGGCGGTTCCCTTCGGCGGCGCCTACCGCCTCATCGATTTCGTGCTGTCGAATCTGGTCAACGCGCGCTACCTACGCATCTGCGTGCTCACCCAGTACAAGTCGCATTCACTCGACCGGCACATCTCGCAGAACTGGCGACTGAGCGGCCTGGCCGGCGAATACATCACGCCGGTTCCCGCCCAGCAGCGTCTCGGCCCGCGTTGGTACACCGGCTCGGCCGACGCGATCTACCAGTCGCTGAACCTGATCTACGACGAGGATCCGGACTACATCGTGGTTTTCGGTGCCGACCACGTGTACCGGATGGACCCCGAGCAGATGGTCAAGTTCCACATCGAGAGCGGGGCCGGCGCCACCGTCGCCGGTATCCGGGTGCCCCGCGCCGAGGCGCACGCATTCGGGTGCATCGACGCCGACGAGTCCGGCCGCATCCGGGAGTTCATCGAGAAGCCGGCCGACCCGCCGGGTACGCCCGATGATCCCGAGCAGACCTTCGTGTCGATGGGCAACTACATCTTCACCACCAAGGTGCTGATCGACGCCATCCGTGCCGACGCCGACGACGACAACTCCGATCACGACATGGGCGGCGACATCATCCCGCGGCTGGTGTCCGACGGTATGGCCGCGGTGTACGACTTCAGCAACAACGAGGTTCCCGGCGCCACCGAGCGCGACCACGGCTACTGGCGCGACGTCGGAACACTGGATGCGTTCTACGACGCCCACATGGATTTGGTGTCGGTGCACCCGGTGTTCAACCTCTACAACAAGCGCTGGCCGATCCGCGGGGAGTCGGAGAACCTGGCGCCGGCGAAGTTCGTCAACGGCGGCTCGGCGCAGGAGTCCGTGGTCGGCGCCGGCAGCATCATCTCCGCGGCGTCGGTGCGCAATTCGGTGCTGTCGAGCAACGTCGCGATCGAGGACGGCGCCATCGTCGAGGGCAGCGTGCTGATGCCCGGCGTGCGGGTGGGCCGCGGCGCGGTGGTGCGGCACGCCATCCTGGACAAGAACGTGGTCGTCGGCCCCGGCGAGATGGTCGGCGTGGACCTGGAGAAGGACCGCGACCGGTTCGCGATCAGCGCCGGCGGTGTCGTCGCTGTCGGTAAGGGCGTCTGGATCTAACCGGCCGGAAGCAGCTCCGGGCCGATGATCTGGACGCTGCTGCTGCCACCCCCGTCACTGCCGGTCACCACGATGGCACCGGAATTCGGTTCGACGGCAACGGAATTGGGTTGGCGCACGGTGGCCACATCGGCGAGCATCCGGCTCGCCGCCGGGTCTGCGATATCGACCACCCGCACCGCGTTGCGCTCGGTCAGCGTGATGTAGAGGCGGTGGCGCCGGGCGTCATACGCCAGCCCGTAGGGCTTACCCGGTGCATCGATTCTGGCCACCTCGCTGACCTTCGGATCGACGCGTTCGATGTAGACGGCACCGCCATCGGTGTCGGCGAACGCCGCCAGATCACCGGACAGTGAGACCGCGTGGGTGAGCTTGGCGCCCACCGGGGCCTGGCTGACCAGCTCGCGTGTCGAGCCGTCGTACACCCACACCCCGTTGCCCTGGACATCGGCGACGGCCGCGTAGTTGCCGACGGCCGCGACGCCGCCGGGCTGCGGAGGGCCGGCCGGCAGCGAGGCCACCACCTGACCGTCGCGGACGAACAGCACGCCGCCGCCGCCTTCGTTGGTCACCACGATGGTTCCCGACGCCGTCGCCGCCGCGTCGTGCGGTTGCCGTCCGACGCCGGTGACGGTGGTGGTGATGCGGCCGTCGGCGAGGGTCAGTTCGAGTAGCTCATCGGTGCCCTCCAGCGGGGCCAGCACGGGGCCGTCCGGACCGGCGAGGCTGAGGTGGCGGGCGGCGCTCGGGGTCGGGATCCGCTGGCGTTGCCTGCCGGTGGCGGCGTCGAACAGCACCACCGCGTTGGGGTCCCGCACCGCGACGGCCGCGATACCCGACGTGCCGACGACGACGCCTTCCGGTGCGTTGCCCAGCGGGACGACGATGCCGATCGGCGCCGCGGTGGGCGGACCCGCCCTGGCCGGCTCGGCGGGCGGGGCGTGCGTCGTCGTGACCGGCGGGGGCTCGCCGGCGCACCCGGCCGCCACCGAGCACCCGATCGCGAGTACGCACAGAGACATTCGGATGCGGTGGCCCACGTGCGCACAGTGCCCCACCCGGGTGCCGGCTAAACCGGGCGCCGCGCAGACTTACGCCGTCGCCTGCGCCGCCACAGCGCGACCGCCGCCCACGCCAGGGCGATCATCACCACGAGCACCAGCGCCGGGATGAGGATCGCGATGAACACCAGTGCGACGCTGACGATGTCCTCGATCGTGCTGAGCACCGGCGCCGCGGTGCCGGCCGAGGCGACGTTGGCCGCCGGGCGGACCGCGGTCTTGGTCAGGTGGACCACCAGGGCCGTGACGACACCGATCGCGACCGGAACCCACTGACCGGTGCGGGCGAATTCACCGGGATCGGTGACCGCGGCGGTCTGCGCGGCGGTGCCGGACCCGAAGACGATGCCGCCGGCGGTCGGGCGGACGAACGTCTGGACGACGTCGTTGACCGAATCCAGCGCGGGGATCTTGTCGGCGACGATCTCGACCAGCAGCAGGACCGCGACGATGGCGATCACCCAGCCGTTCTCCAGCCACGACCACCCGGCCGGCAAGGTGACGAGGTCGGTGAACCGGGCCAGCAGCGCAAGCGACAGCAGCGGGATGTAGGCGTTGAGGCCTGCGGCGGTGGCCAGCCCGAAGCCGGTCATCAGCTCCATGGCGCCTCCTCGTGCCGTGACGGTCTCGCATACAGGATGACGCGTCGGTCACGAGATTTCGTGGCATCGACGATGATTCAAGCGGTCACCAGATCAGGGGCACCAGACGGTAGCGCACCTTCTGGGTGTACTGCCGATAACCGTTCAGCTCCTCGGTGAGCATCTTCTCCTCGTCGACGATTCGCGCCGCCATCAACAGCAGCCCGACGATGACGAGCAGCAGAGCCCAATACGAGCCGAGCGCCAGCGCGATCCCGATCATCAGGATCACGTTGCCGAAGTACATCGGATGGCGCACAACGCCGTACAGCCCGGTGCTCACCAGCGGTTGGCCCTCCTCGACGGTGATGTTGGCCGAGGCGTACTGATTCTGGACCACCACCCACATCGCCAAGCCCAAGCCGGCCGCCACCAGCACATCGCCGACAACCGACAACCATGCAGGCACGTGCGACCAACCGAATCGGTAGTCCAGCGCAGGCACCACCAGCATCGCGGCGAACACCAGGAACGTCCCGGCGATCACGACCTTCTGAACGGGCCGGGTCTCCGCCTTGACCCCGGCGTGCGTGCGCCGCTCGATGGCCGCGGGGTACTTGCGGGCCAGGTACAACGTGGGGCCGAGACTCGCCGCGCTGAACACGGCCAGGAAAGCCCAGCCCTGCCAATAGCTCACGGTTCCCGCGGGCACGAACAGCAGTGCCGCGAAGGCTGCGATACCCACGATGGACGAGATCGCGATGCGAAGTGACGTTCCCATGGCTCTCCTACACGACGTCGCGGCGGCGATAGATCGCACCGGAGATCAGCGTGACCGCGACGCCGATCGCCACCATCACACCCAGCGCCACAACGGAAACCGACGACGGTGCGGTGGTACGCCCCACCGGCGAGGCCTCGATCAGCCATCGCGGCAACCGCAGCAGCGCACCGAGATACAACGCGACGACCACGAATGTCACGGCCAGCCAGCCGATGCCGGGATGACGCAGCGCCACGCCGAGGGCGGCGATGCCGGCTATCACCGCCATCGCAGGCAGGAAGGCCAGCGCGGCCAGGGTCAGCCGCAGGATCGTGGCGGGCTCGCCCAACGTCAATCCAGCGCCGATGCCGTTACCCAGGCCCGCGCAGGCCAGCAGCACCGCCGCACCGGTCAGCGCCGCGCCGACCGCCGACAACAACCACGCCCACCGCGACACCGAACCCGCCAGCACCGCCTCACCGATCCCGGACTCCTCGTCGCGGCGCAGTCGCACCACCACCGTGACCACATACGCGGTGGTCGCCGCGGCCAGGAACTGCGTCATCGTCGTGTATACGCCGTCGGTGCCCTGCGCCGAAAGTACCCGGGCCAGAAGCTCATTGCCCCTGGCTGCGTCCAGCAGTGACTTGGTCATCGAACCGAACGCCGCGCCGGCGATGAGCAGGCCGATCGCCCAGCCCACGGTCAGGCCGCGGTGAATCACCAGCTGCAGACCGAAGACCCCGCCGACCGCACGCGCACGGGACTTCTCGCCCGAGGACGCCAGGACACCGTCGTCGTACTGGCGGCGGCTCTCCAGCGCCACGGTGGCCGCGCCGAGTGCGACGGCCAGCGCGGCCAGCAGCCCCAGCGGCCACCAGCGCAACGCGACGAACGGGCGCATCTGCTGTGCCCACGCGATGGGGGAGAACCAGCTCAGCGCGCTGCCGGAGTTGTCGATCACATCGCCCGCGCCCCGCACCAGCACGGCCGCGGCCAGTACCGCGAGCGCGGCTCCGCTGGCCGTTCTGGCCTGCCGCCACAATTGCGCACTCAGCGCCGCGACAGTGCCGAAAACCGTTGCTACGGCCGTGATTCCCAAGCACATCGCCGCGGTGTCGACCACCGCGAACCCGCTGGCGGCCATGGCGATCGTCATCGTCACCGACAGCACGGCGTTCACCAGAACGACGAGGATCAGGGCGGCGGCGGTGCGAGCATGACGACCGACGATCGAGGACAGCACGAGTTCGGCGGCACCGCTTTCCTCCTCGGCGCGGGTGTGGCGAATGACGGTCATTATCGACAGGATCGACGCCGCCACCATCAACGTCAGGGTCAGTTCGTTGGCCATCATGACGCCGAGGTCTGTCTCGTTGCCCCCGAACATCGGACCGCCCAACATGATTCCGGCCGGGGTCTTGAGCAGGTTCACCCGCGCCTGGCGCTGCGCCACATCCGGATAGGCGAGTTTGATCGCATTGGGGGCGTACACCATCATCAGCGTCAGAGATGAGATCCACGCCGTAAGCCGGATCCGGTCGCGACGCAGCGCGAAGCGGACCAGCATGCCGGTCCCGGTCAGCAGGGCCGGGGCGGGGGCAGTCGCGATCATGATGCCGGCGTCCGGTATTCCCGCAGGAACAGATCCTCCAGCGAGGCCGGCGTGACCGTCAGGTCCGCGATCCCGAGCTGGGTGAGATGCACCATCGTCGCGTCCAGCACGTCGCGGCCCACGGTGAACCGGACCTGACCGTCGGCGATGTCGACGTCGTGCACACCCGGCCAGCGAGTCACCACGGTGGGATCGCGGTGGGTGCGTGCCGTCACGGTGGTGCGCATCAGGTGCTGGAGCTGGGCCAGCGGCCCGGACTGCACGGTGCGCCCGGCACGGATGATGGTGACTGTGTCACAGACCTTTTCGACCTCGGCCAGGACGTGGCTGGAGAGCAGCACCGCCGCGCCCCGACCGGCCACCTCGTGGACGCACTCCTGAAAGACCTTTTCCATCAACGGGTCCAGGCCCGACGTCGGCTCGTCGAGAATGTAGATGTCGGCGTCGGTGGCGAAGGCGGCCACCAGCGCCACCTTCTGGCGGTTGCCCTTCGAGTACGTGCGAGACTTCTTGTTTGGGTCGAGTTCGAAGCGTTCGATCAGCCAGTCCCGGCGGCGGGGGTCCGCACCACCGCGCAGGCCGCACAGGAAGTCGATCACCTGGCCGCCCGTCAGGTTGGGCCACAACGTCACATCCCCAGGCACATAGGCGATGCGCCGGTGCAGCGCCACCGCGTCGTGCCACGGGTCGCCGCCCAGCAGACGCACGTGCCCGCCGTCGGCGCGCAGCAGCCCCAGCAGGATCCGGATGGTGGTGGACTTGCCTGCGCCATTGGGTCCCAGGAATCCGGCGACCGAGCCGGCACGGACCGTCAAGTCCATGCCGTCCAAGGCCCGGGTCTGACCGAAAGTCTTGACCAGACTGTGGATTTCGACCGCCGCGGTGTCAGTCCGCGCTGTCGGTGCCGATGCCGTCGTCATGTTGTTCTCCCTCGGTGTGGGTCACAATTTCGCCATGTGCGGCGAAGCTGTCGAACATCGTCGAATCTGTGAGCAGGCCCTCGGTGTACAGCTCGAGGGCGGGCAGCATCATCTCGTTGGCGTAGTCGTGCAGAACAGCCCGTAAATCCGTTGGGTTGTCATGCAATTGGAGGTAGAGCAGGAATGCGCCGCCGCCTGCCATGCCGAGATACTTCGCTCGAGCGGCCGGGTCGCGGCTCGGCTTGATGGTGCCGGCGCGGACGCCCTCGTCGAGGTAGCCCTCGACGTTCGCGAACATGGTGCGCCACAGGTTTCTGGCCAGCTCGCCGCCGGTCTGCATGCTGCGAACCAGGTAGGCCATCATCGGCGCGAACGACTCGATCTCGGCCGCCGCGGCCAGCCAGGTGGCCGGGTCGGTGGAACGGATCGTCTCGGATTTCTCGCTGCGGATCTCTTCGGCGATGTAGTCGTCGCACGCCTGGCGCAATCCGTCCTTCGACCCGAAGTGGTGGATGACGAGCCCGGGGCTCACCCCGGCCGCCTCGGCGATCGCCCGCACCCCGACGTCGAACCCGCGCGCGCCGAACAGCTCGATGGCGGCGTCACGGATCCGGGCCACGGCCGTGAGGTCGGTTGAACGCATGTTTAGGATGCTAAACACTTGTTCAATCGGCGGTCAAGCACTTACCGCCGTCGAGTCGTGGATTTCGTGATGAGGCGATCGCCTCGGCGCCGAAGTCTCAGGCGGCAGCGGGCAAGGCGACTGTCTCGGCAGCCGCCGGCGCGGGCCCGGCGGCGCGGTTGAGCAGGATTTCGAACGTTCGGGCGGCCCCGATCGACCCGTAGGAGTAGGGCTGCTCGCGGTAGATCGGCTCGCCGGCACGGTCATCGATGGTGACCCGGACGCGATGGCTGGTCGGGTCGGCGGACGAGCCGGTCTCGGTGACGGTGGCCGCCAGCCCGGTCAGTGGGATTCGCACCGCGTTGTGGCGGCAACCCACGATGAGCAAACTCTTCGTGATGCGCAGGTCACCCCACGTTGCCAACACGCCGTCGCGGCGGTTGCGGCGACTTTGCGAGAGATCGAAAACTACGGCGGCAATTCCGAGAAGAGCGAAGGGCGCGACCAATATCGCCACCATCACGGGGCTTATCCGTGGATCCATGTTCTCCCCCAGAAACACGGTGCGTCGTCAGGCCTTAACGGCCGGACATGTGTCCGCAATATTTCTGCCTCGCACCGACTTTGGCGTGAGGATGCCCAGGTAAACGATAAGGCAAACGCGTATGCGATGACTCTTGTCGATCAGAGTCGCCCTCAATCGCGATGACCTCACGGCTCAAAATCCTATTGAGTCGAAGGCTGGAATAACTGCACTTTAGGAGAGTTTGCTGGAATTCCACTAACTGCACTCATAGCAACGTTTTGTTAGCTGAGAATTTGCCTTGATATGCGCGAGTGGCGGATCTGCGCCGGTACGGAAAAGGGCGTGTTCTCTCTGGTAAGAGGCGTTTCTCGAGCACGACGACAAGAGTGATCGCCATGCAGTCTGCACGCTCGTTGAGTGTTAGCAAACTTCGAGCGCGAACGCGGCGCCGTCCGGCCGCTGTGATCAGCGGATTACACGCTCTGTCGGATCAGTCGCGGGCGGCGACGAGGATCCCGTCGCCCAGCGGAATCAGCACGGGGGTGAGGCGCTCGTCCTCGGCGATCAGCCGGGCGGCCTCGCGCACGGCAGCGACCTCGGCATCGTTGGCCGCCGGGTCCCCGGCGCGGCCGCCGAGCGCGGAGCGGTGCACGACGATCGCGCCGCCCGGGCGCAGCAGGCGGATGCCCTCGACGATGAAATCGGCCTGGTCTGAGGGTGCGGCGTCGAGAAACACCAGGTCGTATGACTCGTCGGCCAGCCGGGTGAGCACTTCCTGGGCTCGTCCGGCGATCAGCCGGGTGCGCGACGGGCCGATCCCGGCTTCGGTGAACGCCTGCTTGGCGATGCGCTGATGCTCGGGCTCGATGTCGATGGTGGTCAGGACACCGTCGTCGCGCATCCCCGACAGCAGCCACAGCCCGCTCACGCCGGCACCGGTGCCCACCTCGACAACGGCTTTGCCGCCGGACAGCCGGGCCAGTACGCTGAGCAGCGCTCCGACCGCCGGTGTTACTGCTCCGGCGCCGGCGTCGACAGCTCGCTCCCGGGCGGCCCCAACAATGGCGTCCTCGGAGATCGATCCCTCCGCATGGGCGAGCATCCGGTCGGCGCGACTGGCCTCCGGCTGGCCTGTTTGGTCCTCGTTAGTGGCCATTCACAGCAGCGTAGAGGCAGTTGGATCGGCGGGTTGGCAGGCGCGCCCAGCGTCGGCGAGCGCCGAATCGGCCCGTCCGAGGGGTCGGGCCGGGACGTCAAGGATGACGCGCCGTCCAGCAGTGAAAGAGCTGGACACGAATCGATAACGAAAGTATTTCTTAGTCAAACCTTAGTTAGCTCAAATCGCTCCCACACAGGATTGGGGAACGGTAGCGGGCATGGAACAGAGCCCCCGCTGGTCGGGGAATATGCCCGACAACGGTCGCGTTGTCAGGCTTGATGCGGTCGACGGCACCCAGCCGTCAACGCAGATCAACCAGGAGGATCCGACGACCACCACATTGATGGCTCCGGCGCATATGTCGCACCCCGAGCAGTTGGGGGAAGCCGAGTGGGTTGAGCCGTCCGAGGAACTGCAGGGCACCGCGGTGTTCGATGCCACCGGCGACCGGACGGCCATGCCGTCCTGGGACGAGCTGGTGCGGCAGCACGCCGACCGGGTGTACCGGCTGGCCTATCGCCTGTCGGGCAACCAGCAGGACGCCGAGGACCTCACCCAGGAGACCTTCATCAGGGTGTTCCGCTCTGTGCAGAACTACCAGCCCGGCACTTTCGAAGGCTGGCTGCACCGCATCACCACCAACCTGTTCCTCGACATGGTCCGCCGCCGCGGCCGCATCCGCATGGAGGCGCTGCCCGAGGATTACGACCGGGTCCCCGCCGACGAGCCGAACCCCGAGCAGATCTACCACGACTCGCGACTGGGTGCGGACTTGCAGGCCGCGCTCGATTCGTTGGCGCCGGAGTTCCGTGCCGCCGTCGTCCTGTGTGACATCGAAGGTCTGTCGTACGAGGAGATCGGTGCGACGCTCGGCGTCAAGCTGGGCACCGTGCGCAGCCGCATCCACCGCGGTCGTCAGGCGCTCCGCGATTACCTGGCGGCCCATTCGGGCCAGCGGGGCCTGTCCGACTTCACCGCCGAATCGGCGTAGGCCGCCGGGCAGCGGCCAAACTGTGGCCGGCATGTCATGTCGCCGAGGGTTTCGCGCGCTACATTCGATCTAGCGGCGCGGCGCGCCAGCAATGGCCACCATGGTCAGCGACGCGGCCGACGCGAACCCCGAGAGGAGCGCAGTGATGGTCGACCGTGGACACATGTTCCGTCGAGCATTCTCCTGGTTGCCCTCACAGTTCGCCTCCCAGAGCGACGCGCCCGTCGGGGCGCCCCGGCAATTCGGTTCCACCGAGCACCTGTCCATCGAGGCGATCGCCGCGTATGTCGACGGCGAGTTACGGATGAAGTCGTACCTACGGGCGGCGCACCATCTGTCGCTGTGCCCGGAGTGCGCTGCCGAGGTGGAGGGCCAGAGTCAGGCCCGCACGGCGTTGCGGGATTCCCTTCCGATCAGCATGCCGAGCAGCTTGTTGGGAGTGTTGTCGCAGATCCCGCAGGCGGCGCCGGACGATCCGGGCGCCCCGGACGGCCGGAGTCGCCCCGGCGGCGACATCCAGCCCGGACTCGCCGATCAGTTAGCTGAACGCACAGACCGTGACCGGCGTAAGCGCCGGTAGGGTGGATGTGAAATCGGGCAGCGTCGTGCCCGATCCCACAGCGCGCGCTCGCGGCTGAGCGCTTGGATAGAGGTTGAACTTGAGCCCCAATCAGGACAACTCCGGCAGCAGCCCCCGTCTGGCACCGCGTCCGGTCTCCCGGCCTGCCGTCGATCCGGCCGCCACCCGCACGTTCGGGCGCCCCCAGGGTGTCGACGGCTCGTTCGTGGCCGAGGAACTGCGCCCCGCCAAGTTCCGCGGGGAGGTCGAATTCCAGCCCAAAGATCATGTCCCGGACCCGGTGCTGGGGGAGGCGTTCGGCCGGCCCTATCCGGGCGGCGACTCGCTCCAGCGGCACCCTGCCGACGCCGGGGCGCTGGACGCTGAGCGCGATGGCGAATCCGACGACGTCGACGATCCCTGGCGGGATCCGGGCGCCGCGGCCGCTCTCGGCACGCCGGCACTGCAGCACGCGGCACCCGTCGTCGCAGCCGGACCCACCGGCAAGCTCGGCGTGCGTGACGTGCTGTTCGGCGGGCGGGTGTCCTACGTCTCGCTGGCCGTGTTGGGCATCATCGCGCTGCTGATCGGGTTCGCCGGCGGCTGGGTGGGCCGCAAGACGGCCGAGGTCGTCGAGGCGTTCACCACGTCGAAGGTCTCCCTGGCCACCAACAGCACCGGTGAGGTGCCGCCCGGCCGGTTCGCCAAGGTGGCCGCGTCGGTCGCCGATTCCGTCGTCACCATCGAGGCGGTCAGCGACGACGAGGGCGCCCAGGGCTCCGGCGTCGTCGTCGACGGCCGCGGCTACATCGTCACCAACAACCACGTGATCTCCGACGCCGCCAACAATCCGAGCAAGTTCAAGATCTCGGTGGTGTTCAACGATGGCAAGTCGGTCCCGGCCAATCTCGTCGGCCGTGACCCCAAGACCGACCTCGCCGTGCTGAAGGTCGACAACGTCGACAACCTGACGGTGGCCCGCTTCGGGGACTCCGACAAGGTTCACGTCGGTGACGAAGTGATCGCCGCCGGTGCCCCGCTGGGCCTGCGCAGCACCGTCACCCACGGCATCATCAGCGCGTTGCACCGGCCCATCCCGCTCTCGGGTGAGGGATCGGACACCGACACCGTCATCGACGCCATCCAGACCGACGCCTCGATCAACCACGGCAACTCCGGTGGCCCATTGATCAACATGAACTCTGAGGTCATCGGCATCAACACTGCCGGAAAGTCGTTGTCCGACAGTGCAAGTGGCCTCGGGTTCGCGATCCCGGTCAACGAGGTCAAGCAGACCGTCGAGGCGCTGATCAAGGACGGCAAGGTCGCGCACCCGACGCTCGGGCTCTCGGCGCGCTCGGTCAGCAACGACCTCGCGCAGGGTGCTCAGGTGGCCAACGTGAAGGCGGGCAGCCCTGCCGAGAAGGCCGGCATCCTCGAGAACGACATCGTGGTCAAGGTCGGTAACCGCACGGTCGCCGACGCCGACGAGTTCGCGGTCGCCATCCGCCAGCTCAAGATCGGTCAGGATGCGCCCATCGAGGTCATCCGCGATGGCCGCAAGGTCACGCTGACGGTGAACCCCGCGCCGGACAACTGACCCGATGTTCGCGAACGTCGGCTGGGGCGAAATGCTCGTGCTGCTGGTCATCGGGCTGGTGGTACTCGGCCCCGAGCGGCTGCCGGGCGCTATCCGGTGGACGTCGAATTCGTTGCGGCAGGCCCGTGACTACATCAGTGGCGCCACCAGTCAGCTGCGTGACGACCTCGGGCCCGAGTTCGAGGATTTGCGCCAGCCGCTGAGCGAGCTGCAGAAGCTGCGCGGTATGACGCCGCGGGCCGCGCTCACCAAACACCTTCTCGACGGCGATGATTCGTGGATAGGCGAGGCATTTGCCGCACCAGAGAAGCCGCACAGCGCGCCGCCCCCGCAGGCGGTGGTGCCCAAGCCCGAGCCGTTGCCGCCCGGCACGCCAGCACCTTTCGACGCCGACGCGACCTAGCCGCTACAGGTGGCGGGTGGTGTCCAGGCCCAGTGACATCCCGGCCAGCCCGCGCCGTCGTGCCGCCAGCTTGTCGGCGATGCCGCGCAGTTCCTTGCCGGCCGCCGAATCGGGCGCTGAAAGGACAAGCGGTACACCGGAATCACCGGCCGCCACCAACGCGGGGTCCAGCGGCACCTGACCGAGCAGCGGCACATCGGCGCCGACGGAACGGGTGAGGCTCTCGGCGACCTGGCGGCCGCCGCCTTCACCGAAGATCTGCATCGTGGTGCCGTCCGGCATCAGCAGCCCGGACATGTTCTCCACCACGCCGACGATGCGCTGGCGGGTCTGCAGCGCGATCGCCCCGGCGCGTTCGGCCACCTCGGCTGCGGCGAGCTGCGGCGTCGTCACCACCAGGATCTCGGCGCCCGGAACCAGCTGAGCCACCGAGATCGCCACGTCGCCGGTGCCCGGCGGCAGGTCGAGCAGCAGCACGTCGAGATCGCCCCAGTACACGTCAGCGAGGAACTGCTGCAGCGCCCGGTGCAGCATCGGTCCACGCCACACCACCGGCGCATTGCCCTGGGTGAACTGGGCGATCGAGATGACCTTCACGTCGTGGGCGACCGGCGGCAGGATCATCGACTCGACCTGGGTGGGGCGGTCGTCGGTGCCCATCATGCGCGGCACCGAGTGGCCGTAGATGTCGGCGTCGAGCACGCCGACGGACAGGCCGCGGGCCGCCAGCGCCGCGGCGAGGTTGACCGTCACGCTCGACTTGCCGACACCGCCCTTACCGGAGGCGACGGCGTACACCCGGGTCAGCGAGCCGGGCTGGGCGAAGGGGATCACCGGTTCGGGTGCGTCGCCGCGCAGTTGCTTGCGCAGTTCGGTGCGCTGCTCGTCGTTCATCACGTCGAGCGCGACGGTCACCGCCGCGGTGCCCGGCACATCGGCGACGGCCTGGGTCACCCGTTCGCTGATCTCGGTCTTCTTCGGGCACGCGGCGGTGGTGAGGTACACCTCGACGTGCACGGCGCCGTCGTCGGCGACCGAGATGCTCTTGACCATGTTGAGCTCGGTGATCGGCTTGCGCAGCTCGGGATCGATAACTTTGCCCAGCGCAATGCGCACCTGGGTCTGCAGTTCGCTCTTTTCGGACATCAGGGGCGAGTCTAGGTTGTGCGACCCCTGTCAGCGGAAACGGCCCTGTCAGCGGAAACGGCCTGAGTACTGACGCGGCGCCCGACGATGACGGTCGCCATCACCAGAACGCCGATGACGACGATTGTGATGACCGAGTTGACGCCGTTGGCGGTGTCGACGGAGAACCTGTGGATGACGATCAGCCGGACCGCAACCTCGAGCAGCAGACCGAGGCCCCACATCGCGGAGAGCCGGACATGGATGCGACGGCGACGGTCGGCGTCTGCAGCCTCGGGCTCCTTGTCGGGGTCGCTGAATCGGTCGCTGACGACTTGCGTCAACGGGGTGCCGATCACGCAGCTGCCAAGGAAGATCAGTCCGCCGATTCCGTTGACGACGGTGTTGCCGACCAGCACCAGTTTGGGATCCGTCGTGGACAGCCCGACTGCCAGGCTGAGCCCGAAGGTCAGCAGCAGGTAGACGGCGAACGGGTCGAGCCGCCGGGCTCTGACCACGCTGTAGATCACCCGCAGGCCTGACAACACCGTGGCCGACAGCAGGGCGATGTACTCGGACACTCCCGCTGCGCGCAACCCGTAATAGGCGATCAGCGGCGGTGCGACGTCAGCCGCGACAGTCTGGAGTACGGGGCGCATCGAACGCCGTTGCGCCGAGTGGCGTTGACTCACAACGCGTTACGGTATCGCCGCCGGCTGTCGGGTCGCTGTGCGAACTCGGACCCGGTGCGGGTGGCTAGCTGGCCGGGCCCGGCAGCGCACCGTGCACGGCAGGCAGCGGCGCCACCGGCACCTCGGCGACCGGCTCGGGAGCCGGCGGCGGGGGCGGCGACATCCACGGCGGCTGCCACGGGGGCGGCGCTTCCGGCATGGCCTGAGGCTGGACGGCCACCGGCGGGGGAGCCTGCGAACCGAGGCAGATCACCTGGCACGGCAGCGCGGGCAGCTCACTGGCCGGGCCGGGCAGCGGGCCGAGAGCCAGCGATCCGGCGGTCTCGGTGTTGTTGATGCTCAGCTGCGCCAGCGGATCGGTCGGCGGCAGCCCGATGGCATTGAGGGGCAGGCCCGGACCCAGGCCCTCCGGGTTCTCCAGGTGGGCGTCCCCGAGAGCGGGCGCGGGCCCGACGATCGGCGGCAGGTTGATCGGCTCGACGCCGGTGGCGTAGGCGGCGGCCCAACCCAGCACGTTCTGGGCGTAGGCCATCGAGTTGTTGTAGCGCAGGATCGCTGTCAGCACCTGCGACTGGTTGCGCAGGTTCAGCCCGCCGCTGCACAGGTAGCGGGCCGCGGCCAGCGCCGCGTCGTAGACGTTCTGGGGGTCCGCCTTGCCGTCACCGTCGCCGTCGGCGGCGTAGCGCGACCAGGTACCGGGCAGGAACTGCATGGGTCCCATGGCCCGCGCAAACACCGGGCGGCCGGCCTGGACGGTCTGCACGATGACCTCGTTGCCCGACAGGGTGCCGTCCAGCGTCGGGCCGTAGATCGGGTTGATCGCGGTGCCCCGGGCGTCGGTGGCGCCGCCGTTGGCGTGCATGGACTCGATGCGGCCGATACCGGCGAGCAGGTTCCAGCTCAGCCCGCAGCCTGGCGCGGCCACGGACATCTTCTGTTCGGCATTGCGGTAGGCAGCCAGCGGAACCGACGGGATGCGCAGTGACCCGATCGAGCTGACCACCATCGCGGGCGGCGGAGCCGACGGGGTGGCCGCGGCGAAGTGAAAGTTGGTGGGCTGCTTGGTCAGGGCGACGACCGTGACACCTGAGGTGTCGACTTGCGGTGACACCGCGGCCAGGGGCATGACTTCCTTGCCGACCACCGGCGCGTGCGGCAGATCAGGAGCTGCGCTGACCGCACCGGCAAGCACGACCGGGGTGAGCACAGCAATCCCGAACGCAGGCTTCCGCACCATCCGGCTGACGCGGTTTCCTATGCCCACTCGTCCGTCCTCAGATCATGCCGCCTGTGTGAACCAAGTCACCATACATATCTTCGTGACCTCAGTGGTATCCAATGGTCACCTTTGTCACTAACTCACCTCGTCGTCCGCGGGCTCGGCGGCCGCCCGGACCTTCTTGGCTTTGTCCTTCTTGGCCTTGCCGCCGTTGTCGGACTGCAGCGATTCCAGCAATTCGCGAATCTCTTCGAGTTCGCGGCGAAGGTAATCCCGGGTGGCCACCTCACCGACGGCCAACCGCAGCGACGCCAGCTCGCGGGCCAGGAACTCGGTGTCGGCCTTGGTCTGCTCAGCGCGGCGGCGATCCTCCTCGAGCGAGACCCGGTCGCGGTTCTCCTGCCGGTTCTGCGCCAGCAGGATCAGCGGCGCGGCGTAGGCGGCCTGGGTGGAGAACGCCAGGTTGAGCAGGATGAACGGGTACGGGTCCCACTGCCAGCGCACCGCGAACAGGTTCAGGGCGATCCAGACGATGACCAGGATCGTCTGCCACGCGAGGTAACGCCCGGTGCCCAGGAATCGGGCGATCGATTCACTGAACCGGCCGACCGCCTCCGGATCGACGTTGAACGAGAGCCGACGCGACGAGCGGGGGTGTCGAGGCGCTGGCGCGCGGACAGCTCGCTCACGTCGTCCCCTCTGCGCTGGCCGCCCGCTCGGACAGTTGTGGATCCTCGTAGCTTTCCCGCCAGTCGTCGGGCAGCAGATGGTCGAGCACGTCGTCGACGGTCACCGCGCCGAGCAGGTGGTTCTCCTCGTCGACCACGGGACCGCAGACCAGGTTATAGGCGGCGAAGTACCGCGTCACCCCTGCCAGTGACGTGTTCGGGGTGCAGCTGGGCAGGTCGGTGTCCACGATTCCGCTAACCAGATTGGCGGGCGGTTCGCGCAGCAGTGCCTGCAGGTGCACGCAACCCAGGTATCGGCCGGTGGGGGTGGCGGTCGGGGGTCGCACCACGAACACCAGCGACGCCAGCGCCGGCGTCAGGTCAGGGTCCCGCACCCGGGCCAGCGCTTCGGCGACGGTGGTGTCGGGCGCGAGGACCACCGGGTCGGAGGTCATCAGACCACCCGCGGTGTCGGGCGAGTGGCTCAGCAGGCGTCGCACCGGCTCGGAGTCCTCGGGATCCATTCGGCGCAGCAGCACCTCGGCCTCGGTCGGATTCAGTACACCGAGAAGGTCGGCGGCGTCGTCGGGGTCCATCGCCTCCAGGACGTCGGCCGCTCGTTCGGTGTCGAGCTGCAGCAGCAGAACGGTCTGGTCGTCCTCGGGCAGCTCCTGGAGGATGTCGGCCACCCGCTCGTCGTCGAGCGCATTGATCACCTCGGTGCGGCGTTTGGCGGGCAGATCGCGGATCGCGTCGGCCACCTCGATGGGGCGCTGGCCTTCGAATTGGTGCAGCAGCTGGGCCACGCCCTGGCCGGGCATCGACAGCGCCGACGGGGTCAGGCCCTGCACGTTGTGCCATTCCACCACCTGGATCGTCGAGCGCCGGCCCAGCCTGCGGTGGCTGCGCACCGCGACCCGGGTGACCACCCAGTCCCGGACGCGGGACTGCTCGATACCCAGGTCGACGACGATGACGTCCACACCGGACATCTGCGGCAGCTCGGGGTCGTTGACCCGCACCCGGCTGTCGAGGACCTGGCCGAGCACCAGAACCTCACCGGGCCGCTGCGCGAAGCGGCGCAACGACACATTGCCGGTGGTGAGGGTGACGGCGTTCGGCTCGATCGCGGTGACTCGCAGTATGGGAACGAAAATTCTTCGGCGAGTGAGCATTTCGACCACCAGGCCGAGGACGCGCGGTTGCTGGCGGACGATGCTCATACTGATCACGACGTCGCGAACGCGGCCGAGGGATTCGCCATCCGGACCGAGCACGGCCAGTCCCGCCAGCCGCGCCGCGTACACCCTGTTCACCGACGCCATGAGTCAAAGGGTAGGAGTGTAAGCGTGGAGAACGCCTATCGACCCCGTCGAACCTGCCTGTCGGTTCCGGGCAGCAGTCTCAAGATGATCGAGAAGGCCAAGGCATTGCCTGCCGACGAAGTGTTCCTCGACCTCGAGGACGCGGTGGCGCCAGATGCCAAGGCGCAAGCCCGCAAACAGGTCGGCGCGGCGTTGGCGAGCCCGGGCTGGGCGGGTCAGCTGCGGGGCGTGCGGGTCAACGACTGGACCACGCCGTGGACGTACTCCGATGTGATCGACGTGGTGTCCGAGGTGGCCTCGGCCCGCGACGGTCACCTCGACGTCATCGTGCTGCCCAAGGTGACCGACGCCGGCCACGTTCACGCCCTCGACCTGTTGCTGACCCAGCTCGAGCTGACCCACGGCCTGCCGGTCGGGCGGATCGGTGTCGACGCCCAGATCGAAGATGCCAAGGGACTGGCCAACATCCACGCGATCGCCGCCGCGCCGCGGGTGCAGGCGCTGGTGCTCGGCCCGGCGGACCTGATGGCCAGTTTGAACATGCGCACCCTGGTGGTGGGTGAGCAGCCGGAGGGCTACGACGTCGGTGACGCGTATCACCATGTGTTGATGACGATCCTCGTCGCCGCCCGCGCGCACGGCATCGCCGCGATCGACGGGCCGTATCTGAAGGTGCGCGACGTGGCGGCGTTCCGGCGGGTGGCGGGCCGCGCGGCAGCGCTGGGCTACGACGGCAAGTGGGTGCTTCATCCCGACCAGATCGATGCGGGCAACGAGATATTCAGCCCACGCCAAGACGAATACGACCGCGCCGAGCTGATTCTGGAGGCCTACGACTGGCACACGTCGACGGCAGGCGGGGCCCGCGGCGCGGTGATGCTCGGTGACGAGATGATCGACGAAGCCAGCCGCAAGATGGCGCTGGTGGTTGTCGGCAAGGGCCGGGCGGCCGGGATGCAACGTCAGGGTGAGCGGTTCACCCCGCCGAGCTAATAACTGCTGGGTGACGTCGTGGTGCTGGCCGCGAGGATGACCACGAACGCGATGTAGAGCACGATCAGCGCGATGATCACCGCGCCGATGGCCACGCCGGCGACCGCGAGCCCGAAGCCGTCCTGCCCGGTGCGCTTGGTTTCCCGCATCGCGACGATCCCGAGAATGATGCCGGCGATCGAGGGCAGCCCGCAGAGAAGCAGACCGGCCAGCGAGGTCACCAACGCCGCGATGGCTTTTCCGTTGGTGCCCGGCGGTTTGGTCGGCCGGTACGGGTCGTAGGGATCGCCGTAACCGGGGTAGGCGGGCGGCGGGTACGGGTAGCCCGGGTATCCCGTCGGCGGGGGTACGGCGCGGGGTAGACCGGCGGTGGCATCGCGGGGAAGTTCGCCGGATAGTCCACCGGCGCGTACGGATCAGCCGGCGGCGGTGTGCCCTCCGGGTGTGGGGGATAGGTCATCGGGTCAGCGCCAGGCGTAGATCGCCCAGATCATGCTGATGATCAGGGTTGCGACGCCCACCACGATCCCGGCGATGGCCAGGCCGTAGCCGCCCTGACGGGTTCGCTTGATCTGGTTGAGCGCGATGACGCCGCAGACGATCCCGACGATCGAGCCGATCCCGCACAGCAATCCGATGACCGACGCCACCAGCGACGAGATCGCCAGAGTGTTGGTGCCCGTTGCCGGGGCCGGGTAGCCGTAGCCGCCTTGATACGGCGCGGCGCCGTACTGCGGCGGCGGGGGCGGGTACCCGCCGGGTTGCGGAGGCGGATAGGCCGACGGTTGCTCGGCGTAGCCGGGTGCCCCGTAGGCCCCGGGGGACGGCGGCGGGTAGCCCGGTTGCGGGCCGTAACCCGGCGGCGGATAGCCGGGCGCGCTGTAGCCCGGCGGCGGAGGGTAGGCCCCCGGCGCGTCGTAGCCGGGATAGGCCGGCGGGGTGGGCTCATAGCCCGACGGGGCGGTCTCGTAGCCGGGTGACGCCGGGCTCTCTTCGATGGGCGGGGCTTCGTGCGTCCCCTCGGACGGGCCCTGTTCGCCCGCGTTCTGCGGCTTTTCGCCGGAGTCGCCGCCGGAAGCTGTCATGCTGTTCAACCTAGCGTATGTGCAGGTGGCGCGGGGCTGGCTTGCTGTTGGGGCACCAACGCCCGCGGTACCACGTTGATCAGGTTGATCAGGAATCTGGCCCGCTTCGAGCGGGTGGAAATGACGCGACAAACGCCGCGCACGACAGGAGAATGAGCAGTTATGACCAGCCCTTTCCCGCAGGGTCAGAACCCCGGTGGCGCAGCCGCCGCCTCACGCCGCGGGCCGGTCGGCCTGCCCACCCCGCCCAAGGGGTGGCCGATCGGTTCGTATCCGACGTACGCCGAGGCCCAGAAGGCCGTCGATTACCTGTCCGACGAACAGTTCCCGGTGGAGCAGGTGACCATCGTCGGGGTGGACCTGATGCAGGTCGAGCGGGTCACCGGCCGGTTGTCCTGGCCCAAAGTGCTGGGCGGTGGCGTGATCACCGGCGCCTGGCTGGGCATCTTCATCGGCCTGGTGTTGGGATTCTTCAGCCCCAACCCGTGGGCGTCACTGATCACCGGCGTCGTCGCCGGTGTCATATTCGGATTGATCACCTCGTCGGTCCCGTACGCGATGGCGCGTGGGACAAGGGATTTCAGCTCCACCATGCAACTGGTGGCGGGCCGCTACGACGTGTTGTGCGATCCGCAGAGCGCCGAGAAGGCGCGGGACATGCTGGCGCGCTTGAAGATCTGACGCGCTGATCACGGCGAATGCGGTCACGATCTGGCCGCATCCGGCGTGGGAGTGTTGCACATCACGGCAGGAGAGCTCTACGGTTTGGCCGCGGGGCATTGTCCTGCCGTGATGCAGCCTGCGCCGAGCGCGGACAGTTGCCGCACGTACCGAGAAGGCGGGTGAAGACGGGAGGCGGTTGGGAGATGGCTTGCCCAGGCGCACGCGCTCGGCGGGTTGGTGCGGCCGCGATCGCCGCACTTACATGCGCTTCGTTGGTCTCGTCGTGCAGCTCCGGCGACCAGGGTCTGGTGGTCAGCTTCTACACACCGGCCAGTGAGACGGCGACCTTCACCGCGGTGGCCAAGCGCTGCAACTCCGAACTCGGCGGCCGCTTTCGCATCGAACAGCGCAGCCTGCCCAAGGCGGCCGACGATCAGCGGCTGCAGTTGGCGCGCAGGCTGACCGGAAACGACCGCACGCTCGACGTGATGGCTCTCGACGTGGTGTGGACGGCGGAGTTCGCCGAGGCCGGCTGGGCGCTGCCGCTGTCCGACGACCCCGCCGGACAGGCCGAGTCCGATGCGACCGACAACACCCTGCCCGGCCCGTTGCAGACAGCCAAGTGGCAGGACAAGCTCTACGCCGCGCCGGTCACCACCAATACCCAATTGCTCTGGTATCGAGCCGATTTGGTGGCGCCACCGCCGGACACCTGGGACGGAATGGTCGCCGAGGCCACCCGGTTGCACGCCGAGGGTAAGCCCAGCTGGATCGCGGTGCAGGCCAAGCAGTACGAGGGCCTGGTGGTGTGGTTCAACACCTTGCTGGAAAGTGCTGGGGGACAGGTGCTTTCCGACGACGGCAAGCGGGTCACGCTGACCGATACGCCCGAGCACCGGGCGGCGACGGTCAAGGCGCTGCAGATCATCAAGGCCGTCGCCACCGCGCCGGGGGCCGACCCATCGGTCACCCAAACCGACGAGGGCACGGCGCGACTGGCCCTCGAACAGGGCAAGGCGGCGCTGGAAGTCAACTGGCCCTTCGTGTTCGCCTCGATGCTGGAGAACGCCGTCAAGGGCGGGGTGCCGTTCCTGCCACTCAACGAGAAGCCGGAACTGAAGGGCAGCATCAACGACGCCGGCACCTTCTCGCCGAGCGACGACCAGTTCACCGTCGCCTTCGACGCGTCCAAGGAAGTGTTCGGGTTCGCCCCCTACCCGGGGGTGATCCCGGGCCAGCCCACCCGCGTCACCCTGGGCGGGCTGAACCTCGCGGTGGCCAAGACCACCCGGCATGCGGCCGAGGCGTTCGAAGCCGTGCGCTGTATCCGCAACCTGGAGAACCAGAAGTACACCTCGATCGAGGGTGGTCTGCCCGCGGTGCGCGCCTCGCTGTACTCCGATCCCGCGTTCCAGCAGAAGTATCCGCAGTACGCGATCATCCGCGATCAGCTGACCACCGCGGCGGTGCGTCCGGCGACACCGAACTATCAGGCGGTGTCGACCCGCATTTCGGCGACGCTGGCTCCCATCACCGCGATCGACCCCGATAAAACGGCGGACGAACTCGCCGAGCAGGTGCAGAAGGCGATCGACGGAAAGGGGTTGATCCCGTGACCGCCCCCGCTTCGGCGAACGCCGCGACCCGCAGCGACGATCGCCGGTCCCAGCGCAAGCTCGCCTACCTGCTGATCACCCCGGCCGTCGTTCTCATGCTCGCGGTGACCGCCTACCCGATCGTGTACGCGCTGTGGCTGAGCATGCAGCGCTACAACCTCGCCAGCCCGGCCGACACGAAGTTCATCTGGTTCGAGAACTACCAGACCATCTTGAGCGACAACTACTGGTGGACGGCGTTCGTCATCACGCTGGTCATCACGGTGATCTCGGTGGCCATCGAGTTCGTGCTCGGCATGGCGCTCGCACTTGTCATGCACCGCACCATCTTCGGCAAAGGGCTGGTGCGTACCGCGATCCTCATTCCGTACGGCATCGTCACGGTCGCGGCCTCCTACAGCTGGTACTACGCATGGACGCCGGGCACCGGTTATCTCGCCAACCTGCTTCCGGACGGCAGTGCGCCACTGACTCAACAGATTCCGTCGCTGGCGATCATCATCCTGGCCGAGGTGTGGAAGACCACCCCGTTCATGGCGCTGCTGCTGCTGGCCGGGCTGGCGCTGGTGCCCGAGGATCTGCTCAAGGCCGCCGAGGTCGACGGGGCAGGGCCGTGGACCCGACTGGTCAAGGTGACGTTGCCGTTGATCAAACCGGCGATCCTGGTGGCCCTGGTGTTCCGCACGCTCGACGCGTTCCGCATCTTCGACAACATCTACGTGCTGACCGGTGGCGCCAATGACACCGCCTCGGTGTCAATCCTCGGCTACGACAACCTGTTCAAGGCGTTCAACATCGGCCTCGGCTCGGCGATCAGCGTCCTGGTGTTCCTCTCGGTCGCCGTCATCGCGTTCGTCTACATCAAGCTGTTCGGCGCGTCCGCGCCGGGCACGGACAACGAGGTGCACTGATGTCTGAGCGGGTCGGCACCCGGCGAGCGGTGAGCTGGGTCGTGATCGATGCGATCGTGGTGATCTACGCCCTCTTCCCGGTGCTATGGATCCTGAGCCTGTCGCTCAAGCCCACGTCGACGGTCAAGGACGGCAAGCTCATTCCGTCGGAGATCACCTTCGACAACTACAAGGGCATCTTCAGCGGCGACGCGTTCAGTTCCGCGTTGATCAACTCGATAGGCATCGGACTGATCACCACGGTGATCGCGGTGGTGATCGGCGGCATGGCGGCCTACGCGGTGGCCCGACTGGAGTTCACCGGCAAGAAGGCGCTGATCGGCGCCGCGCTGCTGATCGCGATGTTCCCCCAGATCTCCTTGGTGACACCGCTGTTCAACATCGAGCGCCGGCTCGGTCTGTTCGACACGTGGCCCGGCTTGATCATTCCGTACATCACGTTCGCGCTGCCGCTGGCGATCTACACGCTGTCGGCGTTCTTCCGGGAGATTCCCTGGGATCTGGAGAAGGCCGCCAAGATGGACGGCGCAACACCGGCTCAGGCGTTTCGGCGGGTGATCGCACCGCTGGCCGCACCGGGCATCGTGACGGCGGCCATCCTGGTGTTCATCTTCGCCTGGAACGACCTGTTGCTGGCGCTGTCGCTGACCGCCACCAACGCCGCTATCACCGCGCCGGTGGCCATCGCGAACTTCACCGGCAGTTCGCAATTCGAGGAACCGACCGGATCGATCGCCGCAGGCGCGATGGTGATCACGGTTCCGATCATCGTGTTCGTTCTGATCTTCCAACGACGGATCGTCGCCGGGCTGACCTCCGGCGCGGTGAAGGGGTAGCGAGGTTTTAGATGGCCGAGATAGTCCTGGACCATGTCAGCAAGAATTATCCGGACGGCGCAGTCGCCGTGAAGGATCTGAGCCTGACGATCGCCGACGGCGAGTTCGTCATCCTGGTCGGGCCGTCCGGCTGCGGTAAGTCCACCACCCTCAACATGATCGCCGGCCTGGAGGACATCAGCGCCGGGGAACTGCGTATCGGTGGTGACCGGGTCAACGAGAAGGCGCCCCGCGAACGTGACATCGCGATGGTCTTCCAGTCCTATGCGCTCTACCCGCACATGACTGTCCGGCAGAACATCGCGTTCCCGTTGACGTTGGCCAAGATGAGCAAGGCCGACATCGCCAAAAAGGTCGAGGAGACGGCGAAGATCCTTGACCTGACCGAACTTCTGGACCGCAAGCCGTCGCAGCTGTCCGGCGGCCAGCGCCAGCGGGTCGCGATGGGCCGGGCGATCGTTCGCCAGCCCAAGGCGTTCCTGATGGACGAGCCGCTGAGCAACCTCGACGCGAAACTGCGTGTGCAGATGCGCGGTGAGATCGCCCGGCTGCAGAACCGGCTGGGCACCACCACCGTCTACGTCACGCACGACCAGACCGAGGCGATGACACTCGGTGACCGGGTCGTGGTGCTACGCGGCGGCGAGGCGCAGCAGATCGGCACACCGGGCGAGCTCTACGGGCGGCCCGCGAACCTGTTCGTGGCCGGCTTCATCGGCTCGCCGGCGATGAACTTCTTCCCGGCAACGCTCGACGGTATGAGCCTGCGGTTGCCGTTCGGCGAGGTGACGCTGAGCCAGGACGTGCAAAACGTCCTGGCTCAACATCCCAAGGCCGCCAACGTCATCGTCGGCATCCGGCCCGAACACTTCGAGGACGCGGCACTGCTCGACGCCTACGAACGCATCCAGGCCACGACTTTCGAGGTTACGGTCGATCTGGTCGAGTCGCTGGGCGCCGACAAGTACGTGTACTTCACGACCGCCGGCGACAGCGCGAAGGCGGCCCAGCTGGCTGAACTGGCCGCGGAGTCCGGTGGCGGTGAGAACGATTTCGTGGCAAGGCTTTCCGCGGATTCCAACGCGGCGATCGGCCAGTCGATCGAGTTGGCGTTCGACACCACCAAGCTGCACATCTTCGACGCCGACAGCGGAGTGAACCTCACCATTGCGCCCGCAGGTTAAGTGAGCCAGCCCCTGGATTCGGTCCGCGCTCACGTGCGCGGCCACTTCGCCGACGCCGGACTCGACGCCGAGCCGGATTCGGCCAGCGTGACATTCCTCGGACTGGAACGCATCGAGGTGTTGCGGTTCGGGCCGGACCCGGGCGGCGTGGCTCACTATGTGACGCTTGGCTGTTCGCGACACCCGATGACCGAGCCGACGGCCGGCATCGCCGACCCGCTGCACGGCCCCCGGGCCGAGGTCGTCCTGGCCCTGCGTGCCACCACACCGACCTCGGGACTGGCCCGCAGCCTGGCCGTGGTGGCTGCCACGCCCGCCGTCGAGGGGTGGTGCTGGTGGCCGACGCGCTGATCGACCTGTCCGCGCCGCTATGGGATGGTGCCGCGTTCACCGCTGTGCTGCTGGGTGATTCGGCTCTTCCCGACCTGCCGCTGGAGGCGCCGCGCGACCCGGTGCACTTCCTGGCGGCGATCCCGGTGACCCAGACCGAGGCGGCGTGGGTGCGGCTCAAGGGCGCCGACGCGATGCGCCAGGCCTGGCTCGACGACGGAGTCGACGTGCTGGACCCGAACCGGCGTGCGGCGCAACCGGGTTAGACCCTCACAGCCAGTTGTTTCGCCGGAAGTTCAGGTAGAGGAACCCGCAGACTGTCGCCATGAGCGCCAGCACGGCGGGATAGCCCCACGTCCACGACAGCTCCGGCATGTGCTCGAAGTTCATCCCGTAGATGCCCGCGATCATCGTCGGCACCGCGGCGATCGCGACCCACGCCGAGATCTTGCGCATGTCGACGTTCTGCTGCATCCCCACCTTCGCCAGCGCGGCCTGCACCAACGATGACAGCATCTCGTCGTAGGACTCGATCCGGTCGGCCGCCTGCGCGGCGTGGTCCAGGACGTCGCGCATGTAGCGCAGCACCTCTTTGGACATCAGGTCCTTGAAGTCGGGATTGAAGCGGCCGAGTGCGACGGTGAGAGGTGATACGGCCCTTCGTAATTCGACGACTTCACGCTTGAGCAGATAGATCGGCTCGATGTCGGTCTTCTTCAGCGGCGAGAACGTCTCCGACTCGATTGCGTCGATATCGCATTCCATCAGCTCGCTGACATCGCGGTAGGTGTCCACGACGTGGTCGGCGATCGCGTGCATGACCGCGTACGGGCCCAGCGCCAGATGCTGGTGTTCCTCTTCCAGGTGTTTGCGCAGCCCGGCGAGTCCGGTGTGGTCGCCATGGCGCACCGTCACGACGAAGTCCGCTCCGACGAACACCATGATCTCGCCGGTCTCGACGATTTCGCGGGCCAGAGCGACCGACTCGTGCGGCACGTAGGTAACCGTCTTCAGCACCAGGAACAGCGTGTCGTCGTAGCGTTCGACCTTGGGTCGCTGGTGGGCGTGCACCGCATCCTCGACGGCCAGCGGGTGCAGACCGAACACCTCGGCGACCGCCTGCATCTGATGTTCGTCGGGTTCGTGCAGGCCGATCCAGACGAACGCCTTCTGCCCGCCGGCCTCCAGCTCGCGAACCCGCTGCAGCGCGGCGGCGTGGGTGAACTTGCCGGCAAGCCGTTCACCCTCGACGTAGACGGCGCAGTCGACCATGGCCCGCGCGACGGGCACGTGGATGCGTTTGGCGTCGACGGGGGCGGATCGGGTACGGGTCACTCCCAGCAGAGCCTGTGGGCGTGGACGAAACGACGGCATGACCCGACCTCCCCTTGAGCGGCAGGCGGGCCCTGACGGGCCCCGCGGAAATGTTACGCGCCAGTAGTGTTGTCGGCGTACTTCACGCCAGGGAGACCCTGGTCGGTGAGGTTTTGGGGGCGAGTACCCTGACGCCGTGTCCGAAACAGTGAGTACCCCCGCGTCGTTATCGACGACGAAGAGATCTTCGCCGCTCACGTGGGCGGCAAGCTGTCCGTCGAGCTGAAAGCGCCGCTGGACACCCAGCGCGCACTGTCGATCGCCTATACCCCCGGCGTAGCCCAGGTCAGCCGCGCGATCGCCGCCGATCACACGCTGGCTGCGCGCTACACCTGGTCCAATCGACTGGTCGCGGTGATCAGCGACGGCACCGCCGTGCTCGGCCTCGGTGACATCGGGCCCGCGGCGTCGCTGCCGGTGATGGAGGGCAAGTCCGCGCTGTTCAAGACCTTCGGCGGACTGGACTCCATCCCGATCGTGCTGGACACGAAAGACCCCGACGAGATCGTCGAGACGATCATCCGCCTGCGCCCGACATTCGGCGCGGTCAACCTCGAGGACATCTCCGCACCGCGCTGCTTCGAGATCGAGCGCCGCCTGATCGAGGCGCTGGACTGCCCCGTCATGCACGACGACCAGCACGGCACCGCGATCGTCGTACTCGCGGCGCTGATCGGCGCCACCAAGGTGCTCGATCGCGATATGCACTCGCTGAAGGTGGTCATGTCCGGTGCGGGCGCCGCGGGCGTCGCATGCACGAACATCCTGCTGGCCGCGGGCATCACCGACATCACCGTGCTGGACAGCCAGGGCATCCTGCACACCGGCCGCGACGACATGAACGCGGTCAAGGCGGAGCTCGCCACCCGGACCAACCCGCGGGGGCTCACCGGCGGGATCGCCGAGGCGCTCAACGGCGCCGACGTGTTCATGGGGGTCTCGGCCGGACTCGTCCCCGAGGAATTGATCGCCACGATGACCCCCGGCGGCATTGTGTTCGCGATGTCCAACCCGGACCCCGAAATCCACCCGGATGCGGCGCGCAAGCACGCGGCGATCGTCGCGACCGGGCGAAGCGACTTCCCGAACCAGATCAACAACGTTCTGGCGTTCCCCGGCGTGTTCCGCGGTGCGCTGGACGCGGGCGCGCGGCGGATCACCGAAAAGATGAAAGTCGCAGCAGCAGAGGCGATCTTCTCCGTCGTCGGCGACGATCTGGCGGCCGATCACATCGTGCCGAGCCCGCTCGATCCTCGGGTCGGGCCTGCGGTGGCCGCAGCGGTGGCGGCGGCATCCGAAGTCTGAGCGAAACATGTTGAGGCCGACGATGTTTCGCCGGCTGATGCTCGGACTTCTGGCCCTGGTGGCGGTCGCCTGCGGGTCGCCGGCGCCGGGACCGTCGATGGCCGTCGGCGCCACAGCCGACCCGGAATACACCCTGCTGGCCAACCTGTACGCCGCCGCACTGCGCTCCTATGGGACGGGCGCGCACGTGGAGATTGTCGACGATCCCCTGAAGGCGCTGGATTCCGGCGCGGTCAGCGTGGTGCCGGGATTCACCGGGAGGCTGCTGCAGAAGTTCGCGCCGGGCACGACGGCCCGCTCGGATGCCCAGGTGTACCGCGCACTGCTCGGGGTGCTGCCTGAAGGTGTGGGTGCCGGTGACTACACCACCGCCGCCGACGACAAGCCCGCGCTGGCCGTCACCGACGCGACCGCGTCGGCGTGGGGCAGCCGCGATCTGACCGCATTGGTGAGTCACTGCGCCGGGCTGCGCATCGGAGCCGTCGCATACGTCCGGGGGCTGCCGACCACGGTCGGTGGGTGCACACTGCCGCCGGCGCGCGAATTCCCGGACAAGGCAACGATGTTCGCCGCGCTACGGGCGGGGGACATCACCGCGGGCTGGACGGGAACCGCCGACACCGGTGTACCGAGTGATGTGGTCGTCCTGGCCGACCGCAAACCGGAACTGGTGACGGCCGAGAACATCGTGCCGCTCTACCGCCGCAACGAACTCGACGATCCGCAGATTCGCGCGGTCAACGAACTCGCCGGCGTGCTCGACACCGGTTCGCTGGTCGACATGCGCCAGCACATCGCCGACGGGCGCGACCCGCGGACGGTCGCCGAGGAATGGTTGTCGGCGCACCCGTTGGGGCGCTGAGGAGATCAGCGCATCGGGGGAGCGAGCTTGGGCAGCACGGTCGAGAACAGCTGCTGGTAGCCCGAACCGGTGATGCGCACGATCACGTCGAGGATCTTGGCGTCAGCGCCCACCAGCACCCGCGCCTTGTTCTTGCGGACGGCGTCGAGGATGATCTGGGCCGCGCGCTCCGGCGTCGTCCTGGCCAGCTTCTTGTCGAAGGCACTGGCCATCGCGGCTTGATCGAGCCCTTCGGCCACCGTGGAATTCCGCGCGATCGCGGTCTTGATCCCACCCGGGTGAACTGTTGTCACCTTGACCGGGTGCTTGGCCAGGATCATCTCCTGACGCAGCGCCTCGGTGAATCCACGCACCGCGAACTTGGCTGCGTTATAGGCGGCCTGGCCGGGGACGGAGAAGATGCCGAACAGGCTGGAGACGTTGACGATGTGGCCGTCGCCGGACTCGATCAGGTAGGGCAGGAAGACTTTGGTGCCGTTGACGACGCCCCAGAAGTCGACGTCCATGATCCGCTCGATGTCCTTGTACTGGCTGATCTCGACGTCACCGGAGAAGGCGATGCCGGCGTTGTTGTAGATCTGGTTGACCTTGCCGAAGTGCGCCTTGACGCCGTCGGCGTAGGCCTGGAAGGCCTCGCGCTCGGTGACGTTCAGCCGGTCGGCCTTGACGTCCACACCGATCGCCTTGAGGCGCTCCTCGGTGATCGCCAGACCCTCGGTGTCGATATCGCTGATGGCCAGCTTGGCACCCGATCGACCCAGCTCGATCGCCAGTGCCTGACCGATGCCCGACCCGGCTCCGGTCACCACCGCTACCTTTCCGGCGAACCCCTGCATGAACGACTCCTCGCGTTGTTTGACGTGTGTCGAATGGGACCAAGGGTATCGGGTAAGCACCCCGCGGGTAACGGCGGGATGGTCGACCGCGATGCTTAGAGCATGATATTTCGCCGTATGGCCAGCGCCGGGGCGGTTGCCGGACTGATCGCCGGCGCCGTCGCGCTGGCGGCGCCCGCGCAGGCCGACACCACCACCGACGACTTTTTGGCCGCGTTGGGCAATGCCGGCATCACCGGGATGGACCCCGCGCAGGCCGTGGAGATGGGTCAGTCGATCTGCCCGCTGCTGGCCGACCGCAGCCAGAACACCGCCGACATCGCGTCCACCGTGGCCGACCGGATGGGGCGCCCGCTGGGCGCGGCCACCATGTTCACCGGCATCGCCGTCTCGTTCTTCTGCCCGCGCGCCATGCAGGACCTGGCGAACGGCAACTCGCCGATCCCGCTGCCGTTCCTGAACAACTTCGGCTTCTAGCCGCGCGGTTGCGTCCGCGAGTGTGCGGTTTCGTACGCAACTCGCCAGTCGCGGCGTATCAGACCGCACACTCGGGCAGCCAGCAGCTAGCCGAACGCCTCGTCGATGATCTCCTGCTGCTCGACGGCGTGCACCTTCGACGAACCCGACGACGGCGCTGACATGGCGCGCCGCGAGATCCGCTTGATCCCGGTCAGCTTCTCCGGCAACAACTCCGGCAGCGTCAGGCCGAACGTCGGCCAGGCCCCCTGGTTCGCCGGCTCCTCCTGCACCCAGAAGAACTCCTTGGCATTCGGATACGAGTCCAAGGTGTTGCTCAACCGCCGCTTGGGCAGCGGCGCCAGCTGTTCGATCCGCACGATCGCGACATCGTCGCGCTTGTCCTTCTCCTTGCGCGCCACCAGCTCGTAGTAAATCTTGCCGCTGGTCAACAGGATTCGGGTGACCTTGTCGCGATCACCTTCACCGTCGGTGTAGGTCGGCTCCTCCATGATCGAGCGGAACTTCTGCTCGGTGAAGTCCCGGATGTCGCTGACGGCAGCCTTGTTGCGCAGCATCGACTTCGGCGTGAACACGATCAGCGGACGGTGCACCCCGTCGAGGCCATGCCGGCGCAGCAGGTGGAAATAGTTCGCCGGGGTGGACGGCAACGCGATGGTCATCGAACCCTCGGCCCACAGCTGCAGGAACCGCTCGATGCGGCCCGACGTGTGGTCGGGTCCCTGGCCTTCGTGGCCGTGGGGGAGCAGCAACACCACATCGGAGAGCTGGCCCCACTTGGCTTCACCGGAGCTGATGAACTCGTCGATGATCGACTGCGCGCCGTTGACGAAGTCGCCGAACTGCGCCTCCCACAACACCAGCGCGTCCGGATTGCCCACCGAGTAGCCGTATTCGAAGCCGACCGCCGCGTACTCCGACAGCGCCGAGTCGTACACCAGGAATCGGCCGCCGGTCGGCGTGCCGTCCGGGTTGATGGTCAGCAGATCCAGCGGGGTGAACTCCGCACCGGTCTTGCGATCGATGATCACCGCGTGCCGCTGGGTGAACGTCCCGCGTCGGGTGTCCTGCCCGGAGAAGCGGATCAGCTTGCCCTCGGCCAAAAACGTTCCGAGCGCCAGCAATTCGGCGAAGGCCCAGTCGACCTTGCCCTCGTAGGCCATCTCGCGCCGCTTCTCCAGCACCGGCTTCACGCGCGGGTGCACGCTGAAGTTCTCCGGGAATGCCAGGTGCGCATCACCGATACGGGCCAGCAGCGACTTGTCCACCGCGGTGGTCATGCCGCGCGGGATCATCTGGTCTTCTTCGACCGACTCGCTGGGCTCGACCTCGTGCTTCTCGAGATCGCGAACCTCGTTGAACACTCGCTCCAGCTGACCCTGGTAGTCGCGCAGCGCGTCCTCGGCCTCTTTCATCGAGATGTCGCCACGGCCGATGAGGGATTCGGTGTAGGTCTTGCGAACGCCGCGCTTGGTGTCGATGACGTCGTACATGTAGGGCTGGGTCATCGACGGGTCGTCACCTTCGTTGTGCCCGCGACGGCGGTAGCACAGCATGTCGATGATGACGTCCTTCTTGAACTTCTGCCGGAAGTCCACCGCAAGGCGGGCCACCCAGACGCAGGCTTCGGGATCGTCGCCGTTCACGTGGAAGATGGGCGCTCCCACCATCTTTGCGACGTCGGTGCAGTACTCGGAGCTGCGCGAGTCCTGCGGCGAGGTGGTGAAACCGATCTGGTTGTTGACGATGATGTGGATCGTGCCGCCGGTGCGGTAGCCGCGCAGTAGCGCCAGGTTCAGCGTCTCGGCCACCACGCCCTGGCCGGCGAAGGCCGCGTCGCCGTGCAGCATCATCGGCATGACGGTGAAGTTCTGAGGTTCTTCGGAGCCGTCTCCGGCGTACTCCAGCAGATCCTGCTTGGCCCGGACGATGCCTTCCATCACCGGGTCGACCGCTTCGAGGTGCGACGGGTTGGCGGTCAGGGAGACTGCAATGTCGTTCTCGCCGAACATCTGGATGTAGTCACCTCGGGCACCGAGGTGGTACTTGACGTCGCCGGAGCCGTGCGCCTGCGACGGATTGAGGTTGCCCTCGAACTCGCTGAAGATCTGCGAGTAGGGCTTGCCGACGATGTTGGCCAGCACGTTGAGCCGACCACGGTGCGGCATGCCGATCACGACCTCGTCGAGCGCGTGCTCGGCCGCCTGGTCGATCGCGGCGTCCATCATCGGGATGACGGTCTCCGCGCCTTCCAGCGAGAAGCGCTTCTGCCCAACGTATTTGGTCTGCAGGAAGGTCTCGAACGCCTCGGCGGCGTTCAGCTTGGACAGGATGTACTTCTGCTGGGCGACCGTCGGCCCCTCGTGCTTGACCTCGATGCGCTCCTGCAGCCACTTCTGCTGCTCGGGTTCGAGGATGTGGGTGTACTCGACGCCGATGTGACGGCAGTATGCGTCGCGCAGCAGCCCGAGCACGTCGCGCAGCTTCTTGAACTCCTTGCCGGCGAACCCGTCGACCTTGAACACCCGGTCGAGGTCCCACAGCGTGAGGCCGTGGGTGTTGACGTCGAGGTCGGGGTGGCTGCGGAAGCGGGTCTTGTCCAACCGCAGCGGGTCGATGTCGGCCATCAGGTGCCCGCGGTTGCGGTAGGCCGCGATCAGCTCCATGACCCGGGCGTTCTTGTCGACGATCGAATCGGGGTTGTCGGTGCGCCAGCGGACCGGCTCGTAGGGGATTCCGAGCTCGAAGAAGATCTCGTCGAAGAAATCGTCGGAGAGCAGTAGCTGGTGGATCGTCCGCAGGAAATCACCGGACTCCGCGCCCTGGATGATGCGGTGGTCGTAGGTCGACGTCAGCGTGATCAGCTTGCCGATGCCGAGCTCGGCGATGCGCTCCTCGCTGGCGCCTTGGAACTCCGCCGGATACTCCATCGCGCCGGCACCGACGATCGTGCCCTGCCCGGACATCAGCCGGGGCACCGAGTGCACAGTGCCGATGGTGCCGGGGTTGGTCAGCGAGATCGTCACGCCGGCGAAGTCCTCGGCGGTCAGCTTGCCGTCGCGGGCGCGCCGCACGATGTCCTCGTAGGCGGCGATGAACTGGCCGAACCGCATGGTTTCGCAGTTCTTGATCGCGGCGACAACGAGCTGCCGACTTCCGTTTTTGCCCACCAGATCAATAGCAAGGCCGAGATTGGTGTGCGCCGGGGTGACGGCGTTGGGCTTGCCGTCGATCTCCGCGAAGTGGCGATTCATGTTCGGGAATGACTTGACCGCCTGCACGATCGCGTAGCCGAGCAGGTGGGTGAAGGACACCTTGCCGCCGCGGGTGCGCTTGAGGTGGTTGTTGATGACGATGCGGTTGTCGATCATAAGCTTCGCCGGTATGGCCCGCACGCTGGTCGCGGTCGGGATTTGCAGCGAGCTGTTCATGTTCTTGACGACGGCCGCCGCCGCGCCGCGCAACACCTGGCTCTCGTCGCCGCCATCCGACGACGACGGTGCCGGCTTGGGTGCCGGCGCTTTGGCGGGAGCTTCCTTGGCCGGGGCGGCTTTCGCCGCGCCGTTGTCGGCCGGCGCGGGCTTCGCGGGGGCCGGCTTGGCCGGCGGGGGAGCCGGTGCGGGTTCCGGCGGGGCGACGGGTGCCGCCGCGGTCGTCTGCCCGTTGCCGCCTGCGGACGAGTCGGTCGCCGGCTCCGGGTTGTAGTCGACCAGGAACTCGTGCCAACTCGGATCGACCGAGGAGGGGTCGTCGCGGAACTTGCGGTACATCTCCTCGACCAGCCATTCGTTCTGTCCGAATGGTGAACTAGTACTGCTCACGGCAGTTCCTCGCCTCAATTCCTTCGTCCCGGCAAGCCGTGCTCCGACGGTTTGCCCCACTCTTGCGCCACGACACCTGGCCGCCGTCTAAAAGGCTATCGCTTCTCGGGTGTTCCCGAAGCACGTCAGCTCCATGCCCGAAGGTGGTGCGACAACCGGTCGTCGGAGGTCGGCGAACGGTTATCCGCCTGGCTCGATCGCAGGCAGCAGGTGCAGGCTCACCGGCCACCGGCTGGGCGCGGGCCCAAATGCCGCGCGGGCATTGTTCACGATCTTTTTGCCCATCATTCGGTTGCCACCGCCACCCACCGCGGCGCCGATGCCGACGGGCAGCATCTTGCCGAAGGCCATCGCCGACCGCTTGAGCGTGAACCGCTTGACGAAGTAGCGCATCAGGCGGGTGTTCAGTTGCGCCAGCGCGGGCAACGGCAGCATGTCCGCACCCTCGGCCAGCCACGCGCCGCTGGTGCGGCTCGGGCCGATCAGGTCGGCGATCGCACCCCTGCTCTCTTCGCCGACGAGCACCGCCAGCACCAGGGCGCGGCGACGCTCGCGTTGCTCGAGCGGGATGCCGTGGACGTCGGCGACGGCAAGGACGAACACCGTGGTGGCCTCCAGGAACACGAGCGTCTCGCCGGCCACCGCCGACAACGCCGCCAGCGTTCCGATGCCGGGGAACGCCGCCGCCGATCCAACAGCGGCGCCGCTGGCCATCACCGCGGCCAGATAGCGCTTCTCGAGTTTGGTGACGATCTCGGCGGGGGTGGCATCCGGGTTGGATCGGCGCAGCCGCGCGACGTAAGCACGGACGGCCGGCGCCTGGGCGCGCGTGCTGCGCTCGAGGACCTGGGAGAGCACCCGCGCGGACATCGTCGCGTCGTCCTCGACGTGGGCGGGCAGGTTTTCGGACGGAGCCGCTCGGCCGGCGACATCGGAGCGAGACCCTCGGCGGACCTTCATGGCTGTGCCTTCCTGGTCAGGTGCTTCCAGGCTAACGAACGACCCCCGCGCAAAGGTGCCCCGCGGTGATCCCGGTCACCACGGGTGGGATAGCCGCAGGAGGAACAAATAATCGACTGCGCGTGCTGTGGGTGTGCATGGCAACATCGCGAACTGTGACTGCCACCCGCAACCCGCAGCCGCCGAGCGCCGACGTTGCGGGTCCGAGCCGGCTGCGGATGATCGTCGTGCTGGGCGCGCTTGTGGCGCTGGGACCGCTGACCATCGATATGTATCTGCCTGCGCTTCCGCGTATCGCCGACGAGCTCGGGGTGTCTTCGTCGGTGGCGCAGTTGACGCTTACCGGGACGCTGGCCGGCTTGGCTTTGGGGCAGCTCATTGTCGGTCCGCTGTCGGATTCGCTGGGCCGCCGCCGCCCGCTGATGGCCGGAATCGCGTTGCACATGCTGGCGTCACTGTTGTGCTTGTTCGCACCCGACGTCGCCGTGCTGAGCCTGGCCCGCGGTCTGCAGGGGATGGGCGCGGCCGCCGCGATGGTGGTCGCTGTCGCCGTCGTCGGTGACCTGTTCGACGACAGCGCCGCCGCAACCGTGATGTCGCGGCTGATGCTGATCCTCGGGGTGGCGCCGATCGTCGCACCATCGCTGGGGGCGGCGGTGCTGCTCAAGGCGTCCTGGCACTGGATATTCGCGGTGTTGATCGTCCTGGCGGGCGCGCTGCTGCTCGTCGCCGCGCTCGCACTGCCGGAGACCCTCCCGGTCGCCAGTCGTCGCCCGCTGCGGATCCGCTCGATTGTCGCGACCTACGGGACTCTGCTGCGCGATCTGAAGTTCGTCATTCTGGTCATCGTCGGCGCGCTCGGGATGGCCGGCCTGTTCGCCTATATCGCCGGTGCGGCGTTCGTCCTGCAGGGGCGTCACGGTCTGGATCAGCAGACCTTCGCGTTGGTGTTCGGCGCGGGCGCGATCGCGTTCGTGATCGCCACCCAACTCAATGTCGTTCTGCTGCGCCGGTTGTCACCACAACGCATCCTGGTGATCGCGCTGGCCGTGGCGACCGCGGTGGGCGCGGTGTTCGTCGCGCTGTCGGTGACGCACACCGGCGGTATCTACGGCTTCCTGGTCCCGGTCTGGGCTGTTCTGGCGATGATGGGCTTCGTCATCCCCAACGCTCCCGCGGTCGCGTTGTCGCGCCACCATGAAGCATCCGGAACTGCCGCCGCCCTGCTGGGAGCTGCGCAGTTCAGTGTCGGCGCGGTGATCGCGCCGGTCGTGGGCTTGATGGGCAACGACGAGGTCGCACTGTCGGTGGTGATGACCGCCGGTGTGGCGATCGCATTGGTGGCGCTGCTGTTCGTCGGCGGCATCGACGACGCCGCACCGAGTCAGACACCGCAGCGATGATTCGGGTCGCGGACTCGCTCTCAGGTCTGACTCGACGGGTCGATAGGCTCGATCCGGCGGCGTGACGGCATGAGGCGCGGGGGCCCACCAAAACGTTCGGCGGTGGTTTGGCGGGGGCGCGCGCCGACAGCATCGCAGTAGCCGAAACGAGGTAGTGGATATGACCGGGAACATGGCCGGCCCGGCGCCGGACGTGGACTTGGACCCCGATCCGGTCGTGGCGCCCGACGTGCCGGCCAACCCGTGGCCCGCCCTGTGGGCCATGCTGGTCGGCTTCTTCATGATCCTGGTCGATTCGACGATCGTCGCCGTCGCGAATCCCAGCATCATGGACGGGCTGCAGATCACCGACTACGACACCGTGATCTGGGTGACCAGTGCGTACCTGCTGGCCTACGCCGTGCCGTTGCTGTTGGCCGGCCGCCTCGGCGACCGCTTCGGACCCAAGAACCTCTATATCGTCGGGCTGGCCATCTTCACCGCGTCGTCGTTGTGGTGCGGTCTGGCGGGCTCCATCGACACGTTGATCGCCGCCCGCGTGGTTCAGGGGCTCGGCGCCGCGCTGCTGACACCGCAGACCCTGTCGACGATCACCCGGATCTTCCCGCCTGAACGTCGCGGTGTGGCGATGAGCCTGTGGGGCGCGACGGCCGGGGTGGCCACCCTGGTCGGCCCGTTGGCCGGCGGCATTCTCGTCGGCCGGCTGGGCTGGGAGTGGATCTTCTTCGTCAACGTGCCCGTCGGTGTGATCGGCCTCGGGTTGGCGGTCTGGCTGATCCCGGCGCTGCCCACCCGCAAACACCGGTTCGACGTGGTCGGGGTGGCGCTGTCCGGGATCGGCATGTTCCTGGTGGTGTTCGGCCTGCAGGAGGGCCAGGGCCATCACTGGGCGGCGTGGATCTGGGCCGTGATCGTCGCCGGCATCGGGTTCTTCACCGCGTTCGTCTACTGGCAGTCGATCAACCGCAACGAGCCGCTGATCCCGCTGCAAATGTTCGCCGACCGGGATTTCAGCCTGTCCAACATCGGTGTGGCCGTGATCGGTTTCGTCGTCACCGCGATGATGCTGCCGGTGATGTTCTACGCCCAGGTGGTGTGTGGGCTGTCGCCCACGCGCTCGGCGCTGCTGATCGCACCGATGGCGGTGTCCAGCGGTGTGCTCGCCCCGTTCGTGGGCCAGTTGACCGATCGGGTCCACCCTCGTCCGATCCTCGGGTTCGGGTTCTCCGTGGTGGCGATCGCGCTGACGTGGCTGTCGATCGACATGACGCCGACGACGCCGATCTGGCGGCTCGTGCTGGCGCTCACCGCGATGGGGGTCGGGATGGCATTTATCTGGGCGCCGCTGGCCGCGACCGCCACTCGCAACCTGCCTGCGCACCTGGCCGGCGCCGGTTCGGGTGTGTACAACGCGACCCGTCAGGTGGGATCGGTGCTGGGTAGCGCCGGGATGGCTGCCTTCATGGCGTCACGGATCAGCGACGAGATGCCGGCGGCACCGGCCGATGCCGCACCGAGCGACCTTGCGGTGCTGGAGCTTCCGTCGTTCTTGCGGGAACCGTTCTCCGCCGCCCTGTCGCAGTCGATGCTGCTGCCCGCGTTCGGGGCGCTGTTCGGCATCGTGGCCGCCCTGTTCGTGGTCGGCGGGTTCGGCGCACCGCGCCCGGTCCGGGCCGACGACGAGATCACCGACGAGATTCCGGTCTACGACGACGGCTATGACGACGACGATTACCTGGAGTACGTGGTGGACCGGGAACCGGTCGCTCCGCCAGTGCGCGACGAGCGCGACGACGAGACCGAGGTGATCAGGTGGCACCCGCCAATCGCGCAGCCCGAGCCCGCAGCGGAGCCGATTGGCCTGGTGCACAACGGTTTCTCGGTGGATGGTGACGAATCACGTCACCGTCTCAGCGATCCGCGCGAGCCGCGTCGGGCCCGCCACTACCGCGACGAGCCCGCGGAGGTCCAGAGCTACGGCCGGCACTCACGGCCGGGTGACTGACCAATGCGTCAATTTTCGGATCACTGCACTGGTCTGCCGCTAGCCTGACGGCAGCATTGGGATCGGTAGCCCCACGATTTGTCTTCACTGTGTCGAAGCGGACCTGTCCTGGTGACCACGGGACGGTCGCCGATCGTGCACCGGGGGAAAGGGCGTCGGTATGACCGACTATCGCGTCGTGGTCGCCGCAGTGGCGGCCCTCAGCGTCGTGGCGGGTTGCTCGTCGTCGACCACACCGCCTGCCGCGCGAACACCAGCGTCGACCGCCCCCGCAGCGCCGACCGCCACATCGGTGCCTGCGACACCCGCCGCCTCTCATGGCACCGAAGGCACTCTGGCCACCGTTCCCTGGTCGCAGGTCGGGCCCGGCTGGACGCTGGCCGAGTGGAGTCCGGTCACCCCGCGTCGGCCGGGGAGCAGCGACCCCCCGATGAGCCGACCAGCGAAACCGCGGACACCACACTGTTTCTGGTCGATCCGACCGGAAACCGGTACACCGTCACGACGTTCGGGCCGGGCGGCAACCTCAGCTTGGCCGACTGGTCCGGCGATGGCGGTCACGCGCTGTTCACGCACGCTGGGGTGACGCCAGATTCGGCGATCTTTGTCGACCTGCACACCGGCGAGCAGACGACGATTCCGGTCACTGGATATCCGCGCTACACCCGGCCCAGCGGCGCGGCCCTTTTGGTGTCGACGTCGTTCAACGGCGATCAGCCCGGAACCCTGAAAAGGGTTGATCTGAAAGGAAACCCGCAGTTCACCTACCCGACTGCCGATCTCGACGGAGCGGGGCAGTTCGGTGGTGAATACGCGGAGTCGCCCGACGGCACCCAATTGGTGCTCGGTACCGCCAACCTCGGCAACGAGGTGGTGCCGAGGAAGGACAACAGCCTCGTGGTGATGGGCAACGACGGCAAGGTCATCCGCACGCTGCCCGTTCCGATGGCGTCGGCCATGTGCGGTCCGATCAAGTGGTGGTCTCCGGGTTCGGTGCTGATCCACTGCTCGTCCCAGCACGGCTCCAGCAGTCAGCTGTGGGAACTTCCGCTGGACGGACGTGCTCCCACCCCGCTGACCGCCGTGAACTCCGGGCAGGAGGACGACCCGGGCTTCGGCAGCGACATCGGGGACAGCGACGCCTGGAAGCTGCCGAGCGGCACCTTCCTCCAGTCGCTGGGCGCCTGCGGCACGGTGTTCCTGTCCAAGCTCACCCCCGACGGGCACACCACGCGGGTGAAGATCCCTGGGGTGTCCGACGACGTGTTCGTCAGCGGCGTGGCCAACGACCGGCTGCTGGTGCGCGGCCAGGTCGGCTGCAGCGGAACGACATCGCTGGTCAGTTACGACCCTGCGACGAACACCTCGACCGTCCTGCTCGGGCCCCCGGTCAACGGCGGCGGGGTGAGCGAGGCGCTGCTCTACCCGACCCCGGAGTCGTGACCCTCCGATCCATTCTTCTCGAATGAGTACTATGCTCGCTGAAAAAGAGAATGTAGTTTTCAGCGAGGAGAATGATGGCCGAGAAGCGTTCGCTCACCGACCGCACGCTGGTCGTCTCGGGCGGTAGCAGGGGTATCGGTCTGGCCATCGCGCTGGGCGCGGCCCGGCACGGCGCCAACGTCGTCCTGCTGGCCAAAACCGCCGAGCCGCACCCGAAGCTGCCGGGCACGGTGTACACCGCGGCCGCCGAGATCGAAGCGGCCGGCGGCAAGGCGATCGCCGTCGTCGGCGACGTACGCAGCGAAGAGGACGTCGCACGCGCCGTCGACGCCGCGGTGGCGGAGTTCGGCGGGGTGGACATCTGCATCAACAACGCCAGCGCCATTGCCACTGACCCCACCGAAACGCTGTCGGCCAAGAAGTTCGACCTCATGCAGCAGATCAATATTCGCGGCACATTCCTGTTGACCAAGGCGTGCCTGCCGCACCTACGCACGTCGCCCAACGGCCACGTCGTCACCATCGCGCCGCCGCTGAACCTCAACCCGCACTGGCTGGGCGCACACCCGGCCTACACCCTGTCCAAGTACGGGATGACGCTGCTGTCACTGGGCTGGGCGGCCGAATACGCCGACACCGGAATCGGTTTCACCTGTCTGTGGCCGGAGACCTACATCGCGACCTCGGCGGTGGCCAACTCGGCGGACTTCGAGGATGCGCTGGCATCCTCGCGCAGTCCCGAGATCATGGCCGACGCCGCGGTCGAGATCATCACCTCGCCGGGCTCGAAGGTCAACGGCGGCTGCTTGATCGACTCCGAAGTCCTGCGTGCCGCCGGCGTCGAGGACCTGTCCCGCTACGGCGGTGGCGACAACCCGATCATCGACATCTTCGTCGACCGCTAGCTTCTGTCGCCGAGCGTCACGCAAGGGTGACGTTCGGCGCCCAGCGTGACGCTGGTGTGACGCTCGCCGTTCAGCCGACCGGCAGCAGGTCCGGGTAATCGGTGCGAACACACTGGCCGTAACTGCGGAACGCCTCGAAGGGAGCCACCGTCGCATCTAGCCCGGCCGCGACCGCCGCCTGGGCCTTGAACACTCTTGCCGCAGCGCTCAGTTGGTGGCAGACCTCGGACCCTCGCCGACCCACGCTGGGCAGCCAGACGTCACCCCAGACGGTGACCTCGGTGCGTGCCGAGCGGACCGACGCGGCCAGCGCGGCGCGGACCCGATCGTCCTCCCCGCACATCGCTCCGGCCAGCGCCAGCGCAGTCGGCGTGTCCGCCCCGTCGAACATCGCGCGCAGCGCGATGGGCTGGACGCCGAGGATGCGCAGAGCGGCGAGATCGCCGGTGTTGGCGACCGCGACGCGCACATCCCAGCCGGCCATCACCCGGTCGAACAGCCAGCCGCCGGCCGAGTCGACAACGTCGGCGACGTGGGCGCCGACGACATCGAGTTGGTAGCGGGCCAGCCTGGGTGTCCGCTGACGCGACCCGGCCACCTCATGCTGCCGGTCTCGTTGGTCGAGTTCATGCACGCCACACAGCGTGACACTTCGGCGCTAATCTGTAAAGGTTATAGCTGGTCGAAGAATCGTCGGAGCGCCTCGGCCTGCATAGTTAGCAACGTCTGGCTGACCTCCCAGTCCGGGCACAGCGAGTCGAAACCGTGACAGGTGCCGCCGAAGACGTGCAGATCGGTCCGGACACCCGAACTCATCAGCAGGCCGGCGTAGTCCAGCGCCTCGTCACGCAACGGATCCAACTCCGAGCAGGTGATGAAGGTGCTTGCCGCCCCGGTCATTTGGTGACTGCGAGCGGGGACCGCGGCGGCACTCGCTTGGGCATCGCCGAGGTAGTGCCGCCACATCGCCTCGGCCGCGACACCGTCGAAACCGGGCGTCGAGTCGAATTCCGCTTTCGACGCCGTGGGCCGATCGTCGAGCACCGGCTGGTGCAGCAACACCCCGACGATCGGCGGAGTCTGGCCGGCCGCGGCCCGCTGCGCCAGACCGGCGGCCAGCGCCGCCCCGGCGCTGTTTCCCGCGAGCACCAGGCGGTCGCGGTCGAGTCCGAGGTCCGGTCCGGCGACCCAGGTCCACTGCAGCACAGTCATCGCGTCGTCCAGCGCGGCGGGGAAGGGATGCTCAGGTGCCAGCCGGTAGCCGACGGACACCACGGTGCAGCCGCCCCGCCGGGCCAGTTCGACACACTGGCGGTGATCGGTGTCGAGATTGCCGAGCATGAATGCGCCGGCGTGGCAGTAGATCACCGCGGGCGACGGAGATGACGCACCGCGGTAGATGCGCACCGGAACTCCCGCGGCATGGTCGTCGACGATGTCGACCCCGGTCGCGTCGGTCTGGGCAACGGCCTCGGCGCGCCGGACGTCCAGCGAATCACGGACGGCGGCAAGGGTGTTCAGCGAAAGGTCAGTGCGTGCGGTGGCGAACGCATGCAGGGCGGGATCCAGCCGGCGGAGAAGCTCGGGGTCCGGTTCCATGGCTAGGCGCCCGGCGGGGTGAACGTGTAGTCGCGTGCGCGGAACCGGCGGGTCATGGCCCAGAACGCGCCTGCGCTGCGCGGCCACTGGGTGACCACCCGGCCGTTGGGCGCCCGGAAATAGTTGCTGCACTTTGTGAGCCAGACAGTGCCTTCCATCCACCGGTCGACGTCGGCCAGGAAGGCTGACATGGTATCGGGGCGCACCGCGACGTAGCGTTTCCTGTTGCGGCGCAGATGTTTCAGGGCCCGCACGATGTAGCGGGCCTGTGCCTCGAGAACGAAGATGACGCTGTTGGAGCCGACGTTGGTGTTGGGCCCGTAGAGCATGAAGAAGTTCGGGAAGCCCGGAACGGTCATGCCGAGATAGGCGAACGCGCCGTCGCGCCAGGTGTCGTGCAGCGACCGGCCGTCCTCACCGCGGACCTCGATCTGGCCCAGGTAGTCGGTGGCGGCATACCCGGTGGCGCACAGCACCACATCGACATCCAGTTCGGAGCCGTCCTCGGTGACCAGTGCGCGCCCTCGCAGTGAGCGAGCCGGACTGGACACCACCTCGACGTGCGGTTGGGTGAGCGTGGACAGGTAGTCGGCGGCGAACACCAGCCGCTTACAGCCCAGCGGGTGGTCCGGGGTGAGCTTGGATCGCAGTTCGGGGTCGGCGACCGAGGATTCCAGGTACCGGAGCGAAATGTCTTTGAACTCTTGTGTTTTGTCGCTGCCGTTCTCGATCACCGAGATGTTGCGCTCACTGCGAAGCCACAGCCGGGTCCGGTAGAACTTCTTGGCGAACGGAATCCACCGGAAGACCCAGCGCTCCCGGTCGCTGTAGGGCCGGTCCGGCTTGGGCAGGATCCAGGTGGGGGAGCGCTGCACCGAGTACACCTTGTCGGCGACCTTGGCCACCTCCGGCAGCAGCTGCGACGCGGTGGACCCGGTGCCCAGCACAGCCACCCGGGCGCCGGTGAGGTCCACCGAATGATCCCAGCGCGCCGTGTGCATCAGCGTCCCGGTGAACGGCTCCTGCTCATGCAACTCGGGTAGCAGTGGGCGGGTGAACATCCCCACCGCCGAGACCACGATGTCGAAGGTGTGCTGGACGCCGGCCGAATCGGTCAGCGTCCAGGTGTCCGTTCCCGAATTCCACTGTGCCGAGGTGATTTCGGTGTTCAGTCTCAGGTGCGGCCGCAGGCCGTGGCGGTCGGTGGAGCGTTCGAAGTACTGCAGCAGCTCGGGCTGCCCGGGCCACATTCGGCTCCACTGCGAGTTCAGGTCGAACGAGTACGAGTACAGGTGCGATTTCACATCGCACGCCAGGCCCGGATAGGTGTTGATACGCCAGGTGCCCCCGACGCCGTCTTCACGGTCGAAGATGGTGAAGTCCCGAAACCCGGCCTTGGACAGAAAGATTCCGAGCGCCAGGCCGCCGGGGCCGGCGCCGATGATGCCGACCGACAGTGCGGTCACCCGATCCGCAGGCACTGACCACCATCGACGACGAGCTCTGCTCCGGTGATGAACGACGCGTGCTCGGACACCAGGAACGCGACCGCGTCCGCGACTTCCATCGGCTGGCCGAGGCGGCCGCTGTAGGACCGTTCGATCAGCCGCTGCCGCGCGGTGTCGTCGAGCATCGGGGTGTCGATCGGCCCGGGGAACACCGCGTTGACCCGGATGCCGTCACTCGCGAGTTCGGCCGCGGCGATCTGGGTCAGGCCACGCAGCGCCCATTTCGACGATCCGTACGCCGCGTGGAACGGGAACGGCCGGATCGCGCCGGTGCTGCACGTGTTGACGATCGCCGCACCCTCGGCCGCACGGAGATGGGGAAGCGACGCCCGGATACCGAGAAACGGCCCCAAAGTGTTGAACCGCCAACTGCTTTCGAAACCCTCTGCGGTCTCCTCGGACAGCGACGCCCGGTGCAGCACGCCGGCATTGTTCACCAGCGTGCTCAGGCCGCCGAACCGCTCGACCACCTCGGCCACCGCGGCCGCCCACAGCTCCTCGGAGGTGACGTCCAACTCGATGGCGATCACCCCCGGATCGTCGAGCGCCTCGATCTGGTTGCGCAGATCGTCGATCAGCCGGTCGGCGGCGGCCACTTCGAAGCCGTCGGCCCGCAACCGTCTCACCAGGGCCGCGCCCTGGCCGCGTGCGGCGCCGGTGACCAGTGCAACCTTGTCACTCATGCGCGGCCCTCGGCCTCGTCGAGGTGCGCGATGGCTCCGCGGCGCAGTGCCTGTGACTCCGGGGCCAAGGTGATCAGCTGAAAGCCCAACGCGGCCAGTTCCTTTCCTGTGGTTCCATCACCGGCGTGGATGCCGGCGACGATGCCTGCCGCTGCTGCGGCCTGTTGTACGCGGACGATGGCATCCCTCACCTTGGGCCGACTGGTCGCCTTGACCACCTCGTCACCCAAGGAGATCGCCAGGTCGGCCGGACCGACGTAGACACCGGCCAGACCGGGGACCGCGCAGATGTCGGCAACCGCGTCCAGGCCGGCTGCGGTCTCGATCATCGCGAACACACTGACTCGATCAGCCAGCGCGACCGGGTCGATCCCCAGGCTGGCGCGCAGTGGTCCGAAGCTGCGGATTCCGCTGGGTGCGTAGCGGGTTGCGGCTACCGCCTCGGCGGCCTGTTCGGGACGGTCGACCATCGCGACGATGATCGCGTCGGCCCCGGCGTCGAGCACCCGTCCGATCGGTGCGGCAGCCGCGGAGGGCAACCGGACCGCGGTGGCGATCGGGACGTGCTCCATGCGGCGCAGGACCTGCGCCACGTCGGCGTCGTCGAGGTAGCCGTGCTGGATGTCGAAACCGACGTAGTCGTAACCGGCGTGCGCGAATTCGTCCGGACCGAGGAACGAGGGGCCGGTGACCCAGCCACCCCATACCTGCGGTTTGTCGGCCAGCGCCTGCTGCAGTCTGCTGGCGGTCATGAGGCCACGATCGAGATCTTGACCCGCCCCGGGGTCGGGCGGCAGGCGAACTCGAAAGCCTCCTGCACATCGGCGACGTCGAAGGTGTGTGTGACGTAGCTGCTCAACAGGTCGGGGTGCTTGCGTGCGAACGCATCCGCGGCGTCGAGCACTCGCCGGCGCTCCAATGTCACACCGGATTTCAGCGTCAGATTGTTGCGCAGCATGGTGCGCATGCTGATCGGGTAGCTGTCGTCGTCGGGCACACCGAAATAGAACACGGTGCCACCGAAGCCGGCCGCTTCGACCGCATTGTTGAGGGTGGCGACCTGATGGCCGACGGCTTCGATGACGACGTCGGGTTTGTCGGCCGGTGCAAGGTGCGCCACCCAGCGGTCGCTGGTGGACCGCACCACGGTGTCCACACCGAATGTCACGCCGACGTCGTCGCGGTAGATCGGGTCGATGCCGGTGACATGCGCAGCGCCGGCGGCCTTGGCCGCAAAGGAGAACAGCAGCCCGATCGATCCCTGGCCGATCACTGCCACCCGCTTGCCGTCCAGCGGCGGAAGTTGTTCGAGCGCATACAGAATGCAGGCCAGCGGCTGCAGACCCACCGCATGCGCCGGGCGCAGCGACGGGTCGTAGGGGGCCAGTCCGTTGCCGTCGGAGATCACGAATTCCATCAGGCCGTCGAAGCCGGACGCCCAGCCGACCACGCGGTCGCCGGGCCGATGCTCAGGGTGGTTGCTCGCCAGCACCTCGCCGACGATTTCGTGGACTGGGAAGCCCGCCATCTCGGCCGCGAGCGCTCCGGTGTCGCCGGGCAGCCTGCCCTGCACGCCCTTGAACCCGGGGATGTCGCTGCCGCAGATACCGGCGGCCAGGAACTTCAACAACACCTGTCCGTCGCGCAGGCGCTCGTGCGGCGGATCGGACACCGTGACGCGTTCGAACGTGTACGGCGCGACAAGCCGATAACACCACACAGGCTCAGGCCTCCGATGACGCGTGGGTCGTTGACAGTGCCACGTACGGAGCGTGACATTTGTGCGATGTTTTGTAAAGGTAGGGCATGACCGTTCTCGGCTCCTTGTCTCGCGCTCAGCTTGCCAGCGGATTCTGCTTCGGTGAAGGCCCACGCTGGTTTGAAGGCCTGCTGTGGCTGTCGGACATGCTCGGCGACGCCGTGCACACGATCAGCATCGACGGGTCGGTGACCACGGTGGAGCTGCCCGGCCACGCGCCTGCCGGTTTGGGGTTCCGTCCTGACGGCACGCTGTTGATCGTGTCCAGCGAACGCCGGATGGTGCTGGGCTATGACGGAGAAGCGGTCACTGAGATCGCCGACCTGTCCGGGATCGCACCGGCCGGCCTCGGCGACATGGTGGTCGACGCGCATGGCCGGGCCTATCTCGGATCGCAGGCCCGCGAGGGTGGAATTATCGCCCGGCTCGATCTCGACAATGCGGTGACCGTGGTGGCCGGTGATCTCGATTTCCCCAACGGGATGGCGATCACACCGGACGGCGGCACGCTGATCGTCGCCGAATCGATCGGGCGGCGGCTGACCGCCTACGACATCGACGGGGACGGGGCCCTGTCCGGGCGTCGGGTCTTCGCCGACGGGCTCGACGGTCCGCCCGACGGGATCGCGCTGGACGAGGCGGGCGGGGTGTGGACGTCGATGACGCTGGCGCATCAGTTCGAGCGGGTGGTGGCCGGTGGTGAGGTCACCGACCGCATCGACATCGGTGACCGCGCCGCCATCGCCTGCATGCTCGGCGGCCCAGACCGGCGCACCCTGTTCCTGGTGTCGGCCCCCGATGCCTATCCGCAGCGGCTCGTCGGCACCCGCGGGTCGTGCGTCGAGATGGTCAGGGTCGAGATCCCCGGCGCGGGCTTTCCGTCAATCGAAAGGTGACCATGACCGACAGCTACTACGAACTCGTCGACCCGGACGATCCCCGCGGGGAGAAGTTCCGGGCCACCGACATGGTTCGCAGCACATGGACCTCACACATCCAGCACGGCGGTCCGGTGTCGGCGCTCTTGGTCCGTGCCTTGCAGCGTTGTCAGCGTCGCGATGACACCCGGCTCAGCAGGGTGGTCGTGGATCTGCTGGGCCCGGTTCCCGCCGATGGTGACCTCTGGATGACAGCGACCGTCGAACGACGCGGCAAGCAAATCGAATTGGTGTCCGCGCAGATGCTCGGTACCGGCCCGGACGGGCAGCCCCGTCCGGTCGCCAGTGCCAGCGGATGGCGGATGCTGACGCTGGACACCGAAGCGCTCCTGTCGGCGCCGGTCGCTCCGCTGTCACCGCGGTCGGCGGGCGTGAACCGCAACCTCGCCGACAACTTCGACCGCAATTACGTGCACAGCCTGGAGTGGCTGTGGCTGACCGACCACATGGCGCCGGGTCCGGGCGAATCGTGGCTGCGACCGGAGGTCGACCTGGTGCAGGGTGAGGAGATCACCCCGCTGGAGCGGTTGTTCGCGGTCGCCGACTGTGCCAATGGCATCGGTTCGAAGATCGACATCAGGAAGTACACGTTCCTCAACACCGATCTGGTGGTGCATCTGCACCGGATGCCGGTCGGTGAATGGACGGGTATTCGCTCCGAGACGATGTACGGCCCTGACGGCGTGGGGACGACGGTCGGCACCCTGTTCGACGACGACGGGGCTGTCGGCGTCATTGCGCAGTCGGTGCTGGTGCGGCCGCGGTAGCCGAAGGCCGCGAGCTGCACCTAGTCGAACAGCACCGCCGGATTCAGGTAACCCGTCGGGTCGAAGGCGGCCTTGATGGTGCGCATCGCGGCGATGTCTTCCTCGGTGCGCGCCATTGACAGATAAGCACGCTTGCGGCTGCCCACGCCGTGCTCCGAGCTGACGTTCCCACCATGGGCAGCAATCAGATTCATCATCGCGGCGTACAGGTGGGCTTCCTGCTCGACGCCGCAGCGCAATACGTTCAGGTGCAGATTGCCCTCACCGATATGGCCGAACAGCACCGGGATCGCGTCGGGCGCATGCTCGGCGACTAGCGCGGTGGAATCCGCGGCGAACGATGGGATCACCGACAGCGGCAGGGAGACATCGAATTTCAGTGGTGGCCCGAACAGCCCGACCACCTCGGCGGTGGACTCCCTGACCTGCCAGAGCCTCTGCTGGGCGGTGCTGTCGACGCCGACGGCCGGCTCACCGGCCAGCTCGGCGTCCTCCAGTGCATCGGCCAGTCGCTCGGTCAGGTCGGTCTCGCCGGCCAGTTCGATCAGCAGCAGCCAGGCGCCGCCGGTGGGCACCGGTACGTCGAGGTGCTCGGCGGCCAGCGCCGCCGCGCGACCGTCGATGAGCTCAAGGGCCGCAATGGATTCGGTGTCACGCAGCGCGCGCCCCGCGGTCACGAGAGCGTCCAGCTCATGGAATCCGCACACCGCCGTCACGCGATGCGCAGGCGCCGGGTGCAGCCGAAGGTCCAAGCCGGTGATGACGCCCAGCGTGCCCTCGGCGCCGATGAACAGTGAGGCCAGGTCGTAGCCGGTGTTGTCGGCCCGCACCTGGCTGTGCCGGTGCACCACCGATCCGTCGGGCAGCGCGATGTCAAGGCCGAGTACCTGTTCGCCCATGTTGCCGTAGCGGACGGTGCGCAGGCCGCCGGCGTTGGTGGACGCCATCCCGCCGACGGTGGCCGAATCCCGCGCGGCGAGGTCGACACCGAACAGCAGCCCGACCGCAGTCGCCGCGCGCTGGACGGCCGCCGCGGTCACGCCCGCGCCGACCCGGATCCGCCGCTCGACGACGTCGACATCGCCGATCTGCGCGAGCCGTTCAGTGGACAGCAACACGTCGTCGTGTTCGGGAACGGTTCCCGCCACCAGCGATGTGCGGCCGCCCTGGACCGTCACGCACACCCCGGACTCGCGGCACTCCCGCAGCACCGCGGCGACCTCGTCGGCCGAGCCGGGCCGCACCAGCGCGCTGGCCGTGCCGCGGTAACGCCCGGTGTAATCGACGCTGCGCCCACCGAGGACATCGGCGTCGGTGACGACATGCGCCTCACCCACGATGCCCCGGAGCCGTTCGGCCAGCGAAGAACTCATGCCGTGGGTTTACCACACATGGCCAGGAAAGCTCCCAACTCCACCAACCCCGCCGGGGTGGACGGCAGATAGTCGGTGAGCAGTGCCGAACGAACAATCATCGCCGCATACTTGGCCCGGCTCACCGCGACGTTGAGCCGATTGCGGTTGAGTAGGAACGAGATTCCGCGCGGCACCTCGGCTATCGAGGAGGCCACCAGCGATACGAACACCACCGGGGCTTGGCGCCCCTGGAACTTGTCCACCGTGCCGGCCTGCACGTCAGAGAGTCCGGCCGCGTCGAGCAACCGCCGCAGCAGCACCACCTGTGCGTTGTACGGGGTCACGATCAGCACGTCGGCGGCGGTCAGCGCCCGGGTGCCGTCCTCGTCGGTCCATGCCGATCCCAGCATGCCCTCGATCGCGGCGACGATCGCCTCGGCCTCTTCGCGGCTGTCTGTCGAGTTGCCGTCGTGGTCGACGGTCAGTACCTGCACCCCGGGTTCGACACCGTCGAGGTGGCGGGCCGCGGTGCGCTCCTCGACCGAGTGCAATCGGTTGTCGTAGGACAGCCGCGACACCGCCGCGCAGACCGCCGGATGCATTCGGTAGGAGCGGTCCAGGAAGTAGCCGAGATCCTCAGGCAGGGTGTGCTGCCCGTCGACCAGCCAGCCGAGCGCCGAGGCGTCCACCGGTTCCGGATGGGTGCCCTGGCTGACCTGGGGGAGTTGCTGCGGATCGCCGAGCAGCAGCAGGTTGTTAGCGGCCTGTGCGACGGCGATGGTGTTGGCCAGGCAGAACTGGCCTGCCTCCTCGATGACCAGCAGGTCCAGGCTGGCCGGGGGTACCCGCGACGAGTTCGCGAAATCCCATGCTGTGCCGCCGATCACGCAGCCGTCGTTGCCGGCGATGAACGCGGGATAGGTCTTCTCGTCGATATCGGTCCACGGCCCGGAGCCGCTGGGCTTCTTGGCCACCAGGGCCGGGTCGACGCCGGCGCCGATGATGTCGCGAAACAGGTTCTCCACCACGGCATGTGACTGCGCGACCACGCCGATGCGCCAGTGGTGCTCGTTGACCAGCGCGGCGATGACCCGGGCGGCGGTGTGCGTCTTGCCGGTCCCGGGCGGCCCGTGCACCGCCACGTACGACGAATCCAGCGCCAGCAGCGCGGCTGTGATGTTCGCGACGCAGTCCTCGGTGCGCGGCAGCGGCCCACCGGTACGGGGTGGGCGTCGCAGCAGGATGTCGACCACCGCCGACTGCGGCAGGGCGGGCAGGCCGGCCGCGATCTGGCCGGCCGCCGCGTCGATAGATTCGCGCAGCGCTTTCGTCGGAAACGGCGGACCGGGCGTCAGCGCGAACGGGACGGCGTCGAATATCCCGCCGCTCTTCGGTTCTCGCTCCATCACCAGCACCTCGGTGGGCGCGGCCGGATCGTCACACCCGAGCACGGTGACTGAGGAGTACGCCCGCCGCTCCGGGTCGTCGGACAGGCAGGCCGGGGTGGGCGGCTGGTACATCGCGTACATGTCGCGGTCGAGCTCGCCGGCCGCGATCGAGCCAGTCAACACCAGCCGGCGCTGCTGTTTGCGGGCCCGCGGCGGCACGCACCATTCGGTGTCGACAGTCACGTCGTCGGCGAGGAAAACACCAGGAGTGTCCGACCATTCGTCGACGGGACTGTTCAGCCGGTCGAAGTGGCCCCACCAGAACGGCTTGTCCTCGCGGCGGTAATATCCGCGGGCTGCGGCGATCATCGCCACCGCCCGTTGCTCGGGACTGCGCGCGGTGACGTCGTCGCCGGCGAACGCGCCCAATGCGCGGGACAGATCATCGTCGACGTCGACGTTCCCGCCGTCGGCGACCGGTTGTGCGCCCAGCGGCGGCACCCCGGCCTCAAAGGCGCGCTGCAGCAACCAGTCCCGCAATATGCGGGTGGACCGGCAGTCGTAGAGGTTGTAGTCCTCGATCTGCTTGAGCACCGTCGCGGCCTCGTCGGCCTGGCCGTCGGCGAGCAGTTCGCAGTAGCGCGCGTATTCGGTGATCGAGTCGGTCGCGGTGGTGACGTCGCCGCCCCGCAGCTCGGCTCCCATGTACAGCGGCTCGAGTGATTTCAGGCTGTAGTTCTCGGTGCCCACGCGAATGCTCTTGCGCACCAAGGGATACAGGTCCACCAGCACACCGTTGCGCAACAGGTCGTCGACTTCGTTCTCGCCCTCTCCGTAGCGGCCGGCCAGCCGCAACAACGCTGTCCGCTCGTACGCCGCGTAGTGGTAGATGTGCATCTTCGGGTACCGCTTGCGGCGCTTGCGCACCATGTCCAGAAAAGCCTTGAGCGCCTTGCGTTCTTCGCGCCGGTTGTGGGCCCACAGCGGCCGGAAGTCCCCGCCCGCGCCGAGCACCCCGAACATGTACTCCAAACCCCAGTCGGTGCCGTCGGCCGTCCACAGCGGGTCGCCCTCGAAATCGAAGAACAGGTCACCCTTGTCCGGATCGGGCAGCAGCATCAGCGGCTGCGGGTCGGCGACCTCGTACGGCGGTTTGCCGCCCGCCCGCGGGGCGATCTGCAGCCGGGCTTGGCCTTTCAGCGTGTCGACCATCCGGGCCGGCATGTCCGGCACCGGGCCGGTGTGCCCGGCCAGTTGGTGCAGCGTGGTGATGCCGGCCTCGAGCAGATGCGCGCGCTGGCTGACCCGGATACCCGCGACCAGCAGCAGGTCGTCGGACTCGCGTACCTGCGTCTCGCATTCCGGGCAGCGCATGCACGCCCGCACGGTCTCGTCGGACCAGCTGACCGCGGCATTGCCGGCGAGGTGCCGATCCAGCAGCCGCTGCAGCTCGGCGCGACGGGAACGGTAAACCGGCAGCAGTTCGTCGACGCGGTAGGACGTCGTCGACCCGTTGCCGAGGACCAGCTCCACCTCGTCGTGGACGGGCACGCCGGCCGCCGCGAGTGTCTCGGCGTACGCGGCCAGCTGCAGGAGCGCCTCAACCTTGACCGACCGGGCTAGCTTGGTGTCGCGCAACCGGTACCGGTCGCCGTCGAGCACCAGGAAGTCCGCGAAGCCGACGAAACGGCCGTCGAACATGGCGGCCTGGTAGATGACGGGTGCGCGCCGCTCGACCGCACTCAGGGTGGCCTCGGCGGCGGCGGTCAGCCCGGCGACGGAGTAGGACGGCCTGCCGATGACGGCCACGTCGGCCAGTGAGCGCAACTCGTCGAGATGACGCTGCTCATGCTGGTCGCCGAGCTCCGCGGTGCGGGCCAGCAGCTCGTCTTCGGCCGACACCGCCGGGCCGCGGCCGAGCTTGGCGTCGAAGGCGCGCAGCAACGCGTACTCGCATCGCGCGGCGGCGGCGAGGTCGGAGGCGCTGTAGACGACCCGGTCGTCGGCGACGAACACAGACTCACTGTAGGCGGGGCGACCGACGCTCTCGGCCGTGGTGACTCTGAGCGTTTCGGAACCATGTCGCGCGGGGACTCGTACCGTGTATGTGTGCGGTTGACGCCGTGCGCGTACCTGGTGGGGAGGTAATTTCATGAGGCGCACAGCGATACTGATCTCGTCATCCCTGTTTGCCGCTGCGTTGTTGAGCGGGTGTGGCGGCGATACCCAACCGTCGCCTCCGTCCGCTGCGCCGCTGACGCCACTCCCCGTCGTGACGAGTTCCGCCCCCGCTGACGGGGGTGACATCGTCATCTCGAACATGAGTTTCACGGTGCCGCCGTCAGTCAAGCCGGGTCAGCAGTTGACGATCGTCAACGACGACTCCGCGAACCACACCGTCACCGCCGACGCGAACAATCTGTTCGACGTCCGGATCTCCGGTGGCGGCGGCAGGGAGACTCTGACGGCCCCGACGACGCCGGGCACCTATCCGTTCCACTGCAAGTACCACGCCAACATGCAGGGCGTGCTGACCGTCGCATAGCCGGAGCAGATCGACTCAGCCGTTGCCGATCAGCTCGACGCCGTTGCCGTTCCAGCGGAACTTCACCACGCTCTGCATGCCCAAGCCGTTGACGTAGGACAGCGCCACGGTGTCGCCGGTGCTCTGCGTGGTGTCGACCCCGTTGAAGCCGTAGGTGTCAGGCACCCCGGTCGGGATGAACTTGCCGAGATGGAACATCACCGCGCGGGTGTTGGGGTTGGCGGCGTTGGTGTTGGCCTTGATGATCACGGCCGACAGCTGCGCGCATTCGTTGTAGTTGCCTGCGACCGGCACCGGGCTCCAAGGCTGGTCGCTGCGCGGGTCGCGGGGGAGTTCGGAGACGGTCTGCGCGATGGCGGGGGCCGTCAGGTTCACCGCGCACGGGTCCGGCGGGGGCGTGGTGGTCGTCGGCGGCGGCGGGGGCGGTGGTGGTGCTTCCGTGGTGGTCACCGCGCTGGACGTCGGCTGCGGAGTCTTGGCGACCGTTGAGTCACCTGAGCTGCAGCCCGCTAGCGCTGCCCCCACCACGACTGCCGCCACCGTTAGCCGAACCCACACACCGGCCGACGGTACCGGCCTTTCGGAGCAGAAGCGGGTTTCGGCACGCTGCGGCAGTAGACTGCAGATCCGATGACAACCCCGGACGACGCCCCCCAGACCTTCGCCGACCTGCAGATCCACCCCGCGGTGCTGCAGGCCGTTTCCGATGTCGGCTACGAAACCCCATCGGCGATCCAAGCCGCGACCATTCCGGCATTACTGGCCGGCTCCGACGTCGTCGGCCTGGCGCAGACCGGCACCGGCAAGACGGCGGCATTCGCGATCCCGATCCTGTCCAAGATCGACCCGGCCAGCCGCACCACTCAAGCGCTGGTGCTTGCGCCGACACGTGAGCTTGCCCTGCAGGTGGCTGAGGCGTTCAGCCGCTACGGCGCCCATCTCAAGGTCAATGTGCTGCCGATCTACGGCGGTTCCTCCTACGTGCCGCAGCTGGCCGGCCTCAAACGCGGCGCACAGATCGTCGTCGGGACGCCCGGACGCGTCATCGACCATCTGGAGAAGGGCAGCCTCGACCTGTCGCACCTGGACTATCTGGTGCTCGACGAGGCCGACGAGATGCTGCAGATGGGGTTCGCCGAGGACGTCGAGCGCATCCTGGCCGATACCCCCGAGTACAAGCAGGTCGCGCTGTTCTCGGCGACCATGCCCCCGGGCATCAAGAAGATCACCACCAAATACCTGCACGATCCGGTCGAGGTCACGGTCAAGTCGAAGACCCAGACCGCCGAGAACATCACCCAGCGCTATTTCCAGGTGTCGTATCCGCGCAAGATGGACGCGCTGACGCGGCTGCTCGAGGTCGAGCAGGGTGACGGGATGATCGTCTTCGTCCGCACCAAGCAGGCCACCGAGGAGGTTGCCGAGAAGCTGCGGGCCCGCGGGTTCGCCGCGGCGGCCATCAACGGTGACATCCCGCAGGCCGTGCGCGAGCGCACGATCAGCCAGCTGAAAGACGGCACGATCGACATCCTGGTCGCCACCGATGTCGCCGCCCGCGGATTGGACGTCGAGCGCATCTCGCATGTGGTGAATTTCGACATCCCGCACGACCCCGAGTCCTACGTGCACCGCATCGGTCGCACCGGTCGCGCCGGCCGCTCGGGCACCGCGCTGCTGTTCGTCACCCCGCGGGAACGTCATCTGCTGAACGCGATCGAGCGGGTCACCCGGCAGAAGCTGGTCGAGGGCCAGTTGCCGTCGGTCGAAGACGTCAACGCCCAGCGGGTGGAGAAGTTCCGCGACTCGATCGCTGAGGCGCTGAACGCACCTGGGTTCGAAATGTTCCGCCGCCTGATCGAGGATTACGAACGCGATAACGACGTGCCGATGGTCGACATCGCGGCCGCGCTGGCGCTGCAGAGCCGCGATGGCGCGGAATTCCTGATGACCGAGCCGCCGCCGGAGAAGCGGCGGGAAAAGCCCGACCGGCCCGAACGCGGCGAACGCGATCGCCCGCCACGCAAGACCCGCGACGACCTGGCGACCTACCGCATCGCGGTTGGCAAGAGGCACAAGGTCGGTCCGGGATCGATCGTCGGGGCGCTGGCCAACGAAGGTGGGCTGCACCGAAGCGATTTCGGGCACATCACGATCAAGCCCGATTTCTCGCTGGTCGAGCTGCCCGCCACGCTGTCCAAAGAGACGCTGAAAGCTCTTGAGAAGACTCGTATTTCCGGGATTCTGATCGATTTGAAGCCGGATCGCGGCAACCCCAGGTACGACTCGCGTCCCTCCAGCGGGAAGCCCCGGCGCACGAGCCGATGATCGCGTCCAGCCAGGTCGACCAAGGCGGACTGGAAGCAGTCTCGGGTGTCGACCGGGTTGCCTCGCTGACCGGTGTCCGGGCGGTCGCGGCGCTGCTGGTGTTGAGCACGCACGCTGCCTACACGACCGGCAAGTACACGCACGGCTTTGTGGGCCTGGTGTATTCACGGCTGGAGATCGGCGTGCCGATCTTCTTCGTGCTGTCGGGTTACCTGCTGTTCGGCCCGTGGGTGCGCGCCGCCGCGGCTGGGCAGGCGGCGCCGTCGATGCGCCGGTATGCCTGGCACCGGGTGCGGCGCATCATGCCGGCCTATGTGATCACCGTGCTGGCCGCCTACCTGATCTACCACTTCCGTTCCGCGGGGCCGAATCCCGGCCACACCTGGATCGGCCTGCTGCGCAATCTCACGCTGACCCAGATCTACACCGACAACTACATGTTCAATGGCTATCTGCACCAAGGGCTTACGCAGATGTGGAGCCTGGCGGTCGAGGTCGCGTTCTACGTCGCGCTGCCTTTTCTGGCCTGGGTGTTGCTCGTCGTGCTGTGCCGCCGGCGGTGGCGTCCCGGCCTGCTGCTGACCGGGCTGGCGGTGTTGGCGCTGATGAGCCCCGCCTGGATGGTGCTGGTGCACACCACCGACTTCCTGCCCAGCGGGGCTCGGCTGTGGTTACCCGGGTATCTGGCCTGGTTCATCGGCGGCATGCTGCTGACGGTGTTGCAGGCCATCGGAGTTCGGGTCTTCGGGTTCATCGCGATACCGCTGGCCGTCGTCTGCTTCGTGATCGTCTCCACTCCGATCGCGGGCGAGCCGACCACGTCGCCGACCGGCATCGCCGAGGCGTTGGTGAAGACGGTGTTCTACGCCGTGATCGCAACGTTGATCGTCGCGCCGTTGGCGCTGGGGAATCGCGGCTGGTACGCGCGGGCGCTGGGCACCCGGCCGATGGTGTGGCTTGGCGAGATCTCCTACGAGATCTTCCTGGTCCACCTGGTGGTGATGGAAATCGCGATGGTCGAGGTGCTGCGCTGGCCGGTCTACACCGGTTCCGCGCCTGCGCTGTTCGTGGTCACGCTGATCATGACGATCCCGGTGGCGTGGCTGCTGCACCGGTTCACCCGCGTGCGCACCTAGTTCCTCTCGTTGAGACCGCACTGAGGGCGAGGATTCGCCGAGAAACTCGCTCTCAATGCAGTTTCAGCGAGGCTCAGAGTGTGACTCGCTGGGGCACACCATCGGAACGACGAACTCCTCGAGGATCGCCCGCTCGTCCTCGGCGTCACGGCCGGGGAAGATCAGCAGCGACGTCAGCACCCGAACCAGCCAGCGGGCGCGACGGTGCACGACCTCGGGGTCGTCGGGCCGCAGCGACAACAGGAAACCTGAGGTCAGCGCCTGGATGACCTCGGACTGCTCTGCGATCTCCGCGCCGATGGGGGAGTCGGCGGTGGCGAACCACGATGACAGTGCGGGACTATCGCGCACCAGCGTCATCGACGTGGTGAGCCCGGTCAGTAACCGCTCTCGTGGGTCGGGGATGCCGTCGATCAGTTCGGTCAGCTGCTCGTAGAGCCGGTAGGCCTCGCGGTGCACGTACGCGGTGTACAGCACCTCCCGGTTCTCGAAGTAGCGATACAACGTGGCTCGCGAACACCCTGCGGCACGGGCGATGTCATTCATGCCGACGTTTCGGACGTCGTTGCTTGCGAACAGCTCACCGGCGGCGTCGAGGATGCGGTCGGTGGCCACCTCGGCCCGCCGCGAGCTCAGCCAGTCGCCCGCCATCAGCCGCACACCCGGAACGGCACCGAGAGCGGCCGTCGCACATAACTGCCGCCCGCCCACACGATGCCCGCCTCGTCGATCTCGAAATCCGGGCAACGCGAAAGCAATTCGGTCAGTGTCACCCGCGCCTGCATACGCGCGGCGGCGGCACCGAGGCAGTGATGCGCGCCGTGGCTGAAGGTGAGGATGTTGCGCGGACGCCGGGTGACGTCGAGTTCGCCGGCGTCCGGGCCGTATTGGCGTTCGTCGCGATTGGCCGAGCCGTACAGCAGCAGTACCTTTCGTCCGGCCGGGATGGTCTTGCCGTGCAGTTCGACATCGCAGGTGGTGGTCCTGGCCAGTCCCTGTACCGGGGACGTCAGCCGGAGCAGTTCGTCGACGGTGTCGGGGATCAGCTCCGGTTGTTCGACGAGCAGCCGGCGTTGGTCGGGACGCTGGTGCAGCAGCGGCATCGACCCGCCGAGCATGCCGGTGGTGGTGTCGTTGCCACCGGTGACCATGGTGAAGGTGAAGGCGAGCACGGACAGCGTCCCGGCGATGTCGCCGTCGGCTCCGACACCGGCGGCGACCAGATGCGACACGGTGTCGTCCTCAGGTTCGCGCCTGCGCCGTTCGATCAGCTCGGTGAAGTAGCCCATCATCGACCCGATGGCATCGCCGACCGATCCCAGAGCGCTCAGTCCGCTGGCGTTGGCCGCCACGATCGCCTCGGTCCAGCCGTCGAACTGGTCGCGATCCTGCTCGGGGACGCCGAGGTAGTGCGCGACGACCATCGACGGCAGCGGCTTGAACAGTTCGGTGACGATGTCACCGCCGCCGTTGGCGCGCAGCTGTTCGATGCGCTCGACGACGAACTCGCGCACCTTGGGCTCGACCGCCTCGACCTGCCGCGGGGTGAAGCCACGCGATACCAGCCTGCGGAACTCGGTGTGCACGGGTGGGTCTTGCATCACCATCGGCGGGTTATCTTGCAGCCCAATCAGTTCCAGCTCGTTGTAGGTGACGGTCAGGCCCTGGGCCGATGAGAACGTCTCGTGGTCGCGGGCGGCGGCGAAGATGTCCGCGTGCCGGGACAGCACCCAGTAATCGTGGTCGGGATTTTCCGGGACGACGTGGTGCACCGGATCGTGGTCACGCAGCGCCCGGTACATCGGCCAGCGGTCACCCCAGGTCTCGGCGGTGGCGAGCTCGAACCGGGCTTCGGCCTTGTGAGACACAACAGCGGTCATGTCTTATGGTTACGACAAGAGGGGGTTTATGTCAAGGCTGGGCATGAATTCCTGGTTCGAGGGCGAACTACTCGTCCTCGGGCCAGAGGATGAACTCATCGCAGACGTACCGAACGGGATCTGGGCCGGCGTCGCGCAACGCGGTCTGGACCTTGCGTAGATGCTCGACGGTCATTTCCAACGGCGGTTCGTCGGGCTGAAAGGAGGTCAGCACGGGATAGTCCACGCCCGCGGTGTTCGTCATCTCGATGTGGCACCCGATCACGTGGGTTACCGGGTGGGATTCGCAGAAAGCGACCAAGCGGTCGACGCTGAGTGTAAACGCTTGCCAGTCAACGATATAGAGCCGGCCGCGGTAGATTGTGTCGCCGGTGAACACGATACCGGTCGTGCGGTCGTAGAACGTGACCGCTGAGTCCTGATGGCCCGGCGTGGCGAGAACGTCGAGGATGCGATCGCCAAGGTCCACCGTCTCGACAGCGTCAGGTTCACCTGCGAAACCGAAATAGCTCCACGCTGTGCTTTTGTCGGCCGGCACGAGAGTCGTGCCGGGGCGGCCGGCGAACTGTTGATCTCCGGCGACGTGGTCATCGTGCGAGTGAGTGTGAAGTACCAGCAGCTCGTAGTCTTGTCGCCCTGCAGTCCCGCGACGGCTGGTCCACCGTTCGATCAGTTCGTCGACCACCGCCCGCAGAGGGAAGAACTCCGAAGATGCTGTCGCGCCGGTGTCGAGAAGCACCGCGCGGTCGCGTCCGAAGAGCAGGAACATGAACGGCGCTTCGTAGTCGATGGCCATGTTCTGGCGCAGGATGACTGTGTCGTCGTCGTACCAATAGATCTGTATGTCCGGATCAGCGTTGTGCTTCGAGGAGATCGACCCGTGGATCCATCGCACGTCCAAAGGGCGCTTTGCAGGTATGTGGCGTGAATCGCTGACAGGCATGAACCCTCCAAGGTGCGTCGTCTTAACGAGCCGGGTACGGCGCACATCTCGTCCGGGGAAGCGCTGTCGCGCATCGACAGCTGTGGACGGTAGCACCTCCCTTCGCGGCGCGTCGAAACGTCCGACTCGCAATGCCGGCCCCCTGCGAGCGAATACAGCTCAGACGTATCGGCGCAAAGCGGTCTTGGCCAGTTCTACGGCGTCGTGCCCGCTGAGAGCCGTTGTCACGTCCAGTTCGGTTGGGGCCGGCCCTGCGAGTGGGGGTTCACGGCCGGCCTCGACGAGTGCCCGGTGCAGCGCCGCCGCTTCCGCGTCAGCGCCAAGACATGCCAACAGGCGCGTCACATCCGCCAGCGTGTCCCACTGGTAGGAGCCGATTCCTGCGCTGCCGAACTCCCAATGGTCGATGAGGTCGGTGAAAATGCCCGCGGCGGTTACCGGATCGCCGTGCACAGCGCGGATCGCGGCATCCTCGGCGCAGGCGATACCGATCAGCCAGTTGTTCACAACACCGGCGGCGAGCTCGCGCGCTCGCTCGAACAACGCCATCGCCCGCTCGGGCTGGGTGTGGGTCAGAGCCCGTCCGAGCGCGCACTGCGCCATCGCCCGGATCGTGGGATTGGCGACCCCATCGGCGATCTGCATCGCCTCGTTGCCGGCGGCCAAACCCGCGCCGGGATCGTGCAGTGCCGCATGGCACACGGTGATGTTGTACAACACCCACACCAAGCGATGCGGGTCGGTCGCCGCGCGAGCGGCGGTCAGCTCGCGCTGGTAATGCTCCAGAGCCGCAGCCGGGTTGCCTTCGTAGAGTGCGATATCGGCGAGGATGTCGGCGGGATCAGCGCAATAGGAGATCTCCTCACTCGCCGACCCACGCGGGACCAGCGCGACCAGGTGTCGTGCACGGTGATAACGCCCGGCGAACCATGCTGCGCGCGCTGCGGTTCCGACCACGGCGGAATACAACGGATGATCGTCGTCGGCGATCTCCACTACCGTCTCGGCCCACTCACCGGAATGCACTCCGACGCGCATGAACATGACCTCGGGCAGTGAGATGACCAGTCGCATCGCGCGGTCGACGTCACGGCCGGCGACCATCGCCTCGAACGCTGAGCGCAGGTTGTCGTAGTCCGGTGTCGTGTATTTGGCCGGTTCGGTGACGAACCGTGCGATCCACTCCGCTTCCTGCGCACCTCTGACTCCGGCAGCGGCCGCAGCGATGAGATCGGTGAAGTAGTGCGCATGGCGCGTGGTCGTCTCGGCAAGCCGCCCCGCGTCGGCAAGACGTTCGCGCCCATAGGCTCGCAGTGTCTCGAGCAGTCGATAGCGGGTGGCGCCGGGGCCGGTCTCGACCTCCACCATGGACTTGTCGACCAGCCCCATCAGCAGCTCGACGGAATCGTCTTCGCTCATCTGAGGGTCGGCGCACACCGCGTGTACCGCGTCGAGATCGAATCCGCCCGCGAACACCGACAGGGTCGCGAACAGCGTCTGCTCCTGATCCGACAGCAGCTGATACGACCAGTCGATCGTTGCGGTCAGGCTCTGGTGACGTGGATGAGCGCCATTCACACGACCACTGAGCAGTCGCAGTCGATCGAGGCGGCGCAGAACATCGGCACTCGACATCGCCCGCATCCGAGCCGCTGCGAGCTCGATGGCCAGCGGCAGTCCGTCGAGCCGACGGCAGATATCGGCGACCGCCCCCGCCCGCTCGCGCCCGGGATCGAAGTCCGGCCGACTGGCTCTGGCTCGTTCCACGAACAGCGCGGTGGCTGCTTCCTCATTCAGAGGTTTGACCGGGATCACCCACTCACCCTCCACACCCAACGATTCCCTGCTCGTAGCAAGAACTTTCACGTCAGGGCAGTGTGTGGTGATGCGGTCCACGAGCCGAGCCACATGGGGCAGGACGTGTTCACAATTGTCTACCACCAGCAGCATGCGCAGCCTCTGCAGGAACTCGACGAGTGCTTCGTCAGGGCTGCGATCCGCTCCCGGTTGAAATCGCAGGGCAGCGCACATCGCGCGACTGACGGCTGTTCCGTCGGGCAGCGGGGCAAGTTCGACGATGGCCACGCCGTCGGCAAATCGGTCTGCTGCCTCGTGCGCGACTGCCAAAGCCAGCCTGGTCTTGCCGACGCCTCCGACGCCGGTGAGGCTAACTAGTGGGCTCTCGTCGAGCGCGGTGAGAGTTGAGCGCACATCACCGGCGCGGCCGATGAGGCGCGTTGGTCGCCTTGGTATCTGGCGAACGGGACGCTGCGGCGACGCGGTCACCGGCGATCCACCGTCACGGTGCAGGATCTGAACGTAAACCGCCTCCAGTGCCGGACTAGGGTCGACGCCGAGTTCGTTCGCCAGGCGTTCGCGCACGAACCGGTAGGTCTTGAGAGCGTGGTCTTGGCGGCCGCTGCGATACTGCGCGACCATCAGTTGACCAGCGACCCGCTCATCGAGCGGATAGGTTTGCGCTGTCTCTACGAGCTCGCCGAGGAGTTCTGCGTGCCGACCCGCGCGCAGGGCGGCGTCATTGCGTTCCAGGAGCACGGAAAACCGTTCAGCTGCAAGCGAACTGCGCAGCTGATTTGCCCAAGGCGTGTCGATTGCCGACAACGGTTCCCCGGCCCACATGTCGAGCGCGTCGTTGAACAGCGTCACCGCGTCGACGGGGTTCTGCGTCTTTCGGGCATCACGAACCTGGTGTCGAAAACGATGCAGGTCCACTGATCGCTCATCGGCCTGCAGCAGGTAACCGCCGGGTCCGCGGGTGATGCGCGCCTCGCCGGCCTCGGCGGCGAGCGCACGGCGTAACCGAGAGACATAGGCCGCCAGAGCATTACGCGCCTTCCCCGGTGGCGCGTCAGCCCACACGCGGTGAATCAGTGCATCGGCCGACACCGGGCGGTTCACGTCGACCAGCAGGCACACCAGTACGCTGCGTTGCCGGATATGGCCGATGTCCACGCGGCGTCCATCGACGAGCGCGTCGACCTCACCGAGCATCCGAAACATCAGCCCCACGCCCTACAGGTTTCACCATCGACGGGTGCACGGCAATGAGCCGGTTGTCAGCTCACCCCGATCGCGCAGCGGGCCGATATCCGGCGCCGCCTCCGTCAGACAACGCATCGGAGTATCACTACGTCGGCCGTCGGCCTTTGCCCGCCGTACCGTTGGCCCCGTTGGCAGTCTTGCCGAGGCCACCGGCGCCACCCAGGCCGGCCAATCCGCCAGGCCCGGCGTTGCCGCCGTTGCCACCACCGCCGCCGATCCCGGGTCCGTTGGTGGACCGGCCTTGGCCTCCTTGGCCGCCGGTTCCGCCGGCGGAGCGCAGTCCGCCGTTTCCGCCTGTCCCGCCCTGCCCGCCGAAGCCCTGACCGTCGGTGCTCTGCGCAGTGCCGCCGAAGCCGCCGTTTCCTCCTATCCCGCCCTGGAACCCGCCATGCCCGGCGTTGCCGCCGTTACCGGCCTCCGTCAGCGTTCCACCAGTGGCGCTGCCACCCGAACCGCCGTTGCCGCCGTTGCCTCGCACGATGGTGTCGCCGCCTTGGCCGCCGACGCCGCCCGTGGCACTCGTCTTGCCTAAAGCGGAGCCGCCGGTACCGCCGCTGCCCGCGGCACCGAGGTAGGAGTCGCCACCTCGTCCACCCGCACCCCCGAATCCGGCGCTGTTGGTGCTGACAGCTTTGCCGCCGTTTCCGCCGTTGCCGCCCCTGCCGAAGAACAACCCTGACCGGCCGCCGTCGCCGCCCTTGCCGCCGCCGGCCGACTCGACGCCGTTGGTGCCACTGCCGCCCTTGCCGCCGTTACCGCCATTGCCTCCCAAGACGCCGGCCGTACCCCCTTACCGCCGGCGCCACCGGCGCCCAGGAAGTTGGTGCCGACGTCCGCTCCGGCTCCGCCGCTGCCGCCGTTGCCGAACAATCCGGCGCTGCCGCCGTCACCGCCACTGCCACTGCCCTTTGCGTCTCCGCCGTTTCCGCCATTGCCGCCGAGTAGGCCGCCGCGGCCGCCGTCGCCACCGCTGCCGAGAACGGTTGCCGAGCCACCGTTGCCGCCGTTTCCGAACAGCAGACCGCCCCGACCACCGTTCTGGCCGGGTCCGCCGTCGGCGCCGTTGCCGATCAGCAGACCGGCGTTCTCGCCCGGTTCGTCCCCGTTGCTGATGAAGATGGAGATGAAGTCTCGGACAGGGTTGGCGGCGGCTGCGTGAGCGATGACCGCTGCCGGGCGAGATTCCACCGCCGCGCGGTTGCGGTGGTTGCGTCGCGGCACTGTCGGCAACGTCGCTGCACGGAGGTCTGCGGTTGTCGCTGGGAGAGCGCGATGGTTCTCGCGTGTGGAGACAGCCGGGACTGACGTCATTCCTCGCTTGGGCACCGAGGGCGGCACGACGACAAGCCCGGTTTGCTGGGCTGTGCGCGGGCTTGCCGGTGGCAGGGCTGCTGACAGAGGTGTCGCCGGCGCAGCGGCTGCGTGCACCATAATCTGGAGGTTTGCCTGGCGTAGCCCAACTTCGGGGTGGGTCGGGGCGAGTGCAATCTCGGCGCCGAGGAGTGCGGTCAGTACTCCGATCCGTGCGGCCGGGGCGATGTAGGTGTGAAACACACTGTCTCCGTTGACTTTTTTCTCACGTGGTGTCGGGACGACACGGCGCACCGCGATGCGCGGGACCTACCGACTCTGGGGCACCGTTGTTCAGCGATCCTGAAACATTCGTGAAATGGCCAGTCAGGAGGCTGTTTTATCGCCCGGAACAGCTACTGCCACATCCCGAGCGGAGTTCCGAAAGAACCTACGAATCGGTGGGATTCCCGGGCAAGGTCGCCAGCAGTGCGTCGAGTCCGTATTCGAAGACGGCGTCGTAGTCGGTGGGTGACTGCAGCGCCCTGACCAGGTCACGGTCCGGCCAGTCGTCGGCCCACAGCGTCGGGTCTTCCTCGTCGTGCTTGGGGCCGCGCACGGCGGAGAACTGCATGATGGCCGACGAGATGACGTGGACCTCGATGGCCCGCAGCACCAGCGCGCCGTGAGTACCGGTGACGCCGAGGCGGGCAAGTTCGGTGGCCAGGCGCTGCTGCACCGGCAGGAACAACGCAGGGGTGCGGTTGCGTTCGTGTGCGATGCCGAGCAGATGCTGCCGGTCGATGAGGGCCCGCCGCTGCGCGCGGGCGAGGGCGGCGATGCGCTCGGCGGGATCATCGGCGTCGGCGGGCAAGGCCGCCATGTCACCGAGTAGTCGTTCGACCAGGCTGTCGAGGAGTTTGTCCTTGCCACCGACATGCCAGTAGATCGAGGTGACGGCGACACCGAGTTGCTCGGCGAGCCCGCGCATCGTGAACGCGTCGACGCCGTCGTGCTCGATCATCCTGGCTGCCGCGTCGAGGATGGACTCCGCGGTGACCGGGTCAGGACTGCGGGCCACCGGGCTCACCTCCGGTCATGCGGTCGGCCTCCGGGAGGTCGAGGTAGCGCTCGAGGTTGCGGTGCAGATTGATGACGCGCCGCTCCTCATTGGACAGCGTCAGGTGGGTGAACCCCGGCTGGCGCAGCCCGCGCTGCAGGCCGGCCAAGACCGAAATATCCTGCGTCAGAACCAGACCGGGATGAGCCTCCTCGGCTGTCATGCGCACGTCGATCGGACGGGTACGCGGTGCGCCCGGTGCCATCCGGGTCCACAGGTACATGGCGAGCTCGCCGTGTTCGGGATCGGGGCCCGGGTGTGACGTCATGACCGTCAGGTGGTCGGCGTTGGTCAGCAAGGTCAGGTTGGGGAACACGTTGTACTGGTGTAGCAACATGATCTGTTCGGTGCTGGCCCAACCGAGTTCGACCCCGCGGCTGGCTGCGAACTCCCTTGTGCGAGCAGCAATCACATCGGGTACCGAATCGCCACCCGGGTAGGGCGTGCCCTCCTCGACACCCATCAGCAAGCCCTGGGTTGTCACGTACGCGTCCCAGACGTCGTCGTCGGAGATCGGCTCTTTCAGGTGTGGGCTCGGAACTCCGTAGAACTGCTCCGACTTTCCGGTGTGACCCCAGATCTGTTGCGGTGCATAAACGTCGTCCATGCACCGGTGTAGCTCGGGATGCAGCGTCTGGATGTGGTAGGTCTCGCTGTAGCCGTCGGCGATCGTCTTCCAGTTCGCGTCCACCTCGATCGTCATCGTGGCGTAGCAGTGGAAATCCTCGAGCCGGTTCCAGGCGATGTCGGCGGGCATCGCCTCCAGATAGTCAGCGAGCGGCATCGCGTCGGCGTCGAGGTTGACGAACACCAGCCCTGCCCAGACCTCGACGGAGGCGGTGACCAGAGGGAAGTCCTCCATGTGCAGCGCGCCGAAACCCTTGCGGTTGGGCACGCGCTTCAACACCCCGGCGAGGTCCCATGTCCAGCCGTGGTAGCCGCAGCGCAGCTCGCGCAACTCCGAGCCGGCGCCCGTGCACAGCGAATTGCCGCGGTGCCGGCAGACGTTCTGGAATGCCCGCAGCTGCGCGTCGTCGCGGACGATCAGGACCGAATGCGGCTCGCACCGGTATTCGAAGTAATCGCCTGGCTCCGCGATGTGATCGAGTGTGCAGGCGAGCTGCCAGACGCGCGGCCAGAGGTGTTCGCGCTCGAGACGGGCGAACTCGGGGGAGTAGTAACGCGCGGCGGGCACGCGGGTCGGGCTGGCCGGAGGCGGGCCGATCGCGTCCTCGCGTCGAACATCGTGCGCCGTGTGCGTCACCATGCGCCTCCTTGGAAATCTTCTCCAAACGGTATTACACGCGGCCCTGTAACGGTGTTACATTGGCGACGGAATCCCATTGACATCGTGTGTCGAGGAGCAGCCATGTTCGACCTCAAGATCACCGGCGGGACCGTCGTCGACGGCACCGGCGCCGACCGCTATATCGCCGACGTTGCCGTCAAGGACGGGAAGATCGTGGAGGTGCGGCGCCGCAGCGCATCCGACGCGCCGCTGGCGGGCGAGGCCGCCGAAACCATCGACGCCACAGGCAAAGTCGTGGCACCCGGATTCGTCGACATCCACACCCACTACGACGGTCAGGTCAGCTGGGACAGCCTGCTCGAACCGTCGAGCAACCACGGCGTGACCACCATAGTCGCGGGCAACTGTGGCGTCGGTTTCGCACCGGTGCGGCCCGGCTCCGAACAGTGGCTCATCCAGATGATGGAGGGCGTCGAGGACATTCCGGGCAGCGCGCTCACCGAGGGTATGACGTGGGGCTGGGAGAGCTACCCCGAGTACCTCGACGTGATCGGCAAGGGGAACTACGCCGTCGACGTCGGCAGCCAGGTGGCGCACGGCTCGGTGCGGGCCTACGCGATGGGCGAGCGCGGGGCGCGCAACGAGCCCGCGACCCCGGACGACATCGAGGCGATGGGCCGGTTGGTCCGCGAGGCAATCGAAGCCGGGGCGCTCGGGTTCTCGACGTCCCGCACGCTCGGCCACCGAGCAATGGACGGTGAACCGGTGCCGGGCACCTTCGCCGCCGAAGACGAACTGTTCGGCCTGGGCCGGGCGATGGCGGCCGGCGGTCAAGCCGTCTTCGAGCTGGCGCCGCAGGGCGTGGCCGGCGAGGACATCATCGCGCCGAAGAAGGAATTGGAGTGGATGCAGCGCCTGGGCGCCGAGATCGACCGGCCGATCTCCTTCGGTCTGATCCAGGTGGATGCCGCGCCCGACCTATGGCGCGAACAGATGGACATTTCGGCCGCCGCGCACGCCGCAGGCGCTCGGCTCTACCCGCAGATCGCGGCGCGCCCGTTCGGCATGCTGTTCGGATTCCCGGGCCACCACGCCTTCACCCATCGCCCGACCTTCCGAAAGCTGAAGGGGGAGTTGGGTCGTGAGGAGCTCGCGAGCCGGCTCGCCGACCCGGCGGTGAAGGCCGCGATCCTCGGCGAGGACGATCTGCCGCCGGATCCCAACAAGCTGTTCGACAACATGAACATCCTCGTCCAGTACGCGCTGGGGCGGATCTACCACTTGGGCGACCCGCCGGACTACGAGCCCACCGACGAGCGGACGGTGGAGAAGATCGCCGCCGACCGTGGCGAGGACCCGCTTGCCACGCTCTACGACCTGATGCTGGAGGCTGACGCCACCAACATGCTGATGCTACCGTTCTTCAACTACTCCTACGGCAACTGCGACGCCATCCACGAGATGCTGACCCACCCGGCCGGTGTCGTCGGGTTGTCCGATGGTGGTGCGCACTGCGGAATGATCTGCGACGCTTCCTATCCCACGTTCCTGCTGACCCACTGGGCCCGCGACCGGCACCGTGGTGCGAAGCTGCCGCTGGAGCATCTGATTCGCAAGCAGACCCACGACACGGCGCAGCTGTTCGGCCTCAGTGACCGCGGCGTCATCCAGGTCGGCAAGAAGGCCGACCTCAACGTCATCGACATGGACGCACTGCGGTTGCATCCGCCGAAAATGGCCTACGACCTACCGGCCGGCGGAAATCGTTTGGTGCAAGGCGCTTCCGGCTACGCCGCGACGATCGTCAGCGGCACCGTCACGCGTCGCGACGGCGTCGACACCGGCGCGCGTCCGGGCCGGCTGGTCCGCGGAGCCCGCTGAGCGGCTAGCTGAACACGCCCAACTCGTCGAGCACATCGGCGTAGGCAAGCACGTCCGCGGCGAACAGTTGCGGCTGCTCGAACGCCGCGAAGTGGCCACCGCGGGCCTGGATCGCGTAGTGCACCAGGTGATAGTGCTTGTGCGCCCACACTTTCGGGATCCGCACCAGCTCTGCCGGGTAGACCGCGTAACCGGTCGGGACGTCGACCCGGCCCGACCACGGGCTGAGCGCACCGGTGCCGGCGTGGGCCGCTTCGTAGTACAGTCGCGCGGCCGAGGTCGCCGTACCGGTCAGCCAGTACATCATCAGATTGTCGATGAGCCGGTCGGTGCGGATCGGCATCCCGTCCCGCACGTCGCTCCAGGCATGGAACTTCTCCAGGATCCAGCCGGCCAGGCCCACCGGCGAGTCTTCGAGCCCGTAGCCGAGTGAATGTGGCCGGGTGCCTTGGATTTCCATATAGGCGGTGCCTTCCGCCATCCGCTCGGCGGAGGCGATGAATGCGGCCATCTCCTCCTCGGTGACACCGTCCATGGCGTCGGGACCCTCGGCAGACGCGAAGAGCATGTTGGTGTGGATGGCGACGGCGCGATCCGGGTAGTGCTCACCGAGGTATCGCACCACCAGGGCGCCCCAGTCACCGCCTTGAGCCAGAAAGCGCTGGTACCCCAGTTGCGTCATCACCTCGGCGGCCGCTGCCGCGACGACCGAGGTGTCGACACCGCGTTGGGTGGTCGGGCCGGAGAAGCCGTATCCGGGCATCGAGATCACCATGACGTGGTACCGCTCGTGCAGCAGCGGTAGGGCGTCGAGGAATTCGATGATCGAACCCGGCCACCCGTGCACGAGCACCAGCGGGATCGCCGCGCTGTTGGGGGATCTGCGGTGCAGGAAGTGGACGCGTTGGCCGGCGGCTGTGGTGACGAAGGAGCCTACGGCGTTGAGCTCCGCTTCGGTTGCACGCCAGTCGTATCCGTCACGCCATCGGTCGACGAATTCTCTCAAGAACGACTGATCGGTGCCGTAATCCCAGCCACTGCCGGCCAGTTCGGCGGGAAATCGGGCGGATTCAAGGCGGCGGCGCAGGTCGTCGAGATCGGCTTGCGGAACCGCGATCTCGAACTGCGTGGGGGAGTGAGTCATCGCCGTCCACCCTAGCCAGGCGGCGCCGCCCGCACACTGCCTTGCGTTAAATGACCGCGCCCGGATTCAAAATCCCGTCAGGGTCCAGCGCGACCTTGATCCGGCGGTTGAGTTCCATGGCTTCCGGGCCCAATTGGCCTGCCAGCCATGGCTTCTTGAGCCGGCCGACTCCGTGTTCACCAGTGATTGTCCCGCCCAGCGAAACCGCCAGGTCCATGATCTCTCCGAACGCCTTTTCGGCCCGTTCGGTCATCGCGGCGTCGGCGGGATCGAAGACGATCAGCGGGTGGGTGTTGCCGTCGCCGGCGTGGGCGATCACCGAGATCGTCAGGTCGCGGTCGGCCGCGATCTTGGCCACTCCGCCCACCAGCTCGGCGAGCGCGGGCAGCGGCACTCCGACATCCTCCAGGAGCAGCGAACCCTTGGCTTCCACCGCGGGGATAGCGAACCTGCGGGCCGCGACGAACGCCTCGCCCTCGGCCGGATCGGACGTCGAAAAGCACTCTTTGGCACCGGCTTCGGTGAACACGCGCGCCATGTACTCGGCGTCCTCGGCGCCGGCCGGGCCCCGGTCGTCGGAGGCGGCCACCATCATCGCCGCCGCCGAGCGGTCCAGGCCCATCCGCAGCTTGTCCTCGACGGCGTTGATCGACACCGCGTCCATGAACTCCAACATCGAGGGCCGGATGCGTCCGGTGATCGTGACCACCGCACCGGCCGCGGCCTCCACCGAATCGAAGGTCGCCACCACCGTGCACGCCGACGGCTGGGGCGGCAGCAGCCGCAACGTCACCTCGGTGACCACCCCGAGGGTGCCCTCGCTGCCGACGAACAGCTTGGTCAGCGACAGCCCGGCAACATCTTTCAGGCGCGGGCCGCCGAGGCGCACCGCGGTGCCGTCGGCCAGCACCACCTGCATGCCCAACACGTAATCGGTTGTCACGCCGTACTTCACGCAGCACAGTCCGCCCGCATTGGTGGCGATGTTGCCGCCGATGCTGCAGATCTCGTACGACGACGGGTCGGGCGGATACCACAGGCCGTGCTCCGCAACCGCCTTCTTCACCTCGGCATTGAGCAGACCGGGCTGGACGACGGCGGTGCGCGTTACCGGGTCGACGGTGATATCGCGCATCTTCTCCGTCGACAGCACGATCCCGCCGTCGACGGCGGTCGCGCCACCGGACAGTCCGGTGCCCGCTCCGCGCGGTACCACGGCGATGCGGTTCGCCGAGGCCCAGCGCAGCACCGTCTGCACCTCTTCGGTGCGGGTGGGCCGCACCACGGCCAACGGCATGCCGGCCGCCGGGTCGGCGGCGCGGTCGTGGCGATAGGACGCCAGGATGTCGGGGTCGGTGACGACGACCCCGTCGGGTAGCTCAGCGGCCAGGCCGGCCAGAGCGCTCACGGCCATTGCGCCATCCTAGGCGCGTCGTCGTCGAGCTCTTTGAGGGCGGGCAACCAGGGACACACCACGCCGATCGCCAAGATCGGCACCGCCAGAACCAGGAATGTCACCTTGAGACCGAACGCATCGACCAGCGGGCCAGCCACCGTGAACCCGATCGGGCCCGCTGCATAGGTCATCGACGTCATCACGCCGACGACCCGGCCGCGCAGCTGCTCCGGGGTGCGGGTCTGCATGACCGAGTTGTAGATGGGCCCGATCGGGCCGTACACCAGCCCGACCAGGGCGGCGAACGACAAGATGACCGGCAGCGGCGGCAGGAACGCGATGACCGCCACCGCGATCCCGAACGTCAGCACCGCCGTCAGCACCGTCGTCCGCTTGCTGGCGATCTTCGACAGCACGGTCCAGCTCAGCGCCCCGATCAGCCCGCCGATCGACAATGCCATCAGCACCCACCCCAGCTGGGCGGGCTCGTTGCGGTCGGTGAAGTACTTCGGGAAGAGCACGCTTTCCATCGGCAGGTACAGCCCGGTGACAGCGAGATCGACCAGGCCAAGGGTGCGAAGAACCCGGTTGCGCCAGACGAACTTCAACCCTTCCAGAACTCCGGAAACCACACTGTCGGGCAGCTTTTCGCGCGCCGGACGTCCGGTGCCCTCCAGCCGCAGCACCGCCATCGCCAGGATCGCCAACCCGAACAGTGCGGCGGTCACCCACATCGCGTTGACACCGCCGAGCGTCGCGATCAGCAGGCCGCCGACACCCGGGCCGGTGATGTAAGCCAGATTGAACACGGCTTCGTAGACGCTGTTGGTGTGATCGAGGGTCCAGCCCGCGCGCACTGCCGCCTCGGGCAGCATCGACTGCCGCGCGGTCATGCCGGCCGGATCGAAGAAGGCGCCGAGGGCGGCCAGTGCGGCCAGGACGAGGGTGGTCAGCACGTCGGTGCCGAACGCGATCGCCAAGAGCGGGATCGCGGCCACCGCGATGGCCGACAGCGCGTCGGAGAGCATCGCAACCCGGCGTCGGCCGACGAAGTCGACGGCGGCACCGGCGATGAGCGTGGCGAACAGCAGCGGCAGGGTTGCCGCGCCCGCGACGATCGAGGCGTCCACCGCACTGCCGGTGCGCTGCAGCACCAGCCAGGGGAAGGCGACCATGGAGATGCCGTTGGCGCCCGCGGCCAGAAGGGTCGAGGACAGGATCAGCAGCGCGGGGATGCGCGTGGTGGTCACCGGCAGAGCTTAAGTTCTCGCGCGCCGCGCGGGACCCGGGCAGAGTGGACCGGTGACCCTCCTTCCACATCCGCGGACCAGGGTGTTGTTCTCCTCGCCAGTTCCGCCGGGGACGGGCTGGCCCGGGGACCCCGCCGTGCCCGAGACCCCGGTGGCTGCCGACGCCGCCCAGGTGGGGGCTTTGGCCGCGGCGGCCCGCGACATCGCGACGGTGGATGCCCAGGTCAGCGTGTGCCGGGCATGTCCCAGGCTGGTCGCCTGGCGGGAAGAGGTGGCGGTCACCAAACGTCGCTCGTTCGCCGGTGAGCCGTATTGGGGAAGGCCGATCACCGGGTGGGGCTCGGCGCAGCCGAAGATTCTGGTGCTGGGCCTGGCCCCCGCCGCGCAAGGGGGCAACCGGACGGGGCGGGTGTTCACCGGTGATCGGTCGGGAGATCAACTGTTCGCCGCGCTGCACCGGGCCGGCCTGGCGAACCAGCCGACCAGTGTTGACGCAGCAGATGGTTTGTCCACCAACGACATTCGGGTGGTGGCCGCCGTCCGGTGCGCGCCGCCCGGTAACAAGCCGGAACCCGACGAGCGGTCGACCTGCGAACCGTGGCTGACCGCCGAGTGGCGGCTGATCGCGCCGTCGGTTCGGGTGATCGTGACCCTGGGCGGGTTCGGCTGGCAGGCCGCGCTGCGGTTGCTCGCCGACGACCTGCCTGCGCAGGCCAAACCCAAGTTCGGGCACGGCGTGGTCGTCGAGTTGCCGTCCGGCCGGCAGCTGCTGGGCTGCTATCACCCCAGCCAGCAGAACATGTTCACCGGGCGACTCACGCCGGCGATGCTCGACGACGTGTTCACCGACGCGGCCGCACGGGCGGGCCTGCGCCGGTAGGTGAGGGGAAGCATGCGCGTCCTCGTATCGTTGAGGTGACTATGCGGCTTTCTGTCCTCGACCTCGTTCCGGTCCGTACCGACCAAACCACCGCCGACGCGCTGGCGGCCACCGTGCGCCTGGCTCAGACCGCCGACCGCTTGGGCTTCACCCGGTATTGGGTGGCCGAACACCACAACATGCCCGCGGTCGCGGCCACCAGCCCGCCGGTGATCCTGGCGTACCTGGCTGCCCAGACCACCCAGTTGCGGCTGGGTTCGGGTGGGGTGATGTTGCCCAACCATGCGCCGCTGGCCGTGGCCGAGCAGTTCGCATTGCTGGAGGCCGCCGCGCCGGGGCGTATCGATCTCGGGATCGGCCGCGCGCCCGGCTCCGACCCGGTGACGTCGTACATGTTGCGGGGCACCCGTGACGATTCCGATATCGAGAACTTCCCGCAGTACCTCGACGACGTCGCGGCGCTGATGAGCGCACACGGGGTGCGCATCCCGATCCGCAACCAGGACTACATCCTCAAGGCCACGCCCGCGGCGGTCGAGGAGCCGCGGCTGTGGCTGCTCGGCTCGTCGATGTACTCGGCGCACCTGGCCGCCGCCAAAGGTCTGCCGTACGTGTTCGCGCATCACTTCGCCGGGCAGGGCACCGCCGAGGCGCTGGCCACCTACCGGTCGGAATTCCGGCCCAGTGCGGTGGCTGCCGAGCCGGTGACGTTCATGACGGTCAACGCCGTGGTGGCGCCGACGCGTTCGGAGGCTGAGGCGTTGCTGCTGCCGAACCTGCAGATGATGGCGCGGCTGCGCACCGGGCAGCCGCTCGGGCCGCTCGACCTGGTCGAGGACGCGGCGGCGCTGACCATGCACCCGCAGGCCGAGGCGATCATCGCCGCCGGGCGCAGCAAGGCCGTGGTCGGTTCACCGTCCGAGGCGGCCGACCAGGTTCGTGCGGTGGCCGCAGAGTTCGACGTCGACGAGGTGATGATCAACCCCGTCGCATCCGCGCATCGCGGCACCGACTCGGCGACCGCCCCGGACCGGGAGACCACGCTGGAGCTGCTGGCGAAAGAGCTGTTCTAGCAGGAGTTTTCGGTGGCGGGGCTATCGAGATCGACGCTGGCGTGACGTCTTCTCGACCTTCCCCGCGCTGCCGTCGATCTCGATGTGGGGCCTCTTGTCGCTCAGAGGCGGACCCTCAGGGCGTCAGGCGCACGACCGGGATGGGACGCGTGGTGCCGCGCTGATACGAGCTGTAGCGGCCGCCGTTGTTCGAGTCGCAGATGTGCCACAGCCGTCCGTAGTCCGGGTCGTCCGGCATCACGATGTGTGCAGTGACCGCCAAACGTTTTCTGCCCAGGTTGATTTCGATCTTCGGATGCGCGCGCAGGTTGTGATACCAGGCTGGGTTGCGGTCCGCTCCGCCGTTGGATGCGACGATCAGGTAGCCGTCGCCATCGCGGAAGTATGCGAGCAGATTCGACCGGGGCTGACCGGTTTTCGCCCCGATGGTGTGCAGCATCAGCGAGGACGGAACCCCGGGCATCCGGTGCCCGATCCAGCCGTTGGTGCGCCGGTACACCCAGTCGTGCACCTTCACGAACGTCATCAGTGCGGAGTCGGGCATTGCTCTCTCATCCGGTTGTATCGAGCTGGGACAGGGCGGCACGCAGGATTCGTCCGGTGCCCTCGCGGTCGGGGTCACGGCGCAGCAGCATCCCCTTGGCGAACGACAGCTTGTCACCGTCGCGTCGCGGGATCACATGCAGGTGAATGTGAAACACCGTCTGCATGGCCGACTTGCCGTCGTTGATGGCAATGTTGTTGCCGGTCGCGCTGAGATCGGACGCACGCGTGGCCTGCGCGATCCGCTGCCCGACGGCCAGCATCCCGGCCAGAGTCTCGGCCGGAGTGTCGGTGAGATCGACGGTGTGCCGCTTGGGCACCACGAGGGTATGACCCCGGGTGAACGGGCGGATGTCCAGGATGCCGAGGAAATCGTCGTCCTCGTGAACGCGGATGGCGGGTGCCGTACCGGCGACGATCTCGCAGAACACGCATGCCATCTGGCCACCGTAGCGGGCAGCGTTAGGCTGCGGGAGATGGACTCCACCGACATTGCCTTCGCCGGTGCTGCCGAGCAGGCACGCATGCTCGTCAACGGCACCATCACCGCCCCCGCCCTGTTGGAGTTGTACCTCGACCGGATAGCGCGCGTCGACCGGGAGTTGCGCGCTTACCGCGTGGTGCTCACCGACAGCGCGCGCCGGGAGGCCGCCGCCGCGCAGGAGTTGCTCGACGCCGGCGAACGCAAGCCGCTGCTGGGCGTCCCGATCGCGATCAAGGACGACGTCGACGTCGCCGACGAATTCACCTGCTACGGCAGCAGCGCCTACGGCCAGGCACCGACGAGCGACGCACTGGTGGTGCGCCGGTTGCGCGAGGCCGGCGCGGTGATCCTGGGCAAGACGTCGGTGCCGGAGATGATGCTGTGGCCGTTCACCGAGACGATCTCCTTCGGCGCCACCCACAACCCGTGGGATCTGGAGCGCGCACCGGGGGCAGCAGCGGCGGCAGCGGTGCGGCAGTAGCCGCGGGACTCGCCCCCATGGCGTTGGGCTCCGACGGCGCCGGATCCATCCGCATTCCGTCCACCTGGTGCGGGCTGTTCGGACTCAAGCCACAGCGTGACCGGGTGCCGATGGCTCCGCATGACGACGCGTGGTGCGGCTTGTCCGTCAACGGCCCGATGACGCGCACGGTGGAGGACGCCGCGCTGTTCCTCGACGCGACCTCGGCGCTGCCCGGGCCTTCGGGCGGGTTCGTCGCAGCCGCCAACCGCGAGCCCGGCAGACTCCGAATCGCCTTGAGTACCAAGCTCCCTCCGACCATGCTCGGTCGGGTCGGGAAGGCGCAGCAGAAGGCACTCGACGGTGCCGAGACGCTCTTGCGCGATCTCGGCCACGAGGTGGTCTGGCGCGATCCCGACTATCCGGCGTGGGCGGTGTACGGCCATGTGCTGCCGCGGATGTGGCGCGGCGCCTTCCAGGACGCGACCGCCCTGCCGCACCGGGAGCGGCTCGAGCCGAGGACCAAAGGCATTGCCCGACTGGGCCGGATGATCTCCGACGCGCAGATCGCCAAGGTGCGCGCTGCCGAGCCGGCACTTGCGGCGCGGGTCCAGTCAATCTTCGATCACGTCGACGTGTTGATCACCCCCGGCACCGCGACCGGTCCGTCGCGCATCGGGCAGTATCAGCACCGGGGTGGGGTCGCGACGCTTGCGATGGTGTCGGCCCGGGTGCCGTTCAACGCCATGTTCAACGCGACGGGCCAGCCCGCCGCCGTCGTCCCGTGGGGCCTCGACGACGCCGGGGTGCCGCTGTCGATCCAGCTGGTCGGCCGGCCCTCCGACGAGGCGACGCTGCTGTCGCTGAGCCATCAGATCGAGATGGCGCGGCCATGGGCGAACCGGAGACCGCCGGTCTCTTAGCCGGTCAGCGCCGCGCTCCAGGCCGCCAGCTTGTCGGCGTAGCGCATGGTCTGCGCCGGGCTGGTAGACGGCAGACGCCCGAAGGTGGCCGGCACGTCGAGGTGGACGAGCCTGGCGAAGTTGCGCTCGGCGGCCGCGCCGTTGAAGTACACCCGCTCGATGCCCGGCCGGGCGCCGAAGTACGTCCCGAAGTCGTTGGGCACCATGCTGTCCGGCTCGACCGCCGAATCCAGGCTGCCGGCCCGCCGGCAGTGCTTGAGGACGTCCCAGACGGCGATGCCGTGGCGGGCCAGAACCTCGATCCGGTGCTGGTACGGCGCATCCGGCTCGCATCCGAGCACCTCACCGATGATGCGCCAGAACGCATTTCGCGGGTTCCCATAGTACTGACCGCTCGCCAGCGACAGCACGCTCGGCATATTGCCGAGGATCAGCAGTCGGGCATCGGGCGAACCGATGGGCGGCAGCCCCTCCAGGAGCGGGGATCGTGACATCGGGATCGACGGTATACGTTGGGACGGTGACCGAAACCGTCGACCCGGAGGCCACCGGGCTGCTCGACGGGCTCACGGGCGATGCCCGTGCCCAACGGGCCGAACTGATTCCCTGGCTCGTGGAGCAGGGGATCAGCGTGGAAGAGATCCGGGGGCGTTCGCGCCGATGCTGCTGCCCGGCCGCCGGATCTTCGGTGATGACGGGACCCGGCTGTCGGCTCGGCAGATCAGCGAGCAGACCGGACTGGACCTGGACCAGCTCCGGCGCTTCCAGCGCGCCAGTGGCCTCTCGACGGTCGACGATCCCGATGCGGCGGTGTTCCTCAAACCCGATGCCGAGACTGCCGTGCACATCAAGCGTTTCCTCGATCTGGGATTCGACGCCGATCGACTGCTCACGGTCGTCCGCCTTCTGGCAGAAGGCCTTTCGCGTGCGGCCGAGGCGATGCGCTACACCGCGGTCGCCACGACGATGCAACACCCCGGCACCACCGAACTCCAGATGGCCCAGGGCGCGCAGGTGTTGGTCAGCGCCGCGGCGCCGCTGCTGGGTCCGATGGTGCAGGACATGCTGATGCTGCAGCTTCGCCACGCTATGGAAACCGAGGCGATCAACGCCAACGAAAGGGCCGTCGGCGCATCGCTTCCCGGCGCCCGCGACATCGCGGTCGCCTTCGCCGACCTCGTCGGATTCACCAGGCTGGGCGAGACCGTTCCGCCTGAGGAACTCGAACAGCTCGCCAACCGCCTCGCCGACGCCGCCCGCGATGTGGCGGTGCCACCGGTGCGGTTCATCAAGACCATCGGCGATGCGGTGATGATGGTGTCCACGGACACCGCGGCGTTGCTCGACGCGATGTTGACTCTGGTGGAAGCCACCGAAGCCGATGACGACATGCCCCAACTGCGGGTGGGGCTGTCTCATGGGCAGGCCGTCAGCCGCGCCGGGGATTGGTTCGGCAGCCCGGTCAACCTGGCCAGCAGGGTGACCTCGGTGGCCCGGCCCGGTTCGGTCCTGTTGTCCGAAGCTGCCCGCGAACAGATCGGGGACGACCCGTCGTTCAGTTGGTCGTTCGCGCGGGCGCGGCACCTCAAGGGCATCCAGGACGAGGTGAAACTCTTCCGGGTCCGCCGGGCCGAAAAGCTCTGATTCGCAACCCGTTTTAGTGCTTACGGCGCTTCCGCAGCAACGACCCACCGCCGAAGATCACCGCCGCGAGCACCATCAGCACCGCCGTGCCGGGGCCCAATAGCCACCACACCAGCCCGACGGCCGCGACCGTCGGGACACCCAAGACCAGCGCCACCATTGCCGGGTGCATTCGTGCCACGTCGCGCGCAGCACGAGCGCGGTCGGGATCGAGACCTTCGCCTGTCATCCGACCATTATCCGTTCCGGCCGCCCGGTTGTGGCCGTTCGCCCAGAGAGAATGCCTGGCGTCCGGTTTGTAACGGTGTAATCATGTAATTCATGAAGCATCAACACACACATCGTCGCCCCGGCCGACCCGGCGGCTGGCAACAGGCCGACCAACCCGACGCCACCGACGCGGGCGAGTGGTTCGCCGGTCGTCTGCCCGACGGATGGTTCGCCGGAGACCCGACGGTCATCGTCGACCGTGAAGAGATCACCGTCATCGGGCGCCTGCCCGCGACGGACACACCGGACAGCGACGCGCGCGCCGCGGGCCGGGCCTCCCGGTTCCGGGAGGACACTCGCTCCGAGCGCATTCGGATCGCCGAGGAGGCTCAGGACAAGTACGGCCGCAAGGTGTCCTGGGGTTTGGACATCGCCTCGGAAGGCTCCGCGGAACCGGAGCGAATCCTGTTCACGCACATCGCCGTTCCGGTGATGACCCGCCTCAAACAACCCGAACGTCAGGTGCTCGATACCCTGGTCGACGCGGGCGTTGCCCGGTCGCGCTCGGATGCGCTGGCCTGGAGCGTGCGACTCGTCGGTGAGCACGCCGAGGAATGGCTGGCCAAGCTGCGCTCGGCGATGGCCGAGGTCGACGATCTGCGCGCCGAGGGTCCCGGGCTGTAGCTGTAGCCGGGAGTGTCAGCCCCGACCCGATCGGCCGGTCTTGGCACCCTGCTTCGAACCGGCCTTGGTGCTCTTGGTCGACGCGGTTCCCTTGCCGGTCACAGACTTTCGTGACGTCGCGTTCGACGAGGCAGACACCGACTTCGCCGATTCCTGCGCGGCGGCAGTCTGTGACTTGGGCTCGGTGCTGGTTGCGCTGGCTGCGGCTGCCGGCGGGATCTTGATGTTGATCGGGATGACGCCGCCCAGCTTCGTCGTTCCGATTGTGACGGTGCCGCCGATATTGCCCGTCACCGCAAGAGAGCCGGCCTTCAGTTCGACCGTCAGCGAGTCGGGGAAGTCGAAGCTGAGGACGTCTTTGCTGTTGATCGCCAGCAGAGCGCCGCCCAGCATGGCTGAGATCGACACCCCGGCAATCACACCGCCACACGAGGCGGCGGCCGAACCCAGGCACAGTTTGGTCTCCGCCTTGAACTGACCGCTTGGCAGTGTCGTGCCAATCTTGGTCGACCCCAATTGAATCGATCCACCGCCGCCGCCGAAATAGGGCGCGAAGCTCAGAGAGGCCTTCAGGCCGCCGGAGGGCAGCACCGACAGTTGGGCCTTGTACTCGCCGAGAGTGACGCTGCCCCCGACCATCGTCACGGGTGACGTGGCGCCGCCCTGTAAGCCGGCCTGGAGAAGCGTGCCGCTGACGCCGAAGCCGTATCCCTCGACTCCGCCTCGATATTCGATGAGGTGAATCTTCGAGGAAAGATCGGGAGCAAAGTCGATCGTCGGACCGGCTGCGCCGAGTGGCGAGAACACGACCGAACTCTTCCACTCCGGTTCGAATCCGAGATCCACGAGCGGGGCGGTCTGCGCCAAGGTGACGGGGAGAGTGAAGCTGCTCTTGACCTCGCCGGTCGGGCCGACGGAGGCGTCCCACCACGTATCGGCGGCACCGTCGAGGCTTACCAGCCCGTTCGGCGAAACACCGGAACCGATGGTGAGTTTGCGCGCGACCCTCAGTGGACCAAGGATCCAGTCGAAATCGATGATCGGGATCGTGGTGGCGGCCAACTCGACGCCAGGCTGCACCGGAGGATTCTGCTCTCGCACCGCATCAGAATTTGCGGTGACCAATCCCGCCGCCAGCATGCTCGTGGCCATCCCCGCCAGGACGGTCTGCACTATCGGCATTATTCAGCACCTCTCGCACGATTGGCACCGTTCGCGAAGTCGCGACCAGCGAGATCGCAGCGTATAGCAGGTTTGCTGAAATTGCGGGTTTACGGAAAATATCCGCTGCGGCCCGCTAAACCTGGGTCATGGCGTAGTAGGCACCCCGACGGGCGAGAAGCTCAGCGTGGCTCCCGGTCTCGATGATCCGGCCGGCTTCCATGACCAGGATGCTGTCGGCGTCGCGGATGGTCGACAGCCGATGGGCGATGATGAAACTGGTTCGGTCCCGGCGCAGTTTGGTCATCGCATGCTGGATCAGCAACTCGGTGCGGGTGTCCACCGAACTGGTCGCCTCGTCGAGGATCAGCAGCTGGGGTCGGGCCAGGAACGCCCTCGCAATGGTGATCAGTTGCTTTTCGCCGGCACTGATGTTGCCGCCGTCATCGCTGACCCGGGTCTCGTAACCGTTGGGCAGCGTGTGGACGAACCGGTCGACGTACGCCGCCCGGGCCGCCTCGATGACCTCGTCCTCACTGGCGCCGGGCTTCCCGTAGGCGATGTTCTCGGCGATCGTGCCGCCGAACAGCCAGGTGTCCTGCAGAACCATCCCGATTCGTGAGCGCAGCGACTCGCGACTGACGTCTCTGATGTCGGTGCCGTCGAGCAGGATCCTCCCGGCGTCGACGTCGTAGAACCGCATCAGGAGGTTGACCAGAGTGGTCTTGCCTGCCCCGGTCGGACCGACGATCGCCACCGTGCTGCCCGGCTCGGCGATCAGCGACAGATCCTCGATCACCGGAGTGTCAGGTCGATAACTGAACGACACGTTCTGGAATTCGACACGCCCGCCGCCATTGCCGGCCAACGCGATTGGCACGTCCGGTGCTTCTTCGGGCTCGTCGAGAAAGTCGAAAACCCGTTCAGCGCTGGCCACCCCGGACTGCAGCGTGTTGTACATGCCGGCGACCTGGGTCAGTGGCTGGTTGAACTGGCGGACGTACTGGATGAAGGCCTGGATGCTGCCCAACGTGATCTGGCCGGTGGCGACCTGATAGCCGCCGACGACGGCAACCGCGACATAGCTGAGGTTCCCGATGAACGTCGTGGCCGGTGAGACCAGGCCGGAAAAGAACTGTGCGCCAAAGCTGGCGTGGTAGACGTCCGCGTTGAACTCACGGAACTTCTCCTGCGCGGCCGCCCGGTGCCCGAAGGTCTTGACCACGGTGAAGCCGCTGTACGTCTCCTCGATGTGAGCGTTCAGCCTGCCGGTGTTGGTCCACTGGGCGATGAACATCCGCTGCGAGCGGCGTGCGATCACCCGGGTCACCCACAGCGACAACGGAACCGTCACGACGGTGATCAGCGCCAGCAGCGGGGAGATGCTCAGCATCATCGCCAACACCGCGATCACGGTCAGCACCGACGTCAGCAACTGGCTGATCGTCATCGAGACCGAGGTCTGGATGTTGTCCACATCGTTGGTGACCCGGCTCAGTAACTCGCCGCGCTGCCGGGAATCGAAGTAGGACAACGGTAACCGGTGGACCTTGTTCTCGACGTCGGCGCGCAGCGCGGTGATCGTCCGCTGCACGATCACGTTGAGCAGTCGGGCTTGCGCCCAGATCAGCAGTGCGGCAACCACGTACAGCGCCAGCGCCAGCAGCAGGGTGCGGCCCACCGCGGTGAAGTCGACCCCGCGGCCGGGTACCACATTGGTTCCGGACAGCAGGTCGGCGAACGTGGTGTCACCGCGCGCGCGGGCCGCGGCCACAGCTTGATCCTTGGTGATGCCGGCCGGTAGCTGCCGGCCGATGACTCCGTTGAACAGCAGGTCGGTGGCATGCCCGAGGATGCGGGGACCGATCACACCGAGCGCGATCCCGACGATCGACAACGCGATGACCGCCGCGGTCGGCCACCTGTGTGGTGTCAGCCGCCTGATCAGCCGCAGCGCGGAACCTGTGAAGTCGCGCGATCGGGCCTGCCGAGGGTCTTGGCTCATCGCGCGCATGCCGCCGCCCCGGAACGCGGGCCCGGTCATCGGCCGCCCCCGACGTGTACGTCGACCGACTGGGAGTCGGCGAACTGCCCATAGGTCTCGCAGCCGGCCAGCAGCGTGTCGTGGGTTCCCGTGCCGACCACCCGGCCCCCATCCATCACGACGATCGTGTCTGCGTGCATGACGGTCGAAATACGCTGGGAGACAATGATCACCGTGGCATCGTCGGATTCCTCACGAAGCGCCGCCCGCACCCGGGCGTCGGTGTGGACGTCGAGCGCGGAGAACGCGTCGTCGAACAGGTAGATCGCCGGACGCCGGATCACCGCGCGCGCGATCGCCAGTCGCTGGCGTTGGCCGCCGGAAAAATTGATGCCGCCCTGAGCGACCCTCATGTCGAGGCCGTCGGGATGGGCACGGACGAAGTCGTCGGCGGCGGCCACCCGCAATGCCGACCACATGTCGTCTTCAGTGGCGTCAGCTTTTCCGTACCGCAGGTTGTCGGCGACGGTGCCGGAGAACAGGTATCCCCGCTGCGGAACCAGACCCAGAGTGGCCCAGAGGTGCTCGGGGTCGTAGTCGCGTACGTCGATGCCGTCGACCCGGATCGCGCCGTCGGTCACGTCGTAGAGCCGGCAGATCAGGGATATCAGCGTCGACTTCCCGGACCCGGTGCTGCCGACGATCGCGGTCGTCGTCCCGGGCCGAGCGGTCAGCGAAACATCCTCCAGCACAGGGCGCTCCGCACCCGGGTAGCAGAACGTCGCGTTGTCGAGTGTGACCGCACCGCGGATACCGCCGTCCGGCAGTTGCGGCGAGGCGGGGCTGCTGATCGCCGGCTCGGTGTCCAGCACCTCGTTGATCCGTTCCGCGCAGACCGAGGCCCGGGGCAGCATCACCAGAATCAGCGTGGCCATCAGCACGGCCATCAGGATCTGCATGAAGTACGACAGGAACGCGATCAGCGAGCCCACCTGCATGTGGCCGGAGTCGATGCGCAGGCCGCCGAACCAGATCAGGGCGACGCTGGAGATGTTGATGGTCAAGGTGGTCACCGGCAGCATCAGAGCCTGCCACCGCCCGGCGGCCAGCGCCGTGTTGGACACGGCCGCATTGGCGACCGCGAACCGGTCGCGCTCGAACGGTTCCCGGGCGAACGCCCGGATGACCCGGATGCCCGAGAGCTGTTCGCGCATCACCCTGTTGATGCCGTCGATGAGGCGCTGCATGCTGCGGAAGATCGGCAGCATCCGCGACACGATCCAGAAGTTGGACAGCGCCAGCACCGGCACACTGACCAGCAGAAGCCATGACAGCCCGGCGTCCTGGTGGATCGCCATGATGATGCCGCCGACGCACATGATCGGTGCTGTCACCAGGGTCGTCGTGGTCATCTGGATCAGCACCTGGATCTGCTGAACGTCGTTGGTCGTCCGGGTCAGCAACGACGGCGCCCCGAACCGGGCGGTTTCCCGCTCCGAGAACGCGGTGACGTGGTGAAACATCGCTGAGCGCAGGTCGCGGCCGAACCCCATGCCGGTCCGCGAACCGAAGTAGACCGCGACCACCGCGCACACCACCTGCAGTCCGGTGACGGCCAGCATGACCAGCCCGAGCTCGGTGATCAGCCCGGTGTCGCCCTTGGCCACGCCGTCATCGATGATCGCGGCATTGACGGTCGGCAGATACAAGGAGGCCAGGGTGCTGACGGTCTGCAGCGCCATTACCGCCGCGACCAGCCACCGGTACGGCCGGACATAGTGTCTCAGCAGTGCCAGCAGCATTTCGCTACTGTCGCACACCCCTACGCCGGCACCGCCGACGTTGTCGGGCCGCGCCGCTTTTTGACGCCGAGAATCGCGATAAAGCGGCAGGTCAAGCGGCCTGTCGGTGGTTGCACCGAGGGCCTGCCGCTACAGTGCATGCTGTGACTTGCAGCAGGTGCGCATGACAGCGACGCGCAAACTCGCGTTGGCTGCCGGGGTTGTAGCCATCGCGGCCTCTATCGGCGCATGCTCGGACTCGGGCAGCGGTCCCGGTCAGCCACAGGGTTCGCAGGCTCCCGCGCCGCAGTCGGCCAACGCCAAACACGGTCCGATGTTCCCCGAATGCGGTGGCATCACCGACCAGACGATGGCCGAGCAGACGCGGGTGACCGGCTTGGTGAACACGGCGAAGAACTCCGTCGGCTGTCAGTGGCTGGCGGGCGGCGGGATCCTGGGCCCGCACTTCTCCTTCACCTGGTACCGGGGCAGCCCGATCGGGCGGGAACGCAAGACCGAAGAGCTGTCGCGCACCAGCGTCGAGGACATCAACATCGAGGGCCACAGCGGATTCATCGCCGTCGGTACCGATCCGACTCTGGGGGACAACCTGTGCGAGATCGGCATCCAGTTCAACGACGACTTCATCGAGTGGTCGGTCAGCTTCGCCGAGAAGCCCTTCCCGCCGGCCTGCGACGTGGCCAAGGAATTGACCCGCCAATCGATCGTGAATTCCAAATGAGCCCGCGCCGGGTAGCGACCGCGGTGGGGGCGGGGCTCTGCGCCCTGGTGATGGTCAGCGGCTGCGCCAAGACGGTCGATGGCACGGCAGCCAAGTCGGGTTCGGGCAGCGTGCCGCGCAACGACAACTCGGCGCAGCAGTATCCCAACCTGCTCAAGGAATGTGACGTCCTCACCACCGACATCCTGGCCAAGACGGTGGGCGCTGACCCGCTCGACATCCAGAGCACCTTCGTCGGTGCCGTCTGCCGCTGGCAGGCCGCCAACCCGGCCGGGCTGGTCGACATCACCCGGTTCTGGTACGAGCAGGGCAGCCTCGACAACGAGCGGTCGGTCGGTCAGTTCCTCAAGTACCAGATCGAGAACCGGTCGATCGCCGGTGTGCCGTCGATCGTGATGCGGACCAGTGATCCCAACGGTGGCTGCGGCGTCGCCAGCGACGCCGGCGGTGTCGTCGGGTGGTGGGTCAACCCGCAGGCCCCCGGCATCGACGCGTGCGGTCAGGCCATCAAGCTGATGGAACTGACGCTGGCCACCAACTCCTAGCGCGGCACGTGGAATGAGGTCAGCTCGGCGCCGTTGAGTTCCAGGGCCGCCCAGCCGACGCGCACCTGCAGCACGGCGATCGCCGACGTCGGGTACTTCATCGAGATTCCGTCGGCTGCGGCGCGATCCGACCGGGCCGGATCGGCCAGGCCGAGTGACAGCTGGCTCATCGTCGGTTCGTGGCCGACCACCATGAGCGTCGCGACATCGTCGGGCACCTGGTTGATCTCGACGAGCATCGTTCCCGGGGTGGCGCCGTAGAGACGTTGGGAGTAGGTGACCGGCGCGGTGATACCGGTGCGCTCGAGGGTCTGGCGGGTGCGGGTCGCCGAGGAGCACAGCACCAGATCGATCGCCGGGATGTTGGCCCGCAGCCAGTCGCCGGCCAGACCGCCCTCGCGGATACCGCGGGACGCCAGCGGCCGGTCGTGGTCGGGCACCCCATTCGGATAGTCCGACTTCGCGTGGCGCATCAGGACGAGCGTGCGTTCTCCAGCAGTCACCGGCCCAGGCTAAACCCCGATCGGTACATGCCGGACGAGGTCCACGGACTTGTCGGCGCCGCGCCCTACACTCGCCGCAGCACCCACCGAGAACAGGAAGGACGCCCGCGAATGCGATTTCTGCACACCGCCGACTGGCAACTCGGCATGACACGGCACTTCCTGGAAGGTGAAGCCCAGCCGCGGTACTCGGCGGCCCGGCGCGATGCGGTGGCCGGCCTCGGCGCGCTGGCGCGGCAAACCTCCGCGGAGTTCGTCGTCGTGGCCGGTGACGTGTTCGAGCACAACCAGCTTGCGCCCAAGGTGGTCAGCCAGTCCCTGGAAGCGATGCGTGCCATCGGCGTTCCGGTGTACCTGCTGCCGGGCAACCACGATCCGCTCGACGCGTCGTCGGTGTACACCAGCGCCCTCTTCCGCGCCGAATGCCCCGACAACGTCACCGTCCTGGACCGCGACGGGGTATGGGACGTGCGTCCCGGGGTGCAGCTGGTCGCGGCGCTGTGGCGCACCAAGGCGCCGACCGCCGACCTGGCAGCCGCGGTGCTGGGGGATCTCCCGGCCGACGGCACCGCGCGAGTTCTGGTCGCCCATGGCGGGGTCGACGTGCTCGATCCCGATCCCGGTAAGCCGTCGCTGATCCGGATGACCGCCGTGGCCGACGCCATCGAGCGTGGCGCGGTCCACTATGTGGCCTTGGGGGACAAGCATTCCCGCACCTGCGTCGGTGACAGTCGTCGGGTGTGGTACTCCGGCTCGCCGGAAGTGACGAACTTCGATGATGTCGAAGCCGATCCGGGTCATGTCCTGCTGGTCGACATCGACGAGGCGGACCCTGCGCATCCGGTCACCGTCGAATCCCACCGTGTCGGACGGTGGCGGTTCGTCACGTTGCACCGCCAGGTCGACGACACCCGCGACATCGCCGATCTCGACCTCAACCTGGATCTGCTGGCAGACAAAGAGCGCACGGTCGTGCGGTTGGGGTTGACCGGATCGTTGACCGTCACCGACCGTGCTGCGCTGGATGCCTGCCTGGACAAGTACGCTCGGCTGTTTGCCTGGCTGGGCACCTGGGAACGGCACACCAATATCGCGGTGATGCCGGCCGACGGCGAGTTCGACGACCTCGGCATCGGTGGGTTCGCCGCGGCCGCCGTCGACGAGCTCGTCAGCACCGCCCGCTCGGGTGACGGTGAAGCGGCCCAGGACGCCCAGAGCGCGCTTGGTCTGCTGCTGCGGCTGGCCGGGGGAGTGCGGCGTGAAACTGCACCGACTGGCCCTGACCAACTATCGCGGAATCACCCACCGCGACATCCAGTTTCCCGACCACGGCGTTGTGGTCGTGTGTGGTGCCAATGAGATCGGCAAGACGTCGATGATCGAGGCACTGGACCTGTTGCTGGAATCGAAGGACCGCTCGACGAAGAAAGACGTCAAGCAGGTCAAGCCGACGCACGCTGACGTGGGATCTGAAGTACTCGCCGAAATCAGTACCGGCCCATACCGTTTCGTTTACCGCAAACGCTTCCACAAGAAGTGTGAGACCGAACTCACGATCTCGGCGCCCCGGCGCGAACAGCTCACCGGGGACGAGGCGCACGAGCGGGTCCTGGCCATGCTCGGAGAGACGGTCGACACCGAGTTGTGGCATGCGCAGCGGGTTCTGCAGGCCGGCTCGACGGCGGCGGTGGATCTGTCCGAATGTGACGCCCTCTCGCGGGCACTGGATTTGGCGGCAGGTGACGACGCGGCACTCTCGGGCACCGAACCTCTGCTGATCGAACGGATCGACGCCGAATACGGGAAGTACTTCACGGCGACGGGCCGGCCGACCGGTGAGTGGGCGGCGGCGATCGCCCAACTGCGTGCGGCCGACGAGGATGTGGCCCGGTGCGCGGCCGCGGTTGCCGAAGTCGACGAACGGGTGCGCAGGCATGCCGACCTCGCCGCTCGGCAAGCCGCGCTGGCCGATCGCGGCCCCGGTGTCGCCGAGCGGCTGATCGCCGCGCAGACGGCGGCCACCGCGCTTGCCGCGCTCGGCGACCAGTTGCGCCAGGCCGAGCTGGTGGCGACCGCAGCACAAGGCACCTGCGCCGCATCGAGCGCCGCGCAGGCTGAACGGGCTCGCCTGCGCGAGGATGTGGTAGCGCGCACCGCCGCCGTTGCCGAGATTCAATCGCGGCTGGCAGCCGCCATCGAAGCCGAACACACTGCCCGTGAGGTCGTCGAAATGGCCTGTGCCGCAGCGGCGGAGTCGACCGCCGTCCTCGCCGCAGCCCAAGAGACCGTCGACGAGGCCCGTCGGGTGGTGGATGCACTGGCCGCCGATGAGCAGGCGCAGCGCCTCGCCGCGCGGCTGGAGCGGATCGAGACTATCGAGCAACAGCTGGCCACGCTGACCAAGGAGCTCTCCGAGATCACGCTCACCAGTGACGTGATGGCCGATGTCGAGTCGGCCGCAGGGCTCGTCGAGCGGATCGAGGCACAGCTCACCGCCACCGCGACGACCGTGGAGTTCACCGCGGACACCGACCTCGAGCTGAAGGTGGGCAAGCAGACCATCCGGCTGGCTGCGGGGGAGAGCTGGGCGCCGCCCACCTCCTCGCCGACAGCGGTCGAGCTGCCCGGGCAGCTCAGCGTGCGGATCGATCCGGGCGCAACCACCTCCGGCGTTCAGGCCAAACTGGAAGCGGCCCAGCAGATTCTGGCTGAAGCGCTGCGGCAGGGCCGCGTCGGTGACCTCGAGGGTGCACGGGATCTCGACCGGCGCCGGCGGGAACTCGTCAGCAATCGCGATCAATTGGCCGCGACACTGGCCGGGTTGTGCGAAGACGAAGGGGTGGTGGAGATGCGTGCACGGCTGGCATCTCTGCGTGAGGGCATCTCGCCTGTCCTGCTGACGGCGGGCGTCGACGGCGCCGCCGCGCGCGCGGCGTTCGTGAGCGCCATCGAGTCGCGCGAGACCGCACGCGCCGACGCCGACCTGCATCAGCGGGCCATGGCCGGTGCCAATGTCCGGCTGACCGAAAGCAGTACCGCGGCAACGGTTCTGCGCGCCAAAGTCTCCGACGCGAGTGCTGAACTCGAGACGGTGAAGGAGCGGCTGGCAGCAATGCGGGCCGTCAGCGACGACGAGCAATTAGCCGCGCGGGCGGCGGCCGACGTCGAGACCCAACGGCAGGCCGACGCCGCGGTGGCGGAGCTGGCCGCCGCGTATGCCGCCTGCGACCCCGCTACCGTACAAGCCGAGCTGGCCGAGGCCAGCACCGCGGCCGCCGCGCTGGAGGGCGAGCACGCGCAAGTGGGCCAGGCGCTCAACGACATCACCGTCGAGCTCGGCATCATCGGCAACGAGGGGCGGCAAGGCAGTCTCGACACCGCTCAGATCGCCCGCGAACATGCCTTCGCCGAGCATTCACGGGTGTCTCGCCGGGCTCGGGCCGCGCAGTTGTTGCGGTCGGTGATGGCTCGCCACCGGGACAACACCCGGCAGCGATACGTCGCACCGTTCCGCAGCGAAATCGAGCGGCTGGGCCGTCCGGTGTTCGGGTCTAGCTTCGAAGTCGAGATCGACAGCGATCTGCGAATCTGCAACCGCACCTTGGACGGTCGGACTGTTCCCTACGACTCGCTGTCCGGCGGAGCCAAGGAACAACTCGGCATTCTGGCCCGGTTGGCGGGTGCGGCGCTGGTCGCGAAGGAAGACTCCGTGCCGGTGGTCATCGACGACGCGCTCGGCTTCACCGACCCGGACCGGCTGACGAAGATGGGTGCGGTGTTCGACACAGTCGGAGACAGCGGCCAGGTCATCGTGCTGACCTGCACGCCGGCCCGCTACCTGGGCGTGCAGGACGCCCACGTCATCGAACTGATCGCCTGAGACTGCAAGGCTTCGGATCAGAAGGTCCGCGGTGTATTGATCCAGAGTACGGTGGTGGGCTCGTCGCCGGGATTGCCGAATTCGTGGGCGCGTTCGCTGCGATAACTCATCGAGTCCCCGGGATTGAGGTAGTACTCGTCGCTGCCGTCGAGGCACAGGTACAGCTGCCCGCTCATCACGTAGAAGAACTCCTCGCCTTCGTGTGAGATTGCACCGTCGCTACCGCAACCGGGCTGGAACGTGAACAGCAGTGGCTCGAGATTGCTTCCAGCCGTTGACAGATCCTCGATACGCACGCCCTTGTCGCTGTCGAGTACGCGGCGGTCGTGGACTCGAACCAGCGGGGAACATGGAGCTTCATACGATTCGGACATCAGACCCAGGACATTGGTGTCGAAGACGGCACCGATCTTCTGCAAGGACGCGATCGACGGTGCGGCAGCTCCTCGTTCCACCGAACTGATGTAGGACGCGCTCAGCCCGGTCGAACTGGACAGGTCACGCAGCGTCAGGCCGCGTTCTTTGCGGAGGTCGCGGATGGCCGTTCCGATGCTGCGCGATTGGGAAGAGGGAGCGGTCAGCGCGGCGGGAACCCCGGCCGAGTAGCCGGGTCCATTGAGGATTCGGCGTACGCCTTCAGCGTTGACCCCGCCAGCCGTCAACGATTGGATGCGCTGCATGCGTTCGATGTCGGCGATCGAGTACACCCGATATCCAGACGGAGTGCGGGACGGTGTGATGAGCTGTTGTTGCTCCCACGTGCGCAGCTGTACGGGGGTCGCGCCGACAAGTTGCGCGGCCTGCTGAATGTAAATGCCCTGGCCATCGGCGGACGCGGTCCTAACCTCCCTGGGCGTGGGCCGTTGGCTACGAGCACGGCGGGGCACGTGGCCGTCGTGATGGCCGTTGGTTGCCGTGACATCCATCGTCACGTCCGGCCTCCCTTCTCGCTGCTGTCAGCCGTGCGCTCAGCTCACCGAGCCTAACGCCGTCAGGCCGATCCCCGGAGATGCGACCCGTAACGGCGCAGGACCCGCGCATAACCACCGATCGGTCGCAACATGATTGAAACGCTCCTGAACGCTGCCGTAATACGTGCGCTCTAACCTTCAGTAATTCCCACAACCTTTCCCCGGCCGAACTGGACGGCCAACCTTCATTGAAGTTCTGAAGGTTGACGGACACAAAATCTGCGCACCAACCGAGATTGGAGTCTCTATGAAGTCCCGCGAGCAGTATCAGCGGCTGACCCATTCCCTGCATTGGGATCCGACCTATGTCGGCGACGATGCCTATATCCCGGAGGAGTGGCGCACGGCTTGTTCGATGCCGGACTGGAAGAAGTTCAACGATCCCTTCCAGATCTTGTTCGAAGACTACATCCGCATTCAGGCCGAGAAAGAGGACAAGTTTCACGCCGTGCGCGACGCCGGTGCCCGCTTCGGGCATATCGGACGCGTCGACCCACGGTGGGTGGAGGCGATGAAGTCGTTCAACACTGCCCTGACTTATAGCGAGTACTACAACTATCGCGGCCACGTTCGGGTCGCACGGTTCGCGCCCGCGCCCGCGATCCGGATCGCGTCGATGGTCCAAGCCATGGACGAGCGCCGTCACGCCGAAGAGGCCATTTATCAAGCCAAGGACTACGCCAAACACCACGAAAGCGGCTTCCTGCTACCCAAGGACCGCATCACCTTCTTCGAACGACACTGGTACTTCCAGGGTGACCGTTCGTTCTTCGAGGACCTGATCACCACGGACCCGATCGAAGCGATCATCGGCACCAACTTGGTGTTCGAGACGGCGTTCACGAACCTGTTGTTCATCGCGGCGCCGGCCGCTGGAGTTGCCAACGGAGACTTCGGATTCGGGCAGGCACACCTGACGATTCAGAGCGACGAGACCCGGCATATGGCGCTCGGACAGTCGGTCGCCCGCGCCATGCTGCAGTTCGGCGACACCAACCTGTCGCTCATCCAGGACTGGATGGACAAGTGGTTTTGGCGCTGCCACCGCCTGCTGCTGGCCGTGGTCAGCCCAGTACTCGACTACTTCCCCAAGAAGAAGCCGATCTCCTATAAGGAGGCCTTCCGCCGTTATGTCCTCGAGGATTTCATCGAGGGCTACGTGTCCGAGCTGTCTCAGTTCGGACTGCAGCCGCCACGCCACCTCGCCCAAGCACTCGCCGAGGTTGAGCACGGCTCGCACACCATCTGGCGAAGCCTCTACACTACCCGTGACCAGTTGTGGTTCGACGTGCACCAACCGACCGAAGACGATTTGGCTTGGTTGCACGAAAAATACCCGGCGTTCGGGCCCAGCCATGCGGCATTCTGGCGGGCTGCGGCCGACGGCGCGGTCGTCGATGCAGACACCCTCCCGATGATCTGCGACCTGTGCAAGTTTCCGTGCACGTTCCCCGAGCCGGCCACCGCGAAGGCGTACCCCGTCGACTATGCCGGACAGCGATACTGGTTCTGCTCCGAGGGATGCCAGTGGATCTTCGAACGAGAGTCGGCGAAATACGTTCGTACCAGCGAACCCTCGGCGCTGCTGTTGGCCGATAAGGACCCCACCTGGGTGGCACAGTTCCTGAACATCACACCCGACGGCACCCCACTGGGCGGCACTCATGCGCCCGACGGCTACTTCCCGGCCATGCCGGTGCCGGCCACCATCTAGCAACCCAAGCCCAAACGCCCTATCTCACAGAGAGAGTGATACATGCTGATCTATTCGAGGATTGTGGGCGAGTCCGCGCCGGAAGCGTTCGTTCTGGTCGAGGCCGACCCCACCGTCTCTGACCTACTCAGCCGAGTCGGTGCAGCCCGGTCCGCACAGGGACGTACCGTCGAGCTCGTGGTACCCGGCGCGGTGCCCACCGCCACCCTGGCCGACCTTGGTGTCACCGATGGTGCTCTCGTCGACGTCCGCGCCATTGGCGAGCCTGTTCCCGATACCACTGCGCCCACCAAACCGGACATCGACATCGATGCAATTCGGATGCCGATCAATGGTTCTCGTCGCCTCAACGAATATGAGGAAGCTACCCGGCTGTTGCAGTGGCATGCCCCGTATCACATCGACGGGGAGCGCCCGGCCCATCAGGTCTGGACTTCCGACAGCACCGCGTTGCGGTGTACCGATTGGGAGGCCTACCGCAGTCCGGACAAGCTCTACTACCGCACATACACAACGAAACAATCCCGAGCGGGGCGCAGCGTGGCCACCGCGTTCGAGTTCGCCGCCGCCGATGCACAACTCGGCGCGGTTGCGGCGGACCGGGTCGCGTTGCTGCGAAATGTGCTGGGACCCCTGCAATATCCTGACTGGGGTCTGTGTGTGACGCACCAGCACACCACGCGGTTCGCCCTCTCGTCGTGGATCGCCGGGGCGACGTCGTTCATGATGTTCGACGAACTTCGGCACGCCCAGCTCTATGGCCGGCTCGCGATGGCTTACGGCGAACACCACGACGGTTTCGACGATCCGGCGCCGGCGTGGATGGAAGATTCTGTGTTCCAGCCCTCGCGCAGACTCGTCGAGGAGATCATGGCGACCCTCGATTGGGGCAAAGCGATCATCCTGGCCGACATCGTCTTCGAGCCCCTGCACACCGCCGCCGCGAACGCTCTTCTGACCACCGGGTCGTTGGCGGCCGGAGACAGTCTCACTCCCTTCGTATGCCGAAGCATTGGCGAGGACAAGGGCCGTCACCGGGAGAGTGCGGCAGCGTTCTTGCGATTGCTGACCGGCGACGAGCTCCACGCTGCGCACAACCGCGAACTGATCGGTGAGTGGGTCGCGGATCTGCTACCCCGAGCGCATTCAGCGGCGATTGAGCTGGCAGGCGCCGGCGGCGGCAGTGTGGACGTATTCGCCGAACCGTTGAGCTGGATCTGCTCGCAGCTCCAGGACTGCCACATCGCCACGCCAGCAATGCTTTCCACGCCCGAGGAGGTATCAGCATGAGCTCGCACGTCGCGCGCTCGGTGGTGGGCATCGAAATGATGGCCGGCGAGGAATGCGATGCCATCGTCGCTGCCGTCGTTCAAGACATTCCCACCGCGTCGGTCGTCCAGATGCCTGGGATGGTTTTGCTCGACGTCCCCGACCGCATGGTGATACACGCCGCCACTGTCTCGGACTACCTGGGTCGGGACTGGGACAGCCGCGACCTGAACCAGGTCGTCTCGGCCTACCGAGGCTACTTCACCCGCTGGGACGACGACCAGGTCGTGTTGTCCTGGGACGCTGACGATCCCGGAGACGATGTCCGTGTATGACGACCTGAGTTCCGAGGAACGAATCATCCATGTGTGCGTCAACGTCGATTGCGCCATGCGCGGATCCGAGCAGCTGCGCGACCGGCTCCGGGCTGCGGCCGAAGAGGCGGGGTCCGACGTCGAGGTCAACGACTACATCTGTTTTGCCGCGTGTGAACAGGGTCCCAACTTGCTGATCGAACACCGGCGGGCCTTCTACAGCGATGTCGATCCCTCCCATGCCGAGGCCATCATCGCCCACGCGGATGGCGGTGCTGCCGTCGAAAGCATCGACCGCAGTGACACTTTCATCGCCCGCAAAATCTTCAACATGCTCGACGCGGGATTCAAGCCGGGCGACCTGAGCCTGTCGGATTGATGCAATGACCACTGAATTGTTGTTGCCGCCAACCGGGTACGGCCTTGATGACTACCTGGCCCAGAGTGGCTACCGCATCCTCGGCGCCGTGGTGGCCGACCCCGACCTGGGTCAGGCCGTGCTGGCCCGGACAACTCTGTCAGGTCTGGGCGGAGCGCATTTCCCGTTCGCCCGCAAGTTCACCGCAGTGCTCGACCAGCCGGCACCACGTGCGGTGCTGTGCAATGCCGCTGAGGATGAACCCGGCAGCGGAAAGGATCGCGCGCTGTTATCCATCAATCCACACGTCGTCATCGAAGGCACCCTGATCGCGGCGGCTGCTCTACACGCAACCGATGTGGTGTTCTATGTCAGCGCGACATCGGTGACTGAAATAGAGAGCCTCACATCCGCATTGGCCGAAAGTGGCGTTGATTCGCTGCTGCCGGACATCGAGGTCCGCATCATCACTGCGCCGGATCGCTACGTCGCCGGAGAAGCCAGCGCGGCGATCAACGTCGTCGACGGAGGCGAGGGTAAACCGACCGGACAGCCGCCGTACCCGAGCGAACGAGGAATCGGCGGACGGCCCACTCTGGTCGCCAACGCGGAAACCCTGGCCAATCTGCCGCGGATCATCCGCGCCGCCCAGCGCGGCGAGCATCCGGTGTGGACCAGATTGGCCACTGTCACAGGGGATGTCGTCACCCCGGGGGTGTACGAGATTCGGCCCGACGTGGACACGTTCACCACGCTGATTGCCCGAGCCGGCGGTCTGAGTGGCGATGGCGCGCTCAAGGCGGTGCAGCCTGGCGGCCCCTCGAGCAGGTTTCTGACCGCCGAGGCCGCCGACGTCGCGATACGTGACGCCGACATTCGATCGGCCGGCTCACAACCCGGCTGCCTGGCGGTGCGTGTGGTGGCCACCAGCGCCTGCCTTGTCGAGATCTGTCAAGAGATCACCGATTTCTTCGCCCGTCAGCAGTGCGGGCAATGTCCGCCCTGCCGAATGAAAACCCAGATGTACCAACGGACCGTCCAGCAGGTCGGTTCAGGAAGGGGATCGTGGGAGTTGCTGGACAAGCTCGCCCACGTCGAAGAGTTCGTCGTCGACATGCCCCGTAAGTGCACCCTCATCGACATGCCGACGCCGCCGGTCGATTCAGCCCGCTCCCTGTTTCCCGCCGACTTCGCAGCTCACATCGAACACGGTCGCTGTGCCGCGAAACTCACCGCTACTCCCGCCGCCCATTAAGGAACCTGACATGTCTGTCTCAACACCACCCGCCGCCGGCGGCATCGACCAAGTCGGCCGCATCGAAACCCGGGGCGTGGACTACATACCCGAAGCCGAACGTCACTCCAAGCCTCGCGAGCTCACTGCGGTGTTCTTCGGCACCCAATTGTGCTTCGGAATAATCGTTTTGGGCTACTTACCCGTGTCGTTCGGGCTGGGGTGGTGGGGGTCGATCACCTCTACCCTCGTCGGACTGGCCGTCGGATCAGCGATGTTCGCTCCACTGGCGTTGCTGAGCACCCGCACCGGCACCAACAGTGCCGTCAGCAGTGGTGCTCACTTCGGCGTGGTCGGCCGCATCATCGGCTCACTGGTGGGCATCTTCACCGCCGTCGGCTTCTACGCGTTGACGGTGTGGACGGGCGGTCAGGCGCTCGTCGCCGGGCTGCACAAGCTCGTCGGCTTACCCGACAGCACCGCCGTGTCGGCCGTGGCCTACGCCCTCATCGCCGCCCTGACGCTGTTGGTGGCGATCTACGGACACGCCAACGTCGTGCTCGCCAACCGGATACTGGTCCCGACGATGGGAATCCTGTTGCTCGTCGGTGTCGTAGTGCTCGCGCCGAAGTTCGTCGCCGCGGGGCCCGGCGCAGAGTTGCTGCTGGGAAGCTACCCCGCCACCTGGCTATTGTCGGCGACTACGGCAGCTTCTCTGCCTATTTCGTACTCGCCCTACGTCGGGGACTACACCCGCTACATCAGTGCTCGCCGTTACCGGCCCACCGCGGTCATGGCGGCTGCCGGTGGGGGCATGTTCTTCGGCTGCGCGGTGGCGCTGTGCTTCGCCATCTACGTCGCCATGACCTTCCCAGCCGACGTGACCGACTGGGTCGCAGGGTTCGTGTCGGTGTCGCCGACCGCCTTCACCGCCGCCATCGTCGTCATTGCGCTGATCGGCTCCTGCGCACAAGCCGCCCTGTGCGTCTACGGCACCGGCCTCGACACCTCATCGATTTTTCCGCGCCTCAAGCGAGTCCCGGCCACTCTGCTGATCGGCGCCGCGGGGACGGTGCTGGTGTACATCGGAGCCTTCGTCTACAACCTGGTCGCAGCCGCCACCGCCTTCTTGATCCTCTTGCTCGTAGTGACCGCACCGTGGCTGGTCATCAACCTGCTGGGCTATGCCTTCACCCGCGGCCGCTACTACACCCAGGATCTCCAGGTCTTCAATCTGCAGCCCCGAATCGCCGGCGGTGCCTACTGGTTCACCCGGGGCTGGAACATCGCGGGCATGGCAGCGTGGCTGGTCTCGACAGTCATCGGCATGATGTTTGTCAACACGACCCTCTACGTCGGGCCGTGGGCCAACGCCGCCGGCGGGATCGACCTGAGCTTCATCTCCGCCGCGGTCATCGGGGGCGTGCTCTATTCAATCCTGGCGCATGCGATCCCCGGCAGCATTGTCCTCCCCGAGGCGGTCAGCGAAGAGAACGACGTCGCACGGCTGCATGCCCTGATGTCCCAGGTGGTCACCATCACCCCAGAGCGAGAGCCGGTCACGCGCGCGGTGCCCGTCGCCGACGCCACCTGACGGTCCCGATCAACTAGATCACCTCAGTAACAACATAATTGGAGAACAGATATGACAACCGTCGACGAGCCCCGCAGCTACCCGAAGTTCGGTGCCGACATTATGCAGCGCCCGGTGCGAGTGGTTGACCTCACTCGCGAGATCTTCGAAGGCATGCCGATGTGGTTCGGCCACCAGAAGACATTCATCAACACCAACCAAACCCACGAGCAGTTCAAGACCACGTACAACACGCATCTCGGCTTCGAGGCGCACAACCTGCTGATCAGCGAACATGCGGGCACCCACACGGACGCCGTGTTCGAATATGACCCGCACGGGCCCACCATCGACAAGTCGCCACTGGAGTACTACTACGGCGAGGCGATCTGCCTCGACCTCCGCTCGGTCCAATACCCCGACTACATCACTCCTGCCGATCTGGAGTCTGCCCTGGCCGCAAGCGGGCAGGAGATTCGCAAGGGCGACACCGTCATCCTCTACACCGGCTACGGCGATGCCACGTATCCCAACCTCGCCTACACCGAAAAGCACACCGGTCTGAACCGCGATGCGGCACTCTGGTTGGCCGAAAAAGGCGTGGTCAACATCGCGGTGGACAACGTCGCCATCGATCACGCCGATGACAGTGACTTCTCCGGACACAAGGTGTGCGGTGAGTACGGCATCGTCAACACGGAGGGGCTGGCGAACCTGCACCAGGTGGTCAACCAGCGGTTCCTGTACTTCGGGCTGCCCTTGTTCATCCGCAACGGTACGGGTTCGCCGATCCGCGCCGTCGCGGTCTTCAACGATTGACGCACCTCGAATCCGATCTCCGGCAATTGCATCCCGAAGGGAAACTTCATGACTCAGGTCGACGACATCCTCAACCCGCTCACCCGTCAGCGCCTCATGCCCCCGGGCTCGTGGGATTGGCACATTCCGACACCGTTCTCCCAAGGGTGGCGAGTCGGTGACACCGTATTCGTCGGCGGCCAGTTGTCGGCGGACGAACACGGCAACGTCGTGGGGGAGGGTGACATCGAAGTCCAGACCCGCAACGTTTTCGAAGCCGTCACCCGTGTTCTCGAGGAGGGTGGAGCCACGTGGAGCGACGTCGTCAAACTCAACACCTACTACTGCTGTAACGAAACCGGCGATGCAGTACGGGAATTCTGGGAGAAGATGACCCGGGTCCGGCTGGAGTATCTCCCCACGCCGGGGCCCGCCGGCACCGCCGTGCGGGTAGCCGGACTGATGTACGAGGGATTCCTGATCGAGGTGGAGGCCATCGCCGTCGTCGGCAGCGGCAAGTTCTTGGCACCGTGACGGTCGGGAAGCCAGGTTCCGGCGGCGAGGATGTCGTCGCCCTGACACAACAGTTGGTTCGCATCAACACCTCCAACCCGGGTGGACCGGAGAAGCCGGCCGCTGAGCTCGTCGCGGACGTGTTGGCCGACATCGGGATCGGCTGCGAATGGTTCGAACCGGAACCGGGGAGGGTCTCTATCGTCGGTCGGCTCGCGGGCCGAGACCCGTCGCTCCCGGCTCTGCTGTTACACGCCCACCTCGACGTGGTGCCGGCCGTCGATTCGGATTGGACCCGCGACCCGTTCGGCGGTGACCTGCATGATGGCTACGTCTGGGGTCGTGGCACCGTCGATATGAAAGGCTCCGTTGCTATCACTCTGTCGGCACTGCAACGGCTTTCGCAGCAGGGGCAGCTACCGCGACGGGACATAGTGCTGGCGTTCTTCGCCGACGAAGAAGCCGGCGGGACATTGGGTGCCGGTTACGTGACTCAGGTTCGTCCGCAACTATTCGCCGACTGCGCCGAGGCGATAGGCGAAGTGGGCGGGTTCAGTCACACCCTGACGCCCGGTCACCGCGGGTACTTTGTGTCGACCGCGGAAAAGGGAGTCTGGTGGGCACGATTGCGCGCAATCGGCGTCGCCGGCCATGGCAGCATGATCAATCCGCACAACGCCATCAGCGCGCTGGCCCAGGCTTTGGCCCGCCTCGCCGACTTGACTGAGTCGGCCCCTATCAGAACCACGGCCACCGACACCCTGATCGAGCGGCTCCGCGTAATCATGGCCGAGCCGGACGCCACTGACGAGGCCTTGCTGACTCGGCTCGGTAACTTCGACCGGATGACCCGCGCCGGCCTGCTCAACACCGTGAACCCCACCCAGATCGGCGGTGGCTACAAGACCAACGTGGTGCCAGCCGAAGCCACTGCCACTATCGATGCACGTTTCCTACCTGGCCAGGGCGGCAATTTTCGGCGGCAACTCACAGAACTTATCGGCTCCGCGATCGATATCGAGACCCTCTATCAGGGGCCCGCCGTCGAGGCCGCACTGGATACTCCGCTTCTGAGTGTCATTGCTGAGGCGCTACGCGGTTCGGACCCGACCGCCACCGTGCTGCCCTATATGAGCACCGCCTTCACCGATGCTAAGTGGTTGCATCGCCTCGGAATTCAGTGTTACGGGTTCACTCCGATGTTGCTGCCGGACGATCTCGATTTCACGGCGCTGTTCCACGGCGCCGACGAGCGGGTACCCGTCGGCTCGCTCACGTTCGGCGTTGATGTCCTCAGCCGACTGTTGAAGTCCTACTGACCGCTCCGGACGCCGATACTGGCTAGTCGGCGAGCGCGAGAACCTCGTCGAAACTCTCGGCGAGGCAATCGCAGAACAGGTCGAAGTCCGGGATCGCACCCGCGTCGACGTCGATGCCGAGGGCGCAGGTATCGACGTAAGTCAGTAGCGTCACGTTGACCGCCGAGCCGATGGTCGGGCCGAAGGCGTATTGCTTGCGCACCCGTGCGCCACCCAGATAGACCGGCACGGGAACCCCCGGTACGTCACTGCACAGAAAGTCGACATGCCGCAAGACCGACCCGATGTACCAGCGGGGCATCGCATTGAGGGCGCCTGCGATCAATTGGGTGTACGGAATCGACTTCTCGTTGCGCACTCGGCCGGTGCACTCGTGAATGCTCCTGATCCGTCGTTCCGGATCTGTGATCCCGGCATGAACATCGAAGCGCATCAACGTGATCCGATTTCCGCCAGACTGGTCGCCTTCGGTACGCAGGTTGATCGGCATCGTCAGGTGCAGGTCGAAGACTCCGACACCGTGTTTGTCATGGTAGCGGCGCAGGCCGCCGGCCACCCCCGCCACGAACGCGTCGTTGAGCGCGCCGCCGCTGCGGTGGGCGGCTTCACGAAGTCGCGGCATCGGAACATCGAGCACGCCGAGTTTGCGAACCAGCGTGCGGTCCTTCATCAGCGGCGAGCCCGGCTTGTTGACCGGCCGGACGGTCCGGTACACCGACGCGGCCAGCTCGCCCGCGGACTCGACGGTCTGCCGCGGCCGCCGAATGATGTTGAATAACAACCTCGGAGCGATCTTGAGCGACTCGCCCACCAGTGTGCCGACCAAGCCGGCATCGTAGCGCAGGGCATCGCCGTAGCTTGCCAAGGGCTGGCGCGCGGGTACGGTCGGCTCCACCGGCATCTCGTCCACGGACTGGGCGTCCTCACTCAGATCGAAGAGCCGCATCGCTATCTGAACGCCACCGACACCGTCGGTCAGCGAGTGGTGGAATTTGCACAACACCGCCGCTGCACCGTCGTCCAGTCCCTCGACCAGCGTGACCTCCCACATCGGCCGGGCCCGGTCGAAGTCGGACATCGCGGCCAGTCGGGCCATCTCGAGCACACCATCGAGGTTCCCCGGCTCCGGCGCCGACACCCGGCGCAAGTGGTAGTCCAGATCGAAGTCGGGGGCGTACTCCCAGCGCGGCGGAGTCGGCGGCGGCGAGTTCACCACCCGCTGCCGGAACATCGGCAACTCGCGGCTGACCAGATCGAACCGCTCCCGCACCAGGTCCCAATCTGGGGACCGGTCGAGAAGTATGGCTGTCACCACCGTGGATCTCAGCCGTGGATCGGCTTCCATCGACCAGGTGAACGCGTCTGTGTTGCGCATGAATTCGGTCATGATCTGCTCCCACCACGAACGTACGACGCCGTGGTGGGGGGCAAGATGCGACCGGGTCAGGTGGTGACTTTGTTCCCTAACACTGGGGACCTCAGCCTGCGACAGGCAACGGTTCGCTCAGGGCTCCCACGTTCGACGCCGCAACGTCACCCAATCCGAGGTGTTCGCGCAGCGTCGTACCCGTGTATTCGGTACGGAACAGCCCGCGCCGCTGCAATTCCGGAACCACGGCGTCGACGAAGTCGTTGAACGTCCCCGGTGTCGTCGCCGACGACACCATGAACCCGTCGGCCTCGCCGGAGGTGAACGATTCCTCGATCTGGTCGGCCACCTGTGCAGCGGTTCCGACGAACTGAGGCAGCAGCACACCTTGGGCGTACCAGGCGCCTATATCGCGCAGGGTCAGATTTTCGCGGTTGGCCACGCGACGGACCGCGTCGAAAAGTCCTTGGGTACCGCTGACTTGGACGTCTTCGACCGGGGCGTCCAGGTCGTAGCCGGAGAAGTCGTGGTCGGTGTGGACGCTCAACGTGATCAGCCCGGAGATCGGGTCGGCGAGTTCGTTGTGATACGCCTGCTTCTCGCGAGCGATGGATTCGGTTTCCCCGATGAACGGGATGAATGCCGGGAAGATCAGCACCGTGTCGGGGTTGCGGCCGAAGTTCTCGGCGCGCGACTTGATGTCGTCGTAGTAGGCGCGCCGGCCCTCGGGAGTCGGGTCGATCTCGAAGATCGCCTCAGCCCACCGCGCCGCGAAGTCCCGGCCGGTGCTGGACGACCCGGCCTGGATCAACACCGGCCTGCCCTGCGGGGAGTGCGGCACATTCAGCGGCCCACGGGACCGGAAGTAGCGGCCGTCGTGGTCGACGTGCCTGATTCGGTCAGGGTCGGCGAACACACCGGATTCTTTGTCCAGGACCAGCGCGTCGGGTTCCCAGCTCGACCACAGCTCGAGGGTCGTACGGACGAACTCGTCGGCGCGCTCGTACCGGAACTCGTGACCCAGATGGTCGTCGTGGCCGAAGTTCTGAGCCTCGCCTTGAGTCAGCGACGTCACGATGTTCCACGCCACGCGTCCGCGGGTGATGTGGTCGAGGCTCGCGAAGATCCGCGCCAGCTCGTACGGATGAAAATAGGTGGCGGACTTGGTGATTGCCAGTCCCAGCCGCGACGTGACGGCGGCGATGCTGGCGGCCACGATCGACGGATCCAGGGTGGCGGTGGCTTGAGTGCCACGCCGCAGCGGTTCGGCGATTCCGTCACCGAACCGGACCGGCGCGGCCAGCAGGTCGGCGAAGAACAGGAAGTCGAACTTGCCGCGCTCCAGGATGCGTCCGATGCGGTGGTAGTACTCCGGGGTGAGGAAGCCGGTGTCGCTGGCCGGATGTCGCCAGGCGGCATGGGAGTGGGTCACCTGGGAGGCGATCTGGAAGCCGCCGAGGTGCAGTTGCCGGGTCATGGTCGTGGTCCTTTCCGAAATCGCTGGGGGATCAGAAGTAGGCGTTGGCCGGGATCGGCGTGCCGTGCAACAGGTTCTGGCCGACCACTCGGGCCTTGTATGCCACCGGGTTGTGCAGGGTGATGGTGCGGATGTTGCGCCAGTGCCGGTCCAGATTGCGCTGACGGCTGGCCGCGCTGGCCCCGCCGAGCTCGAGCAGCCGGGTGGCCGCGTCCAGGGCGACGCTGTCCAGGTGGACCTTCACCTTGGCGACCTTGAGCTGCGCCTCGGCCGCCAGGCCGGCGTCGGGCACCCCGTCGTGCACGGAGTCCGTCGCCGCCTCGATGGCCGAGGCCGCATCCAACACGGCCGCCCGCGCGATGTAGGCGGTGCTGGCCAGCTCGCCGAGCTGACGCTGATACAGCGGATCGTCGACCGGATGCTCGGTCAGCGCGTGGCTGAAGCTGCGGGTGCGCGAGCGCAGCAGTTCGGCGCCGTCGTCGACGATCGACTGCAGCACTCCGGCGACGACGGCGTGGATGTACAGCTGCAGCGCCGCGTACTGCACCGTCGGCACCGGCTCTGCGTCGTACGGCGTGTCGGTCAGAATCTCGTCGGGCGCGACGTCGACGCTGGTGAACACGGTGGTCCCGGTGCCGGTCCGGCGCTGGCCGAAACCGTCCCAGTCGTCGACCAGCCGCACTCCTTCCCGGTCGGCGGGCACGATGACGGTGGCCACCGAGTCGTGGTCGGTGGTCGCGGTGACGGTCAGATAATCCGCGAACAGCGTCCCGGTGCTGTAGTACTTCTCGCCGGTCAGCCGATAGCCGCCGGGAACGGGCAGCAGCCGGGTGTTGAACACCAGGCTGCCGACGGCGTTCGAGCCCTTCTCGCTGAACGCGTTGCCCACGATGTGCCCCTCGGCCACCTTGGCCAGCCACTGCCGCGACCGGTTCTCATTGAGGGTGCGAAGCCGCTCCTCCACGAACCAGAAATGAGTTCGGAAGATATGGGCCACAATGGGATCCGCTGCGGCCACATCGATCACCGTCGAAAACAGCTGACGGACAGTGAAGTTCGATCCACCCAGGTCCGTCGGTAGCCGCAAGGTGCCGAACCCGGCTTGCTTGAGCGCATTGACTTGGTCAAAGGGGTTCTCGTCGTTCAGGTCTCGGTCCCGGGCGCCGGATCGGATCTGATTCAGCAGATCATCGAACTCCGCGGTGCCGGGCAGGATGCGGTGGACAGGCTGCACTGTGGTCATGGTTTCGTTCTACGCCCGGGCCGCTCCCGCGAGCACTGCTTTGGCTCACCCCGAACCTAAGGAGCGTGAGGGCGCATTCCATTCCCGGCGCCGGCGGGGCAGAATCGACGGCATGACAGGCCGGCGGCGATGACTCTGAACGAGAAGCGCCGCCGCGCCCACGACAAACTCGCCGCGCTACCGGGAGTTCGGCCGATTCGCCGCCCGGTCACCGCGGCCAGATCCGACGAATTCGACCTGTACTACGTGCGCACCGGCCGCAAGACCAAGCATCCGCTGGTCATCATCCCCGGTGGGCCGGGTGCGGCATCGATCGCGCTCTACCGGGGCCTGCGCCGCCGGGCCGCCGCCGAGGGTCTCGACGTGATCATGATCGAGCACCGGGGCATCGGGATGTCGCGACACGACGACAACGGCGCCGACCTGCCACCCGAGGCGTTGACCATCGAGCAGGTGGTCGACGACGTCGCCGCGGTCCTCGACGACGCCCAGGTGGACAGCGCCGTCATCTACGGCACGTCCTACGGCACATACATCGCGGCCGGGGTCGGGGTGCGCCACCCATCTCGGGTGTTCGCGATGGTCCTGGATTCTCCGCTGCTGGCCGGTGACGACATCGAGGTGGTCCGCCACACCGTGCGCAGCGTGTTGTGGCACGGCCGCCAGCCCGACACCGAGGAACTGGCAGACAAGGTCCGCCGGCTGGCCGACGAGGGCGTGATGACCCCGGCCGGGGCGCAGCTGGCCGCCACCGTGTACGGCTTCGGTGGTGCGCGGCTGCTGGACCGGCAGTTGGACCTGCTGCTGGCCGGCCGCAACCTGGTCTGGACCGCGATGGGGCACTTCGGGGATTTGATGGTGAACCGAAAAGCGCCGTACCGCAACGAGGCTGACCTGGTCGGACGGATCGGGTACCGCGAGCTCAACTATGCGGCCGACCCGGACGGTCTGCCGCTGGACCCGGCTGTGGCCATGCACGAGTTCGCGGCCGGCGAGTCCACGCAGTTCGAGGCTGAGCCGTTCGACTTGGTTGCGGAGATGCCGAAGTTCACCTGGCCCACCGTGGTGGTCTCTGGCGGGCGCGACCTGATCACGCCACCCGCGGTCGCCGATCGCATTGCCGAGCTGATCCCCGGCTCGGTGCTGGTGCGACTACCGACCACCGGTCACAGCGTGCTCGATACCAAGGAGCGGGCGGCGCTTCGGATCGCCGAGGCGGCAGCGATCGGCCGGATCGATACGCTGCGGGCGCAGGAGGCGGCGCTCGACGCGATGCCGAGCGTGCCCGCGGTGCGGCTGATGGTGTCGGCGTTGGCTGTGGCGGCCCGGGTCGAGGCGGTGCTGCCCGCGGCGCTCCCGCGGGTGGTGACCCGGACTCTTCCCAAGCCTGTTACTTCGTGAATCCGATTGCGGTGTAATTCAAGTCGCCCAGGCCCGCCGGCCCGTAGTTGGCCAGGTTGCTGCGCACCGCCACGTTGCCTGCTGACTGGAACAACGGCAGGCTGAACCCCTCACCGAAGATCAGCTTGTCCACGTCGTTGGCCAGGCCGCGGGCCTTGTCCGGGTCGAGTTCGTTGAGGACTTGCTCGACCTTGGCGTCGATGTCGGGGCTGCTGATCTTGCCGAAGTTGCTCTCGGCTCCGGTGGTGTAGATCTGGTTGAGGCAGCACAGCGCGAAAGCGTCACCCACCCAGGAGAATTGAGCGATGTCGAAGTCGCCGGGGATGATGTGGTTGGTGAAGAACCCGTTGCCGGGCTTGGCGTCGATCTGAAGATTCACCCCGATCTGGGCGAGGCTGTTCTGCGCGACGAGCGCGACCTGCCTGGTGGTCTGCGCGTCGTACAGGACGTCGCGAATGACCAGCTGTTTGCCGTCCTTCTCCCGGAACTGCCCGGCCTGCTTCCAGCCAAGGGTATCGAGTTCTTGTTTGGCTTTCTCCGGGTTGAAGGCGACCACGTCGCTGTTGTCCTGGTAACCCTTCTGGCCCGCAACGAAGACGTGGTTGTTCAGCGGAACGGGCTTGTCGACCAAACCGCGCTGGGTCACATCGGCAATCGCCTGACGGTCGATTCCCTTGGAGATGGCCAGCCGCAGCGCCTTGTCCGAGAGGATGGAGCCGGGTGCGCCGTTGAAGGTGAAGTGATACCAGCTCAGGCCCGGCGATCGCCGAATCGAGATGCCTGCGGTACGGCGGGCGATCGTCAGTTCGTCGAGGGAACCCAGACCGGTGGCATCGATTGTGTTGTTCTGCAGGGCAGGCAGTCTCGCCGCGTCATCGAGCACCAGGAACGTGAACGAGTCCAACAACGGCGCGGTGCCCCACCATTTCGGGTTGCGGGTCAGCACGATCCGCTGGGCGGTGCGGTCCAGTGACGAGATCAAGAAGGGGCCGGCCGACGGTCCCGGGCCGTTGAGTTGGCCCTTGTTGAACACGTCAGGGTTGGCAGTCATGGCCTTGGGCAGCAGCATGGTGTTGCCGGCGAACATTCCGCGCCATTCGGCGTAGTGCTTGGCGAAGGTGATCACGGCCTGCCGGTCGTCGACACCTCTGGTGACCGATGCGACCCGATCGCTGCCGTTGGGTGAGGCGATCGCGAAGGCTTTGTCCTTACCGCTGGTCGCGTTGATCTGGGAGGCGATGTCCTCCCACGTGATCGGGGTTCCGTCGGACCAGACGGCCTTGGGGTTGATGGTGTAGGTGACCACCTGCGGGTCGGTGCCGGTCAGCTCCACGTTGGTGAAGTAATCGGTGTTGACCGTCATCGAACCGTCGGCGGCCACGATGAATGCGCGCGGCATGGTGGGCCGCAGGATCGCGCCGGTGTCGGCCTCGTTGCCGTCGATGTTCAGCGTGTTCCAGTTCGACGGGAACGACGACAACGCCAGTCGCAGATTGCCGCCGCGCTGCAACGTGGCCGGGTCCTGCGGATTGATATCGCTTGTCGAGCCGAGCTCGGCGTTGCCGCCGGCCGACGGGACGTCGCGCTTGCTGCCTGAGCAGCCCGCCACCACCAGACTTGCCACGACTGCCAGCACTGCAATTCGGCCGGCGCTCCGGCGGATCGATCGGGTCACGCCACTGATGCTAACGGCGAGTGGGATCCGGTTGCGGGATGGCGGCCAGCAACTTTCTGGTGTAGTCGTGCTGCGGGTTGGCGAAGATGTCGTCGGCATCGCCGTACTCCACCATCGCCCCGCGGTACATCACGACGACGCGATGGGCGAGATGTTTGACCACCGACAGGTCGTGCGAGACGAACAGATAGGACAGGTCGAACTCGCGCTGCAGGTCCAGCAGCAGGTTGATGATGCCCGCCTGGATGGACACATCCAGCGCCGACACCGGTTCGTCGAGCGCCAGGATCTTGGGCTGTAGCGCCAATGCCCGGGCGATGCCGATCCGCTGCTTCTGGCCGCCGGAGAACTCACCGGGGTAACGGCTGGCGTCGGCGCGGCGCAGACCGACGATCTCGAGCAGTTCGGCGACCCGCGTGTCGCTGCTGGTCTTGTCGAAACCGTTGGCGCGCAACGGTTCAGCCAGCAGTTCGAATACCGGCAACCGGGGGTCCAGGGACGCCACCGGATCCTGGAACACCACCTGCAGATCGCGGCGCAGTTCCCGGCGCCGCGAGGTCGTCAGGGTGGCGACGTCGTTGCCGAGCACCTCGATGGAGCCGGACTCCGGCGCCGACAAGTCGAGGATCTGGTGCAGAGTGGTGGATTTGCCGGAGCCGGATTCGCCGACGATGCCCAGGGTCTGCCCACGCAACAGATCGAAGCTGAGGCCGTCGACGGCGCGGACCTCGCCGATGTTGCGGCGGAACACCACGCCCTTGGTCAGCCGGTAGGTCTTCACCAGGTCCCGCACCGTGATCACCGGTGCCGGTTCCGAGGGGTCGTCGACGGTCACCGGCTGGGTGGACACGCCGTAGATCTGTGCTGCCGTGCGGCCCGTGACCTCTTCGGTGCGGATGCACGCCGCCAGGTGACCCACGGACGTGGGGTCGACGGGCACCAATGCCGGTTCTTCTGCGCGGCACTCGTCGACGGCCAGCGGGCAGCGCGGGGCGAACGGGCAGCCGGGCGGCACATCCACCAGCGAAGGCGGTGCCCCGGGAATCGGCACCAGTCGAGTGCCCTGCGGTGAATCCAGTCGTGGTACGGAGCCCAATAGCCCTGCGGTGTAAGGCATTCGACGGTCGCGATACAGCTCGTCCACCGAGGCGATCTCGACGGGCCGCCCGGCATACATCACCAGAGCCCGATCGGCGAACTCCGCGACCACGCCCAGGTCGTGAGTGATGATCAGCACGCCCGCCCCGGTGACGTCGCGGGCGGTCTTGAGTACCTCGAGAATCTGGGCCTGAACGGTCACATCGAGTGCCGTCGTCGGCTCGTCACAGATCAGCAGGTCCGGATCGTTGGCGATCGCGATCGCGATGACCACCCGCTGGCGCTCACCGCCGGACAACTCGTGGGGAAAGGCGCGGGCCCGCCGCTCGGGCTGGGCGATGCCGACCAACTCGAGCAGTTCAACGGCCCGCTTGCGTGCCGCCTGCTTGCCGACGTCGCGGTGGTGCACGGTGATGGCCTCGGCGATCTGGTCGCCGACGGTGTACACCGGGGTCAACGCCGACATCGGGTCCTGGAACACCGTTCCGATGCGCCGCCCCCGGATCTTCGACATCTCGGTGTCGGACAGGCCGAGCAGCTCCCGACCGGACAGCCGTACCGAGCCCGACACGGCGGCGTACTCCGGGAGCAGGCCGATGACGGCCATGGCCGCCGCGGACTTGCCCGACCCGGATTCGCCGACCATCGCGACGACCTCGCCGGGACGCACCTGATAGGTCAGGCCGCGTACCGCGGTCAGGTCGTCGCCGTCGGTGGGGAAGCTGACCGCGAGGTCGGTGACCTCCAGCAGGGCCTCGCTCATGGCTTTGTCTTCTTCTTCTTACGGCCGCGGCGCAGTGTGGCGCTGCCGGGGTCAAGCGCGTCGCGCAGTCCGTCGCCGGTGAGGTTGGCGCACACCAGAATCAGTACCAGAACGCCGGCAGGGAACAGGAACACCCACGGAAATGTCGTCGCCGATTTGGTGCCGTCGGCGATCAGCGTGCCGAGCGAGATATCGGGTGGCTGGATCCCGAAACCGAGGAAGCTAAGCCCCGTTTCGGCGAGGATCGCCACCGCCACGTTGAGTGCGGCGTCGATGATGAGGATCGAGGCCACATTCGGGATGATGTGACGGGTGATGATGCGCCGGCTCGAGACGCCCATATACCGTGCGGCTTGGACGAATTCGCGCTCGCGCAAGCTCATCGTGAGGCCGCGCACCATGCGCGAGCTCACCATCCAGCTGAACCCGGCCAGCAGCACGATCAGCAAAACGACGTTGGCCGAGCTCTTGGTGATCGGCGTGAGGATCGCGATCAGGATGAACGACGGCACAACCAGCAGCAGGTCCACCAGCCACATCAGTGTCCGGTCGCGCCAGCCACCGAAGTAGCCCGCGATGGAGCCGACGGTCGCGGCGATCCCGGTCGAGATCACCGCCACGCATACGCCGATGAGCATCGACTTCTGCATACCGCGCAGGATCTGTGCGAACAGGTCCTGGCCCAGCGCGTTGGTGCCGAACCAGTGGTCAGCACTGGGTGGGTCCTGCAGCGCATAGAAGTCGAGATCGGTGTAGGACCAGGGCAATAGCGGCGGCAGTGCGTAGCAGCCGATGAACAGTACGGCCAGGATCACCAGCGACGCCATCGCGCCGCGGTTACGGGCGAAGCGGCGCAGCACCAGTGTCCGCCTCGAGGCGAACTCCTCGGGCTTCACACCGGAGCGGGCGCTATCGGTCGTCTCGGTCACGTCACCCTCACCCGGGGATCGAGCATCGCGTAGATGACGTCGGACAGCAGACCGGCCAGCAGCACCACCGCACCGGAGAACACCGTGATCGCCGCGACGATGTTCGTGTCCTGGGTCGCGATGCCCTGGACCACCCACTCACCCATGCCATGCCACCCGAAGATCTTCTCCACGAACACCGCTCCGGTGACCAAACCCGCGACGCCGTAGGCGAAAAGCGTTGCCATCGGGATCAGTGCGGTCCGCAGCCCGTGTTTGAACAACGCTTTGCGCCGGGTGAGTCCCTTGGCTCGCGCGGTGCGGATGAAGTCCTGGCCCAGCACGTCGAGCATCGCATTGCGTTGGTAGCGGCTGTAACCCGCGATCGCGCCGAGCGCCAGCGTGACCGAGGGCAGGATCAGGTGCTGCATCCGGTCGACGAACTGGTTCCAGGAGCCCCCGACGGCATCTGGTGACGTCTCTCCGATGTATTCGAAAAGGTGCACTCCGAGAATCGAATTCACCCGCAGCGCGGCCAGGATCGCCAAGTTCGCGATGACGAACGTCGGCGTACTGATCACCAACAACGACAGCAGAGTGATCACCCGATCGGATAATCGGTACTGCCGAATCGCGCCCCAGGCGCCGACCACGACGCCGATCACGGTGCCCAGCACCGAACCGATCACCAGCAGTCGCAGGCTGACCCCGATGCGGCGGCCCAGTTCGTCGGAGACGGGCTGCCCGGTGACGGTCGTGCCGAAATCGCCGCGCACCGCCCCGGCCACCCAGTGGGCGTAGCGCAGCGGGATCGGCTTGTCGAGATCGAGTTCGGCCGCCTTGGCATCGATCACGGCCTGCGGCGGACGCGGATTCCGTTGCATCAGACTGTTCAACGGCGCGAACGTCAACGACGTCAGCGTGAACGTGAGGAACGACGCCAAAGCCAGCAGCACCACGTAGTTGAGCAGCCGACGCGCCAGAAAACGCGTCATGGGCCGCTGCCCGGCGCAGGGTGCATGCAGCACAGGGTAGGAGATGGTTGGCCGAAACGACGCCAAGACCCTTCGGGCGCTACGGGGTTTAGCGGCGCAGGCCACGGGAAGACTGCGTGCGTGCACGTGAAGCAGATCACACACCGGTTGGTCCCAGCCCTGCTCGTCGCTGTGGCGTTCCCGTCGCTGGCGGCATGTCAGGACAAGGGCACCAGCGTCGATCCGACCACGACCAGCCCCAGCCCCACCACAGTGCAGACGTCGAAACCGATGCTGCCGAGTTCGTCGGTGGCGTCGGCCAGTCCACAACCCCCGACCCTCGGCGGCGGCTAACCCGCACGTCAGTGGCTCGCAGGTTTGGGCTCACAGCTTCGGGTTAACCAATTGCCAGTGGTTTGGCAGGGTAGCCGGCCCGCAGAGCTGGTCCGAGACCGATTGGAAGTGTCGAGATGACGAACGTCAAAACGTTGTCCGCCGTGGTCGGCGGCAGTGCGATCGTGGCCATGGGTGCATTGGGTATCGCGATGACCGAGCCGGGGAGCGGCACGATTGTGTCCGACCCGGGCACCTTTACTTCGCCCGTGACGTCGTCGATGACGACGGGGGAGACCACGAAGGAAACCACGGTGGAGCCGACGACGACGCCAGAGGTCGCGGCGCCGCCGGTCACCGCGACCACGCCCGAAGCGCCGTAACGCTGCCGGCTGACTTGCAATCAGCCTGATCGTTCGTGGTGGCGGCGGTCGCGTGCATCGCTAGCATCGCGACCATGAGCGTCACCGATCAGTACCTGGCCAACAACGTCGAATACGCAAAGACGTTCACCGGGCCGCTGCCTCTGCCGCCGAGCAAGCATGTCGCGGTGGTGGCCTGCATGGACGCCCGGCTGGACGTCTACCGGGTCCTGGGCCTGCAAGACGGTGAAGCACACGTCATCCGCAACGCCGGGGGAGTGATCACCGACGACGAGATCCGCTCGCTTGCGATCAGTCAGCGGCTGCTGGGCACGAAAGAGATCATCCTCATCCACCACACGGATTGCGGGATGCTCACATTCACCGACGACGTCTTCAAAGCCGAGATTCAGGACGAGATAGGCATCAAGCCCGAGTGGGCCGCCGAAGCGTTCGCCGATCTCGAGGCCGACGTGCGCCAGTCCCTGCGGCGCATCGAGGCCAGCCCGTTCGTCACCAAACACGAGTCGCTGCGCGGGTTCATCTTCGACGTGGCGACCGGCAAACTCGTCGAGGTAACCCTGTAGCTCTGACTGCGCTCAAACCTTGACTTGATCCGTGATGCTGGTTAGATTCCGGGTTGGCTTTGTAATTCTGGTCAAATCTACCAACTTTACGAGGAAATCATGGCGAGTCCGGTGGTCGAACGCCCCAAGCCGGGGCAGTACGAGCTGAGCCACCTTCGGTCCCTGGAGGCCGAGGCAATTCACATCATTCGCGAGGTCGCGGCCGAGTTCGAACGGCCGGTGCTGCTGTTCTCCGGAGGTAAGGACTCGATCGTCATGCTGCATCTGGCGATCAAGGCGTTCGCGCCGGGCCGGCTGCCGTTCCCGGTGATGCACGTCGACACCGGTCACAACTTCGAGGAAGTGATCGCCACCCGCGACGAGTTGGTCGAGCGCTACGGGCTGCGCCTCGTGGTGGCCAGCGTCGAGGAGGACATCGAGGCAGGCCGGGTGGTGGACAACGGGCCGTCACGCAACCCGCTGCAGACCGTCACGCTGCTGCGGGGTATCCGCGAGAACAAGTTCGACGCCGCCTTCGGCGGTGCCCGCCGCGACGAGGAGAAGGCCCGGGCCAAGGAGCGGGTGTTCAGCTTCCGCGACGAGTTCGGCCAGTGGGATCCGAAGGCGCAGCGCCCCGAGCTGTGGAACCTCTACAACGGGCGTCACCGCAAGGGCGAGCACATCCGCGTCTTCCCGTTGTCCAACTGGACCGAGTACGACATCTGGGCCTACATCGGTGCCGAAGAGATCACGCTGCCGGGCATCTATTACGCCCACCCCAGGCAGGTCTTCCAGCGCGACGGCATGCTCCTGGCCGTCCACGAATTCCTGCAGCCCACACCCGATGAACCGGTCTTCGAGACCTCGGTGCGGTTCCGCACGGTCGGCGACGTGACCTGCACCGGTTGCGTGGAATCCACCGCCTCCACCGTCGACGAAGTGATCGCCGAGACCGCGGTGTCGCGTCTGACCGAACGTGGCGCCACCCGCGCCGACGACCGAATTTCCGAAGCCGGCATGGAAGACCGCAAGCGCGAGGGGTATTTCTGATGAGCACGCTGTTGAGGATCGCCACCGCCGGCTCCGTCGACGACGGTAAGTCGACCCTGATCGGCCGCTTGCTCTACGACTCCAAAGCCGTGATGGAAGACCAGCTCGCCGCCGTCGAGCGGACGTCGCGCGAGCGTGGCAACGACTACACCGACCTCGCACTGGTGACTGATGGCCTGCGCTCCGAGCGCGAGCAAGGCATCACCATCGACGTCGCCTACCGCTATTTCGCCACGGCCAAGCGGAAATTCATCATCGCCGACACTCCTGGCCACATTCAGTACACCCGCAACATGGTCACCGGAACCTCGACCGCGCAACTGGTGATCGTGCTCGTCGACGCGCGGCACGGCCTGCTCGAGCAGTCCCGCAGGCACGCGTTCCTGGCCTCGCTGCTGGGCGTCCAGCATGTCGTGCTGGCGGTCAACAAGATGGACCTCATCGACTGGGACCGTGAACGTTTCGAGTGGATCCGCGAGGAGTTCCACGCCTTCGCCGCCCGCCTCGACATCCACGACGTCACCACCATCCCGATGTCGGCGCTCAAGGGCGACAACGTGGTGACGAAGTCGGACAAGGCGCCCTGGTATGACGGCCCGCCGCTGCTGAGCCACCTCGAAGAGGTCTACATCGCCGGCGACCGCAACCTGGTCGACGTGCGGTTCCCGGTGCAGTACGTGATCCGGCCCCAGACCGTCGAGCACGCCGACCATCGCAGCTACGCGGGCACCATTGCCGGCGGTGTGATGCGCCCCGGAGACGAGGTCGTCGTACTGCCCAGCGGAAAGTCCAGTCGCATCACCTCAATCGACGGCCCGACCGGGCCGGTCGAGGAGGCGTTCCCGCCGATGGCGGTGTCGATCAGTCTCGCCGACGACATCGACATCTCCCGCGGTGACCTGCTGGCCCGCCCGCAGAATCAGCCGGTGGCCACCCGGGAGTTCGACGCGACGGTCTGCTGGATGGCCGACGAAGCGTCGCTCGAGCCCGGCCGCGACTACATCATCAAGCACACCACCCGCACCACGCGGGCTCGCGTCGCTGCGCTGGACTATCGCCTGGACGTCAACACCCTGCACCGGGACAAGAGCGCAACGGCGTTGAAGCTCAACGAACTCGGTCGGGTCACCCTGCGCACCCAGGTGCCGTTGTTGCTCGACGAGTACTCCCGCAACGCCGCGACGGGATCGTTCATCCTGATCGATCCCGACACCAACGTGACGGTAGCCGCGGGCATGGTCCGCGACACCGCGCCGACGGCCGCCCGCAGCGCGTCGCCGAACACGGTGGTCCACCAGTCGCTGGTGGACTCCGGTGACCGGCTGACGAAGGGGCGCACCCTGTGGTTCACCGGTCTCTCCGGCTCGGGGAAATCCTCGGTCGCGGTGCTGGTCGAGCAGAAGCTGCTCGAACATGGCTGCCCCGCTTACATTCTCGACGGTGACAACCTGCGCCACGGACTCAACGCCGACCTCGGTTTCTCGATGGCGGATCGGGCCGAGAACCTGCGGCGGTTGGCCCACATCGCCACGCTGATGGCCGATGCCGGCCTGACGATCCTGGTACCCGCGATCAGCCCGCTGGAGGAACACCGGGAGCTTGCCCGCAAGGTGCACACCGACCAAGGTGTGGAGTTCTACGAGATTTTCGTCGACACTCCGCTCGAAGACTGTGAGCGACGGGATCCCAAGGGGCTCTACGCCAAAGCCAGGGCGGGGGAGATCACTCACTTCACCGGGATCGACAGCCCCTATCAGCGGCCGAAGAACCCGGATCTGCGGCTGACCCCCGACCACGAGTGCGATGAGCTGGCGCAGCAGGTCATCGATTTGTTGGAGGGTCAGGCGTGAGCGATCACGACCTGGCAGCCGAGCTGGCCACCGAGGCGGGCAAGCTTCTGCTCGACGTTCGTGTCGAGCTGGCCGAGGCCTCGGGTGCGGAGCGAAAAGCCGCGGGCGACAAGCGTTCTCACGACTATCTGATGGAGGCGCTGGCCGCGGCACGTCCCGGCGACGCCGTGCTGTCGGAGGAGGGGGCTGACGATCCGATTCGGTTGCGCAGCCAACGGGTGTGGATCGTCGACCCACTCGACGGCACGCGCGAGTTCTCTGAACTCGACCGTGACGACTGGGCGGTGCACGTGGCGCTGTGGGAGAACGGCGAGTTGATCGCCGGCGCGGTTGCGCTTCCTGCGCAGGGCATCACGTTGGCAACCCCTGCGGTGTCGCCGCCCCCGGCGGCGCCGAGCGCTCCACGGATCGTGGTGTCGCGGACCCGGCCCCCGGCGGTTGCGCTGCAGGTGCGCGACGCGCTGGGCGGGGTGCTGGTCGAAATGGGTTCTGCCGGAGCCAAGGTCGCGGCCGTGATTCAGGGCCGCGCTGATGTGTACGTGCATGCGGGCGGCCAGTACGAGTGGGATTCGGCCGCCCCGGTGGCCGTCGCCCGAGCCGCCGGGCTGCACACGTCACGCATCGACGGCTCACCGCTTCAGTACAACCGGCCCGACCCGCTGCTACCCGATGTCGTGGTGTGCCGGCCCGAATTGGCCGAGGCGGTGCTGGCCGCGACGCAGTAGCGTTGCGCCATGACTGAACTCAACACCTTGCGGGCGCTCGCGGGCCTTCCGCTCGATCCGCCGAGTCTGGCCACGTCGACGCTGATCCTGATCGACTGTCAGAACACGTACACGCGGGGCGTGATGGAACTCGAGGGTGTTCAAGCCGCGCTGGACGAGGCGGCGGCGCTGTTGGATCGCGCACGGACCGCGGGCATTCCGGTGATCCACATCCAGCACGACGACGGCCCCGGGTCGCTGTATGACATCAGCGGCGAGAGCGGTGCGATCGTACCCAGGGTCGCGCCTCGCGACGGGGAACCGGTGGTGGTCAAGAACTACCCCAACTCGTTCGTGCAGACCGATCTCGAAGAGCGGCTCAAATCGGTCGGCGCCGAGAACCTGATCATCGGTGGATTCATGACGCATATGTGCGTGAATTCGACCGCGCGAGGCGCCTTCAACCTCGGCTACGCGCCCACGGTGGTCGCGGCCGCCACCGCCACAAGGTCGTTGCCAGGTGTGGACGGTGCGGCCATCCCTGCGGCATCACTGCACGCCGCGAGTCTTGCCGCTCTCAAGGATTTGTTCGCTGTCGTCGTCGCCGATTCGGGCGCCATCTCAGACTGAGACGGCCGTCAGGCCCTTTCCTGAGAGAATTGGCCCAGGAACCTGAGAGTCAGATCGGCCGGGTTCACTGTTCGACACGTGCGCGCCGGGACTTTTTGCGCGCTTTCTGCCGTGACGTAAATTTGCTGATGTAGGTGTGCATCGGTATTTCAGCACGTCAACGCCACTGCATAGCTTCGCTGCTTCGCGTTCCGGTCAGATCTGACGTTCTCGTCAGAAAATATTTTCAGCAAAATCGTCAATTTCTGTTTTCCCTCAGGTTTTTCTCAGGTACCTTCAGCTTTGTCAGTGTTGACCCCAGCCCGGGAGGGATTGAAATGCAAATCTCCATACGCTCACAGCTCATTGCGGGGACCGCTGCCGTTGTCGGCGCCAGCGCGATTGCAATGACACCAGTAACGCAGGCCAATCTCGCTCTGCCCGACCTCCAGATTCCCTCGGCCAGCCAGGTGGCCCTGGCCGGGTTCGACAGCCCGCTGTCGGAACTCCTCGGCACGTTCAGTTCCCTGAATCAGTGGGTGCTGAGCGCCGATAACACGACTGCTGGCTATACCGATCTCGGTGGTCTGGTCACCGCTGGCGGCGTCGCCATCGCGAAGGGCGGCTACCAGTTCAACGCGGTCGGTCTGCTTCCGCAGATCATCAACGACCACCTGCCGATCATCAGCCAGATGGGGTACAACGGGGCGGCATCCCTGGGGAGCGCCGCCAACGCCGCAACGACGATCGCGTTGATCGCCAGCGAAGGCCTGTGGAACCTGCCCGGCGCATTCGTGACGGCCACCCAGCAGGCGCTCTCAGGTGACATCCCGGGCGCCATCACGACGTTGCAGACCGCCATCGTGGGACCGTTCGTGGCCGCCGGTCAGGTCGCCCTCGCCAGCGCCAATTACATGCTGGACAACGCGGTCGCACGGGGCACTGCGCTGCTCGGTGCCGTTCCGGACCTGGTCAACCTGGTCGTTCAGAGCTCTATCGGGCAAGCTCAGGTGCTTGCCGGCACGTTCAGCGCCGTCGTGCAGAACGTGATCACCGGCATCACGAACGGTAATGCCGAGGAGGCGTGGAACGCCGCGGTGGACGGATTCTTCGGACCGCGGGGCGTCCCGGGTGCGATCCTCAACCTGACGGTCGGCGCGGGTGTGCAAACGGATGCGGCCACAGTGGTGCCGAGCGTCCGCGGCGTGATCCAAGCCGCCGTCCACGGTATCGCCGACGCGCTGTCGCAGACCGGATCGGCGCCGCCGGTTCCGCCGCCGGCGGCCGCCGCGAAGACCACATCCCCCTCGGCATCGGCACTGCGTGTCGCCGCTGTGGAGGAGTCGTCGCCCGCCGCTGACAGCGGTGCCGGCAACACCCAGTCGGGTAGCGGCAGCGATGCTTCCGCCTCCGACCACTCCAACCACAGCAACGCGAAGACTGGAAGTTCAGGCAAGTCCAGCGCCAAGAAGGGCGTCGCCGGCTCGAAGCGGCCCGCCAAGGCCTCGGCCAGCAAGTCCGCGGGGTAATCCGCGGCATCGATGGGGTGCCCCTCCTTTTCGAGCTCTTCGAAAAGGAGGGGCGCTCTGTTTTCCCCTTCGTCAAATTAAGTGAATTACTCGAATAGCAATTGGGTCTTTCTCTCTAAGTTTCCTCTCAGGTATTCTTAAGGCCGCAATTGGCCTGAGTGCCGGGAGGTGAGCACGCGGTGCGGCGCGGCATTGGTGCGATTTTCACGACTGGAGTAGCCCTGGTGGGCGCGACCGTTGTCGTCGCCAACCCGGTGTCGGCACCCCCTCGGATGTCCGGGTTCCCCCGGTGAAACTGTCGGCAGACAGCACGGCATCGACCACCGCTCTCGACCGGGCTCTGCTCGAGACCCTGACGCGAGACGCCAGCGGCACCAGTCCGGCGGACCCGCTGAAGAGAGTCGTCGCCGGCGTCGTCACCAATGTCACGATGCTCAGCGGTCGGGCGGTGGACGAAGCATTCTGGAGCGACGTTTCCGGGACACCGACGCCGATGCCCGTCCCGTCCCCCCAGTCGCCGGTGCCGGCGACAGCGGTCGCCGATCTGCTCAGCGGTAAGCCGGCCACCATTCCGTCAGCCAGCGCGTCCCCGGCGGTCATCGAGGATCGCGCCCTGCAGCATGCCGTGACGTCGGTCGCCGACTACGTCGGCTATGTCAGCGTGCAGGTCGTCGAGGCCACGGTCGCGGCCGCCCGGATCGCGGTGGCCAAACCGCGGCTGATCGCGGACACGCTGGCCGCGCTCACCGACGGTGACGTCGACGCCGCCATCACCACCGCCCTTCGGGTGGTCGCGGTGCCCGTCGGGCCGCCGTCGAAGATCGTCAAGGCGATCCGCACCGAGGTCCGTCAGCGGCTGACCGAACTGACGGACATCTTGCGGCGGCCCGCGCCCACTAGGCCGAAAGCGACCCCGACTGTCACCCTCTCGGCAGTCGCCGACAGCGTGGCCTCGCTGCGGCGCACGCTGGGCCACCGTCGCGGTCTGAGCGTCACGGCTAAACCCGGTGCATCCTCGAAGCCGGGGAACTCCACCGAGCCCGAGACATCGACCAAACCTGAGACATCGGCCGACGCCACCGACGCCGGCACGGTCACCGGTCCCGACACCAAGCCGACGGCCCCCAACGGCGCGACGGATTTGAGCGACGGCAACAAGGCGGTGCCGCGCACCAAAGCTCCGCAATCCCCGGTTCAGCAGCGGGTCGAGAACTCGGCCACCCAGGTCCGTACCTCGCTGGATCGGTTCGCCGACACCCTGCGCAAGGCGCTCACGCCGCACCGCGCCCCGCAGCGCACCGGCGCCACACCCGCACCGGCATCAGACGCCTCGTGAGCCTGCTGCCGACCAGGCAGTGGCAGAATTCGCGGAATGCGGATGTCAGCGAAGGCGGAGTACGCCGTCCGCGCCATGATCCAGCTCGCGTCAGTCGACTCGGGCGTGCTGGTCAAGACTGAAGACCTGGCGAAGGCCCAGGGCATCCCCGCGCAATTCCTGGTCGACATCCTGTCCGGTCTGCGCACCGACCGGCTGGTGCGCAGCCACCGCGGCCGCGACGGCGGTTACGAGCTGGGCCGACCGGCCGCCGAGATCAGCATCGCCGACGTGTTGCGCTGCATCGACGGGCCGTTGGCGAGCGTGCGTGACATCGGCTTGGGCGACCTGCCCTACAGCGGACCCACCGCGGCACTGACCGATGTGTGGCGGGCGCTGCGCGCCAGCATGCGCTCAGTGCTGGAGGAGACCAGCGTGGCCGATGTGGCCAGCGGGCAACTGCCGGCCCACGTTGCCGATCTGGCACACGACTACCTGCGGCAGGAGAACCGGCGCGGGCACAACGGTCAGCCGGTACCCGACCCGTAGGGCCGGGTGATGATCTCCAGGTAGTGCCCCGCCGGGTCGCGGAAGTAGACGCCGCGGCCGCCGTCGTTGTGGTTGATCTCCCCGGGCCGGGCGGCTCGGGGATCAGCCCAGTGCGGCAGCTTCCGATCGGAGATCTTGCGGTAGATCGCGTCGAAATCGTCCTCGGACACCAGGAAGGCGTAGTGCTGCGGGTGAATTGGTTCATCGGCAGGCACGTCGGCGAAGTCCAGGCTCAGCCCGTGCTCGAGGCTGACGACGAGGAAATGTCCGAACGGCACCGCATCCGGTAGCCCGAACAGCTCGGTCAGGAAGTGTGCGGACTGCTGCTTGTCATGTGCGGCGACGATGGTGTGGTTCAGCTCGATTGCCATTACCCTTGCCAGTCAAGCACTTTGGGTCATCCCGTGCAATGATCGCCGGCCTACCCGGTCGCGGCCGTCGGATGCCGTACCGTCTGTTGCTTATGGCAACACCGCAGACCCGGGTCGAAGTGCTGGGCAACATCGGGCCCAACTGGTTCGCATCGGTGATGGGCACCGGAATCGTCGCGACCGCGGGTGCGACGCTGCCGATCCAACTCCCCGGATTGCGCGGGTTCGCCGAGGTGGTCTGGGTGATCGCCGCGACGCTGCTCGTCGTGCTGATCGCGATAGTCGGCCTGCATTGGCTGCGCCATCCCACCGTCGCGCGCACCCATGCCCGCAATCCGCAGATGGCGCACTTCTACGGTGCGGCGCCGATGGCGCTACTCACCGTCGGCACCGGTGCGGTGCTGATCGGCCGAGATCTGATCGGCGAGCGGCTCGCCGTCGATTTGGACTGGGTGCTGTGGACAGCCGGCACGGTGGGCGGACTGTTCACCGCGGTGAGCATCCCGTTCCTGATGTTCACCCAGCACAACGTCGAACCCGACGCCGCGTTCGGCGGCTGGCTGATGCCGGTTGTCCCGCCGATGGTCTCGGCGGCCGCCGGCGCGTTGCTCATTCCGCACATGGCGCCGGGAACCGGTCGCACCACCATGCTGTACGGCTGCTACGCGATGTTCGGACTATCCCTGGTTGCCGCGTTCATCATCATCACACTGATCTGGAGCCGCCTGGCTCTCTATGGAACCTCGGGAACCGCCCGGGTTCCCACGCTGTGGATCGTGCTCGGCCCACTCGGTCAATCCATCACCGCCGCAGGGCTTCTCGGCCACGTCGCCGCAACGGCCGTCGAGCCGGGGCTGGCTGAGGACCTGAATGCGTTCGCCGTCATCTTCGGAGTTCCGGTGTGGGGCTTCGCGATGCTGTGGATCGCGCTGGCCGCCTCCCTGACCGTTCGCACCCTGCGCCGCGGCATGCCGTTCGCCCTGACCTGGTGGAGTCTCACCTTCCCGGTGGGCACGTTCGTCACCGGCACCGCCCAACTGGCGGTGCACACCAACCTGCCGGCGTTCAAGGTCGCGGCGGTGATCGCCTACGCCGGGTTGCTGAGCACCTGGCTGCTGGTTGCGGTGCGTACCGCGCGGGGCAGCCTGCGGGGCAATCTGCTCAACCCGCCGCCCAGCGCCGGGCCGATCCGCGCCCAGAAGGACCCCGCTCGCTGACGTCCCCACGCCCAAACCGACGTTTCGCCGCGAAAGTTCGAGTGCCAGGCAGCGAAACGTCGATCTCGGCGGTGGTTCGACGCCTAGTCGCGTGGGTCAAGCGGGTTGATCCGGTTGACGATCAGCGGATCGGCCTTGGTGAACGGGAAATTGGGCAGGTCGTCGATGTGGACGTTGAACGTCGCAGCGAGTACTTCGCGTGAGTACGCGCTCGCCGACGCCCGATACCCGATATCGCCAGGGGTGGGCTGGTCGAAGAAGATCGCGAAATGCAGGTCGGGAGCATCGAACACCTCGATGTGGTGAGGGTATGCGCGAGGGATGAAGTACATGTCACCCTGCTCCAGATACCAGGTGTCCAATGTTCCGTCGGGGTCCATGACCGTCATCCGCGAACTTCCCGACGCGACGTAGCCCATCTCCGCCGTGATCGGATGCCAATGCGGTTCGCGCATTCCGTCTTCACGGATCCGAAGTGAGTACATCGACATGTCCTTGAGGGCGGGCCAGAACTGGACCCGGGCCAGGCGTGCCGATCCGACTGCGCTGCCGACTGGCGGGCTCTGCGCTTCGACCCCGAATTTGTGCGGATCGTTGAAGTGGGCGGTGCTCGGAATCGACGGATCCCCAACGCGTGCAGCGAGCTTCCGGTCGGTGGTGTCGCGGCGGATCTTCGCGAAGTCGGAAGCCGGCAGGTCGTAGGTGTTGCCCAATACCGCATCTGTCATCGCGCCGAACGCGGCTCCGAGGCCAAAGTCCTCGGGCCGCTCGTGCCGGAACGAAAGGATGAACTCGGCGGGTTCCTCGCCGATGTTCTCGATGTGGTGCAACGAGCCTGAGTCGACATGGAACATCTCGCCGGAGCTGATCGTGAACGACGAGAACTGGCTGCCGCTGTCGAGAACCGAGACCAGACAATTTCCGGTGACGCAGTAGGCCAATTCGTTGGCGTTCGCGTGCCAGTGCGGCGTACGCATCGCACCCGGATTGATCACCAGGCGCTTGATCGAAAGGCCGGACAGGATGGGCAGGTTGTCCGCAGTGACGCGGCGGATCGAACCGAGATCCGATTCTTCAACGATCTCACCGTCGAGCAACGACACCGAATGTTCGCTGCGCTCAAGTTTCGACATCTTTGACTACACCTCTCGTTGGGCAAACGCTACTTGCGGGCGGTGAGCTCCAGAGCGATGTTGTCGGGGTCGCGGAACTCGAGGATGTAGGCAATGCCGATGTCCTTGATCGGCTCGTGCGCGATGCCCAGGGAATCAAGGTGGGCGGCGGCCTGCTCCAGGGCATCCAGGCTGGGCAGGACGAACGCCAGGTGGTCGAGGCCGACCCGGTCCTCGTCGAAGGCGCCGGTGCCGGTGGGTCGCAACCCGATCAGGTTGTCGCCGATGTTGTAGATGACGCCACCGAACAGGAATGAAAGCTGCTCGCGGGTTGCGGCATCGGCGTTCGCAGGCAACTCGGCGTAGATGGGCCAGCCGAACACGCTGTCGTAGAACCGGCGCGAGGCGTCGATGTCGGTGACGGTCAGCCGCACATGGGCGACGGCGGAAGTGGCGATCGGCATGTGTTCCATCCTGTCAGTCGCCCGGATCTATGTCAGTAGGTCGGATCGGCGCGGGCGGCCGCCCGCGCCGTGCCAGAATCGCGAGCGTGCAGATTGGCATGACATTGCCGGTGATGGAACCGGACGTTGACGCAGACATCCTCAAGCACTGGGCGCAGACGATCGACGAGGGACCGTTCTCCTCGCTGTGTTGGGGGGAGCGGATCGCGTTCGGCAACCCCGATTCCCTGACGCTGTTGGGGGCCCTGGCCGGCTGGACCGAGCGGGTGCCGCTGGTGGCGACCGTCGTCGTACCGCAGCTGCACGATCCGGTGATGCTGGCCAAGGGCCTCGCGACCGGGGACCTGCTGTGCGGCGGACGGCTGACCGTCGGTCTGGGCGTCGGGGGCCGGCACGAGGACTATCGCGCCGTCGGCGCCGACCCGAAGACGCAGACCATGCGTGACATGGCCGAGCGAGTGGCGATCATGCAGCGGGTGTGGGCGGGGGAGAAGATCACCGAGTCGGTGCTGCCCGTCGGACCCCGGCCCGCCCGCGAGGGCGGCCCACGGCTGCTGGTCGGCACCACGGGGCCCAAGACGGTGCGCAGTGCCGCGCCGTGGGCCGAGGGCCTGGCAGGCATCTCGATGGACCTCGACCTCGAGAAGGAAAACGCGCTGTTCGACGTCGCCCGCGACGCGTGGGCTGCCGCGGGCAAGCCCAAACCCCATCTGGCGACGTCGTTTTGGTTCGCGCTGGGCGACGGAGACGCACCCCGCCAGCAAGTGATCCAGCATCTGCGCCACTACATGAACTGGATCCCGCGGGAGTACGTCGACGTGATCGCGCCGACCTCCGGCTGGGCCGGTACCGAGGAGGAACTGGTCGCGGTGCTGCGCGGGTTCGCCGAGATCGGCACCAGCGAGGTGCACCTCATCCCGACCAGCAGCGACATCGACCAGGTGCGCCGGGTCGCCGAGCTTGTCGATGAGGTTTCCGCCCAAACCGGAGTTTCGGCGTAGAACTTCGAGTGGAACTCGTCATCACGTCGATGTCGCGCCAGGAGGATCACCGATGACCCAGCCGTACGGCAACTACCAGATCGAGATCTACTTCCAGGGCCTGACCGGTACGGTGCCCAGCCTGCCGATGTCATTCGACGAGTTGGAAGCCCGTGCCGCCCAAGCCCTTCCACCGTCGATATGGTCCTACGTCGCTGGCGGCGCCGGTGACGAGCGCACCCAGCGGGTGAATGTCAGCGCCTTCGAACAGTGGGGCCTGATACCGCGCATGCTGGTAGGCGCCACCGAGCGCGACCTGTCCGTCGAGTTGTGGGGACGGCGCTGGCCCGCCCCGGTGTTCATGGCGCCGATCGGGGTGATCGGGCTGTGCACCCAGGACCACCACGGCGACCTCGCCGCCGCGCGGGCTGCCGCCCGCACCGGGGTGCCGATGTGTGTGTCCACGCTGACGATGGATCCGCTGGAGGACGTCGCTGCCGAATTCGGCGACACGCCAGGGCTTTTCCAGCTGTACACCCCCACCGATCGCGAGATGGCGGAGAGCTTCGTGCGCCGGGCCGAAGCCGCCGGCTACACCGGAATCGTGGTCACGCTGGACACCTGGGTGCCCGGCTGGCGGCCGCGCGACCTTTCCACCGCCAACTTCCCACAGCTGCGCGGCATGTGCCTGTCCAACTACATCAGCGACCCGGTCTTCCGCGCCAAGGTCGACGCCGACATCGACGCCGACCCCCGCAACGCCGTGCTGTCTTGGGTCAGCAACTTCGGCAACTCGCTGACATGGGACGACTTGACCTGGCTGCGATCGCTGACGTCCCTGCCGTTGATCCTCAAGGGCATCTGCCATCCAGATGACGCCCGGCGTGCGATCGACGCCGGTGTCGACGGCATCTACTGTTCCAATCACGGCGGCCGGCAAGCCAACGGCGGTGTGCCGGCCATCGACTGCCTTCCTGACGTGGTGGCGGCAGCCGGTGACGTGCCGGTGCTCTTCGACTCCGGGATCCGTTCGGGCGCCGACATCGTCAAGGCCCTGGCGTTGGGCGCCAAGGCCGTTGGCATCGGTCGCCCCTACGCCTACGGCGCGGCGCTGGCCGGCACCGACGGGATCGTGCACGTGCTGCGCTCGCTGCTGGCCGAGACCGATCTGATCATGGCCATCGACGGCTACCCGACGCTGGGGGACCTGACCCCCGGCGCGCTGCGAGCCGTGCGACAGTAATCGCATGCCGCAACCGTCGACCAGGGTCAGCCGCCTACCGGAGAAGCAGAACACCGAACGTTCGCGACTCGACGAGCTTCTCGATGCCACTCCGCTGGCGACCGTCGCGCTGGTCCGCGACGGACACCCGGTGATATTCCCGATAGGCTTCGCCCGGATCGGCGATGAACTGGTGATCCACGGATCAACGGGCTCACCCTGGCTGCGTCAGCTCGCCGACGGCGCGGCCGCCGCGGTCTCGATCACCGCCCTGGACGGAGTCCTGGTGGCGCGTAGCGGCTTTGAGTCATCGTTCCAATTCCGCAGCGCCACATTGTTCGGAACATTCGACATGATCGAGGAATCCGACAAGGTTCGCTACCTCGAGACGCTGACCGACACCTTCATCCCGGGCCGGGTGGCGGAGCTTCGCGCGAGTTCGCGCAAGGAGCTGGCCGCGACCATGGTGCTGCGGATGGGGATCAGCGATGACAACTGGTCACTGAAAATCGGCGATGGGTGGCCCGAGGACGGCGAGGAAGACGTGGCAGCCGGAGCATGGGCGGGCGTGGTCCCGCTGACATGCGTCTACGGCGAGCCGCGCCGGGCGCCGGACTGCGATTCCGCAACGCCGCTGCCGCCGTCGGTCAGGGCGATGTCTGGTGAGCTGTCGAATCGGCGGGGGCGGCAGCTTCGTCAGTGAGCGGTTTCGGGCGGAGGATCAGACTGAATACCAGTGCCACGACACCTATTCCGACGGCGATCCAGAACGCATGCTGGAAGCTGGAATCCGTGCCCGAGCCGACGATCGGCCCGGCCCAGGCGAAGCCAAGCGTGAAGCCGATGCCGTAGCTGGCATTGGCGATGCCGGGCAGCGCCCCGGGTGCCTCGTCGGATGCCTGCAGCACGCCAAGTGAGCTCAACGGCGTGAGTATCACTGCGGTGCAGGTGAATCCGAATACCACCATCAGCGCCGCGACCACATACTTATGGTCGGCGAAAGCCGCCGTCAGCGCGACCACGATGATCGTGGCCACGATCCCGGCCCGCAGGACGGTGACGAATCCAATGCGAACCGCCAAGCGTCCGATGAACGGTGCGGTGATGACCTGCACGACCGCACCGGGAGTCAGGAACAGCAGCGCCGTTGTCGTCGCGTTGAGGCCGAAGCCGGAATCCGGGTCTTCGGCCATCGCAGGCACGATGAAGCCGAGCACCACCATGAACGACCCCATCACCAGAATGGTGACGACAAGCAGCGGCCAGGCCTCACGCGAACGCATGTGCTTGAGCGCGACGAGGGGATGTTCCACCCGCCTGTCCACCACGACCAAGGCGAGGAAACCCACAACGGCTGCCGTCAGCCAGATCAGCGCGGGTGCCGACACCCACCCCTGGTGCCCGCCGTTGGACAAGAACATGGTGATCCCGCCGACGGTCAGGCCGATGAAAGCGGCGCCGACCCAGTCCATCCGGCCCTCCGCGCGGGCGCCGTCGTCGGCCGGAACCCATTTCCACACGAAGGCGACGGCGATCAGACCGACCACGAGGATCAGGGCGAAGATCGAGCGGTAGCCGAACGCGTCGGTCATGATGCCGGCCAGGAACGCATCGCCGCCGGCCACCCCGCCGTTGATGGAGGCCATCACCCCGCAGCACACGCCAAATGTCGCGCCGGACAAGCGTGCTCGAAGAATCAGGAAGGCAAGACCGTAGGTGATGTTGGACGCGCCCTGCAGGAACCTGCCGATCACGACGATGGGGAGCGAAGTGCTCAGGCACAGCACGGTGCCGATGCACATCACGACCACGATGCCGATCAGGACGCGCTTGCGTCCGATGTAGTCACTCCAGCGGATCAAGACGACGTTGGCGAGCGCCCCGGCCAGATAGAACGGCGTCGACATCGCCACGAACGCACCGGGACCCAAGGTGTCGTTGATGTCGCGGACGGCCGGGGCGAGCATGGTGGCGTTCAGCGAGAACGACATCAGCGAGAAGACCAGAGCCGCCACCAAGAGGACGATCTGCCTGCGAGAGAGGGAATCCGTCTCGGCGGAAGTGGATGGCTGGCTCACGATGGATGCATCGTAAGTGACGGCGCGCGGGCGCGCCGCAGTTCAGCTGGGGTCTCTGGGCCCCAGCAGATTGCGCCAGAATTTCCGGAACCACTCGGGAAAAGCGATGTCCTCGCCACGGTGTTCCGGCCGCGGCGGTGTCGCCGGCTGGTCGGGCCGATCGGGCTCGGGCGGGTTGTGTTCGGTCACGGTGTAGCCCACCGTATCGGAACGGATCTACGCGGACAGCTCATCGGTGGGCTGTGCGGCGATCGCGGCCAACCACTCGGCGCTGACCGTCAGATCGTCGAGTTGGCGGTCGATGCCTTCCACCCGATGGGACAGCTCGCGAAGCTGGCGCGCCAGTCCGGCCCGCTCTCTGACCAGTTTGGCCCGCAATCGCTCGACCATCACCAACAGCGACTGAGCCTCCGAACTTGTCGGCGTCTCGGTGGTGGCGGTCATCGGCGTCTCCTAAGGAGAAAGGAGACATTGCTATACCCCCAGCTCGTGCTCCCTGAACATCAAATTCTTGACGCGTTCAGTCGGCGCGGCCGTTGTTGGCGCCACGGCGCGCGGCGATTAGATGCAGTAGGAGGCCGACCGCGAGCAGGATCGCGCCGAAGAGCCACACCTTGGCGCTCTGCTGGGTGAGTAACAGCAGGCACGACGCGACGCCCAGCACCGGCACCGGGGTCCAGACCCGGAAATGCGAATGGCTCACCGTGTCGCGGCGCAACACGAGTACCGCGACATTGGTCGAGATGAAGACGAACAACAGCAGCAGCACAACGGTTTCGGCCAGCGTCGACAGTTCGCCGATCGAGGTCAGCGCCATCGCCACGACCGTGGTGGCAACGATCGCTGCCCACGGTGTGCGCCGATTGGAGAGAACTGCCCCCAGCGCGCTGGGCAGCAGTCGATGCTCGGCCATGCCGAAGGTCAGGCGGCTCGCCATGATCATCGTGAGCAACGCGCCGTTGGCGACGGCGACGAGTGCGATGAGGCTGAAGACCTTGTCGGGGATGCCGACGCCCGAGGCGGCGACGACCGACAGCAGCGGACCCGATGACTTCGACAGCTCGTCGGAGGGCAGGGCGACCGCGCTGGCCAACCCAACCAGGGTGTACACCACACCTGCCGTCACGAGCGCCCCGAACAACGCCCGCGGGTAGACCCGGCTCGGGTCGCGAATCTCCTCGGCCACATTGGCCGACGTCTCGAACCCGACGAAGGAGTAGTACGCCACGATCGCCGCGCCCAGGATCGCCAGCGCCGGCGATGAGTCCGGTGGGAAGGCGGTGACCCGCGAGACGTCCCCTCCGCCATGGCTCATCAGGATGGCGACCGCGACCACGACGATGACCAATCCGCTGAGCTCGACCACCGTCATCACGGTGTTGCTCTTGACCGACTCGCTGATACCCCGGGCGTTCAGGCACGCAACCAACAGCAGGAAGACAACTGCGGCCGGCACCGCTGGCACGTCGATGAACGTCTTGAGGTAATCACCGGCGAACGCCAGGGCCAGGCCCGCCGCGCTGGTCACTCCCGCCGCGAGCATGCTGAAACCGACGAGGAAGGAAATGGCAGGGCGGTGGAAGGCCCGCTCGGCGAAGACCGCCGCGCCGCCGGCCCGCGGATACTTGGTCACCAGCTCGGCGTAGGAGCCTGCGGTGCACAGCGCAAGCAGCATCGCGATCAGCAGCGGCGCCCACAGCACGCCGCCGACCTTCTGGGACAGCACACCCATGAGCGCGTAGACGCCCGCGCCGAGCACGTCGCCGAGGATGAACAGGTACAGCAGCGGCCCGGTGATCTTCCGCTTCAGCTTGGTCTCGGTGTCGTGCGCCAGCGCGTCAGCAGTCATGGCGTGGGGGATAGCCGCTGGGCGGCAAAAAATACCGACGAATTATGCGAGGACGCGGTCGGCTTCCCGCAGGCCGCTCAGGTAAGCACCGTGGACCGTGCCGAACCACTCGGGATTGGTGGCTTCGCCGGCGAACATCAGCCGCTCGCCGACGGGCTCGCCGAGAGCCTGCATGTCGTCCGGGCTCGACCCGACGGCGATGAAACTGTACGAGCCGCGGGCGTATCGATCGGTTCCCCACTTCGTCACGATGGACCCGGTGGGGTTGGGGGCGTCGATCGCGGTGATCAGTTCCTTCACCGCATCGGAGTCCGACATCGACTCACGCGACCAGGCGGCCTGCCCACCGCGCAACCCCACCAGCAGTGGTTTGCCGGCGAAGACCAGTCCGTTGACCAGATCGGTGACGGGCTGGTTGTCACCCACGAGGCCGATCATCGGTGTGGGTTCCGGCCAGAACGGCGCGTCGAAAGCCACGACGACCTTGTTCAACAAGCCGAATCCGAGGCGCTTGATGGCGCCCTGCTTGGCGTCGGGCAGCGGCGGGTCGAAGGCGATGGTTCCGGCCTTCAGGACTCCGAGCGGAACGGTGACGATCACCCGGTCCGCGGTGACGGTGCCTTGTGAGGTGTCGATGCGAACCTGATCGCCGCCGTGCGCAACGCGGGTGACCTCAGTGCCCAGACGGACGTCGAGGCCCTTCGCGATGGACTGGGACAACTGGGTGTAGCCGCCGGGGAGGATGACGTCGGGACCCTTGAACTGTCCTTCGCTGCCGAGCCAGCGCAGTGACATCTGAGCCGGGTCGGCCGCGTACTCGCCCGCGATGCGGGAGGTGACGTTCCATGCGACCAACGGATCGTCGAGGTTGGCGATACCGATCAGGCCGTCGGCCACCGACTCCGTGGCCGAGGCGTCACCGCTGCGGTCGTCGAGTTCGCGGGCGATCCGGTGCCAGTCCTCGGCCGACGCCGCGGCGGCCTTCTTGTCGACGGGCCGGTGATCCTCGAGCAGGACGAAGTCCTCGAAATCGGTCGGTACCGTCTTGGCCCCGACATCCTGGGCAAGCTTGGTGAGGGGGTTGCTCTCGGTGCCGTGAATCCATGACGCGCCGATATCGATGGGCACCCCGAGCGAGGTGTCGGTTCGCGTGCGGCCGCCGATCCGGTCCCGCGCTTCCAGCACCGTCACTCGCAGGCCGGCGTCGGCCAGCTTCCGCGCCGCCGCGAGTCCGGAGAATCCGGCGCCGATGACCACGACATGATCGCGGCCCTTCTCGTTCGCGCCGCCACACCCGGGCAAAAGCGGTGTCGCGGCGAGCGCGCCAAAGCCCAACAAGAACCCGCGGCGCCCGACCCCACGCATGGCGGTGACGCTAGACGCTCACACCGGCGGTAACCCCGGATTGGCCGATGTCGCCCAGCGGTTCGGCAGGTGGGTGCCGCCGACCTTTGCTATGCACTAAACGTGCAACCCACCACGTCGCCTGAGCCGCCGACGCCCAAGCCCGTGCCGACTGCCGTGGCGCTGTGCCGACGGCTGGTGGGCAATCCGATCTTCGAAACCGTGATCGTGATCGTGATCATGGTCAACGCCACCATGCTGGGGGCGGAAACCTTCCCGACGGTGTCGGACGGACTCGATCACGCCTTCGACGTGGGATACAACGTCATCCTCGCGATCTATGTTGTCGAACTGCTGATCCGGTTCACGGCGGCGGGTTGGCGCCCCCGCGAGTTCGTCAAGACCCCCTGGAACGTTTTCGATTTCGTCGTGATCGCGGCGTCCTTCATTCCCGGCCTGCGGGCGACCGCGATGCTGCTGCGCCTGGTTCGCCTGGCGCGGATCGTGCGGATCGTGCGGTTCCTACCCGATCTGCATCTCGCCTTCGGCGCGATCGCCCGAAGCATTCCCGGGGTGGCGTCACTCGCGGCGGCCACTGCGGTGCTCATCTACATCTACGGAATGCTCGGCTGGCTGTTCTTCGGCAATTACTCTCCCGAGCACTTCGGAAACCTGGGCCGGGGAATGATGACCATGTACGTGATGCTGACGCTGGAGAACCTGCCCGAGAATGTGGACATGGGGCTCAAGGTGTCGCCCTGGTCGGTGCTGTTCTTCATCAGCTACACCGTCATCCTCAGCTTCCTGGTGTTCAACCTGTTCATCGGCATCGTGCTGAACTCCATGGAGGAGGCGCGGGCAGCCGATCGCCGGAAGCACGAGAGCGATGACCTGCTGGAGCGGTTGCGCATGGCGCGTCAGGCGCTCGAGGATGCCGAGCGGGAACTGCAGCGGGCGCACCGGGACGACCGAAAATCGGGCTTGTGAGCCCGCCGCCGCCTGTGAGTTGAGGCGTTTTCCGCACCGCGCAAGAGCACCGTGATTAACTGGCGGCTTCTCAAGACGTGGCAGTTGTGGCAAATAGAAGGGCACTCGTCCATGAACTCAGCGCGGTGCCTACGACGAGTCGTCGTTGTTGGAAGTCTGATCGCACTATTTCCGCTTGCTCCGTCGGCGCCCGCTTCGGCAGATCCGATCATGGATGCGCTGGCTAACACGTCGTGCACCTACGCGCAGGTGACGGCCGCCTTGAATGCGGAGGCGCCGGCCCTGGGTAAACAGCTCAACGCTCGGCCCGATATGCAGTCGAATATTCAGCAGTTCCTCGCCATGTCGACCGACCAGCGCCAGCAGGCACTGGCGCAACAGCAAGCAGGGAACCCACAGTTGAATGCGCTCATCTTCGCGCAGATCGGCCCACAGATTACGCAGGTCGCGAACACCTGCATGAATTACTGACTCCGCGTTTGGCCGGTTTCCCGGTCGGCCGGAATCGTTGCGCCGGGAAGCCTAACCTCACACCGTAAACGTGGTTATGGCATTTGCGCATCGCCACGACGGACCCGATCAGGACGGTCTTGATTCCTGAGAATTGGGTCACCACCTGTTTTGCTGCACCCCCGACAACGGAATTCGTAGAACTGGTGATAAAAGCACCAGCGACATGTCATTTCGGCAACGGTGTCTGGGAGTGGCGGCGTAGGGTCGTCTCAGAGTTACCGCCGGGTAGGCCGCCGGTCGCATGAACGTGTTCTAAAACCAAGATTTGTCGCGCGCGTAAAGCTAGAGTCGCACCTCATGCAGGCGACGTTGGCTAACTCTCATCCGACCAATGGCGCCTCTCCGGCGTTGCTCGATGGGTCGGATGTCACCGAGGCGCTCGCCGCAATACGCAGGCCAGTCGCAGTCGTGGCGTCGGCGCACGGGCCCCGCACCGTGGTTCTCGACGGTGCCGGAGTGCTTACGCCGGAGCTCATGCGCCACGACGTCCTCGCGGTCTTGCCGCCGATCTATCCCGAATGGCTCGGCGACCGTAGTTTCACCGCGACGCACGGTGTGCGGTTTCCCTATGTGGTCGGCGAGATGGCCCGCGGTATCGCGACACCCCAGATGACGGTCGAGGGAGTGCGCGCCGGGGTGATGGCGTTCTACGGAAGCGCCGGGCTGGACCTGGCCACCGTGGAAGCGGGCCTGCGTGAAATTCAGGCCGCGCTGGGTCCGAATGCCAGCGGGTGGGGCGCGAACCTGATCCACAACGTCCAGAGCGACGGCGTCGAACTCGCCACGGTGGATCTGTTCCATCGGCTCGGTGTCCGCTACGTCTCCGCGTCTGCATTCATGCGTCTCACGCCGGCCGTCGTCCTCTACGCGGCGAAGGGTCTACACCGCGACGCACACGGTCAGATCGTGCGGTCCGGGCACATCTTCGCCAAGGTGTCCCGCGACGAGGTCGCCCGGCAGTTCCTCTCGCCCGCCCCGGAAGCCATGTTGAACGCACTGGTCGCCGAGGGCCGGCTCACCGCGGAAGAGGCCGCGCTGGCCGCCGGCATCCCGATCGCGGAAGACATCACCGCCGAAGCGGACTCCGGTGGCCACACCGACAACCGCGCGCTGACTGTGCTTCTCCCGCGGCTGATCAGCCTGCGCGACGAAATCGCGGCCACCTATCACTATCCGGTTCTGCCGCGCGTCGGTGCCGCGGGCGGATTGGGAACACCCGCCGCGGTCGCCGCCGCCTTCGCCGCCGGAGCCGCGTACGTGCTGACCGGTTCGGTCAACCAGTCCGCGGTGGAAAGCGGTCTCTCGCCGGACGCGCGAGCGCTGCTGGCGATGGCCGAATCGACCGATGTGGCGATGGCGCCGGCCGCGGACATGTTCGAGATGGGCGTGACGGTGCAGGTTCTCAAGCGCGGCACCATGTTCGCTCAACGCGGCCACCGGCTGGCCGACTTCTACCGTCGCTACTCCTCGCTGGAGGAGGCTCCGGCCGAGGAGCTCGCGAATCTGGAGAAGACGGTCCTCGGCCGCAGCGTCGCCGACATCTGGGCGGACACCGAGGCGTTCTTCGCCAACAGCGACCCGCGGCAGGTCGAGCGCGCGGCGGCGGATCCGAAACATCGCATGGCGCTGGTGTTCCGGTGGTACCTCTTCACGGGTTCGCAGTGGGCACGCGACGGCAACACCGCCCGCCGCGGCGATTACCAGATCTGGTGCGGGCCCGCGATGGGGGCCTTCAACCAATGGGTTCGGGGGAGTTTCCTCGAGCCAGTGGAAGCGCGGACGGTTCGCCAGATCGCGCTCAACCTGCTCGAGGGAGCTGCGACGGTGACCCGTGCCGGCCAGTTGCGTGCAGCGGGCGTCGCGATGCCCGCTGCGTCCTTCGATTTTCGTCCACGTCCTCTCGGATAAGGGTTATCTTGACTGACAACACGCACCAGCCCACTGCAACTCCTATCGCGGTGGTCGCCATGTCGGCGATCTACCCGGGTGAGTCTGGGCTCGACGGCTTCTGGCGCACCATCACCACCGGTCGCGACGCCATCAGCGAGGTACCACCCTCGCACTGGCTGATCGAGGACTACTTCGACGCCGACCCGAAGACACCGGACCGGACCTACTGCAAGCGGGGCGGCTTCATCGACCCCGTGGACTTCGACCCGGTGAAGTTCGGGTTGCCGCCCAACGCATTACCGTCGACGGACACCGGGCAGATCCTCGCTCTGGTGGCCGCCCGGCAGCTGCTCGACGAGGTGCAGCGCAGCGGCGCCGATGTCGACCTGGACCGGGTGGACGTCGTACTCGGCGTCGCCTCGACGACCGAACTCGTGGTTCAGATGGGCTCGCGGATGCAGCGACCGATCTGGCGTAAAGCCCTGCTGGAAAACGGTTTGTCCGAGAGCGAAGCCGACGAGATCTGTCAGGACATCGCCGACCACTACGTGCCGTGGCAGGAGAGCACCTTCCCGGGTCTGCTCGGCAACGTGATCGCCGGTCGCGTCGCCAACCGCCTCAACCTCGGGGGCGCCAACTTCGTCACCGACGCTGCCTGCGCGAGTTCACTTTCCGCGCTGCAGTCGGCGCTGCATCGGCTGTATCTGCATGAGTCGGACGTGGTACTGACGGGCGGCGTCGACGCACTCAACGACGTGATGATGTTCATGTGCTTCTCGAAGACGCCGGCCTTCTCCGCGACCGGTGACTGTCGGCCGTTCGCCGCAGGCGCCGACGGCACGATCATCGGTGAGGGTGTCGGCATGGTGGCCCTCAAGCGGCTCGCTGACGCCGAGCGTGACGGTGACCAGATTCATGCGGTGATCCGTGGGCTGGGCTCGTCGTCCGACGGCAAGGCATCCAGTGTTTATGCGCCGCGCTCCGAAGGACAGGCCAAGGCGCTGCGCCGTGCCTACGAGCGCGCCGGATACGACCCCTCAACGGTCGAGCTGGTCGAAGCCCACGGCACCGCGACCAAAGCCGGCGACGTCGCGGAGTTCGCCGGACTGAAGTCGGTGTTCACCGACAACTCCGCGCGGATCGCGCTGGGCTCGGTGAAGTCCCAGATCGGTCACACAAAGGCTGCGGCGGGTGCAGCAGGGCTCATCAAAGCCGTTCTCGCGCTTCGGCATTCGACGCTGCCCGGCACGCTGAAGGTGGACCGTCCCAATCCCGCGATGGGTATGGAAGAGTCGCCGTTCTACATCAACGCGCAGACCCGGCCCTGGGTGCGTAAGGGTGATCAGCCCCGGCGCGCGGCCGTCAGCTCCTTCGGCTTCGGTGGCAGCAACTTCCACGTGACGCTGGAGGAGTATCAGGGTGAGCACCGCGCCAAGCGGCTGCGGACCTTGCCGAGCGAACTGGTGGTGCTCAGCGCACCGTCGGAGGCCGAGCTGCAGAAGCGCGCGTCCGATATCGCCACGGCGGCACGCTCCGGCGAAAGCCTCGCCCGCATCGCGTTCGATGCCGCTGAGGCCTTCGACGCAGCGCAGCACGCACGCGCAGGGCTGGTGGCGACGGACGCCGAATCGCTCGCCGCGACTGCTGACCGGCTGAGCACCGCGCTGGCCGGTGGCACCGTTTCGTCGCTCAAAGACGCCAACATCGCCGTGGGCCTCGGACCGGCCCGTGACGGCAAGACGGCATTCCTGTTCCCGGGGCAGGGCAGCCAGTACGTCGGGATGGGTGGGGACCTCGCACTCACCTTCCCCGAAGCGCTCGCGATCTGGGACGGGCTCGAGGGCGATCTGGCCGACCTCCCCGGTGTCGTGTTCCCGGAGCCGGTGTTCGACGCCGCCGCGGCCGACGCGCAGAAGAAGGAACTCACCGCGATGGCCAACGCGCAACCGGCCATCGCCGCAACCAGTCTCGCGCAACTGGCGCTGCTCGATCTCCTCGGTGTGAGCGCCGATGCTGCCGCCGGCCACAGCTTCGGTGAGGTCACCGCGCTGGCGGCCGCCGGCGTCCTGCCGATGGAGAGCCTCGTCGAGACGGCGCGGACCCGCGGCACGCTGATGAACGAGGCGGGCCAGGGCAAGGATGGTGCGATGCTGGCGGTGTCGGCGACCGCCGATGACGTACGCGCGCTGGTGGCATCGCAGCCGGACAACGGATCGCTGGTCGTCGCCAACGACAATGCACCGACTCAGGTGGTGCTGGCCGGTCATGAGACCGATATCGCATGGGCCGAGAATGCGGCGAAAGCCAAGGGCTGGACGGCCGTTCGTCTGCCGGTCGCCTCGGCGTTCCACTCACCGATCGTGGCTTCGAGCTGCGCACCGCTGACCGGATACCTGAAGACTCTGAAGATCGGCCAGCCGAACTTCCCGGTGTACGCCAACGCCACCGCGCAGCAGTACGGCGAGGAGGTCGCCACCCAGCTCGGTGATCAAGTGCAGCAGATGGTGCGCTTCCGCGAGATGATCGAGGCGATGGCGCGCGACGGGGTCACGCGATTCGTCGAGGTCGGCCCGGGCCGGGTGTTGACCGGACTGGTCGGGAAGATCCTCGGATCGACTCCGCATGCGGCGATCTCCCTGGACGACCAGAAGGCCGACGGGCTGCGCGGTTGGCATCGCGGGCTCGCGGCGTTGGCCGCCGACGGCGTGGCCCTGGATCTCGGCGCCCTTTTCGATCACTACGAGGAACCACTGCAGTACGTTCCGGCCCCCAAGCATTCGGTGAAGGTCGGCGGGGCCAACCTCGGAAAGCCGTATCCGCCTGCCGACGGCAAGGTGTCGATCACCCCGAAGCGGACCCGGGTGAGCGCGCCCAGCCCGGCGCCGGCCGCCGTCACGGCACCCGCGCCCGCAGCTCAGCCCCCCGCGCCGGCAGCTCAGCGCATGGAGTCGCCCGCGGCTGCGGTCCCGGCGCCGATGGTGCAGGCGCAGGCGCCCGTGATTCACCAGCAGGCACCGGTGGTTCAGCAGGTGGAGGTACAAGCTGAGGTCATCGAAGCGCCGCTGTCGGGTGATGTGTGGAGCGTCATCGACAGCATCCAGAAGGAGACCGCCGAACAGCACCAGCGCTACATGGATGTCGTCACGCGCAGTCACCAGGCGTTCCTGGACATGTCCACCCAGATGATGGCCCACGTGGTGGGCGATCCGAGGGCCACTGCGCAGATTCCGTTGGTGACGGCGAGCGTTGCGCCGCAACAGGTTTTGGCCCCGGCACCGGCTCCCGTCGCGGTTGCCCCTGCGCCGGTCGTGGTTGCGGCCGCGCCGGTGATCGCACCGCCGGTCGCCCCCGTCTCCGTCGCCCCGGTCGCCCCGGTTGCGGCACCGCCGGTGGCTGCGCCGCCGGTGGCTGCGCCGGTTGTGGTTGCGGGTCCGGCTGCGGGTGATGTTGTGCTGTCGATTGTTTCGGAGAAGACGGGTTATCCGGTGGACATGCTCGGGTTGGGCATGGAGATGGAGGCTGAGCTCGGGATCGATTCGATCAAGCAGGTCGAGATTTTGGCTGCGTTGCAGGCGAAGTTCCCGGGTGCGCCGGAGATCCCGGCGTCGGAGTTGTCCAACCTGCGCACCCTGCAGGATGTGGTCGATACGGTGGCGGGGTTTGCGGCGCCGGTGGCTGCTTCGGTTGCGGTGGCTGCGCCGGCTGTGGTTGCGGGTCCGGCTGCGGGTGATGTTGTGCTGTCGATTGTTTCGGAGAAGACGGGTTATCCGGTGGACATGCTCGGGTTGGGCATGGAGATGGAGGCTGAGCTCGGGATCGATTCGATCAAGCAGGTCGAGATTCTGGCTGCGTTGCAGGCGAAGTTCCCGGGTGCCCCGGAGATCCCGGCGTCGGAGTTGTCCAACCTGCGCACCCTGCAGGATGTGGTGGACACGGTGGCGGGGTTTGCGGCGCCGGTGGCTGCTTCGGTTGCGGTGGCTGCGCCGGTTGTGGTTGCGGGTCCGGCTGCGGGTGATGTTGTGCTGTCGATTGTTTCGGAGAAGACGGGTTATCCGGTGGACATGCTCGGGTTGGGCATGGAGATGGAGGCTGAGCTCGGGATCGATTCGATCAAGCAGGTCGAGATTTTGGCTGCGTTGCAGGCGAAGTTCCCGGGTGCGCCGGAGATCCCGGCGTCGGAGTTGTCCAACCTGCGCACCCTGCAGGATGTGGTGGACACGGTGGCGGGGTTTGCGGCGCCGGTGGCTGCTTCGGTTGCGGTGGCTGCGCCGGCTGTGGTTGCGGGTCCGGCTGCGGGTGATGTTGTGCTGTCGATTGTTTCGGAGAAGACGGGTTATCCGGTGGACATGCTCGGGTTGGGCATGGAGATGGAGGCTGAGCTCGGGATCGATTCGATCAAGCAGGTCGAGATCCTCGCCGCGTTGCAGGCAAAGTTCCCGGGTGCCCCGGAGATCCCGGCCTCGGAGCTGGCCAACCTGCGCACCCTGCAGGACGTGGTCGACACCGTCGCCGGATTCGCGGCACCCGCGCCGGCAGCTGCACCCGCCGTCGCGGTGGCGACCGTGCCCGTCGTGTCTGCGGGTGATGTTGTGCTGTCGATTGTTTCGGAGAAGACGGGTTATCCGGTGGACATGCTCGGGTTGGGCATGGAGATGGAGGCCGAGCTCGGGATCGATTCGATCAAGCAGGTCGAGATCCTCGCCGCGTTGCAGGCAAAGTTCCCGGGTGCCCCGGAGATCCCGGCCTCGGAGCTGGCCAACCTGCGCACCCTGCAGGACGTGGTCGACACCGTCTCCGGATTCGCCTCCGGTGACCGCACCGAACAGCCCACCGCGGCACCGCAGACGGCCGTGTCATCGTCCGCTCCGGTCGGTCTGTCCTGCACCGAGGCCGAGCTGCGCGCCGCGCCGCCCACCGGTCTCGCGATGGCCGGCCTGCGCGACGGCGTCGTCCTCATCACCCGTGAGGACCCTGCCTTCGCCGATGCCCTGCAAACCGCACTGACCGCTCGCGGCATCAACGCCAGCGCTGTCGACGAGGTACCCGCCGAGGCGGGCGCCGTCATCAGCTTGGCCGCCCTGTCCGCGGCTCGCACACCCGAAGACTGCGTTGCGATGCACCTGCGCGCATTCCACGCCGCACGCAGCGTCGCCAGGAGCAGCGCTGCGACAAGGCTTTTCGTCGCCGTCCAGTCGACGGGCGCTCGGTTCGTCGCTGCCGACGTACCGGTCGGAGTCGCGAGCCTGGTGAAGACCGCAGGCTGGGAATGGCCGAACGCATCCGTGCGGGCCATCGACATGGAAAGCCTGGACGCCGAGCGACTGGCTGCCGAACTGCTCGAAGGCGGTAGCGGTATCGAGGTGGCGCTGCGCGCGGACGGCACCCGGCTGGTCGCCGTCGACGACATCGAATCGTCGGTGGGCGAGGGTGAGACGATCAGCGTCACCCAGGGCGGCGTTGTCCTGGTCACCGGCGGTGCGCGCGGTGTGACGGCAGAGTCGGCGCTGGCACTGGCCAAACGCCACGGTCTGCGCCTCGCACTCCTGGGGCGCACGCCCCTGCGTGACGTGAGTGCCGACGAGCCGGCCGGCACCACGGCCGCCGAGATCGCCACCGCGCTCGCGGCATCGGCACGGGCCCGCGGCGAACAGCTCAGCCTGCCGCAGGCACGCGCCCAGGCCGAAAGCCTGCTGGCTGAGCGGGAAGTCCGCGCCACCCTGTCCACCGCAGAGCGGCAGGGCACTCCGGCGCGCTACTTCGCGGGCAGCATCACCGATCGTGCCGCGCTGGACACCGTGCTGAACGAGGTCCGGGCGAATTTCGGACCGATCGTCGGTGTCGTCCACGGTGCCGGTGTGCTCGCCGACAAGCGCCTGGAAGACCTCGACGACGACGGATTCCTCAAGGTGTTCAGCACGAAAGTGGTTGGCGCGGAAGCGCTCCTCGATGCGACGTCGTCCGACGAGCTGCGCTTCATCTCGTTGTTCTCCTCGATTGCGGCGCGAGCAGGCAATCCCGGACAGTCGGCATACGCATCGGCCAATGCGGCACTGGAGGCCATCGCAGCCCGCGAGTCGGCGCGGCGCAACGGCGAATGTGTCGTCCGCGCATTCGGCTGGGGACCATGGGACGGCGGAATGGTCGACGCCACGCTGAAGAACCGATTCCTCGCCGGCGGTGTGGGTGTCATCCCCATCGACGAAGGAGCACAGTTCTTCGCCGACCACGCGCTGTGCCGTTCGTCGGCCACCGCAGTCGTGGTTGCCGCCCCCGCCGAGCCCCGACTGCGGGCCGCGCACCTGGAATGGGATGTGTCGGCCGAGGACCTGCCGGTGCTGACCGATCACCAGGTCCGGGGCCGGGTGGTGGTACCTGTGGTGATCGCGCTCGACGCGATTCTGCGCGCCGCTCGCGGCCTGGTCGCCGACACCTGCCCGGTGGTCCGTGATTTCCAGGTGCTCTCCGGTGTGACCTTCGCGGAGGGCGAAAAGCAAACACTCAGAATCGATTTCGAACCCGTCGGCTCCGAGTACGCGGTGTCGGTCAGCGACGCTCAGGGCCGGGCGCGTTACCGTGCCACCGTCGACACCGCTGCGGTAGCGGACCCGCAAGTGTCGGTTCCGCCGGTGTACGGATCGGCGTGGCCGGTCAGCGTCGACGAGGCGTACGCCGGGCCCCTGTTCCACGGGCCGCAGTTCGCGGTGATCGAGCGTCTCGACACGTTCGGTGCCGTCGGCGGAAGTGCGGACCTCAAGAGCCTGGACGCTCTCGGGTGGCCGAAGGACGGCTGGGCAATCGACGCCGCCGGCGTCGACGGCGGACTGCAGTTGGGCATTGTGTGGGCCGCGTCCCAGGGCCGCCCGCTGGTGCTGCCGATCCGGATCGCGCGTGTTGTTCTGCACCGGGCGTTCGGCGACGGCACTATCGGACGCTGCCGGTTGGCCGCACACCCGGTCAACGACAAGCGGGTCGACTTCGACATCGCGTACGAAACCTCCGACGGTGCGCTCATCGCAACGCTCGAAGGTGTCGAGTTCTACGCCGCGGGCGGCGCCGCGGACACTTCGGCGTGAGCGGTTTCGAACCCGTCGCGATCGTCGGACGCAGTTGTGTGCTGCCCGGCGCAGCGACACCCGAGGAGCTGTTCGACGCATCGCTGAGCGGACGCTGTCTGCTGACCCCCACCCCCGCGATCGGTGGCGGGGGTGGACCCGGGAAAGCTACGGGCCAGCGACAAACCGGGCCTGCGCGTCGCGTCGGCGACCGGAGGCTATGTCGACACCTCGTTCGACCTGAGCCAATTCGCCGCGCGGATACCCGATCTCGACCAGCTGGACCCGATCGTCCCGTGGCTCGCTCAATGCGCTCAGCAGGCACTCGGCGGTCCGCTCGCGGCGCCCCGCACGGGCCTGATCGTCGGAAATCTGTCGTACCCCAGCACGATGGGTACCGCGTTCGTCGAGGCGTTTTGGACAGGGAAGGGCAACGACGATCCGCGTAACCGGTTCTCGTCGGGGCTGCCCGTGCACCTGGTCGCCGGCGCGATGGAGATGAACGGCCCGGTCTTCGCCCTCGACGCGGCCTGCGCATCGTCGCTCTACGCCATCAAGCTCGCATGCGACGCATTGCATGACGGCGATGCCGACGTGATGCTCGCCGGTGGCGTCAACGGATCGGACGACCTGTTCCTGCACCTGGGTTTCACGTCGCTGCAGGCGCTCAGCCCGTCAGGGCAGTCTCGTCCGTTCCACGCGGAAGCCGACGGACTGGTGCCGTCTCAAGGCGCCGCCTTGGTTGCGCTGAAGCGGCTCTCCGACGCGGAGCGCGCCGGAGACAACATCCTCGGGGTGATCCTGGGCGTCGGGCTCTCGAATGACGGACGCCAGAGCGGCTTCCTGGCGCCGGCGGTGGGCGGTCAGACCCGCGCCATGTTGTCGGCGCTGGAGCAGGCGGGGCTGACGCCGGCCGACATCGACTATGTGGACTGTCACGCCACCGGCACCCCGCTGGGCGACGCCACCGAGTTGCAGAGCATCGCGGCCGCTTATGGTGACGTGCCACTGAAACTGGGTGCGCTGAAAGGCAACCTGGGCCACACCATCACGGTGTCCGGCGCGGCAAGTCTGGTGAATGTGCTCTCCGCCATGCAGGCGTCGACCATTCCGCCGACGGTGTGTGAGAAGCCGACGGACAAGCTCGGCGATACGCCGTTCACCTTGGTGACCACCCCCACGGCGTGGGACGGCCCGGTCAAACGCGCGGCGGTCAGCAACTTCGGGTTCGGCGGCAACAACGCCCACCTGATCGTCGAGAACTACCGGGGGCCACAACCTTCGGTGACCCGGCAGCAGCCCCCGACCGACGAGATCGTGATCTGCGGAATCGGCGTGGTCACCGGCGACGCAGGCGACGCCGAGGCATTCCGTCGCCGGGTGTTCGGTCCGGAGGCGCAGCCCACCCCACTCGACAGCGTGGCGCTCGAGCTTGCCGGACTCGGTTTCCCGCCCAACGAACTCGCGGGCAGCCTCAGTCAGCAGACCGTGATGCTGGCGGCGGCCGGGCAGGCGCTCGACGGTGTCGTCACCGATCCGGAGCGGACCGGGGTGTTCGTCGGTATGGGCTGCGATGCCACCATCGCGCGGCAACGGCTGCGGGTGCTCAACACCGACAACGAACGGTGGCTGGAGGCCAACGCGCAGGCGGCCCCCAGACTGACCGCCGACGGCGTGGTGGGAACCATGCCGAACATTCCCGCCAACCGCATCCACGCGCAGCGCGACTTCCGCGGATTCGGATTCACTGTGTCCACCGAGGAACTGTCCGCGATCACCGCGCTGCAGATCGGCATTCGCGCGCTGCGTCATCGCGAACTCGACACCGTCGTCGCCGGCGCGGTCGACATGTGTTGTGAGCCGGCGCATTCGCGGGCGGCGGATGCGCTCGACGCCGACACCAGCGTGGGACACGGCGACGCCGCGGTGGCCTTCGTGCTCAAGCGACGTGCGGATGCCGAAGCGGCCGGTGACGAGATCATCGCCGTCATCGACACCGACGACGAACCGATCGAAACGGACCCGAACTTCGCAGCCGGCCGTATCGGCCGCACCCATGCGGCCAGTGCTGCCGTGGAGATCGCGGCCCGTGCCGAGGCAGTCCGGGCCCGGGTGCGGGTGGACCAGGCCGGAGCTCAACCGGCGCCGGGTGGAACCTCGGCGGCGGTGTGGGTGGAGGCGCTGGGCGGGCACGCCGATGGCATCACCGTGTCCGCTGCGGACGGTGCGCCCAAGCCGTTGGCTGTTGGCGTCGTTCCGGTTTCGCAACGTTATGCCGGCGACAGCCGGGCCGACCTGCTGGGGCGGATGCAGCGTGGCGAACCGGGTGGAGCCGGGCCGGTGCGGTGTTCACTGGTGGGTGACAGTGAGGCCACGGTGGACAAGCTGCGGCAGCAGGCTGTCCAGCGCCTGGAACGTGGCGAGGCACCGGCGATCCCCGGCATCGCCTATGCCGAGGAACCGATGGCCGGCGAACTGGCGTTCACGTTCACCGGTGCGGCCGCGGCATACCCGGGTGCCGGGCGCGATCTGTTGTTCGCGTGGCCCGAGATCGGTGATGCACTCACCGAACGACTCTCCGGCGTCGGTGATCTGGCGCGCGCGCTGCACGGCGCCGGGATCACCACGCTGGATCCGCGCACTCAGCTGACCGGCTGCGCCCTGGTCTGCCAATCGCAGGCCGAGTTCTCCCGTACCGTCCTGGGCCTCAAACCGACTGCGGCGATCGGACTTTCGTCGGGTGAGACCAACTCGCTGCTGGCCTTCGGGGTCTGGCGCGATCTGGAACCGATGCTGGGTGAGATCGAGGCGTCGGGCATGTATGGCGACGAGCTGACCGGTGACTGCCGCGTCGCGGCCGCCGACTGGGGGCTCGGAGATCAGCCGGCCCCATGGGAATGCTGGCGGATCACCGCGCCTCGGGGCGAGGTCGACGCTGCCCTGGCCGCCGAGCCGCACGCCTACATGACCATCGTGCAGGCACCCGACGATTGCGTCATCGGTGGCGATCCCGCGGCGTGCCGTCGGGTGATCGACGCGGTTGCCGGCGCCACCGCGATCCCGCTGGGTCTGGACATGGTCATCCACTGCGAGGCCATGGCGCCGTTTGCCGATACCTGGCGCAACATTCACACCCGTGAGACGCACGAGGTTCCCGATATCCGCTTCTACACCAACGCGGTCAACCGGGCCTACGTCCCGACCCGTGAGGCGGCCGCCGAGGCGATCACCCGCCAGGCGCTCGAGCCGATCGACTTCCCCGCAACGATTCTGCAAGCCTGGGAGGACGGCGTCCGGATCTTCGTCGAGCACGGTCCGCGCAGCATCCTGACCGGTGCGGTGGGCAAGATCCTCGGCGACCGGCCGCATCTGGCTGTCGCGCTGGACCCGCAGGAACGGCGCGGGTTGCGTGCCCTGGCCGAGAGCGTGTCCAAAATGTGGGTGCACGGACTGCCCGTCGACATCGAGGCGTTCGAGGCGCGAATCCGAGAACTGCGCGAACAGCGGGGCCCGGCGTCGTCGGAGGGCACCCGCAAGCTGAAGCTGGCCGCCCACTGGCCGGACATCGTCTCGGTTCCCGAGGCACCCAAGACTGTTTCGCCTCCAGCACGACCCATGACTGTCTCGACGCCGGCGGCGTCCAGAAACGGAAGTACACCCATGTCTGATGTGCGAAGTGTTCAAGTCATGCCGCCCGCGCCTGCGCAACTAGCGCCGCTGGTGGTAGCCCAGGACCTCGTCGTGCACACCGCTACGGAGACAAGCACTGTGGTGGCCCGGCCGGTCGCGCCTGCCGCACCGGCCGCCGTCACGTTCAGCGATCAGACGACGACGGCGTTGAACCTGGTCGCCTCGGTCAGCGACGCGCACACCGCGTTCCTGGAGCGACAGGCAGAAGCCCACTCGTCGTTCCTGAAGTCGCGCGGCGATCTTCTCGCCCTCGTGTCGGGACGGCGGGGATCGATTTCCACCGTCGCGACGAGCGCACCCGTGGTCTTTACACCCGCACCGGCACCGGCACCGGCACCGGCACCGGCGCCCGCTCCCGCGGCGAGCGCGCCGGTGATGCCCGCACCGAGTGCACCGCCTCCGCCACCGCCCGCACCTCCTGCGCCGCCGGTCACCGTCGCACCGCCCGCACCGGCCGCGGTGAGCGCGCCTGCGTCTGCGCCTGCGCCGAGCAAGCGTCCGGCTGCGGCGAAGGAGCCGCTGTGGACCCGTGCTCAGCTGGAAATCCTTGCCGGCGGCAAGGTCTCGGAGGTCATGGGACCGAAGTTCGCCGAGTACGACCAGTACGAGCGGCTCGTGCGGATGCCGGAGCCGCCGCTGCTGCTGGCCGACCGGGTAATGAGCATCGAGGGTGAGCCCGGCACGATGGGTACGGGCACAATCATCACCGAGACCGACGTCGACCCGGACGCCTGGTACATCCACAACGGCCGCATGTCACCGGGTGTGGTGATCGAGAGCGGGCAAGCGGACCTGCTGCTCGCCTCCTGGCTGGGTGCGGATTTCACCAACCGGAGCGAACGGGTCTACCGCCTGCTCGGCTGTGATCTGACATTCATGGGCGAACTGCCCAAGGGCGGCGACACGCTGCACTATGAGATCCACATCGACGGTCACGCGAAAACCGGTGATACGCGGTTGTTCTTCTTCCACTACGACTGCTACATCGGTGACCGGCTGATGATCTCGGTCCGCAACGGGCAGGCCGGGTTCTTCTCCGATGCCGAGCTCGCCGAGTCGGACGGAGTGTTGTGGGACGCCGCCGACGACGCGCCGCGCGACGGCGCAGTCCGGGATGAGCCCCCGGTGGTCACCCAGAAGCGTTCGTTCACCGCCGAGGATGTCGAGGCTTTCACCGAGGGTCACGCCTACCGGTGCTTCGGGCCCGGCTTCGAACGGGCCGCCGCCCACACCCGCACGCCGTCACTACCGAAGGGCAATCTGCGGCTGATCGACGAGATCGCCGAATTCGATCCCAACGGCGGGCCGTGGGGACGCGGGTATCTACGCGCCACCGCCGCCGTGCCCAAGGACATGTGGTTCTACGACGGGCATTTCAAGAACGATCCCTGCATGCCCGGCACACTGATGGCCGACGCGGCCACCCAGGCGCTGTCGTTCGCGATGGCGGCCTACGGGTTCTCCATCGAACGCGACGGGTGGCGATTCGAGCCCGTCCCGGATGACATGGCCCGCTTCGTCTGCCGTGGACAGGTCACCCCGGACGCCGATCACATGCTCGACTACGAGGTGTTCATCGAAGAGATCACCGACGGCCCCACGCCGACGGTCTTCGCCGCGCTGCTCTGCCGCAGTGACGGTTTCAAGGTGTTCCACGCCCGTCGCTTCGGGATGCGTCTGGTCCCGGACTGGCCGATGCCGCCCGGCGCGCCCGGGCCGGTGCAGATCCTGGCCGGCACCAACGATGTTCGCGGTGACCAGGGCGCGCTTCTGGCGTGCGGGCGCGGGATGCCGTCGGATGCGTTCGGCGCCCTGTACGCGCCGTTCGACGGAACCCGGCGGGCACCGCGTCTGCCGGACGAGCCGTATCACTTCATGTCCCGCGTGCTCAGTGTGTCCAGTCCGCCGGGAGTGCCGACCAAGGGCGGCACCGTCGTCGCGGAATACGATGTACCAGAAGGTGAATGGTATTTCGCCGACGCTCACGTCGACGCGGTGCCGATGCCGGTGCTCATCGAGATCCTGCTGCAGCCGTGCGGCTGGTTGTCGTCGTACAACGGATTCGCCGCGAATCGTCTCGACGATGTGGTGTTCCGCAATCTCGACGGCGGCGAGGTGGTCCAGCATCGGCCGGCCCGGGTCGGGACCCTGCGGGTGACGTCGACGCTGGAACGTTTCGCCGACGGCGCCGGCTCGACGATCGTGTTCTTCGACGTGATCTGTACCCAGGACGACGAAGTCGTCATGACGATGAAGACGGCATTCGGGTTCTTCAGCCCCGAAGCGCTGCGCAACCAAGTCGGGTTGCGCATGAAGCCCGGTGTGCTGGAGGCACTTTCCGCTTCGGCTCCGGTCGAACTGTCGTACCGGGCCGCCGAGCTCGACGGCGCACCCTGGCTGGACCAGGGCCGGCTTCAGGTGCTGGATCGGGTGAAGTTCTGGCCGGGTGGGGGAGAGGCCGGTCTGGGCCGGTTGGTCGCCGAGTACGACGTCACCCCGGAGGCGTGGTTTTTCAAGGCCCACTTCTTCCAGGATCCGGTGCAGCCGGGTTCGCTGGGTCTGGAAGCCATGCAGCAGGCGGCTCGCGCGGCGGTCCGACTGGCCGGGTTGGCCGGCGCGGGAGATGAATTCGAGTTCGAGCCCGTCGCTCTGGACCAGATGTTCAGCTGGAAGTTCCGCGGTCAGGTGACACCGACCAACAAGTGCACCAAGTCCGAGATCGAGATCCTGTCGACCCAAAGCGACGATCGCGGCGTGCTTGCGGTGTTCGACGGCCGATTCTGGTGCGACGATCTGTGCATCTATGAGACCCGCGGGATGGGCGTTCGCGTCATCCGACGGGTGTCATGAAGGGCATCATCCTGGCGGGTGGTTCCGGAACCCGCCTGCACCCGATCACTCTTGGGGTGTCGAAGCAGTTGATTCCGGTGTACGACAAGCCGATGGCGTATTACCCGTTGTCGACGCTGATGCTGGCGGGGATTCGCGACATCCTGGTGATCACCACCCCGCATGATGCGGAGAGTTTCGAGCGGCTGTTGGGGGACGGATCTAGATTCGGTGTCTCGATTACGTTCGCGCAGCAGCCGTCCCCGGATGGGCTGGCGCAGGCGTTCACCATCGGTGCGGACTTCATCGGCAACGACAAGGTCGCTCTGATCCTGGGCGACAACCTGCTGTACGGCCCCGGACTAGGCACCCAGCTGAAGTCTTTCGCCGACGTCGATGGCGGCCAGATCTTCGCCTACTGGGTGGCCGAGCCGTCGGCGTATGGCGTGGTGGAATTCGATCCCAGCGGTGTGGTGGTGTCGTTGGAGGAGAAGCCGAAACAACCTCGAAGCAACTTCGCGGTCCCGGGGCTGTACTTCTACGACAATGACGTCGTGCAGATTGCCCGGGACCTTTCGCCGAGTGATCGCGGTGAGTACGAGATTACCGACGTCAACCGGGAGTATTTGGACCAGGGCCGGTTGCGGGTGCAGGTGTTGCCGCGGGGGACGGCGTGGCTGGACACCGGGACGTTCGATCAAATGACCGACGCTGCGGATTTCGTTCGGACCATGGAGCGGCGGACGGGTTTGAAGATCGGGGTGCCGGAGGAAATCGCTTGGCGGCAAGGCTTCCTCGCCGATGACGAGCTGCGTGAGCGGGCGGAGTTGTTGGTGAAGTCGGGGTACGGCTCGTATTTGTTGGGTCTGTTGGAGAGGGGTCTGTAGTGGCGCAGCTTCTGGTCACCGGAGGCGCCGGCTTCATCGGATCCAATTTTGTGCATTACGCGCATGCGCACACCGACCATCACATCACCGTGCTGGACAAACTGACCTATGCCGGGAACCGGGAGTCGTTGGCCGGATTGCCCGAGGATCGGGTCAGTTTCGTCCACGGTGATGTCGCCAACTCCGAGCTGGTCGACAAGCTGGTGGCAGGAGCCGACAGCGTGGTGCATTACGCCGCGGAAACCCACAACGACAATTCGCTCGACGACCCGGAACCGTTCCTGCACACCAATTTGATCGGGACGTTCACTCTGCTCGAAGCGGTCCGCAAGTACGGCGTGCGGTATCACCACATCTCGACCGATGAGGTGTACGGCGATCTGGAGTTGGATGATCCGGGCCGGTTCACCGAAGCTAGCCCGTACAACCCATCGTCACCGTATTCGTCGACCAAAGCCGGCAGTGATCTGCTGGTGCGGGCGTGGATGCGGTCCTATGGTGTGCAGGCGACCATCTCGAACTGCTCCAACAACTATGGCCCGTATCAGCATGTCGAGAAGTTCATTCCGCGGCAGATCACCAACGTGCTGCGCGGCACCCGCCCCAAGCTGTATGGGGAGGGGTTGAACGTGCGTGATTGGATCCACGCCGATGATCACTCCTCGGCTGTGTTGCGGATTCTCGAAGACGGCCGGATCGGGGAGACGTACCTGATCGGCGCCAACGGCGAGAAGGACAACCGGACGGTCGTCGAGCTGATCCTGACGATCATGGGCCAGCCGGCTGATGCCTACGAGAATGTGCCGGACCGCACCGGTCACGACCTGCGGTACGCGATCGATGCGACCAAGCTGCGTGATGAGCTCGGATGGCAGCCGCGATATCCTGACTTCGAGCAAGGGCTGGCCGCGACGATCGACTGGTATCGCGACAACGAAAGCTGGTGGGCGCCCGCGAAAGACGCCACCGAAGCTTTCTACGCCAGACTCGGGCAATGACAGGGGAGCGGAAGTAATGACGGAGCTCGGAAAACCACTCCGCGCAACGGAGACGGCGATTCCCGGGTTGGTCATCTGGGACCTGCCTGTTCATGGCGACAATCGTGGCTGGTTCAAGGAGAACTGGCAGCGCGAGAAGATGGTGGCCGCCGGGATGCCCGACTTCGGGCCGGTGCAGAACAACGTCTCGTTCAACGAATCCGCCGGCACGACGCGCGGTATCCACGCCGAGCCGTGGGACAAGTACATCTCGGTGGCGACCGGCCGGATCTTCTGCGCCTGGGTCGACCTGCGCGACGGCCCGACGTTTGGGGCCGTGGTCACCGCGGAAGTCGACCCATCGCGGGCCGTCTTCGTACCCCAGGGTGTCGGCAACGGATTCCAGACCCTGGAGCCGAACACCGCCTACACCTACCTGGTCAACGACCACTACTCGCCGGACGGTGTCTACACCTCGCTGAATCCGGCTGACGAGACCGTCGCGATCGACTGGCCGATTCCGCTGGATCAGGCCGAGTTGTCCGCGAAGGACCGGGCCCAGGGCCCCCTGTCCGAGGTCGTCCCGATCGCGCCGCGCAAGATCTTGGTGGTCGGCTGCGGCGGCCAACTCGGCCGCGCCTTGCAGACGGCGTATGAGGGTGTATCGCACGTCGAGTTCGTCGACCTGCCCGAGTTCGACCTCACGTCTGCGGGATTCGGGTCGGCGCGCCGGTGGCGGGACTACGACACGATCATCAACGCCGCGGCGTATACGGCGGTGGATACCGCCGAGACTGCGGAGGGGCGTGCTGCGGCGTGGGCGGCGAACGTCACCGGTATCGCGAACCTGGCGAGGGTCGCCGCGGCACACCGCCTGACGGTTGTGCACGTGTCGACTGACTACGTCTTCGACGGGAGCGCGACGCGGCCCTACCGTGAGGACGATCCGATGACGCCGCTCGGCGTCTACGGACAGACGAAGGCCGCCGGCGATCAGATCATCGGAACGCTGGATCGGCATTACATCCTGCGCACCTCGTGGGTGATCGGTGACGGGCGAAACTTCGTGCGCACCATGCTTTCTCTCGCCGAACGGGGTATCGACCCGTCGGTGGTCGACGACCAGATCGGCCGGTTGACGTTCACCTCGGAATTGGCCCGCGCGATCCGGCACCTGACCGAAAGCCACGCGCCGCATGGCACGTACAACCTGACTGGGTCCGGGCCGGCCACCTCATGGGCCGACGTGGCACGGCGTGCGTTCGAACTCGCGGGTCACGACCCGAACCGGGTTACCGGAGTCTCCACCGCGGAGTACTTCAGCACGGCCACGAATCCTGTTGCGCCGCGACCACTTCACGGCGTTCTTGATCTGGCGAAGATCGAGTCCACCGGATTCGTGCCCGCCGATGCCGACGCGAGCCTGGCGAACTACGTGCGGCTGGAGACTCGGGCCGCGTCGAACGCCGGATAGAATGACGAACTAGACCGTCGCTCTTGGGATTTCGGCCGTGACGGGTTCGTCGTCCTCGCGAGGCAGCATGTAGGCACGCACGGACGCGCGAGTTCCCTCGGACCGAAGCATGAAGCTGGCCGGGCGGGGACGAACCAGCTGCGGCCACCAGAACCACCTGCCGAGCAGCACGGCGATCGACGGCGTCATGAACGAGCGCACCACCAGCGTGTCGAACAACAGGCCCAAACCGATGGTGGTGCCGACCTGGCCGATGATCTGCAGATCGCTGGTGACCATGGCGGCCATGGTGAACGCAAACACCAAGCCGGCGTTGGTCACAACCTTTCCGGTACCGCCCATGGCGCGGATGATGCCCGTGTTGATGCCGGCGGACAGTTCTTCCTTTATTCGAGATACCAGCAGCAGGTTGTAGTCCGAGCCCACGGCGAGAAGCACGATCACCGACATCGGCAGCACCATCCAGTGCAGCTTGATGCCGAGGATGTATTGCCAGAGCAGCACCGACATACCGAACGACGCGCCCAACGACAGCGCCACCGTACCCACGATCACCAGCGAGGCGATCAGGCTGCGAGTGATGAGCAGCATGATGATGAAGATCAGGCAGAGCGCGCCGACCGCAGCGATCCAGAGATCGTATTTGGAGCCGTCGCTGAAGTCTTTGAAGGTCGCGGCAGTGCCGGCGATGGAGATCTTCGAGCCTTGCAGCGGCGTCGTTTTGAGGGCTTCCTCAGCCGCGAGCCGGATCTTGGCGATGCTCGCGATGCCTGCCGGCGAGGCGGGTTCGTCCTTGTGAGAAATGATGAACCGCGCGGCCTTTCCGTCGGGGGACAAATAGGCGCTCATCGCCCGCTTGAAGTCCGGATTCTGGAACACCTCGGGCGGTAGGTAAAAGGTGTCGTCGTTCTGGGCGTCGTCAAAGGCCTGGCCCATGGCGGTGGTGTTCAGTGTCGAATCGTCCAACACGCCGAATGTCCCGGACATCGTGGCGTGCATTTTCAGCATCATGCCGCGCATGGATTCCATGATCGCGATCATTTTTGGCGTCTGCGCGAGCAGTTCCGGCTGTATCTGGTCGATCTTCGCAAAATGGACCAGCATCTCTTTCATCTTGTCGTTGAGAGAGGTGATTCCGTCGATCGCGTCGAATATCGACCGAACGGCCCAGCAGACGGGAATGTCGTAGCAGTGCGGTTCCCAATACAGATATGCCCGGATAGGCCGGAAAAAATCGTCGAAGTCGGCCGCACCGCCCATAAGCACCGTGACGAGCTGTGACATTTCCTTGGTCGTAACGAACGAGTCGTGCGTGACCTCGTTGAGCTCCTTCTGCAGCTCGTACATGCGCTTCATCAAGGCGATTTGTCTATCCATCATCTTGACCTGTTCGAGCATGTCATTCATGCGAGCCTTCATGAAATTGACGCTGCTCTGCATGCCCGCATTCTGCATATCCATCAGGAAGGGGATCGAGGTGTGCTCGATGGGCGTTCCTTCTGGGCGAGTGATGCCTTGTACGCGGGAGATGCCGGGCACTCTGAAAATGGCCTTCGCCAGTTTATGCAGGATGAGGAAATCCGCCGGATTCCGCATATCGTGATCGGATTCGATCATCAGGATCTCGGGCATCATCCGAGCCTGGGAGAAATGCCGGTCGGCGGCCGCATTTCCAACATTTGCAGGCAGGTCCTGCGGTATGTAGAGCCGATCGTTGTAGCTCGTCTGGTAGCCGGGCAGCGCGAGCAGACCGACCAGTGCGATCGCGATTGTGGTGATGAGAATGGGCGCGGGCCACCGCACGACCGCGGTGCCGATCCGTCGCCAGCGACGGTTCCGGACCCGGACCTTGGGGTCGAACAATGTGAGGCGGCTGCCGACAGCGAGTAAGGACGGAACCAGGGTGACCGCGACGACGACGGCGACGAACATGCCGACGGCGGACGGCACGCCCATGCTCTGGAAGATCGGGATGCGGGTGAAGCTCAGGCACAGCATCGCTCCGGCGATGGTCAAACCGCTGCCCAGCACGACGGGGGCGACGCTGCGGAAGGTGCTGTAAAACGCGGTCTCGATATCTTCGCCGGCCTGACGTGCCTCGTGGTAGCGGCCGAAAAAGAAGATTCCGTAGTCGGTTCCCGCCGCCATCGCCAAGGCAACGAGAAGACTGGTGGCGAATGTCGACAGGCCGATGATGTTGTGATCGGCGAGGAATGCGACAGCGCCGCGGGCGACCAAGACCTCGATGCCGACGGTCAGCAACAAACCGATGACGGTGATGATCGACCGGTAGACGAAGAGCAGAATCACAAAAATGATGACGCCGCCGACCGCGGTCATCTTGATCATGGAGTGGTCGCCCGCGTGTTGCATGTCTGCGACCAGCGCGGCGGGGCCAGTCACGTAAACCTTGATGCCGGGTGGCGCGGGCGTCCGTTCGACGATGCTGCGGACGGAGTTGATTGACTGTCCGCCCAGCGTGGTGCCCTGGTTACCGGCCAGATTCAACTGGATGTAGACAGCCTTGCCGTCTTTGCTTTGCGCGCCGGATGCGGTGAGCCGATCACCCCAGAGATCCTGCACATGCTCGACGTGTGTCGTGTCGCTCTTCAACGCACGAATCAGGTTGTCGTAGTAGGCGTGTGCCTCGTCGCCGAGTTCCTTCTGGCCCTCCATCACCAGCATGGCGAAGCTGTCGGAGGTGGACTCCTGGAACACGCTGCCCATACGGTGCATGGCCACGACCGCGGGTGCATCTTGTGGGGCCATCGGCACCGAATGGTCGCGGCCGACGGTCTCCAGCCAGGGGACGAAAAACGTCAAATACACCGTGAGCGCTACCCAGGCCACGATGATCAGCGGCGACAGCGCGCGGATGGACCGCGCGATCGCCGGCCGACGGATCGGGCTGGTCGGTTCGGCGGGCTGGGCTGCGAGTTGGGTGTCCGCCACTTACCGCTCTTGGTTCTGCAACAAGGCGCGCACCAACGGACGCGGTCCTGTGGGGCGGAGCATCGAGCTGGCGGGGCGGGGGCGTACCCGTTGCGGCCACCAGAACCAGCGGCCCAGAATTGCGGCGATCGCAGGCGTCATGAAGGCGCGCACGACCAGGGTGTCGAACAGCAGGCCGACGGCGATCGTCGTGCCCACCTGACCGATGCTGATCACATCGCTGACGATCATCGACGCCATGGTGAAAGCGAACACCAAGCCTGCGGTGGTCACCACCTTGCCGGTGCCGGCCATTGCCCGAATGATGCCGGTATTAATGCCAGCGCCTATTTCGTCTTTCATTCTGGCGACCAGCAACAAGTTGTAGTCAGACCCGACCGCCAAAAGAATGATCACCGTCATCACGAAGACGGACCAATGCAGCTGTATTCCGAGCAGATATTGCCAAATGAATACCGCCAGGCCAAATGATGCACCCAATGAAACGAGGACTGTGCCCACGATAACCATCGAGGCAATCAAGCTTCGCGTCACAATCATCATCACGACGAATATCAGGCACAGTGCTGAAACAACGGCGATGATCAGATCGTACTTCGTGCCGGTGACCGTATCTTTGACCATCGCTGCTGTGCCGGCGAGAGAAATTGGGGACCCCTCCAGCGGGGTGCCCTTGAGTGCTTCTTCGGCCGCGCTCTTTATCGCGTCGACTCGGCCGACGCCCTCGGGCGAGGTGGGATCTCCTTTTTGCGAGATGAGCATGCGGACGGCCGTCCCGTCCGGTGAGATGAAGATCTTCATGACGCGTTTGAAGTCTTCGTTTTTGAAGACCTCCGGCGGCACATAGAACGAATCGTCATTCTGGGCGGCATCGAATGCTTTACCCATGGCGGTCGAGTTCGTGTTGCTGTCGTCCATCTGGCCGAAAACCCCGGACATGGTGCTGTGCATCGTGAGCAACATGCCCCGCATGCTGGTCATGATCGCGATCATCTCCGGGAACTGCGCGAGCAGCTGCGGCATGATCACGTCCATCTGATCGAGATTCGTGGTCAGCTGTTGCAACTTATCGGTCAGCCCGTCGACACCGTCGAGAACATCGAAAATGCTTCTGACCGACCAGCAGAGCGGAATATCGAAGCAGTGCGGTTCCCAGTACAGGTAATTGCGGATGGGCCGGAAGAAATCCTCGAAGTCGGCAATGTGATCGCGCAATTGCATGGTGATGTCCGCCATCTCATGCGTGCTCTTGACCATTTGATGCATAGTGTCCGACATCTGCTTCATCAAGTCGTACATATGTGACATGATCTCGATGGTCTGCCCCAATTGACCGGCTTGGGTCAGGAGGTCGGCCATGCGCTGTTTCTGGAAATACATGAATTGCTGCTGGCCGGCTTGCTGCGCACTCATCAGGTAGGGAATCGTCGTGTGGGCGATGGGCGTTCCCTCGGGCCGTGTGACGGCCTGGACTTTTTCAATGCCCGGAACAGCAAGTATTGCTTTCGCGAGCTTGTTCAGCACCAAGAAGTCTGCCGGATTACGCAGATCATGATCGGCTTCCACCATCAGGATCTCGGGGCTCATCATCGCTGACGGAGGGAAATGCCTGGCCGCTGCGTTGATGCCCTCGGTGGCGGGGAGGTTCCTCGGTAGGAAGTGCTGGTCGTTGTAGTCGGGCTTGAATCCCGGCAGCGTCAACAGCCCGACCAGTGTGATGGCCAAGGATGCGACCAGGATGGGCCCGGGCCACCGGACGATCGCCGTGCCGATCCGGCGCCAACCGCGAGCCGCCGTTTTCCTCTTGGGCTCGAACAGGCCGAACCGGCCGCCCACGGCGATTGCTGCCGGAACCAGAGTGAGTGCCACAGCGACCGCGACCAAGATGCCTACGGCACAGGGAACTCCCAGGGCTTGGAAGGCAGGAAGCCGCGTGAAGCTGAGGCAGAAGGTGGCTCCCGCGACAGTCAGGCCGGTGGCCAACACGACATGCGCGACACCGCGATAGGTGGTGTAGAAGGCCGTCTCTTTGTCTTCACCGGCCAGACGTGCCTCGTGGTACCGCCCGATGAAAAATATCCCGTAATCCGTGCCGGCCGCGATCACCAGGGCCACCATCAGGTTTACCGCCAAGGTCGACAGCCCGATGATCTCGTGCTGCCCGAGTAGCGCAACGAATCCGCGGGCGGCCTGTAGCTGAATGCCGACCACCATGAGCAGCACCAGCACGGTGAGCGGCGCACGGTAGATCAAGAGCAGGGTCACCAGGATTACCGCGATGCTCACCATGGTGATGGTGGTGACCGTGCTGTTGCCGCTGACGCTCATATCGGCGACGAGCGCCGCGGGGCCTGTCACAAAGGCTTTGACGCCCGGTGGTGCCGGAGTCTGCTCGATGATGTGCTGGACGGCTTTGACGGATTCATTGGCCTGTGCGTCGCCAGGTTTGCCGGGGAGCAGTACCTGAACGTAAGCGGCTTTGCCGTCGTCGCTCTCAGCGGCGGCACTGGTGAGCGGGTCACCCCAGAAGTTCTGAATGTGCTGCACATGCTTTGTGTCGCTCTGCAACTGGCGAATCAGTTGGTCGTAGTAAGCGTGGGCCTCGTCGCCGAGAGGCTTTTGACCTTCCAGAACGATCATTATCGGGGCGGCCCCGGACAGGGATTCCTCGAACGCGTCCGTGATGCGCTGCGATGCGCGGAAGGACGGTGCATCGGTCGAGTTCTGCGACACCGCGTGCTCGGCCTCGACCTGCTCCAAGGTGGGCACGCCGAGCGTCAATGCGGCGACGATCGCGATCCACCCCAAGATGACGAGTACCGCGAACCGGCGGATGTTGTGTGCCACGAACGGCCGCTCGGTCTGGAGCTGGTGGTTACTCATGCGGCCTTCAGGAGACAGGAGACGAAGGAGCTCACTTCGTGGTTCGTCGTCTTCTCATCTTTGAGTTCGCCGTCCACGGTGATCCGGCAGCCGATGGTGTCGCTGTCTGCTTGCGCGGCAATGCTGCCGATACCCGCGGCCGCGGAGATCGGGAACTCCAGTGACCACGGCAGCGTCGCGTCCGTGTGTACCGGGTTGCCTTCTTCGTCGAAATAGCTGATCTGAGCTGATGTTCCCGGCGGCCCGAAGATCTCGTACTTCATCTTCTTCGGGTTGTAGGGCTTGCCCTTCTCGTTCTTGGTATCGCCGTACGGCAGGGTTTTCTCTGATCCGAAGATGCCGTGCAGACGTGACACAGTCAGCCCGCCGCCGGCGAGCACGGCGATGACAACCAGCGGTATCCACAGACGCTTCAGCAACGTGAACACAAGTCCCCGATTTCGACGGCGGTTACGGGATCCGGGCTGGATTGGAGGCGGAGGCGGTGTTTCGTCTGCAGGCTGCGACGGCACGTCCTCGTCGGGCCAGGTGGTGACATCGGGCTGAGTTTGCGCAACGTCGGGCAAACGTCCTTCGATCACCGCACGCCGACCTTTCCCATCTTCCAAGCGCTTCCGCTTCCAGTGCCAGCCGCCAGCTGGAGAATGCACCAACTCATCGGGGCGCGATCCCGCTCGGCACCGTCCATGTGGCGGGCGTCACAGTCCCTCGTACGGTTATCCCCGCAAACGAGTGACGCCCCCGAGAGCGCGACCGATCTCGACGAGAGTCAACCATGATGAGGGCCTCCGTATGGGCTCTTTTGGTGATGCAACAGCGGAGCATACGTGCTTGCACACGCGTAAATGTGTGTTTATGGCTAACTGTTATATCGGCTTCATACTGGTCGCATTGACGTGCCCGCAAGCGTTAGTCCCACTGACCGTCAACGTTCACTCGCAGCGAAATCGCTAGTCGATGTCACCGTTTAGACCGAATTCGGCGAGCGTGCGTTCGGCCAGTTCGCGCAACTGCGCTCGAGTCGTCACCGAACCCGGCTGGTAGCCGCGGACGCAGACGCCGACCTGGTTGATGTCGGTCGACGTGCCGACGAACACGTGCAGTTGGCTGCCTGTTCGTTCCAGCCACCCCCGCGTGAGATGCTGGCTCGCCCCGCGAGCGAACATCGCCTGGCAAGGGGAGCCGTCGGGTCGGGCCGCCGCTGGGCCGGTGTCACCGAGACTCGAACACACGGCGGGCTGGTCAGGGTCGCTGACCGCGTAGTCCATCAGACGTTTCCAGGCCCGTTTGGGTGTGAACGGAGTCAGCGCCACGAGCTCCGCCGATTCGTCGGGGCTGTCCTTACCGACCTTGAGTGCGACCTTGATGGCGGCACGGGCATCGCTCAGATCGGCCGCCACGCCATCGGGGTCGATACCGACCCGAACAAAGGAGACGGCCACCGCGCGCGCATCGTCCGCCGTGCGGTTGTTGACCGTCAGCAGCATCTTCACGTCATCGGTGTCGCCGTGTAGGCGTCCCATGTGCCGGTCGAGCCGTGCGGTGAACGCCGCGGACAGTGCGCTCGACGTTCCGCCCAAGGCTTCGGCGCGGGCATTCCACTGGTCCAACGGGATTCGGATCCAGACATTGGGCACGATGACGAGGTCGTCGGCTCCGCTGGTCGGAGCGGTCGTGGGCAGCGATGCCTGGGCCTCGTTGTGGACGACATCCTGCTGGCGCCTGCGGGCTTCCTTGACTCCCGCGAGGAACGCTCGGCCGACGGCGGGGGCGTCGTGAACGGTTTCCCGGACGTCCTGAACCAGGGCGGTCAGACTCGAACGCGAGCGTGGCGGCGGATAGCTCAGGTCGCGGGACATGCCCCACAGCGCCTCGGTCACCGCGACAGCGGCGCCGATGCCGTCGATGACGTAGTGGGACAACACCAGGCTAATCGCGGTCGAGCCGTCGTCCAGGGGCTGCACGCTGATGCGCCATCCGGGTCCGGTTTCGGGATCGATCCGCTGCTGGGTGCGCTCGTCGAACCAGTCACCGAGTTCGGCGCGCGGCCGGGCGGTCGAGGCGACTTCAAGCGGCGCGGGTGCCGGGTCGGACACCCACCTCCACCGGCCGAACGGCAGGGGCGAGCGCTCGATGAGGCGGCCCATCATGCCTTTGCTGAGTTCGAGCCGGAACTTCTCCAGTGCATCGAGGTCGACCGGGCGCTCATAGAGCCACCCGACCTGCATCACTTCCTTCTGACCTGCGGCGTGATGGCCGGCGTAGAACGCTTGATCCATCAGGACGAGACGGTTGTCCAGCTGTGCTTCATCGGTGAGCGCAGGATGGTCCTGGATTGACACGAGCGTCAGAGTAGCCGACCGGACGTTCTCGGACGGCTGATGTTGCGACGTCGTCACCGGTGACTGCGCAACCGCGCAATACCTTGTCGTAGCGCTTGCGGGAACCCTATTCTGCGGCGGTGATCACAAGTCGGTCGGGCGCTCAGAGTCGTCCGGTGGCTCTTTTCGTTTTGGGTAATGGTCGTTCAGGGACCTCGGCGCTGGCGCAGGTTCTCGCGCTGTGCGGTGCGTCGCTGCCGCCCGGTCTGCTGGGCGCCACCTCGGAGAATCCGCGCGGCTTTTTCGAGCCGCGCGCAGTTATCCATCTCAACCAGGCGATATTGCACGACCACGGCAGTTCCGGTTACGACATGGCGCTGACACCCCACGACGATGGGTCGTTCGATGTCGACCGGAACTCGGTCTGGGTCGCGAAGGTCAAGGACTATTTCGCCGGGCTGCCGCCCGCTGCGGTCGTGGTCATCAAAGAACCCAAAACGACCACGGTGTCCGGCATCTGGTTCGAGGGGGCTCGGCAGGCGGGCTTCGATGTCGCGGCCGTGATCGCGGTGCGTCATCCCGAGGAGATCATCGGGTCGCTGGAGAAGCGGGCCGGTCAGCAGAAGTACGTCGACTCCTCGCCCGAGCTGACGTGTGCCTGGTGGCTGAAATACAGTCTGCTCGCCGAACGCGACACCCGTGGTGTGCCGCGGGTGTTCATCGAATACAGCAACTTGCTCGAAGACTGGCGTCGGGAAGTGAAACGGATCTCGGCGGCACTTTCGATCGATCTCGACGTCAAGGACGAAGCGTCGGTGGACGCGTTTCTCACGCCGAGCCTCCGCCATCACCAGAATCGTGGGCCGGTCACCGAGCCGTTCGGCGCGGACTGGATAGCCACGGTCTACGACGCTCTGGCCGCTGCCGCGCGGGACGAACCCTGCGACGAAGCCGCGCTGGATCGCGTCTATCTGGCGTATGGGGCGAGCGAGCGCGGGTTTGCACGAGCGTTCGAGGACGGCCGACGCTACCGAAACCTGAATCGGCTGTTGCCGCCGTTCGTCGTGAAGCTGGGTTTGGAGACCCTCGCGCTCGCTCACCGCCGCAGGGGCACGTGGGCGTAAGCCCAAGACGTAAGGACGTGTGAATCACCCGATGAAACTCGTGCTGGCTTTCTACGGAACCCGAGGGGACGTTGACCCCGGCATCGCCCTCGGCCGCGAATTGATGCGCCGCGGTCACGACGTCTTGATGGCCGCTCCGCCCGACCTGACCGATTCGGTGGAGGCGGTTGGCCTGCCCGCGGTCGCCTACGGACCCGACACGAGAGTCTGGCTGGAAGACACCCGTGACTTCTGGGGCTACTTCTTCCGCAACTTCTGGAAAGTCCGGGATGTACAGCGGTACTTCCGCGAATCCCGCGAGCCCGGGACCCGGGCGTGGGGGGAGATGAGCAGAACGCTGGTGTCCGTGGCCGGCGATGCCGACCTGCTCGTCACCGGGATCAGTTACGAGGAGCTGGTCTTTGATGTTGCGGAGTACTGCGATGTTCCGCTGGCGACGGTGTTGTGGTTCCCGATGCGGGTCAACGGCCGACTCTTCCCGAATCTGCCCGCACCGGCGATCCGCGCGGCGATGAGGATGTATGAGTGGCTGATCTGGCTGGGGGTGCAGAGGGTGGTCGGCATTCAGCGCACTCAACTGGGCCTACCGCCCGCGTCCGGCCCCGTTCCGGATCGGATCGCCAAGCGTGAACTGGTGGAGATCCAGGCCTATGACGACGTGCTGTTTCCCGGGCTGGCCGACGAGTGGGCGAAATGGGGAGGTCAGCGACCCTTCGTCGGCACGTTGACGCTGGAATTGGAGACTGAGTCCGATGAGGACGTGATGTCCTGGATCGCCGCAGGGACACCGCCGATCTGCTTCGGGTTCGGCAGCATTCCGGTGGAATCGCCCGCTGAGATGATCCGCATGATCGCGGGGGCCTGCGCCCAGGTCGGCGAGCGGGCGCTGGTCTGCGCCGGGTGGACCGACTTCAGTGACGTCCCGCAGTTCGACCACGTCAAGGTGGTGGGTGCGGTGAACTACGCGACCATCTTCCCGCTGTGTCGTGCGGTGGTGCACCACGGCGGAGCGGGCACCACGGCGGCAGGCCTACGTGCCGGGGTCCCGACGCTGATCCTGTGGATGGCCGACGTGCAGGTCATGTGGGGAGCGGCCGTCAAGGGATTGAAGGTTGGCGCATCTCGGCGGTTCTCCTCGGCGACCGAGAAATCGCTGGTGGCGGATTTGCAGACGATCCTTGCGCCCGAGTACCTGGTTCGCGCCAGGCAGCTCGCGACCGAGATGATCAAGCCTGCGGACAGCGTGGCCCGAGCTGCTGATCGGGTCGAGGAAGTCGCCCGGCTCAAGCAGATCGGCTGAGCGATCCGCCAAAACACCGCAAACTTACGATCCCGCAAGTTTAGACTCAGCGCCGAAATGCTGGCATGCGAGATAGGGCCGTTTTGACCATCACCGACTACGACGTGCGATCGCTGTACCTCGACCTGCTCCGACGCAACCTGACCAGGTTCGGCATGCACGAGCGGATGCCCTCGGATTGGCCGTTGCGGCGGCGTCTCCTTCTCAAGGCCGCCAATACCTTCGGTCCCAAGCTCCGAGGCGCGGGCGTAAGCGCCCAGAACTACCGCGAAGCGGGCCTGGACTGGCCAGCCGAGGCCGAGACCATGATCGGCATGAAGCGCCTCACCAGCCTGCAGGAGTGCGTCGAGACGGTGATCGCCGACGACGTGCCCGGCGACCTCGTCGAAACCGGCGTGTGGCGCGGCGGGGCGTGCATCCTGATGCGGGCGGTCCTGGCGGCCTACGGGGATCGGACGCGCAACGTGTGGTTGTGTGACTCCTTCCAGGGTGTTCCACGCTCCGATACCGAAAATTACAAGGCGGACAAAGGGATTCACGCCGAAATTGTTTCGGGGATCCTCGGTGTTTCGGAAGCTGACGTCAAGAAGAATTTCGAACGCTACGGCCTGCTGGACGACCAGGTCCGTTTCCTGCCGGGCTGGTTCAAGGACACGCTGCATGACGCTCCGATCGAGGCCATCTCGGTGCTGCGGCTCGACGGCGACCTGTACGAGTCCACGATTCAGGCCCTGGACGCGCTGTACCCGCGCCTGTCGCCGGGCGGCTTCTGCGTCGTCGACGACTACCTCGCCGTCAAGGCGTGCGAACAAGCCGTCACCGACTACCGCACGAAGCATGGGATCACCGCGGAGATCGTCGACATCGACGGCACCGGCGTACTGTGGCGCAAGTAGTGCATGCTTGACAGCGAGGGTCAGGTACGGATCGGCATTCTCGGTACGGCGCGCATTGCCCCTGCGGCACTGATCAAGCCGGCCACAAAAAGCGCTGAGGTTGTCGTTGCGGCGGTGGCCGCGCGCGATGTGACGCGCGCCCAGGAATTCGCCGCCAAGCACGGCGTCGCCAGGGTCCATGACAGCTATGAGTCGCTGATCGCCGATCCGGACGTGGATGCGATCTACAACCCGTTGCCGAATGCTTTGCACGGCAAGTGGACTCGGGCCGCACTCGAAGCGGGCAAGCACGTCTTGTGTGAGAAGCCTTTCACCGCCAACGCGGTCGAGGCTCGTGAGATCGCAGACCTGGCGGCGAAGTCGGATCGTGTGGTGATGGAGGCCTTTCACTATCGCTACCACCCGTTCGCGTCGCGCGTCGAGCAGATCATCGCCTCGGGGGAGCTGGGCACTCTGCAACGAGTGGAGGCCGCCGACTGCTTCTGGTTACCCAAGTTCTCGGCCAACGCCTACAACTACTCCCTCGGCGGTGGCTCGCTGATGGACCTCGGTAGCTATGTGGTGGACATGCTCCGCACATTTGGCGGGTCGACTCCGGAAGTTGTTTCAGCACAAGCCAAACTGCGCGGACCTCAGGTGGATCGGGCCATGACGGCCGAGTTGCGCTTTGCGGACGGCCACAGTGGCCAGCTCCGATGCTCGCTGTGGTCGTCCGATCCACCGCATGTGACCGCCAAAGTGATCGGCGATCGAGGCGAGCTGCGACTGCACCCGATGGTTCCGTTCCAGCAGTTCTCGGTCCGGTCCGCCGACAGTCACCGGGTTGAGCGTTTCTTTAAGGCGCGCACCACCTATGACTATCAGCTCGACGCGTTCGCAGCCTCGGTGTTGCGGGGTGAACCGGTGAAAACGACTGCGGCAGAAGCGGTCGAGAACATGACTGTGATCGATGAGATCTATCGCGCCGCCGGCCTTGCGGTCCGAAAGCCGGCCTAGGGCCTCGACGACCCGATCTCGGGGGGCAACGAATCTCCGGAGAACCAGGCGTCGACGGTGCGGGAGAACAAGTCTGGATTGCCCAGCGTCCAGTCGTGGTCCATATCGGCGGCGACCTGGTCGACGCCATTGGGCATCGATTTCGCGAGCATCGCGGCCACACGGTGGATGAGGCGTAACTCCTTGCCGCCGCTCAGGAATAGTGTTGGCGCATTCGACTTGTCGAGCCCCTCGGGCAGCGTGAATCCTGCCGACGCCACCGAGATGTGAGCGAGCTGAGCACCGGAATTGAGACGTGCGTCGTCGTGATAGTCGTCGTTCTGGGCCGCGTGACGTTCGTCCCAGAAGCGGTCGATGATCGCCCACCGAAACCATGCGGTCCGGGCGAGCAGACCCGCAAGGCGTCGCGTCAAACGGGGGCGGGGAAGGTGTTGACGAAGGTGCTGCTGAACACCGCTCGATCGACGAGCCGTGGCTGGGTCGCCATCAGCTGAACGCCGACTTGGGCGCCGAGTGAATAGCCGACGACGTGGGCCCGGCCGGTGCTGACTCGGCCGCGAATGAGCTCGGCGACCGCGTTCGCGGCCCTCGTCATCTCGAACGGCCCCAGGTGAAAGCTCTTGCCGTACTGGGGTAGATCGGGGACCAGGCAGTGATACTGCGGCAGTCGTTCGACCACAGGTCGCCAGGTCCAGCCGCTCAAGAGGCCGCCGTGAAGGAAGACGATGGCGGGCGCGTCGGCCGGACCGGACTCGCGTACGAACAGATCCACTCTGCGATGCTATCGACCGGTCTAGTTGGTGAAATGTGCGCCGTTGATGTGCTCGGCGACGCGCAAGGCATTGGCTGCGATGGTCAGGCTCGGGTTGATGCCGCTGCTGGACGGGAAGAACGACGCGTCCACGACATAGAGGTTATCCACGTCGTGGGCCCGGTTCTGTGGATCGAGCACGCTGGTGGCGGGATCGGTACCGAAGCGGGCGGTTCCGCAGACGTGGCCCAGAGTGCCGTTGTTCTCGCCGGTGCGAAGGGTGAGGGTGCGGAACGGCTGCAACACCTCTTTGAGTGCGCTCAAGAACACCTCGCGGCGTGCTCTTTCGTTGGGATGCAGGCGGTATTGCAGGCGCAGGCGCTGGCGGCCGTCGGTACTGGGCCGATCGCTGGGCAGCACCCGGTTGTCCCGATACGGCAGGTCTTCCATGATCGCGGCGAGGACAAGGCCGCCGCTGATCGCCCGGTCGTAGATCGGGCGGCCGAGGGGCTGCCCCACCGCAGCGCCTTCGCTACCCAGCCGGGCTGGTTCATCATCATGTCGATGGGCGCCAACGATGCCATCGAACTGGCGGACTGTACGGTCCCGTACTTCTGGCCGTCGATGAAGTAGAAGTCGTTGAGCCCGATTTCCTTGTTTTCGGCGGTGATCTTGCTGCCGCGCTGCGGCCAGATCTCGATCCAGTCCATCACGTGGCGCATCAGGTTGCGGCCCACCATGTCTGAGCCGTTGGCCAGTCCGCGCGGCCAATCACCGGATCGGGAATTGAGCAACAGCACGGGGGTGGCCAGTGCGCCGGCGGCCAGCACCACCACCTTGCCCTTGAGCCTGAACATGTCGTTGCGGCGCTGACAGATCACCTGCTGCACTCGGGTGCGGTCCGACTCGAGCCGTAGGACTCGGCATTCATCCAGCAGGTGAGCGCCGTATTCGGCGACGGCGGGCAGGACACCGGCGCGGCCGCCGTCGTTCTTACATTCCTTCGGGCAGAGATAAGCCTGACAGGTCGCGCAATCGTCGGTGTAATCACAGGCCATCGGCAGGTGATAGGGATGCAGCCCGCGCCCCGCCAGGTAGTTGACCAGCGGCTGATTGTCGGCCGAAAAGGGCGGTGCGGTAGGAAGTCCGACGGTGGCCGCTTCCGGCCGCAGGGGATCGGCATCGCCACGAACGCCGAGGAGTTTCTCGGCCTCCGCATACCAGGGCGCCAGCTGTTCGTAGGAGATCGGCCAAAACTCCGGCACGGTGGATTCGCCGGGGTCGGTGAAGAACTGACGGGGCGTGAAGTCGTCGACGAAGAACCGTTCGCAGACCATGCCGTAGAGGGCCGATGATCCGCCAGGCCCGGCGCCGATATACGGCACAAATCGTCGTGGGCGGCGGCCGCTGATATCGGTGATCTCGTCATTGCTCCGGCCGGCCCGGGCCAGCGTCTCGTAGTAGGTCTTTTTCGACCGCGTCGCCTGCGGCTCGGCGATTTCGGGCATTGCCGAACGGATCGTTCCTGGCGTCCCGGGCAGTGTCGAGCGACCCTTTTCCACGAACAGAACTCGGCGGCCCGCGCGCGCCAGCCGCTGACCGAGCATGCCGCCACCCATGCCCGCCCCGACGACAATCACGTCCCACTCGACGCGTTCGGCTTCGCGCCCAGTCAATTCGCCGTCAGGCACTATCGAGCTCCTCGTTGAGATGGCCCAAAACTGGCCTGGTCTGCGCGATTCGGGATGCTATCAACGCAAGCCGAGAATCGTGGCGAGTTCGCCATCGTGCCGGTCGCGGCCGAAGCGCTGGGACGATTCCAGCGCTCCTTGAGCGAGGCGGCGGCGCAGGCCTTCGTCCGCTTCGAGCGCGATCAAGTTGGCCGCCAGCGCGTCTGCGTCGCCTGCGGGACTGAGCAGGCCTGCGACGCCGGGCTCGATGATCTCCGGGGTACCACCCGAGTTTGTCCCGCACACCGGGATTCCGGCTCGCATCGCCTCGACGGTGACGCGGCCGAATGCCTCGCTCTGGCTGCACATCAAGCCAACGTGCGCGGCGGCCCAATAGCGGGGGACATCGCGGGTCGGCCCGTCGATGGTGACTAAATCGTCCACGCCCAGGCGCTGGGCGACGGCACGAAACGGCTGGTTGTTTCCGGCGCCCACCAACGTCAGCTCGATGTCGACGCCGGCGTTTCGGGCGATGGCGATGGCTTCGATGGCCAGCTGCTGCCCCTTGGCCTCGGAGAAATAACCGACAAGAACTGCGCGCAGGCGTTCGCCGGGCTGTCGTTGTGGCGGTGTCGTGAGTTCGGTGTCGACGGCCGGGTAGATGACGTGTGTTGTCATCGTGGGATCCAGCTCTAGCATTGCCCTTTCGACCGCATGCGAATTGAAGACGACCGAATCGGACAGGGAGCCGATCAGGCGGACGGTCCTGCGGTAACCGAACAAGAACCAGAGTTGATGGTCGTCTCTCCCGAACTCGCGAACAATCCAGTGATGCGGGATACCGAGGATTTTGGCGGCGATCGCGTGCGACGGAATGGTCATCGTGTTGGTCAGGACCATTGACGGGCGTTGCCGGATGAACGCCACCAATGCCAGCGCAATGCCCGGCAGGAGTATCGCCGTGTAGGGCAGCCAGCCGATCAGCGCGTGTGGGTCGACGAATTCGGAACGCGACCACCTGCCAAAGCCCCACCATGGGGTCCAGGCGATCTTCGTTTCGATACCGTCTTCATCGCATCGCTGTGACACCTCACCTCGCTGTGGGAGGACCGCAGTGAGATGAACGTCGGGGCGCTTTCGTCGGATTGCGGAAAGAATGTCCCGAAAATCGACCACGCCACCACCACCGAACCTGCTGACGTTTGAGATCACCACGACTCGGGTGACGGTCGGGTTCTCGTCGCTTGGAGTTGCTTTGGGGCGACGCCGAGCTCGTCGTCGGCCTACGGCTCCAGCGGAAAACACGGCCAGAGTTTAAGCGACAAGGTGTAGGCCCAGATATGTAATGGAGCGAGAAGATGTCGGCCTCCGCTGAGACGGTTCGGATGCGGTTCGCGGCCGGGTGTTAGCATCGCGCGCATGATCAACGGCCGGGGGCCGGTACGTGTCGGTGTCCTGGGGGCAGCAACGATCGCTCCGGCAGCGCTGATCAATCCGGCGAAGGACAACGCTGAGGTTGTGGTAGCTGCGGTGGCGGCACGGGACATGTCCCGTGCCCGGGCATTTGCCGCCAAGCACGGCATCCCCGAGGTGCACGACGGTTACGAGTCGCTGATCGCCGACCCGGATGTGGACGCCATCTACAATCCATTGCCAAATGGCCTGCACGGCAGGTGGACTCGCGCAGCGCTCGACGCGGGCAAGCACGTGTTGTGTGAGAAGCCGTTTACTGCCAATGCTGCCGAGGCGCGGGAGATCGCCGAGGTGGCTGCCACATCAGGCCGGGTGGTGATGGAGGCGTTTCACTATCGCTATCACCCGGCGGCGTTGCGTGCCGAGGAGATCATCGCGTCCGGCGAATTGGGCACCCTGCAGCGCGTGGATGTCGCGTTCTGCTTTCCGCTGCCGAAGTTCTCCGACATCCGATACAACTACTCCCTTGCCGGTGGCGCGACCATGGATGCCGGTTGCTACGCGGTCCACATGTTGCGCACCTTCGGCTGCGCGACCCCGGAAGTTGTTTCAGCGCAAGCGAAGTTACGCGACAGCAGGATCGACCGGGCGATGACGGCCGAGTTACGTTATCCCGCCGGGCACACCGGCAGGCTGCGTTGTTCGATGTGGTCGGCCGATCTGCTGAGAATCAGCCTGCGCGTGACGGGTGACCGCGGCGAACTGTACATGCTCAACCCGTTGGTGCCGCATCTCTTCCATCGATTCACGGTGCGAACCGACAGCGGCAAGCGGGTGGAGCGATTCCCGCGTCGCCCGACCTACGCGTATCAGCTTGACGCGTTCGCCGCCGCGATCCTGCGGGGCGAGCCGGTGCCGACGACACCCGAGGATGCCGTCGAGACGATGACGGTCATCGATTCGATCTACCGCGCGGCGGGGATGCCGGTCCGCCAGCCAACCTGATCCGCGTAACTGGAGTTACGTAAATTCGGCGATATTGCTGAGAACCTCTTCTAGTATCGCGACGATGACGAGGTGCAGGTTCCTTTGTCCTGCATACCGCCGTCGGTCGGCTAATGGGAAAGAGAAGCAATGTCAGACAGCGCTAGCCGGGTACGTATCGGCATCCTGGGCGCTTCGAGCTTCGCGCCGACAACGATGATCAACCCGGCAAAGGACAACCGCGATGTCGTGGTCGCCGCGGTCGGCGCACGCGATCAGGCCAGCGCCGACGCGTTCGCCGCCAAACACAACATTGCCAAGGCGTACGGCAGCTACGAGGCACTGATCGGCGATCCCGACCTGGACGCCATCTACGTCCTGGTCCCGACCAGCATGCATGGCAAATGGACGAAGATTGCCCTCGCCGCCGGCAAGCACGTACTGGTGGAGAAGCCGTTCACGGCCAACGCCGCCGAGGCGCAGGAAATCGCCGACGTGGACGCCAAGTCGGACCGGGTGGTGATGGAGGCGATCCAGTTCCGCCATCACCCGCTGACTCGGCGCGTCGAGCAGATCATCGCGTCGGGGGAGATCGGCACGCTGCAACGCGTGGACATCACGTTGTGCGTGATGCTGCCGACGTTCAAGGCCAACTGCTACAACTACGCGATGGCCGGCGGGGCGATGATGGACGCCGGCAGTTATGTGGCCAATATGGCCCGCACCTTCGGTGGGTCGACGCCGGATGTCGTCTCGGCACAGCCCAAGCTCCAGAAGCCTCGGGTGGACCGGGCAATGAAGGCTGAGCTGAAATACGCGGGCGGTCACACGGCCCGGATTCGGTGTGCGCTGTGGTCGGCGAATCTGTTTCGGGCGAGCGCCAGAGTTGTTGGTGATGACGGTGAGTTGCGGTGGCTCAGTCCTGCCGCGCCTCATCTGCTGCCGCGGCTTTCGGTGCGGTCGGCCAATGGAAAGAGGACCGAGCACTTCTCGCGCCGCCCCACCTACTCTTTCCAGCTGGAAGCCTTCGCGGATTCGGTGCTACGCGGAGTACCGGTGCGGACGTCGCCCCAGGATGCGGTGAAGAATATGACCGTCATCGACGCGGTCTATCGCGCGGCAGGGCTTCCGATCCGCGAACCGAGCTGACAGTTGTGGGTGGCGACCGGCATCAGGCATACCAGTTGACCAAACGCTTACTCGGCCGTCAAAAAACCAGCAATACTGGCCGGTGTTCCTGATCCGTGCGCACATGCGTGAGGCTGAGAGGCTGGACCTGCGATGAAGGTGGTGCTGGCATGCCACGGCGTGCGTGGCGATGTCGAGCCCAGCGTTGTCATCGGGCGTGAATTGCTGCACAGGGGTCATGACGTGACGATCGTGGTTCCGCCGAACGTGGTCGCCTTTGCCGAAGCTGCCGGCCTCACGGCGATCGCCTGGGGTACCGACTCTCAGGTCATGATGGATGCCCAGCGTGACTACTGGACGTGCTTTTTGGGATGCCCTGGAAGTCGCAGGATCTCGCCCGGCTGGGAGCAGACATCGGGGAGATCGTCGGCAAGTGCTGGACACCGGAAGCGTTCTCGACGCTGAGGTCAGCGGCCGACGGGGCAGACCTCTTGATCGCGGGCAATGGTTTCGAACAGTTCGCGGCGAACGTCGCGGAGCACTACGACATCCCGCTGGTCACGGTCGACTTTTTCCCGATGCGTGCCAACGGGCAGGTCCTGCCGCTGCTTCCGGCGCCGATCGGCCACGCCGCGATGAAGGCGTACGGGCGGATGATGTGGAGCGGGGTGGTGAAAGATGTCGAAGACGCCCAGCGTCGCGATCTCGGGCTGTCGCCGGCGACGACGCCGTGGGCCGACCGAATAGCGGCACAAGGCGCGCTGGAAATCCAGGCCTACGACGAAGTGGTTGTTCCCGGCCTGGCGGCCGAATGGGCTGAGTTTGGTAAGAAGCGACCATTTGTCGGCACGCTGACGCTGGAGTCATCGACGGACTCCGATGACGAGGTGGCCGAGTGGATCGCCGCTGGCACGCCGCCGATCTTCTTCGGATTCGGCAGCGTTCCGGTCGGCTCCCCGGCCGACACGATCGCCGTGATCAGCTCGGTCAGTGAGCAGCTGGGCGAACGTGCGTTGGTGGGAGCGGCCTCCAGCGACTTCAGCGCGATCTCCTACCCTGACCACGTGAAATTGGTTGGCCTGGTGAATTTCGCCGAAGTCTTCCCGCGGTGCCGCGCGGTTGTGCATCACAGTGGCGCAGGCACGATAGCCGCGTGCCTGCGAGCGGGGGTTCCCCAGGTGGGTCTGTGGACGCTGCCTGATCAATGGTTGCGAACCGCTCAGCTCAAGCGCCTGAGGGTGGGCACCGGCCGGCGCTTCGCATCGATGACCGAGAAGTCATTGACCGCGGACCTGCGCAAGGTGGTGGCCCCGCAATACGTCGCGCGGGCCCGCCAGTTCGCGACCCGGATGTCAACACCGTCCGAAAGTGTTTCTGCTGCAACTGATCTCGTCGAAGACCTTCTTCGCGTCGGACGGGCCTGCTGATCGATGAGCGCGAATCCGGAAGTCGTTGGCGAAAACGAAGACGAAGGCGTCGGTCGCAGGTGGAAACCCACACTCGAGGACGTGTTCGACCCTCAGAACAACGCACTGAACGCGTGGCGATTGGTGATGGCCTCGGGCGTCATCCTGTGGCACTCCTGGCTCATCACCGGCCGCACCATCTCCTTCGAGCCGGCTCATCAACTGCTCCGAGACGGCTGGGTAGACGGATTCTTTGCCATCTCCGGGTTTCTCATCACCTGGAGTTGGGTGCGCCGGCCACGCCTTCGCGACTATTTCGCCGCGCGCGGGCTACGCATCCTGCCCGGGTTCTGGGTCTGCCTGATCGTCATCGCATTCGTCATCGCGCCGATAGGTGTCGCGATCCAGGGTGGCTCGCCCGGACAGCTGCTGCTGTCGGGCGCCCCGATCCACTACGTCCTGAACAACTTCACACTGATGATCACGCAGACTGATATCGCCGGAACACCGCTGGGAGTCCCGGTGCCGGGGGAGTGGGACAGTTCGCTCTGGACGTTGTATTGGGAAGCGTTGTGCTACATCGCGATCGCAGTTCTCGGTGTCACCGGGCTGCTGCGCCGTAAATGGGTGGTCCCGGTACTGCTTGTGCTGGCGGTGATCTGGTCCACCCTACTGCCTTCGATGAGTGCGATCGTAGAAGCTCCCCCTGACAAGCGGCCGGTACTCGACACGGCGACCCAGATCTTGATCGCCGAGAACGCGGCAGCGCGTTTCGCCGTGATGTTCCTGGCGGGGGCACTGCTATTCCAAGTGCGTAAGGCGATCCCGGCGCGATGGTCACTCGTCGCGCTGAGCGTGGTGATCGTTCTGGCGGCCAGTTTCCTGCCCAACTACCGCTGGGTCGCCGCCTTCCCGCTGGCGTACGCGCTCGTCGTTTCGGGCGCCCTCATCCATAACCCGCGATTGCGGTTGCGCAACGACTTGTCCTACGGCGTCTACATTTACGCGTTTCCGATACAGCAGATCCTGGTCATCTGCGGGCTCGCCTTCCTGGCACCGCCAGTGTTCGCGGTGATCGCTGCGGCAATCACGCTGCCCTTGGCCGCGTTGAGTTGGTACCTGGTCGAAAAGCCCGCGATGTCCTTGAAAGGCCGTCTCGGCCGGCGGAGTCCACCGACCGCTACGCCGCCCGCCTAGCCCTGGGCCAGCGCCCGATCGGCCAGGGCCCCGAGGACGGGGCCCAACGCCCGGGAGTATTCGACGGTCAAGTGATTCCAATCGAAATAGACCAGGGTGTCGTCGACGATGACGGGGCACCGCTCTGCCGTGCAGAAGAGGTCGGTGATATCGGCATAGTTCCCGCCGGCGGACTTGACCGCGGCCGACTCTGCGGCAATGCCGGAGGCGTTGACCGCTAGGGACCGCTTCGGCTCACAGGCGGTGACATCGTCCAGGTGAGCTGAGATGCACACCGGCACTACTGATTGCGGATCTGGAATCGGCCCGAGCACCAGCACCTGAGTGCCGATCTCGCGTAGCTGCTTCACGATTCGGGTCAGACTGTCGAGCCATGCCTGGTCGTAGGACGTGAACCCCGACGGCCAATCGGGCGAACCGTAACCCCGCCACATACTGAGTACGACCAGCCGGGGCCGTTCTGCCTGCACTCTCTCGATGATCTGGGTCCGCCACTGCTCGCACTCGGTGTACTCCCGGTGCAATAGCGGACTGCTGATGCGCAGATCGAGCAGAGGGCATCCAGCCCTGGCCAGGCTCTCGAGGCGCCAGTGGCGATCGTCTGTCAACTGCTTGAACGCCGGACTCCACATGGCGGCATGGGAATCGCCGATCAGGGCGACCGTCGTCGATGAGGTGGTGTCGCCCGACGCGCATTCCGGGTGCCCAGTTTCGAGGAAGTCGCGCATGCAGCCGTCGAGATGCACCTGCTCGTCTTCGGCCGCGGCATCCGCCAGCGGAGGAACAAGATTCGACGGGACTGAGGTGATCTCGGCTGAAGCAATGAGTGCGGCTTGCACCTGAGCGATGGCCTGATCGATTGCGGCGTCGTAGTCATTGGCGCTCGAGCCCGCAGGTACGGGTGGTGTGCTGATGGTCAGGAGTTTCGCCGGTGCACCGTGCCCGGCGGAGGTTGGTACCACGTGTAACAAAGCCATGCCGACACAGACGGCGATCGCGGTGGCGGTTGCGCCGAGGCCGAGGCTGCGCCAGGAGGAGTTGCGTATTTTCGGGCTGAAGCGGAGCGGGTTTTCGATGAATCGCAGTGTGAGCCAGGCCAGTCCAGCCGAAAGCAGGGCTGCCGTGATGCGGGCGACCAGTCCCAGCGGGTGGCCGATGATCAGCGGCGCGAAGATGAGCACGGGCCAGTGCCAGAGGTACCAAGAGTAGGAAATGCGGCCGATGGCACGCATGGGTGCCAATCCCAGGAGTTGCCCGCAGCCCTGGGCCGGCGTGGCGCAGCCGGCGCCGATGACCAGTGCGGCGCCGAGGGTGGGGAGTAGCGCTGCGGTGCCGGGAAAGGGGGTGGCGGAGGTGAACCACACGCAGGCGAGCACGATCATGGCCAGACCGGTCCAGCCGGTGATCGCTGCCACCCGAGGCGACATGCGTTGCCAGCCAACGGCGGTCAGTGCCACAAGGCCGCCAACGGCCAGCTGCCATGCCCGCGTGGGCAATGAGTAGAACGCGGCGGAGGGGATGAAGTTGGTGAGGAACAGCGACATTGCGAAGGACGCGAGCGCGACCAGTACGAGCACGGCCAGATACGGGCGTTGTGTCGCAGGGGTTTTGGCGTCCGAGCGCCGGCGCGCCCGATGCGCCATCCGGATCATCCAAGCCGTGCCGAGGATCAGTGGCGCCCAGACGAGGTAGAACTGCTCCTCTACGCCCAGTGACCAGTAATGCAGGAACGGCGATGGCGACAGGTGGTTGGCGGCGCTGAAGTAGTTGACGCCTTCCTGCATGAACCGGTAGTTGCTGACGTAGAGCGCGCTGAAGATGCCGTCGTACAGAATGGCCGGTACTTGCAATGGGGGAAAGAGGAACGTCGCGGCGACCATCGTGACGACGCCGACAGCCGCCGAGGCGGGCAGTAGGCGACGGGCCCGCGCGCCGTAAAACGCGCGCAGGCGTACCGAACCGCTGCTGCTCACCTCTCGCCACAACAACCCGGTGATGAGGAAGCCGGAGATGACAAAGAAGACGTCGACTCCGATGTAACCGCCGCCGATGCCGGGGACCGACGCGTGGAATAGAACGACCGCGACCACGGCAACGGCGCGTAGCCCTTCGATATCGGGCCTGAACTTGTTGCGCTCGACGCGTGGAGCCTGGCGCTCTTCTACAGCGCTGGCGCTCTCTTTTCCTGATGCAAGGTCAACTCCTTTGGCGGGGGCGTTGTTCAATGCCGCGTCGGGTCGAGCTTCCCCATGCCGGTGATTTCGAGGCTTACCGACTTTCGCACTCCGGCCGCGCCGAGCATGAAAACGATGTCGCCTATCGGTGCTCCCAGCCAGAATCGCCAGAATCGCTTGGTGAAGATCTTCCACAGGTAGCGGCCATCGAGTAGGTGTATGGCGATGGCGGCCAGGTAGTACATGACGCGCTTGAACCGAGACGTCACCATCGCGGCATTCATCTCGCCGACCTCGAGACCCCAGGCCCGATACTGGAATTCCAATCCGTAGCGGGCCTGGAACTCGAAGAACGCGAGCATCTCGCCATTGGTGACCAGGTACTCGTCGAAGACCAGAATCGATCCTTCGACGAATCTGTCCTTGCATGTTTCCAGCCCGTGCAAGCAGCTCTCGTAGGTGTCGAGATCCATGTGGAACAGCCTGATCGGGGCGCCCGGTCGCTCGGCCAGGAACGGAGCCAGCGTTTCGTAGGTGCGGCCCTTGACGTAGTGCACCTTCCGTCCGAGCGTGCCAGGTATGCCGTCGTGCAATGTCACGCCGGTCTCCCGAATGAAGCGTTGAGAGAGCGGATCTGACAGCGAGAACGTCCCCTGCTTGATCAGGAATTGGTCTTCGATCTGCCAATCTTCGACGAGACCTTCGAAGGTGTCGAAGCCGTACACCGTACGGCCCGATGCATCAGATGTCAGGCGAGTCGACCAGCCGATCCACACACCGAGGTCGAGAAGGAGTTCGTCGGAATTCTCCTGCGTCGGCTCTGGCAACTGGGACGCTTCCCACAACAGTGGGTGGCCGGGAATCCTGTGGCCGCGCAGCTCGGTCAGCGACTGGGTGATGAACGCTTGGTAAGCCTCGTCGTAGAGCCGGATGTCTCGCGCATACAAGTTGGGAATGAAGCGGCCGCGATCGCGGTAAACCAGACGGGCGCAAAGCAACCCGACCAGCAGCACGCCGATCACGATGAGAAGAACAGGCGCGCAATAGCATGCGACCGCGACACCGAGCGCGATGGCGGCGAGCACCGCTCTCCAGATCCGATGGATATTCGTCCGATCCACAGTCTGGTTCGTCCGACCCACGGTGCCGCTATCGGCAACTCCCAACGTTCTCACCTCCAGCTTTCCGGACAGATTAGGACCACTTAGGTCAGGTGGCGAAGTGCGCCTGATTCATATGTGCGGCCACTCGAAGCGCGTTGGCGGCCACCGTCAGGCTGGGGTTCAGACCCGCGCTGGAAGGGAAGAACGACGTATCCACCACATACAGGTTGTCCAGTTCGTGGGCACGGTTGTGCGGATCGAGCACGCTGGTCGCTGGGTCAGTCCCGAAGCGGGCAGTTCCACAGACGTGGCCCATGTTCGAGTTGTCCTTGCCGCTGCCCAGACCGCGGGTGCGGAAGGGCTTCAGCACGTCCTTGAACAACCGTAGGAAGGCCGTGTGCCGCTCGATCTCGTTCGCGCGCAACCGGTATTGCATCCGCATCCGCTGGCGCCCGTCGGATCCGCCATGTTCAGAAAGAAGCACACGGTTGTCCCGATACGGCAGGTCTTCCATCATCGCGGCCAGGATCAGTCCCCCGGTGAAGAACTTCTCGTAGACCCGGCGCACGGCCGGGCGCATCAGGCGCAGCGCTGTTGCCTGCGGGCCGGGACGGTTCAGCAGCCACTCCATCGGCGGTATCGCGCCGAACGACTGCACGGTTCCATACTTCTGGCCCTCGTGGAAGTAGAAATCGTTGAGCCCGATCTCCTTGTTGGCGGCCGTGATCGTGGAGCCCGGCTCTGGCCAGAGCATGATCGGATCGAGCAGGTGGCGCATCAGGTTGCGGCCCACCATGTCCGAGCCATTGGCCAGCCCACGAGGCCAGTCGCCAGACCGCGAATTGAGCAGCAGGACAGGGGTCGCCAGGGCGCCCGCGGCCAGCACCACCACCTTTGCCCGCAATGTCAGCCGACCGCTGGGGTGCTCGCAGATCACCTGTCGTACCCCGGTGCGGTCGGCGTCCAGGTGCAGGACCCGGCATTCGGTGAGCAGCTCGGCGTCGTGTTCGGTGACGGCGGGCAGCACGCAGTTTCGTGAGGCATCGTTCTTGCACGACTGGGAGCAGAGGTACGTCTGGCACGTGGCGCAGCCGGCGGTGTAGTCACAGGCCATCGGCAAGTGGTAGGGGTGAAGGCCACGACCCGTCAGATAATCGACCAACGGCTTATTGTCGGCCGAAAATGGTGGAGCGGCAGGAAGATTGACGCCCGAATCGGGTCGCAGCGGATCGAGCTGGCCACGGACTCCGAACAGCTTCTCCGCCTCGGCGTACCAAGGCCGCATCTCGTCGTAGGTGACCGGCCAGGCCTCGGGCACGGTGGAGTCGCCCGGGTCGGCGAAGTTCTGCCGGGGGTGAAATCGCGGGCGAAGAACCGCTCGCACACCATGCCGTAGAGTGCCGAGGACCCGCCGGTTCCGCCGCCGATGAACGGCACGAACTTTTGGGGGAGCGTCCGCTGATGTCCTCGACCTCGTCGGTCGAGCGGCCGCCGCGCGCCAACGCGTCGAAGTAGGTCGCCGCCGAACGGGTTGCTACGGACTCGACCAACTCGGGCATCGCCGTGCGAATCGTTCCGGGCACCCCCGGCAGCGTCGACCGGCCCTTTTCGACGAACAACACCCGGCGTCCGGCGCGGGCCAGGGAGTAACCCAGCGTCCCGCCACCCATGCCGGTGCCCACGACAATCACGTCCCATTCGAGACGTTCGATGTCGCGGGCGCTTGTTGCGCCGTCAGGCAAAATCGGGCTCCTCAGCATGATGGCCCAAAGATGGCCTGGTCCGGGCGATTCGGGATGCTATCAACGATCAGCCGATGTCATGGCCGAACGCTGACTAGGCCGTCAAAAAACCGGTAATAATGGCCGTTGCTCCCGGCGTGGTGCGCGCGGGACGACAGAAAGGCCAGAACCGGCGATGAAATTGGTGCTGTCGAGCTACGGCGGTCGCGGCGATATCGAGCCCGCCGTGGTGGTCGGCCGTGAGCTGCTGCACCGAGGACACGACGTGCGCATGGTCGTCCCGCCCAACCTGGTCGGATTCGCCGAGGCGGCCGGGCTGCCGGCGGTGGCCTACGGCCTGGACTCCAAGGCCATCCTCGAACTGCAGTGGAGGTACTTCACGCTGTACGGCCGCACCCCGTGGAAGCTCACAGAGCTCAACCGGATGGCGAGCGAAACCGCAGAGTTCGCCGAGGAATGCTGGGCGGCCATGACGCGAACGCTCGCATCGGAAGCCGACGGGGCCGACCTGCTGCTGACCGGCCTGATCTTCGAACAACCGGCCGCCAACGTGGCAGAAGCGTTGGACATCCCGCTGGTCACCCTGCATTACTTCCCGTACCGGGTGCACGGCCAGCTGATGCCGATCGTGCCCGCGCCGCTGAGCCGCTTCGCGATGAAAGTCAACGAATGGACGGCGTGGCGCGGAACCTGCAAGGGGAAGACGAACAGCGCCGCGAGCTGGGCCTGCCGAACGCCACGAGCACCGTCCCGCACCGGATCGCCGAGCGGGGATCGCTGGAGATCCAGGCGTACGACGAGCTGGTCTTTCCCGGCCTGGCGGGCGAATGGGCCCGGTGGAGTGGCGAGCGTCCCTTCGTCGGCGCGCTGGCGATGGCCTCGCCGACGGATGCCGACGAAGAGGTTTCATCGTGGATCGCAGAAGGCGCCCCGCCGATCTTCTTCGGATTCGGCAGCGTCCCGATCGGCTCGCCGGCAGACACCATCGCGATGATCGATGCGGTGTGCGGGCGGCTGGGAGAGCGGGCGATCGTCGGCGCGGGCGGCACAGATTACGGCAACGTCTCGCACGGTGACCACGTGAAGGTGGTCGGTCAGGTGAATTACGCGACCATTTTCCCGTCCTGCCGCGCGGTCGTCCATCACGGCGGCTCGGGCACGCTGGCCGCGTGCCTGCGGGCAGGGGTGCCCCAGCTGGTGCTCTGGACGTTGCCGGACCAGCCGTTCTTTGCGGCTCAATTGAAACGACTCAAGGTAGGAGCCGGCCGACGGTTCTCGACCACCACCGAGAAATCCCTTTTCAAAGACCTGCAGAAGATCCTGGCGCCCGACTACGCCGCCCGTGCTCGCGCGCTCGCGCCGCGGATGACCACGCGTGCTCAAAGCGTTGCTGCCGCCGCGGATCGGGTGGAAGCATTTGCGCGGCTGAAATGCCGCAGCTGATCACTTTGGTTAGCACCGCGAATTTCGGGTCGAGGCCGTCAATATTCGATTAGGCTGCCTCCCGACCAGCCGTGTCGGGAGGCCCGGCTAATGCCAGGACGCGCGCGGGGAAGTCAAAGGAGCTAGGAACGGCAATGGCGAGAGGCGCGTTCGGACGCAGCGACGCTGAGGTCGATCTCTTGGTCCGCGGCATGCGGTCCGGGATCGCAGTCGTGGGCTTCGGTTATATCGGCACCGTGATCGGCGCTGTGCTGGCTGACCGCGGGTGGCCCGTGACAGGAATCGACGTGCGCCAACATGTCGTCGACGAGATCAACCAGGGCAGAAGCCATGTACCCGAGCCGGGACTGGGCGAGATCGTTGCCGAAAGTGTGAAGGTCGGTCGACTTCGTGCGACCACTGATTTCAGCGTCGTCGCCGACAACGACTTCATCATCGTCACCGTCGGCACCCCGCTCGGCCCGGACTACGAACCCATCGTCGACGACATCAAGGCGGCGGTGCGGGCCGTCGGCGAGCACCTGCGCGAGGGCCACCTGGTGATCCTGAAGAGCACGGTGCCACCCGACACCACCGAGAAGCTGGTTCGGCCGATCCTCGAGGAGGCGTCAGGGCTGAGAGCGGGCGTCGACTTCGGTTTGGCGTTCTGTCCCGAGCGGCTCGCCGAAGGCCAGGCGATCCGGGAGCTGACGTCGATCCCTGTAGTCGTCGGTGCCGTCGACGAACGCAGCGCACGCAGCTGCGCCACGCTCTGGCGCCACGCCCTGGGGCTGGAATCGATCATCGTCGAGGATCCGCGGACCGCGGAGATGGTCAAGCTCGCCGACAACCTGTGGATCGACCTCAACATCTCGATGGCCAACGAGCTGGCCAAGGTCTGCGACCGCCTCGGTATGGATGTTCTGCAGGTGATCGCCGCCGCGAATTCAATGCCGAAGGGCATGCACAACGTCAACATCCTGTCGCCCAGCATGGGCGTCGGAGGTTACTGCCTGACCAAGGATCCGTGGTTCGTCAACCACCTCGGTGAGACCTTGGGGTTGGAACTGCAAGTGCCGCGAACCTCGCGGACCGTCAACGACACGATGCCCAGCTACACCTACGGACTGCTCACCCAGCTCCTGGAGGAGCAGGGCAAGTCCATCGAGAACAGCAAGATCGCTGTGCTGGGTATCGCATTCAAGAACAACACCGGCGACTGCCGGCTGACGCCGACCAAGTACGTCGTCGAGCTGCTCGAAGAATCCGGCTGCCAGCTGTCCGTCCACGACCCGTGGGTGCCCGACGAGGAAGCCCACACGGTGACCACGATCCCGCTGAGCCCGGATATCGAGTCCGCGGTCAAGGACGCCGATGCGCTCGTTGTGCTCGCCGGGCACCGAGAGTTCCACCAGATACCGCTGGTCCGGCTCGCCGACCTCGCCGGGGATCGCTGCGTTTTTCTGGATGGCCGCAACAGCTTCGATCCGGCCGCTGCCAGGGCAGCCGGCTTCATCTATAAGGGAATCGGCCGCTGAGCGGCCCAACGGTTTTTGCACACATACACGCACAACGAAAGAGCAACTATGTCCAATGTCGTCGTCACTGGCGGCTACGGTTTCATCGGATCACACTTGGTGACCGCGCTGCTCGAACGCGGCGATTCGGTCACCGTCTTCGATTTCGCGAAGAACACCCGTGACACCAGCATGGATTTCGATCGCCATCCCAACTTCCGGTTCGTTCAGGGAGACGTCACGGACCTTTCGGCGCTCGAGGAAGCCCTGACCGCCGACGTCGACACGGTCTTCCACCTGGCGGCAGTGGTTGGCGTCGAGAACTATATGAACGATCCGCTTCAGGTTCTCGACGTGAACGTCATCGGCACCCGCAACGTGCTGGAACTGAGCCACCGCAACGGGATTCGCGTGGTCTTCGCCAGCACGTCCGAAGTGTTCGGCAAGAACCCCAACCCGCCGTGGGCCGAGGACGACGACCGGGTACTCGGTTCGACCAAGACCGCGCGGTGGAGCTACAGCACGAGCAAGGGCATGGCCGAGCATCTGGTTTTCGCGATGCACGCTGCCCACGGACTGCCGGTGACGGTAGTTCGGTACTTCAATGTGTATGGCCCACGCCAGAATCCGATCTTCGTGGTGTCCCAGACCGTCCACCGCATCCTCAACGGACGCCAGCCACTGCTCTATGACTCGGGTGACCAGACTCGTTGCTTTACCTACGTCGATGACGCCGTCGCCGGAACCTTGCTCGCCGCCGAGAGCGACGCGGCGATCGGGGAGGCCTTCAACATCGGCAGCATGGTCGAGACCACCATGCGTGAGGCAGTCGATCTGGCGATCAAGATTGCCAGTGTCGAGGGCGTGTCCAGTGCTGAAGCCGTTGATACGACAGAACGTTTCGGTGTTCGATACGAGGACATTCCCCGCCGCATCCCGAATTCAGCGAAGGCGCAGCGGGAACTAGGCTGGCGCCTCGAGGTCGACGTGGAGGAGGGAATCCGCCGGACCATCGAGTGGGCGCGGGCCAACCCGTGGTACCTCAAAGAATCGCGCGACGTCACCGGATAGAAACGGCGTTTCGCCGCTGTGCAGTGCCGCGGCCGAGTCGCAGACCGCCTATTACCAGGTGAAGGAGAACCAGGCTCACGATGAAGTTTGTGTTGGCCAACTGGGGGAGTCGAGGCGAAGTCGAACCGTTCGCGGCGATCGGCCGGGAGTTGGTGCGACGCGGGCACGACGTCAGCTTGGTTGTCGCCCCGGACATGGTCGGCTTTGCCGAGTCGGCCGGGCCGGTCGCCGTCGCATACGGTCCCGCGGTGCAGGACATCATCGAGTCCCACCACGATTACTTCACATTGTTGTTCAGTAAGCCTTGGCGGCTCGGCGAATTGAACAGGTTGGTCCGCAGCTTCGCCGGCCTCATCGACCAGTATCGCGAAAGTGCCGGAAAGACACTGATGTCGTTGGCTGACGGCGCAGATGTGTTGCTCACCGGCATGAATTACGAAGGCATCGCTGCCAACGTTGCGGAGTACCACAACGTCCCGCTGGCCACTCTGCAGATCTTTCCGCTGCGTGCCAACGGCCGTCTCGTACCGTTCCTGCCGGTGCGGTTGGGCCGATTGTTCATGACCGGTGTCGAGCGTCTCACCTGGCGCGGCCATCGGGTCAACGACGACTCCCAACGGCGTGAACTCGGTCTGTCGAAGGCAACGGCCCACTGGACTGGCCGGATCGACGACGGCGGAGCGATGGAGATCCAGGCATACGACGAGGTGTGCTATCCCGGGCTCGCCGACGATTGGGCCACCTGGAATGCCCAGTCTCCTCCCCGACGGCCCTTCGTCGGTGCTCTGACGCTCGAGTTGCCCGCCAAGGACGACCTTGACGTCAAGGACTGGATCGCGGCGGGAACGCCGCCGATCTTCTTCAGCTTCGGCAGCATGCCGGTCGAATCTGCTCGCGACACCATCGCGATGATCGCGGGGGCTTGTGCCCAGTTGGGTGAGCGCGCCTTGGTTGGCGCGGGTTCGACCGACTTCAGCGACGTCCCACAGTACGAGCACCTGAAAATCGTTGGCGCAGTGAACTACCCAGAGGTACTTCCAGCCTGCCGCGCAGTCGTGCATCACGGCGGGGCGGGTACCACCAACGCGGGTCTGCGCGCCGGGCGCCCGACCTTGATTCTGTGGATACTGCCAGACCAGGGATTCTGGGGAGCCCGGCTCAAGCGGTTGGGAGTGGGCACCAGCCGACGCCTTGTGGCGACTACCGAAAAATCACTGGTTGCAGATCTGCGAAAGATCCTGACGCCGGAATGCCGGGACCGTGCCCGCGAACTTGCCGTCCGGATGACCAGACCCGCCGACAGCATCGCTGCCGCCGCCGACTTGATGGAGAATTTCGCCCACGCCCGCCGCGCCCGCACTCCGGGAAATTAGGCATGGCCACATCCGCTCCGCCACCGGGAACCGGAGGATTCATCATTCGGGCAGAGGCGCCGCGATGAAGATCGCATTGGCGGTGTACGGCACGCGTGGCGACGTCGAGCCGATGTTGGCGGTGGGACGTGAACTGGTTCGTCGCGGCCATGACGTTCGGGTGGCCGTCCCACCGGACCTGGTCGGCCTGGCCGGATCGGCCGGATTCGCGGCGGTCGCCTACGGTTCGGATTCGCAAGAAATGCTGGCGAAGGAAGCAGGAGCGAACCTTTTCGGGGAGTCCGAACACCGCTTCTGGGAGATCAAGAAGATTGCCCAGATCTACCGCGACAGCTGGGAAGACAGCAGCAAGTGTCGACGAGAACTCAGCGAGGCATTGATATCCCTGGCCGATGGGGTGGATTTGTTGTTCCATGGCCAGGTTTTTGAAGATCTTGCGGACAATGTCGCCGAATATTTCGGCATCCCCATGGTGGTGCTCCACCACATCCCGCTGCGACCGAACAACGTATTTCCCTGGTTCTTGCCCGCGCCGTTGGGCCGGGCGGCGATGACCGCGTTCTGGTGGGTGACGTCGCGTGTAGTCGGAAACGCCGAGAAGCGGGAGCGCAGGCAACTGGGGTTGCCGAAAAACTCCCGTGCCGCCACGCGGCGGATCACGGAGCGCGGATCGCTGGAAATCCAGGCCTACGACGAGGTCTGCTATCCCGGGCTGGCCGCCGAGTGGGCCGATCGCAAGGAGCAACGGCCGTTCGTCGGGACGCTGACGCTGGAGCAGCCCACCGATGCCGATGAGGATGTCGCCGCCTGGATCGCCGCAGGCACACCACCGATCTGCTTCAACTTCGGCAGCATGGCACTGAAATCCCCGGCCGATACGATCGCGATGATCGGCCTGGCCTGCACCCGGCTGGGTGAACGGGCGCTGGTATGCGCGGGCTCCAGTGGACTGCCCACCGGCTCCCGGCATGCTGACAACATAAAAGTCGTTGGCACCATGAACCATTCGGTGATCTTTCCGGCCTGCCGCGCTGTTGTTCACCACGGCGGCGCCGGCACCACGGCCGCAGTCTTACGAGCCGGCGTTCCGCATCTCGTCCTCTGGTCGGCACCCGAGCGGATGGCGAACGGCGTCGTCGTCACCCGCCTGAAAGCCGGTATCTCCCGGCGATTTTCGGGTGACCTCACCGGCGACACTCTGATCGAGGAGCTCCGGCAGGTACTTGCCCCGCAGTATCGGGACCGGGCCCGCGACGTCGCCGCCCAGATGAAGGCTCCGGCCGATGGCGTGCGGGATGCCGCGGATCACATCGAGGCGTTTGCAAACGTGCAGACCGTGGACTGAGCACGGAAGGCCGTTGCTGAAAGCACCCCGCACGGTGGCGCCTTGGTGCAACAATGCCTCGACTAATTGACGCATCCGCTTAATGAGCAGGTAGGTGAAGTTGACCGGCGCCGACAGCATCAGCGCTATCGAAGTACAGCAGAGCCGCCTGCCCGAACCGAAGCACTTCCGTCCAGACATTGAGGGTCTCCGCGCGATCGCGGTGACGGCCGTCGTCGCATTCCACGCCGCAGTGCCCGCTATCACCGGCGGTTATGTCGGTGTGGACGTGTTCTTCGTGATCTCGGGCTTCCTGATCACCGGGCTGCTCTGGCGCGAGGCCAGCGCGTCGGGTAGCGTGCGGCTGCGCTCCTTCTACGGAGCCCGTGCACGTCGGCTGTTGCCGGCCTCGGCCACCGTCGGCGTCATCACCATGATCGCCTCGCTGTTTCTGTTGCCGCCGCTGCGGATGCCCACGGTTCTTTACGACGGCATCGCCAGTGCCCTCTACCTGGGCAATTACTGGTTCATCATCGACAACATCAACTACTTCAACAACCTGTTGGTGCCCTCGCCGTTTCTGCACTATTGGTCACTGGGTGTCGAAGAGCAGTTCTACATAATCTGGGCGCCGCTGCTGCTGGGCACGGCGTGGTGCATTCGCCGGTTCCGGCGGGACAGGACGCGGGCCATCGCGTCCTCTCCGCGCCCCTACCTGGTAGTCCTCGCCGTCGTTGCCGTCGTGTCATTCGCATTGTCATTGGTGGTCACTTACGCACTGCCCCCCGCGGCGTTCTTCTCGCTCCCCACCCGGGCCTGGCAACTGGCTGCCGGCGGGCTGATCGCACTCACCGCCACCCAATGGCAACGCCTGCCGCAACGCGCCGCGATGCTCGCGGGCTGGGCCGGCCTGGCCATGATCCTGCTCGGCTGCTTCTGGTACACCTCGACCACACCCTTCCCTGGCACTGCCGCACTGCTGCCCACCCTCGGCGCGGTCCTGATCATCGGCGCCGGCTGCGCCACCCCCGCACAGGGCTGCGGGGCATTCCTGAGCACGTCTGGAATGCGCTTCGTCGGCCGCATCTCCTACTCCTGGTATCTGTGGCACTGGCCGGTGCTGGTGTTGGCGCCCTTCGTGGTGGGCCACGCGCTCGGGTTGGCCGAACGCATCGCCGCGGCGTTGCTGGCCGCCGGACTGGCCTGGCTGACCCTGCGCTATCTGGAAAACCCACTGCGGTTCGCCCCGGCGATCCGCAACTCGGCCTGGCGCAGCCTGGGCCTGGGTGCGGCCGCCACCATCATCGCCGTCGCCACAGGTGTGGGACTGTTCAAGGTGGTGCCCACGCCCATCGGGCCCGGCGCACCGGTCAAGCCGGTGGCGTTCACCGCCACGTCGGTCCCCGCGGGCTCGAACATCAGCGTCTATGACACCGCCGTACAGCAGAGCGTCGCCCAGGTACAGGCCGCGCTCGCCGCTTCGGTCGGTCCCCGGCCCGTGCCGTCGAACCTGACCCCGTCGCTGAGCCAAATCGCCGACCAGCAAGGCAATTTCAAATTCAACGGCTGCCTGCGCACCCCGTACGAAAGCGGGCAGCCCGAATGCGCGATGGGTGACACGTCGTCACCGACCACTGTGGCGCTGATCGGCGACTCCCACGCCGCCATGTGGACACCGGCGTTCCAGCAGGTCGCCACCGAACGGCACTGGCGGCTGGAACTGCTGGCCAAGGAGGCCTGCGCCATGATCGAAGCGCGTGCCGGCGGCACGCTGAACGGGCTGATCGAGGACATGCAGCACTGCCAGCAGTGGCGAGATCAGCTCGTCGCGCGGCTCACCGCGGAGCAACCCCGGCTGGTCGTCGTCAGCATATGGCGAAGCTACGGTATCGACGAAACGGCCTCGGGCTTCAGTAGTTACGACCAGGCATGGTTCGAGGGCATGACTCACCTCGTGCGCCAACTACACGACGCGGGCCTGCCAGTACTGGTGCTCGGGCCCATTCCGGCGCCACATCAGTCTGTGCCGATCTGTTTGTCCGGTCACCTCGATGACGCAGCCGCGTGCGAGCTGTCCCGATCAGCTGCGGTCAACCAACCAGGGCTAACCGCAGAGGCTTCCGCTACGCAGGCCGGCGGCGGTCAGTATGCCGACGTGTCTGATCTGTTCTGTACCGCCGACCGCTGCCCGGTGATCGTCGGCAACACCCTGGTGTATCTGGACTCAACGCATCTGTCGCTCACCTATGCGCAGCAGCTGGCGCCGGCCATCGGGGCCGTGGTGGACCGCGCTATGGCCCAATCAACAGGTAGGTAATCGCGTCAGCCCGATCGTCATCGCGGCACGCGTGGCGAACGGGCGAACGTCTCCACCAGATCGGCAGCAAGCGCGACGCTTTCGGCGGGCTGGGCCATCTTGGTGGAGAGTTCGCGGACCGCCTGCAGATATGCCGGGTCCAGGATGGTGCGTAGGTCGGCGGCGAGCGTTGCTTCGGTGGTCTGGGAAAAGCGCCGGCCGGTACCGACTTTGAGCCGTTTGAGCTGGCTGCCCCACAGCGCCTGCAAACCGTCCGTCGACAGGATCAACGTCGGCATCCCGGCGCGCAGTCCGAGCGCCGTGGTCCCCGCGCCACCGTGATGCACAATCGCCCGGCAGGCCGGGAAAATGGCCGGGAAGTTCACCACGCCAATCACTTTGACATGCTCGTACTCGGGCACGCTGCTGAAGTCGATGCCCGCTGTCGACACCAGTGCCCGCTGGCCGACTTGCGCGCAAGCTCCGGCGATCATCGCCAGTGTGTCGGCCGGCGACTCGATGGGCATACTGCCGAACCCGAAGAAGATCGGCGCCTGCCCGGCAGCCATCCACGACAGGATCTCGTCGTCGGCCGGTGTCGGCAGCTCCATCGTCAGGCCGCCGACAACTGGCCGCCGATCGCCCCATTGTTCCCATTCGGCGGCCAGTCCCGGGAAACAAGCCGCGTCGTACGCCTGGATTTCCAGCGCCCCGGACTTGACCACTCGCTGCGGCCATGAGCCGCCTGCCTTCGGCAGCCCCAGGCTTGCGCGCTGCGCTTTCTCGGCGTCACGCGCATAGCCGCCCCGTGACATCCAATCGTTGGTCTGCATCGCAGCGCGGGCGACCGGCGCCGGAAGGAACGGCATGAGCTGGCCGTTGGGCCGTCCCGGGATCGTGTGGATCACCACCAGCGGGATACCGCGGTATTCGGCGATATTGGCCGCCTGCACGTCGAAGCCCGTGGTGTTGACGACGATCAGATCCGCCCCCTCGGTCAGCTCCGTCAACACCGCGCTCATCTGTCCGTAGCTCTGGCGAATCGGCGCCCACACTTCGCGCACCCGGTTCCTGATTTCGCCGATGTTCCACGGCTGGCTCAACACACCCGTCCAGAAATCGCGGTAGGAGTCCATCTGCAGAGGGGACCCGAACCCCACGGTATTGGGCACGGCCGAGGTACCGAAGTCAACAAGGTCCGGGGGCACCGCCATGGTCACATCGTGACCTCGGCTCACCAGCTCACGGCCTATTGCCGCACACGGCTCCACGTCACCACGACTACCCCAGCTCGAAAGCACAACCTTCATGAGACTCCGAATGCTATTGAGCTCGAAGAGCTTTGGGAAATGAGCGAGCCAATCCGGACTTCAACCGCGTGCGCCACCGGACTCTGCCGCCGCTCGATAGCCGCGGACAGCCAACGGCCCGACCACGGCGGCCCCGGCAATCGTCCAGAGCACACCCCACAACAGCGGCCACCAGGGGGCGCCGCCTTGGGCGAGTGTCCGCATCGTCTCGACGATCGGCTCCATCGGCTGGAACCGCAGCAGCGGCCACATCCATGACGGCAGTGATTCCACGGGCGGCGAACCGGAACTCGCGAACACGGCAGTGATGGCCGGCAGCCCCAACCAGATGAGGACGGTGCCGTCTTTCGCTCGCACTGCGATGGCGATCACGGCCATCGCGAAGACGAGTACGACCATCACCGGCACCAAGAGAAACTGGATCAGTGCGAGCCAACTGCCATGGAAGCGAAGTCCGAGCGCAACGCCGACCAAGGTGATCAGGATGGTGCTCACCAGCGTCCGCGCGGCCTCGGCCAGCAGCCTGCCGGTCAAGGCGCTGGCGCGGTGCACCGGCAGCGCCCACAACTGGCTGAGCAGGCCACCGTCACGCTCGATGGTGAGGGTGAGGCCCGCGGCCAAGGATCCGGAGAAGGCGCCGGCGATGGCGCACGTGGGTACGAGACCGTAGAGGCTGTCGGTCCCGGTCATCCGCATTATCGAATTGCCGACCAGGAGGTAATACGTGATCAACAGAAACGTCGGGAAAAGCACGGCCTGGATGGGGACCACCGGAGCCCGCCGCCAGTGGGTGAGTAGCTGGCCCGCGAATACCAGACTCTCGTTGACGAGAGAACTCCGCAATGGCGTCTCGGTCGTCATTGTGTCCGCCTCTGCATCCGCACCGCGAGTGCTACACACACCAGCAATAAACCGATGCACCACGCCAGGCTGCTCACGATGTCTCCGACGGCGATCTCGCCGGAGGCGAGCTGTCGCAACGTCGCGGTGATCAGGGAAACGGGCTGATACTGCACGAATCCGTGCAGCCAGTGCGGAAACGACTCCACCGGAGCCATCCCGGTCGACAGCATGACCAGCAGCAGCTGCGGTACCAGCAAGACCTGGCTGGTACCGCCCTCTTTGGCGATCGAGGCGCCGGAAAGCCAGACACCGATGGCGTCCGAGACGAGTGATAGCGCCAGGGTGAAGATCAGGACAAGTGCGACGAATGCCGCTTGGTAACCGGCTCCGCCGATCATCCGGAAGCCGAATACGTACCCGATGCCGATGGTGGCGAGCAGAGCGATGCCCGCACGGAAGAGGCAGTACGTCATGCGCGCCGTCAGAGGTGTCAACGCGGACAGCGGCAGCGTACGGAGCCGGACCCCGAGTTCGGACTGGTGTTCTCGGGCGGCGCGGTCGACAGTGGTCAGCGCGCCGAGCAACGTCACCTGAATGAGAATGACCGGGAGCAGGTACTGCGCGTAGCTGATGCCGCCGGTGTCGATCACATTGCGCAGCGCGAGATTGAAGATGACGAAGTTGCCGGCGGGCGCCAGAACCGCGAACGGCAAGTCGCCGTGTAGACCTTCCCGAAGGATACGTTCGGTGAGAACGGCAACTGCGGTCACGCGGTGACGCTGCCTGTGAGGTTGAGGAATACCTCGTCCAAGGAGGGTTTGCGCAAGGAGATGTCGGCCAGTTCGATGTCGAGCTGGTCGACGCGGCGAAATACCTCGCTGAGAGTGGCGACGCCGTTGGTTGCCAGCACCGATACGGTGTTGGAATCTTCGTCGGCCTCGGCATCCCGTAGGTCGGCGAGCACTCCCAGGATCTTGGGCAGGTCGGCGGGGTCGACGGGACTCACTGTGCAGTAGCTGAAACCGATTCGACTCTTGAGGTCTTCGGACGTGCCAGTCGCGATCACTCGGCCGTGGTCGATGACCACGATCGAATCGCTGAGTACGTCGGCTTCTTCGAGGTACTGCGTGGTGAGCAGGACGGTCACGCCGTCGGCGGCCAGCGATGCCACCAGATCCCATACGGTGCGGCGACTGCGCGGATCCAGTCCGGTCGTGGGCTCGTCGAGATAGAGCACCTTCGGCGGCACGACGAGCGCGGCGGCAATGTCGATGCGGCGCCGCATGCCGCCCGAATAGGTGACGACGCGCCGGTCGGCGGCGTGCTCCAGGTCGAACTGCGCGATCAGCGCATCGGCCCGTGCGCGCGCATCTTTGCGGCGCATCCCGTGCAGGCGGCCGAACATCACCAGGTTCTCGCGTCCGCTGAGTTGCCAGTCCAGCGCGGCATGTTGCCCGGTCATTCCGATGGACGCGCGGACTTTCGCCGGGTCTTTCACCACGTCATAGCCCGCGACGATGGCCGTTCCATAGGTGGGGTGGATCAGCGTGGACAGGATGTTGATGGTGGTGGTTTTGCCTGCTCCGTTGTGACCGAGCAAAGCGCAGATCGACCCCGTGGCAACAGAAAAGGTCACGTCCTGCAGCGCCAGGACGTTCCCGTCGAATGTCTTTGCTACTCCGTCAAGCTCGATCACGAATATTGACCATAGCGTGAGTGGAGTGGCTTCGGGCCGAGTAGCGACGACTTGGTCGCAACCGAGTAACGCAAAACATGACCTATCTTTTAGGAGCTGTGAGCAGGGGATCGACGGGCGTCCGGTTATTTGCCGATCCAGTCGAGCAGCGCGCGCATACCTTCCTCGAGCGACCACTTTGGACGCCATCCGAGTTCGTTGGTGGCGGGCTCGATGTCACACCGTGCGGCGCGCACGTCGCCGTCGCGGAATTTCCCGACGACGACCGGTTCGGGGGCGCCGCAGATCGCCGCGAGTTGTTGCGCGAGTTCGTGGATGGTGGTCGGCACACCCGAGCCGATATCGACGTGGCGCGACGGCGTCGCCGGAGTCTCGATAGCCGCGAAGAGCCCCTCGACAACGTCGTCGATGTAGACGAAATCGCGCACGATCCGGCCGTCTTCGTAGACCTCCAAGGCCTGCTTCTCCCGGGACAGTCGGGCGAAGAGCGCAACGATTCCGGTGTAGGAGTTGGTCAGGGATTGGCCCGGTCCGTACACGTTCTGCAGTCGCAGCACGCTGAGTTTGGTGTCGTGGGCGGACGCCCAGGCCGCCAGGATGTGCTCTTGGGCGAGTTTGGTTGCGGCATAGATATTGGTCGGCCGGGGCTCGGTGCGTTCTGCGCTGCTCGCAAGCGGAACGGCAGGGTCACCGGTCGGACCCTGCGGATCCCAGATACCTGCGGCGAGCTGCGCATGGCTGCGCGGCTGCGGATAGAAGATGTCGTCGCCGGATTGCCAGGCGCCCTCGCCGTATACGGCCCGAGAGGATGCGAGTACCAACTGGTCGGGCACATGCCCGCAGCGGCTGAGTGCGTCGAGCAGTTGCGTCGTCCCGACGACATTGACCGAACCGTGCCGGGAAGCCTCCGAAAGTGATTGCGCGGTACCGGTTTCCGCCGCCAGATGCACGACCTGGGAAGGCTGGAACAAGCGCAGCACGGCGTCGCAGTCGGGTGCATGAGTGACATCGCCGGTGAACAGCCGCACCGATGGCGGCAGGTCGATCGCAGCGCCTGCGGCGTGAACTTGCGGGTGCAGGATGTCCATCACGGCCACGTCGTAACCAGCCTCGACGAGGCGCCGTGCGAGCGCGGAGCCGATGAATCCTGCCCCACCGGTGATGAGCACGGATTTTGACACGGTGAATCCTCCTGATCAGTGACCGCGAGCCAGCGTGCGGTCGGTCAGCGCCCCGATGACGGGGGCCAGTACTCGGGCATATTGCAATGTGATGTGGTTCTTGTCGGAGTAGACGAGCGTGTTGCCGACGATGGGCGGGCAGACGTCAGGTGTGCAGAACAAGGTGGTCAGGTCGGCGTATTGGCCGCCGCCGGCCTTGGTCGCGTCTTCCTCGGCGGCGATGCCGGTTTGGTTGGCCGCCAGCGACTTTGGCGTCGAGCACGCTGTCGCGTCGTCGAGGTGTACAGACAAGCAGTTCGGCGTTGCGGTTTGCGGTCCCGGAATCGGTCCGATCACCAACACCTGCGCGCCGGTGGCGCGCAGCTGCTGGACGAGGCGGGTCATGGACACCAGCCACTCCGGCTCGTACGACGTGAAACCGACTTTCCACCCGTAGCCGGCGCCGTATCGCCGCATCACGCTGAACACGATCAGCTGCGGGTGCTGGGTCTGCAGCCGGGTGAGGACCTGATCGCGCCACTGCGCACACTCGGTGTACGGCCGTCCGAGCACGGGGTTGAGAGTCGGCAGATCCAGCATCGGGCAGCCGAGCTTGGCCATTGTCTCCAGGCGCCAGTGACGTTGTCGGGCGAGCTGCTGGAAAGCCGGATTCCACATCGCCGCGTTGGAGTCGCCGATGAGGGCGACCGTGGTCGGCGACGCGAGATCACCCGTCATGCAATCCGGTTGTCCGACTTCGAAATAAGTGCGAATACAGCCGGCGGGAGCGGCATCCGGATCATCGTTCTGCGCGGCGTCGGCAAGTGCGGGAGTCAGGTTCGACGGGACGGCCTTGAGACCGGCCGACGCTGCGACCGCCGCCTGCACTTGAGCCATCGCATTCTTCAGCGCCGCGTCGTAGGTGGCCGCGTCGGCGCCGGGCGGAATCGGTGTCGAGGTAACGGCGAGTGCCGCCGCGGGGGCGCCGGAGCCCACCGGGTTCGGTACCTGCAGTGCGAATCCCACACACACGGCGACCGCGGTGGCGATGCCGCCCACGGCGAGACTGCGTGACGGTGAATTCCGGATCTTCGACGCGTAGCGCAGCGGGTTTTCGACGAACCGCAGGGTGAGCGCGGCAAGCACAACCGAAAGCACGATCGCCGCGGCACCGAGGTACAACGCGTGACCGGTGACAGGTGCGACCGCCCACAGAGCCATCAGCAATAGCGGCCAGTGCCATAGATATAAGGAGTACGAGATCCGGCCCAGCCACTGAATGGGGCGCACTTTCAGCAGGCGCCCGCAGCCCTGCTCCGGTGTCGCACATCCGGCGCCGATCACCAGTAATGCGCCCAGCGTCGGCAACACTGCGGCCCAGCCGGGATACGGCGTCGTCTGTTTGAGCCAGACGCAGGCCAGCGCGATCAACGCCAGTCCGGCCCAGCCGGTGACGTGGGCGGCCCGCGGCGGTAGACGGCGCCAGTGGAGTGCGGTCAGTGCCACGAGTCCGCCAACGGCCAATTGCCAGGCTCGGGTCGGCAGCGAGAAGAACGCGAACGACGGGGCCCAATGCGTGACGATCACTGACAACACGAACGACACGGCCGCAACAACCCCGAGGACCACCAGATATGGGCGGGGTGAGGTGGTGGCATCGGCGCTTGCCGTCTTGCGCGCGCGCCGGATCAGCCAGGCCGTGCCCAGGATGAGCGGGGCCCACACCAGGTAGAACTGCTCTTCGACGCCCAACGACCAGTAGTGCTGGAACGGTGATGGCGGTGCCAATGAGGCCAGGTAGTCAACGCCTTGAAAGGCGAAACGATAGTTGCTGACGTACAGCGCGCTGGCGATACCGTCGTCGATTACACCCTGGGCCTGCAACGGGGGTTGCACGAGTACCGCGGCGAGCATGATGACGATGCCGACGAGTGCCGATGCGGGCAGTAAGCGACGTGCCCGGGCCCCGTAGAAACGGCCGAATCGGACGCTGCCGGTGGAGCTCACCTCACGCCATAGCAGCCCGGTGATCAAGAAGCCGGAGATGACAAAGAACACGTCGACGCCGACGAAGCCGCCGCGGAAACCGGGCATCTCGGCGTGGAACAGGACCACAGCCACGACCGCGACGGCGCGCAAACCTTCGATGTCCGGGCGGAAGTAGTCCTGTTCGGAACGCCGACTTTGCTGTCCTTCGCGAGTCCTGAGGCTGTCGGCGTGGGCCAATGTCTCCTACCTGCCAAATCAGCGAACACGTCAATTGAGTCGAGGCATTCTTACACTCGCGCGCAGGCGCGAGAGGTGGTTTCGGGATCTAGTTGCGGGCCAGTGCTCGGTCGGCAAGGGCTCCCGCCACCGGGGCCAACGCCCGCGACCATTCCAGTGACATGTGGTTCTCGTCGAGATAGACGAGGGTGTTGCCGACGATCACCGGGCAACGTTCGGCGCCGCAGAACAAGTCCGTGGTGTCGACGTATTGACCACCGCCGGCCTTGGTTGCCGCGGCTTCGGCGGCGATGCCCGATTGGTTGACCGCGTTCGATCGAATAGGTGTGCAGGCCGCAACGTCGTCGACGTACCCCGACAAGCAGACCGGCACGTGGAAATGCGGATCAGGGATCGGGCCCAGCACCAAGACCTGCGCGCCCGTGGCGCGCAGTCGCTGCACGAGGCGTGCGAAGCTGTCGATCCACGCGGTGTCGAAAGCCCGGTAGCCCGACAGGGATTCGGTGGTGCCATAGCCATGCCAGAGGCTCAGCACAATCAGCCGCGGCCGCTCGGATTCCAGCCGGCGCAGGATCTCGTCGCGCCATTGCCCGCAATGCGCGAAGTACTCGGCCAGACGGCTCAGCGGATTGGTGATCGGCGCGTCCAGCAGCGGGCAAGCCCCCTTGGCCAGCAATTCCAGGCGCCACTGTCGCTGAGTGGCGACCTGCTGGAATGCCGGCGCCCACATCGCGGCATGCGAGTCCCCGACCAGGGCGACGGTGGTCGACGACGAGGGGTCTCCCATGGCGCATTCGGGCTGCCCGCCCTGGAATGGCTCGCGCAGGCAGCCGTTGAACGCCAAGGCCTTCTTGTTCATGAAGGCTTCCAACAGCGGGGGCGTCAGGTTGGACGGAATGGATGTGAGGTCCGATGATGCTGCGATCGCCGCCTGCACCTGGGCGAACGTCTGGTGGACCGCGGCGTCGTAGGCGTCGAGGGGGGCACCGGCGGGGACGGTGACTGCGGTGAACTTCGGGGGTGCCGCGCTCGCGCCGTGCCCGATGGGGGTGGGCACCACGTTGAGGAGCCCGACCCCGACACAGACGGCAATCACGGTCGCCACCGCGCCCAGGCCGAGGCTGCGCCCGGCGGAGTCGCGGATTCTCGGGGCGAACCGCAGCGGGTTTTCCAGATAACGCAGGGTCAGCCACGCCAGCCCGGCGGACAGCACAGCCGCGATGATCCGCTCGGCCAAGCCCAGCGAGTGGCCGAGCGCGAACGGGGCGAGAACCAGCACGGGCCAGTGCCACAGGTACCACGAATACGAGATGCGTCCGATGGCGCGCATCGGTGGCAATCCGAGCAGGCGTCCACCGCCACGCGTCGGCGCGGCGCAACCGGCCCCGATCACCAATGCCGCCCCGAGGGTGGGCAGCAGTGCCGCGGCACCCGGGTACACGGTGGTCGGGGTCAACCAGAGGCAGGCCAGCACAATCAGACCGAGCCCAACGCAACTGATGACGGCGGCAATCCGCGGCGAAAGGCGTTGCCATCCAAAGGCGGTCAGAGCAACCAGCCCACCGATGCCCAGCTGCCACGCGCGGGTGGGCAGTGAATAGAACGCCGCGGCGGTCAGGATGTAGCTGCCCAGGAAGGACAGCACGAACGACACGATCACGACGAGCGTGAGCAACACGATGAACGGGCGCTTGGACGTGATCGCGTCGGTACCCCGGCGCCGCCGGGCCAACCGGATCAGCCAGGCGGCACTCAGCAGCATCGGTGCCCAGACGAGATAGAACTGCTCCTCGACGCCGAGCGACCAGTAATGCAGGAACGGTGACGTCGCCGTGTGGTTGGAGAAGTAGTCGACGCCGCGCAGCGCGAATTGGTAATTGCTGACGTACAGCGCGCTGGCGATACCGTCGCCGATCGCCGGCCGAGCTTGCAACGGGGGCAACAGGATTGCCGAGGCAATCATTGTGATGACCCCGACCGCGGCCGAGGCGGGCAGAAGCCGGCGGGCGCGCGCGCCGTAGAAGGTGCGCAGCCGCACGCTGCCGGTGCTGCTCACTTCCCGCCAGAGCAGGCCGGTGATCAGGAATCCGGAGATCACGAAGAAGACGTCGACTCCGACGTAGCCGCCACCGAGCCCGGGCACCGCGGCGTGAAACAGGACGACGGCCAGCACGGCGACCGCGCGCAAGCCCTCGATATCCGCGCGGAACGTCTTCTGTTCGGAGCGCGCAGTTGGCTGGTTCTCGGTAGGGCTAACGCTCTGCGCCTGGCGCAACTTCACCTACCTACTAACTGAGCGGACGCGTCTGATGGTCGAGGCATTGTTACATTCGCGCCCGTCAATAAGGGGTGGTTTAGCCGTGTTCGGCGATCCACGTGGTGGTGTAGCGCAGCGTCGCGGGGATGCTATTCGCCAGGCTTTCGCTGATCGACTTCTCCAGTTTGCTGCCCACCAAAGGGATTTTGACGATCACTTTTCCGGTGGAACGCAGCTGGGATGCGGCACCGCTGGCGGTCAGGTAGTTCTCGGCGCGGCTCGACCCCAGTCCGCCGGAAGCCGACACGTGGCTCTCGCCGCGCACCCCGCCGTCCGCGTCCGGTTGCCACGTCTCCCGGTACAGCAGCTTCATATCGCCTGGCACGAAGTTCGCCACGACCGACGGCAGGATCTGATGACCCAGATGTTGGGTGATGAGGACTTCCACCACGCCATCGGCGTCGGCGGAGAACGAGTCGAGGGTGGACGCGGCGTCGCCCGCCAGCCGGTCCAGCCAGTAGTCCTCACGTGCGAACGCCGCATGAATCTGCTCCACGGTGGCGGCAGATTCACTGACGATCTCGAATGAACGCGGCATAGCCGACCATTCTTACGCGCAGGGGCAGTGCGCCGAAACCCTCATGCCGTGCAACCCCTTTGTGGTAGGAACCACGCGTGAATATCAGCGGCGTCAATTTCAACAGCGGCCTGGTCAAGTTGGCGGACGCGATGCCAGGTGTGAACCGGATCAGGGCGGTCCAACAGGCGCTCGCCATGCGCACCGATCCGGTCTATCTGGAGATCGGTGTCTCGCGCGGCCAGGCCTTCCAGCGGATCAGCGCCGACGTGAAGTTCGCCGTCGACCCGGCGTTCCGGCTGACCGAGCGCACCCGTGAGCTCGCCGACGCCAAAGGCCGGGTCACCAAGTACTTCGAGACCACCAGCGACGCGTTCTTCGAGAACGAGACGGCCTTGCTCGAGGAGCATCCCGTCGACGTCGCGCTGATCGATGGGCTGCACACCTACGAGCAGGTGGTGCGCGACGTCGAGAACACGGTGCGCTACCTGAAGGACGACGGCGTGATCTTCCTGCACGATTGCAACCCGCCCTTCGAGTTGGCCGGCCGCCGCGCCGAGTCGTGGGACGAGTTCATGGCGCAGCAGTCCGGGCCATTGAAGATCGGCATCTGGAACGGTGACGTCTGGAAAGCGATCGTCGAACTCCGCAGCACCCGCTCCGACCTCGTGGTCGGCGTGCTCAGATGCGACCAGGGCGTCGGGTTCGTCCGAAAGGGCACGCCGGAATCGACGCTGCCGTACACCCCGCAGCAGGTCGCGGCGCTCACCTATGCCGACCTCAAGGCCGACCGCACCCGTCTGCTCAACCTCAAGCCACCCCGTTACCTCGGTGAGTTCCTTGCAATGAGTCCCGCCCATTAGCTCTTCCTCGACGTCGGCGATGAAGTTCGTACTGGCAACGTGGGGGAGTCGCGGCGATATCGAGCCCACGGCCGCTGTCGGCCGTGAGTTGGTGCGCCGTGGGCACGAGGTGTCCCTGGCGGTTCCGCCGGATCTGATCGAATTCAGCAAGACCGCGGTCCCGGACACCATTGGATTCGGGCCGAATTCGCGATCGATACTCGACGCGCACCGTGATTACTGGACCTGCTTCTTCAGTACGCCGTGGCGACTGCGGCAGATGGCTGGCGCGCGCCGGGAGATCTCGGGCCCCCTTTTCCAAGGCTGGCAGGACATGAGCGCGACACTGATGTCGCTGGCCGACGGGGCGGATCTGATCTTCAGCGGCATCAACTTCGAAGACGCCGCCGCCAACGTCGCCGAACACCTCGACATCCCGTTGGCCACCTTGCATTACTTCCCGCTCCGGCCCAACTCCCGCGTGCTGTCAGTCCTGCCTGCGCCGCTGAGCCGGGCATTGGTCAGGGCGTTCTGGTGGATGTCGTGGCGTGGGACCAAGAAGGTCGAGGACACCCAGCGCCGCGAATTGGGCTTGCCCAAGGCGAGGCATTCGGCGCCCCGGCGGATCACTGACCGCGGATCGCTGGAAATCCAGGCCTACGACGAGGCATGCTTCCCCGGCCTTGCGACCGAGTGGGCTCAGTTCGACGGGCAGCGGCCGTTCGTCGGGACGCTGACCCTTGAGCTGGGCACCGACACCGACGACGAGGTGCTGTCCTGGATCGCCGCGGGCACTGCACCGATCTTCTTCGGCTTCGGCAGCATTCCGGTCGAGTCGCCGGCCGACACGATCGCGATGATCGACACGGCCTGCGCCCGGCTAGGGACACGGGCCCTGGTCGGTGCCGCCAACACGGACTTCAGCAACGCTCCACACTCCGAGCGCGTCAAGGTCGTCGGTCTGATGAACTATGCGACGGTGTTCCCGGCCTGCCGCGCAGTCGTCCACCACGGCGGCTCGAGCACCACACCCATCGCCATGCGCGCCGGAGTCCCGCAGCTGATCCTGTTCTGGGACCTCGTTCACGCGATCTACGGCGGCGCGGTCAAACGGTTGAAGGTGGGCACCGCCCGGCGATTCTCCACGGTGACCGAGGAGACGTTGGTCGCTGACCTGAGCGCCGTTCTTGCTCCCGACTACGTCGCCCGTGCTCGCGAACTCGCCACCAGGATCACCGAACCGGCCAAGAGTGCTGCTGCCGCCGCCGATCGACTTGAAGATTTCGCCCGCAACGGTCGAGTCGCGCGGTGATGGCGGCGTCCGACGCCGCGCTTGCTGGCTGACGACGCTAATGGTCGTAGCCACGCTGAGTGCACTGGTCCGGCACCAGCCGGTGTGAGAGTGAAATGCCTCGAAGGCGGGTCTAACCGCCCCATCTGAGAGAAACCCGTGGCCACGACTGTCAGTCGACGAAGACCGAGTGCAAAAGGTTGCTATCCGGTGATGTGAGTCACACCGAACTTCATGACATGGGTCACACCACGAAGTATGGTTTGGAACTTGTTCTACCTATATTGACGAGAGTGTCGGGAGACGCGGTGAGCACCAATCCGTTCGATGACGACGAGGGCAGCTTTTTTGTGTTGGTCAACGACGAGGAACAGCACAGCCTGTGGCCGGCCTTCGCCGACGTTCCCGCTGGTTGGCGCGTCGTTCACGGTGAAGCCGACCGCGCGGCCTGCCTGGAATACATCGAAGCGAACTGGCCCGACATCCGACCGAAGAGCTTGCGCGACCGGTTGGCCGGAAGTCGAGCGGCTGACTAGTTGAGGGTTTGGGTCTGGGAGTCGTGATGGAACGCAACGAGCACGCGCTTCCGCTGACGCGCGCGCAGCTGGACATTTGGCTGGCACAGGAGACGGGTCAATCCGCCACCGACTGGCAGCTCGGCATGCTGTTGAAGGTCGAGGGCGCGCTGGACCGCGACGCCTTCGAATGGGCGCTGACGCGCGCGATGCGAGAAGCCGAACCCGTCAGGGCGGCCTTCTTCGAGGAAGACGGACAGGTCTTCCAGCGGGTGATCGACTACCCGGAGATCGATCTGGACTTCCACGACTTCAGCGGATCGAGCGACCCCGCAAGGGACGTCCAAGAGGCGGCGCTGTCGATTCAGCGCACGCCGATGCCGTTCACCGGCCCGCTGTTCAAGTACGCGCTCTTCGAGACGGGACCCGCCGAGTTCTACGTGTTCGGGTGTTTCCACCACATCGTCATCGACGGCGCCGGGATCTGGCTTCTCGTCAACCGCGTCGCATCGATCTACTCGGCCACCATCTCCGGTGACCTCGTGCCGCCCGCGTTCTTCGGTTCGCTGAAGGACCTGCTGGATTGCGAAGCGGAATACGAGTCATCAACCGACTTCTCCGCGGACCAGGAGTACTGGTCTGCTCACCTCCCGGCCGAAAGCGCGGCAGGCAATCAGCGGTCGGAGTCGCCCGACGACAGCGACCTCGGCTTCCGCTCGGCGCCTGTCCGGCTGGATTCGGCGGTACTGCGCCGAGTCGACGAACTGGCCCACATCTGGGACATCCCCCGCACCGCGGTCATCGCCGCGGCGAGTGCGCTGCTGGTGCGCGGTCGGTGCGGCGCGGGTGCCGAAGTGGTGTTCGACTTCCCGGTAAGCAGGCGAGTCCGGCCCGAGCTGAAGACGCTGCCCGGCATGGCAGCGGGGTTGGTGCCGCTGGTGCTCGGCACTCCCGCGCATACGTCGGTCAGCGACTTTTGCAAGCAGGTCGACACCCGCATGCGAGAAGCACTGCAGCACCAGCGATTTCCGGTGCACGCACTCGAACGCGGTTCGCAGGCATCCCGGTTGTCGATCAACTTCTTCCCGGCCGCATTCACGTTGGACTTCGGCGGTGCCCCCGCATCGGCGACCATGACCAACTCCGGTCTGGCCGGCAGTTCGGGATTCACCTTCTCCGGGCTGGGGGAGGAGTTGTATCTCAACGTGCTGGGCTCGGGACGCCTGTTCTCGGAGTGGGATTCCGCCGAGGTGACCAGGCGCCTGCTGCAGGTGCTGGTGGCGATGACCGCCGACCCGGCCAGGAGCCTGTCATCGATCGACGTGCTCGACGGTGCCGAACGTGACCGGCTCGCCTCATGGGGCAACCGCGATGGGCTCACCGAGCAGCTGAGCGCACCGGTGTCCATCCCAACGCTTTTCGCGGCGCAGGTGGCCCGAGTCCCCGATGCGGTGGCGCTCAGCTACGGCGAGCAAGCCTGGACCTATCGCCGGCTCGACGAGACATCGAACCGGTTGGCGAACCTGCTGTCGACGCGCGGCGCGGGTCCCGGCCGGCGGGTGGCGCTGTTTTTGCCGCGGTCGGACGAGGCGATCGTCGCAATCCTGGCCGTTTTGAAGACCGGCGCGACCTACGTCGCCATCGATCCGGCGGTGCCGGCGGCGCGCATGCAGTTCGTGCTCGACGATGCGGCTCCCGTCGCCGCGATCACCAATTCCGATCTGCGCCAACGCCTTGACGGACGCGACATGCTGATCATCGACTTCAGCGATCCTGTCGTCGACGACCAACCCGCGACCGCGGTGCCCGGGCCGGAACCCGACGACATCGCCTACATCATCTACACATCGGGCACCACGGGAACACCCAAGGGTGTACCGATTCCGCACCAGAACGTCACCCGACTGCTGGAGGCGCTGGCCGCCGACATGGCCCTGGCGGATCAGGTGTGGACCCAATGCCATTCCCTGGCATTCGACTTCTCGGTGTGGGAGATTTGGGGTCCGTTGCTTTATGGCGGCCGGGTGGTGGTGGTACCGGACGCGGTGGTCCGTTCGCCGGAGGATATCCACGCCCTGCTGGTCTCCGAGCGGGTCGAGGTCCTGAGTCAAACGCCGTCGGCGTTCTATGCACTGCAGAGCGTCGACTCGCCCGCAGGCGGCGATCTGGCGCTCAAAGCCGTGGTGTTCGGTGGCGAAGCGCTTGAACCGCAACGACTTCGGACCTGGCTGGCGAATCACCCGGGATCACCCCGGATGATCAACATGTACGGCATCACCGAGACCACCGTGCACGCGTCGTTCCGGGAGATCACCTCGGCCGACACCGACAGCGTGGTCAGCCCGATCGGGCGCCCGCTGGCCAATCTGGGCTTCTTCGTGCTCGATAGTTGGTTGCAGCCCGTCTCTGCCGGCGTGGTCGGCGAACTGTATGTGGCCGGCTCCGGGCTGGCCTACGGCTACGTTGGCCGGGCCGGCTTGGCGGCAACCCGGTTTGTGGCATGCCCGTTCGGGGAGCCGGGCGCCCGCATGTATCGCACCGGCGACCTGGTGCGGTGGACGGCAGACGGTGAACTTGAGTACGTGGGCCGCGCCGATGAGCAGGTCAAGATCCGTGGCTACCGCATTGAACTCGGCGAAATACAGTCCGCCCTAGGCGATGTCGAAGGCGTCGAGCAAGCGGTCGTGATTGCCCGCGAAGACCGCCCCGGCGACAAGCGGTTGGTCGGCTACATCACCGGGACCGCGGACCCGGCCGCGGTGCGTGCGGCCGTGGCTGAGCACCTTCCGACCTACATGGTTCCGTCCGCCGTCGTCACGATCGGCGCGCTGCCGCTGACGGTCAACGGAAAGCTCGACATGCGGGCACTCCCCGCACCCGAGTATCAGGACGTCGACTCTTACCGGGCCCCTGGCGACGCCGTCGAAGAAATCCTGGCGGGAATTTATGCCCAGGTTCTGGGGCTGGAGCGCGTCGGGGTGGACGAGTCGTTCTTCGAGCTGGGCGGGGACAGCATCCTCTCGATGCAGGTGGTGGCACGGGCCCGGGCAGCCGGTGTGTTGTGCCGTCCGCGTGATGTTTTCGTCGAGCAGACGGTTGCACGGTTGGCTCAGGTGGCCAAGGTGATCGACGCCGACGCCGACACCGACCTGGCCAACGACGGGGTCGGTCCGGTCATCGCGACCCCGATCATCCGCTGGCTGGAGAGTCTGGAAGCCGCGGGCAGCCCCATCGCTCACTTCAACCAGACAGTGGTCGTCCAGGCGCCGGTGGGTACGACCGAAGCGGATGTGCTCGAAATGCTGCAGCTTCTGCTGGACCGGCATGCAATGCTGCGACTGCGGGTTGACCGAGACGACGATGGCCGTTGGTCCCTGGAGGTGCCCGAGGCCGGTTCCGTGGACGCACGTTCGCGGCTGCACACCGTCGACGTACTGACCGATGACGCCGTGCTTCATGCCGGAACTCAGTTGAACCCGTCCGACGGCGTCATGCTGAGCGCGGTATGGGTGACCTCGGCGAACCGGTTGGTAGCGATCGTCCACCATCTGGCCATCGACGGGGTGTCGTGGCGAATTCTGTTGGAGGACCTCAACTTCGCCTGGGCTCAGCATCGTGCCGGCGAGCCGGTCGAACTGCCCGAGCCGGGTACGTCCTTCGCTCGCTGGGCGTCGCTGCTCTCCGAGCACGCACTGCGCTCCGATGTCGTGGCGGAGACCGATGGGTGGCGAAAGATCGCCGCGACGCCGGCCGCATTGCCTGAGGTGGATCCCTTCACCGACACGTTGGTCACCGCGGGGAACCTCGCGGCAGTGCTCGACATCGAGACCACCCAGACTCTCCTCGGGGAGGTGCCAGCGGCGTTCCATGCCGGTGTGCACGAGATTATGTTGATCGCATTCGCTTTGGCCGCAACGGAATTCCTGGGAACGGGTGGGGCGCCGATCTCGATTGACGTCGAGGGGCACGGGCGCGACGAGGAATTGGCCGCCGACGTGGACCTGTCGCGAACAGTCGGCTGGTTCACGGCGAAATACCCGGTTGCGCTGGAAGTCGGTGGTCTGACCTGGGCTCAGGTGGCCGCAGGCGACGCGCGCCTGGGCGCGGTGGTCAAAGCTGCCAAGGAGCAGCTTCGCGCAATGCCCGAAGGCCTTAACTATGGGGTCTTGCGTTACCTCAACCCCGAGGTCGATCTGGAATCACCCGATCCGGTGATCGGGTTCAACTACCTGGGCCGCCAGGGCGCGACGACCGCCGAGACATCCGGGGACGCCTGGCAAATCTGCTGGGACGGCCTCGCGAACATCAGCCCGAGCGTGAAGCCGCCGATACCGCTGATGCACACCCTGGAGCTCAATGCCGGCACAGTGGACACCGACGCGGGTCCGATCCTCACCGCCCAGTGGATGTGGGCGCCGTCGGCACTCAAGCAGGCACAGGTCAATCGGCTGAGCCAGTTGTGGTTTGAGGCGTTGACCGGTATCTGCGCGCACGTACAGAGCGGCGGAGGCGGGTTGACTCCGTCGGATATCGCGGCCAGTCTCACCCAGGAACAGATCGACGAGCTTCAGCGGCAGTATGCGGATAGCTGATGCTCTACCGCTGACTCCGCTGCAGCAGGGGTTGTTCTTCCACGCCAGCGCGGCTCAGGGTGGCGACGATGTCTACGCCGTGCAGCTGTACGTCGGCTTGAGCGGTCCGCTGGACCCGGAGCGGTTGCACGACGCCGTGCAGGCGGTGGTGGCGCGGCATCCGAATTTGGCCGCCCGGTTCTCGCAGAAATTCGCCGAGCCGGTGCAGGTCATTCCGGCTGATCCGGTGGTGCCCTGGCAGTACGTAGAACTCGATACCGAAGACCGGCTCGCGGAGCTTTATGCCGCGGAACGAGTCGCGGTGTGCGAGTTGGCAAATCAGCCGGCGTTTCGGGCGGCACTGGTTCGGACCGCGGAAGACCGGTATCAGTTCGTGCTCACCAACCATCACATCGTGCTCGACGGGTGGTCGCTGCCGATCCTGTTGGGCGAGGTGTTCGCCAGCTATTACGGGCAGCGGCTGCCCCCGGCGCCTCCGTACCGCCGGTTCGTCAGCTGGTTGACGGGCCGCGACCTGGATGCGGCTCGCGCGGCATGGCGTGAGGTGCTGGCCGGGGTCGAGACCCCGACGATGGTTGGGGTAGCGGGGCGGGAACCCGGCAGACGCGCCATCACATCGTTCCAGTTGTCCGAGGACACCACCAGGGCGCTGAGTGATGTGGCCCGCTCGTGTCACACGACGGTGAGCACCGTGCTGCAGGGCGCCTACGCCCAGGTGCTCATGTCGCTGACCGGTCAGCGCGACGTCGTCTTCGGCACGACGGTGTCCGGGCGGCCGGACGATGTGTTCGGCGCGGACGCGATGGTGGGCCTGCTCATCAACACGGTGCCGGTGCGAGCCGCCATCGATGCGACGACCACGACCGCTGATCTGTTGGGGCAGTTGCAGCGTGAACATGCTCAGACGCTGGACCATCAACACCTGGCACTGAACGAGATTCACCGTCTCACCGGACTGGATCAACTGTTCGACACCTTCTTCGTCTACGAGAACTACCCCGTCGACGCGGCGACGCTCTCCGGCAGTGACGGGTTGTCCGTCACGACGTTCGCGCACCACGAGACCAACCACTATCCGCTCTCGGTCCAGGCCATTCCGGGTGACGAGCTCACACTGCGCGTCGAGTACGACACCGACGTATTCGACACTGCGGCCATCGACGCTCTGGTCGAGCGGCTTACGCGTGTGGTGGTGGCGATGATCGCCGATCCCGACCGAGCGTTGTCGACTCTGGATCTGCTGACCGACGACGAACACGCCAGATTGGATGGCTGGAGCAACCGGGCGATACTGGCCCAGCCGGCGGTCCCGTCACCCTCGATCCCCGAGTTGTTCGCGGCGCAGGTGACGCGTAACCCGGGGGCGCCGGCGCTCAGCTTCGACGGCCGCACGATGACCTACCGCGAGCTCGATGATGCCGCCACTCGTTTCGCATATGTGCTGGCGGACAGAGGTATTGGCCCGGGGCAGCGAGTCGTGTTGTACCTGCCGAGGTCTGCTGACGCGATCGTGTCGATCCTGGCGGTACTCAAGACCGGGGCAGCGTATGTGCCGATCGACCCGGCGGCGCCGTCGGCCCGCATGGAGTTGGTGCTGGCTGACGCCGAGGCGGCCGCAGCGGTCACCATCTCTGCGTTGGCTGAGCGGTTGGCGGGTCACAACTTACGGCTGATAGACGTGAACGACGAGGCCGCCGATCACCAGCCCGGCACCGAGCTGGGCGGACCGACACCGGAAGACATCGCCTACCTGATCTACACCTCGGGCACCACCGGGGTCCCCAAGGGCGTGGCCATCACTCATCGCAACGTCGCGCAACTGATGGACTCGCTGCACGCGGCGCCGCTACCGCCGACACGGGTGTGGTCGCAGTGCCGATCCTATGGCTTCGACGTCTCGGTCCAGGAGATCTTCGGCGCGCTGCTGGCCGGTGGCCGGCTGGTGGTGGTCCCGGAGTCGGTGGCCCGCGCGCCGGAAGACCTTCAGAGCCTGCTGTTTTCGCAGGGCGTAAACGTATTCAGTACCACTCCGTCCGAAGTGGGGATGTTGTCACCCGCGACACTCGAGTCGGTGGCACTGATCATCGGCGCCGAACCCTGCCCCACCGAGCTGATGGATCAGTGGGCGCCCGGACGGGTGATGATCAATGCCTACGGCCCCACCGAGACAACGGTCGACGTCGCGTTGAGCGCACCGCTGACCGCCGGCTCCGAAGCCGTGCCGATCGGACCACCCATCGCGGGGGCGGCCCTGTTCCTGCTCGACGGCTGGCTGCGGCCGGTTCCCCCGGCTCGATCGGCGAGTTGTACGTCGCAGGCCGCGGAGTCGGCGTCGGCTACTCGGGCCGCGCGGGGTTGACGGCGAGCCGCTTTGTGGCCTGCCCGTTCGGCGGAGCGGGAACGCGCATGTATCGCACGGGCGATCTGGCATGGTGGGGTGCGGACGGCCAGCTGCGCTACGTCGGGCGCGCCGACGACCAGGTGAAGATCCGCGGGTTCCGTATCGAGCTCGGCGAGGTCCGCTCGGTACTGGCCGGCCTCGACGGGGTCGAGCAGGCGGTGGTGATCGCCCGTGAAGACCGTCCCGGCGAGAAGCGGCTGGTGGGTTATATCGTCGGGACAGCCGAACCTGCGGCACTGCGTTCGGCGCTGGCCGACCGGCTGCCCGAATACATGGTGCCCGCCGCGATCATGGTGATCGATGTCCTGCCACTCACCGTCAACGGGAAACTCGACCGAAAAGCGTTGCCGGCGCCAGAGTTCCAAGACGTCAGCCAATATCGGGCGCCGACGACGGCGGTCGAGGAAGTTCTGGCCGGTATCTATGTTCAGGTGCTGGGTGTGCAGCGCGTCGGCGTGGACGACTCGTTCTTCAACCTGGGCGGCGATTCGCTCTCGGCGATGCGACTGATCGCGGCCGTGAATGCCGGCATGAACACCCGCCTTTCGGTGCGAGCCTTGTTCGACGCCCCGACCGTCGCGCAATTGGCCGCCCTGATCGCAGGAGACGAGGCCACGTCGGCACCGGCGTCCGCGAAGCCCGCGCCGACTCCCGTCGTCGCCAAGAACAACGCACCGGCCGGCGGCGGAAGTCTCCGGATAGCCGATGTGCTGCCGCTGACCCCGCTGCAGCAGGGGCTGCTGTTTCACGCCAGTGCGGCGCTGGGCGGCGACGACGTGTACGCGGTGCAGCTGTATGTCACTTTGAGTGGTCCTCTGGACGAGGAGCGGCTGCAGACAGCGGTGCAGGACGTCGTCGTCCGGCACCCGAACGTGGCGGCGCGATTCTCGCAGAAGTTCGCCGAACCGGTGCAGATCATTCCGGCCGACCCGGCGGTGCCGTGGCAGTACTTCGACCTGCACGCCGCCGGTGGCGACGTCGAGGAGCAGATAGCACAGATCTGCGCGGCGGAACGTGTTGCGGTGTGCGAATTGGCCACTGCGCCGCCGTTTCGAGCGGCGTTGATTCGGACGGCAGCAGATCAACACCGGTTCGTGTTGACCAATCACCACATCGTCCTGGACGGTTGGTCGCTTCCCATTCTGCTCGGGGAGGTGTTCGCCAGCTACTACGGGCAGCGGATACCCCCGGCCGCGCCGTATCGGCGGTTCGTCAGCTGGCTGGGCCGCCGCGACCTCGACGCCGCGCGCGCGGCGTGGGGTGAGGCGCTGGCGGGGTTCGACACGCCGACATTGCTGGGTAGCGCCGGCCGGGCGAGCCTCGGGCACCGCGATGTGGTGGCATCCGTCGTCCCCTGGCACATCACGAAAGCTCTTGCCGAACTCGCACGCTCACGTCACACGACGGTGAGCACGGTGTTGCAGAGCGCCTTCGCGCGGGTGTTGATGTCGCTGACGGGACAGCGTGATGTGGCATTCGGCACGACTGTGTCGGGGCGTCCCGATGAGGTTGTGGGAGCTGACTCGATGGTGGGTCTGCTGATCAACACGGTGCCGGTGCGGGCAACGATCACATCGGCCACAACCACGACCGAACTGCTTCACCAGCTCCAGAACGCTCATGCGCAGACTCTGGATCATGAGCACTTGGCGCTCAGCGAGATACACCGGGCGACCGGTCACGACCACCTGTTCGACACATTCTTCGTATACGAGAACTACCCGATCGACGCCGCCAAGCTGTCCGGCGCCGACGGGTTGTCCGTCACGAACTTCGCCCACCGCGAATACAACCATTATCCGCTTGCGATGCAAGCGATCCCCGGTGACGACCTGCGACTGCGAGTCGAGTACGACACCGATCTCTTCGATGCGGCCGCGATCGCGAAACTGATTGAGAGGCTCAAGCGGGTGCTGGCGGCCATGATCGCCGATCCGGACCGTCCGCTGTCGTCCATCGACCTGCTCGACGACGCCGAGCATGCCCGAGTGGAGCAGTGGAGCAACCGGGCCGCCTTGGCGGAACCGGTGTCCACCGGATCGATTCCCGCGTTGTTCGCTGCACAGGTGGTACGCGCTCCGGAGACGGTGGCGCTGACGTGCGGCGAGCGCTCACTGACCTACCGAGAGCTGGACGAAGCCACCAACCGCTTCGCACATCTGTTGGCAGGCAGGGGGATTGGTCCCGGACGGCGAGTGGCACTGCTGGTACCGCGCTCGGCGGAGGCGATCGTATCTATTTTGGCGGTGCTCAAGACCGGCGCAGCCTACGTCCCGATCGACCCGGCCGCACCGTCCGCGCGTATGCGACTGGTACTGGGCGACGCCGCGCCGGTCGCGGCGATCACCACCCCGCAACTGGCCGAGCGCCTCGACGGGTACGGACTACCGATGATCGACGTGCATGACCCTGTGGTGGCGGACTGCCCGAGCACCCCGCTACCGGGCCCCGCGCCTGAGGACATCGCGTACCTGATTTACACCTCGGGTACCACCGGAATTCCCAAAGGTGTGGCGATCACCCACCAGAACGTTACCCAGCTGCTGGCGGCGATGAACACCAAGATCGCTATGGCGGAGCAGGTCTGGTCGCTCTGGCATTCACTGGCCTTCGACGTCTCGGTGTGCGAGATGTGGGGTGCGCTGCTGTATGGCGGACGGCTGGTGGTGGTGCCCGAAACGGTGGCCCGCGCACCGGAGGAATTCCATGCGCTGCTGGCCGCAGAACAGGTCAGCGTGCTGTCGCAGACGCCGTCGGCGTTCTACGCGTTGCAGACCGCCGATGCGCTGCGGCCCGAGCTCGCACGTGAACTCAACCTGCACGCGGTGATCTTTGCCGGCGAAGCCCTTGAGCCGCAGCGTCTTCGAACGTGGCTGGCCAAGCACCCTGACTCGCCGCGCCTGCTCAACCTATACGGCACCACCGAGACCGCCGTGCACGCGTCGTTCCGCGAGATCGTGCAAGCGGACATCGAAGGCGATTCCGATGTGAGCCCGGTCGGAGGGCCGTTGGCCGACTTGGCGTTCTTCGTCCTGGACCAGTGGTTGAAGCCGGTTCCGGACGGTGTGGTCGGCGACCTGTATGTGGCCGGACCGCAGGCCGGTCTCGGCTATTGGCGTCGCCCGGGGTTGTCATCGTCGCGCTTTGTCGCATGCCCGTTCGGGCTGCCGGGACAGCGGATGTATCGCACCGGCGATCTGGTGTGGTGGGGTGCCGACGGCGAGCTGCGGTACGTCGGCCGCGCCGACGAGCAGGTGAAGATCCGCGGTTACCGCATCGAACTCGGCGAAGTCCGGGCTGCACTCGCCGCGCTGGACGGCGTCGAGCAGGCGGTAGTGATCGCCCGCGAGGACCGGCCGGGTGAGAAACGGCTGGTCGGCTACATCACGGGGGAGGCGGATCCCGTCGCCGTCCGCACGGCTTTGGCCGAGCGGATTCCGGAGTACATGGTTCCGGCCGCGATCATGGTGATCGACGCTCTGCCGCTGACCGTCAACGGCAAACTCGACCGGCGCGCTCTGCCCGCACCGGAATTCGCCGACACCGATTCCTACCGCGTCGCGACGACCGCGGTCGAGGAGATCCTGGTCGGCATCTACGCCAATGTGCTTGGCGTGCAACGAGTCGGCGTGGACGACTCGTTCTTCGATCTCGGTGGCGATTCGCTGTCGGCGATGCGCCTGATCGCCGCAGTCAACACTGGAATGAACACGCGGCTGTCCGTGCGGACTTTGTTCGAGGCTCCGTCGGTCGCCCAACTAACATTGCGCATCGGCGGTGAAGATGATCGGTTGTCACCGCTGGTGCCTATGGAGCGCCCTGCGGCGATCCCGCTGTCGTTCTCGCAGAACCGATTGTGGTTCCTCGATCAACTGCAGGGACCCTCACCGACATACAACATGGCCGTCGGATTGCGAATGCAAGGCCACCTCAACGTCGAGGCCTTGGGTGCGGCGCTGGCCGACGTGGTCGGCCGCCACGAGAGCCTGCGCACCATATTCATCGCACCCGACGGCGTACCCCGACAGGTGGTCGTGGCGGCCGAGCAGGCCGACTTCGGCTGGGCCGTCATCGATGCGACCGACTGGACGCCGACGCAACTCGATGAGGCCGTCGGCGCGGTCGCGCTCCACGCGTTCGATCTGGCTGTCGAGATCCCCATGCAGGCACGGCTGTTCCGGATCAGTGACAACGAGCACGTGGTGGTGGCCGTGGCGCACCACATCGCCGCCGACGGTTTGTCGATGACCCCGATGGTGCGTGATCTGGGGGTGGCCTATGTCTGCCGCAGCGCGGGCCTGAAGCCGATGTGGGCCGAACTACCCGTGCAATACGTCGATTACACGCTCTGGCAGCGCGCACAGTTCGGTGACCTGGACGACAACAACAGCCTGATCAACGCCCAGTTGGCGTACTGGCAAGATGCGTTGTCCGGTATGCCCGAACGGCTGGAGCTTCCCGCCGACCGGCCCTACCCGCCGGTGGCCGATCAACGCGGCGCCACCACGTCGTGGCAGTGGCCCGTCGAATTGCAGGAGCGGATCGCCCAGGTGGCCCGCGAGCACAACGCGACCAGCTTCATGCTGGTGCAGGCCGCGCTGGCGTTACTGCTGGGCAAGCTCAGCGCGAGCACCGATGTGGCGGTGGGATTCCCGATCGGAGGACGGCGCGATCCCGCCCTCGACGACCTGATCGGATTCTTCGTCAACACCTTGGTGTTACGCGTCGACGTCGGCGGCGACCCGACCGTCGCCGACCTGCTGGATCAGGTGCGGACCCGCAGCCTTGCCGCCTACGAGCACCAAGACGTGCCCTTCGAAGCCGTCGTCGAGCGGATCAATCCGACGCGGTCGCTGAACCATCATCCGCTGGTCCAGGTGATGCTGGCCTGGCGAAACCTGCCGGGGGAGACCAGCGACGACATCGCAATGGCGCTGGGGGACCTGCAGGTCACCCAGCTCCCGCTCGACACCCACACCGCGCGTGTCGATCTCGCGTTCTCATTAAGCGAACGCTGGACCCACGACGGCGAGCCCACCGGGATCGACGGGATGGTCGAATTCCGTACCGACGTCTTCGACGCCGTCACCATCGAGACGCTGGTCGCGCGACTGCAACGCGTACTGGTTGCGATGACGGCCGAGCCGGCCCGGCGCGTGTCGACGATCGATGTGCTCGATCCCGCCGAGCGCGCCCGCCTCGACACGTTCGGCAACCGGGCGGTGCTGACCGGAGCGGCGCCCGCGGCGGTATCGGTGCCGGAATTGTTCACCGCGCAGGTCCGTCGCGCACCGAAGGCCGTCGCACTCACTTCCGGCGATATGTCCATGACCTACCGGGAGCTGAACGAGGCGGCAAACCGGTACGCACATCTGCTGTCCGGCAAGGGGGTCGGCGCCGGCGACTGCGTGGCGCTGTTCATGGACCGCTCGGCCGAAGCCGTCGTCGTGATGCTGGCCGCCCTGAAGATCGGCGCGTCGTACCTCGCCATCGATCCCGCGCTGCCAGAAGCCCGTATCGAATTCATGCTCGGCGATGCCGCACCGGTTCTCGTCATGAGCACGGCCGAGCTCCGGCCCCGGCTGCACGGGCACGACGTCGCGGTCGTCGACGTCGACGATCCAGCCGTGGCCCGCCAGTCCGACGCGGCGCCGCCGCCACCGGACCCGGACAACATCGCCTACCTGATATACACCTCGGGTACCACCGGAACACCCAAAGGTGTTGCGCTGAGCCACCGCAACCTTGCTCACCTGGCGTCTTCGGCGCATCCCGCACTTCCGGCCGATCAGGTGTGGACGCAGTGCCACTCGTACGCCTTCGACTTCTCGGTGTGGGAGATCTGGGCCGCGCTGCTCGGTGGCGGGCGGCTACTGGTGGTAGCCGACGCGGTGGTCCGTTCGCCCGACGACTTCCACGCGCTGCTGGTCCGCGAACGCGTCAACGTTCTCACCCAGACCCCGTCGGCGGTGGCCGCGCTGCGCCCGCAAGGGCTGGAGTCGGTGGCGCTGCTGCTCGGCGGTGAAGCCTGTCCGTCGGAAGTGGTGGAACAGTGGGCACCGGGCCGAGTGGTGATCAATGCTTACGGCCCAACCGAAGTCACCGTGTATGCGTCAATGAGTGCGCCCTTGGTCGTCGGCGTTGACGTGCCGATCGGTGCGCCGCCGCCGACCGTCGCACTGTTCGTCCTCGACGAGCGGTTGGGGCCGGTTCCGCAGGGCGTGGTCGGCGAACTGTACGTGGCGGGACGCGGCGTCGGTGTGGGGTATATCGGACGCACAGATCTGACGGCGTCCCGGTTCGTGGCCTGCCCGTTCGGCGAGCCCGGACAACGCATGTACCGCACCGGGGACCTGGTGCGGTGGCGCGCCGACGGGCAACTGCAGTACCTCGGCCGCGCCGACGAGCAGGTCAAGATCCGCGGCTACCGGATCGAGCCCGGCGAGATCCAGGCCGTCCTTGCCGGACTCGACGGGGTCGAGCAGGCGGTGGTGATCGCCCGCGAGGACCGTCCGGGTGACCCGCGTCTGGTGGGCTACTTCACCGGAACGGCCGATCCGGTGAAGATCCGTGTCGCTCTCGCCGAGCGGCTCCCGGCGTACATGGTGCCCGCCGCGATCATCGAACTTGCCGCGTTGCCGCTGACCGTCAGCGGCAAGCTCGACCGCCGCGCGCTCCCGGCGCCGGACTATCAGGACGCCGAAAGCTACCGCGCGCCAAGCACTCCCACCGAGGAGATCCTGGCGGGGATCTTCGCCCAGGTGCTGGGTACCGAGCGCGTCGGCGTGGACGACTCGTTCTTCGACCTGGGTGGGGATTCGTTGTCGGCGATGCGTCTGGTCGCCGCGGTCAACAACAGCCTGGGCTGCGGTCTCGCAGTGCGGGTGCTCTTCGAGACGCCCACCGTGGCGCAGCTGGCACCCCGGCTGTCCGGGGCCGAGTATTCCGCGGAGCCACTGGTCGCCGGCCCGCGGCCCGAGATCGTCCCGCTGTCCTTCGCGCAGAACCGGTTGTGGATCGTCGACCAGCTCCAAGGGCCGTCACCCATCTACAACCTGCCGGTCGCGTTGCGGCTGCGCGGCGAGTTGGACGTGGACGCCCTGGGGGCGGCGCTCGCCGACGTGGTGGACCATCAGGAGAGCCTGCGGACACGGTTCCCCGAGGTGGCCGGAGTACCCGAACAACTCATCGTCCCCACCGAGATGGCCGACTTCGGCTGGACCGTCATCGACGCGACCAGCTGGTCGGACAGCGAACTGGCTGAGGCCATCGACACGGTGACAAGCTACGCATTCGACTTGTCACGGGAAATCCCCATGCAAGCCAGGGTTTTTCGCGTCGCCGGTGACGAGCATGTGCTGGTGGCGGTGGTGCACCACATCGCGGCGGACGGGTGGTCCATCGCTCCGCTGGTACGCGATCTGGGTGTCGCGTACGCGAGCCGGTCGGCCGGTGACGCTCCCGGCTGGGCCGACCTCGCGGTGCAGTACGTCGACTACACGCTGTGGCAACGAGCGCGGCTCGGCGACCTGGCCGATGCCGACAGCCGCATCTCCGCCGAACTGAGCTACTGGGAAGACGCGCTGGCCGGCATGCCCGAGCAGTTGCAGCTGCCGACCGACCGGCCGTACCCGATGGTCGCCGACTACCTCGGTGCGCGGCTCGACATCGACTGGCCTGCCGAGCTGCAGCAAGCGGTCGCACGGGTGGCCCGCGAGCACAATGCAACCAGCTTCATGGTGATCCAGACCGCGTTGGCGGTGCTGCTGTCGAACCTGTCTGCCAACAACGATGTGGCGGTGGGCTTCCCGATAGCCGGGCGTGGCGACACCGCGCTGGACGAACTGGTCGGATTCTTCGTCAACACCTTGGTACTGCGGGTCGACCTGACCGGCAACCCGACCTTCGCCGATCTGCTGGCGCAGGTTCGTCGGCGCAGCCTGTCCGCCTACGAGCATCAGGACGTTCCGTTCGAGGTGCTGGTCGAGCGGCTCAAGCCGACCCGCAGCATGGCGCACCACCCGCTGGTGCAGGTCGTATTGGCCTGGCAGAACTTCGGTTGGCAGGCAGGCGATGCCGCGGGTTTGTCGCTGGGCGATCTGCAGGTCGAACCGTTGGCGGTGGACACCAAGACCGCCCGGATGGACCTCACCTTCAATCTGGCCGAACGCTGGAACTCAGCGGGTGAGCCTGCCGGGATCGGTGGTGGTATCGAATTCCGCACCGACGTGTTCGACGCCGCCAGCATCGAGAAGATCGTCGAGCGCCTACAGCGCGTGCTGGAAGCGATGACTTCCGAGCCGAATCAACACATGTCGGCATTGGACGTTCTGGACAGCGCCGAGCACGCCCGGCTTGATCAGGTCGGCAATCGAGGTGTGCTCACTCGAGCGCAGACAAGCGCCGACTCGATCGCCTCGGTGTTCGCCGCGCAGGCGGCACTGACGCCCGAGGCGATGGCGGTCACCTTCGAGGGCCGTTCGATATCGTATCGCGAGCTCGATGAGGTGACGGACCGTGCGGCCCGGGTGCTGATCGACCGCGGGGCCGGGCCCGGACAGCGGGTCGCGCTGCTGCTGCCGCGCTCGGCCGAGGCGATCATGTCCATGGTGGCCGTCGTCAAGACCGGTGCCACCTATGTTCCGATCGACCCGGCGGTGCCTGAGTCGCGACGACAGTTCGTGCTGGCTGACGCCAAGCCGGTCGCCGCGATCACCACCGCTGCTTTGGCGGAACTGCTTGACGGGCAGTCCCTCTCGGTCATCGTTGTCGACGATCTGAACGACCCCGCCACCGACACCAGCGCGGCGCTGCCCGGGCCGCACCCGGACGACGTCGCGTACATCATCTACACCTCGGGCACGACGGGCACGCCCAAAGGGGTGGCGATCCCGCATCGCAACGTGATTCGGTTACTCGAGACCCTCGACGCTGACATGGACATGACGGGGCTCGCCTGGTCGCAGTGCCATTCGCTGGCGTTCGACTTCTCGGTGTGGGAGATCTGGGGCGCGTTGCTGTACGGCGGCCGGGTGGTCGTGGTGCCCGATGGGGTGGTGCGCTCGCCGGAAGACCTGCACGCCCTACTGGTGTCGGAACGCGTCGGGGTGCTGAGCCAGACCCCGACAGCGTTCTATGCACTGCAGACTGCCGACGTCGCACATCCCGAGCTCGGTGCGCAACTGGCACTCGAGGCGGTCGTATTCGGCGGGGAAGCGCTTGAGCCGCAACGCATGCGGCCGTGGCTGGAGAACCACCCTCCGGGTTCGCCGCGCCTGATCAACATGTACGGCATCACGGAGACGACGGTGCACGCCTCGTTCCGGGAGATCGTGGCCGGTGATGCGGACAGTGCCGTCAGCCCCATCGGGGTGCCGCTGGGCCACCTCGGTTTCTTCGTCCTCGACACGCTGTTGCGGCCGGTCGCACCGGGGGTGGTCGGTGAGCTGTACGTGGCCGGCGCCGGGGTGGCCGATGGATACATCGGTCGGGCCGCCTTGTCGTCGACCCGCTTCGTGGCCTGCCCGTTCGGGGAGCCCGGAGCGCGGATGTATCGCACCGGCGATCTGATGTATTGGGGCGCCGACGGGGAGCTGCGCTACATGGGACGCTCCGACGAACAGGTCAAGATCCGCGGATACCGGATCGAACTCGGCGAAATCCAGTCCGCCCTCGGCGCATTGGACGGGGTCGACGATGCGGTGGTGATCGCTCGCGAGGACCGCCCCGGTGACAAACGCCTGGTGGGATATGTGACCGGGGTGGTGGATCCGGTCGCCGCACGCGCCGCATTGGCGGACAAGCTGCCGTCGTACATGGTCCCCACCGCGGTGGTCGTGATCGATGCGCTGCCGCTGACGGTCAATGGCAAACTCGACACCAAGGCCCTGCCGGCGCCGGAATACCAGGACGTCGATTCCTACCGTGCTCCGTCGGACGCCGTGGAGGAGATCCTGGCGGGCATCTACGCCAAGGTTCTCGGCCTGGAACGGGTCGGCGTCGACGAGTCGTTCTTCGAACTCGGTGGCGACAGCATCCTGTCCATGCAGGTGGTCGCCCGGGCGCGCGCTGCCGGCGTGCTGTGCCGCCCGCGGGACATCTTCGTCGAACAGACCGTGGCCGGGCTGGCCCGGGTCGCCACTCTCACCGACGGTGAGAACGATGTGATGGACGAAGGTGTCGGCCCGCTGTCGGCGACCCCGATCATGCGGTGGCTCAACGAGGTTGAGGGGCCGGTCGATCAGTTCAACCAGACTGTGTTGATCCAGGCGCCGGTCGGTGTCACCGAGGACGACGTGCTGGTGGTGTTGCAAGCCATCCTCGACCGCCACGCGATGTTGCGGCTGCGCATCGACGACGACGGTGCGGGCGGTTGGTCACCCTTCGTGCTCGAACCGGGAGCGGTGGATGCCGCGGCGTGCCTGCAGACGGTCGAGGTGCTCTCGGACGAGGTGGTGACCCAGGCCAGGTCACGGTTGAACCCGGCGGCCGGCCAGATGGTCAGCGCCCTGTGGGCGGTGCCAACCGGGCAATTGCTGATGATTGCGCACCACCTGGTGGTCGACGGTGTGTCGTGGCGAATTCTGCTGGAGGACTTCAACCTCGCGTGGGCCCAGCATCACGGCGGGCAGGAGGTGGTGCTGCCCGCGCCTCGGACCTCGTTCGCACGGTGGTCATCGGTATTGGCCGAACACGCTTACCGCCCTGACGTTCTCGACGACCTGCCGCGCTGGCGAGACATCGCGGCGGTCCCCCCGCCGCTGCCCGCGGTTCAACCCGCGATCGACACCTACGCCAATGCCGGCAGTCTGTCGGTGGAGCTCGATCCCGAGACCACCAGGATGCTGCTCGGCGAGGTGCCGGCCGCTTTCCACGCCGGCATCAACGACATCCTGTTGATCGCATTTGGGTTGGCCCTCACCGAATTCCTCGGTACCGCAGGCGCTCCGGTCGTGATCGACGCCGAAGGCCACGGCCGCGAGGAGGAGGTGGCCGGCGATAGCGACACCGTCGACCTGTCCCGCACGGTGGGGTGGTTCACCACCAAGTACCCGGTGTCGCTCGCGGTCGTCGCCACGGACTGGGAACAGGTGCTCGCCGGCGATCCCAGCCTCGGACCGATTATCAAAGACGCCAAGGAACAACTTCGCGCCCTGCCGGACGGTCTGACCTACGGTCTGCTGCGCTACCTCAACACCGACGTCGACCTGGCCGGTTGCGACCCGACGATCGGCTTCAACTACCTGGGCCGGATGGGTGCCGGCAGCGGTCAGGTGTCCGGTGACATCTGGGAGATCCGTGAGGACGGCTGGAAGGTGACCGGTGCCGCGGCGGCGGTCCCCATGCCGTTGATGCACACCGTCGAACTCAACGCCGGCACAGTGGAAACCGCGGACGGCCCGCGGTTGCGGGCCGGCTGGACCTGGGCGCTGTCCGCGCTCGACCACGCCCGGGTCACCCGGCTGTCCGATTTGTGGTTCGACGCACTGGCCGGCATCTGCGCGCATGTGCGCGGCGGCGGAGGGGGCCTGACGCCGTCGGACATCGCGCCCGCACAGCTGACCCAGCCGCAGATCGACGAACTCTGCACGACCCACAATGTCGCGGACATTCTGCCGCTGACGCCGTTGCAGAAGGGGTTGTTGTACCACGCCGACATCGCGCACAGTTGCGGCGACGACGTGTACGCCGTGCAGATGGCGGTCACCCTGAGTGGGCGGCTGGATCCATACCGGCTGCAGGAGGCTCTGCAGGCCGCGGTCGCCCGCCATCCCAACTTGGCGGCGCGATTCTCGCAGCGGTACGGCGAGCCGGTGCAGCTCATCCCGGCCGATGCCGAAGTGCCTTGGCAGTACGTCGATCTGAGCCGTGTCACGACCGACCGCACCGAACTGATCGCCCAGCTGTATGCGGCTGAGCGCGCCGCGGTGTGTGATCTCGCCGGGCAGGCGGGCTTCCGCGCGGCGCTGATCCGCATCGCACCCGATCAACATCGGTTGGTCATCACCAACCACCACATCCTGCTCGATGGCTGGTCGGTGTCGGTTCTGCTGCAGGAGGTGTTCGCCGGCTACTACGGGCAGCGATTGCCCTCCGCCGTGCCCTACCGCAGGTTCATCACTTGGCTTGCCGATCAGGATCGGGACGCGGCACGGTCGGCGTGGCGAGACGCTCTGGCCGGCTTCGATATACCGACCGTGGTCGGAGCTCGGGATCTGGCACCGGTGGGTCCGAGAAGCGTCACCTCGCTTCGAGTTCCACCGAATATCACGTCGGCTCTCAACGAACTGGCTCGCAACCATCACACCACCATCAGCACCGTGTTGCAGGCCGCCTGGGCGCAGTTGCTGTTCGCGATGACCGGTCGGCGTGACGTCGCCTTCGGCGTTGTGGTCGCCGGACGGCCGGCCGACGTGGCTGGCGCCGACGCCATGGTGGGCCTGCTGATCAATACGGTTCCGCTGCGCGTGACCGTCTCACCCGAGAGCACCGTGGCGGATCTGCTCGATCAGCTGCAGAACAGTCGCGGCCGCACACTGGATCATGAGCATCTGGGACTCAACGAGATTCACCGTGCCGTTGACCGGCACGAGCTGTTCGACACCGTCTTCGTGTACGAAAACTATCCGACTGACACATCTCTGTTGTCGGGAGCGGACGGGCTGGCGGTCACCGAGGTCGACAGCCGCGACTACTACCACTACCCGCTCACCGTTCAAGCGGTCCCGGGCGAGGAACTCGATCTTCGGATTCAGTACCGCGCAGATGTGTTCGACGACGCCGACATTCAGCGGCTGATCGCTCAACTCGACCAGGCGCTGGTAGCCATGGCCGTCGGCGCCCACCAACCGCTGCCTGCGTTGGACTCCTGGGACCGAGCGCAGACCCCTGATGCTGCGGCACTGCATACCGGCAACGGTCACCGCGCGCCGACCACCGAGATGCAACGAATCCTGTGCGGCATCTACGCGCACGCGTTGGGTAAAGAACCGGTCGGAGTCGACGACTCATTCTTCGATCTGGGCGGCGACTCGCTGTCGGCGATGCGGGCCGTCGGGGCCATCAATGCAGCGCTTGACGTCAGCTTGAATGTGATCGCGTTGGTGGAGAATCCGACGGTGCGCGAACTGAGCGCGCGCCTCATGCGTTAGCCCTGCGAGACGTTGCCTTCCGAGGCGGCGGTGTACCACCGGGTGACGTCGTAGCCCCCTCGTAACGGGCGAGCCATTCGACGGCGAGCGCCGGCATCTTGTGCCGTCCCGGATCGTGGCCCGGAATCTGGCTGCGCAGGACTCCCAAGGCCGCCACCGCCTGCACACGCAACGGGATATGCGGATACATCTGCTGGTTCGGCCCATTATCGGGCAGGTTGAACCGCCGGAATCTCTTCAAGAACGGAATCCTCTGCGCTAGAGCGGCATTGATATCCGGCCCGTACATCGAAGTCGCGTCGACCTTCCGCTCCTCGAGCGGGATCAATCGGTTGATGCTGTCGACGGCTGCGCTGATCACCGCGCCGGTGTGGCCGAACACCGAGGGTGAAATGCGCATCCGATACCACCGGTCGGCCACGACCGCGTTGTAGATGATCAGCGCCGAGCTGCGATGCTCGATCTCTTCGACGAAGTGCCACAGGAACAACGAGGCCACCCGATCGTCACCGGGTGCGAACAAGGTGTCGGCGTGGTTGAGCATCATCGTGAAGGTCGGGGTGAACGTGGCTTCCAGGTCGGCGATGTACGCCAACCGATACTTCACCGACGTGGTGGCAGTCAGCTCGTCGTAGACGGCCATCATGTCGTCGAGTACCTCTTGCAGCGCCGGATACGCCTTGATCAAACCTTTGGCGTGCTGACGGTGGGCCATGCTGTGTTGGCCCTCTTGCCGGACGAACGCCATTGCCTCTTCGGCGACGTCCGGGTCGGTGATGTCCGGCAACGCTTCGTGCACCGTTGCGCTGATCATCTTCTCGATTGCGAGAAACAGGAACGACAACATGTTGGCTGCGCAGGAGAACGCCGGATCGGACGGGTTCCAGTTGAACGGGACGGGACGTTCGGCGAAGGCGAATCGCATCTTTCGCACGATGAGATCAGTCATTTCATCACCACATGTAGGGAATGAGGCGGGACCGGACCTTCTGGGTGTACTCGCGATATCCGTCCAACTCGTCGCCGAGCAGCTTCTCCTCGTCGTGGATGCGGGTGGCGAGGACGGCAATGCCCGGCATTACGAACGCCAGCGCCCAGAATGAGCCGACAGCGAGCGGCAGACCGACGAGGATCAGGACGTTGCCGGTGTACATCGGGTGTCGCACCAGTCCGTAGAGGCCGGTGCTGACCACGTGCTGGCCCGCCTCCACCTGGACGGTTGTGGACGCATACGTGTTCTGTATGGCGACCAGCACCGTGACGACCAGGCCCGCGCCGGCCAGGGCGCTACCCATCACGCACAGCGCGGCCGGTACCGCAGACCAGCCGAAGCGATGGTCCAGGCCGCCGACCACGCAGATCGCCACCAGTGAGCCGTAGAGGCCGAGCATCACGATCTTCTGTACGGTCCGGCCCTCGGCCACCGGGCCGCTCTTCATCCGGCGCTGCAGGACAACCGGATTCGTTAGCTGCAGGTAGATGCTGGGCAGCCAGGCGGTCAGTGCGAACACCGCCAGGAACAGCCACGCCTGCCAGTAATCGACGGTGCCTGCCGACGCGAACAGCAACAGTCCGATCGCGACGAGCTGACCAAGGCCGAGTGCGGCCACTCTGAGAACGGCGTTCACTATCCTCCCAAGAATTCTGTCCTGTACCGCCTACCGCTACGCCGACGCGTCACTGTTGGACGGTGCCAGCCTTTCGCACAGCAGCTCTGCCAGTCCGCGAATGGTCCCGACGGCAAGATCATTCGGCGTCAAGCGCACCCCTGTCTCGGTCTCGATGCGGGTTCGCAGTTCGAGAGCGCCCAGCGAGTCCACCCCGTACTCCGACAGCGGCCGGTCCGGATCGATGCTGCGCCGCAGGATCAGGCTCACCTGGTCGGAGATCAGATGCCGCAGCCGGGCGGGCCACTGGTCACGCGGCAACTCGCTGAGCTCGGCGCGCAATCTGCTTGTGCCGGTGGGGACTTGCCCGGTCAACTTGAAAGCCTCCGCGAACGGGGTGCGCTGGGCGAAGGCGGTCAACCAGGTGTTGTCGACCGTTGGGGCGTACCCGGTGTAGGCACGGTCGTGGCGCAGCAGCACATCGAGTGCGTACGCCCCCTCGTCGGGAGCGATGGCGCCGGCGGTGTCGGCGAGCTTCGTGGCGCGGCCGATCTGACTCCAGGCGCCCCAGGCGATGGCGGTACCGGGTAACCCCTGGGACCGCCGCCACCGAGTGAACGCGTCGAGCCAGCTGTTGGCCGCGGCATAGGCCCCTTGCCCGGGTGAGCCGACCAGTGCGGCGGCCGAGGAGAAGGAGCAGAACCAGTCGAGCGGCTGGTCGGCGGTCGCGGCGTGCAGATTCCATGCACCGCAAGCCTTTGGCGCCCAGTCCCGTTCGATGAGCTCGTCGGTGATGTTCGCCAGGGTGGCATCGTCGATCACCGCGGCCGCGTGCAACACGCCGCGGACCGGCAGGCCGGTCGCGGTCGCGGCCTCCACCATCCGCTGCGCGGTGGCGGGGTCGGCGATGTCGCCACAGTGGACCACTACGTCGGCGCCCATTGCCCGGATCAGCTCGATCGTCTCGAGAGACTTCAGCGTCGGTTGCGAACGGGAGGTCAGCACGATGCGCCCGCAGCCGGCGATGGCCATCTTCTCCGCGAGAAACAAGCCCAGCCCGCCGAGGCCGCCGGTGATCAGGTAGGCGCCGTCGTTTCGGAACGGCGTCGCCTGTTCCGGCGGCACGACGGCTCGGCTGGTTCCAGTCTGCGGGATGTCAAGCAGCAGTTTGCCGGTGTGCTGCGCCGCGCCCATCACGCGAATCGCGGTGGCGGCGTCGGCCAGCGGGTATTCGGTGTACTGTGCGGTCGGCAGATCGCCATCTGCGACAAGCTGATTCACCGTGTGCAGCAACTCGCCCACCCGCTGAGGGTGGCTCAGTGACATCAGCGCGAGGTCGACGTAGTAGAACGTGAGATTCCGGCGGAACGGGAACAGCCCCAGCCGGGTGTTGCCGTAGACGTCTCGTTTGCCGATCTCGACGAAACGGCCGCCGACCGCTAGCAGTTCCAATCCAGCCCGCTGCGCGGCGCCGGTCAGCGAGTTGAGCACAATGTCCACGCCGTAACCGTCGGTGTCCCGGCGGATCTGGTCGGCGAAGTCGGTGCTGCGGGAATCGTAGACATGCTCGATTCCCATGTCGCGCAGCATCTGTCGCCGTTCTTCGCTGCCCGCGGTGGCGAAGATCTCGGCGCCCGCTGCCCGCGCGACGCCAATGGCTGCCTGCCCGACGCCGCCGGTCGCAGAGTGGATCAGCACCCGATCATCGGCGGTGATGCGGGCCTGGTCGTGCAGTCCGTACCAGGCGGTGGCCGTCGCGGTGGCCAGCGCGACCGCCTGGTGATCGGTCAGGCCCGGGGGAGTGTCGCCGCCAGCCTGGCATCGCAGGTGACGAACGTCCCCCAGCAGCCGTTCGCGGAGAACCCGCTGACCCGGTCGCCGACACGATGGTCGGCGACGTCGGGGCCCACCGCGGTGACCATTCCGGCGAAATCCATGCCCAGTTCCGGCAACGCGCCCTCAATCGCGGGGAACAACCCCATCGCGACCAGGACGTCGGCGAAATTGATGCTGGATACCCCGACAGCTACCTCGATCTGCCCCGGTCCGGGCGGGACCCGGTGACAGGCAACCAGTTCCAGGGTCTCCAGATCCCCAGGCGTGCGGATCTGCAGGCGAACGCCGTCGAACTCGTTGTCCGCCAACGTGATCTGCCGGTCGTCGGGGGCCAGCGGGCTGGGCAGCATCCGTGCGGTGTACCACTGGCCGCCTCGCCAGGCGGTCTCGTCCTCGTCGGACCCACTGAACAGGTGCCGGACGAGCTGTTCGGCACCGGCTACGTCGTCGACGTCGATGTGGGTGGTGCGCAGATGCGGATGTTCGGCACCGATCACCCGCACCAGGCCGCGCAGGCCGCCCTGCTCCAGATTTGGTGTGTCGTCGGCCAGCACGGTCTGCGCGGCCTGGGTCACCACGAACAGATGGGGCAATTGCGTCGGAGTCTGTAGCAATTCGCGGGTGATACGAACCAGATGCTCGACATATTCGCCGCCCAGTGACGCGAATTCGACCTCAGCGGGCCCTGTTTCACCGGGTCCGGTGAGGATCACCATCCCGGTGACCTGCCCGGAGCGCAGATTGTCGGCCAGGTGCCCGGCGTGGACCTGTTGATCGGCGGACCTCGGCCAGCACATGGTGGTGCACTGCGCGCCCTCGCGCTTCAGTGCGTCGGCCAACGAGGCCGTGAGCACAGTCGGTGTCGCGTTGGTGCTGACCAGAAGCCAGGTTCCCGCGTCGACGTGAGGTGGCTCAGGCAGCTGGCGCGGCTGCCATTCGATGGTCAGCAACCGCTCGCTGAGCAACCGATCTTGTTGAGCGTGTTCAGATTCACCTGTGCCACAACGCAGTCCGTCCACGCGGAGCAACACTGCACCGTCTTCATCGAGCACGTCGAGGTCGGCCTCGATCTCGGACGAGTCGAAGCGAGCGATGCGGGCGTGGCAGTAGCGGGCAGTGCGAGTCGAGGCGTACAGCCGCAGCCGCCGCACGCCGAGGGCCAGTCCGAGTACGCCGTCGCCGGTGGCGTGGATCTGTGGGCTGGCCGCCACGGCCTGGAAGCAGGCATCCAGGAGGGCCGGGTGCACGCCGTAGGCGCTCTGTTGTGAGCGGATCTTGCTGGGCAGCGCGACCTCGGCCACGACGGTGTCTGTTGCCTCCATGCCGATGTGAACCGCGCTGAGACCGCTGAATGCCGGGCCGTATTGAACCCCACGCTGGTCCATGCTCGCGCGCACCTCGGCCCCGTCGGTCCGATGCGGATGAAGGGCGAGTAGTGCGTCGATGTCGTAGGCGGTGGGGTGCTCGTCCCCGGCCGCCCTCAGGGTTGCGCTGGCCTGGCGTACCTGCGCGCCGGCTTCTTTGGACTCCACGATGAACTCGACGACACCGGGGGAGGACACCGTTGCCGAGGCCCCGATGGTGGTCTGCTGATCGAGCAACAGCGCCTGCTCGAAGCGAATGTCATGAACCTCGGCGGCATCGCCTAGCACGGTATGCGCTGCGCTCAAGGCCATTTCGCAGTACGCCGCTCCCGGCAGCAGGGGCACGTCGCGGATCGAGTGTTCGGCGAGCCAGGGCTGGGCCTCGACGCCCACCTCGGCCTGCCACACGTGGCGCTCGGGTTCCTCCTGCAGCCGCACGTGCGACCCGAGCAGCGGGTGCACTGCTACCGAGTGACCGCCGTGTGCCGGAGTGTCCTTGTCGCCGTGCTCCAGCCAGAACCGGCGGCGAGTCCAACTCGGTAACGGGGCGTCCACCAGCTGGCCGGTCGGATACGGCACGGCGAAATCTATTGCGGCACCAGCACTGTGGAGCCCGGCCAGTAGATCGCGCAAGCCGTTCGGCTGGGCCTGCTCACGGCGCATGGCAGCGAAGGTGGCAACCGGCGTGTCCAACGTGCCGGCGGCACGCTCGACAGCGTGGGTGAGCATCGGGTGCGGCGACATCTCGGCGAACACCCGGTAGCCGTCTTCCAGGGCGGCCCGTACCGCGGCGGCGAACCGGACCGTGTTGCGGAGGTTCTTCACCCAGTACTTGTTGTTGCACACCGGTTCCTCGCGGGGGTCGAAGCCCGTTGCGGAATAGAACGGAACCTCGGGCGTTCGCGGCGTGATCTCGGCCAAAACCTGTGTGAGCTCGTCGAGGATCGGATCGACGAGGGGGAATGGGCCGCCACGTCGATCAGCGCCTGGCGGACCATCACATCGCGTTCTTCCCAGGTCGCCATCAACTCCTGGACGGTCGCTGTCGCACCGCTGACCACCGTGGACTCGGGCGCGGCGACGACACCGACCACGACATCCTTGATGCCGCCGAGCGTCAGCTCCGAAAGTACCTGCTTGGCAGGCAATTCCACCGATGCCATGATGCCGGCACCGGCGATTCCGGCCATCAGCTGTGCCCGCCGACAGACCACCCGCACACCATCGTCGAGGGACAGTGCCCCGCAGACTACGGCAGCGGCGACCTCACCCATCGAATAGCCGATGACCGCGCCGGGACGCGCTCCGTAGGCGGCCATGGTCGCCGCCAGCGCAACCTGCACGGTGAACACGGTCGGCTGGAGTTGAGCGTCACCACTCACCACGTCCGGTGCGGTCATCGCAGCGGTGACCGAGAACCCCGACTCCTCGGCGACCAGTGGTTCGATTTGCGCGACCGTCGCGGCGAAAACCGGTTCGGTGGAGAGTAATTCGGCGCCCATCCGAGCCCACTGCGATCCCTGCCCGGAAAACACCCAGACCGGTCCGCGCTCACCGTGGCCCAGCTCGGCCGGGTAGGGCGCATCGCCGTCGGCCACCCCACGCAGTGCCCTGGTCAACTCCGGGCGGGTCCGTGCTGTCACCGCGGTCCGTACCGGGCGGTGGGCGCGACGGCGGGCCAAGGTGTAGGCCAGGTCGGGCAAGGCGACGTCGTCATGCAATTGCACCCATTGGCCGAGGCTGCCCGCGGTACGGCGGAGCTGCTCTGCCGAGGTCGACGACACCGGGAAGAGTAGGGCTGCGGGTGCGTCGCCGGTGTCGCCGCCCGGGTTGGGCGGTACTTGGGGGACAGGGGCTTGTTCGACGATGGCATGCACGTTGGTGCCGGACACCCCATACGACGACACCGCCGCGCGGCGCGGATGCATGCCGGTCGTCGGCCATTCCGTCGTCTCGTGCGGCACGAAGAGTTTCGTCTGAATACGGGCCAGAGCGTCGGGCAGGCGGGTGAAGTGCAGATTGCGCGGAACCGCACCGTGTTGCACCGCAAGGATCGCCTTGATCAGGCCGACGGCGCCGGAGGCCGATTGCGAATGGCCGACGTTGGTTTTCACCGAGCCCAGCGCACACGGCTCGGAGACGCCGTACACCTCGCTCAGGCTGGCGAACTCGATCGGATCGCCGACCGGTGTGCCGGGTCCGTGCGCCTCGACCATTCCGATGCTCTCGGCGTCGACGTCAGCGGCGGCCAGCGCCGCCCGGTACACAGCGGTCTGGGCGGGGGCCGAGGGGGTGGAGATGTTGACGGTGTGGCCGTCGTGATTGGCGGCCGTACCGCGGATGACGGCGAGGATCCGGTCGCCGTCGCGCTGCGCGTCCGGCAGACGCTTGAGCAGGACCATCGCGCACGCTTCGCCGGCGACGTAACCGTCGGCCGCGACGTCGAACGCGCGGCAGCGCCCGGTCGGAGACAGGTGACCCGCTGCCGTCCCGGCGATGTACTTGCGCGGATCCAGCATCACGTAGGCGCCCCCGGCGAACACCAGGTCGCTTTCACCCTCGCTCAGGCTGCGGCACCCCATGTGCACTGCGAGCAGTCCGGACGAACACGCGGTGTCGACCGCCAGCGCGGGACCGCGGAGTCCGAGGGTGTAGGCGATACGGCCGGCCGCCATGCTGAAGGTGTTGCCGGCGAAGCCGTAGGGCCCCTCCATCGCGTCGGAATCGGCCGACACCGTTTGGTAGTCGGCGTGGGTCAGGCCGGTGAAGACTCCGGTCAGCGAGTCCTTGAGCGTGTCCGGTGTGAGTCCGGCATGCTCCATGGACTCCCAGGCGGTCTCCAGAAGCAAACGATGCTGCGGATCGATCGCCACGGCCTCGTCGTCGTTGATGCCGAAAAACTCCGAATCGAAGCCGGCGACATCGTCGAGGAACGCGCCCCACTTCGATGCTGTCCGACCTGGTACTCCCGATTCGGGGTCGTAGTACTCGTCGTTGTCCCAGCGATCGCGCGGGACCTCGGTGACCAGGTCATCGCCCCGCAGCAACGCCTCCCACAGCTGCTCAGGGGACTCGATACCGCCAGGAAGCCGGCAGGCCATGCCGATGACGGCGATCGGTGTGGCGTTCATAGCGGCCGGGGGATCCGCCGGGTCGGAGCAACCTGCCCGATCATCGATCGCACCGAATGAAACCATCCCGTCTCTCCACAGCAACGGAACTGCGGACCTGTCCGTTGCTGACTTGCCACCGGTTCCCCCGAACCCGGGCAAGGCAATTATTGACGCAGACGCAGCGTTGCGGGTCAAGTTTGCTTGATTCGCAACTATCCGCATCGGCAGACCGGGTGGCCGAGCCGTTGCACAGGCGCCCTCGGCGCCCGCTTCGCCACGGTACGGGGTAGTTGACGGGAGCGTCACACAAATCCCGGTTCAAAGGAATCGGGGCAGCGGCCTTTGATAGCTTGCTTCGCGTGACACAGGCGATCGAGGCTTCTCTTCCGGCACTGCTGCGCGAGCGGGCCAGTATGCAGCCGGACGACACGGCGTACACCTTTATCGACTATGACCAGGACTGGGCCGGTGTCCCGATCAGCCTGACGTGGCCGCAGTTGTACCGGCGGGTCACCAACATGGCCCGCGAGCTCCGGCTGACCGCTTCGGCCGGTGACCGCGCCATGATCATCGCGCCGCAAGGGCTGGACTACATCGTCGCTTTCCTCGGTGCGCTGCACGCCGGAGTGATCCCCGTTCCGCTGTCGGTCCCGATGGGTGGTGTCACCGACGAGCGGGTCGAATCGGTGCTGCGCGACGCCTCGCCCGTTGCTGTTCTCACCACCTCCGCGGTGGTAAACGAGGTCGTCCGCAGTGTGACGCCCGAGTCGGGGCAGCCGGCGCCGGCCATCATCGAGGTCGATCGGCTCGACCTGGATGCCCCCTCGCAGCCCGGCGGCGGCATGTACGAGGACGGCACCTACCGAGACACCGCCTACCTGCAGTACACGTCAGGCTCGACCCGTTCGCCGGCCGGCGTGATGATTTCGTACACGAATCTTCTGACGAACCTGCAGCAGATCACCACCGACTATTCGCGGCATGCGGGCGTCACTCCGCCGGACCTGACGTTCGTGTCGTGGCTGCCGTTCTTCCACGACCTGGGTTTGATCCTGGGGGTGTGCTCGCCGATCGTGCTGGGGACCAGCGCGGTGCTGACCAGCCCGGCGTCGTTCCTGGTGCGGCCCGCGCGTTGGATGCAGTTGCTGGCCACCAACCCGTGCCCGTTCACCGCGGCACCGAATTTCGCGTTCGATCTGGCGACGCGCAAGACGTCTGACGAGGACATGGCCGGACTCGACCTGGGTGGTGTGCACACCATCCAGAGCGGTGCCGAACGTGTTCAGCCGGCGACGATCAAGCGGTTCACCGACCGGTTCGCTCGCTTCAACCTGAACGAGAACGTAATCCAGCCGTCGTACGGCATGGCCGAGGCCACGCTCTACATGTCGACGCCGAAGCCGGAAGACCCGATCAAGGTCGTCCACTTCGACTCCGACGCGCTGACCGCCGGTGAGGCCAAGCGGGTCAGCGACGCCGAGGGGACGCCGCTGATCAGCTACGACGGCCCTATCAGCTCGCGTTCACCGATCCTGCGGATCGTCGACCCGGAGACGCACACCGAGGTTCCCGAAGGAAAGACCGGCGAGATCTGGTGCCACGGCGACAACGTCAGCGCCGGCTACTGGGAAAAGCCCGAGGAAACGGCGCGCACGTTCGGTGCGACGATCGTGTCGCCGTCGGAGGGCACCCCCGTCGGGCCGTGGCTTCGGACCGGCGACGTGGGCTTCATCTCCGAGGGCGAGTTGTTCGTGGTGGGCCGCATCAAAGACATCCTGATCATCTACGGCCGCAATCACGCCCCCGACGACATCGAGGCGACGGTCACCGAGGTCACCGGCGGCCGCTGTGTGGCGGTCGCTGTTCCCGACGACTCGGTCGAAAAGCTGGTCGTCGTGATGGAAGTCAGGAAACGTGGCGACTCCGAGGCAGAAGTCAGGGAGAAGCTCGACGCCATCAAACGCGATGTGACCGTGGCGATCTCGAACACGCACGGCATCGCCGTCGCGGATCTCGTTCTGGTGGGCCCCGGTTCGATCCCGGTCACCACGAGCGGCAAGGTCAGGCGACAGCTGTCGAAGGATCTCTATCAGCGCAACCAGTTCGCCCGGGTGGACGCGTAACGCCTTACGGCGATCCAGGGCTGCCGTCGGCTCCGCCGGTCGCCGTCCCGTTGGCCGCGACGGCGATTCCGCCGGTGCCGCCTGCCCCGCCTGTTGTCGTTCCGCCGCCGCCACCACCGCCGTTGCCGCCGGTGGCGTTCCCGAGGCTGTAGTTGTAGGCGATTCCGCCTTGGCCGCCGGCGCCGCCGGTCGTCGTGCCGGTCCCGCCGGCTCCGCCCTGGCCGCCGACCGCGTTGCCGGGGGAGACGACGCCGGGAAGTAGCGTCGCGACCGACAAGAGGTAGTCCCACAACGGATCGCTCGAGAGGTCAGCCGTGCCTCCGGCGCCGCCGTTGCCGCCTGCTCCGTTCGTGCCGGTGCCGCCCGCGCCGCCGTTTCCGCCGTACACGCTCCCGGGGTGGTAAATGCCGGTGAAGTAACCGAATCCGAAGCTGACGACGGCGCCGCCTGCGCCGCCGTTGCCGCCCGTCTGGCCGTCCCCGCCCTTGCCGCCGTTTCCGCCGGCGCCGCCGATCAGACCGCCGTTGCCGCCCGAGCCGCCGTCGCCGCCGACTCCAGCGGTGTTGGCTCCGCCCGCGCCGCCGTTGCCGCCGACGCCGAACAACAGGGCCGCCCCGCCTGCGCCGCCGGTTCCGCCGTTCGCGCCGTCGCCGCCGTTGCCGCCGTTACCGATCAAGCCGGCGGCGCCGCCGTTACCGCCCGTGCAGCCGGCACTGTCGGTGCAGGTCGCGCCGGTCCAGGTGTATCCCTTGCCGCCGCTTCCCAGTAACCAGCCGCCGCCCTGCCCGTTGGGATTCGCCGCGGTGCCATCCGTACCGTTGCCGATGATCGGACGGCCCTGCCATTCATTGGTGACCAGCGCGGTGATGATCTCGGGGAAGCTGATCGAGACCGTCGGACCGCCGCCTCCCGTCTGGGCGTACGCGACGATCGCGCCGATGATGTCGGTGAGGGTGAGGTTCGGTGGGGCGGTCGGGGCGTCCGACGCGGATGCCGTCAGGGTTGCCGCGGCCCTGGCCGACGTCGCGGTGCCGGATTGCACGACGGATGCGGCCGGTTCGGTGGCAGCGGCCTGCGGAGAGAGGCTCGAGTCGGCGGCCGCTGAGGGGGTCGCCCCTGACGTGGTGCTGCGGGCGGCGGATGGCGACTTTGCGGGGTTGGTTCGCTCGCTGGTTCCCGGCTTGGCGGTGCCGGTGCGTTTCGGCGACGTCGTCCGTCCCGTGCTGCCCACCTTGGCGCCGGTGCTGCTGTGTGCTGATGACGGAGAATCGCTGCCGGTGGAATCGGCGTTGGCAACACCTGTCGCGCCGTTCAGTGCAGCGCAAACGCCCATGGTGACGACGCCGGTGCCTAACCAGATTGAGAGTTTGCTGTGGAGCGGCTGGGGGTCTTGCCCGCTGACGGTGCGCCGACGACGAGATCTCGCCGGGTTTGTCGCACGGTGTCGTGCAGCCATGGTTTGCTCCCATGCTCGCGGATGCGGTAGCGGTCACATGGTAACAACGGGCGGTGTTCGCGATGGCAAACTTTCGATCGCCCGGGTTGGCGGGTGCGCTGCGCGGCCCTAGACGCCGCCAGCCCCACCGGTCCCGGCGGTGCCACCCGTCCCACCGGCCCCGCCATTGACGCCGGTGGGACCGCTGCCGGGGTTGCCGGCTCCGGCACCGCTGCCGCTCTTGCCCGCACCGGCTCCGGCGCGACCTGCACCTCCGGTGCCGCCGCCGCCGCCGCTGCCGCCAGTGCCGCCGGTTCCGCCGGTTCCGCTGCCACTACCGGTCCCGCCGGTGCCACCGGTTCCGCCGATGACGCCGTTGCCGCCGACGCCACCGACGCCGGTGGTGCCGCCGTTGCCGCCGGTTCCGCCGGCCCCGGCATTGCCGCCGGTGCCACCGCCGCCGCCGCTGCCGTTGCCGCCGCCGGCATTGCCGCCGTTGCCGCCGCCGGCGGCGGTTCCGCCGGTTCCGCCGGCGCCACCAGCACCGGAGCCGCGCCCGGTCCCGCCGGCGCCGCCGGTGCCGGCAGTGTTGGCGTTGCCGCCGGTGCCGCCCGAGCCGCCGTCGGTACCGAGGCCGCCGGCTCCACCAGCGCCGCCGGTGCCACCCGTCCCGCCTTTGCCGGCCGTATTGGTTCCGACGGTCGTGGTACCGCCCAGGCCGCCGTTTCCGCCGGTGCCGCCGGTTCCACCGCCGCCACCCTTGCCGCCGCCGACTCCGCCGATACCACTACCGCCGGTGCCGCCCTGGCCGGCAGTGCCACCCGTTCCGCCGCCGCCGCCCGCGCCTGGATTGGCCCCGCTGGTGCCGGCCGAGCCGGTCGCCCCGTTACCACCGTTGCCGCCGGTGCCGCCGGCTCCGCCGGTACCGATGCTGCCGCTGGAGCCTCCGTTGGTGCCCAGGCCAGCCGCTCCGCTGGTGCCGCCGGTGCCGCCCTTTCCGCCACCCTGCCCGTTTCCGCCCGCGGTCGTGTTCGTGCCACCGGTGCCGCCGGTGCCACCTTGGCCGCCGATGCCACCGTTGCCACCGGCGCCGCCACCGACTCCGCCGATACCGCTGCCGCCGCTTCCGCCTTGTCCGGCGCCGCCGCCGGATCCGCCTGCGCCGCCCGCTGTCGGCGTCGTGCCCGTGGTGCCGGTGGTGCCGGTGCCACCGACTCCACCGTTGCCGCCGGTCCCGCCTTGCCCGCCAACGCCGATGCTGCCTGCCGCGCCGCCGTTGGTTCCGGCGCCCGCGGCGCCGGCGTTGCCGCCGGTGCCCCCTTGCCGCCAGCCGCGGCGTTGCCGCCGGTCGTTCCGGTGTTGGTGCCGCCGACGCCGCCGGCACCGCCCTGGCCGCCGATGCCGCCTTGGCCGCCGGCGCCGCCGTTGATTCCGCCGATGCCTGCGCCACCGGTGCCGCCGGTTCCGGCCGCGCCGCCTTGGCCGCCTTGGCTACCCGCTGTGGGAGTGGTGCTGGTCGTTCCCGCGGTGCCGGTTCCGCCGACGCCGCCGGTTCCGCCGGTTCCGCCCTTGCCGCCGGTCCCGATGCCGCCGGAGGCGCCGCCGTTGGTGCCGGTGCCCGCCGCGCCGGCCGTTCCGCCGGTTCCGCCTTGCCCGCCTGCTGCGCCTGTGCCGCCTGCGGTGGTGTTGGTGCCGCCGAGGCCACCGGCGCCGCCTTGGCCGCCGATGCCGCCTTGGCCGCCGGCGCCGCCGCCGATTCCGCCGATGCCCGCACCGCCGGTGCCGCCGGTTCCGGCCGCGCCGCCTTGGCCGCCTTGGCCACCTGCTGTGGGGGTGGTGCCCGTGGTGCCGGTGGTGCCGGTGCCACCGACGCCGCCGGCTCCGCCCGTGCCGCCGACGCCACCAGTGCCGATCGTGCCGGCTGCCCCGCCACCTGTGCCGCCGGTGCCGGCTGCGCCGGCGTTGCCGCCGGTTCCGCCCTGACCGCCTGCGGCACCCGCACCGCCGGTACTGCCGGTGTTCGTGCCGCCGAGGCCACCGCTGCCGCCATTACCGGCGACACCGCCCTGGCCCCCTTGCCCGCCACCCGTGCCGCCGATGCCCGCGCCGCCGGTGCCGCCGGTGCCACCGGCGCCACCCTGGCCGCCTTGGCCACCTGCTGTCGGAGTTGTCGCGGAATTCCCGCCCGTGGTTCCCGTCCCGCCGACGCCGCCTTGGCCGCCGGTGCCACCCGTGCCGCCGGTGCCCGTGCTGCCGTTCGCGCCGCCGTTGGTGCCGGTCCCAGCCGCGCCGGCGTTACCGCCGGTTCCGCCCTGGCCGCCTGCCGCGCCCGCCCCGCCGGTAGTGCCGGTGTTGGTGCCGCCGACGCCACCACCGCCGCCTTGGCCGCCGATGCCGCCTTGGCCGCCGGCGCCGCCGCCGATTCCGCCGATGCCCGCACCGCCGGTGCCGCCGGTGCCGGCCGTACCGCCTTGGCCGCCTTGGCCGCCCGCGGTGGGGGTGGTGCCCGTCGCTCCGGTGGTGCCGGTGCCACCTTGACCGCCGGTTCCACCGGTGCCGCCGACGCCGCCGGCGCCGATGCTGCCGGTCGCGCCGCCGTTGGTGCCGGCGCCAGCCGCGCCGGCGTTACCGCCGGTTCCGCCGGTGCCGCCTGCTGCGCCTACTCCGCCTGCGGTGGTGTTGGTGCCGCCGGTTCCACCACCGCCGCCTTGGCCGCCGATGCCGCCTTGGCCGCCGGCGCCGCCGCCGATTCCGCCGATGCCCGCACCGCCGGTGCCGCCGGTGCCGGCCGTACCGCCTTGGCCGCCTTGGCCGCCCGCGGTGGGGGTGGTGCCCGTCGCTCCGGTGGTGCCGGTGCCACCTTGACCGCCGGTTCCACCGGTGCCGCCGACGCCGCCGGCGCCGATGCTGCCGGTCGCGCCGCCGTTGGTGCCGGCGCCAGCCGCGCCGGCGTTACCGCCGGTTCCGCCGGTGCCGCCTGCTGCGCCTACTCCGCCTGCGGTGGTGTTGGTGCCGCCGGTTCCGCCGCCGCCGCCTTGGCCGCCGATGCCGCCTTGGCCGCCGGCGCCGCCGCCGATTCCGCCGATGCCCGCACCGCCGGTACCGCCGGTGCCGGCCGTACCGCCTTGGCCGCCTTGGCCGCCCGCGGTGGGGGTGGTGCCCGTCGTCCCGGTCGTGCCGCCGCCGCCGACGCCGCCGGTACCGCCGGTGCCGCCGGATCCGCCGGTGCCGATCGTGCCGGTCGTTCCGCCGCCGCTGCCTGCTGCGCCTGCTGCGCCGGCGGTGCCGCCGATGCCGCCTTGGCCGCCGGCACCACCTTGGCCGCCGAGAGTGGTGTTGGTGCCGCCGGTTCCGCCGCTGCCGCCCTTGCCACCGACGCCGCCCTTGCCGCCCGCGGCACCGCCGATTCCGCCGATGCCCGCACCGCCGGTACCGCCGGTGCCGGCCGTACCGCCTTGGCCGCCCTGGCCGCCCGCGGTCGGCGTCGCGCCCGTCGTACCGGTGGTACCCGTTCCACCAGCTCCGCCGTTGCCGCCGAGCCCGCCGGCCCCCGCGCTGCCGATGATGCCTGTCGTGCCGCCGCCGCTGCCTGCGGCGCCCGCCGCACCGGCGGTGCCGCCGGTGCCGCCCTGGCCGCCCGCGCCGCCGCTGGCGCCGGTATTGCCGGAGTTCGAGCCGCCGTCCCCGCCGGTGCCGCCGACGCCGGCCACGCCGCCTTGGCCGCCGGTACCGCCACCGGCACCACCGATGCCATTGCCGCCGGTGCCGCCTTGTCCGCCTGCGCCGCCGGTGCCGCCCTGGCCGCCGGCTGTCGGCGTCGTCCCGGTCGTCCCGGTGGTGCCTGTCCCACCGGCCCCGCCGTTGCCGCCGAGCCCGCCTGTGCCCGCACTGCCGATGGTGCCGCTTGCGCCGCCACCGCTGCCGCCGAGGCCGGCCGCGCCGGCGTCTCCGCCCTGGCCGCCCTGGCCGCCCGCGCCACCGCCGGCGCCGGTATTGCCGGTGTTCGAACCGCCTTGCCCGCCGGTACCGCCGTTGCCGGCCACACCGCCCTGGCCGCCGGCGCCGCCACCGGCCCCGCCAATGCCCGCGCCGCCGGTGCCGCCCTGTCCACCTGCGCCGCCCTGGCCGCCTTGGCTGCCGGGGGTGGCTGACGGTCCGGTCGTACCGATCGCCCCGGTGCCGCCGCCGCCGCCCGCGCCGCCGGTTCCGCCGGCGCCCCCAGTGCCGATTGCACCCGTGGCGCCGCCGCCGCTACCGCCGAGGCCGCCGGCGCCCGCGCTTCCGCCGGTGCCGCCCTGTCCGCCTGCGCCGCCGCTGCCGCTGGTATTGCCGGTGTTGGTTCCACCGGCGCCGCCACCACCGCCCTTGCCGCCGACGCCGCCTTGGCCGCCGGTGCCGCCACCGGCCCCGCCGGTACCGCCGTGTCCCGCGTCGCCGCCCTGGCCGCCCTGGCTTCCCGCCGTGGCCGAAATACCGGTGGTGCCTGCGCTGCCGGTCCCGCCGCCCCCGCCGTTGCCGCCGAGGCCGCCTGCGCCGCCGAGGCCCATGGTGCCGTTCGCGCCGCCATTGCTGCCGCCTGCGCCTGCAGCGCCGCCCGCACCACCAGTACCGCCGGTGCCACCTGCCCCACCTGCGCCACTGGTATTGCCAGTGTTGGTGCCGCCCGTGCCTCCGGTGCCGCCTTTGCCGCCCGTGCCACCATTTCCGCCCCGGCCACCTACGACGCCGCCGCCGCCGGCGCCGCCGTTGCCGCCGGCGCCGCCGCTACCACCGCTGCCGCCCTGACCGCCGGCGGTGGGCGCGGTCGCGGAGTCGGTGCCGGCCGACCCGGCAGAGCCGTCGATGCCCGCGCCGCCGTCGCCGCCGTCACCGGCAGTGCCCGTGGCGCCGTGGGCGGAGCCGCCGGCGCCACCGCTGCCGCCTGCCTGACCCGCCCCGGCGCTGGCACCACCGCTGCCACCTTCGCCGCCGGTAGCGGATCCGCTGGCGAGCGTGTTGTACGCCATCCCACCGGTGCCGCCGGCGCCGCCTACGGTCGCACCCGCGCCACCGTTTCCACCGGCCGCGCCGACGGCTGTACCCCAGGGTGCGGGCACCGCACCGTTGAGGGTGAAGTCGTAGGGGCCCATGATCGCAGCTCCACCTTCGCCGCCGGCTCCGCCGGCGCCGATGGTGCCGATCCCGCCCTGGCCGCCGGCCCCGCCGACGGCGTTTCCGAAGCCGAAGCTGTTCGCGATTCCGCCGGCGCCGCCGTTGCCGCCGGTTCCGCCGTTGCCACCCGCCCCGCCGGCTCCGCCGGTGAGCATGGCGCCGCCACCGTTCCCGCCGGCGCCGCCGGTGCCGGTGCCGCTGTTGCCGCCGACGCCACCCACGCCACCCGCGTTCAGGTATCCGCCTGCGCCGCCGTTGCCGCCGTTGCCACCGTTGCCGCTGCCCAATCCGGTCCCGCCGGCCCCGCCATTGCCGCTGCTACCGCCGCCGACCAGCCCGCCCTGACCGCCGGCGCCGCCATTGCCGCCGGCTTGACCGGAGACAGTGGCTCCGCCGCCTGCGCCACCTTGCCCTCCCGCGCCGAACCAGAGTGCTGATCCGCCGTTTCCGCCGGCGTACCCGGCAGCGCCTGTTCCGCCTCTGCCGCCGTTGCCGACGATTCCGGCCAAACCCCCGTTGCCCCCGGCCATTCCGGAATTGGAAGGCGCGGACCATCCGTCGCCTCCGTTGCCGAACAACCAACCGCCGGCCTTGCCGTTCGGGCTGTCCGCCGTGCCGTCGGCGCCGTTGCCGACCAACGGTCGTCCGGTGAGCACCGTGATTGGATCGACGTAGGCATTTGCGCGCGGTGTCTTCGCAGCGACCAGGCTGTTCGGCGCGGGCAGTGCCATCCCATGAAGAGACGGCGCGTGCACCCTCAGGTGCGGGGAGTTGGCGGGGGCATGCTCGGGTCTGCGGGGGCCGGCGGCAGCGGGTACCGCGACGGTTCCGCTATCGGTGACGTCGGAGGTGCGGTGGCTTGCCGATGTGGTGCGTCCACTGGTGCCCGCTTTGGACGTCGCGCCGCCTTGAGGCGCGGAGTCGGGGCTGGAGTCTGCGTGGGCGATGGCGGTTGCAGCGGCGAGAGTGGCGCAAAAGCCAACCGTGACGGCGCCTGTTCCGAGCCAGATTGAGATCTTGCTATGGCGTTGCTGCGCGCGACGAATCGCCTTGGCTCTCGTTCGCCCCGCCGCACGATGCCTCGCAGCCATGGTTTGCTCCCAATTGGCTATTGCTACAAGTTGCGAATCGTAGCAACGTTTCGTGCCGATGGGTGGGATTCTGGGGAACTGCTGTGTCTCCGCTGCCAAAAGGCGCTAAATGCGCAGGCAGAGGTCCGTAATGGTGACTAATGACCCCGAAGTCAGGGACGCCTGACCCGGGGGCTGATGACAGAATTTCAGAATAAAGTACGATCTGGCAACGAGAAGATCAGTTTGCTTGAGTCTTGCCAGAACTGCCGGGGCGCGCCGATTTTGCGACCTTCTTGCCGCTGCTGCTGGACGCGGATGGGCTCGTCGCTTTCTTCTGGCCGCTGCCACGAGAACTGGTGGCTTTCTTGCTTCCGGCCGTGGGCGTCGTCGTGGTCTCGTCCTCGGTGCCGCTGGATGCAGCGGCAGGGGTGGCAGCCTTCTTGCTGCTGCCGACAGCTGCCGCACCCCCGGCGATGACTCCGTTGATGTCTATGCCCGGAAGCGACCTCGTAATCGTTTTCAGGTTTTGGCTGACCGCGCCGGCGATCGCGAACGGGCCCCAACCGGCCGTCACGGTGTTGTTGTCGCCGAAGAAGTTGAACGCCAGGCTCAGTGTGGTGTTGGGGAACGGGCCCGACGAGGACACGGTGTTCCCGTTACCCAGGACGTTCCCGGCGGCGGTCAGGATGCCTTGGGCTTTGACGATGCTGTCACCCAGGAAGTTCGTGGTCGAGCTGAAAAATCCTTGCGTCCACGCGGTGCCTGCGTCGCCGATGTTGAGGGCGAGGTTGCCGAGTCCGCCGGCGTTGGTGGCCTTGGTGCCGTCTCCGCCCAAGGCACTGGCAAGGGTCAGGTTGAGGCTGCCGATGTTGGTCATGGTGCCCGGCCCGATTTGCAGAGCGATGTTGCCTACGCCGGCGACGCCCGTTGATTGCGGCCCGGTCCCGTTCATCATCATTCCGATGGCGAAGTTGAGAGCGCCAATGGCCGCGGAGCTTCCGGGACCCTGTTGCCACGCGAAGTTCAGGAGTCCAGGAAGAGTGGACGCCCTGGCTTGCTCGCCGTTTGCCACCGCGAAGCTGAGGAAGCTGAAGGTCGTCGCGGTAGTTGCGTTCGTGCCCAACGAGATCGCACCGCTGAAGAATCCATTGCCGGCATTTGCTTGAGCGTTGGTGCCGATGGCGATCGCGAAACTGGTCAGGTTGCTTGTGCAACCCCCGCCGTTGCCGATACCGAAGGCGGATATGCAGCTCGCGTTCGCTGCGGGGGCTTCACCGAGCGTTCCGAGGGTGAGCGCGCCGGAAACCAGGGCTCCAAACAGCATGCCGCCTCTGGCGCGAACTCGATTCATCGATTAGCCCTATAGGTTGAGAAATCTTTGCTGGCTGAGACCGTACGTGACGCGGTTGGAGCTTACAGCTTTTCCGGCGGATATTCACCCAAGCTTTCCAGACAGTCGGCATGGTGGTGCGGCGCACCAGTGATGCGAATGGTGAGCGAGTGAATTCAACTGGCGCGCACGCATGCCCTTTTGGGTAAATGTTTTAGCAGTTCACATGGATATTTGATGAATGCTTTCCGTGACGTGCTCGACGATTCGGCTCACCGGAATAAGCTCAGCGACAGCCAGGGTGTCGATGTCTCACTGGACGTGTTGCCGCACCTGTGTCGCTCGTTTTGGCAACATCATGGCGTCCAACACAAGTATTTGCCAGTCTTAACTATGTCTTGCTGGATGGTGCTGGAGTCTGCTGCACAGCCCTGGGTGGGAGGCGTCGACCGCCTCCGGACAGCGAACCATCACATCAGTGGATCGGTTACTGCTTCCGGTGCTTTCCGCCGCCGGCGGATCCGCTGCCAGTTGAGCCTGACTTCGCACTATCGCCGGAGTCGCTCGCTGAGTCCGGCTTCCGATGGCGGCCGCCGGAAGCGGTCGTCGTCGTCCCGCTGTCATTGCTTACAGTCGTCGTCTCGCTGGCGCGGTGACGTCCGCCGCCTGAGTTAATCGTCTTGCTGGCCGCGTCACGGGAGGCGGTTGTGGTGGTCGTCTCGCTGACGGCGGTCGGTGTAGCGGCCGCGGAGGTCGTCGTCGTGATGCGCAGCGGTTCGGAATGCCGTCCACTCCCGCCGACCCCGTCATCGGATCCGCCGCTGGGTCCGCCGGACCCACCGTTGTCACCGCCGGCCGTCGGCGGATGAACCGTTGGCAAATGCAACGACGGCAGGTTGAACGACGGCAGCTCGATAGAAGGCAGGTTGAACGACGGCACATGGAACGACGGCGCATGGAAGGTGGGCGTCGAGAATGCCGGTAGAGACGTCGGTAGGTGGAAGTTGTTGAAGTTGATTCCCGGCCCTTTGAGGAAGAGCGAGGCGGCTTCCTGGTTGAGCGACAGGACGAAAGACAACGGGCCGTTGACGGCGTTGAGTACGTTGTCGATGCCCCAGGAGTTCACCACTGAGCTGAACAGCACTGGAAACCCGGTTTGCGACATGAGCTGAACAACGTTGCCGGTTCCGACGAGGTTGGCGGCCAGGCTGAACAACCCCTGTATCGCTACGGTATTCGTGCCCAGAAGGTTCGCGGCCGTGGTGAAGATGCCCTGTGCGAACACGCTGCCCGCGTCGCCGAGCAGATTGAGAGCCCAGGCGCCGATGCCGCCCGCCGCGGTCGACTGCAGCCCGCCGCCATTACGCAGAATGCTCAAGGCGAGGTTGAGGAGGCCGACAGTCGTCACGGTCCCGGCACCGAAGTTCAGGGAGAGGTTGCCAACGCCGGCTGCACCCGTCGTTTGGCTCCCACCGCCGTTGGGCAGACCGAGCGCGATATTAAAGCCGCCGACCGTTGACGCCGTGCCCGGACCGAGTTGGATGGTGATGTTGCCAAGGCCGACGGCGCCGGTGGAATTCGGCACACTGCCGGGGGCAGCGGCGCCGAGAACGAAATTGAGCATTCCGCCGAGCGTCGACGCGGTACCCGGGCCGAATTGCAGGTTGATTCCGAGGAGGGAGCCGAGCGTGGCCGCGGACGAACCGTTACCGAAAGCTCCGGCGAAGGTGAACGCGGCGATGTTGGTGAGGGCGGTGGCTCCGTTGCCGATCGCAATCGCGCCGCCGAACAGGGCGTTGCCGGCATTCGCGGTGGCGCCGGGTCCGATTGCGATGGCCAGGGTGGTCAGGTTGCTCGTACAGCCGTTGCCGTTGTTCAACCCGAAGGCCGAGAAGCAGTTGGCCTGGGCGGGTGGGGTTGCGGTGAACGCCCCGGCCGCAAGCGCGCTGGAGACCAACGCGCCGAGCGCCGCGTTACGACTCCGTTGGACCCGCCCCACCGACCATCCCGTCCCTCGAACCTGTCTTTGCTGGTTTGGACCGTACCGGACAAGTACGCGCAACTGACAGTCTTCTAATGGATCTTCGCCGGTGATTCATGTCTGATCCGTCGGCGGTGGCCGGCCCTGCGGAGCGATCGTGCAGCGCGATCCCGCTGAGCCGCGGCGTCCGCAAGGTCGCACCGAAATTCGCTGGCCGGGGGCGCTGCCGGCGACCGGGGTCGGAGGCGCAGCCGGAGTGAACCCGATTGCGATTGAAAGCCAAAGGGGCGCAGCGGAATTGACTCGTATGTTGATGGCATCCCGGCGATGCGCCGCAATCGGACCCCGCGTCGACCTGAGTGCCCCCGGCAGGATTCGAACCTGCGGCCTTCTGCTCCGGAGGCAGACGCTCTATCCCCTGAGCTACGGGGGCGCACGCACAGCTGCGCCAATGGGCTCCGACAGCCTAACTCATCTGAGTGACTGCTCCTGCCCGCCGGATCCATCCCCGGGTCGCTGCGCTCCTGCCCGCCGGACCGCCCGCCGGAGGCCGAGATATGGATTCGGGCGCTGACCACGTCAGACCATAGGATGGACCCTCGTGACGCCCGCCGACCTCGCCGAGCTGCTCAAGAACACCGCCGCCGCGGTGCTCACCGAGCATGACCTGGATATCGCCGCCCTGCCAGCGACAGTGACCGTCGAGCGTCCGCGCAACCCTGAGCACGGTGATTACGCGACCAACGTGGCGCTGCAGCTGGCCAAGAAGGTCGGCGCCAACCCTCGTGAGCTGGCCGGCTGGCTGGCCGCCGCCCTGGCCGAGGCCGACGGCATCTCCGCCGCCGAGGTCGCCGGCCCCGGCTTCGTGAATCTGCGTATCGAGGCCTCGGCGCAGGGCGTCATCGTGAGCAACGTGCTCGCCGCGGGCGCGAGCTACGGCAATTCCACCGCGCTTGACGGCACCAACATCAACCTGGAGTTCGTCTCGGCCAACCCGACCGGCCCGATCCACATCGGCGGTACCCGCTGGGCCGCGGTCGGTGACGCCCTGGGCCGGCTGTTGAGCACGCAGGGTGCCGCGGTCACCCGGGAGTACTACTTCAACGACCACGGCGCCCAGATCGACCGGTTCACCAACTCCCTGATCGCCGCGGCGAACGGCCAGCCCGCGCCCGAAGACGGCTACGCCGGCGACTACATCAAGGACATCGCCGACCAGGTGCTGGCCAAGGCCCCCGACGCGCTGAGCCAGACCGGTGACGAGCAGAAGGAGACCTTCCGCTCCATCGGCGTGGACCTGATGTTCACCCACATCAAGGAATCGCTGCACGAGTTCGGCACCGACTTCGACGTCTACACCCACGAAGACTCGATGCACACCAGCGGACGCGTCGATCAGGCCATCGCCAAGCTGCGCGAGACCGGCAACATCTACGAGAAGGACGGCGCAACATGGTTGCGCACAACGGAATTCGGTGACGACAAAGACCGGGTTGTCATCAAGAGTGACGGTCAACCCGCGTACATCGCCGGCGACCTGGCCTACTACCTGGACAAGCGTCAGCGTGGATTTGACCTCTGCATCTACATGCTGGGCGCCGACCACCACGGGTACATCGCCCGGCTCAAAGCCGCTGCGGCCGCCCTCGGCGACGACCCCGACACCGTCGAGGTCCTGATCGGGCAGATGGTCAACCTGGTGCGCGACGGCCAGCCGGTCCGGATGAGCAAGCGCGCCGGAACCGTCATCACCCTCGACGATCTGGTCGAGGCGATCGGCGTGGACGCGGCCCGCTACTCACTGACCCGCTCCTCGGTGGACACCCCGATCGACATCGACCTGCAACTGTGGTCCTCGGCGTCCAGTGAAAACCCGGTCTACTACGTGCAATACGCGCATGCGCGGCTGTCGGCTCTGGCCCGCAACGCTGCGGACCTGGGGCTGATTCCCGACACCGCACACCTGGAGCTGCTCACCCACGACAAAGAGGGCGCGCTGATCCGCAACCTCGGTGAATTCAGCCGGGTGCTCAAGGCCGGCGCCTCGTTGCGCGAGCCGCACCGGGTGTGCCGCTACCTCGAAGACCTGGCCGGCGACTACCACCGGTTCTACGACTCATGCCGGGTGCTGCCCATGGGCGACGAAGAGCCGGGCGATCTGCATCGTGCGCGACTGGCTCTGTGTGCAGCCACTCGGCAGGTGATCGCCAACGGTCTGAGCATCCTCGGCGTATCGGCACCGGAGCGGATGTGAACGCTCATCCCGCTGGCCCGCGCCACGCCGACGAGATCCACCACGGCGGTGCGCCGCAGCAGCCGCAGACCGCCGCTGATGCTTTGTTGCTCGCGTCGAATGTGTGGCCGCGCAACCTGGTTCGTGGTGACGACGGCGAAGTCTCCATCGCGGGTGTGACAGTGACCGAGCTGGCCGCCGAATACGGAACGCCGCTGTTCGTCATCGACGAGGACGACTTCCGCAGCCGGTGCCGCGAGATCGCCGCGGCGTTCGGCGGCGGACACAACGTGCACTATGCGGGTAAAGCGTTCCTGTGCAGTGAGATTGCCCGCTGGGTCGACCAGGAGGGTCTCTCGCTGGACGTCGCCAGCGGCGGGGAGCTCGCCGTCGCTCTGCACGCCGGTTTCCCGGCCGAACGAATTGCCTTCCACGGCAACAACAAGTCCGTCGACGAGCTCACTACTGCGGTCAAGGTGGGTGTCGGACACATCGTGCTGGACTCGATCACCGAGATCGAACGTCTCGACACGATCGCCGGCGAGGCCGGTGTGGTGCAGGACGTGTTGCTCCGGGTGACCGTCGGCGTCGAGGCGCACACCCACGAGTTCATCGCGACCGCCCACGAGGACCAGAAGTTCGGCCTGTCGCTGGCCAGCGGCGCGGCCATGGACGCGGTGCGCCGGGTGTTCGCGGCCGATCACCTGCGCCTGGTGGGACTGCACAGTCACATCGGCTCGCAGATCTTCGACGTGGCGGGTTTCGAGCTGGCCGCCCACCGGGTCATCGGTCTGCTGCGCGACGTGGTCGCCGAGTTCGGGGTCGACAAGACCGCGCAGATGGCCGTGGTCGACCTCGGTGGGGGACTGGGCATTTCCTATCTGCCCCAGGATGATCCGCCGCCGATCGAGGATCTCGCCGGAAAGCTCGACGCGATCGTGCGCAGTGAGTCGGCAGCTGTCGGGCTGCCCGCGCCCCGCCTGGTCGTCGAGCCCGGTCGGGCGATCGCCGGGCCGGGCACTGTGACACTCTACGAGGTCGGCACGGTCAAGGACGTCGCGATCGGCTCGGGTGCCTCGCGTTGCTACGTCAGTGTCGACGGCGGGATGAGCGACAACATCCGCCCGGCGCTCTACGGTGCCGAGTATGACGTCCGGTTGGTGTCCCGGGTTTCCGACTCCGCGCCGACCCTGGCCCGGATCGTCGGAAAGCATTGCGAGAGTGGCGACATCGTCGTCCGAGACACCTGGGTGCCCGAGGACGTCACACCTGGTGACCTGCTGGCGGTAGCCGCGACCGGCGCCTACTGCTATTCGATGTCCAGTCGGTACAACCTGATCGGTCGCCCCGCAGTGGTGGCCGTGCGCGACGGGCGGGCTCGCCTGATCCTGCGCCGGGAGACCGTCGACGATCTGCTGAGTCTGGAAGTGAGGTAAGAAACCGATGACGGAAAAAGCAATAGGCGTAGCGGTATTGGGCCTGGGTAACGTCGGCAGCGAGGTTGTCCGGATCATCGAGGAGAGCGCGCCGGACCTGGCGGCCCGCATCGGTGCGCCGCTGGAACTGCGTGGTGTGGCGGTGCGCCGGGTCGGCGATGACCGCGGCTTGCCGGTGGAGTTGCTAACCGACAATGTCGAGGAACTGGTCTCCCGTGAGGACGTGGACCTCGTCGTCGAGGTGATGGGTCCCGTCGAACCCGCGCGCAAGGCCATCCTGACCGCGCTCGAGGGTGGCAAGTCGGTGGTGACCGCCAATAAGGCACTGCTGGCCCAGTCCACCGGCGAGTTGGCCCAGGCCGCCGAACGAGCCCATGTGGACTTGTATTTCGAGGCCGCAGTGGCCGGCGCCATCCCGGTGATCCGGCCGCTGACGCAGTCGTTGGCCGGTGACACCGTGCTGCGGGTGGCTGGCATCGTCAACGGCACCACGAACTACATTCTGTCCGAAATGTCCTCCACCGGGGCTGATTACAGTTCAGCGCTGGCCGATGCAAGCGCTCTGGGATACGCCGAGGCCGACCCGACCGCCGACGTCGAGGGTTACGACGCCGCGGCCAAGGCTGCAATCCTGGCGTCGATCGCGTTCCACACCCGGGTCACCGCCGACGACGTTTACCGCGAGGGCATCACCAAGATCACCCCGGAAGACTTCGAATCGGCCAAAGCCCTGGGGTGCACCATCAAACTGCTGTCGATCTGCGAGCGGGTTACCGGAACCGATGGGCAGCAACGGGTTTCCGCACGCGTCTACCCGGCATTGGTGCCGCTGAGTCACCCGCTGGCCAACGTCAACGGGGCGTTCAACGCCGTCGTCGTCGAGGCCGAGGCTGCCGGCCGGTTGATGTTCTACGGTCAGGGCGCCGGCGGCGCGCCGACGGCCTCGGCGGTGATGGGCGATCTGGTGATGGCCGCGCGCAACCGGGTCCAGGGCGGCCGCGGCCCGCGCGAATCCAAGTACGCGCAGCTGCCGATCGCGCCGATGGGCATCATCCAGACCCGGTACTACGTCAGCATGACCGTCACCGACCGCCCCGGCGTGTTGTCGTCGGTTGCAGCCGAATTCGCCAAGCGCGAGGTCAGCATCGCCGAGGTGCGCCAGGAAAGCATGGCCGACGAGGGTGCCCGCATCGTGGTGGTCACCCACCGGGCAACCGACGCGGCGTTGTCTGAAACCGTTGCGGCACTGGCTGATCACGACGCTGTCCAGGAAGTCAACAGCGTGCTGCGTCTGGAGGGAACCAGCGAATGAGCTCAATCAAGGCATCTCCCGTACACACCCCGTGGCGTGGACTGATCGAGGCTTACCGGGACCGGCTGCCGGTCGGCGCGGACTGGACTCCGGTGACCTTGCTCGAGGGTGGTACCCCGCTCATCACCGCCCCGCGGCTGTCTGAAAAGACCGGTTGCACAGTTCATTTGAAGGTCGAGGGCCTCAATCCCACCGGCTCCTTCAAGGACCGTGGCATGACCATGGCCGTCACCGACGCCGTCGCCCGCGGCCAGCAGGCCGTGCTGTGCGCCTCGACCGGCAACACCTCTGCGTCGGCGGCGGCCTACGCCGCCCGGGCCGGGATCACCTGTGCGGTGCTGATCCCGCAAGGCAAGATCGCGATGGGGAAGCTGGCGCAGGCGGTTATGCACGGGGCCAAGATCATTCAGATCGACGGTAACTTCGACGACTGCCTGGAACTGGCCCGCAAGCTCACCAACGATTACCCGACGATCGCGCTGGTCAACAGCGTTAACCCGGTTCGCATCGAGGGCCAGAAGACCGCGGCGTTCGAGATCGTCGACGCGCTGGGTATTGCCCCGGACGTGCACTCGCTGCCGGTCGGCAACGCGGGCAACATCACCGCGTACTGGAGGGGCTACCGCGAGTACCACCGCGACGGCCTGACCGAGCGGCTGCCCCGCATGCTCGGGACGCAGGCCGCCGGCGCGGCGCCGCTGGTCTCGGGTCAGCCGGTGACCAACCCCGAGACCATTGCCACTGCGATCCGCATCGGCTCGCCGGCGTCCTGGGACGGTGCCGTGACGGCCCAGCAGGAGTCTGGCGGTCGCTTCCTGGCTGCCACCGACGACGAGATTTTGGCGGCATATCACCTGGTCGCCGAGTTGGAGGGCGTGTTCGTCGAGCCGGCATCGGCAGCCAGCATCGCCGGTCTGCTGAAGTCGGTCGAGGACGGCTGGGTCAAGCCCGGTTCCTCGGTGGTGTGCACCGTGACGGGCAACGGTCTGAAGGATCCGGACACCGCACTGCGCGACATGCCAGAAGTGAAGCCGTTGCCGGTGGACCCGGGCGCCGTCGTCGCCGAGCTCGGCCTGGTCTGAGAGACCACCCGGTGACTGTGAAACTGCCTGCGGGCCTGACCTCCCACGCCACCGTGGCGGCGTCGAGCGCCAACCTCGGTCCGGGCTTCGACAGCCTTGGCCTCGCGCTTGGGCTTTACGACGAGATCGTGGTCGAGACCACTGACGCCGGGCTGATCATCGAGGTGGACGGCGAAGGCGCCGGGCAGGTGCCGCAGACCGCCGAGCACCTGGTGGTCCGGGCTCTGCACCGGGGCCTGACTGCCGGTGGTGCCGCTGTCCCGGGGCTGCTTGTGCGGTGCCGCAACGCGATTCCGCACTCGCGGGGTCTCGGCTCGTCGGCCGCAGCCGTTGTCGGAGGCTTGGCAGCCGCCAATGGCCTTCTGGCACAAGCGGATTTGGAGCCGCTGACAGACGCGCAGCTGATCCAGCTGTCGTCGGAGTTCGAAGGTCATCCCGACAACGCGTCGGCCGCGGTCCTCGGTGGGGCAGTGGTGTCGTGGACCGACACCGGCACGACACCCGCGACGTATGCGGCGGCCCCGCTGCGACTGCACCCGGACATCCGGCTGTTTCCGGGCATCCCGCAGGTACGGTCGTCGACCGCGGAGACCCGGGTGCTGCTGCCGGACCACGTCAGCCACGTGGATGCCCGCTTCAATCTGAGCCGGGCAGCGTTGCTGGTGGTGGCGCTCACGGAGCGGCCGGACTTGCTGATGGCGGCCACCGACGACGTTCTGCACCAACCGCAGCGCGGCCCGGCGATGCCGGCCTCGGCGGAATACCTGCAGATGTTGCGGCGTTGTGGAGTGCCAGCGGTGCTTTCCGGTGCTGGTCCATCGGTCTTGGCCCTCACGACCAGCGCGGAACTACCGGCCGAGGCCGTCGAGTTCGGCACCGCGATGGGATTCACCGTCAGCGAGATGAGCGTCGGCGAAGCAGTTCGCTGGAGCTCGGGCGTCGCAGTCCGCGGCTGAGTTGCGCCACACGCCGGTAGCGATTTCTTGCTTTCCGGCGGTAAGGGGGATAACCTCGGTGCCGTCCCGGCAATCGCAGCGACTGTTCCTGCGCCGACACTAGGACGACCACCAATTTCTCTTGTGTTCAACTCATGGACTGACGGTTCGCCATATCTCCATGGCCGCGAATCCCGGCGATCACCGTTGACACAGACGATGGTGAGACTTCGCATTCAGCGAATCGGCTGAGTGCCAGAACCCCTCGCCCCGATGAAACGGCGGGGGAAAGAAAGGAAATCCGTGACCGATACGGACCTGATCACGGCTGCAGAACGCGCCCCGCAGACGGAGGCGCCCGCCGTGACCGCAGAATCCCCCTCGGCGCCTGATTCTCGGCCGGAAACCTCCTCGCAGGCCGCCCCCAGTGGGGACGCCGGCCCGAGCGGCTCGCTCTCGACGATGGTTTTGCCCGAACTTCGTGCCCTGGCCAGCCGCGTTGGCGTCAAGGGAACCTCCGGAATGCGCAAGAGCGATCTCATCGCCGCCATCAAGGAGCACCAGAACGGCGGCAACGGGACCGCCCCGCGCAGTGCCGACGCCGCCGAGAAGGCGCCTGCCGCCCAGCCCGCCGAGGCTCGCGACAACGCAGAAAAGAACGCAGAGAAGACCGACGACACCCCCGCCGCCGCAACCAATGGCGGCGAGCCGCGTCGCCGTGAGCGGCGCACCGCGACCCGTGAGGCCGGCGCCACCGGCTCCGACGCCGCAGAGCAGCCGAAGTCCCAGGACAACCGGCCCGAGCAGGGCGAGAAGAAGTCCGAGAACAAGGCCGACAACCGCGATTCGGGTGACCAGGGCGGCCAGCAGAACCAGAACCGCGGTGAGAACCAGAATCGCGGTGAGAACCAAAACCGCGGCGAGAACCAGAACCGCGGTGACAACCAGAACCGCGGTGACAACCAGAACCGCGGCAACCAGAACCGCAACGACAACCAGAACCGTGGCGACGATGGCGACGACGACGACCGCCAGGGCCGTCGCGGCCGCCGGTTCCGTGACCGTCGCCGCCGCGGTGAGCGGCAGGGCGGCGAAGCCGGCGGCGGCAACGAGGCCGAACTGCGCGAAGACGACGTCGTGCAGCCGGTCGCCGGCATCCTCGACGTGCTGGACAACTACGCGTTCGTCCGCACCTCGGGCTACCTGGCCGGTCCCAACGACGTCTACGTCTCGATGAACATGGTCCGCAAGAACGGCCTGCGCCGCGGCGACGCCGTCACCGGCGCGGTCCGGGTGGCCAAAGAAGGCGAGCAGAACAACCAGCGGCAGAAGTTCAACCCGCTGGTCCGCCTGGACAGCGTCAATGGCGGCCCGGTCGAGGCGGCCAAGAACCGGCCCGACTTCACCAAGATGACCCCGCTCTACCCGAACCAGCGGCTGCGCCTGGAGACCACCAGCGACCGGCTGACCACCCGCGTGATCGACCTGATCATGCCGATCGGTAAGGGTCAGCGGGCCCTGATCGTGTCGCCGCCCAAGGCCGGTAAGACCACGATCATGCAGGACATCGCCAACGCGATCACCCGCAACAACCCCGAGTGCCACCTGATGGTGGTGCTGGTCGACGAGCGTCCCGAAGAAGTCACCGACATGCAGCGCTCGGTCAAGGGTGAGGTCATCGCCTCGACCTTCGACCGCCCGCCGTCAGACCACACCCAGGCCGCCGAGCTGGCCATCGAGCGGGCCAAGCGTCTGGTCGAGCAGGGTAAGGACGTCGTCGTGCTGCTCGACTCGATCACCCGCCTCGGCCGCGCCTACAACAACGCCTCGCCGGCGTCCGGGCGCATCCTGTCCGGTGGTGTCGACTCGACGGCGCTGTATCCGCCCAAGCGGTTCCTCGGCGCGGCCCGCAACATCGAGCACGGTGGCTCGCTGACGATCATCGCGACGGCCATGGTGGAGACCGGTTCGACCGGTGACACCGTGATCTTCGAGGAGTTCAAGGGCACCGGCAACGCCGAGCTCAAGCTCGACCGCAAGATCGCCGAGCGCCGGGTGTTCCCCGCGGTCGACGTCAACCCGTCGGGCACCCGCAAGGACGAGCTGCTGCTCAGCCCCGACGAGTTCGCGGTCGTGCACAAGCTGCGGCGCGTTCTGTCCGGGCTGGACTCGCATCAGGCCATCGACCTGCTGATGAGCCAGCTGCGCAAGACCAAGAACAACTACGAGTTCCTGGTTCAGGTCTCCAAGAACACGCCCGGCGGCCCCGCCGGCAACGGCGACCTCGACTAGTCAGTGATTTCGGCGCGTTAACCGGTGCTGTGCGCCGGTTTTCGCGCCGAACTAGCTCTGGCGCAACGCGTCCATGCCGGGCGCCAGCAGACCGTCGAGTGCCGACCACGGCACCGTGATCGTCGGTGTGCCGTGGAAGAACTGGTAGTCGGCGAAATGGATCTCCAGGCCGTCGGGTGTCGGAATCCAGTTGGCGAAGTTCGCTTCGGTCGGCGCGTTGCCCGGTTCGTCGGGCATCGGGGTCGGCCCGACTCCGCTGACTGCGGGCAGTAACGCCTTCGTCTGTTCGGAGAGCTTGTCCAAGCCCGCTTGCTTGTCGGTGAACAGGTCGCCCAGCGTGATCGGCTTGGCGCTGCGCGCGTCGATCACCACTGTGCTGACGAAGCTGCTCGGATGCGCCGACGGCGTGTGCACGTACAGGCCGCTGATCAGTTCTGACACTGATGCGCCGCCGAAGTGGATCTGCGGCTGGGTCTCGAACGTCCACGTGCCGTCCGGATCGGCGTCGCGTTTGACCGGTTCGAGCTGTCCGGCGGCGGAGGCGTGCACGGCGCTGTTGAAGACAGCGGCCACCCGCGGATCGCCACCGGTGATGGTGTCGACGACGAGAGTCCATCGGCCCTTGCCGTCGGTGGTGGCATCCCCGGCGGTGGACCGGGTGACCGAGTAGGTCTGCTTGTTGGCGACGCCCTTGGTGGGCGCCTCGGTGGCCGGCGACGCGGTCGTAGACCCTGACGAGCTGACGGCCGCTGTGGTGGCCGTCGTCTTCGCCGACGTGCTTGTCGAACCCCCGCATGCGGTGAGACCGACGGCCAAAGTTGCAACCAAGACCGCCCCCCGGCGGCTGCGAGTGCCCATGTCTGACATTGTGTCAGGCGGTCAGTCGGTGCGGCGCATAGATCATGATTGCGCTTGGCGCGCAATGGTTTTCAGCAACGATCACTCTGCTGCGGGCGCCATGCGGAGCCCGGGGAGCACGTAGCGCCGCATAAAGCGCAGCACCGCAGCGTGGTCGTCGGGGTCGATCGTCTCGCCGGGAACGGTGCCGAGGGTGATCTGCACCCGGGCCACCCACTCGGCCGCCTCGTCGAGATCGGCGTCGGCGTGGATCTCGCCGCCGTCGCGCGCGGCTTCCAGGTACGGCCGCCAGAACCGGCCGAGATCCGGTACCAGTCCTTGCACGCCGGCGCCGGCGCAGGCCGCGAACTCCTCGGGTTCGTCGCGCCGCAGCTGCATCACCAGCGCGCCGGGGGAGTCGTACGCGCTGCGGCCCAGCCGCACTCCGACAGCCAATCGTTCTTCGAACGTGTCGAGGCCGTCGAGCACCTGGTGTGATTCGGCCCAGAACGCATTGTTGAGGCGCACGATCGCCGCCCCCAGCAGCGAGGCCTTGTCGGGGTAGTGCCGGTAGAGCCAGCCGCGGGAGACCCCCGCGGCCTCGGCCACCTCTGAGACCGTGGTGGCGCGGATGCCCTTGGCGCGCAGGCAGGATTCGGCGGCGTCCACCAGCCGCTCCTGGACGGACTTCTGTCGGCTGTCGGCGTCGGCGCTGGCAATCACCTTGGTGGCCCTCCTTGTCTCGACCCGACAGTCCCGATACGGACATCCTTTCAAACGGGACGCGGCAGCCGTCCCGCACACCGGTAGACAGATTTGGCATTCTGTTTACCCTGCGCTTCTATTGTGACCTAAGGCACCCTGGAAAGCCGGGGGATGCCGAAGTTGGCCGAAGAGGGGAGATCCGTGGCCGAGACCGTCCAGCAGCTGCTTCGTGAGCGCCTCGACGAAACCACCCCGGCGGTGAAGTTCGGCGAGCAGGTGTGGACCTGGCGCGAACACCTCGACGAGGCGGCCCGCCAGGCCGCGGGTCTGATCGCGATCGCCGACCCGGATCGGCCGCTGCACGTCGGGACGCTGCTGGGCAACACCCCCGCGATGCTGACCGCCATGGCGGCGGCCGGCCTCGGCGGTTATGTGCTGTGCGGGGTGAACAACACTCGCCGTGGCGCGGCGCTGGCCAGGGACATCGTCAAGGCCGACTGCCAGATCCTGCTCACCGATTCGGCGCATCGCGAACTGCTCGAAGGCCTGGAGCTGCCGGGCGTGCGGGTGTTCGACGTCGACTCCGACGAGTGGTCGGCGCTGCTGGGCGGCGCCGGCGAGCTGACACCGCACCGGGAAGTCGCCGCGACCGACACGTTCATGCTGATCTTCACCTCGGGCACCAGCGGCGAGCCCAAGGCGGTGCAGGTCGCGCACATGATGGTGCCGTTCGCCGGCGTCGCATTGGCCGACAGATTCGGGATCACCGCCGACGACGTCTGCTACCTGTCGATGCCGCTGTTCCATTCCAACGCGCTGATGGCCGGCTGGGCGGTGGCGCTCAACGCCGGTGCGGCGATGGCCCCGGCCGCGTTCTCGGCGTCCGGCCTGCTGGCCGACCTGCGCCGGTACGGCGCCACCTACATGAACTACGTCGGCAAGCCGCTGGCGTACGTCTTGGCGACGCCGGAGCAGTCCGACGACCATGACAATCCGCTGCGGGTCGCCTTCGGCAACGAGGCCACCGACCGCGACATCGCCGAATTCGGCCGCCGCTTCGGGTGTGCGGTGTGGGACGGGTTCGGCTCCACCGAGGGCGCGGTCATCATCACCCGCGAGGACGACTGCCCGCCCGGTTCGGTCGGGCGCGGCTTTCCCGGCGTGGCCATCTACGACCCCGAGACCCGGCAGGAATGCGCGACGGCCGTATTCGATGAGACCGGCGCGCTGGCCAACGCCGACGAGGCGGTAGGGGAGATCGTCAACACCACCGGCGGGGGCATGTTCGGCGGGTACTACAACGACGGCAATGCCACCGACGAACGCCTGCGCCACGGCATGTACTGGTCCGGTGACCTGGGCTACCGCGACGCCGACGGCTGGATCTACCTGGCCGGCCGGACCGCGGACTGGATGCGCGTCGACGGCGAGAACATGGCCGCCGCCCCGATTGAGCGGATCATCCTGCGGTTGCCGCAGGTCAGCCAGGTGGCGGTGTATCCGGTACCCGACGAGCATGTGGGGGATCAGGTGATGGCGGCGATCGTGCTCTCCGACCACGCCGAGCTGACCCCGGCCGAGCTCGAGGAGTTCCTGGCTCAGCAGTCGGACCTATCGCCCAAGTCGTGGCCCCGGTACGTCTGGATCGCCGACGAGCTGCCGGCCACCGCCACCAACAAGGTGCTCAAGCGGGAGCTCATTACCCAGGGGACCAAGCCGCAGAAGGGTGTGCTCTGGACGCGCGCGGCGCGGTCAAGGAGCTATGCCATCGCCTGAGGAATAGGCCGAGGCAACCGCGCGTTTGGGCTGGTGACGGTCTACCTGGCATACTGGATCGTCGACCACCTCAGGTACCGGTTCACGCTCGAATTGCCAGGAAAAGACTCGGGCGACCCGGCGACCATCGAATGCAGAGGACACCATGAAAACTGGGATTCATCCCGCTTACGCCGAGACCACCGTGGTCTGCGGTTGTGGCAATTCCTTCACCACTCGCAGCACCAAGGACGGCGGACACATCACCGTCGAGGTGTGCTCGCAGTGCCACCCGTTCTACACCGGCAAGCAGAAGATCCTCGACAGCGGCGGCCGCGTCGCCCGCTTCGAGAAGCGCTACGGCAAGCGCAAGGCCGGCGAGACCGCCGACAAGTAGCTGCTTTACCGACGCCCGCTCTGCTGCCCTGCGCGCAGGCCGGGCGTCGGTTTGCGTTTGGGGCAGGGTCGGCAGTCGGACAGAGATGAGGTGGGTGTGACGCACTCGACGCAGGTTGAGGCCGTGCTGACCGAACACGCCGACCTCGAACGTCAGATGTCCGATCCGGCACTGCACGCCGACGCCGGCAATGCCCGCCGGGTGGGCAGGCGCTTCGCGCAGCTGGCCCCGATCGTCACCACCTACCGCAGGCTGGAGACCGCCCGCGGCGATCTCGACGCCGCCCGCGAGCTGGCCGCTGAAGACGCCTCGTTCGCCGCCGAGGTCCCCGACCTCGAGGCCAGGGTCGCCGAGCTCGACGCCCACCTGACCGACCTGCTGGCGCCGCGGGATCCGCACGACGCCGACGACATCGTCCTCGAGGTGAAATCCGGTGAGGGCGGGGAAGAGTCGGCGCTGTTCGCCGCCGACCTGGCGCGCATGTACATCCGGTACGCCGAGCGGCACGGCTGGACCGTCACGATGCTCGACGAGACGTGGTCGGATCTCGGCGGCTACAAGGACGCGACATTGTCGATCCGCAGCAAGGGCGACTCGGCCGACGGCGTGTGGTCGCGGATGAAGTTCGAGGGCGGCGTGCACCGGGTGCAGCGTGTGCCGGTCACCGAATCGCAGGGCCGGGTCCACACCTCCGCAGCCGGCGTCCTGGTCTACCCCGAGCCCGAAGACGTCGAGGCTGTCCAGATCGACGAGAACGACCTGCGGATCGACGTGTACCGCAGCTCCGGTAAGGGCGGCCAGGGCGTCAACACCACCGACTCGGCGGTCCGCATCACCCACCTGCCCACCGGCATCGTCGTCACCTGCCAGAACGAACGCTCGCAGCTGCAGAACAAGGCCCGCGCGATGGTGGTTCTGGCCGCGCGCCTGCAGGCGCTGGCCGAGGAGCAGGCGTCGGCCGACGCGTCGGCGGACCGGGCCAGCCAGATCCGCACGGTGGACCGCAGCGAGCGGATCCGTACCTACAACTTCCCCGAGAACCGCATCGCCGATCACCGGATCAACTTCAAGGCGCACAACCTCGATCAGGTGCTCGACGGCGAGCTCGACCCGCTGCTGGACGCTCTGGCCGAGGCGGACAAGCAGACCCGGCTTCAGCAGGCATGAGCCGAAGGCTGCGGCAGGCCATCGACGTGGCCACCGCTGCGCTCGCCAGTGCGGGCATCGACTCGGCACGCATCGACGCTGAGCTGCTGGCGGCATATCTGGCCGGCACCGATCGTGGCCGGCTGGCCGCCATCGACGAGCCCGACGCCGACTTCTTCCGCCGCTACGACGAGATCATCGACGCCCGGCGCACCCGCGTCCCGGTGCAGCACCTCACCGGCTCGGCGCCGTTCGGCCCGCTGGATCTGACGGTCGGTCCCGGGGTGTTCATCCCACGCCCGGAGACCGAGGCGCTGCTGGAATGGGCGCTGGCGCAACGCTTGCCCGATCACCCGGTGATCGTCGATCTGTGTACCGGATCCGGTGCGCTGGCGATCGCGCTGGCCACGCAGCGGCCGCAGGCGCGGGTGATCGCCGTCGACGACGACCCCGCCGCGCTGGGCTACGCCCGCCGCAACGCCGAGTCGACCGCCGTCGAAGTCGTACAAGCCGACGTGACCGTCGCAGGGCTGCTCCCAGAGTTGCGCGGTAGCGTCGACCTCGTGGTATCCAACCCGCCGTACATCCCCGTCGGGGCAGAGCTGGAACCCGAAGTGGCCGACCACGACCCGGCGCACGCGTTGTTCGGCGGCGACGACGGTATGGCTGTGATCGGGCCGATTGCGCGACTGGCCGGCGGCTGGCTCAAGCCCGGCGGGCTGTTCGCCGTCGAGCACGACGACACCACGTCGGGGCTGACCGTTGAAACCATCAGCGCCACAAAGCTTTTCACTGAAATCACCCCCCGCCACGATCTGGCGGGCCGCCCCCGATTCGTGACGGCCCGCCGGGTAAAGGAGTCAGCGTGACCCAGGTGTTCGACTGTGCCGACCCCAATCGGCGCGCCGAGGCGATCGCCGCCGCGGCGGCGGCGGTCAAGAGCAGCCGGCTGGTCGTGATGCCCACCGACACGGTGTACGGCATCGGGGCCGACGCCTTCGACAGCGGTGCCGTGTCGGCGCTGCTGGCCGCCAAGGGTCGCGGTCGCGACATGCCGGTCGGTGTCCTCGTCGGCTCCTGGCACACCATCGAAGGCCTGGTGTATTCGGTGCCGCACAGCGCGCGCGAACTGATTCGGGCGTTCTGGCCGGGTGCGCTGAGCTTGGTTGTGCAGCAGGCGCCCTCGCTGCAGTGGGACCTCGGCGACGCCCGCGGCACCGTGATGTTGCGGATGCCGCTGCATCCGGTGGCGATCGAGCTCCTGCGCGAGACCGGCCCGATGGCGGTCTCCAGCGCGAACCTGTCCGGCCGTCCCGCGGCGACGACGTCGGAGGAGGCGCAGCGTCAGCTCGGTGATCTGGTGCAGGTGTATCTCGATGCCGGGCCGTCTCAGGAGCAGGCCGCATCGACGATCGTCGACCTCACCGGATCCACCCCGCGGCTCCTGCGGGAGGGTCCGATCAGCGCGGCCGCCATCGCGGAGGTTCTCGGGACCGACGTCGCCTCGTTGACCGCCTGAACCGTCACAGATTGGTGCAGTACGGTTTTTGCGATGGCCAGCAGATCGGAGTTCGTTGCGAGCACCGCGCTCGCGCTGGCTGACCGTGGCGCCGGTGTTCCGTTGCGCGAGTTGGCCCTTGTCGGGCTGACCGCCGCGATCATCACCTATTTCGCCACCGGCTGGGTGCGGGTGTTCGCCACCCGGGTCGGCGCGGTGGCCTATCCCCGCGAGCGTGACGTCCACCTGAAGCCGACCCCGCGGATGGGCGGCTTGGCGATGTACGTCGGTGTCGTCGTTGCGGTCTTCCTGGCGTCGCAGTTGCCCGCGCTCACCCGCGGCTTCATCTACTCCTCGGGCATGCCGGCGGTCGTGGTCGCCGGTGGACTCATCATGGGCATCGGGCTGATCGACGACCGGTGGGGCCTGGACGCGCTGACCAAGTTCGCGGGCCAGATCACCGCGGCCAGTGTCCTGGTCACGATGGGCGTGGCGTGGAGTGTCTTGTACATCCCGCTCGGCGGAGTCGGCACCATCGTGCTGGACCAGGTGTCCTCGATCCTGCTGACGTTGGCGTTGACGGTGTCGATCGTGAATGCGATGAACTTCGTCGACGGTCTCGACGGGTTGGCGGCGGGCCTCGGGCTGATCACCGCGCTCGCGATCTGCATCTTCTCGGTCGGCCTGCTGCGCGACCACGGTGGCGACGTGCTGTTCTACCCGCCTGCGGTGATCTCGGTGGTGCTGGCCGGCGCGTGTCTGGGGTTCCTGCCGCACAACTTCTACCGCGCCAAGATCTTCATGGGCGATTCCGGCTCGATGCTCATCGGCCTGATGCTGGCTGCGGCCTCCACCACCGCGGCCGGCCCGATCTCGCAGAGCGCCTACGGCGCGCGGGATGTGTTCGCCCTGCTCTCGCCTTTCCTGTTGGTCGTCGCGGTGATGCTGGTTCCGGCGCTGGACACGTTGCTGGCGATCGTTCGCCGCACCCGCGCGGGCCGCAGTCCGCTGAGCCCGGACAAGATGCATCTGCATCACCGGCTGCTGCAGATCGGGCACTCGCATCGCCGCGCTGTGCTGTTGATCTACCTGTGGGTGGGCATCATCGCGTTCGGTGCGGCGGCCACCATCTTCTTCGACCCGCGCTACACCGGGGCGGTGATGCTGGCGGCGATCGTGGTCGCCATCGTGGTCACGTTGATCCCGCTGTTGCGCCGCCGGGACGACGATTACGAGGGACTTTACGACAGTAAGTAGTAGACGTGTTTTCTGCCGTCTACCATGTGGTACGGTGCTGGCAGAACCCAGCCGAGACACAGCATGAAACCTCGCGGGTTGCCGGCCCGGCCCATCGGATTCACGTCCGATCGGCGCCGATTTACGACCGACAAAGGGAGCTGCCCCTTGGGTGATTCCAGCGCGCCTGTCGCCCTCCGATACGCTCGGCGGACCAGGACGAAGGATCACTTGACCGGCTCCCCAGAACGCAAGATTGAGGTGAACCTGTGACGACACCAGCGCAAGATGCGCCGTTGGTGTTTCCGTCCGTTGCCTTCCGGCCCGTTCGGCTTCTTGCGATCTGCGCTGCGCTGACCGCCCTCGCGGTGGTGCTGGCCGCGGTGGCCGGCTACATCCTGTTCGGGGTTTTCTTCGGCGTCGGCCTGGCGCTGGGTCTGGTCAACGCCATTCTGGTTCAGCGGTCGGTCGAATCGATCACCGCCGGTGACCACCCCCTCAAGCGCAAGATGGCACTGAACTCCGCGACCCGGTTGCTGGTGATCACGTCCATCGGCCTGGCCATCGCGATCATCTTCCGGCCCCTGGGGCTGGGGGTGCTCTTTGGTTTGGCGCTGTTCCAAGTTCTTTTGGTTTTGAGCACCGCGTTGCCGGTGTGGAAGAAGATTCGCACGGGCGACCACGACGCCGACGTAGTTGCAAGCCCCGGAGCTGCCGGCTCCGCCGACGAAGCACCGAAGGATTGACCACGCGATGAGTGAACGCATCCTCGCCGAGGCCGCCATCGAGGTCGGCCACCACGACACCGCCAAGTGGCTGGGTCTGACGGTCAACGTCGACACCATCACGGCGACGGCGATCGCCGCCGTGATCGTGATCGCGCTGGCGTTCGTGCTGCGAGCCAAGGTCACCTCGACCGGCGTGCCCAGCGGCGTCCAGCTGCTGTGGGAGACGCTGACGACTCAGATGCGCGGCCAGATCGAATCCGCGATCGGCATGAAGATCGCCCCGTTCGTGCTGCCGCTGGCGGTGGCGCTGTTCATCTTCATCCTGATCGCCAACTGGATCTCGGTGCTGCCGGTGCAGTACGGCACCGCCGACGGCAGCACTCACGAGCTGCTCAAGCCGCCGGCCGCCGACATCAACTTCGTGCTGGCGCTCGCTCTGTTCGTGTTCTTCTGCTACCACGCGGCCGGCATCTGGCGCCGCGGCCTGATCGGCCACCCGGTGAAGCTGCTCAAGGGCCACGTCGCGTTCCTCGCGCCGATCAACCTCGTCGAGGAACTGGCCAAGCCGATCTCGTTGTCGCTCCGACTTTTCGGCAACATCTTCGCCGGCGGCATCATGGTCGCGCTGATCGCGCTGTTCCCGCCGTACATCATGTGGGCGCCCAACGCGATCTGGAAGACGTTCGACTTGTTCGTCGGCCTGATCCAGGCGTTCATCTTCGCGCTTCTGACGATTCTGTACTTCAGCCAGTCGATGGAACTGGAAGAAGACCACCACTAAAAGACGTGTTCGACCCAAGGACCACCCACTCACCTGGTAGGAGTCCTACCAGCAACCAAGGAGGATAAGTAATGGCAGACCCTCAAATCGTCATGGGAGCCCTGATCGGCGGCGGGCTCATCCTGGGCGGCGGCGCGATCGGCGCCGGTATCGGTGACGGCATCGCCGGCAACGCCCTGATCTCCGGCATCGCCCGGCAGCCCGAGGCCCAGGGCCGGCTGTTCACGCCGTTCTTCATCACTGTCGGTCTGGTGGAAGCGGCGTACTTCATCAACCTGGCGTTCATGGCCCTGTTCGTGTTCGCCACGCCTGGCGCTTCCTAGTCGGCATGGGGGAGCACAGCGTCACTCTGTTGGCGGCCGAGGAAGGTGGAACCCAGAACTTCCTCGTCCCCAACGGCACCTTCTTCTTCGTACTCGCGATCTTCCTGATCGTGCTGGGCGTGATCGGCAAGTTCGTCGTGCCGCCGGTCCAGAAGGTGCTCGGTGAGCGCGAGAAGATGGTCGCCAAGACCACCGAGAACAACCGCAAGGCCACTGAGCTGGATGCCGCCGCGGACTCTGACTTCCAGAAGGTGATGGCGGAGGCCCGCACCGAGGCGTCGGGGATCCGCGACGAGGCCCGGGCTGAGGGTCGCAAGATCCTCGAGGAGCACCGGGGCCGCGCCAGCGAGGAGGCTGCCGCAACCCTGCAGCAGGCGGCCGATCAGCTCAAGCAGCAGAGCGACAGCATCTCCGGTGACCTGAGGTCGTCGGTGGACACGCTTTCTGCCACGCTGGCCAGCCGCGTTCTGGGTGTTGAGGTCTCCAGCGAGTCGGCGACAACGGCGCCGGGACGGTAGGACATGTCAACCTTCATCGGACAGCTCATCGGCTTCGCGGTCATCGTGGCCATCATCTGGCGGTACGTCGTGCCGCCGCTGAAGAACATGATGGCCAACCAGAAAGAGGCCGTCCGCACTCAGCTCGACGACAGCGCCAAGGCCGGTCAGCGGTTGGCTGATGCCGACAAGCATCACGCCAAGCGGGTCGACGAGGCCAAGACCGAGGCCAAGCGCATCGTCGAAGAAGCGCGGGTCGATGCCGAGGGCATCACCGCGCAGCTGCGTGCGCAGGCAGATGTCGAGGTGGAGCGGATCAAAGTCCAAGGTGCGCAACAGGTTCAGTTGCTGCGCGCTCAGCTGATCCGGCAGCTGCGTCAAGACCTCGGCAGTGAGTCGGTGCGGCGCGCGGGCGAGTTGGTCCGTGCTCACGTCGCTGACTCGCAGTCGCAGTCCGCCACGGTGGATCGCTTCCTGGACGAACTGGATTCGATGGCGCCCGCGGCCTACACGCCGGAGACCGGTTCGGATCTGCGGTCGGCCAGTCGCGATGCGCAGGCCGCGGTGGTCGAGAAGTTCGACGCGCTGTCCTCGGATCTGTCGGCCGATGCGTTGTCCGCCCTGTCCGATGACCTTGCGTCGGTGGCCGGGTTGCTGATCGCCGAGCCCATCCTCACTCGCCATCTCGCGGAGTCGTCCGGTGAGGTCGACGCCAAGAAGCAGTTGGTTCACCGGCTGCTGGACGGCAAGGTCGGCGACAACACACTGGAACTGCTCGAGACCGCGGTGTCGGTGCGCTGGTCGCTCACGTCCGATCTGGTCGACGTCGTCGAGCATGTCGCGCGGTTGGCACTGCTGACCCGCGCGGAGCGCGAGAATCAGGCCGACGAGGTCGAGGAGCAGCTCTTCCGCTTCACCCGCATCCTGGACGAGCAGCCCCGGCTGACCTCCCTGCTGGGTGACTACACCGCACCGGCCGACGGCCGAATCGAGTTGCTGCGCAAGGTCCTCGGTGACAGCAGCGGCGCAGGCGCGACCGCGACGGCCCTGCTGGTTCAGACCATCAGCCTGCTGCGCGGCGACCGGGCCGACGAAGCGGTGCTGGCGCTGGCTCAACTTGCGGTCGCCCGGCGCGGCGAGGTCGTCGCTCAGGTCAGTGCGGCTGCCGAGCTCAGTTCGGAGCAGCGCACCCGCCTGACCGAGGTGCTGACCCGGATCTACAACCACCCTGTTTCGGTGCAGCTGAACATCGATCCCTCTCTGCTGGGCGGCCTGTCGGTCGCCGTCGGCGACGAGGTGATCGACGGGACGTTGTCGTCACGGCTGGATGCAGCTGTGACGCGGCTTCCCGATTAGCCGACCGACCGACCGGCCGAAAAGCCAACCGAACCCCAAGACCCAAAACAAAGGCAGGAAGACGAAAAGCCATGGCAGAGTTGACAATCTCGGCTGACGACATCCAGGGCGCCGTCCAGGAGTACGTCTCGAGCTTCGAGGCGGATACCGGGCGCGAGGAGATCGGCACCGTCATCGACGCCGGCGACGGCATCGCCCACGTCGAGGGTCTGCCCTCGGTGATGACCCAGGAGCTGCTGGAGTTCCCCGGCGGTGTTCTCGGTGTGGCGCTGAACCTCGACGAGCACAGCGTCGGTGCGGTCATCCTCGGTGAGTTCGAGAAGATCGCCGAGGGCCAGCAGGTCAAGCGGACCGGCGAGGTGCTCTCGGTGCCGGTCGGCGACGCCTTCCTGGGCCGCGTCATCAACCCGCTCGGCCAGCCGATCGACGGTCAGGGCGACATCGAGGCGGAGGGTCGTCGCGAGCTGGAGCTGCAGGCACCGTCGGTGGTGCAGCGCCAGGGTGTCGGTGAGCCGCTGCAGACCGGCATCAAGGCCATCGACGCGATGACCCCGATCGGCCGTGGCCAGCGCCAGCTGATCATCGGTGACCGCAAGACCGGCAAGACCGCCGTCTGCGTCGACACCATCCTCAACCAGCGGGGTGCCTGGGAGACCGGGGATCCGAACCAGCAGGTGCGCTGCGTCTACGTCGCGATCGGCCAGAAGGGCACCACGATCGCCTCGGTGAAGCGGGCCCTCGAAGAGGGTGGCGCGATGGAGTACACCACCATCGTCGCGGCTCCGGCTTCCGACGCCGCCGGCTTCAAATGGCTTGCGCCCTACACCGGTTCGGCCATCGGCCAGCACTGGATGTACAACGGCAAGCACGTGCTGATCGTGTTCGACGATCTGTCCAAGCAGGCCGACGCCTACCGCGCCATCTCGCTGCTGCTGCGCCGCCCGCCGGGCCGCGAAGCCTTCCCCGGCGACGTCTTCTACCTGCACTCCCGCCTGCTGGAGCGTTGCGCCAAGCTGTCCGACGAGCTCGGTGGCGGTTCGATGACCGGTCTGCCGATCATCGAGACCAAGGCCAACGACATCTCGGCGTTCATCCCGACCAACGTCATCTCGATCACCGACGGCCAGTGCTTCCTGGAGTCCGACCTGTTCAACCAGGGCGTCCGCCCGGCCGTGAACGTCGGTGTGTCGGTGTCCCGCGTCGGTGGTGCCGCCCAGATCAAGGCCATGAAAGAGGTTGCCGGTTCGCTGCGTCTGGACCTGTCGCAGTACCGCGAGCTGGAGGCCTTCGCGGCGTTCGCGTCCGACCTGGATGCCGCGTCGAAGGCTCAGCTGGACCGCGGTGTGCGGCTCGTCGAGCTGCTCAAGCAGGCCCAGTACAGCCCGATGGCGGTCGAGGATCAGGTCGTCGCGATCTTCCTCGGCACTCAGGGGCATCTGGATTCGGTTCCCGCCGAGGATGTTTCGCGCTTCGAGTCCGAGTTCCTGGAGCACGTGAAGGCGAGCCACTCCGAGATCCTCGACGGCATCAAGGAGACAAAGAAGCTCTCCGAAGAGGCCGAGGAGAAGCTGGTCTCGGTCATCAACGAATTCAAGAAGGGCTTCGCCGCAACCGACGGCAGCTCAGTGGTTGCCGACGAGCACGACGCCGAGGCTCTGGATCCCGAGGACCTGGAGAAGGAATCGGTCAAGGTCCGTAAGCCGGCTCCAAAAAGAACTAGTAGAAGAGCTATAGGGAATGGCAGCCACACTTCGCGAACTACGCGGACGTATCAAATCCGCTTCGTCGATCAAGAAGATCACGAAGGCTCAGGAGCTGATCGCCACGTCGCGGATCGCCAAGGCACAGGCCCGGGTCGATGCGGCCCGGCCCTACGCCAGCGAGATCACCAACATGCTCACCGAGCTGGCGGGTGCGAGCGCGCTCGATCACCCGCTGCTCGTCGCGCGGGAGAACCCGCGGCGGGCCGGTGTGCTGGTGGTCTCGTCGGATCGCGGTCTGTGCGGCGGCTACAACGCGAACGTCCTTCGCCGGGGCGAGGAACTCTTCTCGCTGCTTCGGGAAGAGGGCAAGGACCCGGTGCTCTACGTCGTGGGCCGGAAAGCGCTGGGCTACTACAGCTTCCGCCAGCGCGAGGTCAAAGAGTCGTGGACCGGCTTCTCCGAGCGGCCGGATTACGAGCACGCCAAGGACATCGCCGACACCCTGGTGACGGCGTTCATGTCCGGTGTCGACGACGAGGGTGACCAGGCCGGCGCCGACGGCGTTCTCGGTGTCGACGAACTGCACATCGTGTCGACGGAGTTCAAGTCGATGCTGTCGCAGACGGCGTCGGCGCTGCGGATCGCCCCGATGGTCGTCGAGTACGTCGGCGAACCGGAAACCGGCCCGCAGACGCTGTTCTCGTTCGAGCCCAATGCCGAGGAGTTGTTCGACTCACTGCTGCCGCGCTACATCGCGACCCGCGTGTACGCGGCGCTGCTCGAGGCGGCGGCGTCGGAGTCGGCGTCTCGTCGGCGCGCCATGAAGTCGGCGACCGACAACGCCGACGATCTGATCAAGGCACTCACGCTGGCGGCCAACCGCGAACGTCAGGCGCAGATCACCCAGGAAATCAGCGAAATCGTCGGTGGCGCCAACGCGCTGGCGGACGCTACCTAATAGAAGCCCCATCGAGAGCTAGAGAAGCGAAGAGAGAATGACTGCTGCCGTAGAGACCAAGACCGCCGGACGCGTCGTCCGCATCACCGGCCCCGTGGTGGACGTCGAGTTCCCGCGTGGCTCAGTGCCCGACCTGTTCAACGCGTTGCACGCCGAGATCACCTTCGGCGCGCTGGCCAAGACTCTGACCCTCGAGGTTGCCCAGCACCTGGGTGACAACTTGGTGCGCTGCATCTCCATGCAGCCCACCGACGGCCTGGTGCGTGGCGTCGAGGTGTCCGACACCGGCGCCTCGATCTCCGTGCCGGTCGGCGACGGGGTGAAGGGCCACGTGTTCAACGCCCTCGGCGACTGCCTCGACGACCCGGGCTACGGCAAGGACTTCGAGCACTGGTCCATCCACCGCAAGCCGCCGGCCTTCGCCGACCTCGAGCCGCGCACCGAGATGCTGGAGACCGGCCTCAAGGTCGTCGACCTGCTGACCCCGTACGTGCGTGGCGGCAAGATCGCCCTGTTCGGTGGTGCCGGCGTCGGTAAGACCGTGCTGATCCAGGAGATGATCAACCGCATCGCCCGCAACTTCGGTGGCACCTCGGTGTTCGCGGGCGTGGGGGAGCGCACCCGTGAGGGCAACGACCTCTGGGTGGAGCTCGCGGACGCCAACGTGCTCAAGGACACCGCCTTGGTGTTCGGCCAGATGGACGAGCCGCCGGGCACGCGTATGCGCGTCGCACTGTCCGCGCTGACCATGGCGGAGTTCTTCCGCGATGAGCAGGGCCAGGACGTGCTTCTGTTCATCGACAACATCTTCCGGTTCACGCAGGCCGGCTCCGAGGTGTCCACGCTGCTCGGCCGTATGCCGTCCGCCGTGGGTTACCAGCCGACCCTGGCTGACGAGATGGGTGAGCTCCAGGAGCGCATCACCTCGACGCGTGGCCGCTCGATCACCTCGATGCAGGCTGTGTACGTGCCCGCCGACGACTACACCGACCCGGCGCCGGCCACCACGTTCGCCCACCTGGATGCCACCACCGAGCTTTCTCGTGCGGTGTTCTCCAAGGGCATCTTCCCGGCGGTGGATCCGCTGGCGTCGAGCTCGACGATCCTGCACCCGAGCGTGGTCGGCGACGAGCACTACCGCGTCGCCCAGGAAGTCATCCGGATCCTGCAGCGCTACAAGGATCTTCAGGACATCATCGCGATCCTCGGTATCGACGAGCTCTCCGAAGAGGACAAGGTCCTGGTGTACCGCGCCCGCAAGATCGAGCGCTTCCTGAGCCAGAACATGATGGCCGCCGAGCAGTTCACCGGCCAGCCCGGCTCCACGGTTCCGCTCAAGGAGACCGTCGAGGCGTTCGACAAGCTGGCCAAGGGCGAGTTCGACCACCTGCCCGAGCAGGCGTTCTTCCTGATCGGTGGCCTGGACGACCTGGCGAAGAAGGCCGAGAGCCTCGGCGCCAAGCTGTGAGCTTCAAGACGCGAAAGGTGATGTGAGATGGCCGAATTGGACGTCGACATCGTCGCCGTCGAGCGCAAGATCTGGTCGGGTAAGGCGACGTTCGTCTTCACCCGCACCACGTCGGGCGAGATCGGCATCCTGCCTCGGCACATCCCGCTCGTGGCACAGCTCGTCGATGACGCGATGGTGCGCGTCGAGCGGGAGGGCGAGGACGATCTGCGGATCGCCGTCGACGGCGGTTATCTGTCGGTCACCGAGGAGGGTGTGACGATCCTCGCCGAGTCCGCGGAGTTCGAGTCCGAGATCGACGCGGACGCCGCCAAGTCCGATGCGGCGTCCGACGATCCGCAAACTGCTGCCCGGGGTCGGGCGCGTCTGCGCGCCCTAGGCCAGATCGACTAGTCGAGAGCCCAGCGACTGATGAGCGCGCCGATGATCTTCATGGTCGCGCTGGTCAGTGTGCTGGGACTTGTCGTGGCGGCCCTGACCTACCGGTTGTGGAAGCTCCGGCAGGGTGGGACGGCGGCGATTCTGCGTGACACCCCGGCGGTCGGCGGGCATGGCTGGCGGCACGGGGTGATCCGCTATCGCGGTGATGAGGCCCGGTTCTATCGGTTGTCGAGTCTGCGGTGGTGGCCGGATCGCCGGTTGAGCCGGCGTGGCCTGGAGGTCATCGCCCGGCGCGGTCCGCGCGGCGACGAGTTCGACATCATGTCCGACGCGATCATCGTGCTGGAGCTCCACGACATCACCGGTGAGCGGGGCCGCGGGTACGAGATGGCGCTGGACCGCGGGGCGCTGACGGCGTTTCTGTCCTGGGTGGAATCGAGTCCCTCGCCCCGGGCGCGGCGCCGCACGGCCTGAGCTATTTCTTCGCAGGCCCTTCGGCTTTGCCGCCGCCGGGCTGCCACAGCACGTCACCACCGGGATTGGCCACCCGGCACAAGATGAACAGCAGGTCGGAAAGCCGGTTGAGGTAGCGCGCCGGCAGTGGGCTGACGGTGTCGGGATAGGCCTTGACCGCGACCCACGCCGAGCGCTCGGCTCGGCGGGTCACTGTCCGCGCGACGTGCAGCAGGGCTGACAGCGCGGTCCCGCCGGGCAGGATGAACGAGTTCAGGGCCGGCAGGTTCTCGTTGTAGTGGTCGCACCACGCCTCGAGCCGCTCCACGTACGGGGCGGTGATCCGCAGCGGCGGATATTCCGGGTTTTCGACGACCGGGGTGGACAGGTCCGCACCCGCGTCGAACAAGTCGTTTTGGATCTGTACGAGCACTTTGCGCAGTTCATCGTCGGGTTGGCCCAGGGCGACGGCCACCCCGAGCGCGGCATTGGCCTCGTCACAGTCGGCATACGCGGTCAGCCGCGGGTCATTCTTGTCCACCCGTGAGAAATCACTCAGTCCCGAAGTGCCGTCGTCGCCGGTCCGGGTATAGATGCGGGTCAGGTGTACTGCCATGGGTGAAACCGTACCGGCCAGGTGGCACGGTGCCGGGCCTTGCCTCCACTAAACTGACGGCCGTGGGCGAGCGTTTTGTGGTGACCGGTGGCAACCGGTTGTCGGGCGAAGTCGCCGTTGGGGGCGCCAAGAACAGCGTTCTGAAGCTGATGGCGGCCAGTCTGCTGGCCGAGGGCACCACGACCATCACCAACTGCCCCGACATTCTTGATGTGCCGCTGATGGCGGAGGTCCTCCGCGGCCTCGGCGCCAACGTGGAACTCGATGGTTCGGTCGTGCGGATCACCTCGCCCGACGAGCCCAAGTACGAGGCGGACTTCGCCGCGGTGCGTCAGTTCCGAGCGTCGGTCTGCGTGCTGGGCCCGCTGGTGGGACGGTGTAAACGCGCCCGGGTCGCATTGCCCGGCGGCGACGCGATCGGCTCGCGGCCGCTGGATATGCATCAGGCGGGGCTGCGGCAGCTCGGCGCCGATTGCACGATCGAGCACGGCTGCGTGGTGGCCACCGCCGACCGTCTGCACGGTGCGGAGATCCAGCTGGAGTTCCCCTCGGTGGGGGCGACCGAGAACATCCTGATGGCCGCGGTCTTGGCCGAGGGCGTCACCACGATTCACAACTCTGCGCGCGAGCCCGACGTCGTCGACCTCTGCGAGATGCTCTGCCAGATGGGCGCCCAGATCGAAGGCGCAGGTACTTCGACGTTGACGATCACCGGCGTCCCGCGGCTGCACCCCACAGAGCACCGGGTGATCGGCGACCGGATCGTCGCCGCGACGTGGGGATCGCCGCGGCGATGACGCGTGGCGACATCGCGGTCACCGGGGTGGACCCGGCTCACCTTCAGCTGGTGCTGCACAAGCTGCACGACGCCGGCGCCACCGTCACCCAGCACGACAACGGGTTCCGGGTGGTGCAGTACGACCGTCCGAAGGCCGGCAATGTGGCGACGCTGCCGTTCCCGGGTTTTCCCACCGATCTGCAGCCGATGGCGATCGCGCTGGCGTCGATAGCCGACGGGACGTCGATGATCACCGAGAACGTGTTCGAGGCAAGGTTCCGGTTCGTCGAGGAGATGATCCGCCTGGGTGCGGACGCCCGGACCGACGGTCACCACGCGGTGGTGCGGGGGATCCCGCAACTTTCGAGTGCGCCGGTGTGGTGTTCGGACATCCGGGCCGGCGCCGGTCTAGTGCTGGCCGGGCTGGTCGCTGACGGAGAAACCGAAGTTCACGACGTGTTTCACATCGATCGGGGTTACCCGCTCTTCGTCGAAAATCTGGTGCGACTTGGAGCTGAGATAGAACGCGTGTAGTGTAGGCAGTCGGCCAGCCGCGCCGGACCCGGAGACGGGAGGGCAGCGGCAGTTGACGCCGCCAAAGACTTGTAGTAAGTTGGTGGGGTTGCCTGCTGGCGGACGCCAGCTGGGTGTGTTGTTTGAGAACTCAATAGTGTGTTTGGTGGTTTTTGTTTGTTGTTGTTTTTTGCCGCATTCTGATACCCCCGTGTTGGGGTGTGGCTGTTTTTGATGCCAGTTTTGGTGTCTTTTTGTTGGATGTCAGATTTTTCTGATTCGAATTCCACCTGTCTTTGGATGGGTTGTTTTTGTTTGGAGAGTTTGATTCTGGCTCAGGACGAACGCTGGCGGCGTGCTTAACACATGCAAGTCGAACGGAAAGGCCCTTCGGGGTACTCGAGTGGCGAACGGGTGAGTAACACGTGGGTGATCTGCCCTGCACTTTGGGATAAGCCTGGGAAACTGGGTCTAATACCGAATATGACCGCATGCTTCATGGTGTGTGGTGGAAAGCTTTTGCGGTGTGGGATGGGCCCGCGGCCTATCAGCTTGTTGGTGGGGTAATGGCCTACCAAGGCGACGACGGGTAGCCGGCCTGAGAGGGTGTCCGGCCACACTGGGACTGAGATACGGCCCAGACTCCTACGGGAGGCAGCAGTGGGGAATATTGCACAATGGGCGCAAGCCTGATGCAGCGACGCCGCGTGAGGGATGACGGCCTTCGGGTTGTAAACCTCTTTCAGCAGGGACGAAGCGCAAGTGACGGTACCTGTAGAAGAAGCACCGGCCAACTACGTGCCAGCAGCCGCGGTAATACGTAGGGTGCGAGCGTTGTCCGGAATTACTGGGCGTAAAGAGCTCGTAGGTGGTTTGTCGCGTTGTTCGTGAAAACTCACAGCTCAACTGTGGGCGTGCGGGCGATACGGGCAGACTTGAGTACTGCAGGGGAGACTGGAATTCCTGGTGTAGCGGTGGAATGCGCAGATATCAGGAGGAACACCGGTGGCGAAGGCGGGTCTCTGGGCAGTAACTGACGCTGAGGAGCGAAAGCGTGGGGAGCGAACAGGATTAGATACCCTGGTAGTCCACGCCGTAAACGGTGGGTACTAGGTGTGGGTTTCCTTCCTTGGGATCCGTGCCGTAGCTAACGCATTAAGTACCCCGCCTGGGGAGTACGGCCGCAAGGCTAAAACTCAAAGAAATTGACGGGGGCCCGCACAAGCGGCGGAGCATGTGGATTAATTCGATGCAACGCGAAGAACCTTACCTGGGTTTGACATGCACAGGACGCCGGCAGAGATGTCGGTTCCCTTGTGGCCTGTGTGCAGGTGGTGCATGGCTGTCGTCAGCTCGTGTCGTGAGATGTTGGGTTAAGTCCCGCAACGAGCGCAACCCTTGTCTCATGTTGCCAGCACGTAATGGTGGGGACTCGTGAGAGACTGCCGGGGTCAACTCGGAGGAAGGTGGGGATGACGTCAAGTCATCATGCCCCTTATGTCCAGGGCTTCACACATGCTACAATGGCCGGTACAAAGGGCTGCGATGCCGTGAGGTGGAGCGAATCCTTTCAAAGCCGGTCTCAGTTCGGATCGGGGTCTGCAACTCGACCCCGTGAAGTCGGAGTCGCTAGTAATCGCAGATCAGCAACGCTGCGGTGAATACGTTCCCGGGCCTTGTACACACCGCCCGTCACGTCATGAAAGTCGGTAACACCCGAAGCCGGTGGCCTAACCCCTTGTGGGAGGGAGCCGTCGAAGGTGGGATCGGCGATTGGGACGAAGTCGTAACAAGGTAGCCGTACCGGAAGGTGCGGCTGGATCACCTCCTTTCTAAGGAGCACCACGAGAATCAGGCCCGCCCACATCGTGTGGGGGTTCGGTGATCTGATCGATTCGTTGGATGGCCTTCGCCTGTAGTGGGTGGGGGTCTGGTGCACGACAAGCAATCATCCAGGACGGGGACTCTCCTTTTGTGGGGGGTTGTCTGGTGCTGCCAAACACACTGTTGGGCTTTGAGACAACAGGCCCGCGTGACTCTCTTTGGAGGGTCGTCCCTGGCCCCTGTGTGGGGTGGGAGGCGTGTTGTTGCTCCATCTTTGGTGGTGGGGTGTGGTGTTTGATTTGTGGATAGTGGTTGCGAGCATCTAGCACGCAAATGTGTGCCCGTCGGGGTTTCGGTCCTGGTGGGTGGTGTTTGTGTGTGATTGATGTGCAATTTCTTTTTTCGAATTGGTTTTTTGTGTTGTAAGTGTTTAAGAGCGCATGGTGGATGCCTTGGCACTGGGAGCCGATGAAGGACGTGGGAGGCTGCGTTATGCCTCGGGGAGCTGCCAACCGAGCGTTGATCCGAGGATGTCCGAATGGGGAAACCCGGCACGAGTGATGTCGTGTCACCCGCATCTGAATACATAGGGTGCGGGGGGAACGCGGGGAAGTGAAACATCTCAGTACCCGTAGGAAGAGAAAACAATTGTGATTCCGTGAGTAGTGGCGAGCGAAAGCGGAGGATGGCTAAACCGTATGCATGTGATACCCGGCAGGGGTTGTGTGTGCGGTGTTGTGGGACGTTTCGTCTTCGGTCTGCCGGCCGGGGCGGGAGTGATAAACCGTGGTGTTAGGTGAAGTGGCCTGGGATGGCCTGCCGTAGTGGGTGAGAGCCCCGTAACTGAAAACATCACGGCTCCTGTGGAACTGTTCCCGAGTAGCAGCGGGCCCGTGGAATCTGCTGTGAATCTGCCGGGACCACCCGGTAAGCCTGAATACTTCTCAGTGACCGATAGCGGATTAGTACCGTGAGGGAATGGTGAAAAGTACCCCGGGAGGGGAGTGAAATAGTACCTGAAACCGTGCGCTTACAATCCGTCAGAGCCCTCGTTTACGTGGGGTGATGGCGTGCCTTTTGAAGAATGAGCCTGCGAGTCAGGGACATGTCGCGAGGTTAACCCGTGTGGGGTAGCCGTAGCGAAAGCGAGTCTGAATAGGGCGTATCCACACAATAGTGTGTGGTGTAGTGGTGTGTTCTGGACCCGAAGCGGAGTGATCTACCCATGGCCAGGGTGAAGCGCGGGTAAGACCGCGTGGAGGCCCGAACCCACTTAGGTTGAAGACTGAGGGGATGAGTTGTGGGTAGGGGTGAAAGGCCAATCAAACTCCGTGATAGCTGGTTCTCCCCGAAATGCATTTAGGTGCAGCGTTGCGTGTTTCTTGCCGGAGGTAGAGCTACTGGATGGCCGATGGGCCCCACAGGGTTACTGACGTCAGCCAAACTCCGAATGCCGGTAAGTGAAAGCGTGGCAGTGAGACGGCGGGGGATAAGCTCCGTACGTCGAGAGGGAAACAGCCCAGATCGCCGGCTAAGGCCCCTAAGCGTGTGCTAAGTGGAAAAGGATGTGCAGTCGCAGAGACAACCAGGAGGTTGGCTTAGAAGCAGCCACCCTTGAAAGAGTGCGTAATAGCTCACTGGTCAAGTGATTGTGCGCCGATAATGTAGCGGGGCTCAAGCACACCGCCGAAGCCGCGGCATCGAATTTATTCGATGGGTAGGGGAGCGTCCTGCACACCGGTGAAGCAGCCTGGTAATGGAGCTGTGGAGGGTGTGGGAGTGAGAATGCAGGCATGAGTAGCGATAAGGCAAGTGAGAACCTTGCCCGCCGAAAGACCAAGGGTTCCTGGGCCAGGCCAGTCCGCCCAGGGTGAGTCGGGACCTAAGGCGAGGCCGACAGGCGTAGTCGATGGACAACGGGTTGATATTCCCGTACCCGTGTGTGAGCGTCCCTGATGAATCCATTCTGCTAATCGCCCAAATGGTGTCCCACTAATTCCTTCGGGAAGCGGGGGTCACCGGCTGCGCGAGACCCGGGTGGGTAGTAGTCAAGCGACGGGGTGACGCAGGTAGGTAGCCGTACCAGTCAGTGGTAATACTGGGGCAAGCCCGTAGGGAGTCAGATAGGCAAATCCGTCTGGCATATATCCTGAGAGGTGATGCATAGCCGAGTGAGGCGAATTCGGTGATCCTTTGCTGCCAAGAAAAGCCTCTAGCGAGCGCACACACGGCCCGTACCCCAAACCAACACAGGTGGTCAGGTAGAGAATACCAAGGCGTACGAGTGAACTATGGTTAAGGAACTCGGCAAAATACCCCCGTAACTTCGGGAGAAGGGGGACCTCCTACTGTCATGGCACGTGCTGCCGGCAGCGGTGGGGGTGGCACAAACCAGTGAGAAGCGACTGTTTACTAAAAACACAGGTCCGTGCGAAGTCGCAAGACGATGTATACGGACTGACGCCTGCCCGGTGCTGGAAGGTTAAGAGGACCCGTTAACCCTTGGGTGAAGCGGAGAATTTAAGCCCCAGTAAACGGCGGTGGTAACTATAACCATCCTAAGGTAGCGAAATTCCTTGTCGGGTAAGTTCCGACCTGCACGAATGGCGTAACGACTTCTCAACTGTCTCAACCATAGACTCGGCGAAATTGCACTACGAGTAAAGATGCTCGTTACGCGCGGCAGGACGAAAAGACCCCGGGACCTTCACTATAGCTTGGTATTGGCGTTCGATACGGTTTGTGTAGGATAGGTGGGAGACTGTGAAACTCACACGCCAGTGTGGGTGGAGTCATTGTTGAAATACCACTCTGATCGTATTGGACTTCTAACTTCGGACCGTATATCCGGTCCAGGGACAGTGCCTGGTGGGTAGTTTAACTGGGGCGGTTGCCTCCTAAAATGTAACGGAGGCGCCCAAAGGTTCCCTCAACCTGGACGGCAATCAGGTGTTGAGTGCAAGTGCACAAGGGAGCTTGACTGCGAGACGGACATGTCAAGCAGGGACGAAAGTCGGGACTAGTGATCCGGCACCCCCGAGTGGAAGGGGTGTCGCTCAACGGATAAAAGGTACCCCGGGGATAACAGGCTGATCTTCCCCAAGAGTCCATATCGACGGGATGGTTTGGCACCTCGATGTCGGCTCGTCGCATCCTGGGGCTGGAGCAGGTCCCAAGGGTTGGGCTGTTCGCCCATTAAAGCGGCACGCGAGCTGGGTTTAGAACGTCGTGAGACAGTTCGGTCTCTATCCGCCGCGCGCGTCAGAAACTTGAGGAAACCTGTCCCTAGTACGAGAGGACCGGGACGGACGAACCTCTGGTCCACCAGTTGTCCCACCAGGGGCACCGCTGGATAGCCACGTTCGGACAGGATAACCGCTGAAAGCATCTAAGCGGGAAACCTTCTCCAAGACCAGGTTTCTCACCCTTTTAGAGGGATAAGGCCCCCCGCAGACCACGGGATCGATAGACCAGACCTATACGCACCGCAAGGTGTTCAGGGAACTGGCACTAACCGGCCGAAAACTTACAACAACCAAAACAACAAACCAGTTGATTCGGTAAAAATGTAAGCACACCAACGACGCCCGCAACCACACCACAGCAGTCAAACCACTGCACCCCACCACCAAAACTAAACCTCCCCCCACACGCGGGGGACACTCAAAAAGAGTGAATAAAGTTACGGCGGCCATAGCGGCAGGGAAACGCCCGGTCCCATCCCGAACCCGGAAGCTAAGCCTACCAGCGCCGATGATACTACCCAACAGGGTGGAAAAGTAGGACACCGCCGAACACAATTTAAGTCCTGTGCCCCCTAATTTCGATTAGGGGGCACAGGCATTTTTGTATGTGGATATCAGTCGAATAGCGAGAGATCGGCCGGCATTCGGCTTTTCTCCAGCGCCAGGAGTGCGCGCTTTCGATCAATTCCACCGCCATATCCGGTCAATCCGCCGGTCGAACCGATAACGCGATGACACGGCACAATGATGCCGATCGGATTTCGGCCATTCGCCATTCCCACCGCCCGCGATGCTCCCGGAGATCCGATTTGCATCGCGATTTCCCCATAGGACCGCGTCTCGCCGTAGGGAATGGTGCGCAAGGCCGACCAGACTTTCCGTTGGAATTCGGTTCCGCCGAGATCCAGGTCGAGATCGAATTCGGTGAGTTCGCCGGCGAAATAGGCCGCCAGCTGCTCGACCGCGTCGGCGAATATTTCATCGTCGGAGTGCGCCCAGTCGGACCGATCCGGCTCGTGCGTCTGGTCCACCATCCGCAGATGACACAGCGTCGATCCCGTGCCGGCCAGGGTGAGCGGCCCTACCGGGCTCTCGATGATTCGGTACCGCATTGTCGTCGTCACGGGGTCTCCTTCGGTGGCCAGTGATTCACGGAGTGGTCCAGGGTCGTCCACAGATGCTGTACGGCATAGGACCGCCACGGTCGCCAGCGTGCACTGTGTGCGGTCAGCGCCCGCACATCGGAGGGCAGGCCGAGTTGTTCGGCTGCGAGCCGCACACCGAGATCGCTGGCCGGAAACGCGTCGGGATCACCGAGCCCCCGCATCGCGACGATCTCCGCCGTCCACGGCCCGATTCCGGGCAGTGCCAATAGCTGCTCACGGGCCCGCTGCCAGTCGCAGCCGGGGTTGAGTGTCAGCTCGCCGTCGCCCAGGGCCGCGATCAGCGTGGTCACCGAGCGTCGGCGGGTGGCCGGCACGGCAAGGTGCGCCGGGTCGATATCGGCCAGCTGAGCGGTGCTGGGAAAGGTGTGCGTCAGTCCACCGTGCGGATCGGCCACCGGTGTGCCGTAGGCGGCGACAAGCCGGCCCGCGTGGGTGCGTGCCGCTTTGGTCGACACCTGCTGACCGAGTACGGCCCGCACCGTCAGTTCCTCTTCGTCGACGGTGCGCGGGATCCGCTGCCCGGGCGCCTTGCTCACCACGGCGCTCAGGTCGGCGTCGGCACCCAGTACATCGAGGACGGCTTCCGGGTCGGCGTCGAGATCCAGCAACCGCCGGCAGCGAGCGATCGCCGTGGACAGGTCGCGGACCTGCTCGAGCACCAGCGTGCAACGGACGTGGTCGGGCTGCGGCGTCAGACTCACCACGCCATAGCCCGACGGCAGGCGCAGCGTGCGGCGGAAGGCGCCGTCGCGCACCTCTTCGCAGCCCGGCACCACACTGGCCGCCAAATGCCCGAACACGCCTTCATAGGCGAACGGGGTGCGTACCGGCAGCCGCAGCGACAGCGCCTGCCCGTCGGGTGCGCTCGCCGCCCAGTCTCGGCGGGAGGCCTTGGCCCGCAATGCCGTCGGCGTGGTGTCGCAGGCGGCTCGCAGGGTGTCGTTGAACTGGCGGATGCTCGCGAAACCCGCTGCGAACGCGATATCGCTGAACGCCATGTCGGTGGTCTCGATGAGCACCCGCGCCGTCTGTACCCGCTGGGCCCGGGCCAGGGCCAGCGGTCCGGCACCGACCTCGGCCTGCAGCATCCGCTCGAGCTGGCGGGCGGTGTAGCCGACCCGTCTGGCCAGCCCGGTCACACCCTCGCGGTCCACCGCGCCGTCGCCGATCAATCGCATCGCCCGGGCCACCGCGTCACTGCGGACGTTCCACTCCGGCGAACCCGGCGAGGCATCCGGTCGGCAGCGTTTGCAGGCCCGGAAGCCGGCTCGCTGCGCGGCCGCGGAGCTGGGATAGAAGCGCACGTTGCGGGCCAGTGGCAGCCGCACCGGGCAACTGGGACGGCAGTAGATGCCGGTGGTCTTGACCGCGGTGACGAACCAACCGTCGAACCGCGAGTCCTTGGATTGGACGGCGCGGTAGCAGCGGTCGAAATCGTCATGCACGTCTTGAACTTTTACACGTCGGCACCGACAGCACTAGCGGAAAACCGACATCGTGGTCGACCGCTATCAGCCGACCTTCTCGGGTACCGGGCGATCGCCCCAACCCGATGTGCCGATCAAGTCGAAGAAGGTCGGGGACGGCGCCCCGTTGATCAGGTGGTGCACGTGCGCGGGGAAGGACAGCGGCGGAGCCTTCATCGGATTGGCTCGCGTATCGGCTGCGATCGCCTCGGCGATTGCATATCCCAGATCATGACGCGGCCACGCCGCGTGCACCCGCTCGGCGAGTCCGACGGACAGCCGTTTCTTGTCGAACCCGTTGATGTCCAACGCAATTCCGAGATGAGCGATCGCGTGGACCGGTCCGAACCGGTGGGCCAGCCCGACGCTGGTGTGCAGGGCGATCGATTCCCACACCGTCCGCACCGCAGTGCCATCGACCCCGTGCTCGGTCAAAAAACGCGCCGCGGCGTCCGCCCCGTCTACTTCGAAGCGCTGGTCTCCGCTGCCGTACTCGGTGACGCCCAGGTCGTGCAGCAGACAGGTGAGGAAGACCAGTTCGTCGTCGTAATCGACGCCGGCCCGCAAGCCGTCGGCAGCGGCCAGTTCGCGCCCGAACAGATAACCACGGACGCAGTGGTTGGTGAGAAACGCGGGGGAGACTTCGGTCACCAATTGCAGTGCGGCTGAACAGATATCGGTCTCCGGGAAATCCCAGACGGCCAGGTTGTCGACGGTCATGCCGCTAGATTGCCGGACCCCGACCCGTCAGGCGAGTGGCCTGGAGGTCGGGTACCCCACAGATCAGGACATCGTCTGGCTCAGGCGGGAACGGCCAACCGAGTCGGCTCGTCATGGCCGCGCAGCGTCACCGCGTCGGTCAGGACCCAGTGGGCGCGCTCGGAATCGCCGGCCCGCTCGACGGTCGATGCGGTCACGAGCAGGCGGCCCTCGGTGGACTTCGCGAGCTCGGACAGGCGCGCGGCCTCATTGACCGGTCCGCCGATCACCGTGTATTCGAATCGTTCGTTGGCGCCGACGTTGCCGGCCACGACCTCCCCGGCGGCGACCCCGAGGCCGGCGGCGCATTCGGGTACCTCCTGTTCGAGGCGCCGCATGATCGTCCGCGCCGCGGCAAGTGCATCGTCTTCGGGGTTGTCTAGCGTGACCGGCGCACCGAACACCGCAAGCGTGGCATCGCCTTCGAATTTGTTGAGCAGACCGTTGTGTCGGTTGACCTCTTCGACGATCACGGCGAAGAACCGGTTGAGCAGCTCGACAACCTCGATCGGGGGCAGCGTGCCGACCAGTTGCGTGGAGCCGACGATGTCGACGAAAAGCACTGCCACGTGGCGCTCTTCACCGCCGAGCTGCGGCTTCTGCATCTCGGCGGCCGCGGCGACCTCTCGGCCGACATGGCGGCCGAACAGGTCGCGCACTCGTTCGCGCTCCCGCAGCCCCGCGACCATCGAGTTGAATCCCCGTTGCAGCTCGCCGAGTTCGGTGCCGTCGAAGACCACGACGCTGGCCTTGAGATCGCCGTCCTCGACGCGCTTGAGCGCCGAGCGCACCACCCGCACCGGAGTCGCGGTGATCCACGCCAGCACCCACATCAGAACGAACCCGAATACGAGCGTGGCCGACGAGGTGATCAGGATGGCGACTTCCAACTGCGTCTTGGTCATGTTGTCCAAGACCAGCGAGATCAGGGCGCTGAGCCCGATGCCGATGACGGGCACGCCCGAGCCCAGCATCCAGACCGTCATCGTGCGGCCCATGATCCCCGGCGCCAGCCGGTGCGGCGGCGGTCCGGCCGCCAGCGCCAGTGCTGCCACCGGACGCAGCGCGAACTCGGTGGCCAGGTAGGCGCCGGTCGCCACCATCACCCCGACGAAACCCGTCACGAGCAAGATCCGGGGAATGAACTCGGAGTCGAACAGTCCGTAGAGGATCGTGAAGACGACGGTGCCGATTACCCAGAGCGACAGCTGGGCCAGCGCGACGCGCCACGGGGTGAAGAACGCGTTGCGCTGGTCGACGCGGGTCGGTGCTCGCCCTTCGGCCGCCCACCGGAGGTCGTTGACCGTGCGGGTGGTGATCCACCAGCTGCCGAACGCGAGTGCGGCGGCCGCATACGCGGGGGCCACGCCAAAGGTGAGCCAGGCCGGCACGTCGGTGAACACACTGGGTACCGGATAGGCCACGCTGACCAACAGGGCGGCAACCACGATGCCGAGTACGTTCACCGTCAGCAGCGACACCGTGACCAACGTCTGGATCCGGACCCGGCGGCGGGCCGGGCTTTCGCTGACCCGACCCAGGATCAACGAGCCGTAGGCTGGTGTGCCGGCCAGCCGGCCGCTCTGCCGGGTCACCCGTTCCAGAACCCGGCCCAACCGCTGCGCGAGGCTCGGAGGGGAAGTCATGGTGGTGTCAGCCTAATTCGCCGGGGGTCGTAGACCCTAAGCTTGTGCCGTGCGCCTCGTGATCGCCCAATGCACCGTCGACTACCTCGGTCGCCTCACCGCCCACCTGCCGTCAGCTCGTCGGCTGCTGCTGATCAAGGCCGACGGCTCGGTCAGCATCCACGCCGACGACCGTGCCTACAAGCCGCTGAACTGGATGAGCCCGCCGTGCTGGCTGACTGAGGAAGCCAAGGATGAATCTTTGCCGGTGTGGGTGGTGGAGAACAAGACCGGTGAGCAGCTGCGGATCACCATCGAAAGCGTCGAGCACGACTCCAGCCACGAGCTCGGGATCGATCCCGGCCTGGTGAAGGACGGCGTCGAAGCGCACCTGCAGAAGCTGCTGGCCGAGCACATCGAGCTGCTGGGTGACGGCTACACCTTGGTCCGCCGGGAGTTCATGACCGCCATCGGCCCGGTGGATATCCTGTGCCGCGACGACGAGGGGCGCACGGTCGCGGTGGAGATCAAGCGCCGCGGTGAGATCGACGGCGTGGAGCAGCTGACGCGCTACCTCGAGTTGCTCAACCGGGACAGTCTGCTTGCGCCGGTGACCGGGGTGTTCGCCGCCCAGCAGATCAAGCCGCAGGCCCGAACGCTGGCTACCGATCGCGGGATTCGTTGTCTGACTTTGGATTACGACGTCATGCGGGGGATGGACAGCGACGAGTTCCGGCTCTTCTGATGCCGCGGCGCAGGCCACCTCGCCCTAAAGACAGCGGATTTCCGCCGCTACCTCTGCAGCGGCGGGTCGAGTCGGGCGCCGACGGATTCGACTACGAAGTGCGATCGATACCGGGTGCGCGGGCGGTCAAGACCTATCGGTGCCCGGGCTGCGATCACGAGATCCGCTCGGGCGTCGCGCATGTGGCGGTCTGGCGCGCCGACGATGGTGACGCTGCGCTGGACGATCGACGGCACTGGCACACCGCCTGCTGGGCGAACCGCGCCAATCGCGGGCCGACCCGGAGGTGGTCGTAGAAATCTGGTGTGACCTAGTGAGATGAAGCCGGCTCGACGAGTTCCACCAGGACGCCGCCGGCATCCTTCGGGTGGATGAAGTTGATCCGCGAGTTGGCGGTACCGCGCCGCGGTGCGTCGTAGATCAACCGGACACCCTGGTTGCGCAGCTGTTCGGAGATGGCGTCCAGGTCGCTGACCCGATAGGCCATCTGCTGGATGCCGGGGCCGCGCTTGTCGATGAACTTGGCGATCGTCGAGGTCTCATCCAGGGGCGCCATCAACTGGATCTGGGCGCAGTCCGGGGCCGCGTTCTTCAGCGACAGCATGGCCTCGCGAATGCCCTGGTCGGTGTTGATTTCCTCGTGCACCAGGATCATCCCGAGGTGCTCGTGGTACCACTGGATGGCAGCATCGAGATCCGGCACCGCGATGCCGACATGGTCTACGGCCGTGACGAGCGCACTGGCCAGAACTGGACGGGCGTCAACTTGCTCAGCGGTCATAACGCAAAGGTAACCTAACCACATCGGATTCAACACTGGGGGATCCGTGGGTAGCCGCATCGGGGCGGCTCGAAACGCGCTTGGAGGTAGGTATGACGACGTCGGTGATCGTTGCTGGAGCACGCACTCCCATCGGAAAACTGATGGGTTCACTCAAAGACTTTTCCGGCAGCGACCTGGGCGGGATCGCGATCAAGGGCGCGCTGGAGAAGGCCGGAGTCCCGGCGTCGCTGGTCGACTACGTGATCATGGGCCAGGTGCTGACCGCCGGCGCCGGCCAGATGCCGGCCCGCCAGGCCGCTGTTGCCGGCGGTATCGGGTGGGACGTGCCCGCCCTGAGCATCAACAAGATGTGCCTGTCCGGGATCGATTCAATCGCCCTGGCCGATCAGCTGATCCGGGCCGGTGAGTTCGACGTCGTGGTCGCCGGCGGCCAGGAGTCGATGACCAAGGCCCCGCACCTGCTGATCAACAGCCGCGAGGGCTACAAGTACGGCGACGTCACGGTGCTCGACTCGATGGCGTACGACGGCCTGCACGACGTCTTCACCGACCAGCCGATGGGCGCGCTCACCGAGCAGCGCAACCACACCGACAAGTTCACGCGCCAGGAGCAGGACGAGTTCGCCGCGATCTCGCATCAGAAGGCGGCCGCGGCCTGGAAGGACGGCGTGTTCGCCGACGAGGTTGTGCCGGTGGAGATCCCGCAGCGCAAGGGCGACCCGATCGAGTTCAGCGAGGACGAGGGCATCCGGGCCAACACCACGGCCGAATCGCTGTCCGGGCTCAAGCCTGCGTTCCGTAAGGACGGCACGATCACGGCGGGCTCGGCCTCCCAAATCTCCGACGGCGGTTGCGCCGTCGTGGTGATGAGCAAGGCCAAGGCCCAGGAGCTCGGACTGAGCTGGCTGTGCGAGATCGGTGCCCACGGTGTGGTGGCGGGCCCGGATTCCACGTTGCAGTCGCAGCCGGCCAATGCGATCAAGAAGGCCATCGCCCGCGAGGGCATCACGCTCGATGACCTAGATGTCATCGAGATCAACGAGGCGTTCTCCGCCGTCGCACTGGCCTCCACCAAGGAATTGGGCGTGGACCCCGAACGGGTCAACCGCAACGGCGGGGCGATCGCGGTCGGCCATCCGATCGGTATGTCCGGTGCGCGGATCACGCTGCACGCGGCGCTGGAGCTCTCGCGGCGCGGATCGGGTTACGCGGTGGCGGCACTCTGCGGAGCGGGCGGCCAGGGCGACGCGCTGGTCCTGCGGGCGGGGTAGCCGAGTCCGGTAGCCCGGGCCGGGTCAACGACGAGGCGTAGTAGCTGGCGGGCCGCTGCGGCACAATGGCTACATGACGAGCACTTTTGACATCCGAAGCACGGCCGGGCGGTTCCGGTTGGTGGCGCTGGCCGAAGCGGTTACCTGGGTCGGACTGCTGGTCGGGATGTACTTCAAGTACCTGGGCAGTCCACGTACGGAGATCGGCGTCAAGGTTTTCGGCATGGCCCACGGACTGGTGTTCATCGCGTTTGTGATCACTGCTCTCATGGCTGGCATCGCCTACAAGTGGGGCGTCCTCGCGTGGTTGCTGGCGTTGCTGGGCAGCATCGTGCCGCTCGGCAGTGTGATTTTCCTCATATGGGCTGATCGGACGGCGAAGTTGGGGCCGGCAATGGCTCCTGCGGCTTCTGGTCAGCCACTCGATTCGGCACCGTCGACGACGTGACAGACTTGGGAACGTGACGCGTCCACGCCCCCAGATCAGCCCGGCCCTGGCCGGCGCCGTCGACCTGTCCGGCCTCAAGCAGCGGGCTCAGCAGCCCGCGGACGGTGCGACCGCCCCCAGTGGCGGTGTTGAGGTCACCGAGGCCAATTTCGAAGCTGAAGTCCTGGTCCGTTCCGGCCAGCTGCCGGTCGTCGTGGTGCTGTGGTCGCCGCGCAGCGACGCCTCGGTGCAGTTGGGCGAAGTACTCGCCGCGCTGGCCGCCGACGACAACGGAAAGTGGTCGTTGGCGACGGTCAACGTCGACGTGGTCCCACGGGTCGCCCAGATGTTCGGCATCGAGGCGGTGCCGACCGTGGTTGCCTTGGCCGGCGGGCAGCCGCTGGCCAGCTTCCAGGGCATGCAACCCCCGAGCAGTTGCGGCGGTGGGTCGACTCGCTGCTGCAGGCGACCGCTGGAAAGCTCTCCGGGTCAGGCGATTCCGAGGAAGATGCGGCCGTCGACCCGGCCCTGGAACAGGCGCGGGAATTGCTCGAGTCCGGGGATTTCGCGGCCGCGGCCGCGGCGTACCAGGCCATTCTCGACGCCGACCCGGACCACACCGAAGCCAAGGGTGCGTTGCGGCAGATGACCTTCCTGCAGCGTGCCACCGAGCAGCGGCCCGACGCGGTGGCGGTGGCCGACGACGCACCCGACGACATCGAGGCGGCCTTCGCCGCCGCCGACGTGCAGATCCTCAATCAGGACGTCGTCCCGGCGTTCGACCGACTGATCGCGCTGGTGCGCAAGACATCCGACGATGAGCGCACCAGGGTGCGCACCCGGCTGATCGAACTGTTCGAGCTGTTCGATCCCGCCGACCCCGATGTCATCACCGGCCGGCGCAATCTGGCCAACGCGCTGTACTAGTCCGCGGCCGGCGCGGGTTCCAGCCAGATCGCCGAGTTCGGCGGCAGCACCAGCGTCGCCGACGCCGGCCGACCGTGCCACGGCTCGTCGGTGGCCTCGACGGCACCGAAGTTGCCCGCGCCCGCACCGTTATAGACCGTCGCGTCGCTGTTGAGCACCTCGCGCCAGGTTCCGGTGTGCGGCAGCCCAAGCCGGTAACGGCTGTGCTCAGCACCGGAGAAGTTGAACACGCACGCCAGCACCGAGCCGTCGCTGCCGTATCGCAGGAAGCTCAGCACATTGTTGGCCGAGTCGTTGGCGTCGATCCAGGAGTAGCCCTCCGGCTTGGTGTCCTGGCTCCACAGCGAGGGGCGGCTGCGGTAGAGCTCGTTGAGGTCGGCGACGAAACGCTGAATCCCGGTGGAGTAGCTGTTCTCGTCGAGTTGGTACCAGTCGACCCCGCGTTCCTCCGACCATTCCGCGCGCTGACCGAACTCCTGGCCCATGAACAGCAGCTGCTTGCCCGGGTGGGCCCACTGGTAGGCCAGCAGGCTGCGCAACCCGGCCGCCTTGACGTGGTCGTTGCCCGGCATCCGGCCCCACAGCGTGCCCTTGCCGTGCACCACCTCGTCGTGGCTGATCGGCAAGACGAAGTTCTCGCTGAATGCGTAGAGCAACGAGAACGTCAGCTCGCCGTGGTGATAGGTGCGATAGATCGGGTCCCGGCTGATGTAGTCCAGGGTGTCGTGCATCCACCCCATGTTCCACTTCATCGAAAAACCAAGCCCGCCAAGGTTGGTGGCCCGGGTGACCCCTGGCCATGAGGTGGACTCCTCGGCGATCGTGACGATGCCCGGGTGGCTCTTGTGGACGGTGGCGTTCATCTCCTGCAGGAACTGCACCGCCTCGAGATTCTCGCGGCCGCCGTAGATGTTGGGTGTCCAGCCCCCGTCGGGCCGCGAGTAGTCCAGGTAGAGCATGGATGCGACGGCATCCACCCGCAGACCGTCGATATGGAACTCCTGCAACCAGTACAGTGCGTTGGCCACCAGGAAGTTGCGCACCTCGGCGCGGCCGAAATCGAAGACGTAGGTGCCCCAGTCGAGCTGCTCGCCGCGGCGCGGGTCGGAATGCTCGTAGAGCGGGGTGCCGTCGAAGCGGCCCAGCGCCCACGCGTCTTTGGGGAAGTGCGCGGGCACCCAGTCGACGATCACTCCGATGCCGGCCCGGTGCAAGGTGTCCACCAGGAAGCGGAATTCGTCGGGGGTGCCGAACCGGGATGTCGGCGCGTAGTAGGACGTCACCTGGTAGCCCCACGATCCGCCGAACGGGTGCTCGGCGACCGGGAGGAACTCGATGTGGGTGAATCCTTGGGCTAGAACGTATTCGGTGAGTTGCTCGGCGAGCTCGCGATAACTCAGGCCGGGCCGCCAGGAGCCCAGGTGCACCTCGAGGGTGCTCATCGGCCCGAACACCGGATTCTGCGCGGCCCGCTGGGTCAGCCAGTCGGCGTCGTCCCAGGTGTAGTCCGAGGTGAACACGCGCGACGCGGTGTGCGGCGGGACCTCGGTTGCGAACGCAAACGGATCCGCGCGATCGGTGACCGACCCGTCGACCCCGTGGACGCGGAACTTGTAGAGCCCGTCAGCCGGGAAGCCGGGCCAGAACAGCTCCCACACGCCGGAGGAGCCCAGCACCCGCATCGGGGCGTCGTTGCCGTCCCAGTGGTTGAATTCGCCGATCAGGTTGATGCCCTTGGCATTCGGGGCCCACACCGCGAAGGACACGCCCTCCACCACGCCATCGGCCGTCTCGAAGGACCGCGGGTGCGCGCCCAGGATCTCCCACAGCTGCTCGTGGCGTCCCTCGCCGAACAGATAGAGGTCCATCTCACCCAGCGTGGGCAGGAAGCGGTAGCCGTCGGCGACGGTGATGGTGTGCCCGCCCGGGTAGGAGACTTCGAGCCGGTAGTCGACCAGGTTGGTGAACGGCAGTGCCACCGCGAACACCCCGGACTCGATGTGCTCCATCGGGTGTCGCTCGCCGCCGACGAGCGCGACTACCGCCTCCGCGTGCGGTTTGAGCGCGCGGATCACTGTGTGGTCGTCGTACTCGTGGGCGCCGAGGATGCTGTGCGGGCTGTGGTGGGTTCCGGACACCAGCCGGGCCACCTCGCCGGAATCCGGCGCCAGGTGCGGGCTGGCGAGCTTCTTGGTTCTCGTCATAGCGAAGGCTCCTTCGTCGTTCCCGTCATTCCCGGCGCAGCAGAACTGCTCTCTGCTCCTGCGGGATCAACGGCATGTTCAGGACGTGCGCGACGGCTCGGGCCGGTTCCAGGCGCACATAGTTCGACTGCCCCCATTGGTATTCCTCCCCGGTGATCTCGTCGCGCACCCAGAAACGGTCGTAGGGCTGCATACCCAAAGCGGCCATGTCTAGCCACAGGGTGCCTTCCTCGGGGCCGAATGGGTTCAACGTCACCACCACCAGCACGGTGTCACCGGAGACCGGGTCGAACTTGCTGTACGCCAGCAGCGCGTCGTTGTCGATGTGGTGGAACGTGATGGTGCGCATCTCGCAGAGCGCGGGGTGGAGGTGGCGAATCTCGTTGAGCCGCCGCAGGAATGGCTCCAGGGATTGGCCCTGGGCCAGCGCAGCTTCGAAGTCACGCGGTCGCAGCTCGTATTTCTCGGAGTCCAGGTACTCCTCGCTGCCCTCCCGAACCGGGAGATGCTCGAAGAGTTCGAAGCCGGAGTAGACGCCCCACGAGCTGCCCATCGTCGAGGCCAGCACGGCCCGGATCGCGAACATGCCCGGCCCGCCGTGTTGCAGGCTCTCGTGCAGGATGTCGGGCGTGTTGACGAACAGGTTCGGCCGGGTGTAATCGGCGTGCTCCGCGATCTGGCGGCCGAACTCCTCGATCTCCCACTTGGCGGTACGCCAGGTGAAGTACGAATACGATTGGGTGAAGCCGAGTTTCGCTAACCCGTTCAGCCGCGCGGGGCGGGTGAACGCCTCGGCGAGGAACAACACGTCGGGGTCGATGGCCTTGACCTGACTGATCAGCCACGCCCAGAAGTTCGGCGGCTTGGTGTGCGGGTTGTCGACCCGAAAGATCTTGACGCCGTGGTCCATCCAGTGCCGCACCACCCGCAGCACCTCGTCGTAGAGGCCGCCGGGATCGTTGTCGAAATTCAGCGGGTAGATGTCCTGGTACTTCTTCGGCGGGTTCTCCGCGTAGGCGATGGTGCCGTCGGGCAGCTCGGTGAACCATTCCCGGTGATTCTTGGCCCACGGGTGATCCGGAGCGCACTGCAGCGCCAGGTCCAGTGCGACCTCCAGCCCGTTGTCGCGTGCCGCGTCGACGAACCGGTCGAAGTCGTCGATCGTCCCGAGATCGGGGTGGACGGCGTCGTGTCCGCCCTCGTCGCTGCCGATCGCCCAGGGTGACCCCACATCACCGGGCTCGGCCGTCACGGTGTTGTTGCGGCCCTTGCGGTGCACCTTGCCGATCGGGTGGATGGGCGGCAGGTAGACAACGTTGAACCCCATCGACGCGACCCTCGGGAGCGCTGCCGCGGCGGTCTCGAATGTGCCGTGCACCGGCCGGCCCGCCTCGTCGCGGCCACCGGTGGACCGTGGGAACAGTTCGTACCAGGCACTGCACCGCGCCAACGGCCGATCCACCCAGATGCCGTAGGTGCTGCCCCGGGTGACGAGCTCGCGCAGCGGATATTGGGCCAGTAGCTCGGTGACCTCGTGCGAGAGAGCCAGTGCCGCGCGGGTCAGCGGGTCCCCGGCCTCGCGCAGTGCCGCCGCGGCCTCCAGCAGCGGCGCGCGGCGGTCACGCGGCACGCCCGTGGCGGCGCGGGCCAGCAGATTGCTGCCGACGATCAGGTCGTTGTTCAGCTCCGATTCGCCCTGCCCGGCGTTGAGTTTGACGGTGACGTTGTGCCGCCACGTGGTGAGCGGGTCACCCCAGCCGTCGATCCGGAACGTCCACAGGCCCACCCGGTCGGGCACGAACTGGCCGTGGAAGACGTCGGGGGTGCGCCCCATCGCCATCGGGAAAAGCCGGGGCTTGACCCGGCTGACCGCGGGGAGGCCTCGGTCAGGTCGGCACCGTCGAGGGCTTTGACGCGCCGGGCCGGATTCTGCCCGAGCTGAGGGTGGGCAGTTCCGAGGTAGCGCACCACCAACGTCGCCGCCACCGCGTCATGGCCCTCGCGCCACACCGTCCCGGCGACCGGCACGACTTCGCCGACGACCGCCTTGGCCGGGTAGGTACCGCAGGACACAACGGGCGCGACGTCATCGATCTCGATACGACCGGGCACCCAACCACTCCATTCCTGACCTGTGCGACGTGGTCTGCTCCGCGCCGGCTTGAGTCGGTTTCTCGTTGTCGTGGCGCAGCAACCGTGGTCGCTGCACCGGTCGTGAGTCTTCTTGACCCTCGGGGTAACCGCATCGCGCCCTCTTCACACCGTAGTGCGAAGAATGACCGCCTGGGGAAGAAGCGCATGCTCGCGCCAACTGCGGCAGGGTTCTCAGTAAGGTGGGAACGCGTGAAGGCCCTCCGCAGGTTCACGGTCCGTGCCCATTTGCCCGAGCGGCTCGCAGCCCTCGGCCGGTTGTCCACCAACCTGCGTTGGTCGTGGGACAAGCCGACACAAGATCTCTTCGCCTCGATAGACCCGCGGCTGTGGCTTCAGACCGGCCAGGATCCGGTGGCGCTGCTCGGCGCGGTCGCCCCGGCGCGGCTCGACGAGTTGGCCGAAGACGAGCAGTTCCTCAACGTTCTGGATCAGCTCGCGGCGGATCTGGACGACTATCTGAGCCGGCCGATGTGGTACCAGGAGCAAGACACCGCGTCGATGCCGACGGGCATCGCGTACTTCTCGATGGAGTTCGGTGTCGCCGAAGTCCTGCCGAACTATTCGGGCGGCCTGGGCATTCTTGCCGGCGACCATTTGAAGTCGGCATCGGATCTGGGCCTGCCGCTGATCGCTGTCGGTTTGTACTACCGGTCAGGGTATTTCCGGCAGTCGCTGACCGCCGACGGCTGGCAGCACGAGAACTATCCGTCGCTGGATCCGCAGGGGCTACCGCTTCGGCTGCTCACCGACGCCGCGGGCGCGCCGATGCTCGTCGAGCTGGCGATGCCGGATGCCAAGGTGCTGCGCGCGAGGGTGTGGGTGGCGCAGGTCGGCCGGATCCCGCTGCTGCTCTTGGATTCTGACATCCCCGAAAACGAGCACGACTTGCGCAACGTCACCGACCGGCTCTACGGCGGCGACCAGGAGCACCGCATCAAGCAGGAGTTGCTCGCCGGTATCGGCGGCATTCGGGCGATCCGTGCGTTCACCGCCATCGAGGGCCGGCCCGCCCCGGACGTCTACCACATGAACGAGGGCCACGCGGGATTCCTCGGGGTCGAACGGATCCGCGAATACATCTCCGAGCAGAAGCTCGATTTCGACACCGCGCTGACGCTCGTGCGGGCCAGCACGGTGTTCACCACCCACACTCCGGTGCCGGCGGGAATCGACCGCTTCCCGGTGGACATGGTGCAGATGTATTTCGGCGACGACGGGAAAGATGGTCTGCTGCCGGAGGTTCCGGTCGGTCGGGTGCTGGCGTTCGGCGCCGAGGACGACCCGTCGAAGTTCAACATGGCGCACATGGGCCTACGGCTGGCGCAGCGCGCGAACGGGGTGTCCCTGCTGCACGGCCGCGTCAGCCGCACGATGTTCGACGAGCTGTGGCCCGGTTTCGACCCGGCCGAGGTGCCGATCGGCTCGATCACCAACGGTGTGCACGGCCCCACCTGGGCGGCCCCGCAGTGGTTGGAGCTCGGCCGGGAACTCGCCGGTTCCACGGAGGCGCTGCGCGAGCCCAACGTCTGGGCGCGGCTGCAACAGGTCGACACCGGTCACATTTGGTGGATCCGCTCTCAGCTGCGCGCGCTGCTGGTCGAAGACGTGCGCCAGCGGTTGCGCCGGTCGTGGCTGGAGCGCGGCGCGTCCGAGGCCGAACTCGGCTGGATCGCAACGGCTTTCGACCCTGAGGTGTTGACCATCGGCTTCGCCCGCCGGGTGCCCACCTACAAGCGTCTGACCCTGATGCTTCGTGATCCGCAGCGCCTCGAGGCGCTGCTGCTCGACAAGGACAAGCCACTGCAGCTGATCGTGGCAGGCAAGTCACACCCCGCCGACGATGCGGGCAAGGCGCTGATCCAGCAGATCGTGAAGTTCGCGGACCGGCCGGAGGTGCGCCACCGCATCGCCTTCCTGCCCGACTACGACATGTCGATGGCCCGCCAGTTGTACTGGGGCTGCGACGTGTGGCTGAACAACCCGCTTCGTCCGCTGGAAGCCTGCGGCACGTCGGGCATGAAGAGCGCGCTCAACGGCGGGCTCAACCTGTCCATCCGCGACGGCTGGTGGGACGAGTGGTATGACGGCGAAAACGGTTGGGAGATACCGACAGCCGACGGTCTGGCCGATGAGAACCGCCGCGACGACATCGAGTCCGCCGCGCTCTACAACCTGCTCGAGCAGTCGGTGACGCCGACGTTCTACGACCGGGACGACAAGGGTGTGCCGACTCGCTGGGTGGAGATGGTCCGGCACACCTTGCAGGGTCTCGGGCCCAAGGTGCTGGCTTCCCGAATGGTGCGCGACTACACCGAGAAGTACTACGCGCCTGCCGCCCAGTCGTTCCGCCGCACCAGTGCGCCGATCGACGGCCTTCCGTTCGGGGCGGCGCGTGACCTGTCGGCCTACCGTCAGCGTGTCCGGGAGGCCTGGCCGCACATCGAGATCACCGATGTGGACAGCACCGGGCTGCCCGACACCCCGCTGCTGGGGTCGGAGCTGACCCTCACCGCGACCGTCGCGCTGGCCGGGTTGAAACCCGACGAGGTCGACGTGCAGGCGGTGCTCGGCCGGGTCGACGCCGCCGACGCCCTGCAGGACCCCGTCACCGTGGACATGGTGCACTCGGGTTCCGGTGACGGCGGTACCGACATCTTCTCGACGACGACGCCGTTGCCGGTGGCCGGTTCGGTGGGCTACACCGTGCGCGTGCTGCCGCATCATCCGCTGCTTGCCGGTGACAACGAGCTCGGTCTCGTCACGCTGGCGTAACGCCGGGAGTTCCCGAACCGGTTAGCAGGGCAGGGGAGCCACCTGTAGGTTCCCAACAGGATGTCGAGGGGTCCCGCATCGGGGCGGACCATCGGCAGCCGGGAAGGTGTTCGGGGCAGTGTTTGTTCGTCGCGCAGCGCTGATGGCGCTGGTGGGCACCTTGTTGGCCGTGCCGGTGCCGGCATCGGCCGATCCTGATCCCGGCGGCCCGGACCTGAGTCAGCCCGTCGCAGCCGCCGACCCGGCCGCCCCGCCGGTCGATGACGGGAAGGTGGCCTCGACGCCGCCGGCCATCACGAAGTCGCCGGACGGATGGACGCTGACGATCTCGGCGAAGGACGAGGTGCAGATGCCGATCGCACCGCTGACCACGGCCATCTCCTCGCGGGAGTACTCCGTCAGCGGTGTCTTCAACGGCGCGCTCGACGGATCCGGCGACAACCCGAGGGGTGTCTTCGAGGTGGGCTACCAGATCGGGTGCGGCATCGACATGAGCACCTCCAACGGCGTCGCCCTGGGTGGGACCATCGGGGTGAACTCGTCGATCGGAATCATCGGGCTGGACTTCCCCAACAACGCGGCCGAGGGGTTGCTGCCCGGTGTCGGCGGCAACATCGGCGGCGCGATCACCGTCGGTCTCAAGCCCGGCATCATCAACATCGTCCCGGTGACCAAGAAGCAGTACAAGGGCGACCGGCCGTGGGTGTCGATCAGCAACTTCCACGTGAAAATCGATGGCTGCGTAGGGGAGTCGTTCATCCGCTCGTACGCGACGCTGAGCAAGTCCACCGACGAAGGTGACGCGATCCTGTCCTGGTACGGCGTCACCAAGAAGATCTAGTTCACATCGCGGCGGCCGCGGCTGTCGTCAACTCGGCTTGTTCTTGAGCTTCGTGCGCCGCGCGTACCGATTCGAGGGGATCCACATCATCGAGTGTGCGCTCAGATCGCGAACGCCGTCCACGCCACGATCTCCATGCACACTCGCCGGGAGCACGCCCTACGGGAAGCGCTTGATGCACCGGTCCTGATCGCCGAGCACCCCGATGCGGAAGGCGTCGATGCGGTTGAAGCCGGCGGGCACGGATTCACCGTTGACGTCGCCGGCGACCAGGCCGTTGGTCAGCAGACCCGACACCGCCTCGTCGATGTCGCCGGCCGTCAGCGCCACGGTGTTGCCGTCGGGGGTCGTGACCTCCTTGGACAGCTTGGTGGTGGCGACGCCGGTCAGGCATGCGGTGCGCAAGCCGGCTTCGGCGTTGTCGAGCACCAGGCCACCGCGCTCGTGCTGCAGTGCCAGCATGTAGCGCGACACCAGCACGGAGTAGGCGGTGTTGTCACCGGTGACCAGGACGTTGTCCTGACCTTCGTTGGAGGCGCCCATCTTCTCCAGCCCCGGCAGGTCGATGGCGATCGTGTTGCTGGCCGGGCAGTAGGACACCGGCGGGCTGGGCCGGGCGTCAGGGCATTTCGACGCCGACGCGGCGTCCAGGCTCAGGGTTGGCGGGTTCTTCGGCGTGAACAGGATGTTCATCGCTTCGATGATCGATCGGACCGACTCCTCGGTGACCGGCCACTCACCGGTCTGGTCGCGCTGCAGTTCGATCGGCAGGTCTCCGCGACGCTGGCCGATCTCCTGGGCGTCGATGGTGGCACACGACGACGCTCCGTCGGTGAAGCCGAACTGGAAGGCCGAGATACGTTCGAACGCCGACCCGTGCTCGTCGCCGCCGTCGGCGTAATCGTCCTGGCTCAGCAGCGGGTCGCGGAACGAAATCATTGCGGCCAGAAGGTTGTTCAGCCCGTCGCCGGTGCTCAGCGTGAACCGCTTCGAATTGCCTTCGGCCACCCACCGCATGTAGACGCCGGCGAGGCAGTCGGCCTGCTGCTCGGCCACCAGCGTGGGGGTGCCCTTCTTGTTGAGCTTCGCCATCTTCTGGATCGCGTGCCCGTACTCGTGAGCCAGCACCATCGTGATCGCCATGTCGCCGTTGGCTTGTCGCAGTGCGGGCAGCAGCACCCCGCGATCCCAGCCGATCGTGTTGTCGTCCTCGCAGAAGCCGGCGTTGATCAGGTCGGAGGTGGTGTCGCCGCAGAATTCACCGTCGTATTCGTTGGAGTCCCAGGAGATCAGGTCTTTGACGGGTCGGAATTCCCCGTCGAACGAGCCCTTGTAGTTGTCCTTCCAGAAGGCCTCCAGATCGCTGATCGACTGGGCGCCGATCTCGTCGTCCTTGCCGCCGTCACTGTGGGAGACCTTTCGCGTCGGCTTCTCCGCATCCGAGCGCAAGCCGCTGGTGCCGTCCACCGCCTGTAGGCCGCCGACCTTGAACGGATCGTCGAAGACCGACACGGCCTTTCCGGAGATGGTGGTGCCGCAACCGGCCAGCACCACAGCGGCGCTCGCGACGGCGAGCAGGCGTGCGAGGTGTCGTCGGCGCATGGGGGCCACCCTCTCCGAGGCATCGAAATTTGCTCTCACCATAATGCCGTGCCGCGCAGCGGAACCGGGATCCATCACGGCGAGACTTCGTTGCGGAGCCGCTGAAGTGCCTGCTTGACGCGCTCGGGATCGGTGGTCGGCCAAAACGGCGGCAGCGACGCGCGCAGGTAGCTGCCGTACCGGGCGGTGGCCATCCGGGAGTCCAGTACCGCGACGACACCCCGGTCGTCGGCGCGACGCAGCAGCCGGCCCGCTCCCTGGGCGAGGAGCAGGGCGGCGTGGGCGGCGGCGACCGTCATGAACCCGTTGCCGCCCCGCGCGGCGACGGCTCGCTGCCGCGCCGTCAGCAGCGGATCGTCGGGACGGGGAAACGGGATGCGGTCTATGAGCACCAGCGACAGCGACGGCCCCGGCACGTCGACGCCCTGCCACAGCGACAGCGTGCCGAACAGTGATGTCTCGGGGTCGGCGGCGAACTTCTCGACCAGGGCGGCGGTGTTGTCATCGCCCTGGCAGAGGATCGGGGTGTCGATCCGGGCGCGCAGCGCCTCGGTCGCCGCCTTGGCGGCGCGCATCGACGAAAACAGCCCCAGGGTGCGTCCGCCTGCCGCCTCGATGAGCCCGGCGATCTCGTCGACCTGTTCGGGGGAGCCTGCGGATTCCCGGCCCGGCGGCGGCAGGTGCGCGGCGACGTAAAGGATCCCGGACTTGGCGTGCTCGAAGGGGGAGCCGACGTCCAATCCGGTCCACTTCGGCCCGTCGCCGAGGCCCCAGGCGCCTGCCATCGCGTCGAACGAACCGCCGACGGTCAGGGTTGCTGATGTCAAAATCGTTGTCGCACTGTCGAACAGACGGGTGCGCAGCAACCCGGCCACCGACAGTGGCGCCACCCGCAACACCGGACGAAGCGTCCCCCGGTTATCTTCGTGATCCAGCCACACCACCTCCGTGCGGTTCGGGATCGCCGGGACGAACGAGTCCAGCACCCGTGAGGCCGCATCGCCGATCTCGGTCAGCGCCGCGATCGCCTCGTTGCGGGCCGCGGCGGCCTTGGGGTCTTTCGGCGCCGGGTCGATGTCCCCGCGGGCGGCGGTGGCCGCATCCCGCAGCGCGGTCAGATAGGTGGCCAGCTCGTCGTCGAGGTGATCGAGCCGGCCCGGCTGCGCGTCGTGGATCGCCGAGGAGAACGTCGCCACCGCCGCTTCCATCCGCTGGACGAGCGCCGGACTGACCAGGCGGGCGATCCGCCGGACGGCCACGCCCAGCGGGGCGGGGGTCAGCTCACCGGTGGCCACCGAGGTCACCCGGTCCACCAGTTCATGGGCCTCGTCGACCACCAGATACTCGTGTTCGGGAAGCACCGCGGCGTCGGCGATCGCGTCGATCGCCAGCAGCGCATGGTTGGTGACGATGATCTCGGCGCGGCCGGCTTCGCCGCGCGCCCGTTCGGAGAAGCAGTCGGTGCCGTACGGGCAGCGAGCCATGCCGAGGCATTCCCGGGCCGAGACGCTGACCTGCGACCAGGACCGGTCGGGCACACCCGGCGTCAGCTCGTCACGATCGCCGGTCTCGGTGGACGACGCCCATGCCGTCAACCGCGCGACGTCACGGCCCAGTGCGCTCGCCGCGACGGGCTCGAAGAGTTCCTCCTGCGAGGGGTCACCGGACTCGTCTGCGCTTCCGTTGTGAATCTTGTTCAGGCAGAGGTAATTTCGCCGACCCTTCAGCAACGCGAACTTGGGCCGCCGAGGCAGTGCGGGTGCGAGCGCGTCGACCAGTCTGGGTAGATCGCGGTCGACGAGCTGGCGTTGCAAGGCGATGGTCGCCGTGGACACCACGACGGGCGAGCCCTCCGACACCGCGCGGGCGATCGACGGGATCAGATAGGCCAGGGACTTGCCGGTTCCGGTACCGGCCTGCACCGCCAGATGCTCGCCCTCGGCGAAGGCTTTCGCCACCGCCTCGGCCATCTGCACCTGGCCGGCGCGCTCGGCGCCGCCCAGCGCGGACACCGCCAACGCCAGCAATTCGGTGGCCGGCGGCACTTCGCTGTCGTCGCTCACCGTGACCGCACCGGCACCTGTCGGGTCGGGATCGCCGGCTCGCCGGCCGACAGCGCCAGACCTTCCCAGGGCAGGCTGCGCAGCCCGCGCACCACCAGCTCGCGCGCGGCGGCCAGATCAGCTGATGCCAGCGGCTGTCCGGCGCGCACCAGCGGTACGGTCAGGACCCGCGACGGCTCGGTCACCTCGGGTGCGGCGGCCACCGGGTGAATGACCTCTTCGGTGATCGTGCCGCTCGGCCGGGACAACCGCAGGGCCGCCTTGCGTCCGCCGTGAGATTCCTTGCGGCTGCTGCGTTTTTGAACGGGAATGCCGTCGACCTCGACGAGTTTGTAGACCATGCTGGCGGTGGGGGCGCCGGAGCCGGTGGCCACCGAGGTCCCGACACCGTAGGTGTTGACCGGGTCGGCGCGCAGCGCGGCGATCGAGAATTCATCGAGGTCACCCGACACCACGATCTCGGTGCCGGTGGCACCCAGATCGTCGAGCTGGCCGCGCACCCGGCGGGCCAAAACTCCAAGGTCGCCGGAGTCGATGCGCACCGCGCCGAGGCCGGTTCCGGCGACCTCGACCGCGTTGGCCACGCCTGCCGTCACGTCGTAAGTGTCGACCAAAAGGGTCGTCCCGACGCCGAGCGCGTCGACCTGAGCGCGGAAGGCCGCCTGCTCGTCGGGTCCCGCTGAGGTGGTGTGCAGCATCGTGAACGCATGCGCGCTGGTGCCCATCGCCGGGATGCCGTAGCGGCGATTGGCCTCGAGGTTGGACGTGCCGGCAAAGCCGGCGATGTAGGCCGCGCGGGCCGCAGCCACCGCCGCCTGCTCGTGGGTGCGGCGCGAACCCATCTCGATCAGCGGGCGGCCGGCCGCCGCGCTGACCATCCGTGCGGCCGCCGAGGCGATTGCGGTGTCGTGGTTGAAGATCGACAGCGCCAACGTCTCCAGCAACACGCACTCGGCGAAGGTCCCGGTGACCGACAGCACCGGGGAGCCGGGGAAGTACAGCTCGCCCTCGGCGTAGCCGTCGACATCACCGGTGAACCGGAAGTCCCGCAGATAGTCCAGCGTCGCGTCGTCGAGGAAAGACCGCAGGGGAGCCAGGGCGTCGTCGTCGAAGATGAACTCGCCCAACGCTTCCAGGAACCGCCCGGTGCCCGCGACCACGCCGTACCGGCGACCGTCCGGCAGTCGGCGGGCAAACACCTCGAAGGTTGTCCGGCGCTCGGCGGAGCCGTCCCGCAGCGCGGCGGCGAGCATCGTCAACTCGTACTTGTCCGTCAGCAGGGCGGCGGTCACAGCGCAACCGTATCGGCCACCCGGCGGGCTGGATAGCCGGAGACACGGCTCGCTATCCTTGGTCGCATGGGTTCGCAAGCAGCTCCGACCCGGCCGGACGCCAGCGGACAGCAACGCACTGAATCCGTCGCTGCTGTCGATACCCCTTGGGTGACGATTGTGTGGGATGACCCGGTAAATCTGATGAACTACGTGACCTACGTGTTCCAGAAGCTCTTCGGCTACAGCGAACCGCACGCCACCAAGCTCATGCTGCAGGTTCACAACGAGGGCAAGGCGGTGGTCTCCGCCGGGAGCCGCGAATCCATGGAGGTCGACGTGTCCAAACTGCATGCCGCCGGGTTGTGGGCGACCATGCAGCAGGACCGCTGACCGCGTGCGCAAATGGAAGCGGGTCGACACCGCTGAGGGTCCTCGGTTCCGCTCGGCGCTGGCACCGCATGAGGCCGCGCTGCTGAAGAACATGGTCGCCTCGGTGCAGGGCATGCTCGACGAGCGGGAGGCTGCGACGCCGTCGGATCCGTTGGAGCAGATCACCGGAATCCGGGCCGGCAACCCGCAGGCGCCCGACGACACGACGATGCGGCGCCTGCTGCCCGACTTCTTCAAGCCTCAGCGTGATCATCCGGCCGGGTCGGCAGCCGCCGAAAGCCTCAACGGTGCGCTGCGCAGCCTGCACGAGCCGGACATCATCGATGCCAAAAGATCTGCGGCGCAACGGCTTTTGGACACCCTCCCGGATGGCGGGGGCAGGTTCGAGATCACCGAAGACGACGCCAACGCCTGGGTCTCCGCGGTCAACGACGTCCGGCTGGCGCTGGGCGCGATGCTCGAGATCGGCCCGGAGGGCCCTGACCGTCTGCCGACCGACCATCCGCTGGCGGGTCACCTCGACGTCTATCAGTGGCTGACGGTGTTGCAGGAGTATCTGGTGCTCGGCTTGATGGGCAAGCCCATCCGATGATGAAGGGGTCGATCACCGACGTCGAGGGCATCCTGGTCGGTCACCACCACCGCCTGGACGACGATGCGAGCCTCGGGTCCGGCTGGGCCTGCGGAACCACCGTGATCGTCGCGCCACCCGGCACGGTCGGCGCTGTCGACGTACGCGGCGGCGCGCCCGGCAGCCGCGAGACCGACCTGCTCGACCCGGCCAACAGCGTCCGCCACGTCGACGCCGTCGTGCTGACCGGCGGCAGCGCCTACGGACTGGCCGCCGCCGATGGCGTGATGACCTGGCTGGAGGAGCAGGGCCGCGGGGTCGCGATGGACGGTGGCGTCGTCCCGATCGTGCCGGCCGCGGTGATCTTCGACCTCCCGGTCGGCGGATGGGCGTGCAGGCCCACCGCGGAGTTCGGCTATGCGGCGGCGAGCTCGGCCGGTGCGGAGGTGGCGGTGGGCACCGTCGGAGCGGGTGTCGGTGCCCGTGCCGCGGTGCTCAAGGGTGGCGTCGGCACTGCGTCGATGACCCTCGAATCCGGGGTGACCGTCGGGGCGATCGTCGTCGTCAACAGTGCGGGCAACGTCGTCGACCCGGCTACCGGGCTGCCGTGGATGAGCCACCTTGTTGCGGAGTTCGGGCTGGCTACGCCGCCGGCCGAACAGATCGCCGCACTCACCGCCCTCGACAAGGAGTCCAGCCCGCTCAACACCACCATCGCCGTCGTCGCCACCGACGCGGCGCTCTCGCCGGCCGGATGCCGCCGGTTTGCCGTCGCCGCCCAGGACGGCCTGGCGCACACCATCCGTCCCGCGCACACCCCGCTGGACGGTGACACCGTGTTCGCGCTGGCCACCGGCGCGGTCGAGCTGCAGCCCGATCCCGATACGCCGGCGGCGATGGTGCCGGAGACCAAGGCGCTCGCGGCGCTCGGCGCCGCCGGGGCTGATTGTCTGGCGCGGGCCGTGCTGGTCGCGGTGCTGGCAGCGCAGTCGGCGGCCGGCGTGCCGACCTACCGCGACGTGGTGCCGGGGGCGTTCGGCGCCGGTGCCTGACCCGAGCTCGACCCCCGCAGGAGTGCTCCACCGGTAGCCTGGACGAAGCCGAGGAGGCGCTGGCACGGCCAGCTCTGGGCGTAGAAGAGGTATGAGGCACAGATGAACCAGCCGTTGGGTTACCCGGCGACTCCGCCGCAGCCCAAGAAGCCCCCGGCGTGGAAGGTCGGCGGCGCCACCATCCTGTCGTTCGTTGCGATGCTCTACGTCATCGAGATCGTCGATCAGCTCTCGGGGCACTCGCTGGACCGCAACGGCATCCGGCCGCTGGAAACCGACGGCCTGTGGGGCATCGTCTTCTCGCCGCTGCTGCACGCCAACTGGCAGCACCTGGCCGCCAACACCGTGCCGGCCCTGGTGCTCGGCTTCCTGGTGACGCTGACCGGCATGGCCCGATTCGTCTGGGCCACCGCGATCATCTGGGTCGTCGGCGGATTCGGTACCTGGCTGATCGGAAACGTCGGCTGCGGGCTGGAGACCAACCACATCGGCGCCTCCGGGCTGATCTTCGGCTGGCTGACCTTCCTGTTGGTCTTCGGTTTCTTCACCCGGCACATCTGGTGGATCGTCACCGGGATCGTGGTGCTGTTCGTCTACGGCGGCGTGCTCTGGGGGGCACTCCCCGAATTGACCACCTGCGGCGGGGTGTCCTGGCAGGGCCACCTCTGCGGGGCGATCGCCGGGGTACTGGCCGCCTACTGGCTCTCGGGTCCGGAACGCACAGCGCGGGAACGCAAGAAGGCCGGCCAGTTTCCCGGCCTGACGTCATGAGCGACCGCTTCGCGCCGGTCGGCATCTTCGATTCGGGCGTGGGCGGGCTGACCGTCGCCCGCTCGATCATCGACCAGCTGCCCGACGAGGACATCATCTATGTCGGCGACACCGGCAACGGTCCCTACGGCCCGCTGACCATTCCCGAGGTTCGGGCGCACGCACTGGCGATCGGCGACGACCTCGTCGAGCGCGGGGTCAAAGCCCTCGTCATCGCGTGCAACACCGCGTCCTCAGCCTGCCTGCGCGATGCGCGGGAACGCTACGACGTGCCCGTCGTCGAGGTGATTCTGCCCGCGGTGCGGCGCGCGGTGGCCACCACTCGCACGGGACGCATCGGGGTCATCGGCACCCAGGCGACGATCGCGTCCGGGGCCTACCAGGACGCGTTCGCGGCGGCCCGCGACGTCGACGTCGCGGCGGTGGCGTGCCCGCGGTTCGTCGACTTCGTCGAGCGCGGCGTCACCAGCGGCCGCCAGGTGCTCAACTTGGCCGAAGGCTATCTGGAGCCGCTCCAACGCGCGCAGGTCGACACCTTGGTGTTGGGCTGCACGCACTACCCGTTGCTGTCCGGGCTGATCCAGCTGGCGATGGGGGATTCGGTCACGCTGGTGTCCAGCGCCGAGGAGACGGCCAAAGACTTGCTGAAGGTTCTGACCGAGCGCGATCTGCTGCGCCCGCACGAGGCGCCGGCAGCAACCCGGCTCTTCGAGGCGACGGGTGATCCCGAGGCGTTCACCGCTCTGGCGGCGCGCTTCCTGGGGCCGGCGATCACCGGCATCCATCCAGTTCAACGTCACGTCTCGGCGACAACGTGATTCTCTCTGACAAACCCGTCATGTTTTCCTCTTCCGGCAACCGGGCATGGCAAGCTGGTGGCTGTGCGAATCACCGTCCTCGGTTGCTCCGGCAGTGTTGTCGGGCCTGATTCGCCGGCGTCCGGCTATCTGCTGACGGCACCGGACACACCGCCGCTCGTCCTCGATTTCGGTGGTGGGGTGCTCGGCGCGTTACAGCGCTACGCCGATCCCAACGAGGTGCACGTTCTGCTGTCGCACCTGCATGCCGACCACTGCCTGGATCTGCCCGGCCTGTTCGTGTGGCGGCGCTACCACCCGAGCCCGGCCCAGGGTCGCGGCATCATGTACGGCCCCAGCGACACCTGGACGCGGCTGGCAGCGGCGTCGTCGCCGCTCGGGGGCGAGCTCGACGACTTCTCCGACATCTTCGACATCCGCCATTGGCAGGACAACCAGCCGGTGCAATTCGGCGCCCTGACCGTGCTGCCGCGGCTGGTGACTCATCCGACCGAGTCGTTCGGTATGCGCTTCACCGACCCGTCCGGCGCCACCCTGGTCTACAGCGGCGACACCGGCGTGTGTGAGTCGCTCGTCGAATTGGCAAGGGGTGCAGACGTTTTCCTGTGCGAGGCATCGTGGACGCACGCGCCGGAGCGGCCGCCGCATCTCCATCTGTCGGGTACCGAGGCCGGCCGGATGGCCAAGCGTGCCGGCGTCGGCGAACTGCTGCTCACCCACATCCCGCCGTGGACGTCGCGTGAGGACGTCATCTCCGAGGCCAAGGCGGAGTTCGACGGACCGGTGCACGCCGTGGTGTGCGGGGAGGCCATTGAGGTCCGTCGGCACTGACGCCGATAGGGTCTTCTCGTGTCCCGACGACAAGACGGCAGGCTTGACGACGAGCTGCGCCCGGTCACGATCACCCGTGGCTTCACCTCCCATCCGGCCGGCTCGGTGCTCGTCGCCTTCGGCGAAACCCGGGTCATGTGCACGGCCAGCGTCACCGACGGTGTGCCGCGCTGGCGCAAGGGCTCCGGACTGGGCTGGCTGACCGCCGAGTACGCGATGTTGCCCGGAGCCACTCACACCCGGTCGGATCGCGAATCGGTGAAGGGCCGCGTGGGCGGACGCACCCAGGAGATCAGCCGGCTGGTCGGCCGTTCGCTGCGGGCCTGCATCGATCTGGCCGCGCTCGGCGAGAACACCATCGCCATCGACTGCGACGTGTTGCAGGCCGACGGCGGAACCCGCACCGCCGCGATCACCGGTGCCTACGTCGCGCTCTCCGATGCCGTCACGTACTTGGCGGCGGCAGGCAAACTGTCCGACCCGCGTCCCCTGTCGTGTGCCATCGCGGCGGTCAGCGTCGGGGTGGTCGACGGCCGCGTTCGCGTCGACCTTCCCTACGAGGAGGACTCGCGCGCCGAGGTCGACATGAACATCGTCGCCACCGACACCGGAACACTGGTCGAGGTCCAGGGCACCGGGGAAGGCGCGACGTTCCCGCGTTCGACGCTGGACAAGATGCTCGACGCCGCCCTCGGCGCGTGCGAGACCCTGTTCGCCGTGCAGCGCGAAGCCCTGGCCCTGCCGTATCCCGGTGTGCTGCCCGAGGGTGCGCCGTCGAAGAAGGCGTTCGGGAGCTGAGCTGAGCCGCCTACTCGTGGCCAGCCGCAATGCCAAGAAGCTGGCCGAACTGCGCCGGGTCCTCGACGCCGCCGGGCTGGCCGGGCTGACCCTGGTCTCGCTCGACGATGTGCCGCCTTTCGACGAGGCGCCCGAAACCGGCGCCACCTTCGAGGAGAATGCGCTCGCGAAGGCTCGCGACGGCTACATGGCGACCGGGTTGCCGACCGTCGCCGACGACTCGGGGCTCACGGTCGCCGCCCTCAACGGGATGCCCGGCGTGCTTTCGGCGCGATGGGCCGGAACGCATGGCGAGGACGCCGCCAACAACGAATTGCTCCTGGCCCAATTGCGTGACGTACCCGACGAGCGGCGATCGGCGGCGTTCGTGTCGGCGTGCGCACTGGTCTACGGCCCCGGCGACGCCGACAACGCGGTGGTGCGCGGCGAGTGGAACGGGGCGATCGCCCGGGAGCCGCGCGGTGCGGGCGGCTTCGGCTATGACCCGCTGTTCATTCCCGAGGGGAGAGCCGGAGCGCGGCCGAGCTCAGCCCGGCGGAGAAGGACGCGGCGTCGCATCGCGGCCGGGCGCTGGCGCTGCTCATCCCGGCCCTGAGTTCGCTGTTCAGGTGAGTGGAACGAGATTTTCCTAGCGCATCTAACCTGTGTCATGATGCTCGAGTGGGTCGTCACTCGGTCCGGGCGGCGCACCCCGGTGTTCTGATCGCCGTCCTGGCGGCGGCCGGGATCAGCGTGTCGTTGACGCAGACGCTGATGATCCCGCTCATTCCCGAGCTCCCAATGCTGTTGCACACCAACCCGTCCAACGCGTCGTGGACGATCACCATCACCCTGCTGACCGCGGCGGTCGCCACGCCGGTGTTCGGGCGCCTCGGCGACATGCACGGCCCCAAGCCGATGTTGATGATCTGTGCGGGTGCGATGGCCGCCGGCTCCCTGCTGGCCGCGGTCACCAGTTCTCTGGTGCCGTTCATCATCGGGCGCGGGTTGCAGGGGCTGGCCTTGCCGATCATTCCGCTGGCCATCAGTGTGCTCCGCTCGGCCCTGCCCCCCGAGCGGGTCGGCCCGGCGATGGGGCTGATCAGTTCGTCACTGGGTGTCGGCGGCGCGATGGGCCTTCCGCTGTCGGCGGTGGTCGCCCAGAAGGCCGACTGGCACACATTGTTCTGGGGCGCAGGCGTTCTCGGCATCCTGGCAATGCTGCTGTTCGCCTTCCTGGTGCCCGACGTCCCGGCCAGCTCGGCTGACCGGTTCGACCCGCTGGGCACCCTGCTGCTGGCGGTGGGGTTGGTGACCCTGCTTCTGCCGATCTCCAAAGGCTCGACGTGGGGTTGGACGAGTTCGACGACGCTGTCGCTGTTCGTGCTCTCCGTCGCGGTGTTCGCCGTCTTCGCCCGGTGGCAGTTCCGGACCGCATCGCCGATCGTGGATCTGCGCACCACGCTGCGGCGGCCGGTCCTGACCACCAACATCGCGGCGGTCCTGGTGTGCTTTTCGATGTTCGCGCTGTCGCTGGTGGGTCCGCAGGTGCTCGAGCTGCCTGCGGGAACCGGATTCGGCCTGGGACAGTCGATGCTGCAGGCCGGTCTGTGGATGGCTCCGGGCGGTCTCGCGATGATGATCGCGGCTCCGCTTGCCGCGCGTACCGCCGGCCGGCGCGGTCCCAAGTTCACATTGGTGTGCGGTTCGGCGATCATCGCGGCCGCCTATCTGGGCGCGCTGTGGCTACTCGGTAGTCCCGCGGCGGTGATGGTGGTCAACGTCGTCGTGAGCTTCGGCGTCGGGTTCGCCTACTCGTCGCTGCCCGCGCTCATCAACGCCGCGGTGCCGGTGTCCGAGACGGCCGCCGCCAACGGAATCAACGCGCTCGCCCGATCTTTGGGCACGTCGGTGTCCAGCGCGGTCATCGGTGTCGTGCTCGCGACCATGACGATCACCTATGCCGGGCACGTCGTGCCGTCGCTGCACGGTCTGCGAACGGCGCTGCTGATTGCTGCCGGTGTTGCCGCGCTCGCGGCCGTTGTCGCGATGACGATCCCGACTCGCACGGACACCGTCGCCGATTGGTCGGCCGACGAACTCGAGCTGTCCGACGACCCGCTGATCAAAGGTTGAAGCGGGTCTTCAGCTCCCGGGTTTGCACCTGCTCGACGATGATGCCGAGCAGCGGGATGGTGCCGGCCAGCAGCACACCGATGGTCTTGGCGATCGGCCAGCGCACCTTCACCGCGAGGTTCGCGGTGAAGAGCAGGTAGATGAAATAGACCCAGCCGTGCACCACGCCGATCCACGTCGGCGGGTCGTCCACCTTCACGATGTACTTCAGCACCATCTCGTAGCAGAGCGCGATCAGCCATAGGCCCGTCGTCCAGGCCAGGAGCCGGTAGCCGTTGAGGGCTTTGCGGATCGTTTCGTTCGGGACGCCCGCCTGCTCGTCTGCTTTGGGCGACTCGGGTGCGGTCATGCGATGGTCCTGTTCTGATCTTCTTGGGCTTTGTCGGCCTGGGCCAGTTCGGCCAGGTAGGCGTTGTATTCACGCATTGCGGGGTCGGCCTCATCGGACGCGGCGCCGGCCGTGGGCCGTTCGGGGAGCAGTCCGGCGGGGATCTCGGTGATGGAGTCGGCGTCCGTCGGCGGCTCGGGCACGCCTTCTTCTTCGTAGCGGATGAACTTGCGGTAGGCGTACACGCAGAATCCGGCGAACATGGGCCACTGCAGGGCGTAGCCCAGGTTCTGGAAGCTGCCCGACGTCGACTCGAATCTGCTCCACTGCCACCAGCCCAGGGCCAGGCAGCCGCACGCGGCGATGATCACCAAAAGGATCAGCGCGAACCTGCGGCGGCGGGTCGTGGACACACCACGACGGTACCCTGCCAGCGGTTATGGGTTCACCGGTGAGTGGCGCTCAGCACTTTGGGCCGGGGCCCGCGCACCGGCGAATCCTGGGCGATGCGCCCGGTAGACTCCGGAGTCCTGCGGGCGTGGCGAAATGGCAGACGCGATGGCTTTAGGTGCCATTGCTCGAAAGAGCGTGTGGGTTCGAGTCCCTCCGCCCGCACAATTGGCCCTCGTGGCGTGCGTCACAACGCCTAAAGTCTCGACCGGATCTCACGTCGGTCACAAAGCTAATCTACTAGCTAGACTAACTTTTGAACTCTAAGCTCGGTCTCAGGTACTTGATGACGAACGGAGCTACGGTGATCGAGTTGGGCAAAGTTGCAGATGTCGTTTTCTTCGCGGCGGCGACACCGCGGCTCTTCCTGACAACCGAGAAGAAACTGGCACCGAGAGTGGAGTACCGGTGAGCGATCCGATGATGACGTCTGTTGACCTGATCCGTTATGCGATCGCCGACCAGGTGCGCGAACTTGGCGGAGACAGCGACAAGATCGATCAGATCGCGATGTCTGCCGCCTACGCAATTTTCATCGGCATGGCCGCCGACGCATCTCGCCAATCGCGCTGACCTGACGTTCGCCACGGACGTGGCCGAATAGGTCGCCAGGTCGTTCTCTCCGGCCACTGATGGCCACAATCTTCGCTTCTCTGATGCGTGCCATCAACCGATCGGGAAGCGGTCCGACCCTGCATCGCCACCCGGGATCACCGGGATGACGACGGCCGACGGATGAGCGGCGTCGTGCAGGATGGTCTGCGTTGCCTGCTGCGTTGCGGCGCTCTGCCCGAACGGCTCACCGGTGTTCGGGTTCGGTGCGAACTGCGGATAGTCGCTGCTGGAAATCTCCACTCGGATCCGGTCGCCGGCGCCGAACTCATAGCTCGTCGGCCAGATCGCGATGTGGTACTCGTAGGGCTGGTTCGCCACACCGGGGTGGGGGTCGGACAACGAGTCGCGGAACGCCGTCCGCACAATCCCGTTGTTGAGGTTGATCGCATCGCCGTCGGGCTTGACCACGATCAACTTGGCGGTGAAGTCAGTGTCGACGGCCGACGACGACGCCCACAGGTCGACCGTCACCGGTCCGGTCACCTCGGTGTCGGCTGACAACGGATCGCTGCTGTAGACCAACACATCAGAACGCTGTTCGACCGGTATCTGGTCGTAGGGCCCCTGCGGGCCCGACCGGGCACCACAACAGGAATGTCCGCCGACGCTGGGAGCCGGATCGGTCGGGTCGTAGACGTACCGGTCCGGCGTCTGGCCGACGGCGGTTGCTGTCGTGGTCAATGTGCCGGTGCGCGAATCCATCTGGCCGTCGCCGGAGAGGAAATAGCGAGTCCACCGGGTCTGGGGCAGCGGCCAGCTCGGCGCCGACTTCCAGCGGTTGGCGCCCATCAGGAAGTAGTCCACCCGCGGGGTGTCCGACACATGGTTATCCGCCCCCTTGAGGAAGTGGTCGTACCACTGCAGCATCAGCTCGTTGATCGGAGTGGCGCCGACGGGGCCGATGTCCTTGAGCAGTGGCGCCGGTTCCGAACCTGGCCTGCCCCAGTCCACGTGGTCCCAGGGGCCGATGACGAGCCGTTGGTTCGTCCGGGCTTCGGGCGTGGCCGCGGACTTCACCATCCCGGTGAAGTTCTCAATGCCGCCGGCGAGGAATGCGTCGTACCAGCCCTCGACGTCGAGAACCGGCACCCGAACCGACGGATAGCGGTCGCGGATGCTCCACTGCCGCCAGAAGTCGTCCCGAGTCGAATGCGCGATCCAGTCGAAATACCACGGTGCCACAGCAGGATTCGCAGGCTGCAGCGGCGGCAGGGCACGGTAGGGCAGAAAGTTCAGCCATCGGGTCGAGTCCGCCGCGGCGGCCTTGAGTGCTGCGGCAGTCGGGTCGTCGCGCCGGTTCTCTGCCGCGGTGGTGGCCAAGCCGAGTGCCCAGGGCTGCACGAACGCCAGCCGGAACTCGCCGCCCTCGTACATCCAGCCGTCGTAATAGTCCGAGGCGGTGTTCGCCGGAACGATGGTGACCAGATGTGGGGGCGCTGTCGTGGCAGCCAGCCATTGGGTCGCGCCGACATACGACGAGCCGTACATGCCCACCTTGCCGTTCGACCCTGGCAGCGCGGCCGCCCACTCCACCGAGTCATAGCCGTCGTCGCGATCGTGGGTGAACTCGCTGAAGGTGCCCCCGGAGCTGCCCTGCCCCCGAACATCTTGAATGACAACGAGATAGCAGTGCGACGCGAACCAGTCGGGTGTCTGGTAGCGCGACGGCTGGACCTGGGCGCCGGACTTCCCGTACTGGGTGCGCATCAGGATCACCGGAACCGGGCCGGAGCTTTCCGGGCGGTACACATCGGCGCGCAGCACGGTTCCGTCGCGCATCCGGGCCGGCACGTCGGTCTGCTTGCTCACCGCGCACGGGCCCCGCCCGGTCGAGGGTGGCCAGGCCGAGTCGGTGACTCGCCGGCCGGACCCGCTGCACGCCGACAACACCAGGGCCAGCGCCAACATCACCGCGAGGGCACGCGTCGTTCGCACGTCTCCACGCTACGCAGGTGCGCTCAGATCATCTCTCTCGCGGTGAGCCAGCGCATGATGGGCCAGCCCGCGAACACCGGCAGCCAGCACGTCAGAACGCGATAGAGCAAGACCGCGGGAACGCCGACGGCGGCAGGTACGCCGAAGGCGGCGAGTCCACCGATCAGGGCGGCCTCGACCGCGCCGACACCGCCGGGGGTGGGCGCGGCCGACGCCAGTGTGCCGCCGACCATGGTGACGATGGTGACCGTGACGAAAGTGGTGTCGCCGCCGAATGCCGAGATGCTGGCCCATAGCACCAGTGCCATTCCCAGAGTTGTTGTGGCACAACCGAGTACGATGATGGCCAATCGCTTGGGCTCGCGCATCAGGTCCAGCAGCTCACGACCGACTTCCTGGAGTCTGGGTCGCAACGCCGTGCCGAGCCACCGGCGTGCCTTGGGGACCAACAGGAAGGTGCCCACGATGCCGAGCGCGACGCCGCCGATCAGGTACAGCAGGGTGGTGCTCGGTACGAAGTGGGACAGGTCGGCGGTCGCGCCGGCGGCGACGCTGAACAGAATCAACAGGGTCACATGGGTGATCACCTGCACCGCCTGCTGCAGCGCTACCGCGGCGGTGGCGCGCAGCGCGCCCAGCCCACCCTTCTGCAGGAAGCGGGTGCTCAGCGCCAGGCCGCCGACACCCGCCGGGGTGGTGGTGGCGGCGAAGGTGTTGGCGAACTGCATGATCACGAGATTCCGGAAGCTGACGAGCCCGGATGCGCACGCCCACAGTGCCGCTGCCGCACCGACATACGTCAGCGCGGAGACGGCCAGCCCGAGCAGCGCCCACCACCAGTTCGCATTCCGCAGCTCGCTGAAGAAGGTGGGCACCGTGCTGATGAAGGGGTAGGCGACGTAGACCAGTGCGACCAGCAGGACCAGCTGGATGACCTGCTTGCGGGTGAACCGGGTGATGGTCTCGGTCTTGATCTCGTCAGCGCCGGTCTGCCGTTTGACTTCATCGCGGGCGGCAGCCATGACGGCCTTGGGATCGTTGACGGACTTGCGAATTCGGGCCGGCACCGCGGCTCGGGTCAGGCGCCGCGATGCGGTGAGGACGGTTTCCTTACCCAGGGTGTGGACGGCGGCCTGCACGGCGGCTTCGGGACTGAACCGGTCGGACGTCGTCACCAGCAGTGCCGCGATGTCGGACTGCAGTTGCTCGTCGGTCGCGCCGTATTCGGAGTTGCCGAATCCGCCGAACAACACCTTCCCGGAGTCGACCGTCATCTCTTTGAAACGCAAGTCGCCGTGCGCGATCTGGTGGCGGTGCAGCACTCCGAGCGACCCCCAGACCGAGGTCACCACGGCCTCGTCACAGGCCGACCCGATGGGGGAGCCCAACGGCGGGGTGTGCGCGAACAACGTCCACCCACGTTCGAGCGCGGCCACCACCATCGTGGTGGTGTTGGACACCCCGAGGTCGCCGACCGCGATCGTCATCAGCGCGCGGTGTTCGACCGCGCGGCGCATCGAGGCCTGCAGCGGCGCGGTCTCGGCGTCACGCAGGATGAGCCAGCGCCAGAACTGGCGCAGGGCACCGCCACTGCGCTGATTGGGCCCGTACATCTCGAGGACAACCCGCGAGCCGGAGTCGTCGGCGCCCGCCAACTCCAACGGCCCGGACCCGGCCGGCCGCACCACCGTCAGCGACGTCACCAGAAATCCACGGCGGGCCAGCGCGCGCACGGTCCCGTCGAGGGGGACTTCGAGTGCCGGGGTGCCGACCACCCACACGGTCAGCGCGCCAACGAACCAGCCGACTGAGAGTCCGAGCAGTGAGCGAGCCGGCACCACCGCGCTGACCACAAGGTGGATCGGCACGAACGCCAGCAGCAGCGTCCACCACCATCGTCGCCAGCGGCCCGGCAGCCAGGGTCCCGAGACGGTCAGGACCGCGGCCAGCATCGCGATCCAGCGCGGATCGTCGAGGAACTGCGACAGCGTGGTCGACAGTCGCTCGGAAAGGTCGAAATGCCAGCGGGGCGCGGCGATCCCGTTGCCGGTGATCGACAGTGAGAACACGGCCAGGAACCCGGCGGCCACATACGCGGCGAACAACTTCCACTGCCGCGCGCCGATCAGCCCGATCAGGATCACGAACGGCAACGCCAGGATCGCGACGCCGTAGGCCAGATAGACCAGGTTGGATTGGGTGGGGGTGAGCACACCCACGATGCGCGAGACGGATTTCTCGAGTCCGACCCAGTCGTTGCGGGTGATCAGTGAGCTGGTGATCACGATCACCAGGACCAGGGTCGCCAGCGAGAGCCGCACGATGTCGTTGGTCCGCCGGGTCAGCGGCAGCAGCACGTCGCCGGAGATGGCAACATCGCGTCCGTCAACTCGCACCGCTGCAACCTATCCCGACTTTCACCGGGGAGGTCTCATTGACCACCCGTCAGACGAAGCCGACGTAGCCCAGCAGTGCCGCGGCGCCCACCACGATCAGCGGATTGGTCTTGGTCCGCACGAAGATGAGGGTGGCGACGCCGGTGATCAGATACGCCCGCCAGTCATGGTCGGCGGCCTTGCTCATGACCAGCGAGCTGGCCAGGATCAACCCCACGGTCAGCGGAGCGAAGCCCTTCTCCACCGCGTAGCGCAGCTTGGACTTCTGGGCCTTCTGCCAGGACACCGTGATCAGGTACATCAGGCCCGCCGCGGGGACCACCATCGCGATCGTGGCCAGCACGCCGCCGACGATGCCGCCGGCGACGCCGAAGACGCCGAGGCCGGCCGCGTACCCGACGAGCGCCACGATCAGGATGCTCGGGCCCGGTGCGGCCTGGGAGATCGAGAAGATGTCGGCGAACTGGGAGTTCGTCAGCCAGTGGTGCCCGGTCACCGCCTGCAGGTGCATGTCGGGCAGCACCGTGTTTCCGCCGCCGATCGACAGCAGCGACAACGAGCCGAACATGCCGGTCAGCGCCAGGAAGGTCTTCACGCGTCGACCGTTTCCGGCTTCTTGCGGGGCCAGGCCCAGATCAGGCTCAGCGGCGCCAGGATCGCCAGCGTCAGCAGCAGCGGCCAGCGGAGCACACCGTTGAGGACGAAGCTGGCCAGGAAGAAGGCAACCGGCATCAGACCTTTGAGGCATTTCTGACCGGTCTGGATGACCATCGCCAGGGTCAGTGCGACGGCGGCCGCCGAGGCACCGTGCAGTGCGCCTTTGATCGCGGGCACTTCCTTGAAGGTGAAGTAGACGAAGCCGAGCGTCAGGACGATCGCGACGGGCATCAGGCACAGCCCGATCACCGCAGCGACGGCGCCGGCGAGACCCTTCATCTTGGTTCCGACGAAGACCGCCAGGTTCACCTGGTTGGCGCCGGGCACGATCCGGCACATTGTCATCGCGGAGAGGAACTCCTCCTCACCCAGCCACTGCTTCTCGACGACGATGACCTCGCGCGACCAGGCGCCCAGACCGCCGCCGAACGACGCCAGCGCGATGTGGTTGAAGGTCCGCGCGATCTCGAAGAGTGAGACCTTCTCCCGGGTCGAACCGGTCTCACTCATGGACCAGGTCATGGTCGTGCGGAAACTCGTCCTCGACGGGACGGACCTTTTCGAGCGGGTCGGGTGGCTCGTAATGGCTGGAGACCTGCCAGTCGCTCTTGAAGACCTCTTTGAGGCGAGCGACCACGTCCGGGTCATCGGTGGTGACACCGAGTTCGCGGCGAAGGTCGAAGGCACTGCGATCGATGTTCATCGACCCGACCAGAACCTCTCGGCCATCGATGATCAGCAGTTTGGCGTGCACTCGCAGGTTCTTCTGCTTGCGCACCTCGACACCGAACCGGCGCAGCGTGCGCAGCGAGGCGAACGTATCGAGGATGTCCCATTCGCTGATGCCGTGCTTGCCCCCGCACAGCACCCTCACCCGGACGCCGCGGTGGGCGGCCGCAGCGATGTGGTCGAGGATCACGGCGTCCACGTACTTGGGGTGCTGGATGTACAGCTTGCGCTCAGCGGAGTCGATGAACCGCGCCATGTGGTATCGGGAATTGGAGTTACTCCACAGCAGTCCTTCGTATCTGGGCGGTGTGAAGTCTCGATGTTCCCAGTCGGCGTTGAACACCTCGACGATCTGGGCGATGTGCTGCGGATCGTGGGTGATGATGCCGTAGTCACGGGTAAGCGTGAAGTACTTGATCATCAGGTTGTAGGTCGCGACCATTGCCGCGCTGTCGTCGACGACGATCGACTTCTCGTGCGTTACATAGAATTTCGGGCTGGACCATTGGACGTCGATGCCGGCGCTCTTGAACGCCTCATAGCTCTCGTCGTTCGCCCGGTCACCACCCGAGCGCTGCGGGTTGAGCATGATCCGCACATCGACCCCGGCCTTCTTCCGGTCGACGGCGGCCTCGATCAGGCTGGGCTCGGTGAAGGTGAATTGCTTTATCAGAAGCGACTTTTGCGCGCTCATGATGAATTCGCGGACCGGTTCCAAACCGTCGTCTGGCTCGACGATCACGCGCGGGGCGTTAGCAGGCATAGGTTTCGGATGCTAGCACCAGAACCGTCCCGGCACTTTGCCGTTGGGTGAATGGCGGGGGCGCGTCGCGCTCAGTCGGCACCGTCGCCACTCAGGGTGCGGGTGCCGCACCAGCCGGATCTGCCAGCGCAAAGCCGAGTCCGGGTGGCACATTGACTTCCACGCCGGGCGCGGTGCCGGGCAGCGGCTCGCCAAGTTGCTCGTCGGGGACCTGGCCGAGCAGCGCGCCGTCGAGGGCGCCCTCGGAGTACATCGCGTGCAACCGGTGCAGGAAAGCCAGTCGGCCGGTCCCGGGCTGGTCGGCGGACGGGCCGATCCCGATATCGGGTTCACCCTGTCCGGGCGCGGCGGGGGCGACGTTCTGCGGGAGCAGGTATTGGTTGTTCAGGGCGTGCAGATCCGGAGGTGCTGCGGCGTTCGGTGCACCGGGCGCCGACGGAACCGGGTTCTGCCCCAGCAGAAGTCCCGGTGCGTACGCCGACAGATCAGGCAGCCCGAGTGGCCCGGCCGCCGGCTCACCGCTCTGGGCGAGGACGCTGCCCACCGACGCGTTCGGCGGCAGCGGCGCAGGCGCCCCAGGATCGGGATCGGCCGCGGCCGTTGGTGAACCGATGAGGGCGGCACAGGTCGCGGCGGCAAACGCCAACGTCGACACCAGCGTCCGGTCGCCCGTGCTCATCCCGCTCTGTCCTCCTGGCCTCGATCCTCGTCACACCGTAGTCGGCATTCGCCGCGACGATGCTGCGAACGGCGGCGAGGATCCGATCAGGGGATCGGAGCCGGCGGAGGTGGCAGTGCCGGGTCCGCGGGCGCGAGCGGAGCCACCGGGGCCGCGGGATCTCCGGGCGGCGGGGGCGCCGCCGGATCGGGCAGGAATTGTTCAGGCCCGGCCGGGATGTTGGTGCCCGGTGGCGGAGCCGTTCCCGGCAGCGGTTGCCCGAGCTGGTCGGCGGGCATGCGCCCAAGCGCCCCGTGGAGGAAGGCGTGCACGCCCTTCCACTGATTGACCCGGGCGAACGGGCCGTCCGCGCCCGGTCCCAGCTGATACGGGGACTGCTGGTCCGGGGTGGGCATGCTGTTGTTCTGCGCCATCAACAACTGCGCGCCGTTGAGGATGTCGGCACTCGGCGGCGCCGCGGGGGCGGTCCCCGCCAGCGCCGGGGTGGGGGTCTGGCCGAGCAGCAACTGGTTGCCTGCCGGGCCGCCGAGGATGCCCGCGAATCCGTTGATCGAGTCCTGCAAAGCCCCCGGCGGGGAAGAAAACCCTGCTGTTGAGGCGGCGAGGGCGGCGCCCCAGGGTCGGCTGGCGGCAGGTCGTCGGCGGCGGCGGTCGCCACGGGTGCGACCGCCGCTCCGACAGCGAGCGCGGCTAGGACCACGCCCTTGACGAACATCCTGTGCATCTGGCGTACCGCTGTCAGAAGACTTTGGTGAGGCCGTAGTAGGCGACGATGTCGTCGGCATCGGTGCCCGAGCTGGTCAACACCGCGTACGAGCGGAGTGACGACGCACCGACGCAGTTGTCGATCTTGATGTGAATGTCCTTCAGCGTCACTCGGGCTGAGGTGCCCTTGAAGGACTTCTTGTCGACGACGACGTTGGTGATCGTGCCTGGGCGGGGATCGACCTCGATCTGTCCCTGGACGGGGAAGCTGATGGAGCCGGGGAGCGAGAGCCCGCCGGTGCCGAGGCTGGCGTTGCCCAGGCTGGCGCCGACCGAGCCGATCAGTTTGACCTTGTCCATCTCGACGCCACAGCCGACCTGGTAGCCGGCCTCGAGCGTGCCGCCCGACACCGACCCGGTGGTGGTGCCGGTGAACGTGCCACCGACAATCCAGTCGCGCGAGGACAGCGACGTCGTCAGCGGTGCCACCGGCAGCTGCGTCTCGTCTTTGGCGACCACGGTGAGCGTGCGGCCGTCGGGCGTCTTGGCGATGCCGGGAACCTCAGAGGCGACGGCACCGTTGTCCGGTGGTGGGGGAGGAGCACCTGCGTCAGCGACGGGCGGCGCCGCCGGATCGGCCGGGTCGGCCAACGCGAGCGGGGTCGCTCCCATCGGGATCAGCATGCAAACTGCAGCCGCGGTGGCAAAGCGATGCAACATATCCTGTCGGCGCCTTCCGTCTGTCACTGGTGAATTTCTTTGGGAATCATGGATTTTTCGGGTGTCCAGTCGGTGAACGGGGCGTCAACAGTCAGCGCCCCGGACTCATCCACTGGGCGTTCTCGCGGGTAATGCCCAGGTAGTGCATTTCGGCTGCCCACCACCGCGTCGTGACGGGCAGCCGAGTGCGAGAACGACAATGTGAAGTTGTTAAACGGCTTTCGTGACGCCGAGGTAGGTGACCACGTCGTCGGTGTTGTCGGTGGAGCTGGTCAGCGTGGCGTACGAGCGGATGAAGGACTGCCCTGCGCAACCGTCGATCTTGATACGGAAGCCGGTGATGGAGATTCGCGGCGCGGTGCCCTTGAACGACTTCTTGCCCACCGGAACGATGTTCACGACGCCGGGCTTGAGGTCGATCTTCATCTGGTAGGACGCCGACAGGCCGAGGGTGACGGGCAGCAGTGAGCCGTTCACGATCGGAATGCCCACGCCTGGGGTGATGCCGCCGGTGGCGATCGACTCGATGTCGTCCTGGATGATGCCGCAGCCGATCTGGTATCCGGCCTCCAGGGTGCCGCCGGCAAGCTTGGTGCTGCCGCCGCCGGTCACCGATCCGGTGAAGGTGCCGTCTACCAGGTACTCACGGGACCATGGTGAATTGGTCAGGGAGGAAACCGGTTCCATGGACTCGTCCTTGCCCGACACGTTGAGCACCCAGCCATCGGGCGTACTGAGAACTCCGGGCGCAGCCGACGGCACCGGTCCCGCGGGCCCGCCGGGCGCGGGGGCTGCGTTGGCAACAGGTGCCACGTTGGGATCGGCCGGCGGGTCGGCCAGCGCCAGCGGCGCCGCCCCGATGGGAGCCAGCAGGCAGACTCCAGCCAATGCGGCAAAGCGTTTCAACATGTCGTGTTGGCGCCTCTCGTAGTTGATAACCACTGTGTCGTTCGGAGGAATCATTGAGTTGGCTGGTGACTGGATGGTTAACGCCGCCCCAACAATTCCCGCCCGATTACCGTCTACCGAGCGTCATTTCGGGCCGCCGATCGCTGAAGAGGTGCGATAGGGTCTCAAGGTGGTACCAACTCCGTGCGTTGCGGGTGATGGATACACCCGATGGATCCTCCGGGGGCCCCATTTGTTGGTCACCCGTTAACCATCTCGACAGGTATTACGTCGATCATCGCTGTCGTCCTGACCCTACGGAACCCTGACGCAACGGATTCCGGGTTGGGCTGGTTTGGAACTTCCAGCCGGACGGTTCGGGGGAGCCCACGATCCAGGAGGAAGCAATGAGATCACCGCAATACGGTCGCATTCTGACTGCCACAGTGCTGATGTCGGCCTCGGCATTGTTGAACGCACCTGCCGCGCTTGCCGATCCTGATGCGCAGACCGACCAGCCGGCACCCGCACCCGGGGCCGTCGCGGCGGTTGTCGCCGCCCCGCCCCTGGATGCACCGCCGGATGCGGCTCCCTCCAGTGCGGTACCCGACGCCTGCAAGCAGTTCGGGATGGCGCTGGACCATGCGTCGTCGTATTACGAGGACTTTGCTTACGACTCGGCCGGCAGCGGGAACAGCGTCAACTACGACGATCCGAACGTTGCCAACGCAAATGTCTACGGCCGTACCGCATTGCGTGAGTCCGCCGCTGCCGCCATGTCGGCAGCGTCGGCGCCCGGTCTGCCCAATGACATCGCGGCCCCCATGCGGTCGTGGTCGTTACGGGCCACAAAGCTGTTGATAATCATGGGGATTCGTGGCGGCGGTGACTCGCTGAACTCGACTGCGAATGACATGAACACCGACGCCAACAATGTGCAGATGGCGTGTGCAATGAACGGCGCGCGCGCCTGACTCAAACCTCAAGGCGCTGAGTCGAAATCGGCCCCCTCCTTTCGGAGGGGGCCGATTCGTGTTCTGACGGGTTATCCGCCGGCGCCGCCGGTGCCACCCTTGCCGCCGGTCGGGCCGAGGCCGCCGGAGCCGAGCTGGCCGCTCTTGCCGGAGGTGGCGCCGCCCTTGCCGCCGGTGCCGCCGTTGCCGCCCTTGCCGCCGGTGATCACGCTGCCACCGCCGGTCGCACCGGTGCCGCCTGCGCCGCCAGTGCCCGTGGTCGCACCATTACCGCCGTTGCCGCCGGCACCGCCGGAGCCACCGCTGAAGCCGCCGAAGCCGCCGAGGCCGCCGTTGGCGCCCTTGCCACCGGTCGCGCCGCCGCCGCCCTTACCGCCCGCACCGCCTGCGCCACCGTTGTTACCGGCCACGCCGCCCTTGCCGCCGGTGCCGCCGGTGCCGCCGGCACCCGTCGTGCTGGTGCCGCCGTCGCCGCCGGCCGCGCCCGCGCCGCCGTTACCGGCCACGCCTCCGGCGCCGCCCGAGCCACCGGTGCCGCCGTTACCGGCAGCGCCGGTTCCGCCTGCGCCACCGACACCGCCGGTGCCACCGGCACCGCCGCTGCCCGAGCCCAGACCACCGGTTCCACCGGTGCCACCGGTGCCACCGTTACCGCCGGTCGCGGTGCCCGCACCGCCTGCACCGCCTGCGCCGCCTGCGCCGCCCGTGGCAGAGCCGTAGAAGCCACCCTTGCCGCCATTACCGCCTGCGCCGCCGTCGGTTCCGGCCGCACCGCCGCCATAGCCCGCGCCACCCGCGCCGCCCGCACCCGCGGAGCCGCTGCCGAGGACAGGCATGCTCGCGGCGTCGCCGCCGTTGCCGCCCTTGCCGCCGGCCACCCCGGCGGTCGTGCTGGCGCCACCGGCGCCACCGGAGCCACCGCTACCGGCGAACGGTCCGGCGTTGCCGCCGTTGCCGCCCGCACCGCCGGCGATGCCCTTGCCGCCGTTGCCGCCGCCGCCGCCGAACAGCGCGCCGCTGGAGGAGCTGCCGGCGATCAGACCGCCGTTGCCGCCGTTGCCGCCGGCGCCGCCGTTGATGTCGGCGCTGGTGGCGTCGCCGCCGTTACCGCCGTTGCCGTACAGCCCGGCGCTGCCGCCGTTGCCGCCGTTGTATCCGTTGCCGCCGTTGCCCATCAGCAGGCCGCCGCGGCCACCGTTGCAGGAGGCGGAGGCGCACTGGGTGTCTGCGGCGCTGTAGCTGTAGCCGTTACCGATGAGCAGGCCACCGTTGGGGTGCTCGGCGGTGCCGTTGCCGATGAACTGGCCGACCAGGTTGTTGGCGGCGTTGGCCGAGGCGGCGGCCGTCGGGGTGGCCGTCTTGGAGTTGTTGCCGGCCAGGCTGTTACCGAAAAGCAGCAGATCCGACTCGGTTGACGTGAGTTTGTACGCCGGGGACGCCACCGTTGTGGAGGCGTCGGTGGTGGCGAACAAGACGGCCGCACCCACCATCGCAGCACCGGCGACGCCCGTGGTGACGAAGGCTGGCGCAGCCACTCGGAGCGATTTCTTGCGGTGTTTGGACAAGGTCGAATTCCCTTCGAAGAAGACGTTCAGTCCGGCAAATGCGCCGAGTGGTCCCTGACAGAGAAATCCAAGGAGACAACCCTTACCCCGGACTGGACCCCACTTGGCGCGCTGCCGAACTTCGTGCAAACGCCAGCTGAACTCAACCTGTAAAAGCCGTCGTAATGGCTATTTGCAGAGTTCGGCGATCTTGCTGTTCGTCTTCTCCGCGTTGCTCAGCCGCTCGGCCTGCTTCGGGTCGGTGTTGGGCACACCGGCTAACGCGTTCATCGAAATATCCTGCAACCCGGTCGCGAAGCCGCGAATCGCGTCGGCCAGATCGCCCGGTGTGGCCGGACTCAGGTGGGCGAGAAGGTAGGTCGCACCGCCCGCCATGGCCAGCCGCGCGTTGGCAGCCACCCCCTGAATTTCAGCCCCCGGGTCGACGTGGGTCTGCAACGACACCGCTGCACTGACCGTGCGGTAGGCGTCGCAGGCGTTGGTCTTCGGGTCACCGGTCTGCGGTGCGGCGGCCGGAGCCGGATTCGACGGAGTCGGCCGGAACAGAGCCCATCCGGCAAGGGCCACCGCGATCAGCGCGATCACCAACGCGACCGGCGCGAGCCAACCCACCGAGGATCCGGATTGGCGGGTGGGACGGTGCGATGCCGTCGTCGTCGCGTCAACATCGTCGTTCAGCTCCGGCATGCCCACGATCCTAATCACGTGTCCTGGCAAAGCCGTAAAAGCGTATGCTGGCTGCGGAAAGGCCTTGGGGGTATGCCGATGACGATGCGCCGGGGGCGACGGCTCGGGTATCTGGTGGCCGGCGCCGGTGTGGTGGTCGGGGTCTTTGGCGGAGTGCCTACGGCGGTGGCGCAGGGCTGCCCGGCCGGGCACGTCACCAACCAGTACAGCGGCCAGTGTTATCTCGAGGGCAGTGCCCCGACCATCAACGGCGTGCCGTGTGTGGCGAGCAATCTTGGTCTGTGCCAATCATTTCGGCAGAATCAGCAGCCGCCGAAGAAGCCGTACACCGCGATCGGTTAACTGCGGGTCAACGTCTTCGTCATCAACCGCTGCATCCAGTTGGGCGACACCTGCGACAGTGCGGCCAATACGGTGGTCTGGCGGCCAACCGGATAGTGCACCTTCGCCAGTCGCCCGCGGCGGTGCGTGGCCGAGTAGACCGCGGCGGCTACGTCGTCGGGCTGCAGGTTGACGCCCAGCGACTTGGTGCTGCCGGTTTCGACGCCGTCGGTCATGGCGGTTTTGACGAACAGCGGCCACATCGCCAGCACCCGGATGCCGTACCGGCGCCATTCGAGTTCCAGCGCCTCGGTCAGCGCGCGCAGCGCGAACTTGGTTGCCGAGTAGGTGGCGAGCTCGGGCTGGCCGTAAAGCGCGGAGGCAGAACACATGTTGACCACCTGGGCGCCCGGGGTGTCGCGCAGGTAGGGAAACGCGGTATGCAAGCCCGTCATGGCGCCGGTGAAGTTGATGTCCACCATCTGCCGGTGAACGTCGAGTGGGACGTCGGCGAACGGGCCGGTGGTGAGGACGCCGGCATTGTTCACCAGGACATCGAGTTTTCCTGTGCTGCCGGTGAATTCACGCAGTCGTTCCGACCACTGATCGGCGTTGGTGACGTCGAGCTCGCCGATCGCGACGTCACCTCCGAGTGCGACGATCTCGTCGCGCAGCCGGTCCAGCCCGTCGAGGTCGATGTCGTATGCGCCCACCCGGTAGCCGTTTCGGGCGAAGGTCAGAGCGGTCGCTCGCCCGATACCCGCAGCGGCTCCGGTGATGAAGACGGCGGGTGCACTCATGTCATACGACTTTCAGGTGCCGGACGCGCACCTCGGGTTCCGAGGCGATGCGGTCGTTGGCCGCGGCCATCGCGGTGTCGACGCGCACGGCTGCGGTCTGGCAGGCCGCGGTTGCCTTGCGGCCAAGGCCGCCCACGTCGTCGGCGGCGTTTCGCAGATACGCCGTCAGCGTGACCCGCAGCCGGTCGCCGACCAGGGCCAGACGGTTGCGGAACCGATCGTCGACCGTCACGGTGACGTAGGGCAGTTCGAGCTTGATCATGAGCGCCTCCAGAGCCGTTCTTGTCGAATGTAGACGACGCCGGCGGCGAGTCGGGCCCGTGCGGTCAGGGCCGCACGCCGATCGTCTTGGAGTTCAGGTATTCCCGGTAGCCCTCATCGCCGTTGCGGTGACCGAGACCGCTCTGCTTGGTGCCGCCGAAGGGGCTGGTGATCCCGAAGAACGAGTGGCCATTGGTGGTCACGCTGCCGGTGCGCAGCCGCAGGGCGATGTTCAACGCCCGGTCGTCGTCTCCGCTGGTGACGTCGCCGGACAGTCCGTAGATGGTGTTGTTGGAGATCTCGATGGCCTCGTCGTCGGTGTCGTACGGCGTCACGGTGATCACCGGCCCGAAGATCTCGGTCTGGGCGATCTCGGAGGTGGGATCGACGTCGGCGAGCAGCGTCGGCTGCACGTAGTAGCCGGTCGGCAGGTTCTCCGGAACGCCGCCGCCGGTCACCAGCCTGGCACCGTCGGCGATACCGGACCGGATCAGGCGCAGCGTCTTGTCGCGTTGCATGCCGCTGATCTGTGGGCCCTGCATGATGCCCGGGGTCCAGGGATCGCCGACGGGGAAGTTCTCCATCGACGCCTTGAGGATTTCCAGGCCTTCGGCATAACGGCTGCGCGGCAACAGGACTCGGCTGGACAGAATGCAGCTCTGGCCCGACATGACGCAGGCGAACATCGCCGCCATCGGCAGGCAGGCGGTGAAGTCCGCGTCGTCGCAGACGATGTGGGTCGACTTGCCGCCGAGTTCCAGCAGCGTCTTCTTGACCGTCGAGGCGCCGGCGGCCAGGATCGCCCGGCCGGTGGCGGTCGAGCCGGTGAAGGTGATCATGTCCACCCGCGGATCGGCCGACAGGGCCGCGCCCACCTCGTTGGCGTTGGAGGTGACGACGTTGAACACGCCCGCCGGGATGTCGGTCTTCTCGGCGATGATCCGGCCCAGCTCGGTGCCTGACCACGGCGTCAGCTGCGCGGGTTTGAGGACCACGGTGTTGCCGGCCATCAGCGCCGGGACGGTCTCGGCGATGTTGAGGTAGAACGGCACGTTCCACGGGGTGATGGCGCCGACGACGCCCACCGCGTCGTACTGGATCTTGCGCCGCGCCGGCCCGAGCGGGGTTTCGTGGATCCCGGTGTCGACCAGGTAGTCGAAGTCGCGGCCGTGGTCGGCCCAGTGCTTCACCTCGGCGATCGGGCTCTCGATCTGGGAGCCGCTGACCGAGACCGGACAGCCGACCTCGGTGATCACGATGCGCCGCAGCCGTTCCTGTTCTTCGGTGAGTGCCTCGTGAAGTTGGGTGAGGCAGTGGTGGCGGAACTCCAGATCGCGTGACCAGTCGCCTCGGTCGAACGCCCTGCGGGCCGCGGCGGTCGCCCGCTCGACGTCGGCAACCGTTCCGTCGGTGGCCTGCCCGACCACCTGCTCGGAGGCCGGATGCTCGACGTCGAACAACGCCCCGGAGTCGGTGTACCGAAGCTCGCCGTCGATGAGCATGCGCTGCTCGCCGGCAAGCACTCCCGTGTCAGCGTCGACATTGGTCATTGCGTTCACCCCTCGTGGCGTGGAAATCTGTCACCCGAAATACGAGAACCTGATTCTCACACGAGAGGAACGGCATGGCTATGGCTTCCAAGGGATATGTCATCTTGACCGAGGAAATTCACGACCCGGACGGGATGAAGGCCTATGGCAAAGCCGCCGGTGCCGCGATGGGCGGCGTCAAGGTGCTCGCCGTCGATGCCAAACCGCAAGTGCTCGAAGGCGATTGGCACGGACACCAGACCGTCGTGCTGGAGTTCGAATCTGTGGAAGCCGCGCAGTCCTGGTACGACTCGGATGCCTACCGCGCCGCGCGGGAGCTGCGGCACGCCGCCGCCACCACCAACGCGGTGATTCTTTCGGGGTTCTAGCCCCAGGTGTGCTCGGCGCCCCTCTCGCGGTACCAGTCGATCAGATCCGGGTCGTCGATCGAGCGCGGGTCGAGTGATACGTCGGTGTGCCCGGCCATGATCGCGGTCACCGGTACTTCCAGTTTTTTGCCGGTGCGGGTGTGCGGGATCCCGGGCGCGGAAATGATGGCGTCGGGCACGTGGCGCGGAGAGAGTTTGGTGCGGATCGCCGAGCGGATGGTGTCGGCGAGCTCGTCGTCGAGTGCCCGCCCCGGTGCCAGCGTGACGAACAGCGGCATCCAGTAGGCGCCGTCCGGTCCGTCGATGCCCAGGACGAACCCCTCGGTCACCGCATCGATCGCCTCGACCACCTCGTAGATGTCAGCCGAGCCCATCCGTATCCCATGCCGGTTGAGGGTGGCGTCGCTGCGCCCGTGGATGATCAGTGAGCCGCTCTCGGTGACGGTCACCCAGTCGCCGTGCCGCCACACGTGCGGTGCCGGTCCGTCCGCCCATTCGTGATCGAAATAGGCTGCGCGGTAACGGGACCCGTCGTCGTCGTTCCAGAATCCGACCGGCATCGACGGCATCGGCACAGTGATCACCATCTCGCCTACTTCATCGACCAGCGGCTCTCGCCGGGGTGACCAGCTGTAGAGAGCCACCCCGAGGTAACGGGTGGTCAGCTCGCCCGGCACCACCGGCAGGCCGGCGGTGCCGCCGGCGAAGGCGGTCACTACGTCGGTGCCGCCACTGATCGAGGAGACCGCCACGTGCTCACCGACGTGCTCGCGCACCCAATCGAACAGATCGGCCGGCAGCGGCGAGCCTGTGCTGCCGATCGTCGTCAAGAGACGCAGATCGTGTTGGGCGCCCGGATGCAGGTCGGCCTTGCGTGAGGCCAGCAGATGGCCGGGACTGGTGCCGAAGTAGGTGACCTTCTCGTCTTCCAGCAGCTGCCAGAGCCGGTCGGCGTCCGGACACAGGGGGTGTCCGCTGTAGCAGACCACGGTCGAGCCGCACAGCAGTCCGGCGAGCCGGAAATTCCACATCATCCAGCTCAACGCGGTCTGCCAGAAGAAGACGTCGTCGGGACCTAGATCTCCGTGTAGCGCAGCCGCTTTCAGGTGTTCGAGCACGACACCGCCGTGACCGTGCACGATGCCCTTCGGGCGGCCGGTGGTACCGGAGCTGAACAGCACCCACAGGGGATGGGCGAACGGGACGGCGGCGACCTCGGGGGCGACCGGATGGGCCACGAGCGCGCGGTAGTCGTCGCTGTCGAGCACCACCAGGTGCGGCCGGCCGGGCAGCAGGGTCAGTAATTCGTCGGTGTCGCTGCGCTTGTCGAACCAGCGCCCGTTGAGTCGGTAGCCGTCTGCGCTGAACAACACCTTGGGTTCCAGTTGTGCCAGCCGTGAGGCGGCACCCTGCGGTGCGTAGTCCTGTCCGCATGCCGACCAGACCGCCCCGAGCGCCGCGGTCGCCAGGAACGCGATCATCGCCTCGGCGACGTCGGGCAGGTATCCCGCCACGCAGTCCCCGGTCTGCACCCCGAGCCTGCGCAGTTCCGCGGCCACCGCGCCGACCCGGCCGGCAAGCTCGGCCCAGCCGATCTCGGTTCGGGTGCCGTCCTCGTCGATGCCGATGATCGCCGCACCGGGGCGCCCGGTATGGCGCAGGATCTGGTCGACGTAGTTCAGTTGGACGCCGGGAAACCAGACGGCGCCGGGCATCGTGGCGTCGGCGAGCACTGCCTCGTCGCCCGACGCGGGACCAACCTCGGCGCGTATGTCAAAGTGCTCCCACAGTGCGCGCCAGAACCGAGCGGGATGGTCGACCGACCACTGCCACAGGTCGGCGTAGCCTCCGCCGGGAGCGCCGTGGCGTGCCGCCGTGGTCGAGGCGAACTGCTTCCACTGTGGTTCTGGGCCCGGCATTGTGATCCTCGCGTCCGCTGGGTAAACGTCACTCACTGTCGCGCTCACTCAACAAGTAGCGCTGTGAGCAGTCAACCCTGCGTCGCAAACACCCTCGAAGGTGTTCGCGGTGCGGTAATCGATCGGCCGGCTGTCCACTCAGTGAACGCTAGGATCATCGTCCGTGACCGACAGACCCAATGTGGTGGCACGCGTTGCCGCGTTGCTGGGTGCAGTTGGGTCCGCGGAACCCGCCGGGGCATCGACGACGGAGCTGGGCAAGGCCGCCGCGCTCGCCCGCCCGACCGCCCACCGGCTGCTGACCTCGCTGGCCGAAGCCGGGCTGATCGACCGGGATGCCACGACCGGCCGATGGCTGCTCGGGCCCGAGATGTATCTGCTCGGGGCCGTTGCCGCCAACCGGTACGACGTCACCGACAAGGCCCGTGAGGTGGTCGCCCACCTGGCCGCCGAGACCGGTGAAAGCGCCTTCTTCTCCGCCCGGCGCGGCGACGAGACGGTCTGCCTGCTGAGCGTCGAGGGCAGCTTCCCACTGCGGTCCCACGTCCTGCGCGAGGGCATCAGGTTTCCCCTCGGGGTGGCTTCAGCGGGGCTGGCGATCCTGAGCCACCTGCCCGCCGACGAGGTCGACGACTATTTCTCGCGGGCGCTGCCCGCCGCCGACTGGGGTGACGAGCACACCGAGGAGTCGATCCGGGCGAGGATCGAGGCGACCCGTCTCACGGGGTACGCGGTCAACCCGGCGTTGATCGTGGAGGGCAGCTGGGGCATCGCCGCGGCGGTGTTCGACCAGAACGGCCGGCCGGCATGGGCGCTGAGCCTCACCGGGGTGGAAACCCGCTTCAGACCGGACCGGCGCCAGGAGCTCGGCACGCTGCTGCTCGAGCAGGCGCATCTACTCTCCGGGCGGCTCAGCTCGTAGGGCCGGAAGCCTCACCAGCACTTTCAGCAGATTCTGCACACGACTTGCCCAAAGCGGTATTGGCATTCTCATAAACTGCAAGTACGGTATCCACCGATGGACCACCTATCCCACACGTCGTCGGGGATCCCACTGGAGCCGGTGTACGGACCGGCCGACCGCAGTGGCGATCCTCCCGCGCCAGGCGCGTTTCCGTTCACCCGGGGCAACTTCTCCAGCGGCTACCGCGGACGGTTGTGGACCTTCCGCCAGTATTCCGGCTTCGGGACCGCCGAGGAGTCGAACGAGCGCTATCGCTACCTGCTCGAGCAGGGCGGTACCGGACTGTCGGTCGCCCTGGACCTGCCGACCCAATGTGGCTACGACTCGGACGATCCGGAGTACGGCGAAGAGGTCGGCCGGGTCGGCGTCGCGGTCGACACCCTCGCCGATGCCGAGATCCTGTTCGACGACATCCCGCTGGACGCCATCAGCACCAGCTTCACCATCAACGGGACAGCCGCGATCCTGTTGGCGTTCTATGTCGCCGCCGCGGAGAAGAAGGGGGTGCCGCGCGAAAAGCTCACCGGCACCATCCAGAACGACATTCTCAAGGAGTACGCCTCCCGCGGAACGTGGATCTGGCCACCGGAGCCATCGCTGCGCCTGATCGCCGACACCATCGAGTTCTGCGCGGCCGAGGTGCCGCGGTTCAACGCGATCTCGGTGGCGGGGGCGCACTTCCGCGACGCCGGCGCCAACGCCGTGCAGGAGATGGCGTTCACCCTCGCCGACGGCGTGACCTACTGCGACACCGTCGTCGAACGCGGCCGGATGACCATCGACCAGTTCGCCCCGCAGATCTCGTTCTTCTTCTACACTCACGGCGACTTCTTCGAAGAGATCGCCAAATACCGTGCCGGACGGCGTCGTTGGGCGACGATCGTGCGGGAACGGTGGGGTGCCAAGACCGACAAGGCCGCGATGTTCCGGTTCGGCTGCGTGTCCGGCGGTGCGTCGTTGTACGCCCCGCAGGCGCAGAACAATCTGGTCCGGGTGGCCTACGAGGCGTTGGCCTCGGTGCTCGGCGGCGTGCAGTCGATGTTCACCGCCGCCTGGGACGAGCCGTTCGCGCTGCCCAGCGAGGAGTCCGCGACGCTGGCGCTGCGCACCCAGCAGATCCTGGCTTACGAGACCGGGGTGGCCCGGGTGGCCGATCCGCTCGGTGGCTCCTACTTCGTCGAGGCCCTCACCAATGCCACCGAGGAACGCATCATCGAGATCATGTCCGACCTCGAAAGCCACGGCGGCATGGTGCAATCCATCGAGGACGGCTACCTGCAGGGGCTGATCGCAGACGAGGCCTACAAGATTCATCAGGACGTGGAATCGGGCGTCCGGCCCGTGGTCGGGGTGAACAAGTTCGTCGTCGACGAGCCGGCCCCGGACCTGGCCACCTACGAACTCGACGCCGAGGGCCGCGACAAGCAGCTGCGCCGGCTCGCAAAGGTGAAGGCCGAACGCAGTGAGCTGGCCGTGAAAGAAGCTTTGGCAGCCCTTTCCAAAGCGGCGGAAGGTGACGACAATCTGATGCACAAGCTGATCGACTGCGCCAATGCGTACTGCACCGTGGGCGAGATGGTCTCCACGCTGAAGTCGGTGTGGGGCGAATTCCAGCAGCCGGTGGTCTTCTAGTGAGCGCTCGCATTCTCGTTGCCAAGCCCGGTCTGGACGGCCACGACCGCGGGGCCAAGATCGTGGCCCGCGCACTGCGTGACGCCGGGTTCGAGGTGATCTACACCGGAATCCGGCAGCGAATCGAGGACATCGTGTCGATCGCCTTGCAGGAAGATGTTGCGGTGGTGGGGCTTTCGATTCTCTCGGGTGCGCACCTGGCGTTGACCAAGCGGACCGTCGACGCACTGCGCGAAGCCGACGCGGGCGATATCGCGGTGATCGTCGGTGGAACGATACCGCAGAGCGACGTGGCCAAGCTGCTGGAAGTCGGTGCCGCGGCGGTCTTTCCGACCGGAACGTCGCTCGACACCCTGGTGACCGACGTCCGTGCCCTGACCTCAGAACAGGCGGTGTGAGTAATGCGCCTTGGTGTGATGATCGGCGCCGAGCGGGGCGATATGGCCCGCAAGGTGAAGAAGTTGCTCGACGACATCGAGTGGGCCGAGGCCGCGGGCTTCGACACCGCCTGGATGCCGCAGGTGCCCAACGACTATGACGCGCTGACGATGGTCGCCCAGATGGGCGCCCGCACCTCGCGCATCGAGCTGGGTACCGCGGTGGTCCCGCTGCAGGCGCAGCACCCGATCGCGCTGGCCCGCCAGGCGCTGTCGGTGCATGCCGGCAGCGGCAACCGGTTGGCGTTGGGCGTGGGACCGTCGCACCACTGGATCATCCGCGACATGCTGGGGTTGCCCTACGAGAAGCCGGCGTCCTACACCCGCGACTACCTCGAAGTGCTCAACGCCGCGCTGGCCGGCCCCGGTGACGTGGACGTCGAGAACGACACCTTCACAGTGCACAATCCGACTGTGCTGCAGGCGGAATCACCGCTGCCGGTGCTGCTGGCTGCGCTGGGCCCGGTGATGCTGCAGATCGCGGGTGAACTCACCGACGGCACCGTGCTGTGGATGGCCGACGAGCGCGCGATCGGCGACCACATCGCGCCGCGGATCAACAAGGCCGCCGACAACGCCGGCCGGCCGGCCCCGCGCATCGTCGCCGGAATCCCGGTGTGCCTGTGCGCCAACTCCGAGATCGAGGGGGCCAAGGACCGGGCCAACCGGATTCTTGCCGAGGCCGAGACGTCGCCGAACTATCAGAAGCTGCTCGATCGCGGTGACGCACGCAACGTCGGCGACCTCTGCGCGGCCGGCGACGAAGAAGCCATCCTGGCCCGGTTCCGCGCGTTCGCCGACGCCGGGGTCACCGACCTCTCGGTGCGCCTGTTGCCGATCGGGGAGACCCGTGACGAACTGGTGGCATCGAAATACCGTACGCGCGAGGTGATTGCGCAGCTCGGCGCCGAGGTTCGATGAGCCCCGCCGCTCCGCTGTCCGGTGTTCGCATCCTCGAGGTCGGCACCATGCTGGCCGGGCCATACGCCACCATGCTGCTCGCAGATCTCGGTGCGCAGGTCATCAAGATCGAGCCGCCCGGCGGGGAGATCTCCCGTCAGGTCGGGGACAGCTATTTCGCCAGCCTGAACCGCAACAAGCGCAGCGTGTGCCTGGACCTGGCTTCTGAATCCGGGCAGCAGCGCCTCGGTGAGCTGGTCGCGGAATCCGATGCGCTGCTGGTCAATATGAAGCCCTCGGTGATCCGGCGGTTCGGGCTCACCTACGAGGCGCTGCGTAAGCACAACGAGAAGATCGTGTGTGTCGCGCTGACCGGCTACGGCCTGGACGGCGGCGACGACCCCGCCTTCGACTACGTGATCCAGGCAGCCACCGGCGTGGCCGCGATGACCGGTGACCCGGACGCGCCGCCGACTCTGCCGGGCTACTCGTCGGCCGACAACTCCACCGGGTTGACCGCGGCACTGGGACTTCTGGCGATGATCGTCTCCGGGCAGGGTGGGCAGGTGGATGTCTCGCTGCGCGACGTGATGTTCTCGCAGCTGAACTACCGGGCCTCGGCCTACCTCAACGACGGTGTGCACCCGCGGCGGCATCCGTTCGGTGCGCACTCGTTTTACGTTCCCGCGCAGCTGTTTCCGACCGCGGACGGGTATCTGGCGCTGTTTGTCACCCACGACGGCTTCTGGAAGATCTTCGCCGCCGAGGCCGGCATCGACGGCTTCCCGACGATGGCCGAGCGATCGGCGCGCCGCGATGAGGTGCTGGCGATCGTGACCGGAGCGCTGGCCGCCGACACCGCGGCGGGCTGGGAGGCACGGTTGCGTCCGCTGGGTATCCCGGCGGCCGCGGTGCGATCGCTACCCGACGCCCTCGATGCGACACCGGAGGTCGTCGTCACCGCAGGGGATTACCGCCTGGTCGGCAGTCCGGTGCGGGTGGTCGGATATGAGCCCGACTATCTGCCGCCCCCGGCGCTCGACGAGTTTCAGTCGTCGTAGGTCACGGTCACGTCGGACTCGGGCACGCCCTGGCAGGTCAGGATCAGGCCGTCGTCGATCTCGCTGTCGTCGAGCACCTCGTTGACCCGCATCTTGACCTGACCGTCGGTGAGTGTTGCGATGCAGGTTCCGCAGTTGCCGGCTTCGCAGCTGTAGGGCGGGGTCAGTCCGGCGCGGCGGGCGGTCTCCAGCACCGTCTCGCCTTCGTTGACCGGCATGGTCACCGTCTTACCGTCCAGCGTGATCGTCGCCGTGCTCACTTCTCTCCTCAGCGTTTGCGCAGTATCATTCTACCCAGATGAGAATACAGTTCTCTACTAGCGATAGCATGTTCTCGTTTGTTGACCTGTTGATGGGATTGTCACTGACCATGTGCGAGCGGACCGCGCCGTGAGCGACGTGAGAGTGCTTGCCTTTGAGGACCGCATCTACACACGATCTCAGGTCGATGCGCTGTCCGCCGGATTGGCAGGCACTCTCGCGAGCCGTGGCGTGCGGGCCGGCCAGCGCGTCGCGCTGATGTCGTCCAACCGGCCCGAGTTCATTTTCGCCGTGCACGCCATCTGGCGCCTCGGTGCGTCCGCGGTCTTGATCAGCCCCGCCTGGAAAGCAGCCGACATCGGCCATGCGCTCGAGGTGTCTCGCGCCGACCATGCCGTCGGTGACAGCCCGCTGCTGGCCGACCTGATGCCGATGCTCAGCCTCGACGATCCGATCAGCCCGGCGGAGCCAACCCCGGTGGAGCACGCGGCGGATTCCGATGCCGTGCTGGTGTTCAGCTCGGGGACCACGGGTATGCCCAAAGCGGTTCGGCACACTCATGGTTCGCTGGCCGTGAGCGTCCGGCACTGGCGTCAGGCGCTGGGTCTCACGGCAGTCGATCGCATGCAGATCGTCACACCGCCGTCGCATATCCTCGGCCTGCTCAACATCGCCACCGTGCTCGACGCCGGCGCGTGGATGCGCCTGCATCGACGATTCGACATCGACACCATGCTGCAGTGCATCCAGGACGACCGCATCACCGTCGAAATGGCCGTCGCACCAATCGCATTGGCGATCGCGTCGCATCCGAAGCTCGACACGTTCGACCTGTCTTCGCTGCGCTACATCATGTGGTGCGCCACCCCGGTCACGACCAGCGTGGCCGCGGCCGTGACCGAACGGACCGGTATCGGCTGGATCTCGGCGTACGGCACCAGCGAGGTGCCGGTGATCGCCTGTTGCCCGCGCGACGCGGCCCGGCTCGACACCGTCGGGCGGCCCATCCCAGCGGTGCGCATCGTGTCGACGGAGACCGGCGAACCGGTCGAGGCGGGCATGATCGGCGAGATCCAGGTCCGCTCGGAATCGGCGATGGCCGGCTACCTGCCCGCCGACGCCACTGCCGAGGCGTTCGATGACGGCTGGTATCGCACCGGGGACCTCGGTTATCTGGACGACGGCTGGCTGCGAATCACCGATCGGCTCAAGGAAATGGTCAAGGTGCGGGGCTTCCAAGTCGCTCCCGCCGAGGTCGAGTCGGTGCTGCACGGCCATCCCGCTGTGCAGGACTGCGCGGTGTTCGGTGTGCCCGACGAGGCGGACGGCGAGGCCGTGATCGCTGCGGTCGCGGTCGCCGAGCCGGTCGGCGCCGAGGAGTTGGACGCGCTGATCGCCGAGAAGCTGGCGTCGTACAAACGTCCCCGCGACATCGTTTTCGTGCCCGAAATCCCGCGCCTGCCATCGGGCAAGGCGTTGCGGCGAGTTCTCAAGGAGCAGTATGGATGCACGCCTGACCAGTGAGCAGCAGCAGCTGCGCGATGCCGCCGCCCGGCTGGCCGACGACTTCGGGCCGGGCTCCGTCGCGGACCTGGACGACCAGTCGCGCCGGGCGCGGCTGGCCAAGACCGTCGACGCGACCGGCTGGCGGTCGCTTCGTTCCGACGGGGCCAGCGGCGTCGAAGTGGCTTTGGTGGCAGAGGAATTCGCCCGTGGTCTGGTCGACGTGCCGTTCCTCGGGCCGGTACTCGCCGACGATCTGTACCGCCTCCTGGCGGCTGACCCAGTGCCGGCGACCATCGCGGTCGGTGACATGGTCATCGATGCCGACGGTTCCTCTGCTGCGCTGCGACTCGCCGGAACGACCGTCGACTCGGTCGGTGTCGGCACGGCCCGCGACGCCGCCGATCTGACCCGCGTGACCGCCGCCGTCTCCGGCTCAGCGGACACCGTGGGTGAGCTGACCGCCGAGCAGGCGCAGCGCTGGTACGCCCTTGCGTTGACCGTGACGACGGCCGACCTGGTCGGTGCGGCGCGCGGCACCCACACGCTGGCAACCGAATACGCGAAGGTGCGTGAGCAGTACGGCTCGGCCATCGGCTCGTATCAGGCGGTCGCGCACATGCTTGCCGAGGGGCTGGCTCTCATCGAGGGGTCGGTGAGCGTGTTACGCCACGCCGCCTGGGCTGTCGACGAGCTGCCCGTCGAGGAGGCTGTGGAAGCCGGCCGGGTCGCCAAGATCTACTGCGCACGAGCCGCACTCGCGGTGTGCGAGATGTCGATCCAGGTGCACGGCGGGATCGGCAACACCTGGGAGTGCCTGGCCCATGTCTATCTGCGCCGGGTGCTGGCTGCCACCGAGGCCTGGCCAGTCAAGTTGGAGGAGTTGACCATTGGACTTTCGTGATTCGCCGGACGAGGCCGCTTTCCGGGAGCGGTTGCGCGGCTGGCTGAAAGAGCAAAAGGGCAAGTTCCCGACCTCGGGCGACGCCTACTGGGCCAAAGCGGGGGAGTGGCATCAGGCGCTGTACGCCGCCGGGTTCTTCGGCACCTCATGGCCGTTGGCGTACGGCGGCCAGGGCTTGCCGACCGTGTTCGACGTGATCGTCGACGAGGAGATCGCCAAGGCCGGGGCGCCCGCGCGCCCGAGCCTCGGCTACCTGGTGGTCGGTCTGAGCCACCACGGCAGCGAGGAACTGCGGCAGCGCTTCCTGCCCGGGATGATCAATGGCACCGAGCGCTGGTGCCAAGGCTTTTCGGAGCCCGGGGCCGGGTCAGATCTCGCGTCGTTGACAACCACCGCGACCCGCGATGGCGACGAGTACATCATCAACGGTCACAAGATCTGGACCAGCTACTCCGACTGCGCCGACTGGTGCCTGGTCCTGGCGCGCACCGACAAAGACGTGCCGAAGCACAAGGGCATCTCGGCGTTCATCGTCTCCATGCACCAACCCGGCATCGTTCAGCGGCCACTGAAGATGATCAGCGGTGTCACCAAGGAATTCGGTCAGGTCGAATTCGACGGCGCGCGGGTGCCGGCCGCGAACATGGTCGGCGCACCGGGAGACGGTTGGAAGCTGGCGATGACGGTGGTCAGCCACGAGCGGGAGCCGTCGACATTGGGCTTCTCGGCGCGGTACGGGAAGCTGGTGCGCCAGATGGCTTCCCGGGTGGAGGGCCCGGCACCCGACGAGCTGTCGTGGGCGTGGGTGCAGACCGAGATGCTGCGCCTGCACGTGCGCCGGCGCCTGTCCGAGCAGCTCGACGGCATCAAGCACGGCCCGGACGGGTCGCTGGACAAATTGTTGATGACCTGGACCGAGCAGTCGGTCGGGCATGCCGCGTTGGCCACCGTGGGCACCGACGACGAGGAGTTGTTCGGGGCCTACCTCTACAGCCGTGCCCAGAGCGTGATGGGCGGCACGTCGCAGATTCAGAAGAACATCATCGCCGGACGAATTCTTGGACTGGGAGTTTAACGACATGTACGACATGCCCGACGAAATCGACGTCACGGGGGAGGGTCCGCTGCGGATCATCACGCTGAACCGTCCCGACGAGCTGAACGCCGTCAACGACAATCTCCATGTCGGGCTGGCCAAGATCTGGGAGGCGCTCAACGAGGATGCCTCCGCGCGGGCGGCGGTGATCACCGGTGCGGGTCGGGCCTTCTCGGCCGGCGGCGACTTCAACTACCTCGACGAGTTGCGCAGCGACGAAGCGTTGCGGCAGAAGACGATCAAGCACGGTCGCGATCTGGTGATCGGTATGGTCCGCTGTCGGATGCCGGTGATCGCGGCCGTCAACGGCCCGGCGGTCGGGCTGGGCTGCAGCCTGGCCGCACTGTCCGACGTCGTGTACATCGCCGAGAACGCATTCTTCGCCGACCCGCACGTGTCCATCGGTCTGGTTGCCGCCGACGGCGGCCCGCTGGTGTGGGGATCGCAGATCAGCCTGCTGCAGGCCAAGGAGTTCGCTCTGACCGGCGTGCGGATCACGGCGCAGCGCGCGGTGGAACTCGGCCTGGCGAATCATGTTGTCGCCGATCCGGTCTCCGAGGCGATCGCCTGCGCGAAGAAGATCATCGAGCTCCCGCAGCAGGCCGTCGAGGCCACCAAGCGGCTGATGAACATCCAACTGGAGAAGTCCGTGATGGCCTCGCTGGACTACGCCAACCTCGCCGAGTACGTGTCGTTCGGTACCGCCGACTTCAACAGGATCGTCGACGGCTTGATCGCCAAGAAGTAGACCACCGCGAGCAGACGCAAACTCGGGCTGAGTTCCCAGGAATCGCCCGAGTTTGCGTCTGCTCGCGAAAGAGGCGGGCGCTACTTCGGCGGGAAGCGCAGCGCACCGTCCAGGCGAATTGTCTCGCCGTTGAGGTAGTCGTTCTCGGCGATCGACAGCGCCAGCTGGCCGTACTCGACCGAGCGTCCCATTCGCTTCGGGAACGGCACCTGCGGGCCCCAGTAGGCCTCCAGCTGGTCGGCGGCCTTGCCGTAGGCGGGGGTGTTGATGGTGCCCGGCGCGATCGCCATCACCCGGATGCCGAGCGGTGAAAGGTCGCGCGCGGCAACCAGAGTCATCGCCACCACACCGCCCTTGGCCGCCGAGTAGGGCAGCTGCCCGATCTGGCCTTCGTAGGCGGCGATCGACGCGGTGTTGATGATGACACCACGGGCCCCGTTCTCATCGGGCTCCTGGCGCGCCATCGCGGCGGCGACGTGGCGCATCACGTTGAACACCGCGGTCAGGTAGAACGTGATGGTCTTGGTGAACGCCTCCATCTCCATCGGTGCGCCGTCCTTGCCGACCAGCCGGCCACCGCCGGCCGGGCCGCCGTGGGTGTCCACCGAGATGCGCAGCGGCCCCAACTCTTCGGCGGCGGCGATAGCAGCCAGCACGTCGTCGTCGTTGGTGACATCGGTGCGGACGTAGGGGATGGCGAGCTCGGCGGCGAGTTCCTTGCCCTTGTCGTCGGCCAGGTCGGCGATCACAACCTTGACGCCGGCCGCGTGCAGTTTGCGCACGGTCGCCTCGCCGAGGCCGCCTGCGCCACCGAAGACGACGGCGGAACTTCCACTGATCTGCATAGCGTTACCCTTCTTGCAACTGACGCTCTCTAGTTGAGAGAATAGTATTCTCATACCGACCGGAATTGGTCAATCACGTAGGGACGTAGCGTTGCCCTCTATGGATGTCGCCGAGCTGATCACCGCGGCCCGCGGCGGAAACATGCGCGCGGTCGGGCGGCTGCTGAGCCTGGTCGAGAGCGAACGGCGCGACGAGGTGCTCACCGAGATCGGTCGGACCGCGGTCCCGGTGGTGGGTGTGACGGGCCCGCCCGGTGCGGGCAAGTCGACCACGATCGCCGTTCTTGTCGCGGCGTATCGCGAACGCGGACAACGGGTTGCGGTGCTGGCCGTGGATCCGTCGTCGCCCTACAGCGGGGGCGCGTTGTTGGGGGACCGGATCAGGATGGCGCAGCACATCAACGATCCGGATGTGCTGATCCGGTCGGTGGCCACCCGCGGCCATCTCGGCGGCCTGGCCGCCGCGGTGCCCGCCGCGATCCGGCTGCTCGGTGCGCTCGGCTTCGACGTCATCCTGCTGGAGAGCGTTGGGGTCGGCCAGTCGGAGATCGAGATCGCCGCCGTCGCCGATCCGACGATCGTGATCCTCAACCCCGGGGCCGGAGACGCGGTCCAAGCCGCCAAGGCGGGCCTGCTCGAGGTCGCCGACCTGGTGGTGGTGAACAAGGCCGACCGGGACGGCGCCGCCCAGACCGTGCGCGACCTCAAATTCGAGACGCACGTCCCGGTGCTGACGCTGGTCGCCGCCCGGGCCGAGGGGGTAACGGAGCTCGTCGAGGCGATCGAGGCTCACCGACGGGCCGACACCGTGGAGCGCCGCGCCGCGCGGGCCCGCGCGCAGGTGTTGTCACTGGCGCAGAGCCGGCTGCATCGCCATCCGGATCTCGACGCGCTGGCACAGGCCGTCGCCGACGGAAGCCGTGATCCGTACAGCGCGGCGGAAGCCTTGATCGCTCAACCGGTTTCGCCTGCGGTCGAGCCGTGATCGCGCTTACTTGCGGGCGAATCCCTGGGAGCAGAAGGTCCACACTTCGTCGCCGCTGATCGGCGTGTGGACGTTCTCGTCGTCCTCGACCCCGCTGGACTGAGCGATGAACATGATGGTCTGCATCGTCATCGCCGCCATCCGGCGAGGGTTGGCGTCTTCCCTGAGCTCACCGGCGGCCGACGCCTCGTCCATCAGCTCGGAGAACAGCGCCACCAGCGGTGCGTGAGCGACCTTGACCTCGTTGGGATGTGAGATCAGCAGCTGGGGGGCGAAGTCGGTGAACAACGGCCGGCGGGCGGTCGGATCCGGCCGGGACAGTTCGAACAGCAGGGTGACGGCCACCTTGAGTCGGTCCAGTGGATCGCTCTGAGCCGACGTCGCGGCCCGGATCTGGTCGGCGGCCCGGCTCAGCGCATCTTCGAACAGGGCGAGCAGCAACTCGTGCTTACCGTCGAATTGCAGATAGAAGCTGCGTAGCGACTGGCGGGACCGGTCGACGACTTCCTGCACGGTGAAGTCGGTGCTGCCTTTTTCGGTGATGATGGCCTGCGCGGCATCCAGGAATCGCTGCACGCGCTGCCCGGCGCGCACCTTGGCGGTCCGGATCGACCGCTCGACGGCGCGCTGCTTCCAGGCAGGCTCTTCGCTCGGGCTGTTCACTGCCGGGCTCGAGACGTGCGGATGCGGGTTCCGATGTTGCTCACGGTAAGAGAGTACTACTCTCAGCGGCGAGAATTATGTTCTCAATTCAATCCTGGCCAAAATTTTTGTTCCGGCCAGTCTAACGGGTGACCAGCGCATTCGCCGCCATGGCGTACGTCACAGATTTCCGAGCCGCGGAGCGTGCCCCCGTGACCTGATCACCGACCCGGCTTCCCTGGTCAGATCGCGTGCCGACCCGAGCAGCCCGTCGAGCACGAATATGCGCTTCACGTGCCGGTGCAGGTCGTGCTCGTCGGTGAACCCGATGCCGCCGAGAACCTGCTGACAGTGCTTGGCCGCGGTCAATGCGGCCTGACCGGCAGCGGCCTTGCCCAACAGGCAGGCCAGTTCGCTGCCGTCGTCCCGGGCCACCAGCAGGGTCGCTTCGGCGCCCTCGACGGCGACCAGCGTCTCGGCGAGCCGGTGGCGCACCGCCTGGAACGACCCGATCGGGCGGCCGAATTGGACACGGTCCACGGCATGCTGGCGCGCCAGCCGCAGCATCGCCCGCGCCGAACCGGTCAGCCACCAACCCAGCGCGAGGCGGCCCGTGGCCAACGGCACCTCCGAGCCGGCCTCGACGGCGCCGATCGGCAGCTCGGGATCCATCTCTGAGCGGGCACCGTCGGCGCGGTCCCAGATCACCCAGCGGCCGCCGGTGTACGGCAGTGCGATCGTGCCGCCCGGCGCCTGCCCGGCCGATGCGAGCACCACGTCGTTGATCACACCGGCGTGTGTGCCGGTCTCACCCAACAGCCGGAACACCAAGGCCGTTGCCTCGGCTGGGATCTCGTCGAGCATCTCCAGCCAGCCGAGGTCGCGCAGAACGTCTTCGACGTTGGGGGATCCCTCCGCGGCCGCGGCGCTCATCGACTTCTCGAGCGTGTTGGCCAGCATTCCCAGTTCACCGTCGTCCACGTCTCACTCCTTCCCGAGATCGAGAAGCCGGCGGGCGATGATGTTGCGCTGGATCTCCGCGGTGCCGCCGTAGATGGTGGCCGAGCGCGAGTACAGGAACTCCGAGCGCCAGGGCGTCTCGTCGAGTTCGAGCACCCCTGGCAACACATCCCGTGCGGTGTCGTAGAGGCGCTGTTCGGCACCGGCCAGCAGCACCTTGTCGATCGAGGTCTCCGGGCCGAGCTTCGCCCCGTCGGCGAAGCGGTGTTGGGTCGCCGCCGACCTGCAGCGCACGGTGTGCAGCGCGAGGTAGGCCGCGCCGAGTTCAGCGTCACCGGCGTCGGTCTCGTCGGAGATCAGCCGGTCCAATCTGGTGAACAGGTAGGAGATTCGCTGCCAGAAACAGGTGGACCGCTCGAACGGCAACAGGTCGTTGGCCAGCCGCCACCCATCCCCGGGAGTGCCGAGCATGCGATCGGCCGGCACCACCACGTCGTCGAAGTACACCTCACAGAACTCGTCGACGCCGTGCATGGTGTGCAGCGGCCGCACCGTGATGCCGGGGGAGTCCATGTCGATGAAGAACGCGGTGATGCCCTCGTGTTTGGGCGTCTCCGGCGAGCCGGTGCGGGTCAGCAGCACGCAGCGCTTGGAGAACTGCGCGAAGCTGGTCCACACCTTCTGGCCGTTGATCACCCACTCGTCGCCGCGCCGGGTGGCCTTGGTGCTCAGCGACGCCAGATCACTGCCCGAGCCAGGCTCGGAGAAACCCTGGCACCAGTGCTCCTCCCCGCGCAGGTAGCGCGGCACCATCTCGGCGGCCAGCTCTGGTCGCGCATACGAGATCATGGTCGGCACAAGGACTTCCATCATCGAGTACGGACCCGGCTCGGCGATGTTGCGACCGAGCACCTCCTCGGCGACGATCATCCGCATGATCACCGATCCACCGAGGCCGCCCACCTCTTCGGGCCAGCCATAGCGCATCCACCCGGCGTCATAGAGAGCCCGGCGCACCCGGCTCATCTGCTCGATATGAGCAGGCAGCGAATGATCCGCGCCTGGGCTCAGGTCGTTCTCGTCGAGCCAGGCTCGCAGGTCGTTGCGGAATTCTTCGGCGGTTGTGCCGGATTCGGCCACCGTGGTCATCCGCCGGCCGGCCGGCCGATCGCGTGCGGACGGCCCGAATCGTGCACACCGGTGCGCCGGATGAACGTCATCGCGCGGGTGTTCAGCCGCCAGCCCTTCTCGGTCCGCAGGTAGGTGTCGCGGTAGTAGCCGATGCGCATGTCGTGCGCCGAATGCTCGATGAAGCACAGCGGTTGGGTGCCGGTGGCCTTGTCCCGGTCGTTCTCGTCGAATTCGATCAGTGACTCGCCGGTCATGAACAGCCCTTTGGGTGCGGCGTCGACGAGCTCGGGAAAGCGTCCCAGCGAATAGGTTTCGCCGAAAGCACTGTAGGTGCCGTCTTCGGTGAAAACCTTGACCAGATTCTCGACGTCGAGCTGGGTGATCGTCACCGCGTAGCGGGCGAGCAGCTGCTGGATCTCGACGATGTCGTCAGTCCGCGGTGTTGACATAGACTTTCCCGCCTTTCATGACGAAGCTGACGTGCTGGGTGACGGTGATGTCGGACAACGGATCGCCAGGTACGGCGATGATGTCGGCGAGCAGGCCTTCGGCGATCCGGCCCCGGTCGGTCACGTTGATCAGATCGGCGGCGACGACGGTGGCGGCCCGCAGCACCGCGGCCGGCGGCATACCCCACTCCACCAGCGTGACGAGCTCGTCGGCGTTCTTGCCGTGCGGGATCGCGGGTGCATCGGTGCCGACCGCGATCTTCACCCCGGCCTCGTAGGCGGCCTTGATCGACGTCTCCGCCTTCGGGAACATCTCGGCCGCCTTGTCCTGCAACACCTTCGGCGCATGCGAGACGTCCATCGCCTGAGCGAGCCGGCGGGTGGTCACCAGGAAGCGATCGTTGTCGACCAGCATCTGGATGGCCTCGTCGTCCATCAGGAAGCCGTGCTCGATGCAGTCGATGCCACACGCCACCGCATGCTTGACGGCTTCGGCGCCGTGGGTGTGAGCGGCCACCCGCAGCCCGCGCCGGTGCGCCTCGTCGACGATCGCCCGGAGCTCTTCGTCCGAATAGTGTTGCGCGCCTGCTTCACCGGTCAGCGACATCACGCCACCGGACACGCACACCTTGATCAGCTGCGCGCCGTGCTTGATCTGATAGCGCACCGCCTTGCGGATCTCGTCGACACCGTTGGCGATGCCCTCCTCGACGGTCAGCTCGAGAGCGCCCGGCATGAAGGCTGCGAACATCGTCGGATCCAGATGCCCACCGGTGGGAGTGATGGCGTGCCCGGCAGGCACGATCCGCGGACCCTCGATCCAGCCCGCATCGATCGCCTTGCCCAGCGCGACGTCCAGCAGGTAGCCACCGGTCTTCACGAACAGCCCGAGGTTGCGCACCGTGGTGAAACCCGCGCGCAGCGTGCGGCGGGCATTGCCGACCGCGCGCAGCACCCGGGTCGGCGGATCATCCTGGACCTGTGAGAGGCCGGGGTTTTCGCCCCGGCCGCCCATCAGGAGGTTGACTTCCATGTCCATCAGGCCCGGAAGAAGGATGGCGTCGCCCAAATCGATGACGTCGGAGCTCTCGTCAACCTCGCCCCCCACGGAGACGATCCGGTCGCCGTCGACCTTCACGATGGCGGGGCGGACGATTTCGCCCGCGTCGACGTCGACGTACCCGGCCGCCTTCAGGGTCGTTGCGCGTGGCGATGAGCCGCTTTCGCGAAGAGCAGACAAACTAGACCACCGGCTCCTTGATCAGTTCGACATACGCGGCGCCGCTGTCGAGCACGCGGGGCTGCTTCCACACCTCGATCGGAAAGCTCACCTGCACGATCGATTGTCCTAGGTGTACCAGAGCCTTGGCGTCCTCCGGCATGCCTTGGAGGGGGAACCGGGCGTCGACGTAGACCATGATGTCTTCCAGTCGCGCCAAGCCGGCGTCATACAGCTCCTGCATCTCGGCCATCGTCGAGTTCAGCCGCTTCTGGTAGCGCTCTTCCTCAGTGGGCAGGCACCAGTCGCTGAAACGCTCCAGGTCCGCGAATTCCGCTGGCAACTTAGACATTTGCTGGATCCTTTTCTTCCGCCTTCGGGCTCTGTGCGGCGGCCGCCCCGTTTCCGCTCCCGGCGGCCAATGACGCTTTGTACCGGTCCACGTACTTGTGCGCGGTGTGGTGCAGGTGGCGCAACAGGATTTCCTGGTCGCAGAGCGGGAAGTCCAGTACGGCGCGGGTGCCGATCTGGGTCTGCGTGGCTTCCAGGGTGTTGGCGTCCTGGAACGCGTACTCCTTGAAGGTCACCGCGGCCAGTTCCTGGGAGAGTCGTTCGCGCAGGTTCTTCGGCGGCACGAAGTACAGGTCGGCCTCGAAGATGTGGGAGTCCACCCCGGTGGGCCAGTAGTTGTAGGTCAGGTACCAGCCCGGCGCCCAGAACAGCAACGTGAAGTTCGGGAAGAACTCGAACGAGTCCTGGCCCCACGTCGAGTGCCGGCCGGGATTGATCGCGGGTGGCAGCTCGTCGGGCAGGATGCCTTTGATGTCGGGGCGGTCCCACGGCCCGAACAGACCGCTGTGCAGGATCCGCTCGATGGGCTTGACCATCTTCAGGTCCTTCGGCGGACTCATGCCGCCCCAGGACGAGATCATCGAGTGGTCACCCTTGATGTCGTAGTGCAGCGCCTCGAAGCCGAACTTGGCGAGCTTCTCGGCTTCCTCCTTCTCCGCCTGCTTCATGTGCAGGATCGGCGCGTGGTAGAACTCGACGAAGGCGTCGATGAACAGCTTCCAGTTGGAGCCGACCGTCGCGCGATAGCTGTAGTGCTCGGTCATCTCGTGGAAGGGATAGCCCTTCAGGCCTTGACCGAACTCGCCCAGGTACTCCTCGAGCGAGACCGCGTCATCGTCGAAGTTGACGAAGATGAAGCCTTCCCACACCTCACAGCGCACCGGCTTGAGCGGGTAGTCGGCCTTGTCGACGTCGAAGAACTCCTGCTCCTGCTGGATGAAGGTCAGGTCGCCCTTCAACGAGTACCGCCAGGCGTGGTACTTGCAGACGAATTGCCGGCAGCTGCCCGAAACCTCTTCGCCGGGATAGTCATTCCACACCAGCTTGTTACCGCGATGGCGGCACAGGTTGTAGAAGGCGCGGATCTCGTCACCGTCGTTGACGATGATGATCGACGTACCCGGGCCGACCGACGGCAGCTCGCGGGTGACGTAGTTGCCCTTCTTGGGAATCAGCTCCACGCGGCCCATCTGCAGCCAGGTCTTACGGAAGATGGCCTGCTGCTCCAGCTTCCAGTGCTCGGGATCAATCGAGTCCTCGTAGTTGACCGGGCCGGTGCCGAGTTCCGGCCAGTTCTCGGTCCAGCTGCCGACATCCGGCTTCTTGAAAAATGCCACGTACTTACCTTTCGTTCTCGAGCTGTACGCCAAAAGTGTTGAACGCCATGGCCAACATGCCGTAGGCGCCGACGGTGAAGACGAAGTCCATGCGCTGACGCTCGGTGAGGTGCTCGCCGAGCGCGGCCCAGGTTTCGTCGGTGAGATTCGATTTCTCGTCGAGCTCGTCGGTGGCCCGTACGACCAGCCGGTCGAGCTCGTCGTTGGCCCCGCCGTTGCGGATGGCCTCGATGTCGTCGTCGGTCAGCCCTTCCGCCTTGGCCATCTCGACGTGGTGCTCCCACTCGTAGGTGCAGTCCCGGCGATGCGCCACCCGCAGGACCGCCACCTCACGCAGCCGTGCCGGCAGCGTGGAGCGGAACAGCAGATAGACGTTGAAGCCGAGGTAGGCCTTGGTCAGGTCGGGGTGACGAACGAGGGTCGACAGCGCCGTCCCGGCGCCCTCGGGGTTCTGCCGGTCGCGCGGCAGCATGCCCTTGAGAGCGAGCTGGACCTCGTCGTCCCACTGCTCCGCAGGTAGCGGTGTCAGGCGCATCGGTAACCCCCTCTCGCGTTGGAGAATCCCATTCTCATATCCGGATAACAGGTTTCCATGATCTTGCCGGAAGGTCAATCCCCGCACCTGAGCAGGGCGGAAAAATCGAGGTCGACCAGGCGTGTCGGGGCATCAGCGTACGGGCCACACGCACCGGTAAGCTGATTACCGGATGTTGATTCTCGCGGAATGAGAAGCTAGTTTTCATTGGAGAGGTCAGCGACGGAAGGAGCCGGTATGCGCAAAGAGGACATGATCCTGATCAGCGTCGACGACCACATCGTGGAACCGCCCGACATGTTCGCCAATCATCTGCCGAAGAAATATGCCGACGACGCTCCCCGGCTGGTGCACAACCCCGACGGCTCTGACATGTGGCGGTTCCGCGACATCACGATCCCCAACGTCGCGCTCAATGCGGTGGCGGGGCGGCCGAAGGAGGAGTACGGCCTGGAGCCGCAAGGGCTCGATGAGATCCGGCCGGGCTGCTACAACGTCGACGAGCGGGTCAAGGACATGAATGCCGGCGGCATCCTGGGCTCGATGTGCTTCCCGTCGTTCCCGGGGTTCGCGGGCCGGCTGTTCGCCACCGAGGATGCCGAATTCTCGCTGGCGTTGGTGCAGGCCTACAACGACTGGCACGTCGAGGAGTGGTGCGGGGCGTATCCGGCGCGGTTCATCCCGATGACGTTGCCGGTGATCTGGGACCCGGTCGCCTGTGCGGCCGAGATCCGCCGCAACGCCGCCCGCGGAGTGCACTCGCTGACGTTCACCGAAAACCCCGCTGCGATGGGCTATCCCAGTTTCCACGACTTCGAGCACTGGAAGCCGATGTGGGACGCCCTGGTCGACACCGACACCGTCCTCAACGTGCACATCGGCTCCTCGGGGCGCCTTGCGATCACCGCCCCCGACGCGCCGATGGACGTGATGATCACCCTGCAGCCGATGAACATCGTCCAGGCCGCCGCGGATCTGTTGTGGTCACGGCCGGTCAAGGAATACCCGGATCTCAAGATCGCCCTCAGCGAGGGCGGCACCGGCTGGATTCCGTACTTCCTGGAGCGCGCCGACCGCACCTATGAGATGCACTCGACCTGGACCGGGCAGGACTTCAAGGGCAAGAAGCCCTCGGAGGTGTTCCGCGATCACTTCCTGACCTGCTTCATCTCCGACCACGTCGGGGTGCAACTGCGTAACGACGTCGGCATCGACAACATCTGCTGGGAAGCCGACTACCCCCATTCGGACTCGATGTGGCCCGGCGCCCCCGAACAACTCGACGATGTCCTGCGCGAACACCACGTGCCCGACGACGAGATCAACAAGATGACCTACCAGAACGCCATGCGCTGGTATCACTGGGACCCGTTCACGCATATCTCCAAGGAGCAGGCCACGATCGGCGCGCTACGCAAGGCCGCCGAAGGTCACGATGTGTCCATCCAGGCGCTGTCGAAGAAGGAGAAGACCGGCGCCAACTTCGCCGACTTCGCGGCGAATGCCAAGGAGCTGTCCGGCAATACGGACTGACGCGGTCCGCGGGCGACGAGGCGCCGGTGCGCAGATCGGGAGATCGCGCCGGCGCACCGCGCTGTGTGCCGACTTTTGAGTAGAGGAGTGTGGGTGTGTCTTCAGGTATGAGCTTCGAACTGACCGAGGATCAGGAGTTGATCCGTAAGTCGGTGCGGGAGCTGGCATCACGCTTCGATGATCACTACTGGATGGAGAAGGACCAGCAGCACGAGTTTCCTTCGGAGTTCTACGACGCCATCGCAGGTGGTGGCTGGCTTGGGATGACGATCCCCGAGGAGTACGGCGGCCATGGCCTGGGCATCACCGAGGCGACCATCTTGGCCGAGGAGGTGGCCCGCTCCGGTGGCGGTATGAACGCGGCGAGCTCCATCCACATGTCGATCTTCGGGATGCAGCCGGTGGTGGTCTTCGGTTCCGACGAGATGAAGGCCGCGACGCTGCCGCGCATCGTCAACGGCGATCTGCATGTGTGTTTCGGCGTCACCGAACCCGGTGCCGGACTTGATACTTCGCGCATCACGACATTCGCCAAGCGTGACGGTGACAGTTATGTCGTCAACGGTCGCAAGGTGTGGATCTCCAAGGCGCTGGAATCCGAGAAGATCCTCCTGCTCACCCGCACCGAGAGTCGCGAGGACGTGGAAAAGCGGGGCGGCAAGCCGACCGAAGGACTCTCGCTGTTTCTGACCGACATCGATCGGGATCACGTCGACATCCGCCCCATCAAGAAGATGGGCCGCAACGCGGTCAGCTCGAACGAGGTGTTCATCGACGATCTGCGGGTCCCCGTCGCCGACCGTATCGGCGACGAGGGCAAGGGTTTCTCCTACATCCTGCACGGGCTGAACCCGGAGCGGATGCTCATCGCCGCCGAGGCGCTGGGCATCGGCCGGGTGGCGCTGGACCGCGCGGTGAAGTACGCCAACGAGCGCGTGGTGTTCGACCGGCCGATCGGGATGAACCAGGGCATCCAGTTCCCACTGGCCGACTCGCTCGCTCGCCTCGACGCCGCCGAACTGATCCTGCGCAAGGCAACCTGGCTCTACGACAACGGAAAGTCGTGCGGCCGCGAAGCCAATATGGCCAAGTACCTCTGTGCGGATGCGGGTTTCGCGGCAGCCGACCGTGCGCTGCAGACCCACGGCGGCATGGGCTATTCCGAGGAGTACCACATCTCCCGGTTCTTCCGGGAAGCGCGCCTGATGAAGATCGCGCCCGTCAGTCAGGAGATGATCCTGAACTTCCTCGGCGCCAACGTGCTCGGCCTGCCCAAGAGCTACTAGTAGGCGGCGATCTGGCCGACCGTATGGTGATCTGATGACTTCTGCGCAAGGACCGGCAGCCCCGCTGGCCGGTATCACTGTCGTGGCGTTGGAGCAGGCGGTGGCGGCACCGATGTGCACGCGCGTCCTGGCTGACTTCGGTGCTCGCGTGATCAAGGTGGAAAACCCGGCCGGCGGGGATTTCGCCAGGCACTACGACGACGTCGTCAACGGCCCGGGTGGCCTTGCGGCTCACTTCGTCTGGGCCAACCGCAACAAGGAATCGATTGCGCTGGACCTGAAATCGGCCGAGGGCCTGGAGGTCCTGCACCGGTTGCTCGACCGCGCCGATGCGTTGGTGTCCAATCTCGCACCGGGTTCCACCGCCCGGCTCGGCATCTCACCCGACCAGCTGCGTGAACGCCACCCCGATGTGATCGCCGTCGAGATCGACGGGTACGGGGCCGGCGGCCCGCTGTCCAACAAGCGCGCCTACGACCTGCTGGCGCAGTCGGAGTCCGGATCGTGCGCGGTGACCGGCTATCCCGGAAAGCCGGCGAAGCCCGGACCGCCGATCGCCGACATCTCCACCGGGCTGTACTCGGCGTTGTCGATCATGGCCCTGCTGATCTCGCGGAACGGCCGGGAGCGGCGCGGCGCGGCCGTTTCTGTGAGCCTGTTCGACACGATGATGGACCTGATGGGGTATCCGCTGACCTACGCCCAGCATTCCGGAATCGACCAGGAGCCGCTGGGGATGAACTCCCCGGCGGTCGCGCCGTACGGCTCCTTCGATACCGCCGACAATCAGACGGTGGTGCTCGGCACCACCAACGACCGGGAATGGCAACGGTTGGCACGCGAGATCATCGACCGGCCCGACCTGGCCGACGACCCGCGATACGCCAGCAACTCCGATCGGTGTGCCCACCGTGACGAACTCAACTCGGCCATCCAAACCTGGTGTGCGCAGCACGATCTCGCGCACATCCAGAAGACGGCCGATGCCGCGGGTATCGGCAACGCCCGCTACAATCTGCCCAGCGAGGTGCTCGCGCACCCGCAGTTGTCCGATCGCGACCGCTGGCGGACGGTGGAGACCACCGCCGGTCCGATCCAGGCCATCCTGCCGCCGCCGATCATCGAAGACTACGAGCAGCCGATGGGTCCGGTACCTGGTCTCGGTGAGCACACCGACGCGTTGCTGGCCGAATTGGGCTTGTCGGACAACGACATCGGCAGACTGCGTCAGCAGGGTGCCGTCGCATGATCAATCGTCAGAACTAAGGAGAAGCCATGCGGGAAACGGTGATCGTCGAGGCGGTCCGCACCCCGGTCGGTAAGCGAAACGGCGGGCTGTCCGGCATGCATGCCGCCGACCTGTCGGGGGTGGTGCTCAACGCGCTCGCCGAGCGCACCGGTCTGGACCCGGCGACCGTCGACGATGTGGTGTGGGGCTGCGTGTCCCAGGTCGGTGACCAGTCGAGCAATATCGGCCGGTTCGCGGTTCTGGCCGCCGGCTGGCCGGAATCCATTCCCGGCACCACGGTGAACCGCGCGTGCGGATCCAGCCAGCAGGCACTGGATTTCGCCGCGCAGGCCGTGATGTCCGGCCAGCAGGACGTGGTGGTCGCCGGCGGTGTCGAGGTGATGAGCCGCGTTCCGCTCGGGTCGGCGCGTGCCACCGGCATGCCGTACGGCCCGAAAGTGCTCAAGCGCTATGACGACTTCTCGTTCAACCAAGGCCTTTCCGCGGAGATGATCGCGCAGAAGTGGGGGCTGTCCCGCACCGACCTCGACGAGTTCTCGGCGCGCAGCCACGAACTGGCCGCTGCGGCACAGGATCGCGGGGCCTTCGACGACCAGATCGTGCCGGTGTCCACCGACGGTGGTGTGGTGAGTGCCGACGAGGGCATCCGCCGGGGGACCACCGTCGAGAAACTGGCCGGGCTCAAACCGGCGTTCACCGAGGACGGCGTCATCCATGCCGGCAACTCGTCGCAGATCTCGGACGGCGCAGCCGCTCTGCTGGTCACTACCGCCGAATATGCTGCCGCACAGGGCTGGACACCGCTGGCGCGCTATGTCGCGGGGGCCGTCGCCGGCGCCAACCCGGTGACGATGCTGACCGGTCCGATTCCCGCGACGGAGAAGGTGCTGGGCAAGACCGGCCTGAGCATCGACGACATCGGGGTGTTCGAGGTCAACGAGGCGTTCGCGCCGGTGCCGCTGGCGTGGCAGGCCGACACCGGCGCCAAGGCAGAGCGGCTCAACCCCCTCGGCGGTGCGATCGCGCTGGGCCACCCGTTGGGCGGCTCGGGTGCGGTGCTGATGACACGGATGCTGTACCACATGCGCGACAACGGAATTCGCTACGGACTGCAGACGATGTGTGAGGGCGGCGGCACCGCCAACGCGACCGTCGTCGAGCTGATCGGCTGAGACGCTTGATGCGCCGCGATCTGTTCACCGCCGACCACGAGGCGTTTCGCGAACTCGCACGAGACTTCATCGAGAAGGAAGTCGTGCCCGCCTACCCGCAGTGGGAGAAGGCGGGCCGGATGCCACGCGAGACATTCGCGAAGCTCGGGGAGACCGGGATCATGGGTGTCACGCTGCCCGAGGAGTACGGCGGCGGCGGCCAGAACGATTACCGCTACAACGTGGTCCTGCAGGAAGAAGCTGCCCGCGCACTGGTCACCTTGTCGACGGTCCGCACCCAGCTCGAGGTGATCCTGCCGTATTTCCTGCACTACGCGAACGACGAACAGCGGGCCCGCTGGTTTCCCGGGCTTGCGGCCGGGACGCTGCTCACCGCCGTCGCGATGACCGAGCCGGGCACCGGGTCGGACCTGGCCGGCGTGCGCACGACGGCGGTACGCGATGGCGACCACTACATCGTCAACGGCGCAAAGACTTTCATCACCGGTGGCATGCAAGCCGATCTGGTGGTCGTGGTGGCGCGGACGTCCACCGACCCGGACAACCGGCGCGCCGGGCTGACGCTGCTGGTCGTCGAGGACGGGATGGCGGGCTTCACCCGCGGACGCGAACTCGAGAAGATGGGCTGCAAGGTCCAGGACACCGCCGAGCTGTCGTTCGTCGACGTCCGGGTGCCTGCGGCCAACGTGCTGGGGGAGGAGGGGCAGGCCTTCAGCTACCTCGGGCACAACCTGGCCCAGGAACGACTCACCGTGGCGGTGGGCTCGGTGGCCCAAGCGCGCTCGGCGATCGCGGCAGCGATCGACTACACCCAGAGCCGCAAGGCTTTCGGCACGCCCGTCGCGTCGTTTCAGAACACCAAGTTCGAGCTGGCTGCCTGCTCGACGGAGGTGGAGGCGGCCCAGGCGATGCTCGACCGGGCGGTGGCCCTGCACGTCGAGGGTGAGCTCAGCGGCGCCGATGCCGCCCGGGTCAAGCTGTTCTGCACCGAGATGCAGCAGCGGGTGATCGACCGCTGCCTGCAACTGTTCGGCGGCTACGGCTACATGATGGAGTATCCGATCGCGCGGCTCTACACCGATGCGCGTGTGGCCCGGATCTACGCCGGGACCAGCGAGGTGATGAAGGTGATCATCGCCAAGTCGTTGGGGTTGTAGCTGCTCGTCGCAGGCCCGCTCGACCCGTCGCGAGATCGACTTCATGGCTGTTGTTCAGCCCGATTCACAGCCCTGACGTCGATGTCGGGGAAAGCAGTTCGCTTACCCGAAACTTTTTCCGCTGAGACCCTTGTCACATCGGTCCAAACCAACCTACTGTGTGTTCACTAGGTTGGTCTGGCGGAAGGGAGTGCGGTGACGACGACGACTCGCCCCTACGCCACCCTGCTCGCCAAAGGGGAGGACCGTAAGCAGCGCATTCTCGATGTCGCGCAGCGGCTGCTGGCCCGCAACGGCTGGCGCAACACCACCCTCGCGCAGATCGCCAAGGAGGCCGGTGTCACCGCCGCGGGGCTGCTGCATCACTTCGAGTCCAAGGAGCAGCTGCTCCACGCGGTGCTCGACGCCCGGGATGCCGACGACAGCGAGCATGCCGATTATCTGACCGGCGACCTGGTCGAGGGCATCGCCAATGCCGCCGACCGGTTCGACCGGTCACCCCAGCTCGTCGGCACCTTCGCGGTGCTGATGGTGGAGAACATCGCACCCGACGCCCCGCTGCACGACCGGCTGGTGGATCGCTACCGGCAGGCGGTCGACATCATCGCCGACCGGATCCGCAGCGGTCAGGCCGAAGGCCGATACCGATCCGACGTGAACCCGGCCCGGAAGGCCGTGGAAATCCTGGCATTTGTGAACGGAATGGAGACCTCATGGCTGCTCGACCCGTCGATACCGCTGATCGATGTGTTCCGGGAGTACTCCAGGTCGCTGGCGAGCCAGCTGATGGCACCCGCCGGATCATGAGATACCGGCTCGACATCGTCGCGCCCAGCGTCGCCGAGGCGGTGCGGCACGCCGGCGGCTGGATCTTCGACCGCGTGATGGCGGGCTGGGATGTCAACGTCCTGCTCGCACAGCCCGGTGACACCCGCCCCCTGACGATCCTTGGCGCCCAGACCTCCGACTTCGAATCGATGATCGCGGCCGGTGACGATCAGCCGCACCCGCAGGCACTGGCGGTGGCCGCCGATCTCCTCGACACCGACGCACGGGTCCGCGAGGGCGTGCTGCGCGCACTGGATTACGGCATGACCGAGGTGGCGTTGTGGGGCGAGGCGCAGCCGAGTGATCTCGACCGCGCCATCGACTCCGTCGAGCACCGCCTGAGCTCGGCGGCGCGGGTGTTCAAAGCGCAGGCACTGGCCGCGGCCAACGTCGACGACGTATCCGTCGCGGCTACCGAGACCTTCCGAAGTGGCGTGATGAGCTGCCCGCCGATCGGCGCCGACCTGGTTCCGGCCGGCTGAGGCGGGACGGAAACTACTCCTTGATGGAGATGGCCTGCCGGGGGCACTGACGCACCGCGTCGCGAATCTGCGCCTCGTTCTCCGGGGTCACCTCGTCGGACAGGACGTGCAGGTAGTCCTGGTCGTCGACCTGGAACACCTCCGGGATTATCCCCATACAGATCGCGTTGGCCTCACACAGGCCGAAGTCCACTTCAATCTTCATCGCAGCACCTTCACCGGTACGTGGGAGTAACCCGCCACATTCTGCATCTGCACCCGGCGCAGTCCATCCCACTGGACTTCGTAGCGCGGCATGAAGTCGAGCAGCTTCTCCAGCGCGAGCGCGCTTTCCATCCGGGCCAGGGCGGCGCCAAGGCAGCTGTGGATGCCGTAACCCAGGCCGAGGTTCTGCGCCTCGGTGCGATCGCGGTCGATGTCGAAGGCGTCGGCGTCGGTGAAGGCGTGCGAGTCCCGGTTGGCCGACGCCAGCAGGAGGAACACCGGCTTGCCCGCCGGGATCTTGCCGCTGGGCACTTCGGTGTCCTTGAGGGTGTAACGGACGTTGTACTGCACCGGTCCCTCGTAGCGCAGCAGTTCCTCCACCGCCGCGGGAATCTTGTCCCGGTCGTCGAGCAGCTTGCGCCACTGGTCGGGGAAGCGAGCGAAGTTGACCGCGGCGGTCCCCATCAGCTTGGTCACGGTCTCGGCACCGGCACCGCCGAGAAGCGTTGCGAAACCGCAGATTTCGATGTCATCCAATCGGCGCATGTGGCCGTCGTCATCGGGGATCTCGGCGGCGATCAGGCGGCTGATCATGTCATCCTGCGGGTTCTCGCGCCGCTCCTGCACCAGGCCGTAGTAGTACATCGCGGTCTCGATATTGGCCTGCATGCCGGCCTCACTGGTCCCGATCTGCCCGGGCTCACGACTGAGGCTGGTGTCAATCCAGTGTCGAACCTGCTGCCGGTATTCCTCGGGCACGCCGGCCATCCGGGTGATGACCTCGACCGGGAACGGCCCGGAGAAATCCTGGACCACGTCGAAGTTGTCCGGGTCGGCCGCGGCCAGATACTTGTCCGCCAGTTCGATGACCACGTCACGCTGCGACTGCACCGCCCGGGGGGTGAAGGCCTTGTTCAGCAGACTGCGCATGTGCCGGTGCTCGGGTGGGTCCATGAAGATGATCGACTTCTGCGGCGGCTCGTCCGCCTTCACCATGGCCAGATCGCAGCCGCGGGTCGACGAGAAGCTCTCATGATCCTTCAGCGCCGCCGCGACATCCTCATGCCGGGAGATGGCGTAGAAGTCCTCTTTGGCGTCGTAATACAACGGCGCCTCGGCCCGCATGCGCTCGTAGATGTCGAAGGGATTGTTGAAGTACTCCTGCGAGAACGGATCGAAAACGAGTTCAGCCTGAGTCATTGCGTTCTCCTCCGAGGCGAGAGCTGGGCTATAAGCGTTACGGAAGGTTGGTTGAGTGTAACGCTAACAGTGGGGCTGGCGGGAGAGCGGAAAATGGCTAATTCCCCTCACCTTTCGCGCTCGGCAGGCCGGCGTCGATGGCGCCACCCAGGAGTCCGAGGTCGGTTCCCAGATCGGCGGCGGTCGCGCGGACGACGGCGACGTCCTTGCCGATGAATTCGCCGACGGCAGCGATGAATCCGCTCGCTGAGCCGACGCGGGCGATCGATTCCAGAGCCCGGCTGGTGCCGCTGCCGTGGGGGAGTGCGCGCAGCAGGGTGGTCTCGTCGACACCGAGGCGACCGGCCAGCCCGACCGCCTCGGCGACAATGCCGATCTGCGCGGCGAACAGCGCGTTGTTGATCAACTTGATCCGCTGACCGAACCCCGTCGGTCCGACGTGCAGCACCGGGTCGGCATAGCTGGACAGCAGCGGGCGCGCCCGCTGCACCGAGTCGTCGTCGCCGCCGACGAACACCGTCACCGTTCCGGCGGCGATGTCGTGCGGTCCGCCGCTCACCGGTGCGTCGAGCACGCCGATGCCGAATTCGCCGGCCCGCGCGGCGACTGCTTCGGCGGTGCAAGGGTTGCCCGTCGTGTGCAGGATCAGCACCGAGCCCGGGCACATGGCACTCAGCAGGTCGTCGGACAGGACGATCTGGCGCACCTGTTCGTCGGTGAAGACGCAGAGAATCACCGCGTCGGCGTCGCGGACCACTTCGGCCGGGGTTCCGCCGGCGTCTGCGCCCAATTCGATGGCGGTGGTGAGCTTTTCGGGGGTCCGGCCGAGCACGGTGACGTGGTGGCCGGCGCCGGCCAGCCGTCGCACCATGGGTGCGCCCATCCGGCCCGCACCGATGAAGCCCACTTTCACCGTGGGTTGTCCATCAACCTCAGTGCGGCGTCGGCGGCGTCCAGCACCGCACCGGGCTGGGCGCCTGCCTTGTCGGCGATGCCCGCGATCAGGCTGACATCCTTGTGTAGCAGCCCCGCGGCGACCTGCTTGAGGATGTCGAGGTTGCCGCCGAATCGGGCCACGCTGCCCAGCGCGAAGCTGTTGGCCGACCCCCGGGTGATGACCTCCGACAGGTTCTCGGGTGTGATACCCAGCGCCGCACCGAGATCCAGCGCGGTCTTGGCGGTCGCGATGTTCGCGGTGAACAACAGGTTGTTCAGTAATTTGGTGACCTGTCCGGAGCCGACGTCACCCAGGTGCACGATCGGATCGGCGTACGTGGCGAACACTGGGCGGACCTTCTCCACCACGGCATCCTCACCGCCGACCATCACGAGAAGCTTTCCCTCTTCGGCGGCCGGACCACCACCGCTGACCGGGGCATCGATGACGGCGACTCCCTGCGCCGCGGCCTGATGGGCCAACTGACGGCAGGTGTCCGGGTGCACGGTGGCGTGCACGGCGATGATGCCGCCGGGCTGGAGTCCGGACAGCACGCCGCCGTCGCCGGTCGCCACCTCGAGCACGTCGGCGTCACCGACCACACAGAGGCACACCAGATCGCTGTTGGCGGCCAGCTCCTGAGGCGAGGTCGCGACCGTGGCCGCGGTGTCGGCGAAGGGTTCCACCGATGCCGCGCGCCGGGCCCACAGTGTGAGCGGGTAGCCGCCCTCGACGATCCGGCGTGCCATGGGTGCGCCCTGGCTGCCCAGCCCGATGAATCCGACGCGCATTAGCCGGCCTCTCTGTCCGAATCGGCGGTGATGCAGTTCGTGAAGAACGACAAGACACTCGAGTGATACTGTGCCGCAGCAACACCCAAGCTCAGGTTGTGGCCGGCACCGTCCTGGTGGTGGATCTCCACCCGCGACGAGTCGAAGAGTGCGGCGATGTCGGCCAGCGCTTCGGGCGTCGAGTCCCACACTCGTTCGTGCTCGGCGGCGGTGAAGCGCACCGGCGCGGTGACACCGCCGGCGAGCGCCGGGAAATCACGTCCGGCCCAGTGCGTCGAGATCTCTGCCTCTTGCGGCGGCGCGCCTGCGGAGCCGACGGCGTTGATCACGTCGGCGGGATAGAGCTCTTCGGGCGCCCAGATCAACTCACGTAAACCGGCGGGCCGGTGGGTCGGCGTTGCCTGCTTGAGAATGGCTCGGGCAGCAGGATATTGGCGCACGCCGGTGCCGGCCAGCTCGAGACCCAGCAGGTCGCGACCCCGCTCGGCGACAGCCATCCGCAACGCGAGTTCGCAGCCGTTGGAATGCGCCAGGATGAACACGCCGGCGCCACGGTCTCGCTTGCCGAGCATGGCGTCGGCGGCGCCGTAGGCCAACTCGACTCGGCGTCGCGGCTCCCACATCGAATCGGAGTAGGGCGCCGACGCTCCGTAGCCAGGCCGGTCGAGTGCCACCGCGCTGAAACCCGCTGCGGCGGCGGCCCGTAAGAATGACAGCTCGGGGTGGTTGGGGCAGTCGAAGTAGGCCGCCGAGGACGCCCCGCCGTGCAGGGCGATGACGACTCCCTGCGGATCCGCCGCCTCGGCGAACAAGCCCGACATCAGGATCCCGTCGACCGGAACCATCCGGCGCACCGGGGTGCCGGTGCTCATGCGCGATCCGCCTTCGGCTTCTCGCTCATCCGTCCACCCGCATCAGCAGCACCCCGCTCGGCGTCAGCCCTCCGCTGCTCGCCACGGCGACTTTGGCATTGGCGACCTGACGGTCCCCGGCTTCGCCGCGCAGCTGGCTGACCGCCTCGTGGATCAGGCCCATGCCGTGGGTCCGGCCGTGAGAGAGCTGGCCGCCGTGGGTGTTCAGCGGAAGCACACCGTCGCGGGCGATGTTGGCGCCTCCGTCCAGAAAGTCCTTCGCCTCGCCGATGCCGCAGAAGCCCAGCGCCTCCAGCCACGACAAGCAGTTGAAGGTGAACCCGTCATAGAGCTCAGCGACGTCGACATCGCCGGGACGCAACGATGTTCGGGTCCACATGTGTGCCGATTGGCCGAGCACCTGCGGCTCGTGGGTCATGGTGGTCTGATCCCAGTCGGTGCGCTCGAGGATCTGGGTGCCGACCGCCTCGAACAACACCGGCGGCTTGGGCAGATCACGGGCGGCCTCCACCGCGGAGACGATCACGGCGACCGCGCCGTCACAGGGCACGTCGCAGTCGTAGAGCCCGAACGGCGTGGTGATCGGACGTGCCGACAGGTAGTCCTCCATCGTCATCGGGTCGCGGTAGATGGCAGTCGGATTCAGCGCGGCGTTGGCCCGCTGGTTGATCGCGATCCAGCCCAGCGTCTCGCGGGTGGTGCCGTACCGGGCGAAGTGCCGTTGGGCGTTGAGCGCCAACGTGTGTGCGGCGGACGTCGCGCCGAACGGCATCTGCCAGCTGCTGGTGCGCGCCCCGCCGGGCGGCGCCATCTTGCCCTGCTTGAGCAGCTCCTGGAAGGTCGACTCCCACAGCGTGCGGAAGCACAGCACGTGCCGGGCCATCCCGGTGGCGACGGCCATCATCGCCGCGATGATGGATCCGCCCGGCCCGAAGGTGTCCATCCCGCCGTTGATCCACGTCGGGCGCAGCCCCAGAGCGCCCTCCAGTGCGGTCACGCCGCCTTCGCCCATGCCGGCGATATCGAGACCGGGATAGGTGGACAACCCGTCGATGTCGGCGAACGTCAGGCCGGCATCGGCCACCGCGGCTTCGCAGGCCTCGACGGTCAACGACAACGGATTCACCATCAGGCGGCGCCCCAGCCGGGATGCGCCGATCCCGGTGATCGCCGACCGCTCCTCGAACTTGCTGGTGGTCAGCGGCGGCCGGACATGTCTGGCGAAGTCCTGAGGCGCGATCTCGTCGGCCGGTTGCTCGGCGACCTGTTTCGGTGTCACCGGACGGAACAGTGGCAGATACACATCGTCGTTCTGCTCGAAGACGACTTCGACAAGTTGGCCGAGTTCCAGATCGGCGGGGTCGGCGTCGATGATGTTGGTGGTCAAGCGGACTCGAGGATCCTCCTGAATCGCCACCTGGGCCACCACGTAGGGTGCCGGCAAGCCCGGAATGCTGAACCGCTCGTTGACGGTGAACGCCGACAGCACCGCGACGCCACTGACCGGCTTGGCCTTGAGGTCGTGGCTTCCGCAATACCGGCACACGGGCTGCGGCGGATGGATCAGCGAGCTGCAACCCTGGCACTCCTGGATGCGCAGGGTGTCGTCGGCTCCCGAGGTCCAGAAGAACTCGTTCTCGCCGGTGACCTGAGGCAGCGGGGCGCGGGTCACTGGGCGTAGCCCCAGCGGGCCTCGAAGACCGGTGATTCGTCGGCCGGGGTGTCCGCAGGCCTGGTCTCGCCGTCGAACTCGTTGTCGCTGATCTCGATGATCGCGTGCACCGGGCAGTCGAACAGCGCCCGCAGGACATCGTCGCGGTCGGCCTCGGCCACCCTGCCATCCCCGATCAGGGACGCATAGCCCCAGTCGTCGAGCGAGAAGTGCTTGGGCGCGTGCTTGGCGCAGGCGCCGAAACCGTCACAGAGCGTCCGGTCCAGCCGAATTCGGATCTCACCGCTCATGGCTGCGTCACCGCCTCCACCTCGTAGGGACGTTGGGCGCTGAATCGGCTTGCCCCGCATGGATCACAGGCGCCGGCCAGATGCTGTTCGACAACCGCGGGGAAATGCTTGAGCAGGCTGCCCGCCACATTGGCCGCTCCGTCGAGGGTGGCGCAGGCACCCCGGCCGCGCAGCACGACCGACCAGCGCTGCAGCCGGGCGACGTCCTCGGCGGTGGCCGCGCCGTCGCGCAGCGCGCCTGCGGCCGCGGCCATCGCCGCCGTGCCGTTGAAGCACGACCCGCACTGCCCGGCGTTCTCCCGGTCGAAGTAGGCCAGCACCGATGCCGCCACGGCCACCGGGCAATCGTCGGTCAGAATCGCCACCGCGCCGCAACCGAGGCCGCATCCGAGATCGCGGAACGTCTCGTGATCCAGGGTGGTGTCGAGCACATCGCGGTTCAGCAATCCCGCGAAGTATCCGCCCATCAGGGCGCCCTGCACCGAATCCGGCGAAACACCGTGTAAGGCAAGCACATCGCGGAACGGCACACCGTGGGGCACCTCGTAGAGGGCCGGTGGGCGTCCGGCGCCGGTGATCGTCATCAGGAAGGTGCCCGGCGAGGCCGCCGTGCCCGCTGACCGGAAGGCCGTGGCGCCGTTGCGTTGGAGATACGGCAGATTCGCCAGCGTCTCGACGTTGCTCACCAGAGTGGGATGTCCTGCGACGCCGTGCTGGAACGGCCGTGGCGGCTTGTCGGTGGGCTTGGCCGGTCCGCCGTTGACCGCGCGCACCGCGGCGGTTTCCTCACCGGCCACGTAGCCGGCGGTCACGGTGACGATCGAAATCTGAAGACCGCCAAGCGTATCGAAGCCCACTTCGCTGAGCGCGGCGTCGACGGCGCGGGCCGCATCGAGGTCGGAGACGTAGACGTAGGCATGCTGGGCGCCGACCAGGCGGGCGGCCAGCCGCACGCCGTCGAGCACCAGGTGCGGACGGTGGCGCAGCAGCCAGCGGTCCTTCACCGAGGCGGGCTCGCCCTCTTCGCCGTTGGCCAGCACCACGGTCTCGTGGCCGCGGGCGTGTGCGGCGCGCACCGTGCGCAGTTTGACCGCCAGCGGAAAGGCGGCGCCGCCGCGGCCGAGCAGGCCCGAGGCTTCCACCTCGGCGAGCAGACTCTCGGCGCTGTCCAGCGGCGAGTACCCACCGACGGACACATACGCGCTCATGCTCTCCACCGTTGCGGGCAGTCGCAACAACCGGGGGTGATTCCCGGTGCACAGGCGACGGTCAAGGCCGTGCCTGCGGGTGCGGTGGCGTTCATCGGTCACCTCTTCTGATTCGGGCACCCGGCGCGGGATCGCTAGGCTGAGGCCCATGAGAACGGCGGTGGTGCGTGTCGATGTGGACCCGGCCGGTGAGCTGACGCCCGCTGCGCTCTCCGAGGGCGTCGCGGCGCTGCGCGCACTCGCCGACGACAGCGGGGTGACGGTAGTCGACAACAACCTCGCCGTGATGCCGCGCGGGCGGCGGGAAGCCGAACTGCTGATCGCCAACACCGCGGCCGCCGATCGCCAGGAGCTCGAACGCATCGGAGTGGCCCTGTGCGCCAAAGCGTTCGGCACCGAACCGGTGATCGGCGTGGTGACCTACGTCAGCCGCGGGACCGACGAAGATGCGCACGGGGTACTGGCCGGTTTCGGTCTGCGCGGTGAGATCGCCCGAAGCGCAGGCGACGACGGCTACGACATTCTGGACGTCACGCTGAGCAAGGCCGACATGGCGCGCATTCCGGAGAGCCGGGTGCACACCGCGCTGGAGGCCTCGACCAACTGCGAGATCCGCATTCTCCTGGTCTGAGTACAACCGGATGCTCATCGGCCCAGGAAGTCCAGAATGGCCGGGGCCGCCTGCACCCAGGTGTCGAACATGTTGAAGTGCTTGACCTTTCCGGATGCGCGGTCTTCGCCGGCGCGCTCCCAGGCATCCTCCGGCCACGGTGGGTCGATCAGCGTGGAGCCCTTGATGAGGCAGTTCACCTCCAGCGAGGTGCGCTTGGGGTGGTCCCAGTCGTTCTCGCCGCCGCGGATGATCAGGGTGGGCACGTTGATGTCACCGAAGAACTCGTCGTCGACGCCGGGGATCGCCTGACCGGGCTTGGGCACGAACGCATTGAGCCAGCGCAGCATGACCCGGAGGAACTCGTCGGGATCCATCGCCAGGATGCGCTCTTTGTTCGCCGGGTTCTCGGCGATGCGCTCCTTCCATTCATCCACGTGCAGAAGGCCTTTGATGCCGAGGCCACGCACCGCGAGGATGCTGGGAACCAGATAGTAGGAGCCCAGCACGAAGCTGCCGTAGACGCCGCCGACGATGTTCCACGTCACCAGCTTGGTGGCGATTTCGGGATACAGGATCGTGGTCAGGATCGAGTCCCGGGCGCCACCCGAGCCGCCTGCGATGATGCACGGACCGATCCCCAGGCCGGTGATCAAGCCGTGCAATGTCTCGGCGCGCATGTGGGATTCGCTCTGCCCGTAGAACTGCAGATCCGACTTCCCGCAGTTGGGCCGGTCCCACAGCAGCACCCGGTAGCCACCCTTGACCAATTCCTCGGCCAGCGGTCGCAAACCCTCGATGTCCTTGCTGTACCGGCCGCCGGGTGTCAGGGCAATGAAATCACCTGCTTCGCCCAGGATCTCGTAGACGACGTTTCCGCCGTTGATCGTCAAAACCTGTTCGCCGTCGCGCAGCTGCGGACCCGCGGTCACCGGCGTACTCATGCCATCACCAGAACGTCGTCGCCCACCACGCGTACCGGGTAGGTGCGGATACTCCACTCCGGCTTGACCGCCGTCGTGCCGGTCGCCAGCTCGAATCCCCACTGGTGCCAAGGGCAGTAGATGTACTCCAGATCGCGCACCATCACCGCGTCGCCCGGAACGCTCTCGTCGACGATGTTGCGTCCGCGGGGGCGTCCGGAGCACAACGGACCGCCTTCGTGCGGGCAGTAGTTGGCGATCGCGTAGAACGTGCCGTTGACGTTGTACACCCCGACGCCATGCCGGCCGATCGGCACCAATTTGTGTGTGCCGGGCGGAATTTCGTCCACACTCGCGACCACGTGCTCTCGGCCCTGCGCCAGGCGGGGCTGCTTCTCGGGTTTGTTCATTTGCTCAGAACACCCGCGTCTGACCCTCGAGGGCCGGGACGGTGTCGGGCAGGCCGTACGTCTCGATCCCGTTGCGGAACATCACCGCTTCTCGCGCATGCTCGGGCAGGTGCTTGACCAGCCAGCGCGGGTCGTCGTAGGTCCAATGCGGATAATCGGACGAGAACAGCAGGATCTTCTCGCATTCCATCCATTCGAAGGCCCGCAGCAGTTCGGTCTTGTCCTCCGGATAGTCCAGCGGCTGGGTGGTGAACTTGATGTGATCCTTGACGTACTCGCTGGGCTTGCGCGTGATGTCCAGCCAAGATTTGCGGGCCTCGTAGATGGCGTCCATCCGCCACATCAGCGGCAGGATCCAGCTGAAGGCGTGCTCCACGAACACGATTCGCAAGGTGGGGAAGCGGTCGAAGAGCCCGTCGAAGATCATGCTCATCACCTGGTTGGCGGCCAGCAGCGAGTAGCTGACCATGAAGTCGTGGTTGTAGCTTGGGAGCCCGACCGGTGGGATCGGCAGTGTCTCGAAGAAACCCCGTGACAGGTGGCAGCTGACCGGTTTGTTGGCTTTGACTGCCGCCGCCCAGATCGGATCGTATTTCGGGTCACCCCACGACGGGCGCGGTTCGGCCTTGATCATGACCTGGGCCATGTACGGGTGCTCGGCCCACTTCTCGATCTCGCGGGCGCCGCCTTCGGGGTCTTCGATGGCGACCAGGATCGAGCCGCGCCAGCGTTCGTGCCAGTTCGTCTTGCTGTCCAGCCAGTGCTCGGCCTGCCAGGTGTTGTGCGCGTAGGACAACGCCGCGGTGGCTTCGGGTATCCGGCAAGGCGCATGCGCCGGTTCGAGGATGCAGACGTCGGCGCCGGCCTCCATGATGGCCTGGCGTAGCGCGAGGTCGGGGTCGCTGCAGGCGAATTCGCCGTCGTCGGGGAAGGTGTCGACGCGCATCGCGTAGGCGTGCGCGTAGTCGGGAGCGTCGTAGTAGATCGTCTCGCCGACCCGGTGGTTCCTGAAGTACTTGGTGCGTATCGGCTCAGGGATGTACTCCTGCAGCACGCCACGCTTGGGCACCGGGTGGACATCGGAGTCGACGCACCGGATCGCGATGCGTTCGGCGGGAGCGACTCGCTCCTGGCTGTGGGTGAGAGTCATCGTGATCTCCTTAGCTCTCTATGCGAGTCAGTGTGTTCCGACGCCGGCGGGGATGTCTATGCCGTAGAGCGCCGCGGCGTTGCGCCAGCAGACTTTCTCGCGCTGCTCAGCGGTCCACGCGCTGGGTAGCGCACGGACATCGCCGCAATGCCAGTGCGGATAGCTCGAGCCGAACATCAGCATGTCCTCCTTGCCGGTGAAGGACAGCCATTCGTCGGCGAACTCGGCTTCGCCAGGCCCGTCGAGGCTGTTGTGGATGAAGTGGACGTGCCCGGGCAGATAGTCACTGGGCATCTTCGGCGCCCACGGGGTCTGTTCCAGGTGCGGCCGTCCGAAGCAGTCCATCCGCCACATGAACGGTGTCAACATGTCGCCGGCGCCGTCGGCGAACACGAACTTCAGGTCCGGCATGCGCTCGAACACGCCCTCGGCGATCAGATTCAGCAGGTGATAGATGTAGCTCAGTGAGCTGAAGCCCAGGTACTGCTCGTAGGTCCTGGTGTGCCCGGACGGCGTCGGGGGGAACGCGACGCCCTCACCGGTTTCGATGTGGGTGGCTACCGGCAGACCCGCGTCGACGGCCGCCTCCCACAGATCCCAGAACTGCGGCTTGCCGTAGAGCTCCCGGGACTGCATCGGGATGCCGATCTGGACTACGCGCGGGTGATCCTTGTACTTCTCGATCTCGCGCAGCGCGCCGCGGATGTCATCGGGGTTGACCCGGATGGTGCCGCGGAAGCGCGCACCGAGCTCGGGATGATCCAGCCAGCGCGACACCATCATCTCGTTGTGGGCGGCCAGGATCGCCGTGCCGAGGTGCCGGTCGGGCATGATGCCGCGGCCCATCGGGTGCAACACCGCGACGTCGACTCCTCGATCGTCGAACAGCTGCTGGGCGACGAAGGCCGGGTCGGAACCCGGGTATTGACGATCCGGCCCGCGCGTCCCCTCGAGGTATTCGCCGCCGGGTGCGCCGTACCAGTCCATTTCGTAGTCGGGGAAGCCACGGCTCTTGAACGGCTCCCGCATCACGCCGCGCAACTCAGGCGTGGACCCGAAGAAGATGTGCACGCTCGCGTCGATGACGGGAGTCGTCGTCCCGTCGCGGTGCTCTATCACCAAAGCCGCCTTCCGGAGGTCCGTCTGCGAGTAAACCCAAGTTCTTCAAGGGCAAGAATACTGTTCTCACGATTGAGAGTAGAACCTCATTACCACTTTGCCTCAACCGACCGTAGGCAGCAAGCAAATCAGCCGGTAGAGTGCGATACCGTCTTAGGAGAACCTATGGTTCACGAATAGAGAATTAGATTTCCATTCGGGTGCTCTGACCCCGGGTAGGAGGCGGCGAGTGCTACTGGAATTCGATGCTGATCAGCGGTTGTGGCAGGACACCGTGCGTGACGCGGTGGCCAAGCAATGCCCCGCGTCGCTGATCCGCGGGATCGCCGAGGACGGCGTCGACCCGACCCCGTTGTGGGAGTCCTATGTCGACGCCGGATGGACCGAGCTGGCCGAACCGGAGAACGCGGTTGAGCTGGCGATCGTGCTGGAGGAATTCGGCCGGGCGACGGACCCGACGCCGTTTCTGGCCACTCTCACGCAATTCGCGCCGTTGGCCGGTGATCGATACGACCCCCGGCAGGCGGGGACCGCAGTCTTTGAGGGCATCACCGCCCATCGGGGCGACACCGGGTGGGTGTTGGCCGGAACATCCCGGTACGTCCTCGACGCCGACCGGGCGCAGAAGCTCGCGGTGGTGACCGACGCCGGCGTGTTCGTCGTCGACGCCGCCGTCGCCACAGTCACCCGGGTGTCGGTGTTCGATCCGGTCATGCACGTCGCCGACGTCACGTTCCCCGGCGTGGTGGTGTCCGACGACGATCGGGTGCACGCCGACCCCGAGCGGGCCCGCCACGTCGCGCTGACCGGAGTTGCGATCACGACGGTCGGGGCGTGTCAGCGGATCCTCGACCTGGCTCTGCAGCACGTCCGGGATCGCCACCAGTTCGGAGTACCGATCGGCTCTTTCCAAGCGGTACAACACAAAGCGGTCGACATGCACGTCGCGATCGAACGTGCCCGCGCCCTGGCCTACTTCGCCGCATTGACTATCAGCGCCGACGACCCGCGCCGCCGGCTGGCCGCCGCGATGGCGAAGGCGGCGGCCGGCGACTGCCAGTCGGTGGTCTTCCGCCACGGCCTGCAACTCTTCGGGGCCATGGGCTTCACGTGGGAGAACGACGTCCAATTCGCGCTCAAGCGCGCCAAGGCCGGTGAGCTCATGCTGGGCGGGGCCGCCGAACATCGCGCCGTGATCGCCGACGAGTACGGGGAACTGTAGATGCAACTTTCGTTCGATCCCGAGGTCGAGTCGTTCCGCGACGAGTTCAGTGCGTTCCTGGACGCCAACCTGCCCACCGAGGCCGAAACCCAGGAGCGGCCACGGTCGGTGTCGCACATGCCGGCCTGGGCACGGCGCTGGCAGCGGCTGCTGTTCGACAACGGCTGGCTCCTGCCCGGTCAGCCGCCTGAGTTCGGCGGCCGTAACGCGTCGATCCTGCAGCAGTTCGTGCATCTCGAGGAGCTCTGCAGGCGCAGGATCTATCACAGCTTTAACCCGCAGGGCGTGAATATCATTGCGGCGTCGCTGATCTCGTTCGGATCCGACGAGCAGAAGCACCAGTGGGCGGTGCCCGTGCTCAAGGGAGAGAAGACCGCGTCGTTGGGAATGAGCGAGCCGAGCGCGGGATCGGACCTGGCCTCCCTGCGCACCCGCGCCGTCCGGGACGGCGACCACTTCGTGGTTAACGGCCAGAAGGTGTGGACCTCGGGTGCCCACGATGCCGATTTCCTGCTGACGTTCGTCCGGACCGACCCGGACGCCCCCAAGCACAAGGGCATCAGCGTGCTGCTGATCCCGACCGACCTGCCCGGGGTGGTCTGCCGGCCCTTCGCATCGATCTGCGGGATCGACGACAAAGACTTCAACGAGGTGTTCTTCACCGATGTCCGGGTCCCGGCCGAAAACCTGGTCGGTCCACTCAACGGCGGGTGGGGGTGGCCAACGGATCACTGGGCCACGAACGCACGATGATGTGGCTGGGCTTCGCCGACCGGATTGCCAACATGATCGGGGACTTCGAGCCGAAGACGCCGCTGGAGAAAGACCAGTACGCGTCGATGATCATGGACTACCAGGCGTTACGGCTGATGGGTTCCTCCGGACTGGCCAAGGCTGCACGCGGGGAAACCGATGTGGCCTCGGTGTCGGTGGTCAAGCTGTTCGGTTCCGAGGCCGAGCTGCGAGCGTCCGAATACGCGCTCACGGCAAGCGGATCCGACGGGCTGGTACACCCGTCCAGCACCGGGCCCTACGCGCATCTCAATCTGGACCACTACTTCGCCAGCTGGTTCGAGCGTCATGCCCGCAGTTTCTCCGGAACGATCGCCGGGGGTACCTCGGAGATCCAGCGCAACATCATCGCTCAGCAGGTGCTGAGCCTGCCCCGGTCGAAGTAGACCGCCGCACCCACTCCGCCCCGCGCGCTCCGCCCCGCGCGCGACGCGCGAATCCGGGCTGCGCCAGGCCCACCGTCGGCGCTCCCGGCGCGCCGGTCGCGCGCCTGATGAGAGCAGCTTTCTGCCCAGGGGTTAATTCGGGCGTGCGGTGGGTATAGAGCTCTCACTTGATCGGATCCACGGTGCTGGAAACCTCCCGGCGCCGCCCCGTGAGTCGTTTGCTGACTGAATTCTGACGCAGTCAAGGGGTTCTCAGGAATTCTCAGGTTATTCCGAGTTGCGTAGATCCGTAAAAGAGCCGCAGTTAACTCACTATGCAAGCAAAATGGCGATAATCGAGCGATCCCAGCGAATAGTTATCGCGTGGCGACCCACCTGTGTTACCCCGGTCGCGGAACTCGTCACCTGGGCACTCCCTGACTGGTCCCGCGGGTACTCGACACTGAACTGTGTAGACCGCGATGTTCCCCATCGCCGCGCGGTTCAAACCGGTTTCTGCAAACTGGTCGAGCTGCTGGGCATGCAGCGCGGTGAGCACCCTACGGACTGGGCCTCGGGCCCCCCAGCGGCGTGTCGCGCCTGCGATTCGCGGTGAATTTTTCTCCGGGGCCGGAACGCCGGTCTGCCAGCAGCAGCGAACGGGGCGGCCGGTCACAACTGCCACACAGGTTCTTGCTGACCGTTCGCTTAGCTCACGATTTTGGGTGGCCGGACCGCTGCGGTGCCGGTGGTTGGCGCCGCGGGTCACGGGCGGGTCCCGCTACCTCATTAGGCGTGCTTAGGCACTACGCGGGCCGCGGCCGGTCCACCCCGCGGAGGTCGACTCCCGCCATGACGGCAGCTGACGCACAATTCTTTGCTGAAACTATATATGCGTACCCGTTAAATAATGTCGGCTAATTTCTATCTAGCTAACTCGAATCGAATTGATCACGGATTCGACACAGCAACGCCGAAAAACTGAGAGCAAACACTTGGCTACTTAGGTTCTTCTCAGGTATGTTCGCGCTTGTCGGGGCACAGCCATTTTGAAGGGATAGTCATGGACGTTGCTGTTCGGTCGTATCTGACCGCGGGGGTGGCAGTCTTCGGGGCCAGCGCGATTGTGCTGGCGCCCATCCAGGTGACACCGCCGGATCTCCATCTGGTGCGTGATCGCGCTATGTCGGCTCTTGCCGATGTTTCACTGTCCTCACTGGAAGACGTGATCCAAGCCATCAACAACGGGTGGAACGGTGTGAAGGGCGGACTCAACGCCCTCAACGGCGCCGCTGACACCGCGATCACACAGTTCGGTGACGCCCTTCAGGCGACGCTGATCGCCGGAATCGGTTCGGGCAACACTGCTCTGCAGTCCGTCGTCGACGGACTGCTCGACGGCGGAAGTACGCTCGCCCGCGCGGTCGACAACGCCATCGCCGTGTTCCCGAATCCGCAGGCGTTCATCGACGCGGTGGTTCAGGCCTTCGCCAACATCGACGTCAACCTCGGGCTGGCGATCCAGGCTGCACTCAATGCGGCACTGAATCTGAACCTGGCGCTGAACCTGAACGCTGAGGACCTGGCCAACGCCTTGATCGCCGGCGGTGCGGCTCTTGCCGCGGCATTCAACGCCGCGGTCGCGGGCTTCCCGACGCCGGCCGATTTCGCAGCGGCGTTCGAAGCTGCGCTGGCCGCCGTCAATCCCACGCTCGGCATCGTCGCCAACGTGATCACCAACCTCACCGGTGCACTGGGCGATGTCGTCCGCGCGGCCATCACGGCCAAGGTCGACATGTTCCAGGCGGTGCTCACCGCACTCGCCGACAGTGGCAGCGCCCTCTTCGCGGCTTTCCAGGCTGCGTTGTCGGCGTTCCCGAACCCCGCGGCGTTCATCACCACGCTGGTTCAAGCCTTCACCAACATCAACGCCAACCTGGGCCTGCAGCTGATGCTCGCGCTCCAGGGCGAGATCGGCAGCGTGGGAGACCTCCTCCAGGCTCTGATCAACGGTGGCGCCACGCTGGCGGCGGCGTTCAACGCGGCCCTGGGCGACTTCCCGACCCCGGAGGCGTTCGTCAACGCCCTCACCGGTGCGCTGGCGGCGCTGAACCCGACTCTGGGCGTGCTCGCGAACGCGTTCACGACGTTCACGGGTCAGTTGGCGACCACGATCCAGGCCGGAATTGCGGCCGGGCTCACCGGTTTCCAGGCGCTGCTCGACGCGTTGGGTAACCCGCTGAGCGCGCTGTCGGCCGCCTTCCAGGCAGCACTGGCGGCGTTCCCGAACCCGCAGGCGTTCATCAACGCTCTGGTTCAGGCGTTCGGCAACATCGACGTCAACCTGGGTCTGGCCCTGCAGGCCATCATCAACGCATCGATCGACGGTCCGCAGGCCTTCCTCGAGGCGCTGATCTCGGGTGGGGCGGCACTGGCGGCAGCATTCAACGCCGCACTGGCCAACTTCCCGAGCCCGCAGGCCTTCGTCGACGCGTTGGTGGGAGCCTTCGCGGCGATCAACCCGGCGCTCGGCATTCTGGCCAACGCGTTCACTACGTTCACGGGTCAGTTGGCGACCACGATCCAGGCCGGAATTGCGGCCGGGCTCACCGGTTTCCAGGCGCTGCTCGACGCGTTGGGTAACCCGCTGAGCGCGCTGTCGGCAGCCTTCCAGGCAGCGTTGGAGGCGTTCCCGAACCCGCAGGCGTTCATCAACGCTCTGGTTCAGGCGTTCGGCAACATCGACGTCAACCTGGGTCTGGCCCTGCAGGCGATCATCAACGCTTCGATCGACGGCCCGCAGGCCTTCCTCGAAGCGCTGATCTCGGGTGGGGCGGCACTGGCGGCGGCATTCAACGCCGCACTGGCCAACTTCCCGAGCCCGCAGGCCTTCGTCGACGCGCTCACCGGCGCGCTGGCGGCGATCAACCCGACGCTGGGCATCCTGGCCAATGCGCTGACCACGTTCACGGGTCAGTTGGCGACCACGATCCAGGCCGGAATTGCGGCCGGGCTCACCGGTTTCCAGGCGCTGCTCGACGCGTTGGGTAACCCGCTGAGCGCGCTGTCGGCAGCCTTCCAGGCAGCACTGGCGGCGTTCCCGAACCCGCAGGCGTTCATCAACGCTCTGGTTCAGGCGTTCAGCAACATCGACGTCAACCTGGGTCTGGCCTTGCAGGCCGCGCTCAACATCGGTGTCGACGGGCTGCAGGGCTTCGTGGACGCGCTGGTCAACGGAGGGGCGCAGCTGGCTGCGGCGTTCAACGCCGCACTGGCCAACTTCCCCAGCCCGCAGGCCTTCGTCGACGCGTTGGTGGGAGCCTTCGCGGCGATCAACCCGGCGCTGGGCGTGCTGGCCAATGCCTTCACCACGTTCACCGGTCAGCTGAACGCGACCATCCAGGCCGGAATTGCGGCCGGGCTCACCGGATTCCAGGCGCTGCTCGACGCGCTGGGTAACCCGCTGAGCGCGTTGTCGGCAGCGTTCCAGGCAGCGTTGGAGGCGTTCCCGAACCCGCAGGCGTTCATCAACGCTCTGGTTCAGGCGTTCGGCAACATCGACGTCAACCTGGGTCTGGCACTGCAGGCCATCATCAACGCCTCGATCGACGGCCCGCAGGCCTTCCTCGAAGCGCTGGTGTCGGGTGGGGCGGCACTGGCGGCGGCGTTCAACGCCGCACTGGCCAACTTCCCGAGCCCGCAGGCGTTCGTGCAGGCGTTCGCCAACGCATTGGCGGCGCTGAACCCGACGTTGGGCATCCTGGCCAACGCGTTCACCACGTTCACCGGTCAGCTGGCCACCACCATCCAGGCCGGCATCGCGGCCGGTGGGACCGCCTTCCAGGCAGTGCTCGACGCACTCGCCAACGGGGCCACCGCGCTGTCGGCGGCGTTCCAGGCGGCTCTGGCTGCCTTCCCGAACCCGCAGGCGTTCGTCAACGCGCTGATCAACGCCATCGGCAACATCAACGTCGACCTGGCGCTGGCGTTGCAGGCCGCGCTCAACGTGAACCTTGATGGGGCACAGGCGATCATCGACGCGCTGGCCAACGGAGGTGTGCAGCTGGCCGCGGCCTTCAACGCGGCTCTGAGCAACCTCCCGAGTCCGGCGGCGTTCGTCAACGCCGTCACCGGAGCGCTTGGTGGTGGCCTCGAGGTCGCCCAGCAGGTGTTCAACCAGGGTGCAGCAGCACTCCAGGCTGGAATCGACGCCGGTGTGCAGGTGGGCAACCAGCTCCTCAATGCACTCGGCAACGGGCTGGTCCAGGGCGGTGCGGCTCTGAACGCGGCGATCAACGCCGCGCTGGCTGCCTTCCCGAACCCGGAGATCGTGGTCAACGCGCTTGCGAACGCGGGGGCACAGATCGCCGCAGGGCTGAATAGCCTGGTCAAGTCGATCAACGCAAGCCTCGGAATCAACATCAGCTTCAACATCGGTGGCATTCACATCGGTGGCGGTATCAACGCCGGAGCAGGGGCTGCGGCCCTCGCTGCGGCTGGTGCCGCAGGAGCCGCCACGGTGACGAGCATCAACGACAAGGTGACGGGCATCGCAGGCAACGCGCCGACGGTCTCGCTGAAGGTTGCGGACTCCACGCCCGCGCCGACGGCGAACAAGGCCGCCGACACGACGCCGTCGACGACGGCACCGAGCACGAAGGTCTCGGCTCCCAAGCTGAACCTTCCTGCACCGCCGAAGATCTCGCTGCCCGCGCCGCCGAAGATCTCGCTGCCTGCGCCGCCGAAGATCTCGTTGCCTGCGCCGCCGAAGGTGTCGCTGCCGTCGCTGCCCAAGCCGTCGACCAAGGGATCCTCGGATACCAAGGCCGGCAGCAAGGCCGACAGCTCCGCCAAGGGCTCGGGCTCGGGTTCGGGCTCGGCCAAGAGCGGATCCGCCGGCAGTGCGAAGAAGGGCGCTGCCTAACCAGCACGAAACGAACTGTGGCCCTCTCCGAAAGGAGGGGGCCACAGTCGTTGGTTCAACCGTTCACCAATCGATGACGGCAGCTTCTTTGCGCTCGGTGATGGGGCGAGCCAGACCCTGCTCCTCGCAGATCCGCTGCAGGTTGGCCAGCGTCTCGTCGAGCCCGGGACCGACGCGCGGTCCGGGAGTGAAATCGGCAGGCAGGTGTTTCATGCCCTGGATGACGCCGATCGTCTCGTAGTGCACGGTGCCTTCCTGGTCGCAGACGTAGTCCGGCATCCGGTCGAGCACGGCGGTGACCATCGACTTGAACACCGTACGGGCCACGTTCGACCCGACGCAGCGGTGCACGCCGATGCCGAAGCTGAAGTGACGGTTACCTTTTCGGTCCAGTACAACCTCATTGGGCTTGTCGAAGACCGACGGATCGCGGTTGGCCATCGCCCACGACAGCCACAGCCGCTCACCCTCCTTGAAGCGGTGGCCCTCGACCTCGACATCCCCGGAGAACGTGCGGCCGTCACCGGGTGCGGGGGTGTAGTACCGCAGGAACTCCTCGGTGGCGGGGTCCAGCAGCGCATCCCGTTCGCGACTGAGCCGTTCCCGCTCGGCGGGATGCTCGCTCAGCCATTCCAGTGAATGGGCGGTCAGTGCGGTGGTGGTGTCGAAGCCCCCGCCGATGATCAGCCCGAGGTTGCCCAGTATCTCCAGATCGGGGGCGGGCTCACCGTCAATCCGTAGTTGCAGCAACGCGTTCACCAGACCGGGCCGCGGATTTTCGCGGACCTCCATCATTGTGGTGACCATGTCGAGGCCCATCTGCCGGTTCATCTCGGCGACGCGCGCGGCGTCCGGCGAGTGTTCCGGGGTGGACACCGACAGGTGAGCGGGCTCGCTGTAGACCGGCCACTTCTGCAGCTCGATACCCATCATGGCGAGGGTGAGTACCGCCGGCACGATGTTGGCGAGGTCATCGACGAAGTCGATGTGCCCCGACTCGATCTTCTCGTCGAGCGACGCACGCACGATCTCGTCAACGAACGGCGCCCACCGCTTGACCGCGGCGGGGGACAGGTACGGGTTCAGCGCCCCGCGGTACGCGCTGTGTTCGGGCTCGTCCATCTCCAGGATGCCGCCGCGAACCACAGTGGCCCGCTGAGCCTTTGGGATCGTGATGCCCTTGTAGGGTGTCTCGCCGGTGAGGTCGTGGTGGTTGGAGACCACCGGACAGCGCGCGAGCTCGAAGACCTCCTTGCTGCCGGCGGCCACCCAATGACCGTCGTAGACATCGGTCCACGCCATCGGGCAGCGGGACTGCATCTCCTCGGTGATCTTCTCGAACTGCTGCCGATATTCCGGCGTGTGCCGATCGAAGTGATAGGTCGGCTGCTTTCGTTCGGTGTCGTCGGTGACGTCATCGATACTCAAGGCATTGTCTCCCTTGATATTTGGCTGGCAAACTGGAGGTCAGTCCTCTTCGATGAGGATTGCCTGTTCAGGACAGGAGTGTGCGGCTTCGCGCACGAGCTCGATCTGGTCGGCGGGCACCTCTTCGGTCACCGGCGACGAGCTCCCGTCGATATCGCTGAGCTCGAACATGTCCGGAGCGATCATGGCGCACAGCGTGTGCCCCTGGCACCGGTCCTGGTCAACCCGAACCTTCACGGATTCCCTCTCAAATCTCTTGATAGTTCCGGTGTTCAGACGTGGTAGTCGTACCACTTGAGGTAGCCGCCGGCGTCCACCCGCAGCTGCATGCCAGTGACGTAGCGGGCCTCGTCCGACGCCAACCACAGAACCGCGTTGCTGATGTCCAGCGGCTCGACGAAGTTGACCTTCATCGCCTGCTGAATGCCGAATACCGGCTCGGCGTCGGCGCGGGTCGGGTTCTCGAGATCCGGCCGGAATGAGCGATACATCGGGTCGCTCTGCAGCATGTCGGTGTTGCAGTTGGTCGGGTGAACGACGTTGGCCCGGATGCCCCGCACGGCGAGCTCGGTGGCGAGGTCGTGGACATAGTTGGACAGCAGGCGTTTGGCGACCATGTAGGACATCCCGCCGGGGTCCGCGCCGGGGTTGTCCTTCTGGTGCGCGTCCATCAGCGCCGCGGTGGAGCCGGTCGCGATAATCGAGGCTCCTGCCTCGAGATGAGGGAGCGCCACCTGGATCGCGTTGATGGTTCCGATCAGGTTGGTGTTGATGACGTCGCACCACGCCTGCAGCGGCGGCTGCCCTTTCATCCCGGCGATGCCGGCCTGGGCGACGACGATGTCGACCTTGCCGAACTCGGCCAGCCCCTGGTCGAGAGCCGCCTTGAGTTCGGCGGCCTCACGAACGTCGGCCTGCGCGGTGACGATGCCGCGCCCGGTCTTCTTGACCAGTTCGGCGGTCTCCTCGAGATCCTCGGGGGTCGCCATCTTGTAGCCGATGGTGTCGATGTCCTTGCACAGGTCGACAGCGATGATGTCGGCGCCCTCTTCGGCCAGCCGCAGGGCATGGCTGCGGCCCTGCCCCCGCGCGGCACCGGTGATGAAGGCAACTCTGCCCTGGACTCGTCCCACAGGTATTCCTCTCTCTGACTGCTGTCTCGTTGTGTTGAAAAGTCTTGTGGTGCCGCTACTCAGGTGGTGCCTCCGCCGTTCACCCAGCGGCTGCGATGTCGACGATCTTCTTCCAGTCATCGAGGGCGGTGTCGAGAAATCGCCGAACCGAGGTGCGGCCCCAACCGCCACCGGTTGCCAACGCCGTCGTCACCAACGATCTCCGTCGCGGTCGGGACAGGGCAGACGCGCTTCACCACGGCGTGCACGTCCGGTGGTGTCGCCGGTCCAGCGGATCTCGTAGTTCAAGAATCGCCCTTTCTGATATGAGAACGCTACTCTCGGTGTGATCCATTTCGCAAGACACTTCGGCGCAATGTGTCTAACTGCGGAGATGCGACGCCGGACCGCATCGCAGGGGTGCGTCCTGGATGTGACGTGTTCGTTGAACGCGGCTTGAGTTCTCTCGCTCCGAATGTATGATTCGCCGGAGATGAGAACCGAGTTATCCGACGACTGGAGGAGTTGCTGATGTCGGCCCAGGACACGACGGCCACCATCGCGAGCGGCGAGCAAGCGGGGCAGAGCCAGGTGTCCGAGCGACACATGCTGATCGACGGCCAGCTCGTCGGCGCGCAGCACACCTATCCGTCGATCAATCCCGCCACCGGAGATGTGGTGGGCTATGCGCCCAACGCGGACGTCGCCGATGCCGAGCGTGCGATCGCCGCGGCCCGGACAGCCTTCGACACCACCGACTGGTCCACCAATGTCGAGCTGCGCATCCGGTGCATGGAGCAACTGCACGCCGCGCTCGTGGAACACAGCGACGAGCTGCGCGCGCTGACGATCGCCGAGGTCGGCGCGACCAAAGCGTTGACCGAGAGCGCCCAGCTCGACGACCCGATCCGGATCGTCGGCTACTACGCGAACCTGCTGAAGACGTATTCGATGTCCGAAGACCTCGGCGAGATCGAGAGCCGGGGGCAACGCCACCACCGCTGGGTCGAGAAGGAAGCCGCCGGCGTGGTGGCCGCGATCATCGCCTACAACTATCCGAACCAGCTGGCGCTGGCCAAACTGGGTCCGTCGTTGGCGGCGGGATGCACCGTCATCCTCAAGGCCGCGCCGGACACCCCGCTCACCACGCTCGCGCTCGGTGAGGTGATCGCGAAATACACCGACATCCCCGCCGGCGTCATCAACGTGATCAGCTCCACCGATCCCGCGGTGGGTGCTGCACTGACCACCAGCCCCGACGTCGACGTCGTGACCTTCACCGGGTCGACGGCGACCGGACGCAAGATCATGGCGGCGGCCAGCGACACCATCAAGAAGGTCTTCCTGGAGCTCGGCGGCAAGTCGGCCATGATCGTGCTCGACGACGCCGATTTCACCAACTGCGCCATGATGGCGGCGTTCATGATCTGCTCGCACGCGGGTCAGGGCTGCGCGATCACGACGCGGCTTCTGGTTCCCCGCGCGCACCACGACGAGATCGTCGAGCTGGTGAAGAACTTCATGGGCATGGTCCGCTACGGCGATCCGGCCGACCCCGCCACCTATATGGGGCCGCTGATCAACGACACCCAGCGCGAGAAGGTCGACGCCATGGTCCAGCGCGCGGTGGCGGCCGGCGCGACCGTGGTCATCGGCGGTAAGAAGGTCGACGGCCCGGGCTTCTTCTATGAGCCCACCTTGATCACCGGAGTCGACCCCGACAGCGAGCTCGCCCAGGAGGAGATCTTCGGGCCGGTGCTGGCGGTTCTGGCCTATGACGACGACGACGATGCGGTGCGGATCGCCAACAACTCCATCTACGGACTCTCCGGTGGAGTGTTCGGTGGCCAGGACCGTGCGCTGGCGATCGCCCGCCGGATTCGCGCCGGCACGATGGGCATCAACGGCGGCAACTACTTTGGCCCGGACAGTCCGTTCGGCGGCTACAAGCAGTCCGGTGTCGGTCGCGAGATGGGTGTAGCCGGCCTGGAGGAATTCCTCGAGCGTAAGACCCTCGCGGCGGTGGTGTCGTGAGGCCGCTCGAGGGGGTCCGCGTCCTCGAAGTGGCGATGTACGGCTTCGTGCCTTCGTGCGGCGCGGTATTGGGGGAGTGGGGCGCCGAAGTCATCAAGGTCGAACACGCGGTCACCGGTGATCCGCAACGCGGACTGCGGCAGACCGGCCCCCTGCGGGTCGAGGGCGACCCGAATCCCAATGTGGAGCATGCCAATCGGGGCAAGCGCAGCATCGGACTGGACATGTCGGTGCCGGAGGGCAAGGAGGTTCTCTACGAACTCGCCCGCCGATGCGATGTGTTCCTGACCAGTTTCCTGCCCGGGCACCGCGCCAAGTTCGGCATCGACGTCGACGACATCCGCGCGGTGAACCCGAAGATCATCTACGCGCGCGGCAGCGCTTTCGGTCCGCGTGGCCAGGAGTCGGAAAAGGGCGGTTACGACATGACCGCCTTCTGGTGCCGCGCCGGCACCGCGGCGACGATCACACCGCCGGGAACCGAGGGCATGATCGCCCCGCCCGGACCGGCCTACGGCGACACCATCTCTGGCACCAACCTCGCAGGCGGAATCGCGGCGGCCTTGTTCAAGCGCGAGCGCACCGGCGAAGCCTCGGTGGTCGACGTGTCACTGCTCGGTAGCGGCCTGTGGGCGATGGGCCACACCATCGCGCTGACTCAGCATCTCGGTGAGCGGCTGGTGGCACCCGTGCCGGGCGTGCACGGCTCACCGATCAATCCGCTGGTGGGCCTCTACGAGACCGCCGACGGCCGCTACATCTCGTTCGTGATGATGCAGCCGACCAAGTTCTGGGCCGACGTGTGCCGCCACATGGATATCGCCGAGTACATCGACGATCCGAGGTTCGCCGACGTCGAGCAGATCGCCGCCAACACCGCTGATGCCGTCGAGATCCTGGGCAAGGCGATGGCCACCCGGACCCTGTCGGAATGGTCGACGCGGTTCGCCACGCTGGCCGGACCGTGGGCGCCGGTGCAGGACACCCTGCAGGCCGCGGCCGATGCGCAGGTGCGGGCCAACGAATACCTGGTGAAGGCAGGGGAATTGGAGCTGGTCGCCAATCCGGTGCAGTTCGACGTCGCCGCGCCGCAGAGCGGCCCGGCGCCGGGATTCGCCGAGCAGACCGACGAGATCCTCACCGAACTCGGCCTGGACTGGGACCGCATCATCGAACTCAAGACCGCTGGCGCGGTCACCTAGGTCGCGCCGGAGAATCCATGCCCTACATCGTCGCCATTGGCACCTACCTACCCTCATGGGGGTGTGACGCGCATCGCATTGCCGGCGATGACGAGGACGCCATCACACTCGCTGTTGAAGCGGGTCGCGCGGCGCTGTCCGAGGGCGGTGCCGTCGAGCGGGTGGTGCTGGTCAGCCGTGACCTGCCGCTGGTGGAGAGCAGCAACGCCGCGGTGCTGCTGGCCGGCCTCGGTCTGGATCCAGAGCTCGAGGTCGACGAGCGGCTCGGCGGTGCGCCGGCCACGCTCGACGCGGTCAGCTCGGCCCGACCGCGCACCCTGGTCATCGGCTCCGACTTGGATCCGGCTGGGGCAGCGGCGATCCTGACCGGCGAGGACGGATTGCAGGTCCGCACCGCCGCGCGCGTGGCCCGCAGTCTGCCGGTCCGCACCCGCAATGCCGACGGGGTGGTGCATGACTACGGCGACCCGCGGCTGCTGCACGAGCGTGGGCTGGTCGCCTCGCTGGCAGCGGCGTGGCTCGACACCCCGGTCGCGTTGGCCGGCGTCGACCATGACCGCGCGATCGAGCTGTGTGGCGGCGAGGCGCCCGTGGTGCCGACAGCGGGTGCCAGTGCCGGGCTGTTCGCCTTGGCCGCCCTCGCCGAGTCGAATGTCAACGGGCCGTTGGTGGCCGTCGAACAGGCCAGCCTGTCCGGCGTGACGGTGGCCGGCGGCGGGGCGGCGGTCTACCGGCGGGAGCCGACGGCGCAGCCGCGACCGCAGACCAGGGTGGCCGCCGGCCCCGACATCCCGATCTCCCTGGCCGCCTACGAGCGGGCCTTCGAAGCCAAGGTGCGCTGGGAGGCCGGCCGTCACAGCGGCAGCGAGGAATTGGACTTCCCGCCCCGCTACCGGCTCGACGATGCCGGCCGGCTGGCCACCGACTACGAGCTGGTGCCGCTGCCCCGGGTGGGAAGCGTCTACACCGAAGTCACGGTTCACATTCCGGTGCCCGGCCTGCGGACTCCCTACTCGTTGGTGATCGTCGAGCTCGACGATGTCGCGGTGCGCGCACTCGTCAAGGTCACCGGCATCGAGGCGGGCGCGGTGCGGATCGGCGATCGTGGCCGGCTCACGCTGCGCAGGGTGGCCGTGCGATCCGGTGTACCCGACTATGGGTACGCGTTCGAGCCGTATGCGCCTGCGATTCCGCGGGAAACGTCCGTCCGGTCGTGGGGTGCGGCATGAGGCGAGTCGCGATCGTCGGTGCCGGTATGACGGCGTTCGGCGAGCACTTCGCCCTCGGGCTCAAGGACCTGCTCCCGATGGCGTTCGCCGAGTGCGCCGCCCGGGTTGACAAGGGCGTCAACAAGTCTGAGATCGACGCCGCCTGGTTCGGTGCGATGGGAACCGCTGACGGTTTCCCGGCGGGGATCCTCGCCGACTCGCTCGGGCTGCCCGACTTGCCGGTGACCCGGATCGAGAACTCCTGCGCGACCGGCAACGACGCGGTCCGCAACGCCCTTTACGGCATCGCCTCCGGCGCGGCCGATGTCGCCCTGGTGATGGGTGCGGACAAACTGCGGGAGACCGCCTCCAAGCAACTGCTGTGGGAGTGGGAGGCGATGGCCCGCGACATGGCGTGGGACTATCCGTTGGGATTGGTTGCGCCCGCCGGGTTTGCCCTTCATGTTGCGCGTTATTTGCACGAAACCCCGGCCACCCGTGAACACATGGCGATGGTGGCGGTCAAGAATCACCGGCACGGCCTGTCGAATCCGAAGGCGCGGCTCCGTTTCGAGGTCACCGTCGACGAGGTGCTCGCCGCGCCGATGGTGGTCACACCGTTCGGTGTGTACGACTGCGCGCCCCAAAGTGACGGCGCAGCAGCACTTTTACTGGCCGCCGAGGATGTGGTCGACCGTTTCACCGACCGGCCGGTGTGGATCCGCGGGGTGGGGCTGGGGCTGGATTCCGTGATGCATCAGCACAAAGCGGATATGACGACGTTCCCGGCGACGACCCGCGCGGCGAAAAGAGCCTTCAGAATGGCAAATTTGACGCCCGCCGATATCGATGTGGCGGAAGTTCACGATTTCTTCACCGGCATCGAATTGATCAGCTATGAAGATCTCGGCTTCGCCGAACCCGCGGAGGCCTACAAGTTAATGGAGGCCGAGGTGACTTGTGTGGGTGGAGCTTTGCCGGTGAATCCCAGCGGCGGCCTGAAGGCCAAAGGCCACCCACCGGGTGCCACCGGAGTGGCCCAGTGCGTGGAACTCTTCGACCAGCTGCGCGGGGAAGCGGGCAACCAGGTGGATGGCGCCCGAATCGGACTGGCTCACAACATCGGTGGGCCGACGGCAGTCGCTGCGGTGACGCTTCTGGAAGGACCGGGTGGCCATGGCGGGTAAGGGGGTCGATCGTTGGTCGCCGGGCATTGCGTTGAGCAATGCGGCCGGTCCGATGCAGGCTATTGGTGGCTTGTTTGCGATGTCGGCGGATGCTGTGCGGTTTATTTTTCGGAAGCCGTTTCAGTGGCGGGAGTTTTTGGAGCAGGCGTGGTTTGTGGCGCGGGTGTCGTTGGCGCCGACGTTGTTGGTGGCGATTCCGTTCACGGTGTTGGTGAGTTTCACGCTCAATATTTTGTTGCGGGAGTTGGGTGCTGCTGATTTGAGCGGTGCTGGGGCGGCGTTTGGTGCGGTGACTCAGGTGGGTCCGTTGGTGACGGTGTTGATCGTGGCTGGTGCGGGGGCGACGGCGATGTGTGCGGATTTGGGGTCGCGCACGATCCGTGAGGAGATCGACGCGATGGAGGTGCTGGGGATCAACCCGGTGCAGCGGTTGGTGACTCCGCGGATGTTGGCTTCTGGACTTGTTGCGCTTCTGTTGAATTCGTTGGTGGTGATCATCGGGATCTTGGGTGGCTATGTGTTCTCGGTGTTCGTTCAGGATGTGAATCCGGGGGCGTTCGCGGCGGGGATCACGTTGTTGACCGGGGTTCCGGAGGTGATCATCTCGTGTGTCAAGGCGGCCTTGTTCGGGTTGATCGCGGGGTTGGTGGCCTGTTATCGGGGGTTGACGATCACCGGGGGTGGCGCCAAGGCGGTGGGTAATGCGGTCAATGAGACGGTGGTGTACGCGTTTATGGCGTTGTTCGTGGTGAACGTGGTGGTCACGGCCATCGGTATCCGGATGAGTGCCCGGTAGATGGCGTCGTTACAGGCTTTGTATCCGCGGATCGCCCGTCAGGTGCGCCGCCCGTTGGGCACGGTGGGCCGGATCGGGGATCACACGATCTTCTACGGTCGGGCGTTGGCGGGTACGCCGCATGCGGCGCTGCATTTCCGTAAAGAGATCATCCGGTTGATCGCCGAGATCTCGATGGGGGCGGGCACGTTGGCGATGATCGGCGGCACCGTGGTGGTCGTCGGATTTTTGACCCTGGCCGCCGGTGGCACGTTGGCGGTGCAGGGGTATAGCTCGTTGGGCAATATCGGTATCGAAGCGTTGACCGGCTTTCTGGCCGCCTTCATCAACGTGCGCATCAGCGCCCCGGTGGTGGCCGGGATCGGGTTGGCCGCCACGTTCGGGGCGGGGGTGACCGCCCAGCTGGGGGCGATGCGGATCAACGAGGAGATCGACGCCCTGGAATCGATGGGCATCCCCCCGGTCGAATACTTGGTGTCGACCCGGATTGTGGCGGGGATGGTGGCGATCACCCCGCTGTACTCGATCGCGGTCATCTTGTCCTTCGTGGCCTCCCAGTTCACCACCGTGGTGCTCTTCGGCCAATCCGGTGGCTTGTATGACCACTACTTCAACACCTTTTTGAACCCGATCGACTTGTTGTGGAGTTTCCTGCAGGCGATCTTGATGGCCATCACGATCCTGTTGATCCACACCTACTTCGGCTACTTCGCCACCGGCGGACCGTCTGGAGTCGGCGTGGCCGTCGGTAACGCGGTGCGCACCTCTCTGATCGTGGTCGTCTCGGTCACCCTGCTGATATCCCTGGCCATCTACGGCTCCAACGGCAACTTCAACCTGTCCGGATAGGGAGATGACGTGACACGAAATCTCGGTCCGGGCCCGGCCGACCGATCCGAAACTGAAACCGCCGCCGTCCCGGTGGCGGCCCGAACAGGCGCAAGCTTCGGCGCGACGGGGTGGGCACGGCCGGTGGCCGGCCTGTCCACCGTGGTCGTGGTGTTGGTGATCGTCGCGGTCTCGGTCGGCCTGTTCCGAGGCGACTTCACCAAAACCGTTCCGGTGACAGTGATCTCCGATCGGGCCGGCCTGGTGATGAACCCCGACGCCAGAGTCAAGATGCGCGGCGTCCAGGTCGGCAAGGTCGAGTCGATCGAGAGCCGTGGCGACGGTACGGCGGCACTGCACCTGGCGATGGATCCTGCAGAGCTGCGCAAGATTCCGTCGAACGTGGTCGCCGACATCGCCTCGACCACGGTCTTCGGCGCCAAATACATCAATTTCGAACCGCCCGCCGACCCCTCGCCGAAGCCCATGTACGCCGGCCAGGTTCTGCAGGGCCAGCACGTCACGGTCGAGATCAACACCGTATTCCAACAGCTGAATCAGGTCCTGAACAAGCTCGACCCGACCCAGCTGAACGCAACGCTCGGCGCACTGTCGAAGGCGTTCGCAGGACGCGGCAAGCAATTCGGACAGACTGTTGCCGACTTCGACAGCCTGCTTGCCAAGCTGGAACCCAGCCTGCCGAATATGGCGAAGGACATCGAACTGACGGCCCCGGTGGCCGCTGCCTACGCCGACGCCGCGCCGGATCTCGTCAAGACCGTGCAGAACACCAACAGGATCAGCCAGAGCATCGTCGATGAACAACAGAACCTGGACACCTTCTTGGTCAACATGATCGGGCTGGCGGATCAGGGCAACGAGGTGCTGGGAACCAACCAGCCGGCACTGAGCAAGGTGCTCCATCTGTTGACGCCCACCACGGCGCTGTTCAACGAATATGCGCCGGCGATCAACTGCACGCTCGAAGGGATGAACTTCGTTCGGCTACAGCCGCCGCTGTTGGATCCAGGCGTGCTGGTCAACGTCGCTTTCACACTGGGCATCGAGCGGTACCGCTACCCGTCGAACCTGCCCAAGGTCGCGGCCAAGGGCGGCCCGCAGTGCATGGGCCTGCCCTACATCGGTTTTGGTAACCGGTCGAAGTATTTGGTCACCGACACCGGCATCAATCCGTGGCAGTACGGCAACCAGGGCATCCTGCTGAACTCCGACGGTCTCAAGCAGCTGTTGTTCGGCCCGCTGGACGGCCCGCCGCGCAACACCGCACAGATCGGACAGCCCGGATGATGCGCACCACAAGCACACTCGTCAAGTTCGGCGTGTTCGCCGTCGTGATGGTGGTTCTGACCGCGTTTCTGTTCCTGACGTTCAGCAATTATCGCAGCGGCGCGACCAACGGATATTCGGCGGTGTTCGGTGACGCCTCCCGGTTGAAGGAGGGTGACACCGTCCGCGTTGCGGGTGTCCGGGTCGGCACCGTCAACAGTGTCGACCTGCTGGCGGACAAGAGTGTCCTGGTGAAGTTCGATGCCGATCGCGACATCGTCTTGACCACGGGAACCCAAGCGGCAGTGCGCTATTTGAATCTGACCGGCGATCGGTATCTGGAACTCGTCGACGGACCGGGCTCGACCAGGGTGTTGCCGGCCGGTTCCCAGATACCTCGGGACCGCACCCAGGCCGCTCTCGACCTGGACCTCCTTCTCGGCGGATTGCGGCCGGTGATCCAGGGACTCAACCCGCAGGACGTCAATGCGCTGACCGCCTCGCTGATCAACATTCTGCAGGGCCAGGGCGACACCCTCGACTCGCTGCTCAGCAAGACCACCTCATTCTCGAATGCGCTGGCAGACAACAGCCAAACGGTCGAGCAGCTGATCGACAACCTCAAGGTCGTCGTCGACACTCTCGCCAAAGACGGTGACAAGTTCTCCGGTGCCATCGACAAGCTGGAGAAGTTGATCACCGGGCTGTCGCAGGATCGCGAACCGATCGGCACCGCGATCACTCAGCTGGACAACGGAACCGCGTCGCTGACCAGTCTGTTGAACGAGGCTCGTGCTCCGCTGAAGGGCGATATCGAGCAGCTCAACCGTCTGGCGCCGCTGTTGGACGACAACAAGATCGTCTTTGACCGAGGCTTGCAGAGGGGGCCGGACAACTACCGCAAGATGGCCCGGCTCGGCGCGTACGGCAGCTGGATCATGTACTACATCTGCGGCTTGTCGATCCGGGTGACCGATCTGCAAGGACGAACCGGGGTGTTCCCGATGATCAAACAAGAATCCGGTAGGTGTTCGGAGCCCTAATGCTGAAATACCGAGCTTCAAACTTGTGGCGTGCCGGTTTCCTCGGCGCGGTCCTGATCCTGTTGGTGATCGCCGTGGGGTTGCAGCCCGAGCGGCTACTTCAGCTTGCGACGTCGGTGCGCCATCAGGCGTTGTTCACCGAGGCCGGCGGGATCACAGTCGGCAACGACGTGACGCTCTCCGGCATCAAGATCGGTGCGGTTACCGATGTGGTCCTGGACAACGGCGATGCGCTCGTCACCTTCACGACCGCGGGCAAGTACGCGCTGGGCTCGCAGACCGCGGCGCACATCCGCACCGGCTCGCTGCTGGGCGAGCGGGTGCTCACGCTGGAATCGGCAGGCAGCGGCAGTCTTCGGTCAGGCGACGTGATCCCGACGACGCGCACGTCGTCGCCCTACTCGCTCACCGAAGCCGTCAGCGATCTGACATCAAACACGGCCGGCACCGACACCGCCTCGCTCAACCAGTCGCTGGACACGCTGTCGGCCACCATCGACCAGCTCGCCCCGAAGCTCGGTCCGACCTTCGACGGGCTGAGCAAACTTTCCCGATCTCTCAACAGCCGAAACGAGAATCTGGCGGGTCTGTTCAAAAGCGCCGCCGACGTCACCACCGTGCTCGGGCAGCGGAGTCAGCAGCTGAACACCCTGATCCTGAACGCGAACGACCTGCTGGGCGTGCTCAACGACCGGCGTGAAGCGATCGTCGACCTGCTGGCCAACACCGCGGCGGTGTCGCAGCAACTGACCGGCCTGGTCCATGACAACGAGGACAAACTGGCGCCGACCCTGCAGCGGCTTAATTCGGTTGTCGCCGTGCTGGAGAAGAACAAAGACAACATCGCCAAGATGCTGCCGAACGTGAAGAAGTTCATCCTGTCCGAGGGTGAGACGCTGGCCAACGGCCCGTACTACAACGCGTACGTGCCGAACCTGCAGCCCGCACAGTTGCTGCAGCCGTTCATGGACTACGCCTTCGGCTTCCGCCGTGGCGTCAACGCCGGCCAGCCGCCGGACAACGCGGGGCCACGCGCCGAATTGCCGCTGCCGTACAACGGTATTCCGGGAGGGTCCCGCTGATGATGCGCAGACGTTGGGTGAAGGTGCTGTCGGTTCTGCTGGCCGGGCTGCTGGTGGTGGGTGCGGCGGTTCTCGTGCGCAACATCTTCTTCGGCCCGAAGACGGTCAACGCCATCTTCACCACCGCGACGGGTATCTACCCCGGTGACGACGTCCGGGTATCGGGCGTCAAGGTGGGCACCATCAAGGCGATCGAACCGCAGGGCACCCAGACCAAGCTGGTGCTCGACGTCGACCGCGACGTCCCGATTCCCGCCGATGCCAAGGCGGTGATCGTGGCGCAGAACCTCGTCGCTGCCCGCTATGTGCAGTTGACGCCGGCCTACCGGAACAACGTCGGACCGAAAATGGCGGACGATGCGGTTATTCCGCTGGATCGCACGGCAATCCCGGTGGAGTGGGATGAGGTGAAGGCTCAGCTCATGCGGCTGGCCACCGACCTCGGACCGCAAAGCGGCGTCTCGGGCACGTCGGTGTCACGCTTCATCGACAGCGCCGCCAACGCCTTGGACGGCAACGGCGACAAGCTTCGCCAGACCATCACCGAGCTCGCCGGGGTGTCGCGGGTCCTGGCCGGCGGCAGCGGCAACATCGTCGACATCATCAAGAACCTGCAGACCTTCGTTACGACCCTGCGCGACAGCAACGAGCAGGTGGTGATGTTCCAGAATCGGCTGGCCACGTTGACCAGCGTGATCGACGGGAACAGGTCGGATCTCGACGGAGCGCTGAAGAACCTGTCGGTGGCGATCGTCGACATCCAGCGGTTCGTGGCGGGCAGCCGGAATCAGACCTCCGAGCAGATCCAGCATCTGACGACGGTCACCTCGAACCTGCTCGAGAACAAGATGGAGATCGAGAACATTCTCCATATCGCGCCCAACGCCTTGACCAACGCCTACAACATCTACAGCCCGTCGGCTGGTAGCGCGGTGGGACAGTTCGTGTTGAACAACTTCTCAAATCCGACCGAATTCGTCTGTGGCGCAATCGGTGCGATCGAGAACACCACCGCACCGGAAACGGCGAAGCTGTGCAGCCAGTATCTGGGCCCGGCCCTTCGCCTGCTCAACTTCAACTACCTGCCGCTGGGGATCGATCCCTACTTGATGCCCGCGGCCAACCCTGCCGACCTGGTCTACTCCGAGCCGAACCTCGCACCCGGCGCCGGCGGACCCAACCCGGACGTGCCCCCGCAGGCACCGGCCATCTCGGCCTACGACGGTGTGACACCAGGCCCGCCGCCATTCACCGGGCGCGCGCCGGGGAGACCCCACCGGGTGCCGCGCAACTGCTGCCCGGGGGAGCGCCCGCGCAGGTTCCGAGTGTGATCTCGTCGCTGCCCAGCATGTTGAACCCGACGGGTGCGGCACCGGGCCCGGCGCCCGGTCCTCCGATGGCAGCGGAAGCAGGAGGCACTCCATGATCGGCGGAAAGTCGTTGCGACGGGCGGTGATCGCCGGGGCGTGCGCTGCGGTGACCACCAGTGCGTGCGCGTTTCAGGGTGTCAACTCCCTGCCGCTGCCCGGTGCCGTGGGCCGCGGGTCCGATGCTGACGTCTACCACGCCGAGGTTGCGAATATTGCGACCCTGGAACCGAACTCGCCGGTCATGATGAATGACGTGGTCATCGGTAGCGTGCGGAAGTTGACCGTCAGGAACTGGCACGCCGACGTCGAATTCTCGGTGAAGCCCGATGTTGTCGTGCCGGCGAACGCGGTGGTCAGCGTCGGCCAGACCAGCCTGCTCGGCTCCATGCACCTGTCGTTGAACACTCCGATCGGCCAAGCGCCGAGCGGGAAGCTCAATCCGGGCGCGACGCTCTCGCTGAACGCGTCCTCGACGTATCCGACCACCGAGCAGACCCTGGCGTCGCTGGCGGCTGTCGTCAACGGCGGCGGGCTGGGCCAGATCGGCGATGTCATCCACAACTTCAGCACCGCGGTAAACGGCAACGAGGCCGCGTTCCGTGACCTGATCACCCGTCTGGACACGTTCATAGGAACTCTGGACGGCCAGCGCGACAACATCGTCTCGGTTATTCAGTCGCTCAATCGGATGGCGTCGACGTTTGCCGGGCAGCGTGACGACCTCAGCAAGGCGCTGCAGAAGATTCCGCCGGCCATCGATGTGCTGATCAAAGAAAGACCAACGCTGACAACGGCGTTGGAGAAGCTCGGCACATTCAGTGATACGGCCAATCGGCTGGTCAACGAATCACAGGCCGACCTGGTGGCGAACCTGAAGAACCTGGAACCGGCATTCAAGGCGTTCGCCGACGTGGGTCCTGATCTCGATGCGTTGCTCGAATACGCGATCCACTTCCCGTTCACCCAGAGCTTCATCGACCGGGCGGTCCGGGGCGACTACTACAACCTGTTCGCCGTCATCGACCTGACTGTCCCGCGGTTGAAGCGCACCTTGTTTCTGGGTACTCGCTGGGGGCAGGAAGGTGCCCAGCTCATTCCCGCGCCGGGCGACCCGGTGTACCTGAATTACACCTACGACCCGCTCAAGACCGGGGTCACCCCGCCGCCGCCGGACGCCTTCGACGACAACCCGCCGCAGGCGCCGCCACCGTCGGCGCTCGCCGCCGCGGGTCCGATCCTGCCCTTGGTGCCGCCGTCGCCGACCGCGATGCCGGGGACGCAGATCTACACCCAGGAACAGCTCGCCGCAACGGGCGTCCAGCCGATCTTCGCCGGACCCTATGGTGGGCAACCTAATCCGCCGGCGAACCCAACGCCTGCACCGCCGACAGGAGGGGGTGGCTGATGCTCACCCGTTTTGTCCGGACTCAGCTGATCATCTTCACGATCGCCTCGATCGTCGGTGTGGCCATCATGGTGTTCGCCTACATCCAGATACCCACTCTCCTGGGGGTGGGCCGCCTGACCGTGAAGCTCGACCTGCCCGCCACCGGTGGCCTCTACAAGTTCAGCAATGTCACCTACCGGGGCCTGCAGGTCGGCAAGGTCACCTCGATTGAGCTGACCGACACCGGCGCCCAGGCGACGCTGTCGCTGGATACCTCGCCGAAGATCCCCGCCGACCTCAAGGCTGAGGTGCGCAGCATGTCGGCAGTGGGCGAGCAGTACGTGGAACTGTTGCCCCGCAACAACAAAGCGCCCTATCTGGATGATGGCACTGTCATTCCGGTCGGCAACACGTCGATCCCGCAGTCGGTGGGTCCGATGCTCGACCAGGTCAGCAAGCTGATGGACACCATCCCCAAGGACAAGCTCGGCCAACTGCTCGGCGAGACCTACCAGGCGTTCAATGGCACCGGCTACGACTTCGGCTCGCTCCTTGATTCCGGTTCGACGATCACCCGGGACGCCAACGGGATATCGGACAACACCCGCGCCCTGGTCGACGATGTGCGGCCGTTCCTCGGCGCGCAGGAGATGACCACGGATTCGATCCGGACCTGGGCGCAGAGCCTGGCCGGCATCACCGGGCAGGTCGCCGACAACGATCCGCAGTTCAGGTCGATCCTGCGCAACGGTCCCGGTTTCGCTCAGGAGACCTCGCAGCTGCTGGAGCAGTTGAAGCCCACGCTGCCAGTGCTTTTGGCGAACCTGACGACGTTTGGTCAGATCTTCCTGACGTACAACAAGTCGGTCGAACAGTTGTTGGTGCTCGTTCCGCCGTTCGTCGCTCAGGTTCAGACGTACGCGCCGACCAACAACCCCACCGGCCTACCGAACGGTGACTTCTCCCTGGGTCTCGGTGATCCTGCCGCGTGCACGGTCGGCTTCCTCCCACCGTCATCATGGCGGAATCCCGCCGACACCTCGGTTGTCGATACGCCGGACAATTTGTACTGCAAGCTCCCGCAGGACTCGCCGGTGGCAGTCCGGGGGGCGCGCAACTATCCCTGTATGGAGCATCCCGGTAAGCGCGCTCCGACGGTCGAACTGTGCAACGACCCCAACGGTTTCCAGCCGCTCGCGCAGCGCCAACACGTCACCGGGCCCTATCCGATCGATCCGAATCTGGTCGCCCAGGGTATCCCCGTCGACAGCCGGGTCCTGCCGGACTCCAACATCTACGGGCCGCTTCAGGGCACTCCCTTGCCGCCGGGGGTGGCGGCACCGCCAGCGGGAGCACCGCCGGTCGACTCGCCACCGCCGAACTTCGCAGGCACCGGTCCGGGCCCACTGCTGCCGGGTCAGCCGATCTACCAGGCACCGCCGGTCTCACCGCCGGGCCCCGAAGGCGACGTAGGTCCGGCTCCGATCAATCTGCCGGGACCCGCCAACATGTTGCCGCCCGATCAGCAGCCCGCTCCGCCACCGGAACCCGGTGTGCCGCAGGTCGCGCCGAGCGCTTTCACTCCGAATGCGCAGAAGGCTCCGGCGTTGGAGATCGCGAAGTACGATCCGCGAACCGGCCAGTACATGGGTAGCGACGGGACGCTGTACCGCCAGACCAACCTCGCCAATCCGGCAACGACGTGGCAAGACATGCTGCAGAGCTGAAAGGGGTATGCCGATGCGTGTACTACGTGCACTCACCGCGGTCGGCGCAGCTGTCGGTCTCGCCGGCATGACCTGTGCCGGACCCGCTGCGGCAGAGCAGGACTGGGGCATCAACGGGACCTTCGCGACGTCGTCGAACGGAGACTGGGCGAAGGTCAACTCGCGCTACGAGGACCAGCCGTCGGAGCGCAACACCTGGACCATTTCGACCCAGTGCATCTCACCGACCGAGTGCACCGGTACCGTGACAAGCGATGCGGGGTGGACTGCTCCAATCTTCACCACGAACGGCCTGTGGTACGTCAAACGTACGGTTCCGAATTGGCGGTTCTGCGCAGACGGCGCGGCGATCGAGGGCTTCCAGGAGTACAAGATCTACCCGGTGGGCTCCGACGGTCACTATGACGCGGCGGCGAGTGAATACACCGGGGTGAACCGGGTCATCGGCCCGAGTGGGTCGTGCGGCCGCAACCAGTGGCCGGTGATCGAGATGCCGTTCTACATGAAAAAGGTTTAGCTGCTACCAGTTCCGTAGCGAGCACAGCGCACCCTTGGGTCCGCTGTCTCGCTTCACTACCTGACCGTTGATCTCCATCGTGCAGTTGAAGCCTGCCGTAGCCTTCGGGAGCGACCCGGTCGCCTGGACGAGGACCATGCCCCACTGCATCGGATCGGTCAGGGTGGCCTCGAGGACCCAGGGTTTGTTGGGCCCGACCGTCGCTTCGGCGTTCGGGCTGAAGACATACGGGTCGTGGCTGTAGTCGGAGAACGACGGCGGATCGGTGTCGCGGTAATAGATCTCGGCGTTGACCGGCTTGTCGGCGGTGACGGTGTACCGCACGTTGTAGGCGGGCGGGGGTGGGGGAGGAGCCGAATCGCCACCGGGCACGGGATCGTCGGCCAGCGCGGGTGACGCGAAACCGGTTGCGGCGCAGAGAACGGCCAGGGCGGCGGCGCTGATCTTCGAGGTGAGTCGCATGGTCACATCCGGTTCAGGCTGAACGGGTAGGTGAAGCTGCCGCCCGGGGCGCCGTCACACCCGGCATCGAAGGTCGAAACCATCGATCCGGCAAGGGTGTTCGCGTCCCAGGTGTACACGTCATGGGTGGGAATGGTTGGGCCATAGTAGATATCGCCACACCGCAGCCCGAACGGGTCGTCGACGGTGAAGGTGTACTGACCGTTGACCAGTGGCGCGTCAGCTTCACTCTGAACGGCCTTCGCGATCGGCCGGGGCAACGTGAGGATGTGAATGCAGTTGGGAATGTTGGTGTTCCCGACTTTGCACGGGGTTATGGCCGACCAGACCCAGGTATGAAAGTCCCTGCGGTCGGGCATGATCAGCTCGTAATTGCCGAGGTACATCTCAGCGGATGCGGGCGGTGCGAGTGCCACCGTTGCCGCCACCACCACCGTGGTGATCACAAGGGATTTCACGCTGGCTTCCTCCACGTTCGGCGCGCTCGGTGCGAAGCCCCGATTGTCGCACGCTGCGAGATTGGCATTCTCGTCATTGGAGAATACTATCTTCCGGCTTCCCGGAGAAAGGGTTTGGTGGTTCTGTTCGCCGGTCAGGCGAATTCGACGTCCGACACCTTCAACTGGTCGCCGTCGCGCTGCAGGCTGACCACGACCCGCCACACCCGGGGCTGCTGATCCTCCTTGGGCGCATCCGGCCCGGTGCGCTGTGAGGTGGCCGCGACCAGCACGGTGGCCGAATCCTTGTCCATCGACTCGACGGCGGTGTCGTTGACGGTGACCTTGGTGACGACCTTCGATTGCTGCATCGCCTTGATGAGATCGTCGGCGCCGTCTTCAAAATTGGATTTGAACTTGCCCGTCGAGTCGTCGATAACCCGCTGAACGCTCTCCTTGGCCTGATTGAAGTCCATCGACATCAGGTTCACCACCCCTTGGCGGGCTGCTGCCGAGAACTCGGCGGTGCGATGCCGCTGTGCCTCGGCATCCCGGTGCTTCCACACCATGAATCCGGTCACGCTGAGCAAGCCGATGATCGCGAGGACGGCGACCGCGGCGGCGATGGTCTTACCGACGGGCAGGCGCCGCCGGCGTTTCTTCTCCGGCGCAGCAGCCGATTCGATGTCGTCGGCAGGCGCGGGTTCGGTGTCGTCGATGGTGTCGGCTTCGGCGCTCTCGGGATCGGTCCCGGTCTCCGGGACCTCCGGCGCCTCGTTGCGGGACTCGGCCAGCTTGCGGCGCAATTCGTTTGCGCGGGCCCGGGCTGCCTCGGCGCGAGCCTCGGCCGCCGCTGCTGCAGCCTCCGCCGCCTCGGCGGAGTCCAGGTCGTCGGGGTCGGGAGCTTCGGATTCACGGTTGCCCGGCGGCATGGGACCCTCCTCGTCCATCGCGGTCGCATGGCGACGCGCGACGCTAGCACTGCCGCCCAGCATTACACAGCGGCAAACCCGGTCTGTGGGAGGCAGGTTTTTCTTCCCGGTTTCTTCTCTGAGCCGGAGAATTCGGTTACCGAGTATGCGAGAGTGTTCGGGTGCGATCGACCGTGGTAGTTGTTGCTGCACTCATGGCGGCTGGAATGTTGATGCCGGCGTCGGCGTCTGCGGATCCCGACGGGCCGCCGATCAACGCCAACGAATGCAATGACGCGTTCTGCACCCCGGGCATCACGCCGGGTGTCGAACTCGGTGCCCCGTGCAGCAATACGACGTATTACGTGTTCGGCGTCGATACGCGCAACAACTGGGGCCGGTTGATCTTCTGCGGCTCACCGCGGCGCTACGAACCCCGGTATTTCCGGTCGCCGCCGATGGTGGGCGTCAAGAATTTGAACGCCGATTGCGTGGGCTACGAGAACTCCGTCGCGCAGGCCCCCGACGGGATGTTCCTGACCTGCGTTGCGTCCGGCGGGCGGACCCGCTGGGTGCAGGGCGACGCCTGAACCAGTCGTGCGGGGCGACGCCTGGGCGCCGCCCCGACAGCGTCAGCCTCTGCCGGTGAACCGAACGTGGATGTCGGCCAGCCCGCGCAGGATGTACGTCGGCTCGTAGTTGTACCGGCGGTCCCCGGCTGAGCCGTGGAACTCCTCGTCGATGGTGATCTCGCCCATCCGGTCCAGCATGCGTTCCAGCGAGACCCGCCCCTCCACCCGCGCCAACGGTGCGCCGGGGCAGGAATGGGCGCCGCGGCCGAACGCGATGTGCTCGCGGACGTTGGGCCTGCGGACCTGGAATTCGTGGGGGTCGGTGAATCGCCGCGGATCCCGGTTGGCCGCGCCGGGCAACACCATGACGACTGTGCCGGCTTTGATGTTCATGCCGCCCAGCGTGGTGCTCCGGCGAGCCAGTCGGGAATCGCTCTTGACCGGGCTTTCCAGGCGCAGTGACTCCTCGACGAAGGTCGGGATCAAGCTGCGGTCCTTGCGTAGCGCCTGCTGAAGGTCGGGCCGCTCGACCAGAGCTTTGATCGCCGCGGACAACAGCTTGGCGGTGGTCTCCTGGCCGGCGGCGAACAGGAACGTCGCGGTGCGGACCACGTCGATGATCTCCGGGGTCGACCCGTCCGCGTACTTCGCGCTCGCCAGATCCGTGAGCACGTCCTCGCGGGGATTGCGGCGACGTTCCTCAAGGTAGGCGCTGAACTTCTCGTCGAGGAACTCCAGCGGGTTGAGCCCCATCTTCTCGTGGTCGAGGGACCCGACCCGGGCGCCCGGCCGATCGGCGCCGAGCACCGTGCGGAACTCTTTGTGGTCCTCTTCGGGTACACCGAGCAGGTCGGCAATCACCAATAGCGAGAACGGTTTTGCGTACTCGGCCAGGAACTCGCTGTGGCCCAGGGAGAGGAACTCGTCGAGCTGGCGATCGGCGAGCCGCCACATGAAGTCCTCGTTCTCCTTGAGGCGCTTGGGGGTCAGCAGCCGGCTGAGCAACGAGCGTGCCCTGGTGTGGTCGGGCGGGTCCATCGTCACCATGTGCTCGTACATGGGGAATTGGTTGCGGTGCGCGTCGATCTGAGCGTTGAGGTCGTCGCCGTCGGGGGTGAAGGGCAATGGCGGGAACGGTCCGCCGAGGGCCACGATGTTGGAGAAGTCCTCGGGATTCTTGTAGACCTCGAGGGCTTCCTCATATCCGGTGACGGCGATGAATCCGTGCGGCTCGAGCCGCAACACCGGGCTCTGCTCGCGCAGGTAGTCGTAGTACGGGTACGGGTCGGGAACCAGCGACTGATCGGTGAGGAAGTCAACGGTGGCGAAATCGGTCATGCGTGTTATTTCCTCCCAGCGGGCTGATTGCTGTGCACCTGCTTAGCATGGCGTAAAGTGCGTGGTCAAGGCTGGATCCCATCGGCCCACGTACTATCGGCGTGTTCAATCGGCGGGTTGTGGACAGAGCAGAGGTGGCACATGGCTTCGGCGCGGCGGATCGGTGCGCCCGACGCGAAGAATCGCGCGGTGCTGTTGGATGCCGCTGAACAGCTGCTGATCGAGGAGGGTTACGCGGCGGTGACCTCACGCCGGGTCGCCGAGAAAGCCGGGCTGAAGCCGCAACTGGTGCACTACTACTTCCGCACGATGGACGACCTGTTCTTGGAGATCTTCCGCCGCTACGCCGATCAGGGAATGGAAGCCCATCGGGTGGCGCTGGCCTCGCCGCAACCGTTGTGGGCGCTGTGGCGATTCGGGATCAACCCCGACGCCAGCCGTCTGACGATGGAGATGGCGGCGCTGGCCAATCATCGCAAGGCGCTGCGCGCCGAGATGTCGCGATACGCCGAGCTGTTCCGCGAGCAGCAGAGAGAAGTGTTCGTGACCGCGCTGGAACGACACGGGGTACTGCCCAGTGAAGTGCCACCAGTGGTCTGGTCGATCCTGCTGACCGGTCTGTCGACTGTGGTCATGCTGGGCGAGGCGCTGGGCGTGACCGCAGGACATGCGGAGACCATGGAACTCGTCGAGCGCTATCTCACGCTGATGGAAGGTCCGCCGCAATCGGTGGACGAGTCAGCTCACCAGTGGCGCAGCGAGCAGAGCGCGCCTTTGGGCCCGGAGTTCTCCGCGACGACGACGCCGTCGACCGCAAGCACGCAGTGAACGTTCGGCGGGGTGGGCGATAACCCGCTGGTGGCCGCCACCATGGCCCATTCGTTGGGATTCGCCAACGTCACGTTGAGCACCCACTTCTTGGTGGGGCCGATGTCCGCCTCGACCTTCGGGCTGAACACGTAGGGGTCGTGGCTGTAGTCCGACCAGTTCGCCGGCTCGGTGTCCCGGTAGTAGATGTCGGCGGCCCGGAACGGCAGCTCCGAGAACACGCTGTACGTGACCTGGTGCATTGGCTCTTCGGCGCCGGCGGGAGCCGACGAAGCGGCCACGCACACCGCAGCCATTGCGATCGCAGAACCCACCCGGACAAAGCGCATGGCTCAGTTTGACATGCGGAAGTCGTCCCGGTGGACGGTTTCTTGTGTGGTGGGACCTTCTATGCAACAGTGCGGTTAGAGAACTCTATTCTCGATTTAGGCGAAGCAGCATTCCCAGCAAGGGGGCCGGCATCAGAGACGCGCTCATCCTCGACGCGGTGCGCACTCCTCGCGGCCGGGGCCGCCCCGACGGCGCGCTGCACGGCATTCATCCGCAGGATCTGTTGGCGCAGTGCCTCACCGCCATGGCCGGCCGGGTCGGCTTCGATCCCGCCGACGTCGACGACGTGATCGCAGGCAACGGAATCTTGGCGGGGGAGCACGGTGATGACATCGCCAGACTGTCGCTGCTGTTGGCGGGCTGGCCGCAGACGGTGCCGGGGATGACGTTGAACCGGTTCTGCGGATCCGGACAACAGGCCGTCACGGTGGCGGCCGCCGGGATCGCCTGCGGCCAACAGGATTTGGTGGTGGCCGGCGGCGTGGAATCGATGTCACGCTGGAACGTCAGCGTCGGAGCGCCGACGATCGACGGCGCGAATCCGGCGTTCCGCCGACTGTATCCAACTGTGCCGCAGGGTATTTCGGCAGATTTGATCGCATCGGTGGAAGGATTCGGCCGAACGGATGTCGATGCGTTCGCGGTCACCAGCCAGGACCGCGCCGCGGCGGCGATCGCGGGCGGGTACTTCGACCGGTCGATCATCGCAGTGCGGAACTGTGACGGCGAGATCGTCGCGGACTCCGACGAGCACCCTCGGCCGGGAACGACGGTGGAAACGCTGGCCAAGCTGCCGCCCGCATTTGAACGCATGGGTGCGGCGAACCTGGACGGCGAGAACCTCAGCTTCGACGAGATCTGCCTGAGCCGCTACCCCGATGTGGCGCGCATCGACCATGTCCACCATGCCGGCAACTCGTCGGGCGTTGTCGACGGTGCCGCGGTGGTGACGCTGGCGTCCGCGGAGTGGGTGCGGGCCCACGGTGCGGTGCCGCGTGCGCGGGTGCGCGCCGCCGCGGCGATCGGCAGCGAGCCGGTCATCATGCTCACCGCACCTGGTCCGGCCGCCGAGCGCTGCCTCGCCAAGGCCGGAATGACCGTCGGCGACATCGACCTCTGGGAGATCAACGAAGCGTTCGCCGCGGTGCCGCTCAAGACGATTCGCGATCTGAGCCTGGATCCGGACCGGGTCAACGTCAACGGGGGAGCGATCGCGCTCGGACATCCGATCGGTGCGACCGGGGCCATGTTGATCGGCACGGTGCTCGACGAGTTGGAGCGCCGCGACCTCACCACCGGCTTGGTCACCATGTGTACCGGCGGTGGGATGGGCACGGCGACCGTCTTCGAGCGAGTCTGATGACCACCACCATCGAACTCGAGACACCCGCCCCCGGCGTCGTGCTGATCCGGCTCAATCGTCCGAAACAACTCAACGCGATCAACGAGGTGATGCGCGACGAGCTCGCGCTCACGCTGGCCTCGGTCGGGCGGGACACGTCGGTGCACGCGGTGGTGATCACCGGCGCCGAGCGCGGCTTCTGTTCGGGTATCGATATCCGTGACTTCGGCCCGGGCATGCTCGACGCCAACGCCCCCGCCATCGACCGGATGCGGTTCCAGGAGGCGATGACGGGCCTGGTGCGGGCGGTCGCCGACCTGCCGCAACCGGTGATCGCGGCGGTCAACGGAGCGTGCGTGGGCGCCGGATTGGCGTTGAGCCTGGCCGCCGATATCCGGATCTGCTCCACCGCAGCCACATTCGGTAACGCGGCGATCCTGCTCGGGCTGTCCGGCGCGGAGATGGGGATGAGCTATCACCTGCCCCGGATCGTCGGCGCGGGGGTCGCCGCGGACTGGATGCTCACCGGCCGGACCGTGTCTGCCGAGGAAGCGGACCGTCGCGGCCTGGTCAGCCAACTGGTGGAGCCCGAAAAGCTTGTCGAACGAGCCGTCGACATCGCCCGTGGGGTTGCCGAATTGGCGCCGTTCGGTGTTCAGCTGACAAAGCGAGCGTTGCAGGTCAACATCGCCGCCGCGGGGCTGGGTCCGGCGCTGGAGCTGGAGAACCGCAATCAGGTCCTCAGCCACGCGACCGATGACGCGGCCGCCCGCAGATCCACTTCGTCGTAATCGGAAGGGACAAAACACATGTCGTGGGATTTTTCCACCGATCCGGAGTGGGCGGATCAACTGAAGTGGGTCGAGGAGTTCGTCCGCTCGGAGTGCGAGCCGATCGACTACATCGTCAAAGAATCCCATGACCTCACCGACCCGGTACGTCAGGCGCTGATCCCGCCGCTGCAGCAGATCGTCAAAGACCGCGGCCTGTGGGCCACTCACCTCGGCCCGCATCTCGGCGGCCCCGGCTACGGTCAGGTGAAACTGGCGCTGCTCAACGAGATCCTGGGCCGGTCGGAATGCGCGCCAATAGTTTTCGGCTCGCAGGCACCCGACTCGGGCAACAGTGAGATCCTCGCCCATTACGGGACGCCGGAGCTCAAGGAGCGCTACCTCGAGCCACTCCTGGACAACCGCATCATCTCCTGCTTCTCGATGACCGAACCGCAGGGCGGCGCCGATCCCAAGATCTTCGAGACCACCGCCGTGCAAGACGGTGACCATTGGGTCATCAACGGCGAGAAGTGGTATTCGTCGTTCGCGTCGAAGGCATCGTTCATCATCGTGATGGCGATTACGGACCCCGATGCCGCGCCCTACGAGCGGTATTCGATGTTCGTGCTGCCCGGCGGCACCCCCGGCATCAACGTCCTGCGCGACGTCGGGCTGGGTTACCAGCCGCTCGGGGGCGGCGGCCGCGAGGGTTACGTACGGTACGAGAACGTGCGGGTGCCTGCCGACCACATGCTCGGCCCGCGTGGTGGCGCGTTCGTGGTGGCGCAAACCCGCCTGGGCGGCGGACGAATTCACCACGCGATGCGCACCGTCGGCCTGGTGCGGCGGATCTTCGACATGATCTGCGAGCGGGCGGTGTCGCGCTACACCCAGGGCAGTGTGCTGGCGGACAAGCAGATGGTGCAGGAGATGATCGCCGACTCCTGGATGGAGATCGAGGCGTTCCGGCTGCTGACCTTGCAGACCGCGTGGAAGATCGACCAGTACAACGACTACAAGGCGGTGCGAGCCGACATCTCGGCCGTCAAGGCGATGATGCAGAAGGTGTTGCACGACGTCTCGGCGCGCGCACTGCAGATTCACGGTTCGCTGGGAACCAGTCACGAGATGCCGTTCGTGCAATATCTGACCGAGTCGTTCGTGCTGGGGCTCGCCGACGGGCCGACCGAGGTGCACAAGGTGACCTTGGCCCGGCTGCTGCTCAAGAACCGCGAACCGGCGCCGGACCTGTTCCCCTCCGAACACCTGCTGCGGTTGCGCGCCGCCGCCGAGGAGAAGTTCGCCGACCGACTGGCCGGCATTCCGCGCGGCTAGTCCTTCTCATCGTCGTTGGGCAGGAAACGTTCTGGGTGGTGGTAGTCGTTGGTGCCGCCGCGCATGGGCACATCGGGTGGTGGGGTCCAGTGAGTCTGGCCGTTGGGGAGTTGGTGGGTGGTCCAGCCGTCGTTTTCGACGAGGAGGTTGTCGCATTTGCAGGCCAGGGTGAGGTCGTCGATGTCGGTGGTGCCGCCGTGCTTCCAGTCTGTGGTGGCGTGGTGGACTTGGCTGTTGTAGCCGTTGACGGTGCAGCCGGGTGCGGTGCAGCCACGGTACTTGGACAACAACATGATTCGCTGATCGGACGACGCCAGTCGTTTGCTGCGGCCCAGCCAGAGTGATTGCCCGGTGACGCCGTCGAACACCGCCAGATAGTGGTTGGCGGGGGTGGCCATCCGGATCAGGTCGGTAATCGGGAGCAGGGTGCCGCCCGCGGTGACGGCATGCCCGGCGCCGGCCTGCAAGTCCTGCAGGGTGGTCGACACGATCACGGTGACCGGAAGGCCGTTGTGCTGGCCGAGTTTGGGGTCACCGAGGCGGCCGCGCGCCAAGTCGGCGAGCGCGTCGTGCTGGCGTTGGGCGTGGCTGCGCAGGTCGTCGGGTTCGGGTGCGGCGAACTTCGCCAGCCACGCATCGAGCATCGACCGCAACTCCGGATCTGCCACCAGCTTCGCGACACTCATGCCGTCGGCGCGTTGACCGCCACACCACACGAAGCCACGCTTACGGGACCGGTCTTCCTCGGAGTACTGGCCGTCGGGGTTGAGGTGGTTGGCCAGCCGATCGGCGATCTTCTCAAGCTGATCGGGCCGCATGGTCTGGGCGTGTTCGGCCAGGGTGCGTTCGGCCTTCTCGATCTCGACCGGTCCGACGTGGTCGGGCAGGTCGCGGAAGAACTTCTGAATCACCCGCACATGCTCACCGTCGAGAAGACCAGCCTCCCAGGCCTTCGCGGTCTCAGGCAGCAGTGGCGCCAAGGGTTCACCGGTCAACGCTCGTCGCGGGGCAAGCTGCTCGGCGTCACGGACCCGGCGTTTGGCGGCGGCCCGGCTGATCCGCAGTACGTCGGCCAACACGATCGGGATCGGTGGGCAGCCCTCGTAGCGCTCCAGATGAGTCAGCTGCTCGTGGGATATCGCGACCTGGCGGCGCACCGCACTTTCGAGCCGCTCGACAGCCGTAAAGCGTTCCGGGGCGGGCAGTTCCTCGATACCGGCGGCACCCAGGAGTTCGACCGCCGCGTCCAGCGCATCTAACGCCGCAGTGATCGAACTCATGTTCGAAACACTACGCCGGGCCACCGACAAAAACCGACGCCACAACCGATCTGTGGATGAACGCGGAACTGGGGAAAGAGCTGCATCGCTACATAATTCGATCGTCCTAGCCGAGATGAGCCGAGGCTCGGGCCAACAGCGCGGGCAGGCTGGCAGCCATCGCCTCCAGCTCGGGATCGGGTGCTGGCCGGCGTCGGTTGTGTTTGACGATCAGCGCCCAGGTCGCCGTCGACTTGAAACATGCGAGCGCCTGGAACCACTCCAGACGAGGTGCGTCGTGCCCCAGCGCTTCCCGGTACTCGGCGACCAGTTCGTGCACCGGCGGGGTCGTCCCGCGGTACGGGGTGGATCGCCGATAGGTGTCCGGGTCGGAGTTGATCAAGAACCAGCCCACGTCGACGCGAGGATCGCCGACCGACCAGATCTCCCAGTCGATCACAGCGGCGATGCCCTGCTCGTCGGCCAGCAGGTTGCCCAACCGGAAGTCGCCGTGCACGATCGCCGGCGCGATCGGGGGTGGGGTCGCGACGCGCAGCGCGTTCGCGACCTGTTGCCAACCGGGCACCAGCGCCGGATCCACTGTTTCCAATGTGTGACACCATCTGTCGACTTCGGCGTCCGGGGCTATCACGGCTTCGCCGGTCAGGCCGAACTCGCTGGGCGACAGCCGGTGCAGCACGCCCAGGGTGTGGGCCGCGTGATGGAACCGCGCGGCGACCGCCGGCTCGGGGCCCGCGTCGTCGGTATCGAACAGCGGCTCCACCGACGTTCCCTCGGAGAACGACATCACGAACAGCGGTGGTATCTCCGGTGGTTCGCCCGCGTCGTCTAACAGGATCTGCGGCACCGGAACCTCAGTGCCCCATAGGGCGCGCAGGATCCTGGCCTGCCGCAGAACATCGCGGTGCGCGATGGGCGCGTGGCCGGGCGGGGCAACCTTCACCACGACACGACGATCGGCGAGGTCACCGGCGAAGGTCAGGCTCGAGGCCCCGCCGGCCAACGCCCGCAACCCGGAAATCCCCTGGGGGGCAAGGCGGGCCTGCAACTCGTCGAGTAGATCGCCGGTCAGCTCAGCACGCCGATCTCGCGAAGAAATGTCTGGGTCTGCACGATGCGCCCGGTCAGGGTGGACGGATCGCCGGTACACAGCTCCAACGCGGTCCGGGTGATCAGCTCGATGTCCTCGGTGTCGGTCTTCGCCAGGTCCAGGGTGCCGGCACCCGGAGTGGCGACGGGGTTGGTCGGCGCGGCGGCGTTCACGGCGATACCGTCGTCGTACAGCTCGGCGGCAAGGCTTTTCGTCATCCGGTTCATTGCCGCCTTGACCGTTCCGTATATCCCGAACCCGGCGGTGCGGTCGAACTCCGAGAACGGCGGTCCCGGCGGTAGATCGCCTCCCACCGAGGTGAGGTTGAGCACCCATCCGCGGCCGTGCTCCCGCATGGCGGGGATGGCGAGTTGCGTCAGGTGCAGCGGTGCGACGACATGCATCTCCAGCATCAACCGGACCCGCCGCTCGGGGAAGCCGTCCAGCGGGCGTAGGAAGGTCACCGCGGCGTTGTTGACGACGATGTCGGGGGCGCCGACCTGAGCGACGGCCTCGGCGAACAACCGCTCGCGGTCCGCGGAGTCGGACAAGTCTGCGGCGATGGTGACGGCGGTGCCCCCGGCGTCGGCGATCTCCTGCTGGGTCTGCACCAGTGAGCCGTGGTACTTCGGATCGGGTTCAGCGGTGCGGGCGGTCAGCACCACAGTGGCGCCCTCAGCGGCCAGTCGCTGCGCAATTGCCTTGCCGAGGCCCCGGCTGCTGCCGGTCACCAGCGCCACCTTGCCCGCGCACCGTCCTGACACGTCGGCTCCTCTCACGACTATCCGAGAACCGGTTCTCCGAAAGCGAGAATCACGTTACCCTGCACCTCGGCGCGACGGACGCGAAAGGTCAAATCATGGTCGAGTGGCACCTGTACATCCCGCAAAGCCGTATGGGCATCGACGATTTGGTGGTGCGAGCCCGAACGGCCGAAGCGAGCGGCTTCGACGGGGTGGCCTTCCTCGATCATCTCGAGACGCCGATGGCGCCGGCCAGCCCGATCTGGGAAGCGATGACGACCGCGACCTGGGTCGCCGCCCGAACCGAACGGCTGCGGATCGGCCATCTGGTGCTCTGCGACCCCTTCCGCTCGCCCGCGGTCTTGGCCAAACAGGCCGTCACTCTTGCCGAGGCATCGGGCGGACGATTCGATCTGGGCCTGGGCTCCGGGTCGATGCCCGACGAGCTGGCCAAGTTCGGATTCGGCACTGCGACAGGAACGCAGCGCGTGGCAGCTCTCGAACAGACCCTGATCGCGCTGAAGGGTTACTGGGCCGGCGAAGGCGCCCAGCAGCCACAACCGAGCAGCCCGATCCCGCTGCTGCTGGGCGGCCGCGGTCCCCGGATGCTGGAATTGGTACGCCGGTATGCCGACTGGTGGAACCTGCCCGCCACCTACGTCGAGGAGCTGCCGAAACTGGTGCCCGCCATCGGCACTGCGCGTGCCTCGGTCCAGCAGATGGTCGGATTCATCGGGCGCGACGCCGACGCCGAGGAGGTCACCGACAAGAGCCGGCGGCGCTGGGGTCATCTCGGTTCCGGTCTGGTCTGTGGCCGTGCCGACGACCTCATCGCGTACTTCATCCGGCTTCGTGACCAAGGGGCGCAACGGGTTTACGTCTGGTTTGCCGACTTCGGTGCGCCCGAGTCGATCGCCGAGTTCGGCGAGACGGTGATCGGCTCCTTCCCGAACTGAGGGTGCCTAGTTGCCGGCACCGGCCAGGATTTCGGGGCCGTATTTGCCGGCGATGAAATTCCACGGGTCGGCGTACCGGCCGCGGCCTTCCTGGCGGCGCTGCGCGGCCAGCACCAGCCGCATCGCCGGCCTGATGACCGGTCCTGCCAACGCGAGCACGGTCTTAAGCGCACCGCTTTGCGAACCGGACACCCAGGCCACGGTCTCGGACCAGGGATGTTCTTGAAAGTCAAGCAACGCTTGGGATTCCGTCGTGTCATACCACCCGGTGAAGCTCCAGCCCCGGTCGTCGTCGGGGTCTCCGGGCAGGCTGGCGCCGGCCCCCAGCCTGCCGAGCCCCATCGCGGACATCATGTCGTCCTCGACGTCGCGGTGGGTGTGCAGGTGGGTTTCGTCGCCGCCGATCAACAGCACCTTGCCTGCAATGGCCTTGGCGCGGTCGACCGCGTTGGCGAAGGCCAACGCGACATCGCGGGCATCGACGGTGTGCAACCGGTTGTCGCCGGGAGTCGCCCGCATCAGAACCAGGTAGTCACTGTTCATCGAGCCTGCGGCATCGGGGGAGATGACACCGGCCAGGCGCAGCATCGCGTACGGCAGGCCGCTGTCGGTGATCACCTTCTCGGCCAGCACCTTGTCCTCGCCGTACTGGTCGATCGGATTCACCGGTGTCCGCGGGGTGATCAATTCGGGGTAGCGGTAGGGATTGCGAGATCCGTACACCGACGCACTCGACGCATACACCATCGTCGGCGGCGAGGGCAGTGCGGCGGCGGCCTTGACCAGATTGGTGGTGCCGCCCACATTGATCCGGCGAGCCAGTTTTGGATTGTGGTACGAGGCAGGCGAGAGCATCGCGGCCAGATGCACGATCGCACTCGGCGAGTGCTCGGTGAGCATGCTGTTCACGGCGTCGGCGTCGGTCAGGTCCGCGTATACCGGCAGGACTGTTCCGGGATGTGCCGCGGCGGCGAGCCGGGCAGCGACCGTCCGGGACGTCTCGGTCGGCAGATCCGTGGCGACGACGGTGTATCCGCGTTGCAGCAGGATTTCCGCGGTACGCCAGCCGACTTGGCCGAACGCTCCGGTGACCAGAACTGTGCGTTGGGACATCAGACCATGCCTCGCTTTCGTGCCAGCCGCGCCGCGGAGTCGCGTAGGCGTGGCGAAATCCGTACTGAGAACAGGGGATTGAACACATCCTCGCGCAGCCTGGTCAGTGTCGACGTCTTGATCCGCCACTGCCCGTCGGCCTTCTCGTAAGTCTCGTGATAGTGGCCGTATCCCGCCAGGTTGACGCCGGGGGCCAGGCGCACAACATCATTGAGTGCCCAGATGCCCGACGCGGTGGTCGGCGACGTCAGTTCGATCTCGGGGGCGTGCACCTGATGCACGGTCGGCTGAGAGGGCTTGCCGAGGGTCTTCTTGATGAACGCAACCATGTTGTCGGCGCCGGTGATGAGCACACCGCCGGACGCGGTGGTGTCGCTGACGAAATCGTCGGTGAAGACCTCCCGCCAGCCCGCCCAGTCTTTGGTGTCGAGCAGACGGCAGTATCGCGCTTTCAGCTGCTTGATCGCTTCGATGTCCGCTGCCTCGTCGGTCACCGGCATAGGCTAGCGAACCCGCGCTGCGCGGGAGGCAGACTCACCCGGTCACCTCCGATGTGATAGTCCGCGACGTAAACTCTCGCGAATGGCAAAGGCATCGCCGGCGCAGCGGCGGGGCGGTCGGCCGACACAGGTGGAAGCCGCGGCCCTTCACCACCGGCTCAGGGAAGCCGCGGTGCGCACCTTCCTGGAGAACGGCTACGACGCGACCACCATGGTCGCGATCGCCGACGCCGCCGGAATCGCCAAACCCACCCTCTACGCCCGCTACCCGGACAAGCGTGCGGTGTTCCTCGACGTCATCCCGTGGGCGTTCAGCCGGGCCGTGCCGGTTGACGCCGACGACGCCGTCGACAATCAGGATTTGCGCGCCGCCTTGATCGCGATCGGCCAAGGGGCGCTGCGTCATGCGCTCGATCCGGACATCGTGCAGCTGCATCGAATCGCACGAACTGAAGCGCACCGCTTTCCCGAATTCGCGGTCAGCGCGGACTCTCTCGGCTGGGCGCGCCGCCAGCGACAGGTGATGGATCTGCTGCGGCAACACGGTGAGGCCGGCGCCATCGACGTCGATGACATCGAGCTCGCCGCCGAGCACTTCCTGGCCATGGTCGAGGTGCTGCCCGCCCGCCTGGCAGACTTCGGCCTTTACCGAAGCCGCACGGAAGAACGCCGACGTCTGCTGCACGCGGTCGATTTGTTCCTGCGCGGAGTTCTGCCCCGCTAACTGTACGCCTGTGTATAGTTTCGTCCATGTCGTTGTCGGTCGTCGATCTCGCGCCGGCCATCGCCTCCGAAATTCGCGCGACCAAGGCGGAGTTGCTCAACGGCGTGCATGCCGACGCAATTCGCGATCTCCTCGAACGCCGCGGCGTGCTGGTGTTTCCAGAAGTCGGTTTCAGTGACGCCGAGCAGGTCGAATTCACGCAGACGCTGGGCACATTCGCCCCGGAGCGCACGGGTGAGCAGGTCTACTCCGTCACCCTGGACACCGACATCAACGAGCTGGCCGACTATCTGAAGGGCTCGCTGTACTGGCACATCGACGGGACCATGAATGACGTGCCCATCCGTGCCTCGCTGCTGTCCAGCAAGGTGGTGTGCCCGGACGGCTCGGGCGACACCGAATTCGCCAATACCTATGCGGCCTACGATGCGCTCGACGATGCCGACAAGCATGCGCTCGACACACTGCGGGTGATGCACTCGGCGTGGAACACGCTGTTCTACTACGACCCTGAACCCAGCTTCAAAACGCTGCGGACGATGATGGCGATCGGGGATCGCGAGCTGCCGCTGGTGTGGAATCACCGTTCCGGGCGCAAATCCCTGGTGTTGGGATGCACGGCGCGCCACGTGGTGGACATGGATTTCCGCAGGAGCGTCGAACTGCTTGTCCGATTGCGGGATTGGGCCACCCGGCCTGAGTTCGTCTACCGCCACCGCTGGTCGGTCGGGGACCTCGTCATCTGGGACAACACCGGAACCATGCACCGCGCAACGCCCTATGATCCGCAGTCCGGCCGGTTGTTGCACCGCACCAAGCTGGAAGGTGAGGAGCCGTTCGCCTGATGGACGTCCAGCCGGCCGCATTCCTGCGCACCACCCTTCCGTTGGATCTGTCGTGTCTCACCGATCTGGACAGCGGCCGCTACCACTCGATCTGGCTCCCAGACCACATGGTGAGTTTCTGGCCGGATTCGCTGTGGACGCCGGAGTTCACCGATCTGGCCACCGTGTCACCCTCGCCGCATCGCCATCTGGACGGGATGGCAGTCGCTGCTGCCGCGGCCGTGCTCACCACCAACGTAGGCCTGGCCACTAGCGTGGTCGACACGGTCCGGCGCCATCCTGCGATGCTCGCCCAGAGTGCGCTGACCGTCGACCACCTGTCCCGCGGCCGGTTCATCTTGGGCCTCGGCAGCGGTGAAAACGAGAACATCGTGCCGTACGGCTTCGACTTCGCCAAACCTGTCAGCCGCTTCGAGGAGGCGCTGAAAGTCATTCGGCTGCTGTGGGATAGCCCAGGACCCGTCGACTTCCGGGGCCAGTTCTACCGGCTGGAGCACGCCCGCCTCGACACCGAGCCCTACCAGGGGCGGTTCCCGCCGATCTGGATCGGCGCCAGCGGCCCGCGCATGCTCGAGATCGTCGGCCGGTACGCCGACGGCTGGTGGCCGGCCGGTGCGTGGACCCCTGATCACTATGCGGAAATGCTTGCCGCGGTGCGGCAGTCGGCCGAACGAGCCGGACGTGACCCGTCGGCAATCACGCCGTGTTTCGTGCAGGTGTGCCTGATCGGTGACGATGACGCCGCCATCGAGCGGATCGTCCGGTCGCCGCTGGTGGCCAGCTTCCTGCTACAGGTATCCGCACCGGTGTTACGCCGCTTCGGATTCGATCATCCGATGGGAGAGGACTGGGCCGGCTTCCACGACATCAACCCGGCCACCCTCACCCGGGAGCGCATCATCGAGTTCCTCGACAAGGTCGATCCCGAGGCGATCCTCGCCGTCGTCCCCCACGGCACACCCGGCCAGGTCGCGCGGATCATCAAGTCGTATGTCGATGCCGGCCTGCGGGTTCCCAAGATCTTGGATTACAGCGCGATGGCCGGCCTGGAGTTCGGCGCCGCCTCGGCGGCCAACGTACGCCGGACCGAAGACGAACTGCTGAGCCTATGCGAAAAACAGCCATGACCGCCGGCCTGGACGCCGCCGATCTGCTCGCCCGCGCGCGGGCCGAAACCGGCTTCGACGACTTCGGCGATCCGAGCCTGCCGGAGCGGTTCGCGTTGGCCGTCGACCACCTCAACGGTATCGGGATGGACGACAACGGGATTGCCGAGGCGCAGCGCGTGTGCCACTGGCTGTTGACGTCACGGCTGGAATTGATCGCCGACCGGAGTCGCTTCCCGATCGCCGACGAAGTGATCGACCGGCCGATGTTTGTCACAGGTGAGCCGCGCTCGGGTACCACGCTGATGCACGCCCTGATGTCGGTCGACCCGCACGGCCGTGCGCTGCGCTTCTGGGAAGTGATGTACCCGTCTCCGCCGCCCGGCCTCGCCGGTCCGGACGACCCACGCCGCGCCAAGGCCGATGCCGACTGGCGCGAGATCAACGCCAAGATGCCCAAATGGCTGCACAGCCATCCGTACAACGACATGCTCGGTGACGGACTCCCCGAAGACGAACGCACCTGGGCCTTCGACTTCCGGGTGATGACCCCGACCGCATGGTGGCGGGTGCCGATGCAGACGCTGGTCGGCGGGCTGCCGACCGATCCGGCTGCGCAGTACTGGCTGCACAAGGCGATGCTGCAACAGTGCCAATATCGCCGGCCGTGCAAGTACTGGGTGCTGAAGGGTTTCCACGGCTTTCGTCTGGAGGCATTCTTCGACACCTATCCTGACGCGAATCTGCTGTGGCTGCATCGTGATCCGGTACAGGTCGCCGCATCGCGCACCATGATGATGGCCGACATCCTGGAGGGCATCGTCGGGCCCGTCGACCTGAAGGCCGCAGCGAAAATGCATCTGGAGCTGACCCGGGTCAGCATCGACAACACGATGAGCGCGCCGCTGGTGGACGATCCGCGGATCATGCACATCCCTTACCTTGATTTCATCGCAGACCCGATCGCGACCGTACGGAACTACTACGCCTTCTGTGGTCGTGACCTCAGCGGCGATGCCGAGTTGGCGATGCGCACCTACCTGGCCGAGAACCGTGGCGACCGCTATGGCAAGTTCCGCTACTCCACGTCGCTGCTGACCGATATCGGGGAGAACCTCGACGACCTGCACGCCGAGTTCGCGCCGTTCCGGCAGCGCTTCGGCGTTCCCATCGAAAAGCGGGACTGATCGGTCATGAACGAGCAGCTGTCCGTTCACGACGTCACTTTCCTGGGGTCGAGTCCGGCTGAACTGCAGCGCCATTGGGCGGATCTCGGAGTGAGGTGCCTCAGTGTGATCGACACAGAGCTGGGTGATCCTGAATTCCGACGGATCGTCGCATCGGGTGACTATCTGGTGCAGGCCGTCTGCCACGTCTTCGGCTCCGGCCGAGTGCCAGCCGACGAGGGGGCCGTGGGTGCCGCCCGCAGCGCCCTATCCCGGTTGATCGACGTCGCCGCATCGGTGGACGCCCGCTGTATCTACCTGCTCACCGGTGGCCGTGGCGCGCTCAGCTGGGAGCAGGCAGGCGACGCCTTCGGCTCGGCGATCGAGCCGTGTCTACGCGAGGCCGAGCAGGCCGGTATCAGCCTGGCCATCGAGAACGCCTCGGCCCTGTACGCCGATATTCACATCGCGCACAGCCTGCGCGACACGATCACTCTCGCCGAGGCGGCCGGTCTGGACATCTGCATTGACCTGTTCCACTGCTGGGCCGAAGCAGACCTCGCCGGCCTGCTGCACGCGGCGCTTCAGCGGACGCGGCTGATCCAGCTGAGTGATTATGTGCTCGGCGACCGTAGTCTGCCTGCCCGGGCGGTGCCCGGCGACGGCACGATACCGATCGAAACCTTTGTGGCGCAGGCGTTGAGTGACGGGTACCGGTTCGGGTTCGACCTGGAGCTGCTGGGTCCGCGGATCGACGCGGAGGGCCGACTGGCGGCCGCGCGGCGTGCGTGCGATGTGGTCCGCCGAATGTTCCATCGGCTCGGCGGCTGAGGAGAGGGGAGTCCGGTGGCGTTTGGCGATGGACCCGAGGACGAGGCGCTCGATGATGCGTGGAGTGAGTTCTGCGACCGATTGAAGGCCGCCGGTCGGCAGTCGTTCAAAGACTTCAACGCCACCTCCGGGGCTCAGCGGGCTGATGCGTTCCGCTTCCTCACCCAGAACCTGGGGCAGGCCTTCGACCTTGCGCTGGAAACCCGGGATCCGCGGTACCCAAGCATCCACGCCTTCTGCAACCCGACCCGCAAACTCGGCGGCGACTGCGCGGATTTCACCTACCAGCAGGCCTGGATTGACGGTGAATCTATCTATCGGATCACTGGAACCCGAGGCACCGCAAGATTTTTCAACGTGACGGTTCAGGGCGCGCGCCCGGTCGGCCCACATGTCCTGCACGAGCCGTTCGGTGATGTGCCGGAGGCCAACCTGTTCGGCCACCAATTGCATGTCGAACCCGACGGCACTTTCGAGCTGTACGTCGGTGGGCCCGAACGCGGCCCGAACTGGCTGCCGACCACTCCGGCCGCGCGGAAGTTGTTCATTCGACAGGGCTTTGACAGCTGGGATGAGCGGCCGGGTCTGCTGCGCATCGAGCGCATCGACATGGCCGCGCCCAAGCCGGTTCCGACTGCGGCCGCAATGGCCGAAGCGATGGGATGGGCCGGCGATTTCGTCACCGGCCTGATGACCAGCTGGCCGGAATTCCCGTACACCTACGGCGGTGTCGACAGCGAGCACCCGAATCGGTTTCCGGTCGTCGAGGCCACCGAGGGCGATACCAAGCGCGGCCGCGTCGCGGCGAACATGTACTGGGAATTGGGCCCTGCCGACGCGCTCATCATCGAGTTCGACGCGCACGAGGGCCTCTGGATGATCACCAATATGGGCGCATTCTTCACCAGCATGGACTTTCTGTATCGCCCGGTCAGCTACACCCCGAGCCGTGCGTCGGTGGACAGTGACGGCAAGGTGCGGCTCGTTCTCGCCCACGACGACCCGGGCGTGCACAACTGGGTCGACACCCAGGGCTTCGAACGCGGCAACCTCACCTATCGCCACATGCTCGAGGGTTCGCCCGCCGTGCTGTCCACCCGCCTGGTCGCTCGTGCCGAACTCGACGATGCACTACCTCCGGATACCAAGCGCATCAACACATCTGAGCGCACTGCTCAGATGTGGGAACGATTCACGGCGGTGCGCGCCAGGTTCCCGCTCTGATGCCGTCGCTACTTCCGACGGTTCATCACGCGGTCGGCCGCTTCCCAGTGCTCGTCGGAGACCCACAGTTCGGCGAACGCGTCGATGGCTTCCGCCGGTGTCACCCCGCCGATCACCTTCTTGATGCGGCCGGCCGGCCGGTTCGCCAACGACCCTGCAAGCGTGCGCCATTCGTCGTCGAACGAGTCCCGGGTAACCACCCGATCGATCAGGCCCCACCGTTCGGCCTCACCGGCGGTGAGTACCGTGCCGGACCCGGCGAGCAGCAGGGCTTTGCTTCGTCCGACGAGCGCGGCCAATCGTTCGGCACCGCCCCAGGCCGGCATGATCGCCAACGTCACCTGGTTGAAGCCAATCTTGATGTCGTCGGCGGCGATCCGGATGTCGGCGGCGACGGCGACTTCGGCCCCGCCGCCGAGGGCATGCCCGTTGAGTGCGGCGATGACGGGGGCGGGGAAACCGGCGATGCGGTCGCAGATCGCGCGCATGCGGCTAGCCATCGCGGCGGCCTCCTCGATGGTGCGCAGCGCGCTGAGCTCCTTGAGGTCGCCGCCGGACACGAATGCCCGGTCGCCACCGCCGCGGATGACCAAGGCCTGCGCCCCGGCCGCTGCGTCGAGCGCCTCTTCGAGTTCACCCATGGTCGACAGGGCGATCGCGTTACGGGCGTGCGGACGGTCGATGGTCAGGACCGCAAGGCCATTGCTCGTGTCCAGATCGACCATGTTCACGTTCTCCAATTCCGGTATTGGCATTCTCAGTCACGGAGAATAGCATCGCCAAGCGGAGGTGCTGCAGTTGAGGAATATCCCGGTTGAGCTGAGCAAACGCTACATCGACGAGGGCTGGTGGACACCGGATACTCTTGGTGAGCTGCTGGCCAGGGGTCTGGCGGCCAACCCCGACACCGGGTTCTGGGTGCACTCCGCGGTGCGGCCGTTCAGCGGGACCTTCCGCGAGGTGGAGATCCGCGCGCGCCGGTTGGCGGCAGGGTTGCGGGCCCGCGGGGTCGGGCCGGGCGACGTCATCGCCTTCCAGCTGCCCAACTGGGTCGAGGCCGCGGTGACGTTTTGGGCTGCGTCGTTCCTCGGTGCTGTCGTCGTGCCGATCGTGCACTTCTACGGTCGCAAGGAATTGACCCACATCATCGGCACGGCACGGCCCAAGGTCTTCATCACCACCGAGCACTTCGGACACATGACGTACCAGCCGGATCTGTGTGCCGAGGTCCCGATCGTGGGTCTGGTGGGGGACAACTTCGATGACCTGCTGGCCGACGAGCCGATGGACGGTGAGTTGCACACCGATCCGGCCGGCCCGGCGCTGATCGCGTTCACCTCCGGGACCACCCGCGACCCCAAAGGCGTGATCCACAGCCATCAAACGCTGGGGTTCGAAACCCGCCAGCTGCTGGAGAACTACGCGCCCGACCGCGGCAGGCAGATCACCGCGACGCCCGTCGGCCACTTCATCGGTATGGTCGGGGCCTTCCTGATCCCGGTGCTCGAAGGCGCACCCATCGACCTGACCGACGTCTGGGATCCCGGCCGGGTGCTGGAACTGATGGAATCCGAGGGCATGTCGATCGGCGGCGGTCCACCGTACTTCGTCACCAGCCTGCTCGATCACCCCGAGTTCACCGAGTCGCACATGCGCCGGATCAAACACGTCGGCCTGGGTGGCTCGACGGTGCCAATCGCGGTGACCCGCCGGCTCGCCGATCTGGGCGTGCACGTCTTCCGCTCCTACGGCAGCACCGAGCACCCGTCGATCACCGGTTCACGGCCGAGCGCGCCGGAGGACAAGCGGCTGTTCACCGATGGTGACGCGCGGCCGGGCGTGGAGGTTCGGCTGACCGACGAGGGGGAGATCCTCTCCCGCGGACCGGATCTGTGCCTCGGCTACACCGATGACACGTTGACCGCCAAGGCGTTTGACGCTGACGGCTGGTACCACACGGGGGACATCGGCGTCCTCGACGAGGACGGCTATCTGACGATCACCGACCGCAAGGCTGACGTGATCATCCGCGGCGGCGAGAACATCAGCGCGCTCGAGGTAGAGGAGCTGCTGCTGAGCATGCCCGCCGTCGCCGAGGCGGTGGTGGTCTCCGCGCCGGATGCCCGTCTCGGTGAGCACACCGCTGCCGTGCTGCGCGTCAGAGAAGGCCACCAGATGCCGACGTTGCAGGAGGTTCGCGCGCACTTCGAGAGTTGCGGAGCGGCGCGGCAGAAGTGGCCCGAGGAACTGCACGAGGTGGCCGACTACCCCCGCACCGCCAGCGGCAAGGTGCAGAAGTATCTGGTGCGCAACAATTTACGTTGACACCGCACTGAGGGCGAACATGTCGCGATATTCTCGCCCTGAGTGCGGTCTCAAGGCCAGGCCCGGTGCACTCGCCGCAGGATGTCCGCCTTTCGGTGGCCGGCAATCACCCTGACACGGTTCCACCCGGTGTGGGCGATGTATTCCGAGCGAATCAAATCGTCGCCATAGATCCCGCGCTCGAGGCGATGTTGCTCACCGTCATACTCCACGGCGACCATCACGTCGCGCCATCCCATGTCAAGGAAGTAGTGCGAACAGCCGTCCGGCCTTGGCACCGGAATCTGCGTCTCGGGCCGCGGAAATCCAGCGCTCATCAACAGCAGTCGCAGCCACGTCTCACGCGGTGACTGTGCACCGGTATCCACGAGTTCGAGTAGCTGGCTTACCCGTCGCAGTCCTTTTACGTGCGGGTGATTTCCCGCGATCTCCATGACATCACCGGCGTCGAACCTGGCCGCGGCGGCCAAGGCGTCGAGGCGCTCAACTGCGCGCCCCGCCGGGCCTCGCCGCGCCAGGTCGAAAGCGGTCCGCGCAACACTGGTGACGGGAACGCCTTCCCGCGAACAGATTTCCGCGTCTAGGAGCGATTCGTTGCGCGCCTTGACTCCCGGCGGGGATTTTCGGCCAGGCCAGTTCACTTCCACGACGGCGTCGTGGTCTACCCACTTCGCGCCATGTAATGCAGAGGCCGCGACACCGGTGATGACGCCCTGACGCTGCGACCACAACCAGGTCGCGACCGTGCGGTCGCGCAGTGACGGCGGTGTGCCCTTGGTGGTGTACACGTCCGGCAGCAGCCGCTGATAACGGGCCCGCAAGTCGTACTTGCTGACTTTGCCCGCGGCGAATGCTTCGCTGCCGATGAACACGTCCGCCATGGCATGGAGGGTGCCAAAGGTCAAAGACACGCGCCTTCGGCCATCCACAGGCGCATTGAGATCGCGCTGAGGGCGATGTTCCGCCGAAATAATCGCTCTCAGCGCGGTGTCAACGAGAAGCTGCCGCCAGGCCCGCGCGGTAGCCGAACACCATTGCCGGACCCAGGGTTCCGCCTGCCCCGCCGTAGGCGCGGCCCGTCACGCCCGCCATCGCATTGCCCGCCGCGAACAGCCCGGGGATCGGCGCGCCGCTGACGTGCAGTACCCGGCCGTCACGGTCGGTGCGCGGGCCGCCCTTGGTGCCCATAGCGCCGATACCCACCGGCACGGCGTAGTACGGCGGGGTGTCCAGCGGGCCGAGGGTCTGCAGCGCCGGGGTGGACGCCGAGTTGTCGCCCCAGTACCCGTCGTACGCGCTTGCACCACGGCCGAATTCGGGGTCGACCTCCGCGGCGACGTTGTCGTTCCACTCCGAGAGCGTTGCGCCAAGGCCGTCGGCGTCGATGCCGGTCGTCTCCTCGAGCTCGGCCAGCGTCGCGGACTTGTTGAACCAGTCGGGTGCCTCGCCGCCGGGCTCGACACCGAGGAAGCCGTAGCGCTTCAGATGCTGATCGTCGAAGACAATCCACGCCGGATCGTTGATGTATCCCAGGCGCGGATCGAGCTGATGGAACGGCCCGGACATCGAGTTGTACTCGCCCGCCTCGTTGAGGAAACGCTTCCCGAACCGGTTGACGATGATGCTGCGCGGCCGGGTGCGCTCGAGGCGCACACTGCGGCTGCGCGGCCTGCCGCCCAACGTGTCGCCGGGGATCTGGATGACCGGCACCCACCAGGCCTCGCCCATGTTCGCCAGGTCGGCGCCGTGCGCCATGGCCATCCGCAAGCCGTCGCCGGTGTTGTTCGGCGGTGACACCGGTCCGCGCAACGGACCGCGCAGGTAGGCCTCGACCAGCCTCTGATCCCATTCGAATCCGCCGGTGCCGAGGATCACCGCTTTGTCGGCACGGACTCGGATCTCGCGATCGCCCAGGGCAATCCGTACTCCGGTGATCGCCGACGCGGAGCCGATCAGCTCGAGCGCGCGGGCCTCGGTGACCGGGGTGACGCCGAGATCCAGCAGGCCCTTGAGCAGACCCGCGATCAGCGCGGTACCGGCGACGCAGTAGTCGCCGTCCATATCGTCGACGGCGGCGTGGATGCGTGCCCGGGTCTCGGCGTCGATGCCGACGTTGCTGAAGTCGATGGGGAACGACGTGATACGCGACGCCCAGTCGCCCAGTGTGGCGAGGTCAAATGGCTTGGCGTTCAACGACCGTCCGCCACCCGGCTGCCCACCCGGCAGTTCGGGCTTGTAGTCGGGGAAGCCCTCGGCGACCTCGAACTGCAGCGCGCTGTTGCCTTCGACGAAGTCCAGCATTGCCGGGCCGGTGCGGACGAACGTCTCGACCAGTTCGCGATCCATGACGCCCAGCGATTGGGCCTCAAGGTATTTCAGCGCATCCTCGACGGTCAGCTCGCCACCGGCCGCCCGGTCATGCGCGGGAATCCAGACGATGCCCCCTGACACCGCGGTCGTGCCCCCGACGGTCGGCGCCTTCTCGAACACCGCCACCGATGCGCCGCTGGCCGCGGCGGTCAGTGCGGCGGTCAAGCCGGCCGCGCCGGTGCCGAGCACCACGACGTCCACTGTGCGGTCCCAGGTGGTGTCCGCCATCGCTTCACTCCTATTGCCGCACACTGGTATTGGTGTGTGCATTTACCGAACGCGGGTGTTCGTTGTTGTCACGCTAACGACGCCGATCGTGCAGTGTCAAGCGGTCAGTCCGGCATAACCGCAGTTCAGCGAGGTGCTTAACTCAGAACGACCGAAAGGCGCTGCGCCGCCGCGATCGCCGACTCCCGCCCGTGCAGCACCACGTCCTCGCGGTGTGAGATCAGGTTGATGCACGTGTGCGGCGAGCCGGCCGGCCGGTGCACCGGCACCGCGAGACCGTAGGTGTTGGGCTCGACCTCCCCGTAGGTGATGATCCAGCCCTGTTCGCGCGCGCGGGTCACCAGTGGGCGTTCGCCGGGCCGCGCCGGCATGCTGGCCAGCAGCGCGATACCGGCCGCGCCGCGGTCGAGGGGATAGCGGCTGCCCTCGTGGAAGGACAGCTGATAGGACACCCGGGTCGGCACGATAACGGCAATCGCGACCTGTTGATCACCCTCGGCGACCAATAGCGACACCGTGGTGTCGAGCTCGTCGGCGAGGTCGCGCAGCGTCGGCAGGGACAGTTCGCGGATGTTGTTGTCGAACGAGGCACCCAGGGCGGCGAGCCCGGCCGCGGCGCGGAACCGCCCGTCCTCGGCTTTGGCCACCATCCGATATGAGGCCAACGTGCTCAGCAGCCGGTAGGCGATGGTCCGGTGCACCCCGATGTGGTCGGCGACCTGCTGGATGGTGAGCCCGCCCTTGGCGGCCGCGACCAGCTGCAACGCGTGCAGTCCGCGGGCCAGAGTCTGTGACCCCGGCGCAGCGTTGATCGGGCTTTCGGTGGGTGTCTGCGTCATGTCGTCCCCGTGCGTGAGGTGCGAATGCGGGCTCGAGTCACCCCGGAGTGCCTTGACAGACCGCACTCCGAGAGTGATGCTCTTAAACTATCGCACACCGTAGTTCAATAATTACACATACCGCTTACAAAAAGCGAGAATCCCATTATCACCGAGGATAGGGGCAGCCGGGTGCCGGAGTTCGAGAGCGTCTGGAGTGATCTGCAGGGCGTTGCGTTCTCGCAGGGCTACCTGGATGCCGGCGGAGTGCGCACCCGCTACCTGCACGCCGGCGATCCGGGAAAGCCGACGCTGGTGCTGCTCCATGGCTCGGGCGGTCACGCCGAGGCGTACGTCCGCAACCTCGAGGCGCACGCCGAATACTTCTCGACCTGGTCGATCGACATGCTGGGGCACGGCTACACCGACAAGCCCGGGCATCTGCTGGAGATCCCGCACTATGTCGACCACCTCGCTGCCGTCCTCGACACCATCGGGGCGCAGAAGGCGTACATCTCCGGTGAGTCGCTGGGGGGCTGGGTCGCGTCGCGCTTCGCGGTCGACCACCCCGACCGGCTCGAGCGGTTGGTGCTGAACACCGCAGGCGGTTCGCAGGCCGACCCCGAGGTGATGAAGCGGATCATCACGCTGTCGATGGCCGCCGCCGAGAACCCGAGCTGGGAAACCGTGCAGGCCAGGATCAAATGGCTGATGGCGGACAAGTCCAAGGACTACGACGACATCGTCGCCAGCCGCCAGCGGGTGTACCGGCAGCACGGGTTCATCAACGCGATGCGTGACATCATGGCGTTGCAGGATCCCGAGATCCGGCAGCGAAACCTGATGAGCCCCAACGACTACGGCGCGATCACCGCGCCGACGCTGGTGCTGTGGACCAGCGACGACCCGACCGCAGACACGACGGAGGGCCGCCGAATCTCGGAGATGATCCCGGGTGCGCGCTTCGAGGTCATGCAGGGCTGCGGGCACTGGCCGCAGTACGAGGACCCCAAGACGTTCAACCGCCTGCACATTGACTTCCTGGTGGGCCGGTGAGTATGGAGTTCGACGTCGTCGTGGTGGGTGCCGGTCCGGTTGGTCTGACCCTCGCCAATACCCTTGGCCTGCAGGGGGTCCGCACACTCGTGGTCGACGAGCGGGACGCACTCATCGACTACCCGCGCGGGGTGGGCCTCGACGACGAAGCCCTGCGGACCTTTCAGGCGATCGGCCTGGCGGACGCCGTGCTGCCGCACACCGTGCCCAACCAGATCCTGCGGTTCTACGACGGCAAGCGGAGATTGCTCGCCGAGATGGCACCGCCCGACGCGCGGTTCGGCTGGCCCAAACGCAACGGGTTCGTGCAGCCGCTGGTCGACGCCGAGCTGTACAAGGGTCTCGGCCGGTTCGCCAACGTCGAGGTGGCGTGGGGTCATCCGATGACCTCGATCACCGAGACCGCCGACGGAGTCGTCGTCGAACTGTCGCCCCTCGCCGGTGACACCCGAAAGGTCAGCGCCCGCTACGTCGTCGGCTGTGACGGCGGCCGTAGCGCCACCCGCCGCCTGATGGGGGTGTCCTTCGACGGCACGACGTCGTCCACACGCTGGCTGGTGGTCGACATCGCGAACGACCCACTCGGACATCCGAACAGCGAGGTCGGCGCCGACCCGGTCCGGCCCTACGTCTCGATCGCCATCGCTCACGGCATCCGGCGCTTCGAGTTCCTGATCCACGGCCACGAGACCGATGAACAGGCCGAGGATCCCGCGTTCGTCGCGCAGATGCTGTCCCGGCTGGTGCCCTACCCGGACCGGTGCGACATCATCCGCCGCCGGCTGTACACCCACCATTCGCGAATCGCGAGCTCATTCCGCAAGGGGCGCATCCTGATTGCCGGGGACGCCGCTCACCTCATGCCGGTGTGGCAGGGCCAGGGCTACAACAGCGGCATCCGCGATGCCGCCAACCTCGGCTGGAAGTTGGCGGCCGTGGTCAAGGGACAGGCCCGCGATGCGCTGCTGGACAGCTACGACATCGAGCGCCGTAAGCACGCCCGCGCGATGATTGACCTCTCGACCACCGTCGGCAAGGTCATCTCGCCGACCAACTCGCGGGTCGCCGCCGCGCGGGACGCGGTTATTCGGGCGGCGTCCCTGGTGCCGACGCTCAAGCGCTATGTACTCGAGATGCGGTTCAAGCCGATGCCACGCTACGAGCAGGGTGCGGTGGTGCACAGCGAGCCGCGGTCACCGTCATCCGCGGTGGGCACCCTGTTCATCCAGCCCCGCGTCGACACCAGGGACAACCAGAACGTCCTGCTCGACGACGTCATCGGCCCGTGGTTCGCCTTTGTCTGCTGGAGCAACAACCCCCGACAACTGCTGGGGGAGAAGGACTTCGCCGCGTGGAAATCGCTCGGTGCGGTCTTCGTCGCGCTGCGCCCGATCACCCAGTTGCACTGGACCGGACACGACGACCCCGACGTCATCGTCGTCGGGGACCGCACCGGCGCACTCAAAGCGTGGTTCGACGCGCACGAAGAGTCGGTGATGTTCCTGCGGCCGGACCGCTGCATCGCCGGCGCCTGCATAGCCCAACGCACACCGGAACTGAGCGCGGCCCTGCTCGACACACTCACCTTGACCCCGGGAGGAGGCACCGATGCCACTGGCGCTCTGCTGTATGTCACACAGCCCGCTGCTGAACCTTCCCGGCCCGTCGGCGGAACTGCTTGACGACATTAACTCACGGCTGGCCGAAACCCGGTCATTCGTAGCGGAATTCGCCCCCGAGCTCGTGGTGATCTTCTCGCCGGACCACTACAACGGTTTCTTCTACCGGCTGATGCCGCCGTTCTGCATCGGCACGGCCGCCCAGGGCGTCGGCGACTACGGTACGCACGCCGGACCGTTGAATGTGCCCGCCGCGCTCGCCACCGAGATGGCGGCAGCCGTGTGGGAAGCCGATGTCGACGTGTCCCTGTCAGCTGCCATGGACGTCGACCACGGCACCGTCCAGCCGCTCGAAGTGCTGTTCGGCACCGAAAATCTGGCGGCGTCGCCTCCGATAATCCCGGTGTTCATCAACTCGGTAGCCACTCCGCTGGGGCCGCTCAAGCGCACTCGGGCGCTGGGCGGCGCGATCGGTGAATTCCTCGGCGCTCTGGATAAACGAGTGCTCGTCGTCGGATCCGGTGGGCTGTCCCATGACCCACCGGTGCCGACGCTGGCGACGGCACCACCGGCGGCGCTCGACCGCATCGTCGGCGGCGCGCCGATGTCCCCGGACGGGCGAGCGGCACGGCAGGAAGCCGTGATCGCCGCGGCGCACGAGTTCGCCCACGGGACGAGTCCACTGCAGCCGTTGAACCCGGACTGGGACGGTGCCCTGCTCGACCTGATCGACACGAACCGGCTGGCCGAGGTGGACGGCTGGACCAACGACTGGATCGCCCGTGAAGCAGGAAACTCCGCGCACGAGATCCGAACCTGGGTGGCGGCTTTCGCCGCGTTGGCGTCCCAGGGTGACTACCAGACGCAGCAGCGCTACTACCGCGCTGCTCCCGAGTTGATCGCGGGCTTCGCGATCCGGACGGCGGTATCTGCATGAGCCAGTTCGATCACTCCGTCGACGTCCTCGTCGTCGGCTCCGGCGCCGGCGGCATGACCGCCGCGCTGCGCGCCGACGCGTTGGGGCTCGACACCCTGATCGTGGAGAAGTCGCCCAAATTCGGCGGATCCTCGGCACTGTCCGGCGGCGGCATCTGGGTGCCCGGTGCGCCGTCGCAGCGCAAGGCCGGCTACCGCCCGGACCCCGACGGAGTGTTCACCTACCTCAAGACCATCACCGGCGGTCTGGTCAGTGACGGACGGCTGCGCGCCTACGTCGACAATGCCCCCGACATGATGGAGTTCCTCGAAAACTCCAGCGACTGGCTCGAATTCGTGTGGAAGCCGGGCTATGCCGACTACTACCCCGAACTACCCGGCGGTTCGGAGCGGGGCAGCACCATCAACGTGCCCGAGATCGACCTACGCAAGCTCGGCGACGAGGAGGTGAACCTTCTCGCCCCACTCGCGTTGGCGCCGAAGGGAATCTGGTTCGCGCCCAAAGATCTTCGGCTGTTCTACCAGGTCCGGCAGAACTGGCGCGGTAAGGCCGTGCTGCTCAAGCTGATCTGGCGGATGTTCCGGGCCCGGGTGTTCGGCGATCGTATGGCCGCCATCGGGCAATCCCTGATGGCGCGGATGCGCCTGGCGCTCAAAGAGAAGGACATCCCGCTGTGGCTGTCGGCGCCGATGACCGAGCTGATAGTTGACCTCGACGGAAACGTTGTCGGCGCGGTGGTGGAAAGGGCTGGCAAGCCCCTTCGAATCGCCGCTCGGCGCGGCGTGGTGGTCGCTTCCGGCGGGTTCGATCACGATATGGCCTGGCGCCGTGAGCATCTGCCGGTGCTGGAAAAGGACTGGAGCTTCGGCAATCCCGCGGCCACCGGCGACGGGATCCGGGCGGGGGAGAAGGTCGGTGCCGCCACCGATCTGCTCGACGAAGCGTGGTGGTTCCCGGCCATGTGCTGGCCGGACGGCCGCCTGCAGTTCATGCTCAACGAGCGCATGATGCCCGCACAGTTCGTGGTCAACGGCGCCGGGAAGCGGTTCATCAACGAGGCCGCGCCGTATATGGATTTCGCGCACGCGATGATCGAGGGTCAACGCAGCGGTGTCCAGCACATCCCGTGCTGGCTGATCACCGACATCGCGTCGTTCCACCGATACGTCGTCGGCGGTCATCTGCCCATTCCGAAGGTGCCGTTTGCGCCGGTACCCACCGGCCGCAAGATCCCGCAGGCCTGGCTGGACTCCGGAATCGTCCAGACCGCAGAGACATTCGGCGAGCTGGCGACCAAGATCGGCGTGCCTGCCGGTGAATTGCAGCGCACCGCCGACCGGTTCAACGAGCTCGCGCGCAGCGGTCACGACGACGACTTCAACCGCGGAGACAGCGCCTACGACAACTATTACGGCGACCCCACGCTGCCCAACCCGAACCTGGCCCCGTTGGGCAAGGGGCCGTATCTCGCGTTCCAGATCATCCTCGGCGACCTCGGCACCTCGGGAGGATTACTCACCGACGAGCACGCCCGGGTGCTGCGCGAGGACGGCACCGTCATCGGCGGTCTCTACGCCACCGGGAACGCCTCGGCCGCCGTGATGGGCCGCAGCTACGCCGGTGCCGGCGCCACCATCGGACCCGCTATGACGTTCGGATACGTCGCAGCAGAACACATCTCCCACAATTCCAATCGAGAGGTAACCGCATGAAGATCTCGCTGTTCTACGAGTTTCCGCTGCCGAGGCCGTGGTCGGAGGACGACGAGCACCAGCTGTTCCAGCATGGCCTCGACGAGGTGGAGCTTGCGGACAAGGCCGGCTTCTCCACCGTGTGGCTCACCGAGCACCACTTCCTGGAGGAGTACTGCCACTCCACCGCCCCGGAGATGTTCCTGGCGGCAGCCAGCCAGCGCACCAAGAACATTCGGCTCGGCTTCGGCGTCATGCACCTGCTGCCCAACATCAACCCGGCGGCCCGCATCGCCGAACGCGTCGCGACCCTCGACCACCTGTCCAATGGCAGGGTGGAGTACGGCACCGGTGAGGGTTCCTCGGTCGCCGAGCTCGGCGGCTTCAACGTCGACCCCGCCGACAAGCGGGCCCAGTGGGAAGAGGCGCTGGAGGTGTCGATCCGCTGTATGACGGAGGCGCCGTTCACCGGGTTCAAGGGCGAGCACATCGAGATGCCGGCCCGCAACGTGGTTCCCAAGCCGTTGCAGAAGCCGCATCCGCCGGTGTGGGTGGCCTGCACCCGCCCGTCGTCGGTTGAGATGGCCGCGCAGAAAGCCATTGGCGCACTGAGCTTCGCCTACACCGGCCCGGAGGCGCTCAAGGAGCGGGTCGACGGCTACTACCGCGACTTCGAAGAGCAGGGCGCACCGATCACCCCGGCGATCAACCCCAACATCCTGGCTATCGGCGGTGACTTGTCGATGATGGTGGCCAAGACCGATGAGGAGGCGCTCAAGCGGATCGGGATCGGCGGCGGGTTCTTCTCGTTCGGCATCATGCACTACTACCTGACCGGTATGCACACCCCCGGCCGCACCGGGGTGTGGGACCTGTACGAGAAGGCCGTCAAGGAGGATCCGACGCTGGCGTACGGCCCGGGCCGCGGCGCCATCGGTTCCCCGGATACGGTGCGCGAGTTCCTACGTGGCTACGAGGCCAGTGGAGTCGATGAGATCATCCTGCTGCTCAACCCGCGCAGCCACGAAGGCACGATGGAGTCCATCGAGATCATGGGCAAGGAGATTCTGCCCGAGTTCATCGAGCGGGATGCGAAGGCCGTCAAGGACAAGGCCAAGCGCCTGGAACCGGTGATCGAGAAGGTCGAGGCACGCCGGCGGCCTTCGGAGGCACCGATGTTCGACGAGACCTACGTTTTCGGCGGACTGCCCACCGGCCGAAACAAGTTCACCGCCGGTGAGATTCCCGAGGCGATGGCCGAGATCAACGAAGGTCGGGTCAAGGCGGCGCAGCTGGAGAAGGAGAAGCGGGAAGCCAAGTAGGCCGCGAATAATATGGCCCCCATCGATGATCTGCTGCGGTACGACGGGCGCCGGGTAGTCGTCACCGGCTGCGCGTCGGGAATCGGCGCGCAGCTGTGCGATCAGCTCACTGACCTGGGTGCCGAGGTGGTCGGCCTCGATGTGCGTCGTCCGGCGAGCGCGGTCAACGCGTTCGTCGAGATCGATCTGGCCGACCCCGGCTCGATCGACCGGGCGGTGAGCGCGGTCGGCGGCCCCGTCGACGCGCTGTTCAACGTGGCCGGGGTGTCATCGGGGATCGGTAACCCCATGCTGGTCGTGACGATCAACTTCCTGGGCACCCGGCACCTCACCGAGGCGATGCTGCCGCAGCTGGCAGCCGGCGCGTCGATCGTTTGCGTGTCCTCGCTGGCCGCCGCGAACTACCGGGATAACCTGCGGCAGTCGGCCGGCTTATTGGCGACGGGATCGATGGCAGAGGGTATCGAGTGGTGCCACGACAATCCCGACGCGCTGGCCGACGGCGGTTACCGGCTGTCCAAGGAGGCGATCATCGGTTACGCGGTCACCAATGCCGTGCCGCTGGGCGCCAAAGGAATCCGGATCAATTGCAGCGGACCGGGTGTCACCGAGACCCCGATCCTCGACCAGCTGCGGTCGGCGTACGGGCAGGGACTGCTCGACGACATCCCCAAGCCCCTGGGCCGGGTGTCGAACCCGACCGAGCAGGCGGCGGTGCTGGCGTTTCTGGGCAGCCGGGCCGCCGGCTACATCACCGGTCAGGTCATCTGGGCCGACGGCGGCAACATCGCGGCGCGCCACGCCGCCGACTACGAGAAGGGATGACCAGCGTGCACAGTATGAGCGATTTCCGGCGGGTCGCCGACGACGTCCGTAACTGGGGCCGGTGGGGCGACGACGACGAGCTCGGCACGCTGAACTTCATCACTCCCGAGAAGGTCGCGCAGGCGGCCGCAACGGTTCAGCACGGCAAGGTGTTTCCGCTCGGCGTCGACTTCGGTTCGTCGGGCCCGCAAGGGGCGTTCCAGTACCGGCAGAACCCCACCCATGTCATGACGATCGACGGCGGCGACGCCAACACGTTGCTGGAGTACGGGCCCACGTGGCTGCGAAACCCGGCGGCCGTGCAGCTGAGCGGGTATTCCACGGCCGGTCCGATGCGGTTCAACGACGACATGATCATCATGCCGCTGCAGGCGGCCACGCAGTGGGATGCGCTGTCGCACGTGTACTACGAGGACAAGCTGTACAACGGATTTCCCGCGGATTCGGTGACCAGTCTCGGCGCGTACTACCTGGGCATCGACAAGGTCGACGGTAAGGGCATCACCTCCCGCGGTGTCCTGCTCGACATCGTGAAGCTGCGCGGGGTGCCGACGTTCTGCGAGCTCGGTGAGCCGATCACGCCGGCCGAACTCGACGAGGCGGCCCGCAGGCAGGGCGTCACGATCGAACCGGGCGACATCGTGCTGATCCGAACAGGCTGGTGGGCACGGTTTTTGGAGACCCGTGACGGACGGGAACCCGGCGCTGGACTGGACTGGACGTGCGCGTCGTGGCTGCACGATCATCAGGTCGCCGCGGTGGCAGCCGACAACCTGATGGTGGAGAACCCGGCCTCCGGTGTCGACGGCACCATCCTGCCGATGCACATGTTGTGCCTGCGGGATATGGGGTTGATGCTGGGCGAGTACTGGAACCTCACCGAGCTTGCCACCGACTGCGCGGCCGACGGTCGCTACGAGTTTCAGCTCGTCGCACCGCCGCTGTCCGTCACCGGCGCTGTCGGGTCACCGGTCAACCCGATCGCGATCAAGTGAGCCATCAGCATCGGGCCCTCGTCGTCGACGGTTTAACGACACATTTCCTCGAAGCGGGGGAAGGTGAGCCCGTCGTACTCCTGCATGGCGGTGAGTTCGGGGTGAGTGCCGAAATCGGCTGGGAAAGACTGATTCCCGAACTGTCCCGGCACTACCGGGTGCTGGCCCCGGACATGCTGGGCTTCGGCGAGTCGGCGAAGGTCGTCGACTTCACCGACGGCCGCGGCATGCGAATCCGGCACATCGCCCGGTTCTGCGCCCTGCTGGGCATCGACTCGGCGCACTTCGTCGGCAACTCGATGGGTGCCATCAACCTGTTGGTTGACCTGACATCGGAGTCGCCGGTGCTGCCGGTCCGCAGCGCGGTCACGATCTGCGGCGGCGGCGAGATCCAGAAGAACCGGCATACCACCGCTCTCTATGAGTACGACGCATCGTTCGAGGGGATGCGGGCGATTGTGGAAGCGTTGTTCTTCGATCCTGCGTATCCGGCGGACGACGCCTATGTGCGGAGGCGGTATGAGTCGAGCATCACTCCGGGTGCCTGGGAGTCGTTGGCGGCGGCCCGCTTTCGCCGACCGGGGCTGGATGTGCCGGCGACCCCGTCGAGCAAGCGGGCCTATGAGCGGATCAGCGTTCCGGTTCTGGTGGTCGAGGGCGCAGGCGACAAGCTGCTGCCCTCCGGGTGGGCCGCTGAGATCGCCTGTCAGATCACCGGTGGCCGTTCGGCCGTCGTCGACGGTGCTGGTCACTGCCCGCAGATCGAGCAGCCCGAGGTGCTGGCCGAGGTTCTGCTGGAGTTCCTCGCCGAGGTCTAGCGCGGCCGATCCCCGCGCCCAAACCGACGTTTCGCCGAGAAAGTGCGAGAAGGCCCCTGCATAACGTCGACTTCGATGGCCGAGCCGGGTGTGCCGAACCTTCGCGCGGCGAGATTGAACTCATGCAGGAGAAGTTCGAGTAGACCTCTGCGTGAGTTCAATCTCGCGGCGGCGTAGGGGGTCTCAGCGTCATCCTGCGCGAGATCGACGTTGTGCAGCGTTCTACTCGCACTTTCTCGGCGAAACGTCGGTTTGGGCGAGGAGAGTGACCCAGCTAGGCGCCGAGGCGCTCCACACCCACCCACGCCGAACTCAACGCAGGCGTCTGCGACAGCGGATCGACTGGGGTGCCTTCGACGAGCAGGTTGCGATTGACCCCGAACGAGATTGGCTCCGCACCGCCACGCGGGTCGAACACCCGCGATCCCCAGCCGTGGTCGACGATCACGACCCCGGGCCGTGGCCGGTCGTTGACCTCGGCTGTGAGTTCAACCTCGCCGATGGGGGAGAACACCCTGACCCTGTCCCCGTCCGCAATCCCCAACGCCGCCGCGTCGGCGGTGTTGATCACCGCATGGTTGTCCTTGCCCGACGGGTGCAGGCCCGGAATGTCGTTGAGCCACGAGTTCATCGAATGCCGGCGCCGGCTGTTCGCCAGCTGGAAGGGCAACCCCGCCGGCGCCACCGGATGCGGTTCGGCCAACAGCTCCCGGGCCCGCGCCACGAACTCCGGGGGCGCGACGTGGATCTTCTTGTCCTCAGTGCGCAATGCCTTTCGCAGGTGGCCGAATTCGCGTTTGCCGAACACCCACCCGTGCGGATGATCCATCATGGCCCGCCAGCTGACCCCGCGGCTGGTGGCGACGATGATCCGGTCGATCCAGTGGGGCCCGAACGCGATTGACGGCCGGCGCGTGAGGCGAGCCAGGCGACGGGTTGCTTTCACGAATCCGTTGGCGCCCGGCATACCCAGGAACGGCCGCTTCATCGCCAGCGTGAGGTCGAGGAAGAACCGCCACTCCTCGCGGGCTTCACCCGGCGGATCGACCGCCCGCCGCCCGTACTGGATATACGGCTCGTCGTGCAGACCGCTGGTGAGCGCCAGCAGGTCGTCGCGCTCCAGCCAATGTGCCGGTGGCAGTAGCCAATGCGCGTGGCGGTGGCTTTCGCGCTGCAGGAAGTCGATGACGACCAACAGGTCCAGTTGACCCAGCGCAGCATCCAGCCGCGCGCCGTCGGGCCCGGAGATGACCGGGTTGCCCGCGTTGATCACCATCGCCCGAATCTGCCCTGGCCCGGGAGTGGTTATCTCGTCCGGCAATTCGTCGAGTCCGTGGTGACCGGCCACCATCGGGCGGCCCTGCAGCCGGCTGCGGTGATCGGGCGATTTCGCCAGGGCGGCCAGCTTCAGCGCATCGACATAGCCACGCTCGAAGCGTCGCCCACCCGGCCGGTCCATCCGTCCGGTGATGACGTTGAGGACGTGCCCCAGCCACTCGCCGATGGTCCCGGTGAGATGCAGCGACACCCCGGTGCGGGTGATCACCATCGCGCCGGGCGCGGCGGCGAAATCTCGTGCCAACATCTCGATGTCGGCGCGGGGGACACCGCAGCGCGCTGACAGGTCGTCGAGGTCGGCGTCGGCAGCGAGCGCCCGCAATGCGACCATCCCGGTGGCAAGATCAGTGCAGTCCGCGCGATGTTCGAGGCCCTCGTCGAAGATCACCTTGACCATGGCGAGCAGCAGCGCCCAGTCCTGACCGGGGCGGACGGCCAGATGGGTGTCGGCCTTCTCGGCGCTCTCGGTACGGACCGGGTCCACCACCACGATCCTGGCGCCCTGCCGCTGGCGCGCCAGCGCCCGCTTCCAGCCGCCCGGCACCGTCTCCACCCAATTCCACGCGCTCACAGCGGGATTGGCACCGACCAGCAGGAAGAAGTCGCAGTTGTCGACATCCGAGACCGGGACGAAGAGCTGCGAGCCGTACATCGCCTCGGCGACCACATGGAGGTTGTTCTGGTCCACCGACCCGACGTAGTACCGGTTGTGGCTGCCGATCGCGTCCAGCCAGCCCGTCATGAACAGCAGATTCGACGAGGAGAACCCGGCCGGGTTGCCGGTGTAAGTGGCGACGGCATCCGGTCCGTCTGCGGAGATGATCGCCGACATCCGGGTGGCGATATCGGCGATCGCCTCGTCCCAGGTGGCCTCGACGTAGCCGTCGCCGACCCGCCGCAGCGGACGGGTGATGCGGCGCGGATGGTCGACGAGCTTGCCTGCGGTGCGGCCTTTGGCGCAGAAATCGGCCCAACTGTGCGGATTCTCTTTATCCGCAGATATTTTCGCCACCCGACCCGCGTCGACGGTGACCTCGACGCCGCAGGACGCCAGGCAGTACCGGCAGAACGTGTGAACGGTCTGCTGCGGAGCCACAGTTACTTCAGGCAGCTGCCGCCGTCGACGGGCAGCTGGACCCCGGTGATGTAGCGGGCCTCGTCGGAGGCCAGGAACAGCACCGCGTTGGCGATGTCCTCGGGTTCGACCCAGCCGATCGGCAGGGTGTGCATCAGCTGGCCGACCACCTTCATGTCCTCCGGGCCCGGGTTCTCCAGGTCGGGCCGGAACAACCTCATCGTGCCCTCGTTCATGAACAGGGGAGTGTTCACGTTCGTCGGGTGCACGGAGTTGACCCGGATGTTTTGCGCACCCAGTTCGACGGCGAACGTGCGCATCAGGCCGACCACACCGTGCTTGGCGGCGACGTAGTGACCGCAGTGGGGGTAGGCCTTGATGCCGCCGACCGAGCTGGTCAGGATGATCGAGCCGCCGCGCTCACCGGCGAGGATATGCGGCACACCGGCTTTCACGGTCTTCCAGACACCGCCGAGGTTGATATCGATCATCGCGGTCCAGTCGGTCTCGCTGGTCTGATCCAGCGTCTGCCCGCCGTTGCCGATACCCGCATTGGCGACGATGACGTCCAGCCGGCCGAACTCCTCGACGCCGGCGTCGACGGCGGCCTTGAGTGCGTCGTAGTCGCGGACGTCGACCTGTGCGGTGAAGATTCGGCCGCCGGCGTTCTTGACCAGATCGGCGGTCTCGGCCAGATCTTCCGGCGTCGATGCGGCGATCAGGTCGACGGTGTCGATCTTCTTACAGATGTCGACCGCGATGATGTCGGCGCCCTCCGACGCCAGTCGGACCGCGTGCACGCGCCCCTGCCCGCGTGCCGCGCCGGTGACGAACGCGACTTTGCCTTCTACCCGTCCTGCCATGGTTTTTCAGTCCTCGTGTCGTAGGTGATGGATGTCAGGGGACGATCGTCGGCATGGTGTCCCAGCCTCGGACCGCCGTGGTCTGAGACTTTTGTGCGCCGGCCCAGTCGACCTCCCAGGTGGGAAAACGCTTGAGGATCTCTTCGAGTGCGATCCGACCCTCCATCCGGGCCAGCGCGTTGCCCATGCAGAAATGGGTACCGGCACCAAACGTCATGTGCGACTTGAGCTCACGGTGAATGTCGAATACGTCGCCGTCCGGTGCGAACCGCCGGTGGTCGCGATTGGCCGCGCCGACGAGCATGAGTATCGCCGACCCCGCGGGCACGGTCTGGTCGTAGTACTCGACGTCGCGGGTGACGTAGCGTGCGATCTGCAGTGCCGGCGGTTCCCAGCGCAGGATCTCCTCGATCGCCTGCGGAATCAGCGCCGGATTCTCGGCCAGTTCACGACGCTGGTCGGGGTATTCGGCCAGGGTCTTTCCGGCCCAGCCGATCAGCCGGGTGGTGGTCTCGGATCCGGCCGTCGCGATCACTGTCAGATAGAGCAGCAGTTCCTCGCGGTGCAGCCGCCGCACAGTGCCGGTCTCATCGGTGAACTCGGCGTTGAGCAGATCGGTCATGATGTCGTCCGACGGGTGATCGCGCCGGTAGTCGATGAACTCGGCGAACACCTCGCCGGTGGCGAGCAGATCGACTTCCTTCTTCTGCAGTGTCGCCTCACCGTGGTCGGTGATCGCGCGCTGGCGATCCTCCGGGATGCCGAGCAGCATGCCGATCACCCGCATCGGCATCTGCTCGCCGAGGTCGTTGACGAAGTCGAACCGGCCCGTGCCGATCAGCGGATCCAGGCACCGGGTGGTGAACTCGCGTATCTGCGGCTCGAGCGCGGCGACTTTGCGGGGGTGAACACTCGCGACAACAGGTTGCGGTGGATGTTGTGGATCGGTGGATCCTCGAAAATCAAAGTGCCGGGCGGAATTTCCATGCCGGACTTGATGATCTCCAGCAATGCACCACGGCCGGAGATGAACGTCTCGTGGTCGATGACAGCCTTGTTGACGTCGTCGAACCGGCTCAGCGCGTAGAAGTCGAGATCCGGGTTGTGGTACAGCGGCGCTTCCTCGCGCAGGCGCGCGAACATCGGAAACGGGTTGATGTTCTGGTCGACGTCATAGGGGTCGTAGTGAAGATCGCGAGCGGCACTGACTGTCACCGGAATGTTCCTCCCATGGGCCATCGGTGGAGCAACAATTGCAGTTCGGTTCAAAACGTGTCAATGGCGTATGCGGAATGCGTGAGCTTTGCTGATCAAGTGAGAGAACATCGTTCTCATACCGCTCGTTTAAGTGTCCGGAACTGTTTGGTCGGCTAGGGCGTGAACAGGTTGAATAGGGGAGTGCCGCGCAGCGAATCGCCCTCGAGAGCCCAGGTATGACACTGGTTGCCGGCGTGGACTCGTCCACCCAATCCTGCAAGGTCGTGATCTGTGATGCAGACACCGGCGCGGTCGTGCGATCGGCCAGCGCACCGCATCCTCCTGGCACCGAAGTCGACCCCGAAGACTGGTGGCAAGCTCTCCAGAACAGCGTGGCGCAGGTCGGGGGTCTCGACGACGTAGCCGCGATATCCATCGGTGGTCAACAACACGGCATGGTCTGTCTCGATGACCGTGGCGCCGTCGTGCGACCCGCGCTGCTGTGGAACGACACCCGCTCGGATACCGCCGCGGCCGACTTGCTGTCGGACTCGGGTGGGGCGGCCTGGTGGGCCGATCAGATCGGTGTCGTTCCAGTCGCTGCGATCACCGTGGCCAAGCTTCGCTGGCTGGCCGACCACGAACCACGCAACGCCGACTCGACCGCCGCGGTCTGTCTCCCGCACGATTGGCTGACCTGGCGACTGCGCGGTATCACCGACATTGGTGAGTTGTGCACCGATCGCAGTGACGCCAGCGGCACCGGTTATTACTCGGCGGCGACCGGTGTGTACCGAGACGATGTGCTCACCACCGCCATGCGCGGCCGTCGGCCGGCATTGCCACGAGTCCTAGGGCCGCACGAGCCGGCTGGGCAGACCGTCACCGGCGCGGTGTTGGGACCTGGCGCCGGGGACAACGCCGCTGCCGCATTGGGGCTCGGTGCCGGCGTCGGTGACTGCGTCGTCTCGTTGGGCACCTCCGGAGTGGTCAGCGCCGTGAGTGAAGCGCCGCCGCGCGACCCAGATGGGCTGGTTGCCGGCTTCGCGGACGCAACGGGGCGGTATCTACCGCTGGTGTGCACACTTAACGGCGCGCCCGTGCTGGCGGCGGTCGCGGAAATGCTGGGGGTGACCCTCGAGGAATTCTCCCGCCTGGCGCTCAGTGCGCCTGCCGGTGCCGGCGGCCTGGTCTGGGTGCCCTACTTCGACGGCGAACGCTCACCGAACCTGCCCGCCGCCTCCGGTGCGCTGCACGGCGTGACCAGCCGTAATCTGTTGCCGGCCAACATAGCCCGAGCTGCTGTCGAAGGGCTACTCGCCTCGATGCGGTTCTGTCTGGACAAGATCGCCGAGCAGGGAGTCGGCGCCGAACGGGTGATGATGGTCGGCGGCGGTGTGCGCTCCGAAGCGGTCCGGCGGATCGCGCCGGCGGTGCTCTCGATGGCGGTCGTGGTGCCCGAACCGGGGGAGTACGTCGCGCTCGGTGCCGCCCGTCAGGCGGCGTGGACACTCAACGGCGGCGACTACCCGGCGTGGTCGTCGGTCCGGTCCGTGGTCTATGAGGCCGAGCCGACTCCAGCGGTGATGGAGCGCTATCAGGATGCCTGCCTGCTGACGCTGGGCCGAGATAGATAGCGCCGCACGGTGCGCCCTCGCACACCCGAGAGGATCTCGTAGTCGATCGTGCCCGCCGCGCGTGCCCAGTCCGCGGCCGTCTGCTCGCCGGTGATGCCCGAACCGAACAGCACCGCCCGGTCGCCCTCGATCACGTCGGTCACGCCAGGGCCGAGGTCGACGACGAACTGGTCCATACAGACTCGTCCCGCACTGTGGAATCGTCGTCCGTTGATCACCACCGCGAAGCCGTCCGACAGCACCCGGGGGATACCGTCCGCGTAGCCACAGGCCACTACCGCGATCGTGGTGTCGCGCGGCGCGATCCACGTGTGGTTGTACGAAACGCCCTGTCCCGCCGAGATCTTCTTGACGAGCGCGATCTCGGCCGTCAGCGTCATCGCCGGCTCGAGACCGAAATCGCCGAGGTGTGGAACGGGCGTGCGTCCGTAGATGGCGATTCCGGCGCGGACCAGGTCGCGGGACAGGTCCGGGCGCGTCAGTGCCGCAGCCGAATTCGACACGTGCACCACCTGTGCGGGTGTGCCTGCACGACGCAAATCTGCCACACAGTCATCCAGATGTGCCGCCTGCCGAGTATTCAGTGGGTGGTCCGGCTCGTCACCTCTGGCAAGGTGCGTCATCGCGGTCCGCATCACCACCGAACCGGATGCCGCACATTTGGCGACCGCGTCGCACAGCTGCGGCCACTCCGGCAGCGCGGCGCCGCCTCGTCCGAGACCGGTGTCGACCTTCACCCCGATCGTCGCGGCGGCGCCCACGGACTCGGCTGCCGCCGCCACCGCCGACAACTGACGGACCGAGGACACCACCACTTCCACGTCCGCGGCAACCGCGGCAGCGAAATCGGTTGTGGGCGTGTGGAGCCAGGCCACGATCGGAGCGGACACCCCATCCCGGCGCAGGGCCAGCGCCTCGTCGACCGTGGCAACCCCGATCTCGGCCGCCCCGGCCGCCAGTGCAGCGTGCGCGACCTGGGTGGCGCCGTGACCATAACCGTCGGCCTTGACCACGGCCATCACACCCGATCGAGCACGATCGCCCACCACACGCACGTTGTGGGCGATCGCGCCAAGGTCGACGACGGCCTCGACGGCCGCCACCTCAGTAGTCGATGGCTTCGATGAGCGGCGACGGCTCGTCCATCAACGCCCAGAAGCGATCCCGGATTGCCACCGTCAGTGGGCCCGGTCGGCCGTCGCCGAATGCCTCGCCGTCCAGTGAGACGATCGGCGTCACGCCGCCCGCGGTGGTCACCGCCATCAACTCGTCGGCATCGTAGAGTTCGCGGCTGGTCACGTCGCACAACGTCGCTTCGATGCCCATCGCGTCGGCGATCTCGAAGACCGTCTTGCGGGTGATCCCGGGCAGCGCGTTGCGCGACGGGGAGAACAGCTTCCCGTCCTTCACGATCACGACGTTGAAGCCCGGTCCCTCGGCCACGCAGTTGTCGGCGTCGAGCAGGATTGCGGTACGCGCCCCGCGGTCCTTGGCCTCGAAGCTGGCGGCGGTGAGATCGCCCCATTGATAGTTCTTGATCGTTGGGTCGACGGTGTTGCGTCCCGCCCGCCGGACGTGCCGCGGCACGATGGCAGTTGTCCCGAAAATCTGTTCCTCGGGGGAAATGCCCACAGGTAGGGGATCGCGTAGATGTAGACCTGATGGTTGAGTTTGGACAAGTCCTTCTCGCCCTTGCGTTTTCCGTAGCCGCGCGTGACGGTCAGGTTGACGAACGACTCTCGAAGTCCCGACAGTGCGACGCAGCGCTTGGTGATGTCGGCCAGCTCCTCCTTGGTGATCCCGGGGTCCAGCCGCAGCTTGCGAGCGCCGTCGAGCAGCCGGTCCAGGTGATCGCCGAGCCGGAAGATGTTTCCATGCCAGACATGCGCGACGGTGTAGGTGAGGTCGGAGTGGCCGAAGCCGGTGTCGAAGATGGAGATCTTGGCCTCCGAAGCCGGCACGTATTCACCTTCGATCCAGGCTGCGCCGCCGGCGAATTCGGTGGAGTAGTCCAACTCGTAGTCACTGTATTGGATGACCGACCCTGGCGGGGTGTCCTCGCGGATGGCGCCGGGCTCGACGCTCACCAGATTGCTGGTGGCGAAATCGGTGTGAATTGTCATGTGAGTGCTTCCTTTTCGAGGTTAGTCGTTGACGAGGTGGGTGCGGGCGAAGTCCGATCCGGCTTCGCCGCGGCTGAGTCGGCCACGCAATCCGGTGCCCCACCACAGGGCGCCGACCGCGACGATGCCGAGGAACACCCAGCCATTACCGGCGAACTGTGGCAGGTATATCAGCGCCACTGCGACGCCGAGGAACACGACCAGCGCGGTGACGTAGAGCGGGACGCGGAAGCGGCCCAGATCGAAGGTGCCTGGTTCGCCCTGCGGGATGGTGCCTTTGCGCACGCCGACCAGCAGGCCGATCGTCTGCAGGATGTAGACCGAGAAGAACAACAGGGAGGCGATGCCGAGGATGTAGTTGAACGCCTTCTCGTTGACCAATGCGGATAGCAGCAACACCGTGGACAGGCACCCGAGGCCGATGACCGCGTACGTGGGGGTCTTGGTCTTCGCCGAGACGTGGCGCCACAGGTGGGAGGCCGGCAGCATGTTGTCGCGTGCCATCGAGTACGTCAACCGGGTGGCCACCAGTATGTTGGACAGCAGACACGCCAGGATGTTCGTCAGCGCCACCGCCACAACGATTTTGGTGACAACGGGTCCGGCCTGCTGGTTGATGATCTCCTCGATCGGCGCTGCCGAGTTGGCTTCGACGGCCGCTTCGTCGCGGATTGCCAGCACGTAGACGACGTACATCAGTAGCTCGATCACGATCGAGGTGACCAGCGCGTAGAACATGGTGCGTGGCACCACGTGGCGGGCGTTCTTGGTCTCTTCTGCGACATCGGCACCCGACTCCACGCCGATCAGGCCGAAGAACGGGCCGAGTGCGGCGGCCAGCCACGCCACCACGTAGGAGTCTTTGTCCCCGGATTCACCGCCGGTGAACAGCGCCGAGATGGGTTGGTGGTGGTCGGGGGCGGAGAACGCGATGATCGCCACCAACAGTGTCGCGCCGACGGTGACGATCAGCTCCAGGCTCACGCCGATGTTGTTGACCATGGTGGCGAAGCGCACGCCGTAGATGTTGATGAGCACGCAGAGGAACACCACGCCGATGGCGACGAGGATCTGCTCGCTCTGCGTCATGTTCCAGCCGAACAGGCCGCCGAGGTAGCCCGACAAGATGAAGCCGACTCCTGTCATGCCACTGATCCAGCCGAGCAGGGCGACGAACCCGGTGAACCAGCCGAGGCTGGGGCCGTTGATCCGGCTGGTCCACTGGTAGGCGTAACCGGCAAGCGGGATCTTGGCTGTCAGGTCGGCCGCGATGAAGGCCCACAGCGAGAAGACGACTCCGGCCAGCAGCAGCGTCCACACGAACGGGCCGCCGGCGGTGAAATAGCCGGCGCCGAATCCAGTGAAGACCGCGGTGGTGGCACTGATGGTGGCGAATCCGATGGCGAACGAGGCAAGGGAGCCCACCGACCGGTCAAGTCGCTGCTGGTAGCCGAACTCGGCGAGCCGGGCGTCTTCGCTTTCGCCGGGGCGGGCTGGGGGTGGTAACGGTGAATGAGTGGAGGGGGTCAGCGCATCGGTCATGGTCACTCCAGGTCAGGGCGGCTCATAGAACAACTGAAGCCAGGAAAACGCGCCGTGAACGGTTTCGGAAGTTCCACATTTCAATGGACTTATAAGCGTGGTTTATCAGTCGGTTCCTCGCCGAAGTTCCAGTGCTCCTGAACGTGCGAGACCAGTGCCGCTGCCTGCGGAGACAGCTTCGCGGGGTGCCACGCGAGTGCGGTGTAGCTGGGCGGGCGCCCGGTGATCGGCACGTAAACAATTCCGGGGCGGTCATAAAAATGCGCCACTGACGATGTCGTGAAGCTGATCCCAAGGCCGCGGGCGATCATCGTGGTCTCGGCTTCGTACGTCGCGGCGATGCCGGCGATCGACGGCGGGCGGTTGCCGCGCACGTCCATCGCCAGCCAGTAGTCGCGCCAGACGCCGGCGGTCATCGGGGCGCACACGATCGGCTCCTCGAGCAGATCGGTGATGTCGACCTCGGTGCGGGTGGCCAGTCGGTGATCCCTGGGCAGGCACGCCACCCAGCTCTCGGCGTCCAGGAGAAGCATCCGGTGATCGGGCAGATCCACCGGCGGCCGGATCAGCGCGACCTCTGTACTTCCGTCGCCGAGACCCGCTGTGGGGTCGGCGAAGTCGTACTCGCTGGGTTCGACGACCACGCCCGGGTGCGCTGCCTCGAAATGCCGAACGATGCGGAACAACAGATCTGCTCCGGTGCCGATCAGGTAGCCGAGTCGCAACACGCCCTGCTGTGTTCCCGACATCGTCACCAGGTTGGTGACGACGGCGTCGACACCGCTGAGCGCCTGCTGCACCTGGGGGAGCCACGCTGCACCCAAATCCGTCAACGCGACCTCGCGGGTGTTGCGGGTGAACAACGCGACACCGAAGTGGAGCTCGAGTTGCTTGATCGCCGTCGACAACGCCGGCTGGGTGATGAACAGCTTGTCGGCCGCGCGCCGATAGTTCAGCTCGGTGCCGAGGACCGCGAAGTACCGCAACTGGCGCAACGTGACATCGACTTTCGTGGTGCCCTCCTGGCTCGAGACTGATTGCGAGCTTCCAGTGTGCGTCGATCTCGGCGAGATTGACCCATTTAAATCACGCGCTTGACTTCGGTCCGGCGTTGCGAGTTGACTGCGTACGCGCACCGGATCGGCGTGCCGACGAGAGGGATTGGGCCGTCATGGGCAACGAATTGGCAGGCAAGATCGCAGTGGTCACGGGCGGTGCGTCGGGCCTCGGCGCCGCCATCGTCGAGCGATTTCTGGCCGAGGGTGCCACCGTCGCGTTCGGCGACATCGACACCGAACAGGGGCGAGCGCTGGCCGAGGCACATGGCGCGAAAGCGCTGTTCCTGCCCACCGACGTCGCCGACACCGAGCAGCTCACACGCCTGATCGACACCGCGGCCGACACGTTCGGCGGACTCGACGTGATGGTGAACAACGCCGGGATCTCCGGAAAAATGCACCGGAGTTTCCTGGACGACCACCTCGACGACTTCGAGCGGGTGATGGCGGTCAACCTCAAAGCCGTGATGGCCGGAACCCGAGATGCGGCCCGGCACATGACGGAACGCGGCGGCTCCATCATCAACCTGACCTCCATCGGCGGAATCCAGGCCGGCGGGGGTGTGATGACCTATCGCGCGTCGAAGGCCGCGGTCATCCACTTCACCAAATGCGCGGCGATCGAACTGGCCAACTACGAGATCCGGGTGAACTGCCTTGCCCCCGGCCATATTCGGACGGCCATCGTGTCGAAGTCCGCGCACGGCATGGATCCCGAGCAGGTGGCCAAGTTCGAAGCCGGCATTCGCGCGACCATGCGCGCCGACCGGCCGTTGGAACGGGAGGGGACCGCCGAGGACGTGGCCGAAGCGATCCTCTACTTCGCAGGCGACCGCTCGCCGTACGTCACCGGCACCGTTCTGCCGGTCGACGGCGGAACCGCGGCGGGCAAGCCGGTGCCGAAGAAGAAAAAGCCCGCGGATTCTTAAATCAATCGCTTGACTTAATCACGATCACGGCGTTGACTGGCGTGCGATGACCACCGCCACCACCCCCTCTGGGAGCACCCGTACCGATCGGGCGAGCCTGACGCGCGAAGCGATCCTCATCGCCGCCGAGCGACTCTTCGCCGAACACGGCGTCTTCGCGGTCTCCAACCGTCAGGTCAGCGAGGCCGCCGGGCAGGGCAACAACGCGGCAGTCGGCTACCACTTCGGCACCAAGACCGACCTGGTCCGCGCGATCGAACACAAGCACGCCGGTCCGGTGGAGAAGCTGCGCGAAGAGCGGATCGCCGCGATGCCCGGCACCGGAATCGGCCTGCGCGACTGGGTCGAATGCCTGGTGCTGCCCTTGACCGATCACCTGACCGAGTTGGGCAACCCCACCTGGTATGCGCGGTTCGCCGCGCAGGTGATGGCCGACCCGGCCTACCAGAAGACCGTCACCCGGGACGCCCTGGCATTGCCCGCTCTGATCACGGTGGTCGAGGGCATCAACCGGTGCCTTCCGGATCTGCCGGGCCATGTGCGGATGGAACGCAACATCATGGCGCGCAACCTGTTGATGCACACCTGCGCGGAATATGAGCGGGCCCTCGCCGAGGACTCGCCGCTGCCTCTAACCAATTGGCGCACAGCCGCTTCCGGACTGGTCGACGCGATCGTCGGACTGTGGCTGGCCCCCGTGACACGACAGGGCTAGTACCACGATGAAGGTCACCGTCGACCAGGACAAGTGCGTTTCCTCCGGCCAATGCGTGCTCAACGCGGCCGAGGTCTTCGATCAGCGTGACTCCGACGGTGTCGTGGTGCTGCTCGAAACCAACCCGCCTGCCGATCAGGAAGACAACGCGCGCCGGGCGGCCGCGGCCTGTCCCGCGCAAGCCATCTACGTCGAGGAGTGATGCATGTCGGACACATTGACGTCTGACCCGACCGAGGCGGCAACCGCCCCGGAGTACCCGATGGAGCGCACCGGCCGGTGCCCGTTCGCGCCGCCGGACCAGGTGATGGAGTTGGCCGCCTCCGCACCGCTGAGCCGGGTCCGCATCTGGGACGGCAGCACCCCGTGGCTGATCACCGGCTACGCCGAAGCCCGAACGCTGTTCGCCGACCCGAGGGTCAGCGTCGATGACCGTCGCTCCGGTTTCCCGCACTGGAACGAGCACATGCTCGCCACGGTGGACAAGCGCCCCCGCTCGGTGTTCACCGCCGACGCCGAAGAGCACACCTTCTACCGCCGGATGCTCTCGAAGCCGTTCACCTTCAAGCGAGTCGAGGGCCTGCGGCCGGCGATTCAGAAGATCACCGACGACGCCATCGACAAGATCCTGGCAGGCCCGCAGCCGGCTGAGTTGGTCACCGCGCTCGCGCTGCCCGTGCCGACCGAGGTGATCTGCGAAATGCTCGGCGTGCCATACGAAGACCACGGTTTCTTCCAGGAGCATGCCAACGTCGGGCTGGCCCGCTACGCCAAGCCCGAGGACAGCATGAAGGGCGCGATGAGCCTGGCGAAATACCTGTCCAACCTCGTCGAGACCAAGATGGACAACCCCGCCGAGGATGCGGTGTCGGATATCGCCGAACGGGTCAAGGCCGGCGAGATCAGCGTCAAGGAGGCCGCGCAGCTGGCCAGCGGCCTACTCATCGCCGGCCACGAGACCACCGCCAACATGATCGGCATCGGTGTGCTGGCGCTGCTGGAGAACCCCGAACAGGCGGCGATCGTGCGCGATGCCGACGATCCCAAGGTCGTCGCCAACGCCGTCGAAGAATTGCTGCGCTACCTGTCCATCATCCAGAACGGTCAGCGGCGCGTCGCGATCGAGGACATCGAGATCGGCGGCCAGACCATTCGCGGGGGAGAGGGCATCATCATCGACCTGTCCCCGGCGGACTGGGATGCCAGGGCGTTCCCGAATCCGGATCAGCTGCAGGTACAGCGGGAGAACGCCCGCGAACATCTGGCCTTCGGCTACGGCCGGCACCAGTGCGTCGGTCAGCAGCTGGCGCGCGCTGAGCTGCAGATCGTGTTCAGCACGCTCCTTCGCCGCATCCCGACGCTGACACTGGCCAAGCCGCTCGACGAAATCCCGTTCAAGAACGACAAATTGGCCTACGGCGTCTACGAACTGCCCGTCACCTGGTGAAAGCTTCACCCCGACAGCCCGATTGGAACTGACATGACAACCGCAACGCTGTATCCCGCCGGCGGCCTCGGCGCCCCGAAGGACCGCCACGGGCACGCCAAGGGTGACACCGGCCTGCCCGCCGGCACCGAGGTATTCTCCGCCGACAACCACATCTCGCTGTCCGAGGACATCTTCTTCGACAAGTTCCCGGAAGAGCTCAAGGAGAAGGCGCCGCGGATCTGGTACGAGGACGGTGCCTACATGGTCGGCCGGGCCAAAGGAAAGACCTTCCTGCCCTTGGACTTCAGCCGGGTGCTGATGCAGTACGACGACCTGGCCGGAGCTGCCACCACCAACATCGATGCCCGTATCCAGGAACTCCATGAAGACGGTGTCGACAAGGAACTCGCGTTCCCCAACGCCGTGCTGGCGCTGTTCCACTATCCGGACCTCGAGTTGCGGGAGCGGATCTTCCGCATCTACAACGAGCACATCGCCGAGGTACAGGCCCGCAGCAACGGCCACTTCTACGGCGTCGGGCTGATCAACTGGTGGAATCCCGACGGCGCCCGCCGCACGCTGGCCGAGGTGAAATCGTTGGGGCTCAAGACGTTCCTGATGCCGCTGAATCCCGGTAAAGGCGAGGACGGCGAGATCATCGACTATGGCAGCACCGCGATGAGCCCGGTGTGGGACGAGATCGAGGCCGCGGGTCTGCCGGTCACCCACCACATCGGCGAAACCCCGCCGAAGACGCCGTGCGAAGTCAACAGCGTGGTGGTCGGCATGATGATCAACGTCGACGGATTCCGGGAAACGTTCTCCAAGTACCTGTTCTCCGGCATCCTGGACCGCCATCCGGGGCTGAGGGTCGGCTGGTTCGAAGGCGGTATCGCCTGGGTGGCCACCGCCCTGCAGGACGCCGAGCATCTGCTGGCCTCCTACCAACACATGTTCAACCGCAAGGTGGAGCACGATATCCGCTACTACTGGGACAACCACATGAGCGCGTCGTTCATGGTTGACCCACTCGGACTCAAGCTTCTCGACGAGATCGGCGTGGACAACGTCATGTGGTCCTCGGACTATCCGCACAACGAAAGCACCTTCGGCTACTCGGAGAAGTCGCTGCGGCAGGTTGTCGACACCGTCGGACAGGACAACGCGGTGAAGATCTGCAGCACCAACATCAAGAAATTCCTGGGTGTGCAGTGACCACATCGCTGACCGGGCCGGTGCGCTCCCTGGCTGACATCCCGGCACAGCCGGACCGTTCCCGCATGCGTGCCGAGACCGGAGCCCGCTTGCGGGCAGCCATGGCCGACCGCGGCGTCGACGCGTTGATCCTGTTGGGCAACAACGCCGTCACCTACGCGACCGGCACCAGCTGGCCGCTTGGCGACGCCGGACTCTCGCACGTCGAGCGTCCAGTTGCGGTGGTGCTCGCCGACGATCCGTCGCCGCACCTCTTTCTGCCGTTTCGTGAAGGCGCCGCCGAAGAGACCGAACTGCCGGCCGATCACCTGCACGGGCCGGTGTATCTCGAATTCGACGAGGGTGTCGAGTATTTCGGCTCGGTGCTGGCGGAGCTGATCCCGCGCGGCAGCACCGTCGCCGTCGACGAGCTGACCGGGGCGATGCGCCGAGCGCAGGGCCGGCTGTTCCCCGGTGGCACGCCCGGCGACGCCGCGGTGGTCGTCGGCGCGGCCAAGACGGTCAAGACCGCCGACGAGATCGCCTGTATCTACAAGGCGGTGCAGATCACCGACACCGCGATGGTCGATGTGCAGAAAGTACTCGCACCGGGCATCCGCCAGATCGACCTGTCGGCCGAATTCATGCGGCGAGTCTTCGAATTGGGCGCGGTGGCCAGCATGCTGGAACCCATCTGGCAGGTCATGCCCGACACGAAGGCCGACGGCGTGTGGACCACCCACGGTGACCTGGCCCTGCCACTGCTGTCCACCGAGCGCGAACTGCGCGACGGCGACGTGCTGTGGACCGACGTGTCCATCACCTACGGCGGGTACTGTTCGGACTTCGGTCGCACTTGGACCGTGGGCACCGCCCCGGATGCCCGGCAGCAGGCCAACTTCCGCCGGTGGCGTGACATCATGGCCGCCGTCGCCGACGTCACCCGCGCCGGTGCGACCGCGGCTGATCTGGGCCGGGCGGCGATCGCGGCCAACGACGGCGAGAAGCCTTGGCTGCCGCACTTCTACCTGGGGCACGGTATCGGGGTCAACGCTGCCGAGATGCCGATGATCGGAACCGATCTCGGCGACGAATTCGACGAGAACTACGTGCTGCAGGCCGGCATGGTGCTGGTCCTTGAACCCGTGATCTGGGAAGACGGTACCGGTGGCTACCGCAGCGAGGAGATCGTGGTCATCACCGAGGAAGGCTGGATCAAATTGACCGACTACCCGTACACGCCCTATGGCGACTGAGGTACTGGGCGACGACCGCGCTCTCCGCACCGGGCGGCGGGAGCGTGCGCTGGCCCAGATGGAAGCCCACGATCTGGACATCCTGGTCCTCGGCAGACAGTCCAACATCCGCTATGTCAGTGGTGCCCAACAACTCTGGGTGGCCGGAACGCGGCCGTTCGCACCGTCGTGTGTGCTGCTGCGCACCGGGGCGGTGCACCTGCTGAGCACGTGGGACGAAGGTGTCCCCGAGGACATCCCGCACGAGAACCTGTACGGCATCGCCTGGAACCCGATGAACACCATCGAGAACCTGAAGAAGATCCCCGGTGCGTCGACCGCGCGCCGGGTCGGTTCCGACGCGTTGTCGCCGGGATTCGCCCAATTGCTGCCGATAGCGTTCCCCAACGCCGAACTCGTCGACGGCGAGGCGGCCATGGGCGCGGCCCGGCGCATCAAGACACCCGAGGAGATCGACGCGCTGCGCGAGTCGATCCGGGTGGCCGAGGTCGGTCTGGCCGCGGCCGCGGCCAACCTTCGGGACGGTGCCTCACTGTCGGATCTGACCGCGGTGCTGCTGGAAACGATGACCGCAGGCGGCGTCAGCACGCCGGCCCACCAGGACGCCGTGTGGGTGACCGCCAAAGACCACCCGTGGCGGCGGGTCCGCGGTGACGAGCGGGTCCACGACGGCGATCTGGTCGCCATCTCCTCCGGGGTGCTGGATCGCGGCTACATCGGTGAAGTCGGCCGCACCCTGGCGGTCGGTGAGGTCACCGCGGAGGTCAAGTCGCTGTTCGAGCGCTCCGAGCGGCTGCACGCGGCGCTGATCGGCGCCTGCCGGCCCGGCGCGCCCAACGCCGGTCTGCTGGCGGCGTATGAGGCTGTCGGCGAAGCACTTCCGGTGGTTCCGGTCGCACACGGTCTCGGTGTCGGATTCGACTCGCCGGTGGTGTCGCCGCAACTCGCGGCGACCGCGGCCGGCGAACGTCTGGAGCCCGGAATGGTGCTGGCGGTCACCGGTTACGTGTTCGAGCCGGGAGTCGGCGCGGTGTTCCGCCGTGACGCCGTGCTGATCACCGCGGACGGTTGCGAGGTACTGACGTCGAGTCCGGCGTCCAGTGCCCATGGCTGAGTCGCGGCGCCCGTCGGCCGAGGAGATCATCCTCTACGACAAGGACCCCAAGACCAGGATCGCGACGATCACCTTCAACCGACCCGAGTATCTCAATGCGCCGACCGCCGCGGCGCGCCTGCGGTATTCGGACCTGCTGTATCAGGCCGGAGTGGACGACCAAGTGAAGGTCGTCGTCATCCGGGGCGCGGGGGAGGACCTCGGCAGCGGTGCCGACCTGCCCGAGTTCATGGAGTTGCAGAACGACGAGGACACCGGCCCGCGGCTCGGGGAGTTCCGGATTCCGCCCGGGGCGGTCGAATACCCGCCGCAGGGGACCTATCGTCGCGGCGCCTCGGTCGGTGCCTGGTATGCCAGTCCGCAGTCCGGTATCCGCACGCTTCAGGATTTCAAGAAGATCTCGATCCTCGAGGTCAAGGGGTATTGCTACGGCTGGCACTTCTACCAGGCCGCCGACGCCGACCTGGTGGTCTCCAGCGACGACGCACTGTTCGGCCATCCGTCGTTCCGCTATTACGGCTGGGGTCCCCGGATGTGGTGGTGGACCCAGATGATGGGCATCCGCAAGTTTCAGGAGATGGTGTACACCGGCCGGCCGTTCACGGCCGCCGAGATGTACGAGTGCAATTTCCTGAACAGCGTGGTGTCGCGGGAGGATCTCGAGGACGAGGTCAGTCGGTATGCACTGGCCTGCGCGCGAAACCGGCCCACTGACACCGTGTTTCAGCAGAAGATGTTCTTCGAGGTGTTCAAACAGTTCCAGGGCGAGTACCTGGGCAGCCTGCTCGGCAGCACGTTCGAGTCGCTGGGTGGCGCGGCCGCACGTGACGAGGACGAGTTCGACATGCATGCGGGACTCGACTCCGGGCTCGCCGGCGCGGTGAAGGACAACGACAGCAAGTTCCCACCGGAGTGGCGACTGTCGAAGTCCGGACGCGCGAAAGCCAAGGGCGAGAAGACCGAGACCAAGAAGACGAAAAAGAAGAAGAAGTAGCGATGACCGACTCGCCGCTGACCGGCTTTGTCGTGGTCGACCTGTCCACCGGCATCCCCGGCGGGTACTGCACCAAGTTGCTCGCCGACGCCGGCGCCGAGGTCATCAAAGTCGAGGCGCCCGAGGGTGATCCGCTGCGGCGATGGTCGGCCTCGGGTGCGCGGATCGGGCCGGACCAGGACGGCGCGCTGTTCAGCTTTCTGGCCGGCGGCAAGCACAGCGTGGTCGCCGATCCGGCCCTCGACGACGATCTGCGGTGGGTCGGCGACCTGCTGGCCGGTGCCGACGCCGTCGTCTGGTCACCGGATTCACCGCTGACCGAACACCCGACACTGACGCCTGCCGCGGTGCACGCCGCCCACCCGCACCTGATCGTCGTCGCGATCACACCGTTCGGTCTCGACGGCCCGTGGAGTGACCGCCCCGCAACCGAATTCACGCTGCAGGCCTGGTCCGGCGGCATCGTCGGGCTGGGCCGCGGTGCCCCGGACCGCGCACCGGTCTACGTCGGCGGCCGGGTGGGCGACTACCTGTCCGGGGCGTACGCCAGTGCCGCGATCCTGGCGGCCCGCATGCAGGTGCTGGCCGGCGGCGCCGGTGAGCTTGTCGATCTGTCCATGCTGGAGAGCCACGTCATGGGTCTGACGTACTACCCGGTGACCTATTTCGACATGCTCGGACGGCCCTGGCGTGACGCCCGCAAGCTGACCGTGCCCGGCGTCGCCCGAGTCAAGGACGGCTTGGTGGACGTCGGATGTGGCACCGCTCAGCAGTGGTTCGACCTGTGCGCGATGACCGGGCACGAGGAGTGGATCGACGAGAACGCGCCCCTGAGCATCACCGAGCAGGCCAGCGAGAAAGCCGACGAGCTGTACGCCTGGATGGCCGAGCACACCGGTGACGAGGTCCGCGAGCTGGCCACGGCTTTCCGCATCCCCAACGCGCCGGTCGCCACCCCCGACACCATCGAGTCGCTGGAGCACTTCGTCGCCCGGAAGACGTTCGTCACCCACCCGGCCGGCTTCCGCCAGCCCGGCCATCCCTATCGGATCGCCGGCGTCGAGCTGCGTGCGCCGTCGCCGGCACCGCGACTCGGCGAGCACACCGACCGGCACCGCCGGGTATCGCGCACGCCCCGGCGGCCCGGCATCGCCCAGGATCGACTGCCGCTCAGCGGAATCCGCGTGGTGGATCTCACCACGTTCTGGGCAGGCCCATCGGCCACCCACCTGATGGCGCTCCTGGGTGCCGAGGTGATCCACGTCGAGTCCGCGCGCCGCCCCGACGGCACCCGGATGATCGCCGGGGTTCCGGTCACCGACGATCACTGGTGGGAGAAGCAGCCGATCTTCGCCGCGCTGAACACCGGCAAGAAGGACATCACCCTCGACCTGGGCACTGAACGCGGCCGGGAGCTGCTGCTTCGGCTGATCGCCACCGCCGATGTGGTCGCCGAGAATTACACGCCGCGGGTGCTCGACCAGCTTGGCCTGGATTACGCTGCGTTACAGCGCATCCGGCCGGACGTCGTCATGTGCCGTATGCCGGGTTTCGGGCTGGACGGACCATGGCGGGACAACCCGGCGTTCGCGTACGTGATCGAGGCCGCCGCCGGTATCAGCTGGCTCACCGGCTACCCGGACCGGAATCCGTACGAACCGTATTCCGTCGGCGATCCCAACGCCGGGCTGCACGCGCTGAACGCGGTGCTGCTCGCCCTCGACCATCGGCGGCGCACCGGCGAGGGGCACTCGTCGAGGCCGCGATGGTGGATGCGGCGCTCAACATCGCCGCCGAGCAGATCGTCGAATACACCGCGTACGGCGCGGTGCTCCAGCGTGCCGGTAATCGGGGGCCGACGGCATCGCCGCAGAACCTGTACCGCAGCAATGAGATCGACGAGTTCGGCCGGGACGACTCCTGGGTGGCGATCGCCGTCGAAACCGACGAGCAGTGGCAGGCGCTGCGCAGCGCACTCGGCGATCCGGACTGGGCCGCCGATCCCGAACTCGACACCGAGGGTGGCCGGCGTGCCCACGAGGACCTCGTCGACCGACACCTGGGCGCATGGTGCCGAGACCGCAGCGGCGACGAGATCGTCGCCGCGTTGTGGCCGCCCGGCGTCCCGGTGGCCAAAGTCATCCAGCCGCACCGGCAGACCGAGCTGGAACAGCTCGCCGCCCGCGGGTTCTTCGAAGTGCTCGAACACCCGGTGAACGCGCCGGCGCGATTCACCACGATGCCGTTCCGCCTGTCCCGCCGGGCATCGCCGATCCACAGCGCGCCGGCACCGCTGCTCGGCCAGCACAACACTGAGCTGCTGACCGAACTCGGCCTGTCCGACACCGACATCGAGGAACTGATCGCAGCCGGAGTGATCGGCTCGGCGCCGCCGGGCTGAGGCTACCGCTGGCCGGTGACCTCGGGCGTGACCAATTCCAGCAGCCAACCGCCCCACTGCGCGTCGGTGCGTTTACCGGGCAGTGCCAAAGCGCTGGACACGGTGACCAGCAGGCCGGTCGCGACGAAGGTCCGAACACCCATGGCGTCGGCGCCGGTGAGGTCCGTGATGGTCTGCTGCAGTGCCAGATAGCGGGCCGCCACGTCGTCGCGCACAACGGGGTCGCCCGCCGCGGCGTACGCATGCAGCAGCACCAGCGCGACGGTGCGGTCTCTCTGCAGCAGGCGGCGGTAGGCATCGCCGAGCGCGACAAGGGCCGGGCCGGAGTCCGCCTGGTGGGCCGTGGCGGTCGCGACGAACGCTTCGCTGACCCGATCGAACACCCAGGTGACGACTTCCACGAAGAGTTCTCGCTTGGAGCCGAACATCTGCACGATGCGCGGATGGGAGACCTCCGCCCGCGCCGCGATCGCCTCCAATCGCGTTCCGGCCAGACCGTTTTCGGCGAATTCGATCGCGGCCGCGGCGATGATCTCACGGCGGCGAACCGCCGCCGGCTTGTACACCCGAGGAGTCGGGGATTGGCTCATTGGCGTTCGGTACCCCGGATCTGGCGCTTGACCAGTTCGTTGTCGTAGAGGCACCGGTAGGTCGTGATCAAGCCGTCCTCGCCGAATTCCAGCCGATCATCGCCGTGAAACTCGACGACGGTGTCCGAACCGGCCACGGTTCCGGTGAACTTCCACGCCACCAGCACGGCACGCCGGGAGACGTCGGCGAACAGGCCCTCGAGGGCAAAGGTGTTGTCGGGGAAGGTCCGCGCCATCTCGGTCACGAAGTTCTTGATCGGCTGGCGCCCATGCACCGTCTGGCCCAGCGCCGGTTCGTCGTAGACCAGGTCTTCGGCGCACAACGCGGCGACGGCGTCGCCGTCGTGATCGTTCCATGCGGTGGCCCACCTGCGGCAGAAGTCCTTCACCGCGCGGGGATCGGAAATTGCGGCCATGCTGATAGCGGTCATGCGCTCAACTTACTGGTTTGTAAGAAATACGGCAATGGCCGTGGTCGGCAGGAGGGGGACGTATTGCCTCCACCGCACTTATGAGAATAGGATTCTCTCCAACTGCATAAGGAGGATTTCATGGGTCAACTGTCGCACCGGGTGGACGTGCCGTTTCCGATCTTCGACGCGGACAACCATCTCTACGAGCCGCCGGAGGCGCTGACCAAGTTCCTGCCGAAGGAATACAAGGACTACGTCCAGTACGTGCAGGTCAACGGCCGCACCAAGATTGCGCTGCGCGGTCAGATCAGCAACTACATTCCCAATCCGACCTTCGAGGTCGTCGCCCGCCCGGGCGCGTGGGAGGAGTACTTCAAGTACGGCAACCCGGACGGCAAGACCAAGCGCGAACTGTTCGGTGAGCCAATGCGCGCGATCCCCGCGTTCTTCGAGCCCGCGCCACGCCTCGAGGTGATGAACGAGCTCGGTCTGGACAAGACCCTGATGTTCCCGACCCTGGCCAGCCTGCTCGAGGAGCGGCTGTCCGACGACCCCGTGGCCATCCACGTCCTGGTCCACTCGCTCAACCAGTGGCTCGACGAGGTGTGGGGGTTCAACTACCAGAACCGCATCTTCACCACCCCCGTCATCACGCTGCCGATCGTCGAGAAAGCGATCGAGGAGCTCGAGTGGGTGGTCAAGCGGGGCGCCCGCTGCATCCTGGTCCGCCCGGCGCCGGTTCCCGGATTCCGTGGGCCACGGTCGTTCGCACTGCCCGAGTTCGACCCGTTCTGGGAGCGCGTCGTCGAGTACGACCTGCTGGTCGGCATGCACTCCAGCGACAGTGGCTACTCCCGGTACACCTCCGAGTGGGACGGGGCCAGCGCCGAGATGCTGCCGTTCCAGACCAATGCAATGGGCATCCTCAACGAGTGGCGCCCGATCCAGGACTCGGTGGGGTCGTGGGTGATTCACGGTGCGCTGTATCGCCACCCGAAGCTGAAGGTCGCGATCGTCGAGGCCGGCTCGAAGTGGATGAACCCGCTGCTCGACGGCTTGGCCGAGGTCTTCCGCAAGGCCCCGGAAGCCTTCCCGAGTGATCCGGTCGAGATGGTCAAGAGCCGCATCCACGTCAGCCCGTTCTTCGAGGACGGCATCGACGATCTGGTCAACCTCGTCGGTGTGGATCAGGTGCTCTACGGCTCGGACTGGCCGCATCCCGAAGGGCTCGCCGAGCCGACCTACTACATCGAGGCACTTCAGCACCTGAAGGCCGACGATCAGGCAAAGATCATGGGCGGCAACCTGTCTCGCCTCGTCACGGTGTGATTCACAGAACATCCTGGCAGACCATCCCTGAGATGGTCTTGAGCGCGGCGGACCGATTCGGCGACTCGGAAGCAGTCGTCGACGGTCCGCTGCGGCTGTCTTTCACCGACGTCGCGTACCGGGTACGTTGTGCGGCAGGCGCGTTCGCGAACCTCGGCGTCGAGACGGGTGACCGGGTCGCGATCTGGGCGCCCAACTCCGCGCACTGGATGATCGCAGCCTTCGGGGTGCTCACCGCGGGCGGCATCGTCGTCCCGGTCAGCACCCGCTACAAGCAGGCCGAGGCCGCCGACATCATCACCCGCAGCGGCGCCAAGGCGGTCCTGATCGAGAAAGGTTTCCTGGGGCAGGATTTCACCGTCCCGGCCGGGGTGCCCGCGATCGACCTGAAGTCCGGCTTCCTCGACGACGGCACGCCAATGCAGCGGGAGGTCAGCGGAACGGACATCGCCGACATCATCTACACCTCGGGCACTACCGGGCGGCCCAAGGGCGTGATGATGAATCATCTGCAGAACCTGCGGATGTACGCCGAGTGGTGCGATCTGGCCGACCTGCGCCGAGGTGATCGTTACTTGATCGTCAACCCGTTCTTCCACACCTTCGGATACAAGGCCGGCTGCATCGCCACCTTCATCCGGGGCGCAACGATGCTGCCTGTCCCGGTCTTCGATGTCGATCGCGTCGTCGAGCTGATTGCCGCCGAGAAGATCACGATGCTGCCGGGGCCGCCGACGCTCTATCACTCGCTGCTGTCGGTCGAAGACAAATCGAAGCTCGCCACGCTGCGGGCGGGGGTGACCGGCGCCGCCGACATTCCGGTGGAGCTGGTCCGGCGGGTGCACGAGGAACTGCCTTTCCGCACGCTGGCCACCGGCTACGGGCTCACCGAGGCGGGCACCGCGACACTGTCCCGGCCGGGGGACTCGTTCGACGATGTCGCCACCACGGCGGGCGTGCCGTGCGACGGAGTCGAGGTGCGCATCGCCGACGACGGCGAAGTGCTGGTCCGCGGCTACAGCGTCATGCAGGGTTACTTCGACGATCCGGCAGCCACGGCCGAGGCCATCGACGCCGACGGCTGGCTGCATACCGGAGACCTCGGCAGCTTCACCTCCTCGGGGCGGCTGAAGATCGTCGGGCGCAAGAAGGACATGTTCATCGTCGGTGGTTTCAATGCCTACCCGGCCGAGATCGAGGGCTTCCTGATGGAACACCCCGCTGTCGCGCAGGCGGCGGTGATCGGAGTTCCCGACGAGCGGCTCGGTCAGGTCGGCAAGGCGTTCGTCGTGCTGAAGAACGGCAGTGAACTGCTGACCGAGGATCTGATCGGGTGGAGCAAGGATCGGATGGCCGGGTTCAAGGTGCCCCGCGAGGTCATCATCGTCGAAGCACTCCCGCTGAATGGGACGGGCAAAGTGATGAAAGACCAGCTGCGCTGATTTTTTGTGGAAATGGCATTTCCGCACATGGGGCCCGAAATGAGGCGACCATCGCGGACGCCCGGCAGAGCAACTTATCGTCCAGTGATAATCTCATTCTCACACGACATCGCGCATCGGCCGTGGATGTGACGGACGACTCAGACCCCGCCCGTACGCTGGCGGCATGTTTTGGACGCAGAGAGGAGTTCGACATGCGACGCATATTCGCTGATGCGCGCCGTATGACGGGCTCGAACGACATGTATGAGTGCCATGGTGGCTGATGTGGATGCAGAAGCGCTGGCCGAGCTCGCCGAGGCCGAAGCCGTCGAGGCCGAAGCCCGGGCGGAGGCGGCGCGCGCCAAGGCCACCGCGGCGCGCTTGCGAGGTGCGGAGCCCGAATCCGCGGACGAAGATTCCGGCGACGTCGACGATGCCGAAGACTTTGACGACGTCGAGCTCGAGCCCCGGAGCTGGTGGGCGCGCATCGGCGCGGTCACCGTCGCGGTGGCGGTGGTCGTGATCCTTGCCATCGCATCGATGGTGGTGACCGGCCTGATGCTCGTCGCGCACCAGAAGGTCGTCGCCCAACGGGCGCATCAAGCCGAGCTGGTGGCTGCGGCGCGCGAGGGCGTGATAGCGCTGCTGTCCATCGACTACAACCGAGCCAAGGCCGACGTGCAGCACGTCCTCGACTTGTCCACGGGAACGTTCAAGGACGATTTCACCAGGGGTGCAGACGATTTCGTCAAGACCGCTGAGCAGTCCAAAGCGGTCACCGTCGGCACGGTCAAATCTGCCGCGTTGGAGAAGGAGAGCGGCGACACCGGCGTGGTGCTGCTGGCTGCCTCTTCGACCGTTACCAATGCCAATGGGGCACATCAGGATCCGCGCGCCTGGCGGATGAGCGTGACAGTCGCGCGCGATGGTGCCCAATACAAGATGTCGAATGTGGAGTTCGTGCCATGAGCAGTGACAAGACCACCGAGCCCGTTGAGGGCGACAACAAGGCCACCGAGCCCGTTGAGGGCGACAACAACACCGATGTAGCCGTCGTCGACGAGGAGTCGACCGCAACGGAACTCGATACGGAAACCGCCGACGAGGCTGCCGAGGGCGATGACGCCGCGGTCGAAGCCGAGCCCGCGGTGTCGGGTGCACGGCGCGGTCCCCTGAGTTGGGCCGGTAGCCACTGGGCGGCGATCCTGCTGGTGGTGTTGCTGGTCGCCTCCGCGGGTGCCGCCGGCGGCGTCTACTGGTGGCTGTACCGGCCGGACCAGCAGACCAATTCCGCGGCTCAGCAGCAGGCGATCAACGCGGCGCGCGACGGCACGGTGGCGCTGCTGTCGTACTCCCCGGACAGCCTGGACAAGGACCTGGCCAACGCCAAGTCGCACCTGACCGGCGAATTCCTCAAGTACTACAGCCAATTCACCGACCAGATCGTCGCGCCGGCCGCCAAGCAGAAGGGCGTCAAGACCGAGGCGACGGTCGCGCGGGCGGCGCTCTCGGAGATGCACCCCAGCGACGCGACGGTGCTGGTCTTCGTCAATCAGGTGACCACCAGCAAGGATCGGCCCGATCCGGCCCTGGCGACCAGCAGCGTCATGGTGAAGCTGACTAAGACCGACGGCCACTGGTTGATCTCCGAGTTCAACCCGATCTAGGCCAGCTGAGCAGGAGGACCAATCGATGAGCGTGGCACTGTTGTTGGAGATGGCCGCCTCCGATGCCGAGCGCGTCGGGGTGGTCAGCGACGACCAGCGACTCACCGTTGGCGAGCTGAACACGCTCGCCGACGGCGGGGCGGGCGTCATCGACTCCCGCGGTGCCGGCAGTGTGGTCTACGTCGGCCTCGGCGGAGTCATGCTCCCGCTGCTCATCTTCGCCTCGGCGCGCGCCGCGCGGGCGTTCACGCCGCTGAACTATCGCCTGTCGGCCGAGGCGCTGGCCGAACTCATCGAACGGCTGCCCGACCCGTTGATCGTCTTCGACGCCGAATATGCGGACGTGGTGGCCGGTTTGGGCGCGGCGCGAATCGAATCGCGGGAATTCCTGGCCGCGGCAGCGACGGCCGAACCGGTCGCCGAATTCCCGGACCCCGACGACATCGCGGTGGTGCTGTTCACCTCCGGAACTACGTCGCGGCCCAAAGCCGTCGAGCTGTCGCACAACAACCTCACCAGCTACGTGACCGGCACCGTCGAGTTCGCCTCTGCCGAGCCCGGTGACGCCGCACTGATCTGCGTGCCGCCGTATCACATCGCCGGTGTCAGTGCGGCGCTGTCGAATCTGTACGCCGGCCGAAAGATGGTGTACCTGCGCAAGTTCGACGCGCGCGAGTGGATCCGGCTGGCCTCCACCGAGGCGGTCACCAGTGCCACCGTGGTGCCCACCATGCTCGATCGCATCATCACCGAGCTGGAGACCGACCCCACGCCGTTGCCGTCGCTGAGGTCACTGGCATACGGCGGCTCCAAGGTGGCCCTGCCCCTGGTGCGCAAGGCGCTCGAGCTGCTGCCCGCGGTGGGCTTCGTCAACGCCTACGGGCTGACCGAAACCAGTTCCACCATCGCCGTTCTCAGCCCCGATGATCACCGGGCGGCGCATGCGGCCGCCGACGAGTCCGCCCGCAAACGGCTCGGCTCGGTCGGCCAGCCCGTGCCGGGGATCGAGGTGCAGATCCGCGCCGACGACGGTACGGTCCTAGGCCCCGAGGAGGTCGGCGAACTCTACGTCCGCGGCGATCAGGTGTCGGGCCGCTACGCCGAGATCGGCTCGGTGCTCGACGCCGAAGGATGGTTCCCCACCAAGGACGTCGCCTACCTCGATGCCGACGGATACCTGTTCATCGGCGGGCGTTCCGACGACACCATCATCCGCGGCGGGGAGAACATCGCCCCGGCCGAGGTGGAGGACGTTCTCGTCGAACATCCCCACGTGCGGGACGTCGCCGTCGTCGGCGTCGAGGACGACGAATGGGGCCAGATCATGGTCGCCGTCGTCGTGCCCGTCGCCGACATCACCCCGGATCCGGAGGACCTGCGCGCCCACGTGCGCACCCAGCTGCGTGGTTCACGCACCCCGGACCGGGTGGTGTTCCGCCACGAACTGCCCACCACGCCCACCGGCAAGGTGCTGCGCCGCCAGCTTGCCGACGAGCTCAAGTCGCCGACCGCCACCCCGTGATCCCAGGAGGACAACCATGATCAAGACCGGTACCCGACTGCAGAGCCAGGTATGCGACACCCAGGTGATCGTCGTGCGCTCGTCGGACAGTCTCGACGACCTACGGGCCGGCGGCGTCCCGATGATCCCGCTGGATGGTGAGAAAACCGAAGGCGCGCAACTGGATCCGGACTTCTCCGGCGGCACCGTGATGGGCAAGCGCTACGTCGACTCCGACGGCGCCGAACTCCTGGTCACCAAGGCCGGGGCGGGCAGCCTCAGTGTCGGCGCCACACCGCTGGAGCAGAAGACCGCAAAACCGCTGCCGGCCAGCGACTAGGGGTCGGCGTGGACGGCGCGGCGGAGGTCGAAACCCACACGCTCGTGCTGGCTATGGACTATCGGGTCCCGGACCCCAGCCGGGTCTGGCCGGTGCTGCAACGCAGCGAGTCCGCGCTCGCCGATCTCGGCGCGCATTACGTATTGGTCTACACCTCGACGCGCGAGCATGGTCGCGTCATGGTCACCATCTCGCTGCGGAGCAAAGAACCCATTCTCGAGGTGCTGCGCTCGCGGGTGTTCCTCAACTGGTTCGACGCTGTCGGCCTCGACGACATCCCCGCCATCTTCGCCGGTGAGACGGTGGACAAGGTGACGCTCGTCGAGCCGTCCGAGGGGAACCCGCCTGGGGTGATCGTCGGGGCGATCGCCGCGGTCGATGACGTGTCCGCGATGATCGGGCGAGTTCACCAGGGACTGCCGCGATTTGAGGCTGCCGGGGTGCGGGCCGTGCGAATCTTCAAGGCCTTCGACGACGATCACGAAGTGATGATCCTGCAGGAACTCGACGACGAGGCCGACGCCTCCGACTGGGTGAATCACCCCGACGTGGCGGCGGAGTGGATGGGCCACACCGGAGTCGGGGCGTACCCGCCGGTCTTCGTCGGCCGGCTGCAGCACATCATGCGGCTGGACGAAAACGGCTGAGGGCCGATCGATGTTCGTCTGCCTTTGCAATGGTGTCACGAGCCAGGTGGTGGCCGAGGCTGTCGAGGCGGGCGCCACGACCACCAAAAAGGTCGCGAAGGCGTGCGGAGCGGGCGCCGAATGCGGCCGCTGCCGGCGCACGGTTCGTGCCATCATCGACGCGGCCGACTCGGCGGAACGCAAGCGCCACAACGGCTTCCTACCCAAGGGGTGACGATGGACGTGCAGCGCGTCAGCGACGAACTCGAGATCGCGTCGGTCCTGCACCGTTACGCCCGGGCAGTCGACACCCATGACTGGGATCTGCTGCGGTCCTTGTTCACCGACGATGCCCGTCTCGATTACAGCTCCGTCGGCGGCCCGGAGGACGCCCGCGACGAGGTCTGCTCCTGGCTGGAGCGCTCGCTGACGCTGATGCCGATGACTCAGCACTTCGTCACCAACATCGAGGCCGATATCGACGGTGACACCGCAACGGTGCGGGCCATGTTCTACAACCCGATGCTGCTGCCGGGCGCGACTGAGACAAGTGCGTGCGGCGGTTACTACCACCACGTTATGGTCCGCACCGACAGCGGATGGCGCAGCAGGCAGCTGCGTGAGGAGAACCTCTGGTTCGACAATCCGCCGAGTCCGCGCAGGCGGGCGGAGTTGACCGAGGAGGCCGAGACATGAGTGGTGTCATCGTCACCGGAGCCGCGTCCGGGATCGGCCGGGCTTCGGCCGAGGCGCTGATCGCCGACGGACGCCGAGTCGCGCTGTGGGACATCTCCCCGGCGGTGGTGGAGGTGGCCGAGGGACTCGGCATGCCCCACAGCGTGATCGACGTCTGCGACGGCGCGGCGTTGAGCGCTGCCGTCGACGCCGCCGCGGCCGCGATGGACGGAATCGACGGGCTGGTGCACGCCGCCGGCCGGGTCATCCCCGAACCGGTGGGCGCCTTCACCGAGGAATCGTGGGACGCGGTGCTCGACGTCAACCTGCGTGCCCAGGCGATCCTGTCGCAACTGCTGCTGCCGCACCTGCAGGAGGCCGCCCGCGCCGGTGCCGCTCCTGCGATCGTCGGCATCTCGAGCATCGAGGGACTGACCGCCAACCCGTTCATCCCCGCCTACTGCGCCTCCAAAGCCGGCCTGCTGGGGCTGACCCGATCGATGGCCGCTCAGCTGGGTCCGGAAGGAATCCGGGTCAACGCGGTCTGCCCCGGCTTCATTCGCACCCCGATGCTGCAGATTGCGCTCGACGTCGACGAGGTGCGCGAGGGTTTCGAGGCGGCCGCACCGATCGGCAGGCTGGGAAACCCCGACGAGGTCGGCGCGGCGGTGGCGTTCCTGATGTCGCCGAAGGCGTCGTTCATCACCGGTGCCCACCTGGTGGTCGACGGGGGAGTGACCAGCAGACACCCCTGACGTGGGGATCAGCCCACTCAAGTCCCCTCAGCTTGGGACTTACGCCCCTGTCAGATCCCGGGTGGCGCAGCGAGAGTGGACGTATGAGCGTGCAGTTTCCCGAGTCCGAGACGATTCGGACTGTCCTGAGCCTGGCGATGCGGGCGCCGTCGGTGCACAATTCGCAGCCCTGGCACTGGCGGGTCGGGCCCAGCAGTCTGCATCTGTACGCCGACGCCAGCAGGCACCTGCCGAACACCGATCCCGACCGGCGCGACATGCTGGTCAGCTGCGGTACTGCTCTGCACCATTGCACCGTCGCGCTGGCCGCGCTGGGGTGGCAGGCCAAGATCCGACGCTTCCCCGATCCGGCCGACAGCGCTCACCTGGCATCGATCGAGGTGCAGCCGCTCGCGGCCGGCGAACTCGACATCACGCTGGCCGCCGCGATCTCCCGGCGTCGCACCGATCGGCGCACCTTCAGCTCGTGGCCGGTGCCCGGTGGTGACATCGCGCTGATGGGTGCGCGCGCCGCACGGGCGGGCGTGATGCTGCGCCAGCTGGACCTGCTGCCGCATCTGACGGAGATCGTCGCCCGATCGGTGTCCAGGCACGCCGCCGACGCCGACTACCTCAGTGAGCTCAGCGCGTGGAGCGGTCGGTACGGGTCGCTGGCGGGAGTGCCCGCCCACAACACTCCCGCACCCGATCAGCACGCGACGCTGCCCGCCCGCGTGTTCGCGGGCCCGATCCTGGCGCAGCCGTCGGAGACGCCTGCTGCCGAAGACAACGGCGTCCTGCTCGCGCTCGGTACCGAGACCGACGACGACCTGGCCCGGTTGCGCGCCGGCGAGGCGACCAGCCTGGTCCTGTTGTCGGCGACCGCCATGGGGCTGGCGACCTGCCCGGTCACCGAGCCGCTGGAGATCGGCGAAACACGAGAAGCCGTGCGTGAAGACGTATTCGGCACGAGCGGCTATCCGCAGATGCTGGTGCGCATCGGCTGGGCGGCGGTGAACGCCGACCCGCTGCCTGCCACCCCACGTCGTCCATTCGCCGAAGTGGTCGGCGGCCTCGACAGTCGCGTAGCGTGACAACCCGGAAGGAATATCAAATGTCAACTTCTGCAACGAAATACGACATCATCGTCGGTGTCGACGGATCCCCGGAGTCAAAGGTCGCCGTCGACTGGGCGGCACGCGACGCAGCATTGCGGGGCGCGCAGGTACACCTGGTGCACGTACTCAGCTCACCCGCGGTGATGACCTTCCCAGAAGTGCCCGTACCGAGCGGTTACTTTCAGTGGCAGGAGGATTCGGCCCGCGAGATCCTGGAGAGCGCGGCCGAAACCGTCGCAGCGGCCACCAAGGACGTGAAGGTCACCAGTGAGATCGTGAGCGGCTCTCCGATACCGACGCTGGCGGACCTGTCCAAGGACGCCCAGCTGATCGTGGTCGGATCCCGCGGTCGCGGCGCGCTGGCCCGCAGTCTGCTGGGTTCGGTCAGCACCGGCCTCGTCCACCACGCGCACTGCCCGGTGGCGATCATTCACGACGAGGACCCGTTGACGGCCCGCCCGTCGAAGGCCCCGGTGGTCGTCGGGGTCGACGGTTCACCGGCCTCGGAGAAGGCGCTGGAAATCGCGTACGAGCAGGCCTCGTTGCGCGGGGTCGAACTGGTCGCCGTGCACGCCTGGAGCGACACCGGGGTGTTCGAATTCCCCGGCCTGGACTGGTCGACGCTGCGATCGATCGCCGAGGAGACACTGGCCGAGCGGCTCGCCGGCTGGCAGGAGCGCTACCCCGATGTCGTGGTGCATCGGCTGGTGGTGGCCGACCGGCCCGCGCAGCAGCTCATCGAGCAGTCGGAGTCGGCTCAGTTGACCGTCATCGGCAGCCACGGACGCGGCGGATTCGCCGGCATGCTGCTGGGCTCGGTCAGCACCGCGGTGGTGCACGGATCCCGGCAGCCGGTGATCGTCGCGCGCAGCGGCTAGTCCAAAAGCCGGAAAAACAACGCCTTATGGCAGTGGTGCACTCCAGCGCAGCACCGTACCGCCGTCTTCGGCGTTGTCGACGGTGAAGTCCCCGCCGACCTCGTACGCTCGGCGGCGCAGGTTGATCAACCCACTGGGGTTGACCTCGGCCGGCATGCCGCGGCCGTCGTCGACCACCTCGATCGCGAGTTCATCCTCCACCCGCACCGTGACGCTGAGTGACTGGGCGTCGGCATGACGCACCGCGTTGCTGACCGCCTCGCGGACCACCGCCTCGGCGTGATCGGCCAGCCCCGCCTCGACCACCGACAGCGGCCCCACGTACTGAATAGCGATTCGCGGCCCCGAACCGGCGAACCCATTGACGGCGTCGTCGAGGCGCTGTCGCAGCTGTGTGGTGGCGCCGACCGACCCGCCGTGCAGGTCGAAGATCGCGGTACGGATCTCCTGGATGACCTCTTGCAGGTCGTCCACGCTGGACGTCAGCCGCTGGCGCACTTCGGGCAGTCGGCTGCGTGGAATCGTGCCCTGCAGGGAAAGTCCGATCGCGAACAACCGCTGGATGACGTGGTCGTGCAGGTCGCGGGCGATCCGATCGCGGTCGGAGAGCACGTCGAGTTCGCGCAGATGGCGCTGGGTCGAGGCCAACTGCCAGGCCAGCGTCGCCTGGTCGGCGAACCCGGCCATCATGTCGAGCTGTTCGTGGCTGAAGGTCTGCCTGCCGACGCGCCGCAGAATCACCACCACCCCGGCGACGGTGTCGGTGGTGCGCAACGGCAGCACCAGCGCGGGACCGATCCCGGGTATCGCGGGCAGTTCGTCGCTGATGTCGGTGAACCGCTGCGGCGCCTGCGCCGCGAAGGCGTAGCCGATAACGCTGTCCCGCACCGTGATTGGCGGTAACGATCCTGCCTCGTCGACCTTGCCGGCCGTCTCCACCACGAGCAGTTCCTCGACCTGGTCGACGGGCAGCTGAATATCGCTGGGCACCGCGACGAGGACCACATCTGCCGCGGTGAGTTTGAGCGCCTCGTCGGCGATGAGCCGGAACACCTGGGCCGGGTCCGCGCCGCCCAGCAGCTCGGTGCCGATGTCGCGCGTCGCCTCGATCCAGGACTGTCGCGTGCGGGACTGTTCGTAGAGGCGGGCGTTGTCGATCGCGATCCCCGCCGCGGCGGCCAATGCCTCGACCAGGACCTCGTCGTCCTCGCTGAACGGCTGCCCGTCCGCTTTGTCGGTGAGGTACAGGTTGCCGTACACCTCATCGCGGATGCGCACCGGAACGCCGAGGAAGGTGTGCATCGGCGGGTGATTCGGTGGGAAGCCCACCGACGCCGGGTGCTGCGTGATGTTGTTGAGCCGGATCGGTTTCGGTTCGTCGATCAGGTGTCCGAGAACGCCGCGGCCGGAGGGCAGCGGGCCGATCAGTTCATGGGTTTCGGCGTCGATGCCCTCGTAGATGAACTCGACGAGCTCGTGGTCGTGGCCGCGGACGCCCAGTGCTCCGTAGCGGGCGTCGACGAGGTCGATCGCCGTGTGGACGATGGTCTTGAGTGTGACGTCCAATTCCAGACCCGAGGTCACCACGAGCATCGCTTCGACGAGACCGTCGAGCCGATCCCGGCCCTCGACGATCTGCTCTACCCGATCCTGGACCTCGACAAGTAGCTCGCGCAGACGAAGACCTGACAATGTGTCGCGCAGCGGCGACCCGGTCTTGCGATTGCCTTTTGGTCCGACAGCGTCGGTCACATCCCTCATGTTGCCACCAGAAGGCAACGGCCGCTTCACTCTTGGCTGCGCTGATTGTGGTCGAGTTTGGAGATGAACACCGCTGCCTGGGTCCGGCGCTCCATCCCAAGTTTTGCCAGAAGACGCGATACGTAGTTTTTCACCGTCTTCTCGGCGAGGAACATCCGCGCGGCGATTTGCTTGTTCGTCAGCCCCTCGCCAAGTAGGCCGAGCAGAACCCGTTCCTGTTCAGTGAGACCGGACAGGGGATCGGAACGCTCAGCGGCACCGCGCAACTTGGCCATCAGCGCCGCGGCGGCTCGATTGTCGAGCAACGACCGGCCCGCGCCGACATCCTTGATCGCCTCGGCGAGCTCCATGCCCTTGATGTCCTTGACTACATAGCCGCTCGCCCCGGCGAGGATGGCGTCGAGCATCGCCTCGTCGGACGTGAATGACGTCAGCATCAGGCACCGCAGATCTGGCATCCGGGACAGCAGATCGCGACACAGCTCGATGCCGTTACCGTCGGGCAGGCGTACGTCGAGCACCGCGACGTCGGGATTGAGCGCCGGGATCTGGGCCAACGCGTGGGCCACCGAACCAGCTTCACCGATGACTTCGAGATCGGGATCGGCGGACAGCAGGTCGATCAGTCCACGGCGAACGACTTCGTGGTCATCGACGAGGAAGACCTTGACCATGCTTGCAACGATATCCGCAGTTCGCTGCGGTGTCTCACAACAATCGCTGTCGATCGACGACCAGAACCGAGCAATCGGTGTTGTGCAGGGCCGCCGAGCCGGTCGGACCCAATAATTCCTCGATACCGCGGGCGTTGCGTGCGCCCACCACGACGAGCTGGATGGACTCGGCGTGTTTGGCCAGATAGTTCAGCACGCTGCCGTGGATCGCGACCGGTCGGGCATCCAGATCGGGATATTGGTTCTTCCAATGCGACAGTCTGCGGTCCAGTTGCGCGCGCACCATGCGATTGCCGTCGGAGACCGCATGGGAGTCGTGGACGTCGGTGTAGCGCGACTGCCACGAGCCGAGAACCCTCAGCGGCGCGCGCCGCAACCGCGCTTCGGCAACCCCGAATTGCAGGACCGCAGCGCTGTCGGGGGATTCGTCGAGTTCGACGACGATCCAGCCCGGTTCGTGCCCGGCGATCTGATCTTCGCCCCGCACGATCGCAACAGGGCAGTGCGCCGCGGTGACCAGTGCGGTCGCCGTGGACCCGATACGGTCGGCGTCGAAGTGCTTGAGGCCGACCTCGCCGACGCAGATCATCGCCGCCACCCGGGAGGCCTCCACCAGAGTGGCGATCGGCCGGCCCTGAAGGATCTCGACTTCGAGCTTGACCTGCCGCCCGGTGGCCTCGACCGCGTCCGCCGCGGAGCGGACCGCGAATTCGGCGCCGGCCAGCAGGCGCGCCTCCTCGTCCGAATCCACCGGATCCGGGCCGGGCGGGTGGATCGCATAGACCAGCCGCAGCGGGATATCGCGGCTGACCGCTTCGTCGATCGCCCACAACGCAGCCCGTACGGCACCCCGCGAACCGTCGATGCCGACCACGATCGACGGCGGTGTGAACGATTCGGGCATCAGCAACTCCCCGGGACGGCGGACTCCATTGTCGCCGACGGCGACATCAGCGTGAGGTGAAAACGCGAGGCCGCTATCCGGCCGCGGCTTCGATCTCCGACATCGATGTCGCGAAGAGCTGACTGGCCAGGTTGGACAACGCCCTCGCGACGGCCACCTCGTCGCGCAGTTCCACCGCGTGCTCGCTGCCGGCATCCATGCGGGCGGTCCCCATGCCCACCAGCGCGGTACTCCGCCAATGGAGCAGTGCGGTGGCCCGGGTGCGATCGGCATCCTCGTCGACGGCGATCAACACCGCCGAATGCTTGGTCTGGTCGAGATCTTCCATGACGTCCCCCTCAGTCACATCGATCCGACCATGTGGGCCGACGCCGCCGATAGGGGCCGAAGTCCCATCGGAGTGGGTCGTTCGGCGGCTCAGCGCTTGGGCTTCGGCGGTGCGAGAACCTTCATGACCATGCGCATCGCGGGCTCGGGAACCCGGTCCTTCATGGCGAGTGCGGTCTCGGCTACACGGCCGCGCGCCGGTGTGCCGCGGCCGAACAGCCGGTTGAACGGACCGCCCGACGGTTCCAGTTCGACGTGCATAGGCGGCCCGCCGTCGGCGGCACCGAGCGCCGAGGAGATCACGATCCGCTGGATCTCGCTGGTGCCCTCGAAGATGGTGTACAGCTTGGCGTCGCGGTACCACTTCTCCACCGGATGGTCGCTGATGTAGCCCCAGCCGCCCATGGTCTGGATGGCCCGCTCGGTGGTCTTGACGGCGATCTCGCTGGCGGCCAGCTTCGCCATCGAGCCTTCACCGCGCTCGAACGGCACACTGTTGGCGGCCATCCAGGATGCGCGCCAGGTCAGCAGCCGGGCAGCGTCGATGCCGGTGGCCAGGTCCGCCAGCGGGAAGGCGATGCCCTGGTTGTCGATGATGGGAGCACCGAACGCCTCGCGGCGGTTGGCGTAGGCGGTCACGTATTCCAGTGCGGCGCGGGCGATTCCGAGCGCCTGGGCCGCGACCATCGGGCGGGTTTGCTCGAATGTGCCGAGCGTGGCCGAACCGGAGCGCCGCCCGCCGGTGGCCATCGCCTCGCGGGTTTTGGCCAGTTTGTGCTCGAGCTTGTCCTGCCCGCCAAGCAGGTTCGCGCCGGGCACCCGAACGCTGTTGAATTTCAGCTCCGCGGTGTGCGACGCGCGGCACCCGAGCTTGTCGAGCTTGCGGACGAGCTCCAAACCGGGTGTGCCACCGGGGACTACGAACAAAGCCTGTCCGCGGTGGCCCAGCTCTTCGTCGACGACGGCGTTGACGACGTGCACGTTGGCGATGCCGCCGTTGCCGATCCACATCTTGTGCCCGTCGATGATCCAGTCGTCACCGTCCCGACGGGCCCGGGTCCGCAGGTTGCGCACATCGCTGCCGCCTTCGGGTTCGGAGATCGCCAACGCGGCCAGCTTCAAATCCCCCGGGGTGCCGAAACACTCGGGCGCCCAGGTCAGCATCTGCTCGGGGGTGGCCGCCTGGCCGATCGCCGACAGTGCCAGCGCCGGCATGACCACGGCCAAACCGATTCCCGCACAACCCCAGAACAGCTCTTCCATGAACATCGGCAGCGACAGGCCGGTCGGATCACCGATGAGGTCTCGGTAGAAGAGTGGACTGTAGAAACCCTGGCGGGCGGCTTCCTCGAGTACCGGCCAGGGAAACTCCTGGCGCTTGTCGTAGTCGGCGGCCACCGGCCGGATGCAGTGTTCGGCGAACTCGTGTGTGCGGCGAGCGAGATCGTGCTGCGCGTTCGTCGGCGTGAGGTCCAGACCCATCGTGCGTCCCTTCGACGCTTGGGTGATACCTCCGGTACCGCATGATCAAACGTCGGGCCGACGGGATGGCGAAAGTTGGAGCCCGGGCTGCCGCGGAGTCGGGTTGCACGGCAGCTCGGGGCTGACTGGGATATCGACCGCCGACCAACGGGCGTTACCGACGTTTTTTGCCCCAGGTGGCCGGGTAGTCGACTGGACACGGAGGTGATGTCGATGCCCAAGACAACTAAGCGCGGCGACGCCAAGAAGAGTGAGTTGCCCAGCACTTTGAAGAAGTCCGACGCGAAGGCGCAGCGGACGTTCGCCAAGGCACACGACGCGGCGGCCGAGGAGTACGGCGAGGGCGAGCGGGCCCACCGGGTGGCCTACAGCGCGCTCAAGCACAGCTACGAGAAGGTCGGCGACCACTGGGAGGCCAAGAGCTCCAAGGGGCCCTCGGATTCCCGGGCACGTAGTGGTGGCCCCAACCCGAAGGGCAAGAGCGCGGAAGGGGTCGACGCCAATGCGAGCAAGAAGCATCTGCTCGACGTCGCCAGACGGCTCGACATCAGCGGACGTTCGTCGATGAACAAGGGCGAACTGGTCGACGCCATCATGAAGGCCAATCGCCGCGAGAGTAGCCGCAACCGCTGATCAGCGGTCCCGGCGAGGGTGGCCGGTGCCGGCTCGGAGTCGCTGAAGAACTCCAGCAGGTACCGGCTCTCCTCGATCTGGCCGATCGTGCGCCTGGCTTTCCTGCGCGTGATCAGGATGCCGGCGATCGCGAATGCCCACACGACGTATTGGACACACCAGGCCAGCCGGAACGATTCGAACGAATATCCGCCGGCCGCACCGATGATCACGCCCATCGCCTGCATGACCAGCAGTGAGGCCAGGAAGCCGCCCATGTTCACCGCTCCCTGCGCGGTGCCCAAGGTGGAGCGCGGATTGAAGGTGCGGGCGAAATCGAAACCGACCATCGATCCCGGGCCGCCGAACGAGATCACCACGATCAGGACGACCAGCAGCCAGCGTGGTGCCGCGGACGGCAATGCCAGCACCACTGTCCAGATGAGCGCATTGCTGATGACGATGCCCAGCACGATCCGCGACCGCCGGTGCGGATGCCGACCGGTGATGATGCCGATCAGCACCCCGAAGACGATCGCGGCGACCACCGAGATGGTCAGCAGTGTTCCCGCCTCACCGCGCGAAAGATTTTGCGCCACCGTCAGATAGGGGACTCCCCACATCAGGGCGAAGACGGTGACCGAGAACTGGGTGCCCATGTGGGTGAAGAAGCCGAGCCGGGTTCCGGGTCGCATCCACACCGTCTTCACGCTGGCCAGCGTCTCGCGAACGCTGGTCACCGGGTCGCGGGCGGTCACGCCGGTCGGGGTGTCTTTCACCAGTGCCAGGGTCAGCGCCAGCGACAGCACGCCGAACGCCGCCACCGCCAGGTAGGCCCGGGTCCAGCCGGACCCGATGAGTAGAGCCATGAACGGCACCGCTGAAAGCACCTGTCCCAGTTGGCCTGAGATGCCGGTCAGCTGGGTCACCAGTGGGATCTGGCGAGGCGTGAACCAATGCGGTACCAGCCGCAGCACTGAGATGAACGTGAACGCGTCGCCGAGCCCCACGACCGCGCGGGCGGCGATCGCGGTGGGCAAGGACACAGTGACTGCCAGCACCAGCTGACCCGCGAGCATCAGCGTCGCGCCGGTCAGGATCATCTTCTTCGACCCGAAGCGGTCCAGAAGCAGGCCGGCGGGGATCTGTGCGGCCGCATAGACGATCACCTGCAGCACGACGAACGTCGACAGCACGCCGGGGCTCGCCGAGAATCGCTTGGCGGCATCCAGCCCGGAGACCCCCATCGTGGTGCGGTCCAGGACGGCCACGATGTAGGCCAACGTTCCTGTCGACCACACAATCCAGGCCCGCACTGTCCGTCACCCTTCGTCGATCCGCCCCACCAATCATCTCCTGGCGGCGCAAATTGATTCCCGGGCTATACCCGGGTCGAGGCGGGATCACCGCCGAAACGTTGCGCCAGCCACACCGGAATGATCGCCAGCACGGTCAGCGTCGCGGCGACGACGTTGATCACCGGAGCCTGGTTTGGCCGGAACAGGTTGCCGAAGATCCAGATCGGCAGCGTCTGTACCGTCGGCCCCGCGGTGAACGTGGTGACGACGATCTCGTCGAAACTGAGCGCGAAGGCCAGGATCGCACCCGCCACCAGCGCACCACGCATCATCGGGAACGTGACATAGCGAAACGTCTGCCAGCCCGAGGCGCCCAGGTCCGCCGACGCGTCTTCCAGGCCGGTGCCGAGCCGGCGCAGCCTGGCCTGCGTGTTGTTGAACACGATCACGATGCAGAACGTCGCGTGACCGACGATGACCGTCGCCAATCCCAGCGTCATCCCCAGCGCCGAGGTGAACGTCGCGTTCAGTGCGATACCGGTGACGATCCCGGGCAGCGTGATCGGCAGCACCACCAGGAAGCTGATGGTCTGCCGCCCGAAGAACTCGTAGCGCTGTACGGCGAACGCGGCCATGCTGCCCAACAGCAGCGCGAGAACCGTCGCGCACAAGCCCACCACAACCGAGTTCGCCAGCGAATGCCACATGCCGTCGCTGGCCCACGCGTCGGCCCACCACCGCAACGTGAAACCGCTTGGCGGGAAAGCGAACGTCTTCGACGAGTTGAACGCGTTGAGGACCACCAGAAGCAGCGGCGCGTACAAGAAGACGAGCACGAACAGCGTCCAGATCCGGACCAGCCGGCGCAAGGTCGGTGACAGCATCAGACGTTCTCCAATGCGCCGGTGCGCCGCATCGCGAGCAGGTAGAGCACGATCGCCGCCAGCGGGATCAGCGACAGCGCGGCGGCCAGCGGCTGGTTGTTGGCAGTCACCAGCTGTCCGTAGATGATGTTGCCCAGCATCTGGGTCTTGCCGCCGACGATCGTCACCGCGATGTAGTCGCCCATCGACAGCGAGAACGTGAAGATCGAACCGGCCGCGATGCCGGGAAACACCAACGGCGCCACAATGGTCCGCAATGTGGTGAGATCCGACGCGCCCAGGTCGGAGCTGGCGTCGATCAGCGGGTCGGGCACCCGCTCGAACGCGGCGAACACCGGGATCACCATGTACGGCAACCAGAGATAGGCCAGCGTGAGCACCGTGGCGATCAGGCCGTAGCCCGGTGTGTAGCCGGCCACCCAATGCAGCGGGCCCTCCGGCGACAGCAACATCCGCCAGGCGTAGGCCTTGACCAGATAGCTGGCCCACAGCGGTGTCGTCACCGCGACCACCAGGGCCAGCCGCACCCGGGGTGAGGCGACCTTGGCCATGCACAGGCCGAGCGGCACGGCCAGCACGATGCAGATCGCGGTGACACTCAACGCGATTCCGACCGTGCGCAGGGTGGCCGTGCGGAACACCGCGTCGGTGAGCACCCGCACGATGTTGTCACTGGTGTAGGAGCGCACCACCGCACCGGTGAAGGTGTCGGTGCTCCAGAAGGCTGAAAGCAGCAGTACGCCAAGCGATCCCAGGTAGGCCACCACCAGCCAGGCCAGTGGCGGAACGAGCAGGAAGGCGAGACGCAGGCGCCGGCTCACCCCGTGGCTCAGCCCTTGATCTGCTGCCATTTGTCGACCCACTCGCTGTAGGCCGTGCAGTTGTCACCGCTGCCGTCCACGCACTGCTTCTGCGGCGTCGTCCAGTAGCTGATCTTCTCCGCGTAGGCGGAATCAGTGGCGTGGTAGGTGTCGCAGAACGACTTGTCGCTGGTGAACTCGCAGGCCTTGGTCTGCGCTGGGGCCTCACCGAAGTACTCGGCCACCTGGGCGTTCACCTGGGGCGAGGTGATCCAATCCATCCACTGGTACATGCAATTGGGATTCTTGGCCTTCGACGAGACCATCCAGGTGTCCGACCATCCGGTCGCGCCTTCCTTGGGCAGCACGGTGGCGATCTTGACCTTGTTGTCGGACGTGATCATGTTGGCGATGACCTGCCAGGTGGTGCCGATCGCCGAGGTTCCGGATTCAAAGGCCTGCACCGCCTTGGTGTAATCCGACCAGTACTCGCCGATGTTGCCGTGCTGTGCCTTCAGCAAATCCACCGCGGCATTGAGCTGGTCCTCGGTCAACGAGTACGGATTCTTGATGCCCAGTTCGGGTTTCGTCTTCGACAGATACAGCGCGGCGTCGGCGATGTAGATGGGGGAGTCATACGCGGTGACCTTGCCCTTGTACTCCGGGGCGCCGGGGAACACCGCACCCCAGGTGTCCGGGGCGCCCTTGACGACGTCGGTGTTGTACATCAGCAGGTTGGCGCCCCAGCCGTGCGGGATGCCATACATCTGGCCGTTCACCGAGTTCCACGGCTTGTCCTTGAGGAACGCCGAGATGGTCTCGTAGTTGGGCACCAGCTTGGTGTTGACCGGAACGACGTCGCCGGCGTAGATCAGGCGCAGCGTGGCGTCACCCGAGGCCGAGACGCCGTCGTATTGACCGGTGCGCATCAGCTGCAGCATCTCGTCGGAGGTGTTGCCGACCTTGACGTTGACCTTGCAGCCGGTCTTCTGCTCGAACGGGTGCACCCAGTCGACCTTGGGGTCGTTGGACCCGTCCTCGGCGTAGCCGGGCCAGGCGATGAGGTTGAGCTGGCCCTCGCCGTTGCCGAGGGCCGACAGCGGCTCCATCTTGGGCGGTGCGGTGGTGCCGCCACCGCCGGAGTTGTTGGAACTCGAACAGGCGGCGACCAGTGCGGCGCACACGGCGAGCGTAACGCCGAGGCGGCGGGTGGTGGTTCTCATGACGAGCTCCTCTTCTCAGGCGGACAGGGATCGGACGGCGCTGTCTGGCCAGGCCAGTACGACGGTTGCACCGTGGGCGAGGTCGGTGGAGGCCTCGGCGGACAGCAGGGTCGCCGTCAGGCCGACCCCGGATGCGTCGACGGCCACCCGGGTGATCGGTCCCGCGTACACCACTTCGGCGACTTGGGCTGTGACACTGCGCATTCCGGCCGGCACGGTGTCGTCGGGTGCCAACACGGCGATGCGTTCCGGGCGGATCGCGACGGTGCCGGCCCGGCCGACGAGCGCTTCGGCGGTCGTACCGTCGACGACGTTGGAGGTGCCGACGAAGTCGGCGACGAACCGGTTGGCGGGGTTCTCGTAGACCTCGCGCGCGGCGCCGACCTGTTCGATGCGGCCCTCGTTGAACACTGCGAGCCGGTCGCAGAGGGTGAGCGCCTCGTCCTGATCGTGGGTGACGATCACGAACGTGATGCCGACCTCACGCTGAATCGCCTTGAGCTCGACCTGCATCTGCTCGCGCAGCTTGAGGTCCAGCGCGCCGAGCGGCTCGTCGAGCAGCAGCACCTTGGGCCGGCCCACCAGCGCGCGGGCCAGCGCGACGCGCTGCTGCTGGCCGCCCGACAGCTGCGCGGGCTTGCGCGCCGCATGCCCGGACAGCCGCACCATGTCCAACGCGGAGGCCGTGCGCTCGCGGCGTTCGGCTTTGGGCACGCCCTTGACCTTCAGGCCGTACTCGACGTTCTGGGCGACCGTCATGTGTGGGAACAGCGCGTAGTCCTGGAAGACGGTGTTGGTGTCGCGCTTGGCCGGCGGCAACGCGGTGACGTCGGTGCCCCCGAGGTGAACCGTGCCGGCGGTCGGCTGCTCGAAGCCCGCGATCATCCGCAGCACCGTGGTCTTACCCGAACCGGACGGACCGAGAATCGCGAAGAGTTCCCCGTCGGCGACGGTCAGGTCGGCGCCTTCGACCGCGGTCACCTCGCCGAACACCTTCCGCACCCCGCGCAACTCGATCTGCGGTGCGCGAGAGGGGCCGGCGGCATGGGGTGGATCCTACGGATTGAGTTGTCCACCCGCAGCGTCATGGTGGACTTCGCCGGTTATCGAACCTCTGGACCACCGGATTCGCGATCCGCACCGCGGACGCCGGAAGGTGATGCAGATGTGACCGGTGTCGTTGATGTGGTCGCTGAGGCAATTGTCATATTCTGAGGCGCGTGTCCATGTCGCGCCGCGACGTCCTGAAACTGGCCGCCGCCACCCCGGCGGCCCTCGGTCTCGGGACGCTCGCGTCCACCCTCGCGGCGTCCGTTGCGAGCGCCGAGCCCGCCACCGCCGCCACCGGCTCACTCGGCGTACTGCTGGACTATGCGGCCGGCGTCATCAGCGCCAGTGATCTGAAAGCATCCGGTGCCGTCGGCGCCATCCGGTACGTGTCGGACCGGCGGCCGGGCGGGGACTGGATGCTGGGCAAGCCGATCCAGCTGACCGAGGCCCGCGATCTGTATCAGGCCGGTCTGAAGATCGTGTCCAACTACCAGTTCGGCAAGCAGGACACCGCGGACTGGCTCGGCGGGCAGCAGGCCGGGCTCATCCACGCCAAGCGAGGCTGGCAGCTGCACACCGCCGCCGGGGGCCCGGTAGCCGCCCCGATCTACGTGTCGATCGACGACGACCCGACCCCGGATCAGTACAAAACACAGGTGGCGCCATATTTGAGGGCCTGGGAATCGGTGCTCGGACATCAGCGCGTCGGCGTGTACGGGAACTCGAAGGTCATCGACTGGGCATTGCAGGACGGTCTCGGATCCTGGTTCTGGCAGCACAACTGGGGCTCGCCGAAGGGCTACACGCACCCTGCCGCGCACCTGCACCAGGTGGAGATCGACAAGCGCAAGGTGGCGGGCGTGGGAGTGGACCTGAACAACATCCTGAAGCCCCAATTCGGCCAGTGGGACTGAGTCAAAGCGCAAAACTTACCGGCCGGTAAGGATTTGCCAGCAAACTCGCCGACGCCATTTTGGTGAACAATTGTGGACTGAAAAACCTAGCAAGTGCTTGGGCTGACATGTCGTCCGGAGACGCGCGAGGGAAAATCGTCAGGTAACGATTCGATAACAGTCGTGCTTTGAACAGCACTATTGCGCCTACTCAACCGTAACCACCTGCATGCAGGACGTTTGTCCCGGATGGTCTGGGTGCCTGTTCGGCACGGTGTTACCCATCGTGCTGTTACCCGTCCGTAGAACTCGTCAGTAACCAATCTTGGGCGGAAAATAGTGCTGGTTCTTATGCCACTCTTAGTAGAGCCGAGATGTCAGCCGGCGCCCTCCAGGGGAAGCGCGCGGCGGCCGTGATTCGACGGGGAATCGCCCACACCGACATACGAAACGAAGACGCGACGAACGCGACGACGAGCACGACAGGGAGATACACAAGGTGACGATCCACGAGCACGACAGGCTGTCCGCGGGCGACGGATCATGGCGCTCGGGCGCCAAGGGGACCACCACGCATGCGCTGGTCGACCGTCTCAACGCCGGTGAGCCTTACGCCGTGGCCTTCGGTGGGCAGGGCAGCTCCTGGCTGGAAACCCTCGAAGAGCTGGTCACCTCGGCCGGTATCGAGTCCGAGCTCGCGACCCTGGCCGGCGAGGCTGAGCTGCTGCTCGAGCCCGTCGCCGACGAACTCGTCGTGGTCCGCCCGATCGGCTTCGAGCCGCTGCGCTGGGTGCGCGCGCTGGCCGCCGAGGAAGCGGTGCCGTCGGCCAAGCAGCTGACCTCGGCCGCGGTGTCGGTCCCCGGCGTCCTGCTGACCCAGATTGCCGCCACGCGCGCGCTGGCACGTCAGGGCATGGATCTGGCGGCCGCCCCGCCGGTGGCCGTCGCCGGCCATTCCCAGGGCGTGCTGGCCGTCGAGGCGCTGCGTGCCGGTGGCGCCGAGGACGTCCAGCTGCTCGCGCTGGCCCAGCTGATCGGCGCCGCGGGCACGCTGGTCGCCCGTCGCCGCGGCATTTCGGTCCTCGGTGACCGCCCGCCGATGGTCTCGGTGACCAATGCCGAACCGGAACGCATCTACGAACTGCTCGAAGAGTTTGCTCAAGACGTCCGGACCGTGCTGCCGCCGGTGCTGTCGATCCGCAACGGCCGGCGCTCGGTGGTCATCACCGGAACCCCGGAACAGCTGTCCCGGTTCGAGCTCTACTGCGAGCAGATCGCCGACGCCGAAGCCGCCGACCGCAAGAACAAGAACCGCGGCGGCGCCGTGTTCGCGCCCGTGTTCGATCCGGTCCAGGTCGAGGTCGGCTTCCACACCCCGCGCCTGGCCGACGGTATCGACATCGTCGGCCGCTGGGCCGCTGCCGTCGGCCTGGATGTCGAGCTGGCGCGCGCACTGACCGACGCGATCCTGGTTCAGCAGGTCGACTGGGTCGAAGAGGTCACCGCCCTGCACGACGCCGGAGCCCGCTGGATCCTCGACCTCGGCCCCGGCGACATCCTGACCCGCCTCACCGCCCCGGTCATCCGTGGCCTCGGCATCGGCATCGTGCCCGCCGCCACCCGCGGCGGCCAGCGCAACCTGTTCACCGTCGGCGCCGTCCCCGAGGTGGCCAAGCCGTGGTCGAGCTACGCGCCCTCGGTGGTCACCCTGCCTAACGGCTCGGTGAAGCTGTCGACCAAGTTCACCCGGCTGACCGGTCGCTCGCCGATCCTGCTGGCGGGCATGACACCGACGACGGTCGACGCCAAGATCGTCGCCGCCGCTGCCAACGCCGGCCACTGGGCCGAACTGGCCGGTGGCGGCCAGGTCACCGAAGCCATCTTCGACAAGCGCATCGCTGAGCTCGAGACGCTGCTCGAGCCGGGCCGCGCCATCCAGTTCAACTCGCTGTTCCTAGATCCCTACCTGTGGAAGCTGCAGCTGGGCGGCAAGCGCCTGGTGCAGAAGGCGCGCCAGTCCGGTGCGCCCATCGACGGCGTCGTCGTCAGCGCCGGCATCCCCGAGCTGGAGGAAGCCGTCGACCTCATCGACGAGCTGAACACGGTCGGCATCGCACACGTCTGCTTCAAGCCGGGCACCGTCGAGCAGATCCGCTCGGTCATCCGGATCGCCGCCGAGGTGCCCACCAAGCCGGTGATCGTCCACATCGAGGGCGGCCGCGCCGGTGGCCACCACTCCTGGGAAGACCTCGACGACCTGCTGCTGACCACCTACTCGGAACTGCGCGGCCGCGCCAACATCACGGTCTGCGTCGGTGGCGGCATCGGCACGCCGGAGCGCGCCGCGGAGTACCTGTCCGGCCGGTGGTCGGCTGTCTACGGCTACCCGCTGATGCCGGTCGACGGCATCCTGGTCGGCACCGCCGCGATGGCCTGCCTGGAGGCGACCACCTCGCCCGCAGTCAAGCAGCTGCTGGTCGACACCATCGGCACCGACCACTGGGTCGGGGCCGGAAAAGCCGTGAACGGCATGGCTTCCGGGCGCAGCCAGCTGGGCGCCGACATCCACGAGATCGACAACGCGGCCTCCCGCTGCGGCCGTCTGCTCGATGAGGTCGCCGGTGACGCCGAGGCCGTGGCCGCGCGCCGCGAGGAAATCATCGCCGCGATGGCCGTGACCGCCAAGCCGTACTTCGGCGATGTCGGTGAGATGACGTACCTGCAGTGGCTGCAGCGCTTCGTCGAGCTGTCCATCGGTGACGACGACTCCACGGCCGACACCAAGACCGACGACTCGCCGTGGCTCGACGTCACCTGGCGGGACCGCTTCGCCGAGATGCTGCAGCGCGCCGAGGCTCGGCTCAATGCCGCCGACACCGGTCCGATCGAGACGCTGTTCGATGCGTCCACGGCCGACGGCGAGTGGCTGCTGGAGAACCCGGGCCAGGCCCTGGAGGCTCTGCAGGCCCGCTACCCCGATGCCGGGTCGGTGCTGCTGCACCCGGCCGACGTCCCGTTCTTCGTCCAGCTGTGCAAGACGTTGGGCAAGCCGGTCAACTTCGTCCCGGTCATCGATAAGGACGTGCGGCGCTGGTGGCGCAGCGACTCCCTGTGGCAGGCCCACGATGCGCGCTACACCGCCGACCAGGTGTGCGTCATCCCCGGCACCCAGGCCGTCGCGGGTATCACCCAGGTCGACGAGCCGGTCGGCGACCTGCTGGACCGCTTCGAGCAGGCCGCGGTCGACGAGGTGCTGGCCTCGGGCGCACAGCCCGAGCCGGTCGCCGCGCGGCTGCGGGTGCGCACCGACGCGACCGGGCCGCTGGCGATCGTGCTGGATTCGCCCGACGTGCTGTGGGCCGGTCGCACCGCCACCAACCCGGTGCACCGCATCGCGGCGCCGTCGGAGTGGCTGGTGCACGACAATCGTTCGGAGGGCAGGAGCGAAGCGACCCGGGAATTCACCAGCGCGACAAACCATTCCACCGGTGCGCGCCTCGAGGTCACCGCGGACAACCGGGTGGTGCTCAGTGTCCCGCTGTCGGGTACCTGGATCGATATCGCATTCACCCTGCCCGCCACCGTGATCGACGGCGGAATGCCGGTCGTTCGCACCGAGGACGCCGCCACCGCGATGCGTGCCGTGCTGGCCATCGCCGCCGGGGTGGACGGCCCTGACGCGCTGCCGCCGGTCGTCAACGGCTCCACCACCGTCACCGTCGGCTGGGACCCCGAGCGGGTCGCCGATCACACCGGCGTCACCGCGACGTTCGGTTCGCCGCTGGCGCCGACGTTGTCGATCGTTCCTGATGCGTTGGTCGGCCGCTGCTGGCCCGCGGTGTTCGCCGCCATCGGCGGCGCGGCCACCGACTCGGGCTTCCCGGTCGTCGAGGGTCTGCTCAGCCTGGTGCATCTGGACCACGCGGCTCGCCTGCTCAAGCCGCTGCCCAAGGAATCGACCCAATTGACCGTCACCGCAACGGCTTCGGTCGCCACCGACACCGAGGTCGGCCGCGTCGTGCCGGTGACGGTCAACGTCACCGACGCCAACGGCATGATCCTGGCGGTCCTCGAGGAGCGCTTCGCGATCCGCGGCCGCACCGGTGCCAAGGAGCTCACCGACCCGGTGCGTGCCGGGGGAGCGGTGTCGGAGAACGCCACGGACACCCCGCGCCGCCGTCGCCGCGACGTCACGATCGGCGCGCCGGTCGACATGCGTCCGTTCGCGGTGGTCTCCGGTGACCACAACCCGATCCACACCGACCAGGCCGCCGCGCTGCTGGCCGGGCTGGAATCGCCGATCGTGCACGGCATGTGGCTCTCGGCCGCGGCCCAGCACGTGGTGACCGCCACCGACGGCAAGCCCGCCCCGCCGGCCAAGCTGATCGGCTGGACCGCCCGCTTCTTGGGCATGGTCAAGCCCGGCGATGACATCGACTTCCGGGTCGACCGGGTCGGAATCGACCTGGGCGCAGAGGTTTTGGAGGTCACCGCCAAGATCGGCACCGACCTCGTCATGAGCGCCACCGCGCGGTTGGCAGCACCGAAGACGGTGTACGCCTTCCCCGGCCAGGGCATTCAGCACAAGGGCATGGGCATGGAGGTGCGGGCACGGTCCAAGGCCGCCCGCAAGGTGTGGGACACCGCCGACAAGTTCACCCGCGAGACGCTCGGCTTCTCGGTGCTGCACGTGGTCCGGGACAACCCGACCAGCCTGATCGCCTCCGGTGTGCACTACCAGCACCCCGAGGGTGTGCTCTACCTGACGCAGTTCACTCAGGTCGCGATGGCCACCGTCGCCGCCGCACAGGTCGCCGAGATGCGCGAGCAGGGGGCGTTCGTCGAGGGCGCCATCGCCTGCGGCCACTCGGTGGGTGAATACACCGCGCTGGCATGCGTGTCCGGGGTGTATCCGCTGGAGGCACTGCTGGAGGTGGTGTTCCACCGCGGCAGCAAGATGCACGACATCGTCCCGCGCGACGAGATGGGTCGTTCCAACTACCGGCTGGCCGCGATCCGGCCGTCGCAGATCGATCTCCCCGATGCCGACGTCACGGAGTTCGTGGCCGAGATCGCCGAGCGCACAGGGGAGTTCCTGCAGATCGTGAACTTCAACCTGCGCGGCTCGCAGTATGCGATCGCCGGCACGGTGCGGGGTCTCGAGGCGCTGGAGGAAGAGGTCGAGCGGCGTCGCGAGATCAGCGGCGGCAAGCGCTCGTTCATCCTGGTTCCCGGCATCGACGTGCCGTTCCACTCGGACGTGCTGCGGGTCGGCGTCGACGATTTCCGTCGCGCGCTGGAACGTGTCATGCCCGCCGATGCCGATCCGGCCTTGCTGATCGGGCGCTACATCCCGAACCTGGTGCCGCGGCCGTTCACGCTGGATCGCGACTTCGTCCAGGAGATACGGGATCTGGTGCCGGCCGAGCCGCTGGACGAGATTCTCGCCGACTACGACACCTGGCGTAACGAGAAGTCGCACGAGCTGTGCCGCAAGATCGTGATCGAGCTTCTGGCGTGGCAGTTCGCCAGCCCGGTCCGCTGGATCGAGACCCAGGACCTGCTGTTCATCGAAGAGGCGGCCGGCGGTCTCGGTGTCGAGCGCTTCGTCGAGATCGGTGTGAAGTCCGCGCCGACGGTCGCGGGCTTGGCCAGCAACACGTTGAAGTTGCCCGAATACGCCCACAGCACAGTGGAAGTGCTCAACTCCGAGCGCGACGCCCCCGTGCTGTTCGCGAGCGACGAGGACCCGGCCGCCGACGACTCCGACGACGAACCGGCGGCAACGAGCGAGGCGCCGGCCGAAGCCGTTGCGGTCGAGGCCGCCCCGGCGGCGGCGCCGGCGGCCGCGCCGTCCGGTGGACCCCGCCCTGACGACATCGGATTCGACGCCGGTGACGCCACATTGGCGCTGATCGCGCTGAGCGCCAAGATGCGCATCGACCAGATCGAGCCGCTCGATTCGATCGAGTCGATCACCGACGGTGCGTCCTCGCGGCGTAACCAGCTGCTGGTCGACCTCGGTTCGGAGCTGAACCTGGGCGCCATCGACGGTGCCGCCGAGGCGGATCTCGCGGCGCTGAAGGGTCAGGTCGCCAAGCTGGCGCGCACCTACAAGCCGTTCGGCCCGGTGCTCTCCGATGCGATCAACGATCAGCTGCGCACGATCCTCGGCCCGTCCGGCAAGCGGCCGGCCGCCATCGCCGAGCGGGTCAAGAAGACCTGGGAACTGGGCGACGGCTGGGCCAAGCACGTCACCGCCGAACTGGCTTTGGGCACCCGTGAGGGCAGCAGCGTGCGCGGAGGCGCACTCGGCGGCCTGCACGAAGGTGCGCTGGCCGATGCCGCGGCGGTGGACAAGGCGATCGACGCCGCGGTCGCTTCGGTGGCCGCCCGCAAGGGCATTGCGGTCTCGCTGCCGTCGGCCGGCGGTGCCGCGGGCGGCGTGGTCGACTCGGCCGCGCTGACCGAGTTCGCCGAGACGGTGACCGGCCGCGACGGTGTGCTGGCGTCGGCCGCACGCATGGTGCTGGGTCAGCTCGGGCTGGACACCCCGGTGACGGCCGCTCCCGCGGCCAGCGACGCCGAACTCATCGACCTGGTCACCGCCGAGCTCGGCTCGGATTGGCCGCGGCTGGTGGCCCCGGCGTTCGACGCCAAGAAGGCGGTGCTGCTCGATGACCGCTGGGCCAGTGCGCGCGAGGACCTGGTCAAGCTCTGGCTGGCCGACGAGGGCGACATCGACGCCGACTGGCTGAAGCTCTCGGAGCGGTTCGAAGGTGCCGGCAATGTCGTTGCCACCCAGGCCAACTGGTGGCAGGGCAGGGCCCTGGCGAGCGGGCGCAACATTCATGCGTCGTTGTTCGGCCGGATCGCCGCGGGTGCCGAGAACCCGGACAAGGGTCACTATTCCAGCGAGGTCGCGGTGGTCACCGGCGCGTCGAAGGGCTCGATCGCCGCGTCAGTGGTGGCGGGTCTGCTCGACGGCGGCGCCACGGTGATCGCGACCACGTCCAAGCTCGACGATGACCGGCTGGCGTTCTACAAGGCGCTCTACCGCGACCACGCCCGCTACGGCGCGTCCTTGTGGGTGGTGCCTGCCAACATGGCCTCGTACTCCGACATCGACGCCCTGGCATCGTGGGTCGGTAGTGAGCAGACCGAAAGCCTTGGACCGCAATCGATTCACCTCAAGGACGCGCTGACCCCGACGCTGCTGTTCCCGTTCGCCGCACCGCGGGTGTCCGGCGACCTGTCGGAGGCGGGCTCGCGTTCCGAGATGGAGATGAAGGTCCTGCTGTGGGCCGTGCAGCGGCTGATCGGTGGGCTGTCGTCCATCGGTGCCGAGCGGGACATCGCCTCACGTCTGCATGTGGTGCTGCCCGGTTCACCCAACCGCGGCATGTTCGGCGGTGACGGGGCCTACGGCGAGTCGAAGTCCGCGCTGGATGCGGTGGTCAACCGCTGGAGTGCGGAGACGTCCTGGGCGCAGCGGGTCAGCTTCGCGCACGCGCTGATCGGCTGGACCAAGGGCACCGGCCTGATGGGGCACAACGACGCCATCGTCGGTGCGGTCGAAGAGGCCGGCGTCACCACTTACAGCACCGAAGAGATGGCTGCGATGCTGCTCGATCTGTGCTCGGTGGAGGCCAAGGTCGCCTCGGCCAACGCCCCGCTGAAGGTCGACCTCACCGGTGGGCTCGGCGATGTCAAACTCGACATGGCCGAACTGGCTGCCAAGGCCCGTGAGGAGATGACCAGGGAATCGGCGGATGCCGCTGCGTCCTCCGAGCCGGCCGCGGGCACCATCGCCGCGCTGCCGTCGCCGCCGCGCGGCTACGTCGCGAACACGCCGCCGGCATGGGCCGACCTCGACGTCGACCCGGCGGACCTGGTGGTCATCGTCGGTGGCGCCGAACTGGGCCCGTACGGCTCGTCGCGCACCCGCTTCGAGATGGAGGTCGACAACGAGTTGTCGGCAGCCGGCGTGCTCGAATTGGCCTGGACGACCGGGCTCATCGTTTGGGAGGACGATCCCAAGCCGGGCTGGTACGACAGCGCGACCGGTGAGATGGTCGACGAGGCCGAGCTGGTGGAGCGCTACCACGACGCCGTCGTAGAGCGTTGTGGCATCCGCGAATTCGTCGGCGATCGGGCGATCGACGCCGACCACACCACGCCGCTGCTGGTGAGTGTGTTCCTCGACAAGGACTTCCGGTTCGTGGTGTCCTCGGAGGCCGAGGCCCGCGCATTCGTGGAATTCGATCCCGAGCACACTGTCGTCCGCCCGGTTCCGGATTCGTCGGACTGGGAGGTGATCCGCAAGGCGGGCACCGAGATTCGGGTGCCGCGCAAGACGAAGATGTCGCGGACGGTGGGGGCACAGATCCCGACCGGCTTCGACCCGACGGTCTGGGGCATCAGCCCGGACATGGCCAGCTCGATCGACCGGGTGGCGCTGTGGAACATCGTCGCGACCGTCGACGCGTTCCTGTCCTCCGGCTTCACCCCGACCGAGCTGATGCGCTGGGTGCACCCAAGCTTGGTGGCCTCGACGCAGGGCACCGGTATGGGTGGTATGACGTCGATGGAGACGATGTACCACGGAAACCTCCTCGGCCAGGCCAAGCCGAACGACATCCTGCAGGAGGTTCTGCCCAACGTCGTTGCCGCGCATGTCATCCAGTCCTACGTCGGCAGCTACGGGTCGATGATCCACCCGGTCGGCGCATGCGCCACCGCGGCGGTGTCGGTCGAGGAGGGGATGGACAAGATCCGCCTCGGCAAGGCCGAATTGGTGGTCACCGGTGGCTTCGACGACATGACTGTGGAAGCCGTCACCGGCTTCGGCGACATGGCCGCCACCGCCGACACCGAGACGATGCGGGCCAAGGGCATCAGCGACTCGAAGTTCTCCCGCGCCAACGACCGTCGCCGGCTGGGCTTCCTGGAGGCACAGGGTGGTGGCACCATCTTGCTGGCGCGTGGTGACCTGGCATTGAAGATGGGTCTGCCGGTGCTGGCGGTGGTGGGTTACGCGCAGAGCTTCGGCGACGGCGTGCACACCTCGATCCCGGCTCCCGGTCTCGGTGCGCTGGGCGCCGGTCGCGGCGGCAAGGATTCGCAGCTGGCCCGCTCGCTGGCCAAGCTGGGAGTCGGCGCCGACGACATCGCGGTGATCTCCAAGCACGACACCTCGACGCTGGCCAACGATCCCAACGAGACCGAGCTGCATGAGCGGCTGGCCGACTCGATGGGCCGTGCGCCCGGGGCTCCGCTGTTCATCGTCAGCCAGAAGAGCCTGACCGGTCACGCCAAGGGTGGCGCGGCGGTCTTCCAGATGATGGGGCTCTGCCAGATCCTGCGCGACGGCGTCATCCCGCCGAACCGCAGCCTGGACTGCGTCGACGACGAGCTGGCCTCCTCGGGGCACTTCGTGTGGCCGCGCGAGACCCTGCGCCTGGGCGACAAGTTCCCGCTGAAGGCGGGTCTGGTCACCAGCCTCGGCTTCGGTCACGTGTCGGGTCTGGTCGCGTTGGTGCACCCGCAGGCGTTCCTTGCCTCGCTGAGCGAGCAGGAGCGGGCGGACTACACCAAGCGGGCGCACGAGCGGGTGCTGGCAGGTCAGCGGCGACTGGCCTCGGCCATCGCCGGTGGACGGCCGATGTACGAGAAGCCTGCCGATCGCCGGTTCAACCATGATGAGCCGGAGAAGCGCCAGGAGGCGGCGATGCTGCTCGACCCGGCCTCACGGTTGGGCGATGACGACGCCTACGTGCGATAAAGTCGCGGCGTGGCAATAGTCGGAGTGGGGATCGACGTGGTCTCCATCCCCGATTTCGCCGAGCAGGTCGACCAGCCGGGAACGGTGTTCGCCGAGACGTTCACGCCAGGTGAGCGCCGCGACGCCGCCGACAAGAGTTCGGTGGCGGCGCGGCACCTGGCGGCTCGGTGGGCCGCGAAGGAGGCCGTCATCAAGGCGTGGTCGGGCTCGCGTTTCGCGCAGCGTCCGGTGCTGCCGGAAGGCATCCATCGTGACATCGAGGTGATCACCGACATGTGGGGCCGGCCCAAGGTCCGCCTCACCGGTGACATCGCCAAGCATCTGGCCGAGGTGACCATTCACGTGTCACTGACGCACGAGGGCGACACCGCCGCGGCGGTGGCCATCCTGGAGACCGGTTAGGACTCAGCCGGTTTGGTGGGCGATCTGGATCAGGTTGCCGCAGGTGTCGTCCAGGACGGCAACTGTCACCGGACCCATGTCGGTGGGCTCCATGGTGAAACGCACCCCGAGCGCACCCAGCCGCTCGAACTCTGCGTGGACGTCGTCGACAGCGAACGACGTGAACGGTATGCCGTCATCCGTCAGTGCCTGCTTGAACGGTTTGGCGGCGGGATGGCCGTCGGGTTCCAGAACGAGTTCGGTGCCGGCCGGATCCTCCGGGGAGACGACGGTGATCCAGCGGTGCTCGCCCATCGGGATGTCGTGCTTGGTCGTGAACCCGAGGATGTCGGTGTAGAACTTCAGCGCCTTGTCCTGGTCGTCGACGAGGACGCTGGTCAGGTTGATTCGCACGGTGATTCCTTTGCGTTGTGCAGCCACCGCTCGACGATCGGCGCCAGCGGCGCGGTGTTGATGTAGTGGAACTTGTAGCGACCCGAGCGCTTCGTTTCCACCAGACCAGCGGCCACGAGAAGGTCGAGGTGTTGCGAAATCGCTTGTCGTGACGAGCCGAGACCGTGTTTGGTCGCCAGCCGGGCGCAGATCTCGAACAGCGTCTGCCCATTGCGCTCGGTCAGCTCGTCGAGGATCTTCCGGCGCGTGGGATCGGCCAACGCCTTGAAGACATCACCCACACCTAGGCACGATAGGCAAGTATTTCCTTGCATGTCAATGCCCGCCGCCGTCGCCCGCTAACGTCGTCTGCATGACTGATCTCGTCGAACGCGTGCAGGCGGTGCTTCCCTCGGTGCGAGCCGACCTTGAGGATCTGGTCCGCATCCAGTCGGTGTGGGCCGACCTGGCTCGGCGCGATGAGGTGCACCGCAGCGCCAAGGCCGTGGCTGACCTGTTGAGCAGTGCGGGCTTCGCCAAGGTCGAGATCGTCGCCGAGGGCGGTGCCCCCGCGGTGATCGCACACCATCCCGCGCCGCCCGGTGCGCCGACCGTACTGCTGTACGCCCATCACGATGTTCAGCCTGAAGGTGAAGCATCGCAATGGGATTCGGATCCCTTCGAGCCGACCGAACGGAACGGGCGGCTCTACGGCCGTGGCACCGCCGACGACAAGGCCGGCATCGCCACCCACCTGGCGGCGTTCCGTGCCCACGACGGCAAGCCGCCGGTCGGCGTCACGGTATTCGTCGAGGGGAGGAGGAGTCCGGTTCGCCGTCGCTGGGCCGGCTGCTGGCCGCGCATAAGGACAAGTTGGCCGCCGACGTCATCGTGATCGCCGACTCGGACAACTGGACCTCTGAAATCCCGGCGTTGACAGTGTCATTGCGCGGACTGGCGGACTGCGTGGTCGAGGTCGCCACGCTGGACCACGGTCTGCACTCGGGGCTGTGGGGCGGGGTGGTGCCCGACGCGCTGAGCGTCCTGGTCCGCCTGCTTGCCAGCCTGCACGACGACGACGGCAACGTTGCCGTGCAGGGCCTGTACGAGACGAGCGCTGCGGACGTCGACCGCGGCCCGCAGTGGGTGCGGGCCGAGTCCGGTCTGCTCGACGGGGTGCAGGAGATCGGTTCGGGCAGTGTGGCCCAACGGATGTGGGCCAAGCCTGCGATCACCGTCATCGGCATCGACACCACACCGATCGGCAAGGCGTCGAACACTCTGACTCCGCGGGCCCGCGCGAAGGTCAGCATGCGGGTGGCGCCCGGCGGGGACGCGGCAGCCCACCTCCACGCGTTGCGCCGCCACCTCGAGCAGCACGCCCCCTGGGGAGCGCACGTCAAGGTCATCCCCGGCGACGTGGGCCAGCCGTACGCGATCGACGCCAGCGGCCCGGTGTACGACGCGGCGCGGGCCGCCTTCCGGGAGGCCTGGGGCACCGACGTCGTCGACATGGGGATGGGCGGCTCGATCCCGTTCATCGCCGAGTTCGCCACCGCGTTCCCGGACGCCACGATCCTGGTCACCGGAGTGGAGGATCCGGGCACGCAGGCGCACAGCGTCAACGAGAGCCTGCATCTCGGGGTGCTGGAGCATGCCGCCACCACCGAGGCGCTGCTGCTGGGCAAGCTGGGCGAGTGCTAGGGGCTAGATCCGGCGGGCTGGGGGCACCCCCGCCGAAGGCTAGGGGGAGAGCGTAGCGACACTCGGGGAACGACACCGGAATGTCGCGGCGCAACTTCGCGAACTGACCGGTGGCCTTGTCGGGGGAGGACCGTACGTCCGTGAGAGAAGACTGGGGGTGCTGCACAGCCCATTCTGGAAAAATTTGCGAGGTGCGAAGCTAACTCTAGGCTACGCATTATGGCAGTCTGTTCAGGTCGCCGGCAGCGACCGGACCTAGCCATTCGGCGGATCGCCTACTTGACTGCCTCAGGTTCCCAATCAAGCATGAAGGCCTTACCGCCCTCGGTGCGAATATCGGGTAGACCATCGCCGGTGTTGTCCCAGATCTCAGCGTCAGACTCTTGATCGCTGTTCCGATCAATTAGAATCCTTTTTACTAAACCATCGACCGAAATTCGTTGATATGTTGTGTTCCCGTCGGTGAGCTTAGTGTAGTGGATCTTGTGGTGTGGTTGCGTGTATGTCATCTCCCGCTCCCAGTCATCGACAACTCGCGGACCGGCCGGAATCGAACGAAACCAGGAGATATCCTCAGGTGTGACTGGACGCTCTTGAGCGACTGCGGATTGTGGCGTCGGCAAGATTTCGATACCGGCTTTCAAGTTTATTCTGATATCTTTGACCACGGCTGGACGCCCAGGCACTTCGAATCGCAATTTTATCGGAACGATCGCATCTTCAAAATTTCCATTATATCCGGCAATGGTCAGATACTCGACAGGGACACCGTCTTCGGCTAGGAACACCATTGGGCGAACGTCGAAGTTGAACTTGATATGCAGTGTATCGATTGTGTCGAGCGGGGTGTATTCATCGACCACAGCTAAGTCGCGCAGATTGTGTTCGTAGATAAATGAACTGTTATTCGAATCAATTCGGGGTTTGCCCTCTGGGTCAACCTTAAGATCGTGTGGATAGGAAAGCACGACGCGAGCGTTGAGTAGTTCATCACGCTCAACATTGTGGAACGCAAAGCTCAGAGGGAACAGTATCTCGGAATTCTGAATATTCTGCTGATCGATCTCCACATGTATCGAAGATAGTTCTTCAAGGGTCAGGTTCCCTGAAGAGTCTTTTGTGAAGTATTTGATGTCGAATGCCGGTTCGCGATTATTCTTCCAATTCGAGTAAATTTGAGGCACATCCACTGCGTAGCCGATAAACAGGCCCACTACAGTGAGCAAGCTAATTACGAGTCCCCAAATCCGCACCAACCGCTTCCTGGATATGGCGACGAGACGACCCCATCGGGTCAGGCCGGATTCTGTCTCCGACTGCACTGGCGCAGGTCCTACTGGCAGGAGTTTGGGCGTCTTCGCTACGGCACCTAGGGAAGATTCTGGTCGGTCAACTCTGTTCGTTGACGCGGTAGTGGCGGGAATTCCGTCAAGACCGTCACGACCTCGTGGCTGCTGCGATCCGCGCTTTTGACGATTGCGTTGACTCTGCTGCTGTTGCTTCTTCTTTATATTTTTCCGGCGGGAGTCAGATCTCTTGCTACTCAACTGTGCTCCGATGGTTACACGCCGATGTGCGTCGACTATTTAATATCCCGCAGTGAACAGTGGGGGAAGCTTGCTCCGCAAACTCCACCACCTAGGCGCTTCGACCCGGGGAACTAGACCTCGATATCGCGGCGCAGTTTGGCGACGTGACCGGTGGCCTTGACGTTGTACTGGGCGACCTCGATCTTGCCCGTCTCGTCGACCACGAACGTCGAGCGGATGACGCCCTGGACGGTCTTGCCGTACATCTTCTTCTCGCCGTAGGCGCCCCACTCGGTGAGGACCTTCTTGTCGGGATCCGACAGCAGCGGGAACGTCAGCTCGTCGCGTTCGGTGAACTTGGCCAGCTTCTCCGGCTTGTCGGGGGAGATGCCGACGACGTCGATGCCCGCGCCGTTGAGCTCGGCAAGGCTGTCCCGGAAGTCGCAGGCCTGTTTGGTGCAACCGGGCGTCATCGCGGCCGGATAGAAGTACACGATCACCTTGCGGCCTTTGAAGTCGGACAGCTTGACGGTCTTTCCGTTCGCGTCAGTCAGGCTGAACGCCGGCGCTTTGTCGCCGACTTCGAGGCGTGCTGTGTCGGTCACCTAGTAGTCCCTTCCTCCACCGGTGCATCGGGGTTAGCCCGGGTTGATCTAGGGTAGTTCGGCAGAGCGGCGATTTGGAGGACGGAAGTGGCTGACCGGGACCCCGAGGTCATCAAGGCCGAGATCGACCAGGCGCGTGACCGGCTGGCGGTCACGGTGGACTCGCTGGCCGAGCGTGCCAACCCACAACGCATCGCCGACGACGTCAAGGCTGCGCTGCTGCGGTTCGTCAAGAAGCCGCCGGTGGCCGCAGCGCTGGCCGGTGTCAGCGTGGTGACCGTCGTCCTGGTGGTGCGCCGCATCCGCAACGGCTAGTTCCGCCGGATCATCCGCCAGAGCCGCAGCGGCAACAACCCGATCAGCGGCGCGCGTTTGCCCAGGTCGTCACTGTCGCGCCGATTAAACGCCTTGGAGTAGCGGGCCGCGTGCGCCGCGCTCGGATACGTTTTGTAACCCGTTGTCCCGCAGCCTCGTTCGCAATGGAAATGCAATGTGGGCCCGTCGTTGGTGAATACCATCCGGTGCCCCAACGCCCGGCATGCCGCGCTCACGGCTTGGCCTCGTCGGCTGAGGTGAGCGGCGCCGCGATGTCCTCGAGTTGGCGGCCTTCGGCCTTGACGCCCCAGGCGAGTTCCACCAGGCCACCGACGGCCATCACCGCAGCGCCGACAAGGAACGCCACAGCCACCAGGCCGCGCTCACCTGACCCGATCAGCTGCCCGAACAGCAGCGGCCCGGTGATGCCGCCGATCGCGGTCCCGACGGCGTAGAAGAAGGCGATGGCCAGCGCTCGGGTCTCCATGGGGAAGATCTCGCTGACCGTCAGGTACGCCGCGCTGGCACCCGCTGAGGCGAGGAAGAAGGTGGCGACGAGGGCGGCCATGAACCCCCATAGGCCGCCCGCCTGGGCGAGGAACACCGCGGTGAGAACGACGGTGATTGCCGCCGAGCCAAGGTAGGAGAGCGCGATCATCGGCTTGCGCCCGACGGTGTCGAACAAGCGGCCCAGGAGCAGGGGTCCGGTGAAATTGCCTGCGGCCCAGACGATGAAGAATGCCGGCACGACACCGGATGAGACGCCGTAGAAACTGTTGAGCAGGGTGCCGAGGTTGAAGGTCACCGCGTTGTAGAGGAACGCCTGCCCGACGAACAGCGCCAGTCCGAGCATCGCGCGTTTGGGGTAGCGGGTGAACGCCACGTGCGCGATCTCGCGGAAGCCGATGGTGTGGCGTTGGTGAATCGTCAGCTCGCGGTCCGGTTCGTCGAGCCGCGCGCCGGTGCGCTCGATCACGTCGCGCTCGATTTCGTCGACGATCCGTTCGGCTTCCTCCTCGCGGCCGTGGATGAACAGCCAGCGCGGGCTCTCCGGGACGTTGCGCCGAACCAGCAACACCACCAGACCGAACGTCGCGCCGATACCGAAGGCCAGTCGCCAGCCGATGTTCAGCGGCACCCAGTCACCGTTGAGCAGGATCAGCGATCCGGCCGCGCCCAGTACCGCGCCCAACCAGTAGGACCCGTTGATCGCCAGGTCTACCCGGCCGCGGTTGCGGGCCGGAATCAGCTCGTCCACAGCGGAATTCACCGCGGCGTACTCGCCGCCGATGCCCGCGCCGGTGAGAAAGCGGGTGAGGAAGAAGTACCAGGGCGCGAAGGAGAACGCCGTCGCGACGGTGGCCGCCAGATACAGGCCCAGCGTCAGCAGGAAGAGCTTCTTGCGGCCGAACCGGTCGGTCAGCTGGCCGAATACCAGCGCACCCACGCAGGCACCGACGACGTAGATGGCGGCTGCGATGCCGATCTGTCCCGCGGTGATGGCCAGTCCGCTGCCGGCCTCGGTGAGCCGCGCGGAGACGTTGCCGACCATGGTGACTTCCAGGCCGTCGAGCACCCACGCCGAGCCGAGGCCGATGACCACGCGCCAGTGAAATCTCGACCACGGCAATCGATCGAGCCGGGCGGGAACGTTGGTGGTGATCGTCTTGGTCTGTCCGCTTGTGGTCATCGCCTGCCCCCAGGGCTGTGTGTGTCGAGCATGAAGGTGACCCACACGCGAGCGGGGGTGATCCCGACGGGTCGAGCGGTTGCGCTATTGGTCACCGCCCTGATTTACCCCGCCGTTGGCCACATCAAGCCAGTGAAAACGGGGATGGCGGGTGGGGCAGCTGGGTGATTCCACCGGAGTCGTCGGTCGCGACTAGCGGCGGCGCAGCCAATCGCCGAAGGAGCGGCGGAAGCCGGGGGGATTGGCCGTCAGACCCAGCCGGCCGCAGCTGTGCACGTGCAGTGGCGTTACCGGTGCGGGGGCCTGCGGAGCTACCTCGCCCTGGGGGTGGGGAACGAGGTTTTCCGGCTTCATGCGGCTAAGTCCTCACTTCGTCACTGGACACTTGGTCCGGGGGCGGCTGTTGGTCAGTACAGCTAACGCCGACTATAACACCGCTCTTTGCATAAGTGCAGCACAACGCACTACTTCGCATCGCGGATAGTCCTGCCGGTTATCTCTATGCGGGCATCATTGCTGGTCAGTCAACTGTCTCAACGTTTTGCCCAGCAGATTCACAGCGATGCATCTCACAGCGGTCGTCGACGGGTGTGTCCGCAAGCTCGGGCAACGTCGGAGTTTTGATCAGGGCAGAACGATGGGTAGCCGTTCCCAGCCCCGCACGGTCGATGTCGGCGCCAGTTTGGCGTTCGCGTAGTCGATGTCCCATTCGGGAAAGCGGTTGAGCAGCTCGTCGAGCGCCACCCGCCCCTCGAGCCGGGCCAGGTTGGCGCCGAGGCAGTAGTGGACACCTTTGCCGAACGTCAGATGGCTGATCGTGTCGCGGTGGATGTTGAAGCTGTCGGGGTCGTCGTAGCGGCGCGGATCGCGATTGGCGGCGCCGAACAGCAGCAGCATTGCGCTGCCGGCGGGAACCGTCGTGCCGTAACACTCGAAGTCTCTGATCACATAGCGCCCGACGTGCGGGCCGGTGGGTTCGAAGCGCAGGGTCTCGTCGATCGCGCGATTCAGCAGCGAACGGTCGTTGCGGACGTCCCGGCGCTGGTCGGGGTGCTCGGCAAGGACCTTGGCCAGCCAGCCGATCAGCCGGCCGGTGGTCTCGTTGCCTGCACCGGCCACCACCTGGGTGTAGTGCAGCACCTCTGTGCGGGTGAGTTTGCGGCTGACCCCCTCGGAATCGACGAACTCGACGTTGAGCAGTGCGGTCATCAGATCGTCAGAGGGGTTGTTGGCCCGCCACTCGACGTAGTCGGCGTAGATCCGTCCGTCGGCGATGCGGTCGGGGTCCGCGACCTTCATCGGTGTGCCGGGTTTGGTGCGCAGGTTTGCGTCGTTGGCGTCGCGCACCGAAACCTGTTCGGACTCCGGGATTCCCAGCAACATGCCGATCACCCGCATCGGCATCATCGAAGCCAGTTCGGCGATGATGTCGAAGCCGCCCGAGCCGACCAGCGGATCGAGGCAGCCGACGCAATAGCGGCGGATCTGGTCTTCGATCTCGGCCATCCGCCGGGGGTGAACACCCGTGACATCAGGCCGCGTAGTTGGGTGTGCGCGGGCGGATCCTGGAACATCATCACGCCGCCGGGCATGTCGAAGTCGGACTTGATCAGCTCCAGGATGTCGCTGCGGCTGTTGGAGAACGTCTCCCAGTCCGACAGCGCGGCGTCGACGTCGGCGTGCCGCGACAAGGCCCAGAAGTCGTAGCGCTCGTTGTGGTAGATCGGCGCCTCATCGCGCAGGCGGGCATACACCGGGTAGGGGTCGGCGACGATGTCGACGTCGTACGGGTCGTAATAGACGGTGTCGTTCGCAATCGCCATATCCATCCCCGGCCTTGGCCCCGTCGCGTGCTGAGCGATCGCTCAAACTCTCGGGTGGTGCCATGTTTAGCAGCCCCGGCGAGTACCGGTCAAGGACGCTGCTGGGCGAAAACGACGCCGGGGTTGAGGATGCCGGCCGGGTCGAAACTGTGCTTGATCCGCTGCATCAATGCGAGCTTGGCCGGGTCCTCGAGCTCGCAGAAATAGTCGGCCTTGGCCCGCCCGACGCCATGTTCGCCGGAGATCGCCCCACCCAGCGACATTCCCATCGCGAAGATCTCGGTGAGCAGCTTCTTGCGGGTCTTCGGGTCTTTGCAGAACAGCACGCCGTGCACATTGCCGTCGCCGGCATGCCCGCACCCGCTCATGCCGACACCTTCGGCCATCGCGATGTCGCGGGCCTTGCGCAGGAACTCCGGCATCGAGGCCCGGGGCACGACGACGTCGATGATGTCGTCCGCGCCGATCGCCTTCGCGGTCCAGAACACGTTCTCCCGTGCCACGATCAATCGGCGCGCTGAGTTGCCTTGCAGTACATAGGCATCCAAGGCGCCCCAGTCGCTGAGCAGCGCGCCCAGCGCGGCGGCGTCCTCGTCGAGGCGGTCGGTGTGGTTGTTCTCCAGCGCGACGACGAGGTAGGCCGCGCAGGTCTCGCGGATCTCCTCGGGAATGCCCAGTTCCAGCTTCTCGGCGTTGACGATCGCGGCCATCACGACGTTGTCGATGTATTCGACGATCGTCGGGTTCAGTCCGCTCGAGATCAGCTTCGGCACGGCGGCCATGACCTGGTCGAAATCGTCGAACGGCGCCAGCACGGTGACGCTGTGCGCCAGCCGGGGCACCAGCTTGACGGTGACCTCCGTCGCCAGCGCCAGGGTGCCCTCGGAGCCGATGATCAGCTGTGTGAGGTCGTATCCGGTGGAGATCTTCGACATCTTGCCGCCGGTACGGATGATCTCGCCGGTGGGCAGGACGGCCTGCAGGCCGAGCACGTTGTGGCGGGTGACCCCGTACTTCACCGCGCGCATGCCGCCGGCATTGGTCCCGACGTTGCCGCCGACGCTGGACGACAGCTCGCCCGGGTACACCGTGTAACTCAGTCCGACGCGGGCGGTCTCGGCATCGAGCTCGGTCAGGGTGACACCCGGCTGCACCACGGCGACGTGATTGTCGGTGTCGATCTCCACGATGGCGTTCATCCGCTCGAACGAGATCAGCAGCCCGTCGGCGACCGGTTGGGCGGCACCTGACAGTCCGCAACCGGACCCTCGTGCGGTCACCGGAACATGGTGTTCGGTCGCGGTTTTCAGCAACGTGGCGACTTCTTCGGCGGTGGCGGGCTTGGCTAGGTAGGCCGGACGCTGAGGTGGGATGGTCAGCGCTTCGTCGTGGCCGTAGTCGTCGGAGATGGCGTCGCCGGTCAACAGATGGGTGCGCCCGACGATGTCGGAGAAGAGTGCCGCCAGATCGGCCATGGCCAAACCCTAGTCAGCAGGGCTCAGGATCGACAGCTCACCGGGGAAGATCGTCAGCTGATAGATGGTGCCGTCCGGTCCCTGAGCAAGTTTGACGATGCTGCCGGCCGTGGCGTCGAAAGTCACCTCGCGGATGAGTGACGTGTAGTCGGCATTGAATTTCAGGACCTTGATCCAGCCGCGGATGTAGTCGGCGATGAACACCGTGTTCTGGTAGCCGGGACCGAAGGCGGCACCGGTGTAGAGCAGGACCGAGGTGATGGCCGCGTTTCCGGTGGAGTGGTCGTAGGTGTAGATGGGATTGATGGAAGTGCAGGTGGCGCAGACGCCTTCGGCGCCCGGCCACCCGTAATTGCCGCCCTTGGCGATGAGGTCGAGTTCTTCGACGGCGTTGTTGCCGACATCGCCGGCCAACAGACGGCCGTCCGGGGTGAACTCGATTCGGAACGGGTTGCGCAGGCCGTATGCCCAGATCTGCGGTACCGCGTTCGGGGTGGTGACGAACGGATTGTCTTGCGGTGCAGAACCATCCGTTGGGTTCAGGCGCAAGATCTTGCCGTGGATGTTCGTCAGGTCCTGCGCGTTGGCGCCGACTGTGTTGTCACCGACGCCCCAGTACAGCATGCCGTCCGGCCCGAAGAGCAGGTCGCCGCCCTGGTGGTTGTTCTTCTCTTCGTCGACTGAACGGAACAGGGGTAGTGCAGAGTTGGGCTCGATGCCGTCGGCGGTGACGGTGTACCGCGAAAGTTGGTAGTGGGCGTCGGTGGTCGTGTAGGCGACGTAGATGTACCCGTTGTCGGTGAAGTGGGGGTCCACCTCGATCCCGAGCAGGCCGCGTTCGCCTTCGGTTCGGGTCGGGATGACGAGCAGAGGATCGGGGCTCAGCGCGCCGTTCTGATACAGCCGGATGTCGCCGGCCTTCTCGGTGATCAGGACGCGGCCGTCGGGCAGGACAACGAAATCGGTGGGACTGGACAGGCCGGAAGCGATTGTTGTGCGGTCGAATACGGGCGGCCCGGTCGGCGTGGTGCCGCACGCCATGATGGCGTCGTAGGTTCGTTCGGCCACGCGTTGGACCGCCTGCACCACCTGCTTGACCACGGGCTGTGCGGCGATCTGCTGGACGGCATCCTCAGCCTGCTTGCGCACCCAGGCCAGCGCCGCCCACGCACCGAACGGGTCGGGTGGCGGCGGCGGGACGGTCGGTGGGCGGAGCTCGGAGACGAACAGCGCGCTGTAGGTCGCCACGGTCTTGAGGAGGTTGCAGGCACAAGCGGTCACATCGGCGACGATCGAGTTCGCCGATCCCGCCGTCGCGACTGGCATCACGAGTCGGGCGGCCTGCGGGCGCGGGGTCGCAGCGGCCGCCTTGCGGGCGTGGGCAGTCAGCTGTTGAGGGCGCGGAGCGGCCCGGCCGGTTCGTGGTGCGTGCGATGCGCTCGATCCGGAATCGGCTGTGGTGTCTGCCCACGCACCACCCGGTGCGGTCAGCAGCGCCCATCCGAAGAACAGCGCGGTGGCGATGATGCCAATGCGCGCAACGTATTTGGTGTGCACCATGGGTGCCCCCCGAGAGGTTGGCCAGCCGACTGACGGCTGTGCCAATTCTGCCACTCCGGCAGTGCCGCGCGAGGTCATTCTGTGAAGTCCCTGGACACGGCAAGAGCCCCGCCCGAGGGCGGGGCTCTTGCTGCTGTGCGCCGTCAGGGTTTCGAACCCCGGACCCGCTGATTAAGAGTCAGCTGCTCTACCAACTGAGCTAACGGCGCGTGACCGCGTCAGCGACAATAACAAACACCACTGCCGAACATGAAATCCCCATGCGTGGCCTGGTCTCGCCGCTGATCTGCATAGTCGCCACCAGCCTGGAAGTTCCCTTAGACTATTGCCAAACATTCCCAGCGTTCGCACAGCTAGCAGGATTTGAGGGCGGTATGTGGCAGGTCGGCTCGCTGAACCGGCCGGGGCGTCGAACCCGGCTGGCGGCCCTTGCGATCATCCCCGCCCTGCTGATCGGGCTCAGCGGGTGCAGCAGCGGTGAGTCGGCGCCCGCCCCGGTCAAGGTCATCGCGGACAAGGGCACGCCCTACGGCGACCTGCTCGTGCCGCAGCTGACGGCGTCGGTCAAGGACGGAGCGGTTGACGTGCCGCTGGACCGCCCGGTGACGGTGAGCGCCACCGGCGGGGTTCTCGGGTCGGTGATGATGGTCAACGAGTCCGGCAAGCAGGTGGCCGGCACGCTGAGCCCGGACGGCGTGACGTGGTCGACCAGCGAGGCGCTGGGCTACAACAAGAGCTACACGCTGAGCGCTCAGTCGCTGGGTCTCGGCGGCGTGACGACCGAGAAGCTGACCTTCGAAACGCAGTCGCCGGAAAACCTGACCATGCCGTACCTGTTGCCAGGCGACGGCGAGGTCGTCGGCGTCGGTCAACCGATCGCGGTGCGCTTCGACGAGAACATCCCGAACCGCCTGGCGGCCGAACGCGCCATCAAGGTGACCACCAACCCGCCCGTCGAGGGCGCCTTCTACTGGCTCAACAACCGTGAGGTGCGCTGGCGCCCGCAGAACTTCTGGAAGCCGGGCACCACCGTCGACGTCCAGGCCAACACCTACGGGGTCGATCTCGGCGACGGGCTGTTCGGCCAGCAGAACCTGTCGTCGCGCTTCACCATCGGTGACGAGGTGATCGCGACCGCCGACGACAACACCAAGCAGCTGACCGTTCGGCGCAACGGCGAGGTCATCAAGACCATCCCGATCTCGATGGGCAAGAACAGCACCCCGACCAACAACGGCGTATACATCGTGGGCGACCGGTTGTCCCACATGATCATGGATTCGTCGACGTATGGCGTTCCGTCCAACTCGCCGAACGGCTATCGCACCGAAGTGGATTGGGCCACCCAGATGTCCTACAGCGGCATCTACGTCCACTCCGCGCCATGGTCAGTGGGCGCGCAGGGGTATTCCAACACCAGCCACGGCTGCCTGAACGCCAGCCCGAGCAATGCGCGGTGGTTCTACGACAACACCAAGCGCGGTGACATCGTCGAAGTCCGCAACACCGTCGGCTCGACGTTGCCGGGCACCGAGGGGCTCGGCGACTGGAACATTCCGTGGCAGCAGTGGAAAGCGGGCAACGCCAACGCTTAGTGCCGGTCGTCGAAGTTGCGGACGAACGACAGCACGCGGGGTGACAAGTGCGGGGGAGTCCACGGCTCGTGGGTCGACCCGGGCGCCGATTTCACGGCGTTCACGCCCTTTTCGCCGCCGAATCGACCGATCAGCTCTTTGACGGCCGCGACGTCCTCGGTGACAGTGGGGTACAGGATGGTGTCGATCTGCTCCTGTAAGGCCGTCAGCTTCGGCTGGATCCCCTTGATCATGTCCAGCACGCTCGGATCGCGGCTCAGCACGGCGAGTTTGTCGGGCGCCGGCGATCTTCTGCCCGGTCGATTCGCGCGTGCCGCCATGTGCTGACGGTTCAGGTGGACGTCCACATCTGGCTCGCGATGTCGGCGTGCGGTGAACTGGTACCGCAGCGCGTTGCTTTCGTCGTGCTGCAACCACTCGTTCAGCTCACTCAGCCATCGGTAGTCGAACGACGATTCTGTGAGGTCGTCGAACAGGGCATCAACAGCCCGGGCCTGGGGGCTGTTGTGCCCGAACGCCTTCGACGCGCTCGCGACCGACCGCTGTCGATGGTTGTGCAGGGCGGCGGTGACGGCTGCCAGCGCCGAACCGATCTTGCGACGACGCTCGTCGTTGATGCGCTCGTCGAAAGTGGAGCCGTGGGTGGTCTGCAAATCGAGGACGATGCCGGTCACGACGTCAGTCAAGGTCTCGCTCGCAATTATGATGTGCTGCAACGATTCCCGGTTCACCATTGTCCGCAGGCGGCCGTAGGCCTCGCGGTAGCGCTTGTTCTCGGAATTCGTAAGCGCGCACACCTTGTCGAATGTGATCCCGGTGTCCACAGTCGGGCGGGCGCCGGATGCCTGCAGGCTGGTCACCATCGTGATGGTGCGGGCGTCGATCTCGTCGGCCGGTGGACCACCCTCATGCAGCCACCGGCCGCACTCGCGCCGCAGCGTGCCCAGGCAGCGCTTGATCGAGGTGTGCATCGCTGATGCCGTCATCCGGTCGCGAACGTCCGCGGTGCGGTAGTAGTCGAGGGTTGCCGACGTCATCGCATGCGCCAGCGCTTGCAGGGTCCCGAGAACCACCAGGATGGCCGGGTCGTCGTGAGGCGGGGGATCGGCTGCTGCGGCGCCCTGCCATATCTCCCAGGCGTCGGCGCAGTAGTCGAAGGGGTCGTCGGCGTCGATGGCGTCGAGCGCCGCGCAAAAGGCGTCGAGTCGGTCTGTCCAGACACCGAGAGGACCGGTGTCGCCGGCGAACCCGCTCGATTCAGTGGTTACGTCGTGGCCCTGCATGCTGCAACCCTCCCCCAGCTAAGCGGTGCAGTTATTACCCGACGGTAACTCATGTTCGAATATTTATGTTGGTCAACTGCGACGAACGAACGAAATCTTTACCGTTTCGGTGTGCCGGAGGAGCGGATCAACCCCCGTGAGCCGCGCAAAGACTGAATTCGAACCGCTGGTCAGGCTGGACACCTGTCCGACGCGTGCGGGATGGGAACAAATCGTTGGTGCTATGCCGAGAGCTGGTTCCCGAACTTGGTGGCAACCTGCAATCCAGCCATTGCGGCCGCGCTGCGCGCCTTGACTGCGGCGGGTCCTGGCAAACCTTCGTGTTGCCAGCGCTCGCATCGCGAGCGGACTGCGTTCAGGTCATCGATCAGCGAGTTGTGCACGGCCGAGAGCGTCAGTGGGCGCTTGCCCTTCGGCGTGCTGTGGTGATCGCGAGCAGTCGACGTGATCGCCTCCGCCAACACCTCAATTACGCCCAGGACTAGAAGCATTGCCGGATCGGTGACCGAGGGGGATTCAGAGATAGCTGCGCTCTCCCAGATGTCCCACGCGTCCTCGCAGAACGTGTACGGGTCATCGGCGTCGATCGCGTCGAGAGCGGTGACAAAGGCGGCGAGGCGGTCCTGCCAAGCGGCTAATTGCTGCGAACCGTCGATTTCAGCGAATTCGTCAGTCGTCATCCTCGGGTCCCTTCGCGATACGCGTCCCCCCGGACGCCAAGCTGTTGTGCTGATTTGTACCCCGTCGAGGGACATTTGAATCATCAATCTTTGCCAGGGGCTGCAATGACGACGTGAGTCAGGCCACAGCGCTGATGGGCCCTTGCCCGCAGGAGGGGCTCACGCCGGCCGATCAGAAACCATGCTTCGTGATAAGTGAACTATTAGCTCGCTCTTAGTCGCTCGACCTACGCTCCCGTAGGTAGACGGGCTGGGAGTGAACGTTCATGCGCAACATCAATCCGGCCGGCATCTCGATCATCACGGTGGTGGTCGTGCTGCCCCTGGGCACCGCGGTGTCCGGCGCGCTCACCTGGTCGATGTTCGGCAATGTGTCGGGCGGGCTCGCCTTTCTCGGCCTCTTCATAGTCGGCGTCGCCGCCGAGAACGTGCGGCAGCGACGCAGCGTCGTCCGGCGAGCGCAAGCAGACGCAGAGGTGGTGCAGTACATCGCGCGACTCCACGACGCCGCACGCGCGTCCGGCGTTGAGTTGGGGACGCCGCCCTTGGCGCAAAAAAGTCAGGGAACCAAACGGCTCCCTGACTGGTAGGGGTGGCTGACGGGACTCGAACCCGCGACAGCCAGGATCACAACCTGGTGCTCTACCAACTGAACTACAGCCACCATCGCTGCGAACCGTCCGAAGGCGGCAGCAGCGTCGTCGATACTAGCGGTTGTCGGCCTCTCCAGCCGAATCCGTTTCTCCCGGGGCGTCGACCTCTGCCGCGGCCGCGGCAATCTCGCTGGTAGAAGGCCCTGGCTGGGGCACGAACGCGGTGCGTCGGTAGTACCTCAGCTCGCGGATGGACTCCTGGATGTCGGCCAGCGCGCGGTGGGCGAGCCCCTTTTCCGGCTGCCCGTAGTAGATCCGCGGATACCAGCGCCGGCACAGCTCCTTGATCGAGCTGACGTCGATCATCCGGTAGTGCAGGTAGTTGTCCAGCGTCGGCATGTCCCGCGCGATGAACCCGCGGTCGGTGGCGATCGAATTGCCGGCCAGCGGCGCGGTCTTGGCCTGCTTCACGTGGGAGCGGATGTAGTCCATCACGAGTTCCTCGGCGGCCGGCACGTCGATGACCGACGCGCGGACCTCCTCGGTGAGGCCGGACCGGCTGTGCATCTGGGTGACTACCTCAACCATTCCGTCCAGTGACTCGTCGTCTGCATGGATGACGACGTCGATGCCCTCGCCGAGGACGTTGAGCTCCGCATCGGTCACCAGGGCGGCGATCTCGATGAGCTTGTCGGTCCGCAGATCGAGGCCGGTCATCTCGCAGTCGATCCACACCAATTCTTCACGCACAGCGCTCAACCCTAAGCCCCCGCCGGCTTGTAGTGTCGTAGCGGCCATTACCCGAGCGACCACGGAGGCGGCCGATGAGCAGCGAAGCGACGACGACCCCTGCCCAGCAGATCGCCGCGGGGTACGCGACCACCGGGGCGACACTCGATCTCGGCTCGGTCGTCATCGATGGCGCAGTCGATCCGGCGGCGCAGGTTCGCATCCCGCTGGCCATGATGAACCGCCACGGCCTCGTCGCCGGCGCCACCGGCACCGGTAAGACCAAGACACTGCAGGTGATCGCCGAGCAGCTGTCCGCGGCCGGGGTGCCGGTGATGATGGCCGACGTCAAAGGTGACCTGTCCGGTCTGTCGCGGCCGGGGGAGTCCAGTGACCGGACCCTGCAGCGCGCCAAGGACACCGGCGACGACGGCTGGGTGGGTGCGCCGTTCCCCGTCGAGTTCCTTTCGCTGGGCACGGGCGGTATCGGGGTCCCGGTGCGCGCCACGATCTCGGCGTTCGGGCCCATCCTGCTGTCAAAGGTATTGGGGCTCAATGCCACTCAGGAGTCCACGCTCGGGCTGATCTTCCACTGGGCCGATCAGCAAGGGCTGCCGCTGCTGGACCTGAAAGATCTGCGGTCGGTGATCACTTATCTGACCAGCGACCAGGGCAAGGAGACGTTGAAGACCATCGGCGGCGTGTCCGCCCAGACTGCGGGCGTCATTCTGCGCGCACTGGTCAATCTCGAGGCCGAGGGCGGGGACACCTTCTTCGGTGAGCCCGAGATCGACCCCGCCGATCTGCTGCGCGTCGATGCGCAGGGTCGCGGTGCGATCACCCTGCTCGAGCTCGGCGACCAGGCCGCGCGGCCGGTGATGTTCTCCACGTTCCTGATGTGGGTGCTGGCCGACCTGTTCACCTACCTGCCGGAGGTCGGTGACGTCGACAAGCCCAAGCTGGTGTTCTTCTTCGACGAGGCGCACCTGTTGTTCACCGATGCGTCGAAGGCGTTTCTGCAGCAGGTCGAGCAGACGGTCAAACTGATCCGCAGCAAGGGCGTCGGGGTGTTCTTCTGCACCCAGCTGCCCACCGATGTGCCCAATAACGTGCTGTCGCAACTGGGTGCCCGCATCCAGCACGCGCTGCGGGCGTTCACCCCCGATGACCAGAAGGCACTGTCGAAGACGGTGCGGACCTATCCCAAGACGCAGTTCTACGATCTGGAAACGGATTTGACGTCATTGGGCATCGGCGAGGCCATCGTTACGGTGCTCTCCGAACGCGGCGCTCCGACTCCGGTGGCATGGACCCGGCTGCGCCCGCCGCAGTCGTTGATGGACACCATCGGCCCCGACGCGATCAAGGCTGCGGCGCAATCGAGTTCGCTGTTCGCCAAGTACGGCCAGACCGTCGACCGCGAATCCGCGTACGAGATGCTGGCGACGAAACTCGCACCCCCGCCTCAGGAGCCCGTCGACCTGCCGCCGCTGCTGCCCACCGGAATCGATCTGCCGCCGATGCCCAAGGCGCAGAAGGCCGAGCCCGGCGTGCTCGATCAGGTGATGAACAGCCCGGCGTTCAAGAGCGCAATGCGCTCGGCGGGCACGGTGATCGGCCGCGAGATCACCCGCAGCATCTTCGGGACGGGGCGCCGGAGGCGCTAGGCGCCGACATCGGTTACGGCTCCATCGAGATCGACGAAATGCTGGCGTCTACTCGCACTTCCGCTGCGAAATGTCGGTTTGGGCGAGATGGGGCGCTAGACGTTACTCGCCGCCGAGTTTCTTGTAGACCGCGCCGACGATGGGCGTGACGATCGAGCGCGGCGCGTAGCCCGACGCCACCGACATCGCTTTGGACGTCAGCCCGGGCACCACCCGCATCTTGTTGTGCTCCAAGGCATCCAACGAGATCCGTGCCGTGTACTCGGTGTTGATCCACAGGAAGTCGGGGATCAATCGCTCCACCAATGACTGCTCCGCCTCGTCGGGCAGCTCGGTGCGCACCGGCCCAGGCGCCAGGACCGTCACGTGCACTCCGACACCCTTCAGCTCGCCGCGCAGCGACTCACTGAACGTGTTCGCGAACGCCTTGGTCGCGGCGTAGGTGGCGTTGTTCGGGATCGGCGAATTGCCGGCTGCCGAGCCCGAGATCAGGATGCCGCCGGCCTTGCGGGCGACCATCCGCGGCAGCACCGCCAGCACCAGATCGTGCACACCGAGAACGTTGAGTTGGACCTGCGCCCGCTCGGCCGCCGGATCCAGTTTCGCAACGGGCCCGAAAGTAGCGGTGCCCGCATTGGCGCACAGGATCGAGATCTCGCGGCCGGCCAACTCGTCGGCGAACCCGGTCCGCGCATCGGGGTCCGCGAGATCCACCGCGCGCACCTCGACGTTGACGCGGTAGCGCTCGGTGAGTCGCGCCGCCAGCTCGGCCAGCACCTCACCGCGGCGCGCTGTGATGATCAGGTGGTGGCCGCGGGCGGCGAGTTCGGTGGCCAGCGCCTCACCGATGCCTTGCGAGGCACCGGTGACGACGGCTCTGCTGTCCGGGGAGGGTGCGGGTACTGCCATGCGGCAATCGTAGGGGGCTTGGTTCCGGCGGGCAGGAGCGCCAGCGACTCGGGGAATGGATAGGGTGGCCCGCATGCCCACGCCCCCGTCGGTTGCCCAGACCGCCGGGCGGTCAAAAGTTGTGGCGTGGGCACTGTGGGACTGCGGTTCCACCGGCATGAACGCCATCGTCGCGACATTCGTTTTCGCCGTGTACCTGACCAGCACGGTCGGTCAGGGCCTGCCGGGCGACACCTCGCCGGCAAGCTGGCTGGGCAGGGCGCTGGCACTTGCCGGCCTGACCGTCGCGGTTCTCGCGCCGCTCACCGGCGTGCTGGTGCAGGCGCCGCAGCGGCGTCGCGCCGCCCTGATGCTGCTGACCGGGTTGGCGGTGCTGTCGACGACGGCGATGAGCTTCATTCGCGCGGAGCCGGCCTACTTCGCGATGGGTTTGGTGCTGCTGGCGTTCACCGCGGCGTGCGGCGACCTGGCCAGCGTGCCGTACAACGCGATGCTGCGGCAGCTCACCACCCCGCAGACGTCCGGGCGCATCTCCGGAATCGGAGCGGCCGCCGGATACTTCGGAAGCGTCCTGCTGCTGATGATCATCTACGTCGCGTTCATCGCGGGCTCCGGACCGGACCGAGGCGTGCTCGGAGTCCCGGTCGCCGACGGCCAGAACGTGCGCGCGGCGATGCTGATGGCCGCCGCCTGGTTCGTCGTCCTGGCGCTGCCGCTGCTGATCACCGCTCACACCCTCGCCCCGGCCGCCGACCTGGAGCCGGTGCCGCCCGGTCAGGCCGGTGGTTACCGCGGGCTGTGGAACGATCTGCGCTCCGAGTGGCGCCGCGATCGCAACCTGGTCTACTACCTGGTCGTCAGCGCGATCTTCCGCGACGGCATCGCCGGCGTCTTCGCCTTCGGCGCGGTCCTCGGCGTCAGCGTCTACGGCATCTCGCCGTCCAACGTGCTGATCTTCGGGGTGATCGCCAGCACCATGGCCGCCCTCGGCGCGGTGCTCGCCGGGCCGGTCGACGACCGGATCGGCGGCAAGCCGGTGATCGTCGCCTCGCTGACGCTGATGATCGTCGTCGGCCTCACGCTGTTGTCGTTGTCGGGGCCCATCGTGTTCTGGATCTGCGGACTGCTGTTGGCGCTGTGCGTCGGACCGGTCACCACGTCCGCGCGCACAGTGCTGCTGCGGATGGTCAGCGACGGCAAGGAAGCCGTCGCGTTCGGTCTCTACACCACCACCGGACGGGCGGCGTCGTTCCTGGCGCCCTGGCTGTTCTTCGTCTTCGTCGACGCCTTCCACGCCGACCGCGCCGGACTCGGCGGGCTGTGCGTGGTGCTGGCGGTCGGTCTGCTGGGCATGCTGATGGTGAAGGTGCCCAACCACCACCGGACGGGTTAGCCCGCTCCGGTACAGATCGTCAGGCCGCGGCCGGTGCGTTCGCGGACCTGCGAGCCGTTCACCGACACGCTGCAGGTCACGTCACGTCCGACATTGACCACCGCGACGCTGGCCGAGGTCCGCGCCGGCGACGACAGGCTGACTTCCTTGCTCCACGGCAGCATCACGTTGAACTCGGTCTGCATGATGCCGCCGGTGTCGACGTAGGTGATGTTGATCGCGCGGCCGTCACCGGAGACGGTGTAGACGACGGTGTCGGTGCCCGTCGGGCTGGTGGTGTCAGTCGGCAGCGGCGCCGCGGTACCCGGTGTGCCGCTGGTCGTCGGCAGCGTGGGCCGCGTCGTCGACGGCACCAGGGTGGTGGCTCGCGGCGCAGTGGTCGTCTCCGACAGCGGTGGCAGCGGCGCCACCACGGTGGACTCCCTGGCTGAGCTGGTCACGATCACCAGGGCGATCACCAGTCCCACCACAAGCAGCACCGCGACGCCCGCGGCGATCCACAACCACTTCGGCGATTTGGGCGGGCCCGGTGGCGGCGTGGGTGGCTCGCTGGGCGGATAGCCGCCGCCCTGCTGCCAGTAGGACGGCAGCTGTTCAGTGGGCTGCATCGTCGGCGGCACGCCGCCCTGCCCGTAGCCGGGGCTGCCGTAGCCAGGTCCGTAATACTGACCGGAGTAGGCGGGATCGGTGCTCGGCGGATAACCATTGCCCGCCGACTGCGTCGGATCAGACCACTCTGGTCGACGCGGATCGTTCATTCCCACCTCATGCTTGCAGGCTACCTGCGAGTGGCAGCGCGGGGTTGAATGCCTGTTGCTCAGCACAGTGTTTACCACCGGTGGGCGACGTGGAACGTGTTACTCCGGTAAGAGGAACCAAAGAAAGTGAGGTGGCGTGGAACCCGACGTGCGCGCGACGTATGGCGCATCCCTGTCGCCGGACGCGACGGCATTCGCCCATATCGTCGACGACGGCGGATATCCGCGCGCCGTTCAGCGTTTCCTGCGGGGCTGGCGGGCAAGCTCGTCCCGCGACGTGGAATTGCCGGTCGCGGGGCCGGTGACCAGGGTCATCCATTCGGCCGACGGGCACTGGCTGGCGTGCCAGGTCGCCCCCGAGGGCAGCACCCGGAGCCAGATCTGGGTGGTCACCACCGACCCCGACGACCGGCTGGCCCGCCGGATCGACGGCATGGGTTTCGACGGGATGGCCGGCACGGCCGAGCTGATCGCCTGGGACGGCACCCGGGTGTGCGCGATCCTCACCGGTGAGGACGGCATCGGCCAGTCCAGCCTGATCGACCCGGCCGACGGCAGCGTGACGGTGTTGGATCGGCGCTCCGGCGGCCTGCTGGTGGACGCCTGGGCCGGGTCGGCGTTGATCCGGGTCGGACCGCGCGGCTACCGCGAGTTGATCATGCTGAACGGTCAGACCGAAATCGCTTTGCTGCCTTCAGATCCCGGCTCGTCGACAGACATGGGCGTGATTTTGGACGATCATCACCCGCGGCGGCTGCGCTCCGGCCCGGACGGTGAGCACACCACGCTGTATCACCCGGCGTACACCTACGGGCCCGATTTCGTCGACGGCTACGTGCGTGCGTTGATCCGCAGCGACAATGGCTCGGACAACAGCCGTCTGCTGGAGGTCACGGTCACACCCGACGGCGTCGCATATCACGTGGTTGCCGAGCGCCGGGGCCACGACCTCGACGAGTTCGTGGTCAGCGATGACCTGTCGACTGTCGCGCTGTTGTGGAACATCAACGGCTGCAGCGAATTACAGATCCTCGAGTATGTCGACAACACGCTCTCCGAGCCGATCCCGCTGCCGAATCTGGTGGCGAGCGAACTGTCCATCAGTGCGGGCGGGTCGATGGTCGCAATGACGATCCAGGGCGCCGATCTGCCGCGCACCGTCGAACTCGTCGATCCCCGGTCGCGGGAATGGGAGCGCATCGATCGCAAGCCCAGCGTCGGTCCGGTGTCCGACCGGCCGAGGCTGCATTTCGTGACCGCGCGGGACGGCCGTTCGCTGACGGGTTGGCTGTATTGCCCGCCACCCGGTGTCGAGCAGACCGGCATGATGATCTACCTGCACGGGGGACCGGAAGGCCAGGCTCGCCCATCGCACAGCGAAATCTTCCCGGGACTGCTCGACGAGGGCATCGCGGTGTTCACGCCCAACGTCCGGGGTTCGGGTGGGCAGGGCCGGGAATTCGTGCACGCCGACGACAAGGACAAGCGGTTCGCCGCGATCGACGACGTGGCCGACTGCGCGCGCTACCTCGCCGAGCGTGGTCTGGCCGATCCCGCGCGAATCGCCTGCGCGGGTTGGTCTTACGGTGGCTACCTCACGATGGCGGCGCTGGCGTTCCATCCCGATCTGTTCGTGGCGGGCGTCAGCATTTGCGGGATGAGCGATCTGGGGACGTTCTATCGCACCACCGAGCCGTGGATCGCGGCGGCGTCCTATGCCGAATACGGGCACCCCATCGCCGATCGGGACCTCCTCGACGAGCTCTCTCCGCTGCAGCGGGTGGATGCGTTGACCGCGCCGTTGCTGTTGGTGCACGGCGGCACCGACACCAACGTCCCGGTCAGTGAATCCGAGCAAATGGTCGAGGCGTTGCGTGCCCGTGGCCGCACCGTGCGCTATCTGCTTTTCGCCGACGACGGCCACGAGATCGTCAAACGCGAGAACCACGCCGCGCTGGCCAGAGCCGTCGCGGATTGGTTGGCCATGGCGTTCGAGCGCGCCGAAATCCGAAAGGTTTAGGAAACTTTCGGGCGGGTAAACCCTTGTCCGCCAAGTCCTGCGGACCATCAAGGAGGCCAACCATGCGAGGCCGCGGAATCATAGGCGTGATCGTAATCGTGTGGCTGCTGATCGGAGTTTTCGCTACCTGGCAGCGCGGTTACTTCTCGAATAGTGAAACCAACTGCGCTACTGCGGGGTCCATCGCTCTGACGGTCGTTGCGGGACCGCTCAATTACGGCGGGGTCAATCCCAAGGTTGCCAGCTGCAACCTGCCGCAACCCAGTCAGTAGTGGCGAAAACAGTTCAGCAACCAAGCATCTGGAGGAAGCAATGATCATTCTCGGAGCAATTCTGCTGATCTTGGGATTCGTCCTGAAGATCCAGATCCTATGGACCATCGGGGTCATCCTGCTGGTGATCGGCGCCGTGCTGTGGCTGCTCGGCGCAGTCGGCCGCCCGGTCGGCGGCAGACGTTCTTGGTATTAGCCGGTGCTACGAGCGTGACGGTCGGCGGAGGATAACGCCGCCACCGTCATCGCCCGGAGTACATCGCGTGAACGCCCCTGGTCGGCCCCCGTGCCGCCAGGGGCTTCATGCTGTGTGGGGTCGAGTTGAGCAGGCCGAACACCGCGTGCGCCATCAACCGGGCGTCCGCTTCCGCGGTGTCGGGATGCACCTGGCGCAACACCTCGACCCAGACCTCGACATAACTGCGCTGTGCCCGGCGCACCTGCCGCTGGGCGGAGGCCGGCAGGTGGGCGAGATCGCGATCCTGGATGCGGATCAGGTCCGACTCACCGAGTGCGAAGTCGAGGTGGAATTCAATGAGACCGGCGAGCGCGGCCTCCGGCTCGGCTGCCTCGCCGACGACTGCCCGTGCGCCGGCCAGAAGTCGCGTGCTGATGCCGACCAGAAGTTCGACCAGCAGGGCCTCCTTGTTGGGGAAGTGCCGGTACACGGCAGGCCCGCTGACTCCGGCGGCCGCGCCGATGTCCTCGATCCGCACGGTTTGGAAGCCCTTCTCCGCCATCAACCGCTCCGCGGCCGTCAGCAGGGCGGACCGGCGATCCGATTTCTGCCTGCTTCGACGGGTCGACGTGTCGATGGGGACCCTCCTGGAATGGCTCTGGACGTTTCGGTTAATCTTCACTAACGTTACATCAGTTAGTCGTCATTAACTCAATTCGCGACGGGACATCGACGATGGCATCACCGGCTGTCAACCGTGAAGCGCATCTGCAGCTGGTCGAGCAGTTGCGCGACAAGCTGGCCACCGCGGCGCTCGGCGGGCCCGAACGCGCCCGCGAGCGGCACGTCGCCCGCGGCAAGCTGTTGCCGCGCGACCGGGTCGACGGACTGCTGGATCCCGGCAGTGCGCTGCTCGAGGTTGCTCCGCTGGCCGCCGACGGCATGTACGACGACGATTGCCCCGCGGCGGGGATCATCACCGGCATCGGCCGGGTCTCCGGGCGGGAGTGCATGGTCGTCGCCAACGACGCGACGGTCAAAGGCGGCACCTATTACCCGGTGACGGTCAAGAAGCACCTGCGCGCCCAGGAGATCGCGCTGCAGAACCGGTTGCCCTGCATCTACCTCGTGGATTCCGGCGGCGCGTTCCTACCCCGCCAGGACGAGGTGTTCCCCGACCGCGACCACTTCGGCCGGATCTTCTTCAACCAGGCCACCATGAGCGCGGCCGGTATCCCGCAGATCGCGGCCGTGCTCGGCAGCTGCACTGCAGGCGGCGCCTACGTTCCCGCGATGAGTGACGAGGCGGTGATCGTCCGCAACCAGGGCACCATCTTCCTGGGCGGCCCGCCGCTGGTGAAGGCCGCCACCGGCGAGGTGGTCACGGCCGAAGAGCTCGGCGGCGGCGACCTGCACTCCAAGACCTCCGGCGTGACCGACCATCTGGCCCACGATGATCGCGACGCGCTGCGCATCGTGCGCCGCATCGTCGGCACCCTCGGCCCGCGCGAGCCGCGGCCATGGGATGTGCGTCCCCCGTTGACCCGGTCGCCGACCAGCACGAGCTCTACGACGTCGTCCCCGTCGACTCCCGGGTGCCATACGACGTGCACGAGGTGATCACCCGCATCGTCGACGGCGGCGAATTCAGTGAGTTCAAAGCGGAGTACGGCACCACGCTGGTCACCGGATTCGCGCACATCCATGGCCATCCGGTCGGCATTGTCGCCAACAACGGTGTGCTGTTCGGTGAATCCGCCCTCAAGGGAGCACATTTCATCGAACTGTGCGACAAGCGGATGGTCCCGCTGCTGTTCCTGCAGAACATCACCGGCTTCATGGTCGGCCGCGACTACGAGGCAGGCGGCATCGCCAAGCACGGCGCCAAGATGGTGACGGCGGTGGCCTGCGCGCGAGTCCCCAAGCTGACCGTCGTGATCGGCGGCTCCTACGGTGCGGGCAACTACTCGATGTGCGGGCGGGCGTACTCGCCGCGGTTCCTCTGGATGTGGCCCAACGCCCGGATCTCGGTGATGGGCGGCGAACAGGCCGCCTCGGTGCTGGCCACCGTCCGCGCCGAGATGACGCCGGAGGAGGAGGAAGCCTTCAAGGCGCCGATCCGCGAACAGTACGAACATCAGGGCAACCCGTACTACTCGACCGCACGGCTGTGGGACGACGGCGTCATCGATCCTGCCGATACCAGAACTGTTCTGGGACTGGCACTCTCGGTGGCCGCCAACGCGCCCGTCGAGGCCGTCTCCTACGGCGTCTTCAGGATGTGACGATGTTCAACACTGTGCTTGTCGCCAACCGTGGCGAGATCGCTGTTCGGGTCATCCGCACCTGTAAGGCGATGGGCATCCGGTCGGTGGCCGTCTATAGCGATGCCGACGCCGGTGCCCGTCACGTCACCGAGGCCGACACCGCCGTCCGGATCGGACCGCCGCCGGCCCGGCAGAGCTACCTCGACATCCAGGCCGTCGTTGACGCGGCGCGTCGTACCGGCGCCCAGGCCGTCCATCCCGGATACGGCTTCCTCTCGGAGAACTCCGAATTCGCGGCGGCGCTGGAACAGGCGGGTCTTGCGTTCATCGGGCCGCCGTCGGCCGCGATCCGCACCATGGGCGACAAGATCGCCGCCAAGGCGACGGTGTCGAAGTTCGGGGTCCCGGTGGTGCCGGGCATCGCCCGGCCCGGTCTGACCGACGCCGAACTCATCGACGCCGCCGGGGACATCGGTTTCCCGATCCTGGTCAAGCCGTCCGCCGGCGGTGGCGGCAAAGGCATGCGGCGCGTCGACGACGCGGTCGACCTGCCCGCGGCACTGGCCGCCGCCCGACGGGAATCCGGCGCAGCCTTCGGCGACGACACCCTGTTCCTGGAGCGGTTTGTGTTGCGGCCCCGGCACATCGAAGTCCAGGTGCTCGCCGACACTCTCGGCAACGTCGTGCACTTCGGTGAGCGTGAGTGCAGCCTGCAGCGCCGCCATCAGAAGGTCATCGAGGAGGCGCCGTCGCCGCTGCTGGACCCGCAGACCCGCGCCAGAATCGGCGCGGCGGCCTGTGACACCGCCCGCAGCGTCGACTACGTCGGCGCGGGCACCGTCGAGTTCATCGTCTCCGCCGACAAGCCCGACGAGTTCTTCTTCATGGAGATGAACACCCGCCTCCAAGTGGAGCATCCGGTCACCGAGATGGTCACCGGGTACGACCTCGTCGAGTGGCAGGTTCGCGTTGCGGCAGGGGAGAAGCTGCCCTTCACCTCCGACGACATCACCCTGACCGGGCACGCCATCGAAGCGCGTGTGTACGCCGAAGATCCGGGCGCGGGCTTCCTGCCCACCGGTGGGCTGGTGCTGGGATTGCTGGAGCCGGGCGGCGGGCAGGAGCGCAGCGACTCGGGGATCGGCAGCGGCGATGGCGTTCGGGTGGATTCCGGTTTGGCGCAGGGGATGACGATCGGCAGCGACTACGACCCGATGCTGTCGAAGGTCATCGCCTACGGCGCGGACCGCGCGGCCGCGCTGCGCACCCTGGACCGGGCGCTGTCGCAGACCGCGGTACTCGGCGTGGGCACCAACATCGAGTTCCTGCGTTTCCTGCTGGCCGACGACGACGTGGCCGCGGGCCGTCTCGACACCGGCCTGATCGACCGGACGCCGTTCGTGCCCGCCCCGGCCGGCGATGACGCGTTCATCGCCGCGGCGGCCTACCGCTGGCTGACACGCTGGCCGTCGGCGCCGGCGGACCCGTGGGACGTGCCGTCGGGCTGGCGGATCGGCGCGCCCGCACCCACCGGCATTCGGCTCCGATCCGGCGACCGCACCGACCACGTGCACATCACCGGAGTTCCTGCCGGGGCTGTCGCCCGCATCGAGAATGGCGAAAGCCGTTCACTCTCAGCCCGATTGGATGGGGACCAGCTTGCCGTCACCATCGACGGCATTCGCAGCCTGTACACCTTGGCTGTCGACGGCGACCAGATCTGGCTGGCCGGTGGTGGCCGCTCGCTGGTGCTGGAGGAAGTTCGCGAGGCGCCGGTACGACCGGGCGATGAGCACAGTGGCGACGCTGAGCTCGTCAGCCCGATGCCAGGTTCGGTGGTGGCGGTGGGTGTTTCGAATGGTGACGAGGTCACCGCGGGCACGGTGGTGGTCGCCGTCGAGGCGATGAAGATGGAGCACTCGCTGACGGCGCCGGTCGACGGGGTGGTCGAACTGCATGTCGCCGTCGGCGATCAGGTCAAAGTCGGGCAGCTGCTGGCCAAGGTCACAGCAAAAGAAGAGAAAGCACAATCATGACGGACTTCCTTTCCACGGGAACACTTCCCGACGAGTACGCACAACTCGCCAAGACGGTGCGCGACTTCGCCCAGACTGTCGTGGCCCCGGTGGCGGCTGAACACGATGCCCAGCACACGTTTCCGTACGACGTCGTGGCGGGGATGGCCGAAATGGGTCTGTTCGGTCTCCCGTTCCCCGAGCAGTACGGCGGCATGGGCGGTGACTATTTCGCCCTGTGTCTGGCATTGGAGGAGCTCGGCAAGGTCGACCAGAGCGTCGCGATCACGCTGGAGGCCGGGGTCTCGCTGGGCGCCATGCCGGTCTACCGGTTCGGCAACGAGGCGCAGAAGCAGGAGTGGCTGCCGCAGCTGACCAGCGGCCAGGCCCTTGGCGCGTTCGGGCTGACCGAGGCGGGCGGTGGCACCGACGCCGGCGCCACCAAGACGACCGCGAAATTGGACGACGGGCACTGGGTTATCAATGGCACCAAGCAGTTCATCACCAACTCCGGCACCGACATCACCCGACTGGTGACCGTCACCGCGGTCACCGGTGGCTCCGGCGACAACCGCGAGATCTCCTCGATCCTGGTGCCGGTGCCAACTCCCGGCTTCACTGCTGAGCCGGCCTACGACAAGGTCGGCTGGAACGCCTCCGACACTCATCCGCTGACCTTCGACGACGTTCGGGTGCCGGAGGAGAACCTGCTCGGTGAACGTGGTCGCGGGTATGCCAACTTCCTGCGGATCCTCGACGAGGGCCGGATCGCGATCGCCGCGCTGTCGGTCGGCGCGGCGCAGGGCTGTGTCGACGAGAGCGTGAAGTACGCCAACGAGCGGGCTGCCTTCGGCCAGCCGATCGGGAAGTACCAGGCGATCGAGTTCAAGATCGCCCGGATGGAGGCGCGCGCGCACGCGGCCCGCGCCGCCTACTACGACGCGGCGGCGCTGATGCTGGCCGGTAAGCCGTTCAAGAAAGAGGCGGCGATCGCCAAGCTGGTCGCCAGCGAGGCGGCCATGGACAACGCCCGCGACGCGACCCAGATCCACGGCGGCTACGGTTTCATGAACGAATACCCGGTCGCCCGGCACTACCGGGACAGCAAAATCCTCGAGATCGGGGAAGGGACAACCGAAGTGCAGCTGATGGTCATCGCCCGGCAGATGGGAATGTAGTGAGCGAGTCGCCCGAGGAGAAGGTCGTCGTTCAGCGCGGCCTGTGGTACGAGGAGTTCGAACTCGGGGTGCGCTACGTGCACGCCCCCGGCCGCACCATCACCGAGGCCGACAACGTCCTGTTCACCACGCTGACGATGAACACCCAGGCGCTGCACCTGGATGCGGCGTTCTCCGACGCTCTGCCGCCGTTCAACCAGCGGCTGGTGAACTCGATGTTCACGCTTTCCACGTTGGTCGGCTTGTCGGTCACCCAGCTGACGCAGGGCACCATCGTCGGCAACCTCGGTTTCTCCGACATCGCTTTCCCCAAACCGCTTTTCCATGGCGACACGATGTACGCCGAGACCGTCGTCACCGACAAGCGCGAATCCAAGAGTCGACCCGGTGAGGGCATCGTCACGTTCGCGCACACCGCCCGCAATCAGCACGGTGACGTCGTCGCCACTGCCAGCCGCAAGACCATGGTCCGAAAGAAGCCCGCCTGATGGCACTCGACAATCCAGGACCGGCCTGGCTGTTCTGCCCCGCCGATCGTCCGGAGCGGTTCGAAAAGGCCGCCGCTGCAGCCGATGTCGTGATCCTCGATCTCGAAGACGGAGTGGCGGCCAAGGATCGCGAGGCCGCGCGTGAGGCGCTGGTGTCCACCCAGCTCGATCCCGGCCGCACCGTGGTCCGAGTCAATCCCTTGACCACGCCCGATCATCCGCTCGATCTCGAGGCGCTGGCCCGCACGCCGTACACCACGGTGATGCTGGCCAAGACCGAGTCCGCCGAGCAGGTCGCCGCACTGGCTCCGCTCGATGTCGTGGCGCTGATCGAAACTCCGCTGGGTGCGCTCAATGTCGTCGAGTCCAGCCGGCCGGACAATGCGTTCGCCGTCATGTGGGGCGCCGAGGACTTGTTCGCCGTCCTCGGGGGCACCGCCAACCGCTATCCCGACGGCTCGTACCGCGAAGTCGCACGGCATGTGCGGTCGCAGAGCTTGCTGGCGGCCAAGGCATACGGCCGCCTCGCGCTGGATTCGGTGTACCTCGACATCAAGGACCTCGACGGCCTCGCGGCCGAGGTGGATGACGCTGTGGCTGTCGGTTTCGACGCGAAAGTGGCCATCCATCCTAGCCAGATCGCGGTGATCAGGAAGGGCTACCTTCCTGGCGCTGAGCAGGTAGCTTGGGCGCGACACGTGCTCGAGGCGGCCCGCGATGAACGCGGTGTCTTCCAATTCGAGGGCATAATGGTGGATGCCCCGGTGCTTCGGCGAGCAGAGCGCATAGTCCAGCTAGCGCCCGACCCCGGCCGCTAGCTGGAGCCTGCTACAACAGGTTTGCTCCGAGCGCCTCCGCACCGGTAGAGGAGGCGGTTATGGATCAGCCGGTTCAACTCATCGGGCCCGACGGAACAGCGACGGCCGAAAGCCGATATCGCCGTGATCTGGCGCCGGAAACCCTAGCGTGGCTCTACGAGAATCTGGTTGTCGCGCGCGATCTCGACGTCGAGTTCGTCAATCTGCAGCGGCAGGGCGAATTGGCGCTGTACGCGTCATGCCGGGGCCAGGAAGCCGCACAGATCGGCTCGGCGGCCGCACTGCGAAAAACCGACTGGCTGTTCCCGCAATTCCGCGAACTCGGTGTCTTCCTGGTGCGCGGGATCCCGCCCGCCAACGTGGCCGCTCTGTGGCGGGGCGCCTGGCACGGCGGGCTGGACTTCACCAGCAAGTGCTGCGCACCGATTGCCATTCCCATCGCCACCCACACCGTGCACGCCGTCGGCGCGGCGATGGCTGCCCAACGGCTGGGCGAGCATTCGGTGACGGTGGCGTTTCTCGGCGACGGCGCCACCAGTGAAGGTGACACCCACGAGGCGATGAACCTGGCTGCCGTCGAGAAAGCGCCGTGCGTCTTCTACATCCAGAACAACCAGTGGGCCATTTCGGTTCCGGCGAGCCGTCAGTACGCCGTGCCCACCCTCGCGCAGCGCGCCGCCGGCTACGGAATGCCCGGAATTCGGGTGGACGGCAACGACATCCTGGCCTGCTTCGCGGTGATGGGGGAAGCCGCCGAGCGGGCGCGGGCCGGGGAAGGACCCACACTCATCGAAGCCGTCACCTACCGGATGGAACCCCACACCACCTCCGACGACGCCACCCGCTACCGCAGCGCCGAGGAGATCGCCTACTGGTCGGCCCGCGACCCGATCGCCCGGTACCGCACCTATCTGCAGCACCGCGGGATTCTCACCGAGCGGATCGAGCAGCGGGTGCAGTCGCGGGCGGCGCGGCTGCGGACCGAACTCCGCGACGCGGTGGTGGGTGCCCCGGATCCGGACGTGGACGAGCTGTTCGCCCACGTCTATGCCGAGATCACACCCGAATTGTCCGCGCAGCGTAAACAATTGCGCACCGAGCTGGCGGGGGGCCTGCGATGACTCAGATCATCGAGCGACCGCCGATGCGCGGCGACGGCACACCGGAACCTGACGGCCCCCTGCTGACCGAACTGCCCACCGTCAGCACCCTGACCATGGCGCAGGCGATCAACCGCGCCCTGCACGACGCGATGGCAGGCGATGACCGAGTACTGGTGTTCGGCGAAGACGTGGCCGACCTCGGCGGGGTCTTCCGGATCACCGAGGGTCTGGCCGAGACCTTCGGCACCCAGCGATGTTTCGACACACCTCTTGCCGAGTCGGCGATCATCGGCGTCGCTATCGGCCTGGCGATCCGCGGCTTCGTACCCGTCCCGGAGATCCAGTTCGACGGGTTCTCCTACCCAGCCTTCGACCAGATCGTCAGCCACCTCGCCAAGTACCGTAACCGCACCCGCGGCCAGATCGACATGCCGGTCACGGTCCGAATCCCGTCGTTCGGTGGTATCGGCGCCGTCGAGCACCACTCGGAATCCACCGAGACCTACTGGGTGCACACGGCGGGCCTCAAAGTTGTTGTGCCGTCGACACCCTCAGACGCCTATTGGCTGCTCCGGCATGCCATCGCCACCCGCGATCCGGTGATCTACCTGGAACCGAAACGGCGGTACTGGGGCCGTGAGGCGGTCGACCTCGCCGTGCCGGGGCCACCGATAGGCAAGGCTGTCATCCGTCGGCCAGGCGACGATGTCACGGTGCTCACCTACGGCGGGCTGGTCGGCACCGCGGTGAACGCAGCCGAGATCGCCGGCTGCAGCGTCGAAGTGATCGACCTGCGCTCGCTGAGCCCACTGGACTTCGACACCGTGGCCGCGTCGGTTCGCAAGACAGGCCGCGCGATCGTCATGCACGAGGGACCCCGCACACTGGGCTTCGGAGCGGAGCTGGCCGCGCGGATCTCCGAGGAACTGTTCTACGACCTCGAGTCACCGGTGCTGCGGGCCACCGGATTCGACACGCCCTACCCGCCGGCACGGTTGGAGAAGCTGTGGCTGCCCGGTGTGGACCGGCTGCTCGACTGCATCGAGAAAGCGATGCGACGGCCATGAGCGACTTTCTGGTACCCGACCTGGGTGAGGGCCTCGAGGACGCGACGATCACCAGTTGGGCCGTCGCCGTCGGGGACGTCGTCGACCTCAACCAGACCCTGTGCACGGTCGAGACCAACAAAGCCGAAGTCGAGATCCCCAGCCCGTATGCCGGGCGGGTTGCCGAGCTCGGTGGCGCTGAGGGCGAAACCCTCAGCGTGGGAACATTGTTGGTGCGCATCGAGACTTCAGCGCGGACACCGGTTCTGGTCGGTTACGGCATCGACGACGGCATGGACCGCAGCCGGCGGGCGCGTGCGGCCCCGAAAACGCGTAAGTTGGCGGCCGACCTGGCGGTGGACCTGAACGGGCTGCAGCCAGGTTCGGGAACCGACGGCGTGATCACCCGCGACGACGTGCTCGACGCGGCCGGAACAGGGTCACAGAGCATTCCGGTGCGAGGTGTGCATGCCCGGATGGCCACCCACATGTCGTTGTCCCGCAGCCGGATTCCCGACGCCCACGCCAGCGTCCAGGCGGACGGCACAGCGCTGCTGCGGCTCCGGGACCAGCTCGACGTGACGCCGTTCGTCCTGACGCTGCGATTGCTGGTGATCGCGCTGGGCCGCCATCCCATGCTCAACGCCACCTGGGCGGAAGCCGAAGCGGGACCGGAGATCCGGCTGCATCCTGACGTTCGGCTTGGTGTCGCGGTGGCCACCGAGCGGGGCCTGGTGGTTCCGGTCGTCGACACCCGTGGACGTTCCACCCGGCAATTGGCTGCCGCCGTCGACGACGTGATCGAGCGGGCCAGGGCGGGCACCTTGGCGCCCACCCAGCTGAGTGGCTCGACGTTCACTGTGTCGAACTTCGGAGCGCTCGGCCTCGACGAGGGGGTACCGGTGATCAACTACCCGGAGGCCGCGATCCTCGGGATGGGCTCACTCAAGCCGCGGGCGGTGGTCGTCGACGGCGCAGTGGTGGCCCGGCCGACGATGACGCTCACGTGCGCATTCGACCATCGCATCGCCGACGGGGCGCAGGCCGCCGCGTTCCTGACCGATCTCCGCGGACTCATCGAAACCCCGGAGACGGCGCTGCTCGATCTCTAGGCGGTTGATGCCGAGCGTGCGAGTCGTCGGCGACAAATCGACCATTCACCAACGACAACTCGCACGCTCGACGTCAGACGTGGGCGTGAAACTCCCACGGAGCGGTGGGCAGTACGTCGCCGGTCTCCAGCAGCGTCTTGAGATTGGCGAACACCGTCGGCCAACCCTGCCCGACCGACTCCCGGTCCGCGGGAGACTGGAAATTCGTATGAGTCACAGTCAATTTCACGATGTCGCGGAAGGGTTCGATGTCGAACGTGACGATGCTTTCCTCGGTAGTTGGATCATCGCTGGGCTCACCGAAGCCGAAGACCAGTCGACGCGGGGGATCGACTTCCATCACGGTGCCGGCGACGTCGACGATGCCGGACCCGTCGGACCGGACATGCTCGACCCGGCCGCCCACCCGCCACTCCGAGACTTGCGCATGGCCCCAGAACTTCGCGGTGAGCTCGGCGTCGGTGAGGGCATGCCACACCTGTTCCGCGCTGGCATGGATGTAGGTGGTGTAGACGTAATCGGGGATGGTCTCTGACATTGCGCTCTCCTCCGCGTACTGCTTGATCGTGGCCAGGGCCGCCAGCCGAGGCTCCTCGAACTTCCAGATCCAGCGGGTCTGGAGTTGGTGGATCGGTACCGCATTCAGGTAGTGGAGCTTGCGGCGGCCATCGCGCACCGACGTGACGAGGTTTGCGCTCTCGAGAACCTCGAGGTGCTGGCTGACCGACTGCCTGCGCATGTCGAGCCCCTCGCAGAGCTCGCCGAGCGTCAGCCCCGCACGCTCATGAAGCATGTCGAGCAGCCGTCGCCTGCCAGGGTCGGCCAACGCCTTGAAGACCGCGTCCGCGTCCACGGATGAATTATGCAGGCAATTGCCTGCCTATTGCAACCAGCCAGTTCAGCGTTGTTGCGCAGCGGCCAGCCTGGCCTTGAACTCCGGCGATTCGATGGAGGTGGCCTGCGGGCCCAGCTCGATGTCCTTGGCCGCCTCGTGATGATCGGTGTCGAGGAACCCGGGGATGGCGGTCGCGCGCATCGACGCCTTCGTGGACAGCACGACCTCGCGCGGTGCGGCAGCGGGCCCGGCGGCCAGCTCGAGCGCAGCCGCGACGGGATCCTCGGCGACGGTCAGCGCAAGACCATGCCGCACCGCAGCCTCGGCGTCGAAGCGCATACCGAACAGCAGCGCCGCTCGGGCGACCTGCGGACCGACCGCACGCTGAAGCATCCAGGTCGCTCCGCCGCCGGGGTGGATGCCGAGCTTCTGGAACCGGGGATCGAACAATGCGTGCGGCCCCGCGATACGGACGTCGGCGGCCAGCGCCAGATTCAGCCCGGCACCCACGGCAGCGCCGTTGACCGCCGCGATGGTCGGCAGGGTGCACCGGCCGACGGCCATGAAGCCGGCGTAGATGCGCTCGAGCCCTTCCTTGGCGGCCGCGCCGAGGGCGGACAGGTCCGCGCCCGCGCAGAAGGCCTTACCCGCGCCGGTGATCACCACGGCATGAGCCTCGGCCTCGGCCGCCGCGACGGCGTCGCGCAACTGCTGGGACATCGCGTCGGTGACGGCGTTACGCCGGTCGGGATCGTTGACGGTGATCAGCGCGACGCGATCGATGACCTCATAAAGGACCAGGTCAGACATTGCAAGTCTCCATCTTGGGGAGGCTAGCAGTTAGGGTCGGATCATCATGGCGGCACCGCATCAGCAACCTGTCCGGGTAGCCGTCTTGGGTCCGGTCCGGGCCTGGCACGATTCGACGCCGGTGGACGTGGGCGGACCCCGCCAGCGTTCCCTGCTGGCGCGGCTGGCGCTGGCCAAGGGCCAAGTCGTGTCGGTCGACCGACTCATCGAGGATCTCTGGCACGGCGAACCCCCGCCGAAAGCTCTGTCCGCCCTTCAGGCTTATGTGTCGCATCTGCGCCGGGTACTCGAACCGGACCGCGCGCGGCGGGCCCCGGCCGGGATCATCGTCAGCGCCGCACCCGGTTATCGGCTGGCGCTGCCCACCGATTCCGTCGACGCGTGGTGGTTCGACGAGCAGGTGCGGGCGGCGGAGGCCGAACCCGACCCGGCGCGGCGGGTCGAACTACTTACCGCGGCCCTCGACCAATGGGCCGGTGAACCCTACGCCGAGGTGTCCGATGCCGCGTGGGCCATCGCCGAGATCGCCCGGCTCGCGGAATTGCGGCTCGCTGCAATCGAATTGCGGGCGTCGGCCCAGCTGGCGCTGGGCCACCACAGCGCCGTGGTCGGCGCGCTGGAACGCATGGTCCTCGAGCACCCCACCAGAGAGGGCGCGGCCGCCATCCTGGCCACCGCGCTGTACCGGGCTGGTCGGCAGGCCGCCGCGCTGGCGGTGTTGCGCAGTACACGCGATCATCTCGCCGACGAGCTGGGACTCGAACCGGGGCGGGCGCTGCGCGATCTCGAACGCGACATCCTCAGCCACGCCGCGCATCTCGACGACGGTCAACCGGCGGCTCTACCGCTCCCGAAGGCTCCGACTCATGTTCCGGATATCGCCGAACCCTCAGCGCCCCATGGACGTTCCCGTGAGCTGGCGGCGATCGACGCTGCCGCCCACGACGCCCGCCTCGGCGGCAGCCGCCTGGTGTGGGTCGGTGGCGAGGCAGGCGCCGGAAAGACCACCGTCACCGACGCCGCCGCGGCTCGGTTGCGCGCCGCCGGTTGGACGGTCGCAGCCGGGCGGTGCCCGGAGGTCGACGGCGCGCCGCCGGGGTGGGCCTGGACGGAAGTGCTGCGGCACTTCAGCGATTCCTTCGCCGCGGCCGATCAACGTCACATCCGCGCCCTCGCGCCACTGCTCCACGAGGCCGACACCACCGCCGACGACCAAAGTACGTTCTGGACAGCGCATGCCGTCGCGGATGTGATCGGCAGGTCCGCCGCCGTCCAACCGGTCGCGGTGCTTCTGGACGATCTGCACCGGACTGATGGCCTCACCCTGGAGCTGCTGCGGTTGGTCGTCCACGAATTGCAGGACCGGCCGGTCCTGGTGGTGGCCACCTACCGGCCGTCGGAGTCGGGAACCGAGTTGGCGGCGGCACGCGCCGCGCTCGCGGTGCGCACCGTCGCGCACCTGAGCATCGGCGGTTTGGGGGCGGAGGCGACGACGGCGCTCGCCGCCGACTGCGGCCTGACCGATCTCACCGAGAACGAATCGCGGCTGTTGCACGACCGCACCGGCGGCAACCCGCTCTTCGTGCGGGAACTCGCGCGTCTGATGATGTCGGAGGGACTCGATACCGCACGGGTCGCGGTTCCGACGGGGGTGGGGGATGTGCTGCGGCGCAGACTCGTTCGCCTTCCCGGTGCGACGGTGACCGCCCTCCGTCAGGCCGCTGTGCTCGGCCGGGAGATCGACGTCGATCTGCTCGCCGAACTCGCCCAGCGCGATCCCGACGATGTGCTCGAGGCACTGGAGCCCGCGGTGCTGGTCGGTCTGCTGGAGGAGCCCGGCCCCGGCCAGGTCAGGTTCGCGCACGCATTGGTGCGCGACACACTGTACGAAGACACGTCACTACTGCGTCGCTCTCGTCTGCACGCGGCGGTGCTCGACCTGCTGTTGGCCCGGTCGACGGATCCGGCAGCGCTGGCCTATCACGCGGTCGCGGCGGCGACACCGGCCAGCGCGGCGGCCGCCGCCGAACTCGCGATGGCCGCAGGCCGCGATGCGGACCGGGTTGGCGCCCCTGCCGAGGCGGCCCGGCAATGGCAGGCCGCGGTCCGGATGCTGGAGCTGGCGAACCGCGCCGAGGCCGGCCCGCCGGATGTCGAGCGAACGATCGACGCCTACTGCGGATGGGTGGCCGCATCGGCTCGGGTCGGTGATGTGGTTGCCGCCCGTGATGCGCTGAAAGAGGCTCTGCCGCTTGCCGATGGCTCCGACGAACGCGTCGCCCGGGTGTTGACGGCGTGGGATGCGCCGTTGATCTGGCGGGTGCGGATCAGTGATCACGCGGACGCCGATATCGTCGGCCCGCTGCAGCGGGTGCTCCGCGGCGAGCTGTCGTCGGAGGTCCGGGTGCGGCTGCTCACCACGCTGTTCGCCGAGTTGGAGGGCGCCGACCATGACGCCGCGCTGGCGGCGAGCGCCGAGGCGCTCACGCTGGCGCGCGCGCTGTACGAACGAGATCCGCAGGCACACGGTCGGCTGCTGTGCGCGGCGCTCAACGCGCGTGCTTATGCCGCGCTGGGTCCTGATCTGGCCCACGAACGCGAGCGACTGACCGACGAATTCCTCTCCGTCGCAGAGGCATCCGCTGCCGTTGACTATCAGGCCGTCGCGCACTGGCTGGCGTTCCTGGCCGCGGCCGGCCGCTCCGATCTGGTGGCCGCCCTTGACCACGTCGACCTTGCGGTGGCCAGGGCCGGCACCGGACAGCTGGCGCCGCTGCTGACGGTGCTGGAGGTGTTCACCGCTCAGCTGAGCGTGCTGGCCGGCCGGGCCGACGAGGGTGAGCGTCGCTACGTCGCCGCCGCCCGCCGGTTGGCCGAGCAGGGCACGGCCAACGGCGCGCAGATGGGCCTGGTTGGCCGGTTCACCGCGGGTGTAGCCCGCGGAGAACTGGCACCCCTGGCCGACGATCTGCTGGCCGTGCACATGTACGTCTCGACATCCATCGCCGACGGCGCGGTCCTGGCGCTGATGAGCGCCGGCCGTGAGGCTGAGGCCCGGCAGATCTGGGCGAACCAACAGCCGGTCGAGCGGTCCTACTACTGGCTGGCCATGACGACGCTGCGGGCGCACGCCGCCGCCGCGCTCGGCGACGCCGACGCCGCGACCCGGTGTGCTGAAGAACTGCAACCGTTTTCGGGCCGGATGGCAGGGCTCGACAACGGCAGCCTGCTGGCAGGCCCGGTCGATGACGCGCTGGCCGCCGTCGCCGAACTGCTGGGCGACGGCGGCGCCGCGCAACGGTACCGGGCCGCCGCCGCTGCGCTGAAGACTCAGCTGGCGGGGAGGCGGCCCGGCTGGTCGACCGGGTTAGCCGCTGAACACCTCATTCTCGAATTTGCGGTGCCGCCAGGCCAATACGGCCAACAGCAGACGAAGAACGGGGCTGACTCCCTTGGCCATTGCCGCCCGTTCGTCGTCGGTGGCCGCCCCCACCGTGCGTGGCCCGTCGAACGTCAGCCGACCCGTCCGCTGTGCCGTCTTCTCCACGACCTGCCAATCGGCCACCGACACATGCCGGCGGATCACCGGGAAGACGTCGCGTTCTTCTTCGGCGATGTGCTCGGTGAGCAGGTTGCGCAGATCGGTCAGCTCGGCACCCAGTAGAGCGGCGGTCCGGCGGTCACCACCGGCGACCCGGAACGCGTTCGCCCGATGCGCGATGATCTCAAGGCGTGGATCCAGCGCGGCATGGTCGTCGGTCAGCTCGGTCAGGTCGACGATGTCTTTCGCGCAGGCGTCGATCACCGGCCACAGCACGGTGTCCTCGACGGTGTGGTGGTGGTGGATGGATTCGCAGAGCAGGTCGGTGTAGCGGGCGATCGCTTGGGCGCGCCGCGTCGAGCAGCGCTGCCTGCCCTCGCCGATGTCGGTCACCGTGGCGGCCAGACGCCCGACGTCGGTGAGCATCGCCCGGTGCGCCAGCGTGATGCCGATCAGGTCGGGCTCGGGGTCGTGGGGCCGGCGGGGGGTGACGGTGACGGGCTGTGGTGTTTTCATGCGACGACCATGGCCGGTCGCACTTGTAAGACACTTGCGATCGACTTGCGGTCCGTCGCGGGAGATTGTTTACACCGCCGAAATGTTCACCCGCGCGATCGGCTGCCGGTTACGTTTCAATGAATCCGCCAGACCGGCCGTCAGAAGGGAACCACAGGTGGCAACGATCAACGCGGAGCCCTTCCCGCTCGATATCGACATCGCGAGCACCGCGCTGGTGATCATCGACATGCAGCGCGACTTCGTGCTGCCCGGCGGATTCGGTGAGGCGCTCGGCAACGACACCTCTCTGCTATTGGCCGCTGTCGAACCGATTGAGCGGGTGCTGGCTCAGGCTCGCAAGATCGGCATGCTGGTCATCCACACCCGCGAGGGGCACCGCCCTGATCTGACCGACTGCCCGCCTGCCAAGCTGCACCGCGGCGGCAAGACGTTCATCGGCGAACCCGGTCCGATGGGCCGCATACTGGTTCGCGGCGAGCAGGGTCACGACATCATCGATCAGCTGTATCCCATCGACGGCGAACCGGTGATCGACAAACCCGGCAAGGGCAGCTTCCACGCCACCGACCTCGGCCAGATCCTGGCTGACCGCGGCATCAAGACGCTGGTGGTCTGCGGGGTGACCACCGAGGTCTGCGTCCACACCACAGTTCGCGAAGCCAACGACCGCGGCTTTGAATGCCTGGTGCTCAGCGACTGCGTTGCGTCGTATTTTCCGGAGTTCCAGCGGGTGGCGCTCGAGATGATCAAGGCGCAGGGCGCCATCTTCGGGTGGGTGGCCGACGCCGACGAGTTCATCGCGGCGACATCCTGACGCATGGGCACCAGTTCGCGTTTCTATCCCAACCTCTACAAGGACTCGGTGTCCTTGATGACGGTGTCGGCGCGGGTGACGTCGATACCCGGCATCGAGGCCGCGTCGGTGGTGATGGCGTCGGCCACCAATGTCGACAACCTCGCCCAAGCCGGCCTCGGCGCATTCGATGTCCGGCCCAACGATCTGATTGTCGCGGTGTCGGGCAGCCAGGAAGCCTGCGACGAAGCGCTCGCCGTGGCCGACACGCTGTTGTCGGCATCGCCTGCCGACAGCGGCGAACAGGCGTCGGCGGCACCGACCACCAGCATCCAGATGGCCGTCGCCGCCGATCCCGCGCTCAACCTGGCGCTGATCTCGGTGCCCGGCGATTACGCCGCCGCCGAGGCGATGAAGGCACTGCGGCTGGGCTTGGACGTGATGGTGTTCAGCGACAACGTGACCCCGGAAGCCGAGTTGGCGCTCAAGGACTACGCCCAAGCCCATGATCTGATGGTGATGGGTCCGGACTGCGGCACCGCGATCATCAACGGGATCCCGCTGGGTTTCGCCAACGTGGTGCGACGCGGCCCGATCGGGGTGGTCGGCGCCTCCGGCACCGGCACCCAGGAGGTGACCGTCCGGATCCATCAGAACGGTTCGGGGGTCTCGCACGCGCTCGGCACCGGCGGCCACGACCTGGCTGTAGCGGTCGGCGGCATCTCCATGCTGCACGGCTTGGCCGCCCTCGACGCCGACCCTGCCACCACGGTGATTGTGCTGGTGTCCAAGCCGCCGTCGCCGACGGTGGCCGCGAAAGTGCTTGCCGCAGCACAGGACAGCGCCAAACCGGTTGTCGTCATCTTCCTCGGCGCCGATCCCGCGTCCATCACCCGAGACGGCGTGTACGCAGCGGCTTCGCTTGCGCAGGCTGCGGACATGGCCGTCGAACTGGCCGGTGGTGGGCAGCCGACCGCCACCGAGATCGCCATCTCAGCTGACATGAGCCGAACGCTGGGCGACCTCGCGGACGCTATGGCGCCCAGTCAGCGCTACGTCCGCGGCATCTTCTCCGGCGGCACCTTCTGCTACGAAGCGCAGCTGATACACCACGCCCACGGAGTGACCGCCCAGTCGAACACCCCGGTGGCCGGCAACACCGCGCCGGCCGATCTCCGCACGAGTCAAGGGCACACCATCCTCGACATGGGTGATGATGAATTCACCCGCGGCAAGCCGCATCCCATGATCGACCCGTCGCAGAAGGATGCTCGCATCCGGGCCGAGATCGCCGACCCCGCCACGGCAGTCGTGTTGTTCGACGTGGTGCTGGGCTACGGCTCGGCCGATGATCCGACGGCAGAACTGGTTTCGATCATCGACACCGGCGCGGCCGCGGCCCGTGCCGAGGGGCGGACCGTCGCGTTCGTCGGATACGTCTGCGGCACCGAACTGGACCCGCAGGACCGCACCAAGGCCGTCGCCGCCCTGCAGTCGGCCGGGGTGCTGGTCGCCTCGAGCAACGCGGAGGCGGCCCTGTGGTCCGCGACACTGGTCACCGCGCGGGGAGGAGACCGATGAAAGAGCTTCTCCAGCAAGATCTCAGCGTGGTCAATGTCGGGCTGCAGAGTTTCGCCTCGAACATCACCGCGGCCGGCGGCCGGGCCACCTCCGTCACCTGGGCTCCGCCCGCCGGCGCCGACCCGGCCTTGGGCTGGACCTTGGCCACCTTGATCGGCGACCCGCGCATCGAAGCCGCCAACACCGTCGCCTTCGACCGGTACCTGGGCGCGCAACCGCGACTGGTCGACCTGGTCCGCGCCGGGGAGGTGATGGCCGGGCTCGGTCCCGGTGAGCGCCGCATCCTGCACGCTGGGCCGCCGATCGACTGGCCCGACATGTGCGGACCGCAGCGCGGCGCCATCGCCGGGGCGATCCTCTATGAAGGCTGGGCCGACGACCTCGACGCCGCCGAAAAGCTCGCAGGCAGTGGGGAAGTGGCGCTCGAGCCATGCCACGAGCACGGCGCGGTCGGACCGATGGCCGGCATCATCAGCCCTTCGATGCCGGTGTGGGTGGTCGAGAACACCGCCGCCGGAAACCGGGCGTACAGCAACCTCAACGAGGGGCTGGGCAAGGTGCTGCGGTTCGGCGCCAACTCGCCCGACGTGCTCAACCGACTGCGGTGGCTCGGTAGCGACTTCTTCACCACCATGCAGGTCGCGGTGCGCGGGCTGGCCGATCCCGACCTCAAACCGCTGATGGCCCAGGCACTGCACATGGGCGACGAGTTGCACAACCGCAACGCCGCCGCATCCGGGCTGCTGTTCAAGCGGCTGACACTGGCACTACTGGGATCTGAGCTCGCCTCCGACGCGGTGCGGCGGGCACTGGAATTCGTCGCAGGCAACGATCACTTCTTCCTCAACATCTCGATGGCCGCGGCCAAGTCGATGTCGGACGCCGCTGCCGACGTGCCGGGCAGCAGTATGGTGACGGTGATGGCCCGCAACGGGGTCAACTTCGGTATCAAGCTCTCCGGCACCGGCAATCAGTGGTTCCAAGCGCCCGCGAATCCTGTTGACGGACTGTACTTCCCGGGCTACACGGTCGACGACGCGGCCGCTGACCTCGGCGACTCGGCGATCACCGAGACCAACGGGCTGGGCGGCTTCGCGATGGCTGCCTCGCCGGCGATCGTCCAGTTCGTCGGCGGAACCCCGGCCGACGCGACCGCCAACAGCCGCCGGATGCTGTCCATCACGCTGGGCGCCAACCCCGCATTCACCCTGCCGCCGTTGAACTTCGGCGGAACACCCGCCGGAATCGACGCCCGCCTGGTCGCCGACTCCGGCATCCTGCCCATCATCAACACCGGGATCGCGCACCGGCAGGCCGGTGTCGGGCAGATCGGCGCGGGCATCACCACCGCGCCGATGGACTGCTTCACCGGCGCTCTGGCAGCGCTGGCGTCGGGACTGCAGAAGTGAGCACCGCGATCGTCGCGTTCGGCGGCAACGCGTTGGTCACCGACGCCGAACACGACTCCATTCCCCAGCAGTACGACACGGTCAGCCGCACCGTCGGCCCGCTGATCGACATGGTGGAACAAGGCTGGAAACTCGTTGTCTCCCATGGCAACGGCCCGCAGGTCGGATTCATTCTGCGACGCTCGGAGCTCGCGCAGGACGAGGTGGATCCCGTTCCGGTGGACTACGCCGTGGCGGACACCCAGGGCGCGATCGGCTACATGTTCGTCAAAGCTCTGCGTAACGAGCTGGCCCGCCGCGGTTTGTCGCGACCGGTGGTGGCTCTCGTCACGCACTCGGTGGTCAGCGTCGACGACCCGGCCTTCACCAACCCCACCAAACCGGTCGGCTCGTTCCTGACCGAGGAGCGGGCCAGGGCGCTGGCGGACAGCTTGGGCTGGACGATCGCCGAGGACGCCGGCCGCGGCTGGCGGCGCACGGTGGCCTCGCCGCGACCGACCACCATCCTGGAAACCGATGTGATCCGGCGGCTGCTCGACGACGGCGCCATCGTCATCGCGGTCGGCGGCGGCGGCATTCCGGTGGCGCTCGAACCCGACGGCACGGTCGTCGGCGTCGAGGCCGTCGTCGACAAGGACATTGCCTCGGGCCTGCTGGCCCACGAGCTGGGTGCCGAGCTGCTGCTGATCCCCACCGGGGTCCCGCGGGTGGCCATCGGGTTCGGCACGCCCGCCGAGACGTGGCTGGACACCATCACGGTGGCCCAGGCCCGGGACTACATCGCCTCAGGCCAGTTCGGTAAGGGGTCGATGGAACCCAAAGTGGAAGCGGTCGCCGATTTCGTCGCCGCGACGCCCGGTTCCGTCGGCGTCATCGGCGCCGCAGAGGAGATCCCGGCCATCCTGGCCGGTACATCGGGCACCCGGATCGTCGGCGACGCAACGGGTCCCGCAGTGGAGGAGAAGGGAAGTGACGCAGTGCTGTTGGCGGTCAACGGAACACTGATGCGGGGGCTGAAACTGTCGCCCAACATGGCCGCCGCCGGAGCCACGTTCCTGCGGGAGGCCACCACCGAGCCGGTGTACCGACTGTGGACGATCAATGACGAGCATCCGGCGATGATTCGCGTCACCGACGGTTCGGGCGTGGGTGTGGCCGTCGAGGTGTGGGAGGTGCCCGCGGCGGGTCTTGCCGGGATCCTGCTCGCCGAGCCGCCTGGGCTGTCGATCGGCAAGGTGAACCTCGATGATGGCTCGACGGTGCTCGGCGTGATCGGGGAGCCCGCGCTGGTCGAGGGACAGCGGGAGATCACCGAGTTCGGCGGGTGGCGGGCCTACACCGCCGCAGGCGGGGATGTGTGACCAGAAGGCTATAGCCACCGTCAGTGGTGACCGATAGCATCCGCCACACATACTGACTACTACGTCAAAGGCCTTCGCATGGGTGAGCGCGAGTTCGCCATCGCTACCGCGGTGCTGCGCGCGACCGGCTATTTGACTGCGATCCGCATCTTCATCGGGGTGGCGTGTATCTGCCTTGGTCTACTCAGCTCGCTGGAGCAGATCCAATCTATCCAGCCGCTGGGACCGCACGGCCTGCTCGCTCGTGGCGTTCACCTGCTTTTGCTGATATCGGCCCTGCTCATCGGTGGTCTGTGGCTGGCCCGCCCGTGGCCGGGCTATAAGCAGGCGGTCGCGTTCGCCGTGTGGGGTGACGTCGCGCTCGCGGTGTCCGCCGCCACGCTCACCGCGCCCGAGGCGCGGTTGGCGGCGACCGTCTACATGTGCCTGATCGGTGTTTTCGCCGCCGTGCTGCTGGGCTATCGGGTGCTGTTCCTGCACTGCGGTTTCGCGACCGCGACGATCGTGGCCCTCACGTGGGTGGGACTGCAGTTCGACGGGGCGCCGCTTGCCGAGCTCTCGCTGTACTTCCTGCCCGCCCTGACGACGGTGGTGGTGATGCCGGCGATCGCGGCGATGGTCATCGAGGGCACTCGCCGTAGCCTCAGCGCCACTGCGTATGCGGCGAACCGCGATTCCCTGACCGGGCTGCTGAACCGGCGGGGTCTCTACGCCGAGACCGGGACGACGTGGGCTCGGAGTCCGCGCGGTTCGGTGCTCGCCGTCGTGGTCATCGACCTCGACGGGTTCAAACGGCTCAACGACGACCACGGGCACGGAACCGGTGATGCGACGCTGCGAGTGGTGGCCGAGCAGCTGGCGAAGCTGATTCGGACCCGTGACATTGCGGCGCGGATCGGTGGCGACGAATTCGTGCTTGTGGCAAGCCTTTTGGATGAGCACGACCTGGATAGTTTCGTCAGGCGGGTGCAGGCTCTGACGCTGCGTAGCCCCGACGGGCTGTTTCTTCGGTTCAGTGTCGGGGTCACCTGGGAGCACGTCGACGGTGTACCACTGGATCTCGACTCGATTCTGCATCGCGCCGACGAGGCGATGTACCGCGCGAAGCGGGTCGGTGGCGGCACCGTCGTGGTGGTGGAACCGCCGGGCGCCGAGGAGCAGGCCGCGGTCTAACCCCGGGAAGCGGCGCCCTCTCGGCGTCGCACCCCGGCCAACACCTCGGGCTCGGCGCGGAACTGGAGACGGCGCACCTGCCCATCCTCGATGGTGAAGTCGAACGCAACCTTGACCTCGCCGCGGTGAATCCAGGCCGACCCGGGACGGTCGTCGACGAAGACCGGAAACGCTGCCGCGGCAGCGCCGTTGAAGAAGGTGGCCACCTCGTCGCGGCCCTCCATGTGTGCCGGCGTGCCCAGAGCGGCCGCCGCGGCGTCGGCGGAGACCGTCACGTCGGGTGCGAGGAGTTGCAACAGCCGGGTGAAGTCACCCTCGCGCGCCGCGGTCATGAACGCGTCGACGACCTCCCAGTCGGCGAGCGCATCCTCGGGCGATGCGGGGCGCACTTTGGCTCGCGCCCGAGACGCCAGCTTGCGAGCGGCGACGGGGGTGGTGTCGAGCATCGACGCGATCAGCTCGAAGTCCACACCGAAGCTGTCATGCAGGACGAAGGACACCCGTTCGGCTGGTGTCAGCCGGTCGAGTACCACCTGAAGGGCGATGCCGACGGTGTCGGCCAGTACCACGTCGTCGGCGGGGTCGGGCGCGGTCTCCTCGACCTCGATCGACTCGGTCGGCACCGGTGTGCGGGCCCGCAGCCGGTCGAGGCACAGCCGCGAGGTCACGGTGGTGAGCCAGCCCGCAAGGTTGTCGATCGGTTCGTCGGTGGCGTGCAGCCGCAGCCACGCCTGTTGCACCACGTCCTGGGCTGCGTCGGCGTCGCCCAGAATCCGTCCGGCGATGCGCCGCAGGCGCGGGCGTTCGGCCTCGAAGCCGTCGCGGAGCTGATCGTCACTCACCATGGGCGGTCACACTTTCGTCGTTGGGTGCGTCAACATCTTGACGCGCCCGGACGGCCGGGTGTGACACCGATAGGAGGAGTGAGGCCCGTGAAGACCATGACCTGCCAAGACCTGGGTGGCCCATGCGATCTCGTGCACCGCGGTGACACCGCCGACGACATCATCAAGGCGCAGGACCAGCACCTCAAGGATGTGGTCAACGGCGGCGACGACGCCCACGTGCCGGCGCGCGAAGACATGAAGGGCCGCTGGCGTCACCCCATCAAGTCGATGGGGTGGTACAACGACGTCAAGAAGCGGTTCGCGGAGCTGCCGGAGAACTGAACCGGCGGTAGATCCCTAGAACCACAGTGGTGAGTTGACCAGCTGCACGAAAAAGTAAAGCGCTAGCGGGATTTCGACGGGAAGCGCCACGATGAAGACGACCCCGAAGACGGCGCTGGCAATGCCGTTGGCGACAGCGGCGACGGTGCCTACCACGGTGTGGAGTCCGCCGCGGATGGCGCCGGAGACCGCGTGCTCGACGTTGTGGACCGCGCGCACGACGTTGAAGTGCTGGATATCGCTACCCAGCATGACGATGCGTCTGAGCAGGTCAGTGACATTCGGGACCGGAGTCGCGTGAGCTGTCGGTGGGGCGCTGGTGGTCGTGGTGGGCCGGGTGACCGCTGCCACCGGCCTGGGCTTGGGGTCGGCGACGCCTGCCACGGTGCTCGCAGCCAACACGGTCGCCGACGTCTTCGGCCGTGGCGAACTGTGGGCGGCGGGGCGGGTCGAATGACTCGCCGAGACGTGGTGTCGCGCTGAGGTGCCGGTACCTGCCTCGGCATTGGCTGTACCCGACCCCGCCAGTGCAGCCGCGCCGACACCTATCGTCAGCGCTCCCACGCCCAACCATGCCGAAAAACCAATCACAGCAACCCCCGATGTGCCGAACCCGCCAGCGTGTCCAGACTACGAGGATGATGTGGTTTGCATCAGCAAAATTGCGTGCTGATCGAGGCGTGTCGGTGCCGCCGGCTTCATGAACGTCGGCGAACCACCGTGAGCGCGAGGCTTGCCGCGGCGACCACAAGGGCGGTGCCGGCCAGCCACCGCGAGGTGGTGTCCGATGCGGGGCTCGCCGACGTGGACGGGCGCAGCGGGTCGGTCATCTTGTGCGGCGTGGCTCCCAGAGTCAGTGTGGGCGCGGGGTGTTCCGGCTCGGCACCGCCCGGTGGGGCTGGCTGGTCCCAGTGCACGACGGATCCGTCGCTGTAAGTCTGGGTGGTCGGGAAGCTGGCGCTGTCGCCCGAAGGGAGCATCACTGACACCCGGAAGATGGCGAATTGGTCAGATGGGATGCCGGCGCCGGGCGCTGCGGTCCAGGTGATGGACTTCACCGTCCCCGCCGCGACGTTACGGTCGAGGCGTGCGGTCCAGCCGGGAATCTGCTCGGCGCTGACTTCGGTCAGGTCGGGAAGGGTGACGGTGACCTCGGTGGTGGCTGCTCCGTTTTCGGATTCATTGGGCACTTCGAAGGCCAGGATCGCGTCATCGCCGGGGTTCGTGTGGTCGGCGTCGACGTGCACGTGTGCCCATGCTGGCGCCGCGGTCACTACAGCGATGACAGCGATAGCGAACGCAGAAGTGAACGCGCGCCTAGCTTTCGTGGTGGTGCTGTGGTTCTTCATTGCAATGCGATGGCCTTTCCGGGCAGTGCGAGCTTCCGCGTCCTACATCGAATGGTCGGCGCAGAGCGTCACGTTGTTCCCTGGCAATCTGGACTGGCGGTGCGGGGTCGACAGCAGGGAGCGGACGCACAAGACGCCTTCTTTAGTCGCATGCGGTGAATGCCTAGTTCCCGTGAGTGTTGGTTCTGTGGGAACAAGCGCCGAGCGAAGACGATTTCGGGAATTCGTGTTTAACTCTATTGCGAGCCAACGCTTTAGGAGAGAGGTCGGGTCCGGCGTGCACATCGAACCAGGAATTGTCGAAGGTCCGAAACTCATCTTGAGTTACGTCACAGCTGGGGGAGCGGGTGCGTACGCGCTCTACCTCGCGTCGAAAGTGGTCAAGGATCGGGGACTGGGATCGTTGCTGTCCCGGACCGCGGCGACGACGGCCCTGGTGTTCGTGTTTTTTCAGGTCTTCCCGCACTACCCCGTCGGGATCTCCGAAGTGCACCTCATCTTGGGGTCGACGCTGTTCCTGATCTTCGGTGCCGCGCCTGCTGCCTTCGGTTTGGCGGGCGGTCTGCTGTTGCAGGGGGCCTTCTTCGCGCCCTTTGATCTGCCGCAATACGGGATGAATGTCACGACGTTGCTCGTGCCGCTATTCGCGTTGCAGTTCGTCGCGCACAAGGTGATCGCACGGGAAACGCCCTACGTGGACTTGAGATATCGTCAGGCTCTTGCTCTTTCGACTACTTACCAGGCCGGCATAGTTTCCTGGGTTGCGTTCTGGGCTCTATATGGTGAGGGTTTCGCCGGCCAGACCGTCAACGACATCGTGACTTTCGGCGCCGCCTACATGACGGTCGTCATCATCGAACCTCTCGCCGACCTCGGCGTGCTGGCGGCAGCCAAGGGTCTACGTCAGCTGAGGGACAGTCCGATCGTCGAACGACGGTTGTTCAACCCCGCCTAGATTCATCGCCCATAGGTCGCGGGAACCACCGGCCGCTCAATTCCGACTAGGAGGTCGGTAGTGCGGTCGATGAACGGGGATCGAGTGAAAGATGTTCGGCAAGAGTCGATCCGACACGCTCTCGCGGGGATAGAACGCCGCGTACTGGATGAGGTGTGGATCGAGAGACGTCGTTGGGCCGGGTACGCTGCGCTGACGATCCTCCTCCTAGCCTCTACCGCGGCGTGGTGCATTGACGTGATCGGTGAGGTGCGTGCACCCGGGGCCTACCGGGTGCCGCTGATTGGCACTGTGGCCCTCGCAGTTGCGGCCGGAGCATCTGCGTTCGCCTTGAAAGTGCGGCGGTTCCGGGAGTGCTGCGTCGCTGCCTATGCCTGTGGTCTGGCCGCGGTCATCGGCATCGGCGCGCTGTGGTGGGTGCGCACGGGCGGACCGGATGCGCCGATGGCATTGTTGGTGGTCGCCGACCTGGCCGCCGTGCTGCTCACCGTGGGATGGCTGTCGGTCGTGGTGAAACCCATCGAGCAGTCCCAGCCGCAGATGCGTGCCTATTTCGGGACTGACGATTGAACTAGTTCGAGACCTTCGCCATCTGCTTGTCGCAGCAGATTTCGGAGTGGGCGGAGTCCGAACAGCACGGGCAGTCCTTCTCGTATCGCAATGTTGAACCGCACTCGGCGCATTGATAAACGTCCCCGGCATTTCGAGCCATATCGCCGTCTCCTTGCTGCTTGAGCGCTCGGTCCGTGTCGCGGATCGGGCCTGTGTCGATGATTTTGCGCTGCACACGCTCGCCGCGTCGGCGGAATCAGCAGAAAGAAAACAGACAGGAGAGAGGTCTGTGCGGGCGAGGCTCTACTTCTCGAGAGTGAACTGGTTGATGTCGATCGAGCCGTTGCGGAACAGGTCGGCGCAGCCGGTCAGGTACTTCATGAATCGGTCGTACACCTCCTGCGACTGCACCTCGATGGCCCTGTCGCGGTTGGCCGCCAAATTGGCCGCCCAACTCTCGAGCGTCAGAACGTAGTGCGGCTGTAGGGAATGGGTGCGGGTCAAGGTGAAGCCGGTCTTGGCCACGTGTTCTTCGATCAGCGCGGCCGACGGCAGCTGGCCGCCGGGGAAGATCTCGGTGACGATGAATTTGATGAACCGGCACATCTCGAAGGTGAGCGGCAGGCCTCGGCGGTGCATCTCATACGGGTGAAAGCCGCAGATGGTGTGCAGCAGCATGACCCCGTCGGCGGGCAGCGCGTCGTAGGTCTTCTCGAAAAACGCGCCGTACTTCCGATGGCCGTAGTGCTCCATGGAGCCGATGGAGATGATGCGGTCGACCTTCTCGTCGAAGTCCTCCCAGCCTTGGAGGCGTACGTCGAAATCGCGCCGGGTAGGGATGCGGGCCAGTCGGGCCTCCGCGGCGTCGCGCTGTGTCTTGCTCAGCGTGAGGCCGATGACGTTGACGTCGTAGCGTTCGATGGCCCGCTGCATGCCGGCCCCCAGCCGCAGCCCACGTCGAGCAGGGTCATGCCCGGCTCCAGCCGCAGCTTGGACAGCGCGAGGTCGAACTTGGCGATCTGTGCTTCGTCGGTTGTCATGCCGTCGCGCTCGTAGTACCCGCAGGTGTAGCCCATGGTGGGGCCGAGGAAAAGGGCATAGAACTCGTCGGAGATGTCGTAGATCGACTGCATCAGGTCGAACTCTGTTTCGAGCGCAGTCACGGAGACACCCCCGGTTTGAGTTTGCTGGAACGTTTGCCAACAAGCGTAGATGAAACCTTTCCCGCACGCTGCGTCTTAAGGGGCGCCGGGGTTCGTGTTGACTGATAGCCAGTCTGCCGACTTAGCCAGAATTTGGCGGACGGTTGCTCGGGCCGTCGTGCGGTCAAGGCCGTCGACGTCCACGCATGCGCCGAGCAAACCGCGGCCGACGCAGGACTCGATCGCGTCCGTTCCCTAAAGGTGCGATGGGACGACTGCGCCGGCCAGTAGGGCCGACCCCTTGGGTGCGCTGGATAGATTCGTCACCAGCACAATCAAAGAGCTCCTCAATCGGAAAACGACTCTGAACCCGTTGCAGAAGTTGGACGACTTGAGTCCGAAGCAGAAGAGCTTGTTGGACTTGATCCCAAGCCCGAAAAGCACTGTGCCGAAGGAAAACTCGCTGTGGTATCGAGAAGTGCAGGCAAATGAAGCGGCAAGACAACAGCGAGCTGGCGTAGATCAACAGCGGATCGCCGAAATAATGCAGAAAGGCGTGAAGTTCACTGCCCGAGACGGCACGCCGGTCTACTCGATCGACGGGACAGCCTTCGTCCGCTACAAGGTGGTGTCGATTATCAACGGTAAGAATGCGCCGCGGTGCCCAACCTTTTCACCCTGTCCGACAGAGGCTCGGAGCGGAACAGGGACTCATACATCAGAAATTGCTTGACGTCATTGACCGCGACCGCCTGGCGGTCCCTCGCCGATCTTCGCGCCTGGATCCACCCGAGTGCATGAGCGTCCGTGCAGTGTCCCGTCGATCACGGCGCCACGCATGACCGCAAGCTCACCACCCTCGTTGATGACATCGCCTCTGCAGTATCCGCGGTGCTTGGCCTTGCCGCCCGGCTCCACAACCAGCCGTTCCACCATGCCGAGAATCAAGGCGTAACCGCCCGGTCCGATGGTGAGCGTGCCTCCGACGTAGCCAATCAGCAGGAGCTTCCCGCCGCTCGACACACGAACGTCACCGTCAGTCGTGCCGACCTTCACGCGGGGGCCTGAAATGGTGGCCATGGTTCCGACGATACGAGGCGCCTCTGTGCATGACGGCCAGCACAGGTGAGTGAATCGGCAGGCGCTTGCTATGACGGGACGCGAGCCACGGACAACCCTGCGGCCCGGCAGGGATCGAACATGCGACCCAATGCGGGTTCCCTGACGTATTCACCAGCATCTGGCCTCAGACGGGGGAGTTGGGACACTTTCTGATCGGCCTCATAAGACGGGACTCGTTTCGGTGGTCGTGTCGCGTTCGATCAACTGGACGACGTTGCCCTCGGGATCCATCGCGTCGCAGCGGATTTCGTCTCCGAAGCGCCACTCGTCGGTGATCGGGTCGGCTCCTCCGCCGAGATCGATCGCGAGAGCACGGGTGTCCGCGATGCTCGCAACCTCCATGGCGAGCTTGATCGGTGTCTGACTGCGCCGCGGTGGAGGGTTCGTTGCGGGCAATGCCTCGTCCGACTGGACCAAGGTGAGCTGCCATGCAGTGGACTGCAGAACGCAATACTCACCGTCGGCGTTGTCGACGGACACCAGCCCGAAACAACGTTCATAGAATGTCCGCATTCGGACGAGATCACCGACGTAGACGACCGCTGCGGCTCCCATGTGAAGTCTTTGTACCACCACCGACCACCGCAGAAGCGCTGACGTCGCTGACCCGCGGTTGGAACAGATCAGGTGGGACAGGCACTGACCTCTCACAGATCGGCAACTTGCTCTCTAGTTGTTCGTAGCTATCCGCGGAATGATCCACTCTCCGGGGGACGTTGGTGAAGGCCGCCCTCCGGCGGCCGCAGTTGGCCGATTCTCCTCGCGTCCCGGCAGATGCCCAGGTGCGCTGTGAAGGCGCGACTCCGAGTTGATGGTGGTCGGCGCTTGTTCTCATCTGAAGTCCGCCATCGGGTTCAACTTCACTTAGGCGCATATCTGAAGTTAAGCCGGGCGTTCGGCACGCGGAGCCAGGCGTGGGAAGTCTTTGACGCCGCGATGCTCGGCGTCAGCTCGGGACATGTGGATTGAAAGTTCGTAGGGCATAACCCTCTACGGCTAGATACCACCTCTGACCAGCGCCCCCGGCAGGAATCGAACCTGCGACCTAGGGATTAGAAGGCCCTTGCTCTATCCGACTGAGCTACGGAGGCAGCGCGTCGACAGTCTAGCGGTGCAGATTTGCCAGAAGGGGCGCGTGTAGCTCAGTGTGAATTGAAATCTGGCTGAGCAAAGATCCGCGGAACTGTCAGTCGACGCCGAAGCGGGACTCCAGTGCCTCCTGCAAACGGCGCACTTCCTTGAGCTTTTCGCGCAGTCGCAGCACCGGCTCGGGTGTCCGAGTGGCACCCCAGCCGGCGTCGCAGCGATTGGTCCAGCGGTGCTGGGCCACCGCGATCAGCTCCTCGAGATCGTCGATCTCGGCCTGCATCAGCTCGGCAAACCGCCTAGCTTGAGCTGCGTCATTGGGGTGAAACGGCCGCGTGGGCGCGGGCCGGGGAAACGGCCTGCGCAGGGGCACCGGCGGGACCGCCGTGAACGTGGACTCGACACGGGCTGCCAGTCCACCGGCGAAGCTAGGAGCGGGGTCCTCGAGAAGCATTCACAAATCGTCCTGTGAATTGCTCGGCGTTTCCTGTCAGGCAAGTTCGTGGCCAACGTGGAGCCACCGTACGTTCACTTTGCCGGGCCCAGTTCCTGGCCGCCCAAGGGCCTTAAGACCTTTGTTCCTAAGAATTCCTCAGGTTCGGCCGAAGTTGGGTTATGGTGTGACGACTGGCACACGCAGACCCCGCCGCATCCGCGGTTGGCAAACGCGTTAGGCGGGCTAAGGACAAGGGGGTCTGGCAGCTCATGAGCAGTCCAATCGAGCAGGTCGCCGCGCGTTGTACGCAGGCGTTGAATACCGGGTCACTGTTGCTGCGCGGCTCACCGGCCGCCGCCGGCTGGGTGCTGGGGTGGCTGAACGCCGAGTTCGCGCCACAGGTACTCACCGGTCACGCACTCGCGACGGTCTCGCCGCTGCAGCGGGTCGCCTGCGCCCTGGCCGTCCAAAAAGCCGACAAGGTGCTCGACGCCGCGCTGGAGGAGACCTTCGGCAAGGACTACACCTCCCAGGTGCGGCATCCGCTCGACGAAGAGCCGGGACACCGGCCCAACGTCGCCGCCGTCCTCGACGCCATGCACCATCGGCGCCGGTATGCGGCCACCACCCGGAACATCTCGTACGGGCCCCGAGGCCGCAATAACACCCTCGATATCTGGCGCCGCCCCGATCTGCCCGAGGGTTACCGCGCGCCGGTTCTCATTCAGGTTCCCGGCGGCGCGTGGTCGGTGAATGACAAACGCGGCCAGGCCTATCCGTTGATGGCCCGGATGTCCGAGCTCGGCTGGATCTGCGTCACCATCAATTACAGCCGCAGCCCGCGCAACGCCTTCCCGTCGCACATCATCGACGTCAAGCGGGCGATCGCCTGGGTCAAGGCCAACATCGCCGAGTACGGCGGAGACCCGGACTTCGTCGCGATCACCGGGGGATCGGCCGGCGGCCACCTGAGCTCACTGGCGGCGCTGAGCGCGGGGGATGAGAGCCTGCAGCCCGGCTTTGAGCACGCCGACACCAGCGTGCAGGCCGTCGCGCCCTACTACGGCGTCTACGACCTCACCACCACCGACAAGATGCATCCGCTGATGATGCCGCTTCTCGAGCATGTCGTCGTCCAGCGCCGGCTGGAAGACAATCCCCAGATCTACCGCGACGCGTCGCCGCTGCACCGCATCCATCGTGACGCCCCGCCGTTCTTCGTGCTGCACGGTGAGAGCGACGCCGTCATCCCGAGTGCACAGGCCCGTGATTTTGTTGCGGCACTTCGATATTCAGGACCGGCAACGGTGGCCTACGCCGAGCTGCCCAAGGCTCACCATGCCTTCGACACGATCGCGACCCTGCGCTGCCAACTGGCGGCAGAAGCCGTCGCGAGCTTCATGGGCATCGTCTACGGCCGCCACGTCGCGGCGCGCAACGGTACGCCGAGAGTCGCGGTCGGCTCAGCGAGCTGAGATCAGGCCACCGTCATCAGATAGTCGGCGGCGCCGGCGTAGACGATCGTCGACGGGCTCGGGGTGACCGCGGCGTTGACGATCTTGGTCGCAAACCCTTCGACCGTCGGCAGCGCTCCCGTGGTCCCGTCGCCGGAGACCACCGTGAGGTGGATGCCGGCGTGGTCCAGCTCGGAACGCATTGCGTAGAGCGCGGTTTCGCCGGCCCGCTTGCTGGCGGCCACTCGCCCGTATCCCTTCGCCACCGCCTTGTGCGGATAGAAGTGGGCCTGGTGGCTGGTGACGAATACGATCCGCGAGCCGGCCGGCATCAGCGGCATGGCCAGCAGCGCAAGGCGGCGCTGAGCGTCACGGTTGAGCCGCATCGCGTATCCCGGATCCGCGCCGATCTCCAGACCGCCCGACGCGTTGAGGATCAACGCGTCCAGCCTGCCGAAGTGGGCGGTGATGTACTGCATCATCGCCTCGACCTCGACGCCGTCGGTGATGTCGGCAGCCAGAGCCGTGGCGCTGCCGCCCGAACTCCGGATGGCGTCGACGACGGCGTTGGCCCGCTCGGCGTTCTCGCGGTAGTGCACGATCGCGTGGGTGTCGGGTGCGGCGAGCTGACGTGCGACTTCGGCTCCGATTCCTCGGGATGCACCAGTGATCAACACGACGCGGGCGAGTGGCTGCATTGCGGGTTCCTTCCGTTGCGGCTTCACCCACCGTACACGAACTCTAAGAAAAATAAGGTAAAAATAAGATAACGCTGAGGCCACGGAAGGCGTGCCGCTAGCTCGCCGCGACGGTCTCCTGCGGCCGCAGCAACGGCACCACCAACACGATCACGATCAGCCAGCCCAACGCCGCCACCGGGATTGCCCACCCCCGCCGCATCGCCAGCGCGCGCTGGCATTGGTCGGCCTTGCCTGCGAATGTCGCCTGAACCAGGTCGGAGCTAAAACCGCTGCCGCACTTGATCTGTACGCCCCATGGATCGAAATCGGGGAGATACACCGGCCACCGCAGCGCGAGCAGGCCGAACGTCAGCAGCGCCACTGCGGCGACGGCCGCCACGATCTGCCGAACGGTCACGTCATGCAGACATTCGCGACCAGCAGCACCGGCCACGACACGATCGACCCCAGAAACGACACCACGAGGTCGGCGCCGCGCATCGAGTGCAGGTGATCGGTGTGCGTTGACGACCACACCAGACCCACTGCGAGATAAGGGATCCCAATCAAGAGGTTGATGCCGATCAGTTCCGCGATCGTCAGTTTGTAGTTCAACACCGACCGAATTTTCGTCAGCATGATGTCCTCCCGCCCCGAGTGGGCCCAATGCTAATGAGTACGGCCGCCGGGGAGAGCCATTTATGAGAAACTGTGTTCTCAGATTTGGGGGAGGGGCCGTGGACCAGTTGATGACCAGATTGCGCCGACTGCTCAGCTACGAGGTCACCGTCGAGGCGGTGATCGAAATCGCAATGTGGCTCGCCATTCCCTATCTGCTGATCGGACTTGTCTGGGGCTTCTTCCACGCCGACGCGGTGCAGCAGCTCGAGGTCCAGCTCGGCCGAGTGCTCCCGGCCGGCGCGGAGGTCGGTGCCTACGGGTTGGCCGCGCTGCTGTGGCCGGTGCTGCTTCTGCTGCCGCCGCTGTGCCTGGCGTGAGGCGGTAACCGACTCGCAATCGAGACCCGCCACCCCCGTGCGCCGACTAGCGTGGTTGGGGGCGCGCAGGCGAGCGAAGCGAGGCAAGCCGTGGGCGCAGTGGGCGGCCGCGGAACGGGAGGATGTTGGTGTCGATGAGGTGGGATCGATGAGCGGGACCGTCGACGTCAACGGTCTGCCGGACGAGCTCGGCCCCCTCGACATGCTGCTGCATCGCGGCGAGGCCAATCCGCGGACCCGGTCGGGAATCATGGCACTGGAAATCCTCGACAGCACCCCGGACTGGACCCGGTTCCGGAACGCGTTCGAGAACGCGTCGCGCAAGGTGCTTCGGCTGCGCCAGCGGGTCGTCGTGCCGACACTGCCGACGGCCGCACCGCGCTGGGTGGTCGACCCCGACTTCAACCTCGACTTCCATGTCCGCCGGGTTCGCGTTCCCGAGCCCGGCACTCTGCGCGAGGTCCTCGACCTCGCCGAGGTGAGCCTGCAGTCGCCGCTGGATATCTCGCGGCCGCTGTGGACGGCCACCCTCGTCGAAGGACTCGAAGGCGGCAAGGCCGCCACCCTGCTGCACCTCAGTCATGCCGTCACCGACGGCGTCGGCGCCACCGCGATGTTCGCCGAGATCTACGACCTCGAACGCGAGCCGGCGCCGCGGCCTGCGCCGCCACTGCCGGTGCCGCAGGACCTCACGCCCAACGACCTGATGCGCGAAGGGATCAACCAGCTGCCCGGCGCCATCGTCGGCGGGCTGCTCGGTGCCGTCACCGGTGGGCTGGGCGTGGTTGGGCGCGTGGTGCGCAACCCCGGCACGGCCGTGTGGGACGTCGTCGACTACGCCCGCTCGGGACGTCGGGTAATGGCCCGCGCCGCCGACCCGTCCCCGCTGCTGCGCAGGCGCAGCCTGTCGTCACGCAGCGAAGCGATCGAAATGCGGCTGTCCGATCTGCGCGCGGCTGCGCACGCTGCGGGCGGTTCGATCAACGACGCCTACCTTGCCGGGTTGTGCGGGGCGCTGCGGCGCTACCACGAAGCGCTCGGCGTACCGGTGAACAGCCTGCCGATGGCGGTGCCGGTGAGCCTGCGGGCCGAGGCCGACCCGGCCGGCGGTAACCGGTTCGCCGGGGTCAACCTCGCCGCGCCGATCGCCGTCGTGGACCCGGCGGTGCGGATCCAGAAGATTCGCAAGCAGATGACCTCTCGGCGCGAAGAGGCGGCCATCGACTTGATGGGCGCCATCGCACCGGTCGTCGGGCTACTGCCCGACGCCGTCCTCGAGGCGATGAGTGGCGCGGTCATCGCCTCCGACGTGCAGGCCAGCAATGTGCCTGTCTACGCCGGCGACACCTACATCGCCGGCGCGAAAGTGCTGCGGCAGTACGGGATCGGGCCGCTGCCCGGTGTCGCGATGATGGTCGTGCTGGTCTCTCGTGGCGGTTTCGCGACGGTCACCGCGCGCTACGACCGAGCCTCGATCACCGACGAGGACCTGTTCGCGCAGTGTCTGCGCGGCGGTTTCGACGAGGTGCTGTCGCTGGCCGGTGATCCGCCGCCGCGCGTGGTGCCCGCATCATTCCCCGATGCCGTCAACGACTCCGCCCAACCCAGCCCGAACGGATCGGTGGCTTACTGATGAGCGATACGGAGATGCGCCTGCCCGGCTCGGTTGCCGAGGTGATGGCCAGCCCCGAGGGACCGCAGATCGGGGCCTTCTTCGATCTGGACGGCACGCTGGTGGCCGGGTTCACCGCCGTGATCCTGACTCGGGAGCGGTTCCGCAGCCGTGACATGGGCATCGGAGAGCTCATTACGATGATCGCCGCGGGCCTGAACCATCAGCTCGGCCGACTGGAATTCGAAGAGCTGATCACCAAAGCGTCGCAAGCCCTTCGCGGACGCGCACTGAGCGATCTGCACGAGATCGGCGACCGGATGTTCGTGCAGCAGATCGAGAAGCGAATCTATCCCGAGATGCGGGAACTGGTGCACGCGCACATGGAGCGCGGGCACACCGTCGTGCTCAGCTCCTCGGCGCTGACCCTTCAGGTCGAGCCGGTGGCCCGCTTCCTCGGCATCGAGAGCACGCTGACCAACCGCTTCGAGGTCGACGAGAACGACGTGCTGACCGGCGAGGTGATCCGGCCCATCCTGTGGGGCCCGGGTAAGGCCAACGCCGTCCAGAAGTTCGCCGCCGACAACGACATTGACCTCAAACAGTCGTACTTCTACGCCGACGGTGACGAGGACGTCGCGCTGATGTACCTGGTCGGCAACCCGCGGCCGACCAACCCCGAGGGCAAGATGGCCGCGGTGGCCCGCCGGCGAGGCTGGCCGATCCTGCGCTTCTCCAGCCGTGGCAGCGGCGGCCTGATGGGCCAGGTGCGCACGCTGCTCGGCGTCGGCGCACTGGTGCCCGCCGCGACCGGCGCCATCTGGTGGGGGACGCTGACCCGCAGTCGGCGGCGTGGCCTGAACTTCTTCACCACCGCGTTCCCGAACCTGCTGTTGGCCGTCAATGGGGTGAAGCTCAACGTCCTTGGTGAAGAGAACCTCCGCAAGCAGCGGCCCGCGGTGTTCATCTTCAACCACCGCAACAACGCCGACCCTGTCATCACGGCGTCGCTGTTGCGGGACAACTGGACCGGCGTCGGCAAGAAGGAACTGAAGGACGACCCCGTCGTCGGCACGCTGGGCAAGCTGGTCGACACCGTCTTCATCGACCGGGACGACCCCAAAGCCGCGCTCGAAACCATGCACGAGGTCGAGAATCTGGTCGCCAAAGGCTTGTCGATCATGATCGCGCCCGAAGGCACCCGGTTGGACACCCGGACCGTCGGCCAGTTCAAGAAGGGGCCCTTCCGGCTGGCCATGGCCGCGGGGGTTCCGGTGGTGCCGATCGTGATCCGCAACGCCCAGGTGATCGCGTCCCGGGATTCCTCGACCATGAATCCTGGCGAGGTGGATATCGTTGTCTATCCACCTCTTTCGGTCGCGGACTGGACGCTGGACGACCTGTCGGAGCGGATCGAAGGGGTTCGTCAGCTGTATCTGGACACGCTGAAGAACTGGCCGACCGGCGAGGTGCCGGAGCACGACATCTACAAGAAGTCCCCGGCCAAGAAAGCCGCCAAGAAAGCGCCCGTCAAGAAAGCGCCCGCCAAGAAGGCGGTCGCGAAGAAGACACCGGCCAAGAAGGCAGCCACCAAGTCGCAGTCGCCGAGCGCCAAGGGCCGCCGATGACCCACACCGATCACCTGGCCGACTTCAGTACCACCGACGACGCGCTGGTGCTGGCATCGGTGTCGTCGAAGGCGGAGTTCGAGCTGCTGAACGACTGGCTGCACGCGCAACGGCGGGCACACCCCGACACCAAGGTCGAGGTGCTGCGCCTGCCTGCGGGCGATCCGCCGCCCGGTGTGGTGGCCCAGCTCGTCGAGGAACTCGGCGTCGGGGAGGACCGCCTGGTCGTCCCGGTGCGGGTGTTCTGGGTGCCCGGCGGTCTACCGACCAGGGTCAAGGTCGTCGGCCTGATCTCCGGGCGGGACACCTACCGACCGCCAGAAGTGCTGCAGCGCAGGATCCTTCGCCGCGATCCGTCCCGTGCCCGCATCGTCGCTGGCGAACCGGCGAAGGTCTCCGAGCTGCGCCAGCAATGGCACGAGAACACCGTCGGCGACAGCCCCGGGACTTCGCGCGCTTCGTGCTGCGCCGCGCGAGGCTCGCGATCGAGCGGATGGAACTGCGGCTGCTCGGGCCGGAATACAAGTCGCCGCAACTGATCACCGACGAGCTGATGTCCTCGACGCGTTTCATGGACGGCCTGGAGAAGATTCCCGACGCCGACCCCGCCAAGGCCGAGGAGATGCTCAACGAGCTCGCCACGGGCTGGAGCAGGTTCTCGGTCGACCTGATCCCCAACCTCGGGCGGGCGATCTTCAGCCGGGGCTTCGATCCCCGAATCGACTACGACAGCATGGAAATCGAGTCGATGCGGCGCGGCCTCGAAGACCATCCGGCGGTCTTGTTGTGGTCGCACCGGTCCTACCTCGACGGGGTCATCGTCCCGGTTGCGATGCAGGAGAACCGGCTTCCGCCGGCGCACACGTTCGCCGGGATCAACCTCTCGTTCGGTTTCATGGGCCCGCTGATGCGCCGCTCCGGCGTGATCTTCCTGCGCCGCAAGCTCGACGACCCGGTGTACAAGTACGTGTTGCGGCAGTTCGTCGGCTACATCGTCGAGAAGCGATTCAACCTCAGCTGGTCGATCGAGGGCACCCGGTCACGTACCGGAAAGATGTTGCCGCCCAAGCTCGGACTGCTCGCTTACGTCGCCGACGCGTATCTGGACGGCCGCAGCGAGGATATTCTGCTGCAACCGGTGTCGATCAGCTTCGATCAGTTGCACGAGACCACGGAATACGCGGCCTACGCCCGTGGTGGCGAGAAGACGCCGGAGAGCGCCGAATGGCTGTACAAATTCATCAAGGCTCAGGGCGAACGCAACTACGGCAAGATCTACGTCCGCTTCCCCGAGGCGGTGTCGATGCGCCAATACCTCGGCGAACCAGGCGGCTCGGTCGCCTCGGACGAGGCCGCCAAACGACTGGCCATGCAGAAGATGGCCTTCGAGGTGGCGTGGCGAATTCTGCGGGTGACACCGATCAACGCCAGCGGCCTGGTGTCGGCGCTGCTGCTCACCACCCGCGGCCGGGCGCTGACGCTCAACCAGCTGCACCACACCCTGCAGGACTCACTGGATTACCTTGAGCGCAAACAAAACCCGGTCACCAACAGCGCGCTGAGGCTGCGCACACCGGACGGGGTGCGAGCCGCGGTCGACGCGTTGTCCAACGGTCATCCGGTGACCCGGGTCGACGGCGGTCACGAGCCGGTGTGGCGAATCGCGCCGGAGCACGAGCACGAGGCGGCCTTCTACCGGAACACCCTGATTCACGCGTTCCTGGAGACCTCGATCGCCGAACTGGCGCTGGCCCATGCCGGCCGGGCACCCGACGGCGATCGGGTGGAGGTGTTCTGGGATCAGGCGATGCGCCTGCGCGACTTGCTGAAGTTCGACTTCTACTTCGCCGATTCCGCGGCCTTCCGCGAGCACCTCGCCGAAGAGATGTCGTGGCAACGCGATTGGGAGATCCAGGTCGCCGCGGGCGGTGACGCGGTAAACAACCTGCTGCGCGACAAGAAGCCGTTGATGGCGCACGCCATGCTGCGGCCGTTCATCGAGGCCTACACGATCGTCGCCGACGTGCTGTGTGACGCACCGAGCGACGTCGAGGAAAAGGAACTCACCAAAATGGCCCTGGGCGTAGGCGCCCAGTACGCCGCCCAGGGCCGAATTCGCAGCAACGAGTCGGTGTCGGCGCTGTTGTTCACGACGGCGCGGCAAGTCGCCGCGGACCAGAATCTGCTGCAGGCCGGCCCGGACCTGCGGGAGCGGCGAGCGGCGTTCCTGCACGAACTGCGCAGCATCCTGACTGACATGGACCGCATCCACGAGCTCTCCAGCGCCCAGTTCTATGCCCGTGAGCTCAGGCTGCGCGAGTAGCCATACGCTGAAACGATGACCGCACCTGCCGCCCGCCGCACCGCGGTCTGGCCGGTGTTGTCGATGGTGGCCCTGCTGGCCGGCATTACCGCCGCCGGCATCGGCGCACTGTCTCTGGCCGATGCGCTGACGGCGACCGGCCTGCCCGATCCCGGTCCCGTCACCACGCTGGGCCTGCCGTTCGTGCAGGCCGCCGGCGAGATCGCGGCGGTTCTGGCGGTGGGCTCGTTTCTGTTCGCGGCGTTCTTCGTCCCACCGCAGGACAGCGGGGTGCTCGACGTCGCCGGCTACCGCGCGCTGCGGATCGGGGTCGCCGCCTCCGGGGCGTGGGCGATCTGCGCGGCGTTGCTCGTCCCGCTGACCGTCTCCGACGTCTCCGGTCAGCCGTTGCGTGAGCACCTCAACCCGGTCCAGCTGTGGTCGGTGGCGGGCCTCGTCGACACAGCCGGGGCCTGGCGCTGGACGGCGTTCCTGGCACTGGCTGTCGCTATTGCGGGCCGGGCGGTGTTGCGTTGGTCGTGGACGCCGCTGCTGCTGGCCGGTTCGCTGATCACGCTGGTGCCGCTCGGCTTGACCGGGCACTCCTCGGCCGGCGGATCACACGACATCGGCACCAACAGCCTGATGATCCACCTGCTGGCGGGCGCCCTGTGGGCCGGCGGGCTGCTGGCCCTGCTGGTGCATGCGCTGCGCGGCGGCGAGCACGCCGACCTTGCGGCGCGGCGATTCTCCGCGGTGGCGCTCTGGTGCTTCGTGGCGATGGGGCTCTCCGGGGTGATCAACGCCTTCGTCCGGATTCGACTTGGCGACCTGTTCTCCACGGACTACGGCCGACTGGTGGTGGCCAAGATCGTCGCGCTGTGCGTGCTGGGTGCCATCGGGTGGCGGCAGCGCCGCGGGCCGGTGGCCGCGCTGCAGGCCGACCCGCAGGCCCGAGGTGTGCTGGTCCGACTGGCGTCGGTGGAGGCCCTGATCTTCGGCCTCACATTCGGCATCGCGGTAGGTCTGGGGCGCACCCCGCCGCCGCCCCCGCTGGTGGCCGACCCGTCGCCGGCCGAAGTCGGGATCGGCTACGACCTGGCCGGGCCGCCGACCGTCGCGCGGATCCTGCTGGACTGGCGCTTCGACCTGGTCTTCGGCACGGCGGCACTCGTGTTCGCCGCTGTGTACCTGGCCGGCGTGATCCGGTTACGTCGCCGCGGTGATTCGTGGCCACCGGGCCGGACGTTCGCCTGGTTGCTGGGCTGCGCGGCGCTGCTGTTCACCACGTCGTCGGGTCTGGGCCGCTACATGCCGGCCATGTTCAGCGTGCACATGACCGCGCACATGCTGCTGTCGATGTTGATCCCGGTCCTGCTGGTGCTGGGCGCACCGGTGACGCTGGCGCTCCGTGCGCTGCCCGCCGCGGGCAAGGGCAACCCGCCCGGGCCACGCGAATGGCTGCTCGACGGTCTGCACAGCAAGTGGTCGCGATTCTTCACGCATCCGGTGGTGGCCACGATCGTGTTCGTCGCCGGGTTCTACGGCCTCTACTTCGGCGGCATCTTCGACGCGGCGGCCGGCCTGCACGGCGCGCACGTGCTGATGAACCTGCACTTCTTGATCAGCGGCTACCTCTTCTACTGGGTGGTCATCGGCGTCGACCCCACGCCACGCCCGCTGCCGGCGGTGGCCAAGATCGCGATGGTGTTCGCCTCACTGCCGCTGCACGCGTTCTTCGGCGTGGTGATGATGGGCATGGATCAGGTGCTGGGGGAGAGCTTCTACCGTTCGCTGAAGCTGAGCTGGCACACCGACCTCCTCGCCGATCAGCATCTCGGTGGCGGAATCGCTTGGGCGGCAGGGGAAATCCCGCTCGTGGTGGTGATGATCGCGCTGCTGGTCCAGTGGAGCCGAAGTGACCGGCGCACCGCCAAGCGGCTCGACCGCGCCGCCGAGCGCGACGACGACGCCGATCTGGCTGCCTACAACGCGATGCTGGCGAAGCTGACGCAGCGCGAAAACGGAAGCTGAGGACCGCGTCGGGGATCGACGCGATGTATCCCCAGTTCGACTTTCATCCACAGCCAGGCCCCTATGGGGCCACGCGGGGAACGCGGCTGTCGGGGTCCGGCGGCTCACTGGAGGCGCAACGCACGCGAATCGAAAGGACCCAAGCCATGTTCGAAACCCATCTGACCGTCGTCGGCCGCATCGTCACCGATCTCCGCCGCCGCGTCGTCGGCGACCAGGAACTGATCAGTTTCCGGGTGGCCAGTAACTCCCGGCGCCGCACCGGCGACGGCACCTGGGAGCCCGGCAACTCGCTGTTCATCACCGTCAACTGCTGGGGCAAGCTGGTCAGCGGCGTCGGCGCCGGGCTGTACAAGGGCGCCCCGGTGATCGTCGTCGGCGACGTCTTCACCAGCGAGTACGACGACAAGGAAGGCGTCCGGCGGTCATCGCTGGAGATGCGGGCCACGGCGGTCGGCCCCGACTTGTCGCGGGCGATCATCCGCTTCGAGCAGCCTCAGGCCAAGCCGGCCGAACCGGTCGACGCCGAGCCGCCGACCGAGGACCAGCCCGACGCTGCCGACGATGTCGAGGAGACGGCGGATCTGGCCTTCTCGGCCTAGCGGAGGCGGTGGCCGCGCTGGCGTCGTCCAGCGCGGCCGCGAGGCCTGGCCGTGGCGCGCCTAGGATGGTCGGCGAGCATTTCACGACAAAGACGGAAGGCACCCCCGCGGCAATGGCCGAATACATCTACACGATGCGCAAGGTCCGCAAGGCACACGGCGACAAGGTCATCCTCGATGACGTCACGCTCGCCTTCCTGCCCGGAGCCAAGATCGGCGTCGTCGGCCCCAACGGTGCGGGTAAGTCCAGCGTGCTGAAGATCATGGCCGGCCTGGACCAGGCCAACAACGGCGACGCGATGCTGGCGCCGGGCGCCACGGTCGGCATCCTCATGCAGGAGCCGCAGCTCGACGAGACCAAGACCGTCCGGGAGAACGTCGAAGAGGGCGTGGCGATCAAAGCCAAGCTCAACCGGTACAACGAAGTGGCCGAGCTGATGGCCACCGACTACACCGACGAGCTCATGGACGAGATGGGCAAGCTGCAGGAGGAACTGGACGCCGAGGACGCCTGGGACATCGATTCGCAGCTCGAGCAGGCGATGGACGCGCTGCGCTGCCCGCCGCCGGACGAGCCGGTGACGCACCTGTCCGGTGGTGAGAAGCGCCGCGTGGCGCTCTGCAAGCTGCTGCTGTCCAAGCCGGACCTGCTGCTGCTCGACGAGCCGACCAACCACCTCGACGCCGAGAGTGTGCTCTGGCTCGAACAGCACCTCGCCGCCTACCCGGGCGCCATCCTGGCCGTCACCCACGACCGGTACTTCCTGGACAACGTCGCCGAGTGGATCCTGGAACTCGACCGCGGCCGCGCGTACCCGTACGAGGGCAACTACTCGACGTATCTGGAGAAGAAGGCCGAGCGCCTCGAGGTGCAGGGCAAGAAGGACCAGAAGCTGCAGAAGCGCCTCAAGGAGGAGCTCGCCTGGGTGCGCTCCGGCGCCAAGGCTCGGCAGGCCAAGAACAAGGCTCGTCTCGGCCGGTACGAGGAGATGGCGGCCGAGGCCGAGAAGACCCGCAAGCTCGACTTCGAGGAAATCCAGATCCCGGCTCCGCCGCGGCTGGGCAACGTGGTGGTCGAGGTCGACCACCTCGACAAGGGGTTCGAGGGTCGCACGCTGATCAAGGACCTCTCGTTCACGTTGCCCCGCAACGGCATCGTCGGCGTCATCGGCCCCAACGGTGTCGGCAAGACCACCCTGTTCAAGACCATCGTCGGACTGGAACAGCCCGACAGCGGAACCGTGCGGGTCGGCGACACCGTCAAGCTGAGCTACGTCGACCAGAGCCGCGCCGGCATCGATCCGAAAAAGACGGTGTGGCAGGTGGTTTCGGACGGTCTCGACTACATCGAGGTCGGCCAGAACGAGATCCCGTCGCGGGCGTACGTGTCGGCGTTCGGGTTCAAGGGACCCGATCAGCAGAAGCCGGCCGGCGTGCTCTCCGGTGGTGAACGCAACCGGCTCAACCTGGCGCTTACCCTCAAAGAGGGCGGCAACCTGATCCTGCTCGACGAGCCCACCAACGACCTCGACGTCGAAACGCTGTCCTCGCTGGAGAACGCGCTGGAGATCTTCCCGGGCTGCGCGGTGGTGATCAGCCACGACCGCTGGTTCCTGGACCGCACCTGCACGCACATCCTGGCGTGGGAGGGCGACGACGACAACGAGGCCAAGTGGTTCTGGTTCGAAGGCAACTTCGGTGCCTACGAGGAGAACAAGATCGAGCGAATGGGAGCCGACGCGGCCCGTCCGCACAGGGTCACCCACCGCAGGCTCACACGCGACTAATGTTGGCGGCTGCGGACCAGCGTCGGTTCGCACGCTGATCAGGAGCCGCAGGTATGACGGTTGACCCCAAAGCTACCGAGTCACTGGGTGAGGCCTACCTCGCCACCTATCGCGGGCCGCACGGTGGGGCCCCCGACGTGGACGCCACCGACACCGGTCCGCTGGTCGCGGCGGCCGCCGAGCAGGCGGTGCCCGCCGACCTGATCGCCGCGCAGGAGCAGCTGGCGCGCGTCCGGTCCGTCGGCGAGACACTGGTCGCGGTCTATCCCGGCGACGATCCCGGCGGGTTCGGGCCGGCCCTGCAGATCGTCACTGACCAGGCCACCATGCTGCTGGATTCGGTCACGGTGCTGCTGCATCGGCTCGGTGTCAGCTATGTCGCACTGATGAACCCGGTGTTCCAGGTGCGGCGCAGCGCGACCGGCGAGCTGCTGGACGTGCGGCCTTCGTCGACCGACGAACCGGCCGGTCCGGAGTCCGACGGGATCGACGAATCCTGGATCCACGTCCAACTCTCGCCGTCGGTCAACCGCAAGGCGCTGGCCGAGGCGGAGCGAATGCTGCCGATGGCAGTGGCTGACGCCCGGCAGGTGGCGCTGGACTCGACGGCGCTGTCCGCCGCGCTGCACGACCTCGCCCGCGATATCGACACCGACCAGGGAACCCGGTTCGTCGGCCCGGACCGCAGCGACGTCGCCGACCTGTTGCGCTGGCTGTCCGACGGTCACTTCATCCTGCTGGGCTGCCAGGACTGCACGGTGCGCGACGGGGTCGCCACCGTCGTCGAATCCAGCAGGCTGGGGGTGGCGCGGCTGCGCACCGAGGTGCTGCCCGAGCTCACCAACCCTGGCGACGTGCTGGTGCTGGCGCAGGCCACCATGCCCAGCTTCCTGCGCTACGGGGCGTACCCGTACATCGTGGTGATCCGGGAGCACACGACTTCTGGCGATGTGGAGCACCGGTTCGTCGGGCTGTTCACAGCTGCGGCGATGAGCGCCAACGTGCTTGACATCCCGCTGATTTCGCGGCGGGTACGCGACGTGCTGGCGATGTCGAAGAGCGATCCCAGCCACCCGGGGCAGCTGATGCTCGACATCATCCAGACGATTCCGCGCTCGGAGCTGTTCTCGCTGACCGCCGAGCAGCTGCTGGCGATGGCGACCGCCGTCGTCGACCTCGGCTCGCGCCGTCGCGCCCTGCTGTTCCTGCGTGCGGCCCAACTCGGCCACTTCGTGTCCGCCCTGGTGTATCTGCCCCGTGATCGCTACACCACCGTGGTGCGGCTGGCGATGCAGGACATTCTGGTGCGTGAGTTCGGCGGCCTGAGCATCGACTACACCGCGCGGGTCAGCGAATCGCCCTGGGCGGTGGTTCATTTCACTGTGCGGCTGCCGGACAGCTCGACACGTGAGTCGATCGACGACAGCGAGCAGAACCGCACCCGGGTGCAGGGCCTGCTCACCGAGGCGCTGCGCACCTGGGGTGACCGGCTGATCGGGTCGGCGCGGACCGGCAAGATCGACCAGGCGATCGCCGAGCACTACGCAGAAGCGCTGCCCGAGACGTTCAAACAGGCCGTCACCTCGACTGAGGCGATCACCGACATCGGATTCATCGAAGCGCTGCAAGAAGATTCGGTCAAACTGCAGTTCGAGAAAGGCGACGAGGGCAACGAGGCCTTCCTAACCTGGTACCTCGGCGGATCGACGGCGTCGCTGAGTCACCTGCTGCCGATGCTGCAGTGCATGGGGGTGCTGGTGCTCGAGGAGCGCCCGTTCACCGTGGTGCGCCCGGACGGGCTGAAAGTCTGGATCTACCAGTTCAAGATCCGCCCGGATGCGTCCATTCCCGACGCCGCCACCCAGGAGGAGTGGGACGCCACCGCGCAGCGTTTCGCCGACGCCGTCACCGCCATCTGGCAGGGGCGCGCCGAGATCGACCGGTTCAACGAACTGGTGCTGCGCGCCGGACTGACCTGGCAGCAGGTGGCGGTGCTGCGCGCCTACGCGAAGTACTTGCGGCAGTCGGCTTTTCCCTACAGCCAGGCGCACATCGAGTCGGTGCTCAACGGTAATCCGGACACCGCGCGTTCACTGGTCACCCTCTTCGAGGCGATGTTCGACCCGGACTCCGCCGACAAGGGACTGGACGCGCTCGCCGCGGCCGATGCGGTGGCCGCCGACATCGATGCGCTGGTCAGCCTCGACACCGACCGGGTGCTGCGGGCGTTCGCGACGATGATCCAAGCCACGTTGCGGACCAACTACTTTGTGACCAGCGAAGACTCGGCGCATGCGCAGAACGTGCTGTCGCTGAAGCTCGACCCGCAGCTGATCGACGAATTGCCGCTGCCCCGACCGAAGTTCGAGATCTTCGTGTACTCACCTCGGGTCGAGGGCGTGCATCTGCGGTTCGGTCACGTGGCGCGCGGCGGCCTGCGCTGGTCAGATCGCCGGGAGGATTTCCGCACCGAGATCCTCGGCCTGGTCAAAGCCCAGGCCGTCAAGAACGCGGTGATCGTACCGGTCGGCGCCAAGGGCGGATTCGTCGTGAAGAAGCCACCCGCACCCCTCGGCGATGCTGCCGCGGACCGGGATGCATTCCGCCACGAGGGAGTTGCCTGCTACCGGTTGTTCATCGCAGGCCTGCTCGATGTCACCGACAACGTCGACCGGGCGACCGGACAGGTCATCACCCCGCCCCGGGTGATCCGCCGCGACGGGGACGACGCCTACCTCGTCGTCGCTGCCGACAAGGGCACCGCCACGTTCTCCGACATCGCCAACGACGTCGCCCACTCGTACGGCTTCTGGCTGGGCGACGCGTTCGCCTCCGGCGGTTCCGTCGGCTACGACCACAAAGCCATGGGCATCACCGCCAAAGGCGCCTGGGAGTCGGTCAAACGGCACTTCCGCGAGATGGGCGTGGACACCCAGAACCAAGACTTCACCGTCGTCGGTGTGGGCGACATGAGCGGCGACGTGTTCGGCAACGGAATGCTGCTGTCACACCACATCCGGCTGATCGCCGCGTTCGATCACCGGCACATCTTCATCGATCCCGACCCGGACGCGGAGCGGTCGTGGCAGGAGCGGCGTCGGCTGTTCGAGCTGCCCCGGTCAAGCTGGGAGGACTACGACCCCAGCCTGATCAGTGCGGGCGGTGGAGTGTTCAGCCGCCAGCAGAAGTCGATTCCGGTGAGCCCGCAGATGCGTGCAGCGCTCGGCCTGCAGGGTGATACCGACGAGGTCACCCCGCCCGCCCTGATGAAGGCGATCATGCAAGCCCCGGTGGATCTGTGGTTCAACGGTGGCATCGGCACCTACATCAAGGCCGAATCCGAATCCGATGCCGAAGTCGGCGACCGCGCCAACGACACCATCCGGGTGAACGGAAACCAGGTGCGCGCCAAGGTGATCGGCGAAGGCGGCAACCTCGGGGTGACCTCACTGGGCCGGGTCGAGTTCGATCTGTGCGGTGGCCGCATCAACACCGACGCCATGGACAACTCCGCCGGCGTGGACTGCAGCGACCACGAGGTCAACATCAAGATCCTGGTCGACTCGCTGGTCACCGCGGGCAAGGTGAGCGCCGACGAGCGCACCGAGCTGCTGGCCTCGATGACCGACGAGGTGTCGCGGCTGGTGCTGACCGACAACGTCGACCAGAACGATCTGATGGGCACCAGCCGGGCCAACGCCGCGGCACTGCTCAACGTGCACGCCCGCCAGATCGTCGAGCTCGAGCAGCGGCGCGGGCTCAACCGTGGGCTGGAGGCGTTGCCGTCGAACAAGGAGATCCGGCGCCGCCAAGAGGTGGGGATCGGGCTGACCTCACCCGAATTGGCGACCCTGATGGCGCACGTGAAGCTGTCCCTCAAGGACGACGTGCTGGCCACCGAGCTGCCCGACCAGGAGGTGTTCGCCGCGCGTCTGCCGCAATACTTCCCGAGCCAGCTGCGTGACCACTTCGCAGGTGAGATCCGCGGCCACCAGCTGCGCCGGGAGATCACCACGACGATGTTGGTCAACAACGTGGTCGACACCGGCGGCATCACGTTCGCCTACCGGGTCACCGAGGACACCGGTGTGGGATACGTCGACGCGGTCCGCACGTTCGTGGCCACCGACGCGATCTTCGGGATCACCAAGGTCTGGCAGCGCATCCTCGACGCGTCGCGGGCCGGGTTGCCGGTCAACGTCTCCGACCGGATGACCCTGGATCTGCGTCGCCTGCTGGATCGGGCGTCCCGCTGGCTGCTGAACTACCGGCCGCAGCCGTTGGCGGTCGGCGCCGAGATCAACCGGTTCGCCGCGACGCTGGCCGAGCTGACGCCGCGGATGTCGGAATGGCTGCGCGGCGACGACAAGGCGATCGTCGCCAAGGAGGCCGGCGAGTTCGAAGCGCACGGCGCCCCGGCCGATCTGGCCTACGCGGTGGCCAGCGGCCTGTACCAGTACAGCCTGCTCGACGTGATCGACATCGCCGACATCGTCGACCGGGACCCCGCCGAGGTCGCCGACACCTACTTCGCCCTGATGGATCACCTGAGCACCGACGGTCTGCTGACCGCGGTGTCCGGACTCCCTCGCGACGATCGCTGGCACGCGTTGGCGCGCTTGGCCATTCGCGACGACATCTACGGGTCGTTGCGGGCTCTGTGCTTCGACGTACTGGCGGTCGGCGAACCCGAGGAGACGGGGGAGGAGAAGATCGCCGAGTGGGAGCACACCAACGGATCGCGGGTCGAGCGGGCACGTCGCACGCTGGCCGAGATCTACGCCGACGACGAACGTGACCTGGCCACGCTGTCGGTGGCGGCACGCCAGATCCGAAGCATGACCAGAACGAGTGGAACAGGGTCAAGTGGTTAACGGATTCACCACCGGCGTGCACGTGCGCTGGTCGGACATCGACATGTATCAGCACATCAACCACGCCACGATGGTGACGATCCTGGAAGAGGCACGGGTCGACTTCCTGGCCGAGCCGTTCGCCGAGGACATCACCACCATCGGGTTGCTCATCCACGAGGTTCAGGTGCTCTACAAAGGTCAACTGCGGTTGGAAGACTCACCGCTGCAGGTGACGATGTGGACCAAGCGGCTGCGCGCGGTGGATTTCACCCTCGGCTACGAGGTGCGATCGCTCAATTCTGCGCCGGACTCGCGGCCCTCGGTGATCGCCGAGACGCAGCTGGCGGCCGTGCACATCAAAGAGCAACGGCTGGTGCGACTTTCGCCCAAGCATCGGGAGTACCTGCAGCGCTGGCAGCGATGACGCCCGGCGGGCAGGAGCGAAGCGACCCGGGGACGAATCCCGAACGCGCTTTGGTCATTCCGGACGCTGTCGTCCGCAGCGATCTGGCGGTATTCGTCGAGCACGCGCTGCGCCTCGACGAGGCTGCGGTGGTCCGGCTGCGCGCCCGAACCGACGGTGTGGTGACGGCCTGGGTCGCCACCGGGTTCGATGTGCTCGCCGTTCGCGCGGTCGCCGGTGAGGTCAACCCCACCGACTTATCCTGCGGGGCAGACGAATTAGCCCGCGGTCTACGTAACCCCGAAGTGTCCGGCCGCGTGGATCCCGGTTTTCCGATGGATTCCGCGTGGCGCGGCGTACTGCCGCCGGACACCGGCTTCATCCACCTCGACGATGTGCCGGCCGCTGTGCTGATCGACCTGGCCCAGCGGGGCGCCGACCTGGCCAAGGAGCACAGCGGCGCGCACGGACCGCCGGCGTCGCTGCTGGATCAGGACGTGCTGCAGGTGAGTTCGGGTGACGCCGAGGTTGGTGTGCCGATGCGGTGTGTGTTCGCTTTGACCGCAATGGGATTCATGCCGGAACCCCCGGGCGAAGACGAGATCGTCCGGGTGCGGCTGTCGCCTACGTGGTTGCGGATCGACGCGCGGTTCGGGTCGGTGTATCGCCGGCGCGGCGATCCCGCGCTGGTGCTGCGTTAGTATCCGCCCGTGGCTGACAACGTCCACGGCACCCTGCCGTTCTGGAGCCGCCCGGCCGCCCGGGTGACGGTCGGGGGAGCGGTCGGCGCGGTCGTGACCGCCGTGCTGTGGCGCCAGAACGGCATGCTGTCGTTGCTCGGCGGGTGGACGGCGCTCGCGCTGATCTTCACCGGCTGGACGTGGCTGGCGCTGTGGGGCTTCGACCACAAGGAGACCAAGCAGCACGCCAGTCAGGAGCAGCCGCTGCCGTGGGTCGTCACGGCCCTGGTGCTCGGTGGCGCGGCCGCCAGCCTGGTCGGGGTCTGGGTCCTGTTGGGCCGCAGCCAGGATGCCGCGGGAGGGGTCCGCCACGATTCGGGTGCGGGCTGGATGGCCGTCGGCAGCGTCGTACTGTCCTGGCTGACCATCCACACGCTGTACGCGATCATCTACGCCAAGCACTATTTCGACCCGAAGCAGCCCGGCGGAATCGACTTCAACAGCCCGCCCGGTCACAAAGACCAACCTTGCTTCAAGGACTTCTTCTACGTCGGCTTCGCCGTCGGGATGAGCTTCGCGATCTCCGACACCAACCTGACCTCGACGCGAATGCGGGCCACCGCGCTCGGCCACGGACTGCTGTCGTTCGTGTTCGGCTCGATCATCGTCGCGTCGGTGGTGAACCTACTGGCCGCGGGCGTCTAGCCGGTCACGATCCACGCCGCCGAATCGGGAGGCAACTGCCCGCCGACCAATGGCGCACTTGCGGCGAGCACATCGCCGACCGGCAGCTCGAGTGGGGTGTCGCCGGTGTTGAGTACGCACAGCACCCCGGCCGACAGGAACGCCAGCGCGTCGTCGCGCAGCTGGAGCCACTCCACGTCGAACTCGGTGAAGTGAAAGTGGCTGTGCCGCAGCTGCAGGATCGTGCGGAAGAAGAGCAGCGTCGAATCCGGTTCGGCGAGTTGGCGTTCGACGGTCAGTGCGGACCACTCCGGCGGCATCGGCAGCCAGGTGTCCGGGTTCGACGAGAAGCCGAACGGCGGTGTGTCACCCGACCACGGCACCGGGACCCGGCAGCCGTCGCGGCCGCGTTCGGTGTGCTTGGAGCGTTCCCACACCGGATCCTGCAGCGCCTCGTCGGGCAGGTCGACGTTGGGCAACCCCAACTCTTCCCCGTTGTAGAGGAACACCGCACCGGGCAGCGCCAGCATCACCATCGCCATCGCGCGGGCCCGGGCGAGCCCGGCGGCGCCGTCGCCGTAGCGGGAAACCTCCCGCTCGACGTCGTGGTTGGACAGCGTCCAGGTTGGGCTGGCGTCGGCCAGAGCCGCCGCGGCCAACGCGTTCTCGATCGCGCCGCGGATACTGGCCGGATCGAATTGGGCTCGCACCAAACGAAAATTGAAGCCCATGTGCAGTTCGTCGGGCCGCAGATATTTGGCGAAGTCCGCGTTGTCGAACACCCAGATCTCGCCGATCGTCACCGCATGGGGATAGTCGTCGAGCACCGAGCGGATACCGCGGTGGATGTCGTGAACGCCGTCGTGGTTGAACCGGGGATCGTGGTCGTCGAGGGTGAGCATCTCGACGTCCGGGTTCGTCATGTCCGGCAGGCCGGGCGGTTTGGCCATGCCGTGCGCGACGTCGATGCGGAAGCCGTCGACCCCGCGGTCCAGCCAGAACCGCAGCGTCTTCTCCAGGTCGGAGAACACTTCGGGGTTGTCCCAGTTGAGGTCTGGCTGCTCGGAGTCGAACAGGTGCAGGTACCACTGGCCGTCGGCGACCCGGGTCCAGGCCGGCCCGCCGAACACCGACACCCAGTTGTTGGGCGGCGTCCCGCCGTCCGGTCCCAGGCCGTCGCGGAAGATATAGCGTTGCCGCTCAGCACTTCCCGGTGCGGCGGCAAGTGCCGCCTGGAACCAGGTGTGCTGGGAACTGGTGTGGTTGGGCACCAGATCCATCGTGATGCGGATGCCGCGGGCATGCGCCTCGGTGATGAGCCGCTCCAGCGCGCCGAGACCGCCGAAGAGCGGGTCGACGTCGCGGGGGTCGGCCACGTCGTAACCGTGATCGGCCATGGGGGACACCATCACCGGGTTGAGCCAGATCGCGTCGACGCCGAGCTCGCTCACATGATCGAGGTGCGCGGTGACACCCTCGAGATCGCCGACGCCGTCACCGTTGCTGTCGGCGAAGGAGCGCGGATAAACCTGATAGAAGATCGCGTTCGTCCACCACGGGACGGCTTCGGTCATCGGTGTCCTCTAGAACGGGGAGTTGACCATCGACTGCGCGGCCATCTCGAGGTAGGCCAGTAGCTCCCGCCGGTGCGCGTCATCGAGCGTCTGGGAGTCGATTGAGGCTACCGCGGTGTGCATGCAGCGCAGCCATGCGTCGCGCTCGATGAAACCGATCTTGAACGGCACGTGACGCATCCGAAGCCGGGGATGTCCGCGAAGGTCTGAATAGGTCCGCGGGCCGCCCCAGTACTGCTCGAGGAACATGCGCAGCCGGACCTCGGCATCGTCGAGCTCGTCGGGGGGATACAGCGGAAGCAGCACCTCGTCCTCGCGAACCTGCTCGTAGAAACGGGACACGATCGTGCGGAACGTTTCATGGCCGCCCACGGCGTCGTAGAAGGTCTGCCCGTCCCCGTCGGCCTGAGTCTCTGTCACCCCACCATTGTGTACGTCCGCCCCGGACGGAGCCCACGTCACCCGAAGTTCACGGATTTGACCTGCGAACACAAGACAAATAGTCGTGCGGACGCGGCGGATCCGTGGTGCACTGGTTGGCGGAGGACGCATGTCGCAGCGCAAACGGAACCGCGGTCACCGCGCCGCGGCGGGCCCGATCGGGTCCGTAGCCGGTTCCAGCCTGCACGCCGACCCTCACATACCCAGCCCGGCCGACGGATCAGTGTGGGGACGTCGCCGGGTGCTGTTACTGAATTCAACCTACGAACCGCTGACGGCGCTCCCCATGCGCCGCGCAGTGATCATGCTGCTGTGCGGCAAGGCCGACGTGGTGCACGACGACCCGGGCGGGCCGGTGATCCACTCGGCGACCCGGGCGATCGTGGTGCCGTCGGTGATCCGGCTGCGCAGCTTCGTCCGGGTCCCGTACCGGGCCCGCATCCCGATGACCCGGGCCGCGTTGATGCACCGCGATCGGTTCCGCTGCGCGTACTGCGGCGCCAAGGCCGACACCGTCGACCACGTGGTGCCGCGCAGCCGCGGCGGTGAGCACTCCTGGGAGAACTGCGTGGCCGCCTGCGGGACCTGCAACCACCGCAAGGCCGACAAATTGCTGAGCGAACTGGGCTGGACGTTGCGCCTGGTGCCGCTGCCGCCGAAGGGCCAGCACTGGCGGTTGTTGTGCACCATCAAAGAACTCGACCCCGCTTGGGTGCGCTACCTGGGTGAGGGCGCGGCCTGACTGCTACGGTTTGCAACGTGAATGCTGCCGTCATCCACGGTCTATTCGTGGGCATCCCGTTTGGGCTCGCCGCTGTGCTGGCCTTGCTGTTCATTCCCGGCAAGAGCAAGCACGCCAAGACCTACAAGCTGTCCGAACCGTGGACGCACGCTCCGATCCTGTGGGCGGCCGTCGACGAGGTTGTTCCCGGCGGTGGCCATCACGGTCACGGCTCGGCAGAGGTGAACGTGGGAGGTGGAGCAAGTGGCAAGTGGTGACCACGGCACCGCGGTAGCGACCGTCGATCCGGCCAACCTGCCCTATGGCTGGGCGGTGACCACCAGCGGGCGCCTTTCCGGGGTGACCGAACCGGGTGAGTTGTCGGTGCACTACCCGTTCCCGATCAGCCAGCTGGTCGAGCTCGACGATGCGCTGAAGTACGGCAGCCGGCAGTCCAAGGCCCGCTTCGCCGTGTACATCGGCGACCTGGGCAGCGACACCGCGGCCCGCGCTCGGGAGATCCTGGCCGACGTGCCGACGGCGAACAACGCCGTACTGCTGGCCGTGTCGCCGGATCAGAAGGCCATCGAGGTGGTCTACGGCGCGGACGTCCGCGGCCGTGGTGCTGAGTCGGCAGCCCCGCTCGGGGTGTCGGCGGCCGCGTCGGCCTTCAAAGAAGGCAACCTGATCGACGGCTTGGTCAGCGCGGTGCGGGTGATGTCGGCGGCCATTTCCAGGCCGTAGCGATTTCGGCGCGGAAACGTTCGCTCAGCGGCGGTTAGCGCGCCGAAATCACCCCAGCAGTTCGGCGCGGATGCGCACGTACCGCTCGAGGAACAGGCGTTCGTCGAGCCGTTTGCGGCGCAGCCAGCCGGTGACCTCGTCATTGCACTTGCTGGCGTTGCACGCCCCGCACGCGGGCACCACGTTGTCGATCGTGTAGCGGCCGCCCCGCGATATCGCCATGACGCAGTCCCGTTGCAGCGGCTTACCCGTCGCCCCGCAGTACGCGCAGCCGTTCCAGGCGAGCTTCAGCGTCGTCCACTGCTCATCGGTCAGATCGTTGACCACCGCTTTCACCCGCTTGGTGCGTCTACGTGCCGCGCGTGCTCGTCGGGTGTTCCTGACCGCCATGGCGTGATTTTGGCAGCGCGAGATCACTGCGCGTCGAAGGCGCGCGCTTTCAGTGAGCGTTCGATACCGGCCCGGCCTTCCAGCACGAGCCTGCGCAACGCCGTCGGCAGCTCCCCAGCCAGGAAATTGTCCGCGGCCAGCAGGGCTTCGGAGCTGATGTCCCAGGACGGGTACAGGCCGATGACCACCGTCTGTGCGACCTCGCTGGAGCGGCGCTCCCACACGCCGGAAATCGCCGCGAAGTAGCGCTCGGTGAACGGCTGCAGCAGCGCACTCTGACCGGTCTGGACGAACCCACCGATGATCGCGCGTGCGGTGATGTTCGGCAGGGTGTCGTCCTCGATCACCTGCTGCCACGCCGCGTTCTTGACGTCGAGCTGCGGGCGGGCCGCTGCCGCCGCGGCCGCGTGCCTACGACCGGCGGCGGTCGGATCGCGCTGCGCCTCGGCGTCGAGGAACGGTGTCTGCACGCCGTCGCCATCGATGTCGCCGGACGCGGCCAATGCTGTGACGATGCGCCACCGCAGATCGGTGTCGATCACCAGGCCGGGCAGATTCACCTCGGCCGGCTCGTTGTCCAGCAGGGTCGCCAGCACCGCGACGTGATGCAGCTGCAGCACCGACGAGCACAACGCGTTGACGAACGCGAGCTGATGATCCGACCCGGGGGAGGACTCCCGCGCCAGGTCCAGCAGCCGGTCGGCGAACGCCGGCCATCCGTTGGCGCATGCCCACTGCGGATCGGCATAGGAATTCAGCGCGGTCTGCGCCTGCAGCAGCAGCCGCTGCGCCACCCCGACCTCGGTCTCGGCCTGCACGCCACTCATCACCAGCGCCACGAAATCGCGGGCCTTCAATTCGGCGTCGCGGGTCATCTCCCACGCCGCCGACCACACCAGCGTCCGCGGCAGCGGCTCGTCGATGTCGGCGATCCGGCTCAGCGCGGTCCGCAGCGAATCGTCGTCCAGTCGCAGCGAGCAGTAGGTCAGATCGTCGTCATTGACCAGAACCAGCTTGCCGCGGGAAACCCCGTGCAGCGCGGGCACTTCGGTGACGGGCCCCGAGATGTCGAGCTCCTCGCGGTGCACCCGCACCAACTTGCCCGTCGTCGGGTCGTCGTCGTAGATGCCGACCGCGAGGCGGTGCACGCGGGTCTCGCCGGCCCCCGGTGCCGCGCCGCCCTGATTGATCGCGAACCGGGTGAACCGGCCCTCGTCGTCGACATCGAAGTCGGCGCGCACGGTGTTCAGCCCGGTGGTCTTGAGCCACTGGCGGCCCCAGTCGGACAGGTCGCGCCCGGACGCCTTTTCCAACGCGCCCAGCAGGTCGTCGAACGTGGCGTTGTCGAAGGCGTGCGCGGCGAAGTAGTCACGCAGGCCGGCCAGGAAGTGCTCCAGTCCGACGTAGGCGACGAGCTGCTTGAGCACGCTGGCGCCCTTGGCGTAGGTGATGCCGTCGAAGTTGACCTCGACCGCGTGCAGATCCGGGATGTCGGCGGCGACCGGATGGGTCGACGGCAGTTGGTCCTGGCGGTAGGCCCACGACTTCTCCACATTGGCGAAGGTGGTCCATGCCTGGTCGTACTCGGTGGCCTCGGCCTGGCACAGCACCGAGGCGAACGTGGCGAACGACTCGTTGAGCCACAGGTCGTCCCACCACGTCATCGTCACCAGATCGCCGAACCACATGTGGGCCATCTCGTGCAGCACGGTCTCCGCGCGGCGCTCATAGCTGTAACGGGTCACCTTCGACCGGAAGACGTAGTCCTCCAGGAACGTCACCGCCCCGGCGTTTTCCATTGCGCCGGCGTTGAATTCAGGCACGAACAGCTGGTCGTACTTGCCGAACGCATACGGCACCCCGAAGTTGCGGTGGTAGAAGCCGAAGCCCTGCTTGGTCTCGGTGAACAGCCGCTCGGCGTCCATGTACTCGGCGAGTGACGAGCGACAGAACAGGCCCAGCGGGATCTCACCGTGCTCGTCGGTGTAGACGTCGTCCCAGCGCGCGTACGGACCGGCGATGAGCGCCACCAGATAGGTGCTCATCCGCGGGGTGGTGGCGAAGGTGTGCACGCCGTCGTCCACGGACACCGTCGCGCCGTTGGAGATCACCTGCCAGTGCGACGGTGCTTTGACCGTCACGTCGAAGGTGGCCTTGAGGTCGGGCTGGTCGAAGCAGGCGAACATCCGCTTGGCGTCCGCGGTTTCGAACTGCGAGTACAGGTACACCTCGCTGTCGACCGGGTCGACGAAGCGGTGCAGGCCTTCACCGGTGTTGGAGTAGCGGCAGTCCGCGTCGACCACCAAGACGTTGGTCTTCGCCAGGCCCTGCAACGGAATGCCGGTGGACTCGTCGTATCCGGACACGTCGATGTCGATGCCGTTGAGCACCGCACTGTGCACGGTGTCGGCGGCCAGGTCGATGTAGGTGTCGGCGCCGGGTGTCGCCTCGAATTCGACGGTCGTCGTGGATCGGAAGGTCGTCTCGGATCCTGTCGTCAGGTCGAGAGCGATGGAGTAGTTGCCGACGGTGACCAGAGCAGCGCGCTCGATGGCCTCGTCACGAGTCAGGTTGGGTAGTGCCACGCGTCCAACCTAGCGGCAGTGGGAACAGTGTTCTATTGGAAGGAGTTGTCTTGAAAGTCTGCGTCCATCGCTGGGAGGAGCTCGCATGTCCGAGAAGTCGGTAGCCGGTTTTTGGTTCGACCCGCTGTGCCCGTGGTGTTGGATCACCTCGCGCTGGATTCTCGAGGTCGAGAAGGTTCGCGATATCGACGTCGAGTTCCAGGTGATGAGCCTGGCCGTGCTCAACGAAGGCCGGGACCTGCCCGAGCAGTACCAGGAGATGATGAAGAAGGCGTGGGGCCCGGTCCGCGTCGCGATCGCCGCCGAGCAGGCGCATGGGCGCGAGATCCTGTCGCCGCTGTACACCGCGATGGGCACCCGGATCCACGACCAGGACAACAAGGATTTCGATGTCGTGATCGCCGAGTCGCTGGCCGAGGTGGGACTGCCCGCCGAGCTCGCCGAGGCGGCCACCTCGGACAAGTACGACGACGCTCTGCGCAAGAGCCATCACGAGGGCATGGACGCCGTCGGCGAGGACGTCGGCACCCCGACCATCCACATCAACGGTGTGGCGTTCTTCGGGCCCGTCCTGTCCCGCATCCCGCGCGGTGAGGAAGCCGGCAAGCTGTGGGACGCCTCGGTCACCTTCGCGGCCTATCCGCACTTCTGGGAGCTGAAGCGGACGCGGACCGAAGCCCCGCAGTTCGACTGAAATTTCCCCTCCGGTTGCGCGCCGGCTCGGTAGGGACAATTTTTAGTCCATGACAGTGGCTGACCCGACCGAGCCGAGCGTGCAATCCGACGGCACCTACCGCGACAAGCTGGTGGCCGTCGAGCCTGGTGGCAACGAGTTCATCGCGCACGAGGATCGGCACGGGCACCCCCGCCAGCTGTTCTGGACGTGGACGTCACCCAATCTCGAGTTCGCGACGATCTTCGTCGGCGTGCTCGCGGTGGCCGTCTACGGCATGACCTTCTGGCAGGCCGTCGCCGGCATCGTGATCGGCACCGGGCTGGGCGCTATCGCGCATTACTTCCTGTCCGCCCGGGGTCCACTGCACGGCGTGCCGCAGATGGTGTTGGGCCGGTTGGCGTTCGGGTTCAAGGGCAACGCGGTGCCTGCCGTGCTGATGTCGGTGACCGCCGGGGTCGGCTGGTTCGCCACCAACAGCGTCAGCGGGGCGTTCGCCCTGTCCACCCTCTTCGGCATCGGGCCGCTGGCGGCGTTGGTCATCGTCGTGCTGATCCAGACCGGGTTCGCATTCTTCGGCCACAACCTCGTCCAGGCTTTCGAGCGCTGGTCGTTCCCGGTTCTCGCGGTTGTCTTCGCGGTCGCCTCGGTCGCGATCCTCACCAAATCCCACTTCGACGCACCCGCGATCGACGGCGGTGTCGGCGGTCTGGGCGGATTCCTGCTGACCGTGGGCACCGCGTTCGGCTACGCGGCCGGCTGGACGCCGTATGCCGCCGACTACACCCGGTATCTGCCGGCCACCGTGTCGACGGCGCGCACCGGATTGTTCGCCTCACTGGGGCTGTTCCTGTCGTGCACGATCCTCGAGATCGTCGGCGCCGCATCGGTGACCATCGGCCCGGCGCTGTCCGACAACCCCACCGAAGCGTTCACCAGCGAGCTGGCCTCGCCGCTGGCGAAGGCCACCCTGCTGGCGATCGCGGTGGGCGCCATCGCCGCGAACGCGATCAACATCTATTCCGGCGCAATGGCTTTCGTGACCATCGGCGTCAAGCTGCCGCACCACATCGCACGCGCGATGGTCACGGTGTTCTTCGGGGTTGCGGGCTTCGGTATCGCGTGGTGGGCGCTGGCCGACGCCGCCGCCAGCTACGAGGCCTTCCTGCTGATCATCGCGTACTGGATCGGACCGTGGTTGGGTGTGGTGTTCGCCGACCAGTACCTGCGCCGGGACCAGCCCATCGCCGTATTCCTCTATGACCGCAGCTATGCGAACTGGGGCGGATTCGCCTCGTTCGGCCTCGGCCTGGTGGTGTCGGTGTTGCTGTTCTCCAACCAGGAGAAGTTCGTCGGCTACATCGCCAGAGCGGTGCCGCAGCTCGGCGACATCACCTTCTTCGTCGGCTTCCTGATCGCCGGGGCAAGTTATCTTGTGCTATGCCGATCGAAGATCGCCGCCGAACGTCTCGCGCTATGACGCCTGAAGCGATGCTCGACGTCGCCTACCAAGAGGCTCGAAAGGGCCTGGCGGAGGGCGGGATTCCGATCGGGGCGGCGCTGTTCAGCGCCGACGGGGAGCTGTTGGGCAGTGGGCACAACATGCGGGTGCAGCTCGATGACCCGTCGATCCACGGCGAGACTTCGGCGTTTCGCAACGCCGGCCGCCAGACCGACTACCGCTCCACGATCATGGCCACCACGCTGTCGCCGTGCTGGTACTGCTGTGGTCTGGTCCGCCAGTTCAACATCGGGGCGCTGGTGATCGGCGACGCCCGGACGATCGTGTGGGGCCACCCGGAACTGGCCGAACTCGGAGTGAAGATCACCGTGCTCGACGACGACCGCTGCTTCGACATGCTCAATCAGTTCATCGTCGACAAGCCGCACCTGTGGAACGAGGACATCGGAGTCGCCGAGTGATCGCCACCATCGACATCTCCCGCTGGTACGCCGGGGGAGAGCAGGCCGACGCCGTCGCCGCCGAACTCGACGAGGGGCTGCAGCAGGCCGGGTTCATCCTGGTCACCGGGCATGGCATCGATCCGGAGCTGGCCGCCGGCGTGCGGGCCGCCTCGCGGAAGTTCTTCAGCCTGCCCGACGATGTCAAGCGCCGGTACTCGGTGCCGGTCGGCGGTCACGGCTGGATCGCTCCCGGCGCGGAGGCCAATGCCTACGCCGAGGGCACCGAGACGCCGCCCGACCTCAAGGAGAGCTACAGCCTGGGCGCGGAAACGGCGGTCGGCGATCCCGACGTCGACCGGATCTGGTTCGCGCCCAACGTCTGGCCCGCCGAGGTGGCTGAGCTGCAGCCGCTGGTCACCGAGTACACCGCGGCCGTGCACCGGCTGGCCGACGACCTGCTCGCCCTGATGGCGCACGCTCTCGGGCTGGCGGCGAACCCCTTCGTCGCCCTGGCCGACCGGCCGACCTGGACGATGAACATCAACCACTACCCGCCGGTCAGCGTCGTCGGGGAGCCCGAAGCGGGCCAGTTCCGGATCGGCCCGCACACCGACTTCGGCACCGTGACGATCCTGGATCGCGAGCCCGGAGCCGGTGGGCTGCAAGTCTTTTCCGAAGCCGACGGTTGGGAAGACGCGCCGTACGATCCCGCGGCGCTGACCATCAACATCGGCGACCTGCTGGAGTACTGGAGCGGGCGGCGCTGGCCGTCGGGACGGCACCGGGTGTTGCCCCCGCAGCCGCACGCTCCCGAAGAGGACCTGATCTCGCTGATCTACTTCTACGAGGCCAACCACGACGCACTGATCACTCCGCTGGAGCCGCCGGTCGGGCGGGTGCCCGGGCTGACGCCAGTGACGTCATCGGCGTTCATCAAGGAACGGTTGGACGCCATCACCGTTGGCTGACGTTTGGCCGGGAATCGCGTCGAGATCGGCAATTTCCTTCCTGCTCAACGTGATAGCGCCGGCCTCGACGTTCTCCTCGAGATGCCCGACAGACCCCGTGCCGGGGATCAGCAGAATGTTCGGCGCATGGGCGAGCAGCCACGCGAGACCGATCTGAGCGGGCGTCACGCCACGTTCGGCGGCGATCCGAACCACTTCGCTGTTGTCGGCGACCTTCGGGAAACCGGGGAAGCCGGACCCGAGAGGGAAAAACGGTACCCACGCGATGTCGTTGGCCGCGCAGAACTGCAGGCAGTCTTCGTGGGTCCGGTCGAGCAGACTGTAAGCGTTTTGGACGCACACGATCTCGGCGCCAACGGCTCGCTGCAGTGTCTCCAACGCGACGTTGCTCATACCGATCGCACCGATCTTGCCCTCGTCGCGCAGCGTGATCAGCTCGGCGAGCTGATCGTCGAGGTCGACGAACTGGTCACCGTCGGCGATCAGCCCGGGCCCGATGTCGGCGCGGCGTAGGTTCACCACGGGAATCTGGTCCAGGCCGAGGCTATCGAGGTCGAGTTCGACGGAAGCGCGCAATTCGGCGGGCTTCTGCGCAACCGCGAGGGGCACCTCGGCGTCTGGAACCGCGCGGGCGCCGACCTTGCTCACGATCACAAGGTCGTCGCGATAGGGCGCGAGGGCTCGCCGAATTCGGCGGTTGACTTCCGCATCGCCGTAGAAAGAGGCGGTGTCGAGGTGGTTGACCCCCAATTCGACTGCCCGGTGCAGCAATGAGACGGCGTCATCGACCGCGACGCTCTCGAGGCTCATGGCGCCGTACCCGACGCGGGCTACCGAACGATCGCCCAGCCGGGCGGTACCTCCGGGCGCTGATGTGGCTGTCATGGTGCTCCTGGCATGTCATACTCGGCGATGCGGAGGAACCTCCGCTTAATCGACCATAACAAAACGGAGGAGCCTCCGCTATGGCTGAGCGGGCGCGCGCTGACGCAGTGCGCAATCGTGAGCGACTGCTGCGAGCCGCCGCGGCAGCGTTCGCGTCCGCCGATGGCCCGGTCTCGCTCGAGGGGGTCGCCCGCGAGGCCGGCGTCGGGATCGGCACGCTGTACCGGCACTTTCCCAGCCGGGAGGCGCTCACGGAGGCGGTCTACCGCACCGAGCTGGCCGAGGTCGCGGCCTCGGCGGCGCAACTGCTCGACCGGCACCCGCCGGCCACCGCGTTGCGGCGCTGGATGGACCGTTACGCCGAGTTCGTCGCCGCCAAGCGCGGCATGGCCGAGTCGCTCCGCGCTGTTTTCGAATCCGGTGCTGTGACACCTGGCGACACGAGGGCGAGCATCGTCGGCGCCGCCGAACTGTTGCTCGCCGCCGGGGCAGCCGAGGGAAGTCTGCGTATCGATGTGCGCGCCGACGACCTGGTCTCCAGCATGCTGGGCATCACTCTGGCCAGCAGTTCGACCGAGCAGACCCAGCGGATGCTGGACCTTCTCGCGGCTGGAGTGGCCGCCCGTTAGGGTTACGGCCATGCGTGTCTACCTCGGCTCTGACCATGCCGGATACGAACTCAAGCAAGCCGTCATCGAGCACCTGAAAAACGGTGGTCACGAGCCGATCGACTGCGGCGCCTACAGCTACGACGCCGACGACGACTACCCGGCCTTCTGCATCGCCGCCGCAGTGCGCACCGTCGCCGACCCCGACAGCCTGGGGATCGTGCTCGGCGGCTCGGGCAACGGCGAGCAGATCGCGGCCAACAAGGTGCCCGGCGCCCGCTGCGCGCTGGCCTGGAGCACCGAGACGGCCTCGCTGGCCCGCGAGCACAACAATGCCCAGCTGATCGGCATCGGCGGACGCATGCACACCCAAGAGGAGGCGCTGGCGATCGTCGACGCGTTCCTGTCCACCCCGTGGTCGAAAGCGCCACGGCACCAACGCCGTATCGACATCCTCGACGAGTACGAGCGCACCCACGTGGCGCCGCCGGTGCCCGGCGCCCCGGCCTGACCTGTGCCGGAAGGGCACACCCTTCACCGGCTCGCGCGGCTGCACCAGCGCCGGTTCGCCGGCGCCCCGGCGGCCGTGTCGAGTCCCCAGGGCAGGTTCACCGACGCCTCGATCGTCAACGGCCGGCTGTTCACCCGCGCGTCGGTCTGGGGTAAGCACCTGTTCCACCACTATGACGGCGGTCCGATCGTGCACGTCCACCTGGGGCTGTACGGCACCTTCACCGAGATGCCGGTGCCGATGCCGCTGCCGGTCGGTCAGGTGCGCATGCGGATCGTCGGTGACGAGTGGGGCACCGACCTGCGCGGTCCGACCGCATGCGAGGTGCTCGACGAGGCGCAGGTATCGGCCATCGTGGCCCGGCTCGGGCCCGACCCGCTGCGCCGTGATGCCGACCCTGCGCTGCCGTGGGCCCGAATTTCCAAGTCCCGCAAGACCATCGGTGCGTTGCTGATGGACCAGAGCGTGATCGCCGGGGTGGGCAACGTGTACCGCAGCGAATTGCTTTTCCGGCATCACCTCGACCCGTACCGGCTGGGCCGGGACGTCTCCGATGCCGAGTTCGCAGACGCCTGGACCGATCTGGTCGCGTTGATGAAGGTCGGCGTTCGGCGAGGCAAGATCGTCGTGGTGCGGCCCGAACACGATCACGGTGCGCCGTCGTATGCCCCGAACCGTCCGCGCACCTACGTCTACCGGCGCGCCGGTGAGCCCTGCCGGGTCTGCTCGACCCCGATCCTGACCGCCGAATTGGAAGGTCGCAACGTGTTTTGGTGCCCCACCTGCCAGGTGTGATCAGCGCCGACGGGCGGCACCCGCGAGAATGCTTGCATGGAACTGATTCTCGTCGTCGTCGGCGCCATCGTCGTCGCGGCGATCGCCAAGAACCGTGGCCTGGAACCCGCCCTGATGATCGTCGTCGTGGGCATCGCCGCGTCGTTCCTGCCCGGGTTCACCGCGCCTGAACTGGATTCGCACGTCCTGCTCTCAGTCGTTTTGCCGCCGCTGCTGTACTCCGCGGCGCTGGACTTCTCGTTTCCGGCGTTCATCCGCAACATCAAGCCGATCCTCGGCCTCGGTGTCGGCCTGGTCGTGGTCACCGCGTTCACGGTGGCCGCGGTGTCCGCGTGGCTGGTCGTGGTTCCGTTGACGTTCGCGACCGCGCTGGTGCTCGGGGCCATCGTCGCGCCGCCCGACGCGGTCACCGCCGTCGCCGTCGGTCGCAAGCTGGGCCTGCCCAAGCGGGTGATGACGATCCTGACCGGTGAGAGCCTGATCAACGACGCCGCCGCGCTGGCGCTGTTCTCGATCGCCGTCGCGCAGGTCGCCGGCACCCACACCTTCATCGCCAACCCGCTACTGCTGTTCGGCTACAGCGCGCTGGTCGGTCCGGTGGTGGGCGTCGCGCTCGGCTATGTGACCCTGTGGATTCGCGAGCGCCTCAACAGCGCCAGTCTGGAGACGATCCAAGGCCTGGTGGTGCCGTTCGCCGCTTACATCACCGCCGAGCGATTCCACGCCTCCGGCGTGCTGGCCGTGGTGGCCGCCGGGTTCATCGTCGGCAGTGGCACGTTGAGCGCCGGCTACCAGACCCGGCTGCAGGAACGCTACGTCTGGCACTCCGTCGACGTGCTGCTGGAGGCGTTCGTCTTCGCCTACATCGGTCTGCATATGCGCTTCGTCCTGGAGGATCTGCGCGACGCCCACGAGTCGCTGGCGGAGGTCGGCATCGCGGCACTGGTGGTGCTGGCGATTGTGCTCGTGATCCGTCCGCTCTCGGTGTTCGTCATGTTCGGCCGCGGCGTGCTGTCCCGTCACGTCGACCGCAGGCTGAGTGTGCCGATCCCCGAAGGTGGCCGCGGCGCACTCGGCGTCCGCAAACCGGACAAGCCAAAAGGCAAGTGGCGCTCCATGATCGACCACACTGCGTTGACGTGGCAGGAGAACGTCGTGGTGTCCTGGACGGGGATGCGTGGCGTGGTGACGTTGGCCGCCGCGGCAGGTATCCCGCCGACTGTCGCCAGCGGCGAGCCGTTCCCAGAGCGGGCCACCATCCAGGCGATCGCGTTCGCCGTGGCGGTGGGCACACTGCTGCTGCAGGGATGGACGTTGCCGCCGCTGATCCGCCGGCTGCATCTGTCCTCGCGGGAGGACGACCGGATCTACGACCGCGAGGAGACCTACAAAACCGAGTACACCGTGCACGTCGCCGCCGACGAGGTGCTGGCCCGGTTCGAGGCCGATCCGCCGGCGGGCCTCGACCCGCACGTGCTGACCGAGATTCGCAACTGGATCGCTCGCCATTCCAAGGATGCCGACGAGATGCCCGACCCCGAAGAGCACGACCTGCGCGCGGAGGTGTTCTCGACGCTGTACCGCAATGTGCTTGCCGCACAACGTGCTGCGCTGATCACCGAACGTGATGAGGGGCGCATCGACGATGAGGCCGTGCGCGCGATGCTCGACAGGCTGGACTTGCAGGAGGCCAGTGTGACCGCCCGAATGGAGAGCCGGATCTAGAAGTCGCCGAACCCGCCGCCGAAGTCTCCGCCACCGAAGTCGCCGCCACCCCAGCCACCGCTGTCGCCGAGGCCGCCGCCGTCCCAGCCGCCGCCTCCGTCGCCGCCCCAGCCACCGCCGTCGCCGCCCCAGCCGCCGTCTTGGCCGCCGGCGTCCAGACCTTGGTCAAAACCCTGGTCGTAGCCCTGGTCGAAGCCTGAACCGAAGCCGTTCTCGAATCCCGAGGCGCCGTAGTCGACGCCGTGCATGCCGGAGAACAGTGCGTCGAACAACAGCACCGATCCGACGCCCCAGGCGCCGGCGACCAGGGCCGTCTTCCACCACGGCTCGGAATACCAGCCCGCCGGCACCGGACGCCCGGCGACCCGGCCGCCGGGGTAGTAGTTCGGGGTCCGTTGGCTGGGCGTGGGGGAGGCCTCGATCTCGCGGCCCTCGAACTGCACCTTGCGGTCCTCGGTCACCGCGCCCGCGGCCTTCTGGCCGGACACCGTCTCCAGTTCGGGGCCCGGATCCATGCCCATCGCGGTGCGGGCGGCGCGCACGTAGTACAGCCCTTCGATCGCGCTCTCCTTGGCCAGCATCGCCTGCTTGGCGGTGGTGGCCTGGTCGATCTGGGAGGAGGCGGCGGTGAACCGCTCGGAGGCGTCGGCCAGCGCCTGAGTGGCGGCCTCGTTGTTGCCGGACAGGTTGAGCACCTGGCCGCCGAGGCGCTCGATCACCCGGCGGGCATCGGCCTTCGCATCGGCCAATGCGGCCGCGTTGCGATTGCCCGATGCCCGAGATGAACTCACCACCGCCAGCACGATCACGCCTATGACGACCAGGATGAGCACGACCAGCACACCGTTCATGGCGTCCACAGTACCGATCCTGTGAAAGTGCTCCGGAGAACGAGAATTAGCTCATCAGAGCACGCCGAGAGTGCGGTACACCTCGTCGCTGAGCGCGGTGCTGCGCGGGTCGGCGTTGCACTTGGTGGCGTCGAAATAGTTCATCACGTAGGCGTAGCCGATGCGGTGCTCGAGGTCGACGAACCCATAGGAGCCGCCCGAGCCGCCGTGTCCGAAGCTGTGCAGGTTGGGGCCGGCCACACCGCGCTGATTGAGCATGTAGCCCAGGCCCCAGCCGTGATCGGCGACCCGGGGCCCGAGCACGACGTCGGGATCGAAGCCTCCCTGCGAGACCCGCACCACTTCCAGATGATCTCGGCTGAGCAGCTTTTCCTGCGCGAGCCCGTTGTAGAACGTGGCCAGGCCGAGCGCCGACACGTGGCCGTTGGTGCTCGGGAACTCGCTGACACGCCACCGCGCGAGCTCGTTGGAGCCCAGTTCGTCGTCGGGGACGAAGCCCATCGCGACGGCCATCCCGGCCATCGGATGCTCGGCGAGCGTTGTCGGATACCCCGGTGCCTGGCCGTTGGCCAGGACGTCGCGAATGTGGGGCTTGTTGATCATCTCCGCGCAGCGGTGGTGTTCGGCGGCGGGCAGGCCGATGTGGACGTCGACGCCCATCGGCTCGGCGATCTCGGTCCGTAGATACTGGCCGATCGTGCGCCCGGTGACCCGGCGGACGACCTCGCCGAGAATGAACCCGAAGCTGACCATGTGGTAGCCCTGCGCAGTCCCCGGCGGCCACCACGGCTCGGCAGCGGCCAGGTCGGCGCACACCCGGTCCCAGTCGGTGGTGTCGCTCCAATGCATGCGGGTGCGCGGCCCGATCACACCGGAGCGGTGCCCGAGCACCGACGCGATCGTGATGTCCTGCTTGCCGTTCGACGCGAATTCCGGCCAGTAGCGGGCGACCGGGGCGTGCAGGTCGAGCTCGCCGCGATCGGCAAGCAGGTGCACACACGTGCTCGTCAGCCCTTTGGTACCGGAGAACACACTGGCCAGCGTGTCCTGGCGCCACCGTCGGCGCCGGCGGGCATCGGCATAGCCGCCCCACAGATTGACCACCAGGTCCCCGTCGACCCACACGGCGACCGCGGCCCCGACCTCATCGCGAGAGGTGAAGTTCGCCTCGAAGGCGTCGCGCACCGCGCCAAAACCCGCGGCGCACGCACCGCCGATGGGGATGTGGTCGCTCAACGCGCCTCCTGGCCGCAAGGTATCGCCTGAATCTACGGCGGTCAGGTTAGCCAGCAAAGTTGTGAGGAGGATTGGAGCGCAATCGAAACCACCCTGTAATTAGCGCTGAAGCCGGTGGATTGTTCACGTGGATTTTCCGGCCGGTTTGACGTTCTCGCAGGGCCGTACGTCACGATCCTGGTGTGGAGATTCCCGATACGGGCATTCCGCCGGCTCTCGCGGGCCGGATGACGATGGCCGAGCAGTACGAATGGCATCAGAGGTATCTGCGCGCTCGCCCGGTGTCGCGGCGCAACTTCCTGCGCGGATCGGCCGCCGCGGCAGCCGTGGCTGCGCTGGGGGCCGCCCCGTTCGGCCGTCGCGCCTACGCCCAGGATGCGCCGCTGGCGGTGGCCGGCCGGCGGGTCGGCTACGGCACCGACGCCTCGAGTCAGTTACGGCTGGCCGGCCAGCTGTCGCGCAATCCGGGCGCCACCAAGGTCTTCCTTGACCACGGCCCGACGCCAGGGCTGGGTGCGACGGTCGAGGCAGAGGTGCGCAACCTGGTGACCCAGATCCCGGACAGCAGCGGCGGGGTGCTCTCGGCCGAGCAGTTCTACGTCCACGCGCCGGTGGACGGGCTGCCCGGGCGGACCCCGCACTTCTACCGGTGGCGCACCGACGACGGATTCGTCAGCGACGTACGGTCCGCGGCGACCGCCATGCCCAGTGCGCGAAATGCAGTGGGCTGGTTCCGGTTCACCATGATGGGGGATCAGGGCACCGACGAGACGCCGCTGGCTCCGCCCGGGCTCACCCGCGGCGACTACGACGACAGCTACTACAAATCCGACAACGACCCCACCGTGTCGCACACCGGCAACGTGCTGGATCAGATCGTGGCGGCGCGTCCCGACTTCCATGTGCTTGCCGGTGACATCGCCTACGCCGATCCGTCCGGGGCGGGCAAGCCGCCGCAGTTCGTCCGAAAGGGTGATCCGCCCAAGGGTTTCGACAAGTTCAACCCGTATGTGTGGGAAGTGTATCTGAACTCCATCGAGGCCAGCGCCTCGACGACGCCGTGGATGTTCGCCACCGGCAACCATGACATGGAAGCCGCGTACCCGGTGCACGGCTACGGCGGCCACCTCGCACGACTCGACTTTCCGGGTAACGGCCCGTCCGGCTGCCCGTCGGTCTACTCGTTCACCTATGGCAACGTCGCGGTGCTCTCGCTGGACGCCAACGACGTCAGCTATGAGATCACCGCCAACAAAGGTTACTCCGGTGGTGCTCAAAATAGTTGGGTGGAAAGGACTTTGGCGGCACACCGCGCCGATCCCGACATCGATTTCATCGTCTGCTTCTTCCATCACTGTGCATACTCGACCACCGAGGCTCATGCCAGCGACGGCGGTGTGCGGGCCGCGTGGGTGCCGCTGTTCGACCGCTACCAGGTCGATTTGGTGTTGCAGGGGCACAACCACGTGTTCGAACGGTCCGACCCGATCCGGGGCGGCGCACCGACCCGGGCGGCCGAGGACCATGCGATCGTCTATCCGGAAACCGACGGCACGGTCTACTACACGGTGGGATCAGCGGGTCGGCCGCGGTACAACTTCCAGCCCGGTGAACCGGAGAGCTACCGCGGCAACGTGGCGCCTGACACGTTCGTGCGAAACAGCTATGTCTGGACGGCCGACGGCCACAAGCAGACCGAAGCGGTCGGCTGGTCCAGGGTGCGGTTCCGCAACTACGCCTTCATCCGGGTCGATGTGCGGCCCGGCAACCTGATGAGCGAGATGGACGTGACCGCCGTCGACGAATACGGCCGGGAGTTCGACAAGCTGACCTACCGTCGGCAGGTCCGCGCCTAGGCCGCGGCGCTCACGAACCATTCAGGCATCAGTGGCCGGTTCCCTCGCCAGCACTTCCTTGGCCGCGCGTTCTCCCGACCGCACGGCGCCGTCCACCCAGCCGTGCATGACGCCGGACGTCTCGGTCCCCGCCCAATGGATTCGGCCGCAGGCCTCGGTGATCGCCGGCCCGAATTCGGTGAGCACACCGGGCGGGCAGTGGCTGAGCATGCCTCCGCCCGAATATCTTTCGACGCTCCAGTCTTGGTCGAGATACGCCACCGGGGTGGCGGCCCGTTGACCGAAGCGCTCCACCAGCTGGGCCAGCACTTCCTTCTTGCGTGCGTCCGGACCCATCTTTGAATAGCGGCGGCCCTCGGGACCCTCGGTGATCACACACATCACCCCGGGGTGGGGCGCGTCGGTGGAGGCGTCGATGGTCAGGGTCGCCAGCGTTCCAGGGGCGAATGTCTGGCCGGTCAGCCCGTCCTTCCGCCAGAACGGCTCGTCGTACACGATGTTGATCTTCACGACAGCACCACTCGGCATGCGCTGGTGCAGGAAGGCCCGGTCCACCGGAAGCATCGGCTCGTAACGGATGTGGCTGGCGATCGCGATCGGTACGGCCACGATCACCCGTTGCGCTCGCACAGTCATGTCGTCGGCCTCGACGGTGACACCATCGTTGTCCTGAATAATCTGCCGCACAGGCTGATTCAGGTGCAGTGAGTCTGCGAGTGCAGCGGCCATCTTGCTCGACACCGCCCCCATGCCGCCGATGATCCGGGAATCCTGCGATCCGTCCTTGATGCCGAGCACGAAGGACGGTCCGCCGCCGGACGCCAACTGGCGGAGCACGAACAGCATCGACGTCTCCGACGCTGCCGATGTGTACAAGCCGGCGATGGCCGCTTCCAGCAAGGTGTGTGCGGGCTTGGACAGCGTGCGGTCGTTGAGCCACGAGGCGTAGGTGATGCGGTCGAGCTTGTCGGCGTTCTTGGCTTCCCACGGCGCCTCGAGGGGGATCGTCTTGCACAGCCGGGTCAGGTCGAGGAACACCGCGCCCATGTTGAGCGCCGCCCAGGGACTCATCGTCAACGGGATGGTGCCCTCGTAGCGATAGTGCTTGCCGTCGACGATCATCATGGCGTCGCCGTCGGTGTACTGCTTGTGGCTGCCGACGCCGAATTCCTTCATCAATCCGTAGATGGCATCTTGGCCCGGTCCGATCCAGGCGCCGCCGCGGTCGATCCAGATGCCGTCGGGGCCTTCAACGGTGAAGGTGCGCCCGCCGACTCGATCACGGGCTTCCAGGAGAGCCACCGATCGGCCTGCCTGTCTGAGTCGCAAGGCGGCGGTCAGTCCGGCAAAGCCTGCGCCGACCACGCAGAAATCCACAGCGGCCATGGCTTATGGTGCGCTTCGCTGTATACATCCGGTAGGCGTTTGGCAAAGTATTGATCTGCCCGCCGTATGGTCCCTGGGAGGACAATGAGCACCGATGAGTCCGCACGAACCGCCGTGGTGTTCGTGCACGGTTTGCTCGAACGCCGACCCATGGACGTCCTCGACGATTTCGCCAAGACGGCGTTGACGCCGGACGGTGGCCGCTGGGAGTACGTCCCGCAACCGATGGAGATCACCGACTCCTATGAGGCGCGGCGCTACACCGCGCCGTCGGGCGTCGATCTCTATGAGTACGACTGGTCGTTCCTGATGGTGAGCGCTCGGTATGCCGGCTTCATCCCCGCCCTGGCGCGGGTGTTGTTGCGTCGTCCCCGCCACGTGCCCGACCCGTTGTTCGGCATCTGGCGCGTGGTTGCGCTGACGGTGCTCATCCCACTGGCGGTCATCGTCGCGTTGTTTCTCGTGGGTGGATATTTCCTGCACACCGGGGTGGCCGGCTGGATCATCGGCGTCGCCACCAGCGTGGTGGTCCTGACTGTCGCGCTGGCTGTGTTCCGCCTTCTTCCGCGAGCGTTGACCCGCAGCTTTTTGACCACGGGCTTCGTCAACGTCGCCCGCTACTTCGACATCGCACCGGAATCCCACGCCGCGCGGCGGGCGATCCGCGGCGGGCTCGTCGACCTGTTGTACACGCTGCAGCAGGGGCGCTACGCGCGGGTGGTCGTCGTCGGGCACGGCATCGGTGGCTACATCGCCTATGACGCCCTCACCACGTTGTGGGCCGAGACGCACGAGCTGCGGGCCGAGCCGGAGGCGGACCCGGGCCCGTCGACCGAGGGTGATGTCCGCGACCCGACCGAGGAGTTCCAACACCAGCAGTTCGCCCGGTGGCAGGACCTCCGGAGACTGGGAAACCCATGGCGGATAACGGATTTCGTGACAGTCGGGACGCCGATGGCGTTGGCCGATGTGTTCGTGGCCCGGCCGCCAATCCTCGGTGGCTGCGGTCGCGTCGACAAGCGGCACGCACTGTTCGGCTCGTTGATCCGTCGGGGTGTGGTGTGTAGTTGTCCGCCGCTGGACGATCAGTCCGGCGAGTCGACGACAATGGGTGGCCTGTCGCCGTTCGCGGTGACACGCTGGACCAACATCTGGTTCCCGGTGCGGCGGGGCGCTATTCGCGGCGACTGGTTCGGCGGGGCGCTGGCGCCGTTGTTCGGAACAGGGATCCGCGATGTCGCGGTCAGCGGCAACCTCCCCGAACGGTTGGCCCCCGGGCTCGCTCACACCCGATATTTCAAGTACTCCGAGCGTGACGCCGACGGTGACGTGGCGTTCGAGCTTCGGAAAGCCCTTGCTCTCGAGGACCATTCGGGACTGGATGTTTCGGTCAGTGCACCCGAGCCGGATCCAGCGACAGTCGGCCGGGTGGTGTACCGCTCATGGCAACGCAGCATGTGATGCCGGGTCGAGGGCGGGGGATCGCTCTGCGGGTGGTGTGCGCGCTCAGCGCGGTTGCCGCATTTCTGCTGGCTGTCATGGCGGCCAATGATCTGTATTTCGCTGGTTTCCCGGACTCACATCTCACCGACTATGACCGAGCGGCCGAGACACCGAAGAGGGTGTTGATGTGGGCGCAGTGGGGTTTCGTTCTGCTCTTCCTGGTGCTGGCGCTTGCGCCGATCACGTCCAAGGTGCGCACTATCGGTTTGTTCGCCGGCCTGGTCGCACTTGGTGGAGTCGGCGTCGCTCAATGGATCGGTATCCCTTGGTATTTCATCACCCATCTCGGTCTCGACGGTGGAGCCGGCGGCTGACGTCACGATGTGACGCAGATCACTAGGATGCTGTGAACCATCTTTACCGTCCCTCTCGTGAACCGAGGAGTCAACGAAGACGAATCCCACGGAAGGGTCGGGGCGATGGCGCATGCCACAACCAGGGTGATCACAGTAACAGCGATGAATGTACTCGCCACGGCCGCAATGCATTTCCCGGGTGATCCGCCGGCGGCGGCACCTGCTTTGTACACCCAGCCGATTGCCCTGGCCGCATCGATACAACCTGAGCCCGCGCCGCCCACCCCTGGCCGGCTGATCGCGGCCACCGGCCAAACAGCTTCAGCCACACAGAGATCGACTCCCGAGGTGTTCGCTCCGCGCACCGAGTCGGCACCGCCCAGCACACCTGAGCGGGTCCGGGCGGTCAGCGCGGCCCTGAGCCCCGTGCCAGCCATCCATCCCCGCGTGAGCAGTGCGCAGCCCGGTGGGCACCACCAGGCCGCCGCCATGCCGGCACTGCCTACCCCGGAGGCTGTCGCCGGTCAGATCCGCGCGTTCGTCGCCGTCTACATCAGCAACGGCACCGCCGCGCATCCTGACGCGGGACTGTTGATAGGCAACGGGTTTGACGGCGGAACCGGCCAGGACGGCGGCCGCGGCGGCATGCTGTTCGGCAATGGCGGGCGCGGTGGCGACGGGCTGCTCTCGGTCCAGAATGGCCGGGCAGGCAACGGCGGCAGCGCCGGTCTCTTCGGCAACGGAGGCGACGGCGGCAGGGGCGGGGACTTCACCGGCACGATGGGAACCGCGTCCATCGGCCGCGACGGCGGTAAGGGCGGTCGCGGCGGCCTGCTGATCGGCAACGGCGGTAAGGGTGGCAACGGCGGCACCGGCCAGAACCTCGACACCGGTGCAGGCAACGGTGGCCGCGGTGGACAGGGCGGCAACGCCGGGGTGTTGGGACGCGGTGGTGACGGCGGCCAAGGCGGAACGGGAAATGCCGGAACCGGTACCGCTCGAGGGGGAGCGGGCGGCAACGGCGGTCGGGCGGGAACCATCGGGGGTGGCGGTGCGGGCGGCACGGGTGGAAGCGGCTCGAGTAAGGGCAACGCGGTCGGCGGTGACGGAGGCGCCGGGGGAGAAGGCGGACGGATAACCGGACGGGGCGGAGACGGCGGGACCGGCGGTGCGGCCGGCAGCAATGTCGTCACCAGCACCGCCACCGGTGGCCACGGTGGCAACGGCGGTGACAGTCATGGGATTCGCCAGACCGGCGGCGCCGGCGGCCAGGGCGGCAACGCTCAGTCCATTCCGGGTACCGGCATCGGCGGCGACGGCGGCAGCACCGGTCGCAGTGGACCCGGCGGTGGGCGAGGCCCGGCCGGTCCGGGTGGGGAGGGAGTCGGGAGCACTCCCGGCAGCCACAACGGCAACGCGGGCGCCGGCGCTCCGTAGCCCGGGCTACGAGGAGCGATTGACCCGCTTGCTGCCGCCCTTGCCGGCCGTCGCCGTCGCGGACGCAGTCGGCTTCTTGGCGCCGCGAACTTTCGCGGCCCCCGAAGGCGTGCGGCCGCTCGACGCTGTGGAGCGCCCGGTGGTGCCGGTGGCCCGGGTGGGTGTCGCGACGCGGCTGGCCGGCTTGATCCGTGCCTGCGCCGAGGCTGAGCCGCTGCAACTCTGGCCGGCGAAACAAACGGGGAACTTCGGCACTCTCGGGATGTTGAAAACCCTCAGCACCGGATTGACGAGGTTGGCGAAGCCGTTCCAGGCGTAGGCGGTCGCGGCGAACGCCACGACAAGGCCGCTGAGCCCGATGGCCGCAAGGCCGGGGCCAGGGCCGAGGCCGAGAGTGTTGAGGTACTGCAGGATCGACGCCGCGAACGCCAGGAAGTCCGGGGGCGCGGTGGTGTCGTTGGCGGTCTGACTCGACGATGCAGAGCGTGGCGCGGACAGCGGCGTCGCCGCGACGGCGCTCACGTCGACCACATCGAGGGACGCCAATGCGACCGCATGAACTTCTGTGCGGGGAGCGCGACGCTCGGCGGCGCTGTCACGACACCGAGGGCAAGGATTCCGGCGGCGGCCGCCGCGGCGTACGGACGAAGGACCCTGCTCTGGATTTCTGGGCGCATCATCACCTTTGGTCGTCGGCCACGAACGGCGAACCGATCATGACACCGGCGCATCGGCGCGGAGCGGATTTCCCAACAATATTTGCGCACCCGTCAGTCCAGTTTGGGCGCTCACCGAATTGGACATGATGGGACGGTGAAACTGCTTCCGACACCCGACGTGACGCTCACCGACTCCGACGTCGAAGACGCACTCGGCCGGGCCGTCGCGGTCATCAATCCGCTGCTCGATGTGTTGTGGTGGACCGACCCGCTCGGGATCAAGCGGCAAGACCCGCCGAACGTCGTCTCCCGGGTCCTCAACGCGGCCGACGTGCCCGGCACCCTGGCCTGGGACGACCTGGACACCGACGACCGGATCGCGTGGTGGGTGTGGCGGGTCGGGGCGCTGAACACCGTCGTGGTGGCGGTGCCCGGCCTGCTGGGAGTCATCGGACGACGACTGCCGATTCAGGATCTTCTCGGCTTCGCCAACCAGGCCATCGTGCTGTGCGCCGTGGCCCGTGAACTCGGCGTCACCGACTATCGGCGGCAGACCCGGATGCTCGCCACCGTGCTGTGCGAGCGTGATCTGGCGGTCGTGGTGCACGACCCGGACCGGGCCTCGGCGATGGCGATCCCGTTCACCCCGCAGGGCATCGCCTCAGCGGTCTGGAAGTTGGTCGGAGTCCTCGACGCCGTCAGCGACGAGCTCGGGAAGCGGCCGCACCCGCGGGCGCCGTTCCGGTACGTGGCCATGCTGCCGGGCCTGGGCGCGGTGGCCTCGTACCTCGGCGAAATCGGTGCGCTGTCCCGGGCCGCTAAGCAGGGGCGGAAGTGGGTCGACCAGCAAGAACGGCCCCGATAAGGCGGTTCGGTGGAGCGGGCGACGGGAATCGAACCCGCGTAATCAGTTTGGAAGACTGAGGCTCTACCATTGAGCTACGCCCGCGTGTTTGCGCGAGCCCAAATGTACCGGTCGACCTGATCAAATCCGAATCGGCCCACCTGGAAGCGCGTCGCCGAGGTCGATTGCCGCTGAGCAGGCATTGGGCCGTAGGATTCGGGCGCAAGAAATACAGCACCGGGGTGTAGCGCAGCTTGGTAGCGCATCCGCTTTGGGAGCGGAAGGCCGCAGGTTCAAATCCTGTCACCCCGACACGCCCAACGAAGTCCCGCACGAGAACAAGACTGAACCGAGGAGTACCGCCGTGAAGAGCACCGTCGAGAAGTTGAGCCCGACCCGGGTTCGCATCAATGTGGAGGTGCCCTTCACGGAATTGCAGCCCGACTTCGACCGGGCCTACAAGGAGCTTGCCAAGCAGGTCCGGCTGCCCGGCTTCCGGCCCGGCAAGGCGCCGGCCAAGCTGCTCGAGGCCCGTATCGGCCGCGGCGCGGTGCTCGAGCAGGTCGTCAACGACGCGCTGCCCAGCCGCTACAGCGAAGCCGTCACCGCCACCGAGGTGACGCCGCTGGGCCAGCCCGAGATCGAGGTCACCAAGATCGAGGACGGCGAAGAACTGGTGTTCACCGCCGAGGTCGACATTCGGCCCGAGATCGAACTGCCCGATCTGAGCGCGCTCAAGATCGAGGTCGAGGCGATCGAGATCAACGACGAGGAAGTCGACACCGAACTGGAGTCGCTGCGCGCACGCTTCGGCACCCTCAAGGGCGTCGAGCGGGCCGCCCAGACCGGTGACTTCGTGTCGATCGATCTGTCCGCCACCGTCAACGGCGAAGAGCTTCCCGACGCCGCCACCGAAGGCCTGTCCCACGAGGTGGGCTCCGGTCAGCTGATCGACGGTCTGGACGACGCCATCGTCGGGCTGTCCGAGGGCGAGTCGAAGGTCTTCACCACCAAGCTGGCCGCCGGCGAGCACGCCGGTGAGGAGGCCGAGGTCACCGTCACCGTCAAGTCGATCAAGGAGCGCGAGCTTCCCGAGGCGGACGACGAATTCGCCCAGCTGGCAAGCGAGTTCGACACCATCGACGAGCTGCGCGAGAACCTCGTCGAGCAGGTCAAGCGCGTCAAGCGCATCCAGCAGGCCGAGAAGATCCGCGACAACGCTCTCGAGCTGCTTCTGGAGAAGACCGAGGTTCCGCTGCCCGAGGCGATCGTGCAGGCCCAGGTCGACCAGACCGTGCACAACGCGATCCACGGCCTCGACCATGACGAGGACAAGTTCGCCGAAACCCTCGAAGCCGAGGGCAGCTCGCGCGAGAAGTTCGACGCCGAGACCCGCGAGGCCGCCGAGAAGGCCGTCAAGACGCAGCTGCTGATGGACGCGATCGCCGACGACCTCGACATTCAGGTCGGTCAGAACGACCTGACCGAGCGGCTGGTGCTGATGTCGCGGCAGTACGGCATCGAGCCGGCTCAGCTGCTGCAGATCCTGCAGCAGAACAACCAGCTGCCTGCGATGTTCGCCGACGTGCGCCGAGGCCTGACCGTGGCCGCGGTGGTCGAGGCGGCCACCGTCACCGACAGTGAGGGCAACGTCGTCGACACCGCCGAGTTCTTCGGCCCGCCGGCCGGAGCCGAGGACGACGAAGTGGTGGCTGACGCAGACGACGTCGACGTCGACGAGGTCGCCGAAGACGCCGAGGCGATCGAGAAGGACGCTGAGCAGGAAGCCGAGAAGTCCGAATAACGCCGACAGCGAAAGCGCACTCTCCCGGGAGTGCGCTCCGCTGTGGGTTCGTTAGGGTCGGGTAGAACCAAGTCCGTAGAAAGCAGGTATCAAGTCGTGACTCATATGCGTTCGGGCGCGCCAGGGCTGAACCTCACTGACTCGGTGTACGAGCGATTGCTCGCCGAGCGCATCATCTTCCTGGGGTCCCAGGTCGATGACGACATCGCCAATCGGTTGTGCGCGCAGATCCTTCTGCTGGCCGCCGAGGATCCCACCAAGGACATCAACCTCTACATCAACTCGCCCGGTGGCTCGATCAGCGCCGGCATGGCGATCTACGACACCATGGTGCTCGCGCCGTGCGACGTCGCCACCTACGCGATGGGCATGGCCGCCTCGATGGGCGAGTTCCTGCTGGCGGCGGGCACCAAGGGCAAGCGCTACGCGCTGCCGCACGCCCGCATCCTGATGCACCAGCCGCTGGGCGGGATCACCGGCGGCGCGGCCGACATCGCCATCCAGGCTGAGCAGTTCGCGCTCATCAAGAGAGAGATGTTCCGGCTCAACGCCGAGTTCACCGGCCAGACGATCGAGCGCATCGAGGCCGATTCCGACCGTGACCGCTGGTTCACGGCTCAGGAAGCGCTGGAGTACGGCTTCGTCGACCACATCATCACCCACGCGAACTTCAATGGAGCGTCCAATGCCTGATTACACTGACGCGCGGCTCACGCCGCAGGGCCGCTACATCCTGCCGTCGTTCGTAGAGCACTCCAGCTGGGGCGTGAAGGAATCCAACCCCTACAACAAGCTGTTCGAGGAACGCATCATCTTCCTGGGTGTCCAGGTCGACGACGCCTCGGCCAACGACATCATGGCCCAGCTGCTGGTGCTGGAGTCGCTGGATCCCGACCGTGACATCACCATGTACATCAACTCACCGGGTGGCTCGTTCACCTCGCTGATGGCGATCTACGACACCATGCAGTACGTGCGTGCCGACATCCAGACCGTGTGCCTGGGGCAGGCCGCCTCGGCTGCCGCGGTGCTGCTGGCCGCGGGCACCCCGGGCAAGCGACTCGCGCTGCCCAACGCCCGCGTACTCATCCACCAGCCGTCGCTGGGCGGGGTCATCCAGGGCCAGTTCTCCGACCTGGAGATCCAGGCCGCCGAGATCGAGCGGATGCGGACCCTGATGGAAGAGACGCTGGCCCGCCACACCGGCAAGGACCCGGCCGTGATCCGCAAGGACACCGACCGCGACAAGATCCTGACCGCGGCGGACGCCAAGGAATACGGGATCATCGACACGGTCCTGGAGTACCGGAAGCTGTCGGCTCAGAACGCTTGATGATGGTGTCGGCCGGGCCCGCCCGGCGGCATTCGATGTTCGCGCCCGCCGCGGCCCTTTGGGTCGCGGCGTTCGCGTCGAGGCCGCCGTTCCGGTCGGCTTCGCGCTCGGCGAATCCGCGCTCGGCGGATCCGGTTCAGCGACCAACCGCCGGCGCAAGCCCGGACGGTATCGTGGAGAACGGCGAACACCAGGACGGAACTCCACGGTCCGCGCAGCTCAACGCCTCTCGGTTCGGTAACGGCGGCGACACGCCAAAAACACGGCAGCGCGTTCCGAGGCGACGAGAGCCGCGTCAGGGGATATGTTCACCATCACGCACGAATACCACTGGCGCGATTCGTCTTTATCTGTCGCACCGCGGCAGAGCAAGCGGGTAGCGTCGGGACAGAGCCCAACGCGGACTTGATAGCAACGATCGAAGACCCGGCGAAGGAAAGTAGGACCCCACCACCATGGCGCGTATCGGAGACGGCGGTGACCTGCTGAAGTGCTCGTTCTGCGGTAAGAGTCAGAAGCAGGTGAAGAAGCTCATTGCGGGTCCGGGCGTCTATATCTGCGACGAGTGCATCGACCTCTGCAACGAGATCATCGAAGAGGAGTTGGCCGACGCCGACGACGTCAAACTCGATGAGCTGCCCAAGCCGGCCGAGATCCGCGAGTTCCTGGAGAACTACGTCATCGGGCAGGACACCGCCAAGCGCACGCTGGCCGTCGCCGTCTACAACCACTACAAGCGCATCCAGGCACAGGAGAAGCACCGTGACTCCCGCGCCGAGCCGGTGGAGCTGGCCAAGTCGAACATCTTGATGCTCGGCCCGACCGGCTGCGGCAAGACCTACCTGGCGCAGACGCTGGCCAAGATGCTCAACGTGCCGTTCGCGATCGCCGACGCCACCGCGCTGACCGAAGCCGGGTATGTGGGCGAGGACGTCGAGAACATTCTGCTCAAGCTGATCCAGGCCGCCGATTACGACGTGAAGCGCGCCGAGACCGGCATCATCTACATCGATGAGGTCGACAAGATCGCCCGCAAGAGCGAGAACCCGTCGATCACGCGCGACGTGTCCGGCGAGGGCGTGCAGCAGGCGCTGCTGAAGATCCTCGAGGGCACGCAGGCATCGGTTCCGCCGCAGGGCGGCCGCAAGCATCCGCATCAGGAGTTCATCCAGATCGACACCACCAACGTGCTGTTCATCGTTGCGGGTGCGTTCGCCGGGCTGGAGAAGATCGTCTCCGACCGCGTCGGCAAGCGCGGTCTGGGCTTCGGTGCCGAGGTGAAGTCCAAGGCCGAGATCGACACCCAGGACCACTTCGCCGAGGTGATGCCCGAGGATCTGATCAAGTTCGGGCTGATCCCGGAGTTCATCGGTCGTCTGCCGGTGGTGGCCTCGGTGACGAACCTGGACAAGGAATCGCTGGTGCAGATCCTGTCCCAGCCGAAGAACGCCTTGGTCAAGCAGTACACCCGGTTGTTCGAGATGGACGGTGTCGAGCTCGAGTTCGCCGACGACGCCCTCGATGCCATCGCCGATCAGGCGATCCATCGCGGCACCGGTGCCCGCGGTCTGCGCGCGATCATGGAAGAAGTCCTGCTGCCGGTGATGTACGACATCCCCAGCCGCGACGACGTCGCCAAGGTCGTGGTGACCAAGGAGACCGTCCAGGACAACGTCCTGCCGACGATCGTGCCGCGCAAGCCTGCGCGTCCCGAGCGCCGCGACAAGTCGGCCTAGGCGTCGTACCGTCTCTACATGAAGAGACTCCGCCACCGATCCGCGGTGGCCGCGGTAGCCGTCACTGTTGGCATGCTGGGCATCACCACCGCCTGTAGCTCCAACGAGAAGCCTGCACCGACGACCAGCACGACTACGACGACCACCACGACGCCGGCCAGCAGCAGTGTGCCGCCGCCGCCGTCGCCCACGGAAAAGGGCTCGGACGGCGGCGGACCCAACAGCTTCTCGCCGACTGTGAAGGCTCCACCGCCGCCGACTGCGGTTCCGGGGAACAACTGACGGACGGTCAGTGGCGGATGCGGTCGGCCCGACTGTAGACGTTCATCGATTCCCCACGCAGAAACGCGACCAGCGTCAGCCCCGACTGGGTGGCGAGGTCGACGGCCAGTGAGGACGGCGCGGACACCGCGGCCAGCACCGGGATGCCGGCCATCACCGCCTTTTGGGTCAGCTCGAATGATGCGCGGCCACTGACCAGCAGCACCGTGCCGCTGAGCGGGGTGTGATTGGCCTCCAGCGCCCACCCGATGACCTTGTCGACGGCATTGTGCCGGCCGACGTCCTCGCGTACGGCGAGCAGGGCGCCGCCCGTCGTGAACAGTGCTGCGCCATGCAGTCCGCCGGTGCTGGCGAAAACCTTTTGCGCCGAGCGCAGTTGGTCCGGCATCGCGGTCAGTACCGAAGCCTCGACCGTCGACGGGTCGTCGCCGGGGAGTGCTGGCTGGTCAACCGCACCGCGTCGATCGAGGCCTTCCCGCACACCCCGCACGACGAGGTGGTGTAGAAGTTTCGGGTCACGTCGACGTCCGGCATCGGCACGCCGGGGCGCAGCGTCACGTCGAGGACGTTGTAGGTGTTCACCCCGTCGGCCTCCGCGCCGCGGCAATACCGCACGGTGAGCACGTCGTCGCGATGGGCGATGACGCCCTCGGTCAGCAGAAAGCCCTGTGCCAGTTCCACATCGGATCCCGGTGTTCGCATGGTGACCGTCAGTGGTGTCCCGTTCACCCGGATCTCCAGCGGCTCCTCGACCACCAGGGTCTCCGGACGTTCGGTGGCGATGCCGTCGTAGACGTGACTGGCCCGCCGGCGTGCGGTCACCCGGCCCATGCCGCGCCGCCCTCGGGGCCTTGGCCGGCCGGTTCCAGCCGGATGACGACCGCCTTCGACACCGGCGTATTCGACCGGGCGGCAACATGATCCAGCGGTACGAGAGGATTGGTCTCGGGGTAGTAGGCGGCGGCGTTACCGACCGGGGTGGAGTACGGCACGATCAGGAAGTCCTTGGCCCGGCGCTCCTGCAGCCGGCCTGCGCCGTCGGTGAACTCAGACACCAGGTCGACGCGGTCACCTTCGGCCAGGCCGAGGGACTCGATGTCGGCCGGGTTGACGAACACGACGCGGCGACCGCCCTTGACCCCGCGATATCGGTCGTCCAGGCCGTAGATGGTGGTGTTGTACTGGTCATGGCTGCGCAATGTCTGCAGCACCAGCCGCCCCGGCGGTACCGGCACCCACTGCATCGGGTTAACCGCGAAGTTCGCCTTACCCGTGACGGTGGGGAACTCACGGGAATCCCTTGGCGGATGCGGCAATTGGAAGCCATCTGGCTGACGCACCCGGGTGTTGTAGTCGGCGCAGCCCGGCACCACCGCGGCGATCGCGTCGCGGATCACGTCGTAGTCGGCGGCGAAGCTCTCCCAGTGGACCGGGTGATCGGCACCCAGCACCATGCGGGCCAGCTGACAGATGATCGCGACCTCGCTGCGGACCTGGTCGCTGGGCGGCGTGAGGCTACCGCGCGACAGGTGCACCATCGACATCGAATCTTCGACCGAGACAACCTGTTTGTGACCGTTCACCAGGTCGCGATCGGTGCGGCCCAGGGTGGGCAGGATCAATGCCGTGCGGCCGTGCACCACGTGGCTGCGATTGAGCTTTGTCGAGATCTGCACCGTCAGCGCGCAGGTGCTCAGCGCGGACTCGGTGACCGCGGTATCCGGGGTGGCCGACGCGAAGTTGCCGCCCATCGCGAGGAACACCGAGGCCCGGCCGTCCCGCATCGCCCGAATCGCGTCGACGGTGTCGAACCCGTGCTTGCGGGGACTGGCGATGCCGAATCGGGTGTCCAGCGCCGCAAGGAACGGCTCTGGCGCCTTCTCCCAGATCCCCATCGTGCGGTCGCCCTGGACGTTGGAGTGGCCACGCACCGGGCACACCCCGGCGCCGGGCTTTCCGATCATGCCGCGCAGCAACAGCAGGTTGGTCATCTCGGCGATCGTTGCCACCGCATGGGTGTGCTGGGTGATACCCATGGCCCAGCACACGATCGTGCGCTGGGACGCCGCGAGCATGCCGGCGACCCGGTCGAGCTGCGCGCGGTCGATACCGGTGGCTTCGGTGACGGTGTCGAGGTCGACCGTGCGGGCCTCGGCGAGATAGTCGTCGAATCCGTGGCAGTGGGTGTCGACGAACTCGCGGTCGATCACGCTGCCGGGGGAGCGGTCGTCGGCCTCCACCAGCAGCCGGCCCAGCCCCTTGAACAGAGCGAGGTCACCGCCGAGGCGGATCTGGACGAACTCGTCGGCGATCGGCACACCGTGCCCGACCACCCCGTGGACCTTCTGCGGATCCTTGAACCGGATGAGTCCGGCCTCGGGGAGCGGGTTGACGGCGATGATCTTGGCGCCGTTGGCTTTCGCCTTCTCCAGCACGTACAGCATCCGTGGATGGTTGGTGCCGGGATTCTGTCCGGCGATCACGATCACGTCGGCGTGCTCGATGTCGTCGACGGTCACCGAGCCCTTGCCGATGCCGATGGAATCGATCAGCGCGGTGCCCGACGATTCGTGGCACATGTTGGAGCAGTCCGGCAGGTTGTTGGTGCCGAAGCTGCGCACCAGCAGCTGGTAGAGGAAAGCGGCCTCGTTGCTGGTACGGCCGGAGGTGTAGAACACCGCCTCGTCCGGGGATGCCAGCCCGTTGAGGTGTTCGGCGATCAGCCGGTAGGCGTCGTCCCACTCAATCGGGGTGTAGTGATCTGCACCCGGGCGAAGGACCATCGGGTGAGTGAGCCGTCCCTGCTGCGACAGCCAATACTCGGGTTTGGCGGCCAGCTCGGCCACCGAATGGCGGGCGAAGAACTCCGGTGTGACCCGGCGCTTGGTGGCCTCCTCGGCCACCGCCTTGGCTCCGTTCTCGCAGAACTCGGCGAGCTTGCGATTGTCGTGTTCCTCGGGCCACGCGCACCCCGGGCAGTCGAAGCCATGGCGCTGGTTGATCCGTGCCAGGGTGGACAGCGTTCGGACTGGACCCATCTGCTCAAGGGCGCGCTGCATGGTGACCCACACCGCCTTCACCCCGGCGGCCTCGTCTTTACGCTCGCTGACGTTGACGGCTCGTTCGTCGTAGTCGGCGGGGATGTCGCGGCCGGTGCTCATGACCTCAAATCTAGGCCGCTGAGTCGGCCGCCGACACTAACGGGCGGACTTGGCGGTCCCCTTGGTGCCCGTCGCGCGGGCGTCGCGCGTGCCGGCGGCCCGAGCCGAATCGGCGGGCCGGCTGTTGGCGGTGGCTGTGGCGGACGCCGCGGCGGGAGACGAGTGCCTGGGTCGGGCCCCTGCGACGCCTCTCGCCGACGCGGCGGAGGGGGTGGCGCGCGTGGTGCCCGTGTCGACCTTGGTGGTGTCGCCGGCTGCCGGGAGGCCGCTCGGAGCGCGGAGGGCCCGGGCTGCGGCCGGGGCCACGGTTGCCGAGGCGGATCCGCCGGTCAGGGTGGCCGAGATGGACTGCAGCACGTTCTTGACGACGTCGACCATCATGGCGATGCCCTTGGCTACCGCGGTCACCACCTCGGTGATGCCGGCTTGCACGGCCGCACCGAATCCATCCGATCCCGCTGCGGCGGCGGTCTTGATGAACGCATCCACCACCGCCCCGACGACCGGTAACGCCGCCTCGGGAATAGCCGCGAGAACCGTGATCGCACCGCCGATCACGTTGGGCGCCAACGCAATCATCGGGCCGATCTGTGTCAGAATGCCCGAGAGCGGTGAGCTCAGGTCGCCGCCGGTCGGCGGGGACAGGAGCAGGCTGACATTGACCATTGCCTCGCCCAGCGGTGTGCCTTGCGCCAGTTGATCCAACAACTCGGTGTTGATGAACTGCATCGTTGCGGCCGCGTCTGGGTTGAATGCGGCCAGCGCGGTCATGATCGCCAAAACCTGTGGCAGGCCGAAGGGTAACGACACGCCAGGGACTGCGGCCGCCGACGCCGGCTGCACTGTATTCCAGGCGGCGGTGTCCAGGCTGGTGAGTTGGAAGGCGCTCGTCCGTCCGGTCGCTGATGAGATCGGCGAACCGTACGGAACGAGTGTGGGCGCCCCCGCGACAACGGCACATACGGCTAACGGTGCGATGACGGTTGATCGGAACATAACTACCCCCAGAGGTTGAATTCAAATCTCCCTGTACCCCGGTATACGACGTTTGAATCCTTGCTGAACAAAAATTTGGCAACTCGTCAATATTTCTTCTTTAGCCTGTCTACGTGCATAAATCGACCTTGAGAACCAGAGATGTTTGCCTGGATTGTGTTTGCGAAAACTTGTTGCGGATCAGGCCGCATTCTGTCGTTGACGCAGGCGTAACGAGATCGGCATCGAAGCGACCTAACGTGGGCCGGTCACACGCCCGCGAGCAGACGCGGGTGTCTTGGGTGCAGAGGAAAGACAGTTGAGCGGAAACGCGGCCCGCCTTCAGGCGATCGTCAATGTCGAGGCTTACGAGCCTCCCCCTTCAGCTTCGACCCAGGCGAAGCGCCAGGCGAGATCTTCGGCGCCAACGTCTTCACCCTGGCCGAGATGCGGCTGCGGTTGCCGAAGTCGGTATACAAATCCGTCGTCGCGACCATCGAGAAGGGTGCGAAGCTCGATCCGGCAGTCGCCGACGCCGTCGCCTCGGTGATGAAGGACTGGGCACTTTCGAAGGGCGCGACCCACTACGCCCACGTCTTTTACCCGATGACGGGGCTCACCGCCGAGAAGCACGACAGCTTCCTCGATCCGGTCGGCGACGGGACCACCCTCGCCGAATTCGCCGGCAAGACCCTGATCCAGGGTGAGCCCGACGCATCGAGCTTCCCGTCCGGCGGCCTGCGCAGCACTTTCGAGGCGCGCGGCTACACCGGCTGGGACGTCACCAGCCCGGCGTACATTCTGGAGAACCCGAACGGCAACACGCTGTGCATCCCGACGGTGTTCGTGTCGATGACCGGTGAAGCGCTCGACTACAAGACACCATTGCTGCGCAGCCAGCAGGCGATGGGGGCGCAGGCTGAGCGCATCCTGAAACTGTTCGGCCACAAGGACTTCGATCACATCGTGTCCTTCTGTGGGCCTGAGCAGGAGTACTTCCTTGTCGACAGGCACTTCTTCCTGGCCCGTCCCGACCTGATCAACGCCGGCCGCACGCTGTTCGGCGCCAAGCCGCCCAAGGGCCAGGAGTTCGACGACCACTACTTCGGCGCCATCCCGGACCGGGTGCTGGCCTTCATGATGGACACCGAGCGTGAGCTGTTCAAGCTCGGCATCCCGGCCAAGACCCGGCACAACGAGGTCGCGCCCGGGCAGTTCGAGATCGCCCCGATGTTCGAGCGCGCCAACATCGCCGCCGACCACCAGCAGCTGCTGATGACGACGTTCAAGACCATCGCCAAGAAGCACGGCATGGAGTGCCTGTTCCACGAGAAGCCGTTCGCCGGTGTCAACGGATCGGGCAAGCACGTCAACTTCTCGCTGGGCAATTCGCAATTCGGCAGCCTGCTGGTGCCCGGTGACACTCCGCACGAAAACGCCCAGTTCCTGGTGTTCTGCGCCGCCGTGATCCGGGCTGTGCACAAGTTCGCCGGTCTGCTGCGGGTCTCGGTGGCCTCGGCGACCAACGACCACCGCCTCGGCGCCAACGAGGCTCCGCCCGCGATCATTTCGATCTTCCTCGGTGATCAGCTGGCCGATGTCTTCGAACAGATCGCCAAGGGTGCGGCCACATCGTCAAAGGGCAAGGGCAGCATGATCATCGGCGTCGACACGCTGCCGGTGCTGCCGACCGATCCGGGCGACCGCAACCGCACCAGCCCATTTGCCTTCACCGGCAACCGCTTCGAGTTCCGCGCGCCGGGCTCGGGGCAGACCATCAACGTCCCGATGATCATCCTCAACACGATCATGGCCGACTCGCTGGACTACATGGCCACGGTGTTGGAGACGGCGGTCGCCGACGGGGAGGAGTTTGACTCCGCGGTGCAGAAACTGCTGACCGACATCATCACCGAGCACGGCGCGGTGGTGTTCAACGGCGACGGCTACTCGGATAACTGGCAGATCGAGGCGGCGGAGCGTGGCCTGCCGAACCTGAAGACCTCGCCGGATGCCATCCCCGAGTTGATCAAGCCCGAGGCGATCGCGCTGTTCGAGAAGTATGGCGTGTTCAACGAGCGCGAGCTGCACAGCCGCTACGAGGTGCGGCTCGAGCAGTACGTGCTGACCATCGGTGTCGAGGCCAAGCTGGCGCTGGAGATCGGTTCGACGGTGATCCTTCCGGCGGCGATTCGCTACCAGACCGAGCTGGCCCAGAACGTCGCCACCCTGAAGGCGGCCGGCGTCGAGCCTGATACGACGCTGCTGGAGCTGGTTTCGGCGCCGATCGCGTCACTGACCACGGCGCTGAGCGAGCTCAAGGCGTCGATGGGCACACACGTCGAGGGCGCGATGGCGGAGGCACTGCATTACCGCGACGTGATCCTGCCGGCGATGGCCGCGGTGCGCGAGGCCGCCGACGAACTGGAAAGCGTTGTCGCCGACGACCTCTGGCCGCTGCCGACTTACCAGGAAATGCTCTACATCCTCTGAGTGTTGCTTTGTCGACGCCGGCGCCGGAGATTTCTCGGGCGTCGGCGTCGTCTTTGGGTCGAAAGTCGGTCATCTCATACGGCTGCAATCCGAGGGTCGAAAGTCCCTGATGTTCTGCGCTCCTGCGGCATAGGGTTGCGCGCATGACGGATCACGATCATTACTCGGATGTGCTCAAGGAACTGAACCCACAGCACCGGGCCCTTCGGCAGATGATTCCCGAGGTCTATGACGGGTTCGGTGCGCTGAGTCGGGCAGCCATGGGCGGCGGCGCGGTTGAGGCCAAGACCAAGGAACTGATCGCGATGGTGATCGGAGTCGTCCAGGGCTGCGACGGATGCATCGCCTCGCACGCACGCGGCGCGGTCCGCGCGGGTGCGACCAAGCAGGAGGCGGCCGAGGTCATCGGTGTCAGCATCATGATGCATGGCGGCCCGGCTACGATCTACGGCGCTCGCGCCTACACGGCGTTCTGTGAATTCGCTGACGCCGCCGGCAGTCAGCCGTCGTAGACCCGTGATTTACGTCGGAGGCTGTCCGTCGACGACGTGACAAGTTGCGCGGTACTGTCGCCGCCATGCGCACCGTCGAGGTCTTTGCCGACGTCCTGTGTCCGTTCACCCACGTCGGGCTTCGGACGCTGGTCGACCGGCGCAGCGACCGCGGACTGACCGAACCACGCCTGCGTATTCGAGCCTGGCCGCTCGAGTTGATCAACGGCAGCCCGCTTGACCCCGACCACGTTGGCGCTGAGATCTCGGCGCTTCGGTCGTCGGTGCGTCCCGACCTGTTCGGGGGCTTCGTGCTCGATGCTTTCCCGAGAACTTCGATGACCGCATACGCGTTGGCCGCTGCTGCTGACCGCGTCGGCGATCCCGTGCTGATCGAAGAAGTCGGCTTAGCGCTGCGCAATGCGATTTTCGAAGAGGGGCTTGATGTCGGGCGAATCGAAGTAGTCGAACCTATCGCCGGTCGCTTCGGCCTGGTACCTCTCGACGCGGAGGCTACGTCGGTTGCGGTCCAAGCTGATTGGGATGAGGGCCGCGCCCGTGGCGTGGTCGGCTCACCGCACTTTTTCACCGAGGACGGCGGGGACTGGTTCTGCCCCGGCCTGGCAATCAGCCGCGACGATGTGGGCAACTTCGTCGTCGCCTGGAAACAGGGCACGGAGGAGTTCGTCGAACGCGTCTTCGGCTGATCCCAGTCAGATGACGGTGCCGGGCGCACCGTCATCGCGAATCACCGGTTGCCCGATTCGCTGCCAGGCCCCCATACCGCCGACCAGGTTGTAGACGGTCAGGCCGGCCGCCGCGAGTTTCGTTGCCGCCGAGCAGGATCGGCCTCCAGACCGACACACCGCCACAACCGGCGCGGTGGTCTCGAAGGTACGCCCGTCCAAGTCACCGAGTCGCACGTGAACCGCCCCGGGAGCATGTCCGGCGCTCCACTCGTCGTCCTCGCGAACATCGAGCAGGATGGCGCCGGCTTTGTTGACAAGCTCCATCGCACCGGTGGGGTCGATCTCCAACACATTCATCACACTCGCCTTTCACTCGGATGGTCGAAGCGATTCGCCGGCCGGGATGTCTGCGGTGCCAGACGAAGCGGTGTGCACCGCCAGCCGCCGCGGACCTTCCAGGCTTCCTTCGATAGTGTCATCATATACCCATGGGGGTATGCAAACGAGGGGTTTGGGGCCCGCCAGCTGTCTGGCCCGTCACAGTGCCGACGCACTGGAATAAGATACCCCCTGGGGTACATTGAGATACCTGTAGGGGTATAGCCGATATGGCAATGCCGACAGACCAAGAAGGAAGACGGCGATGATTCTGCAGCAGTACTACCTGGATTGCCTGTCCCACGCTTCGTACTTGATCGGTGATGAAACCACCGGCCGTGCAGTCGTTGTCGACCCGCAGCGTGACGTGGCCGCGTATGTGGCCGATGCCAAGGAGCATGGGTTGACCATCGAGTTGGTGATCGAAACCCATTTTCACGCCGATTTTTTGTCCGGCCACCTGGAGCTGGCCGCGGCGACGGGTGCGAAGATCGTCTACTCCTCGGTCGCGGAGACGGAGTTCGACTCCATGGGCGTTGCCGACGGCCAGCGGTACTCTCTCGGTGACGTCGCGCTGGAGTTCCGACACACTCCCGGCCACACGCCGGAGTCGATGAGCGTGGTGATCTACGAGCACGCCGGCGATTTCGTTCCTTATGGCGTGATGACCGGGGACACGTTGTTCATCGGCGATGTCGGCCGGCCTGATCTACTCGCCTCGATTGGATTCACCCGCGAGGAGCTCGCCGACAAGCTGTACCACTCGCTGCACGACAAGCTGATGACGCTGCCTGACGCGACACGGGTGTATCCCGCACACGGTGCCGGCTCGGCCTGCGGCAAGAACCTGTCAACGGACCTGTGGTCGACGATGGGTGACCAGAAGGCGACCAACTACGCGCTGCGCGCACCCGACAAGGTGACGTTCGTCAACCTCGTCACCGAGGGTCAGCCGCCCGCACCCGGGTATTTCGTCTACGACGCCATCCTCAACCGCAAGGATCGCGGACTGCTAGACGAGGCCAAGTTGCCGCCCGCCATGACCTACGACCAGGTTCGTGCCGCGATCGACAGCGGCGCCGTCCTGGTGGACGGGCGAACCCCCGAGGAATTCGCCCAAGGCCATCTTCGCAGCGCGATCAACATCGGACTCGAAGGTCGTTACGCCGAGTTCGCCGGATCGGTGCTTCCGTCCGACGTCGACATCGTCCTCTTGACTGAACCCGGTCAGGAACTGGAAGGCAAGAATCGGCTCGCCCGGATCGGTTTCGACCGGGTGATCGGCTACCTCGACAGGCCTTTCGAAGTGATGTTCGAGAATCGCGGCGACGTTGCAGTTGCCTCCCGGCTGACCGCCCAGGCATTCGATCAGCGCGTCGCCGAGCTGGCTGATCTACAGATTGTCGATGTGCGCAACCCGGGTGAGGTCGCGGCGGGCGCCGTTCCGAATGCCATTGCGATTCCGGTCGGCCAGTTGCCTGCCCGGTTGGATGAACTGGATCCCACCAAGCCCACCGTCGTGTACTGCGCCGGCGGCTACCGGTCGTCGGTCGCCGCGAGCCTGTTGCGGCAGAACGGTTTCACCGATGTGAGCGACATCCTGGGCGGCTATGGCGCCTGGGACGACGCCCACCAGAACGCCTGATTTTCCGAGCAGGACAACCATCATGACCATCACAGCCAAACACCAGATCCTGATCGTCGGCGGCGGCGGAAGCACGGGCTCCCATTCATGTGCCGGAATCTGACGCTCAGGGGCCTGGCACAGCAATTCGCTTGCAACACAGAAGACTTGCACCGCAAAGGAAAGGAATCATCATGACAACCAGCAACCTGACCGCCGCCGACTTCGAAGCGACGGTCACCGAGAATCCCGTCGTACTCATCGACTTCTGGGCGTCCTGGTGCGGCCCGTGTCGCGCCTTCGCTCCCGTCTTCGACCGCTCGTCGGAGGCGCACGCCGATGTGGTCCACGCCAAGGTCGACACCGAAGCGCAGCAAGAACTCGCCACCGCACTGGGGATTCAGGCGATCCCCACGATCATGGCGTTTCGTGAGGGCGTCCTCGTCTACCGCCAGCCCGGTGCGATGCCGGCTGCCGCACTCGAGGACCTGATCACCCGGGTCAAGGGACTCGACATGGCCGACGTCCGCGCCAAGATCGCCGCGAAGTCCTGATCGAAACAACAGCAACCCAGACCTCGAGCTGCCCGAGAGCTGGACGCTCGACGGTCGCACTCAGGAGCTCAACTACCGGCCGACCCGGAATCCCTGAGGTGCTCGCCGAAGAAGGCGAAGACCCGCTGCCAGGCGTCCTCGGCTTCGGGGCGTGAATAGTTCATCTTCACCACGCGTTCGATGACCTTCACCGGCCGTGGGGTGTCCCAGTTATTCATGAAGGAATGCCCGACGGTCGGATACTCCTTGATGTCGCGCGGTGTGTCATTGGTCGACAGCAGGTCTTCTAACTTGTCCGCCGCACCCTTGAGCATCCAGTCCTTGGCGCCGTAACTGGCCACGGTCGGGCACGAATTCGCAATCGCGGAGATGTCCGAGGGCCATTCCCCATAGTTCGGCGCCGAGGCGTCGAAGTGCCCGGTCGGTGCCAGCACGAGGCAGAATCCGCCGCCCATGCAGAACCCGATGACGCCGACTTTCCCGTTGCATGCCGGATCGGCCACCAGGTGATTGCGGGCGGCGATGAGGTCGTCGACGGCGGTTCCCTTGCCGTTCTTGAACGCCTGCAGGGTGCGCACCACGCACAGCAGCCGATTGCCCCGGTGATACAGCGCCGGGGTGATCGCGAGGTAGCCGTTCTCGGCGAACCGGTCGGTGATGCGTTTGATGTCACCCGTCATGCCCATCGCGTCGTGCACGATCACGACGCCGGGCCACGGTCCGTCACCGGCCGGCCGTGCTTGGTAGGCCGGCAGCGGGCCCGCCGGAGCGGGAAACGTGGTGTCCATGGAAGGGCATCTTGCCCGTTAGGTGATCAACTCCGCCAGGGATTGTCGCCGGCGTCCCAGAGCTCCTGGATGTCCGGGTAGATCGACGTCTGATCGGTCGGCACCGAATTCTTCGTCATCCGGGTCCGCTCGTCGGCCAGGACTTCGGGTGCGCCGCTTTCGATGGCGTCCATCGTCTGGGCCGCGACATCCTCGGGTGCGATCTTCGGGCCGTCGATCACCGCGGCCATGTCGGTGTCGATGAAGCCGGCATGCACACCGACGACATGCGTGCCCTGGCCGTGCAGTTCGATGCGCAACGCGTTGGTGAGCGCCCACTCGGCGGCCTTGGAAGCCCCATAGGAGGCGTTGAAGGGGGAGACGAAGAAGCTGACCACCGAGAGCATGTTCACCAGTGCGCTGCCCCCGGCTGCGCAGCCAGGACGGGAGCGAATGCTCGTGCCATCGCCAGCGTGCCGAAGTAATTGGTCTCCATCTCGACACGGGCGGCATCGGGGTCCTCGGCCGTGAGGAACGGCGACTGCAGCATCGCGCCGGCGTTGTTGATCAACACCGACACATCCCCACACGCCTGCGCCGCGGCGCGCACAGCGCCAGCGTCGGTGATATCCAGGGCGACTGGTACCACCCGCGAATCGTCAAACGCGACGCTGCCGGGGTTGCGGGCGGCGGCATAGACCTTGGTGGCGCCGCGGTCCAGCAGTGCCTGGGTGAACGCCCGGCCGAGGCCGCGGTTGGCGCCCGTGACCAGTGCGATGCTGCCGTCGATCTCTTTGCCGTTGCTTGCCGCCATGGTCTGCTCCTCGGTGTCGGTTACCCGAGGTCCAACAACTACCGGCAGGCGCGGTATTTCGTGACGCTGATAGCGCGAAACGTCACGCGCCCTCGATCGACTCGCGCAACACCATCTGGACCTCAACCGGTTGACCGCTGCCCAGCGACTGGACGCCCGCTTCACACACCGCGGCGGCAGCGTAGCCGTCCCATGCGGTGGGGCCGTCGACGTTCGTGCCGGCGTGCACCGCGTCGATCCAGCGCTGGAACTCGGTGTCGTAGGCGGCGGCGAAGCGTTCCCGGAAACCGGGGGTGATCTGGCCGCCCCAGGTGCCCGGCGCGGTCTTGCGGATCAGACCGACATCCAAACCGATCATGGCGCTGCCCTTTTCGGCCACCACCTCGGTGCGCACCTCGTAGCCGACACCGGTGGTGACGAACAGCTCGACGTCGACATGCTTGCCGGAGGCGGTGCGCATGATGGCGATCTGCGGGTCGGCCACCCCGTCGGGCGCACCCGGGTTGGCCGACGGCGTGATGATCTGGATGGAGACGATCTCCTCGTCGAACAGGAAGCGCGTCACGTCGACCTCGTGCACCAGCGAGTCACGCACGATCATCGCGCTGTCGAACGACGGCGGCACCGCGGGGTTGCGGTGCGCGCAGTGCAACACCAGCGGACGACCCAGCTCACCAGAGTCCAGCATCGCCTTCAGCGCGGCGTACTCGTGGTCGAAGCGGCGCATGAAACCGACTTGAATGAGCCGCTTTCCGAGCTCGGCCTCACGCTTGACCACCTCCAACGAGGTCTCCATATCGGTGGTCAGCGGCTTCTCGCACAGCACCGGCTTGCCGTGCTCCAGGCACGCGAGCAGTTGCTTCTCATGGGTGGGTCCGGGAGTCGCCAGCACGATGGCATCGACGTCCGGGTCGGCGATCGCGTCCAGCGGATCGGCGATCACGCGGCAACCCGGGATGCCTGCCGCGATCTGCTCGGCCTTCTCGGTGAGGTAGTCGTTGACGACGGCCACGCGGGCGCCGGAGATCTTCGATGTCAGGCGGGCGACGTGGTCGGCGCCCATGATGCCGACACCGAGTACGGCGACACGAAGGTCAGACATGGCGTGATCTCCTGAACTAGAACCGGACGGACGGGACGCCGCAGGACCCGAGATAGGTGCGGGTGCGCGTGGCGATGGGTAGCGGAGCGTCGACCTCGCACGGGTACATGTCCTGCTCGACGATCGCGAACACGTCGATGCCGAGTCTGTCGATTTCGGCGAGAAGCGGTGGCATGTACGGGATTCCGTGGGGCGGCTCGATCATCGCGCCGAGCTTGACCGCCTCGCCGAACGGCAGGTCCTCGGCGGTGACCTTGGTCCGCACTTCCGGATCGACCTGCTTGAGGTGCAGGTAACCGATGCGCTCGGGTGCGCGGCGGATGATCGCGATGTTGTCGCCGCCGCAGTACGAGATGTGGCCGGTATCCAGGCACAGGTTCACGAACTCGCCATCGGTGCCGTCGAGGAAGCGGTAGACGTTCTCTTCAGTGTCGACGTGGCTGTCGGCGTGCGGGTGGTACTGCGCGCGCACACCGTACTGCTCGAACATCGCCCTGCCCAGTTCGTTCATCCCCTGGGTCTTCTTCCGCCACTGCTCGGGGGTCAGTGTGCGATCTTCCAGCACCGCACCCGACGACGGGTCGCGCCACATCTCCGGGATGACCACGACATGCTTACCGCCAACGGCGGCAGTCAGTTTCGCGACGTCCTCGATCTGCTTCCAGACGGCCTCCCACGAGTGATCCTGATGCAGGCGTTCGAACACCGTCCCTGCCGATAGCTTGAGGTTGCGGGCCGCCAGTTCATCGGAGAGTTGCTTGGGGTCGGTCGGCAGGTAGCCGAACGGACCCAGCTCGATCCACTGATAGCCCGACGCGGAGACCTCGTCGAGGAAGCGGGCGTACGGGGTCTGCTGCGGATCGTCGGGGAACCACACGCCCCAGGAGTCCGGTGCTGACCCGACGAGGATAGTGCTCACGGTGCGTGTCTCTCAGCGATCGGACGGGTTGACAAGCGGGCGTTGAACTTTCTTCCAGTCGGCATACCGTTGGTAGGCCGTCTGGGTGGATTCCAGGCTGGAGACCTCGCTGACCGGTACATCCCACCAGCTTTGACTGTCGGGTGCAGAGATCAACGGGTCGGTCTCTACATGAATGACGGTGGTGCGCTCGCCGGCCTTGGCGACCTTGACCGCGTCGGTGAACTCCGCGGCCGTGCCGACCTTGATGACATCGGCACCCAGGCTGGCGGCATTGGCGGCCAGATCGACCGGTAGCGTGTTGCCGTCGAGCCGGCCGTTGTCGCCTCGATACCGGTAGGCGGTACCGAACCGCTGTGAACCCAGCGATTCCGAAAGCCCACCGATAGAGGCGAATCCGTGGTTCTGCACCAGAACCGGGATGACCTTGATGCCCTCCTGGACAGCGGTCACCAGCTCGGTGGCCATCATCAGGTAGGAGCCGTCGCCGACCATGATGAACACGTCGCGGTCGTCGTCGGCCATCCGCACGCCGATTCCGCCGGCGATCTCGTAACCCATGCACGAGTAGCCGTATTCGACGTGATAGCCCTTGCGATCGCGGCTGCGCCACAGCTTGTGCAGATCTCCGGGCATCGACCCGGCCGCGCACACCACCACGTCACGCGGATCCGAGAGCGTGTTGACCAGGCCGATGACCTGATTCTGGTTGAGCGCCGCGCCGTCTTCGCAGGCGTACACCGACGACACGGTGTCCTCCCACTCGGCGGCCAGTTCGGTTATCCGGGAGCGGTATTCGTTGCTGACGGTGTAGCCCATGACCGCGGGACCCAACGCGTCGATGGCTTCCCGGGCATCGGACACCACACTGACGCCACCCTGTTTCACCGAATCCAGCGAGGCGACATTGATGTTGACGAACCGGACGTCGGGGTTGTTGAACGCGGTGCGCGATGCCGAGGTGAAATCGCTATAGCGGGTCCCGATCCCGATGATCACGTCGGCCTCCGCGGCCAACGCGTTCGCCGCGGTGGTTCCCGTCGAGCCGACGGCCCCGACCGATTGCGGATGATCGAAACGCAGTGACCCCTTGCCTGCCTGGCTTTCGGCGACCGGGATGCCGGTCTGCGCACAGAACGCGGCCAGCGCGTCTTCGGCTTCCGAGTAATGCACACCGCCCCCGGCGATGATCAGCGGCTTGGCCGCAGCGGCGATGATCTCGGCGGCGCGGCTGATCACCGAACGCTCCGGCAGCGGACGGGCGATGTGCCACGTGCGTTCGGCGAACAGCGATTCCGGCCAGTCGTGGGCTTGCGCCTGCACATCCTGGGGGATCGACACGGTGGCTGCTCCCGTTTCGACCGGATCGGTCAGCACGCGCATGGCGCCCAGCAGTGCGGCGGGCAGCTGCTCGGGTCGCCACACCCGATCGAAGTAGCGCGACAACGGCTTGAACGCATCGTTGACCGTGACATCGCCGGAGGACGGCAGCTCGAGCTCCTGCAGCACAGGCGAACTGACCCGGGTGGCGAAAGTGTCGGCCGGCAGCAACAGCACCGGCAGCCGGTTGATGGTCGCCAACGCGGCACCGGTGAGCATGTTGGTGGATCCGGGTCCGACGCTGGCGGTGACGGCCCAGGCTTCGAGGCGGTCCTTCTGCCGCGCATACGCGACTGCGGTGTGCACCATGGCCTGTTCGTTGCGGCCCAGAACGTATTTGAGCCCCGGCCGGCGGCCGGCTTCAAGCGATTCGACTTCGTCCTGCAGCAGCGCCTGACCCAGGCCGGCCACGTTGCCATGGCCGAAGATGCCCAGGCATCCGGCGAAGAACTTCCGGCGTACCCCGTCACGCTCGACGTACTGGTTGGCGAGGAACCGAATGGTGGCCTGGGCCACGGTGAGTCGCACGATGCCTTCGGAGTCGGCCAGCTTCTCTGCCGACTTCGGCGCGGTGGATACCACGATCAGACTCCTTGCCCGGACGGGGCGCCCATCGGCAGCCGCGGATCGACCTGCTGGTGTTCCCAGCTGCCGCGCAGCCAGGTGTGGTTCGGGTCGTCACAGATCAGCCAGGCCCGGTTCGGGCCCGAGCCGGCCATCACGTTGAGGTAGTACATGTGGTGACCGGGCGCGGCGATCGACGGACCGTGATAGCCGTGCGGCACCAGCACCACGTCACCCGAGCGGACCTCCTCGAGCACCTCGATCGGGCGCTGCGGGGTGCCATAGACGCGGTGATAGCCGAAGCCGGGAGTGCCTGTCGGGCTGTCGGCGATCTCGAAGTAGTAGATCTCCTCGAGCTGTGTCTCGACGTCGCTGCTCTCCTCGTGCTTGTGCGCGGGGTAGCTCGACCAGTTGCCGCCGGGGGTGATGACCTCGCAGGCGATCAGCGAGTCGGCCTCGAACGTGGTTGCGGTGCCGAAGTTGTGCACCTGGCGGCTGCAGTTGCCGGCCCCGCGCAACTCGACGGCCACGTCGGCAGCCGCGACCCGGCGGTTCGGAAACGACCGGGTGGCGCGTGCCCCACAGATCGCGAAGCGGCCTTCACCGGTCAGCGTGAAGGTCTGGTCGATGCCGAGGTAGACCATGTCGGCCGGCCCGTCGAAAACCGAAGCCCGCGGCGACAACTCGTACGTGACGTCGGCGCATTCGATCCTGCCGCCCCCGACCAGCGGCAGGATCATCACCTCGGTATGGCCGGTCGTCAGCTCGATGGTTTGGCTGTCGTCCAGTTCCACCACTTGCAACGAGGACTCCGCCCACCCCGCGGACTCGGGAGTGACGTCGACGGTGAACGGCAATTCGGCGCTGCGAGCCGGAATGTAGTACTTGCTGTTCATCCGTTGTCACCTCACCATCGCCACGGCGGTCGCGACCGCCGAGCTCACGTCGTCGTCGGCCGGATACAGCAGGGTGCGGCCCACGATCAATCCTCGCACCGACGGCAGCGACAGTGCCTTCTCCCAACTGGCGAACGCCTCGTCGGGATCGGCGGGGTCGCCGCCCAGAAGCAGGGTAGGCAATGTCGTGGAGTCCATCACTCGTTCCATGTCATCGACGACCGGCAGTTTCATCCAGGTGTAAGCCGACGTCGATCCCAGCCCCTGGCTGATGTGGATGGACTTGATCACCGCGTCCGGGCTCAGGTCGTTGCGGACCTTGCCGTCGACTCGGCTGGACAGGAACGGCTCGAGCATCGCGATCAGGCCGTGCGCGGCCAGTTCGTCCACGGCCTGCGCGCATGCCGCCAGGGTGGCGACCGTGCCCGGATCGTCGAGGTCGATGCGGCACAACATCTTTCCGCCATTCATCTTCGCCGCGGCCGTCGATGCGGCGGTGGCCGCCGTCATCCGGTCGTCGAGCTCGAAACAGGCGCCTGCCAACCCGCCGCGATTCATCGAGGAGAAGACCACCTTGTCCTCGAGCGCGCCGAGCAGCAGCAGGTCGTCCAGGATGTCCGAGGTGGCCAGCACGCCGTCGACGCCGGGATCGGCCAGCGCGGAGCCCAGCCGGTCGAGCAGATCGGTGCGGCTGTTCATTGCGGTGGCCCGTGCGCCGACGGCCAGGGCGCCACGGGCCGGGTGGTCGGCGGCGACGATCATCAGCCGTCCGTTGCCGCGCACGACGGGCCGAGTGGTGCGCTCCTGCCATGCCCGCGCGATCGCGGCCGGGTCAGCCGCGCGCAGCTCGGTGATGTCTGCGTAGTCCTTGCAGGCGCTAGACATTGACGGCCTCCACCGCCGTCTGGTCGGCGAGCTCGGCCACTTCTGCGGCGGTCGGCATCGCCGTCGAGCACTCCAGCCGGGACGCGACGATCGCGCCGGCGGCGTTGGCGTAGCGCAGTGTCTTCTCCAGCGGCCAGCCATGCAGCAGGCCGTGGCACAGGCTGCCGCCGAAGCTGTCGCCGGCGCCGAGTCCGTTGACGACGTCGACGTCCACCGGCGGCACTGTCACCGAGGCGCTGCGGGTTTTGCCCAACACCCCGCGCGGGCCCTGCTTGACGATCGCCAGCTGCACGCCGAGATCGAGCAACGCATCAGCGGCCTTGTGGGGGTTGGTTTCTCCGACGGCGATCTCACACTCTTCGCGGTTGCCGACAGCGACGGTGACGTGGGCCAGTGCGCGCTGAACCTGCGCGGTGGCAGCGGCGGGGAGTCCCAGAACATCGGCCGGTAGTCGAGGTCCAGAACCGTCAACGGTTTGCGTGCGCGCGCATCCCATGCCGCGAAATGCGCACCGCGGCTTGGCTCTTCGGAAAGACCTGTCACCGTCGACCAGTACAACCGGGCATTGCGGACGGCGTCGAGATCGATGTCGGCGGCGGTGATCTGCAGATCCGGCGCCGACGGCTTGCGATAGAAGTACAGCGGGAAGTCGTCCGGCGGGAAGATCTCGCAGAAGGTCACCGGCGTCGGGTAGTTGGGGTCGATGGTGACGTAGCGGTTGTCCACGCCGAGTCGGCTCAGCTCCTCACGGACGAACCGGCCGAACGGATCTGCGCCTGCTCCGGAGATCAGCGCGGTGCGGTTGCCCAGTCGTGCGGCGGCCACCGAGACGTTGGCTGCGCTGCCGCCGAGGAACTTGCCGAAGGATTCCACGCGTTCGAGGCCGACGCCGATCTGCAGCGGATAGATGTCGACGCCACTGCGCCCGATGGCGAGTACGTCGAACGGTGCTTCAGTGGTCACGTCAGCTCTCTTCAGGGCTCGTTGGGGACTTGTGTACGAGGGTGCCCCGCGTCACAGCGCTATGTCAATACTTTGTCCTGACATTCTATCTTTAGCTCAATCGATGTTAGAGTGCAGCTACTGTTGGGTTTTCGAGTTCGAGATCGGAGTCGATGTGCCGTTGACGGTTGAACTGGACAGGTCAAGCCCCGTTCCCCTGTACTACCAGCTCTCCCAGGCGATCGAGGCGGCAATACGTAGTGGCGAACTCGCGCCGGGTGACCGCTTCGAAAATGAACTCGCATTGGCCAAGAGGTTGACGCTGTCGCGGCCCACCACGCGGCGGGCCATCCAGGAACTCGTCGACAAGGGCCTTCTGGTTCGCAAGCGCGGCGTCGGAACCCAGGTCGTCCAGAATCCGGTCCACCGCCGCGTCGAACTGACGAGCTTGTTCGACGACCTGTCCCGAGCGGGGCAGGAGCCCACCACTCAACTGCTGGAGTACCACGTCGGCCCGCCGAACGAGGACGTTGCGCGCGAACTGAGCCTTGCCGAGGGTCGCGAGGTCGCCTGCATCAAACGACTGCGGTGCGCCAACGGCGAGCCCCTGGCCCTGATGACCAATTACCTTCCGGCCGAGATCGCCCCGGATGCCGAGGAACTGGAACGCAGCGGGCTGTACCAATCGCTGCGCGGCCGCGGGGTGCACATCCGGTTGGCCAGCCAGCGCATCGGCGCGAGGGCGGCCAGCCGGAGTGAAGCACGATTGCTCGACGAGAAGCCGGGTGCGCCGCTGCTGACCATGGACCGAACGGCATTCGACGATTCCGGTCGCGCCGTGGAATTCGGGACGCATTGCTATCGCGCCGCCCGGTATTACTTCGACACCACGCTTGTCGATCGCTGACGTGCACCTTTCGGCGAATTCCGGCGAATAGCTGTTCACCGGTTCGCGTGCCATGCACCACGCACATTCGCTCTTTCACCGCCGGCGCGGCAAACTCCTTGGCCTTCGCTATTCAAGATCAGTATTGAAATATGCTCGCCGCCTTGCGGTTTCGAGAATCTTGATTTGATCAACCAATCCGCTCGACGCGTGTGACAATTTGGCTTTCCGGCTGCGTCGAAGACGGCGGGGGGACAGTGACAGAGAGCCACTCGTTCCGCGCGCTGTGGGCGTTGATGGTCGGCCTGTTTCTGATCGTCGTCGACTCGACGGTGGTCGCGGTCGCCAACCCGGTGCTCAAGGCTGACTTCGGTGCCGATTACGGCTCGGTGCTGTGGGTGACGAGCGGCTACCTACTGGCGTTCGCGGCACTCCTGCTGATCGGCGGACGGCTCGGGGACCGGTTCGGGCCCAAGCGTGTCTACCTGGTCGGGATGGCGATCTTCAGCGCGTCGTCGGTGTGGTGCGGTCTTGCCGCATCGGTGGGAATGCTGACCGCCGCCCGCGTCGTTCAGGGCGCCGGTGCCGCGCTGCTGGCCCCGCAGATCTTCACGGCGATCACCCGGATGTTCCCGCCCGAGCGGCGGGGGATGGCGATGAGCGTCTGGGGCGTCACCACCGGGGTGGGCCTGTTCGGCGGTCCAATTCTCGGCGGCGTGCTGCTCGATCAGCTCGGCTGGCGGTGGATCTTCTTCGTCAACGCCCCGATCGGGATCCTCGGGCTGGTGCTGGCGGCGTGGCTGGTTCCGGACCTACCCGGCCGGCGTCTGCACATGGATGTCCTCGGCGTCCTGCTGTCCGGCGCCGGTATCGGCTTCATCGTGTTCGGTCTTCAGGAAGGCCAGCGCGCCAATTGGTCTCCGTGGATCGCCGTGATGATCGTGGGCGGACTGGCATTGCTCGCGGTCTTCCTCGGCTGGCAGGCCGTTCACCCGAGCGAACCGCTGATTCCGCTGCGGCTGATTCGTCACCGCAACTTCATCCTGTCCAATGCCGGGATCGCCCTGGTGAGCTACGCGTTTGTCGCCTTCATCGTCCCGTTGATGATCTTTCTCGAAGCGGGCTACCGGCTTTCGCCGGTGCACGCCGCGCTGCTCACCGCGCCGATGGCGGTCGCGACCGTAGTCTTCGCGCCGGTGGTCGGAAAGCTCGTCGACCGCGTTCATCCGCGTCCGGTCGTGATCTTCGGCTTCGCGCTGTTGGCGATCGCCTTGTTGTGGCTGGCATCGGAGATGACGCCGACCACCCCGGTGTGGCAGCTGGTGTTGCCGCTGGCGACGGTGGGTGCCGCCGGCGCGTTCACCTGGGAACCGCTGGCTGTCATCGCATCCCGCGCGCTGCCGGACGAGTTGGCCGGTGCCGGATCTGCGCTGTGCAACACCGCACGCCATCTCGGGGCGGCGCTGTCGAGTGCCAGCGTCGCCGCACTGACGGCCGGCCTGTTGGCCGATGCACGTTCAGATGCGTCGCTTTCCGGCGCCATGTCCCGGTCGATGTTGTTGCCCGCGTTGGCCGCAGCGGTGGGCATGATGACGGCACTGTTCTTCGTCGACCGGCAACCCGGGGCGGGTGCGGAAGTGTCGGTCCGCCGCGATGTGAGCGTGCCGCTATGACCGCCCTTGCCGGCGCACCACATTCGACGCTGCACGAGGCCGAGTCGCTGACCGACGATGCCTTGCGCGACCTCCTCGCATATCCCGATGGGCTCCGCCATCCGCTGTTCCGGGCGAACTTCATCGCGAGCATCGACGGGGCGGTGACTCTCGAGGGCTCCGGCCGACGGCTGGGTACGGCAACCGATCGCCGGGTGTTCAGCCGGTTGCGTGAGGTCGCCGATGTGGTGCTGGTGGGTGCGACGACCGCGAAATCCAAACCCTACGAGAACCTTCAGCTCGAGCCGGATGCTCAGGCGTGGCGGCTGTCGAGGGGTTGGCGGCCACCCTGCCGGTGGCCGTGGTGTCCAGTCGCGGCGTCGTCCCGCCTGCGGTGCTCGGTAACGCGGCGGCGCCGCCGGTGGTCTTCGTGTCGTCCAGCGCCGACCCGACCGCCCGGCGTCAGCTCGAGGAGTCCCAGGCGCATGTGATCGTGCTCGGGGGCGGCCGAGTGGATTCGGCGGCGATCCGCGAGGGGCTCGGCGCATTGGGCTTGCACCGGGTGCTCGTCGAAGGCGGCCCCACGCTGTTCTCACAACTGGTGTCGGACAACGAGATCGACGAGCTGTGTCTGACCACGAGCCCCAAGCTGGTGGCGGGACCGGCCCGCCGCATTGCCGCGGCCGATCAGCACGTCGAGATCAACATGGCGCGCCGCGGCATCCTGGTCGGCGGTGACGGGACCGTCATCGTCCGGTGGGCTCGCTACTGAGCGTCAGGAAAAGGCGGCGTGGAACGCCGCCAGCGCCTCGTCACTGTCACCGGCCGCCCATGCCTCCAGGCCGATCGTGCCGTGATAACCCATGTCGCGCAATGCCGTTGCGATCGCGGGGTAGTGGATTTCGCCGGTCCCGGGTTCGCACCGACCCGGTACGTCGGCCACCTGGATCTCGCCGATCGCGGAGCCGCACCGGCGGACCAGCTCCACGAGATTCCCCTCGCCGATCTGGGCGTGGTAGAGGTCGAGCATCATCTTGACGTTCGGATGGTCGACCCCCTCGACGAGTGCGAGCGTGTCCTTGGCGCGGGCCAGGGGGACACCGGGGTGATCGACGATCGTGTTCAGGTTCTCCACGCAGAACGTCACGCCCGCGGCGGCGCCGAGTTCACCGATCCGCTCCAGCGTGCGCTGCGCTGCCAGCCACATCTGCCCGGTGGCCCGCTGCCGTGGCCGGGCGGCCTGACCGTCGACGAGTTCTGCGGTGTGCAGATTCAACCGCGGCACGCCCAGCGTCTCAGCGGCTTTGATGCTCAGCTCGGCGGTCTGCACCACCTCGTCGGCGCGCGCCGGGTCGATCAGGTCGCCGTGCAGGTAGCCGGTCATCGAGGAGAACCGTGCGCCGGTTGCGGCGAGTGCCGTGAGGTCCTTGTCGTGCCAGCTCCAGATCTCCACGGCGAAGCCGAGTCCGTGGATGCGTCGCACCCGTTCGACGATCGGCAGGTCGCGAAACACCATCTCGGCGCATACCGCCAGGTCAAAGTCGCTCACCCCGGCACCCTAACATTTGACCTGCAGTCCGAATGTCCTAACAAAGTATTGACTTTCTGCTGTGAGCCGTATTACATCGAGGCAGGCGCGTGTCGTGGGCGACGAAGACCGCGATGGAGACAAGGAGTCGGCATGAAGTTCAATCGGCTAGCGGCCGTGGCAGGGGTGAGCGCGCTCGTGATCGGGCTGGCTGCCTGCTCCGCCACCGGCGGCAAACCGCGGGACAACGGGAGCGGTTCGGGCGGCGGCACCGTCGACACGCCACGGATGACCATCGCGATGATCACCCACGAGGCGCCCGGTGATTCCTTCTGGGATCTTGTCCGCAAGGGCGCCGAGACCGCAGCCAAGAAGGACAACATCGAGCTGCGCTACTCCAGTGATCCCGAGGCGCCCAATCAGGCCAACCTGGTCCAGAGCGCGATCGACAGTGGCGTCAAGGGCATCGCCGTGACGCTGGCCAAGCCCGACGCGATGAAGGCCGCCGTGCAGAGCGCCGATTCCAAAGGCATCCCCGTGGTTGCATTCAATGCCGGTCTTGACGCCTGGCAGGCGATGGGGGTCAAGGAGTACTTCGGGCAGGACGGATACATCGCCGGCCAAGAGGCGGGCAAGCGGCTGCAGTCCGAAGGGGCCAAGAAGGTCGTGTGCGTCATTCAGGAACAAGGCCACGTGGATCTCGAAGCGCGCTGCGGCGGTGTGAAGAATACGTTCCCCGCGACGGAAGTCCTCAACGTCAACGGCAAGGACATGCCGTCGGTGGAATCGACGATCACCGCCAAGCTCCAACAAGATCCGGCCATCGACACGGTGCTGACTCTCGGGGCGCCGTTCGCGCTGACCGCCGTCCAGTCGGTCAAGAACGCCAACAGCAACGCCAAGGTTGCCACCTTCGACACCAACGCGGCGCTCGTCGACGCGATCCAGAAGGGCGACGTGCAGTGGGCCGTCGATCAGCAGCCCTTCCTTCAGGGCTACTTGGCCGTCGACTCGCTGTGGCTCTACCTGAGTAACAAGAACATCATCGGCGGCAACCAGCCGACCCTGACCGGGCCGTCCTTCATTGACAAGTCCAACATCGACGCCGTGGCCGAATTGGCCAAGGCCGGAACCCGATAGCGACCCTGGGGATAGACATGAGTACGCAAGCAGATCTCGAGGTCGGTGACCACAAAGTCGTTCGCGACGAGCGGGTCAAGGAGAGGAATCGGCTGCAGCGCCTGCTGATTCGGCCCGAGATGGGCGCGGGTATCGGCGCCATCGGGATTTTCGTCTTCTTCCTCATCGTGGCCGACCCGTTCCGGCAGGCCTCGTCACTTGCCACCGTCCTCTACGCCAGTTCGACCATCGGGATCATGGCCTGTGGCGTCGCGGTGCTGATGATCGGCGGCGAGTTCGACCTGTCGACGGGCGTCGCGGTGACGTTCAGCTCGCTGGCGGCGTCGATGCTGTCCTACAACCTGCACCTCAACCTATGGGCGGGCGCCGGCCTGGCGCTGATCCTGGCGCTGGGCGTCGGATTCTTGAACGGCTTCCTGGTGATGAAGACCAAGATCCCGTCGTTCCTCATCACCCTGAGCACCTTCTTCATGCTGGCCGGCATCAACCTCGCCGTCACCAAACTCCTTGCCGGACAAGTCGCCACGCAGAGCGTGAACGACATGCAGGGCTGGGACTCGGCGCAGAAGGTGTTCGCGTCGTCGTTCACCCTGTTCGGCGTGAGCATCCGCATCACCGTGGTGTGGTGGCTGGTCTTCACCGCCGTGGCCACCTGGGTCTTGTTCAAGACGAAGATCGGCAACTGGATCTTCGCGGTCGGGGGCGACGCCGAAAGCGCTCGCGCAGTGGGTGTTCCGGTGACCAAGGTCAAGATCGGGATGTTCATGTTCGTCGGCTTCTGCGCCTGGTTCGTCGGCATGCACCTGCTGTTCGCGTTTAACACGGTGCAGTCCGGGCAGGGCATCGGCAACGAGTTCTTCTACATCATCGCCGCGGTGATCGGTGGCTGCCTGCTGACCGGTGGTTACGGCACCGCCGTCGGAGCCGCGATCGGTGCGTTCATCTTCGGGATGACGAATCAGGGCATCGTCTACGCGGGCTGGAATCCCGACTGGTTCAAGTTTTTCCTCGGCGCGATGCTGCTGTTCGCGGTGATCGCCAACAACGCTTTCCGTAATTACGCCGCCAAGAGGTGAGAGAAGTGACTGCGACCATGGATCGACCCACCGAAGAAGCCCCGTCCGGCGGCAAAGTGCCACTCGTCGAGCTGAAGAACGTCGGCAAGACCTACGGCAACATCACCGCGCTCAAGGACATCTCGCTGCGAGTGCATGCCGGTGAGGTGACCGGCATCCTCGGAGACAACGGCGCGGGCAAGTCGACGCTCATCAAGATCATCGCCGGATTGCATCAGCCCTCCGACGGTGAACTGCTTGTCGACGGCGAACCGACGAAGTTCACCTCGCCCGCCGACGCGCTGGGCAAGGGCATCGCGACGGTGTACCAGAACCTCGCCGTCGTTCCGCTGATGCCGGTGTGGCGAAACTTCTTCCTGGGTCAGGAGATTCGTAAGAAGAGCTTCCCGTGGGCGCTGGACGCCAACGCGATGCGGGCCACCACGCTGACCGAGTTGGCGAAGATGGGTATCGAGCTGCCCGACGTCGACGTGCCGATCGGTTCGCTCTCCGGCGGGCAACGCCAGTGTGTGGCGATCGCCAGGGCGGTGTTCTTCGGGGCGCGGGTGCTGATCCTCGACGAGCCGACGGCCGCGCTCGGCGTCAAGCAATCCGGGGTGGTGCTCAAGTACATCACCGCCGCCAAAGAGGCCGGCTTCGGCGTCGTGTTCATCACCCACAACCCGCACCACGCGCACATGGTCGGCGATCATTTCGTGCTGCTCAACCGCGGCCGCCAGAAGCTCGACTGCAGCTACGACGAGATCACCCTGGAACACCTCACCCAGCAGATGGCCGGCGGTGACGAGCTCGAGGCGCTCTCCCACGAGCTGGGCCGCTGACCTACCGCGGCGTCAGCGCGAACAGTCGCAGCTCCCGGTCGGTCCGGGTGCGGTAGGCCTGGTACATCGGATAGGCCAGGAAGCGTGCCAAACCGGCGTCCCGCTCGGGCCCGGTCACCAAGGTGGCCGTCACCGGGATCTCGATCCCGTTGATGGCGACGACGGCCTCCGGGTTGGCCAGCAGGTTCAGGCTCCAGGCCGGGTGATGCTGCTGGCCGAAGTTGCTGCCGAGCACCAGCAGGCGCTCGCCCTCGCGGAGGTAACTCAACGCCGACAATCGCGGCTGGCCGGACTTGCGGCCCGTCGTGGTCAACAGCAGTTCGGGCATCGAGGTCGGGCCGAACAAGGTGTATTTTCCCTTGGTCGCCCGCAGCACACGGCGGTCGAGGGGCACGAGTGTTCTGATGACACGCGAACCCACCGCCGTCGAGGCAAAAGCCAACACCGGCTTGAACAGCGGCGAGATGTCTTCTCGGCCCCAGTGACCGTCAGGGAAGCGTTGCGGCATACCTGCCATCGTGCCCGATGGCGGGCCGGCGCAGAACCCGTTCAGCGCGGCGACATACCCGCTGCGCGGTAGGCGGCGTCCACGTAATGCATGTTCTGCACGGCATCGTCGACGCCGATCGGCAGCGGCACGCTATCCAGGACGTGGGCGGCGAATGCCTCGAGTTGGTAGGTGTACGACGCGCGCGTGCCCAGGTGCTCCACTCGCGTTCCGCCCGGCGTGCGAATGGTGATCCGATCGTCGGTGTGTGGCTTGATGAAGTCGTGGGCCAGTGCATCGCCCTTGGAGCCGACCACCTTGAAGGTGAACGAAAACGTCTCGGCGGTCATGGTGTTGGCGCTGCAGCCGGTGGCGCCGGACGGGAACCGCAGCTCGACGTCGCACCACTCGTCGAGGCCGGGCCCGCGTTGGGAGGCGTGGGCGGCGGTGATCGCCGGACGGCCCAGCCCACGGGCACCGAGCTGGCGCATGATGTGCAGGCCGTAGCAGCCGAGGTCCATCAGCGCGCCGCCGGCCAGCTCCAGCGACCAGCGCGGGTCATCAGGCGCGGGCGCCGGCATCGCCATCCGGACCTCCACGTGCCGGATCTCGCCGAGCTCCCCGTCGGCTGCCAGTTCGAACATCCGCTGGGTCACCGGATGGAACAGGTAGTGAAACCCCTCCAGCATGCTCACCCCGGCATCTGCGGCGGCGTCGGCGACCTGCTGTGCCTCGATGTGGTTGCGCGCGAACGGTTTTTCGGTCAGCACCGGCTTGCCTGCCTTGATCGCCGCCAGGTTCCACGGGGCGTGCAAGGCGTTGGCCAGCGGGTTGTAGACCATGTCGACTTCCGCGTCGTCGACCACGTCGGCGTAGCTGTCTGCGATGCGCTCCACCCCGTACGTGTCGGCGAACCGGCGGGCGCGCTGCGGATCTCGGGCGGCCACCACCACGAGCCGGTGGCCGAGATCCCGGGCCGGCCCGACAATCGCGTTCTCGGCGATCCGGGATGCGCCGAGCACGCCGATGCGCAGGCTCATGCCAGCACGCCGCCCGCGACTTCCTGCAGATAGGCGACGCTGGTCAGTACGTCCCGCAACGGACCCTCACCGGCCGGCTCGCCGTCCAGGATGGTGTCCTGCTCGAGGACGAACCAGCCATCGAAGCCGTTGTCCCGCAACGCCGCAACGATGCCTGCGATGTCCACGTCACCGGTGCCCAGCGGGGTGTACATGCCCTGGGACACTGCATCGGTATAGGTCAGTTCGCCGGACTGCACGCGGGCGGCCAGGGCCGCGTCGACGTCCTTGAGGTGGGCGTGCGCAATGCGCCCCGGCACCGTGCGGGCCAGCTGCAGCGGGTCGGTGCCACCGATCAACAGGTGCCCGGTGTCCAGGCACAGCGAGATCGACGACCCGGCCAGCACCCGGGCCACCTCGTCGCCCTTCTCGACCATCGTGCCGACGTGCGGGTGCAGCACCGCGGTGACGCCCTGCTCGGCGGCGGCCGCCGCCAGCCGGTCGAGGTTGGCGAGCAGCGTCGACCACTGTTCGTCGTCCAGATCGGGCCGGGAGTCATACCCGTCGGTGCCGGTCGCGGCGGCCAGCACCAGCATCGAAGCACCCGACGCCACAATGGATTCCAGCACCCCGGCGACATCGGGAACGGGATCGTGGCCGGGGTCGTGCAGCACCACCGGTGCGAAGCTGCCGACACAGCTCAGGCCGTGGCGGCCCAGCAGCGCGGTCAGCTCGCCGGGATCGGCGGGCAGGAAACCCTCCGGGCCGAGCTCCGTGGCCGACAGACCGGCGCGTCCCATCTCGGACAGCACCCGCTCGGGATCGAGTTGAAAACCCCAGCCGGGCACTTCGCACACACCCCAGGAGATGGGGGCTCCGGCGATCTTCACTGGCGTACCTCCTCGATGCGGACCGGTGCGCCGCGGCGCAGCGATTCGGTGGCTGCTTCGGCGATCCAGGCGACCTCGACGGCGTCGGCCACGGTGGCACCGCGCACCGGGGCGCCCTTGACCACATCGACGAAGCCGCTCAGTTCGGTGCGGAACGCCTCGGTGAAGCGGTCCATGAAGAAGTGGTGTGGCTGTCCGGTCGGAAAGTCGTTGTGCGGGTCGGCATTCCGTACAGGTACGCCTTGGTCCCAGCCGGCGACGACGGTGTCGTTGAACCCGTGCACCTCCAGCCGGCAGTCATAGCCGCGGCCGTTGTAGCGCGCGTTGGAGATGACACCGAGCGCGCCTCCGTCGAACCGGACCACCACTGCCGCCGTGTCGACGTCACCGTATTCCGCGAACAGCGGATCGCCCTGCGCGGTGCCGGTGGCGTACACCTCGACGGCTTCCTGGCCGGTGATCCAGCGGACGGTGTCGAAATCGTGGACCGCGCAATCGCGGAAGATGCCGCCCGACCCGGCGATGTACTCCATCGGCGGAGGAGCCGGGTCCATCGTGGTGCTGCGGACGGTGTGCAGCGTGCCCAGCGCGCCCCGGTCCACCGCGGCCTTGGCGGCTGCGAACGCGGCGTCGAAGCGGCGCTGGTAGCCGATCTGCACCGGAACGCCGGCCCGAACGATGGCCTCGGCGACCCTGGCGCTTTCGGCTGCGGTGGAGGCCACCGGCTTCTCGCAGAACGTCGGCAGCCCGCGCTCGACGGCGGCCAGCGTCAGTTCGGCGTGCGCCGGGGTGGCGGCGGCGACCACGACCCCGTCGATACCCGACGACAGCAGCGCATCGACCGAATCAACCGACCGCACACCGTACTTCGTCGCCACCTGAGCGACGATGTCGGGACGCTCGTCGGTGACGACGAGACCGTCGACCCCGTCGAGTTGGCTCAGTGTGTCGGTATGGAAGGCCCCGATCCGGCCTAGGCCGATCACGCCGAGGGTGGTCATGGGATTCTCCGTTCGTTCTGGTCGCACAACGCGACGTCGAGGGCTTCGGGGGACAGATCGTCGGCCAGCGCGGCGAGCACGACGTCGACTTGGCTTGGCGGCGCCAGACTTCCGATCGGTTGGTCGCGGTCCAGGTTGGTGGGGAAGGGATAACCCTCCGCGGTGGCCACCACGGTGTTGAGCAGCTCCGCCGCCGGTCGGCCCGCAGCCTTCATGGCGCGCAGCGCCGGGTATACCGCGCGCACCATCCCGGTGCGGTCCAGGGCTTCCATCGCCCGGCCGAACGGCGACGAGATCTGCAACAGGTTGGCCGTCCGACGGACCGCGGCCGAGGTGTTGGCGCCCGCCCCGTGGTAGAGCGCCGGATTGAAGAACACCGCATCGCCCTTGCTCAGCGGGATCTGCACATGATGCGTGGCGAAGTAGTCGATGAACTCCGGTGAATTGAATGCCACGTAGCCGCCCTCGAACAGCTGCGAATAGGGCAGCAGCATGGTCGGCCCGCTCTCCAGCGGCATGGCGGTGTGGGCGACCGCTCCCTGCAGCGTCAGCATCGGCGACAGCCGGTGCACATGAGCCGGGTACTCGGTCAGCTGACCGGGGGCGACGAATCCGAGATGGTAGTCACGGTGCGGAACCTGCGCCGCACCACCGGGATTGACGACGTTGACCTGAGAGGTGAGCTGGTATCGCGGCCCAAGCCAGGCCTGGCAGACCAGGGCCAGCAGGTCGTTGGCGTAGTAGTCGGCGTATGCCTCGGGGGAGTGCAGCGCCAGCTTCTGGGCGGCATTCCATACCCGGTCGTTGGCGCCCGCGGCACCGAAGTGGTCCCCGGCCGCGCTGCCGGCGCGCCGCTGATCGGCGATCAGTGCCGCGAACGCCGCGCTGGCGGCGTCGACGACCTCGGCCGAGAAGGCGCCGGTGAACACGACGACGCCGGGACCCTCGGCCAGTGCGGTGATGAGTTCGGTCTGCAGGGCCCGCCGGTCGGCGCGGGTCATCTCCGCGGCGGAGTACACGAGAACGTTCTGCCGAACCTCGGCGGCATGCGGGTATGCCGAGAGATCGGTTTCCCGCTCGGTCAGGGTTCGCAACTCGTCGAGGTGGTAAGCCCGCGCCGTCAGCCAGGGTTGAACCCGCGCACGTACATCGGCCATGCCGAAAGTCTTGCTGTGACTCAGGCCGCAATCAACACCAGAAATCCATCAAAAACCCATCAGGACGATAGGGTGCGAAACATGGCGCACCGCTTCAAAGTCCGCGAGATCGCCCAACAGTCCGGACTGTCCGAAGCCACCGTCGACCGGGTGCTCAATGACCGACCCGGCGTCCGCGCGACCACCCGCGCCGAGGTGCTGCATGCCATCGAGGATCTGGAGAAACAACGATCCCAATTGCGGCTCAACGGACGTCGCTTCCTGCTCGACGTGGTGATGCAGACACCGCAGCGGTTCTCCGACGCGTTCCGCGCCGCGGTCGAAGCCGAACTGCCCGCATTCGCACCCGCGATGCTGCGCGCGCGGTTTCATCTGTGGGAGTCCGGGACGACAGACCAGATGGTGGACACACTCGCCCGGATCAAGGGCAGCCACGGGATCGTGCTCAAGGCGCAGGACGAACCGGAGGTGGCCGAGGCCGTCGACCGTCTGGTGGCCGCCGGCGTCCCGGTGGTGACCTATACGACCGACATCCCGGCCAGTGCGCGCTGCGGGTACGTCGGCATCGACAACCACGGAGCCGGGACCACTGCGGCCTATCTGATGGACCAGTGGCTGGGTGACACGCCGGCGGACGTACTGATCACCTTGAGCCGCACCGTGTTCCGAGGCGAGGCCGAGCGTGAGGTCGGTTTCCGGACGGCGCTGCGCAAATCCGGCCGCGGCATCGTCGAGGTCGGTGACAGCGACGGTATCGACGCCACCATCGAACGCCTGGTGGTCGATGCACTCGAGCGCCACCCCGACGTCGCTGCCGTCTATTCCGTCGGCGGTGGCAACACCGCGACGGTGGCGGCGTTCGACCAATTACGACGCGCGTGCCGAGTTTTTATCGCTCATGACCTCGACGCCGACAACCGGCGGCTGTTGCGGGAGGGTCGCATCTCGGCGGTGCTGCACAACGACCTGCGCGCCGACGCACGGCTCGCGATGCGGCTGATCCTCCAGCAGCACCGCGCGTTGCCCGGCGAGCCCGCGCGCCCCGTCCCGATCCAGGTGATCACCCCGTACAACCTGCCTGCCTGAACTCGGCGAGTCGTCGATTCGAAGAAACCGCGACTAGCATTCCGCGCCGACGGCAACGATGGATGGCGCCCTAACTGACGAAGCACACAAGGAGACCGACCCGTGTCACGACACCGCGCTGAGCTCGCCGCCGGCGTGACCGTGCTGGGCAATCTGGCCGTCGACGTGATCAACGGCGGCCCGAAGACGCCCGGCGGGTGCGCGTCGTTCTCCGGTGTCGCGATGGCGGCCGCAGGCGGCCCGGGCGGAATCGTCGCGCTGGCCGCCGACGAGGACCACGCGCTGTACGAGCCGCTGCTGGACAGGTTCGGGTCGCTGATCCGGATCCTCCCCGCCGAGTGCACCAGCGCGTTCCGGCTGGACTATGAGGACGTCGATCACCGCCGGATGTCGGTCGAGGCCATCGGCCCGGTGTGGGGTGCGGCCGAGGTGGAGTCGGCGGACCCGGACACGACGTGGGTGCACCTCGCTCCGCTGCTGCGGACCGACTTCCCGGCCGAGACGCTGGCTCTGTTGGCTGAGCGCGGCCACCGGGTCGCCTACGACGGCCAGGGTCTGGTCCGTGCCGACCAGCTCGGGCCGCTGGTGGTGGACCGTCACTACCCGCCCGAGCTGCTGGATCACCTCAGCATCCTGAAGCTGGCCGAGGACGAGGCCGTCATCGTCGCCGACGGCCCCTTCGACGAGTCGACCGCGGCCCGCCTCGGGGTGCCCGAAATCCTGGTGACCTACGGGTCCGAGGGCTGTGACATCTATACCGGTGACACGAAGGTCCGGGTGCCGGCCGCGTGGCGGGTCGACGGCGTGCAGACCACCGGCGCCGGTGACATGTTCACCACCTGTTACGTGGCAAATCGGGCGGCCGGCGCCGAGCCGCGCGCCGCGGCCGCGGCGGCGAGTGAACTCGTCGCGGGTGAACTTGAGAAACGCCTCGGGGCGCGCCGCAACTGAGAGCTACCGGCGAGTAGCTACTTCTCTTAGAGAACGACGTTCTCAGCCAGTGACGAACGACACACTTTTGTCTCACTCCGCCGCCGATCATGTTCGTGAGCTGTGACTTCGATGCAGGCCGCACGGCGTGTCACGATCGAGGCGCGGTCAGCCATGCCTAAGAAAGTGCAATAATCGGTACTGCGAGTGACAGCAACTCCTGGGCTGTCGATTCCGTCGGCGCGTCCACCCGATAGCGACGCGGGATCTACACCCGGCGGACAGTGACGAAAGGCGGGGACGTGGGTCCGAACGGCAACGGGGCTGCGGGCAACCGGCAGAAGCTGGAAAAGGTCGTCATCAGGTTCGCCGGTGACTCCGGAGACGGAATGCAGCTCACCGGTGACCGGTTCACCTCCGAAGCCGCGCTCTTCGGCAACGACCTTGCGACTCAACCGAATTACCCCGCCGAGATCCGCGCGCCACAGGGCACGCTGCCCGGCGTCTCGTCGTTCCAGATCCAGATCGCCGACTACGACATCCTCACCGCCGGTGACCGTCCCGACGTGCTGGTCGCGATGAACCCCGCCGCGCTGAAGGCCAACATCGGCGATCTGCCGCGCGGTGGTCTGGTGATCGCCAACTCCGACGAGTTCACCAAGCGCAACCTGGCGAAGGTCGGCTACGAGGCCAACCCGCTGGAGAGCGGCGAACTCGACGACTACGTCGTGCAGGCCGTCGCGATGACCACCCTGACCCTCGGCTCCGTCGAGGCGATCGGTGCGTCCAAGAAGGACGGCCAGCGCGCCAAGAACATGTTCGCGCTCGGGCTGCTGTCGTGGATGTACGGCCGGCCCATCGAGACCAGCGAGACGTTCATCCGGGAGAAGTTCGCCCGCAAGCCCGATATCGCCGAAGCCAACGTCCTGGCGCTGAAGGCCGGTTGGAACTACGGCGAGACCACCGAGGCGTTCGGCACCACGTACGAGATCTCCCCGGCCAAGCTGGCCCCGGGCGAGTACCGGCAGATCTCCGGCAACACAGCCCTGGCCTACGGCGTCATCGCCGCCGGTCAGCTCGCCGACATCCAGGTGGTGCTCGGCACCTACCCGATCACGCCGGCGTCGGACATCCTGCACGAGCTGTCCAAGCACAAGAATTTCAACATCCTGACCTTCCAGGCCGAGGACGAGATCGCCGGCGTCGGTGCCGCGATCGGCGCTTCCTACGGCGGGGCGCTGGGCGTGACGAGCACCTCGGGCCCCGGCATCTCGCTGAAGTCCGAGGCCATCGGCCTGGCCATGATGGCCGAGCTGCCGCTGCTGGTGATCGATGTGCAGCGTGGCGGACCGTCGACCGGCCTGCCCACCAAGACCGAGCAGGCCGATCTGCTGCAGGTGATGTTCGGTCGTAACGGGGAGTCGCCGGTTGCTGTGCTGGCCGCCAGCACGCCGTCGGACTGCTTTGAGGTGGCCATCGAGGCCGCGCGCATCGCGCTGACTTACCGGACGCCGGTGATCCTGCTGTCCGACGGCGCGATCGCCAACGGCTCGGAGCCGTGGCGGATCCCGGACATCGACTCCTTCGAGCCGATCGAGACCAACCTGGCCAAGGCCGGCGAGGACTTCCAGCCGTACGCCCGCGACCCCGAGACGCTGGCGCGCCAGTTCGCGGTTCCGGGCACGCCCGGCCTCGAGCATCGCATCGGCGGCCTGGAGTCGGCCAACGGCTCTGGCGCCATCTCCTACGAGCCGGCAAACCACGACCTGATGGTCCGGTTGCGGCAGGCCAAGATCGCCGGCATCACAGTGCCCGACATCAAGGTCGACGACCCCACCGGTGACGCGGAGCTGCTGATCCTCGGCTGGGGAAGCTCCTTTGGGCCGATCGGTGAAGCGTGTCGCCGGGCCCGGCGCCGCGGCATCAAGGTCGCGCAGGCTCACCTGCGGCACCTCAACCCGCTGCCGGCCAACCTCGGCGAGGTGCTGCGTCAGTACAAGAACGTGGTGGTCCCCGAGATGAACCTCGGCCAGCTGGCGCTGCTGCTGCGCGGCACCTACCTGGTGGATGTGCAGTCGGTGACCAAGGTGGAAGGCATGGCGTTCCTGGCCGACGAGCTGGAAGGCATCATCGATGCCGCACTCGACGGGACGTTGGCTGAAAAGGAAAGCGACAAAGCGAAATTCGCCCGGCTTGCGGCAGCTACCGTGAGTACTGGCACAGATGTTGGCGCAGGAGTGAACGCATGACTGACCTGATCGGCTCGGACCTGCTGGCACCGAGTGTGTCCAAGACGGCGTGGGTGCCGACCACCGACGAGCCGCAGAAGGCCAAGGACTTCACCAGTGACCAGGAGGTCCGCTGGTGCCCCGGTTGCGGTGACTACGTCATCCTGAACACGATCCGCAACTTCCTGCCGGACCTCGGTCTGCGCCGGGAGAACATCGCGTTCATCAGCGGCATCGGCTGCTCGAGCCGGTTCCCGTACTACCTGGAGACGTACGGTTTCCACTCGATCCACGGTCGTGCCCCGACCATCGCCACCGGCCTGGCGCTGGCTCGCCCGGACCTGTCGGTGTGGGTTGTCACCGGCGACGGCGATGCCCTCTCGATCGGTGGCAACCACCTGATCCATGCGCTGCGCCGCAACGTCAACATCACGATCCTGCTGTTCAACAACCGGATCTACGGTCTCACCAAGGGTCAGTACTCGCCGACCTCCGAGGTCGGCAAGGTCACCAAGTCCACCCCGATGGGCTCGCTGGATCATCCGTTCAACCCGGTGTCGCTGGCCCTGGGTGCGGAGGCGACGTTCGTCGGCCGGGCGCTGGACTCCGACCGCAAGGGTCTGTCCGAGGTCCTGAAGGCGGCAGCTGAGCATCGCGGCGCGGCACTGGTCGAGATCATGCAGGACTGCCCGATCTTCAACGACGGCTCCTTCGACCTGCTCCGCAAGGAAGGCGCCGAGGAGCGCATCATCAACGTCCGCCAGGGCGAGCCGGTGGTCTTCGGCGCCAACGGCGAGTACTGCGTGGTGAAGAGCGGCTTCGGCCTGGACGTCGCCAAGACCGCCGACGTGGCGGCCAGCGACATCGTGGTGCACGACGCCACCACCGCCGACTCGGCCTACGCGTTCGCGTTGTCGCGGCTCAGCGACCAGAACCTCGAGCACACCGTGATGGGAGTGTTCCGCCAGGTCAACCGGCCCACGTATGACGACGCCGCCCGCGACCAGGTTCGGATGGCGCGCGAGGCCACCCCGCATGACCGGCACGCGCTGCAGTCGCTGCTGCGCGGTCGCGACACCTGGACTGTGGACTAGATCGAACCGTGAGCACGCCCGCCCCGCTGGCCGCCGTAATACTGGCTGGTGGGGCGTCGCGGCGCATGGGCCGGGACAAGGCCACCCTGCCGCACCCCGACAGCGGCGCCACGATGGTGGAGTACACCGTGGCCACGCTGAGTTCCCGCTGCGCGCCGGTGTTCGTGATCGCCGCCCCCGGTCAGGCGCTTCCCGCCCTCGACGGGCAGATATTGCGTGATGAGGTCCGGGGAGTGGGGCCACTGCTGGCCACCGGTCGCGGGCTGCGGGCGGCCGCGGAGGCCGGGATTGAGCGCGCCTTCGTCAGCGCCGTCGACATGCCGTTCCTGTCCACCGAGATCATCGACGAGCTCGCCCAGCACCGGGGTGTGGACATCGTGCTGCCGTGGGACGGCCGCGACCACTACCTGGCCGGCATCTACAACACTTCTCTTGCCGACCACATCGACGGCTTGGTCGCCGCGGGTGAGCGGAGCATGCGAGCGCTGGCCGAATCTGTCGTCACTCAGCGGATCGTGATGCCGGCCAGCCGCGCGCTGGCGAACGTCAATTCACCGGCCGACCTGGCGCAGCAAATCGCCGGATAAACGGTGTCCGGAGCGAATTCGGAATCGACAGACACTGTGATCGGTGCCTATTTCCATATTGCGAATCGACCGTCGTGCCGGCGCTGCAGGACGTACTGAGAGACAACACAATTCGGGTGTTCGACGGGTGTCGCGCGCCGTGCTGTCCGCCCGCTCCGGATCGAGGCCGGGCCGTTACGGAATCACGTCATGCCGCCGTCGTCGTGAACTCAGCCACCAGCTAACGAATTACCCGGTTCCGGTGCTGTTGGGGCAGGTGGGGCGGGGTTTGATTGAAGTGATCTGCCGAGATCGCAAAGTCCTATGCCTTGCGTTTATCAATAACCTGTGTCCGGGGCCACAATTTGTACGTGATAAACGTCACGTAATTTACGGGCGTGTCAACAAAATGCCTGGCCGCGAAACTGCCTGCTGAACTGCACAGACAACGCATAGCTTTCGCTCGTAACCATCTCGTGATCTAACCGAGATAAGCGTGTCGTTGATGTGACTTCATTTCTCCCGCTTTGTAGCGTCCTACCCGGTCCCGCAAGGGAGCAAACAACTGCAGATATGACTCCACACATTTGAACCCTGCGTGTGAGCGGGGCCGGGGAGGTCGCAACGACCTTCTGTGGATCACCGGAGAAGTGATTCCGCGGTGATGCCGGCCTCCGCTGTCGTGCCCGACCGAGACGGCACGACCCGAAACCCGGCTGTCCCACGGGACCGCATCCGTCCAACGACGGAGGTCTGGCGCGCGTATGGCGAAAGGAAAACTGTTGAACAACGTCCGCAAAACGCTCGCACGGTCCTTCGGCATCGCCGCCATCGGTGGCGCTACCGTCCTTGCTCCGATGGTCCTCGGGACCGCCACCGCCTCGGCGGACGGCATGAACTGGGACGCGGTCGCGGCGTGCGAGTCCGGCGGTAACTGGGCGATCAACACCGGGAACGGCTATTACGGCGGGCTGCAGTTCACCCTGGGCACCTGGCGTGCCAACGGCGGTTCGGGTTCGCCGCACATGGCGTCGCGCGACGAGCAGATTCGCGTGGCCGAGAACGTGCTGCGCAGCCAGGGCCGAGGCGCCTGGCCGGTCTGCGGCCGTCGCGGCTGATACAGCGCTCATAAGGGTGGCGCCGGGTCGATGACCCGGCGCCACCCTTATTTCTCCGGCCACTTCCTTATCAAAATTCTCAGAAAAATCAATCGACACGCCCGTAACAACTGCATCACGCGCTGCGATTCACATCACAGCGGCACACCAGTGCCCCCTTTGTCGGGAAGGGACAACACCAATGAGCACTCTGCGCAGGATCATCACCCTCTCAGTCATCTCCGCCGCCCTGGGCCTCGCGGGATTCGTTCTGAGCATCGGAAACGCCAGCGCAGACAGCGGTGTGAACTGGGACGCGGTCGCGCAGTGCGAGTCGGGTGGCAACTGGGGCGCCAACACGGGCAACGGCTTCTCCGGCGGCCTGCAGTTCAGCGACGCCACCTGGAAGGCCAATGGCGGGATCGGCAGCGCGGCCCACGCCTCCCGCGAGGAGCAGATCCGGGTCGCCGAGAACGTCGCCCGCAAGCAGGGCATGGGCGCCTGGCCGACGTGCGGCCAGGCCGCCGGAACGCCCGCCTTCGCCACCCCGGTCTCCAGCGGCGCTGCCCCCGCTCAGGGTGGGGCCTGCGCCAACGTGATGAGCGGCCCGTTCAAGTCCATCGACTTCAACAAGATGTGCCAGGCCTTCCACGACCCCAGCCGCGCGATCGCCAACGCCCTCGGACTCCGCTGATACGTCGCTGACCACGCCCAGCCGGCTCAGGCCGACTGGGCGTCGTCGCGTGTGGGGAGCCGAAAAGCCGATCGCGCGGCGATCGAGGCCAGGTGGCGGGTCACCAGTGCCTCCGGCACCACCACCGTGGCCCTGCTGGCCAGTGCGCTCAGCGCTACGGGCCGCAGGTTGACCACGCGACCGATCAGCCGTGATTCAGCGGCGATGGCGCGCACCCGGCGGCGCCGGAACGCTTCGAACCCCGCGAACGCCCTCGGCAGATCGGGGGACAGGTCGACGAATGCGCCCAGCACGGCCGCATCCTCCAGTGCCTGACATCCGCCCTGACCCAGATGCGGTCGCATGGGGTGCGCGGCGTCGCCGACCAACACCACCGGGCCCGCCGCCCAGCGTCGGGCGGCGCTGCGGTCATAGAGGTCGTTGCGCAGTACCTCGGTGGGGTCGGTGGCCGCCAGCATGGCCGGGATCGGCGCGGCCCACGATGCGAACTTCTCCCGGAGGTACCCGAGCTCGCCCTGCGGCGCCGACGCGCCCTCGGCCGCACGTTCGGTGGCGAACCAGTACGTTCGCTCGCCGCCCATCGGCACATGGCCGACCTCGGCTCCCGCGCCCATCGTCTCGCCGGCCAGGTCGGGGTCGATCGATATCGAGGCGACACCGCGCCAGGCCGTGTATCCGGCGTAGCGGTGACGCAGCGGGCCGTTGAGATGGCGCGCCACCACCGAGCCGGTGCCATCGGCACCGACCACCGCATCGACATCGCGGGTCGAGGAATCCGTCAGGTGAAGCCGCATCCCCGCAGCCGTTGAGCTGAGCTCGCGAACCCCCACCCCGTCGACGACGGTGCCCGGCGACAGTGCGCCCGCGAGCACGTCGCGCAGGGCGGCGCGCTGCAGCACCACCAGCGGCTCACCCAGCGCGGTGACGATCCGATCACCGGCCGGGCGGCGCAACCACCGGCCGTCCTTCCAGCGGATCGCGCCCGCGGCGATCCGGCCGCCCGCCGCCCGCACCTGATCGCCGAGACCGAGATGGTCGAGGGCGGCCAGGGCGTTGGGCCAGATACTGATCCCCGCACCGGAACCGGTGTCGGTGCGCTCCTCGATCACGGTGACGCCATGACCGCGCCGGGCCAGCGCCACGGCGGTGGCGAGTCCGGCGATGCCCGCCCCGACGACAGCGATCTCGGCCATGTCCCGAACCTAACCGGCGTGTGCTACCAACGGGGCATGACCTCGGGCCCATTCGACGATCTTGACGACTACATCGCACTGCCCCGGGTGTCCGGGCTGGCGGTATCGGCCGACGGATCGCGTGTCGTCACATGCGTTGCCGAACTCAACCCCGCCAAGACCGAATACGTCACCGCGCTGTGGGAACTCGACCCGGCCGGTGCGGCTGCGGCCCGCCGGCTGACGCGAGGCGCCAAGGGCGAAGCCGCACCGGCGTTCACCGCCGACGGCGATCTGCTGTTCACCTCGGTACGGCCCAACGCGGACGATGACAAACCGCCCGCCGCGCTGTGGCTGCTGCCCGCCGCAGGCGGGGAGTCGGTCCAGCTGGCCGAGCTGCCTGCCGGGATCACCGCCGTACGCACCGCGCGCAACGCAGCCGCCGTCGTCATCGGTGCCCCGCTGTTGCCGTCGGCCGGGAGCGTCGACGACGAGCGCCGGCTGCGGAAACTGCGCAAGGACAACAAGATCAGTGCGATCCTGCACACCGGCTACCCGGTGCGGCACTGGGACTCCGACCTCGGCCCGGATGAGACGCATCTGTTCCGCGTCGCGGCCGACGGTGAGCTCACCGACCTGACCCGCGAGCCCGGGCCGGCGCTCGGCGAGGCGGACTTCGCCGTCAGCCCGGACGGCACCTTTGCGGTCGCGACCTGGCGGGTGTCCGCTCCACGCGCCGCCCTGCGATCGATGCTGGTGCGCATCGACCTGGGGACCGGTGAACGTTCGGTGATCGCCGAGGATCCCGCGGCCGACCTGGAGCACCCGGCCATCTCACCGGACGGAACGGCCGTGGTGTTCACCCGTGAGACCGTCTCGACCCCGCATCAAGCACCGCGAATCACGTTGTGTCACTTGGATCTACAGTCGGGTGACTGGACGGAGTTGGCCGCCGGGTGGGATCGGTGGCCGGCGTCGGCGACCTGGGCCCACGACGGGTCCGCGGTTCTGGTCACGGCCGACGACAACGGCCGCTGCCCGATCTTCGAGATCGGTCTGGACGGCGACGTCCGCCGGATGACCGACGACGACTTCAGCTACTCGAACGTCACCGCCGCACCCGACGGCATCATCTACGCGCTGCGAAGCTCCTACGCGGCGCCGCCGCACCCGGTGCGCATCGACCCGGACGGGGCGATCGGCGTGCTGCCGTGCGTGGAATTGCCTGAGCTGCCCGGCGAATTGACCGAGACCGTCGCGACCACCGCCGACGGAACAAGGGTGCGGTCCTGGCTGGTGTTGCCTCGCACGACCGAGCCTGCGCCGCTGCTGCTGTGGATTCACGGCGGACCGCTGGGCAGCTGGAACGTGTGGTCGTGGCGGTGGAATCCGTGGTTGATGGCGGCCCGCGGGTACGCGGTGCTGCTGCCCGATCCGGCGCTGTCCACCGGGTACGGGCAGGACTTCATCCAGCGCGGGTGGGGCGCCTGGGGCGGGCCGCCCTACGAGGATCTGATGGCCGCCGTCGACGCCGCGGTGGCGCACCCGCGCATCGACGCCGGGCGTACCGCGGCGATGGGTGGGTCGTTCGGCGGTTATATGGCCAACTGGGTGGCCGGCCACACCGACCGTTTCAAGGCGATTGTCACCCACGCCAGCCTGTGGGCGCTCGACCAGTTCGGCCCCACCACCGACGGCGCCTATTACTGGGCTCGGGAGATGACACCGGCCATGGCGCAAGACAATTCGCCACACCGCTTCGTTGAGCACATCACCACCCCGATGCTGGTGATTCATGGCGACAAGGACTATCGCGTGCCGATCGGTGAGGCGCTGCGGCTGTGGTACGAGCTGCTGACCGACTCCGGGCTGCCCGCCGCCGACGACGGCACCTCGGCGCACCGGTTCCTGTACTTCCCGTCCGAGAACCACTGGGTGCTGTCGCCGCAGCACGCCAAGATCTGGTACCAGGTGGTCACCGCGTTCCTCGCCGAACACGTGCTGGGGGAGACGGCGCAGTTCCCCGAAACGCTGGGCTGACCGACCCCCGGTAAGTTGGCCACCATGACCTCAGCGGAGCGGGAATTCGACATCGTCGTCTACGGGGCCACCGGATTCGTCGGCAAGCTCACCGCCGAATACCTGGCCCGTTCCGGCGGTGACGTCCGGGTGGGCCTGGCCGGCCGATCGCCGGACAAGCTGCTGAAGGTGCGGGAGACGCTCGGCGAATCGGCGCAGAACTGGCCGATTCTGACCGCCGACGCCGCCTCCCCGTCATCGCTGGCCGACATGGCCGCGCGCACCCGGGTGGTCATCACCACCGTCGGCCCCTACAGCCGCTACGGCCTGCCGCTGGTCGCGGCGTGCGCCGCGGCCGGCACCGACTACGCCGATCTCACCGGTGAAGCGATGTTCGTGCGACAGAGCATCGACGACTACCACAAGCAGGCAGTCGACACCGGCGCCCGCATCGTGCATGCGTGCGGATTCGATTCCATCCCTTCGGATATGAGCGTGTTCGCGCTGTATCGGCGGGCGCAGACGGACGGCACCGGCGAACTCGGGGACACCGACTTCGTGCTGCGCGGATTCTCCGGGGGTGTCGGGCGGCACGGTCGCCTCGATGATCGAGGTCTTCCGCGCCTCCTCGAACGATCCCAATACCCGGCGCATGCTCGAGGATCCGTACACCCTCACCCAGGACCGGGGGGCCGAGCCCGAACTGGGTCCGCAGCCCGACCTGCCCTGGCGGCGCGGCCGCGAGATCGCGCCCGAACTGGCCGGGGTGTGGACCACGGGCTTCGCGATGGCGATGTACAACACGCGGATCGTGCGGCGCAGCAACGCGCTTCTGGAGTACGCCTACGGACGCCGGCTGCGTTACGCGGAGTACATGAGCGTCGGGTCGTCGGTCGCCGCGCCGGTGGTGTCGGCGGTGGCCAGTGCGGCCAACAACGGTATCGTCGCGCTGGGCAGCCGGTTCTTCCGTCTCCTGCCGCGCCGGCTGGTCGAGCGCATCGCCCCCAAGCCCGGCACGGGACCCAGCGAGCAGGCCCGCGACCGGGGCTACTACCGCGCCGAGACGTACACCACCACCACGACCGGAGCGCGCTACTGCGCCACCATCGCCCAGCAGGGCGATCCGGGATACAAAGCCACCTCGGTGATGCTCGGCGAATGTGGGCTTGCGCTGGCACTCGACCGTGACAAGTTGTCGGATCTGCGGGGCGTGCTGACGCCCGCCGCCGCCATGGGTGACGCCCTGCTGGACCGATTTCCCGCCGCCGGGATTTCCCTGCAGACGGTCCGCCTCGGCGACTAGTGTCAGCTGGGCGTGCCGCACATCCAGCAATGAAGGTGGACATCATGGCCGGTCTCGACGATCTCTACAGCCAGATTCCCGTCGCGGATATCGCCAGCAGGCTCGGTGCGCCTGAGGGAGAAGTGAACCAGGCGATCCAGACCCTGGTGCCCACCCTCGTCGGCAGCATCCAGCACAACGTCGTCTCCGACGACATCGACTCCAGCACGCTCGAATCGGCGATCGCCTCGCAGGCCGGTAGCGGCCTGCTCGATGGCGGTGTGAACGTCGACCAGGTCGACACCGGGGTGGGGGAGCAGTTCGTCGCGCGGATCTTCGGCGGCAACGACACCAACCAGGTGGCCTCGGCGCTGGCCGGATCCGGTGCCGGCGGCGGGGACCTGATCAAGAAGCTGCTGCCGATCCTCATCCCCATCGTGCTGGCCTACCTGGGCAAGCAGGCCGGTGGCGGCTCGACCCAGGCCGGGGCGTCGGGCGGCGGGCTCGGTGACGTGCTGGGCAGCATCCTCGGTGGCGCCGGCGGCGGAGCCGGGGGCGGCAACAACCCGCTCGGCAGCATTCTGGGCAACGTGCTGGGCGGTAAACAGGGCGGCGCCATCGGCGACATCCTCGGTGGGCTGCTGGGCGGGAAAAAGTAGCGCGGATTCCCGGCGCACTGCGGGCGGTTACGAAGCAGCCCGGGGCACGTTCCTAGAATTGTCGGGTGACCACCACTGACGACTCTCGCGCCGACGCCCTCCCCAAGTCGTGGGATCCGGGGGCGGTAGAGACGCAGATGTATCAGGGCTGGGTCGATGCCGGCTATTTCACGGCCGACGCCACAAGCGGTAAGCCGGCGTATTCGATCGTGCTGCCGCCGCCGAACGTCACCGGCAGCCTGCACATGGGTCACGCCTTGGACCACACGCTGATGGACGCGCTGACCCGCCGCAAGCGCATGCAGGGCTACGAGGTGCTGTGGCTGCCCGGCATGGACCACGCCGGCATCGCCACCCAGAGCGTGGTGGAGAAGCAGCTCGCCGTCGACGGCAAGACCAAAGAGGACTTCGGTCGCGAGCTGTTCGTCGAGAAGGTGTGGGACTGGAAGCACGAGTCCGGTGGCACCATCGGCGCCCAGATGCGTCGGCTCGGCGACGGCGTCGACTGGAGCCGTGACCGATTCACCATGGACGAGGGTCTGTCCCGGGCGGTGCGCACGATCTTCAAGCGGCTCTATGACGCCGGCCTGATCTACCAGGCCGAGCGGCTGGTCAACTGGTCGCCGGTACTGGAGACGGCGATTTCGGATCTCGAGGTCAAGTACGAGGACGTCGAGGGCGAGCTGGTGTCCTTCCGGTACGGGTCGATGAACGACGACGAACCGCACCTGGTGGTGGCCACCACCCGGATCGAGACGATGCTCGGCGACACCGCGATCGCGGTGCACCCCGACGACGAGCGCTATAAGCACCTCGTCGGCCAGACTCTCCCGCATCCGTTCCTGGACCGGCAGATCATCATCGTCGCCGACGCGCACGTGGACCCCGAATTCGGTACCGGCGCAGTCAAAGTCACCCCGGCACACGACCCGAACGACTTCGAGATCGGTATGCGGCACAACCTGGCGATGCCGTCGATCATGGACACGAAGGGCCGGATCGCCGACACCGGAACGCAATTCGACGGCCTCGACCGCTTCGAAGCCCGGGTCAAGGTGCGTGAGGCGCTCGCCGAAGAGGGCCGCATCGTCGCCGAGAAGCGGCCGTACCTGCACAGCGTCGGGCACTCCGAGCGCAGCGGTGAGCCGATCGAGCCCCGGTTGAGTCTGCAGTGGTGGGTGAACGTCGAGTCGATGGCGAAGGCGGCCGGTGACGCGGTGCGCCAGGGCGACATCGTCATTCACCCGAAGAGTCTGGAGCCGCGCTGGTTCGGCTGGGTCGACGACATGCACGACTGGTGCATCTCGCGACAGCTGTGGTGGGGGCACCGCATCCCCATCTGGCACGGCCCCGACGGCCAGAAGGTCTGCGTCGGTCCCGACGAGACCCCGCCGGAGGGCTGGGAGCAGGATCCCGACGTCCTGGACACCTGGTTCTCCTCGGCGCTATGGCCGTTCTCCACGATGGGCTGGCCTGAGCGCACCGCTGAGATCGAGAAGTTCTATCCGACAAGCGTTTTGGTCACCGGATACGACATCCTGTTCTTCTGGGTGGCGCGCATGGTCATGTTCGGCACGTTCGTCTCGGGCGACGAGGTGATCACCCTCGACGGTGCGCGCGGTCCGCAGGTGCCGTTCGAGAACGTCTTCCTACACGGGCTGATCCGCGACGAGCACGGTCGCAAGATGAGCAAGTCCCGCGGCAACGGGATCGACCCGCTGGACTGGGTGGAACTGTTCGGAGCCGACGCGTTGCGATTCACCCTGGCCCGCGGGGCCAGCCCGGGCGGCGACCTGTCCATCGGCGAGGACGCGGCCCGCGCCTCACGCAACTTCGCCACCAAGCTGTTCAACGCCACCAGGTTCGCGCTGATGAACGGCGCGGCCCCAGCGCAGCTGCCCGACGTCGCCGAGCTCACCGACGCCGACCGCTGGATCCTCGGCCGCCTGGAACAGGTTCGCGCGGAAGTGGATTCGGCCCTCGACGGCTACGAATTCAGCAGGGCCTGCGAATCGCTCTACCACTTCGCCTGGGACGAGTTCTGCGACTGGTACCTGGAGCTGGCCAAGGTCCAGCTGGCCGAGGGGCTTTCGGGTACGACAGCGGTGCTGGCCGCGGTGCTGGACACCCTGCTCAAACTGCTGCACCCGGTGATGCCGTTCGTCACCGAGGCGCTGTGGAAGGCGCTGACCGGTGGCGAGTCTCTTGTGATCGCCGAGTGGCCGACGGCTTCGGGTGCGGCCCTGGATCGAGTTGCCGCGCAACGGATCGCCGATGTGCAGAAGCTGGTGACCGAGATCCGGCGGTTCCGCAGCGACCAGGGACTGGCCGACCGGCAGAAGGTTCCCGCCCGGCTGACGGGTCTCGACACGACCGGTCTGGACGGCCAGGTCTCTCCGGTTGCGGCGCTGGCCTGGCTGACCGACGCGGGCGCGGACTTCACCCCCAGCGCGCACATCGAGGTGCGGCTGTCGGCCGGCACCGTCAACGTCGAGGTCGACACCTCGGGCACCGTCGACGTGGCCGCCGAACGCCGCAGGCTGGAAAAGGACCTGGCTGCGGCGAACAAGGAATTGGCCGGAACCACCGCCAAACTCGACAACGACGCGTTCCTGGCCAAGGCGCCCGACGATGTGGTGGCCAAGATCCGCGGTCGCCAGCAGCTGGCCACCGAGGAAGTCGAGCGGATCACCGCCCGGCTGGCTGCGCTGACATGAGACTCGATCCGATTGTGCGGGTAGGGAGCCGAGTGTGCACTGAGAGCGAACAGTTCGTCGATATTTCGATCTGTGTGCACACTCGATGCGTCCGCACGGCGAGTGAGGCGCTGGCATGACCGAGCCGCTGGACTGGCGACACGAGACCCCGTCGCCCACGCCCGATGAGATCGCCGCACTACTGCAGGTGGAGCATCTGCTCGACCAGCGTTGGCCGGAAACAAAACTGGAGCCCAGCACCGCGCGCATCGAGGCGCTGATGGAGATGCTCGGCTCACCGCAGCTGAGCTACCCGTGCATCCACATCGCCGGGACCAACGGCAAGACGTCGGTGGCCCGCATCGTCGACGCGCTGCTGACCGCGTTCAGCCGCCGGACCGGACGCACCACCAGCCCGCACCTGCAGTCGGCGGTCGAGCGCATCGCGATCGACAACGAGCCCATCAGTCCAGCCCGCTACGTCGAGGTCTACCGCGAGATCGAGCCGTTCGTGCACCTCGTCGACGCCCAGTCGGAACAAGACGGTGGCCCCGCGATGAGCAAGTTCGAGGTGCTGACTGCGATGGCGTTCGCCGCCTTCGCCGACGCACCCGTCGACGTCGCCGTCGTCGAGGTGGGGATGGGCGGGCGCTGGGACGCCACCAACGTCGTCGACGCACCCGTCGCCGTGATCACCCCGATCGGCATCGACCACGCCGAATACCTCGGTGACACCATCGGCGAGATCGCGGCCGAGAAGGCCGGCATCATCGGGGCGCCGCGCGGGGATCTGGTGCAGACCGACACCGTCGCGGTGATCGGTCGCCAAGCCCCCGAAGCGATGGAAGTGCTTCTGGCCCAAGCGGTGAAGTCCGACGCCGCCGTCGCGCGGGAGGACTCCGAATTCGCGGTCCTGGGCCGCCAGGTCGCCATCGGGGGACAGGTGCTGCAGCTGCAGGGCCTGGGCGGGGTGTACTCCGACATCTTCCTGCCGCTGCATGGCGAGCATCAGGCCCACAACGCGGTGGTCGCGCTCGCCGCGGTCGAGGCGCTGTTCGGCGCCGGGGCCGACCGCCAGCTCGACGTCGACACCGTGCGAGCCGGGTTCGCCGCGGCCGCCAGCCCGGGCCGTCTCGAGCGGATGCGCAGCGCGCCGACGGTGTTCCTCGACGCCGCTCACAACCCGGCCGGTGCCGCCGCGCTGGCCGAGGCGCTCACGTCCGAATTCGATTTCCGCTTCCTCGTCGGGGTGCTGTCGCTGATGGGGGACAAGGACGTGACCGGCATCCTCACCGCGCTTGAGCCGGCCTTCGACCAGGTCGTCGTCACGCACAACGGGTCACCCCGCGCGCTGGAGGTGGACGCGCTGGCGCTTCGGGCCGAGGAGATCTTCGGGCCGGACCGGGTGGCGCGGGCCGACACGCTCGCCGATGCCATCGAGATCGCCACCGCGATGGTGGAGGATTCCGCGGCCGACGAGGGGCTGTCCGGGGCCGGGATCGTCATCACCGGTTCGGTGGTGACGGCGGGAGCGGCGCGCACCCTGTTCGGGAAGGACCCGCAATGAGCGAGACCCCGGCGGCTCCGCCGGATCCCTGGAAGAGCTTCCGCGGCGTCATGGCCGGCACTCTGATCCTCGAGGCGATCGTCGTACTTCTGGCGCTGCCGGTGGTCAGCATGGTCGGCGGCGGCCTGACCGGCTGGTCGATGGCGTATCTGGTGGGTTTCGCGGTTTTCCTGGTGCTGCTGGCCGGCATTCAGGGCAGACCGTGGGCCATCTGGTGCAACTTGGCCGTCCAGCTGATCCTGGTCGCCGGGTTCTTCGTCTATCCGGCGGTCGGAATGGTCGGCCTCTTGTTCGTGGCGGTGTGGGCGATCCTCGCCTACCTGCGTGCCGAGGTGCTGCGCAGGCAGCGCCGCGGCCTGCTGCCCGGCCAGCAGCAACCTCCCGACTGACGGGTACGCTGTGCGCCGTGTCTGCGCCGGTGACGGTGCAGAGCGAAGCGATGAGGAGGAACGGCGCCAGATGACGACCGAGCGGACCCTGGTTCTGATCAAGCCCGACGGCGTGCAGCGGCAGGTGGTCGGGGAGATCATCAGCCGAATCGAACGTAAAGGCCTCACCCTGGCTGCCCTGGAGCTCAAGCAGGTCAGCGACGAGCTGGCCCGCGCGCACTACGCCGAACACGACGGCAAGCCGTTCTTCGACTCGCTGCTGGAGTTCATCACCTCCGGCAAGGTAGTCGCGGCCGTTCTGGAAGGCCCCCGCGCGATCGCGGCGTTTCGGCAGCTCGCCGGTGGTACCGACCCGGTCGAGAAGGCCACGCCCGGCACCATCCGCGGCGACTTCGGTCTGGAAACCCAGTTCAACCTCGTGCACGGCTCGGACTCCCCGGAGTCGGCCGAACGCGAGATCAACCTCTGGTTTCCCAACTTCTGAACACACTTCCCACACCACTGTCGTCCGAACCGCCCCCGCGGTGTGGGATACTGGCTGCGGATGAGCCCCTAAAGCCCATCCGGATGAAGACTTACGACGTGCGCGACCACCACCTGGTGAGGCGCCGACCGTCACAGCCGTCATTCAGCCAGGCACCGAATTCGTTCGTTATGAGCCGTTCGGAGCGAGACCAATAAACAAGCCCGGGGAAAGTTACCGGGCACATAGCGGAAGCCCTCGCGTGGCCGCGTCGAAATGACGCGCCCGGGGGCTTGAGGAGAATACGTGGCCAACGATGACCTCTTTCAGGATCTACCCGAAAACCCCACCTCGTCACAGTGGGAACCCCCGGCGCCAGCCGCGGGTGACGAGCTGCCCGAACGCTTGAGAGTGCATTCGCTGGCTCGGGTGCTCGGCACCACCAGCAGGCGGGTGCTCGACGCCCTCAGCGAGCTCGACGGCCGCACCCGCAGCCCACACTCCAGCGTCGACCGCTCTGATGCGGTGCGCGTGCGCGACGTGCTGGCGGCGGCTGCTCCCGAGGACACCGCCGCTGAGCCCGTCGAGGCCGCGGCAGTCGTGGCGGAGGAGACCACCCCCGAGGCGGCTCCCGACGTCCCCGAAACGCCCGACGTCCCCGAGACACCCGACACGGCCCAGGAGCCGGAGTCGCGGCTGATCCTGGAGACCGCCGCCGTCGAGACGGTCGAGACTGTCGAGACCGTTGAACAAGCGGCCTACATGCCGTTGTTCGTCGCCCCGCAGCCGGTCGAGGTCGAACGCAAGGCCCGAGTCGTGGTGGAAGAGGACGACGACGAGGACGACGAGGACGACGACGAGGACGACACGGACGAGTCCGGCGGCGAAACCGACAGTGACCAGTCCGAACGTCCCGCCAACCGCCGCCGCCGTCGCGGACGCCGCGGCCGCGGCCGAGGCCGGGGTGAGCAGGGCGGCGCCGACGGCGAGAACGCCGACGACTCCGAGGCAGCCGACGAGACCGCCGAGTCCGGTGACGAGTCCGAGAGCGACGACGACGACAGCGACGACGAGACCAGCACTGGTGAGGGCGCGACCCGCCGCCGCCGTCGGCGGCGACGCCGCAAGACCGGTGGCGGCGACGATTCCGAGAACGGATCGTCCGACGACCCGCCGAACACCGTCGTTCACGAACGCGCCCCGCGCGCCAAGGCCGAGCGTGACCCGGACGCGATCCAGGGCATCAGCGGCTCCACCCGCCTGGAAGCCAAACGCCAGCGCCGCCGCGACGGCCGCGACGCCGGTCGGCGGCGCCCGCCGATCCTGTCCGAGGCCGAATTCCTGGCCCGCCGGGAGGCCGTCGACCGTGTGATGGTGGTGCGCGACAAGATCCGCACCGAACCGCCGCACGAAGGCGCGCGCTACACCCAGATCGCGGTCATGGAAGACGGCGTCGTCGTCGAGCACTTCGTGACCTCGGCCGCGTCGGCGTCCCTGGTCGGCAACATCTACCTCGGCATCGTCCAGAACGTGCTGCCCTCGATGGAGGCGGCGTTCGTCGACATCGGCCGCGGCCGCAACGGCGTGCTCTACGCCGGTGAGGTGAACTGGGAAGCTGCCGGCCTCGGCGGCGCGCAGCGCAAGATCGAACAGGCCCTTAAGCCCGGCGATTACGTCGTCGTCCAGGTCAGCAAGGACCCGGTCGGTCACAAGGGCGCCAGGCTCACCACCCAGGTGTCACTGGCCGGGCGCTACCTCGTCTACGTGCCGGGTGCGTCGTCGACCGGGATCAGCCGCAAGCTGCCCGACACCGAACGTCAGCGGCTCAAGGAAATCCTGCGCGATGTGGTGCCCGACGACGCCGGCGTGATCATCCGGACCGCCTCGGAAGGCGTGAAGGAAGAAGACATCCGCGGCGACGTCACCCGGCTGCAGGAACGCTGGACCACGATCGCGGCGGAAGCCGAGCGGGTCAAGGGAAACAAGGCCGGTGCTGCGATCGCGCTCTACGAAGAGCCCGACGTGCTGGTCAAGGTCATCCGCGACCTGTTCAACGAAGACTTCTCCGGGCTGATCGTCTCCGGTGACGACGCCTGGCAGACCATCAACGACTACGTCAGCTCCGTTGCGCCCGACCTTGTTTCGAAGCTGACCAAGTACGAGCCCGCGGGCGGCCCCGACGGTCCGGATGTGTTCGCCGTGCACCGCATCGACGAGCAGCTGGCCAAGGCGCTGGATCGAAAGGTGTGGCTGCCCTCGGGCGGCACGCTGGTGATCGACCGCACCGAGGCGATGACCGTCGTCGACGTCAACACCGGCAAGTTCACCGGCGCGGGCGGCAACCTCGAACAGACGGTCACCAAGAACAACCTCGAGGCGGCCGAGGAGATCGTGCGCCAACTACGGCTGCGCGATATCGGCGGCATCGTGGTCATCGACTTCATCGACATGGTGCTGGAGTCCAACCGTGATCTCGTGCTGCGGCGCCTCACCGAGGCGCTCGGCCGGGATCGCACCCGCCACCAGGTGTCGGAGGTGACGTCGCTGGGCCTGGTCCAGCTGACCCGCAAGCGGCTGGGCACCGGGCTGGTCGAGGCGTTCTCCACCACCTGTACGCACTGCAGCGGCCGAGGCATCGTGCTGCATGCCGATCCCGTCGACACCACCCAGGCGGCCGGGCGTAAGTCCGAGTCCGGCAACGGCGGCGGTAGTGGCGGCGGCGGTGGACGGCGGGGGAAGCGGGGCAAGCGTGGCCGCGCCGAGGAGGCGCCGGTCGCGAAGGTGCCCCAGCACAGCACTGAGCATCCGATGTTCAAGGCGATGGCAGCCGCCAACGGCAAGCACGAGGATGACGAGGCCGAAGAGGAACTGGCCGACGAGATCGAGCGGGAGACCGAGGCCGAGGAATCGGACGACACCGCCGAGCAGGTCGCCCAGGAGGTCGCCGACGAGGATCTCGACGACGACTCGGACGAGGATGACGACTCGGACGACGACGACTCGGACGACGACTCGGACGACGACGACGACTCCGATGACGACGACGAGGACGACGAGATCGACGTCGACCTGGACGAAGACGACGAGGACCTCGACGAAGTCACCCTCGATGTCGATGACGACGAAGACGACGAAGACGACGATTCCGAAGATGACGACGACGACCTCGACGACGAGGACGACGACGATTCCGAGGACGTCGACGACGACCAACCGGTCGTGACCTCGGCACCTGCGGCCTCGGCGCGACGGCCGCGGCGCCGGTCGGCGGCCCGCCCAGCGGGCCCGCCGACCTCCTAGGGTGGCGGTTTGACCCTCCCGGTGCTGGTCACGTACCCTTGACCAGTTGTCGCCAGGCGTCCGTCGCCGGTGGCAGCGGGCTCAAGATCCCGCACCCCAAGACCCGCGCACGCAGCTTCGGTTAGCGCGCGCCCGCAGAGCAAGAGCGAAGGACCCACAATGGCAGGCGACAAGGTCACGTACGCGATCGTCAAGACCGGCGGCAAGCAGTACAAGGTCGCTGTCGGCGACATCGTCAAGGTCGAGAAGCTCGAGGTCGAGGCCGGCGCGTCCGTTTCGCTGCCCGTCGCCCTCGTTGTCGACGGTGCCACGGTGACCACCGACGCCAAGGCGCTGGAGAAGGTCGCGGTCACCGGTGAGGTGCTCGAGCACACCAAGGGCCCGAAGATCCGCATCCACAAGTTCAAGAACAAGACCGGGTACCACAAGCGGCAGGGGCATCGTCAGCCGCTGACCGTGCTCAAGGTCACCGGAATCAAGTAGCGACAGGGAGCAATCTGACATGGCACACAAGAAGGGCGCTTCCAGCTCACGCAACGGTCGCGATTCCAACGCCCAGCGCCTCGGCGTCAAGCGCTTCGGCGGCCAGCTCGTCAAGGCCGGCGAGATCCTCGTCCGCCAGCGTGGCACCCACTTCCACCCGGGCGTGAACGTCGGTCGCGGCGGTGACGACACCCTGTTCGCCACGGCTCCCGGCCTGGTGGAGTTCGGCGTCAAGCGCGGTCGCAAGACCGTCAACATCGTTCGCGCCGCGCGACCGGAGTAGGTCTGCATCGCGAGTGTGAATCCACTGCGAGGTCCAGACCCATAACTCGCACCACATTCACACTCGACGATTGAAAGGACGCTCCGATGCCTCGTTTCGTCGACCGCGTCGTCATCCATGCCCGCGCGGGCAGCGGTGGAAACGGCTGCGCCTCGGTACACCGGGAGAAATTCAAGCCACTCGGTGGCCCTGACGGCGGTAACGGCGGGCGCGGCGGCAGCGTCGTGCTCATCGTGGACCCGCAGGTGCACACGCTGCTCGATTTCCACTTCCACCCGCATGTGGCGGCTCAGTCCGGCACGCAGGGGATGGGCAGTAACCGCGAGGGGGCCAACGGCTCCGATCTCGAAGTGAAGGTTCCCGACGGCACCGTCGTGCTCGACTCCGACGGGCGTCTGCTGGCTGACCTGGTCGGTGCGGGCACCCGTTTCGTCGCCGCCGAGGGCGGCCGCGGCGGTCTGGGGAACGCCGCATTGGCCTCGCGGGCCCGCAAGGCTCCGGGGTTCGCGCTGCTCGGCGAGAAGGGTGAGGAACGTGAACTCACCCTGGAACTCAAGACGGTCGCCGACGTCGGTCTGATCGGGTTTCCGTCGGCAGGCAAATCCTCACTGGTGTCGGTGATTTCGGCGGCCAAACCCAAGATCGCGGACTATCCGTTCACCACTCTGGTGCCCAATCTGGGTGTCGTGTCGGCCGGTGACCACACGTTCACCGTCGCCGATGTCCCCGGTTTGATCCCCGGCGCCTCGGAAGGCCGTGGTCTGGGCCTGGACTTCCTTCGTCACATCGAGCGCTGTGCGCTACTGGTGCACGTGGTCGACTGTGCCACTTTGGAACCGGGCCGCGATCCGATCTCCGACATCGACGCGTTGGAAGCCGAACTGGCCGCGTATCGCCCGACGTTGCAAGGCGATACGACGCTGGGCGACCTGGCCGACCGGCCGCGGGCGGTGGTGCTCAACAAGATCGACGTTCCCGAGGCCAGGGAGCTGGCCGACTTCGTGCGAGCCGACATCGAGGCGCGCGGCTGGCCGGTCTTCGAGGTGTCGACCGTGAGCCGGGAAGGCTTGCGCGAGTTGACGTTCGCGCTGTGGGACATGGTCGCGGCCTACCAGGCGGCCCAGCCCGAGGTTGTGCCGCGCCGCCCGGTGATCCGGCCGGTCCCGGTCGACCAGACCGGGTTCACGGTCGAGGCCGACCCGCACAACCCCGGTGGTTTCGTGGTGCGCGGCGTGCGGCCCGAGCGGTGGATCGCTCAAACGAACTTCGACAACGACGAAGCCGTCGGCTATCTCGGTGACCGGCTGGCCCGTCTCGGGGTGGAGGATCAACTCCTCAAGCGCGGCGCCAAACCCGGCTGCGCGGTCACCATCGGCGATATGACCTTCGACTGGGAGCCGCAGACCCCGGCCGGCGTCGACGTCACGCCGACAGGGCGCGGCACCGATGCCCGGCTCGAGCAGAACGACCGGATCGGCGCAGCCGAGCGCAAGGAGGCGCGCCGCCACCGCCGGGAGCACGAGGACGAGGCGTGAGTCAGTACCGTGACGCCGTGCGCACGGCGCGCAGCGTCGTCGTCAAGATCGGCACGACGGCATTGACCACGAAGTCCGGATTGTTCGACGCCGGCCGGCTGGCGAAGCTGGTCGAGGCGATCGAGGCGCGGATGAAGGCCGGCTCCGACGTCGTGATCGTGTCCTCGGGTGCGATCGCAGCCGGGATCGAGCCGCTCGGGCTGAGCCGGCGCCCCACCGATCTGGCGACCAAGCAGGCCGCCGCCAGTGTCGGACAGGTCGCTTTGGTCAACGCGTGGAGTGCGGCCTTCGCCCGTTACGACCGCACCGTCGGCCAGGTACTGCTGACCGCGCACGACATCTCAATGCGGGTGCAGCACACCAACGCTCAGCGCACGCTGAACCGGCTGCGCTCTTTGCACGCGGTGGCGATCGTCAACGAGAACGACACGGTGGCCACCAACGAGATTCGCTTCGGCGACAACGATCGGCTCTCGGCGCTGGTGGCCCACCTCGTCGGCGCCGACGCGCTGATCCTGTTGTCCGACATCGACGGTCTGTATGACGCCGACCCGCGCAAGGCCGACGCCCGGTTCATCCCGGAGGTGGCCGGACCGGACGATCTCGACGGCGTGGTGGCCGGTGAGGGCAGCCGGCTCGGTACCGGCGGGATGCGCTCGAAGCTGTCCTCGGCGCTACTCGCCGCAGACGCCGGAGTTCCGGTGCTGCTGGCCGCGTCGGTCGACGCCGCAGCCGCACTGACCGATGCATCGGTGGGCACGGTGTTCGCACCGCGGCCCGACCGGATGTCGGCGCGGAAATTCTGGGTTCGCTACGCCGCCGAAGCGTCCGGCGCATTGACGCTCGATCCCGGGGCGGTCCGCGCGGTGGTCAAGCAGCGCCGGTCGCTGCTGGCCGCGGGCGTCACCGGGGTATCGGGCCGGTTCTTCGGCGGTGACGTCGTCGAACTGCGCGATACCGACGGTGAGATGGTCGCCCGCGGGGTGGTGGCCTACGACGCCGGTGAACTGACGACCATGATCGGCCGCTCGACCTCGGATCTGCCTGCCGAAATGCGCCGTCCCGCAGTGCATGCCGACGATCTGGTGGCCGTCTAGGTCGCGGAGGGCAGGCCGGACAGTTCGTCGGCCAGCAACGCCAGCATCGGCGAACAGCCGCTGTCCACTGTGACGGTGGCCAGCGCGTCACCGCGGGTGGCGCCGCGGTTGATGATCGCGATCGGCATGCCCAGCGCGGCGGCGTGACGCACGAACCGGTAGCCGGAGAACACCGTCAGCGAGGACCCGGCCACCAGCAAGGCATCGGATTCGTCGACCAGTGAATATGCCTGGGCCACAACATCTTTGTGCACACTCTCACCGAAGTAGACGATGTCGGGCTTGAGCATGCCGCCGCACGACGGGCAGTCGATGAACCGGAACGACTCGGTGTCGGTGACCATGGCGTCCGCGTCGGGCGCGACGGCGATACCGCCGAGCCGTTCGGCGCGTTCGGCGAATCCCGGGTTGGCCGCCTCGAGTTCGTCGGCCAGCGCCGCGCGCGACATGGTGTACCCGCAGTCCAGGCAGACCACCTGCGCGTAGGTGCCGTGCAGGTTGATCACGTTGCGGCTGCCCGCCTTGGTGTGCAGCAGGTCCACGTTCTGAGTGATGATGCCGGTGACCACGCCGGCGCGCTCCAGCTGGGCCAGGGCCCGATGCCCGGCGTTGGGCATGGTCTGGGCCATGTGCCGCCAGCCGAGGTGATTGCGCGCCCAGTAGCGCTGCCGGAACGCCTGACTCGAGGTGAACTGGCGAATCGTCATCGGATTGGCCGGCGGCGAATCCGGGCCGCGGTAGTCGGGAATGCCCGAGTCGGTGGAGATCCCGGCACCGGTGAGCACGGCCACACGCCGGCCCGCCAACAACGAGACCAGTTCGGGGCTTTCCACGCCCTCCAGAGTAGGCGGGCTAGCCGAAGTTGGTGAGTGGGCTCAATACGTCGTGAGCGAACTGCGTGATGTTCAGCGTCGGGTTGCCGTCCGGATAGCTCACGGTGGCCAGCAGATTGGCGCCGGCGTCGACGAAATCGCCGTCAGCGCGGCCCTGGTGGGTCGACGACGTCACCAGGATGATGCCCGAGGTGCCGGCTTTCTTGGCCAGCGGCACCGAGAATTGCGCGTTCTGCACGGTGCTGTTGGCCCGGTCCTCGACGATGATCCGGCTGTCGGGGAAGTTGAGCATCAACAGCATCCGCCGCATCTGAGCGGCTTCGGTCACGCCGTTCTGCGGGTTACCGCCGGTGACGATGATCGGGGAGTGCGGGTACATCTGCGCCACCGCGAGCCCCGTCAGCACCCGGCGCCGCAGGATCATCCGCATCGAGCCGTCCGGCAGCAGGCCGTAACCCAGAACGACGATCGCCGGGTTGGAGAAGTCCTTGGCGGCCACCGGTTCGGCCTGGGCGGCAGCCGGCACGATCTCGCCGATCAACGCGGCGACCACAAGGAGCACGGCGCCGCAGGCGGCCTTCCATCGACGTCGCACTCTTCCTCCGACCCAGGTGAACTTGCTGCTTGCCTCATCGTGCGGGCGCGGACGGTCGTTACGGGCGCGTCAGGCTCATAGGTGTTCCATAGCGCGGGCCATGGCGGCGTACTCCAGGAAGTCGTAGTGGGCGACAAGTCGACGATGACTGACAGAAGCCTCGTGGGCCGCCCGGTGCGCCGCGATCCAGCGCGAGACCATGCCCGCTTTGGCGTGCGGAGAGATGGCCGCAGCCGTCAACAGTTTCACTTCGCGTTCGGTGATCAGGACGGTCGGCCGGGTGTCGACGACTCGCGGCGACGGGTGAACAGGCGCATGGACAGACAACATTTCGATCCCCCGATCTGGCTGGCCGGCGATATCCGGCCGATGAGGCAAACCTACGACCGGGTCGGCTCACATGAGCGCGTAGAGACCTACTCGAAACGGACCCTGCGCAACCCATTTGGCGCGCCGACGGGAACTGCGCCGGTCAGGGCAGACACTGCGCCGCAGCGACGATCTCGGCGCTCATGTTGCGTTCCATCATCGCCAGGGCGGCCGCACCGAGGTCCGGATCGATGTGCGCCACCGCGTCTTTGGGCACCATCACCGAGTAGTGGCGCACGTAGGCGTCCAGGGCGCTGTAGAGGATGCACTGTTCGGTGACCTGCCCGGTGAGGATCACCTTCTCGACCTCCAGCCGGGTCAACAGGTAGTCCAGCGGTGTGGCGTAGAAGGCGCTGTGCCGCACCTTCGTCATGACCCGGGCTCCCTCGTGTGGGGCGATGGGGCGGACCAACTCCGGCCGGGCCCCGTCCAGCGCGTTTCGAACGAGATCACTGGGTTCGGCGGTGAAGTCGCCGTAGTTGTCGTTGACGTAGATCAACTCGACGTCGTCACGGTCCCTGGCCTCGGCGATCAGATCGGCCAAAGGCTCGACGATGTTGGTGACGTTGCCCGCCAGCATGTCGGCATCGGGATGTTGGTAGGCGTTGAGCATGTCGACTACCAGGAGCGCGGTGTTGGACATGTCCCGGCGACTACCCGCTGACAGCCGAATGACACGTCGGAGGTGTCCGAACGGGTGGTTCCCGTTTCCGCCACGGCAGTGACGGGCAACAATGGGGCCATGGATTTCTACTCCGCCTACCGGCACGGGTTCGTGCGGGTCGCTGCCTGCACCCACCACACGGTGCTGGCAGACCCCGCCGCCAACGCCGAGTCGGTGCTGCGGATCGCGCGGGCCAACCACGACGACAGTGTCGCGGTGACGGTGTTCCCCGAGCTCACCTTGTCGGGCTACTCGATCGAGGACATCCTGCTGCAGGACTCGTTGCTCGACGCCGTTGAGGACGCTCTGCTCGAGGTGGTCGCGGCGTCGGCCGATCTGTTCGGCGTGCTGGTCGTCGGTGCGCCGCTGCGGTATCTGCATCGCATCTACAACACCGCGGTGGTCATCCACCGCGGGGCGGTGCTCGGGGTGGTGCCGAAGTCCTATCTGCCGAACTACCGCGAGTTCTACGAACGTCGTCAGGTGGCGGCCGGTGACGACATGACCGGCACGATCCGCATCGGTGGTGCCGACGTGCCGTTCGGCCCGGACCTGTTGTTCGCCGCCGACGACGTGTCCGGGCTGGTGTTGCACGTCGAGATCTGCGAGGACATGTTCGTCCCGATTCCGCCGAGCGCAGAGGCCGCGCTTGCGGGCGCGACGGTGTTGGCGAACCTTTCCGGCAGTCCGATCACGATCGGCCGGGCAGAGGACCGCAAGCTCCTGGCCCGTTCGGCATCGGGGCGCTGCCTGGCCGCCTACATCTACGCCGCGGCCGGCGAAGGGGAGTCCAGCACCGACCTGGCCTGGGACGGCCAGACGATGATCTACGAAAACGGTCGTCTGCTGGCCGAATCCGAGCGATTCCCGAAGGGGAGCGGCGCTCGGTCGCCGACGTCGACCTGGACCTGTTGCGCTCTGAGCGGCTCCGGATGGGCACCTTCGACGACAATCGTCGCCACCATCAGGATCGGTTGACGTCGTTCCGGCGCATCGGGTTCCGCCTCGACCCGCCGAGCGGGGACATCGGATTGATGCGCGAGGTGGAGCGGTTCCCGTTCGTGCCGAGCGATCCACTTCGCCTTGAGCAGGACTGCTACGAGGGCTACAACATCCAGGTCGCCGGTCTCGAGCAGCGGCTGCGTGCGCTGAACTATCCGAAGCTCGTGATCGGGGTGTCCGGCGGCCTGGACTCGACGCACGCCCTCATCGTGGCCGCCCGGGCGATGGACCGGGAAGGCCGGCCGCGCAGCGACATCCTGGCGTTCACCCTGCCCGGGTTCGCGACCGGTGAGCGCACCAAGAGCAATGCGATCAAGCTGTCGCAGGCGTTAGGAGTCACGTTCTCCGAGTTGGACATTCGGGACACCGCCACCCTCATGCTGAAAGAGATCGGTCACCCGTTCTCCCGCGGCGAGAAGGTGTACGACGTGACCTTCGAGAATGTGCAGGCGGGTCTGCGCACCGACTACCTGTTCCGGATCGCCAATCAGCGCGGCGGGATCGTCCTGGGCACCGGCGATCTCTCCGAACTCGGCCTGGGCTGGTCGACCTACGGGGTCGGCGATCAGATGTCGCACTACAACGTCAACGGTGGAGTGCCGAAAACCCTTATCCAGCACCTGATCCGGTGGGTGATCTCATCCGGAGAGTTCTCCGACGAGGTCGGCGAGATCCTGCAGTCGGTTCTCGACACCGAGATCACCCCCGAACTGGTGCCGACCGGTGAGGATGAGGAGATCCAGAGCAGCGAAGCCAAGGTCGGCCCGTACTCGCTGCAGGATTTCTCGCTGTTCCAGGTGTTGCGGTACGGCTTCCGGCCGTCCAAGATCGCGTTCCTGGCCTGGCACGCCTGGAGCGATCCCGCCGGCGGAGCCTGGCCACCGGGCTTCCCCGAAGGCAAGCGTCCGGCCTACTCGCTCAAGGAGATTCGGCATTGGCTGAGTGTCTTCGCACAGCGCTACTACTCGTTCAGCCAGTTCAAGCGGTCGGCATTGCCGAACGGGCCCAAGGTGTCGCACGGCGGATCGCTCTCGCCGCGCGGTGATTGGCGGGCACCGTCGGACATGTCCGCGCGGATCTGGCTGGCAGAGATCGAGCAGGAGATTCCGGAGGACTGATCACCGGCAGCAGTCGTCCCCGCGCCACGCCTCGCGACCTTCACGTGCCGCCACCCCGGCGATGACGAGCGCGGCGATCGGGTCGGCCCACCACCATCCGGCTAACGCGTTGAGCAGCAGTCCGGCGAGCAGTACCGCCGACAGGTAGGTGCACAGCAGGGTCTGTTTGGAGTCGGCCACCGCCGACCGCGAACCGAGTTCCCGGCCTGCCCTGCGCTGGGCCCATGACAGCAGCGGCATGATGGCCAGGCTGACGGCCGCCAGTCCGATGCCGATCGGGGAGTGTCGGGGTTCCTGCTGCCCGGCCAGCGTCAGGACCGCGTCGACGGTCACGTAGATCGCCAGTGCGAAGAACGAGAACGCGACGATCCGCAGCGCGGTTTTCTCCCGTGTCTCAGGGTCTTTCGCGGCGAACTGCCACGCGATAGCTGCCGCCGAGGACACCTCGATCAGCGAGTCCAACCCGAAGCCGATCAGCGCCGCGGACGAGACGCGGGTGCCCTCGGTCAGAGCGACGGCCGCTTCGACGATGTTGTAGGCGATCGTGGCCGCCACCAAGAGACGGATCCGCCGACCGAGTTGCGCACGGCGCGTTGCCGATAGCGCGTCGGCCATCAGCAGCAGTCGTCGGCGGCCGGGCAGCACGCCGGGTCGACCGTCAGCACCAGCCCGATCAGATCGGTGAGGGCGTCGGCGATCCGGGCGTCGGCCAACTCGTAGCGGCTTCGCCGCCCTTCGGGTTCGGCCACCACCAGGCCGCACCCGCGTAAGCAGGCCAGGTGGTTGGACAGGATCTGACGCGAGACCCCGATGGTGTCGGCCAGATCCGACGGGTAGCCGGGACCGTCACGCAGAAGAAGGAGGATCTCGGCTCGGGTCGGATCGGACAGTGCGCAACCGAATCGGGCGAGGGCATCGCTGTGGGTGACGCTCTGCATTCCCCGACAGTACAGCATGGACTGTATTCAGAACAGGCTGAACTACAGCCTGCCGTCGATGCGCAGATCCGGATGTACCCAGTCTGGCGAGCGGCGTTCCTTGAACGCCATGAAACCTTCGATGGATTCCGGCGATCCGAGACTGCGCTGCATGCCGATCCGGTCGTAGAGCCCGAGATAGTTGTCGATGCTGGACTTGACCACCGACCGTGCGACCGGTGCGGTGCGGCAGCACTGGGCGAGGATGTCCCGCGCCGTCTCGGCCAGATCGTCGTGCGGAACCACCCGCGCGACCATGCCCCAATCCAGCGCCTCGTCGGCGCTCAGTGTGCGGCCGGTGAACATCAGGTCGCGGGTTCGGACCGGGCCGATCAGCCGGGCCAGCATCTGGCTGTAGTAGGTATCGGCGATCCCGCGGTAGAGCTCAGGGACGCGGAACGTCGCGCGGTCACTGACCACCGCCATATCGGCGCACAGCGCGATCTGCAGCCCGCCGCCCTGGCACAGTCCGTTGACGGCGGCCACCACCGGTTTGGCGGACTGCCGCAGCGTGTCGAACGGCAACGCGTCCATACCGAGCGCCGCCCCGAACGTCAGCCAGTTGTCCACCCCGCCGCCGCCCATGTCGCCGCCGGGGGCGAACACGTCGCCGGTGCCGGTGATCAGCAGGCCGGCCAGATCCGGGTCCGCCCCGACGTGGTTGACCGCGTATTTGATGCCGAAGTACATCGCCGGTGTCATGGCGTTGCGCGCCTCGGGACGGTCCAGGGTGCACACCCCGAACGCGCCCTCCCGGGTGAACTTCAAGAACGGAGTACCGAGCCAGTCACCCTCGGGCGGTCGCGGACTGTCGCTGTGTGTCATCGGGTGCAGACTATCGCCCCAACCGTAAAGAATTCAGTACTGGGTGAGGACGTCGTCGATCGCCTCGCTGCGCGGTGCGCAATCGCCCGCTCCGGCGACCAGTGTCGCCAGCGCACCCGCGGCGCAGGCTCGCCGAAGGGCGCGGTCGTGGCCGCCCACCCAGCTGGAGGCGAGCACGCCCGCGAAGACATCGCCTGCGCCGGTGGTGTCGATCGCCTCGACCTCGGGACTCGGGACGTCGACAGCGCCGTGCGGGCCGCGGTAGGTCGCACCGCGGGAGCCGCGGGTCACCACGAGATGTTCTGTGGGCCAACGCCAGTGGGGTTCCTCGGTTTCGTTGACGATGACGACGTCGGTGGCGTCGGCCAGCTCGGCCAGTCCCGCGTCGGTGCTGACCGGTGAGGCGTTGACCATCACCGTCGCCCCGACGGAGCGCGCCTCCCGCGCCGCCGCCACCGCCGTCGCAACCGGCACCTCCAACTGGACGAGCAGCACCTCGCAATCCGCGATGACGGCGCGGGCGGCCGCGTTGAGCGTCAGATGCCCGTTGGCCCCGGGCGCCACCACGATCATGTTCTCGCCGTGGTCGTCGACCATGATGACCGCCCTGCCACTGGCGACCGACAACGTTTCCACACCGTCGAGCCGGACGCCGTTGGTGTCCAGGTGGGCCCGCAACTCATCGCCCTCCCGGTCGGTTCCGACCGCTCCGACGAACTGCACATCGGCGCCGGCGCGGGCCGCGGCCACCGCCTGGTTGCCACCTTTACCGCCCGGGGCGCTCACCACTGACGAACCCAGAATCGTCTCGCCGGCATGGGGCAACGCAGGCACCCGAAAGAATTGATCGATGTTCACGCTGCCCACCACGCACACTCTTGCCACGCACGTACGTTAGCCCCCACCTGTCGGTTGGTCGGGAGACCGATATCCTGGGCGGATGAGTGTCGAGACGCAGACTTCGGCTCTGGAGCTGCGCGACCAGGTTCACGACGCCGCCCGGCGCGCGCGGGTTGCCTCACGCACCCTCGCCACGCTGACCACCACCGTCAAAGACCGCGCGCTGCACGCCGCCGCCGACGCTGTGCTGGCCCACGCGGATGCGATCCTGGTCGCCAACGCTGCCGACCTCGACGCCGCACGCGCTGCGGGCACCGCGGAGGCGATGCTGGACCGGCTGGCGCTCAACCCGCAGCGCATCGACGGCATCGCCGCCGGCCTGCGTCAGGTCGCCGGACTGCCGGACCCGATCGGTGAGGTGTTGCGCGGCCGCACCCTGCCCAACGGGCTGCAACTGCGGCAGCAGCGGGTTCCGCTCGGCGTCGTCGGGATCGTCTACGAAGGTCGGCCCAACGTGACCGTCGACGCCTTCGGACTCACCCTCAAGTCCGGCAACGCCGTCCTGCTGCGTGGCAGCTCCTCGGCCGCCAACTCCAACGCCGCGCTCGTCACCGCCCTGCGCGGCGCGCTGGCCGCCGAAGCCCTGCCCGAAGACGCGGTCCAGCTGCTGCCCAGCGCCGACCGTTCCAGCGTCACCCACCTCATCCAAGCCCGCGGGCTGGTGGACGTGGTGATCCCGCGCGGTGGCGCGGGCCTCATCGACGCCGTCGTGCGCGATGCCACGGTGCCGACCATCGAAACCGGTGTCGGCAATTGCCACGTCTACGTCCACTCCGCCGCCGACATCGACGTCGCGGAGCGAATCATCCTCAACGCCAAGACCCGTCGGCCCAGTGTCTGCAACGCGGCCGAGACCCTGTTGGTCGACCAGGCGCTGGCCGACACCGCGCTACCCCGCTTGGTCGACGCCCTGAGCCAGGCCGGCGTCACCGTCCACGACAACCCGACCGAGGACGACCTGCGCACGGAGTTCCTGTCGATGGACATCGCGGTGGCAACCGTGGCCGGCCTCGACGCCGCCATCGAGCACATCAACACCTACGGCACCGGGCACACCGAGGCGATCGTCACCACCGATCTCGAAGCGGCGCAACGCTTCACCCAACGTGTGGACGCCGCCGCGGTGATGGTCAACGCCTCCACGGCATTCACCGATGGCGAGCAGTTCGGCTTCGGAGCCGAGATCGGTATCTCCACCCAGAAGCTGCACGCCCGCGGCCCGATGGGTTTGCCCGAATTGACGTCAACCAAGTGGATCGTCTGGGGAGACGGCCACACCCGACCTGCCTGAGACGACAACAGGAGAATCCGTGACTGAAACCCCGGCCCGCCCGGCGCCGCTGTTCGCCGACATCGACGATGTCGCCAAGCGGCTGGCCGAGACCGGCTACCTGCCCGACACCGCCACCGCCACCGCGGTGTTCCTCGCCGACCGGCTGGGCAAGCCCCTGCTGGTCGAGGGGCCGGCCGGTGTCGGCAAAACCGAGCTCGCCCGCGCGGTGGCCCAGACCACCGGGTCGGGCCTGGTGCGCCTGCAGTGCTACGAGGGTGTCGACGAGGCCCGCGCCCTCTACGAGTGGAACCACGCCAAGCAGATCCTGCGGATGCAGTCCGGGTCGAACGACTGGGACCAGGCCAAGTCCGACATCTTCAGCGAGGAATTCCTGCTGTCCCGCCCGCTGCTGACCGCGATCCGGCGCACCGAGCCCACCGTGCTGCTGGTCGACGAAACCGACAAGGCCGACATCGAGATCGAAGGCCTGCTGCTCGAGGTGCTCAGCGACTTCGCGGTCACCGTCCCCGAACTCGGCACGATCACCGCCGCGCGCACTCCGTTCGTGGTGCTCACCTCCAACGCCACCCGGGAGCTGTCCGAGGCGCTCAAGCGCCGCTGCCTGTTCCTGCACATCGACTTCCCCGACCCCGACCTCGAGCGGCGCATCCTGCTGTCGCGAGTGCCCGAGCTGCCGGAATCGCTGGCCGCCGAACTGGTCCGGATCATCGGGGTGCTGCGCGGCATGCAGCTCAAGAAGGTGCCGTCGGTCGCCGAGACCATCGACTGGGGCCGCACCATCCTGGCCCTCGGGATGGACACCATCGACGACGCCACCATCGCCGCGACGCTCGGGGTGGTGCTCAAACACCAATCCGATCAGCAGCGCGCCACCGGCGAACTTCGGCTGAACTAGACCGATGGCCGTCCGCAGGGTGCGCCCCGCACAGCCGCTGGCCCCGCACGGGTTGCCCGGCCATCTGGTCGGCTTCGTCGAAGCGCTACGCGCCCAAGGCATCTCGGTGGGCCCCTCGGAGACCGTCGACGCGGGACGAGTGCTGACGGTGCTGGGCTTGGGGGAGCGTGAGGCGCTGCGCGAGGGACTGGCCTGCGCGGTGCTGCGGCGCGCTGACCACCGGCAGACCTATGACGCGCTGTTTGACCTGTGGTGGCCGGCTGCGCTGGGCGGACGCACGGTGCTGGTCGACGAGGACGCCGACGACGAGCCCCAGCAGGGCCTGCCGCCCGAGGACATCGAGGCCATGCGGGAAATGCTGCTGGACCTGCTGGCCGACAATCCCGACATCGGCGACATGGACGAGCGGCTGGTCGCGATGATCGCCCAGATCGTCGAGGCCTACGGCCGCTACACCTCGAGCCGCGGCCCGTCGTATTCGTCGTATCAGGCGCTCAAGGCGATGGGACTCGACGAGCTGGAAGGCCGGCTGCTGGCCGGTCTGCTCGCACCGCACGACGACGACCCGACCCCCACGCAGGAGCAGATCGCCAAAGCGCTTGCCGCGCAGAAGATCACGCAGCTTCGCCGGATGGTGGAAAGCGAGACCAAGCGGCGCACCGCCGAACAGCTGGGCCGCGACCATGTCCAGATGTACGGCATCCCGCAGCTTTCCGAGAACGTCGAGTTCCTGCGGGCGTCCGGGGACCAGTTGCGCGAGATGCGCAAAGTCGTCGGCCCGCTGGCGCGGATGCTGGCCACCCGCCTGGCGGCCCGCCGCCGGCGGTCCCGATCCGGTTCCATCGACCTGCGCAAGACGCTGCGCAAGTCGATGTCGACCGGGGTGTGCCGATCGACGTGGTGCTGCGCAAGCCGCGCCCGGCCCGGCCGGAACTCGTTGTGCTGTGCGATGTCTCGGGTTCAGTGGCGGGCTTCAGTCACTTCACCCTGCTGCTCGTCAACGCCCTGCGTCAGCAGTTCTCCCGGGTCCGGGTGTTCGCCTTCATCGACACCACCGACGAGGTGACGCACCTGTTCGGTCCGGACGCCGACCTCGCGGTCGCGATCCAGCGCATCACCCGCGAGGCGGGGGTGTACACCCGCGACGGGCACTCCGACTACGGCAACGCGTTCGTCTCGTTCACCGAGAACTTCCACAACGTGTTGTCGCCGCGCAGTTCGCTTTTGGTGCTCGGCGACGGGCGCACCAACTACCGCAACCCGGCCGTCGACATCCTGGCCCACATGGTCACCTCGAGCCGGCACGCGCACTGGCTCAACCCCGAGCCGCGGCACCTATGGGGCAGCGGCGATTCGGCGGTGCCACGCTACGAGGACGTCATCACCATGCACGAATGCCGATCGGCCAAGCAGCTCGCCGCGGTGATCGACCAGCTGCTGCCGGTCTAGCTGGCATACCCCTCGCCCAAACCGACGTTTCGCCGAGTTTGTGCGAGTGGAGACCTGCACAACGTCGATCTCGGCGCTGCTGCCGGTCTAGCTGGCCTTCTTCGCCGACGGCCGGGCACTGCCGCCGGTGGACTTCTTCTTCGGTGCGTCGCTGCCCGACGAGTCGCTCGACGCGGCGCTCTTCTTCGCGCTGGTCACCTTCTTGGCAGGCGTGCCGGCCTTCGGCGTCACATCCGTCGCCAGTGTGCTCACCTCCGGCTTGCTCACCTCGGGTTCGCTCACCTCGGGTTCGGCGGCAGCCGGCGTGACGGCCTTCGGCGCGGCGCCGGCCGCTGCGGGCAGGCTGGGGAAGGCGGGCAGGCTGATTCCCGGCAGCAGCTGGGCCCGCGTCGGCGCGCTGTAATCGGCTCGGTTGTAACCCATTTCGATGAACTTGCGCAGGACCGGGTCGATCGCGCCGAGAATCGGATCGGGCACGATTCCCTTGAGCGGCATCAGCAGCGGCACCAGCGGGGTCCGGATGAGGTAGTACGTGGTGTCGCCGTGCTGTTGGTAATACGCGCTGCCGCCGGCCTTCGCGGCCTCGATGTCGGCGGCGGTGAGCTCGGTCTGGGTCTGGCCGTGGACGTAGATCATGCCCATGATCGCGTTGACCGTCGCCAGCAGATTCAACGGATAAGTGGGGAAGTCGGCCCAGCCGTCGTACTGGCGGGCGACGTCGACCGTCGTGTCACCGTTGTCGGGAGTCGCCCCGCTCACGCTGATATCGAGGACCGGAATATACAGTCCGGCAAACCTTTCCAGAATTCCGCCATTGGGCCGGCTCGGGTTCTCGACGAGGACGAAGGTGTTCCCGGTGCCCTCGGGGTGGGCGGCCTTGTAGCGCGACAGCACCACGGCGCCCTGTGACAGTCCGAATATGACATCACCCTGGGGGTCGCGCGTCTCGACGTTCTTCACGCCCTGCGCAACCGACTGGTTCCACGTCTTGTCGAAGATGTAGTTGTTCGACACCGGCCAGAAACCGGCGTTGTAGGCGATGTTGCCCGCGGAGGTGGGCGTCGCGGCAGGGGTATCGGTGCCGTCGAGCACGCGGGAGATGAAAGCGCGGTATTGCTGGTCGGTGGGGGTCCAGCCGATATTCGTGCCGCGCAGATAATCCACGGTGGCGGCGGTGAGCATCGGTGCCGACGACACCGTCGGCGTCAGCCCCACCGCGACGGCCGCCGCCACAGCCACCACACTCGTCACAGGCACGGATATCCGTCGGCTACCGAGCTTCTTCATCACAGGCCCCCTGATCGGCATAACTCGACTCGGAGAAAAGGCTACCTGAACATTTGTGATATCCCTCACGTGCCTTTGCCAGAGCGCAGGGCCCGCGACCGATCGCGAGCGTGAGGAAACGCATCTGCGCCTCCCGTAAGCTGGTCAATCGTGGTTTCCTCGGCGCGGCGCAGGCTCGGCGTGATGGGTGGGACGTTCGATCCCATCCACAACGGCCACCTCGTCGCGGCCAGTGAGGTCGCTGACCTCTTCGAGCTGGACGAGGTGGTGTTCGTGCCCACCGGCCAGCCGTGGCAGAAGTCCCGGGAGGTGACCCCGGCCGAGGATCGCTACCTGATGACGGTCATCGCGACCGCCGCCAACCCCCGGTTCTCGGTGAGTCGCGTCGACATCGACCGCGGCGGAGCCACCTACACCAGCGACACCCTGCGCGATCTGCGCGCGCTGAATCCCGACGCCGACCTGTACTTCATCACCGGAGCCGACGCGCTGGCCTCGATCCTGTCCTGGCAGAACTGGGAGGAACTGTTCGCGCTGGCGAAGTTCGTCGGCGTCAGCCGGCCCGGTTACGAGCTCAACGGCCAACACATCGTCGCCGCGTTCGACCAACTGCCCGAGGAGGCGCTGAGCCTGGTCTCGGTGCCCGCCCTGGCCATCTCGTCCACCGACTGCCGGCTGCGCGCGGCCAAGAACCGCCCCATCTGGTACCTGGTGCCCGACGGCGTCGTGCAGTACGTGTCCAAGCGCCGCCTCTACCGCGACATGGGCCAGGTGGACAGTCTGTCCGTCACAACAATCGAGGAGACCACCACGTGACCGCGTCCGACGAAGCCGTCCAGATGGCAACGGTGGCGGCGCGGGCCGCCGCCGCCAAGCTCGCGCAGGACATCGTCGTGATCGACGTGTCCGGCCAGCTGGTGATCACCGACTGCTTCGTGATCGCCTCGGCGTCCAACGAGCGACAGGTCAACGCGATTGTCGACGAGGTCGAGGAGAAGATGCGGCTGGCCGGATACAAGCCGGCCCGCCGGGAAGGCACCCGCGAAGGCCGCTGGGTGCTCCTGGACTACATCGACATCGTGGTGCACATCCAGCATCAGGAGGAGCGCAACTTCTACGCCCTGGACCGGCTGTGGCGGGATTGCCCCTTCCTGAGCGTGAATCTGGATGACGTTGAGGTAGAGGACACTCCGTGAGGGTGCGCAGGCTGGTCATGCTGCGCCACGGGCAGACGGAGTACAACGCAGGCAGTCGTATGCAGGGTCAGCTCGACAGCGAGCTCACCGACCTGGGCCGGGCTCAGGCTGTTGCCGCTGCCGAGGTGCTGGCCAAGCGTCAGCCGGTCCGCATCGTTTCCTCAGATCTGCATCGCGCCTACGACACCGCGGTGGCGCTGGGGGAGCGCACCGGACTGCGGGTGGAGATCGACACCCGGCTTCGCGAAACCCACCTCGGCGACTGGCAAGGTCTGACGCACCATGAGGTGGACGCCGTGTCACCAGGTGCGCGGCTGGCGTGGCGCGACGACGCGACCTGGGCTCCGCACGGCGGCGAGAGCCGGGTCGATGTCGCCAACCGAAGTGTTCCGTTGGTCGCTGAATTGGTTGCCGCAGAACGTGAGTGGGGCGTCGACGAGCCCGACCGGCCGCTGGTGCTGGTGGCCCACGGTGGGCTGATCGCCGCGCTGTGCGCAGGGCTGCTCGGACTTCCGGTCGAGAGCTGGCCGGTGCTGGGTGGCATGGGTAACGCGAGCTGGGCGCAACTGTCCGGGCACGGCGCCGACGACGCCGCCTTCGAGGACATCCGCTGGCGTCTCGACGTGTGGAACGCTTCGGCGCAGGTGGCCAACGATGTCCTCTGAGCGGACTCTCCTGATCTTCTGCGATTCCCTGTCCTACTACGGGCCGCAGGGCGGCCTGCCCTCCGACGATCCGCGGATCTGGCCCAATATCGTTGCCCGTCAACTGGGTTGGGACGTCGAACTGATCGGTCGCATCGGGTGGACCAGCCGCGACGTCTGGTGGGCGGCCACCCAGGATCCGCGAGCGTGGGCCGCGCTGCCCCGTGCCGGTGCGGTGATCTTCGCGACCAGCGGGATGGATTCGCTGCCCTCGCCGCTGCCCACCGCGTTGCGTGAATTGATCCGCTACGTCCGCCCGTCCTGGCTGCGCCGCTGGGTGCGCGACGGCTACGGCTGGGTTCAGCCGAGACTCTCACCGATGGCGCGCCCGGCGCTACCGCCTCACCTGACGGTGGAGTACCTCGAAATGACCCGCGGTGCAATCGACTTCAACCGACCCGGCATCCCGATGGTCGCGTCGGTACCCTCGGTGCACATCGCGCCCACCTATGGCATGTCCCATCGCGGCAGGCCCGGCACCGTCGCCGCGATCAACGAATGGGCGGCGCAGCACGACATTCCGGTGGTCGACCTGAAAGCCGCGGTGGCCGAAGAGGTTCTGGCCGGCCGCGGCAACCCGGACGGGATCCACTGGAACTTCGAAGCGCACTCCGGCGTCGCCGACCTGATGCTCAAGGCCCTCGCCGAAGCAGGGGTCCCACTCGACAACGCGCGCGACTGATCCATGGCCGTCGTCGTGGTCACCGATTCGTCGGCTCGGCTTCGGACCGATGACGTCCGCGCCTGCGGTATCCGCGTTGTACCACTGCACATCCTGGTCGACGGTCGCGACCTGCGCGACGGCGTCGACGCAACCCCGGCCGATCTGTATCAACGCGGTCATGTGACGACCGCCGGGGCTACCCCGAGTGAACTGTCCGCGGCCTATCGGGAGGCATTGCACGCCAGCGACGGTGACGGAGTGGTGGCCGTGCACATCTCCGGTGAGCTCTCCAGCACGCTGGGGGCCGCCGAATACGCGGCCCGCGAGTTCGACGGTGCCGTGCGGGTGGTGGATTCGAAGTCGACGGGGATGGGCACCGGGTTCGTCGCTCTGGCCGCTGCGCGTGCCGCGCGCGGCGGAGCTGACCTGGAAGCCGTTGCCGCCGAGGCGGAATCGACCGTGTCGAGGGTGCGGGCCTATATCGTGGTGCAGCGTCTCGACAATCTGCGCCGCAGCGGCCGGATCGGTACCGCCGCATCATGGCTGGGCACCGCGCTCGCGCTCAAGCCGCTGCTGCGCATCGACGAACAGGGCCGGTTGGTGCTGGCCCAACGGGTGCGCACCGCGTCCAAGGCGCAGGCGGCGATGATTGAGCAGGTTCTCGAGTTGGTGGGTGAGCGGCACGCCGCGCTCGCGGTCCACCACATCGACAATCCCGCCGCTGCAGGAGAATTGGCGGCCACGCTGGCGTCGGCACTGCCCGGTTGCGGCGAAGTGGTCGTCACCGACCTGGGCCCGGTGCTCGGCGTGCACGTCGGAGCCGGCGCGGTGGGAATCGTCGTCGCACTCGATCCCACCCCGCCGGACCGGCTCACGCCTGCTTGAGGGCCTCGATCTCCAGGGTGATGGTGACCTTGTCGCCGACAACCGCTCCACCGGTCTCCAACGGCATGTCGATGTCGATGCCGAAGTCCTTGCGGTTCAGCACCACTGATGCTTCGAACCCGGCGACCGCGCCGTGCCCCATGCCGGGATTCACCCCGTTGACCTGCACGGGCAGGCTGATCCGGCGAGTCACGCCCTTGAGGGTGAAGTCGCCCTCGAGCCGGTAGGCATCCCCGTCGGGAACCACCGACGTCGAGGCGAATGTGGCGGTGGGGTACTTCTCGACGTCGAAGAAATCGGGCGCGCGTAGGTGCGCGTCACGCTGCTCGTTGCCGGTGTAGACCGAGGCGACGTCGATCTCGGCGGTCACCGACGGCGTACCGTCAGCCGCGACGGTGACGGCGCCGCTGAACGCGCCGAAGGTCCCGCGGACCTTGCTGACGACGAGGTGACGTACTGAGAAGCTGATCGACGAATGGACGGGGTCGATCGCCCAGGTTCCGGTGAGGTCGGTGGCCTGAACCGCTGCGGTCATCGTGAGGTCTCCTTGATCGGCGGCGCCGTGCCCGGTGCCCGACGCCTCTCACGAAGTAACCGGACCGTGGTCCGGTTTCATTCCCTCGCCGTCAGCTGGGCGCGAACCTGCCCGTGACCGGCGGCAGATCGGCCAGCGTCGCGATGCCCGGCTTGGCGGCGACGACAGCGGGCACCGCGTTGGTGACCGGCAGCGCGGTGTAGATCATGCCCAGCCCCATGAAGCCCGGCTCCGGCCAGTTCTTCGGCGGCAGGCAGTGCAGCACCGTGCGCATGTTGGGCACCCCGTACACCTGGATGACGTGACCGTGCTCCAGTGGCTTGGGCGGCACCACGTGACTGCCCATGATCCAGTTGAACCCGACGCTGACGACATTGCGGTCGCCTACCCAGCCGCGGTGGTAGCCGTAGACGCCGCCGACGGTGCCCTCGGGGATCGTCATGAAGCCGAGGTCGCTGTCGCCGGTGGCGGTGGTGAACGTGACGTCGAAGGTCATCCGGTCGAGCTTGGCGCCGATCGCGTCGGCCATCATCGCCGCGGACTCGGCGAACACCTCGCTCTCCACCCGCACACTCTCGGCCAGACCCTCGGTGTCGGGATCGCAGCCGAAGCCCATCGCGGACTGGGTGCCCGCCGACTCATAGGTCGAACAATCCACCGACTCGGTGATGCGGATTTCGTCGACGCGCTCGCAGGCGCCGGAGAGCACCATGCCGACCATGTTCGTCATCCCGGGATGCGCGCCGCTACCGAAGATCGTCGAATTGCCTTGCTCGCAGGCCTTTCGGATCCTGGCCAGATCCTCGGGCGACTGCTTGCCGCCGGTGATCCACGCTGCCGACGAACACACGTTGACGCCGGCCTCCAACAGCCGCACCAACTCGTCCACGCTGGGCCATAACGGGTTGTAGCAGCAGGCGTCCGGCTTGGCCGCCAGCAGCGCATCGATGTCGTTGGTCGCGGTGACACCGGTGGGTTCGGGCCAGCCGGACAACTCGGCGGCGTCGACACCGAGCTTGTCGGCGCCGTGGGCGTACACCCCGACCAGTTCCAGATCCGGCCGGCTGATGATCGCGTGCAGCGACCGGCGACCGATGTTGCCGGTGGTCCACTGGATCACCCGGATGGGGCGGTCAGTGATGGCGGTCATGGGGTGCTCCCTGGGTGGCGAGGTTCGGACCTGTACACAGTTCCGGATTCATCCACAGGTTCGCACCGCGCAGTCCCGCACAGCGGATCTCCAGTCGCCGTCGCGCCCTACGGTCGCGGCATGCGAACCGATCAGCCGCTGGCCGGCCTGCAGCGCCGGCTGCGAGGTGACCCGGCGGGTGAACCGACTGGTGACGACGACGATGACGAGATCCCGGTACCCAGTTGGATCCCGGACGGGCACGCCGACCGCGGCGCGAACTGGCTCGCCGCGATCCGGGCCGACCCGGGCCGTTCGGGTGGCATCGCGCTGGCGGTGATCGCCGTTGTCGCGGTGCTGATCACGGTGTTCGCCCTGATGCGTGACGACCCGCCACCGGTGGTGTCGGCCAAGCTGCCGCCGGTGGAGATGGTGTCCTCGGCCGCCGCGCGGCCCGGCCCGGACCCCAACCAGCCTGTGGTGGTCAGCGTGGTCGGGCTCGTCACCAAGCCCGGTTTGGTGACCCTGGCCCCGGACGCCCGCATCGCCGACGCGGTGTCAGCCGCGGGCGGCGCGCTGAACGGGGCCGACACGCTCGGGCTCAACTTGGCGCGCCACCTCACCGACGGGGAACAGATCGTCGTCGGCATCGGCACCCCGGCCGGCCAGCCGACCGCGTTCGGCAGTTCGGTCAGCGGAACACCGCCCGCCGCGTCCGATCCGCCTGCGGCGCCGGGAAAAGGCGGGCCGGCCGAGCCGGTCAACCTCAACACCGCGACCGTCGAGCAGCTCGATGCGCTGCCGGGCGTTGGGCCGGTGACGGCCGCCGCGATCGTGGCCTGGCGGGACGCCAACGGCAAGTTCGCCAGCGTCGACCAGCTCGGTGAGGTCGACGGCATCGGTCCGGCGCGGCTGGAGAAACTACGGGCGCTGGTCCGGGTGTGACGGATGTGGGCGCCCGGCTGGATCTGCGGCTGGTCCCTGCTGCGGTGACGGCCTGGGCGGTCACGGCGGTGGCGATCACGTGGGCGGTGGGGCCGCTGCTATCCGCGGTCTGCGCGGGCGTCGGGGTCGGTTGGGCGGCGCTGGCCCGATGGCGCGGCGAGCAGGTGCCGGTTTTCCGCACGGCCGGTGTCGCGGTGGTGGGCGTTGCGGTCGTGGGTGTGGGTTTCGGGTTGGCCGCGGCCATGCGCAGCGACGCGGTCCGCGAACATCCGATCGCGCAGCGATTCGGCGCGATGGCGACGGTGACGGTGACGCCGGGGGAGGAGCCCCGCCAGCTGGGCAGTGGACGACTGATGTTCCGTGCGGCGCTCTCGCAGTTCGACGGTGCCGAGATGACCGGCAGTGTGGTGGTTTTCGCTCAGGCGCAGGGTTTCGGTGAGTTGATGGCCGGCCAGCCGGTGCGCTTCAAGGCCCGTATCAGCCGGCCGGCCCGGCGGGACTTGACGGTGGCCGTGCTCAACGCGACCGGCCGGCCCACGGTGGGGCGGGCGTCGCCACCGCAGCGGGCGGCCCGGGCAGTCCGTGACCATTTCGCCCGATCGGCACGCGACGTGCTGCCCGCCGATCAGGCCGCCATTCTGCCGGGGCTGGTCCTGGGCGACACCTCAGCTGTATCGGCCACCACTGCAACGGAATTCAAAACCGCCGGGCTCACCCACCTCACCGCGGTGTCCGGCGCGAACGTCACGATCGTCTGCGGCGCCGTGTTGCTGTCCGCCGGCTTGTTGGGACCGCGCGCGGCGGTCGGGCTGGCGGCCGTCGCGCTGGTGGCGTTCGTCATCGTCGTACAGCCCACGGCCAGCGTGCTGCGCGCGGCGGTGATGGGCGCCATCGCATTGGTCGCCATCGTCAGCGCCCGCAGGCGGCAGGCGGTTCCGGTGTTGGCGGCCACCGTACTCGGATTGCTGGTCGCGGCACCGCAACTGGCTGTCGATGCGGGCTTCGCGCTGTCGGTGTCGGCGACCGCCGCGCTGATCGTGCTGGCTCCCGGCTGGTCGGCTCGGCTGATCGCCAGAGGCTGGCCCAAACCCCTGGCCGAGGCGGTGTGCATCGCGCTGGCTGCCCAATTGGTCACCGCCCCGTTGGTCGCCGCGATCTCGGGCAAGCTGAGCGTGATCGGTGTGCTCGCCAATCTGGCTGTCGCCGTGGTGATCCCGCCGATCACCGTGCTGGGTACCGCGGCCGCCGCGCTGTGCTGGCTGCTGCCGCCGGCCGCCGGGCTGCTGATCCGCTTCACCGGTCCGGAGCTGTGGTGGCTGCTGCGCGTCGCGTCCACCGCCGCGGACGTTCCCGGCGCCGCGGTGAGCGTGCCGTCCGGGCTCGGTGGCGTGCTGGCCGTCGCGGGGATGTCGCTCGCCGCGCTGCTGGTGTGGCGATGCGTGAAGGTCGGTGTCAGCCGCTGTCGGCCGCGCGTGAAACGATCATCGGATGAGCGCGACGGTAGACGGTCTGCATCTGATCCTGGGTGACGAGGAATTACTGGTGGACCGCGCCATCTCCGAGGTGATGCGGCTGGCCCGCGAAGCGTCGGGCGGCGCCGACGTACCGGTGGACCGGTTGCGCGCGGGCGATGTGTCGGTCAACGAGCTCGCCGAACTGCTCAGCCCGTCGCTGTTCGCCGACGAGCGGGTGGTGGTGCTCGAGTCGGCCGCTGAGGCCGGCAAGGAGGCCGTGGAGCTGATCGCGACGGCGGCCGCCGACCTGCCGCCCGGCACCGTGCTGGCGGTCGCGCATTCCGGTGGTGGGCGCGCCAAGGCGCTCGCCGATCAGCTCAAGAAGCTCGGCGCCCAGGTCCATCCGTGCGCCAAGATCACCAAGGCCACCGAGCGGGCCGACTTCGTGCGCGCCGAATTCCGCGCGCAGAAGGTCAAGGTCGACGAGAACACCGTCACCGCGCTGCTCGACGCCGTCGGCTCCGACATCCGCGAACTCGCCGCGGCGTGCTCACAGCTGGTCGCCGACACCGCCGGTCACGTCGACGCGATCGCGGTCCGGCGCTATCACAGCGGCAAGGCGGAGGTCTCCGGCTTCGATATCGCCGACAAGGCCGTGGTGGGTGATGTCGCGGGCTCGGCCGAGGCGCTGCGGTGGGCGATGCTGCGCGGCGTGCCGCACGTCGTGCTGGCCGACGCGCTCGCCGAGGCGGTCCACACAATTGCGCGGGTGGGCCCGGTTTCCGGCGACCCCTACCGGTTGGCCTCGGAGCTGGGGATGCCGCCGTGGAAGATCCAGAAGGCGCAAAAGCAGTCGCGGCGCTGGTCGCGCGACAAGGTGGCGACGGCGATGCGGCTGGTGGCGGCGCTGAACGCCGACGTCAAGGGTGCCGCAGCCGACGCGGACTACGTGCTGGAAGATGCGGTGCGCAAGGTGGCGCAACTGGCCGCCGGAAGCGGCCGGGACTGAATCAGATCTTGTTGAAGGCCTGCGCCAGCGCGGACTTCTTGTTGGCCGCCTGGTTCTTGTGAATGACGCCCTTGCTGGCGGCCTTGTCCAGCTTGCGGCTGGTCACGACGAGCAGCTCGGCGGCCTTGTCCTTGTCGCCCTCAGCAGCGGCCGTCCGGAAACCGCGGATCGCGGTATGCAGCGCACTCTTCACCGACTTGTTGCGCACCCGGCGCCGCTCGTTGGTGCGGATCCGCTTTTCCTGCGACTTGATGTTGGCCACGCGTAAGTTCCTCGTCTTCAAGCTTGGGGTTCGTCAGTCTCGCCGGGGCCGTCAGGCCCTCGGGCAGCGACTGCTCAGAGTACCAGTGGTGGCCCTGAACTCACAAAATGGAGGTCACTGGCCTGCCGAAACGGTGAACGTGCGGCAGCATGGGACACGTGAGCCTTCGAACCCTGCCTTCGGAAACAAACCGGTCGTCGCGCAATGGGTCGCGACAACCTCGGCGTCACGACCATATCTTCGGCGGCTATAACAACCTCGGCTCCTATGCCAAGGCCTTCGACGAAATGTTCGACAACCAGGGCAATGTCCGTGGGCCGTACAAGGGAATCTTCGCTGAACTCGCGCCGTCCGACGCCGAGGAGCTCGAAGCCAGGGCCGAGGCGCTGGGCCGCGCATTCATCGATCAGGGCATCACGTTCTCGCTGTCCGGTCAGGAACGGCCCTTCCCGCTCGACCTGGTGCCGCGGGTCATCTCCGCCGCCGAATGGTCCCGGCTCGAACGGGGCATCACCCAACGGGTCAAGGCCTTGGAGATGTACCTCGACGACATCTACGGCGACCAGGAGATCCTGCGTGACGGGGTCATCCCGCGCCGGCTGATCACCTCCTGCGAGCACTTCCACCGGCAGGCCGCCGGCATCAGCCCGCCCAACGGGGTGCGCATCCACGTCGCCGGCATCGATCTGGTTCGCGACGCCCAGGGCACCTTCCGGGTGCTCGAGGACAACCTGCGGTCCCCGTCGGGCGTGTCCTACGTCATGGAGAACCGGCGCACCATGGCCCGGGTCTTCCCGAACCTGTTCGCCACCCACCGGGTGCGTGCGGTCGGCGACTACTCGTCGCACCTGCTGCGGGCACTGCGCAACGCCGCGGCCACCAACGAGGCCGATCCGACGGTCGTCGTGCTCACCCCGGGACCGTTCAACTCGGCCTACTTCGAGCACTCCCTGCTGGCCCGGCAGATGGGCGTGGAACTGGTCGAAGGCCGCGACCTGTTCTGTCGAGACAACGTCGTCTACATGCGCACCACCGAAGGGGAGCGCCAGGTCGATGTCATCTATCGCCGTATCGACGACGATTACCTCGACCCCATGCAGTTCCGTCCCGACTCGGTGCTCGGCGTGGCGGGCCTGCTGAATGCCGCGCGCGCCGGCAACGTCGTGATCTCCAGCGCGGTCGGCAACGGCGTCGGCGACGACAAGCTGGTCTACACCTACGTGCCGACGATCATCGAGTACTACCTCGGCGAGAAGCCGCTGCTGGCCAACGTCGACACGTTCCGCTGCTGGCTCGACGACGAATGCGAAGAAGTGCTCGACCGGGTCGACGAGCTGGTGATCAAACCGGTCGAGGGTTCGGGCGGTTACGGCATCGTGTTCGGCCCGGACGCGTCCGAGAAGGAGCTTGCGGCCATTCGCAAGAAAGTCGCAGCCGATCCTCGCGGCTGGATCGCGCAGCCGGTCGTCCAGCTGTCGACGGTGCCCACCAAGGTCGGCGACGCGCTGGCCCCCCGCCACGTCGATCTGCGGCCCTTCGCCGTCAACGACGGCGAGGACGTCTGGGTGCTGCCCGGCGGGCTGACCCGCACCGCGTTGATCGAGGGGTCACTGGTGGTCAACTCCAGCCAGGGCGGGGGATCCAAGGACACCTGGGTGCTTGCCTCCAAGACATCGGTGGCCGCCCGCGAACTCGGAGACGCCGAAGTGGTGCGCAAGATTCCGAAACCCGGCAAGGCGGCGGTCGCCGAGAAGGGCCCCGAGTCGTCCGGTCAGCAGCAACAAGGCCAACAGCAGCAGAGCCAGCAACAGCAGCAGGTGATGCGCTGATGTTGGCCCGTAACGCCGAGGCGCTGTACTGGATCGGACGCTACGTCGAGCGCGCCGACGACATCGCCCGCATCCTCGATGTGACTGTGCATCAGCTGCTCGAGGATTCGAGCGTCGACCCCGACCAGACCTCGCGAGTACTGCTGCAGGTGCTGGGCATCGAACCGCCCAAGCATCAGCTCGATATGTGGTCGTTGACCGACCTGGTGGCATTCAGCCGCGACACCGCAGGCGGCTGCTCGATCGTCGAGGCGATCTCGGCCGCCCGTGAAAATGCCCGTTCGGCAAGGGAAGTCACGTCCAGTGACATGTGGGAGTGTCTGAACACCACCTACAATGCGCTCGCCGAACGGGAGCGGGCGGCCCGTCGGCTGGGCCCGCACGAGTTCTTCAGCTTCATCGAGGGCCGGGCGGCGATGTTCGCCGGGTTGGCCGATTCGACGCTGTCCCGCGACGACGGTTACCGCTTCCTGGTGCTCGGCCGCGCCGTCGAGCGGGTCGACATGACGGTGCGGCTGCTGCTGTCCCGGGTGGGGGACAGCGCCTCGTCACCGGCCTGGGTGACGGTGTTGCGCTCGGCGGGTGCCCACGACACCTACCTGCGTACCTATCGCGGTGTGCTCGACGCCAGCCGCGTCGTCGAATTCATGTTGCTGGACCGGCTTTTCCCACGGTCGATCTACTACTCGCTCAGACTGGCCGAGCACAGTCTCGACGAACTCATGCACCGCCCGCACAACCGGCTGGGATCCACCGCGGAGGCTCAGCGTCTGCTCGGACGTGCCCGCAGCGAGCTGGAGTTCATCACGCCCGGTGTGCTACTCGAGTCGCTGGAGGAGCGGCTGGCCGGGCTGCAGGCAACCTGTCGCGACGTCGGAGAAGCGGTGGCGCTGCAGTACTTCCACTCCGCGCCGTGGGTGGCGTGGTCGGATGCCGGGCAGCGTGGTTCGCTGGTCATCGAGGAAGGGGAGATCTGATGTGGCGGATGCGGGTCGTGCACGCGACGGGGTACGCCTATAAATCACCGGTCACCGCGTCCTACAACGAGGCTCGGCTGACGCCGCGTTCGGACTCCCGACAGAACGTCATCCTCAACCGCGTTGAGACCATCCCGGCGACCCGCAATTATCGCTACGTCGACTATTGGGGCACGGCGGTAACGGCTTTCGATCTGCACGCGCCGCACACCGAGCTCGAGGTGACAGCGTCGTCGGTAGTCGAGACCGACAAGGCGGAAGCTCCGAGCGAGGACGTGACGTGGGACGAACTTGCGTCCGCGGCGGTCCGGGACCGCTTCGACGAGGTGATCCAACCCACGCTCTACACGCCGGCCAGTCGTCGACTCGAGCGGGTCGGCAGACGCATCGTCAAGGAATGTGAACCGGTGCAGGCCGTGATCGCCGCCGCTCAATGGGCGCACAGCGAACTGAGTTACGTTCCCGGTACCACCGGTGTGCACTCGTCGGGTCTCGACGCACTGCGCGAAGGCAAGGGCGTGTGCCAGGACTTCGCCCATCTGACGCTGATCCTGTTGCGCGGCATGGGTATTCCGGCTCGGTACGTGTCGGGATATCTGCATCCCAATCGCGATGCCGTGATCGGAGACACCATCGACGGGCAGAGTCACGCGTGGATCCAAGCCTGGACGGGTGGCTGGTGGAACTATGACCCGACCAACGATTCGGAGATCAACGAGCAGTACATCAGCGTCGGCGTCGGCCGGGACTACGCCGACGTCACCCCGTTGAAGGGCATCTACTCCGGCGAGGGCTCGACCGACCTCGATGTGGTGGTGGAGGTCACCAGGCTGGCGTGATCGGGCGGTGGCCGCCGAGCACTGATGATCGCTTCGGCCACCAGCACCACCAGTAGCGATATACCGAAGGCCGGGAACAGGATTCCGAGAACGACCGCGATGACGGTCACGGCGATCATCGCTTTCTTCGGGGTGTTCGCCCGGGTGGACTCGCTGGCCGGGCCGGGCAGCCCGCTGCGTCCGGTGGGGCGGCGTTTCCACCACATCAGCAATCCGGTCGCCGCACTGAGCAGAACGCCGAGGCAGGCGACGGTCGCCGAAATGCGGGTGAGCCAACCCATTTGGTTGCCCATGTGCATGGCGATCCCGAAACTCGTCAACCGGGACAGGGCGCCGTCCTGGGCGGCGGTGGCGTTGGTGATGGTGGCGCCGGTGAACTGGTTCAGATACAACGTCCGCTGTTCGGACACTCGTTGCGGCCACCGGTTGACCACCGTGTAGCTGCCGTAGACCGTCGCGCCGTCCTGCGTCGCATCAGTCGGGGGAAGATCGAATAGCCGGGCACCATGTGCTCGTCCTTGGCGATGCGGTCAATGTCGTTGTAGGACAGCCGGTCCGCGCCCGCGGTGGGCTGCGACGCGTAGATCGGGTCGTCGGTGGCCGACCAGGCGATGCGGCGCCCCAGGCGGTCGTAGTCGCCGAGCTTCGCCGGTGTTGAGGGAGCGTCGATTTCGGTGGACGGGGTGACCGTCGCGGTCACCGCCCGCCAGTTCTCACCCCAGTACCGCGTCCAGGTCATGCCGGACAGGATGTAGCAGATCAGGATGACCGCGACGACGACACCGGTGAGCGCATGAACGTCGCGCCACCGGACCCGGCCGCCGGCACGCCATCGCACGCGCAGCAGCGGTTTGGCGGCTTCGGCGGCGCGCGGCCACCACAGATAGATCCCGCTGCCGAGCAGCACCAGGATCCACGTCGCGGTCAGCTCCATCCAGAGGTTGCCGATCCCGACCGGGATGGTGGACTCCGGATATGCGGAGGGATTGATGAGGTGTCCCAATGACGGCAGCTGGATGTGCGGGCCGTCGTTGCCGAACATCCGGTGCAGCTGATTGGCCCAGCCGACCAAGCCGGACAGCTGATCGCGCTGCCCCAGATAGGCGCCCGTGTAGGGATCGACGAACACCTGGATGACGTTGGCTTCGGCCTGCGGGTAGCCCTGGGCGTCGGCGGCGGAGAAGTCCACCCGGGTCGAGGCATCCGGGCCGTCCGGTGGCGTGACCGCCTCCAGTGTGCTTCCTGCGCCGGCGTGCTGGGTGGCAGTGGCCACCTGCGCATCGAGGGGGACCGTCTGCGGTCCCTGCTCGACCACGAGCAGATGCCGGTTGAGCAGTGCGTCCAGCGGCTGGCTGTAGAGGATCACCAGGCCGCTGCAGGCCAACACCACCAGCACCGGCGCGGCGAACAGCCCAACCCAGAAGTGCAGCCGCCAAATCCGGCGCAGAACAGCCGCGTCACCGCGGCGCGTCGAAGTCTCCGTCGTCGTCATCGCCCATAAGTCGGGCGACGGGGCTACTTAGTTCCCGACGGTTAGTTCCCGACGGCTAGTTCCCGACGGATACCCGAAGAAGGTCGTTGCCGATCTCCACCGGGCCACTGAACTCGGTCGCCGCCTTGGCGCGCCACTGGTCCTCCTGGCCGGGCACCAGCGGCGGTACATAGTGGGTGAGCACCAGTGTGCCGACCCCGGCGCGGGCCGCGGTGGCGGCGGCCTGCTCGACCGACGAGTGATAGTCGAGGATGTCCCGGATCCGCTGAACCGGCATCTGCTCGACGAGATCCGCGCGGATCACGGTGTGCACCAGGGCGTTCGCCCCTTTGGCGAGTTCGTCGAGCCCGGCGCAGGGCACGGTGTCGCCGGCCAGGACGACCGCGACCCCGTCGTATTCGACGCGGAAGCCGAGCGTCGGCTCGACCGGACGGTGGTCGGTGGGCGCCGCGGTGATCCGGACGCCGCCCTCGTCCCACACCTGACCGGAGGCGTACTCGTACACCTGAATCGACGGAGGTTCGGTGATGTCGGGGTGGTGGCCGATGCGGTAGGAGATGTCGGGCGCCAACGCCGCCAGTGTCGCGTCGACGACGGCCTTGGTGCCGGGCGGGCCGATGATCGGCAGCGGGGTGGGCACGAACGTGGTGACCCAGCGGGTGGTGATCACGTCGGACAGGTCGGTGATGTGGTCGCTGTGCAGATGGGTCAGCAGCAGCGCGGTGATGTTGGCGGCGCCGACGCCCGCCGCGGCGGCTCGCATCAGCACCCCGCGTCCGCAGTCCACCAGGAACAGCGAGTCGCCGGCTCTGACCAGGGTTGACGGCCCGGCGCGATTCGGGTCGACCATCGGGCTTCCGGTGCCGAGCAGCGTGACGTCGATCATGGGGTTAATTACTACCCTGCCGGGGAGCGACTGGGGGGCAATTGGCCCCCGGCATGGCGGGTTTCACTGCGCCAGCGCCTTTCAATGACCTATTGACACAACTTGGCGGGCGATGGCGGATAAATGCTCTGTTCACAGACGTCAACACCGACCAAGTTTCAATAGGTCATTCACTAGTTGGAAACAACGCAGTTACAGAGCGTGGCTACGGTGGCGTCGACTGGTGAGAAAGGGAACAGATGACAAGCACGCTCAATGGGCAGGCGCACACCGACGTCCGCGAGGTCGCCGAGAAGCTGACCGCCGCGGGAGTCCGCTACGCGGCGATCAGTTTCGTCGACATGCACGGCAAGCCGAAGGCCAAGATGGTGCCGTTGGCTCACTTGGAGCAGGCCGCGAACGGGTCGGAGATGTTCACCGGGGCCGCCCTGGACGGGGTGCCGCAGGACGTCAACGACGACGAGGTCGCACCGCACCCGGACCTCGATGCCGCGATCGTCATGCCGTTCAATCGCGAGATCGCGTGGTTTCCCGGCGATCTGTGGGTTGGTGACAGCCCGTTCGAGTCGTGTAGCCGTCAGATCCTCAAACGGGTCACCGCCGAGGCGGCGACATTGGGCTACACCTTCAACCTCGGCATCGAGACGGAGTTCTTCCTGCTGTCGGATCGCAACGGGGTGCCGGAGCCGGCCAGCCCCGACGACAACCTCGACAAACCCTGCTATGACCTGCGCGGCATGCTGCACAACTTCGGCGTGGTCGACGAGATCGTCGCGGCGATGAACGAACTGGGCTGGGACGTCTACTCTTTCGACCACGAGGACGGCAACGGCCAGTTCGAGACCGACTTCACCTACACCGACGCGGTGTCCATGGCCGACCGGTTCGTCTTCTTCCGGATGATGGTCGGCGAGATCGCCCGCAAGCACGGACTGTTCGCCTCGTGGATGCCCAAACCCTTCGCCGATCGCACGGGCAGCGGCGCGCACTACAACATGTCACTGGCCGACGCCGACGGAACCAACCTTTTCGAATCCAGCGACGATCCGCATGGCTGCGGGCTTTCCCGGCTCGGCTACCAGTTCATCGCCGGTGTGCTGCGCCACGCGCCGGCGATCTGCGCGGTCATCGCACCGACGGTCAACAGTTACAAGCGACTTGTCAAGCAGGGCAGCATGTCCGGCCTGACGTGGGCACCGATCTTCGCCTGCTACGGCGACAACAACCGCACCAACATGCTGCGGATCCCCAGGGGCGGTGGCCGCGTCGAATGCCGCGCCGCAGACAGCGCCAACAACCCCTATCTGGGGGCGGCTCTGATGCTGGCCGCCGGACTGGAAGGGGTCCGGGAGGGGCTCGACCCCGGTGCGCCCAACCGCGACAACCTCTACCGGCTCTCGGAGCCGGATCTGATCGAGCGCGGCATCACCTGGCTGCCTCGCTCACTGGGTGAGGCCATCGACGCGATCGAGGCAGACCCGCTGGTGCGCAGCGTGTTCGGGACCGCAATGTACGACTCGTTCGTCTCCGAGAAGAAGCTCGAGTGGGATTCCTACAACGCGCACGTCTCGTCGTGGGAGTCCGACCGCTACCTACGGTTCTTCTGATGAGCAGTCGCTGGGACGACCTCAACTCGGTGCAGATCGCGCACCGGCTTGCCGCCGACCCCGACACCGTGGCTCTGATTCCCGTCGGCGCCACCGAACAGCATGGGCCCCATCTGCCGGTGGGCACCGACACCATCATGGCCACCGCCGTCGCCGAGGCGGCCGCCGGTGAGCACGCTCTGGTGTTGCCTGCGATCGCGTTCGGCGCCAGCTTCTTTCACGGCACCGCCCTGCCGGGCACGGTGGCGTTCGACGGGGACCAGATCGCGACGGCGGCAGTCCGGGTCGCCGAGGCGTGTGCGGACTCCGGTGTGCGCCGCATCCTGTTCGTCAATGGTCACGTCGGCAACAGCGCGCCACTGTGGTTGGCCTGCGACCGCTTTCGCAGACACCATCCCGACCGGCGCATCGGCGTCATGCAGTGGTGGGATCTGACACCCGACATCGCGCGGCGAGCCACCGAGGATGCGGTCGACTGGCACGCCAATGCCGCGGAGACCTCGCTGATGCTGGCGGTCCGGCCCGAACTGGTGGACGTCGATGCGATGCGCGATGCCGACGACCCCGACCGCACCGCGGGCACGGTGTTCCGTTATCCCATCCAGCAGGTCTCCACCAACGGAGTGACGGGGTACCCGTCGCGGGCGTCGAAGAGCTACGGCCTCCAGTTGTGGGCGGACGTCGTGGCCGCGGCACGCGACCTGGTGATGCGCGCACACAGTGAAGTCCCACCGCTGGGATGACGGCAGATCCCGGCCGTACAATTCCCGACGTGCCGACACCGCAGGGCCGGTCACGGGTTCGAGTGATCGGACGGCCCCGCAACGATGCCGATTCGGCGGCGACGACCTCGCCACGCGCCGGGATCGTCAACGCCGCGACCCGGCTGTTCTCCGAAAAGGGTTATGCGCAAACCACAATGAGCGACATCGCGCGGGCCGTCGGCCTGCAGCAGTCGTCGCTGTACTACTGGTTCCGCAACAAGGAGCAGCTGCTGGGGGAGACGCTGCTGGTGAACCGGGCGCCGCTGAAGTTCATCGCCGAAGTCGGCGCCGGTTCGGGATCTCCGGCGGTCAAGCTCTACCGGCTGCTGCGGTTCGACACCATCCAGTTGGCACTCTCGCCGATCGACTTCAACGAGATCCAGCGCATCGCCCACGATCAGCGCGCCGACTTCCACCAGTTCTGGACCGACTACGAGCGGCTCAAAGACTGGGTGTCCGACCTCATCGGTGCGGCGATCGCGGAGGGCAAGTTCATCGACTGCGACCGTGAGGAAACGGCCGGATTGCTGCTGAACTTCGACGAAGGCGCGCAGAAGCGCACCCGCCTGCACGCCGACGAGGGCGACCGGGTGGCCGAGGCGGTCCGGGTCGCCGAACAGGTCGCCATCATCTCGGTTCGCGGACTTCTCAAGCGGCCCAGCGAGATCGGCCGGATCAGCGCTCAGGCAGCCCAATTCGACGACACCGCGGTGGCTCTGTCGGTGAGCCAAGCCTCGTCGGGGACGTGACCGCCGGGCTCACTCCCGTGCCGAGGACACCCAATTCGGATCGATGGACCGGTGGCCGGACACACTGGCGCCGGCCGCCTCCAGGGCCACCACTTGATCGGGGTTGAGCTGCACCGACAACGACGCGGCGTTCTCGTCGACGCGGGCCGCGCGTCGCGTGCCCGGGATCGGCACCGATGCCACACCGAGGACCTCGGCGCGCTGCCGCAGCCACGCCAGCGCCACCTGCGCCGGCGTCGCACCCACCTCGTCGGCGATCGAGGTAACCACCTGCACCACAGCAAGATTGGCGTCGAGTACGTCTTCGGCGAAGCGGGGGATGCGGCTGCGGAAGTCCCCGGCCGAGGAGAGGTCGGCCGCCGACCGGATGGTCCCGGTGAGGAATCCGCGCCCCAGCGGCGAATACGGCACGAAGCCGACGCCGAGTTCGGCGGCCGCCGGCACCACGTGGCGTTCGACGTCGCGGCTCCAGATCGACCATTCGCTCTGCACGGCGGCGATCGGGTGTACGGCGGCTGCGGCGCGCAACTCGTCAGCGGTCACCTCCGACAGGCCGAGGTGGCGCACCTTGCCCGCGGTGACCAGTTCGGCCATGGCGCCGACTGTCTCCTCGATCGGCAGCGACACGTCGCGGCGGTGCATGTAATAGAGGTCGATCACGTCGGTGCCGAGCCGGCCCAGGCTCTCGTCGACGCAGCGCCGCACGTACTCCGCGTCGCCGCGGGCCTTGAGCTTGCCCGTCGTCGGGTCGCCGTCGATGCCGAACTTCGTCGCCAGCGTTACCTCGTCGCGGCGGCCGGCCAGCACTTGGCCGATGAGTCGCTCGTTGGCACCACCGCCGTAGACGTTGGCGGTGTCGATGAAGGTCATCCCGACGTCCAGGCAGTGGTTCAGGGTCGCCAGTGACTCGGTGTCGTCGACCGCGCCGTAGACCGGCGTCAGCGCCATGCCCCCGAACCCGATCGCGCTGACCGTCAGGCCGTCGCCCAACTCTGTCTTCGGCAAGGTGCCCATGCAGATCTCCTCGTGTCTCGTGGTCGGCCTGTTCTGTCTTAACGCAACCGTTGCGGTTTGCTTCCCCGGCGCTCTCACAAGCCTTAACCTGGTGTGACATCCATCACAAGGGGGTGGCGATGCGTATCGCCGACATCCTTCGCAGTAAGGGAACGACGGTGGCTACGGTCACCGAGACCACGACCGTCACCGGCCTGCTGGCCGAACTGGTCATCCACAACATCGGCGCGATGGTCGTCGTCGGCCCCGACGGCGGCGTGGTGGGCATTGTCTCGGAGCGCGACGTCGTCCGCACGCTGCACGATCACGGCCCGGACCTGCTCCGCAGCGCGGTCGCCGACATCATGAGCAAGGTCCTGGTGACGTGCTCACCCGACGACCAGATCGACGACCTGAGCGCGCTGATGACCAACAATCGGGTGCGGCACGTGCCGGTGATGCAGGGCGGGCGACTGGTGGGCATCGTCAGCATCGGCGACGTGGTGAAGAACCGGATGGAGCAGTTGCAGGCCGAGCAGGCGCATCTGCAGGCCTACATCACGCAGGGCGGCTAGCTCCAGGAGTATTCGGCGCGCAGCCGCGCCGCGACCAGCTCGAAGGTCGGCTGATCGAGAATCGCGCCCTCGCGGCGGATGCCCTCCTCGGGAACGTCGAGCACCCGGTCCAGCCGCACCCAGCTGGGGCGGCCGTCGTAATCCCAGCCGCCCGAGCCGATAGCGATCCAGTTGCGGTCCTCAGCGTGGTGGGCCTGGCTGGACAGCATCAGCCCGAGCAGTGTCCGGCGGTCCCGGCCGACCACCAGCACCGGGCGGTCCTTGCCCTTGGTCGGGTCGTCCTCGTAGACCACCCAGGTCCAGACCACCTCGCCGGGATCGGCCCGACCGTCCAGATCCGGCGCGTAGACCAGCCGGCGGGCGCGATGCGCGGTCGGCACACTGTTGTCGGTCACCGGCCGGCCCGCGGTGATCGCGGCGGGCTGATCGATCGGGGTGGTGCTGGCCACCAGGACTTCGAGGCCCAGCTTGAGGCCCTGCTGGATGGTCCGCGGTACGGCCTGGGGTATCGGCAACTGTCGAATGAACTTGGGCGCCTCGTTGAAGACGAGGTGCTCCGCGAGTCTCTGAAACGTCCTCCACTGCGACGCCATTCTCGACAGCATAGGCGGATCGCGAGAGCCTCGCGGCGCGCGATTGTGCCCGTCCGGGCTCTACTCGATACGCTGGAGAGGCCCGAGGGCCCCCTCGAAGTACCATCCGAGCAGGAGATTTCCCATCAGTAGCTTCGCCGACAAGACGTTCACTGCGCCGGCGCAGATTCGGAACTTCTGCATCATCGCGCACATCGATCACGGCAAGTCGACGCTGGCCGACCGGATGCTCGGTATCACCGGCGTGGTCGCCGATCGCGACATGCGCGCCCAGTACCTGGACCGGATGGATATCGAGCGGGAACGCGGCATCACGATCAAGGCGCAGAACGTGCGGCTGCCGTGGACAGTGACCACCGGCCCCGATGCCGGAAAAGACTACGTCCTGCACCTGATCGACACCCCGGGCCACGTCGACTTCACCTACGAGGTGTCGCGTGCGCTGGAAGCCTGCGAGGGTGCGGTGCTGCTGGTCGACGCCGCCCAGGGCATCGAGGCGCAGACGCTGGCGAATCTCTACCTGGCGCTGGATCGCGACCTGACGATCATCCCGGTGCTCAACAAGATCGACCTGCCCGCCGCCGACCCCGAGCGTTACGCCGCCGAGATCGCCCACATCATCGGCTGCGAGCCCGACGACGTGCTGCGGGTGTCCGGCAAGACCGGTGAAGGCGTCGCGGAGCTGCTCGACGAGGTGGTGCGACTGATCCCGGCGCCGGTCGGCGACGCCGACGCTCCCGCGCGGGCGATGATCTTCGACTCCGTCTACGACATCTACCGCGGCGTGGTGACCTACGTCCGCGTCGTCGACGGCAAGCTCAACCCGCGTGAGCGGATCAAGATGATGTCGACCGGCGCGACTCACGAACTGCTCGAGGTCGGCATCGTCTCGCCCGACCCCAAACCCAGCGTCGGGCTCGGTGTCGGCGAGGTGGGCTACCTCATCACCGGGGTGAAGGACGTTCGGCAGTCCAAGGTGGGCGACACGGTCACCACGGCCCGACACGGCGCCACCGAAGCGCTGACCGGGTACCGCGAGCCCAAGCCCATGGTCTATTCGGGGCTGTATCCGGTCGACGGCTCGGACTATCCGAATCTGCGTGAAGCACTGGACAAGCTGCAACTCAACGACGCGGCGTTGACCTACGAGCCGGAGACGTCGGTGGCGTTGGGCTTCGGTTTCCGTTGCGGCTTCCTCGGCCTGCTGCACATGGAGATCACCCGGGAACGTCTCGAGCGCGAGTTCGACCTGGACCTGATCTCCACCTCGCCGAACGTGGTTTACCGGGTGATAAAGGACGACGGCAGCGAAATGATCGTGACCAATCCGTCGGACTGGCCCGAGGGCAAGGTTCGTGAGGTCTACGAGCCGGTGGTGAAATGCACGCTCATCGCGCCCAGCGAGTTCATCGGAACCATCATGGAGCTGTGCCAGTCGCGGCGCGGCGAACTCGGTGGCATGGACTACCTTTCGCCCGAACGTGTCGAGCTGCGCTACACGATGCCGCTAGGCGAGATCATCTTCGACTTCTTCGACGCGTTGAAATCGCGCACCCGTGGGTATGCCAGCCTCGACTACGAAGAGTCGGGTGAGCAGGAGGCGGCGTTGGTGAAGGTGGACATCCTGCTGCAGGGTGAGGCTGTTGACGCGTTCAGTGCGATCGTGCACAAGGATTCGGCGCAGGCCTATGGCAACAAGATGACCACCAAGCTCAAGGAGCTGATCCCGCGCCAGCAGTTCGAGGTGCCGGTGCAGGCTGCGATCGGCTCCAAAATCATTGCCCGCGAGAACATCCGGGCGATCCGCAAGGACGTGCTCGCCAAGTGCTACGGCGGTGACATCACCCGTAAGCGCAAGCTGCTGGAGAAGCAGAAAGAGGGCAAGAAGCGGATGAAGACGATCGGGCGGGTCGACGTTCCTCAGGAGGCATTCGTCGCCGCGCTGTCCACTGACTCGGCCGGGGACAAAGCCGACAAGGCCAAGAAGTAGGGGGCGAGGGCTCAATCACACGCGACCAAGCTGTCGTTCGGGGGCGATCGATTGTTGGTGCCGTGGTCGGCATCGCCGTGCTCGCAGGGTGCACGAGCACGGTCGACGGTTCTGCGGCGCGCCAGGACCAGAGCGTTGTCCTGCGCGATCTTGCCGAGGTGCTGCCCACCGGTGCGGAGGTCAGCCGAGCAGCGGGAAATCCGTTGTCCGACAGCGAACCTCCAACCGTCGGTGGGATCGATGCCCTCCCCAACGGAATTCGCGACAATGCCGCCGCCAACCCGATCGAATGTCTCGGGCCTGCCACGCCGTTCATGCGCGTGGTGTACGAGGTGGGTGACGTGCGCCGGGCCGCCTGGCAGGAATTCTCGAACTTCGGTGGCGGCCAGACTGTTTCCAGTGCGGATGCCGGTGTTGTCCAATTCGCTTCCGATGCCGAGGCGCAGCGGATGTTCGGTGCTTTCGTCAGCCAATGGAAGGCCTGCGAAGGCAAGACGGTGCGCTCCGCCCTGCCCAGCCCGGCCGGCGCCGAGATGCGTCAGAAGGTCACCGACGTGAGAGTCGATGGTGCGGTGTTGTCGGCGACGGTGGTCAACTCCGACAACCAGGGGGACGCGTCGTTCCCCACCGAGCGGGCCATCGGGCTGGCGGCCGATTGCGTGGTGGACGTGGACGCCGCGGTCACCGGTGGTCAGCGACGGCCCTCGGGCCGGGCTGTGAGCCTGGCCGGAACCATGCTGGACAAGGTCAACCACGGACGATGATGCGTCGTTGAGCCACCGGATCGGGTCGCTCGGGGGACAATGTCGTGCGTGAGCCGCATGCCCGTGTTCTGCGCTGCCGTCCTGGTCAGCGCGCTGCTGTCCGGATGCGTGTCCACCATCGGGGGCACGGCGTTGCGCGGCCAGAGCACTGGTCCTGCGTTGTTTGACGTCCCCACCCTCACGGAGTCCGATCTCGACCGGGTGCTGCTCACCGCGGGCGAGGTGAACGGCATCATGGATGCCACCGGAATCCGGATGACCGCGTCCTCGCAGAACATGAGCGACAACTCCGACGGAGTGTCCGACGTCGACTGCCTCGCGGCGATCTACGGGGCCGAACAGATGGTCTACCAGGGCAGCGACTGGTCGGCCGTCCGCGACCAGGTGCTGCAGGAGCCCACGTCTGACAATGCGCACTGGGTTGAGCAGATCGCGGTGCTCTACCCGTCGAGTGAGAAGGCGATGGCGTTTGTCGACAAGTCCCGCACCACATGGGAGAAGTGCGGCGGCACATCGATCGACATCGACAACTCCGACGTGCACTCCACCTGGAAGATCGACACCGCGGACGTGAGCGGCGACATCCTGACCCAGGTCTCCACTCAGCGAAATGCCGGCGGATGGGGTTGCCAGCACGCACTGTCCTCGGCGTCCAACGTGGTGGTCGAGGCCTGGGCGTGTAGTAATTCCATCGCCGACGAGGCCAGGGCCATCGCGGCGGATATGATCAAGAACGCGGCAAAGAAGTAACCGCCGACCTCTAAAGTATTGCTCTACAACGGATTTCAGCTGAAGATTCAGCTGACCCGGCGGCCGACGAGGAAGGCGCCCAGCGCCAGTACCGCCAGGGTCACCATCACCACGGCCAGCGGCAGAGCAGTGTGCTCTCCGCCCAAGCTGACCAGCGGTGAGACGGCCGCGCCGAGTCCGAATTGCAGCGCGCCGAGGCCCGCCGATCCGGTGCCGGCCGCGCGGGGGACGGCGGCCAGGGCCAGCGCGGTGGCGTTGCCCAGGATCAGGCCCTGGGATGCGACGGCCACGAAAATCGGGATGGGAAGCAACCATGCCGGTGCCCCGGTGAGGACCAGACCGAGCAGGACCAGCGTGGCGGCCGTGGTCAGGCCCAGGCCCACACCCAGCAGCGTCGCGGTGCCGAAGCGCTGGTTCAGCCGCGCCGACAGCGCGCTGACGCTGACGATGCCCAGTGCGTTGATGCCGAACGCGACGCCGTACTGCGCCGGGGTGAGCCCCACCATCACCTGGTAGACGAACGGTGAGGCCGAAATGTAGGCCATCATCACCGAGAAGCCGAACGCAAAGGCCAGCGTGTTGGCGATATAGGCCCGGGACCGTAATGCTGACCACGGCGAGATGCCCTGCGCGGCATCAGCTTTCAGCTCGGCCCGGCGATGGGCGGGGTGCGACTCGCGCACCACGGCCACGGTGGCGACCAGCATGGCCACGGTGAGGCCGCAGACCACCCAGAGGATGCCGCGCCAGCCGACGGGGCCGACCAACAATCCGCCGGCGAACGGTGCGACCACCGGAGCCACGCCACCGACGATCATCATCAGGCTGAACGCCCGCCCCGCGCTCTTGCCGACGGCGAGGTCTGAGATCACCGCACGACCGATCACCATGCCCGCGGCACCGGTGAAGCCCTGGGCGAATCGGGCCGCGATGAGGACGGCGATGTTCGGTGCCGTGGCGGCGACGACGCTGGCCAGCACGCACAGCAGCGCCCCGACGATCAGCGGGTTGCGCCGGCCGAGCCGGTCGGACAGGGGGCCGAACAGCAATTGCCCGAACGTCAGCCCGAGCAGGAACGCCGTCAAGGTCAGCTGCACGGCCGTGGCGCTGGCCTGCAACTCGGCGGTCATCTCGGGGAAGGCGGGCAGATAGAGGTCGGTGGCCACCGGTGCGACCGCGTTGAGCAGGGCGAGTACCACCAGCAACCACGGCGAGATCGCGGTCTCGTGGGTCTGGGCGTCCCGGGTGGCGGTCGTCATGAAAGAACCTCGTCTAGGTAGTTATGAAGAAATAACTATCAAACAATAACTAATGCGCTAGGATTTGTCCATGGATGGTGAGTTGGCCGATCTCGCCGAGGCGATCATCGGAGTGGCGCGGGAGCTTCGACTCCGCCCGGACGCTGCAGCCGCGACGGACGCCGACATCATCGAGTTGACGCCGTCGGAAGCCCACGTGATGCGGCATATCGACCACCACCCGGGCGTCACGCCCAGTGACCTCGCCCGGGCGACCGGTCTGCAGCGCAGCAATATGTCCACCGCGCTCCGGAGTTTGGAGAACCGCGGCTTCGTCGAACGCCGCGCCGATCCGCACGACGCGCGCGGCGTGAATCTGTACCCGACCGATCGGGCCGCGGACAATCTCAAGCGCCTGCGGCGGCAGTGGGCCCAGCTGATGGGCAACGGCCTCCGGGGAGATCGGCAGGGCGCCGCGGCCGCGAAGGCGCTCCTCGAACGGGTCGAGTCGGCCCTGATGGCCGACCGGCTGGGTGCCGACCTCTGACTACATCCGCCTACATCGGGGCGTTGGCCGGCTGGAACACGCCCGTGCTGTCGGCCTCTTCCTCGGCACGGATCACGTGCACCACGGCGTTGATCAACGCCAGGTGGGTGAACGCCTGCGGGAAGTTGCCCAGATGCCGGCCGGTGCGCGGTTCGATCTCCTCGGCGTACAGATGCAGCGGGCTGGCGAAGGACAGCAGCCGTTCACACAGATGCCGGGCCCGGCTGACCTCGCCGATCTCGACCAGCGCAGACACCAGCCAGAACGAGCAGATCGTGAACGACCCCTCCTCGCCGGACAGGCCGTCGTCGGTCTCCTCGACGCGGTAACGCAGCACCAGCCCGTCCTCGGTGAGCTCGTCGGCGATCGCCAGCACCGTGGCCCGCACCCGCGGGTCGTCCGACGGCAGGAACCGCACCAACGGCACCAGCAGCAGTGACGCGTCCAGGGCGTCGTCGCCGTAGCGCTGGGTGAGCACCCCGCGGTCGTCCACGCCATGCGTCAGGATGTCGGCCTTGATCTCCTCGGCGATCGCCCGCCACTGCTGCGCGTAGCTCTTCTCGCCGACCAATTCGGCCAGCTTCGAGCCGCGATCCAGCGCCACCCAGCACATCACCTTCGACGAGGTGAAGTGCTGCGGTTCGCCGCGCACTTCCCAGATGCCCCGGTCGGGTTCCTTCCAGTGCTTTATCGCCTCTTCGACCTGCTCCTTGAGCACCGGCCAGAGCTGATCGGAGATCTGCTCACGCGACTTGGCGTGCAGGTACACCGAGTCCAGCATGGTGCCCCAGATGTCGTGCTGCATCTGGTTGTAGGCGCCGTTGCCGATCCGTACCGGCCGGGCGTTGTCGTAGCCGGACAGGTGGTGCAGTTCCTCTTCGACCAGTTCGCGTTCCCCGCCGACGGCGTACATCACCTGTAGCGGATGCCGTTCACCGTTGTTGGCGCCGGAGACGTCGGCGATGAAGGCGAAGAAGTCGTCGGCCTCGCGGTCCAGTCCCAGGGTGTAGAGGCCCCACAGCGCGAACGTCGAGTCCCGTACCCAGGCGTAGCGGTAGTCCCAGTTACGTTCGCCCTGAGGCGTTTCCGGCAGCGACGTGGTGGACGCGGCCAGCAGCGCGCCGGTCGGTGAATACGTCAGACCCTTGAGCGTGAGCGCGCTGCGCTGTAGATACGACCGCCACGGGTGGTCGGGGAAATCGCCGATGTTGATCCACTGCCGCCATGCCTCGCTGGTCTGCCACATCTTGTCGGCGGCTTCCTCGTAGGTCTGCGGCGCCGGATGCTTCGACCAGGACAGTGCGACGAAGACGTTGTCGCCCTCCTTGAGGCGGGTGCGAGCGCGGGCTTCCCGGCCTTCGAGGCCGATGCGCAGGTTCGTGGTCAACCGCAGCGTGGGATTCGCGTCAGGATCGGTCCTGGCCCGCGCGATCGCCTCGCCGTAGGCGTTGGCCGAATACTCCCAGGCGGCGTTGACCCGGCCGTAGTCGAAGGACGGCTCGCAGTTCATCACCACTTCGACCGTGCCGCTCACACAGCGCACCGTGCGCAGCAGGATGTGCTCGGCATCCCAGTCCATCGGGGTGCGTCGGTGCGTCCGCGACCGGGCCTCGATGTCGTGCCACGGGCCCATCACAAGTGCTTCGCGCACGATCAGCCAGCCCGTGTGCGTCTGCCAGGTGGTCTCCAGAATGAGGCTGCCGGGTAGGTATCGGCGGGCCGCCGGAACCGACACACCGTAGGGGCCCAGCCGGAAGTGCCCGGCGCCGCGGTCCAGAATCGCACCGAAAACACTGGGGGAGTCGGGCCGGGGAACGCACAACCACTCCACGGCGCCCGCCGACGAGATCAGGCAGGTGTTCTCGCAGTCGGAGAGGAAGCCGTAATCCGCGATCGGCGGGAACGGGTTGCGCAGCGCAGCCGGCGAGGCATAGGGCACCGGGGCGGTCACGGACAACGGCGCGGGCGCCTGGACGCGCACGGCGTCGGTGCTCTCACCGGCTGGCTGGGCGTGGAGGACCATCTGGACATCATCGAACGCCGACCCGGTTGCCGTCTACTTATGCCCCGATCCGTGGCTTTGCTGTTACCGCGGCAAAGACCCGCGGGCAGGCACCGCCTACGCTGGAGCAATGCACGGAGTGCTGAGCTGGTGGGACGGCGTCGAACTGTGGTTGTCAGGGCTGGGTTTCGTCGTTCAGACCATCGTCGTGATGCCCGTCGTCCTGCTGCTCGCCTACGTCATCGCGGTGGTGATCGATGCGCTCCTGGGCAACGGCATGCGGCTGGTGCGCCGGGTGCGTCACGCTGACCGGCGGCAGGAGTGACCGGGATGCCACGATCACGCGTCACGCTCGCCCTGGTAGCCCTGCTGGTCTTGGTCATCGTGCTGTGGCTGGTCAACCGCTGATACCTCCGCCGGTTGTCCACCGGAACTCTGTTAAGCTTCGCGCCATGCATTCGGCGACCGGTTACGGCGAGGGCCATATTTTGGCCCTCATTGCCGTTGGCCCGTTGGCTGTTGCTGATGTTGCATGTTGTCGCTGACACCGTTGTGCCCGTCCTCGGTCTGGTGTCGGTGATGGTCGTTGACATTTCGTTGTCCAACATCGCCATTCCGTTGCGACGGGGCTCGATTCGCCCGTAACCCGCAATGAGAAAGGCAAGCAATGCCCAAGATTCACCTTCCCGGTCGCCGGTGGAGTACCGCCGTGGCGTTGGCGACGACCGCAACGGTGCTCGCCGCCTGCGGAGGCGGTTCGAGCGATGTCGCCGGTGGCGGCAACCAGCCGAAGGCTGACACCACCCTCACCCTGGTCGCGTACGCCGTGCCCGAGCCCGGCTGGAGCAAGATCATCCCGGCGTTCGCCGCCACCCCGGAGGGCAAGGGTGTTGCAGTGACGACCTCCTACGGCGCCTCCGGCGACCAGTCGCGTGGTGTGGTCGACGGCAAGCCGGCCGACATCGTGAACTTCTCCGTCGAGCCCGACGTCACCCGCCTGGTCAAGGCCAACAAGGTGGCCGCCGACTGGAACAAGTCCACCACCAAGGGCATCCCGTTCGGTTCGGTCGTAACGCTGGTCGTGCGCAAAGGCAACCCGAAGAACATCAAGGACTGGGACGACCTGCTGCAGCCCGGCATCGAGGTGGTCACTCCCAGCCCGCTGAGTTCGGGATCGGCCAAGTGGAACCTGTTGGCGCCCTACGCCGCCAAGAGCAACGGCGGCCAGGACGAGCAAGCCGGCCTGGACTTCGTCAACAAGCTGGTGACCGACCACGTCAAGACCCGTCCGGGATCGGGCCGGGAGGCCACCGACGTGTTCCTGCAGGGCACCGGCGACGTGCTGATCAGCTACGAGAACGAGGCGATCAACACCGAGCGGCAGGGCAAGCCCGTCGAGCACATCAACCCGCCGCAGACGTTCAAGATCGAGAACCCGGTGGCGGTGGTGACCACCAGTGCACATCTGGACAAGGCGACAGCGCTGAACAACTACCTGTTCACCCCGGAAGGCCAGAAGATCTGGGCTCAGGCCGGTTTCCGTCCCGTCGATCCGTCGGTGGCCGCTGACTTCGCCACCGACTTCCCGACGCCGCAGAAGCTCTGGACGATTGCCGATCTCGGTGGCTGGAGCAAGGTGGATCCGGCACTGTTCGACAAGGACAATGGCACCATTACGAAGATCTACAAGCAGGCCACTGGATGACAGCAGCTATCGAGCCAAATCCTCAGGCGGTCCGGCCCGAGCTCACCCCGAGTGAGCCGGGCGGGCCGTCCGGCTTCCTGGCCCGCAGGCACGGCACCACCAGCCTGCGGGTCGGTGCCGCGTCGATCTGGCTGAGCGTCATCGTCCTGCTGCCGCTGGCCGCGATCGTGTGGCAGTCGGCCAAGGGTGGCTGGCACGCCTTCTGGGTGACCGTAACCTCCAACGCTGCGCTGGAGTCGTTCAAGGTGACGCTGACGATCTCGATCGGCGTCACCCTCGTCAACGCGGTGTTCGGCCTGCTGGTCGCCTGGGTGCTCACCCGCGACGACTTCGCAGGCAAGCGGCTGGTCGACGCCGTGATCGACCTGCCGTTCGCGCTGCCCACCATCGTGGCGAGCCTGGTCATGCTGGCGCTCTACGGGCCGAACAGTCCGATCGATCTGCATTTGCAGCACACCAAATGGGGTGTGGGCGTTGCCCTCCTGTTCGTCACGCTGCCCTTCGTGGTGCGTTCGGTTCAGCCGGTGCTCCTCGAACTCGACCGCGAGGTCGAGGAGGCCGCCGCATCGCTGGGCGCGACGAACTTCGTGATCTTCACCAAGGTGGTGCTGCCCGCATTGCTGCCGTCGCTGCTGTCCGGCGCCGGCCTGGCGTTCTCGCGCGCGATCGGCGAGTTCGGCTCGGTGGTCCTGATCGGTGGCGCGGTCCCTGGGGAGACCGAGGTCTCCTCGCAGTGGATCCGCACGCTGATCGAAAACGACGACCGGACCGGTGCCGCCGCCATTTCGATTGTGCTGCTGGTTGTCTCGTTCATCGTCTTGTTCATCCTGCGCGCCATCGGTTCCCGCGCCGCCAAGCGGGAGGAACTGTCGGCATGATCCTGTCTCCGGTGGTGCGCTTCCTGACGCGCTACATCGCGCTTGCCTACATCGCGGTACTGGTGTTGGTGCCAGTCGGCCTGATCCTGTGGCGCACTTTTGCGCCGGGTGTCGGCGCGTTCGTCGAATCCATCACCACCCCGGCGGCGATTTCGGCGTTGCAGTTGTCCCTGCTGGTGGTGGCGATCGTGGTGCCGCTCAACGTGATCTTCGGGGTGCCGACCGCGTTGGTGCTGGCGCGCAACAAGTTCCGCGGTAAGTCGGCGCTGCAGGCCATCATCGACCTGCCGTTCGCGGTGTCGCCGGTGGTCGTCGGTGTCGCGCTGATTCTGTTGTGGGGTGCCGGGGGACTTTTCGGGTTCGTCGAAAACAATCTCGGTCTGAAGATCATCTTCGGGTTGCCCGGCATCGTGCTGGCCAGCATCTTCGTCACCGTGCCGTTCGTGATCCGCGAGGTCGAGCCCGTTCTGCACGAACTCGGCACCGATCAGGAACAGGCGGCGGCCACCCTGGGATCCAGCTGGTGGCAGACGTTCTGGCGGATCACCCTGCCGTCGATCCGGTGGGGTCTGACCTACGGCATCGTGCTCACCGTCGCCCGCACCCTCGGTGAGTACGGCGCGGTGATCATGGTGTCCTCCAACCTGCCCGGCACGTCACAAACCCTGACCCTGCTGGTCTCCGACCGCTACAGCCGTGGTGCCGAGTACGGCGCCTACGCCGTGTCGACACTGTTGATGGCCGTTGCGGTACTGGTCCTGGTCGTCCAGGTGATTCTGGACGCCCGGCGGGCCAAGGCGAGCGAGTAATCCCACTAGGAGAACGACTTTCATGACCAATGCCATCACCGTCACCGGTGCGAACAAGCGGTACGGCGATTTCGCAGCCCTCGACAATGTCGATTTCGTGGTGCCGGCCGGGTCGCTGACCGCACTGCTCGGTCCCAGTGGATCGGGAAAATCGACGCTACTGCGCGCCATCGCCGGGCTGGACCAGCCCGACACCGGCACCATCACCATCAACGGGCGTGATGTCACCAGCGTGCCCCCGCAGCGACGCGGAATCGGTTTTGTCTTCCAGCACTATGCCGCGTTCAAGCACCTGACCGTGCGGGACAACGTCGCATTCGGATTGAAGATTCGCAAGAAGCCGAAAGCCGAAGTCAAGGCGAAGGTCGACGACTTGCTTGAAGTGGTCGGCCTGGCCGGCTTCCAAACTCGTTATCCCAATCAGCTTTCCGGCGGTCAGCGTCAGCGGATGGCACTCGCGCGGGCGCTCGCCGTCGACCCTGAGGTGCTGCTGCTCGACGAGCCGTTCGGCGCGCTGGATGCCAAGGTTCGTGACGATCTGCGGACCTGGCTGCGGCGCCTGCACGACGAGGTGCATGTCACGACGGTGCTCGTCACCCACGACCAGGCCGAGGCACTCGATGTCGCCGACCGGATCGCGGTGCTCAACAAGGGGCGCATCGAGCAGGTCGGCTCACCGACCGATGTCTACGACAGCCCGGCCAACGCCTTTGTCATGTCCTTCCTCGGGACGGTGTCGTCGCTCAACGGAATCCTGGTGCGCCCGCACGATATTCGCGTCGGCCGCAACCCGGAGATGGCGATCGCGGCGGGGGATGGCACGGCCGAGTCCACCGGAGTCACCCGTGCCACCATCGATCGGGTGGTGTATCTGGGTTTCGAGGTGCGTGTCGAACTGACCAGCGCCACCAATGGCGCCCCGTTCACGGCGCAGATCACCCGAGGCGACGCCGAGGCGCTGGGGCTGAAAGAGGGCGACACGGTCTACGTGCGGGCCACCCGGGTCCCGCCGATCGCCGGTGAGGTCCAGGTCGCGGCCAGTTAGGCGGCGACCCGGTTCGCGATCGCGATATCGAACCGGTCGAGCACCGTCTCGGCCACCAGCCGATGCGCGCCCAGTGGGGCGACCATGGACAGGCCTGCTGCATCGGCGATCGCGGCCACCCGGTCGGTGATGCGGCCCGGCGCGATGAACCACGGCGCCACCACGATCCGCCGCGCGCCGCTCTCGCGCAACAGCTCGATCCCGTCCTGGACCGACGGCTGGGGACCGGTCGCGTAGGCGATCTGCACTCCCGACCATCGGGTACCGCGGCCCAACGTGTCGGCGAGTGCCGCGGTGCGGGCGTTGGCGGCGGCGTGGGACGAACCGACCGCCACCACCAGCACGCCGAGGCCGCGCTCGAATTGATGAATCTGGTGCTCCGCCAAGCGTTCCCGCATGACGGTCAGCAGACGCGGATCCTCGCCGAGGGTGTCGGCCTGGATCACGTCGGCGCCGGTGTCGGCGATCATCGCCGGGATGTCGACGCGGGCGTGGTAGGCGCTCGCCAACAGCAGCGGGGTGACGACCGCCGGGCCGTCGAGTGTCCGAAGAACATCACTGAGGTTCGGGGCGTGCTTCTCGCAGAACGCCACCTGCACGTCCAGCTCAGGTCGCAGCGTGCGGATGTGCTCGGCCACCGCGTACGTGGTCACCGCGGAACGCGGATCGGCACTGCCGTGCGCGGTGAGGATAAGCCTCACGAAACGTGAAGCCCGCATTCGGTTTTCGCCAGGCCCTGCCAGCGTCCACTACGCGGGTCGGCGCCCTCGACCGGCTTGGCCGTGCACGGCGCGCAACCGATCGACGGATAGCCTTCGTCGACAAGTGGATTCACCAGCACGCCGTTGGCCTGGATGTAGGCGTCCATATCCTCATCGCTCCACGCGGCCAGCGGGTTGATCTTCACCAGCTTGAAGCCTTCGTCGAAGCTGATCAGCGGCGCGTTGGCGCGAGTGGGTGCCTCGACCCGGCGGATGCCGGTGACCCAGGCGGTGTATCCGCTCAGCGCTTTGCTCAGCGGCACCACCTTGCGCAGCCGGCAGCATTCACCCGGGTTGCTGGCGAACAGGTCCTTGCCCAGCAGCTGATCCTGCTCGGTGACGCTGTGCTCGGGGGTGACGTTGACGACGCGGATGTCGTACACCGCCTCGACCGCGTCGCGGGTACCGATCGTCTCGGCGAAGTGGTAGCCCGTGTCGAGGAACAGCACGTCCACGCCGGGGCGCACCTTCGAGGCCATGTCGACCAGCACCGCGTCCTGCATGTTGGACGCGACGACGTAGTCACCGCCGAAGTGTTTGTCGGTCCAGGCCAGCAGTTCGAGCGCGCTGGCGCCGTCGAGTTCGGCCGCGCCACGTTCTGCAAGCGCTCGCAGCTCGGCCTCGGTCACCCTGTCTACCCCAATACTCATCGCAACTCTTCTTCCTGTGCCCGCACGGCCCACTGGGCGAAACGCTCTCCGTCGCTTCTTTGTTTCACGAAGTTGCGCACAACGCGCTCGATGTAGTCGCCGAGCTCGGTGCTGGTGACCTTGTGCTGGCGCAATTTGCGGCCGAAACCGCTGTCCAGCCCCAGGCTTCCGCCCAGGTGCACCTGGAATCCCTCGACCGAATTGCCGTCGCCGTCGTCAACCATCTGGCCCTTGAAGCCGATGTCGGCGACCTGGATCCGGGCGCACGAGTTGGGGCAGCCGTTGATGTTGACGGTGACCGGCACATCGAGCTGGGAGTTGAGGTCCTCGAGCCGCTTCTCCAGATCGGGCACCAGACTCTGGGCGCGCACCCGGGTCTCGGCGAAGCTCAGCTTGCAGAACTCGATTCCGGTGCACGCCATCAGGTTTCGTCGCCAGTGCGACGGGGTCGACGGCAGGCCGAGAGCCTCGAGCCCGCTGCGCAGCTCATCGAGCTTCTCGTCGGGAACATCGAGGACGATCAGCTTCTGGTACGGGGTGAACCGCACCCGATTGGACCCGGCGGCCTCGGCGAGATCGGCGATCTTGGTCAGGATGGTGCCCGATACCCGCCCGGCGATCGGGGCCACTCCGACGGCGTTGAGGCCGTTCTTGAGCTTCTGGACGCCGACGTGGTCGATCGGACGCACGACGGGGTCGGGTGCGGGCCCGTCGATCAGGGGCCGCTTCAGGTATTCCGTTTCGAGAACTTCGCGGAATTTCTCCACGCCCCAGTCTTTGACCAGGAACTTCAGTCGAGCTTTGGCGCGCAGTCGCCGATAACCGTAGTCACGGAACACGCTGACGACGGCCTCCCAGACATCGGGCACTTCGTCCAGCGGCACCCACGCACCGACGCGTTGTCCGAGCATCGGATTGGTGGACAGGCCGCCGCCGACCCACAGGTCGAAACCGGGTCCGTGTTCGGGGTGGTTCACCCCGATGAACGCGACGTCGTTGACCTCGTGAACCACATCCTGCAGGCCGCTGATAGCGGTCTTGAACTTGCGGGGGAGGTTCGAGTACTCCGGCTTGCCGATGTAGCGCTTCACGATCTCGTTGATCGCGGGCGTGCCGTCGATGACCTCGTCGAGCGATTCACCGGCCAGCGGCGAGCCCAGCACCACGCGCGGGCAGTCGCCGCACGCCTCGGTGGTCTGCAGACCGACCTCATCGAGCCGGCGCCAGATCTCCGGCATGCTCTCGATCTGGATCCAGTGATATTGCACATTTTCGCGATCGCTGATGTCGGCGGTATCGCGGGCGAACTCCGTCGAGATGCCGCCGAGAGTGCGCAGTGCCGCGGTGGTCAGTGCACCGCCGTCGCTGCGCACCCTGAGCATGAAGAACTCGTCCTCGAGCATGTCGGTGTTCTCGTCGCCGGTCCAGGTGCCGTCGTAACCCGGCTTGCGCTGGGTGTACAGACCCCACCAGCGCATACGGCCGCGCAGGTCGGTCTTGTCGATGCTCTCGAAGCCCTGCTTGGCGTAGATGTTCTCGATGCGATCGCGGACGTTGAGCGCGTCGTCTTCCTTCTTGAACTGCTCGTTCGGGTTCAGCGGCTCGCGCTCACCCAGGGCCCACTGGCCCTCACTGCGTGTCTTTGCCGCGGCCTTGGTCGGCTGGGTCATTGAAATGTGCTCCTCAATGTTCAAGGAGCTGGCGTTCGAATCGCGCTATTCCACCGGTGAGCTGTTCCGGCGGCGCAGATCCGGTCAGCCAGCTGAAGTACAGGTGGGCGGGTCTACGAGGTCAAGCCAGACAACAGCAAGTACAGACGCGCTTGAAATCGACATGCCGCCGCACGACCAGCGCAGGACTGCGCAGGGTCTGGGGGGCTGTCATGCGGGCCATTCTGCCACGAACGGCGCCGATAGCTCTAACCGGGTCAAATTTTGACTCGGCGTGAGCAAAAGTCGGCTCTGGGACACTGAACGGATGTCGGTCCGCCCCGCGCCGACCGCCCTACCGGAACTCGTACTGACTCCCGGAACGGCGTTCGGCATCTACGTCCATGTGCCCTTCTGCGCCACGCGGTGTGGGTACTGCGACTTCAACACCTATACGGCCGCTGAGCTCGGCGGCGCCTCGCCGCAGGGCTGGCTGACCGCGCTGCGCTCCGAACTGGAGTTGACCGCCACCCTGCTGGGTGAGGTGTCCGTCGACACGGTCTTCGTCGGCGGTGGCACCCCGTCGTTACTCGGTGGCGAGGGATTGGCCTCGGTGCTCGACGCCATCCGCGCCAACTTCACGCTGGCCGCACAGGCGGAGGTCACCACCGAGGCAAACCCGGAGTCGACGTCGCCTGCGTTCTTCGCCGAGATCCGCGCCGCGGGCTACACCAGGGTGTCGCTGGGCATGCAGTCGACCGCGCGTCGGGTGCTGGCGGTGCTGGACCGGACCCACTCGCCGGGGCGGCCGTTGCAGGCCGCGGCCGAGGCGATGGCGGCCGGCTTCGAGCACGTCAACATCGACCTCATCTACGGCACGCCGGGGAGTCCGATGACGATCTCTCGCGTTCGGTCGACGCCGCGCTGAGCGCCGGCGTCGACCACGTCTCGGCGTACGCGTTGGTGGTTGAGGACGGTACGGCGCTGGCTCGCCGGGTGCGCCGCGGCGAAATCGAGGCGCCCGACGATGACGTGCTCGCGCACCGCTACGAATTGCTTGACCAGCGACTGGCGGCGGCGGGGCTGAGTTGGTACGAGGTGTCCAATTGGAGTCGTCCCGGCGGTGAGTGCCGGCACAACATCGGCTACTGGAACGGCGGACAGTGGTGGGGTGCGGGTCCCGGAGCTCACGGGTTCGTCGGCGACACCCGGTGGTGGAATGTCAAGCACCCCAACGCTTATGCCGAACTGCTGGCTGACGGGCGGCTGCCGGTGGCGGATTTCGAGCGTCTTGATGCCGAGGCCCGCCACATCGAGAACGTGTTGTTGGGAATCAGGTTGCGCACCGGGTTGCCGGTCGCCGTGCTGACGGAATCCGAACAGTTGCGTGCGGGCCGGGCGGTGGACGACGGGCTGCTGACGCGGGCCGGAGAGCGGTTGCTGCTCACCGACCGCGGCCGGCTGCTGGCCGATGCCGTGGTTCGCGACCTCCTCGACGACTGAGGGCCGGACGCGGCAAGGCCGCGGGGGAGCCTTGGGGGGTAGGCACATCCCGCGGCCTTGCCCGGCATACCTGCCGGTTAGCCCAGCGCCCACATCGGGATGCCGTTGTACCCGAACGCCTGCTGAGGCGACATGGCAGGAGGTGTGGCGTGAATCCTTGCGTGGCCCTGCTTCTGGCACATGGTGGCACCGCCCTTGTCCATGCAGTCCATCGGGTTGGGCGATGCGCCGGCGCTCGGCGCGAGGCTGACGGCCAGCGCCGCGGCACCGGCGGCGACGAGCGGGGCGAGGTGGCGGAGTTTGATCGTCATTGATCGTCCTTTCTTGTTCCGGGAGAGAAACCTTGGGGGGATTAGGTTTTCGTTGACTCTTCCCGATAGCTCAACTCTATGCGCTGCGAGCGAGCCAGTCACGGAGTTCATATCAGAGTCAAATCTATTGATGGCCAATCGAACTCAATCATCGGACGGCAATCCCGTTGGTCTGCAACGACAGTGCTGGCGCCGGCTCCACATGAAGAACTTGGGCACTGCCGATGTCATAGAACAGGCCGATGATCTTCAGCCGGCCCTGTTCGTGCAGATCATGTATCAGCGGGTGACGCACCAGGGTGTCGACCTGGACGGCAACACTGACCATGCTCAGCTGGTCGGCGGTGTTGAAGCCCTGCTCGGCGGCCGATTGCGCTATCGGGTGCCGCCCTTCGTCGAAGGCGTCCAGAGCCGGCTGGGCGTACTTCAGCCACGACCGTAGGTGTTCCTCGCCGGGTGGGTGCTGCGCGGCCACGCCTTGTTCTCGCAGCGCGGCATGCATTGCGCCGCAGGCGGAATGGCCGCACACGACGATCGACGACACGTTCAACCTGCCGACCGCGAAGGCGATCGCCGCTTCCACGGAATGATCGTGCTGGTCGGCGGGCACCAGGTTGCCTACGTTGCGCACGGTGAACAGGTCACCCGGCCCGCTACTGGTGATCGCGTTGGGCACGATCCGGGCGTCGGTGCACGTGATGAACAGCGTCTCGGCGGTGTTGGTGTGCGCCAACTTCTCCATGTGCGGCCGTATTTGGGGAGCGGTCCTGCGGTGGTACACCTCGAGGCCGTCGAGAACGGATTGGGGTGGGGTGTCGCGCCGTTCGTGGCCGTTGGTGGTCAGCGGGTCCTGCCACGAACTCCACGGCACGATGCCGAGCCGCTTGTCGATCATGCCGAAGGAGCGCTGGGGCGGCCCGTCCAGCGCGCTGCTCAGTTCGACGGAGCCGACTTCCTGCACCAGCACGCTGCCGCCCGACGCCTCGTGCTGCCGCTGCCAGTCCTCGATCACCTGGTGTGCGGCGTGGTCGATGAAGTCCACCGAAATCTCCAGTGTGACGCGCACACCGGGTGGCACCGACGCCAATGTCTTGTGCAGCTGGGGCAGCGACAGGAACGTGGCCGAGCCTTCGACGGCGACGCGCCAATCGTCGTTGTCGTCGTCGTCATCGTCGGCGGGCTGGGCATGGATCCTGGCGCGCGCCACCCGCGAAACGGTCAGCACGACCGCCAGCGCGAGCCCGAGCAGGACACCTTCGAGCAGGTTGAGGAAGACCACCCCGGTGATGGTCACCAGATAGACCGCGATATCGCCGGTTCGGCGTGCTGTCTTGATGTGGCTGAGCTTGACCAGCTGAATGCCGATGACGATCAGCAACCCGGCCAGCGCCGCGGTCGGGATCTGCTGGGCCAACCCGGCGAACGGCAGCGCGAAGACCAGAACCCACACGCCGTGCAACATCGCTGACGCGCGGGTCTTGGCGCCGGCGGTCACGTTGGCCGAGCTGCGCACGATCACACCCGTGATCGGAAGTCCGCCGACCGCGCCCGAGACGACGTTGGCAGCGCCCTGTCCCACGAGCTCGCGGTTCAGGTTCGAGCGCGGCCCATCCTGCATGCGGTCTACGGCGACCGCGGTGAGCAGGCTCTCGACGCTGGCGATGAGCGCGACAGTGATTACGCCCGTCGCGAACGCACCCCAGTTACCTTCCGGCAGGCCTGGTGGCTTCAGGGCGTCGAGCAGCGAACCGTTGAGTTGGATGCGCGGCACATTCATCGCGAACAGCACGGACACCGCGCTGGCGACGACGATCGCGACCAGCGGCCCGGGTACCTTGCGAACCTTCGCCGGCATCCAGCGCCAGCTCACCAGGATCCCGATCACCAGCAGCCCGACGGCCAACCCGGCGTGATCGGCGGCGAGCAGCTGACCGGGTAGTTCGGTGATGTTGCGCCAGGCCGAGCTCTCGGAGCTGCCGCCCAGCAGGACATGGACCTGCTGAAGCGCGATCGTGACGCCGATGCCGGCCAGCATGGCGTGCACCACCATCGGCGAGATCGCCAGCGCTGCCCGGCCCACCCGGCTGACTCCCAGCAGCACCTGGAGGATGCCGGCGCAGACGGTGATTGCGCAGGTCACGGCCCAGCCGAATTCGGCCACCAGGCCCGCGACGATCACCGTGAGTCCGGCGGCGGGCCCGCTGACCTGCAGCGGCGATCCGCCCAGTGCGCCGGCCACCACACCGCCGACGATCGCGGCGATCAGCCCCGCCAGCACCGGTGCGTCAGAGGCGATGGCGATACCCAGGGACAGGGGTAGGGCCACCAGGAAGACCACCAGCGAGGCCGGTAAGTCGTAGCGCAGGAGGGTGGACATCCTGCCCGGGTCGTCAGAACCCTCAAGTGGCGCAGTTGAACGCTGCAAGGCCAGACTCCTGTCTGCGTATGCGAGATCTATTAATTGACAGTCGATTCACGAATCGCGCCGCTGAAGCGAAACGAATTCACAAGCGCGACAGTAGGTGTGGCGACAGATCGCCTTCAAGGAATCCATATGGGATCCATATCTGCGGGCGCTCCGTTCGGCCGAGTTGTGACCAAAGTGTGTCGTGTCTAACAGATGTTTACGGAATGCTCTGGCCGCGAACGCAATACGGCAACGCCTTCAGTAGGGCAGCGACCGGGCAAGATATGAAACAGATATGGGCTCCATGACAGATTCATGTGTTTTCACCAGAATCGAAGTATGGCTATCCCGGTCGCACCGTCGTCGTCCCGTCCTCTCCGCCCCCGTCAGGCCATCCTTGGTCAGCTGCCGCGCATCTCCCGCGCGGATGGATCGCCCATCCGCGTGCTGCTCGTCGACGACGAGCCGGCGCTGACTAATCTGGTCAAGATGGCCCTGCACTACGAGGGCTGGGAAGTGGAGACGGCGGGCGACGGTCGTGACGCCTTGTCGAAGTTCCAGGAGTTCGAGCCGGATCTGCTGGTGCTGGACATCATGCTGCCGGACACGGACGGACTGCAGATCCTCAAGATGACGCGGGAGACCGAGGGCTATACGCCGACGCTGTTCCTGACGGCGCGGGATTCGGTGATGGACCGGGTGACGGGGCTCACTGCGGGTGCGGACGACTACCTGACCAAGCCGTTCAGCCTCGAGGAACTGGTCGCCCGGTTGCGGGGGCTGCTGAGACGGTCCAAGGCCACCACCGCGCCCGAGGACGAGGTGCTGAAGGTGGGCGATCTGGTGCTGGACGGCCCGAGTCGTGAGGTCACCCGGGGCGACGAGCAGATCTCGCTGACGACCACCGAGTTCGAGCTGCTGCGTTATCTGATGCGCAACCCGCGCCGCGCCGTCACCCGCGCCGAGATCCTGGACCGGGTCTGGAACTACGGCTTCGGCGGCCGGTCCAGCATCGTCGACCTCTACATCTCTTATCTGCGCCGCAAGGTCGACGCCGGACGCGAACCGATGATCCATACGGTGCGCGGCGTCGGCTACATGCTGCGGCCAGAGCGGTGAGGCCGGCCACCCACGGCGAGAGGCGGTGGCGTCCGCGTTCGCTGCGCCGGCGGCTGGTCATCTGGGTCTCGGCGATCAGCAGCGTCGCGATGATCGCCATCGGCGCGGTTGCGGTGATGAGTCTGCGTGACGAGGCAATGAGCCTTGCAAACAGTCAGGTCTCCAATTCGCTTGCCGCGTTTAGCTATTCGTATGCCAAGGCCAAGCGGTACGGGGACATCGAACAACCACCGGAAGACGGCAGCGCCAGTCACGGTGATTTCGACGAGTTCCCGGGCCAGGGACCGGGCACGGTGATCGCGATGCTGCGCGACGACCGGGTGGTGTACGCCAGCGCGTTCACCGACGGTGAACCCGTCCCGGCTCCGCCGGACGCACTGCGCGCATTGGAGAAGATCAACTGGGCTGGCGGCGATCCGCAGACCGTCGAGCTCGGCGACATGGGCTCGCATCGGGTCGGGCACCGGGATTTCCCCGGCGGCGAGCGGCTGGTGTCGGCGGTGTCGCTGGATCTGGCGAACAAGACCGTCACCGGCAAAGGCCTGACCGTGGTGATCCTGGTGATCGTCGCCGTGGCGCTCACCGCATTGGGAACGATGATCGTGGTGAACTACGCGTTGCGCCCGCTGCGGCGCGTCGCGGATGTCGCGGCCAAGGTCGCCGCCCTTCCCCTTGACCCCACCGACTACCGCATCACCGCCCGGGTCAGCCCGGCCGACACCGACCGGGCCAGTGAGATCGGGGTCGTCGGCCATACCCTCAACCGGCTGTTGACCAATGTCGACACCGCGCTTGGCGATATCGCGGCCTCCGACCGCCGAACGCGCCAATTCCTCACCGACGCCAGCCACGAACTGCGCACACCGCTGGCCGCGATCCTCGGTTATGCGGAGCTGACCCGCCAGGACAGCGACGTGCTGCCGCCGACCACCGAGTACGCGCTGGCCCGTATCGAGGCGGAGTCCCGCCGGATGACCTCGTTGGTGGCGGACCTGCTCCTGCTGTCACGGCTCGATGAGGGCGGCGACCTCGAACTCGAAGACCTCGACCTGTGCGACATCGTCGCCGACGCGGTCAACGACGCCGCGGTGAGCGCGCCGGATCATCACTTCATGATCGACCTGCCCGACGAGGCGATCTGGGTTCGTGGCGACCGCGCCCGGCTGCATCAGCTGCTGGCGAACCTGCTCGGCAACGCCCGGGTGCACACCCCCGCGGGAGTCACCGTCAACACATCGCTGACGCGGGGCAGCGACGGGCGGGTGCAGCTCGTCGTCAGCGACGACGGGCCCGGCATCCCCGAGGAGATCATGCCGAATCTGTTCGGCCGGTTCGTCCGCGCCGACAAGTCGCGGTCGCGGGACCTTGGCTGCAGTGGGCTGGGACTGGCGATCGTGCTGTCGATCGTGGAAGCCCACGGCGGCACGGTGAACGCGGAATCCCGGCCGGGCAGAACTCAATTCACAGTGAGCCTGCCGGCCGCCGGTCAGCTCGCCGAGAACTGGTCGGCCACGCCGCCGTCCATGTCGTAGACCCGTGCGTGCAGGACGGTGCGATTACGCAGCGCGGCCCGGACCGCGCGGTGCAGGCCGTCCTCGAGGTAAATCACCCCGCGCCAGCGGACCGCGTGCGGGAAGAGGTCGCCGTAGAACGTCGAATCCTCGGACAGCAGGCGGTCCAGCGCCAGCACCGTCGTCGTCGTGACCAACTCGTCGAGACGGATCTGTCGCGGCGGGATCTGCGACCAGTCGCGGTAGGAGAGGTTGTGCTCGGGGTATGGCTTGCCGTCCCGAACGCCCTTGAAGATCATCGGGCCGTCGTCCCTGCCGACCGACCCCGCATCACCATTCGAGCAAGGCTAGTCGCTGGTGGCCGGAACGTCAGCGGTGGGCGAACATCCGTGCGCAGGCGACCCGACCCGGTGGCACTCCGAGTGTGTGGGTGCTAATTGTGCTGTTGGTGTCCGTAAAATGGAGACGACTTGGAGGTGTACCAGATGGGAAGTGCTGACGACCGTCGCTTCGAGGTGCTCCGTGCCATCGTCGCCGACTTCGTGGCGACCAAGGAACCGATCGGTTCCAAAGCTCTCGTCGATCGCCACAACCTGGGCGTATCCAGCGCCACGGTGCGCAATGACATGGCGGTGCTGGAGGCTGAGGGCTACATCGCCCAGCCCCACACGAGCTCGGGGCGAGTGCCCACCGAGAAGGGCTACCGCGAGTTCGTCAACCGCATCGACGACGTCAAACCGCTGTCGGGCTCCGAGCGCCGCGCGATCCTTCAGTTCCTGGAATCCGGCGTCGACCTCGACGACGTCCTGCGTCGTGCGGTGAAGCTGCTTGCCCAGCTGACCCGGCAGGTCGCGATCGTCCAGTACCCGACGCTGTCGACCTCGACGGTGCGGCATCTGGAGATCGTGGCGTTGACGCCGGCCCGGCTGCTGATGGTGGTGATCACCGACTCCGGCCGGGTCGACCAGCGCATCGTCGAGCTGGGTGACACCATCGACGACCACCAGCTGTCCCAGTTGCGGGAATTGCTCGGGCAGGCCCTGGAGGGCAAACGGCTGGCGGCGGCGTCGATTGCGGTCGCCGACCTCGCTGCGCGGCTGGACGGATCGGGCGGGCTCGGCGACGCCGTCGGCCGGTCGGCCACGGTGCTCCTCGAGTCGTTGGTGGAGCACAATGAAGAACGTCTGCTGATGGGCGGCACCGCCAACCTGACCCGCAACACCGCAGACTTCGGTGGATCGCTGCGCTCCATCCTCGAAGCCCTCGAGGAACAGGTCGTGGTGCTTCGCCTGCTGGCCGCGTCACAGGAAGCGGGTAAGGTCACGGTGCGCATCGGCCAGGAAACCGAGGCCGAGCAGATGGCCGGAACGTCGGTCATCAGCACGACCTACGGCAGCTCGGGCACCGTGTACGGCGGCATGGGTGTTTTGGGACCCACCAGAATGGACTATCCGGGAACTATCGCCAACGTCGCAGCAGTTGCGATGTACATCGGCGATGTCCTAGGACACCGAGCCGGCTAGCCGGCGGGGAATTCGAAAGGTCAACAGTGGCACGGGACTACTACGGCTTGCTCGGGGTGAGCAAGGGCGCCAGCGATCAGGAGCTCAAGCGCGCCTATCGAAAGCTGGCCCGCGAATACCACCCCGACGTCAACCCCGACGAAGAGGCCCAGCACAAGTTCAAGGAGATCAGCGCCGCCTACGAGGTGCTGTCCGATCCGGAGAAGCGGCGCATCGTCGACCTGGGTGGCGACCCGCTGGAGGGCGCCGCGGCCGGAGCCAACGGGTTCAGCGGCTTCGGCGGTCTGGGTGATGTGTTCGAGGCGTTCTTCGGCGGCGGCGGTGCGTCACGCGGCCCGATCGGCCGGGTGCGGCCCGGTTCGGACTCGCTGCTGCGGATGCGCCTGGATCTCTCGGAGTGCGCGACCGGGGTGACCAAGCAGGTGACCGTCGACACCGCCGTGCTCTGTGATGTGTGCCAGGGCAAGGGAACTCACGGCAATTCCACACCCGTGGCCTGTGACACATGTGGCGGACGCGGCGAGGTGCAGACGGTGCAGCGATCGCTGCTGGGTCAGGTCATGACCTCGCGGCCCTGCCCGACCTGCCGCGGCGTCGGTGAGGTCATCCCCGATCCCTGCCACCGGTGCGCCGGCGACGGACGGGTGCGTGCCCGCCGCGACATCAGCGTGAAGATTCCGGCCGGTGTGGGCGACGGCATGCGGGTTCGGTTGGCCGCGCAGGGAGAGGTCGGCCCGGGCGGCGGCCCGGCGGGTGACCTGTACGTCGAGGTGCACGAGCAGCAGCACGACATCTTCGTCCGCGACGGCGACGACCTGCATTGCACCGTGTCGGTGCCGATGGTCGACGCCGCGCTCGGCACCTCTGTCACGGTCGACGGGATCCTCGACGGGCTGACCGAGATCACCATCGCGCCGGGGACCCAACCCGGTTCGGTGACCACGCTGCGCGGGCACGGTATGCCGCATCTGCGTTCCGGGGTCCGGGGAGACCTGCACGCGCACATCGAGGTGACGGTGCCCGGCAAGCTCGACGCCCGCGCCAAGGAACTGCTCACCGAGTTCAAGACCCGCAGCCACGCCGAACCCGAGGTCAAATCCACGCACTCCGTGGGAGGCAACACCGGCGGACTGTTCAGCCGGCTCCGCGAAACCTTCAGCGGCCGTTAGGCGTTGGCCGACACACTGTTTTACGCCGACGCCATTCCGGTGGTGGGGCAGCGTGCTGTCGTCGACGGCGATGAGGGCTTTCACGCCGCGACGGTCCGGCGCATCCGGCCTGGCGAAAAGCTCGTGCTGTCCGACGGTGACGGCACACTGGCCCGCTGCGAGGTGGACGAGACCAGCAAGCGCGGGTTCTCGGCCCAGGTGCTGGAGCGCTGGACGCTGGCGCGTCCGCATCCGACGGTGACGGTCGCGCAGGGCATTCCGAAATCGGAGCGGTCGGAACTGGCGATCGAGCTGGCCACCGAGGCCGGTGCCGACGACTTCGTCGCCTGGCAGGCCGACCGGTGTGTGGCGCGCTGGGACGGTGAACGTGCTGAGAAGGGCCTGCGCCGCTGGCGGGCGGTGGCGCGGTCGGCGGCGCGGCAGTCGCGGCGAGGCTACATCCCGGCCATCGACGGCCCGGTCGCGACGGCCGCACTGGTCGACCTGGTCGCCGCGCGGGTCGGCGCTGGCGGGCTGGTTCTCGCGCTGCACGAATCGGCCGACCGTCCACTGGCGGAACTGCCGGTGGCCCAAGCGGATTCGATCATGTTGATCGTGGGTCCCGAAGGCGGGATCAGCGACGCCGAACTCGGCCGGCTGGCCGACGCCGGGGCAACCGCGGTCCGGCTGGGTCCGACGGTGCTGCGCACCACGACGGCCGCGGCGGTGGCTCTCGGCGCGTTGGGCGTTTTGACCGGACGCTGGTCGGATCAGCGGCAGTAGCGGTCAGGCCGGATCGGGCCGGGCTGCCAAGCGCGCATAGATCGACGCCGCCTCGGCGCGGTTGCTGGCATGCAGCTTCCGAAGGACCCGCTTCACATGGGATTTCACCGTGCCGGGGGTGATCACCAGTTCGTCGGCGATCTGCTGGTTGGTGCGCCCGTCGGCCATCAGGCGCAGCACCTCGGCTTCGCGGCGGGTCAGCATCTCGTGCACCCGCGATTCCACTTCCGCCAGCCGTCGGCTGGCCGTGCTGCGTTCGGCGGGCTCCACCTTGCGCAGTTCCAGGTCGGCGTCCTGGAGGGCCTGGGCGGCCTGCTCGGCGGTGGCCAGCGCGTTGCGCACGTCGGCGTGCTGGCGGCGCATCCGCTCCATCAGCACGGTCCGCTCGAATGCGTAGCCGAAGCCCTCGGCGAACGCCCACACGGTGTCGCGGTCGATCTCGTCGACGGTGCGCCCGGAGTACAACCGGTCGGCGTGTAGGAAGCCGATCACCCGCCCGGTCGGCATGACGGGTGCCGCGACGTAGGAGTGGGTCAGCGAGAAATCGATGATCGGGCGGTTCACGCGTGGGTCGTTGCGGGCGTCGCGCACGATTTCCGGTGCGTGCCTGCGGATCATCTGCGTCTCGAGGAGCATGTGATCCAGCGGCGGGGCGACGGACTGGGCGAACGCGACCATCTTCTCGGCACCCTCGACGTCGTCACCGAAGTAGGCCGACTCCATCACCATCTTGCCCTCGTGCACCCGGAACAGGACCGCGCGGTCGAAGCCGCACGACTCGACCAGTTCACGCGGGGCGTGGTCGACGATCTTGGCGACCTCGTCGATGCCGCGCAGTTTCGACAAGCCTTCCTGCACCCGCAGCAGCGCCAGCGTCCGGCGCCGGGCGCTGTCCTCGATCAGCTGGCGCTCCAGCAGGGACAGGTCGAGCACTGCTTCCAGAGCGGCGAGCGCTTGTTCGTCGCCGAGCGCTTCGAGCGCCTCGCGGACCAGGGTGGCCTGCGCGTCGACGGTGTCGGCGACGGCTCGGACCGGGTCGTCGGCGGGCTCGACGATGCCGAGGCGGCAGGCCTCGTCGTAGCGACGGGATACCGCACTGACCGGCGGGGCTTTGGATGCCCAGCCGGGGTGGTTGCCGTCGAGGAGCGCGGTCACTGGCAGACAGTCGGTGGGAGTGGTCACAGTGAGGCGATGCTCTCACCGCGATCGTGGCAGTGGTGGCAAAACCGCTCGGTCGGGAGCGCAACTGACCTCCATCGGGAGATCGACCAGGCTGATACGAGCAATGAGGCTGTTCGCATGACCTCGACGACCGCCGCTGCCCTGCATCTGCTGACCACCCCGGAGGGGATCGCGAACCCCTATCCGCTATACGAGCAACTGCGTGATTCCTCGCCGGTGGCGGGGTATCAGGACTGGCCGCCGGGCACCGTGCCCGGCGCCGACGAACCGGTCACCGCGTGGGCGCTGTTCCGCTACGACCAGGTGCTCGCGGCGGCGCGGGACAGCGAGACGTTCTCGTCGCGGGACCCCATTCAGGAGGCGTCGTCGGCTCCGAGCCTGATGCTGGTCAACACCGACGCGCCTGCGCACACCGCCGAGCGCAAGCTGGTCAGCCAGGCGTTCTCGCCGCGGCGCATCCGGCGCCTCGAGAACTGGCTGGACGAACTGGTGCCGATCCTGCTGGCCGAGTTCGACGACCGCACCGGCGACGGGGACCGCGATGTGATGGAGTTCGCCGACGAGGTGCCCACCCGGGCGATGGTGCGGCTGCTGGGCCTCCCCGAAGGCGACCACGTCCGATTCAAGAACTGGGCCAACGCGTTCATGCTGTCGTCGACGATGACTCCCGAAGAGCGGATGGCCAGCAACTTCGAGATGGTCACGGCGTTCACTGAGCGGGTCACCGAAAAACTTGCGCGCGTTGATGATTCACAGGACATCGAGGACGCCGAGGACCTGATCTCGGCGCTGCTGCGGGCCGAGCTCGACGGGCAGCGGCTCACCCCGGAGCAGGTGGTGCGGTTCTGCGTCACCCTCGTGGTCGCCGGCAGCGAGACGACGACCTACCTCATCGGCAGCGTTCTCGACGCGATGGCACGCGAACCTGCGGTGACCGCCCGGCTGCGCGCCGACCGTTCGTTGCTGAGCACGTTCATCGAGGAGGTCGCGCGGCTCACCGGGCCGAACCGGCTGTTCCGCATCGCGACCCGCGACGTCGAGATCGACGGCGCCAAGATCCGCAAAGGGGAGTGGGTGGCGTTGTTCTTCGGGTCGGCCAACCACGACCCCGCCGTATTCGAAGATCCCGCACGCCTGGACCTGGACCGGCCCAACATCCGTCAGCATCTCGCGTTCGGCCACGGCCTGCACTTCTGCCTCGGTGCGCCGCTGGCCCGGCTGGAGGTGCTGTCGATCGTGAATGCAGTGCTGGACCGCTACTCGGTGATCGGCCTGTCCGAGGAGCCCGCCGAGCGGCAGACCGCCAGCCTGCTCACCCACGGCTTCGTCCGCCTGCCGATGCAACTGAGCCGATGAGCGACACCGCCAATATCGCCGCCACCCGGGCCATCTACGCCGCGGTCCCGGCCGGTGACCTGGCGACCGCGCTCAGCCATATGGATCCGGACGTCCGCATCACCTACTACGGAAGTGACGCCATCCCGTATGCCGGGGATTACCACGGCATCGAGGCGGCCACCGAGTTCTTCAGCACCGTGGGCGCCCACATCGAGATCGTGGCGATGGAGCCGTGGCTGTTCATCGGCGACGGCGACAACCTGGCGGTCTGGGGTCACCAGAAGTTCTTGCGGACGGCCACCGGGCACACCTGGGAATCGGAGTTCGCCCACATCATCACGCTGCGCGACGGCAAGTGGCTGCACTTCCGGGACTTCATGAACTCGGCGCTGACCCACCAGGCGTTCACCCAGACTGTGGGTTAACCAGTGGGAGGTGCGGCGCGCGGACGGTAAACTGGTGTTTTCGCCCTAACCGGAACCCAGGAAGCAGGCTTCGAAGACCACGTGACGCCCCGCGAGACGACCGCTGCCTCGCAAGTGCGCAGCAGCATGACTGTTCCGCCCGACCTCGTCGTGGGCCTGCTGGGTTCCGCTGACGAAAATCTGCGCGCACTCGAGCGCAGCCTGTCGGCTGATGTGCATGTCCGAGGCAACACCATTTCCCTCGCCGGTGAGGCGGCCGACGTCGCGATGGCCGAACGGGTGATCTCCGAACTCATCGCTGTTCTGGCAGGTGGTCAGACGCTGTCCCCGGACGCGGTCCGGCGCAGCGTCGGGATGCTCGCCGGTGCGGACAACGAGTCACCGGCCGAGGTGCTGACGCTGGACATCCTGTCCCGGCGCGGTAAGACGATTCGGCCCAAGACGCTCAACCAGAAGCGCTACGTCGACGCCATCGATGCCCACACGATCGTGTTCGGCATCGGTCCGGCGGGCACCGGCAAGACCTATCTGGCGATGGCCAAGGCGGTCAACGCGCTGCAGACCAAGCAGGTCACGCGGATCATCCTGACCCGGCCCGCGGTGGAAGCCGGTGAGCGCCTTGGGTTCCTGCCCGGCACGCTGACCGAGAAGATCGACCCGTATCTGCGGCCGCTGTACGACGCGCTTCACGACATGATGGATCCCGCCGCCATTCCGAACCTGTTGAGCACCGGGGTCATCGAGGTCGCGCCACTGGCGTTCATGCGTGGCCGCTCGCTCAACGACGCGTTCATCATCCTCGACGAGGCGCAGAACACCACCGCCGAGCAGATGAAGATGTTCCTCACCCGGCTGGGGTTCGGCTCCAAGATCGTGGTCACCGGTGACATCACTCAGGTCGACCTGCCCGGCGGCGCCAAGTCCGGTCTGCGGGCGGCGATGGACGTGCTCGACGGCATCGACGACATCCATTTCGCCGAACTCACCAGCGCCGACGTGGTGCGCCACCGCCTGGTGTCGGAGATCGTCGACGCCTACGCCAAGGCTGAGCAGCCGGCGCTGATGAACCGCTCCCAACGTCGCTCGACGCGGCGCTAGGGGCATCTCACATGACCATCGAGGTATCCAACGAATCCGGCCTCGACGTTTCCGAAGAGGAACTGATCAGCGTCGCGCGCTTCGTGATTCGCCGCATGGACGTCAATCCGGCCGCCGAGCTGTCGATGGTGTTGCTGGACACCAACGCGATGGCCGACCTGCACATGCGCTGGATGGACCTGCCCGGTCCCACCGACGTGATGAGCTTCCCGATGGACGAGCTCGAGCCCGGCGGTCGCCCGGATGCACCCGAGCCCGGGCCGTCGATGCTCGGTGACATCGTGTTGTGCCCGCAGTTCGCCGCCGATCAGGCCGCCGCCGCCGGTCACAGCCTCGGTCAGGAACTGGCCCTGCTGACCGTGCACGGCGTGCTGCATCTGCTGGGCTATGACCACGCCGAGCCGGACGAGGAAAAGGAGATGTTCGACCTGCAACGCACCCTGCTCGAAGAGTGGGTGGCCGAGCAGGTCGAGGCATACCACCAGGATCGGCAGCTCGAGAAGGACCGTCGACTGCTCGACAAGTCACAGTTCTTCGACGAACCGTGACGGGCTGGAGTGCGCTGCTCGGTGCGATCGCCCTGATAGCGCTGGGTGGTCTGTTCGCCGCGATCGATGCCGCCATCAGTACCGTGTCGATCGCGCGGGTCGAGGAGTTGGTGCGCGACGAGCGACCCGGCGCCCTACGGCTGGCCAGGATCATGGCCGAGCGGCCGCGCTACATCAATCTCGTTGTGCTGCTGCGCATTGCGTGCGAGGCTGCCGCGACGGTCTTGCTGGTCGCCTTCCTGTGGGATGACCTCGGGCTGACCTGGGGCCTGGTGGCCGCGGCCGGCATCATGACGGTCGCCAGCTTCGTCGCGATGGGGGTGGGTCCGCGCACCATCGGCAGGCAGAACGCCTACACCATCGCCTTGACGTCGGCCGTTCCGCTGCAGGCGATCTCGGTTCTACTCACTCCGATCAGCAGGCTGCTCATCGTGCTCGGCAATGCGCTGACCCCGGGTCGCGGCTTCCGCAACGGACCGTTCGCCTCCGAGATCGAATTGCGTGAGGTGGTCGACCTGGCGCAGCAGCGCGGCGTGGTGGCCGATGACGAACGCCGAATGATCCAGTCGGTGTTCGAACTCGGCGACACCGCCGCGCGTGAGGTGATGGTGCCGCGCACCGAGATGGTGTGGATCGAGAACGACAAGTCCGCCAGCCAGGCGACGTCGCTGGCGGTGCGCAGTGGCTATTCGCGCATCCCGGTGATCGGGGAGAACGTCGACGATGTGGTCGGCGTCGTCTATCTCAAAGACCTTGTGCAGCGCACCTATTACTCGTCGGACAGCGGCCGCGGCACCAAGGTGACCGACATCATGCGCCCGGCGGTGTTCGTCCCCGACTCCAAACCGCTCGACGAGTTGTTGCGCGAGATGCAGCGCGACCGCAACCACATGGCCCTGCTGGTCGACGAGTACGGCGCCATCGCCGGCCTGGTCACCATCGAGGATGTCCTGGAGGAGATCGTCGGCGAGATCGCCGACGAGTACGACACCCGCGAGGTGGCGCCCATCGAAGAGTTGGGCGACAACAAGTTCCGGGTGTCGGCCCGCCTGCCGATCGAGGACGTCGGCGAGCTCTACGACATCGAGATCTCCGACGATCTCGATGTCGACACCGTCGGCGGTCTGCTGGCCCTCGAGCTCGGCAGGGTGCCGCTGCCCGGCGCCGAGGTCGTCTCGCACGGGCTTCGTCTGCAGGCCGAAGGCGGCCGGGACCACCGAGGGCGGCTTCGTATCGGCACCGTGCTGGTCAGCCGGATCGAGCCAGAAGGAAACGACGAGGATGACTGACGCTGCGAAGAGTGAATTCCGTTCCGGCTTCGTCTGCTTCGTCGGCAGACCCAACACCGGCAAGTCGACGCTGACCAACGCGCTCGTCGGCACCAAGGTGGCGATCACCTCCAACCGTCCGCAGACCACCCGCCACACCATTCGCGGCATCGTGCACCGCCCGGACTTCCAGATCGTTCTGGTCGACACCCCCGGCCTGCACCGCCCCCGCACGCTGCTCGGCAAGCGGCTCAACGACCTGGTCCGCGACACCTACTCCGAAGTTGACGTCATCGGGTTGTGCATTCCCGCCGACGAGAACATCGGACCGGGCGATCGATGGATCTACGAACAGATCCGCGACGTCGCCCCCGCACAACGCTTGTCGTCATCGTCACCAAGATCGACAAGGTGTCCAAGGAGCGGGTGGCCGAACAGCTGATCGCCGTCCACGAACTGGTCGGCGACACTGCGGCCGAGATCGTGCCGGTGTCGGCGACGCGTGGGGACCAGGTCGACATCCTCATCGATGTGCTGGCCGGCCAGTTGCAGCCCGGCCCGGCGTTTTATCCCGACGGCGAGCTCACCGACGAGCCCGAAGAAGTGTTGATGGCCGAGCTCATTCGCGAGGCGGCGTTGGAAGGGGTGCGCGACGAGTTGCCGCACTCCCTGGCGGTGGTGATCGAGGAGATCGAAGAGCGGCCCGACCGTGACGACCTCATCGATGTGCACGCCGTGCTGTATGTCGAGCGGGACAGCCAGAAGGGCATCGTCATCGGCAAGGGCGGCGCCCGGCTCAAAGAGGTTGGGACGGTGGCCCGTACGCAGATCGAGAAGCTGCTCGGCACCAAGGTCTACCTCGATCTGCGGGTGAAGATCGCCAAGAACTGGCAGCGCGACCCCAAACAGCTTGGCCGGCTGGGGTTTTAGCTCTCAGAGTGTGAACCCGCTCTGCTGTTCGAAGTCGGCGAGATCGAAATAGTCACTGAACCGGACGATTTTGCCGTCTCGCACTTCGAACACCCCGTTGACCGGTAACACGACCTTGCGGCCGTCGTTCATCGTGAAGTAGTCGATGCGCTCGGCCAGCACCAGTCCGGGTTCGGCGGCCAGCGTGACGATGTCGAGTTTGGCCTCGGCGAACGCATCCAGGAAGGCCTGGAAGATCGTGCGGATGCCTGCGATCCCGGTGATGGGGGCGACGGGCACGTTGTGATAGACCGCGTCGTCGGCGAATGAGCCGCAGATGATCTCGAGATCGCGGTCCTCCCAGGAGCCGAGGAAGTCGCGGACGAGCTTCTCACTGTCGTGCTTGGTGTCGGCCATGAAGAAGTACTACCAACGCCGTCGTGCAGCGACAATCACCCGTAATGGCTATTTATTCGTCATCGGTGGGTACCGGGGTGTTCCACCAGATCTCGGGTTGCTTATTGGCCCATCCGTTGATGGCCTCCAGTTCGGCCGCCAGCGAGATCAGCAGCGGCTCACTGTTGGCCGGGCCCATCAGCTGCACGCCGATCGGCAGGCCGTCGGAGGTGAAGCCGGCCGGAACGTTGATCGACGGCCAGCCCAGCAGATTCCACGGGAACGTCACCGGGCACGCCGCGATCATCGCGCGGTCGGTGCCCATCGGGCCCAGGCGGTCGAACGTGCGGGCCGGGGGAGGCGGCTGCGCAGTCGTCGGGGCCAGCACGACGTCGACGGAGCGGAAGATCTCCCCAACACGGCGGTGCAGCTTCGGCTCGCTAGCGCGGGCGCGGCGCAGCATCGACCCCGACAGCAGCCGGCCCATCCGCATGTTGGACTCGGTGCGGGGGTCGAAGGTGACGTCGTCACCGAGCCGGTCGACCCACTCCAGCAGCCCGGCGGTGGAGCGGGGCAGGAACGTCAGCGGCAGCCGCAGGCCGTAGTTGGGATTGCCCGCCATCACGGTGTGGCCCAGCAGGCCGAGCTGCTCGGCGATCCCGGTGAGCGCGACCCTGATCTCGGGATGCAGCCTGGCGGGAAAGAACGTGAACGGGAAGCGCGTCGACAGCGCGATCTTCAACGGCCCGGGGGCAGCCCCGACGGAGTCGGTCATCCGTACCGGTGGCGGCTTGAACGGGTCGTCGTCGTGGTTCCCCGAGACGGCGTCGAGCACGAGCGCGGCATCGGCGACCGTGCGCGCCAAAACCCCGTTGACGGTGATCCCGTTGAACGGATCATGGACCGGCCAGGTCGAGATGCGACCGCGCTGCGGCTTGATGCCGACCAGGTGGGTCCAGGCGGCAGGCACCCGGACACTGCCCGCGCCGTCGGAGCCGATGGCCGCGGCGACCAGGCCCGCCGCGACGGCGGCGGCGCTGCCGCCCGACGAGCCGCCGGGAGTGTGCTTGCGCGACCAGGGATTACGGGTGTGGCCGAAGGCGGCGCCGCTCGTGAACGGCCATTGGCCCAGTTCGCAGCAGTTGGTCTTGCCGACGATCACCGCGCCGGCGTCGCGCAGCCGGCGGACCACTTCGGAGTCGTGCGTCGCGGGGCGCACGGGTCCGGCGGTGCCGAAGGAGGTCGGAACGCCGGCGATGTCGACGTCGTCCTTGACCGCGATGGGGATGCCCAGCAGCGGGGCCTGCTCGCCGGCGGCGCGCCGACGATCGGCATCGGCGGCGTCGGCGAGTGCCGATTCGGTCAGCACCACCCGGAAGGCGTTGAGGGTGGACTGGCTGGCGGTGATCGCACGCAGCGACCGGCGGACCAGTTCGGCGGACGTGACCGTGCCGCTGGCCAACTGATAGAGCTGCTCACCGATGGTCGGAAACCGCGGCGGCCTGCCCAAACTCCGGTGAGCTGTCATGGCGACGTCGAGACTAACGGCGCGCGTCCGCAGTTATGTCGCAATGCGGTGGGAAACTGGTCGAATGCGGCTGTATCGGGATCGGGCGGTCGTGCTGCGCCAGCACAAGCTCGGTGAAGCCGACCGCATCGTCACCTTGCTGACCCGCGACCACGGTCTGGTCCGCGCGGTTGCCAAGGGCGTGCGCCGTACCCGCAGCAAATTCGGTTCCCGGCTGGAGCCGTTCGCCCACATCGACGTCCAGCTGCACCCCGGTCGCAACCTGGACATCGTCACCCAGGTGGTGTCGATCGACGCCTTCGCCACCGACATCGTCAGCGACTACGGCCGCTACACCAGCGCCTGCGCGGTCCTGGAGACCGCCGAGCGGCTCGCCGGGGAGGAACGCGCCCCGGCGCCGGCGCTGCACCGGCTCACAGTCGGGGCGTTGCGCGCGGTGGCGGACGGGGCACGCAGCCGCGAGCTGGTCCTGGACGCCTATCTGCTGCGGGCCATGGGCATCGCCGGCTGGGCGCCGGCACTGACCGAATGTGCTCGCTGCGCGGCGCCGGGACCGCACCGCGCGTTCCACATCGCTGCTGGTGGCAGCGTATGTATGCATTGCCGTCCGTCCGGCTCGACGACGCCGCCTCAGGCGGTGCTGGACCTGATGTCCGCGCTGCACGACGGTGATTGGGAGCTTGCGGAGGCCTCGACGCCGTCGCACCGCAGCCACGCCAGCGGCTTGGTGGCTGCGCATCTGCAGTGGCATCTGGAACGCCAGTTGCGCACTTTGCCGCTGGTGGAGCGTGTCTACCGGCGGGCCGCTGACCACGGGATGGAGATGTTCAGGCAGGATGAGCCATATGGCGATGAACCGGGTGACCAGCTCGTGGCGGGGGGCTGAGCGCAGGCGGAAAGAGACCTTTCCGCAGCTGCCCCCGGCGCCCGACGACTACCCGATGTTCCCGGACACCTCTGTGTGGCCGGTCGTGTTTCCCGAGCTGCCGCCCGCACCGGACGGCGGCCCGCGCCGGCCGCCCCAGCACACCTCCAAGGCCGTGCCGCCGGCAATCCCGGCCACCCAGATGCCCAAGCACGTGGCGGTCGTGATGGACGGCAACGGGCGCTGGGCCACGCAGCGCGGGTTGAGCCGCACCGAGGGCCACAAAATGGGCGAGGCGGTGCTGATCGACATCACCTGCGGAGCCATCGAGATCGGTATCCAACACCTGTCGGTGTATGCGTTCTCCACCGAGAACTGGCGGCGCAGTACTGAAGAGGTCCGGTTCCTGATGGGCTTCAACCGCGAGGTGGTGCGCCGGCGCCGGGAGAACCTGGACGCCATGGGCGTCAACATGCGCTGGGTGGGGTCGCGGGCGCGGATGTGGCGCAGCGTAATCAAGGAATTCGACATCGCCGAGAACATGACGGTCGGCAATGACGTCATCACGGTGAACTACTGCGTGAACTACGGCGGGCGGGCCGAAATCGCCGAAGCGGCAAAGCAAATCGCGCGCGATGCGGTGGCCGGCCGGGTCGACCCGGAACGGGTGAACGAGGCCACGATCACCGAGCACCTGCACCGGCCAGACATTCCCGACGTCGACCTGTTCATCAGGACGTCGGGGGAGCAGCGGGCGAGCAACTTCATGCTGTGGCAGGCCGCCTACGCCGAATACGTGTTCCAGGACAAGCTGTGGCCCGATTACGACCGGCGCGACCTGTGGGCGGCGTGCGAGGAGTACGCCGAACGTAACCGGCGTTTCGGCCGGGCCTGAGATGGGACTCGACACCCGGTTGGCCGACGCGCTGAGCGCGGTCGTGCCGGTCGAGGTGGAACCGGACGGTGCGCTCACGGTGCGCTACGAGGGGACGTTCGCATCGTTGCGGACCGTCACCATTGCCGACGACATCGAGATGGTGTCGGTGACGCAGGTGCTCGGGTGGGATCTGCCGCCGACTGCCGACCTTCGCAAACGTGTTGCCGCGCAAGCACAGTCGACGATGCTGGGGACGGTGACGTTCGTCGAGTCCGGCAAAAAGGGCGACATCATGCTGCGCTACAACTTTCCCGGCGATGGGCTGGCCGATCATGCGCTGCAGACGCTGGTGCTGATGGTGCTCGCCGGTGGGGCCGATGCCCGCCGCGCGCTCGTCGACTAGCTCAGCCGCGGCACTGCCCGCAGGTGCCGAACAACTCGATCGTGTGGCTGACGTCTGAAAAGCCATGTTCCTGAGCCACTTCCGCGGCCCAGGCTTCGACTTCGCGTCCGCTGACCTCCACCGCCGCGCCGCAACTACGGCACACCAGATGATGATGATGGTCCGCGCCGGCGCAGCGCCGGTAGACCGACTCCCCGGTATCGGTGCGCACCATATCCACCAGGTCGGCCGCCGACAGTGACTGCAGCGTCCGGTACACCGTGGTCAGCCCGATGTTCTCGCCGCGGCGGCGCAGCTCGTCGTGCAACTCCTGCGCCGAGCGGAACTCGTCGACGGTGTCGAGCAGCGCGATGATGGACGCCCGCTGACGAGTCGCACGCACGCCGCCCGCGCCGGCGCGCGGACGGATGTCAGCTCCGGTCACGAGTGCTCCTCGCCGGCGTGGCTGATGGCGGCGACGATGATCTCGGCCAAGTGCTCGTCGACCAGTCGGTACATCACTTCCCGCCCGGATCGTTCGCCGGCAACCACCCCGGCGGCCTTCAGGATTCGCAGGTGCTGGCTGACGAGGGGCTGCGGGACGTCGAGGGCGTCGACGAGCTCGTGCACGCAACGCCGGGACTCCCGCAATTGCAGAACGATCGCGATACGCACCGGGGCGGCCAGCGCGCGCAACAGCTCACCGGCGCGTTCCAGCAGTGCGGCATGGTCGGTGGCGGTGGTCATTCAGCACCTCCGCGTTATTGGAAACGATTTCCAGTTGATGCCCCACTTTTCCATGCACGATCACGCATGTCAAAGGGTCCGGCAAGAGGTCGCTAGGCTATGGGGCTGTTGTCCGTTCACAGAACAGGAGTGGCACCCACCGTGGCGTCCGTCATCGATTCCGTCGTCAACCTGGCCAAGCGTCGCGGCTTGGTCTATCCAGCCGGCGAGATCTACGGCGGGACCAAATCGGCCTGGGACTACGGCCCACTGGGCGTCGAGCTCAAGGAGAACATCAAGCGGCAGTGGTGGCGGTCGGTGGTGACCGGCCGCGACGACGTCGTGGGCCTGGACAGCTCGATCATCCTTCCGCGCGAGGTGTGGGTGGCTTCCGGCCACGTCGAGGTGTTCAACGATCCGCTCATCGAGTGCCTCAACTGCCACAAGCGTCACCGCCAGGATCACCTTCAAGAGGCATACGCCGAGAAGAAGGGAATCGCGGACCCCGAATCGGTCGCCATGACCGAGATCGTCTGCCCGGACTGCGGCACCAAGGGCCAGTGGACCGAACCCCGCGAATTCAACATGATGCTCAAGACCTACCTCGGGCCGATCGAAGCCGAGGAGGGCATGCACTACCTGCGCCCGGAAACCGCGCAGGGCATCTTCGTGAATTTCGCCAACGTGGTGACCACCTCGCGTAAGAAGCCGCCGTTCGGTATCGGCCAGATCGGCAAGAGCTTCCGCAACGAGATCACCCCCGGCAACTTCATCTTCCGCACCCGCGAGTTCGAGCAGATGGAGATGGAGTTCTTCGTCGAGCCGGCCACCGCACCCGAGTGGCACCAGTACTGGATCGAGACTCGGCTGAAGTGGTACACCGACCTCGGCATCAACCCCGAGAACCTGCGCCTCTTCGAACATCCCAAGGAGAAGCTGTCGCACTACTCGGCCGGCACCACCGACATCGAGTACAAGTTCGGTTTCCAGGGCAATCCGTGGGGCGAGCTCGAAGGCATCGCCAACCGCACCGACTTCGACCTCAAGACGCACTCGCAGCATTCCGGCACCGACCTGTCGTTCTACGACCAGGCCGCCGACACCCGCTACGTCCCGTATGTCATCGAACCCGCAGCGGGACTTACGCGTTCGTTCATGGCGTTCCTCGTCGACGCCTACGCCGAGGACGAGGCGCCGAACGCCAAGGGTGGGGTGGACAAGCGTACGGTGCTGCGGCTGGACCCGCGGCTCGCGCCGGTGAAGGCCGCGGTACTACCGCTGTCGCGGCACGCCGACCTCAGCCCGAAAGCCAAGGATCTGGCCGCGGAGTTGCGCAAGAACTGGAACATCGAGTTCGACGACGCCGGTGCCATCGGCCGCCGGTACCGCCGCCAGGACGAGATCGGCACGCCGTACTGCGTGACCGTCGACTTCGACACCCTCGAGGATCATGCGGTCACCGTGCGCGAGCGCGACCAGATGACCCAGGAGCGCATCGGCATCGACTCGGTGGTCGACTACCTGGCAACCCGACTGACTGGCCGCTGACCGCAGGAGGTCACGATGCTCGTTGTCGCGATCTTTCTGATCTTCCTCGGGCTGGTTGCGCTGTTTCTGTCCGCCCGGCCCAAGCTCGCCTTCTTCCTCGACGAGGGGTGGAAGTTCCGGAACAAGACCGAACACTCCTCGACATACGAGGCGGTCAACTTCGCCAAGTTCTTGGCGTTCGGCCTCGCCGCGATTGTCGGCGGAATCGTCCTGCTGGTGATGAACGTGACATTCAGTCGGCAGGATGCGGCCCGAGCAGCGTTTGATCACTGCCAGTCCGAAATCTTTCCGCAATTCACCAAGACCATTCGTTGGAACGGCGGCGAACTCGGTAACGAGGACGAGGTGCGCAGCCTCGCGAAAGGACTCGGGGTCAACGTCGTCTTCGCCACCGGCGAAGTGATCGTCTTCGACCCGAAACGGCAGGGCGACGACAAGGAGGTATTGCGTTTCCTCGCCGCGAACCACGACCAATCCTGGGCGGGGCCGTTCCGATGCAACGATTACGACAAGTGAACCCGGAGAGACTAGAAGCGGCCACCACCGCCCAGCATCCCGCCGCCGTCGGAGCCGCCTGACGATCCGCCGAAGGTCGTCGACGACCATCCGCCACCGCCACCGAAGCCACCACCGAAGCCGCCGCGCATGCCGCCGGACAGGATGTTGCCGAGGATGATGCCGCCGATGACGGCGCCCATGTTCGACGAACCGCCAACGCCGCCATAGTGATTCATGTAGCTGCGCTGCGCGGACTGGACGTCGTTGTTGGCCAGCTGCTGCGCTTGGGCGGCCAGCATCGACGCGCCATTGGCATGCGCGATCGCCTCGGTGACGTTGGTCTTCCGTTTGGCCTGCGCGGCCTCGAGCTGACGCACGGCCTCGTTGAGGCGGGTGCGCGCCTCGGGCCCGACGCTGCCGCGGCGGGTGTCGACGTAGTCCGACACCGAACGCACCCGCGACTGCGCGGTGAACAACGCCTGGTCGTAGGACCGGCCGAGCCGTTCGGCGTTCTCGCGCTCTTCGGCGACGCTGGCCAGCAGCCGGTCCAGATCGGCGTCGGCTTGGGTCAGCTGGGTGAACGCCCCCAACGGGTCGGCTGATCCGTTGGTCTGGGCCGCGGTCACCGCCGCGACGGCGGCGTCGCGGGCAGCCGTCAGCTCGGCGGTGTTGGACAGCCCGCCCTGGGTCAGCTGAGCCACGGCCTGGTTGATGCCCTGCTGGGTGTCGGCGATCGCCGCGGGCAGGGTGGCGACCGCGCGCCGGATGTCGCTGGCCGCGCTGTCGACCGCGTCGAGCATCGAACTGGCCTGCTGCAGAGCGGCTTCCGCGCCGCGCACACAATCGACCAGTTCGCTCTGCTCACCGGCGACCGGTTTGGCCACCAGCTCGCGGGCCCGGCTGATCGAGTTGTCCGCGAAGTCCAGCCGCTCCTTGGCGGCGGCGGCATTGCGCGCCACAGAAGCCAGCGCGGACTCGGCGAATTCGGTGTGCAGCTGCGTCAACGTGCCCTGGGCGGGATCGATGCGGGCACTGACGTCGACCAGCTTCTGGGTCAAGGTGTCCAGCCGGTCGGGTGCGTTGATGACGAGGTCGCGCAGCTGATGGAACGCCTGGTTCTGGGCGTCCAGCTCGCGGTTGGCCCGCGCGGCGGCGACCACCACCCGGGTCAGCAGATCGCGGCGCTGGGCCGGGGTTTCGGGCACCGCGTCGTCGAGCTGCTGCCGTACGTTGAACGCCTGCTGCAGGGTGGCTTTGGCGTTTTCGACGGCGCGCACGAACGGTTGCGTCTGCTGCTCACCGAATTCTTCTTGTGCCAAGGTCAATTCGTTGGAGCTGGTGCGCACGGCATTGTCGACGTCGACGACGATCGAGCGGGACAGTTCGTCGAGGGCGTCGAGTGGAACCGAGGCCAGGGCATTGGGATCGGTGGGGTCGACCCGCTTCGCGGCGGCCACCTCGGCGTCGTGCCGCTTGCGCCGCCGCCGGCGGCTCCACACCAGCAAAACCACCACCGCCAGCACGATGACGCCGAGAATGATCACCAGCGGCAGGAGCGAGAACCCGCCACCGCTGCTGGTGGTCTTGGCCGCCAGGCCGTCCGCCGCCGCGATCGCGGCGCCCGCCCAGTCGCCGTTGTGCAGCGCGGGCTCGATCTTGTCGTGACGCAGATCGTCGATCTTCGCGCCGCCGGCCGCAGCGGTCGGCACCAGGAAAGCGTAGGAACGCTGCCCGGTCGCTACCGCCAGGATCGCGTCCTGGTTGCTCAGATCGCTGGCCAGACGGGTTTCCTCGGTCCAACCCACCGCACTCTTGGGGGCGAAGGAGTCGACGAACACGACCCACAGCCGGACGTTGCGCTCGCGGTAGAGGCTGTCGACGGCGTTCTGCACGCTGGCCAGTTGGCCGCCGGCCAGCACGCCGGCGTTGTCGGTGACGTAATCCGGCAGCCGGAAGGGCGGCTCGGCTGTCGCGGCGGGCGCCACCAGGGTGGCGGTGGTCAGGATGGCCGCGAGCAGGCTGAACAGACGTGCGAGGCGCATGACCGTCAAATGTAGTAGGGCCGGTGCTGGCAGACTGTGCGTCGGTGACAACGAATGAGCACGGCCACTACGACGAGGCCGACCGTGAACGGGTGGTGCACGAGCCGCCGAAGACTGCCGGGCTGCCCGGCACGTCGACGGAGCATCGCACCGACTTCGCCCGCGACCGTGCGCGCGTGCTGCACTGTGCCGCTCTTCGCCGACTGGCCGACAAGACTCAGGTTGTCGGTCCGCGGGAGAGCGAGAACCCGCGCACCAGGCTGACCCATTCGTTGGAGGTCGCCCAGATCGGGCGGGGGATGGCGCTGCCGCTGGGATGCGACGCCGACCTGGTGGACATGGCCGGGCTCGCCCACGACATCGGCCATCCGCCATACGGCCACAACGGGGAACGTGCGCTCGACGAGTTCGCAGCCGTCTGCGGCGGCTTCGAAGGCAACGCCCAGAACTTCCGCATCCTGACCCGCATCGAGCCGAAAGTGCTTGATGGACAAGGCCGCAGCGTGGGACTGAACCTGACCCGCGCCGGGCTGGACGCCGTCACCAAGTATCCCTGGTTCCGCGAACCGGGCGTGCGCAAGTTCGGCTTCTACGAAGACGACCGGGCGCTGGCCGAGTGGGTGCGAGGCGCCGCGCCGTCGCGACGCCCGTGCCTGGAGTCGCAGGTGATGGACTGGGCCGACGACGTGGCCTACTCCGTGCACGACGTCGAAGACGGCGTGGTGTCGGGCCGCATCGACCTGCGGGTGCTGGCCGACGCCGACGCCGCGGCGGCGCTGGGCGCGCTGGGGAAGTCGAGCACGATTGCCCCCGCCGATCTCGAGGCCGCCGCCGAGCGGTTGTCCCAGCTGCCGGTGGTCGCCGGCGTCGGCAAGTATGACGGCACGCTCGCCGCCTCGGTCGCACTCAAGCGGCTGACCAGTGAACTGGTCGGCCGGTTCGCCTCGGCGGCAGTTCGGTTGACCCACGAGGTCGCCGGGCCGCAGCCGCTGGTGCGCTACCAGGCCGATCTGCAGGTGCCCGCGACGGTCCGCGCCGAGGTGGCGCTGCTCAAGACGCTGGCTTTGCAGTTCATCATGTCCGACCCGCGGCACCTGGAACTGCAGGCGCAGCAACGGGACCGGATCCACCGGGTGGCGAGCTGGTTGCTGGACGGCGCACCCGCGACGCTCGATCCGGTGTTCGCTCCGGAGTTCACCGCCGCCGCCGACGACGCGGGGCGGATGCGCGTCGTCGTCGACCAGCTCGCGTCCTACACCGAAGGCCGGGTGGAGCGCATCGACGCGCACATCGCCGGTGGATCCGCGTCCTAGACTGTGCCGATGACGACAGCGGTGAGCGGAGGTGGGGACCGCAAAGGCCGGATCTCCGAACGCGACATCGCCGCGATCCGTGACCAGGTCCGCATCGAAGACGTCGTCGGCGACTACGTGCAGCTGCGCCGGGCCGGCGCCGATTCGATGAAGGGCCTGTGCCCGTTCCACGACGAGAAGTCGCCGTCGTTCCATGTGCGGCCCAATCACGGTCATTTCCACTGCTTCGGCTGCGGCGAGGGCGGCGACGCCTACGCGTTCATCCAGAAGATCGAGCACGTCAGCTTCGTCGAGGCCGTGGAAATGCTGGCCGACCGCGTCGGCTACACGGTGACCTACAGCGGCGGCGGAACCAGTGTGCAGCGCGACCGTGGCAGCCGTAGCCGGCTGATCGCCGCCAACGCCGCCGCGCAGGAATTCTATGCTGCCGCACTGGAATCCGAGGAGGCCGCGCCCGCGCGGCAGTACCTGACCGAGCGCAATTTCGATGCCGCGTCGGCCCGCCAGTTCGGCTGCGGGTTCGCGCCGTCGGGCTGGGATTCGCTGACCAAGCATCTGATCCGCAAGGGCTTCGAATTCAAGGAGCTCGAGGCCGCCGGGCTGTCACGCGAGGGCAGGCGCGGGCCGATGGATCGCTTCCACCGCAGGTTGCTGTGGCCGATCCGCACCGCCAGCGGCGAGACTGTCGGCTTCGGCGCCCGCCGCATCTTCGCCGACGACCAGATGGAAGCCAAGTACGTCAACACCCCTGAGACCGTGCTCTACAAGAAGTCGAACGTGCTGTTCGGCATCGACCTGGCCAAGCGCGATATCGCCAAGGGACATCAGGCCGTCGTCGTCGAGGGCTACACCGACGTGATGGCGATGCATCTGGCTGGTGTCACCACCGCGGTCGCGTCCTGCGGCACCGCGTTCGGCGACGAACACCTGTCGATGCTGCGGCGGTTGATGATGGACGACAAGTTCTTTCGCGGCGAGCTGATCTACGTCTTCGACGGTGACGCGGCCGGCCGCGCGGCCGCGCTCAAGGCGTTCGCCGGCGAGCAGAACCTCGCCGGGCAGAGCTTCGTGGCGGTGGCCGCCGACGGCATGGACCCGTGTGACCTGAGGCTGGCCCAGGGGGACACGGCGCTGCGCGACCTGGTGGCGCGGCGCACGCCGCTGTTCGAGTTCGCGATCCGCACCGCACTGGCCGAGCTCGATCTGGAATCCGCCGAGGGCAGGGTGGCGGCGTTGCGCCGCTGCGTGCCGATGGTCGCCCAGATCAAAGACCCCACGCTGCGCGACGAGTACGCGCGTCAGCTCGCCGGCTGGGTCGGTTGGGACGACGTCGCTCAGGTGATCGCGCGGGTGCGGGAGGAAGCCGGCCACAAACCGGGGGGCCGCGACAACAAACGTGCCACTCCCGCCCGCAACAAGGTCACCGAGGCCGGGGCCCGGCGTCCCGACCCGCGTGACCCGACCCTGTGGCCGCAGCGGGAGGCGCTCAAAGCCGCCCTGCAGTACCCGGCGCTGGCCGGCCCGGTGTTCGACTCGCTGACCGTGGAGAGTTTCACCCACCCCGGGTATGCGGCGGTGCGGCTCGCGATCGAGGCAGCCGGCGGCACCTCGTCGGGCATTGTCGGAGGCCAGTGGATCGATACCGTGCGCGAGCGGGCCGGTGCGCCGCTGACCGAAGGCCTGATCACCGAGCTCGGGGTCGAGGGGATCCGGGTCGAAGAGGAAGAGAAGCTGCCGCGTTACGTCGCCAGCGTGCTGGCCCGGCTGCAGGAGGTCTGGGTGGGCCGTCAGGTCGCCGAGGTCAAGTCCAAGCTGCAGCGGATGTCGCCGGTGGAGCAGGGCGACGAGTACCACGCACTGTTCGGTGACCTGGTCGCGTTGGAGGCATATCGGCGCAGCCTGCTGGAACAAGCCAGCGGCGATGACCTCACTGCGTGAAAACTGGCATCGGGTTATGGTTAACGTGCTGCCTGTCTCCGGCGAAAGGTCAGATATGACTACCGCGAACTCTCGTGCCCGGCGTATCGCCACCTTCGGTGCGCTCGCCGTGGCTGCGGCTGCGGTGCCGGCCCTGGTGGCACTGGAGCACTCCACCTCGTCGACCACCACGGCCACCGGCGGCACCTGCCTGGCCTGGTTCGGCTCGCGAGGCGACGGGCAGTGCCTGTCGTACTCGAACAACAACGTCAGCATCGGCACGCCGCAGTTCGGCGTCTACGGTCCTGACGCGGGGTCGATGCCCGGTGGCGGTATCGGTGTGAGCACCGGCCCGCTGTTGCCGGGGCAGACCATCAGCATCCCGCTGGGCTAGAAGCCGATCCAGGTCGCGAGATCGACCTGAGGGCTGTGATTTTTCGCGATTGACGACCGTGAGGTCGATGTCGTCGTGCCTACTTCTCCGACCGCTGTGGTTCCACCACGGTGGTGTTGGCGTCGATCTCGGTCAGTGTGACCATCTTCGGGTCCGGGTCCGGTGACACCCGGTCGGCGAGCTTGCGGCGTCCGGCGTCGATCACGGTTTTGGTGGCGGGATTGTCGGTGATGGCGCGGTAGGTGCCGACGATCTGCTCGTAGCGCTTACGGCCAGCCTTGGTGCCCAACACATAACCCACGCCGAGCACGGCCAGATACTGGATCACTGCATTCCCTTCCTGAATTCTCGCTCCTCCATCCTGCCTGACGTACCTGTGTTGGCGCGCGCCCGCCGGTTTGGCATCCGGGGTCCCCGGTAAGCTAGAGTCACTCTCCGGTCCGCATCAGCGCGAAAGCGTTCACGCGGGCTGCAGATAGTCCCCTGTAGCTCAATTGGCAGAGCTTCCGACTGTTAATCGGACGGTTCTTGGTTCGAGTCCAAGCGGGGGAGCAAGAACTCCCAGGGTCAGCGCGTCACAGCCACAGATACAGGCCGGACAGCAGCGCCCACAACGCCACGCAGTAAACCTCGAACGCCACCCGCAGGGGGATCGGCGCGTGCCGCAACTCCATGAAGTCCAGGCCCACCAGTCGCACCTTGATCGCCGCGATTCCCAGCACCGCGACGGCCACCAGCGAGCCGGTGCCGTGGTCGGCCCCCAGTGCGAACGACGCCAGCGTCGCGGCCACCAGGATCAGCCAGCTCACGCCGGCCCGGTTACGCATTAACTGCAGCATCAGCTCACCAGGTACAGGAGTGGGAACAGGACGATCCACAGCAGGTCGACCAGGTGCCAGAAGCAGCCGCCGCCCTCGATGACCGCCAGCCGGGTCGCCGACAGCTCGGTGCGCCGAGTCTGGGTCATCATCAGCGCCAGCACCAGGATGCCGATGCAGACGTGCAGCAGATGCAGTCCGGTGAGGATGAAGTAGTACAGGTAGAAGTGATTGACGCCGGCGGTGTGCCCGGTCTGAACCAGCAGGACGTATTCGGTCACCTTCAGTGTCACGAACACCACGCCGCAGAAGGCTGCGATTACCAGTGCCCGTGCGGCGATCGCCCGCGCACCGGTTCGCAGACCACCGATCGCCGCCACCACGAACAGCGAGCTGGTGAGCAGCACCAGGGTGTTGACCAACCCGATGTTGACATGCAACGTCTTTCGGGCGGCGTCGAAAACCTCTGGAGCTTTTGACCTTTCGACCATGAAGGTGGCGAAGAAGGCGGCGAACACCAGCATGTCGCCGAGCAGGAAGACCCAGGTGCCCTGTTCGCCCGGGATGCGGCGGCCTGCGGTGGTGGGTGCGCCTGCCGTCATGCTTGTTCGGCGCGTTGCTGCGCCTTGATGCCGCGATTGAGTACGTAGGTGGTGCTGAACATCCACACCGTCAGCGCCAGCCCGGGGATGTAGAACGCGAACACCCCGTGCCACGCCAGCGGGCCGTCGTTGAACACCACGACCACGCAGCCGGGCAGCGACAGCAGCGCCACCCACAGGTTGAGGTAGCCGTACCAGCGGGGGAACGTCTGCGGTTCGGTGCTGTCGATGAACGACGCGATCGCCAGGGTGATGTTCTGCATGATGATGGTGCCGACGATGCCGATGAACATCAGCCAGAACACGTCGTTGAGCGCCTGGGTGATCTCCGGCGACCTGCTCTCGGGCCGAAACGCCGCCGCGGCCAGCACGAGGAACGGGAACAGCAGCGCGGGAACGAATATCGTCGCCGCGAACAACTGCGTCATCGACAACATGCCCCAGCGTCCTTCGACGCGACGGATCCGCAGCACGATGGTGGCCAGGAACGGAAGGGCAATGACCGAGGTCAGCAGGCAGCCGGCGATACCGATGCGGATCCAGATCTTGTGGTCGATGAAGAAGTCGGCGACCTCCGTCGGCGACCACACCGGCGAGATCGGCGGGAACAGCCGCGCCAACCCCGACATGCAGGTGCCATACAGCACGATCATGATCGTTCCGCACCATGCGCCAATGCGCTGCAGCGTGAGCTCCACGGCCGCGACCTTACCGAGTCACACGCGCAGTTTTGTCAAAATTGCCAAAACCGCTAGTCGCGGATGTTCTCCGGGTGCAGCATCTCGGCGTAGCGAAGCTGTTCGGGAATCCCGAAGCCGTCGACCAGCAGCTCGGCGTGCGGCCGAAGGTCGCGGCAGCGCTGGTTGATGCCGCGGGTGACGGCCTTGGCGCGCTCGGTGGACAAGAACCGGTGCTCGATGAACCACGCCTTGTCGTCCTCGATCACAGTCAGCGCGTACAGGTCGCACACCATGCCGAGGATGTTGCGGGCCTCGTCGTCCTCACAGGCGTCGATACCGGCGACGAACGCCTCGAGCACGATCCGGTCGATGTGCGCCTTGGCGGTGTGCAGCACGTGATCCTGCACGGCATTGAATGCGTCGAATGCCGACATCTCCTTGGACTTACGCTGCAGCCGGCGCGCCACCGACGCCAGCAGGTACTCCTCGCGGTCCTCGAACATCTGGACCTGGGTGCCGCGGTTGAACAGGCTGCCTTCTTCCTCGTTGTCCTGGCGGGAATCGAGGATGGTCTGCATGATCGTCTCAGCCGCAGTCCTTTTCAGCACGCGGTCGCCGGCGAAGTTGGCGGCGAAGCGCACCCACTCCACCGGGCTCATACCCTTGATGTCGTCGGCGTAGGCGGTCAGCAGTTCCTTGGCGACCAGTTGGGTCAGCACATGGTTGTCACCCTCGAACGTGGTGAACACGTCGGTGTCCGCGCGCAGCGCGATCAGCCGGTTCTCCGCGAGATAGCCTGCGCCACCGCATGCTTCGCGGGCTTCCTGAATGGCGGTGCTGGTGTGCCAGGTGTTGGCCGCCTTCAGCCCGGCCGCCCGGGATTCGAGCTCGCGCTGTTCCTCGGCGTCCGGGTTGTCCGAGGTCTGAAGGTCGTGCAACCGGGCCACCAGCTCGTTCTGGGCGAACTGCAATGCATAGGAGCGGGCTATCAGCGGGAACAACCGGCGCTGGTGCACCAGGTAGTCCATGATCAGCACTTCGTCATCGTCGTCGGGTGCACTGAACTGCTTGCGCTGCAAGGCGTATCGCACCGCGATGTCCAGAGCCACCCGGCCGGCAGCCGCCGCACTGCCGCCGACGGTGACCCGGCCGCGGATCAATGTGCCCAGCATTGTGAAGAACCGCCGGTTCACGTTCTCGATGGGGGAGGAGTAGGTGCCGTCCGCTGCGACGTCGCCGTATTTGTTCAGCAGGTTGTCGCGGGGGATGCGTACGTTGTCGAACATGATCCGGCCGTTGTCGACGCCGGGGAGACCGCCCTTGTAGTGACAGTCCGAGGTGGTGATGCCGGGCAGGTCGTTGCCGTCCTCGTCACGCAGGGGAACGACGAAGCAGTGCACGCCGTGCGATTCTCCGTTGGTGATCAGCTGAGCGAAAACCGCTGACACCTTGGCGGTTTCGGCCGCACCACCGATGTAGTCCTTGCGCGACGTCGGTGTGGGGGAGTTGATTACGAACTCCTGGGTCGCCGGGTCGTAGGTGGCGGTGGTCTCCAACGCTTGGACATCGCTGCCGTGACCGGTCTCGGTCATACCGAAGCAGCCCATCAGGTCCAGGTCGATGATGCGCTGGACGTAGGCCTTGTGGTGGCGCTCAGTGCCGAGGTTCTCGACCGCGCCGCCGAACAATCCCCACTGCACGCCCGCCTTGACCATCAGCGACAGGTCGGACATCGCGAGCATCTCGATGCGGGTGACGGCGGCGCCCACATCGCCGTTACCGCCGTGCTCCTTGCGGAAGCCGTCTTCAGCGGCGCCCTTGGCCGCCATGATCTTCATCTGCTCAGCTACCTTCGCGCGAGCGATGACGGTGTTGGGTGTGTAGTGCGGCCGGAAGACTTCGGTGGAAAGTTCGTCCCGCACGGCGTTCTTGACGTCTCGCCAACGGCCGTCGAGCGCGTTCCGGAGGTGCTCCGCAGTGGTGGTCATGGCATGAAGGTATCCCCGCAGCGCATTTGGCAAACGCGGATGTGGCAAACACAGGCCAACCTCAGTGAAAGTGACTCCACGGGCTGGCGTTCAATGGCGCACATGGCCGCGTCCGAGGGGGACCCCGCAGCGGGACACCTGCCCCACGACATCGATCACTCCCACCCCGACGTCACCGGAGGCTGGCTGCGTGCGGCGACCTTCGGGGCCATGGACGGATTGGTCTCCAACAGCGCGCTGATCGCCGGTGTCGCAGCCGGCGCCGGGGCGCACACCGTGGTGCTCAGCGGAGTCGCCGGATTGCTCGCTGGCGCATTCTCGATGGCGCTCGGCGAATATACGTCCGTCACCACCGCCAACGAGCAGATCGATTCCCAGGTGCGCATCGAACGGCGCTCGTTCGAACTCCATCCCCATGCCGAACGAGTCGAGCTGGTGGCGATGTTGATGGACATGGGGATGTCCGAGGCCACCGCCCGTCAGGCCACCGAGGAGATCCATCGCGACGAGGACCAGGCCGTGCACTTCCACCTGTCCCAGGAGCTGGGCGTCGACCCGCGGGAGAAGCCCTCCCCGGTGATCGCGGCGGTGTCGTCGTTCGTGATGTTCGCGCTGGGCGCGATCGTCCCGCTGCTTCCGTACCTGTTCGGTTCCCACCAGCTGTGGCTCGGCCTGGTGTGCAGTGGAGTTGGCTTGTTGGTGGCCGGTGCCGTGGCCGCGAAGTTCACGAAGGGCTCGATGTGGCTCGGCGCCGGAAGGCAGTTGGCGTTCGGCGCCATCGCGATCGCCGCCACCTATGCGGTCGGAAATCTCGTCGACGCCGCCCTATGAGCAATACGCTGTCGCGGTGATCCGTAGCGTCGGGAAACTGGGCCCACTGAAGGTGTCGGGCCTCGTGTGGTGGCAGATGCGCTGGGATCTGCTGGCGATCATCGTGGTGGCCGCGATCTTGATCCCCATTCCCGATCCCACCCAGATCGACTACGCCTCGGCGGTGCTGTCGGTGTTGGGTATCGGCGCTTCGGTGTTTATCGGCTTCCGCAACACCACCGCCTACAACCGGTGGTGGGAAGCCCGAACCTTGTGGGGCAACGTCATCATCAACTCCCGTGCCACCGACAACACGCTGTGCTCGGTGGACTCCGGTTCCCCGGAGATGGCGGGCATTCTGAGCCGGATGCGGCGCAGGCAGGTGCGTTATGCGTGGCAGCTCGCCGCGGATCTGCGCAAGATCCCAGCGCTGGCGGGCGTCGCTGATCTGACACCGGAAGATCCCGCCGACATCGGCGCCACCGATCTGATGACCCGCCAAGCGGTCGACATCCAAACCCTTTCGGCGAATGGACATATCGACAACCAGGCCCGCGTGATGCTGATGAGCGTCAACACCGCGCTGGTGGCCGCTCAGAGCGGTCTGGAACGCATCCGCAATGAGCCGATCCCGCTGCAATACGAGGTCTTCGTCCGCGGGCTGGCCTGGTTCTTCGCGATCATGGCGTTCAGCAGGCTCGACGGCTCGTCACACCCCTACGCGGGCGTGATCATCGGCCTGCTGCTGATGGCGGTGTTCATCGGGGCCGAGCGCCTGGGGCATTTCATCGAGCAGCCCATGCAAAACGGGATCTTCGACATCTCGATGTACCGGTTCTGTGGCGTCATCACCGGCGACTTGTTGGGCAAGGGCCATCCGCTGGCTCAGCCCAGGGAAAGCGACAAGGCCGCCGTCTGGATGTGAGCGCTCAGGCGTTGAGCGACAACGGTTTCAGCTGTCGCTGCCGATGGTCACCGCAGTGGCCTGCTCGGTGATCTCCTCGACGTCATCTTCGTCGGGAGCGTCGATCCCACTCAGGTGCCGGGCGGTCACCGCCAGCACCCCGGCGCCGAGCAGCACCGCACCCGCGCCGACCCAGAACGGCAGGTGCACGCTGACCCGCTCACCGAGCACGCCGGCCAGCCACGGTGCGACGGCGGCGCCGCCGAACCGCATGAAGCTGTAGGCCGCCGAGGCGACACCGCGTTCGACGGGCGCAGCCTTCATGACCGTTTCGGTGATCAGCGTGTTGTTGATGCCGATGAACAGACCGGCGATGACCACGCAGGTGGCCAGGATGGTCTTGTTGTCGGTGCCGACGGCCATCACGGCCAAAAGTGCCGAGAAACACAGCAGATTCAGCAGCAGGACGCGGACGGTGCCGAAGCGATGCTGCAACCGGGGTGCCACCACCACCGAGGTGAAGGCGAGGCACAGGCCCCAGCCGAAGAAGATCAGCCCTATCTCGTGCGCGTTCATGTCGAGTGGGAACGGCGTGAACGCCAGCAGGGTGAAGAAGCCGAAGTTGTAGAGCAGCGCGGTGACCGCGACCCCGAGCAGACCTCGGTGCCGCAGTGCGCGGAACGGGTCGGCCAGCGTCGTCATCCGCTGCGGTCGCGGCGTCTCGGGCAACAGCAGCGCGGTCACCACCAGGGCGACGGCCATCAGCACCGACACCCCGAAAAACGGCCCACGCCAAGAGATTCCACCCAGCACACCGCCGACCAATGGGCCGACTGCGATGCCGAGGCCCAGCGCGGCTTCGTAGAGGATGATCGCCTGAGCGACCGAGCCGCGTGCAGAGTTGACGATGGTGGCCAGCGCGGTGGCGATGAACAGGGCATTGCCTAGGCCCCACAGTGCGCGCCAGCCGACGATGCCCATCACGGTGTCGCTCATCCCGGCGAGTCCGGCGCCGGCGATGATGATCACCAGGCCGAGCAGCAGCGTGCGCTTCGGGCCGATACGGCTCGACACCACGCCGGTGACCAGCATCGCCACGCCCATGACGGCCATGTAGCTGGTGAACAGCAGCGACACCTGCGACGGTGTGGCGTTGAGATTGTCGGCGATCGGTTTCAGGATCGGATCGACGAGTCCGATGCCCATGAACGCGACGACGGATGCGAACGCAACGGCCCAGACGGCCTTGGGTTGACGCCACATGAGTGGCTCACTCCTAACTACTTCGGTGACGTGTCGAGGTCGTCGAGCAGACGATGCAGCGCTCCGACGGCGGTCGACAGAATTTCGCGGTCCTCGTCCGAGAGGCGCTCGATGCGCGGATCGATCACCGCGGCGCGGTCGGCGCGGACCTGGGTCAGCATGGTCTTGCCCTCAGGGGTGATGCGAATGCGGACCGCACGCGCATCGTCGGGATCGGGGGTGCGGGCCACCAAGCCGGCGTCCTCGAGGCGCCGCACCTGCGTGGTCATCGTCGGCTGCGAGCAGTGGTCGAGTTCAGCCAGATCTGAGATGCGGGCCTCGCCCTGGTCGTCGATCGTGCTGAGCAGCCGGGCCTGCGCCCACGGCAGCGGCAGCCGGATTCGCTGGGTGGCCAGCCGGTTGAGCCGGGCGACGACGGTGAGCAGCTCAGAACCCAAGCCCGCGTGCGACGCGGACGCGGCGCCGGGGTGCTCCTGGGTGGGCGTCGGACTCATACCGACCATATTTACATAGAAATACTATGTTGTCGCCCGGCTGTCCGGTGTCATTTCTCACAGCTTTCCCACAGGCGGCCCTGGCCGCGGCAGGCCGAACCCCCGAGCAGCCCGCGGCGGCTGGCAGAATCGGGTGATGACCGCGACGAGACCGGAGGCCCCTGCGCAGCAGCCCTCCCGGCCGTCGCTCGATCGCCCCGTAGGCCGGTCCCTGTCGCCCGTCGAGATGGCGCAAGCCTCTGTGATGGCTGCGCTGGCCGCCGCGTTGGCGATCATCTCCGTCGTCGTGCCGTTCGCCGGGGGACTTTCGCTTCTCACCACCGTGCCGATGGGACTGCTGGGTTACCGCTACCGCTTGCGGGTGTTGCTCGCGTCGACGGTCGCGGCGAGCGTCGTCGCCTTCCTCATTGCCGGTGTCAGCGGGCTCATGGTCGTGGTCAACTGCGCCTACGTCGGTGGGCTGGCCGGCATCATGAAGCGCCGCGGGCGTGGCACCCCGACGGTCATAGCGGTGGGCCTGGTGGCCGGCGTGGTGTTCGGTCTCTTCATCATCGCCGCATTGACCGTGCTGGTTCGGCTGCGCACGCTGACGTTCGAGGCGATGACCGCCAACTTCGACGGTGTGGTCTCGGTGATGTCGCGCTTCGAGCCGTTCCGGCCTGCGGCCGAGGATGCGCGGCACATGTTCGGCGTCGCCCTGGAGTATTGGCCTGCGCTGCTGATGGTCTACGCGATGTTCTCGATCATGGTCGTCACTCTGGTCGGATGGTGGGCGTTGTCGCGGGTGCTGGACCGCTTGCGTGGCATCCCCGATGTGCACAAGCTCGAGCCGCCCGACGAATCCGGCCCGGTCGCACCGGTTCCGGTCCGTCTGGTCGACGCTCGGTTCCGGTATCCCAACGCCGCGCGCGACGCGTTGCGCCCCTTGAGCCTGTCGGTCGACGTCGGCGAGCACGTGGCGATCACCGGCGCCAACGGGTCCGGTAAGACCACGCTGATGCTGCTGCTGGCCGGGCGGAAACCCACCTCCGGCGCGATCGAGCGGCCCGGCGCGATCGGGCTGGGCCAGCCGGGTGGGACCGCGGTGATCTTGCAGCATCCCGAAAGTCAGGTCCTGGGAACGCGAGTCGCCGACGACGTCGTGTTCGGCCTGCCACCGGGGACGCACACCGATATCGCGGCGCTGCTCGACGAAGTCGGCCTGGCGGGCATGGAGGAGCGGGACACCGGCGGACTATCCGGTGGTGAGCTGCAGCGGCTCGCGGTGGCCGCCGCGCTGGCCCGTAAGCCGTCGATGCTGATCGCCGACGAGGTCACCAGCATGGTGGACCAGCGCGGGCGCGAGTCACTGCTGGGCGTGTTGTCCGGGCTGACCGAACGCCACCGGATGGCGTTGGTGGCGATCACCCACTACAACAACGAAGCCGACACCGCCGACCGGATCGTCAATCTCACCGAGTCGCTGGACAACACCGACATGGTGGAGAGCGCCGCCGCGCCGACGGCGACGGCCACCGCGGCGCCGCGCTCCGCCGAACCGGTGTTGCAGCTCGACCACGTCAGTCACGAATACGCCGCGGGCACACCGTGGGCCAAGCCCGCGCTGACCGATGTCAACTTCACCGTCCACGAGGGCGACGGCCTTCTCATCCACGGCGGCAACGGTTCTGGCAAGTCGACCCTCGCCTGGATCATGGCGGGCCTGACCACGCCGACGTCCGGCGCGTGCCTGGTGCGCGGGCGCCCCGCACCCGAATGCGTCGGCGAGGTGGCCATCGCTTTCCAGGCCGCCCGGCTGCAGCTGATGCGCAGTCGTGTCGATCTGGAAGTTGCGTCGGCAGCCGGTTTTTCACCCCACGACACAGCCAGGGTGCACGCCGCGCTGGCCAAGGTCGGCCTGGACGCCTCGCTGGCCGGGCGGCGCATCGACCAACTCTCGGGCGGACAGATGCGCCGGGTGGTGATCGCCGGCCTGCTGGCCCGCTCGCCGCAGGCCCTGATTCTCGACGAGCCGTTGGCCGGTCTCGACGCAGCCAGCCAGCGTGGGCTGCTGCGGCTGCTGAGCGACCTGCGCCGCAACAGCGGATTGACCGTCGTGGTGATCTCGCACGATTTCGTCGGGCTCGAGGAGCTGTGCCCGCGCACCCTGCATCTGCGCGACGGTGTGCTCACCACCGCGCCGACCGCCGAGGGAGTGTCGTGACGACCGCCCGTCAGCCCCGCCCGGTGGTGCTGTTGCGCCCGGTGCCAGGCACGTCACCGATCCACGAGCTGTGGGCGGGCACCAAGCTGGTTGTGGTCCTTGGCTTCTCCGCCCTGTTGGCGTTCTATCCGGATTGGGTGCCGCTCGCGCTGGTCGCGATCCTCATCGGCATCGCGATCCGCATGGCCCGCATCCCGCGCGGTGTGCTCCCGTCGGTACCCAAGTGGCTGTGGTTCTTACTGCTGCTCGGCGCCGTGACCGCGGCGTTGGGCGGTGGAGCACCGGTACTGCATCTGGCGTCGCACGCCTTCGAACTCGGTGGGCTGCTGAAGTTCGTACGCATCACCGTGGTGGCGATCGTGCTGTTGGCGCTGGGCATGATGGTGTCGTGGACGACGAACGTCGCCGATATCGCGCCCGCGGTGGCGCGGCTGGGCAGGCCGCTGAAATTCTTCCGCATCCCGGTTGACGACTGGGCGGTGGCACTTTCCTTGTCGCTGCGGGCATTTCCCATGCTGCTCGACGAGTTCCGGTTGCTGTACGCCGCGCGACGGCTGCGGCCGCGGCCGGTCCTGACCAGTCGCCGAGCCCGGCGCCGGCGGTGGGCCATCGAGATGGTGGACCTGATGTCGGCGGGCGTCACGGTGGCGCTGCGTCGCGCCGACGAGATGGGTGATGCGATCACCGCACGCGGCGGGACCGGCACGATCTCGGCGGCGCCCTCGGGGCCCAAGCGCGCTGACTGGGTGGTCTTGGCGATTTCCGCACTGGTGTGCGTGGTGTCCGTCGGCCTTCAGGTGACGGTGCTCGCCGGTATCTAGCGCGACGCCGCGGCGTTGGCCGCCTGCTGGGCGGCCGCCAGAGCGTCCGCGACGGGTGTTCTGCCCAAGAACATTTCATCGAAGTACGGCTTGATCGCCTGATATCCGGCGGCGAAGCCCGGCCCGCCCGGCGCGGCGATGCGCGGGCCGTCGAGCACCCGGAAGAACGGCGTCACGTCGACGCCCTTCGCCGACCAGTAGTCGAAGTACTCCTGCTGGGCGGGCAGCACTGCCGGGATCGCGGCGCCGTGGCGACCGACGTAGGAGTTGCCACGCTCGCTGCCCAGCCAGGCCAGCACCTCGCGCACCGCGTCGGGGTGACGGCTGGCCGGATTGCCCGCGGCGACAATGCCGTTGGTGACGCTGACACGCCCCGCCGGACCGGTCGGCAGCATCGCCACACCCCAGCGGAATGTCGCCTGCTCGGCGACCTGGGCCAGGTTATAGGTGCCCGACTGGAACAGCGCCATCCGCCCGGACAGAAACTGGTTACGCGAGAAGTCGCCGTTGTCGTTGGTATCCGACGCGGGCGGCGAGACCCGGTCGGTATTGATCAGCCCGATGACGTAGCGGAACGCGGTGGCCGCCTGCGGATTGTCGAAGGCGAACCGGTCCCCGTCGGAGAACACCCCGCCCGCCGAGCCGATGTAGTTGAGGTAGATGGCCTGTAAGTCGTTGGCGGCGTTGTACGCCCACTGCCTGCCGTGGGTGAGGCGCTGCAGAAGGGGCCGCAGGGTGTCGATGCTCGGGTCGGGATCCCAGCGCAGCGCATTCAGTGCGGTGGTGTCGACGCCGTCGGCGGCCAGCAGATCGGCGTTGTAGTACAGGGCGATTCCGGCGTCGGTCAGTTGCGGCACACCCCACAGTGCGCCGCTCCGGGTGAACTGCGCGATCACCGACGGGTCCCAGTCCGGGCTCGGCGCCACCGACATCAGTCGCTTGTTGTCGGCGTACTCGGCGAAGTTGGCGTTGTTGAGCCAGAAGATGTCGTCGGCGCCGCCGCCGGCGACGTCAGTCCGCAAGGTGGTGAAGTAACTGGCGTAGGGGACGACGTTGGTGCGCACCTCGATGTCCGGATGTGTGCGGCTGAATTCGGTGAACGACTCGGCGTAGGCGGCCGCCACCTGCGGATCCCACACCCGCACGGTGATCACGGTCGTGCCTGACGCTTCGTCTGTGCGGCCCAGCACCAGGGCCGCGGAGACCAGCACCACCGCGACCGCGATCAGCCCGGCCAGCATCCGGGTGGAGAACCGTGGCGGCCAGCTCATTCGGTCACACCTTCGTCGAGATCGACACCAGGGTTGTGAAATCGGCTCGACGACAGCCATGACGTCGATCTCGGCCGGTGGCGCCATCTCATTGGCGAGTGCGGCCGGCTCATTTCAGCCCGGTGACGACGATCGAGCGCACGATCTGACGCTGGAACACCAGGAACAAGGCGATCAGCGGGACGATTGCCACCGTCGTCGCCGCCATCACCAGCGTCCACTGCGCGTTGTATTGGGTCTGCAACCCCGCGGTCGCGACGGTCAGCACCCGCCAGGTGCCACCGCTGGTGATGACCAGCGGCCACATGAATGAATTCCATTGACTGACAACGGTGATCAGCGTCAGGGTCACCAGGATCGGCTTGCTGGCCGGCAACACCACGTGCACCAGCACGTCGAGGGTGTTGGCCCCGTCCAGGCGGGCGGCGTTGACCAGGTCGGCGGGGATGCCGCGAAAGTACTCGCGCAGCAGGAAGATCGCGTAGGGGGAGCCGAAGACGAATGGCAACACCAACGCCCAGAACGTGTTCCGCAAGCCCAGCTCGGCCATCATCAGATACAGCGGCACCACGGTCACCGTCCCCGGGACCATCAGCGTCGCGATGTAGATCCAGAACATGGCGTCGCGGCCGGTGAACTCCAGGCGGGCGAACGCGTAGGCCGCCAGGACCGAGAACGTCAGCTGCGCCAGTGTGATGATCGCCGTCATGAGCGCGGTCACCGCCAACGCGCGGCCGAATCCGGCATCGCCGAGCGCGCCGTAGTTGGCCAGCGTCGGCGGGCTCGGCAGCGACAGGGGAGTGCCGGTGGCGAACTGCTGAGCAGAGGTGAACGACGTCAACAGACCCAGCCCGAACGGGGCCAGGGTGATCACCGCACCGGCCAGCAGACCGAGATAGATCAGCGCGTTACGTGAGGTCATAGCTGATCCGCCGGCGGAAGTAGAGGTGCTTTGCGATACTCCGTACATCACCAAATTCGAGCCGTGGTCGGTGCTCGCGTATCCAGCCTGCAAGGCGAGGAGAAGACCAGCCACAAGACCCAGCGGTCAAAAGGAGAGGCCTACGCCGAGTCACAAGGTTGGACTGTAGTCGGGGCTTTCGAGGATCTGGACGTAAGCGCCATCAAGCTCTCACCGTTCGAGCGGCCAGACCTCAAAGTGTGGCTCACCGACCGCGCTGAAGATTGGGACGCGCTGATCTTCGCCAATACCGACCGCGTGTTTCGGTCGGCTGCTGACTGCGTGAACTGGCTGAGTGGTGCCGTGAGCACCGCAAGATGCTGGTGCTGGTGGATGACGGGATCAGGCTGGACTATCACCACCCCGAGGACGCGAAGGACGCTTTCGCGGGGGCTATGTCGAAGGTGTTTCTGATCCTCGCGTCTGTTTTCGCGGAGATTCAAGGACAGCGGTTCGTTCAGCGTGCCCGAGACCCGGTGTCCTATCTCCGGAACACCTAGCGATGGAGTTACGGGTTGCCGCCGTACGGCTTTCGTGTCGTTGACCATCCGTCCGGAGTCGGCAAGGCCTTGGACCGCGACGAAGACGCTCAGCGTGTGTTGCACGAGGCTGCCTCTCGGTTCCTCGCTGGGGGATCGTGGACGGGCATAGTCTCGGACTTCAACAGCCGGGGAGTGCTCAGCCCCAGAGACCACCACGCTGCGCGGCCAGGCAAGCCGGTCACGGGGGTCAAAATGCACCGTCGACACATTGCGAATGATGCTGATGAACCCGACGACGCAGGGAATCAAGACTCACGCGCCGAACCGCACCCCGAACCGTCAGCGGCCGGTCGGTACACCGATCTTGGACTCCGATGGCGAACCGGTGAGGGTCGGTCCTGAGTGGTTCGACGCCGAGACGTGGGAACGGCTGCAGTCGGAAATAGCCCAGCGTGGAACAGAACCGCGGGCTCGGCGGCATTCGACCAACCCGCTGCTAGGCATAGCCAAGTGCGCGATATGCGGCAAGAACATGCGCCAGCGGTCGCTCACGACACCGGCAGGCGTTACACACCGGTACTACCTGTGCAGCAATACACCCAAGGCCTGCCCCAAGGTGTCTAACATCGCCGCCGATGCTGAGGAACGGGTGGAGCAAGAATGTCTAGAGAACCACGCACACCGCCGCGTGAGAAGCCGCGTGTGGCGCGACGGTAGCGATCACTCCGCAGAGCTTGAGCAGACAAACCCGAACTATCAAATCGCTGCGCGGGGACCGCGCTATGGGGCTGTTCAGTACCCCCGAGGATCAGGATATGTTCCGCCGGCAGATGACGGCGCTACTCGCCAAACGTGAAGAGTTGTCGGCGCTCCCGATTGTCCGCGCGGGGTGGGTCGACGTTGAGTCTGACCAGACCTACGCAGAAGTGTGGCCGACCGCTACGCCCGAGGAGCGCCGGAAGCTGCTCAGTGACGCAGGCGTCACGCTGCACGTGACCTTGCCGAACATTTGGCGGGTACATACCGATCTAGGTGCGCCGTTTAATTCTTGAGATGTGCCGCCCTATTGAGTTCCAAGAACACCGTCACACTGTCGGTATCGGTTGAGATGATGGGCGAGTGGTCGAATGGCTTGCCCTCATTGTCTCAACGTTGGCGTTCGGCGTATCTGTGGTGGCATATCGCGCAGGTCGACCCCGGTTAATCGTCGAAGCTGAAGGTCCCGTGGGCTTCTTCGATCGGGTGGATGCAGATGCGCCCTCCCACTACGCCGCAGTCATAGTCACGGTGACAAACGAAGGCGGCAGCGTCGCGCATATCAGTAGCGTGTATCTGGCAGAAGGCGGCCTCGTTGGGAAGCTGACCAGAGGGCCTAAGGGCTCAGTCGAGATTCCAGCCGGCGGCGCGCGGAGAACCTGGATATTCGACTACGGAGATCTTCGCCAACAGCTTGCAGAGCAGGCCCGAACTCAATTTCGTGACCCCCGCGCTTCGATGTTCATCCGCGCGACCGTCAAGTGGGGACGAACGATGTTGCGAAGCAACGCGATTCAAGTGAACCCGCCCGGAATTGCGACCGCGCACCAGACCCGCAAGGACATTTGGCGTCGCCGCTATCGCTCGTGGCGCCATCCCTCGCCCATGATAATTGCCTGCTACCCCGTGACTCCCGACGAACTACGCTCACGGACCCACGAGATATTGGTCGAGAATCCCGACCTAGGGGTGATTGCGGCATGTGAGTTGGTGCCCGTTGTGACGCACGCCGATGGCAGCCGCGAGATTGTGCAGAGCGTAGATACGTTCAAGGTCCGGGCGATTCGAGGCCGGCGCAGTCGTCGGATCGCCGTGCCCCTCATTGACGATTTCGAAGCTAATGTCGACGACGAGTTCAGCTGGGTCATAAAGACACGTGGGCACCTTCATTGGGGCCAGCCTGCCGGGGCCTTCACAATCTCTCAGTTGCCGGAGTTGGAAGCGAACGCCGCGGCACTGTCACGCACTGCCGACGATGAAGGGGAGTCCTGAAATCGTTAGGGCGATCCACTTGACATCGTACGAACGTGTTGTGTCGCAGCCTGTTTCGTTGCTTGACACAAGCTGTCGCACCTGTTGTGCTGTAGCTTAGTGGATTCCACGTGGGGGAAATGAGATGGACGCTTTCGCATTGCCGACTGGGTGATAGACGTCGCACACAACGTCATGGAGACGGTCACCGACCAGCCTCACTGGCTGCACGCATGGTGGACGACGGCACTGGACGGCCGGCGCTGGTTCTCGGTGTATCGCAGCCTGTCGCTACCAACGATTGGTTCGCCCCGGTGCGGGATGCCCTGGCGGGCATGGGTAATCCGGTTGCGTCACAGGCTGAGGTAGTGCGTGATGCCAACATGTATTTCGGCCATGCCGAACTGACGATGTACGTGGGAGAGGATAGCCAAGTGACCGATGCTAATTCAGCAGATGCGACGCGGGAGGACTACCGGGCGGCACTGGACCTGCTAGAGCTGCATCGGGCACTGACGGCGGATGAGTTGGCCAGCGATCAAACACAACGACTGACCCGGCTGGGGCTGATCGTTGTCAACGACGACGGATGGCCGGCGCGGCAGTTCGGCCCCACTTGGGACCGCTAACGTCAACCGTGAAGTGCGTCACAATAGAGGGTTTTGGCCGTTAAGGTGCGCCTACTTACCTATTGAGGGGGTTCGGAGGGGCGGTTAGTCTTGAGGTTGGCCAAACACTTAGTGACACGCCCGACTTGGCCATTTTCGCAGGTGGCTTTCCGCTGCTAGAGGGCCTGTTTTAGGATATTCTTATGTTCGACACGCACTCAAACCTGAGAAAACGTGGAAATCCGACATACAGCCCCACCATGCTGGTTGCTGCCACCTGTGCGACGTGGTCCACCAGGAATTAGAACGTGCACAGCGGATTTGCGAAGCAACAGTGGACAGTGCTCATTGGGTCGCGACGGTCACGCTGAACGACGCACTGACCGACTACTACCGCAGCGATCTCCGGGTCTATCGAGCAGCGTCAGCCGCCGGCACCACCGACGAGCAGTGGCGCACGATCAAGCACGGGCCAGCTCACGGCCCCTCGTGGACATCGCCTGACCCATCGGAATTGACCACAACGTGGCATGGCCACAACGCCACGATCACCCCGCCGTCGTCGTAGCACGCGGCCGGCTTGCCTTCCGGGTTGCCGGGTCCGCAGATGCGGTTGCCGTCGTCTACGCAGGACCACCCTAGGTCGTCCTCTTGGACGGGGTGGGCATGGGCTGTGGTGCTGGGTGCCGGGGTGGCTGCGGCTTGCGGCGTGGGCAGCAGGGCTGTGAGGGTACGCGACATGGCAGGTATCCCTTCGGGATTGGGTTACGGGGTTGGGTGTGGCCGGCCCTCCGGCCTAGGCGTCGGGCGCCGTGTGCCCTGGGCTGTGTCGAGGACGCTAGCACCGGGATTGGCTGTGCAGCAAGGGATTGCGGGTATCTACCCAGGGGGTATCCCCTGCCCGTACGGCTGTTGATCGGTCGGTAATGCGTCCGCCCGGTCCAGCGCCAACAAGAAGTCGATTTTTACGTGAGGCACAGATCAAGGGCCATTTTCGGCCATCCGAAAGGAGGCCCCCGTGACCCTGCGCAAGCCGCCCGGTCTCAAGGCTGCTGGTACTCGCCTTTGGGTGACAACCGTGGCCGAGTTTGATCTAGAGGCTGAGCCAGACAAGGTCGAAGTACTCTCGCACGCTTGCCGTGTCGCTGACACGATCAGGCAACTTGAACTCGCGGCAGGTAAGGAACCGCTGACCGTGCTCGGTTCCGGCGAGACAGAAGACGATCAATCCTTTGATCAGCGAAGTCAGATTTCAGCGAGGGCTATTGGCACAACTGCTGACAAGGCTGAACTTCGGGCCACCCGAGGAGGAATACGACTAATGCCCATGCCGCCAACCCAGCGACGCCGTCACCGGAAGCCGCCACCCGAAACCGACGACCAACGCCACGCCCGCCGGCTCGACTACTATGCGAAGCTTCGGCACTGGCTGGAGTCTCCAATAGACCTAGACCATCCCGAGATTCCGAAGGGTTTGGTCTGACTAACAGCGTCTTCGGCAGGTGCGTTCAGTCCTCGGCTGCGAGCACCCGAGTGATTGCGGCGTCTGACGCTCCGACTAGTCGAAGCAGATGACCACGCACGGCGCGCTCCAAGATGTCAGCAACTTCGGTCAGCTGGCTTCGGTCGTATGCCTTCTCCCCATGGGACAGCTTGTTTCGAACGACTCGGATCGCGCTCAATGTCCCAGTTGCCGTTTCGTCCTCTGCGCGAACCGACTGGACCAGTGCGCTGGCCGCTAGTTCGGGCTCCAGATTGACCGGCAGTATCTCAAGCAAAACCTGTAGGGCAGTATCGAGGGGCTCGAACGGTCGATTTGGCAGGAATTTTTTGATGAACTCGAAGTCGTCACGCAGTTCCGCGAGTGCAGCCTTGCATCGGCTCAGAACGGGCTTACGGAGACCTCTGTGCTCGGCTCGCCGTTCGTCGATTTCGGCTCGATACTCGTACCCGTAGAGGCCTTCGAGCGCCTGGACCAGGAGTAGAAATCGAGTGCGGGGCTGCTGGTTTCGCCCCACCGCAGTGATTTCGTAAGTGTTCAGGATTGGATGCTGCACGGCCGCCAGATCTTGCCATCTTCTCAGCAGTGCCAAGAGGGATTCGCCCTCTGAAAGGCGAACAGCGGAAATATCCTTATCCTTCAACGAATTTGACGACGCATACGGCTCTTGTGTGATCGACGCATGGAATACCTGAAACTGACGTTGGTTGGGTGGGCTGGGATCGCCGTCGACAACTAGCGAGCAGGTTAGATAGGTGATGTCTTCTTGCCGTCCCGTTGCGGCGGCTAGTAGTCCGCGGAGGGGCCATGCCCATTGAGTTATGAACTCGGACAATGGGACTGGTTGCGCCAGCTTTACCCGAACAACTGGACTGAAGGCGAGGCTGAATCCGTACCAACCCCAGGACCCAGTCGAAGACTGGTACTCGAAGATGACTTCTGCGCCATCATCCTCCCATCCCAGACGACTGTCCGGGTCCAACGTGACACTGAACTCATCACTTGGAATGCTCCTTTCACGGATCGGGCTTGTGCGTGCGAACGCTTCGAGATGTGGAACTTGAATGACCCCCGAATCGACCAACACCGGGCCAGTCTCGGGCGCTCCGCGTCCTATGAGCGCCGCCCAAGAACCAAAGAATGCATTTGCGCCCGCGAAATGCATGAAGCCCCCGGCGCGAGGACGCTCGCCGAAAACCGTGAGTTTGGGTTCAATAAGGACGATGTCGAGCCCGCCGTTCATCTGCCCATAGACAAGCGGGTAATCAAAGCGTTGTGGCCACCCAGCCGATCGCTGCGTACCAGGCCCGTTGTTCCAATTCGCAGGCGCCCGACCGAAAATCGAGGCGCGTGGGGCGCGAAGTCCGAGAAGCTCAACCTCTCCCGCGACTTCCCACGTCGTGGCGTCGGGCGGCTTCGAAATTGTCCATGTGACTCGGTGGGTTCCGGGCGCGACGATTACCTCTAGAGCGACACCAGTCATCGGTAATGCCTCCTTCCGCTGTCAAGACCGCTCGAACGTACTCCCCAAGCTTCGCCATTTAGACGAAAGCTGATGGCACAATCACGGGCCATGGCCGACGACAACGACGAGTACGTGCACCACCAGGAACCTTTGTTGCCCGAGCAGTATGAGGACGCCAACCGTGCGTTGGAAATCTTCAACAGCTACCTGCTTGAAAACGGCGACGGGCCGGGAACGAAGGAACTGCTAGACGATGCCCTCGGCGATGGCGCGGTCGTCGCGAAAAATGACGCGATGAACTTGGTGGCGGGGCTCCTCGCCGTAGGAGCAGCGCTCGTTGCCCCTTTGCGGGCCAGCGGAAGCACACCTCAAGAAATAGTCGACTACATTCGCACTGTATTTACGCCACGTGAGTGATCGCCGCAGGTCAGAGCGTCTATTTGTTTAATAGACGTCGTATGTACCGTGTTGGCGGAAGTAGAGATGCTGGACGATCGTCGCGCCGACCAGGATGACGAACAGCACCAGCGCCATCACCGCGGCCCGCCCGATCGCGGCGGCGCCGAACGCCTCGGCATAGATCCGGTGGGCCACCAGATCGGTACGCCCGGCGGGCCCGCCGCCGGTCAGCGCGTACACGGTGTCGAACACCTGCGCCGCGCTGACGACGCCGGTGACCGAGACGAAGAACAGTGTCGGCCGCAGCATCGGCAGCGTGATGTGCCAGAACCGCTGCCAGCTCGTCGCGCCGTCGAGGCGGGCCGCGGCGTGGATCTGCGGCGGTATCGCCAGGATCCCGGCCAGGAAGAACAGCGTCACGTAGCCGACGTTCATCCACACCGTCACCGCGGAGACCACCGGCAATGCCAGCCCGGGATCGGTCAGCCACTCGACGCGGCGCCCCAACAGGGTGCTGACGGCGCCGTCGGTCGGCGCCAGGATCCAATGCCACAGCACCGCGACCGCCAGCGGCGAGCACACCCACGGCACCACGTACACGGTGCGGAACACGCCGCTACCCGGGAGTTCGCGGGACAACAGCGCCGCCGCGAACAACCCCAGAAGGATCTGCACCGGAACCACGATCGCGATGAACGCCAGCGTCACCAGCAGGGAATTGCCGAAGCCGGCGTCGGTGAGCACCGAACGCCAATTATCCAGCCCCACATAGCGGATGGGCCCCAACAGATCCCAGCGGTGCAGGCTCAGCCACACCACCACCAGCATGGGCAGCAACAGGAAGCAGACGACCCCGAACAGGCTCGGTGCGAGCAGCGCGTACCCGAGCAGGGTCGAACGTGCGCGCCGAGCCATCACGTTACGGTAGAGCACGTGAGTGCCCGTGACGTTGACGCCGACTTTCTGGCCCTGCCGCGCCATGCGCTCGCCGACGCTGCCCTGTCGGCAGCCCGTGCGGCCGGCGCCAGCTACGCCGATCTGCGGATCCATGCGATCACCAGCGAGGTGGTGCAGCTTCGCGACGGCGAGCTGCAGAGCGCGGTCACCGACCGCGAGATCGGGCTGGCAGTCCGGGTGATCGTCGACGGCACCTGGGGGTTCGCCTCGCACGCCGAGCTGGCTCCCGAGGTCGCCGCTGACACCGCGCGCCGCGCGGTCCAGGTCGCCACCACGCTGGCGCTGCTGAACGCCGAGCGCATCGAGTTGGCGGCCGAACCGGTCTACAGCGACGTGACGTGGGTGTCGAACTACGGCATCGACCCGTTCACGGTGCCGACCGCCGACAAGATCGCCTTGCTGGGGGAGTACTCCGGTCGCTTGATGGCGTCCGACGGGGTCGATCACGTCTCGGCGATGGTGATGACCGTCAAGGAACAGGCGTTCTACGCCGACACCTTCGGCTCGTCGATAACCCAGCAGCGGGTGCGGCTGCAGCCGTCGCTGGAGGCGGTGGCCGTCGACGCGGCGGCCGGCAGCTTCGAGTCGATGCGCACGCTGGCTCCGCCGACCGCCCGAGGCTGGGAGGCGGTGGCCGGCGACGAGGTCTGGGACTGGACTACCGAACTGGCCGAGCTGCCCGGCCTGCTGGCCGAGAAGACCAAGGCGCCGACGGTGGTCGCCGGGCCGACCGATCTGGTGATCGATCCCACCAATCTGTGGCTGACCATTCACGAATCCATCGGGCACGCCACCGAATACGACCGCGCTATCGGCTACGAAGCCGCCTATGCGGGCACGTCTTTCGCCACCCCGGACAAGCTGAATTCGATGCGCTATGGCTCCCCGGTGATGACGGTGACGGCGGATCGCACCGTCGAACACGGTTTGGCCACAATCGGATACGACGACGAGGGGGTGGCCGCCCAGAGCTGGGATCTGGTGCGCGACGGCATCTTCGTCGGCTACCAACTCGACCGGGTGTTCGCGCCGCGGCTGGGCCACTCTCGGTCCAACGGCTGCAGCTATGCCGACTCCCCACACCACGTCCCGATCCAGCGGATGGCCAACGTCTCGCTGCAGCCCGGCACCGAGGATCTGAGCACCGACGACCTGATCTCCCGGGTCTCGGACGGCATCTACATCGTCGGCGACAAGTCCTGGTCGATTGACATGCAGCGCTACAACTTCCAGTTCACCGGCCAGCGGTTCTACCGGATCCGCGACGGCCGGCTGGACGGTCAGCTGCGTGACGTGGCGTATCAGGCCACCACCACCGATTTCTGGAATTCGATGGAAGCCGTTGGCGGGCCGCAGACCTGGCGTCTCGGCGGGGCGTTCAACTGCGGCAAGGCCCAGCCCGGCCAGGTGGCCGCCGTCAGCCACGGCTGCCCGTCGGCGTTGTTCCGCGGCGTGAACGTGCTCAACACGCGCGAGGAAGCGGGCCACGCATGATCCCCGCCCAGCAGGTCGTCGAATTGGCGTTGCAGGCCGCGACCGTCGACGAAACGATCGTGATCGTCACCGATCGCGCCGAGGCGTCGCTGCGGTGGGCCGGGAACTCGATGACCACCAACGGTGTTTCGACCACCCGGTCGACGACGGTGATTTCGATTGTGCGCAAAGGAGATACGTCGCACACCGGTGCGGTCCGCAGCAGTGACGTCAACCCCGCGGCGATCGCGGTGTTGGTGGCCGCCGCCGAACACGCCGCCCACGCCGCCCCCGAAGCCCGCGACAGTGCGCCGCTGCTGACCGGCAGCGGTACCCCCGACGACTGGAACGAGTCGATTCCGGAGACCGGGGCCGAGGTGTTCGCCGATGTCGCCGAATCCCTGTCGGGTGGCTTCGGGCGCACCGACCGGTTGTACGGCTACGCCCACCACGTCGTCGAGACGACGTTCCTGGCCACCTCGACCGGGATCCGCCGGCGCTTCACCCAGCCGACCGGGACCGTGGAGATCAACGCCAAACGCGACGGTGCCAGCGCGTGGGCGGGTATCAGCACGCCGTGGTTCACCGAGGTGCCCACCGACACGCTGCTCGACGATCTGGCGATGCGACTCGGCTGGGCCAACCGGACCTTCGAGCTGCCCGCCGGCCGCTACGAAACCTTGATGCCGCCCTCCGCGGTGGCCGACATGATGATCTACCTCGGCTGGTCGATGGATGGTCGCGGCGCCCAGGAGGGCCGGACGGCGTTGTCGGCCCCCGGTGGCGGCACCCGGGTCGGGGAGAGGCTCACCGCACTGCCGCTGACGATGTACTCCGATCCGTTCGCGCCGGGACTGGAGTGCGCGCCGTTCGTCGCGGCCACCAGCGGTTCGGAGACGATCTCGGTGTTCGACAACGGGCTCGACATCGGGCGCGTCGACTGGATCCGCGACGGCGCCATCAACGCGCTGGCCTACCCGAGGGCCGCAGCCGCCGAGTTCGGGACGTCGGTCGCGGTACCGGCCGACAACCTATTGATGACCGGCGGCAGCGCCGAGTTGGCCGACATGGTGGCGGCGACCGAGCGCGGGCTGCTGCTGACCACGCTGTGGTACATCCGCACCGTCGATCCGACCACCCTGCTGCTGACCGGCCTGACCCGCGACGGGGTGTACCTGATCGAAGACGGCGAAGTCACCGGGGCGGTCAACAATTTCCGCTTCAACGAGAGCCCGCTGGATCTGCTGCGCCGCGCCACCGAGGCGGGCGTGCCCGAGCAGACGTTGCCCCGCGAATGGGGCGACTGGGCGACCCGAGCGGTGATGCCGACGCTGCGAATCCCCGACTTCCACATGTCGTCGGTGAGCCAGGCGCAATAATCGGCAGATGGCCGATGATCTCGACGCTGTCCTGACCCAGCTGGTGGTGCAATCACCTGCCGACCTGCAGCGTCTGGTGGGGCTGATCCGCACCACCTGTGGCGACACCCTCTCGTTGACTCCGCTGCCCGCGCAGACGCCGGTGAGCGCGCCCGAGTCGGACGCCGAGAAGGTGGTGGCCGAGTTCGCCGAGCAGTTCAGCGTCGACGTGTCGGCGATCTCCGACCGTCAGCGGGAGGCGCTGACCGGTGCGCTGGGTGCGGCGAGCTTCGCCGCGGTCATCCAGATGTTCTTCGCCGACTTCCTACCTCGGGTACGCAACGGCCTGGAGGTACTCGGGTTGCCGGTCGGTTGGGTGCCCGACGCGCCGGTGTGGGATCCGGGCATCGACGCCGGCGATGTGTTGTTCAACCAGCTGTTGCCCGGGGTTGCGCGGCTGCGGTCGCTGGACCCGGTCACCACCGAGGTGGTGCGGCTGCGCGGAGCTGTCGCCCACAACTGCCGGCTGTGCAAATCGCTGCGGGAGAGCAAGGCTTTGGACGCCGGCGGCAGCGAATCGATGTACGACGACATCGAGCACTTCGAGTCCTCCGAGCTGCTGAGCGACGCGCACAAGGCGGCCCTGCGCTATGCCGACGCGCTGATCTGGTCACCGGCACGGATCAGTCCTGCGGTGGCTTCCGCTGTGCGGGAGCACTTCTCGCAGGAGCAGGCCCGCGAACTGACCCTGGACGTGATGCGCAATGCCAGCAACAAGATCGCGGTGTCGTTGAAGGCCGATCAGGCCCGCGTCGAAGAGGGCACCGAGCGCTACCTCATCAACGAGGACGGTCAGACCGTCTTCGCCTGAGCGAGCGCAGCCAGGGCGGCGTCGACATCGGCGTCGGTGGTCGCCCACGAACAGACGAACCGGGCGGCCGACGTGTGCGGGTCGGGCACGTGCACCGCGAAGTGTTGGCGCACGGCGGCCAGTGCAGCGGCGGGTAGGTCGACGAACACTTCGTTGGCGTCGGTGGCCGACGCCAGGTGCAGGCCGAGTCCGGTCAGGCCGGAGCTGAGCTTGCCGGCCATGGCATTGGCGTGGGCAGCTGTTTCCAGCCATAGCCCGTCGGTCAGCATGGCGTCGAATTGGGCTGCCACATAACGGTGTTTGCTTGCCAGATGGCCGATCTGCTTCTGGACGAACTCGATACCGGTGAAGTGTTCGGGGCGTCGCACCAGGATCGCGTCGCCGAACAGCATTCCGTTCTTGGTGCCGCCCACCGTGACGATGTCGGCGTCGCCGACGGCGTCCAGCGGCGAGACATTCAGAGCAGCAATCGCATTGGCGACGCGGGAGCCGTCAACATGGACCAGCAGGTTGAGGTCGTGCGCGTGGTCGACGAAGTCCGCGATCGCCTCGGGCTGCCAGACGCGGCCGTTCTCGGTGGACTGGGTGATGGTGACGATGCGCGGTTGGGAGTGGTGCACCTCGCCGCGGCGGGTGATGCGACGGTCCAGCAGAGCCGGGTCGATGAGGCCGTCGTCGCTCGGCAGCGCGACGAGGCTGGCGCCGGAAACCCGGACAGGACCGCCGGCCTCGTCGAGCAGGCTGTGGGCGACGTCGCTGCAGAGGATTTCGTGCCAGGGCCGTACGGCGGCGGTCAGCGCGATGATGTTCGCGCCGGTGCCGGTGAAGGCGAAAAGTACATCGGCGCCGGGGGAGTCGAAGACGTCCCGGATCCGGTCGGCCGCGCGGTGAGTGATGGGGTCAGCGCCGTAGGACATGACAGCGCCGTCATTGGCGGCCTGGATCGCCTCGAGCGCCCGGGGGTGTGCGGGAGCGGCGTTGTCGGAGGCGAAAGCGCTGGAAAGGATCGGCACAGTGACCATCGTGCACCTCGGCGTGAGTGAAAGTGTTGCCGCCCGCTGCGCGCGCCGGGAGACTGGTGCGATGTCTGATGCCGAACCCCACAAGACGGACACCACCGCGGGGCTCTCACCGCTGGCCGGCCAGCTGGAGAAGATCGCTGAGCAGCTCGGGGTGAAGTCGGTTCTGGTGATGCGCTCCGAACCCGATTCAATGGTGGTGGCGGCGACTGCCGGTGAGGCCACCAAGCACTACACGGTGGGGGCGGCCGGCAAGAAGGCCCGTGACGACGGTTCCCGGGTGCCGCTCTATTGCGAAAAGGTGGTTGACGGGGACAGCCCGCTATTCGTCCGGGACTCGCGCGAGGATGCGACGTTCGCCGGCAACGAGGACGAGACGGAGTTCGGCCTGCACAACTATCTCGGCCTGCCGGTGCACGACGCGTCCGGAAGCGTGGTGGGCACCGTCTGCGTGCTCGACGACTCCGCGCGCGAATACACCGATGAGCAGCGCGAGCAGCTTTCGGCGTTTCGCGGTGACGTCGAAGCGGTACTGCGCAACGACGGCACCGCCCTGGGCTGAGGCCGACCTTCTGCCTCGGGGCGCGGCGGACATGCGACGATAGGGTCCGCACCAGGGGGCGGTAGCTCAGTTGGTTAGAGCCGTGGACTCATAATCCATTGGTCGCGGGTTCGAGCCCCGCCCGCCCTACTTCAGCAGGTCCCATACATGACGATGTCCCGAGACACCTGTCATCAGTGTCTCGGGACATCGGAAGTCGATCAGTGCCGCCGGGCGACCGGCAGCGATCTCAGGCGCCGCGGTGCGGCGCTAGAACCAGACTTTTCGGCCACCGACCGGGCGTCCGACTGCTCCGAGGATCCACAGCACGAGGCCGACTACGACGAGGATCCCACCGATGGTGTAGAGGATTGACAGGCCGGTGAAGTAGCCGATCAAAAGCAGGATGATGCCGAGGACAATCATGTTTCATCCGTTCGTAGAGCGTGTGTAGCGATGTATTACTGCGCCTAGGGAATTGCCGGATCTGTCATTTTCAAACCGGGTGCCCAAACAGCCGTCGGGGATGCGTCGTGCGGCAAACCTCGGTCGCACAACGCATCCCCGCTTCAGAGCTGAATTACTCGGCGGCCTTCTGGCGCGCCTCGGCGGCCTGCTCCGCGGCGCGAGCGGCCTCGGCTTCGGCTTCCTTCTTGGCCACATCGCGTGCGGCCTCGGCCTTGTCCTGCTGAGCGCGGCCTTCTTCACGCAGGTCATCCTTGTCGGTGACGATGCCGACGACTTCCTTCGCCTTGCCCTTCACGTCTTCGACGATGCCTTTGACGGCCTCTTCGGGTCCGCTGTCGCCCATGGTCGTTCCTTCCGTTCAGGTCAGGTGTACAGCGCTATATACCCGCATTCAGCGAAGGTTCAATCGTCAACTTCTGTGATGCCGCGCACCGCGGTAATCGTGAATCGGCGGAAGGTTCCGGCGGGCGTTGGACGTTCCTATGATCTGAATCGTCGATCGTCATCAGAAACGAGGCATCCCTCATGGCCGAAAACCTTCCTGACAAAGCTCTTGAACTGCGTTCGCTTGTGACGTCTGACGGCAAACTCGAGCTCTCGTTACAGGAGGTCGACGTCCCGTCGCCCGGCGACAACCAGGTGCTGGTGCGGGTCGAGGCGTCGCCGATCAACCCGTCCGACCTAGGGCTCTTGATCGCGACCGCGGACATGAGCACCGCGGCGGTGACAGGCACACCGGAACGTCCCGTTGTCACCGCATCCGTACCGGAGCGTTCCCTTGCCGGCCTTGCCGCGCGACTCGACCAGTCCCTCCCGGTGGGCAATGAGGGGGCCGGCACCGTGGTCGCCGCCGGGTCATCCGAAGCGGCCCAAGCTCTCATCGGCAAAACCGTCGGGATCGCGGCCGGCGCGATGTACTCCCAATACCGCGTGGTCGACGCGCCGATGTGTCTGGTCCTGCCCGACGGAGCCACGGCCCGCGACGGGGCCTCGTCGTTCGTCAACCCGCTGACGGCGCTGGGAATGACGGAAACCATGCGGCGCGAAGGACATTCGGCCCTCGTGCATACGGCGGCCGCATCGAATCTGGGGCAGATGCTGGTCAAGATCTGCCAGAAGGACGGCATCCCGCTGGTCAACATCGTCCGCAAACCCGAGCAGGAACAACTGCTCACCTCGCTCGGTGCCGAGTACGTCCTCAACTCAACGTCGCCGTCGTTCACCGCCGATCTGGTGGAGGCACTCAAGGCCACCTCGGCAACGCTGGCGTTCGACGCGATCGGCGGCGGGACCCTGGTCGGCGACATCCTCAACGCCATGGAGGTGGCGGCCAGCGCGAAGGCGGGCGAGTACTCGCGCTACGGGTCGGACGTCCACAAGCAGGTCTACATCTACGGGGCACTCGACACCAGCCCGACGGTGTTGACGCGGAACTTCGGGATGTCTTGGGGGATCGGTGGCTGGCTGCTGACCCCGTTCCTCGCCACGGCCGGCGCCGAAACGATCGGCCGATTGCGCACTCGCGTGGCCGCCGAGCTCACCACGACGTTCGCCAGCAACTACACCCGTGAGGTGTCACTCGCCGGCATGCTCAAGCCCGACGCCTTCACCGAGTACGTCAAGCGGGCGACGGGGGAAAAGTTCCTCGTGACCCCGCACAACGCTTGATTCGTGACCAATAAGTCAAATAATCGCAGGCTGGCGGCCCGGCTCGTTTAGGCTGCCCTTTGGCCCTCCGCCGGGGTGTGGCCGGAGGGGAGTTCGCTGTCATGGACCCTGTACGCACGCGAGCAATCGTCCGAGTGACGGCGGCCGCCGTCGCGCTCGGACTGGTCGTCGCCGGCTGCGGTAAGGATGAGGAGAAGTCGTCGTCGACGACAAGCACCACGACATCCACGACGACGTCGACCACCACGTCCGCGGCCACGACCAGCGCTGAAGCCACGACGCCGGCCGGTACGCCGGACTACGCGACGCTGCTGGTGAAGCCGGCCGACATCCCGCAGGTGGCCAACACTCCGTGGGCGGGTGACGCGCCGAAGGTGACGCTGACACCGGCACCGCCGGACGTCTCGCAGACCTTCACCTCCGGAACCGACGCCATCAACATCTCGGTGATCGTCAGTGACGACGCCTCCCAGGCCGCGACCGGCCTGACGGGTGCTGCCAACAGCGTTCCCTCTCAGGTGACCGGCTCCCCGGTGCCGCTGCCCGCAGTCACCCCGGATGCCACCGTCACGATCGGCACGTCGGTGGACGGCAAGTCGGCGATGGCCGCCCTGCTCTTCACGGTCGAGCGCACGGTCGTGGTGGCGATCTTCAGCAGCGCACCGGGTGACCTCAACCCGGTGCCGCAGGACTTCGTCGAGGCCGTTGGCAAGGCTCAGGTCGCGGCGATCCAGCAGAACCTGCCCAACCTGAAGTAACTCATCACCAACCGCAAAAAGGTCAGGGGCGTTGCGCCCCTGACCTTTTTGCGTTGCGCCGCGGCACGTCGACGAGTTGCCGTTGGTCCGCGGCTGTGGTGACCAAAGGCCATAGCCCGCACGCGCGCAGCGCTGGTCAGATCTGAGTTGGTACTGAAGGGGGTCGCCATGCGCAAGGCGAACCGACCGATCGCAACCACCGTGATCGCGCTCAGCGGCGTGCTACTCATGGCGTTGACGCCGCTGACCTCAGTCGCCATCGCCTGGGCCGCAACAGCACTGATCATGGGCGGTACTGGCCACCCGCTCAGCATTCCCCAGGACACCGCGCAGTACATCGCGAACTATGTGGACAAGGCGGACGGCGTGTACGTGGCGCCGTCGGGACTCTGTACCGGGGGCAGCGCCGGGTGCGCCGAGGTGGCGGTCTACACCCCCGAGGAATTCCCCATCGCCACCGGGTTGCATGCCATGCCGTTCGATACGTCTGTCGCAATCGGACTGGCCAATCTCGATGCATGCCTGCGTGGGAAGTCCTGCACCGTAACGGAACCGCCGTTCACCACGACGGGCCCGCGCACCCTGGTCGACACTTCCTATGTGGTGTACGGATATTCGCAGAGTGCGACGGTCACCGCCAAAGAGAAATACGATCTGATCGCGCACCCGTTGGCCGGCGCCACAGTCGGATTCGTCGTCACGTCCGATCCGAACCGGCCCAACGGCGGAATTCTCGAACGCTTCGTCGGCGCCCAGCTACCGGTTTTCGGTGTGACGTTCGACGGTGCGATGACCACCAATTCCCCGCAGCCCACGCCACTGACAACCGCCGACGTTGCGCGGCAATACGATCCGGTATCGGACTTTCCGACCAACCCGCTCAACGTGCTGGCCGATCTCAACGTCGCACTAGGCTTCCTGTACTTCCATCCTGAGACGGCCTACTTCGCCGCCAATACTGTTGAGCTCCAAGGCCAGTATCAGGACACGACCTACTATCTGATTCCCGCCCAGACCCTTCCACTACTGATCCCACTGGAGCAGATCCCGATCATCGGGCCGCCGATCGCAGCCACACTCGACCCGCCGTTGCGGGTTCTGGTGGAAGCGGGCTACGACCGCACGATCAATCCGGGCCGGCCGACCCCCGCCAACTATCTCTACAGCCCGAACCTCATCAAGACGGCCATCGACTTTGTGACGGCGATACCGACCGGATGGGACAACGGGATCGCCATGATCACCGGCAACCCCGCTAACAGGCCGTTCCACACGACGCCTCAGGGCACCTACGGGGTGGGCGGCCCACCGGTGTACGCCGGCGCGGTCGATCCCTACGGCCCGCCGACGCCGTCCACGCCGGCGCCGGTGCAGCACACAGTCTCGGCGGCGACCGGCCACGCAGTGAGCGCCCGCGTCCGTCCGTCCGCGCGCAGCGCTCGCTCGAGTGCACGACCTGCGCGGGCTGCGACCGCTACACCCCGGCGGGCACCCGTTCCCGCGCGGCCGAGCTCCGCATCTCGGCACGCAAAGTCGTGAAGTCCGAGATCGTTTTGGACACCACGGTCGCCACCGGGCGGGCGTTGCGGCTGGTGGCCTCGGTCTTGGACACCATGATCACGCTGTCGATGTAGGGCTGAATCGTGGTGGCGTTCTGCACCGTGGCCACGATGACGAGCTGGAAACCGAACTTGCGGAATGCCTGCAGCGCCTGCTGGGCGAATTGCGGGTCGGACTTCGAGAACGCCTCATCGAGCATCAACTGCGCGAAAACCGGCTTGTTGTCCGAGCTTTCGGGGCTCGCCAGGTTGAAGCTGAGCGCGCCGGCGAGGCAGAACGCCATCAGCTTCTCCTGCTCGCCGCCGGAGTTGTCGCCGGCGTTGCTGTGCGTGCGGATCAGCTCCTCGGTGCGGACATCCCACTCGGCGCAGTCGAAGGTGAACCGGTTGCGGACGTCCAGCGCGTCACGGGTCCACGCCTTGTCCTCCGGCGCCGTCGACGCCAGCCGGTTGCGCAGCCGCAAGATGTCGGCATATTGATCCAGGATCGCCTGCTTGTCACCGAGACCGACTTCGGCGATGCGCCGTGAGATAGCCCGCACGATCTCGGTCAGCTCGGCGACCGCGGTCAGGCTGCGCGGCGTGGCCCGCAGCGTCAGCCGGGTGCCGCTGTTGAACTCGACCGCCCCCAGGCCGGTGTTGACCCGGTCGATCTGCTCGCTGATCCGCCGCGCCTCCTGCTCGGCCACCCGGTGCAGCGTGAGGATCGCATCAGGCGCCTGCTCGGTGACCAAGCGCATCATCCGCTCGTAGGCCTCGGGCAGTTCGCGCTCGTCGATGTGCCGGCACAGCGCCACGTAGTCGTGCACCCGCTCGTCGAACACGTCGCTGTCATTGGGAATCGCATCGGGGAACGCGGTATCGAAGGTGTTCAGGATCCGAGCCAGCTCATCGTATGAGCGCCTGCGGCTTTCACGCAGCTGCTCGCGCTCACGGCGGATCGTGTTGAACACCGCCTCGCGGTGCGGCTCGGGATTGAGCACCTCCAACGCCACCGGCACGAGAGCGGCGTAGCGGTTCAGCAGCTCGGTCAGTGGTTCGGAGACGAACGCGGGGGCCAGCCGGTCCTGCAGTTCGAGGAGCTGGGTGCGCCGTGCGTCGAGGTCGTCGCGGCGGGTCTGGATGGCCCCGCGCCGCGTCATCAGCGTCTGGATCTCCTCCCAGCACTCGTCGGCACGCGCGGTCAGCGCCTCGATGTCCGGGTTGTCGGCCAGCAGGAGCTCGAACTGCTCGCGCAGCCGGTCGGCGTGCCCGTCGGCGGTATCGCTGTCGACCTGGTTCCACTGCGGGAACTGTTCGCAGATCGCCTTGCACGCCGCGGCCCGATCCCGCCACTGCTGACGCTGGGCGGCGATCTCATCGGCCTTCCGGCGCGCCTGCTGATACAGCTCTTCGGCATTGGCGAGGTCAACCGTCAGCGCGTCGATCTTCGCCCGAACATCGCCCTGGTAGATGTAGTCAGCCTGTTTGAGCGGACGACGGTCGTCCTTGATGGCCAGCCGCTCGGAGTCCTTGTACAGGCCGGTGTCGGTGACCGCGCGGCGGAACCGGGAGAACACATCCGGGGTGTCCACGCAGATGTGGTCGCCCGCGGCGGCGATGACGTCGGCGGCCTCGGCCGCGCACGGATGCGCCGAGTCGACGACAAAAAGCTTGCCGGCCAACGTGTTCGGCTCGGCGTCGACCGGTTCCGCGCCGACCAGCGAGGCGCGGACGTGGTGCAGCTGCAGCCGTCCGCCCATGTTGGTCTCGTTGACGAATCGCAGCACCGCCGAATACCGGTCGTCGGGCACCAGCAGTCGAAGGCCCACACCCCGCAGCACCTTCTCCACAGCCACCCGCCACCGGCTCTGGTCGGGCCGCAAGTCCATCAACTCTGCGATATAGGGCAGCTCACCGGGGTCGACACCGACTGCCGCACAGATGTGTTCGCGCATGGTGATCGCGAACTCGGGCAGCGCCGACCCGACGTGCTCGACGCGCTTGAGCTCCTTGGCGGCGTCGTCGCGGGCGATGCGGGCGGCCTTCTGCGCGTATTCGGCATCGGTGGACGCCTCGCGGCCCCGGTCCAGTTTGGCCAGCAGTTCGGTGACCTCGGTGGCGAGTTCCTCACGCAGATTCCAGAACTCGTCGGCGGTGTCCGGGACGTCGATGTCCTGGGCGGCCAGCATCGTCTCGTAGGCCGCGCGGCGCCGCGACACCTGTTCGGCCTGCGCCTCCGCGCCGGCCACCTGGGACTGCAACGGTCCCAGGCTGGCACTGGATCCGCTGATCTGTGCGTTGAGCGAATCACCCTCGGCCTTGGCCAGATTCAACTGCCGGGTGACGTCCTCGTACTCGTTGCCGAGCTGGTCGATGGTGGCGTCCAGCGACTGGATCTGCGGCCCGCACTGCGTGAGCCGGACATGATCGGTGTAGGCGCGGACCATCGGCTGATCCACCAGATCGATGATGCCCAGGTCCGAGGACTCCGAGGCGTAGCGCTGTTGGATCTTCTCGATGTCGCCGAGGATCTTGCGCTTCTTCTGGGCGACGGCCAGCAGCTCGCGGGCCTCCACCAGCGGATCGATCTGCTTGAGTGCCTCGGGCAGCCGGGTCAGGCTACTCGGCTCATCGAGCATGAATTCGCGCACGAACTGTTCAAGGCCGCCAACACTTTTCAGTGACTTGGCTTTGCCGAGCAGCTGCTGAGCGGCATCGGAGGCGCGGATGCCGATGGTGGCGTACAGCTGGGCGAGGTACTGCGACTCCACCTTGGTGGAGAACCGCCACTCGTCGTCCTTGAACACCCCGGAGTCGAAACGCCCTGCCGCCCAGCGGTTACAGACGTCCTCGATGTCGCGGTCGCCGTCGGCCAGCACGAACCGGCTCGACGAGTCCGAGCGGGACTCGCCGGTCAGCCATTTCAGGACCAGGCCGGTGACCGTGCGCCCGGTGTTGCTGCGGTAGCTGACCGCGATGGCCGACCACGCCGTGCCGTCCCCGCGCAGGTACATCACCTTGCTGGCGCCGCCGTCGCTGCGCTGACCCCACGCGCCGCGCACATACTTGTCGACCGTGCGCCGGCCCGCGCTGGATCCGGCCGCGGTGTTGTCGCCGGAGGCGTTGAAATTGCGCCGGTTGAACGGCAGGAAGCCCAGCGAAATCGCATCCAGCAGTGAGGACTTCCCACTTCCGGACGCTCCGGCGATCAGCGCGCCGCCTTCGCTGAACGGGATGTCGTGGTAGCCGTCGAACACACCCCAGTTGATGACCTGCAGCCGCGACAAGTGGAACTGTTCAGCCATCGAGCGCGGTCTCCTGTTCATCGCGGTCCGGGGATGCGCCGCCGGACAGCAGCATCTCGAACTGCTGTTGCAATTCGGCGATCACCGATGCGGTCATCACGGCGTTGATCACCGGGCTGACGGTGTAGCTGTCTTCGTCGTCGCGGGTCTTGCGAAGGATCTCCAGTCCGGTGAGCCGCGCGATGGCCGCGTCGATGCGGGCGGTGAAGGTCACCGTGTCACGGTCGACGTCGTTGAGGACACCGGAGAACAGCCCGTGCACCTCCTCGCGGCTGATCAACACGGCTTGGCCACCGGCGGCGCGCGACATCTGCGCCAGGTGCAGCGCCAGGATCGAGTCGTAGGTTCCCAACGGCTCGCGACGCAAAAGCTTGGCGCCCCTGGCGGATTCGTAACGAGCTTGCTCGACGAACGCGACGTCAGCACCCTCGACCACACGCAGCATCAGGTCGAGCTCGGAGAGCCGAACCGACAGTTGCGCACGGTATTCCAGTACCCAGCTGTACAGATCGGCATCGCCCTCGGCGCTGATGTAGCGGCGGGTCAGCAGCTGCTGCAGCGCCCAGCACGCCCGGTCGGGCAGCTCGCTCACGTCGCCGTCGAAGCGGGGGCGCCGCTGATGCGGGGTGCGCGCGGTCTGGTCGACCTGAGGTAGTGAGCTGAAGTCGATATCGGCGTCGGTGGTCATGCGCTGGCTCCCAACAAGCTGGAGATCGGTTCGGTGAAGACCAAGTGGGGGACCTCCATCTCGCGGTCCCGTCCGTCCAGCGACTGGAATCGGACGGTCACCGGTGTGGCGTTCTTCGGGGCGTCGGGCTGTTTGAGCGCCCACGACCACAGCACGATGACGTGACCCAGGTACGCGGCGTCGAGCATCTGCACCGCGTCGGGCAGCGACACCGGGCCGGCATCCAGGGCAGTGTTGATCATCTCCGACATCGCCGGGGCATCGACCTGGGTGGTCAGCGCCGCGAAGCTGGTCAGGTCCAGCTCGCCTTCAGACGCCTGAGCCGGCCTGGGCGATGACAAATCGCCGATCCGGAAGCTCAGCGCGCCAACCGAACTGATGGCGTGGCGAGCCAGGGGGAGTTCGATGTCGAGCCGCGAGTCGGTCAGCGAGCTCTTGAGCAGGGCGCGGGCCGCGCCGATCGCGTCGCTCAGCTGACGGGCCACCCCGCGGCTCTGCTCCAGGGTCCCGAACGCGGTGAACCGCTTGACCCGCTGAGCGCAGCGCTGCTGGATACGCTCCACCTCGTCGATCTGCTGGCCGACGAGCTCGAAGAATCCGGCCATCACCTTGCGCAGCGCCGGGTCGAGGGCGGGCAGCGCATGGGCGACGGCGGCGACGTCGGCCTCGAACTCCGCGCGCTGGTCCGGGTCGTTGATCATCCGCAGGAAGGCGCGGTGCGAATCGCGGCCCTGGGAGTCCCAGGCGGCCTGGTAGTCGGCGTACATCTGGCGCTGCCGGTTGCGGTAGGCCAGGTTGCTGTCGATCGGCTCGTCGAGAGCCGCGGTGGCCCGCTCGATCATCGTGCCGTACTGGCCGATGTCGGTGATCAGCCGTTCCATCTGCAACGCGATGGCGTGGGCTTCGTCGTACATGTCGGTCATGTCGACGTCGGCGGAGCGGTCCAGCTCTTCACCGCGTTCCAGCGCATCCAGCTCAGCGTGCAAGGCGGCGATCTCCGCCTGGATGCCGGCGCGGATGCGGACCGGGTCGTTGCCGACGCGCAGGGCTATCTGTTTGAGGCGTGCGGCGATGCCGTTGATCGAGCCGCCGGTCGCGATCGTGTCCTGGCGGCGCAGCCCGCGCAGGAAGTCCAGCGCCCGGCGGGCGTCCTGGGTGAGGTAGCAGAGGTTGCGCTCGATGCCGCTGCGCTGGTCGGCCACCCGGTGCAGCCAGCCCTGGCTGGCCCAGCTCTTGATCAGGCCCAGACCGGACTGTTCCCCACCGGGCCTGCCCAGCTCGTCGAGGTCCCGCTCGAGCCGCACGACCAGCTCGGTCTCGCTGATCTCGCCCTCGCTGAGGTGGCGCTCCATCAGGGTTGCGTAACCGCCCAGGTTGAGCGCGGCCAGCAGCCGGATCGTGGGGGAGCCCTGGATCTCGCGGTTGATGTCGAGGAGGTCGGCGGCCGACAAGCCGGTCTCGTCCTCCACGCTGTTTCCCCCTCGATGAAGTTGGTTGGACGGTCCAAGATAGGCGATCGCGGGGACATCGGACGACGCCCTCTTCGGGGTGTCGGACGGCCGCCTGAAAAGGTACGTCACACGTGTCTCAGAGGCCTCGGCGGCCACAGCTCTACCCCGTCGAGTGTGCGCTTTGATACGCCTACAGCGGCGTGTTGGGTATGAAACCGCACACTCGCGGCAGAAGGACCTACCTGAGCAGCTCGCCGTGCGGCCGCGTGCACAGTGGTCGCGGCCGCACAATCCGCGGCCACCAGAACCACCGCCCGAGCAGTGCCGCGATCGCCGGCGTCATGAAGGCCCGGATGACCAGGGTGTCGAACATCAGCCCGAGACCGATCGTCGTGCCGACCTGCGCGATGACTTTCATGCTGCTGACGGACATCGCCATCATCGTGAAGGCGAACACCAGGCCGGCCGCGGTCACCACCGACCCGGTACCGCCCATCGCGCGGATGATGCCGGTGTTGATGCCGGCCGGAATTTCCTCTTTCATCCGCGCGACCAGCAGCAGGTTGTAGTCGGCGCCGACCGCCAGCAGGATGATGACCGCCATCGCGATCACGATGAACTGCAGTGGCATCCCGAGGATGTGCTGCCACAGCAGGATCGACAGTCCGTAGGACGCTCCGAGCGACAGCACGACGGTGCCGACGATCACGGCCGCCGCGACCAGAGCCCGGGTGATCAGCAGCATGATGATGAAGATCAGCGACAGCGCCGCCAGTCCGGCGATCAGCAGGTCGTAGGAGTTGCCTTCCTCCATGTCCTTGAACGCAGAAGCGGTACCGCCGAGGTAGACCTTCGAGCCTTCCAGCGGAGTGCCCTTGATCGCTTCGAAGACGGCCGCCCTCATGGCGTCGATGCGTTCGATGCCCTCGGTCGACATCGGGTCCTGCTCGTGGGAGATGATGAACCGCGCCGCGTGGCCGTTGGGGGAGATGAAGTTCTTCATGCCGCGCTTGATCTCGTCGTTGTCGAAGATCTCCGGCGGCGCGTAGAACGTGTCGTCGTTCAGGGAGTCGTTGAACGCCGCGGCCATCGCCGACGAGCCGTCGTTCATCGCGGCGATCTGATCCTGCATCCCGGACTGGGTGGACTGCAGCGTCAGCATCATGATGCGCATCCGCTTCATCGACTCGATCGACGACCGCATCAGCGGAACCATCTGCGGCATAATCGAATCGAGATCGCGCAGATCGGGGACCAACCGCTGGATATCGTCGGTCATGGTGTCGACGCCGTCGAGGGCGTCGAAGGTGGACCGAACCGCCCAGCACATCGGAATGTCGAAGCAGTGCGGCTCCCAATACAGGTAGCTGCGGATCGGGCGGAAGAAGTCGTCGAAGTCGGAGATGTGATCCCGCAGTGCGGCGATGTCCACAGCAGTCTGCTCGGTCTTGCCGACCATGTCATGCGTGGTCGCGCTGAGCTGCTCCATCAGACCGATCATCTGGGTCATCGTGTTGATGGTGTTCTGCATCTCCTGACCCTGCACCAGCATGTCGGCCATCCGGTCTTCCATATAGGACCGATTCATCGTCTGCAGCGATCCGCTGATGCTCATCTGAGCCGGAATAGTGCTGTACTTCAACGGTTTTCCGTCAGGGCGCGTGATGGACTGGACCCGGCCGACACCGGGCACCTTCGTGACGGCCTTGGTGATCCGCTCGAGCACGAGGAAGTCCGCCGGGTTGCGCAGATCCTGGTTGGTCTCGATGAGTAACAGTTCCGGGTTCATCCGGGCGACGGGGAAGTGCCGCTCGGCGGCCGCGAAACCCTCGTTGGCCGGCAGGTCGGCAGGCAGGTATTTGCGGTCGTCGTAGTTGGGCCGGTAGCCGGGCAGCGCAATCAGCCCGATCAACGCGATGAAGACGGTGAGAAACAGCACCCAGCCCGGCCAGCGCACCACCACCGCTCCGAGCCTGCGCCAGAACCGAATTCGCATCGCCCGCTTGGGTTCCAGCAACCCGAACCGGCTGGCCACCGTCACGATCGACGGCCCGAGCGTCAGCGCGGAGAACACCGCGACCACCATGCCGACGGCCAGCGGGATGCCCAACGTGTGGAAGTACGGCAGCCGGGTGAAGGTCAGACAGCACGTCGCGCCGGCGATCGTCATGCCGGATGCCAGCACCACATGCGCGGTGCCCCGAAACATCGTGTAGTAGGCCGACTCTCGGTCCTGCCCGGCCACGCGAGCTTCCTGGTAACGGCCGATGAGGAAGATGGCGTAGTCGGTCGTCGCGGCGAGCGCCAGGGGCACCAGGATCTGCGTGACGAACGTAGTCAAGCCAATCAGGTTGTGATACGCCAGGAATGCCACCGCGCCCTGGGTCACCGACAGCCCCATGACGAGCATCACCAGAACGATTCCGACTGTGGTGATCGACCGGTAGAAGAACAGCAGCATGCAGATGATGACAGCGACGGTGGCGATCTTCACCACCTGGATGCTGCGCCCGCCTTCTTTCTGCTGGTCGGTCTGCATCGCCGAACCGCCGGTCACGAATGTCTTGACGCCCGGCGGCGGTGGCAGGTCTTTCACGATCTTCTGGACCGCCGCGACCGACGCATTGCCCAGCGACTCGCCCATGTTCCCGGCGAGCGCTATCTGCACGTAGACGGCTTTCCCGTCGGAGCTCAGCGCGCCGGCCTCGGTGAGCGGATCGCCCCAGAAGTCTTGAACGTGCTGCACGTGGGTGGTGTCCGCGCGCAGCGTGGTGATCAGCTCGTCGTAGTACTGGCGGGCCGCCGCGTCGAGGGCCGCTGGCCCTCCAGGACGATCATGACGGCGTTGTCGGAATCGGACTCCTCGAAGACCTTGCCGCTGCGCATCAGGGCGATCACCGACGGGGATTCCTTCGGCGACAATGACACTGCCCGCATCTCACCGACGACGTCCAGCGGTGGTACGAAGACGGTCAGCGCGCAGATGACGGCGAGCCAGCCGAGGATGATCGGTATCGCCAGGCGGCGGATCCAGCGGGCCGCCCCGGGTTTCGGCTCGACGGAGGACTCACCCCGCCGGTGCGGTACCTCGGTCTGAGTCCCCACGGCGTCCAGTCATAGCAGAACCGCCGACAGCTAGCGCAGCAATTGACCGTGCGGACGCTTCGACAGCGGTTTGGGCCGCACCACCTGCGGCCACCAGAACCACGGGCCCATCATGGCCGCGATCGCCGGGGTCATGAATGCCCGCACCACCAGGGTGTCGAACAGCAGGCCGAGCCCGATAGTCGTGCCCACCTGGGCCACCACCACCATCGCGCTCACCGACATCGAGATCATGGTGAAGGCGAACACCAGGCCGGCCGCGGTCACCACCGAACCGCTGCCGCCCATCGCGCGGATGATGCCGGTGTTGATGCCGGCCGGTATCTCTTCTTTCATCCGGGCGACCAGTAGCAGGTTGTAGTCGGCGCCGACGGCCAACAAGATGATCACGGCCATCGCCATGACCATGAACTGCAGCTCGATGCCCAGGATGTGCTGCCACAGCAGCACCGACAGCCCGAACGACGCCCCAAGCGACAGCACGACGGTGCCGACGATCACCGCCGCGGCCACGATGGCCCGGGTGATCAGCAGCATGATGATGAAGATCAGCGACAGAGCGGCCACGCCGGCGATCAACAGGTCGTACTTGTTGCCCTCCTGCATGTCCTTGAAGGCCGATGCGGTGCCACCGAGATAGACCTTCGAACCTTCCAGGGGGTGCCCTTGATGGCTTCGAAGACGGCGTTCTTGATGGCGTCGATGCGGTTGATGCCGTCAGCCGACAGCGGATCGTCCTCGTGGGAGATGATGAATCGGACGGCGTGGCCGTTGGGGGAGATGAAGTTCTTGATGCCGCGCTTGAATTCGTCGTTGTCGAAGATCTCCGGCGGCAGGTAGAACGTGTCGTCGTTCAGCGAATCATTGAAGGCAGCGCCCATTGCCGCCTGGTTCTCGCTCAAGGCGGCCTGCTGATCCTGCTGGCCGGCCTGGGTGGCCTGCTGGGTCAGCATCATGATGCGCATCCGCTTCATCGACTCGATGGACGAGTTCATCAGCGGAATCATCTGCGGCATGACGGCGTCGAGCGCATGCATATCCGGCAGCAGCTGCTGGATGTCGTCGGTCATCTTGTCCACGCCGTCGAGAGTGTCGAAGACCGACCGCGTCGACCAGCACAGCGGGATGTCGTAGCAGTGCGGCTCCCAGTACAGGTAGCTGCGGATCGGACGGAAGAAGTCGTCGAAGTCGGAGATGTGGTCGCGGAGTTCGGCGATGTCCTGGGCAGTCTTGTCGGTCTTGCCCACCATGTCGTGAGTGACGCCGCTCAGTTCCTGCATCAGACCGATCATCTGCGTCATCGTGTTGATGGTGTTCTGCATGTCCTGGCCCTGCACCAGCATGTCGGCCATCCGGTCCTGCAGATAGGACCGGTTCATCGTCTGGCTGGTGCTTCCCATGCTCATCTGGGACGGAATCGTGCTGTATTTCAACGGTTTACCGGCAGGACGCGTGATCGACTGAACCCGGCCGATTCCCGGCACCTTGGCGATCGCCTTGCTGATCTTCTCGATCACCAGGAAGTCGGCCGAGTTGCGCACGTCCTGGTCGGTCTCCAGCAGCAGCATCTCGGGGTTCATCCGGGCGATGGGGAAGTGCCGCTCGGCTGCGGCGAAACCCTCATTGGCGGGCAGGTCGGCAGGCAGATACTTGCGGTCGTTGTAGTTGGCCTGGTAGCCCGGCAGCGTGATCAGCCCGATCAGGGCGATCATCACCGTCGAGAACAGGATCGCGGCGGGCCAGCGCACCACGGCCGCACCGAGACGCCGCCAGAATCGAATCCGCATCGCGCGCTTGGGTTCGAGCAGCCCGAACCGGCTGGCCACCGTGACGATCGCCGCGCCCAGCGTCAGCGCCGACACCACCGCGACCACCATGCCGACGGCCAGCGGAACGCCTAGCGACTTGAAGTACGGCAGCCGGGTGAAGGACAGGCAGAACGTCGCGCCGGCAATCGTCATGCCCGAGCCCAGCACCACGTGCGCGGTGCCGTGGTACATCGTGTAGTAGGCATCCTCGCGGCTCTCGCCGACGGATCTGGCCTCTTGATATCGCCCGATCAGGAAGATCGCATAGTCCGTTGTCGCCGCTATCGCCAATGTCACCAATAGCTGGGTTGCGAACGGCGACAGGCCGATCAGGTTGTGATAGCCCAGGAAGGCGACCGCACCACGGGTCACCGTCAGGCCCAAGATCAGCATCACCAGGACCAGCCCGACGGTGATGAATGATCGGTAGAAAAACAGCAGCATGATGACGATCACGCCGATGGTGGTCATCTCGATGATCCGGATGCTCTTGTCACCGGCATGCTGCTGGTCGGCCTGCAGCGCGGGGCCGCCGGTCACGAAGACCTTGACGCCCGGCGGGGGCGACAAGCCCTTGACGATCTTCTGGACCGCCTCCACCGAATCGTTGCCCAGTGTCTCGCCCATGTTCCCGGCGAGCGCCACCTGCACGTAGACGGCTTTCGAGTCGGCGCTCAACGCCCCGGCTTCGGTGAGCGGATCACCCCAGAAGTCCTGGATGTGCTGCACGTGCGTGGTGTCGGCCCGCAGCGCGGTGATCATCTCGTTGTAGAAGCGGTGTGCGTCATCGCCGAGGGGCTGGTCGCCTTCCAGCACGATCATCGCCGAACTGTCGGAGTCGGACTCCTCGAAGACCTTGCCGGAGCGCATCATCGCGATGACCGACGGCGCCTCTTTCGGCGACATCGATACCGCGCGCAGCTTGCCGACTTCTTCCAGCTGCGGAACCGAGACGTTCAGCACCACGATCAGCCCGAGCCAACCCAGGATGATCGGCACCGCCAAGCGGCGGATCCACTTGGCCAGCGCCGCACGCTGCGGCGGCTCGTCGTGGATCACGCGTTCTTCGATAGGGGTGCTCACCAGGCCCCCTTCGGCTCAACGCCCCAGCTGGGCACCTCGGTGCTAATCCTCCCGTGCGGCGAAATTACTTAGATAGTCATACCAGACTGCGGGCTTCCTGTGTGAGGTCGGTAACGGCGTTCCAGCCGCTGCCGGGACCGATGCGGCGCCGGTTCAGATCGCTGAATGCAACGGCGGCGGTGTCCCGTGCAGGACTGCCCGGCCGATGTGCTGGTATTTCCACCGCACCGGGTCGTGCAGCGTGTGCGTTCGGGCATTGCGCCAGAAATGGTCGAGATTGAGGTCTGCCGCCGCGCTGCGGGTTCCGCTGACCTCGAAGAGTGCGCCCGAGACCTCGTTCGCAGCGTTGTCAGCCAGGATCTTGGCGCCCGCGACGGCCAGCGAGGCCTCCGCTGCGGGTGCGTCATCGACCTTGGCGCCCGCGACCGCGAGCGCGGCCTCGGCGGCCTGAACCATGACCGCAAGTTCGCCGAACCGCTGGATCAGCAGGGGATCGTCGGCGGCGTGCGCCACCCCGGCCTCGAACCACGGTCTGCTCTTCTCCCGGACGAAGGACGCGGCCGCCTCCAACGCGCCTCGTGCGATGCCGGCATCGATCGCGGCGTGCAGAAGCTGAGCGAACGCGCCGTAGCCCGTCGGGGCGTTGACCGCCGGAGCTCGGGCGACAAGCGCGGACTCGTCGACCAGGACGCCGTCGAAGATGACCGTTCCGCTACCCGTGGTCCGTTGGCCCAATGCCTGCCAATCGTCATCGATCCGCACCCCCGGGGTGTCGGCGGGCAGGAAGGCGACGTATTGGCCGTCGGCCAAACCGCTTTCACCGTCCGGATCGTCGAGGCGGGCCAGCACCGCCAGGGTGTCGGCGAAAAGCGAGCCGGTGCAGTAAAACTTGGCGCCGTCGATCCGAAACCGGCCGCCGGCCGGGCGGACGGTGGTCGCGATGTCGGCGACCGTCGCGCTGCTGCGTTCGGACTGCGCGTTGGCGATCCGCCCACCGCGCAGGATCAGGTCGGCATGGTGCCGCAGTTGTTCGTCCGATCCGGCCAACCGCAGCAGGTTGATGTAGACGAAATGGCTGTGCGGGATCTGGGCGATGTTCGGATCCGCGGTGGCCAGGATGCGGACCACCTCGGCGACCGCACTGGCCGGTAGACCCGCGCCGCCGTAGGCGCTGGGCACCGTGATGGCCAACAGGCCGCTGGCCGACAGCCGGTCGATCTCAGCGAATGGCAACTCGCGCAGCCGGTCTCGGGCGGCCGCCCCGCTCGCGAACTCGGCGGCCAGTTCGGTCGCGACCGCGGCCGCCTCGGCTGTCGTCGCGAGGATGGGACAGGCAGAGATCGCGGTCATGCCGGTTCGACCGCTGCGGCCTTGACCGCTCGGCTGACTTCCTGGCGCAGCCGAACGTATTCGGAGCTACGGCGCAGTTCGTCGGCGTCGATCCCGCTGCGGGGCAGATCCACCGACAGGTCCAGGGCGATGCGGCCCGGGCGGTGGGTGAGCACCACGATGCGCGATCCCAGGAACGCGGCCTCGTCGGCACTGTGCGTGACGAACACGGTGGTGCGGCCGGATTCCGCGCTGACCTGGCGGACGTCCTCCTGCAGCCGCTCCCGGGTCAGTGCGTCCAGCGCGGCGAACGGCTCGTCGAGCAGCAGCAGGGAGGTCTCAGGGCGTTCGGAGGCCAGCGCCCGCGCGATCGCGACACGTTGTTGCTGACCACCGCTGATCTCCCAGATCTTGCGGTGCGCAATGTCTTTCAGGCCGACTCTGCTGAGTAGCTCGTCGCGCCGCTCGGCGCGCCGCTCGCGCGGGGTGCCGGCGTACTTCAATGCCAGCTCAACATTGCCGCCGACAGTGCGCCACGGAAACAGCCGCGGCTGCTGGAACACCACGCCGGCTGTCTGGCCCGGGACCGGGCGCCGGCCGGACACCGTCAGCTCACCGGCGCTGGGGGATTCGAATCCGGCGATCAGCCGCAGCAGGGTGCTCTTCCCGCATCCCGATGCGCCGACGAGGACCAGGAACGAGCCGGGTTCCACGGCGAGATCCAGCGGCCCCAGCGCCGTCGTCGCGCCGTATCGGTGCTCGACACCGCGAATGTGGATCCCGCCGTCGGTGTGCGACGCCGACGACGGGGTCGGCGCCGCCGTCCTACTGGGCGATGACATCCGGTAGCCCCTGGGTGTAGATGGCGTTCTGGAATGTCGTGAGGGGAGCGGGCGCCGGGATTTGCTTCTGCTCGGCCAGAAACTGCGACGCGCTCTGCAGGTTGTTCGCGATGTTGCCCGGATTGCCCTGGCTGCCCAGCCACTGCGGGGACGCGACCTCTTGCGGGGTCAGGTACACACCCTGCTTGAGCTGACCCTCGACATCGGCCGGCGACAAACCGATCTCGGCGGCGATGGCCTTCGCCGCGGCGGCCGGATCGCTGTGGATGACCGTCAGCGCCCTGGCTTCCTGCTTGCGCCAGATGTCGACGACCTCAGGGTGGTCCTTGGCGAACTGGTTCGACACCACCCCGAGATCCAGGGTCGGCTTGCCGTCGGTGGCCAGCTGGCGACTGGTGATCAGATCCTTGCCGTTCTTACGGAGCTGGTCCAGCGTCGGCAACCAGGTGTAGGCGGCTTCGATGTCACCGCGTTCCCACGCCGCCAGAATTGCCTGCGGCTGCAGATCGATCAACTGAACATCGCTGGGCGACAACCCATTCTGGGCCAGTGCGGCCAGCAGACTGTAGTGCGCGGTCGAGGCGAACGGAGTGGCCACCCGCTTTCCCTTGAGGTCGGCGATCGCGTTGATGCCGCTGCCGTTGCGGGCAACCAGAGCCTCGTTGTCACCGGCGACGTCCAGAACGAACGCCACGCTGTACGGGATGTTCAGCGGCGCCGACAGTCCGCGGGCGACAGGGCTGGAGCCCAGCGCGCCGAAGTCCAGTTCTTTGGCGATGAATGCGGTGTTGACGTCGGCGCCGGAGTCAAACTTCACCCACTTGATGTTGTAGTCCGGCAACGCGTCCTCCAGCCACCGGTTGTTCTTCACGATCAGATCACCGCTGGGGAAGGTCTGGTACCCGAGGCGAAGCGTGGGCTTGCCCGCCTGCGAGTTCGAGTGATCAACCGAGCAGCCGGCCATGCCGATCACGGCGATGGCGGCGGCAGCCAGGGTGACGAACTTCTTGAAGGTCATACCTTTCCTCTCCAGGGGACGGCGCGACGCTCGACAGCGCGCAGCAGACCGTCGATCACGAGCCCCGAGATGCCGATCGCGAAGATGCCGACCAGCACGACGGGGGTGTTGTTGTAGTTACTGGCGTCCTTGACCAGGCCGCCGACTCCGGGGATGCCGTTGAACAGTTCGGCGGCGACCACCGACGAGTACGCCATGCCGACTGCCAGCCGGACTCCGGTGAACGTCTCCGGCAGGGCCGACGGGATCACGATGTCGCGTACGACGTCGCGCCGGGAGGCGCCGAGCGCCCGGGCCGCTTCGACGAGGCTGACCGGTACCGCGACGACGGCCGCCGTGGTAGCCACCGCCGCGGGCGGCAACGCCGCCAACGCCAGCAGCGTCACCTTGGGCGCCTCGTCGATGCCGAGCCAGATGACCAGCAGGAAGAAGTAGGCCAGCGGGGGCAGCGCCCGCAGGAAGGTCAGCCACGGCTCGAGCACGCTGCGGACCCAGGGGATGGAGCCCATGAGCAGGCCGAGGGCGACGCCGACCGCCACACCGATGACGACACCGGCCGCCACCCGGCGCAGCGTCATGTACAGGTGCTCCCACAGGAGGTAGCCGGCGTAACCGCGGGTCCCGTCGTGCGTGGTCGACACATCGATGAAGGCATGCCACACCGTGCTCGGGTATGGGACGAAGGTCTGGTTCCAGATCTCACTGGCCGCGGCCAGCTGCCACACGATGAAGAACACCAACACCGACAACAAAGGCAGGCCGAGCCGGGTGGCCCAGGACGGCCACCGGGTACCCACCTTGGAATCGGTGGCCCCGGGCGGCGCGACGTCGACGAACACAGACACCCGAACACCTTTGCGCGGGCGTCAACGATCTGTGAATGTCTGCGCTCAGCGCGAGTCAAAGTCTCGATAGTTGCGCTCACGTCGACGTTAAATCTGTTTCTCCGCCGTCAGTCCGGGGGACGGTGTGGGCCACCCGTCGAACCTCAGGAGGCCCCACCGTGACGCAGGACGCCGAGTCCGAGCTGCTTCGCGGCCTGCACGACGGCTCGCTGACCGAAATCGAGGTCGCCTGGAGCGACCCGTTCGGCCATGCCGCCGGAAAGCGGATCCCCGCACAGCAATTCATCGACCGTGCCAAGCATGGGTTCGCGTTCTGTGAGGCCGCCCTCGGCTGGAACACCGACGGCACGGTGATCGACGGACTGCGGCTGACCAACTGGGACGACGGCTATCCCGACGTCCACGCCATCCCTGACTTCTCGACCTACAAGCCGTTGCCGTGGCGTAAGGGTGTCGGCCACGTGATCTCCGACATCGTCCGTCCGGACGGCACACCGTCGCTGCTCGATCCGCGCGGCGTCCTGCGCCGGGTGATCGCCCGACTGGGGTCGCTGGGCTACACCGCGAAGGTGGGCGTCGAGTTCGAGTTCTATCTGCTGAATCCCGACGGCTCACCTATTCAGGACGATATCCACGCCTATTCGCTGGAGAACGCCAACGGGCTGGATCCGCTGCTGTCCGACCTGCACGACACCCTCGGCGCATTCACCCGCCTGGAAGGCATCCAGACCGAATACGGGCCGGGTCAGGTCGAGACCAACCTGGTTTACACCGACGCCTTGGCGGCCGCCGACGACGGCGCGCGGCTGAAGTACGCCACCAAGGAGGTGGCCCGCAAGCACGGCAAGGTGGCCAGCTTCATGCCCAAGCCGTTCTCCGAGCACTCGGGAAGCTCGGCGCACCTGCACATCTCGCTGTGGCGCGACGACGAGGCGGCCTTCGCCTCGGTGGACGGCACGGAGGGCGAACTGACCCTGCTCGCGATCGCCGGTCTGCTCGAGCACCTGCCCTCGATCACAGTGTTCGGGGCGCATTCGGTCAATTCGTACCGGCGCTACACGCCCGACTCGTTCGCTCCCGACACCGTCAACTGGAGCCGGGACAACCGCAGCGCGGCCATCCGTTCACTCGTCGAGGATCCGCCGAGCGCCAGTCGCATCGAATTGCGTTCGGGCGCTTCGGATGCCAACCCCTACTGGCTGATCGCCTCGGCGCTGGCGGCGGTGGTGGCCGGACTCGAAGCCGGGCATGCCCCGGTACCAGCTGGGACAGGCAACCTGTACGGCAAGGGGTCCCCGCTGCCGGACTCACTGGGCACCTCACTGGCGCTGGCGGCACAGGACGACACGATCCTGGAGATCCTGGGCCGGGATTCGGTGCTCGACTTCATCTCGATCGCTCGCAGCGAATGGCAGGCCTACACGGCTCATGTCAGCGACTGGGAGCGTCAGCGCTACCTGACCACCTCATGAGCGGGCCACGTTTCGGCGTGTGGGCGCCGGTCTACGGCAACCACGGCGCACGCACCCACCCCGGCGACCTGCCGGACGCCGGCTACCGGCGAACCCGCGATCTGTTGGTGCACGCCGAGAACCGGGGATTCGACGCGACGTTGGTGGCCCAGCACGTGATTCATCCCAGCGACACCGAGAACGACGTGCTGGAGACCTGGTCCACGCTGGCCGGCCTGGCCGAGGCCACCGAGAAGATCGAGTTGATCGGGGCGATCAAGCCGCTGCTGTTCAACCCGCTGGTGTTCGCCAAGCTCGCCGCGAACGTCGCCGACATCGCGGCCGGGCGACTGTCGATCAACGTGGTCACCGGGTGGTTCCTGCCCGAACTCGAGGCATTGGGCATCGACCCGCTGGCCCACGACGACCGCTACGCCTACACCCGGCAGTGGCTGGACACCGTGCTGGACCTGTGGAACGGCAAGCACGTGGCGGTCAGTGACCGTGCGGGACAGCAGGCCCTGGTGCGGCCGGTGCCGAAGGACGTTCCGCCGGTGTACATCGGCGGCGAGTCGGAGCCGGGCCGGGCGCTGGGCGCCTCACACGGTGATGTGTACTTCATCAACGGCAGGCCGATCGCCGACACCGTCGCGCTCATCGAGGATCTGCGCGCCCGCCCGCGCGACCACGGACCGCTGCGATTCGGGTTGTCCGCCTTCGTGATTGCCCGGCCCACCGAAGCCGAGGCGCACGCCGAGGCGGCGTACCTGCAATCACTGATCGACGCCGAGTCGCGGCCCGAGATCTCCAGCGGCACCGACCCCAACACCGCGATGTATCAGGTGCTCGCCGGCAGCAAGCGCGTCGGCTCCAATGGCGGCACGCTGGCCGGTCTGGTCGGCAGCTACGAGCAGATCATCGAACGCATCGATGCCTTCCACGCGGCGGGCATCGAATTGTTCATGCTGCAGTTCCAGCCGATCGACGCCGAACTCGACCGCTTCGCCGACAACATCATCAGCCACTACCGAGGAGAACGATGAGCGAAAATCCCCGGCCGGTGGCGCCGCGCCCGAGATTCACCACCGAACCACATGGCGGGACAGCGGCCGAGCGGCTCGAGCGGCTCGTCGACGTGGTCGAAGACCTGCGGCACACCGACGCCGCCGCCGAGCGCGACCGGGTTCTGCAGTACGACGCTGTCGACGCGATCCGCCGAACCGGTGCGCTGGCGCTGCGGGTGCCTGCCCGCTACGGCGGACCCGGCGGATCGGTACGTGATGTGCTGACGGCCGTCATCCGGATCGCCCGAGGCAGCTCCAATGTGGCACAAGCACTTCGGCCGCACTTCGGCTTCGCCGAGCGCTTGCTGAGTAACCGTGCCACCGAGACCGAACGCGAGGAATGGCTTCCGCGCGTCAACGCCGGCGTGATCGTCGGCAACGCGATCACCGACGCCAAAGGCAAGACCCCGTCCGGTGCGGACACCACACTGCTCGCCGACGGTACCGGAGTGCTGCGGCTCAACGGTTACAAGTTCTATTCCACCGGAACGCTTTTCGCCGATCTGATCGCGGTCTCGGCCAATGATGCCGAGGGCCGCGACGTGCAGGCGATCGTGCCCAGCGGACGCGACGGGGTCGAACTGTTCGACGACTGGGAAGGCTTCGGGCAGCGCACCACCGCCAGCGGCGGAACCCGATTCACCAACGTGGAGGTCCGACCGCACGAGGTGGTCACCGTGTCCGACGGTCGGCACCTCGGGCACAGCACCGCGTTCCTGCAGCTGTATCTGGCGGCGGTGGCCGCGGGGATCGCGGCCGCGGCCCGCGACGACGCCGTCTGGTACGTGCGGAACAAGGCGCGTCCGGCGTCGCATTCGCTCGCCGACACCGCCACCGGCGATCCGTTCACACTGCACGCGGTCGGTGAGATCGCCGCGAACGCGTCCGCCGCCGAGGCGCTGGTCCTCAACGCCGCCGACGCCCTCGACGCCGTGGTGGACTCCGGTCGCATCGACGACGCGGACGAACTGGCCCGGGTGGCGATCGTGGTCGCCGAGGCGCAGCTGATCGCCGAGCGGCTGACCCTGGCGGCGGCGGAGCGGCTCTTCGACACCGGTGGTGCCTCGGCCACCGCCCGCGCCTTGAACCTCGACCGGCACTGGCGCAACGTCCGCACCGTCTCCACGCACAACCCGCTGGCGTACAAGGCGCACGCGGCGGGCAACTACGCGGTCAACGGGGTGTGGCCACCGGCCAACGGCTACTTCTGAGCTACAGCGCGCCCAGGTCGTCCGGCACGTCGACGGCGTACTCCCGCAGAGTCTCCAGCGGCACCACGTCCAGGGTCCGCTCGTGAGTGCAGGCCAGCACCACCGGCGCGGCATGCCCGTCGGTGTGGGCGCGTAGCCAGTTCAGCGCTGTGACACACCACCGGTCGCCGGGCGTCAGGCCGGGAAACCGGTACTGCGGCATCGGGGTGGACAGGTCGTTGCCTATCGAGAGCTGATGGGCGAGGAATTCGGCGGTCACCACCGCGCAGATGGTGTGCCTGCCGGCATCCTCCGGGCCGGTGGAACAGCAGCCGTCGCGGTAGAAACCCGTCATCGGATCGGTTCCGCACGGTTCGAGGGGGCCGCCCAACACGTTGCGATCAGCCATGTGACCCAGTATTCCGTGGCGCGGGAAGCGATGCGGCTCATCGGGGGTTCTTAACAGAAATGACAAGTTGCACCGGGTCGGGCCGTCGATGGCGCGACCCGTCCTGAGAGGCCGAAACGCCGAACTGGCTGCCGTGGCGACATTGCTGCGGCGGGCCGGCGACGTGCGGCAAGGCTGTGTGATCCGGCTGCGCGGCGAGCCCGGCATCGGCAAGAGCACGATGCTGCAGGCGGTCGCCCGACAGGCGGCCGCCGCCGGCTTCGCCGTCGGTTTCGGCAAGGCCGAGGAACTGGATCAGATCTCGGCGGGCACTCCGCTGCTGGTGGCGTTGCGGTCCGGCTCGCAGCCGTTGCTGGACGCCGAAACCTTCGCAGACCTCGCGCCACTGCACCACCAGCCGGTGTGGCTCGTCGACCGCATCGCTTCGCTGCTCGCCGACATCTCGGCGCGCAGTCCCGTCCTGATCGTCGTCGATGACGCGCAGTGGGCCGACCCGGTCACCCGATTCGCCCTCGACACGCTGCCCGCCCGTCTCGCTGAAGCCCCGGTGGTGTGGCTGACCGCCAGCCGTGAGGTCGGTACCGAGCCTGTCGGCGCCCTCGACGACGTCGACCGGCACGACGTGGTGCTGGGGCCACTGACCGACGCCGAGCTGGACGCACTGGCGCGTGACTACCTGGGCGGTCCTGCCGAAGGTTTGACGCACCGGCGCCTACATGCGTTGGGCGGCAACCCTTTTCTTGCGGTGCAGCTGCTGTCGGGGGTGGCCGCGGCGCGCAGTGCGGGGGCGGAGACCGACGACATCCCGCCGGCCTTCGCCGATGCGATCGACAGCCGTTTGCGCTCGCTGAGCACCGGCACCGACGAGCTGGTCGAGCTCGCAGCCGTCTGGGGCCGGCCGCTCGATCTGTCCGACGCCGCCGAGTTGCTCGGTGGCCGGTCCGTTGCGGCGATCACGGCGCAGCGGCGCGAAGCTCACGGGCGCGGCCTGCTGGCCGAGGATCGCGACCACATCGCCTTCGCTCATGACCTGATCCGGGAAGCGGTCTACGAGACCGTGCCGGCAGCGGTTCGCCGCGCTCTGCACCTGCGGTGTGCGAGATATCTGGTGGCATCGGGCAAGGGCGTGGTCGCGGCAGCACCGCACGCCCGCGCAGGCGCTCGGTTCGGCGACTACGAGGTGGTGGAGATTCTTCGCGGTGCGGCCGCACAGACGTCGCTGACCATGCCCGCGGTCGCCGCGCCGTTGATCGTCGAGGCTTTCGGATTGCTGGATGCCGACGACCCGCGGCGGCTGGAGACCGGTGAACAGTGTGCCGAGGTTCTGATCCGCGCGCAGCGCGGCAACGACGCCGTCACGGTCATCGATGCGCTGCTGATGGAAACCTCCGACACCGAAGCCCGAGCGCGCTTGCAATCGCTTGCCGCTCAGGCACTTTGGCTGATGGGTCAGCTCGGCGAGATAGACCGCCGGATCGTCGAGGTTCAGGGCCGTCCCGCGGTGTCGCCACGGCTGCAGGCCCGCATCGCCGCGGTGGAGGCTCTGGTGCTCACCCGTGCCGGCACGGCCATGGCGGCCACCGAAGCCGCCGAGGCGGCGCTGGCGCGCGGGCGCGCAGTGGGCGATGAGCGAACTCAACTCCTGGCCCTGGAGGCCCTCGCCGAAGCGGACACCGCCGAAGGGCGGCATGGGTCGGCCCGCAGGCACTACCGCGCTCTGCGCGCGCTGGGCGGGACGACGTACCTGGCCGGTGAGGTCCTGGCGCTGCAGCAGCTCGACCGCTTCGAGGAGGCCGAGGAACTGCTCGCTCGCGTACATCAGCGCCACGATGACAGCCTGCCGTCCCTGGTGTTCGCCCAACTCCTGCAGGACTTCAAGCTCGGACGCTTCGCCGAAGCCGACGCCGGCGCGATGACGGTGATCCGCCTGTGCGACGAAATGGGCACCTATGTCCACAAATTCGAGGCCTGGCTGATCGGCAGTGTGGTTGCGGTGATCCGTGGGGATCTCGCGCTGGCCCGGGAACGGCTTCGGCCGGCCGAGAAGACCAGACAAGCCGACGACGCCTTCCGCAAGGCTCCGACATTGTTGATCAAGGGTCGAATCGCCGGAGCCGAAGGCCGATTCGAGGACAGTGTGCGAATCCTCAAGCCGCTGATGGATTCATTGGCGCAGTCGAGGTCGTGGTGGCCGAGGAGCCCCGAGCTGCTGCGTGTGCAAGCGGGCATCGCGGTCGCCGCCGCCGACGACGAATTCGCTTGGCAGACAGTCGAACGTGCGAGAGTCGCGGCCGAACGAAATCCCGGCGTCGCCAGTTTCGAGGGTGTGGCGCTGCAGGTCGAGGGATTCGTCACCGGCGATGCGGGGACGCTGCGCAGCGCGGTCAAGATCCTTCGTGAGTCACCGCGTTCGTTCTTGTTGGCCGGGGCGCTGGCCGACTACGGTGCCGTTCTGGTCGACCAGGGCGACCGGCACACCGCGGTGGCGGCGTTGACCGAAGCCTGGGATCGCTATGCCGAGCTCGGCGCGAACTTCTATCTGCCCGGGGTGGAACGCAATTTGAGCAGGGCCGGTGCACCCACCGGCAGCGGGGAGAGCCTGACCAAGGCCGAGGAGCGGGTCGCCCAGCTGGTGAGTGAGGGCCACACCAACCAATCCGTAGCGTCCGCCCTCGGCGTGTCGATTCATACGGTGAACACCCATCTACGTGCGGTGTTCCGCAAGAAGGGCGTTCGTTCGCGGGTGCAGCTCGCGAACGTCATGAACGCGAAGGCGATCGGATGCAACTGATTCCGTAGGCACAACCCGGCGAGATATCGCTGACGATCTCATCAATTTGTGCGATGGTCAGCCGAACTTACCCGGCAGTAGGTTCCCGAATGTAAGTACAACCTCAACATCTCGGGATTCCTCATGCAACGTGCTGTTCGTTCCTCCGTCACGGCGAGTGTGGCGCTGCTCGGCGCCGGCGTCATCGCCGCCTCGCCGATCGCCCCACCGGTGCCAGATCTCCATCTGCCCGCGATCCACATGGACGCAACGACGCTCGCGGCCGCGGTCAGCCCCATCGACACCTACAAGCAGGTTTTCGCAACCGCGACCGCCAACCTGCAAGCTCTCGTCGACGCCGCCGACCCCGGTGAGGTGCTCAAGCAGATCGTCGCCAATCAGGTGGCGAGCTTCAGCGCGCTCGGGGCGGCCTTGGGCGACGCGGGCAATGGACTATTCACCGCGCTGACGAAGACGTCACCCGACCTGGTGAAGACGGTGCTCAACTCGCTTGCGGCGGGCAATGTGGAGGCGGCAACCAACGCCCTGCTGACCGTCCCTGTGGCAGTGGGCCTGCCGTTGATAAATCTGCTGCCCGCCGTCGAGCAGTTCGTCACCCAGCCCGTTCAGAACCTGATCAACGTTGCCGGGGTATTCCGGGATCCACTACAGGATGGACTCTACGTTGTCGGTTTACTCGGGCCGGTGATCAGCGGCCTGGGGGCTGCTGGCGCCGCCACCCAAAACGTCATCGACGCTGTCCGCAGCGGCGACCCGCGTCAGGTCGTCAACGCCATCCTCACCGGTCCCGCCACGATTCTGGACGGTGTACTCAACGGCGGCTTCGGACCCGACCTGGGGCCCCTTGTCAGTCCGGGGCTGTCGGTGCTGGCTGGAGGACTGTTCTCCGCGAGTGGAATTTCGATAGGGCCAGACGGCGGAATCATCCTCAATGCCGCAGGCCCCATTTCGACTCTGCAGACACTGGCACACCAGATTGCAGCGGCCCTGAAGCCGGCCGCTACCGCGACGGCCGCCGCGGTGAAGACGAAAGAACTGCCCGCCGCGTCGGCCACCGCCGAGACGACGGTGACGACCGACAAGCCAGCGGGCGAAAAGCCGAAAACGGTCGATCCGTCGGCACCGACCGACACCAAGGCGCCGTCAGACGCCAAGGCATCGGCAAAGCCGTTGCAGCATAAGGCTTCCGCTTCGACATCAACGAAGGACGGCAACGACAGCAAGTCGGATACGGCCGGCCCGAAGCACCAGCACAAGGCGGGTGGTCGCGGACACAGCGGCCGCTAACCGGGAGTGGGTCCCTCCTCACCCCCGGGGAGGGACCCGCCCTCGCGGCCCCCACGCCAGCCGCGGTACCCGCGGTGGGCGGCGAACGCCCCGATGATCGCGGTGATGCACCACACCGCGATCGCGGCGTAGCCGAGCGGCGAGGACAGGTCCGAAATCGACGCGCCCAGCGCGGTGTACACGAACGCGCGCGGCGCAGATCCGACGAATGCGCCAACTGCCATCTGCCACAACGGCGTTCCGAATGCGCCGAATGCGTAGGACGCCAGTGCGTCGGAGATGCCCGGCACGAACCGCTGACCGACAACCGCCCACAGGCCGCGGCGCTGGATCTGCGAGTCGATGCGGGCCGACCAGTCGGGGCCGAGCAGGGCCCGGGCGCTGTCGCGGCCGGCTCGCCTGCCCAGCAGGGCGGCGATGACCGCGGTCAAGACCGTCGAACCGAGAGTGACGAACGTGCCCAGCAGCGGCCCGAACAGCACGCCGCTGCCGGCGGCCAGCAGCGGGCCCGGAACGAACACGGCGGCCAATCCTGCCGACACCACGACGTAGACCAGGGGAGCGGCCGGTCCGGTCGCCGACACCGCGGCGCGCACACCGGCCGGGTCGATGACCTTGGACACCGCAACGAGGTAGAACAGCGTCAACAGGGCCGCGACGAACAGCACGAGCCGCAGCACGTGCGGCCACCGCCGGCTTGTGGGCGGTTCGGGGTCGTCGGCCATTCAGTCTTTGTAGTAGACGATCTGATGACTGGTGGCCAGCAGGGTCCCATTGCGGCCCCAGATCTGCGCGGTCTGATCGAAGTATCCGCGGGCGAACCGCTGGGCGTGCGCGCTGGCCAGGACGTAGTCGGTGCCGTGTCCGGCGAGTTCGGTGCCGTCGACGTGGAAGTAGGTGGTCAGCGAGATGGTGCCGGCCGGCAGCATTCGGCCGCGGCGCAGGAACACCCGCGGGTAGAAGACATCGGTGATGGCGCTGAGCGCGGCGAAGTCGAGTGCGCGGGCCGGTCGTTGCCGGACCCACAGCGTCGTGGTCGACGATGAGCTTTCTGCCTCATCGGTCGGCACCGCACCCTCGACGTAGTGCATGTCGTAGTTGCGCATCCACGGCACCGGGCCGGGAACCGTTGTGTGCGCGATGCTTTCGGGATCCGGCACCGAGGGCATCGTCGCCTCGGTGTCCGACCAGGCATCCCGGCGGACCCCGAAGACTGCGGTGGCCGTGGTCGTGATTCCGTGGTCCTGGGAAACCTCGGCGATCCAGTGCTGATTGGTCCGGTTGGTGCGGGCGGCGCGCACGGCGATGTCATAGGTGCCGTCGTTCACCGGCGCGAGATAGTTGACCGTCAGGGCGACGGGCTCGCCGATCCGGTCCGGGCGCTGGGAGATCGCGCGCACAATCGCGGCAGCCGTCACCCCGCCGAACGGGCCCACCATGTTCGCGTACTCCGGCGTGGTGCGACCGGTGTAGGTCCCGATACCGTTGTCAGACAGGCTGATTGCTGTGTCGAAGGGGTGGGTGGTGGTCGTGGTCATCGACTCGTCTTTCCGGTCTTGGCTGGGCGGGCGCCGGGGCCCCGCCGCGGCTCGGTGTCGTGGGCGGTCAGCAGGGCGTGGTCGTCGTGGCATCGCAGAACCAGTTCGACGGGATGGCCGCACTCTCGATGCACGACCTCGACCGGTGGACCGGCCGCGTCGGCCTCCCACTTGTCGCCCCAGTGCATCAGCGCGACCACGGCCGGCAGCAGGTCCCGGCCCTTCTCGGTCAGCCGGTACTCGTGACGCTCCCGCTGGCCGGGCTCCTGATAGGGCACCTTCCGCAACACGCCCGCCGCGACGAGGGTGGTCAGGCGGTCGGTGAGAACTTGGCGGGGGCAGCCGACGCGGCTCTGGAACCGTTCGAAGCGCCGCGCCCCGTACAGCGCCTCACGCAGTACCAGCAGCGTCCACTTCTCTCCGACGATGTCCAGTGCTCGCTTGACCGAACAGTTTTCGGCACTGATCAAGTCGCGGTCGACGGGCACAGCGGCCAGACTAGCAGAGTCTGAATTATAGACTCAGCCGGGGACTGCCGAACGTCACACCAGAGTGACGGTGGGCGTCGACTGTGACTCTGGGGTGACGTTCGGCGGGAAGAGGCTAAGCGGTTGTGGCCGCGGAACCGAGAGAGGCCTTCAGCGAGGACAGGTCGGTCTTCATCAGCACGACGTTGTAGTTGCCCCACAGCGACATGTTCCAGTACAGCGTGCTGTCGTCCGGATTTCCGTTGCTGTCGACCAGCTTTCCGGTGCCCGACCACGGATGGATCATCGGCGCGTACAGCCCGGGATACGTCGCGGACGTCGCCACCGTGATCGGTGCCGACCAGGCATCCTCGGGGGAGTCGGCGTAGCGCATCTTGATGTTGTTGTTGCCGTCGCCGTACATCATCACGTACTTGCCCAGATACTCGTTGTACTGGACCGACATCTCGCTGACGTTGCCGCCCGTCTTGGCGCCGAACAGGCCGCCGAGCATTCCGCCCAAGACCTTCGGGTTGTTCGCCCAGTCGATGACCGGTCCGAAAAGCCCTGCGGAATGGGTGGAATCGCCGATGATCGGCGTGGCCGCGACGGGCTTGCCGGTCACCCAGGTGCTCGTGGTCGCGTTCCAGTACTGGTACTTGGCGAGGTTGTTCACGTCGTCGACGGAGACCCGCGACAGATAGGCCGAACCGGCGCGACCCGACGGGGTGCCGAACGCGTAGAGGTACTGGGTGTCGCCCTCGGCGACCTGATCGGCGGGCTGCAGGACATACGCCGCCTGCTGGAAGTTCTGGTTGCCGGGCACGTAGGGCTTCGTCGAGCCGAACCAGCTCGCCGAGCGGATGGTCGACCGCTGCAGCACCCACTTGTCGGTGGTGGGGTCATACATCGAGATGGCCGAGTAGTTGGTGGTCCAGCGTCCCGGGGTGTCCCACGACTTGACCGACATGTAGTTGACGTACTGCTCGTTGTTCACCGAGATGGCCGATGTCGGGATGACCGTCACCTCGGAACCCAGGAACGGGAACAGCACGCCGGAATTGCGCGGGATGAACTGGTAGGCGTAGCCGGTCTGCAGCAGCGTCAGTCCGTTGGTCAGGTTCTTGTCCTGGCTGAGCAACAGGACATTGGACCGCCAGTCGCCGGTCATGCCCGGGGCGCTGAAGGTGTCGCCGAACGCCAGCTGGATGTTGCCGGTCAGCCCGTTCTCCCACATGATGCCGAGGTCGGTGCCGTAGATCCCGAAGCCCTTGGTGTTGTTCGTCTGCGGCCAGCCGATGCCGGGGTAGGCGTTGTTCGCCTGCCCGGTCACCCAGCCGACCGGATACGACGGGATGACGGTCGGTGCGGTGGCCGCGGCTGCCGCCGCGCTGGCGGCTGCCTCGCGTTTGGAGGTTGCCACGCCGGTGGTATCGGTCGTCACGCCGACGGTGGACAGCAGCGCGGTGACGACCTTCGGGGCGGTGGGCTTCGCCGCGGCGCTGACCGAGCCGGCCTTGGGTGTGACGGCAGCGTCGGGCGCCTTGGTGGCGCTGCGCGCGGTCAGCTTGTTCGAGGTGCGGGCCGACGATGCGGTCGCCTTCGGCTTCGACGGACCGGACGAGCCGGTGCCGGACGAGCCGGTGCCGGACGAGCCGGCGCTGGAGGAGCTGTGCGACGACGAGCCCGAGTCGCCCGAGCCGGACCCCTCCGCCCACGCCGCGCCGGCGCCGGCGAGAATCGCCACCCCGACACCCAATCCCACTGCCAGGCCGCCGATGCGGCCCACATACGCCGAGGCATTATTCGTCGAACCCATACTGCTTCCCCTTAGAAAACGCTGAGAAGACGGTACCGCACCTGGCAAACCCCGTGGCCGACTCGGAGTCACAAGTCTGCAAACAAATTCGCGGGGCATACAACGACGAGAAGCCGGTCGGCTTTGGTGATCACGGCCTCCGGGCCGGCACCCCGGCGAACCCGCCGGACGGAATCACGGGGCCACGAGGAAACACGCCCTCGGCACGAATGTTTGCCAATTCCGCCAGTCCATGGCAAGATTTTCGCCTGAACAGGCATTCAGGCCTATCTAAGGCCCCCGGCGAGGGCGAGTTCGCCGCTTTCGGTAAAGGATTCTCATGAATTCGCCCTCAATTTCTGCCCGTATCGCTGCGGTCATCGGTGGTGCCGCACTCGTCGGCATGGCGTCGTTTGTCGCGTCCTGCAGCAAGAACGAGAACCCGGCTCCATCGCCTTCGGTCTCGACCACGACGTCGTCGACGTCACCGAGCCCATCGGCGACACCCACCGAGAAGGGTCTCAACCCCTCGAACCCCAACAAGTTCAGCCCGACGGTGATCGCTCCGCCGGCCCCCACCGACTCGGGCGGCAATCACCACCACGGCCTCAACGGGATTGGCTGAGCTCCCGCGCGATTGCTGCGTGATACCGGTCGATATTGGCCGGGTTGACGATTCGGAAGAAGCCGTCGGGCATCGGCGCGTCCTTGGGCGCCTCGATGGTCATCCTGCGGGTGAACAACGTGATGTCCGCTCCGGGCGTGGTGAAGTGGTACTGGACGGTGATCCGTCCATCCATTCCGCCGTTGCCGTCCCGGTCGTGGCCCAGTCGGCCCACCGATGTGAACACCCACAGTTTCGGTCGCACGGCGATCGCCAGGTGCCAGGTGAAGATCCGGTCGCCGTCGGGGCCGCCCTCTTCCCACGTGTCGCCCACGGCCAGCGGCAGCTTGTCCAGCTTTCCCACGTAATTACTGCCGGGGTAGGTCTTGGTCCAGTTGGCGGGATTGGTGACGAAGTCGTAGATCGTCTCCGGTGATTGGCTGAAGGCCGTCTCCGAGCTGGTGGTCACGATGCCCAATTGCGTTGCCTTTCTTATCGGCTGTCCGCGCAGTTTACACATTCTCTTGAATTTGTAACTGCGCGAGCCGCGACGGCGGTATGGTCCACCGGTGCGTTCAGCTGCACGCTTCGGCGTCCATCTCGGCCGCGGTGTGCGGCGACTTGCCCTCGACGGTGTCCTCGGCGGCAGGCGGCCGTTTCCGCGCCGGATCGCCGATCTGACGCCAACGGCGTTGTCCGCGATCATCGGCCGCCCGGTCGACTCGGTGGCCGTCCTGGATGGTGCGGCCGGCACGTCGAGCCGTGCCAGACTCGGCCTCACCGGCGTCGACGTGCCGGAATCGGTGTTCGTGAAGATGACCGCCGCCACCGCCGCCATCAGAATGCTGGGGGAGCTGGCCGGACTCGGGGAGACCGAGGCTCGGTTCTACCGTGAACTGGCACCCGAACTCGGGCCGGGGATTCCGCAGTCATACGGCTCGGCATTCGACCCACTGACGGGCCGGTACGTGATCGTGCTGGAGGACATGTCCCGCACGCCGTGCGAGTTCCCCGACACCCTGCACCCGCTGTCCACTGACCAGATGGCCCAAGTGGTCGAGACACTGGCCGGACTGCACGCGACGTTCTGGGGCAGGTTGCCGCAAAAGTCAGGTGGCAGTGGGAAATTCGGCTGGCTACTGGCGCCGTCGGATGACCCGGCCAACCTCATCACGCCGACGGTGATGCGTGCCTCCGCACGCCGGCTGGCCGGCTCGACGACGATACCCGTGCACGCCGGCCGCTACATCTGGGAGAACTTTCCCGCCGTCGCCGAGCTGATCGACAGCGGTCCGCACACCGTCTTGCACGGTGACTCCCATCCCGGAAACACGTTCTTCCGCAACGGGCGTGCCGGACTGCTGGACTGGCAGGTGGTCCGCCGCGGTCATCCGTCGCGCGACCTCGCCTACGCGATCGTCCTCGGCACCCCCGTCGCCGACCGCGGGACCGTGGAGCGCGACCTGCTCGATACATATCGGAATGCACTGGCGGGCCGGGGCGGCCCCCGCTTCGACCGTGACGAACTATGGACGCGATACCGGCAAGCCGTTGTGCACCCGTATCTTTCGGCGCTTGGCACTGCGGGCCTCGGTGGCATGCAGTCCGAAGGCATTGCCCTGGAGGGTCTGCGGCGTGCGGTGACGGCACTCGAGGAGCTCGAGACCGTCGACGCGCTTCAACGCGGGCGCTGAGCTTACTTGGGGCAGTTGATGGTGACGTAGGCGAGGCCCTGGCTGCCCGCCGACCCAATCGTGTTGATGTCGGTCACTGTGCACTGCGACAGCGGAGACAGCGGCGCGCCGTTTTCGTACTGCAGTTGCACGTCGTAACCTGCTGCGTCGAGGTCACGGATGGTGGCGGCGGCCGACTCCGATCCCGGTTCCGGGATGCTCGGCGGATCGGCAACGGCTAACGGGGCCAGCACAATCGACGTACCGACACCAATCAGCAGCGTCGCGACGCAGCGCAGTTCGAGCGACATCAAAGTCCTTCCATCGACGGCCGGCCTACAGGGCTGCCGTCAAGGATGACAGCAAAGTCATGGCCCGACTTGCCGCTGTGCGAACAGCGGCTGAACAGGTGCCGAACAGCCGACGACCGGCCAGGTCAGAACGCCGCGCTGATCAGGCCGAGCCGCCAGGCGCGTTCGCGTCCGCCGGCCGCCGGTCCGCCGCCTCCTGCGGCGTCGGCCATGACTCCGGCAGGGGGCGCTGACGGACCCGCTGCGGCCACCAGAACCACCGGCCCAGCAGGGCCGCGATCGACGGTGTCATGAACGAGCGAATCACCAGGGTGTCGAACAACAGGCCCAGGGCGATCGTCGTTCCCACCTGGCCGCCGACCCGAAGGGGACTGACCGCCATCGAGGCCATGGTGAACGCGAAGACCAGACCGGCCGACGTCACCACCGATCCACTGCCGCCCATCGCCCGGATGATGCCGGTGTTGAGCCCGGCGTGGATCTCTTCCTTGAACCGGGCGACCAGAAGCAGGTTGTAGTCCGATCCCACCGCCAACAGGATGATCACCGCCATGGCGATGACGAGCCAATGCAACGGCTGACCCAGAATGTGTTGCCACAGTAGGACTGACAGCCCGAACGACGCGCCGAGCGACAGCACCACCGTGCCGACGATCACCGCCGCCGCCACCACGCTTCGGGTGATCACCAACATGATGATGAAGATCAGGCACAGCGCCGCGATACCGGCGATCATCAGGTCGTAGTTGGCGCCTTCCTGCATGTCCTTATAGACCGATGCCGTACCACCGAGATAGACCTTCGAGCCCTCCAGCGGGGTGCCCTTGATCGCCTCGAAAGCGGCGTTCTTGATCTTGTCGATGTGCGAGATGCCTTCCGGCGTTGCGGGATCTCCTTCGTGGGAGATGATGAACCGCACCGCTTTTCCGTCCGGCGAGACGAACATCTTCAGGCCGCGCTTGAATTCCGGGTTGTCGAACACCTCGGGCGGCAGATAGAACGAGTCGTCGTTCTTCGACGCGTCGTAGGCCTGCCCCAGTGCCGTGGCATTCTGCTGCATGGCGTCCATCTGATCCTGCAGCCCACCCATCGTCGACTGCATCGTCAGCATGGTGGTCTTCATGGTCTTCATGGTCGCGATCATCGGCGGCATGACCTCGAGCATCTTGGGCATCAGGACGTCGAGTCTGTCCATATCGACCACCAGCGCTCCGAGATCGTCACTGAGCGTGTCGATTCCGTCGAGCGAGTCGAAAATCGACCGCATCGACCAGCAGATCGGGATATCGAAACAGTGCGGCTCCCAATAGAGGTAGCTGCGGATCGGCCGGAAGAAGTCGTCGAAATCGGAGATGTTGTCCCGGATCTCGTTGGTGTCGGCCACCATCTGCTTGGTCTTGCCCACCATGCTGTGGGTGATCCCGACCATCTCTTTGGTCAGGGCCAGCATGCGCTCCATGGTGTCGATGGTGACCTGTAGCTCGTCACCCATCTTCAGCATGTCCTTCATGCGGTCCTGCAGATAGGACATGTTCATCGTCTGGTTGGTGCCCTGCATGCTGATGATGAAGGGGATCGAGGTGTGTTCGATCGGGGTGCCGAGCGGCCGCGTGATCGTCTGCACCCGACCGATGCCCGGAATGTGGAAGACGGACTTGGCGATTCGGTCTACGACGAGCATGTCGGCCGGGTTGCGCACATCGTGGTCGGTCTCGAGCAGCAGCAGCTCGGGATTCATCCGGGCCTGCGGGAAGTGCCGGTCGGCCGCCGCATAGCCCTGGTTGGCCGGGATGCTGCCGGGCAGGTAGTAGCGGTCGTTGTAGTTGGTCTTGTACGACGGGAGCGCCAGCAGCCCGATCAAGGACAGCGCGATCGAGGCGACCAGGATCGGTCCGGGCCAGCGGACCACCGCGGCGCCGACTCGTCGCCAGGTGCGGGTGTTCATCTTCCGCTTGGGCTCGAACAGGCCGAACCGGCCGCCGATCGAGATGACGGCGGCGCCGAGGGTCAGTGCCGCGATGACCACGACGAGCATGCCGATGGCCAGCGGGAAGCCCAGCGATTGGAAGTACGGCAGCCGGGTGAAGTGCAGACAGAATGTCGCGCCGGCGATGGTCAGGCCCGAGCCCAGGATCACGTGCGAGGTGCCGTGATACATGGAGTAGAAGGCCGTCTCGCGGTCTTCACCGGCCAGCCTCGCCTCGTGATAGCGCCCGATCAGGAATATCGCGTAGTCGGTTGCGGCGGCGATGGCCAACGTGGCGAGCAGGTTCACCGCGAACGTCGACAACCCGATGATCTCGTAGTTGCCGAGGAAGGCGATGACGCCCCTGGCCGCGGTGAGTTCGGTGAACACCATCACGAGCACGAGGATCACCGTCGTGATGGAGCGGTAGACCAGGAGCAGCATCACGAAGATCACGCCGATCGTGATGGCCTCGATCAGCTTGACCGCGGAGTCGCCCGCGTTGTGCTGGTCGTGGCTCAGCGCGGTCGGGCCGGTGACGTAGACCTTCATTCCGGCCGGTGGGGGATTGTCGTTGACGATCTTGGTGACCGCGTCGATCGATTCGTTGGCCAGGGCCTCGCCCTGGTTGCCCGCGAGGTACAGCTGGACGTAGGCGGCCTTGCCGTCCGCGCTCTGGGAGCCGGCGGCGGTCAGCGGGTCGCCCCAGAAGTCCTGGATGTGCTCGACGTGCTTGGTGTCCGCACGCAGCTTCTGCATCAAGCCGTCGTAGTAGTGGTGCGCCTCGGGGCCCAGCTGCTGATCGCTTTCCAGCAGGACCATCGCGCTGCTGTTGGAGTCGAACTCCTGAAAGTCCTTGCCGACCTTCTTCATCGCCTTCATCGACGGCGCGTCCTCGGGCGCCAACGAGACCGTGTGCTCCTGGCTCACCTGCTCCAGCGACGGGACCGCCACACTGAGCACGACGACCAGACCCAGCCAGAGCAGGACGATCGGTACCGAGAACGCCCGGACGAACCGGGGGATCAACGGATTCTTCTTGGGCGGGGTCTGCAGGTCGATCATGCGGACTTCACCAGGCAGAAGGTCTGGGCGTTGACGCCGGTCGAGGTCTTCTCGTCCTTGAGCACGCCGTCGACGAGGATGCGGCACCCGATGGTGTCGGTGTCGCCCTGGGCGACGATGTTGGCGCTCGCGGCCGGCGCGGTCGTGGTGAGTGTCAGCGACCAGGGCAGCGTGATGTCACGGGCGATCTGCGGTTGCGCGTCCAGGTCGAGATAGTTGATGGTTGCCACAGCGCCTTCGGGGCCAAAGATCTGATAGGTCACTTGCTTGGGGTTGAACGGCTTGGTGTCGTTGGCCAGGCCGCTGCCGGGACGGGTTAGCTCGGTCTTTCCGAAGACGCCGTGCAGACGGAACACGCCGAACGTGGCAATGGCCACCACAACCACGATGAGCAGCGGTATCCAAGCCCGCCTCAGTGCCTTGACCATAGGATTCCCCGACGAAACTACGACGCCGGCACGGACAGCGCGGTGACTCCTTCGGCGCCGTTCGTGAGCGCGGCCGTCCGTCCCATCTCAACCCCGTTTTCTTGTATGTCGGCGATAGCTTAGCTGACTTAACGTAAGAGATTAGCTCACTTAATTGATCGGACGATACCCCCGGTAACGGCTCCAACGGATTCTCCCTGGGGGTTCGTGCCCGAGGTCACATCGAAGGCCGAAGTCGGCTGTGGTCACACTCCGCGCGAGCCGATTTCAGCGTCACGCGGTCAATTGTGCGGGATGACTCTTGCGACAGTGTTTAGCTGTCCTACAATCTTGGCCATGAACGTTACGAGGCTTGCCATGGCCGCTGTTGCGGCCGTCGCGGCGCCGATCGTGCTGGCCGCGCCGTCGCACGCCGACCCCGACACCGATTTCGCCAATCAGTTGCACACCTTCGGGATCTACGGGCCTCGTGACTACAACGCGTGGATCGGCAAGATCACCTGCAAGCGTCTGGCCACCGGCCTGGACAAGGACGCCTACGCCTCGGCGAAGTTCCTGGTGACCAACCTGCCGCTGGGGACCAACCAGGGCCAGGCTCTGCAGTTCCTCGGCGCTGCGATCGGCACCTATTGCCCGGACCAGGTCGGCGTCCTGCAGAGGGCTTCCGCCGGCTAGCTGCCGCGCGATGGCAGGCCCCGTCGATAGGGTCGTCGCACAGGACGTGCCCGGCGCACCTGACGCGGTGCGCGCCCACTACGTCGATCTGAACAACATCAAGGACGTGCACCCGCTGGTGGTGTCGGTCGAGACGCTGTCGCACACCGCCACCGACGACGGCTACGTCCAGGTCTATCGGGTCCGCGACCGCATCCCGCTGGGCATCGCGACCCTTCCGATCACCTATACGGCGCGGCTCGAGGTGCCCACCTCGGGTCCGGTTCGAACCGAGGCCCGCCAGTTCCCGGCCGTACGGCTGGACTCGGTGGTGTCCTTCGATCCGATACCCACCGGAACCCGGCTGACCGAACGCATCCGGTTCACCGCGCCGTGGCCGCTGCTCGGTATCACCGTCCGGCAGGCGGTCGACGCCCACGAGGAGATGCTGGCCGGTATTCGCCGGCACTTCGAGGCGGGTTAGCCCGCCGTCTTACCGTTGTCGACGTTGTAGACCGCGCCGTGGATGGTCGTCGCATCGTCGCTCGCCAGGAACGCGATCACCTTCGCCACGTCGGCGGGCGCCATCATCCCGCGGGGCGCGGCGATACGCATGATCAGATCCCAGTCCGCGTCCTCGGGGGTCTTGAACTCGGTCACCTGAGGGGTGAGCATGCCGCCCGGGCAGATGACGTTCACCCGCAGCTGTTCCTTGGTGTATTCGATCGCCAGGGCCTTCGTCATTCCGACCAGCCCGTGCTTGGCCGCGCAGTACGCCGCCGAATAGACCTCGCCCTCGATACCGGCGATCGAGGCGACGTTGACGATGTTGCCGCCGACCTCCAGCAGCTTCGGCAGCGCCGCCCGGGTCAGGTAGAACGGGCCGTTCAGGTTGACGGCGAGGTCGTAATCCCAGTCCTCGTCGGTGACCGAGGGGGTGCGCCGCATCTGGTGAAAGCCAGCCGCGTTCACCAGCACATCGAGCCGGCCGAAGTGTTCGACGCACTGCGCAACGGCGTCCTGGCAGGCCTGCGCGCTGGTGATGTCGACCGACGAATACGCACCGCCGGGAACGGATTCGAACACCGTCGCCATCCGCTCGGCATCGCGGGCGATGCCGAATACCGACGCCCCCCGCTCGGCGAACACCTGTGCCGTCGCGGCCCCGAGGCCCGACGACGCTCCGGTCACCAGGGCGACCTTCCCGTCCAGCTGTGTCATAACCCGACCCTTCGCTCAAGCGTGTACGTCGCGAAGTCCCTTCGCGTTGCGCAGTCCCGAGCAGTTGTAGCACCCAATGCAGCCGACGCAGTCGCTGCATCTCACACAGCCGACGCAGGCGGTGCATCCGCGGCATGCGACGCACGCCAGGCACGCCACGCATTTGCGCAGCCGCACCGAGAAGACCGAGAGCACGCTGCCGGCGATGAGGCGCGCTACCCGAGGTGGCCACCGAGCCGACAACGAGGGCGCTGCCCGCGGTGGCGATGGATCCGACGACGGCGGCGCTGCCCGCGGTCGCGATCGAGGCGTTGACCACCGCGCTGCCGACGGTGGCGATGGATCCGGCGACGACCGCGCTGCTGATGGTGCTGACTGATCCGGCCACGACCGCGCTGTCGGTGGTGGCGACCGAACCGGCCACGGTGGCCGGCTCGGAGGGTTCGATGACGGCAAGTGTTTTCACGCCACGAGCATGTCAGCCCGCACGCGGTCGTGCCGGCGGTACGGCCGCCAGCAGCGCGCGGGTGTACTCCTGCTCGGGCGACGCGAGTAGGTCGGCGGCGGGCCGGTATTCGACCATGGCGCCGTCGCGAAGCACCAGCACGTCATGGCTCATCCGCTCCACGACCGCCAGGTCATGGGAGATGAACAGGTAGGTCAGGCCGAGGTCGCGCTGCAGATCGGCGAGCAGATCCAGCACCCGGGACTGGACCGAGACGTCGAGCGACGCCGTTGCCTCGTCGAGGATGACCAGCTCCGGTTCGACCGCCAGCGCCCGGGCGATGCTGATCCGCTGCCGCTGCCCCCGGACAGCTCATGCGGATAGCGCGACGCGAACTCGCCCGGTAGGCCCACCAGCTCCAGTAGCTCAATCACCCGCTCGGTGCGAGCCTGTTTGCCACGCCGAATTTGATGCACGGCAAGGGGTTCGGCGATCGCCGAACCGATGCGGGCGCGTGGGTCGAGTGCCGCGAACGGGTCCTGCAACACCAGACTGATCCGGCGCCGCAGCGCTTTCTCGTCCGTGCCGCGCACGCCGAGAATGTCCACCCCGCCCAGCGTCGCCGTGCCCGAGGTGGGCTTGACCAGTCCGGTCAGCGCCCCGGCCACTGTCGACTTGCCCGAACCGGATTCGCCGACCAGGCCCAGGGTGGTGCCGCGGCGGATCTGGAACGAGACGTCCGTGACGGCCGTCTCCCCGCCGAATTCCACGTGGAGTTCGTCGACAGCCAGCAGAACCGCGGCATCGGCCGGGGCGGGCGGCGGCCCGCCCGCGCCGATCAGCGGTCGCGCGTCGAGCAATTCGCGGGTGTAGGGATGACCCGGGGAGTCGAAGATGTCCAGAATCGGCGCCTGTTCCACCGACACCCCGTCCTGCAACACCGTGACGGTGTCGGCCACCTGGCCGACGAGGCCCAGATCGTGACTGATCCATACCACCGCAGCGCCGAAATCGCGTTGCAGATCCTTGATCAGCGCGACGATCTGCGCCTGCGTGGTCACGTCCAGGGCGGTGGTCGGTTCGTCGGCGACCAGGAGTTCGGGGTCGCAGGCCAGTGCGATCGCCAACATGACCCGTTGCCGCTGACCGCCCGAGAGCTGATGTGGGTAACTGTCCAGACGACGGTCCGCCTCGGGCAGTCCGACGGCTTCCAGCAGTTCGAGCGCGCGCTGCCGGGCCCTGCGTCGGGTCAGGTTCTTGTGTGCCTGAAGGGATTCGGTGATCTGACGTTCCAGCGTCAGCAGCGGATTGAGTGACGTTCCGGGATCCTGGAACACGAAGCCGATACGGCCGCCGTGCACGCTGCGCAACACCCGGGGTTTCGCCCCCACCAGCTGGATCGTGTGCGAATCATCGATGCCCGCAAGCTGACTCGAGCCGGTCGTCACCGCGCCCGGGGTGTCGAGCAAGCCGGTGGCCGCCAGTGCGGTCATCGTCTTACCGGAGCCGGATTCGCCGACGATCCCCAACGTCTGCTCGGGCTCGACGTCGAATGAGATGCCCCGCACGATGTCCCGGCGGCCGAGCCGCACCCGCAGGTCGCGCACACTGAGCACAGGCGTCATGAGCCTCGCCCGGCCTCGGTGGAGGTGCGCTGCTTGGGATCCAGGACGTCGCGGAGCCCGTCGCCCAACAGGTTGAACGCCAACACGATCACGAAGATCGCGGCGCCGGGGAACACCGCCACCCACCACGCCAGCGTGACGAAGCCCTGCGAGTCGAAGATCATCCGGCCCAGGGACGGCTGCGGCGGTTGCAGTCCCAGTCCCAGAAACGACAGGGCCGCCTCGGAGAGGATCGCGAACGCCAGCGACAGCGACGTCTGCACGATCAGTGGCCCGGCGATATTGGGCAGCACGTGGCGAGTCAGGATGAAGTGGTGCGGGCTGCCCATCGAACGTGACACCGCCACATACGGCTCGACCCGCACACCCAGTGTGCTGGCCCGGGCAACCCGGGCGAAGATCGGCGTGTAGACCACGCCGATGGCAAGCATGGTGGTGGTCAAACCCGGACCGAGGACGGCGACGATCGCCAACGCCAGCAACAGAACCGGGAACGCGAACATCACGTCGACGCATCTCATCAACACCGTGTCCGCCCAGCCGCCCCGGTACCCGGCGAGCACGCCGACGCTAACCCCGACGACGAGAGCGAATGCGACGCTGACGACCGCGACCTCCAGCGACGCCCGGGTCGCGACCAGCACCCGGGAGGCGATGTCGCGGCCGAGTTCGTCGGTGCCGAACCAATGCGCGCCGCCGGGAGCCTGCAGGGCGTTCGGCACATCGACATCGTTGACGCCCGACGGCGCCAGCCACGGGGCGCCGAGTGCCGCGATGATGATCGCCAGCAGCAGTACCGCGCTGATCGCGGCGACCGGATTGCCGAGCAGCAAACGCCAATTCGACATTCTCATGACAGCCGGATCCGTGGATCGACCACCGCGTACAGGACGTCGACGATCAGGTTGATCAGCAGGAACAGCGCGGCGATCAGCAGCACGGCACCCTGGATCACCGGATAGTCGCGGGCGGCGACGGCGTTGAAGGTCAGCCGCCCCAGTCCCGGCCACGCGAAGACCACCTCGACGACGATCACGCCGCCGAGGATCGTCGCCAGCTGAATGCCGGTGATGGTCAGCACCGGCACCAGCGCGTTGCGCACGATGTGCCGTGACGTGACCACCATGGGGGCAAGTCCTTTGGACCGGGCGGTTCGCACGTAGCCGGCCTCGGCGACCTCCAGCACCGCGGATCGGACATACCGGGTCATGATCGCTCCGGCCACCAATCCGACCGTGAGGCCGGGCAATACGATGTGGCGCAGCCAGCCGCCCGGGTCCTGAAACAGTGGCCGATATCCGGAGGTGGGCAACCAGCCCAGCGTCGAGGCGAACAGGCCGATCAGCAGGATCGCCATCCAGAAGTCCGGGATCGAGACACCGAATTGGCTTGCCACCCGGATGATTCCGTCACCTGCGCGGCCGCGGTTCAGAGCGGAGTAGATGCCGGCGGGCAGTGCGATCAGGAGAGCGATCAGGATTCCCACCAGCGCAAGGGACACCGTGGCGGGCAGCCGCTCGAGCAGCGTCGCGGTCACCGGTTCGCCGTTGCGGAAGCTGACGCCGAGGTCACCGGTCAGCGCCGAACCGGCATAGGAGAAGAACTGTTCGAGCAGCGGGCGGTCGAGGCCGCTGGCCGCGCGCAACGCCTGGTATGCCTCGGGTGTGTAGCGCGTTCCCAGCGCGATGCGCACCGGATCGCCGGGCACCAGATGCACCAGCGCGAACACCACGATCAGCACACCGAACATCACCACCGCCGAATACAGCAGCCGTCGCAGAAGGAAGGCGATCACGCCGCGCCACCTCTGGTCAGGTGGGCTGAGCGAAACCTCACGGCACCGTCGCGGCGGGCGTCATACCCGGCCAGATTCGTCGACCACGCCTGGATGACCGACGGGTTGTAGAGGTAGATGTAGCTGGCCTTGTCGGCGATGATCGTCGCGGCTCGGGCGTATTCGTCCTGGCGGCGGGCACGGTCGGTCTCTTCGCGCGCCGCGTCCAGCAGTCGATCGACGCCCGGGTCGGAGAACTTCTGTGCATTGCTCGAGCCGCCGGTGTGGTGCTGGGCGTAGTAGAAGTCGTCGGGATCGATGTTGCCGAGCCACCCCATCATCAGCATGTCGAAGTGGCCGCTGTTCTGTTCGTCGAGCCAGGTCGCGAAGTCCACGGTGCGAATGCTGACGTCGATGCCGACCGCCGCAAGGTTGTCGGCGATGATCTGCGCAGCGGTCACCGTCTCCGGGTACTCGCTGGTGACCAGCATGTCCAACTTCTGGTTGCCGATCCCGGCCTGCCGCAGAAGATCTCGGGCCCGGCCCTCGTCGTGGCGGTAGCGGTCGTACGGCGTGTACCACGGGTTACCTTGGGGAATCGCAAGCTGATTCGCGGTCGCGGTCCCATAGCTGGTGGCTTGCACAATCGACGCCCGGTCGATGCCGTAGGCGATGGCCTGCCGCACCCGCTCGTCGTTCCACGGCGCGCGTGCCTCGTTGAGTGCCAGATACCAGTAGTCGTTGGACGGCGTGACGGCCAGGTGGATGGAGTCGTCGCCCTTCAACTGCTCGACACGTTGCGGCGGAATGGCGTCGGTCCAGTCGATCTCACCGGCCTGCAGGGCCGACAACGCCGTCGACGGTTCGGAGATGAACCGGAACGTCACGCCCGGGACTTGTGGTGCGCCACCCCAATAGCTCTTGTTCGCGGTCAAGGTGATCGAGTCGCCGCTCCTGCGTCCGGTGAAGGCGAACGGTCCGGTGCCCACCGGATGTGTTGCGATCTGGCCGCTTTCGACGTTGCGGCGCTGCACGATCGCCATCCCTTTGAAGCCGCCGAGGTTGGTCAGCAGGTTGGGGGTGGGGTGCCGTACGTCGATGACGACCGTCTGCGGGTCCGGGGCGCGAACGTCCCGGACCGCGCTGAGCTTGTCGGCGTTGGCGAGTTTCTCGTCGATGATCCGCCGGTAGGAGTAGACGACATCGGAGGCGCGCAGCGGCGAACCGTCGTGCCAGCTGACGCCAGGGCGCAGGTGAAAGGTCCAGGTGAGCTGGTCGGGGGAAACCTGCCAGGATTCGGCCAGCGCCGGCCGCATCTCGAGGTTCTCGTCGGGCTCGACCAGGGTGTCGTAGACGTTCTCCAGCACCTCGAAGGAGAAGTAGGCGGTGCTGCGCTGCGGGTCGAGCTGGTCCGGCTCGCCGGCGATCGCAGCCGTGATGTTGCCCGCCGAAGGTCCGCCCAGATCAACCCGCGAGCCCGTCGAACACGCCGCCAGCAGTCCGATCATTACGAGGGCAGCGGTCAGTACCGCTGGTCGTCTCATGATGGGATGCGAGTTTCCCGAACCATTGATGGGTAAACGCCGTCGCTGCGATAATCGGCAGGGGTGGGGGACCGAAGCCGGCTCACCTGCGGCCACCTGGACTTTCTCGCCGATGTGCGTGCCGGATTTCCGGCTCGGGACCTGCCGCCGGAGACCCGGCAGGAAAATTACGCGTGCGTGACAAACGCCCGCGACCGCAGCATGGCGGCCGTTACTCGCATTGAATGGAGGCCACACCGAAGCCAGTTGATTGCAAGTGCATCCGGCGGGGTATCGCCTAGGGGCTCGGCCGGGGCGAACCAAGCCCTCGGCGTGGAGAGGAGCGATTGATGCGTACCGTCCCGGGCGCCACTGATCACGTCGTGGTGGTGGGCGCGGGCCTGTCGGGGCTCTCAGCTGCGCTGCAATTGGCCGGTCGCGGGCGATCGGTCACCGTCGTCGAGCGCTACCCGTTCCCTGGTGGGCGGATGGGTCAGGCCGACATCGCCGGCTACCGAATCGACACCGGGCCGACCGTGCTGACCATGCCGGACATCATCGAGGACGCGTTCGCCGCCGTCGGTGCATCGATGACCGACCATCTGGACCTGGTGCAGGTCGCCCCGGCTTACCGGGCCACCTTCGCCGACGGCCGCTCGCTGGACGTGCATCCGGACGCCGCCGCGATGACGGCGGCCATCGAGGAGTTCGCCGGCCCGGATCAGGCGGCCGGCTACCTGCGTCTCCGCGACTGGCTCACCGAGCTCTACCGGTTGGAGTTCAACGGCTTCATCGCGTCCAACTTCTCCTCCCCGCTGTCGCTGCTGACCCCGCAACTGGCCCGGCTCGCCGCGATCGGCGGATTCCGCGGCTGGGAACGGATGGTCGGCCGGTTCATCACCGACGAACGCGTGCAGCGACTGTTCACCTTCCAAGCGCTCTACGCCGGGGTCCCGCCCCAGCAGGCGCTGGCCGCCTACGCGGTGATCGCATACATGGATACCGTTGCGGGCGTGTACTTCCCGCGCGGCGGCATGCGTGCGGTTCCCGAGGCGATGGCCGCCGCGGCCGAAGCGGCGGGTGTGCAGTTCCGCTACGGGTCCACTGTGGACGCACTGGAACGCAGCGGCTCACGAGTGACGGCGGTGCGCACCGGCGACGGCGAGCGGATCCCTTGTGAGGCTGTGGTTCTCACCACGGAGCTGCCGCTGACCTATCAGCTTCTCGGCCGCACACCGCGGCGTCCGATCAAGGTGCGGCCCGCGCCGTCCGCGGTCGTCGTGCACGTCGGGGTGCCCGCGGTGGGCGAGCGCCTGCTCCACCACAACATCAGCTTCGGGCATCAATGGGCTCGCACGTTCGACGAGATCATCCGCGACGGTGAGCTGATGAGCGACCCGTCGCTGCTGGTGACCAGGCCCACCGCGGGTGACGCGAGCCTCGCGCCGCCCGGCCGCGATCTGCTTTACGTGCTGGCGCCCGCGCCGAATCTCGAAGTGGGCAAAGTCGATTGGGCTTCGACCGGGGACAGCTACGCGCGCCAGGTGGTGGCCACCGCCGCCGACCGGCTGATGCCCGGGCTGGCCGACGATGCCGAAATCCTGGACGTTGTCACCCCCGCCGACTGGGCCGCGCAGGGGATGGCCGCCGGCTCGCCGTTCGCGCTGGCGCACACCTTCGCCCAAACCGGCCCGTTCCGGCCGGCCAACATGGTCCGCGGCATCGACAACGCCGTGCTGGCCGGCGGGTCGACCGTGCCCGGTGTCGGCATCCCGACAGCGATGATCTCCGGGCGGCTGGCCGCCGACCGTGTCACCGGGGCCGTCGACGATCCGTCCGCCAAACGCACTATCGTCGGGTCGGGAAGCAGGTAGCGATGATCCACACCGAGTTGCATGCCGCAGGCATCGACGATTCGAGACTGGTCGAGTCCTACCGCTACTGCCGGCGTCTCAACGCCCAGCACGGCCGGACCTACTTCCTGGCCACCCGGCTGCTAGCCCCGTCGCAGCGCCCGCCCGTGCATGCGCTCTACGGGTTCGCCCGGTATGCCGACGACATCCTCGACGACATGGACGTCGACGCCAGCACCGCCGACCGTGAGCGACGCCTCGACGAGCTTTCGGACAAGTTCTTCAGCGGGGACGAAACGGAGCCGGTGCTGGCCGCCGTGCTGCACACCGCCCGCACCTACCAGATTCCGCGTGACCTGTTCGACGACTTCCTGACCTCGATGCGGATGGATCTCACCGTCACCGACTATCCGGATCGCCCGGCACTGAACCACTACATGCGTGGTTCGGCCGCGGTGATCGGCCTGCAGATGCTGCCGATCCTCGGCACCGTCGGGCCTGCCGAGGAGGCTGCGCCGTACGCCGAGGCGCTGGGCAACGCCTTCCAGCTGACCAACTTCCTGCGCGACGTCGACGAGGATCTGGCGCGCGACCGCATCTATCTGCCCGCCGACGAGCTCGCCGCCTTCGGCGTGGACCGCGACGTGCTGACCTGGTGCCACCAGAACGGCCGAACCGATCCGAAGGTGCGCCGCGCGCTGGAAGCCCAGCACGACATCGCCCGCGGTGTCTATCGGCAGGCACGCAAGGGGATCGCCCTTCTCGCCCCGCAGTCGAGGCCCTGTGTGACGACCGCGTTCACGCTGTACTCGGAGATCCTCGATCGCATTGAAGCCATCGACTTCGCGGTGTTCAGCCGACGGGCCTCGGTCTCCATCGGACGACGGCTGCAGGTGTTCGCCTCCGGATTGGTCCGGGCCTACCACGCCCGTGGCGCCGTCTGATGGATCGTCGGCAGTACCCGATCGTGTTTGGGACATCTCGATGAAAGGCTTCGTATTGGGTTGGCCGATGGTCGCCGCTGTGCTGTTGTTATGGGAAAAGCAACGGCCCCGTCGCGATGATCCAGGAGATCGATCATGACCGTCACCAACCGCGGCCTGGATCGCGCCGAGGTTCCCGGCGCCTTCGACGTCGGCGCACACGCCTACGACAAGTTGGTCGGCGCGAATCCCGGCTATCACGACCATCTGCGGATCTCCGCGCGCCGGATGCGGATTCCGGGCGGCGGGCGCGGACTCCGGCTGCTGGATGCGGGCTGCGGCACGGGTGCCTCGACGGCCGCGCTGCTGGACGCCGCGCCGCACGCCGAGATCGTCGCCGTCGACGCCTCGGCGGGCATGCTGGCCGAGGCGAGTGCGAAGTCCTGGCCCGACTCGGTCAGCTTCGTGCACAGCCCCATCGAGAAGATCGCCGACGCGGGCGTCGAAGGTCCTTTCGACGGGATCCTCGCGGCGTATCTGTTGCGCAACCTCGCCGACCCGGATGCGCAGTTGCGGACGTTCCGAGAGCTGCTGCGGCCCGGCGGAACGCTGGCCGTGCATGAGTACTCGGTGCGTGATTCCCGCGCCGCCTCCGCGATCTGGAATGCCGTGTGCTGGGGCATCATCATCCCGTCCGGCTGGCGGCAGACCCGCAATGCCACCCTGTATCGGCACCTGTGGCGCAGTGTGAACACGTTCGACGGCGCGGCCGCCTTCCAGCGACGGCTGACGGCAGCGGGTTTCGCCGGCGTGCACAGCGAGACGATGCCCGGGTGGCAGCGTGACATCGTGCACACCTTCCTGGCGGATGCACCGCGATGATCGACCCCCGCCGCGTCGCCCACCCGGCAATCGCCGGAGTGCCGCACGCCCACGCGCTGCCCGCCACACCGCACGTCGTCGTGGTCGGGGGTGGGATAGCCGGCCTGTCGGCTGCCACCGGCCTGGCTGAACGCGGTGTCTCCGTTGATCTTCTGGAGTCGCAGCAATATCTGGGCGGACGGGTCGGCGGCTGGGCCGAGCAGCTTCCCGACGGCACCCAGGTGGCGAACAACCGCGGCTTCCACGCGTTCTTCCGGCAGTACTACAACCTGCGGTGGTTGTTGCGCCGAACCGATCCCGAGCTCGAGCGGCTGCGGGCAGTCGAGGACTATCCGCTGGTCGACGGCGAAGGCCGTCGCGACACCTTCCGCGGGCTGCCGAAGACCCCGCCGTGGAACGCGCTGGCCTTCGCGCTGCGCAGCCCCACGTTCCGGATGCGGGACCTGATGCGGCTCAACGCCGTTGCCGCCGCCCCGCTGGCTGCGGTGTCGGTACCGGAGATCTACGAGCAGCTCGACGGGCTCGACGCGGGCACCTTCCTGACCGACATCAATTTTCCCGTCGCCGCCCGCCACCTCGCCTTCGAGGTGTTCGCCCGCAGCTTCTTCGCCAGGCCGGAGCGGCTTTCGGCAGCCGAGCTGGCGACGATGTTCCATATCTACTTCCTGGGCTCCAGCGAAGGATTGGTCTTCGACGTCGCCGCGTCGAATTTCGACACCGCGTTGTGGGAACCGCTGGGCCAGTATCTGATCGAGCACGGTGTTCGGGTGCGCCGTGGTGTCGCGGTGGAATCGGTGACGCGCGGCGGCGCCAAGGTGCTGCAGGTGCGCGATTCCACCGGAGCCACGATCGATGCCGACGGTGTGGTGTTGGCCACCGATGTCGCTGCGCTGCAACGAATCGTGGCCGCCTCGCCGGGCCTCGGCGACGAGGGCTGGCGTCATAACGTCGCACAGATGCAGACCGCGCCGCCGTTCATGGTGCAGCGACTGTGGCTGGACCGTCCGGTGAACTCCGACCGGCCGGCCTTCCTGGGTACCGGCGGCCTGGATCCCGTCGACAACATCAGCGTGGTCAGCAGTTACGAAAGCCAGGCCGCCGAATGGGCTCGCGCACATCACGGTTCGGTCGTGGAGGTGCATTCGTACTCGGTGGGTGAGGCGCCTCAGGTCGACGACCTTCGCGAGCGCATGCTGGCCCGGCTGCACCAGCTCTACCCGGAGACCGCTGCGGCCGGGATCGTCAAGGAGACACTGCTGGTCCGCGACGACTGCCCGTTGTTCTCCCCGGGTGCCTTCGCCAACCGGCCGACGGTCGACACCCCGGTCCCCGGTCTGATGCTGGCCGGCGACGGCATCCGCATCGACCTGCCCGTCGCGCTGATGGAGCGCGCCGCCACCACCGGATGGACGGCCGCCAACCAACTACTCGCCGGCTGGGGGATTTCCGGGCACACCCTGCACACCGTGCCGGTGCACGGACGCTCACCGCTACTGCGGCGGCTGGCCAGCCGGGAAAGGCGCGCGTCATGAGCTTCCGGTCCCGGATGAAATCGATTCCCCTGCAGGTAATCCCGAAAGCGAACTGGGCGGGGCAGCGGCCCACCTATCAAGACGCCCAGCCGGCACTCATCACCGCCGCGCTGCGCCGTGCCGAGGACCGGCCCAGCGGCAACTGGTATGTCTTCGGCGCCAGCACCGACGTGCGGGCCAACCGGCCGTTCGGCACCCGAGTCGGTGGTCTCGACATCGTCGCGTGGCGGGATCAGCAGCGCCGTGTGCACGTCGGGCCCGCGGCCTGCCCTCATCTGGGCGCTGACCTCGCGACCGGAAAAGTGGAGTGCGGCGGCCTGATCTGTCCGTGGCACGGGCTGCGGCTCGAAGGTGGGCGGCGCGAATTCGGCTGGAAGCCGCTGCCCGCCTACGACGACGGCGTCCTGGTCTGGGTCCGGCTGGACCGGGTGGGCGGCGAAGCGCCGCTCGACGCCCCGGTGATCCCGGCCCGTCCTTCGGGGCCGCGGCTGGCCGCGGTGACCCGGCTGGACGGTGTATGCGAACCGTCCGACATCATCGCCAACCGGCTCGACCCCTGGCACGGCGCCTGGTTCCATCCGTACTCGTTCACCCAGTTGGAGGTGCTGAGCGCCCCGGCGGTCGACGCCGACGAGGACGCCGACCGGTTCCTGGTGGCGGTGACGTTCCGGATGGGACGCCTCGGTGTGCCGGTGATCGCGGAGTTCACCGCCCCGGAGCCGCGCACCATCGTCATGCGGATCGTGGACGGGGAGGGCACCGGCAGCGTCGTCGAAACCCACGCCACCCCGATGGGGCCGGGACGCGACGGGCGCCCACGCACAGCGGTGATCGAAGCCGTTGTCGCACAGTCTGATCGCACCGGCTTCCACCACTCGCTGCGGGTGGCGCCGCTGATCACCCCGTTCATGCGCCTGGCGGCCACCCGGTTGTGGCGTGACGACCTCGCCTACGCCGAGCGGCTCTACGCCCTGCGCGACAACACCTCCGGCTAGGCAGGCGTCAGGATCGTCTTGCCGGGCAGTCGGCCGGCGTCGGCGTCGGCGTGCACCGCGGCGATCTCGGCCAGCGGCCGGCGATCGGCGACGTCGATCGTCAGTCGACCGGCGTCCACACGGCCGACCAACTCGGCGAGTTGGGTGGCGTCGCTGCGGACGAACACCCGCTGGCTGCGCAGCCCACGCTGCGGAGTCTGCGGCCCCGAGGTCATGGTGCCGACGTAATACCCGCCGTCGGCCACCAGCCCGGCCAGTGCCTCGGTCTCCTCGGCCGTCGTGCCGATCAGATTGAGCACCACGTCGAACGGCGCTCCCTCGGCGACCGGGGTGGCCGTGTAGTCGAGGTAGTCGATCAGATGGTCGGCCCCGTAGCCGCGGAGGCGTTCGGCCGCAGCAGCTTTCGTGGTCGCGGTGACGTCGGCACCGGCCTGCTTGGCGAGCTGGACGGCGTAGCCGCCGACCGCTCCGCCTGCACCGTTGATCAGGATCGTCTGTCCGGCCGTCACGCCGGCCACTTCGAACAAGGCCTGCCAGGCGGTGAGAGCGACGGTCGGCAGCGCGGCGGAATCGGCCAGCGGCACCGACGTCGGAGCCGCGGCCAGTGCGTCGGCCGGGGCGACCACATACTCGGCGGCCGCACCGCGGGCAACCATGGGCAGCAAGCCCACGACCGCGTCGCCGACCTGCCATCCACTGACTGCCTCGCCGAGTTCGGCGATCGTGCCCGCCACGTCGATACCCGGCACATGTGGGAAGGCGATCGGAAAGACGTCCGACAGATAGCCGCCGCGGATCCCAGCGTCGACCGGGTTGAACGAGGTCCCGACGACCTTCATCAGAACCTCGCCGGCGCCGGGTGCGGGCCGCTCGATGTCGCCGTACTGCAGAACGTCGCTGTCGCCGTACCGGTGGTAAAACGCTGCCTTCATGGTGGTCTCCTTAGTCAGGTGCTTCGAAGTCGAAGCAGTTACACAGGCGGTAACTTGCTTCGAGTTCGAAACATTCCCGGGTACGATCGGTGAATGGCCGAGGCGCTCCACCCATCGCAGATGCGCACCTACTTCGCCCTCACCGAAGCGGCGAGCCTGCTGCAGTACGCCGTCCAGCAGCAGCTGCAGGCCGAGGGCGGACTGAGCTACGTGCAGTTCGAGATCCTGGCCAAGCTCGTCGACGCCGGCCGGCCGCTGACGATGACCGAATTGGCCGACGGCGTGGTCTACAGCCGCAGCGGGCTGACGCACCAGGCCGGAGTCCTCGAGGCCGACGGGCTGATCACCCGAGCGCCCAGCACCGTCGATCAGCGCGCGACCGTCGTGACCATCACCAAGGCGGGCCGCCGCCGACTCGACAAGGTCCTTCCCGGCCACATCGACGTCGTGCGCGGACTGCTGTTCGACACCCTGTCGGCGCAGGACGTCCGCACCCTGGGCAACCTCATGACGCGCGTCCGCGACCACATGCGGGAGCAGCCGCCCCGGTCCGCCGCGCCGCGTAAGAGCCGCGGGTCCGCGCACTGAGACATCGGCCCTGACGCAGGCGACAACCGGGCTAGCCTCCGTTCATGGCCAAGCGCGTGGTGATCTGGGGTACGGGGTTCGTCGGCCGGATGGTCATTCCGGAAGTGCTGGACCATCCCGACTTCGAACTGGTCGGCGTGGGCGTCAGCAACCCGGCCAAAGTGGGCGTCGACGTGGGGGAGATCTGCGGCATTTCCCCTGTGGGCATCGCGGCCACCGACGACGTCGACGCGCTGATCGCACTCAAGCCGGACGCGCTGGTGCACTACGGCCCGACCGCGGCGCAGGCCGACGCCAACATCGATCTGATCGGACGCTTCCTGCAGGCCGGCATCGACGTCTGCTCGACCGCGATGACGCCGTGGGTGTGGCCCAAGATGCACCTCAACCCGCCCAACTGGATCGACCCCATCACCCGGGCGTGCGAGGAGGGCCAGTCGTCCTGCTTCACCACGGGAATCGACCCCGGCTTCGCCAACGATCTGTTCCCGATGACGCTCATGGGCCTGACCTCCCAGATCAAGTTGGTCCGCGCCTCCGAATTGCTGGACTACACGAACTACGAGGGCGACTACGAGTTCGAGATGGGCATCGGCCGCGAACCCGAGTTCAAGCCGCTGCTGCAGAACTCCGACATCCTGGTGTTCGCCTGGGGCGCGACGGTGCCGATGATCGCCTACGCGGCCGGCATCGAGCTCGACGAGATCACCACCACCTGGGACAAGTGGGTGACCCCCACCGAGCGCAAGACCGTCAAGGGCGTCATCCCGGCCGGCCACGTCGCGGCGGTCCGCTTCACGATCAACGGCGTCTACAAGGGCGAGACCCGAATCCAGCTCGAGCACGTCAACCGCATCGGCCAGGATGCTGCGCCGGATTGGCCGTCGGGCACCCAGGACGACGTCTACCGTGTCGACATCCAGGGCACTCCCAGCATCTTCCAGGAGACTGCGTTCAGGTTCACCGACGGTTCCGGGCGGGACGCTGCCACCGCGGGCTGCCTGTCCACCGGGCTGCGCGCACTCAACGCCGTACCGGCCGTCAATGACCTGCCTCCGGGCTGGGTCACCGCGCTGGACCTGCCCCTGATTCCGGGCCGCGGCACCATTCGCTGAGTAACGTCCAGCGGCTTCGGATCGACATCTTTGGTGAATCCGAAGCACGGGGCTACCCGCCTGCCGGGAGCCCGGATTGGACGACATGACTGACCCAACGAGGCCGGCGGTCGGCCTGTCGGTCGGCGCCACCGCACTGGCCGCGGTCACCCCGGATAACGCCGTCACCGGCCCTGCCGTTGTGACGCTGCCCAGCGGCGTCGTGATCACCGACTTCGTCGACCGCGTCGGCGACCCGGTCGGGATCGTGGCGCCCGACGGCTCGGTGCACCACGCAGAGACTTTGCTGGCCGATGCGCTGAGGACGCTGGCTTACGCCGCCACGAGTGGCAGGCCGTTGCCGCCGACCGCCGCGATCACCTACCCCGCGCACTGGCGGCCGTCTGCCGTGGACGGGCTGCGGCGCGCGATCCGGCAGGTCCCCGAGTGGTCGACCGAGGAGCCGCTGTTCATCCCTGACACCACTGCCGCGCTGACCGCGCTGGCCGCCAACCCCGGGCTGCCCACCCGCGGTGTGATCGCGCTGTGCGATTTCGGCGGCACCGGCACGTCGATCACGCTCGTCGACGGCGCGACCTCCGCGCCGATCGCACCGACCGTGCGGCACCTCGACTTCTCCGGCGACCTGATCGACCAGGGCCTGCTGGCGCACGTGATCGCCGAACTGTCGGCAGGCGGAACGCTCGACGTCACCGGCACCTCGGCGATCGGATCGCTGACCAGGCTGCGCGCCCAGTGCCGAGCGGCCAAGGAGCGTCTGTCGACCGTCACGGTCACCGCCCTGCCCGCCGAGCTGCCCAACTTCCGCGGCGACGTCCGGCTCACCCGCACCGAACTCGATGGGGCGATGGGCAACGCGCTCAACGACTTCGTCGCGGTCCTGCAGGACACCCTGGCCAGGAACGGGGTGCGGCCGAGCCACCTAGCCGCGGTGGCCTCGACCGGCGGCGGCGCGGCGATCCCGGTGATCACCACGACGCTGTCCGAGCACCTTCGCGTTCCGGTGATCACGACTGCGCGCCCGGCCCTCACCGGTGCCATCGGCGGCGCTCTGCGGGCCGCGCGGGGGCCTGCCGACGACAGCGCCACCGCGCTGGCCCCGGCGGCCCCGGTCGTGCCGGTCGCGCCGTTCGAACCCGCGCCCGGTCCGGCCACCGGTGCAGCGTTGGCCTGGTCGGAGGCGCCCGACGTGCCGGACCTCGAGCCCGCCGTCGAACCGGTGCCGCAGGCCGCCGCCCGTCCGCTACTGGACTTCGAGCCGGACCCCGAGCCCGCGGAGTCCGTTGCCGCCGCGCCTGCGTGGTACCGGCGTCCGATGCCGGTGGTCGCCGCCGCACTGCTGGTGATCCTGATGGCCGGCGCGGGAACGGCGGTCGCGCTGAGCGCCGACAGCAGTCCCGACCCGGTGACCCCAACCCCGAGCGTGACCACCACCCCGCAGGCTGCGCCCGCTCCGGCGCCCACCGGCGACCCGTCGTCGGCGCCGGTGCAGAACCAGGCGGTGCAGCAGGCCCCCGCGCCGCAGACGGTGGTGCAGGCGCCCGCACCGGTGACCCAGACCCAAGTCGTGCAGGCGCCACCTCCGCCGCCGGTCACCACCGAGGCGCCGCCTCCGCCGCCGGTCACCGAGACGCAGACGACGACCGTCGTCACCACCGAGGTGTCCACACCGCCGCCGGTGACGCAGACCGAGACGCAGACGGTTGCGCCACCGACGCAGCAGCCTCAGCAGCCACGGTTCATCCCGACGATTCCGCCGATCCCGACGATTCCCGGTCTGCCGCAGATATTCGTGCAGCCGCCGCCCTAGGCTGAGCGACGACGCTTCTCCAGCACGACGAGCCCCAGCGGGATGGACATCCGCGCCGGTGCCGCCGCCAGCTGAGCGGCCAGGGCGGCGTGCAGCTGGTCGACGAATTCGCGCCGCCGCTTACTGCGCCGGTCGCGACTCGCCCCCGCCTCGGCGTCCTCGTCCACGGCGGCGGCGAGCGTCGGAAACATCGAACCGCGAAGGAAGTCAGCCCAATTCGTGCCGAAGGCGTCGGCGTCCTTGTCGCTCTGGAACTGCGACCAGAACCGGTCCTCGCCGTCGAAGAGCTCCACGTCCTCGATCGACAAACCCTCGAATCGGCCGGACGGGTGGAACGGTGCCCGAAAGTCCTTCTCGTCGCGGCCCGTCGACGGGATCGACATCCGACGCAATTCCTCGTCGGTGATCAGGCCGTCGCGGACGAACTGGTGCAGGGCCGTCATGATGGCGTCGAACGCGGCCTCGAATCCCGAAGTGCCGTCCGGCTTGAGGCCGACGGTCAGCACCAGTAGCCGGCCCCCGGGCGCCAGCTCACGGCCGCGGAAGGCGACGAAGTCGCGCCAGTCCTCGGCGGCTTGGCGGGCGTATGCGCGGCGGGCCTCCTCGTCGGCGCTGTAGGAGATCTCGATGTGATCGGGGATGGGCACCGGCACTCGGCGCAGCCAGTGGATCGCCCAGGAACTCCAGCCCAGCGCAATGCTGTCCGACGGCAGGATCTGGCTGTAGAACGAGCGGCCCACCACCGAGGCGTAGGTGGCCGAGTCCTTCTTCAGGTAGCTGTCCTGATCGTCGGCCAGCGTGCTGAACAACGTGGTGAAATCGTTTCCGGGCACGTCGGTGTGGGCCACCAGGATCGCGTGGTCGGAACGGGTGCGCTTGCGGATGACGCTGATCGCCGCCCCGATCGGGAGCAGCGAGTTGTACCCCGTTGCCGCGCCGTAGTCGACGATCGCGATGGGCTGCGGTGCCCGGGGGATCGCGACGATGCGCGCGGCCGCCTCGAAACGTGCTGTCGCGGTGCGTAATCCGGCGGCCTGCAGGCGTGACGACTCGGTGTAGGTGTGGCTGCCGATCGGCTGTGGCCGCACCACGATGCTCGATTCGCGCACGTCAGCTCCTGCGGCGGCGGTGCAACAGCAACCCGACCACCAGACCCACCACCGCCATCGCGGTCAGCAACAGCCACATCGGCGATTCGACGGTGATCCACAGGACGTGCACCCGTTGGCGGTCGCGATTCTGGGCGATGAAGACTGCCGCCACGACCACCAGGATGATGGCCAGCCAGTAGCGCAGAGCGAACCGCCGCACCGCGCTGCCGGTGGGCTTACTGTCGTCCTCCCTGGACATCGCAACCTCCCCGTTGTGTCAGAAGCTTGACGTTAGTCGCTGGTCGAGGATTCGGCGGAGAAGTCAGGCCGGTGCGCTTCTGGCGTGACACACTCTCCGCCATGGCCGGCACCAAGACTGTGTCCCGCATCCTGATGACCTCAGGGATTCTGATGATGGTGGTCGGCGCTGTCGGCTTCTTCGTCGTGATGATGCTCAACGCCTTCGTGCTCGACGAATTCGATGCCTACGGTGAAGTGCCCATTCCGGGGTCGGGTCAGGTGCAGCTGCCGGCCGGGCAGGCGCAGATCAGCTTTCACACCTCGGTGACCGGTTCGCCGTCGAGCGGATTTCCGCTGCCCACCCTGCGACTGAACATCGTGCCGCCGGACGGTGTCGCCGACCCGGTGCTGACCGAAGACCACGGCACCTTGACGACGGTCAACAGCGACACCCACATCCGGATCTGGACCGCCGAGATTCCCGCCTCAGGCACCTACCAGATCCGCACCGAGGGCCAGGTGAACGGGTACATCAACCCGCGGCTGGCGTTCGGCAAGGAAAGCGGCTCCGGCTACCTGCCGTGGGTCTTCGCCGGCGTGTTCGGGCTGGGCCTGGTGGACCTGATCATGTCGCTGTTCCTGCGTCGACGGCGGGTCGCCGACCCGTCGCCCGCTTTCATGGTCGGGCCGTCGCCGGAGCCCTTCATCGCGACCGGTCACTACACGCCCTCAGACCAGGGGGTGCGCCTCGAGCAGCTGAAAACGCTCGCGGCACTGCGGGATTCCGGTGCACTGACCCAAGCCGAGTTCGACGCGGAGAAGCGCCGGATTCTCGGCGAGTAGGCTCGGACGCCGTGAAGGCTGTCAGCTGTGTGCACGGAAATCTGTCGGTGGTCGACCTGCCCGCGCCCGAACCGGCCGACGGCCAACTGGTGGTCGACGTCGCCAGCTGTGGCATCTGCGGATCGGATCTGCATGCCAAAGACCATGCCGACGAGGTGAGTCGCAATACGGAGGAGATGGGCTACCACCACTTCATGCGCAGCGACACCCCGGTGGTGATGGGCCACGAGTTCGCCGGGGAGGTCGCCGAGCGCGGGCCCAAGACGTCGAAGGCGTTCAAGGTCGGCACGCGCGTGGTGTCCTTCCCGCTGGTCCGCTCCCACGGCGGCGTGCACTTGACCGGGCTGTCCCCACTCGCGCCCGGCGGGTACGCCGAGCAGGTTCTGGTGCAGGCGGCGATGACGTTCGCGGTGCCCAACGGGTTGTCCCTGGACATCGCGTCGCTCACCGAGCCGATGGCAGTCGCACTGCACGCGGTCCGCCGAAGCGAGATCAAGAAGCGCGACACCGCCGTCGTGATCGGTTGCGGTCCGGTCGGTTTGGGCATCATCTGCCAGCTCAAGACGCTGGGGGTGAGCACCATCGTCGCCAGCGACTTCTCGGCGGGCCGCCGCGAGCTGGCCGCCCGCTGCGGTGCTCACGTCGTGGTCGACCCGAGGGTGGACTCGCCGTACGAGAAGGCCGGATCGGCCGGCCTGACCGATGCCACGGCCCTCTACGAGATGGGCATGAGCGCCATGGAGAAGTTGCGGAAGCTACCGGGCTGGCAGCACGTCTACCGGGTTGCCGACGCACTCGGCGCGGCCGGGCCCAAACGGCCGGTGATCTTTGAATGTGTTGGTGTGCCCGGCGTCCTCGACGGGATTCTCGGCGCGGCACCGCTGAACTCACGGGTCGTCGTGGCCGGGGTGTGCATGGGTACCGACCAGCTGCGGCCGTCGATGGCCAATGCCAAAGAGATCGACCTGCGGTTCGTATTCGCCTACACGCCACTGGAATTCCGCGACACCCTGCACATGCTGGCCGACGGCAAGCTCGACGCGTCCGCTCTGGTCACCGGCAAGGTCGGGCTCGGGGGAGTCGCGGCGGCCTTCGATGCGCTGGGCGACCCGGAGGTACACGCGAAGATCCTCGTCGATCCCCGCAGCGCCGCTACCGCGCCCTAAGAGCCGTTCTTGACCCAGTCGTCGTAGTTCACCAGCTCGTCGCCAATCCGTGTGGTGTCGCCGTGGCCGGTGTAGACGACGGTGTCGGCGGGCAGCTTGCCGAGCTTGTCCTTGATCGACCCGAGGATGGTCGGGAAGTCGGAGAACGAGCGACCGGTTGCGCCGGGACCGCCCTGGAAGAGGGTGTCGCCGGAGAACACCGCGCCCAGGGCCGGGGCGTAGAGGCAGGTGGAGCCGGGGGAGTGGCCCGGGGTCGCGATGGCGTGCAGCTCGATGCCGTCGGCCTTGAGTACCTGGCCGTCCTCGAGGGTGCCGAACTGCTTGTCGCCGTGCGTCATCCGCCACAGCATGTCGTCGGCCGGATTCAGCAGAATCGGCGCGTCGAGGTCGGTCGACAACTGCGGTGCGACGGTGATGTGGTCGTTGTGGCCGTGGGTGCACACCACCGCGACGACGTGGCGGTTGCCGACGGCGTCTTCGATGGCCTTGGCGTCGTGGGCGGCGTCGATGACGATGACCTCGGAGGAGTCACCGACGATCCAGATGTTGTTGTCGACTTCCCAACTGCCGCCGTCGAGTTCAAAGGTGCCGTGGGTGACCACCCGCTCGATGCCGCTCACAGGATCACCACCGAACGCAGGACTTCGCCGGCGTGCATCTTGTGGAAGGCGTCTTCGATGGCATCGAGGCCGATGCGTTCGGACACGAATTTGTCCAGCGGCAGCCGGCCCTCGCGGTAGAGACTGATCAGGGTGGGGAAGTCTCGTTCGGGCAGGCAGTCGCCGTACCAGGACGACTTGAGCGATCCGCCTCGGGAGAAGAAGTCCACCAGTGGCATGTCGAGGCGCATATCCGGGGTCGGAACGCCCACCAGCACAACAGTTCCCGCGAGATCGCGGGCGTAGAAGGCCTGCTTCCAGGTTTCCGGACGCCCAACGGCGTCGATCACCACGTCGGCGCCGAAGCCGTCGGTCAGGTCCTGGATGGTCTCGACCGGGTCCAGGTCCTTGGCGTTGATGGTGTGGGTGGCGCCGAATTCGCGCGCCCACTCCAGCTTCTTGTTGTCGGTGTCGACGGCGATGATCTTCTTCGCGCCGACCAGCGCGGCGCCCGCGATCGCGGCATCACCGACACCGCCGCACCCGATGACCGCAACGGTGTCGTCGCGGCCGACGTTGCCGGTGTTGACCGCCGCGCCGAGTCCGGCCATCACGCCACAGCCGAGCAGCCCTGCCACGGCGGGGTCGGCCTCGGGATCGACTTTGGTGCATTGTCCTTCGTGGACCAGCGTTTTGTCGGCGAAGGCGCCGATACCGAGCGCGGGGGTCAGTTCGGTGCCGTCGGTCAGCGTCATTTTCTGGGCGGCGTTGTGGGTGTTGAAGCAGTACCAGGGGCGGCCGCGCTTGCAGGCGCGGCACTGCCCGCACACCGCGCGCCAGTTCAGGATCACGAAGTCGCCGGGCTCGACGTTGGTCACTCCGGCGCCGACGGACTCCACGGTTCCGGCGGCCTCATGGCCGAGCAGGAAGGGGTACTCGTCATTGATGCCGCCTTCGCGGTACGTCAGATCGGTGTGGCAGACGCCGCAGGCGATGACATCGACGACCACCTCGCCGGGGCCCGGGTCGGGGATCACGATGTCCACCAACTCGACGGGCTGCTTCTTCGACCGGGAGATCACCCCACGCACTGTCTGACTCATGGGCAAAACACTAGCGCGACGGCTGCTGAATGCGCCGTGCGTGTCCCGTTGGGGAGCTACGGTGAAGACTTGCTCACCGCGATCCTTCAAACCCGGTCCGACCTGCTGGTCACCGCCCGCGCCGCGTACCGCGGCGGCGATTTCGAGACCAGCTATGCGGGCTTTTCCCGGGCCGGCGCCGTCGGCCCGCTGACCCTGGACGATCTCGATGCGATGGCCACCTCGGCCGGGCGTCTCGGGCATGGCCGCGAGGCGATGCGGATGGGTGAACTCGTGTTCCTGCGGTTGGTGCGGACCGACCCGAATGCGGCGGCGGGCAAGGCGGTCGAGCTCGGTTCGGCGTGGTTGTCGAACGGTGAGGTGGCCATCGGTCAGGCATGGATCCGGCGGGCACGCGGACTGCTCGCCGGAGCGCCGGAGAGTGCCCTGTCCGCCCGGCTGGCCCATCTGGAAGCCGTGATGGCGGTGCTCGGTGACGACGCCGATCTTGCTGCTGAACGGGCGGCGGTTCTGCGGGAGATGACGTTGGAGCCCGAGCCGGCGGTCATCGGCCAGGCGTACCACCGCCTCGGTGATATCCGGCGCCGCAGCGGTGACGTGGATGGGGCGTTCGCGGCGTATGCCCGAGCACTCGAATCCGGTGTCGTCCCGCAGCCGGGTGAAGCGCTATTGCGCTGTGCGCTGGGGGATGTGGACACCGCGAGAGCCCAGGTGCGAGCGGCGATCGAGACGGCTGAGTCGCGGGAGTTGCCTCGGCTGCTGCGCGGTGGTGTCGAGATTGCCTTGGCTGCAGGCGAAGTGGATGAGGCTGAGGGTTATCTGCGTGAGCTGAAGATTGCCGACGGTGACGACGCGGTATTGCGCGGCGCGGTGCTGGTGCGCCGCGGCCGGTATCGCGAGGCATTGACGGTGTTACGGGCGGCGCTGCGAGAGCCGCGGTTGCGGCAGTCGGCGGTCGCGCTGGCCGAGGTCCACGAGTGGATCGAGCGGGCCTACACCGGTCTGCTGACCGCATCCGCGTAGCCTGCTCGGGATGGCGACGCCACTCGACTCGATTGCTGACTGGCCGGTTTCGGCCGCCTCCGCCGCCGTGGTTGGCGCGACCGGGGTGCTGGCAGAGTACGGCGACGTCACTCACCAATTCCGGCTCGCATCGGTGACCAAGCCGCTCTCGGCGCGCGCCGCGCAGGTGGCGATAGAAGAGGGTGTGGTGGAGCTGGACACCCCCGCGGGCCCACCAGGCAGCACTGTGCGGCATCTGCTGTCGCACGCCTCGGGGCTGGCGATGCATTCGGCGGAGTTGATGGCCGAACCCGGCAAACGCCGGGTCTACTCGAATTACGGCTTCCAGGTGCTGGCCGAGACTATCGAACAGAACACAGAGATCGAGTTCGGCCGGTATCTGGCCGAGGCGGTGTTCGAACCGCTCGGCATGACGGCGTCGCGGTTGGACGGCGGCGCGGAGGCGGCCGGCTTCGGCGGGGTGTCGACGGTGGCCGACCTGGCGGCGTTCGCGGCGGACCTGCTGGCCCCGAAGACAGTGTCGGCGCAGCTGCACGAGCAGGCGATCAGCGTGCAGTTCCCGGGTCTGACCGGGGTGCTGCCCGGGTTCGGGGTGCAGCGGCCCAACGACTGGGGGCTGGGCTTCGAGATTCGGGACGACAAGTCACCGCATTGGACCGGCTTCGCGAACTCGCCGCGGACGTTCGGTCACTTCGGTCAGACCGGCACCTTTATCTGGGTGGAGCCGGAACTGGCGTTGTCGCTGGTAGTGCTGACGGATCGGGATTTCGACGAGTGGGCCAAACCGGTCTGGCGGGCGATCTCTGATGAAGTTCTGAGAGAGTTCGGACCGCACTAGCGCAACATGGGCCTCACAAGGCACAATAGACACGCACGACACTATTGCAACTCGGTCACACCAGGTCGTTGGGGAAGACGTCCCTCGTAGAGCCGAAGGAGCAAGGTGATGCGTGCGTCGAACCAGTTCGCCGATGCGACGACTGGCGTGGTGTACATCCACGCCTCTCCCGCAGCGGTGTGCCCACATGTCGAGTGGGCGCTGTCGTCGACCCTGAATGCCAGGGCGAATTTGAAGTGGACCCCACAGCCGGCCATGCCTGGGCAGCTGCGGGCGGTGACCAACTGGGTTGGTCCCGTCGGCACCGGTGCCCGTCTGGCGAACGCGCTGCGCTCGTGGTCGGTCCTGCGGTTCGAGGTCACCGAGGATCCCAGTGCCGGCGTGGACGGCGAGCGCTTCTGCCATACGCCGCAGCTCGGTCTGTGGGCCGGCACGATGAGCGCCAACGGCGACATCATGGTCGGCGAGATGCGGTTGCGAACCTTGATGGCCTCCGGCGCCGACACGCTGGCGTCCGAGTTGGACTCGGTGCTGGGCACGGCCTGGGACGAAGCGCTCGAGCCGTATCGCGATGGCGGTGACGGCGGCGAGGTCAGCTGGCTGAGCCGGGGCGTCGGCTAGTACGTGATGGTGGTGTGCGTTTCGTCGAGGACCGTTCCGCCGAACCGCTGAATGTCTTTGTTGATGTTCTTGAGCCCGCTGCCTGCGGTCTTTATCAAGGTGTCGAAGGACTTCGCCGCGGCGACATAGGTCGGCCCGTCATGGTTACCGACACCGAGATTTCTTCCGATCTCTGTCCCGAGCAGTTTGGTGTCCGTCCAGGCGATCGCGCCCTTGTCGGTCTTGGACGCGTCGTAGGAGTCCCAGGCCGCCTGCTGCGACCAGTTGATGATCTTGTCGCCCTTGTCGACGATCGCGAGGGTGCTCTTTTTGGAGCCGCTGCCGACGCCTAGATCGGTCAGGGTCTTCGATAGCGGTGCGCCGTAGGTGACAACCGTTGTGACAGCGTCTTTGTGAGCGCCAGAAGCTGCGTAGTTCTGCATCTGAATGCCGCCGCCGCTGAAGCCGACCAGCATGATCTCGGTCGGCTTCCACTCGTCGTACATGGTGTCGATGAAGTTGCTGACGTCGGAATCCACTGTCCCGAACGTGACTCCGCTCAGCGCAGCCGCAAGCTCTGCCGCGTCAAGATTGATCCCGGACGTGTAGATCACCATCCGTTTTGTCTTCTTGTCGGACCCGAGAACCAACTGAGCGCCGATCACGTCGCTGTCGTGCATGTTCCGGAACAGGTTGGATGCTGTGGGTGTCAACGTGATCGGCGAAACCTTGACGTTGACCGCCACACTGGTAGTGCCGCCGTGGGCATCCCGAATCGTGACGGTGAAGTTGTCGGCCTTGATCGCCGCGCTCGCGTTCGGGGCCCCGGCGTCCAGGCGGGCCTGTTCGTCGGGCGTGTAGACGAACGTTCCGGCTTTCTCGCCGGCTTTGAGAGTGCCCCGCATCGGCGCGGACGTGCTGAACGTCAAGGCGTCTTTGTCGGCATCCGATGCGGTGATGCTGACAGAGATGGCTCCGGTGTACGGGTCCGCTGTCCCGAGCTTCGCCTTGGCGCCAGAGGGCGCCGAGTTCTTCGAACTTATGGTGACGGTGACCGGCATCGTCACCGTGTCGCCCAGGCTGGTGGTCATCGTCACCGTGAAGGTGTCGATCTTGTCGCCGCCGGTCGCGGTCAACGCCGAAGCAGCATGCCGTGCAACGGTAGTGGGGGTGTAGGTGAATGCGCCGGTGGTCTTGTTGATCGTGATGGTGCCTCGGGCGGGCGCAGTGGCGGTGAACGTCAGCTTGGCGTTGTTCGGATTGGTGACCGTGATCTTGCCGGTGATCGCCCCGGTAGTGGTGTTCGGTGGGTTCAACGACAGGGATGCCGACGCGCCCGCAGGGTCGATGACGACGACCGAGTTGGCGCTCCAGTTCGCGACGTAGACGCGCTTACCGTTCGGGCTGACCGCCACGTCGAATACCTGATTACCGGAACCAGCCGCAAACGTGTCGACGACGGTGTTGGTGACCGTGTTGATCACCGAAACCGTTGGGGAATCCTGGTTTACGACGTAGAGACGCTTGCCGTCTGGGCTGACCGCGACATCCTGCGGCGATCCGCCAACTGGGATGGCCGTGACGACGGCATTAGTGGCGGTGTTGATCACCGCCAGCGAGTTCGTCCCCTCGGTGGTGACATATGCGCGGGTGCTGTCCGGGCTGAACGCCACACCGGTCGGGCTGCTGCCGACAGAAATCGTGGATGCGACGGTGTTCGTGGCCGTGTTGATGACCGACACGGTGTTTCCGTAGTAGTTCGCGACGAAGATGCGCGCCCCGTTCGGGCTGACGGCCAGGCCGGTCGGACGACTACCGACCGCGATGCTCGCGGTGACCGCGTTGGTGGCGGTGTCGATCACCGACACCGAGTTGCTGTTCCAGTTCGTGACGTAAGCGCGGGTCCCGTCGGCGCTGAACGCGACACGTTCCGGATTGTCGCCGACAGTAATCGTGGCACTGACTGTGTTGGTCGCGGTGTTGATCACGGTCACCGCATCGCTGGACGGTTTGGTGACATACAGGCGGGTGCCGTCCGGGCTGACCGCGATTCCCAGTGGGGCTTGGCCCACAATGACTTTGGTCGTGACGGTGTTGGTGGCGGTGTTGATCACCGCTACCGAATCGCCGTAGTAGCCGCTGGTCACATACGCCGTCGCGCCGTCCGGGCTGATGACGACACCGGAGGGCATGTACACCGGGATCTTCCCGACGACGCCGCGGTCGGCGGGGGTCGCAGCCGCACTCGCTGCGGCGGCGGGAGTGCTGCGCGCCGCGTGCGCCAGGCTTCTCGGAGGAGCGCTGGTGGTCACCACCGCCAATGCCAGAGCGGCCGAGTCGGGCGCCGGAACTGCCGGAGATCTCCGCGCCGTCGAGCTCGCCTTGATGCTCTTGACTGAGGGCTTCGCGACGGCCTTCGGTGAGTGCGCCGACACTGCGCTGCGCGAGGATGCTGCGCTGCTCGACGACGGCGCTGCGCTGCTCGACGACGGCGCGGAGTCACCCTCCTCGGCGTGGGCCGTTGCCATGCCGTTGGCCACGGCAAGGCCCATGCCGGCAGCGACCGCCCCGGCTCCAAGCCAGCGATACATGGAGTCCCCCAACCCTTGATCGATCGCAACTCCGTGGGGCGTTGCTCTCGCGTGCTGTCAGGAACTTATCAGCAAGTGAAAGGCTTTGAAGAGCGTGTCAAAGAAAGTAGCTCATGTTGGCTACACCGGTCGGGCTAGAACGGTGGCGGCCGGTTGCGTTCGGTGACGCGGGCGTCGTTGAGTTTGCGTTCGGCGGTGATGCGGCGGACGCGTTGAGTGGTCCGGGTTTGTCGTCGAGTGGGCATCATGACGCCGATGGTGGGTGGGGTTCGCCTTTCGGCGGTGGCAGCTCGGCGGTGGTGGTGTTCCATGTGGGCATGAGCAGGCGGCTGCCGGGCCGCGTGGTGTACGTGCGGCCGGTGGGCGAGGTCCAGGTGATCGTGCCGTCGGGGTGCTGACGGTCGGACCAGCCGGCGTAGAACGTCTTGAGCAGGTGGTGTTTTCGGCACAGGCACGCCAGATTCGAAGGGTGAGTGGGGCCGAACGGCCAGGCTGTGGTGTGGTCGATGTCGCAGTATTCGGCGGCCACATCGCAATTCGGGAATCGGCAGGTCATATCCCGCATCCGCACCCACTCGTCGAGCGCGGTGGAGGGCCGGTAGTGCGGCTCGGGCTCGTCCGTCGGGCGGCGCAGACGGCGGACCCTCGCGCCGGATCTGATGAGTTCGGCCAGCAGCGGTGCGGGCACGATGCCCCGGTTACCGGTCAGTGCTGCGCTGGCCGCCCGTGGAGGTTCGGGTTCGGTGTCGGGTTTGTCGCCGTGGATGGCCGGATCGGGTTGGGCGTCGACCCCATCGGCGTCGGTGAGGACGTGCACCACCACGCTGGTGGCGCGGCCGTCGTCGGCGGCGGCGGGGCAGTCGGGGTTGTCGCACAGGCAGGCCAACCGGTCGGCTCCGGCGCCCAGCGCGCCCAGGGCATCGGCGCGCCGCTGGGCGACGGTGCGGGGATCGTCGTCGCAAACCGAGTACGCGATGCGGGTCAACCGGCGTCGGACGATCTCGCCGTCGGTGGCCGAGAGCTGTCCGGTGATCTCGGCGGTCCCGGCTGCGGGATCGACGGTGATCACGATGTCGCGATTGCGCACCCGCGACCGCACCCGCCGCACGGCGCCCGGGTCGTAGCGGTTTACCCAGTAGTCGATCGCCCGTTGCAGCTTCAGCGTCGACAACGCACCCCAGGTCTCCGCGTCCTCGGCGATCGCCTTGTCCACCAATGTCAAGGCCGCGCGGTCGCGGATCAGGTCGGTGCGGTCGGTGATCGCCTCACACACGCGATAGCTCAACACTCCGACCAGGAACAGTTCGCTCACTCGCGGCAGCCGATGCCGCAGCGACGTCGCCATCAACATCTCACCTGAGGCCCGGCCCGTCGTGATCCCCAGCGCCGCTGACACTTCGGCCGCGGCGGCGTCCCACTCGTCGCAGGCCCAATGCGCGCGCTCGTCGTCGGTGCAGCGCCGGGCTACCAGCTCCCCGATCCAGGCCAGGCGCCGGGCCGCGTCCTGATTCTCGGCGCGTGCGAATTCGACGATGGCCCCCACCACCGCCGCATCATGCACCTGCCGGGTATCGAACACATGTTCGAGTATGCCAGCACCCTACGACAAGTCGGGATCGCTGCGCGGCCGGCCGCCTAACCTGGGTCGCATGGTCCATCTCCACGTCGAGAAGACAATCGCCGCGCCGCCCGACAAGGTCTTCGCCTGGTTGGCCGACCCGGTGAACCTGAAGACCGCTCCGCTGATCGTCACGGCCGGATGGGCGCGGGACTCACCGCCTCCGGGTCTGGGTGCAATCCGGACCGGCTTTGCGATCGGCTTGTGGTTTCGCGAGGAGATCGTCGCCTACGATCCGCCGCACAGCTACACCTATCTGATCGTCGGATCGGTTCCAATGTTCGACCATGAGGGCGGCACACTGACCTTCACCCCGGACGGCGATGGGACCCACGTCGACTGGGTGAGCACCTACACACACCCCCGCGCGGCGGCGGCAAAGCGATGGAGACGCTCACCGCCAAGCTCTTGCCGTGGAACTTTTCCGCTGTCCTCGACGGTTGCGCGAAGGCTCTGGAACGCTAGACAGGTTGCGGGACAATAAGTTTGAGAGCAGAGGGAACCGCCGAGATCTCGGCGGGCAGCGGGCAGACGTAATCGCCGTCGGCATAGGCGTTGATGCCGGGGGAGTCGACGGTGATCGTGCGGGCCCGGTAGGTGTCGACCTCGTCGAGGTTCACGTGCGTGCCCTTGAACACCGTGGGAAACAACCGAATCAGCTTGGTGCGTGAGGATGCGCGCACGAGCGTGATGTCCAACAGCCCATCGGAGTGATCGGCGCCCGGGCAGATGAGCATGCCGCCGCCGTAGCTGCGGGTGTTGCCGAACGCGGCCAACGTCAGATCGGCGACGATCTCGCGCTCGCCGTCCAGCACCAGCCGAAAAGGCAACGGCCGCAACTGGGAAATCTCTGCGAGCAGCGCGACGTTATAGCGCATCCGGCCGTGCGGCCAGCTCATCCGGTTCACGCGATCGCTGACCAGCGAGTCGAAGCCCGTCGCGGCGACCGTGCCGAACCAGGTGCTGGAGCCGTCGGCACCCTTGACGTGGCCGAGGTCGACGGTCTCGATGTGCCCGGCGGCGATCACGTCGACCGCCGCGACCGGATCGGCCATCGGCAACCGGTACTCGCGGGCATGGTCGTTACCGGTGCCGGCCGGCACGATGCCGAGCGGAATGTCTTTGCGCGCCAAGGCCTGGATCGCCAGGCGGATCACACCGTCGCCGCCGATCACCACCAGCGCATCGGTCTCACGGGTCAGCGCCTCGTCGACCAGTTGACGGGCGTGGGCGGCGTCGCGTCCGACGATTCCGGTCACGTCGATCCCGAGTTCCTGGAAGCGGGCGATCGCCAGCTCCCCGGCATGGGGTGCATTGCCGTGACCGGACTTGGGATTCGTCAGGACCGTGACGCGGGAGATCATGGAATCAGCTTGCCCGGGTTCAGGATTCCCGCCGGGTCGACGACCTGCTTGACCGCCTGCAGCACTTTCACGCCCAGCTCACCGATCTCCGCGCCCATCCACGGCCGATGGTCTGCACCCACGGCGTGGTGATGGGTGATGGTGCCGCCGGTGCGCGAAATCGCATCAGAGGCAGCCACTTTAGCGGTCAACCATTGCTGCGTGACATCGCCGCGCTGGCCTGCGACCACGGTGAAGTACAGCGATGCGCCGGTGGGATACACATGCGAAATGTGGCACATCACCAACGCCGGTGTCCCGCTTTCGGCCAGGGAAGATGTCAGCGCCTCGGTGACCGCGGCCTTCAGTGCCGCCAGGTTGGACCACGTCGTCGCCGTCTCCAACGTCTCGCACAGAGCTCCCGCTGCCAGCAGGGCGTCCCGGAGATACGGTGCGTCGAAACGGCCGTGCTCCCACGCCCGCGCCGGAGCCTCGCCCAGTGAGGTACCGCCCTGGGCTTCCAGAACCGCACGGGTCTCGGCGTGGCGGCTCTCGGTGTGTGCGGCGCTGCCCTCGAACAAGGTGATGCCCAGGCAGCCGCCGGTGATGCTCTGTTCGCCGATGCTCCCGGTGGTGGCCAGGTTCACGCCGGTCTCGGCTTCGTCGGACAACCGCACCACGGTCGGCCCGGTGCCGATCTGGGTGACCGCACGCAACGCGGCCGCGCCGGTGGCGAAGTCGGGGAACGACCATGCCTCGTAGCGGACCGTTTCCGGGACGGGATGGACTCGCAGGCGCACGCGCGTGATCACACCGAAGACACCCTCGGAGCCGGAGAACAGCTCCCGAAGATCAGGTCCGGCCGCGGTCTCCGGCGCCCGGCCGAGGTCGAGCACACCGACCGGGGTCACCACCGTCAGCCCCCGGATCATGTCGTTGAACCGGCCGTATCCTGCGGAGTCCTGACCCGAGGACCGGGTGGCCGCGTATCCGCCGATGGTGGCGAACCGGAAGCTCTGCGGGAAGTGCCCGAGCGAGAAGCCGCGTTCACCGAGCAGTCGCTCGGCGTCCGGCCCGGTCACCCCGGCACCCAGTTCAGCCTGCATCGAGGTCTCGTCCAGCGAGAGCAACGCATTGAGCCGGCGCAGGTCCAGTGAGATCACGGCGGCGAAGTCGCCGCGGATCGGGTCCAGTCCGCCGACCACGCTGGTGCCGCCGCCGAACGGCACGACGGCGATGCCGTGCGCAGAGCAGTAGCGCAGCACGGTGGCGATCTCGTCCTCGGTGCCGGGAAGCAGTACCGCGTCGGGTGCGTCCTGGTGGGATTGCTTGCGGCGCAACAGGTCCAGAGTGGACTTGCCGCCGGCGTACAGCAGCCGGCCGTGGTCGTCGGTGCGGAGGTAGTCGGCCCCGACGAACTCGGCGAGCGCATCGCGGTGCGCGTCCGGCAGCGCCGACGGTCGCACCTCTACCTCGTCGATCGCGGGTGCGGGGATTTCACTCGCCGTCACGCCGAGCGCCTGCTCGAGCAGCGCCTTGATGCCGTCGGAGAGGGGCTTGGCCGCTTCGGGGTCACCCCAGGCATTCCAGGCCATCGGTGGAACAAGGGTGCGGGCGTCATCGCTCATGCGTTACAGTATTACAGATGCTGTCAATCAGTAACGACGAATCGGTGGACATCGGCGACCGGATCATGGCCGCCGCGGCCAGCTGTGTCCGGGACTTCGGGGTCGAGCGGGTCACGCTGGCCGAGATCGCACGACGAGCCGGTGTCAGCCGTCCGACCGTGTATCGCCGCTGGCCAGACACCCGCACCATCGTCGCGTCGCTGCTCACCGAACGGATCACCGGCACCTGGCGTGCCGTCGCGCCGGGTGCACCCGGCCGCACCGGCCTGGTCGAGCGGATCGTCGAGGTCGCCCGTCGCCTGCGGGACGACGAACTGATCACCTCGGTGCTGCGATCTGCCCCGGACCTGGCGATGACCTACATCGCCGGACGGCTGGGCACCAGCCAGCAGATCCTCATCGATCTGCTGGTCGACGCGCTGCGGGAAGCCCAGGCCGATGGAAGCGTTCGGGCCGGCGACGTCCGCCAGCTGTCGGCAATGGTCCTGCTGATCGGCCAGTCGGCGATCCAGTCCGCCCAGATCGTCGAACCCATCCTCGACGCCGACGCGCTCAGCGCCGAGTTGTCGCACGCCCTGAACGGATACCTCGCCCCATGAGTGACCTCACCGCCCTCAGTGCCACCCGCCGAAGCTCCGACCTGGCCGAGCTCGGTGACGGCGCCCACGTCGACGTCGTCGTGATCGGCGGCGGCATCACCGGCACCGGCATCGCGCTCGACGCCGCCAGCCGCGGTCTGTCCGTGTTGCTGGTGGAAAAACATGACCTGGCGTTCGGCACCAGCCGGTGGAGTTCCAAGCTCGTGCACGGCGGGCTGCGCTACCTGGCCACCGGCAACGTGGGGATCGCGCGGCGCAGCGCCATCGAGCGCGGCATCCTGATGACCCGTAACGCTCCGCACCTGGTGAGCGCCATGCCACAGCTTGTGCCGTTGCTGCCGTCGATGGGACGCGGCCAACGCGCTTTGATCCGAACAGGTTTCGTGGCCGGTGATGTGCTGCGGGTCTTGGCCGGCACCAAGTCGTCAACTCTGCCGCGATCACGGCGCGTTGGCGTGCCGCAGGCGCTGGAGATGGTCCCGACGATCAGCCGGGAGGGTCTCGACGGCGGCCTGCTGGCCTACGACGGTCAGCTGATCGACGACGCCAGGCTGGTGGTCGCCGTCGCGCGCACCGCCGCCCAGAACGGCGCGCGGATCCTGACCCGGGTGTCGGCGGCGGCCGCCAGCGGCACCTCGGTCCGGTTGGTGGACGAGCTCACCGGCGAATCGCTGGATGTGAAGGCCCGCGCGGTGATCAATGCGACGGGAGTCTGGGCCGGCGAGGTGGACACCGCGATCAAGTTGCGTCCCAGCCGGGGAACCCATCTGGTGTTCGATGCCGCCTCGTTCGGGAATCCGACTGCAGCGCTGACGATTCCGATTCCGGGCGAGGTGAATCGGTTCGTATTCGCGATGCCCGAACAGCTCGGTCGCGTCTACCTCGGATTGACCGACGAGGATGCGCCCGGCCCGATTCCCGACGTTCCCGAACCGACTCCGGGTGAGGTCCGCTTCCTGCTCGACACGGTCAACACCGCGCTGGGGACAGCGTTGACCACCGCAGACGTCAAGGGCGCCTACGCGGGGTTGCGCCCATTGATCGACACAGGGGAGGGTCGAACGTCGGATCTGTCCCGCGATCACGCGGTGATCGAATCGTCCAACGGTGTGTTCAGCGTGGTAGGCGGCAAGCTCACCGAGTACCGGCACATGGCCGAGGATGTCCTCGACCGCGCGCTGGCGGCGCGAGCCATGACCGCGCAGCCGTGCCGGACCCGGAACCTACCGCTGGTCGGCGCGGCCGCCAATCCTGTTGCCACGCTGCGCACGACGAGCGATCTGCCGGGCTCACTGGTGGCCCGCTACGGCGCGGAGTCGCCGAACGTCATCGCGTCGGCACGGTGCAGCAGACCCACGGACCAGGTTGCCGACGGAATCGACGTCACCCGTGCAGAATTCGAGTTCGCGGTCACCCATGAAGGCGCACTGAGCACCGACGACATCCTCGACCGGCGCACCCGGATCGGCCTCGTCGAGGCCGACCGGAACCGCGCACTCGCCGCCGCGCAGGAGTTCCTGGCCACCGCCAACTGAGGGCCGCTGAGAACCGACGCATAAACGGACTCGTAAGTGGGCATTCAACGTCCATTCACGAAGCCGGAGGACGCGTCATGGCAGCGACACCAGCCTTGAAAAAGGCCCTCAACCAGCGACAACTACGGATGATCGCGATCGGCGGCGTGATCGGCGCCGGCCTGTTCGTGGGCTCCGGTGTGGTGATCGGGGATACCGGACCGGGCGCCTTCATCACGTACGCGCTATCCGGTGTGCTGATCGTGATGGTCATGCGGATGCTGGCCGAGATGGCGGTGGCAAACCCGTCGACCGGCTCGTTCGCCGACTACTCCCGCGACGCCCTGGGGCACTGGGCGGGGTTCTCCGTGGGCTGGCTCTACTGGTACTTCTGGGTGATCGTCGTCGGGTTCGAGGCGATTGCCGGCGCGAAGATCGTCCAGTACTGGCTCGACGTCCCACTGTGGTTGTGCGCGTTGGTCTTCATGGTGCTCATGACGGCGACGAACCTCTTCTCGGTCAAATCCTACGGCGAGTTCGAGTTCTGGTTCGCCGGCATCAAGGTGGCGGCCATCCTGGCCTTCATCGCCATCGGGGCATGCTTCGTATTGGGCCTGTGGCCCAACAAGTCGATGGACTTCTCGAACCTCACTAGCCACGACGGTTTCATGCCGTTGGGGGCCGGGGTCATCACCGTGGGAATCGTGACGGTGATCTTCTCCATGGTCGGCCCGGAGATCGCCACGATCGCCGCCGCCGAGTCGTCGGATCCAGAGAAAGCCGTGGCCCGAGCGTCCAATTCGGTGGTCATGCGGATCCTGGTGTTCTACGTGCTGGCGGTGTTCCTGGTCGTGACGATCGTGCCGTGGAACGACAAGAACCTGGCCGCCTCACCGTTCGTGGCGGCGTTCACCAAGATGGGCATCCCCTACGCCGACCACATCATGAATGCGGTGGTGTTGACGGCGGTGCTGAGTTGCTTGAACTCCGGGATGTACACCGCATCACGGATGCTGTTCGTGCTGGCCGCGCGTCGCGAAGCTCCCAAGCTTCTGGTGAAGCTGACACCGCGCGGCGTGCCGGCCAACGCGATCCTCTTCTCGTCAATCGTCGGCTTCGCCTGCGTCATCGCCGCCGCGTTCGCCGAGAAGACGATCTTCGCGTTCCTGCTCAACTCCAGCGGGGCGATCATCCTCTTCGTCTACCTGCTGATCGCGATCTCGCAGATCGTCCTGCGTTACCGCCGCCGCGACGCGGAACTGACACTGAAGATGTGGCTGTTCCCGGTGCTGTCCATCCTCACCGTGGTCGCGATGCTGGCCATCCTGGTGCAGATGTACCTGGACGACAAGCTGCGCTCGCAGTTGGTGCTGAGCCTGCTGTCCTGGGGCGTCGTCCTGGTTCTGTACTTCGTCACCCGACGGTTCAACCGCAATCGTCCCCACGAGGACCAGGCCACCGTCGAAGCCGAAGTGGCGCGGACCTGACGTCGCGCGTGACTCAGTACCGAACGGCACTCTGCACTAGCGGGGGATAGACCGTCGACGGCTCACCGTCCACCGTGGTCCCGGCGAACTGCAGCATCGAGCGCGTCGCACCGTTGACGTCAGCCGGATAGTTCAGCGTAGGCATGGACACCTCGTCGAGTCGGCGCAACTGCTCGGCACTCAGCGTCACGTCGACGGCGGCCAGGTTGTCCTCGAGGTGCGACATCCGTCGGGCACCGAGGATCGGTACCACCGTGCCGGGTCGGGCTCGCAGCCAGGACAATGCCACCGCGGCCGGGCTGGTGCCGGTCTCGTCGGCGACGGCGGTGACCGCGTCGATGACGACGAACTCGTCGTCACTGGGACCGCCGACGTACGCGGCGCGGACCGAATCGTCGACGACTGCGCCGCGACGGTACTTGCCGGACAGGAATCCGTTCTTCAGCGGGCTCCACGGCACCAACGCCATGCCCTGGTCGAGTGCCAGCGGCGCCAGCTCGCCCTCGACCGTGCGCGCCAGCAGCGAGTACTCCACCTGTAGCGCCACCAGCGGGGTCCAGTCCCGCAACATCGCCATGGTCTGCGCCTGAGCGGTCACCCATGCCGGGGTGTTGGAGAACCCGATGTAACGAATCGTGCCCGCCCGAACCAGGTCGTCGAGGGTGCGCATGGTCTCTTCGATGGGTGTGTTGCGGTCCCAGTTGTGCATCCAGTACACATCCAGATGTCCGGTTTGCATGCGGCGCAACGTTTCTCGCAACTGCTCGGGGATCGCCGACCGGCCGGCGCCACCGCCGTTGGGGTCGCCTGGGTGGAGATTGGCGAAGAACTTGGACGCGAGCACCACCCGGTCACGCCGGCCCGGTCGATGGGCGAACCAGTCACCGAGGATCTTCTCCGAGTGCCCGTTGGTGTAAAAGTTGGCGGTATCGACGAAATTGCCGCCACGGTCCAGATAGGCGTCGAGGATCCGCTCGGACTCCTCAACGCTCGAACCGGCCCCGCCGGCGTCTTCACCGAAGGTCATCGCTCCGAGCGCGAACGGGCTGACCCGCAACCCGGACCGGCCGAGAGTGACGTAATGATCGAGTGGCATAAATCGCTCCTTCAAGTCGTATCTGTCATCTCCCATCCAACCGACAGCCGCAGCTCAGCGGTATATCGATGCAACGCAGTTCTTGCATAATCCGCTCATTGTTGATGTGATCGAGCGATGGATCGTCTGTCTGAGCTTCGCGGGCTGATCGCGGCACACGCCCAGCCAGATATGCGGACGCCGATCGACGGACTCCTGCTATCGGTGGAGGCCGCTTCGGAGACGCCGGATTACTCGCTGACGGAACCGCTCGTCGTGGTGCTGGCGCAAGGCGGTAAGCGGCTGCTTCTCGGCGATGACGTCTACGAATACAGCGCGGGTCAGTGCCTCGTGGTGACCGCTGATCTACCGGTCACCGGCCACTTCATCGACACTGGCGACGGTCTGCCGTCGCTCGGGATGGCGCTGGTGCTGCGGCCCGCTGTGGTGGCCGAGTTGGTGCTGCAGGCACCGTTCGTCCGCGGGGTGCGCAACTCGGGAAGCGCGGCGATGTCGACCGCTGATGCCGACGCGGAGCTGCTGGACGCGGTGGTCCGGCTGGTGCGGCTGCTCGAGAAGCCCTCTGATGCAGGAATTCTCGCGCCGCTGATCGAGCGCGAAATCGTCTGGCGGCTGCTGACCGGACCCCAGGGCGAGACCGTGCGACAGATCGGCATGGCCGACAGCAATCTGACCTATGTAAGCCGGGCCATCGGATGGATTCGCCAGAACTATGCCGAACCGATGCGCATCGAGGAGCTCGCGCAGCTGGCAGGGATGAGCCCTTCGACGTTCCATCGGCACTTCCGCACCGTTACGGCCATGAGCCCGTTGCAGTTTCAGAAGCGCATTCGCCTGCAGGAAGCGCGCTCCATGCTCGTCAGCACCCCCGGCGACATCGCAGGCGTCGGGCATCGCGTCGGATACGACAGCCCGTCGCAATTCACCCGCGAGTACCGCCGGCTCTTCGGTGCACCGCCGGGACAGGACGCCCTGCGGCTGCGGCAGAGCGCTTAGCTACAGCGGGATGTTCTTGTGGCGACCGCGGCGGGCCGGCGCCTCGGCGAGCGCCTGCGTCAGCTTGCTGCGGGTGTGGGCCGGGTCGATCTTCTCGTCGACCACGCCGATCTCGACCGCACTGTCCACGCCGCCGGCGATCCGCTCATGCTCGGCCGCCAATTCCTCGTGCAGCGCTTCGCGTTCGTGATCCGGTGCGGCGGCCAGCTTCTTCTTGTGCAGGATGCCCACAGCGGCCTTGGCGCCCATCACGGCGACCTCGGCGTCCGGCCAGGCGAACACCTTGGTGGCACCCAGCGAGCGCGAGTTCATCGCAATGTAGGCCCCGCCGTAGATCTTTCGCGTCACCAGCGTGACCCGCGGGACGGTCGCCTCACCGAAGGCGTGCAGCAGTTTGGCGCCGCGGCGCACGACTCCGCCCCATTCCTGGTCGACGCCGGGCAGGTAGCCGGGCACGTCGACGACCACGACCAGCGGGATGCCGAAGGCGTCGCACAGCCGCACGAAACGCGCTGACTTCTCAGCGCTTTCAGAGTTCAGGCAGCCGCCGAGGCGCAGCGGGTTGTTGGCGATGACGCCGACGGTGCGGCCGGACAACCGGCCCAGGCCGACGACGATCGAGGGCGCCCACTTACCCTGGAATTCCTCGAACGGGGTGTCCGCATCGAGCAGTGCCTCCACCAATGGATGCACGTCGTAGGCACGGCGGGGTGACTCGGGCAGCAGCGCGTGCAGGTCGGAGTCGCCCGCCTCGGCCTTGCTGCGGTCGAAATGGCCCTGCTGGGAGAACAATCCGATCAACCGGCGACCGCGCGCGTAGGCGTCGAGCTCGTCGGTGGCGACGATGTGGCACACACCGGACTTCTTGTGGTGGGTGTCGGGACCGCCGAGGGAGGCCATGTCGACGTCCTCGCCGGTGACGCTGCGCACCACGTCAGGTCCGGTGACGAACACACGGCCCTCCTGGGCCATGATGACGATGTCGGTCAGTGCGGGACCGTACGCGGCGCCGCCGGCGGCGAAGCCGACTACGACCGAAATCTGGGGGATGTAGCCCGATGCGCGGATCATGGCTTCGAAGACCAGTCCGACGGCATGCAGAGCCTTGACGCCCTCGGCCAGACGCGCACCGCCGGAGTGCCAGATGCCCACGATCGGGCTCTGCTCCTCGATGGCGGTGTCGTATGCGGTGACGATGTGCTGGCAGCCCTCCACGCCCATGGCGCCACCCATGACGGTGCCGTCGGTGCAGAAGGCGATCGTGCGCACACCGTTGACGGTGCCGGCCGCGGCCAGCACACCGGAGCGGTCACGCTCGTGCAGCAGCTGCACGCTGCCGTCGTCGAAGAACGTGGACAGCCGCAGCAGCGGGTCACGAGGGTCGAGGGATTCGCCGACCGTCTCAGGGGCCATGATCGTCATCTAAACCTCCATAGTGCGCGGATGTCGGTCAACGCTGTCGAGAGTCACTGGATTTCAGTACTTCCCGAAGGCGATCGCGACGTTGTGACCACCGAATCCGAACGAGTTGTTGATCGCGTACTGGTAGTTGCCTGGCCGGGGTTCACCGGCCACCACGTCCAGATCGATCTCCGGATCGAGGTTCCGCAGGTTGAGCGTGGGCGGCACGACGCCGTCCCGCAGCGCCAACACGGTGAGGATCGACTCCACCGCGCCGACGGCGCCCACCGAGTGGCCCAGCGCCGATTTGGGCGCGTAGACGGCCGGCCGGTGCTTGCCGAGCGCATTGTTGATCGCTTTGCCTTCCGCGACGTCACCCACCTGGGTGCCCGTCGCATGGGCGTTGATGTGATCGATGTCGGAGGGCTCGAGACCCGCGAGCTGGATTGCTCGGGTGATCGCGTGTCCCGCCTGCTCACCGTTCGGGTCGGGCGCCACGATGTGGTAGCCGTCCGAGGTGATGCCTGCCCCCATGATGCGCGCGAGGATGTTGGCCCCGCGGGCCTTGGCGTGCTCCTCGGTCTCGATGACCAGGAGCGCACCGCCCTCACCGAAGACGAACCCGTTGCGGTCCTTGTCGAACGGGCGACACGCGCCGGCTGGGTCGTCGTTGGTGGTGGACAAGACAATTCGCATCTGAGCGAAGCCGGCGATCGGCACGGCCTCGATCTTGGTCTCGACGCCACCGCAGACCGCGACGTCGGCTTCGCCGAGAACGATCTGTCGCCATGCCTGGGCGATTCCCTCCGACCCCGACGCACACGCCGAGACCGGGGTGATGACCCCGGCCTTGGCCTTGAGTTCGAGGCCGACGGCCGCTGCCGCGGCGTTGGGCATGTACATCTGGACCGCCAGCGGCGACACCGCTTTGAGGCCTTTGGCGCGCATCCCGTCATAGGCGAACACCAATTCCTCGGTGGAGCCCATGCCGGTGCCGATCGAGACCATCAGCCGCTTCGGATCTACCTCGGGTGAACCGGCGTTCTGCCACGCGCGCCGGCTGAGCACCGTGGACATCTTTTGCAGATAGGACAGCCGACGAAGTTCGACGCGAGTCAGCTCGCCGTCGAACTCCTCGACCAGATGCCCCCCGATACGGACAGGCAGGTCGTACTTCTCGACGAATTCGTCGTTGAGAAGCCGGATTCCGCTCTGCCCGTCCAACAGCCGCTTCCACGTGCTGTCAGCATCGGATGCCAGGGCGGTCGTCATCGCAAAACCGGTGACGACCACGTTGGGGAAGCCATTCCCCGTTGACAAACGCGTCAACCCTGCCATTGCTATCTGCTAGTCCTTTCCCCCGGATCGGTGTCAGTACCGCCCGAAGGTGAGCGCGACGTTGTGCCCTCCGAAACCGAACGAGTTGTTGATCGCGTACTGGTAGTCGCCGTAACGCGGTTCTCCCGCAACGATATCCAGGTCGATCTCCGGATCCGGTGTTTCGTAGTTGAGCGTCGGCGGGATGACGCCGTCGCGCAGGCTCATCACCGTGAGTGCCGCTTCCAAGGCGCCAACGGCGCCGATGGAATGGCCCAGCGCCGACTTCGGCGCGTACACGGCGGCGTGCTCGCATCCGGCGACCCGGATAGCGGTTGCCTCGGCGGTGTCACCGATCGGCGTGGCCGTTCCGTGTGCGTTGATGTGGTCGATGTCCTTGGGGGACAAGCCGGCCGTCTCCATAGCCCGCTTCATCGCCGCGCCTGCGCGCAGACCGTCGGGTGACGGAGCCACCATGTGGAAGGCATCCGAGGTGATGCCCGCACCCATGAGCCGGGCCAGCGGCTTGGCGCCACGGGCCTTGGCGTGCTCCTCGGTCTCGATGATCATCATGCAGCCGGCCTCGCCGAAGACGAACCCGTCGCGATCCTTGTCGAACGGGCGCGACGCGCCCTGGGGATCGTCGTTGCGCGTCGACATGGCGCGCATCATCGAGAACGCTGCGATGGGCAGCGCCTCAATGGTGCCCTCGACACCGCCGACGACCGCGAAGTCCGCGTCGCCCATGACGATCTGCCGCCACCCGTGGGCGATGGCCTCCGACCCGGACGAGCACGCCGACACCGGGGTGATGACCCCGGCGCGGGCGCCCAGTTCCAGGCCGGCGACCGCGGCCGCACCGTTGGGCATGACCATCTGAACGGCCAGCGGCGAGACCTTGCGGATCCCGCCCTCGTTCATCGCGTCGTAGGTTTCGACGATCTTCTCGCCGCCACCCAGGCCCGTGCCGATCACCACCGTGAAGCGGTCGGGGTCGACCTCGGGCTTGCCCGAGTTCTCCCACAGCCGTCGGGATAGCACCAGAGACATGCGTTGCACGTAGGAATTGCGACGCAGTTCGACACGGGTGAGGTGACTGTCCATGTCCTCGACGAGGTGACCGCCGATACGGACCGGCAGGTCCCACTTGTCGACGAACTCGTCCTCGAGAATGCGGATGCCGCTGTCGCCTGCCAACAAGCCCTTCCACGTGCTCTCGATGTCCGTGGCGAGCGCCGTGGTGGCCTCGACGGCGGTCACGACAACGCTAGGGAAACCGCCGTTAGCAGTGGAAGGCCTGCTCATTCGCCCGCGAACTTCTCGCGCAGGGCGGCAGCAGCCTCCGGGTTCTCCTCTTCGAGCTTCTGGATGTAGTTGACGACGTCACCGACGGTGCGCAGACCGGCGAGGTCTTCGTCGGGGATCTTCACGCCGTACTTGTCCTCGGTCTGAACGGCGATCTCCACCATCGACAGCGAGTCGATGTCCAGGTCGTCGACGAACGACTTCTCCGGGGTGACCTCAGACGGCTCGATGCCGGTCACTTCTTCGATGATCTCGGCGAGACCGGCGATGATTTCTTCCTGAGAGGCGGGCACGGTGGCTCCTTCGTAATCGGTTGTGCTACTTGGATAGAACGCTTGCTATGTGGTTGTCCTGGTCGGCCCGGGCGATTAGAGCTCGGTGAGTCCGTCCAGGTCTGCGGGGGTCTTGATCGCACGGTTGGCGACTCCCCGAAGTTCTCGTTTGGCGATTCCAGCCAGAGTGCCCGCGGGCGGGAACTCGACGATCGCTGAGCCCTCTGCGTTCTCAAAGAGCTGGCGCATGGTGTCGGTGCACAGATCCCAGCGCACCGGGCGGGTGAGTTGCGCGACGAGCTTCTCCATCGCGTCTTTCGCAGACGCTACCGGCTGACCGTCGGCATTGCTCAGAAGCGTGGTGGTGGGCTCGTTGATGGCGACCTCGGCAGCCGCTGCGGCATAGGCGTCGAGCGCGGACGCCATGTAGTGAGTGTGGAACGCCCCAGCGGTGGCCAGCTGACGCACGCGCGCCTTGGCCGGCGGATCCTCGGCCAGCTTCTCCAGCGCCGCGATGGCGCCGGCGGCCACGATCTGGCCTGCGGCGTTGCGGTTGGCGGGGATCAGGTCGAGACGTGCCAGCGCTTCCAATACCTCGGCCTCGTCGCCGCCCAGGATCGCGGACATGCCGGTCGGCTCGACGGCGCAGGCCTTGGCCATCTCAGACCCGCGGACGGCGGCCAGCTTGACCGCGTCGTCAGCGGAGATGACGCCGGCGATCGCGTACGCCGCGATCTCGCCGACGGAGTGACCGGCCACGACGGTCTTGCGCCCGGCGAGCGTGCCGCGCTTGGTCAGCTCGGCGTTGGCAAGCAGGGTCGCCGCGACAACCAGCGGCTGGGTGACCGCGGTGTCGGTGATCTCGTCGGCAGTTGCGGTGGTGCCCAGGCGAGCAAGGTCGAGACCGGCGATGTCCGACCAGGTCTTGATCTGATCGGCCGCGCCGGGCAGCTCCAGCCAAGGCTCGAGCATGCCGGGGGTCTGCGAGCCCTGTCCGGGCGCCAGCAATGCGATCACGGGTTCATGAGGCACTCTTTAAGAGAACACTGTGAAACCGAATCTGCACGGTGTAAGAGATTATGAACCTCGTCTTAGGTTTTTGTAGAGGTCCCACAAAAGTGCATGTGATGCGACATCCCCGATACCTCACCGCGATCTACTGCTCTTATCAGACGTTGCCCGCAGTTCCGACCAACGGCGCTGTGAGTTGTGCGACAGAGCTGTTTGCCGTGGTGTTGAGGGGCGCAGGATAGCCCAGCCGTCCCACTGTGGACGCCACCCGCAGGACGTACGCGTCGCGTGGCACGGTGGGATCCCGGCCGGTGAAGTCGGCGATCCGCTTGAGTCGGTAGCGGACCGTGTTTGGATGAACGAACAATTTCCTGGCGCAAGCTTCGATTGCGCCGCCGCTGTCGAGGTAGGCGTCGAGGGTCTCCGACAGCGCCGGTCCGGCATCGGCCAGGGGCCGCATGATCTCGGTGTGGAGCGCCGCGACCGCCGAGGCGTCACCGAGAAGGGCTCGCTCAGGCAGCAATTCGCGGGCCAGCACCGGACGCGGCGCGCCGGTCCACCCGACGACGGCATTCATGCCCGAGATGGCCTCGCGGGCGCTGTGGTAGGCCGCGGTGAGCATCGGCGCGGTCGGCCCGATCACCACCGGGCTGTCGGAGTAGGCGTTGATCAGGTCTTTGAAGAACTTGTCGGTGGGCCCGAACGGGCCGGAGATGATCCCGATCAGCCAGGTGCCGTGCACGTCGGCCAAGGCCGCCCGGTTGTGGCGCAAGGCGATCTCGCGGACGTCCTCGCTGGCCAACTCCTCCCGGCCGGGTGGCGGGGTGCCGACCACCACGGTCGCGGGCGCGGTGGTGTCCCAGTTCAGCGCGGCCGCCCGGGACAGCAGTTCCTGACCGGTGTCACCGCGGACGACGGCGTCGACGACGCTGGCCTCCATCCGGCTGTCCCAGGACCCGCGGGCCTCGGCGGCGTCGGCGTAGGAGGCTGCCGCGGCGAATGCCAGGTCGCGGCTGTAGCGCAGGATCCCGACCGCCAGCGCGGTGCGCTGCTCGTCGTTGCGGCCCAACGCGGGGACCGCGAGCTCGAAGTACTGCATGCTGACGCGAACCATGTCGACGGTCTGGGCCAGCGCGATCCGGCGGGTCAGGTCCTGCGGGACCAGGGCGAACGCGTCGGCGGTGTAGCCCACATTGCTGAGCGGGTCGCGGATCCACTCGGCGAAGTTGACCACCGAGGTCTGCAGGACCAGCTGGACGCTGGCGCGCTGGGAGGCTTCCAGTTCACCGAAGAACGGCAGGTGCTCGTGCATGGCCTGCATGGCCTGGGTGGCCAGCCGGCCGGAGTACTGCTTGAGCCTGCGCAGCGTGGAATCCGGCACGTTCTCCAGTAGCTCCAGCGCCGACGGCGGTAGAGGCTCGAGGAGCGGGTTGTCACTCACCCCTAAAAGCTACGCCGCTTTTCTGGATGTTCCCACAAAATGGAGTCCGGACGCGGCGGCTTCGTCCTGCGAGTGTGCGTCCTGATACGCCAGCCACGGCGTGTTGCGGACGACACCGCACACTCGCTGGCCGGGCCCCGGCCTACGCGCTGCCGGTGTCGACGAAGGAGACCTCGGCGGCCATCACGTCGTCGATCCGGTACTCGCGGGCCGCGGCGATCGCGACCGACGGGTCGATCTCGCCGTCGCGGGCCAGTGCCTCGAGTACCGCCACCACCACTGATTCGGCGTCGGTGTTGAAGTACCGGCGGGCGGCCGGCCGGGTGTCGGAGAAGCCGAACCCGTCGGTGCCCAGCGTGACGTAGGTGTTGGGCACCCACGGGCGGATCTGCTCGGGCACCGCGCGCATCCAGTCCGACACCGCGACGGCAGGGCCCGCGGTATCGGCCAGCGCCTGCGTCACGTACGGCGTGCGCGCCGTCCGGTCTGGGTGGCGCAGCAGTTCCTTCTCGACCCCGACACCGTCGCGGTTGAGTTCACCCCAACTAGTCACCGACCAGACGTCGGCAGCGACATCCCAGCGCTCGGCGAGCATGTCGGCGGCCCGCAGGGCCTCGGGCATCGCCACCCCGGACGCCAGGATCTGCGCGACGTTGGATCGGGACTGTGGCGCCTTCCGATACCGGTACATGCCGCGCAACAGACCCTCGGGGTCGAAATGCTCCGGCTCCGCGGGCTGGGCGTACGGCTCGTTGTAGATCGTCATGTAGAAGTAGACGTTCTCCGGATCCTCGCCGTACATCCTGGCCAGGCCGCTTTCCACGATGTAGGCGATCTCGTAGGCGAACGCCGGGTCGTAGGCCACCACCGCGGGGTTGGTCGAGGCCAGCAGCAGCGAGTGCCCGTCGGCGTGCTGCAGGCCTTCGCCGGTCAGCGTGGTGCGCCCGGCGGTCGCGCCGAGCACGAATCCGCGGGCCATCTGATCGGCGGCCGCCCACAGCCCGTCTCCGGTGCGCTGGAACCCGAACATCGAATAGAAGATGTAGATCGGAATCATCGGCTCGTTGTGGGTGGCGTACGAGGTGCCGACCGCGGTGAACGACGCCGTCGAGCCGGCCTCGTTGATGCCCTCGTGCAGGATCTGGCCGACTTCACTTTCCTTGTAGGCCAGCATCAGCTCGGCGTCGACGGCGGTGTACAGCTGGCCGTTGCGGTTGTAGATCTTCAGGCTCGGGAACCAGGAGTCCATGCCGAAGGTGCGCGCCTCGTCGGGAATGATCGGGACGATTCGGTGCCCGATCTCCTTGTCCCGCAACAGTTCTTTGAACGTACGCACGGTGGCCATGGTGGTCGCCACCTGCTGCTGGCCGGACCCCTTCTTCAGGGCCTTGTAGACATCGCGCGGCGGCAGGGTCAGCACCTTGGCCTTGGTGCGACGTTCGGGCAGGAAGCCGCCGAGCGCGCGGCGCCGGTCGATGAGGTAGCGGATCTCCGGCGCCTCGGGGCCGGGATGGTAGTACGGCGGCAGGTAGGGGTTCTCTTCGAGCTGCTCGTCCGACACCGGGATGCGGATGGCGTCGCGGAAGTCCCGAAGATCTTGCAGTGCAAGCTTTTTCATCTGGTGGGTGGCGTTGCGGCCCTGGAAGTGGGCGCCCAGTGAGTAACCCTTGATGGTCTTGGCCAGGATCACGGTGGGCTGGCCCTTGTGCTCCATCGCTGCCCGATAGGCGGCGTAGACCTTGCGGTAGTCGTGGCCGCCGCGCTTGAGGTTCCAGATCTCGCTGTCGCTCATGTCGGCCACCAGTGCCTTGGTCCGCGGGTCGCGGCCGAAGAAGTGGTCGCGCACGTAGGCGCCGTCGTTGGCCTTGTAGGTCTGGTAGTCGCCGTCGGGGGTGGTGTTCATCAGGTTCACCAGCGCGCCGTCCTTGTCGGCGTGCAGCAGCGCATCCCACTCGCGGCCCCACACCACCTTGATGACGTTCCAGCCCGCGCCGCGGAAGAAGGACTCCAGCTCCTGGATGATCTTGCCGTTGCCGCGCACTGGTCCGTCCAGGCGCTGCAGGTTGCAGTTCACCACGAAGGTCAGATTGTCCAGACCCTCGTTCGCGGCGACCTGGATCAGGCCGCGACTCTCCGGCTCGTCCATCTCGCCGTCGCCGAGGAACGCCCACACGTGCTGATCGGAGGTGTCCTTGATGCCGCGGTCGGCCAGGTAGTGGTTGAACCGCGCCTGATAGATGGCGTTCATCGGGCCCAGGCCCATCGACACCGTCGGGAACTCCCAGAAGTCCGGCATCAGCCGTGGGTGCGGGTAGGACGGCAACCCGCCGCCGGGGTGGCTGTGCTCCTGGCGGAAGCCGTCGAGTTGGTCGGCGGTCAGCCGGCCCTCGAGGAAGGCGCGAGCGTAGATGCCGGGGAGGCGTGGCCCTGGATGAAGATCTGGTCGCCGCCGCCGGGGTGGGCTTTACCGCGGAAGAAGTGGTTGAAGCCGACCTCGTACAGCGCGGCCGACGACGCATAGGTGGAGATGTGCCCGCCCACGCCGACGCCGGGCCGCTGCGCGCGGTGCACCATGATCGCGGCGTTCCACCGGATCCAGGCGCGGTAGCGGCGCTCGACGTCCTCGTCGCCGGGGAACCAGGGCTCCAGCTCGGTGGGAATGGTGTTGACGTAGTCGGTGGAGGTCAGCGCGGGGATCGCGACGCGTTGCTCGCCGGCGCGCTCCAGCAATCGCAGCATCAGGTAGCGCGCGCGGGCCGGGCCCGAACGGGCCAGCAGGTCGTCGAACGACTCCAGCCATTCCGAGGTCTCCTCGGCGTCGATATCGGGCAGATACGACGCGACGCCTTCGCGGATCACCCGTACTCGATCGGAATCGCTTGGGCTGCTTGAGTTTTGAGCCAGATCGTGGCGCGCGAACTCGGTGGTCAACTTCAGCTCCTTAGTAGCTGGCGCAGGTTTTGCACCCTCTACCTCCTATCGTGCCGCAATCGAGGCCATACCGACGAGTAGTCAACTGGGGGGTTGGTGAATTCTTCGCAGCGCGCCGAGGGGAGCTCGCACCCGGTAACCTGCCGGGGTGCTGATCAGACATGCGCGCGAGCTCCGGATCGGCGGGCTGCTGGTCGGCAGTGCGGCGGCCGTGCTGGCCGGCGTGGTGGGCTGCACCAGCGTGACCGGCGGTGAGCCGTCGGCCAACGGGCGCGACGCCCCGGCCTTCCGGACCTCGATGTCAGTGTCGGTGTCGGAGTCGGCCGCCTCGTCCAGCGCCCGGGAATCCGAACGGCAGGCCTCGCTGACCACCCAAGCCATGCACGACACCTGCGAGACGCTGTCCACCTCCAGCGCCGACGCGATCGACGCGGTCAACGCCTACGTGAGCGCCTTCAACCAGGCCACTCCCGACATCGCGGCGACAGAAGGCCCGGCGGTCGACGCGCTGAACAAGAGCGCCGACGCCGTCGCCGCCAGCATCACCGACGCGATCCCTGCCGAGCTGAAAACCGCGTTCACGGAGTGGGTCGACGGCGCGCACACCACGGCCAGCGCAATCACCGGACACGCAGGTCCAGCAGAGTTCAACAAGACCATCCAGGACCTCAACGACACCAGGTCGAATGCGTTGAGCTTGTGCGACGCGACGTACTGATTCCGACCGCACGGCGAGTAATCGTCGTCGTCGTGCGACGATAGGCCCTTAGACAGCCGACCCTGATTCCAAGGAGGTTCCGACGGTGGTCGCGGAGGGTGGCCCCCCGAGCTACGCCCAGAAGCTGGGCATCCAAAAAAATCAGGTCGTGCAGGAGCTGGGCTGGGACGAGGACACCGACGACGACATCAGGCTCGACGTCGAGGACGCCAGCGGCGGGGAACTGCTCGACGAGGATGCCGACGAGGTGGTCGACGTGGTCCTGCTGTGGTGGCGGGATGGCGACGGTGACCTGGTGGATCGGCTGATGGATGCGATCGCGCCGTTGGCCGACGACGGCATCATCTGGGTGGTGACACCCAAGACCGGCCAGCCCGGCCATGTTCAGCCCGCCGAGATCGCCGAGTCAGCGCCCACCGCGGGATTGATGCAGACCAGCTCGGCCAATCTGGGGGACTGGATCGCCAGCCGGCTGGTGCAGCCGAAGTCGAAGGCGGCCGGGAGGCACTCGTGACAGTTGGGGTCGGATCCGATGCCCCTGACTTCACGCTCAAAGACCAGAACGGTCAGCCCGTCACGCTCAGTGACTTCCGCGGCGCGAAGAACGTGCTGCTGGTGTTCTTCCCGCTGGCGTTCACCGGCATCTGCCAGGGCGAGCTCGACTACGTTCGCGACCATCTGGACGAGTTCGACAACGACGACACCGCAACGTTGACGATCTCGGTCGGTCCGCCGCCCACGCACAAGGTCTGGGCCACGCAGAGCGCGTTCTCCTTCCCGGTGCTGTCGGACTTCTGGCCGCACGGTGCGGTGGCGCAGGCCTACGGGGTGTTCAACGCCGCCGCCGGCTTTGCCAATCGGGGCACCTTCGCGATCGACCGCGGCGGCGTTATCCGGTTCGCCGAGTGCAAGGAACCAGGCGAGGCGCGCGATCCATCGGTTTGGACGCAGGCGCTGGCGGCCGTGTAACCTGCCCGGGCACGGGCGCGTAGCTCAGTGGTAGAGCTCTGGTTTTACACACCAGCGGTCGGCGGTTCGATACCGTCCGCGCCCACTATCAAGACCCCTGTCGGTGTGCCGAGAGTGTGCCAACGGTTCGAGTGCTGGCTCGGTGTGCGGGCGGGCATGCGCATTGTGATGACGTGGGCTACAAGTGGAACGTCACGGTTCTCGAGGTGATGTGGAGAACATCGTTGCTCGCCTAAGGCAATTGTGGGCGTGCGTCCGATCTTCGGAGAGCCGTCGCGCGCTAAGCGTCAGCTTTCAGCGGGCGCCGCGTGCGCTTCTTCCCTGCCCGGATTTGCCTGCCGTGCTGGGTTTTTCATCAGCATGCTTCGCGCCCGCTTTCTGCGCCTTCACCTGATCGGCAGTCTTGGCCGATGGCGCGGCTTGATGTGTCGCGCCGCGAGCGGAGGCCGACGCAGCCGGGCGCGCAGGCCGGGGTGCAGCCGATGCTCCGGGCGTGGATGCGCTAGACGGGTCCAAAGCCGTGGCAACTTCGTGGGTGACCACGACAGACGCCAATGGTCCAGAGGCAGTAGCGGAGGCCAATGGCGGATTGAAAAACCTGAACAATCGTTTGGAAATGGAATACAAGGAGTTTGGATCACTGCAGGCTAGCGAACCCTCCAGGCAGCCAAGCCCTTGCAGGAGCCCGAGCAGAGTGATGGGGAAGGTCACCGGCAAAAGGATGATAGCCAGGCCTCTTCTGAGTGCCCGGTCGATCGGATCGGGCAATGCGGGGAGTGCATTCACCTGGCTACTGGTCGGTGTTGAGGGCGTCATGCTCACGGCAACATCGTTTGCGTCAGCTTGCTGGGCGGCGGCCACGGGAGCCGTGATAGCGGCGCTCACCGCGCTGCTCGTGCGAGCGTAGGGGTCGATTGTGAATGGGTTCACGAGTGCCTGCTCAAGCATCCACCGCACCGTACTGAGGTAATCGGGCATGAGGCTGGGAGCCAAGGAGTGGAAGAACTCGATGAGCGGCAGATAGACCGGCGCCGACGCGATGTACACGCCAAGGAGCACCCAATTGCCCACCCAATCGGCAACCTGCAGAAACGGTTTCAGGAGCTGCGCCGTGGACGTTTCACTCGCCACCGCCGACGACGAGGAAGCCGCTACTAGCGCGACATTGCTGACATACACCGCGCTAACGACCTCAACCCGAGGTGTTGTCACAGCCGCGGGCGGCGCTGACACCCCACCCACCGTCAGTGCGACGGAAACAGCAAGAGCGCACACGGTCCGATGAGCGAATATCCACATGGGCGTAAATTATCAGGGTTTTCTCAGGTTGGGTGCGTTAGAGGGCGGGCGCGCCAGCTAGCGGGAGTAGCGTTTCTCTATGACCAGGGTGATTTCACGCGTCCGCGTCAAGCTTCGCGTAACTCAAGGCGACGTTCGCGTGGCGAGCGGGGGAAAGCTCCTGTTGGTCGGCGTCATCACCGGCACACTCACAGTGGAGTCAGGCGGCTACGCGAACATCATTGGGGCTGTGGGCGGACTCGTCGTAGAGCCGGGCGCCAGGGTCAAACTCCCCGGATTGTGCATGGGCGAAGCCACCAACAATGGCGGCGAGTTCGTGGTCAAGGGCAAGGTCAACGGGGACCTCCATGGACGATCGGTCACAACGGTTATGCCAGGGGCAAAGATTGGCGTCCACACCCCCTACCCGCCACCGTTCGACAAGTAGGTCGAACTTACGCACGTTTGGACTCTCCAGCAGGAGACCGTCGGGGCCGTGAAGAACGTGGCGCTACGCCATTGCGCGCCTTCGCAGCGATCACGACGCGCCCACCAAGATTTTCCGTAGCATCCGCATCATGCAGCTCGACCATGTCGTCCTGTGGACCAACGACATCACGACGGCCATGGATTTCTACACGCGCGTCGTCGGGCTCGAGTCGGTTCGCTTCGATGAGTTCCGCACCGGCGAGGCGCCATTCCCGAGTGTGCGGATCTCAGCCGACTCGATCATCGATCTGTCGCCGGACAACGGCGGCGCCGAACACCGCGTCAACCATGTGTGCCTGGCGATGACCAAAGCTGAGTACGACGCCCTTGATCAACGCCTGCAGGCCGAAGGGATCGACACCAGCGACCGGCTGGCGCCGACGTTCGGTGCCCGCGGCTGGGGACCGGAAGGCATGTACTTCCCCGACCCGGACGGCAACGTCATCGAGGCCCGCTACTACGACGACTAGGTGTTCAGGACACCGAAGTTCGTGCGTATACGGTTGCGGTCGGGAAAGGAGAGCGCACGCATGTGGATTGCTCCGAGGACTGCCGCCGGTGTAGGCGCGGTCGTGGCGCTGGTGGTGTTGTCAGCCGGCTGTAGCGGCAACTCGAGTTCGCCGCCGCAGGCGTCGGGCTCATCATCGTCGTCCGCCACAACAAGTAGTGCCGCGGCGCCGAGTCCGGCGCAGCCCGGCGATTACACAAAACTCTTGATCAAGCCGACCGACATCGAGGCGCCGATGACGTTCACCGCCACGCCGCCCGTTTCGAACCCGGATGGCAAGCCGGGGGCCGCGATCACGTTCAGCGGTCCGGAGAATTCCCGAGTCATCACCGACACCGTCCTGGTCTTCGCGGATCCCGCCGCCGCGGCCAATGCTCTTGAATCGGCGAAGAAAACCCTCGGCAGCTTGGTAAAAGGCACGCCCGAACCTGTGGATGTCGGCACTGGAGGTACGAAAGTCGAGGGGAATTCACCCGACAATTCCAGGGGAAGACAATGTTGCTCTTCACCGAGGGAAGAGCGTTCGTCACGATCGCCTTCGACGCGCCCGCCGAGTTCTTCCCGCCCGCGGAATTCGTCACCCAGCTAGGCCAAAAACAGGCTGCCGCCATCAAGAACGGCCTCTAGCCGTCCGAAATGCCTTGAGCCGGAAGCTCGCCGATGAGTTCGTCGAGGAAATGCCCGGCTTCGGTTCCGGCCCGATCGCTGTCCTGCTCGGCAATGGCCTCGATCAGTGCGGCGTGGCCGACATGCGGGTCCATCGCGCTGGTGATGGCAACACTGTCGGTGACTGCCTCGGTCAATCCGCGGTACAACTCGATGAGCACCGCGTTGTGTGATGCGCGGACGACCGCGAAATGCAACTGCGCGTCGGCCCGGACGAATTCGGTCCGATCGGCGCCGCCGTGCAGGGCATCACGCCGGGCGAGCAATTCCCGAAGTTCGGCTAGGTCGTCGTCGGTCCGAGCAGCGGCGGCCAGTCGCGCCCCTCGACCTCGAGGCACCGGCGCACCTGCAGAACGTCACGCAGCTTCGACCCGCACAGCCGGCTCAGGGCGCCCGAGATCTCGCTGGTGGCCCGAACGTAGGTCCCGTCGCCCCGACGGACTTCGAGGATGCCGCTATGGGCCAGTGCGCGGACTGCTTCCCGCACAGTGTTGCGGCCGACGCCGAGCGCCGTCGCCAAGTTCGGCTCGGTGGGGATCCGTGTTCCGACCGGCCACTCACCGGTCGTGATCGACTGCCGTAGCTGGTCGATGGCATGGTCGACCAGCCCGGCGGGGCGCGCGGCGGCTAACGGCATCAAATACCTTTTCATCCGATCATGGGATGTATGACACGATAGCGCGGTGAGCCGCTACGAGCACGACCTGAGCCTCGAACTGGACGGCGCATGCGAAGTGCCGCCCGTCGGGCGGGTCGTCGGCGGCGCGGTACTGATCGTTGCGGTCATCCTCACCGCGCTCAATCTGCGTCCCGCGGTCACCAGCATCGGCCCGGTGCTCGGCGACATGCAGCGCGCCCTCGGTGCGTCCGCGGTGTGGGCCGGCGTACTGACCACGCTGCCCGGATTGTGTTTCGCCGGAGCGGGATTGGCGTCGGCGGCGTTGTCCCGCCGGTTCGGCCTCGGCCGAACCATCAGCCTGGCCCTGGCCACGCTGATCGTCGGACTGCTGGTCCGCGTTCTCGACGGACCGTACGTGGTCATCGGCGGAACCCTGGTCGCAACCGCGGGCATCGCCGTCATCAACGTCCTGATCCCGGTGGTGATCAAGACGTCGTTCCCCGCCCGACTCGGGCTGATGACCGGCATCTACACCGCGGCCCTGCAGGGCGGCGGCGCGCTGGGTTCCGCCGTCACCCCACCTCTGGAGAACATCTCCGGAGGATGGCGCCCCGCGTTGGGCGCGTGGGCCGTGCTGGCCGTTGTGGCGTTGGTGGTGTGGCTGATCGCCGCGCGCCGGGTCGAGAGTCCCGCCGACTCCACCGAGTCCGGCGCCCGCCGATCACTGATCCGGAATCCCTTGGCATGGACGGTGACCCTGTTCTTCGGAACGCAATCGCTGCTCGCCTACATCATGATGGGCTGGCTGCCCGAGGTGTTCATCGACAGCGGGGTGAGCAAGACCTCGGCGGGTCTGCTCGTCGGGTTGCTCTCGGTGATCGCCGTGCCGATCAGCCTCGTCCTCGCGCCGATGGCGGCGCGTGCCACCCACCAGAGCGGCTGGATCGCCGGCCTCGGGGTGTGCGGTTTCGCCGGTGTTGTCGGGTTGCTGATCGCACCGGACTTCAGCCCGCTGCTGTGGAGTGTGCTGGTCGGCATCGGGATGAGCGTGTTCTCGTTGGCGCTGACTGTGATTGGTTTGCGTGCGCGCACCCCAGAGGACACCGTGCAGCTGTCCGCCATGGCGCAGGGCTTCGGATATCTGCTGGCCGGCATCGGTCCCTTCCTCTTCGGCACGCTCCATGACGTGACCGGTGGCTGGACGGTGCCGTGGATCATGGTGCTGGGTGTGTACCTGGTGCAGATCACGCTGGGTGTGCTGGCAGGTCGCAACCGCTACGTCTGAGGAGATGCGCAGTGCTGTCGACGGACTGGTCCCGCGCGATGGGTATCGACCTGCCGATCGTCAACGCCCCGATGGGTGGCGCCGCCGGTGGCGCTCTGGCGGCCGCGGTGTCCACCGCCGGCGGCCTCGGCATGATCGGGATGGGAAGCTCGGCGACCGCGGAGAAGCTCGCCGCGGAACTTCCTCATGTGTCGAATCTGAATCGGCCCTTCGGCATTGGCTTGGTCGACTGGGTGGCCGCCGGCCAGCCGAACCTGCTCGACACCGCGCTGGCCGCCGGCCCTTCGCTGCTATGCATCAGCTTCGGTGACCGGTGGGAATGGGTGAGCCGTGCGCACGAGGTAGGGGTGCTCGCCGCAACCCAGGTTCCCGACCTGCTCACCGCACAGCGTGCCGTCGACGCCGGTGTCGACGTTGTGATCGCCCGCGGTTACGAGGGTGGCGGGCATGGCAGGCCGCTCATCGGGATGCTGCCGTTGCTTACCGAACTTCTCGACCACCTGACGATTCCGGTGCTGGCGGCCGGCGGGATCTCGTCGGGCCGCGGATTGGCTGCTGTGCTGGCAGCTGGTGCGTCGGCGGCGTGGCTCGGGACCGCATTCACGGCGTGCACCGAGTCGCTGTTGTCCGACGCGACGCGTGCCCAGCTGTTGGCGGCCAACGGAACCGACACCGTCACCACCCGTGTTTTCGATATCGCGCTGGGCTACTCGTGGCCGCCTTCGCTTCCAGAACGTGTGTTGCGCAACGCCTTCAGCGATCGCTGGGACGGTGACGAAGGCTCACTGGATGCCGATGCGGCTGCCGAACTCGCCCAGGCCATCGCTGCCGAGGACTTCACCCGTTCGCCGATCAACGCCGGCCAGGGCGTCGGGGCGCTGACCGCGGTCCGGACTGCCGCCGACGTGATCGGCCAGCTCGGTCGGGAAGCGGCCGAGTTGCTGTCGCGCTGGGCTATGCCGGACTGAACGGCTCGGCTCGGCCGCGGTCGTTGACTGCGCAGAAGCGACTCAGTAGGGTGCGAACAAAAGTTAGGTTTCTGGTCTGGATAAATGAGGTCTGCCTCGGCGACATCAGCAAACTCGACCAGTACGCCGAGATTGAATCGGTTGTCTAATAGGCGAATTGAGGAGTTCTCTGTTGTGACCGCTTTCGATGTGGTGGACTTCTTCACCGATCAGTCGCTGGTCCCCGACCCGTACCCGTACTTCGACCATCTACGAGCGAAGTGCCCGGTGACCCCGGCCACGGCTTTCAACGTACTGGCCGTCACCGGATACGACGCCGCGCTGAGTGTGTACCGGAACCCGGCTTTCTCGTCGTGCGTCTCGGTGTCGGGACCGTTCTCCGGCATGCCCATCGCCCCGGGCGAGAGCGACGATGTATCGGAACTGATCGAACAGCACGGCCCCAGTGCGCCGATGTCCGAACACATCGCGCTGCAAGATCCACCGCGGCACACCCGCACCCGCAGCCTGATGAACACACTGCTCACCCCTAAGCGCCTCAAAGAGAACGAAGACTTCATGTGGCGGCTGGCCGATCAGCAGCTGGACACCTTCCTGGCCAAGGGTGAGTGCGAATTCCTGACCGATTACGCAAAACCGTTCTCGCTGTTGGTCATCGCCGATCTGCTGGGTGTGCCGGCCGAGGATCACGAGGAGTTCAAGCTCGTGTTCGCCGATCAGCTCGTCGGCGAGGTGGGCAAGGACGCGACGACGTCCCACAATCCGCTGGAGTGGCTGAACGAGAGGTTCTACCGCTACCTCGAGGAACGCCGGCGCGCCCCGCGCGAGGACGTTCTCACCGGACTGGCGCTCGCCAAATACGAGGACGGGTCGACACCCGATCTCGACGACGTGGTGAACCTGTCAACGTTCCTCTTCGCTGCCGGCAGCGAGACCACGACGAAGTTGGTCAGCTCCGCAGTGCGGTTCATCGGCGACAATCCGGGGTGTGAAGAGGCACTACGCCTGGACCGCAGCAAGATTCCGGCCTTCCTCGAAGAGACGCTGCGAATGGAAAGTCCGGTCAAGGCGCACTTCCGGATGGCCCGCACCACCACCACGATCGGTGACGTGCCGGTCCCGGCCGGAACCGTCGTGATGCTGCTGCCGGGGGCGAGCAACCGAGATGCGACCAAGTTCGAGCACCCGCATGAGTTCCGCGCCGATCGGCCGAATGTCCGCGAACACATCGCGTTCATCCGCGGGGCGCATTCGTGTCCCGGTGCTCCGCTGGCTCGGGCCGAGGGCCGGATTTCGCTGAATCGAATCCTGGACCGGATGACGGACATCACGATCTCCGAAGCCGACCACGGCCCCGCCGGGAACCGGCATTACAGCTATGAGCCGACATTCATGATGCGCGGGCTCAGCAAGCTGCACATCACGTTTACACCGGTCGACTAGACGGGGACAAGAAGTTCGTCGACCCCGAATCAGCCGCGATAGATGGACTTGATCTCCTGGTAGGCGGCCAGTCCTTCGGGCCCGAGTTCTCGCCCGAGTCCGCTGGCCTTGACGCCGCCGAACGGTGCTGTCGGATCGGGCAGGTAGTGGTTGATCCCCACCGTTCCGGACCGCACGCCGCGGGCGACGGCCAGCCCTCGCTCCGGGTCGGTGGTCCACACCGACCCCCGAGGCCGTACGGGTTGGCATTCGCGATCCGCACCGCGTCGTCATCGTCGTCGTAGCCGATGATCGTCAGCACCGGGCCGAAGATCTCCTCTTGGGCGATCACGTCGTCGTTGTCGACGTCGGCGAAAACCGTTGGCGCGACGAACCACCCGGTGTCGCGCTCCGGCGGTCGGGTGCCGCCGGTGGTCATCCGGGCCCCGCGGTGTGCGGCGGCGGCGATCGCGGACTCGACGCGGTCGCGCTGGCGGGCGCTGACCAGCGGACCGATCTGGGTGGCCGGATCCAGCGAATCACCGACGGTCAACGACGCGGCCAGGGCGGTGACGGTATCGACGACTTCGGCGTAGCGGCTTCGAGGTGCGAGTATCCGAGTCCCGATGAAACAGGTCTGGCCGTTGTTGAGCAGTGTTGCGGCGAAGAGCTTTTCGCCGATCACGCCCAGATCGAGGTCGGCATCGTCGAGGATGATGGCCGCGGACTTGCCGCCGAGTTCCAGCGTGACCGGACGCAGCAACCCGCCACACACCCGCGCTATCTCACGGCCGACGTGCGTCGAACCGGTGAACGCCACTTTGTCGACACCGGGATGCGCCACCAGGTAGGCGCCGGTTCGGCTGCCGCCGGGTACCACGTTGATCACGCCGGGCGGGATGTCGGACTCGGCGACGGCTTCGGCGAACAGGGCGGCGTCGAACACCGTCTCCGGTGCCGGCTTGATGACGAACGTGCAGCCCGCCGCAAGACCCGGCGCGTATTTGAACGCGCTCAGCACCTGCGGGAAGTTCCACGGCACGATCGCGGCCACCACACCGACCGGTGTCCGGGTGATGTTCGTCGAACCGCCCAGCAGGCCAGGGCGTTCGGTGTCGGACTGCTCGGCGCACAGCTGGGCGTAGTACCGCAGCAGGACCGAGGGAAAGACCGCCTCGAGCTGAGCCGCGATCGCGATGGGCATGCCGTTCTGGGCGCTGACGGCGTGCGCGAGCGGTCCGCTGCGGCGGTCGAGGGCATCGGCAAGGGATTCCATTGCGGCGGCCCGTTTGTCGGCGGGCCAGTTCGACCAGCCGTCGCTGGCGTCGAACGCCGCCCGGGCGGCGCAGACCGCTGCGTCGATGTCGGCCTCGACGCCGGCGGCGACGGTGCCCAGTCGCCGCTCGTCGTTGGGGGAGACCACAACGATCTCTTCGTTCGAGTTCGGTGTGGTCCACCGGCCGCCGATCAGGAATGTGTTGTGGTGGGTGCTCATGCGGCACAAGGTATTGACCTCCGCCAGGCGATGGTGTGACCTTGTGCCGCAATGAGCCCGATCGAGCGTCGTAATTATCCCTTCCGGGGTTATGGCGCGTAGCAGCGTTCGTCGTTGTTGACGTTGATCCAGCAGTTGGGGCTGATGAAGTGTGCGTTGGGGCCGGGCACGTTCAGGACGCAGTTGGGGCCGTCCAGGTGGTAGCCGATTCCGCAGCCGTCGGCTGCGCTTGCGGTGGGGGCGAAGCTCAGGCCGAGGGCCAGCGCGCCGGCGGCGACGGCACTGGCGAAAAGTCCTGTGGCACGCTTCGAGATCTGTGCAGTCATCGTGTCCTCCGAGTTGTCAGTTCTGTGGTTTGTGGTCCGCTCTGATTGAGCGAGGCTCGACACGAATCGTGCGCTCGGCCAATTCGCTCGTCTGTCCACCGAGCGGATGGTGAGCGGGACGAATTGCGGATCCACCGATCGGGGGACGCGGTGTCGTGCGGCGGTCGAGCCACCGTCGAACGGTGAACAACGGCATCGTCCAACCCAGCCATGCGCCAAAGCCGGCGACGCACCACAGGTAGTGTTCATCGCTGAGGTGAAAAACGCTGTCCTGCAATGGCTTCAATGTGATGAAGAGCACGGGTGTCCATACCCGGTTGGTGATGATGGACAGCGCGAGGGTGGCGCTGAGGATCATGTGGCGGCGGTGCGCGCCGAACCAGCGCCGCCTGGCGGTCAGGTATCCGTTGATCGTGAACCACAGCCAGAGTGTGGCCAGGACGATGTTACTGACGGCGAGAAACGGCCCGAACGGGGTTGCCGCGCCGATGATGAGCGCGCAGACGGCCGCCGGGATGGCGGTGACCACATAGACACGACCGCACCGGCGGTGCAGAGTCGGGTGCCGGGCGCGCAGTCCGGGCCAGATCTGGGCCAGGGCCGTCAGCATCGCGACGGCGGCGAACATCACGTGGGCGACCAGAAACGGATAGTGCAGCGCGAAGGTGGCCGGGACCCGGGTGTGGCCGGTGAAGTAGGGCGGCAGCGACAACGCGAGGAACGCCAGGGCCACCGCGACGAGCGCGGCGGGCAGCGGGGGAAACCGCTTTGCGTATAACATACGCAAAGCGTACGGTATACGCATTCGTGATGTGCGTCGTTTACGCTGACTGCGATGCCCGACGACACCATCCCCGAAGCACTCGCGGCGCTGTGGCGAGAACCCGCGCCGACCCGGCGATCCGGCGGACTCAGCCGGGAGCGCATCGTCGCCCAGGCGATCCAGATGGCCGATGCCGACGGCCTCGGTGCCCTCTCGATGGCGAAACTCGCGCAACGAATGGGCTGCGGCACCATGTCGCTCTACCGGCACATCGCCAACAAGGATCAGCTGATCGCGTTCATGCTGTCCGCCGCGCCCGGGCCACCCCCGGTGCCCACTAGAGGTGGGAATTGGCGCACGGCCCTGGATGGCTGGGCGAGCGGATTATGGGAGGTCTACCACCGGCATCCGTGGATTCTGCCGGCATCGGCCGCCAGCCCGCCCGTCGACCCGGGACAGTTGGCGTGGCTCGACGCGGGCCTGGCCGCACTCGGCGGCACCGGCATGAGCGAGCGCGACAAGCTGGCCGGCGTGCTGGCGGTGCTGCACTTCGTCCGGGGTGCGGCGGCGCTGGCCATCGAGGCGCCCACCGATGTCGACGGTCTCGACTATCCGCGACTGCTGCGCACCGTCGTCGACGAGAATCGGTTCCCCGCATTGGTATCCGCCCTGCACTCAGGCGCTTTCGACGACGGTGACGAGAGCCAGGTCGACGCGTTCCGGTCCGGTTTGAACCAGCTTCTCGACGGGTTGAGTCTGAAACTCTGAGTAAATCCCCCCACTCGGCGGCCGACCGGCAAATACTGGACGGGGAACGACAGGGGGACGCCATGCGCACAGCGGCGTATATCGGGGGAATCGGCGGCTTCGCCGTGGCGTTGGGTGTCGGCGCCGCAGTGACAGCGGGATGTGGCGTCGCCTCGGCCGACTCGACGCAATCCGGACCCTCGGCCACCCACTCGTCGTCGGCCACCCGATCGGCCGTCGGGCATGCCCAGCGACCCAAACCCAAACCCATGGCCGGTGCCGCGCCCCGGACGTCAAAGCAGTTGCCGGCCAAACAATCTCGGGCAGTCACACTACCCACGAGCGCAGCCGCCGTCACCACATCGCCGGTCACCACCAAGGTCGGCTGGGTGACCGGACCCAACACCTCCACCCCGGGTAGATTCGGCGTCTACGGCACCGACGTCGGCATCATGTGGGACAACGGCATGGCCGGGGACAAGCGTCAGGTTCTGATGATCTTCGGGGACACCTTCAGCGGCCCCAACATGACCGGCAACTGGCGCTCCAACGTACTGCTGCGCACCACTGATCCGATCAATCGTGTCTTCGCGCCCGGCTCGACCACGGATCCGTTCGCCGGATCGCCTCTGGCATCGCCGGGGATGTCCAAGCAGGTGATCGCCGGCAGTGCCCGCAATCTAGGCCCGTTCGGTTCCCAGGTGACGGTCATTCCGACCGCCGCCATCTCGGTGCCGTACGACAACCAGTACGGCGCACGGCAATACGTGAACTTCATGTCGGTGCGGTCCTGGGACTTCGGCGGCGCCTGGACCACCAACTACTCGGCGATCGCATACTCCGACGATAACGGTCAGAACTGGACGGTCGCGCCGCAGACCGTCCGGGCCGCGAGCTGGCTGCGCTCGTCCACCCCATTCGTTTACGGAAATCAGAACTTTCAGCAGGGCGCGTTCGTGAAGCCGCCCGCAGATTCGCCGGACGCGGGCTACGTGTTCTCCTACGGCACACCGTCGGGCCGGCTCGGCTCGGCCTATCTGTCACGGGTCAGCGAGGCCGACATCCTCGATCTGACGAAGTACCAGTACTGGAACGGCGCCGACTGGGTGGCGGGCAAGCCCGGCGCCGCGGTGCCCATCCTGCCGACCACCCGAAGCAACCAGTACGCCGGTGGAATCCTGGGCCAACTGGGCTTGTTCTTCGGCAGCTGGGTGGCGGGCGTCTTCGGGGTGGGTGGCCCCAGTGGGCATGTCAGCGAGCTGTCGGTGCAGTACAACACCTACCTCAACAAGTACGTGGCGATGTACTCGAGCAGCGTCGGCAGCGTGATCATCCGCACCGCCGACACACCGCAGGGCACCTGGTCGGCACCCACCACGCTGGTGACCTCGGCGCAGTATCCGGGCCTCTACGCACCGATGATGGACCCGTGGTCCACCGGCGAGGACATCTACTGGAACATGTCGGTCTGGGGCAGCTACAACGTGCTGCTGATGAAGACGACACTGACGCCGCCGGTGTCTGTCTAGCGCCGAGATCCCCTGATCGGAGTACATCGGAATGATCCGCTTCTAAGTCCGCTCGGTGGACAGACACGGCGGGTGAGCACGGCCGATAGTTGCGTGAGGAAGTCCAGCAAGGACTTTGACGAGCGTAAGGATCAGTCGATGAACAGGTTCGCTTTGGTTACCTCGATCGGCGCCGCATTGATCGCGGGCACGCTGAGCATGGCCGGACCGGCCAGCGCCGCCGCCGGTCACGCCGCAGCCGGCCACGCAGCCGCTGATTCGGGGCGCGTCGGGTTCGAATTGCCGTTTGCCCCGGTCGGTGCCGCCGATTCGGGTCGAGTAGGGCTGGAGTTGCCGATCGCACCGGTCGGCACCGCCGGGCCAGGACGGGTCCCGATGACGCCCGTGACCACGGCGGCCTCCGGCGCCTAGCGGAGGTCAGGCCTGAGCCGCTGGCGCAAAGAACTCCAGCGTGATGCCGTCGGGATCGCGGAAGCTCAGTCCGGAACCGTAGTGTGCGTCCACGATTCCGCCGTGGCTGATACCCAGCTCGTCGAGGCGGGCTTGCCAACGCTTCAGGTCGGCGCGTTCCGCGCAGCCGAATCCGACATGGTCCAGGCCGACGTTGTGCTCGCTGAACGGCTGATCCGAGGGCGCAGTGGTGTGTTGGTGCACCCCGAACAGGGTGCCGTTGTCCAGCAGGAACACCGCGTGGTGAAAACCGGCGTCGGTGTCCTCGTCGAGCACCGGGTCCGAGCCGATGAGCGCTCGGTACCAGGGCACGCTCACGGACAGGTCACGCACCGTGACCGCGACGTGGGCAAGAGTGGGAAACGACATGGGACAACCCTTCTGATCGTGGCTCTAACAACACGTATGACGGGGATGGTCCATCAAATGTTCATGCGGACCCGGATCGGTACCGCCGACCGCGCCGACGAACGCGCCCAGATCGATACGCTCGCCGCTCAACCATGTGCCGCTCACCGTGGCCTTGTCCGCCAGTTCGGCGGGATCCACCGCGTACGGGTCGGCGGCCAGCTCGACGAAATCGGCGAGCTTCCCCACCTCGAGCGAGCCGATCAGAGTGTCGCGGTGCAGCGTACGGGCGGCGTTGATGGTGTGCGCCCGCAGGGCGTGGTCGAGGCTGATGCATTGCTCGGCGCCGTGAACGGTGCCGGCCCGAGTGCGCCGGGTCACCGCGGTCTGGATATTGAGCACCGGCGTCGGCGGCGACACCGACCCGTCGTTGTGCAGCGAGACCACCGCACCCGAGGCCGCCGCGTCGGCGAAGGCTCCCCACTTACTGCCGTGCTCGTGATCGAAGATCTGCCCGTCGAGCAGATCACCCCAGTAGTAGTACTGGAACGGAGCCATCGAGACGTGCACGCCGAGGCTGGCTGCCCGGTCGAACTGTGTGCGGGTGCCCGCCCCGAGATGCTCCAGACGCCAACGATGGTCGCTACCAAGCAGATTGTGGCGACGCAGTGCGCCCTCATAAGTGTCCAGCGCCAATTCGATGGCGAGATCTCCGTTGGCGTGAAAGGCCATTTGCCAGCCGCTGGGAGCTGCGACGTCCAGGACGGTCTCGAGCTGCTCGCGGGAGTAGTTCATCGACTGGGGACCGCCGGCCACCGCAGGGTCGATGCCGGCGGTTCTGGTCGCCTCGGTGCTCAGATAGGGAAAGGAGATCGCGATGTTGCCGATCCACGGGGAGCCGTCGGTCCACAGTTTGACGCCTTGCTTGACCAGTAATTGCTCGGCGACATTGAAGCTTTCGGCGTTGTTATAGGTGTCGGTGGTCGACATTTCCCACATGCTCACCCGAAGCGGGCAGGATGGCGCTGTCGCCAGGATTTCGTAGGCGCCCTTGAACTTCGGGTCGTAGGCCATGTCGGAGGTCGAGGTGTAGCCGCCGCGGGACATCCAGGCGTAGTACTCGGCCCCGCTGATCAAGGGGTTGCCCAGCTGCGCCAGGATCGGCCCGGCGACCGCGAGCAGCACCGCGGTCTCGAATCCCTGACCGTTGAGACTGCCATCGGCATTTCGGCCGAAGTGAGCGCCGACCGGATCTGCGGGAACAGTGACATTCCAGCCCCGCTGTTTCATCACGGCGGTGTTGAAGTACACCCCGTGGCCGGAATTGTCGGTGACAACGGCGATTCGCTCGCCGAAGATCCGGTCGAGTTCGGGAGCTTTCGGGGAGGGACGCTTGTGCAGCAGTGCGTCGAAGCCGGCGAACAACAGCGGGGTGGCCGGGTCGGTCGTGGCGATCGCGTCGGCGAAGATCTTCTCGACGTCCTGCCAGGTCGGCGCGTCCCACGGTGCGATCGAGCGGGCCGGCGGCTGGGTGGCGATACCGCTCATCACCGGATGGCTGTGTGGTTCAACGAATCCCGGCAACAGAGCGGCCGCACCGGTGTCGATCACCTCGGCGTCCGGGCACGTTGCCCGGCAGTGCGCCAATGACCCGACCGCCGCGATCATCCCGTCGGAGACGGCGACGGCTTGTGCGCGCGGCTGGCCGGGATCCATCGTGATCACCGTTGCGGCGGTGAGGATTTTGCTCGACATGTGACCCCTTGCTGGTATCAGACGATCCGCTGTCCCCGGCGTGCCCTGGCTCGCATGTCCCAGAGGTAGAGCTGGTACCCGAGAATCCAGGCCTGGTGCGGGATCAGCCGGTCGGCGAGCCGCAGCGCGGCGAGCAGCCACTCGAAGCGGCGCTGCTGTCCAGCGGTCCACGGCAGCCGCATCATCGTCCGGAATTCGGACGGCAGGAAGCCGACCGTGGCGAACAGATTGAACCGGCCGAGTGTCTCCCGGATCGGGAACGGCATGAATGCCATTCCCGCAACGCCTTTCAGGTGCTCGCGAACCGGCGGGTCGATGGACAAGTCATCCAGCGACCGCTTCCAGTACTCGTCGAACGCGGCGCGGTCGGCAGGCCACATGCCCTCACGCACCTGCAGCGTGGTGCCGAGCCGGCTGGCGTCGGCATACACCGCGTCGGCCGCGGCATCGTCGAGCGGGCCGTAGAGGAACTCGTGCTGGTCGATGTAGTAGCGGTACAGGCAGGCCGCCACCCACAGCTGAAGCTTCGGGTCGAAGGCGCGGTAGGACACCGGGCTCGATGCGGTGGAGCGGACCTTGGCGTGCGCGGTGTCCACCGCCGAGCGGATCAGGGCTCGGTCGGCGTCGGTGCCGATGGTCGCCGCCGCGAGGTAGGTGCCCGTGGTGCGGGCCCGCTTGATCGGATGCTTGTAGACGTTGCCGCTGTCCACCGGGCTCTCCAGGACGCCGTACCCGACACCGGGGTGAGCCAGCTGCATGATGACGTTGGCGGCGGGCGCCAGCACCGCGGCCGGGTTGAGCAAGTCCGAGACCCGCGTCGGGGGTCGCGTCATCGCGGCCTCATCAGGGCAGTACACCACGTGTGAGAGAGTGCCGGGGTGTTTGCGCGCAGACGGTATCGCGGTGTCGGCATCCTGACAGCCCAGCTCGCGGATCTGGCTTTCGGCGACCCCGTCCACGGCCACCCGGTGGCGGGGTTCGGTTGGTGTGCAGCCGCACTCGAAAAGCTGACCTACCGCGACAGCCGGGTAGCGGGCGCGGTGCACACCGGTGTGCTGCTGGGTGGGCTGGCCGTGGCCGGCGCGCTGCTGCAGCGCGGTACCCGCGGCCCGGCGCTGGCGGCCGTGACCGCCGCCGCCACCTGGGCGTCACTCGGCGGAACGACGCTGGGGCGCACCGGTGAGAGACTGGCCGACCTGCTGGCCGCCGGCGACATCGACGGAGCCCGGGCGCTGCTGCCGTCGCTGTGCGGACGCGACCCGTCGGCACTGGACCCCGACGGACTGGCCAGGGCGGCTCTGGAGTCGGTCGCCGAGAACACCTCCGACGCGCACGTCGCGCCGCTGCTCTGGGCGGCGGCCGGGGAGTACCGGGTGTGCTCGTTTACCGCGGAGTCAACACGCTGGATGCGATGATCGGGCACCGCTCGCCGCGCTATACCCGATTCGGTTGGGCGGCAGCACGTCTGGATGACGTCGCGAACTTCGCGGCGGCGCGGGTGGCCGGCGTGCTGGTGGTGGTCTGCGCGCAACTGGTCGGCGGTTCACCGGCCGGGGCGCTGCGGGCGTGGCGGCGCGACGCCGCCCGGCATCCCAGCCCGAACGCCGGTGTGGTGGAAGCGACATTCGCCGGAGCGCTGGGTGTGCGCCTCGGCGGCCCCACCCAATATCACCACCAGCTGGAGATCCGCCCGACTCTCGGCGAGGGTCGCGTCCCGGGCATCGAGGACCTGCGTCGCTCGGTGCGCTTGTCGCGGGTGGTTCAGTTGGCCGCGGCGGTGCTCGCGGTCGGGCTCACTGCCGTCGGCCGTAGCGGTCGGCGAGCTTGTCCTCGACGGTGACCGGGGCCGCCTTTTTCGCGGTGGCCGCCGCGGCCTCGCGACGGCGAGCTTTGATCTCCGAATAGGCGAAGTAGCCCAGGCCGATCGGGGCCACGATGCCGAACGCGATCCACTGAATGCCGTACGACAGGAACGGGCCCGGGTCCAGATGCGGTAGCTCGGCGACGCCGAGAACACCGGGTTGGTTCTCCACCAACTGCAGATACGAGCCGGCCAGCGGCACCCCGGTGGCCGCTGCCACCACTTTGGTGTCGATGGCATAGACCTGCGTGAAGCCGTCCTCGCGGAACGGCGGCTTGTCGGCGGGCGCGGTCTCCGAGTCACGCAGCCGCGCCGTGATCGACACTGTGCCGGCGGGAACCGGCGCGACCTCGGGCACCTTGTTCCCCTGAATCGGGAGCACGTACCCGCGGTCGACGAGCACCGTCGGTCCGTCGTCGACCGCGAACGGCACCAACACGTTGAAGGCCGGCGAGCCACCGACCACTCGTAGTCGGGCCAGCACCTGCGCGGCGGGCAGATAGTGACCGGTGGCGGTCACCGGATGCCACTGCGCATCAGGCGCCGACGAATCCTGATGCGGCAGAACCGTTGTCACCGGAACCGGAGCGGCCTTCAGTGAGTTCTCGATCTGGGAATTCTCCCGCGATGTCTTGGTGTTCTTGCCCAGCTGCCACGGCGCGAGCACGGTGAAGCAGAGATAGGCGAACGCGACGACCACCAGCGCCAGGGCAATCCAGCCCGGGCGCAACAGGAACGTCCAGCGCTTCATCAGCCGGTCAGACCCTCCCCGGCCAGCCGCTGGTCGACCCAGGCATGCAGACCTGGCAGCGCCGCGTCGATGACGGTGAACGTCTCCTCGAAGTCCGTCGGCCCGCCGTAGTACGGATCTTCGACGTCGTCGGCATGCGCACCTGAGCGGGGGTCGAACGAGCGCAACAGCCGCACCCGCTCGGGTTCCACCCCGAGGTGGGTCAGCATCCGCAGATGGTTGCGCCCGAGCGCGACGACGAGATCGGCGGCCAGGTGGTCGTCGCTCACCTGCGCAGCGCTGTGCTCGGTCGGATAGCCGTGCTCGCGCAGGACGGCGTTGGCACGTTCGTCGGCCGGATCACCGGCATGCCAGTCGCCGGTACCGCCACTGGAAACCCGGACCAGCCGGCCGAGGCCGCGCTGCTCGATCTGGTGGGCGAACATCTTCTCGGCCATCGGTGAGCGGCAGATGTTGCCCGAGCAGACGAACGTCACGTGGACAAGGCGCTGTGTTTGATTCCCGGGTCGCTGCGCTCCTGCCCGCCGCTCAGACACCGAGCACCTCACGCAGCGCCGTCACGGTCGGAACATGAGCAGCCGCGGCCTCGGCCAGCTGCGGTTCGCGGAAGTCGTCGGCGCCATAGCCCCAGCCCACCACAACGGTGTCGATGCCGTGCTCGGCGGCACCCTCCACATCGTGGGCGCGGTCGCCGACCATGATCACCCGCTCCGGCAACGGCTGGAGTTGACCCAGCGCATGGGCAACCACGTCGGCCTTGCTGGAGCGCACCCCGTCGACACTGGCGCCGGCGATCACGTCGAAGTAGTCGGCCAGCTCGAAATGCTCGAGGATCCGCTGCGCGGTGGGCTCGGCCTTCGACGTCGCCACCGCCAGGCGTACGCCGGCCGCCCGCAGGTCGGCCAGCAGCTGCGGAATGCCGTCGAACAGGCTGTTCATCGCCCAGCCCCGGCTGGTGTAGTCGGCCCGGTAGGCCGCGATCGCCTCGTCGGCGCGCTCGCCGAGGCCGAGTCCGCCCAGCGTCTGATGCATCGGGGGGCCGACGATCCGGCCGGTCAGATCGCCGCCGGGCGCTTCGGCTCCGACCGCGGCCAGCGCATGCCGGAAGCTGGCCACGATGCCCTCTGCCGAGTCGGTGAGGGTGCCATCGAGATCGAAGATCACCAACTGCGGGCGGGTGTCGGAAGCCGTGCTCGTCACCGGTCCATTGTGGCCGATCGCTGCGCACTACTGTTCTTGGCGTGGTGGAGCACACGGCGACGGGCGTCAAACTGGCGGAGATCATCGCCGTGCTCGACGATGCCTACCCGCCTGGTCTCGCACAGAGCTGGGACTCCGTCGGCCTGGTGTGCGGCGATCCCGAGGACGTCGTCGACTCGGTGACGGTGGCCGTGGACGCCACCGCCGAGGTCGCCACGACGGTCGGCCCCCGCGGTTTGTTGCTGGCGCACCATCCGTTGCTCCTGCGCGGAGTGGACACCGTGGCGGCCAGCACCCCCAAGGGCGCGCTGATCCACCAGCTCATCCGGGCCGGTGCCGCGCTGTTCACCGCCCACACCAACGCCGACTCGGCCAATCCGGGAGTGTCCGACGCGCTGGCCGAGGTCCTCGGGCTGACGGTCGACAGCGTGCTCGACCCGATCAGCGCGCGCTCCGACATCGACAAATGGGTGATCTTCGTCCCGACCGCCGACGCGACCGCCGTCCGGGACGCCGTGTTCGCCGCCGGCGCGGGCCACATCGGCGACTATTCGCACTGCAGCTGGAGCGTGGCGGGCTCCGGGCAGTTCCTGCCGCTCGACGGGGCGGCACCGGCCATCGGAACGATCGGATCCCTCGAGCGGGTGGACGAGGACCGGGTGGAGGTGGTGGCCCCGGCCCGGCTGCGGGCCCAAGTGCTAGCCGCTGTTCGGGCGTCCCACCCGTACGAGGAGCCGGCGTTCGACGTGCTGCCGCTGGCCGCCCTGCCGACGGGGGTGGGTATCGGCCGGATCGGGACGCTCGCCGAACCGCTGCGATTCGCCGATTTCGTCGCCCGCGTCGGCGCGGTACTGCCGCAGACGACGTGGGGGTTCGGGCATCGGGGGATCCGGACGCCCCGGTGACCCGGGTGGCGGTGTGCGGGGGAGCAGGCGACACACTGCTGAGCGCGGCCGCCGCGGCGGGCGTGGACGCCTACGTCACCGCCGACTTGCGCCACCATCCCGCTGACGAGCACCGCCGTGGCAGTGACGTCGCGCTGGTCGATGTCGCGCACTGGGCCAGCGAGTATCCGTGGTGCGCACAGGCCGCCGCGGTACTGCACGACCATTTCGGGGCAGCGCTCCCGGTCCGCGTCTGCGACCTGCGCACCGATCCGTGGAACATCGAATCACCGAAAGGCATTTCGTGAAAGCTGAACTGGCACAGCAACGGTCGCTTCTGGAGCTGGCCGAGCTGGATGCCGAGTTGGGGCGGCTGGCCCATCGGGCGGCCAACCTGCCCGAGCAAAAGGAGTACGACACCGCCCTGGGCGAGCAGCGAGCGTCCGCCGACCGGCTGGCCGCCCTGGCGATCGCGATCGAGGACATCGACGGCGAGGTGGCCCGATTCGAGTCCGAGATCGACGGTGTGCGCCAGCGTGAGGACCGGGACCGCAAACTCCTCGACTCCGGCACCGTCAACCCCAAGCAGCTCGAGGAACTGCAGCACGAACTCGACACGCTGGAGCGCAGGCAGGCCAGCCTGGAGGACTCGCTGCTCGAAGTGATGGAACGCCGCGAGCAGCTGGCCGCTGAGCAATCCGAGGAGCAGGCGAAAGCCGGAGCGCTGCACGCCAATCTGACCACTGCCGGACACAACCGCGACGAAGCACTGTCCGATGTCGAACGGGTGCGCGGCGATCGCGGCGCCCGGCGCGACGCGATCGTGGCCGGTCTCGACCCGGCCCTGGCCGCGCTCTACGAGCGGCAGCGGACCACATCGGGTGTGGGCGCCGCACGGCTGCTGGGCCGCCGCTGCGGAGCCTGCCGCATCGAACTGGATCGAGGTGAGCTGGCCAGGATTTCGGCGGCACCGGAGGACGAGGTGATCCGCTGCCCCGAGTGTCAGGCGATCCTGCTGCGCATTGGCGGGGCGTAGCTGTGCGCGTTCTCATCGAGGCCGACGGCGGGTCCCGGGGCAACCCCGGGCCCGCGGGCTACGGCTGTGTCGTGTGGTCGGCAGATCACCAGACCGTGCTGGCCGAGCACGGCCAGGCGATCGGCGTCACCACCAACAATGTGGCCGAATACCGCGGGCTGATCGCGGGCCTGGAGGAGGCCCGCCGCCTCGGCGCCAACGAGGTTGCCGTGTCGATGGATTCGAAGCTCGTCGTGGAGCAGATGTCCGGGCGCTGGAAGGTCAAGCACGCCGCGATGGCCGAGCTGCACCAGCAGGCGCGGGCGCTGGCCTCGACGTTTGATTCGGTTACCTACCAATGGATTCCGCGCGACCAGAACTCCTACGCCGACCGACTGGCCAACGAGGCCATGGACCGAGAGCAGCAGCCGACCGTGGCCGACCCGCCGGCCGGTGCGGTCGCCGTACCGCCCGCGGCGTGGACCGGTAACCAGGGCGCGCCGACCCGCCTGTTGCTGTTGCGGCACGGCCAGACCGAATTCTCCCGGCAGCGAAGGTATTCGGGCCGCGGCAACCCTGAACTCACCGACACCGGCCGGCGCCAGGCCGAGGCCGCCGCGAGCTACCTGGCCGGGGGTGGCGGTGTCGACGTGGTGATCAGCTCGCCGTTGCAGCGCGCCTACGACACCGCGTCGGCCGCCGCCGCGGCGTTGGGCCTGACGGTGACGGTCGACGATGACCTGATCGAGACGGACTTCGGCGCCTGGGAAGGCCTGACGTTCGCCGAGGCCAGGGAGCGCGATCCGGAGCTGCACGGCCGTTGGCTGCGGGACACCGGTCTGCGCCCGCCGGACGGGGAGAGCTTCGTCGACGTCGAGGAACGGATCCGGCGGGCCCGCACCCGGATCATCGCAGAGCATCCCGGCGCCACCGTGCTGGTGGTTTCGCATGTGACGCCGATCAAGACGCTGCTGCGGCTGGCGCTCGACGCCGGGCCGAGCATCCTGCACCGGTTGCACCTGGACCTCGCGTCGCTGAGCATCGCGGAGTTCTATCCCGACGGCGGCGCCTCGGTGCGGCTGGTGAACCAGACGTCGTATCTGGCCTGAGCTAATCCCGCATGTGCACGCGTTCTCCGTGCGGGCCGAACAGGATGATCGCCTCCACCGGGCCGTCGACGGCGCCGAACCAGTGGGGTGTCCAGGTGCTGAACTCCACGGCCTCACCGGGCTCGATGACGAAATGCTGCTCGCCGAGGATCAGTTGCAGGCGTCCCGACAGCACGTAAAGCCATTCCTGCCCTTCATGAGTGGGCAGATCGGCCGGCGGGGTACGCCGGCGCGGATTGATCCGGATCTTGAACGCCTGCGGTCCGCCCGCTCCGCTGTGGCGGGTCAGCGGCCAGTACGTGACCAGATGCCTGGTGTGCGACGCCGCCCGCACCCGGGGGTCGGCGGCCGGGGGTGCGCCGAGCAGTTCGTCGGCACTGACCGACAGCGCCGCCGCCAGCCGGGGTAGGTGGTCGAGGGCCAGCCGGCGCTTGCCGGATTCCAGCCGGCTCAGGGTGGAGACGTCGATACCGGCCCGGGAAGCGACGTCCTCCAGCGTCAGGCCGAGCCGGCCGCGCAGTTCCCGCAGCCGCCTGCGCACCCGCAGATCGACGTCATCGTTTGCCTGCATGGCAAAAGACATTGCCATTCCGGGGACGGCACCGGCAAGCTGATGAGCATGACTGCTGATCACCACACCCACTGGGAGACGCGCTACGCGGAGAAGCCACGGATCTGGAGTGGGCGCCCCAACGCGCGGCTCGCCGAAATCGTCGAACCGCTGACCGGTTCGCGCGCACTGGATCTGGGCTGCGGCGAGGGCGGCGACGCCATGTGGCTGGCCGAGCACGGCTGGCACGTCGTCGCCGTCGACGTGTCCACAACCGCCCTGGCCCGCGCGGCGGAAGACGCGGCGGCGCGAGGAGTCTTGGAGCGCATCGACTTTCAACAGCACGACCTGACTCAGACGCTGCCCGAGGGACCCTTCGATCTGGTGTCGGCGCACTTCTTCCACACCACCCTCGAAATGGACCGGCCCGCGATCCTGCGCCGCGCGGCGGCAACGGTGGCGCCCGGCGGAACGCTGCTGATCGTCGACCATGGTGGAGCCCCGTCGTGGGCGCCGGAGGAGATCCAGCACCACGAGTTCCCGGCTCCCGACGAGGTGCTGGCCGGGCTGGCGCTCGACGACACCGAGTGGGAGAGGATCCGGGTGGGGACCGCCGAACGCGACGTGGAGGGGCCCGACGGCCAGCACGCCACCCTGGACGACAACATCATCCAGCTGCGCCGCAAATGAGCTACCGTGTTCAGGCGAACGAGTTGGCCGGGCGGCCGCGACGTAAGTCGAGGAAAGTCCGGACTTCACAGAGCAGGGTGATTGCTAACGGCAATCCGAGGTGACTCGCGGGACAGTGCCACAGAAAACAGACCGCCGCCCATAAGGGCGGTAAGGGTGAAACGGTGCGGTAAGAGCGCACCAGCATTCCGGGTGACCGGGATGGCTTGGTAAACCCCACCCGAAGCAAGGCCAAGAGGCCGCACCTGGTGCGGCTGCGCAGGCGATCGAGGGCTGCTCGCCCGAGCCTGCGGGTAGGCCGCTCGAGGTACCCGGTGACGGTGTGCCCAGATGGATGGTCGCCGCCGTCCTGCCCCGGTCAGCCGGGGCGGGACGGGACAGAATCCGGCTTATAGGCCAACTCGTTCGCTCACCGCGCTAGTGCGTTTTCTTGAACGTCTTCCGCAGTGCGCTCAGCGCATCGTCGAGCTGTTCGCGGCAGCGGTTCGCGAGGTCGTCCTCCTGCTGATAGAGCAGGCCGTAGGTGAAGGTGTCCTCGCCCGCGGCATGCGCCGCCAGCGACTGCTGAGCCAGGTGCGTGCGGCTGACCACACTGTCCTGGTGATCGCCGAGCAGAGTCTGGATGATCTTGGCCCGGTCCGACACCTTGGGCTCGCCGGTGGCCGCGGCGACGTACCGGAGTCGCTTGGCGCCCTTGCGAATTCGGTGCAACGCCTCATCGCGGTCCTCGGTAGCCTGCGCGGCGTTCTTGGCTGCCTTGTTAACCCGCTTGTACGCCGAATCGATGCTGACCGGCTTGGGTTCTTCGCCCGGTGCCGCATGCGGCGGTTGCGCGGCCACCAGGGCCTCCAGCGCGTCGAGCAGCCGGAAGTACCGAGTCGAGCGCATCGCGGTCAGCGAGCGCCGTAGCCCCGCCTGATAGCTGCGCTGAGCCCCGGACACCAGACGCTCGTAGACCGGGCCGCGGACCAGGTCGTCCGGCAGAGTCTTCAGTGCGGCCTCATACCGTTCGGCGAGCACCTCGGCATCACGGGCGACACCCAGCACACCGGCAAGCTGGCGCAACTCGTCGAGGATCCAGGCGTCGTCGCTCAACCCGAAGGCGTCCTCGGAGGCCTGCAACAAGCTGCGGATCTTGCGGCTGGTCACCCGCATCTGATGGACCGAGTCGTAGGTGTCGGCGCGCACCGCGCGGTCCCACACCAGCAGCTGGCCGACCTGCTCGGCGACCGCCTGGTGCACCGGGTCGCGGGACGCCTCGTTGTCGTCGGGCACTTCCGCTGCCGTACCCGCCGTTTCCAGCACCTTCGCCAGCTTCGAACCGTGGCCGGCCGGCACCGCACCGGCGTCGAGCAGCCGATTGCCCAGCCGCTTCAGGAGGTCGCGCCCGCCGTCGATCTCACCGTCGACCAGCTCCAGCTCCCACTCATGCCAGCGCTGTTCCTCCCCGGTCTCGCCGCCGCTGCCGAGCGCCCACGCGCTCACCTCGTCGTCGCAGAACTCGGCCAGCGCCGCGCCGTCCCCGTCGTAGAGCATCACCACGTTGCGGGTCGTCGAGATCCGGGCCACCGGGGCCAGCGGGCGGTCCCGCACCACGGCGAGCACGATGTCCAGCAGATCGGCGGGTACCGAGTCGCCGCCCTCGGGGGAGCTGTCCAGCGGCGCGTGCACCTCGGTTCGGGCGTCCGGCCCGGCGGGCAGCTTCAGGTGCCAGCCCGCATCGGGGCCGCCGGTACGGCGGCGCAGCGTGATCCGATGGGCGTTGAGATCGCGAGCCGGGGTGTCGAAATACACCGCGTCGAGCGATTGCGCGGGCTGCCGCTCCACGCGTGCCACCGCAGAGAGCCCGTCGAACGACGGCAGCGTCGCCCCCTCGGGGACATCGAACTTGCGCTCCACCTCGACATGGCGATTCTTGCCCGCAGTACCCGAACCCATGCCGCCTAGGGTGTCACACCCAGGTGAACAGGAGGCCGTCGTCAGGAGCTGAATGCGACCTGTGAGCTCACTGGCACTTCCGGCGTGGTGGGTGTCTGTTGGGTAATATTCGACCGTCATCGTGACCGCACTAGCCTCAGGAGGTGATCACCGATGCTTGGTGAACCTCCGAGTAGTCATCGTCGCTGACAGCGGGCGCTGAGCGCCCTGCCGTCCACTTCCTTCATCTTCTTTTCCTGACGTCGTCGCACGCCCATGGTTGGCGCTGCGCGACGCTCGTATGAGCGGGAGTTTGTGAAATGTCCGATGTACTAGGCGCTTTGAGTGGTGCGGGCAATGGCCTGCGCAGGCGGGGAGCTGTACGCGCCCAACGGTTGTCGACCCGCCGTGGCGTCCAACAGGCGGTGGTGTCGGTGGCCGGACTGGTGAGCGCGCCGGTGTCCAATCAGGCCGGCGAACTCCTCGGCCGGGTGGTCGACCTGATCGCCCACATGCAGCCCGAGGATCGCTATCCGCCTGTGACCGGACTGCTGGTCCGGGTGGGCTCGCGGCGCAGCTTCCTGCCCGCGGACGCCATCGGCGAGATCACCCCCCGCGCTGTCCGGTTGCGAACCGCGCGAATGGATCTGCGTGACTTCGCCCGGCGCCCCGGTGAGGTGCTGCTCGCCGAGGATGTTCTGGACCACCAGCTCATCGATCTGGAAGGGCGCCAGGTGCTCCGCGCGGCCGACCTCTATCTCGCCCGCATGGGTGACGAGTTCCGGCTCGTCGGGCTGGATGTCAGTTTCGCCACCCTGCTCCGCCGCCTCGGACCGCGGGTCTGGCGGGGCAGGCCGACGCCGGAACGGGTCATCGACTGGGCGGCGGTGGCGCCGTTCGGGGACGTGACCGCGTCGCCGGCGGCGGTGCATCTGCGTACCACCGACGAGCAGCTGCGCCGCCTGGCGCCTGCCGATCTGGCGGATCTGCTCGAAGATCTGGCTCGCCCGGCCCGCCAGCAGCTCCTGGACCGCCTCGGTCCCGACGCCGCCGCCGACGCGCTCGAGGAGATGGAACCCGACGAGTTGGAGGCACTGCTGCGGGAGGCTCCCCGTGAGCAGGCCGCTGTGCTGGTCGCCGCCATGGAGCCCGACGAGGCCGTCGACGCGTTGCGCGACCTGTCCACCGGCGAGCGCGAAGAACTCCTGCGCCGGATGCCGCAGCAGTCGGCTCAGGAGCTGACCGCCCTGCTGACATACCCGGAGGACACCGCGGGCGGATTCATGACGAGCGTCCTGGCGCGCGCATCGATCACAGACACTGTCGGCGAGGTGGAACGCATCGTCGCCGGGCACCGCGAGCACCGAGCGGAGATCGACGGCATCCTCATCTACGACGAGGACGGCTTCCTGGTCGCCGACCTGCCGCTGTTCGATCTGATCGCCTACCCCGACGACAACACGATCGCCCAGGTGCTCGACGCCGAGGGCCACCCACCGCCGTTGACGGTGTCCTCCGACGCGAACGTCGGTGAGGTTGCGGCACAATTGGTGAAGACCCGGCGGGCGTCGTTGTTGGTGGTCGACGCCGACGGTTGTCCGATCGGACGGATTCTGGCCGACGATGTGCTCGACGCGCTGCTGCCCGAACGGGGCCGGTTCCACTTCCCGAGGTTGCTGTCATGACAGCCGAAGACACCCGCCCGGTTGTCACGCCGCCGCCGGCCGACGGGGGTGGCGACACCGCGCGACGAGTGTCATCACGCGTGTGCCAGGCGGCGCCCGAGTGCTGGGCTATCTGGCGATCGCGGGTCCCGGCCTCATTGCGGCGAATGCCGGCAACGATGCCGCCGGAATTGCCACCTATTCCAGCGCCGGTTCGCAATTCGTCTATCGCACACTCTTTTTCATGGTCCTGGTGACCGTCGCCCTGGTCCTGGTGCAGGAGATGTCGGTGCGGCTGGGCACCTTCACCGGCAAGGGGATCGCGGCGCTGATCCGCGAACAGTTCTCGCTGCGGCTGACCGCCGTCGCGTTGTTGTGCATCCTGCTGGCCAACACCGGACTGGTGGTCAGCGAGTTCGCCGGTATCGGTGCGGCGTTCGAACTCGTTGGCGTGAGCCGGTATTGGGTGGTCCCTCTTGCCGCGGTGCTCATCTGGGGGCTGGTGTTGTTCGGCTCCTACCGCTACGCCGAGCGGATCTTCCTCGTCCTGTCGCTGGCGTTCTTCGCCTACCCGGTGGCGGCCATCCTCGGGCATCCCGACTGGAAAGACGTGGCGACCAACCTCGTCGTGCCGCACTTCGAATTCTCCAGTGAATTCCTGCTTCTGGGGGTCGCCCTGATCGGCACCACGGTGTCGCCGTACATGCAGTTCTATGCTGCCGCCGGAGTGGTGGATCGCGGCGTGGGGCCGGACAACTTCCGCAGTGCGCGGATCGATGCGGTCGCAGGAGCGGTGTTCGCCTGCATCATCTCGATCACCATCATCATCGCCACTGGCGCCACCATCGGCGGGCGTGGACCGCTGGATTCGGCTCAGGAAGCCGCCGAGGCGCTGCGCCCGGTCGCAGGCAACGGTGCCGTCGCGCTGTTCGCGGTCGGCCTGCTCGGCGCGAGCGCGTTGGCCGGGGCGGTGGTTCCGCTGTCCAGCAGTTATGCGATCAGCGAGGCCGTCGGCGTGGAACGGTCGGTGTCGCGGCGGTTCACCGAGGCACCACTGTTCCTGGGGCTGTTCACGTTTCAGATCGTCCTGGGCGCCGCGATCGCGCTGACGCCGGTGAACCTGATCAGCCTGCTCATCGGGACTCAGGTGCTGCAGGGAATCATCACGCCGGTCATCCTGGTGTACATCCTGGTGCTGACGAATCGGCGCTCGGTGCTCGGCGACGCGGTCAACCGGCCGGTGTTCCGGGTCGTCGCCACCGTCGCGGTGGTGGCCGTCAGTGCGATGTCGCTGCTGCTGCTCGGCTGGACCGTGCTGGGCTGGTTCGGGGTGACCTAACTGGCCAGCTGACCGGCGAACTCGCCGGCCTGATCCCAGGCCCGGCGTTCGGCGGTGAACGCCTCGGCCTGCTGGGCCCGGAACTCGGCGATGCCGTCGGCGTTCAGTGTCAGGAAGCGCTGGTACTCCGGCATCGAGAACGTGCCATCGGCGATGTCGACGGCACCTCGGCCCGCGGCCATGTCGGCGCGCAGGTCCAGCAGTTCCTCGGCGCTGACCGGATAGAAGCTGATCCGGTCGAAATAGCGCAGCAGCCAAGGGGTTCCGGGCTCGAATGAGCGCGAGTCCTGCGGATGACGGTGGTTCCACACCTGGGTGGTGCGGCCGACGAACTGGTAGCCGCCCGGGCCCTCCATGCCGTAGATGCACAGATAGGCCCCACCGATCCCGACGGCGTTCTCCGGTGTCCAGGTGCGTGCCGGGTTGTACTTGGTGGTCACCAGCCGATGGCGGGGGTCCAGCGGGGTGGCCACCGGTGCACCGAGGTAGACGTCGCCGAGGCCCAGCACCAGATACTGGGCGTCGTAGACGGTGTCGTGCACCCGCTGTACATCGGCCAAACCGTTGATCCGCCGGATGAATTCGATGTTCCACGGACACCACGGGGCGTCGGCGCGCACACCGTGCATGTAGCGCTGAATGGCCTCGTGGGTGGCGGGATCGTCCCAGGACAGTGGCAGGCGTACGGTGCGGCTGGGCACCACCAGTTGGTCGGTGGCGGGCAGTGACTCCTCGGTGCGGGCCAGCAGGTCGACCAACTCGGGCGCGCTCAGCACGGCCGGATCGAACTGAACCTGCAGCGATCGCACGCCCGGGGTCAGCTCGGTGACACCGGGAACCGCACTGGCCGAGAGTGATTCGTACAGCACATGGACCCGTGCGCGCATGGCCAGGTCGAGCACCATGGGCCCGTACTCGACGAGCACGCCGCCGTCGCCGTCACGCCGTACGGTCACGTCGGTACCCTCGGCGCCGACGAATCTGGTCAGCACACCGTCGTCGGCGTCGCTGGAGGTCGAGATCACCAGCGGCATCGACGCCCGCCGGTCGGCGCCGATACTGCCCAGCGACGGAGCCCGGTCGGCGCGCACCGGGACGAACCGCACGGTGTCGCCGGGTGCCATCTGCCCGAGCTTCCAGCGGTCGCCGCGCACGACGGTGACCGGGCAGACGAACCCGCCCAGGCTTGGGCCGTCCGGACCGAGCAGAATCGGGGTATCGCCGGTGAAGTCCAAAGTTCCGACGCAGTAGGCATTGTCGTGAATGTTCGACGGATGCAGGCCAGCCTCACCGCCGTCGGTACGAGCCCACTGCGGCTTCGGGCCGACGAGGCGGACACCGGTCCGATCGGAGTTGAAGTGCACCGTGTAGTCCGTGCCGACGATCGTCGCCATGTCGGCGCGGGTGAAGAACTCCGGCGCACCGTGCGGGCCTTCGGTTACCGCGAGTTGCCAGCGGTGACCGATCGCGGGCTGCTCGTCGATGCCGGCGCGAGCCGGCCGGGCCGTGGCCGGTCCGGGATCGTCACCTATCGTCAACCTGTCGCCGGCACGCAGCGGGCGACCGTCGTGCCCGCCGAAGCATCCGAGCGTGAACGTCGCTGTGCTGCCGAGATATTCGGCCTCAGATATGCCGCCCGCGATCAGTACGTAACAGCGCATACCCGGACCGTCGACCACCCCGATGTCCAGCACCCCACCCGGAGGTATCGGCACCGACTGCCACTGCGGCACCGGTTCGCCGTCGACGGTGACCGGAGCGGCCGCCCCCGTGACACACACCCGGGCGCCCTCGGGGAAACTCAGTGCGGGACCGGCTTTCGTGCATTCGAGGCCGGCGACTCCTTCGGGGTTGCCGAGCACCCGGTTACCGACGCGGAAGGACAGATCGTCCATCGGCCCTGACGGCGGCACGCCGACATGCCAGTAGCCGACGCGGCCGGGCCAATCCTGGACGGTGGTCAGCAGACCTGGCCGCTGCACTTCGAGGATCGTCATGAGTCGGTGATCACCATCCGCACCGGCGTGGGGTCGAATCCGTTGCAGGGGTTGTTGATCTGCGGGCAGTTCGACACCAGCACCAGCGTGTCGGTGTCGGCACGCACCGTCAACGACTTGCCCGGCGCCGACAGGCCGTCGACGATGCCCAGGGTGCCGTCGGCCTCGACGGGCACGTTCATGAAGAAGTTGACGTTGGAGACGATGTCGCGCTTGCCCATTCCCCACTTGGCGGCTTCGGCGAGGAAGTTCTCGGCGCAGGCATGCTGATGCACGGTGTGATGGCCGTAGCGCAAGGTGTTGGATTCCTTGGAGCAGGCGCCGGCGATGGTGTCGTGGTTACCCACCTCGTCGGCGACGATCGTCACCAACGGCCTGCCGTCGGCGGCCCGCAACACCGAGCCGGTGGTCAGGAAGATGTTGCGCTGCGCGGCGATGGTGGCCTGCGCGCTGTACCGCCCGGCCGGATCGACCCGGTCACCGGTGACGGCGTAGAACAGGGTGTCCACCGCCTGATTGCCGTGCAGATCGATGATCTGCAGGCACACGCCGGCCCGCAGGATGGCCGACCACGGTGCGCAGGCCGCGACGATCTCGTCGAGAATCATTGTGCTGCCGCCCAAGTGGTTTCGGTGTTGAACAGGGCTCGGAGGTATTCGGGATCGGTGTTCACCGGGGTGGTCAGCTCCTCGTCGGCACGCCAGGCCACGATGTCGAGTGCGGTCACCGCGGGCTGCGGGTCCAGCGGGTGGGCGGTGTTGACCACCGCGACGACGACGGGCAGATGGATCAGCAGTTCCACCGCCGCGCCGGGGCCGGCCGATCCGGTGAATGTGAGCGCTCCGGTGTCCTCGACTCGGACACCCTTGAACAGCGTCGCCGATGGTGCGACGTCGCGAATGTCCATCCCGTGCTTGAGCGCGGCCAGCAGCATCGTGGGTTGGCCGGCGGCCGGCAATCCGCACAACAGGTCGTGGTGGCCGGAGCTGTCGGCCACGACCGTCGCCAGCACGCGACCCTGATCGGACAGCAGCGGATGGCCCACCCCGAGGTAGGCCTGCCACGGCACCTTCATGGTGTCAGCGACGTTGAGCCGCTCCCAGGAGGCGTCGGCCCGGAACAGCAGCAGGTGCGCGCAGGCGCCGCCGTCGGGATCTGCCAGGCGCAGGCGGGTACCGCGGCCCAGCACCCGGGTGGCGTAGGACTGCGCGGGCACGGACTCGGCCCAGAGCAGCCGGGCGTCGTCCACACCGTCGGGCAGAACGGGCACCCGCATGCTGGCGTCGCTCGCTTGGGAACGCGCGTGTGAGCGGGCGCCGTCGGTCGACGCGGTTGTCATCGTGGCACTCCTGAGTCAGCCGATTACCTGTCAAGTGAAAGTTTTCTCAAGTGCCGTTCCCGGGGAATGTCGCCGGTGTAACGACTGGGTTGACTGGATTTCGATCAAGTGACAGGTATTCGCCGCCGACGGTGAATGCCAGAATGACGTATGCGCAGCCAGGGCCACGACGGGCGCGGCCGGCCCCGGCTCGAACAGTCCCGCCGGCCCGGCAACACCGCCCGCGAGGAGATCCTGGACGCCGCCGCCGAGCTGTTCACCACGATCGGATACGCCGGGACGTCGACCCGGCGGATCGCCGACGCGGTCGGCATCCGCCAGGCATCGCTGTACCACCACTTCGCCACCAAGGACGACATCCTCGATGCCCTGCTGGCCGGAACGGTCGACGAGGCGCTGCGGCTGGCCGGCGAGCTGCTGACCGGTCCCGGGCCGGCCAAGGCCAGACTGCGCGCCCTGGTGATCGCGGACTGCTCGCAGCTGTGCGCCAGCCGCTGGAACCTCGGCGCGCTCTACCTGCTGCCGGAACTGCGCATCGAGCGGTTCGCGCGGTTCCGTGCCAGTCGTGAGGAGTTGCGGCGCCGGTATCGCGCGCTCGCGGCGCAGGTGATCGCCGAGTGCGGCGGGATCGCCGAAGCCGACGACCTTCCGTTCCGCCTTGTCGAATCGGTGATCAACCGGCGCTCCGACAACGAGGAGTGCACGCCCGAGACGCCTGCCGTGATCGCCGATGCGGCCCTGCGGATCCTCGGTTGCTAACGTTCCGGCCGTGAGCGACTACCAGACGTTGTCCTTCGAGCAGGCCGGTCCGATCGCGCGGATCGTGCTGAACCGGCCCGAGGCCGCCAACGGCATGAACGACGTGATGACCGCCGAACTCGCGCAGGTCGCCGCCCGCTGCGACGTGGCCGAGATCAAGGCCGTCGTCCTCACCGGCGCCGGCCGGTTCTTCTGCGCCGGGGAGACCTCAAGGCGATGGCGGCCTCCCCGTTGGGTCCGGGCCGATTCGTCAAGGGCATCGCCGACGATCTGCACCGCGCGATCTCGACGCTGGCCCGGATGGATGCCGTGTTGATCACGGCGGTCAACGGGGTGGCCGCCGGTGCGGGGTTCAGCCTCGCGGTGGCGGGGGATCTGGTGCTGGCCGCCGACACCGCGTCGTTCACCATGGCCTACACCAAAGCCGGGCTCAGCCCCGACGGCAGCTCCTCCTACTTCCTGCCGCGCATCATCGGCGTGCGCCGGACCCAGGAGCTGATGCTCACCAACCGGACGTTGACGGCGGCCGAAGCCGCGGACTGGGGTCTGGTCACCGAGGTTGTCCCCGCTGACGACCTGGAGGCTCGCGCTCAGGTGCTGGCCGAGCAGATCGCCTCTGCGGCAAAGGGTTCCGGTGCTGCGGTCAAGAAGCTGATGCTCACCACATTCGGCAGTGGGCTCGAGGAGCAGATGGAACTGGAGGGCCGGCTGATCGCGGCGTGCGCCGACAGTGTCGACGGCCGCGAAGGTATCGACGCCTTCCTGAACAAGCGCGCGCCCGAGTTCAGCTAGTCCTGGCGTCAGGAATGTCTGGCCGCAGGCGCGGCGTGCATGGCTGAACACCTAACTGGTGCGACCGACCCTGAACGCGCATACTGGGCTAATCAGCCCAATTTATTGGGATGACTGACCCAGATAGGAGTCGTCATGCCATCCGTTCACCACCGTTACGCGACGGTCGACGGTCAACGTCTGTTCTATCGGGAGGCGGGACCCCTCGATGCACCGGCAGTCGTTCTGCTGCATGGCTTTCCGACGAGCTCATATATGTTCCGCCAGTTGATTCCGGTTCTCGCCGATCGTTACCACGTGATCGCGCCGGACATGTTGGGGTTCGGACTGTCGGCCGCGCCTGCGGCCGGTGAGTTCGACTACACCTTCGACGCCTTGGCGACACTCACCGCCGGACTACTGCGAGATATCGGTGTTGACCGCTACGCCATCTACGTCCAGGACTACGGTGCGCCGATCGGATGGCGCCTCGCGCTGGCTGATCCGTCGGCGATCACCGCTGTGGTCAGCCAGAACGGAAACGCCTACGACGCCGGATTCGTCGATGAGTTCTGGACGGGGGTATGGGCCTACCAGGACCGGCCATCACCTGAGACCGAGGCGCCCTTGCGCGGATTTCTCAGCCTGGAATCCACCCGCTGGCAGTACGTCACGGGCGTGGCCGACGAAACGCTCGTTGACCCCGAAAGTTGGCTCCACGACTACGCGCTGCTGTCCCGGCCCGGCAACGACGAGATCCAACTCGCGCTGTTCCGCGACTACGCGACGAACCCTCCGCTGTATCCGAAGGTGCACGACTATTTTCGGCAGAGTGGCGTGCCCCTGCTTGCGGTGTGGGGACGTGGGGACGAGATCTTCGGCCCTGCGGGAGCGGCCGCATTTCCCGTGGATCTGCCCGATGCGGAAATCCATTTGCTCGCCGGTGGACACTTTCTGCTCGAATCGGCCCTCGACGACGTGGCGGCGCTCATGGTCGACTTCCTTGGACGTCGACTCGCGCGTTGAGGGCGTGAACAGGCAAAACTGCCGTAATCTGGGCCGATGTCTCCGCCGGCGCCCGACGACAATCGGCGCCTGACCCAGCGGGGTAGGGCGACTCGGGACAGGATTGTCGCGGCCGCAGCCGACGTGATCCTCGACGAGGGTCTGTCGGCCCTGAACAACGAGACTCTCCGCCGTGCCGCCTCGGTCAGCGGATCACAGCTTGCCCATTACTTCGCCGACAAACGGGCGCTGATCGGCGCAGTATTGGCCAAACAGATCGAGGTGGTGCTGGACTTCCATCGTCAGCCCAGGCTCCGCGGTCTGGAGTCGGTCGATGATTTCGAAACCTGGATCGATCTCAACCTGCGGTACTTGCGCCGTATCGGCTACGCCGGGACGCCGACGTATCACGCGTTGGCAGCCCAACTGGCCAAATCCGACGCGGAGACGCGCGCTACTCTGGCCGACGGATATTGGGCATGGATCTCCTTCTTCGAGAAGGCTATTCAGCAGATGAGAGACCGCCGGATCCTGACCTCCAAAGCCGACCCGCGGCAACTTGCCGTGGTCTTGGTGGCAACGCATCAGGGCAGCGGTGCGATGGCATTCACCTATCGCCAGGAGTGGCCGCTGGCGGACGGACTTCGCTTCGCGGTCAATCGGATTCGAGCCTATGCCACCGATCCTGCCCTGCGTACCCCCGTCCCGCGCGACGTGTCCGGCGCCCCGCGCCGACGGACGGCGGACGAAAGGTCGAGCAGCGGTTCACGCGCAAAGGACTCGAGACCCGGGCCCGCATCATCGATACCACGGCCGCCTTGATGTTTCAGCGCGGTGCGAGCGGCACGAGCATCGAAGACGTGCGGACGTCAGCGGGTGTCAGCGGATCGCAAATGTCGCACTATTTTCGGGACAAGCGTGACCTCACCCGGGAGGTCATCGCGTCGCGTCGCCAGCAGGTCCGCGGTTACCACAGCGACCCCAAGTTCGGTTCGTTCGACTGCATCGACGATCTGCAGAAGTGGGCCGACGCATGTATCGCGGACATCGAGACGGTGTATCGGCTGGGCGGCTGCGTGTATGGCTCATTGGCTGGTGAACTGATTGATTCCGACGAGCCGATTCGTTCCGATCTCGCTGCCGGATACGACGAGTGGATCGGAATTTTCGTCGCGGGTCTGACCGCAATGCGCGACCGCGGCGAACTTGCTGCCGAAGCTTCTCCGCAACACCTCGCGGCAAGTCTGGTGATCGCTCACCAGGGCGGAGCAATGCTTACCCACGTCACTGGTGACCCAGAACCATTGCGAGTCAATGTCAATGCCGCCGTTGACTACGTTCGGACATTCGCGGTCCGACCGGCCAAGCGCAAGCGGTAATCGCAACTGCGGAACGCACTGGACTTTTTGGGCTGTGCGGCCCATAATAATGGGACGAACAACCCAATTGTCACATTGCCCCGAAAGGTGAGCATCATGGGTTTGGCGTGGCAACAAGGGCCCTTGGCCGCCGGGGCTGTCGGTCATTTCCTGACCGCTCAGCCGCTTCCCGAACGACTGCTCTTCGTGGAACCGCTGCGCCGTCGCATGAGAGTGCGCTTCGGCGACCTCTGGATCGCCGACAGTGAAGACGTCATGCTGCTGCACGAACCAGGTCGCTACCCGGTGGCCTACTTCCCGCGCGATGCCGTCGAGTCGGCAGCGCTTAAGGTCGAGGAATACTCCACTGAGCACAGCGATCTCGGGCTGACCCGATGGTTCGCGGTGACGGTGAGAGACCGCACCACCCGCCGGGCTGCCTGGTGCCATACCGCGCTGCCGGAGCATGCTCGTGTGTTGGACGGGCACATCGCTTTCGCGTGGCGGGCGATGGATGCGTTCTATGAAGAGGAGGATCGCATCGTCGGACATGCAGCCGATCCCTATCATCGCATCGACATTCGCTCTACGTCGCGACATCTTGTCGTGCGTGACGGTAATCGCGTCGTTGCCGACACCTGGCGGCCGGCGGTGCTCTACGAGTCGGGTTTCGCACCTCGCTGGTATGTACCCCGCGCCGATATCGACGAGTCGACGCTCATCCCGGCCGACGGCCAAACATTCTGTCCGTACAAGGGATTGGCCAGTTACTACACCGTCGCGCAGCGAAGCCGCGCCGCCTGGTCATACATCGACGCCTGGCCGGAGGTGGGGGCCGTGCGCAACATGGTGTCGTTCGAGCCGGAGAAAATCGACGTCGACATCGACGGTCACAGATTGCACCTGGAGCCAGGACAGACCGTTTTACCCCACGGTGTCGACCGGGGACTCGACCCCGACGAGCTATTGGTCGATGCCAGCGAGCGAACGGTGTACACATCATGACCGAGAATGTGTACGACGTTGTCGTGATCGGCGCCGGTCCGGTCGGCCAGACCGCCGCCGACCGTTGTCGTGCAGCGGGTTTGACTGTGGCGGTCGTTGAGCAGGAACTCGTCGGCGGCGAATGCTCGTACTGGGGCTGTGTGCCCAGTAAAGCTCTCCTTCGTCCCGTGCTGGCCGTCGCCGACGCCCGCCGCGTCGATGGAGCGCGCGAAGCGGTGACCGGTGTACTCGACAGCCGCGGTGTGTTCGGGCGCCGGGACCGCTATGTCACGGACTGGGACGACAGCGGTCAGGCGGACGCGGTGGTTGCCATGGGCGCGGATCTGTTCCGTGGACACGGCCGTCTTGACGGCGACCGTCGCGTGACCGTGACGTCGTCGGCCGGCGACATCGTGTCTCTGACCGCTCGCCACGCCGTGGTGGTCAGCAGCGGTAGTGGCGCCGCCATCCCGGACGTGCCCGGGTTGGAAGAGGTGCATCCCTGGACCAATCGGGAAGCCACCGACTCGAGTGAGGTCCCGCGCCGCCTGGCCATCGTCGGTGGGGGTGGGGTCGCCGTCGAGATGGCCACCGCGTGGCACGGTCTGGGCTCATCCGTCACTCTGCTGGTGCGCTCTCGCATTCTCGCCGATATGGAGTCGTTCGTCGCAGAAGCCATCGAACGAGGGTTGGGCGACGCTGGAGTCGACGTTCGTACCGGGGTGAACGTGCAACGGCTGCGCCGTGAGGCTTCGGCGGCGATCGCGGTCGATCTAGACGACGGCACGACGGTCGAAGTCGACGAGGTGATGTTCGCAACCGGCCGCAAGCCGCTGACCGGCGACATGGGCCTCGAGACTGTCGGGTTGGTGCCGGGAACCTGGCTCGACACCGACGACGCCCTCACGGTCACCGGTGTCGCGGGGGACTGGCTCTATGCCGCAGGGGACGCGAATCATCGTGCTCTTCTGACTCATCAAGGCAAGTACCAAGCCCGAATAGCGGCGGCGGTGATTTCCACCAGGGCTCGGTCAGGTGAAGTGGAAACCAGCGCGTGGAGCCCGCATGTCGCGACCGCCGACACGAGGGCCGTCCCGCAGACGTTCTTCACCGATCCTGAAGCCGGCTCGGTCGGAATGACCGAGCGACAAGCCCGCGCCGCCGGTCATCAAGTATCCGTGGTCGACATCGAGATCGGCGATGTGGTGATGGGAGCAAAGCTCTACGCGGACGGCTATCGCGGCAGGGCGCGGATGGTGGTCGACGACAGCCGCCGTATTCCACTCGGTGTCACCATGGTCGGTCCCGGAGTCAGCGAGATGCTGCACGCGGCGACCGTCGCCGTCGCGGGCGAGGTTCCTATCGACCGCCTGTGGCACGCCGTGCCGTGTTTTCCAACGGTAAGCGAGCTCTGGCTGCGGCTGTTGGAGGCGTATCGGGACCGGAACAGCTAGAAGCTGTGCTCCTCGGCCGGGAACGCGCCGGTCGCCACTTCTTGCGCGTATTGCGTTGCCGCGCGGCGCAATTCGCCGCCGACATCACCGAATCGCTTGACGAACTTGGCGGTCTTGCCGATGGTGAGTCCGGCCATGTCCTGCCAGACCAGCACCTGCGCATCGCAGTTGGGCCCGGCGCCGATGCCGATGGTCGGGATCGTCAGCTTGCCGGTGATCTGGGTGGCCAGCTCGGCGGGCACCATCTCCATCACCACGGCGATGGCACCGGCCTCCTGGACCGCGATCGCGTCGTGGATGGTCTGCTCGGCGGCGTCGCCGCGGCCCTGGACGCGAAAACCGCCCAGCCCGTTGACGCTCTGCGGGGTGAACCCGATGTGGGCGACCACCGGAATGCCTGCGGTGCTCAAGGTTGCAATCTGCTCGGCGACCCGCTCGCCGCCCTCGAGCTTCACCGCGTGGGCACCCGTCTCCTTCATGAACCGGGTCGCGGTGCGCAGGGCCTGGGTGGGCCCTTCCTCGTAGCTGCCGAACGGCAGATCGGCCACGACGAGCGCATGCTCCGCGCCGCGGACGACACCGCGAACCAGGGGGATCAACTCGTCGACCGAGACCTGCACGGTGGTGTCGTAGCCGTAGACGACGTTGGCCGCGGAGTCGCCGACCAGCAGGACGGGGATACCGGCTTCGTCAAAGGCGCGGGCTGTGGAGTAGTCGTACACGGTGAGCATCGCCCACTTGTGGCCTTCGGACTTCCACTTCAGCAAGTGGTGGGTGCGGACCTTCGTGCGCGAAACAGGCGACGAGGAAGCGCCGCCGTAGACAGTCTGTTCAGACATCTTTGTCCCTAGTGATCGTCTTTGCCGATCCTCGAGGCCCATCCGGGTCCCCGGGTTCGCTTGACGCCATCAAGTGTGCCACCACCGCACACAAAGGTGAACGAACAGTGAAGTGGACTTTCTCACACCTGCTCTCGGTGCACCGGCATACCATCGGCGGCATGGTGCAACACCTGCAGCGACTCAGCGGCCTCGATGCCAGCTTCCTCTATCTAGAAACTCCCTCACAGCCACTGCATGTGTGTTCGATCCTGGAGCTCGACGCGTCCACGATCCCCGGCGGTTACAGCTTCGAGCGACTTCGCGACGAATTGGCCTTGCGGGTCAAGGCAATTCCGAGTTTCCGCGAACGGCTCGCCAACAGCTTCCTCAACCTCGACCATCCGGTGTGGGTGGAAGACGAGCACTTCGAGATCGACCGCCATCTGCATCGCATCGGACTGCCCGCGCCCGGCGGCCGGGTCGAGCTGGGGGAGATCTGCGGCCATCTGGCCTCGCTGCCGCTGGATCGCCGCCACCCGCTGTGGGAGACCTGGGTCATCGAGGGTGTCGGCGGTACCGACGCCCGCAACGGCGGCCGGCTCGCCGTGCTGACGAAGGTCCACCACGCCGCGGTCGACGGGGTGACCGGTGCCAATCTCATGTCGCAGCTGTGCAGCACCGAACCGGATGCTCCGCCGCCGGACCCGGTCGACGGACAGGGCGACACCAACCAGCTCCGGATCGCGCTCGGCGGGCTGGGCCGGTTCGCCACCCGGCCACTGACACTGGCCACCAAGGTGCTGCCCGGCACCATCAGCACCGTCGTCGACACCGTCCAGCGTGCGGTGGGTGGCCGGGCGATGGCGGCCCCGTTCGCGGCGCCGCAGACCAAGTTCAATGCCAGCGTCACCGCCCATCGCAATGTCGCATTCGCCGAACTGGACTTCGAGGACATCAAGACGGTCAAGAACTACTTCGGCGTCAAGGTCAACGATGTGGTGATGGCCCTGGTCGCCGGGGTGTTGCGGCAGTTCCTGCTGGACCGCGACGAACTTCCCGAGTCGTCCCTGGTTGCCATGGTCCCGGTGTCGGTGCATGACCGCTCGGACCGGCCGGGTCGCAACCAGGTATCCGGCATGTTCACCAAGCTGGAGACCCACATCGCCGATCCGGCCGAACGGCTGAAGGCCATCGCCGAGGCGAACACCACCGCCAAGGAACACAGCTCGGCGATCGGGGCCACCCTGCTTCAGGACTGGAGTCAATTCGCCGGCCCGGCGGTCTTCGGCATCGCCATGCGGGTCTACGCCCGCAGCCGCCTGACCGAAGCGCGCCCGGTGCACAACCTCGTGGTGTCCAACGTGCCCGGCCCGCAGATTCCGCTGTACTTCCTGGGCGCCGAAGTCAGCGCGATGTATCCGCTGGGGCCGATCTTCCACGGCTCCGGACTGAACATCACGGTGATGTCGCTCAACGGCAAACTCGACGTCGGATTGATCAGTTGCCCCGAGCTCCTACCGGATCTCTGGGACCTGGCCGACGACTTCGCCGTCGGCATGAAGGAACTGCTCGACGCCACCCGATGAGCTGCTCGGGCGGGTCGGTGTGCAAGGCACCCCCGCCGAGCATGGCAGCATGTTTGCCATGAGGCTTGACCGGAGATCACGCGCTGTCCGCACCGCTCTGGTGCTCCCCGCCGTGGCCGCGCTCGTCGTGAGTGCCGGCTGCAGCTCCACGGTGTCGGGGATGGCCGTGCTCGCCGGACCGCAGGTCGGCCAGCCCGTGCAGTGGGGCCCGTGCCGGCTGGCCGGCGGCGGCGGTGGCAATGCGCTGCCGATCCCGGCCGGGGCGGAATGCGGCAAGATCGCCGTGCCCGTCGACTACGCCAAGCCGGATGGCCCCGTGGCGACGCTTGCTCTGATCCGCTTCCCGGCGACCGGGCAGAAGATCGGCTCGCTCATCATCAACCCGGGCGGCCCTGGCGAGTCCGGCATCGAGGCCGCGTCGAGCATCGTGGAGAACCTGCCCAGCTCGGTGCGGCAGGGCTTCGACATGGTCGGTTTCGACCCGCGCGGTGTCGGCGCGTCCACCCCGGCGTTGTGGTGCAACTCCGATGCCGACAACGACCGCCTCCGGGCCGATCCGCAGGTCGACTACAGCCCCAAGGGTATTGACCACATCGAGGGTGAGACCAAGGCCTTCGTCCAGCGCTGCGTCGACAAAATGGGCAAGGACTTCCTGGAGAACATCGGCACCGCCAACGTCGCCAAGGATCTGGATGCGCTGCGCGCCGCCGTCGGCGACGACAAGCTCACCTACCTCGGGTACTCCTACGGCACCCGGATCGGCTCGGCGTACGCCGAGGCGTACCCGGACAAGGTGCGCGCGATGATCCTCGACGGTGCCGTCGATCCCAACGCCGACCCGATCCAGGCCGACATCGATCAGGCCGCGGCATTCCAGCAGGCCTTCAACGACTACGCCGCCGACTGCGTCAAGGATCCGAGCTGCCCGTTGGGCAACGACGCCGACAAGGCCGTCGACGTCTATCGCAGCCTGGTCGACCCGTTGGTCGACAAGCCACTGCCCACCTCAGACCCGCGCGGCCTGGGCTACAGCGACGCGATCATCGGAACGATCATGGCGCTCTATTCGCCGAATCTGTGGCGGCATCTGACCCAGGGCCTGACCGAGATGACCAACGGCCGCGGGGACACCATGCTGGCGCTGGCCGACATGTACATGCGCCGGGATGCCAGGGGGCGCTACACCAACGCCACCGACGCGCGGATCGCGGTCAATTGCGTGGACCAGCCGGCGATCACCGACCGGCAGAAGGTGATCGAGGAAGACAAGAAGATGCGCGAGGTCGCGCCGTTCATGAGCTACGGCGACTTCACCGGCCACGCCCCGCTGAGCACCTGCGCCTTCTGGCCGGTGCCGCCGACCAGCACGCCGCATGCGGTCAAGGCGCCGGGGCTGCCGCCGGTGCTTGTGGTCTCGACGACCAACGACCCGGCGACGCCGTACCAGGCGGGCGTCGACCTGGCGAAGCAACTCGGCGGAGCGCTGCTGACGTTCAACGGAACTCAGCACACGGTGGTCTTCCAGGGCAACACCTGCGTCGACAATTACGCCGCCGCCTACCTCGTGGACCTGAAGCTGCCGCCGCCCGGCGCCACGTGCTGACGTCAAACAACTTGTCCCACAAGACTTCTACGTCGGCGTCAACAATTGTTACCGATCTTGACCGCATCTGAGATCGGAGTGTGACCGGCTCGCCGTCATACCGACCGCGCGGCCGTGGGACGATGATCGCCATGCGACGCACGAGCCGGCTCGGCTCGGCTGCGTTCTTGGGTTCACTCTGTGTTTCACTGGCGGCCGGTGTCATGGCCTCGCCGGCTGTTGCCGCCCCGAACCCCGGAGCCGGTCAGACGACAGCGCCACAAGTTACGTGGGGAAGCTGCCAGCGCTTCCTGGGCGATAACGCCCACGACCTCCCGACCGCGCAGTGCACCGCGGTGCCCGTGCCGATCACCGCCACCGATCCCACTGGGCCACAAGCACAGTTGGCCGTCATCAAGGTTCCGGCCAGCGGCCAGCGCATCGGCGCGCTGTTCGTCAACCCCGGTGGGCCCGGCGCCTCGGCGGTCGACTCGGCCGCCGGAATGGCGTTCGCGTTGGAAGGCAGCCCGATCACCGAGCACTTCGACATCGTCGGATTCGACCCGCGCGGGGTCGGCTACTCGACGCCTTCGGTGCGCTGCCGCACCGACGCCCAATTCGACGCCTGGCGCAAGAACCCGATGGTCGACTACAGCCCCGCCGGGGTGGCCGCGATCGAACAGATCAACCGCGACTACGTCAAGGAATGCGCGGACAAGATGGGTACCGCCTTCCTCGCCGGCGTCGGAACCGATTCGGCCGCAAAGGATATGGACACCGTCCGCCAGGTCCTGGGCGACGACCAGATCAACTACCTCGGGTTCAGCTACGGCACCGAGTTGGGTACCGCGTACCTGGAGAAGTTCCCCGACCGGGTTCGCACCATGGTTCTGGACGGGGCGATCGATCCCGCCCAGAACGCCGTCGACTCGATCATCGAGCAGATGACCGGCTTCCAGGTGGCGTTCAACGACTACGCCGCCGACTGCGCCAAGTCGACGGGCTGCCCGCTCGGCACCGACCCGGCGCACTGGGTGGACCGGTACCACCAGTTGGTCGATCCGCTGGTGACCAAGCCGGCCCCGACATCCGACCCGCGCGGCTTGAGCTACCAGGACGCCATCACCGGCACCTTCAACGCGCTGTACACCCCGCAGTACTGGAAGTTCCTCACCAGCGGGCTGTTGGGACTGCAACGCAAGACCGACGCCGGCGATCTGCTGATGCTGGCCGACGAGTACGAGGGCCGCGACCCTTACGGCCACTACAGCAACGGGCAGGACGCATTCAACGCCGTCCGCTGCGTCGACGGCCCCACTCCGACAGATTCGGCAACGTGGGCCGACATCGACCGCCGCACGCGTGAGCTGGCACCGTTCCAGGCCTACGGTCAGTTCACCGGTCTGGCGCCCCGCGACATCTGCGCGTTCTGGCCGGTGCCGCCCACCTCGGCACCGCATCCCGCCACGCCCGCGCCGCCCGGCAGCGTCGTCGTCGTCTCCACGACCCACGACCCCGCCACGCCGTACGAGGCGGGGGTCAACCTGGCCCGAGAACTCAACGCGCCGTTGATCACCTTCGACGGCACTCAGCACACCGCCGTGTTCAACGGGAACCAGTGCGTCGACTCGGCGATCGTGAACTACTTCGTCGACCAGACGGTGCCGGGCAATCTGCACTGCTGATGACGACTGCAGCAGCGCCGTAACACGGAATTACATACGGTCGCCGGCGTGACGTCACCCTGACCTGCGCGAAACAGCGTGCGCGCAGCGTCGGCGGCCGGGCTCTACCCCAACGCATACCCCAACGCGCTAGATTCCGCCGCCGTCCGCCAACCCGAGGCGATCGGCCAGCCCGTCGACCGCGGCCCGCGCCGTCGCATCCGAGGTGTGGCCGTACACGTCGCCCGTCGTGGCGATCGACGAATGGCCCAGCAGGTCGGCGACACCGCGGATATGCACCCCGGCCTCGAGCCACGCCACCGCCGCCGAGTGGCGCAGGGTATGCACCCGCACCCCCTCGATTCCCGCCGCGGCTGCCGCCCGGCGGGCGGTCTCGAGCAGGCGGCCCGGCGCGACCGGGCCGCCCGACTGTGTGGCGAACACCAACCCGTGATCGGTCCACACGTTCGCCGCCCGCATGCGCTCGGCGAGCTGCGCGGCCCGGTGCCGGCGCAGCATCGCCACCACCGCGGGGTTCAGCGGCACCTCACGGCGCGATCGGACGGTTTTCGGCTCGGTGATAGTCAGGCGGCCCGCAACGGCGCTCACCGTGGCCGTGACGCGCAGTGTGCCCGCATCAAGGTCCACGGCGTCCCATCGCAGCGCGAGGCATTCCCCGGACCGCAGCCCCGTCGCGGCGATCAGCACGAGGGCGGGGTGGTAGCGCGAGGACTCGGCGGCGCGCAGTAGCGCGGCCACCTCGTCGACGTCGAGGTATCGGGCCTCGGTGCGTTGCACGGTGGGGCGCTTCACCGCGGCGGCCGGGTTACGCGCCAGCAGGCCATCACGCACCGCGCCGTCGAGGGCAGTGCGCAGCACGTGATAGGTCAAGAGCACGGTGGCGTCGGCGAGCGCGCGGACGGGTTCGTGGTCTAGGTCGGCGTCGGCCGGGGCCGGTTTGTAGGTGGTGCGCATCCGCAGAATCAGAGCCTCGACGTGGGAAGGACGCAGGCGGTCGAGGGCGATGGTGCCGAGGGGTGCGGGTTCGAGGTGGTTGCGGGCGAGTCGGTCGTACAGCGATCGGGTGGACGGTTTGCGGTCGGACACGGCCAGTGTGGTTGTGCGCCAATGCTCAAGCCATGCGGCGAGGGTGTCGGTGGCGTCGCGCACCGGTGAGCCGGCATCGAGCCGATCGCGGGCCTTGTTCAGTTCGGCGCGGGCGGCGCGTTGTGTCTTGCCGTAGAACGAGGCGCGTTTGCGTTCCCCGGTGTCGGGGTCGGTGTACGACAGGCGGGCCTCCCAGTCGCCGTTCGGGCGTAGCCGGTATGTCCCCTCGCCGTTCGCTCGCTTGCCCATGCGTGGTGTCCTCTGCTGTAGGTGACGGGGTACAACACTGTGGTCGGTGCCGGACCCGCGCCGACGGCGTATTTACGGCCACGGGCGGATGTGCGCGGGCTGCCGCGTACGCGATTGTGTCACCTCGCGGCGGATCATTCCAGCTATGGAAACGCAGACCGAGCAACTGCTACTCGACATCAACGACGCCCGCCGCCGCCTCGGCGGCATCGGCCGGACCATGCTCTACGACTTGGTGGCCGCCGGGAAACTGACCAAGGTCAAAATCGGAACGCGCGGATTCATCACCGCCGAGTCCATCACCGCCTACGTCGACAGCCTCAAGCCGACGCCCTGACAGGACGCACGGTTATCGGCAAAACCCAATCGACGGCAATAGGAGAATCGAAAGCATGACAGTCCACCGGATCGACGGCCACAAGCTGCTGAACTTTGCCTCGCACATCGACGACAACACGATCGAGCAGGCCAAGGAAACCGCTTCGCTGCCGTTCGTGCACCCGCACGTCGCGCTCATGCCCGACGCCCACAGCGGCAAGGGCTCGGCGGTCGGGACGGTCATCCCTTCACTCGACGCGGTGATCCCGGCGGCGGTCGGTGTCGACATCGGGTGCGGCATGATCGCCGGGCGAACCACGTTCACCGCAGCAGACGTCGCTGGCCGCGATCTGGCCAAGCTGCGCGAAGGCATCGAGGCCGCCATTCCGCTGTCGCCCGGCAACTACAACCACGACCTGGACCGCTTCCCCTTCACTGAGGCCCGCATCGTCACCCTTCAGAACCAGGCGTGGCCGGGCGACGACGGTGAGGATAAGACGCACCTCAACGTCGACCTGTCGCATTCGCCGAAGTGGCGCGAGCAGCTCGGCTCGCTGGGCGGCGGTAATCACTTCATCGAACTATGTCTCGATGAGGCGGACCGAGTTTGGCTGTTCCTACACTCCGGCTCCCGGGGCGTCGGAAACAAGATCGCCCAGAAGCACATCAAGATAGCCCAACACCTGTGCAAGCGTTGGTGGATCGACCTGCCCAACTCGGATCTGGCCTACCTCGTGCAGGGCACGCCGGAGTTCTCGGCCTACCTGCGGGAGCTGAACTGGGCGCAGCGATTCGCGATGGAGAACCGCGCCGAGATGATGGACCGATTCGCGCGGGTGTTCGCCGATTGGATCGAGGCACCCAACGACGACGTGAGCGACTTCATCGAGACCGTTGTCAACACCCACCACAACTACACGACAAAAGAACAACACGGCGGCCGTGACGTGTGGCTCACCCGCAAGGGCGCGATCGACGCCCACGAGGGCAAGCTAGGAATCATCCCGGGGTCGATGGGCACCCGCTCGTACATCGTGCGCGGCAAGGGGAATCAGGCTGGCCTGTGCTCGGCACCGCACGGTGCCGGCCGCCGATTCTCGCGCACCGAGGCCCGCAAGCGGTACACCGCCGAGGATCTGGCCGACCGGATGCAGGGCATCGAGTACCGCCACGGTGATGAGTGGATCGACGAGATCCCCGACGCCTACAAGGACATCGACGTCGTGATGGCCGACGCGGCCGACCTGGTCGATATCGTGCACGAGCTGCGCCAAGTGATGAACGTCAAAGGCACCTGACGAGCCGACATAAGACCCCGTTATCAGGAAAGGCGGCGGTGGCCGTGGCCGATGATCTGATCCGGCACCCGGAGGATTGGTATAGCCCGTTCGTGTCGCCGCCCCGGCCGGTAGCCGTACCGCCACCTGTCCCGCCTGAGGCGCGGTGTGTGATCTGTGACCGGCCGAGCGGCGACCACACGTGGCGGCATCCGCTGACCATGATGGATCACTATCTGACTCAGGTGTTGTTCCCCGGATGATCGCCGACGCCCACTATCTCGCCGGTTTCGCGGCCGGACAGTGGGCGTTGCTGGTGGCGGTTGTGTGTGCGTGCCTGTTCGCCACGGTGCTCGTAGCGTGCCTGGTGTTAGCACACCAACAGCGCGGGAGTTCCGAACTTGACGACACGAGTCCTACCGTTCGACCGGTCCATAACGCCGCAAGACACCGGCTATTGGTGTGGCCCCGCGTCGGCACAGGTCACGCTCAACTCGCGCGGCATCCGCGTCGACGAGAACACCCTCGCTCGTGAAATCGGCACCACGCAGAACGGCACCGACAATGTTGGGCTGATCGAGACTCGCTGCCTCGACAAGCGGTTGCCCGACGCGCGTTACACATCGGTCTATCCCGGCGGCCTCAAGATCGGCAGCCCGGCCCGCCCGGCGGATGTGCGCAAAACCGAGTTCTGGTGGAACTGCGTCCGGTCGATCGACAACGGATACCCCGTCATTCTGAACTTCGTTGTGCCGCCGAATAACCGGCCGCGCGGGGTGAAGGGGTCGCCGAACCCGTCGTACGGCAACACCAAAACCTTTCACTACGTGACCGTGGTGGGCTGGTCCGACGAAGGCAACAACGGCCGCCCCGCCCTGGCGATCGCCGACAGCGGATTCCGGCCGTTCTTCTACTGGATCGACTTTGAACAGGCGTTCTCGCTGATCCACGCTGACCTCTACAAGGGATACGCGTTCGCTGATCTGCCGGTGATCGCGCCGGCCCCTGCCGGGTCGACGGTGCCGCCCGGCATTCCGGTCGCCGACAAGCCTGCCCCCGCGGTTCCGCCGCCCGCACCGCCCGCACCGCCGATCGTCGTCGCGCCGCCGACGGGTGGGCGGCCGTCGCTGTCGGACCCGTTCACCGGTGCGATGTGGTCACCGAACCACGAACCGCGGAAAGCACCTGGCGTGCCTCGGTGGATTGGTGTGCACACCTCGGAGGGGCCGAACACGGCTCGCGGCCTCGGGGGTTCCTCGGCAACCCCGCTAACAAGGTCAGTTACCACGGCATCGGCGATGACCGCGAGAAGCTGAAAATCGTTGCCGAGGATCAGGCCCCGTGGTCGGCCAAGAGCGCGAATCACTACGCGTTCCATTGGTGTTTCTCGTACAGCTACGCCGGTTGGTCCCGCGACCAGTGGCTTGATCCGAACGCCGCCAACGATGGCATAAACGAGGATGCTGCGCTGACCAACGGCGCGGAGGTTGTCGCGTGGTGGTGCCAGAAGTACAACATTCCGCCGGTGTGGATTGGCGGGCGTGGCCGCCCACCGTGGGGTCTCGACGGTATCTGTGGGCACGTCGATTTCGGGACGTGGGGAGGCGGGCACACCGACCCCGGCACCAATTTCCCGGTGAACGAGTTCCTGCGGCGGGTGACCGGATTCCTGACCGGTGTGGAACAGCCCCCGCTTGTCGCGCTGCCGCCGGTCGTCGCGCCGGGCACCAACCCCGACAAGTACGCCGACCTCGCTGCGAACCCCCTGTACATCAACAACCCGCGCAACAACGTCGACCGGGTGATGGCCGTGCAGCACCGGCTCAAATTCGCCTACGACGACTACGCGGGACACCTCGATGTAGACGGCGTATTCGGCCCGGCCACCGACGCGGCCGTGCGCGAGTTCCAACGCCGATCCGGTCTCGTGGCCGACGGGATCGTAGGACCGATGACCGCGGCCGCACTGAAAGCGTGGTGACGTAATGGGCTGGCAGCCAACACAGTACAAGGTGGGGGATAGCAACCCGGACATCGCGGCGGCGAAGGACAAGCTGCGGCGTATCGCCAAGGGGCTGGCCGCGGGCCGGCTCGGCGGCGACACCACACCGATGTTCACTCCCGCGTTCGGTGAGGTGTTGGTGCAGTGGAAATCGGCGGTGCACGTCGACGTCCATGCCGGCCGACGCCCGGCCCCGGACGTCGACCCCGCCTCGACAGCGATCGACTGGGCAACCAAGGTGCAGCTCGGCATCATCCCGCGAGTCACCGCCCCGGCCCCGCCGAAAGCACGCCACCTCGGGATCGCATTCCGCGGCACCGGCGGCACCGACGACGACCCCGTGTACAAGATTTTCCGGGCGTGCGCCGACCTGGTGGAACTGGTGGTGCCCGCATTCGCCGCGACCATGGGCGGCATACCGGTCGGCACCGCCGGCAGCATGAACGACCCGTCGATGGCGCACGCCGTCGACCTCGCATTCGCTGACGCGCAACGCATATTCCTCGAGCGGTACCGGGCCAACCCGCGCATCAAGGTGGTGATCGGCGGCTACTCGGCGGGCGCGGTCGCGGCCGCCCTGTTCCGGCAATGGCTGCAAGCCAACTACCCGGACAACTACTTGTGTTCGTTCAGCCTCGGCGACCCCACCCGGCCCGCCGGCGGCGCGTACTACGGCGGGGTGCCGTGCCCCGGACGTGGTATCGCCACATGGCATTACGGCGACATCCGCGACGCCCGGCACTGCTGGCTCGCCAAGCCGGGCGACATGTACACGTCGGTGCCCGATAACGCGGTGGGCGACATCATGGACACCGCCTACGACATGGTGACCAAGGTCGAGTTGAAGGATTTCCTTGGCACGACGATGGCTGTGGTGCAGCAGATTCCGGTGATTATGAACGAGGCCGGTATCAGCTTGCCTGCGGTGTTCGGGGCGCTCGCGGGCGGCCCGGCGGGTCTGCTGGGGTTCGCTCTGCCGTTGACGATGGCAGCCCTCGGTGGCCTGTTGGTGCCGACGCAGAACCCGACCGGTGTCTCCGCCGCCGCGCAGGCCGCGGTAATCGGGTTGAAGTTCGCCACCACGAATCCGCCGACCCGCGACCACATTTCGTACGACACGAGCGAAGTGTGGCCGGGCCAAACGTACGTCGGCCTCGGCATCCAGCACGTCCGTGATTGGGCCGGGCGTATCCCGGCCGCCGCATAAGAGAAGGGGAATGCACGATGACCAACCCGACCGACCTGACCCCGGCCGTGCCCGCGCCGGGCGTGAATCCGCTACGCACCGCCGCCGATTGGCGGGACCTGCTGCACCGCATCGTCACCGCGGTCCTCGTGGTGTTCGGCACCGCCCAAGTCGCGTGGGCCGACCCCAAGGGGCTGATCGTGGCCGTGGCGGTGCCCGCGGTCCTCGGCATCGTCGACGCCGCAGTGTCGTTCGCCAATTCCAACGACGGCGGACGACGCCTGGTGTACGCGGTCCTCGGCGCAGGTCAGGCGATCGTCGCCGGTATCGGCTATGCCGCCGATTCGACACCGGTGCTGATCGTCGGATTGGCTGCCGCCGTGGTCAATAGCGTGTACGCGTCGCAGTTCACCGCGACGTCGCCGGTGTCGGCAGCCCCCGCACCGGGCACCGAGTAGCGGGTTTCGGTGTCACCGTGGGGTGATCGGCCACGGCACCGCGTGTGGTGGGCGTCCGACACGTTTTGGACGTTCCTAGCGGCGGTGGTGGTCATCGCCGTCTATATCGTGTGGGAGATCGTGGACACCGCCCCACAAGGGATGGTGACGTTGGTGGGTCTCGCCGGCGGTGCAGTGTTCGGCGCGGCGACCGGTGACAAGCGCAAGCGCGACGCCGACGTGTCCAATACCGCCGACCGTGCGGAAACGAAAGCGGACCGCGCCAACGACAAGGCCGACGCGTTGACGCGAGTCGCCGAACGGGAACACCCCGAGGACGCAGAGGCCGAGAAGCCGCCTCTCACCGATCCGAAGGGCGGTGGTGACGATGAGTAGCGTTGTCGCCAACCTGTTTACGTCGTGGACGTTTTGGGTCGGCTTGCTGGTGGGGTTCGTGTTGTCGCGGGCGTGGTGCGGGTTGAAGGCGTGGCGGCATCACCGGCCGGTGCGTCCCGCCCTCACGGTCGACATGCGGCACGTCGGCGCGCTGCTCGGTGTGGCGTTCATGGTGTGGTCGGTGGTTCAAACCAATGCGAACGCTGATGAGTCGCACCAAATCGCTGCGGAGGCACAGCGGTTCGCCGCCGAGACCCGGCAGTGCCAACAGGTGCTTATCACCGCCATTCGGCAGTCGCGGCAAATCACCACCGAAAACGACGCCGAATCTGAGGCGCAGCGCGACGCGCTGGCCGGATGGTTGCGGGCACTGCTGAACCCGCCGCCCGAAATCGCGCGCCTCGATGGCGCAGACCCCGCCCGGCAGCAATACGCGATCGGGGTCACCGAGCGGACCAACGCTGCGATCGACGCATCGCAGGATCGTCAACGACAGAACGAGGCGCGCCGTGCACCGCTACCGGATCCCGATTGTGGCCGCTAGCGCAGTGGTGATCGTCGTGGCACCGCTCGCGCCGTCGACCGACATCACCAACTGCGCGAAACCGGAGTACAGGCAGGAACACCTAGCGCAGTGCAACAAAAACGACACGCCGGGCGGCACCGGTGGCCCCCGGCCGCGCGGCGGCCTGATCGGCGGCCTACTCGGCGCACTAGGACTGTAGGAGGTAATCGTGAGAACCGTTGCGCGGGAATCACTCAAGATTGCGACCTGTTTCGCCGTCTGGTGCGCGATCGTCGCGGTGCGCGCCGCGGTCACCCGCCCGTATGAGCTGCTGTGGTTCACGGGCATTGTGGCGGCGTTCCTGTTCGCCGCCACATGCGGATACATCTGGCGCGGACTGAAACCGCGCCGCGACGATTGGAGGGCGCGACGCCGTGGCTGATTATGACGTGCTGACCTATTGCCGGGTGGTCGGCCATTACGACGCGATCGTGGCCGACAGTGCCGGCGCGACGGGCGATCCCGGCACCACCCCAGACCTGTACACGCCGAACATGCCGGTGACCCTCACCCTGTCGGTCGCCGGCGACCCGGACACCCCCGAGATTCGGGTGCAGGATGCGGACCCGCCGACGACGCTGCTACTGGTCCCCGTTCAGGCGCAGGTCGAATCCGGTGTGTTGCGGCTACCGGGTGCAGGCTCGAGCGTCGACGGTGTGGACATCGTTGCCAAGTCGTCCATCATGGGCCTCGGCGACAAGGCGTTACTACTCACCGCCCGGTTCGGAACGGTGACGATCGGGAAAAAGTCGTACACCTACGATCCGGTGACGGTGCTGGTACCGACGGTGGAACCGGCTGATTACAAAGCCGGGTTGAAGCAGTATGTGAGGTTCACCGGCAACGTCACCGGCGGCCAATGGGCATTGGTGTGGGGGAGAAACCCGACGCAGTGGTTGACGAAAACCACGACGGTGACTGCGTTGCGGGATGCGTTGCGTGCGGTGGTCGGCAACAACGGTGTGGATGTGACCGGCACGCTGGGCGATTACGTGGTGACGTTCGATCCGCTGTTGAATCCCCGCCCGCCGGCCCTCGGCAGCATCGACAACCTGACTGGTACGGGGCTCCCCGGTATCGAGGTTGTTGACGATTACACCCCGCCCATCATCGACCTGACGACCGCCGAGCGGGTACTCACTGCGCCATCAACGCCGAATACTGTTGTTGCGCGGCTGATTCCAGACGAGTACGACGTGAGCGAAGACGGCGAGCTGTCGTTCTACTCCAATCACGTCAAGCTTCCCAGCACCCGCCGCACACTGCCTAGCGCGGCATGGGCCACGGTAGCCGGTAAACCGGCGGTGATCGCATCCGGCAGCACCGTGTCCGCTGCCCGTGAATCAATCGACACCGACACCTTCGGCGCGTACACCGCCCACCGCGACGGTTTGGCCGACGACTGGCTGGCCCTAGCCGGCGCGGATGCGGATGCCGCGGCGGCGAAGAAACCGTTGTTGCTGCTCGCCGGGACACACAGGGTGAGTAACGATCTCACGATCACGTCACCCGTGACATTTCGGCCAGGTGCAGTCATCAAGCCGGATAACGGTGTGACGGTGACACTGACTAGCGGCGTCGCCGCACCACCGCAACAGCGGTTGTTCGACGTGTCCGCTGGCGGCGGCGTGACGGTCTATATGCCGGTGGTGTACGCGCAGTGGTGGGGCGCGAAGATCGACGGCACCACCGATGACACCACGGCATTCCAGGCCGCGGTCACATCGTGCCGACTCTCGCCCGCATCGTTTGCGCAAGGGCTTCCGTGGAGTGGACAGCAAAAGGGCGGCGGCGTCATCGTTTTGCCGCCGGGAACCCTCCTGCATTCCGGTATCACCCTCCATACGGGGTGCTATCTGCGTGGCGCTGGCATGTTGGTTACCACCCTGAAATTGAAGGATGGCGCGAACACGCACGCGGTCCGCGGATTCACTTCACCGGGTGGGGCGACCCCGAATGCACGCGCGTTCGGGGCGAGTGACCTCACCATCGAATGCAACGGTGCAAATCAGGTTGGACTGTGGAACGGCGTTCACCTGCAAACGGTGGCGAACACGGGTGAACCCAACCCCGACGACATGCACTCGCAGTGGGAGAATGTGTGGATTCGCAATGCGACCGACACAGGGTTCTTTGCCTACGGGGCGAAGGGAATCAACCGGTGCTACAACGTCCTTGCCTCGAACTGCGGCTACAACGGCTTCCAGACCGGTAAAGACAGCCAGTTCGTTTCATGCGAATCGGACGGCACCACCAACGGTCCTGGGTTCCTCATTCGGGCTGGCTCCACAGAACTGATCGGCTGCAAGTCGTGGCGGTCTGGCTGGAATTACAACGGGTCCAACTCCGCGACAGTGCTCAGCAACAAGACCGCTCAGCCAGGGTTCTCCGTCGCCGTCAATCGCGGCCTTGTGACGCTGACGGGCTGCAACGCACAGAACAACATGGGCGGAGGGTTCTACCTGACGGGCGATTCGCTCGTGTTGTCTGGCTGCACAGCGGATTCCAACAACATGCTCCCAGGGGCCGACCCGGACGCCAATCCGGGCGTGAAGGTAAACCACGTCACCAACAGCATGATTGACGTGGCCTGCTATGCCGGCGCGTATCAGGGGGGCGTACTGCTCGGCAACCAGCATCATGCACTGCTCATAACCGATCTCACGTCGACGAACAACATCATCCGAATCACGCAGAGCACGGCACCGGACGACGCGGCGTCACAGGCCCTGAAAGGGTCCGCGCTCGACCCGGCATCCGTGGTTCACGGGTCCAACCAACTCACCCTGAACGACGTTCCGGGCAAGGTTGCGCAAACCGCGTCGGCAAGCCGGGTGTACGGCACAGACGGCAGCGGGAACCAGACGACGATCAGTTACGGGTCGGGGGCCACGGCGTCTGCCCTCGTGCAGCGACAATCCGACGGCGCGGTTATCGTCAACGCCACGCCGACCGGCGGGACGCACGCGGCCAGCAAGGGTTACGTCGACTCACTGGCAACCGACGCGGCGACCTACGCAGCAGCGAGCAAGTCGACGCCAGTGGACGCGGATGCCATCCCCATCATCGACAGCGCGGCGACAAACACCCTCAAGAAACTCACCTGGGCTAACCTCAAAGCCACACTGGCCGCCGTGACCAAAACGGGGTCGGCGTCCCGCGTCTATATCACCGATGGGTCCGGCAATCAGAGCACAGCGAGCTACAGCCAACTAGCCACGCCCTCGGCGATCATGCAGAGAGACACGAACGGAGCCTCCCGGTTGCCGGTGTTCGCCACGGGTAGCCGGCCAACGGCGGCCGCTGCCGGGGCGGGCAACGTCATTTACGATTCGACGTTGAGCAAGCCGATCTATTCGGACGGAACCGCGTGGCGTGACGCAGCCGGAACCGCGGTGTGATGCAGCGGCCCAACTCAGGCAATCACTTACCGCGCTGCGAGAACCGGTTTCAATGCTGACTCCAGCGGTGGGGCGAGTGTCTGCGTGAATGTCGCTGTCGGGTGGGAGTTCCGCAACGAATCGGATGCGTCGCTGTAGACGATGACATTCCCGATCACCGATGGACACCGATCCGGGGTGCAGTAGAACTGGGTGAGGTCGATCAACGTCACACCAGGGGTTGCCTTCGCCGCGGTCGCGAGAGCATCCATTCGCGGCAGCGCCTCGATGCGGGGGGTTCCGCAATCCCCGGTGTGGTCGGCGTCGAAGCTGACTCGGGTGAGGCACGCCAGCGATTCCTCGCTGGCGATCGGATTGTCCACCACCGCGGCGATGCGACTCCCCGCCGCCATGATTGGTGCCCACGCCCGCTCGTATTCCTGCGGGGAGATGGCGGTGCCCCGGTTGAGGCTCGTGGCGATGACAAGGTTGTACCGGTGCGCTACGAGTTCCGCTTCGACTTTCGGCATGAGCCAGTTGCAGCCGTCCGGTTGATCGGCCAGAACGCAGTCCACCCCGAGATAGGTGGTGAGATGCCACTTGTTTCGGTCCAGGAGCGGCCACAGGGCGGGCAGCAGCGCGCGGGCGTGGGAGTCGCCAACTAAGGCGATCTGTACAGCGTCGGGGCCTTCATACCCGAAGCTGCACGGCTTCATTTCGGTACCCGTCTTCGGCCGGTAGCAGTCAGCGGCCAGCGGGGGTGTGTCCTTCGCGAAACTGTCGATATCGGGACTCAACTCCGCACCTGGGCTACGCAGCGAGCAACCCTGCGTGATGATCGCGGCAGCCCCGAAGCACGGGTCGATTTTCTTGGTCGGCGACAGGTCAGCCACCGCGCCCGATGGTCTAGCGGTCTCCTGATAGGTGGCGGTGCGCTTGTCGGCAACCCCGTACCCGACGATGGCGACCACCACGGCGGCGGCGGCGAGTCCCCCGACTGCCGCCGACACTTCCGCGGACGCCCACACGGGTTTATCGCGGAGCATCCACTTCTGCGAATTGCGGAGGGGATTCTCGTAGAAGTGATAGGTGACCGCCGTCAACGCCAGCGACACGACGATCGCGATGCCGTAGAACGCAGGCCCCTTCGGAAACAGGGTCAGCAGCAAGACAATGACGGGCCAATGCCACAGGTAGAGGGTGTAACTGGTGTCGCCAAACCATTGCGCCACCCGGTTCGTCAACGGTGACATCACCGCAGGCACCTCGGCACCGGAGAACGCAGCCACTACCACGGCCGTCGACAGCACCGGAAGTGCAGCCCACGGGGCCGGGAACTGCACACCGGGGTTTATCAGGAACAGCGACACCCCAACTCCCGCCAACCCTAGATAAGCCAGGACTGGCCGCAGCCGGCGGGGAGGTTCCGCAGCCACGGCGCGCAGATCGCCACCAGTGCGCCCACTCCGAGTTCCCACACCCGAGTGAACGTCGAGAAGTAAGCGGCGTTCCCATCCACCGCCGACAGATACATTGCCCACCCGAACGATGCCCCCACCACCAGCGACATCGCGGCGACCATGCCCCACTCGCCGGCCCGCTTCGCGCCGCTGTGGCGCAGTTGCCGCGTGATCGCGAAGATTGCCACCAGCAGCACCGGCCACACGAAATAGAACTGTTCCTCGATCGACAGCGACCAGTAGTGCTGAATCGGGGACGGTGGCCGGGTGGACTGGAAGTAGTCGGCACCGATCGCCTCAAAATGCCAGTTCGAGGCGAACACCGCAGCGTAGAGCGCATCAAGGATGGTGTCGCGGGCGCGACTAGCCGTGAACAGCAGACTGCCGGCGACCGCGGTCACCACCAGCACTAGGACCGCTGAGGGGATGATCCGCTTCACCCGACGGATATAGAATTTCTGAAACGACAGCTTGCGCTTGGCTTTGCGTTCCCGGATGAGTAGCCCGGTGATGAAGAACCCGGACAGCACAAAGAACACGTCGACGCCGACGAACCCGCCCGACGGCCAGCCGAATAGGTGATTGGCGAACACCGTCAACACGGCGACAGCGCGCATCCCTTGTAAGTCTGGTCGACGGCCAGCGTGTCGGCTGCTCGCCCTATCGGGCACGGCGGCAATCCGCCCCCCAGCGGTCATCTGCGGAACGCTACCGCAGGCCGCCTGCGGTAGCCAGGGGGTATCTTCTGCGCAAATAGCTCATCGGATGATGTGTCGTGTGGCGATCGCGCCGACGATGAACATGGCTGCCACCGTGCGCAGAACGAACGCCACGACGCGATCGGACAGCCCGAACACGAGGAACAACAGGTACCCGAACACGAGACCGCGGACCAGATCGGCGACGACCGCGGCCACCTCGACGGCAGTCACCGGGCACCACCTCCATGTGACGTCGGGACCGGACCGGCAGGCCAGTCGCCGGGGACGCGGTGGGGGTCTCCAAGGGTGCGTATCGAGCCGTCGTCGGACACACGCCCGAGGTATGCCCACCCCGCCTCGGCACGGCCGCCGTCTGTGGTGCCCGGCCCGAAACACCGGGCCGCCGACGCTAGCGAGGCGATACCGCCGGGCGCGGCCCACACCTCGCCCGGCGGTATCGCCTCGCACGGCGCGATTAGATCAGCGAACACGCCGAGGGCACTGAGGTCTACCGGCTCGCCGGTCACCGTGCCTTACCTCGCCACGAACGGACCGTGTTGCGGTCCACGCCCAACGCGGCCGCCACCTGACGCTCCGAGGCCGTGCCGGCGTCCAGCATGGCTAGCGCGACCGCCTGGCCGGCCTCCAACGCCTGCAACTCGACCTCGCGTGCCGCCCGGATGCGTTGCCCGGCCAGCTCGAGATCGTCGACACCACGCGCGAACACGAACGCCGGCCCGGCGTCGATGGTGGTCGCCGACAACCGTTTGGCCCGCACCCCGTCGGGTTTCGTGTCCGGGTCGAGCGCGGCCAGTACGAGGCTGTCGGGTGCCTCGGATGGCAGGCCGGCGACGTCCCATTCTGCGACGTGGGTTTTCGGGGTGTGAATGGTGAATCTCACTGCGGCTGTTCCTGTTCGTTCGGGATGGGGTCGACTTCGTGCGGGTTCCTGATCCAGTCAGCGGGGTTTCGGTGAAACCACCTGTCGGGCACGTCGGGCATTTGGTTGGGCATCCGGTAGGCGCGCCCGTTGCAGGTGCGGCATGTGCCGGTGCGGTCCTCGATTGCCACGGTTATCTCCTATCGTGGTCGCCTGGTTGAACGGTAACCGTACGCCGGTTGGACGGGCAACCGTCCGCTATGGCGGCCCGTTTGGCGGCCGATTCGGCGCGTATCGTGTCGCCGTGCTCACGCCACCACGCCTCGGTCAGGGCGGCGCGACGCAGGTCGCCGACCTGGCGTAGCCGTTTGTTACTGCCGTTACACCAAAAACACCAGGTGCGGTCACCGCGCCCGTTGTCCCAGTGCGTCGTTGACGGTCCGGTGAACACCCCGTCGACGCACATGCCGCACTCGGTCACCACACGGTCGGTGTTGTCGCGGCCGGGGTGCGGGTCGGTGTACGTGGTGAGTGTCCACACCCGGCCGCCAACCCGGACGTCGGTCACGCTTGCGTGCCCTCCATGAATGCGGTGACCGCGCCGCGGGCGAAGGCCAGTGCGTCGTCGAGGTTGCGCGCCTCGTGGCGGCCGATGATTGCGCCGGGCGTGTGGCCTGGTCCGTCGTAGCGGTCGGTGATCGTCACGTCGTACAGGCCGCCGCCGGTCTCGGTGTCGCCGGATACTTCGAGCACGACGTCAAACAATCGCTGCACTGTCATGCGGTCCAGAATAGGCCAACGCCCGGTTGCGTGACAACCGGGCGTTGGTGGTGAGTTTTCGATTGTGGCGGCGGACCTCCCCTTCACGCCGCGCGGGGCTGACCCCCGTTTTCTTACTGTTGCACGCGAAATACCGAGTCCGCGAAGTCGAACACGTGGGTGTCGGCGCTGTCCCGTTCGCGCTCGTCGGTGAACGTCCGGCGGGCGACGTCGCGGCGCGCGTGGGTGACACGGCCGCCGGCGTCGGTGGTGAGCACGGCCAGCGCGGGCCGCGACGCGAGGTTGGTGGATAGATCGTTGGCGTACACGTAGCGGTGCCCGCCGTCCGGCAGTGGGACGGCGCGGATGAGTACCCACCCGTTGACTTTGGCGGCCGCGTTGATTGCGTGTGACTCGTCTGTGGTCACGGCGGCGAATCCCTTCGGGGGTGTGTCGGTGCGCGGTTCGGCGGCTACGGCGACGGCCGCACGGCCGCGTTTTCGTGCGGGGGCTGTGGATGGATTGTCAATAGCTCCGCTGGTCATCTCAGGCACCTTTCAGGTGTTGTTCAGCAAACGTAAATCTGCCCGGTTTGTCCGGTGTGTCCGTGAATGTACAGGCGGAATGTGACGTTTGGCTACGTCCCCTTGACAGGTGTGACCTGTATCAACATCCGTAACCGGCACTACGTTGTCCACAAGGTGTACACACCGGCGTACACGCATACGCCCCCCAATCCCTGACAACGAAAGAAGTCAGCTAGGGCACCTCACGCGTCAAAAATCGCCCACCACAAGCACATTCGACACGCCCGAAACCAATGTGCCTGTTGCCCGAAGTGTCCGCTTAGGCGTACGGTCACGTGTCATGCCGCCGGACACCAAAGCGTCCACAGAGGACGCACTAATCCGACCAAACGAAGCCGCCAAACTCGCCGGGGTTCACATCCGAACCCTCGCCCGCTGGGAAGAAACCGGGCACCTCACCGCCCAACGCACCGCAGGCGGACAACGCCGATACCGCCGCGGCGACATCCTCGCCCTCACCGCAGCACCCACCGCATGACCGCCACGCCAGCCCCCGAAACCCCGTGCGCGGCGTGCGGCTGCCGCTACGACGAGCACTGCCTCATCTGCGGCTGCCTCACCCACAAGGGCGACCGCGACGAATGCCTCTGCGCGAAGTTCGTCGCCCACGTGCCCACATGCCCGCACTGCGGACACATGTTCGGCCAGAACTGGCGGCTACACGTGCACCTACTGCCGACCCCGAAGTGCCAATCCGGGGCGCGCGCCGCCGCCGGACGCCACGCCACCGCGCCCACATTCGAGCCGCCGCTCAAACGACACCGCGCCAAGTACATGGCGGGTGCCCGATGAGCTGGGACGGAACACCGGACGGGTGGACGCCGCCGGGAGAGCAGCGCGCCGCCGACGAGGCCGCCGCCAAGTTCGAGGCAGAACGCGCAGCCGCCGACACCCGCACCCGCACCCTCGCCGACGCCATCTCGTTCGGACTCGACCGGATCGCACTGGCAATCGTCGCCGCCGGCGGGCGCGCCGCCGCCGACCTATTCGAGCAACTGAACGCCCCCGACCTGCTGACCGCCGAAGCGTTAGCGGAACTGAACCCGCAGCCGGTGCGCGACGCGATGCTGGCCCGCGCGCGAGCCGACGCCGAATCCGAGGACGACCCCGAGCTAGACGACCTGCTCAACCCCGACGACTGACCCCACAACAGAAAGAAACCGCGCCCGGTACCAGCGGACGCGGCCTCTTGAACGACGACAAAGGGAACACGCCAATGTCTGCCAAGCACCGTACATCACCCCCCGCCCCCTGCTCTAGACCGAAATGCAGCGAGCCATCCCGCTCACGCGGCATGTGCGAGTTCCACTATCAGAAACACCGCAAGCACCTACACGCCACCGGCGCATTCCAGTCGATGCTCGTGCCCGTCGACGACGCCCGCCAACACACCCTCCAACTCCGCGCCGCCGGCGTCGGCGTGCCCCGCATCGCCGCCCTGACCGGGCTCCCCGAAATCACCGTGCAACGCATATGCCAACCCCGGACACAGTTCACCGAACGCCGCGTAGCTGACGCCATCCTCGAAATCGACATACCGACACAACCATTGGCCGACCCCGCCCTAGCCGGCGGCGCACCCGTGTCCGTGGTGCCATCGCAGCGACGCATCCGGGCACTCGCCATCCTCGGCCACACACAAGACGACATGCTCGCCCGCCTCGGACAGCCCACCGGCACCCGCGGCCTATCCACCGTGTTCACCGCCCAACACCCGTCCGTGACCGTGCGACGGCACCGCGAGTTCGCCGAACTGTTCGACGAAATGGTTTGGGAACCCGGCCAATCGGCGATCAGCGCCCGCCGGGCTGCGGCGAAAGGCTGGTGGGGGCCGTGGGCGTGGGACGACATCGACGACCTCGACTGCGTGCCCGACAATCGGCCAACCAGGGTCAACCGCCGCCGCATCGCAGCCCGCCGGGCACGCGATCAACGGTTGGCGGAAATCGTGGCCGACCACATCGAGGTCGGACGGTTGCGGCCTGACGACGACGACGCGGTGGCCGCGATCCTCGGTGTCACCCCCGACGCGTTGGAACAGCGCCGGCTCCGCGCCGCACGCCGCGAACAACAGGCGATCGCATCGTGACCGCCCAACTGCACCCGCCCGGCTACACGATGCGGTTCTGCCCCGTGTGCCGCCAAAAGTGCGGCAGCACCCGCGAACCCGTCGCCGACGTCCGCCGCGAAATCGTCGTTTACCAGCCGCACAACGACGGCATCGGCAAACCATGCGGCATGGGCGGTCAAGTCGCCGCGATCGGCACCGTCGCATTCAGCAACACCCGCAGGCGGGCATCGTGACCGGGCTACGCATCGGGTCGCTGTGCAGCGGCTACGGAGGGTTAGACCTGGCAGTGGAATTGGCATTCAACGCCCGCACCGTGTGGCACGCCGAAATCGGTCCCGCCGCACGCATCCTCGCCGAGCGATGGCCCAACACGCCCAACCTAGGTGACCTCACCCGCATCAACTGGTGCGCACTCAATTTCGTCGACATCGTGGCCGCGGGATACCCGTGCCAACCGTTCAGCCAATCCGGCAAGAAACAAGGAATCAACGATGACCGCCACATCTGGCCGTTCATTGCCGACGGCATTCGCATCCTTCGACCCCACTACGTCGTGTTGGAGAACGTCAGCGGGCACCGACGCATCGGATTTGACTCGGTACTCGGCGACTTGGCCGCGATCGGGTATGACGCGCAGTGGACGAGCATTCGAGCTGCCGACGTTGGTGCGGCCCATGAGCGCGAACGGCTGTTTGTTCTCGCCGTTGCGCAAGATGTTCCCGACGCCGCGCGCGAGCGACGCCACCAAGGGGCCGGATTATGCCGCGAAGGATCGCCCCCACACGGGGGTTATTCGCTGGTCACGGCGTTAGCGATCCTAGCTTCCAATGGCTCGATTACACGGAAGCCGTCGCGCAGTGGGCAGAAGTCATCGGCCGCCCCCCACCCATCCCTGTGGTGAAGGGTCCGGGCGGCGGCACGGTGCCGTCGGCTCGATTCGTCGAGTGGCTACAAGGGCTGCCAGCGGGGTGGGTGACCGACGTGCAGGGGTTGACAACGGAACAGCAAATCGAGGCGCTCGGTAACGGCGTTGTGCCGCAGCAGGCTCTCGCGGCCCTGAACGAACTGCTCGATATGGCGGTGGCGGCATGACCTACACGCCACCCGCTGAGGGCCGCATCGTGCGCAAGGGTGAGCGGGGGTTCCTCGAGCCGGGTTCGCCCGAGTGGGCGGGCGTCATCACGCCGTCGAAAGTCGCTGCCATCCTGGGGTTGTCGCGGTGGGAATCGCCGTTCCGCCTGTGGCATCGGATGAAGGGCATTGTGCCGCCGGACCCGCCGAAGGACGCGTTTGACCTCGGGCACGACATGGAATCGTTTGCCGCCGCCCGCTGGCTGCGCCGTAACCCCGGCTGGCATGTGTCACCCGGTGAGGTCCAATTCCACGTTCCGGCCGGGCATTTCCCGTTCCCGGCGATCGGCACGATTGACCGGCGGGCGTCGCGCGGATCGTGGCGGCGCATCCTCGAGGTGAAAATCGCGCGGGACCTCGGCGACTTGGAGCGGTTCGGCGACGACCTGACCGGCGACTGCCCCGATGATTACGCCGCGCAGGTCACCGCGCAACGCATGTTCGTCGCCGCCACGCAATCGTCGCTGCGCTGGGACCCGGTGTCCGACCTGCTGGTGGTCGGCCCCTACTTCAACGAACGCATTTACAAAGTGGACTACGACGCGGACGTGGTGTCGTGGGTCATCGACGAGTGCTCGGCGTTCTGGGAATCGCTGCAATCGGACACCCCACCCGACCTCGACGACCAGCCCGCTACGTACGAATGCCTCAAGCAGTTGCACCCCGACATCGACGGCGGGTCGTCGGTCGAGCTGCCGCCGGCACTGGCCGTGGAATACCTCGAGGCCAAGCAGGCCGAGAAAGACGCGAAGGCTGCGGCGCAGGGTGCAACGAATGCTGTTGCCGCACACATGCAATCCGCTCAATATGCCAACGTCGGCACCCTGCGGGTTGCCGACCGCCGTAGCAACGGCAAAGGCGGCGTGTCCCTGTATGCGGGCCGCGGCGTAACCCCCGAGAAAGTCCGAGAAATGGAAGGCACCAACGCATGACCGACACCAACACCGACATCGACGTCATCACCCACAACGATCCCGCTATCGCAATGAACGAGGGCACCCTCGAGGTGTTTCCGCCGTCGCGCACACCGTCGCTGACCGCGATGGGCACCCTCGGCGAGCACGTCGAGAACATGCGCCGCGCGGTGTATTTCGCGGAGGGCGTCTGCTACACCGAGATGGTTCCGGCCCGGTTCCGGGGCAAGCCGAAGGATGCGGCGGCCGCGATCCTGTTCGGTGCCGAGGTCGGGTTGACGCCGATTGCCGCGCTGCGGTCCGTGATCGTGATTCACGGGCAGCCGGGGTTCGAGGCGCGCACGATGAAGGCGATTCTGAAAACCAAGGGCTACCAGTTCCGCACGATCGAGAAATCCGCCGAGCGCGCCGAGATATGGGCCTGGGAACCGGACTCGCCGCGGGTTTACGACGAGGACCCCGATTCGCCGCACTACGGCAAGCGGATCAACCCTGACGACGAGGCGGCGTGGACGATCGAGGACGCCATACAGGCGGGGTTCGTACCGAAGTTGAAGGCGGACCCGAAACACGACGCTGATTACGAGACCAACAGCAACGGCAAGTTGAAGGGCAATCTCAAGTACATCGAGACCCCCAAGGTGATGCTCGACGCCAAGGTGACCGCCGAGGTGTGCCGGTCAATCGCCCCGCACATCCTGCTCGGCTTGCCGTATGCGGCCGAGGAATTGGGTGAGCTGGCCGACACTATCACCGACGCGATCGGGGACGACGGGTACCGGCCCGCGCCGACACGGCGGGGGACCCGCGGCGGGTTGCGAGAGAAGGCGAAGCGCGCCCGGCAGGAAAAGGCGGCACCCGAGGTGATCGACGCCGAGACCGACGACGCGCCGGAACCCCCTCACGGTGAGCCTCATCCGATGACCGCGCCGGACATCACGCCCGAGCCGGTGCCGGATGCGTCGCCGGACCCGGAACCGCAACCCGCGCCGGACATCACACCCGAACCGGCCCCCGTCGCCGAGCCGGAATCCGAGCCGATCGCCGCCGACGATCCGGTGCTGGCTGATGTGCGCGAGGCCGAGGCCGCCACCGCACCCGCACCGGAACCGGCCGCCGACGGCGAGCTGGCGATGACCGCCGCCATGCGGTCCAAAGGCGAGGACATGTTGGTGGCGTTGCTGCTCAACGCCTCGATCGACGCCGACGACACCCGCGCCGATGCCATCAGCGAAGTACTCGCCAAACGGCCCGGCCAAAAGTATCGGCACGTCGACGCCATCGCGCTACTCACCAACGCCGAACTGAAATTCGTCGTCGACACCCTCAAGGCATGGAAAACGAAGGACAAGCTCGCCGACTGGCTGGCCGAGGCCGTCAACGCGGCCGCACTGCGCGAGGCGGGCCTGTCGTGATGAACGTCGGAATGGACCGGCCCACCGCCCTCGCCGTCGCATCACTATCGGCGGCGCTGAACCGGCAAGCCGAGGCCGCTAACCGGCTCGCGGCGGCGATCGAGGCCGCCAACAGTCAGCGCGACTTTCAGATGAACGGGCCGCGAGGGTGACCGCCGCCGTGGCCGCCGCCCCCATCGCGCTGCTGCACAAGGGTGTGCGCCCGCTGACCGCAGGCGACATCGTGCGGCTAGCCGAAAACATCCGCGGGTTGGGAATCCCCGACGACGCACCCGCGGAAATCACCACCCCCTAGTCGGGGACCGCCACAACGTCGACATCGCATTCCGGCGAACGACCACCACAACCGAAGGGACCGAAAACCGATGAGCGATATCACCATTCCGGGTGACGAGGCATACCTGACGTTCGGGGGTGGGCCAAGCCGATGCAGAACCCGCCCGTGATCCACGAACGCCGCCGCTACATCGTCGACGTGGAATGCACCGACGCTGGCGTGAAAACGTCGTCCAAGGGTTTGCGGTCGGTGCGGTCGCTGTCGATCCTGCGCGTCAAAGAACTGGAGGGCGTTGTGGTTCCGCCGAAGCGGGACAACGACGACGAGGACGACGACACCCCCGCAATGTTCGAGATGGACGACGAGGGCAACCCGATCGACCCCGACGCGTCGGCCGACGAGGGCGACGAAATCATGGCCGAACGCCGGGAGGCCGCCGAGGGCGAGGACACCGGCGTGGATCAGGAAGCGGGCGACCCGTGGCCGGGCGACGACGCCGCCGACGCCGAGGTAGCCGACGACGGCGTGAATGACGAGGCTACGGACGCCGAGGAATGGGAACGCGGCGACGGCACGGGTGACGCCGACGACGTGGACCCCGCCGAGAGCCTCGACAACGTGTCGAACCTGTTCAAGGAAGCGGGCGGCCAGTGAGTAACAAGTCCCGCGCCCGGTTCCGGCACGAACACGACACCGACGACGCCGAGCAGGCACCCGCCGACCCGGCCGAGGTCGAGGCGATGGGCGAAGTGTTCGACGAGTTCGCCAAGGGCAACCAGCGCGCCGGTGTCAGCAAGTGGGCCGGCCTGGTGCTGCGCGACCGCGAAAAAGCGTTGGCGACGCCTGTCGACCCGTCGTCGCCGCTCACGTCCGATCAGGTGCTCAAGACGGCCGACCGCCCCGCCGCGGTGAATCGGCCCGAGTACCGGGACCCCACCCCGTACGAGGTGGCGGTACTCGCTGCCCTCGGCAACCGCATGGTGACGATCGACCGCGGCGGCAACCCGCCGATGGTGGTGCCCGTCAGCGTGGCATCGGGCGGAATGTATGGCGGCACCGTGGAACCCGAACGGGTCGCCAAGCGTCGCCGCCGGAACAAGGCCGCCCGCGCCGCCCGCAGCGGTGCCCGCCGCCGGGTGCGTGGCCGGGTGTACAAATCGCCGTTCGGCTATCCCGTTGTGGTGCCCGGTATCTCCCGGCGCAACGGTGAACTGATCCTCGACGCCGACGGCAACCAGCTCGCCGAAGTGGTCGACGCGTGAACCACCAGGAGGCCGCCGCGCAGGGCGACAAGTGGCTCGACCAAGCCGTTGACACCTACACCGGCGGCGGCGCTATGCAAATCGCGGCAACCGAGGCGTCGATCGCGGCCGGGTTCTACGCCCGCGCCGCGCTCACGCAGGCCGGCATCCCGCTGAACACCACCATCCCGCAGGGCTACCGCCGCGATCCCGTCGACGCGTCGGTGGACCGGCACCCCGCCGGAAAACAGCGACCCGAAACACGCCACCTCGGCCACGGGTGCGCAATGGACCCCCACCGAACCCCGCTGGCACGGGTGCGCAAATGCGCCTATGTCACTCAGGCAGAACAGGAAACCGCACCATGATCGACATCCAGATTCACCCCGACGTCCGCAACAAATACGTTGTGACAGTCGCCGATTCGGCGTCGCCGCGTGACGACATCCTGCTGTCGTCGACATCGCAGGGCTACGAGAACGTCGACGCCCCCGAACGCATGGTGCGCCGCCTGTTCGGCTACCCGCCGCCGTACCTGTCCGCCGAGGCAATCGCCGAACTGGCCGCCGACGGCGCACGGATGCCCGAACCGGTGCAACTCACCGTGACCTACGTCAACGGCACGAAGCGGGGACCGGAGCGGCTGCGATGACCGGACCCGCCGTGCCGGGCATGACCCGCGACACCGACCCCGACAACCCCGTGAACGCCTACCCGCCCAACGAATTCCCGGTCGGCGCGGCACTCACCATCACCTACGGCAGCAACGAACGCCCCTTCTGCACCCTCGGCAACCTGTACCGCATCCTCGGCTGGCTCACCGGCGAAATCCCCGACGCCGACGAAATCAACACCGAAATCGAGCGTTGCCGGACACACGTCACCGCCCAACTGCCCGACGTCCTACGCCTCGTCGACCCGCCACCCGCGCCCGGCGACGACGGCGACAACACCGCCGACATGGTGTGGCTCATCGGCATCACCCGCACCTACGGCCGAACCATCACCCTCACCGCACTACCCGACACCATCAACAACCCGACAGGAACCGACGCATGACCACCCGACACCACCCGCACACACCCGCCATGACCGCGGCCGCCGACGCCGTACACGCCCGCGGCCGAGGCATATTCGATGCCCTCGTGGCCGACTACCGCAGCCACCGCGAACAATGCGTCACCGACGCGTGCCCGCAGGCCGCCGAGGAAACCGCCGTCGCATCCATCGCCTACGAGCTGTTCCACGGCATGACCGACTGCGGGCATTGGGACTGCCTCGAACGCGCCGTGCGCCGGCTCGCCGAGGCCGCCGCCTACGCCGCCGTCCGCACCGCCAACAGCCTGCCCCTCGACCGGACAGGGGAACTGTGATGCCGAACCAACTCCACTACCGGGGCGACGTCCTGCAATCGCTGCTTGACCAATCCAACCGCGGCCACCTCCACGGCCCCGACATGTGCGGCCCCGCCGCACCCGGCCAGATCCTCGGACACGGCGCGTTCTGGGAATTCGTGGGCGGCGAATACGACCCCGAGTTCGTGTGGCCCGACGGCGACCCCTCGGGCCGCACCACCGCCAACTTCAAACCGTACGTCGACCCGCGTGCCCGCGCCCGCTACCACGGCGGCGACGGCCCCGCCCCCGACGAAATCGGTGCCCCCACACTCCACAAGCACGACAACATCAAGGCGCACTGATATGGCCGACACTCAGTTGTTTCTAGATATCGAAACATTGGGCATCGCACCCGGTTCCGCGATATGGGAAGTGGCCGCCGCCCGATTCGAGGACGGCCTTCTAGTGGATCACGGCGAGTGGTTCGTCGGCCACGACCCCGACCAGCGCGACCCGACGTTGCCGCAATCGTTCCTCGACGACTATGCGGCGCGGTACGACCCCGACGACGCGGTTTACCCCGCAACAATGCTCGACCGGCTGTCCCGTCTCGCGGAGGGCCGCGCGATCGTGTGCGGCTCTAACCCCCGGTTCGACATGGACCGCATCGAGGCGTTGGCCGCCGAACATGGTGTGCCCGCGCCCGGCTGGCACTATCACCCGAACGACGTGCCCGGCCTCGCCCTCGGATACCTGTGGGGGAAGGGCATACACCCCGCCCCGCCGCACCGGTCCGATTTCCTGTCGCAGTGCGTCGGCGTCGACCCCCGCGACTACGACCGGCACACCGCCGCCGGCGACGTGTGGTGGTGCCGCGCCGTGTGGGAAGCGATCGGCGGCCGCTGATGGACGACCTATGCGTGCACTGCGGCAAATCCGTGATCGCCGTGCCCATCACCGGACAGCTCATCCACCGCGCCAACGAATCCGTGTGGTGCCCAACCAAACAAGCCCGAGGACACATGGCCTGCCTACCTCAAGGGGGAGTTGAGTGAGCAACAAACCGCAAACCGTCGACCACCACGACAGCTCGGCACCCAACTGTGAACGGCACGACGCCGCGGTGCACGCCGGCGGCCCCGCCCGCCCCGAACGCACCTGCCAACGCTGCCGATTCGCCAACCGCCGCAAAGCAGTCCGACCATGAAGGCGCTCACCGTACGCCAACCGTGGGCCGCCCTAATCCTGCACGGCGGCAAGAACATCGAGAACCGCCGCCGCAACATTGTTGGCAACTACCGCGGCGAAATCGCCATCCACGCCGCCCTCACCGACGACCCCGCAGGATTCGCCCAATACCCGCGGATGCGAATGCGCCGTCCGGCTCTGGTCCACGGCGCAATCCTCGGCATCGTCGACGTGATCGGCGTGCACCGCGCAGGCGAGTGCCCCGGCGGCAACCGCGGACGCTGCGACCCGTGGGGCGAGGACATCGACGGCGTACACATCGAATTGGCGTGGCCGCGGCCGATCGCCGAGCCGATTCCGTGTCGGGGGTTCCTCGGACTGTGGACGTTGGACGACGCAACGACGCTGCGCACCGCCAAGGCGTTGGCCGAGGCGGTGCGCCGGTGAGCGTCGCTGATGAGTGGCAGCCGACACCGTGGTTCCGGGTCGTCCTGTCCGACGGGTCGGTGTGGTGTGAGTCCTCGGACGAGCAAGAGAACCGTGCCGCACTCAAAGAGATTCGCACCCGCGGCGTCATCGTCTACCCACCCCGCCACCCCGACGGGAAACTGTTCGGCCCCGACGCCGGCGCGAAACTCGAACGCCTCTACGAACGGCCCGGCCGCCGCTGGCAGGCGGTCGTCGCCAGCACGACGGCGGTTTTCCAGTGAACGACATGCGGTGGCGCGTCACCAAAGCCGGATGCACGCCCGGCCTCTACGTGTGGGTGGCGTTTCCGTACATCGTCGGCCGGCCCCTAATGTTCGTGTCCCGCGCGTTCGGCCGCCGCGTCATCGAACTACCCGCCGACGCCGTACTGGCCGCCACATGGGCCGAGGCGATGGCATACGCCACCCGCGGCACCACGCCCGCACCGGTACACCTGAACCCGAAATACCGAGAGTGGTGCGGCAGATGACACGCGGGCGGTACACACGCACACCCGAAATTCGTGCCAAGAACGCTGCCAACGCGCGGCCGGGCGCGCCCTGCGCTGACGACTGCGAGTGCGGCCGCCACAAAGCACAACCCGGCGCAGGCGGCCGCCCCTGTCCCCACGGCTGTAACTGCGGCCGACACCACCGCACACCGCAACACAACGCGCGCATCGGTATATCCGTGCGTCTAACCCGAGAGGCGGCCCGGCATGGCTGACATGGTGAACCACCCAACGCACTACCGATCGCCGGTCACGTGCCCCAACTGCGCACACCCCATCGAGTGCATCGACGTCATCGAGCACATCACCGACGGCCGGCTATTCACCGCAATGAAATATCTATGGCGCGTCGCCCTCGGCGGCGGCAAAGCCGATGACCGCGAAGACATCGACAAAGCCGGGTGGTACATCAAACGCTGGCTGTCGAAGCACCCCAAACCATGACCACCCGCGGCATGTATGACCGTGGCCCGAAACCGGCGAAACGCCTCGGCCACCGGTTATCGAACCCGCGCGACCCCGCCGTGCGGCTCGCACTCAAACGCCAATGCCCAACCTGCAACGCCAAACCCGACCAATGGTGCGTCGGCGTCGCCGAAAACAGCCGAACCAAAGGCCGCACGATAACCCGCATCCACGTCGCCCGCGCCACATTCAAGGAGCAACCGTGAACGACACATACGCGGTGCTCGACTTCACCATCACCGACCAGCGCGACGCCGAATGGGACAGCCCCGACGGCACCCGCTACCGATTCATGGACCGCAGCACCGGCACCGGCTATTTCCAATGGGTCACGTCCGATTTCAAAGGCGACTGGCTGTTCCGCGGTGTCATGGTCTACGGCGGCCCATTCACCCGCGTACCGGCCGCACAGGAGCTAGGCGACGACGCCGACTGGGACGAGGGGTGGGTGATCGAGGCATGAAGGCCGCCGAGGCGTGGACAGCGGCCGGCGCGGTACCCGGCGTGTGGATCACCATGGCCGGCGTCCGTGAGGTGTGCGTCGACGTCGACGGCACCCGCTGGCGGATCAGCCAATTCAACACCTCCGGGTGGATCACGCTCACATGCCAATTCCGCGACATCCGGTTGACCAGTCAGCACCCGTCACCCGAGGCCGCTAAACGGCACCGCATCGAAATCAGGGCGTCATGGGCTGCCCGCACCATGCGCGAATACGAGGCCGCTGTGGCACCCGCAGCGGCGCAAGAGGGGATGTTCTAGTGGCCGAACGCCGCCCGCCCGGATTCAACGTGGATCTGGGGTTCTCAGACAGCAAGGAAGTCGACTCGATACCGCCTCGGATACGGGCCGCCGCGGTCGGCGTGTGGGCGCTCTGCGGATCGTGGTCGGCATCGAAACGGACCGATGGGTACGTGCCCCCGGCGACCCTGAAACGCCTTGGCGCAACCCCGAAAATCGTCGAGGCGCTGGTGTCGGCGACGCTGTGGGAGCATGCCGAGAACGGCGGTATCCGGTTCACTAGATGGCAGAAGTGGCAGCGAACTAAAGCCGAAATAGACGCTTACAACAAGAAAGAGGCGCAGCGCAAGAAAGACGAAAGAGATGCCGCCAAAGCGGCTGCGAACAGCGACGATGCAAAAACGTCCGACCGGACATCCGCCGGACAACCGCAAGACGTCCGCCCGGACGTGCCCGACCCCAGTTATCAGTTAGAAGTTATAGATTCTTACTTAAGTAGGGAGCTAACTGCGGTAGGTAGCAACCCGACTTCGCCGCCGCCCCTTGCCTTTCCCGATCACTGCACCAACCACCGCCACGATCCCGAACCCGGAAAGTGCAACGACTGCCGCCGCGTCCGTGAGCAGAACCACCACGCCGAAACCGTCGCCGAGCACACCGCCGCCGACGAACGCACCCGCGCCGCCCAACGCCGGGACGCCTGCTGGGACTGCGACCCCAACGGCCTGCGCTACGCCGACCCCAACGACCTCGACTCGGCGCTGATCCGCTGCGAACACCCGGACGTCCCGTGACCGCCCCCGACCCGTGGGACGACCCGGTGGACCCCGACGCGGTGCCCGATTGGGAACCGCCGACCACCGAACCCGACCCCGAACCGATCGACGACGAAACCGCCTACTGGCGCGACGTCCGCAACGCGGACACTCAGGCGTACACCCCGGCGTACAGCGCGTGGCTCGCCGAAGAACGCCGCATTGCACTCACGGTGGCGTGTTCTGTGTGCAAAATGGTGGTAGGTCAACCGTGCATCCGTGTGTCCGGCAACCCGCCCCAACCCGTCAACCCGCCCGAACCGCTCCGCAGATATCCAGCTCACGAACCCCGACGACGTGCCGCTCAACGAAAGCTGACCGCGAGATGATGTCCGACCATCGACCACCAGACATCGAGCTATCGCAGGCCGAACGCGACCTGTTCAACGACCTGTTGCGCACCGACGACGTGTTGTCGACGTCCGCCGACCGTCCGTGCGAGTGCGCGTGCAACGGCGCGGAACCGCACGCCGACCGGCTCTGCGGACGCCTCACACCGGCCGGTTTCCGCCGCAACACGGCAACCGACCTGATCGCCATGCACCTGTTCGGGTACTGCACCGACCCGGCCTCGGGTGGGGTTCAGTTCCCCGAGAACGTCGACGAGACCGGCAACCTGTGCGTGTACATGTGCGGCCGTTGCGCCGACCACGCCGAGGCTGTCACCCGCCGCAACGTCGCACAGTTGTGGGAGATGGCTGCGGCGCAACACCTGCCGCACCCCGAGTGTCCGGCGTGCCGGCGCGAAATCCGGTTGGCAACCGACCTGACGAAACGGCGGCCGATCTGATGTCGAAAGCGACCCGGCCCGCCGATCTGCGCGCCCACGCCCACGAGTCCGGCCCGATCCTGCGGAACGGCTGGTGCAGCGGATGCGGCCTGTACAAGGCGGTGCACGGTGAACACCGGCTTGACTGCACGGCCGCCTACGAACCGCAGTGCCCGACCGGCTGCCTGTACTACCCGAACGTGAATGGCGGCCAGCACCGCCCCGACTGCCAACAGCGAGCCAACTGCACAGGCGGTACCGCATGACCGCCCGTGAGTTCCGCGCGTTCTGCATCGGATTCGGGATTGCTTGGTTGTTGTGCTGCCTCGTGTGGGCGGTGACGTTGTGACGACCGTTGTGGGACTCGATCTCTCGCTCACCAACGCCGGTATCGCCGGGGTGTCGGACACCCTGTACGCCGACCACCAGGGCATCGCCTGGCCCGGACACCTGCGCTGCTGCGGGCGTGACGGGTCGAAAGACGAAGGCTACCGGGAACGATCACGCCGCGTCCGTACGCAGGCCGCGCACGTGATGAAACAGCTTGAACCCCTCGGCAAAATCGACCTGGCCGTCATCGAAGGCCCGATCTACGGCGGAACGATCATGCCATCGTATTTCGACCGGGCCGGCCTGTTCCACGCCGTGTACGGGCAGCTCGACTACCGCAAAATCCCGGTCGCCATCATCTCGCCCACATCCGGGCACATGTTCACCACCGGCAAAGGGTCGATGCCGAAAAACCCCGAACTGTTGAAACCCCTGATCTTGGAATCAGTTCGCGCCCTCGTACCCGACGTGTTCGTTGCAAACCACGACATCGCCGACGCCCTCGGCTACGCATTCATGGGCGGCATGTCGCTCGGAATGCGGATGCCGTTCCGGCCGAAAGCCCGCCACCACCACCAGGTCCACACAGCCACATGGCCGCACGGACGGCCGGTGCAACGCAGTGCCTAGCGAAAGCGTGAAAGCACGCGCCGTCGCCGCCAACGACCAATCGTGGCGACTGCAAGCCGTATGCCACCCCGCGAACGGCCACGACCCAAACACATGGTTCCCGCCCCAACCAAAGCCGTACAGCACCCGCGCCGAAGCACGCCGCGCCACCGCCCTGCGGATCTGGTGGGAGACCCGCGCCAAAAACCTGTGCGCGACATGCCCCGTCGCCCGTGAATGCCTCGAATACGCCGACGACAACGACGAACGGGAGGGGGTGTGGGGTGGCCTCACGGTCACCGAGCGCGGCCTAACACCGCTGCGCTGATCTATACGAAATCCGTTAGAAAACCGTACAGAAAGTCCGAATCATGGCAAGACACAACGCCCGCAACACCGACCCCACCACCTCACACCGGGCGGCCGCAGCCCGCCGGGCCGCCCGCGCCTCGCAATGCCAACGGCTACTCGAGGCGTTCGCCGCCGCCGGACGCGACGGCTACACCGACCACGAGGCCGCCCAACACGCCGCCCTCGACGAGCTGCACGCCGGATGGTGGAAACGCGCCAGCGACTTACGCGCCGCCGGCCTCATCGAATGGCGCACCTCACGCAGCGACGGCAGCCGCATGCTGCGCCGCGGCGACAACGGCCTCGACGTCGGCGTATCAGTCATCACCGCAGCCGGCCGCGAATCACTCCGCGGTGCGGCATGAATGCCGACTGCCTATCCGAGTACGAAACCGACGATGAATGCGGCGCGCACGACGACACCGTGCACCTGTGCAACCTGGACGCCGCGCACTCGGGCGGCGAGATTGAGCACGAATGCGACTGCGGGGTGACGTGGCTGTGAGGATCGTCCGATACCCGCTCGAGATCGTCGATTTCCAACAGGTGCAACCACTGTGGCCGGGCCGGGTCCTGTCTGTCGGTATCGGAGTCGAACAACGCCGCCGCGAGGTGCCCGCCGACGGTCTGCACGGTGCGCACCACGTCTACGACCCCACGATTGACATGTGGTGCATCGACAACGACGCCAACCGTGGCGACCGCCTCGCCCCGGTGCTCGGCGTGTGGATCGTCGGCACCGGCAACCCGATCGACCCCGCCATGCTCGCCGCCGATGCGCTGTTCCACGGCACCGTCGACATGCGCGCCAACGACGCCGGCGCATGGCACGTGTTCACCGCCGTTGTAGGTGAAGCCGAACGCCCCGAACCCGTCAAACGCCCCGAATACGGATCAGTCGACGAGATGGTGGACGAGATTCGCGCACGACGCCTCGGCCGCGGACTACCAGGGGAGGGACGCTGATGACCAACGATCCCGGCGGATACCGTTGGCGCGTTACCGGATACGGAAATCAGTGGTACATCGAGGACGGCACCTCGTTCCACAAGACACGCCCGTGCAACTACGCGCCAACCGGCCGTGTTATCACTTACCGTAGCGAGGCAGCCGCGCAGCGGAAGGCGGACGACCTAAATGCCTGCCGCTAGCCTGCGCGATGCGCTGATCCGCGCCTACACCATCGACATGGCGCGCTGCCACGGATGCGTCGCCGTCGCCGAAATCCTGTTCCGGCGAGTCACGTTCACCATCACCGGCCAGCCCGGCAACCACAACACCCCCGGCGCAGTACTCATCGACAGCGGCGACGCCCTCGGCCCCATCGCCAACGGAGTCACCCGCGGAAACCGATTCCTCGTCATGGTCGCCGAAACCGACGAACTGCTGTGGCTACCCACACGCGCCGACCTCGGCGTGGGCGACTACTGGACCATCGAAATGGTGCCGTGGGTCGAATACCTGCGCAACGCAGTCGATCCCGACCACGAAATCATCCGAAAGGCACACCAACCATGAGCATCCGAAAACTCACCAACGCCGAACCGGCCGGCGTGTACGTCGTCGAGAACATCGGCGTCGGCGGAATGTCCGGTGTGACCGCCGAACGAATCTGGCTACCGATGTGCGAAACCTGCGGCGCACTGATCCTCGGCGTCGACGCACACCGCGACGCCTGCCCTGGCATCACACCGCCACCGAAACCGCCGGTGCCATACGTCGGCACCATCGCGGAGGTAATCGACGCGCACCGCGACATCACATACCCCGGCACCGTCGGTTGTTCCTGCAACCTGCACGCGCGGTTCGCGGACCACCGCGGATATTCCGGCCACGTCGCGCAGGCCATCGCCGACGCGCTAGGCGGCGCGCAATGACCGGGGAACCTCGACGCGGCTACACGCCCGACATCCTGGCGATTGACGAGATTCTGAAAGGCAACTATCGCAACGGCATCGGCATACCGGTCGGCGTCGACCTGCGAGCGTGGTACCGCACACCGGCCGAACAACGACAAGCGTATTTCGACAGCCGCGCCACCGATGCACACCCGTGGTCGATCGACGACGCGCTACCCGACTACGTGCTGGCCGACCGTGGATCACAACCGCTCCAATTCCCGCGCTGGTCATTCGGGCGGCCGCCGCAGTTGTCGGTCGAGGTGCAGGCCGACGTCGTTCCGATCGAGAGCGAGATACGGCGACGGCTAGCCGAAATCGCTATCCCGACGACCGCAGCACCGTGGTCCTTCCGCGCGCAACCGGGGGCCACCCTAACCGCTGACGACGACGTGGAACTGTGGACCGACTACGAGGCCGACGACCTACCACCGCTATCCACAGTCGCCCGAATCGCATTGTGCTCGGCCGCGATCGTCGCCGTCCTCATCCTTGCCATCGTCGGCGCGTGCTGGATAGCCACCCGATGAACCACAATCAACCCCACGGCGGGGATCGCCGAACGCGTCAAACCGCCAACCATTCAGTCGGTGATCGGAACAGCGGCAAGGCGTCTCCACAATGCCGGGTCGGACCAGCTAGAGACGGCCCCCACGGGCTACACCTGCGCCCACGCGATCCCCGCCCACCAACCCGAACGGACACCGACATGACCGCAACCCGCGAATGCTGCGGCACTGAAACCGACATGCTGCACGTACAGAACTGCCCGACCATCACCGGCCCGCACCGGTTCAGCCACACCACCAAAGGCGCGCAATGGGTCACCGCGCACTGCATGTGCGGCGAGCGGTTCACCGAGGAAACTCTGTATGAGGCGCGCATGACGCACGGCCGCCACGCCCGCAACCAGCTCATCAGCGAGCACCTATTCGACCCACCCCACCCGGACCAGATCGACCCCGAAACCGGCGCAGTCACATACGAGAACGCCACACCCATCAGCCCCGCCCCCGACGACGTGTACGACGCCACCAACCCCGACGGCATCACCCAACTACCCGCCGTCACAACCAACTTCACACCCGACCAATTCAAAGCCTGGCTAGCCGCAGACGGCGACCTATTCATGGTCATACTGCCCACCCAACGCACATTCGTCCTCAAAGTGCCCGCAGCACACCACGAGTTCTTCGTCGCCATGATGCAACAGGTCCGGTTCGCCCTCGGCCCCGAAGTGCAAGCCGTCCGCATGAACGTCGTCACCGGCGACCCCGCCGCCGCAGACGGCAAAGCCGAATCAGCACCGCAGTGGGCACAACCCCAACCGCCTGTCCGCCACGTCGAATGCACCGGCGACGAGGACTGTGCCGCACCCTTACACGTCCACGGCTGCTACGCAGACATCGACGGCCCATGCAACGACCCCACCGAACACCACGACGACGGTCCGGAAAGCGGTCTCAGCGCCGAACACCGCGCCGCACGCGACAAACTGCGTGCCGCGCATGAAGCCGACACATGCCCGTACCAGGGCGAGGCCGAGCGACACGACACCGCCACCTACCAGCACGTGCCAGCGACCAAAACCAGTGCAGAACAGCACATCGTCACCTGCATATGCGGCGAGGTGCTAGACGGCGGTGCCACCAAAGAGGTCGCCTACAAGCTGCACGACGGCCACGCCAAACAGGCCACCGCACCACGGCGGCCCATCGCAGACAACCCGCAGGCGTAACCCCCATGGCTACACCCCGCCTGCGGCGCTACAACGAACGGAGCGGCTCGTGATCGTCTGGTGTGGGAAGTGCGACACCAACCCCGCAATCCTCGCCGACGGCCCCAACGCCGTGACGTGGTTTGGCAGAACCGCCGAACGCCCCTGGTGCACATCCTGCCTAATCAGGGCCGCGTGGTACCACCGATACACCGGCGTCGGTGTACCCGGCCAAACCGTGCACCCCGCACGCGGATTCACCGCCGCAACATGGCCGGTCCTGCACCTGATTCGGCACATGGCGACTGACAAGGCAACCGGATACACCACCATCACGTGCCGCTGCGGCGACCAATCCACCGGCCCCGGCGAGGTAGCAGCCCACATGTACGACCACCACAGACAGCGCGAGGAAGCCCGCGCACGAGCAGACCATGCCTAGCCGGTCACGGGGCGCGAAACTCACCACCACCCAAAAAGGACTCGGCGGCGACCACCAAGCCAACCGAGAACGCCTCCTACACCGCCACGTCAACGGCAAACCCTGCTGGTGGTGCGGCGAACCCATGTACCGCGAGAAAGAACGCAACCCCGACGGATTCGCCCTCGAAGCCGACCACAGCCGCAAACGCGCCACCCACGGCAACCACGGCAACCGCGCCGACCGCCTACTCCACAAACTCTGCAACATCGCCCGCAACACCACACCCGACGACCAACGCCCCGCACTACTCAAGCTGCTCAAAACCCAACCCGCCGAACCCAACCCCAACGACCTCGGACCCCTCGCAATGGCATGGCCCGACACGTGGAAAGCAACCGCGTAATGCACCTACACATCGGCCCAATCGACTGGCTAATGCGCTACCTCGCAGGCGAACCCGTCCGCATCAACGACATGGTGACCGACCCATCACCGTGGACCGCCACCCTGATACACCCCACACAGATCGAATGGCTAGGAGTACCGACACTATGAACGTAGGCGACCTGATAGCCAAGCTCCAACAGGTAGACCCGAACACATTGGTGTGCGGCGAAGACGGCGAGATCGGACTAGAGGCCGACATCAACGTCTACGAGGTGACCGCCTGCGTCGACCACAGTGGGCACTTCGCCCCGTACGTCGACGAACACACCAAGCGCGATGGCAAGCACGAGAACGACGAACGCGTCATCGTCATCACCAAGTGGGGACACAGCGACAGCCCCGACGTAGTGGAGCTGTGATGAAGCTGCACGCACGCGTACTCACCCGCAACGGCCGCCAGATCTTCGAACGCACCGAAGCAATCGACGACATCGACGGCGACGCACCCACACTGACCATCGACCTATGCCGCGACGCCGAGCAATACCTAGCCGACCACGGCCACAAAGCAATGGTCACCGGCTACACCGAAGGCGACACCGTTCACATGGACATGCGGATGCTGCTACCACTACCGCTCTACGTTGCACGGTGGATCGCACTGCTACCCCTCCGCGCCCTGCGCGCCCCCGCATGGCTCGACGACCGACCGTACTGGCATCGCCTCAGCGGCCACGTCGTCCACGAACACGTGCACATCAACGACAACAACGGGATGCGCGGCTATCGCACCTACTGCGCTGACTGCGACAGGGGATGGTGATGCACACACCAGACATCGGCACACACCGACCCACACCCCCGGCCACGGCCGGGACGCAGCCGGCGTCACCGCACGCATCGTGTCAGGCATGACCATCGGCCCACACATGTGGTTCCACGAAGACATGGTCAACGCCATCTTCGGCGGCCGCACCCGCGCCGGGTGGTCCGGGGTAGTGCACCCCGACTACGGCACCCGCATCATCTGCCTCGACGCACTCGGCACACACCACCGATGGGCACTCACCGGCGAGACCCGCGAGTGCCCCCAGATGGCCGGCACCCTGCTCCACGAGGGGGTGTGGGTCGACTGATGGGCATAGCCGCAGGTCAGCGCACCGAGGGCGCTCGGCATAACCGCAGGTCAGGGGCCTGCCGGGGAGGCCACCCCCGAAATATCGGGCGGGGGGCCACCCCTGACTGCCACGCGGTAGTCAAACTTTTTCTTGACCGGGCCGCGCGCGCGGGTTCCGGCCACCCCGGCGGCCCGCAGGCGGCCGCGTGACGCCGCCACGGGCTGCCGCCGCCCCGGCGCGGAAACGCGCGCCAGCGGCGAAAAAGGCGGCCAAAACACCGGCGAAAAGGGGGCCGCACCGGCGAAGAAAGCGGTCAAGCGGGCACCGGCCGGCACGAAACGGGCCGCCGCCGGTGCGAAACCGTCACTCGCGGCGAAGATTCGGGCCGAGTTGGGGTCGGACCGGGACCCCGTGGGAACGGCGATCCTCGTCAGGCAGGCGGCGCGTGTCGCTGAACGGCTCGAGAACATCGACGCCCTGTTGTCGGGGGATGCGAAGGCGTGGTTGCGGTTTGGGATTCCGCGGGACCTCGGCGGCGGCCGCATGGTGGTCGAGCTGCACGTGACCGATCTGGTGAAGGAGGAACGACAGCAGACGGGCGCGCTGCGAACCCTGTTGGCCGAGGTGCACCGTCAGCGGTCCGGGCAACCGGCTGATCCGCCGGACCCGACGAAGGAAGACGATGACCTCGACGTCGATTGATCGTGGACGCCGAACCGCCCGCCGGGGGGACACGGCGGGCGGCTGGTTGCGTTGCGGTTACGGCGTTGGGGTGCAGCCGGTGCAACCGGCCTCGTATCCGCAGGCGTTGCGATTATGGGCCGGTTCTCCGGTCTCGGTGTCATAGCGCCGTTCGTTCGGGCGCGCGCTGTAGTTGCGGATCATTCCGCGGGTGATGTTGACGGTTGCATGGTTGGCGGTGTCGCGTACGTCGAGGGTATTGCCGTTGGTGGCGGTGATGGTGCCGGTTCGGGTGATTCCGGCGAGTCGGTAGGCGATTCGGTCGCCGACGGTTGCCTCATTCATGGTTCCACCGTAACCAGGTCACGGTAGCGTGTCAACCACTACGGTCGAGCGGGCCGAGGCGGCGGGAATCGCCACGAAACCGCGCAGCGGCACGAATGTCGTTCAAGAGGGCGACATGTGGCCGTGGTGGGTGTCGACGCCGCCCCGTTTGGAGGGCAACCCGAAACCGGCGTGGGAGCACTACGACGAAGCCGCGAATTTCGACGACGGCGACCGGTTAGCGCGGTTCGCACACAAGGTCGAGGCACCGTTTTTCGGGTGGCAGTGGGACGCGGCCCGCAAGATCATGGCGAAACGCCCCGACGGGCTGTTCGCGCACCCCGACGTGTGCCTCATCATCCCGCGGCAGAACGGCAAAACGCAGCTCATCGCGTTGCGAATCATCTACGGGCTGTTCTTTCTCGGCGAGAAAATCGTGTACAGCGCGCAACGCTGGAAAACGGTTGAGGACGTCTATGACCGAATCGTTGAAATCATCACGCGCCGGCCGTCGTTGCTGCGTCGACTCAAGCCGATGCCGGGCTGCCCGGACGGCTACAGCAAGTCGGGCGATCACGGCGAGATTTACACCGAGAACGGTGGGTCTCTCGATATGGGGCCGCGCACGAAAGCGGTCGGCCGTGGTCAGACGAAAATCGACCTCGCTATTTTCGACGAGGCGTATGACGTCAAGGCGACGTTGGTGGGCGGTTTGACTGGCGCGCAGGCGCATTCAAAGAACAAGCAGACCATTTTCATTAGCACCGCGGCCGTAGAGTCCGAGCACCCGGATTGCGGCACGCTGGCCGGGATGCGCCGCAACGGGTTGAAGAAAGAACCCGACCTGTACGCCGCCGAATGGTGCGCGCCGCCGACGTTTGCGAACAACGACCCTGACGCGTGGCAGATTGCGTGCCCGTCGTACGGAGTGACGCTAGACCAACGATTCGTCGCCGGCGAGTACCGGCGTGCGCGCGGGCAGGCGCGAACCCTGGCGATATTCGAGGCCGACTATCTCGGGTGGGGACAGTGGCCGCCGGACCCTGACGCCGGCCAAACCGTTATCGACAAAGAGATGTGGGAGGCGCTTGTGACGCTGCACCCGAACCTGGTCGGCGATATATGCCTCGCCATCGAGCGCACGTTGGACACCCGGTATTGGTGCATTGCGGCCGGGCAGCGCACCGCCGACGGGCGGGTGCACGTCGAGGTCGGCTATTGGCGTGCAGTGAACATCGGTGTGGTGGCCGCCGCCCTAGTCGAGCTGGTCGAGTTGTGGAACCCGGCGGCGATCATCGTTGACGACCGCTCGAAGGCCAAACCGATCGTCGGCGTCATGCGGAACCCCACTATCGGCATCGAGATTGAAACGGCGTCGACCCCGAAACTCGCCATGTACACGCAGGGATTCCTCGACGCGATCGAATCGGGAGACGTGACGCACGTAGGGCAGACGATCCTCGGCGACGCGATCGACGGGCTGGTGATGCGGGAACTACCGCGAGGCGACCTGGTGCCCGACGAGAAAGAATCGGGGTCGCCGGTCGCGCCGCTGAAAGCGGTGATGCTGGTGCACGGTGCGGTGTTGGAGTACGCCGAGGAACCCGGCAAAACAGCGGACCCGGACACCGGTGACGGGTATGCGGCGCAGGACCTCGACGATGTGTCCGTGCTAGACGCGTCGTTCTAGTGTCACCCTGACGGCATGACGGAACGCGTCAAGACTGCCGCCCCGGTATCTGAAACCGGATACGTGCAGGCGGCCGGCATGATCGACGGGTGGACGGCGTGGGACCCGTTTGAGAAAACGCCGGAATTGCAGTGGCCGCAATCGGTGTCGGTGTACAGCCGCATGGACAACGAAGATTCGCGGGTCACGTCGCTGCTCGAGGCGATCAGTCTGCCGATTCGGTCGACGCCGTGGCGGATCAAGCCGAATGGTGCCCGCGACGAGGTGGTGCAGTTCATCTCGCGGAACCTGATGGTGCCGATTGACGGCGAGGACGAGGTGCAGGACCCCGGCCGGTCGCGGGGCCGGTTCTCGTGGGAGGAACACCTAGAGGAAGTGTGTTCGCCGACACTGCAATACGGGCACGCCTTGTTTGAACAGGTGTATCGGCCGCGTAGTCAGTCGCCGGATGGCCGGTTCTGGTTGCGGAAGCTCGCGCCGCGCCCGCAGTGGACCATCCTCAAGTTCAACGTTGCGCTGGATGGCGGCTTGGAGTCGATCGAGCAGGTTGCGCCGCCGGCCCGCACGGCGGGCAGCCTGTACGTCGCCAACATCACGCCACCCGAGATTCCAGTGAATCGCCTTGTGGTCTATACCCGTAACAAGCGGCCGGGCCAGTGGCAGGGCAAATCCATTCTGCGGTCGGCATACAAGCATTGGCTGCTGAAAGACAAACTTCTGCGGATAGAGGCGGCCACCGCCGAACGCAACGGTATGGGTATCCCGGTCGGTACGGCAGCAAACGCCAACGATCAGGACGAAGTCAAGAAAATGGCCGCGCTGGCGCGGTCGGTGCGCGGCGGCCTGAACGCCGGCGTCGGTCTCGCCAACGGTCAGATCCTCGAACTGCTCGGCGTTTCAGGCAACCTACCCGACATTCGGCGGGCGATCGACGGCCACGACCGCAGCATCGCACTGTCCGGGCTGGCGCATTTCCTGAACTTGGACGGCAAAGGCGGATCGTATGCGCTGGCCTCGGTGTTGGAGGACCCGTTCACCCAAGCCGTGCACGCCTACGCCAAGTCGATATGCCGAATCGCTAACCAGCACATCATCGAGGACCTGATTGACCTCAATTTCGGCGTCGACGAGTCCGCGCCGCTGCTGGTGTTCGACCCGATCGGCTCTCGTCAGGACTTGACGGCCGCCGCGGTCAAATTGCTGTTCGACGCGGGGGTGTTCGATGACGACCCCGCGGTTAAGCGTGCGATCCGCCAGCGGTTCAACCTACCGTCTGAATTGAACGACAGTCCGCCGCAGGAGGAACCCCCAACCGTGCCAACGCAATCCGCGCAGCCGGCCCGCACCCGCTCATCGGGTAGCGCGTCCGCACGTGCCCGCCGGGTTCCGGTGGCGGCCGGGCAGGGGGCGTTGTTCGATGCGTGATTGGTTCCGGTTCGTCGCTGCGAAGGCCGGTAAACCGGCCGAGGTGTACGTGTACGGCGACATCGGCGAAACCATGTGGAGCGACGGGGTGTCGGCGCAATCGTTCGTCGACGAACTGAACACGATCGACGCCGCCGAGCTTCATGTGCGGATCAACTCGCCTGGCGGGTCGGCGTGGGATGGCCTGACGATCGCCAACGCCATCATGCGGCACCCGGCGAAAACCACGACGTTCATCGACGGCCTGGCCGCCTCGGCCGCCTCGGTGGTCGCGCTTGCCGGCGACGAGGTGGTGGTGTCCAAGTGGGGCCGGGCGATGCTGCATAACGCTCACGCGATGGTGATGGGCACCGCGGCCGATATGCGCGAGGTCGCAACCCAATTGGATGCGCTGAACGCCAACATGGCGTCGTACTACGCGGACCGGTCGACCAGCGGCGACGATGCCGCGGCGTTCGCCCGCGCGATGGAAAAAGAGACGTGGTACTCCGCTCAAGAGCTGTTGGACGCCGGTCTGGCGACCCGCATCGACGACAGCGGCGTACGCGACGAGGTGGAGAAAGCCGTGGCATCGGCGCTCGCCACCACCCGAATGAAGTTCCAACATCCGCCCACCGCAACCATGAAGGAGACCCGGATGGCGACCAAGGACGACCTTGCCAAGCGGTTGGGTAAGGACCCCGCCGACATCACCGACGAGGATCTGATGCAGGCGGCGCTCGACGCTCTCGGCGAGGCCGACGACAAGCCCGAGGCCAAGCCCGGCGACCCGGCCCCCGCCGACACAGGCGCTGGCGCAGACGATCCCGCACCGGCCCCCACGCCGCAGGCCGCGCCGACACCGGTTCCCGCCGCGGCGAAGGCCACCGTGGAGGTCGATTCCGAGGCGTTCGCCGCATTGCAGCGGCAGGCGCAGCTCGGCGCGCAGGCATTCGCCGACGCGCAGGCAAAGGCCGACATGGCAGTGGTGGACAAGGCGATCGACGAGGGCCGTGTGCCCCTCGCCCGCAAGAACGCCTACCTCGCGCTGATGAAGGCGGATCGCGCCGACACGGTGGACATGCTGACCAATCGCATTCCGCCGAACACGGTGCCGCTGTCGGAAATCGGTCACGCGGCCGACGTTCCCGGCGCTGATGCGAAGGCATCGGCGACCGATAACCCCATGTTCAACACCTGGTTGGAAGGACTCGCCTAATGAGCGGAGCTGCGCAGTACCGCAAGACCGGCCCCCGCACGTACTCGCCGAAGCAGGGCACCACGGTCAAGGCACATCGTGTCGTGGAAGCTGTTGCGCCCGGCCGTATTCAGCTCGCCGGTGCCGCCTCGGTGCGCACCCTCGGCGTCGCGCTCACCGACTGCATCGCCCCCGAGGATTTGCAGACCGGCCCCGTGATCGACGGTTCCGGCCGCCCGGTCACCGCGATGTACGCGTTGCCGGTGAACACGGCGGTGGCTGACGGCGGAATCGAGGTGAAGGTCGAGTACGCGGCGGATGCGGTGTTCGGTGATCGCCTGGTGGCCGCGGCCAACGGCAAGGTGACGCCCGCGGGTGCCACCCCGGACGCCCGAACGATCGTCGGCAAGTGCACCGAACCCCTCGGTGTCACCGTGGCGACGAACGCATTCGGCCTCATGGAAACCGCGTAACCGCGGCGATCACCGAAAGGAAATCAGCAGATGACAGCACCTACCGGGATCGTCAGCGTGAGCGACGGTCCGGCAATCACGGTTCGGGATATCACGGGCAATCCCATGTGGATTCCGACCGCCGCGAAGCGACTGCTTGACAAGCAGTTCATCTCGGAATCGTTGTTCCGCAACGGCGGATCGAACCCTGCGGGCGTGGTCGCCTACAGCGAGGGCGACCCGTCGTTCCTCGAGGACGATGTGGCCGACGTCGCCGAGTTCGGCGAAATCCCGGTGTCGTCCGGTGCCCGCGGTACGCCACGCACCGCGTTCGCCGTCAAGAAGGCGTTGGGCGTGCGGGTCTCGAAAGAGATGATCGACGAGAACCGCATCGACCAGGTGAACAAGCAACTGATGCAGTTGCGCAACACGTTCATTCGGGCCAACGACCGCGCCGTAAAGTCGCTGTTCCTGTCGCCGCTCATCCCGACCGTCCCGGCGATCGACCCGTGGACCGACGGAAGCACCTCGAAGCCGCGCACCGACATTGCGTTGGCAATCGAGCAGATCAGCACCGCCGCACCGGTTTCGTATCCGGGTGGCATCGGCAGCTCGGACGAGTTCTACGGGTTCGAGCCGGACACCATCGTCATGCACCGAGGCCTGTTGCCCATCCTGATGGACAACGAGAACTTTATGAAGGTGTACGACACGTCGGCCACCGCCGGGCAGGCACCGAACTACACGGGCGCTCTGCCGACCGCGGTGCTGGGCCTGAACGTCGTTCTGTCGCGGACGTTCCCGATGGACCGCGTTCTGGTCCTCGAGCGCGGCACGTGCGGGTTCTACAGTGACACCCGGCCGTTGCAGTTCACGGCCCTGTACCCGGAGGGCAATGGCCCCAACGGCGGCCCCACCGAGTCGTACCGTTCGGATGCGTCGCACAAGCGCGCGCTGGGCGTCGATCAGCCGAAGTCGGCCCTGTGGATCACGGGGGTTGCGGCGTAATGGCAGCCTCGTACACGGTCGTCAGCGACCGCCTGCACGTGGTCAAGGATGGCCGCCGCAAGACGTTCTACCGGGGCGACAAGCTGCCGGCCGGCCTGCTCAACGCCGAGCAGGTCGAACGGTTCAAGTCGTTGACCGCCATCGCGCCGTCGGCGGATGATGCGGCCGAGGCGGCGAAGGCCGACCCTGGTGCGCCGAACCCGGCCGAGGTGTCCGACCCGGATGCGGTGTCCACACCGTTGCCGACGGGGATCGCGCAGCCGCAGGCGTCCGAGATTGTGCCGGTGGTGCAGTCGGTGCCCCTCGTAGAGGACCCGGATGCGCCTGCCGCGCCGGTGGTTCCGCTGGCGTCGGACATCGTGGCGCAGCAGAACAGCGCCGGTGCCGTCAAGCGGCCGGCGCGGGCGGCGACGGTCGAGGCGTGGCGCAAGTACGCCACCGATTCGGGCCAGCTCACGGCGGACGAGGCCGAGGGCAAGTCGAAGGAACAACTGCGCGAGCTGTTGAAGTAGCCGCATGGCAGACGTTTCGCCGTTCCTCGACGTCGACCAGTTCGAGGCGATGTTTCGCCCGCTGGTCGGCGGCGAACGGCTGCTAGCGGATACCTTGCTGTCGGCGGCGGCGATCCTGATTCGTCGGGAGATCGCCGCCGCCGGACGCGAGGCACTGGCCGCCGATGACCCGATGGCGATCCTCGTGTCGTGGGAAGTGACGAAGGCGGTTCTGCCGCCGGTGCCGGAATTGGACGGCCGCACCTCGTACAGCATCACCTCCGACGACCGCACCGAGCAGGGAACCCTAGCTGCGGCCGCCGGCCTGCTCGATTTCGACGAGCGACACTGGCGGCTGCTCGGCCTGTCCGACACTGCGGACCCCCAATTCGGCGGCATGGACGGCAATTTCGGCCAACTCGGTTGCGCCCCCTCGTTCCCGGTGGTTATCGGCGATCGGTGGTGACCGGTGCCCTACATCGGACCCGATGGCGTCGACCTGATCTTTCGTGACCCCGCGCCGGGCGTCGACGCCAACGGCCAGCCGAACACCGTCGACCGCGAGGTGACGGTTCCCGAGAACTGTTCCGTTCAGGTCAAGACAGCGACCGAGGCGGTTGGCGTCGCGGTGAACACTCAGAACGGCATGGTGATTCACTACAACATGTCGGCGATGTTGCCGTTCACCGATGACACGCTGGCGTTGACGTCGCTGTGTGCGATCCGGCACGACGGCCGCGTGTACGAGCTGTCCGCTGATGCGATCCCGAAGCGCACTCTGCGCGGCGCACCCGACCATGTGCGGGTCTATGCGACGTGCGAGGTGGCGACCCTCGAGCGCGGCGAATTGGTCACGATCACACCGAAGTTCGGGCGCGATGACCACGGGCAGCCGCTACCCGATGGCGCGCCGTTCGATGTGGTTGCCCGCGCTGTCACGCCGGGGAACACGGCGAAAACCCTCGGTGTGTCCGGCGAGCAGGACGCCGCCGATTTCACGGTGGTGTTCGACCTCGCTACCCCGTTGAAGGATGGCGATGCGGTGACGGTGCGGGGCCGGCGCGGAATCGCGCGGGTGGCGGACTATCTCGAGGAATGGGCCAACCGGGACACGAAGGTGGCGCTTGTTCGGGTGCGCACCGGCGGGCGGCGTTAGTCCAATGCCCGCAGGGAAATTCACACTGAACCGCCGCACGGTCAGCCAGATAGCCAAGCATGACGGCAAACTCGCGGATGCCGTCGACGATGTGGCGGCCGAGGTGGCGCACCGGTCGGGGCCGGGCGCGACGGTGGATACGTATACGACTGACCGCCATGTGGGCGGGGTGATTGTCGGGGCGGCCGATCAGGCGCGCGACGGGGTGGCGACGAAGGCGGCGCAGAGCGTGGCGGCCGGCGCGGACCGTCCGCCGACGCGCGGTGGTGTTCGCGGGTTTTCGTCGCGGGCCGAGTGGCGGCATGAGTTCGCGCGAGGCGCGTCCAATGCGGATGCGCGTGCGCGTGCGTCGCGGGCGTATCACTCTCTGCCAGAACGGAAGGGGACCCGCTGATGGCCGATGTGCGCGTGGTAGGTGACCCGGTGCCGCCCGTGCAGGCGTTCCTCGAGGCGCTGCATGGTGCGTCCGTGCGCATTGTCGACGAGGTGCCCGACGATTGGGTCGTGGATACCGATGCGCCGCTGATCGTGGTGGCCGACGACGGCGGGCCGATCACGTGGCCCGTGCTGTCGGACCCGCTGGTGCGGTGCACGGTGTACGCCAACGGTAAGCAGACCGCCAAGCAACTGCGCCGAGTCAGTATGGGTGCCCTGCTGGGCGCGCGGGATGTGATTCCCGGCGGGCACATTCGCAAATCGGGGGTCGGCTACACCGACGCTCGGGACCAGGACACCGGCGCAGACATGGCGTCGTTCACCGTCACCGCGACGGTTCGCACCGAAGTAATCACCGTCTAGGAACAGGAGCTAGCGATGGCGGGTAACCCGGATAACGTCATTCTTTGGACCGAGGCCGACGTGTTGTTCTACAACAGCACGACGCTGCCGGTCGATGATCTGCCCGAGGCGATCACTGACCCGTTCGTCACCACGACGGGCAAGTGGGGTTACGGCGGTCTGCTGGTCGGTGCGGACGGCATCGACATTCAGCGCGAGTGGGACGACACGGACATTCCGGCGTGGGGTTACGGCACGATCATCGTCGCCTCAAAGGATTTCAAGTGCACCGGCACGGTCAACATGCGCGAGGACAACGCGGTGGTGCAGTCGATCCTGTGGCCCGGTAGCACCGACACGACGCTGGTTGTGCCGGACCCGTCCCACCAGTTCGTCGCTATCGAGAAGCGTGCGGCGTCGGGCAAGAAGCACCGCATGATTACCAAGCGGCCGGCCCGCCTGTGGATCGCCAACGAGAAAAAGGTCGAGGGCGACAACACCCCGTACGAGACCAACATTCGGATTTTCCCGAACGCGGCGCGCGAGCTGTTCCTCGTGCAGCAGACCGCGGCGTAACCGGCGATCGACGACCCTGAAAGGCGAACCCCATGAAGACGATCAAGTTCAAGCAGGACGTGCCGCACGAAGGTCTCGCCGTCGGTGACGTTCTCGAGGTGGACGACAACTCGGCGGCCGCGCTGATCCGCCGCGACCTGGCCGAGGAATACAACCCCGCCTCGGCGGCCGAGGCCGGCACCAACGTGGTCGAGGTTCAATCGGGTGCCTACGGGACGCAGGACAGCGGCGTCCGTACGATCGACGACATTGTGGACCCGCAGGCGGCCCGCAACCGCCGGGTGATGTCGTTTACGACTGTGGCGCAGGCCGATCCGGGGCCGCAGGCCGCCGACGTGCCGACCGCCGCCGACGTCGACGAGGCCGAAACCCCCGCCGTGGATGGCAACGCCGACGAGGTACCCACACCCGCCCCGGACGCGACGCCGGACAGTGCGCCACCGGCGACCCCCGATGCCGCCACCGTGACCGCGGCGGCCAAGGCAGCCAAGCGACCCGGCGCGAAGGCCACCGCCACGCCGACCAGCCCCGAACAGGCAGCGCCGGACGCTCAGTCCGCGGGCGGCGATGCCGGTGGAGGCAGCGCGTAGCGCACGCCAGCTAGAGGCGGCCGGTGCCGCGGAAGTCACCTTTGAGTTCCGCGGCACACCCGTCACTATCCCGCTGCCGATCGAGGCGTGGCCGCTAGATGCGATCCGCGCCAACAAAACTGGGCGCGCACTGAAAGCGTTGCTCGGTTCTCAACGGCCACCGATGAAAACCCACGCCGATGCTGTGGAGTTGTCGCATCGGATGGCGGATGCCTGCGGTGTGACGCCGCTACCTGAAACGCCGGCCGACACGATCGGCATGTTCGGCGCGGTGCCGACCCTGTTGCGGCTCGTCGACAATCACGGCGACGACATCGAGGCCGACCTGCGCCGGTTCTACGGCATCGACTACCGCGCCGGCGTGACGCTGCGCCAAGTGTGGGTGTTCCTGCGTCGGATCGCCGGGGACAGTGCGATTTTGGCTGCCCGTAACGGCGGCAAACTGCCGTGGACGCGCGCCGAGATGATCGCCGCCCGCACGTGGGAGGCGTGGGTACGCAAGCCGTATCCGGGTCGCCCGCCCTCGGAAGAGGAAGTGGCGGCGTGGCTGGAGAAACAGGCTGAGGCGCAGGCCGCTAACTCGAAGATGGCCGAGCGCGAGGCGTATTACGCGTCGGGTCAGAACATGCGCGACGCCGGCATTGACACCACGGGCATGTCGTTCGACACCCCGGACTCACAGACACCACCGCAGGAAAACGATCCGGTTGGGCGCGCGCTGGCGGTGGCGCGGAGAAACGCGGCCCGATCACTACCGAAGGGAAACAACGGCGATGTCCGACGAGATGACGAACCCGGCGCAGGATTCCGAGGCGGACGGTGGGACCCCGCCGGATCAGGTTGGGGCGGATAGCAACCCGACGCCGGCCGAGTTCGAGTTGGTGACGCTCGAGTACAAGGGCCATAAGTGGGAGATCCCGAAGGACCGGGGTCTGTGGGACATGAACGTGGGGTTTGAGTTCGAGGAAGGTCGCAAGCTGCGCGGCCTGTTCACTCTGCTCGGTGGGTCGCCGGCGGGTGTCGAAAAGGCGCGCCGCGGGGTGTATGCGTTCGCGCGGACCGCAACCGAGGTCGACGAGTTCATGGACTACTGCACCGAGTTCCTGAACGAGAACTGCACCGGGTGAATCACCCCTCCCGCTGGCGACGGTTCGCGGCCCGGTTTCACCGGCGTCGCGGACCCATCGTCCGCTACTGGTCGGCCGAGTGGACCTACCTCGGCCGTGAGCCGCAGTGGGTCGAACCCTGGTCGCACTGGTGGCATCGGCAGGCGCGGAGATTGCGCATAAACGCGCAGTTCAGGGGGATAAATGCCTGACATCGGATACTACACACTCCCGGTCATTCCCAGCTTTAGGGGCATTGAGGGGCGGATTAATTCGGACCTGAACAAGGCGTTTGGCCGATCGGGGACGGCCGCCGGTAAGTCGCTGACCACCGCAGCCGCGTCGGCGATCGAGCGCGACAAGCGGATTGAGACCGCCACCGCGTCCAAAGCGAAAGCGATGGACAACCTCACCCGCGCCGTCGACCGGTCGGCGGACGCCAGCGGGCGGGCGCGGGTGGCCGAGGCCAACCTGACGGCGGCCCGTAAGTCGGGCGACGACACCCGCAAGGTACGGGCCGAGGAACAGTTGGCGGCCGCACGCCGCAAGGTGGTGGCCGAAACCCGCAACCTGACGACTGCGACGCGACAGGCCGAGTCATCTGCTGACGCACTGAAATCGGCTCTCGAGTCGAAAGCCAGTGGGGCCGGTGGCGGCGCGTCCGGCGCGGGTATCGCCGGGGTGATGCTGCTTGGCCGGGGTGGCGCGTCGGCGCTGACTGGCATGGCGTCCTCGGCGGGGTCTGCGGCAGGGCTGGCGCTCAAGGGCGGTATCGCGGGGGCGTTGACGGTGGCGGCCGGTGCCGCGATCGCTGCGCCGTTCTTCGCCGCGTTCAAGGCATTCGATTGGGGGGCCGAGGTCGGCCTGCCGATGGAACGGCAACTGAACACGCTACGCGGCGTCACCGACGCGACCGGCGTACAGATGTCGGCTGCGGGCCGTGTGGCGCGCGGATTGGGCAGCGACATACAGCTATCCGGTGTCACCGCAGGCGATGCAGCGGCGGCGATGACCGAACTTGCCAAGGGCGGTCTATCGGTCGAACAGGCGATGGCCGCGGCGCGCGGCACGGTGCAATTAGCGACCGCCGGCCAGCTCGACGCGGCGCAGGCCGCGCAGTACCAAACCGCTGCGCTGAACATGTTTGGCATCACTGCGGATAAGGCCGGTCACGTCGCCGACCTGCTCGCCGCCGCCGCGAACAGTTCGTCGGCCGAGGTGTCTGACCTCGGAATGGCGTTGCAGCAGGGCGGTTCCGTGGCTGCCGGGTTCGGCATGTCGATCGAGGAAACACTCGGCGCGCTTACCGCGTTCTCGAAACTCGGCATCAACGGGTCGGACGCCGGAACGATGCTCAAGACGTCGTTGCAGGCGATCACCGATCAGGGCAACCCGGCGCAGGGTGCGATCGAAGAATTGGGCCTACGCCTGTATGACACCCGCGGCCAGTTCGTCGGCTACACGGAAATGATGCGGCAGGTTGCCGAGGCGTCGCAGCACATGACGCAAGAGCAGTTCCAAGCGGCGACGGCGGTGCTGTTCGGTTCGGATGCTATGCGCGCGTCGATGATTGCCGCCAAGGGTGGGCCGGACCTGTTTAAGAAAACCGCCGACGCCATGGGGGACGTCGACGGCGCTGCGGCCCGCATGGCGGCCGCGCAGATGCACGGCTTGCCCGGCGTCGTCGAGGGTCTGTCGAACACGATGGACAGTCTGAAACTGTCGGTGTACGACGCCGGTAACGGCATCGCCACCTCGCTCGGTCAGCAGGCGCTCGGCGGCCTGAACGGGCTCGCCGATTGGATCGCCGCCCACCAACCCGAGATTGTCGGGTTCTTCACGTTCATGGGCACCGAGGCCGTCGACCTGATGGCGCAGATGGCGTCGGCGGTGTCGACGGGTGCGGATGCGTTGGCGGGCATCGTGAACGCGGTTGGCGATTCGCTGGGCGCGATCACGAAGGCGTACGCGTGGTCGCAGCGGTTGCTCGGCCGCGACGACGAGGCGGACAAGGCCGAGAAGCAGGCCGAGGCGATGTTCGGCTGGGCGGACGGTCTCGAGGATGTGTCCCGCAAGGCGCACGACGCCGAGGGCAAGCTCAACCGGTTCCGCGACCAGTTGCAGACCGCGGGAGATCAGGCCAACAACGCCGCGAAACTCACTGTCGCACTGGGCGACGCGATGGCGAATGTGCCTGATGGCAAAGACATCATCATCACGGACAACACCCCCGAAACCACCGAGCGGCTGCACAAGCTCGGTATCGACGTCGAGAACACCCCGACCGGGTTGCGGATCACCGCGAACACCGAAGAGGGCGAACGGATCGTCAACGACTGGCGTAAACAGCAGGGACTCGAGCCGGTCAAACTCGATGTGAAACCGGAAATCAACCCCGATTCCGCGGCCCGCATGACGGCGTTTTTCGATCAGCTCAAATCGTCGATGGGTGCAGGCCCAACGGTGGCGATGCCGGGCGGTCCGCCCGCCTCGCCGGGCATGTCGATCACCGACCTACTCACCCCGGCGGGCCGCGCGACCGGCGGCCTGTTCCACGGCATTCAGCCGATGCCCGCCAACGGCCGCATTCAACAGCCCGTCGCCGGCGGCCTGGTCAACTGGGCCGAGGCCGGCAAGCCCGAGGCATACATTCCGATCGACGGCCGCACGTCGTCGAAAGCTATCTGGCTCGAGACCGGCCGCCGCCTCGGCATGGTGCAGGGAATGGACAGCGGCGGCCTCGGCGACGCCGGCGGGTTGCTGCCCTACTCGGAACAGTTGCGGCAACTTATATTCCGCCAATTCCCGCAGTTGAAGGACATTGGCGGGTACCGCGCACCGGACGGCTACAACGAACACTCGTCGGGCCGCGCCGTCGACGTGATGATTCCCAACTACAACTCGCCCGATGGTTTGGCGCTCGGCAATCAGGTGGCGTCGTTTGCCCTGTCGCTGCCGGGCACCGACCGAATCATGTGGCAGCACCGGATGTTCTACCGCGACGGCCGGTCGCAGTGGGTCGAGGAACGCGGTTCCGACACCCAAAACCACATGGATCACGTCCATATCTTCGCCAACGATATTGCTGCCCGCGCGACGCAGGGTGCAGCGCCGAACCTCGGCGGATCGTCCGGCGGCGGCATGACGACCGTGCCTGACTGGGATGCCATCGCGCAGAAAGAGTCCGGCGGCAACTGGGCCATTAACACCGGCAACGGCTACTTCGGTGGCCTGCAATTCACCCAGTCGACGTGGGATGCGAACAAGCCCGCCGGCGCGCCGGCCCGCGCCGATATGGCACCGCGCGAGATGCAGATTCAGGCCGCGGAAAACGTGCTGCGCACGCAGGGGCCGGGGGCGTGGCCGAACACGTACACCACGAAACAGGGGCCGGCCACCGCGATGTCGGCGGGCAGTCGCACGCCTGGCGTCGACCCGGAGACCGGCGAGCAGGGTTACTACACCGCCGATCCCAAACGGGTGCGGGACGCCAACCAGCGCGTCGAGGACGCAGACCGGCGCATTCAGGAGGCCGACGCCCGCGTGCGCGAGGAACAGGCGTCGCTGCGCGAACTGGACCCGAAAGCGAAGGAATCGGAACGGATTCGGGCGCAGAACCAACTCGACAATGCGCAAGCACAGGCGGCGAAGGCGCGGCGCGAGGCCGAGGATGCGCGCGCCGATTTGTCGCAGGCACAACAGGGCACGTTCAAGAAAGCCGACAGCATCGCCACCGGCAGCGGTGCGGGCGGCGACGGCCTCGGCGGTATCGGGTCGATCGCATCGCAGTTTATGAAGGACACGTTTGGCCTCGGCGATCTGTTCCCCGACCCGTCGCAAATGGGCATCGTCAAGCTACTCGGCGCAATCATGGGGTTGAAGTACACGCCGCAGGGCAAGGGGTTCCCGTGGCAATCCGGCTACGGCGGCGGTAACGGAACCCCGTTCAGCGGCAACCCGTTCGCACAGTCGGCGGTCGCCGGTAACCCGTTCGGTTCGCAAGCCGTCGTTGATCCGCTCGCTACCGCGACGTCGATGCTGCCGTTCGGGATGATCCCCAACGCCGCGTCGATGGTCCCCGGCGGGCCGGGCGGCCCGATGCAACCCGGAACCCTGCCTATCCCGCCGATGTCACCCGACGGCGTGCACGTCGGCGGCGGCGGTGCACCGGGACCGGTTCAGCAGCAGGACAACTCCGTGAACGTCACCGTCAACGGCTACAGCCAAACCGACGTCGTGAACGGGGTGCGCCGCGAATTGCAGTGGGCACCGCGCGTGCAGACCTACACCCCGCCCGGATCAGGCTAGGAGGCCGCTGTGACGTCGACCCTGCCGCACATCGAGGACGCCCCGTGGTCCTCGCTGCCGCCCGAAATTCGGGATGCGCCCATATCGTGCAAGTGGATTGGTTCTGACGGCCGCGTGTGGCCGCTGACTGGTTTGGATGCCGGCGCGGAGGGCGCGTTCGTCGTCGGCGACATCGACGGCATGGTGCACGTCCCATTCGAGGGCGTGTGGACGAAACCGGCGTACGGGCCGCCCCGGTTCGAGCGGGTCAACGACGGCCGCCGCGAAATCTCATTCCAACTCGGCTTGTACAGCGACGAGGCATTGGGGTGGTTCGACACCGAATCCCGTTGGTGGAACGGCTGCAAGCGCGACGCGACTGGCTATTTCAGTGTGACCACGCTGCGGCACGGCGAGTTGTGGATGCCGATGCAGTTGCTCGACACCCCGAAGGCCACCCTGTCGCCGACGATCGAGCGCCGCTACAACCGCGCCCTGATTCACAACGTTGTGCTCGCCGTCGACGGCGAGCCGCGCTGGCGGCGACCAGACACCGCGCCGCCGCCGTGGGTGCGGCCGATCGGCAGCGTCGACCGCGGATTCATCCGGGTTGCCAACCGCGGCACACAGCCAGCCTGGCCCATCTTTTTCCTCGACGCGCCTGGCAAGGTGTCGCTGCCGGATGGCCCCAACGCATTCACCTCGGACCGGTACAACCCGCTCGACGACTGGCCGAAGTTGGGCGAGCTGTTCGGCGCGCCGGTGATCGACGACATTCTGAACCGCTACACCCGCACCCGCAGCGCGAACATGATCGACATTCCGGTGCTGCAAAAGGGTGAGCACGCGATCATCGACACCGACCCGTCGCACCGGATCGCGGTCACCATCCTCGATCCGGTCGACAACGTGGTGAAGCGGTTCATCCGCAACAGCGAGTTGTTGGACTGGCTGTCAGGGCATTACGGCGACAGCGGGTTGCCTCTCATTCAGCGGATGAAGGGTCAGGGGTTCTCGGTTCCCATCCCGCCGCACAGTGTCGCAACGCTGCCGGTGATGCACTCGCGGGCCGGGGCCAAGATCGCGGTGCAGTTGCCGCAGCGATTCAACTCGGCGTTGTCGGCCGCATGACCACGCTGACGGAGGGTTTCTCGGGGCTGTTCGGCGCGGCGGCAGGGGTTTCCGCGGCGACCAAGCGCGGCGAGTTCACGCCCGAGGTCAAGCAACAGCTACTCGAACGCCGCTGGGCGTACATGAACCGCAAGGTGAAGAAACCCCTTATCCGCCTGTGGGACAAAGAGATGCGGTTTATTGCCCGCCTCGAAAACGTCGACACCTGGTCGTGGGAGGAACTAGCCACCGACGACGGCGAAGCCAAGGTCACGTTCAGCGGCAAAGCGAACGAGTGGATTCGGGAGATAGTCACCTATCAAACCCGGATCGAGGAAGACCTACACGTCACGTTCGACCCGGACCCGGACAAGCCGCACGACTGGAAAAACCGGTGGGGCGGCAAGGTGCTCATCGTCGAGGACGACGAGACCGCCGGCGAGGCCGCAGTTACCACACTGCATTGCATTTCCAACCGACGCCATTTGCGTGGAATTCTGCTCGGCGCTAATCCAATCTTCCCGATGGAAGCGCAAATCCCGAAAATGTTTTTGTGGGCCGGTCCCACCGCGTTCACGTGCGCCGCCACAACCTTTATCAACCTGTTCCGGTTGCAAACCCTCAACGGGTTCTATCCGATCCCGCGGAATATCTTCGCGCCCGAAACGTGGCTGCAAAATCTGTCGCCCCTGAATTGGCCTATTCAGGTAATGCCGATAAACCCGATACTGGACCAGTCGCGCTGGTGCACGATCGGTGCCCGGTGGAAGGATGCGCAAACCGTCCTGTCCCCGGTGATGAAGGACGCCGGCGTGATCTGCCGCGCCTACACATGGTTGCCGGGCGACCCCGCACCGTACGAGATGTTCGGCCCGTTGAAGGATGTCCTCAAGCCGACTCGTGCCTGCATAATCCTGTCTTTCGAGGACAAATCGGGCTACACCGGGCCGACCGGAACGGCGATCGACGGCGCGCTGAACCTGTTTGCTAGCACCCTCGACGATCTGATTACCGAGGTGCTGTTTCCGCTCGACGCGAACCACGACCTGCAAACCGACCCGTTCTTCCGAAAGCTATTGCTCGTCGCGCCCAAACCGCCGCCGTGGGTATTCCGCGATGTTGGCTATGGAAACGTCAAACGTAAAACGCTGACAATTCATAAACAACAGGGCACCGATATCGTCACCGGCGGTAAATCTCCCGCCTGGGTAAATATGGCGATCACATTTGCGATCCGATATGGGATATCGCAATTAGCGCAGGTTGTTTTGGGGCAGGAAGCACCCGGCGTCGAAGGCTTAGATAATTTGTATCAAGGCCAGCTAGACGACGTTTTCCTGGCGTTTATGCGCTATGTGAATCCTATTCGCTCAGCAAACGCCGGATCGTATGCGTTCCGCGAGTATTTCGAGCAGGGTTCGGGGTCGGCCTACACGATCAACGGCGTCCAAACCCTCGCCGAGGGCGACTTCAAAATGAAGGCGTACGCGTCGATGAAGTTCGACGTGTCCGACGGCCCGCTCGTGTTCGGCGAGGACTACGTGTTGGGCGACCGGGTGCAGGCCGAAATCCGCGGCATCCGCTACGTCGATCAAATCCTGGCCGTCAAGGCGCAAGGCTCCCGTGACGAATCGGGGGTCCCGGTGGTGTCGTTTGGTGATGACACCCGCGAAGAGGACCCCGTGGCCCGCGCGTTCCGAACGATCGGCAACGTCGCCAACTACGGTGCGTTGCTCGCCAGTGGGGGAGACATGTTCTGATGACCGGTGACCTTGTGACGCAGTTTGATCCGCGGCCGGTCCTGCGGCGCGTGGTGTGCCTGCTGGTCGGGCACCGGCCCCGGCCGGCGCAAACCGCCGGTGTGTGGGTGTGCCCGCGCTGCTGGGCGAACGGTGACGATCGTGGGTAAGGCGTCACGCAACCGGAAAGAGCGCGGGCAGGGCGCGCCCGGTTCGGTGTTCCCGCAGTTTCCGTATGAACGCAAGTTCACTCGGGACGAAATTCACAACGACATCCTGCCGCGCGCAAAAGCATTCGGTGACCTGATGCGCGACGGCATGGGGCCGAACGGGTCGGTGCTATACCTGCCCGCCGACCTGTTCGAGCTGTGGATGATCCACGGCGTCCTCGCCGGCGCGGATGGCGGCAAGGCGTACATCCGCAGTCGGCCGGCGAAGAACGCGATGCTCGAGGGCGGCGTCGAGTGGGTGCTGCTATCCGAGGACACCCCCGAGATGCAGGCCGAGGACGTCGAGGCCGAGGCCGACCTGTATTTGCAGGCGTTGCAGGACCGTTCGCTGCGCCCCGAGGTGCGGGCGGCGATCCGACGGCGTATGCGCGTGGCCGCCGACGACGCCGCGGAGTTCCTTGCCGATGACCCCGATGCCGACGCGCTGCGCGACGGCCCCCGCGATTTCGGTGCGCCCCGCCTCGTGCAGTTCACCGATGCCGACACCCCCGAGGAAGGCGACGCATGACGATCCCCACCGAACCGCTATTCATCGGATCGCGGTACGTCCAGATCAAGTTCTATGCGGCACCACGTAATCCGGGTGACCCCGCGACGATCGTCGGCACCCTGACGCTGATGCCCGACGAGAACGTGCTGGTGCTCGACGCGTTGAAGGGCGACAAGGGCGACAAGGGCGAGCCGGCCCCGTTCTGGCGGCCCGAGTGGGACAGCACGATCACGAACCCGGCCGACCTGCAAGAGTTGCAGTTAGGCGACGACGATGCTGGTCGGGCCTGGTACATCTCCGGGTATTGGCATGTGTGGACCGGTGACGATTGGATGCCGTTCCTCGGTGCGATCCCCGGCCCGCCCGGTGTTACCCCGGTTATCACGATGGCCGCCAAGGGGATTCCGGTGCCGACGTCCGGCCCGTATGGTGTGCTGACCGTCAACCCGTCGGGCACACCGGAGGAACCGCACTACGAAATCGAGGTGCCGCTGATCCCCGGCCCGCAGGGCGACAACGCCCGCATCGGGGAGGCGCTCGACCTGTACGGGGTGTTCCATGAGGGTCAGGCGATCGTGTGGTCCGCGGAGGCCAGCCACACCGAGGGCGGCCTGCCGCTGGCCGGTTTCATGCCCGGCGACCCGTCGCCGAACGCGGTCGACTATCTGACGTTCCCCGAGTATGTGTGGGGTACGGGCGGCACGTTCAGTTCGGCGCGCACGGTGATTATGAACAGTCTGGTTCCCGCCCACACGAAGGCGCATTACCTCAAGGTGAACGGTCACGCGAAGTGGTGGCGGTCCGGCCTGTTCAACACGGCGCAGGTCGAAATCGAGGTGCGGTGGCTGCCGAACGGGTCGACGAACGCGCCTGAGACCGGTGAGTTGGTGGGCCGCGGACTGTACGACCCGTCGACGCTCGACGCCGCGACCGTGATTCAGATCAACGACGCGTACAGCAACACTGATGACCCGTCGGCGGCCGTCGGCCCGGACAGTTCGGTGGGCCGGATTCCGGCCGGGCAGGACATCCGGCTGATTGTGATTCTGCGCCGCACCGGCGGGTCGGGTAACTATTCGTGCTCGACGGTGGGCGCTCACCTGTCCCTGTTGCGAATCCCGGTGAGCTGATGCCCCGCTCAGGCGATCTGTTCCCGGCGCGGCGCGGCGCGAACGACGTTCACAATCCGTTGGCGCGGCTGCTGGATTTCGAGTCGCCGTTGGACATGACGGCGGGGGTGGCAGGCAACCAGATTCGGCAGGCGATGACGAGTCTCGTCGGGATTGTTCAGGATGCGATCGACGGTGCGATAGCGGCGCTCAATCAGATCGGCGACATTGTGAACGGCCTCATCGTGACGCCGATCAACGATGCGGTGGCGCACTTCGCCGACTGGTTTCGCGGCCTGCTCGGGTTCCGCCACGACACCGAGGCTAACCAGATCAACCTACAGAACTTCACTATCTCGACGATCACCGCGCAAGCCCACAATCCAGTGTGGGTGTGCCGGTATCCGGTCGGCGATGTGTCCTACCCGGAGTTTATGAACGCAGGGTTTGACATATTCGGCACGACCGACGGCGCGTCGGCGGGCACCGCGCACACACACACACTCGGCCTGACTACAGACGATGCGTTTGCGCAATCGCCGGAGTGGTTCGTGCCGCCGAATCACGGGCGCGGCGCATACGTCGGAATCTCCAACGCGACGGTAATCGACACAATTGGGATGAACCTGGCGAAGGACGCCGGCACCATCAACAACGTCTATCTTGAACTGTTCCGCGAGAACGTCGACGGCGGACTCACCCGATTGGCATCGGTCGATGTGTCGGCGTTGATAACCACGACGCTGGCATATGTAGAGACCGCCATTGCGGGCCAGATCGTGCAGGGCGGCGAGCGTTATCTGTTGCGCGTGCGGAATGCAACGTCGACGGGGGTCAACGTCAGGGTGCAGGGCACCCGCCGGACCGGCGCAATGCCCTATTGGGGATTCCTGACGCAGACCTCGGGCGACACCAACGCTGCGTCGTACACGGCGGCGCAGGCGTCGGCGTTCGCCGCGGTAACTCCCGCGATCCCGTGGGGGGTGATGGCCGCGAAGAACCTCGCCACCACAGACCAGTCGTTCTCGGATGACTTCAACCGGTCAGCCCTCGGCGGTCTGTGGTCGCCTATCTCGGTGGCTGACGCCGGGTCGGCCGGCCCGTTGAAGTACCTCACGATCAGCGGCGGCAAGCTGGTCACCACGGGGTCGATCACCGACGGCGGCGCACTGTTCAAGGGCATACAGTCGGCCATCTATGTCCGGCCGACGGCGGGCGACGCCGCGCTGGTGCAGTCGAATATCTATCCGGGCTCGTCGGGGTTCAAGTCGGGGCCGGTGATGCATTGCTCGCGGGACGGCTCGCAGGCGGTGGGCCTGCTGGTCGATGCGGGGTCGGCGAAGATTTCGACGGGCGCGCTGTCGTCGGTCACATGGAACGATCGGGAAGCGGTGGGCACCGGTGGCGATGGCCTGTGGTCGATGTTCTACGAGGAACCGGCCAACACCTATCACGCGTTGAAGGACGGCAACGAGGTCGGCCTGTCGTGGCAGGACGACGGATTCGAGATTCAGCACGGCCGCGATTTCCACTATGGCGGGGCGCGCCAACGCAGGGACACCGGCGTTGGGTCGGGGCCGATGGACAACTGGACTCTGCGCGACTTCAAGCCGTCGTGACGGGTTTACCCCAACGCGTACCCCAACCACCCCAATTCCGGACTGATTCGCGGCTGTCCGCGCGTGACCGCGATGCCCCCTGACCTGCGCACGAGGAACACGGGCGGTTACCTGCGGATACGTTCCAAGTAACACGGAATTAACACCCGCTGCATACGCTCGCCTTCATGGACCGCCAGAAGGAATTTGTGCTGCGCACGCTGGAGGAACGCGATATCCGGTTCGTCCGGCTGTGGTTCACCGACGTGCTCGGCTTCCTGAAGTCGGTCGCGATCGCGCCCGCCGAGCTGGAAGGCGCGTTCGAAGAGGGCATCGGTTTCGACGGATCGTCGATCGAAGGCTTCGCGCGGGTCTTCGAATCCGACACCGTCGCGCGCCCGGATCCGTCGACTTTCCAGGTGCTGCCGTGGACGACCAGCGCGGGCCAGCACCACTCGGCGCGGATGTTCTGCGACATCACGATGCCCGACGGCTCGCCGTCCTGGGCCGACAGCCGCCACGTGTTGCGCCGTCAGCTCGCCAAGGCGAGCGACCTCGGGTTCTCCTGCTACGTGCACCCGGAGATCGAGTTCTTCCTGCTCGAGCCGGGCCCCTACGACGGTTCGGTGCCCGTCCCCGCCGACAACGGCGGCTACTTCGATCAGGCCGTGCACGATTCGGCGCCGAACTTCCGCCGCCACGCCATCGACGCGCTGGAGCAGATGGGCATCTCGGTGGAATTCAGCCACCACGAGGGCGCGCCCGGCCAGCAGGAGATCGACCTGCGCTACGCCGACGCGCTGTCGATGGCCGACAACGTGATGACCTTCCGCTACCTCGTCAAGGAGGTCGCGCTCGGCGAGGGCGTGCGGGCGTCGTTCATGCCGAAGCCGTTCGCCGAATATCCGGGCTCGGCGATGCACACCCATATGAGCCTGTTCGAGGGTGAGAACAACGCCTTCCACAGTCCCGAAGATCCGCTGCAGCTCTCCGACGTCGCGAAGTCGTTCATCGCCGGGATCCTCGAGCACGCCAGCGAGATCAGCGCGATCACCAACCAGTGGGTCAACTCCTACAAACGGCTGGTGCACGGTGGCGAGGCGCCGACCGCGGCGTCGTGGGGCGCATCCAACCGTTCCGCGCTGGTGCGGGTGCCGATGTACACCCCGAGCAAGGCGTCCTCGCGGCGCATCGAGGTACGCAGCCCCGACTCCGCCTGCAACCCGTATCTGGCGTTCGCGGTGCTGCTGGCGGCCGGGCTGCGCGGCATCGAGAAGAACTACGTCCTGGGGCCGCAGGCCGAGGACAACGTGTGGACGCTGACCCCTGAGGAGCGCCGCGCGATGGGTTATCGCGAGCTGCCGTCCAGCCTGGGCATTGCCCTGCAGGAGATGGAGAGCTCCGAGTTGGTCGCCGAGGCGTTGGGCGAGCACGTCTTCGACTACTTCCTGCGCAACAAGCGCGCGGAGTGGGAGGAGTACCGCAGCAACGTCACGCCGTACGAGCTGAAGGCGTATCTGTCGCTGTAGGTCGTTCCGGAGGGTAGGAGCGTCGCGGCGCCGGGAATCGCTGTTGCGATACCGTCGTGCACGTGGCCAAACCAGCGACGCAGCGCCCGCGCGTACCCAGCGTGGGCAGGCTCGGTCTGGTCGAGCGATCTGCCGCTGCCGACCTGACCAGGCTGGGCTGGGACACCGACGACCATGTCGAGCTGTTGTGGTCGCTGTCGCGGGCACCCGACTCCGACTCGGCCCTGCAGACGATGGTCCGGCTGGCCGATGCGCTGGATGACGACTGGCCGCAGCTCAATTCCGCGCTGCTGAAGGATCGAGGTCTGCGCGGCCGGTTGTTCGCGGTGATCGGCTCGTCGCTGGCCCTGGGTGATCACCTGGTGGCCAACCCCCAGTCGTGGCATCTGCTCTCCGGTGAGGTGACGCTGCCCGCTCCCGCCGAGGTGCGGCGGCTCTTCGACGACCGCATCGCCGAATTCGGCACGGACCCAATGACGGTCATGCCGGCACTGCGCGTGCTCTACCGTGACCGCCTGCTGGTGTTGGCGGCCCTTGATACGGCCTCGACGGTGGAGAACGAGCCCGTGCCGGCGTTCTCCACGATCGGTGAACATCTCTCCGACATCGCCGACGCCGCCATGGGTGCGGCGTTGACGGTGGCCAGCGCGACGGTGTGCAAGGAGGGGGCTGAGCCGCCGCGGCTCGCGGTCATCGCGATGGGCAAATGTGGTGCGCGCGAACTGAACTACGTCAGCGACGTCGACGTCATCTTCGTGGGGGAGGATGCCGACTCGGTGAGCACCCGGGTCGCCGGGGAGATGATCCGGCTGGCGTCGGACACCTTCTTCGAAGTGGACGCCGGCCTGCGCCCGGAAGGCAAGCAGGGCGCCCTGGTGCGGACTCTGGACTCGCACCTCGCCTACTACCAGCGGTGGGCCAAGACCTGGGAGTTCCAGGCACTGCTCAAAGCGCGGCCGGCGGTCGGCGACGCCGAGCTGGGGGAGCAGTACATGGCGGCGATCATGCCGATGGTGTGGAGTGCCTGCGAGCGTGAGGATTTCGTGCCCGAGGTGCAGGCCATGCGCCGCCGGGTGGAGGCGCTGGTGCCCGCCGACCTGCGCGACCGGGAGATCAAGCTCGGGACAGGCGGTCTGCGCGACGTCGAATTCGCGGTCCAGCTATTGCAATTGGTGCATGGGCGCACCGACGACTCGCTGCACGTATCCTCGACCGTCCCCGCCCTCGCGGCCCTGGCAGCCGGTGGCTATGTCGGGCGCGATGATGCCGCCAACTTGACCGCGTCCTACGAATTCCTGCGGCTGCTAGAACATCGACTGCAATTGCAGCGCCTCAAGCGAACTCACACGCTGCCGCCGCCGGACGACGAGGAGTCGCTGCGCTGGCTGGCGCGAGCGGCGCATATCCGGCCCGACGGCACCCACGACTCGCTGGGCGTGCTGCGGGAGGAGCTCAAGCGCCAGAACGTCCGGGTGTCGCGGTTGCACGCCAAGCTGTTCTATCAACCGCTACTGGAATCGGTCGGCCCGTCGGTGGAAGGCCTTGCGGCAGGGTTGAGCCCGGAGGCCGCCGAACGACAGTTGGCCGCCCTGGGGTACGAGGGCCCGCAGACCGCGCTGACCCACCTCAGCGCCCTGGTCAATCAGAGCGGCCGGCGCGGCCGGGTGCAGTCGGTGCTGTTGCCGCGGCTGCTGGACTGGCTGTCGGACACCCCCGATCCGGACCGCGGGCTGCTGGCGTATCGGCGGATCAGCGAGGCGATGGCCGAACAGCGTTGGTATCTGGCCACTTTGCGTGACGAGAGCGCGGTGGCCAAACGCTTGATGCGAGTGCTGGGAACGTCGGCCTACGTGCCCGAGCTGTTGATGCGGGCACCGGAGGTCATCCAGCAGTACGCCGACGGTCCGTCGGGTCCCAAGCTGCTCGACGTCGACCCCGAGGTTGTCGGCCGGGCGCTGGTCGCATCGAGTGCTCGCCATGTCGATCCGATGCGGGCGATCGCGGCCGCGCGCACCCTGCGGCGCCGGGAGCTGGCGCGGGTGGCCTCGGCGGATCTGCTCGGCATGCTCGAAGTCCGCGACGTCTGTCTGGCGTTGACCTCGGTCTGGGTGGCGGTGCTGCAGTCGGCGCTCGAGGCGATTGTGCGGGCGAACACCCGCGACGGCGGTGAGGCGCCGGCCAAGATCGCGGTCATCGGCATGGGCCGGCTCGGCGGCAGGGAGCTGGGTTACGGGTCGGACGCCGACGTCATGTTCGTCTGCGAGCCCGGTCCCGGCGTCGAGGAGTCCCGTGCCCTCAAATGGTCGGTACTGATCGCGGAACAGGTGCGCGCGCTGCTCGGAACCCCCAGCGCCGACCCGCCTTTGGAGGTCGACACCAACCTCCGGCCGGAAGGACGTCAGGGTCCGCTGGTGCGCACCCTGTCCTCGTACGAGGCTTACTACGCGCAATGGGCGCAGCCATGGGAAGTCCAGGCGCTGCTACGTGCGCACCCGGTCGCCGGGGATCAGGATCTGGGACTGCGCTTTGTGTTGATGGCAGACAAGACGCGCTACCCGGCCGGCGGTGTGTCAGCCGAAGCGGTGCAGGAGATTCGGCGGGTCAAGGCGCGGGTGGACGCCGAGCGACTGCCGCGCGGCGCCGACCCCAACACCCACACCAAGCTCGGTCGCGGCGGCCTTGCCGATGTCGAATGGACTGTGCAGCTTCTCCAGCTGCGCCACGCCCACGAGGTGCCGTCGCTGCACAACACCTCGACGCTGGAGACGCTGGACGCGATCGGCGCCGCCGAACTGCTGGGCGAGGACGACGTCGACCTGTTGCGGCAGGCCTGGCTGACGGCGACCGCCGCCCGCAACGCGCTGGTTCTGGTCCGCGGCAAGCCGACCGACCAGCTGCCCGGACCCGGGCGGCAGCTCAACGCGGTCGCGGTGGCCGCGGGCTGGCACAACGACGACGGCGGAGAGTTTTTGGACAACTACCTGCGGGTGACACGGCGGGCAAAAGCCGTGGTGCTCAGGGTGTTCGGAAGTTAAGGGTCTGAGAAGTTAAGGGTCTGGGGATGGATTTTGAGTTTGGCGTGATCAGCGCCGACGAGCACGACCGGGTGAAGGCGTTGCACGAGCCGCTGGCGGAGGCGTTGCGCAGGCTCATCGATGCCAGCCTGCACAGCGGGGCCGACGCCGAGACCATTCAGCAGGCACGCCAGACCATCGACGAGGTGAGCGAGATACTCGAACGCACCCCGACTGATCGGCCTCGGATATTGCGCCACGAGGAGTCCGGTCTTCCGGTGGTGTGGCGCAATCCGGCTGTCGGGCAGCACAATCCGCTCGCCCCGCCGATGATCACCCATCACGAAGACGGCCGGTGCTGGACCGAGTTCACCCTCGGGCCGGTGTACGAGGGGCCGCCCGGGTTGGTGCACGGCGGCATTTGCGCGCTGCTGCTCGACCAGCTCCTGGGCGAGGCGGCCACCAGTCAGCTCAGCAAGCCGAAGTTCACCGGCACGATCACGCTGAAGTACCTGCGGGGCACACCGCTGGGGCCGCTGCGCGGTGAGGCGTGGCTCGAACGAACCGAAGGCTTTAAGACCTACGCGCGCGGATTCCTCAGCGACGCACAAGGACCGACCGTAGAAGCAGAAGGAGTCTTCATCATGCCGGCGTGGGCGAGGGATGCACAGTGAAATTCTATGTGAGCGTTGCGTTTCTGGAGACCCGCGAGATCGTCGAGATCGCGAAGGCCGCCGATGACCTGGGCTATGAGGGCCTCGGCATCCCCGACCATGTGGTGAACCTGGAGACGCTGTCCACGCCGTACCCGTACACGAAGAACGGCGAGCGGCGCTGGCAGCCGTTCACCGACTGGCCCGACCCGTGGGTGCTGGTCGGTGCGCTGGCGCAGGCCACGCAACAGATCAAGTTCGTGACGACGGTGTACATCCCCGGGATGCGGGATCCGTACTCCGCGGCGAAATCCATTGGGACTGCGGCATATCTGGCCGACGGCAGGGTGGAGCTCGGTATCGGTGTCGGCTGGTGCGAAGAAGAGTTCACTTTGATGGGCCAGCAGTTCGCCAAGCGCGGCAAGCGAACCGACGAGATGATCGAGCTGATGCGCGCGCTGTGGCAGCCGGGCTGGACCGAGTTCGACGGCGAGTTCTACAAGACTCCGAGACTGGAGATGATGCCGACGCCGCCGCACATCCCGATCTACAGCGGAGGACTGTCCGATATCGCGCTGCGCCGAGCTGCCCGGCTTGACGGCTGGATCGGCGACCTCATCAGCTTGGACCAGGCGATCCTGCGCGTCGACAAGCTGCGCGACCTGCGCGCCGAAAACGGGCTCAGCATGGACGGTTACGAGATCCTGACACCGCTGACCGATGCGTTCACGATTCCGCACTACGAGCGCGCCGCGGCAGCGGGCATCACCGGGATCGTGACGATGCCGTGGATGTTCTACTCCGGGCCCGACGCCTCGACCGCCGACAAGATCGACGGGATGCGGCGCTTCCGTAAGGATTTGGCGCTGGACGCGTAGCGTCGTCGTGGAGGGTGGGCTGCTGTTCAGCTCGACCCGTTGGGATCCTTCGGCTCATGCAGCACCGCCAGGATCTCGCCGACGCGATGTCCCCGTTCGACGGGGTGCCTCATCGGCCGATCCGCGCGGATCCGGTAGTAGTTCCGCCTGCCTTCGCGCAGCCGGTCCAGGTATCCGGCTTCGACCAGGTCGCTGACGATGCGTTGCGCGGCGCGTTCGGTCACTCCGACGCGTTCGGCGACGTCCCGCAGGCGGATCCCGGGGTCGCGGGCGATGCACAGCAGAGTGTGAGCGTGGTTGGTCAAGAACGTCCACTCCGCCATGCACGAATTCTAGTTCGGCATTAGCAACACCAGAAATCTCCCGCGCCTGTTCGGGTGACCCAAAACACAGCTCACTCGCAGGACACATTTTTCACGAAGCTTGACACCCGTATTCAAATACACGTAATTTGTGTCGTATGTTGGTCGACGTGAGCTTGCTTCTCCCCGCAGTGACTGTGGTGCCCGGGCTGTTCGCACTGGTAGCGGCCGTGCTGGGCGGACGGCGATATCGCTGGCTCGGGTACGCCGGGGCGCTCGTCGCCGGAGCCGGCTTCCTCATCGCGTGCGTGCTGGCCGTGTTCGCCGGTCGCGGTATGGGGGTCGACCGGGTGGCCGCGGTGCTGCTGCTCCTCGTCTTCGGGGTGAGCACGGTGGTCCAGGCATTCGCGATCCGGTACCTCGCCGGCGATCCCCGGGCAGGCCGGTTCACCTCCGGGGCGTCGCTGCTGACGGCCGCCTCGGCCGGGATGGTCACCGCGACGACGCTGCCCGGGCTCGCATTGGGCTGGACCCTGGCCGGTGTCGCACTCTGTCTGCTGCTCGGGATGTACTGGCATCTGCCTGCTGCCCGGGACGGGGTTCGGCGGACCGCCATCGCCTTCCTGATCGGTGACCTGGCCTTGTGGGGTGCGGTCCTGATCGTCACCGCGCGATGGGGTGTCTCGGACCTGCGTGCGCTTGCCGACGCGTCGTTCTCCGGGCCGCTGGTTCCCGTCGTCGGCTGCCTCGCGGTGATCGCCGCCCTTTCCCGCTCCGCGCAGATGCCCTTCCACAAGTGGCTGCCGGCCACCCTGGCGGCGCCCACGCCGGTCTCGGCCCTCTTGCATGCGGGCGTCGTCAACGCCGGCGGCATCCTGCTGCTTCGCCTCGCCCCGCTGGTGTCCGGAGATATCGCCCGCGCACTGACCATCGTGGCGGGTGCCACCACCCTGGTGTACGGGGCGGTCGTCATGCTGGTGAAGCCCGATATCAAAGGGGCGCTGGCGAATTCGACGATGGCGCAGATGGGCTTCATGATCCTCACCTGCGGCCTGGGGTTGTGGGCGGCGACGATCTTCCACCTGGTCGCCCACGGGTTCTACAAGGCGACCCTGTTCCTGTCCTCCGGATCCGCCATCGCTCAGCGTCGTCGCGCGGCCTCTCACCCGCTCCCGCCGGTGGTGACCGGTCGCCGGCGCCTGCTCACCGCGGCGCTCGCCGCCATCCTCCCGGGCGTCGCGCTCTATGCGGCGGCCATGGTCATCCCGATGTCGGCCGGCGCGCAGCACGCCGAGCAGGCCCTGCTGATCTTCGCCTGGGTCACCGGCGCCGCCGCCACCTGGGGTTGGCTGGGACGCCGCAGCAGCCCGGCAGGCGTTGTCACGGTCATGGCGGTGCTGCCCGCGGCGGCACTCACCTATCTCGGACTGGTCTCCGCCGCAACGCATTACCTGGCTGCAGCCCTACCCGTCGCTGCACCGTCGGCGGCACTGTCCTTTCTCGTCCTCGCCGCCGTGGCCACCACCCTCGCCGCAGTGGCGGCGGTGCGCTGGTCACCGGGAACCTCGCTGCACCGCGCGATATACGCCAGAGCGCTCAGCGCTGGATACATCACCTCGGCATTGCCCGCCCAGCGGAAAGGAGCACATTCGTGACCACCACGGAAACGACCACCATCGAGGCCCGCCGGGCCCGCCTGCGCAGTGACGTCGCACTCGCGGCCCGGGTGCTGCCCACCCACTACCCGCTGGAGACGTTCATCGCGGTGAACCCGCTCGCGGGGCTGGAGAACATGCCCTTCGAGCAGGCGATCCGGCGCGCCGGCGACGTGTATGGGACGCCAGGTACGTTGCGCATCAGGGACTTCCGGCAGATGCACGATGTTGGGAGAATCACCGACGCTGACCTCGATGCTGCGCTGAGTCGCCGCTATCCCAATATCGCCGGTGCTGACCCGCTGCGATTCGGGGGGCGCGAGCTCCGCCCGCTCGAATTGATGAGAGCCGATCTCCTGCACGGCGTGGGCTGCCTCGAACCGGTCCGTCGCTACCGGACTCGCTCCGAGGAGCTCTCCCCGCAGATCACCGACACCGTCGACGCGCAGACCGCCAAATGGTGCACGGCGTTCTTCGGCGAGGGTGCGTGGCCGATGCCGGGCCGCGAGAACGGTTTCTACCCGGCATGGCGCGCCTTGGCTCCCACTGATCCTTCCCTGAAGCGCGCTGTGCGCGCACGCCTACGCCGGACACCCGAACGCGCGGAAGACGCCGCGTTGACGGCACTCGAGGCCCTCGGGGTGGGTGATGACAGGCGCATCGCCTACCTGCAGGCGCATCTGTCCCGACTTCCCGGGTGGGCCGCGCACATTCACTGGGGCAGCGGCAAGTCGGTGGGAATCGATCTCACGGCGTACGTCGCCATGCGACTGGCATACGAGAGCGCACTGCTCGCCGTCGACCGCTCGGCGCGCGCGGAGGATCACCCGGCTGTGACGCCACCGTCGGCGCGCGATCGGGCAGTCCAGGTGGCCATGGCCCTGGGACTGGCCGGAGTCAGCGACGACGAACTGTCGGTGGCCGCTCGGGTTCTCGCGGCACTGCCGGTGACGGCACGAGAGCTCCTCTGGCAGAGCGCCTTTGAGTCCCATTATCGCGACGATCTGCTGCGCGCGCTCGATGTCACGGCCGGTGATCGGCACCCTGGGCGAATCCACACCCAGGTGGTGACCTGCATCGACACCCGCTCTGAGGGGCTGCGGCGCCATCTGGAGGCGCTGGGCGGATATCAGACACTGGGGTTCGCCGGGTTCTTCGCGGCCGCCATCCGGTTCACCGACCTGATGGGCGGAGCTGCCAGCGACCTGTGCCCCGTCCTCATCGCGCCGAGCCACGACATCGCCGAGGTCGCCACTGCCGACGGTACGCACCAAGCGGAGCGTCGAGTCTCGGGCGCATTGCGCCTGGCGGGAGCCGAGGCGGCGTTCCACGCCGCCAAAGAGGCGGCGGCGGCGCCCTTTACGCTCGCCGAAGCGGCCGGTTTTGCTGCGGCCCCGCTTGCCGCGGCGAAGACACTGGCGCCCGCGGCCAGCGGCATGATCCGCAGGCGCCTACACACCCTGGCGGTACCGGAAGCGGCGACAGTGCTCAGCGTGGACGCCATACCGCAGGCCGAGCGCGTCCTGTTCGCCAACGTCGCGCTCGCCACGATGGGGTTGGTCAACGACTTCGGCCGGCTGGTGGTGCTCTGCGCGCACGGAAGCTCATCGGAGAACAACCCATACCAGGCAGCCCTGGACTGCGGAGCGTGCGGGGGACAGGCGGGCGGACCCAACGCCCGGACCGCGGTGGCGATACTCAACCAACCCGAGGTGCGGCGGGAACTACGCGGCATGGGAATCGACATCCCGGACGAAACATGCTTCGTCGCAGCGCAACACGACACGACCACGGATCGGATCCAGATCTTGGACCGCCACCTGATTCCGGTGACGCACCACGAGGACGTCGCGCGACTGGGCGACGACCTGGCCCGGGCCGGGGCCGCGTTGGCAGCCGAACGCTGCGCGACACTTCCCGGTGCGCGCCGTGCTCGCACGCGGCCCCGCGCCGCCCGTCACGTCAGCACCAGATCGGTTGACTGGGCACAGGTTTACCCCGAATGGGGGTTGGCCGACAATGCCGCGTTCGTCATCGGGCCCCGGGAGATCTCGGCCGGCCTCGACCTTGCGCGGCGGACGTTCCTGCATTCCTACGACGCCGAGGTCGACGCGGACGGCAGCGCCCTCGAGACGATCATGACCGCCCCCTCGTCGTCGCCCAGTGGATCAATTGCCAGTACTACTTCTCGGCAGTCGCACCCGACGTCTTCGGGGCCGGTACCAAAACCGTCCACAACGTGGTCGGCAGCGCCGGCGTGATCAGTGGGCACAACGGTGACCTGCGACTGGGGCTGCCCTGGCAATCCATTGCCGACGGCAACCGGCTGCGGCACGAGCCGATGCGGCTGCTCGCGGTGATCCAGGCTCCGCTGCCACGGATCGACACCATCATCGACCGCAACCCAATCCTGCAGCGGTTGTTCGGAAATGAGTGGGTCGGACTTGCCGCCAGGCCGTGCGCAGGGGCTTCCTGGCAGCAGTGGACCCGCACGGGATGGCAGCCGTGGTTCGAATCCGATTCCGTACCAGTAATTCTCGATGAAGAGAGGGTCTAATGACTACATCAGCGCTCACCAAGATGATCAAGGTCGAGGTGGTGGTTCCCGGCGGCGACGCCGCCGCTGTTCGGGATTTGATTCAAAGCGTCGGCGCCACCGGGTACACCAGCGTGTCCGGCGTCTCAGGGCTCGGGCACCACGGCTACCGGCAGGGCAAGCTGCTGTTCAACCAGCAGGCGGCACTGGAACTTCTGATCACCGTGGTCCCGGACGGCAAGGCGGACGCGTTGCTGGCCGGGCTCCGTTCTCTGCTCGACGCCTCTCCCGGGGTGATGTTCGTGACAGAGACCTATGTCAGCCGACCCGAGTACTTCTGCTGAATCCGTATCACCCCTAGAAAGGATCACACTATGTCCAACCCACTGAACACCTGGCAACATCTGCGCGCCGGCAACGAGATGTTCTTCGTCCCGGTTCGAGGCGGCCAGGCCAAGCCGGCCCTTCGAACCCCGGTCGCCGCGGTATTCCGTTGCGCGGATGCGGCTGTCGGGAGCGAGATGATTCTCGGTCAGAGCTGGGGCTCGCTCGTCGATGTGAGCACCTGGGGCCATGTCATCGACGACGGTGTCCTGGCCACCATGGAGTGCGCCGTTGAAACGCTGGAAGTCCCGCTGATCGTGGTGCTCGGCCATTCGGACTGCCGCGCCATGCGTGCCGCGATGAGGGCGTGGGACGACGCGGTGATTCCTGAGGGCGCCACCCGGATTGCCGTCCAGCAAGCGCTGTCGTCCATCGTGCGCCGGGGTGCCAGCGCGGACTCCGTCGATGCGGTCACCGCCGCGCACATCGTCGAAACCGGCGTGGCGTTGATGGAACGATCGCCCATCATCTCCAAGCGAATCGACGCTGGGAAGTGCGGGATTGTCTGCGCGACAACCGATCCGGTGACCGGACAACTGCGCACCTACGCAACCATCGGACCGGTCGGTGAAGTGCCCGACACGCTACTGGAATGCGTGTGACAGGTGCTGACGGTCAGCGGCGAAGCCGGCCACCCTGCACTGCGAACGCGCCGGGGCCGGCGAAGGCCAGCAGAAACAGCGCGAAGCAGTAGAGAACGGCGAGCTCGCCCTCGTTCTGAATCGGCAGCAGGCCGTGAGGCTGGTGCTGGGTGAAGTAGGCGAACGCCATCTCGCCGGAGCCGATGAGTGCGGCGATGCGCGTGAACAGGCCCAGCGCGACGAGCAGGCCGACAACCAGCTCGATCACGCCCGCCCACCAGTACGGCCAGCTCCCGATCGGTGCGGCACCGCCCTGGGAGATGGGCCATGCGAACAATTTCACTGCGCCGTGGATGGCGAACAGCAGGCCGATGACAATCCGGAAGATTCCGAGGACGGGGGAGTGATAGCCACCGAGTCGCGCGTCAAGGGTTTGTGCCATACGACGACCATACTATTCGGACTGCGGTCCGGATAGGCGTCCCCCCGTTAACTCTCAACGAAGGAGCCCACCCGCCCCTTGAAGGGGTGAGTGGGCTCCGTCGGTCTTACCGCGCCGTCTATTTAGACGTCGTAGTACAGCGCGAACTCGTAGGGGTGAGGCCGGATCTGAACGGGCATGATCTCGTTCTCACGCTTGTAAGAGATCCACGTCTCGATCAGGTCGGTCGTGAAAACGCCACCCTCGGTGAGGTATTCGTGATCGGCCTCGAGACGGTCGATGACCGCCGACAGGGAGGTCGGCGCCTGCGGGATGTTGGCGGCCTCTTCCGGCGGGAGCTCGTAGAGGTCCTTGTCGACCGGCGTCTGCGGCTCGATCTTCTTCTTGATGCCGTCCAGGCCGGCCATCATCATCGCCGCGAACGCCAGGTACGGGTTGCCCGAGCTGTCCGGTGCGCGGAACTCGAGGCGCTTGGCCTTCGGGTTGTTGCCGGTGATCGGGATACGCACCGCGGCCGACCGGTTGCGCTGGCTGTACACCAGGTTGATCGGGGCCTCGTAGCCCGGCACCAGGCGCTTGTAGGAGTTCACCGTGGGGTTGGTGAACGCCAGCAGCGACGGCGCGTGGTGCAGGATGCCGCCGATGTAGTGACGTGCGATGTCCGACAGGCCTGCGTAGCCCGACTCGTCGTGGAACAACGGCTTGCCGTCCTTCCACAGCGACTGGTGGACGTGCATGCCCGAACCGTTGTCGCCGAACAGCGGCTTCGGCATGAACGTGACGGTCTTGCCGGCCGCCCACGCCGTGTTCTTGACGATGTACTTGAACAGCAGAACGTCGTCGGCCGCATGCAGCAGCGTGTTGAACTTGTAGTTGATCTCGGCCTGGCCGGCGGTGCCCACCTCGTGGTGGCCGCGCTCGATCGTGAAGCCGGCGTTCTGCAGGTTGGTGGTGATGTCGTCGCGCAGGTCGACGTAGTGGTCGTACGGGGCCACCGGGAAGTAGCCGCCCTTCTGACGCACCTTGTAGCCGCGGTTCGCCGAGCCGTCGGCCTCGAAGGGCTCACCGGTGTTCCACCAGCCGGACTCGGAGTCGACCTCGTAGAAAGTGCCGTTGATCTTCGAGTCGAAGCTCACCGAGTCGAAGATGTAGAACTCGGCCTCGGCACCGAAGTAGGCGGTGTCGGCGATGCCGGTGCTGATCAGATAGTTCTCCGCCTTGCGGGCCACGTTGCGCGGGTCGCGCGAGTAGGCCTCACGGGTGAAGGGATCGTGCACGAAGAAGTTGAGGTTGAGCGTCTTGGCGGCACGGAACGGGTCGATGCGTGCGGTGACCGGGTCCGGAAGCAGCAGCATGTCGGACTCGTGAATCGACTGGAAGCCGCGCACCGACGAACCGTCGAACGCCAGGCCGTCCTCGAAGACGCTCTCGTCGAACGCTGAGGCGGGGATCGAGAAGTGCTGGACCACGCCAGGCAGATCGCAGAACCGGATGTCGACGTACTCGACTTTTTGGTCCTTGATCAGCTTGAACAGGTCGTCAGCTGTCTTTTCTGCCACTTACTAACTCCTTCGGTGCAGCCGGTTTGACGCAGATATCGGCACGTGGGTTTGTTAACCCGCGGCTGACGCTATGGATCTGATGTTGCACGGTCGTCAAGCTCATGTTGCGCCGACGTTACGCAATGGGCCTGCGACGCTGGACAGGGGGCTGCCGCAGGTCCGCATATCCTGGGGCCATGGCACGCGAACTCGGATCCTGGCTGTCCGGACCGGAACCGGTGAAACCGGGTGACGACGCGGGGTGGCCGGGCCAGGAGTTGGGTCTGCCGGAATCCGGGCCTCGCTCGCTGGCGCGGATGGGCCGCCGTTTCCTGGCGCTGCTGATCGACTGGCTGATCGCTTACGGGCTGGCGGCGCTCGGGATGTCGCTGGGTCTGATCAGTATCTCGATGCTGTCGACCGCGGTCTTGGCGATCTGGTTCGTGCTGGGAGTGCTGTCGGTGCGGCTGTTCGGGTTCACCCCCGGGCAATACGCGCTCGGGTTGATGGTGATCCCGGTCGACAACCGCCAGCACGTCGGCAGTGGCCGGGCGATCGCGCGAGGCCTGCTGCTGTCCTTGGTGATCCCTGGCCTGTTCACCGACGCCGACGGGCGCGGGCTGCAGGACCGGCTGACGATGACGGCGGTCGTGCGGCGCTGACATTTCTTGTCGGGGCCCGATGGCATACTCGAACACATGTTCGATGAATTGTTGGATATCGATCCGGGCGCCGAGGAATCGGTGCTGGTCGAGCGCATCGCGGCGATCGAGCGGCTGAAGTCAGCGGCCGCCGCGGCACAGGCGCGGTTGGCGGTCGCGCTGGACAGCCAGCGGCGTGCCGCGGAGGCGGTGGCTGGGGTTCCCGCCGCCCGCCGGGGTCGCGGGGTGGCGGCCGAGGTGGCGCTGGCCCGACGGGATTCACCCACCCGGGGAAATCGGCACCTGGGGCTCGCCAAGGCATTGGTATACGAGATGCCGCACACGCTGGCCGCGCTGGAAGCCGGGGTGCTCTCGGAGTGGCGGGCCACCATCGTGGTGCGGGAGTCGGCCTGCCTGGATGTCGAGGACCGGCGTCGGCTCGACGCCGAATTGTGTTCCGATCCGGCCGCTTTGGACGGTGTGGGGGACAGCGCTTTGGCGGCCGACGCCAAGGCGATCGCCTACCGGCTCGACCCGCACGCAGTGGTGGATAGGGCGGCCAAGGCGGAGACCGAGCGCAACGTCACCATCCGCCCGGCGCCGGACACGATGACCTATGTAACGGCGCTACTTCCGGTTGCCCAAGGAGTGTCGGTGTACGCCGCGCTCAAGCGTGAAGCCGACGTCTGCTGCGATGCGCGCTCGCGCGGCCAGGTCATGGCCGACACGCTGATCGAGCGGGTGACCGGCCGGCCGGCCGATCAGCCGGTCCCGATTGCGGTCAACGTGGTGATCTCCGATCACGCGCTGCTCGGCGCGGAACAGGGTGCGGCGGCGATCGCCGGCTACGGCTCGGTGCCGTCTGCGGTGGCGCAGAAGATGATCCTGGACACGGTGGCCGACGCTCGCTCGCGGGCGACACTGCGCCGGTTGTACGCCACCCCGACCAGCGGTGCGCTGGTCGCCCTGGAATCGCGGTCGCGGCTGTTCCCCAAGGGGCTGGCCGATTTCATCGGGTTGCGTGATCAGCGCTGCCGTACTCCGTATTGCGATGCGCCGGTTCGGCATCGGGATCATGCCACGCCGCATTGGCGTGGCGGAGCCACCAGCGGTGTCAACGGGTTGGGCACGTGCGAGGCGTGCAACTACACCAAGGAAGCGCCGGGATGGAAGGTCGTGACCGCGGTCGCCGACGACGGCACCCACACCGCCGAATTCACCACACCGACCGGGGCGCACTACCATTCGGCGGCGCCGCCGATGCCCGGCACGCCGAAGATACCGCTGAGTCAGGCCGAGCTCTACCTCAACGGTGAGCTGGTGCGGGTGATCGCCGCCTGACCTACACCTGGTGGCGGACCTGTCCGTTCATCATCGTCATCGTGACGGTCGTGCGGTGGATGTCGTGCGGGTCGATCTCGAAAATGTTGGAATCCAACACGATCAGATCGGCACGCTTGCCCACCTCGACCGAGCCGACCTCGTCGTCGAGCCGGATCTGGTAGGCGGCACCCATTGTGTTGGCGTGCACGGCCTCGGCGACGGTGAGCTTCTGATCGGCCGGCGCCAGCACGGGCGCATCGGGCTGGCCGATCAGCTGGCGGGTCACCCCGATCTGGATGGAATCGAGCGGCTTGTAGGTGGAGAAGTAGCCCGCCGCCGGCCAGTCGGTGCCCAGCGAGATCCGGCCGCCGGACCGCAGAATGTCCTGCGCGCGATAGAACAGTTCCTGACGGGGTTGGCCGTATCGCGCGGCCATGTTCTGCATGGTGTCCGGATCGGCCGACATCCAGTTGGCCGAAAACTGTCCGGTCACACCGAGTTTGCCGAACCGCTGACTGTCGGGATCCTGCACGTACACCAGATGTGCGATGGTGTGCCTGCGGTCGCGCGGCGGGTTGACCGCGATCGCCGCCTCGATCGAATCCAGCGCTGTACGCGCCGTGTGCTCACCGCACGCATGCACATGGACATCGAAGCCGGCCGCATCGACCTCGCGAACCAGTTGGTGCCACTGTTCCTCAGTGAACGGCGAGCTGCCGATCGAATCCGGTTTGTCCGCATACGGCTCGATCAGCCACGCGGTGTATCCACCCTGGGTGCCGTCGCCGATGATCTTCACCGCGCCGACGGTGACCAATTCGGTCGAGACCCGGTTGCGGATATCGGTCAGCTTCGCCACCGCGTCGTCGACCGGTGGGGCTTTCACGCTGTAGGACGCAACCACCCGGAACGGCAGCCCGCCGCGCTGCTCCAGATCGGTATACAGGGCGATCACTGCGCCCTGGTCCTCGCCGATCGGCGGCACCCCGGCGTCGAAGACCGAGGTGATCCCCGCCGCCGACGCCTTCGGCAGCCACGACTCCAGCAGCGTCTGCATCGAATGCGGCGAGATCGGATCGACGGCGTTCACCAAGCTCAGCACCGCGTCGATTTCGAGGAGATACCCGGTGGGCTCGCCGTGCTCGTCGCGGACGTAATAACTGAACCCGGGAATCGGGTCCGGGGTGTCGCGGCCGACGCCGGCGATCTGCAGCGCCTTGCTGTTGGCCCACATGCTGTGGCCGTCAATGGCGAAGAAGAATCCGGGCCGGTCCGGCAGCACCCGGTCCAGCTCCTGACGCGTAGGTCCGTCCGGCCCGAACATGTCGACGCGCCACCCGAATCCGCGCACCGGGCCGTCCGGATGCTCCGCTGCATATGCGGCGATCGCGGCCAGCGCGTCCGCCCCGGTGGGCACCTGCAGGTCGACGCCACTGGTCAGAAACGAGCCGAGGAACGGATGGATGTGGCCCTCGACGAACCCCGGCAGCATCAGGTTGCCCTTGAGGTCGACGACCCGGGTGTCCGGGCCCTCCAGTGACGCCGCGCCGGCGTCGTCGCCCACATAGGAGATGGTGTTGCCCGTGACCGCCACGGCCTGCGCCCACGGCTGAGCGGGGGACACGGTGTAGATCCGGCCACCCCGGAACACCACATCGGCGAACGTCGTCGCGCCCGCCGCGGGCTGCTTACCGCCACACGCGGCCGCAGCCGTCGCGACCGCCGTCACCGCAGCCGCACGCAGCGCGGTCCGACGTGTCAGAACCCCCGACCCCAGCGCGCTGAAATGCGGCGCCCAGTCACAAGCAGTACAGATGACATCCCCCGAAACTGGTCAGCGCCTGCGGACGGTGCGTTGCACGCCCTTCATCTTGGCCTGTGCGGGCAGCGGGCCCTTGGGCATCGCGGCCGGACCCATCCGGGAACCCAGGGCGACGAGCTTGGACTCCAGCGAGTCCATCTGCTTGACGGTGATGTTGGCTGGCAGCTTGGTCAGATGCCGCTCCAGCTTCGACAGCGGCACCTCGCCCTCGCCGTTGCCGACGATCACGTCGTAGATCGGGATATCGCCGATCAGTCGCGCGGTGCGCTTCTTCTCCTGCGCCAGCAGCGGCCTGACCCGAGCCGCGGAACCCTCGGCGACGAAGATCACGCCCGGTCGGCCGATCACCCGGTGCACGGCATCGAAGTGGCCGGTGGCCGCAACCCCCGGCGTCACCCGCCACTTGCCACGCAGGTTGTCCAGCGCCCAGGCCGCGGCACCCGTCTGCCCCTCGGCCTTGCGGAACACCGACTTCTGCGCGCGCCGCCCGAAGATGATGAACGCCACGAGGGCGCCCAGCACGACGCCGAGCACGATCAGCAGGTAGAGGGTGATCCCGCCGGCCAGCACGCCGGCGGCTACCGACGCGGCCACGATCAACACGAACGCGCCGATCATGTAGGGGAGCAGCCGCTTGTCTTCCTTGCGCTGCATCTGGAACGCCTGCCACAACTGGCTGCGGCGCTGCTTGGCTGCGGCCTTGCTGGCGGCCTTCGCCTCGGCCTTGGCTGCCTTGTTCTCGGCAGCGTTACGGGTTTTCGCCATAACTACCAAGAATACGGAACGGCGATCAGCGGTAAGCCGCGGTCACCGGGATAGCTTGTGCGCATCCGCGGCCTGCTGGTACAGCCGGCCGGCCCGATAGGACGACCGGACCAACGGACCGGACAGCACCCCGGCGAATCCCAGCCCCTCGGCGTACTCGGCCAGCGCGACGAATTCCTCCGGCTTGACCCAGCGTTCCACCGGGTGATGACGCACCGACGGCCGCAGGTACTGGGTGATCGTGACGATGTCGCAGCCCGCGCCATGCAGGTCGGCCAGTGCGGTGTGCACCTCGTCGATGGTTTCGCCCATGCCGAGGATCAGGTTGCTCTTGGTGACCAGCCCTGCCGCTCGGGCGGCCGTCAACACATCGAGGCTGCGCTGGTAGCGGAACGCCGGACGGATCCTCTTGAAGATCCGTGGCACCGTTTCCACGTTGTGCGCGAACACTTCTGGACGCGAGTCGAACACCTCACGCAGCAGGGCGGGCTCGCCGTTGAAGTCGGGGGCCAAGAGTTCGACGCCGGTGGACGGGTTCAACTCCTTGATCGCGCGCACCGTCTCGGCGTACAGCCACGCCCCGCCGTCGGGCAGGTCGTCGCGGGCCACGCCCGTCACCGTCGCGTAGCGCAACCCCATCGCGGCCACACTCTCGGCCACCCGGCGCGGCTCGTCGCGATCCAGTTCAGCGGGCTTGCCGGTGTCGATCTGGCAGAAATCGCAGCGGCGCGTGCACTGCTCACCGCCGATCAGGAACGTCGCCTCGCGGTCTTCCCAGCATTCGAAGATGTTGGGACAGCCCGCTTCCTCGCATACGGTGTGCAGTCCCTCGCGGCGCACCAGGCTCTTCAGCGCGGTGTACTCCGGACCCATGCGCGCCCGTGTCTTGATCCACGGCGGCTTGCGCTCGATCGGGGTCTCGGCATTGCGGACCTCCAGGCGCAGCAGCTTGCGGCCTTCTGGAGTGACTGTCACGTCTTCAAGCTTACGGGCAGGCGGCCGTCGAGGGCGTCACACACCGCGTCGGCCACCCGGGCGCGGACGTCGTCGACGCCGACGTGGCGGCCCAGTTCAGCCGTCAGCGAAGTCACCCCGGCATCGGTGATCCCGCACGGCACGATCGCCGAGTACGCGCCCAGGTCGCAGTCGCAGTTCAGCGCGAAACCGTGCAGCGTGGTTCCGCGGGCCACCCGGATGCCGATCGCGGCGATCTTGCGGGCCGGGCGTGGACCGTCAGCCGGCAGCCACACCCCGGAGCGACCGTCCACCCGACCGGCGTCAAGCCCGTACTCGGCGCACACCGATATCAGTGATTCCTCAAGCCGCCGAACGTAATTCACCACATCCAGCGGCTCGGCCAGCCCGATCACCGGATAGCCGACCAGCTGTCCGGGGCCGTGCCAGGTGATCTTGCCGCCACGATCGGTGTCGACGACGGGTGTGCCGTCCATCGGCCGTTCGTGGGCTTCGGTGCGCTTACCCGCGGTGTACACCGCCGGGTGCTCCAGCAGCAGCATCGTGTCGTGCCCGCCGGCCACCCGGGCATCGGCCAACTCGCGCTGCAACTGCCAGGCGTCCTGGTAGTCGACGGTGCCCAGCTGGCGCACCTGCATGCCCGCTGAGCTCGATCGAATGGATTCCCGCACCCAATCGACGCTACTACCCCTGAGCGGACGTCGTGGCGTAGGCCAGCGCCTCGCCGATGGTGTTGTGGTGGAAGACGAACCCGGCCCGTTCCAGGGCGGCGGGGATCGCCCGCTGGCCGTCGAGGAGGCCCTCGTCGGCGAACTCGCCGAGCAGGGTGCGCAGCGCGAACCCGGGCACCAGCAGCGGCGTCGGCCGGTTCAACGCCCGGCCCAGTGCAGCGGTGAACTCCGAATTGGTCACCGGAGCGGGTCCGGTGAAGTTCACCGGACCCGACAGGTCGCTGTTGTTGATCGCGAACAGCAGCGCGCGGACCTCGTCCTCCAGGCTGATCCACGGCATGTACTGCCTGCCGTTGCCGATCCGGGCGCCGAGCCCCAGGCTGAACAGCGGCCGCAGTCGGGCAAGCACACCGCCGCCGGGGGAGAGAACCAGGCCGGAGCGGGCCAGCACCACCCGGGCGCCGGCATCCTCGGCGGCCAGCGCCGCGGCCTCCCAGTCCAGGCAGAGCCGGGACAGGAATCCGCCTCCGGCAGGGGCGGTTTCGTCGACCACCCGGCTGCCGGTGTCGCCGTAGTACCCCACCGCGCTGGCGTTGATCAGCGTCGGCACCCCGGCGTCGGCGACGGCCGCAGCGATCACCTCGGTGGGGCCGATGCGGCTGTCGCGCAGGCTCTGTTTGAACGAACCCGACCACCGCTTGTCGCCCACGTTGACGCCGCAGAGATTGATCACCGCGTCGACGCCCTCCAGGCCCGACGGATCGAACTCGCCGCTGTCGGGATTCCAGTGCAACTCGTCGCCGTTGGCCGGCGCCCGGCGCACGATGCGCAGCACGCGATGGTCAGCGGCGCGCAGCGCCGACACCAGTGCGGAGCCGATCAGGCCGGACGAACCGGCGATCGCGACGACGAGCCCGGCCGTTGGTTGGCTCATGGCGTCACAACCCCAGGTCGGCCTCGAATGCCCCTTCTTCGAGACGCCGCTTGACGGTGGTCAGGAATCGGCCGGCATCCGCGCCGTCGATCAGCCGGTGATCGTAGGTCAGCGGTAGGTAGCAGATGGAGCGCACGCCGATCGACTCGTTGCCGAAGTCGTCAACGATCACCCGGGGCCGTTTGACGATCGCGCCGGTGCCCAGCATCGCCGCCTGCGGCGGCACCAGGATCGGGGTGTCGAACAGGGCGCCCTGGCTGCCGATGTTGGTGATCGTGAACGTGCCACCGGACAGCTCGTCGGGCTTGAGGTTGCCGCTGCGGGCCCGGTCGGCGATGTCGTGAATGGCACGCGCCAGCCCGGCCAGCGAAAGATCGCCCGCGTTGTGCACGACCGGCGACAGCAGGCCCTGCTCGGTGTCCACCGCGAAGCCGAGGTTCTCGGCGTCGTAGTAGGTGATCTCCTTGGTGTCCTCGTTGTAGCTGGCGTTGATGTTCGGATGCGCCTTGAGTGAGTCGATCACCGCGCGGGCGATGAACGGCAGGTAGGTCAGATTGACCCCTTCGCGCTCGGCGAAGCTCGTCTTCGCTTTGGCCCGCAGCGCCACGATCTTGGTCATGTCGACCTCGTGGGTTTGGGTCAGCTGCGCGGTGGTCTGCAGCGATTCGCGGGTCTTCTTGGCGGTGATCTGCCGGATCCGGTTGGCCTTCTGCGTCGTGCCGCGCAGATGTGCGAGCGGTGACGGTGCCGCCGCGGCGGCGGGAGCGGACGGTGCCTTGGCGGGAGCCGCGGCGGGCTGCTCGGGCTTCGCCGTCTTCGCCTCAGCGGCGGCCAGCACATCCTGCTTGCGGATGCGCCCGCCGACGCCGGTGCCCTTGACACTGGCGAGGTCGATCCCGTTCTCGGCGGCCAGCTTTCGCACCAGGGGAGTGACGTAGGGGCTGCCGTCGGAAGCGTCGCTGTCCTCGGCCGCGGCCGGCGCGGGGGCCTGCTTGGGCTCGGGCTTCGGCTCCGGTTTCGGTTCCGGCTTGGGTTCGGCCTTCGGCTCGGGCTTGGGTTCCGGTTTCGGTTCCGGTTTGGGCTCAGGCTTCGGCTCTGGCTTGGGTTCGGGCTTCGACTCGGCCTGCGGCGCGGCGCCGGCATCCCCGATCTTGCCCAGTTCGCCGCCGACGGCGACGGTGTCGTCCTCCTCGGCGGTGATGGACAGCAGCGTCCCGGCCACCGGTGACGGGATCTCGGTGTCCACCTTGTCGGTGGACACCTCGACCAGCGGCTCATCGACCTCGACGGAGTCGCCGACCTTCTTCAGCCACCGGGTCACGGTGCCTTCGGTGACCGACTCGCCGAGTTCAGGCATCAGCACCGGGGTCGCCGAACCCGACGACTCCGAGGATCCCGACGACTGCGCGGGCTCGGGTTCCGGCTCGGGTTCGGGTTCTGGCTCAGGTTCGGGCTCCGCCTGGGTCTCCTCGGCGGGCCTCTCCTCCTCGGCCGGAGCCGCAGACGAGGAGGACTCCTCACCGGCTTCGCCGATCACTGCGAGCTCGCCGCCGACCTCGACGGTGTCGTCCTCCTGCGCAACGATCTTCGTCAGCACGCCGGACGCGGGAGCCGGAATCTCCGTGTCGACCTTGTCGGTCGACACCTCAAGCAGAGGCTCGTCGACCTCGACGGTGTCGCCCTCTTGCTTCAGCCACCGGGTGACGGTCCCCTCGGTGACGCTCTCACCGAGTGCCGGCATCTGGACGGAGACGGCCATTGTGTTGACTCCCTCGAACGGTCAGTCGTGCGGGTCGGACTTCTGGCATACCACAGCGTCGTGTACCCATCCTGTCATTGCCGGGCCACCCGCACGCACTCAGGGCGACGTGTGATTTCTCTGGCACCATCGAAGGGAAGAACCGCCGGAAGGAGTGCATCGGAGTTGGGGCTGTTCGACAGGTTCCGGTCTACACGCCGGGCTGAATCCGGGCTCGCCGCCGACCGGCGGCACTTGTACGAATGGGCCGCGCAGCGCACCGGGGTGGAGGCCTACGTCGAGCCCGAGACCAGCGTGACCCCGATGACCGTCGTGCTCGTGGCCGCCGACGGCGAATGGACCCGTCGCCCGGCCGGCGGTGCGGCCGGTGCCCGCCGACTCGGTGAAGAGCTCGGAATTCCTGTCTATGACGTGCAGAAAGTCGGGTATCCGCAGCGGATGCGCGACTATGACGCTCGGCGGCGGATCGAACGCCGCCGCCAACGAGACCTGGAGTTGTGATGACCATGCGCTATGTCGACAGCACCGACGGGACCCGCCTGGCGGTCTACGAGGAGGGCAATCCCGACGGCCCGACCGTCGTGCTGGTGCACGGCTACCCCGACTCACACGTGGTGTGGGACGCAGTCGTGCCGCTACTGGCCGAGAAGTTCCGGGTGATCCGGTACGACAGCCGCGCCGCCGGAGCGTCCTCGGGACCCACATCGTTCTCGAAGTACACGATGGCCAACTTCGCCGACGACTTCGACGCCGTCGTCGGCGAACTCAGTCCCGGCCAACCTGTGCACGTGCTCGGCCACGACTGGGGCTCGGTCGGCATGTGGGAGTACCTCGGCCGGCCCGGTGCCGGTGATCGGGTGGCGTCGTTCACCTCCGTGTCGGGACCCAGTCTGCACCACCTCATCCGCTACGTGCGCGACGGGCTGAAGAAGCCGTACCGGCCAAAGTTGTTCGTGCGCGCGCTCTCTCAGCTGCTCCACGTCACGTACACGGCCGCGCTGTCGGTTCCGGTGCTGGCGCCCGCGGCCATGCGGCTGGGCTCCGGACTCATGCGGGCCGGACTCACCCGCGGCATTCCGAAGGACCTCGTGCACCACGGCGGAACGTTCGCCGAGGACGCCGCCAGGGGCACAAAGATCTACCGGGCCAACGCTCTGCCCGCGCTGATCCACCGTCCGCTCGACTTCTACGTCGACGTTCCCGTGCAGCTGATTGTGAACCTCGACGATCCGTTCGTGTTGCCCCACGTCTACGACGACACCGCTCGGTGGGTGCCTCGGCTGTGGCGTCGCGACCTGCGGGCCAAGCACTGGTCGCCATTCACCCATCCGCAGGTGCTGGCGACCGCGGTCACCGAACTGGCCGAGCACCTCGACGGCAAGCCGGCCGCCCGTGCACTGTTGCGGGCCCAGGTCGGCCGGCCGCAGAAGGACTTCGGCGACACCCTGGTCTCGGTCACCGGAGCCGGCAGCGGGATCGGCCGCGAGACCGCGCTGGCCTTCGCCCGGGACGGCGCCGAGTTGGTGATCAGCGATATCGACGAGGCCGGCCTCAAGGACACCGCGGCCAAGATCGGCGCACTCGGCGCGATCGCGCATCCCTATGTGCTCGACGTGTCCGACGCCGAGGCCGTCGAACGATTCGCCGACGAGGTGTGCGCCGCCCACGGGGTGCCCGACATCGTCGTCAACAACGCCGGTATCGGGGTGGCCGGAGCCTTCCTCGACACTCCCGCAGAGCAATTCGACCGCGTGCTGGACGTCAACCTCGGCGGCGTCGTCAACGGCTGCCGCGCGTTCGCCCGCAGGCTCGTCGAGCGCGGCACCGGCGGCCACATCGTCAACGTGGCGTCCATGGCGGCCTACTCACCGCTGAAGGGGCTGAACGCTTATTGCACGTCCAAGGCGGCGGTGTATATGTTCTCCGACTGCCTGCGTGCCGAATTGTCCTCCGCCGGAATAGGATTGACCACGATCTGCCCCGGCATCATCAACACCAACATCGTGTCGGCCACCGAGATGATCGCACCCTCGGGCAAGCGGGCCGCCGTCGCGACTCGGCGCGCGCAACTGGAGAACATGTTCGACCGGCGGGGCTACGGGCCGGACAAGGTGGCCAAGGCCATCGTCTCCGCTGTGAAGAAGGACAAGCCGATCCGGCCGGTCACCCCGGAGGCGTACCTGCTCTACGGGACGTCGAAGGTGCTGCCGCAAGGGATGCGCAGCATCGCCCGCGCCGGCGTGGTCTAGCCGTTCGCGGCGATGTCCTCGAGGACGGCGAACATCGTCCGGGTCGGCACCCCGGTGCCGCCCTTGGGCGTGTAGCCCCACGGGCCGGAGGTGTTGTACGCCGGCCCGGCGATGTCGATGTGCGCCCACTGCACGCCGTCGGCGACGAATTCCCGCAAGTACACCCCGGCGACCAGCATGCCGGCGAAGCGCTGCGAGCTGACGTTCGCCAGATCGGCGACAGTCGACTTCAGGTCGTCCTTCAACTCGTCGGGCAGCGGCATCGGCCAGGCGTTCTCGCCCTCGGCCTGCGAGATCCGGGCCACCCGGTCGCGGAAGTCCTCGCTGCCCATCACGCCCGGGGTGCGGCCACCCAGCGCGACGGTCTGCGCGCCCGTCAGCGTGGAGGTCTCGATCAGGTAGTCGGGCTGGTCCTCGCAGGCCCGCACGATCGCGTCGGCCAGGATCAGCCGGCCCTCGGCGTCGGTGTTGAGCACCTCGACGGTGATGCCGCCGTACTGGGTCAGCACGTCACCGGGGCGTTGCGCGGTCGACGACGGCATGTTCTCGGCCATCGGCACTGTCGCGATCACATCGATCGGCAACCCCTGCTTGGCGGCCAGCACGACGGTGGCGATCACCGCCGCGGCGCCGCCCATGTCGGAGGTCATGTGGTGCATCGACGCGGCCGGCTTGATCGAGATGCCGCCGGTGTCGAAGGTGACACCCTTGCCCACCAGGGCGACGGTCTTACCGCCCTTGCCCTTGGCGCCGCGATAGGCCAGCCGCACCAGCCGCGGCGGGCGCGACGATCCCTTGCCCACCCCGATGATGCCGCCGTAACTGGCCTTGGCGAGCGCCTTCTCGTCGAGCACCTCGACCTTCAATCCGGCGGCTTCACCCAAAGCCTCTGCCCGCTTGGCGAATTCGCCGGGGAACAGGTGACTCGGCGGGGTGTTCACGAAATCGCGCGCGGTGGCCACCGCGGTGGCGATCGCGGTGGCCCGGGCGGCGTCCTTCTTGGCGCCCGCCGCAGTGCTCAGCGCGATGATCTTGCTCAGCGCGGCTTCCTTCGGCGCGGTCTTCGCGCTGCGGAACTCGGTGAACCGGTAGCTACCCAGGATCAGGCCCTCGATCGCGGCCTCCAGGTCCAGCTCGGTCAGCGTGGTGATGACGGTGTCGACCCCGGACAGCGAGCGGGCGGCCACCCCGGCCGCACGACGGATGACATCGGCCGGCCACTCGTCGCGCGGGGCGCCGAGCCCGACGGCCAGCACACTGCCGACCGCGAGCGACGGCACGTGCAGGCGGGTGACCTGCTCGGCGCCGCCCTTGGCGCCCAGCGCCCGCAAGACCACACCGATCTCACCGATTGCCTCGGCGTCCAGAAACGGGCCGCCGACGACGGTGGGGGAGCCGTCGCCGTCGGATGCGGTGACGACCGGGACGATCAGCACCGACGACTGCGCGCGCTTGGGCAGCGAGGTCGCGACGGTGACAGTGGGGGCGGCGTATCCAGGTTCGGTGCTCACGAGGATTCACAGTAGACGCGGGGCACTAGTGTTGTTGGCCGTGACCGACACATCGGAACTCCTGTACGGCCCGCTCGACAGCCAGCACCGCGAACTGGGCGCCACCTTCGCGCCGTTCGGCGGCTGGCTGATGCCGGTGTCCTACGCCGGCACGGTCGGTGAGCACACCGCCACCCGCGAGGCCGTCGGCCTCTTCGACGTCAGCCACCTGGGTAAAGCTCTGGTGGCCGGCCCGGGCGCGGCGGAGTTCATCAACTCCACGTTGACCAACGATCTCCGTCGGATCGGTCCGGGCAAGGCGCAGTACACCCTGTGCTGCACGCCCGAGGGCGGGGTGATCGACGACCTGATCGCCTACTACGTCAGCGACGACGAGATCTTCCTGGTGCCCAACGCCGCCAACACCGCTGCTGTCGTCGCAGCGCTGCAAGCGGCTGCGCCAGAGGGTATTTCGATCACTGATCAGCACCGCTCGTATGCCGTGCTGGCCGTTCAGGGCCCGCGTTCCGCCGACGTGCTCGCCGCGCTGGGGCTGCCCACCGACATGGACTACATGGGCTACGCCGACGCCACGTACTCCGGTGTGCCGGTGCGGGTATGCCGCACCGGATACACCGGTGAGCACGGGTACGAGCTGTTGCCGCCGTGGGACTCCGCACCCGTGGTGTTCGACGCGCTCGTCGCCGAGGTGCAGGGTGCGGGCGGACAACTCGCCGGCCTGGGTGCCCGCGACACCCTGCGCACCGAGATGGGTTACCCGCTGCACGGACACGAGCTGTCCCTGGACATTTCGCCGCTGCAGGCCCGCTGCGGCTGGGCGATCGGCTGGAAGAAGGACGCGTTCTTCGGCCGCGACGCCCTGCTGGCCGAGAAGGCGGCCGGCCCGCGCCGGCTGCTTCGCGGCCTGCGGGCCACCGGCCGCGGCGTGCTGCGTCCGGACCTGACCGTGCTGAACGGCGCACTGCCGGTGGGTGTCACGACGTCGGGCACGTTCTCGCCGTCGCTGAAAGTCGGTATCGCCCTTGCCCTCATCGACACCGACGCCGGGATCGACGACGGCGCGCTGGTCACCGTCGACGTGCGCGGGCGTCCCCTGGAGTGCGAAGTGGTCAAACCCCCTTCGTTGAGGTCAAAACTCGCTAGCGGCCCCGGTCTACAATCGCCGTATGACCAACGGCCCCCTCGAGTTCACGGTTGAGCACAACGCGAATCCGGCGACCGACGAGGTACGGGCTCAGATTCTGGCCGATCCGGGCTTCGGGCGGTTCCACACCGACCACATGGTGTCGGTGCTCTACACCGACGAACTGGGTTGGCACGACGCCCGCGTCGTGCCGTACGGCCCGATCGAACTCGACCCGTCGGCCATTGTCCTGCACTACGCGCAGGAGATCTTCGAAGGGCTCAAGGCCTACCGGTGGGCGGACGGCTCGATCGTGTCGTTCCGTCCCGAGGCCAACGCCGGGCGACTGCGCGCCTCCGCTCGTCGGCTCGCCATCCCCGAGCTGCCCGAGGAGCTGTTTGTCGAATCGCTGCGCCAGCTGATCGCCGTCGACAACCGGTGGGTGCCGCCCGCCGGTGGCGAGGCGTCGCTCTATCTGCGGCCGTTCGTGATCGCGACCGAGCCGGGTCTGGGCGTTCGACCGGCCACCGAATACCGCTACCTGGTGATCGCGTCGCCGGCCGGCGCCTACTTCAAGGGCGGGATCAAGCCGGTCAGCGTCTGGCTGTCCACCGAATACGTGCGGGCCAGCCCGGGCGGCACCGGCGCGGCGAAATTCGGCGGCAACTATGCCGCCTCGCTGCTGGCGCAGGCCGAGGCCGCCGATCACGGGTGCGATCAGGTGGTCTGGCTCGACGCCATCGAACGCCGCTACATCGAGGAGATGGGCGGGATGAACCTGTTCTTCGTCTTCGGCAGCGGCGGCTCGGCGCGGCTGGTCACCCCGGAACTGTCCGGCTCACTGCTGCCGGGCATCACCCGCGATTCACTGCTGCAACTGGCCAGCGACGCCGGGTTCGCCGTCGAGGAACGCAAGATCGACATCGAGGAGTGGCGCAAGGGAGTGGCCGCCGGCGAGATCACCGAGGTGTTCGCCTGCGGCACGGCCGCGGTGATCACCCCGGTCTCGCACGTCAAGTTCGGTGACGGCGAGTTCACCATCGCCGACGGACAACCGGGCGAGGTGACGATGGCGTTGCGGGACACCCTCACCGGGATCCAGCGCGGCACCTTCGCCGACACGCACGGCTGGATGGCCCGGCTCAGCTAGGCGGGCGGGGCCTCGACTCGCTCGAATCGACCGGTCTTGGCGCCCAACCTGATCCGATACACCGATCCCCGGCGTAGACGTGAGTGGTCAGGCGGAGGCTGCCCCTCGGGCACGGTCAGCAGCGGCATTATTCGCTCGACCAGCAGGTCCAAGCCGGCGTCCCAGTCCGGCCCCTGACACTCCTCGAAGGTTCCCCACGCGATGACGCTGCGCCAGTTCGACAAGTCGTCCACCTGCTCCACCTCTACGCAGACCTGCGGATGAGTGCGCATCGCGCGCAGCTTGGCGCCATCCATCGCGTGGCCGTAGACATAGGTGCCGTCATAGACGTAGGTGACAGGAACGACGTACACCTGCCCGTCATCGATGCAGCCGAGCCGCGCGATCACCTCGGCGTGCAATATCTCCTCGATCTGACGATCGTCGAGCTCACCCAGCATGGATCACCAATCCAAGGATCACCAGCGTCGTTGTCAGCTCGATCGTTGCGCCCAGCACGTCGCCGGTGATGCCGCCGAATCGGCGCACGCAGTGGTTCACCAGCAGCGCGGCCAGGGTCAGTGCGGCGACCACGACCAGCGGACCCTGCCAGAGTCGGGGCGTCGCCACGGTGGCAACTGCGGCGACCAGGGCGACCCAGGTCAGCGCGATCGCCAGTGGCTGAGTGCCTGCGACCTGCCCGCCTAGCGAGCTGCCGGCTGCCGCGGGCACCCCGCGCCGGCACGCCAGCACCGCGGCCACCCGGCCTGCGGTCAGCGCGGTGACGACGGCGATCGCCCCGGTCCAGCCCGACGGTGTCGCGGCGAACCCGAGCGCCTGGGCGGCCACCACCACGACCACAGCCGCCACCCCGAACGGCCCGGCCGTGCCGTCGCGCATGACCTGCAGCGCGCGTTCGGGCGGTCCGTAACAGCCCAGCGCGTCCACGGTGTCGGAGAGCCCGTCGATGTGCAGGCCGCGAGTGATGAGCAGCAGCACGGCGACGGTGAGCAGCCCCGGTAGCGCATGGTGCGTGCCGAACGCCCAGTCACCGGCCCATAGGACTGCGGCGGCCCCCGCGCCCAACACCGCTCCGACCACCGGCAGCGTCGCCATCGTCGACCGGCCGAACGCGCCTCCCCGCAGGGGAACCGGCACCACCGTCCCGAACGCGAAAGCCGTTGCCAGCGAGCGGAACACGATCAGTCCGCGGCGCGATCGGAGACGCCGGCATCAGAGAAGGTGGCCATCGAGGCCAGTGTCGCGACGGCCGCCCGCAGCACCGGCAGGGCCACCGCCGCGCCGGTGCCCTCACCGAGGCGCAGGCCGAGGTCGATGATCGGGACCAACTCCAGATGGGCCAGTGCCAACGTGTGCGCGGGCTCCGTCGACCGGTGTCCCGCCTGCCACCAGGCCCGCGCGCCGGGGGCCATCCGGTCGGCGACCAGAGCCGCCGCCGTGACCACGACGCCGTCGAGCAGCACCGGTGTGCGACGCACCGAGGCCTGCGCGCAGAACCCCGCCATTGCTGCCAGGTCCGCGCCGCCGCAGGTGCGCAGCAGCCCGACCGGGTCGGGCCGGAATTCGCGGGCGCGGAACATCGCGTCGCGCACCGCCGCGACTTTGCGCGACCATGCCGCGTCGTCGATACCGGTGCCTCGGCCCACCACCGCCACCGGCTCGGTGTCGGTCAGCGTGGCAATCAATGCCGTTGCGGCCGTGGTGTTCCCGATGCCCATGTCGCCCGCGATCAGCAGGTCGGCACCGGCGTCCACTTCGTCGTCGGCGAGCCGGCGTCCCGCCTCCAGCGCGGCGACCACCTCCTCGGCGCTCAGCGCGTCCTCGACCGCGATGTTGCCACTGGAGCGACGGACCTTGTGCGTGCCGACCTCGTCGGTCAACGGCTGCTCGCAATCCACTGCGATGTCGACCACGCGCACCGACGCGCCTGCCACACCGGACAGCACGTTGATCGCCGCGCCGCCGGCATCGATATTGGCCACCATCTGCGCGGTGACCTCCGGCGGATACGCCGACACCCCGGTCCGGGCGACACCGTGGTCGCCGGCGAACACCACAACCCTGGCGCGTTCGAATTGCCTTGGCGGACATGACCCTTGGCAGGCGGCCACCCAGACCGACAGGTCCTCCAGACGGCCCAGCGCGCCCGTCGGTTTGGTGAGGATGTCCTGGCGGCGCTTGGCCGCCGCGGCGGCACGAGAATCTGGCGGGGAGACCGCGGGGAAATCCATCAGCTCAACGCTTTCGTCGGTTTGACCCAGACCGGCAATCCCGCAACCACCAGGACCACCTGTTCACAGCACTGGGCGAGTTTTTGGTTGAGTGTGCCGAGTTCGTCTGTGAAGCGCCTGCCAGACGCCGTCGCCGCCACCACGGTCAAACCCACCTCGGGGCTGACCAATACCAGCCGCCCGGTGAACGCCTCGACCGCGCCGACCAACTCATCGACGTCGGGAGTCACCGACCCGCCGTCCCAGCCGCGGCGATCGAAGACGGCCGTCAGCCAGCTGCCCAGATCGTCGACCATGGTCGCCGTGCCCGGATCGTCGCGCAAAACGGCTGCCGCATCTGCGGTTTCGACGGTGCGCCAGGATTCGGGCCGACGCTCACGGTGCACAGCCACCCGGCGTGCCCAAGACGGATCGGAGTCGGCGGCCGCCCCGGTGGCGAGGTAGCGCACCTCGGATACGTCGGCCAGCGCCGTCTCGGCCCAGCGCGACTTGCCCGACCTGATTCCGCCGAGCACCAGGGTGCGCACCGCCTGGGGGACTCAGACAACCTTGGCGCCGCGCTCGACCTGCGGTCGCGGCGCGCGCATGCGGCGGATCTGGGAAGCCCGGCCCGCCGCGTACATCCCGAGCTTGAAGGCGCCTTCGTCGTTGTCCGGGAACTTGGCATCGACGGCCTTCTTGACCTTGCGGCCCAACAGGACGCCGTCGATCGCCATGACCGCCATCAAGACCAGCATCGCGGGGGAGATGAACAACTGGACCTGCGGCACCGCCAGCATCACGAAGATCAGGCCCAGCGCGGCCGGCATGAACAGGCCCAGCACATTGCGCCGGGCATCGACGATGTCGCGCGCGTAGCGGCGCACCGGTCCCTTGTCGCGGGCCAGCAGGTAAGCCTCGTCGCCGGACATCATCCGCTCACGCCGATCGGTCATCGCCGTGCGGCGCTGATCCTTCTCGGCGCGGCGCTCCTCTTTGGTGAGGGTGGAGCGCATCTCCTTGCGGCGCTTACGTGCCTCGGCGGTGGTCATTGGTGCGGGGGCGACCGGTCCGCGGCGCTTGGCCGTGGCACTGCGCTTCGGGGTCGGCTTGCCCTTGGGCGCGGTGGTGCCGGCCACCGCGGCATCGTCGTCGACCTCGACCGGTTCGGCCTTGGCGGCACCTTCGTCGTTCTTGCGGCCCAGCAGCTTCACGCCTGCCAGGTTACCCTGCACGAATGCGGGTGCTGATCGCGCCGGACTGCTACGGCGACAGCCTGACCGCCGTCGAAGCCGCCCAGTCCATCGCCGCCGGCTGGCGTGACGCCAGGCCCTCCGACGAACTCGTGCTGGCGCCCCAATCCGACGGCGGCCCCGGCTTCGTCGGCGTGCTGGCCGGAAGGCTCGGCGAGGTTCGTCACACCCGGGTGTCCGGGCCGCTGGACGAGGACGTCGACGCCGAATGGGTCGACGATCGCGCGGCGTCGGCCGCCTACATCGAATGCGCCCAGGCCTGCGGCCTCACGCTGCTCCCCGGACCGCCCACCCCGGACAGCGCGGTCGCCGCCCACAGCCGCGGCGTCGGCCAGCTGATCGACGCCGCGCTGCAGGCCGGCGCCGCGACGATCATCGTCGGCCTCGGCGGCAGCTGCTGCACCGATGGCGGCCGCGGCATGGTCGAGGCGCTCGGCGGACCGGAACAGGCCAAGGCCAAGCTGGCGCACGTCGATCTGATCGCCGCCACCGACGTGGAGCACCCGCTGCTGGGGCCGATGGGTGCGGCGCGGGTCTTCGGCCCGCAGAAAGGCGCCGACCCGGACACCGTCGAGATCCTCGAGCAGCGGATGACGGCGTGGGCCGCCACGCTCGACGCACTGGCAGGAAGGGCGATCAGCCCACTGCCCGGCGCGGGCGCGGCCGGGGGCCTGGGGGCTGCGCTGCTGGCCCTGGGCGCACGCCGCGAATCCGGAGCCGCCGTCATCGCCGAGCACACCGGCCTGGCCGAGGACGTCGCGGCCGCCGAGGTGATCGTCACCGGGGAAGGCCGCTTCGACGATCAATCGCTGCACGGCAAGGTGGTGAGTGCACTCGCCGGCGGCGCGCGGGCCCGCGGTGTGCCGGTGATCGTGCTGGCCGGCCAGGTCACCCTGCCGCCCGCGGAGCTGACTGCGGCGGGCATCACCGCAGCGCACGCGATCGCGGACTACGCAGGTTCGGTGCAGGTCGCCATCGACGACGCCGCCGCTCAGCTCACCGGCCTGGCCCGCCAGACCGCCGCCGGCCTGGTCGGCTGAGGACGGGCCCATCGACTCGGGAATAGCGCCCGGACAAGGTACCGTTGATCCATTGGGCTAAGACCCGCACTGACATCTGCTTTTTAGGGAGACGCAATGACTGTTTCCGATCAGTCGACCGAGACCACGACCGAAACCCACGGCGCGATCCTGACCGACGCCGCGGCCGCCAAGGCCAAGTCGCTGTTGGACCAGGAAGGCCGCGACGACCTGGCGCTGCGGATCGCCGTCCAGCCCGGTGGCTGCGCCGGCCTGCGCTACAACCTGTTCTTCGACGACCGCACCCTCGACGGTGACCTGGTCAGCGTGTTCGGCGGTGTCAATCTGACCGTCGACCGGATGAGTGCCCCCTACATCCAGGGCGCGACCATCGACTTCGTCGACACCATCGAGAAGCAGGGCTTCACGATCGACAATCCGAACGCCACCGGATCCTGCGCCTGCGGCGATTCGTTCAACTGACCAAGCTCTAACCGAAACGGCCGTCCAGTCTCAGAACTGGGCGGCCGTTCTCAGTAGATACGAGCAAACCAGCAGCTGATTGCCTTGCCGGAGGAGCTGCGCGACCCCTTGCTCCTCGCCTCGGCTGCCGCGGCTCCCGGACGACGCCACCTTCATGGTGAACAACACCTGAGCCTGGTAGTTGGACCACGGCACGATCGAATCGATCGAGGTCACCTCGGCGCCGGCGAACTGCCTGCGAAACGCGTCGCTGGCCAGCTTGGCCAGGGCCAGGTCGGACTTGCGGTCTTTCACCCCGTCGTACATGCCGCAGAGGTTGTTGCGCGCGATGGTTTCGGTGTCGCCCTTGGACAGTGCGGTCAGGTAGCTCGAGATCGAGGACTTGGCCATCGCCTCGGTGAACCCGCCCGCGGCCGTGGTGGACTCCCCGGTGCGGATCGTCAGAACCGCGGCCACGACGGCGGCCACGACAACAACGGTCAGCACGCCCAGCCACAGCGCCGTACGGCGCTTACGCGGCGCCGGCGGGTAAGGCACCGGCGGCGGCAGGGCTCCGGGGTAGACGCCGGGATAGGGGACCGGGGGGATCGCCCCGGGCGGGCCGAATGGCTGCTCCGGGTACGGCTCGCCCTCGGCCCCGGCCTGCTGATGCGGCGGAATCGGGCCAGCCATCGATAAGTCTCCTGCGGTCGGTGGAGGCCAAAACTTCAAGCACCCGCCGCGGCGGGGCCGATGCCGGGCCATATAGTCGGCTCTTGTACGCAGGCTAGCGCACCCCAGGGTGCTAGTCCCACTAGCGAATGAAGGGCGGCGCTTCGTGACGATCGCGGTGACCGGATCCATTGCCACCGACCACCTGATGCGGTTTCCCGGGCGGTTCTCCGAACAACTTCTCGCCGAGCACCTGCAGAAGGTGTCGCTGAGCTTCCTGGTCGACGACCTGGTGGTCCACCGCGGCGGTGTGGCGGGCAACATGGCCTACGCGATGGGCTTGCTGGGCGGCAATCCGACCTTGGTGGGTGCCGTCGGCTCGGACTTCGACGAGTACCGCCAGTGGCTGGAAGCCCACGGCGTGGACACCAGTGGCGTGCTGGTCTCGAAGACCGCCTACACCGCCCGGTTCGTCTGCACCACCGACGAGGACATGGCCCAGATCGCGTCGTTCTACCCGGGCGCGATGTCGGAAGCCCGCGACATCAAGCTCGCCGACCTCGTAGAGCGAAGCGGCGCACCGGAATTGGTGATCATCGGCGCCAACGATCCGGAAGCGATGTTCCTGCACACCGAAGAGTGCCGCGCGCTGGGTCTGGCGTTCGCCGCCGACCCCAGCCAGCAGTTGGCCCGGCTCTCCGGTGACGAGATCCGCCGGCTCATCGACGGCGCCACCTACCTGTTCACCAACGATTACGAGTGGGATCTGCTGCTGCAGAAGTCCGGCTGGTCCGAAGCCGAGGTGATGAACCAGATCCAGCTGCGGGTCACCACGCTCGGCCCCAACGGCGTCGACCTCGTCGGCCGCGACGGCACCTTCATCCACGTCGACGTCGTTCCCGAGACCCAGAAGGACGACCCGACCGGTATCGGCGACGCCTTCCGCGCCGGGTTCCTCACCGGCCGTGGCGCCGGCCTGAGCCTGGAACGCGCCGCGCAACTCGCCTCGATGGTCGCCACCCTGGTGCTGGAAGCGCCGGGCCCGCAGGAATGGACGTGGGACCGCGACGCGGCGATTGCGCGCATCAAGGGCGCATACGGGCCGGAAGCCGCCGACGAGATCGCCGCCGCACTGGGCTGATCCCCGGGTCCCGCCCGCCGAGGCTAAAGCTGCACCGGGTAGTGCGGTTCGCCGATCACCGGCACCACGCTCTGCTCGACGAAGATCGCATGCCACAGCATGAAGATCAGCACCGTCCACAGCCGCCGGCTGTGATCGCCCTCGCCGGCGCGGTGCGCGTCGAGCATGGCGCGGACGGCGGTGCGGTCCACGAGATGACCGGCCTGCGAGGCGTCGATCATTCCGTAGGCCCAGTCCATCAACTCGCCGGATCGCAGCCAATGCCGGATCGGCACCGGGAAACCGAGTTTGGCGCGGTTGAGCACATGCGCGGGCACGATCGGCTCCAGCGCGCGGCGCAGCGCGTACTTGGTGGTGGTGCGGGTGATCTTCTGGTCGAACGGCAGCCGGGAGGCGACCGCGAACACCTCGGGGTCCAGGAACGGCACCCGCAGCTCGAGCGAGTTCGCCATCGTCATCTTGTCGGCTTTCACCAGGATGTCACCGCGCAGCCACGTGAACAGATCGATGTGCTGCATGCGGGCGACCGGATCCCAGGCCTGCGACTCGGCGTAGATCGGCGCGGTGACGTCGGTGTGCGTCCAGTCCGGGCGGAAGCCGGGCAGCACGGCGCGCAGTTGCTCGTCGGAGAAGCTGCGGGCATTGCCGTAATAACGCTCTTCCAGCGTCAGCGAGCCACGGTGCAGCAGGCTCTTGCCGCGCATACCGTCCGGCAGCGGCTTGGATGCCCGGCCCAGTGACTTGCGGACCGGCCGGGGGAGGTAGTCGAAAGGCTTGAGCGACAACGGTTCCCGGTAGATCGTGTAGCCGCCGAACAGTTCGTCGGCGCCCTCGCCGCTCAGCACCACCTTGACGTGCTTGCGCGCTTCGCGGGCGATGAAGAACAACGGCACCAGAGCCGGATCGGCCACGGGTTCGTCGAGGTACCAGACGATTTCGGGCAACGCGGCCACGAACTCGGCCTGACTGACCACCTTGGCCACGTGCCGCGCGCCGATCGCCTCGGCCGATGCCACCGCGACGTCGACCTCGGAGAAGCCTTCGCGCTCGAAGCCGGTGGTGAAGGTGATCAGGCGCGGGTTGTGCCGGATGGCCAGCGCGGCGATCGCGGTCGAGTCGATACCCCCGGACAGGAACGCCCCGACCGTCACGTCGGCGCGCATGTGCTTGGCCACCGAGTCCTCCAGGACCGCGGTGATCTCGTCGTAGCGGGCCTGCTCACTGCCTGCGGTGAACGCAGCGGCGGTGAACCGCGGCGTGAAGTAGCGGCTCACCCGCGGCTGCTCGCCGGGGCGGATGACCGCGTAACAGCCCGACTCGAGCCGGCGCACCCCGCGGTGCAGCGTCTCGGGCTCCGGAACGTACTGCAACACCGTGTAGTGCTGGACCGCGCGAACGTCCAGGCCCTCGTCGAACCCGATCTCGGCGGCCAGCCCCAGCAGACACTTCTTCTCACTGGCGACCGCGGTACCCGCCGACCCGGTGGCCATGAACAGCGGCTTGATGCCGAAGGGGTCGCGGGCGCAGAACAGCTCGCGGTTCTTGGTGTCCCACAGCGCGAACGCGAACATGCCGCGGAGCCGGCCAAGTGCCTCGGTGCCCCAGTGGTGATACGCGGCCACGATCGCCTCGCCGTCACCGTCGGTGGCGAAGACGGCGCCATGTTCGGAACGCAGTGCTTCGCGTAATTCCAGGTAGTTGTAGATCTCGCCGTTGAACACCAACACGTAGCGGTCGGGCTCGTCCGGCGGACCCCAGCGCAACGGCTGATGGGAGTGGGCGATGTCGATGATCGACAGCCGGTTGAAGCCCAGCACCACGGAAGCGTCAGACCAGGTGCCCGGTTCGTCCGGACCCCGGTGGCGCATCAGGTGCGACGCGCCCGCCACCGCCTCGACGATGGGTTCGGTGACGGGGCTTGCAGGGTCCGTAACCAGGGCAAGCAGTCCACACACCGGGCCCAGTATGCCGTAACTGGCGGATGTGTCGGGCTGGGTGTTCGGGTGTGGTCTACGCTGCGTAGTATTCGATGCGCGGAAAGTTCCCGCGACGACGAAAATGCGGTGTGGGCCCCAGCAGTCCCCGATACAGGAGGCGCCAACGTGAAGACCCGCGGTTCCCGATTCCGGGTGCTGGCGCTAGCCGTCACCTTTGGTGCGCTGGCGCTGACCCTCAGCGGGTGCAGCTGGCAAGAAGTGTTCGGACTGGGCTGGCCCAAGGGCATCACCCCCGAGGCGCACACCAACCGTGACCTCTGGGTCTGGTCGGTCATCAGTGCGTTCGTCGTCGGCATCATCGTGTGGGCACTGACCTTCTGGGCGATGGCCTTCCATCGCAAGAAGAAGAACACCCCCGATGACGCGCCGCTGCCGCGCCAGTTCGGCTACAACATGCCGCTGGAGCTCGTGCTCACGGTCATCCCGTTCCTGATCATCTCGGTGCTCTTCTACTTCACCGTCGTGGTGCAGGAGAAGATGATGCACCGCGATCCCAACCCCGAGGTCGTCGTCGACGTCACCGCCTTCCAGTGGAACTGGAAGTTCGGCTACCAGAAGGTCGACTTCAAGGACGGCACGTTCGATTACGAGGGCGCCGACGCGGCCCGCAAGGCAGCGATGGTCTCCAAGCCCGAGGGCGTCGACGAACACGGCGAGGAGCGGGTCGGCGCGGTGCGCGGCCTCAACCCGCAGGACCGCACCTACCTGAACTTCGACAAGGTCGAGACCGAGGGCACCAGCAACGAGATCCCGGTGCTCGTGCTGCCGGCCGGCAAGCGGATCGAATTCCAGATCGCCTCAGCCGACGTCATCCACTCGTTCTGGGTGCCGGAGTTCCTGTTCAAGCGTGACGTCTTCCCGAACCCGGAAGCCAACCACACGGAGAACAAGTTCCAGATCTCCGAGATCACCGAGACCGGAGCGTTCGTCGGGCGCTGCGCCGAGATGTGCGGCACGTACCACTCGATGATGAACTTCGAGGTCAGGGTGGTTTCGCCCAACGACTTCAAGGCCTACCTGCAGCAACGCATCGCGGGCAAGACCAATGCCGAGGCGCTGCAGTCGATCAACCAGCCACCGTTGGCGACCACCACGCACCCGTTCGACACCCGTCGGGGGCAGCAAGTGATCCCGCAGGCGAGCAAGTAGGGGACCGCAGATGCATATTGAAGCCAGGCTCTTCGAAATCCTGACCGCGTTCTTCGTCCTCGCAGCTGTCGTGTACGGCACGCTGACCGCGATCTTCCAGTACGGCGGCATCGAGTGGGCCGGCACCACCGCGCTGGTGCTCACCGCAGGCCTGTCACTGATCACCGGCACGTTCTTCCGGTTCGTCGCCCGCCGCCTCGATACCCGCCCCGAGGACTACGAGGACGCCGAAATCAGCGACGGCGCAGGGGAGTTGGGCTTCTACGCGCCGCACAGCTGGTGGCCGATCCTGATCGCGCTGGCCTTCTCGACCGCGGCCGTCGGCGCCGCGCTGTGGCTGCCCTGGCTGATCGCGGCCGGTGTGGTCTTCGTGATGGCCGCCGTGTGCGGTCTGGTCTTCGAGTACTACGTCGGCCCCGAGAAGCACTGAGCCAGCGCGAAGGTCACAATCGAGACATCACTTGGCTCTCCAGGCGCGCTGCGTCGTATCCGGCCCGGCGGTTGGGTAGGGTTTTGCCAGGGCAACGGGAGCCGTCGGCGCGCTGTGTGTCAATCCTTGGCCCGCGTGCCGCGGTGATGTAGTCGAAAGAGGACAGGCGAGCATGAGCGGGCCGAATCCGCCGGATGAGGAGTCGGGCGACCGGGGTGAGACACCCACCGGTACAGGCTTTGAGGCCTATTCTGCGCCCGAGTCCGAGCAGTACACCGCCGGCCCATTCATCGCGCCGGATCCCGCGCTGTACGACTACGACAGCTACGAGGCGGGTACCGAATACATCGAGGAGCCGCAGCCGCCCAGGTGGCCGTGGGTCGTCGGGGTCACCGCCATCGTCGCCGCCATCGCATTGGTGGTGTCGGTCTCGTTGTTGGTGACCAGCACCGACACCAACAAGCTGGCGACTCCGGCGACGACGACGACCGTCAAGCCGCCGCCGGTCCAGGACGAGATCACCACCACGCCGCCGCCACCCCCACCGCCACCACCGACCACCACGGAGCCACCGCCTCCGCCGCCCCCCGAGACGGTGACGGTGACATCGGAACCGCCGCCGCCACCCCCGCCACCACCACCCCCGCCAGCGACGACGGAGGCACCACCGCCCGTGACCACAACGACAGCTCCACCGGCCCCGGCGACCACGTCGACGCCGCCGCCCGGACCGCGTCAGGTCACCTACACGGTGACCGGCACCAAGGCGCCCGGCGACATCATCTCGGTGACCTACGTCGACGCCTCGGGCCGTCAGCGCACCCAGCGCAACGTCTACATTCCGTGGTCGCTGACGGTGACACCGATCTCGCAGTCCGACGTCGGCTCGGTGCAGGCCTCCAGCCTGTTCCTGGTGAGCCGGCTGAACTGCTCGATCACCACCAGTGACGGCGTGGTGCTGTCGTCGAACCAGAACAACGCCGCGCAAACGAGTTGCTGATGACTACAGACACAGACACAGAAGACCGCCGCTCACCGGAGACCGTGGACCGGCTGCTGGTCGGCGTATGCGGCGCGATCTGGCTGGTGCTGCTCGCGGTCACGGTGATCGCGATCGTCGCGCTGGTCGACATGAGCCGCGGTCACTCCGCGGACGCAGGCGGCTCGGACACCCCCTGGCTGCTGTACAGCATCATCATCGTGTCCGCGGTGATCATCGTCGGTGCGATCCCGCTGCTGATCCGGGCCCGGCGTACCGCGCTGAATGACACGCGCCTGACGCCGGAACCGGTCAAGGCCGCGCCGCCACGCCCCACGTCGGCGCCTGCGGCCCCGGCACGCGGCACCGAGGCGCCCACGGAGAAGCTGAAGGTATTCGGCTCGACCGTGGACCCCTACGAGCGGTACCAGCCGGACTTCGCCCAGTCGTCGGCTTCGCGGCGGGCTGATCCGCTGATCCCGGCCACCGAGTTGGACCGGTTGTGGCTGCGCTGCACGGTGATGCTGGCCGGCGCAATCGGCCTGGCGCTGGTCGGGGTGTCGACCGCGACGTACCTCATGGCAGTGGACAACGACACCGCGGCGTGGGTGGCACTTGGCCTCGCCGGGGTCATCACCATCGCGATGCCGGCGATCCCGGTGGCCTACCTGCGGCAGCTGCACGGCGCGGTGGAAGAGGCCGTACCGGCTTAGACCTGCGCAGTCGACAATAGAACCCCGGGCCCGGTGGACCCGGGGTTCTCTTGTTGGTGGGCATGCGGAGTGTGCGGCGTGTGCACACCTCGTTGAGTGAGCGCTGAGGTCGCATATCCGCGTGCTGGATGAGACGTGAGCGCTCACTCAACGAGAGAACCCCGGGCCCTGTGGACCCGGGGTTCTCTCGGTTGGTGCTAGTGGTTGGCGCTAGTGGTGGTGGCCGTTGCCATTTCCGTTGCCGTTGCCATTGCCGCTGTACTCGCTGTCCTGCCATTCGCGGAGGGCGGTGAGCGTGCGGTGCTCGGCGGCGTGTGCGGCCTCGTTGAGCGCCGCATCCTCGGACGCCGGATCGGCGGTGAGGAAGCTGCCGTGGCCGGTCTTGCCGCCGGAGCCCAGCTTGTTCATCCGCTTGGGCAGAGCCGCTCCCTGGTACTCCAGGGGGAGCGGGTGGCCATGGTCGTCGACCGGGCCGAGCGGCTGGTGCAGCTCGACGTAGGCACCGTGCGGCAGGCGCTTGATGATGCCCGTCTCAATGCCGTGCTCCAGTACGTCACGGTCACTGCGCTGCAGGCCGACCGCCCAGCGATAGGCGATGAAGAACACCAGCGGCGGCAGCACCAGCGAACCGATACGGCCGATCCACGTCGTCGCGTTCAGCGAGATGTGGAACTTCAGCGCGATGACGTCGTTCATCGCGGCCAGCGTCCAGACCATGTACAGCGAGATCGCCATCGCACCGATCGCGGTCCGTGTCGGAGCGTCACGCGGGCGCTGCAACAGGTTGTGGTGCGCGGTGTCCCCGGTGAACTTCTTCTCCAGGAACGGGTAGGCGATCAGCAGCCCGAACACCAGGCCCATGACCAGCGCGACCCAGAACGCCGCCGGGATCGTGTGGTGGCCGAGGTAGAGCTCCCACGGCGGGAAGATACGGGCCAGGCCTTCCGTCCACATCATGTAGAAGTCGGGCTGGCTGCCTGCCGACACCTGAGACGGCTTGTAGGGACCCAGCTGCCAGATCGGGTTGATCTGCAGCAGACCACCCATCAGGCCCAGGATGCCGACGGTCACCGCGAAGAACGCACCGGACTTGACCGCGAACACCGGCATGACGCGCACGCCGACGACGTTCTTCTCGGTGCGGCCGGGGCCGGGGAACTGGGTGTGCTTCTGGAACCACACCAGCGCCAGGTGAACACCGATGAGCGCCAAGATGATTCCGGGGATCAGCAGGATGTGCAGGGCGTACATCCGGGGGAGCAGGGTGCCCACCGCGCTGCACTGGTAACCCACTCCACCGCAGGGGAAGTCGCCGCCGAACAGCGCCCAGTGCAACCAGGTTCCGACGATCGGCACGCTCATGGTGATCGACGACAGCGCGGCGCGAAGGCCGATGCCGGACAGCAGGTCGTCGGGCAGCGAGTAGCCGAAGTAGCCCTCGAACATGGCCAGGATCAGCAGCAGCGAGCCGATGACCCAGTTGGCCTCACGCGGCTTGCGGAACGCGCCGGTGAAGAAGATGCGAGCCAGGTGCACCATGATCGACGCGGCGAACAGCAGCGCGGCCCAGTGGTGGATCTGTCGGACGAACAGACCGCCGCGGATCTCGAAGCTGATGTCGAGGGTCGAGGCGTACGCCTTCGACATCTCGATGCCCCGAAGCGGTTGGTATACACCCTGATACGTCACTTCGGCCATCGACGGGTCGAAGAACAGCGACAGGTACACGCCGGTGAGCAGCAGCACGATGAAGCTGTACATCGCGATCTCACCCAGCAGGAACGACCAGTGCGTGGGGAAGACCTTGTTCAGCTGGCGTCGAACCGCGGCCGACGGGTGATACCGGGAGTCGATGGCGTCGCCCTGCTTGGCCAGGGCATCGTTGAGTTTCGGACTCATGATGTGCGCTCCCAGAATGCGGGTCCGACGGGCTCGGCGAAGTCGCCGTTGGCGACCAGATACCCGTCCTTGTCAATGGTGATCGGCAACTGCGCCAACGCGCGCGCAGCCGGACCGAAGATCGGCCGTGCGAAATGCAGTGCGTCGAACTGCGATTGGTGGCACGGGCACAGGATGCGGTAGGTCTGCTGCTCGTACAGCGAGGCCGGGCAGCCCAGGTGCGAGCAGACCTTGGTGTAGGCGAACAAGTCGCCGAAGTTGAAGCTCTCCTGGCCTGCACGCTTGACGACCTTGGACATGTCGGCCGGCTTGATGCGGATCAGCATCACCGGGTTGCGCACGCCCATCGCGATTTCACCCAATCGCTCGTGGCTTTCGACGGTGGTGCCGTCGCCGTCGCTCTCACGCCACGGGAACACCGTCTCCATGCCGCCGGCGTCGAGGTCCTCGGGCCGCATCTTCACGAAGGGCGACTCACCCGGCAGGCCGGTCGCGCGCGCCAGGAAGATGGTCTCGCCGGTGAATCGCGGGGTCCATCCCGAAGTCCACAGCACTGCCTTCTTGCCTTCGGCGGTGGGTACCACCGGCTTCCACGGGTTCTTGATCAGGCCGCCGATGAAGGCCACCAGTGTGCCTGCGCCGAACGCGCCCATCCCGATCCCGAGCGACAACCCGACCAGCTTGCGCCGCTTGATCGTTGAACCCTCGAGTGCGTCGGTGAGGTTGGCGACGACTGTCTTGCGCGCGATCTCGGGGGAGGCGCCGTCGTGGCGTTCCTGGACCGAGATCTCCTCGGGGATGAACTTCTTCTGGTAGAGCACCGCGCCGATGCCGATCGCCAGGATCGACATGCCGAAGGTCAACCCGTACAGCGGGGTGGCCAGCTCGGACAGCGAGCGTTGGTTCGAGCCGTCCCACTGCCACGGCCAGAACAGGAAGACCAGCAGCAACGCCAGACCGAACAGGCCGCCGAGCAGCAGCCAGATCGACACCAACCGGGCGGCACGCTTCTCGGCCTTGGTTCCCTCAACCGGCCAGCGGGGCTCTTTGAGGATGGTCTCGACACCGTCTATCCGGCCGCCGAGTTCGACCAGCTCCTCGCGGGACATCGCAGCGAGTTGCTCGTCGGTGGGCTGATTCACGTCACTCATGAAGATCTCGCTCCGATCCACAGCGCCGCCGCGATGACGGCGACCATGCCGATGATCCAGGCCGCCATGCCCTCAGATGAGGGGCCGAACCCGCCGAGGCCGTAGCCGCCGGGATCCGGTGCGCGAGTCGCCATCCGCACGTAGGCGACGATGTCCTTCTTCTCCTCGGGAGAAAGCTGGCGGTCGCCGAACTTGGGCATGTTCTGCGGGCCGGTCAGCATCGCGGTGTAGATCTGGGCCGGGGTGGCCGGCTCGAGGTCGGGTGCGTACTTGCCCGACGACAGGGCGCCGCCCTTGCCGGTGAAGTTGTGGCACGAGGCGCAGTTGAGCCGGAACAGGTCGCCACCGCGGGCGACGTCGTTGCCGAGCAGCGAGTGGTCGGCGATCTGGCCGTTGGCGTCCCGGGGGACCAGCGGGCCGCCGCCGTTGGCCTGAACGTAGGCGCCGAGCGCGTCGATCTGGGCCTCGTCGAAGATCGGGTCCTTCCGCGGAGCCTGGGCTTCGCCGCGCATCGCCGGCATGCGGCCGGTCGACACCTGGAAGTACACCGCCGCCTCGCCGACGCCGATGAGGCTCGGGCCGCGGCCCTCGACGCCCTGGAGGTTGGCGCCGTGGCAGGTGACACAGGACGTGTCGAACAGCTGCTTGCCGGTGCGCAGCAGTGCGGACTGCGATTCGTCGGCCACCGCCACCTGGGGTGTGGGTGTCAGGGTGGCGGCCAGGCCACCGGCGACACCGAGCCCGACCAGCAGCAGTACTGCACCGGTCAGGCGGCGACGAAGCCGGCGACGCGACTTGTCGCCCATCGGAGACTTCGGCTGCCCCGATCTCTTGAGCATCGAACCCCTTCTCATCGGATGAAGTAGATCGTCGCGAACAGGGCGATCCACACGATGTCGACGAAGTGCCAGTAGTAGGACACGACGATGGCGGCGGTCGCCTGCGCAGGCGTGAACTTGCTCATCGTGGTCCGCAGCAGAAGCAGGACGAACGCGACAAGACCGCCGATGACGTGCAGGCCGTGGAATCCGGTGGCGAGGTAGAACACACTGCCGTAGGAGCTGCCCGCGATGGTCGTGCCGTGGGTGACCAGGTGGTAGTACTCGTAGGCCTGGCCGGCCACGAAGAAGGCACCCATCAGGAGGGTGATCACGTACCAGCGGCGCAGCCCGTAGACGTCACCGCGCTCGGCCGCGAACACACCCATCTGGCAGGTGAACGACGACGCGATCAGCACCAGCGTCACCGGAACCGCCTGATACAGGTTCAGCTCGGTGGGCGGCGGCGGCCATACCCCGCCGGCCTGAGCACGGGCAGTGAAGTACATCGCGAACAGTCCAGCAAAGAACATCAGCTCACTGGAAAGCCATACGATGGTGCCAACACTGACCATATTCGGCCGGTTCAGCGAATGTACGCGCGATGTGATCGCAGTTCCCGAAGTGCCAACAGCGCTCGTCACATCAAGAAGTATGACGCTTTGTAGTTGTCGAGGTACAGCCAGGGGGCCAATTGGTCACATCTGTCTGAAAACTGACGTGTGGACATGCCCTGCGGCATGGGAACATCGGCGCGTGACTCACCCCCATTCCTCGCCCGGCGCCGACTCGCCGGAGACGTCATGGCCGCAGGTCCTGGACCGGTTGACGGCCAGCCTGGAACTCGAGCCGGGGCAGGCGAGTTGGGCGATGGACCAGATCATGAGCGGCGTCGCAACACCGGCTCAGATCGCCGCCTTCGGCGTGTCGATGAAGATGAAGCGGCCGACCGCCGCCGAAGTACGCGAATTGGCCGACACCATGCTGGGATACGCCCGCCTGGTGCCCACCGATGAGATCGGCACCGACACCGTCGACATCGTCGGCACCGGCGGTGACCGCGCCAACACTGTGAACCTGTCGACGATGGCGGCGATCGTGGTTGCCGCTGCCGGCGTTCCCGTCGTCAAGCACGGCAACCGCGCGGCGTCGTCGAAGAGCGGCGGTGCCGACATGCTCGAGGCCCTCGGGGTGCGCATCGAGCTCGGTCCCGATGAGGTGGCCCGCTGCGTGGCCGAAGTGGGGATCGGGTTCTGTTTCGCGCCGGTGTTCCACCCGTCCTACAAGTTCGCCGGCCCGCCGCGCCGCGAGATCGGCACCCCGACGGTGTTCAATCTGCTTGGGCCACTCACCAATCCGGCCAGCCCGCGGGCGGGCCTGATCGGGTGCGCGTTCGGCGATCTGGCCGAGGTGATGGCCGGGGTGTTCGCCGCCCGCCGCAGCAGCGTGCTCGTGGTCCACGGCGACGACGGCCTCGACGAACTGACCACCACGACCACCAGCACGATCTGGCGGGTGCAGGCCGGCACCATCGACAAGCTCACCTTCGACCCGATGGGATTCGGTTTCGCCCGGGCCCGCATCGAGGAGCTGGTCGGAGGCGAGGCCGAGGAGAACGCCCAGGAAGCGCGCGAGGTGCTCGGCGGCGCCAAGGGGCCCGTGCGGGACGCGGTGATCCTCAACGCGGCGGGGGCGATGGTCGCCCACGGCGGACTATCCAGCCACGCCGAATGGCTGCCGTGCTGGGAGGACGGGCTGGCCCGCGCCGCGGAGGCGATCGACTCCGGTGCGGCCGAACAGCTCCTGGCGCGTTGGGTGCGGTTCAGCCAGCAGCTCTGAGTCCAGCCGCTGCGCCTGTTCGGCCGCCAACCGCGCCGAACGTGCGGCCGTTGCCCACTGTGTCCACGGTCCGGCCGAGGCCAGTGGTGACGTCAAACCCGTTGTGGCGCTAACGATTCGTACGCCTGCGCTGTTCAGCCAGCGTGCGATCAGGGCGGTCTCTTCGACGAGCGCGCCGCCCAGCGGCGCCGGTCGGGGAGCACCACTTGCGCGCCTGCCCGCAGCGCCTCGACCACCGGCATCGGGGGAACCCGACGCGGCGCGACGCCGGCCCCGGCGAGTTGGCCGTGCCGGATCACCGCCAGCTGCCAGCCGCCGGCACCGTCGGGGCCCGCGGCGACGACTTCCTCGACCGCGGCCAGAGCGCGCAGCCGCTGCCCCCGCCACAGCACGTCGACGGCCGCGGCGATGTGGTCACGCAGCCGCGCCGCGCTCTCGTAGCGGGACTTCTGCGCCAGCGCACCGACCTGGTCGACGGCCGCACCGAGCGCGGCGTTGTCCAGGCCTTCGATCAGCGCGGCCGCCAGCTGAGGAGCCGCCGCGTACTGCTCGGCGGTGATACCGCGCGGGGCGGGGCAGGGGAGACCTCACGCTCGGGGCAGGACGACCCGTGCTCGGCCGCTCGGCCGATACGGCTGGTGCAGGTGCGCACACCGGTGAACCGGGCGATCAGGTCGGCGGTGTCCAGGGCGTCGGCCCGCGACCGGAACGGGCCGATCGCGCGGTCGTGCCGCGGCTCGCGGACCACCGAGAGCCGCGGGAACGCTTCGTCGGTGAGCGTCACCCACCACCAGCGGTGCGGAAAGCGGGACCGGCGGTTGTACGGCGGCGCGTGCGCGGCCAGCAGCCGAAGCTCGCGCACCCCGGCTTCCAGCGCGTGGGCGCATTCGACATGGTCGACCGCCGTCGCCAGAGCCACCATCTCCTTCATCCGCCCGCGCGGGTCGGCGCCGTTGAAGTACTGGCCGACCCGGCGGTGGAGATCGGTCGCGGTGCCGACGTAGAGCACTTCGCGTGCCGGCCCGCGGAACAGGTACACCCCAGGCCGGCGTGGCAGGTTACGGGCCAAAACCCGTTTACTCCGTTGGGCGTTCGAGATGTTGGGTAGATACCCGCGCAGATCGGTGTAGGTGTGCACGCCCTGATTGCCGACCCGCTCGATCAGCGCGTGCAGCACGTCGACGGTGGCGCGGGCGTCGTCGAGCGCACGGTGGGTCGGCTTGGTGGCGGAGCCGACCAGCGCGGCCAGCGCGGACAGTCGCACGCTCGGCGCCTCCTCACGGGTCAGCACGCGGCGGGCCAGTCGCACCGTGCACAGCACCGGCGGGCGGGGCCAGGGGATGCCGCACTGTTCGGCGGCGGACTTCAGGAAGCCGATGTCGAAACCGGCGTTGTGGGCGACCAGCACGGCGCCACGGGCGAATTCGAGGAACATCGGCAGTACGGCGGCGATGGTCGGCGCATCGTGGACCATCGCGGTGGTGATGCCGGTGAGCTGAACGATCTGCGGCGGGATGGACCGCTGCGGGTCCACCAGGGTGGCGAACTCGCCGAGCACCTCACCGCCACGCACCCGGACCGCGCCGATCTCGGTGATCGCGTCGCGCCGGCCGTCGGCCGATGTGGTGGCCCGCCCGCCGGTGGTCTCCAGGTCGACCACCACGAACGTGGTCTCCCGCAGGGAGACGTCGGCCGCGGGGTCGACGTCGGCGAAGCTCAGCTGAGCATCGATCGGTGTGGCCGCCACAGCAACTGACGGTAAGCAGCCCCACCGACAACACAGGCGCGCCACTCCGGGCCACTCATCGGCTTTCCGGCCGGCGGGACTTGTCGGTGGCCGGCGATAGCGTGCGGCCAACTCGATAGAAGGAGTCCCGAGATGGGAATGGAGCCAGCCGAACCAGTCGTCATCGACTGCGACGACTGTGCGGTGCGCGGCCTTGGTTGTCGCGACTGTGTGGTGAGCGTATTGCTCGGTGTCCCGGAAACTTTGCTGGAGGACGAACGGGCGGCCCTTGAGGTGCTCGCTGAGGCGGGTTTGGCGCCGAAGTTGCGGCTGGTGCCGATCCACCGGACCGGAGGGCGGGGGCTGGCCAGCTAGCGCCGAGGCGGCGTCCTGCTAGGTTGGTTGGCAGGTTGTGACTGGTGTGGCATGGGTGGCTGAGAGTCTGCTGAATTTCCGCCCCACGTTTGGACAACGCCGATGCCATTTCGTAACCTGTTCGAGACCTAAGGCACTCGATGCATGAACGTCGACGGCACTTAAAGGAACGCAATTTTGAGCTCTGACCGCAGATACCTGACTAAACGCGTTCTCAAACGCCCTCTAGTTGGTGGAATTGCGGGCTTCCTTGTCCTGTCCGCCGTTATCTCCGGCGCCTCGCACGCCGACCCCGCCGAAGACGGTGTGGCCAAGCTGAACGAACTGTCACGACAGGCAGAACAGCTCACCGAGTCGATGCATTCCGCTCAGCTCGATCTTGACAAGAAGCTGCAGGCGGAGACCGTTGCGGAGAAGAAGCACACCGACGACCTCGCCGCAGCTGACAGCGCAAAGTCCCAGCTGGCGACCTACCAGGGTGCGGTGGACAAATTTGCTGCCGCGGTCTACATGGGTGGCCGCACCGACGGCCTGAACGCCATCCTGACCGCCGAGTCGCCGCAGGGCCTGATCGACAAGATGGCTGTGCAGAAGGTGATGGCCACCGAGATGGCCGCCCAGATGCAGAGCTACCGCCAGCTCAGTGAGCAGCTGCGCCAGGCCGAGGCGGAATCCGCCAAGTCGGCGGGGGACGCCAAGACCGCCGCCGAACAGGCCGCCGCGGTCCGCGCCGACCTGCAGCGCAAGCAGTCTCAGCTGCAGGTGCAGATCTCAGTTGTGAAGTCGCGTTACCAGACGCTCACCCCGGAGCAGCGCACCGCGCTGGCCGCTCCCGGACCGGTGCCGCCGGCCGACATCCTGGCCGCTCCCGCGCCCGAGGGCCTGCCGCCGCTCAACGATGTGCCGCCGCCCGATGCGCTCCCGCCGGCACCGGACGCCCCGCCGCCGCCGGACGCCGCCCAGGTGACGCCCATGGCCGCCGTACCGACCCCCGGCGGCGGTGGCGAACAGGGCGCCGTCGCCGTGCAGGCGGCACTGACCCGGATCGGCGACCCCTACGTGTGGGGTGGATCCGGCCCCAACCAGTTCGACTGCTCAGGTCTGGTCATGTGGGCATTCCAGCAGGCCGGCATCTTCCTGCCGCATTCCAGCCAGGCGCTGGCCGCGGGCGGTCAGCCGGTCTCGATGGACCAGATGCAGCCCGGCGACGTGGTGAACTACTACTCGGACGCCTCGCACTCGGCGATCTACATCGGCGACGGGATGATGGTCCACGCCTCGACGTTCGGCCGGCCGGTGATGATTTCTCCGGTCAACAACGCCCCGATCTACAACGTCCGTCGCTACTGACGCACCCCGGCGGCGGGTACTCGCGGCCGTCCTTGCCGTCGTTCTCATCACCGAGCTGCTCGGCGGCTCGGCACTGGTAGCTGCCCCGGCGGCGACTCCGCCGCTGTCGCCGCGCTCCGCTGTACCCGCACCGTCGCCCCTGGTGGTGGGTGACGGCCGCACCGTGCGCCTGATCAGCCTCGGTGGAGACCGAACCGACGGCCTGCTCACCCGCATCGCCGGCGACATCGGTGCTGCCGTCGCCGCCGTCGAGAAGTTCTGGGGCACCGACTGGGATCGCGAGATCGTCATCATCGCCACCGGCTCGCAGCAGGAGTTCCTCGCCCAGGCCGGCCTGGATCCGCGGGGCCAGTGGCAGGACATCGCCGCGGTCTCGGTCGCCGACCAGGTCGATTTCGCACACCATCGGGCCAGCGGGCAGCGCATGGTGTTCGCCCCCGGTGCCGTCGAGATGAGCGATCAGTCGTTGCGAATCGTGTTGACCCACGAGCTGTTTCACCTCGCCGCCCGCGCCGACACCGCGCTGGACGCCCCGCGCTGGCTGGTCGAAGGGGTGGCCGACTTCGTGGCCCGCCCGCCGACACCGCTACCACCGGGCGCCGCCGCGGACACCGCGCTACCCGCCGACGCCGACCTGGACGCCGCCGGACCGCAGCGTGTGCACGGCTACGACCGGGCGTGGTGGTTCGCCCGGTTCGTCGCCGACACCCACGGCGTGGATGCGTTGCGCCGGCTCTACACCGAGGCGTGCGGCCCCGGCCACGGCGACTTCGCGACGGCCGTACGCCGTGCGCTGAACACCGATACCACCGAGCTACGTGCCCGCTGGGCGCAGTGGCTGACCGGCTAGCGTGTACGGCGATGACGCGAGTCCTGCTGGTCACCAATGATTTTCCACCCCGCCGGGGCGGGATCCAGTCCTACTTGGAGCAGTTCGTCGGACGGCTCGCGGACAGTGGCGAACACCAGCTCACCGTCTACGCCCCGACGTGGAAGGACGCGCAGGCCTACGACCAGGCGGCCGCCTACCGCATCGTGCGCCATCCCGGCACGCTGATGCTGCCCGAGCCCGGTGTGGACCGCCGGATGCGCGAACTGATCCGCGAGCATGACATCGACACGGTGTGGTTCGGGGCCGCCGCCCCGCTGGCGCTGCTAGCAGGCCGGGCCCGCGGCGCCGGCGCGCGCCGGGTGGTGGCCAGTACCCACGGCCACGAGGTGGGCTGGTCGATGCTCCCGGTGGCGCGTTCCGCGCTGCGCCGCATCGGCGACACCACCGACGTCGTGACGTTCGTCAGTCACTACACCCGCGGCCGGTTCGCCTCGGCGTTCGGGCCCGACGCCGCACTGGAGCACCTGCCGCCCGGCGTCGACACCGAGCGCTTCCGTCCAGACCCCGCGGCCCGGGCCGACCTGCGCGGCCGCTACGGCCTCGGCGAGCGGCCCACCGTGGTCTGCGTGTCGCGGCTGGTGCCGCGCAAAGGCCAGGACATGCTCATCAAGGCGCTACCCGGCATCCGCCGCCGGGTGCCCGACGCCGCGCTGGTGATCGTCGGCAACGGCCCCTACGCCGACGACCTGCACAAGCTCGCCGCGCAGGTGGGTGTCACCGACGATGTGGTGTTCACCGGGGCGGTGCCCAGCGCTGAGTTGGCGGCCCACTACGCGATGACTGATGTATTCGCAATGCCTTGCCGCACAAGGGGTTCCGGGCTCGATGTGGAGGGGCTCGGCATCGTCTTCCTGGAGGCCTCGGCCGCGGGCGTGCCGGTGGTGGCCGGGAACTCCGGTGGTGCGCCCGAGACGGTGAAGGACGGCGAAACCGGTCGGGTGGTGGACGGGCGTTCGGTTGAGGAGATCACCGAGGCCGTGTCGGGCATCCTCGACGACCCCGCGCTCGGCGCGCGAATGGGGGAGGCCGGCAGGCGGTGGATCGAGGCGGACTGGAACTGGGCGGCGCACGCCGCGCGGCTTTCCGAACTCCTGCGCGTGGCCGACCACGCCGTGTGACGATGCTCAGGATGAGCAGAACCCGGGTTGCCGCGTTCGGTGCCGTGTTGGCCGGGATCGCAAGCCTTGTCGGCCCGGTCGGCACCGCCACAGCCGACGACTGCCCCGACGTCGAGGTGATCTTCGCCCGCGGGACGGGTGAGCCACCCGGCCTCGGGCGGGTGGGACAGGCCTTCGCCGACGCGCTCGCACCGCGCTTGGGCGGGCGCAGCATGGACACCTACGCGGTGAACTACCCGGCCAGCTTCAACTTCCTGGCCGCGGCGTCCGGTGCCGACGACGCGGCCGCCCGCATCGCGGACATGGGTGCGCGCTGCCCGCAGACCACCCTGGTGCTCGGCGGGTTCTCCCAAGGGGCGGCGGCGGTGTCGATGCTGGCCGGCGTCCCGCCGGTGGGGCAGCGGATCGGCAGCATCGGTTCGGCTCCGCCGCTGCCGCCGGCCGCCGCCGGTCAGATCGCGGCCGTCGCGGTGTTCGGCAACCCGGGGGCCCGGTTCGGCTCCCCGTTGTCGAACACCGGCCAGTTCGCCGGCCGCGCCATCGACATCTGCAGCGGCGGCGACCCGATCTGCTCGCCCGGCCTCGACCGCGCCGCCCACAGCAACTACGAGCTGCCGCCCTACCCCGACCAGGCGGCAGGCTTCGTCGCCGGCCTGCTCTGAACCGCTAGCTCAGCAGTTTCACGGGTGGGCTGGCTACCCTCGCGACGTGCTGGCCGGCCCGAACCTCGACCAACGCAGCGGCCCATTGCAGCCGGTGCGCGGGCGGCTGGCGTCGCTGACCGGGCTGCGCGCACTGGCTGCGCTGCTGGTGGTCGGTACCCACGCGGCATTCGCGACCGGCACGCTCTCCCACGGATACCTCGGGCTGATGTGCGCGCGGATGGAGATCGGGGTGTCGATCTTCTTCGCACTCTCCGGCTTCCTGCTGTTCCGGCCTTGGGTGGCCGCGGCGGCCACCGGCGGTGCTGCGCCGTCGACGCGGGCGTACGCACAGCGCCGGCTGCGCCGGGTGATGCCCGCCTACGTGGTCACCGTGCTGCTCGCCTACGGCGTCTACTCCGTCTATTCGACCGGTCCCAACCCCGGCCAGAGCTGGACCGGCCTGATCCGCCACCTCACGCTGACCCAGATCTACACCGACAACTATCTGCTGACCTCACTGCACCAGGGCCTGTCGCAAACCTGGAGCCTGGCCGTCGAGGCGTCGTTCTACGCCGCACTTCCGTTGCTGGCCCACCTGCTGCTGGTGGTGCTGTGCGGCGATCGGTGGCGCTCGGGGCGCCTGCTCGCCGGGCTGGCGGGCCTGGCCGCGATCAGCCCGGTCTGGCTGATCGTCCTGAACAGCACCGACTGGCTACCGAATTCGGCGGGCATGTGGCTACCGGCGCAGCTGGCCGCGTTCGCCGGCGGGATGGCGGTGGCGGTCCTGCAAGTGACCGGGGTGCGCTGGCAGGCCGGGCTGGTCATCCCCGCCGCGGTGGTGCTGTACCTGCTGGTGTCGACTCCGCTAGCCGGTGCGGTGACCAGGGCGCTGCTCTACGCCGTGATCGCGATGCTCGTCGTGGCGGCGCCGACGCTGGCCGGGGGCGGCCTGTTCGACCGACTGCTCGCCAGCGGGCCGATGGTCTGGCTCGGTGAGATCTCCTACGAGATCTTCCTGCTGCACGTGCTGGTGATGGCTGTGGTGTTCGGCGCGGTCCTGGGCTGGCCGTTGTTCACCGGCTCGCTGCCGGGTCTGTACCTGCTGACGCTGGGCGTCACCATCCCGCTGGCCTGGCTGCTGCACCGGCTCACCGGGGCGCGGTCAGGTGCCGGGGCAGCCTGCCCACGCTGAGGCGTTCCAGTCCGGATGTGCCTTCATGTTCTCCGCGCACCACTGCGCGCCATCCTCGGTCGTGCTCTTCCACGCGTAGGCCTGCTCGTCCTTGAGGGCCTGCTGCCCTTCGGGGCTGGCTGCCGAGTTGCCGGGCTTGCCTGCGGTCGCGACGGCAGAGTTGCAGTTGAGGAAGAGCAGCATGGTGTTGTTCACCTGCTGGAAGTTGGTGCCCTTGATCCAGGGCGCCTTCTGCGACCGGGTGACGATGCACTTCTCGGTGGGCAGTTCGGACCCGACGCGGCCGCCGACGACGACGGTCATGCCCGATCCGCTCAATGCGCCGGCGGCATCGCCGTAGGTCTCGCCCGCGTAGGCGTCCGCCGACGCGACTCCGCACGAGAACACCGACGCCGTCACGGCGAACACGCCGGCAGCACTGGCAGCCACGAACTTACTTCGCATAGATCGCTCCGATCTCGTCGGCGAACTTCTCCGCCACCACATTGCGCTTGACCTTCAGCGTCGGGGTCAGTTCGCCGGTCTGCACGGTGAAGTCCTCCGGCAGGATTCGGAACTTGCGAATCGATTCGGCATGGGAGACATGCTGATTCGCGTCCTTGACGGCCAACTCGATCTCGGCGACCAGATCCGGATCCGTCCGCAGGTCACCTACCGAGGCGCCGGCGGCCTTGCCGTGCTGGGTCTTCCACCCGTCGAACGCCTCGGGGTCGATGGCGATCAGGGCGCCGATGAACGGCTGGTTGTCGCCGACGGCCATCGCCTGGCTGATCAGCGGATGGGCCCGCAGGGCGTCTTCGAGCACGGCGGGGGCGACGTTCTTGCCGCCCGCGGTGACGATGATCTCCTTCTTGCGGCCGGTGATCGACACGAAGCCGTCGGCGTCGATGCTGGCCAGATCCCCGGTGTGGAACCAGCCGTCGACGATCGCTTCGCCGGTCGCCTTCTCGTTGCGCCAGTAGCCGTCGAACACGACGCCACCCTTGACCAGGAGCTCGCCGTCTTCGGCGAGCGCCATGCTGTTGCCCGGCACCAACTTTCCGACCGTGCCGACCTTGAGCTCACCGATGCGGTTGACCGTGATCGCCGCGCTGGTCTCGGTCAGCCCGTAGCCCTCGTAGATCGACAGCCCGGCTCCGCGGTAGAAGTGGCCGAGACGCTTGCCCAACGGCGCGCCGCCCGAGATCGCGGCATGGCAGTCACCACCGAGGGCGGCCCGCAGCTTGCTGTAAACCAGTCGGTCGAACACGGCGTGGCCGAGCTTCAACAGCAGGTTGGGGCCGTTGCCTGCCAGCGCCTCGCTGTAGGCGATCGCGGTCTTGACGGCCAGCTCGAAGACCGCGCCCCGGCCACTATTGCGGGCGTTCAATTCGGCTGTGTTGTAGACCTTTTCGAACACTCGCGGTACCGACACCACGATCGTCGGCTTGAAGGACTGCAGCATCGGCACCAGGTTCTTGATGTCGCTGGTGTAGCCGAGCGTCACCTTGTTGGCGAACGCCGTCATCGACAGGGCGCGCGCCAGCACATGCGCCAACGGCAAAAAGACCAGCAGCCGCTCGTGCTGGCGCAGAAGCGTCGGGAAACATGTTGTGGTGCCGCGAGTTTCGAACAACAGGTTGGCGTGGGTGAGCTGAACGCCCTTGGGTCGGCCGGTGGTACCCGAGGTGTAGATCAGTGTCGCCGGGTCGGCCGAACGCAGCGCCGTCAGCCGGCGCTCCAGCTCTGCCGGGTCCACCCCGGCGGCGGCCTTGGCCAGCTCGTCGAGCGCGGTGGGGGCCGAGGACTCGATCCGCAGCGCCTTGCGGAGGTCCGGCAGTTCGTCCTGGAGTTCCTTGACCATCTGCGCGTGGGACTCGGTCTCGGTGAACACGAGCACCGCACCGGAGTCCTGGAGAACCCAGCGGACCTGGTCGGCCGAGGACGTCTCGTAGATGGGCACCGTCACCGCGCCGACCGACAGGATCGCGTAGTCGAGGATCACCCACTCGTAGCGGGTCGCCGACAGGATCGCCACCCGGTCGCCGGCCTGCACGCCTTCGGCGATCAATCCCAGCGCCGCGGAGCGGATCTGGGCGGCGACCTCGGCGCATGTCACGTCGGTCCAGCCGCCGTCGACCTGCCGCTGCACGATCACATAGCTCGGATCGGTGCGCTCGTGGTCGTACACCGAGCTGACGACATTGTCGTGCTCGCCGACGGTGAACGACGCCGGAACGTTGTACTCACGCATGTCAACAGCGTAGTCACCGGCAACCGGGCACCCTGCCCGTGGACCCGATATGTGAAGCTGTTGGCATGAACAGCATCCAGGTCGCCGACGAGACGTTTGTCGCGGCAGATCCGGCGGCGGTCGGGCGCGCGGTCGCGGACCGGGCGAGCTGGCGGCGGTGGTGGCCGGACCTGCGCCTCGAGGTTGTCGAGGACCGCGCCGACAAGGGCGTGCGCTGGACGGTGACCGGCCCGCTGACCGGCACCATGGAGATCTGGCTGGAGCCGGTGCTCGACGGTGTGCTGCTGCACTACTTTCTGCACGCCGAGCCCTCCGGGGTCGCAGCCTGGCAGCTGGCGAAGATGAACCTCGCCAAGCTGACGCACCAGCGCCGGGTGGCCGGTAAACGGATGGCGTTCGAGGTGAAATCCACCCTGGAGGCATCCCGCCCGGTGGGCGTCGCACCCGGCACCTGATATCAGGTCAGACCCTCGGGCGGGAGGGTACCTTTGTGGCCGAGGGAGCGGACCCTGTCGGGTCACGCAGCGCAAGCGATGGGAATTGGCAACAGTGGCTGACAAGACGGCGCAGACCATCTACATCGACGCGGACCCCCGCACCGTGATGGATGTCATCGCCGATATCGGGTCGTACCCGCAGTGGGTCTCCGAATACAAGGAGACCGAGGTCATCGAGTCCGACGACGCCGGCTACCCGCTGGTTGCGCGACTGGTTCTGGAGGCCGCCGTTCTCAAGGACACCATGGTGCTGGCCTACGAGTGGCCCGCCGACCGCAAGTCGGTGCGCTGGTCATTGGTTTCAAGCTCGCTCTTGCGGGCACTCGACGGCGCATACACGTTGCAACCCAAAGGTTCTGGAACCGATGTCACCTACGAATTGTCGGTGGATCTGATGATCCCGATGATCGGCCTGCTCAAACGCAAGGCCGAGCGCAGGCTGACCGACACCGCGCTCAAGGACCTGAAGAAATGGGTCGAGGGCTGAGTGACTGATCGGGCCCGGATCAGTTTCTTCGTCGGCAAGGGCGGCGTCGGCAAGTCGACGCTGGCCTCGGCGACGGCGGTCCGGGCGGCGCTGGCCGGTCAGCGGGTGCTGGCCGTGTCCACCGATCAGGCCCACTCGCTCGGCGATGTCCTCGGGGTGGTGGTCCCGCCGACCGGGGCCCGCGAACCGGTGCGGATCCTCACCGAGGAGGGCACCGACGACACCGCCGGCGGCCACCTCGACGCGCTGGCGCTGGACACCCTGGCCCTGCTCGCGGACAGATGGCGGGCCGTCGCGCCGGTGCTGGCCGCGAGGTTTCCGGAATCCGACATCAAAGACGTTGCCCCGGAAGAGCTTTCCGCTTTACCCGGAATCCAGGAGGTGCTAGGGCTGGCCGAGGTGGCCGCGCTGGCCGACTCCGGGCAATGGGACTACGTCGTCGTCGACTGTGCCTCGACGGCCGATGCGATGCGGATGCTGACGCTGCCTGCCGCCTTCGCGATGTACGTCGAGCGGGCCTGGCCCCGGCATCGCCGGCTCAGCGCCGCCGTCGACGGTGTGCACGCCGCGGCCACCGTGGCCGTGGTCGAGGGCATCAGCGGGGCCGTCGAAGGATTGTCCGCCCTGCTCACCGATGCCGAGCGGGTCAGCGCCCACCTGGTGCTCACCGCTGAGCGGGTGGTGGCCGCCGAGGCGGTCCGCACCCTGGGCTCGCTGGTGCTGATGGGTGTGCAGGTCGCCGAACTGATCGTGAATCAGGTTCTCGTCCAAGATGATTCGTACGAGTACCGCAATCTTCCGGACCATCCGGCGTTCGGCTGGTACGCCGAGCGGATCTCCGAACAGCAGTCGGTGCTCGAGGAGCTCGCGACCACCATCGGTGACGTGCAACTGGTGCTGGCACCGCACCTGGCCGGTGAGCCGATCGGCCCCAAGGCGCTCGGCCAATTGCTCGACAGCGTCCGGCGACGGGACGGCTCGGCACCGCCCGGGCCGCTCAAGCCGGTGGTGGACCGCGAATCGGGCTCAGGGCTCGATGCCGTGTACCGCATGCGGCTAGAGTTGCCGCAAATCGATCCGGGCACGCTCACGCTGGGCCGGGTCGACGACGACCTGATCATCGGCGCCGCGGGGATGCGGCGCCGGGTACGACTGGCGTCGGTCCTGCGGCGGTGCATCGTGATGGATGCGGCCCTGCGCGGTACCGAGCTGACCGTGCGCTTTCGACCCAATCCGGAGGTGTGGCCCGCGTGAATGGCCCGCATCCCGACCTGGGGCCCGAACTGCGCGCCCTGGCCCAGGCGATCCTCGACCGGCTCGACCCGGCCGTGCGGGCCGGAGCCGCGATGGCATCCGGTGGCGGGCAGGGCAAGTGCCAGCAGGTGTGGTGCCCGGTGTGTGCGCTGGCGGCGCTGGTCAACGGCGAACAACATCCGTTGCTGACCGTGGTCGCCGAGCACAGCGTGGCGCTGGTGACGATGATCCGGACGATCCTCGCCGAGGACGGCACGAGCCCACCCGATCCGGACGACACGCCCCAGGATCGGCCGGGCCGGGATTCGCCGGAGCGCCCCGGCAGCCGCTACCAACACATTCCGGTCAGCGTCGAGGACTGACGCTGGCCGCGCCCTGATGATCCGGTGAGAACCGGGTGCGACCTGTGGTCGGTGTCCGCGGACCTGGGTAGAGTTGCACGAAAGCGTGCGGTGATCGGGAGGCTCCATGTGGTACTGGCTGTTCAAGTACATCTTCATGGGCCCGTTGCTGTCCCTCTTAGGTAGGCCCAAAGTCGAAGGGCTGGAACATGTTCCAACCAACGGCCCGGCGATCCTGGCCAGCAATCACCTGGCGGTGGCGGACAGTTTCTACCTCCCGCTGGTGGTCCGGCGACGGATCACCTTCCTGGCCAAGTCCGAATACTTCACCGGTACCGGCATCAAGGGCTGGTTCACCCGATGGTTCTACACGGTGGCCGGCCAGGTTCCGATCGACCGCACCGATGCCGACGCCGCGCAGGCGGCGCTGACCACCGCCGAGCGACTGCTGTCGCAGGGCAAGCTGATGGGGATGTATCCCGAGGGCACCCGCTCGCCGGACGGGCGGCTGTACAAGGGCAAGACCGGGCTGGCGCGCCTTGCCCTCGAGACGCAGGTCCCGGTGATTCCGGTCGCGATGATCGGAACCGACGTGGTGAACCCGCCGGGATCGAAGATGTGGCGCTTCGGCCGGGTGACGGTGCGCTTCGGCAAGCCGATGGACTTCTCCCGGTTCGACGGATTGGCGGGCAACCGCTTCATCGAGCGGGCCGTCATCGACGAGGTCATGTACGAGCTGATGGAGCTGTCCGGTCAGGAGTACGTCGACATCTACGCCGCGACGTTGAAGAACAGCGAGGAACCCGCGGACCCTAAGCAGGGTGGACCAGGTCAGCCACCGGCGCGGATCCCGGAGTCCGCCGCAGGTTAGCGACCGGCGTGATCACCGTCAGCCCCGCGACGACGATCACTGCCAAGGCCCACCAGACATAGGACATCCCGAGCAGCTGGCGCCACCACGACGCCGACTCCTCGTGATGCTGGGGCAACAACTCCAGCGGAATCCACACCATCAACGCCACGCCGACGACGGTCACCACGCCGAGCGCGATGTTGCGCCGCCGGTAGGCGGCCACGGCGGCCGTGATCACCGTCGGCAACGCCCAGACCCAGTGGTGTGACCACGACACCGGCGAGACCATCAGCCCGAACAGCGCCACGCACATCAGCGCCAGCGTCGGCTCGCCGGCGGCCAGGACCCGCCGGACCGCCCAGATCGTCAGGCCCAGGACGGCGAAGCAGGCCAGCGTCCACAGGATGAAGTGGGTGCTCTTGTCGAGACCGAGGCGGGCCAGCGCGCCCGCGATGTTCTGGTTGGTGTTCAGCGCCGCGCTGCCGATCCGGTCGGTGTGGCGGATCGTGGTGGTCCAGTACTCCAGCGAATCGCGCCAGGCCAGCGCACAGCCCAGCAGGCTGGCCGCGACGAACGTGCCGGCCGCGGTCAGCGCGGCGCGACCGTCTCGGCGCAGCAGGAAATAGAGCAGGAAGACCGCGGGGGTCAGCTTCAGCGCGATCGCCACCCCGAGCAGCATCCCGCGCGGCCAGGGCGTGCGGCGCGGCACGCAATCGGCGATCACCAGCGTCATCAGCACCACGTTGATCTGGCCGAACGCGAAGTTGGCGTCGATGGGTTCCAGATACATCACCGCCAGCGCCACGATGCCCGCCGACAGCCACACCCGGCGTAGCCACGCCGGCTCCCGGGTCAGCGTCGAGGTCGGCCACACCGCCAGGCGGGTCAGCACGATCCAGGTGGACACCAGCACCAGGACCAGCGTGATCGCGGTGATGATCACGCTCGCCGTCGACAGCGACACCCAGGCGAACGGGCTGAACACGATGGCGGAGAGCGGGGGATAGGTGAACGGCAGGCCCAGGCCGATCGTGGTGCGGAATGTCGCATCACCGGAGTACAGGGACTGACCGTGCAGCCAGGCCTGGCCGCCCATCCGGTAGACCTCGATATCGATCCGGTAGGGGATATGCCCGAACAGCAGCCAGCCGGCGTAGACCAGGAGCGCGACGATCGCGACCTGCGTCATCCGCCACCCGGCGACCATCCAGGGCCGCGCCGAACTGCCCACGTCGCTACTCATCTCGCAAACCAGACTATCGGGGTGCCGCGACGCGCCGGGGGATATCCCGGCCGTGCCGGGCCCATCGGCGCGCGTCGGCGCGTATCTTCACGTCCCGTGCCCTACCACCTGCACTTCGACGTCGTCGCCCCCGGGCGCGTGCCGTTGATGTGGTGTCTGATCGCGTTCATCCTCACGTTCTTCGTGACGCGCACGATCGTCCGCTACATCCGGCACAACGCCGGCAACGACGCCCCCCGCAAATGGTGGCAGCCGCGCAACATCTCCGGCCAGGGCGGCCTGCATATCCACCACGCCGTCTTCGGCATCATCCTGGTGATGATCTCCGGGGTCGCGATGGTGACCATGGCCACCGAGGGTGGAACCAGTGAGTTCACCGCTGCGGCAATCGTTTTCGGTATCGGCGCGGCACTGGTTCTCGACGAGTTCGCGCTCATCCTGCATCTCGAGGACGTCTACTGGGCCGAGGACGGCCGCGCCTCGGTGGACGCGGTGTTCGCCGCGATCGCCGTGGCCGGCCTGCTGATCATGGGATTCAACCCGCTGTCGTTCTTCGACATCGGGATCTGGCGCGCCGACGATTCCGTCGGCGCGCGGACGCTGGTCGTGGTGCTGGCCGCGATGACGCTCGCGCTGGCCGTCGTGGTGCTGCTCAAGGGCAAGGTGTGGACCGGTCTGATCGGGATGTTCATCACGCCGCTGCTGTTCATCGGCGCGATCCGGCTGTCCCGGCCGCACGCGCCGTGGGCACGCTGGCATTACCAGGACAAACCCCGAAAGATGCACAAAGCCCTGGAGCGGGAACGCTACATGCGCCGTCCCGTCGTGCAGGCCAAGCTGTGGTTGCAGCACATCATCGCCGGTGAGCCGAGCTTCCCGGCCGATGCCGAGGTCGACGCCGAGCTCGACAAGGAGATTCACGCCGCGCCCGCGCCGCCGCACCGGGCCGAGGCGAAGGGATAGGGTGCGGCCGGTGCGGTACTTCTACGACACGGAGTTCATCGACAACGGTCGGATCATCGACCTGATCTCGATCGGCGTGGTCGCCGACGACGGACGCGAGTTCTACGCGATCTCCACCGAGTTCGACCCCGAATCCGCGGGCCGGTGGGTGCGCACCAACGTGTTGCCGAAGCTGCCGAGCCCGTCGTCGAAGCTGTGGCGCTCGCGCCGCCAGATCCGGGAGGGCCTTGAGGAGTTCCTGGGCATCGACGGCGACGAGCCGATCGAGCTGTGGGCCTGGGTGGCCGCCTACGACCATGTCGCGCTCTGCCAGCTGTGGGGGCCGATGACCAGCCTGCCGCCGCAGATCCCGCGGTTCACCCGCGAGCTGCGCCAGTTCTGGGAGGACCGCGGCAGCCCGCGGATGCCGCCGCGACCGCAGGACACCCACGACGCCCTGGTCGACGCCCGCCACAACCGGCGCCGGTATGTGCTGATGACCACCGGCGTCGACCTGGGTGTGACGCCGGTCAGCCGGTAAAAGGGGATGCGCGGCCCGGTTACCATGGACGGGTGAACTGGACCGTTGACGTACCGATCGAGCAGCTGCCGTCGCTCCCGCCGCTCCCGGCTGACCTGCGTGCACGGCTCGATGCGGCGCTGACGAAGCCGGCGCTGCAGCAGCCTAGCTGGGATCCCGAGCAGGCCGCCGCGATGCGTACCGTCCTCGAGAGCGTGCCGCCGGTCACCGTGCCGTCGGAGATCGAGAAGCTGAAGTCGCAGCTGGCCGATGTGGCCCTCGGCAAGGCGTTTCTGCTGCAGGGCGGCGACTGCGCCGAGACCTTCGTCGACAACACCGAGCCGCACATCCGCGCCAACATCCGCACCCTGCTGCAGATGGCCGTCGTGCTCACCTACGGCGCGAGCATGCCGGTGGTCAAGGTGGCCCGCATCGCCGGCCAGTACGCCAAGCCGCGTTCCTCGGACACCGACGCGCTGGGGCTCAAGTCCTACCGCGGTGACATGGTCAACGGTTTCGCCCCCGACGCCGCTGTGCGCCAGCACGATCCGTCGCGACTGGTCCGCGCCTACGCCAACGCCAGCGCCGCGATGAACCTGGTGCGGGCGCTGACGTCGTCGGGATTGGCGTCGCTGCACGCGGTGCACGACTGGAACCGGGAGTTCGTCCGGACCTCGCCTGCCGGTGCCCGCTACGAGACGCTGGCCGGCGAGATCGACCGCGGCCTGCGCTTCATGACGGCCTGCGGTGTCAATGACCGTAACCTGGACACCGCCGAGATCTACGCCAGCCATGAGGCGCTGGTGCTCGACTACGAGCGCGCGATGCTGCGGATGGATGCCGAGGCAGCAGGCGGGCCCAAGCTGTATGACCTGTCCGCGCACTACGTCTGGATCGGGGAGCGCACCCGTCAGCTCGACGGCGCCCACGTTGCGTTCGCCGAGGTGATCGCGAACCCGATCGGCGTCAAGATCGGCCCGACCACCTCACCGGAACTCGCGGTGGAGTACGTCGAGCGGCTCGACCCGAACAACGAGCCCGGCCGGCTCACGTTGGTCAGCCGGATGGGCAACGGCAAGGTGCGCGACGTGCTACCCCCGATCATCGAAAAGGTGCAGGCGTCGGGCCATCACGTCATCTGGCAGTGCGACCCCATGCACGGCAACACCCACGAGTCCTCGACCGGCTACAAGACCCGCCACTTCGACCGCATCGTCGACGAGGTGCAGGGCTTCTTCGAGGTGCATCGCGCGCTGGGCACCCATCCCGGCGGCATGCACGTCGAGATCACCGGTGAGAACGTCACCGAATGCCTCGGTGGCGCGCAGGACATCTCGGATTCCGATCTGGCCGGGCGCTACGAGACGGCGTGCGATCCGCGACTGAACACTCAGCAGTCACTGGAGCTGGCGTTCCTGGTCGCGGAGATGCTGCGCGACTAACCGATCAGGCCTTGCAGGTTGGTCCCGAGGGCCCAGCCGGCCGCGGCCATCCCGCCGGTCAGCAGCAGCACGATCAGGGTCCAGAACATCAGTGACCGACGGGCGCGCTGCCGTTCCCAGATGAACTCACCGATGTCGATACCGGCGAATTGACTTGCCAGTTCCGGAGTCTCGTCGTCCTCGGCGATCGGCTGCCAGTCCTGTGGGTCACGAATGAGCTGACGGGTGGGATTCTTCACGGCGGGTGGCGGCGGCAGCGGCGGCGCGGTCTGCGCGGGCGCCGGCTGTGGGGCCGGGTGGAAGTCGACGGTCGGCCGGCTGTGAAACGCGGTGGCCGCGGCGTGCTGCGCGGAGTTCTTCGGCGCAGGCACCCGGAACTTCGGCAGCGCCAACTCCACCGCGATCGCATCCAGATCCTCGGCCATCTCCGCCGCGTCGGCGAACCGGGCCTCGGGGTTGCGAGCCGTTGCGCGCGCGATGAACTCGTCGAACTGAGGCGGCACCCCGCTGATCGCCGCACTGGGCGGCGGGACATCGTGGTCCATCCGCTGGTACGCCACAGTCAGCGGATTGTCACCGGTGAACGGCGTTGCGCCGGTGATCAATTCGTAGGCCAGCACACCGACGGCATAGACATCGCTGCGCGCGTCGGCGGCTCCGGTGCTGACCTGTTCGGGAGACAGGTAGGCCGCGGTGCCCAGAATGACGCTGGTCGAGGTGATCCCGGCTTCGGCGACCGCGCGAACCAATCCGAAGTCGACCAGCTTGACCTCGCCGTCGTCGGAGATCAGCACGTTCTCGGGTTTGACGTCGCGGTGCACCAGCCCGGCGCGATGTGCGGTGGCCAGTCCGCCGAGCACCGGGCGCAGCACCGCCGCCGCCGCGTGCGGGGGCATCGGTCCGCGCTCGCGCAGTAACTCTCGCAGCGTGCCGCCCTCGATCAGCTCCATCACCAGGAAGGGGTGACTGCCGTCCAGACCCTGGTCGTAGACCGCGACCAGCCCGGGGTCCTTCAACCGGGCCACCGCACGGGCTTCCCGCTGGAAGCGGGTGAGGAACTGGCTGTCACCTGAATACCGCGAGTCCATCACCTTCAGCGCGACCGGCCGGTCCAGACGCACATCCAGACCGCGGTACACCGTGGACATGCCGCCGGTGGCGATCTTGGCGTCGACGCGGTACCGGTCTTCCAGCAACACGCCGTTGAGGGGGTCCGACGTCACCGACACATGGTATGCCGCGGCCGAACAGTTCTAGACTGGGCCGGTGAGCAGCATTCCCGCCGGCGAAGACGTGCTGGACCCCGACGAGCCCGTCTACGACCTGCCGGCGGTCGCCGAGTTATTGCACATCCCGGTGACCAAGGTGCACCAGCAGTTACGTGAAGGCCATCTGGTCGCGGTGAAACGCGGCGGGGTTCCGATGATCCCGAAGGCCTTCCTCAACGAGGAGGGCGATGTGGTGAAAAGCCTGCCCGGCCTGCTGGCGGTGCTGCGCGACGGCGGCTACCGCGACACCGAGATCCTGCGCTGGCTGTTCACCGCCGACCCGTCACTGACCATCACCCGCGATGGGTCGCGTGAACCGGTCAGCAACGCTCGCCCGGTTGATGCGCTGCACGCTCATCAGGCTCGTGAGGTGATTCGGCGCGCCCAGGCGATGGCGTACTGACTTTCAGCGAGTACCAGGCCGCCAGAGCGCACGCGGTGGCCAGCAGCACATGGATCCACGAGTACATCCCGTGTGAGCCGTCCGGTTTGAAGATCACCATGATCCACGTCGAGAACCCGGCGATCAGCGCGATCGCCGTGCGGGACTGCGCCAACGCCGACAGCACCGCCAGCGGCCAGGTGTAGTACCACGGCAGCGCCGCGGGGACGAAGAGCACGACCACGAGCATCGCCCATGCGATGCCGGTCAGCGCCTCGCGGTCGTCGTGCCGAAACCGCCACCACATCAGCGGAAGTGACACCGCGATGATGATGATTCCGGCGATGCGGGTGACGTCGAGCACCGCGTAGAAGTTGACCGGCATGAACAATCCGCCGATGGCGTTGGTGAGGTTGGCGATCGCCGTCGGGATGGTCAGCCAGTTGATGATCTTCACCGAACCGGCCAGCGCGGTGAGCCAGCCCAAGCCGACCCCGGCCACCCAGGACAGCACCGCGAACACCGCGACGAAGATCGCCACCGACGCCGCCGATGCCGTAACGAAAGCTCTTGGCGCGCTTTGTTTCTTCCGCTCACGGAGATGGCGCATCCACACCCACACCATGAACGGCAGGGCCAAGACCGCGGTTGCCTTCACCGCCACGGCGATCGCGATCAGCGCCGCCCCGGCGGCGTGGTGGCGGGCGAAGGTGAGCGCGATGCCGGCCATCATCAGGCCGACCATCAGCATCTCGTTGTGCACACCGCCCATCAGGTGAATGATCACCAGCGGGTTGAGAGCGCAAATCCACAGTGCCACCGCGCCGTTCGCGCCGATGTGGCGGGCCACCCGGGGCGCCGCCCAGATCAGCATCGCCAGCCCGGGCAGCATGCACAGTCGCAGCAGCATGGTGCCGGCTACAACATGGTCGCCGACCAGGGTGGTGACGAACCGAGCGACCAGGATGAACGCCGGGCCGTAGGGCGCGGTGGTGGTGGTCCAGATCGGACTCACGTTGTCCAGCAACGAGTTCTGGTTCACCACCGGTCCGACGGCATACGGGTCGAGACCGTCGCGCAGCAGCGCGCCCTGCGCCAGATACGAGTAGGTGTCCCGGCTGAACAGCGGAACGCTCAACAGCAGGGGAGCCAGCCAGAACCCGGCGGTCGCGATCATCGCGAACTCGCTGACCTCGGCATCCGGATTGACAACCCGCCGGCCCACCCACAGCCACGCCACCAGCATCAGGACGACGCCGACCCACAGCAGCACCGACGACACCACCAGGCCGTGGCCGAACCGCAACCAGGACAGGTGCATCGACTCCAGCAGTGGGTCGTGCTGGCGGGTGCTGCCCGCGCCGAGCCCGCCGAGGGTGAGCAGGATCGCGCCGAGAAAACCGAGCAGGGCCGGGCGGCCCTCGTCGGCGGCGGTGAACGCCGCCAGGCGCGCGAGGCCGGCCCGGCTGGTCGGTGTGGTGGGTGTGGTGGCGGACATGGGCCTAGGCGGACCGGTTGGCGGCCAATCTGGCGAGTTCGGTCAGACCGGCCTTCGCCGGTGCGTTGATGGGCGCGCTCTCCAGCAGGCTCAGCGCCCGGTTGGTCAGCAGTTCGATGCGACCCTCCACCGCGGCCAGCGCGCCCACCGACTCGATCACGTCGCAGAGTTGGCGCACGTCGGCGTCGGACAGCTCGGTGCCGATTCCGGCACGCAGCCGGTCCGCAGCGGCCGAATCCGAGGCGGTGGCCCGCTGCACGGCCTCGGCGAGCAGCACCGTGCGCTTGCCGGACCGCAGGTCATCCCCGGACGGCTTGCCGGTCACGGCGGGATCGCCGAACACGCCGAGAACGTCGTCGCGCAGCTGGAACGCCACACCCAGGTCGGTGCCGAGTTCGTAGAAGATGCGCTGGACGTCGGGCCGGTCGGCGGCGGCCGCGGCGCCGAACTGCAGCGGCCGCGAGATCGTGTAGGAGGCGGTCTTGTAGGTGTTCACGTTCATCGCCGACTCGATGGACTCCGCGCCGCTCGATTCGGCAACGATGTCGAGGTATTGACCGCCGAGGACCTCGGTGCGGATGTCCGACCACACCCGCCGGACGCGACGGCGGCCGTCGTCGTCCAGATTCGCCGCGGCGATGATGTCGTCGGCCCACACCAGGGAGAGGTCACCCAGCAGGATCGCGGCCGAACGGCCGAACTGCTCGGACGATCCGCGCCAGCTGCTGCTGCGGTGCAAGTCGGTGAAGTGGACGTGGACCGTCGGCCAGCCGCGCCGCGTCGCCGAATCGTCGATGACGTCGTCGTGCACCAGAGCGCAGGCGTGCAGCAGCTCCAGGGCCGAGAACAGCCGAAGCGCGTCGTCGTCGACCGGCAGATCAGGGTCGGCGGTGACGGCGCGGTAACCCCAGTAGGCGAACGCGGGCCGCACCCGCTTGCCGCCGCGCAGCACGAAGTCCTCGAGGGCGCCGATCAGCCCGTCGTAGTCGGTGCCGATGTAGGCGGCGTCGGCGCGGCGGCCCGCCAGATACTTCCGAAGTTGATCGGTGACGGCGCCGGCCAGCTGGACGGCAGACGGAGCTGCTTCGACGCTCAGCGCAGCGCCCCTTTCTGTGTACGACCGCACCCGAGAGATCCGGGTGCAACCAGACTAGAACGTCGTTTAGCTATCGGCCTGATCGGAGTTGGCGAATCGCGGGGAACGGTCCCTGCTGACCCAGGCCAGGCTGCCGATGACGCCGCAGACGGCGAGCGCACCGAGTCCGAGCCAGAGCGCCGCTCCGGTGAACGACCTGGTGCTGGGATCGGTGGCGCGGGCCTGGGCACTCATCGTCGACACCACGCCCGGCTTGAGCTTCCACTCGACGACGTCGGTGTCGAGACGGTCGCCATTGGTCGACGTCACCTCTCCGGGGAAGGAAACCGTCAGCGAAACGTCAGCGTCGGTGTCGGTGACGCTGGTCAGGTCGACGCGGCCTTCGAGGATCACCAGATTGCCTGCCCGCCGCAGCGAGATGTCCACCCCGGCGGCCTCGCGGTTGAGGTTGGCCAGCTGCGGCACCTCGGCGAAGCTCAGGTTCGAGAACACCGCCTCGGAGCCGACGAAGTCGTCGGATTTGTACTTCGACACCGAGATCTTCTGGCTGAACGGCACATTGAGGTCGAACTGCGGCCCCTGGTCGTCTGAGTCGCGGGCCTTGGCGGCGGCGATGATCTGACCGGAGACCTGGTCGTCCGGCGACACCGTGATCGAGGCGTGCACTCGCACACAGCCGACCGCCAAGGGCGCGACGATGAGCAGCAACAACGCCAGGGCGCGTAAGCGCAGGCGGCGGGATCGTTCGCGCACGTGGGTATCGTGCCAGATCCGCACTACAGCGGGAGGCTACGACCCAGAATCGCGAATGCCCGCGGATCGCCGGCGAAGTGGTAGCCGCGGATCACGTCGGTGAAGCCGAGCCGTCGGTAGAGCCGCCAGGCACGGTTGGCCTCGCCGATGATCTCCGGGGTCGACAGCAGTACGTGGGACTCGCCGCGGTCGGCCAGCAGCCGTCGGGCCAGCGCTTCACCCAGTCCGCGACCCTGGGCGCTCGGGTGGATGTGGAGCTCGGTCAGCTCGAAATAGCTGCTGGTCAGCCGCCCGATCTCCTCGGCGGGCACGCCGATGCGATGCAGCCCGGCCACCACCTGCTGCTGCCACCACTGGTCGGGGGCGCCGCAGTAGCCGTAGGCGATACCGAGCAGGGGAGCGGCCGACAGCTGCACGGTGCTGGGCTCAGCGGCGGGTGGCGTGTCGGCCTCCACGGCGGCAACGGCTTTCCACCCGTGCCGGCGGGTGTGTTCGAGCCACATCGCCGCGCGCTGGCCTTCGGTGCCGCGCGGGTAGCGCATGGCGTCGACGTACACGCTCAGAGCGTCGTGAAGACGCTGCGCCATGTCGGTGGGCGACAGATCGATGAGGAAAGTCGCCAACGCCACGATGCCTTTCTGTCTGCCGTTCGATCCGGGGGTGCATGGCCATTATCAGTGCACTCGCGACCCGGCTCTGCCGCTGCTGTGGTGACCAGGCCCTTACGTCGCGATGGCGGGAACAGAACAAGCCCTGGACACAGCTACAATCGGGTGGACCAACTAGGTGGTACGCCGCACATCTAGCTCGTATCATTTGGTTAGTCGCCCCGTAGATTGCTGGGCAGCCAAGTTCTATCGGAATCGTGACCGGCCGTGTCGGCAAGGAGGGACGAATGCCACTCTCCGATCATGAGCAGCGCATGCTCGATCAGATCGAGAGCGCTCTCTATGCCGAGGACCCCAAGTTCGCCTCGAGTGTGCGGGGTGGAACTCTGCGGGCCCCCTCCACGCGCAGACGATTGCAGGGCGCCGGCCTGTTCGTGATCGGCCTGGCGATGCTGGTCGCCGGGGTTGCGTTCAAGGCCACCATGATCGGAAGCTTCCCGATTCTGTCGGTGATCGGCTTCGTGGTGATGTTCGGCGGCGTGGTCTTCGCGATCACCGGCCCGCGGGTCGCCGGCGGCCGGGACCGCTCGGGCCCGTCGCCGTCGTCCGGTTCGCGTCAGCGCCGGCCCAAGGGCGGGGGCGGATCGTTCACCAGCCGCATGGAGGATCGCTTCCGGCGTCGTTTCGACGAGTGACCTTCACCGTCTCGAATACGGGGTAGCCGCTTCGGCTGCCCCGTTTTTGTTTGCCTGGGCAGGTCTTTGGCAGTTCGCCCTCAGCGATATCGACGTGAGGGCTGTCGATCGTCCGTGTGGGTGACCGTGGCGTCGATCTCGATGCCCGTTGATGATCCCCACTTCGCCCCACCGGTAGTTGACCTGGACTTTTGTGGGTCGAGTCGACGGCTTTGGTCGCCCCGACGGGGTAGAGGTGGCAGAGAGTGGCGGATGTCGGTCAAAAACGGACCATTATGTGGAGCAAAGTGGGGGATTGTGGGGTATTGTGGCGGTTAACGGAGCGACGGCTCCGGGGCGTGAGGGCAAGGAGATGTGCACAGCATGTTTCTCGGCACGTACACGCCCAAGCTCGACGACAAAGGGCGGCTGACACTGCCCGCCAAGTTCCGCGACGCACTGGCAGGAGGGTTGATGGTCACCAAAAGCCAAGATCACAGCCTTGCTGTCTACCCGCGTACGGAATTCGAACAGCTGGCCCGGCGGGCTTCGCAGACCTCGCGCAGCAATCCGGAGGCGCGTGCGTTTCTGCGCAACCTGGCGGCCGGCACCGACGAACAGCACCCCGACTCCCAGGGCCGGATCACGCTGTCGGCGGACCACCGCCGCTACGCCAACCTGTCCAAGGAATGCGTGGTGATCGGCGCCGTCGACTTCCTCGAGATCTGGGACGCCCAAGCCTGGCAGGAATACCAGGAGACCCACGAAGAGAACTTCTCCGCGGCCAGCGATGAAGCACTCAGCGACATCATCTGAGCTGGCCGCCCAGCCGGAGGTAGCCCGTGCATCGTGGTCTCTGCCCGAACCGACCCTGACGTACTTCCCCAACGCCAGGTTCACCTGTTCGGACAGGGACCTCGATGCAAGGGCGCACGGAGCCCACCCAGAACCCGGAGGTCCCGTCGTGGTTGACGAATCCGACCCCGAATCACGGCATGGGCACATCCCCGTCCTGCTGGAGCGGTGCGTCGAGATCCTCGGCCCGGCGCTGACCCGCCCGGACGCGATCCTCGTCGACGCGACCCTGGGTGCGGGCGGCCACTCCGAGCGCTTCCTGACCGAATTCCCCACGCTGCGCCTGATCGGGCTGGACCGTGACCCGGGCGCACTGGCCGGTGCGCGAGAGCGGCTGGCCCCGTTCGCCGATCGGATCACCCTGGTGCACACCCGATACGACGGCATCGCCGACGCCCTCGTCGAAGCCGGGTGCGAGACAACCGAATCCATCGACGGCGTCCTGTTCGACCTCGGTGTCTCCTCGATGCAGCTCGACCAGGCCGAGCGCGGATTCGCCTACTCCAAGGACGCGCCGCTGGACATGCGGATGGACACCGACGCCCCGCTGACCGCCGCCGAGATCCTCAACACCTACGGCCGCGCCGAACTGACCGACATCCTGCGCCGCTTCGGCGAGGAGAAGTTCGCCCATCGAATCGCGGGGCTGATCGTCGAGCGACGTCAGCAGGCGCCGCTGACCACCACCAGTGAACTCGTCGAGATCATCTACAAGGGCATCCCGGCGCCGGCGCGCCGCACCGGGGGTCACCCCGCGAAGCGGACCTTCCAGGCCCTGCGGATCGCGGTCAATGCCGAGCTGGACTCGCTGACGGCGGCCCTGCCCGCGGCGCTGGCCGCGCTGCGGCCCGGCGGGCGGATCGCGGTGATGTCCTACCAGTCGCTGGAGGATCGGATCGTCAAGACGACGTTCGCCGCGGCAACCTCCTCCCGGTCGCCGGCCGGCCTGCCCGTCGAATTGCCGGGCTATGAGCCGGAATTCAACGCAATCACCCGCGGCGCCGAACGCGCCGACGCCGCGGAAATCGAACGCAATCCACGCAGTGCGCCGGTTCGGCTACGGGCACTGCAACGCGTGATGTCGGTCAACCGGGGACGGGGAGGAAACAGCTGATGAAGGTGGGGCGCAAGCCGGTTGATTCGATGGATCGCGCAGGGGCCAAACGGGACGGGGCCAAGCGGGACAAGAACGAACCGACCAAGTCGGCCAGGAAGAAGGCAGGCGCAGGCACGGCCACCGCGCGTCGCCGCGGCACCGAGGCGCCGGCTCGGGGTGGACGCGCATCGGCCCGCCGCCCGCACGAGCCGCGTGCACTGCGGCAGGGACCGCAGACCGCGCCGGTCGCACGGCCTGCCGAACGACCCACCCGGGCCAAGAACGTCAGTCAGGCCAAGGCGCGGGCTAAGGCACGTAAGGCGAAGGCCCCCAAGGTCATCCGGCTGCCACTTCGCGACCGGATCCTCGCCCGGCTGGCCGGTATCGACCTGCGTCCGCACACACTGGTCGCCAAGGTTCCGTTCGTGGTGCTGGTGATCGGGGCGCTGGGCCTCGGGCTGGCCGTCACGCTGTGGCTGTCCACCGACGCCGCCCAGCGGTCCTACCAGTTGGGCACCGCCCGGTCCACCAATGAGGCGCTGTCCCAGCAGAAGGAAGCGCTCGAACGCGACGTACTCGAGGCGGAATCCGCGCCCGCGCTGGCCGAGTCCGCGCGCAATCTGGGCATGATCCCGTCCAAGGACACCGCGCACCTGGTGCAGGATCCAACGGGCAACTGGACCGTGGTCGGCAAGCCGAAGCCGGCCGAAGGGGTGCCGCCCCCGCCGTTGAACAGCAAGCTGCCCGATGACAAGCCGCTGCCGCCCGCCGCGCCGGTGCCGCCTCCGGTGGCCGCGCCGAAACCGGGAAGTTCCCCCGAGGTTCCGGTGCGTGTCGCAACCACTCCGCTCGGTGGGCTGCCGTTGAATGGTGCGATGCCCTTCGGCGTTCCCTTGGCCACCTTGCCCGGCACGGTTCTGGCGCCCGGCACTGTTCCGGCACCCGGCGCAGTTCTGCCACCCGGCACTGTGCTGCCACCCGGCACTGTCGCACTTCCCCCGCCGCGGCACAGGCGCCGTTGCCCGGCACGCTGGCGGTTCCGGCTCAGGCGCCCGCCCCGGCCCCGGGCTTGGTGCCCGCGCCTGCTGACGCCGCGCCGCCCGCAGTCGCACCGCCCGCGCCCGTCGCGCCCGATGCTCCGGTTGCGCCCCCGGTCGATCCGCCCGTCGCGCCCGCCGGAGCCGGTCAGTGAGTCGGCGCGACTCCACACGCAAGCGCGCCTCGTCGGGTAAGGCTCAACCGGATACCGGCCCCGGCCGTCCGGCAAAGTCTCGCCGCACCCGTGAGATCGTCGAAAGTGGCTCCCGCACAGCATCATTCGTATTCCGGCACCGCGCGGGCAACATCGTCATCTTTCTGGCGCTCGGCGTGGCCGCCACCCAGCTTTTCAACCTGCAGGTGCCGCAGGCCGCCGGCCTGCGTGCCGAGGCCGCCAGCCAGCTGAAGGTGACCGACGTCGAAAAGGCGGTGCGCGGCAGCATCGTCGACCGCAATTTCGACAAGCTGGCCTTCACCATCGAAGCCAGGGCGCTGACCTTCCAGCCCGCCAAGATCCGCAAGCAGTTGACCGAGGCCAAGGAGAAGTCGCCTGCCGCACCGGATCCCGACAAGCGGCTCACCCAGATCGCCACCGAGGTCGCGGGCAAGCTCAACAACAATCCCGATGCAGCCACCCTGCTCAAGAAGCTGCGCAGCAACGAGACGTTCGTCTATCTGGCCCGCGCGGTCGACCCGGCGATCGCCAACGCCATCATCAAGAAGTTCCCCGAGATCGGCGCCGAACGTCAAGACCTGCGCCAGTATCCCGGTGGCGCGTTGGCCGCCAACATCGTCGGTGGTATCGACTGGGACGGCCACGGTCTGCTCGGCCTCGAAGACTCGATGGACTCGAGGTTGTCCGGCACCGACGGCTCGATCACCTACGACCGCGGCTCCGACGGTGTCGTCATCCCGGGCAGCTACCGCAACAAGCACGATGCCGTCAACGGCTCCACTGTCCAGCTGACCCTCGACGACGACATCCAGTTCTACGTCCAGCAGCAGGTTCAGATGGCCAAGGACGCCTCTGGCGCCAAGGACGTCTCCGCGGTGGTGCTGGATGCGAAAACCGGTGAAGTGCTGGCGATGTCGAACGACAACACCTTCGACCCCAGCCAGGACATCGGCCGCCAGCAGGACAAGCAGCTGGGCAACCTGCCGGTCACCTCGCCGTATGAACCGGGATCGGTGAACAAGATCGTCACCGCCTCCTCGGTGATCGAGTACGGGTTGTCGAACCCCGACGAGGTGCTGCAGGTTCCCGGCTCGATCAACATGGGCGGCGTCACCGTCGGCGACGCGTGGAGCCACGGCGTGATGCCGTACACCACCACCGGTGTGTTCGGGAAGTCGTCGAACGTCGGCACCCTGATGCTCGCGCAGCGGATCGGGCCGGAGCGCTACTACGACATGCTCGGCAAGTTCGGCCTCGGGCAGCGCACCAATGTGGGTCTGCCGGGCGAGAGTTCGGGCCTGGTGCCGCCGATCGACCAGTGGTCTGGCAGTACGTTCTCGAATCTCCCCATCGGGCAGGGCCTTTCGATGACCTTGCTGCAGATGACCGGGATGTACCAGGCCATCGCCAATGACGGCATGCGCATCCCGCCGCGGATCGTCAAAGCCACCGTCGCCGCGGACGGCACCCGCACCGAAGAGCCGCAACCCGCAGGCATCCGCGTCGTGTCGCCCGAGACCGCCCGCACCGTGCGGAACATGTTCCGCGCGATCGTCCAGCGCGACCCGATGGGTTACCAGCAGGGCACCGGTGCGCCTGCCGCCGTCGACGGCTATCAGATCGCAGGCAAGACCGGAACCGCGCAGCAGATCAACCCGGCCTGCGGCTGCTACTACAGCGACGTCTACTGGATCACCTTCGCCGGCATGGCGCCCGCCGACGATCCCCGCTACGTCATCGGCATCATGATGAACAACCCGCAGCGCAACCCGGACGGTACGCCGGGTCACTCGGCCGCGCCGCTGTTCCACAACATCGCGGCCTGGCTGCTCCAGCGGCAGAACGTCCCGCTCTCGGCGGATCCCGGCGCGCCGTTGATCCTTCAGGCCACATAACCGGCTCACCGTGCCGGCTGGGTAGGGTGACAACCCAATGACCAACGCCCTGCGGCCCCGCGCCACGCCGGCGCTGACCTTGCCGACGCTGGCCGCCCGGGTCGGCGCGGTTCCGGCGTCCGGCGGTACGACGCCCGACGTCCGGATCACCGGAATCACCCTGCGCGGCCAGGACACGGTGGCCGGTGACCTGTTCGCCGCACTGCCCGGCTCCTCGGCCCACGGCGCGCAATTCGCCACGGCCGCCGTCGAAGGCGGAGCCGCCGCGGTGCTCACCGACGCCGAAGGTGTCGCCGTCATCCACCGCCTACTCGGCGAACCCGCACCCATCCCGATCCTGCTGCACCCGCAGCCCCGCGCGGTGCTCGGTGAACTGGCCGCCGCGGTCTATGGGCACCCGTCGGATCGTGTGGTGGTTGTCGGCGTCACCGGAACCTCCGGCAAGACCACCACCACCCACCTGATCGAAGCGGGCCTGCGATCGGCCGAACGCGTTCCGGGGCTCATCGGCACCGTCGGTGTCCGGATCGCCGGGGAGGACGTGCCCAGCGCACTGACCACCCCGGAAGCCCCGTCGCTGCAGGCGCTGCTGGCCGTGATGGCCGAGAAGGGCGTCGACACCGCGGTGATGGAGGTGTCCAGCCACGCCCTCGAACTCGGACGCACCGACGGCATCCGGTTCGCTGTCGGCGGTTTCACCAACCTGTCCCGCGACCACCTCGACTTCCATCCCACGATGGCCGCCTACTTCGAAGCCAAGGCGCGGTTGTTCGACCCGGCCTCACCGGCACACGCCGCGATGTCGGTGATCTGCGTCGACGACGACGCCGGCCGCGACATGGCCCGCCGGGCCGACGAGTCGGTGACGGTGTCCGCCGACGGCCACCCGGCGGACTGGCGGGCCGAGGACATCACGGTGCTCGACGGCGGTGCCCAGGAGTTCACCGCGGTGGACCCCGCCGGGGTGCATCACCGGCTGCGGATCCGCCTGCCCGGGCGCTACAACGTCGCCAACGCCTTGCTGGCACTGGCGATGCTCGACGCGATCGGGGTGTCACCCGAGCAGGCCGCACCCGGGTTGCGCGCCGCGGCCGTGCCCGGCCGGCTGGAACCGATCGACCGCGGGCAGGACTTCCTCGCGGTCGTCGACTACGCCCACAAACCCGGTGCGCTGCAGGCGGTGCTGGAGACCCTCAAGCCCGCGCACGGCCGGCTGGCGGTGGTCTTCGGCGCCGGCGGCGACCGCGATCCCGGGAAGCGGGAACCCATGGGCCGCATCGCTTCCGAGCTCGCCGACCTGGTGATCGTCACCGACGACAACCCGCGCAACGAGGATCCCGCGACGATTCGGGCCGCGATCATGACCGGCGCCGGAGGTGCCGACGGCGCTGACGTCATAGAGATCGGGGACCGGCGCGCGGCGATCCGGCATGCGGTGAGCTGGGCCCGCAGCGGTGACGTCGTGGTGATCGCAGGCAAAGGGCACGAGAAGGGGCAGACCGCGGCCGGGCAGACCCGTCCCTTCGACGACCGTGCCGAACTCGCGGCCGCCCTCGACGCCCGGGGAGCGGACGCATGATCGCCCTGTCCGTCGCCCGGATCGCGGAGATCGTCGGCGGTGAGCTCGCCGACATCAGCGCGGACGAGGCTGCCGAGCGGATCGTCACCGGGACCGTCGAATTCGATTCGCGCGCGGTCGGTCCGGGTGGACTGTTCCTGGCATTACCGGGCGCCCGCACCGACGGGCACGACTTCGCCGAGGCCGCCGCCACGGCCGGTGCGGCCGCGGTGCTCGCGGCCCGGCCCGTGGGGGTGCCCGCGATCGTGGTGCCGCCGGCGGTGGCCGCCGACGCCGGAGCCGGGGTCCTCGAACACGACGTCGACGGCTCCGGTGCCGCCGTGCTGGCCGCGCTGTCGAAGCTGGCCGCGGCGGTCGCGGCCGACCTGGTGGCGGACGGCCTGAGGATCGTCGGCGTCACCGGATCCTCCGGCAAGACGTCGACGAAAGATCTGATCGCCGCGGTGCTGCGCCCGCTGGGCGAGGTGGTCGCCCCGCCGGGCTCGTTCAACAATGAGCTCGGTCTGCCCTGGACGGTGCTGCGGGCGACCGAGGACACCGACTATCTGGTCCTGGAGATGTCGGCCCGGCACCTCGGCAACATCGCCGAGCTCGCCGCGATCGCGCCGCCGTCGATCGCCGTGGTGCTCAACGTGGGCACCGCGCACCTCGGCGAGTTCGGCTCGCGTGAGGTGATCGCCGCCACGAAAGGTGAACTGGTAGAAGCGGTTCCGGCTTCCGGTGTGGCAATCTTGAACGCCGACGATCCGCTGGTGTCGGCGATGTCGGTCCGGACCGCCGCCCGGGTGGTGCGGGTCGGGCAGTCCGAGGCGGCCGACATCCGCGCCGAGAACATCGAGCTCGACGACCTGGCTCAGCCGCGCTTCACGTTGCTGACCCCGGCCGGCTCCGCCGAGGTGCGGCTGGCCGTGCACGGCGAGCATCAGGTCGGCAACGCCCTGTCGGCGGCGGCGGTGGCCCTGGAATGCGGGGCGACGCCAGAGCAGGTGGCCGCCGCGCTGGCGACCGCGGGCCCGGCGTCGCGGCACCGGATGGAGGTGCACACCCGCGCCGACGGCGTCACCATCGTCAACGACGCCTACAACGCCAACCCTGACTCGATGAAGGCTGGTTTGCGGGCGCTGGCCGTGATGGCCCGGTCGGGCGAAACGCGTCGCAGTTGGGCGGTGCTCGGCGAGATGGCCGAGCTGGGGGATGAGTCGATAACCGAGCATGATCGTGTCGGCCGGCTGGCTGTGCGCTTAGATATCAGTCGACTAGTCGTCGTCGGAACCGGGAGGCCCATGAGCGCCATGCACCACGGGGCGGTCATGGAGGGATCCTGGGGTTCGGAATCCACCATGGTCGCCGACGCCGACGCTGCCCTGGCGTTGTTGCGTGCCGAATTGCAACCTGGTGACGTCGTCCTGGTCAAAGCGTCCAATTCGGCCGGCCTCGGCTCGCTGGCCGAGGCACTGCTGGACGAGGGCACGTCATGAGACTGATCCTGATCGCCGTCGCGATCGCGCTGGCGGTCTCGATCCTGCTGACCCCGGCGCTGATCAAGCTGTTCACCCGGCAGGGCTTCGGCCATGAGATCCGTGAGGACGGCCCGCCGAGCCACAAGACCAAGCGCGGCACACCGTCGATGGGCGGCGTGGCGATTCTGGTCGGCATCTGGGCCGGGTACTTCGGCACCCACCTGGTCGGTCTCGCGCTCGACGGCGACGGCCCGTCGGCGTCCGGCCTGCTGGTGCTGGGACTGGCCACCGCGCTCGGCGCGGTCGGCTTTATCGACGACCTGATCAAGATCCGCCGCTCCCGCAACCTCGGCCTGAACAAGACCGCCAAGACAGTCGGGCAGATCACCGCCGCCGTCCTGTTCGGCATCCTGGTACTGCAGTTCCGGAACTCCGACGGGCTCACACCGGGCAGCCCCGAGCTGTCGTATGTGCGCGAGATCGCCACGGTCACACTGAGCCCGCTGCTGTTCGTGCTGTTCGCCGTCGTGGTGGTCAGCGCCTGGTCCAACGCGGTGAACTTCACCGACGGCCTCGACGGGCTGGCCGGCGGCAGCATGGCCATGGTCAGCGCCGCCTATGTGCTGATCACGTTCTGGCAGTACCGCAACGCCTGCGCGACGGCCCCGGGACTGGGTTGCTACAACGTGCGTGACCCGCTGGATCTGGCGCTGCTCGCGGCGGCCACCGCCGGGGCGTGCATCGGCTTCCTGTGGTGGAACGCCGCGCCGGCCAAGATCTTCATGGGCGACACCGGATCGCTGGCGCTCGGCGGGATGATCGCCGGCCTGTCGGTGACCAGCCGTACCGAGGTGCTCGCGGTGGTGCTGGGCGCGCTGTTCGTCGCCGAGGTCACCTCGGTGGTGGTGCAGATCCTGGCCTTCCGCACCACCGGGCGACGGGTGTTCCGGATGGCGCCGTTCCATCACCATTTCGAGCTGGTCGGTTGGGCGGAGACGACGGTGATCATCCGGTTCTGGTTGCTCACCGCGATCGCCTGCGGCCTCGGCGTCGCGCTGTTCTACGGCGAGTGGCTGTCGGCCATCGGGGCTTGACGTGCCCGGTCTCGAGCCGCTGACCTCGGGGGCGCAGGTGCTGGTGGCCGGCGCCCGGGTGACCGGGCGTGCGGTGGTGTCGGCACTGGCGTCGCTCGACGTGCACATCTGGGTCTGCGACGACAACGCCGAATCGTTGAAAGCGTTGGCCGACAGCGGTATTCATGCGATCACCCCGGCCGAGGCGGTCGTGTCGATCAGTGACTTCGCCCTGGTGGTGACGAGTCCGGGCTTCCCGCCGACCGCGCCGGTGCTGGCCGCGGCCGCCGGAGCCGGACTGCCGATCTGGGGTGACGTCGAGTTGGCCTGGCGCCTCGATGCCGCGGGCCACTACGGCCCGCCGCGACGCTGGCTGGTGGTCACCGGCACCAACGGCAAGACCACCACGACCTCGATGCTGCACGCCATGCTGGTCGCCGACGGCCGCCGCGCGGTGTTGTGCGGCAACATCGGCGACCCGGTTCTCGACGTGTTGGATCAGCCGGCGGACATCCTGGCGGTGGAGCTGTCGAGCTTTCAGCTGTTCTGGGCGCCGTCGCTGCGGCCGGAGGCCGGCGCGGTGCTCAACGTCGCCGAAGACCACCTGGACTGGCACGGGTCGATGGCGGCCTACGCCGCCGCGAAGGCCCGGGTGCTCGACGGCCGGGTCGCCGTCGTCGGTCTCGACGACCCGGTTGCGAGCGGTCTGTTGCCGGGCGCGGCCGCAGCTGTGAAGGTCGGGTTCCGGCTGGGGGAGCCGGGCGCCGGGGAACTCGGCGTCCGCGACGGCATGCTCGTCGACCGCGCGTTCGCCGACGATGTCGAACTGGCCCCGGTCGAGTCGATCTCGGTGGCGGGTCCGGTCGGTGTCCTTGACGCGCTGGGCGCGGCGGCGCTGGCCCGCTCCGTCGGCGTCGCGCCCGCCTCGATCACCGACGCGCTGACCACCTTCCGGGTCGGGCGTCACCGCGCGGAGGAGGTGGGCGTCGTCGACGGGGTGGCCTACGTCGACGACTCGAAGGCCACCAACCCGCACGCCGCGCAGGCATCGATCACCGCGTATCGACGGGTGGTGTGGGTGGCCGGCGGCATGCTCAAGGGCGCGTCGGTCGACGACCTGGTCGCCCGCGTGGCGGACCGGTTGGCCGGTGCGGTGCTGATCGGCCACGACCGTGCGGTGGTTGCCGAGGCGTTATCGCGACACGCGCCCGATGTCCCCGTCATCGAGGTGGTGACGCGGGAGGATGCTGTGGTGCATGAGACCAATGAGTCAGGTGTTACTCATGAGACTCGAGTGGTCGACGCCTCCGCTCCGGGCCTGGGCGCCCGGGTGATGACCGAGGTCGTCGCCGCCGCCGCGAGCCTGGCCCACACCGGCGACACGGTGTTGCTGGCCCCCGCCGGCGCGTCGTTCGACCAGTTCGCCGGCTACGCCGACCGGGGCGACGCGTTCGCCGCCGCCGTGCGCGCCACGGCTCGGTAAACGCCGTGCCCACGATCCTGTCCCGGCTGCGCCGTCGCGGCTCAGCCGACACCACCGACACCACCGACACCGCCGTCGAGGCCGATACCGACGCAGTCGAGGCCTCGGACGCCGAGGCCACCACCGCGGCGCCGGCCAAGCACCGGTTCGAGGTGCACCGCAGGTTCGGCGCCTGGCTGGGCCGGCCGATGACGTCGTTCCACCTGATCATCTCGGTGGCCGCGCTGCTGGTCACTCTCGGCCTGACGATGGTGCTGTCGGCATCGGGCGTGCACTCCTACGACGAGGACGGCTCGCCCTGGGCGATCTTCGGCCGCCAGGTGATGTGGACGGTGCTGGGCCTGTTCGCCTGCTGGATCGCACTGCGGGTGCCGGTCAGCTTCTTGCGCCGCACCGCGTTCGCCTCCTTCGCCATCACGATCGTGCTGCTGGTGCTGGTCCTGATCCCGGGTATCGGCCACGAATCCAACGGTTCCCGCGGCTGGTTCGTCGTCGCCGGGCTGTCGATGCAGCCCTCGGAGCTGACCAAGATCGCGTTCGCCATCTGGGGCGCGCACCTGCTGGCGACCCGTCGCCTCGAGCACGCGTCGCTGCGCGAGCTGCTGATCCCGCTGATCCCCGCGGCCGTCGTCGCGTTGGTACTGATCGTCGCCCAGCCCGACCTCGGGCAGACCGTGTCGCTGGGCATCATCCTGCTGGCGCTGCTCTGGTACGCCGGCCTGCCGCTGAAGGTGTTCGTCACTTCACTCGGGGCCGCGGTCGCCGCCGCCGCGGTGCTGGCGGTCTCCGAGGGCTACCGCTCCGACCGGGTGCGGTCATGGCTGGATCCCGGCGCCGACGCGCAGGGGTCGGGATACCAGGCCCGGCAGGCCAAGTTCGCGCTGGCCAACGGCGGCGTCTTCGGCGACGGGCTGGGTCAGGGCACCGCGAAGTGGAATTACCTGCCCAACGCCCACAATGACTTCATCTTCGCGATCATCGGTGAGGAGCTCGGCTACGTCGGCGCCGCCGGCCTGCTGGCCCTGTTCGGGCTGTTCGCCTACACCGGTATGCGGATCGCTCGGCGCTCGGCCGACCCGTTCCTGCGGCTGTTGACCGCTTCGGCCACCATGTGGGTGGTCGGCCAGGTGTTCATCAACGTCGGCTACGTCATCGGCCTGCTACCCGTCACCGGGATCCAGCTGCCGCTCATCTCGGCCGGTGGAACATCAACGGCGACAACACTGTTCATGATCGGCCTGATGGCCAACGCGGCCCGTCACGAACCGGAGGCGGTCGCCGCCCTGCGCGCGGGGCGCGAAGACCGGATGAACCGCATCCTGCGGCTGCCGCTGCCCGAGCCCTATGTGCCCTCCCGCGTAGAGGCGGTGCGCGACCGGCTGCGCAGCAGGCCGAACACCGCCAAAGCCGCCAAGCCCGCGCGGCCGGCCCGCCCGGCCAGGCCGGAGAAGAAACCGGCCAAGAAATCGGCCCGCACCACCCAGTCCACCCGTGACCGTGCCGCTCTACCTGGCAAAACCAGGACGGCCCAGCGACCCACCCGACGCTCAGGGCATCATGGTGACGCTCCGCGTAACAGCGCGCAGCAGCCGAAAGAGGGAAGCAGTCGCGCACGGCGGTCCCGCACATTGGAAGGTCAGCGTTACGGGTGAGTGACTCGGTGTCGGTTGTGCTTGCCGGTGGAGGCACCGCCGGGCATGTCGAACCGGCCATGGCGGTGGCAGACGCGCTCAGAGCGCTGGACGCGAATATCCGGATCACCGCACTGGGCACCCCACGCGGTCTGGAGACCCGGCTGGTGCCCGACCGCGGCTACGACTTGGAACTCATCACCCCTGTGCCGCTGCCGCGCAGGCTCAACGGCGATCTGATGCGCCTGCCGCTGCGGGTCCGCCGCGCGGTGCGTGAGACCCGCGCCGTGCTCGATGACGTCGCCGCCGACGTGGTGATCGGGTTCGGCGGCTACGTCGCACTGCCCGCCTATCTCGCGGCTCGCGGCGGGCCTGTGCACCGGCGCCGGGTACCGGTCGTCGTGCATGAAGCCAATGCCAGTGCCGGACTTGCCAATCGGGTCGGTGCCCGCACGGCGCGCCGGGTGCTCTCCGCGGTGTCGGATTCGGGGCTGCGGCACGCCGAGGTGGTGGGCATGCCGGTGCGCGCGTCGATCACGTCGCTGGATCGGGTCGGGCTGCGCGCGCAGGCCCGCGAGTACTTCGGCTTCGCCGACGACGCCACCGTGCTGCTGGTGTTCGGCGGTTCGCAGGGTGCGGCCTCGATCAACCGCGCGGTGTCGGCGGCCGCGGCCGATCTGGCCGCCGCGGGCATCGCGGTGCTGCACGCCCACGGCCCGAAGAACACCCTCGACCTGCGCAGCACGCAGCCCGGCGAGCCGCCCTACGTCGCGGTGCCCTACCTGGACCGGATGGACCTGGCCTACGCCGCCGCCGACCTGGCGATCTGCCGCTCCGGCGCCATGACGGTGGCCGAGGTCTCGGCGGTCGGGTTGCCTGCGGTCTACGTCCCGCTGCCGATCGGTAACGGTGAGCAGCGGCTCAACGCGCTGCCGGTGGTCGACCCCGGCGGCGGGCTGCTGGTCGAGGACGCCCAGCTCACCCCGGAGTTCATCGCCCGCGAGGTGGTCGGTCTGCTGACCGACCCGCCGCGGCTGCAGTCGATGACGGCGGCCGCCGCGCGGGTCGGACACCGGGACGCCGCGCAGCGGGTCGCCGAGGTCGCCCTCGACGTCGCGCACGCCGGAAAGGGTCGCCGATGAGCGCGCCGACGGGTCCCCGGGAGCTGCCGCCGGAACTGCAGCGGGTGCACATGGTGGGCATCGGCGGCGCGGGGATGTCCGGTATCGCCCGCATCCTGCTTGACCGCGGCGGCCAGGTGTCGGGTTCCGACGCCAAGGAGTCCCGCGGTGTGGCGGCGTTGCGGGCGCGCGGCGCGGTGATCAGCATCGGCCACGACGCGGCGAATCTCGACCTGCTGCCCGGCGGCCCGACCGCGGTGATCACCACCCACGCGGCGATCCCGAAGACCAACCCCGAACTGGTGGAGGCCCGCAGGCGGGCGATCCCGGTGATCCTGCGCCCGGTGGTCCTGGCGAAGCTGATGGCCGGTTTCCGCACGCTGATGGTGACCGGCACGCACGGCAAGACCACGACGACCTCGATGCTGATCGTCGCGTTGCAGCAGGCCGGGCTGGATCCGTCATTCGCCGTCGGCGGCGATCTCGGCGAAGCGGGTACCAACGCGCACAACGGAAGTGGCGACTGCTTCGTCGCCGAGGCCGACGAAAGCGACGGCTCGCTGCTCGAGTACACCCCGGATGTGGCGGTGGTGACCAACATCGAGGCCGACCACCTCGACTTCTTCGGCAGCGCCGACGCCTACACCGCGGTGTTCGACGCGTTCGTCGAACGGCTTGCTCCCGGCGGTGCGCTGGTAGCGTGCGCCGACGATCCTGGTTCGGCCGCACTGGCCGAACGCAGTGCGGCCCTTGGGGTTCGGGTCTTGCGCTATGGCGAAGGTTCCGCGGACGGACTGGCCGGTGCGCTGATCGGCTGGGAGCAGCACGGCACCGGCGCGGTCGCGCACATCCAGCTGGCGGGCGAGGCGCACCAGCGGGTGCTGCGGCTGGCGGTGCCGGGCCGGCACATGGCACTCAACGCCCTGGCTGCGCTGCTGGCCGCGGTCGAGGCCGGTGCGCCGATCGACGAGGTGCTCGACGGGTTGGCCGGGTTCGAGGGGTGCGGCGGCGCTTCGAGCTGGTCGGCACGGCCGACGGGGTTCGGGTCTTCGACGACTATGCCCATCACCCGACCGAGGTCAGGGCCGCGCTGACCGCGCTGCGGGCGGTCGCCCAGCAGGACCGGACCGGTCATCCCACGATTGTCGGCGCGCGCAGCATCGTGGTGTTCCAACCGCATTTGTATTCGCGCACAAAGACTTTCGCGATCGACTTCGGTAGTGCGCTCGACACCGCCGACGAGGTGTTCGTACTCGACGTCTACGCCGCGCGTGAGCAGCCGATCGCCGGTATCAGCGGCGCGACGGTGGCCCAGCACGTCAGCGTTCCGGTGCACTATGTCGCCGACTTCTCGGCGGTGGCCGCGCAGGTCGCCGCCTCGGCCCGCCCAGGTGACGTCGTGGTCACCATGGGCGCCGGTGACGTCACGATGCTGGGGCAGGAGATCCTGACGGCCTTGCAGGCCAAGGGGAATCGATCGTTGCCTGGGGAGAACCGGTGAGTGAGCCGGAGGCGGGGGAGGACGGCGGCGAGGAGCCGCCCATCCTGCCCAAACCGACAGAAGGCCGCGAGAGTGCGGGTGACGACGACGGCGCCGTCGATCCCGGCGGGGGCGAAGAAGCGGCACCCGAGGGCGATGCTCCCGAGGTCGTCGAGGGGCCCCGCATGCGGGAACGCCGCGAGCGTGCCGAGCGGCGTGCCGCGCAGATTCGCGCCACCGCGATCGAAGAGGCCCGCCGGGAGGCCAAGCGCCGGGTCCGCGGAGAGGCCACCGAAACGCCGAAACCTGTGGGCACGAGGAGCGTTCGCGGTCTGCGGTTGTTCATCTGGCTGATCGTTCTGGCGATCATCAGCGTCGGGCTGGGATTGATCCTCTATTTCACGCCGGTCATGTCGGCGCGCTCGCTGGTGATCACCGGGATCGGTGCGGTGACCCGCGAGGAGGTCGTCGACGCGGCGAAGGTCCAGCTGGGCACCCCACTGCTGCAGATCAACACCGACCAGGTCGCCGATCGGGTGGCCGGTATCCGGCGGGTGGCCAGCGCGCGGGTGCAGCGCGAGTATCCGTCGACTTTGCGGATCACGATCGTCGAGCGGATCCCGATCGTGGTGAAGGACTATCCCGACGGTTCGCACCTGTTCGACAAAGACGGCGTGGATTTCGCGACGGCGCCGCCGCCGCCCGGTCTGCCGTACATCGACGTCGATAAGCCCGGTCCGAGCGACGCGCCGACGCGGGCCGCGCTGGAGGTGATGACGGCGTTGCGCCCCGAGGTGGTGGGTCAGGTCAGCCGGGTGGCCGCGCCATCGGTGGCGTCGGTGACGCTGACGCTGACCGACGGGCGGACCGTGGTGTGGGGGACGACGGACCGTACCGAGGAGAAGGCGGAGAAGCTGGCCGCGCTGCTGACCCAGCCGGGCAAGGTGTACGACGTCTCGAGCCCGGACCTGCCGACGGTCAAGTAGCCGGTCGGCGCAGGCCGGTGACGAAATTCGCCGACGACACCCCGGCGCGCCTCCCACATCCAGGCACCACCGGCCATACCGTTCTGGTTGCACGGCACTACTTGACATAACTCTAAGCCTCTGGTTGAGGTTGAGGGTTTGCCAGAAGGGCCGAAGACCCGATCCCCACCTGGGAGGAAGACAGACGATGACCCCCGCATAACTACCTCGCCGTCATCAAGGTCGTTGGCATCGGCGGCGGCGGCGTCAACGCCGTCAACCGCATGATCGAGCAGGGACTCAAGGGCGTGGAGTTCATCGCGATCAACACCGACGCCCAGGCGTTGTTGATGAGCGACGCCGACGTCAAGCTCGACGTCGGCCGTGAATCCACCCGCGGTCTCGGCGCCGGCGCCGACCCCGAAGTCGGCCGCAAGGCGGCCGAGGACGCCAAGGACGAGATCGAAGAACTGCTGCGCGGTGCCGACATGGTGTTCGTCACCGCAGGTGAGGGCGGCGGCACCGGTACCGGCGGCGCACCCGTGGTGGCCACCATCGCCCGCAAGCTGGGCGCGCTGACCGTCGGCGTGGTGACGCGGCCGTTCTCCTTCGAGGGCAAGCGCCGTTCCAACCAGGCCGAGAATGGCATCCAGGCGTTGCGCGAGAGCTGCGACACCCTGATCGTCATCCCCAACGACCGGCTGCTGCAGATGGGTGACGCTCAGGTCTCGCTGATGGATGCCTTCCGCAGCGCCGACGAGGTACTGCTCAACGGCGTCCAGGGCATCACCGACCTGATCACCACCCCCGGCCTGATCAACGTCGACTTCGCCGACGTCAAGGGCGTCATGAGCGGGGCGGGCACCGCGCTGATGGGCATCGGCTCGGCCCGCGGTGACGGCCGTGCGCTCAAGGCCGCCGAGATCGCGATCAACTCGCCGCTGCTGGAAGCGTCGATGGAAGGCGCCCAGGGCGTGCTGCTGTCGGTGGCCGGCGGTAGCGACCTCGGTCTGTTCGAGATCAACGAGGCCGCGTCGCTGGTACAGGAGGCCGCGCACGCCGAGGCCAACATCATCTTCGGCACCGTGATCGACGATTCGCTCGGTGACGAGGTCCGGGTGACCGTGATCGCCGCCGGCTTCGAGTCGGCCAGCCCGGGCCGCAAGCCCATCGTCGGGGGAGCGACCACCGGCGCGCAGCCCATCGCACCCGGTGCGGCAGGCAAGCTCAGCTCCTCGCTCTTCGAACCGAGCGATCCCGCGAGCGTGCCGGTGCATACCAACGGTGCGACGGTGCGGATCGGTGGCGGTGACGACGGCGGTATCTCCGACGACGACGTCGACGTGCCGCCGTTCATGCGGCACTGACGCTTTCCGCACTGCCGCAATACTGGGTTCGTGACAGTAATCCGTCGCGTGACCACCACCCGTGCCGGTGGGGTCTCGGTTCGACCGTTCGACACCTTCAATCTCGGTGACCACGTGGGCGACGATCCGAAAGCGGTCGCGGCCAACCGGAAACGGCTGGCCGCCGCGATCGGGCTGCCCGAGGACCACGTGGTGTGGATGAATCAGACCCATAGTGATCACGTCGCCGTCGTCGACGGCCCGCGTGCCGACGCCGTCGACGACACCGACGCGTTGGTGACGACTACGCCCCGACTTGCCCTGGCCGTGGTGACCGCGGACTGCGTTCCGGTGCTGATGTCCGATGCGCGTGCCGGGGTCGTGGCCGCCGTCCACGCCGGCCGGGTCGGTGCCGCCGACGGTGTGGTGCTGCGAACCCTGGACACCATGCTGGCCAACGGTGCTCACACCGAGGACATCTCGGTGCTGCTCGGCCCGGCCGTCAGCGGCGCCAATTATGAGGTGCCCGCACAGATGGCCGCCGACGTCGAAGCGCGGCTGCCCGGCAGCCGGACCCGGACCGCGAAAGGCACACCGGGACTGGATCTGCGGGCCGGGATCGCCAGGCAATTGCGCGACGCCGGGGTCAAAGCCATCGACGCCGACCCGCGCTGCACGGTGGCCGACACCAAGCTGTTCAGCCACCGCCGCGACGCCCCGACCGGTCGCCTGGCCTGTTTGGTGTGGATGGAATGACGAGCCCCACGGATCGGGAGGCCGACCTCGCCACCGCCCTGGCCGCGCTGACCGACCGGCTCGCGGCGGCCGCGCGGGACGCCGGCCGCGACGTCGCCGAGATCGACCTGCTGCCGATCACCAAGTTCTTCCCGGCGACCGACGTCGCCATCCTGCGGCGGCTGGGCTGCCGGGTGTTCGGTGAATCCCGCGAACAGGAGGCCTCGGCGAAGATCGCCGAGGTGGCCGATCTCACCGGGGCGAGCGACCTGCACTGGCACATGGTCGGTCAGATCCAGCGCAACAAGGCCAAAGCGATTGCGGCATGGGCGGATACGGTCCACTCGCTGAGCACCGCCAAAGTGGCCACGGCGCTGGACCGGGGTGCCGCGCTGGCGATCGAGGAGGGGTGCGGAGTGCGCCGATCAACGTGTTCGTCCAGATCAGCCTGGACGGGGACACCTCACGTGGCGGTGTGGACATCGGCGATCCGGGCGCCGTCGACGAGTTGTGCGCCCTCGTCACCGAGGCCGGCGCACTGCGGTTGGCCGGGCTGATGGCCGTCCCGCCGCTGGGCGCCGATCCCGACGCGGCATTCGCGGCGCTGGCCGACGAACACCGCCGGATATTGCGCAATCACCCTGGTGCGACAGCGTTGTCGGCGGGGATGTCCGGCGACCTGGAGGCGGCGGTGCGACACGGATCTACGTGTGTGCGTGTCGGAACCGCGCTTATGGGACAACGTCCTCTAACGTCTCCCTGAGTAGTCACTCCAGTCACATCTTCATCACAGACACCGCACTTCACGCATTCAGAAGGGTCCAGCGATGAGCACTCTCCACAAGGTCAAGGCTTACTTCGGTATGGCCCCGATGGACGACTATGACGACGAGTACTACGACGACGGCGACGACCGCGGCGCTCACCGCGGTTATGCCCGCCGTGAGCGCTTCGCCGACGACGAGTACGAGCGCCCGGGTCGCTTCGACGACCGCGACCCGCGCATGGGTCGCGAGTACGAGGATCTCCGGGATCCGCGCGAGGCGGACTACGCGCCGACCGGCGGCTTCCGCGCCCAGTACGGCGACGAGCCGCGGTTCCGTCCGCGCGAGTTCGAGCACCCCCACGACATGCCGCGCTCGTCGCGGTTCGGCTCACTGCGCGGTTCGACCCGCGGCGCACTGGCGATGGACCCTCGCCGGATGGCCGAACTGTTCGAGGCCGGCAGCCCGCTGTCGAAGATCACCACGCTGCGCCCCAAGGACTACAGCGAGGCCCGCACCATCGGCGAGCGCTTCCGCGACGGCCAGCCGGTGATCATGGACCTGGTCTCGATGGACAACGCCGACGCCAAGCGGCTGGTCGACTTCGCCGCCGGTCTGGCCTTCGCCCTGCGCGGATCGTTCGACAAGGTGGCAACCAAGGTGTTCCTGCTGTCGCCGGCCGACGTCGACGTCAGCGCCGAGGAGCGCCGGCGGATCGCCGAGGCGGGTTTCTACAGCTACCAGTGACCGACGGCGGCGGTCCGTCGTCCAAGGGCACTGCAGGTCTTAGGTAGGCTGACGGCGTCACGCTGGCCTCAAACCAGCGATGTCGGCAATGTCACATCCGCTGTTGATTAAGGACCGGCTTTAGTTGTCGCTGTTCTTCGAAATCCTTGGCTTCGCGCTGTTCGTGTTCTGGCTGCTGCTGATAGCGCGGGTCGTCGTCGAGTTCATCCGGTCGTTCAGCCGGGATTGGCACCCGCGCGGAGTCACCGTGGTGATCCTCGAATTGATCATGACGATCACCGACCCACCGGTGAAGCTGCTACGTCGACTTATCCCGCAGCTGACCATCGGCGCGGTGCGGTTCGACCTGTCGATCATGGTGCTGCTGCTGGTCGCGTTCATCGGAATGCAGCTGGCATTCGGCGCAGCCGCCTGAGATTTATCCCGCAGCCGGAGGGCGCGCACGCTACCCCAATGGCCGGCGATTCGCGATGAGCCACGCCGAGGTGGGGGCGGGAAAAAATTGAAATTAGCTCTTAATTATTGGTCTCCGAGGCGACCGGCGGTTCTGGTGTGACAGGATGGACGCCAGTTACAGTACGGAACGACGAACGTTCGACACGTTCTAGACTTTGCACCCGTTCAACCGTTCAGACCCGAGGGGGCAGATGATGCCACTTACACCGGCCGACGTGCACAATGTGGCGTTCAGCAAGCCGCCCATCGGCAAGCGAGGCTACAACGAGGACGAGGTCGACGCCTTCCTCGACCTGGTGGAGAACGAGCTGACCAGGCTCATCGAGGAGAACTCGGATCTGCGCCAGCGGGTCGCCGAGCTCGACCAGGAGTTGTCCTCCGCCCGCTCCGGCGGCGCGGTTCCGCAGCCCACGCAGGCGATTCCGATGTACCAGCCCGAGCCGGAGCCCGAGCCCACCCCGGCGCCCGCGCCGCAGGCGGCTCCCGCCCCAGCGCCTGCGCCGAGCCCGGCGGCCAGCGAGGAGCAGGCCATCAAGGCCGCTCGCGTGCTGGCCCTGGCCCAGGACACCGCCGACCGGCTCACCGGCACGGCCAAGGCCGAGGCCGACAAGCTGCTCTCCGATGCGCGCACCAATGCCGACCAGATCCTGTCGGAGGCCCGCCACACCGCGGAGACCACGGTCGCCGATGCCAAGCAGCGGGCCGAAGCACTGCTCAGCGATGCGCAGAACCGTTCGGAGACTCAGCTGCGTCAGGCGCAGGAGAAGGCCGACGCCTTGCAGGCCGACGCCGAGCGCAAGCACACCGAGATCATGGGCACGATCAACCAGCAGCGGACTGTCCTCGAGGGACGGCTGGAGCAGCTGCGGACGTTCGAGCGCGAATACCGCACCCGGCTCAAGACGTACCTGGAGTCCCAGCTCGAGGAGCTGGGTCAGCGTGGGTCGGCCGCACCGGTCGATTCCGGCGCTGCCAGCGACGGCGGTGGGTTCAACCAGTTCAACCGGGGTAACAACTGAGCGCTGCGCGCGCTGGAGGTTGATCGATGCTGATCGTTGCGCTGGTGCTGGCGGTGATCGGCCTCGCGGCCCTGGTCACCGCAGTCGTCACCAGCAATGAGCTGGTTGCGTGGGTATGCATCGCGGCCAGCGTCGTCGGGGTGATCCTGCTGATCGTGGATGCGATCCGGGAGCGCCAGCAGCGTCGCATCGATGACGTGGAACCGTCGACCGTGACGGCTCCTGACGAGTCGGTGGAGTCCTCGGCCACCGCTGAGACCACCGCCTACTCGGAAACCGACGAGACGGTCGACACGACCTATTCGACGTTCGACGCCGACTACCCCGAGGACGAGGGGCCGGCGGCGACGGAGCCTGAGACGGCCGAGAACGCCCCCGACGAGCCAGCCGAGTCCGACGACACCGCCGACGAAACTGCATCTGAGGGTGCCACCGACCCGGTCGCGGACGAGCCTGAAGAGCAGAAGACCGGCGAGTCCGGCTCGCGCTGACCTTTTCGTGACCCCTGCGGGGCGCTCGATCAATCGGGTGTCCACACGGGTAAAAGGGAGCCATGGGCATCCACTACACGAGCATCGTCGACCATCCTGTTGACGAGGTCTTCGCCTGGCACACCCGGCCCGGCGCGATGCGGCGGCTGGTTCCGCCCTGGCAACCGATGCAGGTCATCGCCGAAACCGAATCGCTGGCCGACGGCCGTGCGGTCCTGGGTCTTCCCGGCGGTCTGCGCTGGGTGGCCCGGCACGATCCGGCGGGCTACGACCCGCCGCACCAGTTCGTCGACGTGCTGTCCTCGGACGGACTGATGACGCTGCCGCCGCGAATCATCGGCTGGTGGCGGCACACCCACAAGTTCGCCGACACCGGTGACGGCCGCACCGAGATGCGTGACGAGGTGGACACCACGGTGCCCGGCGCTGCGCTGCGCTCGACGTTCGTCTACCGGCACCGCCAGTTGGCCGACGACCTCGCCGCCCATCGGGATGCCGGGCAGACTGGCGCCGGCCAGTTGTCCGTCGCCGTCACCGGGTCCGCAGGTCTGGTCGGTACCGCTCTCACCGCCCTGCTGACCACCGGCGGGCACCGGGTGATCCGGCTGGTTCGCCGTGAGCCGGTCCGGCCTGACGAAAGGCGTTGGGACCCACATGCTCCCGCGCCAGATCTGCTCGCCGGGGTCGACGCCGTCATCCACCTGGCAGGGGAGTCGATCGCCGGGCGTTTCACCGAGGCCCACCGCCGCGCGATCCGCGACTCCCGCATCGAGCCGACCCGCCGGCTGGCCGAGTTGGCCGCCGGCGCGAGGGTGAGCGCATTCGTCAGCGCCTCGGCGATCGGGTTCTACGGGTACGACCGCGGCGACGCCGAGCTGTCCGAGGACAGTGCGCGCGGTGACGGTTTCCTCGCCGATGTGGTCGCCGACTGGGAGGCCGCGACCGAGCCAGCGGCGACCGCAGGGGTCCGGACGGTCTGCGTGCGCACCGGCATCGTGCAGGCCGCGCGGGGCGGCACGTTGCGGTTGATGCGCCCGCTGTTCGCCGCCGGCCTCGGTGGCCGGTTGGGCAGCGGCGAGCAGTGGCTGTCGTGGATCGGCCTCGACGACCTTCTCGACATCTACTATCGCGCCGTCTATGACGAGGCGATGGCGGGTCCGGTCAACGCAGTCGCGCCGAATCCGGTGCGCAACAAGGCATATACGAAAGCACTCGCGGCGACGCTGCATCGCCCGGCGGTCCTGCCGGTGCCGTCGCTCGGCCCGCGGGTGCTGCTGGGCAAGCAGGGTGCGCGGGAACTGGCCGAGGCCAATCAGCGGGTGCTGCCGGCCAAGCTGGCTGAGCTGGGCCACCGGTTCCGGCAGCCTGAGGTCGAGGGTGCGCTGGCCCACGAGCTCGGGCACGACCCCGGCTAGTTCAGTCGGTGGCCCGCCACGACTGCAGACTGCGCAGCAACGAACTCTTCTTGTGCTCGTGGCCGGCCATCCGCCCCAGCACATCGTCGAGCGTGACGACCGCGTCGGTGATGTAGGGACCTTTGTTGAGCATCACGCACTCGGCGCGTTCCGCCATTGCCGCATCGGTGATTTCGGCACGGGACGGAAGCCCGGTGGTGGCGAGCTGTTCGAGCACCTGGGTCGCCCAGATCACCGGCAGGTGCGCGGCTTCACACAGGCACAGCGTCTCCTCCTGCAGCTCCGCCATCCGTTCGTAGCCGACCTCGACGGCCAGATCGCCCCGGGCGATCATCACCCCAACCCGGCGCCGGCGCATCGCGGTGAGCAGCAGCCGCGGCAGATGCTCGAAGGCCAGCCGGGTTTCGACCTTGAGCACCACGCCGAGATCGCGGTCGCCGAGACGGTCCAATTCGTCGAACAACCGGATGACGTCGGCCGGTTCGCGGACGAATGACAGCTCGACGAAGTCGGCCAGCTCGACCACCGTGGCCAGGTCCGCGATGTCCTTGTCGGTCAATGCCGATATCGGCAAGTCGGTGTCGGGAACGTTGATTCCCTTGCCGGCCCGCAACTTTGCCGTCCCGTGTGCGGGGCGCTCGATCCGGACGTCGAGGCTGTCGGCGGTCACCGCGACCACCACGCCGCCGAGCTTCCCGTCGTCGAAGAACACGCGTTCGCCCACCTCGGCGGTGTCGAACACCTCGGGCAACGTGCAGCCGATCCGCGGTGGCTGGCCCTCGTCGACCGGTGCCGGCGTGCAGTCGCGGGTGACCCGGACGACATCGCCCGCGGCCAGTCGCAGGCTCTGCTCGACGGCGGGTAATTCGCCGACCTTGGTGGAGTCTTTCCTTCCGGCCTTGAGTACCGTCCCGGTGCCCACATACGTGGTCTTCTCGGTGGTGACGACGAAGCCGCCGGGCGCCGCGGCGGCCAGCAGCAGCCGTCGCTTCGATCCGCGGGTGTCGCGCAGCACCAGCTCGTCGCCCTCGGCGCGGTCGGCCAGCCAATCGGCTTTGACCGGCAGGGTGGCCAGATCCGGCTCCGGCGGGCGGGCCGGCCGTCGCGCCGAGGTCAGCCAGCCGCGCCCGGCGGCCACCACCTGACCCTGGTCGTTGCGGGTCGGTCGAAGGCGCACCACCCGGGGCCCCGGCTCCAGTGGGCCGGTGCGCAGTTTGGGGCCGCCCAGGTCCATTGCCACCAGGCATGTCCGGCCGGCCGCCGCGGCGGCGGCACGGACGTTGGCCGCCATGGCTTTCCACGCGGTGTCGTCATCGTGGGCGCAGTTGATCCGGGCGATCCGCATACCGGAGTCGATGAGTGTGCGGGACAGGCCGGGATCGGTGGCCGCCTCCGACGGCAGGGTGACCATGATCCGGGCCGCGCGGTCCTCGGCCGCCGGCCCCAGCAGCTCGGTGGCGTTGCGCTCGAGAAGGCGGCTGCCCTCGGCGACCTCCACGCAGACCTGGTCGTTCGGTGTCCAGCCCTGGCCGCGCATCGCGGCGATCGCCGCCGACACCAGGCGCAACGTCGCCTGGACGTGCGCTTCGCTGCGGCCCAGCGAGGAGAGCCCCAGGGCCGTCAGCTGCTGCTGTGCTTCGCGGAGATCGACCTGCCGCATAGCCCAGTAGTGCACCAGGTTCGTTGCGCTGCAACGGTTCTCGTCGGCAACCGGATCGGTCCACGGTTGCCATCGGAGCTCGGCGTCGGCCAGCTGGGCCAGCAGCGCGTCGACATCACCCTGTAACTGGGCCAGCTGCTGCGCATCTGCGGACATGGTCCGGCACGCTAGTCACTCCAGGTTGCGGTTGGGTGAACGGTTGCCCGTCGGTAAGCGGCAATCGGCATGTTGCTGCCGGCAGGCAGCTAGCGGGCGACCTTCGCGAGGAATCCGCGCACCAGCTGCCGGAGCCGACGCGCGGCATCGTCGACATGCGTGCTGGTGTCGTCGCGCAGGTCCTCGGCGCGCAGCCCGAGCCGGGTCAGATCCCCGTCACCGCGGGTGCGGTCATCGTCGATCCACAGCTCCAGCAGCTTGTGGTCGAGTTCGGGGTGAAACTGCAGACCCAGGGCTGGGCCATGCACGAAAGCCTGTGTGGCGCGGCCATTCTGGGCGACCACAGTGGATCCCGGCGGGGCGGTGAAGCGGTCGAAATGCCACTGGAACCACGGCCCGGCGTCGGGCACCAGTTCGGGGTCGCTGCTGTGCACCTGATGCCAGCCGATCTCGGGATCGGGGGAGCGCTGCACCGAACCGCCGAGCGCGGTCGCCACCAGCTGGCCGCCGAAGCACACTCCGAGCACTCCGACGCCGGAGTCGACAGCGCGTCGCACGACGTCGATCTCGCCGGCCACCCATGGCAGCCGTTCGTCGTACACCGCCCACCGTGAGCCCAGGGGCACGATCACGTCGTAGCGGGTGGGGTCGGGGAAGGTCACGTCGACAGTGGGGTCCGACGCGCGATCAGCGGGCACGACCTCGAATGTGTCGACGTCGAAACCGAGTTCGGTGAACGTCTCGCCGAGCAGCGCCTCTGGGGCGATCGGATCGTTGTAGATGAACAGGACCTGACGGGGCACCCGCATACGGTACGGCAGGTGGGCGTCTACACGCAGTCCGAGGCGCCGTCGACGACCAGCACCGCGCCGTTGATGTAGCTGCTCTGCGCCGTGCACAGGAACGCGATGGCCGGTGCGACCTCGTCGACCCGGCCCATCCGCCCGGCCGGGATGTGGGCGATTTCGGTCGCCATGATCTCCGGGACGGCGTGCATCGGCTCGGTCATCGCGGTCTCGATGGTGCCCGGCGCGATCGCGTTGATCCGGATCCCGTACTTGGCCCACTTGACCGCCAGGTTGCGGGTGATGTTGATGATCCCGGACTTGGCCGCACCGTAACCAGGCACCATCGTGACCGCACGCAGCGCCGACATCGACGCGAGGTTGACCACGCTCGCCCCTCCGGCCGCGGTCGACGCCGTGAGCGCCCTACGCAGCCCGACGGTCAGCCGGTAGGGCCCGGTGAGGTTCAGCGCGACGGACGCGGCGAACCCGTCGGGCGCGGATTCGTCCAGGCCGCCGGGGAAGTTGGCGCCGGCGTTGTTCACCAGCACGTCGAGCGACGAGATGCTCTCGGCCAGGCTGTCAATGGATGCACTGTCGGTGAGCACAAGTTGCCGATACGTCATCCCGGACAGGTCGGTGTCGTAGTCGCCGGCACCGGGCTTGGTGCCCGTCACGGTGACCTCCGCGCCGGCGTCCCGCAGCAGCACGGCCACAGCGTGGCCGATGCCACTGGTCGCACCGGTGACCAGTGCCTGGGTTCCGGTGAAGTCGAAGCTCAGCTGCGCGGTCATGTGTACCTCTCGATCTGCTTGGTCAGCCAGGCGCGTTCCCAGAAGTTGATGCTGTCGGCCAGCAGCCGCTCGTGGGCGTCTTTGAGCACCGCCCGCGCCGCGGCGTCGTCGGGTGCGGTGTGAGTGACGATTTCGGCGAGGTGGATGGCCTCCAGTGGGCGGCCATCGGCGAGGTGGTGCCGAGCCCGGGCGGTCAGGGCCCCGGCGCCGGCGAGTTCCACGAGATCCGCGCTGACGGCGTCGGCTCCGGTCGGGTACAGCTCGGTGGTCGACTGGTGGTGGAACCACCCGGAGTAGTTCTCCCAGATCGCCCGCACATCCCAGGCCACCTTGCCGTAGCCCTGGCCGACCTCTAGGTGTTCGGGCAGGGTGATCTCGCGCATCAGGGTCCGGACGTCTTTACCGGCGTTCATCCCGGCCACTGTTTCGTCGTGCAGATATTGCACGGCATCGCGCAGCCGGGTCAGCTCGGCGTCGATCAGGTCGGCCCCGCGGACGGGATCGAAGTGTCCGGTGAGCAGCACCTCGGGCCGCAGTGACCGAACCCGCTCGATGGTGTCGATCACGGTCAGCGCATCCCGGTAGCGGTCGCCGCGCATGGTGACCAGATTGGGGATGTGACCGAAGATGGGGCCGAAGGTGTTGCTGCACAGGCAGATCCGCTCATCAGGCAGCCAGATCACCATCGAGTCGGTGGTTTCTCCGCCCGGAGTGGCGATCAGTTCGAAGCGGCGGTCTCCGACCGTCAGTGACAACCGGTCGTCGACCACGATGTCGGCGCACCCGGCGCTCTGGGGCGGAAGCTTCCTGCCGAAGCGCTGCTGGATCTTGGCGATACCGCCGGCCAGTCTGTCGGAGAATGCGAACGCGCTGCGATTGGCCCGGTAGGGCAGCAGCCGCTCATTGTCGTCGCGCCACTGTTCCCAGTTTGCCTGTGCCACAACCGTGGTGTCCGGATCGCGCAGGGTGTCAAGGCCGCCGACGTGGTCGTAGTGGCCCTGGGTGATCAGGATGTAGCGCACCGGGGAGGAGTCGACGGCGTCGAACACGGCACGGTGCACCGGGGCTTCGAAGCCCATGCCGGTGTTGACGACCACCCTGCCATCGGAGGTGGTGAGCAGGTAGGTGTTGGTCAGTCCGGGTGAGCACCAGATCCCGGGGGCGACTTCCTCGGCGTGTTCGGCGGCGGCAGGAGCCATGGCGTCGGCGCCGGGCCGGCTGCGGTAGAGGGGTTCCACTGCGTTCCTTCAGATCTCGGGGCGGACGTCGAAGCGGTCGAAGTAGAACGCGAACCGTGACCGCAATTCGGCAGGCTCGACACCGAAGTGCCGCCGCAGGTCGTAGGGGATGCGGCCCTTGGCGCCGCGGCGGTTGTCGGCGATATAGGCCTGGAATCGCTTGGCCACCTTGGGCGGGATGTCGATCCCGGCTTGCTCGTAGAACGAGGTGAGTACCGGCATCTCGTTGCCGTTGAGATGATGGAAGCCGATGTCGACGCTGCGGTCGGCCGCCACGAGATCCCGGTCGCGTACGCAGGCGCTCAGCAGTCGGTGGATCCGGTCACTCCAGTAGTCGACCAGCCAGTCCGGGTCGATGCTGGTGCGGCGCAACCGATCCGAGTACGCCATCATCGTGATCGCCGACTGGATCACCGCCACCGGGTCGCGATGGGTGAAGGCGACGGTGGCATCGGGGAAGGTGGCCATCAGCGGTGCGAGTTGCTCGGCATGCTGCGGCGATTTCAGCACCCAGGTGCGCGGGCCGCGCAGGAAGGTCAACGCCTGCAGGATCTTTTTCAGGTAGGCGTAGTGGCGGACCTGGTCGAGGCCGAGGTAGAAGTCCCGCCAGCCCGGCACGCGGGCGTGCCATTCGAGGACATAACCGGCCATGTCGAGGTCGAGGAGTTCGACCTCCTCTTCGATGGCCTCGGGAAATCGGTCGTGCATCGCCGCGACGTAGGGGGTGCTGGCCATCATCGCCTCGTGTTCAGCGCGGACGCGGCTGTAGCGGGGATCGATACCGGACACGGGGGTCCCTGCCCGAGCGCGGGAATCGGGTCCTCGGCCTCCCAGTACGGCAGGGCGCGCCGGCGCGGGTCCTGTGCGATGAGGTTGACCAGGTGAGTGGTGCCCGAGCGGGGCATGCCGACCACGATCAGCGGCCGCTCGATCGGGATGGATTCGATCTCCGGGTAGCGCGTGAGCAGATCGACCAGTGACAGCCGATTGCGGACCTTGCGAATCACTCTGCTGCGCAGGCTGCCTCGGCTCAGTTGACGCAACTCGGTGTCGGACTCGATGGCCGCCACGTGTGCCGCCAGCCGGTCGGCGAAACCGTCGTCATCGGCCAGGTCATCGGTGCCGGCCTGCTGCACCGCTTCGGCGACCATCTCCTCGAGATCGAAGGTGACCTCGCGCGACTCGGTGTAGTCGAGGATCTGGCGCTGGGTGTCGGTCAGCACGGGGTCGGTGAGGTCGTCGAGGTTCAAGGTCTCCGTTGATGACCGCGTCGCCATGTCTTGTCCTTGTCGAATATTCGACGTACTGTTCGGAAATGTGACGCTCAACGTAGACCCTGCCAAGATGACGGGTCAAGCGTCCCCGCCCACCCAGCGGGTGATCGCCGTGATGGAGATGCTGGGCGCCGATCCCGGCAGGCAGTACACCCTCGCCGAGATCTGTCGCGGCCTCGACATCAGCCGCGCCACCGGGCACGCCATCCTCGCCACGCTCGTCGCCCACGAGTGGGTCACCCGGGATCCGCAGTCGGCGCGATACGCCTGGGGACCGGCCATCGCCAGCCTCGCGAAACCCGCCGACCTGTTTCGCGACGACCTGGCCGACCTGGCTGCGGCCACCGGGACGCAGGTCTACCTTGCCCGCCGGGACGCAGGCAGTCTGGTGATCATCGACGTCGCCGGGGAGACGCTGACGGCGCCACGGATCGGGCGGGGGGCCAAGACTCCGTTCGTGGCTCCCTTCGGCCGCGACTACGTGGCCTGGTCGAGCCCGGAGGTCCAGCAGGCCTGGCTGGAGGCGATCGGCCAGCCGAGCTCCGCTCTGCGCGCCCGAATCTCCGCGGTGCTCAAGGAAACTCGCAACCGGGGTTTCGTCGTCGAGCGGCTGACCCGGGAATACCTGCGGGTGTACTCCGCGCTGCAGGCCCTCTCCGACGATGGTGAGGTGGATGCGATCACCGCACAGCTCGCGCGCGCCTTCGCAGACCTCAGCGTGATCGACGTGCTGCCCGGTGAATTGGGTGACGGCGCCACCCACAGCATCGCGACGGTGTCGGCGCCGATCATGACCGCCGACGGCGTGGTGACCATGTCGGTCACCGCCGCGCCGTTCGCCACGCTGGACGCATCGGCGATCACCCGCCTGGGAGATCGGGTGTGCGCCACCGCCGCCGCCATCGGGGAGCGGTTGAACCGCTACGGCGATCAGGCCTAGAACTCAGCCCCAGCCGTCGTCGCGCCAGCACACCCAGTCGATTTCGACCAATGCGCCTACGGCCAGACCTGTCGTGCCGACGCAGGTTCGGCTCGGCAGCCGGTCCGGGAACCAGGGCGCGTAGGCGGCGTTGAAGTCGGCGTAGTCGTCCCAGTCCAGCAGAAACGCCCGCACCGAGACCACGTCGGCCAGGCCGCCGCCACACAGTTCGGTGACGCGCAGCAGGTTCGTCAGCACCTGATCGGTCTGGGTCGCGACGTCCTCACCGACCACCGCGCCGCTGGTGTCGGTCGGCATCTGGCCGGTGACGTAGAGCGTCTGGCCCGCCGCCGTCGCGTGGGCGAACGGCGCCACCGCGGGCGGAACACCGTCGGCCGGGGTGAACGTGAACGCCCGAATACCGGTCATGCAGCGGGATTCTGCCACCGCGGGAAGCATCGCTTGTCGATTCGGCCGTGCACACCCTGACGCTGGTCGACCACCTGGGTCACGGTGAAGTCCACCGCCACCGACATGAACGAGTACGCGTCGGCCCGCGACAACCCGAAATGGCAACGCAGCAACTGCAGAGTGCGCAGCGTCGCGCATTTCATCGCCGCGTCCAGGCTGTCCCCGAAGCCGTGCACCAGCAGCTCGGTCGCGGTTTCCAGGACCGGCACGGTGAACGGCAGATCGCGGCGAATGGTCAAGCGCAGCAACCCGTTCAGCGATGACTCCAGCGCGGTACCGCTGACTTCACCGTCGCCCTGCGAGACGTGCGGGTCACCGACCGAGAGCAGCGCGCCGGGCACCTGGACGGGGTAGTACATCCGGCCGCCCGCGCCGATGCGCCAGTTGTCGACGTTGCCGCCGTGATCGCCCGGCGGCACCGAGGAGACGCGCACCGGCTCGGCCGGCGCCACACCCATGGTGCCGAAGTGCGGCCGCAGCGGCACCACGACTCCCGGCAGCGCAGGCTCGCGGGTTGCGGGGTCGGGCGGCACGATCGTGCCCGGCTCGTTGGCCAGCGGGGTCGCCGTCCAGTCGTAACCGAACAGCGCCCGCCCCTGCAGCGCGTTGACATCGAGTTCGTAGATGGTGACCCGTTCGACGGGAATCTCGTCGTAGAGGTAACCCCAGTGCCCTGCCAGGTTGGATCCGTACGGCAGGCGCGGGGTGGCCTCCAGGATGTCGACCTGCAGCACGTCACCCGGTCGGGCGCCGGCGACGGCGATCGGCCCGGTGAGGATGTGCGGTCCCGGCCCGCGGTCGTCGACCTCCGCGAACACCCGCGAAATGCGCTCGTCCATCAGCAGATCGGGGGCGTCCCCGGCGTGATGGGTCAGCGTCTCGATCGCCACCAGGTCGCCGGAATCGACGGTCAGCGCGGGAGCCTGCCGAGGGTCAAAAAACCCCACTGCACCGACTGCGCGGTCGCCGGGAGATGGTGCACTGCCATAAGCGACAGATCATGCCAGCAGCCCGGCCCGGGCGCGCGCTGAAGAATTACACCGCGTGATAGCGGCGCTCAGGGCGGCCTGCCCCGTACTGCAATCGCAGTCCCACCGCACCGGTGGTCAGGAAGTGTTCGAGGTAGCGGCGCGCACTGACTCGGGAGATGCCCACCAGGTCAGCGCATTCGGCTGCCGACAGCTCGCCGGCTCCGCGGACCGCGTCGAGGACCAGCCGCGCAGTCTCGGCGCCAAGCCCTTTGGGCATCGGCGGTGAGTCGCCGGATGCGGGTGAATGTCCGAACAGGGTGTCGACGAAGTTCTGGTCGATGCCGTGGCCGGCACCCAGCGCATCGGCGCGCGCGGCGAATGCCGCCAGTTTGGTTCTCAGCTGGTCGAATTCGAACGGCTTGATCAGGTAGTCGGCGGCGCCACCGTCGAGGGCGCCGCTGACGGTGTCCAACTCCCGTGCGGCGGTGATCATGATGACGCCGACCGGATCACCTTCGGCACGCAAGGTCTGCAGCACCTGCAGGCCCGTCATGTCGGGGAGGTAGACGTCGAGCAGGATCAGATCCGGGCGCGCGGTTCGGGCGGCGTCGAGTGCGGCGGCGCCGGTATGGGCCACCTTGACGGTGTGGAATCCCTCGATGCGGTCGACGAACCGCCGGTGGATGTCGGCGACCATGAAATCGTCGTCGACGACCAGCACCTCACGCATGAGTCACCGACTCGATCCTCGGCAGCCGGGCGACGAACAGGGCGCCGCCGCCGTCGGCGTCGCGCACCTCGGCGGTCCCGCCGTGCTGGGCGGTGATCAGCCGCACCAGCGCAAGGCCGATGCCGCGACCGCCGGGGACATCGGGCTTCGACGTCACGCCCCGGGAGAAGATCTGGCTGCGTTGAGCCTGCGGCACACCGGGTCCGGAGTCGGCGACCTCGATGCTCAGGCCGTCGGCGTCATCGATTCGCACCTCGACGAACGAGGCGTCAGTGCCCTCGGAGACGTCGACGGCGTTGTCGATGAGGTTCCCCAGCACGGTGATCACATCGGTCGCCAGTGCCGGGCTCAGCGCCGCCAGGTGCGAGTCGTCGGCCAACTGCAGCGACACGCCGCTCTCGGCGGCCAGCGTGGTCTTCGCGATCAGCAGCGCGGCCACGGCGGGATCCGAAATATGCTGTGTCACAGCGGCATCGATCTCGGCCCGACGACGGGTCAGCGCGCCCACCAGATCCCGCACCGAGTCGTACTCGCCAAGTTGGACCAGCCCGGAGATGGTGTGCAGTTGGTTGGCGAATTCGTGGGTCTGCGCGCGCAGCGTGTCGGTCACGCTCTTGTGTGAGGACAGCTGGCCCTGCATCGACGCCAGCTCGGTGCTGTCGCGCATGGTGGTGACCGTACCGATGCGCTGACCTTGGCTGGTCGCCGCCCGCCGGTTGAGCGCCAGCACCCGATTCGGCGTGGCGATGACGACGTCGTGGCCGTCCTCGCCGGATACCAGGAAGTCGGCCACGGCCGGGTCGATGCCGGCGTCGCGGACCCGGCGGTTGACCGCGTCGGCGCCGATACCCAGCAGCTCCTGGGCGCTGTCGTTGACCACGGTGATCACTCCGTCGGTGTTCACCCCGATCACGCCCTCACGGATGCTGTGCAGCAACGCTTCTCGATGTTCGGCCAGCCCGGCGATCTCAGCGACCTCCAGACCGCGGGTGTGCCGTTTGATCCGCCGCGACAACAACCACGAGGCCACCAAGCCCAGCGCCGCTCCCAGACCGAGGTACGCCAGCAGGCGCTCGCCCGCGCCGCTGAGCAGCTGCCAGACCGAGGGATAGGGCTCGCTGACCGACACGACCGACAGCACCGCCCCGTCGGTGGACAGGATCGGCACCTGGCCGGCCAAGGTGTGGCGGCCGTCGATGTCGAGGTCGCCGAACCAGGCCCGGCCCTCGACGACCCGGGACGGCCCGAAGTCCGCGGTGCGGCCCACCCGCGACGGGTCGGTGGACACCCGGACCCGCCCGGAGGGGTCGATGATCTCGGCGAGTCCGGCCCCGGACAGCGCCACCGCCCGGTCGACATCCGGCGCCAGGATCTGGGCCGCGAAGGGATCGCTGTACCGGTCCCGCACGAGCGGTGTGGACGCCACGTTTTCGGCGACGGCGATCATCCGCTGGCCGCGCACGTCGCGGAACTCCTTGGTCGACTGGGCGATCGACACCGCCCCGACCGCGACCAGGACGACCGCCACCACGAGCAATTGGAAGGCGAGGAACTGGCCCGCGAGGCTACGGCCGCTACGTACCAGCGATGACCACAACGACCACAACTTCCTCTGCGTCCGAAAGAGTGACTGGCGTCACGTCCTCGACCAGTATTGCTGAACATCACATGTGGACGAACTCTTCCCACCAGGAAACGGGGTCGACGAATGGTGCGACGACGCACGAAGCGGCTAGCGGTGATCGCCACCGTCCTGGTCGTGACGTTGCTGCTCGCGGGCTGCGGCGTGACGCGGGGCGACGATCCGTCCGGTCTGCACCGGCTGCGGATGATGGTGCCGAACAGCCCCGGTGGCGGCTATGACCTGACGGCGCGAACGGCCGTGAAGATCATGGAGGACCGCGACATCACCGGCCGCGTCGAGGTGTTCAACGTCCTCGGCGCCGGCGGCACCGTGGCGATGGCCCGGTTGATGAACGAGCGGGGCAACAACGACCTGATGATGACGATGGGCCTCGGCGTCGTCGGCGCCACCTACACCAACGGGTCCAAGGTCAAGGCCTCCGATGCGACGGCGATCGCCAAGCTGATCGAGGATCCGGGCGCGATCTTCGTGCCCGCCGATTCGCCGTTCAAGACGGTGCAGGACTTCGTCGCGGCCTGGAAGGCCGATCCGAGCACGATGACGATCGGCGGGGGATCCTCCCCGGGCGGGCCCGATCATCTGTTCCCGATGGAGGTCGCCAAGAAGGTCGGCGTCGACCCGAAACAGGTCAACTTCATCACCTACGACGGCGGCGGGGACCTGCTGACCGCGCTGCTCGGCAAGAAGATCACCGTCGGTACCTCCAGCCCGGGCGAGCTCATCGACCAGATCGAGGCGGGCCAGCTGCGGGTGCTGGCGGTGTCCAGCGAGCACCGCGTCGAGGGCATCGACGCGCCGACGCTCAAGGAGTCCGGCATCGATCTGACCTTCGCCAACTGGCGCGGTGTCCTTGCCCCGCCTGGCATTTCGGACAGCGCCAAGAACGACATGGTCAAGGCGCTCGAAGAGATGCATGGCACGAAGGAATGGAAAGAGGCGTTGGCCAAGAACGGGTGGACGGACGCCTTCGTGACCGGGGCGCAGTTCGAACAATTCCTCAAAGACCAGGACAACCGGGTCTCGTCGACGCTGACCGAATTGGGGCTGCTGTGAGCATTGATGAGACGCAAGCGGAGCCGGACAGCCGGTCCGATTATGCGCAGTACATCGTGGTCGCCGTTCTGGCGATCGTCGGCGGATTCCTGGTCTACAGCGGGCTGACCCTGGAAGAGGGTTTCGCCAAGGTGGATCCCGTTGGGCCCAAGTTCTTTCCGTTGGTCATCGGGGTGGCTGCGCTGCTGCTGGCGGTAATCCTGGCCGTCGCCATCCCGCGTGGCAGCAAGGGTGAGGCCGACGCGGGCGAGGATATCGATCCCGAAGCGCCGGGGGACTGGCGCACCGTCGGGCTGCTCATCGCGCTGTTCGTGGCGATGATCCTGTTGGTCAACCCGGTGGGTTGGGTGATCACCAGCGCTCTGTTCTTCGCCGGTGCGGCAACGATTCTGGGTGCCAAGCACTACGTGCGCAACATCGTCATCGGTGTGGTCCTCGCACTGGCCAGCTTCTACGCGTTCTACTCCGGGCTCGGAATCCCGCTGCCCGCAGGCATCTTGGACGGGATTCTGTAGATGGACAACTTCAACTGGCTGCTGCAGGGTTTCGCCGAGGCGGCGACCCCGATGAACCTCCTCTACGCCGTGATCGGGGTGCTGCTGGGCACCGCGGTCGGGGTGCTGCCCGGCATCGGGCCGGCCATGACTGTGGCGCTGCTGCTGCCGATCACCTACAACGTCAGCCCCAGCGCGGCGTTCATCATGTTCGCCGGCATCTTCTACGGCGGCATGTACGGCGGATCCACCACGTCGATCCTGCTGAACACACCCGGGGAGTCGTCCTCGGTGATCACCGCCATCGAGGGCAACAAGATGGCGAAAGCCGGTCGGGCCGCGCAGGCTTTGGCCACCGCGGCCATCGGCTCGTTCGTCGCCGGGACCATCGGCACGGTGCTGCTGGCCGCGTTCGCGCCTGCGATCTCCCGGTTCGCCGTCACCCTCGGCGCTCCGTCGTACCTGGCGATCATGCTCTTCGCGTTGGTGGCGGTGACCGCGGTGCTGGGCTCGTCCAAGCTGCGCGGCGCCATCTCACTGGTGCTCGGCCTGGCGATCGGCATCGTCGGCATCGACTTCCTGACCGGGCAGCCGCGGGCCACGTTCGGTATCCCTCAGCTCTCCGACGGTATCGACATCGTGGTGATCGCCGTCGCGATTTTCGCTGTGGGAGAGGCACTCTGGGTGGCCGCGCATCTACGGCGCAGGCCTGCCGACGTGATCCCGGTCGGGCGGCCGTGGATGGGCCGTGACGACTGGCGGCGGTCCTGGAAGCCGTGGCTGCGAGGAACCGCGTTCGGGTTCCCGTTCGGTGCGCTCCCTGCGGGCGGTGCCGAGCTGCCCACGTTCCTGAGCTACATCACCGAGAAGAAGCTGTCCAAGCATCCCGAGGAGTTCGGCCGGGGCGCCATCGAAGGGGTGGCCGGACCCGAGGCGGCCAACAATGCCTCGGCCGCAGGCACTCTGGTGCCGATGCTGTCGCTGGGCCTGCCCACCAACGCCACCGCCGCGGTCATGCTCACCGCCTTCGTCTCCTACGGGATTCAGCCCGGGCCAACACTGTTCAGCAAGGAGCCGCTGCTGATCTGGACGCTGATCGCCAGCTTGTTCATCGGTAACTTCCTGCTGTTGGTGCTCAACCTGCCGCTGGCGCCGCTGTGGGCCAAGCTGCTGCGCACTCCGCGGCCGTACCTGTACGCCGGCATCCTGTTCTTCGCCACGCTCGGGGCGTTCGCGGTGAACATCCAGCCACTGGATCTGGCACTGCTGCTGCTGTTCGGAGTGCTCGGCCTGATGATGCGCCGGTTCGGGCTTCCGGTGCTGCCGCTGATCATCGGCGTCATCCTGGGTCCGCGCATCGAACGTCAGCTGCGCCAGAGCCTGCAGCTCGGCGGCGGCGACTGGTCGAGCCTGTTCACCGAACCGGTCGCGATCGTGACGTACGTGTGCATGGCCGTGCTGCTGATCATCCCGCTGGTGCTGCGGCTGCTGCACCGCGACGAGGAGACGCTGCTGGTCGTCGAGGACGACAAGGATCAAAGAGAGAAGGCGCAGACGTCATGATCGTCGTGGGATACACCAACGACCAGCACGGCCGGGCGGCGGTGGACGCCGGCATCGCCGAGGCCACCCTGCGTAACACCGACCTGCTGGTGGTCAACTCGACGCCGGGGGACTCCTACGTCGACGCCGCGTTCGCCCAGCCCGGTCAGGTGCGCACCATCGAGGAGCATCTGCGCGAGAGCGGGGTGCGCTACGAGGTCTCGCAGCCGGTCGGGGTGTACGCCGCCGACGCGCTGCTGCAGGCGATGGAGCGCCCCGATGCCGAGCTCCTGGTGATCGGACTGCGGCACCGCAATCCAGTCGGCAAACTGCTCCTCGGCAGCGTCGCGCAACAAGTGCTGATGGAGTGCCCGAAACCTGTGCTCGCGGTCAAGGCTGGCTAATAACGAATAATGGATGTCATGGACATCAGCGGATCGGTCTGGTTCATCACCTGCGCAGTCATCCTCGGGCTGTTCGTGTTCGACTTCTTCGCCCACGTGCGGGTACCGCACGAACCGACATTCAAAGAGTCCGCAATCTGGTCGTCGGTGTACATCGGCCTGGCGGTGGCGTTCGGGTTCGTCGTGTGGTGGCTGTGGGGCGGGACGTTCGCGGGCGAGTACTTCGCCGGGTACGTCACCGAGAAGGCCCTGTCCGTCGACAACCTATTCGTGTTCACGGTCATCATGGGTACGTTCGCGGTGCCGCGGGAATTCCAGCAGAAGCTTCTGCTGATCGGTATCGTGCTGGCGCTGGTGATGCGCGCCGGGTTCATCGCCGTCGGCGCCGCCGCCATCAGCACGTTCAGCTGGGTGTTCTACCTCTTCGGACTCTTCCTGGTGCTCACTGCGATCAAGCTCGCGAAGGAGGCCGGTCACGAGAAGGAAGTCGAGGAGAAGCGCGACAGCCGCATCATCGCCCTGGTGCGCCGTCTCGTCCCGACGACCGACACCTACGACGGCGACAAGTTCCTCACCAAGGTGAACGGTAGCCGCGCCGTTACACCGATGTTGTTGGCGCTGATCGCAATCGGCTTCACCGACGTGTTGTTCGCATTGGATTCGATCCCGGCGATCTACGGGCTGACGGAGCAGCCCTACATCGTGTTCACGGCCAATGCGTTCGCCTTGATGGGGCTGCGGCAGCTGTACTTCCTGATCGGCGGTCTGTTGGACCGGCTGATCTATCTCTCCTACGGGCTGTCGCTGATCCTGGCGTTCATCGGCGTCAAGCTCGTGCTGCACGCCTTGCACGAGAACAGCCTTCCGTTCATCAACGGCGGCGAGCACGTGGCGGTCCCCGAGATCTCCACGGGCATGTCGATCGGCGTGATCGGGGTGGTGCTGCTGGTGACGACGGTGGCGAGCCTGGCCAAGACGCGGGGCCGCGTCGAGCAGGGCTAAGTGCGCCAGTCACGGAAGGCCTTGAGCAGTTTGCCCCGAAACTCGGTGTCGACCTGTTCGTTGCTGATTCGCCCGACGGTGTCGATCGTGACCCGGAACTGCTGCAGGTAGTTCTCACAGCCGTCGCAGTCGAGGAGGTGCAGGTCGAAGCGTGCACGCGTCTCCGAGTCGAGCGAGCCGTCCAGATAGGCGGTGACCAATTCGACCAACTCGTCGCAGTCCATATCGTCGGCGCTCACGGCACCTCCTTCAGATAGTCCTCGAGCCCTTGCCTGATCGCCGCTCGGCCACGGTGTAGCAGTACCCGCTGGTTGGCCACGGAAAGACCGAGCAGTTCGCAGACCTCGCTCGAGTCGAACCCCAGCATGTCCCGCAACGTCACCACAGTCCGTTGGCGCTCCGGCAGTTTGTCCAGTTCCCGGCGCGCCAGCGAGATGAACTCCGAGCCGAGCACCGACCCTTCCGGGGTGTCGGGGAACGGAGCGGGCGAGCGATCGGATCTCCAGTGCCCGGGCCAGTCCGGGTCGCCGGCAGGGCGGAACCGATCGGGGTCGACGGTGCCGCCTGCCGCCTCCAACTCGGCATCGGCGGTGCGCCGATCGCGGATACCGCGGGTCTTGGCGATGTTGATCATCACCGTGAATAGCCAAGTGCGGAGCGAGGATCGGCCCTCGAACTTGTCGATGCCCTTGATCAGTGCGATCCAGGTTTCCTGGACGACATCTTCGGCTGCCTGCGTGGTGCGCACGTATCCGCGTGCGACCCTCAGCAGAGCCGGAGTGTGATGGTCGACCAGGCGCGCGAAAGCCGGCTCGTCGCCGGCGCGCAGTGCTGCGACAAGCGCCGACTCGTCGCCTTCCATCTCGATCATCGAGACGACATAGTAGCTGCTCAGCGGTGTATGGGGTTCTCCCTTCCGTGGTGCCGTCTCTGCAGTGGTGCATACCGGCGAAACCGTTACACCGCAGGTGTATTGAGCGCGATCCGCCGTGGTCAGAGCGCCTCGCGCACACACTGACGGAGCCAGCGGTGCGCACCGTCGGCGTCGTGGCGTGGATGCCATGCCATGCTGATCGTCAACGGCGGCAGGTCAAGTGGAATCGCAAAACTGGTGAGGTTCAGCGCTTCCATGGCGTAGCGGCCCAGTCCGGCCGGCATCATGGCGACGAGGTCGCTACTGCGGACCAGGAACAGGCCACCGGCCGGGGTGGGCGCGCAGACGACGACGCGGCGTTGCAGGCCGTGCTCGGCGAGCAGGTCGTCGACTGGACCGCGGAGTCGTCCCCGGCGGGAGAACACGACGTGCTGGGCATCTGCGAAGCGTTTGGCGGTGACGCGCCGTTCCAGCAGGGGATGTCCCGCGCGGACGACGCCGACCATTCGCTCGGTGACCAGGTCCTCAACGCGAATCTCCGGGTCCAGGTGACCGGTCTGCCCCACTTCGAGGTCGACGCCGCCGTCACGCAACGAGTGCGTGTCCTCATGACTCTCGCCGACGAACCGCAGTGTCACACCTGGTGCTTCGGTACGCACTCGCGTCAGCAACCGCTCGGCGACGGTGCTGAGCATCCCGATGTCGCCCATCTGCAACGAGAACGTGCGGGATAGCCGCCCGGGCTCGACGGTATCCGGTGGCGCGAAAAGCGTTCGGGCGCGGGCGATCACATCGTGAACCTCGGCCTGCATCGCGAGCGCCCGTGGTGTCGGCACCATCTGCCTGCCTGCGCGCACCAGGACCGGGTCGTCCAGCCTGCGCCGCAACCGCCCCAGAGTGCGACTCATGGCGGGGGCCGAGGTGTGCAGGCGCTCGGCGGCCAGGCCGACGCTGCGCAACTCGAGCAGTGCGTCGAGCGCCAACAGCAGGTTCAGATCGAGGTCGCTCGTTAATTCCATTTTGGATAACTCTTACCTATCAATGATGCACTGGAGGTCATTCAGGCTCAAGGATACGTTGGTGTCATCGATCTGATTGGAAGGAACCCACGATGACCAATTCTCTGACGACCACTCCGATTTCTGTTGTGCTGCAACGCCTCCTGTCGAGCGAGCAGGCCGGTGACGAAGCCGCCGTCGCAGCGGTTCTCGACGGGTCGAGCTCACCCTGGGATCTCGATGCCTGCCAGCGCGCCGAGATATTCAAGGACGTCTACATGTCCGTATCCGGCGTCGGTGGCCAGCTGCTCTACCTGCTGGCCAGGGCTACCGGTGCGCGCAACGTGGTCGAGTACGGCACGTCGTTCGGCGTATCGACGATTCATCTCGCGAGTGCGGTCCGTGACAACGGCGGCGGCCGGGTGATCACCACGGAGATGCAGCAGGACAAGGCCGATGCCGCGTTGCGGAACTTCGCCGATGCCGGCGTCGCGGATCTGATCCAGCTGCGCCTCGGCGATGCCCGCGAGACATTGGCGGACCTTCCGCACGTGCCGGACCTGGTGCTGCTGGATGGCTGGCCCGATCTCGCGATCGACGTCCTGCGTGTGCTCGAACCGAACCTGCGCGCCGGCACGCTGATCCTGGTTGATGATGTGACCGCTGATTTCGGCCGCGACGTCCATGGCGCGCTGATGGCCTACCTCGCTGACGAGCCGAACGGCTACGCGACGATGACGCTGCCGATCGCCGACGGCCTCCAGGTGGCCGTCCGCCTGTAGAGCTGCTCCTACGACTCGACGGGGGAGTCGTCCTCATCCGTCAGGTGGTGCAGGATTCGTTCGTTCAGAGCGGCGAGCATGTCGAGCTCGGCCGAGCTGAACAGATCGATGAAGTTCCGGCGGACATCGGCGACGTGCTCGGGCGCCGCCTTCTCGATGGCAGCCCGGCCGGCAGGCGACAGCCGGACCATGATGCTGCGGGCGTCGTCAGGGTTGGGCTCACGCCTGATCAGCCCGTCGGATTGCATGCGGCGCAACTGATGGGAGAGCCGGCTCTTCTCCCAGCTCAGCACGCTGCCGAGCTCGTGGGCAGGCATGCGGTCGCCGTCCGTGCTCGACAGCACGGCCAAGATCTCGTAGTCGGCGCCGGACAAGCCAGATTCCTGGAGTCCGCGGTTCAGGTGCACGACGAGCTGATGATGCGAGTGAATGAACGCCCGCCAGGCACGATCTTCCCGAGGGCTCAGCCAGTCCGGTTCCATCCGCCGCCTCCGCTCAAGTGTTGTCGATGGGTCCCAATCGGGAATAAGGTGGACGCGTCAACCTTTCTTATCGTACGTCGAGAAAGGACACTCATGACCAACATAAGCATTATCGGAACCGGAAACATGGCCCGCGCTATCGGCGCCCTGGCGATAGCGGGCGGCAACGCCGTCGAGATCATCGGCCGCGATCCGTCCAAAGCCGCGGATCTTGCCAAGGCGCTCGGCGGCGGCGCCACGACGGGCGAGTTCGGCGCGGTCCCGGCCGGCGAAATCGTTGTCGTCGCTCTGCTGTATGCCAATGTCGTCCCCGTTGTTGCGCAGTATGGAAACGCGCTCGCGGACAAGGTGATCGTCGACATCAGCAATCCGTTCAATGCCGGGGCTGACGGCTTGGCGCTCGCCCACGACACCTCGGTCGCGCAGGAGGTCGCCAAGGTGGCGCCCGCCAGCGCCAGTGTGGTGAAGGCGTTCAACACGATATTCGGTGTCGTGCTGGAACAGGGCCGGCCGCTCGACGTCTTCATCGCCGGCGACGACACATCCGCCAAGGCCGGTGTCGAACGGTTTGTCGAAAGCCTCGGGCTGCGCCCGCGGGATGTCGGCGGCCTGAACATGGCGCACTGGCTGGAGGGAGCGGGCTTGATCGTGATGGGCCTCGCGCGCAACGGCGTGGGTAACTTCGACTTCGCCCTCGGCGCAACCACTTTCGGCTGACTCGGCGCGCAGGGCCCAGGCATCGAGGGGCCGAGGGCCCTGCGCACGCCCGGAATAGTTGATCCATCATCTAATCAAGAAGGATTTTGTCGTGAAACTTGGTTTTGCACTTCCCATCGTCGGGCCCGCGATCAGTAGCGCCGCCGGGCTGAGCGAGTTCTGCCGCGGCCTCGAGGACCTCGGTTACGACACTCTGTGGGTTGGCGACCGACTGGTCACCCCGGTCGACATGCACAGCACCTATCCGGGCCAAGAGCAGCCGTACCCGCCACAGATGACCCGTTATCTCGATCCGGTGCTGCTGTGGACCGTCGCGGCCAGCGCCACCAGCCACGTGCGGCTCAACGCCAGCACGCTCAGCACGTTCTACTACGAGCCCGTACACCTGGCCCGAATGTTGACCACGCTCGATGTGCTCAGCGAAGGCCGCCTGGACGTCGGCGTGGGAATCGGGTGGATGAAGGACGAGCATGACATCGCCCGAAGCGCGGACTGGAGCCGGCGCGGGCGGATGCTGGACGACACGCTGGCGTTCCTGCGGGAGTGGTGGACCACGACGCCAGTGTCGTGGGAGAGCGAGTTCTTCTCCCTCCCGCCGGTCCACGCGGACCTGCGCCCGGTGCAGCCCGGCGGTCCGCCGATCTGGATTGGGGGTGCCAGCGAGGCTGCGATGCGTCGGGTCGGCCGCAGTGGCACCGGCTGGCTTGGGGTCGAGGGTCTGCAGGAAGAGGTGACCGACCGCCTCTGGTCGATCGCTCGGCGCGCGGCGCAGGATGCCGGCCGCGATCCCGATGCCCTGAAGAAGGCGATGCGAATCAACCTCGACCCGGGTGCGTCCGTCGAGTCGGTCTTCGAAAGGCTTGAGCGCCTGGCGGAATCGGGCGCCGATGAGGCGATCGTGGACGCCTTCGCGATGTTCTCGACCCTGGACGAGATGTTGGAATTCGCCGGCCAGGTGATCGCGCGAAGGCCGTAGGTATCCGTGATCTGTCAGGTCGGATGGTCCCCGGCGACGGCGCGTCGAACGTGCTCGACGATGTGGGCATAGCTTTGCCGGGTGACGTCGGCCGCGTCGCTCATGATGTTGTAGCCGTGGTCGACGCCGGGCACCTCGTAGTACTCCGCCAGAGCGCCGGCAGCGTCGAGTCGGGCGGCGTACCGGCGCGCTTCGTCACGCAGGCGGTCGTGCTCGGCGGTGACGATCAGCGCAGGCGCGATACCCGCCAGCTCTGCGGCATTGTGTTCCCGTGCCGGCGAAGCCAGCCGGTCCCGGCGCTGGGCCGGATCGGGGATGTACGCGGTGTCGAAGACCTCACCCATCCATGGCTTCATCACCGCGCGTGAGCCGATCGCCGAGGGTTTGTCGCGAGTCGGCGTCACCAGATCCAGCGGGGCGTAATGCAAGACCTGCAAAGCGATATCGGGCCCGCCGTTCTCGAGGGCGAGGCGCGCGACCGCGGCGCTCAGGCTGCCGCCCGCGCTCTGGCCACCGACGCAGAGCCGGGTCCCGCCCCAGTCCCGGCCGGGGTCGGCGGCCCAGCACACGATGTCGTACAGCTGGTGCGGGGCGGCGGGAAAGCGATGGCCGGGCGCAAGTACGTAATCGGTGTTGATCACGACCGCACCGGAGTTGGCCGCCAGATACCGGCACCACGGATCGTCCTGCTCCCGGTGTCCGACCACGAAGCCGCCACCGTGGACATTGACGTACACAGCGGGCAGCTCGGTGCCGGGCGACGGGTGGTACACCGTGGCGGCTGTCGGCCCATATCGGGTGGGGATCGTGATCTGCGAGGTGCGGCCGGTGACCTCCGGAAAGCGGACCGCGGCCTTCGGGGCCGGATTGACCGCCGCGGCGAACAACCGCGCGAGCGTGTCGGCTACGAGTGGATGGGACAACAGCGACATTCGACGATGGTCCTCGAGCTAGTGGTTGATCATTCGGTCGACGTCGACGACGGCCGCGGCGAATTGCTCCGGCGCCTCCTGAGGGACATTGTGTCCGATCCGGTCCAGGATGCGGTGCTGGTACGGGCCGGTGTAGATGGCGCGGTACGCAGAGCCGTCTTTGGCGACGCCGTCGAAGTCGCTTGCGATGGTGATGCTGGGCGCCGTGATGCGAGGCTTGCCGGCGAGCCGTTGTTCGTCTGCGTCGTAACGTGATTCACCTTCGGCAAGGCTGAGGCGCCAGCGGTAGTTGTGGATCACGATGTCGACATGATCCGGGTTGTCGAACGCCGCGGCCGACAGGTCATAGGCGGCGTCGTCGAAATGCCACAGCGGTGAGGCGCTGGACCAGATCAGCCGATTGAACGCCTTGGTGTTGCGTCGGTACCCGAGTTCGCCACGTGGCGTAGCGAAGTAGTACTGATACCACCAACCATGTTCGGCCTCGGGAGGCAGCGGTTCGCGGTTGGCGGCCAGATCGACGACGATGTAGCCGCTGACCGCAACCAGCCCGGCGACGCGCTGCGGCCACAGCGACGCGACGACGTTCGCGGTGCGGCCGCCCCAGTCATAACCGCCGAGGATCGCCGTGTCGATGTGCAGTGCGTCCATCAGCGCGATCACATCGGCGGCGAGAGCGGCTTGCTGACCGTTGCGGAACGTGTCCGTCGACAAGAACCGGGTCGATCCGAAGCCGCGCAGGTACGGCACGATGACGCGAAAGCCTTGGCCGGCAAGGATTGCCGAGACATCAGCGTAGCTGTGGATGTCGTAGGGCCAGCCGTGCAGCAGGATGACCGGTCGGCCGTCGGCCGGGCCTGCCTCGGCGTATCCGACGTCAAGCAGGCCTGCCCTGATCTGTTTGATCGGACCGAGCTGGTGTTGTGGCGAGCTCGGTGGAGCTGCGTCGGTGCGCGCCGGGGGCGTGCACGCCGAGAGCAGCGCCGCACCCCCGGCGATGGCCGTCAGCCGGCCGAGGCTTCGTCTGCTGATGCCGTTCATGTTTCTAGTCCACGCCATCCGAGTCATCGCGTCCAACGATAAATATTGATGTCTGTCATCTGTTAAACCGATACCGTCGTGGAGTGGAACTACGTCAGATCGAACATTTCGTGTTCGTTTCCGAAGAGATGAGCTTCACCCGCGGGGCGCAACGGGCACACATCGTGCAGTCGGCGTTGTCGTCGTCGATCGCTCGGCTCGAACGTGAGCTGGACGTCCAGCTGTTCGACCGATCGCGCCAGGCGATACGTCTTACCGCCGCGGGTGAACGCTTCCGATCGCACGCGTACGACGTGCTGAGGACGAGCCGACTGGCCGCCGAGTCGGTCGGTGAGTTCACCGGAAAGCTCTCGGGGACAGTCGAGTTCGGGTCACTGATCTCGTCAGGACCGGTGGATGTGGCCGCCGCACTCGGGCGATTTCACCGCGCCCATCCGTTCGTGGGGCTGCGATTGCGCCTGAGCCAGACGGGAGCGTCGTCGTACCTGGCGGCCCTTCTCGAGGGATCGCTGGACCTGGCCCTGGTGTCGGTTCCCGACCGTCACCCGCCTGCGCTGGACATGCGGTTGCTGTTCGAGGAGCCAATGGTTTTCGTGTGCCGCACCGACCATGAACTGGCCGGAAAGTCGCGGCTCGACCTCGCCGATATCGCGACGGAAGACCTTGTCGGTTTCCCACCGGGCTTCGGGCTGCGGAGGCTCGTGGACGAGGCACTGCATGCTGCCGGCGTCAGCGCGCGCACGCAGTACGAGGTTCCCGCCGGCTTCACCGCGATTGCCGAGCTGGTGCGCAACGGCTTGGGCACTGCCTTCATGCCGCGGTCGGAGGCTCGCCGGGTGGATGGACTGGCGTCGATCGAGCTGACCGATCCTGTGGTGTGGCAGGTGTACCTGGCATCTCGGCCGGCGGAGCAACTGGCGCCGGCAACCGGCGTGCTGGCCGAGACGCTTCTCGAGGCTGCCGCCGACGTGCGAAAGAAAGAGTGTCCGAGGGGGACTTGAACCCCCACGCCCGTTAATAGGGCACTAGCACCTCAAGCTAGCGCGTCTGCCATTCCGCCACTCGGACCTGTATAGAGCGCCTAAGGCTAACGGATCGAGCACTCCAGTCCCAAATGGGCCCCAACTAGGCGCTCGGCAGCCGTCCGGCGATCTGGCCGGCGATCGCGCTGGCCGCCGCCGTCGGCCCGTCCAGGCTGCAAGCCTCCACGTCGACCGCGACATTGCTGTGCACCGTCAAGGCTCGCTGGCAGGCCCACCGCTGCGGGCTCTGCTGTACCCGCGACACCGCGAGCACGTCGCGGTCGGTGCTGGTCTGTCCCACCGACCACACCTGCGGGGGCCCGATCGGCTGGGCGTAGTTCAGCTCCCGGTTGGAGCACTCCGCCCAGCCGCGCTGCGACGCGGTGAAGAAGTCAGCCGCCGCCTGCGCACTGGGGAACGACACCACCGCTTGGACGGCATAGTGCTCCCACGCCGGTGCTGTCGGCGCCTCGCGCAGCACCTGACCGTGTATGGCCGTCGACCCGCTGCTCGCGTAGACGCCCTGCTGCGCGGCACCGGCGATGGCCAGGCAATTCACGTCGGCGAAGTGGGCGCTGTCGTTCCAGGCCTTGCTCACGTCGGTGGTGACGACAACGTCGTCGCTGGCCAGTGCCGCGCCCACGTCGGGTGCCGACAGCAGGAGCGCAGGCAGGGCGTCCGGACTGGTCAGCGGCGCACGGTCAGCCGGCTGCGCGCTGCCCGCGGTGATAGCCGAGCAGCCGCTGACCGACAGGCACAGCAGCGCCGCGATCGCGGGCAGGCGGGGAGTCATCCGCTAAATCAAACCCTAAATCGGCGTGTTGCGCGAGTGGTTCTTGGGAAACATGTGGTAGAGGCTGACCTCCGCGCCCCCGGGTGCCCGGCGCCAGTGGTAGGAAAGGGGACTGTGACACAAGCCGTCGACGAGGTCGTTGATCTCGTCAGTTCCCTGATCCGGTTCGACACCTCCAACACCGGCGATTTGGCGACCACCAAGGGCGAGGCGGAGTGCGCCCTCTGGGTTGCCGAGCAACTCTCCGCCGTCGGCTACGCCACCGAGTACGTCGAATCCGGAGCGCCTGGCCGCGGCAACGTGTTCGCGCGCCTGCCCGGCGCTGACCGCAGCCGCGGCGCACTACTGATCCACGGCCATCTCGACGTGGTGCCCGCCGAGCCCGCGGACTGGAGCGTGCACCCCTTCTCCGGCGCTGTCGCCGACGGCTACGTGTGGGGCCGCGGCGCGGTCGACATGAAAGACATGTGCGGCATGATGATCGCGGTCGCCAGGCACTTCAAACGTGCCGGCATCGTGCCGCCCCGCGATCTGGTGTTCGCGTTCGTCGCCGACGAGGAGCACGGCGGCACCTACGGCGCACAGTGGTTGGTGAACAACCGGCCCGACCTATTCGAGGGCATCACCGAGGCCATCGGTGAGGTGGGCGGCTTCTCGCTCACCGTTCCGCACAAGGACGGCGGCGAACGCCGGCTCTATCTCATCGAGACCGCGGAGAAGGGGCTGTCCTGGATGCGGCTGACCGCCCGCGGCCGCGCAGGGCACGGCTCGATGGTGCACGACGACAACGCCGTCACCGCGGTCGCCGAGGCCGTCGCCCGTCTGGGGCGCCACCAATTCCCGCTGGTGCTCACCGATTCCGTACAGCAGTTCCTCACCGCGGTCGCCGAGGAGACCGGTTACAGCTTCGATCTGGACTCGCCCGATCTCGATGGCACGATCGCCAAACTCGGCGGCATCTCGCGCATCGTCGGCGCGACCCTGCGCGACACCGCCAACCCCACCATGCTCAAGGCCGGGTACAAGGCCAACGTCATCCCGCAGACGGCCGAGGCAGTGATCGACTGCCGGGTGTTGCCCGGCCGCAAGGAAGCCTTCGAACGGGAGATCGATGAGCTGATCGGTCCCGACGTCACCCGCGAGTGGGAGCGGGACCTGCCGTCCTACGAGACGACGTTCGACGGCGACCTCGTGGACGCAATGAACGATGCGCTGCTGGCCGTCGACCCGGAGGCGCGCACCGTTCCCTACATGCTCTCCGGCGGAACAGACGCGAAAGCCTTTGCCAGACTGGGTATTCGGTGTTTCGGCTTCATCCCGTTGCGGCTGCCGCCCGAGCTGGACTTCGCGGCACTGTTCCACGGCGTCGACGAGCGGGTACCCGTGGACGCGCTGCACTTCGGCACCCAGGTGCTCGAACACTTTTTGAAGAACTGCTGACAACCGAAAGGAAGCCCGTCACATGGCATTTCCCTACAACCCCTACGAATTCCTGCCCGAGCTGCCCAGTTTCACCCTCACCAGCACCGACTTCGCCGACGGTGAGCCGTGGAAGAACGCTCAGGTCAGCGGCATCATGGGCGCCGGCGGTGAGGACGTCTCGCCGCAGCTGAGCTGGTCGGGATTCCCGGAGGAGACGCGCAGCTTCGCCGTCACCGTCTACGACCCGGACGCCCCGACCGCCTCCGGCTTCTGGCACTGGGCGGTGGCCAACCTCCCGGCGACCGTCACCGACCTGCCGTCCGGTGTCGGTGATGGTTCGGTGCTGCCCGGTGACGCCCTGACACTGGTGAACGACGCCGGCATCCGCCGCTTTCTCGGCGCCGCCCCGCCGCAGGGGCACGGCTACCACCGCTACTACGTGGCCGTGCATGCGGTGAAGGTGGAGAAGCTCGAGCTCACTGAGGATGCCAGCCCGGCCTACCTCGGGTTTAACCTGTTCATGAATTCCATTGCGCGCGCGGTCATTCACGGCACGTACGAGCAGAAGTAAGCTCCGCGCGGCGCTGGCGGTCGTCGCGCTGGTAGCCGGCTGCAGCACGGCGGTCGAGGGCAAGCCCCAGGCGACGACGCCGGCACTGGGTCCACCGGTGCCGGTGGCGTGGTCGCCGTGCCGCACGGGCGGCGCCGAGTGTGGCGAGGTCGAGGTGCCCGTCGACTACTCGGAAGCAGGCGGCGCCGTCGCGCGTCTGGCACTCATCCGGTTCCCGGCGACCGGCCAGAAGATCGGTTCATTGGTCGTCAATCCCGGCGGCCCCGGTGGGTCAGGTGTCGACGCGGCGGTCAAGCTGGTGAATTCGCTACCGCCGCAAGTACGTCAACATTTCGACTTCGTCGGATTCGACCCTCGAGGAGTGGGTTCCTCGACCCCGGCGCTGTGGTGTAACTCCGATGAGGACAACGACGCGGCCCGGACCGACCCGCAGGTGGACTACAGCCCCTCTGGCGTCACCCACATCGAGGACACCCGCAAACAGTTCGCCCAGCGCTGTGTGGACAAGGTGGGCACCGCATTCCTGGCCAATGTCGGGACCGTCAACGTCGCCCGGGACCTCGATCGCATCCGGGTGGCGCTGGGCGACGAGAAGCTGACGTACCTGGGCTACTCGTACGGCACCGAGATCGGCACGACCTATGCCGAGGCCTATCCCGACAAGGTGCGCGCGATGGTCCTCGACGGCGCGGTGGACCCCGACGCCGATCCGATCCAGTCCAGCGTCGATCAGGCCGCGGCGTTCCAGAAGGCATTCAACGATTTCGTCGCAGACTGCGTCAGCGACGGCGGCTGCCCGCTCGGCGCCGATCCAGCCAAGGCCGTCGATGTCTACCACGATCTGGTGGACCCGCTGGTCGCCGCGCCCGCGGACACCGATGATCCGAGAGGGCTCGGTTACAGCGACGCGCAGACCGGAACGATGATGGCGCTGTACTCACCGAAGATGTGGACGACCCTGAGCCGCGGCCTGGCCGAGCTGGCCCAGGGGCGTGGCGACATCCTGCTCACGCTGGCCGACGCCTACCTGGGCCGCGACAGCCAAGGCCACTACGCGAATACCAATGACGTTCAGAACGCGGTCAATTGCGTCGACGTACCGCCCAATACCGACCGGACCAAGGCCATCGACAAAGACCGGCAGCTGCGGCAGGTGGCGCCGTTCGGCACCTACGGGCAGTTCACCGGCAGCGCGCCCCTCGACGTGTGCGCGTTCTGGCCGGTGCCGCCGTCCAGCGGGCCGCACCCGGTGTCCGCGCCGGGCCTTCCACCGGTACTGGTGGTCTCCACCACTCGCGATCCGGCAACGCCCTATCAAGCCGGCGTCGAGCTCGCCAGCCAGCTCGGGGAGTGCTGCTGACCGTCGACGGCACGCAACACACCGCGGTGTTTCGGGACCAACCCTGCGTCGATGACTATGCGGCGGCGTACCTGATCGACCTCGCCCTTCCACCCAGGGATGCTCGGTGCTGACAGTCCGCACGAGGTTGATCGTCGTGGTGGTTGCCAACGCGGTCGTGGCCGGATGTGGTTCTGGCACAACCACTATGCCGTCGCCAAGCAGCCACACTGCTTCAACCTACGACGCTTACCACCAGAGCTACACCGTGCCGTGGGTCGGGTCGCCGGACTTCGCGAACCTGCGAACCACACTCAAGGTCGAAGCGTCGGTCAATGGCGGCCCGGTGTCGCCGTTCACGGTGGACACCGGGTCGGTGGGCGTGGTGGTGCCGGCCTCGGAGGTGCCGAATATTCCTGCCGACTCACCGCCCGGCAGCCTCACCTACAGCTCGAGTGGGTTGGAGCTGACCGGAGTCTGGGTGACGGCGTCGGTGTCGTTCCCGCAGGCCGTCGACGCCACCGGTGCCGGCGCGGCGGCGCAGGCAGGAGTGCCGGTGCTGGCGGTGACCAGCTCGACATGCCGTGGCGGCGGGGTGAATTCGGGCCGCTGCACGGGGGCGATCCCGCACATGCTCGGCGTCGGATTCGGCCGCGGAACCACGGCCCGCGCCGCGCCCACCCACAATCCGTTCCTGAACCTCACCGCGATGACGGCGGGGACGATGCGGCGCGGGTACCTCATCGGCCGGGCCGGCCTGTCGCTCGGCCTGACGGCGGCCAATGTCACCGGAGCCTGGACCATGCAGCAGCTGGCCAGTGCAGGCACCCCGGCCGAGGGCACGCACAACGACTGGCTGACTCCGGCGGGTGGCTTCCAGTCCGGCTCAGGCCCAGTGCATTCCGGCAAGGTGCTGGTCGACACCGGCCTGCTGGACATGATCGTGGAGGCCGACGGTCTGCCGTCGAGCGGGACGGTGCCCGCCGGCACTGCGATGTCGATCACCGTGGGCGATCTGCGCTACAGCTTCGCGGTCGGTGACGGCGGATCGCAGACGCCGACCGAGGTGCACCACGCGCCCGCGCGAAACGGCACGTTCGTGAACACCGGTCTGCGGGCACTGGGCCACTACGACCTGCTTTACGACGCGGACGGCGGATTCTTGGGATTGCGCCCGGAGTGAGCCGACCCGACGGCCTCAGCCAGCGATGAGAAGCCGCCGGCGTGGAGTCGGGCGGCGATGCCGTCGTGAATCTCCTTGGCCCACAAGCCACCGCCGTAGATGAATCCGGTGTAGCCCTGCAGCAGGGACGCCCCGGACGTGATGCGCTCCCACGCGTCGTCGGTGGTCTCGATGCCGCCCACACTGATCAGCACCAGGTCGTTGCCGACCCGGCTGTACAACCGCCGCAGGATCTCCAGGGACCGGCGCGCCACCGGCGGTCCGGAAATGCCGCCGGGCCCCAGCTCGTCGACACCGGGGGTGCGCAGGCCGGCTCGCGAGATCGTGGTGTTGGTGGCGACGATCCCGGCCAGTCCCAGTTCGACGGCCAGGTCGGCCACGGCGTCGACATCCTCGTCGGACAGGTCCGGTGCGATCTTCACCAGGACGGGCGTCGAGGTCTCGGCTAGCACGGCCGACAGGATCGGCCTCAGCGATTCGACGGCCTGCAGGTCGCGCAGTCCGGGGGTGTTGGGGGAGCTGACGTTGACCACCAGGTAGTCGGCCAGTGGGCCGAGTAGCCGTGCGCTGGCACGGTAATCGTCGGCGGCCAGCTCGGGCGGGGTGACCTTCGACTTGCCGATGTTGACCCCGATCGGCGAGTCGGGCCGGTAGCGGGCGAGCTGCAGCGCCAGCTGTCCGGCGCCGTGGTTGTTGAAGCCCATTCGGTTGAGCAAGGCCCGGTCCTCGGGGAGGCGGAACAGCCGCGGCAGCGGGTTGCCCGGCTGCGGCTGCGCGGTCACCGTACCGACCTCGGCGTAGCCGAATCCCAATGCGTCCCAGGTCTTCAGGCCGAGGCCGTCCTTGTCGAACCCGGCGGCCAGGCCCATCGGTCCGGGGAACCGCACCCCGAAGACGGTGCTGGCCAGCACCGGATCGCGGGGTGCAAGCCGGCGGCGCAACGGTCCGCGGGTGGCGTTGGTGGCCGTCGCGGCGCGCAGCGAGCCGAACACGAACGTGTGGATGCGTTCGGCCGGCACCAGGAAAATGCCCGCCGCAGCGCGTCGTACATCACAGCTCGGGTTGATCGGTGGTCTGGCCGTTGATTCGAGATTTCTTGCGTCGCAAGAGGACTCGACGGCTGCCGTCGGTGTAGAGGCGCACCCGGGTCAACTCCCACCCTCGGTACTCGGCTTCGATCGACAGTCGGGTCGACGCGCTGATCCGGGTGACGTCGGGCGGCAACCGCAGGGGGATCCACTCGTAGTCATCGGAGAGTTCGACTTCCCAACTCGCCGGCATCCGGCCGCGGAACGCCGCGCTCACCGGGCGCCCGCCGCATTGCGGATCACCTGCACGCCCGCGCCGGCGGCCGACACCACATAGAGGGTGTCGGATTGGTCGTCGAAAGCGAGCGAGTTCGGTTGCTGCACGGTCGGGTAACGCACCTTCTCCACAGGAATACCAGTTGTTAAATCGTAACCAACAACCGTGTTCGATGCGGTTTGCGAAACCCAGGCCAGATTCCGTGATCCGGCCAGCCCGTACGGCGCATCCGGAACCGGGTAGGCCTGGCGCTCGATCAGCGGATCGACACCGAACACCAGCAGCTGGCCGCCGCGGGTGTCGGTCACCAGGACTCGGCCCAGCGGGTCGGCCACCATCGTGGTGGCGCCCTGACCGGCGCGCAACGCCTGTTGGGTGCGGCCGTCGGTGTTCAGTGATGTCACCGACGTCTGACTGCGGTCGAGGACCACGGCGTTGTTGCCTTCGGCGACCACGGCGTCGACCCGCGCGAAGATCTTCACCTTCTCGGCGACCGCGGTATCCGAGCCCAGGGTGTAGGCGGTGCCGTCGGCGCTGCCGAGCACCAACCGGCCGTCGGCACGGCGGGCGATCGCGGTGAAGTCGGTGTCGGTCTCGTCGTTGATGGACACCGGGCTGGCCGTGCCTGCGGCCAGGTCGACGGTGACGTAGCCACCCTTGGTGGACAGGAACACCGAGCCCTGTCCGTCGCCGGCGATCGCGGTGGCCGGACCGGGCAGGGTGAGCTCGCGAGGAACGCCGCTGGAGCCGAACACCGTCAGCGTCGCGGCGGCCGTGGGGTCGGCACCGGGGGTCAAAACCACCAGTGACCCGGTGCGTTCGTCGAAGACCGCGGCGTCGGGACTCCCGCTGAGCGGGAGGACCTCACCCGCGGGGCGGGTGGCCGGTGGCGGCGACACCGCGGGCGCAGCCGGCTCGATTGTCGGAGGTGGCGGGGCCAGCGGATTGGTCGAGCAACCGGCCATGACGGCGGCGCACGCCAATAAGATGGCGGTTGACCTGCGCAAACCGGCGCGGTTTACGTTTTTTGCCAACGGGTAGCCCCCGGTTGTGTTCAAGATCGAGCGACCGAGTCGCCCCCTGTCGATCAGGAAGTCTAGGCGGGCGGTGGGAAGACAAATTGACGTGATTGTCTTCTCATGTCCCGTAACTCGCGTTATGGTGACCTCATGACGCTGGCCGTGACTCGGGAGTCCGATGGGCGAGAGTTCGCTATCGAGGACATTTCCACTGGTGTGTTCGCCAGCGGTTTTGGCCAGCTCGGGGATGGTCGCAGCTTCTCTTTCCGGGTCCATCGCGGGCAGCTCCTCGTGGAGGTCTACCACCCGCGGTTGGCCGGTCCGGTGCCGCTCGAGGAGGACGTGGTCGCCACCGCGGCGCGCAGCCTCACCGATTTCGATGTCGACGACGAGCGCAGCCTGACCGCCGCCGTGCGGGACGCGGTCGCGCACGCTGTGCCGGTAGCCCGCCCTTCACGCTGAATCACCAGCGCCATCCAGTACGGTCGGCGACGTGAGCGTCGCGTCGATGTCGTGGTTGCAGGTCGTGGTCCTGTCGATCGTCCAGGGTCTGACCGAGTTCCTGCCGATCTCCTCGTCGAGCCATCTGGCGATCGTGTCGCGGGTCTTCTTCTCCGCGGACGCCGGCGCATCGTTCACGGCGGTGTCCCAGTTGGGCACCGAAGCCGCTGTGGTCATCTACTTCGCCCGCGACATCTGGCGGATTCTCAAGGCCTGGTTCAACGGGCTCTTCGTCAAGGCTCACCGGGACAACATCGATTACCGGATGGGCTGGTACGTCATCATCGGCACGGTGCCGATCGTGGTGATCGGCCTGGCGTTCAAGGAAGCGATCCGCGGTGAGGTTCGCAATCTCTGGGTGATCGCCACCGCGATGCTGGTGTTCTCGGCCGTGATCGCCGCCGCCGAGTACTTCGGGAAGCAGACCCGCCACGTGGAGCAACTGCGGTGGAAGGACGGCCTGCTCGTCGGCCTGGCGCAGTGCCTGGCCCTGGTGCCGGGGGTGTCCCGGTCCGGTTCGACGATCAGTGCCGGCCTGTTCCTCGGCCTTGATCGTCCGCTCGCGGCGAGATTCGGTTTCCTGCTTGGCATTCCGGCCGTGTTGGCCTCCGGCATCTTTTCGCTTCCCGATGCGTTCCATCCGGTGACCGAAGGCATGAGTGCCTCCGGCCCGCAATTGCTGGTGTCGGTGGTGATCACGTTCGTCGTCGGCTACGTGGCGATCGCCTGGTTGCTGCGCTTCGTCGCCAACCACGCGATGTACTGGTTCGTGGGCTACCGCGTGGTGTTGGCGCTCGTCGTGATGGCGCTGCTGGCGTCGGGCGTGGTGGCCGCCTCTTGACCGTCATCCTGCTGCGCCACGGCCGCTCGACGTCCAACACCGCGCACACACTTGCCGGCCGGACCGAGGGCGTCGAACTCGACGACAAAGGGCAGGACCAGGCCAGCGCCCTCGTCGACCGGGTCAAGGGCCTGCCGATCAAGGCGCTCGTCCGGTCCCCGCTGCTGCGCTGCCGCCTCACTCTCGAGCCGCTGGCCGCCGAACTGGATCTCGAGCCGGTGGTCGACGAGCGCCTCGCCGAGGTGGACTACGGACAGTGGACCGGCCGGGCGCTGAAGGATCTGGTGAAGGAGCCACTGTGGGCGGTGGTCCAGCAGCAGCCGAGCGCGGCCGTCTTTCCCGACGGTGAGGGCCTGGCCCAGGTTCAGGCCCGCGCGGTGGCCGCGGTACGCGAGCACGACCGGAGGCTCGCCGACGAGCACGGTCACGACGTGCTGTGGATTGCCTGCACGCACGGCGATGTGATCAAGGCTGTCGTCGCGGACGCACTCGGCGCCCACCTGGACAGCTTCCAGCGGATCACCGCCGACCCGGCGTCGATGAGTGTCATCCGTTACACGCCGTTCCGCCCATTTGTCGTGCACGTCAACCACACCGGCGCCGAGCTCGCGTCGGCGCTCAGCGCGCCGCCGCCGGCCGAGGGTGACAAGACCGCCGGGGACGCCGTCGTCGGCGGGACCACCGACTGAACCGGCTGCCGCCGATTACGGCTGGCTGCTTTCAGCCGGTATTTTGGACATAACATGGCCCGCGCAATTCACGTCTTCCGCACACCCGACCGATTCGTCGCCGGGACCGTTGGGCAGCCCGGAAACCGCACCTTCTATCTCCAGGCCGTTCACGACACCCGGGTGATCTCCGTGATCCTGGAGAAACAACAGGTCGCGGTGTTGGCCGAACGCATCGGTGCGCTGCTCGTCGAGATCAACCGCCGGTTCGGCACCCCGCTGCCGCCGGAGAAGGACGTCGACGACCTCAGCCCCCTGGTCACGCCGGTGGACGCGGAGTTCCGGGTCGGCACGATGGGCCTCGGGTGGGATTCCGAGGCGCAGACCGTTGTCGTCGAACTGCTGGCGGTCAGTGACGTCGAATTCGACGCGTCAGTGGTGCTCGACGACGCCGAGGAGGGGCCGGACGCGGTGCGGGTTTTCCTCACGCCCGAGTCGGCTCGCCAGTTCGCCTCCCGCTCGACGCGGGTGATCTCGGCAGGACGTCCGCCGTGCCCGCTGTGTGACGAGCCACTGGACCCGGAAGGCCACATCTGTGTGCGCACCAACGGATATCGGCGTGGTGCGTTCGGCGAGACCGACGACGATCTCGACTCGTGACAGCCGCCGACGAGGCCTCGGCCCGCGACGCGCTGCGCTGTGGTGAGCTGACCATCCTCGGGCGGATTCGCTCGGCAAGTAACGCCACCTTCTTGTGTGAGGCGACCGGGCCCGCGGCGCCCGACCATCCGGTGCACTGCGTCTACAAGCCGGTGGCCGGTGAGCAGCCGCTGTGGGATTTCCCGGACGGCACCCTGGCCGGCCGGGAAGTGGGCTCGTATCTGGTGTCGGCCGCCCTCGGCTGGAACGTCGTGCCGTTCACCATCGTTCGGGACGGCCCCGCCGCCCCGGGATGGTGCAGCTGTGGGTCGATCAACCCGGCGACAGCGACGACGCGGAATCCGAAGGACCCGACCTGGTCGACATCTGCCCGCCGGGATCCATTCCGCCGGGCTATCTTTCGGTGCTGCGCGCGTACGACTACGCCGGTAATGACGTCACGCTGGTGCACGCCGATGACGCGCGGCTGCGGCGGATGGCGGTGTTCGACGTGATCGTCAACAACGCCGACCGCAAGGGTGGCCACATTCTGGCCGGCATCGACGGCCGGGTGTACGGCGTCGACCACGGCGTGTCGCTCCATGTCCAGGACAAGCTGCGCACCGTGCTCTGGGGCTGGGCCGGAAAGCCGATCGACGACGAGACGCTGGTGGCGATCGCCGACCTCGGGGAGCAGCTGGCCGGCCCGCTTGCAGACCAGCTGCGCGAGCACATCACCCCGGCGGAGGTCGCGGCATTGCGGCGGCGGGTCCGGATGCTGGTCGCCGAGCCCGTCATGCCCGCACCCGATCGGCACCGGCCGATTCCGTGGCCGGCCTTCTGACCGGACATACTGACCCAATGAGCATGACCGACGCGGCGCTGGCCGCCGACCTCGCCGAGGAGGCGGGCCGGCTGCTGCTGTCGGTACGTGAAGAGGTCGGTTTCGACTTCCCGCCCGCGCTCGGAGACGCCGGCGACGTGCGTGCCAACGCCCTGATTCTGCGCCGGCTGCGCGCCGAGCGTCCCGGTGACGCCGTGCTCTCCGAAGAGGCCTACGACGATCTCAAGCGACTCCAGGCCGACCGGGTGTGGATCATCGACCCGCTCGACGGCACCCGTGAATTCTCCATGCCCCGCCGCCCGGACTGGGCGGTGCACGTCGCCCTCTGGCAGCGGACCGGCGGTCCGGACGGCACCATCACCGACGCCGCCGTCGCGCTGCCGGCGATGGGCGAGGTGTATCGCTCGGACACCGTGACCGCCCCGCCGCCACCGCCCCCGGGCCCGATTCGGATCACCGCGAGCTCGAACCGGCCGCCCGCGGTGCTGTGGCGGCTGCGGGACCGCCTCGACATCGAGTTTCTGCGGATCGGGTCGGCCGGCGCCAAGGCGATGGCGGTGGTGCGCGGCGACGCCGACGCCTACATCCACGCCGGTGGTCAGTGGGAGTGGGATTCGGCCGCACCCGCCGGGGTGGTGCAGGCCGCCGGTCTGCACGCCACCCGGATCGACGGGTCGCCGCTGCGCTACAACCGGCCGGACCCCTACCTGCCCGATCTGCTGATGTGCCGGGCCGAGGTCGCCGATCTGCTACTCGACGCCATGTGGCTTGCGAGTTAGGGAATCAAACATGAGGTCGCGTTGTCTGAAGTAACGCGAGAGAGCCGGTCACCCCACCACCTGAGAGCGCCGTGAACAGCGAACCCCATAGAGTCGAGGCCATGCAGTCCTGGTCGGCCGTCGATATCCCGCAGCTGCCCGGCCGTGGGCCGGCCCTGCGGTTGTATGACACCGCCGACGGCCAGGTCCGTCCGACGTCGCCGGGGGAGACCGCGACGATGTACGTCTGCGGCATCACGCCTTACGACGCGACGCACCTGGGTCACGCCGCGACCTACCTGACGTTCGATCTGGTGTACCGGGTCTGGCTGGACAGCGGCCATCAAGTTCATTACGTGCAGAACATCACCGACGTCGACGACCCGCTGTTCGAGCGGGCCAATCGCGACGGTGTGGACTGGCGGGACCTGGGCGCGCGGGAGATTCAGTTGTTCCGCGAGGACATGGCCGCGCTGCGGGTTCTGCCGCCGCGCGACTATGTCGCGGCCACCGACGCGATCGGTGAAGTGGTCGAGTTGGTGGAGAAGATGCTGGCGTCCGGGGCGGCCTACGTGGTCGACGACGACGAGTTCCCGGACATCTATTACCGCGCCGACGCCACCACCCAGTTCGGCTATGAATCGGGCTATGACCGCGACACGATGATGCGGCTGTTCGCCGAACGCGGCGGCGACCCGGATCGGGCGGGCAAGGCCGACCCGCTCGACGCGCTGCTGTGGCGCGCCGCCCGCCCGGACGAGCCGAGCTGGCCCGCGCCGTTCGGTCCCGGCCGTCCGGGGTGGCACGTGGAGTGTTCGGCGATCGCTCTGAGCCGCATAGGTTTTGGTTTCGACGTGCAGGGCGGCGGCAGTGACCTGATCTTCCCGCACCACGAGTTCTCCGCCGCGCACGGTGAATGTGTGATCGGGGAGCGCCGGTTCGCGCGGCACTACGTCCATGCGGGCATGATCGGCTGGGACGGGCACAAGATGTCCAAGAGCCGCGGCAATCTGGTGCTGGTGTCCCGGTTGCGCGAGCAGGGTGTGGACCCGGCGGCCATCCGGTTGGGCCTGCTGGCGGGGCACTATCGCAGCGACCGGTCGTGGAGCGACGCGGTGCTCGACGACGCCAACGGCCGCCTGCATCGGTGGCGCTCGGCCGCCGCGTTGCCGGCCGGTCCGGATGCCGCTGACGTCATCGGACGGCTGCGGCAGTATCTTGCTGACGACCTCGACACTCCCAAAGCGCTTGCCGCCGTTGATGGTTGGGTCACCGATGCATTGGAGTACGGTGGCCACGACGCCGCCGCGCCCGCCGCGGTGGCGGCCGCGGTCGACGCTCTGCTGGGCGTGCCGCTGTAGGTGTACGTTGACGGCCATGAGTTCCGTCAACGGCAAGGTCGTGTTCATCACCGGGGCTGCCCGTGGCGTCGGCGCCGACGTGGCGCGCCGGTTGCGGCGCAGAGGTGCCAAACTCGTCCTGACCGACATCGACGCTGAGCCGCTGGCCGAGTTGGCCGCTGAACTCGGCGAGGATCAGGTATTGACCGGTGTCGCCGATGTGCGCGACCTGGCTGCCATGCAGGCGGTGGCCGAGCGGGCGGTCGAGCGGTTCGGCGGCATCGACGTCGTGGTCGCCAATGCCGGTATCGCGACGTATGGCTCAGTGCTGCAGGTCGATCCGGAGGCCGTCAAGCGCTTGCTGGACATTAACGTGCTGGGCGCCTTCCACACCGTGCGGGCCACCCTGCCGTCGATCATCGACCGTCGCGGCTACGTGCTGATCGTCTCGTCGTTCGCGGCCTACGCCGCGTCGCCCGGGCTGGTGCCGTATCACGCGGCCAAGGCCGCGGTCGAACACTTCGCCAACGCCCTGCGTCTCGAGGTGGCCCATCACGGCGTTGACGTCGGCTCCGCGCACATGTCGTGGATCGACACCCCGATGGTGCAGGACGCCAAGAACGATCTCGCCAGCTTCACCGAAATGCTCGCCCGGGTGCCCAAACCGCTGGGCAACACCACAAGCGTCGACAAGTGCGGACGGGCGTTCGTCGCAGGAATCGAGGGGCGCAAGCGTCAGATCAACGTGCCCGGCTGGGTCGGCGCTTTCCGTTGGCTCAAGCCGCTGTTGTCGACGCGGTTGGGGGAGCGGCCGATCGCGGCGCTGGTCCCGAGCATCCTTCCGAAGATGGATGCCGAGGTGGCCGCGCTCGGCCGCTCCACCAGCTCCCGGTTGGAAGAGCTGGAGCCTTAGTGCTTTAAAGCGGGACGGGTGCCCTACAGCGCGACGGCGCCGTAGTTGCCCACCTGCGTGCTGAGGAACCGCAGCTGATCGGTGGCCGACCCGAGGGTCTGGTCGATGGCGGTGAGCCGGGCGGCGTAGTGGGCCACCGGGTATTCGGCGGTGACGCCGATCCCGCCGTGCATCTGGATCGACTCCTGCAGGATGTGCTTGCCCGACCGCCCGATCTGCAGCTTGGCCCGGGCCGCGACCACGGGATCCAGCCGGCCGTCACTGATGCTCATCGCCGCGTAGTAGTTCATGCTGCGGGCCAGCTCGAGCGACACGTACATGTCGGCTGCGCGCTGGGTGAGCGTCTGGAACGTCTTGAGCGGCACGCCGAACTGCTTGCGGGCGTTGAGGTACTCCGTGGTCATCCGCAGCGATTCATCCATGGCGCCAACAGCTTCGGCGCACAGGGCCGAGGAATAGCGGATCAGCGTTGCGTGGATGCGTTCGCTGGCATCGCCGCCGTCGCCGAGCGGCTGCGCCGGGGCGTCGGTGAAGTCGATCTCGGCGCCGCGCTGCCCGTCGAAGGTGCGGTAACCACGCCGGGTGGTTGCCGCGGCGTCGACCAGGAACGCGCCGATGCCACCGTCGGGCAGAGCCGCGGTGACAACCAGCACATCGGCGCTGTCACCGGCCAGCACCGGGTTCTTGCGACCCGTGATGGTCCAGGAGTCACCGGTTTTGGTTGCGCGCGTCGACAATTCGTCGAGCCCGCGCAGTCCCTTCTCGGTGTGGGCCAGCGCCAGCAGCCGTTCCCCGGCGGCGACGTCGTCGAGCTGAGCCCGCTGAGAATCGCTGCCGAGTTCGGCGATCAGACCACCCGGGATCAGGGCGGCCGCGGCGACCGGCTCGGGTGCCAGACGGCGGCCGAGTTCGGTCATCACCACGACGATCTCGATCTGGCCGGATTCTTCCGGCTCGAATCCCAGTCCGAGGATGCCGATCTCGGCCAGCTGGCGCCAGACCTCGCGGCTCCAGCCGAGCTCGGAGTCGACGGTCTTGTTCCGGGTCTCGATGTCGTAGGTGCGGGTGAACACCTCGCGAGCGGTGTCGCGGAGCAGTTCTTGTTCGTCGGTCAAATCAAAGTTCATGGCTGGCCGCCCTCACAGTCCCAGGATCGTCGAGGAGATGATGGTGCGCTGGACCTCGTTGCTTCCGCCGTAGATCGAGGTCTTGCGGTAGTTCAGGTACTTCGGCGCGGCGTGCTGCGCCCAGAGCGGGGATTCGATGTCGGCTCCGCCGTCGAACGGCAGCGCATCCGGTCCGGCGACCTCCACGGCCAGCTCGGTGACCGCCTGCTGCAACTGGCTGCCGCGCAGCTTCAGGATCGACGAGGCCGGGTTCGGCTTGCCAGTGCCCTCATCGCCGCTGACCCGCAGCTGCGTGAGTTCCAATGCCAGCAGCTCGTTTTCGATCTCGGCAACCTTGGCCGCGAACAGCGGGTCGTCGAGCAGGCTGCCCGCGCCGACCTTGGTCTGAGCGGCGTTCTCCTTGACGTCGGCGAGCCACAGCTTGGTGGTGCCGATCCGGGCGATGCCGGTGCGCTCGTTGGACAGCAGGAACTTGGCGTAGCTCCAGCCCTGGTTTTCCTCGCCGACAAGCTGATTGGCGGGCACCCGGACGTCTTCGAAGAACACCTCGTTGACCTCGTAGCTGCCGTCGATCAGCTTGATCGGCCGCAGCGTGATGCCCGGGGTGTTCATCTCGACGAGGATGAAGGAGATGCCGGCCTGCTTCTTCGGGGCATCCGGATTGGTGCGGGCCAGCACGAAGATCCAGTCGGCGTACTGGCCGAGCGTCGTCCAGGTCTTCTGGCCGTTGATGACGTAGTCGTCACCGTCACGCACCGCGACGGTCCGCAGCCCGGCCAGGTCGGAGCCGGCTTCGGGCTCGGAAAAGCCCTGGCACCACCAGATGTCGAGGTTCGCAGTCGGGGGCAGGAAGCGTTCCTTGATCTCCTGCGAGCCGAAGTGCGCGATCACCGGTCCGACCATGCTGGCGTTGAACGCCAGCGGCTCGGGGACGCATGCCATGCGCATCTCGTCGGCCCAGATCTGGCGCTGCAGCGGGGTCCAGTCCTTGCCGCCCCACTCCACCGGCCAGTTGGGCACACCCAGCCCGGCCTTGTTGAGGATGCGCTGCGTGGTGATCGCGTCGTCGGGGAAGTTCAGGCTGTCCGTGCGGGCCCGTTCCCGGATGTCGGCGGGGACCTGGGTGGTGAAGAACTCGCGGAGTTCGTCGCGGAACTTTGCGTCCTCGTCACTGAGTGCCAGCTTCACGAGCGCAACCTCGATTCTTGTTACTCGGCAGTATCTATTGCTCGATCCATTGCACGGTAGCGCAGCCCTACCAACTGGTCGGCAGGACCACCCCTGACGCAACAGTTTTTGTCAGTGCCTTGTCATGGAATTCGAACCTGAGTTCGATTAGTCCGGCGCTGGACGATCCCTGAGCTAGCCGCGGAAGCCCGGACCCCGCCGGCGCAGGTACCGCTCGAACTCGGCGGCCAGCGCGTCGCCGTCGACCTTCGAGAGCGCCTCGTTGACGTCGACCTCGGCGTCGCCGCGCTGCTCCAGGGAGGCCACGTACTCCGCGATCTCTTCGTCCTCGGCGGTCATCTCGGTGACGGCCAGCTCCCACTCCTCGGCCTGCGCGGGCAGGTCGCCCAACGGCACCTCGATGTCGAGCACATCCTCGACGCGGCGCAGCAGAGCGACGGTGGCCTTCGGATTGGGCGGTTGCGACACGTAATGCGGCACCGCGGCCCAGAACGTCACCGCCGGGATGCCGGCCGCCACGCAGGCGTCCTGGAACACGCCGGCGATCCCCGTCGGGCCTTCGTAGCGGGTCTCTTCGAGACCGAAGAACTTCGCGGATTCGGGGGAGTAGGCCGCGCCGGACACCGGGACCGGCCGGGTGTGCGGGGTGTCGGCCAGCAGGGCCCCGAGGATCACCACGGTGTCCACGTTGAGCTTGTCGGCGATCGCGAGCAACTCGGCACAGAACGTGCGCCACCGCATATTGGGTTCCACCCCGTGCATGAGCACGATGTCGCGGTCCGAGCCGGGCGGCCGACAGTGGGAGATCTGCATCGACGGCCACACCAGTTCGCGGGTCACCCCATCCACCTGCCGGATCACCGGACGATTCACCTGGTAGTCGAAATACGCCTCGTCGTCGATCTCGACGATCGTGTCGGCCTCCCAGATGGCGTCCAGGTGCTCGAGCGCGTCGCTGGCGGCGTCGCCGGCGTCGTTCCAGCCCTCGAAAGCCGCGACGATGATCGTGTTCTGCAATTCGGGCAGATCCGGGCCTTTCGCGCCGCTGAAATTCGACGGGGTCACAACTTCAGCCTAAGGGTTGCTCGGCTTCGATGAGCCTTCTCGGACCGACTACCCTGGTGTCGTGGCGTGTGCTAGTAGACGCGTCATCGGCATGTGATTGCGAGCCCGGGCGTCCTCGGCGCGAAATACGTTCGGCTGCAATCTGGTTAACCCGACGGGTTAGGCGTCCAGAAGTCGATTGCGTGACGACGTAGACTTTTCTGGTCGAGAGGCGTTGCAACGGCTACCTGAGGGGCCCGGTTCCCCCGGATGGCCGCCACGCTCGGCAGAGTCAAGGACGCCTTCCGTCATGGAAGGAACGTATGTGACTGCTCAGGTGGGCTCCGCAGCGTCGACCGGCTTCACGCCGAACATCCGCCCAGACTGCACTGACGAATTGGCGGCTGCCCTGCGGCAGCGGATCGTGGTGATCGACGGTGCGATGGGCACCGCGATTCAGCGCGACCGGCCCGACGAGGCCGGCTATCGCGGCGAACGATTCAAGGACTGGCCGAGCGACCTGGTCGGCAACAACGACCTGCTCACCCTGACCCAGCCGCACATCATCGAGGGCATCCACCGCGAATACCTCGACGCGGGCGCCGACATCCTGGAGACCAACACGTTCAACGCGAACGCGGTCTCGCTGTCCGACTACGGCATGGCTGAGCTCGGCTATGAGCTGAACTACGCCGGCGCGGCGCTGGCCCGCAAGGCCTGCGACGAGTTCAGCACCCCCGACAAGCCCCGATACGTCGCGGGGGCGCTGGGCCCGACGACCCGGACCGCGTCGATCTCCCCGGACGTCAACGACCCCGGCGCCCGCAACGTCTCCTACGACCAACTTGTCGCTGCCTACTTCGACGCTGCCAACGGGCTGGTCGACGGCGGTGCCGACCTGCTGATCGTCGAGACGATCTTCGACACGCTGAACGCCAAGGCCGCGATCTTCGCCATCGAGACGTTGTTCGAGGAGCGCGGCCGCCGCTGGCCGGTGATCATCTCGGGCACCATTACCGACGCGTCCGGGCGGACGTTGTCCGGTCAGGTCACCGAGGCGTTCTGGAACTCGATCCGGCACGCGAAGCCGCTCGCGGTGGGTCTCAACTGTGCCCTCGGCGCACCCGAGATGAGGCCGTACCTCGCCGAGATCTCGCGCATCGCGGACACCTTCGTCTCCTGCTATCCGAATGCCGGTCTGCCCAACGCCTTCGGCGAGTACGACGAGTCCCCGAAGCGGCAGGCCGGATACGTCGAAGAATTCGCCGAGGCCGGTCTGGTCAACATGGTCGGCGGCTGCTGCGGAACGACACCGGCGCACATCGCCGAGATCGCGAAGGTCGTCGAGGGCAAGACGCCCCGTGAGGTGCCGCAGATCGCGGTCGCCACCCGGCTCGCCGGCCTGGAACCGCTCAACATCACCGACGAGTCCCTGTTCGTGAACATCGGTGAGCGCACCAACATCACCGGCTCCGCCCGGTTCCGCAATCTGATCAAGGCCGGGGATTACGACACCGCGTTGTCGGTGGCGCTGCAGCAGGTCGAGGTCGGTGCGCAGGTCATCGACATCAACATGGACGAAGGCATGATCGACGGCGTCGCCGCGATGGATCGGTTCACCAAGCTGATCGCCGCCGAGCCGGACATCAGCCGCGTCCCGGTGATGATCGACTCCTCCAAGTGGGAGGTCATCGAGGCGGGCCTGAAGAACGTGCAGGGCAAGCCGATCGTCAACTCGATCTCCATGAAGGAGGGCGAGGAGAAGTTCGTCCGCGAAGCGCGGCTGTGCCGCAAGTACGGTGCCGCCGTCGTGGTGATGGCCTTCGACGAACAGGGACAGGCCGACAACCTGGAACGTCGCAAGGAGATCTGCGGGCGCGCCTACCGGGTCCTGACCGAAGAGGTCGGCTTCCCAGCCGAGGACATCATCTTCGACCCGAACTGCTTCGCCCTGGCGACCGGCATCGAGGAGCACGCGTCCTACGGCATCGACTTCATCGAGGCCTGCGCCTGGATCAAGGAGAACCTGCCGGGAGTGCACATCTCCGGCGGCATCTCGAACGTGTCGTTCTCGTTCCGGGGCAACAACCCGGTCCGCGAGGCGATCCACGCGGTGTTCCTGTTCCACGCGATCAAGGCCGGCCTGGACATGGGCATCGTCAACGCCGGCGCACTGGTGCCGTACGACTCGATCGACCCCGAATTGCGGGACCGCATCGAGGACGTCGTACTGAACCGCCGCGAGGATGCGGCCGAACGCCTCCTCGAGATCGCTGAACGGTTCAACAGCTCGGAGAAAGGCGAAGACCCGGCGGCAGCCGAATGGCGATCGCTGCCGGTCCGCGAACGGATCACGCATGCTCTGGTGAAGGGCATCGACGCGCACGTCGACGACGACACCGAGGAATTGCGGGCCGACATCGCCGCCGCGGGCGGTCGCCCGATCGAGGTGATCGAAGGTCCGCTGATGGACGGTATGAACGTCGTCGGCGACCTGTTCGGCTCCGGCAAGATGTTCCTGCCCCAGGTGGTGAAATCGGCCCGGGTGATGAAAAAGGCCGTCGCCTACCTGCTGCCGTTCATCGAGAAGGAAAAGAAGAGTCCGGCGCCGCGGCCGGTAAGGACACCAACGGCACGATCATCATGGCCACCGTGAAGGGCGACGTCCACGACATCGGCAAGAACATCGTCGGGGTTGTGCTGCAGTGCAACAACTTCGAGGTGATCGATCTCGGTGTGATGGTGCCCGCGGCCAAGATCCTGGAGGCGGCCAAGGAGCACGACGCCGACATCATCGGGTTGTCCGGTCTGATCACCCCGTCCCTGGACGAGATGGCCAACTTCGCCGTCGAGATGGAACGCCATGGCCTGCAGATCCCGCTGCTGATCGGTGGCGCGACGACCTCGCGCGCCCATACGGCAGTGAAGATCTCGCCGCGCCGCAGCGGCCCGGTGGTGTGGGTCAAGGACGCGTCGCGCTCAGTGCCCGTCGCCGCCGCGCTGCTCGACGACAAGCAGCGGCCGGCTCTTCTTGAGGCCACCGAGAAGGACTACGCGTCGCTGCGGGAACGGCACGCGCAGAAGAACGAGCGGCCGATGCTCACCCTGGAGAAGGCCCGCGCCAACCGGACGCCGATCGAGTGGGACGGCTACACACCGCCGGTGCCCGCCCAGGGCCTGGGCGTACGCGAGTTTCTCGATTACGACCTCGCCGAGCTGCGCGAGTTCATCGACTGGCAGCCGTTTTTCAACGCCTGGGAGATGAAGGGCCGGTTCCCCGACATCCTGAACAACCCGGCATCCGGTGAGGCTGCCCGCAAGCTGTACGACGACGCCCAGCAGATGCTCGACACCGCGATCAAGGAGAAGTGGCTGACCGCCAACGGGGTGATCGGCTTCTTCCCGGCGAACGCCGTCGGCGACGACATCGAGGTGTACACCGACGAGACCCGCACCGAGGTGCTGACCAGGTTGCACAACCTGCGCCAGCAGGGCGAGCACCGCGACGGCATCCCGAACCGGAGCCTCGGCGATTTCGTCGCGCCGAAGGACACCGGCCTTGCGGACTACGTCGGCGCCTTCGCCGTCACGTCAGGGCTCGGCGGCGGCGAGAAGATCGCGGAGTTCAAGGCCGCGCTCGACGACTACAGCGCGATCCTGCTGGAGTCGATCGCCGACCGGCTGGCGGAGGCGTTCGCCGAGCGCATGCATCAGCGGGTCCGCAAGGAGTTCTGGGGTTATCAGCCGGACGAGCAGCTGGACAACGACGCGCTGATCGGCGAGAAGTACGTCGGAATCCGTCCCGCGCCCGGCTATCCCGCCTGCCCGGAGCACACCGAGAAGATGACGCTCTGGGAGTTGATGGACGTCAAGGAGCGCACCGGTATCGAGCTGACCGAGTCGATGGCGATGTGGCCCGGCGCCGCGGTCAGCGGCTGGTACTTCTCGCACCCGCAGTCGCAGTACTTCGTGGTGGGCCGGCTGGCCCAGGATCAGGTCGCCGACTACGCGAAGCGCAAGGGCTGGACCTTGGCCGAGGCCGAGCGCTGGCTGGCGCCGAACCTCGGCTACAACCCGGAGGACTAGGTCCTAGCGCCGGAAGTACAGGCTGCCCCGGAACGCAAGCAGCACAGCGACGGTCGCGGTCCAGCCGGTCTGGTGGCTGGCGCCGAGGCCGCGGCCGGTGTCGCCGTCGAAGTACTCGTGGAACGGGATCAGGTCGCGCCAGTGCGGGTCGGTCTGGAAGTACTCGTTGTCCCCGAACACCGCTCGCCGGCCGTCCTCGTCGCGGACCAGAAGGACGGTGAGCTGGCGAGCCAACCGGTCGGCCACCACGTGCAGGGTCACCTCGTCGGCCGACCCCGCGGGATCGGGAACGCGGTAGGTATCGCCGAGGAACCGGGCGTAGGAGTTGAGCGCTTGGACGACAAGGAAATTGGTGGGCAGCCAGACCGGGCCGCGCCAGTTCGAGTTCCCGCCGAACATCCTGCTGCGTGATTCGGCCGGCTGATAGTCGACGACGTAGTCGGCACCGTCGATGTGATAGGTGTACGGGTGATCGCGGTGATATCGAGACAGTGACCGGATCCCGTTGGGGGACAGAAACTGTTCGGGGTCCAGGAGCCGTCGCAGGATGTCTGTCAGCCGGTCCTCGTGGATGACGCCGATCATCAGATGCGTGCCGTCGCCACCCCTCATCACCAGCTTGACGTCATCGTCGGTGTGTTCGTAGGTTCGTGCCAGCGCTTCGAGGCAGTTCAGCAGGATCGAGGTCACCTCGGTCTCGCTGGTCGGGATGGCGATCGCCGCGAACAGCGGAACGATCGCCTGAATCGAGAACACCTCCAGCGATCTGCTTGTCCCGTCCGGCATTTCGATGACGTCGTGATAAAAGTTCGTCTCGTCGTTCCAGAAGCTGACCCGGTAGGTGCCCTTCTCCAGAGAGTTGGCCACCAGCCAGGCGTCCCACACCCACCGGCTGAACATGTCGGTGTAACTCGGATCCGTCTGGGACAGTTCGATCGCCATCTCCAGCAGATGGAAGATCAGCGCCGCCATCCACGCGGTGCCGTCAACCTGCGCGAGCTCGCCACCGGTGGGTAGCGGCTCGTCGCGGTCGAACACCCCGATGTTGTCCATGCCGAGGAACCCGCCGCCGAACACGCCGCGGTTGGTCTCGTCCTTCTGGTTGAGCCACCACATCGCGTTGAGGGTGGCCGACCGGTACGCGGTGGCCAGGAAATCGAAATCCCCGACACCGCTGCGAAGCTGATCGAGTTGGTAGACCTGCCACGCCGCCCAGGCGTGCACCGGGGGATTGGTGTCACCGAACTTCCATTCGTAGGCCGGGATCTGGCCGTGCGGATGCTGTGCGGTGGAACCGTGCAGCACGAGCACCTGCGCCTTGGCGAACTCGGGATCGATGAGCGCCATGGCGACACAGTGAAAGGCCAAGTCCCAGGCGGCGAACCACGGGTACTCCCACGCATCGGGCATCAGGATGACGTCACTGACGGCGAAGTGCTGCCAGTCGTGGTTGCGTGCGCTCCAGCGTTCACGGGGCGGTGGCGGCTGGTCCGGATCACCCTTGAGCCAGCGCCGCACCGCGTAGTTGTAGAACTGTTTGCACCACAGCAGCCCCGCGAAGGCCTGCCGTTGGACCAGCCGTTCGTCCTCACTCAGGTCCGGTGCCGCGACCGCGTGATAGAACTCGTCGGCCTCGCGCTTGCGGTCCGCCAGCACCGCGTCGGCGTACTCGGGCGCACGGACGGTATCCGTGGTCGCGAAACGCACCGTGACGGTGCAGCTTTCACCGGGCTGCAATATGGCCGACACGATCGCGGCGACCTTGCTGCCCTCGGCCGGGTCGACAGCGTCGGCGATGCCGTCGACCAGGTAGTCGTTGATGCCGTCCTTGGTGGTGGCCGAGGCGTTGGCTGAGGAGAAAAGCAGGCGGTTGTTGGTCTCGTTCTCGCAGAACACCAGTCGCGGTGTGGCTTCGCAGGACGTGGTGACCGTGTACCACCGCTGCCCGAGCTTGGGGTGGGAGGTGTGCGCCGTCCCGTCACCGCACGCGGTGATCCGCGGCCGGTCCTGGTCCGGATTCCAGGACCAGGTGTTGCGGTACCACAGCTGCGGCAGCACGTGGATCGGCGCCGCGTCCGGTCCGCGGTTGGTCACTGTGATGCGGCAGTAGACGTCCTCCGGCCCGTCCTTGGCGTAGGCCACCTCGACGTCGAAATAGCGCTGGTGCAGCCAATGTTCGCGCAAGGCCTCGAACAGTTCGTACTCGTCGTCCTCGGGACCGCGCTGCTGATTCGTGTGGAGCAGGTCGTCGTAGGGGAATGCGGCCTGCGGGTATTTGTAGACCAGGGACGCATACGCGTGGGTGGGCAGGTTGTCGGTGTAGAACCAGTAGTCCTTGACGTCCTCGCCGTGGTTGCCCTCCTCGTTGGCCACCCCGTAGGGCCTCTCCTTGAGGGTGCGGTCCTGACCGTTCCACAGTGCGACGCCCAGACAGATGGTCTGCTCGTCATCGCACCAGCCCGCCAGACCGTCGTCGCTCCAGCGGTACGCCCTGCTGCGGGCGTGATCGAACGGAAAGTACGCCCAGGCATCACCGTCGGCGCTGTAGTCCTCTCGCACGCTGCCCCAGGCACGTTCGCTCAGGTACGTTCCCCAGCGGCGCCACGGCACCACCCCGGCCGTGGCCTCGTCGAGGCGGTTCTGTTCGGCCGTGCTCACCGGTGCGCTGGCAGCCAGGGCTGACGCCAGGCCGGATATCCGGCGACCAGTGCGTCGGCTCCCGGCGGTCCCCACGAGCCCGGTTGGTACACCTCGATCGGCGGCGGTGATTCCAGCAGTGGCTCGACGACCCGCCAGGTCTCCTCAACACCGTCTTCCCGGATGAACTGGCTCGAGTCGCCGTGCATGGCGTCTCCGAGCAGTCGTTCGTAAGGTTCGGGGGCGGCGGCCATTTCGTCGGCGAACACCAGGCAGAGGTTGACGGCGCGGGTGGTGTCGGCGCCGGATTCCTTGGCCTGGAGCACCAGGTCGACGCCGGGGTTGGGGTCGATGCGGAAGATCAACTCGTTCTGCTCGTCGATCTCCGGCAGGAACGGCAGTGCGGGCGGCCGCTTGAAGATCACCCGAATCTCGGTGGCCCGCACCGGAAGAGCCTTGCCGGCCCGGATGAAGAACGGCACACCCGACCAGCGCCAGTTGTCGATGTACAGCTTCAGCGCCGTGAACGTCTCGGTCTGCGAGTCGGGCGCGACACCGTCGATCTCCCGGTAGCCGGCGTACTGGCCGCGCACATAGTGCTTGGGGTCGGCGGGACGGATGGACTTGAACAGTTCGACCCGCTTGTCCCGGAACCCGTCTGGGCCGCCGCTCGACGGTTCGGAGGCGATCAGCCCGATCAGCTGCAGCAGATGATTCTGTACGACGTCGCGCAACGCCCCGACCGGGTCGTAGAAGTGGCCGCGATCCTCCACGCCGAAGTTCTCGGCCATCGTGATCTGCACGGCCTCGATCCGGTCCCGATTCCACAGCGGCTCGATGATCGAGTTGGAGAACCGGATGTAGCGGATGTCCATCGCCGGTTCCTTGCCAAGGAAGTGGTCGATGCGGTAGATCTGCCACTCCTGCAGGTGGGCGCTCAACTGGTCGTTGAGGGCCTTGGCCGACGAAAGGTCATGCCCGAACGGCTTTTCCACCACCACCCGGGCGTTGTCGGTGAGGCCGGCACCGGCGAGGCCGTCTACCACCCGCCCGAATAGCGACGGCGGGATCTCCAGGTAGAACACCGGCTTGGTGCGTCCCTTGATGGCGTCGGCCACCTTGGTGTAGGTCGCGGCGTCGGCGAAATCGCCGGAGACCATCGACAACCGCGCCGCGAACCGGGCGAAGACGTCGTCGTCCACCGGTTCGCCGGTGGCCTCGATCGCGGCCCGGGCGTGCTCCCGCAGGGTGTCGGCGGACCAGTCGTCCAGCGCCACTCCGACGATCGGGCACTTGAGCAGGCCGCGCCGCTCCAAGCGGTACAACGACCGGAACGTCATCTTCCTGGCCAAGTCGCCGGTGATGCCGAAGATCACCAAAACATTTGCGGCAGATGTATTTTGGGCGTCCATCACTTCTTCTCCGCGTGGCCGCCGAATTCGCTGCGCATCGCCGAGCAGATCTGGTCGGTGAACTCGCCGAGCTGGCGGGACTGGAAGCGCTCGTAGAGCGCGGTGGTGATGACCGGGGCGGGGATACCTTCGTCCACGGCGGCGAGCACCGTCCAGCGTCCTTCACCGGAATCCGATACCCGCCCGGAGAACTGGTCGAGGTCGGGCGAGGCGGCGAACGCATCCGCGATCAGGTCCACCAGCCAGGATCCGACCACCGATCCGCGGCGCCAGACTTCGGCGACCTCCCCGACGTTGATGTCGTACTGATAGGCCCACGGGTCGCGCAGCGGAGTGGTCTCGGCGTCGACCACCCGATCGACCGTTCCGGCGTTGGCGTGCTTGATGATGCTCAGGCCTTCGGCGATCGCGGCCATCATCCCGTACTCGACACCGTTGTGAACCATCTTCACGAAGTGCCCGGCGCCGTTGGGGCCGCAGTGCAGGTAACCCTCGGGGGCGGTACCTGCGGCGTCCGCAGGCCGGCTCGGGGTGGGCTCGGCGGTGCCGATGCCCGGCGCGATGGTCTTGAAGATCGGATCGAGGCGTTCGACCACGTCGGTCTCGCCGCCGATCATCAGGCAGTAGCCGCGGTCCAGTCCCCACACACCGCCGCTGGTGCCGCAATCGACGTAATGCAGGCCACTTTCGGCGAGCTTCTGCGCCCGGGTGATGTCGTCGCGGTAGTACGAGTTGCCGCCGTCGATCACGGTGTCCCCGGACGAGAGCAGCGGGACCAGGGCGTCGAGGGTCGAGTCGACGATCGCGGCGGGCAGCATCAGCCAGATCGCGCGCGGGCCGTCGAGTTGTGCGACGAATTCCTCGAGGCTGGTCGCTCCGGTGGCGCCTTCGCCTTCCAGCTCGCTGACCGCGGCGGGGTTCACGTCATAGACGACGCACGTGTGCCCGCCCCGCATCAATCGGCGAACCAGGTTCGCGCCCATTCGTCCCAAACCGACCATGCCGAGTTGCATGACGCCACCCTAGTGATCCGATGCAGCAAACTCGCCGGATTCGAAGTCATGACCTGGTACGTGGCACAATCGTGGGCGTGCGAGCGGTGTTATGGGACATGGACGGCACTCTCGTCGACTCCGAAAAGCTCTGGGACGTCGCGATCAACGAGCTGTACACCCGCCACGGCCGGGTGCTCTCACCCGCGACCCGCGACGCCACGGTGGGCGGCTCCGCCGACGGGGTGATCCGGATCGTGTTCGCCGACCTCGGTCTCGACCCGCACCCGGGCCACATGGCCGAGGTCGCCGACTGGATGCACGAGTACGTCGGGGAGTTGTTTTCGACCGGCCTGCCGTGGTGTCCGGGCGCCCGGGAACTGCTCGACGCGCTGCGGGCCGCCGACGTGCCGATGGCGCTGGTGACCAACACTCGCCGGGACCTGACCGAGAATGCCCTGAACAGCATTGGCAGGCATTACTTTTCAGCCACGGTGTGCGGTGACGAGGTCCCTGAGGGCAAGCCTGCGCCGGACATCTACCTGCGCGCCGCCGAACTGCTCGGGTTCGCCGCGGGGGAGTGTCTGGCCATCGAGGACTCCGTCACCGGCACCGCCGCCGCCGAAGACGCCGGATGCCCGGTGCTCGTGGTCCCCAACGAGGTAGACGTGCCCGCCACCCCTGGCCGACAGCACGTTTCGTCGCTCGCCGGGTTGGGCATCCCGCAGCTGCGACAGATCTACACGGACCTGCGGCTGGGGCTCGGCGAACGCTCGGCGTGAACGGCTGACCGATATCGGCGTGGTGCGGCTGCGACTGTGCAATCGTAGTTGCCACCAGATTTCGCATTGCTGCGGAAAGGACGCCTCATGGCTGGCCAAGGACCCACCAGCGACACACCGACAGGACTCGAGGACGAAGACTTCTCCTCGGGTGGCACCGCGGTTCGGATAGCCTCGGTAGCCGCCTTGGGCGGTCTGCTCTTCGGCTACGACAGCGCGGTGATCAACGGCGCGGTCGACTCGATCCAGGAAGACTTCGGCATCGGTAACGCCGAGCTCGGCTTCGCCGTCGCGTCGGCATTGCTCGGCGCCGCCGCGGGTGCGATGTCCGCGGGCCGGATCGCCGACCGCATCGGCCGCATCTCGGTGATGAAGATCGCCGCGGTGTTCTTCCTCATCAGCGCCATCGGCACCGCGTTGGCGCCCAACGTGACGACGGTCGTGATCTTCCGGATCGTCGGCGGCATCGGCGTCGGTATCGCCTCGGTGATCGCGCCGGCGTACATCGCCGAGACCTCCCCGCCGCGCATCCGCGGCCGGCTCGGCTCACTGCAACAGCTGGCCATCGTCTCCGGCATCTTCCTGTCGTTCGTCGTGAACTGGCTTCTCCAGCACGCCGCAGGCGGCCCGAACAAGGAACTGTGGCTGCATCTCGACGCCTGGCGGTGGATGTTTCTGGCGATGGCGATCCCCGCGGTCCTGTACGGGACGTTGGCGTTCACCATCCCCGAGTCGCCCCGGTATCTGGTCGCCAGCCACAAGATTCCCGAGGCCCGCCGCGTGCTGAGCATGCTGCTGGGTGAGAAGAACCTCGAGATCACCATCAGCCGCATCCGCGAGACCCTGGAACGGGAGGACAAGCCCTCCTGGCGGGATCTGCGCAAGCCGAGTGGCGGCCTCTACGGCATCGTCTGGGTCGGCTTGGGACTGTCGATCTTTCAACAGTTCGTCGGCATCAACGTGATCTTCTACTACTCGAATGTGCTGTGGCAGGCCGTCGGCTTCGACGCCGACCAGTCGGCCGTCTACACCGTGATCACGTCGGTCGTGAACGTGGCGACCACCTTGATCGCCATCGCCCTGATCGACAAGATCGGCCGTAAGCCGCTGTTGCTGATCGGCTCGTCCGGCATGGCCGTCACCCTCATCACGATGGCCGTCATCTTCGCCAACGCGACTCTGGTCGACGGAAAGCCGAACCTGCCTGGCGCATCCGGGGTCATCGCGCTGGTTGCCGCAAACCTCTTCGTGGTGGCGTTCGGCATGTCCTGGGGTCCAGTCGTGTGGGTGCTGCTCGGCGAGATGTTCCCGAACCGCATCCGTGCGGCCGCACTCGGCCTGGCCGCGGCGGGACAGTGGGCGGCGAACTGGTTGATCACCGTGTCGTTCCCCGGCCTGCGTAACCATCTCGGCCTGGCATACGGGTTCTACGGACTGTGCGCGGTGCTGTCGGGACTGTTCGTGTGGAAGTGGGTCATGGAGACCAAGGGTGTCTCGCTCGAGGACATGCACGCCGACGTCCTGCACGAGGACAAGCCGGCGCGCTCCGGCTAGCCGAGGTCAGGGGACGTCGGCGTACTGCCAGCTCGCCCCGGTGTTGGAAAAGGTGAAGCCCTTGCCGGTCTGTTCGCTCAGGCAGGAGATACCGGTCTGCTGCTGAATATTGCAGCGGAATCCGGCGGCCGCGAGGATCTTGTTGAACGGCAACGTCTTCGGCGCGCCCGACGGCTGGGTGAACTGGTCGGCCGGGACCGAGGCGAACTGGGGATCGCCTTGCGTGGACACCATGATCGCGTTGGGTGCGACGCTTTGCCCGCCCGCGTCGGTCACCGTATCCGGTGCGCCCGTCACGCCGATGCGTCCGGTCCCCGAGCTGGACTGGCACCCGGCCCAGGTGCGCGGGACGATCACACAGCGCCAACTGCCGCTCGGGCTGGTGAAGTAATAGCCCGAGAGGACGTCGTCGGTCCGGGTGTAGAAGTCGAACGCGTTGACCAATTTGTCATTGCTGGGTCGCGCTGAACTCGTGGCTGCCGGTGGTGGAGCCGTTTGCTCACTGGTCTCTTTGGTGGTGACGATCGGGTTGGAACAGCCGGCCAGGGTCACGACGGCGGCGCCCAGGACGAACAGTGGCCGGGATCCTCGCACGAGACGCCAGCCTAGTGGCCGACCGGAAACCGCCGTGACGGCGCCCGCATCCGCATGGAACAATCGCAGGCCGTGAAGACCTTCGAGGAACTGTTCGCCGAACTGGGGGAGCGAGCCCGCACCCGACCGGCGGGCAGCGCCACCGTCGCGGCGCTGGACGGCGGTGTGCACGCCCTCGGCAAGAAGATCATCGAAGAAGCCGGCGAGGTATGGCTGGCCGCCGAGCACGAATCCGACGAGGCGCTGGCCGAGGAGATCAGTCAGTTGTTCTACTGGACGCAGGTGATGATGGTCGCCCGCGGCCTGACCCTCGACGACATCTACCGGAAGCTCTAGGTGGCTGCCATGTTGCGCGTTGCCGTCCCCAACAAGGGGGCACTGTCCGAATCCGCTGCCGAGATCCTCTCGGAGGCCGGCTACCGACGGCGCACCGACCCCAAGGACCTCACCGTCATCGACCCGGCCAACGGCGTCGAGTTCTTCTTTCTGCGGCCCAAGGACATCGCGATCTACGTCGGCTCCGGGCAGCTCGACTTCGGGATCACCGGACGCGATCTGGCCGCTGAATCCGATGCGCCGGTGACCGAGCGGCTGGCGCTGGGCTTCGGCTCGTCGAGCTTCCGGTACGCGGCACCGGCCGGGCGGGAATGGACGGTCGCCGACCTGGCGGGCAAACGCATCGCCACGGCGTACCCGAATCTGGTCCGGAAAGACTTGGCGAGCAAGGGAATCGAGGCCACCGTCATCCGCCTCGACGGTGCAGTCGAGATCTCGATCCAGCTCGGCGTGGCCGATGCGATCGCCGACGTGGTCGGTTCGGGCCGGACATTGCGGCTGCACGATCTGGTGGCTTTCGGTGAGACGCTGTGTGATTCGGAAGCGGTGCTGATCGAACGGGCCGGCAACGGTGAAGACTCCAACCGGGCTGCGCGCGACCAATTGGCGGCCCGCGTCCAGGGTGTGGTGTTCGGCCAGCAGTACCTGATGCTCGATTACGACTGCCCGCGTTCGGTGCTCGACCGCGCCACCGCGGTCACCCCCGGCCTGGAGTCACCCACGATCGCGCCGCTGGCCGACCCGGACTGGGTTGCGGTGCGAGCCTTGGTTCCGCGTCGCGAGGTGAACGCGATCATGGATGAGCTGGCGGCCATCGGAGCCAAGGCGATTCTGGCCTCCGACATCAGGTTCTGCCGCTTCTGAGGTTGGGCCGCCGCTCGGGCGGCTGCGTGTTAGCGTCCCTTTAGTTGCCTCCGGCCCGAAGGACCGTCATGACGCACGCTCTCGTTCTGTTGCTGGCCCTGCTCATCGGTGTGATAGCCGGACTGCGCGCCCTGACCGCGCCCGCGGTGGTGGCGTGGGGCGCATTTCTCGGGTGGATCGACGTCACCGACAAGTGGTCGGCCTGGGTGGGCAGCTGGATCACCGTGGCTGTGCTGACGGTCCTGTTGTTCGTCGAGCTCGTCACCGATCAGCTCCCGAAGACGCCCAGCCGCAAGACCACCGCCCAGTTTCTGACCCGCCTGCTCACCGGTGCGTTCGCCGGCGCGGTGATCGGCAGCGCGTTCTTCCACACGTTCAGTTCCCTCGGGGCCGGAATCATAGGCGCCGTGCTCGGCACTCTCGGTGGCTACGAGGCGCGCTCACGGCTGGTGGCGGCCAATGGGGGCCGTGACCTTCCGGTGGCGATCGGCGAGGACGTGCTCGCGGTGGGTGGCGGCTTCCTGGTTGCCTACCTGGTCAGTCTGCTGTGACTCACGTTGACGCGATCATCGTCGGCGCCGGACAGGCCGGCCCACCCTTGGCCGGGCGACTGACGGACGCAGGTCAGACCGTCGCGGTGATCGAACGCAAACTCGTCGGCGGAACGTGCGTCAACTCCGGTTGTATACCGACCAAGACCCTGGTCGCCAGCGCGCACACCGCCCACACCGCCCGCCGCGGCGCCGACTACGGGGTGTCCACCGGCGACGTGTCGGTCGACATGGCAAAAGTCAAGGCGCGCAAGGACGGAATCGTATTAGGCGACCGCAGTGGCGTCGAATCGTGGATCGAGGCGATGCCCGGCGCCACCCTCATCCGCGGCCATGCCCGGTTCGAGGACCCGCACACCATTCGCGTCGGCGACGATGTCCTGACAGCCGACCGGATCTTCCTCAACGTCGGGGGCCGGGCGGTGGTGCCGGAGCTGCCGGGTCTGTCCGATATCGACTACCTGACCAACGTCGGCATCCTCGAACTCGACGTGGTGCCTGACCATCTGGTGATCGTTGGCGGCAGCTACATCGGCCTCGAATTCGCCCAGATGTATCGCCGGTTCGGCGCCCGGGTGACCGTGCTCGAACGGGGACCGAGGCTCACGCCGCGCGAGGACGAGGACGTCTCCGCAGCCATCGAGGACATCCTCACGGCCGAGGGAATCACCGTCGTCACCGGCGCGTCCGGTCTGCGATTCACCAAGCGTGACAACGGTTTCGAGGTGATTCCGTACGACGGGGCGGCGCCCATCGCCGGTTCACATCTGCTGGTGGCCGTTGGCCGCCAACCCAACACTGACGACCTGGGCCTGGACCGGGCCGGTGTCGAGGTCGACGGCCGCGGCTACATCGTCGTCGACGACCAGCTTCGCACCAGCGCCGAGCACATCTGGGCGATGGGTGACTGTAACGGCAAGGGCGCCTTCACTCACACTTCCTACAACGACTTCGAGATCGTCGCGGCCAACCTGCTCGACGACGATCCGCGCCGGGTCAGCGACCGGGTACCGACGTATGCGCTCTACATCGACCCGCCGCTCGGCCGGGCCGGCATGACCGTCGACCAGGTGCGTAAGTCCGGCCGTCGGGCCCTGGTGGGCAAACGGCCGATGACCAGGGTCGGCCGGGCGGTGGAAAAGGGTGAGACGCAAGGCTTCATGCAGATCGTCGTCGACGCCGACACCGAGGAGATCCTCGGTGCGGCCATCCTCGGGGTCGGCGGCGACGAGGTCATCCATTCGATCCTCGACATGATGTCCGCCAAGAAGCCCTACACCGCGATATCGCGGACCATGCACATCCACCCGACCGTCAGCGAGCTGGTACCCACCATGCTGCAGGAGCTGAAACCGCTCACTTAGCGGCAGGTTTCCTCTTGCTGCCCGCAAGCCCCTTGACCGCAGTGTGTTTCGCACCAGTCGCGGTGGCAGGCGGGGTGGCCGCGGCTCCGCCTGCCTTGACTCCGTTGATGTTGAAGCCGGGTCCGGTCTTCAGGAGGAACTGGTTGCTGGTGAACAACGCCCCGGCGACCGCGAGGGGGCCGTCACCGGCCTGAACCTTGTTGTTCGAGCCCAACACGCTGAACACCGAATTCGCCGCGCCGTTCGTGGTGGTCGTGATGAACGCGTTGTACGTCCCGAGGTTGGTCGCGCTACTGAGCGTGCCGAATGCCTGGACATGGCTCTGGTCGCCGGTATTGAAGGCGGCATTGCCGTTCCCGAAACTCAGTACCTGTGACCCTCCACCGAACAGGTTCACTGCGACATTGGCGACGCCCAGGGCTTCGGCGTCGGAGCTTCCGATGGAGACCGCAAGGTTCAGCACCTCCTTCGACCCGGCACCGGCGTGGGTGTCCGCATTGGGTCCGACAGACAGTGCCAGGCCCAGACTGGTGGCGACCGCTTTACTGCTGTTGCCGAGCGCAGTCGCAGATCCGAACCAGCCGAACGCGCCCGCGAAGGCCCCGTCGCCGAGGGCAAGCGCGGCACCGAGCCCGCCCTCGGCGCGAGCTGACGCCCCCGACCCGAGCGCGATCGCAATCGTGGTCGGACTGCTGGTGCATTCCGCGTTGTTGCCGAAGCCGAACACCGACGCGCAGCTGGCCTCCGCCGTCCCCGCGCCGAGCCCCGTGGCCATCGTGCCGGCGGTCAGTGCCGCTAGCGCGATCGAAAAGTATCGGTTCATGACCGGAAGATAATGGCTCCGGCACGCGAGTAACTGACGTATACGTAAAATTAATCTCCTTCTGGGTTCGCCGCCGCTCTGGCATGCTGTGGGGCATGACTGAGCCGCAGTTCGGAGGCGCCGAGGGCGCGCCGCCGCCCAACTACCAGGCCCCGCCGAATTACCCGATGCCGCCGCAGTATCCGGGCCCGGGCGGCTACGTCGACCCCTCGGCCCCGTTCGGCCGCCATCCGGTCACCGGTGAACCGCTGTCGGACAAATCCAAGATCGTCGCCGGGCTGCTGCAGCTGCTCGGATTGTTCGGTCTGGTCGGGATCGGCCGCATCTACCTCGGCTACACCGGACTGGGCATCGCCCAACTGCTGGTCGGGCTCGTCACGTGCGGGATCGGCGCGGTCATCTGGGGGATCATCGACGGCATCATGATCCTCACCGACAAGGTGCGCGACCCGCAGGGACGCCCCCTGCGTGATGGGTAGCGTCCACCAACCAGGCAGAACCCGGCTCTACACCGGGGTCGCTACGGGTGCGCTGGCCATCGGCGCCCTCACCTACGTCGGCATCGCCGACCCGCACCGGCCCGGCTCCCTGTTTCCACCGTGCCCGTTCCGGTTGCTCACCGGCTGGAACTGCCCGGCGTGCGGTGGCCTGCGGATGACCCACGACCTGCTGCACGGCGACGTCGCAGCCGCTGTCGTCGACAATGTGTTCCTGCTCGTCGGTTTGCCCCTGCTGGCCCTCTGGGCGATCTGGCGGATCCGGCGAGGGGAGCGGGCATTTCCGCTGTCGGTGATCGGCGTGATCGCCGTCGCGGCGCTCAGCTGGACGGTCATCCGGAACCTGCCGGGCTTCCCGCTGGTGCCCACATTAATTGGGCAGTGATGCCCACAGCGCGCTGATACACTCAGTACTGAAATTCATCGGGCCGGTGCAGTCCCAGACATCACACGTCAGACTGCGGTAAGGCCAATCACCACGCGCATCGCGCACACCAGCTTTCCGCCGCATGACCGACCGCGGAGGAGCGTGGAATGCTGTTCTCGGCACTTCCCGAAGCGCAGGGTCTCTACGACCCCCGACACGAGTCCGACTCGTGCGGTGTGGCGATGGTGGCCGACATCCAGGGTCGACGGTCACACCAGATCGTCGCCGACGGGCTGACGGCACTCGAACACCTCGAACACCGAGGTGCCGCCGGTGCCGAACCCAACAGCGGTGACGGTGCCGGGATCCTGCTGCAATTGCCGGTCGAGTTGCTCTCAGCTGTCGTGGAATTCGATCTTCCCGCGCCAACGGTCAATGGCTGCAACACCTTTGCCGCCGGCATCTGCTTCCTGCCGATGGATCCATCCGCTCGGCAAGCCGCCATCGGCCGGGTCGAGACGATCGCCGAGGAGGAGGGCCTGGAGGTCCTCGGCTGGCGGGCCGTGCCGGTCGACCCTGACGGCGCCGGAGTCGGCGCCACCGCGCTGGGCTGCATGCCGCACATGTCGATGCTGTTCGTGGCCGCTCCCGAACGGAACGGGCACCGGGCCGGCGGGATCGATCTCGACCGCCTGGTCTACCCGCTGCGCAAGCGTGCCGAGCAGGGTCCCGACAGTGTCTATTTCCCGTCGCTGTCCAGCCGCACCATCGCCTACAAGGGCATGCTCACCACAATGCAGCTGCCGCAATACTTTCCCGATCTGCGCGACGAACGGTGCCGCAGCGCGATCGCGATCGTGCACAGCCGCTTCTCCACCAACACCTTTCCGTCCTGGCCGCTGGCACACCCCTTCCGGTTCGTGGCGCACAACGGCGAAATCAACACCGTGCGGGGCAACCGCAACCGCATGCACGCCCGGGAAGCCATGCTGGCCAGTGCCATGATTCCCGGTGACCTGAGCCGGCTTTCGCCGATCTGCACTCCCGACGCATCTGACTCCGCGTCCTTCGACCAGGTGCTCGAGCTGCTGCACCTCGGCGGCCGCAGCCTGCCGCACGCCGTGATGATGATGATCCCCGAGGCGTGGGAGAACAACACCACCATGGATCCGGCCCGCCGCGCCTTCTGCCAGTACCACGCCTCGCTGATGGAGCCGTGGGACGGACCGGCCTGTGTGACGTTCACCGACGGCACGGTCGTCGGAGCGGTCCTGGACCGCAACGGCTTACGGCCCGGCCGGTGGTGGCGCACCATCGACGACCGGGTGATCCTGGCCAGTGAAAGCGGCGTGCTGGACATTCCGCCGGGCGAAGTGGTGGCCAAGGGCCGGTTGGAGCCGGGCAAGATGTTCCTCATCGACACCGCCGCCGGGCGGATCGTGAGCGACGACGAGATCAAAGGTCAGCTCGCCGCCGAAGCGCCCTACGCCGAATGGCTGCACTCCGGTCTGCTGGACCTGACGACCCTGCCGGCCCGGACCCGAGTCGCGCCGAACCATGAATCGGTGGTGCGGCGTCAGGTCGCGTTCGGCTACACCGAAGAAGACCTGCGGATCATGCTCACCCCGATGGCGGCCTCCGGCCAGGAGCCGCTCGGATCGATGGGCACCGACACCCCGGTGGCCGTTCTGTCCCAGCGGCCCAAGCTGATCTACGACTACTTCGTCGAACTGTTCGCCCAGGTGACCAACCCGCCGCTGGACGCCATCCGCGAGGAGATCGTCACCTCGATGGCCCGCGTCATGGGCCCCGAACAGAACCTGCTCGAGCCGACGGCCGCCTCCTGCCGCCAGATCCTGCTGCACTGGCCGGTTCTGGACAACGACGAGCTGAACCGGATCGTCCACATCAACGACGACGGGGAACAGCCGGGGCTGAAGTCCGCCGTGCTGCGGTCCCTCTACGACGTCGAACGCGGTGGGGAAGGCCTGGCCGAGGCCATCGAGGAGCTGCGCCACCGGGCGTCCGACGCGATCGCCAAAGGCGCACGCACCCTTGTCATCTCCGACCGGGACTCCGACCACACCCGCGCGCCGATCCCGTCGCTGCTGGCGGTCGCCGCCGTCCACCACCATCTGGTCCGGACCAAGCAGCGCACCATGGTCGCGCTGGTGGTGGAGAGCGGTGACGCCCGCGAGGTGCACCACATCGCGCTGCTGATCGGATACGGGGCGGCCGCGGTCAACCCCTATCTGGCTTTCGAGTCGATCGAGGACCTGATCCGCGAGGGCGAACTCACCGGCATCGACGCGGGCACCGCCGTGCGCAACTACCTCAAGGCACTCGGTAAGGGTGTCATGAAGGTGATGAGCAAGATGGGTATCTCGACCGTCGGGTCATACACGGGCGCACAGGCTTTCGAGGCGATTGGCCTGTCCAAGGATGTGGTCGACGAATACCTCACCGGCACGGTCAGCCAGCTCGGCGGCGTCGGACTCGACGTGCTTGCCGACGAGGTCAAGCTGCGGCACCGCCGTGCCTACCCGGAGAACCCCACCGAGCGGGTGCATCGCCGCCTCGAAGTCGGTGGCGAATACCAGTTCCGCCGCGAGGGCGAATTGCACCTGTTCACCCCGGAAACGGTCTTCCTGCTTCAGCATTCGACCCGGACCGGGCAGGGCGAGGTGTTCGCCAGGTACTCCGCGGAGGTCAACCGGCTGTCCCGCGAGGGAGGTACGCTGCGCGGCCTGTTCGGCTTCAAGAAGGGGCTCCGGCCGCCTGTTCCGCTGGATGAGGTGGAGTCCGTCGAGGCCATCTGCAGCCGCTTCAACACCGGCGCCATGAGCTACGGCTCGATCTCGCAGGAAGCCCACGAAACCATGGCCATCGCCATGAACAAGCTCGGCGGGCGCTCCAACAGCGGTGAAGGCGGCGAAGACGAGGACCGGCTCTACGACCCGCGCCGGCGCAGTGCCGTCAAACAGGTGGCGTCCGGCCGGTTCGGTGTCACGAGTGACTATTTGGTCAACGCCACCGATATCCAGATCAAGATGGCCCAGGGCGCCAAGCCCGGCGAGGGTGGGCAGCTGCCCGGCTTCAAGGTGTATCCCAACATCGCCAAGACCCGGCACTCCACCCCCGGGGTGGGCTTGATCTCGCCGCCACCGCACCACGACATCTACTCCATCGAAGATCTGGCGCAACTGATCCACGACCTCAAGAACGCCAACTCGCAGGCCCGCATCCACGTCAAGCTGGTCAGCTCGGTGGGGGTCGGCACGGTGGCGGCCGGGGTGTCCAAGGCGCACGCCGATGTCGTACTGATCTCCGGATACGACGGTGGCACCGGCGCGGCACCGCTGACCAGCCTCAAGCACGCCGGCGCGCCGTGGGAGATCGGCCTCGCCGACACCCAGCAGACGTTGGTGCTCAACGGGCTTCGTGATCGCATCACTGTGCAGTGCGACGGCGGTCTGCGCACCGCCCGCGACGTCATGGTCGCCGCACTGCTCGGCGCGGAGGAATTCGGTTTCTCCACCGCACCGTTGGTGGTGGCCGGGTGCATCATGATGCGGGTCTGCCACCTCGACACCTGCCCCGTGGGAGTGGCCACCCAAAACCCGGAACTGAGAGCACGTTTCAACGGCAAGCCGGAGTTCGTCGAGAACTTCTTCCGGTTCATCGCCGAAGACGTCCGGGTGATGCTGGCCGAGTTGGGCTTCCGCAGCATCGACGAGGCCGTCGGCCACGCTGAGGTGCTCGACACCGATAACGGTGTGGCGCACTGGAAGACCAAGGGCCTGGACCTGAGCCCGATCTTCGCGGTGCCCACCGACGCACACGGCGCCGCGTTGCCCCAGCGGCGGCGGCTGCGGGATCAGGAACACGGCCTGGAGCATGCGCTCGACCAGACGCTGGTTGCGCTGGCCGAGGGTGCGCTGGAGGACGCCCACCCGGTGCGGCTGGAACTGCCGGTGCGCAACGTCAACCGCACCGTCGGCACCCTGTTGGGTTCGGAGGTCACCCGCCGCTACGGCGCCCAGGGCCTGCCGGATGACACCATCCACATCACGCTCACCGGCTCGGCCGGCCAGTCCATCGGCGCGTTCCTGCCGCCCGGTATCACCCTCGATCTGATCGGCGACGCCAACGACTATGTGGGCAAGGGGCTTTCCGGCGGCCGGGTGATCGTGCGGCCGCCCGACGACGTCCTGTTCCTGCCCGAGGACAACGTGATCGCCGGCAACACCCTCCTGTACGGGGCGACCTCGGGAGAGATGTACCTGCGCGGCCGGGTCGGGGAGCGCTTCGCCGCCCGCAACTCCGGTGCGCTCGCGGTGACCGAAGGTGTGGGGGACCACGCCTGCGAGTACATGACCGGCGGGCGCGTCGTCGTGCTGGGCCGCACCGGACGCAACATGGCGGCCGGAATGTCCGGCGGCATCGCCTACGTCCTGGGTCTCGACCCGGCCATGGTCAACACGGCGATGGTCGAACTGCACGCCCCGGACCCCGACGACCTGGAATGGCTGCACGACGTCGTGGCTCGCCATGCCCGGTGCACCGGCAGCACGCTGGCCCGCTCGGTGCTCTCGGACTGGCCAAGGCGCAGCGCACAATTCACCAAGATCATGCCCACCGATTACCGCAAGGTGCTGGAGGCCACCCGGATGGCCAAGGCGGAGGGGCGTGACGTGGACACCGCGATCATGGAGGCGACACGTGGCTGATCCCACCGGATTTCTGAAGGTTCCGAAGATCGAGGCCGCCAAGCGGAACGTCGACGAGCGGATCGGTGACTGGCGCGAGGTGTACGAGCGTCAGGATCCTCAGGAGCGCGCCGGCGAGGTGGCCCAGCAGGCCCGGCGCTGCATGGACTGCGGAATCCCGTTCTGCCACTCCGGAACTGCTGGGTGCCCGCTGGGCAACCTGATCCCGGAGTGGAACGACCTGGTCCGCCGTGGCCGCTGGGACGCCGCAAGCGAACGCCTGCACGCCACCAACAACTTCCCGGAGTTCACCGGCCGGCTGTGCCCGGCGCCGTGCGAGGCGGCCTGCGTGCTGTCGATCGGCGAGGAGCAGACCGGCGGAAGCGTGACGATCAAGCGGATCGAGAACACCATCGCCGACGAGGCCTGGCGGCTCGGCATCGTCGAGGCGCAGCCCGCCGCGATCGGCACCGGCCGCAACGTCGCGATCGTCGGCTCCGGACCCGCGGGACTGGCCGCGGCCCAGCAGTTGACCCGTGCCGGTCACCACGTCACCGTCTACGAGCGTGACGACCGCTTGGGCGGTCTGCTGCGTTACGGGATCCCCGAGTACAAGCTGGAGAAGGCCACGCTGAACCAGCGGTTGGCCCAGATGCGCGCCGAGGGAACACGCTTCGTCACCGAATGCGAAGTCGGCGTCGACGTCTCGGTGGAGGAGCTGCGCAACCGGTTCGACGCCGTCGTGCTGGCGGTCGGTGCGTTGCGCGGTCGCGACACCGACGTCGAGGGCCGTCAGCTGGCCGGCGTCCACCTGGCGATGGAGCATCTGGTCCCGGCCAACCGGGAGTGCGAGGGCGATGGACCGTCGCCGCTGTCCGCCGAGGGCAAGCATGTGGTGATCATCGGCGGCGGTGACACCGGCGCCGACTGCCTGGGCACCGCACACCGCCAGGGCGCGGCCTCGGTGACCCAGCTGGACTACAACCCGCAACCGCCGGATGTTCGCAACGACGAACTGAGCCCGTGGCCCACCTGGCCGCTGGTGCTGCGCACGTCGCCCGCGCACGCCGAGGGCGGCACCGTCCACTATCAGGTCGCGGTACAGCGGTTCGTCGGTGACGGCGACGGCAACCTGCGCGCGCTGGAGATCGCCGAGGTGAAAGTCGAGCGGGTCGACGGCCGGCGGGTTATCACACCGGTCGGGGATTCCATGGAGATTCCGTGCGAACTGGCCCTGCTGGCGATCGGCTTCGAAGGTGTCGAACACATGACACTTCTCGACGACCTCGGCGTCGCGTTGAGCCCGCGCGGGATCATCGGTTGCGGATCGGACTGGCAGACCGATGCGCCCGGCGTGTTTGTTTGCGGCGACGCCCACCGCGGCGCCTCCCTGGTCGTGTGGGCGATCGCCGAGGGGCGCGCCGCCGCCCACGCGGTCGATGCCTATCTCATGGGCGAGTCGGATCTCCCGGCGCCGGTACGGCCGCACCAATTGCCATTGGCCGTCGGCTGAGTGAATACCGTGCCGCCGCCATCTGTATCGGTCGAGATGCCCATGAACCGCGACTATGCTGAGGCGTCGTGAGTAGACGCGGCAAGATTGTCTGTACCCTCGGCCCGGCCACCAGCACCGACGAGTCGGTGAGAGCTTTGGTCGACGCCGGCATGGATGTGGCCCGCCTGAACTTCAGCCACGGCGACTATGTCGATCATGAGGCGGCCTACAAGCGGGTTCGCCAGGCTTCCGATGTGACCGGTCGCGCAGTCGGGATCCTCGCCGACCTGCAGGGCCCCAAGATCAGGCTGGGTCGCTTCGCCGACGGTCCGACGTATTGGGCCAACGGTGAGACGGTGCGGATCACCGTCGAGCACTTCGAGGGCAATCACGACCGGGTGTCGACCACCTACAAGAACCTCGCCAGGGATGCCCAGCCGGGTGACCGGCTGCTGGTCGACGACGGCAAAGTCGCGCTCGTTGTCGAGCACATCGACGGCGACGACGTGGTGTGCACGGTCACCGAGGGCGGCCCGGTCAGCAACAACAAAGGCCTGTCACTGCCCGGCATGAACGTGTCGGTGCCTGCGCTGTCCGAGAAGGACATCGAGGACCTCGAGTTCGCGCTGCGCCTGGGTGTGGACCTGGTGGCGCTGTCGTTCGTGCGGTCACCCGCCGACGTCGAGCTGGTACACGAGGTGATGGACCGGGTCGGCCGTCGCGTCCCGGTGATCGCCAAGCTGGAAAAGCCGGAGGCGATCGACAATCTCGAGGCGATCGTGCTGGCCTTCGACGCCGTCATGGTGGCCCGCGGTGACCTCGGCGTCGAACTGCCGCTCGAAGAGGTTCCGCTGGTGCAGAAGCGGGCCATCCAGATGGCCCGCGAGAACGCCAAGCCGGTGATCGTCGCCACCCAGATGCTCGAGTCGATGATCGAGAACTCCCGGCCCACCCGGGCCGAGGCCTCCGACGTCGCCAACGCGGTGCTGGACGGCGCCGACGCGGTCATGCTGTCCGGGGAGACCTCGGTCGGCAAGTACCCGCTGGAGTCGGTGCGGACCATGGCTCGCATCATCGGTGCAGTCGAGGAGAACTCGACGGCGGCCCCGCCGCTGACCCACGTCCCGCGCACCAAGCGCGGCGTCATCTCCTATGCCGCCCGCGACATCGGTGAACGGCTCGACGCCAAGGCCCTGGTCGCGTTCACCCAGTCCGGGGACACGGTGCGGCGGCTGGCCCGGCTGCACACCCCGCTGCCGCTGCTGGCGTTCACCGCACTGCCGGAGGTGCGCAGCCAGCTGGCGCTGACCTGGGGCACCGAGACCTTCATCGTCGGGCACATGGAAACCACCGACGACATGATCCGCGAGGTCGACCGCTCGATGCTCGAGCTGGGCCGGTACAAGCGCGGTGACCTCGTGATCATCGTCGCAGGCGCTCCGCCGGGCACAGTAGGCTCGACAAACCTGATCCATGTCCACCGGATCGGGGAGGACGACCACTAGGGGAGAGAACTCTTGGCCAACGCGGACCTCGACGAGCTGCTGGCCATACTCGATCTCTCCCCAGTCGGTGACGACGTGTTCGTCGGCGCGCATCCGCACAAGAACCCGCCGCGCACCTTCGGCGGGCAGCTGATGGCCCAGTCCTTCGTGGCGGCCACCCGCACCCTTCGTCACGAGATCGCGCCGAGCGCATTGTCGGTGCATTTCATCGCCGGCGGCGACCCGGAGGCCGACATCGAATTCCACGTCGTCCGGCTGCGTGACGAGCGGCGGTTCGCCAACCGGCGTGTCGACGCCATCCAGAACGGCACGCTGCTCGCTACCGCGCTGGTGTCCTACCTGTCGGCGGGAAGCGGTCTCGAGCACAACACCCCGATGCCCGACCTGCCCGCGCCGGAGACGCTGCCCACGATCGACGAGCTGCTCGTCGGCTACGAGAAAGTGGTGCCCGGATTCGTCGCGGCGCTGCGTCCCATCGAGTGGCGTTACACCAACGACCCGTCGTGGATCATGCGCGAGAAGAACGGCATGCTGACCGCAAATCAGGTGTGGCTCAAGGCCGATGGCGCAATGCCGGACGACCCGACGCTGCACACGGCCGCGATGATCTATTCGTCCGACACCACGATTCTGGATTCGATCATCACCACCCACGGCCTGTCCTGGGGCTGGGACCGCATCTTCGCGGTCACGGTCAACCATTCGCTGTGGTTCCACCGGCAGGTCGACTTCTCCGAGTGGGTGCTCTATTCGACGAACTCTCCGGTCGCCGCGGAGTCCCGCGGCCTGGGCACCGGCCACTTCTTCAACCCGACGGGGGAGGTGGTGGCCACTGTCACGCAGGAGGGCATCGTCAAGCACTTCCCCGGAAATGCCTGATAGACGGCGTATCGTCGGTCACGTGACCGAGCCGCCGGTTCAGGTCGCGCAGCGTCTGCGCGCGAGGGAACGGGTTGTCGTGAATGTCGACACCCTGGCCGCGCGCTGGGTGGGCGCGCTGGCATTGCTCATCGCGAGCAGTTGGCTCACCGTGCTGATGTTCCGCGCGCACCACCACCACACCGACTGGCAGACCGACAGCCGGGTGGCGTGGTCACTGACGATCCTGGCCGCCGTCGCGTTGATCGCGCGCGGGATCTTTCTCGGCCGCCCGGTGACCGCCGCGCACGCGATCGCCGCCGCGGCGGCGGTGCTCGCCGGTTTCGCCGCCCACCTGCTGGCCTTCGACCTCACCGGCGACATGTTGATCGCGTCCTCGGGGTTGCTGCTGATGTGGCCGACGGCCGCGCGGCCGGATCCGTCGCAGCTGGCCCGGGTATGGGCCCTGGTCGACGCGACCAGCGGTGACCCGGTGGCGCCGTTCGCGATGCAGAACCTCAAGAGCTACTTCTTCAGCGCCGATGGCACGGCCGCGGTCGCCTACCGCACCCGGTTGGGTTATGCCGTGGTCAGCGGTGACCCGATCGGTGACGAACGCCGGTTCGAGGAGCTGATCGCCGACTTCAGCGGCATGTGCCACACCCACGGCTGGCGGGTGGTGGTCCTGGGCTGCAGCGAGCACAGGCTCGGGCTGTGGCGGGATCCCGCGGTGATCGGGCAGACCCTGCGACCGGTTCCGATCGGCCGCGACGTGGTGATCGACGTGCCGTCCTTCGATCTGGTGGGCCGCAAGTTCCGCAACCTTCGTCAGGCGGTGCAGCGCACCCGCAATTTCGGGATCAGCACCGAGATCATCGCCGAATCCGAACTCGACGACCGTCGGCTGGCCGAGCTCACCGACGTGTTGCTGTCGTCGGCCAAGGGGTCGCGCACCGAGCGCGGATTCTCGATGATTCTCGATGGCACGCTGACCGGTCGCTATCCCGGCATCCTGCTGATCATCGCGCGCGACCGGGCAGGCCGGGTGCAGGGATTTCACCGCTATGCGGTCGCCGGTGCCGGCAGCGACATCACGCTCGACGTTCCGTGGCGGCGCCGCGGTGCCCCGAACGGCATCGACGAGCGGCTGTCCGTCGATATGATCAGCGCGATGAAAGCACAAGGAGCGCAACGTCTTTCGTTGGCATTCGCGGCGTTCCCGGAGATCTTCAACCAAAAGCAGCGGGGAGCGCTCAGTGCGTTCTTCTACACGGCGATCCATCTGGGCGACTCGCTGATCGCCTTGGAGTCGCTGTACCGGTACCTGCGTAAGTTCCACGCCCTCGGCGATCGCCGGTACGTGTTGCTGTCGCTGAGGCAGGTGCTGCCGCTGCTGGTGATACTGCTCTCGCTGGAGTTCCTCCCGCGGCGGCGGCAGCTGCCTCCTACGGCGTCGGGGTCAAGGTGACGCTGAACTTGTTCTCCACGGACTGCTTGAACTCGTCGGCGCACTGCTGAACCTGCTGCTGGTCCTGGCCGGCCTTCTGCAGGCAGTCGATGTAGTCGGTGGCGCCGACCTCTTTGAACACACCGACCCACACGGCGATGAACGCCAGGCCGACGATGATCGCCAGGAAGCCGAGGATGATGCCGGCGAGTGCGACGCCGCCGTTGTTGGCTTCACCCCGCTTGACGCGGCTGCGGCCGGCGAAGCCGATGATCACCGCGACGATGCCCAGGATGACGCCGCCGGCCACGGAGAACGACGACAGCAGTGCGACGATCGCGATGACCAGGGCGGTGACGCCCAGGCCGTTGCGGGGGCCGGTGGGCGGTGGCGCGTACCCCGCATACGGCTGCGGCGGGGCCGGCGGATAGCCGCCCGGATATTGGCCGTACGAGGGAGCGGGATAGCCGGGGGAGGAGGCGGTGGTGCCCCCTGCGGGGGCGGGGTGGGCTGCTGAGGTGCCTGCTCTGGGGGCTCAGTCATGGATTGCACGTTACCCGCCGTCGCCGATCGATAGTCGCGGACAGGTGATGTCGATACCAAGTTGATGACTGGCGACCACCACCGAGCGGTGCGCGCCGAGCAGGCTGCCGTCGAGCAGGGCGGTCAGGATGCGTTGGCCGTCGGCGGCATCGAGGTGTTCGGTCGGTTCGTCGAGGAGCACGATCGGTGCCGGGCACAGCACTGCCCGGGCCAGCAGCAGCCGGCGACGTTGCCCGGCCGATACCGCGGCGGCACCGCCGATCAGCACCGTGCCCAGCCCGTCGGGCAGCCCGGCCAGCCAATCGTCGAGGCCCACCGCGGTCAATGCGTCCGTGAGTTCGTCGTCGGTGCGGTCGCCGCGCGCCACCAACAGGTTGTCCCGAACAGTGGTGTTGAACAAGTGTGCGTCTTCAGCGAAATAGCTTATGGCGCTGCGCAATTGAGATTCGCTGAGCTCGCCGGTCGGGATGCCGTCGATGGTCGCCGCGCCGTCGACCGGTGGCAGCAGCCCGGCCAGCGTCATCAGCAGTGCGGTCTTACCGGCGCCGCTGCGCCCGGTGATCGCCAGCCGGGCACCGGGTTGCAGCGTCAGCGCGACGTGGTCACCCGTCGGCCCGCCGGGATATCCGGCTCGCAAGTCGGCCGCCAGCACCGGTGTCGTGGCGAGCGGGGTGACGACCACGTCAGATTGCGTGGCTCCCGCCGGCAGCAGCTCGCGCAGGCGCGCCGCGGCGATCCGGGCACGCGTCAGGGCGACTGCCGCGCCCGGGAGGGCGGCGGTGGCCTCGAACGCCGAGAGTGGCAACAACATCAGTACGGCCAGCGTGGTGGGAGCGGTGTGCGCGGCGATGCCGATTCCGGCGACGACGGCCCCGATCGCGCTGGCTCCGATCGCCAGGGTCGGCACGGCGGCTGCCGCGGCGGCGGGTGCTGCTGCGCGGTCGATCGCTGAGCCCCAATCCCGCTGGCGCTGTTCGGCTTCGGCGATCAGGGCCGGTAGTCGGCCGGCCACCCGCAGCTCGGCGGCATGCTCGAGTGCGGTGATGGCAGCGATGTCACGGTCCGATTGTTGCGCGCGGGCGACGGCTTCCTGCGCTCGCGCCGCGCGTGCGGCCAATGCCGGTGCGAGCACTCCCGCGACGAGCAGACACACCGCGAGGACGAGGGCGGCGGCGGGGAGATCAACGCGATGACGCCGGTGGCGGCGACGCCGAGTACGGCCGCGACGCCAATCGGGACCGCGGCGCGAACCGCGACGTCGGCGAGTGTGTCCACGTCGGCGCCGACCCGGGTCAGCAGATCACCGCTGTGCAGCCGTGCCGTGATGTCGGCCGGGCCGTGGGCCAGCCGATGGTAGATCTCGGTGCGGGCGCCGGCCGCCGCCCGCAGTGCGGTGTCGTGAGACGCCAACCGTTCGCAGTAGCCGAACACCCCGCGCGAGATGCCGAGTGCGCGCACCGCCACCACGGCGATCGACAGATCCAGCACCAGCGGCATCTGCCACGCGCGGGTGATCAGCCAGGCGGACACCCCGGCCAGAGCCAGTGCGCTGCCCAGTGCCAGCGTGCCGAGCGCGATGGCCAGCAGCAGCCGGAGCCGGTCAAACGCGGGCATGGTGATCGGCCTCCACTGCGATGACGTGATCGGCGATTCGGACCACACTGTCTCGATGGGCGACCACCACGACGGTGGCTCCCCGCGCCGCTCGATCGCGGATCGCGTGCAGCACAGTCTCTTCGGTGGCCTCGTCCAGATGTGAAGTCGGTTCGTCGAGCAGCAGCACGGTCGCGTGGGATCCGAGTACCCGGGCCAGGCCCAGCCGCTGGCGTTGACCCAGGGACAACCCCACGCCGCCGCGGCCGAGCACGGTGTCCGGTCCGTCGGGCAGTGCGGCCAACACCTCGGTGAAACCGGCTGCGTCGCAGGCGGCTTGAGGATCGGTGAGTGCGCCGAACAGGGCCAGGTTCTCCGCGACGGTGCCCGGAATGAGCACCGGGCGTTGAGCCAGCCAGGCCAGCTGCCGCCACCAGGCCGACCGGTCCAGACCGTTGACGTCGGCACCGTCGACGGTGATCCGGCCGTGGGTGGGGCTGACAAGTCCGGCTATCGCGAGCAGGGTGGTGGTCTTGCCTGCGCCGTTGGCGCCGGTGAGTACGGTGACGCTGCCCGGCGGTATGCGCCCGGACAGCCGGTTCGGTGACATCCCGTCGCGGCCGGCGACACTCACGGCGTCGAGGATGATCTCCGCGCCGGTCGCCTCGACGGTGCCGGTGCCCGCCAACGGCGCGGGATTCTGCTCGATCAGGGCGAATGCTTTGTCGGAAGCCGCCTTTCCGTTCTGCGCGGCATGGAACTCGACGCCGACTCGGCGCAGCGGCCAGAACACGTCCGGCGCCAGCAACAACACGGTCAGCCCGGCGGCCAGGCTCATCTCGCCGTACACCAATCGCAACCCGATGCTCACCGCGACCAAGGCGACACCCAGGGTGGCGATGAGTTCGAGTACCAGTGCCGACAGGAACGCGATGCGCAGGGTGGCCATGGCCGAACGGCGATGGGCGGCACTGAGTGTGGTGATGCGGGCCGCCGGTCCGTCGGCGCGGCCGAGGGCGCGCAGGGTGGGGATGCCCGCGATGAGGTCCAGCAGCCGGGCCTGCAGGGTGGTCATCGCCGCCAGCGCCGCGGCCGATCGCTCGGCGGTGGCCAGCCCGATCAGCACCATGAAGATCGGGATCAGCGGCAGGGCGACGAGCACGATCAGCGCGGACTGAAAATCGTTGAACGCGATCACCACAACGGTGGCCGGCGTGAGGATCGCCGCCAGGAACAGCGCCGGTAGATACGCCGTGAAATACGGCCGCAGACCGTCGAGCCCGCTGGCTATCACGGTTGCGGCGTCGTCGCGCCGGGCGTCGCGCGCACCGGGTGGCAGCGCGGTCACGGTACGCAGCACCCGGCCGCCGAGGTCGGCGATCACCGCACTGGCGCCACGTTGACCGAGCCGGCCCTGCAGCAGGAGGATCAGTGCCCGAAACAGCCAGAGCCCGGCCAGGATCGCCAGTTCGGCTCGCCAATGGGCGAGGCTACGGGTGGCCGGGTCGGTGATGACACCGGCCACCAGATGGCCGAGGATCACGGCGCCGGCGATCGCGCAGCCCGCGATCAGCGTCCCGCAGCCAACCGTCGCGACCAGATACCGGCGCACAGCCGAAGAGGCCCGCCACAGTCGTGGGTCCAGCGGGCCCGATCGGCGCTGGGAGCTCAGGGCACGCGCCTCAGCGGCAGGCCGACGGACTTCGGAATCGACTCGGCAAAGACGCGTTTGCGGAATATCCAGTACGTCCAGCCCTGGTAGATCAGCACGATCGGAGTGAATATCGCGGCAGCCCAGGTCATCACCTTCAGGGTGTACGGACTGGACGAACCGTTGTAGATCGTCAGGTCGTAGGCCGGGCTGATGGTCGACGGCACCAGGTTGGGGTACAGCGACCCGAACAGCAATGTCACCACCGCGGCGACGACGATCGTCGTCGCCAGGAACGCCCAGCCTTCCCGCGCCGCCCACGCCGCCGCGACGGCGGCCAGTTGGGCGACCACGGCGATGGCCAGCACCGCCCAGGTCCACGGCTTACCGTGTGCCAGTTGCGTCCACACGCCGAACGCGGCGACCAGCACCGTCGCGGGCAGGCTGAGCGTGCGGGCCAATCTGACGGCATCGCTGCGCACCGCACCGCCGCTCTTGAGGGCCAGGAACACCGCGCCATGGAACAGGAACAGCGAGCAGGTGGCCAGCCCACCGAGCAGGGTGTACGGGTTCAGCACATCGGATACCGCGAGGTCGGCGACGTTCTTGTCCGGGCCCACCGGGAGTCCCTTGACCAGGATCGCGAACGCGACGCCCCACAGGATCGCCGGGAGCCACGACCCGGTCGCGATGCCGATGTCGCACCAGCGGCGCCACTTCGGATCGTCGATCTTGCCACGCCATTCGATCGCCACGATGCGCGCGATCATCGACAGCAGGATCACCAGCAGCGGCAGGTACAGCGTCGAGAACACGGTGGCATACCAGTGCGGAAAGGCCGCGAACATGGCTCCGCCGGCCGTGATCAGCCACACCTCGTTGCCGTCCCAGACCGGGCCGATTGTGTTGAGCACGGCCCGACGATGAGTCTCTGCGTCTCCCTTGCCGATCCGACCCAGCCAGGTCATCACCATGCCGACGCCGAAGTCGAAGCCCTCCAGGACGAAAAAGCCCAGGAACAGCACAGCCACGATCACGAACCAAATCTGTTGCAGCCCCATGGTTGGCTCCTCAGTAGGCGAACGACAGGGGTGCGACTTCGTCGTCCCCGGGTGGGGTGGGCGGCGCCGGTTCGGCGTCGTGCTCGAGCGGGCCTGCGGTGACGTAGCGGCGGACCAGGTAGAACCAGATCACCGCCAGCACCGCGTAAATGAGGGTGAACGAGATCAGCGACACCCACACCAGACCCGGTCCGTGTAGCGATACGCCCTGCCGCACTGTCAGCCGTACCAGTTGATCGCCGTCGGGGTTGGGCGCGACAACCCAAGGCTGACGGCCCATCTCGGTGAACACCCAGCCGGCGATGGCGGCCAGGAACGGTGTCGGAATCGTCCACAGGGCGAAGCGGGAATACCACCGTGCGCCGGGCACCCGGCCGCGGCGGGTCAGCCACAGCGTGGCCAGTGCGAACAGCAGCGGCACCGCCATCAAGCCGATCATCGCGCGGAACGCCCAGTAGGTGACGAACAGGTTGGGCACGTACCAGCCGGGACCGAACTTCTGTTCATATTGCTGCTGAAGGTCATTGGTGCCCTGCAACGTCACGCCGCTGAACTTGCCCTCGGCCAGGAATGGCAACGCGAAGGGCACCTCGATGACGCGGGTGATGCTGTCGCAGTTGTTGTGCGTCCCGACGGTCAGAAGCGACAAAGCGGGATCTGTTTCGGTGTGGCACAACGATTCCGCAGCAGCCATCTTCATCGGCTGCTGGTGGAACATCAGCTTGCCTTGCACGTCGCCGGTGAAGAACAAACCGACACAGGCGACCAGCGCCACCAGCGAGCCCAGGATCGCGCCCGGGCGGTACATCGCGACCGCATCCGGACCGCCTTTGGACCGCACCATCCACCACGCGCAGACCGCGGCCACGAACGTTGCTGCGATGAGGAACGACGCCGTGACCGCGTGCCAGAACGCGGCGACTCCGGTGTTGTTGGTGAACAACTCGACGATGCTCTGCAGTTCGGCGCGACCCGTCTGCGGGTTGAACCGGGTGCCCACCGGGTGCTGCATCCACGAATTCGCGGTGATGATGAAGAACGCCGACAGGTTGACCGCGATCGCCACCAGCCAGATCGACGTCAGGTGCAGCCAGCGGGGAGTCGGGTCCACCCGAATATCCACAGCCCGATGAACGTCGACTCCAGGAAGAACGCGACCAGGCCCTCCAGTGCCAGCGGTGCGCCGAACACATCTCCGACGAAGCGGGAGTATTCGCTCCAGTTCATCCCGAATTGGAACTCCTGGACGATGCCGGTCGCGACACCGATGGCGAAGTTGATCAGGAAGATCTTGCCGAAGAACTTGGTCAGCCGGTACCAGGCCGGGTTGTCGGTGAACACCCAGATCGTCTGCATGACAGCGATCAGCGGGGCCAGTCCGATCGTCAGCGGCACGAAAATGAAGTGGTAGACCGTCGTGATTCCGAATTGCCACCGGGACACGTCAAGAGCGCTCATCGCGGAACTCTCCAACCAACGCGAAAGGCGCGGATCGCCTATCTACGACAAAGTGTAGTAGCGATCCGCGCCGTTCGCGCTAGAGCCTTTTGGCCTTTGTGACGAGAATCCTAGGGAGCGGTGGCGGCGATTCGGTCGCCGAGATTGTTCGAGGCCTTGCGGATTCCGAAGGACGCCACCACCTCGAAAACGCCGAGCACGACCAGCCAGATGCCCACCACGAGGGTCAGCGTGGCCAGCGACGGGAACGGTGACGCCAGCACGACGATGCCGGCGATGAGGCTGATGACGCCGACGAAGATCTCCCAGCCGCGACCGGGGGTGTCCGGATCGCTGATCGCGGACACGGCGGTGGCGACGCCACGGAAGATGAAGCCCACGCCGATCCAGATCGCCAGCAGCAGAATGGAGTTCTGGATGCTGCGGAAGCACAGCACCGCCAGGATCAGGGCTGCGGCGCCGCTGATGAACAGCATGACCCGGCCGCCGGCCGACACGTGCAGGGTGAAGGCGTGGAACACCTGCGAGATGCCCGTCACCAGAAGGTAGGCGCCGAAGAAGATCGCGGCGACGAGGATGGAGATTCCCGGCCAGACGAGTACCAGGATGCCGAGGGCGAGCGACAGGACGCCCGACAGCAGGACCGACTTCCACAGATGCGGCAGAAGCGGCGGGGCAGAGGTGGTTGTCATGGCCGGAAGTGTTGCACAGCGGGTTGACAATCGATGCCATTTGAGCACTTCAACGGGTGAATTGACGTCAAAGAGTGTCCTCGTCGTCACCGTGTTCGCGCAGCGACAGCCAGTACAGCGTGGTGATCAATCCGAAAATCAGAAGCGCGGCGATCAGGTCGGACCACTCGAACGGGTAGACGGCTCCGTCGATGGACAGCACCATCACGGTTTCGGCGACGGCGAAGAACAGAAAGAAGACGCCGAGGAACCGGCGGGCCGCCGATCGGTGCAACCGGGTCCGGCGGACCTCCACCATGAGGCTCAGCAGCAGCACCGGCAGCACTTGAGCGAGGGTCGCGGCCGTGGGGCCGTCCATGATGGCGAAGTGGACTCGATTCAGGTCTGGCACGTCGGGCCACGCTAGCTGCGCGTACCTGTGGATCCGCTGCCAGATGGTTACGGTGCTACTACTGTTCCGTTACCGGGAGTACAAAACCCGGATCAGGCCATTAGTTTCGGGCAATACAGCCCGGATGCAGTCGAGAGAAAGAGGCAACCGTGCAGAAATGGTGTCGCATTGCCGGAGTGGTGGCCGTAGCGGGTGCCATCGCCCTGTCGGGCTGCAGCAGCAAGAATGACTCCGGCGCAGGCCCGTCGACCGCGACCACGGCGGCCAAGGCGCAGAAGGTCGATGAGATCGCCGCGAGCGTTCCCGATGACATCAAGAAGTCGGGCAAGCTGGTCGTCGGGGTGAACATCCCTTACGCGCCTAACGAATTCAAGGATTCCAGCGGCAAGATCGTCGGCTTCGACGTCGACCTGATGAACGCCATCGCCTCCACGATGGGGTTGACTGCCGACTTCCGCGAAGCGGACTTCGCCAAGATCATCCCGTCGATCCAGCAGGGCACCTTCAACGTCGGTATGTCGTCGTTCACCGACACCAAGGAGCGCCAGCAGTCGGTCGACTTCGTCGACTACTTCAACGCAGGCATCATGTGGGCGCAGCGTCCCGGCTCGCCGATCGACCCGAACAACGCGTGCGGCAAGAAGGTCGCCGTGCAGGCGACCACCACCGAGGAAACCGACGAGCTCCCCAAGAAAAGCAAGGCGTGCACCGACGCCGGCAAGCCGGCCATCGAGATCCTGAAGTTCGACGGGCAGGACGCCGCCACCAACGCGGTGGTGCTCGGCCAGGCGGACGCGATGTCGGCGGACTCGCCGGTGACCGCGTATGCGATCAAGCAGAGCAACGGCAAGCTCGAGGCCGCCGGCGAGATCTTCGACTCGGCGCCCTACGGCTGGCCGGTCGCCAAGGGTTCGCCGTTGGCCGCTTCCCTGCAGAAGGCACTCGAACACCTCATCGAGACCGGTGATTACAAGACGATCGCCGGCAACTGGGGTGTCGAAGCCGGAATGATCACCAAGCCGGTGATCAACGGGGGGACCAGCTAACCGATATGGCTGTCGACGAGTCGGCTCCACCTGCCATCAACGCGGTACCACTTCGTCATCCCTGGCGGTGGGTGGGGGCGGCCGTCATCATCGTGCTGGTCGGCCTGTTCATCTATGGCGCGGCCACCAACCCGGCCTACGGCTGGTCGACGTACGGCGAGTACCTGTTCAACGACCGAATCATGCTCGGTGTCTTCAACACACTGCAGCTGACGGTGTACGCGATGGTGCTCGGCATCGTGCTCGGTGTGATCCTCTCGGTGATGCGACTGTCGCCGAACCCTGTATTCGGTTCGGTGGCATGGGTTTTCCTGTGGATCTTCCGCGGCACGCCGGTGTACGTGCAGCTGGTGTTCTGGGGGCTGATCCCGACGATCTATCAGCACATCCAGCTGGGGGTGCCGTTCGGGCCCTCGTTCTTCCATCTCGACCTGCAGAACCTGTCCATCCCGTTTCTGTTGGCGGTCATCGGTCTCGGCCTCAACGAGGCCGCGTACATGGCGGAGATCATCCGAGCCGGCATCACGTCGGTGCCCGAAGGGCAGTCGGAGGCTTCGACCGCGCTGGGCATGTCCTGGGGAATGACGATGCGCCGCACCGTGCTTCCGCAGGCGATGCGGGTGATCATCCCGCCGACCGGCAACGAGGTCATCAGCATGCTGAAGACCACATCGCTGGTGACGGCAGTCCCCTATTCCTATGACCTGTACAGCATTGCGTCGCGGGAGATCGCCGCTCGGACGTTCGAGCCGGTGCCGATGCTGCTGGTGGCCGCGACCTGGTACCTGGTCATCACCAGTGTGCTGATGGTGGGGCAGTACTACCTCGAGAAGTACTTCTCCCGCGGTATCTCCCGGCAGTTGACCTCCAAACAACTCGAGGCATTGGCCAAGGCGCAGACCGGTACGGAGGCGGGACACGTATGACCGGTGAACCCATGGTGCGCGCCGAGCGGGTGTGCAAGGACTTCGGTGCCCTTTCGGTGCTCAAGGGCGTGACGCTGTCGGTGGACCCCGGCAAGGTGCTGGTGCTTGTCGGGCCGTCGGGCTCCGGTAAGTCGACGTTCCTGCGGTGCATCAATCACCTGGAAAATGTCAGTGCCGGAAGGCTTTACGTCGACGGTGAATTGATCGGGTATCGCGAGCGCGGCGGCAAACTGTACGAGATGGCCCCACGCGACGCCGCCAAGCAACGCCGCGACATCGGAATGGTGTTTCAGCACTTCAATCTTTTCCCGCACCGCACGGCGCTGGCCAACATCATCGAATCGCCGGTGCACGTCAAGCGGGTCAAGAAGGCGGCCGCCCTCGATCGGGCGCGGGACCTCCTCAATCAGGTGGGTATGTCGGACAAGGCCGACGCCTACCCCGCGCAGCTGTCGGGCGGCCAGCAGCAGCGGGTGGCGATCGCCCGCGCACTGGCGATGGACCCCAAGCTGATGCTGTTCGACGAGCCGACCTCGGCGCTGGACCCCGAGCTTGTCGGCGAGGTGCTGGGTGTGATGAAAAAACTTGCCAGCGAAGGCATGACGATGATCGTGGTGACGCACGAGATGGGCTTCGCCCGCGAGGTCGCCGACGAACTGGTGTTCATGGACGGCGGGGTGATCGTCGAAAGCGGGCCGCCGCGGGAGGTCCTGAGCAACCCGCAGCATGACCGGACGAAGGCCTTCCTGTCCAAAGTGATGTAGCCCCGGCGTGACGAGGATGACAGGGAATCGGGGCAGGATTACCCGTCACACTCTGTTGAACAAGGCATGACGACAGCGACCGGACAACGACGAAATCCCGCAGACGTAACCGGATTCCAGGCCTCGGCGGATTTGGCGAGCAACCTGCAGCGAGTCCTGGTGGACCTCATCGAATTGCATCTGCAGGGCAAGCAGGCGCACTGGAACGTCGTCGGAACGAACTTCCGCGATCTGCACTTGCAGCTCGACGAACTCGTCGACTTCGCCCGCGAATCCAGTGACACGATCGCCGAGCGGATGCGCGCACTGGACGCTGTGCCCGACGGCCGCTCCGATACCGTCGCGGCAACCACCAGCGTCCCGCAGATTCCCGGCTACGAGCACAACACCAGCGAAGTGGTCGACCTGATCACCACGGCGACCTACGCCGTCGTCGACACCATGCGCGGTGTGCACGACGCCGTTGACGCCGAAGATCCCACCACCGCCGACCAACTGCACCAGATGATCGACGGCCTCGAGAAGCTGGCGTGGCTGCTCAAGTCGGAGAACCGCAAGGTCTAACCGGTTGGACTTTCGACCCGCCCAGTCTCTTCCTGGGCGGGTCGATCGCTGTGCGGACCCGCTGTGGCGCGGCGGTCGACCAGATACCAGGTGTGCATCAGGCCCTTGCCCTTCACCTCGACATCGCCGCGCTCCTCGAGGACGAACCGGTCCCGTAGCCGTTCGTAGACATCCTGGGGGACCTGGATGCGGCCCTCGGGGTCGGTGGTCTCCATGCGGGAGGCGACGTTGACCGCATCGCCCCACACGTCGTAGAAGAAGCGGCGGGCGCCGACCACGCCGGCGACCACTGGGCCTGCGGCCATCCCCATCCGCAGCGGCACGAGCCGACCGTTGGGGTCGCGCAGATCGCGGACCGCCTTGGCCATGTCGAGTGCGAGGTTCGCCAGCGCCTCGGCGTGATCGTCTCGGGGCTCGGGTACGCCGCTGACGACCATGTAGGAGTCGCCGGTGGTCTTGATCTTCTCCAGCCCGTGCTTGTCGACGAGGCGGTCGAAGGTGGTGTACAGCCGGTCGAGGAAGCGCACCAGCTCGGCGGGTGCGATCTGGCTTGCCCGTTCGGTGAAACCGGCGATGTCGGCGAACAGGATCGAGGCGTCGTCGTACCGATCGGCGATCGTGCCGCGAGCCGGGTCTTTGAGCCGCGCCGCGATGGTGGCCGGGAGGATGTTGGCCAACAGCGCCTCGGAGCGCAGGTATTCGAATTCCATGGCGGCTTCGGCGCGCGAGACCTCCCGCATGGCGTACCAGACCGTCGCGAAGATCATCACGCAGGCGGACACCGTGGTGATCACGAAGCCGGCGTTGACCAACCAGCGCGGCTGGATTCCGGTGTCGCCGGGGACCAGGAACTGCGATGCGATGGTCAGCCCGGCGCCGATCGCCACCACCATCGAGGCCAGCACGACGTGCTCGACGCCGAGCACGAGGACCGCCAGCGACGCCGACACCAGGTAATAGAACTGGATGCCGGAGTCGGTCCCGACCTGCCAGCCGACGATCGTCAGGGACAAGAACGCGAAGAAGATGAAGGCCAGCGCGGCGATGCTCTCGCCGAAGCGGTGCAGTAGCGGGATGACCCCGAAGATCGCCGCGGTGCCGAGGTTGACCAGCCCGATGGCCACCAGGTGGTCGGCGGTGATGAATTGCAGGATCCCGATGACGGCGGTGACGACGGCGGCCATGGTCGCCGCGATGTTGAGCACACGCTGACGGCGCGTGATCGACTCGGCCCAGTGCAGGTTGCGAGCCGGCGCGCGGCGCTGCATCTTCTCGCAGTCCGCGCGCTGGGCCGGTCCGTCCGACGGCACCGAACCAGCGCATTTCCGCAGGGTGCCCACACTGGCAGCCTATCGGTTGGCGGCGAGCACCGAGAGGAGTTCGTAGCCGACGTGGGCGGCGGCGATCCCGGTCATCTCGGCGTGGTCGTAGGCCGGGGCCACTTCGACGATGTCGGCGCCGATCACGTCGAGGCCCACCAGCCCGCGCAACGTGTTGAGCAGTTCGCGCGAGGTCAACCCGCCGGCTTCCGGAGTTCCGGTGCCGGGCGCATGTGCCGGATCGAGCACATCGATGTCCACCGAGACGTACACCGGCCCGCCCCCGAGACGCTTGCGCATACGTTCGACAATGCTTGTGACACCGTCGAATTCGTAGTCATCGGAGCGGATGACCTGGAAGCCCAGAACGGCGTCGTCCTCCAGGTCGGTCTTGCTGTACAGCGGGCCGCGGATGCCCATGTGCAGCGACCTCTCCATGTCGATCAGCCCTTCCTCGCTGGCCCGCCGAAACGGCGTGCCGTGGGTGTAGGGCGCGCCGAAATAGGTGTCTTAGGTATCGAGGTGGGCGTCGAAATGCAGCACCGCCACCGGTCCGTGGTCGCGGGCCAGTGAGCGCAGGATCGGCAGGGCGATGGTGTGATCGCCGCCGATGGTCAGAACAGTCGACCCGTCCTTGCGCAGATCGGTCATCGCGGTGTCGATTCCCTCGATCGCCTCGTTGATGTCGAAGGGGTTGACGGCGATGTCGCCGCAGTCGGCAACCTGCTGGGTGGTGAACGGATTGATCCCCAACGCGGGGTTGAACGGCCGCAGCAGCTTGGAGGCCGCGCGGACATGCGATGGTCCGAATCGCGCTCCGGGCCGGTAGGAGACCCCGCTGTCGAAGGGCACTCCGACGATACGAACGTCGGCGCCGGGCACCTCGGAGATGCGCGGCAGCCGCGCGAACGTCGACGGCTCGGTGTAGCGGGGAAACTTCGTGGCGTCGACGGGTCCGACGATGCCGGGGTCCGGCACGTTGTCGATCTCGGATGCCATGTTTCCTCCTCTGCCGGTTCCTTGCGGCGAGGTTAGCCTGCAAGGATGACCCGGATCGCGTGCGCCCAGATCGACCCCACCGTCGCCGCGCTGGCCGACAATGTCGAGTTGTCGACAGGTGCTGTTGCTGACGCCGTCGCGCAGGGCGCGGATGTCGTGGTGCTGCCGGAGCTGGCCACCTCCGGCTATATGTTCGCCGATGCCGACGAAGCCCGCTCGGTGGCGTTGCGTGCGACCGACCCGGCGTTCGACGGGTGGCGTTCCGCCGCCGGGGACGCGATCGTGATCGGCGGGTTCTGCGAGCTCGGCGACGACGGGTTGCTGTACAACAGCGCGGTCGCGCTCGACCGCGACGGGGTGATCGCGACTTACCGCAAAACGCATCTGTGGGACCGGGAAAAGCTGATCTTCACCCCCGGCGCCGCGCTCCCCACGGTGGTGAAGACGCGACATGGGGCGATCGCGGTGATGGTCTGCTACGACCTGGAGTTCGGTGAGGTGACCCGTCAGGTGGCCGTTGACGGCGCGGAATTGATCGCGGCGCCGGTGAATTGGCCACTGTTTCCGCGTCCCGTGGGGGAGCGGCCCGGTGAGGTGATCACAGCGATGTCCACGGCACGGCTCAATCGGGTGGTGGTCGCGGTGTGCGATCGCGCCGGAGTCGAACGTGGCCAGCCGTGGACTGAGGGCAGTGTGATCGTCGACCCCGACGGCTGGGTGGTCGCCGATGCGGGGACGGGGCCGGGGCTGGCCATCGCCGACGTCGACCTGTCCGCCACACATGACAAGACGCTCACGGAGTATGTCGACCTGCTCTCGGATCGACGCCTGGACCTCTACTAAAGGCACGGAGATGACGACCCGAGGCATCCGTTTGTGGCAGGTGGTGGCCGCGACCGTTCTGTTCTTCACTGCCATGTTGCTCGCCGGCCTGGAGATCGCCGCGACGGCGGCGGGCAGCCCGACGTGCACCAACGTCGGGCCGACCACGACGGTCTGTCAGAGCCCGGGCAACGCTCAGATCACCACCTCACCGGGAACGATCGCCACCCCGAATTGGGGTTGGCCGTTCTGGGGTGGCGGATTGGTGATTTCAATCGGCGGCTGATCACCGTGGCGAAAGGTGACCTTGTGCCCCTACCGGAAGTTTGCCTGGCAGGTATGCTCTGTCCACCGGGCCGTGGTGAATCGGCCCATGACGACGGGGCGTAGGGGACAACATGAGCGCTAGTGGCTTGACTCGGCAGATTGCACTCTTTGCTGGCGGGGTCGCGATCGTTGGTATGGGTGCGCTGACCGCGTGCAGCTCGAACGCGAAGGACGCCCCCTCGTCGACGACGACCACGACTCCGTCGTCCGCCGTGGTGCCCTCGCCGACCGAGAAGGCTGTGTCGCCGGGCGGCGGGAACTCGTTCTCTCCGACGGTCAACCCGGCGCCTCCCGGAGCGGTCTGCAAGGAGATCGTCGGCAACAACTGCATTCGGTGATCGCGCCCCGCCGCTAGCCGGCGGGCGGCTTTTCAGACGGTACGGCTACGCGTCCGCTGCAGCTGGCGTTCGTTGGCCGTGCCGTTTTGCCTTCGGGCCGTCGAGATGATGGCCGACGCGCTCAGTGCCACGAGCGCCCCGCCGAGCACCATGCCCCCGATCACATCGGTGAAAATGTGAGCGCGCACGTAGAGTGCCAGCCACGCGACGGCAATAACACCGATCGCGGCGACGCTTGAAATCGCGGTTTTTGCAAGGCGATTGCGCCCGACGCTGAGGCACACCGCGATCGTTCCGAACAGTGTGGCGGCTCCGGTGACATGACCGGAGGGAAACGAATGCATGTAATCGAGGTCTGACCAGTCAAGCAGTGAACCGTCGCGTAGCTGGGCAAGGTTTTCGCGCGTTCGCCCGACGGTGTGCTTGAGCGTCTGCTCGAGCACCGCACCCGCGCCGACAGTTCCGGTCACGGCAATGAGGCGCATGATCGATCGCGCGTTCACGGCCAGTAGCGTTCCGCTGACCAGTCCGGCGACTGCCACGTGGATGGGTTGACCGATGTAGTCGAAGATCCCGGCCGCATCGCCCCGCCGGTTGTGCGAGCGATGCGCGTCGAACCAGTTCCAGACCGACGTGTCTGCTGCGGTCATCCACCAGGAGTTGATCTCAGCAGCCATGAACGCCAAGACGCTGAACAGACCCGCGGCGAGCAGGACCAGCGCGAACCGCTGTCGTGTCGGTGTGATGTCGATGCCGCTCATTGTGCCCTACGGGCGTGACGCCCGAGTTTCATGATTTACCAGCCATTTCTGGTGCCCTCGGTGAGATTCGAACTCACACTGCACGGGTTTTGAATCCGTTTCCTCTGCCAGTTGGGATACGAGGGCAGGCCGTCTTCACGGCGGTGTCCCACCATAGTGGATGACCGCGCCGGGGCCGCCAACCGGTCGGCCGGAGGGCGCCGAGGTGGCTGATTACCGCTGACCACGCAACAATGGCCGCATGACGGACTCCGAGGACCGCACATCCCGCCGGGTGCTGATCGCTGAGGATGAAGCGTTGATCCGGATGGATCTGGCCGAGATGCTTCGGGATGAGGGCTACGAGGTGGTCGGGGAGGCCGGCGACGGCCAAGAGGCCGTCGAGTTGGCCGAACAGCTGCGTCCTGACCTGGTGATCATGGACGTCAAGATGCCGCGTCGCGACGGGATCGACGCAGCCGCCGAGATCGCCAGCAAGCGCATCGCGCCGATCGTCGTGCTGACCGCCTTCAGTCAGCGGGATCTGGTGGAGAAGGCGCGCGACGCCGGCGCCATGGCGTACTTGGTGAAGCCGTTCTCGATCAGCGATCTGATCCCGGCGATCGAAGTGGCGGTCAGCCGGTTCGGTGAGATCGCCGAACTGGAGCGTGAGGTCGCCAACCTGTCCGACCGGCTGGAGACCCGCAAACTGGTGGAACGGGCCAAGGGGCTGCTGCAGGCAAACCAGGGCATGACCGAACCCGAAGCGTTCAAGTGGATTCAACGTGCGGCTATGGACCGGCGCACCACGATGAAGCGGGTCGCCGAGGTGGTGCTGGAGACTCTCGACACGCCCGGTTCGGATCCGGCGTCGAATTGATGCGTTAACTCTGCGTTTCCTCTGACCGCGCCGTTTAGCGCGATCCGGAATATGCTCACGGCCAGGCGTTGGTCAACACGACGCGCTGCGGCCACCGGTTGGTTATGTTCTACCGCAGTGTCGAGGGTGGGCCGGAGAGCGGTCTGCGATGTCGGCGCCGTGAAACTACTGACCCGGAGGTAAACGTGCGCGGACGCGCGACACGCAGTGCAATCGCCGCCAGTTCGGCGCTGCTGGCGGTCATCGGCATCGCCGGCTGCAACCAGCAGACCCCGTCGAATGGTGGGAACGCCTCGCAGGGCGATCTGAAGATCGTCGAGCAGGTCCAGATCGACCAGAACGGCGCGGAGGTCAAGCCCGACGCCGGTGCCACCCCGGCCGATCCGGCCGGTGACGGCAAGGCCACCTGCCCGCCGGTCTCCATCGCCATGGCCGGTGCGCTCAACGGGCCCGACGCCGCGTTGGGCATCAACATCAAGGACGGCGTGCAGCTCGCCATCGACAAGCACAACGCCGCCAATCCCGGCTGCCAGGTCCAGCTGAAGCCGTTCGACACCGAAGGTGACCCGCAGAAGGCCACCGCGATCGCGCCGCAGATCGTCGACGACGCGTTCACGATCGGGCTTGTCGGACCGGCGTTCTCAGGCGAGACCAAGGCCACCGGCGGCGTCTTCGACCAGGCCGGTCTGGTCGCGGCCACTGCGTCGGCCACCAACGTCACGCTGTCCGAGAACGGCTGGAAGACGTTCTTCCGCGGCCTGGCCAACGACGGCGTGCAGGGTCCGTCGGTCGCGAACTACCTGAAGAACACGCTGCAGCAGAAGAAGGTCTGCGTCGTCGACGACAGCACCGACTACGGCACCGGCCTGGCGGCGGCAGTCCGCGAGACCCTGGGCCCGGTGGCTCTCGACGCCTGCAAGATTTCGGTCAAGAAGGGCGACAAGGACTTCTCGGCCGCAGTCACCCAGGTCAAGGGCCAGTCGCCGGATTCGGTGTTCTACAGCGGCTACTACGCCGAAGCCGCTCCGTTCGTCCAGCAGTTGCGCGACGGCGGATACACCGGCAAGTTCGTCAGCGCCGACGGCACCAAGGATCCGGAGTTCGTGAAGCAGGCCGGGCAGTCCTCCAAGGACGCCATCCTGTCCTGCCCCTGCGGCCCGGCCACCGGTAGCTTCGCCGACGAGTACACCAAGAAGTTCGGTCAGGCCCCCGGCACGTACAGCACCGAGGGATACGACCTCGGTACGGTTCTGCTGAAGGGCATCGACGCCGGCAAGATCACCCGCCCCGACCTGCTCGACTGGGTCAAGAACTACAACGGTCAGGGTGTAGCCCGTAAGTACCAGTGGACCGACAAGGGTGAGCTCACCACCACCCTGATCTGGATCTACAAGGTTCAGTAGCCGATTCGCGAGACGCGTCCGGGACCGCAAGGCTCGGACGCGTTCTCATTTCAGACACCAAGGAGGCCGCCGCTAAAGATGGGCTACGAGAGCTTCGGCCAGATCGCGTATCTCGCCAGTGATATCGGTTTCAACATCGACAATCTGCGAGACGGCTTCTGGCAGTTGACCATCGACGGCCTGTCGTGGGGCGCCATCTACGCTCTGGTGGCTGTTGGATACACCCTGGTATTCGGCGTTCTGCGGCTGATCAACTTCGCGCACTCGGAAATCTTCATGCTGGGTATGTTCGGCGCCTACTTCTGCCTGGACATGATTCTGGGGTTCACCCCGAGCGGTAATGCCTACAGCAAGGGCGTCCTACTGACGGTGTTGTACCTCGGCATCGCCATGCTGTTCGCCATGTTGGTATCAGGTTGCGCAGCAATGGGTTTGGAGCTGGTCGCCTATCGGCCGCTGCGGCGCCGCAACGCCCGGCCGTTGACATTCCTGATCACCGCCATCGGTATGTCGTTCGTGCTGCAGGAATTCGTGCACTTCGTGCTGCCCAAGATCATCAAGGGCTACGGCGGCAGCAACGCCCAGCAGCCGATCATCTTGGTGCAGCCCAAAACCCAGTTCGAGATCTTCGGTGCGACGGTCTCCAACGTCACCCTGGTGATTGTCGCGGCCGCGCTGATCTTCGCCGCGCTGACCGATATCGCGATCAACCGGACCAAGTTCGGACGCGGTATCCGGGCGGTGGCCCAGGACCCGACGACGGCGACGCTGATGGGGGTATCCCGGGAGCGGATCATCCTGACGACGTTCCTGATCGGCGGTCTGCTGGCCGGTGCCGCCGCGCTGCTCTACACGCTGAAGGTGCCGCAGGGCATCATCTACTCGGGCGGATTCCTGTTGGGCATCAAGGCGTTCTCCGCGGCTGTGCTCGGCGGAATCGGCAACCTGCGCGGGGCGCTGCTCGGCGGACTGGTGCTGGGCATCATGGAGAACTACGGCCAGGCGTTGTTCGGCACGCAATGGCGTGACGTCGTCGCTTTCGTGCTGTTGGTTCTGGTGTTGCTGATCAGGCCCACCGGGATACTCGGGGAAAGCCTCGGAAAGGCGCGAGCATGAGCGAGCAGACGCCAGGGAAGTGGTCGGGCCGGTTGCTGGCCCCCGGTGACGGTCTGCGCGGCTGGTGGGCGGGCCTGAGCCGGGTGCAGAAGTGGGGCTTCGGAATTCTCGGCTTCGCACTGCTCGCGTCGTCGCCGCTGCACCCGCCGCCGTTCTTCGATACGCCCGGAATCAGCTTCGGCGGCACCATGGCTCAGTTCGCCATGGTCGCGATCATCGCGATCGGCCTCAACGTCGTCGTCGGCCAGGCCGGTCTTCTCGACCTGGGATACGTCGGCTTCTACGCCGTCGGTGCCTATACGGTCGCCCTGCTCACCAGTCCGGACAGCCCGTGGAACCAGATCAGCGGAAGCGGGGCGTTCAGCGAGAACTGGGCGTGGTTGTCGTGTGTGCCGCTCGCGATGGCCTTCACCGCGCTGGCAGGCCTAATCCTCGGCATCCCGACACTGCGGCTGCGCGGCGACTATCTGGCCATCGTCACATTGGGTTTCGGCGAGATCATCCGGTTGCTCGCCGACAACCTGTCCGGGGTCACCAACGGTTCCCGCGGCCTCAACGGGGTGGCCTATCCGAGGGTCGGGCAGACCGACAAGCTGCCCGACGGGGTGTTCTCGAGCGGTAACTCCACGGGCCATGCGAATTACGGCACCTGGTGGTTCTGGCTGGGATTGATCCTGATCGTCGGAATCCTGCTGCTGGTCGGCAACCTGGAACGCAGCCGGGTCGGCCGGGCCTGGGTGGCGATCCGCGAAGACGAGGATGCCGCGGAAGTGATGGGCGTCAACACGTTCCGGTTCAAACTGTGGGCATTCGTGATCGGCGCCGCGATCGGTGGGCTGTCCGGGGCGCTGTACGCGGGGCAGGTGCAATACGTCGCGCCGCCCACGTTCAACATCATCAACTCGATGCTGTTCCTGTGCGCGGTGGTGCTCGGCGGGCAGGGCAACAAGCTCGGCGTCATCTTCGGAGCGTTCGTGATCGTCTACCTGCCGAACCGACTGCTCGGCGTGCACTTCCTGGGCATCAACCTCGGCGACCTGAAGTACTTGTTCTTCGGCCTGGCGCTGGTGGTGCTGATGATCTTCCGCCCGCAGGGGCTGTTCCCGGTTCGCCAGCAACTGCTCACCTACGGCAAACGCGCCCGCTATCTGTTGCGCAGCGCCGACGAGTCGAAGTCGGCCGCATGACGCACGCCGCCGGCGGTCCCACCCAAGACGATCCGGACACCCCGATCGACGAGAGTCTGGCCGTATTCACCCGTGACACCGACGTCGCCGAGGGACAAACCCTGCTGGAGACAAAGGATCTCACCGTGAAGTTCGGCGGTCTGACCGCGCTGGATTCGGTGAGCTTTGAGATCAAGCGGGGCGAGATCCTCGGCCTGATCGGACCGAACGGCGCGGGCAAGACCACCTGCTTCAACGCGATCACCGGTGTGTACCGGCCGAGTTCGGGGTCGGTGACCTTCGACGGGGCGCCGCTGGGCCGGATCAAGCGGCACCAGATCACCCGACGGGGGATTGCCCGGACCTTCCAGAACATCCGGCTGTGGGGTGAGATGACCGCGTTGGAGAACGTGGTGGTGGGCACCGACGCACGGCACAAAACGTCGGTGCCCGGCGCTCTGGCGCGCACGCCGCGGCATCGCCGCGAAGAGCGTTCCGCCATCGAAAAAGCGGCAGCCCTTCTGCAATTCGTCGGTATCGCCCATCGCGGTGAGGAAAAGGCCAAAAACCTGCCGTACGGCGACCAGCGCCGGCTGGAGATCGCCCGGGCACTGGCCACCGAGCCGAAACTGCTGTGCCTCGACGAGCCCGCTGCCGGCTTTAACCCCAGCGAGAAAGCCGCGCTGATCGAACTGATCCAAGCCATCCGCGACGACGGCTACACCGTGTTGCTCATCGAGCACGACATGCGACTGGTCATGGGTGTCACCGACCGGATCGTGGTGCTGGAGTTCGGCCGCAAGATCGCCGACGGTCTGCCCGCCGAGATCCGCGACGACCCGGCCGTGATCGCCGCCTATCTGGGGGTACCCGATGACCAGCTCTGACAACGCGCCACTGCTCGAGGTCCGCGACGCGGTCGTTCACTACGGCAGAATCGAAGCGCTGCACGGTGTTTCGCTCGAAGTGCGGCAGGGTGAGCTGGTCACGCTGCTGGGCTCCAACGGCGCCGGAAAGACCACGATGATGCGCGCGATCTCCGGGCTGCGGCCGTTGTCGTCGGGATCGGTGTGGTTCGAGGGCCGCGACATCAGCCGGGTCAAGGCCCACCAGCGCGCCATCGACGGCCTCATCCAGGCCCCCGAGGGTCGCGGCGTCTTCCCCGGCATGACCGTGACCGAGAACCTCGAAATGGGCTGCTACGGGCGCAAGTTCGACAGCAAGACCGAGCACCGTGAGCGTCTCGACTGGGTGTTCGAGACGTTCCCGAGGCTCGCCGAGCGCCGCGCCCAGGTCGGCGGCACACTATCCGGTGGGGAACAGCAGATGCTGGCGATCGGGCGCGCGCTGATGGCCCGTCCTCGCGTACTGCTGCTCGACGAGCCGTCGATGGGCCTGGCACCCATGATCATTTCGCAGATCTTCAAGATCATCTCCGAGATCAACGCGCAGGGCACCACCGTCCTGTTGGTGGAGCAGAACGCCCAGCAGGCGCTGACCCGGTCCGATCGCGCCTACATTCTGGAGACCGGAACCATCACTCGCAGCGGGGTGGCCCGAGAGTTGCTGGCCGACGACAGCATTCGCGCGGCGTACCTCGGTGTGGCGTGATCAGTCGGAGAGCTTGGTCAGCAACAGGTAAGCACTTGTCAGGCCCCCGACGATCGCGGCGCAGGTAGTAGGCAGCAGCGCGTACGGAGCCCACCGCACGCCGGTCAGCAGCAGCAGGCCCGTTACCGCGACACCGAGTGCCGTGCTGACATTCGGGTTGACCCGCTTCAGGATTCGGCCCAGTTGGTTCTCCGCAGCGATGTCTCGCGCAGGCCTACCGAGGAAGATGAGCAGGATCGTCGCGCCCACAGCCAGCACGATGAGCTCGGCGCCGACGACCCGATCCGGTTGCGAGGGAACGACCAGCACGACAGCCACCAGCAGCAGCATGGTGAATACCACCAAGGTTTGCGCTGCGTGGCCGCGGAGACTCGCGGATTCGCCGATCTGCTTGGCGTGGATGGAGATCGCGACAAACAGCAATCCGACCAGCGCTCCGCCGACGCCGCCGACGATGACGGCGAAGGAGTCCCAACCAGGCATCAGATAACGGTACCGCTCCGAGTCGAACCGGGCTGGCCGCGCCGTCTACCCGGCCAGGGTCAGCACCCGCGGACCGTCCTCGGTGATCGCGATCGTGTGCTCGGAATGAGCGGTGTTGGATCCGTCGGCAGCACGCAGTGTCCAGCCGTCCGGATCGACGATCAGCTGGTTGGTTCCGCGTCCCCACCACGGCTCGAGCGCAAGCGTCAGACCGGGTTTGAGCACCATGCCGCGGCCGCGCTTGCCTCGGTTGGGCACGTGCGGGTCCTCGTGCATGGTGCGGCCCAGCCCGTGCCCGCCGAAGTCGGTGTTGACGGCGTATCCCGCGGCGCCGGCCACCTCGCCGATGGCCGCCGAGATGTCGCCGAGCCGCCCGCCCGGAACCGCGGCCGCGATGCCGGCGGCCAGGGCGCGGCGCGTGGAGTCGACCAAGGCGGTGTCCGCGGCGTCCGGGTTGTCGCCGACCACCACCGTGATCGCGGAGTCGGCCACCCACCCGTCGATCGAGACGGCGAAGTCCAACTTCAGCAGATCGCCGTCGCGCAGCACGTAGTCCCATGGAAGGCCATGCAGCACAGCATCATTGACCGAGAGGCAGATGACATTGCGGAACGGGCCGCGGCCGAACGACGGCGAGTAGTCCCAGTAGCAGGATGTCGCGCCGCGTTCGTCGACCAGTGCCCTGGCGCGGTGCTCGAGCTGCATGAGGTTCACACCCGGCTCGGCGTCGTGCGCCAGCGTCGCCAGTGTGCGTGCGACGAATTCACCGGTGACGGCCATCTTGTCGATTTCTTTGGCGGTCTTGAGTTCGATCATCTGAGTGCGGCTCCCTGCTGTCGGTATTTTTATACCGTATACTCGGCCGCATGGTGCGCGTACCGCTGACCCCCGAGCAGATCCGAGCCGGACAGCGCCTCGGCGCGTTGATCAGGACGGCCCGCGCCGGCCGTGCACCCGAGCTCGTCGCCAATGATGCGGGCATCTCGCCGGAGACACTGCGCAAGATCGAAGTCGGCAGGCTGCCCAGCCCGAGTTTCGGCACAGTCGTAAGCCTGTGCGAGGCAGTGGGTTTGCCGCTACAGGACGCCGTCGACGTGTGGCGAGACGACGATGGCGTGCAGACTAGTCGACGCGAAACCGCTTGACCCGAGACGTCGCTCCGGCCGTCAATGTCACGGCGCTGCGTGCTACCCCCAGATGCTTCGCGAGCAGCCGAGCCGCAGCCTCGGTTGCCTTGCCCTCAATGGCAGGCTCCCGCACAAAGATCGTCAGCGAACCGTCGTCGGCGGTCTCGACCAGCGGCCCCTTGCGGCTGCCGGGTTTGACTGTGACGACGACGATCTCGGCCACCTAGCGCGCGACGACCACCGAGGAGCCGTGGCCGAACAGGCCCTGGTTGGCGGTCACGCCGACCTTGGCGCCCTCGACCTGACGGCCGGTGGCCTGACCCTTGAGCTGCCAGGTGAGTTCGCAGACCTGGGCAATCGCCTGGGCGGGGATGGCCTCGCCGAAGCTGGCCAGGCCGCCGGAGGCGTTGACCGGAATCCGGCCGCCGATCGTGGTGGCGCCGCTGCGCAGCAGCTGTTCGGCTTCACCCTTGGCGCACAAGCCCAGATGCTCGTACCAGTCGAGTTCCAGCGCGGTGGACAGGTCGTAGACCTCGGCCAGCGACAGGTCCTCGGGGCCGATGCCGGCCTCGGCGTAGGCGGCGTCGAGGATCTGATCCTTGAACACCCGGTCCGGTCCCGGCACCACCGCGGTGGAATCGGTTGCGATGTCCGGCAATTCGGGCAGATGCTGCGGGTACTGCGGGCTCTGCAGGCTCACCGCGCGCACCGACGGCACACCCTGCACCGAGCCGAGATGCTTCTCGGCGAACGCCTTGCTGGCCACGATCACCGCGGCCGCGCCATCGGACGTCGCGCAGATGTCCAGCAGCCGAAGGGGATCGGAGACCACCGGGCTGGCCAGCACGTCCTCGACGCTGGCCTCCTTGCGATAGCGGGCGTTCGGATTGTTCAACCCGTGCTGGGCGTTCTTGACCTTCACCTGGGCGAAGTCCTCGAGCGTTGCGCCGTAGAGATCCATCCGGCGGCGCGCGAGCAGCGCGAAGTACACCGTGTTGGTGGCACCAATCAGGTGGAAGCGCTGCCAGTCGGGATCGTTGCGGCGTTCGCCGCCGACCGGGGCGAAAAAGCCCTTCGGGGTGGTGTCCGCGCCGATAACCAGCGCCACGTCGCAGAAGCCGGCCAGAATCTGCGCCCGCGCGCTCTGCAGGGCCTGCGAACCGCTGGCGCAGGCCGCGTAGCTCGAAGTGACCGGGATACCGTTCCAACCGAGTTTCTGCGCGAACGTCGCACCGGCGACGAAACCGGGGTAGCCGTTGCGGATGGTGTCGGCGCCGGCCACCAGTTGGATCTGGCGCCAGTCCAAGCCGGCCTCGGCGAGCGCGGCGCGGGCGGCGACGACGCCGTACTCGGTGAAGTCGCGGCCCCATTTGCCCCACGGGTGCATGCCCGCGCCGAGAATGTAGACGGGCTCAGCGGTCATTTCGCGATCTCCCATGCGTAGGTGACGCGCTCGGTGCCGTCGTCGTCGGTGTAGAGCGTCATGGTGGTCAGCTCCACCTCCATACCGACCTTCAGTTCGGCGGCCAGCGTGCCTTCGACGACCTTGCCCAGCACGATCAGGCCCTCGTCGGCCAGTTCGACAGCGGCGACCGCGAACGGCTCGAACGGGTCCGGCGACGGGTAGGGCGGGGGCGGTGCATAGCGGTTCTCGGTGTAGCTCCACACCTTGCCGCGCCGCGAGAGCGCAACGGCGTCGAGGACATCGCTTTCACACGCCGGGTTGGGGCAGTTGTTGGCCCGCGGCGGGAACACGTAGGTGCCGCACTGCGGACACTTGCCGCCGATCAGATGCGGCACACCGGCGTCGTCGTGGTCCCACCAACCGTCGATCGCCGGTAGTTGCGTGGGGGCGTCTGGAGAAGCTGGCACGGGGTCATCGTATGCGATGCGGGCCGCCGAATTGAAACGTGTTCCAGTTCCGTTGCGGAGCCAAGTTGGGATCGGTAGCCGAGCCGGCCGGGTGGACTGCGGGCATGGGACTATTCAAGAAGTTGAGCGATCCCGCCCTGCTGGGCGGCCCGTCGAACAAGTCAGTGGCCGACGACGACCCCATCTGGGAGCCGATCAACGGCATCTCGCTGGGCAACTACGCCGACCTCGCCCTCACCGCGCAGAAGCGTGGCGTCACCGACGAGGCCGGCATGCTCGCCCTGGGTCAGGAACGCGGCTGGGATCCGGCCGATACCAAGGCCGCGCTCGACGGGTGGGTGCAGCGGATGGGCCAGTCGATGGCCGTGGGACAGCGATTCCGCAAGCTCCTCGGGTACTGAGTGTCGGGGGCGGTGCATAGAGTGATGGCGTGACGGCGAGCGCTACGGACCAGAAACCGACCCTGCTGCTGCTGGATGGCAATTCGCTCGCGTTTCGGGCGTTCTACGCACTGCCCGCCGAGAACTTCAAAACCAAGAACGGGCTGACCACCAACGCGGTCTACGGCTTCACCGCCATGCTGATCAACCTGCTGCGCGACGAGACGCCCAGCCACGTGGCTGCCGCCTTCGACGTCTCCCGGCAGACCTTCCGCAAGGAGAAGTACCCGGAGTACAAAGAAGGCCGCTCGGCAACGCCGGACGAGTTCCGGGGCCAGATCGAGATCACCAAGGAAGTGCTCAACGCACTCGGCATCACCGTCTTGGCCGAGCCCGGCTTCGAGGCCGACGACATCATCGCCACGCTGGCCACCCAGGCCGAGCAGGAGGACTACCGGGTGCTGGTGGTCACCGGCGACCGGGACGCGCTGCAGCTCGTCAGCCCGGACGTCACGGTGCTCTACCCGCGCAAGGGTGTCAGCGACCTGACCCGGTTCACCCCTGAGGCGGTGGTGGAGAAGTACGGCCTGACCCCGACGCAGTATCCGGACTTCGCGGCGTTGCGCGGCGACCCGAGCGACAACCTGCCGGGCATCCCGGGGGTGGGGGAGAAGACCGCCGCCAAGTGGATCCTCGAATACGGCTCGCTGCAGGGTCTGGTCGACAACGTCGACGCGGTCCGCGGCAAAGTCGGAGATGCGTTGCGCGAGAACCTGTCCAGCGTCATCCTCAACCGGGATCTCACCGAACTGGTCAAGGAGGTCCCGCTGGCGCAGACCCCCGACACGCTGCGGGTACAGCCGTGGGACCGCGACCAGATCCACCGCCTGTTCGACGACCTCGAGTTCCGCGTCCTGCGGGATCGGTTGTTCGACACGCTGGCCGCCGTCGAACCGGAGGTCGACGAGGGCTTCGATGTGCGTGGCGGGCAACTGGAACCCGGCGCGGTGTCGGCGTGGCTGGCCGAGCACGCCCGAACTGGCGCCCGGTCCGGTCTCGCCGTCGTCGGCACTCATCGGGTGTACGACGGTGATGCCACCGCGCTGGCGATCGCGACCGCCGACGGCGACGGCGCCTACATCGACACCGCCAGCCTGACCCCCGACGACGAAGCGGCGCTGGGTGCCTGGCTGGCCGACGACGGCGCGCCGAAGGTGCTGCACGAAGCCAAGATTGCGATGCATGACCTGGCCGGCCGGGGCTGGAAACTGGCCGGCGTCACCTCCGATACCGCGCTGGCTGCCTATCTGGTGCGCCCAGGGCAGCGCAGCTTCGCCCTCGATGACCTGTCGCTGCGCTACCTGCGTCGCGAGCTGCGTGCGGACAACCCTGAGCAGCAACAGCTTTCGCTTCTCGATGACAGCGAAGGCGTGGACGACCAGGCGGTGCAGACACTCATCCTGCGCGCCCGTGCGGTCGCCGACCTGGCCGACGCACTGGATGAGGAACTGGAGCGCATCGACTCGTCGTCGCTGCTCGGCCAGATGGAACTACCCGTACAGGCTGTGCTGGCCGGCCTGGAAAACGTCGGCATCGCAGTCGATTTGGACAAGCTGAACACCCTGGAGCGGGAGTTCGCCGAGCAGATTCGGCAAGCCGCAGACGCGGCATACGAGGTGATCGGTAAGCAGATCAACCTGGGGTCGCCCAAGCAGCTGCAGGTTGTGTTGTTCGACGAGCTCGGCATGCCGAAGACCAAGCGCACCAAGACCGGCTACACCACCGACGCCGACGCGCTGCAGTCCCTGTTCGACAAGACCGGCCATCCATTCCTCGAGCACCTGCTGGCCCACCGCGACGCCACCCGGCTCAAAGTCACCGTCGACGGGCTGCTCAAGTCCGTCGCCGCCGACGGGCGCATCCACACCACGTTCAACCAGACCATCGCCGCGACCGGGCGGTTGTCGTCGACCGAGCCGAACCTGCAGAACATCCCGATCCGCACCGACGCCGGGCGCCAGATCCGTGACGCGTTCATCGTCGGTGACGGGTACGGCGAGTTGATGACCGCCGACTACAGCCAGATCGAGATGCGGATCATGGCGCACCTGTCCAAGGACGAAGGCCTGATCGAGGCGTTCCGGACCGGGGAGGACCTGCACTCGTTCGTCGCGTCCCGCGCGTTCGACGTCCCGATCGACGAGGTCAACGCCGAGCTGCGGCGCCGCGTCAAGGCGATGTCGTACGGCCTGGCTTACGGGCTCAGCGCCTACGGACTGTCGGCGCAGCTGAAAATCTCGACCGAAGAAGCCAAGGTCCAGATGGAGCAGTACTTCAACCGGTTCGGTGGCATCCGGGACTACCTGCGCGACATCGTCGACCAGGCCCGCAAAGACGGCTACACCTCGACGGTGTTCGGCCGCCGCCGTTACCTGCCGGAGCTGGACAGCAGCAACCGGCAGGTGCGTGAGGCCGCCGAACGTGCCGCGCTCAACGCGCCCATCCAGGGCAGCGCCGCCGACCTGATCAAGGTGGCGATGATCAACGTCGACTCGGCGATGAAGGAACGCGGACTGGCATCTCGCATGCTCCTGCAGGTGCACGACGAGCTGTTGTTCGAAGTCGCCGACGGCGAACGCGACACCCTCGACGAGCTGGTGCGCGACAAGATGGGCAGCGCCTACCCGCTGGACGTCCCGCTCGAGGTGTCGGTCGGGTACGGCCGCAGCTGGGACGCCGCAGCGCACTAGTCGCTCAGACGTCGAATTCCCTTGCGGATCCAGGGCGTCCGCCGGGCATCGGTGCACGGGCGCGGTCCAAGGGTCGGAGCGGCAGCGAGTTGAGCCTCGACCGACCCCGCTAGCGACCTGGGCACCGCCACCGATTTTCTGTGACTCTGCTGACAATTTGCTGAATCTCGCATAGCGTGTGCGAAAACGACGTGGGGATGTGCGAAACCGGGGGGTTTCATGTCGATGGTTCGGTGGGGCGCACACCTCGGCGTGTTTGGACAGTCCAATCGAGCTTGGCATCCTCAAAGATCTTGGCTAGGGCATGAATTCGTCGTTGGCAGCCACATGAATTTGTCCGAGAAGTGGGGGGTTTGATGTCGAAGGTCGGGTGGGATGCGCGCGTCGGCGCGTTGGCGTTCATGGCGGGTCTGTCGTGGGTGGGCCTGCAGACGGCCGGTGTCGCCAGCGCTGAGACCGGCGGTGCGGATTCGTCGGTCTCAGCCAGCCACACCAAGCCGAGCAATGGGGTGGCGCGACATTCGCCGTCCGTCGCGAGGGCGTCAGCGAAGAAGTCGTCGGTGGTTTCTCGACCGGTCGTCCGGGGAGTGGCATCGCCGCTCCGGGTCCAGAACCGTCCGACGGTCACGACTACGACGGTGGAGCCGTCGTCTCGCCCGGTCGCTTCGGCGAATCCGATCCAGGACTTGTTCGACCAGGTGTCCCTGCTGGTTCGGCGCACCTTCTTCAACAAGCCGCCAACCGTCAAACCGATTCAGATCACCGGCGAGCATGAAGGGGTGATCTCCGGCACCGTCGGCGCGGTCGATCCCGAACGCGACATGATCAAGTACAAGCTCGTTCCGGCAGGCAGAGACTTCGACGAAAACGGCCAGTTGGTCGACCGGGGGCCGATGTATGGCACCGTCGAGATCGCGTCCGACGGTACGTTCACCTACACCCCCGGGCCGGAATTCACCGGATTTGACAGCTTCTCGGTGCTGGCAACGGATGTCGGGCCGCACATCAACCTTCTGGACTTGTTCCGCCCGGTAAGCACCCAAGCTGCGGTGGAGGTCAGCCAGTACGCGATCGGAACGCCTCCCCTGAGGTTTTCGTTCACCTACGACCCGCAGTCGGAGTCGTGGTGGACCCCCGCGGCGCGAGACGCCTTGCAAGCGGCGGCGGATTTTCTGGCGGCGCGCATCGTGCCTACTGCTGCACGCCCGGTGACCGTCAGCTACTACATCACCGTCCAGAACTCGCCTGAATCCAACAAACTGGGCACCGGCTCAAGTCCGTACTACTCGGTCACTGGCAAGGCCTTCACGGAGAATGTGGTCCAGCAGAAGATCCTCACCGGCGTCGACCAGAACGCCACCGCGGCCGACGGCAACATCTGGTTCAACTCCGGTCACACATGGTCATTCGACGGTAGCCCCGATTACCAGGAAAACGATTTTGAATCCGTTGCTCTGCACGAGTTGGTCCACACATTGGGCTTCTCTTCCACGCTCTCGTCGCAGGCTTCTACCGGAATCCGGTCGATCTTGGACAGTTACCTCACCGACAGCACGGGGGAGAAGCTGTTCGCCAGCGACGGAACCTGGGTGAAGGGCGGCTACGCATATTTCGACGGCCCCAATGCTGTTGCGGCCTACGAAGGATTGGTTCCGATGTCCGGTGATGGCAGTCACCTGGACGGTTTCACTTTCGCGGGGGCGTTGATGAGCCCGAGCACCTATACCGGCGTTCGTCGGATCCGCCTGAGTGCGGTCGAGATCGGCATCCTGGAAGACCTCGGCTACACCGTCGCGACCGTCGCCGTCTAACCGCCCGGCGGGCGGTAGCCGTTCAGCCAGTGCAGCGCAGGCCCGGCGGCGGTTCGGGCGGCGACCACGCCGTCGACCTCCATCTGCTGCAGGGCGAACACCCGGGCGTCGCCGAAACCGCGGTCGATGCGGTCACGTACGAATGCGAGCTCGACCACCTGGATGGCGAACTTCTTGACCCCGCGGCCGGCCGGGCGCCCGCCGAAGCGGGTGGCGGCGGCCACGACGTCCTTGCGGGTGCGGATCGACCCCAGCCAGCCGGCCTCGGCGGGGGTCAGCAGACCGGCGGCGACCATGCCCGGCAGCTTCTCGGCCACCACGCGCTGCTCACGCCGGCGGCTGCGCACCGCAAGCGTCACGGCCAGGGCGAACACCGGCATCATCCACACCACGTACAGCCCGAAGTAGGCGCCGACGCCGACGAGGGTCGAGCCGTTCCACAGCCCGTGCATCACCACCGCGGCGAGGTACCCGAGCGCCACACATCCCGCCTTGGCAAACCAATTGCGTTGCTGCAGAGCGAAATGCACACCGATTGCGGTGAAAGTCGTGAACAGCGGGTGGGCGAACGGCCCCATCACAAGACGCAATCCCGCGGTCAGCAGGGAATCGCCCAGCGAGCCGCCGTCGGCGATGTAGAAGATGTTCTCCAGCCAAGCGAAGCCGATCGCCGTCATGCCCGCATAGACCAGGCAGTCGGTCAGCGAGTTCAGTTCGGCGCGGCGCACACCCGTCATCATCAACAGCAGGAACGCGCCCTTGGCGGCCTCCTCGATCAGCGGGGCGCCGACCGCGATGGTGAAGGGACTGGACTCCGAACCGCCGGTGTTCACCGCGGCGTCGAAGACCACCTCGAGGCCCACCGACACCACGACGGCCACCGAGGCGCCCCAGACGAAGGCGAACACCAGCAGTCGGGGCGGCTCCGGTTCCCACCGGTCCAACCACAGATACGCCAGCACCACCAGCGTCGTCGCCGTCGTGGCCAGGATGAAGCCGATCACGGTGCCTGCCGGATTCACCGCGGTCAGCAGGGTCAGGATCAACCCGGCGACGGTGCCGAGAATGATGATCACCGCCAGCGGGGCGCCGACCTTGCGGACCGGCCGGGGCAACGGCGGCGGGAAGGGGTAGGACACCTGAGCAGGGTATTCGAAGAGGGGCGTCCACAGCGGGCTCACAGACCCGGGTTTGTCCAGCGTGTGCCTAGTCGAGTAGTCTCGGACAGTACCTGTGTGCACTTTGCGGGTACAGCACCACAGATACATCCCCGAATGAACTGTCCCTACGATTAAGCCTGTCCGGAGCAACCCAACAATATGCCAAGTCCCACCGTCACCTCGCCGCAAGTAGCCGTCAACGACATCGGCTCGGCCGAGGACTTTCTCGCCGCGATCGACAAGACCATCAAATACTTCAACGATGGCGACATCGTCGAAGGGACCATCGTCAAGGTTGACCGCGACGAAGTCTTGCTCGACATCGGCTACAAGACCGAGGGTGTCATCCCCTCCCGCGAACTCTCCATCAAGCACGACGTCGACCCCAATGAGGTTGTGTCCGTCGGCGATGAGGTGGAAGCCCTCGTCCTCACCAAGGAGGACAAGGAAGGCCGCCTGATCCTGTCCAAGAAGCGCGCTCAGTACGAGCGCGCCTGGGGCACCATCGAGGCACTCAAGGAGAAGGACGAGGCCGTCAAGGGCACCGTCATCGAGGTCGTCAAGGGCGGCCTGATCCTCGACATCGGCCTGCGTGGCTTCCTGCCCGCATCGCTGGTCGAGATGCGACGCGTCCGCGATCTGCAGCCGTACATCGGCAAGGAGATCGAGGCCAAGATCATCGAGCTGGACAAGAACCGCAACAACGTGGTGCTCTCGCGCCGCGCGTGGCTGGAGCAGACCCAGTCCGAGGTGCGCAGCGAGTTCCTCAACCAGCTGCAGAAGGGCGCCATCCGCAAGGGTGTCGTGTCCTCGATCGTCAACTTCGGCGCGTTCGTCGATCTCGGCGGCGTCGACGGTCTGGTGCACGTGTCTGAGCTGTCCTGGAAGCACATCGATCACCCGTCCGAGGTGGTTCAGGTGGGCGACGAGGTCACCGTCGAGGTGCTCGACGTCGACATGGACCGCGAGCGGGTTTCGTTGTCGCTCAAGGCGACTCAGGAAGATCCGTGGCGCCACTTCGCCCGCACCCACGCCATCGGCCAGATCGTGCCCGGCAAGGTCACCAAGCTGGTGCCGTTCGGTGCGTTCGTCCGTGTCGAAGAGGGCATCGAGGGTCTGGTGCACATCTCCGAGCTGGCTGAGCGCCACGTCGAGGTGCCGGATCAGGTCGTGCAGGTCGGCGACGACGCCATGGTCAAGGTCATCGACATCGACCTGGAGCGCCGCCGCATCTCGCTGAGCCTCAAGCAGGCCAACGAGGACTACACCGAGGAGTTCGACCCCTCGAAGTACGGCATGGCCGACAGCTACGACGATGCGGGCAACTACATCTTCCCGGAGGGCTTCGACGCCGACACCAACGAATGGTTGGAAGGCTTCGACAAGCAGCGCACCGAGTGGGAGGCCCGCTACGCCGAGGCCGAGCGCCGGCACAAGATGCACACCGCGCAGATGGAGAAGTTCGCCAAGGCTGAGGCCGAGGCGGCCGAGCGTCCGGCCGGTAACGGCTCGTCGTCGTCCTCGTCGAGCTCGGGTGAGTCGGCCGGTGGTTCGCTGGCCAGCGATGCTCAGCTCGCAGCTCTGCGCGAGAAGCTGGCAGGCAACGCCTAAGTAATCCACGATTGACGCCCCGGCTCACCCGAGCCGGGGCGTTCGTCGTCTCGGGCGCCTGAAAGACTGGTGCAGTGCTGCGTATTGGACTCACCGGCGGTATCGGCGCCGGCAAGTCGACGGTGTCCGCCACGTTCTCGGAATGTGGCGGCATCGTCGTCGATGGGGACGTCATCTCCCGCGAGGTCGTCGAACCGGGTACCGAGGGCCTGGCCAAGCTGGTCGACGCGTTCGGATCACACATCCTGTTGCCCGACGGCGCGCTGAACCGGCCGGCTCTGGCCGGGATCGCGTTCAGCGACGAGGAGAAGCGGCAGACCCTGAACGGCATCGTCCACCCGCTGGTGGCGACTCGACGCTCGGAGCTGATCGCCGCGGCGGGGGAGGATGCCGTGATCGTCGAGGACATTCCGCTGCTGGTCGAATCGCAGATGGCGCCGATGTTCCCGCTGGTCGTCATCGTGCACGCCGATCCCGAGGTACGGGTCAAGCGACTGATCGAGTATCGCGGCTTCTCCGAGGCTGACGCCAGGGCCCGGATCGCCGCGCAGGCCACCGAGGAGCAACGACGACTGGTCGCCGACGTTTGGCTGGACAACTCCGGCAGCTCCGGGCAGCTCGTCGAGCAGGCGCGTGAGCTGTGGTACCAGCGGATCCTGCCGTTCGCGCACAACCTCACCACCCGGACCCCGGCGCCGAGCTCGACCGCGGTGGTGCCGGCCGATCCCAGTTGGCCCGATCAGGCCCGCCGAATCCTGGCCCGGCTCAACACCACCTGCGGGCACCGGGCGGTGCGGATCGACCACATCGGGTCGACGGCGGTGCCCGGTATGGATGCCAAGGACATCATCGACGTCCAGGTGACGGTCGCCTCGCTTGAGGTGGCCGACGAACTCGCCGACGACTTACTGCGGGCCGGTTACCCCCGCGTCGACGCGATCACCTCCGACGTACCGAAAGCCGGTACTGATCCGGCCCTGTGGCACAAGCGTTTCCACGCTTCCGGCGACCCGGGCCGGCCCACCAACGTGCACATCCGGGTGGATGGTTGGCCTAATCAGCGGTTCGCGCTGCTGTTCGTGGACTGGCTCAAGGCCAACCCCGGCGTGCGTGCCGACTATCTGGCGGTCAAACATTCCGCGGCTCAGCACACAGACATCGGTGCCTACGCCGAGGCGAAGGAGCCGTGGTTCCTCGATGCCTACCGCCGGGCGTCGGAATGGGCCGAGACGACGGGATGGACGCCGGCCGTCTGACTATCGGAACGCTCGGCGGCGCTCCAGGATCAGCAACGGGATCTCGCGGGGCGTGTTGCGCTGATAGCCCGCATATCCCTTGTAGGACTTCACAACTCGCGGCCATAACTCGGCCCGCTCTTCTGGGGTGGCGGTGCGGGCCAGCATCGGAACCGTCGCGCCGTCAACGGTCACGCCGACCTCCGGGTTGGCCATCGCGTTCTTGTACCAGTCGGGGTGGTCCTGATGCCCGCCCTTGGATGCGACGACGACGATGCGGTCCTTGTCGTGCACCGGAGACGTCAACAGGTTGGCATACGGCTTCCCGGACTTGCGGCCGACGGTGTGCAACTCGACGGTCAGCATGCCCATCACGGTGCGTGGGTACCGACCGCCGGTGAGGGCGAGCAGCAGTCGGTGACCGTTTTCCAACAGCCAGGCGCCGGCCTCGGCGACACGATCGGGTTTCTGCACGCACCCAGGGTACGGCGATCGCGTACGTCTAAGTCGTCGGTTCCGGCGCCGGGGCAGGTGCGGGCGGGGGCGCGGCGTTCGGAGCCGGCGTATCCAGGGGTGCGCCGCACTGGATGGTGCCGTAGAGCGGGTCATCTTTGGGGCGGAACAGCCGGGGGGCGATGAACTGGTCCGCCTGCGCCACGATCTCGTCGTCCACCAGGATCTCGCAGTGCAGATTCGATCCGTACGGCCACTGGATGGACAACTCCATGCCGGCTTTCTTGGGATCGTGCAGAACCGTGTTGACCTCGAACGTCATCCCCGGCAGCAGCGTGGGCTGGTCGCTGTTCACGTTGTTGTCGTCGATCTTGTACGCGACCACGGCGCCACGTGAGGTGCCGTCCGCCCGGGCCCGGTAGGTGATGTTGTGCAGCAACTGCGGGTTGGCGTCATCGGAGGCCGCGGGCGTCGGCGGCGGCGCTGGATCGGGGTCGGCCAGCGCGGTAGCCGCCGTTAACTGAGAACCCACGACCAGGGTGGCCGCGGCGACGATGCTCAGCCATCCGCGCGTGGTGGAGCTCATAGCTAGGCAGACTACCCGTCCGGTAGGGGACTGCCGATTCGTTGCCCCGCCCGAAAGGGGTCAGCGCCAGGTCAGTGTCATTCCCTCGCTGGAAAGCCATGCATTGAGGTCATGGTCGTGACGGGCCAATCCCTCGACGGCGCCGACGACGCACTGCAGGGCGGCCTCCGCGGTCTCGGTGGTCAGCAGGCCCTCGCGGTGGGCGGCGAACAGTTCGTCGGTGTCGATGAGGTCGGTGCGGTCACCGGCGTAGACCACCAGGTCAAGGTAGTGGTCCTCGGCATACCAGGCGGTGTCGCCGACGGTGATCACGCCGACATCGAGGTAGTAGTCCTGCGGCCGCTCGTAGCCGGGGTTGAAGTGGAAGACATTGGCCCGCAGACCCAGCGACGGCAGCAGCCACGACTCCAGGTAGTGGAACTGGGCGCGGCCCGGAGTGGGGCGGGCCATGTACAGACCCCACGGGGTGACCACGTAGTCGTCCACCGCCCGCACGATGCCCTTCGGGTCGGTGTTGGTGTACGCGACCAGGTCGAACGTCTCCTGCTTGGGCGGATGGACGGTCACCGCGCAAGCGTAACGAGGAATGAATGTGTCGGTGGGGACGCTTAACCTGGGGACATGGCATTCGCTACCGAACACCCGGTGATCGCGCACTCGGAGTACCGACCTGCCGCCGACGCCGTGGGCGGCCTGGTGCGCAGCGGCGCCGAGTTCCAGGTGATCAGTGAGTACGAGCCCGCCGGTGACCAGCCCGCCGCGATCGAGGAGCTGGAACGCCGGATCAGGGCGGGGAGCGCGACGTCGTGCTGCTCGGCGCGACGGGCACCGGTAAGTCCGCGACCACGGCGTGGCTGATCGAACGGCTGCAGCGGCCCACGCTGGTGATGGCCCCGAACAAGACGCTTGCCGCCCAGCTCGCCAACGAGTTGCGGGAGATGTTGCCGCACAACGCCGTTGAATACTTCGTCTCGTACTACGACTACTACCAGCCTGAGGCGTACATCGCCCAGACGGACACCTACATCGAGAAGGACAGCTCGATCAACGATGACGTGGAGCGGCTGCGCCACTCGGCGACATCCAGTCTGCTGTCCCGGCGCGATGTCGTGGTCGTCGCGTCGGTGTCGTGCATCTACGGCCTCGGCACCCCGCAGTCCTACCTCGACCGGTCCGTCGAACTGGAGGTCGGCACCGAAGTACCCCGGGACGGCCTGCTGCGGCTACTCGTCGATGTCCAGTACACCCGCAACGACCTGTCCTTCACCCGTGGTTCGTTCCGGGTGCGCGGCGACACCGTCGAGATCATCCCGTCGTACGAGGAGCTGGCGATTCGCATCGAGTTCTTCGGCGACGAGATCGAGGCGCTGTACTACCTGCACCCGCTGACCGGAGACGTGGTCCGCCAGGTCGACTCGCTGCGGATCTTCCCGGCCACCCACTACGTGGCAGGCCCGGAGCGGATGGCCATCGCCATCTCGACGATCGAGCAGGAGCTGGCCGAGCGGCTGGCCGAGCTGGAGAACCAGGGCAAGCTGCTCGAAGCCCAGCGGTTGCGGATGCGCACCAACTACGACATCGAGATGATGCGCCAGGTCGGCTTCTGCTCCGGCATCGAGAACTATTCACGCCACATCGACGCCCGGCCGGCCGGGTCGGCCCCCGCCACTCTCATCGACTACTTCCCGGAGGACTTCCTCCTGGTGATCGACGAGTCCCACGTCACTGTCCCGCAGATCGGCGGCATGTACGAGGGCGACATGTCGCGCAAGCGCAACCTCGTCGAGTTCGGCTTCCGCCTGCCGTCGGCGGTGGACAACCGGCCGCTGACCTGGGAAGAGTTCGCAGACCGGATCGGGCAGACGGTCTACCTGTCGGCGACGCCGGGACCGTATGAGCTCAGCCAGACCAGCGGTGAATTCGTCGAGCAGGTGATCCGCCCGACCGGCCTGCTCGACCCGAAGGTCGTGGTCAAGCCGACCAAGGGCCAGATCGACGACCTGATCGGCGAGATCCGGGCGCGCACCGAACGCGACGAGCGGGTCCTGGTGACCACGCTGACCAAGAAGATGGCCGAGGACCTCACCGACTACCTGCTCGAGATGGGTATCCGGGTGCGCTACCTGCACTCCGAGGTCGACACTCTGCGTCGGGTCGAGCTGCTGCGGCAGCTGCGCCTCGGCGAATACGACGTGCTGGTCGGTATCAACCTGCTCCGCGAGGGTCTGGACCTTCCCGAGGTGTCCCTGGTGGCGATTCTGGACGCTGACAAGGAGGGGTTCCTGCGCTCCACCCGAAGCCTGATCCAGACCATCGGCCGCGCGGCGCGCAACGTGTCCGGCGAGGTGCACATGTACGCCGACAAGCTCACCGACTCGATGAAAGAAGCCATCGACGAGACCGAGCGGCGCCGCGCCAAGCAGATCGCCTACAACGAAGAGCGTGGCATCGACCCGCAGCCGTTGCGCAAGAAGATCGCCGACATCCTCGATCAGGTGTACCGGGAGGCCGACGACACCGAAGCGATCGAGGTCGGCGGCTCGGGGCGCAACGCCTCCCGAGGCCGGCGGGCGCAGGGCGAGCCGGGTCGTGCGGTCAGCGCGGGCATCGTTGAGGGCCGCGACACCTCGAACATGCCGCGGGCCGAACTCGCGGACCTGATCAAAGATTTGACCGCGCAGATGATGACGGCGGCTCGCGACCTGCAGTTCGAGCTGGCAGCGCGGATCCGCGACGAGATCGCGGATCTGAAGAAGGAATTGCGCGGCATGGACGCGGCCGGGCTGAAATAGCCGGGCGCGCTTGAGCTCAACCGTGGTTGAGCCTTTACGGTGATGCCATGACCGAGACGACCGCATCGGCCGCAGGCAGCTGGCGCGAGCTGCTGGGCCGCGACTATCTCGGCGCCGTCATCGTGCTGGCCGGTGGTGTGGCGATCTATGCCATCAACGAATTCATCACCATCAGCCTGCTTCCGAGCGCCGTCGCCGACATCGGTGGCGAGCGGCTTTACGCCTGGGTGACGACCGTGTATTTGGTCGCGTCGGTGACCGCGGCGACGACGGTGGGACCGGTTCTGACCCGATTCGGCCCGCGCGCGGCGTATCTGGGCGCGTTGCTGTCCTTCGCGGCGGGCAGTGCGCTGTGCACGCTGGCGCCGTCGATGCCGCTGCTTCTCGGCGGGCGGGTCGTGCAGGGCTTGGCCGGGGGTGTGCTGGCCGGTCTCGGCTATGCGGTGATCAGCGCGGCGCTGCCCGACCGGCTGTGGACCCGCGCGTCGGCGGTGGTCTCGGCGATGTGGGGAGTCGGCACTCTGGTGGGTCCGGCCACCGGTGGCTTGTTCGCCCAATTCGGCGTGTGGCGAGGCGGATTCGGGTTGCTTGCGGTTCTCGCGGTGGCGATGAGCGTTCTGGTGCCGCTGGCGTTGCCGGCCCGGGCCGAGACCGACCAGCAGCCGCCTCGGACGCGAATTCCGTTGTGGTCGTTGCTGCTTCTCGGTGTGGCGGCGCTGACGGTCAGTGCGGCGGTGATTCCGCACAGCGCGGGCGTCATCGCGGGACTGCTGGTCGTGAGTGCCGTGCTGGTGGGGGTGTTCATCGTCGTCGACCGCCGGGCTTCGGCTGCGGTGTTGCCGCGCAAAGCTTTCGAGCCGGGGCCGTTGAAGTGGATCTACCTGACGTTGGGTCTGTTGATGGCGGCCACGATGGTGGACATGTATGTGCCGCTGTTCGGTCAGCGGCTGGGCGGCCTGTCGCCGGTGGTGGCGGGTTTCCTGGGTGCGGCTCTGTCGGTGGGTTGGACGGTGGGCGAGATCGCCAGCGCGTCGATCACCAATGTCCGGATCACGGTGCGGGTGGTGGCGATCGCCCCACTGGTGATGGCTGCGGGTCTGGCGCTGGCGGCGGTGACCCAAACCGACGGTGCGCCAACAACAGTCGTAGCCCTGTGGGGATTGGCGCTGGCCATCACGGGGTCCGGCATCGGGATGGCGTGGCCGCATCTTTCGGCGTGGGCGATGGGCTCGGTGGTCGACGACGCGCCTCAGCAGGCGGTGGCCGCGGCCGCGATCAGCACCGTGCAGCTGATGTGCGGTGCGTTCGGCGCGGGGTTGGCCGGTGTCGTGGTGAATCTGCGTGTTACGCCCGATGCGGGCGCGAGCAGGCTGATGTTCGGCGCGTTCGCTGTTCTTGCGGCAGTGGGTTGTGTGGCCTCCTACCGATCCGGGCGCGGCCGGACGGACTGAGACCTACTCGTCCTTCTCGTCGAGCCGGTGCACCCCGGTGACGCCGGCTATCGCCGCGACTGTGGTTGGGGCGCGCAGGATTTGGGTGCCCGACAACGTCAACATGACGCCGCCGTCGCTGTCGGTGCTCAGCTCGGTGAGGCTCCACTGGTGCTTTTCGCAGGTGGCGAGGATGCGGGTCAGTACGCCATGATCAACGTCGTAGGTGACCCGCAGCCGTACCGAGCCGGCCAGTCGCGCGGTGAGACGTCTGCTGAGCGGGTTGAAGCCCAGGACGATCACGAAGTGCAGGATCGTGACGACGATCGCAAGCTTCACCAGTCCCGCGGCGGCGGCCATGCCGATGGCCGCACACTCCCAGATCGCGGCCGCCGTGGTCAGCCCGTGCACTGCGCCTTGCCGGGTGATGATCAACCCGGCGCCGAGGAAGCCGATGCCGGAGACGATCTGGGCGGCCACCCGCGACGGGTCTACCTCGACCAGCCCTGGGGTCAGCACGTCGAAGAAGCCGTACTTGCTGACGATCAGGATCAGCGCTGACGCCGTGCCGACGATCGTCTGGGTACGCAGGCCGGCGCTCTTGCCGTGAATCTCGCGCTCCAGGCCGATCAACGCGGTCAACCCGAAGGCGATCAGGAGTTCGACGATCTGCCGGGTGCCCTGTCCGGGGCCACCGAGCAACGGCGGGTCGGCCAACCAGATCTGCATGTCGCCACCGTATTCGCCTCGCGGCGGCCCGGGCAGCAATCACGCTGAGCCAAAAGATGGGCGAGTCGCGGCCGCGCTGGAAAAGTATGGCCTGACACGCGGGTGTGGCTGAGTGGCTAGGCACCGGCCTGCAAAGCCGTTTACACGGGTTCGAATCCCGTCACTCGCTCTGATCTTGATTTCTGTACCGTTGGCGGCCGTGGCGAAGTCGAAGAAGAAGTGCTGTCGGAGCACGCCACGCTGCAAGCGCTGCCCGCTCGTGCTGCACAAAGTCCGACAGGCCGAACTCAGAGGCGTCAGCGGCAAGGACTTGGACAAGGTGTTCAAGCGCGCCCGCAAGTCCTAATCCGGTTCGCCGCGCGACCTGCACTTCAGTGAGTGCTTGCGCGATCAAATTGTCGCCGGGGTAACCGCGACAACACCGCTTAGCAACAGTTCGGTAACCCCCTGAATGGCTGGCCCGGGTTAGGTACTTACACGTCTGTAGTTTCCCTGTCAGGCCTCTCACAGAAACGGGGAAATGATGTCTCGGACCACCTCTCGCGTGGCGGCGGTCACTGCCATGGCGACGGCGGGGTTTTTCTGGACGGCTCCGCTGTTCAGCCCCCGTGCGGTTGCCGACTTCGGCAGCCCCGGTGTTCCGTGCATGGGCATCCTTCACCAAGGTCTGACGACGCCCCCTGACCTCTCCCAGGGCATCCCCGGCACGTCGAACACGCTGTTCACGAACAATCCGCCGACCGCGGGCGGTCCCATCCCGCCGGCGACCGTGCCCGGCACCATTCGCGTCCCCCCGGCCAGCGCTCCCGGCTCGCCCGGGATGCCCGGCACCGGCGGCGTGACCGTCCCGCCGGCGTCCGTCCCCGGCGCGCCCGGGACCAGCACGACACGCGGCATCCCGACGCCGCCCGCCGCGGTTCCCGGCGCTCCCGGGGTTCCCGGCGGTGGGGGCGTCCCCGGTACGCCGCTCGGCGTTCCTGGCACTCCTCCCGGTGGTGGCGGTGGCGGTATTCCGGGTGTGCCCGGTGGCGTTCCCGGTACTCCTCCCGGTGGTGGCGGTGGCGGTATTCCGGGTGTGCCCGGTGGCGTTCCCGGTACTCCTCCCGGTGGAGGGGGTGGCGGTATTCCGGGTGTGCCCGGTGGCGTTCCCGGTACTCCTCCCGGTGGTGGCGGTGGCGGTATCCCCACCCCGCCCGGAGGTGTGCCCAGCGCTCCTGTCAGTGACGCTGCGGGCGTGCCCAACGGCGGTGCCGGCGCGGCCGGTGCCCCGGTGAGTGACGCGGCTGCCGGTCTGCCCGGTGGTGGCGGAGCCGGTGCGCCCGGTGGCGGTGCCGGCGGCCCAGGTGGCGGCGGTGCCGGCGAAGGCTCGGGTGCCGGTGGCCCCGGCGCGCCCGGCGCTCTGCCTGCCGGTGCCGGCGATGCGGGCGCCCCGATCTCTGATGCCAACGGACTCGTTCCTCCCGCACCGGCGGCAGGTGTTCCGGCCGCCCCGCTCGCCGACGCCTCCGGTCTGGCGCCCGCGCCGCCGGCCGCAGCTCCTCCCGCCGCTGTCCCCGGTGGCGGCGCGGTCCCGCCCGGGCCGCCCGCCGGCGTGCCGGGTATCCCCGGCGGCGGTGGAGGCGACGTCCCGGGTACTCCGCCCGCTGGCGTTCCGGGTGTTCCCGGTGGTGGCGGTGGCGACGTCCCGGGTACTCCGCCTGCCGGTGTTCCGGGTGTTCCCGGTGGTGGCGGTGGCGACGTCCCGGGTACTCCGCCCGCTGGCGTTCCGGGTGTTCCCGGTGGCGGTGGCGGTGGAACCCCGCCGGTTCCGCCGGCCGCGGTCCCCGGCGATGTTGTGCCCGAATCCGTTGTGACTCCGCCGGCTCCGCCGGCCGAGGTCCCCGGTGGGTCGATCCCGGGCTCCGGTGGAACCCCGCCGGTTCCGCCGGCGGCGGTCCCCGGTGGCGACGTGAACGGCTCCGTGTCGACGCCTCCGGCCGAGGTTCCCGGCGTCCCCGGCGGCTCGAACCAGGTCACTGTCAACACGCCAGGGGTTCCGCCGGCCGCGGTGCCCGGCAACGTGATCAACGATGCGTCCGGCACGCTGCCGCCGCCAGGAGCTTCGGTGCCGGGCGTCCCGCTCGGTGGCGGCATGCTCAACGTTCCCGGAACTCCGCCGGTCACCCTGCCGGGTGTGCCCAGCGCGGCGTCGACCCCGGGCACCGTCACCCCGCCCGCCGCGGTCCCGGGTGGCCCCGGCGTCCCGGTCAACGTGAATGTGCCGGGAACACCCGTGGCGGTGCCCGGCACCCCGGGAACCCCCGGCATGGAAATCCCGCCGACGCCGCCGCAGGTGATCCCCGGAACGCCGGGAACCCCTGGCGACGAATCGCTTCCGACCCCGCCGGCTGCCGTTCCCGGTACGCCCGGTGAGGGCACCGGTGGCGGTCTGCCGACCCCGCCGGCCGCGGTACCCGGTACTCCCGGAGGCAACCTCGTCGAGACCGGCTCGACCCCGCCGGCCGCCGTTCCCGGCGCGCCCGGTGAAGGCACCGGTGGCGGTCTGCCGACCCCGCCCGCTGCGGTTCCCGGTGGCCCGGGTGAAGGTACCGGTGGCGGTCTGCCGACGCCTCCGGGCGCGGTTCCCGGTGGCCCGGGTGAAGGTACCGGTGGTGGATTGCCGACGCCTCCGGCCGCCGTCCCGGGTGGTCCCGGTGGTGGCACCGGTGGCGGTGTGCCCACCCCACCGGCCGGCGTGCCCGGCGTGCCGGTCGGCGAAGGTGGCGGCATTCCCGGCCCCGCCGGCGTCCCGGCCGCGCCGATCACCGACAACGCCGGCGCCGCTGTTCCGGCGGCACCGATCACCGACAACGCCGGAGCAGCCGGTGTACCGGCCGCAGCGGTCTCTGACAACTCCGGGCTCGCAGCCGCTGGAGCTGGTGGCGGTGGTGGCGCAGGCGCTGCCGGAGCTGGTGGCGCTGTCGGCGCGCCGGTCGCCGACGCCTCGGGTGTCGTCGCGCCGTCGGCCGGTGTGCCCGCGGCCGACATCGCCGCTGCCGCAGCCGGCGTGCCCGCCCCGCCGGGGGCGCTGCCCGCGGCCGCTGACGCCGGCGGTGGTGCCGGTATCCCGACTCCGCCGGCAGCTGTTCCCGGCGGTCCGGGTGGCGGCGGTGGTGGTGGAGTTCCGACGCCTCCGGGTGCGGTCCCGGGTGGTCCGGGTGGCGGCGGTGGTGGTGGAGTTCCGACGCCTCCGGGTGCCGTTCCGGGTGGTCCGGGTGGTGGCGGTGGTGGTGGAGTTCCGACGCCTCCGGGTGCCGTTCCGGGTGGTCCAGGAGGTGGTGGCGGCGCTGGCCTGCCCACTCCTCCTGCCGCGGTGCCGGGCACTCCGTTCACCAACAACATCGTGACTCCGGGCACGCCGCCCGCAGCGGTGCCGGGTGGTCCGGGTGGCGGTGGCGGTGCTGGCCTGCCGACTCCGCCCGCCGCGGTGCCCGGTACGCCGGGCGGCAATCGGGTGGCGACCCCGCCGACCCCGCCGACTGTGCTGCCGGGTGGTCCGGGTAGCTACATCGGCCCCACGCCGGGCGGCCTCGGAACCCTGATCCCGTCGGCGCCGATCTCCGACGCCGCGGGCACCCTGCCCACGCCCCCGCGCAGCTGCTGCCGACGATGGCACAAGGTGTCGCGACGCTGCTCTCACCGCCGCAGATCACGATCCCCGGCATCCCGGGCTTCGGGATTCCGTTGCCGTCGACCATCTCGACGCCGCGGGACCTGCTGTGCGTCGGCACGGGCTGGTCGGCGAAGGCGGGAACCGAATCCGGTGCTCCGGCCGGGGCTCTGCTGGGCACCGAACTGCCGCCGGCGAACCGGTGGTTCGGTAACTGACGTCCGACGAGCCGGGGGATCAAGCACCCTCGAGCAAGCTCGCGAAGATCTCCGGGTAGTAGAGGCGAGCCAGGAAGTGCCCGCCGGGTCGCTCGTGCAGGGTCGCGCCGGGAATGCGGCGGGCCAGCTCGGGCGGCCAGGCGTGGTCGACCAGTTCGTCCTGCTGACCGCCCCAGACATCGGTGGGGACGGTGATCTGTTCGGGAGCGAAGCCCCACGGTCGCATCCAGGCCCGGTAGTCCTCGGCGACACCGTCGGGTCGGCGCAGGGCCTCGGCGGACATCCGGGCGAACTCGTCGTAGCCCTCGTCACGCAACACGGCCGCGTCCGCTGCGCCCAGCTGGCCGGCGGCCAGGCGCCCGTATAGCGCGGGCGCCCGTCGCGCGGCCAGCGCCATCGTGGCGAAACACGGTGTGACCAGCCACGGTGCGCGTTGCGAGAGCCGGGTGTAGATCCGGTCGAATGCCGGCAGTCGCTCAAACACTCCCGGCTCGGTCAGCGGCAGCGCCCCGGCGACGATCGCCACCCGCCGCACCCGGTCGGGCAGCCCCCAGGCGAGCGCGGCCGCGTACTGGCCACCCATCGACCAGCCCATCCCGGCGAATCGTTCGATGCCGAGCTGATCCATCAGGTCGGCCACGTCGTCGACCCAGTCCAGGAGGGTGCGGCCGGGCTGCACGTCGGATCCACCGATTCCCGGCCGGTCCGGCGAGATCAACCGGACGCCGGTGGTGTGCGCGGCGGCGTCGGCGGCGGCCACATCCAGCCTGCAGGCCAGTCCGCCGTGGGCGCTGACGACGACCTCGCCGTCCGGTGCGCCGTACTGCGCGTAACACACCGACCGTCCGTCACGCAGTCGCGCAGTGAGGTCTTCGGTCGGTGCGGGCATCAGCGCTCGCTTTCTCTTCAGCCGGATAGTAGCCCCGCGGCTCGGCTGAATCGGTGGGCAGCCGAAAATCACTGCCCGGCAATGTTTGTGCGGCGTTGGACGCCATCTGTGCGGGTTGGCGTCGGTATCCGGTGGCGCATCAACGAAGTGACTTGGTGACCTGTGCGAAATTGAACTGCCAGCGTTCGACGATGCGGTAGCCGAATCGGTAAGGCACCTGGTAGGCCATCGCCCGACCGAGTCGCGGACCCGCGTGTAGCGCCGGTCCCTGCTCGTGCTGCGGCAAGGACTTGTCGTGCTCGGACACTGTCCAGATCGCCGGGCAATCGGGCATCTTGTCCGCCCACGTCCAGACCGCAATGTGAGCGTCCCACAACATGTTTCGTTGGATGCCGGTTGGGCCACGGCCGTAGTCGCGCAGTTTGGCGAACGCTGCGGGTCGCGCGGCGATCAGCGGGCGGATCGGGCCGGGTTTCCATGCCGTCGAGTTGTCCATCACGAGGCAATCGCCCGGTGCCGCGTGCCGGGTGATGACGTCGGCGACTTGGCTGTAGTCCATGCCTTCCTTGGCATAGGGCCCGCGCTGGGCAAGGTAGTTCGGCGTCGCGGCGATCGCGAACACCACGAGCAGGGCGGTGATCCACGCGCGGGAGGAGCGACCGACCGCCACGATGCAGAGGCCCAGGATGAGGGCCATCGCGGGGGCCGTGAACGACAGGTAGCGCGGGTAGTAGACCGGATCGCGCAGCATCGAATACCCAAGCACGACAACAGTGGGCAGAACGATCCACGCAAGGGTGATTACGACCAGACGCCGCGGGCGCCACCCGGCCCGCCGCCACGACATCAGGCCGGCGAGACCAAGCAGCCCGCACAACGCCGCGACGGGTGGTGAACGGTCAAAGTACTGTTCTACCAAGATCATTCCAGTGGTTCGGCCGCTCAGCGACGAGATCCATCCCACCTGGAACAGCTGGGTCTGGGTGAAGAACAGGAACGGGGCCGTCGCAGCGCAAGCTGCCGCCGCTGACAGGACCCAGCGCCACCGCGCCTTGGTGGATTCAGCCATGGTCGCGACCATCACGGCGTGCACCGGCAGCAGCAGAATCGAGAAGACATTCAACAGCGCGGCGCCGGCTGCCAGTGCTGCGTATCCCACCCACCATCTCGGACGGTCGCGGCGCAACGCGACCACGCACAACACCGTGAGCCAGACGGCGGCGACCATGGTCAGTGCATAGGATCGGGCTTCCATGCCGGCCCACGTCACGCGGGGGAGCATCGCGAAAACCAGACCTGCGGTCACCGCAACTGAGCGGGTCGACAGAAGGCGGCCAAGCACCACCACGCCGGCGGCTGCCAAGCCCACGGCGACCGAACTGGACAACCGCGAGCAGAACTCGGTCGCGGGGAACGCCGCGAACCAGCCGTGCATGAGCAGGTAGTACAGGCCGTGAACGGCGTCGATGTTGCCGAGCATGCGCCACAGGTCGGGTATCGGCCGTGTGGAAGCGGAGATCGTGGCAGCTTCGTCGAACCACAGCGATGGCCGCGCCGCTCCGGCGGCACTGAGCGCGGCGGCGAACACCGCCACCCACACGGCGTCGAGCGGTCGCGCGGGGGCGGCGCGTCGCTGCTCGTCGTCGAGGACCCGTTCGGGCCGAAGGGTGATACTCACGTGGGTCGTCCTGTACCGCGGTCGATGGTGGGCCAAACGTTAACCCGCGGCCCACCAATCCGGTTCGGCGAACTACGGGTCGTGCCTGGCATAATTCGCGCGGTTTTGAATTGAGCCCATTGGTCATCATTGATGTGGCAGCGTCGACAATCGCGAATCGGATGCGATGTGGATATGCAATTGCGGGTGCTGTCGCGCGCCTCACGCAACTGTTGGGGACGCTATTTTCGCCGGTAGAGTGGCATCGTGCGGCGCGCCGGAATTGCCGCGTGACGTGAATCGCACCCTTGTGAGGTGCCAAAGCGATAGTGTTCCCGGTGGCGTTGAAATTGGAGACTGGAGGGTACGAATGGGCGGTTACAAGACCGTGGTCGTCGGCACGGACGGCTCGGATTCATCGCTGCGTGCAGTCGACCGGGCGGGTTACCTCGCCTCCGAACCTGGCTCCAAAGTGATCGTGGCGACCGCCTATTTCCCGGCAAATGAGGACACCCGCGCGGCCGACCTGCTGAAGGACGAGGGCTACAAGATGGCGGGCAATGCCCCCATCTACGCGATCCTGCGTGAGGCACGCGACCGCGCGAAGGCCGCAGGCGCCGCCGAGGTCGAAGAGCGGGCCGTCGTCGGCGCTCCGGTTGACGCCCTGGTGGAACTGGCCGAAGAAGTCAGCGCCGATCTCCTGATCGTCGGCAACGTCGGCTTGAGCACGATCGCCGGCCGTCTGCTGGGCTCGGTGCCGGCCAACGTGGCGCGCCGGTCCAAGAGCGACGTGCTGATCGTTCACACCACCGGTTAGCCGGCCCGGTCGGGGGTAGGCGCAGACTGGTCTGATGACCTACTGCCGAACCCGTCTGTGGGTCGATGGCGTACTTAAAGCGGAAGACTTTCCGCTGCAGGAGACCTCAAACCATCTTGCTGAGCGCGACGCGCTGGTCTGGGTGGACATGTGCAATCCGGATCACGACGTGTTGTGTGAGCTTGCCCAGGAGCTCGGCTTCGATCAGCACGCGATCGAGGACACCGTCGCGCACGCCGAACGCACGAAGGCGACCCGGTATGCGACGCATACGTTTCTGACGGTGTACGCCACTGCGCTGGCCCCGCCGCTGGCCAACGATCTGGAGTCGCGTCTGCTGCTGACGAGGGTGTCCATCTTCGTGCTGCCGGCGGGAATTGTCACCGTCCGTCACGAAATAGACCCGCAGAAGCCTGTTTTCGACATCGACGAGGTGGTCCGGCGGTGGGATGAGAACGCCGATCTGCTGAAGATGGGTCCGCCGGCGTTGCTGCACGGCTTGCTCGATGTGATCGTCGACGGGCAGTTCGACACCATCCAGCAGCTCGATGACGCCATCGAAGCGCTCGAGGACGGCTTGTTCGACGACCGGGCGGTGACCCGCACGATCCAGCGCTCCACCTACCGGCTGCGTAAGGAACTCGTGGAGTTGCGCCGGGTCGTGCTGCCCATGCGCGAGGTGATCAACACGATCATGCGCCGCCGCGCCGAGCACGCCGACACCGTCGCACTCGACAGCTGGTATTCCGATCTCTACGACCACGTGATTCGCGCGGCAGAGTGGACAGAGTCGTTGCGCGACATGATCACGACGGTGTTCGAGACAAATCTGTCGCTGCAGGACGCGCGACTCAACACGATCATGAAGAAACTCACCGGCTGGGCGGCGATCATTGCGGTGCCCACCGCGGTCACCGGGTGGTACGGACAGAACGTCCCCTACCCGGGCTTTCAGAGCGTGGTCGGCTTGGTGTCCAGCGCGGTGATCATCGTCTTGGTGTCGGGGCTTCTCTACGTGACCTTCAAACGACGCGGCTGGCTCTGAGACGTCAGACGCGCAGTGCGGTGAACGGTGCGAAGGGCACGTTGCGTACGACGAACCAGACCGACACCAGCCCGAGCGTGATGAACGGGGCCCATCGATGGTGTTGCCATCCGGTGAGCTGACGACCGGTGACCCGACCGTAGGTCCAGGTTCCGTAGGCGACCGCCAGAAAGCCGAGCGCTACCAAGGCCAGTGCGTTGAATCGGATCGCCGCCAACAGGTCGCCGTGTAGCAGCGAATAGATCATGCGAAGGGTGCCGCAGCCCGGACAGTCAACGCCCAGAAGGGCTTTCGTCGGGCAGACGGGAAGAAAGCCACCCGGTGTGGTGGGGTCACCGATCCACACGGCAGCACAGGTGCCAGCCGCCAGCGCTCCGACGAGCAGTGGCGGGCCGAGGCGGGTGAGGCGACCGTCGGTCGCCTGCCCAGCCTCTGTCGAGATCACGACGTGCTGGTGTCGATGTCCGCGGTCATCACGCCGGTGGCGAAGAGGATGGTGTAGATCACGGCGATGATGACCGCAATCGCCACGCTCCAGAGGATCCACTTCATCGCGCTCTTGGACGATGCCTCTGCTCCCGCGTAGTTGCCGCCGACCCAGAAGCCGTTCACCTGGGCGGCTTTCACGATCGCGACGATGCCGGTGATCGGGAAGCAAAAGATAGTCGCCAGGATGGCGAGCGCCAGATGGCTCTTCGGCTGTTGAGCCGGTGGCGGAGCATATCCGGGTGGTTGCTGAGTCATCGATGTCTCCGTATTTTCTGACTGGCCGGCGGGGCAAAGCGGTGCCTACGCTACCGGACGAAATCGCTGCGTAGGGGGCATCGTCCCGGATGTCCCCGAGCGGTATTTTCGGTTCGACACGGCATTTTGCCAGCCGATTACCTCGGGGATCGCCAAATCATTCTTCGGTCGGTGCCGGGGGTCTAGGCTCGCCCCGGGGTGGCCGGTCAGGCGGAGGAGACAGTCATGACGGTTCGATCGCTGAGTATCGTTGGCGCAGTTGGCATTTTGATGGTTGGTGGGGTCGGTTGCTCGACGGACGGCAGCTCCAGTGACGCGACGACGACGTCGACGGCCGCAACCGCGACCTCGGCGGCGACCACGACGAGTGCCGCGGCCGCGGGGACCGGCGCCAAGGTCACGATCGACGGTCAGGCCAAGCAGGTCGACGGTCCGGTGGTGTGCTCGACGACCGACGGCAAGTTCTCGATCGCCATCGGAGAGGTGATCACCGGGGTGATCGTCGGTCTCGAGCAGGACGCGTCCAAGGTCCGCGTCGTCGGACTTGGCGACATCAACGGGGTGGTGCTGAATTTCACCGACGGGGTCCCCGGCGACACGGCCACCGCCACCAAGGACGGCAACACGTACACCATCAAGGGCACCGCCAGCGGGTCGGACTCGGCCGGCAACCAGGTCAGCAAGCCGTTCGAGGTGGTTGCGACCTGCCCCTGACGCGGCCTACCAACCGCGCTCGCGCCACTCGCTGAGGTGCGGCCGCTCGGCGCCCAGCGTGGTGTCGTCGCCGTGCCCGGGGTAGACCACCGTGTCGTCGCCGTACCGGCCGAACACCTTGCTGTCCACGTCGCCGAGTAGTTGCTCGAACGCACCGGGTTCCCACGTCTTGCCGACACCGCCCGGGAACAGGCAGTCGCCGGTGAACAGGTGGGTGGCGGTCCGTTCGCCGGCCGGCCGCAGCGCCAGCGCCACCGAGCCGGGGGTGTGCCCGCGCAGATGGATCACGTCGAAGACGAGGTCACCGACGTTGATCGTGTCGCCGTCGGCCAGGAAGCGCTGCGGTGTCACCGGCAGCGGCTCGGCGTCGAGTTCGTGGGCGGCGGTCGGGACTCCGGTCGCCTCGGCCAGTGCTTCGAGCGCCTGCCAGTGATCGAAGTGCCGGTGGCTCGTCACGATGAGGGCAAGCTTCGGCGCCTGTTCCCGCACCAGGTCGACGAGCAGCTCGGCATCGTTGGCGGCGTCGACCAATAAACTTTCCCCGGAGTGGGAACAGGTGACCACGTAGGTGTTGTTGTCCATCGGGCCCACGGACATTTTCACGATGGTGGCGCCGGGCACCGTCCTGCGGGCCGCGGTCTGCGGTTCGACGTGTCCGGTGTAGGTGTCGGCGACGACTGTCATGGTCGCCACGTTACTTGTCGGTGGGTCGACATAGCATGGGGAGCGGCGTCCTCTCGCCAACAAACCCGCAGGAAGGGGGGCCGGTGGCTGACCGGCTGATCGTCAAAGGCGCGCGTGAGCACAACCTGCGCGGCATCGACCTGGACTTGCCCCGCGACAGTCTGATCGTCTTCACGGGGCTGTCCGGATCGGGCAAATCCTCGTTGGCGTTTGACACCATTTTCGCCGAGGGGCAGCGCCGCTACGTCGAGTCGCTGTCGGCCTACGCGCGCCAGTTCCTCGGTCAGATGGACAAGCCGGACGTCGACTTCATCGAGGGGCTTTCCCCGGCGGTGTCGATCGACCAGAAGTCCACCAACCGCAACCCGCGCTCCACGGTCGGCACCATCACCGAGGTCTACGACTACCTGCGCCTGCTCTACGCCCGCGCCGGCACCCCGCACTGCCCGGTATGCGGAGAGCGCATCGCACGGCAGACCCCCCAGCAGATCGTCGACCAGGTGCTCGCCATGGATGAAGGTCTGCGGTTCCAGGTGCTGGCGCCGGTGGTGCGCACCCGCAAAGGCGAATTCGTCGACCTCTTCGACAAGCTCAACAGCCAGGGCTACAGCCGGGTCCGGGTCGACGGCGTCGTCCATTCGCTGACCGAACCGCCGAAGCTCAAGAAGCAGGAAAAGCACGACATCGAGGTGGTCATTGACCGGCTCACGGTCAAGACCAGCGCCAAGCAGCGCCTCACCGACTCGGTCGAGACCGCGTTGAATCTGGCCGACGGCATCGTCGTGCTGGAGTTTGTCGACCGCGAGGACGACCACCCGCACCGCGAGCAGCGGTTCTCCGAGAAGCTGGCCTGCCCCAACGGACATCCCCTTGCTGTCGACGACCTCGAACCGCGGTCGTTCTCGTTCAACTCGCCCTACGGCGCCTGCCCGGAATGCAGCGGCCTCGGCATCCGCAAGGAAGTCGACCCTGAGCTGGTGGTTCCCGACCCGGATCTGACGCTCGCCGACGGTGCGGTGGCGCCGTGGGCGATGGGCCATACCGCCGACTACTTCACCCGGATGATGGCCGGCCTGGGTGAGTCGATGGGATTCGACGTCAACACCCCGTGGCGCAAGCTTCCGGCCAAGGCGCGCAAGGCAATTCTGGAAGGCTGCGACGAGCAGGTCCACGTCCGCTACAAGAACCGGTACGGCCGGACCCGGTCGTATTACGCCGAGTTCGAAGGTGTGATGGCGTTTCTGCACCGGCGGATGGAGCAGACCGAATCCGAGCAGATGAAAGAGCGCTATGACGGGTTCATGCGCGACGTGCCGTGCCCGGAGTGCCAGGGCACCCGGCTGAAGCCGGAGATCCTCGCCGTCACGCTGGCCGCGGGGGAGTACGGCGCGAAGTCGATCGCCGAAGTGTCCGAACTGTCCATCTCGGATTGCTCGGAGTTCCTCAACGCTCTCACCCTGGGCGCCCGTGAGTCGGCCATCGCCGGCCAGGTGCTCAAGGAGGTGCAGTCGAGGCTGGGCTTCCTGCTCGATGTCGGGCTGGACTATCTGTCGTTGTCCCGTGCGGCGGGCACACTGTCCGGCGGTGAGGCCCAGCGCATCCGGCTGGCCACCCAGATCGGGTCCGGTTTGGTCGGCGTGCTCTACGTGCTCGACGAACCGTCGATCGGACTGCATCAGCGTGACAACCGTCGACTCATCGAAACCCTTACGCGGCTAAGGGATCTGGGCAACACCCTGATCGTCGTCGAACACGACGAAGACACCATCGCGCACTCCGACTGGGTGGTCGACATCGGGCCGGCGGCCGGTGAACACGGCGGTCAGGTGGTGCACAGCGGTCCGTATGCCGATCTGCTGCGTAATCCCGACTCCATCACCGGTGCCTACCTGTCGGGCAAGCTGAGCATCGACGTGCCGGCGATCCGTCGACCGGTGGATCGCCGCAAGGAGATCACCGTCATCGGTGCGCGGGAGCACAACCTGCACGACATCGACGTCGCGTTCCCCCTCGGGGTGCTCACCTCGGTGACGGGGGTATCCGGCTCCGGAAAGTCGACCCTGGTCAATGACATCCTGGCCACGGTGCTGGCCAACAAGCTCAACGGGGCCCGCCAGGTCCCGGGCCGTCACACCCGGATCAACGGTTTGGAACACCTCGACAAGTTGGTCCGAGTCGACCAGTCGCCGATCGGGCGCACCCCGCGCTCCAATCCGGCCACCTACACCGGCGTGTTCGACAAGATTCGCACTCTGTTCGCCGCCACCACCGAGGCGAAGGTTCGCGGATATCAGCCGGGCCGCTTCTCGTTCAACGTCAAAGGTGGCCGCTGCGAAGCGTGTTCGGGCGACGGCACCATCAAGATCGAGATGAACTTCCTGCCTGACGTCTATGTCCCGTGCGAGGTGTGCCACGGCGCCCGCTACAACCGCGAGACCCTCGAGGTGCACTACAAGGGCAAGACCATCTCCGAGGTGCTCGACATGTCCATTGAGGACGCGGCGGAGTTCTTCGAACCGATCAGCAGCATCCACCGCTACCTGCGCACTCTGGTCGACGTGGGGCTGGGCTATGTCCGGTTGGGCCAGCCGGCGCCGACCTTGTCCGGTGGTGAGGCGCAGCGCGTCAAGCTCGCCGCCGAACTGCAGAAGCGCTCGACCGGCCGCACCGTCTACATCTTGGACGAGCCGACCACCGGCCTGCACTTCGAGGACATTCGCAAGCTGCTGAAAGTCATCAACGGCCTTGTCGACAAAGGTAATTCGGTAATCGTCATCGAACACAACCTGGACGTCATCAAGACCTCGGACTGGATCATCGACATGGGTCCCGAGGGCGGTTCGGGCGGCGGCACGGTTGTCGCGCAGGGCACTCCGGAAGATGTGGCGGCGGTGCCGAACAGCTACACCGGCAAGTTCCTCGCCGACGTGCTGCCCGCGGCGCCGGCACCCAAGCGGACAACCCGGCGGCGCAAGGTCAGCTAGCTCTGGACTGTTGGGCGGATCGTGATGTCGCCGATCTCGACGTCGCGCGGCTGGTCGATCGCGAATGCGATCGCCCGGGCGACCGCCTCGGGCGGCAGACCGAAACTCTCCATCGCCGCACGGGCCTGTCGACGTGCCTCGGGATCCTCGATCGACGAGTCCAGTTCGGTGTTGACGTACCCGGGTGAGATCGACGTGGTGCGGATGACGCCGTCGGTGGATTCCTGACGCAACGCCTCCAGCAGGGTGCGCACGGCGTTCTTCGTCGCGGCGTAAACGCCCATACCCGGCACGATCTTCAGCCCGGCGGTCGACACGACCGTGACGAAATCGCCGTGGCCTTGCCGACGGAACACCGGCAGCGCGGCGGCGATGCCGTGCAGGACCCCGCGCAGGTTCACGTCGATCATCGCCGACCAGCCGTCGACGTCGAGATCAGTTGTCGGCCCGATCCTGCTGATGCCGGCGTTGCCGACGAACACGTCGAGCCGCCCGAACTCCTGCACGGCCGCCTCCACCAACCGTTCGGCATCGGCCTGTTGCGTCACGTCGGTCGGAACGGTCAGCGCTGTGCCGCCAGACTCGCGGATCTCGTCGGCCAGGCCGCGCAGCCGATCCTCGCGGCGCGCGCCGAGAACCACGGCCGCACCCTGCTGCGCCAGTAGTCGCGCGGTCGCCGCACCGATCCCGCTGCTGGCGCCGGTGATCGCGACGATCTTGCCGGTCAGGATTGATCCGGCTTGTGCATCGACGCGCGGATCTCTTCCAGCCGCTCGGCCGCCGCCCGCTGACGGGCGTCGTACTGCTCCTCGATGGTGCGGCCCTCCGGCGTCTCGGCGTCCAGTTCGGCTGAGCCGAGCGCAGTTCCATACCGCGTCTCGATCTTCTCCTGCACCGATTCGAAGGTGGGCACCCCGGATTCGTTGTAGCCGGAGTCCAACGGTGGTTCGGCGACGGATTCGTCGGGCATGACGATCACCGTACTCCGGGCGGCCTCCCGGCGGCAGCGATCGTGACCGGCCCCGGTGGGGGCACCGGCGGGCCCGGCAGCGCGGCCGCCGGGATGCCGGGCGTCCCGATCTGGCCGGCCAGCCATGGCAGTGCGTCGGCGAAGGCGCGCGCGGCGAAAGGCCAATCGTGCTTGCCCGGCTGAGCCACCACCGAGCAGTTGATGCCGTTGGCCGTGCCCAATCCGCACAGGGTGTTCGCCGCGCCGGTCTGGTCGTTGGGATTGGGGTTGGCGTCGCGGCCACCGAGGCCGCTCGCGCCGGTCTCGATGGTGGTGGGGGTCGCTCGCTGCGCGGACGGTGCGCCGGATATGGCGAACCACCCCGACACGCCTTGATAGGGGCCATGTCTGGTGATGACGGTGGCGGGGTCGAAGTTGGCGTAAGCGGCGGCGTCGCCCCCGAACAGCCGGGAGATCGTCTGTGTCTTGCTGCCGGAGTTCGGGGTCAGATCGCCGGCGATGTCCTCGAAGGTGCTGAACATGTCCGGATGCATCGTGGTGAGGTCGACGGCGCAGGTACCACCCATCGACCAGCCGACCAGACCCCAGTTCGCGCGGTCGGCACTGACACCGAAATTCGAAAGCATGAACGGCACAACATCTTTGGTCAGGTGATCGGCGGCATTGCCGCGCGGACCGTTGACGCATTCGGTGTCGTTGTTGAACGCCCCACCGGAGTCGACGAACACGAACACCGGGGCGTTGCCGTGATGTGCGGACGCGAAGTCGTCGATCGTCTTGATCGCATTGCCCGCGCGTAGCCAGTCAGCGGGGGTGTTGAACTCTCCGCCGATCATCATCACCGTCGGCAGTTTCGGCGGCGGGTTGGTGGCGTAGTACGCCGGCGGCAGGTAGACGAGTTCGTCGCGATGTGCGAAATGCGATGCGTCCGAGGGGATCGTGACCTTGACGACCGTTCCCTTGGCCGGGATGGCGTGTTGCTGCACCATCGCGGTGACCGTGGCGCGGTCGGTCTGGTCGGGCAACGGGCCTGCGGTGACTTGATTCCAGGCGGTCTGCACGGTCGGGAAGTAACCAACCCAGAGGTTCAGCATCAACGCCGTCGCCAGCCCGCACAGCGGTACCGCCAGCACCGACATGCCCCGACGCCACCAGCGCGTGCCGCGCCAGCCGACGACCGCGACCACCGCAGCCAGACCTGTTGCGGCTATCCACACCCACAGCTGCTGCGGAGCGGGATCGCCGGCCAGGCCGTCATCGGCGATGCTCCATTGGGTGAACCAGGCGGCGGCGATACCGACGATCGCGGCCAGCGGTAGCCACAGCAGCCGCCAGCGCCGGGTGCGCCAGCCCACAGCGAACACCAGAACCAGGCCGGCCACGATCTGCACCGTGAGAGGCAACCATCCGTGCATCAACGAAATGTGTTGGTGATCAGCCGTGGTCACGTTCTCATGGTGACGACACTTCCTGGCTGGTGGCTGTGAAGTTCCTTCGGCGAGCTACCGGGGTTTGGCGAGCGGGAAGGGGAGCGTTTCCCGGATGCTGCGGCCGGTGATCAGCATGACCACCCGGTCGACGCCTACGCCGAGGCCGCCGGTCGGCGGCATCGCGTATTCCATTGCCTGCAGGAAGTCCTCGTCGAGTTCCATCGCCTCGGCATCGCCGCCGGCGGCCAGCAGCGACTGCTCCTGCAGCCGGCGTCGCTGCTCGACGGGATCGGTCAGCTCGCTGTAGGCGGTGCCCAGTTCGACGCCCCACGCCACCAGATCCCACCGCTCGGCGACCCCTGGCTTGCTGCGATGCGGACGAGTCAGCGGCGACACCGAGGTGGGGAAGTCTGTGTAGAACGTCGGTGCTTCGGTGTGTTCCTCCACCAGTCGCTCGTAGAGTTCGAGCACCACCGCGCCGCAGTCCCAGTGGGTCAGGTAGGGAATCCGCGCGGCGTGGCACAACCGGCGCAGGACGGCCAGATCGGTGTGGGCGTCGATCTGTTCGCCGAGGGCTTCGGAGACAGCGTCGTGCACGGTCTTGACCGTCCATACGCCGGAGATGTCGATCGGTTCGAGCTGGTCGGGGAGTCCTGCCTGGGCCGCATCACCACTGCGGACCCGTTGGCGGCGATTGCCGCGTTCTGGATCAATTCGCGGCACCCGTCGATCCACACCCGGTAGTCGGCGTGCGCCTGGTAGGCCTCGAGCAGGGTGAACTCCGGGTTGTGGCTGAAGTCGACGCCTTCGTTGCGGAAGGCCCGGCCCAACTCGAAGACGCGCTCGACCCCCCGACGCACAACCGCTTGAGGTACAGCTCCGGGGCGATGCGCAGATAAAGGTCGAGGTCGTAGGCGTTGATGTGGGTCTTGAACGGCCGGGCGTTGGCTCCGCCGTGGATCTGCTGCAGGATCGGCGTCTCGACTTCGAGAAAACCCTTGTTGAACAAGGTATCCCGGATCGAGTGCAGCACGTTGCTGCGCGCCCGGATGAGGTCCCGGGCTTCGGCGTTGATCGCGAGGTCGACGTAGCGTGCGCGGACCCGGGCCTCGGGATCCTGCAGGCCCTTCCACTTGTCCGGCAAGGGGCGCAGGCACTTTCCGAGCATGCGCCACTGCTGAACCAGCACCGATCGGGTGCCGTTCTTGCTGTACCCCATGTGCCCGGTCACCTCGACGAGATCACCGAGGTCGACGGCGGCGAAGTCTTCGGCGGCGCCGTCGAGTGTCGCTTTGTCCAACAGCAGCTGCACGTCGCCGGACCAGTCGCGCAGTTGGGCAAAGACGACGCCGCCGTAGTCACGGGCACGCAGGATCCGGCCCGCGACACTGAGGGTGACGTCGTCGGCGGCGCTCAGCGCCTGGGCGATGGTGTGGGTGGGCGGACTGCCCACCGGGTAAGCGTCGATTCCGTTGCGCTGCAGCGTTTTCAGTTTTGCCATCCGGACACGAACCTGGTCCGGGAGGCGGTCGCGCTGCCGGGTCTCGGGGTCGTCGGCGGGTTCGTCGACCGCATCGGGCGCCGTGCCGTCGGCGTGCAACCGTCCCGATGCGGCCAGGTCCTCGGGGACCGCCGAGTAGTGGCCGGTGTGCTGTTTGGTGCGCCGGGAGAACGGCAGCACCAGAAATCCCTCGGCGATGACGGACGCGACACCGACCCGCGGTACCAGCCGGGCGTCCTCGTAGCAGGCGTAGCGGGGCACCCACTGCGGTTGGTACTTCATGTTGGACCGGTACAGCGTCTCCAGCTGCCACCACTTCGAGAAGAACACCAGCATGGCGCGCCACAGCCGTGCCACCGGGCCGGCGCCGAGCTGGGCGCCCTGCTCGAAGGCGGCGCGGAACATCGCGAAGTTCAGCGAGACGCGGTTGACGCCAAGTTCTTCGGCGTTCTGCAGCAGTTCGGTGACCATCAGCTCGATGGTTCCGTTGGGGGATTGCGGCGAGCGGCGCATCAGGTCCAGTGACAGCCCGTTGGTGCCCCACGGCACCAGCGAGAGCATCGCGACGACGTGTCCCGGGTCGCTTTCGTCGCCATCCGCGCCCTGTACCGCCTCCACCAACAGGCAATCGCCGTCGGCGCGGTCCCCGAGCCGACCCAGCGCCATCGAGAAGCCGCGTTCGGTTTCGGTGTCGCGCCAGCCGTCGGCCCGGGTGATCACGGCGGCCATCTCGTCCGGCGAAAAGTCGCGATGCCGCCGGAATCGGACTGTGAGGCCCGCGCGGCGGGCGCGGGTAACGGCCTGGCGCACGGCGCGCATGTCGGACCCGGACAGGTGGAACTGGTCGGGATAGAGGATCGCCTCGTCGCCGAGTTGGAGGGCGTTGAGGCCGGCCTCGCGGAACGCTTGGGCGCCTGTGGAACTCGCGCCCATCACCCCCGGTGCCCAGCCGTACTCCTGGCACAGCGACAGCCACGCGGTGATGGCCTGCGGCCAGGCGCGTGGGTCGCCGATCGGGTCTCCGCTGGCCAGGCAGACCCCGACCTCGACGCGATAGGTGATCGCGGCGCGCCCGTTGGCGGCGAACACCACGGACTTGTCGCGACGGGTGGCGAAATAGCCGAGCGAGTCGTTCTTGCCGTACACCTGCAGCAGTCCGCGAATGGCGGATTCGTCCTCGCCGGTCAAGGCGTTCTCGGCGCGCTGGGATTGGAACAACACGATCGCGGCCACCATCAGCGCCATGGCGCCGAACAGACCGAGCAGTGCGTTGACGAAGGTGTGTGGATGGCCGGTGAAGGATTCGGAGCCGGCACCGGCGAACGCACTGACCCGGTTGAGTGCGTACAGGAATCGGTCCTCGCGGGCCAGGGTGCCGGGGAAGAATTCGAGAAGCGCCCAGCCGATCGCAGTGCCGACGGCCAAGCCGGCCACCAGCGCCGCGGCGGCCTTGACGAGGGCTCCGCGGCGGACCCGTGCCCAGAACTCCTTGTAGGCCAGCACCAGTGCGATGGCCGCGGCGATGTGGAACGTCAGGCCGATGACTTCGCCGGCGTCCACGGCTGCGGTCTCGTCACCGGTCAGCAGATCGGTGATGTTCCACACCGACGCGGCCAGCATGTAGAAGACGAGAATCCACCAGGCGATACGTTTGCGCGCCGCGAGCGCGGCGGCCAGCAGAACAAGGACGAACGCCCACGCGAAGCTGGTGTCGGGGAAGTTGAACAGATAGCTGTTGATGAACTCCCGCGGTATCCGGATGACATGCCGCAAGATCGTCGAGACGCTCGACAGCAGCGACAGCGTCGCGATCACGCCGATGATCCAGCCGGCCGCCGCGGGCACCCAGCGGAACCGTGAAGTTGGCCGACTCGTGGTGACGGTCATAGTGCCGCGAGGATATTACTTCGACATACGAATTGTCTGTGGTGTGCTACCAGACGGGGCCGGTGTATTTCTCGCCCGGACCGTGGCCAGGTTCATCGGGGGCAACGCTGGCTTCGCGGAAAGCCAGCTGCAGACTCTTGAGGCCATCTCGGACCGGGCCCGCGTGCGGGCCGAGATACTCCGCAGAGGCGGTCACCAAGCCGGCCAGCGCGGTGATCAGCCGACGGGCCTCGTCGAGGTCGCGGTGTTCGCTGGTGTCGGGATCAGGGGAGGCGAGCCCGATCTTCTCCGCCGCCGCGCTCATCAGCATCACCGCGGCACGGGTGATCACTTCCACGGCGGGGACGTCGGCCAGGTCGCGTGCCCGCGGGTCACTCGCGTCAGCTGGCTGTGCAATCGGATCTGTCATGCCTGCTAGACTGGCATGCACGACCGTCCCGGCTTACGCCAGGGACAGCAAGTGGAGTCCCACTCCCACCGTCGGCCACGGATGTTTCCGCAGGTACAACGGTCCGGTCACAGGTACCGCAATGGTATCTGTTCTGCGGTTTCGCAGGCGGCGTCAGCCGTGATCGGTCGGCACTGGGCCCTGCTACATGCAGGGCCTTCTCGCTGATGGCGTGGTTTCTCCCCGGCTGTTTCCTTGTGACTCCGCGGTGGTCTGAACAGGAAACCGAACCAGGGAGGCCCCATCAGCACTGAGACCCGTGTCAACGAGCGCATCCGCGTACCTGAAGTCCGACTGATCGGACCCGGCGGGGAGCAGGTAGGCATCGTGCGCATCGAAGACGCTCTTCGCGTCGCCGCGGATGCCGATCTTGACCTCGTCGAAGTAGCCCCCGACGCCAAGCCGCCGGTCTGCAAGATCATGGACTACGGCAAGTTCAAGTACGAGACAGCCCAGAAGGCGCGCGAGTCCCGCAAGAACCAGCAGCAGACCGTCGTCAAGGAGCAGAAGCTCCGGCCCAAGATCGACCCGCATGACTACGAGACCAAAAAGGGTCACGTGATCCGCTTCCTCGAGGCGGGGTCCAAGGTCAAGGTCACGATCATGTTCCGCGGCCGCGAGCAGTCGCGACCGGAACTCGGGTTCCGACTCCTGCAGCGGCTGGGTGCCGATGTCGCCGATTACGGCTTCGTCGAGACCTCCGCCAAGCAGGACGGGCGCAACATGACGATGGTGCTGGCACCGCACCGCGGCGCGAAGACTCGCGCCAAGGCGGCGCACGACGCCGACGCCCCCGCGGGGCGCCCGGCGGAGGCGCAACCCACCGAAAACCCAGAGACCACGTAGAACTGAGGACCAATGCCCAAGGCCAAGACTCATAGCGGAGCATCGAAGCGCTTCCGCAAGACCGGCACCGGGAAGATCGTGCGGCAGAAGGCGAACCGTCGCCACCTGCTCGAGCACAAGGCCACCAAGCGCACCCGTCGCCTGGACGGTCGCACCGTCGTGGCGCCCAACGACGCCAAGCGTGTCAACGCGATGCTGAACGGCTAAGCGCCGTAACCCTCAACTTTCTGACCGAACGAGAATAGGAACACCCCAATGGCACGCGTGAAGCGCGCACTCAATGCCCAGAAGAAGCGGCGCACAGTACTCAAGGCGTCGAAGGGCTACCGCGGCCAGCGCTCGCGGCTCTACCGCAAAGCCAAAGAGCAGCAGCTGCATTCGCTGACCTACGCCTACCGGGACCGTCGTGCCCGCAAGGGTGAGTTCCGCAAGCTGTGGATCTCCCGCATCAACGCGGCTGCCCGCGCCAACGACATCACCTACAACCGGTTGATCCAGGGCCTGAAGGCCGCCGGTGTCGAGGTCGACCGCAAGAACCTCGCCGAGATCGCCGTCAGTGATCCCGCCGCGTTCACCGCGCTGGTCGAAGTCGCCAAGGCAGCGCTGCCGGAGGACGTCAACGCTCCCTCCGGTGAAGCCGCCTGACATTTCGGAGTCAGAGGCACTCACTGAACGATCCGCCCGGGTGGCAGCTGCAGTAAAACTGCAGCGCCACACCGGGCGTCGTCGTGCTGGGCGCTTTTTGGCCGAGGGCCCCAACCTGGTCGAGGCCGCGGGCCGCCGCGGACTGGTGATCGAGGTATTCGCTACCGAAGCGGCCGCGCAGCGCCACGCCCCGCTGCTCACCGGGTTGACTGTCCACCAGGTGACCGAGCGTGCGGCCAAGGCGCTGTCGGAAACGGTGACGCCCTCGGGGCTGGTCGCGGTGTGTACGACGCCCGACGACGATATCGATGCGGTGCTGGCCGGCCGGCCGCAGCTGGTGGTGGTGGCGGTCGAACTGTCGGAGCCGGGTAATGCCGGGACCCTGATCCGGTTGGCCGACGCGATGGGAGCCGCCGCGGTCGTGTTCGCCGGGCACAGTGTGGATCCCTACAACGGCAAGGTTTTACGGTCCTCGGCGGGAAGCATCTTCGCGGTGCCGGTGGTGGTCGCCGATGATCCGGAGGATGTTTTCGCCCGGCTGCGCGACGCAGGCTTGCAGGTGCTGGCGACGACGCTGGATGGCGAGATGAGCCTGGACGACGCCGACCCGGTCCTGGCCGCGCCGACGGCCTGGGTGTTCGGCCCAGAGTCGCAAGGCCTGTCCGCTGATGTTGCCGCGCTGGCCGACCGGCGGGTGACAATCCCGATGACCGGTGGCGCGGAAAGTCTGAATGTTGCTGCCGCTGCGGCTATTTGCCTGTATCAGAGCGCGCGTGTCCAGCGTACGCAGCTCTCAGGACGCGCCGGCTAGGTCGTGCACGGTGATCGCCGCGGTGTAGTGCATCATCGCCGCAGGGTCATCGAGGTCTTGGTGGCAGAGCTTCTCGATCCGGCGTAACCGCTGGGCCACTGTGTTGGGGTGGATGACCAGGGCTGCGGCGGTGGCGGTTCGGTCCCGTCGGCAGGCGAGATAGGCGCGCAACGTCGCCACGAGTTCGGTGCGGTGGGCGGCGTCGTAGTCCACGATCGGCCCGAGGGTCCGCAACGCGAACTCCCGCAGCGTGGCTGAGTCGTCGATCTGCAGAAGTAAACCGACGATCCCGAGGTCTGCGACGGACAGGACCGTGCCAATGCGCCCGTCTCTCAGCGCGATCTCCAGGGTTCCCTTTGCGATGCGGTAGGACTCGCGATAGGTAGGACGGTGCTCGGAGGACATCGCAACGGTGGCTTCGGCACCGGGGACGGCGAGTTGCAGGGCTCGTTGCACTGCCGTCGCGACCGGGGTGTCGTCGGCCGTCGCGATCGGAGGCCATAGCACGACGATGTGGCCGGCGTGCATGGCGACCAATGGCCGAGGATGGTGAGCGGCAGCGAATTTGGCGACCTGGGATAGCGCCCGCTCATACAGGTGCGGCTCGGATTGCCCATTCGCTCCCGTCAGCGCGGCGACCATCGCTGTGTGCGGCAGCGTGAGGTCGTGGCCCAGGCGGTTGGCCCGCAGCAGGAGGTCTTCGGGCGGCGCCGTCCGGCTGGCCAGCAGATCCGCCAGCAGTTCGCCGCGCAGCCGGTGTTCGACCTCGTCGGCAGTCCGCGCACGAAGGAACTCCAATGCCACCACCAGGCAGCCGTGCTCGACCGCCCGCGCGTCGATGGCGCTCACGGGAGAAGTGTTGGCGGGAAACCAGATTCGCGCCACAATCTCGCTGCCAAGCCGAACGGCGCTGACGAACCACTGTCCTGCCGCGTCGTCAGCCCGAACTGGTACCGGTGTCGAACCGGCGTCGTCGTGATCCGCGGCCGCCCGCCAGGCCGCGTCCGGGAACTGCGTGTCGTCTCCGGCGAGCACGGCATGGCGCGCATCGTCGATCAGCACTGGCCGGCCGAGCAGCTCGCACAACGTGGCAGCGATGCCGTTGAGGCCGCCGGAGCGCAGGGTGACGCCCAGTAGTTGTTCGTGAATCTGTTCAGAGCGCCGCAGTATGTCCCTCTGTTCGAGCAAGGAGATGTTGAGAGCACGCAGCTCGTCGAGGCGGCTCGCCGAGGTCAAAGCGATGGCTGCGTGATTGGCCAGCAACATCATTCGCTGCACGGCGTGCTGGGTGAAGGTGTGAACCGGCGCGTAGTAGCCGTTCAGTGTGCCCAGCACTTCGTTGTGGGCGATCAGGGGCACTGCGATCACGGCCCGGTAACCCTGTTCGCGAGCGATCCCCGCCCACAACGCGAATTCCGGCTCCGCTGTCACGTCGCGGATCGCGACTGCGGTGCCGGTGTGGAACGCCTTGGTCGACGGCGAGGTGCTGTCCAGTTGGATCGGGTGGTCGGAGTTGACCCGGTGCACGTAGTCATCCGACAGGCCACTCCACCCGGCGATCCGCAACCGCTGGCGTGAGGGGTCGGGCACCAACACTCCACAGAAGTCGAATCCCAGCAGCTTCCGGGCGGTATCGGCGACCAGGGTGAGGACCTGGTTCACGTCGGTGTCGGTCGCCGCCGCGGCGCTCAGCACGCCCAGCGCGTCAAGCCAGGTCAGCAGCTCCAAGCCCGGCCTCTGAGCCGGCGGTGCATCTTCCATGCCGACGATCCTCCAATTAATGAGTGTCCGAGCAGACATTAATACCCCAAGAGTATGTCTCTTATGACATTGAACCTGTGCTCGGCTGTGATGACACTCATATTCCATGCACCTGGTCGACCACTGGCCGACCACCGGACTCCACCCGATATGAGGACCTCATGAGCCATACCAGTGCCCCGACCGAGGCCCGGCCCCACATACCCGCGGCCGTCGCCTCGCCGGTTCGCGACATCCTGAACCCGTCGACCGGGGATGTCATCGCCACCGTGCCTGAAGCGTCGGCCGCTGATGTCGATGTGGCAGTCGCGCGGGCCCGCACTGCATTCACCGAGGGTGCCTGGCCGGAGATGACACGCAGTCAGCGTGGAAAGTTGTTGCTGCGCATGGCCGATGCCATCGAGGCGGCTGGTGAGCGGCTGTACACGCTGGAAGCGCAGAACAACGGACGACCCATCACCGAAACTCGTGCTCAACTGTCTCGCGTGCCGGAGTGGTTCCGCTACAACGCCGGTCTGCTGGCGGCGCAACGTGCCGCCGTGCTGCCCGGCGATGGGCCGTACCTGACCTACCAGCAGCGGCTTCCCTTGGGCGTGTGCGGAATCATCACTCCGTTCAATCACCCGATGCTGATCCTGGCCCGCAGCTTGTCGGCGGCGCTGGCCAATGGCAATACCGTCGTGGTCAAGCCGTCGGAGCTGACCCCGCTCACCACACTCGCATTGGCTGAAATCCTCTCCGAGGCTGGACTTCCCGATGGAGTGCTCAACGTCGTGACCGGCGGGCGCCCGGCGGGCGAACGACTGACTCGACATCCCGACATCGCCAAAATCACGCTGACCGGCGGGACCGAGGCCGGTCGCGCCGCCGCGGTCGCGACAGCATCACGCTTCGCCCGCGTCACCGCCGAACTCGGCGGCAAAACCCCGATCATCGTCTTCGATGACGTGGATCCCGTCATCGCCGCCGAGGGGGCGGCCTTCGCGGCGTTCGTCGCGGCGGGCCAATCCTGCGTCGCCGGTTCGCGTTTCCTTGTCCACCGCGCCATCTATCGACAATTTGTCGAGGCGTTGGCCGCCCGCGCACGGGCGATTCGAGTGGGGGACCCGAGCCTGCCTGACACACAGATGGGACCGCTGATCAGTGCTGCGCAGCGCAACAAGGTTCGCGCCCTGATCGACGTGGGCGTGGCCGAGGGCGCCCGGCTGGCCGCCGGAGGCGGCGTCCCCGACCTGCCGCCACACCTGCAGGCAGGCTTTTCCTGCGGCCGACCGTGCTGTCCGACGCCACGATGAACATGTCCGTCGCAACCACGGAGATCTTCGGGCCGGTCGCCGTGGTGATCCCCTTCGATGACGAGGCCGAGGCCGTCACGATGGCCAACGACAACCGATACGGCCTCGGTGCCGGCGTGTGGACGATCGATGTCGCTCGGGCCCATCGCGTGGCCGAACGAGTTGTCGCCGGAATGGTGTGGGTGAACGACCACCACCGGCTGGAGCCGTCGCTGCCGTGGGGCGGCGTGAAGGAGTCCGGCATGGGTAAGGACGCCGGCACCGAGTCGTTCGACGACTTCTCGTGGGTGAAGACCATCGTCGTGCGCACCTCCGCTGAGCCGGTCGACTGGTACGGCGACCATCAGACCGACCGGCTGAACTGATTCGGCATGACCAAACCACAACGCAGTGAGGGGAATTCGATGGCGATCGACACCGCGGGACCACCCAGGGCAGGAGTCGGCTGGCGTCGTGAGATCACCCGTACCCAGTGGCTGGTGCTGGCCGGCACCACGTTGGGGTGGGGACTCGACGGCTTTGCCGGCAGCCTCTATGTCCTGGTGCTCGGGCCGGCCATGACCGAGCTTCTGCCGAACAGCGGCATCGACGCAACCCGGGCGTCGATCGGGATGTACGGCGGGCTGACGATGGCCCTGTTCCTCGCGGGGTGGGCGACCGGTGGGATCCTGTTCGGAATTCTCGCCGACTATTTCGGCCGCACCCGCGTGCTCTCGGTCGGCATCCTGACTTATGCGGTGTTCAGCGCCGCGGCCGCGTTCGCCGACAATTGGTGGCAACTGGGCATTCTGCGGTTCATTGCCGGTCTCGGCTCAGGGGTTGAAGCCCCAGTCGGCGCCGCGCTGATCGCCGAAACCTGGCGCAACCGCTTCCGAGCCCGAGCCGGCGGGGTGATGATGGCCGGCTACGCCGCCGGGTTCTTCGCCGCCGCGGGCGCCTACGCCCTGATGGGCAGCCAGGGCTGGCGGGCCATGTTGATGCTGGCGGGCCTGCCCGCGTTCGTGGTCTGGTTCATCCGGCGGTTCGTCCCCGAGCCACCGGAGATCAGCGCGCACCTCGATTCCCGGCGCCAGCGAAAAGCTCAGGGTGCCAGCGTCGCTCACGACCGGTTCGTGCTGTGGCGGCTGTTCGCGCCTCCGCTGCGGCGGCCGATGCTGGTCTGCACCGCCCTTGCCACAGGTGCCCTGATCGCGTTCTGGAGCGTGTCCACGTGGTACCCGCAGATCATCAGGCAGCTGACCGCGGCGGCGGACCTACCGGTATCCCTGGCCGATCACCGGGTCGCGGTCGCGGCAATGCTGTTCAACGCCGGTGGCGTCGTCGGCTATGCCTCCTGGGGCTTCATCGCCGACCTGATCGGCCGGCGCACTACCTTCTTGATGAGTTTCCTCGTGTCGGCCCTGGGCATTGCGTGGACGTTCCCGTTCGAGCGCAGCTACGCCGAATTCCTGGCGGCCATGCCGATCCTGGGCTTCGGGCTCTTCGGCGCGCTGTCCGGCACGTTCATTTACGCGCCCGAACTGTTCCCGCCCAGCGTCCGGGCCACCGCACTCGCGGTGTGTAACAGCGTCGGTCGCTACATCACCGCACTGGGTCCGTTGAGTGCCGGTGTCATCGCCACGTCGTGGTTCGGCGGCAACCTGGGCCAAGCCACCGCCTGGGTGTCGGCGCTCGGCCTGGTTGCCGTGGTCGGCCTGGCGTTCGCCGCCGAGACCCGCGGTGCGCCCATGCCCGCCGACCCGGTGGGCGAAACCTTGCTCCAGCACCCGGAAAAGAGCCAGTCATGAACGAATATGCCCACGCGACCGCGATCGTCGTCGGTGGCTCCATCGGCGGGCTGACCGCGGCTCTACTGTTGCGCGACCTCGGCTTCCACGTCGAGGTCTACGAACGCACCCCGGGACCACTGGACGGGCGCGGCAGCGGCATCGTCCTGCAACCCGACACCGTGCGCTGGTTCAGCGAACGCAGCAGCCAGAATCTGCACGACTTGCAGACCCGCACCTCCTACATCCAATACCTCCAACGCGACGGTGGCGTTGTGCACCGGGAGAACGCAAGCTGGACCTACACCTCCTGGGGAACCTTCTATCGCGCCTTGTTGTCCGACTTCGGCACTGCGCATTACCACTACGGTGAATACGCCTGCGGATTCAGTCAAGACGACGACCGGGCCACCGTGCGATTCGTCAGTGGTACAACCGCTTCGGCTGATCTGGTGGTGTTCGCCGACGGAATCACCTCGACAGCGCGACAGCGTTTCGATCCCGAGGCGACGCTGACGTATTCCGGTTACATCGGTTGGCGGGGCACCGTGCCGTGGGCGGCGTTGAGCGCTCAAACCCGTGAGGTTCTCGACGACGCGATCACCTACGACGTCGTGCCACACTCACACATCACCATGTACCCGATACCTGGTGAAGACGGGTTGGACGTCAAACACAGATTGATGAACTACGTCTGGTATCGCAACGTCGAGGCGGGGCCTGACCTGACCGAGATGCTGATCGACAAGCGTGGATTCCACGGCTCAGTATCGGTGCACCCCGGTCAGGTGCAGGACCGCTACATCGACGAGATGCGCCGCGCCGCAGCCGAACTGTTCGCACCAGCCGTGACGGAGGTGGTTCAGGCAACCGAAATGCCCTACCTCCAAGTACTTTCCGACGTCCGGACGTCACGGATGGCGCAGGGGCGGGTGGCGCTGATCGGTGACGCCGCGTGCGCGTCTCGGCCGCACGCTGCCGCAGGCACCGCGAAAGCGGCCGCCGACTGCTGGGCCCTGGCCGCCGCGCTGCGCGACGCGGGCGGCGACATCGCCTCCGCGTTGACCAAGTGGGAGCCCGGCCAGCTCCAGCTGAGCGACACCCTGTTGCGTCGCGTCGTGGACATGGGGGACCGCTCGCAGTTCCACAACACCTGGGTGCCTGGCGACCCCGACTTGCGATTCGGCCTCTACGGGCCCGGACGTTAACCACCTTCGAGAGGAAAACCGATGACCGACAACAACTTTCTGGCCGACCTGCCCTTGGCGGGCGAGCTTGTCGCCACCGATTTCGAAACCTGGCCCGACTGGCTGCGTACCGAGTTCGCCGAACACGCCTACGACGGTCACGTCGGCTCCACGCTGCTCAGTGCGAACGATCGGGTCCGGGTCTGGGAGATCCGGCTCGCGCCGGGAGAACGCTGGCATGCGCACCGGCATGTGCTGGACTACTTCTGGACGGCTGTGAACGCCGGCCGTAGCAGGCAGCACACCCACGACGGCACCGTGCGTGAAGTCTCCTATCAGGCCGGCGAAACACGACACTTCCACTTCGGTCCGGGCGAGTTCCTTTTGCACGACATCGAGAACATCGGCGAGGATGATCTGGTGTTCACCACTGTGGAGCATCTCGACAGTGCCAACGTGCCCCTGGACCTCGACAGGGCGGCCGGTGCTGCGGCGGGGACCCGATGATCACGACTCCGATCGCCGAGGGCGTGGTCGACGTGCACGCACACTGGCTGCCCCGCGAGCTCTTCGGTCTACCGCCGGGTGCGCCCTACGGGCCGATGCACGATCGGGACGGTCAGCTATATCTGGGTGATCTGCCGTTGTCGATCGCCACCGACGCGATGAGTGATCCCGCCGCAGCGCTGGCCGACATGGATCGGGCGGGAGTTGGCGTACGGGTGCTGTCCGCGCCGCCGTTCGCATTTCCGCTCGCCCCCGGCGAGGCGGCCAGCGGTTACGCCGACGCATTCAACGCTGCCCTCGGCGGAGTCGTCGCCGGCCGCAGTGGCCGTTTGGTCGGACTGGGCATGGTTGCCCTCGGCGACAATGCAGAGGCCAGTCGCCAGCTCGAGACGCTGGCCGGCATCGAGGGACTCTGTGGAGTCGCGATCCCGCCGGTGGTGGGGAGCGGCTCGCTCGACAGCGATCCGCTGCGCCACGTACTCGCCGACGCCACGCGGTTGGGCCTGGCGGTGCTGGTGCACCCCATGCAACTTGCGCGTGCGGAATGGTCGAGTTACTACCTGACCAATCTGATCGGTAATCCGGTCGAATCGGCCACGGCGGTGGCCACCCTGTTGCTCAGTGGTCTCGTCGACGAACTGCCCGGCTTGCGAATCTGTTTCGTTCACGGCGGTGGCTGCGCCCCCGGCCTGGTGGGTCGCTGGAGTCACGCCTGGTCGGCCCGCGCCGACGTCAACGCCCGCGCCGCGCGCAGCCCCGGCGATTCGTTCCGCGATCTGTATTTTGACACCGTGACACACGGTGGGCCGCAGCTGGCACTGCTCAAACAGCTTGCAGGCGAGGACAAGATCGTCTGCGGTAGCGACTATCCATTCGATATGGCCGAGTCCGACCCGGCTCGCTTCGCCGTCGAGCACGGGCCGGGAGCCGAGTCGCTGGGCCGCGCCGCACGTGCCTTCCTGGGGGTCGCGTCATGAGCATGTTGTTCACCCCCTGACGCTGCGCGGGGTCACCTTCGCCCACCGGGTGTGGATGTCGCCGATGATGCAGTTCTCGGCGGTACCGGAGGGGCCGGAAACGGGCTCGCCGACCGACTGGCATATTCAGCACCTCGGTGCCCGCGCCGTTGGGGGTGCAGCGCTGGTCATGACGGAGGCGACTGCCGTCGACCCGGTAGGCCGCAGCAGCGTCTACGACCTCGGGTTGTGGAACGACCTGCAAGCCGAACGCTTCCGCCGGATCACCGGCTTCATCGCCGCCCACGGCGCCGTCCCCGGAATCCAGCTCGTCCATGCAGGACGGAAGGCCTCGACCGGACGGCCGTGGCCCGACGACACTCGGGAGCCGCAGACATGGTCCACCGTCGGCCCCAGCCCGGTGCCGTTCGGGCGGTTGCCCGCGCCCGCCGAACTCGACGCCGCCCAGATCGGTTCGATCGTCGGGGAATTCGCCGATGCTGCCCGCCGTGCGGTGCATGCGGGATTCCGCGTGCTGGAGCTACATGGGGCACACGGCTACCTGATCCACCAGTTTCTGTCACCGGCGTCGAACACCCGCACTGACCACTACGGGGGCAGCCTGGAGAACCGCATGCGGTTCGCGCTCGAGGTGGTGGCCGCGGTGCGCGCGCAGTGGCCCGACGAACTTCCGCTGTTCTTCCGGGTGTCGGCGACCGACTGGCTGGCCGGTGATACCGACGACTCGCGGCCGGGCTGGACGGTGGAGGAGTCGATCATTCTCGCGTTGCGGCTCAAGGAACTTGGTGTCGACCTGATGGATGTATCGACCGGCGGACTGGTGCCCGATGCGACGATCCCAGTCAGCCCCGGCTACCAAGTGCCGTTCGCCGAGACCCTGCGCACCAAGGCCGACATCCCGGCTTCCGCGGTTGGTCTCATCACCGAAGCAGACCAGGCCGCACGGATCGTCGACGGTCAGCAGGCCGACGCGGTCTTCCTGGCCCGCGCATTGCTTCGCGACCCGAATTGGGTTCGCCGAGCCGCCGAGACGCTCGGCGCGACACTGCCGTTTCCGCCGCAGTACACAAGGGCGTTCGCATGACGCAGGTCGGACTACCGGTCACCCGGATCGAGGGTCGGGACAAGGTGACCGGGCGTGCCCGCTACACCGCCGATACCGTGGTGGACGGGTTGGCCTATGCCACCGTGGTGCAGTCCGAGATCCCCCACGGCATCGTGACCGTCGAATCGCTGCGGGAGAGCGCCGCACGGGCGGCCGCGGCACCGGGTGTCCTGCATGTGTTGACTCCGTTGAACTGTCCCGTCCTGCATCGACTGCCGGATGACGTCACCTTCGACCTGCCGATGGAGCGCCGGCCACCGCTGTCGGATCTGACGGTTCAGCACGTCGGCCAGCACATGGCCCTTGTGGTTGCCGATTCACCGGAGGACGCCACCCATGCGGCGTCGTTGTTCGACCTGCGCTACGAGGTGCAATCAGCTGCACTGAGCATCGACGACGTGCTCGGCGCCACCCCGGCACCGGATGAGAAGGACGGCCAGATCCGCTACGGCAGTTACCTTCCGGATCACTTCGTGAAGCTGGACGAGGAGAAGCTGCAAGACCATCGCGGGCCCGGTGCCGAACCGACCGGCGCGGCACGCGTCGATGTCAGTTACACGACACCGCTGAATGCGCACTATCCGATCGAACTCTCTGCCACCATCGCGGCATGGGACGGTGATCTGCTCACAGTGCACGACGCGACTCGGTGGATCACCGGTGAACGTGCGGCGCTGGCCGCCTATCTGGGCATCCCGGAACCTCACGTCCGGGTGATCGCGCCCCTGGTCGGCGGCGCGTTCGGGTCGAAGAGCTTTCTGTGGATGCACGTGGTGCTGTGCGCGCTCGCCGCGCGGGAGGTCGGGCGTCCGGTCAAGCTCGTGCTCACCCGCGACCAGATGTTCTCCTCGACGGGGCATCGGCCGCGGACCCGTCAGCAGATCCGTCTGGTCGCAGACGATGACGGTGCACTGCGCAGCGTCGAGCATCACACGGTCACCGAGACGTCGACGGTGGCTCACTTCTGCGAGCCCGCCGGGCTGTCCAGCCGTATCCTCTACCAGACACCGCGACTGGTGGTTTCTCACCGGACCGCGCGAATAAACGCTCCCACACCATGTTTCATGCGCGGGCCAGGGGAGGCGCCGGGTCTGTTCGCGCTGGAATCCGCGATGGACGAACTCGCCCTCGACCTTGGTATGGACCCGTTGGAACTCCGCATCCGCAACCACGCCGACACCGACCAGGCCAGCGGCAAACCGTGGTCGGGCAAGCATCTCCTGGACTGTTACGAGGCCGGGGCGCGCCGGTTCGGATGGGATAAGCGTCCCGTGGAGCCGCGATCGTTGTCGGACAACGGGATTCAACTCGGCTGGGGGATGGCCACCGCAACGTATCCCGGTCGCCGGATGCCCGCGTCGTGCAGCGTGACCACAACCGCTGATGGCTCGGTGCGGTTCGCCTCGGCCACCCACGAGATCGGCACCGGGGTGCGCACCGCGATGTGTCAGGTCGCCGCGGACGCCACGGGTCTGTCGTTGTCGTCCGTGACATTCGATTCCGGCGATTCGTTGTTCCCGGATGCCCCGTACAGCGGAGCGTCGCAGACGACGGCCACGGTCGGCTCGGCCGTCCATGCCGCCGCCACCCAATGGCGCGAGCGGTTGTGCGCGTTGCTGACTGCCGATGAGAGCACACCGTTCCACCGGGCAGACGACATCCGGTTGGTCGATGGCGACGTCGTGTCTGCGGGCGGCCGGGTGGCGGTCGCCGAGGTGATCGCGCATGGTGGACAGCGCTACCTGGACGAGTTGAGTTTCACGGTCTCGGTCGACGGCGGTCAACAGCGTGACAGCGTCTCGCAGTCGTTCGGCGCCCATTTCTGCGAAGTCGAGGTCGACGAGGAGATCGGGCGCGCGACGGTGACCCGCTGGGTTGCGGTGATGGACTGCGGCCGAGTCCTGAACCCCGCGCTGGCCCGCAATCAGGTGATGGGAGGCATCACGTTCGGCGTGGGTATGGCGCTGCTGGAACAGGTGCCGTACGACGCCCGAACCTCGCAACTCATCGGTGAGTACTACGTCCCGACTCATGCCGACCGCCCCGACTTCGACATCACGTTCATCGACGAACCCGACTTCGGTCTGGACCCGATCGGCGTCCGCGGAATCGGTGAGATCGGCGCCTGCGGCGTCGCCGCGGCGGTCGCCAACGCGATCTTCCATGCCACCGGTCGCAGGATCCGGGACCTACCGATCACAGTGGAGCAGTTGATGATTCACGACACCGCGAACCAGGGGAGCTGATGGTATCCGCATACGGGATCGCACTCCGCATCAACGGGGCGCTCCATGAGCTCACCGTCGATGTCCGGACCACACTGTTGGACCTGCTGCGTGAGCGGCTCGGGATGACCGGTACCAAGAAGGGGTGCGACCACGGCCTGTGCGGTGCCTGCACGGTGGCCGTCGACGGCGAGCGGATCGTCAGCTGTCTGGCGCTGGCCGTGTCGGTCGACGGGTCGGCGGTGACGACGATCGAAGGGATCGGTGGCAGTGACGCCCTCGATCCAGTGCAAGAGGCCTTCCTCGACCATGACGGGTTACAGTGCGGCTATTGCACTCCGGGCCAGATCTCGTCGGCACATGCCATGCTGCGCGAGCACGCCCGCGGAGATCTGTCCGCGGCATCGTTCGACGGTGATCGCGACGCCGCGCTCGGGGGCCACCCGGTGTTGACCGAGAACGAGATCCGAGAGCGAATGGCGGGCAACATCTGCCGGTGCGGCGCCTACTCGAACATCGTCGACGCGGTCGCGGCAGCCGCGAAGGTGACGTCGCAGTGAAGACCTTCGACTTCCGGCATGCGCTGTCGGTGGACGACGCGATCCGTTCCGTCGTCGAGACCGGCGGCACGTACCTCGCTGGCGGCACGAACCTCGTTGATCTCATGAAAAACGGTGTGCTGCAACCACCGGCGCTCGTCGACGTTCGACGCCTCGGGCTGACCTCGGTGGTGGGCACCGACACCGGCGGTGTGCGCATCGGTGCCGGCGTCACCAACAGCGTGCTGGCCAACCATCCCTTGATCCGTCGCCAGTATCCGGTGCTGTCACACGCGATTCTGAGCGGTGCCACCACGCAACTGCGCAACATGGCAACCGTGGGTGGCAACCTGCTGCAACGAACCCGATGCCCCTACTTCATGCAAACCGAATTCGACCGCTGCAACAAACGGGTGGCCGGCTCGGGATGCGCGGCGCTCGACGGGTTCAACCGCGAGCATGTGGTGTTCGGGGGCAGCGAGCAGTGCGTGGCGACCAATCCCTCCGACATGGCCGTGGCGCTGGCGATCCTCGACGCCGTCGTGCATGTGCAGGGCCCGGACGGGGGTCGCAGCATCCCGATCGGCGACTTCTTCACGCTGCCCGGAGATGCACCGGATCGCGAAAACTGCCTGCGGACAGCGGAACTCATCACTTCTGTCGAGCTGCCGCCGTCGGCATTCGCGGCGCACTCGTGGTACCTCAAGCTGCGTGACCGGCACAGCTATGCCTTCGCACTGGTGTCGGCGGCGGTCGGTGTCGAACTGGTCGACGGCGTGATCGCGTCGGCAGCGATAGCGCTGGGCGGCGTCGCACCGCGGCCGTGGCGGGTGCCTGCAGCCGAAGCGGCGTTGATCGGCAGGCCGCCGGAGGATGCGGTGCTGCGCGCCGCCGCCGAGCAGGCGATGGCGGGCGCCCGGCCGCTGAGTCAGAACGCGTTCAAGGTCCCGCTCGGGCGCAGCGCGGTGCATCGGGCGCTGGTCCGTGCACTCGGTACTGCATGACCGCACTGCCGCGAATGTGCGGTTTCGTACGCGACACGCCGAGTCAGGCGTACGAAACCGCACACTGGCGAACCCGGTTCAGAGCTCACGCAGTGAGCAGCCCCTTGGCCACGTGGGTGATCTGCACCTCGTTGCTGCCGGCGTAGATCATCAGCGACTTGGCATCGCGGGCAAGCTGTTCCACCCGGTATTCGGTCATGTACCCGTTACCGCCGAACAGCTGGATCGCCTCCATTGCCACATCGGTGGCGGCCTGCGAGCAGTAGTACTTCATCGCCGACGCCTCGGCCAGTGAAATCGGTGTGCCGCTCTGCCCGCATTCGATCACCCGGAACAGCATGTTGCGCACGTTCATTCGGGCCACCTCCATGTTGGCCAGCTTGAGCTGGATCAACTGGAACTGCCCGATCTCCTTGCCCCACAACGTGCGGGTCTTGGCGTAATCGGTGCACAGCCGCAGGCATTCTTCGATCACCCCGAGCGCCATCGACACCACGCCGATCCGCTCCGCGGCGAAACTCGAGCGGGCGCTGTCGCGGCCGTCTCCGGACTTGTTCTCCTCGGTCTCGCCGAGCAACCGGTCGCGGCCAAGGCGGACGTTGTTGAAGAACAACTCGCCGGTGCGCGAACTGTGAATGCCCATCTTGCGGAACGGTTTCGCCTGAACGAAGCCCTCCATCCCGCGGTCCAGCACGAAGGTCAGCACCTTGCGGTCGCGCTTGTCAGTGCCGTCGCCCTCGTCCAACTTGGCGTACACCACGACGACGTCGGCATCCGGCCCGTTGGTGATGAATGTCTTCTGCCCGTTGAGGATGTAGTCGTCCCCGTCGCGCACCACGTAGGACTTCATGCCGCCGAACGCATCCGAACCAGAATCCGGTTCGGTGATCGCCCACGCGCCGATCTTGTCGTAGGTCACCAGCTCCGGCAGCCAGCGCTCCTGCTGGGCCAGCGTGCCCCGGCTCTGAATCGTCGGGACCGTGAGCCCCAGGCTGACACCCATCCCGGTCACCAGGCCCATGCTGACCCGGCACAGCTCACTGATCAGGACGAAACCCATTCCGGCCGAGCCGCCGTCGCCGAACATGCCACCACCGCCGCCGGACTTCGACTCGGTGCCGGCCCGCAGCCGGTCCAGTCGCTTGTCCAGTGACTCGCGCGCCATCTCGGCAATGCCGAAGGTGGCGAACAGCTTGCGGATGATGGGGTACGGCTCCATATCGCCGCTCTCCAGCTCGTCGAGGTGCGGGCGCACCTCTTTGTCGACGAACTCACGGACGGCGTCGCGCACAGCGATATCGACGTCGGACCATTCGATCATGGGTTCTCCGGTTCAGGCGGCGGCGGAACGTCCTCGGGCGGGCCGCAAACCGGCGAGTGAGAACGTCGTGTGGACCAGCGACCCCGCACGCGCGACGAGGCTCTTGGTCCGAGGGACATAGTGCATGGACAGCCCACGACGATCTTTAGGGGGTGCCATGAAACCGGGTGCTTCGACCAGCGGCGCGTCCGCCGGGATGTGTCCTGAGGCCCGGCGGTACGCCGACAACGCGCGGGGGTGCAGCCGGATCTCGTCGGGCACCGCCCAGAACGCGACCTCGACCGCCTTGCCCAGCAACCGGAGCACCACCTCGTCGCCGGGGGTCCACCGCATTCCGGCCTTCTCCCGCACCACCGGGTCGAACAATCCGGCGGCGATCCACCGCTGGCCGGCCACCATCGGCTTGAACAACTGATCCCATACCGGCGTCGGCATCAGGACGAACTTCGGCTTGGGAATGCGGATATCGAAGATCTCGAGCGTCGCCCGGTTGATCTCCAGCTCGTCGCGGCACACCCGGTCCCAGTACTCGGAGAAGTCCTCCCACGTTTTCGGGACCGGCTTCATGCTCATCCCGTACATGGCGTACCACTGCACGTGTTCGTCGAACAGTTGGCGCTTTTCGGCCTCGGTCAGGCCGCCGCAGAAGTATTCGGCCACCTTCAGGATCAACATGAAGAACGTGGCGTGCGCCCAGTAGAAAGTTTCAGGGTCCAGCGCGTGATAGCGCCGGCCCGCCGCGTCGACGCCCTTGATGCCGCGGTGGAATCCCTTGATCTGCTCGCCGGTCTGGCGGGCTCGCTCACCGTCGTACACCACGCCCATGATCGGGTACACCGACCGGGCGACCCGCTGAAGCGGCTCGCGGTGCAGGATCGAGTGTTCTTCAACTCCGGCGCCCAGCTGCGGGTACATGTTCTGCAGCGAGCCGATCCATACCCCGAGCATCCCGGTGCGCAGATCGCCGAAGTATTTCCACGTCAGGGAGTCCGGCCCGAGCGGCTCGGCGCTATTTCCGGTCGACGTTGACCTCATCGCCTAACGATAGAACTGACAACGAGTGTTGTCTACGATGGCGACGAAGCTGTGACCAGTCGTTTGGCATAGCGAGACGTCGACCGCGTCACACCTGGTTGGCCGGCCCGAAAAGCGTTGCCTAGGCTTGATCTTGTGGACGTCGAGCCGTTCGACGATCAACCCGATTCCCTCGTTGACGTCAACCATCTGGTGCGGCACGGGCGTGGGCCCGCGGCGTGGTGGCACAACACCAATCACAACCCCGGTGTCATCGCCCTCGTTCGTCGTGCCCGGCGGATGTTGCCCGGCGATCCCGACTTCGGCGACCCGCTGTCCGCGGCGGGCGACGGCGGGGCCCGTGCCGCCGCGCGTGCCGCCGACAGGCTGCTGCGCGACCGTGAGGCAGCCACCCGCGAGGTGAGCTTGGCCACACTCCAGATCTGGCAGGCGCTCACCGAACGCGTGTCCGGACGTCCGGCCAACCCGGAGGTCACGCTCGTCTTCACCGATCTGGTGGGCTTCTCCAGCTGGTCGCTGCAGGCCGGTGACGACGCCACCTTGCGGCTCCTGCGCCGCGTCGCGCAGGTCGTGGAGCCGCCGCTGCTCGACGCCGGCGGCCACATCGTCAAGCGGATGGGCGACGGCATCATGGCCGTCTTCGCCGACCCCGCGACGGCTGTGCGGGCCACCATGGCCGCCCGCGAGGCGGTCCGAACAGTCGAGGTAGACGGCTATACCCCGCGGATGCGCGCCGGGATCCACACCGGCAGGCCGCAACGCATCGGCTCGGACTGGCTCGGCGTCGACGTCAACATCGCCGCCCGGGTGATGGACCGCGCGACCCGTGGCGGACTCGTCGTGTCGGGGGAGACGCTGGAGTGCATCAGCCCCGACGAACTCGACGCGCTGGGTGTCACGGTCAAGCGGATCAGGCGTCAGGTGTTCGCGCCGCGCGCCACCGGTGTGCCGACCGATCTGGCCATGTATCGCCTCAAAACCCGCAGGGATCTGCCAGTCGAGGACGATGGAGACGATCTCGAAGCCCAGGCATAGTGGATGGAGATGGTCCTTTCACTGCTGAGGAGGCTGGTCCGCCTCCGCGTCACCCTCGGTTACACCGCCGCGCTCGTAGCGGTGGCGGCCGTGCTGCTGGCGCTCGGCCCGCACTTCCGTGAACAGGTCCTCTGGCATGCGAGCACCAACCTGCACAACCTCGCGCACGGCCGCCTCGGCACGCTGATCGGCAGCGCGTTCGTCATCGAGACCGGACCCATCTACATCTGGCTGCCCGGTCTGTTCGCGATCCTCGGCCTGGCCGAACTGTTGTGGCACAGCCGCCGGATGTTGGTGGCGTTCGTCGTCGGCCACGTCGGAGCGACGCTGCTCGTCGCGGCGGGCCTGGCGGGCGCACTGGCGGCCGGGCTGGCGTCATGGTCGATCGTCAACGCCACCGATGTCGGCATGAGCTATGGGGCTGTCGGTGTCCTCGGCGCCTTGACTGCGGCGATACCGCGCCAGTGGCGTGCGGCGTGGACCGGATGGTGGCTGGCGGTCGCAGTCGGCTCGGCAGTCGGAACCTTCGGTGACTTCACCAACGTCGGCCATGGCGTGGCACTGATCCTCGGCATGGCGGTCGGCACCCGATTCGGCCATCCCGCGCATTGGACCACCGCACGGTACGCGCTGCTCGCTGTCGCGGCGGCGTTCGGCTACCTGATCATGGCCAACACCGGGTTGTCGATCCTGACGACATCGACGCTGGGTGTACTGGGCGCGTTGACTGCCGCGCATGTGTCCCGTCGGCGCGCGGTGCGCAGGGCACTGATCGTGACGCCCGCGCCGCAGCCCGCCGCCGCCTAGCTCACCACCAAGAGGCTCACTGACCCGTTGCGCTCCGAGACCGCGTCAGTTGTGACATAAATCTAGTCAGTACTGACATTAGTGTGGTACGAATTCTCCCGAAGCCAGGGAGGGTGCCTACGTGACTCAGCGCGCGACGTCGAGGGTGCCCGGCACGCTTCGGGTCGCGGTGGGACTGGTCTCCATGGGCGTGCTCGCCGCGGTCGTCGCGGTGTCGGTCATCATGTTTCGAGGCGACCTCACCCCGGGTGTACCGATCACGGTGCTCTCGCCACGCGCCGGGTTGGTGATGAACCCCGGTGCCAAGGTGAAACTGCGCGCCGTCGAGGTCGGCACGGTCTCGTCGATTGACCAGAGTCCCAACGGCCAAGCGGTACTTCACCTCTCGATCGATCCGGCGCAACTGTCGTTGATTCCCGGCAACGTAGAGGTCGACATCTCCTCGCCGACGGTCTTCGGCGCCAAGCTCGTCGAGCTCACCGCGCCGGAGCATCCGTCTGCGCAGCCATTGCATTCCGGTCAGGTCATCGACGCCACCAACGTCACGGTGGAGATCAACACCGTCTTCCAGCGGCTCACCTCGCTGCTGTCACAAGTGCAGCCCGAGAAGCTCAATGAAGTTCTCGGTGTTCTCGCCGGCGCAATGAACGGCCGGGGCGAGCAGCTCGGAAAGATGTTCTCGGATATCGACAGTTTGTTGGCTCAGCTCGAGCCGAGCATGGAGAATCTGCGCCACGACATCGGCGCGGCGGATGTGGCTGTCGCTGCCTACTCTGACGCGGCGCCCGACCTGGTGCGGTCGGTGGACAATGTGACGCAGATCAGCCAGACGATCGTCGACCGGCAGGACGATCTGGATGCGTTGCTGCTCAGCGCAATTGGGCTGGCCGATGTCGGAACCGACGTCATCGACGAGAATCGGGCGGCGCTCACCGACGTCATGCGAATGTTGGTGCCCACCACAGACCTGACCAACCGCTACCACGAAGCGTTGAACTGCACGCTTGCCGGTCTTCTCCCGATCGCGAAAGCGCCGCCGCAGCCCGATCCCGGAGCTGTCGTGTCGGTGAGCTTCACCATGGGCTTGGAGCGGTACCGCTATCCCGCCGACCTGCCGAAGGTGGCCGCGACGGGCGGGCCGCATTGCGCCGACCAGGGGCTGCCGCACGTGGCGCCCAACACCAAACCGCCCTTCCTGGTTACTGATATCGGCGCCAATCCCGCCCAGTACGGCAATCAGGGAATTCTGTTGAACTCCGACGGTCTCAAGCAGCTGTTGTACGGCCCGCTGGACGGCCCACCCCGAAACTCCGCACAGATCGGGCAACCCGGCTGATGCGGTCATTGCGGGCGACGACAGTCAAGTTCACCGGGTTCGTGGTGGTGATGATCACCGCGACCGCATTCCTGTTCATGACGTTCGCCCAATACCGCACCGGGAGCACCAACGGATACTCCGCGGTGTTCGCCGACGCATCGCGGCTCAAGGCGGGCGACAGCGTGCGGGCGGCCGGCATCAGGATCGGCACGGTCGACACGGTGACCCTGCGGGCCGACGCGACCGCGCTGGTGACGTTCGACGCCGACCGCGACGTCGTATTGACCGGCGCAACGAGGGCCGCGGTGCGCTACCTCAACCTCGTGGGAGACCGCTACCTGGAGTTGGTCGACGCGCCCGGCCCAACTGCCGTGCTGCCTGCCGGTTCCCAGATCCCCATGGATCGCACCGAACCGGCGCTCGACCTCGATCTGTTGCTCTCCGGCCTCAAGCCGGTGATCGCGAGCCTGAATCCGCAAGACGTCAACGCCCTCACCGCGTCCTTGGTGCAGATCCTGCAGGGGCAGGGCGGAACCGTGGAATCGCTGTTCGCGAAAACGTCCTCGTTCACCACCGCGTTGGCTGAAAACGACAGCGTCATCGAGCAACTCATCGACAATCTGAAGGTCGTCCTGTCCACGCTGACGGCCGAGGGTGACCGATTCTCGGCGGCAATCGATCGCATCGAGAAGTTGATCACCGGCTTCGCCGCGGACCGCGATCCGGTCGGTGCGGCGATCACCGCCCTCGATGCGGGCACCGCGTCGCTGGCCGACCTGCTCACCGCCGCGCGGCCGCCACTGTCCGGAGTGGTCGACGAGTTGAGCCGCCTCGCACCGATTCTGGATCAGGACAAAGAACGCGTGGATCGGGCACTGGTGAAGGCGCCAGAGAACTACCGAAAGCTGAGCCGGCTGGGCGCCTACGGCAGCTTCATCCAGATGTACGTGTGCGGCATGTCGGTGCGTGTGACCGACCTGCAGGGCAGGACCGCGGTCTTCCCCTGGATAAAACAGACCGGTGGAAGGTGTGCTGAGCCGTGATGTTGAAATACCGTGGCGCAGCACTAGTCCGGGCCGGTTTCATCGGAGTTTCGGTGGCCATCCTGGTGACGCTGGTCGGCCTGGCACCGCAAACGCTCTGGTCGTGGGCGACGCAAGTGCGTTACCAGGCCGTGTTCCCCGAGGCCGGTGGGCTGGTGACGGGCAACGACGTGGTGGTCTCCGGCATCAAGGTGGGCACCGTCTCGTCGGTCGCACTGCTGCGCGGGGATGCGTTGGTGACCTTCACCGTCGACGGCAACGTGCACCTGGGATCGCAAACCACCGCGCATATCAAGACCGGAACCGTGCTCGGAGCGCGAATCGTCACGCTGGTTCCGGCGGGCACCGGGACGCAGAAGCCATCCGACCCGATCCCGATATCGCGAACCTCGTCGCCCTACGTGCTCACCGACGTCGTCGGAGATCTCACCGCCAACGCGTCGGGACTCGACACGGCATCGTTGAATCACTCGCTCGAAACCCTCTCCGACACCGTTGATTCGATGGCACCGCAACTCGGTCCCACCCTGGCGGGCCTGACCCGGCTGTCCCAGTCGATGAACAATCGCAACGACACGCTGCGGGAGCTCCTGCGCAGCGCCTCGGATCTGGCCGGGGTGTTGTCCGAACGCCGTGAGCAGGTCAACGCGCTCATCCTCAACGGCGCTGACCTGATCGCGGTTCTCGCACAACGACGTCAGGCGATCGCCGACCTCCTGGCCAACACCTCGTCGGTCAGCAGGCAGCTCTCAGCGCTGGTCCACGACAACGAAGGCAAGCTGGCGCCCACCTTGACCAAGCTCAACTCCGTCACCGAAGTGCTGCAGAAGAACAGCGACAACATCGCCAGAGCGCTGCCGGGGCTGGCCAAATACGAGATCACCATGGGAGAAGCCGTGTCGAGCGGTTTCTACTACCAGGCCTACACCGCCAACGTCGTACCCGCGGCGTTCCTGCAACCATTCTTCGACTACGCGTTCGGATTCCGCCGCGGCACCGATGCGGGACAGCCGCCCGACAACGCCGGACCGCGAGCGGAGTTCCCGTTCCCCTACAACGGGATTCCGCCCCAACCGCAGGAGGGTCCGCGGTGAAGCTCCGCAGCAAGATCGTCGCAGGCACCGCCGCGGTACTCGTCGCCCTCGCGGCCGCGGGCACCACACTGCTGGTTCGGTACACGGTCTATCCCGCAACCACGATCACCGCGTACTTCACCGCCGCCAACGCGATCTATGCCGGCGACGAGGTACGCGTCTCGGGGGTCAAAGTAGGCAACATCGAGTCCATCGAGCCGGTCGGCAAGCAGGTCAAGATGGTGCTTCGCGTCGACCCTGGGGTGTCCATACCGGCCGGCGCCCAGGCGGTCATCGTCGCGCAGAATCTGGTGGCCGCTCGCTACCTTCAGCTGACACCGGCCTATCGAGACAGCGGTCCGACGATGCAGTCGGGTGCGGTGATCCCGGTCGAGCGGACGGCCGTCCCCATCGAATGGGACGACGTCAAGACCCAGTTGATGCGGCTGTCAACGGATCTGGGGCCCAGCAGCGAGACGGCCCGGCCGGCGCTGGCCCGGTTGATCGACGACACCGCCGACGCGATGGGTGGCAACGGCGTGAAGCTTCGACAGATGCTGGCCCAATTGTCAGCTGTGGCACGAATCTTCGCCGACGGCAGCGGAAACATCGTCGACATCATCAAGGGCATGCAGAACCTGGTCACCGCGCTGCGCGACAGCAGTGGAGCGATTGTCGACTTCGAGCACCGCCTGGCCGCGCTGATGGGAACACTCGATGACAACACCGGCGATCTCGACGCGGCGTTGCGAGACCTGTCGACGGCCACCGCCGATGCGCAGCGCTTCGTCAGCGGAAGTCGTGAGCTGACCGTCGAACAGATCCAGCGGCTGACCGACGTCACCCGAAACCTGGCCGACAACCGCAAGAGTCTCGAGCAGCTGTTGCATGTGGCGCCCAACGCATTCGCCAACTACTACAACGTCTACAACCCTGACACCGGCGACAACATCGGATCGATCGTCTTCAACAACTTCACCAACCCGATCCAATTCATCTGCGGGCAGATCGGTGCGCTGGAGAACGCCACCGCGCCCGAAACGGCGAAGCTGTGCGCCCAATACCTCGGCCCGGCCATGCGTTTACTCAGCTTCAACCTCTTGCCGTTCCCGATGAGCCCGTACCTGATGAAGGCGCCCTCGCCGGAGAATCTCACCTACTCCGATCCGGCGCTGGCGCCCGGGGGATCCGGACCTGTCCCCGGGCCACCCGAGAACCCGCCCGCGATCTCCGCGTACTCGGGGGCGCAGCCCACCCCGGCGCCGGGACCGACACCGTGAGCCGACGTGGCGTGGCCGCCGTCGTCGCGGTCACGGTCATCGCCTCCGGTGTCTCCGGGTGCGGGTTCCGCGGCCTGAACGCGTTGCCCCTGCCGGGAACCGAGAATCGCCGTCATGCCAGCGTCTTTCACGTCGAGATCGCCAACGTTGCCATGTTGGAATCGAATTCACCGGTTCTGGTCGACGATGTCGTGGTCGGGACCGTCGGCGAGATGCGGTTGCGCAACTGGCATGCCGACGTCGAGGTGTTCGTCCGTCCCGATGTGGTGGTGCCGGCCAACGCGGTCGCAACCGTAGGCCAGACCAGTCTGCTGGGTTCGATGCATTTGGAGCTCGATCCTCCGATCGGTGTCGCCCCGCACGGCCGGTTGCAGCCGGGAACGACGATCCCGCTGAGCAGGTCGTCGACATATCCGTCGACCGAACGGACATTGTCCACGTTGTCCGCGGTGGTGAACGGCGGGGGACTCGGACAGATCGGTGACGTCATCCGAAACGCCAACACCGCATTCTCGGGGCGGCAGTCCCAGATCCGAGACATGTTGCGGCGCTTGGATGATTTCGTCGGCACGCTGGACAGCGAACGCAGTGATCTGATCGACATGATCCAGCAGCTGAACAGGTTCACCAGCACATTCGCCCAGCAGCGTGACGTTGTCACCGCTGCGCTCAGACGCGTTCCGGCGGCACTCGACGTGCTGATCCGGGAGCGGCCGCGCATCGTCACCGCGCTGGACAAGTTACGAAAGTTCAGCGATTCCAGCACGGATCTGATCAATGCGACACAGAGCGACCTGGTCACCAACCTGCAGAATCTCGAGCCGACGATCAAGGCGCTGGCCGATGTCGGCCCCGAGCTCGACACCGCGCTGGCCTTCGCCACCACCTACCCCTACAACCAGAGCTACATCGATCGGGCGGTGCGCGGCGACTACGTGAACATGTTTCTGGTCGCCGATCTGACAGTTCCGCGCCTCAAGCGAACGATGTTCCTGGGCACCCGATGGGGTGACCAGGACGCGAAACTTGTTCCCGCGCCCGGTGAGCCGTGGTATCTGAACTACACCTACGACCCACTCAAGACCGGCATCGCCGATCCGGCTCCGGCCACACCGCCGACGCCGAGCGGGGGTGGCTGATGCTGACCCGATTCGTCCGGATCCAACTGGTGATCTTCAGCATCATCGCAGTCACCGGCCTGCTGCTGATGACCTTCCTGTTCGTCCAGGTGCCGACGCTGTTGGGCCTCGGCAAGATCACAGTCACCCTGGAACTGCCCAGCGGCGGTGGTCTGTATCGCTTCTCGAACGTCACCTACCGAGGCGTGCAGGTCGGCAAGGTGACCGAGCTGCGACTGACCCCACGCGGCGCGCAAGCCACGCTGTCGCTGGATACGTCGCCGAGAATCCCCGCCGATCTGCGGGCCGAGGTCCGTAGCGCCTCGGCGATCGGCGAACAGTATGTGGACCTGCGGCCGCAGAGCGGATCCGGTCCGTACCTGCGCGACGGATCGGTGATCGCCCAGCAGCAGACCACCATCCCGCAGGCTGTCGGCCCGATGCTGGACCGGGTGAGCACGCTCGTCGGGAGCATTCCCGGTGACAAAATCGCTGTCCTGCTTGACGAGGCGGACACCGGCCTGCGCGGCGCCGGGTACGACCTGTCGTCACTACTGGACTCGTCGGCGACCGTCGTCGACAAGATTCACGGCGTACGCAACGAGACAACGGCACTGGTGGACGACGCCGTCCCGCTGCTGGATTCACAGGTTGCCAGCGCTGATTCGCTGCGTGTGTGGGCGCGCGGTCTGGCCAACGTGACCCAGACGATCGCCGGCGACGACGAGCAGGTCCGCGCGCTGCTGAACACCGGACCGGCCGCCGCCAACGAGATCACCCGGCTACTCGAACGGCTGAAGCCAACCCTGCCGGTATTGCTGGCCAACCTGAGCACCCTGGGTCAGATCCTGGTCACCTACAACTCGTCCCTCGAGCAGCTGCTGGTGCTGTTACCGCCGGTCATCGCCAGCACCCAGGCGTTCGGGCTGCCGACCAACAATCCCACCGGGCTGCCGGTGGGGGAGTTCGCGATCACGTTGGGTGATCCGCCGCCCTGCACGGTCGGTTTCCTGCCGCCCTCGTCGTGGCGATCGCCGGCCGACACAACGACCATCGACACCCCCGACGGCCTGTATTGCAAACTGCCGCAGGATTCGCCGCTCGCGGTCCGTGGTGCCCGGAACTATCCGTGTGTCGGTAAGCCGGGCAAACGAGCCCCCACCGTGGAGGTGTGCGACAGCGACCAGCCCTTCGTGCCGACGGCAGTACGCCAGCACGCGGTCGGTCCGTATCCACTGGACCCGAATCTCATCTCGCAGGGAGTTCCGCCCGACAGCAGGGTCAATCCCGACGACCACATATTCGGCCCACCCGGCTCGTCCGCACCAGGAGCGGCTCCGAGCGCATTCGGCACGCCCGGCTCAGGCCGGCCACCGGTGCAGGTCGTTCCGTACAACCCGGCGACGGGCAGTTACGTCACCGCGGAGGGGCGCCGATTCGTCCAGTCGGATCTCGGTGCTCCGAAAGCGCCGACATCGTGGAAAGACCTTCTGCCGTGCTAACTCTCGGATGCCAGCGGAGCGAGGCCGGAACGCACCAGGCCCACACTGGTGGCCACCACCTCGCGCAGATCGGACGAGCAGCCGTCGCGTCCCCATCGCTCAACCGCGGTGACCAGAGCCGCCGCCAACACCGCGCCCGCGACCTCGGCGATCAGGTCGACATCGGGGAGGTCGGTGTAGCGGCGTTTGACGAAGTCGGTCAGGACCTTCGCGAACGATGCCTGCACCACCCGAAGGTGCCCGGCCGCGCGATCGCCGTCGAGCAGTGTCGCCCGCATGATCGCAGCTTGTCGGACGACTTCGAGATCGTGCGGGAAGCTGACGACGCTGCCCAGCACCGCGTCGAACAGCGATTCGTTGACCGGGCGCCGCGCCAGGGCATCGGCGAACCACTCGAGTTGAGTCTCGTAGTCCTGGAACAGCACCGCCTCTTTGGTCGGGAAGTGCCGGAAGAACGTCCGCTCGGTGACGCCCGCGTCGTCGGCGAGCTGGGCGACCGTCACGTTCGTGAACCCGTCGCTGGCGAATCGCGCCAACGCCACCTCGCGCAATGCCTCTCGCGTCGCAGTACGGCGCCGATCGTGCGAGTTCGTCATTACGTCATTTTCGCACAATGTGTTTCGCAAATTCACAGCAGTCGTGACATCAGTTCCATCGAGTGAGGAGAAACCAACAATGACCGACTACGACGCGATCGTCATCGGGGCGGGTCACAACGGCCTGACCGCGGCGGCGGTCCTGCAGCAACGGGGCCTACGGACGGTGGTGCTGGAACAGAACACCTATTCCGGCGGCATGGCGGCAACCGTGGAGTTGATCGACGGATTCCGTTACGAGATAGCCGGTTCCGTTCAATTCCCGACCGCGCCAGAGGTCGCGGCGGCGTTGGAGTTGCACACGATTCCGCAGGTCCATTCGGAGGTTCAGTCGGTGAATCTCGGTGAGGCGGGCGAGGAGCCGATGATCCTCTACAGCGACCCGATGAAGTACATGACGCATCTGTCCGAGAGGCACGGAACCGATGCCGTGCTGGGCATGGCCAAGATGCTCGAATGGACCACCGGTCCCTCGAGGGCGCTGGGACGCTTCGAGGCGCGCACGCCACCGAAGACTCTCGATGAGATGTACGCCTGCGCGACAAACGAATCCGAGCGGCGTGCCATCCACGAGATGCTGTTCGGCACCGCGATGGATGTCATCGACCGCAACTTCCCGGACAAGGACAAGTACGCGACGATCCGGGGGATGCTGGCGTTTCTGGCGATCAACTCCACCTATCGCGGTCCGTTCACACCGGGCAGCGCGACGTGTCTGGCGTTCGCGATGGGTGTGCCGGACATGGACGCCACGATGATGACGAAACTGGAGGGCGGCATCGGTGCCGTCTGCGATCACCTCAAGAAGCTTTTCGTCGACCGCGGTGGAGAAATCAGATATCGCACCAAGGTCGAGCAGATCCTCGTCGACGACGAGCGGGTGACCGGAGTCCGGCTGCGCGACGGATCGGTGCTGATTGCACCCGTCGTGGTGTCCAACCTGTCGCCCGATCTGACGTTGATCGATCTTGTCGGGACAGAGCACCTGCCGGGCAATTTGGTCGAGCGTCTGGCCGGACGCGACCACCGCGCCACGTTCATCCAGATGCACTTCGCGCTGGACGGTCTGCCCGAGTTCGCCGCGCCGTACGAGCTCCTCAACGAGGAGGGCATGCAGCAGTCGGTCGGTGTCTTCGGCACTCCCGAAGAGCAGCAACGACAGTGGGAGATGGCGAGGGCCGGGATGCTGCCGGACAATCCGTCGTTCGGTATGCAGATCCCGTCCGTCACCGATCCGTCGCTGGCGCCGCCGGGAAAGCACGCGGCCAGCGCGTATGCCTACGGGTTCCCCGTCGAGGCGCCCCGCGAGCAACACGGGCGGCTCAAACACGAGATGGCCGAGACGGTGATCGATAAGATCTCGAAGTTCGCACCGAACTTCCGCGACATCCAGATTCGGCACATCACATTCGCGCCCTATCACATGCAGACGATGTTCGGTGCGCCCGACGGTGACTTCTGCCATGGTCTGCTGCATCCGGATCTGATGGGTCCTAACCGGCCGGGCCCCAAGGGATTCCTGGATATCCAGATCCCGATCGAAGGTCTGTACCTGGGCGGCGCCGGCTGCCACGGCGGGCCCGGTATCACCTTCGTCCCGGGATACAACGCGGCGTATGCGGCGCTGGATGACCTGGCAGCGTCATGACCTACGTCATCGGCGAGCCGTGTGTGGACATCCGCGACAAGGCGTGTGTGGACGAATGCCCGGTCGACTGCATCTACGAGGGACAGCGGATGCTGTACATCCATCCCGACGAGTGCGTCGACTGCGCAGCCTGTGAGCCGGTGTGTCCGGTCGAGGCGATCGTGTACATCGACGACGCCACCGACGACTGGCAGCCGTACGTGGCGGCCAACGTGGATTTCTTCGCCGATCTCGGATCGCCCGGCGGGGCAAGGATGCTGGGTCCGCAATCCTTCGATGCGCTGGTGGTGTCCCAGCTGCCCCGCAAGGACGTTGCCGAGCATTAGCCGCCTTCGCCTTTTCCGGTTAGGAAGCGTTCCGGGTGGTGGTAAGTGTTGGTGCCCGCAGTGAGTGGGAGTTGTGGCGGTGGTATCCATTCGGTGTCACCGTTGGCCAGCTTCCGGGTCTTCCAGCCCTGATCCAGGAGCCGGTGATCGGCGCGGCAGGCCAGGGTGAGCTTGTCGATATTGGTCAGACCGCCGTCGACCCATTCGTCGACGTGGTGAACCTCTGTCAGATATCCCGGCGCGTCACAGCCCGGCCTCGTGCAGCCACGTTCTTTGTTGTGCAGCATGATTCGCTGGTCCGCGGAAGCGAGGCGTTTGGTACGGCCCAGCCACAAGGCCTGCCCGTTGACGCCGTCGAACAGGCTGAGGTAGTGGTAGGCGTGGCCGGCCATGCGGATGAGGTCCGGGATCGGCAGGAGTGTGCCGGTGGCGGTGACCGCGTGGCCGGTCTTGGCTTGCAAGTCCTGGAGGGTGGCCGAAGCTATCACCGTGACCGGCAACCCGTTGTGCTGCCCCAGCTTCGGATCGCCGAGTTGGCCGCGCACCAACGCCGTCAACGCGTCATGCTGGCGCTGCCCATGGCTGCGCCGGTCGCGATCGGCCACCTCGTCAGATGGAGTGAGGGTGGGCGTCTGGTCGGCAGGGTTGCACACCCCGGGTGCGGCGAACTTGGTGAACCAGGCATCCAGCATGGACCGCAACTGCGGGTCGGCGACCAACCGGCCGACGCTCATGCCATCGACCTGTTGGCCCCCGCACCAGACGAATCCGCGCTTGCGAGCTCGATCTTCATCAGAGAACGTGCCGTCGGGGTTCAGGTGCAACGCCAGCCGCAGCGCGATCTTCTCCAACTGATCGGGACGCAACACCGCTGCCTGCTGCGCCAGAGTGCGTTCAGCGTTCTCGACCTCAACCGGCGGCACATGATCGGGTAGGTCGCGGAGGAACTTCTCGATCACCCGCACATGCTCACCATCCAGCTGGCCGCCGTGCCAGGCTCTTGAGGTCTCCGGCAGCAGTGGCGGCAGCGGCTCCCCGCTCAACGCCCGCCGCGGTGCGAGTTGTTCGGCATCCCGGATTCGCCGCCTGGCTTGACGCGGACTGATCCTCAACACATCAGCCAATGTGATCGGCACCGGCGGGCAACCCTCGAACTGCTCCAAGCGCGCCACCACAGCGTGAGACACCGCCACCTGGCGGCGCCGTGCGGTCTCCAATCGCTCCAACACCACGAATCGCTGCGGCGGATCCAAAACATCGAGATCGACCGCGGCCAATGCCTCGACGACAGCGTCGAGCGCCTCCAGGACGCCATCAATCGAACTCATGTTCGAAACACTACGCCGAACCACCGACAACTATCCGACGCCAAAACCGACCTGTGGATGAATGCGGAACTGTGGAAAACCCTTCAGCGCGTTGTCAATTCCGCTAGCGGAACTCCTCGGCGGAGGCCTCGATCCAGTCCGACCGCCACGACTCCGGTGGATCCTCGAGCAGCTCCCCGGGCATCAGCCAGTCGTAGATCTCGGCGTATGTGCGGGTGCGCTGCCCCTCGATGCGACGGTTGAGCATTGAAGGTTCCAGCTCGTCGAATCCGTTGAGCCCCATGGACGCGACGATCTGGGCAGCGCTCGCGACCGTGGCGCGCTGGAAGTTGACCACCCGCTCGGTCTTGTCGGGAACGTAGAGCGCCCGGGCCCTGGCCTTGTCCTGGGTGGCCACACCCGTCGGGCATCTGTTGGTGTTGCACTTCATCGCCTGAATGCACCCGATCGCGAACATCATCGCTCGGGCGGACATCGTGAAATCCGCGCCCTGGCAGATGCGGCTGACGATGTCGACCCCGCTGGCGACCTTGCCCGACGCCCCGATCCTGATGTGGCCGCGCAGCCCCGTTCCGACCAGCGCGTTGTGCACCAGCATCAGTCCCTCGGTCAGCGGCATGCCGACGTGATCCTCGAATTCCTGTGGCGCCGCGCCGGTTCCGCCCTCAGAACCGTCGACGATGATGAAGTCCGGCGTGATCCCGGTGTGCAGCATCGCTTTGCAGATCGACAGGAATTCGGTACGCGCGCCGATGCACAGCTTGAATCCGACCGGCTTACCGCCGGACAGGCTTCGCAGCGTCGCGATGAAATGCATCATCTCCAGTGGGGTCCTGAACGCGGTGTGCGCCGGCGGGGACACCACCGTCTGTCCGATCGGCACTCCGCGGGTGGCTGCGATCTCCGCGCTCACCTTGGCGCCGGGCAGCACCCCGCCGAGGCCGGGCTTCGCGCCCTGGGACAGCTTGATCGAGATCGCTTTCACCGTCGGCCAGGCCGCCTTCTCCTCGAACAGCGTGGCGTCGAAGTGACCACCGGTGTCGCGGCACCCGAAATAGCCGGAGCCGATCTCCCAGATCAGGTCGCCACCGTGCTTGAGGTGGTAGGGGCTGATGCCGCCCTCCCCGGTGTCGTGGGCGAATCCGCCGCGGGCCGCGCCGCCGTTGAGGGCCTCGATCGCATTTCCCGACAGCGCACCGAAGCTCATCGCCGAGACGTTCAACAGCGCGATGTCGTAGGGCTGCGCACAGTCCGGACCTCCCAGCCGCACCCGTGGCGCCAGTTCGGACGCGAAATGGGCTCGTAAGGAGTGCCGGAGGAATTCGTAGCCCAGCGCGTTGACGTCCCGTTCGGTGCCGAACGGCTCATCGCTCTTGGTGCCCTTCGCCCGTTCGTAGACCATGTCGCGGGTCTCCCGGTCGAACGGACTGGCCTCGGTGTTCGACTCGATGAAGTACTGCCTGATCTCGGGGCGCATCGCCTCGGCCAGCCAGCGGGCGTGCGCGAGCACCGGGTATGACCGCAGCAGGGTGTGCCGGGTCTGCAGCAGGTCCCAGGTGCCCAAGGCCGCGATCGCCGCCAGGGGCCCGGCGATCAGCCACCACAAGGGGCTGGATGCCAACGCGAGCGCCGCGGCGGCCAGCGCCACCACCCAGAGGGACATGACGGCGAGGGCTCTGAGCATCGGGCTCCCTTGAGGGTGAAATGCCTGCGAGGCGTCATTCTGGCATCACCTATGATCGGCACTTGCGTCACATCCGTGGCGGAAATAAGCCCAGCTGCGAAAAAGGAGTGTCTTGCCGCGTGGGTGAGCAACCCGTCGACTTGTCGCAGGAATCGCTGACGGAGGCCGTCAGCGCGGCCCGGCATGCCTTCGAACAGGCCGCCGACCTGGATGCGCTGGCCCGCGCGAAGACCGATCACCTCGGTGACCGCGCTCCGCTCGCACTGGCCCGTCAGGCGCTGGCGACTCTGCCCAAGGCCGACCGCGCCGAGGCGGGCAAGCTGGTGAACGTCGCCCGCGGCGACGCCCAGCGGAGCTACGACGAGCGACTGGCGGTGTTGCGCGCCGAACGTGACGCGGCGGTCCTGGTGGCCGAGGCCATCGACGTCACGCTGCCCTCGACACGGCAGCCCGTTGGTGCGCGGCACCCGATCACCATCCTGGCCGAGCACGTCGCCGACACCTTCATCGCGATGGGCTGGGAGCTGGCCGAAGGCCCCGAGGTCGAGACCGAGCAATTCAACTTCGACGCGCTGAACTTTCCGCCCGACCATCCGGCGCGCAGCGAGTCCGACACGTTCCACATCGCTCCGGAGGGGTCGCGCCAGCTGCTGCGCACCCACACCTCCCCGGTCCAGGTGCGCACGCTGCTCGACCGCGAGCTGCCGGTCTACATCGTCTCGATCGGGCGCACGTTCCGCACCGACGAGCTGGACTCCACCCACACCCCGGTCTTCCATCAGGTCGAGGGGCTCGCCGTCGATCGCGGGCTGACGATGGCCCACCTGCGCGGCACGCTGGACGCGTTCGCCCGCTCCGAGTTCGGTGAGGGCGCCCGCACCCGGATGCGGCCGCACTTCTTCCCGTTCACCGAACCCTCGGCCGAGGTGGACATCTGGTTCCCGAACAAGAAGGGCGGCCCGGGTTGGGTCGAGTGGGGTGGCTGCGGCATGGTCAATCCGAACGTGTTGCGCGCCGCGGGTATTGACCCGGAGGTCTACTCGGGCTTCGCCTTCGGGATGGGCCTGGAGCGCACGCTGCAGTTCCGCAACGGTATCCCCGACATGCGCGACATGGTCGAAGGCGACGTGCGATTCTCGTTGCCGTTCGGGGTCGGCGTCTGATGCGCCTTCCGTACAGCTGGCTGCGTGAAGTCGTACAGCGCGGCGCTCCCGATTGGGATGTCGAGCCGCAGGACCTGGAACACGCCCTCATCCGCGTCGGCCACGAGGTCGAGGACATCATCACCCTCGGCCCGGTGAGCGGTCCGCTGACCGTCGGGCGGGTCACCGCCATCGAAGAACTCACCGAGTTCAAGAAACCCATCCGGGCCTGCAAGGTCGATGTCGGTGAGGAGACAGACCGCGATATCGTCTGCGGTGCAACGAACTTCGCCGTAGGTGATCTTGTCGTCGTCGCGCTGCCAGGTACCACGCTTCCTGGGGACTTCCACATCGCCAGCCGTAAGACCTACGGCCGCCTCTCCGACGGCATGATCTGCTCGACGGCCGAATTGGGTTTGGGTGCCGATCATTCCGGCATTCTCGTGCTGCCGCCGGACACCGCCGAACCCGGCGCGGACGGTATTGCCGTGCTCGGACTCGACGACGTGATCTTCGACCTGGCGGTGACGCCGGACCGCGGTTACGGCATGTCGGTGCGTGGCATCGCTCGCGAAATCGCGTGCGCCTACGATCTGCATTTCGACGATCCGGCTGACGTTGCGCCGCTGCCCGCCGAGGGCGTGGCGCTGCCGGTCACTGTCGAACCGGAGACCGGCGTCAGCCGTTTCGCGTTGCGGCCGGTCACCGGAATCAATCCGAATGCAGTGTCGCCGTGGTGGTTACGCCGGCGGCTGATGCTCTCGGGTATCCGTCCGATCTCGCCGGCTGTCGACGTCACCAACTACGTGATGCTCGAGCTCGGCCACCCGATGCACGCACACGATCGCAGCCGCATCAACGGCGAATTCGTGGTGCGGTTCGCCAAGCCGGGGGAGACGGTCGTCACGCTCGACGACATCGAACGCAAACTGGACCCGGCTGATGTGCTCATCGTCGACGACGTCGCGACAGCGGCCATCGGCGGTGTGATGGGCGCGGGGACCACCGAGATCGACGACGACTCCACCGACATCCTGCTGGAAGCCGCGGTCTGGGACCCGGCCGCGGTGTCACGAACAATCCGCCGTCTGCATCTGGTCAGCGAGGCAGGCCGGCGCTACGAACGCTCCGTCGATCCCGCGATCTCCGTTGCCGCGGTCGATCGCTGCGCCCGGCTGCTCGCCTCGATCGCCGGCGGCACCATCGAACCCACCCTCACCGACTGGCGCGGGGACCCGCCGCGCGACAACTGGTCCCCGCCACCGGTGCGGATCCGGTTCGATCTGCCCGATCAGCTCGCCGGGGTGGAATACGAAGGCGGAGCAACGGTCAAGCGGTTGACCCAGATCGGCGCCGAGGTGACCGAGGACGAGGCCGACCCGGCCATCCTCGTCGTGACGCCGCCGAGCTGGCGTCCGGATCTGGCGCAGCCCGCCGACCTGGTCGAAGAGGTGCTGCGGCTGGAGGGTCTGGACAAGATCCCGTCGGTGTTGCCCACCGCACCCGCGGGTCGCGGTCTGACCGCAGGGCAGAAGCGGCGACGGGCGGTTGGTAAGGCGCTGGGCCTGTCCGGCTATGTCGAGGTGCTGCCCACTCCGTTCCTGCCCGCCGGCATCTTCGACCAGTGGGGCCTGTCGGACCGCGATCCGCGCCGGGTCACCACCACGGTGCTCAACCCGCTGGAGGCAGACCGGCCCAGCCTGGCCACCACGCTGCTGCCGGCTCTGCTGGAAGCACTGTCCCGCAACGTGTCTCGAGGCTTCGGCGACGTCGCGCTGTTCTCCATCGCGCAGGTGGTGTACCCCACCGACCAGACCAAGGGTGTCGAACTGATCCCGACGCACCGCCGGCCGAGCGACGAGGAGATCGCGGCGCTGGACGCCTCCCTGCCCAGTCAGCCGGTGCACGTCGGTGCGGTGTTGACCGGTCTGCGCGAGCCCCGCGGCCCGTGGGGTCCCGGGCGTGCGGTGGAGGCCGCTGACGCCTTCGAGGCGGTGCGGACCATCGCCCGTGCCTGCGGTGTCGACGTGACGCTGCGCGCCGCGCAGTACCTGCCGTGGCATCCCGGCCGCTGCGCTGAGGTTCTTGTCGACGGGCAGGTGGTCGGCCATGCCGGGCAGCTGCATCCGTCGGTCATCGAGCGGTCCGGCCTGCCGAAGGGCACCTGCGCACTCGAACTCGACCTGGATGCCGTGCCGATCGTCCAGACGCTGCCCGCTCCTCGGGTCTCGCCGTTCCCGGCGGTGTTCCAGGACGTCAGCCTGGTCGTCGCCGGTGACGTCGCCGCTGCGGCGGTGGTCGACGCCGTCCGTGACGGCGCCGGGGAGCTGCTGGAGGACGTTGCGCTGTTCGACGTCTACACCGGGCCGCAGATCGGCGCGGACCGCAAGTCGCTGACGCTGGCGCTGCGCTTCCGGGCGCCGGACCGGACGCTGACCGAGGACGAGGCCAGCGCCGCCCGCGACGCGGCGGTGGCCGCGGCCGCCGAGCGGGTCGGCGCCGAGCTCAGGGCCTGATTCCTCGCCGCCCAAACCGACGTTTGGCCGACGTTGTGCGAGGAGATCGCAGCATTTCGTCGATCTCGACAAGGGGTTCAGAATGAATTTGCATACGGTTGCATAACCATGCAGAATCACGGGATGACTTCGGTGGCGATTGCCGGCGCCAGCGGCTACGCCGGCGGTGAGATCCTGCGTTTGTTGCTCGGACACCCGGCCTACGCGGACGGCCGTCTGACCATCGGCGCGCTGACCGCCGCCGCCAGCGCGGGCACTCAGCTCTCCGAGCATCACCCGCACCTCTTGCCGCTGGCCGGCCGGGTACTCGAACCCACCGAGACCGAGCTCCTCGCCGGCCACGACGTGGTGTTCCTGGCCCTGCCGCACGGCCATTCGGCGGCACTGGCCGAGCAGCTGGGCGATGACACCGTGATCATCGACTGTGGCGCGGACTTCCGGCTCACCGACGCCGACGACTGGCAGCGGTTCTACGGCTCGGAGTACGCGGGCAGCTGGCCCTATGGCCTGCCCGAACTGCCCGGCGGGCGGGACCGCCTGCGGGGCGCCACCCGCATCGCCGTACCGGGCTGCTATCCGACCGCCGCGCTGCTGGCGCTGCTGCCCGCGGTTGCCGCGGACCTGGTCGAGCCTGCGGTCACCGTGGTGGCGGTCAGCGGCACCTCCGGCGCCGGCCGCGCCGCCAAGGTCGACCTGCTCGGCTCGGAGGTCATCGGTTCGGCGCGCGCGTACAACATCGCCGGTGCGCACCGGCACACCCCGGAGATCGCGCAGGGTCTGCGCGCGGTGACCGACCGTGACGTCACGGTGTCGTTCACTCCGGTGTTGATCCCGACGTCCCGCGGCATTCTGGCCACCTGCACCGCCCGCACCCAGGCGCCGGTGTCCGAGATTCGCGCCGCCTACGAGAAGGCTTATGACGCCGAACCGTTCATCCATCTGCTGCCCGAAGGCCAGTTGCCCCGCACCGGTGCGGTGATCGGCAGCAATGCCGCCCAGCTGGCGGTGGCGGTCGACGCCGACGCGGGCGTGCTGGTCGCGGTGTGCGCTATCGACAATTTGGTGAAGGGCACCGCCGGTGCGGCGGTGCAGTCGATGAACCTGGCGCTCGGCTGGGGCGAGACCGAAGGGCTGTCGATCGTGGGAGTGGCGCCGTGACAATCGGAGGGCAGGAGCGGAGCGACCCGGGAATGGGCACCGCGCAGGAGCCCAAACTGGTTCGCACCCAGGGCGTTACGGCGCCCGCCGGGTTCCGCGCGACCGGAATCGCGGCCGGTATCAAGAAATCCGGTGCGCTCGATCTGGCGCTGGTGTTGAACGAAGGTCCCGACTACGCAGCCGCCGGGGTGTTCACCCGCAACCAGGTCAAGGCGGCCCCGGTGCTGTGGAGCCAGCAGGTGCTCACCACCGGTCGCTTGCGTGCGGTGTTGCTGAACTCCGGCGGCGCCAACGCCTGTACGGGCGCGGGAGGCTTCCAGGACGCCCATGCCACCGCCGAGGCCGTCGCCGCCGCACTGTCGCAGTGGGGCACCGAGACCGGACCCGTCGAGGTCGCGGTCTGTTCGACGGGTCTGATCGGTGATCGCCTGCCGATGGACAAGGTGCTGGCCGGTGTCACCGAGATCGTCCACGAACTCGGCGGTGGGCTGACCGGCGGTGAGGAGGCCGCGCGGGCCATCATGACCACCGATACCGTGCCGAAACAGGTTGCCCTGCACCACGCCCCGGAAACGGAAGAGAACTGGACCGTCGGCGGGATGGCCAAGGGTGCGGGCATGCTGGCCCCGTCCTTGGCGACGATGTTGGTGGTGCTGACCACCGACGCGGTGGCCGACGCCGCCGCGCTGGACACTGCATTGCGCCGGGCCACCGCCAAGACCTTCGACCGCCTCGACGTCGACGGCAGCTGCTCGACCAATGACACGGTGCTGCTGCTGGCCTCGGGTGCCAGCGAGATCGCGCCCAGCCAGGACGATTTGGACGCGGCCGTGCTGCGGGTGTGTGACGACCTCTGCGCGCAACTGCAGGCCGACGCCGAAGGTGTCACCAAGCGCATCGCGATCACCGTCACTGGGGCGCCCAGTGACGACGACGCGGTGACCGCCGGCCGGATCATCGCGCGCGACAGCCTGGTCAAGACGGCATTGTTCGGCTCCGACCCGAACTGGGGACGGGTGCTCGCCGCGGTCGGGATGGTGCCGTTCCAGATCGATGCCCAGCGGATCACCGTGTCATTCAACGGTTTCCCGGTGTGCGTCGACGGGGCCGGCGCGCAGGGGGCCCGCGATGTGAACCTGGCGGGCGCGGACATCGAGGTGACGGTCGATCTCAAGCTCGGCGACGGGCACGCGACCATCCGCACCACCGACCTGTCCCACGCGTACGTCGAGGAGAACTCGGCCTACAGCTCATGACCGCGACCGTGAACACCAAGGCGGCGGTCCTCGCCGAGGCGCTGCCGTGGCTCAAGCAGCTGAACGACAAGATCGTCGTCATCAAGTACGGCGGCAACGCGATGACCGACGACCGGCTCAAGGCCGCTTTCGCCGACGACATGGTGTTCCTGCGCAACGCCGGTATTCACCCGGTCGTGGTGCACGGCGGCGGTCCGCAGATCAGTGCGATGCTCAAAAAGCTTGGCATCGAGGGCGAATTCAAGGGCGGCTTCCGGGTCACCACCCCCGAGGTGCTCGACATCGCCCGGATGGTGCTGTTCGGTCAGGTCGGCCGCGAGCTGGTGAACCTGATCAACGCCCATGGCCCCTACGCGGTCGGCATCACCGGGGAGGACGCCCAGTTGCTCACCGCGGTGCGACGCGGGGTCACCGTCGACGGGGTTCTCACCGACATCGGCCTGGTCGGCGACATAGAGAACGTCAACTCCGCTGCTGTCCTGGATCTCATTGCCGCCGGGCGCATTCCGGTGATCTCGACCATCGCACCCGACGCCGACGGTGTAGTGCACAACATCAACGCCGACACCGCTGCCGCCGCGGTCGCCGAGGCCCTTGGTGCCGAGAAGCTGCTGATGCTCACAGACGTCGAAGGTCTCTATACCCGCTGGCCCGACCGGGATTCGCTGGTCAGCCAGATCGACACCGCGACCCTCGCAGAGATGCTGCCCAACTTGGAGACCGGAATGATCCCGAAGATCGAGGCCTGCCTGCGGGCCGTCGAGGGCGGGGTCCCCAGTGCGCATGTGATCGACGGGCGGGTCGAACACTGCGTCCTGGTCGAATTGTTCACCGATGAAGGCACCGGAACGAAGGTGATCCCCTGATGTCCCTTCTCGAACGTTGGTCCGACGTCATGATGGACAACTACGGCACCCCGCCGCTGGCATTGGCCGGCGGCGACGGCGCCGTCGTCACCGATGAGAACGGCAAGACCTACCTCGATCTGCTCGGCGGCATCGCGGTCAACATCCTCGGCCACCGTCACCCGGCGATCATCGAGGCGGTCACCACCCAGTTGAACACGCTGGGCCACACCTCGAATCTGTATGCCACCGAGCCGGGCATCGCGCTGGCCGAGGCGCTGGTCGACCAGCTCGGCACGCCGGCGCGGGCGTTCTTCTGCAACTCGGGCACCGAGGCCAACGAGGTCGCCTTCAAGATCACCCGGCTGACCGGCCGCACGAAACTCGTTGCCGCCCAGAACGCGTTCCACGGCCGCACGATGGGCTCGCTGGCGTTGACCGGCCAGCCCGCCAAGCAGGCGCCGTTCGAGCCGCTGCCCGGCTTCGTCACTCACGTGCCGTACGGCGATGTCGATGCGCTCGCGGCAGCTGTCGGCGACGACACCGCGGCGGTGTTCCTGGAACCCATCATGGGTGAAGGCGGCGTTGTGGTGCCGCCCGAGGGCTATCTGGTCGCCGCACGCGAGATCACCAGCCGCCACGGGGCGCTGCTGGTGCTCGACGAGGTGCAGACCGGTGTCGGGCGCACCGGTGCCTTTTATGCCCACCAGCACGACGGCATCACCCCCGACATCGTCACGCTGGCGAAGGGACTCGGCGGCGGACTCCCGATCGGGGCCTGCCTGGCCATCGGCCCGACCGCCGACCTGCTGACCCCCGGGCTGCACGGCAGCACCTTCGGCGGCAACCCGGTGTGCACCGCGGCCGCGCTGGCGGTGCTCACGGTGCTGGCCCAAGAAGACCTGGTGACCCGCGCCGACGTCCTCGGCAAAACACTGAGCCACGGCATCGAGGCCCTGGGCCACCCGTTGGTCGACCATGTCCGGGGACGGGGTCTGCTGCGCGGTGTGGTGCTGACCGCGCCCCAGGGCAAGATCGTCGAAACCGCCGCCCGTGACGCCGGTTTCCTGGTCAACGCCGCCGCACCCGACGTGGTGCGGCTGGCCCCGCCGCTGATCATCACCGAAGCGCAGATCGACAGTTTCCTTCACGCACTACCCGCGATCCTGGATGAGGCGGCCCGATGAGCACCCTGAGGCATTTCCTTCGTGACGACGACCTGAACCAGCAGGAGCAGGCCGAGATCCTGGAACTGGCAGCCATTCTCAAGAAGGACCCGATGAGCCGGCGCCCGCTGGAGGGCCCGCGCGGGGTTGCGGTGATCTTCGACAAGAACTCCACCCGCACCCGGTTCTCGTTCGAGGTAGGCATCTCCCAGCTCGGCGGGCACGCCGTCGTCGTCGATGGCCGTGCCACCCAGTTGGGCCGGGAAGAGACCCTCGAGGACACCGGTCGGGTGCTGTCCCGCTACGTCGACGCGATCGTCTGGCGCACCTTCGCTCAGCAACGGCTGAACGCAATGGCCTCCGCGGCAACGGTTCCCGTGATCAACGCGCTGTCGGACGAGTTCCACCCGTGTCAGGTGCTGGCCGACCTGCAGACGCTGGCCGAACGCAAGGGCTCGCTGAACGGCTTGCGGATGACCTACTTCGGTGACGGCGCCAACAACATGGCGCACTCGCTGATGCTCGGCGGCGTGACCGCGGGCATCAACGTCACGATCGCCGCGCCCGCCGGATTCGAACCCCACCCGATGTTTGTCGCCGCCGCCGAACACCGCGGCAGGCAGACCGGCGCCACCGTCACGCTCACCACCGATGCGGTCGCCGGGGCGAAGGGTGCTGACGTCCTGGTCACCGACACCTGGACGTCGATGGGGCAGGAGAACGACGGCCTTGACCGGGTGGTGCCGTTCCGGCCCTTCCAGCTCAACGCCGGCCTTCTCGACCACGCCGACTCCGACGCCGTTGTGCTGCACTGCCTGCCGGCGCACCGAGGACACGAGATCACCGACGGGGTGATCGACGGCCCGCACAGCGCGGTGTGGGACGAGGCCGAGAACCGGCTGCATGCCCAGAAAGCGCTGCTGGTGTGGTTGCTGGAGCACAAGTGACCAGCGAGGTCAGCACGACACGAGCCGGGCGGCAGGCCCGGATCGTGGCGCTGCTGTCCGCGCAGTCGGTGCACAGCCAGAGTGAACTCGCCGCGCTGCTGGCCGACGAGGGCATCGAGGTCACCCAGGCCACGTTGTCGCGCGACCTCGAGGAGCTCGGCGCGGTCAAGCTACGCGGCGCCGACGGCGGAAGCGGCGTCTACGTCGTGCCCGAGGACGGCAGCCCGGTGCGGGGGATCTCCGGCGGCACCGAGCGGGTCTCCCGCCTGCTCGGTGATCTACTGGTGTCCACCGACGCCAGCGGCAACCTTGCGGTGCTGCGCACCCCGCCCGGCGCGGCGCACTACCTGGCCAGTGCGATCGACCGGGCGGCATTACCCGACGTCGTCGGCACCGTCGCCGGCGACGACACCATCCTGGTGGTGGCCCGCGAGCCGATGACCGGCGCGCAACTGGCCACCATGTTCGAGACCATCCACTAGACCAACTTCACCTAGACCCCAAAGGCAAAGGAGCACTTCATGTCCGAACGCGTCATCTTGGCGTATTCCGGCGGCCTGGACACCTCGGTGGCCATCAGCTGGATCGGCAAGGAGACCGGCAAGGAGGTGGTGGCCGTCGCCATCGACCTCGGCCAGGGCGGCGAGGACATGGAGGTCGTTCGCCAGCGCGCCCTGGACTGCGGTGCCGTCGAAGCCGTCGTGGTCGATGCCCGCGACGAGTTCGCCGAGCAGTACTGCCTTCCGGCCATCAAGTCCAACGCCCTGTATATGGATCGCTACCCGCTGGTGTCGGCGCTGAGCCGGCCGCTGATCGTCAAGCATCTGGTGACCGCGGCCCGCGAACACCGCGGTGGCATCGTCGCGCACGGCTGCACCGGCAAGGGCAACGACCAGGTCCGCTTCGAGGTCGGATTCGCCTCGCTGGCACCGGATCTCGAGGTGCTGGCCCCGGTCCGCGACTACGCCTGGACTCGGGAGAAGGCGATCGCGTTCGCCGAGGAGAACGCCATCCCGATCAACGTCACCAAGCGCTCGCCGTTCTCCATCGACCAGAACGTGTGGGGGCGCGCGGTGGAAACCGGCTTCCTGGAACACCTCTGGAATGCGCCGACCAAGGACGTCTACGACTACACCGAAGACCCGACGCTGAACTGGAGCACCCCCGACGAGGTGATCGTCGGCTTCGAGAAGGGAGTGCCCGTCTCCATAGATGGACGCGGCGTTTCCGTTCTGCAGGCAATCGAGGAGCTCAACCGCCGCGCCGGTGCCCAGGGGGTCGGTCGCCTCGACGTCGTCGAGGACCGGCTGGTCGGCATCAAGAGCCGCGAGATCTACGAAGCCCCGGGCGCGATGGTGCTGATCACCGCCCACACCGAACTCGAGCACGTCACGCTGGAGCGTGAACTCGGCCGGTTCAAGCGCACCACCGATCGCAAGTGGAGCGAGCTGGTGTACGACGGCCTGTGGTTCTCGCCGCTGAAGCGCTCCCTGGAGGCCTTCGTCGCCGACACCCAGCAGCATGTGACCGGCGAGATCCGGATGGTGTTGCACGGCGGGCACATCGCGGTCAACGGCCGGCGCAGCCCCACGTCGCTGTACGACTTCAACCTCGCCACCTACGACGAGGGCGACACCTTCGACCAGTCGTCGGCCAAGGGATTCGTCCACGTGCACGGGTTGTCGTCGAAGATCGCCGCCCGCCGGGACTTGGCAGGCAATCAGACGTGAGCACCAACGAGGGCTCGTTGTGGGGCGGCCGCTTCGCCGACGGGCCGGCGCCCGCACTGGCGGCGCTGAGCAAGTCCACCCACTTCGACTGGGTGCTGGCGCCCTATGACGTGGCCGCCTCGAAGGCACACGCCAAGGTGCTGCACACCGCGGGTCTGCTGACCGACGAGCAGCGCGATGGGTTGCTCGCCGGCCTGGACAGTCTGGGAAACGATGTCGCCGACGGGAGCTTCGTCCCGCTGGTCACCGACGAGGACGTGCACGGGGCGCTGGAGCGCGGCCTGATCGACCGGGTCGGTCCTGATCTCGGTGGCCGGCTGCGGGCGGGTCGGTCGCGAAACGACCAGGTGGCCACCCTGTTTCGGATGTGGTTGCGGGACGCGATGCGGCGCATCGCCGACGGCGCACTCGAGGTGGTGTCCGCTTTGTCGATGCAGGCCGCCGCCCACCCGACGGCGATCATGCCGGGCAAAACCCATTTGCAGGCCGCGCAACCGGTGCTGCTGGCCCACCATCTGCTGGCGCACGCGCACCCGTTGCTGCGTGATGTCGACCGCATCGCCGACTTCGACGACCGCACCGCGGTATCGCCGTACGGTTCGGGTGCACTCGCCGGGTCGTCGCTGGGATTGGATCCCGACGCCATCGCCGAGGAGCTGGGATTCGCTGCCGCGGCGGACAATTCGATCGACGCCACGGCTTCTCGTGACTTCGCTGCCGAGGCCGCCTTCGTACTGGCGATGATCGGAGTCGATCTGTCTCGGCTGGCCGAGGACATCATCCTGTGGAGCACAACCGAATTCGGCTATGCGACGCTGCACGATGCCTGGTCGACGGGCAGCTCCATCATGCCGCAGAAGAAGAACCCGGACATCGCCGAACTCGCCCGCGGCAAGTCGGGCCGCTTGATCGGCAACCTGACCGGCCTGCTGGCGACCCTGAAGGCTCAGCCGCTGGCCTACAACCGGGACCTGCAGGAAGACAAGGAGCCGGTGTTCGATTCGGTGGCTCAACTCGAACTCGTGCTGCCCGCGATGGCCGGACTGGTCGCGACCCTGCGATTCGACACCGACCGGATGGCCGCACTGGCGCCGGCCGGCTACACCCTGGCCACCGACGTCGCCGAGTGGCTGGTGCGCCGCGGGGTGCCGTTCCGGGTGGCCCACGAAGCAGCAGGTGCGGCGGTGCGGACCGCCGAGGGCCGCGGAGTCGGCCTCGACGAACTCACCGATGAGGAACTCGCCGAGATCAGCGGCGAGCTGACCCCGGAGGTGCGCGGCGTGCTGACCGTCGAGGGATCGGTGTCCTCCCGTGACGCGCGCGGCGGCACCGCGCCGACGCAGGTGGCCGCCCAGCTCGGTGTGGTGCGGGACAGCGTCGAGAACCTGCGGCTGCGTCTACGGCGGTAGCGCCTGCCTACGACCCATTACGATCGCCAGGTATGGGGGAGCGCCGGACACGGCCGCCGCACCGCGGCGGGGTGTTCGTGGCTGGTTGGCCGGCCGCAGTCTGAGCCAGATCGGCCAGCTGCTGACGGTCGTCATCCTGGCCGGCACCGCGTTGTTCGGCGGGCTCGACACCGTTGACGCCGCCGTCACCGACTTCAAGCCCGGTGGCGAGTTCAGCGACAACGCATTCACCGTCACGCTCGAGCGCGCAACTCTGGTCGACGAACTGCGGGCGGGCACTACGCTCATCGCACCGAAGACGCCCGGCCGAACGTATCTGGGCATCGTCATGAAGATCCGCAACGACGGCACCGTCCCGGCGTATCTCGACGACGAGATCGACCTGCGCGACCAGCCGGAGAAGCGGTTCTACAGTGTCGTCCGGCTGACCGACGGCAGCCCGGTTCCGAGCCTCGGCCCGGGTCTGACCGAGGAAGTCGGCGTGCTCTGGACGCTGCCCCAGAACGCTGTGCGCCCGGGTGATTCCGTGACCGTCCGGATCTGGAAGAAGAAATTCACCGAGCTGATGGTGACCTACGGCAAGACGTGGGTGGACAGCGAGACCGAATACGGTCAGGCGACAATTTCGGTGCGGGGCAAGCAATGAGCCGTCGCAGTGCGGTCGCGGCCGCGGCAACAGTGGTCACGATCGCATTGGCGACCCTGGTGTGGTTGCACCTACCGGCCAACACGACCATCTATGCGCCGTTCGATGTCCATGCGGGCATCGCCAGCCGGGCCGTCGGCCAGAATCTGTCGGCGACCGTCACACACGCCTCCTTGACCCCGACCGTCACGGCGCAGCAATCCCGGAAACCGTATGCGGCAGCGGGTGTCTGGGTGGTGGCGCTGACGACGCTCGACGCTTCCCGGGAGCCCGTGCTGCCGCACGCCGACCTGCTGGTCGGGCCCAACACCTACGCGCCGACCACTCAGCTGTTATCGGGTGCGGATCTGGTGCAACCCGGAATCACTCAACAGCGCACCTGGGCGTTCGACGTGCCGCCCGACCTTCTGAAGACGGTTCCTTCGGTGGTGATGCGGGTCTGGGGAGGCGATGGTCGACTCGACTCGCGGTTGGTGATCGACATCCCGCTCGCCGGCGTCGACCGGGCGAGTTCGATCGTCGTACCTCCGTCGAAACTGGGTGCGCAATGAAATTGCCCATGCCACGAAAACTGTGGCAGCGCAACGCCCTGGCGATGGTCGTCGTCGTCGCGGCGCTTGCGGTCCTGGTTGTGGTCGACCTGTGGCCCGACTGGTCACGGTACCGAGACACCGTGACGCCGCCGCACGTGATCGCCGCCGGGCAGAGCGGGACGGTCGACGGCCAAACCTGGTCGATCTCAGGCGTTCGTCACCTTGACCGGACGCCTGGCCCGGGTGCTCGACCGCTGCCCAAAGGCACTGTCCTGCAGGTGGTGTCGATCGCCCGAACCAACGCCCGCGCCGGCGATCTGTGTACCGGTGTCATCACCGACGGCGCTCGGCGCTGGCAGGCCGAAGGCATCGGCGGTTACACCGCGGCGCTGCCGGACAACATCTCCGACCGCTGCACCAGGCCAGGTCCCGTGCAGTTCAGTTTCCTGCTACCGCAGGATGTGGTGCCCACCGCCGTCGATGTGACGAACCTCGACGGCCGGATCAGGCTGCGGCTGCAGTTGTAGGCGACACCTCGGGTTCGGGATCACGCGCGATGTGCTCGACGCAGTATGCGAACGTGCTTGCGACCAAACAGATCCGCAGCGGCTCCACGATGAGATGCGACACCAGGCTCAGCGTGCCGCCGAAGCCCTGCCAGAAGGGCTGCGGATGCGGGCCGATGACCCACGCGACGCCGCGGAAGAGGTATCCGTCGCCGAGCTGTGCCCGATAGAAACTCCCCGTCATGTCGAGCCATGCCAGTCCGAGGTAGCCCAGCACATACAGCGTCAGCGCCAGAACACCGCCGTGCAGCACGATGCGCGCCGAGTCGGTGATCGGCCGGAACTTGCCGACCTGATCGACCCCGTAGTCGACGATCTTCTCGCGGAAGGCTTTCGGCACGATCCCCACGCGCTTCTGCAGGCGCTTCCCGGTGGGTGCCGAGCGGTCGATCCAGGTGGTCGCCCGCTGACCGCCGATGCGCTGCAGCACGCTGCGCCAGTCGGCTGTCGAGGTGACGCCGTAGACGATGCCCGCCACGGCGAGCCAGATCAGCGGCACAGCGGCGCCCCCGAACACCGTGCGCAGTGCCCACATCACGACATCCCACACCTTCTCCAGCGGGGAGAAGTAGGAGAACACGTCGGCGCGAGTAGTGCTCAGCCACACCATCACTCGCCGGTGAGCGACCCAGTCCCCGGGCTTGGTCAGCAGGGTCAGACCCCGGTTGACCGAGAAGCTGAGCACGAGGAACACCCAGAGTGCGTCGAAATACAGCCGCACGGCGACCAACCAGGACGGCAATCGGTCCTTGACCTTGCTCAGCACCGTACGCAGGACCAGGGCCGCGCCGATGAGCAGCCAGGTGCCTGCGCCCACCGGAAGTTCGGCGGCGTGCAGATCGGTGGGCGGCCCGCCCGCGACGGCGGACATCATCGCCTCGCCGACGCGGTACTGCAGTGCGCGCTGCTCGAACGCCAGCCAGTCCTCGCGAAACATCTGCCACGCCAGGTAGATCGCGAAGAACGGGACGACGATGGTGGAGAACAGGTCGATCCGTCGGGCCGGTCGGCGCCCGAGCGCCGCGAGCACCGGGAAAGCCGGGCGCAGCACCAGAAACATCGCCACGTAGGACCCCAGCCGCGCCATCCCGGCGAGCGGCATGATCAGCGACGCCCACCACTGGTTGTCGTGGCCCGCCCAGGCGGCCCATTCGATGGCGCCGCGGCGACCCAGCACGCCCAGCAGGTACATGGCTGCCAGTTGCGGCCAGTACCGCGCGAAGACGCGCAACGGCCGCAGCAGGTAGCGCATGGCTGACATCTTACGAAGCGTCCCGCTGATTCACTCGAGTTGTTCCGAAAGTTCCATCCAGCGCGCCTCCGCCGTGGCGACCTCGTCTTCAAGTGCACGCAATTCCGTTGTCAGACGGCCGATTTCGACGTGGTCGGACTGATCGTGCGCGGCCAGCTCGGCGTGCATCGCGGTGATGCGGCCGTCGAGCTTGGCCAATGACCGCTCGATCGACGTGATCTCCTTCTGCACGCTGCGTAATTCGGCGCCCGACAGCGCTTCGGACGATGGTGCAGAGCCGGATCGGGTGGGTGAGCCCGGCGTCGCGGCGGCGGGTTGAGCCTTCGACAGCCGCAGGTACTCGTCCACGCCGCCCGGAAGGTGGCGCAGCCGCCCGCCGAGGATCGCGTACTGCTGATCGGTGACGCGCTCGAGCAGGTAACGGTCATGGGATACGACGATCAGGGTGCCCGGCCAGGAGTCCAGCAGATCCTCAGTGGCCGCCAACATATCGGTGTCGACATCATTGGTGGGCTCGTCGAGGATCAGCACGTTCGGCTCGGACAAAATCGTGAGCAACAGCTGGAGCCGACGCCGTTGACCACCGGAGAGTTCTCCGACCCGCGCGGACAGGTGTTCGCGGCGGAAGCCGAGCCGTTCCAGCAGCTGAGCCGGCGTGACGTCCTTGCCGTCGACCTGAAAGTCGGTCTGCAGCTGGGCAAGAACTTCGCGGACCATATCGCCCTCGAAGCCGGCCAAGATGCCTGCCTGCTGGTCGAGCATCGCCAGCTTGACGGTCTTGCCGCGCTTGACCCTGCCGCTGCTGGGTGTGACCGTGCCGGCGATCAGGCCGAGCAGCGTCGACTTGCCGGCACCATTTGCGCCGAGGATTCCGGTGCGCTCACCGGGCGCGATCCGCCACTCGATATCGCGCAGCACCTGTCGGTCGTCGTAGGTCACCCCGACGTCGATGAGGTCGACGACCTCTTTACCCAGCCGGGCGGTCGCCAGTTTGGCCAGTTCGATCGGGTTGCGCAGTGGCGGCACGTCTTCGATCAGCTGGTTGGCGGCCTCGATGCGGAACTTCGGTTTGGAGGTTCTCGCGGGCGCACCGCGCCGCAGCCAGGCCAGCTCCTTTTTCATCAGGTTCTGGCGCTTGGCCTCCACCGTCGCGGCCTGCCGATCCCGTTCGACCCGCTGCAGAATGTAGGCCGCGTAGCCGCCGTCGAACGGTTCGACGATGCCGTCGTGAACCTCCCAGGTGGTCAGAGCGACCTCGTCGAGGAACCACCGATCGTGGGTCACGACGAGCAGCCCGCCGCCGGTGCGGGCCCACCGCGTCTTGAGGTGCCCGGCCAGCCAGGTGATGCCCTCGACATCGAGGTGGTTGGTGGGCTCGTCGAGCGCGATCACATCCCAGTCGCCCATCAACAACCGGGCAAGCTGGACGCGGCGGCGCTGACCGCCGGACAGCGTCGACACCAGCGCATCCCATGCGATATCCGCGACCAGGCCACCGACGACATCGCGGACTTTGGGGTCACCGGCCCACTCGTGATCAGCCAGATCGCCGACCAGCACGTGCCCGACCGTGCTGGCGCCGTCGAGGGTGTCGGATTGGTCGAGTGCGCCCACGTGGACGCCGGTGCGACGGGTGACCCGTCCTGAATTCGGTGTCAGTTGCCCGGTCAGCATGCTCAACAGGCTCGACTTGCCGTCGCCGTTGCGGCCCACAATTCCGATGCGGTCGCCTTCGTTGACCCCGACGGTCACGGAGTCGAAGACCACCTGAGTCGGGAATTGCAGGTGCAGGGCTTCAGCTCCGAGCAGGTGTGCCACTGGCATGAGGCTACTGGGGAGAACTCAAAGCGACGGGACTCGGATCGGCCTTATGCCATGATGTGCTGGCTGTCGGGGCCTTATGCAGCAGCGATGTGGGACAGGGGAGAGCCGTGGATCTGAACTTGTCGGCGTTCACCAGGCCTGTGGAGCGCCTGATGGCGACGGCGCAGAACGGGTTCGAGGTCTTGCGCTGGGGCGGTCTGGAAACCGGGGCGGTGCCCTCACCTTTCCAGATCGTCGAGAGCAAGCCGATGTACAAGCTCCGGCGCTACTTTCCGCCCGACAGCCGGGCCGGCCAGCGGCCTGCCGGGCCGCCGGTCCTGATGGTCCACCCGATGATGATGTCGGCGAACATGTGGGATGTCACCCGGGAGGACGGCGCCGTCGGCATCCTGCACGAGGCGGGCATCGACCCGTGGGTGATCGACTTCGGTTCGCCCGACGAGGTCGAGGGCGGCATGGAACGCAACCTCACCGACCACATCGTCGGGCTCAACGAGGCCATCGACACCGTGAAGGACGCCACGGGCCAGAGCGTCCATCTGGCGGGCTATTCGCAGGGTGGCATGTTCTGCTACCAGACCGCGGCCTACCGGCGGACGAAGGACATCGCCAGCATCGTCGCGTTCGGCTCGCCGGTGGACACGCTGGCCGCGCTGCCGATGGGCATCCCGCCCAACATCGGTGCGGTGGCCGCGGACTTCATGGCCGACCACGTGTTCAATCGCATCGACGTCCCGGGATGGCTGGCCCGCACCGGTTTTCAGATGCTCGACCCTCTCAAGACCGCGAAAGCCCGCCTCGACTTCCTGCGCCAGTTGCACGACCGCGATGCCCTGCTGCCGCGTGAGCAACAGCGGCGCTTCCTGGATTCCGAAGGCTGGATCGCCTGGTCCGGCCCCGCGGTCTCCGAGTTGCTCAAGCAGTTCATCTCGCACAACCGGATGATGTCGGGCGGGTTCAACATCAACGGCCAGTTGGTGACGTTGTCCGATATCACCTGCCCGGTGCTGGCTTTCGTCGGCGAGGTCGACGACATCGGTCAGCCCGCCTCGGTGCGCGGCATCAAGCGCGCCGCCCCCGGAGCCGACGTCTACGAGGTGATGATCCGGGCCGGCCACTTCGGTCTGGTGGTCGGATCCAAGGCGGCGACGGCGACGTGGCCGACGGTGGCGGACTGGGTGCGCTGGCTTGCCGGGCAGGATTCCCGGCCGGCGGCCATCGCGCCAATGCAGGACAGCGACGCCGAGCCGGACGAGTCCGGGGTGGCCCTGTCCGCGCGGCTGATGCACGGCGTGGCCGAGGCGTCGGAAGTCGCCTGGTCGTTGGCGCGCGGTGCGGCCGGGGCGGTGGTGAACACCAGGAAGTCGATGCGCACGCTCGCGGTGGAGACCGCCCGCACGCTGCCGCGCCTGACCCGACTGGGGCAGATCAACGACCACACCAGAATCTCGCTGGGCCGCATCATCGACGAGCAGGCCGACGGCGCCCCCAACGGCGAGTTTCTGCTGTACGACGGGCGGGTGCACACCTACGAGGCGGTGAACCGACGGATCAACAACGTGGTCCGCGGCCTGATCTCGGTCGGCGTGCGCCAGGGCGTACGGGTCGGTGTCCTCATGGACACCCGGCCGTCGGCGCTGGTGGCGATCGCCGCGTTGTCCCGCCTCGGTGCGGTTGCGGTGCTGATGCCGCCCGACGCCGACCTCGACGAGGTGGTCCGCATCGGCGGGGTCACCGAGGTCATCACCGACCCGGGCAACCTCGAGGCGGCCCTCAAGCTCCCGGTCGAGGTGCTGGTTCTCGGCGGCGGTGAGACGCGAGACCTGAATGTGCCCGACGACAGCAACGTCGTCGACATGGAGAAGATCGATCCCGACGCCGTCGCCCTGCCGGGGTGGTACCGGCCCAACCCGGGCTTCGCAAGGGACCTGGCGTTCGTCGCGTTCAACACGGTCGGCGGGGCATTGGTGCCCAAGCAGATCACCAACTACCGCTGGGCGTTGTCCGCCTTCGGCACCGCCTCGGCCGCGGCGTTGGGCCGCGGTGACACCGTGTACTGCCTGACCCCGCTGCACCACCAGTCCGGGTTGCTGGTCAGCCTCGGCGGCGCAGTGGTCGGCGGCACCCGGATCGCGTTGTCGCGCGGGCTGCACCCGGACCGCTTCCTCACCGAGATCCGGCAGTACGGCGTCACCGTCGTCTCCTACACCTGGACGATGCTGCGCAGCGTTGTCGACGACCCGGATTTCCGGTTGCGCGGCAACCATCCGGTGCGGCTGTTCATCGGCTCGGGCATGCCACCGGGGCTGTGGCAGCGGACCGTCGACGCCTTCAGCCCGGCCAACGTGGTCGAGTTCTTCGCCACCACCGATGGTCAGGCCGTGCTGGCCAACGTGGCCGGCGCCAAGATCGGCAGCAAGGGCCGTCCGCTGCCCGGCGGTGGCCAGGTCGAGTTGGCGGCCTACGACGCCGACGACGACCTGATCCTGGAGGACAACCGTGGGTTCGTGGCGGTCGCCGAGCCCAACGAGGTGGGCGTGCTGCTGGCCCGGCCGTGGGGGCCGATCGATCCGACCGCATCGGTCAAGCGCGGCGTGTTCGCCCCGGGGGACACCTGGATTTCCACCGAGTACGTGTTCCGGCGTGACGCCGACGGTGACTTCTGGCTGCTGGGCAACCGTCCATTGCTGATCCGAACCGAGCGCGGCGTGGTTTTTCCGGAGTCGGTCACCGACGCCGTCGGCCGGATCAACGCCGTCGACCTGGCCGCCACCTACAGCGTCGAGGGGGCCGGCGGAGTCATCGCGGTCACCGCGATCACGCTGCGTGACGGCATGGCGGTGACCACCGCGGACCTGACCGACGCGTTCGCGTCGATGCCGGTGGGCCTGGCGCCCGACGTGGTGCACGTGGTGCCGGAGATGCCACTCAGCGCTACGTTCCGGCCGACGGTGTCGGCGTTGCGTGCCGATGGGATACCGAAGGCATCTCGTAACGCCTGGCATTTGGAGCCCGATACGGGGAAGTACAAGCGTTTGACGGCTGCGGCACGCGCTCAGCTTTCCGGTACCGATGAGTCGAGCGGTGCCGAGAACTGAGCCTCTGCCCAGGTCGCGCAGCGCTGTTAGGCTCGCCGATAACCGCAGATCGCCACGCGTCGGAGGAATGCATGACAACCCAGACCGTTTCACGTCACTGGCGTCGCGCCGTCCGCGGCACGGCGATCGGTGTCCTGACCGCTGGGCTGCTGGTCGGCGTGGGCACGCAGCAGGCGCTGGCGGATCCGAGCACCGCACCGGCCACCCCCACGGCGCCGGCGACAGCGGATGCCAACGGCGTCCCGCAGTTCCAGAGCGCCGACCAGATGCTGCTGTTCATCGACCAGAACTACGACCAGGGCTCCGGCGGCGGCCAGCTGTCCAACCTGATCAAGTCGGTGATGAAGATGCGAGCACAGGGCATCAAACCGTCGCGGACCAATATCGCCGAGATCCAGAACGCGCTGCAGTACCGCCCGAATCAGAAACCGCTGATCGAGGCGCTCCAGAACACCCTGGGTTACCAGCAGAAGATCTTCGCCCAGATGCAGCTTCTGCAGCAGGCGCAGCAGCGCCAGCAGAACAATGCCGTGATGGGGGCGGGCCAGATGCCCAGCGACGGCGCACCCACCATCGGCGGCAACAACGCCCCCGCGGCGGCGCCCCCGGCTGTGAGCCCGTAGCCCAGACATGCTCGACGAGAAGCTGCTGAACATCCTGGTGTGCCCGGCTGACCGCGGGCCGCTGCTCCTGGTGGACGACCTTCTGTACAACCCCCGCCTGCACAAGGCCTACCGGATCGAAGACGACATCCCGGTGTTGCTGGTCGACGAGGCCGTCGAGGTCAGCCCCGAGGAGCATGAGCGTCTGATGGCGCTCTCGGAGTCCTGACCCGTCAGGTCAATCGGGCGTAGCGTTGCGCCATGGGGGACGCCGTTGTCGTCGAGCAGTTGGATGGCGAACTCGCCAACTGGGATCCTTCCTTCACCCGCCACGTGCTTGGCCGGATGTGGCCGTTGTTGCGGTTGTACTTTCGCGCCGAGGTCCATGGACTCGGGTTGATGCCGCGCTCGGGCGGCGCGCTGGTGGTGTGCAATCACTCCGGGGGCATGTTGACACCCGATGTATCGATCTTCGGGCCGGCGTTTTATGCCGAGTTCGGATATGAGCGGCCCCTGTACACGCTGGCGCACTACGGAATCTTCATCGCGCCGTGGGGTCCGCTGCTGCCACGTCTGGGTGTTGTGCACGCCAGCCCGAAGGCGGCCAGGGCGGCACTGGACGCCGGGGCCGTCGTGCTGGTCTTCCCTGGCGGTGACTACGACGCCTACCGTCCCACAGCACGGCAGAACGCGATCGACTTCGACGGCCGCACCGGCTATGCGCGCACCGCGATAGAAACGGGTGTGCCGATCGTGCCCATGGTCTCGATCGGCGCCCAGGAGACCCAGTTCTTCCTCGGTCGTGGCACTCGATTCGCGCATCTGTTGGGGCTCAACAAGATTCGAATAGAGATCCTGCCAGTGACGGTCGGGCTCCCGTTTGGGCTCACTGTCACCTTGCCGCCGAATCTGCCGCTGCCCTCGAAAATCGTCATGGAAGTCCTCGAACCGGTGGATCCCGCGGCGTTCGGGAGGCATCCCGATGTCGACGAGGTCGACACCCACGTGCGCCGGGTGATGCAGCGGGCGCTGAACCGGCTGTCGCGCCAACGGCGTTTCCCCATCCTGGGTTAAGGGGTCAGAACAGCGAAGGCAGTTCACCGGTGAGGTAGCGCTGCAATGTGGGTGCGATGGTTTCGCTGATCTGTTGCGGTGTCAGGGACGCGAACGGCTCCAGCCCGATGATGTAGCGCGCCATCACCACACCCACCAGTTGCGAGGCCACGAACTGGACGCGCAATCGGCCGGTACCCGGTGGGTTGTCGACTCGGCGCCCGACCTCGGCGGTGACGACTTCCTGGAGGAACGAGCGGACCAGCGTCACATCGGCGCCTGCCAGCAGTGACCGCATCGTCGCGATCAGCCCGTTGCCCATCTCCGAATCCCACAGCGGCAAAATGATCGACGGCAGGACCCGGCCGAGTTCGTCGACCGGGGTGTCGCGCAGCGGAACCAGCACGGCCATCGGGTCGATCGGGATGTTGATCGCCGCGGCGAACAGCTGTTCCTTGGTGCCGAAGTAGTGGTGCACCAGAGCTGAGTCGACACCGGCGGCGGCGGCGATCGACCTGATCGACGTCTTGTCGATACCATTGCGGGCGAACAGTTCTCGTGCGTTGGCCAGGATTCGTTCGCGGGTATCGGACGTGCCCCGTGGGCGTCCGGGCCGCTTGGTCTGCCGGGGTTCGGCGGTCACGGGGTGCGCCGTCGCAAGGTGGCCGCGGCCAGGGCCATTGCCGCCGTCGCAAAAGCGAGGACCACGATGATGTCCCGGATCGCGATGGTGGTGAGGTTGGTGTGGGTGTTCACCTGTTGTAATGCCTCCAGCGCATAGCTGGCCGGCATCGCGTTGCTGATCCATTCCAGCCAGGTAGGCATCTGATTGCGCGGCACGATGATCCCGGCCAGCAGCAGCTGGGGGACGATGACCACCGGCATGAACTGCACAGCCTGAAATTCGGTGCGGGCGAACGCGCTTGCCAGCAGGCCGAGGCCGACACCCAGCACCGCGTTGATGACCGCGATGACGAACACCCATACCGGGCTGCCCTTGGTGTCGAAGCCCAACAGCCAGAACGCGACGATGCACGCCAGGATTGCCTGCGCGGCGGCCGCGACGGAGAACGCCGTGCCGTAGGCGGCCAGCAGGTCCAGCCGGCGCAACGGGGTGGTCAGGATTCGTTCCAACGTTCCCGAGGATCGCTCGCGCTGCATGGTGATGGAGGTGATCAGGAACATCACGAACAGTGGGAACAGTCCGAGCAGGATCAGGCATGTCGTCTGGAACGGCGAGACCGCGCCGGGGAACTTCGGCACGTCGTCGAACATGAAGTACATCAACGTGATCACCGCGCTAGGTACCACGAGAATCATTGCGACGCTTCGGTGATCGGCCCGGAGTTGGCGCAGAATGCGGCCGGTGGTGGCGAGATATGCGCCCAGATAAGCGCGGAGCCTCAGCTTGCTGACGCTGCGGTGCTGTGCCTGATGATGGACAGGAACGCTTCCTCCAGTGATGTGCATCCGGTGTCCTCTCGCAGTCGGGCGGGGGTGGTCGTGGCCAGCAGTCGGCCTTCGCGCATGAGCAGCAGGCCCGCGCAGTGGTCGGCCTCGTCCATCACGTGACTGGACACCAGCAAGGTGGTGCCCCGGCGGGCCAGTGCATCGAACTGGGCCCACAGGTCCACGCGCAGCACGGGATCAAGGCCGACGGTCGGCTCGTCGAGCACCAGCAGGTCGGGCGTACAGACCAGCGCGCAGGCCAGCGACACCCGGGCGCGCTGTCCGCCGGACAGGTTGGAGCAGTACTCGGAGGCGTGATCGCGCAGTCCGACGTCGTCGACCGCGCGATCGGCCACCGCGGGGCTGGCGCCGTAGAGCGCGGCGAAGTAGCGGACGTTGTCGATGACCCGGAGGTCGTTGTAGATCGTCGGATCCTGGGTGACGTAGCCGACCCGGTGCCGCAGCGCGGGGAGCCGGCCGGGTGTCCGAGCACGGTCACGGTTCCCGACGTGACGATCTGGGTGCCGACGATGCTGCGCATCAGCGTGGTCTTGCCGCAGCCGGACGGGCCGAGCAGTCCGGTGATCGAACTGCGGGGGATCGTCACCGAGACGTCGTGCAGGGCGACCCGCTTGCCGCGCACCACGCGCAGGTGCTCGACCCTGATGGCGGGTTCGGCACGGCCGGTCAATAATTCATCACCCGATGAACTCATCACGCGATGAATAATGCTCCCGGGCGCGGGCCAGGTCAAGGCCTGGGGCAGAATTTCGTCCGATGGGTGATCAGCTGGATACCGACCCGGTCTCGGCGGCGCGACTGCTGCTCGGTGGGGTGATCAGCTGCCGGGGTGTCAGTGCGCTGATCGTGGAGGTCGAGGCCTACGGCGGCCCGCCGGACGGCCCGTGGCCGGACGCCTCGGCCCACTCGTATCGGGGTCCGAGCATCCGCAACGATGTGATGTTCGGCCCGGCCGGTCACCTCTATACGTATCGAAGCCACGGCATCCACGTATGCGCCAACGTGTCGTGCGGCCCCGACGGCACGGCCGCGGCGGTGCTGGTGCGGGCCGCGGCGATTGAGTCGGGTCTGGACCTGGCGCAGGTTCGGCGCGGCCCGGCCGTTCGCCCGGTGGCGTTGGCCCGCGGTCCGGGCAACCTCTGTTCTGCGCTGGGCATCGTGATGGACGACAACGGGGTCGACGTCTTCGATCCGGCGTCGCCGGTGACCGTCCAACTCGGGGATGGGGAGGGGCCGGAGAGCGCCGGCCCGCGGGTTGGGGTCTCGCAGGCCGCCGATCGGCCGTGGCGATTCTGGCTCACCGGACGTCCGGAGGTGTCGGCCTACCGTCGCAGTCCCCGCGCCCCAATCCCGGGCGCGAGCGACTGAGCGCATCCCATGCGGGAAGATCAACGCATGAGCACGACGATTCTCGACGAGTTGGGCTGGCGGGAGCTGATTGCGCAGTCGACCGACATCGACGCGCTCGCCGCGGCAGCCGCGCAGCCCCCGATGACTGTGTATTGCGGATTCGATCCGACCGCGCCGAGCCTGCACGCGGGAAATCTGGTGCCGTTGCTCACACTTCGTCGATTCCAGCGGGCCGGACACCGGCCGATCGTGCTGGCCGGCGGTGCCACCGGAATGATCGGTGATCCTCGCGACACCGGCGAGCGGACCATGAACACCACCGACACCGTCGCGCAGTGGGCCGAGCGCATCCGCGGCCAGTTGGAGCGTTTCGTCGACTTCGACGAGTCACCCAGCGGGGCGGTCGTGGAGAACAACCTGAACTGGACCGCGCAGCTGAGCGCCATCGATTTCCTGCGCGACGTCGGCAAGCACTTCTCGGTGAACGTGATGCTCGACCGCGACACGATCCGCCGCCGCCTCGACGGCGACGGCATCTCGTACACCGAATTCAGCTACATGCTGCTGCAGGCCAACGACTATGTGGAACTGCACCGGCGCTACGGCTGCTCGCTGCAGATCGGTGGCTCCGACCAGTGGGGCAACATCATCGCCGGGGTGCGGCTGGCCCGCCAGACGCTGGGCGCGAGCGTCCATGCGCTGACCGTGCCCCTGGTCACCGCTGCGGACGGGACCAAGTTCGGCAAGTCCACCGGAGGCGGCAGCCTATGGCTGGATCCCGAGATGACCACCCCTTATGCCTGGTATCAGTACTTCGTCAACACCGCCGACGCCGACGTGATCCGGTACCTGCGCTGGTTCACGTTCCTGTCGGCCGACGACCTGGCCGAGCTCGCGCAAGCCACGGCGGAACGTCCACATGAGCGCGCCGCGCAGCGGCGGCTGGCCCAGGAACTCACCACGTTGGTGCACGGCAACGCCGCGACCGAGGCCGTCGAGCACGCGTCGCAGGCGTTGTTCGGCAGGGGAGAGCTCTCTCGGCTCGATGAACCGACCCTGTCGGCCGCGCTGCGGGAGACCACGGTGGCTGAACTCGGCCCAGGCGGCGCGGACGGCATCGTCGATCTGTTGGTGGCGACCGGTCTGTCGGCGAGCAAGGGCGCTGCCAAGCGCACCATCGCCGAGGGGGTGTGTCGGTCAACAACGAGAAGATCGACAGCGAGGACTGGGTGGCACAACCGTCCCACTTCTTGCACGGGCGCTGGTTGGTGCTGCGCCGCGGGAAGCGGAATGTCGCTGGGGTGCAGCGGGTTTGAGCCCTTGGCGTCCGGACGAAACGCCGATCTAGCAGGCGATTTGACTCGCCGTTAGCTCATCTGTAACTTATTCCAAGTCAGAGCGGCCCGGCCAAGCCGGAGAGCGCGAAGACCTCCCGGGAATCAAACCTGGTAACAGGGTTGTTCCTCTTGTCCGCACGATATCTACGCGGCCTTCGGGTCGCGGGATCACTGCGCGGTCGAGTGGGTGACTGGGGTGTGTTGTTTGAGAACTCAATAGTGTGTTTGGTGGTTTTTGTTTGTTGTTGTTTTTTGCCGCATTCTGATACCCCCGTGTTGGGGTGTGGCTGTTTTTGATGCCAGTTTTGGTGTCTTTTTGTTGGATGTCAGATTTTTCTGATTCGAATTCCACCTGTCTTTGGATGGGTTGTTTTTGTTTGGAGAGTTTGATTCTGGCTCAGGACGAACGCTGGCGGCGTGCTTAACACATGCAAGTCGAACGGAAAGGCCCTTCGGGGTACTCGAGTGGCGAACGGGTGAGTAACACGTGGGTGATCTGCCCTGCACTTTGGGATAAGCCTGGGAAACTGGGTCTAATACCGAATATGACCGCATGCTTCATGGTGTGTGGTGGAAAGCTTTTGCGGTGTGGGATGGGCCCGCGGCCTATCAGCTTGTTGGTGGGGTAATGGCCTACCAAGGCGACGACGGGTAGCCGGCCTGAGAGGGTGTCCGGCCACACTGGGACTGAGATACGGCCCAGACTCCTACGGGAGGCAGCAGTGGGGAATATTGCACAATGGGCGCAAGCCTGATGCAGCGACGCCGCGTGAGGGATGACGGCCTTCGGGTTGTAAACCTCTTTCAGCAGGGACGAAGCGCAAGTGACGGTACCTGTAGAAGAAGCACCGGCCAACTACGTGCCAGCAGCCGCGGTAATACGTAGGGTGCGAGCGTTGTCCGGAATTACTGGGCGTAAAGAGCTCGTAGGTGGTTTGTCGCGTTGTTCGTGAAAACTCACAGCTCAACTGTGGGCGTGCGGGCGATACGGGCAGACTTGAGTACTGCAGGGGAGACTGGAATTCCTGGTGTAGCGGTGGAATGCGCAGATATCAGGAGGAACACCGGTGGCGAAGGCGGGTCTCTGGGCAGTAACTGACGCTGAGGAGCGAAAGCGTGGGGAGCGAACAGGATTAGATACCCTGGTAGTCCACGCCGTAAACGGTGGGTACTAGGTGTGGGTTTCCTTCCTTGGGATCCGTGCCGTAGCTAACGCATTAAGTACCCCGCCTGGGGAGTACGGCCGCAAGGCTAAAACTCAAAGAAATTGACGGGGGCCCGCACAAGCGGCGGAGCATGTGGATTAATTCGATGCAACGCGAAGAACCTTACCTGGGTTTGACATGCACAGGACGCCGGCAGAGATGTCGGTTCCCTTGTGGCCTGTGTGCAGGTGGTGCATGGCTGTCGTCAGCTCGTGTCGTGAGATGTTGGGTTAAGTCCCGCAACGAGCGCAACCCTTGTCTCATGTTGCCAGCACGTAATGGTGGGGACTCGTGAGAGACTGCCGGGGTCAACTCGGAGGAAGGTGGGGATGACGTCAAGTCATCATGCCCCTTATGTCCAGGGCTTCACACATGCTACAATGGCCGGTACAAAGGGCTGCGATGCCGTGAGGTGGAGCGAATCCTTTCAAAGCCGGTCTCAGTTCGGATCGGGGTCTGCAACTCGACCCCGTGAAGTCGGAGTCGCTAGTAATCGCAGATCAGCAACGCTGCGGTGAATACGTTCCCGGGCCTTGTACACACCGCCCGTCACGTCATGAAAGTCGGTAACACCCGAAGCCGGTGGCCTAACCCCTTGTGGGAGGGAGCCGTCGAAGGTGGGATCGGCGATTGGGACGAAGTCGTAACAAGGTAGCCGTACCGGAAGGTGCGGCTGGATCACCTCCTTTCTAAGGAGCACCACGAGAATCAGGCCCGCCCACATCGTGTGGGGGTTCGGTGATCTGATCGATTCGTTGGATGGCCTTCGCCTGTAGTGGGTGGGGGTCTGGTGCACGACAAGCAATCATCCAGGACGGGGACTCTCCTTTTGTGGGGGGTTGTCTGGTGCTGCCAAACACACTGTTGGGCTTTGAGACAACAGGCCCGCGTGACTCTCTTTGGAGGGTCGTCCCTGGCCCCTGTGTGGGGTGGGAGGCGTGTTGTTGCTCCATCTTTGGTGGTGGGGTGTGGTGTTTGATTTGTGGATAGTGGTTGCGAGCATCTAGCACGCAAATGTGTGCCCGTCGGGGTTTCGGTCCTGGTGGGTGGTGTTTGTGTGTGATTGATGTGCAATTTCTTTTTTCGAATTGGTTTTTTGTGTTGTAAGTGTTTAAGAGCGCATGGTGGATGCCTTGGCACTGGGAGCCGATGAAGGACGTGGGAGGCTGCGTTATGCCTCGGGGAGCTGCCAACCGAGCGTTGATCCGAGGATGTCCGAATGGGGAAACCCGGCACGAGTGATGTCGTGTCACCCGCATCTGAATACATAGGGTGCGGGGGGAACGCGGGGAAGTGAAACATCTCAGTACCCGTAGGAAGAGAAAACAATTGTGATTCCGTGAGTAGTGGCGAGCGAAAGCGGAGGATGGCTAAACCGTATGCATGTGATACCCGGCAGGGGTTGTGTGTGCGGTGTTGTGGGACGTTTCGTCTTCGGTCTGCCGGCCGGGGCGGGAGTGATAAACCGTGGTGTTAGGTGAAGTGGCCTGGGATGGCCTGCCGTAGTGGGTGAGAGCCCCGTAACTGAAAACATCACGGCTCCTGTGGAACTGTTCCCGAGTAGCAGCGGGCCCGTGGAATCTGCTGTGAATCTGCCGGGACCACCCGGTAAGCCTGAATACTTCTCAGTGACCGATAGCGGATTAGTACCGTGAGGGAATGGTGAAAAGTACCCCGGGAGGGGAGTGAAATAGTACCTGAAACCGTGCGCTTACAATCCGTCAGAGCCCTCGTTTACGTGGGGTGATGGCGTGCCTTTTGAAGAATGAGCCTGCGAGTCAGGGACATGTCGCGAGGTTAACCCGTGTGGGGTAGCCGTAGCGAAAGCGAGTCTGAATAGGGCGTATCCACACAATAGTGTGTGGTGTAGTGGTGTGTTCTGGACCCGAAGCGGAGTGATCTACCCATGGCCAGGGTGAAGCGCGGGTAAGACCGCGTGGAGGCCCGAACCCACTTAGGTTGAAGACTGAGGGGATGAGTTGTGGGTAGGGGTGAAAGGCCAATCAAACTCCGTGATAGCTGGTTCTCCCCGAAATGCATTTAGGTGCAGCGTTGCGTGTTTCTTGCCGGAGGTAGAGCTACTGGATGGCCGATGGGCCCCACAGGGTTACTGACGTCAGCCAAACTCCGAATGCCGGTAAGTGAAAGCGTGGCAGTGAGACGGCGGGGGATAAGCTCCGTACGTCGAGAGGGAAACAGCCCAGATCGCCGGCTAAGGCCCCTAAGCGTGTGCTAAGTGGAAAAGGATGTGCAGTCGCAGAGACAACCAGGAGGTTGGCTTAGAAGCAGCCACCCTTGAAAGAGTGCGTAATAGCTCACTGGTCAAGTGATTGTGCGCCGATAATGTAGCGGGGCTCAAGCACACCGCCGAAGCCGCGGCATCGAATTTATTCGATGGGTAGGGGAGCGTCCTGCACACCGGTGAAGCAGCCTGGTAATGGAGCTGTGGAGGGTGTGGGAGTGAGAATGCAGGCATGAGTAGCGATAAGGCAAGTGAGAACCTTGCCCGCCGAAAGACCAAGGGTTCCTGGGCCAGGCCAGTCCGCCCAGGGTGAGTCGGGACCTAAGGCGAGGCCGACAGGCGTAGTCGATGGACAACGGGTTGATATTCCCGTACCCGTGTGTGAGCGTCCCTGATGAATCCATTCTGCTAATCGCCCAAATGGTGTCCCACTAATTCCTTCGGGAAGCGGGGGTCACCGGCTGCGCGAGACCCGGGTGGGTAGTAGTCAAGCGACGGGGTGACGCAGGTAGGTAGCCGTACCAGTCAGTGGTAATACTGGGGCAAGCCCGTAGGGAGTCAGATAGGCAAATCCGTCTGGCATATATCCTGAGAGGTGATGCATAGCCGAGTGAGGCGAATTCGGTGATCCTTTGCTGCCAAGAAAAGCCTCTAGCGAGCGCACACACGGCCCGTACCCCAAACCAACACAGGTGGTCAGGTAGAGAATACCAAGGCGTACGAGTGAACTATGGTTAAGGAACTCGGCAAAATACCCCCGTAACTTCGGGAGAAGGGGGACCTCCTACTGTCATGGCACGTGCTGCCGGCAGCGGTGGGGGGTGGCACAAACCAGTGAGAAGCGACTGTTTACTAAAAACACAGGTCCGTGCGAAGTCGCAAGACGATGTATACGGACTGACGCCTGCCCGGTGCTGGAAGGTTAAGAGGACCCGTTAACCCTTGGGTGAAGCGGAGAATTTAAGCCCCAGTAAACGGCGGTGGTAACTATAACCATCCTAAGGTAGCGAAATTCCTTGTCGGGTAAGTTCCGACCTGCACGAATGGCGTAACGACTTCTCAACTGTCTCAACCATAGACTCGGCGAAATTGCACTACGAGTAAAGATGCTCGTTACGCGCGGCAGGACGAAAAGACCCCGGGACCTTCACTATAGCTTGGTATTGGCGTTCGATACGGTTTGTGTAGGATAGGTGGGAGACTGTGAAACTCACACGCCAGTGTGGGTGGAGTCATTGTTGAAATACCACTCTGATCGTATTGGACTTCTAACTTCGGACCGTATATCCGGTCCAGGGACAGTGCCTGGTGGGTAGTTTAACTGGGGCGGTTGCCTCCTAAAATGTAACGGAGGCGCCCAAAGGTTCCCTCAACCTGGACGGCAATCAGGTGTTGAGTGCAAGTGCACAAGGGAGCTTGACTGCGAGACGGACATGTCAAGCAGGGACGAAAGTCGGGACTAGTGATCCGGCACCCCCGAGTGGAAGGGGTGTCGCTCAACGGATAAAAGGTACCCCGGGGATAACAGGCTGATCTTCCCCAAGAGTCCATATCGACGGGATGGTTTGGCACCTCGATGTCGGCTCGTCGCATCCTGGGGCTGGAGCAGGTCCCAAGGGTTGGGCTGTTCGCCCATTAAAGCGGCACGCGAGCTGGGTTTAGAACGTCGTGAGACAGTTCGGTCTCTATCCGCCGCGCGCGTCAGAAACTTGAGGAAACCTGTCCCTAGTACGAGAGGACCGGGACGGACGAACCTCTGGTCCACCAGTTGTCCCACCAGGGGCACCGCTGGATAGCCACGTTCGGACAGGATAACCGCTGAAAGCATCTAAGCGGGAAACCTTCTCCAAGACCAGGTTTCTCACCCTTTTAGAGGGATAAGGCCCCCCGCAGACCACGGGATCGATAGACCAGACCTATACGCACCGCAAGGTGTTCAGGGAACTGGCACTAACCGGCCGAAAACTTACAACAACCAAAACAACAAACCAGTTGATTCGGTAAAGATGTAAGCACACCAACGACGCCCGCAACCACACCACAGCAGTCAAACCACTGCACCCCACCACCAAAACTAAACCTCCCCACCACCAAATGGGGACACTCAAAAAAGAGTGAATAAAGTTACGGCGGCCATAGCGGCAGGGAAACGCCCGGTCCCATCCCGAACCCGGAAGCTAAGCCTACCAGCGCCGATGATACTACCCAACAGGGTGGAAAAGTAGGACACCGCCGAACACAATTTAGTGAAACGCCCCCCGAGAAATCGGGGGGCGTTTCCATTTGAATATCGAATTCCATTGGACGCTTTTCAATTATCCGAATTGTGACTGGCTGAGGGCTGCCCGTATCCTTTACAGGTGGTTGATGACAGGCAAGGCAATTCCGGTGGGCGTCCGCCCCGTCGTCCTGCGGCGGCCGGTGCCGGGAACCGCGATCGCTGGGGCAGTAACGCGCCACGCCGGTCAGGGCCGGGCCGTGCCCGTCCGGCACAGCCACGGCAGGCCTCCGGCGACGACGGCGGCAGCGACACCCAGGCCGGTCCGGTCCTTCCACCGTCTATCGAGGCCAAGCAGCTCGCGCCCGAAATCCGCGGCGAGCTCTCAACTTTGGATCGTTCGACTGCCGACACCGTCGCCCGTCACCTGGTCGCGGCCGGCGAACTGCTCGACGAGGATCCGCAGGCCGCTCTGGAGCACGCCCAGGCCGCACGGGCCCGTTCGGGGCGGATCGCGGCGGTACGCGAAGCCGTCGGCATCGCCGCCTACCAGTGCGGTGACTGGGCCCAAGCACTGTCCGAGTTCCGTGCCGCCCGCCGGATGGGCAGCAAGTCGCAATTGCTTCCTCTGATCGCCGACTGCGAACGTGGCGTGGGTCGGCCCGAACGTGCCATCGAACTGGCCCGCAGCCCCGAAGCGGCCGAGCTCACCGGCGACGATGCCGACGAACTGCGGATCGTCGCCGCCGGGGCGCGTGCCGACCTCGGTCAACTCGAGCAGGCGCTGGTGGTGTTGTCCACCCCCAGCCCGACCCGTCGCGCACCGGCTCGACCGCCGCCCGACTGTTCTACGCCTACGCCGAGACGCTCCTGGCCCTCGATCGCGGTGAGGATGCGCTGCAGTGGTTCATCCATGCCGCCGCAGCCGACATCGAGGGCGTCACCGACGCCGAAGACCGGGTCGGCGAGCTGGCCTGAGATGACTACCCTTGCGCAGCAACATGATTGCTTGCTGCTCGATTTGGACGGCACCGTGTTTCGCGGTCATGAGCCGACCGAGGGCGCGATCGATGCCCTGGACGCCGCGCAGACCCGCAAACTGTTCGTCACCAACAACGCCTCCCGCGCCGCCGAGGATGTGGCCGCCCACTTGCGCGAACTCGGCTTCGTCGCAGACGCCGCCGATGTGGTGACCAGCGCCCAGAGTGCGGCACGGCTGCTGGCCCAGCAGCTGAAGCCGGGATCCAAGGTGCTGATCGTCGGGACCGACGCACTGGCCGGTGAGGTCGAGGCGGTGGGGCTGCGGCCGGTCAGGCGGTTCGATGACGAGCCCGTCGCTGTCGTGCAGGGACACTCGATGACCACCGGATGGCCCGACCTGGCCGAGGCCGCGCTGGCCATCCGCTCCGGTGCGCTCTGGGTGGCCGCCAACGTCGACCGCACGCTGCCCACCGAACGGGGCCTGCTTCCCGGAAACGGCTCGATGGTCGCCGCACTGCGAACCGCTACCGACGCCGAATACCAAGTGGCGGGAAAGCCCGCCCCGGCACTGATGCGAGATGCGTTGGCGCGGGGCTCCTTTGATACTCCGTTGGTGGTCGGCGACCGCCTTGACACCGATATCGCCGGCGCCAACGCCGCGGATCTGCCCAGCCTCATGGTGCTGTGCGGGGTCAGCACGGCAGCCGAGGCGGTGCACGCGGTCCCGGAGCAACGTCCCACCTACATCGGCGCCGACCTCCGCGATCTGCACACTGGCTCCGAGGCCCTGCGGGTGACCGAGCAGGCGGCCTGGCGTGTCGAGGTCAGCGACGGCTCGGTCATCGTGACCGCGGCAGGCACAGCTCACAGCGACGACGGCCTCTCGGTGGTCCGTGCCACTGCTCGTGCGGTGTGGGATGCGGCCGACTGCGAAGGCCAACTGGCGGTGCGCGCCGGCGATGACACCGCACGCGCCGCGCTGCAGCGCTGGTCCCTGCTGACGGCGCAGGATCAGCTAGCGTGAACGGTGATATGAACGCCGACCCCGAGCAGATTCGCGCCGATATCGACGCCGTGCTGGCCCAGGTGCCCAGCGTCGATCCCGACAGCGCCGACGTCGCCGGTGTCGACATCGATGCCGTCGGACGGCAGCTCGAGGAAGCGCACCAGATCCTGGTCAACGCGCTGGAATCGGTGGAGAAGGGCTGAGTTCGCGCATGACGCGGCGTGCCCGGGTTGACGCTGAGCTGGTCCGTCGTGGACTGGCGCGGTCACGACAGCAGGCCGCCGAACTCATCGGCGCCGGCCGGGTCAGTATCGACGGCATGCGCGCGGTCAAACCCGCCACCGCGGTCGCCGTCACCGCCAACCTGACCGTCGAGGCCGGCGACGAGCGCAGTTGGGTGTCGCGCGGCGCCCACAAGCTGATCGGCGCCCTCGACGCCTTCGGCATCGACCCGGCCGGGCGGCGCTGCCTCGACGCGGGCGCCTCGACCGGCGGCTTCACCGAGGTGCTCCTGGACCGCGGCGCCACCGAAGTCGTCGCCGTCGACGTCGGCTACGGCCAGCTGGCCTGGTCGCTGCGCTCCGATCCGCGGGTGACGGTCATCGAGCGCACGAATGTGCGGGACCTGACGCCCGACGCGATCGGCGGCCCCGTCGACCTGGTGGTGTCCGACCTGTCGTTCATTTCGCTCGCCACGGTGCTGCCCGCACTGACTGTCTGCGCGTCGCCGCACGCCGATATCGTTCCCATGGTGAAGCCACAGTTCGAGGTCGGTCGCGAGCAGGTCGGTGCCGGCGGGGTGGTGTCCGATCCGGAATTGCGGACCGCTGCGGTGCTGGCCGTCGCGGCTCGCGCCGGTGCGCTCGGCTGGCAGACCGTCGGTGCGACCGCGAGCCCGCTGCCCGGCCCCTCGGGCAATGTCGAATACTTCTTGTGGCTGCGTGCCGAAACAGACAACGGATTGCACGGAGACGAACTGGACGCCGCGGTACGCCGCGCCGTCGCGGAAGGACCGCAATGACTTCTGAGCGGGCGATCCTGCTCGTCGTACACACCGCCCGCGAGGAGGCCATCGAGACGGCCCGCCGAGTGGAGAAGGTGTTGGGCGACAACGGCATAGCGCTGCGGGTGCTCTCTGCCGAGTCCGTGGATCGCGGCACGCACTTCGACCCCACCGAGATGCAGGCGGTGGGCTCGACCACCGAAGTGGTCGACGCCGATGCCAACGCGGCCGTCGGGTGCGAGCTGGTGCTTGTCCTCGGAGGTGACGGCACCTTCCTGCGGGCCGCCGAACTGGCTCGCAACGCGGAGATTCCCGTGCTCGGCATCAACCTCGGACGCATCGGGTTCTTGGCCGAGGCCGAGGCCGAAGCCATCGACACCGTCCTCGAGCACGTCGTCACCCGCACCTACCGCGTCGAGGAGCGGATGACCCTCGACATCGCGGTGCGCGCCGACGGAGAGGTCATCGCCCGCGGTTGGGCCCTCAACGAGGCCAGTCTGGAAAAGGGCGCGCGCCTCGGGGTGATCGGCGTCGTGCTGGAGATCGACGGCAGGCCGGTGTCCGCCTTCGGCTGCGACGGCGTTCTGGTGTCGAGCCCGACCGGGTCCACCGCCTACGCGTTCTCGGCAGGTGGGCCCGTGGTCTGGCCGGATCTAGAGGCAATGATCGTGGTGCCCAACAACGCTCACGCGTTGTTCGCGCGCCCGATGGTGACCAGCCCGACTGCGCTGATCGCCATCGAGATCGAAGACGACAGCCACGAGGCGCTGGTGTTCTGCGACGGTCGCCGCGAGATGCGGGTGCCTGCCGGCGGGCGGCTCGAGGTGACCAAATGCACGACACCGCTGAAGTGGGTGCGCCTCGACAGCGCCCCGTTCACCGACCGTCTGGTGCGTAAATTCCGGTTGCCGGTCACCGGCTGGCGGGGGCAGTGATCCGGCGATGCTGGCTGAGATCCGGATCGAATCATTGGGCGCGATCAGCGCCGCCACCGCGGAGTTCGACCGCGGTCTGACGGTGCTGACCGGCGAGACCGGTACCGGCAAAACCATGGTGGTCACCGGACTGCACCTGCTGGGCGGGGCACGCGCCGATGCGACCAGGGTGCGGTCGGGTTCTGAGCGGGCCGTCGTCGAAGGCCGTTTCGCGACTGCAGAACTCGACGACGCCACCGGCAAGCGGATCGACGAGATCCTGGATTCCTCCGGCGCCGACCGTGACGACGACGGCAGCATCATTGCGCTGCGCACGGTCAGCCGCGACGGGCCGTCGCGGGCCTACCTCGGTGGGCGCAGCGTGCCCGCCAAGTCGCTGTCGACGTTCACCTCGGAGCTGCTGACCCTGCACGGCCAGAACGACCAGCTGCGGCTGATGCGCCCCGAGGAACAGCGAGCCGCCCTGGACCGCTTCACCGGCGTCGACGCGAAACTCGAGCGCTACAAGAAGCTGCGCGACCAGTGGCAGGTGGCCCGGCGGGATCTGGTCGACCGCACGAACCGGGCGCGCGAGCTGGCTCAGGAGGCGGACCGGCTGAAGTTCGCGCTGACCGAGATCGACGGCGTGGACCCGACGCCGGGCGAAGACGAATCGCTGGTGGCCGACATTCGCCGGCTCTCCGAGCTCGACGCGCTGCGCGAGGCGGTCGCCGGTGCCCGCGCCAACTTGTCGGCCGATGACCTCACCGACGGTGAACCTCATTCGGCCACAGATACTTTGGGGCGTGCGGTGGCGATGCTGCAGTCCACTGACGATCCCGCGCTGGGGGCGTTGGCCCGTCAGCTCACCGACGCGCTGACCGTCGCCGGCGACGTCGCCCGTGAACTCGGCGACTTCCTCGGTGACCTGCCCGATGACGCCAGCGCACTGGAGACCAAGCTTGCGCGCCAGGCCGAGCTGCGCAACCTGACCCGCAAGTACGCCGCGGACGTCAACGGTGTGCTGGCGTGGGCCAAGGAGTCCCGGGAGCGGCTGGCGCAGCTCGACGTCTCCGAGGACGCGCTGGCCGGGCTGGGCCGCCGCGTCGACGAGCTCGCCGGTCAGGTGGCGGCGTCCGCCCTGGAGCTGTCCAAAGCCCGCACGAAGGCGGCGAAGGGCTTGGCCAAGGCCATCACCGCAGAGCTGGCCGGGTTGGCGATGACGCACGCCGACTTCAGCGTCACGGTGTCGCTGATGCCGGCCCGCGACGACGACAGCGCACCGCTGCGGTTGCCGTCGGGTGAGACCGTGCATGCCGGCGGCGAAGGCATCGACCTGGTCGAGTTCGGATTCACCGCGCATCGCGGCACGGACGTCCTGCCGCTGAACAAGAGCGCGTCCGGTGGTGAGTTGTCCCGCGTGATGCTCGCACTGGAAGTGGTGCTGGCCGCGTCGGCTGAGGGCACCACGATGGTGTTCGATGAGGTGGACGCGGGCGTCGGGGGCCGGGCCGCGGTACAGATCGGCCGCCGCCTTGCGCGCCTTGCTCGCAGCCATCAGGTCATCGTCGTCACCCACCTGCCGCAGGTCGCCGCCTACGCCGACAGCCACCTCGTCGTCGACAGCGCAGGCAACGGGACCAGCGGGGTGCGCCGTCTCGACACCGAGCAGCGGGTGGGTGAGCTGGCGCGGATGCTGGCCGGGCTGGGGGAGTCCGACACCGGCCGCGCGCACGCCCGCGAACTGCTCGACGCCGCCCAGGGCGACCGGGGACTCAGCTGAGCCGGATGACGACGGCATAGCCGTCGTGGTCGCCGGTGGTGGTTGTCCGGCGGTGGAGCTCGTTGTCCATGTCGACCAGACCCAGATCGGTTGCACCGGTGCGCACCAGCGCGGCCCGGACCGCGTCCCGGGCTCGATTGAACGACACGTAGACGTGGGTGGGGACGACGTAGAAGAAGCCGGGACTCTCGCGGCTGAACGAGGCGGTCCACACGTAGCCGGTCCCGCCCGGGGCGGGCGCCGCGCCGAACACCCGGCCGTGATCGTTGGTCAACAGCCAATGGGCGTTCGAGAACGCCAGCTCGGGCCCGGTGGGCTGCTGCCCGTAGACGACGCCGTCGATCAGACCCTGATACCCCGTGGAATGGACGGGCTGCGCCGGGAAGCCGGCCGCACCCAGGGCGGCGTTGAGTTTGCCTGCCGACTCCTCGGCGGTGGTCGACGTCGGGTCGACGATGATCACGTTGATCGGTTGGTACAGGGTCTTGAACGGATATTGCTGGCTGGGCCAGTCGGCGAGTGCGCCGCTGCGGGCGAGCATCCACTTCCCGATCGCCCCGTAGGCAGTCGTCGTCGTCTCGACCGGCTTCGGCCGGGCCTCCGGTGCTCCGGTCAGTGAGTCGTGGAGGTCGTCGAAGAACGTCGTGACCGCCGCGACGAAGGCGGGCACCGGAGGCGGTGACACCACGGGACGCGGCGCGGGCCTGGCGACGCCCGCCCCAGGTGTGGAAAGCCTTGACGCAGTGGGCGTCTTGCGGGTTCTCGACGCCGTCGCGGTCGCCGACGGCCGCGAGTGGCCGACCGAACCAGCCGAGGTACTCGCCCCGTGAGTCGCTGAGCCGGCACCGGGCGACTCGGCGTTGGCGACGCCGCCCCCGGACAGCAGAGCCGCGCTCACACCCAGCCCGACGAGCAGCCCGCTGAACCAGGTCGCGCGGGACATTCGGCTCATGCTGGGCTCCGTCGATCGGTTAGCTGACGGTAACCGGTGTGCGCCTCGGTCGCGGCAAATCGCGTATCCGAACTGTGTTACTGCTGTGACAAAATGTGACTTGTGTGGCTGGTGTTACGGCGCGCCTCCGCGGATATGCGTCCGGTCGCCGACAGAATCCCAGCATGAAGATGTCAGCGCTTCTCTCCCGTAATACCGGTGCACGACCAGGAGTCGCGGGGACAGCCCGCGTCGATCGCGACATCGATCGCCTGCTGCGCCGCGTCGGCCCGGGGGACATCGTGGTGCTCGACATTCTCGACCTGGACCGGATGACCGCTGACGCTCTGGTCGACGCGAACATCGCCGGCGTGGTGAACGCCTCCCCGTCGATCTCGGGCCGGTACCCGAATCTCGGTCCGGAAGTATTGGTGGCCAACAACATCACGCTGATCGACAGCGCGGGTCCCGAAGTCTTCAAGAAGATCAAGGACGGCGCGAAGATCCGGCTGCACAACGGTGGGGTGTATGCCGGCGATCGCCGGCTGGCCCTGGGCGTGGAGCGCAGCGATGAAGAGATCGCCGACCTCATGCAGGACGCCAAGACCGGATTGGTTGCGCACCTGGAGGCGTTCGCGGGCAACACCATCGAATTCATCCGTAGCGAGAGCCCGCTGCTGATCGACGGTATCGGCATCCCGGACATCGACGTCGACGTCTACCGCCGCCACGTCCTGGTGGTGGCCGACGGGCCCGGCGCCGAAGACGACCTCAAGGCGCTCAAGCCCTTCATCAAGGAGTACCAGCCGGTGCTCATCGGTGTGGAGAGCGGCGCAGACCTGCTGCAGAAGAACGGCTACCGGCCCCAGCTGATCGTCGGCAATCCCGACCAGATGAGCGCCGACGTGCTCAAGAGCGGTGCGCAGGTGGTCCTTCCCGCCGACGCCGACGGGCACGCCAACGGCCTGGAACGCATTCAGGACCTGGGCATCGGGGCGATGACATTCCCGGCCGCCGGCTCGGCCGCCGACCTGGCGCTGCTGCTCGTCGACCACCACGGCGCCTCGCTGATCGTGACGGCCGGCCACTCGGCGAGCATCGAGGAGTTCTTCGACCGCTCCCGCCAGCAGAGCAACCCGTCGACTTTCCTCACCCGGCTGAAGGTCGGCGAGAAGCTCGTCGACGCGAAAGCTGTTGCCACGCTGTACCGGAACCACATCTCCGGCGGCGCGATCGCCATGCTGATCCTCGCGGTGCTGTTCGCGATCATCGCCGCTCTGTGGGTGTCGCGGGCTGACACATTCGTCATCGACTGGATTGTGACCTATTGGAACCGCTTCTCGCTGTGGGTGCAGAGCTGGGTGACCTAGGCGAAGAGCAGAAAGGCTCACTGCTGTGATTTCGCTACGCCAACATGCCATTTCGCTGGCTGCGGTGTTCCTTGCGCTGGCTGTCGGCGTCTTCCTGGGCTCCGGCGTGCTGTCCGACACGCTGCTGTCCGGGCTGCGCGACGAAAAGCAGGACCTCAACAAACAGATCACCTCGCTCACCGATCAGCGCAATGCGCTGAACGAAAAGCTGAGTGCTGCTGACGATTTCGACAAACAGATGTCGAGCCGGATCGTCAAGGACGCGTTGGCCGGCAAGTCGGTGGTGTTGTTCCGCACTCCTGACGCCAACGACGATGACGTGGCGGCCACCAGCCGGCTGATCGGTCAGGCCGGTGGAACGGTCACCGGCACGGTCGCGCTGACGCAACAGTTCGTCGACGCAAACTCCGCGGAGAAGCTGCGCTCGGTGGTCAACTCCTCGATCGTGCCTGCCGGTGCGCAGCTGAGCACCACACTCGTCGACCAGGGCTCGCAGGCCGGCGACCTGCTCGGCATCGCGCTGCTGATCAACCGCAACCCCGCGATCCGCCCGGCGGACGACACCCAGCGTGACACTGTGCTGGCCGCGCTGCGCGACACCGGCTTTCTGACCTACCAGGGCGATCGCCTGGCCGCGGCCAACACCGCGGTCGTCGTGACCGGCGGCGCTCTGGGCGACGACGCGGGCAACCAGGGCTCCACGGTTGCCCGGTTCGCCGCGGGGATGGCCCCGCACGGGTCGGGAACAGTGCTCGCCGGCCGGGACGGATCGGCCACCGGAACCGCGGCGCTCGCGGTAACGCGGGCTGACCCCGGGATGGCGGCCGACGTGACCACCGTCGACGACATCAGTTCCGAGTCCGGCCGCATCACCACCGTGCTGGCCCTGCAGAACCTGATGAACGGGGCGCCGTCGGGCAAGTTCGGCATCGGGCCGGGCGCGGCGTCGCTCACCGTCCCGCAGTAGACGCTGGGCAACACAGAGGTAACGAAGGCCACTGGCGTGTTAGCGCCGGCTTGTCGGCGTCGGTGTTAGGGTGAGATTCCGTGGGTAGGCAGGCCCCAGGCAGTTCCAGCGATCCCCTGCCCGACGTCACGGAGGTTGCTCTTGCCCCCACTGCGCAAGCACCCGCAGACCGCCACCAAGCACATCTTTGTCAGCGGTGGAGTTGTCTCGTCCCTCGGTAAGGGCCTGACTGCCAGTAGCCTCGGTCAGTTGCTGACCGCGCGCGGTCTGCAGGTGACGATGCAGAAGCTCGACCCCTATCTGAACGTCGACCCGGGAACGATGAACCCGTTCCAGCACGGTGAGGTGTTCGTCACCGAGGACGGCGCCGAGACCGACCTCGACGTCGGGCACTACGAGCGTTTCCTCGACCGCAATTTGTCCGGCTCGGCGAATGTGACCACCGGGCAGGTGTATTCGTCGGTGATCGCCAAGGAGCGCCGCGGCGAGTACCTCGGCGACACCGTGCAGGTGATCCCGCACATCACCGACGAGATCAAGGGCCGCATCCTGGCGATGGCCGAGCCCGATGCCGCGGGAAACCGGCCCGACGTGGTGATCACCGAGATCGGCGGCACCGTCGGTGACATCGAATCGCTGCCGTTCCTGGAGGCCGCACGCCAGGTCCGTCACGAGGTCGGCCGGGAGAACTGCTTCTTCCTGCACGTCTCCTTGGTGCCGTATCTGGCGCCGTCGGGCGAGTTGAAGACCAAACCCACCCAGCACTCGGTGGCCGCGCTGCGCAGCATCGGCATCAGCCCCGACGCGCTGATCCTGCGCTGCGACCGTGACGTGCCCGAGCCGCTGAAGAACAAGATCGCGCTGATGTGTGACGTCGACATCGACGGGGTGATCTCGACGCCCGATGCGCCGTCGATCTATGACATTCCGAAGGTGCTGCACCGCGAGGAACTCGACGCCTATGTGGTGCGCCGGCTCAATCTGCCGTTCCGCGATGTTGACTGGACGCAGTGGAATGACCTGCTGCGCCGGGTGCACGAGCCCAAAGAAACCGTGCGAATCGCGTTGGTGGGCAAGTACGTCGACCTCTCCGATGCCTATCTGTCGGTGGCCGAGGCGTTGCGCGCGGGCGGGTTCGCACACCGCGCCAAAGTCGAGATGCGCTGGGTCGCCTCCGATGACTGCGAGACCGACAGCGGCGCGGCCGTCGCGTTGGGTGACGTGCACGGCGTGCTGATTCCCGGCGGGTTCGGCATCCGCGGCATCGAGGGCAAGATCGGTGCGATCCGCCACGCCCGTCATCGCGGGCTGCCGGTGCTGGGCCTGTGCCTGGGGTTGCAGTGCATCGTGATCGAGGCGGCCCGGTCGGTGGGGCTGACCGAAGCCAATTCGGCCGAATTCGAGCCGGGCACACCGGATCCGGTGATCTCCACGATGGCCGACCAGCGTGAGGCTGTGGCCGGTGAGGCTGACCTGGGCGGCACCATGCGGTTGGGTGCGTACCCGGCGACGCTGGAAGTCGGTTCGATCGTCGCCGAGGCGTACGACTCGACGCATGTGTCGGAGCGGCACCGCCACCGCTACGAGGTCAACAACGCCTATCGCGACCGGATCGCGCAGAGCGGTTTGCAGTTCTCCGGCACCTCACCGGACGGTCATCTGGTCGAGTTCGTCGAGTACCCGCGCGACGTGCATCCGTTTCTGGTCGGCACGCAGGCGCATCCGGAGCTCAAGAGCAGGCCGACCCGGCCGCATCCGCTGTTCGTTTCGTTCATCGGTGCCGCCATCGACTACAAGGCGGGCGAGCGGCTGTCCTTGGAGATCCCGGAGCAGCACTCCAACGGCAAGGAACACCCGGAAGAGGCTGCCGAGCCGCTGGCCGAGCAGGTTCCAGAGCACTCGGCCCGTGGCTGACCACGACTTCGAGACCGTCTCCTCTGAAACCGCTTATCGCGGAAACATTCTCGCCCTGCGAGTCGATCAGGTCCGGATGCCGGGCGGCAACATCGCCAAGCGCGAGGTCGTCGAGCACTACGGTGCGGTGGCGGTCGTCGCCGTCGACGAAGCCGGTCGGGTGGCGATGGTCTACCAATACCGGCACCCGATCGGGCGCCGGCTGTGGGAGTTACCCGCCGGGCTGCTCGACGAGCCGGGGGAGGATCCGATTGAGGCTGCTGCGCGCGAGCTGCGCGAGGAAACCGGCCTGACCGCCGAACGCTGGGATGTGCTGGTCGACCTGATGTCCTCGCCAGGGTTCAGTGACGAGGCGTTGCGCGTGTATCTCGCCAGGACCCTCACCGACGTGGGGCGTCCCGAGGGGCACGACGAGGAAGCCGATATGGAAGTGCACTGGGTTCACATCGCCGACGCGGTGCAGCAGGTGCTGTCCGGGGAGATCGTGAATTCCACTGCGGTAGCGGGCATCCTGGCCGCGCACGCGGTGATCGTCGACGACAAGTCGCCCCGGCCCGTCGATGTACCGTTCCCGGACCGCCCGACCGCATTCGCCGCGGGCAAGGCCGGCTCATGACCACGTTCTCGGCTGATATCCCGGGTCGCTCCGCTCCTGGCCTCCGAACCGCCCTGGACGGTCAGCTTCAGGGCTACCTCGACCACCTGACCATCGAGCGCGGGGTGGCGGCCAACACCATCAGCTCATACCGTCGCGACCTGCGCCGCTACGTCGAGCACCTGTCGTCGCGCGGTATCGACGACCTGACCAACGTCAGCGAGAACGACGTCAGCGAGTTCCTGGTGGCGCTGCGCCGTGGCGATCCCGACGCAGGCGTGGTGCCGTTGTCGGCGGTCTCGGCCGCACGCGCCCTGATCGCGGTGCGCGGATTTCACCGGTTCGCCGCCGCCGAAGGGATCATCGGCATCGACGTCGCCCGCGCGGTCAAACCCCCACACCCAGTCGTCGGCTCCCCAAGAGCCTGACCCTCGACGAGGTGTTGGCACTGCTCGAGGGCGCCGGTGGGGACAGCCCGTCGGACGGGCCGCTGACGCTGCGCAACCGCGCCCTGCTCGAGCTCCTGTATTCCACGGGTGCGCGGATCTCCGAGGCTGTCGGCCTGGACGTCGACGACGTCGACACCGAGGCCCGGTCGGTTCTGCTGCGCGGCAAGGGCGGCAAGCAGCGACTGGTTCCCGTCGGCCGCCCGGCGATCGCGGCACTGGACGCCTATCTGGTGCGAGGCCGTCCCGACCTGGCGCGCCGGGGCCGCGGCACGCCGAAGATCTTCCTCAATGCGCGCGGCGGGCAGCTGTCGCGGCAGAGTGCGTGGCAGGTGCTGCAGGATGCCGCCGAACGGGCCGGCATCTCCTCGGCGGTGTCGCCGCACACGCTGCGGCACTCTTTCGCCACTCATCTTCTGGACGGCGGCGCCGACGTCCGCGTGGTCCAGGAACTCCTCGGCCACGCCTCGGTCACCACGACGCAGATCTACACGCTGGTCACGGTGCATGCCCTGCGCGAGGTATGGGCCGGCGCACATCCGCGGGCATGATGTCGCGGGTCTGCCTCGTGCGGCGGCGACACACCGTTAGACTTTCGCGGATGTTCGCCACGCCGCCGAAAAGCCTGCTGACGGGGGGCACGGCGTGACCGACGAGGCAGACGAAGCCACACCGATCGGTCTCACCGGCCGCCCGCCCCGCCACATTCCCGAACCACAACCGCTGACCTCGCACGGGCCGGCCACGGTCATCTCGATGTGCAACCAGAAGGGCGGGGTCGGCAAGACCACCTCGACGATCAACCTGGGGGCGGCGCTGGCCGAGTACGGCCGGCGGGTTCTGCTGGTGGATCTGGATCCGCAGGGCGCGCTGTCAGCGGGCCTGGGCGTGCCGCACTACGAGCTGACCCACACCGTGCACAACCTGATGATCGAACCGCGGGTGAGCATCGACGAGGTGCTGATCAACACCCGGGTCAAGAACCTGGACCTGGTGCCCAGCAACATCGACCTGTCGGCCGCCGAGATCCAGCTGGTCAACGAGGTCGGACGCGAGCAGACCCTGGCCCGCGCGCTGCACCCCGTACTCGATCGCTACGACTACGTCCTGATCGACTGCCAGCCGTCGCTGGGCCTGCTCACCGTGAACGCGCTGGCCTGCTCCGACGCGGTGGTCATTCCGACCGAATGCGAATACTTCTCGCTGCGCGGGCTCGCACTGCTCACCGACACCGTCGACAAGGTGCGTGAGCGGCTCAATCCGCGGCTGACGATCAGCGGCATTCTGATCACCCGGTTCGACAACCGCACCGTCAATGCCCGTGAGGTGATGGCGCGGGTGCTGGAGCGCTTCGGCGACCTGGTATTCGACACCGTCATCAGTCGCACCGTGCGGTTCCCCGAGACCAGTGTCGCCGGCGAGCCCATCACCACCTGGGCACCGAAATCCGTTGGTGCACAGGCATATCGATCGCTGGCCCGCGAGGTCATCGACCGCTTCGGCAAGTGACCGAGCCGCCGGCGCCCGAAAAGGGCTTCCGTGTCAGACTGACGAACTTCGAGGGTCCGTTCGATCTGCTGCTGCAGCTGATCTTCGCCCACCGCCTGGATGTGACCGAGGTCGCGCTGCATCAGGTCACCGACGAATTCATTGCCTACACCCGGGAGATCGGTCCGAAGCTCGAGCTCGACGAGACGACCACCTTTTTGGTGATTGCTGCCACACTGCTGGACCTCAAAGCCGCGCGGCTGCTGCCCGCCGGCGATGTGCACGACGAGGAGGATCTGGCGCTGCTCGAGGTGCGCGACCTGTTGTTCGCGCGGCTGCTGCAGTACCGCGCGTTCAAGCATGTCGCCGAGATGTTCGCCGAGCTGGAGGCCGCAGCGCTGCGGAGCTACCCCCGGGCGGTGACGGTCGAGGATCGCTTCGCCGACCTTCTTCCCGAGGTCATGCTGGGTGTCGACGCCGTGGCCTTCGCCGACATTGCCGCCGCGGCGTTCACCCCGCGCCCGGTTCCCACCGTCGGGACCGAGCACTTGCATGCGTCGCAGGTGTCGGTGCCGGAGCAGGCCGAGCTGCTGTTGGAGTTCCTGTCGTCGCGCGGGGCGGGGCAGTGGGCGTCGTTCAAGGAACTGGTGGCCGACTGCGACGAGCCGATCCAGATCGTCGGACGGTTCTTGGCGCTGCTCGAACTGTATCGGGCCAGGACGGTAGCATTCGAGCAGCCAGAACCACTTGGTGTGCTCCAGGTTTCATGGACCGGCGACCGGGTTGTGAACGAAGAGCTGGTCCGAGCCGAGTGGGAAGAAGAGCAGAACCAATCATGACCGACGACGCAGCCGACATACCCGACGTGGACCTCGCGTCCGACTTGGGGTCCGATCTGGCTACTGACGTCGCCCTCCCGGAGATGGACGACGACGAACTGGCCCGGGTGCTGGAGGCGCTGTTGCTGGTCGTGGACACTCCGGTCAACGCCGAGACGCTCGCGTCGGTGACCGAGCAACCACTGGATCGGATCACCGCGACCCTGGAGCGCATGGCCGCAGCGTTGGTGGACCGTGACAGCGGTATCGACCTGCGCGAGGCGGGCGGTGGCTGGCGGATGTACACCCGGGCGCGGTTCGCGCCGTATGTGGAGCGGCTGCTGTTGGACGGGTCGCGGTCGAAGCTCACCCGTGCGGCCCTGGAGACGCTGGCGGTGGTCGCCTACCGGCAGCCGGTGACCCGGGCTCGCGTCAGTGCGGTCCGCGGCGTCAACGTCGATGCGGTGATCCGTACGTTGGTGGCGCGCGGGCTGATCACCGAGGCGGGCACCGACGAGGACACCGGCGCGACCACGTTCGCCACCACGGAGTTGTTCCTCGAGCGGCTCGGACTGTCGTCACTGACCGACCTTCCCGACATCGCCCCGCTGCTTCCCGACGTCGATGTGATCGACGACCTGAGTGAAAACCTGGATGCCGAACCACGTTTCGCCAAGCTGGCCGGTGTCTCGGCAGCCGATCCGAACGTCTCGATCGATGTGGACACCGATGCCTGAACCAGAGGGAGTGCGGCTGCAGAAGATTCTGTCGCAGGCGGGAGTGGCCTCGCGACGGGTGGCCGAGCGGATGATCGTCGATGGCCGGGTGGAGGTCGACGGACGTGTCGTCACCGAGTTGGGCACCCGGGTCGACCCGGCCAATGCCGACATCAGGGTCGACGGGTCACGGATCGTCGTGGACGACTCGATGATGTACCTGGCGATCAACAAGCCCGTCGGAATGCACTCGACGATGTCGGACGAGCGTGGCCAGCCGTGTGTCGGTGATCTGGTGGAGCACCGAGTCCGCGGTAACAAGAACCTTTTTCACGTCGGACGTCTGGACGCCGACACCGAAGGTCTGCTGCTGCTGACCAACGACGGGGAGCTGGCGCATCGGCTTATGCACCCGTCGTTCGAGGTTCCCAAGACCTACTTGGCGACGGTGACCGGTTCGGTCCCACGGGGTGTGGGTAAGACGCTGCGCGCCGGCATCGAGCTGGACGACGGACCGGCCAAGGTCGACGACTTCGCGGTGGTCGACGCGGTGCCGGGAAAGACGCTGTTGCGGGTGACATTGCACGAGGGGCGTAAGCGGATCGTGCGCCGACTCTTGGCGGCGGCGGGCTATCCCGTCGAGGCGCTGGTGCGGGTGAGCATCGGTGAGGTGACGCTGGGTGATCAGCGGCCCGGCAGCATCCGCGTGCTGACCCGCAAGGAAGTCGGCGATCTGTACAAGGCGGTAGGTCTGTGAGTTCATGCGTTGTGGCGGTCGACGGACCAGCCGGAACCGGAAAGTCCTCGGTGTCACGAGGATTGGCGCGCGCGTTGGGCGCCCACTACCTGGACACCGGTGCGATGTACCGGCTCGTGACGCTGGCGATGCTGCGCGCCCATATCGACTTGACCGACGCTGACGCCATCGCGGCAGCTTCCGATGTGGCGCTGTCGGTGGGTTCTGACCCGGACGTGGACCGGGCTTACCTTGGTGCTGAAGATGTTTCGGCCGAGATTCGCGGCGACGAGGTCACCCGGGCGGTCTCGGCGGTGTCGGCCGTCCCCGCGGTGCGCACCCGGATGGTGGCGATGCAACGTGAATTGGCGGCGGGTAGCGACAGTGTCGTGGTGGAAGGCCGTGACATCGGGACGGTCGTGCTTCCGGATGCCGACGTGAAGATCTTTCTGACCGCCTCGGCCGAGACGCGCGCGCGGCGTCGCAACGATCAGAACGTCGCGACCGGGCTGCCCGATGACTACGAGACGGTGCTGGCAGATGTGATCCGCCGCGACCACCTGGATTCGACCCGCGCGGTGTCACCGTTGCGTCCGGCGGAGGACGCGATCATCGTCGACACCAGTGACATGACCCAGGACCAGGTGGTGGCCAGTCTGCTTGATCTGGTCGAAAAACGAAGTGGTGCAATGCGATGAGCGAGGACGGCACGTGGTCTGACGAAAGCGATTGGGAGCTTTCCGACGACGGATTCGACGACGACGACGAGGCGCTGGCGCCGCCACCGGTGGTGGCAGTGGTCGGTCGGCCCAACGTCGGCAAGTCCACGCTGGTCAACCGGATTCTCGGCCGGCGCGAGGCCGTCGTGCAGGACCTGCCGGGGGTGACCCGCGACCGGGTGTCCTACGACGCGTCCTGGACCGGGCGGCGCTTCGTCGTGCAGGACACCGGTGGGTGGGAACCGGACGCCAAGGGCTTGCAGCAGTTGGTCGCCGAGCAGGCCTCGGTGGCGATGCAGACCGCCGATGCGGTGATCCTGGTCGTCGACGCGACGGTCGGCGCCACCAGCGGCGACGAGGCGGCAGCGCGAATCCTGCGCCGGTCGGGCAAACCAGTGTTCTTGGCAGCCAACAAGGTTGACAACGAGAAGGGCGAGGCCGACGCGGCCGCGTTGTGGTCGCTCGGACTGGGGGAGCCGCACCCGATCAGTGCCATGCACGGCCGTGGGGTGGCCGATCTGCTGGACGAGGTCGTCGCAGACCTTCCTGCGCAGTCCGAGGTGGCTCAGGCCACCGGCGGGCCGCGTCGGGTGGCGCTGGTGGGCAAGCCCAACGTCGGCAAGAGCTCGCTGCTGAACCGGTTGGCGGGTGCCGAGCGTTCGGTGGTGCACGATGTCGCGGGAACCACGGTGGACCCGGTGGACTCGCTGATCGAATTAGGCGGCAAGACATGGCGTTTCGTCGACACCGCCGGCCTGCGCCGCCGGGTCGGGCAGGCCAGCGGCCACGAGTTCTACGCTTCGGTCCGCACACACAGCGCGATCGATGCGGCCGAGGTTGTCGTCGTGCTGATCGATGCGTCGCAGCCGCTGACCGAACAGGACCAGCGGGTTCTGACGATGGTGATCGAAGCGGGACGGGCGCTGGTGCTGGCGTTCAACAAATGGGACCTCGTCGACGAGGACCGGCGTTATCTGCTGGACCGCGAGATCGACCGTGAACTGGCGCAGCTGCAGTGGGCGCCGCGGGTGAACATCTCCGCCAAGAGCGGCCGCGCGGTGCAGAAGCTGGTGCCGGCGATGGAGACCTCGCTGGCGTCCTGGGATTCCCGCATCTCGACGGGGCAGCTGAACACATGGATCAAGGAAGTGGTCGCGGCCACCCCGCCGCCGGTGCGCGGCGGTAAGCAGCCGCGGATCCTGTTCGCCACCCAGGCCACCGCACGCCCGCCGACGTTTGTGCTGTTCACCAGTGGTTTCTTGGAGGCCGGCTATCGGCGGTTCCTGGAGCGGCGACTGCGCGAGACCTTCGGTTTCGAAGGCACCCCGATCCGGATCAACGTGCGGGTGCGGGAAAAGCGCAAGCTCAAGCCGCGTTGATTCGGCGGGTTTGACGGTATTTGGCCGCTGCTGGGCATAGATTGCCCGTCATGGAGTTTGCTACCTCATTGGCGCCCAGCCGCCGACTGGTCTATGGCATTGCCGGTTTGATGATCGCCGCGGCGCCTGCCGTCGCCGTGTTCTCCGGGGCGTTCGACGGTGCCGGGCCCCGGGTGCTGGCGTGCTCGGAATCTGACACCGAGGACAGCTTCTCGATGGATTGCGCGCCGTCGGTCATTCCCGACACCAGCGACATGCTGACCGAAGCCGAGGTCGCCGAGCCCGGGTGGAACGGCGGCGACCATGGCGGAGGTCCGGCCGGTGGCGCACCCGGAAGCGGCGGCCACCGCTAGGTCGTGAGCCCGCGGTTTCCGTACGTGTCGAAGTGGACGACGTCCTCGACCGGCCTGCGGGTGGTCGGGCCGTAGCGTCCGCGCGGCCAGCCGAGCGGAACCACGCAGATCGGGGTCACCGACAGCGGTAGGCCCAGGATTCTGCGCGCCGAGGTGACGTTCCACAGCGGCATCGTGATGAGCGACGCGCCCAGTCCCATTGCCCTGGCGGCGAGCAGCAGGTTCTGCACGCTGGGATAGATCGAGCCGAAGTACGACGTTTCGCCCACGAACGGCGTCGGGACGTAGGGCACGCGGGTGCCGCCGCGCAGGCAGGGAATCACCAGGACCGGTATCTCGCTGAAGTGCTCGACCTGCCACTCCACTGCCCTCAGGATCTTCAGCATCGACTCGTCGTTGGCGGCTTGCCGCCTGCCGAGGGCTCCGTAGATCGACCAGGGCTGGCGATAGCGCTTGCCGAGTTGATCTTTGACGCGTTGGTCCTTGACGACGATGAACTCCCAGTTCTGACCGTTGGACCCGGTGGGAGCGCGCAGTGCGAGCTCGATGCACTTCACTACGATGGCGTCGTCCACCGGGTCGGGTTTGACCCGCCGGATCGCGCGCTGGGTCATCATCGCGTCGAGCAGGGGCATGGAGAGGTTGGCCAGCGCCTCGTCGGTACTCGGTATCTCGCTCATGGGAATAACAGGCTAGGTGGCTGGGTGCCGGCGTAGGGCCGTGTGCCGTATCACGCTGCGGGGGAGCGTGTTTGGTGGCTGCTGCGGGCGCCGTCGGCGCTGATCGGTTCGCCGGATAGGGTTCCTTGGTGTCCGTTGCCCACATGATCGTGATCGTCCTGGCCGGGATGGGGGCCGGCGCCATCAATTCGCTGGTCGGTTCGGGCACGTTGATCACCTTCCCGACGCTGGTGACGCTCGGGTTTCCGCCGGTGACGGCGACGATGTCGAACGCGATCGGCCTGGTGGCCGGTGGTGTGTCCGGGACCTGGGGGTATCGCAAGGAGCTGCGCGGCCAGGGTGATCGGTTGCGCTGGCAGATCCCGGCGTCGCTGATCGGCGCGGGGATCGGGGCGTTCCTCCTGCTGCATCTGCCGGAGAAGGTGTTCACGCAGATCGTCCCGGCGCTGCTGGTCGGTGCCCTGGTGCTGGTGGTGATCGGGCCGCGTATTCAGGCCTATGCCCGGGCGCGCGCTGAGGCCGCAGGCCGCTCGGCCGAGCATGTGTCGCCGAAACGGATGACTGCCCTGGTGGTCGGGACATTCGCGGTGGGCATCTACGGCGGGTACTTCACCGCGGCGCAAGGCATCCTGCTAATCGGGGTGATGGGCGCGCTGCTGCCCGAGGACATGCAGCGCATGAACGCGGCCAAGAACTTGCTGTCGCTGTTGGTGAACATCGTCGCTGCGGTGGCCTACACCATCGTTGCGTTCGACCGGGTGAGCTGGGAGGCGGCCGGGCTGATCGCCATTGGGTCGCTGGTCGGTGGCTGGCTGGGTGCGCATTACGGACGACGGTTATCGCCGAACGTGCTGCGGGCAGTGATTGTGGTGGTCGGGCTGATCGGGTTGTACCGGTTGCTCACGGTATAACCGAGCGACCAGCTGACCTAGACCCCTCGCGCGCAACAATGTTGCGCTGTCGAAATCGGTCGGGCTGACAGGATTTGAACCTGCGACCCCTTCACCCCCAGTGAAGTGCGCTACCAAGCTGCGCCACAGCCCGCGTGCCCGCCAAAACTACCGACGGGCGCCAGGGAACGATACATCAGTGGCAGCTGAAACTCCGAAACGGTCGACACGTGCCGGACCGGGGGTCGGCAGCCCGATGGTCAGTTCACGGAGCCTGTCGGGAGAGAGATTCGTCCGCCAGCGCGGCACTGAGTCCACGGGTAGCCGCGGCGAGTTGTTCGCCCATCCGGGTGACGTCGGCGCCGCTCATCGGCTCTGGACTCGGAACCAGGCTCAGGATCAGGGCAATACGTGCGTCCGCAGTTAAGACCGGCGAATCGATATGGCTCACCTCGTAGGTGCGGTCTCTGTCCAGGCTGACCGGAAACCACTGTTCCTGATGGATCAGCTCGTCGGTCAACGCCTGGGCCAGCTCGCTGAGCCGGGTGGAGCGAACCTCGGCACTACGGACGATGAGCGCCAGCTCCTGCAAGCGCAGATCGGGCAACAGATGAAGTCCGACCGCGTAGCCCCGCTGTTCGGCGGCGGCGATGGCATCGCCGTAGCGCTCGCGCACGTCGTCGGGCAGCGCGGCCAGCCACCGCTCCCGCGCGTGCTCCCCGGCCCACGCCACCGTCGACGCGCCATAGGGCGGGCGGTGCGGGAACTGCGTACCGATCGGCATCGGATGGCCACCGCCGAGGCGGCTTCGAACTTGGTCGACGACGGTGGAGTGGTCGTCATCGACCGAGAAGGCGACGCAGTGTGCGCCGGTCGCAACGGACAGTTCGATCATCGCCGAGCGGGCCAGCGCCAGGGCCGGGTAGTGGCCCGCCGCCTCCCGGCCGAGGCGGACCAGCGCGGGGCCCAGGTGATACGTCTTGCGGACCGGGTCGCGCAGCAGCCAGCCGGCCCGCAAGAGTTCCGCGAGCATCGAGTGGCAACTCGCCTTGTGAACGCTCAAGTAGCGCGACACCTCGGCCAACGTCAGCCCGTCGCGTCCCTCGCCGGCCAGGTGCTCGAACAGATTCACGACCCGCTCGGTCTGCGGAGATGGGCGTGGCGGCATCGACCGATGGTCGCATAGTGCGACTGCTTGCGGTGGTATACGCGACCGTGTGACGATGCCCACAATGAAGGACCTACGGGGCGCAGTGGCGGTCGTAACCGGGGGCGCCGGCGGGATCGGACGCGCCATAGGCAGGCGCTTCGGCCAAGAAGGCATGAAGGTGGTGCTGGCCGACGTCCTCGCCGAACCACTCGACGAGGCAACCCGGACTTTGACCGACGACGGCATCGAGGCGATCGGCGTGGTCACCGACGTCACCGACTACTCCTCTGTCGAATCGCTCGCCAAGCAGGCTCTCGATCATTTCGGCGCCGTGCATGTGGTGTGCAATAACGCCGGCACCGGCGCGGTGTCCGAGGGCTACATGTGGGAACACGATCTTGCGGATTGGCGCTGGGGCATCGATGTCAACGTCCTCGGGGTCATCCACGGCATCAAGGCGTTCGTGCCGATCCTGCTCGACCAGGGCGAGGGTCACGTCGTCAACACCTGTTCGGGGAACGGCGGTTTCGCGCCGATCGCCCGCGGCGCGATGGGCGGCCCGGCCACCGCGGTGTACCCGATGACCAAGGCTGCCGTGCTGTGTCTGACCGAAAGTCTCTACACGCATTTGGAAATGACCGAGACCGGTGTCCGGGCCCATGTGCTCTTCCCCGGCGGCTTCTTGAACACCGGCATCTGGGAATCGTGGCGGCACCGGCCGGACCAGTACGCCGCAACGCAGGAACGGCACACGCCCGATACCACCCTGGCCAAAGTGGTGGATCGCTTCGAATCGGCCGGTGTTCACATCGAATTCACGCCGCTGGAGACCGTCGCCGACCAGGTGATCGACGGGATCCGGGCGGACAGCTTCTGGATGATGGGCCCGCCCGCTCCATCCGACCAGGTCGTGAGCAAGAAGGCGGCATCGATCCTCAGTCGCGGAGAGCCCGACTACCTCGTGGACGTCCTCAGCAAGGCGGCCGATTCCGAAGGAGAAAACCGATGAGCGTCAACACCGTTCGTTACGGTCCGCGCCCACCCGAGGCGCGCGTCGATCACGAGATCGATGCCACGAAGGCACCCATCGCCACCGAGGCGGTCACCGTCACCTATCTCACCGATCCGGAGATCGTCGCCGCGGTGCTGCCCAAGCCGCTCGAACCGGCGGCCGAACCCCTGGTCCGCGTGCAGTTGCAGCGGGTCCAGATCGAGGGCCGGCCGCCGTTCGGGTCGGCGGTGTTCTCGGTGGCGGCCCGCCACGGCGACGTTGACGGCGACTACCCGCTGTTCATGCCGCAGTCCACCGAACAATCCGTCACCGGTGGGCGCGAAACTTTCGGTGAGCCAAAGAAATTGGCCGGCATCCGAGTGGACCGCGATGCCGACGCTGTCACGGCCACCGTCGCCCGGCTGGGATATCCGCTCGTCACGGTGAGCGGGCGGGTCACCGGACCGGCAGAGCTGCCACCCGATCAGGTGAACACCGAGTTCTACTTCAAATTCCTGAGGGCTCCCGACGGGGACGGCATCACCGATCCGCACCTGGTCTACGGCGAGTACCACCGACATTACGAGCTGTTGGAGAACATCGACGGCACCATCGAGTTGGGGGAGTCGCCGCTGGACCCGGTGGCCGACATCGTCGTCCGCCAGCTCAGGTCGATCACGTGGTGCCGACGGCGGACCGTTCAGGTCGGCCGGATCGCCGAGCGGGTTCCGGCGGAGTGGCTGTTGCCGTACGTCCACCAGCGCTACGACGACGTCGCTCTGCTCGCCGCGCCGAGGCCCGAGCCGACGCGGGTGTAGCGGATGGACCGGTACACCGTCATCTCAGCCGACTGCCACGCCGGCGCCGACCTGCTCGACTATCGCGACTATCTCGACCCGGGCTTCCGCGACGAATTCGACAGGTGGACAACGACGTACGTCAACCCTTTCGCCGATCTCGCCGACGCCGACGCCGAACGCAATTGGGACAGCGACCGCCGCAACGCCGACCTGGACGTCGAGGGCGTCGCCGGTGAGGTGATCTACCCCAACACCATTCCGCCGTTCTTTCCCTCGTCGAGCCTGGCGGCCACGCCGCCGGAGACCGCCCGCGAGCTCGAGCTGCGCTGGGCCGGGCTGCGTGCGCACAATCGCTGGCTGGCCGACTTCTGCTCGCTGTCGCCCGAGCGGCGTGCCGGGGTGGGGCAGATCCTTCTGCAAGACCTTGACGAAGCCGTCGCCGAGGTGGCGCAGATCGCGAAACTCGGTCTGCGCGGCGGTGTTCTGCTGCCCGGGATACCACCCGGGGCAGCCATCCCACAGCTCTACGCCGAGCACTGGGAACCGCTCTGGGCGGCATGCGCCGAAGCCGGACTCGTGGTCAACCACCACGGCGGCAACGCCGGACCCAGCCCACTCGACGGGTGGGGCAGCTCTTTCGCGGTGTGGGTGTACGAGACGCACTGGTTCGCGCACCGGGCATTGTGGCACCTGATCTTCAGCGGCGCGATGGATCGTCATCCGGACCTCACCGTGGTCTTCACCGAGCAAGGTGCCGGCTGGATTCCGGCCACCCTGGACTCCCTCGACGTCGCCGCGGCCCGCTACGCGCGAGAAGGATCCGCGATCGCCCGGTTCGCCGGACCCACCGCCGGGTCGCTGACCCTCAAGCCCAGCGAGTTCTGGGCCCGCCAATGCTATGTCGGGGCCAGTTTCATGCGGCCGGTCGAATGCGCCGAACGCCACGAGATCGGCGTCGACCGAATCATGTGGGGAAGCGACTACCCACACCTGGAGGGAACCGGCTTCTTCACCCGAGAAGCGTTGCGCTACACCTTCTCCGGTGTGGCGCCCGAGGAAGTCGCGGCCATGCTCGGCGGTAACGCGGCGGCCGTCTACGGCTTCGACCTGGCGGCGCTCCAACCTCTGGCCGACCGGATCGGCCCGACGGTCGCCGAGGTCGCCGAGCCGCTGACGGAGGTGCCCGCAGGAGCGAGCAGCACCGTCTTCGAGCCCGACCCCATCCGCACCTGGTAATCGAAAGGCCTATCGTGACCAACGCAGCCCCGTACCTCATCATCTCCGCGGACACGCACGCCGAGCTTCCGACCGAGCGCTATCGCGAATACGTGGATCCCGAATACCGGGAGGACTTCGAGGCCTACCTCGCCGAGAAGCAGGCCGCGGCGCAGGCCGGTGGGTTCATCGACGAGGAGTTCGCGCAGACCTGGTTCGACGAACACGGCGAGGGCATCGCCGGCGGATGGGATGTCGCCCAACGGGATAAGGAACTCGACGGGGACGGTGTGGCCGGCGAGGTCATCTTCCCCGACGCTGACGCGGTGACAGGCGTGGCGGGGGCTCCGTTCGGCGCCGGCCTGGGCCAGTCGGGTGACCTCGACCCGGGCCGGGCGATGGCCGGTGCGCGAGCCCATAACCGATGGCTGTCCGAGCTGTGCAGTCACAGTCCGGAGCGGCGGGCCGGGGTCGCGGTGATCCCGATCCTGGCCGATGTCGATGCGGCGGTCGCCGAGATCACCCGGGCCGCCGAAGCCGGTCTGCGGGGCGGGATCCTGATCCCCGTGCTCTGGGGTGACTACCCGCCGTATCACGATCGTCGCTACGACAAGGTCTGGGCGGCCTGCCAGGACCTGCAGATGCCGGTTCACACCCATGTGGGTCCCGCGCCGAGTGCGGAGTACGGCGAGCACCTGGGTATCTACACCACCGAGGTGCGGTGGTGGGGAGCCCGGCCGCTGTGGTTCGCCTTGTGGGCCGGGGTGTTCGAGCGGTTCCCCGCGCTGCGCTGGGGCGCCACCGAGTGCGGTGCGTTCTGGGCCAACGATCTGCTGTGGCTGATGGACACCCGCTTCCTGCGGGAGCACTCGGCGAAGAAGATGAGCCGAGCGCTCGAGGGTGATCTGACCATGCCACCCTCGGCGTACTTCGATCGGAACTGCTTCATCGGGGCCACCACGACCGAGCGTCGCGAACTGGCGCGTCGTTACGAGATCGGTGTTCCGAACATGCTGTGGGGCAATGACTATCCGCATCCTGAAGGGACCTGGCCGAACACCCGAAAATGGCTGCGGCACGCGTTCTGGGACATCCCCATCGACGAGACCCGGCAGATGCTGGGGCTGGCGGCGGCCGAGATCTACCACTTCGACCAGAAAGCTCTGGCTCCGCTCGTCGAGCGCATCGGCCCGACGCCGGACGACCTGGGGCAGGATGACGCGGTGAGCATTCCGAAGTGGGAGGCGGCGCGGCAGGCCGGACGGCACTGGCTCACCGACACCGAACCCCTCGCCGACCTGGTGGAGAACTGATACATGGATTCGGCTGATCAGCCGCACCTGAAGGTGGAACGCGACGGTGACGTCGTCGTGCTGACGATGAACAATCCGCGGCGGCAGAACGCCCTCACTCCGTCGATGATCGCGTTGATGGCGCAGGCCTGGGATGAGATCGACGCCGACGACGGCATCCGCGCCGCGATCCTGACCGGGGAGGGCTCGTCGTACTGCGTGGGCGGGGATCTCGCCGACGGGTGGATGGTGCGCGGGTCGTCACCCGGCGGTGGCAGACCTGCGCCCGAGCGGAACTCCGCCGGCAGCGTCATCACCGACGGACTGTTGCTGACCCGTTCGCTGGCCAAGCCGCTGATCGCCGCGGTCAACGGAGCGTGTCTGGGCGGTGGCTGTGAGATGTTGCAACAGACCGATATTCGGGTCGCCGAGGAGCAGGCCGTGTTCGGGCTGCCCGAGGTGAAGTGGGGCTTGATCGCCGGTGCCGGGTCGACGGTCCGCCTCAAACGCCAGATTCCGTACACCAAGGCCATGGAGATGATCCTGACGGGGGAGCCGTTGACCGCCGCGGAGGCGTATCACTTCGGTCTGGTCGGGCACGTTGTTCCGACAGGTCAGTCGCTGGACAAGGCGCGGGAGATCGCCGCGAAAGTGTGTGCCAACGGTCCACTGGCCGTACGCAATGCGAAGGCGTCGGTTCTGGCCAGTGGCTGGCTCGACGAGGCCGACGCCCGTCAGATCGAACAGCGACTCGTCGTCGAGGTCATGCGTTCCGCGGACGCCAAGGAAGGCCTCGCGGCTTTCGGCGAGAAGCGTGCGCCACGATTCACCGGACGGTAAGAGAGTGGGTATGGAACACACTGGGCCGCTCAGCGGTATTCGCGTTCTGGAACTGTCGCTGGCGCTGACCGGTCCCTACATCGGTGCCCTGTTCGCCGACCAGGGTGCCGACGTGGTGAAGGTGGAACGCCCCGACATCGGCGACATCCTGCGCTGGATCGGCCCGAGTGTGAATGGGTTGAGTGCCGTGTTCCGGGTCTGTAACCGCGGCAAGAAGTCGATCGCGGTGGATGTCCGTACCGACACCGGACGGGAGATCGCGCTCGAGTTGGCGGCGCAGGCCGACGTGGTGATCCAGAACTTCCGGCCCGGCGTGGCCGACCGGCTCGGTGTCGGGTATGCCGACGTCGTCGCGATCAATCCCGAGGTCGTTTATGTCTCGCTGACCGGGTTCGGTGAGGTCGGGCCCTATCGGGACCGTAGCGCGTACGACACGGTGATCCAGGCTTACGGCGGTGTGGCGTCCAGCCAGGCCGCACCCGACGTCGGGGAGCCGATCTTCTTACAGCAGGTCCTGGCCGACAAGGTCACCGCGCTGTACGCCAGCCAAGCCGTCACCGCCGCACTGTTCGCACGGGCGACAGGTCGCGGCGGACAACACGTGCACGTGTCTATGGTGGACGCGGTGGTGTCCTTCTTGTGGACCGATGCGGCCGGCAACGAGGTGCTACTCGACTCGGACAATTCGCAGCCGTCCAGTTTCACATCGGGATTCAAGCCCTTCCGATTTATCGACGGATGGGGTGTGGTGACCCCGATCTCGGATTCCGACTTCACCGGCATGTGCCGTTCGCTGGACGCGCCGGGCGCAGACGACCCGCGACTGCAGACCGCCGAGCTGCGAAACCAGCACCGCCCGTTGATGGCCGAGGTGATGGCAGCGTGTTATGCCGGCGCGGAAAAGCTGACGGTGCACCAAGCGACGGAAAGATTCGAAGCCGCCGACGTACCGTACGCGATGATCGTGCCGCCCGAGGAACTGCCCGACGATCCGCACGCCATCGCAATGGGGCTGTTCGAGGAACGTGACGACCCGGTGGTGGGGCGGGTGCGAATCCCGCGGCATCCCGCCCTCTTCGACGGCACACCGGCTCGATTGGCCGGTCCGGCACCGAAATTGGGCGAGCACACCGAGGAGATCCTCGCCCAGGTGGGTCGCGTGGGCCAGGGGTCCGGCTTGCGGGAATCCGGGGTCATCGCCTGAGGCGGTCGGCTAGACCGCGACAGCCTCCAGAATGCTGATCGGACCGACGGTGTCGACCACTCGAGTCAGCCGGAATCCTGCCTTGTCGAGCAACTGACGGTATTCGGCCGCCGTGCGTTCACGAGCGTTGGCGACGACCAGCATCTCGATGTCCACCCACTTGCCGTGGAAGTTCCTGTCGTGGTCGGGAATGACGAACTCGATCAACAACATTCGTGCGCCCCGGGGAGCGGCGGTCCGGATGTTCCGCAGAATGCGGACCGCATCGTCGTCGGGCCAATCATGGATGATGTGCTTGAGCACATAGACGTCGGCGCCCTCCGGAGCCGATTCGAAGAACGATCCCGGGTCGATTCGGGTGCGGCCTTCGACGCCGTACTGCCGCAGCAGAGCAGGTGCGCCGGCCACCACCTCGAGTAGATCGAACAACACACCGCGGGCCTGGGGCGCTGATTCGAGGACCGCGGCGAGCAGCCGGCCGTGACCGCCGCCGATGTCGGCGATCGTGGCGAAGCGGCTGAAGTCGTAGGCAGCGACGACAGCGGTGACCGAGGACTCCGACAGCCCTGTCATGGCCTGGTTGAAGATCCCGGCCAGCGTCGGCTCATCGGTGAGGTAGTCAAAGATCGGCTTACCCCGCAACGCCGGAACCACCGCGGAGCCTGTCCGGATCGCGTCCGCCAGCAGGCTCCAGTGCTCGCGGTGTTGCGCTGACCCAACCCAGCGGGCCATGCCCGCCATCGAGACGGGGGAGTCGGTGCGCAACGTCTCGGCGAGGGCGGTGAGCTCGTAGCGGCCGTCGCTGCGGTGCCGGAACACACCGACACCGATGAGCGCCCGAAGCATTCGGCGCAATGCGTCCTCGTCGACGTTCAGTCGCCGCGCGAGCTCCTCGCCGGTCGCCGGCCCGCTCGCCAACTCATCGGCAATCCCGAGTTCGGCTGCGGCGGCGATCAATTGGGCCGTCCATGCGCCCATGATCAGTTCCATCATGGAGGCTGCCGGGGGTGCGGCGCGTTGGTGCATCCGGTACAGGACGTGACGGGCCCGTTCGATGACCCGGACAAGTTTCGTCGGTGGCGCTTTGGTGGACGTCACGGGAGCATCCCTTCTCGGTTGTTCGCGTAGCCGACAAGCGCCCGAACCGTAACTCCGCTTCCCATTTAAAGCAAGTATTCACTTGCATTAAGATACGGGTGTGCCCAAACGCATCGACGAAGATGGCCTGTTCCGGACGACTGTCGCGGTGTTCGCCGAATGTGGCTACCGGGCCACCACGACACAGGAGATCGCGACGCGCGCGGGTGTCAACGAGGCGACGCTGTTCCGCCGCTACGGAGCCAAGGCAGCACTGATCAACACGGCCTTGACGCACGTATTGGCGGATTCACCGTTCGCGAGCGTGGCGGTCAGTGACGATGTCACGGCGGATCTCACCGCGCTGGTGCGGGCGTACATCGAGACTGCGCAGCGGTATGGCGGTGCGGTCGCGACCCTTCTCTCCGAGGTGCCCCGGAATCCGGAACTGCGCGAGGCGATTGCGGCGTTGATGCCCAATCTCGTCAACGCCTCCGGCGTGATCGCGGCCCATCAGGACGCCGGCCGACTGGCGGCGGGCGACCCCCTACACACGTTGGTGGCGCTGATCGGACCGTTGTTGGTGTTCGGCCTCTGGGCGCGCACCGGGGCGACGCCGGCGGTTCCCGATATCGACGCGAGCAGGGTGGTGGCTGATTTCCTGGACGGGCACCGCGGCCGCGGCTAGTCGGTGTGGACGCTCGGCAGGCCGAGTTCGTCCGCCGGTGCGCTGAGGTAGCGCTGCACGCTGGGGCCGATGAGGGTGACCACCTCGTCGGGGGTCAGCGTCGACAGCGGCGGCACCCGCATGACGTACCGCAGCATCGCCGTGCCGACGAGGCTCGTGGCGGCGAGCATCGCCCGCAGTCGCGCATCATCCGCGCCGCCCAGGGCATCAGTGACCGCGGTCATCACATAGCTGTGCAGGAACTCCCGAAATGCCTCGTGCGCATCACTGTTCGACGTCGCCGACTGCAGCATCGAGACCATACTCGCAGCGGTGTCGGGCTGCTCCCAGATGCTCAGGTAGGCGCGGACGATGCGGAACCCCAACCCGTCGTCATCGCCGGCCGTCAGCTGGTCGGTGAAGAGTTCGGGGTCGAGAACCAGCTTCATCGACTCGCGGAAGAGTTCCGCCTTCGAGCCGAACAGATACAACACCATCGACGGGTCCACGCGGGCTTCGTCGGCGATCGCACGCAGCGTCGTCTTCTCGTAGCCATGTCGAGCGAACTGGTTTTTGGCTGCACGCAGGACCACGTCCCGGGACACTGGCTCGCCGTGGCGTCTGCCGCGTCGCTTGTCCATCGCTGCACGTGAAGGCATGTCTGACGATATCATTTCAATATTCATTGAATTAATTCCGGCGGAGGTTTACGCTCTGCTCATGATTTCATCCGTCGTTGAAAAAAATCCGGAAGCTCGGCCGGGGCACGCGGCGGAGCGGCTGCGCGCGACCTCGGGGGCCACGCGTGCACTGGGAATCGTCGTCGGCCTGTCCGTCGTGGTGGCGGTGCTGGCCATCGCATTCGCGCTACCGGCGGCCCGCAGCGCGCCACACGACCTACCGATTGGCGTAGCCGGTCCGCACGCCGGGCAGGTCGCAGCCCTGCTGCAGCAGAACAGTCCCGGATCGTTTCGCGTGACCACCTACCGCGACGAGCCGGCGCTGCGGGCCGCCATTCGTGGCCGCGATGAGTACGGTGGCCTGACGCTCGGCCCTGCCGGCCCCGTCCTGCTCACCGCCACCGGCGCCGGTCCGGCTGTGGCTCAGGCGCTTTCCCAGCTCGGCAATCAGCTCTCGAAAGCGACCGCAGTCCCACTGCGAACGGAGGACCTTGCGCCCCCGGCCGGCCGAGACCCGCGCGGTGCGGGCCTCATCGCCTCCGGTCTGCCCATCACGATCGCGGGCCTACTTCCGGCAATCGTTCTGGTGTTGCTGCTCCCGAACCGGATATGGCTGAGAACCAGTGCACTGCTGATGGTTTCAGCGACAGCAGCGGTGACGATCGCTGCGGTCCTCCGGTGGGTCGTTGGTTCACTCGATGGGAACGCCGGCGGTGTCGCCGCCGCTCTGATGTTGGGTCTGAGCGGTGCCGGCCTGGCTGTACTGGGGTTGGGTACGTTGTTCGGCCGCATCGGGCTGGCGTTAGGTTCGGCGTTGGCACTGCTGCTGGGAAACCCACTGTCGGGTCTGGCCAGTGCGCCGCAGATGCTGCCCCGGGGCTGGGGCGAACTCGGCCAGTACCTTCCTCAGGGGGCGACGGCGACGCTGCTGCGTTCGACCGCATTCTTCGACGGGGCGGGAGCCGGCGCCGCGGTCATGGTGTTGATCGCGTGGGCTGTCGGAGGCGCGGTTCTCGTCGGGATTGCGCATCTCCGGTTCGCGGCACACCGCGGCTCGAGCGACCGGCACTTCGGTGGCCCTCTTGTCTGGCTGGGTGCCGGCGCGATCACCGTCGGCATCGGCGCTGCTCTGGCGCAGGGATCGGCGGTTGCGAACGCCGACACCGGACACAGCGGCAGGAGTGACGCCGATGCGGGTGGCAACGCCGGGCCAGCCTCACCCACCCGCCACGGCGATGCCGTCAAGGTCAACGCGCCGAGGGTAATTCGGTCATCTGCCGGCGCCAATCGCACGACTTCCGCCGGCCCAGCCGGGACGGACCCACGCCGTCATGACGTACTGGGCTGGGTCCGCCGCGAGTTGCGCTACACCCTGTTCAACAAACCTCCGGTGATTGCGGCCGTTCAACATTCGCAGGATGCCGTCACTGGTGTCGTCACGGGTGATCTCCACGACACCGACGGATCTCGGGGCGGAGTGACCTACACGGTCAGCCAACCCGGCAACGCGGCGGTCCACGTCAGCCCGGACGGCACCTTCACCGTCACTCCGGACGCGACCACCGCCCACCTCGGCGGGTCGGTGAGCTTCACCGTCACCGCCGACAACGGCAGCACCTACCGGCTGCCCGGCGTGCTGGGCCGCATCCAGTCGGTAATCCACTACTACGCACAACGATTGGGTATCAGCGGCCAGGACTCGGCCACCACAGTGGTGACCGTCGACGTCGCGTCGATCAACAAGGCACCGACCATCAGTGGCTATTCGGACACCACGTCCTCGGTCGACGACACCGTCGCCGGCCAGATCAACGCCGCTGATCCCAACCAGGACAGCCTCCACTTCGGCGGGTCGACGACGAGCGCAGCCGGGGGAGCCGTCACCATCAACTCCGACGGTTCGTTCAGCTACGCGCCGACATTCCAGATACGCCATGCCGCGGCCGCCGACAACGCACCCGGGTCGGCAACCACCGACAGTTTCACGGTCACCGTCAGCGACGGATACGGCGGTTCTGCCACCCAGACGATCACGGTGCCGGTGAGTGCCGCCAATGGAAACCCGAGCGGCGGCACGATCACCGGCTTGGCCATCGATGACGTCCTGGGTGTCGTCTCCGGGTCCGTCATCGGGGTCACCGACCCGGATTCGGACCCGTTGAGCTACAGCTCCGATCCGATCAGCACCGGAGGCGGCATCGTCAACGTGTACGGGGACGGCTCATTCACCTACAACCCAACTGCCGAGCAGCGGCACCTCGCCGCGGCGTTGGGCGCGCCTTTCGCCGTCACCCATGACAGCTTCACGCTGTCGGTCTCCGATGGTCACGGTGGCAGCACCGCGATCACGATCGTGGTTCCGGTTCCGCCCGAAGCGGATGAACCTCCGACCGGGGTCGCGGCCGGCTGACGGCGGCGAATGTCGAGAACGGACACCGTGGCCTAATAAGGGACTAGAGTTCGCTCGCCGGTCGAGGAGTCTTGACGACGGAAGGGCGGCCCGACGATGACGAGGTATCTACCGGGAACTGCCGGGGTGCTGACCGCGCTCATGGCCATCGGTTCGACGCTGGCGAGTCCGATCGCATCGGCCATGCCCGCGTGCACACCCGATTCGCTTGGTCTGAGCACCAGCGCGCCCGCGTCGCCCGGCGATGCGACGCAGATCCACTTCGACCTGATCTTCACGAACATCTCGCCTCAGCCGTGTGACGTACAGGGGTATCCCGGCGTGGATCTCATCGGTCCCGACGATCCGATGTGGGGTCCGGACTATCAGTTGCCGCAACAAGCCGGCGCCGCGGAGCCGATCACGCTCGCACCGGGTGCCTCCGCCGGTAGTCGTCTGACGTTCCTGGCGGACCCCAACGGCTGGGTGCCGGACACCATCGCGGTGACTCTGCCGAATTCGCCTGGGCGGATGGAAGTTCCCTGGATCGCCGGCCGGATATCCGTTGCGCGACAGGACGCAGCGAGCCACCCGGGGACGTACATCGGACCGCTCCGACCCATGACCGACTGATGGACAAGCGGGAGCTGGCGGCCGAGCTCGGCCATCCGGGTGCTCGACAACTGTTGTCGGGTGCGATGGCTCGGCTCGCCTACAACGGACACGACGGCTTCCCGCGCGTCATTCCGGTCGGGTTCCACTGGACCGGTGAACGGATCGTGGTGTCGACGGCACCGACCTCGCCGAAGGCCCGCGCGTTGGCTTCCCGGCCGCAGGTCGCCGTGACCATCGACGGCGGCTCGTCGCCGGACGAAGCCAAGGCCCTTCTGGTGCGGGGCCTGGCCACCCTGGAAACAGTTGACGGTGTCACCGAGGAGTACCTCACGTCGGCGCGCAACAGCATGAGCGGCGCCGAACTCGCCGAGTTCGAACGCAATGTGAGGTCCACCTACCCGCAGATGGTGCGCATCTCGATCGAGCCGGTGTGGGCCCGGTTCTACGACTTCGGTGCAGGCCGACTGCCGAAATTCCTGTCGGACCTGATGACCGACGGCTAGGCCGTGATGCCCTGGGGGTAGCTGAACACGTTGTCGGGGTCGTAGGTCGCCTTGATCTGACGTAGCCGCTCGACGTTGGTGCCCCAGTAGGCATGCTCCCAGTCCGGCATGCCGGCGTTGGGCACGTTGACGTAGGCGCCATTGACGTAGGGCGCCAACGCTTCAGTGAGTTCCGCGACCCACGCGAGAACAGTCTCGGTCTCCTCATCCGACGCGGGCGGGCCGCCGCGAACACCCCAACCTGCGCCCGGTTCGGCGTAGTACAGCGCGCCGCGGTGCGCGAAAGTCGACCCGCCGGAGGGTTCACTGTCGGGCAGCGCGCCACCGAACGCGTTGGTGAAGTAGTTGCACCCCGCTGGTGCCTTCGCCATGAACTCGGCAATGGTGCGCACCGCGTCGGACGGCAACGGCTCCGTCATGAACTGCGAGGCGAACTTCCAGTTCGCCGGTTCTTCTGTGATGGGGATCTGGAACCCGGCGTAGATCTCCGGCCACGTCGCGTCCTGCACGACGATATCAGGGCTCCCGATCGACAGCATGGGCGAAAGGAGCTGCAGCGCTTCAGCTTCCGTCCCGCCGGCAAGCAGGGCATGTAACCCGACCTTGTCGCCCTCGATCTCCAGCTGACTCGTCAGCCGACGGTCCACGTACGGCGCGGACTGCTGCCAGGACTCGAACACCGCCTCCAAATCGTCGAAGCCGGGCCACGTGGCGACGATGAAGATCGCTTGGGTCAGCGGATGAATCCGATACGTCATCGACGTGACGATGCCGAAGTTTCCGTTGCCGGCACCCCGTAAAGCCCACAACAGGTCAGGGTTGTTCTGTTCGTCGGCGACGACCACCTCGGCGCCGCCGTCGGCGGAGGCGACGACGATCTCGACCGCCAGCAGGTTGTCCGACGCCATTCCGTAGTTGCGTGTCAGCAGGCCGAAGCCGCCGCCGAGCGTCGCACCGACGAGTCCGACGCTGCCTTCTGTTCCGGTGGGTGCCGCGAAGCCCGCCTCGCCGAGTCCGGTGACTGCCTCCAGCTGATTGAGTCCCGCGCCGACGGTGGCGGTCCGGGCTTGCGCATCGATCGCCACCGACTTCAACCCGCTGACGTCGATCACGACGCCGTCGTCGATACCCGACCAACCTTCCAGGGCATGGCCGCCGCTGCGCACCCGGACGGCGAGTCCCTCCTGGCGCGCCCAGGTCAGCGCGTTGACGACATCGTCTGTGTTGCCGGCGAATACGACAGCCTTGGGGCGGTGGGTGAAGAAGTGGTTCCAGCCTCGGCTGGCATCGGGGTAGTCGGCGTCACCGCGGTGCACCACCCGCCCGGTGAGTACAGCGGTCATGATCACTCCACCTCCGCGAACATGTTGGGGTCGCCGGGCTCTTCTTCGAGCACCGAGCGATTGAACTTCCACATGTAGAGGAAGTACAGCCCACCGGCGGCGGACAGCCCGAAGGCCAGCACGATGGGCGCCCAGCCCGGGGACGTCGTGATCACCACGAAGAGCGAAATGATCACCCAGACAAGCGCTCCGATCGCGACAGGCCACTCCCAGCGACCCAGGTCGAAGCCGCCCGGTTTGCTATCGAGCTTGTGGCGTGTCGCGAGATACAAGATGATCGTGAACAGGTAGGGGAGCATCGTGACGATCGCGCCGGCCATGATCAGTTGCAGCAGTGCGTCTCCCGGCATGACCGCCATCAGGATCACACCGACGGCCAACACCAGGAATGTCGCGGGAATCGGTGTGCGGGTGCGCGAGTTGACCCGGCCCATCACCTTGTGCGCGGGAAAGCGCCCGTCGCGCGACATCGCGTAGATGTAGCGTGCTCCCGACACCATGCTGACCAGGGCGGCCCCGAAGAATGCGAGGGCGATCGCGGCCAGCAGTGGCCGCTCGAAGCCCGGTCCAAAGCGCTGGTTCATGATCTCGGCGACCGGGGATTCGGTGTTGGAGACTTTGGCCATGTCGGTGATCGACACGGTCAGGATGATGACGAACACCATCCCCAGTACCGAGGCCGCGATGACCGAGCCGATGATCGCCCGCGGAACGGTGCGCGTCGGGTTCTTGGCCTCCTCAGCCATATTCGATGCCGTCTCAAAACCGACAAGCGTCGACAGCCCCATGATCGATGCCGCCATCAGTCCGCCGCCGATGACCCAGAAGTTCGGGTTGCCCTCGGTGATGCCGCGGGAGAACAGGTTTGCCGGTGCGGCGTTACCGCTCACGATTATCGCGATGGTCAGGGCGACACCGATGACGAGCAGGATGGCCAGTTCGACGCCGACGGAGAGTGAGTTGACCCAACCGACTATGCGCGTTGCGGCGACGGCCAGGACGAACTGAATGATCAACAGCGCCACCGTCATCACTCGCGCGGTGGTCTCATTTGGCTCCATACCGAACAGCGGCATCAGGCACTGGCTTGCCAGGGCGTTGTCGATGGTGACCGGACTTGCGACCGCACTCAGAACGGCCAGCCAGCCGAAGGCCCACCCGAGTTTCGGGCTGGCCAGCCGCGACGCCCAGGCGTAGGACGATCCGCTGAGCGGGATGCGCGCGGCGAATTGCGCGTACACCAACGCCACCAGGATCTGTCCGATCGCGACGATGGGGAACAGCCAGATGCCAACCGGCCCCGAATCCCGCAACACATCGTCATAGGTGGCGAAGATTCCCACCGCGACCGACAGGGAAGCGAACGAAATGGCAAACACCTGAAAGCCATTCAGTGTTCGCTTGAGTTCCGGCTCGTAGCCGCAGTCTTCGCAGAAGTCGTCGGCGGCTTCGTCGCCGGTGAGAACTTGTGTCACGTGCTTCACCTTGCTGTTCGGTGTAGGGGGACTTTAAGCCGTGGAATGCATTTACTTGCCGTTATGGGCCGTACTCGTGTGAGGGGCGCCGGCGAGGTGGCCGGCGCCCGGGCCGCTGTCGTCGCCGTGGATCGGGATCGGGTGATCCCGCGGGACGACCTCCTGGTCACCGCGATCGTGGGACTGAAGTTGGTGGGTGCCGGTCGCCGGTACCGAGGAATCGCCCTGCGCCAGACCGGTGCCGATGCCCAGCGCAGCAGCGCTGATGCCGCCGAGGAGTGCACCGTAGGCGGCCAACTTTGTGATGCCGGTGATCGTGTTCATGCCGATCAACGTATGGCGCATGGCCACACCGGATCTTCGGCCGAACTATGTGTTCTGGGCGGCAGCGTATGGGTCAAATGATGTAGGCCGTCCATGACGCGACATGAACATGACATGGCCCTGGTGTGACAGTTCGGCAAGGCGCTCGGCGATTCGCCGCTCTCAGCCGGCCCGCGCAGGATATGAATCAACGGTGAGCAACCACCACGTGAACCTGACCCCGCAGGAAGACTCGCTGATCGGTGAGAGCCAACCGGAAGCGCTGGCCCGCATGGACGCCAAGCAGCTCAAGGAATTGCAGGGTCGGCTCCGGCAGGCGCGGGAGAAGAACTTCAGCCTGTTGCGGCGCCAGGGCGCGGCCCGAGTGGAGGCCGAGGGCGGCCGCGGCGCCGCGCAGCCGGCCAACGAGAAACGCTCGGACAAGGTGGACGTCTTCGACGAGGCGTTGGTTCGGGTGACCGAGCGTCTCGACGCCGTCGGCGAGTAGTAGCTACCGGGCTGGATCGCCCGGGCGCCCGCCCCGCCCACCCATGCCGCCGTTACCGCCGGAACTTCCGTTGGGCGGATTTCCCACCCGGGCGCCTCGACCGCCTCGCGTTCCGCCGACGCCCGGACCGCCGTTGGCTCCTGAGCCACCGGCACCGCCAGGCCCGGAGTTACTGTTTCCGCCTCTACCGCCGAACCCGCCCGAGCCGCCGACAATGCCGCCCAGCCCGCCGACGCCCCCGCTGCCGCCTTGGCCGCCGGTGCCGGTGGTCGCGCTGCCGCCCTGACCCCCGACACCGCCTGGGCCGCCAGAGATTCCGCCGGCACCCCCTGCGCCGCCGGTCCCGCCCAACCCACTGACCCCGCCCGTGGTGCCGCCGCCGGTGCCGCCGTCGCCGCCACCGCCGCCGGCCCCGAAGAGGCCGCCAGTGCCACCGGCGCCGCCTTGGCCGCCCTTGAAAGATCCTCTGTTACTGCCGTTTCCGCCGGCACCGCCGAATCCGCCACGGCCGTCTATCGCGCCACCGTTGCCGCCGCGACCACCTTGCCCGCCTGCTCCGCTGGTGCCGGCGTCACCTCCTAGTCCGCCGTCGCCGCCACCGTGGAACAGTCCGCCGTTCCCGCCGGCGCCCCCGCCCCCACCATTGCTGATGACGACGCCGACGCCGAGGCCGCCGTCGCCACCGTTGCCGCCGTGACCTCCGGCACCACCGAACGGACCGGAGTCGCCACCGCGGCCACCATCCCCGCCGTTGCTCCCCGGGGATCCTGCGCCAGCAGAACCGCCGTTGCCCCCGTGACCGCCGAACACGCCGCCGTCGCCGCCTCGACCGCCGTCGCCGCCTCCGCTTGCGCCGAAGCCGCCGTCGCCGCCGTCGCCCGACAGCACCCCACCGTGACCGCCGTTGCCCCCGTCGATGTGCAGGGAGGTCCCGCCGCCGCCCCGTCCACCAGAGCCGAAGAGGCCGGCGTTGCCGCCGCGGCCACCGTTGGCGCCTGCTCCGCCATTGCCGAGAAGCCAGCCGCCATTGCCGCCGTTGCACGCGGTGCCGCAGGTCGCGGGGTCGGGGCTGTATCCGTTGCCGATCAACAGTCCGCCGTTGGGATGCTCGGCAGTACCCTCGCCGACGAGCATGATCGGGGCTGGCGCGACGGACCCGAACATGGCATGACCCGGGCGGCTGTCGCCACAGGCGTGGATGTCCGAATTACATTGTGGTGCAGCACTTGCCGGGGCGGCTGCCGCCAACGCGACGACTACGTAGCCGGCGCCGGCGATCGCTGCGCCCGCGATACCGCCGCGCAGGCAATGCGCGGTCCTCATGCAGTGGCCCGTCCGATGGCGAGGGGATGGACGACCGCCGGCATCCCGTGCCACACTGCGGCGTCGGCCGTCACCGTGAACCCACAGGCCTGCATCAACTGCAGGGTCGGCCGGTTGCACACACATCCGCCTGCGAAGCCGCGCCATGGCCGCAGCATCACGTCCTGATACGCGGCAAGGACACGCGAGCCCGAGCGGATGTGCTCGATGAACAACAGCTGTCCGCCCGGTCGTAGGACGCGGGCGATTTCCCGTAACGCAGCCTCCGGGTCGGGGACGGTGCACAAGACCAGCGTCGAGACGACGGTGTCGACCGAGGCATCGGTGAACGGCAAATGCAGGGCGGACGCGTCTGAGATCCGCGCGGCGCGCCCGACACGTTCGAGCCGCCGGGCGAGTTTGCGCCGCATCGCGGGTTCGGGCTCGGTGAGCACGAGCTCGTCGACGCCGTCGGGGTAGTACGGAAGGTTGAGTCCCGTTCCGGCGCCGATCTCGACGACGCGTCCGCACGCGTCGGCCACCAGCTCGCGCCGCCGGCGTCGCATGCCGATCAGCTCGCCCAGCCAGACGAACGGGTCGTACACCAGCGCCATGATGCGTAGCCACCCCGCGTAGGCGGGCGTGGGCTGCTGATCGGTGCGGGAGTCCTCGCGGGCAGTCTCGGTCATGTCGAGAAACTACGGCCGCGCCGTGCCGACCCGCATCGCTCAACCAGGCCATCTTGCCGGGATGGCCGGTTCGGGTCACCTAGGGCCGGCCGCCGCCCTCGAATACGGGAATCGGGTGAACCGGAGAGCGCCCTGGCTCGTGTCGTAGCAGACGACAGTTCCGGGTCGCCCAACGAGACAGGGGCACGCGCGCATCGTGGAACACAGTCTGATGGGACTTGCCTTCGGCGCCGGGTTGGTGGCTGTACTCAACCCGTGCGGCTTTGCGATGCTGCCTGTCTATATGACGCTGGTCGTGCGCGGCGACGCCGCCGGTCAGCTCACGGCACTGCGCCGTGCCGGGGTGGCCACCGTCGAGATGGTGCTGGGCTTCATGACGGTGTTCGGTGCTTTCGGCCTGCTCACCGTCGCTGCGGCCGCGGCCGTGCAGCAGTACCTGCCGTACGTCACGGTGGCGATCGGCGTGGTCCTCGTCGCCCTGGGGATCTGGTCGCTGGCCGGCCGGCACCTTCCCGGCCTCAACCCGGTGACCCGAAGCGGCCGATGGGCGCCGACGGCGCGCGGCGGGTCGATGTTCGGCTACGGCGTCGGATATGCGATCGCGTCGCTGTCCTGCACCATCGGACCGTTTCTGGCCGTCACCGCGGCCAGCTTCCGCAGCGGCCTGATCGTCGACGGGTTGCTGACCTATCTGGTGTACGCGGCGGGTATGTCGCTGATCGTCGGCGTCCTGGCCATCGCCGCGGCCTTCGCCAATCCGGTCGGTGTGTATCGAATGCGTCGAATCCTGCCGTATATCAACAGATTCGGCGGCGCTTTGGTGCTGATCGTGGGTGTGTACGTCGGCTACTACGGTGTCTACGAGATACGCATCTTCAACGGCACCGCGGTGCCGGGCGACCCGGTGATCGCCGGTGCCGGACGCATTCAAAGCGGTCTGGCGGTGTGGGTGCACGGCCACGGCGGCTATCCCTGGCTCGCGGCGTTGGCGGTGTTGATGCTGAGCGCGTTCGCAGTGTCCTGGACGCGGCGCCTGCGGCGCACCGCCAAGGTTCGCCGCGTATTGCGGCTGCATTCCGGTGCGTTGAGCACGTCGTCGTCGTAACTGACCGAATTCCCTTGGTTTCCTGCTGAACCAACCGGAAACGCCACTCGTGACTCAAACTAGAGGACACTGAGTGCGCGATCAGGGAAGTTCATCACAAAACAAGGAGTGTCGATGTCGACACCAACGGTTGAGGCGAACGACGGTGTCGGGCTGCCCGAGATCACGCCCGGCGACGCCCGGCAACGGATCTTGGAGGCGACGGTCGAATGCTTCCGCGCCCACGGGTACGAGAAGTCGTCGATGCGTCTGATCGCCAACACGGCCAAGGTGTCCCAGACGTTGCTCCACTACCACTTCGAAACCAAGGAAAAACTCTTCGACGCCGCCATCAACGATGTGGCGACGAAGCTGTTCGCCGCGGCTGAGACCCAACTGATGCCTGCCGACTCCGTCGGCGACGGCCTGGCCGACGCGGCTGGCCTGCTGTACACCCTGTTCATCGACAACCTCGACACGGTCACCTTCGTCGTCGAGTTCGGGGCGGCCGCCAACCACAATGAATTCCTGCGGACCGCCTACCTCGAATTCCGGGACACCCAGCGGCGCCAGTTCGCCGGGCTGCTGCGATCCATCGCCGGCGACGCAGCGCCGGAACATGTGATCGACGAATCGGTGCGACTTATGGAGGTTGTGCTGCTGGGGATGTCGATGCAGCGCCCCTTCGCCTCCGATCAGGAACGGTTGCGCGGCGACTTCGACAGCTTTGTCCTCATGCTGATCACCCGGCTCTTCGAGGGCTTGGCCTCGGGGTGACGTGATGACCACAGTCGACGGTCCGTCGTCACCCGGCGACACCCACCCGTACGCGCTGTGGGATGCGGCGTATGTGCTCGGCTCCCTGTCGTCGGCGGAGCGGCGCGATTTTGAGACACATCTAAGCGGCTGCCCGTCGTGCGTCGACGCCATCAGCAACCTCAGCGGTATCCCGGCGCTCTTGGGGCAGATCGACCGTGGTTACGTCGACACCCTTGACGAACGCGGCGGCCAGTCCGGGCTGCCACCGCTGCGGGACGAATTGCTGGCCAAGGTCAATGCGCGACGGCGTCGGTCTCGGACGGCGACGTGGACGTGGTCGGCGGCCGCGGCGTTGGTCGTCGGCCTTACCGTCGTTGCGCTGCAGTCGAATCCGATCGTTGTGACGCCGGCGCCGGCCCAGGCGGCGGCGCTGACGATGACGCCGATGAGGCCGGTTCCGCTCACTGCCACAGTCACCCTCACCCGCCGGACGTGGGGTACCCGCATCGAGATGCAGTGCAACTATGAGGCGGGACCGATGTTCGTCGACTACGACGGCGGTGGGGTGAGCGACACGCTGGCGATGGTGGCTGTCGGTCGCGATGGAAGCCACACCCAGTTGGCCACGTGGACCGCGCGGATCGGGATGCCGGCAACGCCGGGTGGCAGCACGTCGATGCCGGTCGACGAAATCGCCTCAGTCCAAATTGTTTCCGTCGACGCCGGTGCTGTGTTGCTCGAGCGTGACCTCTGACGGCACCCGCATTCGGCGTGATCTGAGCTATCTCGGTCTAAACGACTATTTGACAACAACTTTCGGGATGGTACCCGGAGCGGCGCTCGAGGCCAGGCCGGCGAAGTAGGCGCCGGACCACATCCACAGGCCCGCTTGCAGGCGCAGTGAGCTGCGGCCGATGGCCGCATCGCCGTCGGCATAGGCGGTCATGCTGGACAGCACCGCCGCCTTGCTGACCATCAGGTAGGCCGAACTCAACTGCACCAGTGCCGTATACGAGGCGGGGGAGAAGCCGGCTTGGGCCAATCCTTCCCAGACGAACCTGCCCGCGCCGGTTGCACCCTGGAGCACGGTGGTCCACATCGACATCTCCGACCAGCCGGGCGTGGCCGGGGCGTCGAGCTTGCCCAGTGCGCTGTCGTAACGGGTGGCCAGCTCCAGCGGGAACGCCGTCGAGTTGCACGCCAGGAAGCCGCTGCACGTCAACGTGTCCTGCATCGACGGCACACCCGCCGGCGGGTGCTCCAGCACCACCTGCAGATAGCCGCGGTTATACCCGTACAGCGCCAGCAGCACCGGCACCGAGACGTGTGCGACCGCGGAGACGACCCAATCCGGCGCACTGGCCGCCGCGCCCGTCAACCCGGCCGACACCGCGTCGAACAACCGGATGCCGATCGCCGACGGGGACAGGTCGATTGCCGGGAACGGCCCTGCGGGCACTGTGATCGTCGGGGTGCTGGTGGGGGTGGCGTGCAGGTTGTCGCGCAACCAGATTCCGCCGAAGTAACCCGATGCCGCCAGGTTGCCCATCAGCAACCGCACCTGAGGTGCCGGAATGTTGTTTTCGGCCAGCGCGTCCAGACTCTTGACGGCCAGATCGCCGAAGAAGAACCGTGCGCTGTCGGCCGGATCGCCGCCGGCAGCAACGAAATTCGTGGCGAACGGCTTCATGAAATCGGCTGACACCGTGAATGACGCGCCACTGACGACCGGCATTGGCGGCAGTGTCACCGATACGTCGGGCGCCAGAGTCGGTGTCGCGGTTGTCTTTTCGATCGATCGCGGGGCCGAGTGCGCCGCCGGGCGTGCGGCCTGGCGGCCACTGCCACTGCGGGCGGCGGCGGGGCGGCCGGCCTGCCGCGCCGACTTGGCGGCGGGCTTCGTCACCGACTTCTCGACCGAGGAACCGGCCTCGGGAGCGGCCGAGGCCACCCCGTGCCCGAGGAAGAGCCCAGCGCCGATCCCGAGCGCGAGCACACCGCCTGCGAAATACCCCGATGCCTGCACGCTGCAGAGAGTATCAGTTCAGCAAATATTGGTGTCGGTGTTTAACCGTTCAGCTCGGCTCGCGCCTCGGCCACCGTGTCCTCGTCGCAGAGACGCAGACTGTGGGCCAGTTCGGCGGCCTGCCCGGCGTCTGCCACCAGATGCATCGGAATGCCCTCGTCGCGCAGCGTCTGCGCGTGCTCGCGCAACGACACGTTGCGCTCGTCGTCGTCGGCGCCGACCTGCCGGATGATGGCCGCGAGCACCCGTCCGGGAAATTCGCGCGCCACCTCCTCGTAGATCAGCGGGTCGCGCTGACCGCTGTCGCCGATCACGACGAAACGCATCCGCGGATAGGCCTCGAACAGCCGGCGAACGGCGGCTCGTTTGTGCTCGGCACCGCTGCGTCGCAGGTAGCGCTCGGTCGGGCCCCAGTCGGTGAGGAACATCGGGCCCGACGGAAAGGCGCGTAATTCGACGAACTGTTCCAGCATCGAATAGAAGGACCAGCTGCCCGTCGAGACGTAGAAGAACGTGGGTTCCGCTCGACGGCTCCCGGTGCGGCTCTCGACGCCGCGGGCCAGACCGCGGTAGAACGCCGACATGCCGGGGATCGCGCTGCGCTGCTCCACAGCGTGCAGCAGGGTCCTGGCGACCATCGCCACACCCTCGGTCAGGCCGGTGAGAAGAATGGTGTCGTCGATGTCGGAGATCACCAGATAGGGCGCGGCCAGCGACGGTTTCATCACCCAGCCGGTGCCGACGGCGGGTTCGTCGTCGCTGATCCCCGCGGCGACCGCCTCCGCCGTGTGCCAGCCGACCCGCAGCTTGGGCACCGGCAGCGAGAAGTTGGCGAAACCGTGGCTGTCGGTGACCTCGGTGGCCCGATGCTTGCCGATGCGCAACTCGACCTCGGTACCGACGATGGACAACGTCGCGTGCCGTCGCACATTGCTCTGTGCGACGTCCCAGTAAGGGATCCGGCTGTCGCCGGGCAACTCCGGTGTCTCCATCACCCGGACCCGGACCTTGGCGACGTCGTCAGCCACGTACCCGCGATAGACCACCACATGAACACCGCGGAAGGCGCCCAACTGCACCTTGAGGTCACGACGTCGCTCGGTGAGCTTGCCCTCCAGCCCGGCTACGACGGCGGTCAGATCCGATGTGATCCGGCGGGGCAGACGAGGCATGAGAACAGCATGGCAGCCCGAGGTCCTCCGATTGGTGGACACCGGATTCATCCTCGGCATCGGCCGACCGACGGATGCCGTCGACGCTCGCGAACGAGCAGAGTCACTGGCAACGACGACGACACCGAACAGGGAGGTCAGCCATGAAGGCTCGAATCACGCGTTGGCTGGAGCGAGTGGGCACCAGCCTCGGCGGCGCGGATGCGCTGACTCCGATCGATCCCTACTACGGCGCGACGTGGACCGGTCGTGTGCCCGCCATGATGGAAGGGCGCGGCATGAGCGCCGGCCGGCTGCCGATGATGGCGGCCGCGCACCTGCCGGTGTTCTGAGCCGGCGGCCTGGGACACTGTCGCGCATGGACTCGCTCGTCTCGAACGTCTCTGACACGGCCCGTTGGGTGACCGCGCATCGGGCGAAGGAATCGGCGCGGCCCGACGCACTGTTTCGCGATCCGCTGGCCGAACGGCTGGCGGGTCACCAGGGTCACGCCATCATCGCCGCCGCGCCGCGCAGCATTCGCGATGGCTGGTGGCTGGTCGCGCGCACCAAGATCATCGACGACCTCATCGCGCAGGCCATCGGCGACGGGTGCGACCGGGTGCTGAACCTGGCGGCCGGTCTGGATACCCGGCCCTACCGGCTGGACCTGCCGGCCGGGCTGGAATGGGTGGAAGCCGACCTTCCGGCCCTGGTGGCCGAGAAAGAGCAACTGCTGGCCGATCAGACCCCGCGCTGCCGGCTAACACGCCACGCCGTCGACCTGGCTGATCCGCGTGCCCGGGACGCTTTCCTCGACGAGGCTCTCGCCGGGGCGACGAAAGCCTTCGTGCTCACCGAAGGTCTGCTGATGTATCTGGACGACGCCGACGTCATCGGGTTGTCCACGGCATTTCAGCGCCCCGAGATTGCTTGGTGGACATTCGATTTCGGATCCGGCGGGATCAAGACGACGATGAACGACAAGACCGACGGCATGATGCGCAACGCGCCGATCAAGTTCGGCCCACCCAACGGGCTGGCGTTCTTCGAAAACCTCGGCTGGTCGGTCGCGTCCGCCGAATCACTGTTGGCGGCGGCCCGGCGGTTCCGGCGGTTGCCGCTGCTCCTTCGGCTCGCGGCCCGCTTGCCGCAGCCTGATCCGCGCAACCCGGGCGACAGGATGTGGAGCGCGGCGGTGTGCGTCACCCCGCGGGCGCGCTCAGGCCAGTAACGGTTCGATCGCCGAGCGCGGAACCAGCACCTGGGTGGCGCCCGCAGCCTCGGGCAGCAGTTGACCCTGGCTGAAGAAGAAGATCACGCCGTCGTCGGTGATCGCGAAGTCCCGGTAGCTCGCAGGGTCCATCCCCGTCACCGGATCGACCGAGATCGGCTGGCCGGCCTGCTTCTGCAATTCGGCGACGACGATCGGATACACCACCTTCAGCGGGTCGGCGTCCGGGCGCCACAGCGTGTCGTAGGTGATCGGCGTGCGGGAGGTCTGGTCCCAGTTGAATGTCTTGAACGATGTGTCGGGGTGTGCGCCGCCGATGTTCTCGTAGTTCTGCAGAACCAGGGATTCGCTACCCCGCGGAGGGACCGTCGAGGTGTACGACGTCGCGGTGATGTCGAGCTCGAACGGCATGTCGCCCGGATTGGATGCCTGGGCGACGTTGAGGAAGCCGTCTCGAGTCTGGCTGATGTAGTCAGCGACGGACTTGAGGTCCGGGTAGTGGCTGGGGAAGCTGATCTTGACCTGGTAGGCCGGGTCGGATTGCTGGATATCGCACGTCTGCCCATTGTCGATGCCCTTGAGCTCGGCGCAGTAGTTCTTCGGCGCGGCGGCAGCGATGCCGGGGGCGCCCGCGATCGCGGCGGCGATCAGCGTGGCCAGGGTCGCCTTGCGCATGTCGGGATCCTTCCGCCGTGTCGAGCCCTTCACTGTAAACACCCGTCCCGGGCTCAGGAGACGCCGAGCAGTGACTCGATCCCGCTGCGGGCGAAGTACAGCACGAATCCGGCCGCGACGATCCACAGCAGAGGGCTGATCTCGCGGGCCTTGCCGGCAGCGGAGCGCACCACCACCCACGTCACGAACCCGACGCCGATGCCGTTGGCGATGGAATAGCTGAACGGCATCACCGCGACCGTGAGGACGACCGGCAGGGCGACCGAGAATTCCGAGACGTCGACGTGGCGCAGTTGGGAGAACATCATCGTCCCGACGATCACCAGCGCGGCCGCGGCGACTTCGGTCGGAACGATTTGGGCCAGCGGCCCGACGAACATCGCGGCCAGGAACAGCGCGCCCGTGACGAGGTTGGCCAACCCGGTCTTGGCGCCCTCCTCGATACCGGCACCGGACTCGATGAAGACGGTGTTCGACGAGGCCGACGTCGCGCCGCCGACGACTGCGCCGGCGCCTTCCACGACGAGCGCCGAACGCAACCGTGGGAAGTTGCCGCGGTCATCGGCCAGCCCGGCTTCCCGGGACAGTCCGGTGAACGTGCCCATCGCGTCGAAGAAGTTCGCGAACACCAGCGTGAAGACGAGCATCGTGGCGGCCAGGACGCCGATCCGCCCGAAACTGTCGAAACTGAAGGCGCCCACCAGAGACAGATCGGGAAGCGCGAATGGTGACCCCGACAAGGTCGGCACGGACAGGGTCCAGCCGCCGTGGTTCTTGGTCGCAGGGCCGAGATGCCAGATCGCTTCGATGATGACCGCGACGACGGTGCCGGCCACCAGTCCCAGCAGGATTCCGCCTCGGACCTTGCGCACCACGAGTGCGCCGGTGAGTAGCAGCGTGAAGATGAACACCACGGTGGGTACTGTGCTGATCGAGCCGTGCCCGCCACCGCCCAAACCGACTGGGGGAGAGGGCAATCCGGTCGAGGAGATGAAGCCGGCGTCGACCAGGCCGATGAACATGATGAACAGGCCGATTCCCGCGGTGATCGCCAGCTTGAGTTGCATGGGCACCGCGTCGAACACGAGCCGGCGCAGCCCGGTGACGGCCAGCGCGACGATGATGAGACCGTTGACGACGACCAGGCCCATCGCTTCCGGCCAGGTGACCGTGCCGACCACGGTGGTGGCCAGGAATGAGTTGATGCCCAGCCCGGCGGCGAACGCGAACGGAAGCCGGGCGAACACGCCGAACAGGATGGTCATCACGCCGGCGGCCAGCGATGTGGTGGCCGAGACCTGGGCGAAGCCGAGTTTGTGTCCGGTCACGTCGGCGGCCCCGGACAGGATGATCGGGTTCAGCACGACGATGTAGGCCATCGCGATGAACGTGACCAGGCCGCCGCGAACCTCGGCGCCGACCGTCGACCCGCGGGCCGTGATCTCGAAGAAGCGGTCGAGACGATTCACGCTTGGCACCCTAAGCGACGACGGATGTCAGGCCGGTGCCGCGGTCACCGGGATGGTGACTGTGCCTTGGCAGGCGCCGCTTTCGATGGTGGTCTGGAATGTGCCCGCCAGCGATCCGTCGGACTGCGGGGTGTAGGTCGTCACCGAATGCGCAGGGTCGTAGGTGATCGTGCCGTCCGGCAGCGTGCAGTCCCAGCGCCAGCTGTTCGACCGCGACCATTGCGAGCCCGTCCACACGAAGCTGGTCGATTGCGCGGCGTTGTCCTTGGGTGTCGGGCCGTCGAGGACCGAGGCGGTGCAGACGTCGGCCGAACACTCCGTGGTGATCTTGAACGAGGCGGTGTAGGGCGTTTCCTGTTGTGTCGCCGCGACGGACGTACCCGACTTCTGATCGGTGTGGAAGGTGATCTTGTACCAACCACCCCAGAACGCCTCGTCGGCGTGCGCCACCGGCGCGGCGATCAGCAGAAGAGCGGCGCTCGACGCCACACCAAAAACCTTGAAACTAGCCAAAATAACTCTCGCCACCGGTGGGATAACCGCCACCGTTCGTGGCGATATGAACGTGAGTGTAGTGGTTGGCGTCGTTCCCGCCGAGATTCGGCATGAGGGACGGTTTGCCGCCGTGGTCGTACATGATGCGGCGCCAGATCACGTGATTCAGCGACAGCCGGTCAGCGTTGGCCAGGGCGAACGCCGCGATCCGGTCGCCCAGTTCCTTGCCTTCGGGCGTCTGCCAATTCGGGATCATCACGTCGATGGCCAGCCCCATCGGATGCCACTTCAACGAGTCGGCCCGGACGCCACCGATGTTGTGGATCTCGGGGAAGTAGGCACTGATGAGGCGCTCGGCCAGGACCGTCTTGAGCTGCAGGCCCTGTTCGACGCCGACGCCCGCGGGCAGCGCGTGCAGGGGGTGCGGTTGACCGCACTTCGGCTGGCCACCAACTCGGCCTGGGTCATGACGACGTAGTGCGCACCGATCGGCGCGGCGGTCAGATCCATCGGGGCCGCAGCGACCAGTTCGGCACAGCATTCGACGGTGCCCGAGGTCATCCTGGCGGGGCCGGAACCGGTGCTGCCGGACAGCACGGCGGCCAACGGGAGAGCGGCCAGCGCGACCACGGCGACAGACCATCGGCGCCGGGGCCTGGCTAACCGGTGCTTTCCCACGGACGGCACTTTACCTGGACAGTTCCGGCGCACATACACCGTTCGCTATCTTCTGGACTGGCCTCCCGGGCCGCTGTGAGACTCCGGGATGTTGCTATCGAGGCCGGGTGGCGATTGGCGTGGAGCGTCCCGAGTCAGCGCTGAAGTAGGCTTTGACGTGCGTGTTCATCTTCTGTTCACCAAACCGAATCCGGACCGATACTATCGCGATTACAGTTCGCTCGATCGCCGTCAGATTGCGGCTTTTACTTTTTGAACCGGCCCGCGAATCCGCGCAGCGGCAGGTCCGCGCTCGTGATCAACCCCGGTGCCGCGGCCACCACCGCGGGAATGGCGTTGAGCGCCGGCAACCCCGTGACGGTCATGCCGATGGACGCGAACGACTCCACGTTGGACAGGTCGACGCCCGGCTTCGGGAAGATCATGTGCTTGTTGTAGACCTGCGGATCGCCAGTGATCTGGGTGATGTAGCACCCCTTGATGTCCCAGCTCGGATCGGTGTGCGGCGTCATCTGCCACTCGAGGTGCGTCTCCACCCGCGGCACACCGTCCACCATGCCCTGGTACTTGAGGTAGTTGCCGCCGAGTGAGCCCTTGGGCAGCTGGTACCAGCCGAGGTCGACGTCCTTGGTGCAGGCGCCCAGTTCGTAGCTGAACTTCACCTCGTCGAGTTCGAGGTCGAAGCAGTCGGCCATCATCAGCACGCTGTCGGCGAAGACACGGGTGTACTTCTCGAGCATGCCGGGCAGGGCCGGGTCGTCGACGGGCAGACCGTAGCCGACCTCTTTCCAGGTGTCGGCGGAGTGGTGGCACGAGACGTCGACGGATTCGATGGTGGTGACGTTTTCGATCTCGGCGACGTCGGATGAGCAGACCACGCCGAGGATCTGATTGACGCCGGGATTCATGCCGGTGCCGTAGAAGCTGGAGCCGCCCTTCTCGCACGCTTCTTGTAGAAGTTGCGACACCTTCTTGCCGGAGTGGTGCGGATGGTTGGTGTCGCGATGCCACCCGGTGATCCAGTCCGCGGTTGTGACGATGTTGATGCCCGCCTCGAGCACCTTGACGTAGAGGTCCTCATCGGGGAACACCCCGTGGAAGGTCAGCACATCGGGCTTGGCGGCGATGATCTCCTCGACGGATCCCGTTGCGGTGACACCGATCGGCGCGATTCCGGCGATCTCGCCGGCGTCGCGGCCGATCTTCTCGGGGAGTAGCAGTGCAGGCCGACCAGCTCCAGGCCGCGGTGCCCACCGATGCGCTTGATCATCTCGGTGCCGACGTTTCCGGTCGCCACCTGGAACACCCGGATCGGACTATTGGCTGACATTCGCGGGTTCTCCTTGGTGGTCGGATACATAGAACTGGTTGGCCCACTTACGAATTGCGGTGAAGCCATCGAATTCGGTGGTGGCCAGCGCGGGACGGTGGGTGTAGCGCTGGTGCTGCCAGATCTCGATGTCGGCGGCGAACTGGTCGATCACGTCCTGGGCGAATGCCTGTGCCTTGGCTTCGGCTTTGGCGCTGTCGTCGCCGGGTTTACGGCCGATGTAGACCATGAACCGGACATCGGAGGTGTTCTCGTCGACCGGGGTGACCGCGGAGATGGTGCGGTTGTCGATCATGCCCCAGCTCTTGGTGACCGCGACGCCGAGTCCGCCGTTGATCGCCTCGACGCCACTGTTGATGTCGTCGATGATCTGGCCCTCGTCACCCTCGAAGGTGATCGTGAAATCCACGTAGGACACCGGCTCGTCGAAATCGTGCCGGGTGAACAGCGGGACGATCGGCGTCTGGTGCACGAACTTGAAATGTGCGAAATCCACGCCGTTTTCGAGTACGTACTGCGGGTGCAGTTCAAGCTGCGGCCGGTACAGCCGGGCCTGCGGGTAATAGTCGGCGGCGGTCTTGTCGTCACCGAAGTCGGCGAAGATGTCCGGCGCGTCGAAGTACGGCGACCGGCCTTCGATGTCGTGCCAGATGTACACCGAGGAGTTGCGCTCCACGACCGGATAGGTGGGGATCCGGCGGCCGCGATTTGGCCTGTCCTGGTAGGGAATACAGACGTTGCGCCCCTCGTGGTTCCATTGCCAGCCGTGGAACGGGCACTGGATGACCTCGCCGACCACCTGGCCGCCATACCCGAGGTGGGCGCCGAGATGTTCGCAGTAGGCATCCATCACGGTCAGTGCGCCCGACTGTGCGCGCCAGGCGACCATGTCGGTGTCGAAGTACTTCATGCGGTGGACGTCGCCGACCGCGATCTCGTCGGACCACGCCACCTGGAACCAGCCGGTGGGCTTCATCGACAGGGACGGTTTCGCCACGCTGGCGAGTCTAGAAAGAGATCATAGAAGTGTCAATGAATCTGGGTTAGGCTTTCGGTGTGGCCGAGGCGGACAGTGCACGACGACGGCCGAACCGGCGGGGTTCGGCGACCCGCGAGAGCCTGCTCGAAGCTGCTTTGACCGCGCTCGCGTCCGGTCAGCCCGGCGCGGTGTCGGCCAATCGGATCGCGAAGGACGCCGGCGCTACCTGGGGCACCGTGCAATACCAATTCGGTGATACCGACGGCTTTTGGGCAGCGGTACTGCGTTACACCGCCGAGCGGCGGGCCAACATCTTCACCCCGCCGGACACGTCGGCGAGCCTGCGTGACCGGGTGTCCGGCATCATCGACACGCTCTATGACGGGTTGACGAACCGCGACTCGCGCGCGATCGAGAACCTGCGCGCTGCGCTGCCGCGGGAGCATGCCGACCTCGAGCAGCAGTATCCGCAGACCGCCGCCGAACTGTTCTCCTGGGGGCAGGGCTGGCAGGAGACCTGCCAGAAAGCCTTCGCGGATCTGCACGTCGACCCGCAGCGCATCCGGGAGATGGCCTGGCTGATTCCCGGCGCGATGCGTGGGATCGCCTCCGAGAAGCAACTCGGCAGCTACGGCGATCTCGACGCGGCCCGACGAGGGCTCACCAACGCGATCGTCGCCTACCTCGGGTCGTCCTAGGCCCGCGCCGAGATCGACGTAATGCAGCGAGCTACTCGCACTTTCGCTGCGAAACGTCGGTTTGGGCGGAGGAGGTCAATCCTCCTTGGCGATAAGCCGTTTGAGGGCCACACGGTCGGGCTCCAGCAGCTCGGCGATGCGCTCCTGATTGACGTCGGCGACGATGATCTCGCCGACATCCTTGTGCACATCGCTGAAGATGCCGTGCGCCTTCATCTTGTCGGCCTGATAGATGTTGTCCTCGGTCGGCGTCACGTAGTAGACGGCATCCGCCTTGAACCGGTGCACCATCCATAGATGAATCAGCGTCATCAGGCGCTTCTGCCGCAGCTTCTCGGCGAAGGTGTTCTGGTCGCGCACCGTCAGGATGCTCCGGCCATGCCGGTCCTTGATCGGGTCGACGAGCACGTTGGCCAGCAGCTCCTGCTCGCCGCCCTTTTCCCGTTCGCCGTAGATACCGAGCTCGAGGACCTCGCCGCCGGCTCGCCGCGGACGCAACGTCACCCGCATCTTCTCGCCGAGCTCGTAGTGCTCGCTCCACAGTGCCAACCAGTCTTCGAGCAGCTTCTTCGGCACTTCGGTTTGCACCAGGTGCTGGTGCTGGGTGGAGCCCTTGCCCATCGACTTGGTGGTGGCGGTGCGGCCCGACGAAGCCGCCAGCGCGGCATCGCTGCGTGGACCGCCGACCAGCGTTTGCGGTGTGCGGTAGGGCGATTCGACCAGCCGCATCTTGCGCTGCAGGCGCGCCAGCGCCAGCATGCCGTCCTGGCGTAGGGCGGTGGCGAACTCCTCGGCGGCGACACCGTCGATCTGGTGGCCGCCGTAGGTCATGAAGTTGAAGACGAAGCCCATCTTGCCGAGTTCTTCGGGGAAGGCCCGCATCTCCTCGTCGGTCATCCCGGTGGTGTCCCAGTTGAACGAGGGGGAGAGGTTGTAGGCCAGCATCTTGTCCGGATACACCGCGTGGACTGCTTCGGCGAACTCGCGGGCGTCGGCCAGATCGGCGGTCTTGGTCTCCATCCACAGCAGGTCTGCAAACGGTGCTGCAGCAAGGGATTTCGCGATCGCGTATGGAATTCCGCCGCGGACCTGGTAGTAACCCTCGGGGGTCTTGGCCCGCTCGGGATCCCATGCCGCGTCGACGCCGAGTTCACGTGCCTTCTCCCGGGCCGCGTGCAGCGATGCGGTCTTGGCGAACTCCCGCCAGTCCGCGGCGCTCATCTCGTGCGGCTCGCCTTCGCTCTCCCGGAATGCGAGGAGCTCGGCCACCGCGTCGCCGTAGGTGTCCAGCGAGGCGTCGTCCTGCCAGGCGTCGACGAATCTCGACTCGACCTTGTCGAACAGCGCGTCCAGCGAGTGTTCTTTACCGTCGCGCCATGCGGCGGCCTGTTCGGTGATGAGGTCGGAAATGCCCTGCCGCTGCAGCCAGGCGTCGGCCACCGCGTATTCGCCTTCGGGCAGCGCGTAGAGCAGATGACCGTTGAGCTCGGTGACACCCGACTCGTAGAACCGGCGCACCATCGCCAGGAAGCACGACTTGTACGGCGGCACCTTGAGATTGGTCGCGCCGAGCAGGAACGGCTGGTCCCGCTCATCACCGCGGCTGTCGATGAGGTTCGCCGCCTCGGCATCGGTGCGGGCGACGATGATGCCCGGCACACCCATGATGTCGAGCTGGAAGCGGGCGGTGTTGAGCCGCTTGAGCTGTTCGTCGGACGGCACCAGCACCTTGCCGCCCTGGTGGCCGCACTTCTTGGTGCCGGGACGCTGGTCCTCGATGTGGTAGCCCGCGACGCCCGCCTCGACAAAGCGGCGGATCAGGTTGCGCACGTGCGGATCTCCGCCGTGGCCGGTGTCGGCGTCGGCGATGATGAACGGGCGGTAGTCGACGGCCGGCGTGGCCGCGCGCTGCTCGGGAGTCATCTGCAGGCGCAGGTACTGCTGGTTGCGGTCGGCGGTCAGCAGCGCGCGCACCAGGCCCGCTGCCTCCTCGGGCACCTGACTCAGCGGGTAGCTCGCCAGGTCTGGGCCCGGGTCCTCGGTGGTCGAACCCTTGGCCGAGGTCGCCCAGCCGCCGAGGTAGATGCCCTCGATGCCCATCCGCTTCATGGTCACCGCCTGGCCCGGCGAGTACGGCCCGAAGGTGGTGATGCTCTTCTTGGCCGCGAAGAGTTCTCGCAGGCGCTTGTAGAAGGCGGCCGACGCCTCGCGGGCGACGGTGTGGTCGACGGGGATCGTGCCACGCTGCTCGACGACTTGGGCGGCGGTGTAGAGGCGGGTGATCCCCTCGAATCGCGGACTGTCGATGTATTGCTGGGTCTCGCTGACCGCGCGCTGATGGGGCGACTGGGTCGCTGAGTCCGCTTCGACGATGGACATAGGTCTCACGCTCCTCGCTGAGCTGTTCCCGCGCCGGCGACACCCCCGGGCGGCACAGTCGATTATCCCGACTCCACCGCTCACTGGAGCGGGTTTGGGGCCAGTTCGGGATACCGTCAGCTTCCGGTAGGCGGCCATCACCCGCGCATGGTCGGCGCTGTACGTGCGCAGCAAATTTTGCAAAGGCAAATTGCCGCACCTATCGGCGGCTGTTGGCACTGCCAATTACCGGACGCGGAATTGATTGGGCACCTGCACATTTCACCGCGTCAATTCGGTCCCGATTATATTGACGACTGCGCAACAGGAATTGCTGAATTGACGGCATGGCGAATTGCGCGGATGGCGACCATTCGGCTCTGAAATCAGGTACATTCCTGTGGTCCACATCACTGGCCACGGCCGGGAGGGGCGCTTGTTCGCTTGGGTCGGGGTTGAGGAGGGGCTGCGGTGAACTGGCGCGACCGTCCGCCGCTCAAGGCTGCCGGCTTGGTATTTCTTGCCGTGATCGTCCTGGTCCTGTCGTTGGTCTATCTGCAATTTCGCGGCGAACTGTCGCCGCGGGCGACGTTGACAATGGTCTCCGATCGCGGTGGCCTGGTGATGGACACGGGTTCGAAGGTCACCTTCAACGGAGTGGTGATCGGCCGGGTCATCAACGTCAGCTCCGGTGAGCGCGACGGAAAGAACATTGCGCGGCTGAGGCTCGACGTCGAGCCCCGCTATTTGGCCTACATTCCCGCCAATGTGCAGGCCGATATCAAGGCCACCACGGTCTTCGGGAACAAATACGTCGCGCTGTCGACACCGAAGAATCCGGTGTCGGCCCGGCTGACGCCGTCTGACGTCATCAACGCGTCCAGCGTCACCACGGAGTTCAACACTCTTTTCGAGACGGTCACGTCGATCTCCGAGAAGGTGGATCCGGTCAAGCTGAACCTGACGCTGTCGGCGACGGCCGAAGCGCTGAACGGGCTGGGCGCCAAGTTCGGCCAGTCGATCGTCAACGGGAACTCGGTGCTCGACGACATCAACCCGCAGATGCCGCAGATCCGCCGTGACATCCAGCGACTGGGTGATCTGGCCGACGTCTACACCAAGGCCAGCCCCGACCTGTGGGATGCGCTCGACCATGCGGTGGTGACCGCGAACTCGCTCAACGGCCAGCAGCACGACATCGATGCGGCGCTGCTCGCCTCCATGGGGTTCGGCAATACCGGCGCCGACGTCTTCGAGCGCAGCAAGCCGTACTTCATTCGAGGGATGGCGGATCTGGTGCCCAGTTCCCAGCTTCTCGACACCTACAGCCCGGAACTGTTCTGCGGCATTCGCAACATCGCACAGGCGGCGCCCAGTGCACTGGATGCCTTCGGCGGCAACGGATATTCACTCAGCACGATGACCGAGATCCTCGGCGCGCCGAATCCCTACGTGTACCCGGACAACCTGCCCAGGACCAACGGCAGGGGTGGGCCGGGCGGAGCGCCGGGGTGTTGGCAGACGGTCGACCGCAATTTCTGGCCGGCGCCCTACCTGGTGATGGATGACGGAGCCTCGATCGCGCCGTACAACCACTTCGAACTCGGCCAGCCCTTGCTCACCGAGTACGTGTGGGGGCGTCAGGTCGGAGAGAACACCATCAACCCCTGAGGTGCTTACCGGAATCGGCACGTGCGCTCGGGGCCCGCGGTTAACCTGAGCCGATGCGGGTCCGTCTGGAGAGCTCACGGTGCGTGGGCCATGCGCTGTGCTATGCCGTTGATCCCGAACTGTTCCCGGTCGATGACATGGGCTACTCGACACTCGAGGACCATGACGTCGCACCCGGCGACGAGCAGCGCACCCGAGACGGTGTCGAGGCCTGCCCGGAACAGGCGCTGGTGCTCGACGAGGGCGACTGATTGGCCGGGCAGGAGGTGTCCGGTGACCCCGCGCTGCGCCGGACCCTGACCGTCTGGTCGGCGGTGGGTGTGTCGGTTGCTCTCATGGCGCCGTCGATGGCCATCAACATCAATCCACAGGGAACGGCCGCCGCGGTCGGTCGTGCTGTCCCACTGGCATTCCTGCTGGCGACCGTCGGCGTACTGCTGATCGCCCATACGTTCGTCCGGCTCGCGCAACGATTCAGCCACGCCGGCAGTGTGTACGCCTTCGTCGGTGTCACGCTCGGACCGCGGGCCGGCAGCGTGGCCGGCTGGCTCAACGCGGGAACCTATGTCTTCTTCGGCGCGGTGACGGCGACGGCGGCGGGCATCTTCCTGGCCGACCTGGCTCGAAAAGTTGCCGCCCCCAACGAATTACCGGATTGGGTTGCGTTCGTGTTCGCCTGGCTGGTGCTCGCCGCGGTGTGGTGGCTCGCATCCAGGGAGATCAAGGGTGGCGCCACCGTCCTCCTGGTCACCGAAGGCCTGACGGTGTTGTTGATCCTGGTGGTGGCGGCGATCACGCTGGGCAAGGTGATCACCGGCCACACGCCCGGCGGTCAGCATCTGGACATGTCGGTGTTCACCGTCGCTCCCGGTACCTCGGTCTCGACGGTGTTCCTGGGAATCGTGTTCGGGTTCCTGTCTTTCGCCGGCTTCGAGGCGGCGGCGACTCTCGGTGAGGAGACCGAGGCGCCGCGGCGCAACATTCCCCGGGCCATCCTGGGTACGGCGCTGTTCGGCGGGGTGTTCTTCGTGGCTGTCACGGCGATCGAGATGATGGCGTTCGGCACCGACGCGGCCGGGGTCACGGCCTTCGGCAAGTCCGAGGCTCTCATGGGCGACATCGCCCAGCAGTACGTTGCCCCCTGGCTGTCCTATGTCATCGTCGTCGGTGCAACGTTCAGTGCGGCGGCCTGCTGCCTGGCCAGCGTGGTGGGTGCGAGCCGGCTGCTCTTCGCGCTCAGCAGAGACGGCATCGGCCCGGCCGCACTGGCGGCGGTTCATCCCCGGCGCAACGTTCCGCACGTCGCGGCGGCAACGGCGGTGGCGGCGGTGTTCGCGATCCAGGCCATCGGCTGGATTACGTTGAAGGCGCGCCCATTCGACGTGTTCACCATTGCGGCCACCGCGGGCACGCTCATCTTGCTGGTGGCCTACGCGCTGGCCACGTCGGGCGCTGTCCGGCTGTTGTTCCTCGCCCGCGACAACCAGATTCGCAAGTCGGAGGTGATCCTGCCGTTGCTCGGTCTGGCCCTGCTGGGATACACCCTGTATCGCAATGTGATCCCGTGGCCGCAAGGCAGTGCGGTGTGGGGGCCGTGCCTGGCGGTCGGCGTCCTGATACTGGTCGTGGCCGGAGTGCTCGCGCGGCCTGCCGCTGCCCGTGAAGCGGGAGCAAAACTCATAGCGCAACAAGGCTTTTGACGACATACGCCGCACTGACCGGGTGGGCAGTGCGGCGTAGTCGTCGATGCTCTATGCGGGCTGGGGGGCGGGATCGCCTGGGGGAGGGGCGATATCGGCGCCGACGGGCACAATGTCGCCGGCCGGCGGAGGAACGTCGGCCGGCGGAGGAACGTCGACGGCGTCGACGAACACCGGAGCATCCGGGGCCGGCGGGGGAGCATCCGGAGCCGGCGGCGCGAGCGGATCCTGCATGTCCTCAGCCGGCATCGGCAGGTACATGTGGTGGGTGAACTGCGGCTGGTAGGCGCCGCCGCCGCCGACGCGCACGCCGCCGCCTTCACCGCTGGACACCGCGGTGCCGTCGGGCAGTGTGACTGCGGTGTGGCGGCCGTTCCAGCCGATCACCAGGGAGTTGGGGGCGGTTCCGTAGTGGAATCCGCGGGCGAGGAGGGCGGCTTCCTCGTTGCCGGTGTGGAACCGGCTGCCAAAGGCAGGCCTTCCGGTGGCCACATTGGACACCCAGGAGGCCAGTCCCGAGCAGTCGGTGCCAGCCGGTGAATCCCCGCCGGGGACGTACGGCGTGCCTGACACCTGACTGATCAGAGTCATCAACGTCGCGATTGCAAACATGCGGCCGAAACTAACAACAATTTGCGCATATACCAAAGTCTGTGCTTTTCACCACGTTTCGCGAAAAGGTGTGGCCTGCACAACATTAATTCTGAGAATTATAAGGATAATCCGATTGTACGGCTTTGCGCACTCCGCGAATTAAACGCTATTACAAGGGATTTCGGCAAGACCGCGTTGACAGCATTTCGGCAGCAGTTGTCCGAACGGGTGGCCTCGCGGTCACCGGTTGTGACAGCGCCGAGACTACTTGAACGATTCAGGTGAGCTGGAATCGGGACTTTGCCGTGATCGCGGAGATGTGCCGAAGATCAGCCTTCGGCGCGGACCTGGTCCTTGACCGCAGGCACGATCGGCGGGGCGGTCTTCCAGTTCGGCACGCCGTCGGACTCCAGCGCCACCGGCCAGCCTTCCTCGTGGACCTGTGCCCAATGCGAGTGGTTGAGCTGGTGCAGTGTGAAGCAGGAGTTCAGCGCGTTGTAGAAGCCCATGTTGTCGACGGTCTGATTGACCGCTTCCTTGGCGAGCAGCGCCGCCACCGTCGGCACCTCGGCGATCCGGCGGGCGAATTCCAGCGTCTTGTCTGCCAGCTCGTCTTGGGGGAAAACCTTGGTGATCATTCCCAATTGGTACGCCTCGTCGACGGTCATCGCGTCACCGGTGAGCATCAGCTCCTTGGTCTTGCGCGGCCCGAACTCCCACGGATGGGCGAAGTATTCGACTCCGCACATGCCGAGTCGGGTGCCCACCACATCCGCGAACCGGGTGCCTTCGGCAGCCACGATCAAATCGCAGGCCCACATCAGCATCAGCGCCGCCGCGTAGACGTCACCGTGAACCTGGGCGACGGTGATCTTGCGCAGGTCGCGCCAGCGGCGGGTATTGGCGAAGAAGTGGTGCCACTCCTGCAGCATCAGCTTCTCCGCGCCCTCCCGGTTGGCGCCCAGGCCCTGGAAGCTCGGGTGCTGGTCCGGCCCGGGGGTGTATTCGGCCCGCGACACCGCCGACCCGAGGTCGTGACCGGAAGAGAACATCGGGCCATGACCGCCCAGGATGACCACCCGAACCGTGTCGTCGGCCTCAGCCCGCAGGAACGCCTCGTTGAGCTCGACCAGCATGCCGCGGTTCTGCGCGTTGCGTGCCTCGGGCCGGTTGAGCATGATGCGGACGATGCGGCCGTCATCGAGCTCTTCGTAGGTCAGGAAGCGGTAATCGGTGGACATAGCGGCATTCTATGCAGACGAGAACGCCGTTACCCGAGCCGGGCGCGCAATTCGCGCTTGAGCACCTTGCCGTAGCTGTTCTTCGGCAGGTCGTCGACGAAGACGTAGCGCTTGGGCCGCTTGAACCGGGCGATCCGGTCCAGCAGGTGGGCATCGAGCGTCGGGCCGGCAGCGGAGCCCACGACGAACGCGACGACGACCTCACCCCATTCGGGATCCGGCGCACCGACCACGCAGGCTTCGGCGACACCCGGATGCTCCAGCAGCGCCTCCTCCACCTCCCGCGGATAGATGTTGCTGCCACCGCTGATCACCACGTCCTTGGAGCGGTCGTGCAACGTCAAGTAGCCACGGTCGTCGAACGAGCCCATGTCCCCGGTGTACAGCCAGCCCTGCCTTACGGTGTCGCGGGTGGCCTGCGGGTTGTTCCAATACCCGGACATCACCACGTCGCCACGGCAGACGATCTCGCCGATCTGACCCGGCTCGGCGCGCGAGCCGTCCGCGCGCAGTACCGCCACCTCGACGCCGGACCGGGGGTATCCCACCGACCCCAGGATCGCGTCGTCGGTGAGTTCATGGTCGGCGCGCCGCAATCCGGTGATCGTCATCGGAGATTCACCCTGGCCGTAGATCTGCGCGAAGACCGGCCCGAACGCGGCCATCGCCTTCTTGAGGCCGTCGACGTACATCGGCCCGCCGCCGTAGACGATCGTCCGCAGGGCGGCGGGGGCGTTGCGCCCGGTGTCGACGAGGCGCTGAATCATGGTGGGTGCCAGGAACGCTGACGATCCCGGATGTGCCGCGCAGAGATCGAGAAACTCGTCCGGGTCGAACACACCGGATGCGGCAACCACCTGCCGTGCGCCGCGCAGCACGTAGGGCGCGATGTAGAGACCGGAGCCGTGCGACATCGGGGCGGCGTGCAGCAGGCTGCAATTCTCGTCCGGGGAATCGATGTCGGCCAGGTGTGCCACCGTCATCGCGGTGAGGCTGCGATGGGACAGCATCGCTCCCTTGGAGCGACCGGTGGTGCCGCTGGTGTAGAAGAGCCACGCCAGTGTCGACGGGTCGGTCGCCGGGACGTCAGCGGGCGGGGCGGTGAACAGGTGGTCGTAGTCCGGGCCACCGATCTGCTCGACGCTGACCGGGGAGTGCGGCGTCAGATCGTCCGCGATCTTGGGTGATGCGAATACCGTTGCCGCGCCGCAGTCTTCGAGGATCTGTGCCATCTCGCGGGGATGGAGCTTGAAGTTGATCGGGACGACGACGCACTCGGCCGCCCACACCGCGTAGAACAGTTCGATGATTTCCGCGCGGTTCTCGCTGGCGATCGCGATCCGCCGGCCTGGCGTGTGGACGCGCCGAAGCGATGCGGCCAGACGCAGCGCGCGCTGCCTGAGCTCGCTCCAGGTGTGCAGCTGCTGCTCGCCGCGGTAGACCGCGCCGCGATCGCCGAAGCGGTCCGCGGCCTGATCGAGGGTGGCGAACAGGTTCACCGGGCGACCCAGTCCGAGGTCAGTGCGAAGTCGGACAGATACTTGGTGGAGCTCCAGCCGCCGTCGACCACGATGGTCTGGCCGTTGATGAAACTGCCTGCGGGGGAGCACAAGAACGCCACGGTGCCGGCGATGTCCTCGACGCGTCCCAGCCGGGTGTGCGGTGTCATCTCCGTCTGCATCTTCCGGAAGCCGGGATCCTCCAGGCGGTGCTCCACCATCGGGGTGACCGTGACGCCCGGCGCCACAGCATTGCTGCGAATACCTTGTGCGCCATACTGGCACGCGATGTGCAGGGTCAGCGCGGTCAGGCCGCCCTTGGCTGCGGAGTAGGCGCCGCCGCGCAGACCGCCGACCACCGCGAAGGTCGAGGTGACATTGATGATGGCCGAACCCGGTCGCATATGCGGGATCACGTCGCGGGCGAGCCGGAACGGCGCGCGCAGCATGACGCCGAGGAAGTAGTCGAGTGTCTCGTCGTCGGTTTCGTGCAGCGGTTTCGGGCTGCCGACGCCGGCGTTGTTGATCAGGAAGTCGACGCGTCCCCATCGGGAGACCGCCTCCTCGACGATCCGCTGCGGCGCGTCGTCGTCGGTCAGGTCGACCGCCAGTGTGGCCACCCGGTCGGGATCACCGATCGCGTCTGTCAGCGCGGCCAGCCGGCCCGCGTCACGCCCGGTGCCGACGACAGCCATGCCCGCCCCGGCGAGCGTTGTGGCGCAGGCGAAGCCGATTCCGCTGCTTGCACCCGTCACCACCGCCACCTGTGGATCACTCATCCGCGTCGACCAATCTCGCTCGAATTCGATGTTTCAGTACTTTGCCTGCGTCGTTCTTGGGCAGCGCGTCCCAGACGACGACCTGTTCGGGCCACTTGAACTTCGCGACACCGGTGGCCTGCAGGAAGTCGCGCAGATCGCCGACGTCCGGCCCCGGTGCCCGGTCGGTGACGATCACCGCGCACGCCCGCTCTCCGGTGCGCGGGTCAGGCACCCCGACGATCGCGATCTCGCTGATGCCGGGGTGGCCGAGCAGCACGTCCTCGACTTCTTTGGGGGAGATGTTCTCGCCGTTGCGGATCACGATGTCCTTGGCCCGGCCGGTGACGACGAGATAGTGGCGGTCCACCCAGCCACCGAGATCGCCGGTGCGGAAGTAACCGTCGGCATCGAAGGCGTCGGTGTCGTCTTCCGGATGCAGGTAGCCCAGCAGCATCTGCGGGCCGCGCGCCCGGATCTCACCGTCCACGACCGTGACGTCGGCGATGCCGGGCCGGCCGTCGGTGTCGGCGGCGCGGTCGCGATCGTCGGGAGCGCCGATCGTCGTGACCGGCACCTCGGTGGAGCCGTACACCCGGGTGACCACCGCCTGCTCGAAATACCCGGCCGCAGTGCGGATCAGCTGGGGCGAAACCGAGGCACCGCCACAGATGAACACCCGCAGGTCGGGCAACCGGGTGTTCGCGCGCTGGGCGGCGGCGAGAATCGTCTGCAGGAACGGCGTCGCGCCGGCCATGTGCGTGCAGTGCTCGGCGGTCAGCAGTGCGACCGCGTCGTCGGAGTTCCACCGGTCCATCAGCACCGCGGTGGTTCCCAGCAGGACTGGGCATTCGAACGCATAGATCGAGCCACCGATGTGGGCGATGGGGGAGGGAACCAGGAATGCCGACCCCGGATCTATCAGCCAGTGTCTGCCGATCTGGCGGATCAAGGCATGGATCGAATTGTGGCTGTGAAGAACACCTTTGGGGCGCCCGGTGGTGCCGGAAGTGTAGAGGATCATCCGGACGGCGTCGGGATCCAGAGCCGGGGCCGACGCCGGCCGGCTCGGCAGCGAGTCGAACGCGAGCTGCCCGGCGAGGGGGTCACCGCGGACCACGACGACAACCGGTGGATCGGGCAGCGTCGCCGTGACCCGCTGGAGCATTGCCGCATAGTCGTGATTGCCGAAGTCGCCGGGGACGAAGATCATTCGCACGTCAGCGTCAGCCAGGATGAAAGCCAGCTCGTGGTCACGCAGCGACGGCAGTATCGGATTGACCACCATGCCGGCCGCGGTCGCGGCGTGGTAGACGATCGCCGCTTCATGCCAGTTGGGCAACATGAACGACACCACGCTTCCGGCGGGTATCCGGGTCAGCATCACGCCGGACAGCCGGGTCGCCCGATCGTGAAGCGTCGCGCAGTCGAGGCGCACCGGGCCGTCGACCAGAACCTCCCGCTGCGGGGTGTCATGGGCGGCGACGTCCAACGCGTCCGCCAGGGTGTCGTGCACCCACAATCCGGAAGCGTAGGCCCGGGTGGCCAATTCGGCGTCACGCTGCGCGGTGCGCACGGCCCGTCAGCCCTTCACCCGTCGCATCGTCATCGAGTGGCGGAACCGCGACGCGGGGTGGGTGTTCACGGTCACCTGGGCGATCTCGCCATCGGACGTGATGTAGGTGCGCTGCATCTCGAGGGCGGGTGTGCCCGGTTCGACCTTGAGCCGGCCGGCCAGTTCGAGGCCGACCTGGACCGCGGAGATCTCCTGCCGCACTTCGACGATGCTGAGCCCGAACAGGTCCTCGATGAGTGGGAAGATCGGTCCGCTGTGGTTCTGCAACATCCGGCCCACCGCCGCGAATGCCCGGTTGATGTAGTACTCGGTGCGACAGACCGGGGCGTCGGCCCCGTCGGCGCCGCGGAATCCCCGTACCGCAAGCCATTCGTCGCCGGCCGCCAGACCTGTCCGGTGCTCTAGTTCGTCGTCGATCGTCACCATGGCGATCGATTCGATCGCAAAGCGGGCACCCGTCGCGAAGGCCAGCAGATCGTTGATGGACACCACGTCCTGAACGTAGGCATGCGCCGACGGCCGCGGCACCACCATCGTGCCTGCCCGCGGCCGGGACGACACCAGGTTGTCCTCGCGCAGCCGACGCAAGGCTTCGCGCACAGTATAGCGGCTGACCGAAAACCGTTGACACAGTTCGTGTTCGGTGGGTAGCTGAGAACCGACGGGGTACACTCCGTCCACGATCTCTTTGCGCAGCGTGCGGGCCACCTGAATGTAGCGGTGGTCGCCGGACTCGGGGTGCGGCATGTCAGCTCCGCCGGCGCAGGGCCAGGACGCTGCCGTCGGCATCCGCCGAGACATACACGGTGCCGTCGGGCGCGGCGGCGATCCCGGCGAACGGCCCCTGGGGGCCCGAGAACGGCGGCATGCCGCGCAGCGGTTTGGGGGTGACGCCAGGTGGTGCGCCGAGTGGAAGACCCGAGGCGATCGTGGTGCGCGATCCGCTGTCCAGATCGACTTCGAGCAGCGACTTGGCGTCCGCGTCGACGATGTAGAGCCGGTTGCCGTCCACCAGAATGCCCTGCGGACAACCCAATCCGTCCACCACCGGCTCGATCGTGCCGCCGTCGACCCTGACCACCCGGCCGCGTTCGCTGACCAGCGGGCTGCCGTCGGGCCCGAACGCCACCCCGACCGGGGTGTCCAGTCCGGTTGCCAGTACCTCGGTGCGACCGGCGTCCACGGACACCAGCCGCCCGGTGCCCTGCTCGACGGCGACGATGCCGCGCACTCCGGCGGCCACCCCGTAGAGCTGGTCCAATCCGTCTGCCAGAAAATCGCTTTCGCCCTCGGCGGGGCGGAACCGGGCGACCTGCCCGCCTGAGGTCGTGACCACGAATTCACCTGGCCCCGTCGCGGTCACACCCCGAACGAAACCGGGGTAGCCGGGGCTGAACAGCATGCCGAGGGTGTGCAGCACGCCATCGGCGCGCAGCGCATAGAAGTAGGTGCCGTCCGCGACGTACACCACGCCGTCGGAGCCGACCGTGAGGTCCAACGGCCAGTTCAGTCCGCCGGGCAGCGCGGTGCGGGTCTGCAGGCCGTCGAGGACCTCGGTGATCTCACCGGTGAAGTTGGAGACGAACAGTCTGTTTCCCACGAAGGTCAGGTTGTCCAGTCCCGGATTGAGATTGGCCAGTACGGTCTGCTCGCCGGTGCGTGGATCGATCTGCAGCACCTGGCCGCTGTGGACCTGGGTGGAGACCAGATTGCCGTTCGCGTCGAACTTGACCGCGTCGGGCACACCGAGACCCGTCGCTACCACTTCGGGCTCGCCGCCGTCCGGATCGATGCGCCAGATCTCATTGGCGCCCATCACCGGGAAGTACAGCAGCCCGTCGGGTCCGACCTCCATCGCGTTGGGTGAGGGCACGTTCTCCAGCAGGACGCGGGGCGGACCGCCGGCCGGATCGAGCTCCATGAGGCGGCCACCCTCGCGGCATTCACCGATGAAGAGCCGGCTTCGGTGCACGGTGATGCCGTTGGCGCACGGCAGATCGTCGCGCAGCACCCGGGTGGTGCCGTCGGCGGCCCGCACGCTGACCCGCCCGTCCATCACCTCGGTGGCATAGAGGTTCCCGGCGTCGTCGAACGCGACGTCGTCCGGGGCGATGATGTCGCCGCCCTTGGCGCTGATCGTGTCGAGTGATCCGGTCCCGATGTCCAGGGCGCTGATCTGGCTGCCGGTGACCTGAGCGATGTACACGCGACCGTCCGGGCCGGTTCGCAGACCGTTGGCGCCGAACAGCCGGCTGGGCGCGGTCCGGCGCTCGATGGTCCAGCCCTCGGCCACCAGCGGGGGTTGGACGAGGGTGAAGCGGCCGTTCTGCTGCAGCATCACGGCGTGACCGTACCAAGCTGATTTAGTCCAGACAATAGTCGCCACATTTCTTCGTAGAGACCCTTGACGATGCTATAACCGCTGCGGAATCATGTTCTCCATTCGGCAGAGTGTAGCTATTTGTCCGGACAAAAGATGAGTGAAAGCAGGGTATGGCGGATCTCCTCAGGCTCGACGGCCGCATCGTGGTGGTGTCGGGCGCCGGCGGCGGCGGCATCGGGACCGCCGTCACCGACATGGCCGCACGGGCCGGCGCGACGGTCGTGGCCGTCAGCCGCTCGCAGGACAACCTCGACACCCACATCGGCCCGCTGATCGCCGACGGATTGCCGATCGTGCCGGTGACGGCCGACGCCGCGACTGACGACGGGATCGCCGCTGTGCTGGCTGTGGTGCGCCGCACCGAGGGGCGACTGCACGGCCTGGTCAACATTGCCGGCGGCGCCGCGCCCTCGACGTGGATGCCTGCCACCCGGGTCAGCCGTGACGACTGGCGAGACCTGTTCACCGCCAACCTGGAGACGATGTTCTTCATGAGCCAGGCGGTGGCCGCCGAGATCCGGGCGGCCGGCGGCCCCGGTTCGATCGTGTCGGTCTCGTCGATCAGCGGCATGAACACCGCGCCCTTCCACATCGCCTATGGCACGGCCAAGGCCGCGATCGTCGCGGCCACCCGCACCCTCGCGGTCGAACTCGCACCCGACGAGATCCGGGTCAACGCGGTTGCGCCCGGGGTCACCGAGACCGCGGCGTCGCGCACCTACGTCGATGCCGATCCGGAACGCGACCGCGCGGCGATCGCGATGGGACGGCGGGGACAACCGGAAGAACAGGCCGGCGCCATCGTGTTCCTGCTCTCCGACCTCGCCAGCTACATCACCGGCCAAACCCTGCTCGTCGACGGTGGACTGGACCTGCGGTGGAGCCACCTGCGTGCCGACAACACCTCGCTGTTCCTCAAGGACGACGACTTCCGCCGCGAAATCAGCAGGCCCTGAAAGGATTTGACGATGGGCGAACTGGAGACTGTCGAAGAGCTCGCGGAGCCGATGACCATCGACGTCGATGCCTACATCTCACCGGAGTACGCCCGCGCCGAACGCGACAAGCTGTGGCGCAAGGTTTGGCAGCAGGTAGGCCGGGTGGAGGAACTGCCCGAGGTGGGCAGCTACCTGACCTACGACATCCTCGACGACTCGATCATCGTCGTGCGAACGGGTGCGGACACGTTCGCGGCACACCACAACGTGTGTATGCACCGCGGCCGCCGGTTGGTGGACACCCCGGCGGGTGCGAAACATGCTGTCGGACGGGCCCGTAAGTCGTTCGTCTGCGGATTCCACGGCTGGACATACGGTCTGGACGGCGCCTGTACCCATATCCGGGAAGAAGCTGACTGGAAGGGTGCGCTGAATCCGGACAACACCCGGCTTCGGCCGGTGAACGTCGACACCTGGGGTGGCTGGTTGTGGGTCAACATGGACCCCGACTGCGAACCGTTGGCCGACTACCTGTTCCCGGCTGCGAAGATCCTCGACCCGTTCGGGTTGGAGAACATGCGGTGCAAGTGGCGCAAATGGGTGCATTTCGACTGCAATTGGAAAGTCGCGCTGGAAGCGTTCAACGAGACCTATCACGTCTTCACCACACACCCGGAGTTCAACAAGTTCGGTGAATTCAAGGGCTGGGCCAAGGCGCAGGGCCGGCACAGCAACATCGGCTACGACGCGCCGGAGGACATGGCCGAGACGAAGTCCAAGATCAGGCTCGGGACCGGCGACCCGCGGATCTCCACCGCGGAGATGCAGGTGTACACCATGGAGGAAACCAACGCGACCACCACGCAGACGCTGGTGGCCGCCGCACTGCGGCTCGTCGACGAACTGCCCGAGGGCACCCCGGCGGACAAGGTTCTGGAGCATTGGCTGGCCTCCGCACGGCGCGACGACGAGGCGCGCGGGGTCTTCTGGCCGACGATCCCCGCCGACATCCTGGGGCAGAGCGGCACGGCGTGGCAGCTGTTCCCGAACTTCCAGATCGGGCAGGGCCTGACCAGTGCACTGTGCTACGGCGCGCGCCCGGATCCGAGCTACGACCCGGACAAGTGCATCTTCGAGGTGTCGGTGTTCGAGCTGTACCCGAAAGGCGCCGAGCCGCAGACGGAATGGGAGTACACCCCGGTCGGCGATCCGCGGTGGCGCAGCGTCCTACCCCAGGACTTCTCCAACATGGCCGCCGTCCAGCAGGGCATGAAGTCGCTGGGTTTTCCCGGGACCCAGCCCAACCCGTACCGCGAGCGCAGCACCGTCAACCTGCACCACCAGTTGTCGAAATACATGGGCGTCGGAGAGCCGCGACCGCTCGCAGAGGAGAACGGCCGATGACCGCCGAGTGCGGACCCACCCAGACGCCCGACGACGTCGATATCGATGCGCTGCGGGAGAAGTACCGCCTTGAGCGGGAAAAGCGACTCCGCCCGGAAGGTTCCGCGCAGTATCTGGAGCTCGACGGCGACTTCGCCGAGTTCTATGAGGTGGACCCGTATACGCCGGTGGCGCAACGGGATCCGATCATCGACGATGTCGACGTGGTGGTGCTCGGCGGCGGTTTCGCCGGATTGCTGGCGGGGGCCTATCTGAAGAAGGCCGGCGTGGGGGGCATCCGGGTCGTCGAGATGGCCGGCGACTTCGGCGGGGTCTGGTACTGGAACCGATTTCCGGGGATCCAGTGCGACAACGATGCCTACTGCTACATCCCGATGCTCGAGGAGCTGGGCTTCATGCCGTCGAAGAAGTTCGCCGACGGCGCCGAGATATTCCAGCACTGCCGCAACATCGGCAAGCACTTCGGCCTGTACGACGGAGCGCTGTTCTCCACGCAGGTGCGGGAATTGCACTGGGAGGACTCGTCGCAGCGCTGGCGGATCAGCACCGACCGCGGCGACGACCTCCGGGCCCGGTTCGTCGTGATGGCCCAGGGTTCCTACAACCGGCCGAAGCTGCCGGGAATCCCAGGGATCAAGGACTTTCAGGCTGCTGGTGGCCATGTGTTCCACTCCGCCCGCTGGGACTACGACTACACCGGCGGCACCGCCGACGGTGGTCTGGACAAGCTTGCCGACAAGCGCGTCGCCCTGGTCGGCACCGGCGCCACCGGCATCCAGCTGGTCCCGCATCTGGGCCGCGATGCCAAACAGCTCTTCGTCTTCCAGCGCACGCCGTCGTCGGTGGACGCACGAACCAATCCGCCCACCGATCCGGCCTGGGCTGCCGCACTGCAGCCGGGCTGGCAGGAAGAACGCAAACGCAACTTCCACAACTGGTCGCCGTTCGTCGGCGTCGTGTTCGGTGAGCCCGACCTGGTGTGCGACTTCTGGACCGAGCTCGGACGCAACCTGACCGCCCGGATCGCCGCGAGCGAGGATCCCGCGTCGGTGTCAATCGAGCAGATCATGGCGTTCCGCGAGGAAGAGGACTTCAAGATCATGGAGCGGTTGCGCCGCCTCGTGGCCGAGATCGTCGAGGATCCGGCCACCGCCGAGGCGCTGAAACCCTACTACCGCTTCATGTGCAAGCGTCCGACATCCAGTGAGCACTACCTGGCCACGTTCAACCGTCCCAACGTCACCCTGGTCGACGTGTCGGCGTCCAAAGGCGTCGAACGGTTGACCGAGCGGGGGATCGTCGCGGACGGGGTCGAATACGAGGCCGACTGCGTGATCTTCGCGAGCGGCTTCGAGATCTCCACGGAGATCAGCCGGCGGTTCGCGATCGACGCCATCGTCGGGCGGGACGGGGTGTCGCTGTTCGACCACTGGCACGACGCCTACGCGACATTGCACGGCATGACCAGCCGCGGCTTCCCCAATCAATTCTTCATGGGATTTATCCAGGGCGGAGTCTCGGCCAACACGACCGCCATGTTCGAGCAGCAGGCCGAGCACATCGCCTACATCATCGCCGAGGCGCAGCGCCGCGGCGCGGCCACCGTCGAGCCCAGCCAGGAGGCGCAGGACGCCTGGGTCAACACCGTGCGCGAGCTGTCCATCGACAACTCGGCTTTCGAGTTGTCCTGCACGCCGGGCTATTACAACAACGAGGGCCGCGGCGGTGCGGAGAACAACGGATCCTTCCTCGGCGACTTCTACTCGCCCGGCTTCTATGCCTTCGACGATCTCCTCGCCGAATGGCGGGCCAACGGCGATCTCGACGGCCTGGTGTTCGGACGTTAGATGACACACGCACGATTTGACGACCGGGTCGCGGTCATCACCGGGGCAGGCCGGGGGCTGGGGCGCGAGTACGCGCTGCTGCTCGCCGAGCTGGGCGCCAAGGTGGTGGTCAACGACGTCGGCGGGGAGTTGACCGGTGACGGTGCCGACGCGCGCCCGGCCCAGCAGATCGTCGACGAGATCACCGCGTCCGGTGGCGAGGCGATCGCGTCGACCGAGTCGGTGGTGACCGCTGCCGGTGGTGAGGCGATCGTCATGGCGGCCACCGAGGCCTTCGGGCGCATCGACGTGCTGATCCACAACGCCGGTAACGTCCGGCATGCGGCGCTGGCGGAGATGACGGTCGACGACTTCGACGCGGTGCTCGACGTTCACCTGCGCGGCGCTTTCCACGTGGTGCGGGCGGCATTCCCGCTGATGTGCCGGGCCGGCTACGGCCGGGTGGTTCTGACGTCGTCGATCGGCGGCGTCTACGGCAACCACGCGGTGGCCAACTACGCCGCCGCCAAGGCCGGGGTGATCGGGTTGTCCAACGTCGTCGCGCTGGAGGGCGCCGCGCACGGGGTGCGCTGCAACGTCATCGTCCCCGCTGCGGTGACCAGAATGGCCGAGGGACTCGACACATCCGCCTACCCGCCGATGGGGCCGGAGCTCGTTGCCCCGGTGGTCGGCTGGCTGGCACACGAATCCTGTTCGGTCACCGGCGAAATCCTGACCGCCATCGCGGGCCGGGTGGCCCGGGTCGCCGTCGTCGAGAGCGCCGGGGTCTACCGGCCGGCATGGACCGTCGACGACGTGGGCGCCCACATCGATGCGATCCGCGACCTCACCGAGCCGCTGGAGTTCCCGGTGGTCCCCGACGGACACAACGCGCACATCGGTCACAGCTTCGCCATGGCCAGGGGCACGGTATGACCGGCACCGGGCCGCTCGCCGGGATCCGGGTGGTCGACCTCACCGCGATGGTGATGGGGCCGTACTGCACCCAGATCCTGGCCGACATGGGCGCCGACGTCATCAAGGTCGAGCCACCGGCCGGCGACGACACCCGCTATGTCTCGGTCGGCCCCGCGCCTGGCCTCAGCGGCGTGTTCGTCAACGTCAACCGCGGCAAACGCAGTGTGGTGCTTGATCTTCGCTCCGACGACGGCCGCGCCGCACTGCGCGCACTGATCGCCGGTGCCGACGTCTTCATCCACTCGATGCGCGCGAAGGCGATCACCAAACTCGGGTTCGCCTACGACGACGTCGCCGCCATCAACCCGTCGATCGTCTACACCAACTGTTACGGGTACGGCCGCCGCGGACCCGATCGCGACCGGCCCGCGTACGACGACACCATCCAGGCCGAGTGCGGGCTGCCCGCCGTGCAGGCCGAACTCACCGGCGAAGCCAACTACGTCGCCACCATCGTCGCCGACAAGGTCGCCGGGCTGACAGCGGTGTATGCGACGACGATGGCGCTGTTCCACCGCGAGCGCACCGGTGAAGGCCAGGAGGTCGAGGTGGCGATGTTCGAGACGATGGCGTCGTTCATGCTCGTCGAGCACGCGAACGGGGCGATGTTCGATCCGCCGCTGGGGCCGGCGATGTATCACCGGACCGTCGCACCGAACCGAAAGCCGTACCGCACCAAGGACGGCTACATCTCGGCGCTGATCTACAACGACCGGCACTGGGCCAGCTTCATCAACGCCGTGCAGCCCGCGTGGAACATCGAGCGGTACACCACCCTGGCGGCCCGCGCCGCCGAGATCGACACGGTGTACTCGCTGGTGGCGCAGACCATGACCGAACGCACCACCGAGGAGTGGCTGACATTGTTCCTCGCGCTGGAGATCCCGGCCGCACCTCTGAACACCCCGCAGGCACTGTTCGACAACGAACAGCTCAACGCGGTCGGTTTCTTCGAGACGGTGGACACCCCGCAGGGTCCGGTCCGGATGCCGGGTGTGCCCACCTGGTTCTCCCGCACTCCGGGCCGCATCGGTGGGCCCACTCCTGAACTGGGCGCCGACACCGCGGACGTGCTGGCCGAGCTGGGTCTGGCGGAGGTGGAGAGCGCATGAGTCTCGACTTCGAGATGGGTGCGCCGGCGGCGGCGTTGCGGTCACAGCTGCGCGAGCTGGTGAAAGAGCATGTCCCGGAGGGCTTTCTCGGGGCGTTCACCGACGACCCGGCGGATCTGGAGGCCACGCAGCGCTTCTGCCGGACCCTGGCCGAACAGGACCTGCTCTGCCTGGCGTGGCCTGCGGACTTCGGTGGGCGGGGCGCCTCGGTGTGGGAACAGACCGTGGTCCGCGAGGAGATGTGGGCTCATCACGAGCCGCGCGGTGCGCAATACATGGGTGTCAACTGGGTGGGCCCGACGCTGATGCGCTACGGCACCGAAGCCCAGCAGCGCCAACACCTTCCGCCGATCTCCCGCGGAGACGTCATCTGGTGTCAGGGCTTCTCGGAGCCGGAGGCCGGGTCGGACCTGGCGTCGCTGCGCACGACCGCCCGCCGTGACGGCGACGGCTGGCGGATCAGCGGACAGAAGATCTGGACCTCGTACGCGACCATGGCGCAGTGGTGCTTCCTGCTGGTGCGGACCACCAAGGTGGGAGAGGGTGCGGTCCAGAAGAAGCAGCAGGGCTTGTCGATCTTCCTGGTGCCCATGGACGATCCGGCCATCCAGGTCCGGCCCATTCGCACGATGATGGGGCCACATCACCTCAACGAGGTGTTCTTCGACGAACTGCGGGTCACCGAGGCGGATCTGCTCGGGCCGTTGGACGGCGGCTGGTCGATCGTGCAGGACGTGCTGTCGTTCGAACGGGTCGGGATCGCCCGCTATGCCCGCTGCGAACGGCTCCTCACGCTGGCGCCGCAGGTGTTGGGGGACAGGTGGGAACAGCTGCCCGAGGAGCTGCGCGCACGCTGGGTGCGAATGCTGTTGCACTGCAGGCGGGCCCGGCTGATGGCGTACCGGGTGGTGTCGCTGCAGAGCAGCGGGCGGATTCAGCCCGGTGACGCCGCGGCCTACCGGATCGCCGTGACGAAACTGGATCAGGACAGCGCCGAGGTGCTGATGGACATCATCGCCGAGGTACCCCGTGACGACGCCGCGACGACGTATTACCGCGCCGAGGTCGAAGACCATTGGCGCTATTCGCAGTCCGCGACCGTGGCCTCGGGCAGCATCGAGATGCAGCGCATCCTGATGTCGAGGGCGCTGCTGGCGGGTTCCCGATGAACCTCGAACTATCCGACGACGCAGTCGAATACGGCCGCCAGGCACTGCGGGCCTTCGAGGCCGCCGGCGGGGACTCATTGGTCCAGCAGGCCGAAGTCAAGCCCGGCGACCGTCACGCGCTGGTCATTCCGGTGCTGACCGAACTGGGGGCCTTCGACCTCGACGTGCGCACCGACCCGGAGTCCGCCGAAGCCGCCGCCGCGCTGTGCCGCAGCGCCGGCTACTGGGCGCTGCCGTATCCGCTGGCCGAACGCCTGGCTCGCCCCATCGACCTGGACGCCGACGGACTGCTCGTGGTGTCCGACACCGCGCCCACCGCCGCGGTCCACGGCGTCGACCACCGTTGGATCGCGGTCAGCCTCGACGGCGCCCGCGGTTCGGCGACCCCGACCACCGCGGTGGGCCCCGGTTTCACCGCCGCACTGCAGCTGACACCCATCGACACCGGCGGGGCCGGCGACGTCGCGCTCGGGCTGGTGCTGCCGTGCTGGACGCTGCTCGGAATGCTGGACCGCGCCATCGAACTCACCGTCGCCCACGTCACCCTGCGTAAACAGTTCGGCCAGCCGCTGTCGGGGTTCCAGGGTGTGCAATTCCAGCTGACCGATGCCGAAGTGGAGCGCAGCGGGCTCGAGGTGCTCGCCAAACATGCGCTGTGGAGCCAGGACGTCGATGATGCGCTCGCGCTGCGAATGGCCGCCATCGAGGCCGCCGAGGTGGTCTTCCGGGTGTGTCATCAGTTGCACGGGGCCGTCGGCTTCTGTGACGAGACCACCCTGTCGTGGCTATCCCGGTACAGCCAGCCGCTGCGCCGGCTCCCGTTCGGTCTGTCGGCGACCCGGGACCAGCTTGTCCGCCGCGCGGGGCGGCGCGGCCTGACAGGGCTGTTCGCGTGAGCCTGGCGGATTTCCGTTCCGAGGTCCGCGCCTGGTGCGCCGACCATGTGCCTTCCGACTGGCGGTCTGACCAAACTGGCGTCTCCGACGCCGAATTCGTCGCCTTTCAGAAAGCCTGGTTCGCCGAACTGCACGCCGCGGGCTTCGCCGTCCCGCACTGGCCGGCGCAGTGGGGTGGCGGCATGCCGGTGGATCAGCAGATCGTGCTGTACTCCGAACTCGCCGCCCACGATGCGCCGCGGTTGGTCTTGGCGTTCGTCGGCATCCACCACGCCGCGTCCACCCTGCTGGTCGCCGGCACCGAGGAACAGCGCCGCCGCCACCTGCCCGCGATCCTGGACGGCGAGATCTGGGTGCAGGGATTCTCCGAACCCGAGGCCGGATCCGATCTGGCCAGCCTGCGTACCACCGCCCGGCGGGTCGGCGATACCTATGTGGTCAATGGTCAAAAGATCTGGGCCAGTGGGGGATTGCACGCAGACTGGTGCCTGCTGCTGGCCCGCACCGATCCGGAGGCGCCCAAACGCCGGGGGATCTCCTACTTCCTGCTGGACATGACGACGCCGGGTATCGAGGTGCGGCCGATCCGCAACGCCGTCGGGGAGTCGCACTTCTGCGAGATCTTCCTTGACGACGTGGTCATTCCGGCGGCGAATCTGATCGGCGCGGAGAACGAGGGCTGGCAGGTCGCGCAGGCGACATTGGGCGCCGAGCGTGGCATGACGATGCTGGAATTGACCGAGCGGCTGGGGAATGCGGGCTTCCGCTGGCTGGTGCAGGCCTGCTCGCCGGTCACGGATGGGCGGGTCGCCGATCGCCTGGCGCAGTTCGAGATCGAGATCGCGGGGTTGCGCGGACTGTGCCGTGACCTGGTGTCACGCAGCGAGACAGAGGCCACCGGTGCGGCGGACGCCTCGGTGGTGAAGCTGTTCTACAGCGAACTGCTGCAGCGGATGACCGACTTCGGCGCCGAGATCGGCGGACTGGCCGCCCACACCACGCTGGCCAAGCCCGCGTCCAGCGGCTGGGAGTCCGGGGCGTGGATGCTGGACTTCATCGGATCCTGGGAATGGACCATTCCGGGTGGCGCCAGCGAGATTCAGCGCACCATCATCGCCGAACGCGGTCTCGGATTGCCGCGCGAACCGAGTGTGGTTTGATGACAGACCATTTCGAGCAGTACCACGCCGAGCTGCGGTCGGTGGCCGGCGGTCTGCTGGCCAAGGAGCGCACCGTCGAGTGGGCGGTGATCGCCGACGCCGGCTGGGCCGGACTGGAAGTGCCCGAACACCTCGGTGGCGCCGGCGCGACGTTCGCCGAGGTGGCGGTCATCTGTGAGGAGATGGGTCGCGCCGCCAGCGCCACCAGCTTCCTCGGCAGCGGCGTGCTGGCCGTCGGAGTGCTGAACACCCTGGCGCCCAGCGAGACTCGGGACCGGCTGCTTTCCGGCATCGCCTCGGGGGCCACCAGGGCGGCCGTCGCGCTCGAACCGCTGGACTTCGTGCCCGACGCCGACGGCGCCGACACGGTCCTGGTGCTCACCGACGGCGGGGTCGCCGAGGCGGCCGTGACGATCACCGCGCAACCGGTGCTCGACGAGACCCGCCGGCTGGTCCGGGTCGCGGTCGAACAACGCTCGGAGGTCATGGCTTTCGACGGCGACCCCGAGCCGGCCGTCCGCCGGATCTACGACCGGGCTGCCGTCGCCATCGCATGCGACAGTCTCGGCGTGGCCGAGGCCATGCTCGCCACGACCGTCTCCTACGTGACGATGCGCCACCAGTTCGACCGGCCCATCGGCTCGTTCCAGGCCGTCAAGCACGCCTGCGCCGACATGTACGTGGCGATCGCGGTCTCCCGCCAATTGGTGCGCGCGGCCGTACACGCCGTCGCCGGGAACCAATCCGATGCCGGGGTGGCCGCGGCGATGGCGAAGTCGTATGCGTGCAGCACTGCCGTCGACGTCGCAGGCACAGCGATGCAACTACACGGTGGCATCGGCTACACCTGGGAAAGCGGCGTCCACGTCTACCTCAAGCGCGCCGCGCTGAATCGTTCGCTGTTCGGATCGCCTGCAGCGCATCGTCACCAACTGGCTCAACGCTATCTGTAACGGAATCAAGGAGTTTCGCATGGGTGTACCGGTCTACAAACGCATTCTCGACCTGTTCGAGGCCGAGGGTGTGAACACATTGTTCGGCATTCCGGACCCCAACTTCGTGCACATGTTCACCGAAGCGGACGCCCGCGGCTGGTCGGTTGTGGCGCCGCACCACGAGCTCAGCGCCGGCTTCATGGCCGAGGCCGCGTCCCGCATGACGGGCAAGCCCGGCCTGTGCATCGGAACGCTCGGCCCGGGCATGGCCAACATCGCCGGGGCCATCCAGTGCGCACTCGTCGAGAACTCGCCGGTCATCTTCCTGGGTGGGCAGCGGGCCCGGGTCACCGAACGCCGGGTCCGCCGCGGGCGCATCCAATTCGTCCAGCAGGAACCACTTTTCGCCGCATCGGTGAAGTACAGCAGCTCGATCGAGTACGCCGACCAGACCGACGAGATCATCCACGAAGCCATCCGCCGGGCCATGTCCGGCACCCCCGGCCCGACCTACGTCGAGTTCCCGTCCCACGTCATCCTCGAAGAACTCGACGTCGACGACGCACCGCCGCCGTCGGCTTACCGACTGGTCAACCAGGGCGCAGGCAGCCGCGAGGTGGCCGAGGCCGCCGCGCTGATCCGCGATGCCCAGCGACCGGTGCTGCTGGTCGGTCACGGCGTGCACACCTCCCGCACCCAGCAGGAGGTCAAGGAGCTGGCCGAACTGATGGCGTGCCCGGTGATCCAGACCTCGGGCGGCACGTCGTTCATCCCGGGTCTGCAGGACCGGACGTTCCCGTACCTGTTCTCCCCGGCCGCCAACGAGGCCGTCGAAGAATCCGACCTGTGCGTCGCGCTGGGCACCGAACTCGGCGAACCCATGCACTACGGCCGCACCCAGCACTGGGCCGCGGGCAACGCGACGCGCAAATGGGTGATGGTCGAGCAGGACCCCACCGCGATCGGCGTCAACCGGCCCGTCGACGTGGCGCTGGTCGGTGACCTGCGCGGTGTGGTTCCGCAGCTGGTCGAGGCGCTGCGGGACACTCCTCGCTCCCCGTCGGCCACCCTCGAGACGCTGATCCAAGCCGACGCCGCCGAGCTGGCGCGGGTGGCCGACGAGCCGCCGAGCGGACGCACCCCGGTGCACCCGGCCCGGTACGTCGTCGAGGCGACCAAGGCGTTCGACGAACTCGACGACGGCATCCTGGTGCGCGACGGCGGGGCGACCGTGATCTTCCAGTGGACCTATTCGCAGACCAAGCCGCGCGACGTGATCTGGAACCAGAACTTCGGTCACCTGGGCACCGGTTTGCCGTATGCCGTCGGCGCCTCGGTGGCCGAGGGCGGTAAACGCCCGGTCATGCTGCTCACCAGTGACTCGGCGTTCCTGTTCCACATCGCCGAGCTGGAGACCGCGGCTCGGCAGAACCTGCCGCTGGTGTGTGTGGTCGGCGTCGACCATCAGTGGGGTCTCGAGGTGGGCGTGTACAAGCGGACCTTCGACCAGCCGTCGCCGCAACCCGGTGTGCACTGGAGCAAGGATGTCCGGATGGACAAGATCGCCGAGGGTTTCGGTTGCCACGGCGAGTATGTGGAGAAAGAAGAGGAGATCGGCCCGGCAATCGCTCGCGCCTACGCCAGTGGAAAAGTCGGCGTGGTGCACGTGTGCATCGACCCGAAGGCCAACTCCGAGGAGATGCCGAAGTACGACCGATTCAGGACTTGGTACGCCGAAGGCACCCAATAACCCACCCGGATTGAGGAGGATGTGATCATGCGTGAATATCTGAAGTTCTACATCGATGGCCAGTGGGTGGATCCGGTCGAGTTGCGGACGCTCGACGTCGACAACCCGACACTCGAGCAGGTCGGCGGCACGATCGCCATCGGCAGCGACGCCGACGTGGACAAGGCGGTCAAGGCGGCCCGCAAGGCATTCGGCACGTGGTCGGTCAGCTCCAAGGAAGACCGCCTCGACGCGTTGCAGACGATCCTCGACGAGTACCAGAAACGTCTGAAGGATCTCGCTGACGCGGTGCACGAGGAGATGGGCGCACCTCCGACGCTGGCCGCGGGGCCGCAGGTGATGATGGGTCTCGGTCACCTCTCCACCGCCATCGACGTGCTGAAGAACTACAGCTTCGAAACCGAGCGCGGCCAGACCATGGTGGTCAAGGAGCCGGTCGGGGTGTGTGGCCTCATCACGCCGTGGAACTGGCCGATCAACCAGATCGCCTGCAAGGTGTTCCCGGCCCTGGCTGCCGGATGCACCATGGTGCTCAAACCGTCCGAGGTCGCGCCGTTCTCCGGGCAGATCTTCACCGAGATCATCGACGCCGCAGGGCTTCCCGCGGGTGTCTACAACATGGTCTTCGGTGACGGGCCGGGCGTCGGCGCCGCGCTGTCCAGCCATCCCGGCATCGACATGGTGTCGTTCACCGGCTCGACCCGGGCCGGCATCGAGGTGGCGCGCAATGCCGCTCCCAGCGTCAAGCGGGTCAGCCAGGAACTGGGCGGAAAGAGCCCGAACATCGTGCTCGACGACGAGGCGTTGGGCCAGAGCGTGGCTGCCGGCGTCGCGGTGATGATGATGAACTCCGGGCAGAGCTGTAATGCACCGTCGCGCATGCTGGTTCCGAAATCGAGGATGGACGAAGCCGTGGCGGTGGCGAAGGCCACCGCCGAGGGAGTCAAGGTCGGCGACCTGTCCGACAGCTCGGCCATCGGGCCGGTGGCCTCCCGCGTGCAGTTCGAGAAGGTTCAGGGCCTCATCGAAAAGGGCATCGCCGAGGGAGCGACGGTGGTTGCCGGCGGCCCGGGCCGCCCCGACGGTCTCGACACCGGCTACTACGTGCGCCCGACGGTGTTCGCCGACGTGAACAACGAGATGACGATCGCCCGCGAAGAGATCTTCGGACCGGTGCTGTGCATCCTGGGCTACGACAACCTGGACCAGGCCGTCGAGATCGGCAACGACACCGACTACGGCCTCTACGGTTACGTCTCCGGCGCCGACCTGGACCAGGCGCGCGCGCTGGCCAGGCGCATCCGTGCCGGCGCGGTTGCGATCAACCACGCGTTCGACATCAAGGCCCCCTTCGGCGGATACAAAACCAGTGGCAACGGCCGGGAGTGGGGCGAAGAGGGTTTCGCCGATTTCCTGGAGACCAAGGCGATTCTCGGGTACGCGCCGGTGGGCAGCGGGGAGTAGCCCGAACGCGCACTAGCATCGGCACCCATGCGGGTGCTGGTGCAGCGGGTGACGTCGGCGTCGGTCTCGGTGGGCGGCGAGGTGGTCGGGGAAATCCGGCCGTCCGGTCAGGGCCTGCTGGCCCTGGTCGGCGTCACCCATTCCGACACCGACGCCATCGCCCGCCGGCTCGCCGAAAAGCTATGGCAGTTGCGGATTCTCGACGATGAACGGTCCGCGGCCGACACGGGCGCACCGATCCTGGTGATCAGTCAGTTCACCCTGTACGCCAACACCGTCAAGGGGCGCAGGCCGACCTGGAACGCCGCGGCGCCGGGCGCCGTCGCCGAGCCACTCGTCAGAGCATTCGCCGATGCGCTGCGGGAGCTGGGCGCCCACGTCGAAACCGGCGTGTTCGGTGCCGACATGGCGGTGGCGTTGGTCAACGACGGCCCGGTCACGGTGCTGCTGGAGTTGTGACCGCCCGGTCCGGCAGGGGCGGTGCCGGTCTGGAATAGCGCCGAAATCTGATCCGGCGCGCCCGGCAGAAGTGGTTGACTGGCATCTGACGCGCGGCATGGATGGAGGTCGGCCAATCGACGGCGACTCGGAGCATACGGACGCCGGCGTACCCGACGACGTCCGGCACACAGTGATGACAGCCGCCTATGACGAGTTGACCCGGTGGGGCTTGGAGCGATTCGACATCCCGACGATGTGCTCACGGCACAACATCGACGAGTCACTGGTCACGAAATACTGGGGAGACGGCAGTCGGCTCGCCCTCGAGGCGCTCCTGTACTGGAGCAACGATGTCCTCACCGCACCCGATACCGGATCCCTGCGTACCGATCTGCAGGCCCTGGCCACGGTGGTGGCCCAACAAGTCAACGACACGGTGGGTCGCAATCTGCTGCGGGCGTTGGTGGTGGACGACCGCGCCGCTTTCCCAGACGACACCCGGATGGCGTTCTGGATGCGGCGGTTCGCGAGTATCCGGTCGGTATTCGACCGGGCCGCCGCGCGCGGCGAACTGCGAGACGGCGTCGACACGATCGCCGCCATGCAACTCGTCCTCGCCCCGATCAACGTGCGCGCCCTCTACACCCGGGAACCGATCGCCGAGCACTACTGCGCCGCGATCGCCGACCTGGCGTGGCATGCCGTTGCGAAGCGGTAACACGACGCCGGCGATGTCGAGGTGCTGCCGCCCCCGCGCGGTCGCGACCGATTGACTCGCATCAAACCAGAAACCCGTGGACTTCGAGCCGAGCCGCGGGTTCACCACCGGCGGCAGTAAATGCCGTCAAAGTGCTGACGAGACCACGCCTTTCACGCTCTGGCATGTTCTCGACGACTCGGGCGATCTCCGTGCGCCGGTATGCGGTCACCGCTTGCACGATCTCCCGGCCGCGCGGAGTCAGTTCCACCAACAGCTCGCGCCGCGAATCCGGATGCGCCTGACGGCTGATGAGGCCCGCGGTGACCAGTCGCTCGACCATGCGGCCGGTTGTGGACGGTTGCACGTCGAGAAGGCCGGCCAGGGTGGCCACGTTAACCGCGCCACGGGTGGACAGAATCACCAGCGTGCGGAACTGCGGGATGGTGATCGTCTCGTCCACGTGAGCGATCGAGCGGGCCGAGATCGCAACCAGCAGCCGTGACGCGGTCAGTAATGCATCGGTGATGGCGTCCGGCGAATCCTCTCCAGCCGACTCGTTGCGAGCGGTCATCGCGGTCCTCCCTTGCTGATGAACGTCTCTCGCACTCTACGGATGGATGCCCGGGGCCGAACGTGACCACCATCCGGTGCGATGTCCCGTGGATTTCCGTGGCCTACGGCCTGAAAATAAATGCAGACTGCAACTATTGCATAGTGCTATGGTCGACACATGGACGGACCCCGAGCATGAAGGTCGCTGTCAGCGGCGCCGGAGTCGCCGGCCCAACTCTCGCGTACTGGCTGCAACGAACCGGCCACGAGCCGACTTTGATCGAGCGTGCGCCGCAATTCCGGACCGGCGGATACCTGATCGACTTCTGGGGGGTCGGTTACCGCGTTGCGCAACGAATGGGCCTGCAGGCGGCAATCGAGCGTGCCGGCTATCAGCTTGAGACGTTGCGTGAAGTCGGGTCCGATGGACAGGCGCTGGCCACTCTGAACGTCGACGGATTCCGCCGAGCCACCAGCGGCGAGCTGATCAGCCTGCCGCGTGGCGACTTGGCCGCCGCGATCTATGACGCCATCCAACACGACGTCGAAGCAATTTTCGACGACAGCATCACGGCGATCACTCAACATCCCGACGGGGTCAGTGTCAGCCTCGCGCACAACAAAACTCGTGAATTCGACCTCGTCATCGGCGCCGACGGGCTGCACTCCAATGTGCGTCGACTGGCCTTCGGGCCACAGCCGGACATCGAACGCTATCTGGGTTGTCTGGTCGCGGCCGCCGTGGTCGACGGCTATCGCCCACGCGATGAACTGGTCTATATGACCTACAGCCGACCCGGAAAGTCGGTTGGCCGATTCTCGCTGCGCGGCGACCGCACTCTGTTCCTGTTCGTGTTCCGCTCGGATCAGAGCTGCGACCCTGGTGAGATCACTGCCCGAAAAGCCCTGTTGTGGCGTGAATTCGGAGACGCCGGCTGGGAATGCAAGCACATGCTGGCCGCACTCGACGACGCGGAGGACCTGTACTTCGATGTCGTGAGCCAGATTCGCATGGATCATTGGTCGCAGGGTCGAGTGGCGCTCATCGGGGATGCGGCTGCGTGCGTCTCCCTGCTTGCAGGCGAGGGGACCGGTCTGGCCATGGCCGCAGCCTATGTGCTCGCCGGCGAACTATCGTCCGCCCGAGGGGACCATCGGCGTGCATTTCAAGCCTATGAAAAGCAGATGCGCAGCTTCGTCGAAGGCAAGCAGGCCGCCGCCGAGAAACTACTGGCGGTGTTCGCGACGAAGACGGAGTTCGGGATTTGGTTTCGCCAACTGGCGATGAAGGCCATGGGCTTCCGTCCGCTGTTTGACCTGATCGCCTCCCATAGCCTTCGGGATGACATCGAATTGCCCGACTATCCGATGTGACATCACCCGACGGCATCGATCTGGCCACAAGGGGGCAAGCCATGAAGAGAGTGCGGCAGATCCGTCCGCCAAGAGGGTTGCGCCGGTTGCTGTTTCGCCTGCCGATCTACCTCTACCAGTGCGGCTTCGGGTGGATCTTCGGTGATCGACTGTTGTTGCTCAATCACATCGGGCGAATCTCTGGTAAGCAGCATCGGACCGTCCTGGAAGTGGTCACCCACGATCCAGCCGACGAGAGCTATGTCGTCGCCTCAGGATGGGGTCCCACCGCAGCCTGGTACCGCAACGTCTTGAAGACCCCGAACGTTGGTATCCAGGTCGGCACGCGAACGCTACCCGTGACCGCAGTACCGCTCTCCGCCGACGACGGCGCCGAGACCTTCGCTCGATACGCCGCACAACACCGTCGACTGGCGCGACACCTTCTGCCGCATGTGATGGGCTTTTCCGTCGATGGCTCCGAGGCAGACTTCCGGGCTGTCGGTCGACAGGTGCCGTTCATCAGATTCACTCCCAGGAGCAGACCGGGTCAGTGAGTCGATCGCACCTGACTCCCGAGCCGCCGCGGACCTGCTGCGCGAAACCGTCCCAGGGCAGTGCGGCAGTTCCCGCGGCGGTCGCGCCGCCGGCCTGCCACGACCGATTTGTTACCGGTCCGCGCTCTGGCGTGCACATCAGACGTGAGAACGTAGACCTCTATGCAATCCCACAGCTTTGTCACCTACGAGGAATTCGGGCGCCGGTTCTTCGAAATCGCGGTGACCGAGGAGCGGGTGGCTGCCGCGTTCGCCGAGATCGCCGGCGGCGAGTTCGAGATGGGCCCGATGGCCCAGGGGCCGGGTGGCCTGGCCAAGGTCACCGCCAAAGTGAAGATCCAACAGCCGACCGCCCGGCGCAGCGTGGGCGACACCATCACCTTCAACGTGCGCATCCCGCTGGTGATCGAGCTGATCGTGGACCTGCGGGTCGATAAGCAGCGGTTCAAGGTCGACGGGGACATCGCGCTGCGGGCGACCGCCCGCGCTGCCGAACCGCTCACCCTGGTCATCGATGTCGCCAAGCCGCGGCCCTCCGACATCGCCGTGCACGTGACGTCGAAATCGGTGCGCGGCGAGATCCTGCGGATCGTGGCCGGGGTCGACACCGAGATCCGCCGCTTCGTCGCGGCATACGTCGCCGACGAGATCGACAGCCCGGCCTCTCAGCAGGCGAAGGTCATCGATGTCGAAGAGGCCGTTGCCTCAGCCTGGGACTGAGAGGGCCAGCGGTCCGGTCAGCCGCCACAGCCGGATTCTTGCGTAAAGCGGGTAACCAGATGCGATGGACGGGTTGAGTAGACGGCGATGACTGCGATCGAGGTCGAGCCCGAAGCGCCGCAGCGCGATCCGGACCCTGGGACCAGCCGGCTCGCGCTGATGCGTCGCATCGCCATCGGAATCTGGCTCGCCGGGATCGTATTGTGGACTGCCACAAATGGTTTGGCGCTCAACCGCGAACTCGTGCTGCTCTACGTGTGTTCCGGGCTGCTGGCCGCCAGCATCGGACGGCGCCGGGTGTTGCTGATCGTGCGGGACTGGCTGCCCTTCGCTGTGGTGCTGATCGTCTACGACCTGAGCAGGGGAGCGGCCGGGCTGATCGGCACTCCCACCCAATGGGTGTGGCAGCCGGAGGTGGACCGCCGGATGTTCGGCGCGGTGCCCACCGTGTGGCTGCAGGAACACCTCAAGATGCCGTCCCCGCCCTGGTGGGAGGTGGTGATCAGCACGGTCTACATGTCGTTCTTCATCCTCCCGTACGTGGTGGCGGGGGTGCTGTGGTTGCGCGACCGGGCCGAGTGGAAGGCCTTCGTCCGTCGCTTCCTGGTGCTGTCGTTCGCGGCGCTGGCCATCTATGCGGTGCTGCCCGCCGCGCCGCCCTGGGCGGCGGCCCGCTGCGAGCCGGCCGACGTCGCCGGCGGTCCGTCCGCGCCGCCGTGCATGTTCAGTCCGGTACCGCATGCCGACGGCGGGCTGCTGGGGCCGGTGATCAGCCGGCATCCGGGCGCCAACGACGTCGTGGAGCGGATCTCCAGCCGGGGCTTCGGGATGCTGCATCTGGACGTGGCACGCGCGCTGCTCGACGAGGGTCAGGCCAGTGTCAACCTGGTCGCCGCCATTCCGTCGCTGCACGCGGGCCTGTCGGCGATGATCGCGGCCTTCCTGTGGGGACGGGTCGCCCGGCGCTGGCGGCCGCTGCTGGCGGGCTACGTGACGATCATGGCGTTCACGTTGGTCTACGCGGCTGAGCACTACGTCATCGATCTGCTGCTCGGCTTGGCGCTGGCCGCGGTGACGGTGCTGGCGGTCCGCCGCTACGAGCGCCGCCGGCTAGCCGCGGCGGGACCGCCCGGTGAAATTGAGTGGCCGCCCGACGGCACTGAGCTGGGTGAGGACGTCCTCGACGCGCGCCCTGGGCACTTCGGCCCGCCACTGCGGGAGGCTACCGGTCAGCTGTAAGGAGCTGGGCCCCAACGACAGACTGGTCAGGGTCAGGCCGCTGGCGAGTTCCGGGAGCCGCACCGGATAGGACGGCAACCGGGTCGGCAACGCCCACCGACGCCGAGTGGTGCGCAGCGCCCGTGGATGCAACCACAACGTGGAGCCGTCCAACTCCACATCCACCTCCACACTGCCCAGCCGGGGGTGGCGAGTCCATCGCAACCGAGCGATGCCGTCGTCGTCGACATGGCCCGACAATCGGGGCAGCGATTCGGAGAACACCGCGTTGAGCGCCTGGGTGGAGACCACCATGGTCACGTCTACCGGTGCGGCCACCAGTACCGGCGGAACGCCCGGCTTCAGGTGCACATTGTGCAGAACCATCGTGGCACCCTCGAAATGGTGATTGCCCCAACGGATATCGGTCGCGGTTATCCGGACATCGTTCAGCTGGCCGACGGCAAGGCCGCGAACATCGAGGCGCGAGTTGAACTCGGTGACGGTCAGCGTGATGTCCCCGCCGTCGAGGCGCACGGTCATCGTGCGGCCGACCACCAACCGTTTGACGGTCATGAACAGGGTGCGATACGCCATCGCCGCCCCGGTGCTCACCGGGAAGCTCGCCGCCGACGACCACACCGAGGACAGCAGACCCAGCGAACGTGCCATAGGGCTACCCATCCTGCTCGGTCGGCACGGCGCGGCGCAACAGTCCCAGACCCGAGTTTGCCTTCTCCGGGTGCGGGTATACCTGGCCCGATGACGTCCGTGGTGGTGGTGGGAAGCGGCTTCACCGGGTTCGAGTGCGCACGGCGACTGCAGCGGCGCCTGCACCGACACCACGTGGATGTGCAGATCACCCTCATTTCACCGATCGACTACATGCTCTACACACCGCTGCTGCCCGACGTTGCCGGCGGCCTCGTCGACGCCCGGTTCGTCTCCATCCCGCTGGCCGGCACGCTTCCCGGCGTCCGGGTGATCCGCGGCCGTGTCGACAACGCGGACCTGACGGCGCACTCGCTCGGCTACACCGACCCCGAGGGCCGAACCCACCAACTGTCCTGGGATCGTCTGGTGCTCACGCCCGGTTCGGTGACCCGGTTGTTCGACATTCCCGGCCTCGCCACCTACGCCCGCGGCCTGAAATCGATCGCCGAAGCGCTCTACCTGCGCGACCACTTCCTCGAGCAGCTGGAACTGGCCGGTATCGACTCCGATCCCGCGGTGGCCGCAGGCCGACGCACGGTTGTGGTGGTGGGCGCGTCGTATTCGGGCACCGAACTGGTGGTCCAGCTGCGGGCGCTGGCCGATGCCGCGGCCCGCCAGATGGGATTCGACCCGCATGCGGTGCGCTTCCTCCTGCTCGACCTCGCCGAACAGGTGATGCCCGAAGTGGGCGAGAAACTCGGCAAGGCCGCCAGGGAAGTTCTCAACGATCGCGGCATCGACGTGCGGCTGGGTGTGACCTTGAAGGAAGTGCACGCCGATCACGTTGTGCTCAGCGATGATTCGCGGGTCGATACCCGGACGGTGGCCTGGGTGACCGGGGTGACCGCCGCACCGCTGATCGAGACACTCGGCCTGCCGACCGAGAAGGGCCGGCTGAAAGTCGGGGCCGACCTGCGGGTGCCCGGCCACCCCGACGTGTTCGCCGCCGGCGACGCCGCCGCCGTCCCCGACCTGACCCAGCCCGGCACGATCACCCCGCCCACCGCTCAGCACGCGGTGCGGCAGGGAAAAGCGTTGGCGCGCAACGTTGCCGCCAGCCTGGGATTCGGCAAGCCCAAGGACTACCGGCATCGCAACATGGGTTTGGTCGTCGACCTCGGCCCGCGCAAGGCCGTGGCCAACCCGCTCAACATCCAGGTCTCCGGCCTGCCCGCGAAGGCTGTCACCCGTGCCTATCACCTGTATGCGATCCCGCGCGGTGTCAACCGCTGGGCGGTCGGACTGGCCTACCTCACCGACCTGATCTTCCCGAGGACCCTGGTGTCGATGGGACTCGCCAGCCAGGAGGATGCCCAGTTCTCGACCAGCGAGGGCATTCCGATGCTCAAGGCCGACTGACTACAGATCCAGCGTCAGGTGGCCGCCCTCGGGCGCGCGGGACACGCACGTCAGCATCATCCCCTCGGCCCGTTCGGGTTCGGTGAGAAGCGTATCCCGATGCTGCACAACGCCATTGATGACGCGAGTCCGGCAGGTTCCGCAAAATCCCTGCTGGCAGGAGTACGGTGCCGGGACGTGCTCGCGCTGCAGCGCCGACAGCAGCGTCTCCTCGGGGCGCACCGTCACCGTGGCGCCCGTCGAGGCCACCGTCACGGTGAACGTCGTGCCGTCGACCACCGGTGGCGCGGCGAACCGCTCGAAGTGCAATTCGACGTTGTCACGGCCGCTCAGCGCCGCCCGAACAGCGGTGAGCATGGGTGCGGGCCCGCACATATAGACGCCCGCACCATCCGGGCAATTGCCCAAAAGGTCTGCGGCGGTGGGGATTCCGTGTTCATCATCGGTCCAGATCTGCACGCGCTCGCCGAACCTGCGCACCTCGTCCAGGAACGGGATGGACTCGTGGCTGCGCCCGGCGTAGATCATCGACCAGTCGACACCCAGCCGCTGCGCCAGACCCAGCATCGGCAGGATCGGGGTGATGCCGATGCCGCCGGCGATGAACCGCAGTTGCCGGGCGGGGGAGCCATAGCCGGGGACGGTGAGCGGGAACGCATTTCGCGGGCCGCCGGTGGTCACCGTCGCCCCGATCTGAAGGTCGTCGTGCACCTCGATCGACCCGCCACCACCGTCGGGGATGCGCCGTACCGCGATCCGGTAGCTGGTGTGCACAGCGGGGTCGCCGCACAGCGAGTACTGCCGAATACGCCCACTGGGCAGCCGGATGTCCACGTGCGCGCCGGGATGCCACGCCGGCAGCGCCCGTCGATCCGGCGCCGCCAGCGTGAGTGCCACCACGTTCTGGTCCCGCGCGACCACACGGCGGTCGACCACCTGCAGCGTGAACGTGCGCTCGCGGGCCTGCGGCGTCGCCGGGCGTCGTACCGCGCCACTGATCGCCCACAATGCCCTGATCGACGCGTCGGTGAGGCGCAGCAACGGATCGTGGCGAGTACGGCCCGACGCGCTCGGCGGCGCGGACCCCAGCCGGACTCTCACAGGTGCGCGGCGCGGGCGGCCGGCGAGCTGGCCAGATAGGCGACCGCCTGGGCGGTGGATCCGACGTCCTCGGGTGAATAGTTCGGCCGGAAGTAGGTCAGCGTCGTCGTGCCGAACAGGGTGCGGTACTTCGGCAGCAGACCGAGCTTGGAGTCGCGGGCCCGCAGCCGCTGCATCTGCCACCAGCTCATGTCCAGCGTCGGGTCGGTGCGACACATGTACCAGGAACCGCGATTGAAGAAGCCGGCGATGAGCACCACCGCCATGGCCATCGAGCGGATCCGGTCGAGATAGCTGTCATGGAAGTAGACCGCGACATCGTGAGCGACGTTGCGGTGCTCCACCTCTTCGCTGCCGTGCCAGCGGAACACGTCGACCAGGGTGGGATCGGCGCCGAAGTCGTCCCAGGCGCAGTTGAGCGCGAAGTCGCCCAGCACCGCGGTGTAGTGCTCGATCGCCGCGATCAGCCACAGGCGATCGCACAGATTGTTCAGCCGCTTGCGTGGGTCAGCCGACGTGCTGGGCGCGAGCACCTGACCGAACACGTAGTCGAGCTGGCGCAGGATCGGCTCGGCGTCCACGCCGCGGGCCACCATCAGCTCCTGGAGTACCTGGTCGTGGGTGGCGGCGTGGGTGGCCTCCTGGCCGATGAACCCGCGCATGTCTTCGGCCAGCCGTGGATCCTTCACCAGCGGCAGCGCCTCGTTGTAGGTGTCGACGAACCAGCGCTCCGCTACCGGGAGAACGACGTTGAGCAGACCGACCACATGTGAGGCGACCGGGTGCCCCGGAATCCAGTGCAACGGCGCGTCGGACACGTCGAAGGCGACCTTGCGGGCCTGGATCTGCACCGGGCCCGGATCGATCTCGCGTTCGAAACGGCGTGGGCGCAGCATGGGCAAACCTCCCGGCAGTGGCTGCCGAGGAGTCTAGCTCGTGGCGGGGCGGGGTCAGCCGACCTGAGTCGGCGTGACGATGACGGTTCCGGGAGCACCCGGAGTTGGGCGGGAACCACCGTCGGACGGGATCTGCTGGGCGGGGGCCGACCCGGGTCCGCTGGGTGCCGGAGCCTCGGGCTGGGCAGCCTTGGTGCAGTTCAGCATCAGCGACATCTTGCCGCTGGCCAGGTATTTCTGGCTCTGCACCACGCACTTGGCCTGCGGAACGTCGCTGCCGACGGAACCGCCGAAGACGGTCTGGATGCCTTGGGCGTGCAGGATCGCGACCGCCTTGTAATACGGTTCGCCGAGGATGTTCATCGTTCCGCCGGCATTCGGGTCGGCGCTGCTGGCCCCCATGCTGAGGGCGGCTGCTGCCGAACCCGCGGCAAGCGCGCCGGCGGCCACCAGGATGAGCCTTTTCACTCCAACCTCCGTCTGTGTCTGCGGTCGAACATAGCCCAGGGAGCTTGGAAGTCGCTCTGCGAGCAGATCACACCAGCCTCTTGCGACCTCTATCGCCACAAGGGCATGGATTCGTTTCACCGGTGTGTGACTAGAACGTCTCCCGGTGCCGTTCCTGCTCGACGACGGCGTCGAGGTCGGCCAGTCGCGCCATGGACGACACTGCGCGCGCGGTGCGGTTGTTGGCCGCCAGCAGGTCCTGGTGACGATGCACGAACCCCCAATATCCCGCGGTGAAGGGGCACGCATTCGCTCCGACGCGGACCTTCGGGTCGAAGCTGCACGAGCGGCAGTGATCGCTCATCTTGTTCACGTAGGCACCGCCCGAGGTGTACGGCTTCGTGGCGAGCAGGCCGCCGTCGGCGTGCTGGCTCATCCCGACCACATTCGTCGGCATCACCCAGGCGAAGCCGTCGACGAATGCGGTGGCGAACCATTCGGTCAGGGCCCGCGGCTGGTAACCGCGCTGCAGCGCGTGGCTGCCCAGCACCACCAGCCGCTGGATGTGGTGCGCCCACCCGCGATCGCGCACACCGCCGAGCGCCTGCCGCAGGCATTCGGCGGTGACCGAGTCGGCGTCGAGTTCGGTCCACCAGGCCGGCAGCGGAGTCTCGGCGGCCAGGGCGTTGTTGTCCAGGTAGTCCGGGCCGAAGTGCCAGTACAGGTGCCACATGTACTCCCGCCACCCCAGAACCTGGCGGATGAACCCTTCGGTGGCGGCCAGCGGGGCGTCACCGTCGCGGTAGGCCTGTTCGGCGGCGTGCACGGCGTCCAGCGGGTGCAGCACGCCGAGGTTCAGCGGCACCGACAGCAGCGAATGCGACATCGCCCAGTCGCCGCCCATCATGGCGTCCTCGTATCGGCCGAACAGCGGCAGTCGACGTTCGATGAATCTCGTCAGCGCCCGGCTTGCCTCGGCCGGGGTGACGGCGAACAGTCGCGGCCCGTCGACGCCGACAGTGGGCAGATCCATTACATCCAGGTCGCGGCGCACCTGGTCGTCGATGTCGTCTTCCCGGGGGCGGTACGGCGCGTCGACACCGATTGATCGACCGTTCTTGGGTGGTGACTCGCGGTTCTCGGCGTCGAAGTTCCACCGTCCGCCCACCGGCTCGGAACCGTCCATCAACACGCTGAACCGCCGGCGCTGCTCGCGGTAGAAGTCCTCCATCCGGAACCGGCGCCGATCTCCGGCCCACCGTCGAAAGTCGTTTCGCGACAAGGCGAATCCCGGGGTGGGCAACACCTCGGCGACCATGCCGTCGCGCTGGAGGCGCCGCACGAATCGATCGGCGGCGAACGATGTCGGTTCGTGCACCAACACCGGTCTGCCGTAATCGCGCAGCGCCTCGGTGTAGGTGTCCGCGCGCACCAGGGTTGCGCGCTCACCCAGGTCGGCCGCGGCGTGCCGCACGGCGGACAGCACCAGGTGCAGCTTCTGCCGGTGGAAACGGCGCCGTCGCAGCGCGGAGGTCGCCTCGACCAGGAACACCGGACGGTGCGCGTGGTCGCCGCCGTGGAACTCCCGCCCGAGCTGATCGGCGAACAGCCACAGCGGGGTGTCGTCAGCGCTCATCGGTTCGGTCCTAGCCGCCGTTGCCGCGCAATATCTCCTCGGCGCATCGCAGTCTGGTATGCCCGGTTTCCTGCATGCAGACACGAACCGGGGACTCGGTCTCCGTCGGCGGGGCCGCCACCGGAGAAGTCGGCGACGACGTGACCACCGGATTCGGGATCTCGTCCTGATGCACCGACCACAGGTAGCGGTTGGTGTACTGCAACTTGGTGCAGTAGGCGGTCGCCCCGTCGGCGGTGGTTCCGGTGGCGCCCGGCTCGGTGCAATCCGAGCCGATCACCGCGGTGGGGGTCGGTTCGACGGTGACGGTGTCGGTGTCGGTCGCCGCGGTCGTCGTCGCGGTGGTCGGTGGTGTCGTCGTCGCGGCAGGCGGCGGTGGCGGCGGAACGACCGGGGTGGTCGCCGTCGTCGTGGCGGTGCGGAGGTCCTTGGCGGCGACGTCCTCCCCGCGGTCGCGCCCGGCGATGAAGGCGATCGCGACACCGGCGACCAGCAGCACCGCCAGGACGGGGAGCAGGATCTTCAGCCACCGGTTGTGGGACTGCGGGGCCGGCTCACCGACGGGTGCCGCATCGGTGATCGGGGTCAGCCGGGTGGCGTCGGAATCGGTCAGGCCGTCACCGGACACCGGGGTGGTGATGTGGTGGGCCAGGGCCCGCGCGAAGTCCACGCAACGGTCGAACCGCTCGGCGGGATCCTTGGACAGCGCCTTGCGCAGTGCCGCGTCGAGGTTCGCCAGTTCCGGGCGGCGCTCGGCCAGGCTCGGCGGCAACGCCGACAGATGCTGGCTGATCACCACCGCGGGATTGGAATGCGGAAACGGCGGAGTGCCGGTGAGCAGGTGGTAGGCAGTGGCCGCCAGCGCGTACTGGTCGGCCCGCCCGTCGAGGTCGCGGCCCATCAGCTGTTCGGGGGCGGCATAGGACACCGTGCCGACTGTCATGTTGGTTTGGGTCAGCCCGCTGGCGTCGTTGTCCCACCGGGCAATTCCGAAGTCCGCCAACAGGATCCGCTCCTCGCCGGACTCCTGCTTGGCGACCAGGATGTTGGCGGGCTTGACGTCGCGGTGCAACAGATGGCGTTGGTGCGCGTAGTCCAGCGCCTCGGCGACCGCGGTCACGATGTTGAGCACCTCGGCCTGTGGCAGGCCGGTGGGGAAGTTCTTCAACAGATCGCCGGCATCGTTGCCGTCGACGAAATCCATGGCGATCCACAGCTGGCCGTCGGTTTCGCCCCGGTCGTGGACGCCGACAATGTGGGGGTGCCAGAGCGTGGCGGCGATATCCGCTTCCCGTTCGAACCGCGCCCGGTATTCGGCATCGCTGCTCACCGAGGCCGGTAACACCTTGAGGGCGTCGCGGCGGGGGAGCCGGGGATGCTGGGCCAGGTAGACCTCACCCATCCCGCCCGCGCCCAGCAATCGCAGGATCGTATAGCCCGCGAATGTCTCGCCTTCGGCCAGCGGCATGGCCTGATACTACAAATGTCCTGCCCGGGCGGGTTCGGACGCGCTGAGCGCGGCAAGCTGGTCCTCAGTGACACCCAGGACGCGTAGGCACGCGTCGGCAACGTGGCCGGCCAGCGTGCCGGGGTCCGGGTGCGGGGGCGGTGTCCACATGTTCACCAGGGACTCGACCAAACGGAACGGAAGGTCTGCCGCGTCGTCGGCGATCCCGGTCGCCACCAGAACCGCGCGGCTGAGGTCGAGGTAGGCCTGTCGCAGGCGCTCACGTTCGGTCCAGAAGGTGGCCAGGCGCGCCTCCCTGAGCTCGGGCAGCAGGTAGAGCGCACCCAGGTTCCACTGCGCTGTCAGCAGCTGGGCGCCGTCGAAGGCGGCCAGGGCGTGCAGGGTCCCGGCGGCCGAGCGGGGGTCATCGCCCTGCTCGAGTCCGGCCAGGAATGTCAGGGTCGGCGTCACGGTCTGGTGCAGTAGCGCCGACAGCAGCTCGTCCTTGGTCTTGAAGTAGTGGTACAGCGAGGCTTGCCGGATGCCGACCGCCTCGGCGATGGCCCGGGTCGAGGTGCTGGCGTAGCCGCGGCTGGTGAACAGCTCCGCCGCGGCGTCGAGGATCTCGTCCCGGGCGGTGGTGCCGGGTCTGCGCCGTTCGGTCAAGCGCGGACGGCCCGCCCGCGTTGTCTCCATGGTCCGATGTTGACCTACATCACCTGCGAAAAGACAGACCCCGGGATTTTCTGTCACATGACAGAAACGCGGGATACCTATCGGTTACGCGCCGTCTTGGTTTGGTTACGCCAGCGACACCCACCGCGACGAGACGCCCGTAAAACTGTCAATCGACAGGCTGATGGCTCACCGGTGAGCGCATCCTCGTGGACCCTCTGACCTTCCGGGAGACTCTGCATGGCGAGCGCCGCAAGTGTCGCGCTGCGACCAGACGCACCGGCGACGACGCCGGGCGACGTGGTCGCGGCGGTGGATGATCTGTGTGTCACGTTCCGCCGCAACGGCAAGGACGTGCACGCGCTGCGTGGGGTGTCGCTCCAGATCGCGCCCGGCGAAATCGTGGGCCTGGTGGGCGAATCCGGCTCCGGTAAAAGCGTTCTTGGCTTCAGCATGCTCGGCCTGCTCGGCGCCGCCAAGACCAGCGGCAGTGTCCAGGTATGCGACACGGACATGCTCACCGGCGCCGCCAAGCAGCTGCGCAAGGTCCGCCGACTTGACCTCGGTGCGGTGTTCCAGGACCCGATGACGTCGCTGAACCCGACGATGCGGATCGGCAAACAAGTCGAAGAAGTGGCGGGCAGCAGCGACGAAGCGCTGAAACTGCTCACCGCCGTTGGCATTCCAGATCCCGAACGACGGATGCGGGCCTATCCGCACGAACTGTCCGGCGGGTTGCGCCAGCGGGTGATGATTGCGATCGCGGTCGCCGGTGATCCCGAGCTGATCATCGCCGACGAGCCGACCACCGCACTCGACGTCACGGTGCAGGCGCAGGTGTTGGCGCTGCTGCAGCGGCTGCGTGCCGAGATCGGCTGCAGCATCGTGCTGATCACCCACGACCTCGGCGTCGCCGCGCAGATCGCCGACCGCATCGCCGTGCTCTATGCCGGACGGATCGCCGAAATAGGTCCGACCGCCGACGTTCTCGCCACCCCCGCGCATCCCTACACCCATGGCCTGTTGCAATCGCGACTGACCCTGGACACGGCGCGGGATCGGCCGCTGGCGGCGATGGCCGGCCAGGTGCCCAGCCCGACCGCGCCACTGCCCGGTTGCGCCTTCGTGCCGCGGTGCGCGCTGGCCCGCACCGAATGCTCTGTCACACCGCCGGATCCGGTGGCCTGCGCCGACAACCGGGTGAGCGCCTGCATCATCGAGCCTGCGCAGATGCGCACCGAACTGGCCGGGATCGTCGCCGCCGAGGCCGAGGCTTTCGCCGATCGAGTCGAGATTGCGGCTGATCAACCGCCCGCCGTCGACGCCCGCACCGTCACCAAGACGTTCACCGTTCGCCGCCGCCGGCTGGATCGCTCCGGGGCATCCGGAGGCAAACTGCAGGCGCTGCGCGGAGTGTCGCTGACCGTCGCGCACGGCGAATCGGTGGCCCTGGTGGGGGAGAGCGGGTCCGGCAAGTCGACGTTGCTGCGCATCATCGCCGGGCTGGAGAAGCCGACCACCGGTGAGGTCGAACTGGCCGGCGGCACCCGCCCGCAGATGGTCTTCCAAGACGCCGGCGCCTCGCTGACACCGTGGTTGTCCGTCGGCGAGCTGATCGGTGAACGCCTGCGCGGCACCTCGATGTCGCGCAGCGAGCGCAAGGACGCCGTCGCGGAAGTGCTGGAGCGGGTGGGCCTTCCGCAGGATGTGGTCAAGTCGCGGGCCGCACAGCTGTCCGGCGGTCAACGGCAACGGGTATCGCTGGCGCGGGCAACCGTGATCCCGCCGCAGGTGCTGCTCTGCGACGAGCCCACGAGCGCGCTGGACGTGTCGCTGGCGGCCTCGGTACTCAACCTGATCGGCGGACTGCGCCGCACCCTGGACATGTCGGTGGTGTTCGTCACCCACGACCTGTCGGTCGCACGCGTGGTGGCCGACCGGATCGCGGTCATGTACCTGGGTCGCATCGTCGAGATCGGCCCCGCCGAAGACGTGATCGGACGCCCGACACATCCGTACACCCAGGCGCTGGTCGACGCGATCCCCGACCTGGGTCGCGAATGCCGGGTGCTGTCCGGCGAACCCGCCAGCCCGCTGTCGCCGCCGACCGGCTGTGCCTTCCACCCCCGGTGCCCGATCGCGATCGACACCTGCAGCGACATCGAACTCGACGTCCGCCTGGAAGGCACTCCCGGTAGCCCGCACCAGGTCGCCTGTATCGAACGGAAGGCGCGCTGATGGCCATCGCAGTTCCCGCCCCGGCGCTGTTGCGCAGTCGTGAGAAGCGGATGGCGGCGTTGCCGAAAGACCGTGCGGTGATCGTCAATTGGCTCGGCGTGTCCTTGCTACTGCTGGTAACGGTGATCGCCGTCGCCGTCCCGCTGCTGGCCCCGCACGACCCGCTGGTGCCGGTCGGTATGCCGCTACAGGCGCCCGGCAAGAACGGCTTCCTGCTCGGCACCGACAGCGTCGGGCGGGACATCTTGAGCCGCGTGCTCTTCGGCGTCCGGTCGAGCTGGTTCGCGGCCCTGGTGGTGGTCGGCGTCGGCCTGCTCATCGGAGGTCTGGTCGGGCTGATCGCCGGAGCCACCGGCGGCTGGCTGGACGCGACCCTGATGCGGATCACCGACGGATTCCTGTCGCTGCCCGCGCCGGTGCTGGCCATCGCCGTAGTCGCCGCGCTCGGACCCGGCTTCGTCCACACCCTGATCGCGGTGTCGATCGTGTGGTGGCCGTTCTACGCCAGGCTGGTTCGCGGTGAGGTCGCCCGGTTGGCCGCCCGGCCGCACGTCGAGGCCGCCCGGCTGGCCGGGGTCGGACCTGTCCGGGTCGCGATGCGCCACCTGCTGCCCGGCGCGGTGCCCAATGCACTGGTGGCCGCCAGCCTCGACCTCGGCACGTTGATCCTGACGCTCGCGGCGCTGTCGTTCCTCGGTCTCGGACAATCGGCGCCCGCCCCGGAACTGGGGGCCGACGCCGCCCGCAACCTGAGCTACTTCCTGCAGCAGTGGTGGGTGCCGGTGATGCCTGGTCTGGGCGTCCTGGTCCTCGCGGTGATCGGCAACGTCGCCGGTGACAGCCTGCGCAACCTGATGAAGACGAGCTAGGAGGCCTACCGGTGAAAACGTTCATCGCCTCCCGACTGGCGGCGACGCTGGTGATCCTGGTCGCACTGACCGCCGTGATGTTTGTGCTGCAACACATTTCACCGCTGGACCCGGTGAAGGCGCAGATGGGCGCACAGGCGTCCGCCTCGGCGGTGGCCGCACGCCGAGACGCGCTGGGCCTCAACGACCCGATCGTCACCCAGTTCTGGCACTACCTCACCGGGGCGGTCCAGGGCGACCTCGGAACGTCGTACCGGACTCGGCACGCCGTCGCGTCCGATCTCGGCAGCTTCTTCCCGGCCACCCTGGAACTGGCGCTCTACGGTCTCGGTATCGCACTGGTGCTCGCGGTGCTGCTGGCGTTCAGCACCACGCTGAAGTGGCGGGGATCGGCTGTGCTGCGGGCGATTCTGTTCACCGGGTCCTCGGCGCCGATGTTCCTGCTCGGCATCCTGGGACTGATCGTCTTCTACCAGAAGCTCGGCTGGGTGCCGGCCAACGGCCGGATCGGGATCAGCAACCCACCGACCGGTCCCACCGGATTGCTGACCGTCGACGGATTGCTCAGCGGCCGCTTCGACGTCGTCACCGACGCCCTGCACCACCTGATCCTGCCGGCCCTGGTGCTGGCGTTGGGCCCGGCGGTCGCCATCGGTCGGGTGCTGCGGTCGAGCCTGCTCACCGATATGGACAGCGACTATGTACGAACCGCACGCGCAAAAGGCTTGTCGGAGAGCCGAATCGTGGCCGGCCATGTGCTGCGCAACTGCGTCGGCTCGGCGTTGTCGATGACCGGACTGCAGGTCGGCCTGATGTTCGCCGGCGTGCTGGTCGTCGAGCAGGTCTTCGGCTGGCCGGGCATCGGCCAGTACATCGCCCAGAGCATTCCGGTGGCCGACTTCCCGGCGATCGCCGGCGTCACGCTGATGCTCGGCGCCCTCTACGTCTTCATCAACACGGTCGTGGATCTTCTCCAGGCCGCCGCAGACCCCCGCATCGCAGTTACAGGAGGATAGGTGCCGAAACAGCCACTGATAGTGGGCAATCCGGTCTTGGTCGTCGTCGATATGCAAGAAAGTGGCGACATGCCCGTCGAGGAGGTGGGCATCCCGCACATGGCCGGATACGCCGACCGAATCGCCCGGGCGCGGAAACTGATCGACGCCGCGCGCGCAGCGACCATCCCGATCGTGTTCTTCCAGGAAGTGCACCGCGCCAACGGCATCGACTTCGGCCGTGAACTCGACGGTGTCGAAGGACCGCACTGCATCGACGGCAGGCCCGGCACCCCGCTGCATCCCGAGCTGTTACCCGACTTCACCGGCCCCAATCACGAATTCCATATCGTCAAGCGGCGCTACTCCGGTTTCATCGGAACCGAATTCGAGATCGTGCTGTCCGGGTTGAAGGCCGACACGCTGATCCTGATCGGCGGGCTGACCGACGTCTGCGTGCACTACACGTTCGCCGACGCCCACCAGCGCGACTTCCATGTGCGGGTGGTGTCCGACTGTGTCGGCGGCTCGTCGGTGTACCGGCACGATGCGGCACTGGATGCCATGGAATACCTGCAAACCGGCGCAACGCGGACCACTGAGGAGATCCTCGGCGCCTTTGAATCCCTCACCACCCCGGTACTCGAAGGAGCCGCCCGATGAAGAAACTGACCACGCTGCTCGCGATCGGCGCGACAGCGGCCCTGGCCCTGACCGCCTGCGGCGGTTCGAATTCGGGTGGCAGCAGCACCCCGAATGCGGCTCCGACCGACAAGGTGCTGAAGCTGTCGTTCCTGCAGGATCCGGGCCAGCCGCCGGACCCCGACATCTACTACGCCGGCCAGGGCCTGCTGCTGACCACCAATACGTATGAGGGTCTGCTGCAGTACAAGGGTGGCACCGACAAGGCGGAGCTCCAGCCGCTGCTGGCCACCGAGTGGACGGCATCGCCGGACAACAAGGTGTTCAACTTCAAGCTGCGCCAGGGGGTGAAGTTCCACGACGGGACGCCCTTCACCTCGGCGGCTGTCAAGGCATCCTTCGATCGTCGTGCGGCGGTGAACCAGGGACCGGCGTACATGGTCTCCGACGTCGAATCGGTCACCACCCAAGGCGATTACGACGTCACCGTCACGCTGAAGGCGCCGAACTCGGCGTTCCTGGACTACCTGGCCTGTCCGTACGGTCCGCGGATGATGAGTCCGGACGGCCTGCAGAAGAATGCCGGCACCGACCACGCGCAGGGTTATCTGACCACCCACGATCTGGGTACCGGCCCCTACACGCTGACCGACGCCCAGGTCGGCTCGAAGTACCAGCTGACCGCCTTCGGCGACTACTGGGGCGCCAAGCCGTACTTCGAGAAGGTCGAACTGCCGGTGATCACCGACGTGTCGGCGCAGCAGCTGCAGTTCAACAACGGTCAGCTCGCCGCGATCCTGCATGACCTGCCGTCCTCGGCGGTGCAGTCCTACCTGGACAACAAGTCGTTCACGAATTACTCACTGCCGACCATGATGTCGAACTTCGTCTACATCAATCCCAAGAAGGGGATGATGACCGACGCGAAGAATCGCAACGCCGTCATGCAGGCCATCGACGTCGACGAATTGGTCAAGCAGACCTACTTCGGCCGCGGCAAGAAAGCCGACCAGATCTACCCGGCGAACATGATGGCCGCTGAATACGGAAAGCAATCGGTGACCCATGATCCGTCCGTGTTGACTTCGCTGGCGGCGGGCCTGCCTGCCGACCAGAAGGCGGTCACCATCGGTTACGACTCGTCGAACCCCGATAACCAGTTGATCAGCAACCTGATTCAGACCCAGCTGGCGGCGGCCGGACTCAATGCCAAGGTCCAGGCCTACCCGACGTCGGAGATCTACGGATGGGTCGGCGGTGACGGTCAGTCGGCACCGGAGATCATGACCTACCTCGGCTGGCCGGACGCGCCGTCGCCCTACACCTGGGGGCACATCTCCTGGGATGGCGACGGTGGCCTGAACTTCTTCGGCTGCTCGGCCCCGCCGATCACCGACGCGCTGGCCAAGGGTCTGCCCACCGGTGACCTCGCGGATTTCTCCACCGCCGGTGAGGAAGCCGTGAAGACCGGGTGCTGGCTGAACATCGCCAATGTCAACGACTTCATGGTGGCCCAGCCGTGGCTCAAGGGGGTCGAGCAGGCGCACGTGGTGACCGATCCGAACACGCTGCGGTTGGCCGCGCTGTCGGTGGGCTGAGCCGAATGGTCCTGGGAGACGGGAAGGTTCGCCGGATTGTCCTGCTGACCCTCGGTTGGGAGGAGCTGCCCAAGTCGGTGTCGGTCTACGGGGCGCCACCGGAACTGCGGATGCGTGAGCCGGTTCCCGGTGTGCTGCTGCAGACCGACGGCGGCTGGGTGTTGCTCGACACCGGGTTCAACACCGCACTGATCCGCGATCCGGCGTTGTACCGGCGGTTCTTCCCGACCGTCGAGTACATCCCGGTACTCCCAGGACCTGGCGAGCCGATCGAGGAGTCGTTGCACGACATCGGCATCGACGTCGACGACATCCACCTCGTGGCGCTGTCGCATCTGCACCACGACCACGCCGGCGGCGTGAAGCTGTTCGCCGGCAAGGTCCCGGTGCACGCGCAGCGCCGCGAGCTGGAGTACGGGCTCTCGAACCATCCCGAGCCCGAACACAACGCGATCAACCGCATCGACTTCGATGATCCCCGCATCGACTGGGTACTCGCCGACGGCGAAGCCGAAATCGCGCCCGGTATCACCGCGGTGCCCACCTACGGGCACACGCCGGGGCATCAGAGCTTCGTCGTCGAACTCGACGAGGCGGTGGGCGGCGGCGGGTTCGTGTTCGCGTTCGACGCCGCCGACCTCACCGAGAACATCGAGGACGAATTGCCGATCGGCGGGTTCATCGACGTCGATCCGGCCGATACGGTCGAGCCGATCCGCAGGCTGAAGAGGCTGGCCACCGATAAGGGTTACGAGCTGGTGCCCGGCCATGACCCTCATGTCTGGCCCGAACTGACGAGGGCCTTCGCGGAGCGGTTCGGCCCGGTGCCGCCGCCGTGACCACAGGCGCCGTCGAGCACGTCATTCGCGCGCCGCGCGCGGTGATCGACGGCGAGGTCCGGCCCGCCGCGATCGGGTTGGCGGACGGGATGATCCGCGTTGTCGCCGAGGTCGACAGTCACCTCGGCGGCGCCGGCGAGACGGTTCTCGGCCCCGACGTGGTGTTGCTGCCCGGTCTGGTGGACACCCATGTGCACGTCAACGACCCGGGCACCGACTGGGAGGGCTTCGACACTGCCACTGCGGCGGCGTTGGCCGGTGGCATCACCACGGTCGTGGACATGCCGCTGGACTGTGACCCGGTGACGACCACAGTGGTGGCGTTGGCGGCCAAACGTTCGGCTGCAGACGGTGCATGCCACGTCGACACCGGCTTCTGGGGCGGCATCGTGCCGGACAATCTCGGGTCGTTCGGCGAGCTGGCCGGTGCGGGGGTGCTCGGCTTCAAATGCTTTCTGTCCGAATCGGGAAACGCCGACTTTCCGCCGCTGGATCCTGAGCAGCTTCGGCTGGCGATGGCCGTTGTGGCCGAGCTGGATTCGGTGCTGCTGGTGCACGCCGAAAGCCAGCGGGTGCTGTCCGAGTGCCCGCCACCGGCCGGAAGGTCGTACGGCGATTTTCTGCGGTCGCGGCCCGACGCGGTCGAGCGGGACGCGGTGCGCATCGTGCTCGACGCAGTCGCCGAGACCGGTGCCCGGGCGCACATCGTGCACGTCTCGAGCGCCGAGGTGCTGCCGATGATCGCCGAGGCCAAGGCAGCCGGCCTTCCCGTGACCGCCGAAACATGCCCGCACTACCTGACTTTCGCCGCCGAGGCCATCCCCGAGGGTGCGACAATGTTCGCGGCGTGCCCGCCCATCCGCGGCCGGGACAACCGCGACCTGCTGTGGGCGGCGCTGGCCGACGGAACGCTGGACATGGTGGTCTCCGACCACTCGCCGTGCGCCCCGCGCCACAAAGACCTGACCGGCGGTGACTTCGGCCGGGCGTTCGGCGGGATCAGCTCGTTGCAGATCGCACTGCCCGCGTTGTGGACCCAGGCCCGCCGGCTCGGATTCGAGCTTCGCGATGTGTGCCGGTGGATGGCGCAGGCGCCCGCCGAACTCGCCGGCCTGACCGACCGGGGAGTGATCGCCGAAGGGACGCGCGCCGACTTCTGCGTGTTCGACCCCGACGCCTCGTGGGTGGTGCGGGGTGCCGAGCTGCGGCACCGTCATCCGGTGACTCCGTACGAGGGCACTTCGCTGACCGGTGCGGTCCGCCAGATGTGGCGGGCCGGACGGGTCGCCGGCCAGGACAGCAGTGGCGAGCTGCTGGTCGCCGCACTCCGGGAGCCGGCATGAAGATCCTGCTGCTCAACCCCAATACGTCGGAGACGATGACGGCGGAGATCGACGCCGCGGCCCGGGCGGCAGCCGCGCCCGGAGCCGAAATCGTCACCACGCAACCCACCTTCGGATCCGTCGCGATCGACTCCGCGGCGGAGAGCTACCTGTCCGCCGTCGGAGTGATGGATGTCGTCGCCACCCAGCTCGCCGCCGGGACGTTCGACGCCGATGCCGTGGTGCTCGCCGGCTTCGGCGAGCACGGCAAAGATGCGCTGCAGGAGATGCTGGACGTCCCCGTGCTCGACATCGCCGAATCGGCTGCCCACGTCGCGCATCTGATCGGCAGGCGGTTCTCGGTGGTCACCACCCTGGCCCGCTCCATCGCGCCGATCGAGGACCGTCTGCTGTTGGCCGGTCTGGCGGCGCACTGTGCGTCGGTACGGGCGTGCGGCCTCGGGACCGCCGAGGTCGACGCCGACCCCGCCGGCGCGGTCGCCGCGATCGTCGCCGAGGCCGAACGCGCGGTGACCGTGGACGGCGCCGACGTGATCTGCCTCGGCTGCGCGGGGATGGCCGGAGTAACGGCCGCGATCACCGAGAAACTGGGAGTGCCCGCCGTCGACGGGGTTGCCGCCGCGGTGGGCCTGGCGCAGATGCTGGTCGGCCTGAACCTGTCCACCAGCAAGGCCGGCGTGTATGCCGCCGGACCGGACAACGCACGCACGCATTGGCCACTATCGCAGGGGTTACGCACATGACCGGACTGGACTTGGCCTGCCGTACGGTCGGCGGCAGCGTCGTGGCGGCCAGCGACGAGTCGTTCGGCATCAAAGAGCGGCTGATCGACGCGGCCGAACCCGACTTCGTGCCAGGCACATTCGACCTGCGCGGTGAAGTGGTCGACGGCTGGGAGACCCGCAGGCACGCGCCCGCACCGGACTGGGTCATCATCCGGCTCGGAGTTCCGGGACGGCTGCACACCGTCGACGTCGACACCCGGTTCTTCACCGGTAACCATCCGACCGGCTGCACGCTGTACGCGGCGACGCTGGCGGCCGGCACCGACTCGTGCGATCCACGGGTGGACTGGCGGTTGCTGTCGCCGCTGACGGCTCTGAAAGCCGACGCGCACAACCCGATTGCCGTCGACGACCCACGCCGCTACACCCACCTCAAGTTGGTGATCGCCTCCGACGGCGGGGTGGCCAGGCTGCGGGCCTACGGCGATCCCGTTCCCGACCCCGTGTTGTGGTCGGGGGTGACCGTCGAGGTCTCCGGCGCCGAGCAGGGGGTTGCGTCGAGCACTGCAGCGACACGTTCTACTCCGACGCCCGGGCGCTCATCGCCGCGGACCGGCCGCAGAACATGGGATCAGGCTGGGAAGCGCGGCGCAGGCGTGACATCGGGCCCGACACCCACGATGCGGTGACGATCTCCTTTCTGACACCCAGCGATCTCGCCCGCATCGAAATCGACACCTCCTACTTCGTGTTCAACGCCTCCCGCGAGGTATCCGTGCTCGGCACGCGTGACCGGCCGGACGCCCGACGACCGTGGTGGGCTTTACCGTTCGACGAGGTGGTGCTGCCCCGCACGCAACTGGTCGCCGACGCCCGACAGGTCTTCGTCGTCGATGCCCCCTCGATCACCGGCATTCGAGTCCAGGCCTATCCCGACGGCGGCATCGCCCGGGTCCGGGCCCTGGGCCGGCCCACCGCATCCGGATTAGCGGAGTTGCAGTCGAGATGGGACGCCTCGCTGTGACCCTCGCGACCCCGGTGATCGCCGACTGCACCGGGCTGTGGCGACGGACGCTGCTGATCGAGGCTGACGGCTCCCGCGATACCGGAACGAATGTGCAATGGCTGCAAGGCATCTCCATGTTCGTCGACCTGCGTGGGCCGGGGGAGGGTTTCGCCGGCCGGCTCGGCCAGCACGACGACGTCTTCGAATGGGCCCGCCTGGTCGACCTGCAGCCGCCTGAGCTTCCCGATGCGGGGCGGATGAGCTGGGCCGGTGACACTCTCGTGGAGATCGGGGTACACGCCGACTACACCGAGCACTGGCAGCGCGAACCCGCGACGACGCAACCCTGCTGGGGACTCGTGCTGTCGGCGCCGGACTCGACCGGTGTGCTGGTGCGGGTGGGGGGCCGGTTCGGCTGGGCCAACCCGCAGGAGATCTCACTGGGGACCGTCAGCGGAACCGACTGGCGGATCGAGGAATCCAGCGATCCGCACCGAGTCGGGATCCTGCTGCGCCCTCGGATCGATTCAGGACAGCTACGAGTCGACGACGACATCGCCTGGGACATCAAAGAAAGCGAAGGAAGCGTGACACTGTGAGTGGGGCGACATCATTCCAATCGGTACCCGTCATCGACATCGGCGGGTTGCGGTCCGCCGACCCCGCCGACCGTGACCGCGTCGCAGCCGAACTCGGCGCTGCGGCGCGCGACGTCGGCTTCTTCTACATCTCGGGGACGCCGGTCAGCGACGGCCTTTTCGATCGGCTACTGGAGGCCACCAAACAGTTCTTCGCCATGCCGGTCGCGGAGAAGATGAAGTCCTACATCGGGCTGTCGAACTGCCACCGCGGGTATGTGCCGGTGGGTGAGGAAGGGTTCTACGGCGACAAACCCGATTGCAAAGAAGCATTCGACACCGCACTGGAGTTGCCCGCCGACGACCCCGACCATCTGGCAGGCAACCCGATGCTCGGACCCAACGTGTGGCCCGACCTTCCCGGTTTCGCGGAGACGGTCACCGAGTATTACCAGGCCGTGCTGGGCGTCGGCCAGGATCTGTTGGGCGCCTTCGCCGTCGCGCTGGGGGAGGATCCGGACACCTTCACCCGGCACGCCACGAAGACGCCGAGCCAGTTGCGGCTGATCTACTATCCGCACAACCCGGATGCCGAAGACGCCCAAGGTATCGGCGCACACACCGACTACGAGTGCTTCACGCTTCTCAAGCCCACCGCACCCGGGCTCGAAGTCCTCAACGGCGCCGGGGAGTGGATCGACGTGCCACCGATCCCCGGAACGTTCGTGGTCAACGTCGGCGACATGCTCGAACTGTGGACCAACGGCGCCTTCGTGGCCACGTCGCATCGGGTGCGGAAGGTCAAGCAGGAGCGGTATTCGTTCCCGCTGTTCTTCAACGTCGACTACCACACCGTGGTGCAACCACTGCCGCAATTCGTCACCGCCGACGAGGAGTCGCGACCGGCGTTGGTGGCCGGCGAGCATCTGTTCGCCCAGACCGCGCAGACGTTCGCCTACCTGCGGTCTCGGCTCGAGAGTGGCGATCTGGTGCTGCCGGACGGCTCGCTGGAAACCGGTACCTTCGGTCAGCAGGCGCTGCAGTCCCGCAACTGAGCGTGGCCAGCGTGCGGCTTGGCCCTCAGCGCACGCGCCGGACCGGCCGCGTCTCGATCGCGTCGATGGTCAGGGCCCGGCGGGTCAGCACCCAGGCTGGCCCGCTGCGCTGGTACTCGTCGTCGTAGTGCAGGTACCACACCAGATCGGTGAAGCCTTCGGATCGGCGGCTGAAGTGGTGCGCGGTCGCCGCGATACGTCCTTGCGCGACAGCGGGATTCGAGCCGGCCACATACACCTCGGAGTCGATGCTGTGGTGCGTCCGCCCGACGCTGGTCGCCGCGGCGAGAGCATCGCGAATGGCGTCAGGACCGCGGTGCGACCGCGCCGGGGTCAGCACATCCGGCGGATCCGGCAGGACCAATTCGCCGTCGGCGGCGAACAATCCGATCACGGCCTCGACATCGCGATCGTCGACCGCCGCCGCGTAGCGATGCGCCACGTCCGACAGGTCCGAGCGGTCGGCGACCGAAAGGCTCACGGCCGCAATCCCAGCCGCTGCGCGCATGCCGACAGGAGGTCCTTGGCTTCGTCGACCTCGGTGACCGCGGGCATCCCGAGCACCAGCCGCCCGGCTCCGACGTCGGCCAACCGCCCGGCCCGGTCGGCGTCGACCTTCGTCACCAGATGGCCCAGCGACAGCTCGAGGGAGGCGGGGTCACGTCCGGCGTCCTCGGCGGCCAGTCGCATCACCTCGATGAGCGTCGCAAGCTCGGCGCCACCGACCCCGAGTGGCTGGAAACCGTTACCGAGGCGCCCAGCCCGCCGTGCCGCCAACCGGCTGTGGCCACCGATGTGAATCGGAATACCCTCGGCAGCAACAGGTTTCGGGTAGGACATCGCATGGTCGAAGTCGTAGAACTCGCCGTGGTGGCTCACACCGCCGGGATTGTCGGCCCACAGCGCGCGCAGCACCTCGATCTGCTCGTCCGCCCGACGGCCGCGGCTGGTGAAACCTGCTCCGCAGGCTTCGATCTCCTCGCGCAACCAGCCGACCCCGACGCACAGGCGCAACCGTCCGCCGGACAGCACGTCGACCGTGGCGGCCCGCTTGGCCAGCATCACCGGATGGTGGTTGGGCAGCACCAGTACCCCGGTGGCCAGACCCAGCGTGGTGGTCTGACCGGCCAGGAACGCCAGCATCTCCAGCGGGTCGGGCACCGGGCACTCCGGGGCCACCTCGACCCGGCCGGACGGGTCGTACGGATACACGCTGGTGTACTGCGTCACCAGCACCGTGTGCTCGGCCATGACGAGCGACTCGAAGCCACACGCCTCGAGATGGCGGGCGAACTCCGTCATCCACACGGGGTCCGCGGTGACCCCCGCGGCAATGGGAGCGACGACGGCGAACTTCACGTCGTGAGGCTAACCCTCAGGTTCCGCGTCGCCTTCGCCCAGTCCCGGCAGATGAGCCATCAGCCGGTCCAGGAACACCAGGTGGCCCTTGAGCAACTTGCGGCGTGCCCGTGCCACCGCGAACCATCCCACCCGGTCCAGTTCGGGGAACTCCTGCATGCGCCCCGACCCCTTCGGCCACTCCAGCGTGAAGGTATTGCTCTGGGCGTTGGTCACATCCAGGTCGGCCTCGACGGCGAACACCGTCAACACCTTGCCGCTCGGCTGCTTGACCGCATCGAACTCGATCCGGATACCCTGCGGCACATCGGATCCCAGCTCTTCGGCGAATTCACGCCGTGCGGCGTCCCACGGGTCGTCGATGTCGGGGTCGTACTCGCCCTTGGGAATCGACCATGCGCCGTCGTCCTTGCGTGCCCAGAACGGGCCACCGGGATGCCCAATGAGCACCTCCACGACGTCGTCGACGTGTCGGTGCAGCAGAACGCCCGCGCTGTATTTCGGCACCGCTACTCCGGGTGTGGCGCGGTCGCGGACTGCATCACCGCTGCCAGCCGCTGCGCCCGCGGGTCGGTGAGCACATCCTCGAGCAACAGCGGCGAGCCGTCGGGTCCGGTCAGCGGGACGCGCCAGTTCGGGTACTCGTCGGTGGTGCCGGGCTGGTTCTGAGTGCGACGGTCGCCCACCGCATCGGTCAGCGCCAACGCCAGCAGCCGCGACGGGGTCCGCGCCAGATACCGGTACAAGCCCAGGATCACCTGCTCCTCGTCGGCGTCGTCGCCGAGAAGCCCGACCCGGCGGAGCTCGGCCAGCCACGCTGCCTGCTCGGCGCGATCGTCGGCCAGTTCGTCCTCCGCCGGGCGGGTGAGCAGGCCGAGCTCGTCACGCAACCGCACGTGCTCACCGGCGAGATAGCCGGCCGTCGGCGGCAGGTCGTGCGTGGTCACCGAGGACAAGCACAACTCCCGCCAGCGCTCGGCCGGCAGTGGCCCGCCGCCGGAGTCGCGATCCAGTTCGAACCACAGAATCGAGGTGCCCAACAGGCCGCGAGCCCGCAGGTAGTCACGCACCCACGGTTCCACCGTGCCGAGATCCTCGCCGACGACGACGGCGCCGGCCCGGTGAGCTTCGAGCGCGACGATCCCGATCATCGCGTCGTGGTTGTAGCGCACATAGGTGCCCTTCGTCGGCGCCGCGCCGGACGGGATCCACCACAGCCGGAACAGTCCGATGATGTGATCGATGCGCACCCCGCCGGCGTGCCGCAGGATCGCCGCGATCAGATCCCGAAAGGGTTGGTAGCCAAGCTCTTCGAGCTGATCGGGCCGCCATGGCGGTTGCGACCAGTTCTGGCCCAGCTGGTTGAACTCGTCGGGCGGGGCGCCGGCGGCGACCCCGGTGGCCAACACGTTCTGCAATGCCCAGGCGTCCGCGCCGTCGGGATGCACGCCGACGGCCAGGTCGTGCATGATGCCCAGCGCCATCCCGGTGCGGACGGCCTGGGACTGCGCGGCGGCGAGCTGATCGTCGAGCTGCCACTGCAGCCAGCGGTGAAAATCCACCGCCGAGCTGTGCCGTTGGACGAACTCGGCCACCTCGGGGCTGCCCGGTTGCCGTAGCCCTTTGGGCCACTTCCGCCAGTTGGCGCCGTACTTCTCGGCCAGCGCCGACCAGGTGGCGAAGTCGTCGAGGGCCTGGCCTTCCCGCTCGGTGAAGGCCTCGAAGGCGAGTTGGCGGCCCGCCGACCGGGGCAGCCGGTAAATCGCTTTCAGCGCAGTACGTTTCGCGGCCCACGCCGAGTCACGGTCGATGGCGTCGATCTTGCGCGCCCGGGCCTGAACCGCGGCCCGTAACTTCCAGACCCGGCCGCGCTTGGGCAGGTGAGCGAACTCGGGAACGGACTCGACGCGCAGGTAGATCGGATTGGTGAACCGTCGTGACGTCGGCAGGTAGGGGAGGGCTCCATGGGCCGGGTCGGTGCGGCCGCCTGCAGCGGGTTGACCAGGATGTAACCGGCCCCGTGCCGGGCCCCGGCCCACACGGCAAGATCGGTGAGGTCGCCAAGATCGCCTACGCCCCAAGAGTTTTCGGAGCGCACACTATAGATCTGGGTGGCCAGGCCCCACGTCCGGCGCGCGCCGAGCCGGGCCGGCAGCCCCAGCCAGGCCGGGGTGACGATCAGCGGCGTGCTGAACTCCTGACCACCCGAGCTCAGATGGACGCTGTGATAGCCCAGCGGCAGATCGGCGGGCAGCACGAACGTCGCCTCACCCACCAGCCTGCCGTCCAGGTCGTGCGGTGGGGTGAAGTTGTCGGCTTGGCGCACCCCGGTGCGTACCGTGCCGTCCTCCAACCGGACCCAGACATGCGCCGGGTCGCCGTGGGTGACATGCGCCCAGAACGAGGTCTCACTGTCGGCGCGGCCGACGATCGTCGGCGGCAGTGACCGGGACCAATACCGGGTGTCGTCGGCCGAAAGCGCTGCGGCGCGGCCCTCTTCGGTCCCGGCCTCGAGACCGAGCGCGGCCAGCACCGCCACCAGGGTGTCCTCCTCGACCGGCACGGACCGCCCGGTCCAGTCGTAGTACTCGGTGGAGACACCGAACCGATGGGCGAGTTCGGCCAGCGACGAAGCAGTCATGTGTGCCATCTTGCTTGGTTGCCCGTAACCTCGCCTCACATGGGCGGCCCTGGACTCGCTGTGCGAAATCGGCGAGCCCGCATCGCCAGCGCCGCGCTGTTCCTGACCAACGGTGCGTTGTTCGCCAACCTGCTGCCGCGCCTGCCCGAGATCAAGGCTGACCTGGCGCTGTCCAACTCGGCGTTCGGTCTGGCGGTGGCCGCGTTCTCGGCGGGCGCGCTCACAACCGGGGTGACCGCGGCGGCCCTGGTCCGCCGCTACCGCTCGTCGGTGGTCGCGGTCGCGAGTTCTCTGCTGCTCGCCATGTTCACCGTCCTCGCCGGCCTGGCACCCACCGGCCTGACGCTGGCAGCGGCGCTGTTCTGCGCCGGTGCGGTCGACTCGGTGACCGACGTCGCCCAGAACGTGCACGGGCTGCGCGTGCAGCGCGCGTACGGCCGGTTCATCATCAACTCGCTGCATGCGGTGTGGTCGTCGGGGGCGGTGCTGGGCGGCCTGATCGGGGCGGGCGCAATCTATCTCGGCATTCCCCGGGTGGCGCAGCTCTCGGGATCCGCTCTGCTGTTCAGCGCGGTGTGCCTGGTCGCCTACCGGTATCTGCTGCCCGGTCCCGACCACGACCACACCGAAACCCCGGCGGGCGAGCGGGCCGCAGAACGGGCGGGCCGCAGTGTCTATGTCGCGTTGGCCGCGCTGGTGGCCATCGCGATCGCCGGTGCCGCCGTGGAGGACGCGGGCAGCTCGTGGGCCACGCTGTATCTGCGGGATTCGCTGTCGGCGCCCGCTGCGCTCGCCGCGTTCGGCTACGTCGCGCTGGTCGGCTTCCAGTTCATCGGCCGCCTTGTCGGCGACCGGTTGACCGACAGATGGGGCCCGTGCACGGTCGCCCGCGCCGGCGGCGTGATCGTCGCCGTCGGCATGGCGGGCGCCCTGGCGTTTCCCAGCATCCCCGGCACCATCGCGGGATTCGCCGCCGCCGGATTCGGCTCGGCCACCCTGGTGCCCGTTGCCATGCACGCCGCCGACGAACTGCCGGGACTGCGGCCGGGCACCGGTCTGACAGTGCTGACCTGGCTGATGCGAGTGGGATTCCTCGGCTCGCCGATCCTCGTCGGTGCGCTCGCCGACGCCGTGTCGCTGCGAGTCGGTCTGCTGACCGTTCCGGTGGCCGGACTGGCTGCGGTGTTGCTGGCCCGGGCTCTCAGCCCACGGCGCCGCTCAGTTCGATCGTGAGCACACCCGCGATGATCAGCGCGATGCCGCCCACCATCAACGGGGTCAGCGGCTCGGCGAACACCACCCGGGCGATCACCGCGATCAGGGCGACGCCGGCCGCCGACCACACGCCGTAGGCGACCCCGACCGGCATGCCCAGCGACAGCGTCACCGACAGCAGGGTGAACGAGACCAGGTAGCCGAGCAGCATCGGTGCGACCCACGCCTTCTTACGGAAGCCGTCCGAGGCGCGCAGACACAGGGTCGCGCACACCTCGATGAGGATGGCCCCGGCCAGCGTCAGCCACATCATGGCGTGCCCTCTTCGCCGGCGTGATTCCGCGAACCGAGCTCGACCAGCAGGACACCCGCGATGATCAACGCGATCCCGGCGACGATCGGGAGGGTGAACGGGTCACCGAAGATCACCGCCGCCAGGATGGCCGTCGCCGCGGTTCCCACCGCACCCCAGACGCCGTAGGCCACCCCGACCGGCATTCCGGCCCGCAGCACCAACGCCAGGAAGTAGAACGAGGCGAGATAGCCGGTCACCACCAGAACCAGCCAGGCCGAATGGTCTTGCGACGCGCGCAGCGACAGGGTGCCGGTGACCTCCACGGCGATAGCGGCCAACAGGAGCACCCATTTCCGCACGCCGGTCAGGATAGCTGGGCCGACAGGGTGTGGCCGCCGTCATACGCGGCCGCCGCGGGTGACCGGATAGACCAGCGGCCGCCCGCCCGGACGCGTTACCCGTCGGTAGCGTGGATGGGTGGTGTCGTTCGTCGACATCGCATGACGTGGCAGGAGGACAACCGATGACAGCGGATGCGAGCGTGCGGCCGATCGTGGACAGCCCCATCGTCGAGACCCGCTACGGGCCGGTCCGCGGGGCCGACGACGGCCGGGTCAGGACGTGGAAGGGCATTCGCTATGCCGCCCCGCCGGTCGGAGACCTGCGCTGGCGGGCCCCGGTTCCGCCGCAGCCGTGGACCGAGGTCGCCGACGCGACGACGTTCGGCCCGGTCAGCCCGCAGCCGCGCAGCCCCATCCCGATGGGATTGGGCACCCACGCCGACGAGGACTGTCTGTTCCTCAACATCTGGGCGCCATCCGGGACCGGGACAGCGGCCACCGGCGAGCCCAAACCGGTGATGGTGTGGGTGCACGGCGGCGCCTACATCTTCGGGTCGGGCAGCCAGCCGATGTACGACGGCACCGTGCTGGCCACCGGTTCCGACGTCGTCGTCGTCACGATCAACTACCGGCTCGGCGCGCTGGGCTTCCTCGATCTCTCCTCGGCCGGGTTCGACAGCAACGTCGCCCTGCGTGACGTGCTGGCCGCGCTGCGCTGGGTGCAGGACAACATCGCCGAATTCGGTGGCGACCCGGACCGGGTGACGTTGTTCGGTGAATCCGCCGGAGCCGCGATCACCACCACGCTGCTGGCCGTTCCGGAGGCCGCCGGTCTGTTCTCGCGGGCCATCGCCCAAAGCGCGCCTGCCACCTCGATCTACGGCGCGGAACGCGCGGGCGCCATGACCGAGCTGTTCCTCGATCGGCTCGGCATGACCGCGGCCGAGGCGCACCGGGCGCCCGTCGACACCCTGGTCGACGCGTCACAGCACATCTTCGACCATGTCCCGGCCACCACGCCCGGGCTGCTGGCGTTCGCACCCACCGTCGACGGGGACCTCGTGCCGGACTACCCGGTCACGCTGGCCAGGGCCGGCAAGACGCACCCGGTGCCGCTGCTGATCGGCACCAACAAGAACGAGGCCGCGCTGTTCCGGCTGATGCGTTCACCGCTGATGCCGATCGCGCCCAAGTCCGTCCGCACGATGTTCAGTGAGATGGCCAACGACCAGCCGGGTCTGCAACTGCCGACGGCCGAGCAGGTCAGTTCGGTATATCCGGCGAAGATGGCCCGCACCCGCAGCCTGTGGGTGGCCAGCGACGTCGGCTTCCGGATGCCGACGGTGTGGTTCGCCGAGGGACACACCACCGTCGCACCGGTCTACCTATACCGATTTGATTGGGCCACACCGCTTTTCAAGACGATCCGGCTGGGCGCCGCCCACGCCACCGAACTGATCTACGTGTGGGGCAACCTGATCTCGGGTCCCCGCGACGTCACGTTCAAACTCGGCGGGCTCAAGACCGGCGAGGAACTGTCGGAGCGGATGCGCGCCCGCTGGACGGCGTTCGCGGCCACCGGTGACCCCAACCTGCCGGTGGGCCAGCCGCAGTGGGCGCCGTATCGCCTCGACGACCGCGCAACGCTGGTCATCGATCGCCGCGATCGCGTCGTCGACGACCTGGACCGGCCGATTCGGCAGGCCTGGGGCGACGAGGTGCTCAGCTTCCGCTGACGCTTCTTGACGCCGTGTCTAACAACGGGCACGGATCGCGTTAGACTCCCGCCGGGAGGTGTCGCGTGGACCGAATCGGTGAACTGTTGTCCGTTCTCCCGCCGCAGATGCGTGAGCCCGTGCTGTTCGCAATCCCGTTCTTCCTGCTGCTGCTCATCCTCGAGTGGACCGCGGCCCGCAAGCTCGAACAGCTGACCGAAGCCCAACAACCCGCGTCCGGCGCCTATCACGCACGCGACGCATGGGCCTCGATCTCGATGGGGCTGATGTCGGTCGCGACGATGGGCGTCTGGAAGTTCCTGGCCCTGCTCGGCTACGCCGCGCTGTACGCCTACGTCGCGCCGTGGCACCTCTCGCCGACCAAGTGGTACACGTGGGTGATCGCGATCGTCGGAGTGGACGTGTTGTTCTACGTCTACCACCGCACCGCCCACCGGGTCCGGCTGATCTGGGCCACCCACCAGGCACACCACTCCAGCCGATACTTCAACTTCGCGACCGCGCTGCGGCAGAAGTGGAACAACAGCGGCGAGATCATCATGTGGATTCCGTTGCCGCTGTTGGGTGTTCCGCCGTGGATGGTGTTCACCAGCTTCTCGATCAGCCTGATCTACCAGTTCTGGATCCACACCGAACGCATCGACAAGCTGCCGCGGGCCTTCGAGTTCGTGTTCAACACGCCGTCGCACCACCGGGTCCATCACGGGATGGACCCGGAGTATCTCGACAAGAACTACGGCGGCATCCTGATCATCTGGGATCGCCTGTTCGGAACATTCCAGCCCGAGCTGTTCCGCCCGCACTACGGGCTCACCAAGCCGGTCACCACGTTCAACATCTGGACACTGCAGACCCACGAGTACGCGGCGATCGCCCGCGACGTCCGCTCGGCGCGCCGCTGGCGTGACCGGCTCGGCTACGTCTTCGGTCCGCCCGGTTGGGCGCCCAGCACCACCCGGCAGCCGGCGACTACGGTGGCCGCAAGCTAGTCAACATCGGTGCCGTCATCGAGGATGGAGCCCATGGAGGTCAAAGAAGTCCTGCTGCCCGGAGTCGGGCTGCGGTACGAGTTCGACAACGCCGATGGCAATCGCATCGGTGTGATCGCCCGCCGCGGCGGTGATTTCGAAGTCGTCGTGTACGGCGCCCCGGACCCCGACCAAGCGCGCCCGGTGTTCCGCCTCACCGACGAGGAAGCCGACGCGCTTGCCCAGATCCTCGGTGCGCCGCGGATGGTGGAGAGCTTCGCCGACTTGACCAAGGAAGTGCCCGGCCTGGACGCCGGCCAGATCGAGATCGTGGCGGGATCACCATTCGTCGACCGGCCGCTGGGCGACACCAAGGCCCGCACCCGCACCGGCGCATCGATCGTGGCGATCGTGCGCGACGAAGAGGTGCTGGCCTCGCCGAAACCCGACCAGGTGCTGCACGCCCGCGACGTTCTGGTCGTGATCGGCACCGAACACGGCATTTCCGGCGTCCGTCGAATCGTCGACCAAGGATGATCTAAGTGGCTGTGTCGGCGGCGCTACTGCTCGAGCTCGGCGTCATCTTCACGGTCCTGACAATCCTCGGAACCCTGGCGCGCCGGTTCGCGCTGTCACCGATCCCGCTCTACCTGCTCGCCGGACTGGCCCTGGGCAACGGCGGTATCGCGCCCGTTCCGGCGGCGGGGGAGTTCGTGTCCACCGGTGCCACGATCGGCGTGGTGCTGCTCCTGCTGACCTTGGGCCTGGAGTTCTCCATCGGCGAGTTCGCCGCCAGCATGCGGCGACACCTGCCCTCGGCCGGCGTCGACCTTGTCCTCAACGCCACCCCGGGCGCGATCGCCGGCTGGCTGCTCGGCCTGAACTTCGTCGGCATCCTGGCGATGGCAGGAATCACGTTCATCTCCTCGTCGGGCGTGATCGCCCGACTGCTCAACGACCTGCGCCGGCTGGGTAACCGGGAAACGCCTGCCGTGCTGTCGATCCTGGTGCTCGAGGACTTCGCGATGGCCGCCTACCTGCCGCTGCTGGCCGTGCTGGCGGCCGGCGGCACGTGGTGGGAGGCGCTGCTGTGGATGGCTGCCGCGATGGTCGCGCTGGTGCTGGTGTTCGCGGCGTCATACCGCTGGGGTCATCATCTGGGCCGGCTGATCAGCCATCCCGACGACGAACAACTCCTGTTACGCATCCTCGGGCTGACCCTGCTGGTGGCCGCGGCGGCGGAACATCTGCACGCCTCGGCCGCGGTGGGTGCATTCCTGGTCGGGCTGACGCTGACCGGGGACACCGCCGAGCGGGCCCGCGCCGTGCTGACCCCGCTGCGTGATCTGTTCGCGGCGGTGTTCTTCCTGGCGATCGGATTGTCCGTGGCACCCGCGGACCTGGTGCCGATGTTGCCGGCGGCTGTGCTGCTGGCCGCGGTCACGGCGGTCACCAAGGTGGCCACCGGCGTGTATGCCGCCCGCCGCGACGGAGTCGGCAGGCCGGGCCAGCTTCGGGCGGGCACCGCGCTGGTCGCCCGCGGCGAGTTCTCGCTGGTGATCATCGGGTTGGCGGGGACCACCGTGGCTGCGGTGGGAACGCTGGCCACGCCGTACGTTTTCGTCCTGGCCATCGTCGGGCCCCTACTCGCGCGGTTCGCCCGGTAGGACGCCGCCGTCATGGCACCATGCTGGGGTGCAGACCGTATTTGACCGCGACGTCGACCCCGCCCTGATCGCCCGGGCGCTGGGCTCCGCCGCGTTCGGATCGATGTGGCTGGACTCATCGCTGCTCGCCCGTCCCGACTACCCCCGGCTCTCCGGCGACCTGACGTGTGACCTGTTGGTGGTCGGCGGCGGCTATGCCGGGCTGTGGTCGGCCCTGCATGCGAAGTCACGCAACCCCGGGGCGCGGGTCGTGCTCATCGAAGCCGAACGGGTCGGCTGGGCGGCATCGGGACGCAACGGCGGCTTCGTCGAGGCCAGCATCACGCACGGCGCCGAGAACGGAAAGTCGCGCTGGCCCACCGAATTCGACCGCCTGGAGAAGCTCGGCCTGGCCAATCTCGACGGCATGCAGGCCGATATCGCTTCCTACGGCCTGAACGTGGACTGGGAGCGCACCGGCATGCTCACGGTCGCCACCGAACCGCATCAGGTCGAATGGCTGGCCGAGGGCGCCGCCGACGGCGAGGGCGGGTTCCTGGATCAGGCGGCCGTGCGCGCCGAGATCGACTCGCCGACCTACCGTGCCGGGCTGTGGGCGACCGACACCTGCGCGATCGTCCATCCGGCCCGGCTGGTTTTCGAGCTCGCCCGGGCCTGCACGGAGGCCGGCGTCGAGATCTTCGAACACACCGCGGCGGCGTCGGTGCAACGCGAACAGCGGGGGATACGGGTGGAGACCTCCGCCGGGGTGCTCCAGGCCGACCAGGTTGTGTTGGCCACCAACGTCTTTCCGAGCCTGCTGAAGAGAAACCGGTTTCACACCATCCCGGTGTACGACTACGTGCTGTCCACCGAGCCGCTCACGAGCGATCAGATGGACCGGATCGGATGGCGCAACCGGCAGGGCATCGGCGACAGCGCCAACCAGTTCCACTACTACCGCCTCTCGGCGGACAACCGGATCATCTGGGGCGGCTACGACGCCGTCTATCACTACGGCCGACGCGTCGATGCGATGTACGAAGACCGGCCCGAGAGCTACCGCAAGCTGGCCGCCCACTTCTTCATCACGTTCCCGCAACTCGAGGACGTCCGGTTCAGCCACCGCTGGGCCGGCGCGATCGACACCAACACCCGGTTCTGTGCGCACTGGGGTCTGGCCGGGCGAGGCCGGATCGCCTACGTCAACGGATTCACCGGTCTGGGGGTCGGCGCCGCACGGTTCGCCGCCGACGTCTGCCTGGACCTGCTCGAGGGTCACCCCACTGAGCGGACCGAGCTGGAGATGGTCAACCGCAAGCCGTTGCCGTTCCCGCCCGAACCGGTGGCCAGCGTGGGCATTCAGGCCACCCGGTGGTCGTTGGACCAGGCCGATCACAACGAGGGCAAGCGCAACCTCATCCTGCGCACCCTCGACCGGTTGGGCCTCGGGTTCGACTCCTAACTCTGGCTTTTAACCCCATCTGCGGCGATTCCTGCGGCGACACGCCGGGTACGCCATAGTTCGTTGGTAACGATTTGAGATCGGCGCCGATACACAGTCGAGATACTTCCGCGGCGCGTCCTTGACGTACCGCCGACCGATCGGGGTGTAGGGTGACTCGTTTTTCACTGGGCTTCGTCTCCACCGCCGCGGCTCTGGCCGCGTCCGCGATCATCGCCCCGCTGGCCCACGCGACACCCGGTGCGGTCGTCTCGCCCGGGATGGAGATCCGCCAGGCGAGCAATGTCTGCACCCTGGGCTACGTGGATCCGGTGGCGCGGGTCGCCTACTCCGCCGGTCACTGCCAGGCGGACGGCCCGGTCACCGACCGCGACGGGCGCTTCATCGGCATGGTGACGACGTTCCAGGACAACACCCCGGACGGCGCCGTCGTGCGCACCGACCAGGTGATCTCCGACTACGAGATGATCGCCCTGGGCGCCGATGTCTCGATCAACAACATCCTGCCCGGCGGGCGCCAGCTGGTCGCCGAGGCGGCGCCGCCGATGGCCAACGGCCAGCCGGTCTGCCACTTCGGCGTGATCACCGGCGAGAGCTGCGGATCGATCGAGCGGGTCAACAACGGCTGGTTCACCATGGAGAACGGCGTGGTCAGCCAGAAGGGCGACTCGGGCGGCCCGGTCTACATGCCGATCGACAACAACAAGGCCGTCATCGTCGGGCTGTTCAACAGCACGTGGGGCAATCTGCCCGCGGCGGTGTCGTGGGTGGCCACCAGCCAGCAGGTGCGCGCCGGTGCCGACGTGGTCAACGTGGCTGCTGCAGAGCAAGCCAACGCCAACTAGCGCGCGAGCGCGAACACCGGGATAACCGGTGCGGCCGAACGCAATTCGGCGGTCGTCGACTCCGGTGTGAGGCCGGCGATGTGGCCTTTGACCTCCCAGTACCACCGGTCGAGATAGCTCTTGAGCAGCGCCGGCTTGGCGTCGTCGTCGACCTCGGTGAGCGCGACATGGGTACGACGCCAGCGCGGGCCGAGTTCCACCTCGCCGGCCGCTCGCGCGTTGCGCGCCCACTGGGTGTTGCCGCGCGGGGAGACCAGGTACTCGGTGTCGCCGACCCGCAGCACGTTGACGACCACATTCTGCAGCGCGCCGGTTTTGCGGCCCCGCACGCGGAGCGCCCGTGTGCCCGCGATGCTGATGCCCGCCTCGGCGAGCCTGCGGATGACGGCGTTGGCCGCGCGGGCGGCGGCGTTCGGGCGCTCGTAGTGCTGATTCATGGTGTGTCCCATCGACTCGAAGATTAGAGAGCGGTGCTCTCAGAACGAGGATGCCAGCGGTGTGGACGAAAAGCAAGAGCAGTGATCTCGGCTGTGTCAGACTCGGCGCGTGGGGAAACGCGAGGACACCCGGCAACGCCTCGAAGCCCAGATCGTCGAGCTCGGGCGCCGGCAATTGGCCACCGTGGGCGCGGCCGGACTGTCGGTGCGGGCCATCGCCCGCGAGCTGGGCATGGTGTCCTCGGCGGTGTACCGCTACGTCGCCAGCCGTGATGCGCTGCTGACCCTCCTGCTGATCGATGCGTACTCCGACCTCGCCGATGCGGTCGGGCAGGCGCGGGTGGCCGCCGACGGCGGCTGGCGGGCCGACGTCGCGACCATCGCCCACGCCATTCGCGGCTGGGCGCTGGACCAGCCCGCCGAGTGGGCCCTGCTGTACGGCAGTCCCGTGCCGGGCTACAAGGCGCCGGCCGAGCTGACCACCGGACCCGGCACCCGGGTGATCGGCATGTTGTTCGACGCGGTCGCCACCGGCGTGGCCACCGGCGATATCGCCCTCACGGACCACCATGCCGCCCAACCGATGTCGACCGACCTGGTCCATGTGCGGGACGAGTTCGGCTTTCCCGGCGACGATGCGCTGGTGATCCGGTGCACCGCGATCTGGGCCATGATGATCGGAGCCATCAGCCTCGAGGTCTTCGGTCAGTACGGCACCGACACCTTCAGTGATCCTCGGGCGTTGTTCGACGAGCAGCTGCACCTGGCCATCGACCTGCTGACCGCGGGACCGCAAAACTAGAACACGTTCTAGCCACACCGGCGGGCCGGGGATATCCTCAAACCGATGACCGACCAGACACCTGTCCAGATCGCGTGGGTGACCCGCGACCTGGACGCCACCGAGGCGGCGCTAACCACGCTGCTCGGGGCCAGGAAATGGATTCGCATGCCCGATGTGCACTTCGGGCCGGACACCTGTGAACACCGCGGCCGACCCGCCGACTACCACGCCGACATCTCGTTGAGCTACGCCGGCGACACCCAGCTCGAACTCATCGCACCGACGCGCGGCGAGAGCATCTACACCGAGTTCCTCGACCAGAGTGGCCCCGGTCTGCACCACATCTGCGTGGAGGTCCCCGACACCGATGCGTTCGACGCCGCGCTGACCGGCGGCGGCCCGTCCGCGGAGGTCGTCGCCCGCGGCGTGATGCCCGGCGGCATGCGGTTCGCGTACCTGTCCGCCGCCGCGGCCGGCGTCCCCTACCTCGAAATCGCCTACATCCCCGACGAGATCCGCACGTTCTTCGACTATGTGAAACAGGAGCAGCAATGAGTGGCCTGGACATTCCCACGACCGTCGCCGCCTCGGATGTGACCGACTGGTCCGACGAGGTCGACGTCGTGGTGATCGGCTTCGGCATCGGCGGCGGCTGCGCGGCGGTCAGCGCCGCGGCCGCCGGCGCGCGGGTGCTGGTGCTCGAGCGCGCCGCCGTCGCCGGCGGTACCACCTCGATGGCCGGCGGCCACTTCTACCTCGGTGGCGGAACCGCCGTCCAGCAGGCGACCGGGCATGCCGACAGCGTCGAAGAGATGTACAAGTACCTCGTCGCGGTATCGCGCGAGCCCGAACTCGACAAGATCCGCGCCTATTGCGAAGGCAGCGTCGAGCATTTCAACTGGCTCGAGGAGCTGGGGATCGCGTTCGAGCGCAGCTACTACCCGGAGAAGGCGGTGATCCAGCCCAACACCGAGGGTCTGATGTTCACCGGCAACGAGAAGGTGTGGCCGTATAGGAACATGGCGGTGCCCGCCCCGCGCGGCCACAAGGTCCCGGTTCCCGGTGACACCCAGGGTGCGGCGATGGTGATCGACCTGCTGCTCAAGCGGGCCGCCGAACAGGGTGTGCAGATCCGTTATGAGACGGGCGCAACGAATCTCGTCGTCGAGGACGAGGCTGTCGTGGGCGTCTCGTGGAAGAAGTTCACCGAGACCGGCTCGATCCGCGCGAAGGCGGTGGTGATCGCCGCAGGCGGTTTCGTGATGAACCCCGAGATGGTCGCCAAGCTCACGCCGAAGCTCGCCGAGAAGCCCTTCGTGCTCGGCAACACCTACGACGACGGCCTGGGCATCCGCCTCGGCGAGTCGGTGGGCGGGGCCACCAAGCACATGGACCAGGTCTTCATCACCGCGCCCGTCTACCCGCCGTCCATCCTGCTGACCGGAATCATCGTCAACAAGGAGGGGAAGCGGTTCGTCACCGAAGACTCCTACCATTCGCGCACTTCGGGTTTCGTGATGGACCAGCCGGACAGTGCGGCGTACCTGATCGTCGACGAGGCGCACATGCAGCGCCCGGAGATCCCGCTGATTACCTTCATCGACGGCTGGGAGACGGTCGAGGAGATGGAGGCCGCGCTGGGCATCCCGACGGGCAACCTCGTCGAGACGCTGAACAACTACAACGAGCACGCCGCCAAGGGCGAGGATCCGGAGTTGCATAAGCAGCCGGAATTCCTTGCGCCGCAAGACAAGGGGCCGTGGGGTGCCTTCGACCTGACGCTGGGCAAGGCGATGTACTCCGGCTTCACCGTCGGCGGTCTGGCCACCGATGTCGACGGCGAGGTGTTGCGCGCCGACGGCAGCGTGATCCCGGGCTTGTATGCGGCGGGCGCGTGCGCGTCCAACATCGCCCAGGACGGCAAGGGCTACGCCAGCGGCACCCAGCTGGGGGAGGGCTCGTTCTTCGGGCGGCGCGCCGGAACGCACGCCGCCAAGGTGGCCGCTGAAAGTGCCAGCGCCGCAGGCTAAACGGTAGCGGGCTCGTTACCTTCGACGTGGCCCAGGCGCCACTGACCCTCGCCGAGCAGTTCCAGGTGCCGGGCGTGGTGCTGCTCGACGGTGCTGCGGTGGCTGACGCTGACCAGGATGGTGTCCGGTAGCTCGGTGCGCACCATCTCGTAGAGCGCGAACTCAAGACCCTCGTCGAGCGCCGAGGTGGCTTCGTCGAGGAAGACCGCCTTCGGTTTGGTCAGCAGCACACGGGCGAACGCGATGCGTTGTTGCTCGCCCGGCGACAGCACCTTGGCCCAGTCCTGGGACTCGTTGAGGCGAATCGTCAAGTGCGACAGGGCGACCTTGGACAGTGCATGTTGCAGGTCGTCGTCGCTGATCTCCCCGGAGGTGGCCGGGTAGGACACCACGGTCCGCAGGTCGCCCAGCGGGACGTACGGCATCTGCGACAGGAACATGGTGTCGTCGTCCTCGGGCCGGCACAGGGTGCCGGAGGTGAACGGCCACAGCTGGGCCAGGCTGCGCAGCAGCGTGGTCTTGCCCGCCCCCGAAGGCCCGGTGATGACCAGCGTCTCGCCCGGCTCCAGCCGCAGGTCGATCGGATCGACGAGCTGGCTGCCGCTGGGTGTGCGGACCTCGACCCGGCGCAGTTCCACCGAACCGTCCTGGCTGGTGACCGTCGTCAGCTTGGGCAGCTCGCGCGCCTCGGCGTTGGTCTCCACGAGCCCGTGCAGACGGATGATGGCCGCCCGGTACGAGGCGAACGAGTCGTAGGCGTTGCGGAAGAACGACAGCGAGTCGTGGATCGACCCGAATGCGCTCGACGACTGGGTGACGTCACCGAGGTCGATCTGCCCGGCGAACAGCCGCGGCGCCTGGATGACCAGCGGCAGCGGGTTGATGATCTGGCTCATCGACAGGTTCCAGCCGGTCAGCGCGATCGTGCGATTCACGTAGCGCTTGTAGTTGGCGATGATCTGGGCGAATTTGGCGCGCAGCAGGCCCCGCTCGGCGTTCTCGCCACGGTAGAAGCCGACAGCCTCGGCCGAATCACGCAGCCGGACCAGCGCGTAGCGGAAGACGGCGTTGGTGAGCTCGTTGCGGAAGCTGAGCCGGATCAGCGGGTGGCCGATCCAGAACGCGATGACCGTCGCAAGCAATACGTAGACCAGCACCACCCAGAACAGGGCGTGCCCGAGGGTGACGCCGAGGAATGTCAGCGGACCCGACAGGTTCCACAAGATCACGGTGAACGAAACCACCGTCACCAACGAGTTGATCGCGCCGAACAGCAGTGTGCTGGAGCTGCCGATCATCGGCGTGTTCGGGGAGGACCCCACCCCGGCGGTGAAGATGTCGATGTCGTACTGGATGCGCTGGTCGGGGTTGTCGATGTCGCTGTCGGTGAACCGGGTGCGGTAGTAGGCGTGGTCATCGAGCCAGTCGCAGGTGAGCCGGTCGGTGAGCCACACCCGCCAGCGAATGATGAACCGCTGCATCAGGTAGATGTCCAGCATCACCCGGCTGATGTAGATCGTCGCCAGGATGCCGAACAGGATCAGCGCCGCCCAGAATCCGTGGATACCGGACTGGCGAACCTCCTCGTTGCCGCCGCCCGCGCCCTGGAACGCCACCTGCAGCGACGTGAACAGGTCATTGCTGTAGTAGCTGAGCAAGACGTCGAGGCGCACCGAGATGATCGTCGAGAGCAGCAGGACGGCGATCCAGATCCAGACGCCGATGCTTTGCCGGCCTTTGAAGTAGTCGCCCGTGATCCGCCAGTACTGCCTGCCCCACACCGTGTAGCGGGCCAGCAGGACCAGCACGATGAGACTCAAAACGGCGCTGATCGCCCACGCTTTGGAAATCCAGATCAGGGACGGGACGAGCTCGTGTCCCCAGTCCATGGACGGGGTGAACTTCTCCAACGCGATTCTCCTCCTGCGGCGCCGACCACGCGACGCCCGATCTGCTGGCTTCCCGGCGAACCTACCCCGGCATCCCGGCGAAGGCGCGCGTGTGTGTCAGATGACTGGCGAAATGTGAGTTTCGGTGCGTCGTCAGACCCGCCCCCGGGTTGAGTCGCGGGCAGTGAAGCAAAGATAGCGGTCACGCCCGAGAACGACGGTTGCGCGGCGCGCGGGGTGAGACGGTGCGGCGAACTCACCGGCAGTGAGTGCGTCGCCGTCCGCCAAGGCGCCGACGGTACCGTTGACCCGTGGCGAAAACTCGCAAGGACAGCGTTGCCGGCCCCGGCCGCATCAGCCGGGGCTTCTGGCGCATGCTCGGTGCCACCACCGAGAAGACCAAGGCTCAATCGATGGCTGAGGTGGATGCCTCGGCCGAGTTCGACGAGAAGGCCAAGGGCCTCGACGACGAGCAACTCGCCAAGGCCGCGAAGCTGCTGGAGCTCGGCGACCTCGCCTCGTCGTCCGACATCCCGCAGTTCCTGGCCATCGCCCGCGAAGCCGCCGAGCGCACCACGGGCCTGCGCCCGTTCGATGTCCAGCTGTCCGGTGCGCTGCGCATGCTGGCCGGCGACGTCATCGAGATGGCCACCGGTGAGGGCAAGACCCTCTCGGGTGCCATTGCCGCCGCCGGCTACGCCCTGGCCGGGCGCAACGTCCACGTCGTGACCATCAACGACTACCTGGCCCGCCGCGACGCCGAGTGGATGGCGCCGCTGATCGAGTCGATGGGTCTCACCGTCGGCTGGATCACCGCCGAGTCGACCGCGCAGGAACGCCGCGCGGCCTACGAGTGCGATGTCACCTACGCCTCGGTCAACGAGATCGGCTTCGACGTGCTGCGCGACCAGCTGGTCACCGATGACGCCGACCTGGTGTCGCCCAACCCCGACGTCGCGCTGATCGACGAGGCCGACTCGGTGCTGGTCGACGAGGCCCTGGTACCGCTGGTGCTGGCCGGCACCACCCACCGCGAGACCCCGAAGGTCGAAATCGTCCGGCTGGTCGGCGATTTGCGGGCCGGCATCGACTACGACACCGACGCCGACAGCCGCAACGTGCACCTCACCGATGAGGGGGCCAAGAAGCTCGAGGCCGCGCTCGGCGGTATCGACCTCTACTCCGAGGAGCACGTCACCACCACGCTGACCGAGGTGAACGTCGCCCTGCACGCGCATGTGCTTCTTCAGCGCGACGTGCATTACATCGTCCGCGACGGCGCCGTGCAGCTGATCAACTCCTCACGCGGGCGGATCGCGTCGCTGCAGCGCTGGCCGGACGGCCTGCAGGCCGCGGTCGAGGCCAAGGAAGGCATCGAGACCACCGAAACCGGCGAGGTGCTGGACACCATCACCGTGCAGGCCCTGATCAACCGGTATCCGACCGTGTGCGGCATGACCGGTACCGCGCTGGCCGCCGGTGAACAGCTGCGCCAGTTCTACAAGCTCGGTGTCTCGCCGATCCCGCCGAACACGCCGAACATCCGCGAGGACGCGGACGACCGTGTTTACATCACCGCCGCGGCCAAGATCGAGGCGATCATGGAGCACATCGTCGAGGTGCACGCCACCGGTCAGCCGATCCTGGTCGGCACCCACGACGTCGCCGAGTCCGAAGAGCTGCACGAGCGGCTGGTCCGCCGCGGCGTCCCGGCGGTGGTGCTGAACGCGAAGAACGACGAGGAAGAGGCCGCCGTCATCGCCGAAGCCGGCAAGCTCGGCACGGTCACGGTGTCCACCCAGATGGCCGGCCGCGGTACCGACATCCGGCTGGGCGGTTCCGAGGAAACCGATCACGATAAGGTCGCCGAACTCGGCGGCCTGCACGTCATCGGCACCGGGCGGCATCGCACCGAGCGGCTGGACAACCAGCTGCGCGGGCGCGCCGGCCGGCAGGGCGACCCCGGCTCGTCGGTGTTCTTCGCCAGCTGGGAGGACGACGTCATCGTCGCGCACCTCGACGAGGGCAAGTTGCCCACCGAGGCCGACGAGACCGGCCGGATCACCAGCCCCAAGGCGGGCGCCCTGCTCGACCACGCCCAGCGGGTGGCCGAAGGCCGGCTGCTCGACGTCCACGCCAACACCTGGCGCTACAACCAGCTCATCGCCCAGCAGCGCGCGATCATCGTCGAGCGCCGCAACACCCTGCTGAGCACGCCGGCAGCCCGCAACGAGCTCAAGGAACTGTCGCCCGACCGGTACGAGGAGCTTGCCGAGAAGTCCGGTGAGGACCAGCTCGAGACGATCTGCCGCCAGATCATGCTGTTCCACCTGGACCGCGGCTGGGCCGACCACCTGGCCTATCTGGCCGACATCCGGGAGAGCATCCACCTGCGCGCCCTGGGCAGGCAGAACCCGCTCGACGAGTTCCACCGGATGGCGGTCGACGCGTTCGCGCACCTGGCCGCCGACGCCATCGAGGCCGCCCAGCAGACCTTCGAGACCGCCAACATCCTCGAGGAGGAGCAGGGCCTGGACCTGTCGAAGCTGGCCCGCCCGACCTCGACCTGGACGTACATGGTCCACGACAACCCGCTCAACGACGACACGTTGTCGGCGCTCAGCCTGCCCGGGGTCTTCCGCTAGGGCTAAGTTCATCACCATGGACCGCCGCGACCGGGTGCTGACGATCCCGAACGTCCTCTCGGCGATCCGGCTCGTGCTGGTGCCGGTGTTCCTGTACCTGCTGTTGGCCACCGACGCCTACGGGTGGGCCGTGGCGATCCTGATGTTCAGCGGGTTCTCCGACTGGGCCGACGGCAAGATCGCCCGGCTTGTGCCCAATCAATCGTCGCAGCTGGGCGCACTGCTGGACCCGCTGGTCGACCGCATCTACATGGTGTCGGTGCCCGTCGGGATGGGCTTCGCGGGCGTCGTGCCGTGGTGGTTGGTGGCGACGCTCGTCGGCCGCGATCTGCTGCTGGCCGCCACCTTGCCGGTGGTGCGCAGCCGTGGGCTCACCGCGCTGCCGGTCACCTATATCGGCAAAGCGGCGACGTTCGCGCTGATGTCCGGTTTCCCGCTGGTGCTGCTCGGCCAGTGGGATGCGACGTGGAGCCGGGTGATCGGCGCCTGCGGCTGGGGCTTCCTGCTGTGGGGTGTCGGCATGTACCTGTGGTCGGCGGTCCTCTACCTGCTGCAAGTCCGTCTGGTGGTGACCACGCTGCCCAAGGCCGGCGTCAGCGATGCCCGCACCTGACAGCGCGCTCGGCGGCTACGACCCGCGGGCCGGCCGCAGCGAACGCCACGAGCAGCGGCCGGCCCTCATTCCGCTGCCGGGTCTGCTGCGCTCGCTGCTCACCGAACACCTCGACCCCGGCTACGCCGCCGCTGCCGCCGCGCGCGAGAAGAACGGACAGTCGACGCGAACGATCGCCGACCGGGCCTGGCAGGCCGTGGCAGCGGTACTGATCGCGGTGGTGTTCGCCGCCGCGGTCGCGCAAGCCCGGACCACCGCGCCCGGCGTCAACGCTGCCCAGCAGGTGCTGGCCGCCAGCGTGCGATCCGCCGAGGGCACCACCGACCGGCTCACCCAGCGCCGCGACGAGCTGGCCACCCAGGCCGACAGCATCCAGCGCACCCAGCTGCGCGACGACGCGGCCGGCCGGGATCTGCTCAGCAGGCTCGACGCGCTCAGCCTGGCCGCGGCCACCACCGCCGTCATCGGACCCGGCCTGTCCGTCACGGTGACCGACCCCGGTGTGGGGCGCGATCTGTCCGACGTGTCCAAGCAGCGGGTGGCCGGCAGCCGGCAGATCATCCTGGATCGCGATCTGCAGCTGGCCGTGAACTCGCTGTGGGCCAGTGGGGCCGAAGCGATCTCGGTCGGGGGAGTGCGGATGGGACCCAACGTGACGATCCGTCAGGCGGGCGGCGCCATTCTGGTCGACAATCATCCGATCAGCAGCCCGTACACGATCCTGGCGGTGGGGCCGCCGGGCGAGATGCGCGATACCTTCGATCGGAGCAGCGGGCTGCAGCGGCTGCGGCTTCTCGAGGTCTCCTACGGCGTGGGGGTCAGCGTGAGCAGCGGCGACGGCCTGTCGCTGCCGGCAAGCGCGGTACGGGAGATTAAATTTGCCAAGCAGATCGGTCGGTAGGGGGCGCATCAGCAGATGATCGGAATCGCCGCACTCATCGTCGGCATCGTGCTGGGCCTGGTGTTGCATCCCAGCGTCCCCGAGGTCATCCAGCCGTACCTGCCGATCGCGGTCGTCGCCGCGCTCGATGCGGTGTTCGGCGGTCTGCGGGCCTACTTGGAGAAGATCTTCGACCCCAAGGTGTTCGTCGTCTCGTTCGTGTTCAACGTGCTGGTGGCCGCGCTGATCGTCTACGTCGGCGATCAGCTCGGCGTGGGCACCCAGCTGTCCACGGCGATCATCGTCGTGCTGGGCATCCGCATCTTCGGCAACGCCGCCGCACTGCGGCGCCGGCTGTTCGGGGCCTGAGGTGAGCGACGACGAACACGGCCGCCACGAACTGCCCGGCCCCGCCCCGGCTCCGCTGCGCCGTCCCCGCAGCCGCACCCAGATCATGTTCGGTGCGCTCGGCGTCCTGCTGTGCCTGATGCTCGGTGTGGCGATCGCCACTCAGGCGCGGCAGACCGAGACCGGCGACGCGCTGGACACCGCACGCCCGGCCGACCTGCTGGTCCTGCTCGGCTCGCTGCAGCAGCGTGAAGCGACGCTCAACACCGAGGTGGCCGATCTGCAGCGCAACCTCGCGGCCATGCAGACCGCAGGCAGCAGCGACCAGGCCGCGATCCAGAACGCGCAGGCCAGGCTGGCCGCGCTGTCGATCCTGATCGGCACCGTCGCCGCCACCGGGCCCGGCGTGACGATCACGATCGACGATCCCGGACCCGGCGTCGCCCCCGAAACCATGCTCGACGTCATCAACGAACTCCGGGCCGCCGGCGCCGAGGCGATGGAGATCCGCTCCGGGCAGCAGGCCGTCCGCGTCGGTGTCGACACCTGGGTGGTCGGCAGCCCCGGCGCGCTGGTGATCGACACGCAAACTCTGGGTCCGCCGTATTCTGTTCTGGCCATTGGCGATCCGCCCACCCTGGCTGCCGCGATGAACATCCCGGGCGGCGCTGTCGACAGCGTCGAACGGGTGGGAGGGCGAATGACCGTCGCGCAGTCCGACCGTGTGGACATCACCACCTTGCGGCAACCGAAAGCGCGCCAATACGCTCAGCCCGTCAAATGAGCAGCCCGACACCGAGGAGCACCGTGAGCGAAATCCCAGCCGACCTGCGCTACACCGCCGAGCACGAGTGGGTGCTGCGTACCGGTGACGACACCGTGCGCGTCGGCATCACCGACTTCGCCCAGTCCTCGCTGGGTGACGTGGTGTACGTGCAGCTCCCCGACGTGGGCAGCGACGTCACGTCCGGTGAGTCCTTCGGCGAGGTGGAGTCCACCAAGTCGGTTTCCGATCTCTACGCACCGGTGTCGGCCAAAGTGATTGCCGTCAACGGCGAATTGGAAGGCAGCCCCGGATTGGTCAACTCCGATCCCTACGGTCAGGGGTGGCTGTTGGAGTTGCAGGTCGACGGCGATACCCTCGAACAGGGGTTGGCGGCGTTGCTCGATGCGGACGCCTATCGGGACACAGTGACTGAATGACATTGTTAGGGTGCCTGCCAGCCACCGATCCGGCGGTGGTGGGCACAACGACGACCACTGCGCGGTACGGTCGTCGTAAGTGATTGGTGAGGCGGACGGGCGCCTTGTGCGGATTCCCGCCAAGTACAGCCACGGCAGCCAGTGAAGGAGCAGCGGGTGACCGACAAGGACCAGAACTCTGACGAAGTCACCGTGGAGACGACGTCCGTCTTCCGGGCCGACTTCCTCAACGAGCTGGACGCCCCGGCGGCCACCAGCGGCGAGAGCGGGGTGTCCGGGGTCGAAGGTCTCCCGGTCGGCTCGGCGCTGCTGGTCGTGAAGCGCGGCCCGAATGCGGGTTCGCGGTTCCTGCTGGACCAGGCGACGACGTCGGCGGGCCGCCATCCGGACTCCGACATCTTCCTCGATGACGTGACCGTGAGCCGTCGGCATGCCGAGTTCCGCTTGGACGGCAACGAATTCCAGGTCGTCGACGTCGGCAGCCTCAACGGCACCTACGTGAACCGCGAACCGGTCGACTCGGCCACACTGGCCAACGGCGACGAGGTCCAGATCGGCAAGTTCCGCCTGGTGTTCCTCACCGGACCGAAGTCGTCCGAGGACGAAGGTGGTCCAGGAAGCTAGTGACCGCACCCGATAGTCCCGCGCTTGCCGGGATGTCTATCGGAGCGGTCCTGGACCTGCTGCGACCGGACTTCCCGGACGTGACGATCTCCAAGATTCGATTCTTGGAAGCCGAGGGTCTTGTCACGCCGGAGCGCAGCGCATCGGGGTATCGGCGGTTCACCGCGTACGACTGCGCACGGTTGCGGTTCATCCTCACCGCGCAGCGCGACCACTACCTACCGCTCAAGGTCATCAAGGCGCAGCTCGACGCCCAGTCGGACGGCGAGTTGCCGCACGTCGGATCGCCTTACGCCGTACCGCGTTTGGTGACGGTGGCGGACGGCCAGGATGCGCATGACGCCGACGTCGACGCTGACGTGGCGCGCACCCAGGTCCGGTTGAGCCGCGAGGATCTGCTGGAACGCTCCGGGGTGGGCGAGGACTTGCTGACCGCGCTGTGCAAAGCGGGAGTGATCACCACCGGCCCGGGTGGGCTGTTCGACGAGTATTCGGTGGTGATCGCGCAGTGCGCGCGGGCGCTGGGGGACTACGGCGTGGAACCGCGGCACCTGCGAGCGTTCCGCTCCGCGGCCGATCGGCAGTCCGATCTGATCGCGCAGATCGCCGGCCCGGTGGGCAAGGCGTCGAAGACCGGGGCGCGCGATCGCGCGGACGACTTGGCGCGTGAGGTCGCCGCGCTGGCAATCACGTTGCACACGTCGCTGATCAAGTCCGCTGTACGAGACGTTCTCGACCGCTGAGGACTAGACTCCAAAGGACTGCAACGAGCGCGGAGGTCAGACACAGATGGGCGAGGTTCGTGTGGTGGGCATTCGCGTCGAACAGCCCCAGAACCAGCCGGTCCTGCTGCTGCGGGAGTCGAACGGCGACCGGTATCTGCCGATCTGGATCGGCCAGTCCGAAGCCACCGCGATCGCGTATGAACAGCAGGGCGTCGAGCCGACCCGGCCGCTGACCCACGACCTGTTCCGAGATGTCATTGGCGCACTGGGGCATTCGCTCAAAGAGGTGCGCATCGTGGATTTGCGGGAGGGCACCTTCTTCGCCGACCTGATCTTCGACCGCGACATCAAGGTGTCGGCGCGTCCGTCGGACTCGGTGGCGATCGCCCTGCGAATGGGTGTGCCGATCTATGTGGAGGAGGCGGTGCTGGCCGAGGCCGGGCTGCTCATCCCCGACGAGAACGACGAGGAATCCACCGGCGCGGTCCGCGAGGACGAGGTCGAGAAGTTCAAGGAATTCCTCGACAGCGTGTCCCCGGACGATTTCAAGGCGACCTGACCGGGTATCCCCGCGATGCTGGTGAGGGTCGCCGACAGTAAGATCACGGATGCGTCTCACTTGGCCTGCAGCGGTTCGACACGCGCGGCGGATGACGCGGCGTACGGCCAAGGGCGGCCATACTTTGATTGCGAACGACGAGCGCGACTGCCCGTCGAAAAGCGTATGCTCGGTGGACTCGGACTGGGCAAACGTGGTTGGTGGAGCGGTCAACGGGCCATAGGTTCGAACGGCGAGAGGAAGCATCGTGGGCGAGCAGCCACGTCAGGGACAGTTGGACCTTGCTGGCACGGGCTCTGATTCCGATGGCCGCTTTGAGGCGGACGCGCCCGCCGGCGCGCCGGTGAGCGAGGCGGTTCAGCAGGGCCTGTTCCCCGACGACTCGGTTCCCGACGAATTGGTCGGCTACCGCGGGCCGAGCGCCTGCCAGATCGCCGGAATCACCTACCGCCAGTTGGACTACTGGGCACGCACCTCACTGGTGGTGCCGTCCATCCGCGGTGCGGCCGGCTCCGGCAGCCAGCGGCTGTACTCGTTCAAGGACATCCTGGTCCTCAAGATCGTGAAGCGTCTGCTCGATACGGGCATCTCGCTGCACAACATCCGCGTCGCCGTCGACCATCTGCGTCAGCGCGGCGTGCAGGATCTGGCCAACATCACCCTGTTCTCTGACGGCACAACGGTGTACGAGTGCACGTCTGCCGAGGAGGTCGTCGACCTGCTGCAGGGCGGTCAGGGTGTGTTCGGCATCGCGGTCAGCGGAGCCATGCGGGAACTGTCCGGCGCGATCGCCGACTTCCCCGGCGAGCGGGCCGACGGCGGCGAGTCGATCGCCTCCCCGGAGGACGAGCTGGCCTCCCGGCGGAAGAGCCGCGACCGCAAGATCGGTTAGCAGCTAGAATCTTTTCTGTATCGCCCTCGCGCGGGAGAGTTTCGTGGCAGCCAGTCACGGACGCCGAAGGAGCAACACCTCTCCGTCAACCTCTCAGGCACCCGGACCGCGCGTGGCCACGATGCCTCTGGAAAGCGGTGACTCGGATTTTTTCGCCGAGGTCGCCCGCCCATGGGGAAAGGCAGCACCGCTGACACGCGGGCTGACCGAATCTCTCAGGCACCCGGTCCGGGCCGACGACAGAGGGAGAGGACGCCGCTGACGGCTGCGCCGTAAGTCAGGAGTCCCCCATGTCGAAACAAGCAGGGTCCAATCACACGCCCACCTTCGCCGATCGTCACATCGGACCCGATTCCGATGCGTTGGCCACCATGCTCGACGTGATCGGGGTCGCCTCGCTCGAGGAACTGGCGGCCAAGGCGCTGCCTGCGGGCATCCTCGACGCGCTCTCCGCCGACGGCATCGCACCCGGCCTCGATCAGCTGCCCGCCGCGGTCGGCGAGCATGAGGCGTTGGCCGAGCTGCGCGCGCTCGCCGACACCAACACCATCGCGGTGTCGATGATCGGGCAGGGCTACTACGACACGCTCACCCCGCCGGTGCTGCTGCGCAACATCCTGGAGAACCCGGCCTGGTACACCGCGTACACGCCGTATCAGCCGGAGATCAGCCAGGGCCGGCTCGAGGTGTTGCTGAACTTCCAGACCATGATCGCCGACCTGACCGGGCTGGATCTGGCCAACGCCTCGATGCTCGACGAGTCCACCGCGGCCGCCGAGGCGATGACGCTGATGCACCGCGCTTCGCGCGGATCGGCCAATCGCCTTGCCGTCGATGAGGACATGTTCGCCCAGACCGCGGCCATCCTGGCGACCCGCGCGGAGCCGCTGGGCATCGAGATCGTCACCGCGGATCTCCGCAACGGGCTTCCCGACGGTGAGTTCTTCGGCGTCATCGCACAGCTGCCCGGCGCCAGCGGTCGGGTGACCGACTGGTCCAAGCTGGTCGAGCAGGCCCACGAGCGCGGCGCGCTGGTGGCGCTGGGCGCCGACCTGTTGGCGATGACGCTGATCGCCCCGCCGGGTGAATTGGGCGCCGACGTCGCGTTCGGAAGCGCGCAGAGATTCGGTGTGCCAATGGGATTCGGCGGACCGCACGCCGGTTTCCTTGCGGTGCACAACAAGCACGCCCGCCAGCTGCCCGGCCGTCTGGTCGGGGTGTCGGTGGACAGCGACGGCGCGCCGGCGTACCGGCTGTCACTGCAGACCCGCGAGCAGCACATCCGCCGCGACAAGGCGACTTCCAACATCTGTACCGCTCAGGTGCTGTTGGCGGTGATGGCCGCCTCCTACGCCAGCTACCACGGTCCGCAGGGTCTGACCGGGATCGCCCGGCGCGTGCACGGGCACGCTCGCTCACTGGCCGCCGGCCTGAGCGCGGCCGGCGTCGAGGTGGTACACGACACCTTCTTCGACACCGTGCTGGTGCACGTCCCGAACCGCGCTGCCGCGGTGCAGGCCGAGGCCAAGGGGCGCGGCATCAACATCTGGCGGGTCGACGCTGACCACGTGTCGGTCGCGTGCGACGAGGCCACCACTGCCGCGCACGTCGCCCTCGTGCTTGAGTCGTTCGGCGCCGGCCTGGCCGGTGACTATGCCGGTCCCGACATCGATTCGCGGACAAGCGAATTCCTGACCCACCCGGCGTTTCACCGGTATCGCACCGAAACCGAGATGATGCGTTACCTGCGCACGCTGGCCGACAAGGACATCGCGCTGGACCGCAGCATGATCCCGCTGGGGTCGTGCACGATGAAGCTCAACGCCGCCGCCGAGATGGAGTCGATCACCTGGCCGGAGTTCGGCAAGCAGCATCCGTTCGCCCCGGCCGGTGACACCCCGGGCATGCGCAAGCTGATCGCCGATCTGGAGGGTTGGCTCACCGGGCTGACCGGGTACGACGCAATCTCGTTGCAGCCCAACGCCGGATCGCAGGGTGAATACGCCGGACTGCTGGCCATCCGCGAGTATCACCTGGCCAACGGCGACACCGGGCGCAATGTCTGCCTGATCCCGTCCAGCGCGCACGGCACCAACGCCGCGTCCGCGGCGATGGTCGGTATGCGGGTGGTCGTGGTGGCCTGCCGCGAGAACGGCGACGTCGACCTCGACGATCTGCGCGCCAAGGTCAGCGAGCATGCCGAGCGGCTGGCCGCGCTGATGATCACCTACCCGTCCACGCACGGCGTCTACGAGCACGACATCGCCAACATCTGCGCCGCGGTGCACGACGCCGGCGGGCAGGTGTACGTCGACGGCGCCAACCTCAATGCCCTTGTCGGGCTGGCCCGGCCGGGCAAGTTCGGCGGCGACGTCAGCCACCTGAACCTGCACAAGACGTTCTGCATCCCGCACGGCGGCGGTGGCCCCGGCGTCGGCCCGGTGGCGGTGCGGTCGCACCTGGCGGCGTTCCTGCCCGGCCACCCGATGGCCGAGGAACTGCCGAAGGGACATCCGGTGTCGGCGGCCCCGTACGGCTCGGCGTCGATCCTGCCGATCACGTGGGCCTACATCCGGATGATGGGCGCGGGCGGCCTGCGCGATGCCACGCTGACCGCGATCGCCTCGGCCAACTACATCGCGCGCCGCCTCGACGAGTACTACCCGGTGCTCTACACCGGCGAGAACGGCATGGTCGCCCACGAGTGCATCCTCGATCTGCGGGGCATCACCAAGTCCACCGGGGTCACCGTCGACGATGTGGCGAAGCGGTTGGCGGACTTCGGTTTCCACGCACCGACCATGAGCTTCCCGGTGGCCGGCACGCTGATGGTGGAGCCCACCGAGAGCGAGAGCCTGGCCGAGGTGGACGCGTTCTGCGAGGCGATGATCGCGATCCGCGCCGAGATCGACAAGGTCGGCTCGGGGGAGTGGCCCGCCGAGGACAATCCGCTGCGCAACTCGCCGCACACCGCCGAATGCCTGCTGGTCGACGAGTGGACTCACCCGTACACCCGTGAACAGGCGGCCTACCCGCTGGGCAAGGGAAACCGTGCGAAGGTGTGGCCGCCGGTGCGCCGCATCGACGGCGCGTACGGCGACCGCAACCTGGTGTGCTCCTGCCCGCCGGTCGAGGCCTTCGCCTAGCGCTTCTCGTCGAGTCAGAACTGAGGGCGAACATTCGGCCCGAAACATCGCCCGCTGTTCTGACTCGATGCCTGATAGCGTCACTCTGTGCTGCCCACCGAGGTCCGCCAGTGGCAAGAGGGCGGCCGGATGCTGTCCACCAGCGCCGGCGACGTATTCGTGCGATCAGCGCCCGGGGCGGGTCCGACCCTGCTTCTGCTGCACGGCTTCCCGTCGAGCTCCTACGATTTCCGCCGCGTCGTCGAGCGCCTCGGAGACCAGGCCTGGCTGACGCTGGACTTCCTCGGCTTCGGACTGTCGGACAAGCCCCGCCCGCATCGCTACAGCCTGCTCGAGCAGGCCGACATCGTGCAGCAGGTCGTCGCCGACGCCGCACCGGGTCCGGTGGTGCTGCTCGCCCATGACATGGGCACCTCGGTGGCCACCGAGCTACTGGCCCGCGACGTCGCGGGCACGCTGCCCTTCGACATCCAGCGCGCCGTCCTCACCAACGGCAGCGTCATCATCGAGCGCGCCAGCCTGCGGCCCAGCCAGAAGATCCTGCGCGGCCCGCTCGGCCCGCTGTTCGCCCGGCTGACCAACGAGCGGGGCTTCCTGCGCGGCTTCGCGAAGCTGTTCAGCGCTGCGCATCCGCTGTCGGACGAGGAGGCGCAGGCCCAGTGGGCGCTGCTGGCACGCGACGACGGCCACCGCATCCTGAACCTGCTGTGCGCCTACCTCAACGAACGGGTGCGCTTCGCCGACCGGTGGCACGGCGCCGTTCGCGACTGGGACAAGCCGCTCGGATTCCTCTGGGCCACCGGCGATCCCGTGGCCACCACCAACGTCCTGGCCGGCCTGCGGGAGTTGCGGCCCGCCGCTGAGGTGATCGAACTGGCCGGCATCGGCCACTACCCGCAGATCGAGGTGCCCGACGAATTCACCGCGGGCGTCCGACGGTTACTGCAGATTTAGGACAACAGCGTCGACACGGCCGTCGCCAGGTCCGGCGAATCGGACGTCGCGACATTCTGATACGTGCCGCCCGAGGCCTGGGCGACCGCTTCCCACGTCGACCGGTCGGAGTCGTCACCAAAGTCGATGACGTTGATCGCCACCGGCTTGGCCGGATCGGCTGCCGACTTCACGTACTGAACCAGCCCGGGACCGTCCAGCGTCTGATCGGTGTGCGGGCCCTGGGTGATCACCAGCATCGAATTGGTCTGGCCCTGACGGAAGTTCGCCAAAGCCTCGCCGTAGGCCAGCCGCAACGTGGTGAACGACACGGCACCGCTGCCCGACGGGGACAACCCGCCCAGCGTGCCGGCCAGCGCGGCCGAGCGTGGCTGCCCGTTGACATCATCGGTCAGCGGCCCCATCGGCACCGCCGACTTGCCCTCGACACCGTTGAACGTCCACAACCCGACCGCCGCGTTCGACGGCAGCGCGCCGATCCGGTTGGTCAGCGCGGTCACCACGTTCGCCAGCCGCGACTTGCCGCCCTCGTCGGTACCCATCGCCTGGTTGAGCATGATCGTGGTGGCCGACCCGGTGGCCGGGGTGGACACCGCCGCGGCCAGCGTGGCCCGCACAGACTCGTCCTCGATGGTCAGCGGCGATCCCAGCTGCGGGAAGCTCACCACATCGTTGCCCGTCGGGTTGGTTCCCTCGGCCCGGAAGCCGGCCTTCGCCAGGACGCTGAGCTGTTCGGGTTTACGCATGAACCGGGCGAACTGGCTGGCCGCACTGACCTGCTCTTCGGACAACCAGGTCCCGGCCAGCAAGACGGTGGGGTAGTCGGCCAGCGCCACCGGTCCCGACGGCAACCATTCGGCGACACTGTTTTTGGCGTCCGATGTCGACGACGTGCGGGCGAACAACTGCTGCTCGGTGATCGCCACCGCGTGCACCGGCGCACCGGGGTCCCCGGAACCGACCAGAGACTTCCAGGCCGTGTCGGTGGTGTCGTCGGCGAGCTTGGGCTGCCCGGCGACCAAGCCGTTGACCGCTCCGATGCCGGCGGTGGCCGGTGAGTTCGCCGGCGCCGACGCCGAGGCCACCGCTTCGGCGGCCAGATACGTGGCGTCGGCGTTCCCGACGGTGGGCAGCGCCAGTCGCAGCGATCCCCAGCCGGGCAGGTTCAGGCCGTCGAGCGCCGTCGGATTGGACTGCAAGCCCGGCAGCGCCGACCACCCCTGTTGTCCCAGGGCATCTTTGAGCTGCGGTCGCACCGCGAGTACCACGGGCGAGCTGACCAGTGAGCGGGCGTCGCTGACGACTTCCTTGCCCGCGCTGGACTGCAGCCGAGCCGCACCGATGGAACTGGCCGGGATCCAGAGCGCCGGACGCTCGCCGAGATCGCCGGGCCAGTTGGACACGAATCCGTCGACCACCCGATCCGAGTCGGCCGCGGTGACAACCATTTTCACGCAGCGATCCCCGACGGGGGTGACCGTGGCGTTGAAGCCCTGGGCGAACTTGCTGACGTTGTCGGCGATCGACGGGTCGGCGACCACCCCGACGTTGAGGGTGCCGCCCAGACATTTCTGGGCGGCGTCGGTCGACCGATGGGACAGCGCATCGCCGAAGAACCGCCACAGGATCACCGCGCCGACGACCACCACCACGGTGATCAGTGCGACGATCACCCCGACGCTTACCCCGCGCCGACTGCTCTCGTTGCGGTGGCCGCCCTCGAAAGCGATTCTGCGCCGGGCGGTGTCGGTCAGCGGCGACGAGCCGGTGTCGGCAGGCGTGTCGTCGGAGTCGGGAGCATCCGAATCACCGCGACGGGCGAAGCGACCGGTCGGACTGTCGTCGGCAGGCTCGTCACCGAATGAACCCCCGGGACCCGGTCTACTGTGCCTGCCCATGGCGGTGCTTGATCCTCTTCCCTGTCAACGGTGATGCAGTGCGGACGTGCTTGTCAGGCGTCGGTGCTGGCCTTGTACTCCCGGCGACGCCGGTGCAGGATCGGCTCGGTGTAGCCGTTGGGCTGCGCGGCGCCGGCCAGGATCAGCTCCTGGGCGGCCTGGAAGGCGATGCTGTTGTCCGGATCCGTCGCCATCGGCTTGAAATCGGGATCGGACGCGTTCTGCTCGTCGACCACCGCCGCCATCCGGCGCAGGCTTTCCCGGACGGCGTCCTCGGTGATCACCCCGTGGCGCAGCCAGTTCGCCAGCAGCTGGCTCGAAATGCGCAGCGTCGCACGGTCTTCCATCAGTGCGACGTCGTGGATATCAGGCACCTTCGAGCAGCCGACACCGGCGTCGATCCAGCGCACCACATAGCCGAGGATCGACTGGCAGTTGTTGTCCACCTCTTCGTGGATCTCCTCGGGCGACCACGCCAGCTCCTTGGCGAGCGGGATCGTCAGCAACTCGTCGATGCTGGTGCGCGTCTTGCCGGCCAGCTCCTTGTGCACCTCGTAGACGTCGACGTAGTGGTAGTGCATGGCGTGCAGGGTGGCCGCCGTCGGCGACGGCACCCACGCGGTGGTGGCGCCGGAGCGGGGCTGGCCGATCTTCTGCTCGACCATGTCGGCCATCAGATCGGTCATGGCCCACATGCCCTTGCCGATCTGCGCCTTGCCGGAGAACCCGGTCGCCAGGCCGATGTCGACGTTCTGGTCCTCGTAGGCCTTGATCCACGGCTGGGACTTCATGGCGCCCTTGCGGATCATCGGGCCGGCTTCCATCGACGTGTGGATCTCGTCGCCGGTGCGGTCCAAGAAACCGGTGTTGATGAACGCCACCCGATCGGCGGCGGCCTTGATGCAGGCCTTGAGGTTGGCCGAGGTGCGGCGCTCCTCGTCCATGATGCCGACCTTGATGGTGTTCTGCGGCAAGCCCAGCACGTCCTCGACGCGGCTGAACAGTTCGCAGGTGAACGCGACCTCGTCGGGCCCATGCATCTTGGGCTTCACGATGTAGATCGACCCGGTGCGGCTGTTCTGCCGCGGGCTGCCGTCCTCGGCCTTCAGGCCGTGCACCGCGATCAAACTGGTGAACAGCGCATCCTGGATTCCTTCGGGAATCTCGTTTCCGTCGGCGTCCACAATCGCGTCGTTGGTCATCAGATGACCCACGTTGCGGACGAACAGCAGGCTGCGCCCCGGCAGCGTCAACTCTCCGTCGCCCGGTGTCTTGTAGGTGCGGTCGTCGTTGAGCACGCGGGTGAAGCTCTTGCCGCCCTTGCTGACCTCTTCGGCCAGGTCGCCCCGGTTCAGGCCCAGCCAGTTGCGGTAGCCGAGCACCTTGTCGTCGGCGTCGACGGCGGCCACCGAGTCCTCGAAGTCCATGATCGTGGTGATCGCGGACTCCAGCACGACGTCCTTGATGCCGGCCTTGTCGGTCTTGCCGATCGGCGATTCGGGGTCGATCAGGATCTCGATGTGCAGGCCGTTGTTGACCAACAGCACCGACCAGGCGGGTTCGCCGAGGTCGCCGGTGTAGCCGACGAACTTCTCCGGGCTGGCCAGCCCGGTGGACTCGTCGCCCAGCGCGATCTCCAGGGCGCCGTCGGCGACGCTGATGCCGGTCGCGTCGGCCCATGATCCCGACGCCAGCGGAACGGCCTTGTCGAGGAAGTCCCGGGCGTAGGCGATCACCTTGTCGCCACGGACCTGGTTGTAGCTGGTGCCCGGCTCGGCACCGCCCTCAGTGCTGATGACGTCGGTGCCGTAGAGGGCGTCGTACAGCGAACCCCAGCGGGCGTTCGCGGCGTTGAGCGCGAAGCGGGCGTTGAGGATCGGAACCACCAGCTGCGGGCCGGCGGTGGTGGTGATCTCGTCGTCCACGCCGGAGGTGGTGATGCTGAAGTCACCCGGATCGGGCAGCAGGTAGCCGATATCGGTGAGGAACTGCTGGTACTCACCGGCGTCGATGCCGCCGATGATCCGCTGCCGATGCCACCTGTCGATCTGCGCCTGCAGATCGTCGCGGCGGGCGAGCAGATCCTGATTCTGCGGCGTCAGGTCGGTGACGACCTTGTCCACCCCGGCCCAGAAGCTGTCGGCATCAATCCCGGTGCCGGGCAGCGCCTCGTTGGTGATGAAGTCGTACAACACCTGCGCCACACGCAGGTTGCCCACGGGCACGCGATCGCTCATCTGTCCTCCCTCACGACAATCAATTCATCTTACCCGCAGGTAGGAACCCCTCCGACAGAGTGTCGTAGGCCACCTCCGCACCCAGCAGCCGCTCACACCACGCCAGCAGCGCCGCGCGCAACGGCGCGGCGCGCTCGGCTATAACTCCCTGGCACCGCACGTATTCCGCCCGCCCGGCGGGTTCCTCGACGGTGATGGGCTCAAACCCGAAGTCCGACAGGTCATAGGGGCTGGCCCGCATGTCGAGCTCACGGGCGTCCGCGGCCAGCTCCAGGCAGTCCACCAGCAACTCCGAATTCACCAGCGGCCCGAGCTTGAAGCACCACTTGTAGAGGTCCATGTTCGCGTGCAGACAGCCCGGTTGTTCCCACTCGCGCTGCGCGGCGCGGGTCGGCACGCCGCGGTTGCGCGGCGCGGCCGCGGCGGTGAAGAACCGATAGGCGTCGAAATGTGTGCACCGCAGCGGCATCGACTCGACCACCGCATCGGTTCCCGGCCCGCCGAGTCGCAGCGGCACCGCGCCGTGGCGAACCGCGTCGGTGCGGTAGACCATCGCCCACTCGTGCAGACCGAAGCAGCCGAACTGCGGCGCGCGGGCCGCGGTGTCGCGCAGCAGGTCGGCCACGAAACCGACCGTGGACAGCCGGGAGTGCAGGAAGCCGGCGCCGACCGTCACGCCGTTGGGCGTGGCCTGATAGCCCGCGCGGTCGAGGTATTCCGCACCCGCCGGGCCGGCCAGCGAGGTGCCGTAGCCGGGATGCCACACCCGCAGCTGGCGCGGTCGCAGGCTGTAGTAGGTGAACAGGAAATCCCACACCGGATGCGCCTCGCCGCGGCGGGCGCGCTGCAGATGCGGGCCGGTGAACCTCTCCACCCGGGCGCGGTGCGCCGCCGCCATGTCCAGCCAGGTGTGTTCGGCCAGCGGGCCGTCACGCACGGTGCATCCCGTCGCGCACCGTGCCGATCAGGTCCTCGACCAGGTCCTCGAGCGCGACCATGGCGCACACGGACTCGTCGCCGTCGGTGACCAGTGCCAGGTGGCTGTTGTCGCGACGCAGCTGGGACAGCGCGTCCGGCAGCGGCATGTCGGCGGGCACCCGCGGCAGCGGACGCACCACGGCGCCGTCGACCACCGCGTCGCGCTCGTCGATCTGGTCGAGGATGTCCTTGATGTGCACGAAGCCGATGAAGTCGCCGCTCGCATCGGTGACCGGGAACCGGGAGTAGCCCGTCTCGTTGAGCGCCTGCTCGATGGCGCTGACCGTCGGTCCGCCGCCGGGCCGGGCGACCGGGACGGCGCGGATGTCGCGCACCGGGACGGCCACATCGTTGACCACCCGGTTGCGGATCTGCAGCGCCCGGGTCAGCCGCATGTGTTCCTCGGGGTCCAGCAGCCCTTCGGAGCGCGATTCGGCGATCATCTCCGCGAGCTCCACGGTGGACACCGTGACGTCGAGTTCGTCCTTGGCTTCGACGCCGAACGCGCGCAACGTGGTGTTGGCCGCCCAGTTGTAGAACCCGATGAACGGCCGGGCAAACCGCACATAGACCAGATACACCGGGATCACGAGCATCGCCGTCTTCTCCGGACCGGCGATCGCGATGTTCTTGGGCACCATCTCGCCGAGCAGCACGTGCAACGTCACCACGAAGCCCAGCGCGACCACGAACGACACGGTGTGCAGAACGGCGTCGGGAACCCCGACCAGATCGAAGGGCTTCTCCAACAGGTGGGCCACCGCGGGCTCGCCGACCCGGCCGAGCAGGATCGAACACACGGTGATGCCCAGCTGGGCACCGGCCAGCATCAGGGAAAGTTGCTCACCGGCCCGCAGCACGGTCACCGCGCTCCGTTTGCCTTGTTCGGCAAGGGCTTCCAGGCGGTCGCGGCGGGCCGAGATCAATGCGAATTCGGACCCGACGAAGAAGGCGTTGGCGCCCAGCAGCGCGATGGTCAGCAGAACGCCCAGGAAGTCGCCCATCAGCTCTCCCGACCTGGGTCGCCGCGGCGTCCCAATTCGGTCAGCACGAGCTGATCGATCCGGCGGCCGTCCATCTCGACGACAGTGGCCCGCCAGTGGATCGGGTCGTCGAAGAGGCCGTCCGGGTCGAAGGCCGACAGCTCGACCGATTCGCCGGGCTCGGGAATGTGGCCCAACTTCTCCAGCACCAGGCCGCCGATCGTTTCGTATTCACCTTCGGGGGCGCGGAATCCGGTGGCTTCCGAGACCTCGTCGATGCGCAGCAGCCCCGACACCCGCCAGCCCTGCCCGGCCTTCTGGAAGTCGGGCGTGGAGTCGTCGTGCTCGTCGCGGACGTCGCCGACGATCTCTTCGATCAAGTCCTCGACGGTGACCATGCCCGCGGTGCCGCCGTATTCGTCGACCACCATCGCGGTCTGCAGGCCGTGGGCGCGCAGCTGGGCCATCAGCGCGTCGCCGTCCAGCGAGGACGGGACCGTGGGCACCGGGATCGCCAGCGACACCAGCCGCGTGGTCGAGCGTTCGTCGGCGGGCACGCCGAACACCTGCTTGACGTGCACAAGGCCGATGGTCTCGTCCAGGTCGCCGCGGATGATGGGGAAGCGGGAGAAGCCGGTGCTCGCCGAGGCGGTGACCAGGTCGGCGACGGTGCTGTCGGCGTCCAGCGCCTCGATTTCGGTGCGCGGCGTCATGAACTCCTCGGCGATACGCGACCCGAATTGCAGCGACCGGTTCACCAGCGCCGCGGTGGCTTCGTCGAGCGAGCCGTGCTCGGCCGAGCTGCGGACCAGCGACCCGAGTTCTTCGGGGGAGCGCGCCGAGCGCAGTTCCTCGGCCGGTTCGATGCCCATCCGGCGCAGGATCCAGTTCGCGGTGCCGTTGGTGAGCTTGATGACCGGGGTCATCACTTTCGAGAACATCAGCTGGAATCCGGCCGTGGCGCGCGCGGTCGGCACCGGCCGCGCGACCGCGAGATTCTTGGGCACCAGTTCGCCGAACACCATCGACAAGGAGGTGGCGATCAGGATCGCCAGCGCCAGTGAGATCCCGGCGGCCGCCCGCTGCGGCACATGCAGCAGCTCGAGGACCGGATCGAGCAACCGGGCCAGGACGGGCTCGGCCAGGTAACCGGTGGCCAGCGTGGTGATCGAGATCCCCAGTTGCGCGCCGGACAGCTGGAAGGACAGCGTGCGATGGGCTTTCGCGACGTTTTGGTCGCTGCGGTCACCGGTGCGGGCGTTCGCGTCGACCGTGCTGCGTTCCAGGGCGGTCAGCGAGAACTCGGCGGCGACGAACAACGCCGTTCCGAGGGTCAGCACGACGATCGCCAACAGGCTCAGCGCGGTGTACATGGCGGTCATGAGCGGGTGGGGCAGCCGGGCCACATGCCCGGCCGGCTAGAAGAAGGTTCGGCCTCGGCCTCGTCTGCGGGGCGCTCGCCCCAGGCAGCCCGATCCGCGGGGACCTCGATGGGTGCCTGCGGCACAGGTTCCCTTTCCTCGGGGAGCAGAACAAATCCCTATGTTAGCGGCTTCGCCGACGGTGACCGGCTCACCAGCCGGTCGGCAGGGGATGTCCTTCGGCGAACCCGGCCGCCGACTGAATACCCAGCACCACCCGTTCGTGCAGTTCGGCGATGGTGGTGGCGCCGACGTAGGTGCAAGTGCTGCGGACGCCGGAGGTGATGTGGTCGAGCAGGTCCTCGACACCGCCGCGTTCGGGGTCCAGCGCCATCCGCGAGGTCGAGATGCCCTCCTCGAACAGTGCCTTGCGGGCCCGGTCGAAGGCGCTGTCGGCGCTGGTGCGGGCGGCCACGGCCCGCTTGGAGGCCATGCCGTAGCTCTCCTTGTAGGGCCGGCCGTCACGGTCGCGCATCAGGTCACCGGGGGATTCGTAGGTGCCGGCGAACCAGGACCCGATCATCACATTCGACGCACCCGCCGCCAGCGCCAGCGCCACGTCGCGCGGATGCCGCACGCCGCCGTCTGCCCACACATGAGCACCGAGTTCCCTTGCAGCAGAGGAGCATTCGACCACGGCAGAGAACTGCGGGCGCCCGACTCCGGTCATCATCCGGGTGGTGCACATGGCGCCGGGGCCGACCCCCACCTTGACGATGGAGGCGCCGGCCTCGATCAGGTCGCGCGTGCCTTCGGCGGAGACGACGTTGCCTGCCGCCAGTGGCACGCCGAGCTCCAGCGACGACACGGCCTTGATCGCGTCGAGCATCTTGAGCTGGTGGCCGTGCGCGGTGTCGACCACCAGCACGTCGACGCCGGCCTCGGCCAGCGCCCGCGCCTTGGCTGCCACGTCACCGTTGATGCCCACCGCGGCGGCGATCCGCAGCCGGCCGCTCGCGTCGACGGCCGGGCTGTAGATGCCGGCGCGGATGGCGCCGACGCGGGTCAGTACTCCGGCCAGGGCGCCGTCGGCGTCGGTGAGGACGGCCACGTCGACCGGGGCGTGGTCGAGCAGCTCGAACACCTGTCGTGGTTCGGTGTGGGCCGGCGCGGTGACGAAGTCGGTGACCGCGATGTCGCGCACGCGGGCGAACCGGTCGACGCCGACGGTGGCGGCCTCGGTGACCAGACCGATGGGCCTGCCCTCGAACACCACCACGGCCACCCCGTGGGCCCGCTTGTGGATCAGCGCGACCGCGTCGGACACCGAGTCGTCGGGCGCCAGCACCACGGGGGTATCGGCCACCAGGTCACGGCTCTTGACGAAGTCGACGGTCTGCTTGACCGCGTCGATCGGCAGGTCCTGCGGCAGCACCACGATGCCGCCGCGGCGGGCCACCGTCTCGGCCATCCGACGGCCCGCCACCGCGGTCATGTTGGCCACCACGACCGGGATCGTCGTTCCCGTGCCGTCGGAGGTCGACAGGTCGACATCGAACCGGGACGCGACGTCGGATCGGCTGGGAACGACGAAGACGTCGTCGTAGGTCAGGTCGTATTGAGGTAGCTGGCCGTCGAGAAAGCGCACCCGGTCAGCCTAATGCGCGCCCCGGACAGGGAAGAGGGCCTACGCCTCGACTTCGCTGCGGTCACCGCTCCACAGGGTGTGGAACCGGGCGGCCGGGTCGGCGTCGGTCCGGCCGTAGGTGTGCGCGCCGAAGAAGTCGCGCAGACCCTGGGTCAGCGCCGCGGGCAGCCGCTCCGTCCGCAGGGCGTCGTAGTACGACAGCGCCGAGGCGAAGCCGGGAACCGGGATACCGAGCTCGGTGGCCTTCACCACGACGCGACGCCAGCTGTCGATACCCGCCTCGACCGCGTCCCGGAAGTACGGCGCGGCGATCAGCGTGGCCAGCTCGGCGTTCTCGTCGTAGGCCTCCTTGATCCGGTTGAGGAATTTGGCCCGGATGATGCAGCCGCCACGCCAGATCGTGGCCATGTCACCGAGGGTGATGCCCCAGTTGTATTCGGCGCTGCCCGCCTGGATCTGGTTGAAGCCCTGGGCGTAGGCGATGATCTTCGAGGCGTATAGCGCCTTGCTGACGTCATCGATGAATTGCGCTGCGTCCGTGGGCTGTTCACCCAGGTCGCCGGACGCCAGGCCGGTGGTGGCCTTGCGCTGCGGGACCGAGCCCGACAGTGCGCGGGCGAAGACCGCCTCGGCGATACCGGTCACCGGCACCCCGAGGTCCAGCGCCGACTTGACCGTCCAGCGGCCGGTGCCCTTCTGCTCGGCCTCGTCGACGATGACGTCGACCAGGGGCTTGCCGGTCTTGGCGTCGGTCTGGCGCAGCACCTCGGCGGTGATCTCGATCAGGTAGCTGTCCAGATCGCCGGAGTTCCACTCCGCGAAGATCTCGGCGATCTCGGGTGCGGTCTTGCCGAGCCCGTCGCGCAGCAGCTGGTAGGCCTCGCCGATGAGCTGCATGTCGGAGTACTCGATGCCGTTGTGCACCATCTTCACGAAGTGGCCGGCACCGTCGGGGCCGATGTGGGTGCAGCACGGAACGCCGTCGACGTGCGCGGAGATTTCCTCGAGCAGCGGACCCAGCGACTTGTAGGACTCGGCAGGCCCGCCCGGCATGATCGACGGCCCCTTGAGAGCGCCTTCCTCACCGCCGGAGATGCCGGCGCCGACGAAGTGCAGGCCGCGCTCGCGCACCGCCTTCTCGCGGCGGATGGTGTCGGTGTAGAGCGCGTTGCCGCCGTCGATGATGATGTCGCCCGGCTCGAAGACCTCGCACAGCTCGTTGATCACCGCGTCGGTCGGGTCGCCGGCCTTGACCATGATCAGCGCACGGCGCGGCTTCTCCAGGGCGGCGGCGAATTCGGCCATCGTCTCGGTGCGCACGAAGTTGCCCTCGGAACCGTGCTCAGCGAGCACGGCATCGGTCTTGGCGACCGACCGGTTGTGCAAGGCGACGGTGTAGCCGTGGTGGGCGAAGTTCCGCGCGATGTTCGATCCCATCACCGCCATTCCGGTAACACCGATCTGTGCAGTACCGTCCGTCTGCGGTGAGGTCATCTCGCGCCTTTCGATTATGTGGATTTTGTTGTGGCAGAACAGTTTCAGGAAAGAAAGAGTCGATGTAGCTCGGTCAGCCACGGCATCGCGACCGCGACCGTCGGCACCACGAGCACCGCTGCGGCAGTGGCGTAGGCGGCCAGGGAGAGCGTCAGGCTGTTTCCCTCGCCGGCCAGCCGGCGCACCCGGATCAGCGTGGTCGGACCGCCACCGGCGAGCGCGCCCTTCGGGGTTCGGGCCGCCGCGCAGGTCACCAGGGCGCGGGCCAGCGGAGCAGGTCCGGCGGTGCGCACCGCGGCATCGTCGGCGAGCATCTCGACCAGCAGGCGCACCGCATTGAGTGCGCTGCCGCTGCGGACGAAGCGGGGGAACGCGGTGTGCACGGCGATGAACGCCTCGAGCACAAGATCGTGGCGGGCCCGCAGATGCGCCCGCTCGTGGCTGAGGATCGCGGTGAGTTCGGTGTCGCTCAACGCCGACAGGGTGCCCTGGCTGAGCACGACCCGGCTCCGCACTCCGGGCAGGCAGTAGGCCAGCGGTTCGGACACGTCGAGCACCCGCAGCCCGTGCATGCCGTGCCGGCAGTCGCCCAACAGGTCGACAACCATCCGGTGGTGGGCGCGGCGGCGCCGGGTGGCGACCGCGACCTGCACCGCCGCGACCACCAGCCGGGCGCCGATGAGCAGGGTGATCGCGAAGACCACGACGTATGCCGACCACAATGGCCAGCCCAGCACTTCGATCTCGCTGGTGATCGTCGCGGTGGGACGGCCGTCCGGGCCGGGGGCGAAAAGCCGACTGGCGATGGCCAGTCCGGCGCTGAACGCGGAGAGCACCGCGGCCACCGCAATCGACTGCCAGAGAACGATCGCGGCGCGCGGCGCGCGCATCGGCCACGACGCCCGGGCCAGCAGCGCGGGCACAGGACCAACCAGCATCAAGGCGAGGAAGGTGAAGGCCAGCGCGGACACGCTGAAATTGTCCCTCAGGCGCTGGGCATGCCGCCAGCGGGCCAGGTGGAACGGTGCTTGGACTCCAATTCCGCCAAGGCGCGACGCAATGCGTCCGCCTCGTCGACGCCCACCCGCTCGACGAAGTGCACCAGTGCGGCCTGCCGGCCGCCGGAGTCGGAGGCCTGATCCAGTGCGTCGACCATCAGGCCGGCGACCAGTTCGTCGCGGCCGTGGACCGGTGCGTACTGGTGGGCGCGGTCATCCCGGATCTGGGAGACCAGGTTCTTGCGGGCGAGGCGCTGCAGGACGGTCATCACCGTGGTGTAGGCCAGGTCCCGTTCGGTACAGAGCGCCTCGTGGACCTGACGAACCGTCAATGGCTCACCAGCGGCCCACAAGTGGTCCATCACCGCGCGTTCAAGTTCGCCGAGACGAGTCAACTTGGCCATTTCCGTTCATCTCCGTAGGCAGTCAAATCAGAGTACTCCCGATTACTACCGCGCGTCGTATCCAACAAGTCGATCAACTCCGCTCCGGACGGTGGTGTTCCCGCAGCACCGTCGGCGGCCGGGTCGGCGCAGGCCACCCGGCAAAACGGGTCAGAGTTGTGACAGCACTCACAGTAGCCACGCAGGTTTGCCATCCCTTCTTATGGTTAGGCTTACCTAACCATAGATGAGGAGGTGTCGTGACCGCAGCCGTGCTTGACCCGTTGATCGACGGGATGACCATTCGCCGGGTCCTGCCGTTGCACGAATCCAGCCGCCGATTGCGCGATCTGAGCCCGGATTCACCCCGTGTTCATGGGGTGGCGGTTATGGCCGATGTGTCTCGCCGTCGCTGGTGGCCGCTGGATTCGGTGACCTCCGGACGGCTGGCGGCCATGTTCGAATCGGCGGCCGATGAGCTGGGGGACCGCCGGGCCGCCGCCCAGCAGCTCGCGGCCACGTTCACTCACGCGGTTCTGGGCCGGGCGGTCACCTTGTTCGTCCTCGAGGGCCGGTCCTGGGATGCCGGGCCGGGGAATCTCTGGATGCACATCGATTCGGAGGGATCGATCGACTGGGCCGCCGTCGTGGACCCGACGCTTCGGGTGCTGCCCGACGATCCCGCGACCACCGGCGTGGTCCGGCTGCCCAACGAGCTCGCGCTCGCCACCTGGACCGCGCATCGCTGCCATCGCTCGCTGGAGCCAATTTTCGACGGCCTCCACCGCCTGAGCCGGGGTTCGCTCACGCCGGCGGCCATGTGGCAGATGGTCGGGTCGGCAGTGGTCATCACCGCAACCCAGGTGCCGATGCTCACCGGCACCGGCGAACTCACCTGCATGCGGCGCGGCCAGGCGGTGCTCGACGCGCTGAGCGGATTCGGGCTGCCGGTCCGGGCGCTGCGCCGAACCGGGTAGGTCTTGTAACTTAGGCAAGGCTTGCCTAGTCTGTGAAGACCAGACCAACGGACCGAGCCGGAGTTTCTGAGGGCTGCAGAAACCCCCGGTCCATGCCGAGGACGGGCCCCGCGTTCACACGCGGGGCCCGTCCCTCGTCTCGGCCCGGCTGGTGTAGACACAGATGCGTGCAATCAGAGCAGTCGCCGAGCGAGCAGATCGCTTTCTCCGCCCCGTTCGACAACGAACTCGGGCTGGTGTTCACCGAACTGACCGTCGACGGCGCCAAGGCGCAACTGGACGTGCAGCCCAAACTCCTGCAACCGATGGGCATCGTCCACGGTGGGGTGTGGTGCTCGATGATCGAATCGATGGCCAGCACATCGGCGTTCGTGTGGCTGTCCGCCAACGGCGGCGGCAACGTCGTCGGCGTCAACAACAACACCGACTTCCTGCGGGCGATCTCCGGCGGCACCGTGTACGGGGTGACCGAGCCCGTGCACCGCGGCCGTCGCCAGCAGCTCTGGCTGGTGACCATCCGCGACGACAAGGACCGCCTCGTCGCCCGCGGACAGGTGCGCCTGCAGAACCTCGAGCCCGAGGCCTGAGCGGCCTCGCCCGCCCTGCTGATCCGGTTTGGGCGTGGCAGGATCGCGCACTATGCAACTGACACCGCACGAAACCGACCGGTTGCTGCTGTCCTACGCCGCCGACCTCGCGCGGCGCAGACGAGGCACGCGGGCTGAAGCTCAACTACCCCGAAGCGGTCGCGCTGATCACCGATCACGTGCTGGAAGGCGCCCGCGACGGTCGCACCGTCGCCGAGCTGATGGTCACCGGGCGTGACGTGCTGGGCCGCGACGACGTGATGGAAGGTGTGCCCGAGATGCTGCACGACGTGCAGGTCGAAGCCACCTTCCCGGACGGCACCAAGCTGGTCACCGTCCACCACCCGATCCCGTGAGTCTGACGGAGGACACCATGATTCCCGGTGAGGTTTTCCTCGGCGACGGTGACATCGAGATCAACGCCGGCGCGGCACGGATCGAGATGGAGATCGTCAACACCGGCGACCGGCCGGTGCAGGTCGGCAGCCATGTCCACCTGCCGCAGGCCAACGCCGCGTTGTCTTTCGACCGCACGGCCGCACACGGGCACCGGTTCGACATCCCGGCGGGAACCGCGGTTCGCTTCGAACCCGGTGTGGCGCAGCGGGTTCAGCTGGTGCCGCTGGCCGGCTCGCGTGAGGTTCACGGACTGAGCCTCACCCCACCCGGAAAGTTGGATGCATGACCGAGCTGTCCCGGGCCCGCTACGCCGCGCTGTTCGGGCCCACCACCGGTGACCGAATCCGCCTGGCCGACACCGATCTTCTCGTCGAGATCACCGAGGATCGCAGCGGCGGTCCCGGCCTGGCCGGCGACGAGGCGGTGTTCGGCGGGGGCAAGGTGCTGCGGGAGTCGATGGGTCAAGGCCGCGCCACCCGCGCCGAGGGCGCACCGGACACCGTGATCACCGGTGCAGTCATCATCGACTACTGGGGAATCATCAAGGCCGACATCGGGATTCGTGACGGACGCATCGTCGGCATCGGCAAGGCCGGCAACCCGGACATCATGTCCGGTGTGCACCCCGACCTGGTGGTCGGCCCGTCGACGGAGATCATCGCAGGCAACGGGCGCATCGTCACCGCCGGGGCGATCGACTGTCACGTCCACCTGATCTGCCCGCAGATCATGGACGAGGCCATCGGCAGCGGCATCACCACGATCGTGGCCGGTGGCACCGGGCCCGCGGAGGGCTCGAAAGCCACGACGGTGACCCCGGGTGCCTGGCATCTGGCCCGGATGCTGGAGTCGCTGGACCACTGGCCGCTCAACATCGCGCTGCTGGGCAAGGGCAATACCGTCAGCCACGAGGCGATGTGGGAGCAGTTACGTTCGGGTGCAGCAGGTTTCAAGCTGCATGAGGATTGGGGCACCACGCCCGCAGCGATCGATGCCTGCCTGACGGTGGCCGACGCCGCCGGGGTTCAGGTCAACATCCACACCGACACGCTCAACGAGGCCGGCTTCGTCGAGGACACCCTGGCGGCGATCAAGGGCCGCAACATCCACGCGTATCACACCGAGGGCGCCGGCGGCGGCCACGCGCCGGACATCATCACCGTCGCGGCCTATCCGAACGTGCTGCCGAGTTCCACCAACCCGACCCGGCCGCACACCGTCAACACCCTCGACGAACACCTCGACATGCTGATGGTCTGCCATCACCTGAACCCCAGCGTTCCTGAGGATCTCGCGTTCGCCGAGAGCCGCATCCGGCCGTCGACCATCGCCGCCGAAGACCTGCTGCACGACCTCGGAGCGATCTCGATGATCGGCAGCGACTCGCAGGCGATGGGTCGCATCGGCGAGGTGGTGCTGCGCACCTGGCAGACCGCCCATGTGATGAAGCGCCGCCGCGGCGCACTCGACGGTGATGGGGCAGCGGACAACAACCGGGTGCGCCGCTACGTCGCGAAGTACACGATCTGCCCTGCGTTGGCCACCGGCATCGACCACGAGGTCGGCTCGGTGGAGGTCGGCAAGCTCGCCGATCTGGTGTTGTGGGAGCCGGCGTTCTTCGGGGTGCGCCCGCACGCGGTGCTCAAGGGCGGCATGATCGCCTGGGCGGCGATGGGCGACGCCAACGCCTCCATCCCGACTCCGCAACCGGTGCTGCCGCGCCCGATGTTCGGCGCCGCCCCGGCCGCAGCGGCCGCCACCTCGGTGCACTTCGTCGCCCCGCAGGCCATCGAGGACGGGCTGGCCGACCGGATCGCGGTCAATCGAAAGCTGGTCCCGGTCGGGAATGTCCGGGGGATCGGCAAGGCTCAGATGCCACTCAACAATGCCCAGCCCCGCATCGAGGTCGATCCCGACACGTTCACCGTCCGCATCGACGGCGAGGTGTGGGCCGAACAACCCGCCACCGAACTGCCGATGGCGCAGCGCTACTTCCTGTTCTGATGGCACTGTTCTGATGGCAACACTGTCCACCCTGCTCATACTCGCCGACTCGCGGCTGCCGACCGGCGGCCACGTGCATTCCGGCGGGGTGGAAGAAGCGGTCACCAGCCGATTGGTCGTGGACCTGGAGACGCTGGAGCCCTATCTGCGCCGCCGGATCCGCACCAGCGGCCTGGTGACCGCGTCGGTCGCGGCCGCCGTGCACCGCGACGAGCTGGCTCCTGCCCTGGCCGACGCCGAAACCGATGCGCGCACACCGTCACCCGCGGCCCGCCTCGCTTCCCGCGCGCAAGGCCGCGGACTGCTGCGCCTGGCGCGGCGGGTCTGGCCCTCGAATGACTGGGACGAGCTTGGTGCCCGCCCGCACCTGGCGGTGACCGCGGGCCGGGTGGGGGCGGTCAGCGGGCTCGACCCTCACCAGACCGCACTGTCGCTGGTGTACACCACGATGACCGGCACGGCCACCGCCGCGCAGCGGCTGCTGGCGCTCGATCCCGCCGACGTCGCGGCGCTGACGTTCGGCCTCGCGCAGCTGTGCGAAGACACCGCCGACCTGGCCGCCGCGGGACTGGCCGACCTGTCCGATCCGCTGCTCGACGAGCTCGCGCAGCGGCACGCCCAACGCGAACGCCCGCTGTTCGTCTCCTGAAAGAAGCTGTATGCCTCCACATTTCATTGACGGTCAGCCGCACGCCCACCCGGACCGGCCCAAGCGGACCCGGCAACCGGGCGAGCCGCTGCGGATCGGCATCGGCGGCCCGGTCGGTTCGGGCAAGACCGCACTGGTAGCCGCGCTGTGCCGCCAGCTGCGCGACGACCTGTCGCTCGCGGTGCTGACCAACGACATCTACACCACCGAGGACGCCGACTTCCTGCGCCGCCACGCGGTGCTGCCCGACGACCGGATCGCCGCCGTGCAGACCGGTGGCTGCCCGCACACCGCGATCCGTGACGACATCACCGCCAACCTCGACGCCATCGACGACCTGATCGCCGGCCACGACGACTTGGATCTGATCCTGGTGGAATCCGGCGGCGACAACCTGACCGCGACGTTCTCCTCCGGACTGGTGGACGTCCAGATCTTCGTGGTCGACGTGGCCGGGGGAGACAAGGTGCCGCGCAAGGGCGGTCCCGGGGTGACGTTCTCGGATCTGTTGGTGGTCAACAAGACCGACCTGGCTCCGCTGGTCGGCGCCGACCTGGAGGTGATGCGCCGCGACGCCGCCAAGGTCCGCGAGGGCCGCCCGACGGAGTTGATCTCGCTGACCGATGATCCGGCGGCATCCCCGGTGCTGGCGTGGGTGCGCGAACAGCTGCGCGTCAGCCAACTCGCCTGAGCCGCAATGCGTTCTGATGTCGTGGTGGTGGCGCAGCCGGGACGGCTGCCCCGCATCGAATGCCGTGGGGCCCTGGCCGCCCGGCACACCGAACCCGACACCGTGCACCTGGTGTCCGCGGCGGCGACGCCGCTGGGCGGGGACGTCATCTCGATCCGGATCGTCGTCGAACCCGGTGCGCGGCTGCGGCTGCGCAGTGCCGCCGCGACCGTCGCGCTGCCCGGCGCCGCCACCACCGACTCACACGCATGCTGGCACATCGAGGCCTGCGGTGAACTCGACCTCGACCCCGAGCCGACGATCGTGGCCGCCAACGCGCGACATGTCAGCGAGCTCACGGTCGGCGTGGGCGACGCGGCCCGCCTGCGGATCCGGGAACGCGTGCAGATCGGCAGAACCGGTGAGCGCGAAGGGTTTTGGACCGGTGCCATGCGCGCAGACGTGGCGGGAGTGCCGCTGCTGAGACATCGGGTGGAACTCGGGCCGTCGTCGGTGGCCGACGACGCGCTCGGCACTCCGCTGGCCTGTGTGAGCGAATTGCGCTATCCGGAGCCCGCCGCCGATGCCGCAGGGGTCACCCTGGCCCTGGCGGCCGGGGGCAGTTTGTCGACCTGGCAGGGGCAGCGGCTCTACTCGTGACGGCCCGCCAGGGTCAGGACCAGGCGGGCGCCACCCAGCGGGCTGGTGGTCAATGACGCTGTGCCGCCGTGCAATTCCGCCTGCTGGGCCACCAGCGCCAACCCGAGTCCCGACCCGGACCGGGACGCCGTCGAGCCGCGGGAGAACCGCTCGAACACCGCGGCCCGTTCGTCTTCGGGAACCCCGCTGCCGTCGTCGTCGACGGTGATCTGAACGCCGTCGGCCGAACTGGACACCGACAGCTGAACCTCGGTTGCCCCGCCGTGCTTGACGGCGTTGGCGATGGCGTTGTCGATGACCAGCCGCAGCCCCACCGGCAGTCCGACCATGAGGACCGCGGGGGAGGGCACCAGGGACACTTTCAGATCGCGGTAGATGCGTTCGGCGTCGTGTGCGGCGCGGTCGAGCAGTTCGGTGACGTCGAACGGCACGAAGTCCGCGGCCGTGGTCAGTTCGCCCTGGGCGAGGCGCTCCAGCGCGGTCAGCGTCGCCTCGATGCGGCTCTGGGTGCGGATGACGTCGCCGATTACCTCGTTGCGCTGTTCGGGGGCCAGGTCGAGGGTGGAGAGCACCTCCAGGTTGGTGCGCATGGCGGTCAGCGGGGTGCGCAGCTCATGGGAAGCGACGGCCGCGAAGTCTCTGGCGGACTCCAGTGCGGCCTTGGTGCGATCCTGCTCGTCGCCGATGCGGGCCAGCATGCCTTCGACCGCCTCGGCGATCTCCACGGCTTCCTTGACCCCGCGCACCTGCACCTCGTCCGGGTTGGACTGGGCGTTGATCGCGCGGGCCTGCTGGGCGAGCACCCGGAACGGGTTGATCATGATCAGCGAGATCAGCCAGCCCACCAACACGGTGCCTGCGATGACCCCCGCACAGATCAACAGCACCCGCAGATGCAGTTCGGCGATCCGCCGCTGCGTTTCGGCCAGGGGAGCGCCCAGCGCGATCGTGGCGCCGCCGACGGCGAACGTCCGCACCCGGTACTCGACACCGTCGATCGTGGTGTTGGCGTAGCCGTTGCCCAGCTCGGGGAGCACCACGTCCGGCGGTACCGACATCGCCATCGCGCCGACCCGGATGGTGCGGACCAGGTTTCCGTCGGGCGTGGGGGTGCCGCCGGCGTCCGGCTTGGAGGTGGTCAGCAGCGAGCTGACGTCGCCGAGGCTGCTGACTGAGTCGAGCCGACGGTCCAGCTGGCTGTACTGGTCGTTGGTGACGCCCAGCCACACCCACGTGCCCAGCGTCAGCACCAGGATTACCACGGACAGCGCAGCGACGATCACGATCGTGCGCAGCGAGAGCATCCGGGTGGGGAGCCGCTGCAGCACGCGGTAGACGATCTCGTCGGGCTTCACGACCACGCCGACCACCTTAGGGCGCAGCGTGCGACGAACGTGGGACCGCGCCGGGGCGCGGCTAGATCACGCCGGGTGCCAGCGGGCGCTGAATGAGTCCGCAGCGGTTGCGGAAATCGGTCGACGGCTGGCGGATGCCCTCCAGCTCCGCGCGGATCTGCGGGTTGGCGTCGAGGTACTGCTGCGTCTGAGCCTTGACCTGATCCTTCGGCAGCCCCTGCAGGCCGGTGAAGAACCCGTTGACGTCCGGGTGCGTGAACAGATAGTTCGACATCGCCGCCGACACTCCCGCCATGATTCCGGTCATGTCCGCGGTGGTGCAGTTGGGCGGCGGATCCGCCGAGGCCGGGCCGGCCAAAATCAGCGACGCCGGGCCGGCCACGCTGAGCAACACCGCGCCGGCGCCGATCGCTGCCGCAGCCGCGCGACGCACAGAACGATTGGATGTCATCGAGCCCCCTTGTAGTCAGACTGTCTTCGCCGATCATGCTAAGGCAGCCGATGGCTGAACACGCTCATTTCGCCTGCGCTCACGGGCAACTCCCAGCAGCGCAGGCGCGATCAGCTGGCGGCTTTCTCGTCCTCGACGGTCGCCGCGATCTCCTCGAGTTGCTCGATCCGGGTGCGGGCGTAGGCCTGCTGCTCGGTGATCGTCAACTGTCCGCGGTGGCTCCCGATGAACGTGCTGATCCACGACAACGACGTGGTGAGCCGTGCCTTGAACCCGACCAGGTAGATCAGGTGCAGGAACAGCCAGGCCAGCCAGGCGATGAAGCCGCCGAATTCGATCTTGCCGACCTTGGCCACCGCCGAGTAGCGCGACACCGTGGCCATCGAGCCCTTGTCGAAGTACTGGAACGGCTCACGGGCCGCCGGATCGGCACCCTTCAGTTCAGCTTTGACCAGCTTGGCGGCGTACTTGGCGCCCTGGATGGCGCCCTGCGCCATGCCGGGAACGCCCTCGACGAAGGCCATGTCGCCGACCACGAACACGTTCGGGTTGCCCGGAACGGTGAGGTCGGGCAGCACCTTGACGCGGCCGGCCCGGTCGATCTCGGCACCGGACTGGTCGGCGATGATCTTGCCCAGCGGGCTGGCCGACACGCCGGCCGACCACACCTTGGTGGCGCACTCGATGCGGTCGAGGGTGCCGTCGCCGCGCTTGACGGTGATGCCGTTGCGGTCGACGTCGGTGACCATCGCGCCGAGCTGGATCTCCACGCCCAGCTTCTCCAGCCGGTCGGCGGCCTTCTTGCCGAGCTTCTCGCCCATCGGCGGCAGCACCGCCGGGGCGGCGTCCAGCAGGATCACCCGGGCACGAGTCGAGTCGATGTGGCGGAACGCACCCTTGAGGGTGTGGTCGGCGAGCTCGGCGATCTGCCCGGCCATCTCCACACCGGTGGGGCCGGCGCCGACGACCACGAAGGTCAGCAGCTTCTCCCGACGCACCGGGTCGCTCGACCGCTCGGCCTGCTCGAAGGCGCCGAGGATGCGGCCGCGCAGTTCCAGCGCGTCGTCGATGGTCTTCATGCCGGGGGCCCACTCGGCGAAGTGGTCGTTGCCGAAGTAGGACTGACCGGCCCCGGCGGCGACGATCAGGGTGTCGTACGGGGTGCGGTAGGTGTGGCCCAGCAGGATCGAGTCGACGGTCTTGTTGGCCAGGTCGACGTTGGTGACCTCGCCGAGCAGAACCTGGCAGTTGCGCTGGTCGCGCAGCACCACGCGGGTCGGCGGGGCGATCTCGCCTTCCGAGATGATGCCCGTCGCCACCTGGTACAGCAGCGGCTGGAACAGGTGGTGGGTGGTCTTGGCGATGAGCTTGATGTCGACGTCGGCTCGTTTGAGCTGCTTGGCGGCGTTCAGGCCGCCGAATCCAGAACCGATGATGACGACCTTGTGCTTATCCGATGGGGTGGCACCGGGGTGGGTCATTTCTGCTCCTCAACGACTTGCACAGGACACCTACTACGGTAGTCGCCCGGGCAACGGGTTTCTCACCCATACCCGGGTGAATCGGGTGATGTGGACCACCTATGGTGGCTACCCGCCGAGCAGCGGGCGCACGACCTCCGCGACGGCGGTGATTCGGCCGGGGTGATAGCCGTCCAGGTGGGTGACCGGACTGAGGATGACGCCGTCGACCCCGGCGTCGAGCACCTTGGTCTTGATCTGGTCGGCGATCTGCTCGGCGCTGCCCCAGACCGCGCGCTGCTTGACGTCCGCGGGGATGAAGTCTTCGGTGATGTTCTCGTCGATCAGACCGAAGACGAGCATGCTGGTTTCAAGCTCGCTCGGGTCGCGGCCGATCTTCTCGCACTGCTCGTTCTTCACCTGGATCTTGCGGGCGAGCTCGTCGAAGCCGCAGACCAGGTTGAGGTGGTCGAAGTGCTTGGCGGCCAACGGGATTGTCTTCTTTTCGCCGGTGCCGCCGATCATCAGCGGGATGTGGTCGCGGAAGCGTGGATTGGCGAACGCCTCCTGGGTTCGGTAGTACGTGCCGTCCACCGTCACTCGCTCGCCCTTGAGCATCGGCAGGATGATGTCCAATGCTTCGTGCAGCTTGTTGAACCGGTCGGTGAAGGTGCCGAACTCGTAGCCCAGCGAGTCGTGCTCGAGTTCGAACCAGCCGGTGCCGATGCCCAGGATGGCGCGGCCCTGGCTGATCACGTCCAGGGTGGTGATGGCCTTGGCCAGCAGCGTCGGGTTGCGGTAGGTGTTGCCGGTGACCAGCGTGCCGAGCTGCACCCGCTGCGTCGCGTTCGCCAGCGCACCCAGCGCGGTGTAGGCCTCGAGCATCGGCTCCTCGGGCGCACCGAGGCTGGGGAGCTGATAGAGGTGGTCCATCACGAAGACGGCGTCGGCGCCGGCTGCTTCGGCCTCCTGCGCCTGCGCGATGACCGTCGGGAACAACTCCGGAACCCCGGTGCCGTAGGAGAAGTTGGGGATCTGGATCCCGAAGCGAATCGTCACGGATTCGACGTTAGCCCCCGACGGCGAACTTCAGGTGAACCGTCAGCCGAAGTTGGCGAGCGCGCCCCGGCCGACATGCACGGTCTGGCCGGTGATGTGCCGGGCCGCGGGCGTGGTCAGGAACAGTGCGAGGCGGGCGATCTCGGCCGCCACCGACGGCGGGGTGGTGGACAGCCCGTCGTAGGACGGCTCGGCGCTGCGGCCGCACGCCACGGTGTTGACGGTGATACCGCGGGTACCGAAGTAATCCGCTTGTCCCGCAGTCCAATTCGACAGCGCGGCCTTGACCGCGGCATCGGCGCCGCCGTCGCGGGGATTGTCGGGCACCACGGTGACGATCGATCCGCCGGAACGGAGGTGATCACCAATGTTCTGCACCAGCAGCACCGCGGAGAGGACGGTGGCGTCCAGCGCGGTCCGCCAGGCCTTGGCGGTGTCGCTCAGGCTGAAGGTGCGGGGATCGCCGCCCACCCAGGCGGGTGCCGGCACGTGAACGATGGTGTCCAGGTGATGCGGGAACTCGGTGCGCAGCCCACCGAGGGTCTCCGCATCGGTGGCGTCGCACACGATCGCATCGACGTCGAGTTCCTTGGCGGCCACCTCGAGATCATCGCGGCGTGCACCGCTGATGACGACCTTGTGGCCGGCGTCGCGAAAACCTTCCGCAATCGTCCGACCCAGTTCGGTGTCACCTCCGGTGACCAGCACGTCCATCCCGTCAACCTCCTTGTTGGATTACGGCGAAATGTTACTGGACGGTAGCTAAAGAGGCCAATGCCGCGCCGACACGGTCCGGACATGACATCGCGTTTCGCCCTAGGGTGTGTCGGGTGAAGCGCAGCCGGGCGCACCGGACGCAGCCGCCGTTGCCGCGGTGGGTCTACGTCCCCGCTGCGCTCGGCGCGGCCTTCGTGGTGCTGCCCCTGGCGGCGATGGCGGTCAAGGTCGACTGGACGAATTTCTGGTCCCTGATCAGCAGTGCGCCGTCCCAGGCCGCGCTGCTGCTGAGCCTGCGTACCGCGGCGGCCAGCACGGCGATGTGCCTGATCGTGGGTGTGCCGATGGCGCTGGTGCTGGCCCGCAACGACGGGCGGATCGTGCGGGCGTTGCGGCCGCTGATCCTGTTGCCGCTGGTGTTGCCGCCGGTGGTCGGCGGTATCGCGTTGCTGTACGCCTTCGGCCGGCTCGGCCTGCTGGGCAGCTATCTGGAGGCGGCGGGCATCCGGATCGCGTTCACCACCACCGCGGTGGTGCTCGCGCAGACGTTCGTCTCGCTGCCCTTCCTGGTGATCGCGCTGGAGGGCGCGGCCCGCACCGCGGGCGCCGACTTCGACATCGTGGCGGCGACGCTGGGGGCGAGGCCGGCGACCGTGTGGTGGCGGGTGACGCTGCCGCTGCTGACGCCCGGCCTGGTGTCCGGCGCCGTGCTGGCCTTCGCGCGCTCGCTCGGCGAGTTCGGGGCCACGCTGACCTTCGCGGGATCGCGACAGGGGGTCACCAGGACGCTGCCGCTGGAGATCTATCTGCAGCGGGAGAGCGACGCCGACGCGGCGGTCGCGTTGTCGCTGCTGCTGGTCGTCGTCGCGGCGGTGGTGGTGCTGGGTCTCGGGGCGCGGCGGCTGTCGGGCTGGACCGGCAATGGCTGAGCTGCAGTTCACGGCCGCGGTGGCCGACCGTTCCTATGAGGTGGCATTCGAGGTCGCGGCCGGGGAAGTGCTGGCCATCCTCGGGCCGAACGGCGCGGGCAAGTCCACCACGCTGCACGTGATCGCCGGTCTGCTGCAGCCGGACTCGGGCCGGGTATGTGTCGGCGGCCGCACGCTGACCGACACTGCGGCGGGGATCTCGGTGCCGACCCACGACCGTCACGTCGGTGTGCTGCTGCAGGACCCGCTGCTGTTTCCGCATCTGAACGTGCAGGCCAACGTGGCGTTCGCGCCGCGCAGTCGCGGGGCGGGCCGCGAGGCGGCCCGGCACGCCGCAGCGCGGTGGCTGGCCGAGGTGGGGTTGGCCGACCTCGCCGACCGCAAGCCGGATCAGCTCTCCGGCGGGCAGGCGCAGCGGGTGGCGATCGCGCGGGCGCTGGCCGCCGAGCCGCAGGTGTTGCTGCTCGACGAACCATTGGCCGGACTCGACGTCGCGGTGGCCGCCTCGGTGCGGGCGCTGCTGCGGCGGGTGTCCTCGGCCGGCCGCGCGACGGTGCTGATCACCCACGACCTGCTCGATGTGCTGACGCTGGCGGACCGCGTGATGGTGCTCGACGCCGGTGGCGTCGCTGAGATCGGCGCGGTCGGCGACGTGCTGGCGGCACCGCGCAGCACGTTCGGCGCCCGCATCGCCGGTGTGAACGTCGTGCGGGGGATGGCGGCAGGCCCGGACGCCGTGCGTGCCGCCGACGGGACGCTGTGGCACGGGCGGCACGCCGACCCGCCGTCCGGTGACGGCCCGCTGGTCGCGGTGTTCACCCCGGCCGCGGTCGCGGTCTATCGCGACCTGCCGCACGGCAGCCCGCGCAACAGCGTCCAGATCCGGGTCGCGGAGCTCGACGCCGACGGCGCACGGGTGCGGGTGCGGGGACAGGAACAGGCCGACGGCGCGCCCGGCCTGGCGGCTGACATCACCGCGGAGTCGGCGGCCGCCCTGCGGCTGGCCGCCGGCGACCCGGTGTGGTTCACAGTCAAGGCACAGGAGGTCGCCTTGCACCCCGCAGCGCGCTGACGACGCGTTCGGCGACCTGCATTGTTGGCCGATTTTGTAAGCTCGCAACAGCGTTACAGGGCGCCACATCGTGAGCAGGCCACACTTGCGTCACGGCCGTAACACGGTAGGTTCATCGCCATGACGCAGCCGGACTCGATTTCGCGACGGCCAGGCCTCTGGACGGCGTTCGCGGTCACCGCGGTGACCGCCGCCACCGCCGTCACGATCGCCCTGCCGTCGTCGACCGCCGTCGCGGATCCCGCGACGCCGACACCCACCACGGCGGCACCCGCCGTACCGCCGCCGCCCGCGGATCCCAACACTCCGCCGCCGCCTCCGGCCGATCCCAACGCCCCGGCCGTACCGCCGCCGCCCGCGGATCCCAACGCCCCGCCGCCGCCTCCGGTCGATCCGAACGCGCCACCGGTGGCACCGCCGCCGCCCGCGGATCCCAACGCGCCGCCGGTCGACCCGAACGCACCGCCGCCGCCGGCCCCCTCGAGCCGGGTCGGGTCCCCAACGCCTCAGGTGGCTTCAGCTACCTGCTGCCCGGCGGCTGGGTGGTGTCAGACGCGTCGCGGCTCAACTACGGCCAGGCGCTGCTGAGCAAGACCACCGCACCGGCGGAGAACGGGCAGCCCGCACCGACCGCGAGCGACACCAGCGTCATCCTCGGCCGACTGGACCTGAAGCTGTTCGCCGGCGCCGAGCAGGACAACAGCAAGGCCGCCATCCGGCTGGCATCGGACATGGGCGAGTTCTTCATGCCGTTCCCCGGCGTGCGGCTCAACCAGCAGAGCGGTGCGCTGCAGGCCGGTGACATGCCGGGCTACTTCTCGTCGTACGAGGTGAAGTTCACCGACACCACCAAGCCCAACGGCCAGATCTGGGCCGGTGTGGTCGGCACGTCTGTCCCGAACGCGCCGCGCGATCAGCGCAACCAGCGCTGGTTCGTGGTGTGGCTGGGCACCGCCAAGGATCCGATCGATCCGGCCGCCGCCAAGGCGCTCGCCGAGTCGATCCGGCCGTACGCGGCGCCGCCTCCGCCGGCGGGAGATCCCAACGCGCCGGTGGCTGATCCGAACGCGCCGCCGCCGGCTGCGGGTGGGCGCATCCCGCTCGGTGTTCCCGTCCCGGTGGAGACGCCGGTCCCCGGGATGACCCCCGGCCAGTAGGTGATCGTGGCCGTTTGATGCGGCCAATCGTTACCTGCCAGGCGTATACCAAAGGGATAGCGGTCGGCATTCACGCTGGCCAGCCAACCGGAGGAGACCGTCATGGACATGGTTGCAGCGACTGAATTCCTCGCCCGTTCGACGACGCTGACCAGCGTCGGCTGGATCGGCTACATCATCATCGGCGCGCTCGCGGGCTGGATCGCCGGCAAGCTCGTCAAGGGCGGCGGCTCGGGCATCCTGATGAACATCGTCATCGGGATCGTGGGCGCGCTGATCGGCGGATTCCTGCTGAGCTTCTTCCTGGACACCGCCGCGGGCGGATGGTGGTTCACCCTGTTCACCGCGGTTCTGGGCTCGGTGATCCTGCTCTGGATCGTCGGTATGGTCCGCAAGACCTAATGCGCGCCTGGCGGGTACGTCGGCCCGGGCCGATGCGAACTCACCCGCTGGAGTTGGACACCGCCGCAGCAGTTCCGCGCCCGGCGCCGGGCGAATTGCTGGTGGCCGTGCTGGCTTGCGGCGTATGCCGAACCGACCTGCATGTCACCGAGGGTGACCTGGCCGTGCATCGCGCGCATGTCACGCCCGGGCACGAGGTCGTCGGAGAGGTCATCGCAGTCGGGTCCGCCGTCGGATCCGACGGCGGTGCCGACTTCGCCATCGGCGACCGGGTCGGCATCGCCTGGCTGCGCCACACCTGCGGGGTGTGCCAGTACTGCCGCCGCGGCGCGGAGAACCTGTGCCCGAATTCGCGCTACACCGGGTGGGACGCCGACGGTGGGTATGCCGACTTCGCGACTGTCCCAGCTGATTTCGCCCACCGACTGCCGGCGGGCTACACCGACAGCGAGCTGGCGCCGCTGCTGTGCGCCGGGATCATCGGCTACCGGTCGCTGCTGCGCGCCGAGCTCCCGCCCGGGGGACGGCTGGGGCTCTACGGGTTCGGCGGCAGCGCCCACATCACCGCGCAGGTGGCGCTGGCGCAGGGTGCCGAGGTTCACGTCATGACGCGCGGCAGTGAGGCGCAGGAGCTGGCGCTGAGTCTCGGGGTGGCGTCCGCCCAGGGAGCGGCCGACCCGCCGCCGGTCCCGCTGGACGCGGCGATCATGTTCGCCCCGGTCGGCGACCTGGTGCTGCCGGCTCTCGAGGCGCTCGATCGCGGCGGGACGCTGGCGATCGCCGGCATTCACCTCAGTGACATCCCGGCCCTGAACTATCAGCGGCACCTGTTCCAGGAACGCCAGGTTCGGTCGGTGTCGTCGAACACCCGCGCCGACGCCCGCGAGTTCCTCGCCTTCGCGGGCCGTCATCGCATCGAGGTCACCACGCCGGAATATCCCCTCGGACAAGCAGACCGGGCCCTGACCGACCTGGTTGAGGGTCGCATCGCGGGGGCCGCTGTCCTGCTGCCGTGACTCAGAGGGCGGCGAGGACTCCGCGCAGTCCGGCGGCGAGGCTGCCCCGCCCGCTGCGGTACAGCGGACCGGTGCCGTCGGACAGCAGGATCCGCAGCCGGGCCATGCCGCGCGCCCGCACCGGTTGCGGGGCATGGAGCCGCAGGGTGATGTCGTCGACCACGTCGCGGCAGGTCGCCAACCGCTGCGGGTGCACCGGGATGTGCGACGAGAACGCCGGCCGGTCGCGGTGCAGGTCGGCGAGGGCCTGACGCAGGCTGCGGGCGAGCGCTTCGCGTTCGGAGATGGAAGTCAGTCGCGCCATGTGGACCGCCAGCGGGCTGCCGGGCAGTGGTGCGATGCCGTCGTCGACGTCGTGGTCGAGCCGGCCGGCGAACAATCGGGCCCGTAGCCGCGCGGTGACCGTCGCATCCTGATGTGACGCGGCCGGCGCGTGGGCATCGAGGCCGCCCGTCAGCCGGGTGTTAATCTCGCCAAAGTTGTCGTGAAATTGGTTGAGCCCCATGGGCGTTTCCTGTTCCGAGCAGGCCTCGTTGCCTCACTCTAAATGACCATCCAAAACGTTACACCGGTCATTCATGACCAGTCAAGTTGTTTTGATGGTCACCCATATCTACACTCGACGCCATGGCCGACTGGCTGGCAGACCCCGAGAGCAAACCGGCGCCCGAGCCGCTCGACCGGGTTCAGGCGCTGGTCAACACCGCCGACCTCGAATCCGGTGCCGACCGGCTGGCCGGCGTCGACGACGCCGAGCCCTGGCTGCGATCCCACGGGCTGCTGACGGCCGACGGCACCGTCACGCCGCAGGAGCTGGACCAGATCCGCGAGGTGCGGGAGGCACTGCGTGCACTGCTGGTGCACAACGCGGGCGGCCCCGCGCCGACCTCCGACGACCTGCGTCCGCTGAGCCGGATCACCGACACCGCCACCGCGCGGGTGCACCTCGGTCCCGACGGCGCGCTCGACGTGGCCGCCAACGCCGATTCCCTCGCGGGGCGGCTGCTATCTCTGCTGCTGATCGTCTCGGAGGCCCAGCGCGACGGGACCTGGGCGCAGCTGAAGGCGTGCGGCAATGCGACCTGCCGGTGGGCGTTCTACGACCGCTCCCGGAACCATGGCGGTACCTGGTGCGATATGGCCACGTGCGGCAACAAGCTCAAGAACCGAGAGTTCCGCGCGCGGCGCAGTCGAACCTCAGGTTGACAGGTGCCACACCAGCGCGGCGGCCAGCGCGCCGAGGCCGTTGAGCGACCAATGCAACGCGATCGGCGCGATCAGGCTGCCGCTGCGCCGCCGTAGCCAGGTGAACACGAAGCCGGCCGCACCGGTGGCCAGCACCGCCATCACCACCCCGGCGAGCATGCCCAGGAATCCGCCGCCGAACAGCCGGGTGAAACCAACGTTACTGCTGGTCAAGCCCAGTGAACTGGCGACGTGCCACAGCCCGAACAGCAACGACCCTGCCGCGGCCACGCCCCGGAAACCCCAGGCCCGGTCGAGCGCGCCGTGCAGCACGCCTCGGAAGGCCAGCTCCTCGGGAATGACGGTCTGCAGCGGAATGATGATCATCGAGGCGACCAGCGCGCCGGACAGCGTCGCGTAGTGGTTGTTCAGGAACATCGGGCGGGTCCAGGGGAGCAGCGCGCCGACGGCGATCACGGTCAGCACCAGCAGCACCGCACCGAGCGCGTAGAGCGCGCCGGACTTCCAGTGCTCGCGGCCCAGTCCCAATTCGGCCCAGCCCAATCCGCGGGAGCGCACCAGCAACAGCAAGCCGGCGGCAGCGGCGGGCACCACGGCGACGTTGGCCCACGGCGTGGTGAAGTGGGCGAGCAGGTTGCTCATGGCGAGTACGACGACGACGACGCCGATATCGACGTAGACGCGGAAGTGATGCAGGGCGGCCAGCTGCAACGCATGCGGATGGGGAGGCGCGGCCACCGCGCTGTGCTCAGACATAACCTGCCCGAGTGTACCCGCGCTCAGCGGTGCCCCAGCAAAGTTCTACTCGTTGTCCCCGCCGGTCGCGGCGGTGGCGTCGACCGCCGCACTGCTCTGCCCGCCGCGCGCATCCGGCCACACCCAGTCGCGCACTTCGGGGATGTCGTCGCCGTAGGTCCGGGTGTATTCGCGGGCGGCGAGGCGCTTGTCGACCATCTGCTGGCGCAGTGTGGCGCAGCTCGACTGCAGGTGCGGGACTCGGTCGATGACGTCGATGACGAGGTGGTAGCGGTCCAGGTCGTTGAGCATCACCATGTCGAACGGTGTCGTGGTGGTGCCCTCTTCCTTGTAGCCGCGAACGTGGATGCGGCTGTCGTTGCTGCGGCGGTAGGTCAGCCGGTGGATCAGCCACGGATAGCCGTGATAGGCGAAGATCACCGGCTTGTCCGCGGTGAACACCCCGTCGAACGCCCGGCTCGACAGTCCGTGCGGGTGTTCGGTGTCGTCCTGTAGCCGCATCAGGTCGACGACGTTGACGAACCGGACCCGCAGCTCCGGCAGGTGCTGGCGCAGCAGGTCGACGGCGGCCAGGGCCTCCAGCGTCGGGACGTCACCGGCGGCGGCGATCACCACGTCGGGATCTTCCCCGATCGTCTCGTTGCCGGCCCACTCCCAGATGCCCAGGCCGCGGGTGCAGTGCGCGATCGCCTCCTCCATCGTGAGGAAGTTGGGGTGCGGCTGCTTGCCTGCCACGACGACGTTGACGTACTGGCGCGAACGCAGGCAGTGGTCGTAGGTGGAGAGCAGGGTGTTGGCATCCGGGGGCAGGTACACCCGCACCACTTCGGCCCGCTTGTTGACGACGTGGTCGATGAACCCCGGGTCCTGGTGGCTGAAGCCGTTGTGATCTTGGCGCCAAACATGGCTGGACAGAAGGTAATTGAGGCTGGCGATCGGCCGGCGCCACGGGATGTGGTTGGTCACCTTCAGCCATTTGGCGTGCTGGTTGAACATCGAGTCGATGATGTGGATGAACGCCTCGTAGCAGTTGAACAGCCCGTGCCTGCCGGTCAGCAGGTAACCCTCCAGCCAGCCCTGGCACTGATGTTCGGAGAGCATCTCCATCACCCGCCCTGCGCGGGCGAGATGTTCGTCGACTTCGGGCCCCAGGAGTTCGGCGCTCCACTGTTTGTCGGTCACGTCGAAGACCGCTTGCAACCGGTTGGACGCGGTCTCGTCGGGCCCGAAGATCCGGAAGTTGTCCGGGTTGAGCCGGATCACCTCGGTCAGCCACTGGCCGAGCACCCGGGTGGCCTCGGCGACCGTGGCGCCCGGTGCGGGCACATCCACCCCGAACGCCCGAAAGTCGGGCAGCCGAAGGTCTTTGAGCAACAATCCGCCGTTGGTGTGCGGGTTGTCGCTCATCCGCAGCTGACCTTCCGGCGCCAGCGCGGCGATGTGTGGGTCCAGCGTGCCGTCGGCGTCGAAGAGTTCCTCGGCGCGATACGACGCCAGCCAGTCGGCCAGCACCTGCAGATGCTCGGGGGTGTCCCGGGCGCTGGCCAGCGGGACCTGGTGGGCGCGCCACGATCCGGTGGTCTTCTTGCCGTCGATGTAGGCCGGGCCGGTCCATCCCTTGGGGGTGCGGAACACGATCATCGGCCACGCCGGCCGGTCATCCGAGGGCGAGGCCTTGATCTCGGCGATCCGGTCCAGCACCTCGTCGAGCAGTGCGGCGAACCGGCGATGCGCGTCGGCATGATCGGCCGCCGCGTCCTCGGACACCTCGAAGAAGTAGGGTTCGTGGCCGAATCCGACCATGAGGCTGCGCAATTCGTCGTCCGGGATGCGCGCCAACACCGTGGGGTTGGCGATCTTGTAGCCGTTGAGGTGCAGGATCGGCAACACCACACCGTCGCGGGCGGTGTTGACGAACTTGTTGGAATGCCAGCTGGTGGCCAGCGCACCGGTCTCGGCCTCGCCGTCGCCGACCACCGCGACCACCAGCAGGTCCGGATTGTCGAAGGCCGCGCCGTAGGCGTGCGACAGCGCGTAGCCGAGTTCGCCGCCTTCGTGGATCGACCCGGGGGTCTCCGGGGCGACGTGTGAGGGGATACCACCGGGGAAGGAGAACTGGCGGAACAGCCGGCGCAGCCCCTCGGCGTCGCGGGTGATGTCGGGATAGGTCTCGGTATAGGTGCCGTCCAGGTAGGCGTTGGCCACCAGGCCGGGGCCGCCGTGACCGGGTCCGGTGATGTACACCGTGGACTGCTCGCGCGCCTTGATGGTCCGGTTGAGGTGTGCGTAGAGGAAGTTCAGTCCCGGGGTGGTGCCCCAGTGACCGAGCAGCCGGGGTTTCACGTCCTCGCGGCTCAGCGGAGTGCGCAGCAGCGGATTGTCCAACAGGTAGATCTGTCCGACCGAGAGGTAATTGGCTGCCCGCCACCAGCCGTCGAGTTGGTCAATGGTCTCTTCGCTTATCGAGTCCATGGGTCCATCAAACCCTGATCGCGGCGACCGCGCTGCCGGGGCACCGATTGTTCACTACTACGCTGTCCGACGTGCTCGGCTTGGCGATGGACTCGTGACCGCTCCCGCACTGCTCGCCGGCGTGCGAGTGCTAGACCTGTGCGACCAGACCGGCGACCCGGTCACCCGGCTGCTGGCCGATCTCGGCGCCGACGTCATCAAGGTCGAGGCGCCGGGAGGTAGCCCCGCCCGCCGGGCGCTGCCCACCCTCGACGGCGTCAGCATCCCGTTCGCACTGCACAACGCGAACAAGCGCAGCCTGGTGCTCGATCCCGCCGCCGACGCCGATCGCCGCCGGTTCGTCGAACTGGCCGGCGAAGCCGACATCCTGATCGACAGCGGAACCCCCGGTCTGGTGGCGGCCTTCGGCACCTCGTGCGCCGCACTGGCCGACCAGTTCCCGCAGCTGGTCGCGATGACGGTCACCGACTTCGGCACCGAGGGTCCACGGGCGTCCTGGCGAGCCAGTGACCCGGTGCTCTACGCAATGTCCACCGCGCTGTCCCGGTCGGGACCGATGACGGGCACACCGGTGCTGCCCCCGGACGGTATCGCCTCCACCACCGCGGCCGTGCAGGCAGCCTGGGCGGTCTTGGTGGCGTACTTCAACCGATTGCGCTGCGGGACGGGCGATTACATCGACTTCTCCCGGTACGACGCGGTGGTGCTGGCATTGGATCCGCCGTTCGGGACGCAGGGTCAGGCCGCGACCGCGCGCAACGCGGCCGAGCGCTGGCGCGGCAGGCCGCGAAATCAGGATTCGTATCCGATCTTCGCCTGCAGTGACGGTTACGTGCGGATCTGTGTGCTGGCGCCCCGGCAGTGGCGCGGCATGCGGGCGTGGCTGGGGAGCCCGAACAGTTTCAGGACCCGATCTTCGACTCGATTGCCGCCCGCACCAAAGCTTTCGGTGAGCTCGGCCAGTTGATGGCCGCGCTGTTCGCCGACAAGGCGATGGCCCAGCTGGTTGCCGAGGGTCAGGCGCACGGTGTACCGATCGCCGCGGTGCTGACGCCGTCCCAAGCGCTGGAGTCCGAGCACCTCACCGAGGTCGGGGCGTTGCTGGACACCGAGTTGGCGCCCGGCGTGACGGCTCGGGTACCGGCCGGCTACTGGGTGGTCGACGGCGGCCACGCCGGATACCGCACACCGGCACCCGGCCTCGACGGAGACGACACCCGTTGGACGTCAACGCAATTCACACCCGATGCCACCCAGGCGGTGGGTGCGCGGCCGCTGGCCGGCGTTCGCGTGCTGGACCTCGGCGTCATCGTCGCCGGCGGTGAACTCAGCCGGCTGTTCGGCGACCTCGGCGCCGAGGTGATCAAAATCGAGAGCGCCGGCTACCCCGACGGCTTGCGCCAGAAGCGTCCCGATCAGCAGATCAGCGAGTCCTTCGCCCGCGCCCACCGCAACCAGCTCGGCCTGGGCCTGGAGTTGCGCAGCCCCGAAGGCGCCGAGCTGTTCGGCCGCCTGGTGGCTGCCTCCGATGCGGTGTTCGCCAACTTCAAGCCGGGAACACTGGCCGCACTTGGCTTTTCCCCCGAACGACTGCGAGAGCTCAATCCCGGCCTGGTACTGGCCGAAAGCAGCGCATTCGGGGACACCGGACCGTGGAGCAAACGGCTGGGGTACGGCCCGCTGGTACGCGCGACGATCGGCGTGACCCGGCTGTGGACGTCGCAGGAGGCTGCGGCCCCCACCGCGCGGCATGCGTTCTACGACGCGACGACGATCTTCCCCGACCATGTCGTGGGGCGGATCAGCGCCATCGGGGCGCTGGCCGGACTGATCCGCCGCGAGCGGGACGGGATCGGCGCCCGGACCCACGTATCGCAGGCCGAGGCCGCGATCAACCAACTCGACACGCTCTACGTCACGCTGGCCGCCGCCGCTACCGGTGCCGGGCACATCGAGCCGGACCCCGCCGAGCATCTGGTACTGGCGTGCGCCGGGGATGACGAATGGTGCGTGGTGTCCATTCGGTCCGAAGCCGACCGCGAGGCGCTGGCCACCGTCATCGGCGACACGGAGCTGGCCGACTGGACCAGGCAGCGCTCGCCGCTGCACGCCGCCGAGGCGCTGCAGGCCGCCGGGGTGCCCGCCGGGCCGATGAACCGGGTCGCCGACCTGGCCGACGACCCGCAGCTGACGTTGCGAAAAGTGTTCAGCGACATGGTTCATCCGCTGCTCGAGCATCCGCTGCAGACCGAGGCCGGCCCGGCGCCCTACCGCCACATCCCGCCCGCGCCGCAGCGCCCCGCACCGCTGCCCGGCGCGGACACCCGCCAGATCTGTAGCGATGTGCTGAACATGACGGCCGCCGAGATCGACCGGCTGATCGCCGACGGCGTGTTGTTCGCCGCGGCCACTGAAACCCAGGAGCGATGAGATGACCACCGCCGCAGAGATTTTCGTCGACGGAAAGTTCCTCAAGGCCGATCAGGTGCAGCCGGTGATCGAAGCGGCGACCGGTGAGCCGCTGGGCGACGGCGCCAGCGCCACCGAGGCCGACATCGACGCCGCGGTGGCCGCCGCACGGGCCGCACTTGCGGAGTGGCAGTCCGCCTCGCCCGATCACCGGGCCGACGTGCTCACCGCGTTCGCCGCCGCCCTGGAGAGCCGCGCCCGGTCCACCGACGAACTGGTGAGCCGCGAGAACGGCATGCCGATGTCGCTGTCCCGCGGTGCCAACGGGCGCTTCCCGGCCGCCTTGGTGCGCTACTACGCGCAGCTGATCACCGAGACACCGATCGAGGAGATCCGCCCGAGCATGATCGGGCACACCGTCGTGCGCCGGGAGGCCGTCGGTGTGGTGGCCGCAATCGTGCCGTGGAACTATCCGCAGGCCCTCGCCGCGTTCAAGCTGGCGCCCGCGCTGGCGGCCGGCTGCACGGTGGTGCTCAAGGCCGCGCCCGAAACCGCGCTGGACGCTTTGGTGTTCGCCCACGCCGCGAAAGAGGCCGGGCTGCCTGCGGGCGTGCTCAACATCGTTCCCGGCGGTGCGGCCGCCGGTGCCTACCTGGTATCGCATCCCGGCGTGGACAAGGTCACGTTCACCGGGTCGACGGTCGCCGGCCGTGCGATCGGCGAGGTGTGCGGCCGGTTGCTACGCCCCGTCACCCTGGAGTTGGGCGGAAAATCGGCGGCGATCATCCTCGACGACGCGGACCTGGACGCCACCATCAGGGGCCTGCGGAACGCGTCGTTCGTCAACAACGGCCAGACCTGCCACCTCAGTTCGCGGATCCTGGCACCTCGGTCGCGCTACGGCGAGGTGCTCGACGCGCTCGTCGGCATGGTCGGTGAACTCAACGTCGGTGATCCGCTGGACAAGTCGACCGATATCGGCCCGCTGGTCAGCGCCCGCCAACGCGAACGGGTACTGGGCTACATCGAATCCGGGAAGGCAAGTTCGGCGAAACTGGTTGCGGGCGGCTCGGTTCCGGCCGATCAGCCGCGCGGCTGGTTCGTCTCGCCGACGGTGTTCTCCGACGTCGACAACTCCGATCGGATCGCCCAGGAGGAGATCTTCGGTCCGGTGCTCGCGGTGATCCCGTACGACGGCGACGACGAGGCCGTTGCGCTGGCCAACGACAGCGAGTTCGGTCTGGCCGGCACGGTGTGGTCGACCGACGACGAGCGGGCGATCGAGATCGCCCGCGCGGTGCGCACCGGCACCGTCGGAATCAACGACTACCAGCTGGACTTCCGTGCGCCGTTCGGGGGAGTGAAGGCCAGCGGCATCGGACGCGAGCTGGGTCCGGAGGGGCTGGACGCCTTCTTCGCCCTCAAGTCGATCTACCGGGTCGGACCCGCAGACGACTGAGTGGCCACCCGTGACGCGGTCTGCGTCACGAATGGCCACTCAGCCAGGTGCTGGTGACTAGCGGGGTACTAACCCGTGCTAGCCCGTTCCAAGGCAGCCCACGCCGTTGACGCAGCCGCCCGCGCCGCCGGGTCCGGCGCCGCCCTGGACGCCCGGAGCCGACCCGCTGACGCCACCGGGGCCTGCGCCGCCCTGGACGCCCGGAGCCGAGCCACTGACACCGCCGGGGCCTGCGCCGCCCTCAACGCCGGGCGCCGTGCCCGTTACGCCACCGGGGCCTGCGCCGCCGTTCACACCGGGCGCTGTACCCGTCACACCACCGGGTGCGGTGGTGTCACCGGCGGCCGGACTGGTCGTCACGACCACCGACGAGGTGGGCGACGTCGTCGTGGTCGTCGTCGACGTGCTCGTCTTGGAGCTGTCGTCGCCTCCGCCACAGCCGACGGCAAGCGTCAACACCGCGGCACCGCCGACGAATGTCATAGCGGCCCTTGAAATCACTCCCGATCGCACAGCCATGCGGCCCTCACTTCCTTGTTAGGGGACGCTTTGGCGTACCCGCCGGGGCGGTAACCAAACCCTGACGCGGGCGGTGATCAGTCCAGCGAATCCCAGAACCGCGTCAGCGCGGTGGCGCCGCGCACCGGATCCTGAAGCATCCACCAGTGGCCGAGACCGTCGAGCACCTCGGTGCGGGCACCGGCCTGCTCGGCGGCCGCGCGCCGCTGCTCGTCGGTGCCGACGTAGGTGTCCTCGGTGGCCAACAGCGACAGTCCCGGCCGGGCGGTGGCGTTGACCAGATGCCGGCCCGCCTCGGCGACGGCGGGTTGGGCGGCCGAGCGGTACAGCGCCAGGATTGCCCGGCCCATCTCGGGTCCCTGCGCGAGCGCCATCTCGGTGGCGACGGCGGCCGGGATGCCCAGCCCCGTCATCTGGGCGACCCGGTCGTCGAGCGAACCGCCGATCATCGCCTCGACCAGTGCTTCGCCCTCGCCGGGGGTCTGCCACACCTGGGCCATGTCGTGCCATACGTAGTCGGGATGCAGGATCCCCAGCACGTCACTGGCCCAGCTGCGGACCAGTTCGGGGCGATGGATGACGGCGTTGAGGACATGCCCGCCGCCCCAGTCGTGGCCGACGAGGTCGACGGGGTCGTCGAAGCCCTCCAGCTCACCGATGAGCCAGTCCCGGTAGGCCACCATCGTCGCGGGGAAGTCGTCAGGCAGTGGCGCACCGAACCCGGGCGGCGACAGCCGCACCACGTCGTCGCGACCGAGTGCCTCGACCAGCGGGCCCCAGATCACGGCGGTTTCCGGATTGCCATGCACGAGAACGACCGTCATGGCGTCATCCTGGCACGGCCGTCGGACGAGGAGAACCGCCCATCTGGCCGTCCGTCGGCCGATGCTAGGTTTTGACAGGCGTCAAACGCCGTCACGATTACAGATAGGGGCCGTCGATGGATCCTCGGACGCCGGTATTGGTCGCGGCGGGACAGATCAACCAGCGCGACGACGCGCAGATCGAACCCGTCGACCTGATGGTTGCCGCCGCGCGCGAGGCCGCCGATTCCACGGTCCTGCAGGCCGTCGACGCCATCCGGGTGGTCAACCTGCTGTCGTGGCGCTACCGCGACCCGGGTCTGCTGCTGGGCCAGCGGATCGGTGCCCGCAATCCCTCGACCTACTACACCGGGGTGGGCGGCAACACGCCGCAGTCCCTGGTCAATCAGGCCTGCCTGGACATCCAGCAGGGTCGCGCCGAGGTCGTCCTGCTCGCCGGCGGCGAGACATGGCGAAACCGAAAGCGCATGCAGGCCAACGGAATCAAGCCTGATTGGACCCGCCAGGGTGAGGACGTCGCAGTGCCGCCGGGTGCTGAGGACGAGGTCCCGATGTCCAGCCCCGCCGAGGAACGCATCGGTCTGCTGCTGCCTTCGCACGTCTATCCGCTCTTCGAGCAGGCGCTGCGGATCGCGCGTGGCGAGAGCGTGGCCGATCATCAACGCCGCGTCGCCGAGCTGTGGTCGCGGTTCAGCGTGGTGGCCGCGGACAACCCGCAGGCATGGGTCCGGCAAGCGCGCAGCGCTGAGGAGATCGGGCAGGCCGGTCCGGACAACCGGATGATCAGCTGGCCGTATCCGAAGCTGATGAACTCCAACAACATGGTCAATCAGGCCGCCGTGGTCATCCTGTGCTCGGCCGAGAAGGCCGCCGAGTTGCAGATCCCGCGCGATCAATGGGTTTTCCCCTACGCGGGCACCGACTCGCACGACACCTACTCGGTGGCCGAACGCCACGAGCTGCACCGGTCACCCGCGATCCGGATCGCCGGGCGGCGCGCGCTCGAACTCGCCGGAGTCGGCGTCGACGACCTGGCGCACATCGACGTCTACTCGTGCTTCCCGTCGGCGGTGCAGGTGGCCGCCGCCGAGCTCGGCCTGCCCACCGACGACCCGCAGCGTCCGTTGACCGTCACCGGCGGGCTCACTTTCGCCGGCGGCCCGTGGAACAACTACGTCATGCACTCCATCGCCACGATGGCCGGGTTGCTGCGCGAGGATCCCGCGGCCTACGGCCTCATCACCGCCAACGGCGGCTTCCTCACCAAGCACAGCTTCGGTGTGTACAGCGCGACCCCGCCGCCGGCGGCCTTCCGCTGGGAAGACGTCCAGTCTGAGGTGGACCGCGAACCCACCCGCACCGCGGTGGTCGAATGGGAGGGCGAGGGCACCGTCGAGTCCTGGACCACCCCGTTCGATCGCGACGGCCGCCCGGAAAAGGCGTTCCTGGCGGTGCGGACCCCCGACGACTCCCGCGCGATGGCCATCATCGACGACGCCGACGCGGCGGCGGTCACCGTGGCCGAAGACATCGCGGGTGCCAAGGTCCGGGTGCACGCCGACGGCCGGGCGACCCTGTCCTGATCCGCTTCTCCCGTGGGGAGAAAACGGCGATTTTTTCGCCGCGACCTGCTTATTCTCGTCGAAGCACGACAGGGGAACTAGGGGCGTGTCATGCGGATCTTGCTCACGGAAGTCACCGGAGAGCTAGGCCGCGCCCTCGCCCAGAGCCTGCTGGCTGCGGGCCATGACGTCTACGGCATCGCCGAGCGTCCGCACCGCGACCTCGATGCGGGCGTCGAATTCGTCGCCGCGGCGCTGAGCCACCCGGTGCTGTACCGATTGGCAGAGCTGGCCGACGTGGTCGTCCCGTTGCCCGCCGAAGGGCGCGATCTGACCCGCCCCGCCGATGTCGCTCGCGTGTGTGACGCCGCCGCCCGCGGCGGTGCGCGCATCGTGTTCCCGTCGCTGTCCCTGCTGGCCCCGCGTGGCTCTCAGCAGGTGGAGGATCTGGTCAGCACCGGCTGGGCGCCGAACCTGGTGGTGCGCATCGCCGCGCCGATGGGCCGGCAGACCGATGCCCTGGTCTGTCGCTCGGTCGCGGCCCTGCTGGACGCCGACGCCACCGGACCGCTTCATGTGCTGCACGTCGACGACCTGATCCGGTTCCTGGTCCTCGCCGTCGGCACCGACCGCACCGGTGTCGTCGACCTGGCCGCGGCCGACACCACCACCGTCGTCTCCGCGGCCCGGCTCCTCGGCGGTGTGGACCCGCGACCCAGGGTGCGCGGCGTGCCGGGCTGGCCGCAGCTGTGCCCGCCGCTCGATCTGAGCTCGCTGCGAACCGAGTGGGAATTCGAATGCGGTTGGGGCGCAAGCGATGCCGTCGTCGACACGGTACGCGGGCTGCAGGGCCGCAAGATCGCCGCGGGCGGCGCGCTCGCGGTACCCGGGCGAGTCCCGTTGCCGGTCAACACCGTTCCGCGGGCGACCGGTACCAGGGCCGCGCCCGAGGGCGCCGACGGCGAATTCGACGACCGGATCGATCCGCGCTTCCCGGTGTTCGTGGCCGGCCCGCTGAGTGAAGTCACGGCAGGTCCGCTCACCCCGATGTCGCTGGATCTCCATCTGGGTGGGTTGCGGCTCGCCGGCCGGTCACTGGCCGCGCTGCTGGATCTGCGCGGCGCGGTCGCCGGCGAATGGGAGAGCCGCCTGGTCGCGTCCTTCGGCCACCGGATCTATCTGGGCGCCTCGGCCCTCGCGGCCGCCGAGCCGCGACTTCCGGCCCGTGCCGTCGGTCTGTCGCGGCGATTGCGCGCCGCCGCTGACGTGCCGACGCCGGGCCCAGCTGCGCTCGCCACGGTCACCGGCGCCATGTCGGCGAGCCGTCTGCAGGCCAGCGCCCGCATGTTCGGCCGCCACCTGCGGGCATACCGTGACGCAGCCGACGCCGAACGGCGCGACACGACCAAGCTCGGGATGCTGCGAGATGCCCAGCTGGACACACGAATCCGCTTGCTGCGCAGCCGAGTTCACGAAGGATGGACGTTGAGCGCCCTTGCGGTCGTGCTCGCCGAGGCGGCCCCGGCACAGCTGAGCGGGGCGGATCAGCCGGTGAGCATCAGCGCCGAGGTCGCGTCCCTGGCGCGGGTGCTGCGCGCCCATCCGTACGCGCGCGCCGCGTTGGAGGCAGGCGATATGGCGGCCACCCGCACCGGCGCGCCGATGCTGGCGAGTGCATTCGCCTCGGTGCTGGCCCATCTGGGGCACCGCGGGCCGGGAGCCGTGGAGCTCGCGACGTCGGTGCTCGGTGATCGTCCGGACGCACTGCTGGCGGCGGCCGCCCGGGTGCACGATTCCGGGGCCGACGACCAGGCGACGGTGCCCGGTGCGCAGGCCTGCCGAGTGCTGGCCTACGACACCACCCTCCGGTACACCCACCAACTTCGGCTTGCGGTAAGGGAATTGGGCCGAAGGCTGGTGGCGGCGGACAAGATCGCGGCGCTCGACGACGTTTTCGAGCTGACCGTCGACGAGGCGCTGGCGGTACCCGCCGACATCCGGCTGCGCATCAAACGCCGCATCGCCGAACGCGAGCGGTTGCAGGCGGTGCGCCTGCCTGCCGTCGTCGACGGCGCATGGTCGCCGCTCGCCGCGACAGAACCCGCGCAGGTCGCCGATGAGCTGCACGGAACCGGACTGTTTCCCGGCGTCGTCGAAGGCACGGTCCGGGTGGTCGATTCGGCGGCCGACGCCGGACTGGGCGCCGAGGACATCGCCGTCGTCTCCGGCGCTGACATCGACGCAGTGACGCTGCTGGGCACACCCGCCGCGGTGCTCACCGACGGCGGCGCCACGCTGGGCGATGAGCGCATGTTCGCCGCCGACTTCGGCGTTCCGTTCGTCGCCGGAATCGCCGCCGGGTTGTGCACCGGGATGCGGGTCCGGGTCGACGGCTCCGCGGGGCTGGTCACCGTGCTGGGCCCTGCCTGCGACGTGGTGCGGGTGTGACGCGGTATACCGTGGCCCGGTGATGTGGCGGACCATAGCGACGCTGTCGGCACTGTGGTGGGTGCTGATCGCCGCCCCGGCGCTGATCGCCACCCGGTTGCTCGACCACGCCGGCGCCACCTCGGCCAAAGGCTGGGTGCTCGGCGTCTGGCTCGGCGGTTACGTCGCGCAGTTCGTTGTGTTCCTGGCGATTTCACGCCGGTCGCCGCGTCCGGCGTTGCTCGGCTGGGTGATCGCCTCGACGGTGCCGTGGGCTGCCGACTGGACGACCCCGCTGTCGGTGTGGTGGCTGGTGCTGTGGAGCGCGGTCGTCCTCGGCTATGCGGTGTGGCTGGTTGTCGCAGTGTCTCGGGTGGATCAGCTGCGCAGCGCCGGGGTGGCCGCCACTGCTGTCGTGCTGGAGGTCATCAGGCCGACGTTCAACGTGGTGGTCAACAAGGATGCCAGTCGCCGCGTGCTGCGGCTGCGCGTCGAACGTGGCGACAGCGCAACACCTTACGAGGCCCGGGTGGCGGCGACGTTCACCTTGGGTGAGTTGCCCGAGGCCGACGATCGCCTGGCGGTGCGGATCGATCCGACCCGGCCGCAGCTCGTCGAACTCATCGAGGACGAGCCCATCGTCCGGGCCGCGCCGCAGCCGGATGACCTGCCGCCCGAGCTGGCCGAGCGACTGCAGACGTTGAAGACCATGCGCGACCGCGGCGACCTCACCGACACCGAATTCGCCACGGCGCGAAAACGACTGCTCGAATCACCCGCCGAGTAGTTCCCGCAGCCGCAGCGCGTTCACGACGGCGTGACCCTGGCCGTCGTTGTTGAAATAGACCAGCACCCGCCGGTTCTGGTCCTGCCATTCCCGGATCCGGTCGGCCCACCAGTTCAGGTCGGCCTCGGTGTAGTCGCCGGCATAGATGGGTGCGGTGTCGGGGCCGTGCATGCGCACGTAAACCAGATCGGTGGTGGCGCGCAGCACGCAGGGCATGCCGGGTCCGCTGATCACCACGTAGGCGGCGCGGTAACGCTCCAGCAGCTCGTAGACCTGCGGGTCGTCCCAGGACGGGTGACGCATCTCGAGGGCCACCCGGATCCAGCCGGGGATCAGCGACAGGAAGTGAGCCAGGCGGGCGTCGTCGCGTTCGAGGTCGGGATGCAGTTGGACCAGCACCGCCTCCCGCTTGTCACCCAGCGCCTGCTGGCAGCGTTCCAGCCGGTCGATCCACGGTTCCGGGTTGTTCAGGCGGCGGTAGTGGCTCAGGCCGCGGTGTGCCTTGACCGTCAGGGTGAACCCGTCGGGCAACCGGGTGCGCCAGCCTTCGAAGGTGGCGTCCTTGGGCCAGCGGTAGAAGCTGGCGTTCAGTTCGACGGTGTCGAACACTTCAACGTATCGGGCCAGCCGCTTGGCGACCGGCAGGCCCGGGCGGTACAGCACCGACTCCCAGTGGTCGTAGGACCACCCCGAGGTGCCGATCCGGACGGTCACGCGTCAGCCGGCGATGCGCTGCCGCACGTCGTCGTCCAGGGAGACCCGCACCAGTCCCGCGGCGAGCGGCGCGATCGCCCGGCCGGTGAGGGCAGCCAGCTTGTCGGGGTCGCGGGGGAGGCCGAGTTGTTCGGCGCTGTCCAGTGAGCGTTTGTCGAAGTAGGGCCGCACCCACGGCCAGACGTCTTGGACCTCGCGCAGGAAAATGTCCGATCCGGTGTCCCCGATTCCGGTGAACTGTTTGAGTGCCTGCCTGGCATTTTTCACGTCGGGTTTGGTGATGCGGGCCAGGGTGCGTAGGTCGTTGCGATAGTCGTCGTTGACCCTGGTCGCGAGTTCGGTCAACCGGGACGCCGAACTCTCGTCGTAGCGCACGTAGTGGGCGCGGGCGAACGCGTCGATCATGGTCTGCCGGTTGGCCGCCATCACTGCGCGCGGTGTGCGCAACCCGGCCCGGAAGAGTTCCCGGGCGGCATGCATCGCGATCGCGGCATCGATCGGCTTACTGGCCAGCATGCACAGCACCAACAGCTGGAACAGCGGCATTGGGGTGTCCCGCAAGGTGATTCCCGCTTCGGCGGCATAGGTCCTGCCAGCATGCTGACGCAGGCGCTGAATGAGGCGCCTGGCCTCCGCATCATCCATCTGGAAATCGATACCCGCGGAGTGCGCCGACGAAACGATGTGTCATTTTGGCGTCAGACATTCTCAGCGTTTGGTGTCGCGCCAGTCGATCATCTTCTCGACTGTGCTCAGGTCGTACTTGCCCCCGGATGCGCGGACCTCGGTGTGGAACAACGTCGCACCGGCGGACAGATAGTCGTCCGCCGACTGCGGATCGGTCCAGAACGTCGAGCGCTCGATATCCCCGTCGGCACGTCCGAAGCCTGCGGCCAGCTCGGCGACCCGGGCACTGGCCTCCCGGTACGAGTCGAGGGGCAGGAAGGTGTGCCAGATGTCGGCGTGGCGCGCGACGGCGGGCAACGTGCGCTTGGGGCCGGATCCGCCGATCAGGATCGGGATCTTGCGCAGCGGTGCCGGCTGCAACAGGCCGAACCGGCGCTCGATGCGCAGCAGACCCTCGTCGAACGCGTCGGCCCGAGACTTGACCGTCCCGTAGTCGAAACCGTATGTGGTGTAATCCTTCTCGTACCATCCGGCGCCGACGCCGAGGATGGCGCGGCCGCCGCTGATGTGATCGACGGTGCGTGCCATGTCGGCGAGCAGGTCCGGATTGCGGTAGCCCATGCCCGACACCAGCAGCCCGAGCTCGGCCCGGGTGGTGATCTCGCCCCAGGACGCCAGCGCGGTCCACCCCTCGAAGTTGTTGACGTCCGGCTGCGTGGCTGCCAGCACAGGTTTCGCATCGGCGATCGATTCGATGAACGGCGCGTGGAAGTGGTCGTAGCCGAAGATGACGTCGACGCCGATGCTCTCGGCGTGCAGGACGGCACGCCGCCAGGTGGCGTAGTCAGGGGTATCGGCGGGCTGAATCTGCACGGCGACGCGTACGGGATGGGTCATTCACGCGACAAGCCCGACTCACCGGGATTTATTCCGGCGCTACTTCGGCGGCAGGGATTTCGCATAGTCGACGCCGCGGGTGGCCCAGCTCTGCAGCTGACGCTTCGTCCCCACGCCCTTGTCAGCGATCCGGATCCAGCCGCGAGTTTCCCGCCCCGCCATGATCATCGGTGCCGTGTGTTCGCGTTCCAGCAGGCTGGCGGTGTCCTCCGGCGGCACTCGCACCATCAGACCGCCCTGACCGCTGGCGCACACAGCCATGTGGCCGTTGATCAGGAACGCCAAGCCGCCGAACATCCTCTTCTCGTCGACGCCGTGTTCGGTGGCGAGCAGTTCCCGCAGGCGGTTCGCGAGCTCTTCGTCGTAGGCCATGCAGAGACCGTAATGCCGGCCGCCGACAATCTGTCGGGGCCGGCATCACGTGTCGACTACGCCGCGGCGGTGGCCGCCTCGGTGGCCGGCTCCAACGCCTGCGCGACGATGTCGGCGACGTCCGTCATCGGCTTCACAGTCAGCGCCTCGAGCACCTCGGCCGGGACGTCGTCCAGGTCGGCCTCGTTGCGTTGCGGGATGAAAACCGTTGACAGCGCTGCCCGTTGCGCGGCCAGCAACTTCTGCTTTACACCGCCGATGGGCAGCACCCGCCCGTTCAGGGTGACCTCGCCGGTCATCCCGACGTCGGAGCGGACCTGCCGTCCGGTGGCCATCGAGACCAGTGCGGTCACCATCGTGACGCCCGCGGACGGACCGTCCTTGGGCACCGCGCCGGCCGGCACGTGCACGTGGATCTTGCGGTTCAGCGCCGCGGGATCCACGCCCAGCTGTTCGGCGTGGCTCCGGACGTAGGACAGCGCGATCTGCGCCGATTCCTTCATCACGTCGCCAAGCTGACCGGTCAGCTGCACGCTCGGCTCGCCCTCGGTGGAGCCGGCTTCGATGTACAGCACGTCACCGCCCAGGCCCGTCACCGCCAGTCCGGTCGCCACGCCCGGCACGGCGGTGCGTTCCGCCGATTCCGGGGTGAACCGCGGACGGCCAAGGTAGCCAACCAGATCCGGCTCATCAATGGTCAACGCCTCGTCAGAGGCAGCCAGCTTGGTCGTTGCCTTACGCAACGCCTTCGCCAGCAGCCGCTCGAACTGCCGCACACCGGGCTCCCGGGTGTAGTCCGCGGCGATCTTGCGCAGCGCCGCGTCGGTGACCGTGACCTCCTCGGGGGTCAGCGCCGCGCGGTCGCGCTGCCGGGGCAGCAGGTACTCGCGGGCGATGGCCACCTTGTCGTCCTCGGTGTAGCCGTCGATCTGCACCAACTCCATGCGGTCCAGCAGCGCCGAGGGGATGTTCTCGATGACGTTGGCCGTCGCCAGGAACACCACGTCGGACAGGTCCAGGTCCAGGTCCAGGTAATGGTCGCGGAACGTGTGGTTCTGCGCGGGGTCCAGGACCTCCAAGAGGGCGGCCGACGGGTCGCCCCGATAGTCGGAGCCGACCTTGTCGATCTCGTCGAGCAGCACGACCGGGTTCATCGAACCGGCCTCGCCGATCGCCCGGACGATCCGGCCGGGCAGCGCGCCGACGTAGGTGCGCCGGTGCCCGCGGATCTCCGCCTCGTCGCGCACGCCGCCCAGGGCGACGCGAACGAACTTGCGGCCCAACGCCCGTGCCACGCTTTCACCCAGTGAGGTCTTGCCGACACCGGGAGGACCGGCCAGCACCATCACCGCGCCGGAGCCCCGGCCGCCGACGACCTGCAGACCACGTTGTGCGCGACGAGAGCGGACGGCCAGGTACTCGACGATGCGGTCCTTGACGTCGTCCAGCCCGTGGTGGTCGGCATCCAGGATGTCGCGGGCCGCCTTCAGGTCGGTCGAGTCCTCGGTGCGGGTGTTCCACGGCAGGTCCAGGACGGTGTCCAGCCAGGTGCGGATCCAGCCGCCCTCGGGACTCTGCTCGCTGGAGCGTTCCAGCTTGCCGACCTCGCGCAACGCGGCCTCCCGGACCTTCTCCGGCAGGTCGGCCGCTTCGATGCGGCCGCGGTAGTCATCGGATCCGTCGGGTTCGCCTTCGCCGAGTTCCTTGCGGATCGCGTTGAGCTGTTGGCGCAGCAGGAACTCCTTCTGCGTCTTCTCCATGCCGTCGCGGACGTCCTCGGCGATCTTGTCGTTGACCTCGACCTCGGCCAGCAGATCGCCGGTCCAGGTGATCAGGGCCTGCAGGCGGGCGGCCACGTCCTCGGTCTCCAGCAGCTGACGCTTCTGGACGTCGGACAGGTACGACGCGTAGCCGGCGGTATCGGCCAGTGCCGACGGGTCGGTGATCTTGTTGACCACGTCGACGATCTGCCAGGCCTCGCGGCGTTGCAGCATGGCCAGCAGCAGTTTCTTGTACTCCGCGGCGAGTGCCTTGGTGTCCTCGGTGGGCTCGGCCGCGGTTATCTCGTCGACCTCGACCCAGAGCGCGGCGCCCGGCCCGGTGGTCCCGGATCCGATGTGGGCGCGGCTCTCACCGCGCACGACGGCAGCGGCACCGCCGCCGGGAATGCGGCCCACCTGCACGATCGACGCGATGACGCCGTAGGTGGGGTAGCGATCGTCCAGGCGTGGGGCGATCAAGAGCTTGCCGGTCGGGGTGGCTTGCGCCGCGTCCACCGCGGCACGCGCGGCGTCGTCGAGTTCGATCGGCACCACCATTCCGGGCAGAACGATCGGCTCGCTGACAAACAGGACCGGCACAGATTTGGCTTCAGCCATCAATCCTCCAAAGTTCAGTCTGACCGACTCAACCTTGATCGATTCCAGTTTGTTCCCCTGCCCGCGGCCAACGTCACCCCAGCGTCACGTTGGGTGTCGACCGTGACTCTGGAGTGACGCTCGGCGGGCTCGGCGGGGTGAAGCGCAGACCGCACACAAAGCAGCGAGCCTGCCGCCGGGGGGTGGCGACAGGCTCGCTGTTGTTCGGGGTGGATCAGCCAGCGGAAGGAGTTGCTCCCAGAACCCGCTGCATGTCCGGGATCATCTGCTGCAGCTGCTGTCCCCAGTAGCCCCAGCTGTGCGTGCCGTTCGCGGGGAAGTTGAACACGCCGTTGCGTCCACCAGCCGCGAGGTAGTTGTCCATGAAGGTCTTGTTGGTGCGCAACGTGAAGCCTTCGAGGAACTGAGCAGCCATCAGGTTGCCGCCGCCACCGGAGGTGTCGAGATCCGACGGCGTACCGGTGCCGCAGTAGATCCAGACCCGGGTGTTGTTGGCGACCAGCTGGTTGATGTTGACCATCGGGTCGTTGCGGCGCCATGCCGGGTCGGACGACGGACCCCACATGCTCTGCGCGTTGAACCCGCCCGCGTCGTTCATCGCCAGACCGATCAGCATCGGCCACCAGCCCTCGGAGGGGTTCAGGAAGCCGGACAGCGATGCGGCGTAGGTGTACTTCTGCGGGTAGTAGATCGAGTAGGTCAGCGATGCGCTACCGGCCATCGACAGACCGACGACGGCGTTGCCGTTCGGGTCGACCCCATAGTTGGCGGCCAGATACGCCGGCAGCTCCTGGGTCATGAACGTTTCCCACTTGTAGGTGTAGTTCTGCCCGTTGCCCTGCGACGGCTGGTACCAGTCGGTGTAGAAGCTGGATTGTCCGCCGACTGGCATGACGGTCGACAGGCCCGAGCCGTACAGCCACTCGAACGCCGGGGTGTTGATATCCCAGCCGTTGTAGTCGTCCTGGGCGCGCAGGCCGTCGAGCAGGTACACCGCGTGCGTGCCACCGCCCTGGAATTGGATACGGATATTGCGTCCCATCGCGGCGGACGGGACATCGAGGTAGAGAACCGGGAGTCCGGGCTTGGAGAAGGCGGCCGCGGTCGCCGACCCGCCGACAACGCCGATAAGGCCGGGCAGACTGAGTGCGGCGACGAAGGCTGCAGCCAGGCGGCGCAACCATGTGCCTCGCATCATCTCGACGATCTTCATGACGGAAACCATCACCTTTCGTACGTGTTTCACAACCGGAGGAGAGCTGTGTGCCGGTAGCTAATCACGCGCGGCAGCACCGTCTCGGTACGCGCCGCGGTGCGCCAAGTCGCGGTTCGCTAACGATCAGGCGACGCGGGGGACTCGGGATCGCCAGTACGCCAACGGCTTTGAATCGGCGACGATAACGGTAAGGTCACGCGGCGGCAACGATAGAGTTGAGGCATGGACCCGTTCGAACTGCAGCGCTTCGTCGATGCCCAGGACCGTGCTTATGACCAGGTGCTCGCCGAGTTGCGAGCCGGCGCCAAGCGCAGTCACTGGATCTGGTTCATCTTCCCTCAGCTCGGCGCACTCGGAAGTAGTTCCACGGCAAAGCGTTTCGGCATCTCCTCGCTGGCCGAAGCGCAGGCCTACCTGGCACACCCGGTGCTCGGGGCGCGGCTGCGTGAGTGCGCCCGGCTGGTCCTTGCGATCGAAGGCCGCTCGGTCGACGACATCTTCGGCTGGCCGGACAATCTCAAGGTGCGCTCGTCGATGACGCTGTTCGCGGAGGTGTCCGAGGACAACGCTGATTTCGTGGCGGTGCTTGACAAGTTCTACGGTGGCGAGCGGGACACCCGGACGCTCGAGCTGCTATAGCGGGCGCAGCACCAGCCAGCCCTGCGGCGGGACGACCACCTCGTCGACGACCTCTTCGGGGGCGCCCCCGTGCCGCCCACCAACTGGGCCTGACCACCGATGAGCTTGGCCACCGGCAGCTTCATCGGCTTCTCGTCGATGTTGAGCGCGACGATCAAGGCGTCGTCGCCGCTGCGGGTCTCATACGCGTAGCCGCGGTTGTCCACTTGCAGCGCAGTCGTTTTCGCCTCGTGCAACCACGGATGGCGCCGGCGCAGGCCGATCAGGTATTGGTGCAGATTCCAGGTCTCGCGACCCGCGGCGTCCAACGGGACGGGAGGCGTACCGAATTCGGGACGCACCGCGTCGTCGCCGCCTGCCCGGTCCTCCTTGACGCCGCCGTAGCCCAGTTCGTCACCGGCGTAGATGCTGGGGACACCGCCGGTGGTGAACAGCAGCACCAGCGCGTGGGCCACCTGCTCGGGGCGGTCCAGCTTGCTGGCGATCCGAGTGACGTCATGGTTGCCGACGAACGTCAGCGGCGCGAATCGCGCCAGGAAATCGTTGTGGCGCTGCAACGCCCAGTCCAGCTCGTGGAAGTTGCCGTCGTTGAGGCTGCTCCAGATCGCCTTCCACAGCTCGTACTGGGTTACCGAGTCGACGCCGGACCCGTCGACGAACGCGACGTAGTCGCCGTGGATCACCTCGGCGACGAACCAGGCATCGGGATGGGCTTCGCGGACCCGGGGGAGCACCTGGGCCCAGAACGTCTCCGGCACCGCGTACGCGGCGTCGAGTCGCCACCCGTCGGCGCCCCGGGTCAGCCAGTGGCTCATCACGTCGACGGTGTAGTCGACGACCGCCGGGCTCTTGTGGTTGAGGGTGATCAGCTCGCCGTGGCCCTCGAAGGTGTGGAAGTGCCCGGGCCTGCCGCGGAACCATGACTGTGCGTCGGGGTTGCTGCCCTCGACTGCAAGCCGGTAACGCTCGAATTCCGTTCCGACATGGTTGAACACGCCGTCGAGCAGGACCCGCAGTCCACGCTGATGCGCTTCGGAGACAAGGTGATCGAAGTCGTCGTCGTCACCGAGCCGCGGGTCGATGCGGAAGTGATCGGTGGTGTCGTATCCGTGCGTGCGGGAGGCGAACACCGGACCCAGCGCGATTCCGGAGGTGCCGAGTTCGACAGCATGGTCGAGCCAGTCGACGAGGCGGCGCAGCCGGTGCTCACCGGGGCCGGGCGGTTCGGCGGCGGGGAAGGCGCCGACGAAACCGAGCGGATAGACATGCCACCAGATCGCGTGGCGCACCCAGTCGCTCATGGCGCGAACTTCGTTTTATAGAGAGCCTTCATCTCGTCCTGATACCCAGGGGCGGGGCCGTCCACCGGCAGATGTGGGGCAATCGTCGTGATCGGTAGCGTCGCCACCGGTGGCAGCGGCGCCTGCCACTCGGCCAACCACTGGCCCAATTGCGTGCCGGCGACGGCAAACACGATGCGGCCCAAGCCAACCCAAGCGTGCGCGGCCGCGCACATCGGGCAGTGTTCGCCGGAGGTGTAGACGGTGGCGCGGGCTCGCTGCTCGGGGGAGAGGTTGGCAACGGCCCACTGTGCGATCGCGAGTTCGGGGTGGGCGGTGGCGTCACCGCCTGCGACGTGGTTGTGGTCCTCGAACAGGACCGTGCCGTCGACGTCGACCAGGATAGAGCCGAACGGCTCGTCACCGGCGTTCAGCGCGGTGCGGGCGAGCTCGACGCAGCGGCCGAGCCGCCGGATGTCCTGGTCGTCGAGCGCCACGTCCTCACCTTACGCAACCGGTGTGGGTGGATGGCGAAAGCGCCAAAGGTCCAGTAGCCGCATCGGATCCACCGGTGAACCGGGACGGCTGCGCGCCAGCGGGTAGCAGGCGAATCCCACGAACAGTGCGACCAGGTGTCCGACCGGAGTGAATGTCGGCGTGATCACCACCGCGCCCACGCAGTAGGCGAGCGCGACGAACAGGTACAGCCAGCGCCACGGCCGCGCGATGTGATACGTCAGCAGCCCGACGATGCCGACGGCGAAGTAGCTGACGCCAATGTCGCGGGCGTTCAGGTAGCGCGGCGAGATCAGCGCCTCCTGGATCTGCCAGTACAGATAGCCCTCGCTGGCGTAGGTGGCGACGATGTGGGCAATCAGCCCGGCGATCACGAAGCGCAGCCGGCCCAGCCAGCGTTCGGCCGGGGCCAGGAAGAGGCAGAACAGGACCAGATAAGGCCACCACGCCGCGCCGTCGAGCCACAGCAGGCTGGTGATGAGCACCCGGATCGGGTCGGAGGCCAGGTGGTGCAGGTTCGTCGAGTCTTTGCGCAGCAGTTCCAGCAGGTGCCAGCGCGGCAGCAGGTGCTGGGCGATGGTCGTCAGGAACAACACGGCCAGCCAGCCGAACGTGATGGGCGCGGTGCCGATGAAATGCACGACCCGCCCGGGCCAGCCGCGCCGCGTCGGAAGGACCGGCGAGGGAGGTTCGAGGCCGTCGTGCACCCACCGAGATTACTGCCTCAGTGGCAACAGTCCGTGCTGACAACCTCCAGCCGGCACAGGCAGGACGCCAGGATCGGGACGTCGGCGCGGGCCTTCGCGAGCTCGAGCTGGCGGCCGATGATCACCGCCTCGTCCGCGCGGCCGAGCCGCTGCAGGCATTCGTGGTAGCCGTGCAGGCTCCAGACGTTGCCCGGATGCTGGCACGGTCGGCTCAGGGTCGGGTCGAGGCCGAGGTCGGCGGCATATACCGCGGCGGCGTCCTCGACGCGGCCCTGTTCGAGCAGCAGTGCGCCGTAGGCGTGCCGGGTGGGCTGCATCCAGCCCCACGGTTCGTCGTAGGGGAGTTCGTCGTCGAGTGCGATCGCCCGCCGCAGATGGTCGAAGGCCGCGTCGAAATCGCCCTCCCGATAGGCGATCTCACCGTCGAGCATCGCCGCCGCGACGGCCAGGATGTCGCGGCTGGTGTTGTTGAACAGGTACCGCGACTCCGGGACGCGCGCATAGGCCGCGGCGAATGCCTCCCGCTCGGCGGCTGCCTGGGCAAGCTGTCCCTTCGCCGCGTGCGCGACCCCGCGCCCGTAGTGAATGGTTGCCGTTGTCGTGCAATACAACTCGGCATCGGCAGGGAGGGGCTCGGCGATCAGCTCGTCCCAGCGGCCGAACCGGATCAGCACGTGCACACGCAGCGGCACGAACGCCTCCAGCCAGTCGGCCATCGGCGGCGACTCGATGCCGAGCAGGTCGGGGGTCAGCTGCCCGGACAGCTCATCGGCGGCCTGGAGCGCGATCTGCGACTGGCCGGCGAACATCGCCGAATAGACGATGAAGTGCAGATCGTGGGCCCGGTAGAGCGAATAGAAGTTCAGCGGCCCGGCGTGCGCGACGAAACGGCGATCCGCTGCCACCGCGGATTGGTTGGCCAGCACCGAATCTCGATAGTTCCCGCACAACACGTCGATGTGCGACGGCATGTGCTGCAGGTGGCCGGCGTCGGGCACCAGGCCGCGCAGCAGGTCGGCGGCAGGCAGCGCATCCTCGGGATGGGCCGACATCTCCATCGCGTGGATGTAGAGGTGCAATACGCCGGGATGGGCGCGGCCGGCTTCGGTGCGCAGTGCGGCATCCAACAACGCGGTGGCCTCCACCACCCGCGAACCCGGGGCCGGTTCGCCGGTCGCGGTGTCCCACAACGCCCATGCCGTGATGTTCACCAGCGCATCGGCGGCCAGCGCCAGGACGTCGACGTCGTCGGGGTAGGCCCGCGCCAGCTCGGCCATGGCCTCGGCATAGGCGACATGGCCGGCTGCCAGAGCATCGGCGTCGTCGGGATCGTCGGTGGGGAACCGGGTTGTCAGCGCCGCGATCAAGGCCTGCTCGACGACGCTGCCGCGGCTCTTGGCGGCCAGCTCCAGTTCCATGCGGGCCCGGGCCAGTGAGGCGGTCAGGTCGACAGGATCGAAGGCGTCCCAACCCTTGTTGTAGTTCGGGCCGATCGCGTACGCGATGCCCCACCGCGCGATCGCGAGGTCGGCGTCGAGCGCCAATGCCCGCTCAAAGCAGATGATCGCCACTTCGTGGTTGAAGGCGTACGCCCACACCAGCCCGCGGTCGAACCACACCTGCGCCTGAGGCGACGGGGTGTCGACGGGCCGGTGGTAGTCACCGAGGTTGTAATACGGCTCGGTGTCGCCGAGTGGAACCGACATGCTGCACACCCTAGGACAGCGTGGCCAGGGCGGATACCGTTGCAACCGACCAGAACGAAAGGGTGCATACGTGATTCGCTGCGTGCGGTTGTTCACCGGAGCCGACGAGCAGTCCCACGTCGAGATCGGCCGTCTCGACCTGACCCCGGGGCGCAACGACGACCTGGTGTCGGCGGCGATGTCGTCGACGCGGGTCACGGCCGAGGAGACCGCCAGCGGCGGCACGCTGGCCTGGCACACCGCGCCGGTGCGCCAGCTCGTCGTCACGCTCGCCGGCAAGCTGGCGTTCACCACCCGCGACGGCGAGGAGTTCACCCTCGCCCCCGGGGACGTGCTGCTGGCCGAGGACACCGTCGGCTCCGGCCATCAGTGGCGGCTGGTCGATGCCAACCCGTGGCGCCGGCTCTACATCGTCCTCGCCGACGGCACCGAGGTCCCGTTCGTCGCGGACTGACCCTGGCTAGTGCCCGGCGACGATGTCGGATTCGTCGACGGTCACCGGCTCCTTGGCTGCGGGCAGCAGCGAATACAGCAGGCACACCACCGCGAAGAACAGATAGCCCAGCGCCACTTGGGGATTGGCGGCCCATGCGATCTCGGGCGCGTGGATCAGGCCGACAAACGACAGTACCGCGGCCACCACCGACGCCAGTGCGGCGTAGCGGAACTTCTTCTCCAGGATGAACGTCACCATGGTGCCCAGCAGCAGGCCGACCAGGATGGCGCCCTCGCCGAGCGTCTGCAGTCCGTCGTAGACCACGCCGGCGCCGCCGAGGGCGTCCATGCCGACCTTGGCCGCCGACGTCCCGGCCGCGTTCAGTGCATTGTCGATCAGCCCGCTGGCCCACTGCGCGAGGTTGGGCAACAGCGCGGCGACGACAGCCACCGCGTGCAGGCGCGGCACGGCCTGGAAGGCCTGGGCGCCGATCAGCAGACCGATGTAGAGCAGGATCGGCACGATCGCGGGCACCGGCAAGACTGCCGCGAGTACGCCAAAGAGACCCAAAAAGCACAGCAGGCCGATCACCACGCCGCTGGCCAGCGAGTAGCCCGCCCGGCCGCCGGCGTCCTTCCAGCCGGGGTGGCCGATGTAGACCGCCGGTGGGAACGGTGAGCCGAACGCCGAACCGATCACCGCGCCGGCGCCGTCGGCCAGCAGCACGCTGCGCAGGTTGTAGTTGTCACCCGCGGCGGCCGCGCTCTCCACGTTGCTCATCGCTTCGGTGAAGTTGTAGACGCCCAACGGGATTGCGGTGCCGAGCAGCGGTGCCAGGTGGGCAAGTCCCGAACCCAGCAGGTCGAGGCGAAGGTCGGGGATGCCGATTGCGATGTCGGCGACGGCCTGGCTGACATCGGGTGCCGACATGAATCCGCCCACCCATCCGATCGCGGTGCCGACCAGCAATGCCACCAAACCGACCGGGATGTTGCCCGGCAGCTTCACGTCGGTGAAGAAGCCGATCAGGATGATCGCCAGCACCGGCAGGCCGATCCAGGCTGCCTCCCACATCTGGGCGGCCGGGCGCATCGAGATGAAAGTGATCGAGATCCCGGCCAGGGTCCCCAGCATCGCCGCGCGCGGGGTGAGCTTGCGGATGTAGGGCCCGACGAAGCCACCGATGATCACGATCACGCCGATCATGAACGCCCAGGCCAACCCGGCCTTCCACGCTTCGATGGGATTTTTGGTGGCCAGGTAGACCGGCAGCATCACAACGAAGACCACGATGAACATGTGCGGCACACTCGGCCCGTACGGCAGCGCGGTGACGTCGTCGCGGTTCTCTTTCCGCGCCAGCCGTCGTGCCAGGAACGTGTAGTAGAGGTTGCCCAGCACGAGGGCCACGCCCAGCGCGGGCAGAACGGTCCCCAGCACGTCGTCGCCCGGGAGCTTGACGACACCGATCATCAGCGTCGTGAGGGTGAGGACGTTGACCAAGATGTTGAACCCGAGCCCGAAGAAGGCGTTGAGATCGCCTCGGGTCCACCACGGGATCTTCAGTTCGCTCGGCGGTGTCGCGGGCTCGGTGACGTCGGTGCTCATCGGCAGGCCTTTCTGGCGCGTCGGGACATCCGTCGCTAACTGGAGATTCTCGACGCTCTCGTTCCAACCAGGGGTCAGTTGTGTGTCATTCGTGTTAGTCCGCGGCGGGACCCTCGTTCGACACCGCACAGGCGTCGTGTTCTAGTGCTGAGGTGCTGGAGTTCACCGTCGAGGACATGTCCGCCGAGGAGATCGCCCGGATGCAGGCGATCTATGAGCCGCTGGCGATCTCGGTGCGTGAGTTGGTCGACGCGACGATCCGCAGCGAGGTCGACGCCGAGACCGTCGCCGCGGTGAAGGCCGACATCGACGCCGCGACCGCCCGGCTGCGGAGCAAGCAGATCGAGGGCGCTTTCGGGGTCCGGCGCACCCCGTCGGGGCAGAGCATGAGTTGGGGGAACGCGGTGATCGGGTTGCGCAACCCGATCGCTCCGCCGCTGGTGATCCACCGCGACGAGGACGGACGGCGCTGGTGCGACTTCCATCTCGGTGCCGCCTATGAGGGCCCGCCCGGGCATGTGCACGGCGGGGTGTCGGCGCTGGTGCTGGATCACGTGCTGGGGGAGGCGGCCAGCCCGGATACCAAGCCTCGCTTCACCGGCAGCATCACCGTGCGGTACCTGCGGGCCTGTCCGCTCGGTCCGCTGCACTCGGAGGCTCAGATCACCCGCGTCGACGGCGTGAAAACCTTTGTCTCCGGCTATATCTCCGATGCCGAGGGCATCACCGTCGAGGCTGAAGGCGTCTTCATCACTCCGCGCTGGCTGCGCGACTGACTGCGGTAGGTTCCAGCCATGGAGAAGGTGATAGTCACACTGCGGACCGCGGCCGCCGACGACGAGTGGGCCGAACAACTGCGGGGTCCGGTCGCCCAGGAACTGCTCGCGCTCGGTCTGCCGGGGCTGACGATCAACGTCCGCGACCGCGACGTTCGCGAGTCGATGATGACGTTGACGACGCTGGATCCGCCGGTGCAGGGGCTGGTCAGCGTGTGGACGCAGCAGTATTACGGCGATCAGATGCTGATGGCGCTGGAGTTGCTCGGCCACTACGCCGAGGAGATCGCCGCCTACCTGGTGACGGAGTCCGCGCCGCTGCCGCCGCCGTCGACCCCGCCCGGGGAGCGTTCGCCCGGGCTGGCCAACATGGCGCTGCTGCGCAGGCCCGCCGACATGGACGAGCGCACCTGGTTGGCCCGCTGGCACGGCAATCACACGCCGGTGGCGATCGCGACCCAGTCGACGTTCACCTACGTGCAGAACTATGTTGTGCGCGCGATCACCGAGGACGCCCCGGTGATCAACGCGATCGTCGAAGAGCATTTCCCCATCGAGGCGGTGTCGAGTCTGCACGCGTTCTTCGGCGCCGCCGACGATGCCGACCTGCAAAGCCGCATGGAGCAGATGGTCGCCAGCACAGCGGCATTCGGCGCCAACGTGAACATCGACGCGGTGCCCACCAGCCGCTACAACTTTCGCAGCCCGTTTTCGGCATGACCACGCTCAACGAGGCGGTTGCGCTGGCGCAGGCCGACCGGGGCCTGGCGGTGGTCGCGACAGTGCGCGCCGACAACACCATTCAGGCGTCGTTGGTGAACGCGGGGATCGTCGCGCACCCGGCGACCGGCGAACCGGTGCTCGGATTCGTCACCTACGGCCGGGTCAAGCTGGCGAACCTGCGGGCCCGGCCCGCGGTGACGTTGACGTTCCGCGACGGGTGGCAGTGGGCGTCGGTGGAGGGAACCCCCGAACTCGCCGGCCCCGACGACCAGCCCGCGTGGCTGGCGTCGGCGGACCAGCTGCGGCTGTTGTTGCGCGAGGTGTTCACCGCATGCGGTGGCACGCACGACAACTGGGCCGAATACGACCGGACGATGGTCGAGCAGGGCCGTGTGGTCGTGTTGGTGGCGCCGACCCGGGTGTACTCCAACGGATAGATCCGGCCGTTATCCCCAGTTCCGGGTTCGTCCACAGATCATTTTGGCCATCGGTTTTTTGTCGGTGGGCGGGCGTAATGTTTCGAACATGAGTTCGATCGATGCGGTGTTGGAGGCGCTCGACGATGTCGTCGAGGCCTTGGCCGCAGTCGATCTCGATGTCCTGGATCCACCGCAGCGGTTTGTTGTATTGGCGCGTTTGGAGACCGCGCAGCGCCGTCAGGTCGCGGTGTCGCACGCCCTGGTGGGGCGGTTGGAGCAGTTCGAAGGGTGCCCGCCGGTGCCGATCACGCTCGCGGATGTGTTGCGGATCAGCCCGCGTGCGGCCAAGCGCCGCCTGCGCGATGCCGAGCAGGTGGCGCCGCGGCGGGCATTGACCGGAGAACCGCTGCCGCCGCTGCTGCCGGACACCGCGGTGGCTTGGCATGCCGGGCAGTTGGATGGTGAGCATCTGCGCGTGATCCAACGGTTCTTCCGCGACCTGCCCGACCACGTCCCCGCGGCACAGGTCGAGAAAGCCGAACGCACCCTGGCCGGCCACGCCCAGACCATGCGGCCTGATCAGTTGGAGAAGATCGCCCACCGGCTGGCGTTGCACCTCAACCCCGACGGGGTGTTCTCCGATGAGGACCGTGCCCGCAAACGCGGATTCACCTGGTGCGGTGGACAAGGCGTGGACGGGATGAGTGTGGGCCGGCTGGTGGCCGACCCGCAGTTGCGGGCCCTGCTCGACGGGTGGTTCACCAAATTCGCTGCCCCCGGCGTGGGCAACCCCGCCGACCAGACACCCACCCTGACCCCGTCGCAGGAGGTGGCCGACCGCGACTTGCGCAGCCACGCCCAACGTCAGCACGACGCGCTGACCGCCCTGGTGCGTGGTCAGCTCGGCGACCCGAAGCTAGGGCAGCACAACGGGTTACCGGTGACGGTGATCGTCTCAGCCACCCTGCAGGACATTCAGGCCAAGACCGGCCACGCCGTCACCGCCACCGGCACCCTGCTGCCGATCCCCGACGTCATCCGGCTGGCCAGCCACGCCTACCACTACCTGGCCCTTTTCGACGGCGTCCACGGCCAAGCCCTGTGGCTGGGCCGCACCAAACGCGTCGCCTCAGCCGATCAACGGATCATGCTGCACAGCAAGGAGCGTGGCTGCACCCGCCCCGGATGCGACGCCCCCGGATACCTCACCGAGGTCCACCATGTCGACGAATGGGCCCACGGCGGGCTGACCAACATCGACAAGCTCACCCTGGCCTGCCCCGCCGACCACCGACTCCTCGACCACGGCTGGAAAACCCGCAAACTCGCCAACGGGGACACCGAATGGATACCCCCACCACAGCTCCCACTCACCGCAGGCACCAACACCTACCACCACCCCGAACGACTACTGGGGAGCTAGGTCTCACCTGCCGGGCTTGGCGGCACGTCATCGGGCGCCACACCGTTAGGGTGTGCCGCGTGACGCTGCTCATCGACGACGAGAACCGGGTCCGCACGATCACCCTCAATCGCCCGGACGCCCTCAACGCCTTCAACGAGACCCTCTACGACGCCACCGCCGAGGCGCTGCTCGCCGCCGCCGAGGATCCCGAGGTCGCCGTCGTCATGATCACCGGAGCGGGCCGCGCATTCAGCGCCGGCCAGGATCTGGGCGACATGCAGGAGCGGATCACCAATCCCGACTTCGTCCAGGGCGCACACGGATTCCCGGGTCTGATCACCGCGCTGAGCCAATTCCCCAAGCCGCTGATCTGCGCGGTCAACGGGGTCGGCCTCGGTATCGGCGCCACGATCCTGGGCTACGCCGACCTGGCGTTCATGTCGTCGACGGCGCGGCTCAAATGCCCCTTCACCAGCCTGGGGGTAGCTCCCGAGGCGGCGTCGTCATACCTGTTGCCGCAGTTGATCGGTCGGCAGAACGCGGCGTGGCTGCTGATGTCATCCGAGTGGGTGGATGCCGCTGAAGCGCTGCGCATGGGTCTGGTCTGGCGGGTCAGTGAGCCCGACGACCTCATCGCCGATGCCCGAAAGCATGCCGAAGTGCTTGCCTCCCGGCCTATTTCGAGCCTGATGGCGGTGAAGCAGACGATGACCGAACCGGCTCGGCCCGAGATCGCCGCCGCGACGGCACGGGAGAACGCATTCTTCGAGAAGTTGATGGGTGCTGCCGCCAACGCCGAGGCGCTGGCGGACTTCCACCGCGGGAAGTCCTAGTTCAGCTCGCCCGGGCCGTGTCGCCGACGGACGCGAAATGCTGTTCGATGATGGCCCGCACGGTGCGACGGCACCGGCCGCAGTCGCCGCCAGCGCCGCAGGCCGCGGCGACCTGCTTGGACGTGCACGCCCCGCGGGCAACGGCGTCGGTGACCGTGGCGCTGGTCGCCCCCGCGCAGAGGCACACGTACATCAGCGGTTCACTCTCGTCGCAGGGTGGCGTCGCACACCGGTCATATTAGCGGAGACTAACCTTAGTTAGGTACCCCTACAACATGCCGTCTCATCCAGCTGAACAAAACCGCCCTTGCCCTTGCATTAGGGTGATTCCGGCAGCCAGTCGGGCGGCGTGAGTGGGGAGAGTCATGCAAGGTGATCCGGAAGTTCTTCGCTTGCTCAATGAGCAGCTGACCAGCGAACTGACCGCCATCAATCAGTACTTCCTGCACTCCAAGATGCAGGACAACTGGGGATTCACCGAGCTGGCCAAGCACACCCGCGACGAATCCTTCGACGAGATGCGCCACGCGGAGGCCATCACCGACCGGATTCTGCTGCTCGACGGCCTGCCCAACTATCAGCGGCTGGGCTCGCTGCGCGTCGGGCAGACCCTGCGCGAGCAGTTCGAGAGCGACCTGGCCATCGAGTACGAGGTGGTCGCCCGGCTCAAGCCGGCCATCATCGTGTGCCGCGAGAAGCTGGACTCCACCACGGCCAACCTCTTCGAAGAGATCGTGGCCGACGAGGAGCACCACATCGATTACCTCGAGACGCAGCTCGAGCTGATGGACAAGCTGGGCGTGGAGCTGTACTCCGCGCAGTGTGTGTCACGACCCCCGAAGTGACCTACGAGCGGTCTTCGGCCCGCCACGCGTAGACCATGCACACTTCGCTCTGCACGGCGCCGTAACGCTCGCGCTCACTGGCGTACCAGTACGTCGTGAACCCCTGCGCCTCGAGCATCTCGATGATGACGTCCTTGGTGGCGAAGTACTCCACTTCCAGCACCACTTGCCGGACCACGTCCCACTGGGTCGGCGTGATTCCCTGCAGCACTGCGATTTCGGCGCCCTCGACATCGAGTTTCAGGATGTCGATGCGCGTCAGGCCGTACTCCTCGATGACCGACGACAGCGGGACCAGTGTGGCCGTCACCGTGGTGGTGCGGCCCATCCACGCGACCACCGGGCGCACCGCGGCCCGGCGCACGGCGAGCGGAGCGACCGGGATGAAACCCGCCACGTCGGCCACGAACCGGTCCAGTCGCTGGCGTGCGAACTCCGCATCCCGCGTGCTCCACAGGGAGAAGTTCGGGTGGTGCGCGAACACCACCGCCTCGTTGGTCGCGGACAGGCCGCGGTTGATCGGGTGGATCATCAGGGACGCATCGGGCCGGGCGCCCATAATCGCGGCATACTCACCGCGATTGGCGGCCTCGGCGTTGACCGCCAGCACCGAGTAGGTGGCGGGAATCGGTTCGAACGCGAACACCTCCGCGTCGCCGCGGCAGCGCTGAGCCGCGAACAAGGTGAACATCCCGATGTTCGCGCCGGCGTCCACAATGACTGCGCCGGGCTGGAAGTCGATGTAGTCGCCCTTCGCGTACACCGAGTCTGCGCCGAAGATCTCCGGGAACAGGAAGTTGGTTTCGATCCGCTGCCACTGATGAATCCGCATGCCGTTGGGCAGCGTCACCGGTGTGCCTCCCGGTCTCGTCCGCAGCCTTGTCCCGGCCAGCCAGCCCGCCGCCAGAACCGCCGCCCCCACGAGGCCGCCGACCGCCGCGTGCCGGCCTGGAAGAGAGTTCACCCCGGTATTGTCGCTGAGCCGAGGCCCGGCCGGCGAAAAACTAGAACACGTTCCAGATCGACCTGTTCCGGCGTACCATCACGCCATGAGCCGAATCGGAAACTTCCCTGACGACGACGTCGCGGGCTGGATCGTCAAGTCTCCTGACCTGGGAACGGCGATGGCCGCGTTCTCCCATGCGGTGTACAGCGACAAGAACCGGCTGCCGATGCGGGTGCGTGAGCTCGCCCGCGCGGTGATCGCCCAGGACAACGAATGCGTCTTGTGCCAGAACACCCGGGACGCCGACGGTCCGGCGGCCGGTGTGGACGAGGAGCTCTACGACCACGTGCTGGAGTGGAAGACGTGGGAGGGCTACAGCGAGCAGGAGCGTATCGCCGCGGAGTTCGCCCACCGCTTCGGAACCGATTGGGCCAAGCTCAAATACGACGACGACTTCTGGGATCGGGCCCGCGAGCATTTCTCCGACGAGCTGATGGCCGACCTGACGCTGTCGTGTGCGATGTGGGTTGGCATGGGCCGGATGCTCAGCACGCTGGACATCGGACAGAGCTGCAAGCTGACCCTGCCGAGCCGCGCGTAGCGGCTATCCGTCGCATCCGGCCGGTGCGGTCGGCACAATGGCTGCCATGACCACACCGCCGGCCGGCGCAGGTATCGGGCAATTGGACGCCGACGGCGTCGATACCGTCGTCGGAACCTTCGTCAATCCCGCCGGCCTGACCCACGCCAAGACCGTGCCGGTCCGCCGGACCAACGCGTTCGCCGATCCCGGGCTGGGTTTCAGCCCGGTCACCCACGGGTTCGCCATCGACCGCGCCGGGATCGCCTTCGCCCCGGGAATCAGCGTGGTCGGCGATCAGCGCGTGCGCATCGATCTCGACGCGTTGCGGGTCATCGGCGATGGACTGGCGTGGGCGCCGACTTCGTTCTTCGACCAGGACGGCAACCCGGTCCCGGCATGCGCGCGCGGGACCCTCGGGCGCATCGAGGCGCGACTCGCCGAGGCGGGCTTGCAGGCGTTGGTCGGCCACGAGATCGAGTTCCTGCTGGTCGATCCCGAGGGCAACCGGCTGCCCGGCAATCTGTGGGCCCAATACGGGCTGGCCGGCGTGCTGGAATACGAGGGGTTCGTTCGGGACGTGACCGCGGCGGCCGCGGCGTCCGGCGTCGGCATCGAGCAGTTCCACCCTGAGTACGGCATCAACCAGTTCGAGATCTCCCTGGCCCCGAAGTCGCCGGTGGCGGCCGCCGATCAGCTGATCTTGACCCGCATCATCATCAGCCGGGTGGCCCGCACATACGGACTGCGGGTGAGCCTCTCGCCGGTGCCGTTCGCCGGCAGTGTGGGTTCTGGTGCGCATCAACACTTTTCGCTGTCACGTGGCGACACCCCGGTGTTTTCCGGCGGGACCGGTGCACAGGGGATGACTCCAGAAGGGGAGAACGCCATCGGCGGCATCGTCTCCGGCCTGCCGCAGGCACAGCTGATCTTCTGCGGGTCGATCGTGTCCGGTCTGCGGATGAAGCCCGGCAACTGGGCCGGCGCCTACGCGTGCTGGGGCACCGAGAATCGAGAAGCGGCAGTGCGTTTCGTGCGCGGCGGGCACGGCAATCCGTACGGTGCCAATGTCGAGGTCAAGGTCGTCGACCCGTCGGCCAATCCGTATTTCGCCACCGCCGCGATCCTTGGCCTCGCGGCTGACGGCATCGAGACCGGCGCCGCACTGCCGCCGGAGACGACGGTCGACCCGGCCACCTTGTCCGACGACGATCGCGCGGCCGCGGGAACCGTCGTCCTCAGTACTGACCAGGCGCAGCAGATCGCGGCGCTGGACGGCTCGGCCCGGTTGCGGGCGATCCTCGGCGATCCTGCCGTCGACGTCCTGGTCGCCGTCCGCCGCTACGAGCATGAAATGTATTCGCACCTGGACCCCGAGGCGCTGACCGAGAAGTTCCGGATGGCGTGGAGTATCTGAGTGCCTGTATCCGCTTCGGCGCTCGACGACCACATCGCCGGTATCCGTCTGGTGGACAACCACGTTCACGGCTACTGGCTGACCGCAGGTGATCGCAGGCGCTTCGAGAACGGGCTCAACGAGGCCAACATCGAACCGCTGGCCGACTTCGATTCCGGCTTCGACACCCAGCTCGGTTTCGCGGTGCGCGCGCACTGCGCGCCGCTGCTCGGGCTGGCCGAACATGTTGACCCGCAGACCTATTGGGAACGCCGCAGTGAGCTGACCGAAGAGCAGCTTGCGCGGGTGTTCCTGCCTACCGCCGGGGTGAGCGACTGGTTGGTCGACACCGGGCTGCCCGGTGCCATCGCAGGGTTGCCCGAGATCGCCGATGCGTCCGGGTGCGGGGTCGGTGAGATCGTGCGTCTCGAGGAGGTCGCCGAGCAGGCGGCCGCCTCCTCGGGCGACTACGCCGATGCGTTCCGCCGGATCCTGCACCAGCGCACCGAGACTGCGGTCGCCACCAAGTCGGTGCTGGCGTATCGCGGCGGCTTCGACGGCGATCTGTCGCAACCCGGCCCACGCGATGTCGCCGCCGCGGCAGCCCGCTGGCGCGATGCCGGGGGAGTGCGACTGACCGACCGCACGCTGTTGAGGTTCGGCGTGCACGAAGCGCTTCGGCTGGGCAAGCCGCTGCAGTTCCACATCGGCCTCGGCGACCGCGACTGCGATCTACACCGGACGAATCCGATGCTGTTGCTGGACTTCCTGCGCCAGTCCGGCAGTACGCCGATCGTGCTCTTGCACTGCTATCCCTACGAGCGCGAAGCCGGTTATCTGGCACAGGCTTTCAACAACGTCTACCTCGACGTCGGGCTGAGCATCAACCATCTCGGAGCCCGCGCCGAAGCTTTCATCGCGCGCACACTGGAGTTGGCCCCATTTCGTAAGATCCTGTATTCGTCGGACGCTTTCGGCCCCGCCGAGCTGCACTATCTGGGTTCGCGGCTCTGGCGGTCGGGGATGGCCGCGGTGCTCGCCGGCTTCGTGGCGCGCGGCCAGTGGAGCGAGGCCGACGCGATCCGGGTTGTCGACCTGATCGGGCGCGACAACGCCGTCCGCGTCTACGGTCTCTAGCGGCCGGACTTCGCTGCACGCTTCGACCCAGCGGTGCCCTTGCCCTTGCCCGGAGCCGTGGTGTGGCCGGCTTTGGACGCGGCTGACGGGGCCTTGTGCGCCGACGCCGCGACACCCTTCTTTGCGACCGGTGCCAGGGTCACCGTCGCCGCGGCGGCCTTCGGGACCAGATGCGGTAGCGCAAGGTGGAACGACGCGGGCGCGCCGGGCCGGGTGAGTTGTGCCGCGATGGCCTTGGCGGCCTGGAGCATGTTCTCCACCGTCCCGAACCCGACTGTGGCGCCGGACAGCAGTCCGCCGGCCGGATCGATGAAGGCCGTTGGGCCACCGGGGAATCCGTTGAGGAAAGCGTCGGTCAGTACGGCGGGTGCGCTGACGAAGTCCTCGACCACCGAGGCGAAGTCGCGCGACGAGATCGAGTCGACGACATTCTGGGCCAGCGCCGCGAAGGCCGACACGGTCGCGTTGATCGGGTAGATCGGGGTGAGCGCCACCGACGCCAGCACGATGGGCAAAGCATTCTGGATGACGTCGTTGTAGTTGGCGACCATGTTCTGGATGACCGGCACCACGCCGCCGATCAGCGGCAACGCCGGACCAAGGATGAGGCCGGTGCCGGTGCTGAACAGTCCGACTATCGCGTCGCTGACCTGACCGTTGCGCAGCTGGGTGATGGTGGTTTGCAGCGCGGCGGGCAAGGCCTTCAGTTGGTCGGAGAGTGCGGCCCCGGCTTGATTGAGGGCGGTCCCGAGAAGCTGGGCGTCTCCGGCGCTGTTGGCCAGCATTGCGCGCAGGATGGGCAACGGGTCGGCGGCGACCTCGTTCGCGAGCCCGGTCAGGCTGGCCACTGTGTGAGTGACCAGGTTCGAATACGCGGTGATCGGATCGACCAGTGCGACCAGGCCTACCTCTGCGTTCGAAATACGCTGGGCTGCAGAATGAATGGGATCAGAAGCGGGGGAGATCGGCGTGATGGCGATCGCGCCGGCCCCGAGTAGGGCCACGCCGGCGGTGGCATAGGAACGGATTGCGGTCTGCATGGGAGCCCCTTTCGAGTCGGGATCGAACACCCACTGGCAAAGTAACTCCGAAACTTACCCAGAAGTAAGTAGTGGAGTCGATCGCAAATATTTCTATTTGCAGGCGCAACGGATCGGGCAGTCATTTAGTTTCGCTGCCTAGTTACGTCGCGGCTATCGCGTCGGTTGCCAAGCCCATAGTTGCCGGAGGACGCGGGTGTCTCACGTACCCATGCCGGCGCCCGGTGTCTCTTGCTGGTCTCAGATCGCCCGCGGAATACGCGTGATCACAGCGCAATTCGCAAAGTTTGCGACATTTGCTTCCATAGCGTCCGACGAGATGTCACGGTCGGTATGACATCGGCGTTCCTGGGAAGATGCCGTGTGCCAACGGAATTCCGGATTTCTTTGCCGACCGCGTCCCCAGGTGCGGCAGATTCGTCAGGAGGGCGGGAAGTGCATCCAGTGCGCAAAGTCCGCCGGTCCGGTGCAGATCAGCGGCACCCCATAGACCTTGGGTTCCCATTCGTCACCGGCGATCCGCTGCTGCGCGGTGGTTCCGGGCGTGGTGCACGGCAGCGCGTTGGCCGCCTCGCCGACCAACGGCCCCGTCGCCACCCATACGCCGCTTGCCGCGCAGATGAGGGTGTTCTTCTGGGCATCGAACCCGAAGACGAAGCCTGGGCTCGGTGTGCAGGGCATGCCGCCGACGACGTTCTGCGCGACGTTTGGCACGCAGCTCGGAGAGTGGCATGAGGTCGCCGACGCCGGCCCGGCGAACGGTATCGCAGCGCTGAGCAGTCCCGACGCGATTACCGAACCTACGACGATCCTGCGCATCCCAGCCTCCTGTCGACCGTGCCTGTTCGGCCTGCTCAGACTAGCGTCGCGAGTTCGCCCCGGGGTCAGATCAGGCCGGTGGCGTCGAAGATCCACGACGTGTCCGCGGTGGCGAGGTCCTCGAGCCAGGTCGGCGGGGCGAAGCTCGTCAGCCCGTTCATGTCCCAGTAGTCCTTCCACAGCGTGATCTTGCCGTCGGCGACCTTGTGCACGGTGACGAAGCTCAGCACGCCCTGTTCGCCGGTCTTGAATGTCCACGTCTCGGAGTGCTCGTACATGGTGTCCACGCCGTTGCTCACCAGAACGCCGTCGTGGTTCTCGTAACCGGCCAGCGGCTCCAGCCCGACCTTCAGCCGCTTGACGATGTCCTCGGGTCCGCGTGCGGCCGCGATCGGGCCGACCGGCATGTCGACGTAGATGCAGTCGTCGGACAGGAACGTCTTCAACGTCTCCCAGTCGCGGTTCGACAGCGCCTTCCACATGCCCAACACGGTCTGGGCCACATCCGTGGGTACCGCCGAGGTGTCAATTGACATGCGCCAGCTCCGTTTCCGTCGTCGTCGTCGTCTTTCCGGGTGCCGCCGTCGCCCGGCCCACCCGCAGGAAACTGCCGGTCCGCTCGGACCCGAGCACGGGCGTCGGTTCGCCGTCGCGGACCACCGCACGCCCGCCGATCAGCACCAGATCGACGGCGTCGTTGTTGCGGTTGACCATCCGGGGCAGGCCGGCGTACTGCTCGACGGGGTTCTCGGCGTAGTCGTCGAGATGGCTGTCGAGGCGCTTGGGGTTGATCACCACCAGATCGGCCCGATCGCCGACGCGGAGGTGCCCGGCGTCGATTTGATACCAGTCGGCCAGCTCACCGGTCATCCGGTGCACGGCCTGCTCGACCGACATGAAGGGGCGGCCGTTGCGATCGGCGTCGCGCACATGACGCAGCAGTCGCAGACCGTAGTTGTAGAACGCCATGTTGCGCAGGTGCGCACCGGCATCGGAGAAGCCCATCTGCACACCGGGGTCGCGGGCGAGCTTCTTGAGCACCTCGGGCCGGTGATTGGAGATCGTGGTTCGCCAGCGCAGCTTGGTGCCGTGCTCGAGCACCAGGTCCAGGAACGCGTCCACCGGATGCAGTTCGCCGCGGTCCATGCCGACCTGCCCGAAGGACTTGCCGACCACCGTCTCGTCAGGGCAGGCGACGATCTCGGCGTCGAAGAAGTCCCGGTGCCACACCCGGACGCCGTACTTGGCGTCGTAGTCCTTGCGGAACTGGCGGCGGTACGCCTCGTCGGCCAGCAGCGCGTTGCGCTCGACCTCGTCGCGCAGATGCAGCGCAGCCGCTCCGGAGCCGAACTCCTCGAACACCACCAGGTCGATGCCGTCGGCGTACACCTCGAACGGAACCGGCAGGTGCTGCCAGCGGAAGTCGCCGCCGAACTTGTTGGTCACCTTGGCCAGCGGCCCCAACAACAGAATGGCGAACGGATTGGACTTGACGTCGGCCGCCGACAGCAGGCTGGTCTTGAGCTTGTCGCGGAGCACCGGGAGTGATTGCGCCACTTGTGAAATCAAGTTCATCGGGTTCTGGATGTCCGGCCCGGACTGCAGCACCCGCCCGCGCTTGCGCAGCAGCGACTTGAGCCGGCGCAGCTCGCGGGGCTTGGCGTAGGTCGACGGGAGCGTCCGCGACCGGCAGGTCTCGCCGTCGATCTTGTCGAACAGCAACTGCATCGAGGACATCCCGACGAACCCGGCGTCCAGTGCTTCGGTGAGCATGCGCTCCATCTCGGCCTGCTGGGCAGCATTGGGTCGCACATCGTCTCGGGTCGCGCGATCCAATCCCATGACCGCGGTTCGCATGTCGGAGTGGCCGATGAATGCCGCGATGTTGGGTCCCAGCGGCCGCGACTCCAGGGCTTTGACGTATCCCTCGGCGGTGGTCCAGGTCTTGGCGTCGTCGATGGCGGCGACGACGTGCTCGCGCGGAATCGCCTCGACGCGGCCGAACAGGTCTCCGGCGTCACTGCCGCCGACGTGGATCGTGGACAGCGAGCACGAGCCGACCATGATCGTCGTGACGCCGTGGCGAACCGACTCCGGCAGGCCCGGTCCGCCCAGCACCTCGACGTCGTAGTGGGTGTGGATGTCGACCATCCCCGGCAACACCCACCTGCCGCCCGCTTCGACGACGTCGTCGCATCCGGTGACGTCGAGGGGGCGCAGGCTGACCGCGGCGACGCGGCCGTCGCGGATGCCGATGTCACGGATCCCGGACGGGGCACCTGTTCCGTCGAACCAACGGCCGTTGCGGATGATTGTGTCGAAGCTCACGAGCGTCAATAGAACCGTTTGCTTGCACGAGTGTCAACGATTTAGTGGACACTTTCTTCGATCTGTTTACTCCATGTGTGCCCAGGCGTCCGGCTGCCGTCCGTCGACATCGACGAAGCCGTACGCACGTGCCAGATCGCCCGCGGACACCGACCGCTGATGCCAGCGTGACCTGCCTTCGTCCGCGGCGATCGCCGCGATTGCGCGGCCCACGTATCGCGGTGTCTCCGATTCCGCGAAACCCGGCGGCGCGTCGGCATCCCGCCAGTTCTCCTCGGTGACGCCGAAGTGCTCGAGCATGATCTCCGAGCGCATCCAGCCGGGTGTGACGGCGACGGCGGTCGCGCCGTACGGCGTCAGCTCGTGGCCGAGCGCGAACGCCATCCGGTTGACCGCAGACTTGACCGCGTCGTAGAACACCGAGATGCGATAGTTCGCCGCGTTGTATTCCGCTGTGCCATCGGTCATTTCGACCAGTAGGCCACCTCGCCGCTCGACCATCAGCGGCAACAGGGCGTGTGAGGTGATCAGGTGGGTGTCGATGCCGAGACGCAGAATCCGCAGCCCGTCGGCGATGTCGAGTTCCCAGATCGGGCGGTTCCACACCGGCGGCTCACCCTTGAGGATCTCGGCACCCCAGATGTCGTTGACCAGCACATCGATGTGGCCGAACTCCGACCGGATCCGGTCGGCCAGCCCGCGTACCTGGTCAGGGTCCAGGTGATCGACCTGGATCGCCACCCCGGTTCCGCCGAGGTCGTCGACCAGCGCGGCGGTGCCTTCGATCGTCTCCGGCCGGTCATAGTCGGAACCGCCGCGCCCGGTGATACTGCTGCGTCCGGTGCAGATGACGGTTGCGCCGGCCTCACCGAGTGCGGCGGCGATTCCGCGGCCTGCGCCCCGGGTGGCACCGGCCACGACCGCGATCCGGCCTTCGAGCGCAGCGTTCGATGACATGAACCTCAGGCTAGTCAGGCGCATACTCGCCTAGGTGACTCCATTGCAGCGCTACATCGCCGAAGAGATAGCCACGGATCACGTCGACGGCCTGCTGAGCCGCCGCGAAGCATTACGGCGGCTGGCGCTGCTGGGTGTCGGCACCGCGGCTGCCAGCGCGCTGATCGCAGCGTGTTCCGACGACAAACCGAAGGCCGCATCGTCGTCACCGGCGGCATCCTCACCGACGTCCGCAGCGCCACCGCCCGGCATGTCCACGGCGCTGCCCACCGAACCCATCACCTTCACCGGCACGCGCGGCCCTGTCCAGGGCGCCTGGGCACCGGCCGCCACCCCGCGCGGAGGCGTGCTGGTCATCCACGAGAACAAGGGCCTCAACGACTGGGTGCGCACCGTCGCCGGCCGACTGGCCGGGATCGGCTACTCCGCGCTGGCAATCGACCTGCTCTCCGAGGAGGGTGGCACCGCCACGTTCACCGACCCGGCCGCCGCGACCGCCGCGTTGGGCACCATCGCGCCCGAGCGCTTCGTCGCCGACCTCAGGTCCGGGCTCGACGAAGTGGCGCGCCGCACGCCCGGCCAGAAGCTCGCCGTCGTCGGCTTCTGCTTCGGCGGCGGACTGGTGTGGCGGTTGCTGGCCGCCGGGGAGTCCCGGCTGGCCGCCGCGGTGCCGTTCTACGGTCCGCTGCCCGACAACCCGGATTTCACCGGGTCGAAGAACGCGGCGGTCCTCGGCTTGTACGGTGCCCTCGACCAACGGGTCACGTCCTCGGAGCCCGCGGCCAAGGCGGCGCTGAATCAGGCGGGCCTGGTCAACGACCTGATCGTCGAGCCCGACGCCGACCACGCGTTCTTCAACGACAGCGGACCGCGCTACAACCCGGTCGCAGCCGCCGATGCGTGGACCCGGGTGCAGGACTGGTTCACCCGATATCTGGCTTAGTCGTCGAGCCGGACGGTGACGGTCACCCGGCCGCGCGCATCCCGGGTGGCCACGGCGTGACCGGGACGCTGCGTGCCGCCGAGCAGGATGGTCAGCGGGGCGCCCTCGCCGGTGAAGTTGCGCCACCACTTCTTGCCGTCCGGCATCGCGACACCGATGAGGATGTCTGAGCCGCGCCGACGGTAACCGACCGGCAGCACCACGCTGCGGCCACTGCGCCGGCCGGTGTAGCGGATCTCGGTCAGCCCAAGCCCGACGATGCGGCCCCACCGCGGCGACGTGATCAGTGCGGTGGCACCGCGATTGACCGCCGCGGACGCCGCGCGGAACACATCCGAAATCTGCACGTCACCAACGCTAGACCAATTGTGGCTGTTCACCGCGTGTTCAGGACGCGGAAGGTCGGGGGTCGCCATCCGCACATCGCCGCACGATCGGATACGGCCATGATGAGGGTCGCGCAGGTCGCGAACTTCTACGGCCCCCGGTCGGGCGGACTGCGCACGGCGGTCGACCGGCTGGGCGCGGAGTACTGCGCCGCGGGCCACGAGGTCTTCCTGATCGTGCCCGGATCGACGGCCACCAACACCACGCTGCCCAGTGGAGTCACCCGAATCTCGGTGCCCGCCAGACAGATTCCGTTCACCGGCGGCTACCGCGCGGTGATGCCTGCGCCGGTGACCGCACTGCTTGAGCGGCTGGCGCCCGATGCCATCGAAGTGTCGGACCGGTTCACCCTGCGCTCACTGGGCCGGTGGGGTGCGCGACAGGGCGTCACCACCGTGATGATCTCGCACGAGCGCCTGGATCGGTTGACCGGCCAGATCATGCCCAAGCGGCTGGCTCGCCGGATCGCCGACCTGGCGAACCGGCGTACCGCGGCGAACTACGACACGGTGCTGTGCACCACCGGTTTCGCCCGCGAAGAGTTCGACCGCATCGGCGCCACGAACGTGATGACGGTGCCGCTGGGGGTGGACCTGGACATGTTCCATCCCCGCCGGTTCTGCACGCGCACCCGCAACCGTTGGGCCGCCCCTGAGCAGGTGCTGCTCGTCCACTGCGGGCGGCTGTCGGTGGAGAAGCGCGCCGACCGGAGCATCGATGCGCTTGCCGCGCTTCGTGATTCGGGTGTAGATGCTCGACTGGTGATTGCCGGCGACGGGCCGATGCGGGCACGGCTGCAACGCCATGCGGCGCGGCTGCCGGTGGACTTCACCGGCTTCATCGACTCGCGCAACGCCGTCGCCACGCTGCTGGCCTCCGCCGACGTCGCGCTGGCGCCCGGTCCGCACGAAACATTCGGCCTGGCCGCGCTGGAAGCGCTGGCCTGCGGGACACCGGCGGTGGTCTCGCGCACCTCCGCATTGTCCGAGATCCTCACCTCGGACAGCGGTGCCTGTGCCGACAACGATCCGCACGCGATCGCCGCGGCCGTCGCCGGAGTCATCGATCGTCCCGAGCAGCAGCGGCGGTACTGCGCCAGGCGACGGGCCGAGACCTTCACCTGGCCGCGGTCGGCAGCGGGAATGCTGGCGGCGCTGAGCGGTTTGGCCCACGGCCGTGACGGGAACGCCGTCAATTGACGGTGCCGTACCAGCGGCCCCTCCACTGAAGGAGCCAGCATGGCCTCGAACAATGTCGTGTGGATAGTCATCGCCGTAGTCGTTGTGCTCGTGGTGATCGGTTTACTGGCCTGGGTCGGTCGCAAGCGCCAGGTCAGCCGCCGGGCCGCGCAGGCCGACGAGATCCGCGAAGAAGTGCGTCAGGAGCAGCTGAAGCTGCAACACCGCGAAGCCGTCGCCGACGAGACGGCTGCCAAAGCGCGTGCCGCACAGGCCGAGGCGGAAGCGAAGGCTGCCGAGGCGGCACGTCTGGAGGCGAATGCCGCCAAGCATCGCGAAGATGTGGCCGCCCACCGCGAGGAGATCGACGAGCGGGCGTCGCACGCCGATTCCCTGGACCCGCGGGTCAAGGAGCAGGAACGCGCTGAGTCAGTCGCGCGAGGAGATCAGGCCGGGCGCGCCGAGGCTGACCGGTAGCTCCGCCCAGCCGCGCAGCACCCTGGTGTCGCGGCGGCTGCCGAGCCCGGCGAGTTGCGCCTCGGGGAAATGTGTGAAGAACCGGCGCAGACCCACTTCGCCCTCGGCTCGTGCCAGCGCGGCCCCGAGGCAGAAGTGCCGTCCGCCCGAAAAGGCAAGGTGTTTACCGGCGTTGGGACGGCCGACGTCGAAGCGGTGCGGGTCCTCGAACACCGCCGGGTCACGGTTGGCCGCGGCGAGATAGATCGCCACCATCTCGCCCGCACGAACCGTGGTGCCCGCCACCTCGGTGTCTCGCAGCGCGATCCGCGCCGACAGCTGTACGGGCGACTCCAGGCGCAGAATTTCTTCGACTGCGCCCGGCCACAGCGACGGATCCTCCTGCAGCCGCGCCAGCTGGTCCGGGGAGTTCAGGAGCAACCGAATTCCGTTGCCCAGCAGGTTGACTGTGGTCTCGAACCCGGCGGCGAGCACCAGCCCGGCGATGCCCGCCAATTCACTCTCATCGAGGTGCTGACCCTCGTCCGAGGCGGCGATCAGCTGGCTCATCAGGTCGTCGCCGGGATGCTCGCGGAGCTGTCGCAGGTGCGCCGCCAGCCACAGGTTGAATCCGGCGAGACCCTTCTGCACCCGCTGGTACTGCGACCAGGTCAGTCCGACGTCCAGGCTCGGCGCGGCGAGCTCACCGAATTCCAGGATCCGCGGACGGTCGGCCTCCGGGACGCCCAGGATGTCGCCGATCACCGAAACCGGTAACTGCGCGCAGTATCGCTCGACGATGTCGACGACGCCGGGACCGTCGGAGAGCCGGTCGAGCAGTTCCGCGGCGGTGTCCTCGACCCGGTCGCGCAGCGCGGTCACCGCGCGCGAGGTGAACACCGACGAGACGGTCTTGCGGTACCGGGTGTGCTCGGGGGGCTCGACGGCCAGCAGGGACGGCGGTCGCAGCGGATGCAGCAGGTCGTCGCGGGTGCGGCGTTCCACCCAGCGCAGCGGCTTGGGCAAGTTGCCGCCGAGGATGATCACCCGGAAATCGTCTGAGCGCAGTAACTCGTGGGCCACCGCGTGGTCGAGGGTCAGGTAACCCAGTCGAGTGGGAAGCATCGGACCCTGCGGACGCATCTCTTCGAAGAACGAGACCGGGTCGGTGCGCACCGCCGGATCGAACGCCATCCGGGCCTGCGGGTCGCCGCGACGGGCCGCCGCACCGGCCGCCGCTCGGATCATGCCGTGCATCACCAACCAGTGCACCCGCTGCTTCATGTCCATCACGCTACGAGTGCCGCACCGTCCGCGCCACAACTCAGGCGGGCGTCCAGCTCACCGGCAGCCGTTTGATCCCATGGATGAACGCGGACAGCAGCATCGAGGGCTCCTCGGTGACCGCGATATCGGGCATGCGCCGGTGTAGTTCCTCGAACACGACGGCGATCTCGCGGCGGGCGAGGTTGGCGCCCAGGCAGAAGTGCGCACCGCCGCCGCCGAACCCCACGTGATGGTTGGGGGTGCGGGTGACGTCGAAGAGGTACGGGTTGGCGAACTTCTCCTCGTCGCGGTTGGCCGAGGCGTACCACATGGTGACCTTGTCGCCCTCGGCCATCTTGACCCCGCTGAGTTCGATATCGCGGGTGACGGTGCGGCGCATGTAGATAACCGGCGACGCCCAGCGCACCACCTCCTCGACCGCGGTATCGGTGACGGCGGCGAAGTCGTTCCACCAGATCTCACGCTGTTCGGGATAGCGGGTCAGCGCCAGAACCCCGTGGCTGATCGCATTGCGAGTGGTCTCGTTGCCCGCCACGGCAAGGAGGATGAAGAACGAGGCGATCTCGGCCGACGTCAGCCGTTCCCCGTCGACCTCGGCCGCCACCAACGACGTGGTCAGATCCTCCCGCGGGTTGATCCGCCGGTCCTCGGCGAGCGCGGTGGCGTAGGCGCCGATATCGAAAGCCACCTTGAGGAACTCGTCGAAGTCGGTGGTCAGGTCCGGGTCGCCGAAGCCGAGAATGATGTTGGTCCAGTGGAATATCCGGTCATGGTCGTCCTCGGGAATGCCCATCATGTCGCAGATGACCTGCAACGGCAGCGGACCGGAGAGCTCGGTGACCAGTTCGGCATTACCGTCCGGATGGTTGGCGATCATCGCCGACACCAGTTGTTGCGCACGGTCCCGCACCGACGCCTCGGTGCGGGCCACCACCTTGGGGGTGAAGGCACTGCGCACGATGTTGCGCAGCCGCGCGTGCCGCGGGTCGTCCAACGCGATCATCGAGCCGAAGTACTCGGCGACCTCCGGGATCTGATCACCGATGGTGATGTTCGGATAGGAGCTGAAGATGTCCGGGTGGCGGCTGGCGTAGAAGACATCGTCGAGCTTGGTCAACGCCCAGTGGCCTGGGCCCGCCTCGATACCCTCGAACTCGACCTCGTGGAAGAACGAGATCGGGGCCTCGCGGCGCAGCGTGGCGAACGCGCCGTCGCGCAGCGCGTCGTCCATGCCCCAGAACTCGAAGGTGCCCAGATTGATGTCCTCGAGCGCCATTTCGGGCGGCTGCTGACCATTGACTCGTGTGGCGATGCCCATGGGAGACGACATTAGAGTCCACGGACCACGCTCGTGTTCATTTCCGTATTCAGGCAAGCTTGCTCCCACGATGACGCGCACCTCGACGACATTGCGTTTCGGCCTGCTGCTCACGCTGGCAAACGGCTTCCTGGACGCCTACACCTACCTCGCCCGCGGCGGGGTGTTCGCGAACGTGCAGACGGCCAACGTGATCCTCTTCGCGCTGGAGACGAGTCAGGGGAGAGTCAGCGCGGCTCTCGCGCATGTGTGGCCACTCCTGGCGTTCTTCGCCGGCGTGGGGTTGGCCTCGCATCTGAAGTCGGGCCGAGTCGAGCGGTACCTCAAGCATCCGCTGCGCTGGACCATGCTGCTGCAAGCCGCAGTGCTGTTCACCATCGGGTTCGTACCGACCACCGTGGCGCACAGCTATGTGACGGTACCGATCTCGTTCGTCGCGGCCATGCAGATCGGCTTGTTCCGCAACATAGGCGATTTCGTGTATCTGCCGGTGGCGACCACCGGCAATCTGATGCGTCTGGTGGAAAGCGGTTACACCGGTTTCGTGGATCGCGACGCGACGGCACGGCAGGCGTTCAGCACCTACGCCGCGTTGACGGTGTTCTTCACCGGCGGCGCGGTGGTCGGCGCGTTCGCCACCCGCGCCTGGAGCGTGCACGCGATCTGGATCCCGGCCGCCGTTCTGTTCGTCACGCTGATCCTGTTCGTCATCGACGAACGCAAGGGAGTGGAGCCATGAATCTGCCGCCGCTGCAATGCCGCTCGTGCGCCCGGGAATTCGACGTCGCCGAGCTGGTATGGCGATGCCCGTGTGGCGGGGTGCTCGACGTCATCGAGACGTGGCGCCCCGACGGTGATTCCGTGCTGCCGGTCCCGGTCGGCGCATCGATCACCCTCGGCGAGGGCAACACCCCGATGATCCCGTCGGAGACGTTACCGGACGTCCGTTTCAAGCTCGAATTCCTCAGTCCCACGCTGTCTTTCAAAGACCGCGGCGCGGTTGTTCTGGCGGCGCTCGCTGAGCGGCTCGGAGTCGGGGAGGCCGTGGTCGACAGCAGCGGCAACGCCGGAACGGCGGCCGCCGCGTATTTCGCCAGGGCAGGTATCGGCTGTCAGGTGCTGGTCCCGGAGGCGACCTCGCCGGAGAAGCTCGCCCAGATCCGGGTGCACGGCGCCGCGCTGACGCTGGTGCCGGGGGACCGCGCCGCGACCGCGGCGGCGGCGGCGCGGATCGCGCAGCGCCCCGGCGTCTTCTACGCCAGTCACGTCTATCACCCGTATTTCATGCACGGCGTGAAGACCTACGGATACGAGATCTGGCAGCAGAACGGACGCAGCCTTCCGTCGGCGGTGCTGGTTCCCGTCGGCAACGGGACGCTGCTGCTGGGCTGCCACCTTGCCTTCACCGAGCTGGTTGCCGCCGGGCTCGCCGACCGGATGCCGGCGCTGATCGCGGTGCAGGCGGCCGGCTGCGCACCGCTGGCGGCGGCGTGGGACGGCCGAGTTGCGGCCCTGGGGTCCACGGTGGCCGAGGGCATCGCGATCACCGCGCCGCCCCGCGCCGAGCAGATCCTGGCCGCGGTGCGCGATTCGGGTGGCACGATCGTCACCGTCGACGATGACGCGATCGTGGCTGGACGTCATGCGCTGGCCCGCGAGGGCTTGTTCGTCGAGCCGACGGCGGCGGTCTGTTACGCCGCGGCTGCCGGCGCCGCCGCCCGATCAGGGCCGGACTGGCCGCGGATCAACGATCTGTTGGCCGCAGGCGACGTGGTGATCCCGTTGTGCGGCGCGGGTCTCAAGCATCCCGGCGATTGAACTGCGCCCCAGCGGGGAAGCATGAAGCATGGCAACCTACCGCGTGATCAACCCGCATGGCGACATCGTCGACACCAAGGACATCGAGAGCGCCGAGGACGCGCACGCCTGGTTCGTCGACTCACGCGCCGACAACTCCGAGCTGGGCTGGCGCATGGAGGTCGAGCACGACGGCGAGTGGAGCTTCTTCGACGACACCGAAGGCAGCTCGAGCTGACAGCCGGGCCGACGAGGCCTCAGGCCAGGTTCCATCCCATGTTGCGGGCGAACGTGACCGCGTCGTCGGAGATGGTTCCCAACTTCTTCGACGTCTCGATGTAGCCCTTGACCATCGGCATGAAGTTCATCGGGTTGTAGGCGTCTTCCTCGTAGCTCCACAGCCCGTCACCGGCGTACTTGAGCACCGAGATGTTGGGTTCCTCGTGGATGCTGCCGTCCCCGGGATCGCGCATCCGGTTCTGGAATTCGCAGATCACCCAGCCCTTGTCCGCATCGATGGAATGCCAGGTCGACGGAAACCACGGCATCTCGGTGCCCGGAAAGGTGTTCATGGTCTTGACGATCCAGCTCCGGATCGCCTCCCGGCCGCGGAATGTGCCGTACGAGTGCTCCACGTAGGTGGCGTCCTCGGTGAACTGATCGGCGAACCGCGACCAGTCCCAGCTGTCGGCGATACCGACGACGACCTGCTTGTGTTCCTCGAACGCGGACTCGATCTCTTCGCGTGACCACTGACCCATGCACCGGTTGTATCAAACCGACCGGCACCCGCGGCGAGGATTCAGTCGTTCTCGACGACCTTCTTGATCCGCTCCAGCGTGGTGCGCATGTCTCGCTTGTTGCGCCGGACCCGCAGCTGTCCGCCCAACAACTCGAACAGCCGCAGCCCGGGGAAATCGGCCATCCGGAACGATTCGGTGACGTCGGTGCCGTCGCCGCTCGGGTCCAGCCGGTAGTGCCAGTTGTTGAGCGCCTTGTCACCGGCCAGGACGGCGAAGCCGAATTCGCGTCCCGGGTCGCAGGCGGTGACGCGGCATGTGGTCCAGTACACCGGGCCGATCTCGTTGCGCCGCACGTGCCCGCGGAACCTGGCGCCCAGCGTGGGGCCGGTGGCCCCGTCGAGCCATTCGGACTCGAACACCTCCGGTGAGAACTCGCCGGTTCTGGTGATGTCGGCGATCACATTCCAGATCTTGTCGGCCGGTGCGGCCATGTGCACTGTCACGGAGCCTTCCATGGGACCTGATCCTATGCAGCAGGCGCCCCGGCCCGGACGGCTATGCGGCGTAGCGTTGGCGGACATGGGGTTTGGTGTGCGAGTTCGGCTACCGATGGTGATCGTGGACCGCGTTGTGGCGTCCCCGCCCGACGCGGTCTGGGCCGTGCTGACGGACCTGGCGGCCTGGCCGCAGTGGGGTCCGTCGATCACCCACGCCGCCCTCGACTCCGGCGGCAGACATCTGGTGGCCGGCTCGACCGGAACGGTGCGGGCCGTCGGTGGTGTCGGTGTGCCGTTCGCGGTCACCGACTTCGATGAGGGACGACGCTGGGCGTGGTCGGTCGCGGGCGTGCCGGCTACCGCTCATGGCGTCGAGCCGGCGGCGGGTGGCTGCCGGGTCTGGTTCGGAGTGCCGTGGTGGGCCGCGCCGTATGCCGCGGTGTGTGCGATTGCGTTGCGCCGCATCGATTCTCTGGCCGCTAGGCGGAGGTGACGTGCGGGATCTCGGGCTGCAGGAACACGTCGTTGAGGGTGACCGTGCGCAGATTGCGCGACCGGATGACGTCGATCAGTGCGGGGAAGACGTGCGTGACCGGCGGATGATTGAGGTGGCCGATCACGATGTTCTGCTGAATGAAGTACTGATCGGCCATCTTCACGATGAAGTCCTCGGCCACCAGCGTGGAGTCGGCCAGCGAGCCCGCCCACAAGGTCGGAACCCGGTACCCCAGATCGGCGGCCACCGCGTCGACGTCGTCGTTGTGATTACCGTACGGCGGCCGGAAATACGGTGTGGCATCGGCGCCGAACGTGTTGCGCAGGAACTGGTCGTTGCGCTGTAACTGGTCGGCGACCTGCTCCTTGGTCAGCGTGGTCAGGTCGGGATGGGACCAGGTGTGGTTGCCGAGCTGGATCTGGCCGGAGTCCACCAGCGGCCGCAGCAGGGCCGCGTTGTCGCGCCAGGAGTCATAGACCCCGTTGACGAAGAACGTGAGCCGGATGCCGGTGTCCTTGGCCAGCTGGGTGTAGAGCCGGACCACTTCGGAGTTCACCCCGTCGTCGACGGTGAGGGCCAGCAGGTCGCCTTTGCCGGGGATCCGGGTCAGTTCGCCGCCGCCCGGCAACGCGATCCGCGCCGTGGTGGGCGGTGGCGGCAGCAGCGGTGCCGCGCCGATCGGTGGCGGGGGAGCCTTGGCCGCCAACGGCGGATTGGTCTGCGACATCGCGATCGCGCTGGACGCGCCGACCAGTCCGGCCGAGGCGAACAAGCCGATCACGAATTGGCGGCGGGTTACCTCGGGCACGTCACGATCCCACAACCCCGAGTCACATCCGTAACACCCGTCACACCGATAGGCTAAGCTGCGCGACCGCCGAAACCCGGTACATCCGCCGCTGTGTCGCAGTCAGAACCGGGTTACCGTGGCGAGGTGAGCGACGTGAAGATCCGCTTCGGCATCAGCTTCGGTAGCGGAGTCGAGGATCTGCCCCGCGTCGTCGACCGGCTCGAGGCGGCCGGCGTCGACTCACTGTGGTTTTCCGAGCTGGTGTACACCCCGGCCGTCGACCCGTTCGCCGGCATGGCGTACACGCTGGGGCGCACCACCCGCCTCAAAGTCGGCACCTCGGTGGCGGTGCTGCCCGGGCGCAATCCGGTGCTGGTCGCCAAACAGCTGGTATCGCTGGCCGCTCTCGCCCCCAAGCGGGTGCTGCCGGCGTTCGGATTGCGCCCCGCGTCGAAGGCGGAGTGGGACCTGTTCCCGGTGCCCGACGGGCAGCGCGCGGCGGTGTTCGACGAGGCACTGGAAGTGTTGCGCGCGTTACTGACTGGCGACGAGGTGACCTTCCACGGCACGTACTTCCAGCTCGCCGGCGTGTCGCTGGGCATCCGTCCGCCGGTTCCTGTCGAGGTCTGGCTCGGCGGTTCGGCACCGGCGGCATTTCGCCGGATCGGGCGGCTGGCCGATGGCTGGCTGGGCAGCTTCCTCACCGCCGACGAGGCGCGGGTGGCGCGGGAGAGCATCGAACGAGCGGCGGCGGAGGCTGGCCGCACGGTCGAACCGGACCACTACGGGCTGAGCCTGGCCGTTGCCGACGGGCACCTGCCCGACGAGATCGCCGCCGCAGTCAGATCCCGACGCTCCGACGTCGATCCGGCCGAATTGATCGCCGGGGACTGGTCGCAACTGCACCGGCAGCTCGACGGGCTGATCGCCGCGGGGCTGAGCAAGTTCGTCATCCGGCCGGTCGGCAACACCCCGGCCGACGAGTTCATTGAACGTTTCATCCACGAGCTGTTGCCCCGGCAGAACTGATCCGGCAAAGTTTCGTTGATGTCGAACCACTTCACCGGCTTGAGCCTTGGCCCGCCACTGGGCGATCAGCGACTGGATCTGTGCGATCTCTACGCATTCCAGTCGCCGGCGGACCCCGGCCGCACGGTGCTCATCTTGAACGCCAACCCGAACGCCGACGCCCTGCATCCCGATGCCATCTACCGGCTGGCCGTCGACAACAACGGTGATCTGCGCAACGACATCGCGTTCAGCTTCGTGTTCTCCGCACCCGAGGACGGGCGGCAGACGGTCGACGTCTTCAAGGCGGTCGGCGACGACGCGGAATCACCGTATGCGGTGGGGGAGAAGATCTTCGAGAACGTCGAGGTGTCCTTCGGCGAAAGCGCCAACGTCGTCCAGCTGGACGGCTACACCTTCGCCGCCGGTGCGCGCAGCGACGCGTTCTTCTTCGACTTCGATGGCATCAAGAACCTGTTCGACACCACCGGCGGGCGCAACTTCACCGCGCCACACCTCGGCGGTGAGTCACCGTGGACCGGGGTGGACTCCAACCTGAGCGCCAACGTGTTCTCGATCGCCATCGAACTGCCGACCGCCGAGCTGGGGCCTGATCCCGACCTTCGGATCTGGGGGCGCTGCAGCCTGAACCGCGACGGCGAACTGCTGCACGTCGACCGCGCCGGACACCCCTCGGTGAGTAGCTTCTTCAACACCGACGACACCAAAGAGGAATACAACGCCAGCGAGCCGATCCGCGATCGGGAGCGCTGGATCGGGCAGTTCATCCACTTGATGGGGCACACCGGCGGCTACACCGACGACGAGGCCATCGAGGCGATCGACACCGAGGGCACGCTGCCGGACATGCTGACCTTCGATCCCGCGAAACCGGCGAAGTACCCCAACGGACGGACTTTCACCGACGACGTCATCGACTACCGGCTGGCGTTCCTGACCAAAGGCGATTGCCCGCCAAGCGGTCTGGCCCCCCACACCGACACCCTCGACGTCTTTCCGTACCTGGGCAACCCACACCCGGCGGGTTAAGACCCGCAGTACGACCGGGTCGCCGAGTCCAGCGCGGTGCGGTAGAGATCGTCGAACTGGCGCTGTCCGGCCACGTCGTTCTTGGCCGCGTCCAGCTCGGCTCGGCACCCCGCGGAGTTCAACAGCGGCCACTGGGCGGCGATCTGCTCGACCATCTGGCGGTTCAGGCCGTCGATGATCGAACGGGACGACGCCAGATCGGGGGCGGACGTCGGCGCCCCGGCCGGGTCGAACTTCCAGCCGGCGAACCGGGCGTACTCCACGGCCTCGGTCGCGTTGATCTGGTTGGTGAACACCGTGGTCACGTAATTGGTTGCCACACCACGGGATTCGGCGTCCTTGGACACCGCGTCCAGCACCACCTTGACCCGCGCGGGGTCGGTGATCGGCCCGCCGGTCAGCCACTTGTTGGCCGCCACCGCATCCGCGGTCTGTAAGCGCTGCGCCGCGGCATCGACCAGGTCGTACAACGGCTCGGGCGAATCGGCCCAGGCCGGCGCGGCCGTCGCGACCGCCATCATCGTCATCATCGCTGCGGCGCCGCGCGCCAGGGCAGTGGTCATGGGCCCATCCTTTACGAGTATTGCTGGCGATGCCGGCATTGACGTTAACTGTGTCGATGGCGGACTGGAGTGGCCAGGACTACAGCCGGGTCAGCGCCCTGCAGCGCTCGGTGGCCGCCGAGAGCCTGGCCGAACTCGTCGTCGACGGCAGCGAGTGGATACTCGACATCGGTTGCGGCGACGGATTCCTCACCGCCGAGATCGCCGCCCGACTGCCCCATGGCTACATCGTCGGCGTCGACGCCTCACCGCGGATGGTGGCCACCGCCGGGCGCCGCGGCCCGGCCACACCGGTCGGCCCGGTGTACGTGTGCGCGGATGCGCGGCGGTTGCCCTTCGGCCGCAGCTTCGACATGGTCGTCTCGTTCAACGCCCTGCACTGGGTACCGCAGCTCGGCGAAGCGCTAGCCGGCGTCGCTGCGGTGCTACGCCCACGAGGCCGGGCGCTCATCCAAATGGTCTGTGCAGGAACACGACCCAGCATCGAGTCCACCGCCATGCAGGTGGCCGGTCACCCGCGCTGGGCCTCCCGCTTCGCCGGATTCAGCACGCCGTTCATCCATCCCCAGCCGGCGGAGCTTCGCGAGCTGGCCGACAGCTGCGGGTTTCAGGTGGCCTCGATGACAGTGCTCGACCGCGAATGGGACTTCGGCACCGTCGAGCAGTTCACAGCCTGGTGCGCAGTGGGCTCGACGGCGTGGACCGAGCGGCTACCCGAATCCGACCGTGCCGCGTTCGTCGATGACCTGGTCGCCGCGTACGAGCCGGTGGTAGGGCAGGCGGGTCTGGTGCGGTTCATGCAGGTGCGGGCCGAACTGCACCTCTGAGATCAGCCGACCGGCCCGGCACCGAGAACGATAGGCGCGCTGCGCGGAGCACCCTCCCGGTCGATCCAGCTCAACGTGATGGTGTCACCGGGGCGATGGGCGTCCATGAAGTTGGAGAGGTCGGCGGCCGTGTTGATTGCAATCCCGTCCGCGGCGGTGATGACGTCACCCGACGCAAGCCCGGCTCCGCGGGCCGCGGTATCCGGAAGTACCTGGCGCACAACGGCTCCGGGTGGAGCGCCGGGTCCAGGATCGGCTATTCCGACGCCGATGAACGCGGTGTCGCCGATATGGATGCCGGGGCCGCCGCCGGAGCGGATCGCTCCCGCGACACCGAGCGCGCGGTCGATCGGAATGGCGAAGCCCTCGCCGCCGCGCACATTGCCCATCCGGTAGGTCAGGGTGGCCGCCACTGTCACGCCGACCACCTGGCCGGCGGCATTGACCAGCGGGCCACCCGAGTCGCCGGGCCGGACATCGGCGGCGACCCGGATCAGATCGGTGAGTTCGCGCGAGCCGCCGCCGGATTCGTCGGATGCGCGAACCGACGCGCCCAGCTGGGTGATGTTGCCCGGGGAGAAGCTCGGCGCACCGCCGACGCCGCCGGCATTGCCGATCGCGGCGATGGGGTCACCGACCGCCAGCCCCGACGAGGTGCCCACTGAGGCGACCGGAAGATCGCCGGCGCCGCGCAGCCGCACCAGCGCGATGTCGTTGGCGCGGTCGTAGCCGATGACGTCGACGGGATAGGTGCGGCCGTTGGCCAGGCTGGTCGCGGTGATGCCGGTGGCGCCCTCGATGACGTGGTTGTTGGTCAGCACCTCGCCGCTCGGATCGAGGACGATGCCGGTGCCTGCGCCGACCGCGCTCTGATAGTTGAGGGTCGTGTTGATGTCGACCAGACCCGGGGTGACCTGGCCCAGCACGGTGGACTGATCGAGCGGAGCCAGGGGAGCCGGCCCGACGTGTGCCGGAGCGGCGTGGGCCGGCGGGGTGAGCAGACCGGGCACCAACAGAAGGGCGGCCAGCACGGTCGACAGCCGGCGCCCGTGACGAAATGGCATTGCGTCCATGACTCAACTTTGCCCGAAAAGCGGCGTACATAACATTCGGGTGGTCTTTTGGCCGCTCGCGGCGTTGCTGAGCGCCCCTTTGCTGTTTGGTGCATCACATTTGTGGGCAGTCCGGTTCCAGCATCACGTCCCCCGGCATCGAACGCGAAGGAATCCGCTCGTGAGCACTCCAGAACGCTCCGAAAGACCCGACGAGAAGCAACCGCAGGGTGAAAAGCCGGTGCCGGACGAGAACGCGAAGGCAAAAGCTAAAGAAATGATGACGGCTTACGAGGACCGACCCACCGCGGTGTTGCCAGGATCGGACAACACGGTGACCGGTACCGCGGTCAACGACTGGCTTGACGAGGAAGGACAGCCCATATACGGCAAAAACGAGGATCCCGACAGATCCTCGTGACAGCTGACACCCAGCTCCCTGCCAGTTTGCTCAAGTGGGGAGTTCGAGCGCGGTCGCGTAGGCTACCCGGGATACGTCACGAGGGGAGTGCGACTGGTCTCGCGGGGGTGGACCGGAGTGCAGACGCAAGAACAGGACATCGAGGTTTTGAATACACCCGCGAAAACGCCGCATATGGAGCCGCACTTCGACGACGTGCAGCACCACTACGACCTGTCCGACGACTTCTATCGGCTGTTCCTGGACCGGACGCAGACCTACAGCTGTGCCTACTTCGAACGCGATGACATGTCGCTGGAAGAGGCACAGACCGCCAAGATCGATTTGTCGCTGGGCAAGCTCGGGCTACAACCGGGAATGACCGTGCTCGACATCGGCTGCGGCTGGGGCGCGACGATGATGCGGGCCCTGGAGTCCTACGACGTCAACGTCGTCGGCCTGACCTTGAGCAAGAATCAGGCACTCCACGTCCAGCAGCTCTTCGACGAGTCCACCAGCCCCCGGTCCAAGCGGGTTCTGCTGGAGGGCTGGGAGCAGTTCCACGAGCCCGTCGACCGCATCGTGTCCATCGGTGCCTTCGAGCACTTCGGCTATGACCGCTACGACGCCTTCTTCAAAATGGCGTATGACGCGCTGCCCACCGATGGAGTGATGTTGTTGCACTCCATCGTGTTGCCCAGCGATGAAGATTTCGCGGCGCGCGGCATGCCGATCACCATGCGGCATCTGAAGTTCTTCAAATTCATCATGGATGAGATCTTCCCCGGTGGCCGCCTGCCCAAGGTGACGGATGTTCAGGAGCACGCGATCCGCGCCGGATTCGTCGTCAACCGCGTCCATCCACTGCGGTTGCACTACGCCCGGACTCTGGAGATCTGGGCCGCGGCACTGGAAAAGAACGAGGAAGAAGCGGTAGCCCTGCAGTCCCGCGAGGTCTACGACCGGTACATGAAGTACCTGACCGGCTGCGCTGAACTGTTCCGCGAGGGCTACACCGACATCTGCCAGTTCACCCTGGCCAAGGGCTGACACTGCGGCCAGCCCCCGGCTTCACCCCACGGGTGATTGGGCATCACCGCGACGCATCCCCCGGCGTGCGCCAGCATCACGATGTCGACTGGGACGTTACGGTCCGGTCGGTCCCACGTCGCGGGCCGAAGGCCCACACCTCATAGGGCCATAGGTCCTTTGCTCGGTGTCACTATCGTGATGAGATGCCCGCCGCGACCGCCCTTCGCTCCCGGCCCGCAGTGCTACTCATCGCCGCAGCGCTGTTGGTCAGTCTGATACTGGGCCTGACTTTCGTTGCGCTGCACCACTTTCGGGATCTGCGCGGCGCGGCGGTCGATCCGGTGGCCCAGCCGCTGACCGACGATCAGGCCAGGGCGCAGGTGCTCGGACCTGCGCGCGAGATCGCCGACACGCTCACGAGCGTCAGCGCCAGCTATCTGCTCATGTCGTGCGCGAACGCCGACGAGCCGCCGTACCAGGGTGCGATCTACCTCAACTTCGATGTGCCGGGGGTCCTGGAGACACCGAGGTACTTCGACACGATCGCGACGGCCATGAAGACCGCCGGCTGGGCCGAGGCGATGCCGCCGAATCGCCACCCCGGCGGGCGGACCTTCACCAGGGACGGGGTCACCGTCGTCTACTTCCGCAACGACGACCACAGCAACCGGGCCACCATGCAGATTTACGGCGAATGCCGAAACACCACCGATCACCGCAGAGATGCCACCGGGTGGGTGGACGTCACCGCCGCGCTACGCCGCTGAACTGGACTGGCCCCCGGCGGCGGCCGCACCGGAATAGGGACTTTGGACCCTGAATCCGAGGCCTTCAACCCGTACCTGGTACGGCGGGTCACACATAGAATCGGTTCATGACCTACGTGATCAGCAGTGCGTGTGTCGACGTCAAGCACAAGGCCTGCATGCAGGAATGCCCGGTCGACTGCATCTACGAGGGTGACCGGACCATGTACATCAACCCCGTCGAGTGCGTGGAATGCGGCGCATGCCGGATTTTGTGCGAGGTCGACGCGATCTACTTCGAATCCGACCTGCCGGAGGAGGAGAAGAAGTTCCTCGCCGACAACGCGGCGTTTTTCACCGAGGTCCTGCCGGGCCGCGACGCCCCGATCGGCAATCCGGGCGGGGCCTGCGAACTCGGCGCGGTCGGGGTGGACACCCCGCTGGTCGCCGCGCTGCCGGTACACCAGTCCTGACCGCCTCCCCACTCCTCCTCGAGATCGTCGAGCCCACCGTTATCGCATCGTCGCCTTAGCGGGACCGAACAGCGCTCATTCGCCGGTATAGGCCGCTGCGGGTAGGCTCCACGGAGATCGAAGACGACCACGCTGTCCCGGTTCGCTTCCGGCGCTTCCAGCGAAGTACGCCCGTCAGGCCATTGGCGCCTCTGCGCGTGCTGGGTGAGGCCAGCGAAGTCTGCACCGGAGAGGAGTGCTTCAAGTTGGAGACCGTCCTGGGACTGTCGATGACCCCAACCACCGTCGGCCTCGTCCTGGTCGAAGGCGACGGAGCCGAAGGCGCCACGAAGGGCCATGACGCCTTCGAGGTGCGCCGCGGTGGGTTCAGCCCCGTGACCACCTCGGAGTTCGTCGCCGAGGCGCTGTCGCGCACACAGGCCATCGCGGGCGGTCAGCGCCTGCAGTCCATCGGTGTGACCTGGAGCGACGACGCCTCCGTCGAGGCATCGCTGTTGCTCGATTCGCTGGCCGACTGCGGCTTCGCCAACGTGATCCCCATCCGCCTGCCCGAGGCCACCGAGGCGTTCGCGCGCGGCATCGGACAGGTCATCGGATCCGACGTCACCGCGGTGTGCGTCGTCGAGCCCGAGGCCATCGTCGCGTTGATCGTCGACGCGGACGAGGGCACCGTGCAGACCGCTGTCAGCTACGCCCTGGAAACCGACGAGGACCTGATCGACTGGCTGTCCGAGCTGCTGAGCGCCAGCGAGTGGGAGCCCGACGGCCTGGTACTGCTCGGCTCGGGCGACGGTTTGGAGCCGATCGCCCGCAGCCTCGAGCAGATGCTGGGCATCCCGGTCTTCGCCCCCGCCGAGGCCGAACTGGCGCTGGCCCGCGGTGCGGCCCTGGCCTCGGTGAACGGCATCGGCGTGTTCGACGACCACCTGTTCGACCTCCCGGTGCCGCCGCCGGCCCGCCGCCGCGAATCGGTGGCGCTGCGCGGCGCGACGGCCCTGCTGGCCGGTGGTGTGGTGGCCTTTGTGGTGTCCGCCTCGGTGGCTGTCGGCCTCGAACTGCTGCCCGACCATGCAGCGCGTCCCACGCATCGCGACGTCGTCAACACCGCCGAGACGCCCCCGCTGCGCCCGGTCACCGCGCCGGAGGCACCTGAGTCCGCGCCCGAGGCGCTCGCGAGTGCCGACGAAGGGTCACGCCCGGCTCAGGCGCCGCAGCCGGCCAGCGAGCCTGTCTTCGACAGCGCCCCGGTCGTCGCGATGACGATGAATGTGCCTGCGCCGCCACCCGAGGCGCCGCCCGCCGGGGTGGACGCCAATCCGGACGCACTCCCGCCGGTCGAACCCGCGGCGGCGCCGCCGGTGGTGGCCACCGTGCCTCCGGTCAACGAGCCGAAGCAGACGTTGCGGCAGCGCATCTGGGAGCGCGTGCACGGGGGATAGCCGCCCGGCTTTCGCTGACGTGTGACCTCTGCACACGTTCGGTCGCCTATCAGGCGCAGTTACGGCATGTCACCGCATGTTTGGCGGGCGCCGCCGAGCGGAACATCTACACTTTCACTTTGCTGTTCGCCCACGTGAGGACGGAAGCCATGGCCAAAGCAGTTCGACGCGCACTCGCCGTCGCAGGGATCGCGGTGCTGTCACTGGCGGCTTCGGTGCAGACCAGCACAGCTGCCGTCGCTCCCTCCATCGACGGCGCGACCGTCGCCTCGGTTCAGCCCACCAATGGGCAGGTCGTCGGAGTGGCGATGCCGATCACCGTGACGTTCACCAAGCCGATCACCGACCGGTGGGCGGCGCAGCAGACGATCAGCGTGACGACGCCGGCCTCGGTGGCGGGCCGGTTCGACTGGCTCGACGACAAGACCGTGCAGTTCGTGCCCGACCAGTACTGGCCCGCGCACTCCGAGATCACCATGATGGCCGGCGGAATTCCGCGGACGTTCGGTACCGGGGCGATCGTGCTCGGCGTCGCCGATATCTCGGCGCACACGTTCACCGTCAGCATCGACGGGCAGGTGGCACGTCAGATGCCGGCCTCGATGGGCAAGCCCAAGCACCCGACCCCGGTGGGCAGCTTCAACGTTCTGGAGAAGCAGTCCACGGTCGTGATGGATTCGCGCACGATCGGCATTCCGCTGAACGACCCCGAGGGCTACAAGCTCACCGTGAACGACGCCGTCCGCGTCACCTGGGGCGGGGTGTACGTGCACTCCGCGCCGTGGTCGGTCGGTTCGCAGGGCTACGCGAATGTCAGCCACGGCTGCATCAACCTGAGCCCGGACAACGCCTCGTGGTATTTCAACCAGGTCCACATCGGGGACCCGGTCGTCATCAACGCTTAACTGCGGCAGGGCTTTCCGCGTCGATCGCGTGCAGGTTCCTGGCTGTCGGTGAGGTCGCTACCGAGGCCGCGTCGGGATAGGTGCGCAGCACCCGGTCGGCGGTGCCCGGTGTTGTCACCCCGAACCAGTAGTGCTCGTTCTTGAAGTGATGCAGCCGGTGGTCGCGCCAGATCACCCGGTAGGCAGCGGTTTTCGGCTTGTAATCGGTGTGCACCAGGTAGTGGCACCATTCGTAGAGCAGCCCGCAGGTCAGCATCACCACCAGGAATGTCAACCCCATCCCGGTGCGGGGGAACAGCCACAGCGCGATCACCACCGCGGAGACCACTGCGCCGATGGCCGACTGCAGCGGGATGAACACCAGGTCCACATCGCGCGGGGCGATGTGGTGCTCGCGGTGCTTGCGGGCGAGTATCGGGTCGACGGTGAACCGGCCGATGCGGCGCGGCCGCCAGTGCAGGACGAAGACGTGAATTGTCCACTCCAGGAACGGAAATGCCGCGGCGATCGCGAACGGCACCACCGCGTCGCCGAGCTGCCAGTCGCCGACCACGACGCGGGCGATCACGGCCGCGGTCAGCGCCACGAGGAACAGCCACGGGGTGGGGTGCCGCCAGAATTCGCGGCCCGCGTCGGACAGCGTGAGACTGCGGCGGGCGTTCGTCGATGCGCTCACTGTTGTTCCTCCAGTGCGGTCAGTGCGGTCACCAGAGCGGTGGTGGCCGGTTCGAGCAGTTCGCGGGCGGCAGTGGCCGCCTCGTCCGGTGTGCCCGCCGCGATGGCGCGGGCGACGACGCGGTAGGCCTGCGTCTGCCCGACCTCGGCGGCCATCAGGGTGGCCAGCGCGGGTAGGGCGGGCTCGTAGGCGGCTCGTAATGTGTTGAACATCAACCGAAATGCGATGGAGTCGGCTCCGTCGACAACGTGATCCCAGAACGCCAGCGCATGCCGCTGCTGCTCGAGCGGGTCCTCGGCGGCTTCGAGCGCGACGATCGATTGTTCGAGCAGATCGGCGAGTCCGTCCGGGTGGCGTAGCGCGGCCAGTTCGGCCACCTTCGGCCCATTGTGCAGCCGGGCCTCGAGGATGCTGCGGGCCACCGACACGTCGAGTTGCCCATTGCGCAGGAGCAATTGGGGCAGCAGGTCCAGGCCGGCATGCCTGCGGAAGTCCCGGACGGTGGTGGCATCACCCTGGCGGACCTCGACGAGGCCCGCGGCGGCGACCCGCTTGAGGGCCTCGCGGACGGCGGGCCGGGAGACGCCGAGCACCTCGGCCAGACGGCGCTCGCTGGGCAGCGGTTCGCCCGGTTGCATCTCGCCGCTGAGGACGTCGGCGAGGATCTGCTCGAAGACGTCCTCGGGTACGGAACGCCGGCTCACCGGCTGCAGTGCCATGCCGCCAGCATGCCCCGCTAGCGGGCAGAGGTCAAGTGGTCAGACCAGTGCCCCAACTCGCCCAAACCGACGATCGGCAGGAGAAGTGCGAGTGAAGCCCCGCCGAACGTCGATCTCGGCGCGGCGATTACTTCGGGTGACGGGCGGTGAACGTCAGCTTGACCTCGTCGGCCACCTTCAGTGACCCCATGAACAGTGAGTACGGCTTGACCCCGAAGTCGGTCTGGACCACCGGCAGCTCGGCGGACATCACCCACGTCCCGTCGTGCTCCTCGACGGCCAGATCGACCGACTGCGGACGCGTCGTGCCGTGGATCGCGACGGTGCCGTCCAGGCGGTAGCCGCCCGCAGTCGTGCTGATGTTCTCGGCGTCGAAGGTGATCTGCGGAAACTTCTTGGCGTCCAGGGACTTCAGTGCGTTCGAGCGGACCACGCCCTTCTCCGGTCCGGTCAGCGGTGTCACGCCACCCTCACCCCTGACGACCTGCAATGAGTCGACGTCGACCACCAACCGGACTGCGGACGGGTCGTCCCCGCGCCAGTGGACCTGCGCCGTCCAGGACGCAAAGGTGATGGTCAGGCGGTGCCCCATCTTGGCGGCCGGACCCCCGACGCCGGTGAATATCTGCAGTTCACCTTCGGCGGCGGTCAGTGTCCACGCGGTCTTCGTCACGCCTCGACTGTATCGGCGTGCCACAAGCTACTTGCTTGCGCCGGCTCCGGTGTAGTCGACCTGCCAGTGCTTGATGCCGTTGAGCCAGCCGGACCGCAGCCGCTCCGGCTTCGACAGTGGGGTCAGGTCCGGCATGTGGTCGGCGATCGCGTTGAACATCAGGTCGATGGTCATCCTGGCCAGGTTGGCGCCGATGCAGTAGTGCGCGCCGGTGCCGCCGAAACCGACGTGCGGGTTCGGATCGCGCAGGATGTTGAAGCTGAAGGGGTCGTCGAACACCTCTTCGTCGAAGTTGGCCGAGCGGTAGGACATCACCACTCGCTGGCCCTTCTTGATCTGCACACCCGACAGCTCGGTGTCTTCCAGCGCGGTCCGCTGGAACGACGTCACCGGCGTGGCCCACCGGACGATCTCGTCGACCGCGGTCTTCGGACGCTGCGCCTTGTAGAGCTCCCACTGGTCGGGGAAATCGGTGAACGCGGTCATGCCGTGGGTGATCGAGTTGCGGGTAGTCTCGTTGCCCGCCACCGCCAGCAGGATCACGAAGAAGCCGAATTCGTCATCGGAGAGCTTGTGCCCTTCGACGTCGGCCTGCACCAGCTTGGTCACCAGATCGTCGCCGGGGTTGGCGGTCCGGTCGGCGGCCATCTGCATGCCGTACATGATCAGCTCGCCGGCCGCGCCCAGCGGATCGTTGCGGGCGAACTCGGGGTCCGCTTCGCCGACCATCTGGTTGGACCAGTCGAAGAGCTTCTTGCGTTCGTCCTGGGGAACCCCCATGAGGTCGGCGATGGCCTGCAACGGCAGTTCACAGGACACCTGCTCGACGAAGTCGCCAGAACCCTCCGCCGCGGCGGCCTTGGCGATCGCCTGGGCGCGCTCGTGCAGATTCGCCCGCAACGTCTCGACGGCCCGTGGGGTGAACGCGCGCGAGACGATCTGCCGCAGATGGGTGTGATGCGGCGCGTCCATGTTCAGCAGGATGAACTGGCCGGTGTCCTTGTGGGACACGGCCGCGTTGTCCGGATAGCGCGGCAGGGCGGTGTTCTCCAGGCTGGAGAACACATCGCTGCGCCGGGAGATCTCCTTGACGTCCTTGTGCTTGCTGACGACCCAGTAGCCATCGTCGTCGAAACCGCCGACGTCTCGCGGCTGCTCGTTCCACCAGATTGGCGCGACCCGGCGTAGCTCGGCGAGTTCTTCGACGGGTAACCGCTCGTTGTTCAGGTCGGGGTCGGTGAAGTCGAAGCCGGGGGGCAGGTTCGGACTGGGCATAAAAAGCGCACCTCCATACGACGTGATCTAGTGCCCGGTGATCCATGCCTACACCACGCACGGAGGCCTCGGGTGCGGGTTGAGGAAACTCGTAACTAGAACGTGTTCTATTACCGGGCCGACGTCGATCGCAGCGCCTCGGCGGTGGTCTCGTCGGCGGGCAGGAAGGCCTCGAGGCTCAGCTCCGCAGCGGTCAGGTCGAGCGCCGTTCCGAACGTCGTCACCATCGAAAGGAACGTCAGCGGCACCCCGTCGAGCCGGTCGACCTCCAGTGGGACCGCCACACCGCCGAGGTCGGTCGACGCGTCTTCGCCGCCGGGGTAGGACTCGAGCTCGGCCAGCAGACCGGCGGAGCGTCCGGCGCCGGCCTCTCGGCGCAGCCGGCTCAGCAGGTGATGCCGCCACTGCGCCAGATTGCGGATGCGCGGCGCCAGGCCGTCGGGGTGCAGTGCGATCCGCAGGGCGTTCGGGGTTTGCAGGAGATGCGGCGCGACCCCGTCCAGCAGCACGGCGGTACCCGAATTGATCTGCAGCACATCCCAATTGCGGTTCACCGCCAGACAGGGGTACGGGTCGTAGGCGGCGAGCACCCGATCGACGCCGGCGCGTACGGCCGCCATCGCGGGGTCGTCGAAGCCCCGCTCGGCATACGCCGGCGCCAGCCCGGCGGCCAACAGCAGCTGATTCTGCTCGCGCGCAGGCACGGCCAGGGCGTCCGCCAGCCGGAGCACCATGGCGCGGCTCGGCGTGGAGCGTCCACTCTCGACGAAGCTGACGTGCCGGGCCGAGACGTCGGCTTCCAGCGCCAGGTCGAGTTGGCTGAGTCGGCGCTGGCGCCGCCAGTCGCGCAACAGGTCCCCGAATGCTGTGCCGCTCATTCCGCCAGCATCTCCCAGCCGGTGGGGCTACGCCATTACCTCGCAGGTAATTGCGGCGCCTACCTCGGCGGGGGAGCGTGGGCACCATGACAGAGCACAGTGATCCGCATCCGGTTCCGCGCTGGCTTGGTTTCGTGCTCAGGTCCGACCGCGCCGGCTCGGCATGGTTCGTCGGCGCCGGCTTCTTCTTCGCTCCGCTGCTGACTCTCGTGTCACCATGGCCCGCACTGACCGTGGCGATCTGGGCGCTGGTCGGCCTGTTCGGGCTCTGGCTCGGACTGCTCGGCGTGGCGATGGCCACCGGCCTGGCGATGGTGTTGCGCTCGAATACCGAGATACCCGAGGACTATTGGCGCTCGATCGTCAACTACTGATCGAGGACGACGGCGTTCTCCGGGCAAGCCTCGGCCGCCTCCCGGGCACTGTCCTCGAGCCCGGCGGGCACCTCGTCGACGATCGCCTCGGCGTACCCGTCGTCGGTCATCGCGAACACGTCCGGACAGACGGTGGTGCACACGCCGTGGCCGCGGCAGCGTCCGTCGTCGATGTGGGCTTTCATGCGAGATCAAACTCCAGATGCAGTTCGGTGAGCCCACGCAGGATGTAGGTGGGCACGTAGGTGTACCGGCGCGCACCGGCGGGTCCGTGGTGTTCCTCGCTGATGCGGATATCGGTGGTGCGATCCAGTAGGCGCATCAGTGCCACCCGCGCCTCGGCCCGGGCCAGCGGGGCACCTGGGCAGGTGTGAATGCCGCGCCCGAATGCGATGTGCTGCCGGGCATTTGACCGTGACGGGTCAAACGTGTTCGGGTCGGTGAAGCGGCGCGGGTCGCGATTGGCGGCGGCCTGGACCACCATCAGCGTGGAACCCGACGGCACGTCCACGCCGCCGATGGTGGCCGGCTCCTTCGACAACCGGAAGTCGCCCTTGACCGGGCTCTCGAAGCGCAGCGCCTCTTCGATGAAGTTGCTCAGTCCAGAGCGGTCGGCTCGCAGCTGCGCCTGGAATTGCGGGTTGTCGCCCAGGATCTGCAGGGCGGCGCTGAGCAGCCGGACGGTGGTCTCCTGACCTGCCGAGTACAGGTTGGCCGCCACCCGGGCCACATCGCCGGGATCGGGCACCGAGCCGTCGGGGAACGTCGCCGCGGCCATCTCGGACAGCACGTCGCCGCGAGGGTTCGCGCGCCGGTCCTCGATGTAGGCGCTGAACTTGTCGTAGAGATATTCCAGCGGGGACTTCGCCAAGCTCTCACCCTTGACGCTGCCGATGCCGCCGCCGTGGTGCGCGCCGCTGGCCATCTCCTTGACGAACTCGTCGCGATCGTCGCCGGGGACGCCGAGCAGGTCGGCGATGATCATCAGCGTGAACGGCTGCGCGAAGCCGGCAATCAGCTCGCCGCCGCTGCCGACGAGGTAGTCGTCGAGCGCACGGTCGACCATCGCGCCCATCGCCTCCTCGTTCTCCTTGAGGCGCTTGGGTGTGATCAGCCGCATCAGCAGCGCGCGGTGATCGGTGTGCACGGGCGGATCGAGCGCAGGCAACTGGTCGTAGAAGGGCAGTTCGTTGCGGTGCCGGGCGATCAGTTCGGGAACGTCGTCACGACCCTCGACGGGAACGGGGAAGCCCGGGAAGGGGCCCGTCACCGCGATGCAGGACGAGAAACGGTCGGCGTCGCCGGCGACCTCGGTGGCTTCTTCCCACCCGGTGACCATCCATACGCCGTGGTGCGGCTCCTTCGAGACCGGGCAACGAGCTTGCAGCGCCTCCAGATACGGATACGGATCAGCGACCAGACCGCGATCCGTGAAGAAGTTGACGGCGTCTACGTCGGTCACTGAGGAGTCCCTTCACGTCACGGCATTGCCTATACGATCGGCAAGGAGGATGCTAGCCGATCGTATGGTAGTTTACTAGCCGATCGTAAAGTTGGATTGCGAAGGGAGTTGACGATGAGCGCAGTCGCCGCAGCCACCCCCGACTCCACCGCCGCCCCCGATACCCGGCAGCGGCTGATCGACGCGGCTATCGCGCTGTTCATCCGCCACAGCTTCGCCGGGACCTCGCTGCAGATGATCGCCGACGAGCTCGGCTTCACCAAAGCCGCTATCTACCACCACTTCCGGACCCGCGAGCAGCTGTTGACCGCGATCCTCGAGCCGATCATCGACAAGTTGTCCGCCGTGGTCGACGACGCCGAGAAGCAGCGCGGCGTGCAGGCCCGGGCCGAACGCATGCTCAACGGCTACGCGCGCCTGGCCGTGGAGAACCCGATGCTGGTCTCGGTCCTGGCGGCAGATCCGAGCGTGCACACCGTGCTGAAAGCCAACCGCGACTGGACGCACATGATCTCGCGACAGATGGCGCTGCTCGCCGATGTCCATCCCGGCCCGGGCGGGTACCTGCGGGCGCAGTTCGTCTTCGCAGGCATGGCCGGATCGGCCGATCCGAAACGCGCAGCCGACGACGAGTGGCTGCACGGCCAGCTCGTCGACGCGGGCCGGCGTGCGCTCGGTTTGCGTGCACCGCGCCGAACATCCTGATTTTCACCATCTTTCGTTCATCAGGCGGTCAGCCCGCCGGAAAGGGGAAACCTGTGTCCACCTCGAAGACGGCGTTGGTGACCGGTGGCGGTTCGGGAATCGGTGCGGCGGTGGCGGACCGATTGCGGGCCGACGGTCACACCGTGGCGATCATCGACCTCAATCCCGCTGAGGCCGAACACTCCTACGTCGCCGACGTCACCGACCGCGCGCAGATCGACGCTGCGCTCGCCGAGATCCACTCCACCCTCGGGCCGGTCTCGATCCTGGTGAACGCTGCGGGCAAGGACAGCTTCCGGCGCTTCCTCGACCTGTCCTTCGAGCAGTGGCAGAACATCATCGACATCAACCTGCACGGTGTCTTCCACACCATCCAGGCCGTCCTGCCGGACATGATCGAGGCCGGCTGGGGCCGCATCGTCAACATCTCCTCGTCAAGCACCCACTCCGGCGTGCCCTACATGTCGGCCTATGTCGCGGCGAAGTCCGGCGTCAACGGTCTGACGAAAAGCCTTGCGCTGGAATACGGTCCGGCCGGCATCACGGTCAACGCGGTGCCGCCCGGCTTCATCGACACCCCGATGCTGCGCAAGGCCGAAGCCCGCGGCAACATGGGTGATCTGCAAGCGACGATCGACGCCACGCCGGTGCGCCGGATGGGCAAGCCCGAGGACATCGCCGCCGCCTGTGCCTTCTTCGTCTCCGAAGAGGCCGGCTATATCACCGGCCAGATCCTCGGGGTGAACGGCGGCCGCAACACCTCGCCCGGTTAACCAGCAGGCTTCGTCGTCGTCGGGGTCACCGATGTGGTCACCGTGACGGTGGTGGTGCTCACCGTCGTCGTCGCGCTCGCCGAACTGCTCGCCGTGCCCGAGGTACTGGCCGGCGAGAAGCTGGCCTCCTTGAACTCGATCCACGAGTCCTTGTAGATGACATCGTCACCCGAGGACACCAGGATCTGGGTGGGCGAAACGGCGTACGTGACACCGTCATTCATCGCGACAAGCGTTCCGTCAGAGCTCCGCGTGATCGGCAGGTGCAGGGGAGCGTTGTCCGACAGGCGCACGCCGCGGTACTCCAGTCCACCGTCGGCGTTCACGCAGATCACGACCAGCGATTTCGACGTGCGTCCATAGGCCATCAGGGTCTGGTTCTCGTCGCACCGTGCGCCGGTGTCGACATAGCCCCGTGAATCGGCCGTGAACGACGCCGGCGCGCTCGACGTCGACGTCGCGGCCGATGACGTCGTCGCCGTCGTGCTGGGCGTCGTCGACAGCGTCGTGGGTGCTGCCTGGGCGACGGGCAGCGTGTCAGACGAGCCGGCCGCCACAGTCACCGCGACCGCCAACCCGACCGCCGTCAGTGCTCCGCCGACTCCCAGCCAGGGCAACCAGCGCGACGGCGGGTGGGCGGTGTGAGGTTCGTGAGCTGACATGGCCTAAGCGAACCACCTCGGGAGGCGTTTTCCGCGCTGTGCAGCGGCGTTTCTCCGGACTAATCGCAGGAGATGCCTGTCACGCCGCTCAGCTCGCCGGTTCGGCTGGTTCGGCTGGTGTCGACTCGTGCGTCAGCACCGCCCACAACAAGCCGGCGGCGTGACGGGCCCGGTCGGTGGGCACGATCGGCGAGCCGGCCGCAGGCTGCTCCGCCGGTGCGCCGCTGATGTGTTCCACGAGGGCCACCGCCAGCGAGCGGAGCTTCACATTCGATTCATGGCTGGCGCGGCGCAGAGTGGCCCACGCGGTGTCGGCATCACACATCAGCCGCCCCATGATCGCGCCTTTGGCCTGCTCGATGGCCCCGCGCGACTGCAGGACCGCAAGCATGTCGGCGGTGGCGGTCTCGTCCTCGGCGCCGGCCGACACCATGGCCGCGGACACCAGTTGCTCGTAGCCGATCAGGGTGGTCACCGTGGTCGCCGTCGACGGCCGGTCCAACGCGCAGGTCAACACGACCGTGCTGTCGGCCTTCCACACCCCGGGCACCGACACCGCTCCCCGAACCTCACGCCAGGCCGCGCTGTGCTCGGGCGCCCGGCCGTCCATCGCCTGCAGGCTGAGCTCCGGCCAGCGGTCGTCGGTCCACAGATCCAGGCTCAGCACCGGCATCTGATGGACGAAGGCGTCGATCACCGGACCGCCGAGCCCGGCCAGCTGCGCCTCGACGATCTCGCCGCCGTAGCCGCGGGCGGCCAGCACCGTCACCTCATCTTCGTCGAGACGCCGGTCGTGCACGGTGATCGCCAACCCGATCGCATGGGGCAGGTCGAGGTGGACGCGTTCGAGAATCCGGTCGAACAACTCCTGCTGGGGCAGGTCACGCCGGTGGAACTCGGGGACGGGCATGGTGTGCGACTCACTCCCTGGTGATGACGGTGGCCACCCGGTCAAGGCCGGAGATGCCGAGCAAGGTCTTTATCGGCCCTTCGGCCGCGATGATCATCGTGAGCTCGGCCGTGGCGGCCACCGCAAACAGCGCACGCACCGCCGCGCTGTCGCAGTAGGTGACATCGGACAGGTCGACGGTCAACGCGGCAGATCCGGTGGCAGCCTTGGCCACCACCTCCTGGAACTGCCCGACGTTGGCGAGGTCGATCTCACCGGAGGCAACCACCTGTGGCGACTCCAGATCGGAGTCCACCGCGACCCGGAACTGGGCCTCTGCCATCAGTGCAACTCCTCGAGCGTTTCGACGGTGGTTCCGACGCACAAACCGTAACTGCCGTTACCCAGCGATTGTTGCGGATGGTTCGAACAGCTGTGGCCGGAAACCGCAAGCCGCCACCGGTCGCCTCTGTCGCAGCATCGAGCCATCAGCTCGATTTCAGGCCCGAACAGGACATCTCGACCGGCCGCAGCAACCGATCCGGCGCCACGCGTTTCACCCACTGGTTCTCCCGTCGTCTTCTTCACCCCCGACGACGTAATCGCGGGGCAGCTTAGCAAGCTTCGGTGCGTGCCGAGCGGTGAGCGGGAGCAAAGTCTGCTGCCGGTGCGCTCCGGCCGGGACTCACGCGCCTTTCCGAGTTCACCGCAGACACACCCGCAACAGCAGTTAGGCTCACGCGAGAGGGTTGCCGGGGGGCAAGGGGCCCTGCGGGAAGAGACCTAGAGGGTGGATAGATGCTCCGCGAATTCGTCATCGCAGCAGCCGTCGCCGCAGCGGCGCTGGCCGTGGCACCGAGTGCCGCCGCCGATGAACCCCACGGGCCGTTCCCGGGCGATCCGCCGGGCATGAGCTACGAGGCATACCTGAGCGCACCGTGTTATCAGTGGGACCGGTTCGCGTTCGGCCGCGGCCCCGGCGGCGAGCCATTGCTCTGCCGCTGGATCCCCGGCCAGTCGCCGATCGGGATGGACCGCCCGCCGGAGGGCGTGGGCTTCTGGGTGCTCTCACCCAAGATCTACGGGGTACAGGCCGTCGGCTCGCCGTGCCCGGGCTCGCAGGCCGCGGCGCAGTCGCCCGACGGCCTGCCGATGCTCTGCCTGGGAGCTCAGGGCTGGCAGCCCGGATCGATGCATTCCGGCGACTGGGGCAACGGGAACGACTTCTACCCGGCCAGCTAGCCGGCCGAGACCGCAATCAGGGCGAGAATCGCGAAGATTCTCGCCCTGATTGCGTTGTGAATGCGGGTCAGACGGACGCCGCCTCGTTCAGCTCGTCGAGGCGGGTGGTGGCCTCCAGGTACTCCTGCACCCAGCGCTCGATCACCGTGGCGGTCTTCTCGACCTTGGTGAACTGACCGACGACCTGTCCGATCGGGTTGAACGCGACGTTGACGCTCTCGTTGGGGTACTTGTGCGTGGCGGCCACGGCCATGCCGGAAACCATGTACTGCAACGGCATTCCGAGCGGCTTGGGGTTGCCGTCCTTCTCCCACGCCTCGGTCCAGTCGTTGCGCAGCATCCGGGCGGGCTTGCCGGTGAACGAGCGGCTGCGCACGGTGTCGCGACTCTCAGCCTTCGCGTACGCGGCGTGCTGCACGTCGGTGTGCTCGGACTCCTCGACCATGACCCACTGCGAACCGGTCCAGGCGCCCTGGGCGCCCAGCGCCAGCGCCGCGGCGATCTGCTGACCGCTGCCGATACCGCCGGCGGCCAGCACCGGCACCGGTGCCACCGCTTTGACGACCTGCGGCCACAGCACGATCGAGCCGATCTCACCGCAGTGTCCGCCGGCCTCGCCGCCCTGGGCGATGATGATGTCCACGCCGGCCTCGGCGTGCTTCTTGGCCTGCGACGGCGAACCGCACAACGCCGCGACCTTGCGGCCCTCGGAGTGGATGTGCTTGATCATCTCGGCCGGCGGGGTGCCCAGCGCGTTGGCGATCAGCGTGCACTTGGGATGCTTGAGCGCCACCTCGACCTGCGGCGTCGCGGTCGCTTCCGTCCAACCCAGCAGCCCCATGGCGTCGTCGTCGCTGTTCTCGACCGGCACACCGTGGTCGGCGAGAACCTTCTTGGCGAAGTCGATGTGCTCCTGCGGCACAAGGTCGTTCAGCGTCTTCTTCAGCACCTCGGGGGACAGGTCCGTCGAGTCCATGCCCTCGTACTTGTTGGGGATCACGATGTCGACGCCGTAGTGATGGTCGCCGATGTTCTCGTCGATCCACTTGAGCTCGATCTCGAGCTGTTCGGGGGAGAACCCGACGGCGCCGAGCACGCCGAAGCCGCCGGCCTTGCTGACGGCCACGACCACGTCGCGGCAGTGGGTGAACGCGAAGATCGGATATTCGATATCGAGGTCGTCGCAGAGGGGAGTGCGCATGGACCGGCTCCTTCAAGCGTGGGGCGTAGGCAGACTGAAACGTGTTCTAGTTTAGTACGCGCCGCGCGCGCCAGTTGCAGGTATCCGCCATCGAAGCGCGAACGAATGCCTATCGGCGCAATCACCCCAGCGAGAGCCCATGAAGTCGGCTCCCGACGGAGTACCGTTGGCAGTGTCGGCTCATCGTCGGCGAGAGGGTGCAGCCATGGTTGTCTCGACACTTCGAATCCGGCGCGTCGCGTTGCTCGGCATCGCGGCCGCCCTGACCGCGGCCCTCGTTCCGGCCGGCTCCGCCGCCGCCGAGACCGGTCCCGATTGCACGAACGGCGTCGTACCGCTCAACCCCTACGTGGTGAACTGCGGTCTGCCAGCCCGGGGCAATCACACCATCGGCGCGGCGCCGGACGCCGGAGCGATCATCGCGTGCCGGCACAGCCCGATCTGCCTGTCGTACTACGTGAATTACCCAGGCACGCTGATCGTTCCGGGTTATCGGCCCTAGGTCTTGACGGCGCTGCCGCGGCCTACCAGCAGCGACCCACCCGCCACCAGGAGTCCGATCACGGCCAGCGGAATCGACCAGGACCGGCGCTGCGACACCGACGACTGGCACTGCGCCACGAAGTCGGTGTGCGGGACGAGCTGGTTCAGGATCGGCACATTGGCGACGACGTTCTTGTCGTTGGCCGCACGCGCCGACGACAGGTCGGCCGCCACGGCGTTGCCGCAGCCGATGCTGCCGCCGTTACCGTCCGGGGTGGACACCGGCACCAGCATCGCGATGACCCCGGCGACCAGCAGCACCGCACCCACCAGCAGAACCACACGACGCACCGACATGTCCGTCTCCTTACGCATCCGTCGAATCGGTGCGGGTCTACCCCGGCGGCGACTCGGTCAAACGCGCCGCGGCGCACCTGTCAGGGCGCGGCGAACAGCTCCACCTCGGAGACCAGCGGCAGGTTGAGCGTGGTGCGGATGCCCGGCGGGGCGGCGATCACGGCGGGGATGGCATTGACGATGCGGCCGGCGGCGCCGGCGATCGCGGCCTGGTTGTGGTCGCCGTAACTGCTGCTCGGGACGATGTCCACCGCGTACGAAGGCTCACCGGTGATTTCGATGCGGTACGAGCCGCCGCCAGCTGCGGGCTGTGGCAAATCTGGACGCAGATCGGGGCGCAACCGGGTGATGTGCTCGATGACGATCGCGGGGTGGCCGTTGACCATTCCGCGGATCTCGAACTGCAGGACGGCCAGGGTGCCCTTGGCGACATGACCGACCGCGATGTCGAAATCCTCTGGCGCGGGTTCGCGTTGGTACGACTCGGTGATCTCGTCGATCTCGATGCCCAGGCCGGCGGCCAGCTGCCGGATCGCCGTGCCCCAGGCGATGCTGAGCACTCCGGGCTGCAGCAGCATCGGGATCTCGTCCATGGAGCGGGCAAAGCCCATGTAGTGCATGACTTCTGCGCCGTCGTAGGACGCGTAGTCGTGGATCTCCATGCATCGCACCTGCTCGATGCGCTGACAGGTGCTGGCCAGCGCGAGCGGGATCAGATCGTTGACGAAGCCCGGGTCGACACCGCTGATGAACAGGCTCGAATTGCCTTGTCGGGCCGCGTCTTCCACTCTCTGGATGTACTTGTCCGGCATCACGCCCCAGGGGTACTGCAGCAACCCGGGCGATGATCCGACGACGTTGATGCCGGCGGCCAGGATCTTGCGGACATCCTCCATGGCCTCGGGCATCCGGGTGTCGCCCATCGCGCAGTAGACGGCACATTCGGGCTCGGTGGCCAGCACCGCGTCGAGGTCTTTGGTGGCCAGGATCCCGGTCTTGACGTCCAGGCCGGCCAGTTCGCCCGCGTCCTTGCCCACCTTCTCGTCGGCCGACACGCACAGCCCGGTCAGCTCGAACCCGGGGTTCTCGATCAGCTCGGTTAGGGCTATCCGTCCGACGTTTCCGGTGCCGATGTGGGCAACGCGGATGGCCATAAGTTCTCCTCATGCTGGGTGTGCGGTGCGATCAGTATGCGCACTCGGCGCCGAAACTGGAACAGGTTCTACCTCGCGGCGAGAGCTACCGGTAGCCTGTCGGCTCATGGGACGCGTAGACGACAAAGTAGCCATCATCACTGGTGGCGCACAGGGGATGGGCGCTGCTGACGCGCGGATGCTGGTCGCCGAGGGCGCCAAGGTTGTGATCGGGGACATCCTCGACGACAAGGGCAAAGAACTCGCCGACGAGCTCGGCGACGCCGCGCGCTACGTGCACCTCGACGTCACCGAAGCCGATCAGTGGAAGGCCGCCGTCGAGCTCGCGATCGCCGAGTTCGGCAAGGTCAATGTGCTGGTGAACAACGCGGGCATCGTCCAGGTCGCACCGCTGAAGTCACTCGACGTGGAGCGGTGGAAGAAGGTCCTCGACGTCAACCTGACCGGCGCCCTGCTGGGCATCCAGGCCGTCCTGCCGTCGATGAAGGAATCCGGCGGCGGCTCGATCATCAACGTCTCGTCCATCGAGGGCATGCGCGGCGCCTCCTGGGTGCACGCCTATGTGGCGTCCAAGTGGGGCCTGCGCGGCCTGACGAAATCGGCTGCGCTGGAACTGGCGTCGGACAACATCCGGGTCAACTCGGTGCACCCGGGCTTCATCCGCACGCCGATGACCAAGCACCTGCCCGAGGACATGGTCAGCGCCCCGCTGGGCCGTCCCGGCCAGCCCGAGGAAGTGGCCACCTTCATCGTGTTCCTGGCCAGTGACGAGTCGTCGTTCTCCACCGGCTCGGAATACGTGGTCGACGGTGGTCTGATCACCGACGTCCCGCACCGCGCGATGCCCTAATCAGTCGGGCTCAGTCGAGTCGACCGATGCCGCCGAGGTACGAGGCGGAGGAGGAGCGAGACAGTGGGGCTCAGTCGAGTCGACCGATGCCGCCGAGGTACGAGGCGGAGGAGGAGCGAGACAGTCGGGCTCAGTCGAGTCGACCGATGCCGCCGAGGTACGAGGCGGAGGAGGAGCGAGACAGTGGGGCTCAGTCCTTGAGGTTGCGGCGGGTCCGCAGCGCCAGCGAGCCGAACGCCGCGCCCAGCGCGGCCCGTCCCAGCGCGGGGAAGTGGCCGATCACATTGGCCGCCCCGCTGCGGCGCCCGGGTATCGACATCCGGAGCACCGGCCAGTCGCTCGCCGCGGCTTTGGCGGCCAGGCCCGGCCGCGGATTGACCGGACGGGGATGGCCGACCAGCCGCATCAGGGCAGCGTCCTCGTCGCCGTCGGCGTAGAAGTAGCTGCCGGTCAGGTCGACCTCGTTGGCGTCGCAAAACCGTTGCACCGCAGCGGCTTTCTGGCGTCCCCAGACGATCGGCTTGGCGATGTTCCCGGTCAGGCGACCGTCGTCGTCGAGCTCGAAGGTGTTGCAGATGACGTCGTCGATCCCCAGCGCGCGGGCCACCGGCTCCGCGTGGATGGTCAAGGCCGACGAACTGAGCACCACGGTGTGCCCGCGGTCCCGGTGCGCGGCGACGATCTCGCGCATCAACGGGTACACCCGCGCCGCCACCTGTTCGGTGTAGAGCCGCTCACCGATCTCGTCGAGCTCGGCCAGCGACTCGCCACGCAGATACCCCGCGGCGCGGCCCAGCAGCCGTTCGAACTGCATGCGGCCCAGCTTGTAGCGCAGCGAGGCCTCGATCACCCCGAGCACCTCGCCGATCCGGGCCTGTCCGCGGCGGACCCGGTCGCTGGCGTGCGCGGTCGCGGTGAAACCGGCGACCAGGGTGCCGTCCAGGTCGAAGAACGCGCCGACGGCCGGACCCGGTGGGCTCCCGGCGATCTGAGCGAGCGGATCCGATGACAGTGTCACCACACCATCATGCCGATGCGCGGGAATGCCTCGCCCCGTACGGTGTTGCACGCCACATGAAGCTCAACGATGCGGCACGCGCTCTGATCGGCTCCGGCGCCGACGCCACGCTGGTCACCCTCAACCCGGACGGCAGCCCCCAGGTGTCGCTGGTGTGGGTGGCGGTGCAGTCGGGTGCGGACGGCGACGAGCTGGTGACAGCTCACCTGTCCGAGCACAAGAAGGTCCGCAACGTGCGCCGTGACGGCCGCGTGGCGCTCACCATCGTCTCGACCGAACCGGGCGCGGTCATGCGGCCGTATCTGTCGGTCACCGGCACCGCGCGCATCGTCGAAGGCGGCGCGCCCGAGGTTCTGCGGGAGCTTGCCGCGGTGATGGTCACCGACGAGAACGTGGTGTTCCCGCCTGACGACGCCCCGCCGGGATACCTGACCCGGATCCGTATCGACGCCGTCGGCGGCACCGGCCCCTGGGCGAGCTAACCGTCCTGGCGGGTCTTGGCCGCCGCGGCTTCGAGCTCCTCTTCCCAGGCGCCCTCATCGCGCCCCAAGGCGATCGTGGCCGCGGCCATGGCGCCGACGGCGATAGCCAGCACCACCGCGACCGGCTTGGTGACCGCGAGGTGCTCGCCCAGCACCACCTCACCGATCAGCACGGCGATCACCGGTTCGAGCACCAGCATCGCCGGGACCGAGGCCCGCAGCGAGCCGGCGTGGAAGGCCGACTGCTGCAGCAGCGTGGCCACCACGCCGACGACGATCACCACGTACAGCACCGGCGAGGTGAACAGCCGCCCCATGTCGCCCTCGCGCACGGCGTGCATCACGAGCTTCGTCAGCACCGCCACCACGCCGAACAGCACGCCGACACCGACCGCCAGCAGGATCGCCCGGCGCCAGTCCGAGAGCCGCATCGCCACCAGCAGGCAGCCGGCCACGAACAGCAGGCTGACCCCGGCCACCACCACGGCGGGCAACGTCGCGCCGTCGTAGTCGCCGGGTTTGGTCCGGGCCAGCGACACGAACACTGCCAACGCGAGCGTGAGCAGCATCGCCCAGCCCCACTCGCCGCGGGACACCCGGCGGTGCGCCAGCCGCGCGCTCAGCGGCAGCGCGAACAGCAACGCGGACACCATGAGTGGGGCGACCAGCAGCAGCGAGCCATAGGCCAGCGCGACCGCCTGGAACGCATACCCCGTGACCGCCGACGCGGTGCCCGCCCACCAGAGCCGGCGGCGCAGCAGCGTCGACACCATCACGGTGCTGACACCCTGATCGCGGGGGACGTCCATGGTGGCCCGCTGACGGACCACGATGCCGATGGCCGCGAACACCGCACCGGCAAGGGCGGCTGCCACGACGAGCGCGTGCTGCAGCAATATCCATCCCTTCACTGGTGGTCCGGCGGCGCATCACCGAATGTAGGGCACGCCCGGATCGGCCGACGTCAGCGACGTCGCGAGTGTCAGCGAACCTGCACGACCACCGGTGTGCTGTTGTACCCGGTGACCCTGACCCACGCCGGGGCGGGTCCCGACCCGGGAACCCGGCCCTTGATCTGGACGGTCTCGCCCGGGAACACCGTCACGTAGTTGTCGTCGTACTGGATCGGCAGGATCTCGTCGGCGAGCGGACCGGAGAGCAGTTCGGCGCGTTCGAAGAACGCGATCTGCGGCGTCGGGTTGTGCAGGCTGATGGTGACGTCACGGCCGGCGTCGTCGCCGCCGGTGGCACTTACCTCCAGTGGCACCTTCGGCATCGTGTTCAGCGCGGTCATGTCGGCCCAACTCACCTGGTTGGCGTTGAACGCCGCGTCGTTGGCCGGCGGACCGACGTCGTCGGCCTGCCGGGACTGCCAATACACATTGTTGGCGACCACGGTGCCGTCGGCGTCGAGCAGCTCGCAGCGGACGAAGAACACCGGGGAGTCGGCGGGTCCGGGCGGCAGCGTCATCGCCTGCACCGCGCCGCCCGGGTCGACGGCGATGTCGTCGGCGGCCCGGTCGTCGCGCAGCGCGCCGTTGAGGCTGTAGACGCGGACCCGGACGCGCAGGTTCTCCTGGGTGTCCGGGGTCTGGTTGACGACGGTCACCTTGGCCTGGCGATGGTTACCGGTGGCATAGGAGTCGAACACGACCGACAGCGGCTGCAGCCCCTTCTTGGCGCCGTAGTAGGCGCCGCCGGGGCGCAGGTAGTAGTCGAAGATGTTGCCGAAGAACGACGGCCAGTGGCTGTTGAGCATCCAGTAGATCGTCATCTTGTGTCCGTCCCAGCCGTTGGCCGCGAACGATTCGAACTGCGCGCGGGTGGCCTCGTAATGGGCCAGCTGCGCCTTGTCGGCGAACATCCGGGCGTTGGTGGACGGGCCGTAACGGCGGTTGATGACACGCTGGACGTTGGCTAGCCGCGAGTTCTGCGGATCCGATCCGGCGTGGAAGAACCAGGTGTCGTTGATCGGCCAGAGCTTGTCCGGCGGGATGAACTTCTGCAGGCTCGCGAACGGCGGGATGTGCTCGTTGTCGCCCTGTTCGGCCGACGAGCCGCGGGCCGCGCCGTACTGGCCGGCGAACCAGTACGACGGCGGACGCCAGGTGTAGGGCCCGGCCATCTGGATGCCGTCCCACAGCTGCTTACCGTCGGCGTCCCGGTTCAGCGACGACACCGTGTCGACGGTGGCGTTCTGCCAATGCAGATCGGTCAGGATCTGGTGATACTCGGTCAGCACGTCGGCGGGCGGGCGGCCGTCGCTGCCGTTGGCCCACACGAAAACCGAGGCATGCGAACGCAGCATCTCGATCTGCGAGCGCATGCTGTCTTGGGAGACGCGACGATCCTCGTCGTCCCACTGCTGCCACTTCTCCCACTGGTTGCAGCACATCCAGCCGTACATCAGCGGGATGCCGAGTTCGTCGGCCTGCTCGACGAAGCGCTGCGAGGAGATCTTGGACTCCAGCCGCAGCATGTTCAGCCCGAGGTCCTTGACGTAGCCGAGAATCGCGGCGTCGCGCTCGGGGTCGTACTTGTAGAGCAGGTCGGGCGTATAGGTGGCGCCGCGGACCAGGAAGTTCTTGCCGTTGACCTGGAGGTAGAAGTTGCCGCCGGTGCCCAGCTCGGCGAACGAGTCGTCGGAATCGCGGCCCTGGGTGATGGTGCGGATGCCGAACTTCTGTGTGGCCACCTCGGTCGCCTGGCCGTTCTGGACGAACTCCAGCTTCAGGTCGTACAGGTCGGGCCGGCCCATCGTGTACGGCCACCACAGATCCGGGTGGTCGACGGTCAGCGCCGCGAACTTCTCGGGACTCAGCGTGACTTCACGCTCCTCCCCGGGCATCAGCGTGACCGGCTCGTCGACGTGCACGGGTGCTTTGCCGTCGCGGGTGATCGTGGCGCGCAGCAGGCCGCGCACCTTCTCGGTCGAATAGTTCTTCAGCGGCGCGTACACCGTCAGCCGCGCGCTGTCGGTGTCCGGTAGCGGCAGTTGGGTGTTGACCGTGGCGTCGCCGATCGACACCCGCCCGGATGTTTTGAGGTACACCGGTTTCCAGATGCCGGCGTTCCGGTCGGGCACAAACGAGTTGCCGTTGGCCGCGTTCTTGTCCGGGCCCTGATAGCCCAGGTAGCGCCAGTTGATCCAGTCGTACCAGCTGTCGGCCAGTTCGACGCCGTTGACGTCCTGGATGGCTCGCTCCGGGGTGACCTTGACGGCGAGGGTGTTGGGCTGGCCCTGCCGGATCCACCGCGTGACGTCGAGTTCGTGGTCGTTGTACATGCCGACGACTTGCCTGTTGTCGGCGACGCGGCGGCCGTTGAGCCACACCTCGGCGCGGTAGTTGATGCCGGGGAAGTCCAGCACGTAGGTGGGGTAGTCGGCCGGCGCGTTGAACGTCGTGCGATACCACCAGTCCTGCTCGTAGAGGTCTTGCGGAACGTCTTGGAGCAGGTTCTTGCCGTAGTAGAGGTTCGGGTAGACGCCGTCGTCCTGCAGGGTCTGCAGGACGGTGGCCGGCATCCGGCGCACCGGGTGCCAGGCGGCGGCGTCGTAGTTGTTGGCCGAGACGGCCGCGCCGTCGGCGGGCAGCCCCTGCGCCGAGGTGAGCCGCCAGCCGTCGGACAGTTCGATGTTCTGGGCCGGCCGCGGTTGCGGGCCGCTGAACACACGCAGGTCACCGGCGCACAGCAGCAAGAGCAGCAGGACGGAGAGCGTGCCGAGGGTCTTCGCCACCGTCCCCAAACTCCTCAACTCGAGATCCGCGACAGGACACCCCCGCGCAACCGTTCATCAGCCGCGCGTTCATCTTGGCAGAGCAGTGGCGCAAACGCCGTATCTGGTTCGTGTGCAACAGCGCACGGTGATCCCCGGTCCAGGTTAGTCGGCGGAGTTCGGCGCAGCGCCGCCGAACTGGGGCGGGCGGATCTACGCTGGGGCCATGACCGACCAAGACCGCGCCGCGGCCCGCCGCGAGATCGCCGATGCTCTGCTCACCGCACTCGAGCGCCGCCACGAAGTGATCGACGCCATCGTCGACTCCGACAACCGGGACTCCGCGATCACCGCGATCACCGAACTGCTCGGTACGTCGCGCCGGGGCACCGAGGCCGTGCTGGGACTGTCCTTCGAGCAGGTGACCAGGGATTCGCGGGACCGCATCACCGCCGAACTGCGGGATCTGAACAGCCAGCTGTCCTTCACCCTCGGCGAGCGGCCGGCCAGCACCGACGAGAGCCTGCAGCTGCGCCCGTTCGCCGATGAATCCGATCGCGACATCTTCGCCACCCGCACTCAGGAGGTCGGCGCGGCAGGTGACGGTTCGGGTGCGCCCGCCGGGCTGGTGGACGACGAAATCCGTTCGGCGCGAAGCCGTTTGACGGCTGAGGAGGCGGCCTGGTTTGTCGCTCTCGACGGCGACGAGAAGGTCGGCCTGGTCTTCGGTGAGCTGCTCGGCGGTGAGGTCAACGTGCGGATCTGGATCCACCCCGATCACCGCAAGAAGGGTTACGGCACCGCGGCGCTGCGCAAGTGCCGCTCGGAGATGGCGGCGGCATTCCCGGCCGTGCCGTTGGTGGTCCGGGCTCCCGGCGCCGCCCCGCGCTGAGCCCGGCGTCCGACGTGAACGTCGCCGTGCAGGTCGTTCTGCTGGTGGTCGGCATCCTCGCGGTGCTCGGACTCATCGCAGGGGTGATCGTGCTGGTCTACCGCGGCAGGTATCGCGCGGCCGCGGACCAGCTCGGCACCGAGCTGGCGGTGGAAACCATCCTGCGTCCGCTGGAGCGCGGCAACTATCGGGGCGCCACCGCGCCGGGATTTCCCACGGTGAAGAACAACGGCCGCATCGCACTGACCCGGCGGCGGCTGGTCTTCGTCACCCTGACCGGCACCACGATCAGCATTCCGCTGAACTCCGTCACCGGGTTGCGGCTGGCGAAGGTGTTCAAGGGCAGCGTCGCCGGCGGGTGGACCCATCTGGTGGTGCGCACCGCGGCTGGCGAGATCGCGTTCTACGTCAACGACACTCAGGCCTGGGTGCACGCGTTGGGCGAGGCCACCGGGCTGACGCCCGATCCCGTGGCCTGATCGGCACCCCGCCTGCGTAATCTCGCTCGGTATGAGCGTGCGCGCGGGAATCGTGGTCACCGGCACCGAAGTCCTCACCGGACGAGTCGCGGATCGCAACGGCCCCTGGGTCGCTGATCGGCTGTTGGAGTTGGGCGTCGAACTGGCCCACATCACCATCTGCGGTGACCGTCCCGCCGACATCGAGGCGCAGCTGCGGTTCCTCGCCGCCGAAGGTGTCGACCTGATCGTCACCTCCGGCGGGCTGGGCCCGACGGCCGACGACATGACGGTGGAAGTGGTGGCGCGCTTCTGCGGTCGTGAGCTGGCTCTGGACACCGAGCTGGAAGCCAAGATCGCCGCGATCCTCCAGCACCTGATGGCCCGATTCACCGGGGTCGACTTCGACGCGGTGCTCGCGGCCAACCGCAAACAGGCGATGGTGCCGGTGGGCGCCCACGTCCTCGACCCGGTCGGCACGGCACCCGGCGTGGTGGTCCCCGGCTCGCCCACGGTCCTGGTGCTGCCCGGCCCGCCCCGCGAACTTCAGGCGATGTGGCCGGCCGCCGTCGCGGACGAGGCCTTCCAGCAGGCCATCGCCGGGCGGACCGTCTATCGCCAGGACACGGTCCGCATGTTCGGGCTGGCCGAGTCGGGACTGGCCGAGACGCTGCGAGAAGCCGAAAACCTGCCGGGATTCGGTGACCTGGAGATCACCACCTGCCTGCGCCGCGGCGAGGTGGAGATGGTCACGCGTTACGAGCAGCAGAGCGCGCCGGCCTATGAACAGCTGATGGAGCTGGTCCGCAGCCGGCACGGGGACACGCTGTTCTCCGAAGACGGGTCGCTGGTCGACGATCAGGTCGCGCGGCTCCTGGCGGGGCGGCGCATCGCGACAGCGGAATCCTGCACCGGCGGATTGCTGGCGGCCCGCCTGACCGAACGGGCCGGCTCGTCGGGCTATGTCGCCGGCGCGGTGGTGGCCTATGCGAATGAGGCCAAGGCCGATGTGCTCGGTGTCGAGCCCGCGCTCATCGAGCAGTGTGGCGCGGTCTCCCAGGAGGTGGCCGAGGCGATGGCGGCGGGCGCGTTGCGCCGATTCGACGCCGATACCGCGGTCGCGATCACCGGCGTCGCCGGACCGGGTGGCGGAACCGAGGACAAACCAGTGGGCACCGTGTGGTTCTGCGTGATGCTGGGCGACGGCACGACGGTCAGCCGGTCGGTTCGGCTGCCCGGCGAACGCGCCGACATCCGGGAGCGGTCCACCACCGTGGCGATGCACATGCTGCGGCGGGCGCTGCTCGGATTGTCCTAAGCCAGAACACCTTCCGCGTCGGCGATGACGAGCTCGTCGGGATTGCACAGCGCATACATGCGTGCCGCGAGGTCGGCCAGTTCGACGATGATCTCGGCGCGGCCCAAGCCGGCGTCGAGGGCTTCGCTGAGCAGTAGTTCGATGTCGATGCGGCGGTTCTCAACGGCCATTGCGTTCGCCCCGTCGGCGTGCGAGACGCGCGCGGCGCGAATCATCCGCCAGGCGTAATTACGTTCGGCAAGGACGTCATTCATCAGTTCACCTTTCGCCGGCGGCGCGCTGACTTATCCGTCAATACACCGGTGAGCCCCATTGCTCAAAGCAGCTTGGCTGTTCGTTGCGTTTACCGACAGGGACTTCTGGCCCATGCCGGCAGGGGCATTGGGCATGAGAACGGGTCAGCTCGGCTACAAACATCGATTGACGGACCCGCCGAAATTGCCGCGATTGACGTAATTGCTCACGTACCGTGAGACGGTCCAATTCAGCGCGACCCTAATGGGGAGGGACTTCATGCGAAAATTCATTTTAGGTGTTGCGACGGCAGGAATGATCGCCGGTTCACTGGCCGGCGCAGTCACCGCCAATGCGGCATCGACGAACAATGCCACGCCGTCCGGTCCGGGGCATTCACCGATCATCACGGCGCTGGATTGTCAGGGCGGTACCGGAAATATGGGTTGTGGCGCAGGCTTTTTCTGGCGCGACGGCTGGCGCGGCTGGGGCTGCTACCCCTGCTGATCGAATGCTCGAATCAACCCGGTATTCATTCCTTTCTGAACGGAAGTCTTCGAATATGAACTCTCGTTGTATTGGCGGCCTGACTGCCGCCGTGTTATCGGTGGGTATGACGCTCGGCGCCGGCCTGGCATCCGCCGACCCCGGTGATTACACCGTCCTGCTGATCGACCCGAATGTGGTGACCGACTCGCTGGCCTACACGGCGGCCCCGCCGACCCTGAATCCCGGCGGCCAGCCCGGCGCCATGACGGTGTACACCCACCGCGACGGGCGCACGATCACCGACACCGTGTGGGTGCTGGCCGACCCGGCCGCGGCTGCTGGTGCGATCAGTTCCGCGCAGGCCGACACCCCGGTCACCAACCAGAAGTCGGTGGCCGCTCCGGTCGGTCAGGGCGGACAGCTGATCACCGGGACCTCACCGGACGGCACGCGATCGCTGAGTGTCCTGTACTTCACCGAGGGCAATGCCGCGTCGTCGCTGGAGTTCTCCGGCCCCGTCGCCGATCCGGCGCCCAACGATCTGATGATCGACTTCGGTCAGAAGCAGGACGCGTTGATCAAGAGCCAACTCGGCGCGTGACCACGACAGCCCCCGTCGCGCCGGATCACCAGCGCGGCGCGGGCTTTCACCGGACTTGAGTGGTCAGGCCTTCTCGTCGCGGTCCCACAAGTCGAGCATGGTGCGCAGGATGTCTTCGGCGCGGCCGAGGCCGGCCAGGTGGCTTTCGCCGGAGAGCGTGTAGAGCTCGGCGTCGGGCAGCTTGGAGACCACGTGCTGGCCGTGGGCGAACGGAACGATGTGGTCGCGGTCGCCGTGCCACCACCGGACCGGCACCTTGACCTCGTCGAGCCGGAAACCCCAGTCCCGGGCGAACACCACGATGTCGGCGAGCGGCGCCGCCAGCTGCTTGCGGCTGCCGTTGAGCAGGTCGTCGAGGAACATCGCCTTGAATTCCGGGCGGACGAGCATCTTGCGGTCGCCTTCAGGGGAGATGCCCGCGTAGATGTACAGGGCAGGCTCGGCAAGCGGACGGATCAACCGGATCAAGCTGACGGCGGCCAGGCGCAGCGGAGCCCCCGCGACCTCGATGATCGGGGCGGCGAACGTGCCGACTTTCATCAATCCGCCGGCGATCGCCTCCGGCCCGACGGTCGGGGCCACCCCGCCGAGCACACCGGCGGCCACGATGCGGTCCGGCATCGCCGTTGCGCAGCCCAGCGTGTACGGGCCGCCGCCGGACAGACCGACGACGGCCATCTTGTCGACACCGAGGGTGTCGGCGATGATCGCCAGGTCTTTCGAGAAGGCCAGCACGTTGTCGTACTGGTACGGCGTGGAGGAGCCGATCCCCGGCCGGTCGACACCGATCAGTCGAATGTCGTTCTGCTCGGCGAACACTCGCGCTTCCACCGGGATCTGACGTCGGGCCCCCGGGGTGCCGTGCAGCCAGAACACGGCGCGGCCCTGGGCACAGCCGAACTCGGCGAAACCGATCTGGCGGTCCTCGGAGACGGCGACGTTGCCTTCCAACTTGGGACGCGCGATAGCGACAACCATGGGCACAGTGTCTCACGCGGGACAGCGGCCGCTGCACCGATCGAGGCAATGGTGGGCGGCGGCAGCAAAGCCGCTCAGACCGCGGGCGCGGCCAGCCATCCGGCCGGGCGCCGCTGCGCCCACGGGATCGCCTGCTCGAGCTGAGCCGCCAGCTGCAGGAGCACCGTTTCCTCGGGAGCCATCAGCTGAACACCCACGGGTAGTCCGTCCTCGGTGGTCGCCAGTGGTAGCGAGATCGCGGCCCAGCCGGTCACGTTGGCCATGGTGGTCCACCCGGTGTGCGCGAACTCGACATCGAAGAACGCCCGGGTGGTGCCGCGCGGCTGGTCCAGGATGCCGTAGTTCGGCGGTGGCGCCAGCAACGTCGGAACCAGCAGCACGTCATGGGCGCTCATTCCCGCGACGAACCGGCGGGTCTGGGCGTGGATGGCCTCGATGGCGTCGGCATAGTCGACGCCGGCGGTGGTGAACCCCTCGCGCATCATCACCCAACTGCTGGGCTCGAACTCGTCCTCGCGGGGATCGCGGCCCAGATGGGACTTCGCGAAGTTGTACAGCTGCACATTGCTGACGTTGTGCAGCACGGCGATCGCGTCGGCGACGATATCGGGGTCGAACGACGGTGCGCCCGGTTCGATGTGGTGGCCGGCCGATTCGAGTGCGCGGCCGGCAGATTCGACGGCGGCGGCGACGCGCGGGTCGGTCGGCGGGGAGGCAAACGGTGAGTGCGTGGCGATCAGGATCCGTTGCCGCGGCGGCGGCTCACCGATGGCGCGCAGAAAAGCCCGGGCGGGCGGCGCGGCGTTGTACGGATCGCCGGGGGCGCCTCCGGTGACCGCGTCGAGGAGAGCGGCGCTGTCGCGGACCGTGCGCGTCAGCGCGTGCTCGACGGCCAATCCCTCCAGCAGCTGCCCGGACGGGGCGAACGAGGTGCGGGCACGTCGGGGTTTCAGCCCGACCAGGCCACAGCACGACGCGGGCACCCGGATCGATCCGGTGCCATCGCCACCCGAGGCAGCCGGCACGACGCCGGCGGCCACCGCCGAGGCCGACCCTCCACTGGAACCACCGGGAGTAATGTCCGGGGACCACGGATTGGCGGTGCGCCCGAACAACGACGGCTCGGTGGTGCAGTGATTGCCCCATTCCGGGGTGTTGGTCTTGCCGAACACCACCAGGCCGGCGTCCAGGTAGCGCTGCACGATCCACGCGGTGTCCGGCGCGATGTGATTGCGCAACGCCCGCGAACCCATCGACTCGCGAGCGCCGGCCAGCGAGGCGCCAAGATCCTTGAGCAGGAAGGGAACTCCGGCCACCGGCCCGGCGGTCCCGCTGCGAAGCGCGCCGCTCTCGTCGAGGGCGACGGCCTGGTCTCGTCCGCGTTCGAACAGGTCGGTGATGACGGCATTGAGCCCGCGGGTGGCGTCGAGCCGCAGGATGGCCGCGTCGAGCAACTCGGCGGCGGACACGTCTCCGGAAGCGGCTAGTGCCGCCTGCCCGATGGCATCGAGGTCGGCGAGCTCATTGGCGAATGTGGGATCCATTGTCACGGATCCTCGCCGCCAGGCCCGGCACCGGCAAGTTGGCGCGCGGAACTATCCGTTGCCGCCGGGGGTGGCCAGCTCGCTCGACTGGCTCTGCTGGGCGGCGGCGTCCTTGGCCGCCTGCTCCTCTTCGGCCGCCTTCTCGGCCTGGCCCTCCGGGCTCGCCAGCGAGTTGCCGGCCTTGCCCGCGGCGGCAAGCTTCGCGTTGCAGTTCAGGTAGAGCAGCACGGTGTCGGTGACGGGGGAGAAGTTGTCGCCCTTGAGCCAGTCGGCCTTCTGTGACCGCGTCACCACACAGTCGCCCTGGTTGGTCGAGTCGCCAACGGATGTTGCGATGACCGCCTTCTGCCCGGCGTCGCCGATGGCTTTGGAGGCGTCGGAGTACGACTGGCCGGCGTAGTCGTCGGCCAGCGCGACACCGGATCCGAGCGTGAGTGACATCGCACCGAGCGTGAGTGCTCCGAGTCCGAGCCGAACGAGCTTGGTCATCTATGTTCCTCCACGGCAGATCCCGACAAGGCAGCGTCACAGGCGCCGGGACGCGAAAACTGAGAATAAGACGACTTACTGGCAACTAACTGGGTGACGGCTGGTGGCATGCTGGCAGCCGCCTGGGGTCGCGCGGCCCCGTCTCTTTGCCTACCGGAGCCCGGTCTGTCACTTCGCCGATATCGTCCGGTCGGCCCGGACTAGTTGACTGGCGGCATGTCCGAGACCACGATCGAGCCCGACACCGCCGCCGTCCCGGCCGCCGACGAGCAGCCGCACGAGCAGACCACCATCGTCATCCGCCACGTCCTCGAGCGTCAAATCGCCGCGGGCCAGGCACTGAGCAGCCAATTGCTCGATGCTGCAACAGATGTCACCACCGCGATCGCGCACGCACCCGCGGCATTCGCGGGCGCCATTCAGGACGGCGAGACCATAGCCGCGGCCTGGGAGCGCACCGGCACCGGCGTCCAGGACGTCGTCGACGATGCTCGCGGCCGGCTGCGTGCCGCGGTCGTCAGTTACGTCGGTCATCAGGCCACGTTGCCGGTGGCCGTCCTCGGCTACGCCGGTGAGGTCGCCGGTTCGGTGGCCTCCGCGCAGGGCACGCTCGCGGGTTCGGCCCTCGACGGCGCGTTCGCCGTCGCGACCGCGGCAACCCAGGGTGACGACGTGCGGGCGGCACTCGGCCGCAACATCGATGAATTGCGGGCCACCGCGACCGCCGCCCGCGGCGACGTCAACGAGTCGCTCAAGCGGGCCGGCCGCGAGGTCCGCGAGGCCGTCGGCGGCGACCTCGAACCGCTGGTCGCCGCGATCACCGGTGCCGGCGAGGATTCTTGACAGACAACGAACTTCAGGTGACAAGCGGCACACTCAGGCGTGTGGCGCGGCGGCCGGCGTCGGTCGGCTGGCACAGTGGTGGTGTGGCACAAACACGGCGGACACGATCGGGCTCCTGGCGGCATCCGTTGTCGCTGGGGTTCGAAGCGCACCGCGGCCTGCTGTTGCTGCGTCTGCGCTGGCACGAGCGGCGCGCGCCCACCTCACATACCGGTGCTGGTGACGCGTCGTCGATATGACGACGGGGTCTCGCCGCAGAACTGACTGAAGGCACGGGTGAACGACCCGACGCTCTCGAAGCCCACTGCGGTGGCGGTCTGTTGCACGCTCTGGGTGGGGGCGGCCAGCAGGGCCATCGCCCGCAGCATTCGGGCGTGCAAAAGGTAAGTCCGCCAAGATATTTCGGCTTCACTCTGGAACTGCCTGCGCAGGGTCCGCTCCGACACCGCCACCGCCCGGCACACCTCGGCGAGCGTCACCGACTGCAGGTGCTCCTTGGTGTAGGTCATCGCGGCGGCGACCACCGGATCGTCGGAGCTCGGAAGACTCAGCGGCGCTTCGTGATCCAGTGCCTCGGCCACCAGATTGGCCAGCGTGCGAAAGAATCCGTCGGAGGCGTCGTCTCCCGTTTCCCGGTAGATGGGCCAGCGCAGGGCGTAGAGCATCATCTCCCGGATCAGCGGGGAAACCGCCAGGATCCGGGCGCGGTCACCAGCGGTCGGGATCAGTTCCGGGTCGAACATCACCGCCAGGGTCTTGACGGCGGGGTTCATGGTCGCCTGGTGTTGCAGTCCGGCCGGAATCCAGGCGGCCTGCTGGGGCGGCAGCAGATAGTGCGCCGATGCGGTCTCGACCTCGACCACGCCGCCGATCGCGTATTCGATCTGATGCACGTCGTGGAAATGCCAGCCGGTGACCAGCAGCTCGCCCTCGTACAGATAGCTGCCGGCCAGGACCCGTCCACCGCGGCGCAGCTCGACCTGGCCGATGTTGGCCGGTCGAGATAAGTGTCTGGCCGAATGTGCGGAGACGGTCACGATTATCGAGGGTACAACTGAGGCCATGAACGTCGACGACCTGATCCTGGTGAGCATTGACGACCACGTCGTGGAGCCCCCCGACATGTTCCTCAACCACGTCCCGGACAAGTACAAGCCCGAGGCCCCGATCGTCGTCACCGACGACAAAGGTGTGGATCAGTGGATGTACCAGGGCCGGCCCCAGGGGGTCAGCGGGCTCAACGCCGTCGTGTCGTGGCCGGCTGAGGAGTGGGGCCGCGACCCGGCCGGCTTCGCCGAGATGCGCCCCGGCGTCTACGACGTCCACGAGCGGGTGCGCGACATGAACCGCAACGGCATCCTCGCCTCGATGTGCTTCCCGACCTTCACCGGCTTCTCCGCCCGGCACCTGAACATGACCCGCGAAGACGTCACGCTGGTGATGGTGTCGGCGTACAACGACTGGCACATCGACGAGTGGGCCGGCTCGTACCCGGACCGGTTCATCCCGATCGCGATCCTGCCGACATGGACGCCGGAAGGGATGTGCAACGAGATCCGCCGCGTCGCGGCCAAGGGCTGCCGGGCGGTCACCATGCCCGAGCTGCCGCACCTGGAGGGCCTGCCCAGCTACCACGACGAGGACTACTGGGGTCCGGTCTTCCGGACGCTGTCGGAGGAGAACGTGGTGATGTGCCTGCACATCGGCACCGGATTCGGGGCGATCAGCATGGCGCCCAACGCTCCGATCGACAATCTGATCATCCTGGCCACCCAGGTGTCGGCGATGTGCGCCCAAGATCTGTTGTGGGGACCGGCGATGCGCAACTACCCGGACCTGAAGTTCGCGTTCTCCGAGGGCGGTATCGGCTGGATTCCGTTCTATCTGGATCGCAGCGACCGGCACTACACCAACCAGAAATGGCTTCGCCGTGACTTCGGCGACAAGATGCCCAGCGAGGTGTTCCGGGATCACTCGCTGGCCTGCTACGTCACCGACAAGACGTCGCTGAAGCTGCGGCACGAGATCGGCATCGACATCATCGCCTGGGAGTGCGACTACCCGCATTCGGATTGCTTCTGGCCCGACGCACCCGAGCAGGTACTGGCCGAGCTGAACGCGGCGGGCGCGTCGGATTCCGACATCAACAAGATCACCTGGGAGAACTCCTGCCGGTTCTTCAGCTGGGATCCGTTCGCCCGCACGGCCCGGGGCGAGGCGACGGTGAAGAGCCTGCGCGCCAAGGGTGCTGACGTCGACGTGTCCATTCGCCCGCGGGCGGAGTGGGCGCGGCTCTACGACGCAAAGCAGTTCGCGCAGACCTGAGCGCCTTCTCGCCGAAACCGACGTTTGGCCGCGAAAGTGCGAGTGATCCGCGTCATTACGTCGATCTCGGCGCGAGAAGTTTGGGATCGGTAGCCGCGAGCCGCATCTGTACTTCTCTCGTGACGGTGCCACCGAGGCGCCGCGCGAACGAAGGGAACACAGGTGAAGCGAATTCTCGCGGTCGGTGTCGGCGTGCTCGGCTGCAGCATGCTGCTCATGGCTTGCTCCGACAACAACAGCAGCAGCAAGGGCTCCAGCTCGGCGACGGGTGCGGCGCCCACCAGTGTCTCGGTGGCCTCCAGCGGGAAGACGTCGGTGAAGGTCGAGGGCAATGACCTGCAGGGCCTGGACCTGAACTCCGTGACGTGCGTGAAGCAGGGCGGCACGATCAACATCGCCAGCGGCGCAGTGGGCGGTCAGCAGGGGCTCGGGGTGGTCATGAAAGACGGCCAGCCGCCGACCGTGCAGTCCCTCGGGATGGTCGTCGACGGCAACGCGCTCGCAGTGAGCGACAACATGGGCATGAAGACCGGCTCTGCCGACGTGAAGGTGGACGGCGATACCTACACCATCACCGGTGAGGCGGCCGGCGCCGACATGAAGAACCCCATGGCCGGCATGGTCAGCAAGAAGTTCGAAATCTCCGTCACCTGCAAGTGACGTGACCAACCGTTCGGGCGGCGGGAGGCGGACGTGCCGAGCACGTCCGCCGTCTCGCCGTTACCTGTATCGGCGGCCTCGGCCGACCTATGATCCAGCCGTGTCCATCACCGGCGATCTGCAGCAGGCTCGCCAGCTCGCTCTGGCCGCTCAGGAGGAGAAGGCCAAGGACCTCCTGCTGTCGCTGATGCCGCAGATCGAGAGCGAGGACCGCGACGACCTCGCGCTCGAAGCCTTCGCTCAACTCGGCGAAATCTATCTCACCCGAACGGCTTACGACGGCACCCGCGAATGCCTCAAGCGCATGACCGACTGCCTCGCCGCATACCCCGCGCAGGGAGCCGAGACCGATCGCATGGTCGCCCGCTACACCCTGCGGACACGGTTCCTGCGCACCGGCCTGGCCGCGGCCGCCGGTGAACACGAAGACGCCGCGGCCGAACTCACCGGACTGCGCGACGACGACACCGCGCAGCGGTTCACCGACCTCGAACCCGAACAGCGGCACCTGGCGACGTTGGCCGGGGTGCTGTGCGCGACGGCGCTGTGCGACGACGACCTGCACGTGCCGGCAGCGCAGTTGTGGCAGGACATCATTCCGGTCATCGACGGGCTGGCCGGGGGCACCGACGACGCCGATCAGCTGTTGGTCGCCGCCGGGCTGGCCTACGGCCGGTTCTGCGTGGAGACCGGCCGGCTCGACGAAGGGGAGCAGTGGCTGCGTCGGGCCGGTGCCCGCGCCCAGCGTCGCGAGTGGAAATTGTATTGGGCCAGAGCCGAACTCGAGACCGCCGCGGCCATGTGGATGCGCGGCGACCATGAATCCACCGAACGTCTGGTCGGGTCCGCCTATCCGGTGATCGCCGAACATTCCCGCGCGCACGACGTCGCCCGCTGCTGGCTGTACTTCGGGCTCACCCGGCTGGGTTTCGGCTGGCTCAAAGAAGCCGACGAATCCTGGGGCCACGCCGAGACGCAGTGGCGGGAATTGGGCCGTCCGCTGTTCGTCCATCGCATTCTGTTGCAGCGCAGCTGGATCTCGGTGTTCCGCGGCCGCTTCGACGAGGCTGTCGAGCAGGTGGCGGAGGCGCGGCGGTTCCTCGACGGCTGGCCGCGATCGAGTTGGCTGCAGTATGCGCGGCTCGACGACCACCTCGGTTCGATCTGGCGGGCCGACGCGCTGGCCGACCTGAACTTCGACGGCATCGGCGATCCTTCGGACAGCTGGCAGGCGCACAAGGAGCGCCAGGTTGCCTCGCAAGGCGTCACCCGGTTCGACTCGGGAAGCGACCGTCACCGCAGCGCCCTCGGCAAGCTGGAGAAGGCCGCCGAACTCAAGATTCCGGCCGCGCTCGCGGTCGACTCGGTGCGCTACGCCATGACGGATGCCGATGCTCGCTGGCGGTGGGCGTCCCAGGTCTCGGCGCGCATGCTGGCCGGTGCCTTCTCGGTGGCCTGGGAATGGGAGAACGACGAACTGCTCAGCGAACTCATCGAATACCACTGTGCACGAGGCACGTTCGCCAGCGAGCCGCGCGGCGAAGGCGGCGGCTGGGAGGCGCCTGCCACGGTGACGGTTCCGGTCGAGACTTTCGACGAGGAGGCGCTGGCCGCAGGCGGCTATTCGGTCGACGCCCTGACCCAGACGACGCTCGGAGCCTTGCCACCGCTGCAGATGGATCCCGACGGCTCACCGATCCTGGCGCGTTACCGGCTGCTTGCACAGAACCGCTACGGCCAGGCCGTCACCTCCGGCGGCCCCGTCTGGTCGACGTGGCCATGACCACGACCCTGGTGCTGCGGTACGCCGACGTCGGAGTGGCGACCTATGCCAGCCTGCGCATCGTCGGCAGGCCGGAGCGCACCGTGACCTGGGTGGTGCACGAGCCGATCGTGCTCGCCGCGCTGGAGGAATTACGCGGGGCGCTGCCCGATCCCGACGGCGACGAGAGCCTGGCCGACGCGCTCGACCGGGCGTTGACCCGCGGCCCGTTCGCCACCGCGAAAGGGGAGCTGACCCTCGCCTACATCCTCGGTGTGCTGCTGATATCCGAGCCGGCGTGGCAGCTGATCGCGGAATCCCTCGCTGATCCGCGCCCGGTGCTGTTCGTCTCACCGAGCGCGCGGCTGGCCCGCATTCCGTGGGCGGCACTGGCGGTTCCGCTGACCGGGCCGAGTCCCGAGGAACTGGTCGCCGCCCGCAAGGAGGCGGTCACCTTCACAGGGACCACCGCAGCCCGCATTCCCTGGCAGCTCGCCGACATCGACACCGTCACCGAGGGTGTGCGGCTGATGGAGCTGGTCGACGTGGTGATGGCGGTGCCGCCCAACATCGTGCACGCCCCGCGCAAAGCCGCACGGTGGAGTGAAAGACGAGGTGCGCCGGCACTTCTCGTGGTCGATCCCCGCGTGCCGGGCCAGCGGCCGGATTCCGCTCTGGGATCGGTGCTGGGCCGGCCGTCGAGCGAGGGCGCGTTGTCCCGCCATTTCGGCGACCTGCTCGAGCGCCGCGCGGTGCTGCCCGAGGTCACCGCCCCGGTGGAGTTGTTCCGCCGAAGCGACGCCGACCGGGGCTGGCTGGCCGCACTTCTGCAGCGGGCGCCGAGCCGGATGCTGTTCGTCGGTCACGCGAGTGCCGCCGATCGTACGCATGGCTACGCCGACCGCGCCGCCCTGCACCTGGCCTGCACGGCCGCGGCCGAGGGCGCAGCCGAACCGGTCGGGGATCACCGCCCGCTGCTGGCCTCGGACCTGATGGCCGCCCAGCTGCCGGCGCCGCCGCGGGTCGCTCTGCTCGCATGCGGTTCCGGCGGTGACTATCAGTTCGACGAAGCGACCGGACTGGTCGCCGCGATGGTCCTCTGCGGCAGCGAGCTGGTGACCGCCACGCTGTGGTCGCTGCCGACCACCGCGGGCTATCGCCGGTTCACCGGGCGTGCCGAAGATCCGATGGCCGAGGTGGTGATGGCCGTCGACGACGCCCACGAGGCCGACGACGCGGTGTTGAGCGTGAATCGCTGGCAGCGGGCCCAGATGCGCCGGTGGCGCGACGGCGATGCCACCGCGAGCCCGTTGTACTGGGCCGCGGTGGTCACTTTCGCGGTCGGGGGTGCCCGGTGATCAGCTGCGGTGTCGATGAACGCGCCGAGCGCTTAGGCCGGGGGCACGCACACCGCGATCGCGGACTCGTCCTCCGGGAGGTAGTAGGCGTCGATGATGCTGCCGGGGAGACCTTGGCCAGCGCGGCCTCGGGTATCAGGGTGACCTCCTGGGCGGGGAACTGCCCGCCGCCCGGTCGGGTGACGATCAGATCGAGTTCGACCTCGCGGAGCTCCTCGCGCTCGCGGCCGGTGGTCCGCATCCCGGTCACCACGCCGCACGAGCGGGTGCCGAAGCGGATCAGGTCGAGCTGGTCGTGAGTCAGCACGCCCTGCCGCAGCAGTGTGCGGTCGGCGGTGGCCCGCACCGCGATCGCATCATCGGCCAGCGAGAGCTGCTTGCGGCTGGCCGGGTCGAAGGACACCAGCACGATCACCCCGGGGCGCAGGGCGGACAGCACCTCGTCATCCGCGCCGTGGCACAGCCGGCCGGTGAAGCGCTGGCCGGCAACGCTTTCCACTTCGATGACGATCACGGGATCGTCGGATCCCGCCACCATCTGCACCGTGCCTACGCCGATCGAGCGCGGGCAGCGGGTACTGCGTGGGCGCCGCCTGCGCGGCGGCTGTCCGGCCAGGCCGGCGGCGACGATGATCGAGGCGAGTGCGATGGCGGAGACGACGGCGATGGCGCCCAGGAGTGCATCAGACATGGTGTGCAGCGTGCCGACCGTCGGCGGCTACCGAACCCAACTTTGCGCTGGCCTTATTCTGTCCGGATGAGCGCCGGCCCGGACACCGTCACGGGTGTCGGCACGTCGCAACCGCGGCGGGCCGTGATCGACCGTGCGTGGCGGATGATCGGCCCCGGCGTCGAGGTGCTCAGCGGCGACGACGGCGGGCCGCTGCGCAGAACGGTGAAGCGGATCATCGATCCGCTGGTGCTGCGGCTGCGCAGCAATCCCGCCTACTCCGCACCGTTCGTCGACGCCGACGTGGCGGCGGAGATGGCTGACGTGATCGGCGACCATGCGGACCGGTTGCGCTGGGCCGCAGCATGGTTCGAGTTGATGAAGCAGGAGCGCCGGCGTCTGCGCATCACCACCGGTAACGCCCAAGACCTCTATTTCCCAGTGTGTTTCGAGCTCGCCGTCACCGACGGAGCGCCCGGCGGGAAGGGGCTCGACGTGGCGTCGGCGGCGCTGCGCGCCGTTCACGACGACCGCGACCGCACCGCCGTTGAAGTACTCAACGCGCATGTCGCGTCACCGCAGGTGATGGCTCGACTGTCGGCCCAATTGCATCGCAGCTGGGCCGACGTTCGCGCCGACGACAGCATCAGCGGACCGTTCCTGGCCGGCCTGACCACGGTGCTGGGTCCGGCCGAGGGACATCGTGCCTCCGTCGCCCGCCAACGGGTGTGGTCGGCGCTGATCGCCGATGCGACGCCGCACAACCTCGGCACCCGCGCCCGCAGCCAACCGTCGGCGTTGCCGTGGTCGCTGGTCGACCTCGGTCTGACCGCCGCGTTGCCGCTGGGGCCGCCGCCGTTGACCGGGGGACCGGAGCGCGACCGGCCGCTCGACCGCAGCGTGGTGGACCGGGTGCGGGCCACCCTGCGCCGGGCGCTGGATCGCGACGAGTTGCCGGACGTGCCGCTGCTGTGCGCCGAGGAAGTCGACCGAGCTTGTGCCCCTTGGGGTTTCCTCGGTGAGGACAATCAGGCCGCGCTGGTGGCGGGTATCGAGGTGGCCGGCCAGCTGGCGCCGCTCGACGAACGGGCCGTGACCACCTATCAGGTGGCGACGATCATCCAGGCCCGGCTGCGCAAGGAGGCGTACGTGCTGCACGCACGCCGGGTGCTCGCCGGTGCCGACCCGGTGCATCCGCGTCAGCGGCGGGTCGTTGAGGACCTCGCGTGCTTCGCCCAGCCCTACCTGAGTCGGCTCTGGGCGCGGTTGCACGGCCGCGACGTGTGGCAGGAACCCTGCGACGACGTCGACGATCTGCGCGCCCTACTGGAAGGGGTCGCCCGTTCGGTGAGCCTCGACCATCGGCAGCGGATCAAGGCGATGCTGGAAGTGCAGGTGCCCCAATGAGGTTGGTGGCTGACTCCGGGTTGTGGCGGATCGGGCCCGCGGTGGCCGCAGTGCCGCTGGTCGCGGTGCTCGAGGTCGACGGCGCGGTGCTGGCCTGGACCGTCGACGAGGCGGCGGACGCTTTCGGCGCGCAGATCACCCTGACCGACTCCGCCCGCGCGGACTGGCTGTGGCGGGTACTCGGCGAAGACGGCCACCATGCGCTGGCCGCCGCGATCGCTGACCCGCCGGATCACGATGCCGGAGTCGACCTTTCGGGTGTCGAGATACGGCCGGGCGCCGTAGAGGGCTTGCGCAGGCTGGCCGTCGGGCATTGGCTGCGCCGGTGGTGGCCGGCCAGTGTGCGCGACGGCATCGTCGGCCTCGATCCCGCGCTGCTGGATGCCGAGATCGCGCTGCTGACCGCCCGTGCCGAGGACTTCGTCGCCGACGACGGCCTGGACGCCGACATCGGCGCGCTGCTGACCCCGCACGCCGGCGCGCTCGCGATGCACCTGCTCGTCGGTGACCCGCGGGTGGTCGAGCTGGTCCGCGACTCCGTGCGGCTGGCCGAGGAGGTGGGCGTCGACGCGCCGGGCTGGGCCGAGCTGAGCGATGCCGTCGACAACGTCCAGCTGGCGCCGTCAGCGGTGCGCCAGGACGACTATGCGCTGGCCGCCGGCGGTGACACCGGACCTGCCCCGATGGGGCTGATCGCCCGTGGCGCGGCGTCGATCGCCTGGTCCGGGGTGCCCGGTGGCGTCTTCGATGCCGCCGAGGACACCGTGGGTTGGGTGGTTGCCGCCGACGGCGACCGGGTGACCGCGACCCTGCACACCGCGGTGATCGGACCGGGTTCACCCGCGGGGATCCCGGTGGCACTGCGCTGTGGGGACATCACCGGCGTGGGTGAACTCGACGGAGCGGGCCGTGCGGTGATCCCGCTGCTCGAGCGCTCGAACGCACCGCTGACCGCCGCGGGCGGGTGGGACCAGGACTGGTCGGCCACCGCCGTCACCATCGGCGCCGAGGTGGCGGAGGCGCCCGACGCGCGTGAACGGGTCCGGCGGTTCGCCCGGCAGCGACTCGCACAACCGGGACCCGATGCGTTCCTCGCCGAGACCCTGGCCGCGGAGTCCGACTACTAGGCCAGCGGCGAGGGCGGTCCGGGCTTGACGTTGGCCGCGTCGCGGCGGCGGGCCGCCATTCCGCCCAGCGCCTCGAACACCACGCGGTGGGCGGCATTGACCGTCAGTTCGGCGTGGTCGTACGCCGGGGCGACCTCGACCACGTCGACGCCGACCACGTCGTGCTCGTAACAGAGTTGCCGAACCATGCGCAGCAGATCGGCACTGGTGATTCCGCCCGGTTCAGGTGTTCCGGTGCCGGGCGCATGCGCGGGGTCCAGAACGTCGATATCGACTGACACATAGAGCTTTTCGGCCTTGTCGAGCGCCTCGGAGACGGCGCGTCGCATCACTTCCTTGAAGCCGTGGTCCCAGATCTCCTGCATGGTGTGCCAGGTCATGCCCTGTTCCTGCATCCACTCGAACGTGTCCTGCGGCGGCCAGTACCCGCGCAACCCGACCTGAACGAAATGCGTTCCGGGAACGGCCCCGGACTCGATCAGCCGGCGCATCGGGGTGCCATGGCTGGCCAGGTTGCCGTCGATGATGTCCGCGGTGTCGGCGTGCGCGTCGAAATGCACGATCCCGACATTTCCGTAGCCGTGCACATCGGCGACCGCGGTGGCCGACGGCCAGGTGATCGAGTGGTCGCCGCCCAGGACCACCGGCACGATGCCCCGCGATGCGACGGTGTGCACCCGCTCGCGGATGTTGGCGTGCGAGACCTCGGTCATCCCGTGCGGGCAATGCGCGTCACCGAAGTCGACGACCTCGAGCCAGTCGAAGATCTCCAGCCCCAGATCCATGTGATACGTGCCGGGTTCATAGGCGGTGGCCCGGATGGCCCGCGGACCGAACCGGGCGCCCGGCCGGTTGGTGGTGGCGATGTCGAACGGGGCGCCGACGATCGCGACGTCCGGCCGCCAGCTGTCCAGCTGCTCGGGCTCGGTCAGGAACGGGCGATGCCCGAACGAGGCCAGGCCCGCGTAGGGCAGATCCAGTTGCCCGGCCATGCCGGGAGGCAGATCACGCGCGGGCTTGTGGTCATGACCGGAGCTCATTGGCGAGACATTACCGCCGTCGAGCCGGTCGGGTTAGCCTCGACGGAAGAGCATTCCGTAGGAGTCTGTGGGAGTTGACACGGTGAGCGAACCGACAAGAGCCGAGATCGCCCGCGCGTTCGCCCAGCACCGATTCGACGACGCTCTTCCGCACCTGGCCCGCGACGTGGTGTGGACGATCGTCGGCTATTCGGTGCTGGAGGGCGCCGACGCCGTCGCCACCACCTGCCGTGACACCGCGGACGGTCTCGCCGCGACCGTCGCCACCTGGGACCGGTGCCTGACGGTGGAACAGGACGACACCGTCGTCGTCGAGGTGCTCGGCCGATACCGGCGCCAGGACGGCGTCACGATCGTCTCCAGTTGCCACATCTGCCGATTCGCCGGCGCCGAGATCGCATCGATCACGTCCTACGGCGTGGAGGTCGACCCGGAATCGGTCGGCGCCCCCAGCGATGTCCGGCACGCCACCCGCTGAGGGTCACAGCAGCGGGGTGTCGTACCCGTCGGTGTCGCCATCACAGATGCTGAGGTTCGGGCTCACCACATAGCGGGCCTGATTGCCGCCAGCCCGCCTCGCCTCGTACATCGCGGTGGTGGCCAACGCCACGATCTCGTCGAGGATCTCGTTGGGCGGGTGCTCCACCAGCGGCTGCAGCGGGGTGCTCACCACGCCGATGCTGGCCGTCATCCCGGCCGGCGACGAGGCCACCGCACCCCGGATCCGCTCGATCAGCGGTGAGGAATCGGGCGTCGTGAAGCAGTCGGCGACAAGGAATTCCGCCTCGCTGACATGTCCGACGATGGCGTCGCGGCGCACCGTCTCACGCAGCGCCTGGCCCGCGGCCACCCGGGCCCGGTTGCCGCCGCGATTGCCCGCGACGGCAACCATCGCCGCGAAGCTGTCGATGTTGACGACGGCGATCACCAGATAGCGGTCGTCGCCGCGGTTACGTGAGGCCAGCAGGGTCGACGTCTGCAGATAGAACGCGTCGCGGTTGAGCAGTCCGGTGAGCGGCTCTACGGCGTCGGCGCCGTCCTCGGCGCCGGTCAGCCACACCACCATCCGGCAGGAGAAGGCCGCGAAGACATACAGCAGCAGAATCAACGCCACCCCGGCCAGCGTCAGCGGAAGGTCGTCGCCGGCCATCTGCACGGCCAGGTAGAGCAGGGTGCCGAGGGCGATGGTCAGGACCGTCGCCAGCAATCGCGGGCCGTGAAAGAGCGCCGTGTACCCGATGATCAGTGCGAACGACGAAGTACCCAGCAGCCCGTATAGCGGTACCACCGGAATGATGGACCCGATGGCGATGGACACCGCCGCGACGGCGACCAGCAACGCCGACTCGTTACGGGTCGGCCAGCGGTGCCGCAACCAGATGAACGTCGACGCGAAGCACAATGCGGACACCACGATCAGCAGTGATCGGCTGAACGGCCACTGCAGCGTCGCCGAACTGCCGATGGTCGACAACGTGATCAGGCCCAATGTGAAGACGCTGCCGGCGATCACCCGAGAGGTGTAGGTCTGCGCGCCACGAGCCGCGAGCAGGGCGGTCAACGTGTAGTACTGATTTGCGGATCGGGTGGACAACGCCAGACGCATTACCCCACCCTTCGTGATCGCACCGCTGCTGCACGACTCGTCAGCAACGAAATCGCGCTAGCGCTACCGATGCCGGGTTCCGAGCCTAGCGAACGCTTTCTGCACTGGCCACCCCCGGTTTTCTCAGTTTTTTCACACACGACAATTCGACCGGCGTGGCGAATGGCCGGATTCGGTCACGCCGCAACGACGACGGTCAGCTCGTTGCCTGCCCGCTCGACGTGCATCCCGGCCCGGCGGGCCACGGCGGCAACCGCGGCCGCGTCGCCGGGTTCGGACCGCGACGTCGCGAGCGCCCTGGCGAACCGGCCCTTGTGCGCCTTGTTGAAATGCGTGACGACGGTTCGGCGGCCATCCGGGTGTTCGGCGAGGACGTCGACGCGTACCGCGCCGGGCAGCCGGCCCAGCGCGGCATAGGAGCCGGACCGCAGGTCGACGATCAACTCGGTGGCGGCCATCTCGGCCAGCACCGGCTCCAAGACCGGACGCCACCGAGCCGCCAGCGTCGGGCTGCCGGGCAGTTTGGACGTGGCTGACAGCCGGTAGGCCGGAATCGGGTCGTCGGCGCGCAGCACTCCGAACAGTGCGGAGCCCACGGCCAGCCGAGCGTGGGCTCGCGCCTTCGCGGCGCCGCGCAGCGACTCGACGTCCAGGGCGTCGTAGAGCACGCCGGTGTAGCGGACGATGGCGGGCAGCGTCGGGGCGGTCAGCAGCGCGGCATTGCGGTCGATCTCGGCGTCCTGCGCGGGGAGATCCCCAGCGCCGCCCGGCACGCCTGGGGATCGGCGGCCAGCGTGACGAGTTCGTCGATCAGGTCCCGGCGCAGCGGACCCAATGCCGGATTGCTCAGACCGTCGAGTCGCAGCGGGGGGCCGTCCCCGCCACTGCGTTTGGTCTCCGACGGCGGAAGCAGAACGATCACGGTCCAGACGGTAGCGGGCAGCGCACCAAGCCCGTATCGGCACCCGTCCGCGACGCTGATAAATTTGTCGGTCAGTGTTTTGACACAACAGGACACGACTCACCAGCAGCGCATCGAGGGGTAAAGGTGGCGTCGGCCGAACAGCCGAACCCTGACGACGAACTCCGGCAACTGTGGCAACTCATCAACCATCTGCCGGGCATCGTCGGATATTGGGATCGCAATCTCCGCAACGTGATTGCCAATGATGCCTACTTGCAGTACTTCGCGATGGCGCCGCACCAGGTGCACGGCCGGCATATCCGCGAGGTGTTGGGCGAGACCGTCTACGCGCTGAACCTGCCGTACATCATGGGCGCCCTCGCCGGCCGCGAGCAGCTGTTCGAGCGTGAGCTGGTCGGCCTCGGCGGCGTCACGCGGCGCACTCTGCTCGCGTACATCCCCAACACCGTCGACGGCGAAGTGCACGGCTTCTACGTCCAGGGCACCGACCTCACCGCGGAGGCGCAAGCCGAGCGCACCCTCGACGACGCGCACCGGCTCTTCGAGATCAGCATGGCCAACGCCCCGTACGGAAAAGCGGTCGCGATGACCACCGGCGAGATGCTGCTCGCCAACCCGGCGCTGTGCGCGTTGACCGGGTACGACGCCGACGAACTCGTCGGCCGCGACTACCGCGAGTTCGTCCACCCCGACGACGTCGCCGCCGGTGAGGAGGAGATGGCAGCGCTGCTGGCCGGGACGGTCACCCAGATCTCCTCCGAAGGCCGCTACATCCGCCGCGACGGGAGCGTGATCTGGATGCAGCGCAGCGCGGTCCTGGTGCCGGGTCGGTTGCCGGGGGCCGAGGACCTCATCATCGCGCAGTTCCAGGACGTCACGGCGCGACGGATCGCCGAGGCCGAGCTGGCCCGGCTGGCCGTCACCGACCAGCTCACCGGGCTGTACAACCGCCGAGCTCTGGTCAGTCGCGTCGCGCAGCACCAGGCCGCCAGGCCGGGGACTCCGGTCGGCATGATCTTCATCGACCTGGACGGCTTCAAACACGTCAACGACTCGCACGGGCACGCCACCGGTGACGTCGTCCTCGCCGAGGTGGCCCGGCGGCTGAGAAATGCTGTCGAGGAACCGAATTCGGCGTATCGCCTCGGCGGTGACGAGTTCGTCGTCTTGCTTCCGAAGGCGGCACGGGACGCGGAGGTGCGCGCCCTGTCGGTGGCCGTACGCTCCGCGCTGACCGGCCGCTACGCCGCCGACTCGAGCGAGTTCGATCTCACCGCGTCGGTGGGGTGGACGTGGGGGCACGCCGATACCGCCGAGGACCTGATCCGCAAGGCCGACATCGACATGTACCGGCAGAAGGCACGGCTTCACCAGTCCGCCGTCCGCAGCGACCGCGACGTCTGATAAACCGTCTGAGCGTGAAGGCAATCAGCAGCGATATCTGGAATGTGATGTCGACGGCCAGAACCATCCGGCGGTTCACCTCCGAGCCGGTCGACGACGCGACGCTGAGCCGCTGCCTGCAGGCCGCGACATGGGCACCCTCGGGCGCGAATGCTCAGGGCTGGCGATTCGTGGTGCTGCGTTCGCCCGAGCAGCGGGCGGTGGTCGCCGCAGCGGCTGCCCGCGCCTTGGAGGTCATCGAGCCGGTGTACGGCATGAGCAGGCCCGCGCCGGAGGACACCGGCAGGCAGGCTCGCAACAATCGCGCGACCTACGAATTGCACGATCGCGCAGGTGAATTCACGTCGGTGCTGTTCGCTCAGCAGCACTATCCGACTGCTTCGGAGTTGCTGCTCGGCGGATCGATCTTCCCGGCGATGCAGAACTTCCTGCTCGCCGCCCGCGCTCAGGGACTCGGCGCGTGCCCCACCGGTTGGGCGTCCTACGGCGGTGCGGAACTGTTGCGCGAGGCGGTCGGTGTGCCCGACGACTGGCTGATCGCCGGCCACGTCGTCGTCGGCTGGCCGCGGGGCAGGCACGGGCCGCTGCGGCGCCGGCCGCTGTCGGCCGCAGTCAACCTGGACCGGTGGGACGCACCGGCGGACCACCTGCTGGCGGCCCTCGCGCCGGACGAGCCTCAGCCGTAGGCGAGCAGCAGCGGCACCCGCTGTTCGGCGCTGGTCAGCGAGCCGTGCTGGCCGATCAGCGCCGACTCCATCGGTTCGGCCGTCCGTCGCACCAGCGCGGCGCGGTCGCGGGTGGCGGCCACCACGTCACCGATGCGGGCACGCACCCGGTCGTCGACACCGTCGCCGAACCAGCCCGCGGTGATGGCCTCGTCGCGCGAGACCACCCAGGCATGCTCGGCCAGCGTCTCGCGCCAGGTGGCCAGGACATCCGCGCCAGCGCGGTCGTGCACGTAGACATGACGGGCCCGCGCCTCGCCGCCGATCGCCGCGACACCGTCGAGCAGATCTGTGGCGGCGTCGAGGTCCACGGTGGCCGCGCCGTCGACGGCCACCATGCCGTGATCGGCGACCACCGCGAGCAGGCCACCGGCCGGCAGGGCCTCGACGACGGACTCCACCAGCCGGTCCACCTGCCGGAGCTCCATCCGCCAGGCCGGCGAGCCGGGTCCGTAGAGGTGGCCCATCAGGTCGAGATCCGCGTGGTAGCCGTAGCAGAAGCCACCGCCGCCGATCGTGGCGCGGACCTCGGCGGCCAGATCGCCGAGCCCGATCACCCCGACGTAGCGGCCGCCGCGCAGCACCGCCCGGGTCAGCCCCGAGCCGGTGAACTCCGCACCGGAGATCACGCTGACCGCCATGCCCGCTGACGCGGCGCGCTCGAAATTCGTTGGCAGCGGCTGAATCTGCTCCGGGACGGCGCTATCGCGTGCGTCGTCCCCCCACGGGTGCGGACGCCACCGCAGTGCGTTGATGATGCCCACCTCGGGCAGCCGGAAGGACAGGCCGACCATGCCGTGACCGCCCGACGGCAGCCCGGTGCCCACCGCCGCCAGTCCCGCCGCGGTGGTCGACGGAAACCCCACATGCAGGGTGCTACCGCGCAGCCCGGCCAGCACCGGGGCGTCCGTGGCGTAGGTGTCGAGCAACTCGGCGCCCAGACCGTCGATCAGCAGCACGCAGGCTCCGGCGACGGGTCCGGCCAATGCGATGCGGGGTTCGAAGCCGGTCACGCCCATCGCGGCCAACACCGAGGGCACCACATCGGCCAGGTGTGGGGTGTCAACGTCGACGTGTGGCAGGTTCACGGCTTCGAGCCTGCCATGTCTTCAGGGCTTGCCGAAACCGGCTTTCGTCAGGATCTCCTGGCCGGCCGGACCGGTCACCAGATCCACGAATTTGCCTGCCAGAGTGGGATTGCCGGCGTGGGCGAGGGTGGCGATCGGATAGGTGTTGACCGCGCCGGCCGCTTCGGGGAACGACACCGCCATAACTTTTTCGGCGGCGCCCGCGGTGTCGGTGACATAGACCAGCCCGGCGTCGGCCTGACCGCTGGTGATCTTGTTCAGCACGTCGGTGACCGAGGACTCCTCGCTCACCGGGGTCAGCTTCACCCCGGTCGTGTTCTCCACGTTCTGGGTGGCCGCCCCGCACGGTACCTGCGGGGCGCAGACCACGACATTGAGGCCCGGTTTGACCAGGTCCTGAAACGTCTTGATGCCCTTCGGGTTTCCGGGAGCGACGGCGATGGTCAAGGTGTTGGAGGCGAAGTTGACCGGCGTCCCGGCGAGCAGCCCGGCTTTACCGGCTTTGTCCATGTTCTTGGTGTCGGCGGAGGCGAAGACGTCGGCGGGGGCGCCCTGGGTCAGCTGGGTCACCAGATCCGAGGAGCCCGCAAACGAGAATTCCACGGAGGCACCGGGATTGTCCTTGCTGAACTGATCGCCGATCGCGGTGAAGGTCTTCTTCAACGACGCGGCGGCGAAGACGATGATCTTCTCGTTGCCCGCCGAGGTCGACGTGGACGAGGGTTGCTGTGACGAGGAACTGCAGCCGGCGATGAGAAGCAGACCGGCGGCCAGTGCCGGCATCAGACGTGTGATCACTTCGCTCCTGACGTTTCGACGATGACCGTGGTTGCTTTGACGACCGCCACCGCCACGCTTCCCGGTTCGAGGTTCAGGTCCCGCACGGCCTCACTGCTCATCAGCGAGACGACCGTGAACGGTCCGCACTGCATTTCGACCTGAGCCATCACCGTGTCGGTGACCACTTTGGTGACCAGGCCGGCGAACCGGTTGCGGGCGGAGCTGGCGACCGACAGCGGGTCCTTCGGGGCCGCGGCGGCGCTCTTGCGGGAGTGTGCGGCCAGCGCGGCTCCGTCGACGGTCTTGCGGCCGGACTGGTCGCTTCCGGTCGGCAAATCGCCGTCGTCGATCCAGCGCCGGATGGTGTCGTCACTGACGCCGAGCAGCTCGGCGGCCTCTCGAATTCGCAGCATCGGCACGGCCGAACACTAGCCGATCGCACCCGCGTTTGCGGGTTTGTGAGCTCGTCTCAGCCGCAAATGCGGAAAATGTGTGCATCAAGCGGCGCGGTGGCGCCCGCGTCGTAGGGTGTGGCCGTGCGACTCATGCGCGGTAGCGCACCGCTGGCGGCGGCACTGGCGCTGGGCCTGCTCGCGCCGCAGACCGCCAACGCCGATCCGAACGCGTTATGGCAGATAGTCCACGACCAGTGCGTCGTCGATGTCCAGCAGCATCACGACCCGGCGCCGTGTTCCCGCGTCGACCTCAGCCGTGGCGAGGCCGGCGGCTATGCGGTGCTCAAGGACATCGTCGGGGACCGGCAATACCTGCTCATCCCGACCGCCCGCATCCCGGGTATCGAAAGCCCCGCGGTGCGGGAACCCAACGCCACCAACTACTTCGGCGCGGCGTGGCAGTCCCGGTCGTTCGTCGAGCAGCGGGCCGGCGGAACCATCCCGCGAGACTGGATGAGTCTGGCGGTCAATTCTGCGGTCGCGCGGACGCAGAACCAGCTGCACATCCACATCGACTGTCTGCGCGCCGACGTCCATGACGCGCTGCGTGCGGCGGCCGGTGCCATCGGCACGACGTGGGCACCGGTCCCGGTTCCGCTGAGCGGCCACACCTATTGGGCGATGGCCGTCGACGGCGCCGATCTCGACGTCAACCCGTTCACCCTCCTCGCCGACGGCCTCGACGGAGCCCGCGACGACATGGGGGAGTACACGCTGGTGGTCGTGGGTGCTACCGACTCCGAAGGCCGGCCGGGCTTTGTCGTCCTGGCCGACCGCGCCGACGACACCGGCAACGCCGGCGGTGAAGAGCTGCAGGATCACGACTCCTGCCCGCCGCCCCTTCCGGCGACGCCCAGCACCGCGAAATAACCGGCGGCTCAGTACGGCGGCATCTGCCCCTGGCCGGACGCCCCCGCCATCCCGTTGAGGGTGTCGAGAGCGTGACGCAGCTGAAGCTGGGACAGCAAAGGTCCCGCGGGTGCCGGCGGCTGCTGATCGGTCAGCGTCCACGGCTGGCAGCCGTCGGTCTTGAACGTGGCGTCGCCCGGATCGATCTGCACCACCGACGGCTTCTTGGTCAGGGCGTTGTCCACGTTGGTCTGGCCGTCGGGTCCGCCGGTCCGCTTCCAGTAGCACGCACCGCCCTCGACGGGTCCTGCCGATGCGTAGGTGCCCGGCACGATGTCGACACCGACCTTGTAGGTGCCGTCGCTGTCGATGGTGGACTTCGGTGCACCGGCAGGCGTCGCGCCCGGGGTGGGGGTCGCACCCGGGGTGGGGGTCGCACCCGGGGTGGGTGTCGGGGCCGACGCGTCGACCGGACCGGGAGCGGGCCCGGTCGGGGACGGCGTGGGCGCCGGGGTGGTGGACGGGTCGGCGGCTGCGACACCGCCGCCGATGACGCCGGCGGCCACCGCCAGCGCACTGATCGCGATCACATGTGTTATTCGACCCACGTCAACTAGGGTAACCCGGCGCCGGACCCGGCCGGTCCAGACTGAGTTAACGTCAGCTGATGCCCAGCTTCACCGACGCCCTCGCGAGCGGGACTCCGGTGCTCACCGACGGCGCGATCGAAACGCGCGTCATGTTCGAAACACCGATCGCGATGGATCCCGATGTCCAGGTCGCCGGACTGCTCGGCGACCGGCAGGGCGAGGCGGCCCTGCGCGAGATCTACCGCAGCTATCTCGATGCGGCGGCCGCGACCGGTGTGCCGCTGGTGATCGGCACACCGACGTTCCGGGCGAGCGTCAACTACACCCACCGCGCCGGTCTCGGCGACACCGACGCCGTCCGGCGGCTCAACAGCGCCGCGGCCGCCTTTCACCAGAAATTGCTCGACGGCCATACCGGGCCGCCGGTCTGGGTTGCCGGGGTGCTCGGCCCGGCCGGCGACGCCTACCGGCCCGACGAGGCGCCCTCGGCGTCTGCCGCCTTCGAGTACCACCGGCCGCAGATCGAGACCCTTGCCGAGGCCGGGGTGGATCTCGTCTTCGCGGCCACGTTCCCCGCCGTGGGCGAGGCCATCGGCGCAGCCCGGGCGATGGCCCGAACCGGATTGCCGTTCGTCGTGTCGTGGGTGCTCGGCGCGGATACCCGGGTCCTGGACGGAACCCCACTGGCCGAGGCGATCCGGCAGGTGGACGACGCCGCGGCGCCCACCTACTTCTCGCTGTCGTGCATTCATCCGACCGTTGCCGTCCGCGCCCTCGACGCCGGCGGCGACGCGGTCGACCGGATCAACGAGGTGAAGGCCAACGGGTCGAGGCTCAGTCCCACCGAATTGGTGGCGCTGGATCACGCCGACAGCGATCCGCCCGCCGATTTCGCGACGGCGATGGACGCCATTCGGCGCAACTACGGGATAGGAGTGGTCGGCGGGTGTTGCGGCACCACCGACGAACACATGCGCGCCCTGGGGGCGCTGCTCACCACAAGGTGAACGACGGTCAGGCGGTCTTGCTCAGCAGGGGGAGCAACATGCGACGACGGCTCAGAACCGCGTCGTCGAACGCGTGCTCTGCCTCGGCGACCGAACCCACGATCGGGAACACGACATCGCTGTCCCTACGCAGACGGCGGTTCACCGCGTCGCTGCCGACCACGGCCCATTCCACGCCGGCGGCGGCGCAGATATCGTCGATATCGCACAGCAACCGGATCGCCTGCGGAGCAAACGAGCTCACACCCGACAGGTCCAGAACGAACGGCTTCTCGGCGAGGACGAGTCGTTTGGCGCATTCGGTGACCCGGTCGACGTTCACCGAATCGATCCGACCGCTGACCGCGACGACCGTTGCCATGTGGCGAGAGTGTGCTCGAACGTGGGCGCCCTCATAGTCGACAGCGGGGTTGCCGTATCGCGACGTGAAGCTCGTCATGGGTGCCTCATTTCGGTCCTGTTGCGTGTGTGACGGGTTGTAGACCGTCTCAACTTGACCCAAACGTTATGCCGCAAATTTAAGGTCACCGGGAGCAGTGGCTAAATCCTTGTTAAGAACCCAACTTTCGGGCCGACCCCGGAATTCGGGCAACGTCGGCCACCGAACGGCTATCGGAGAGCGGGCAGAACCTCGTCTGTAAGCAGAGTTACGGACTTCCATGCTTCCTCGACCGGCATGCCGCCAACCAGCGGATGCATCACGATCGGGCCGAAGTTTGCGCATCCCCGCACCTCGTCGATCAGCTGGTCGGGGGTGAGGAACCGGTACCTGCCGGAGGCCCTGACCTCCGCCAGGGTCTGCACACCCGGCAGGTGCATGGACGACCGCGACGGGTCGTCGGACCACGCCCCGTAGGTGACCGCTTCCCACAGAATGTGGCTACCGAGTTCGGCCCACGCCCGCTCGGGATCCTCGTGCAGATAGATCATTCCGCGGTTGACCGCGGGGGGCATCAGGACGAACGGCTGCAGGCCGGCCTCCCGGCACAGCTCGGTGTAGTACTCGGCGAGGTCGGGCCGATGGTCGGGCAGGCTCAGCGGCAGACCGAACCGCACCGCCCGGCGCACGGTGGCCCGGACGCCGCCGCCGACATAGAGCGGAGGGTGCGGCTTGGTCCATGTCCCCGAGACCACACCGGAGTCACCGGTCCAGGCGGAAAGCATGGTCTCCAGCAGCTGATCCATGAGTTCGCCGCGGCGGCCGAAGTCCACCCCGAGGGTCCGGTACTCCTCTTCCCGATAGCCGAGGCCGACCGTGGTGTGCAACCGGCCGCGGCTCATGGCGTCGACGAGCGCGATGTCCTCCGCCATCCGCACGGGGTTCCACAGCGGTCCCAGCGCGCAGTCGATGCTGGCGAAGATGTTGGCCGTGCGGGCCAGGAACATCCCCGCGATCATCACCGGATTGCAGCTCCAGCCGTGGCCGGTGACGTGGTGTTCGTCGACGCTGATCGCCGCAATTCCGTGCCGGTCGCCGAACTGAGCCAACTCCATTGCAGCCGAAAGCAATTCACCCTGAACGCCGGGATCTCCTCCTGGAGAGGCGAAATTGAAGCGGAGAATTGCGAGCATCTGAGCACTGTATTGGGGTGATTGCGCCAAACTCGATGCGAACGGGTCACGATTTGGCCGCTGTGCTCGGTCGCCGGGAAGGACTGTCGGCGGTCGTCGCTACGGTGGCGGCGTGCGCGAGGGCTCGGCCGCGGTGACGACGGCATTGCAGTGGCTGGGTCTGTGGGTGGTCGCCACCGCGCTGCTGGGGTTCGTCGGCATGCTCAACAGACTGGGGTGGGTGTTGGCCGCGCTGAGCGCGGTGGCGGTCGCGGTGAGTGCGTGGCGCGCATTGCTGGCCTGGCTCGATCACCGCCGAAACCTCCGGCGCGACGCGCTGTACCGCGCCACCGGGCAGGCCGCCGTCGACGCCATGACCGGCGTCGAATTCGAGCACTACGTGGCGGCGGTGCTGCGGGGCCTCGGCTACACGGTCGAAATCACCAGGGCCACCGGTGATTTTGGTGTCGACCTGATCGCGACCAAAGACGACGCCCGCACCGCGGTGCAATGTAAGCGGCAGAACCGGGTGGTAAACGGCTCCGCCATCCAGCAGGTCGTCGCCGGTGCGGCCGTCCATGACTGCACGGCGACGATGGTGGTCTCCAATCACCGGTACACCAGGGCCGCTCAGCAACTCGCCGACGTCCACGGCTGCGTGCTGGTCGACCGCACCCGCCTGGCGCGGATGTCGCGGGCTCAGCCGATGAACCGGGCCCGGTAGGCGCCAAGCCGCTCGGCGACCTCACCGGCGTCGAGTCCCACATCGGCGAGGTCGTAGATCACTTCGCCGTAGCGCCCGCGGGGATGCTCGGCGATGAAGTCGGCCATGGCGGCCCGCACCTCGTCGTCGAAGGGCTGATCGGCCACCGCGTAGATCGCGGCCAACGTGCCCTGCTCGTCGGCCATGAAGTCGGTGAACCGCACGTCGATCGACTGGTCGGCCGGGAGCGCATCGCGGTCGCGCAGGCAGCCGCTGAACAGATCGTCGGCCCGGTCGAACCAGTACCGCGCGATCGTCACCGGATCCGGCTGGGCACTGGCCATCCGGGAGGCATAGGCGATCATGGTGACCATCGACCGCGTGACCTCGACCGGATCACGATGCGTCACAACGAAAGTCGCATCAGGGAAGGTGTCGTACAAGGTGGGGAACTGCTCGAGGTGTTGCGGCGACTTCAACACCCAGCGAGTGCCGCCGCGCAGCCACTGCATGGCCTGCAGCTGGCGTTTGAGGGAGGCGTACGACGGCCGCTGGTCATGGGACTTGTAGTGCGCGGCGAACGACGGCAGATAGTAGGTGGTCTCGAACAGCATGCCGGAGATGTCGTTGGCCAGCAGCTGGATCTCCTCGTGCGCGTGGTCGACGGTCATGTCGTGCATCCGCTTGAACTCCGGCATCATCGTCTCGATCAGGTCGAGTCCCGCCGTACAGCGCTCGCGTCGCGCTTGATCCTCTTCACCGGGGGCGGGGAAGGGTTCCAGGCTCTCCCAGTAGGGCAGATACCGCATGTTCGGGTCGGCGGCGATCAGGTTGTGCAGGTGGGTGGTGCCGGTGCGGGGCAGGCCGCAGATGATGATCGGCCGGGCGATCTCGATGTCCTCGATCTCGGGGTGCTCGGCGATCAGCGCCTCCAGCCGCAGCCGGTTGATCAGGTTGCCGACCAGCTGCTCGAAGACCACGGCCACCCCGACGTCGGAGAGCCCGGCCTCCTCGCGCAGGGACGCGGTCAGGACGTCCAGTCGTTCCCGGAAGGTGTCGTCGCCCCACCCGGTCAGCCCGGTGCGTTCGGTTGCCGCGGCCAGCAATGCCTCTGAGGTCAGCTCGAGGATGGATCCGTAGCCGGCGAGGCCCTCGCGCATGGGCTTGGCGGCCTCGGGGAACACCGGCTGCGCCAGGTCGGTCAACCTGATCGGCTGGGGGCGCTGCAACTCGGCGGTCATGCCGTCACCTCGGCGACGCCGACGACCCGGCAGGTGGGCCGTTTCGGGGTCTCCTCGGGCAGGAACCAGCGCAGCCAGATCAGGCCTTTGGTGCGCCCGGCCGTCGACACCCAGTTGGGGTGGCCGGGATCAGTGTCGCTCACCACGATTCGCCAGGATCCGTCGGGTTCATAGGTGACGTGCGCGCCGTTGATCGTGACCCGCTCGTAGGTGTAGTCGTAGGTGTGCAGGAACGGATTCCACAGGCACAGGTTCCAGAACACGCAGTCCGGCGACGTGCCGTCGATGATCAGTGCCTGGCCGGGCTGCAGCTCGTAGGCGCCCATCGCGTAGGCCGCGTCGCCGGCGGCCCAGCCGTAGGTCTGCTGCGGAACCGGGTAGGGCTCGGCGATTTCGTTGGGCGGCTCGACCTTGGTGGGGATGAACGAGTACTGCTCGGCGAGCCAGGTCCGCGCGGCGCGCAGCCGGCGGGTCAGGTCGGCGCGATCGTCGTGCTTGCGGGCCGGGGGATCGATGGCCTCGATCTTCCACTGCGCCCGGCGATCGGTTTCGGGATTGTCCAGGTAATCGCGGGTCAGCGCGACGACGGCGTCGTCCTCCAGCTTGAGCCACGCACCCGCCTGCGGATCGGGGCTGATGGTGAAGTCGAAGTTGCCGTCGGCGTCGAACTGCAGGGAGCGGTCGTTCATCGTGCCGACGATGCGATTGCTGTAGTGGCCGTCGTCGGGTCCGCCGTAGACAGTGATCGACAGGTAGACCGAATCACCCCGATTGCCGGTCACCCGGTAGGTGCGGTTGGGATCGATCGGGGCCAGTTGATAGAACGCGTCCGAGTTGTCGCCGCCCCACCTCTGATAGGGACCGATCACGTCGACGAACCGCGGATTGTCCTTGTCTCCCCAGACATAGGCGTCGACGGCGACGCGCAGCAGGCTGAACGTCAGCCGATAGCCGTCGAGGATGTCGGCTTCCGGCAGCGGCGGATCGCTGGCCAGGAACTTGCGTTCGATCCCGCCGAGTTCGTCGAGCAGCTCGTGGAAAGCGGTCGACAATTCATCGTCTGCCATGTTCATTCCTATTCTCGTGTCTTCGCGCCATGCATGATCAGAGAGCAGAGCGTGTCGACCAGGTGGTCGGTGTCGGCGCGCCCGTCGACGAGGGCGCCGTAGAACGTGGTGCCGACCAGCACGTTGAACAACGTGTCGGTGTCGACGTCGGCGCGCACCACCCCTTGGGCAGCGGCGGTCCGAACCAATTCGGCGAGCTCGGCGCGAATCTTGTCGTCGAGCAATTGCTGTGTGCGGATGTGCAATTGGGAGTCACGGTGCCGTTCGGCGAGGATGCCCAACGTCGCGGCCTCGACCACCGGCTCGCGCCAGAAGGCCACCGCGCCGCGAACGAATTCCCGCAGATCGGTTTCGAAGTCGCCCGACCGCGGCAATTCGGCTGTGCCACTGTCGATTCCGAAAGCCGCCTCGAAGACGACATGGGCCTTGGACGGCCAGCGGCGGTAGATGGTGGGGCGGCTGACGCCGGCGGCCCGGGCGATCGACTCCATGGACACCTGGTCGTAGCCGACGTCGGTGAGCAACCGGCGGGTGGCCGCCATGATCGCTTCGTCGGTGCGCGGGTCCCGCGGCCGGCCTCGCACCGGCTCGGGCATTGCCACCACATTGCGATCAGGAGCCGTCATTCGGATTATGTTCCGTTACGTCACGTAAACTGTCAACAAAGTATGACGTCGGGATTGAACCCGTTCACCTCCGGGAATCGTGATCACACAATTAGTCAGCGCGCCCCGACGGCCAGGAGGTCATGCCATGAAAGTCATGCTGCGAGCGCTGGCCGTGGTGCTGTCTGCACTGAGCATCGCGGTCACGGCCCCGCCGACGGCCAGCGCCGACGACCAGCTGGCGTTCACCGGCACCACGCTCACCGGAGCGCCGTTCAACGGCGCGAGCCTGCAGGGAAAGCCGGCGGTCCTGTGGTTCTGGACTCCGTGGTGCCCGTTCTGCAACGCCGAAGCCCCCAACGTCAGTCAGGTGGCCGCGGCCAATCCCAAGGTCACTTTCGTCGGCGTCGCCGCGCGCTCCGATGCCGGGCAGATGCAGGCCTTCGTGTCGAAGTACAACCTGAACTTCACCAATCTCAATGACGCCGACGGGTCCATCTGGGCGCGATTCAACGTGCCGTGGCAGCCGGCGTATGTGTTCCTGCGTCCTGACGGCTCCTCGACGTTCGTCAACAACCCCACCTCGGCGATGTCGGAGCAGGAGCTCAGCGACCGGGTGCGCGCGCTGGTGTCCTGAGCTTTCGACAGTGGATGCAAATCTGACCGGCCTGGCACTGGCCGCGGGGATGGTGGCCGCGCTCAACCCGTGTGGGTTCGCGATGCTGCCGGCCTACCTGACACTGGTGGTGCGCGGTGAGGACGCCGATCCCGGCCGCACCGCCGCGGTCGGGCGTGCGCTGGCGGCCACCGCGGCGATGGCGCTGGGCTTCCTTGCGGTGTTCGGACTGTTCGGGTTGCTGACGGTCCCGGTCGCCACCGCGGTCCAGCGCTACCTGCCTTACGCGACGATCGGGATCGGGATAGTCCTTGTCGCCCTTGGCATCTGGCTGGCCGCGGGCCGGGAACTGACCTGGCAGTCGGCCGGGCGGCGGTGGGGGTCGGCGCCGACGGCGCGGCTGGGATCGATGTTCGGCTACGGCGTGGGCTATGCGGTGGCGTCGCTGTCCTGCACCATCGGGCCGTTCCTCGCCGTCACCGGCGCCACCCTGCGCGCCGGTTCTCCCGTCGACGGTGTGCTCGTCTATGCCGCCTACGCCGCCGGGCTGGCCCTGGTCGTCGGTGTGCTCGCCGTCGGAATCGCCTTGACCAGTACGGCTTTGGTGGACCGGGTGCGCCGGCTGTTGCCCTACATCAACCGGATCAGCGGCGTCGTACTGATCGCGGTGGGGGCCTACGTGAGCTATTACGGCCTCTACGAGATCCGGCTGTTCAGCGCGCAGGGGAATCCGGCCGATCCGGTGATCGCGGCGGCCGGCCGTCTGCAGGGTGCGGTGGCCGGCTGGGTTTATCGCACCAGCGCGTGGATGTGGGTTGTGGTGCTGGCCGTGCTGGTCGCGGCGGCCGCGGTGGTCCGGGTTCGACGCAGCCGCGCCCAGCGGCGCTGATCGCCCGAATCGCCCGCCGCGCGTGGATATACTCCGCTCCACGTTCGATGCAACCGAAGGGGACGCGATGAAGCGACAGATGCGAACCTGGGGGCTGGCGCGGCGGCAGTCCTGGCGCTCACCGGGGTGCCCGCGGCGATCGTGACGATCCAGCCCAGCGGTCAGGCCCACGCCGACGTCTGCGCCAGTGCGGGCCGGCGGGTCACGGTCAGCGGGTGTGCCAACCTGTCCGATGTGATGGCGCCGTACGTCGTGCCACCGTCGTACTACGCGCCGCTGCCGGAGGACTACCCGCCGCCACCGCCGCCGCCACCCCCGCCGGTGACCGGCTGCGTGGGATACAACGGCCGCTGGGTCAGCGCCGGCGGCTGCCGCTAGCCACACCCCACACACCACAACGACGAGACCCCGCGGGCATGCCCGCGGGGTCTCGCTTACTGCTGAGGAGTCAGGACAGATCGAACCGGTCGGCGTTGGTCACCTTGACCCACGCCGCGACGAAGTCCTCGACGAACTTGCCGGCGTTGTCGTCCTGGGCGTAGACCTCGACCAGGGCGCGCAGAATCGAGTTCGAGCCGAACACCAGGTCGTTGGCGGTCGCCGTCCACTTGAGCGCACCGGTGGTCCGGTCAGTTCCCTCGTAGACGTTCTCCGAGTTCTCCGATGCCTTCCACTGTGTGCCCATGTCGAGCAGGTTGGTGAAGAAGTCGGGGGAGAGCACGCCGACCCGATCGGTGAACACACCGTGCTTGGAGCCACCGTGGTTGGCGCCGAGGACACGCAGGCCACCCAGCAGAACGGTCATCTCCGGCGCGGTGACGCCCAGCAGATAGGCCTTCTCGACCAGAAGCTGCTCCAGCGGGGCCTTCTCGCCGATCTGCGAGTAGTTGCGGAACCCGTCGGCCCGCGGCTCGAGAACCGCGAACGCCTCCACATCGGTGTCTTCCTGGCTGGCATCGGTGCGGCCGGGTGCGAAGTGCACATCGATCGCGTAACCGGCTTCCTTGGCCGCCTTCTCGATCGCGGCGTTACCACCGAGAACGATCAGATCGGCCAGCGAGACGGTCTTGCCACCGGCGTTGAACTCCTGCTGGATGCGCTCCAGCACCGGGAGCACCTTGGCCAACTCGGCAGGCTCGTTGGCCTCCCAGTTGCGCTGCGGCTCCAGGCGCAGCCGGGCACCGTTGCCGCCACCGCGCTTGTCGGTGTTGCGGTAGGTGGACACCGAGGCCCACGCCGTCTTGACCAGCTGCGGAACCGTCAGGCCGGAATCGAGGATCTTGGCCTTCAGCGTCGCGGCGTCGGACTCGTCGATCAGCTCGCCCTGCACCGGCGGAACCGGGTCCTGCCACAGCTGCGGCTCGGCGACCCACGGACCCAGGTACCGGGTGATCGGACCCAGGTCGCGATGCAGCAGCTTGTACCAGGCCTTGGCGAAAGCCTCGTTGAGCTCCTCCGGGTGATCGAGCCAGCGCCGGGTGATCGCACCGAACTCCGGGTCGACCCGCATCGAGACGTCGGTGACCAGCATCGTGGGCTTGCGGTTCGGGCCGCCGAACGGATCGGGGATGATCGCCTCGGCGTCCTTGGCCTGGAACTGCCACGCGCCCGCCGGGCTCTTGGTCAGTTCCCACTCGTAGCCGTAGAGGATCTCCAGGAACGAGTTGCTCCACTTGGTCGGGGTGGTGGTCCACACCACCTCCAGGCCGCTGGTGATGGTGTCACCGGCGTTGCCGGAGCCGAACGGGCACTTCCAGCCCAGGCCCTGCTGCTCGATCGGGGCGCCCTCGGGCTCCGGGCCGACCAGGTCGCCGTCGCCCGCGCCGTGGGTCTTGCCCAGCGTGTGACCGCCGACGATCAGCGCCGCGGTCTCCTCGACATTCATGGCCATCCGGCCGAAGGTTTCCTTGATGTCGATGGCGGCCTTCAGCGGATCCGGATTGCCCTCCGGCCCTTCGGGATTGACGTAGATAAGGCCCATGGTGGTGGCGCCGTACGGCTCCGCCAGCTGGCGCTCACCGGAGTAGCGCTTGTTGGTGCCCAACCATTCGTCTTCCTCACCGAACAGGATCTCTTCGGGCTCCCACACGTCGGGGCGGCCGAAGCCGAAGCCGAAGGTCTGGAAGCCGGCCGACTCCAGCGCGACGTTGCCGGCGAACACCAGCAGGTCGGCCCAGGAGATCTGGTTGCCGTACTTCTTCTTCACCGGCCACAGCAACCGGCGCGCCTTGTCCAGGTTGGCGTTGTCGGGCCAGCTGTTGAGCGGGGCGAAACGCTGCATGCCCTGACCGCCGCCACCGCGGCCGTCGTAGATGCGGTAGGTGCCCGCGGCGTGCCAGCTCATCCGGATGAACAGGCCGGCGTAGCTGCCGTAGTCGGCCGGCCACCAGTCCTGCGAGGTGGTGATCACCGACAGGAGATCGGCCTTCAGCGCCTCGGGATCGAGCTTGGCGAATTCGGTCGCGTAGTCGAAGTCATCGCCGAGCGGGTTGGAGTAGGGCGAGTGCGGGTGCAGCTTGGTGACGTCGACCTGATCCGGCCACCAGTCCTGATTGGTACGGGGCCCATGTGCTTTCGGCTCCGGCGCGTCGATGACCGGATTCTCGCTCTCGGACACTTTTTGCCTTTCCATTCCATATTTCATTGGGGTGATGGGGCTGTGATCACGTGTGTGATCAGGAAGGTTCAATCGGTGAGCAGTCGGGACACAGTCCCCAATAGATGACCTCGGCTTCGTCGAGCACGAAACCGTTGTGCTCAGACGGCGTCAAACAGGGCGCCTCGCCGACCGCGCAGTCGACGTCGCCGATGACGCCGCACGATCGGCACACCACGTGGTGGTGGTTGTCGCCCACCCGCGCCTCGTATCGGGCGACCGAGCCCGACGGCTGGATGCGCCGCACCAGGCCGGCCGCGGTCAGCGCGTGCAGCACGTCGTACACCGCCTGTCGGGACACGTCGGGCAGGCCCGTTCGAACCGCTCCGAAGATGGTGTCGGTGTCGGCGTGCGGGTGGGTGTGCACTGCGTCGAGTACCGCGAGGCGAGGGCGGGTGACCCGCAGCTGCGCTGTCCGCAGCTGGTCGGAGAGATCCGAGACTGAGGTCACGTTTTGATAGTCGTCTCTTTTCTGGAACGAGTCAAGAGTTGTTCCGAAACGAATCCTGCGGACCTGGTCAGGGGCTTTGTGCGGGGTCGTTTTTCGGACTCGCGGTGGGGTTCAGCGGTGCGATCGGGGCCGGGCTGAAGCTGTTCGGCCCGGGCAGGGTGGCCTTGCTGGTGGGCTGCACCGAGGAACTCGACGGAGTGGGTGCCGGAGCGCTGTCCGTGGATCCGCACGCCGGGAACACCACGGCGCCGGCGCCGGCCAGCGTGACCAGCCAGATCGCTCTCCTGGGACCCTGCATCGCTGAAAGCTACCGCGTTTGGCGGCGACGTAAGGCCGCGACCGCGCTTTCTGTATGGTGATCGGCGGATCGCGTCCGGCGGCCACCTCGGACCGCACCCGAAATCAGTCGTCTCGTCAGGAGCAGTTTCGTGCCCCTCAACACCGTTGCGCTCGAACTCGTGCCGCCCAACGCCGACCGCACGCCGGACGAAATGCTGGAGGAAGCGCGCAAGGTCGTGCAGTTGTCCGCCGAGACCGGACTGGACGGGCGGATTCGGCACGTGATGATCCCCGGGATGATCGAAGAGGACAGCGGCCGGCCCGTCGAGATGAAGCCCAAGCTCGACGTGCTCGACTATTGGTCGCGCATCTCGCCGGAGCTGCCCGGCGTCCGCGGGTTGTGCACTCAGGTGACCGCATTCATGGATGAGCCGACGCTGGTCAGCCGGCTGACGGCGCTGCTCGACGCAGGCATGGAGGGCGTGGCGTTCGTCGGTGTTCCGCGGACCATGAACGACGGCGAGGGCGCCGGCGTGGCACCCACCGACGCGTTGACGATCTTCTCCGAGCTGGTGCCTAATCGGGGCGCGATCCTGATTCCGACCCGGGCCGAGGAAGCCGGCCGGTTCGGGTTCAAATGCGGCCGTGGCGCCACCTACGGGATGACGCAACTGCTCTACTCCGACGCGATCGTCGGCTTCCTGACCGACTTCGCCGCCACCACCGACTACCGCCCGGAGATCCTGTTGTCGTTCGGCTTCGTGCCGAAGGTCGAGTCCCGGGTCGGCCTCATCAACTGGCTGATCCAGGACCCGGGCAATGCCGCCGTGGCCGCCGAGCAGGACTTCGTCCGCACACTCGCCGAGAGCGAACCGCCGGTCAAACGGCAGCTGCTGGTGGACCTCTACAAGCGGGTCATCGACGGCGTCGCCGACCTCGGGTTCCCGCTGAGCGTCCACTTCGAGGCCACCTACGGGATGTCCCGCCCGGCCTTCGACACCTTCGCCGAGATGCTGGCGTACTGGTCGCCGGCACCCTCCGCATCCTGACAGTCGCGGCCCATGAAGGAAATGATCGACTTCGACGGCGCACCGATTTTCGCGATCCCGGCGCGCGAAAACTATCGCGGCTTCGGCGGCTGCGAGGGAATGCTCCTCGAAGGCCCGCAAGGGTGGGGTGAGTTCTGCCCGCCCCGCACCGGCAGTGATCTGGTTGCGGCCCGCTGGTTGACCTCGGCCATCGAAGGCGGAACCGTCGGCTGGCCGGACCCGATCCGCGGCCGGGTGCCGGTCGCGGTCGCGGTGCCCGCCGTCGGAGCCGATGAGGCGGCGGCGATCGCCGTCGCCGGCGGATGCCAGACGGCCGACGTGATGGTCACCGGTCGGCCCGACGACGCCGACCGGCTCGCGGCGGTGCGCGCCGCACTCGGACCGGACGCGGCGATCCGCTGCCTGGTCGACGGACGGTGGGACGTCGACACCGCCGCCGAGACGATCCCCAGGCTGGACACCGCCGCCGGCGGCCTGCAGTTCGTGCGGCAGCCGTGCGCGACCGCGCGGGACCTGGCCGCCCTGCGGCGCCGGATCGACGTGCGGGTGGCGGTCGACGTCTCCGACCTCAGCAGCGACGGGCTGACCATGTCCGAAGTCGCCGACATCGTGGTGCTGGACGCCGCCCCGCTCGGCGGCGTGCGCCGGGCCTTGCGGTTCGCCGAGAAGTGCGACCTACCGGTGGTGGTGTCCGGCGCCGGTCAAACCAGCATGGGACTGGCCAGCGGTTTGGCGTTGGCCGGTGTGCTGCCCGAGCTTTCCTTCGCCTGCGGGCTGGGCACCGCGGCGGCCCTGGCCGGCGACATCGTGCCCGCAGGACGCATATTGATCACCGCCGACGGGTACCTGCCGGTGGCGCCCTCGGCCCCGGCGCCCGACCTGGATCGCCTCGCCGAGTTCACTCTCGACGACGCCGAGCGCATCGCGTGGTGGCGCGAGCGGCTGCGGACCGCCCGAGAACTTCTCTGAGTCGCCGAGTCGTGCGTCAGCGCCGCGGGCGCCAGGCCGCGACAGCCAGGACGACGCCGACCAGCACGACGATCGGGCCCAGCACCGACCACGTCGTGGTGTTGCTCATCGGGCTGCCCTGAACCGCTCCGAAACCCTGCAGGGTGAACAACAGTCCGAACAGCGCGACCAGCACGCCGAGACCTCCGACAACGTGACGCATGGTCAACCCTTCTTTCCGCTGGGCATGGCCGCCGACACCGCACGCATGACGGCCCGCTTCACTGTTGCCGCGCCGCCGCCGGCGGTGGCGCTCAGCGCGGTCCGGTTCGGCGGATTCAAGTGCAGCACATCGCCTTCGGTGATTCGACCGGCGCGCGTGACATTGCCGTATACGCCGAAGCAACGGCGGGTGTGCGCGGCGATGGTGCGGGTGATCTCCTTATCCCGCTTGAGTTCGGGTTGTTCGTGGGAGGGCATCACGCAGCGGATGGTCGGGATCATCGGCGCAAGCTCGGCGTGTGGGGCGTGCAGTCGTCCGCCGCACCACTCCCATTCCGGGTGGGCCGCCGTGCTGGGGAGTCCACGACGAGCGTCGGGCGGAACCGTCGCACGTCGAAATCGGAGTCCGGCGCCAATGACCCGAGGGTGGCCAGGCTCTGTTCGGTGATGATGTGCACGGGATAGGCGTCCACGTAGCTGCCGACCGGCGTCGCATAGCGGCTGATCTCCGCGAGCTTGCGGACCGGGAACATCGACAGATCGGGCAGTGGCTCGTCGTCCTCGAGTCCGAAGATCGTGCGCAGGTCGGTCTTGGTGGCCATCGGCCCGCGGTATTCGTTGCGGCGGTCGATCGACGGTAGTGGCCGAAGTTCCACCTCATGGTCGAGGTAACGCGAGAGTGCCTGGTGCACAGCCGGATCCGAAGTCGACACTTCGGTGCCATCCGGGAAGCCGATCAGCACCTCCGGCGCGTGTCCGGGCCCGGCGTCGGGGCCCGGTGGCTGCGCGTAGCGCGCCGTCAACCACAACAGGCCGGGCAGTCGCTTGGCGCTGGTGGTGGCATCGGACTCGACGTCGCGCACCGCCCAGGTCCGGTCGGCGTGCACACCCAGGTCACCGACTTGGGCCTCGGCTACCCGCTCGCCCTGCATCGACTTCACCGGATAGCGCCAGATCGAGGTGATACGGCCGGCCTGAATCATCCGTTCAGCCTAGAACCTCACTCCGCCGGTGAACGGCGAAGTGTCCGGGACGCCACGATCAGCGCGGCCAAGCTGACCACCAACCACAGCCCGAGCACGATGAACGGCAGCGGCCGCTGGTTGTGCGGGAAGTAGGTCGCGGCGTGGATCGCCGACACCGTCGCGCCGCTGGGTAACGCGTGGTTGAAGAACGCGAACGGCTGCGGCAGCAGCGACGCCGACACCGCCCCGCCCGACGAGGTATTGCCCAGCAGGATGAATACCAGCCAGGTCGGGATGATCGCCCACCGGTGGATCAACACCAGCATGGTCGAGTTGAACGACGCGGCGACCGCGATCTGGACCGAGATCAGCAGCCACAGCTGGGGGAATGGTGTGCTCAGCGCGCCCAGCACCGGGCCGGTCACCACTGCCAACGCCGCGCCGCCGACGACGGCGAGCACCGCCATGCTGAGCAGCCAGCGTCGCAAGGTGAGCGTTTTGACGTTGGCCCGCAGCTGGAACATCGTGATGAAGCCCAGGATCGTGGCGGCGATGACGAGATAGAAGGTGGCCAGCCCCGCCGGGTCGGACGGCGGCAACGGGTGCAGGTCGACGATCGGCAGAATGAACTGTCCCGGTTGCGTCTGGTCGAGCTGGATCAGCGCGCGCGTCCCCGACGGATCGCTGGCGCTGGACAACAGCAGCTGCGGCGGCTTCGACGTGGCGTCGATTGCCGCGGTGATGCGTTGCTGATTGATCGCGGCGACCGCGTCGTCCCGCGTGGCGTACTCGTGGACGTCGAACTCATTGCGGTTGGTGCGCAACGCTTTCTCGAACGGTGCGGTGTCCGCCGTCAATCCGATGACGCCGACGGGCAGGTTGCGGGGGAGGGCCGGCCCAACGCGACGGTGTACGCCGCGGCGAAGCTCGACGCCAGCACGATGGCGATCGCGAGCACCGTGGCGACCTTGCGGATCTCCAGGGGGATGCGCCGAAATCCGCGCAGGGGAGCGTCCGGCGATTCCTCGGTCACTGCGGCCACAGCACTCCTCGTCCTGAAGATGGCAGATCAACCTACCTCGGTGGCCCGGTCGCCGACCGGAAGCGCCGGGATGTCTGACGTAAGAATGACCAACAGTTCCGACGGCCATCCGCGACGCACGCGGCTCCGAACAACTCACGCCTGCTCAGTTCAGCCCGGGCGCAGCTTCGGAGGATCGCTATGAAATCAGCCGCCACGCTCGCCGCATCCCAAGGCGATGCGATCGACTCTCGCTACCACCCGTCGGCTGCGGTCCGGCGGCAGTTGAACAAGGTCTTTCCCACCCACTGGTCGTTCCTGCTGGGCGAGATCGCGCTGTACAGCTTCATCGTGCTGTTGCTCACGGGCGTCTACCTGACGTTGTTCTTCGACCCGTCGATGACGGAGGTCACCTACAACGGCGTGTACCAACCACTGCGCGGCATCGAGATGTCGAAGGCGTACGCCTCCACCCTCGACATCACCTTCGAGGTGCGCGGCGGGCTGTTCGTCCGCCAGGTACACCATTGGGCGGCGCTGCTTTTCGCTGCGGCGATCATGGTGCACCTCGCGCGGATCTTCTTCACCGGCGCCTTCCGCCGGCCGCGCGAGGCCAACTGGGTGATCGGATCACTGCTGTTGATCCTGGCCATGTTCGAGGGGTTCTTCGGTTACTCGCTGCCCGACGATCTGCTGTCGGGCACCGGGATCCGGGCCGCGCTGTCCTCGATCACGCTCGGGATTCCGGTGATAGGCACCTGGATGCACTGGGCGCTGTTCGGCGGCGACTTCCCCGGCGACGTCCTGATCCCGCGGCTCTACGCCATCCACATCTTGATCTTCCCCGGAATCATGTTGGCGCTCATCGGTCTTCACCTCGCGCTGGTGTGGTTCCAGAAGCACACCCAGTTCCCCGGCCCCGGCCGCACCGAGAAGAACGTCGTCGGCGTGCGCGTCATGCCGGTGTTCGCGGTGAAGTCCGGTGCGTTCTTCGCGATGACGGTCGGCATCCTCGGCTTGATGGGCGGCCTGCTGCAGATCAACCCGATCTGGCAGCTCGGCCCGTACAAGCCGGCGCAGGTGTCGGCGGGCAGCCAGCCCGACTTCTACCTGATGTGGACCGACGGGCTGATCCGGTTGTGGCCGGCGTGGGAGATCTACATCGGCAACCACACCATCCCGGCGGCGGTGGCGGTCGCCGTCCTGATGGGCGCCATCTTCCTGCTGCTGATCGCGTACCCGTGGATCGAGAAGCGGTTCACCGGCGATGACGCGCACCACAATCTGCTGCAGCGGCCACGGGACGCTCCGGTGCGAACGGGCATCGGCGCCATGGCGATCGCCTTCTACATCGTGCTGACCTACAGCGCGATGAACGACATCATCGCCTATCAGTTCCACATCTCGCTGAACGCGACGACCTGGATCGGCCGGATCGGGATGGTGGTGCTGCCGCCGCTGGTCTTCTTCATCACCTACCGCTGGGCCATCGCGTTGCAGCGCAGTGACCGTGAGGTGCTTGAGCATGGCGTCGAGACCGGCATCCTCAAGCGGCTGCCGCACGGCGCGTACGTCGAGCTGCATCAGCCGCTCGGGCCGCTCGACGCCGATGGCCACCCGATCGCGCTGGAATACCAGGGCGCCCCGGTGCCCAAGCGGATGAACAAGCTCGGCTCCGGCGGCGCACCCGGTCGTGGCAGCTTCCTCACCGCCGACCCCGCCGACGAGGACGCCGCGCTCACCGATGCGGCCCACGCCGCCGAGCAGCGGGCACGCACCGCGCTGATGGAACGTCAGGCCATCGACGGGTCCTCGAACGGGCGGTGACGACGCCTCCTGGACAATCGAGCGATGATGCGCGCCGTTCGCTCGATCCAGGGGTCCGCCACCGTCGTCGACGTCGACGAGCCGGTGGGTGACTGGCCGGTCCTCGAGGTCGGATCGGCCAGCATCTGCGGCAGCGACCTCGGCATGCTGTCGTTCGGCCTGCCGGTCACGATCGGTCACGAGATCGCCGGCGCAGTGGACGGCCGGACCTACTGTGTCGAACCGACAGTGGGCTGCGGGCAGTGCGATCAGTGCCGCGGCGGGTCACCGCAGCGGTGCCGGGGAAGCGCACCACACGGGCTGCTCGGGGTCGCGTTCGACGGCGGTCTCGCCGACCGGGTCCGGGTGCCCGCCGAGTGCCTTGTGCCACTGCCCGACGGTCTGCCCGTCTCCGACGCCTGCCTGGTCGAACCGCTTGCGGTCTCCTGGCATGCGTTGCGCAAGGTCGGCGCCGGCGTGACCGATCGGCTACTGGTCGTCGGCGGCGGAAGCGTCGGGTTGCTGGCCGTCGCCGCGGCCCGCGCCATGGGCCTCGACGTCGACCTGCACGCCCGCCACCCGCATCAGATCGACGCAGGCGAGCGACTCGGCGCCGGACGCCCGGAGGGCGAGTATGACGTCGTGGTGGAGGCAGTGGGCACCGACGAGGCGGTGGCCGACTGCGTGCGGCGTGCCGTGCCGGGCGGCCGGATCGCGATAGTCGGTGTGTCGCACGGCAACCGAGCGGTTCCCGGCATCCCGTGGATGCTCAAGGAACTCACGCTGACCGCCTCGATGTGCTACGACCGCGGACGCGACAACCGTGAATTCGTCGACGCGGCCGCAGCTTTGGCCGCAGATCCGGAGATCGCGGCCACCGTCGTCACGCACCGCTTTCCGCTGGCCGACGCGGCGGAGGCGTTCCGGGTTGCGTCCGACCGGCGAAGCGGGGCGATCAAGGTGGTGCTGGAACCCTAGAGCGTCACCGGCATCGCGCCGACATGCCAGATCTCGTCGGAGTATTCGGCGATCGCGCGATCCGAGGAGAACTTGCCGCTGCGGGCCGCATTCAGGATCGACATCCGCGACCACGTGTCGGAGTCCTGCCACGCGGCGCTGACCCGGGCCTGGCAGTCGATGTAGGAACGGTAGTCGGCCAGCACCAGGAACGGGTCGTGGTGCAGCAGATTGTCGACCAGCGGACGCAGCACCTCGGTGTCGCCGTGCGTGAAGGTGCCGTCGACGATCAGCTCGAGCACCTCGGCCAGCTCCGGGTCGCGCTCGACGAAGCTGGTCGGCCGGTAGCCGTCGGCCTTGAGCTGCTCCACCTCGTCGACGGTGAGACCGAACAGGAAGAAGTTCTCGGGCCCGGCTTCCTCGCGAATCTCGACGTTGGCGCCGTCGAGGGTCCCAATGGTCAACGCGCCGTTGATCATGAACTTCATGTTGCCGGTGCCCGAGGCTTCTTTGCCCGCCGTCGAGATCTGCTCGGACAGATTGGCCGCCGGGTAGATCAGATGCGCGTTCTTGACGTTGAAGTTGGGCAGGAACACGACTCGCATGAACCGGTTGACGTCGGGGTCGTTGTTGACGGTGGCACCGACCGCGGTGATCAACCGGATCATCCGCTTGGCGATGAAGTAGCCCGGTGCCGCCTTGCCGCCGAAGATGAACGCCCGCGGGGCGATCGCGAATCCGGGGTTGCGCTTGAGCCGGTTGTACAGCGTGATGATGTGCAGCACGTTGAGGTGCTGGCGCTTGTACTCGTGGATCCGCTTGACCTGGACGTCGAACATCCAGGTCGGGTCGAGTTCGATGCCGGTCGAGGCGTGCACATACTCGGCAAGCCGGCTCTTGTTGGCGCGCTTGATGTCCCGCCAGCGTTCACGGAACGCCGGGTCGTCGGCGTAGGACTCCAGCCGGCGCAGCTGGTCCAGGTCGGTCAGCCAGCCGTCACCGACGGTCTCGTCGAGCAGGGTCCGCAGTCCCGGGTTGGACAGCGCCAGGAAGCGTCGCGGCGTGACGCCGTTGGTGACGTTGCCGAACCGCTCCGGCCACATCTCGTAGAAGTCCTTCAGCACACTGGCTTTCAGCAGTTCGGAGTGCAGCGCGGCCACCCCGTTGACAGCGTGGCTGCCGACGGTGGCCAGGTGCGCCATCCGCACGCACTTGCCGCCGTCCTCGCCGATGAGGGACATCCGCCGCTCCCGCTCGGTGTCGCCGGGGAACTTGTCGCGCACCTCCTCGAGGAAGCGCTCGTTGATCTCGTAAATGATCTCCAGATGCCGGGGGAGTGACTCGCCGAAGATGCCCAGCGGCCACGTCTCCAATGCCTCGGGCAGCAACGTGTGGTTGGTGTAGGCGAAGGTCGCGACGGTGATGTCCCAGGCCTCGTCCCAGCCCATGTGGTGTTCGTCGATCAGCAATCGCATGAGTTCGGCGACCGCGATCGACGGGTGGGTGTCGTTGAGCTGGATGGCCCACTTGTCGGGCAGTGCGCTCAGCGGCAGCCGGGCCCGCTCGGTGTGGATGCGCAGGATGTCCTGCAGCGACGAGCTGACGAAGAAGTACTGCTGCTGCAGTCGTAGCCGCTTGCCCGCTTCGGGTTCGTCGTTGGGGTAGAGGACTTTCGAGATCTTCTCGGACAGGACCTCGTCCTCGACCGCCTTGTAGAAGTCGCCGGTGTTGAAGGCGTCCAGCGCGAAGGAGGACACCGATCGGGCGCTCCACAGGGTCAGCGTGTTGCAGGTGTTGACCCCGTAGCCCTGGATCGGGGTGTCATAGGAGACGCCCTTGATGACTCGTCGCGGAATCCAGCGCACCCGGTGATTGCCTGCGACGTCCTCGTACTGCTCGGTGCGCCCGCCCCAGTTGACCAGATAGCTGGCGTCGGGCTTGTCGATCTCCCAGGGGTTTCCGGCCACCAGCCAGTTGTCGGTCTTCTCGACCTGCCAGCCTTCCTGGATCTCCTGGTCGAAAATGCCGAACTCGTAGCGGATTCCGTAGCCGATCGACGGCCGCTGCAGCGTGGCCATCGAGTCGAGGTAGCAGGCGGCCAGCCGGCCAAGGCCGCCGTTGCCCAGCCCGGGCTCCTCCTCACACGCCAGGATCGCGTCGAGGTCCTGCCCGAGTGCGGCCAGTGCTTCGCGGGCCTGGCGCTCGATGCGCAGATTGAGCAGGTTGTTGCCGAGCTGGGGACCCATCAGGAATTCGGCCGACAGGTAGCAGGTCACCTTGGCCGGTCCGTGCAGCAGATCCTGCGTGGTGGCCATCCAGCGCTGCTGCATGCGGTCGCGCACCGCCAGGGCCAGCGCGCGGTAGTAGTGCTCGGGGGTCAGCACGCTCGGCGGGCGGGCGATCGAGTACGCCAGGTGGTCGGCGATCGCGCGGTGCAGCGCGTCGGCCGATAATCCCGTGCGGCTGTGTTCGTGCGGCTGCGTACGGCTCACGCCCCCGTCACCGTCGGCGACATCACCGGGTGCACTGCTCACCACATCGGTCATTGCGTTCTCCTGGTCCCAGACCACTTCTCGATCTCGTACGGGACCCGCAGTTTGGCACCGTCGTATTTCAGCTAGGCGAGGTCCATGAGTCGGTCCCGTGAACTATTGCCCCGCGCGTCCTACCATCGCGACCATGAGCACCGTGACGAACCGGCCGAACACCGCCCTGCTCGTCATCGATGTGCAGAACGGTGTCGTGGCGCACGCCCACGAGCGGGACGCGACCGTGGCGCGGATCGCCGGGCTCGTCGACCGCGCCCGCGGTGCCGGCATCCCGGTCGTCTGGGTTCAGCACTCCGACGCCGAACTGCCCGAGGGAAGCCAGGCCTGGCAGATCGTCGCCGAACTGTCGCCGGCCGACACCGAGCCGCTGATCGCCAAGAGCTACGGCGACTCGTTCGAAGGCACCACGCTGGAGGCGACGCTCGCCGAGTTGGCTGCCGGCCATCTCGTGGTCGTGGGCGCGCAGACCGACCAGTGTGTGCGGTCGACCATCCATGGCGGCTTTGTACGCGGCTACGACGTCACCCTGGTCGCCGACGCGCACACCACCGAGGACCTCTCGCAGTGGGGCGCCCCGCCGCCCGAGCAGGTGATCGCTCACACCAATCTGTACTGGTCACACCAGGCCGCACCCGGTCGCACCGCACGAATCACACCGGCCGCTGACATCCTCTGGTAATCGCCACCACCGAGCCACCCCGGCGCTATACAGTTTCCCAAAGTTGTTCACTGCGGTGCACGCGCCGCGAGCAGATCGGAAAAAGACAATGACGTCGACTGTGCAATCCAAGACCCAGCCGCTCGGGTTGGCCCGCGGGATGCGCGACCTGGTGGTGGCGCAGGCCGGTGAGTCCGAGCGGCTGCGCACCATCGCCCCGTCGATCGTCGACGAGATGTGGGCCAGCGGACTGATGTCGTCGTTCAATCCCGTTGCGGCGGGCGGCGTGGAGCCCTCGTTCGCCGAGATGATCGAGACCTGGATCGAGATGGCTTGGCAGGACGGCTCGTTCGGCTGGATCGGGATCGCGAACCTGCCGTCGTCATTCGCTGCTGCGGCCTATCTGTCCGATGAGGGTTTCGCCGAGGTCTTCACCGCGAACGACAACCGCGTCACGATGGGCGGCCAGTTCTTCCCCAACGGCCAGGGCGTCGTGGTCGACGGCGGCTACCGGGTGACCGGATCGTGGAGTTTCGGCTCGGGCACCGGCCATGCCGAGTACGTCTGCGCGGGGTTCTTCCCGATGGTCGACGGCCAGCCGGTGATGGGGGACGGTGGGCTGCCGGAGATGCATGTGGCGGTCGTCCCGCGCGAGGACGTCGTGTTCAAAGACGGCTGGCATGTCCAGGGCCTCAAGGGAACCGGCTCCTACGACTACGGCCTCGAGGACGTGTTCGTGCCGGCCGGCCGGACCTTCCCGCTGTTCTCCAGCTCGCCGCACCGCGGCAGCTCACCGGCAACACGGATGGGACTGATGCCGGTGACCGCGGCCGGCCACGCGGCGTGGGCCCTCGGTGTGGCCAAGAGCATGCTCGACGACGTCGAGGAGCTGGCGGCCACCAAGTTCCGGATGAGTGACATGGCCTCACTGGCCAGCCGGCCGACCTTCCAGAAGGGGCTGGCGCACCACGTCGCGGCGTGGCGGGCGGCGCGGCTGCTGGTGCTGGATGCGTTCGGCACCGCCGAGGCCGCGGTCGCTGCCGGCGAGGACCTGACCCCAGGGCTGCGCGCCGACATGCGGGTGGCCGCGGTGTACGCCACCGACGTGGCGCGCGAGGCCGCCGAATGGGCGCACCTGGCGGCGGGCACCACCTCGATCCGGGAGGGCAGCCGCCTCGAGCGGGCGTTCCGCGACATCTACACCGGCACCCAGCACGCGTTCATCAGCGAGAAGGTCGCCATCGACGTCGCGCAGATCTGGCTCGGCATCATCGAGGACCAGCCGGGGTTGTGACGCCCCGGCATTTCGCGCGCGGCGCCGGTTCGGCCGCACTAATGTCCAACGGTTATGACCGACTGGTCCGATCCGCGGCTGCCGACCAACCAGACGAGTAGTCCCCGCCAGCTCAAACGGCTGAGCCGGAATTTCGCCGGCGTCGGTGTCGGAATCCCGCCCGAGCGTCTGCAGCAGATCGCGATGGGGCAGGCGGCCACCGAGGACGAGCTGGTCGACGTGTCCTTCGCGCTGACCGCGACTCAGCTTCGAAGCGAGCAGCGACGGTCCAAAGTCGGCCGCGCACAACGTCGTTGTGTGCGCGGCGCCATCGTGTTCGTCGCGATCCTGATCGCGATCAACGTGCTGATGTGTCTGGGCCTGTTCCTGTTCGTGCTGACCCAGCACACCACGCCGTATTAGGCCGCGGGGCCCTAGCCCGTCACGTACCCGTCGGCGACATCGAGCGCCTTGTCCAGAATGGCCAGTCCCTCGGCCACCTCGGCGTCGCTGATGTTGCAGGCCGGCACCGCGTGGATCCGGTTGAAGTTCGCGAACGGCAGCAGCCCGCCGGATTTGCACGCGGCCAGCACCGCGTTCATCGCGGGGCTCGAACCGCCGTAGGGCGCCAGCGGTTCGCGGGTCTGCTGGTTGGCCACCAGCTCGATCGCCCAGAACACGCCGAGTCCGCGGAGCTCGCCGACGCTAGCGTGGCGGGCCGCCAGCTCGCGCAGACCCGGGCCGAGCACCTGCTCGCCGAGCCGGGCGGCGTTGGCCACCATGCCTTCGTCTTCCATCGCGTTGATCGTCGCGACCGCCGCACCGCAGGCCAGCGGATGTCCTGAATAGGTCAGCCCGCCGGGGTAGGCGCGGTCGGCGAACGTCGAGTAGATCGCGTCGTTGATGGCCACGCCACCCAGCGGCACATACCCCGACGTCACACCCTTGGCGAACGTCATGAGGTCGGGCACCACGTCGAAGTTCTGGATTGCGAACCACTTTCCGGTCCGGCCGAAGCCCGCCATCACCTCGTCGGCGATGAACACGATGCCGTGGCGGTCGCAGATCTCGCGCACGCCGGCCATGTACCCGGGCGGCGGAACCATGATGCCGGCGGTACCCGGCACCGATTCCAGGATGATCGCGGCAATCGAGTCGGCGCCCTCGTGCTGGATCAGCCGCTCGAGGTAGTCCAGCGCGCGCTCGGACTCCTGCTGCTCGGTCTCGGCGAAGAACGACGAGCGGTACAGGAACGGGCCGTTGAAGTGCACGACGCCCGAGCTGGCGTAGTCGTTGGGGTAGCGCCGCGGGTCACCGGTCAGGTTGACCGCGGTGTCGGTGCCGCCGTGGTACGAGCGGTAGCGGGACAGCACCTTGTAGCGCCCGGTGTGCAGCCGCGCCATCCGGACGGCGTGCTCGACGGCGTCGGCACCACCGTTGGTGAAGAACACCCGGTTCAGGTCACCGGGGGTGCGCTCGGCGATCAGCCGGGCGGCCTCGGAGCGGGCGGCGTTGGCATGCTGCGGTGCGATAGTGCACAGCTTCGCGGCCTGCTCGGCGATCGCGGCGACGACCTTGGGGTGCTGATGGCCGATATTGGTGAACACCAGCTGGGAGGAGAAGTCGAGCAGCTTGTTGCCGTCGCCGTCCCAGACGTAGGAGCCCTCCGACGCGACGATCGTCATCGGCTTGATCTGGGCCTGCGCCGACCACGAGTGGAAGACGTGCGCACGGTCCAGTTCGTAGGCCCGGGCGGCTTCGGCGCGTGCGGTGTCGAGGTCCTGACCGTTGGGCAGGAGGTGGGATTCGGTCGTCGTCATGCGTGCCTCTTTCGAGCTCAGTGGTGCTCAGTGGTTCTGGGGGAAGCCGAGGTTGATGCCGCCGTGGGAGGGATCGAGCCACCGCGTCGTCACCACTTTGCCACGGGTGAAGAAGTGCACGCCTTCCGTGCCGTGGGCGTGGGTGTCGCCGAACAGTGAGCTCTTCCAGCCGCCGAAGCTGTAGTAGGCGGTCGGAACCGGGATCGGCACGTTGATGCCGACCATGCCGACCTCGACCTCGTTCTGGAAACGCCGTGCCGCGCCACCGTCGTTGGTGAAGATCGCGGTGCCGTTGCCGTACGGGTTGGAGTTGATCAGCTCAAGCGCTTCGTCGTAGGTGTCGACGCGGACCACCGCGAGCACCGGGCCGAAGATCTCGTCGGTGTAGACGCTCATCTCGGGGGTCACGTTGTCGATCAGGGTGGGGCCCAGCCAGAAGCCGTCTGCTTCGCCGTCGACCTGGGTGCCGCGGCCGTCGACGACGATGGTCGCGCCGTCAGCTTCGCCCGCGTCGATGTAGGAGGCGACCTTGTCGCGGTGGGCCTTGGTGACCAGCGGGCCCATGTCGGTGTTGCGGGTGCCGTCACCGATCTTCAAGGTCGTTGTGCGCTCGGCGATCTTGGCGACCAGCTCGTCGGCGATCGGGCCGACCGCGACGGCCGCCGAGATCGCCATGCAGCGCTCTCCGGCCGAACCGAAGCCGGCGTTGACCATCGCATCGGCAGCCAGATCCAGATCGGCGTCGGGCAGGATCACCGCGTGGTTCTTCGCGCCACCCAGGGCCTGCACCCGCTTGCCGTGCAGGGTCGCGGTCGAGTAGATGTACTGCGCGATCGGGGTGGAGCCGACGAACGACACCGCCTTGATCGATTTGTTGGTCAGCAGCTCGTCGACGGCGACCTTGTCGCCCTGCAGCACGTTGAACACTCCGGCGGGCAGGCCGGCCTCGGCCCACAGGTTGGCGATCCACAGCGCGGCCGACGGATCCTTCTCAGAAGGCTTGAGCACCACGGTGTTTCCGGCGGCGATGGCGATGGGGAAGAACCACATCGGCACCATCGCGGGGAAGTTGAACGGGCTGATGACGGCCACCGGGCCGAGCGGCTGGCGGATCGAGGCGACGTCGACGTTGGTCGACGCGTTCTCGGTCATGCCGCCCTTGAGCAGATGCGAGATGCCGCAGGCGAATTCAACGACCTCCTGGCCGCGACTGACCTCACCGAGGGCGTCGGAGAGCACCTTGCCGTGTTCGGCGGTGATGATCGCGGCCAGCTCTTCCTTGCGGGCGTTGAGCAGCTCGCGGAAGGCGAAGAGCACCGTCGTGCGCTTGGCCAGTGAGGTGTCGCGCCAGGCCGGGAACGCGGCGGCCGCGGCGGCGATGACCGCCTGTGCGTCGGCGACGTCGGCCAGCGCGACCTGTCCGGTGACCTGGCCGGTGGCCGGGTTGGTCACCGCGGCGGTCCGGTCGCTGCTGCCTGCGAAGTTCTTCCCGTCGGCCCAGTGGGCGATGGTCCGGACGCGGGTGTTGGGCGCTGTGAGGGTCATATCTGCGATTCTGGTGCAGGATCGCCCAGGTCGAGGCCGACGATATGTCAACGAAGTACCACTGTCTCTTACACTGTGTTAATGCAGTTGACCCTTGCCGACATCCTCGAGCTGCCGTCGGTGCGCCGGGGCGATCCGGAGGTGGTGTGCACCGGACCGATGGACCAGCCGGTGCGCTGGGTGCACGTCAGCGATCTCGCCGACCTGTCCGGCCTGCTGACCGGCGGGGAGCTGGTGCTGACGACCGGCCAGGCATTGGCCGATCCGGCGCGCCGGGACGCGTATCTGCCCGGCCTCGCGAAGGCCGGCGCGGTGGGCGTGGTGATCGAGCTCGGCCTGCACATCGACCGGCTTCCGGAGTCCGTACGCGCCATCGGTTCGACGCTGTCCCTGCCGGTGATCGTGCTGCACCGGACGGTGCGCTTCATCGATGTCACCGAAGAGGTTCATCGCCGGATCGTCGCCGACCAGTACGCCGAGGTCGAGTACGCCCAACGGGTCCACGAAGAGTTCACCGCATTGAGCATGCGCCGCGCGTCGATCGACCAGATCGTCAGCGCGGCAGCCCAGATGCTCGACACACCCGTGGTGCTGGAAGACCTCAACCGTCAGGTGCTGGCGTTCGACGGCCGGGGCCTGTCGGCGGCGGCCCTGCTGGTCGACTGGGAGCGACGCTCGCGGCTGGCGGGTGGTGACGCCTGGACCGCGTGCCCGGTGGGCCCGCACCGCGAGGAGTGGGGCCGGTTGATCGCGCCGCGGATGGCCGCGGCCGACGGCCGGTCGGTGATGACGTTGGAGCGCGCGGCGCAGGCGCTGGCGTTGAACCGGATGGTCGAGCAGAACCGCAGCTCACTGGAGTTGCGCGCGCAGAGCGGCCTCGTCGACGATCTGCGCCGCGGTCGGATCACCGACGAGGCCGAGGCCACCGCCCGTGCGCATGCGCTGGGGCTGCGGCCGGCGCTGACGTATGTGCCGATGGCGGTGCGGCTGCGGGAGACCCCGGGCGCCGATCAGGTTGCGATCGCGCAGCGGCGGGTTCGCACCCTGGACGCGATCATGCACACCGTGCGAGCGGCCGGCCACACCGGTTTGGCCGCCACCCGTGACGACGGGCAGATCGACGTGGTGCTGGCGCCGCAACGCACCAGCCGGGTCCCCGGATCGCTCGATACCGTGCTGGGCGAAGTGTGTTCGGCTACTCGGCGCGCGGTCGCCCACCTGGACGGGGTGAGCGGATGCGCCATCGGGGTGGGGCCGGAGAACAGCCGGCTGGTCGACGCGGTGGGCGGTCTGCGCGAAGCAGGGCATGTTGCCGAGGTGGCGATGTCGATGCCTTTGCAGGACAAGCCTTTTCATCGGGCTTCGGATGTCCGCTTGCGCGGCCTGCTGTCGCTGATCCGTACGGATCCTCGCGTGCAGGCGTTCGCCGAGACCGAACTGGCCGGGTTGCTGGCGCATCGCGCCAAGCACGGAGACGAGGCGTTCGATCTGCTATGGCACTTCCTGCAGGCGGGTGGCAACAAAGCCGAACTCGCCAGGACGCTGCACATGTCGCGGCCCACGCTGTACGCCCGGTTGGAGGCGCTGCAGCGGATCGTCGGACTCGACCTCGACGACGCCGAGTCCAGAACGTCGTTGCAGGTGGCGATGTTGATCCTGAACGTCTAGTCCGTCGCGGGATCTTCGGCGTCGCGACGCTCGTCCTTGAGCCGTTCTTTGCTCCGCAGGAGACGCAGCAGTGTCACCAGCACCAGCCCGCCGACGATATTGCCCACCAGCGTGTACCAGAACCACCCCAGCCAGTCGAGGTAGCCGAAGGGTGCCTCGCCGGTCGACAGGGCGCCGAAGATCAACAGCGAGTCCAGGATCGAGTGGAACAGCTGCAGTCCGGCCAAGACGAACGCGCCGGCCACCGCGGCGGCGATCTTGCCGGGTACCGAGTCGGTGCCGTGCTGCATGCGGGTCATCAGCGTGATCACCATGCCGCCCAGCACCGCCAGCGCCATCGTCTGCACCGACAGCGGTTCCCCGACGAAATGCTCGGCGGAGGTGATGGTTTGGCTCTTGAGCTTGGGGAACGCCGCGATGATCAGCGCCATGATCACCCACCCGCCGACCAGGTTGGCCACCAGTGTGCCGCTCCACAGTTTGGCGAGCTGGCCCACGCTGGCACGCTTGGCCGCCACCGTCGTGACGGGCACCAGGAAGCCTTCGGTGAACAGCTCGCTACGGCCGAGTAGCAGTGCCAGGAACCCGATTGAGAATGCAACTCCGGCCAGCAGCTGGTTGTGGGTTTCGTGTAGCACGGATAGGTAGGCCAGCACTCCGACCGCGACCTCGGTACCACCGAAGAATCCGGTGACCAGGACTTCGCGCCAGCTGCGGTGCAGCCGTTGACTGCCCTCGTCGACCATCCGGTTGAAGGCGGCCTCGAGTTCGTCCTCGATCGGGCTGTCGGACTCGCCCAGTTGGCGCTGGCTCGTTGAACTCACGACCCCGTGTACCCATCGGCGGTCAACCTGACACCGGACGCCGCTGAGCAGTCGCTCAACGCTCGCCCATACACTGGGCAACCGTGGGCATTCTCGTTGGCTTTGCGCCGTGGATCGTCTATTGGGTACTGGTGGGCAACGCGCCGTTCACAACGGCCGTGCTGGTGGCCCTCGCCGTCGCGATCCTCGGGCTGGTGATGAGCCGCACCCGGAAGGTGGCCGGCCTGACCTTCGAAATCGGTTCTGTCGCAGCATTCTTCGTGCTGACAGTGCTGACTTTTGTGACGGGCCAGCCGTTCTTGGAGCAGTGGATACTGCCGCTGAGCGCTGCGGGCATCTTCGTCATCACGCTGGGCGGGGCGCTGGCCGGCAGGCCCTTCGTCCGGGAATTCGCCGCGGCCGGACGCTCCGAGGAGATCGTCACCAGCGAGCTGTTCACGAAAATCACCTCGCTGCTGACCTGGATCTGGGTCGCCGCCTTCGCGGGGATGACGGTGTCCTCGGCGATCCCTCCGATGGCCGCGAGCGACGCCACGATCCTCGACACCGCGAACCCGCTGTCCGTTCTGTGTTACTGGGTCATCCCGTTCGCGCTGCTCGGTCTGGCCGCGGTCGCCTCGCGCATCCTGCCCGACACGATGGTTCTCAGCGACGACGTCGTGCGCGAGACGTCCTTTGTCGCGTACAGCGAAGCCGCGATCGACGAGCTGTACTACCTGGCTCAGGAGCACGCGAACCGCGAGGTCGGCGCGGGCAGGGAAGCCTACGACGTCAAAGTCGGCGGAATGGGGATGACGCTGACCGGCGACGAGTCCCGCAAGTCGTGGCCGTCGACGTATCGGGTGCGCGACCGCCGCCGCTGAGAAATCCCGGCGGAGCGCTCCGCGGGTTGCTGACGCCGGCTCGGTGATCGCAACCGATCGGGCAAGGATGCACACCGCTTTGGACACCTTTGCGTCACGGATCGGCTAAAAGCCCTGCTCAGGCCCTAAGCGTGGTACGCGGCTGTCAGCTGATTGCGGTAGAAAGTGACAGAAGTGACCTCTGTGAAGAGGACGGAGCTTTGCTCAGAGGCGCCCGGAAGGTGGAGATCATGATGAAGAAGCGCTTATATGCCCTGGCGATCAGCCTGGTGATGCTGTTCGCCATTCCCGGCCTGTTGGCCCCGACGGCGACCGCCGCTCCGGTGGGACGGGATCAGTACGTCAACCTGGTGATCCAGCGCGGGCTCGCCCAGCGCGGCGTGCCCTACGCCTGGGCCGGCGGCGACATCAACGGACCCACCCTGGGCAAAGGGCCGAGCGCAGCCGTCGTCGGCTTCGACTCCTCGGGCCTGATCCAGTACATCTACGCCGGCGTCGGCGCCAAGCTGCCGCGCTCGTCGGGCGACATGTACAAGGTGGGCCAGCACGTCACCGCCGATCAGGCGTTGCCCGGCGATCTGATCTTCTACGGGCCGGATGGCACCCAGAGCGTCGCGATGTTCCTCGGCAACAACCAGATGCTGGAAGTCACCGACACGGTCGTCGCGGTGTCCGCGGTGCGCGCCAAAGATATGGCGCCCTTCCTGGTCCGCGTCATCGCCTGAGTCGCGCGCGGGGGCGTGCCGTTGACCCGCCGTGCAGATTCACGGCGCGACGACGAGCACGCCCACCGCCAGGTGGGACCGTGCCGACCGGCCGGTTAGGCGCAGTCGGTGCAGATCAGGCTGGTGGCATCCGCCAGCCGGCTGCGGTGGTGCACCAGAAAGCAGCTGCTGCAGGTGAACTCGTCAGCCTGCTTGGGGATGACCCGCACCGTGAGCTCTTCGTCTGAAAGGTCGGCACCGGGCAGCTCGAAGGAGTCCGCCGCTTCCGCCTCATCGATATCTATTACGGCCGTGGCCGTGTCTTTACGCCGTCCCGCCAGGTCTTCAAGCGACTCTTCCTCAGGCTCGGCCTGGGTGCGGCGGGGGGCGTCGTAATCAACCGTCATGATCCGTGCCTTTCGTTTCCGCATTCGACGTCGCGTCAACGCGGTCGAATGCGAGTTTGTTCCCGTAGCCGGTCTCTGCTAAACACCGTTGTTTCCGGCTGTGTGTGCGCTGGGTCCTGCCTTGCTGTGACCTGCGGATTCGCACGCCATAGGCACGTAGAAAGCTGGGCTCAGGTTCGCCAGAGAGATTCCTGGGCGACGCTGGCGATCAGGGTACCGTCATCACGCTGAAATGAGCCGTGCGCCAACCCCCGCGCGTCGCTGTGGCTCACCGCGGTCGCGTCGTAGAGATGCCACTGGTGGGGGTCGGTCGGCCGGTGCAGCCACAACGCGTGGTCGAGGCTGGCGGCTCCGCCCGGACCGGGGAATTCCGGGCCCGGCGGACGGGCCGAGGACACCATGCCCAGGTCGGAGATGAACGTCAGCGCGCAGGCCCGCAGCAGCGGATCGTCCTCGACCGGTTCGCGGGTGCGGAACCAGAACGGCTGGGTGGGCCATTCGACGCGGCTTTGCGGCCCGGGTGCGAGCCGGATGTCGAAGTGATCGGCCCACTCGACCGGCAGTCGTGTGAGAAGCGTCGCGTCCGTCAGCGGCACCCGCGGCTCCCGCGGCAGCTGCCAGTCGGTGGTCGTCTCGGGTTGGTGGAACGACGCCAGCATCTCGAATATCGCGACGCCGTCCTGCATCGCGGTGACGCGTCGGGTGTTGAAAGAGCGGCCGTCCCGGGTGATCTCGACGGTGAAGTGGATGTCGACGCCGATCCGGCCGCCTTTGATGAAGTAGGCGTGCAGCGACTGCGGCAGCCGGCCGGGTTCCACGGTGGCACCCGCGGCGGCCAGCGCCTGCGCGGCGATCAACCCGCCGAAGAGCCGGGGACCCGCACCGTAGGACGCCGATGCGCGAAAAGTGTGCCCGCTGCGGTCGAGTTGGACCAGCTCGGCGATCCAGCTCGACATGCTCTCCTCGGGTCGTCGTCGAAAATCGCACTCACGATAGCGTCCTAGACTCCTGGCATGGACCGCGGCCACGTCGACGCACCAGAGGGTCTGCTTCGGATCGAAGACTGCTTGGACGCCGACGGAAACGTCGTCTTACCAGCGGGCGTGACGCTGATCTCGTTGATCGACCGCAACATCGCCAACGTCGGCGACACCATCGCGTACCGCTACCTCGATTACAGCCGCTCGGCCGAACCGGCGGTCTTCGAGCTGACCTGGACTCAGCTCGGTCAGCGCCTGCGCGCGATCGCGGCCCATGTACAGCGCAGCGCTGCCCGCGGTGACCGGGTCGCGATCTTGGCGCCGCAGGGACTGGACTACATCGCCGGTTTCTTCGCCGCGATCAAAGCGGGCACCATCGCTGTGCCGTTGTTCGCGCCCGAATTGCCCGGCCACGCCGAACGTCTCGACACCGCTCTCGGTGATTCGCAGCCCACCCTGGTGCTGACCACCGCGGCCGCGGCTGACAGTGTGCGCGGGTTTCTGGCCAAGCTGCCGTCGGCTCGGCAGCCGCAGCTGCTGATCATCGACGAGATTCCCGATTCCTCGGCCGCCGACTTCGTCGAGACCGTGGTCGACGTCGACGACGTGTCACATCTGCAGTACACGTCGGGCTCTACCCGGCCGCCGGCCGGCGTGGAGATCACCCACCGGGCCGTCGGTACCAACCTGATCCAGATGATCCTGTCGATCGACCTCCTCGACCGAAATACCCACGGCGTCAGCTGGTTACCGCTCTACCACGATATGGGATTGTCGATGATCGGCTTCCCGACGGTGTATGGCGGGCACTCCACACTGCTGTCACCGACCGCCTTCATCCGCAGGCCGCAACGCTGGATCCGGGCGCTCTCCGATGCATCACGGACCGGCCATGTCATCACCGCCGCACCGAATTTCGCCTACGAGTGGACCGCTGCGCGCGGCCTGCCTGACGCCGGAGACGACATCGATCTCAGCAATGTGGTGATGATCATCGGGTCCGAACCGGTGAGCGCCGACGCGATCGCCACATTCTCCGAGGCGTTCGCACCCCATGGTCTGCCGCCGACGTCGTTCAAGCCGTCCTATGGCATCGCCGAGGCCACCCTGTTCGTCGCGACCATCGCACCGACCGCGCAGCCCACCGTGATCCGCCTGGACCGGGAGCGGCTGGCGCAAGGACTGGTGCAGGAGGCCGGCGAGGACGCCGATGCGATCACTCAGGTGTCGTGCGGTCAGGTGGCCCGCAGTCTGTGGGCGGCGATCGTCGACCCGGCGACGGGCGAAGAGCTGCCCGACGGCCGGGTCGGTGAAATCTGGTTGCACGGAAACAACGTCGGCCGCGGCTATTGGGGTCAGCCGGAGGAGAGCCGCCGAGTCTTCGGGGCCAGGCTCGTCCGCCGGCGGATCGAGGACAGCCACGCCGGCAGCGTGCCCGCCGACGGCGCCTGGTTGCGCACCGGCGACCTCGGCTTCTATCGCGGCGGCGAGCTCTACGTCGCCGGGCGCCTCGCCGACATCGTGGTGCTCGACGGCCGCACGTTGTATCCGCACGACATCGAGAGGACCGCCGCGGATTCCTCAGCACTCGTCCGGGGCGGGTACGTGGCTGCGTTCACGGTTCCGAGGAGCCAGATGCCCGGTGCGACAACACAAGACGCCGCAGAACAGCTGGTGATCATCGCTGAACGGGCGGCCGGCACCAGCCGCAGCGACCCGGCAGCCGCGATCGCAGCCATCCGGTCGGCGGTGGTCGATCGGCACGGTATCGAGGCCGCCGACGTGCGGCTGCTGCCCGCGGGCGCCATCCCGCGCACCACCAGCGGCAAACTGGCCCGGCGCGCCTGCCGCGCCGAATACCTCTCCGACGCGCTGCGGGTGCGGTGATCGTATGCGGCCGTTGACCTTTGGTGCACTCGCCATCACCGCTGCGATCACCGCGTGCGTCGCGCCGTCGGTCGCCTGGGCAGGCGGACCGGCCACCCTGAAGGTCTGCACCACCGGCGACTACCGGCCCCTGACCTACCGCGACCCGGCGACAGGACAGTACAGCGGGGTCGACATCGACATGGCCGCCGATTTGGCCGAGCATCTCGGGCGCACCCCGGTGTTCGTCCCCACCACCTGGCGGACCCTCGTCGCGGACCTCACCTCACCGGGACGATGCGACATCGCCATGGGCGGCATCACCGACACCCCCGAGCGCCGCCGCGTCGTCGACGTCACCCGGCCCTACCTGGCCGGCGGTAAGACCGCGCTGGTCCCGGCGGCCAACGCCGAGCGGTTGGCGACCGTCGAGCAGATCAACCAGCCCGGGGTACGGGTCATCGAGAACAGCGGCGGCACCAACGAACAGTTCGCCCGCACCCACTTCCCGGACGCGCAGCTCACGATATGGCCGGACAACACCACCATCTTCGATCAGCTCACGACCGGTGGCGCCGATGTCATGGTCACCGATGCCATCGAAGCCATCTACCAGTCGTCGCTGCACCCCGAGTTGGTGGCCCAGCACCCGGCGGATCCCTTCACCTCCGAGGTCAAGGCCTACCTGCTGCCCAAGGACAGCCCCATCGCCGTTGCGACCGACGCCTGGCTCGCCGGTGCGCTCCACGACGGCACCTACGCAGGCAGTTACGAACGGTGGCTGCACGTGCCGGCACCCGACCCGCCGAGCTAGCCGGTTCAGCGGCCCTTCCACTGCGGCGTGCGCTTCTCCCGCCATGCCTGCAGGCCTTCGGCGACGTCCTCGGTGGCGCCGGCGACCTTCCGCATCACCTCGCCGAAACGCACCGACTCGATCCAGCCCATGTCGGCGGTCCGCCAAGCCACTTCCTTGGTGGCTCGCTGCGCCAGCGGCGCGGCCGCGGTCAGGGTTCTGGCCCAGGCCTGGGCCTCGGCCTGCAGATCCTGGGGTTCGACGAGCTTCCACACCAGCCCGATCTCCTTGGCCCGCTCGGCGCTGATGGGCTTGCCGGTGAGAAGCAGCTCCATCGCGTTGGCCCAGCCGACGCGGTGCGGTAACCGAATGGCGCCGACGATGGTCGGCACGCCGAGAGTCACTTCGGGGAAGCTGAAGGTCGCTTCGGTCGATGCGATCACAAAGTCGCAGAACAGCACTCCGGTGACTCCGTAGCCGACGCAGGGACCGTGCACGGCGGCGATCGTGGGTTTGAACAGTTCCATGCCGGACTCGAACGAATTGATCGTCGGCTTCTCCCAGAACGTCCCGCCGAAGGTGCCCACCGAGCCCTCGCCGTCCTTGAGGTCACCACCCGCGCAGAAGACGTCGCCGTTGGCGGTCAGAATTCCCACCCAGGCTTCCTCCTCGTCACGGAACCGATCCCACGCCGCATTGATGTCCTGGCGGAGCGGGCCGTTGATGGCGTTGCGCGCTTCGGGCCGGTTGAGGGTGATCGTCGCGACGTGCTCTTCCAGCTGATAGGTGACGAGGCTCATTGGTGCACTCTAGTTTCGGCTGAGGCGGCCTGACGCTCAGTCGCGCGGGCGGGTGCCGCTACGGCCCGCAGGATTCGCGACCGCAGTGACCATGCTGGTGCCGAACGGGCCCGCATCGTCGAACAGGGTGGCGCTGCCCACGGACACTCCGTTCTCGGCGAAGTGGGTGTCGGCTTGCACCCCGATGAAGACACCGCGCGGCAGCCGCGACAGGGCCACTGTCAGGTCCCCGTTGATGTAGCCGATTTCACCGGCGCCCAGGTTGGTGACCAGGTTCGCGGCCGCCTCGGCGACCACCGCGGCACGGACGAAGGGTGTCGCCTGCAGACCGGCCACCGCGTCCAGACCGCCGTAGTAGGCGCGCTTGCGTCCGGCGGTGTTCTGCTCGCCCGTCGGGCTCCACCCGGTTCCGTCGCCGTCGACGTAGAGGGCGTGGTCCTCGGTGTCGGGCGGTGAGCCGGCGGGCTGCGCGGGCGCGGTGCCCGTTCCGTCCGGTGTCTGAGATTGCCGGTATTGCAACAGAGTTGCGCGTGCCACGATCCAGTCGTCCTGGATGATGTCGCATTCGGCGGTCCGCATGCGGTTTCCGTGCCGGATCAGCCGCGTCTGGGTATGGGTGGGGACGGCACGGGCAGGTTTGAGCAGGTCGAGCGTCAGCCGGGTGGGCAGGTATCCGACGCTGCCGTACTTGCGTTCCAGTGTTGATGCCGCAAGCCCGGCGATCGCCTGACCGCTGAGCAGGCCCTCGCTCCAGGAGGCAGCCGCCGACGGCGTGGGGCGGAAGATGCCGTTTCCGTGCTGAACGAAATACGCTGGGCGGATACCGATTGCGCTGGACGCCGCTGCCGTGCGCTTCGACAAGATCATGCCGCTGTTCATCGTTGCCATCCTCTGAGTAGGGAGAGCCGCCGCTTGCTTGACGGCTCACCAGGCAACTATGTCCCGGCGTGGCCTCGCGAAATATCCACCGATCGGCCGCAACACCGGATGAATGAGATGTCCACCGATCGGGGGACACGCCCCCTGGTGTCAGGCCTCCAGCCGGGCACGGACGGCGGAAAGGCGTTGCTGCAGTTCATCTTCGGTGATAACACCCCGGGACAGCAGCGAGTGCGCCAATGAGACCAGCTGGTTCTCGGGGTAGGGGAGGTCGGCATACACGGTGGCCGACAGATCGTCCTCCTCGTCGCGGCGTTCTTTGAAGGTCGGGACGTCGGCCTCACACGCTGCGTGATCGAGTGCGTCGCAGAGCCCGTCGAGGCTGGTCTTCCACGGGGGCACCGGGTTCTCCACCCCGTATTTGGCCGCCATCACCGGCCAGACCTGATTGCGGTCGACGATCTGTTGTAACGGCTCGGGTTTCATTCGCCGACCGGATGTACGGCGGGACGCGTGTCGGTGATGACATTGGTGGTCACCCCGGGCTTCGGCAGCGCGACGCCGATCAGGCAGTCGCGGGTGATGATCTCGGTCAGCTGGTCCTCGGTCCAGCCGTCGGTGCCCTCGGGTCGCATCGGCATGACCATGAAGCGGTGCTTCTGGTTGGAATCCTGCACGCGGACTTCGATGTCGTCGGACAGGTAGAGGCCGAACTCGGCGAGAACCTGCCGGGGCCAGCGCACCAGCCGCCGCCGGTAGTTCGGTGTCCGGTACCACTCGGGGGAGTTGCCGAGGATGGGTCGCGGGTAGCAGGAGCACAGGGCGCAGACGATCACGTTGTGCAGGACCGGGGTGTCTTCGAGGATCTGGAACGCGGTGAAGTCGCTGGGGGTGCCGAAGCCGGTCGGCTCGAGCCAGTCGACACCGACCTCCTTGCTGGCGGTCATCGGTTCGGCGAGTGCGAGTGCTTTGAAGTCGGGATCCAGCCACGCGCGGGCCACCAGGCGAGCCGCCGGTGTGGGCCCGATCTGCTCGGCGAACTCGGTGAAGCGGCGGTGCTCCTCTGCGGTGAAAATGCCCTTCTCGATGCACAATTCGCGCAGCGCGATCTCGAGCACCTCGAAGTCGGTGATCTCGTCGACCATCGGCTTGACGGTGCGGTCGTGGTCATGGTCGTGATCGTGGCCGTGGTCGGTCATGTCCGTCCGTTCCTATGCGGGCTGAAGCCAGTGCTCGGGGATCTCGGTGCGCAAGCTGTCGCTGTCCGGGCCGTTGAAGTCGTTCCACAGCTCGGACATGCTGAATTTGACGACATAGAACCATTCGGGCTTGGCGTCGGGGATGTCCCACGTCTCGTCCTCGGCGGCCGGGCTCTCGTAGGCCACCGCATCGATGACGCCGGTGGCGCCGCGGACGTATTCCGGGGTGCGGGTGTAGAACAGGACCGGAAGTTCACGGACGACGACCGGGTCACCGACCTTGAACCTCGGCTCGCCGGCCTTGCCCGCGTAGACCTGCGGGTCGCCCTTGCCCTGGGCGTGCACGATGTGACTGTTGCGCTTGACCTGCGATCCGTCACCTTCGAACTTGGGCTTGGCCGCCAGGGTCTTTCCCTCCAGCCCGCCGGCGTAGCGTTCCTTGACCTCCGCCATCCGCTCAGTCAGTTCGGTGAGACCGATGTGGTGCTTTTCGATCAGGACCCGAGCGACCGACAGCAGCCAGCGGCCGTAGTACGGGAAGCCGAGGTAGACAGCGCGCTGGACGTCGACGTTGCCGATCCGACGGCGTTCCTCGGAGAGCCAGATTCCGCGCCACGCGAGCACCTCGCAGATGACATACGTCATGTGCTCCCAGTACTCGTAGTCCTTGTTCTCGTACTTCATCGGAGCGTCCGGTTCGCCGCCGACATCGTGCACCGGCTTCATGTAGGCGACGAACCTGGCGTGGTTGAGCAGATCCGGGGTCGGAGCGTCCGGCAATTCCGGATAGGCGGACTTGAGCCGGGCCACCAAAGCAAGCTGGTCGGCGCGTTCGGCAGCAGTGCTCATTGAAGGCCCCTCGATGTGGCTGTGCACGACTTCAACAAGAACCCAACGTAACACCGGTGACCCGAGTGGGCGGGCGAAATGGTCTCACCGTCGAAAGGTGTTGGGATCCAGCGGCTCTGACAGTGGAGACAATTTCGGCCGGATCTCAGGCATACCCCAGCGCGGTGTTCTCGGCGCGAATGCGCACGGTGAGCACCGCAGCGTTGGCAATGCTGAACACGATCGCCGTCACCCAGGCCGAATGCACCAGCGGCAGCGCGGCCACTTCGGCCGCGACGGCCGTGTAGTTCGGGTGATGCAGCCATCGGTACGGCCCGTTGCGGACCAGGGGAGCTCCCTTGATGACGATCAGCCGGGGGTTCCAGTGCTTACCCAGCACAGCCACACACCACCAGCGCACCACCGTGCTGGCCACGACGACCGCCAGCATCGGCCAGCCGAGCCAGGGCAGGAACGGTCGGTGCTGGGTCGCCACCTCGGCCACGCACGATGCGAGGAGCAGGGTGTGCATCGCCACCATCGCCGGATAGTGTCCGCGTCCAAATTCTCTGCCGCCCTGGGCAAACGACCATTGTGCGTTACGACGCGACACCACCAGCTCGACGAGACGCTCGACGCCGATCAGCAGGATGAACAGGTAGTAGAAACTCATCTCCCTCACCAGCCCAGCAGCAACAGCTCGAAGCTGAAGCCCGGCCCCATCGCCAGCATCAGCCCCAGCGAGCCCGCCGCCGGGCTGTCGGCGACAGTGCGGTCGAGGACGTCGAGCACCGACGCCGAGGAGATGTTGCCGTTGTCCCGCATGGACTGCCAGCTGTGTCGCAGCGCTTCCGGCGGCATGCCGATGGCGTTGTGCATGGCGTCGAGCACCTTGGGGCCGCCGGGATGACACACCCACGTCGAGATGTCGGCGGTGGTCAAACCCTGGTCGGCGAGGAACCGGTCGACCTCGTCGCGCAGATGGTCGTCGGCCATCTTCGGGACGTCACGCGACATCACCAGCTGGAAACCGCTGGAGCTGACGTTCCAGCCCATGACGTCGACGGTGTCGGCGAAGAGCCTGCTGCGGGTCGCGAGGATCCGCGGTCCCGGATGAACGGGCAGCCCGGCCGGCGCCCGATCGGCTCCGGCGGCGACGACGGCCGCCGCGCCGTCACCGAAGAGACACACGCCGATCAATGCGGGGATCGACGTGTCGTCGCGTTGCAGCGTCAGGGAACACAGTTCCACCGACAGCAGCACGGCGACCTGGTCGGGGAAGCCGCGCAGGTAATCGTGCACCCGGGCCAGCCCGGCCGCGCCGGCCACGCAACCGAGGCCGAACAGCGGGATGCGTTTGACGTCGGGCCGCAGCCCCACCGCGGACGCGATCCGGGCGTCGATGGTCGGCACGGCCACCCCCGTGCTCGACACGGTCACGATCGCGTCGACCTCGTCGGGACGCACGTGTGCGGCGTCGAGTGCCCGCCGCACAGCGTGCTCACCGAGTTCGGCGGCGACCTCGAGGTACGCCGCGTTGGCCTCGGTGAAGCCGGTCAGCCGCGGGTAGCGCTCCAACGGCAGTGCCAGACTGCGGTATTCGACCCCGCTGCTGGCCGCGAATCGGGCGAAGCCGGGTTCGGCGAACGAGGTGAGCTGGGCTGACACCTCGTCCTGGTTGTACCGATGTTCGGTGAACGCCACCGCGGTGCCGGTCACGCGCGGGTCGCCGTGCCGGCGGACCGCGATCGGGTTCATGGATTCAGAAAAAGCGGTATCTGTCATGGCCGCTATAGCGCGTGAATGCGCTTCCGAATTCCGTGTGAACCCACTGTCGTGAAATATCGCACAGCGCGGTGAATAACCGATAATATGACGGTATAAGCGCAGTTCAAGAGAGTTTTCTGACGGAAAGTCGTGAAATGCGTTAATGCCGGCTGAGAATTCCCAGGAATGTGTCCGAATCTGCTAGTGAATTGAATGCCGCCTGCGGGTGCACTGGGAATCTCCGATCCGTCTGAACGTTTATCGGCGATATTTCGTGCACAGTCGGGCTCCGGCTTACCGGCCGAATCCGGCGTCGCGCAGCGCCTGCGCCATCGACCCGGTGGAGGGCTTGTCATCGCGCCGTCGGTGGTCGGCGCGGGCGGGCTGACGGCGCTCCCGGTTGGCGCCGGGCCGGGTGCCCTGCTCAGGGCGCTTGGGCTGATCGCGCTTGGGAGTATCGCCCAGGCGCAGGGTCAGTCCGATCCGCTGGCGATCCACGTCGACGTCGACGACTTTGACCCGCACCACTTGACCTGAGCGCACCACTTCATGGGGATCGGAGACGAATCGGTCCGACATCGCCGAGACGTGCACCAAACCGTCTTGATGGACGCCGACGTCGACGAAGGCGCCGAACGCCGCGACGTTGGTCACGACACCTTCGAGCACCATTCCGACTTTGAGGTCGGCCACCTTCTCCACGCCTGCGGCGAAAGTCGCGGTGGAGAAGGCCGGCCGCGGATCGCGGCCCGGCTTCTCCAGCTCGGCGAGGATGTCGGTCACCGTGGGCACACCGAATCTGTCGTCGGCAAAGTCGGCGGGCCGCAGGGTGCGCAGCGTTCGTTCGTTGCCGATCAGTTCGGCCATCGTGATGCCCGAGCGGTCGAGGATCCGCCGCACCACCGGATAGGCCTCCGGGTGCACACCTGATGCGTCGAGGGCGTCGTCACCGCCGCGAATCCGCAGGAATCCGGCACACTGTTCAAAAGCCTTGGGGCCCAGCCGCGGAACTTCGAGCAAGGCGGTGCGGCTGCGGAACGGTCCGGTCTTCTCACGGTAGGCGACGATCGCTTCGGCCAGCGACTCGGAGACACCCGACACCCGCGACAGCAGCGGAACCGACGCCGTGTTCAGGTCGACCCCGACGGCGTTCACCGCGTCCTCCACCACCGCATCGAGGCTGCGCGCCAGGGTGCCGGGGGTGACGTCGTGCTGGTACTGGCCCACGCCGATCGACTTCGGTTCGATCTTCACCAGTTCGGCCAGCGGGTCCTGCAGCCGGCGGGCGATCGACACCGCGCCGCGCACCGTCACGTCCAGGGCCGGCAGCTCGCGCGCGGCGTAGGCCGACGCCGAATACACCGACGCCCCGGCCTCGCTGACCATGGCCTTGGCGGGTGCACTGGCTCCTGCCGCGCGGATGTCGGCGATCAGTTCGGTGGCCAGTGCATCGGTCTCCCGCGACGCGGTGCCATTACCGATCGCAATCAGCTCGACGCCATGGCGGGCGACCAGGGCGGCCAGGGTCGCCTTGGCCGAATCCCATTGGCGCTGAGGCTGATGCGGGAAGATGGCGCAGGTTTCCAATACCTTGCCGGTGTCGTCGACGACGGCGACCTTGACCCCGGTGCGGAACCCCGGATCGAGTCCGAGGGTGGTGCGGGTACCCGCCGGCGCCGCCAACAGCAGATCCTTGAGGTTCTTGGCGAACACGGCGACCGCGTCCTCCTCGGCGCGCTGACGCAGCCGCATCCGCGCATCGACTGCACCGGAGATCATCAGCCGGGTGCGCCAGGCCAACCGGACCGTGGTGGCCAACCATGGGGTGGCAGGCGCTTTTGCGGTCAGATCGACGCCGAGGGCGTGAGCGACCATCACCTCGTAGGCGTCGTCGCTGCCGCCGTCGAAGCGGACCGTGAGGGCTTGTTCCTTCTCGCCGCGCAGCACCGCCAGCACCCGGTGCGACGGCATGTCCTCCAGCCGCTCGGTGAATTCGAAGTAGTCCCGAAACTTCTGTGCCGCTGGGCTCTTCGCGGCCTCGTCGGAAAACGGTGCGGTCCGCACCGCGCCGTCGGCCCAGAACTTGGCCCGAATCGCACCCACCAGCTCGGCATCCTCGGCCGCCCGTTCGACGAGGATGTGCCGCGCGCCGTCGAGTGCCGCCGCGGCGTCGGCGACGTCGGCGGTGAGGAATTCGGCGGCGACGGCCTCGGGGGCGACGGCCGGGTCGGCGAGCAGCCGGTCGGCGAGCGGCTCCAGACCGGCTTCCCGTGCGATCTGGGCTTTGGTGCGCCGTTTCGGTTTGTACGGCAGATAGATGTCCTCGATCCGAGACTTCGTGTCGGCACTCAGCAGCGCGGATTTCAGCTCGTCGGTCAGCTTGCCCTGCTCATCGATCGACGCGAGCACCGCGTCCCGCCGTTCGTCGAGCTCGCGCAGATAGCGCAGCCGCTCCTCGAGGTCCCGCAGTTGGCCGTCGTCGAGGCTGCCGGTGACTTCCTTGCGGTAGCGGGCGATGAACGGAACGGTCGCACCCTCGTCGAGCAGCCGGACCGCGGCGGCCACCCGGGCCTCTGCGACGGCGAGTTCTTCAGCAAGACGGGCATTTACAGATTTGAGGGTTGGGCTCGAAGTCACGCGCAGACCCTACCGAACCTCGCCGACAATCCCACGACCCGTCGAGGGGTGTTGCGCGCGCAGGAATAGCCCCGCAGATCGGGGAGTTGGCGGCTATATGCCCAGACAACTGACCGAGTCCGAGCGGCAGGAATTCCTCGCCGCCAAACATGTGGCGGTGCTATCCGTCGCCACCACCGACGGCCGGCCGCCGGCCAGCATCCCGATCTGGTACCAGTACGTCCCCGGTGGGGACATCCAGATCTCCACCGGCCCGTCGACGCGCAAGGCGCGGCTGATCGCCGAGGCGGGCGCGGCGACGCTGGTGGTCCAAGACGAGGAACCGCCGTACCGCTACGTCGTCGTCGAGGGCACCCTGGTCGAGACCACCGACCCGACGCCGCCGGAGGTCCTGGAGAAGACCGCGGTGCGCTACCTCGGTGAGGAAGGCGGGCGTCAGTTCGTCCGCTCCATGGAGGGCCACGCCAACGTGCTGTTCACGATTCGGCCCGACCGTTGGCTGACCGCTGACTTCTCCGACGAGCTGTAGCCGCCGGCCGATGCGGCTCTGAGTTGGGATCGGTAGCCGTCCGGCAGTTCTTCACTTCTCTCATCGACGCCACCGAGGCGGCGGACAACGAGAGGAAGAACCCCATGAAGATCGTGCCGACTCCCATCGCGCAGCACATCGACCGCGTCGAGCGCCAGCACAGTCTCTACATTGCGATCAGCACCGGCCTGCTGGCGTTCTGGTCGATCTACCGGGTGCTCTGGTCGATCTACCTGGCGGTGACCTACAACTTCATCTTCGGCTCGCTGGTGTTCCCGATCGTCCTGTGGGGCGTCATCGGTGTGGTCGCGGCGGTCGCGTCGATCGGGTTTGCCACCCGATACCTCAAGGGATCGGCCACCGGTAGCACCGAAACCAATCAGATCTGACCCGGCCCCGCGTGTCCGCGCCCGGTGCCTGCGCGCGGCGCGGGCACCGAGGCGTGCTGAAACGGGATGTGGCGGCCGTGCGATAGGACGGGAAGCACACCGAGTTTGCCGCCGGCCCGCCGACGGCCAATGTGTGCGACGATGCCCCTACGCCAAGGGGCAACCCTTAGCAGGGAGATCGAGAGGACCGCCGGATTCATGATTGAACGGCACCGCACCGCGGCACTTGTCCACGCAGTCGCCATCGCGAGCTTCACCGTCGGCGCTGCCCTGGCCGGAGCCGCGACGGCGGCCGCCGACCCGATGACGCCGACCCCCATTCCGGTCCCGTCGGATCCTGCCGCCGTCCCGCCGGGCCAACCCGTGGCGATGCCCGTCGATCCGGCGGCTCCGCCCGCACCCGCGCTTCCGCCACCCGGAGCGCCGCCCTCGGTGCCGGAGATCGCCAACCCGGGCTACGGTTCGCAGAACACCCCCGGCGTCCTCGGCTCACTCAAGGACATGTGGCATAACGTCCGCGACCCGTACTACGGGCCCGACGAGTCCGCATCGGCCAGCGGCTCGGTCGCGCCGCCACCGGGTGCCGGAGCGCCGCCGCCGCTGCCGCCCGGATTCAAGTCGTATACCGCTCCGGGTTCGGAGGCGCCCCCGAGCGAGTACGGCCCGGGTAAGCCGCCGCCGCCAGGAACCCCGGCGCTGCCGCCGGGCTATTACTCGCTGAACGGTCCGCCGCCGCCGGGGTACGAGTTCAACACCCCGGGTCAACCGGCTCCGATCACGCCGACGCCGGCACCGACGCCGTAACGCCGCGACCCGCGAAGTTCTGGGGTAGGGGATTACCCGCGCCGTCTGCTGGTTATATTTGCTAAGTATCTCGATGACGTCTGGACGCTGGAGTCGTGCTCATGACCTTGATCAAAACCGCGCTGACTGCTGTTGGCGCACTCGCGGTTGGACTCGCGATCGGTATCGCGCCCGCGAGCGCGGACCCGCCGCCGCCGGATCAGAACGTGGGCGAGGTGGCGCCGGATTGGGCGCCCCGCAAACCGGCTGAGGTGTGGGCCGGCCATCCGGTGGTGTGGACGCACATGTGGGGTGGCCGCTGGGGTGTGTGGATCAACGACCAATTCATCACGCTGTCGTCCAACCCGGTGACCAACGGCGGCTGAGCGGTTACCGGCGGGGGAGTCTCACTCGTCACATTCGCCGTTCAATCGCGGGCTGGGGTGGATACTGCGATGTGGACCGCTATATAGTTAGTCGGCTTAAGGTTTTAGGGAATAGGGCAGGAGAACGATGGCTGGTTTGATGAGTCGCGCGAAGCTGGCAAGTCTTGCGCTGAGTGCGGCGGCGGCTGCAAGCGTCATGACCGCCGGCCCCGCTGCCGCCGATGCCAGTGACGACTTCCCGATCCCGCACCGCATCATCATCACCCAGTGCGATGTCGAGCAGTACATGGCCGCGGCGCGCGACACCAGCCCGGTGTACTTCGAGCGCTACATGATCGACCGCAGCAACCGGCCCGCCGATGTGCAGCAGATCGCCTTCGATCGCATCCACTGGTTCTTCTCGCTCGACCCGGTCGCGCGCCGGCAGTACTCCGAGGACACCGCGACCAACGTCTACTACGAATTCGTCGCGACCCGCTGGGGCAACTGGGCCAAGCTGTTCTTCAACAACAAAGGCGTCGTCGCCAAGGCCACCGATGTCTGCATGAACTACCCGCCCGGCGACATGTCGGTCTGGGACTGGCCGGTCGCCAGGTAGCTTCGGCTAAGTTCTGAGCGGCGGTAACACCGCCGTCAATTCCAGCTATGTACAGGCATCAACGGTGATGCCCCATTACGTAGGTGGACTATGAAGCAAACTCACGTGATCGCGGTCGCGGCACTCGTGACCTGCACCTCGACAATTGCGGCGCCCCCAGTCGCCGCCGATCCCGTCCGAGTGCCCTGTGGCGTGCTCGACCAGGTCCGCGAAAGCCTCGACAACGACATCAATGCAGGCATCGGCGGAGTGCGGATCGTGATCAGCTCGCCCTACGCCAGCGGAGCCGCCCAGCAGCGCGACACGAACGTCAAGCTCGCGATGATCAGCCACGGCGTCCATTACATGGAAGACGTCAACGGGCCGGGAATCGTCCCGGGCCTGGCTCCGGCCCTGGTCGACCTACGCCGGGCCAGCGACGACATGCGAGACGCCGTTAGCGCGCTGTTCGTCGTATCCCCGGGCTACGGCTACGGCCTTGGCTACGGAAGTTACGGGCCGACGGTGTCCAACGCCTGGCCGCAGCCCTCCACCTGGACCGCGATCGACTACGCCGACCAGAAGAAGGACGACATCTACGCGCTGGTGAACGGCCTTCAGAGCACCTGCATGCCGTAGTCCGGCTACGAGGCGCTGAGGATCTTGATGGCGAAGACCAGCGTGTCACCCGGCAGGATGCCGGCCCGCGGCTGACCCTGCGGGTAGCCGTCGGCGGACACCATGGCGACCGCGACGGTCGATCCGACCTTCTGGCCCGCGATGGCCTTCTGGAAGCCGGGAACCACGCCGTCGAGCGGGAATTCGGCCGGCTCGCCACGCTGGTAGCTGCTGTCGAACACGCTGCCGTCGCGGCCGTTGACACCCTCGTAGCAGACCGAGACGGTGGCGGTCGGTGCGACGACCGGTCCGGTACCCGCTTGCAGCGTGTGCACCTCGGTCGCGTTCACGCTGAAGGGGGCGGTCACCGTGACGACCGGGGCCGCGGTGTCCGTCGATCCGGTGACAGCGACACTGCCGGTCGCGCCGGGCAACGTCCACTCCGGAGTTCCCGCGGTGGCCGGCGGGGCGGTCGGGCAGGTGGCATCCGGACCGGCCGCCTGGGTGACCGTGGCCGAGACCGCCGGGACGGTCGAGGACTTGCTCGCCGACGGGGTGGTGTCCGAGCCGCAGGCCGCAAGGGTCACGGCAAACGCGGCGGTGCAGGCACCGAACGCAACAACAGAGGGCAGGCGGGAGAAGTTCACGCTCGTCACGCTACAGCGGATTGACTCGCCGAAAGTCTTGGCTCACACCGAACTCATTCTCAGCAAAGCCTCAGATGGCGTAGGCAAACTGCTTTCAGGCGCCTCGAGGCGCAGATGGTTCTTGTCACGAGAAAGCGAAGCTGAACGCAATGGACTACAGGTCAGGACACTCGCCGCAGGAAGGCCACTACCAGTGGCAGCCGAAAGATTCTGTGGAACATTCTAATTCACGGCAGTGGTACCCCGGCGGGTATCAATACGGTTACGGCGCCACCGACACCACGCAGATGTATCCGCCCCCGTACGGGACCCGGCCCCGGGATGGGAGATCTGCGTCACAGCAAAATCCCCGGCAACGGATGAAGTCGCGGGTGGGCATTGTGGTCGGCGGAACAGCGGTGGTCGCGATGATCGCCGGGGCCGCCGGGGCGGTCGCCGTGGTCGACCACACCGGGCGCCCGACGGCTACTGCACTGGGGCAACTCGCACCCGGGGCGCCGAAGAACCCCGCCGTGGCCGGCCAGCCGGCCAGCTCGGCACCTGTCGGTTCGGTCGAACAGGTCTCGGACAAGGTCTTGCCCAGTGTCGTGAAGCTGCAGATCACCACAGGTCAGGGCAGTGAGGAGGGGTCCGGAATCATCCTGAGCTCCGACGGGCTGATCTTGACCAACAATCACGTCGTCGCTGCCGCTGCGCAGGCCGCGGGGAGCGGGCCGATGGCAGCCGAGGACGCGCCGGACGGCCAGCTCCCCGGCGGCCGTGGCGGCCGGCCGTTCGGCCAGAGCGGCGGCGGCACGGCGGCGACCGTGACGTTCTCCGACGGCCGGACCGTGCCGTTCACCGTCGTGGGCGCTGACCCGGCCGACGACATCGCGGTGGTTCGGGCTCAGGACGTTTCGGGGCTCACTCCGATTGCGATCGGATCGTCGAAGGATCTGAAGGTCGGCCAGAACGTCGTCGCAGTCGGCTCCCCGCTCGGTCTGCAGGGCACCGTGACGACGGGCATCATCAGTGCGCTGGACCGTCCCGTCGCCACCGGCGACGAGCAGTCCGGTCAGCATTCGGTCATGAGCGCCATCCAGACCGATGCGGCGATCAACCCCGGCAACTCCGGTGGCGCGCTGGTGGACATGAACGGCAACCTGATCGGCGTCAACTCCGCGATCGCATCCCTTGGCGGCGGCCAGGATTCGCAGGCGGCCCAGAGCGGATCGATCGGCCTCGGCTTCGCGATTCCAGTCGACCAAGCGAAACGTATTGCCGACGAACTGATTTCGACCGGGACAGTGCAGCGCGCCTCGCTGGGTGTTCAGCTCAGCCCCGATGACAGCGCGCGGGGTGCGGTGGTCGCCGGTGTCGCGGACGGCAGCCCGGCCGCAGCGGCGGGCATGTCGAAGGGTGTGGTGATCACCAAGGTCGACAACAAGGTGATCGACGGCCCGGAGGCACTCGTCGCCGCCATCCATTCCAAGGCGCCCGGCGACGACGTCACGCTGACCTACAACGACCCGTCGGGCGCGTCACGCACCGTTCAGGTCACCCTCGGGCAGATTCAGTCCTAGCGGCACAACCCATCTCGAGATGGACGGTAGCTATTGTTCAATGGCTACCGTCCATTTTTGGCAGTCCATTTCGGCAGTCCATTTCGGCATTGGGGGAACACCGATGATGAACCGCACCGCCCGTCGACTGGGCGTCGTCGTCGCTTTCGCGGGGCTGACGATCATCGGTCTGTCCGGATGCTCGTCGTCGGATTCTCCCGCACCGTCGGGCACCACGAGTGCAACCACTGCCGCCGCAGGCTGCGCCAAGGCCGACTTCGCCGACGCCGCCACCGCGGCCGTCCACGCCGTGAGCAAGGACAACATCTACCGGATCGACGACGTGACATGTGCCGACGGCTGGGCGGTGACCAGCGGCCTGTGGTCCAGCACGGCCAACCCGGACATGGGTGCCCCGAGCACACTGGTGTTCCAGCAGAACGGCGGCCAGTGGATCAGCCAGGACAAGCACAAGGTCTGCGGCACGAACGCCTCGGCCACCCCGCTCCCGCGGACGCGACGATCCCCGCCGCGCTGTACGAGCTCGGCTGCCTGACGGGATAGCTCCCCATTTGTTTGCCGCATGCGCTAACTTGGCGGGGTGTCGAGGGGAGCACACGTCGCTGTGCGCGCACTGCGGGTGCCACTCGTCCTGATCGTCGTCGCTGCCGTGGTCGTCGCGGCGATCGCGTTCCGAGCGCATTCGGACTCACGGCTCCCGCAATTGATTTCGGGCCCATTCGCGTTGCTGCTTGCCGCATCGACGAATCTGGGCGACTCGCAGGCGCGCAGCGTCGAGCTGACCGCGGAGCTGCCTGACGCGCAACGCCCTGACCGGCTCGACGCCTGGGCGACGGCCAACGGCTTGTCGGTTCGCTGGCAGCCCGGTGATCGCTGGGCGGTCATCGGCGGCCCACCCGCTCGTGTCGCCGCCGCCTTCCAGGTGGCCGTCCACGACTTCCGCGGAAAGGCCGGCCAGGTGTTCTACGCCTCGCCTCAGCAGCCCGCCGTCCCGGTATCGTTGCGTGACACGGTGACTGGTCTCGGGCGGATCCTCAGCTATACGCCGTACCACTCCAACAGCCCCTCGTTCCGGCCCTTGGACGTGCCCGACCACAGCCTGCCGCCGGACTCGTTGCGGACGACCTACAACGTGCGCCCGCTGACGGAGGCCGGTTACACCGGCAAGGGTGGCACCATCGCGGTCTTCGGATTCGACGGATTCGAACAGGCCGACCTGGACATGTTCACCACCACCTATGGGCTGCCGCGGCTCGTGCCCGAGGTTGTCGGCGGCGTGCCCGAACAACGCAGCGGCGAATCCACGATGGATCTGCAAGTCGCCCACGCGATCGCGCCTGACGCACGCAAGGTTCTGGTCAACGCCAGGACTACGGTCGCCGGTGGCGGCACCTACGTCAAGATCGCCGAACTGATGCAGTCGGTGGACCGGCAGTTCCCCGGGGCGGTGTGGAGTCTGTCCATCGGCTGGGGCTGCGACAGGCTGATCACCGCGGCCGACCTGGCCCCGATCCGGGGTGCGATCTCCACCGCACTTGCCCACGGCACCACGGTGTTCGACGCGAGCGGTGATCTGGCCGGTCTGGAATGCAAACGCGGCCATGACTGGTCGGCACCGCCCGGACCGGCCGACGTGGGGCTCGATGCCGTCGCGTCGCTGCCCGAGGTGACCAGTGTGGGTGGGACCACGCTGTCCACCGACGAGAACTACCGGTGGCTGGGTGAACAGGCCTGGAGCGACGGTCCACTGACGCAGGGCAGCGGCGGTGGGGTGTCCAACCTCTTCGACCGGCCGCCGTGGCAGGCCGGGGTGACCACGACGACCAACACTGTTCGCCGGTTGACTCCCGATGTCTCGGCGGTGGCCGACAATTCGACCGGTGCGGTCATCGTGCAGAACCAGCAGCTGGTGGTCGGGGGCGGCACGTCGCAATCCGCACCGATCTGGGCCGGTATCGCCGCGGTGATGAATCAGTTCCTGGTCGCCAACGGCGGGCGGCCGCTCGGTGAGCTCAATCCGATGCTCTACCGGTTGAAAGCCGGTGCGGCCCGGCCGGCATTCCACGACATCACGTTGGGTACCAACGCCGTTGCGATCTCGCAGGCGGGCTACGACATGGTGACCGGGTTGGGGAGTCCCGACGTGGACAACATGGTGCGCGACATCCTCGACGTGCAACGGGGTCCGCGGTGACCGGCCGGCCAGGCATCGCGACGATGCCGTGCCCGGGCTGTGCCCACGACGTCCCCGCGGGCCGGTTCTGCGTGCGCTGCGGTGCGCACCTGTCGGTGGCTCCCGGTGAGCGCCCAAGCCCGCTGCGGGTGAGCGACTTCGGGGCCGCGCCGGGCGAGAACGTTCTCCAGCCCGCGATCGTGAGCTCGATGTTCCCGCACCTGCCGAGTCGCTCCCGGGTGGCGTTCCGGTTCGCGCTCGGGCTTCTGCTGGCCGTGCTCGTCGCGTTCTGTGTTCTGCAGTGGTACGTGCCGATGCTGGCGCTGGCCATCTTCGCACCGCCCACGCTCATCGCGATCTACCTGATCGAGTCGCGGGTGCTGGCTGACCTGCCCGCCTGGGTGTGGGTGCTGACCGCCGTCCTGGGTGCCGCGGTCGGGGTGGCGTGGGCGACCTTGACCGGCGCCATCGTGGCCGAGTCCTACAGCCTCGGGCTGGGCGCTCAAGTGCCGACCATGCGTCTGCTCCGCGACGCGGTGGTCATTCCCTTCGGCGGCTTGCTGGCAATGCAAGTGCCGGTGATCGTGGTTCGGTTGCTGCGGCCTCCGGTGCGAGAGTCGTTGCACGGCGCCGTGATCGGGTTCTTGGGCGGTGCGATGTTCCTGCTCGCCACCAACGTGATCAGAATGATCCCGCAGTTCGGGGACGGCGCGGTGACCGGCGATCTGCCCGTCGAGGACCTCTTGCTGCAGGCCGGGGTGCGGGGAATCGGGGAGCCGTTGACCGGCCTCTCGCTCAGCGGCCTCATCGGAGCGTGGCTGTGGTACGTCAACCGCGGTCGGCTTCGCACGGTGGCTGTCGGCGGTCTCGGGTTGGTCATCGGCGCCGCGGCCTACGCCTGCGTCGGCCTGGCCGAGGCCTACCGGCTGCCGCCGTATCTGCAATTCTCCGTGCACATGGTGTTCGCGGTCGCGGCGGTCATCGCCCTGCGATTGGCGCTGCAGGTGACCATGTTGCGAGACGAGGACGTCGAGACCTTTCCGGCGCTTCCGATTCTCTGTGTGTGGTGTCACCACGTGGTGCCCGACACCAGGTTCTGCCCGTCCTGCGGTGTCTCCGCACAAGCGGCGTCGCAGACGTCCCGGGCCGCGCGTCGACAAGACCGCCCGCAGCTCCAGAATGCGACAGAGTCATGACCGCCCCGACCGCGCCGCCGGTGTCGGAACTCTATCCCGGTTACGCGGTGGCGCCGGGTGCGTATACCGCTGGGCCACAACGGTTTACCCCGTTGCGCCGGATGCTGGTGCCACTGGTCGTCACGTTGGGGGTACTGGTCGGAGCCTCGACGGCGGCCTGGGCCGTGGCTGGTGGCCCGTCGGTGCGTTACGCGTGTCCACCCGATTGCGGGCGGCCGCCGACGGGTGTGCCGGTACAGGCGAGCCCGCGTTTCGTGTCCGCCGACGGCGAGTTCTCGGTGTCCTATCCGGCGGAGGGCACGGCGTACAAGGTCACGATGCAGAGCGACGGTGTCTCGGCGACCTACACCGGCGGCGACGGCGGAGCGATGGAGCTGTTCGGGGTCCCGGCGCAGGGCCGTTCCGCCGAGGAGGTCATCGACGATCTCCTCAAGGAGAAGCAGCCCGACGCGACGGTGGCCTACGTCCTGCCCAACTCGACGGTCGGTTACCAGCTCGGTTTCGGTGAAGTGCTCGACGTCTACCCGCAGGGCGGCGCCGGGGCGTCTCGCACGCGGATCGTCGTGATGGCGGCGGTGAAGAACGACCTCGCACTGGTCGGTGCGGCCATCGGTCCGTACCGCAAGTTCGCACCCGGCAATGGGCCCGGTGTGCCGTCGGGCGCGAATCTGGAACTGGCGCAGGATCTCGGCAAGTACGTCAACAGCTTCCTCTGGAAGGGCGATCCGCCCCGATAAGGCGTCGTACGCTCAACGGCGATGCTCGAGAAATCCGAGATTCGCTTCCTGCCGGTCGGCGCGCGACGTCTGGCGTACGAGGTGCGCGGCGACGGTCCGCCGCTGGTGGCCCCCGCATGGTGGGTGAGCCACCTCGAACTGGACTGGCAGAACCCCGGGGTGCGGCGGTTCTGGGAGGGCGTCGCGGACGGGTACACCCTGATTCGCTATGACCGGCTCGGGGTCGGGATGTCGGACCGGGACGTGCAGCAGGCCGATCTGAGCCTCGACGGCGAGGTCGCGATGTTGCGTGCCCTGCTCGACGAGCTCGGGCTTGACCGGGTGTCGCTGATCGGCGGTTCGTCGGGCAGCTGTACCGCGACGGCTTTCGCCGCGGCGTTCCCGGATCGCGTGGAGCGGCTGGTGTTGTACGGCTCGTACCCGCACGGCGAGGTGCTCACGGCCCCCGGGGTTGGCGACGCGATCGTGGCGGCGGTGCGCGCGCACTGGGGGCTCGGTTCGCGAATGCTCAGCGATATCTTCCTCGGCAGTGCCGAGGCGGCCGAGCATGAGCGTTTCGCGCGGTTGCAGCGTGAGTCGGCGTCCGCGGACACCGCCGCCGAACTGTTGAGCCTGGTTTACCGCTTCGATGTCCGCGGGCATCTTCCGCTGGTGCGTCAGCCGACGACGGTCGTGCATCGGCGTGATGATCGCGCGGTCCCGTACCGGCTCGGACGCGAGGTCGCGGCCGCGATTCCCGGCGCGAAATTCATTCCGCTGCAAGGGCAATCGCACTTTCCCTGGCACGGTGACGTCGACTCTGTCATCCGCGCCTGCCGCCAGGGGCTGCATCCCGAGCAGAGGGCGGAGCCCGATGCCAACCGCGAATCAGTGCTGTTGTCCGACCGGGAACGCGAGATTCTCGGTTGTGTCGCACACGGTCTCGGTGATCGCGAGATCGCCGAGCAGCTCCAGCTGAGCCCGCATACCGTGCACCGGCACGTGGCGAACATCCGCCGCAAACTGGGGGCGACGTCCCGCACGGCCGCGGTCGCGCAGGCAGCCCGCCTCGGGTTGGTCTAGCGTCCCGGCGTTCGCAGCGGCCACTTCTGCAGCAGGCCTTCGACGCGGTCGGCGCCGTGGCGCACCCCGCCGGTGGCCTCGAAGCCGGCGGCCACCGTGGCCGCACCTTCGCCCATCGTCATCGCCTCTTCGACTGCCGCGCGCAGGCGCGCTCTGGTGAGCCGGCGGGCCGGTAGGCGCGTCCCGCACCGCGCGACCTCGACCCGGCGCGCCACTTCGAACTGGTCGCGGCCGAACGGCACCACACACACCGGAATCCCACGGGCCAAAGCTTTTTGCGTGATGCCCATCCCGCCGTGGGTGATGACGCACACCGTGCGGTCCAGGATCGCCGAGTGCGCGGTGAAGCGTGACAGGGTCGCGCCGGGACGTTGCCGCACATCGATGTTCCCGCCGCCGGGCAGTGTCGCCACCACGTGCACCGGCAGTCCTTCCAGCGCGTCGATGGCGGTGCCGACGAGTTCGTTGTCGGCCTGGGCCAGCGACGAGGTTGTCACCAGCACGATCGGGTCGTCGATGTCGTCGAGCCACGATTCGTCTCCGGTGGGCGGTGGGTCGAACGCGGCTGGACCGATGAGCTCGACGTTCGGGCCCCAGTCGGTGTGCCGGTACTCGAACGGCTTTCCGGTCGCGATCAGCAGTGCGGGTGCCCGTCGCAACAGCTGGCCGGCGCTGCGCACTTTCGGCAGTCCCAAACGTTTTCGCACCGGCGATATTTCGGATCTGAACGGCACGTCGAACACCACAGCGGTGACCAGCTGTATTCCCCAGTCGCGCACGAAGCCGACCGGGCCGGGGCGGGGTGTGACACCGGCGCCGAACGGAGCGGAGCCGGGGGATCGCAGGTAAGGGATGAAGGGACTGAGCACCACCCACGGTCCCGGCATCGTCTCGGCGGCGGACTGGGCTCCCCAGCTGTTGGCGTCGATCAGGCAGATGTCAGGCTCGACGTCTCTGACCGCGTCGCGGAAGTCGTCGACTTCGTATTGTGCGCACTGGCCGAGCACGCGCACAGTGTTGCCTGCTGCGCGCAGCACCCCGCCGGCAGCCGGGCCGGCACTCTGCAGCGCCTCGATCCGCGGATCGACGGCCTCGGCGTCGAAACCCAACTGGCGGCACAGTTCCACTCCCGCGGCGAGCGTGCGCACGTGCACCTGGTGACCGCGTGACGCAAGCTCGGTCAGCAACGCGCAGAACGGGAACAGGTGGCCCAGCGCGGGTGCGGTGTACGCCAGTATTACCGCCATCGCGGCTCGGGCCGGGTCACGGCGACACGGCAGCTCACTCAACGGCTCCTGTCTCGGATGCGGGCGGCCCAGGCCCGTCCGAGGCCGCCGGCGGCGACGGCGACACGCTGCGGGGTGCCCACAGTGGCCCGCTGCGTGAAGATCTCGAAGTCCAGCGCTTCGATGCGGGACAGGATCTTGGAGTACAGGTTCAGCGCGGTTTCGACACACGGACGGGAAATCGGTGCCAGCATGGCGATTCCCGGGTGGGCTTGCGCGTACACGGCCCGGGTGAGCGCATGTTGTTCCATCAGCGCCGAACGTACCCGTGCATCGGTTCGCCGGTGCGCCTGACACCACGACAGCAGATCGCGATCGACGCCGTGCGCGGCCAGCTCGTCGGCGGGCAGATACACCCGGCCGCGAGCAAGGTCTTCGTCGACATCACGCAGGAAGTTGGTCAGCTGAAAGGCTTTTCCCAGCGCCGCGGCGTAGGGCGCGGCCTCCTCGCGCGGCACTACGGTGCCCAGCACCGGCAACGTCTGGAAGCCGATGACTTCGGCTGAGCCGTACATGTAGCGCTCGAGGGCGCTCCGATCCGGATAGTCGGTGACGGTGAGGTCCATCCGCATCGAGGCCAGGAAGTCGTCGAACAGCTCCCAGCCGATGGCGTATCGCCGTGCCGTGTCGACCACTGCCGCCAGGATCGGGTCGTCGTCGCACGGTTCGTGGTCGACGAGACCGGTGAACAGCTTGTTCGACAGTGCGGTGAGCTCCGAGGTGCGCTGGTCCGGACTCAGGTCGGTGTCGCGATCGTCGAGGATGTCGTCGGCACGACGAGCGAAGGCGTACAGCGCATGCACCGCCGGGCGCTGGTAAGGGGCAAGCAGCCGGGTTGCCAGAAAGAAGGTCTTACCGTGCCGGGCGTTGAGCACGCGACACTGCCGATAGGCCTCCCGCAGTGCGGGCTGGTGCACACCGGCGGCGTCGAGTTCGGAACCGATCATGGGAGTCTCACCGTGGCTTCGGTCGGTCTTCGTACATCAGGCCACCCGCACCGTGCACGCATGCGCCATGCCGGTCAGTGCGCTGCGCGGCTGCTCCGGAATCTGAACGCCGTCAAGCAGATTCAGCGCCCGGGTGCGCAACTGGAGAATCCGTTCCTCCACCCAGTGCACCGCGCCGCTGGCATGCACCAGTGCGCGCCACCGCTCGACGGCGTCATCGTCCAGTTCGGGGAGAGCCCGCAGCTCGTCGAGCTGCGATCGCACCCGTGGGTCAGCCAGCTCGTGGGCAGCGACCAGCACACTGGTCGCCTTGTGGGACTCCATGTCGGTGCACGCCGATTTCCCGGTCACCGCGGGCGATCCGAAGACACCCAGTATGTCGTCGCGCAGCTGAAAGGCTTCACCGATGGCCGCACCGTATCCCGACAGCGCATCGAGGACCGCGGCGTCACACCCGGCCATCTCGGCGCCGAGTTCCAGGGGTCGCCGCACGGTGTAGTTGCCCGACTTGCGGCGCAGCATGTCGAGCACGGCGTCCAGCGTCGGTAGGCCGCCGGAACCACCGACCAGGTCGGCGAACTGGCCGACGGCCAACTCGACGCGCATGTCGTCGTAGCGCGGCCACACCCTGGCCAGGGCATCGGCGTCGACGCCGCTGCGCCGCAGCATCTGCTCGGCCCACACCAGGCACAGGTCGGCCAGCAGTGTCGCCGCCGACTCGCCGAAACTGTCGGCGGGCCCGCCGAGGGAGCGGTCGCGATGCCATTGCCGCAGTCGCACGTGGACCGACGGCTTGGCCCGGCGCATCACCGAACCGTCCATCACGTCATCCTGGATGAGCGCGAATGCGTGGAGCAACTCCAGGCTGGCCGACGCCCGCAGGGCCGCCTCGCTCGCCCCGGCACCCGACAACCAGCCCAGGTACATGAACGTCGAGCGCAGATACTTGCCGCCGTCCACGAAGTCGGCCAGCACGTCACCGGCGATGTCGACCCCCGAGTGCGCCAGCCGGGGCACACCTCGGTCCGCACGAAGTCACCGACATGGGCGCGCGCCGCGACGCGCACGTCGTCGAGCAGGCGGGTCGACTCGGGCGAAAGCGGGCTGGCGGATGTTTGCTGCGCACCCGGTGGCCCGACGACGTGCGTCATCAGTGGTGTGCCGGCTCTGTCACCGCTGGTCAACGGCCCAACTCCTTCCTGAGACAAACGATGGCATCCATCATTCGGAGTCGACGCCGCCATGGATGGGTTCTTTTTCGCCGGCTCTGGCGACGGCGTCTGATGACCGGCGATGCGGGCATGCCAACGGGCGATCGGGGCCGGTGCCCACCAGTTGTGCCGGCCCAGCAAGTGCATGAAGGCGGGGAGAAGCATCATCCGTACCACCGTGGCATCGAGGACGATCGCCAAGGTCAGACCCACCCCGAACATGCGCATGAAGGACACCTTCGCCGCGAACAGCGCGCCGAACGAGATCGTCATGATCGCGGCGGCGGCCGTGACCACTCGGCCGGTGTGGGCAAGACCCTGCGCAACGGCTTCGTCGTTGGCGAGCCGAGATCGATCGCTGGCCAGCCAGAACTCACGGATGCGCGCCACGATGAAGACCTCGTAGTCCATCGAGAGCCCGAACGCGATGCAGAACAGCAGGATCGGCATGTTGGCGACCAGCGTTCCGGTTGCCGTCGTGCCCAGCGCCCCGAGATGGCCGTCCTGGAACACCCAGACCAGCGCCCCGAACGACGCCGTCAGCGACAGCAGCGTCAGGATCAATGACTTGACCGGCAGCACCACACTGCCGGTCAGGACGAACATCACGGCGAACATGACCGTGGCGATGATGCCCAGCACCACCGGCAGCCGGGAGGTGATCGCGGCCACGCTGTCCTGGCCCACCTGCGTGGCACCGGTCAGCCAGATGTCCCGGCCGCCGGGGCCGGGCAGCGCCTCGACGCCCCGGAGTGTGTCGACCGCGGCGGGGGAGAAGGCCGGCTCGGTGGTGCTGACCGTCAAAAAGGCCGCACCGTCGCGAACGGCTGCCATGCCCGCCGGCGGACCCGCGCGCACGCCGGCGGCGAAGAGCGCCGTCGGCGTGCTCACCTCGGCGACACCTGGCACCCGTGACACGGCCATCGCGTAGGTGTCGATGTCCTGGCTCGACAGCCCGGCGGCGTCGGGCAGCACGACCTTGATCGCTCCTTCGGCGTTCTCGGTGAAATCGGTCCGCAGCATGTCACCCACCCGATGAGCCGACGCCGAATTCGGCAGCACCCGTTCATCGGGCAGACCCCACCGGACCCCCAGGAAGGGCAGGCACAGCGTCAGTAACGCGGTCGAGCCGAGCACTGCGACGATCCCGGCGCGCCGCGTCATCAATACCGTTGTGCGATACCAGAATCGATCGTCGGATCGCCGGTGTCTGCCGCCCGCGTCCCGTGCGGTCAGCCGGCTGCCCAGCAGGACGATCGCCGCCGGCGTGATCACCATGGCGGCAAGGGAACACAGCGCCACGGTGGCGACGCCGGCGTAGGCGAACGACTTCAGGAAGTACAGCGGGAACACCGCCAGCGCGGCCATCGACATCGCCACGGTGAGCGCGGAGAACAGAACCGTTCGCCCCGCCGTCGCCATTGTGGCGAGCAAGGCGGCGTCCGGTTGCGCGCCGGCGGCGATCTCGTCGCGGTAGCGGCTGAGGATCAGCAGGGTGTAGTCCACCGCCAGGGCGAGCCCCAGCGCCGCGCTGAGGCTCAGAGCGAAGACCGACACATCAGTGATCGAGGCGATGACGCGGAGCAACGCCAGCGAGCCCACGATCGAGAACGTGCCGACCGAGATCGGCAGCAGGGCGGCCCACACACCTCTGAACACCCAGATCAGCACCACGAACGTCAGTGGTATCGCGATCGACTCCATGACCACCACGTCGCGTTGGGTCTGAGAATTGATCTGCGAGAAGACCATCGCCGAGCCGCCCGCCATCACGTCGATCTCGGGGTACTTCCCGTCCAGGCTGGCCGCGACGGCGTCGGCCAGGCGCTGGGCATGCCCGGGCGCGGCGTCCTCGCCGCCGCGAAGACCCACCACGACCAGCCCCGACCGGCCGTCCGTGCTGATCAGCGACCCGGATACTGCCGCAGGCGCCGTCCACGGCGAGGCCACCGCGGTGACGGCCGGGTCCTTGCTCGCGCGATCGGCGATGGCCGTCCCGACGGCGCGAGCGGCCGCGCTCTGGGCGTTCTGCGGGTCGGTGACGGTGAAGACCAATTGCATGTCGCCCTGGCCGAACGTGTCGGTCAGAACGCGCGTGGCCTGCGCGGATTCGGCATCGGGATCCACGAAGCCGCCCGCCTTGAGATTGCCTGCCGCCGAGACACCGAACAGGCCTGCCGCGATCATCACGAACACCGCGCACGCCACAATCCGACCTGGTGCTGCCAGAGCCAGCAAGGTCATCCGGTGCAGCACCGCGGCTTACCTCGCTTCCCGACCGAAGCCGACCATGTACCGACCAGCTTGTGGAAAATCGACAACCCGGGAAACCGAACTGACGCGTTCGTCACTGAGATGTCACGGTTGGCCGAGCCGGATCAGGCGTGCTTGATGTGGGGCGCCCGGGTGCAGCAGAGTGAAGTGCGGATCGGGTCGATCAGCAGACCGGCGCGATGACGGACAGTGACGCGACAGGAGCGTGTTGGTGATGCAGGTAAGCATGTTCGGGCAACTCAGCGGATCGGGCAGCGACTCACCGATCGACGCGACGATTGCCAACCTGGCAATGCTGCGCGACGAAGGCTTCAAGCGGGTGTGGATAAGCCAATTGCCCTACGAGCCAGATCTTTTCGAGGTGCTCGCGATCGCCCTGCATGAGGTCGACACCATCGAAGTGGCCAGCGGGGTGGTGCCGATCCAGAACCTGCATCCGATGCTCATGGCGCAGCGGGCCCTCACCCTGAGTCTCGCCTCGGGTGGCCGGTTCACGTTGGGGCTGGGGATGACCCACCAAGCGGTCACCGAAGGGATGTGGGGGATCCCGTGGGACAAGCCGGTACGCCGGCTCAACGAATACCTCGACGGGCTGTTGCCCCTGCTGGCCGGTGAGCCCGCTGACGCGGCGGGGGAGACGGTGACCACCCGCGGCGCCCTGATGATCTCCGGGGCGCCTCGGCCCGAGGTCTACATCGCGGCCCTCGGTCCGCAGCTGTTGAAGATCGCCGGGCGGCGGACCTCGGGAACCTGCACGTGGATGACCGGACCGAAGACACTGGCCGAACATGTCGGACCGGCACTTCGTGAGGCTGCGGCGGGCGCCGGCCGAACCGACGCGGTCCGGGTCGCCGCGTCGCTTCCGATCAGCGTCACCGACGACGTCGACGCGGCCCGTGCGCAGGCGGCCGAACAGTTCGCCGTCTACGGTCACCTGCCGTCGTACCGCGCGATGCTCGATCGCGAGGGCTACGCGGGCCCACAGGACGCCGCCATCATCGGCGACGAGAACACGGTCCGTGGACGGCTCGACGAATTGGCGGCGGCCGGTGTCGACGAGTACGTCGCCGCGACGTTCGATCCGTCACCGGAGGGTAGGGCCCGCACCCGGGCCCTGCTGCGCGCCTACGACGCGTAGGTCATCTCCCCGGAGTCCGCGGACGGCGATGAGCCGCATTGGCAACGCCGAGCGCGGCGTAGGCCATCCCGGTGGGCCTGTTTCGTCCCGGTGAGATAGATCACTTGACATCGGTGGAATCGCAGGTAGGGGATCCCCGCTTGTAGCAGGCAGAAGCCGCTCGAGGATGGGGACGATCTGATGAATACACCACTGGCCCGCATGAAGAACGCCACCAAGACAGGCGCTCTCGCGGCATTCGCGTCGTTCGCCGTCGTCGCCGGTCTGTTCGCCGGTCCCGCTGCCACGGCCAACGCCGCCGAAGACTCGTGCGCCGCAGTTGAGGTCGTCTTCGCCCGCGGCACGTTCGAGGCACCCGGCGTGGGTGCCACCGGCCAGGCGTTCGTCGACGCGCTGAGCGCGCGGCTGCCGGGCAAGACGGTCGAGGCGTACGGCGTGAATTATCCCGCGTCGCTGAACTTCGGCCAGGCGGTCGACGGTGTCGCGGATGCGGCCAACAAGATTCAGTCGGTCGCGACCGAATGCCCGTCGACGAAGATCGTGCTGGGCGGCTACTCGCAGGGCGCGGCGGTTGCGGGCTATACGACGTCGAGCACGGTTCCAGCCGGAATCACGTTGCCCGCCAGCATCTCCGGGCCGCTGCCGGCGTCCGTCGCATCGCATGTCGCCGCGGTGGCGCTGTTCGGCACCCCTGACGACTGGTTCCTGGGCTTGGCCGACCGCAGCGCCCCTCCGATCTCGATCGGCGGTGCCTACGCCGGCAAGACCGTTCAGCTGTGCGCCACCGGCGACCCGGTCTGCTACCCGGGCGGGCTGGACCGCAGTGCCCACAGTTCGTACAAGAGCAACGGTATGGCCGATCAGGCTGCTGATTTCGTGGTGAGCAAGCTGGGCGGACCCGCTCCGGCGGCCACGCTGGTGCAGACCGCGGCCCAGGTCGACGCAGCCAACTGACCCGTTCCCCAGACGGCCGGATGTCAGTCCGATAGGACTGCGTCCGGCCGTCGGCTTGCCGCTTCGCTCACCCGGCACTCTGATCGCGGCTGTCGGGCTCCGTCGCCGCTTCGTTGCCCTGGTGCACCGGCGACTGCCACGTATACGGTTCCTCGGGATGGCCGGACCCGCCCAGAATGAAGGTGCGGTCGCTGCGGTTGGCCCGGGCGATGGACGCCATCCAGGTTGCGACAGTGCTGAATCGGTTGCGGACCCCGGTGAGGAATGCGATGTGGATGAAGCCCCATCCCAGCCACCCGGCGATGCCGCTCAGCTTGATTGGACCGGCCTGTAGCAGGGCGTGGCCGCGGCTGATGTAGGCCGCGGACCCGAGGTCGCGGTAGCGAAAGTTCTTGCGCGCGCGGCCATCGAGGTCGCGCTTGATGCACGCGGCGACGTGCAGACCGCCCTGCATGGCGTTCTCCGCAACACCGGGCAGTCCGTCGCGGCCGGCGAGGTCGCCGATGACGAACACCGGGGGATGCCCCGCCACCGACAGGTCGGCGTCGACTGAGATGCGGCCCGACCTGTCGCTGCCCGCGCCCAGCACCTCGGCGGCGTGGCGGGCGAAGGGCACCGCCTCGACTCCGGCGGTCCACAACACCGTGCGGGTCGCGTAATCCTTGTCGGGTCCACCGCTTTTCGAACTTACGGTCACCCCGCCGCGGCGCACATCACTGACGTGGACACCGAAGTGCATCTCGACGCCCAATTTCTCGAGTTCGCGCGTTGCACGGTCGGTCAGGGCGGGAGCGAAGCTCTTGAGTACGCGATCCCCGCCGTCGAACAACAGCACCCGGGCTTCCTCCGGTTCGATGCTGTGGAATTCGTTGGCCAGTGCCCGGGTCGCGAGTTCCCTGATCTGCCCGGCCAATTCGACACCTGTGGGTCCGGCGCCGGCGACAGCGAAGGTGAGCCACTCGTCGCGCTCCGGGCCGGGCGGCAAGGTCTCGGCGATCTCGAACGCCGCGAAAACCCTGCGGCGGATGCTGAGCGCATCGTCGAGCGTCTTCATGCCTGGCGCCCAGGCCGCGAATTCCTCCTTCCCGAAGTAGGACTGCCGCATGCCTGCCGCGATCACCAAGTAGTCGTAGTCGATGTCGAACATCGTCTCGTCGGGACGACGGGCCGTGACACGGCGGGCGTCGGCGTCGAGCCGGATGGCTTCGCCCAGCAGTGTCGTCACGTTGCGGTGGTCCGCCAGTTCTTCGCGCAGCGACCGGCTGATCTGCCCGATGCTGAGCGTTCCCGTTGCGCATTGATAGAGCAGCGGCTGGAATACATGGCAGGCGGCGCGGTCGAGCAACGTCACATCGACGTCGACGCGGCCGAGCCGGCGAGCACAGAACAGGCCACCGAAACCGCCACCGATGATGAGTACTTTGGGGCGTCCATTACCCATGTCGAATCAACCTCATTGTCGTTGAAGTACCCGTTCAGAAGGCGATGGATACGGGCTACCCGACGGATTTGCCGGTCGACCGCTGACCGCACTCAGTTGCGCGATAACCGCCCCGGCCGTCGCGCCATTCTGCCACGATATGGGGGGTCGACGCCGCGGGCCGGAGGGGAGCGCGTTGTCGCTTTTGAGTCGCCGCCTGCGTTGCGGGCTGTCTGCCGCGGTCGTCGCCGCGGCAGCCTTCAACGCGCTCGGCCTGTGGGGCGTGGCGACGGCACTGCGGGTGCAATTCACCCTCGAGGCCATCGTGGGTGTCGCAGCATTGGTGGTCGGGCTGGTCGTCATACCGCGAGTGACCGGCCTGTCACGGTGGTGGCGGACGACCCTCATCACGGCGGTGGCGATCTTCCTGGGCGCCGAACTCCTGTGGCAGCTGACCGATAACGCCGACCGGCGTGCGACCGCGCCGTGGCTGAGTGTGCTCGGCTATTTCGTCGGTGCGTTCTTCTTCTGCGCGGCAATGGTCCTGCTGATCCGCGCCGGCCGCGATGACGACGTGCCCGGCCGGGCGCCGGCGTGGCCACGAATCTTCACCACTGTGCTCGACGGACTGATCAGCGCACTGTCGTTCACTCAGTTCATCTACCTCGCCCGGCCAGGTGCGGTGGACAGCAGCGCATTGGGGCGATCGGCCAACACCGCGGTCATCTTCGGCATCGCCACCGTGGAACTCGTGGTGGTCATGGTCGCTGTTCTGATCGCGATGTGGTACCCGCCGTACCGTCTGGGGCGGGCCAACTACATGCTGCTCGCGGCGGCGGTGATCACCCTCGTCTCGTCCGATCGGCTGCTGGCCTACCTCCGCAGCGTCGAGGTGACGAACCTGGATCTGTGGATCGGCACCGGATTCGTCATCGCGCCGCTGCTGATCGCGTGGAGCCTGCTCGAACTGCCGCCGCGGCCGCGGCCGCAGAACGAACTGCCCACGAACTGGGCGCAATTGACCCTGCCCTATGTCGGCTTCATGGGCAGTACGGCGCTCCTCGCGTTCCAGGTACTCGTCGGCCGCGGCATCGACATGTTCTTCGCGTCCACCTACCTGGCCTTGGCGTTGCTCGTCGCGACCCGCTATCTGGTGGCGATGCGCATCCAGCGGGTGCTGACCGCCCAGCTCGTCGAGGCCAAGCGCCGCCTGGCACATCAAGCGCACCATGACGCGTTGACCAACCTGCCCAACCGGTTGCTGCTGGCGCAGCGGATCGACGACGCGATCCGCGATGGCCCGTTCATCTTGATCTTCGTCGACATCGACGACTTCAAAGAGGTCAACGACCGGTTCGGGCACGCGGCCGGTGACGAATTGCTGTGCGCGATCAGTGCCCGCCTCCGCAGCTGCCTGGGCCGCGACGACACGTTGGCCCGCATCGGGGGAGACGAGTTCGCCATCCTGATCGCCGGCGAGGTCGCAGCGCCCGAGAGCGTCGCCGACCAACTGCGGGTGGCGCTTCGGAGTCCGTTCTCGGTGCACGGGACGTCGATCCGGGTACGGGCGAGCATGGGCCTCGTCAGTCCGGGGCATCACGGTCTTCCGCCCACGTCGGACGATCTGCTCCGGCAGGCCGACATCTCGATGTACACCGGCAAGCGGCTGGGTAAGGACACCGCGGTGGTCTACCGGCCGGCCTTCAGTGTGTCGGAGGATTTTCCAACAGCGCTACGCCAGGCGAAGGGCGCAGTGCCGCAGGGCTTCCGCCTGAAGTATCAGCCGATCGTCACGCTCCCGCAGGGCAGACCGGTCGCAGTGGAGGCGCTGGCGCGGTGGACGACGCCGAGCGGGATGCACATTCCCCCGCAGACGTTCGTCTCACTGGCTGAAGCGAACGGCGTTGGAGCTCAACTGGATTCATTGGTGCTGGATCAGGCCTGCGCGGAGATCGCGGCCGCCGATCTGGACCTGGACGTCCACGTCAACATCGGTGCCGCCCGCCTTGGCAGCGCGGAATTCGAAGGCATCATCAGCCGCACGCTCGCGCGGCACGGCCTACCTGCTGCCCGACTCGTTCTGGAGATCACCGAGACCGTTCCCATCGTCGACTTGGTCGAGGGAGCGGCGGCCATCAGACGCTTGAACGACCTCGGTATCAGAGTCGCGCTGGACGATTTCGGCGCCGGCTACAACTCGCTGACGTATCTGCACGAATTGCCCGTGCAGATCGTGAAGTTGGATCGCGGCCTCGCGCTGGGCGTCGACCCGGCACGAAATCTCACCCTGTACCGGTCGGTCATCGGATTGTGTGAAGCGTTGAATCTCACCGTCATTGCCGAAGGGATCGAAACCGCCGACCAGGCGGAGACCATATTCCTGGCCGGGTGCGGACTGGCCCAGGGCCACCTCTTCGGGCGGGCGACGGGGTTGGCCGATATCGGGGTGTCGCTGACCGCGCGATAGCCGGCCCCGCTTCGGGGCGCCGAACAGCGCCCGCGCCAACGCGATTCAGGCCGCGGACTTCTCCAAGATGTGGACCCCACATGCGGAACCGAGCCCGATGACGTGGGCCAGCCCCACCTTGGCGTTCTCGATCTGACGATCGCCGGCCTCGCCGCGCAGGTGGTGGCAGATCTCCCAGATATTGGCGATGCCGGTCGCCGCGATCGGATGCCCCTTGGACTGCAGACCACCGGACACATTGACCGGTGTCGAGCCGTCACGCCAGGTGGCGCCGGAGTTGAAGAAGTCGGCGGCGCCGCCTTCGTCGCACAGCATCAGGTTGTCGTAGTGGACCAGTTCGGCGGTCGCGAAGCAGTCGTGCAGCTCGACCAGGTCGAGGTCCTTGGGTCCGATACCGGCCTGCTCGTAGGCGGTGGCGGCCGCGTTGCGTGTCAGCGTGTTGACGTTCGGCAGCACCTGGCAGCCCTCTTCGTAGGGGTCGGAGGTCAGCACCGACGCCGACACCTTCACCGCGCGCCGACGTTGTTCGGCCGACAGCGTTTTGAGGGTTTCGCCGTTGCACACGATCGCCGCCGCAGCGCCGTCGCAGTTGGCTGAGCACATCGGCCGGGTGTTGGGGTAGGCGATCATGACGTCGTTCATGATCTGCTCGAGCGTGAAGCGTTTCTGGTAGGCCGCCAGCGGATTCAACGTCGAATGCGCGTGGTTCTTTTCGCTGATCTTGGCGAACAGCTCGAAGCTGGTGCCGCCGTACTTGTGGCCGTATTCGGTGCCGATCTGGGCGAACACCCCGGGCATGGCCTCGGTGCCGATGCGCCCGTCGATCGGTGCGACGGCGCCGAAGCGCCCGGCCGGCTGCCAGACATCGGCGTCGTCCTTCTTGCGGCCGCCCGCACCGAGAAGTCCTGCGCCCGAGAGCTTTTCCACGCCGACAGCCATGCCGTAACGCACCTCGCCGGCCTTGACCGCCATGATCGCGGTGCGGAGCGCGGTGGCTCCGGTGGCGCATGCGTTGGCCACGTTGTACACCGGGATCCCGGTCTGGCCGATCTGCTTCTGCAGCTGCTGGCCGATGCCGGCGCTGGCGTTCATCAGGTTGCCCGCGGCCAGCACGCCGATGTCGGCCATGGTCACACCGGCGTCGGCGAGCGCGGCCATCGCAGCCTCGGCGGCCAGGTCGACGGTGTCCTTGTCGGCGTGCTTGCCGAATTTGGTCATCCGGATACCGAGGATGAAAATGTCGTCGCTGGCACTCATGGCATCTCCTTGGAACGGTTCGGTGGCGGGGAGTCAGGCCACGGGCTCGAAGCCGAAGCCGATGGCTTCGGTTCCCTGTGCGTCGGCGCCGAGCGAATAGGTGCTCAGACGCACCTTCATGCCGTCGTGGACGTGTTCGGGATCGGGCTCCACGTTGACGAGATTGGCGCGCACCTGTGTGCCGTCGCAGTCGATCACCGACGCGACGAAGGGGACGGGCACGCCCGGTGCGGCGAAGGTGACGATCGTGAACGTGCGCACAGTGCCTTCGGTGGCGACGGGGACCGTCCGGAAATCGGTCGCGAAACAGTTCGCACAGGCGTTGCGCCGGTCGAAGAATCGGGCGCCGCACGCCGCGCATTCATGGGCCACGAGATGGGGTTCACCGTCGTCGAGCACGAGGTAGTCGACCATCGGGATGCGCTCGGCCATGTGAACCTCCGTTCGTAGGTCCTTGTGACGCTAGCGAAGGGCCGGAGGCCTCGACAGGGCGGGTGTGCCGACAGCTCAGCCGTAGGCCGAGTCGAGGAAGCGGCTGCGCACGTCGGCTGTCGGGATGGGGCAGGTGTCATGCCGGCCGCCGATGCGGTAACGCACGGCGGCGAACCGTTCGTACAGCCAGTCACGCGCGGCCCTTGGGATCACGTACGCCGCCAGCGTCAGCCGCCACCAGCCGCCTAGATATGCCGCGACCTGCAGCAACGCCGTCGAGCGGAGGTATACGGTCTCGCTGGGTTTTCCGGCGTCGCGTACGAACACCGCGGTGTCCGCACCCGCCAGCTCGGGATGCCGGGCGATCGTCTCGCGGGCGAAGTCGCTGTCCAACGCGGCGAAGCGCAGAGTCCCGCGCTGGTCGTATCGAAGAATGGTGCGCACCGCGCTGCTGCAGACCCCGCACACGCCGTCGTACAGCAGTACCGGCGCGGTAGGGGAGTTGGCTGCCTGCGTCATCGCGACCTCCCTCACCTACGCGGTTGTTCGGCCTCCATCATCCCAAATCGAGCCGGGTTCAGGTCCGTTCTGTTCCTGATGTCACAGGGGTGCCGGCACTGATCGGATCCGCGGCATCGCTGACCATCCGCAGCACGTCGTCGGCCGACAAGGGCACGCTGAAGTAGAAGCCCTGCACCACATCACAACCGAACTCGACGAGGCGCGCCGCGACGTCGGCGTCCTCAACTCCCTCGGCGACGACGATCAGACCCAGTTCGTGGGCGAGGGTGATCACCGCGTGGACAACGGTCGCCACCCGGGCATCGTCCAGAATCTGGACGACGAGCCGCCGGTCCAGCTTCACCTCGTCCACTGGCAGCTCGCACAGATAGGACAGGGTGGAGTAGCCGGTCCCGAAGTCGTCGATGGCGATTCGAATTCCGCTGCGGCGCAACTGGTTCAGAACATCGCGGGTGCCGTCGATGTTGCCAAGCACCAGGTCTTCGGTGATCTCGACGGTCAGCGCACTGGCAGGCAGGCTCCGGTCCGCCAGTGCACGACGGATGCGGGCGGGCAGATGCGGATCGGCAAGCAGAGGTGCCGACATGTTCACGGCGATCGGCAGATGTACGGCGGCCTGATGCCACCCCTGCGCAGCGTCGAGCGCGGTGTTGATCACCAGATCGGTGACCGGGCGCATCAGACCGTGATGGCGGACGAGCGGCAGGAATTCGTCGGGGCTGAGCAGGCCGCGCCGGTGGTGCGGCCAGCGCACCAGGGCCTCGACACCCACCATCTGGCCGGTGAGGAGGTTGAACTTGGGCTGATACGCCAGGGTGAGCTCGACCGAGTCGATCGCCTGGCGCAGCTCACCGAGCAGCTGCACCGCGGCCGCGTCCTCAGTGGACGGCGTGCTGCGGAACCGGTGGATCAGGCCGTCGTCGGGGGACTTGGCCAGCTGCAGATCGTGGGTGAACCGGTGCACACCGATGGTGCGGGTTTTCTTGGCCGCATACATGGCCGTGTCGGCACGTTTGACCAGCTCTTCGGCCGATACCTCGGGTTCGTCGGCGCCCGCCACGGCCAACCCGACGCTGGGCCTGATGAATAGTTCCTGGCCATCGATGGCGAACGGCTTGTCGAAGGACTCCGCCACGCGCTGCGCGATCTGATCGGCGTGCTTGTGCATGGGGTCGTCATCGACGAGGACGACGAACTCGTCGCCGCCGAGACGGGCGACGGTGTCGCTGTTACGGACGCAACCCAGGATTCGTTCACCGGCCCGGTTCAGCAGTTCATCGCCGGCTGGGTGCCCCAGCGTGTCATTGACGAGCTTGAAGTCGTTGAGGTCCAGGATGATCAGCGCCACCGATCCGCTGTCCCGGTCGCGGCGCTGCATCGCATCGTCGAGTCGGTCGGAGAACATCGCGCGGTTGGCCAGACCCGTCAACGGGTCACGCAGCGCCTGTTCTGCCACAGTGGCGAGTAGGCGGCGGTTTTCTCGCACTGCCAGGTACTGGCGGCCAAGAACAGCAAGCATCAGCAGCGTCCCGATGGTCCCTACCAGCGGCGTTTGAAAGACGGTGGCCGGTTCCGCGGCAGCGACGATGCCGGCAAGGAGAAGTGGCGCGTAGGGGAACCAGACCGACGCCCAGCCGGCCAGGTTGGCGTGTGTCCGCGGCCGGCGAACCTCGTCACGGCTGGCGGTGGCCGCCACCATGATGAGCATCAGGCCGGCGACCCATCCGATGTCGATCAGGTTTCCGCTGGAGTAGTCATTCTTCGCCGATAGATACGCAAAGCCGCTGTCGGACAGGGCGATAAAGACCATCGCGATGGTCAACAGCGTCGACACGCCGCGCTGATCATCGGCCGCGCGCAGCCATGCCATCGCCGCGATGGTCAGGACCACCACATCCGACAGCGGGTATGCCAGCGAGATGATCACCGCCGGCGCACCATCCGAGCCGGCGGAGTAGATCGGGTTCAGGATCGTCACCCAGCTCACCAGGAAGAGCGATCCGGCCACGATCACCCCGTCGAGCAGTGTCCGGGTCCGCGATTGCCCACTGTCGGCGGGGAACAGCAGCAGGCCCACGCAGAAACCGACCGGCATGATCAGATAGGCCGCGTCGGCCAGTGAGGGGAACGGGGGTTCCTCGAGCGCGAGTTCGTAGTAGGTCCACAGCAGCTCGCCGAGTGCCCAGCCGACCATCCCGATCGTGATGGCAACCCACGCGGCCCGCAGCCTGCCGTGCATCGCCCGTGCCGCCAGGGCGGTGAAGATCGCCGCGGGAATCGTCAGCAGCACGAACACGATGTCGTCAACGGCTTTCACGGCATCGCCGTGCGATCGCCCGCTGAGAACCCAGACCACGAAGGTCACAAAGATCACCGAGGTACCGATCGCGACCCGGGCGGTCTTGGGCATCGCGGCCCCTTCCTGCACCGCCCGGTGGCACAACACTCCGGGACAACGTAAAGCCGCTGCCAGAATAGCCGACGTGCAAAGGGGAACATAGGCGAACCACCGGGCAAATGCTGGCTTAAAGTTCCACCAGTGCATCAGCAGCAACGTTTCGATCTTGCATTGGCGGGATGGCGGCCCGCACGACCTCGGTCAATTGCGCTAGACATGTGCCCGTGAACATCGACGGAGCGGTGGCGGTGGTCACCGGAGCGGGCTCAGGCATCGGCAAGTCCGTCGCGGCGGCCCTGGCAGCGGGCGGCGCCTCGGTGGTCGCCGGCGACATCGACGCGGATTCCGCCGCCGACACCGCTGCGATGATCGGTGGCATCGGGGTGGCGGCCGACGCCTCGAGCCAGGACGGAATCGCCGCCCTGCTCGACGCCGCACGCGGGGCGTTCGGGCGGACCGACATCTACGTCGCCAACGCCGGTATCACCGGTGAAGCCGGACTCGGCGACGACGAAGCCGCCTGGGACCGGATCATCGACATCAACGTGCGCGCCCACATCCGGGCCGCCAAGGCGGTCATGCCGGAATGGGTTGCGCGGGGCAGCGGGCACTTCGTCGTCACCGCGTCGGCCGCCGGTCTGCTCACCCAGCTCGGCGCCGCCCCCTACAGCGTCACCAAGCACGCCGCCGTCGGGTTCGCCGAGTGGCTGGCGATTCGATACGGCGACAACGGGATCGGTGTGAGCTGTCTATGCCCGATGGGTGTGGACACCCCACTGCTGCGGGGCATGTCCGACTCACCGGACGAAGAGATTCGGGTCGCCGGCTCTGCGGTCACCAGTGCGGGAGCGGTGATCAGCCCGGACACCGTGGCCGCCCTCGTGGTCCAGGCGATCGTCGATGGGACGTTCCTTGTGCTGCCACACCCCGAGGTGCTGACCATGTACCGGCAGAAGGGCGCCGACTACGAGCGCTGGATCGCCGGCATGCGCCGCTATCAACGCACCCTGCGGTAGCAGCAACGCGACGACGTTTCGAGCGTGCCGACGCGGGGTAAGAATCCGCCAGCGTCGTAGACAGCCGGCGTCGGACCGCGAGACGAAGGAAACCTGATGATTCCGTTCATCTGCCCGGCTTGCGGGCAACTCGACATTGACAGCCCCGACTGCGCATCGTGCGCCGGCGCCGCCCACGACGCCGCCTGAGGCCTGTCGCGCGGGCGCAAACGGAATCAGCGCGGCGCCGGCACAGTTCCGAGCGCCGATGAATCCGGTGTCGCGGCGACGCAAGTTTGCGGCCATGGGTTCCGAGTACAGAGCTGCTCGATGACAAGCAAAGGCGCAGCGGCACGACATCCGGTTATCGGCGTAAGAAAGCCGGTGTCCTGATGGCACTCTCGCACGACATTGTCGGTCTGACGTACACCTACCCGGACTGCTACCAGGTGGGTGTGGAAGAGATTCGCCAGTACGCAAAAGCGGTGAAGTGCGAGGACCCCGCATATTTCGATGAGGAGGAGGCCCGCGCGCTAGGCCACCCGTCGGTCCTGGCGCCTCTGACATTCATCGCCATCTTCGGCCTGAAGGCCCAGATGGCCTTCTTCGAGCACGCAAATATTGCCATCGCGGACGAACGGGTGGTGCAGGTCGAGCAAGGGCTGCGAATGCTTGCGCCCATCAAGGCTGGTGACAGGCTCTACTGCCACATCCGCCTCGACTCACTGCGCCGGGAATTCGGGGCCGACGTTCTCACCATCAAAAGCCGCATCACCAATGAGCACGGCCAGACGATCCAAGAGGACTACACGACCATGGCGGGGCGTAGCCCGGAGGCGTGAACCGTCTTCGGCGAGCCGATCCGGCATTCTGGTCAGGCCGGTCATTTTTTGAAGCAGACATCACCACAGCAGTTTCACGCTGTTGACGGACCTGGGCACGATTGTGTTTGGCATCAATGTAGCGGTCGCTCATCGATGGCCATCGCCGCCCGTTTCCTGCCGAGCCTCCGGATTTCGGCACCTTCGAGTTTCGAAATCGGTTGGCGCACAACACTCTAGGCGCGCCGCCACTCGGAGTGGAGCTAGGACGCGAGCGCTGGCGTCGAGGCCACTGTGAGGATGTGCCGATGCTCAACCGTACGTGCGCGCCTCCGCGGCTGTTTGCCCGCCGCTGACAGGCTCTGCGCCCGAAACTCGGAACTCGCCGAATCGCCGTCGATGTACAGAGCCTGGTTGCGCAGGCTTTGCAATGTGCGGGTGAGCAGACGCGAGACGTGCATCTGCGAAATGCCGAGGTGCTCGGCGATCTGGGATTGGGTCATATCGCCGAAGAATCTGAGCATCAGCACATCGCGCTCGCGCTCGGGCAAGGCAGCTATGAGCGGACGAACAGTTTCGACGTCCACGACCTTATCTAGCCCAACGTCCAGTAGCCCCAGCCCGGCCGACAATGTCGCACCGTCGCCATCCTGTCCGCCAACCGGGGCATCGGTGGACAACGTCGAGTAGTTGCTGCTGGCGATGGTCGCATCGACCACCGTCTCCCGGTCGATGTCCAAGTGGCGGGCGAGTTCGGTCGGCGTCGGTGCGCGCCCACTGCGCTGCGCCAATTCCGAGCGCGCCTGAACCAATTGTGGCTGCAATTCCTTGATTCGGCGCGGGACCTTCAACGCCCATCCGTGGTCCCGGAAGTGTCGACGAACTTCGCCCATGATGGTCGGCACTGCGAAAGCGACGAACGGTGTGCCCAATTCGGGGTTGAAGCGCTTCACTGCGTTCACCAAGCCGAGACTCGCGGCCTGAAACAGGTCATCGTGTTCCTGGCCGCGCCCGCGGAAACGCTGCGCTACATGTTCAGCCAACGGGAGCGTTCGTTCAATGATCATCTCGTGCTGGCGCTTGTAGGCCGTTCCGCTCACGTCAAGACTCTGAAGATGCCGAAACATGTGGTAAACGTCGGCATATTCGTCAGATTTCGTGACTGCGGTCATGGGTTACCTCTAATCCGCTCCGCTTGCTGATGTGCCGCGGCTCGAATCTGAACCCGATGTACGCGTTGAGGGTCCCCCGATGTCGCCATTCGCAAACATGTTCGCCGGGACCTTTGGGGTCAAACACCCGGCGTCGCACCGCGAGGCGAAGGCGACTTGATGATCCGGTTCATCTGCCCATCTGCGCCACCCACGACGCCGCCTGAGTCCTGACGTTCGGGGGCGTAATCGGAATCAGCGGGCCGCGAGCCACGGTTCGCGGGCGAACACGTCCTCGACCATGGGCCGGAAGAACTCGAGCGGCCGGTGCTCGAACTCCGCGTCGAAACAGTTCTGGTCGTAGCTCTCACAGAATTCCACCGCGTCGCCGAACCACGGGTGATCGCGATACCGTTCCCGGGCGTCACGGACGCCGCCCATGTGGGGCGCGTAGTAGTACTGCTGGAATTCGGGGTGCACCCGGACGATCCAGGCCACCTGTTCCGAGACGTAGGGCGCGATGACGGCGGACGCGAACGCTCCGTGGGCAAACGGCGCATACGTGTCGCCGATGTCGTGCAGCAAGGCAGCCACGACGTAGTCGGCCGGGCGGCCGTCCTCGAAGGCGCGGGTCGCCGATTGCAGGGAATGATCGAGCCTGCTGATCGGGTAGGCCTGCTGGCCCTCGGCCAGGGCTTCGACCAGTGCCAGCACCCGATCCACCAGTCCGGCGTTGTTGGCCGCTTCCGCACGCTCGATGAGCGCATAGTCCTGCGCGGTGCCTTCGGCCATGGTGCGGTAAGTGGCCCGGGACGGCGCGCTCATCGTCGGCTCCTCTCGGACGGCGTCCGATCAAACCTAACCGCGTCGTGTTTCGGCTACGTGACGCGGCGATCGCGCGCGGGTGCCATCACGGATGCAGGTTCCACTGGCCGACATCGGAGGCCAGAACGTCGTTGACGTCGACTTCCAGGCCGCCGACCAGTGGGCCCGGGTTCGAGGCGGTGCTCACGATCCGCTGGTAGAGAACGGCGGCGGGGTGGACCCGGTTGCCGGACCACGCCTTGGTCTGCCAGGCCCACGCCCGGCCGGGCGTGCTCGATCGGCCGATGACGCCGTCCGCCAACGCCCACTGGCACACGTCGATACCGCCGTAAACCCCCGTGCGCTGAACTCCGAGAACCGAGTTGATTCCCCGAAACCATTGCAGTGCAACGCGATTCCACGTATCGCGGTTGATGTCCTCGTCGATGGTGAAGAACACCGGCGCGCTCTGGCCGCCGCCGGCCGCGGTGTGCAACTGCCAGGCGGTGCGTGCGTCGGCGACGCCGCCGGCGTACCCGCGCAGGAAGTCCGACGGCGCTGTCCCGCCGGGCTTTCCGTACTGGAAATTGCTGACGATCACCAAACCCGCGGCGGTCAGCGATTGCGCGTAGGGCAGCGTGATCGGCTTGGCACCGAATGACGAGCCCGGACGCGACGTGGAGACGTAGTTGACCACCCCGGAGTGGCCGGCGGCGCGGATGTGCTGAGCGGGGATCTGTTTGGCGGCGAAGTCGATCAGTGTGGGGGCCGCGGCGGCGGCCTCCGGCGTGCCCAAGCCCAGCGATGCGGCACCCAGGCCCGCCACGGCGCCGGCGAGGCGCAGCGCGTCGCGTCGGGTGACCGGACGGCCTGCGGCCGGGGGCAAATCGTGCATCGCGCGATGTTAACGATGTGACTGCCGTGAACGGTGTTCCGACGCGGATTGTTGTGCGTTTCAGCTCAAGATGAGCTTCGATCGTTACGCTTAGGGCCGCAGAATCGCGGCGGGGGAGACGGTTTGGACGAAAGCGCCTGCCGCTGCCGCGAGTTCCTCATCCGCGGTGGCCAGTGCGTCTGCTTGCAGCTGAGTCAAGGCGATGTATTCGGATCGGAAGGTATCCGGCCAGTTCAGCGTCGCAGCGATCCGCCACGCACGGTCCTGTAGCGCTCGATCGCCGAGGAGGCGGATCCGAAGTCCACGGATATCGTCGAGAACCCTCCGGCCGGCCCGTTCGTCGTAGTCGCCACGCCGCACCGAGCCGTACACGAGTGCGAGCGCCTGCGAGCGGAGCAGGGTAGGGGCGGTGAGACTGTGTCCCGGCGGGATGGTCCGTCCGCCGGTCGCAAGGTCGATGGCCACCTGCGCGTCGACGACGAAAACTGTCATACGGACACCGTCGCACGGCAGTGCTCTGTGCGCGGGAACAGCTCACCGGTTCATGGCTGGGCAGCTTCCGTTGTTGGCCGGCCGCAGGCCGATCATGCTGGCCTGCAGGGTGCCGCCGGCATCCTTGGTGCCTTGCGCGGTGACGCACTTACCTTGCGTGATCGCCTGGACGTCGGCGGGGGCGCGCTTGGTGTACGTGGTGGTGCCGGACAGGGTGACGTTGGTGGGTGTGTTGCTCCCCGCGACCGTCACGACCAGCGTGCCGCCGCTGACCGATGTCACGGTGCCGCGCACGCCGTGACCCGCGGAAGCGGCCTGTTGTCGAGCGCCCGCGAAGCATTGGCCGTCTCTCGGTGCGCTGACCGATATCGCGGCCGCAGTCACCGATCCGTCCGGCGCCGGGCTGCTGCCACGGGCCGGACGCACCGACACACAGCTGCCGACCGCCACGTCGGTGACCGCCGCCGGGGTCACTTCGGAGACCTTCGTCGCCGAGGTGAAGCCGACGGAAGTTGTGACGTTCTTGTCGCTGACCGCGAGCGTTCCGCCGGTGACCGATGTGATCAGACCCGACACGTGGTCTTTGCCGCCACCTTTTGCCGGTGCCGGTGCCGTCGCACTCGTCGAGCCCGCAGCCTGTGTCGAGGAATTCGTGGCGGTGGGAGAGGAGCCGCAGGCCGCCAGCGACACGGCAGTGAGGCCGATCAGGATCGGCACCGCATGCCGACGCCGCGTCAGTGATACCGGAACGGTGAGAGTCATGAACCCACCGTCGGCCGCCGAACTTGGACTGCCCTTTACAGCCCGCATGAGTGAGCTGTGTGTTGCGGCTACCGCGGATAGCCTCGCCGCACGGCCCGCTCGAGGATGCCCAGCGTCGCGCGCAGTGCCGGCTCTCCGACGATCGGAAAGATCTTGGCGTCGCGCCAGTGCTGATCGATGTCGGACCAGTCGTAGAACGACGTGACCGCGGTACCGCCGTCCGCGGGCTCCAGCCGGTAGCCGTACACGTGCCCGATATCGGGCTTCAGTTGGCCGAAGATCGTCCAGGCGATCAGCGTGTCCGGTTCGAACTGCGTGATCGACACCGTCACGTCGTACTTGCCCAACGGGTAGTCGTTGAGCGATTCGCGGTCCATGTGCACGACGAAGCTGTCACCGACCGCGCCGACGGGTGTCCCGTCGGCGTCCTGCAGCATGCCGGTGGCGTCGATCGCGACGTGCCCTTGCGGATCGCAGAGCACCGCGAAGATGTCTGCGGCAGGCGCGGGGATGAGTCGTTGAACTTCGATGCGTTCGCTCACGAATGGATCCTGTCACGTGCGGGACGCACACAGTAGGCGCCTGGTGTAGCCCGAACCCCGAACGGGCACTTGAAGGACGTGGTGACGCCCGCCGAATGGTTCCTGACCCGCGACGAACGCGGCAACCCCGCCACCCGCATACCGGCCTGGTCGGAGGGCAATCGTGCCGAACCGCTGATTCACGGTTCCACGTATTTCGAGCGACTCGCCGCCGAAGTGGAGGCCCTTCGGTCGGGCGACTATGTCTTCTTCACCGATTGGCGCGGCGATCCCGACGAACTCATGCGCGACGGCGGCCCGACGATCCGCGATTTGTTCTGCCAGGCCGCGCAACGGGGCGTGGTGGTGAAGGGGTTGGTGTGGCGGTCGCATCTGGACAAATTCCAGTACAGCGAGGAGGAGAACCAGCACCTGGGCGAGGCCATCGAAGCCGCAGGCGGCGAAGTGCTGCTGGACCAGCGAGTGCGGGTGGGCGGATCGCACCACCAGAAACTGGTCGTGATTCGTCATCCTGAAGCGCCGCAACGCGATATCGCGTTCGCCGGTGGCATCGACCTGTGCCATTCCCGCCGCGATGACGAGTCGCACGACGGCGACCCGCAGGCGGTGCAGATGGCCGATATCTATGGGAGCAGTCCGCCATGGCATGACGTACAACTGCAGATCCGCGGTCCGGCCGTCGGCGCCCTCGACACCACATTTCGGGAGCGCTGGCACGACGCCACGCCGCTCGACGCGTTGTCGCCGGTCGCCTGGGTGATGGACAAGCTACGCGGCGCGGACCTTTCGCCGGGACGGCTGCCGAACCAACCGCCGGATCCACCGGCGTGCGGACCCCATGCCGTACAGGTTCTGCGGACCTACCCGGACGCGCACTTCCGGTATGACTTCGCCCCTCACGGGGAGCGCAGCATCGCGCGCGCGTACAGCAAGGTGGTACCCCGAGCGCGGCGCCTGATCTACGTCGAGGACCAGTACCTGTGGTCGGCACGAGTGGCCAAGTTGTTCGCGGAGGCGCTGCGCGACAACCCGGATCTGCATCTGGTGGCGGTCATTCCGCGCCATCCTGACGTCGACGGCCGATTGGACCTGCCACCGAATCTGGTCGGCCGCTGGCAGGCGATTGCGACATGCCAGGCCGCGAGTCCTGAGCGGGTACACATCTTCGATGTCGAGAACCACCGCGGCACACCCGTGTACGTGCATGCGAAGGTGTGCGTGATCGACGACATCTGGACCTGCGTCGGTAGCGACAACCTCAACCGGCGGTCATGGACCCATGACAGCGAATTATCCTGTGCTGTAATCGATTCTGACGGTATGTTCGCGCGAGACCTGAGGTTGCGACTCCTGCGTGAGCATCTGGATCGGCCTGCCGACGGTAGCGAGGACGGAGGTCTGGTCGACCCGGGCACCGCGGTAGGCGACATCACCGCCGCGGCGGAGGCACTCGACGCGTGGTCCCTGTCGGGCTGTCAGGGGGAGAGGCCACCGGGCCGGTTACGGCCGCACAAGCCGGAGCGTCTCGGCTGGCGAACCCGCGTATGGGCAGAACCCTTGTACCGCTTGATCTATGACCCGGACGGGCGCTCGTATCGCGACCGGCTGCGCGACCGGTTGTAGAGCAGGTTAGGGAGCAGGCAGGGATCCCGGTACCCGTCAGCGCTTCGATCGACCGGTTCGGCTCCAGCGCGCTTGCCAGGTCGCCCTCGGGGACCGCATAGGCTGCGCGGTTGGAGTGTCTGGCTTTGAAGCGTCGCGAGTCCCTCACGGCCGATCGAATGTTGCCAGGGTCAGTCGTGCCGTCTCGGCGATAGCGTCGTTGAAGGGTTGCGCATCGGGCTGGTCGTCGCGCGAGCGGGTGAGGACGGCCATGATGATCCGTTGTCCGTTGGGCCCGCAGAGCAGTCCGGCATCATTGGTGGAACCAAAACTCCCGGCGCCGGTCTTGTCCGCGCTGGTCCACCCTGCGGGCAGACCTGCCCGGAAGCGCTTCGTCGAAGTGGCGTTCTGCCGCATCCAGCCCAGCATCTGCTCACGGGTGCCGTCGGTCAACACACTGCCGGTCAGAACCTCGCGGTATCCCGTCGACAGCGCACGGGGGTCGTCGTGTCGCGCGGGTCCCCGGGCACCGCGGAGTTCAGTTCGGTTTCCCACCGGTCCAGCCGGCTTTGGTCGTCACCCACGCTGCGCGCGAAGGTGGTGATCTCCGGCGGACCCCCGATGCAACGCAACAGCAGGTTGCCAGCTGCGTTGTCGGAGTTGATCAATGCCGCCGCGCACACCTCGTCAAGGCGCATCGAGTGACCTACGTGGGCGCTGGTGACCGGAGAGTTCTCGACGATGTCAGAGGCTGCGATCGGTACTGGGGTAACTAAATCCAGCTGGCCACGTTCGGCCAACTGCATCACCCGCGCGACTGCATAGGTCTTGAACGTGGAGCACATCGCGAATCGGGTATCGGCGCGGTGCGCGAGGGCGGCCCCGGAGTTGAGATCCATCGCGAACATGCCCACGCGAGCCGAATACCGGTCCTCAATCGGGGTGAGATCAAGTGACCTTGTGCGCGGGGGAGGGGTGCCGCAGCGGCGTTGCGGCATGCCGTCAGCGTTGCGATGGCAGCCAGTCCCGCCAGAGCTTGGCGCCGGGTCAGGTGGGCAATCATGGGAGTTACCGAATCACGTCCAACCTGACCGTCGCCAAGTTTGTCAGTTGACTTTGCCCATAGCGGCTGCGAATCAGCGCAGCTAGACAGGTCAGTCTTGAGCGATCGGGAAGCACTACCGGCGACCTCGTCCCGGTGTCGTGGTCGTGTTCAATGGGTAGGTGTGGATCTCATTCGGCACTTGCGGTACTTCGTGGCGGTTGCCGAGCAGCGACATTTCGGACGGGCCGCGGCAAGCCTCGGAGTGACGCAGCCGCCGGTATCGCAAGGTCTGCGGCGCTTGGAACGGCATCTCGGATTGCAACTGGTCGACCGAACCTCTGCCGGTGTGACCCTGACTGAGGCCGGGGCAGCGCTGCTGCCGCGGGCGCGGCTGATCGTTGACGACTCCACCCGTCTGCTTGCCGACGCTGCTCAGCTTTTCGGCGCCGCCGGGGGCTGTGTTGGGGCGCGATCCCGGAGCTTGACGACGAGATCCTGTCCCGCTGCACATTTGCGTTGCGTGCGGCGATGGCTCAGAAGGACGCTCCGCTCACGACCGTCACGAAGGGCACAACGGCACTGCTCGCCGATCTACGCCGTGGAAGCCTCGACATCGCGGTGGTGGCGCACCCTTCCGTTCTCGCGGATCTGGAGGCCGGCCCGATTATCGCGGTGAACCGCAATGTCGTTGTGCCGTCTGGGCATCGTGTCGCGAACACCAAGAGTCCGCGCGCCCAGATGTTGAGCGATCTGGCACTGGCGACCACTCCGCGAGCGGACAACCCTCCTGCCCACGATCTGCTGATGGATGGGCTGCGCCGGCACGGGCTTGACGCCTCTCTTCAGCCGGCTTCTACCCACCGCGACGTCAGCGCCTTGGTCGCGGCAGGTACGTGCTTCGGGCTCGCGACCCCGACCGCGGCGGTCCACACCGGCACCAACCATCTGCGAATGCTCGTCGAGGAGGTGGCATTACGCGTGCGGATAGTGACCGCACCCGGACGCGACCTGGGTGACCTCATCCACGCGCTGGATCGAGAACTGTTGCGGAACAGGGTATGAGCAACGTCATCCGGGATATCAACGATGTCTTTGTGGATGCCGGATGCCAAGGCTGGTTGCGAGCGGAGGCCATAGGCCGGCCGGGCAACGTGGTGGATATCGGCGGCGATGAACCTGTGGTCGCCGCATCGGTGTACAAGCTGATCGTCCTTGTTGCGCTGGCGCGTGCCTTCGATTCTGGAGCCCTCGACGCGCACGCCATGGTCCGCGTCATGCCGGCAGATTGCACGCCCGGGCCTACGGGGTTGAGTCTGTTCAGCGATCCCGTCACGCTGTCTTGGCTGGACTTGGCCCGAATGATGGTGGTGCTATCAGACAACGGCGCGGCAGACATCATCCTCGGTGCCCTCGGACTGGATCCGATCGATGCCGTGATTGCCGACCTCGGGCTCGCATCGACGAGAGTCGTCGGCGGAACCGCAGCCTTGCAGCGACAGATCATCCATGATGCCGGCGCGCTGACGCTTACCGAAGCGGTGGGACTGTTGGCCAGCAACAACAGTATTCACGACAGCGCTGCCTTCGATCCTGCTTACACGACCGCGACGAGCGCTGCGGACATCAACGCTGTGCTGCGCGCGATCTGGACCGACGCGGCGGCCTCTCCGCTCCGCTGTCACGAGATGCGAACGATCCTGGCGCAACAGATTTGGCCCCACCGAATCCGTTCCGGCTTTCCGTTCGCCGATGTCATTGTGGCGGGTAAGACCGGAACCATCGGACCGATCCGCAATGAGGCGGCCGTGGTGCAGATCCCCGGGGAGGCACCGATCGCGGTGTCGGTTTTCACCCGCGCAGCACGCTCGGATCTGTCGTTGCCCATTGTCGATTCGGCGATCGGGCGGGCCGCTTTCCTCGCCGTCAGCGAGTTGCGTGCCTGGTCCCGTACCGAATGAGCGCTTGGGCTTCGTTCACGCGACGCTGCTGATGATTGCGATCACCAGCCCGGCGAGGGTCAGCATCCCGACCATCACCGTGGCGGCGATCGCCCGGCCCCGTCGGTGCCGACGGACGTCGTAGATCGCCACCGCGATGCCGGCGAAGATCAACGCTGCATAGACCGCCAGTCCAACCGTCAGCGCCGCCGTTGACGCGGCACTGGCCAGGATCTCGTTGTGCACGCCGTGAAGCCTACGAGGTATCAGAGACCGAGATCAGACAGGCTCGGATGATCTGCCGGCCGTGGCGCGTTCCGGTCCCAGAAGAACTTTCGCTCGCCTCCGTCGATCGGCACATCGTTGATGCTGGCGTGGCGATGTGTCATTAGGCCGTACTCATTGAATAGCCAGTTCTCGTTGCCATAGGCGCGGAACCATTGGCCCGAATCGTCGTGGTATTCGTAGGCGAAGCGGACTGCGATGCGCTCGTCGCTGTGCGCCCACAGCTCTTTGATGAGTCGGTATTCGTGTTCGCGGTCCCACTTACCGCTCAAGAATTCGACGATCTGCGCACGGCCCGTCACGAAAACAGAGCGGTTACGCCAGACACTGTCGATCGAATATCCCTGCGCGACAACCTGTGGATCGCAGGTATTCCAGGCGTTTTCAGCCAGCCGGGCCTTCTTTGCAGCCGATTCGTCAGTGAACGGTGGAACCGGAGGCTTGGAAACGATTGCTGGGGTCGTAGTCATGGTCGTCTTTCACTTTCGATGTCGATCGAGTGGTGGTAGCCCATGTAGACGTACCTGTCTACATGGTGGGAACCGTAGCCCGTGTAGACAGAATTGTCTACACGGATGCGTGACTATGTGGACAGATCTGTCTACACTGGTGGTGTGAGCATCGCCGAGACTCTGGATCCGCAGATCGATGTGCCGGCCCTGCCGGCCCGGGAGCGGATACTGGCTACCGCGTACCGACTGTTCTACCGCGAGGGAATCCGAGCCACCGGTATCGACAAGGTGATAGCGGAAGCCGGCGTCACCAAGGTGACGTTCTACCGTCACTTTCCGAGCAAAGACGCACTGATCGTGGCGTATCTGGAATTGCGACACCAGCGTTGGATGGAGTGGTTTGTCGATTCCCTGGATCGCCACGCCGGCAATCGGCGCCGGTCCCCGGTGGTATCTGCAGTCGAGGAGTGGCTGACGGCGGACTCATTCCGTGGGTGCGCCTTCATCAACGGCGTCAACGAGATCGGCGCCGACCTGCCCGAGGTTCACGCCATCACGACTCGGCACAAGGCGGACATGGTCGCGGCGATCAAGGAGACGCTTCCGCCGGGGGCGAACCGAACCCGGACGGCACAGGCGCTCGGAGTAGCACTCGATGGCGCCGTTGTGCAGGCGCAGTATCAGCGCAACGCCACGTCGGCAGTGAAAGCGCTCGCGACGATCGCGGCAGCGCTGGGCCGCGTCCAGTAGGTGGCCAATCCTGAGGCGTGGGCAAGATGGGTCGCGATCAGCTCACCCCCAGCACCGCGTCGACAGCCGTGTAGAGCGTCTCGGTCTCGGCCTGCAGAACTGATTCCGCGGACGGCAGCGCGCGTTGCACCGAGAGACCGTTGAGGACGGTGAGCAGGAACCGCACCTTCTGCGCGAAATCCTTTCGGGGAAGCGCTCCTTCATCGGCCAGGACGCCCAGCCAGTACTCGACACGACCTGCAGACGCGCGTTCGTTGGCGAGATATGCCGTGCGGATTTTATCGGTGGGTTCGGGCGCGATGAAGTGCTGATACGCAGCACCCCAAGCCTTTCGGGCTTCGTCACCGACCCCGGCCGCTGCAAGCACCTGCCGCAGGCAGTCCACCAACCGGTCCCGTGCCGGCCGAGACGAGTCGTGGATCGGATCGTCGGGGATGAAGTGCCCATAGATCCTGGCGAGTACTTCATCCTGGAGCGCGCGCTGGGTGGGAAAGTGAAATCGCAGCGACCCGGTGCTCACACCGGCGCGTGCCGCGACCGCACGAACGCTGAGGGTGCTGGTCACGTCCTCGGCGATCATCTCGGCCGCTGCGGTGAGAATGCGTTCTCTGGTGTGCATGGGGGAGTCCTCCTTTGGCGGGGATCCCGCGCAGATCACTGTACTAGCACACTGTGTTACCTTCGACTAATACGGTGTACTAGTGCAGAGGAAGGACCGTATGACCATCCGACAGTGGCGCCCGTTCCGCATCATTGCCGACAACTCCAGGACCTACCTGGTGGCGAATGCGGGCGTCTACGGCTTGCTTCTCGTCGGCTTCGGCCTCGGGCTGGCTTTCCCGCAACTCAGCGAGGCGCAGCACAGACGGCTACAGGATGACGGGACAGCCGATCTCGTCCAGTCGCTGATCACCAATCCGTGGCTGTTCGCACTGACGATCCTTGCGGTGAACACGCTGAGGATGGGAGCGCTGACCATTGTTGCGCCGTCGTTGATCGTGCCGTTCGCCGGGATCGCGCTGTTCGCCTACTGGGCCGTGACGACGGGGATGACGCTCGTCCCGGTGAACGACATCGGCTGGGTGGCCTTGATACCGCACGCTCTGACAGTGGTCGTCGAGCTTCAGGCCTACCTGCTGCTGCTGTTGGGTGTCTATCTGCTCGGCAGGGGCTGGGTCAGCCCCCGGACCGTCGGCGCCGACACCCGCCGCCAAGGCTATCTCCGAGGGCTGCAGGATCTCGGCCGGCTGGCGCTGCCGGCGCTGGCTCTGCTCATCGTCGGTGCGGTGTACGAGGCGTTCTCGTTGCGCTACTTCGTGCACCCGCTGGCTGGCTGGCTGCTGTAGCGGCAAGCGGATACGTGCGCACACGAAAGCGGTTCGCCCGCAAGGGGAGTAGCGCGCGCTGAAACGGGTGAGCTCGCGCAGGCGGATGGGACGCGCTGTGATTCCACCCACCCGATACCAACTCTTCCCTCACTGGAGAGTAGGGTTCAATCCCGATAGCTGTCCCGCACCGCGGTCCGCCGGGTGCTCCGAGGTCGACGGCATTCGCAGCGACGCGACCACCCACATCCGACTGGCATCACATTGCCTAGATACCGAATGAGATCTATGAATTCGCAGCCGATTTCGCCTACTTCCACCGTGCGCGAAGCCAGCACCGACCCTTCTTCCTCGGTGCTGGCGGCGCTGCGATCGCCGAGACGCCTCAAAACGGAGGTGCTTGCCGGTCTGGTCGTCGCGCTGGCACTGATTCCCGAGGCCATCTCGTTCTCCATCATCGCCGGCGTAGACCCCCGTGTCGGGCTGTTCGCGTCGTTCACCATGGCCGTGACGATCGCGATCACCGGCGGCCGTCCCGCCATGATCTCCGCGGCTACCGGCAGTATCGCCCTGGTGATCGCGCCGCTGACCCGAGAGCACGGCCTGGACTACCTCGTCGTCGCCGTATTGCTCGGCGGCGCATTGCAGATCGTGCTCGGTCTGCTCGGGGTGGCGCGCTTGATGCGGTTCGTGCCGCGCAGCGTAATGGTCGGATTCGTCAATGCCTTGGCCATCCTGATCTTCCTGTCGCAGTTGCCGTATCTCATCGGCGTCCCCGTCCTGGTCTATCCGTTCGTCGCAGTCGGGTTGATCATCATGGTGTTGCTGCCTCGGCTGACGACTGCCATACCGGCGCCCCTGATCGCCATCGTGATCCTCACCGCGACTGTGCTGGCCTTCAAGATCCACATCCCCAACGTCGGGGACCAAGGAAAACTGCCCACCAGCCTGCCGTCCCTGTTCATCCCACACGTCCCGCTCAATCTCGACACCTTGTCGATCGTCGCGCCTTACGCACTGGCGGTGGCGCTGGTCGGCCTGCTGGAGTCGTTACTCACCGCCAAGCTGGTCGACGACATCACCGACACGCATAGCGACAAAACCCGGGAAAGCTGGGGGCAGGGTATCGCCAATGTGGTGACCGGCTTGTTCGGCGGCATGGGTGGCTGCGCGATGATCGGCCAGACGATGATCAACGTGAAGGTCGCCGGCGCCCGCACCCGCATCTCGACGTTCCTCGCGGGGCTGTTCTTGCTCGGTCTTGTCGTCGGCCTGCGCGACGTCGTCGGCACAATCCCGATGGCCGCCCTCGTGGCCGTCATGATCATGGTGTCGGTCGGAACCATGGACTGGCACAGCATCTCTCCGGCCACCCTCCGTCGGATGCCGCGCAGCGAGACTCTGGTCATGCTCACCACCGTGGCCGTGACGGTAGCCACCAACAACCTGGCCTACGGTGTGATCGTCGGGGCGCTGACCGCGATGGTCCTGTTCGCGCGCCGCGTCGCCCACCTGGTGACCGTGGTGAGGGAGGAGGAGCCGGATGCTGCGCCTGATACCGCTGTCTATCGCGTGACCGGTGAACTGTTCTTCGCCTCGAGCAACGACCTTGTCTACCAGTTCAACTACAGCGACGATCCGACCAACATCATCATCGACATGTCCGGCTCACACATCTGGGACGCCTCGACCGTCGCCGCCCTCGATGCGGTCACAAGCAAGTACGGCGCGAAGGGCAAACACGTCGATATCGTTGGCTTGAACACCGATTCCGCCGACCGTCACGACCGACTCTCTGGAACGCTCGGAGCAAGCCATTGACCGATACACACATGCAGATCGGGCAAGTCGCCAGCCGCACTGAGCTTTCCGTCAGCACGGTGCGTCATTACGACGAAGTGGGACTGGTCACGCCCTCTGCACGGTCCGCCGGGGGATTCCGCCTCTATACCGACACCGACGTGGACCGGTTGCTCGTCATCCGCCGGATGAAACCACTCGGGTTCACTCTGACCGAGATGAAGGACCTCCTGGACTCACTCGACGTGCTTGGCGATGCGGGGGCGCCTGCCGATCGACGCACCGCCGCCGCGCGCTTGCTGCATGATTTCCAGGTCAAGACGCACGAAAGCGCTGAGAAATTACGGAAGCAGCTTGCCTACGCCGAAGAACTCAGCGAGTTGCTCGTCACCCGGGCAGCCGGAATCGACCACGAACAGCGCGGGTAGCGGACGTTGGGTGGGGCATGCGGGGTCAGAATCCGTAACTTGACATAATGTGGCTTATCGGCAAAACGTGGACCTGGGCGGACTCTGGATCCGATGGATTCCTGGATTCCACGGCTCCGGCATTCCGGCGGCATTCCCATCCTCCACACACCAGAGCCCTCGCCCCGCGGTGTACCGCGCGTTCCCGGCAGCAGACTGCGTTCCCGACGACAGACATGCACGTCGTCCGTCATGCCCGACGTCCGTCCAAAAGCTCTGAGGCGGGCCCGTTTCCGTGTAGCACCCGACTCCAGCCCAGCATGCCCAATTTGTCACTGTGACGTTTATCCGACGGTGGGCAGGTCGTCGAACGTCGGCCGGCCGGACCGCCCACGGCGGCTGATCGCAGTCGGCAGGCTGCCGCCAAACATCCCGAGGCATCCCTCATGCCAGATCGCCATGCGCGTTCCGGGTCCACCCCCACCCCCGTCTGGCGGTGAGACTGATTCGTCACAGTGACGGAACGCCCTGGCTCGACTCGACCCCGCAGTTCGCGAATCATATTCCCCGGCAACACCTTCGAACCCATGAGCCTGTCGCCTGTCCAGTCGACCGCGCTGGTCTGGCGCAGGGACCGCGACGCGGCAACCATTACCCTGCACCGAAAGCGCAACGCCCTCAACATAATTCGTCACTGTGACGATTTCGCCTCGCTGGAGCTAGAATCCGTCACTGTGAGATCTGCGCCTCGGGGCGAGCGCTGATGCGACGAGACGTGTGGGGTCGCTTCCTGACGGCACTGGTTCTCGCCGCCTCTGCGGCTGGGCCGGGACCCCTTGGCATGACCGGCACGGCAGCGGCCGACTGCTTCCAGCGCGGCGGTTACAACCCCGCCCCATGCGCAACCAGTGCTCCGAAAAGCGGCGGTGCGTCGAAGACGCCGTCGACCAGTAGCTCGCCTGCTCCGGACGATCAGACTGCCGATCAGGACGGGTCCGGCTCGCCGGACAAGGACCAGTCGGAAAGCAGCCCGACTGGGACAACACCCGCAGATTCCGGGATGACCGCCTGTCAGAACCAAGGCGCGATGACGACCTCGCTCGGACTGCCGACCGCCACCTGTCGCGCGAGCCAAGGCCCGAACACCCCACCGGACTCCGGGATGACTGCGTGCCAGAACCAGAGCTCCATGCCCATCGCCATCGGCCTGCAACCCACCACCTGCCGAGCCAGCCAAGGCCCCAACACCCCACCGGACTCCGGGATGACTGCGTGCCAGAACCAGAGCTCCATGCCCATCGCCATCGGCCTGCAACCCACCACCTGCCGAGCCAGCCAAGGCCCCAACACCCCACCCGATTCCGGCGTGACTGCGTGCCAGAACCAAAACGCCATGGCGAATTCGCTCGGTCTTCAGCCGGCGGTATGTCCGCCCAGCGCACGCGGCTGACAGGCGGCGCCTAGGGCCGAAGGCTGCGCAGCGTGCTCTTCACGAATTTCTTGAGGACCGCATCGCGGGCCGCCCCGGTGTCCCGGGCACTGATGAGGACGGCATGGAGCCCGATGAGGAAGAACGCGGCGCCGTCGTAGGCTTCGACATCGTCGTAGAGTTCGCCGCGGATACGGGCACGCTCGATCTCCGCGGCAAGCAGTACGAAAGTCGGGTGTCTGCTCCACTGCTCGTCCTGAGCCAGGGCCGGCGAGAAATACAGACTGATGACGTCGCGGAACAGCGCAGCGCCCCAACGATTCTCGAGATCGACGACAAGCCTGATGATCTCTTCGAGGACGGCTTGCAAATCGTGCCGGGTCTCCAGGAACCGACCGAGTTCCTCGCCGAGGTAGTCCTCGTCGCGCCGGATCAGCTCGAGCAGAACATGCTCCTTGGTCGGGAAGTGAAAGTAGAACGTGCTTCGGGCGACTCCCGCGGCTTCGACGATGGCGTTGATGTCAGCCGAGCTGGTGCCGGCCCGCTGGAACTCGACAATGGCCGCGTCGAGCACGCGTGCACGCGTCTGGCGGCGCTGGGCTTCGCGGCTCGTCGCGGTCTCTCGCACGCCTCCATTGTGCCGCACAAGTCCCGTTCGTCGACAGATGTCACTCAAATGTGGCTAAACACCGACTTAGCGTCGCAATGGGATCTCATTTCGTTGTCATCTGTCAGCGAACGTGCTACAAAAATCTCGATGAACACACGAGGTCAGCGCATTCTGTTATGGACCGCGCCGCCGGCGGCAGCTCTGCTTGCCCTGGCCTACGTACTGTTTCCGGTCTTCTCCCCGCCGCTGTCCCCGACGTTGTCCCCCGACGAAGTCGCGGCGTTCTTCCGCGAGAACGCGACCGGCGTGCTCGGCGTCGCGATTTTGTGCAACCTGATCGCCGGTTCCCTGATCCCGCTCTTCGCGGTGACAGCTGTCCAGATATCGCGTGTCGCAACCTCGAGTGTCGTGCTGACCTACGCCTACATCATCTGCGTCGGTGTCGGGACAACAGCCTTCATCCTGGCCGACTATTGCTGGGGCATGGCGGCTTTCAGACCTGACCGCGATCCGGAGCTCATCAGCCTGCTCAACGACATGGCCTGGTTCTTCTTCATCGCGCCGGTCGGCACCATCATCGTTCAGAATCTGTGCTTCGCGTTGAGTGTGTACCTCGACGAGCGATCCGATCCGATTTTTCCCCGCTGGGCAGCACACTTCAACGTCGCCACCGTTGCACTGCTGGCCCCGAGCGCGTTCTCGATTCTGGTCAAGACCGGTCCCCTGGCCTGGAACGGCACGCTGTCATTCACGTTGCGGCTGCTGACTTTTGCGGTCTACATCGTGGTGATGTTCCTCGTCCTCCTGCGTGCGGTGAATCGCCCGGGCAGTGAGCGGGAAGTGCTCGCGTGACCGGCGTGTCGACCGCTCCCCCGCCGGGCATGCCCCGCCGCGGCGCAGGAACCGCAAGCTCGACCAGTGGATCACGTTCTGGAGTGTGCCGTTATTCTTCAACGTGTTCGGTCTGGTGTTCGTGCCGCTGAGCTGGATGATGCCGCCGCGATCGCCGAGCGCCCCTACATCACAGATCGTCGCATTCATGCAGTCCCACAATCTGCTCATCGCGTGTGTCCTGCTGACGCTCACCTTCGGACTCGCACCGGTGTCGAACGCGGTGTATCTGATGCAGATCAAGCGGATGTCGGTCAGCCCGGCGTTCCGCTACACGCTGATGATGGGGGCCATCACCGGTGCCATCGTCGGCATGCTGTTCCCGATGTTCTGCTTCGGCGTCGGCGCGTTTCGCCCCGGCTACAGCCCAGCCGTGTTGTCGATGCTCTACGACTTCGGCTATCTGGCGTTCATCGGATCCCTCGGCTGCTTCTGTGTCATGTGGATGGCGTTCGGGCTGGCCATCATCCTCGACAAGAACAACGTCCTGCCGAAGTGGTTGGGCTACTACACCGTGTGGCAGTACATGACCGAACTGATGGCCGCGCCGGTCTGGATCAACAAATCGGGCCCCTTCGCGTGGAACGGGCTGATGACGTTCTGGTTCACCGTGGTGCTCTACGTCTCGTGGCAGATGGTCGTCTACACCTGCATCTACCGGTCCATCAAGAGGCAACCCGACGCCGAACTCGACAATGCCGACCTGTACACCGCCACAGGCGATCCCCGCGCCGGGGCGAACGCATGACCGAGGTCGCCCAGGGACACCCCGACGACCTCAGCGAGTCCGACCCAGACCACCGCGCGCGGACGCACATCCCCGGCGATCCGAGCATGTGGTTCTTCGTCATCGGCGATCTGCTCATCTTCGGCATCTACTTCGTCGGCTACGTGTACTACCGCGGCCAGAACCCGGATCTCTTCCTGCAGAGCCAGGCCCGACTCAACGTGGACATCGGCGCGATCAATACCGTTGTGCTGCTGACCAGTTCGTTGTTCGTCGCGCTCGGGACCAACGCGGCACGGGCCGGGAACTGCGCGGACGCGCTGCCCCGGTTCGTCGTCGCGCTGGCCTTGGGCGCCGCCTTCCCGATCCTGAAGATGTTCGAATGGATTCCGGAGATCACCGCCGGCATCACGCCCGGAACCAATCTGTTCTTCATGTTCTACTTCGTGATGACCGGACTGCATCTGTGTCACGTCCTGCTCGGTCTCGTCATCCTGTGCTTCGTGATCCGGAATCTGAAAGCGTCGACGACGCCCAAGATCTCGTTCGTCGAGACCGGTGCCACCTACTGGCACATGGTCGACGTCCTGTGGCTCGTCCTGTTCGCCGCGTTCTACTTGATGAGGTGACGATGACGTCGTTGATCCGCAACCCGCTGACCATCGTGTGGGCGCTGCTGACTGCGGTCACCGTCCTGTCGTGGTTGGTGTCTCGCGACGGCGGGGCGGCCCATCAGCTCAATCCGACGGTCACCACCGTCGTGCTCCTGATCGCAGCCGTGAAGGCGCAGCTGGTGATCTGGCATTTCATGGAGGTTCGCCGGGCGCCGTTGTGGCTCAGGGCCGTTACTAGCGGCTGGGTGATCGCGGTTGTCGCGGCAATGCTCGGCGTCTACTTCACCAGCGGATAGTGCCGACGGCCCGTCACAGCTCGGTCCACCACGGCTTGAGATCAAGAGCGAACGAGATGGTCTTCGGCGCCCGGCTGGTGCCGCCGAACCAGCTATTGATCCGGAACGCAGACAACTGATTCGGGTGCAGACCTTCGGGAATCGGCTTGTATACCAACGTGTCTCCATACTGCACGGTGATGCCCTGGTAGTCGGCATTGAAGGTGAACTTCTCCCCAACGGGTACCGAGATGATCTCGGAGTCGGTCGGCATAATCCTGGCGGTGTCGACGTTGTAGTACGGCCCGACCTCGAACATCTGGGTGGTCACGTTGTATCGCCAGGCCACCATGATCGCGTCGGTGTCGGGCCTCAGCAGCGTGAACGAGATGCCGGTGAGCTTGTTCCAGTCGTACTGGTCGACGGTCTGCAAGTCGTAGACCGAGTTCTCGGTGAAGGTGGCATTCCCGGCAACGCGTTTGGCGAAGAACACCATCTGCAGGGGCAGCGCCAAGTGGGTGTTCTTGAAGATGACGATCCGATGCCGTATCGGGTTTCGGGCCGACGACGCGGCGGCCGCCGGTTGACGCGCCGTCGCGACAGTTCGCTTGGTAGTGCTGGGAGCTACCCGGGGAGCCGCCGGCCGGCGAGCGGCGGTGGTCGTGTGATCGCGTGCGCTGGTCGCACTGTGTGCGCTTGTGCTGTCGGAGGAGCCGGCCGGCGCCGCCGAAGCCGGCTGCGCACCGGCAATCCCCATGGCCAGCCAGATCCCGAATCCGACCGCCACACCGCCCAAGCACCCCGTCAACCGCACCCCCGGCATCAGCAAAGCGTATCGACGTGTGACGGGCGGCGGGCTCTGTCTGCTGAGATCGGCTGCCGGGCAACTCGGTCCGAAAGTCGGCTACCCGCGTTTACCCGAGCGCGGCTTCGAGGACATGTTCAGTTCAACAGCCGACTGGATGAGGGCCGCCAGCGCACGTTCGTCGATGACATCGCCCTCGTGGAAATCGATGGCCCGCCGGGTGTTCCCCTCCAGGCTCGAATTGAACAGGCCTGAGGGATCCGGCAATGACGCACCTTTGACGAAGGTCATCTTGACCGCGGCCTTGTACGTCTCTCCCGTGCAGATCATTCCGGCGTGCGACCACACCGGGACGCCCCGCCACTTCCACTCCTCGACCACTTCGGGATCGGCCCGCTTGATCACGGCGCGGATCTGGGCGAGTGTCTCGCCTCGCCAATCGTCGAACTCGGCAATTCGGGCGTCGATTCGCTGCGAAGCGGTGATGTCGTCGTCAGCCATATTCCCATCATGGCCGCACCATCCGCGATTTTGTATTCGCCAGTCACACGGAGTATCTTTTCCCGCGGCCCAGAATCGTTTCGGAAAGCTGAAGATGCGTACTCATTACAGAACTCGCGGCTTCTCTACTCGTCCGCAACGGGGTCTTCGCACCCATCAGGTGCTGCGGCCGATGGCCGGTCAGTGCTTCGAAATCGATATTCGGTTCGAGAGCAATCGGTGGCTTGTCCGGATTCCTGAAATCAACGATGCCACCGAGGCGACAGCTCGCGACAAGGTCGAACTGGCTGCCCGCGAATGCATCGCGGCCCGCACCGGCATCCCCATCGGCTACATCTCGGTCTGGGTCCGCGACTGATCGCAATCCCGTTGCCCCGCAACGGTTGAGTGCAGTCTGTCAGCGAGCGATGGGCCGGAACAACGGTATCCACACTCGGGTGTCTTCGCCGCCGGACAGCGCGGTCCAATCTTCGAAGAACACCTCTACCTCGAGCCCGATGCACATGTCCGCCGGCTCGACGTCCACAACATTGGTGGTCAGCCGAACCGCAGGGTCCTCGGCGATTTCGACGATCGCCACGATGTAGGGCGGCTCGAATCCCGGGATCCAGGGCTGCCGGTCGACGCTGAACGCCGCAACGGTGGCTCGCCCGGAGACCTTCTCGGGCGCGACATCGGTGCTGCGGCAACGCCAGCAGGCCGGCCCGGGCGGGTGGAAGAAATGTCCGCACCCGTGGCAGCGGCTGATCAGAAGGTTGCCGTCCCGGCCGCCGGTCCAGAATGCTTCCGACTCGGGCGTGGGGCTGGGCGCGAGGCGTAAACCCGGTCGTTGGTAGCTCATCGGCTGCTCACCAACATCGAACCCGCCACGGGACCTCCGCCGACGCCGACCGCAACGACCTCGGGTGTGCGCGGAGCCTGACGTTCGCCGCCCTCGCCCCACAGCTGCACACACGCCTCGTGCAGGAAGCCCATCCCGTGCAGCCGTCCACCTGACAGCTGGCCGCCGCTGGTGTTCAGTGGCAGCGGTCCGTCGAGGGCGATTCGGTCACCGCCCTCGATGAACTCACCGACCCGGCCGTGCTCGCAGAACCCCAGCGCCTCCAACCACATCACCGTCAGGAAGCTGAATCCGTCGTACAACTGAGCCATGTCGACGTCACTCGCCCGCAGCTGGGTGTGCTCCCACAAAGTGGCGGCCGAATCGTGGGCCGCCATCGTGGTGAGGTCGAAACGCTGTTCCCACGTTGGCCTTTCGAACATCCCCGGCCCGACCGACTCGACCGTCAACGGATGGCGGGGCAAGCCGCCGCTGGCGTCGCGCCGGGAGACGATGACCGCGGTGGCCCCGTCGCAGGGCACATCGCAGTCGTAGAGGCACAAGGGTTCCGAGATCATCCGCGCGGACAGATAGTCCTCCATCGTCAATGGGTCGCGGTAGACGGCGTCGGGGTTACGGCCGGCGTTGCGCCGGGCGTTCAGCGCGATCGCGCCGAGTTGTTCACGGGTGAGCCCGAACTCGTGCATGTACCGCTGCGCCGGCATCGCCAGCCAGTTGGCCGCCGACAACGCCCCGAATGGCGCGGTCCACTCCATCTGCGGGGGCAGCTTGCCGCCTCCGCCGAGCAACACCGATGCGTGGCCGCCGCCGGCCTGCTGCGCGGCGGTGGACTCCCACACCGACCGGAACACCACCACGTGGTTGGCCAGGCCGAGGGTGACGGCCATACATGCTTCGATCACCGGTCCGATCTGTCCCGCGGTCTCCAACCCGGACATGTACCACCTGCTTCGCAGGCCCAGAGCGGTACGCACCTCGGTGACATTGGCACCCGAGAAACCCGGATTGGCGGCGACCGCTCCCGGATAGCTGGCGATGCCGTCGACCTCATCGACATCGAGCCCGGCGTCGCCGATCGCGCGCAGGACCGCTTCGATCGTCAGTTCCAGGCCGGTGCGGCCCAATCGGCGCCCGACCTGGGACTTGCCTGCTCCGGTGATCACGGCCTTGCCGTCGAACGGCCCGCGATTCGTCACGATCTACGAGCCTCGGCCTGTGCGCGCTCGATCTGCCTGGCCCGCACGGTCTGGTCGGTCAGGCCGAGTGCGATCAGCACGTCGACGGCGGTGATCACCAATCCCCAGTAGTACATCCATCGGATGGTGGGGTCGGGTTGCGCGGCGAAGTAGACGACCAGGAATATCGGGCCGACGAGGCCGAACGTGAAGCACATCGCCTGCACTTTGAGATACACCAGGAAGGTTTCCATCGTCACTGCTCACCGCGGGCGACGGGCCGGTCGGGTTCTGAGCTCCACTGCGACCACGATCCCGGGAACAGGGCGGCGTCACGGCCCGCGGCGGTCAACGCGGCCACTGCGACTGCCGCGGTGATGCCCGAGCCGCAGTAGACGCCGATCGGTGCGTCGGGACCGACGTCGCGTGCGGCCAGCAGCCCCTCCAGCGCGGTATCGCTGATGAAGCTCTCATCCCCGGCGAGCAGTCCCGTGCTCGGCAGGTTGCGCGCACCGGGGATGTGCCCGGCCACGGCATCGACCGGTTCCACGTCACCGCGGAAACGTTCCGGCGCGCGGGCGTCCAGTAACGGCCGGCTGCCGACCTCATCGGCGGTCAGGGTGGGCAGTGCCCCGGCGTACAGGTCGTCATGGGCCACGGTGACGTCGCCCGGGGACGGTTCGACCGAACCGGTGTCGACCCGCCCACCTGCCGCTTTCCACGCTGCCCAGCCGCCGTCGAGTATGCGGACGTCCGGGATGCCTGCCGCTGTCAGCACCCACCAGGCCCGTGCCGAGCCGGCCCGGTTCCAGTCGTCGTAGACGATGACGGTCTGCCCCGCGCGGATCCCCCAGCGACGCGCGGCGGCCTGCACCGCGGGTCCGGACGGCAGCGGATGCCGTCCGCGGCCCGACACCGTGTGGTCACTCAGGTCGTCGTCCAGCGACACGTACACCGCACCGGGAACATGTCCCTGCAGGTAGTGCTGTCGACCGTCCGGCTCGCTCAAGGTCCACCGCACGTCGAGCACGGTCACCGGATCACCGGCTGCCACTCGATTGATCAGCGCTTCAGCGGTGATCAGCACGTCAGCACGCCCAGTCATCGAGTCTCCCCGTTCGTCGTCGGTCGGCACCGATGATCATGCCTCCGCGCACGTGTGGACGCAGGCACCAGGTGGTCAACCTGAGAAGAAGCTGAAATCGAGTAGTGCACTACGCGTGCGCACCTCGATATCGGCCCGATAACTTTGCTACAGCATCAGACGACACACGGGTTCCGACGGGGGGCGCCGGAATCGCCTGATGGTTCGCACCACGGCTATGGGGGGTGTGGTGCGAACGCCAGGCGGCGCTGGGGAAGGTCATCGAGCCTTCCCCGGCGTCCGTGGTTTTCTCGGACGTCCTTGTCCGGCAGCCGACGGTAGGGTCGGCCGGATGACGTCTCCAGCGGCATTCACCGCCGACGGCCGACCTCGCGCTCGTGGACTCGGCATCCCGCTCGCCGGCGAGCCGGGCCCACTCAACGCCATCACCGACGTGGCCGGCGTCGAGGTAGGCGTGACCACCCTGGTGGCCGGCGACGGTGCACTGGTCGTGGGCAGCGGACCGGTGCGCACCGGCGTCACCGCGATCCTGCCCCGCGGCCGCGCCGGACTCGGCCGGCCGTGCGCCGCGGGATGGTTCTCCCTCAACGGCAACGGCGAGATGACCGGCACCACCTGGATCGAGGAGTCCGGCGCCTTCAATCTTCCTGTGCTGCTGTCGAATACGCATGCCGTCGGCGCCTGCCATGCGGGTGTGATCTCCTGGGTGAACCGGACCGATCCGGTGCTGGCCCGTCAGTGGCTGCTGCCGGTGTGCGCCGAGACCTGGGACGGCTATCTCAATGACATCAACGGCGGGCATGTGCGCCCCGAACATGCCGAAGTGGCACTGGACCAGGCCACCGGCGGTCCGGTACAGGAAGGGTCGGTCGGCGGCGGCACCGGGATGAATTGCTATGAGTTCAAGGGCGGCAACGGAACTGCGTCCCGGCTGGTGCGGTACGGAAGCCACACCTTCACTGTGGGTGCCTTCGTCCAAGCGAATTTCGGTGCGCGCCAGGAGCTCACCGTGGCCGGGCGTCTCGTCGGCCCGCACCTGGACACCGAGAATCCGCTCGACGGCGACTGGTTCGAGCGCGACCTCAACCGGCCGCCGCCCGGAGCCGGTTCGGTGATCGTCGTGATCGCCACCGACGCACCGCTGCTTCCCGGCCAGTGCAAGGCACTGGCCCGGCGGGTGCCGCTCGGGCTGGCCCGCACCGGCACCACCGGCAGCCACTTCTCCGGAGACATCTTCCTGGCTTTCTCGACCGCCGATGCACCGGATCTGGCCAGCCGGTTCCCCATCGGTCCGGTCGGCGACGACGAATTCGGCCAGCTGCGATTCCTGCCGTGGGGCCGGCTGGACGACTTCTACGCCGCGGTCGTGCACAGCGTGGAGGAGGCCGTGCTCAACGCGTTGGTGGTCAACGCCGACATGGTGGGTCGCGACGGGCACCGGTCCCCCGCGCTACCGCACGACCGACTGCGCGCGCTGTTGTGACTCAGACGTTCAGCGTCGGGATCGTGTCGGGCTTGCTGAAGTCGATCTGAGCCGCCGGGTTCGCGATCGCGGTGACCAGACCTGTCGCAAACGGACCTGCGTCGTCGAACAGCGTCCCGGCGCCGACCGAGATACCCTCCGAGGTCCAGTGTGAATCTCCCTGCACACCAATGTGTTCCGACTGCGGAAGCCGGGACAGCGCGACGGTGAGATCACCGTTGATGTAGCCGATGCCCTTGGTGCCGAGGTTGCTGACCAGGCTGGTGGCCTCGGCCACGACGACGGTGCGGACGAACGGCGTGATGTCGTGACCGGCGACCACATCGATCGGGCAGTGGTAGACGCGTTTGCGTGAGGTGTTCTGATGCGCGCCGCCGTCGGCGAGCCAGCCCACATCGTCGCTGCCGATGAAGTACCCGTGCCGCTCGCCAGCGGTCGGCGGGGTGAACTCGGTGTGAGCCACCCACTCGTCGCCGGGCGGCGGTTCGGACAGCCGGTACTGCACCATCGTCGCCCGGGCGACGATCGCATCGCCCTGGAGGACGTCGCATTCCGAGTTTCGGATCCGCCTGCCGTCACGAATCAGCCGGACACGGACCGTCGTCGGCACCCGGCGGGCCGCCTTGAACAAGTCGACCGTGAGCCGAGCCGGCAGGAACTCGGGCAGGCCGAACCGCTGCTCGAGGGTGAACGCAGCCAGGCTCACCACCGCGGGCCCGTTGAGCATGTCGTCACCCCAGCGGCTTCGGGCATTCTCCGTCGGATGGAAGTTGCCGTCGGGATCGGAAATGAAATGCGCCGGTCGGGTGGCCATCCGGGCATCCTCGCATAGCCACCTCCGGCGTCCTGCACTTGGTGCTTAGACGACATAATCAACTACGTGTCGGACCTCCAAGCCACCCAAGCCGGCGCCGGGTACCACCGGCCGGGGCTGCTCGTGGCCACGCTGAGCGTCGTCGCCCTGACCGTGGCGGTGCTGCAGACCGGTGTCGTGCCGGTCCTCGGGGTGATGGCCCGGCAGCTGCATGCGTCCCCGGTGGACGTCAGCTGGGCGGTGACGGCCAACCTTCTCGCGGCGGCGGCGACCACTCCCCTCATCGGTCGCCTTGCCGATCTGTACAGCAAGAAAGGCGTGCTGCTGGGGGTCCTGGCGATCGTGCTTGGCGGCTCGCTGCTGGCGGCGCTGACGTCGTCGCTTCCGCTGCTGATCACCGCGCGCGTGCTGCAGGGTGCGTCGTACTCGCTGTACCCGATCGGGGTGTCCATCCTGCGCGAGGAGCTGCCCACCGATCGCCTCATGCGGGCGATGGCCGTGTTGTCCGGCTCGCTCGGATTCGGCGGCGGCATGGGTCTGGTCGTCACCGGGCTGTTGATGCGCGGTGACGCCGGATATCACCGGGTGTTCTGGTTGACGACGGTGTTCACGGTGCTGGTGATCGTCGCGGTCCTGGTGGTCCTGCCAACCCGCCCGCGCAGTTCGGAGGGAACGGTCGACTGGGGCGGCGCAGCCGGGCTGGCGTTGGGTCTGTCGGCGATGCTGCTGGCGATCACCCAGGGCCACGGCTGGGGCTGGGTGTCCGCACGCACGATCGGCTGCCTGGCCGCCGGGCTGGCGGTGTTGAGCGCCTGGTGGTGGTGGGAACGACGCAGCCCACACCCGTTGGTGTCGACGGCGATGCTGTCGCGCCGCCCGATCCTGCTGACCAATCTCGCGACGATCCTGGTCGGAATGGGCCTGTATTTCGCGTTCCTCGGGCTCACCGACTTCGTCCAGGCGCCCGCCGGTAGCGGCTACGGCTTCGGTGCGACGGTGCTCGGGGCCAGCGTCATGTTCCTGCTGCCCGGCGCTCTCGCCGGCTTCCTGACCGCCGTGGCCAGCGGCCGCTACATCGACCGCTTCGGTGCCCGCGTGGTGCTGATGGTGGGCGCCGCGGCCGGCGTCCTCGGGTTCGTACTGCTGGCCGTCCTGCACCACCAGCCGTGGCAGGTGATCATGGCCGGCGTGCTGGCCAACGCCTACATCAGCCTGGCCTACGGGGCGTTGCCTGCCCTGGTCGTGCGCGAGGTCGACGCAGGCGAAACCGGGGTCGCGACAAGCATGAACGCCATCGCGCGCACCGTCGGCAGTTCGATCGCCGCCGCGATCGTCGCGGTACTGCTGGGCCGCTCGGACCACGGCCACACCCCGGAGAGCAGCTTCACCGTGATCTTCGCCCTCGGCGCGATCACCGCCGCCGCCGCGATGCTGCTGATCGCGATCACCCGACCGAAGCTGCGGGACGCCTCGACCGAGGACGTCACCGAGTCGCGGGCGATGAACCACGAGTGGGGCTGAGCTACCCGGGCTGAACGGGCGTCGGTGCGTCGCGCGTTCCGGCGCGGGCCGCACCGATCCCGGCGGCGACGACGAAGCCGACACCGAGGATCGCCCACGAGTTGGGCACCTGGTGCACGACGACGAACCCGATCAACAGTGCCAGCGCAGGCTCCAGGCTCATCAGCGTCCCGAATGCCGCGGTGTTCAGCCGGCGCAATGCCAGCAACTCGAGGACGAACGGCGCGATCGGCAGCAACAGGGCCAGGCCGAGACCGATGAGAATCATGTCCGGCGTCATCCGCGGCAGCACCGCCCAGCCGACCGCCGCCGTGATGGTGACCGCGGCCACCGGCATCGACACCCCGAGACCCTGCAGCCCGCTCACCCGGTCGCCGACGCGCTGGGTCAGCAGGATGTAGGCGGCCCAGCAGACGGCGGCACCCAGCGCGAACCCCACCCCCACCACGTCGATCGAACCCTGCGCCGGTTGCGTCAGCGCCGCGACGCCGACGGCGGCCAGTGCCGGCCACACCCAGCGGCCTCGCCCGCGGCCGCTGATGACCGCCACGGCCAGCGGCCCGAGGAACTCCAGAGCGCTGGCCGTCCCCATCGGGATGCGCGCCAGCGCGGCCATGAACAACATGGTGGTCAGCGCGGTCACCAGCCCGAGCAGCACGCAGATTCCGAACGTGGCCCGGGTGAACGCCGAGGGCCGCGGGCGTACGAGCACCAACAACAGCACCCCGGCCCAGGCCACCCGCAGCCACGCGGCGCCCTCGGCCCCGATCCGGCCGATCAGTCCGATCGCCACCGCAAGCCCGAGCTGCACGCACACCATCGCGCCCACTGCCAGGCCAGCACCCACCCGGGCCGGATGTGCGGTCATGGTTCGCATTCAACGACACCAGGCGCACCGTGGCGGCGCCGGGCTGGTATCAACGTCTCTGACACCCCACAAGGGAACGGACGCTGCGGAACGGACGCGCTGTGACTTCTTCACCGAAGGACGAGTCTCTCGACTCGATCAGCCGATCGCTGGCCCAGGTGGTGCGCCTGACCAGCAGCCGATCCCTGTTCGCACGGCAGGCCGGCGCCGCGGGCGTGGGCCTGACCCAACCGTCGTACGCGCTGCTGCGGATTCTGATCGACAACGGCCCGCTGCCCATGGGCGCCCTGGCTCGTGGCGCCCACATGGACCTGGGGATGGCGACGCGGCAGGTCACCTCCCTGGTCGACGCGGGATTCGTGACACGCAATCCGGACCCGAACGACCTGCGGGTCGCCCTGGTGGCGGTCACCGCCCAGGGCAGGCGCGAAGCCGGAAAGCTGCTGGGCGTCCGAATCGGTCATCTGCGGCGGGCATTGTCGGGGTGGACCGAAGCCGAACTCGACCAGTTCGACCGGTTCCTGACCCGGTTCGTCGCCGACTCCCTCGCCACCCCGATCGACGATTGACTCCACAAGTGATTTGCTTGACTTTGTCAACCTTTCGCTTCTAGCCTTCGACCATGGCCGGGGCACGGTTCCATTTCGACGTGGGCAACTACGTCACGATGCTGCGACTGGTGCGTGCCGAGACCGACGCATCCCGCCGCCGGAAACTGCTCGCGGCGTTCCTGATCGGTGTTCCGGCGATGGCCGCCGTCCACGCCGTCTGCTTCGCGTTGGACCCGGTGCTGTTCCCCTCATTGCGGCGCACAGAGGTCCGCGAGCCGGTGTTCTGCGTGGGGCATGCCCGCAGTGGAACCACCTACCTGCATCGACTGATGGCCCGTGACGACCAGTTCAGCGTGGTCATGATGTACGAGATGTTCTTCCCGTCGCTGTTGGAGAAGCGCGCGCTGCGACTGCTGTTCCGTGCCGACGAGGTGCTGTGGGGAAAGCGGCTGCGACACCGAATCGAGGCGATCGAAGAGCGTGCTTTCGCCGAGACCAACGACATGCACCGCACCGGATTCTTCGCCGCCGAAGAGGACGACTTCCTGCTCACCTGGTCGCTGGGATCCGGCTTCTGGATCGTGCTCTTCCCGTACCTAGGTCAACTCGACTTCTACCACGTCGACCGATGGAGCGAACGCAAGCGCCGGCGCCTGATGCTGTTCTACAAAGAGTGTGTGCGACGCCAACTGGCCCTCAACGGCGGCCGGACGCACCTGAGCAAGAACCCGACCTTCTGCGGACGCGTCGAAGCGCTCATCGAGACGTTTCCCGACGCGAAATTCATTGTGCCGATGCGCAATCCCTACGAGACCATTCCGAGTCTGCTGAAGATGCTGCAGACCACGTGGGAGTTGCAGGGCCGTGACGAACACCTGATCCTGGAATCGATGCGGATCCTGGCCGACCAGTCCTTCGATGCGTACTGTCATCCGATCGACGTGCTGGCCCGCCATCCCGAAATCCGTTCGTGCGTCGTCGATTACCGCGACCTGGTCGGCGATCCCGCAACGACCATGCGGCGCGTCTACGACGAGCTCGAGCTCGATCTGCCTGCGGACGTGGCCGCGGCCATCGGGGCGTCCCGCGGCCAGGGACACGAAACCACCCACCGGTACAGCCTCGACGAGTTCGGCCTTGACCCCGAAGCGATCCACGTCCGGCTCGCGCCCCTCTTCGACCAGTACGGCTGGTCCAACGACGAAGGAGAGCATGCCGGTGCCAACTGATCACGGTGCAGCGGAGCTGCGCGCCGCCTGGGACGACCTCACCACTGCTTTGAACCGGGCCCGCGACGCCGTGGACTCCGAAGCGCTGCACGCTCCCCCGCCGACCGAACGCGGACTGGCCGAGGGCTACCGCTATCTACTCGGGTTCACCTTCGCGGCCATCGAACGTTCCTTCTGCGAAGACCCGGACTTTCCGTACTTCCGGCGGGCCATCCAGCCCGTCGACAAGGCCACCATCGACAATGCCGACGCGCTGTATCTGTCCGCGGCCATCGACGGCGAGCAGACCTATCGCATTCGGGGACGGGTACTGGCGAAAGCGCCCCAGTACATCATTTTCGAAACCCACACCGCCTACGCGGGTGATTCGGGCAGCCTGATGGAACTGAGCCCGGCCCATCGCATGATCACCGGGTCGCTGGACAGTAGCGAACTGCGCATCGACGACGACGGTCGGTTCGAGATCGTGGTCGGCCCCGAACCGCTACCCGATTGTGACGGCAACTTCCTTGCCAGCCGCCGGGTCACCGACAACGGCTCCGGGACAGCGCAATACGTCATCGTGCGGCTGCTATTCCACGACTGGGCCAATGAGGTCTGCCCGGATCTGCACATCGAGCAGATCGGTCGGGAGGGACGGCATCCCGCGCCGATCGACGCCCAGGGAGCCGCGAGCCGAATGCGCAGGGCGGGTGCGATCGTCGAGAACCAGATGAAGTTCTGGAACGAGTTCTACGACGTCATCCTGGAGGCCCACGGCGACCGCAACGGTGACGGCGCTACGTTCATGCCGCGCAACGGATTGAACGCACCGGCCCGTGCCAACCTGGCGACCGGCGGCGGCCAGAACACGAACGTCTACGCAGGCGGGGTGTTCGATCTCGACCCGGATCAGGGTCTGCTGATCGAGACCAGAGTGCCGGTCGAGCCCGCCTACAGCGGATTCCACCTCAGCAACCTGTGGGGTGAGTCGCTGGACTACGCCAATCACCAATCCAGCCTCAACGGGTTTCAGGCCGAACCGGACGACGACGGTGTCGTCCGCTACGTGGTGGCCGCGCGCGATCCCGGCGTGCCGAACTGGCTGGACACCACCGGCTTGCCGAAGGGCTTCCTCAGCTTCCGGTGGACCTACGCCCAGGACCCCGAGCAGCTGCCCGAAATCTCGGTCAGCACTGTGCCATTGGCTCAGCTGCGCGACCACCTGCCGGCCACCGCTCGAACGGTCTCGGCCGCCGAGCGTGCCGAAAAGATCGCAATCCGCCAGGAGCACGTCCAGCGTCGGTACCGCCAGTACTGATCCGGCTCAGCCGGTGACGCGGTCGACCAGTTCCCCGGCGAGCGCGAACGCCGACGTCGCGGCCGGCGACGGCGCGTTGCGCACATGAGAGATGTGACCGTCCCGGGAGATCACGAAATCGTCCACGAGAGAGCCGTCCCGGCCGACGGCCTGGGCCCGGACACCGGCGTGCGAGCTGCCGTCCAGATCGGCCAGGGTGAGGCCGGGCATGTATCGCGCCGCCGCGGTGACGAAGGCCCGCCTGCTCGCCGCCATGCGGATCTCGTCGAGCCCCACTCGCCAGTACCGGCGCGCCACCCGCCAGGTGCCGGGCCACGCCAGCGTCTCCCAGGAGTCACGAATGCTCAACCGGCGCAGTGAGTACGCGTCACGGGCGCCGACCATCATGGCGGTCGGGCCCAGCGTCACATCGCCGGTGATGTGCTTGGTGATGTGCACCCCGAGGAACGGCAGATCGGGGTTGGGCACCGGATAGATCATCCCGTTCAGCCGGGGCGAATCCGTCGGCGTGAGTCCGAGGTACGCGCCCCGGAACGGCACGATCTGCGGGTCGCGGGACGCCCCGGCCCGGCGGGCGAGGCGGTCGGCCCACAGCCCGGCGCAGGCGATGACGGTGTGCGCGCGCATCGGACCGCCGCTGGTGTGGACGACCGGATTGTCCGCCCCCTCGATTGCCGTGACCTCGGTGCCGAACCGGATCGACACGCCGGCGGCCGTCAGCTCGGCGACCAGAGCGCGGGCCACCGCGGGATAGTCGACGATTCCGGTGTTCGGTGCGTGAAGCGCCTGCAGGCCAACGGCATTGGGCTCGATCTCGGCTATCTCCTGGGCGCCGATGCGACGCAGTCCCGGCACGGCGTTGGCGACGCCTCGCTCCTGCAAGTCATCGAGGCGGCCCAGCTCGTCGGCTGACACCGCGACGATCAGCTTGCCGCACCGCTCGTGGCTGATGGCGTTGTGCTCGCAGTACTCGTACATCATCCGGGCACCGTGGACGCAGAGCCGAGCCTTCAGCGATCCTGGCTGGTAGTAGATCCCGCCATGGACCACACCGGAGTTGTGGCCGGTCTGGTGGCGGGCAGGCGCATCCTCGCGTTCGACGACGGCCACCGAGTCCTGGGGACGCCGCGACATCCACTCCCGGGCCACAGCCAGGCCCACGATGCCCGCGCCGACGACGACGAGGTCATATTTAGGAGGCGTCATCACCGTCACTGGTCGCGACCGCTCGCAGCATGTAGTCGCGGCGCTGCTCGATCGTCCGCCCGAATTCCTGAAGCAACAGGGGGTTCTCGTGAACGATCGTCTCAACCTGCTCGCGCGCGAGATACACCATCGTCACCTCGCCCACCGCGTACGACCAGCCGATCACAGGCTGACGGGTGAGCGTGCTCTGCCCCAGGAACGAACCGCGCTCGTGGCTGCCGACCACCACTTCGGTGCCGTCTTCTGCGATAGCCGTCAACCGAACCGCGCCTGAGACTATGAATTTGATGCCGGCGGGGACTTCACCAGAGCGCTGGACAAGCTCGCCGTCGCCGAAGCGCTCCATCGTCGCATGCGGGATCAGCCGCTGCTGCTCGTCGCGGTCCAGCCGCAATGTCGGCGCGACGATGGAACGGATCGCCGCGGCGACGCGTTCTGTAGTGGAAAATTGGTCATCCGCTTCGTCCAGGTGCAGACCTTCGCGCCGGGCCGAATACCAGACCCAGCGCAGAAACGTCGCTTTGGCTTTCCCGTCGTCAGCCGGCGATTTCAACGGAATCTTGGTCTGATACTGATTGGCCCCCAACGGAACTGCCGACGGCAGCAGATCAGGATGGCACTGCGGCAGCTCCGAGGCAACCCGCACCAGCATGGCGCATACTTCGTCAGGAGCGTCATCGACCGCGAAAACGCTCGTGACCATGATCGTGTGCTTTCCTGGCGGCCGGCTGAGGTTTGTGAACGATGCCCCAGCCAGTACCGAGTTCGGTGTGATCTGCAGGCCGGTACCGGTTTCCAGATGGACGGCTCGCCAATTCACCTCCACGACCCGCCCTTTGGCGGCCGGAGTATCAAGCCAGTCGCCGATCTTGAAGGGCTGTTCGAAGAGCATCAACAACCCGGAGATGATCTGGCCGACCGAGTTCTGCAGTGTCAGGCCGACGACGATCGAGGTGATTCCCAGTGCGGTGAAGAGGCCCTTGACGTTCGCGCCCCAGATGTAGGCGAATATCAGCGCCAGGCCCACGGCGATCAACAGGAAGCGGGCGACGTCGAGGAAGATCCCGGGAATCCGCTTGCGCCAGCTTCCATCCGGTGCACTTTGGAACACTGCGGCGTTGACCCCCGACAGCAGCAGAACCAGGACGACGAAAGCGACCAGAGTGCCCACCATCCGCACCGAGGTCGACCCCGCCGGCACCCGGCTGGCTTCGAGCATCAACAGCAGCAATGCGCCAAGCGGCAGGAGGTAGTTCCGCAGCACAGTTACCGGCTTGAGCAGGAAGCTCTTCCTGCGGCGGAGCGCATGCTGCCACTCGGTGAGGGCGACCAATCCGAGAGGAAGTCCGATGGCGATCCCGATTGCCCAGTAGAACCAGGACGAGGTGAACACGTCGGTCATTGCTGGTCCTCCGACACCTGCCAGATCGGTTGAGCCGCATCACCGACCGTGACCGATCCCGCTTCGACGAACGTCATGGTGTCTCGCAGGGCTTCATAGACCTTGGCGGTGACGAAGATGCCAGCACGCGGTGAACCGTCCTTGACCTGGTGCGCCAAGTTCACCGCGTCGCCCCACATGTCGTAGACCAGCGACGGGCTGCCCATCAGACCGCTACCCACATCACCACTGTCGATTCCGGCGCGCAGTTGCAGTTCGATCCCCGCATCTGAGTTGAACCGTTCGACGATCCGCTCGCATTCGAGCGCGAAATCCACGGTACGGCGCACGTTGTCGAGGCGGGGCACCGTCAGCCCACAGCTGGCCAGATAGCCGTTGCGTACGGTGTGGACGCTCTCGACGCCCAAGTCGGCTGCGGCGGCCTCGATCTGACGGATCAACTCATTGCCCAGCGCCAGGTAGTCGCTAGGGCTCATTTCGGCCTGTAGTCGGTCGATGCCGAGCAGATCTGCGAAAATGACCGTGACATTGTGGTGTTCGCTTGCGATCGTCTCTTCGCCCTGCCGGAACCGTTCGACCACGGCTTCCGGCATCAACGACCGGAGCAGTTCGTCGTTTTGTTGCCGCTGCTCTTTGAGCAGATCATCCTTGACGGTCAGACTGCGACTCATGTCATTGAACGCCTGTGTCAAATCGCCGAGTTCGTCTCGCGTCTCCACGGGGATGGCAACCAGATAGTCGCCTGCCGCGATCCGTTGCGCCCCGGCCTCCAGTCTGCGGATCGGACGCACGAAGACCTGCGCGAGGTAGGCCGCCAGTACGCAGACGATGAAGATCATCCCGACGGTGCTGAGGACCATCGTGCGGGTGAACGATGATTCCTTGGCGAACGCCTCAGCCACGTCCACCTTGGCGATGATCGACCATTGCAGCCCCGAATTGTGATCGGGCAGAGGGGCATAGGACTGGAGGGCGCGATTGCCCAGGTAGTCGCTCGACACCAGCGTGCCCGTCTCGCCCCGCCGCGCGTTGGATGTTGCCTGGGATACGTCGGGCTGCACCAGCGTGGTGCCACCTAGCAGAATCGCCTTGTCGGCGACTTCGGCAGGTGTCCCTGCCGCAATCACCTCGCGCCTGTACCGCTGCGGATCCTCGACGAATATTCTTGAGTCCGAACGCATCAGTCCGTCGGGCCCGACGAGAAATGTCTCCCCGGTGGCGCCGAGGCCGGCGTCCTTCCACTTTCGGTCGAAGGTCATCAGCTGGTTGATCTTCGAGATGGGAAATTGCAGAGCCAGCACGCCTTCGGTTCTGCCGTTCGGCGCGATCGGGGCGACCATCCATGCGGTGGGCTGCATCTGGGCAGGCTGGTAGAACTCGAAATCGGTGAGGCCGACGTAGTCGACGGTGTTGGCCGACATCGCCTTCAGATAGGCGGCATGCAGTTTGGAGCCTGCGTAGGGCCCGGTGACGATGTTGGTGCCCAGGTCGACGCCCTTGTATGCGCTGTACACAACGTTGCCGCGGGCATCGAGGAGTAATGCGTCCTGGAAACCGAACCGGGTGGTGATCTGCCGGAAGAAATCGTGGTATCGCGCGTTTGCCGCCGACCACTGGCTCCCGTCGCCGGCGTCGCCCATGGCGATCGCCGCGTCATCCGTGGGCAACCGCGCGGTGTAGTTGGCTTGCAGATATCGCTGGGCCGGAGCGGTGGGCAACAACGCCGCCGCATCCAACAGGGTGCCGCTCTGCTGATCGGTCTGCTGGATGAACGTGTCGTAGTAGCCGACCAGGCTCTGCCACTGCGCCGGGCTCACCGATACGTTGTCGAGTTGATTGAACCCGGCAGTGAACGCAGTGAGCGCATCCGATGTGCTGGTGCCACGGCTGTAGATGATCAGCGAATTTTTGAGATCCTGGAACTCGCCCTCGAGAGCGCGGGACTGCGCCTCCCGGATCTCGATCAACCGGCTGAACACCGCGGTGCGCAGCGACGTGCGACCGACCTCGAAGGCGATCGCGCCGACCACCGCCGCGGCCAGCATCGTGCACAGCACGAGCATCAAGATCAGCTTGGACTGGATGCTGACACGCGCCAGCACCCGATCGCGGCGGAACCGCTCCAGCATCCTGTGCTTACCGGGCGCAGGATCCGGCGTCGGCACGGGTTCCGACGCGCCCTGCTCAGCCACTTGAGACATCGGCACCCTTTCGCGGTCACCCCGCAGCTAACCGGTCCCGGTGCAGATTAACAGGATGATGTGGCAAATGAGGCCTACGTGACTGCTGATATCGAGGTCAATTACTGCCCGTTCGGCGGGACCGGGCAGTTGAGCACCGTCGCAATGCATGGTCGGATAGCACCCGTGGACACGACTTACGAAGGCACCAAGCGCGAGATCGCCACCGAGAAGGGCGTTCTGCGCTACCACGAGGCCGGTGAGGGCCCCACCCTGTTGCTGCTGCACGGCTCCGGGCCGGGAGTCACCGGCTGGCGCAACTTCCGTGGCAACCTGGCCTTCTTCGCCGAGCGCTATCGGTGCCTGGTGCTGGAGTTCCCCGGATTCGGGGTGAGCGACGACTTCGGCGGCCATCCGATGCTGGATGCGCAGGCGGCGGTGCCCGCGTTCGTCGACGCGCTCGGCCTGGACAAGGTCGACGTCATCGGGAACTCGATGGGCGGCGGCGTCGGTATCAACTTCGCGATCAATCATCGCGACCGGATCGGCAAGCTGGTCACCATCGGCGGTATCGGCACCAATATCTTCAGCTCGGGCCCCAGCGAGGGAATTCGGCTGCTCCAGGAGTTCACCGAGGACCCCACCCGCCAGCGGCTCGTCGACTGGCTCAACTCCATGGTCTACGACCCGGCGCTGGTCACCGAGCAACTCATCGAGGAGCGCTTCGCACTCGCCACCGATCCCGAGACCCTCGAGAGTGCGCGGCGGATGTACGGCAAGGCGGCGTTCGCGGCCATGACGAAGATGATGCGCAACGCGGACTTCCCGCTGCCGTGGGCCATCATGCACAAGGTCAAGGCGCCCACCCTGCTGACGTGGGGCCGCGATGATCGGGTCAGCCCGCTGGACATGGCGCTGATTCCGATGCGCACGATCGCCAACGCCGAGCTGCACGTGTTCCCCAACTGCGGACACTGGGTGATGATCGAGGCCAAGCAGGCGTTCGAAGCGACGGTGATGAGCTTCCTGCAGCGGGACTAGCTCGTTCAGGGAGCTTTGATCAGGTCGAAACCCCGGTAGCCGTCTGCGGCGACCTCGGCGCAGATCTCGTTGTAGGCCCCGAAACCGCCGATGAACAGCATGAAAACCCTTGGCTTACCGGGCACATTGGCGCCCAGGTACCACGAGTTGGCTTTCGGGAACAGCGTGGTCGCGGCGCGCTGATCGAGCTCGGCGAGCCAGTTCTCGACCGCGTCCGGGCGCGCCTCGATGCCCGCGTATCCGTGCTCATCGAGATAGCCGATGGCCGCGGCGATCCAATCCACGTGCGCCTCGGCGTGCAGAACCATGTTCGCCAGCACGGCAGGCGCCCCCGGACCGGTCACCACGAACAGGTTGGGGAAGCCGTCGTCGCCGAGACCGAGGTAGCTGCGCGGGCCGTCCGCCCAGTCGTCGCGCAGGAGCTCTCCCCCGCGCCCGACGATGTCGATCTTGCCCAAAGCCCCGGTGAGCGCGTCGAATCCGGTGGCGAACACGATCGCATCGAGGTCAACGTGCTCCGCAGAGGTGGTGATGCCGGTCCGGTCGACCGACACGATCGGGGTACGGCGGACGCTGATCAACGTCACGTTCGGCCGATTGAAGGTCTGAAAGTAGTTGGAGTCGGTGCAGATTCGCTTGGTCCCGATCGGATGATCATCGGGTATCAACAGGTCGGCGACCGCGGGGTCGTCGATGACCGCGCGGACCTTCTCCACCCAGAATTGTCGCGCTTCGTCGTTGGCGGTCTGGTCGGTGAGCTGATCGGGAAACGTCTTGGAGAACAGCACACCGCCGAGGCGCCAACGCTTCTCGAAGGCATCGCGGCGCTCCTCCGGCGATACCTCCATCGTGGGTGTGGTCGTGCCGACATACGGCGAGCCGCCGCCGCTTCGCATCGAAAGCCGCCGGCGCTCGGCGTAATTCGCCTTGACCTCGGCAACCTGCTCGGCGGTCAGCGCGGAGTTTCCGGCCGGGATGCTGTAGTTGGGGGTGCGCTGAAAGACATACAGATGCCGCGCCTGTTCGGCGAAGATCGGAATCGATTGGATACCTGAGGAACCCGTGCCGATGACCGCAACCCGCTTGCCGGTGAAATCCACGCCCGCGTGCGGCCAGTGTGCGGTGTGGTAGATCTCCCCGCCGAAACTGTCCAGCCCGTCGAACGTCGGCGTGATGGCCGCCGACAACGCTCCGGTCGCCATCACCACGAACCGCGCGGTGGTCACCCGGCCGTCCCCGGTCGTCACCGACCAGCGCAGCGTGTTCTCGTCCAGTACCGCTGCGGTCACCCGGGTGTCGAAGGTGATGTCCTGGCGAAGATCGAGCCTGTCGGCAACCCAGTTCAGGTAGGCCAGGATCTCCGCTTGGGTGGCGTATTTCTCGGTCCACGTCCATTCCTGCTGCAGCTCGTCGGAGAACGAATAGCTGTAGTCGACGCTCTCGACGTCACACCGGGCTCCCGGGTAACGGTTGAAATACCAGGTACCGCCCACCTCCGGTGCCGCCTCGAACACCCGGACCGACAGCCCTTGCCCGCGGAACTTGTGCAGCGCGTACAGCCCGGCGAATCCGGCGCCGACCACGACCACGTCGAGTTCGTCTGCTGCGGTCATGTCCAGCAGAGTAGGTCGAAATTCTGACATTGCCCCGCTCATCGAGACATTGCCCGTTACCGACCGTCGCGCGGGTTCAGGATGAAACCAACAGCCCAGACCTGGACTAAGGATGCATGATGACCGCTTCGGTGCTCGACAAGACGATGGAGCTCGCCGACCAGCTGCGTGAGCAGGCCGTACAGGCCGAGAAGATCGGCCAGCTCACCGACGTCACCGTCAAGGCGATGAAGGACGCGGGCCACATCCGGCTGCTTCAGCCGGCCAAGTACGGCGGTTTGGAAGTGCACCCGCGGGAGTTCGCCGAGACCGTGATGGCGATTGCCGCACTCGATCCGGCCGCCGGCTGGGTCAACGGCGTGGTCGGCGTGCATCCCTACCAATTGGCCTATGCCGACCCGCGGGTGGCCGAGGAGATCTGGGCCGACGACGTCGACACCTGGGTGGCCTCCCCCTACGCCCCGCAGGGCATCGCCCGTCCGGTCGACGGCGGGTACATCTTCAACGGGCGCTGGCAGTTCAGCTCCGGAACCGATCACTGCGACTGGATCTTCCTGGGCGCCATCAAGAGCGACGCCGACGGCAAGGTGCAGATGCCGCCGCAGATGCTGCACATGATCCTGCCGCGCAAGGACTACACGATCGTCGAAGACTCCTGGGATGTCGTCGGCCTGCGCGGCACCGGCTCCAAGGACGTGATCGTCAAGGACGCGTTCGTGCCCGACTACCGGGTGATGGACGCGTTCAAGGTGATGGACGGCACCGCCCAGCGTGAAGCCGGGATGACCGACACCCTGTACCTGATGCCGTGGTCGACGATGTTCCCGCTGGGCATCTCCTCGGCCACCATCGGGATCTGCGAGGGCGCCCTCGCCGCGCATCTGGACTACCAGCGTGAGCGGGTCAGCGCGGCAGGCACCGCGATCAAGGACGACCCCTACGTGATGTACGCGATCGGGGAGGCCGCCGCCGACATCAACGCCGCCCGCCAGGAACTGCTCGCCAACGCAGACCGCATCTACGACATGGTCGATGCCGGCAAAGAGGTCTCGTTCGAGGATCGTGCCGCAGGCCGTCGCACCCAGGTGCGCGCGGTGTGGCGCGCGGTCAGCGCGGTCGACGAGATCTTCGCCCGCTCCGGCGGCAACGCGATGCGGATGGACAAGCCGCTGCAGCGGTACTGGCGTGATGCCCACACCGGGATGGCGCACGCCATTCACGTGCCGGGTACCACCTACCATGCCTCCGCGCTGAGCTCCTTCGGTGTCGACCCGCAAGGTCCGCTGCGGGCGATGATCTGACGGGAACGCACACCGGTGAGCCTCCTGAAGAGCCTCGGCTACGTCACGATCCACACGGCCGATATCGATCGTTGGCGCCAATTCGCCTTCGGCGTACTGGGATTCGCCGAAGGCAAGGGGCCCGATCCGTCCGCGCTGTACCTGCGCATGGACGAACGGGCGGCGCGGATCATCGTGGTGCCCGGCGACGGTGACCGGATCGCGACGGTCGGCTGGGAGGTCCGCGACCACGCCGCCCTGGAGCAGGTGAAAGAGGTGCTCGACCGCGCCGGGGTCGCCTACACCCAGCTGTCGCAGTCCGAGGCCGACGACCGCCGAGTCGAGGAGCTCCTGGCGTTCGACGACCCGGCGGGAACCCACCTGGAGGTCTTCCACGGCGCGGTGCTGGACCACAGCCCGGTGATCACCCCGTTCGGTGCGCGATTCGTCACCGGCGACCAAGGATTGGGCCACGTCGTGCTGCCCGCACTCGACGCACCCGGCCTGTTCGACTTCTACACCCAGGTACTGGGCTTCGTGTCCCGCGGCGCATACCGGGTTCCGCTGCCCAAGGAGTTCGGCCCGATCCGGATCCGCTTCCTCGGCATCAACGAACGCCATCACAGCTTGGCGATCGCTCCGGCGATGCACCAGCGCGATCCTGGCCTGATCCACATGATGGTGGAGGTCGACACAATCGACGCGGTCGGCGAGGCGCTGGACCGCATCGCCGCGCAGGAGTTCCAGCTGTCGTCCACACTCGGTCGGCACACCAACGACAAGATGGTGTCGTTCTACGTCCGCGCACCCGGGGACTGGGATATCGAGTTCGGCACCGGCGGCGTACGGGTCGACGAAAATCATTACACCGCTGAGGAAATCACGGCCGACAGCTACTGGGGTCACAAGTGGGTCGGCGACCTGCCCGCCGCCATGCGGCCCTGACATGACCGGCGTCCGCCCGGTTCCGGCCGCCTCGGTGGCGACCTGGGACCACGAGGCCGACGTGGTGATCGCCGGCTACGGTGTCGCCGGCGCGGCCGCGGCGGTAGAGGCTGCCGGTGCCGGCGCTGATGTCCTGGTGCTCGAACGAGCAGGCGCCTGGGGTGGGGCTGCCGCGCTGGCCGGCGGGTTCATCTACCTGGGCGGCGGTACTGCCCTCCAAAAGGCCTGTGGCTTCGATGATTCCGCCGAGAACATGGCGGCCTTCCTGGATGCCGCGATGGGGCCCGGTGCCGACCGCGAGCGCATCGCCGACTACTGCCAGGGCAGCGTCGCCCACTTCGAATGGCTGGTGGCCTGCGGCGTGCCGTTCAAGCCGGAGTTCTTCGGTGAGCCCGGCTGGGAACCGCTGGGCGACCAGGGGCTGATGTACAGCGGCGGCGAGGACGCCTACCCGTTCAACACCGTCGCCGAGCCAGCGCCGCGCGGGCATGTCCCGCAGATGCAGAACAAGAAGCAAGGTCAGGCCAGCGCCGGCTTCATGCTGATGAAGCCGTTGGTGCAGCGAGCGACCGACTTGGGTGTCCGGGCGCTGTACGACGTCCGCGTGCAGTCCCTCGTGGTGGAGGCCGACGGCCGCGTCTCCGGGATCACCGCACGCCAGTACGGCACCGAGGTCACCATCCGGGCCCGCCGTGGCGTGGTTCTCGGCACCGGCAGCTTCGCCTACAACGAGTCGATGATGGCCCGCTTCACACCGCGGATCGCCGGCAGGCCGGTGTCCGCGGTGGAACAGCATGACGGGCAAGGCATCCGGATGGCGCAGGCGCTGGGCGCGGACCTGGCGCACGTCGACGCCACCGAAGTCGCGTTCCTGGTCGATCCACAACAGTTGGTGCGCGGAATTCTGGTCAACTCGCGCGGGCAGCGCTACGTCGCCGAAGACACCTATCCCGGCCGTGCCGGTCAGCTCACGCTCTATCACCAGGACGACACGGCGTATCTCATCCTCGACGGTGACGCCCAGGATGAGGCCGTGGCATCGCAGACGCCGAAACTGATTCTGCGCAAACCGAAGTGGGTGTGCGAGACCGTGGCTGAACTCGAGGCCGAACTCGGCCTGCCGTTCGGCAGCCTGCAGGACACGGTGGCGCGTTACAACGCCGCCGCCGCCTGCGGCGAGGATCCGCTGCTGCACAAGAAGGCGCGCTGGCTGCGGCCGATCGGAAGCCCGGTCGGCGCCCTCGATCTGCGGCACGCCACCGGCGGATTCCCACTGGGCGGCTTGCGCACCGACCTCGATGCGCAGGTGCTGCATGTCAGTGGCGAGCCGATCCCCGGCCTGTACGCCGCGGGTCGCTGCACCGCCGGCCTGGCGGCATGGGGGTACGCCAGCGGCATCTCGTTGGGAGACGGCAGTTTCTACGGCCGCAGGGCCGGCCGCTCCGCCGCCCGCGGGACGGCGATTACGAGTCCTTCGTCAGTTGGCTGATTCGTTGCGAGGAGACGTCGAGGAGTTCGGCGATGTCGCGAACAGGCACACCATTGGCGATGAGCCAGTGGGCAAACTCGCGGGCACTAACGACGGATTCCCGTTCGAGCCGGCGGGCTTGCTCGCGTAGGTCACGGATTTTCTCTGCCATCGCCCCGATCTCACGAAAATCGGGCCGCTTCATACGGATGCTGGCGATCTCGATGCTGATTTCGTAGAGAGGCACGTTCAGATGGAGCGCCACGTATTCGCGCGCCATCGCTTCTGCTTCTTTGAGTCGATGCACCTGGGTGGCACCGTGGACTTCGGGAATGCGGATCAACCACCAGCGACCGTCACGAACGATCTCAATTTTATATACTCGCATCAGTCTTCAATCTGGTCGCCACCCATCCGGGAAGTGCGCCGACCACGCTCGTAGAGTCCGTCAAATAGGTTGCGGCAGAGATCTTTTAAAAATTTTGGATATCAGTTCAGCTCCCGTGGACACCATGAATCCCCTTTTCGGCCTCTGACGTCATGGCGGCGCGGTCATACACAGTGAACATCATTCGTATGATCTGTGCAATTCGGGTACGGTAACGTTCCGGCGGACGGCGGCCTCGCCAAAACGATGCGGCAGGAGACGGTATGCGCACTCGCGGCTGGGGCGGCGATGTTCCGGCATCAGACGCGGAGGCGATTACCCGTATCCTCACCGGAGCCCGCAGCGCGATAGAAGAATTCGGCGAGCGGACGAGTATGGCGGACGTCGCGCGAGTCCTGGGAGTGACCCGACAGACCATCTATCACTACTTCGCCAATACCGACCAGCTGATGGCGGCAGTCGGGGCGGAGGCGTCCACAAGCTTCATCGAGGGATTGCACGCTTCTTTGCGGGGCATTACCGATCCGGCCGACGCTGTTGTCGAAGGTATCGCGCTGGCCCTCGAGCGACTCCCGGGTGATCCTCTCGTAGGGCTGATGGTGCGGGCGCAACGCGCGACCGCGCTCGCCGAAATCGTTTTGCGCGAGAACTCCAACGCCCGAATACAGGGCCGCGCCATGCTCATCGGGCTCGACATCGACTGGTCTGCACTGCCACCAGGCGCCGTTGACAATGTTCTGCACATCTCTCTGAGGACTCTGCAGTCTTTGATCATCACGCCGCCGGCTGATTCGAAAGAACTTCGCGAACTCCTCCGGCTGTGGATTGATCCGGCGATCCGCGCAATGCAGAGCGAAGCGACCGCGAGGCCGTCGAGTTAATCCGCTTCGTCGTCTTTGGGCAGCAAGCGTTCCGGGTGGTGATAGTCGTTGGTGCCGCCGCGTAGCGGGACACCGGGGGCGGGATCCATTCGGTCTGGCCGTCGGGACGCTGCCGGGTGGTCCAGCCCTCGTTCTCGACCACGAGGTTGTCGCACTTACACGCCAGGGTCATGTCGTCGATGTCGGTGTTTCCGCCGTGCTTCCAGTCCTTGGCCGCGTGGTGGACCTGGCTGTTGTAGCCGTTGACCGTGCAGCCCGGCGCGGTGCATCCGCGATACTTGCCCAACAACATGATTCGCTGATCTGCCGATGCCATCCTCTTGCTGCGCCCCAGCCACAGCGAACGTCCCGTGACGCCGTCGAACACCGCCAGATACTTGTATGAGGACGTGGCCGCTCTGATGAGGTCTGTGATCGGGATCAGCGTCCCGCCGGCGGTGACTGCGTGCCCCGCGCCGGCCTGTAGCTCCTGCAGGGTGGTCGTCACGATCATGGTGACCGGAAGTCCGTTGTGCTGGCCTAGTTTCGGATCGCCGAGACGGCCGCGGACCACGTCGGCCAGCGCGTCGTGCTGGCGCTGGGCATGACTGCGCACATCGTCGGGCTGCGGCGCGGCGGTCTTGGCGAACAGCGCATCCAGTTGTGCCCGCAGCACCGGATCAGCGATCAGCTTCCCGACGCTCATCCCGTCCGGGCGCTGGCCCCCGCACCACTGGAAGCCGCGCTTGCGGGCCCGGTCCTCCTCGGAGTACTTCCCGTCGGGGTTGAGGTGTACGGACAACCGATCGGCCACCTTCTCCAGCTGATCGGGCCGCATCGTCCGCGCGTGCTGCGCCAAGGTGCGTTCGGCGTTGTCCACCTCGACCGGGCCGACGTGATCGGGTAGGTCACGGAAGAACTTCTGGATGACTCGCACATGCTCGCCGTCCAACTCCCCGGCCTTCCAGGCCTTGCCGGTTTCTGGCAGCAGCGCCGCCAACGGCTCTCCGGTCAACGTGGTGCGCGGGGTCAGCTGTTCGGCGTCGCGGAACCGGCGCTTGGCCGCCGTCCGGCTGATCCGCAACACGTCAGCCAACACGATCGGAATCGGCGGGCAGCCCTCGTAGCGCTCGAGGCGAGTGATCTGCTCATGGGATACCGCACGCTGGCGGCGCACCGCAGCTTCCAGACGTTCTACAGCCGCGAACCGCCGCTGAGCGGGCAGCTCCTCGATATCTGCGGCGCCCAGCATCTCGACCGCGGCGTCGAGCGCGTCCAGCGCCGCCGTGATCGAAACCATGTTCGAAATTCTACGTCCGATCACCGACAGATCCGCCGCGCCCGGCTGGCCCTGTGGATGAACGCAGATCTGTGGAAAACCCTGGGCTACGGCACTTTACGAGGTGCGGCCATTGTCTTGGCATCCAGTCCGCCGAGTGAGTCTTGGCCCACTTCCACGTTGTGCGCATGCGCAAAGTGATGCAGCCCGAACACGGCGTCCATACCGTTACGCAGTCCCATCTGATCTTCGCACTGGTTGACCGCACGCTTGGCCAGCGCGAGACCGAATCTCGGCATTGTCGCGATGCGGCCGGCGATCTCGAGGGTCGCCTCTCGAAGTTCGGCCTTCGGCACGACTCGACTGACCATCCCGATCTCGTAGGCGCGCTGGGCACCGAACTTGTCCCCCGTGAACAGCATCTCTTTGGCGAACCGGGATCCCAGAATCCATGGGTGCGCGAAGTATTCGACCCCCGGAATGCCCATTCGCACCACAGGATCACAGAAGAAGGCGTCCTCGGAGGCGACGATCAGGTCGCACACCCAGGCCAGCATGAGGCCGCCGGCAATGCATGCACCGTGCACCATCGCGATCGTGGGCTTCGGGATCTCGCGCCACCGCCGGCACATACCCAGATAAACCTCGACCTCACGGGCGTAGCGCATGTCGCCGCCCTCTTTGTCGACGTGATCCCACCAGAGCGCGGCCTTGTTCTCGTAGGACACGTGGTGGTCGCGGTCCGGTGTGCCGATGTCATGGCCTGCGCTGAAATGGTCACCGTTGCCGGCCAGGACGATCACGCGCACATCGTCGTCTTCGACGGCCCGTTGGAACGCCGCATCGAGTGCATAAGTCATGACAGAGTTCTGCGCATTGCGGTATCGCGGCCGATTCATCGTGACTACCGCCGTCCCGCCGACGACTTCATAGGTCACCACATCGTTGTCGACTGCAGTCATCTCAGTTCCTCCGCCCATCCCGTGTGTGCCTCCAATGTGCGCCATGGCCGAAACGCAGTCACACAATGTGTGCCATTGACTGGGAGTCGACCGGGTCACACCCGGGCGGACACTATCTCCGCGGTTCGCCGCTAGGACCGTCGGGATCGCACATGCCTGAACGCAACCATTCGGTACAGGTACCGCGGTATCCCGGCGGTCGGAACCCGCCGTGGCCAGTGGGTGGCGCGGAAGTACGCATCCGATCCGCCGTCGACAAAGATGACACTGCCGCAGAGGAAGTCGGCGGCGTCGGAAACCATGAAGCGCATCCACTCGCCGAGGTGGCGAGCGTCGCCGAAACCTCCGATGGGCACCGGGAACGATGTGACGGCTTTGGCCTCGCGTTGCGTCGCGAGCTGTTCACCGAGCAACGGTGTGTCCACAGCGCCCGGTGCTATCGCATTCAGCCGTATCCCGGCACCGGCCCACTCCGGCTGCACCGCAGTCAGGCGCACCCAGCGCATCAGCGCGATCTTCGAGGCGCCGTAGGCCATCGCCGGCGCCGCCGATCGAAACATCCGTACCGCACGCACCGCAGCATCGAGGTCCCCGCGTAGCAGGGCGCGTACCGCGCGTCCGGGAACCATCGGCATGGTGGTCGCCGAATTGCTCCCCACGACAACGACCTTCGCGGAGCCCGAAGAGGCAAGTGCCGGTCGCCATGCCTCGACCAGCTCGACGACACCCAGATAGTTGACCGACATGATGGTTGGCACGTTCTGCGCTCCGGGCCGAGGACCGACCCCCGCGGCCAAGACGGCACCGTCGAGCCTCCCGTTCGCCATCGCGAGCACCGCGCCGGCGGCGGTCGACCGTCCCTCGGCGGTCGAGAGATCGCCGATCACCTCGGTTTCGCGAAGGTCGACGCCGATCACCCGGTGGCCATCAGCTCTCAAGCAGTCGGCGGCGGCTCGTCCCATACCGGAGGCCGCCCCGGTCACGACATACACGCGCTGCTCGGACACCCGTTTCACCGCACTCATCGTTGAGTCGCGCCCGCATCGACCGGCAAGCTGGCCGAGGTGATGTACCGCGCTTCGTCGGACGCTAGAAAGAGACTGGCATTGGCGACGTCCACCGGGTCGACCCACGGCACCGGCAGCAAGTTCATCCGGGTGGCGGACTCGGCGAACTCATCCTTGGTCGGCGGCCGGCTCAGGTCGGGTCGAAATGCACTTCGTACGACGTCGTTCTGAATCAGCGGCGTATCGACGTTGGTCGGATGCACACAATTGACCCGAATCCCGTGCGGTGCGACATCGATTGCGAGGCTTCGCATCAACCCGACCACGCCGTGCTTGGCGGCCGTGTAGTGAGCGACGCCGACCAAGCCGCGTAGACCGGCGATCGAGCTGACCAGTACCACCGAGCCACCGCCACGACGGATCAGATGCGGAATCGCAGCAGTACAGGTGTTCCACACCCCGGTGAGGTTGACATCCAGCATGGTCCGCCACATCGATTCGGTCATGTCGACGGCGAATTCGCGGGAGGTGATTCCCGCTGTCGCACAGACGATATCGAGCCCGCCGAGAAGGTCGGCGCCTCGATCGGCCGCGGCGCGCAGCGCGTCCAGATCGCGCACATCGACGATGTCGGTCACGATTCGACCACCACGAGCCTCGACCAACCTCGCCGTCTCGTCGAGGTCCTCCGGCGTGCTCGGCGGCACCTGCACCGAGTCGACGGGCCCACAGATGTCGACGCCCACGATCGCCGCGCCCTCTTCGGCGAACCGGACCGCCTGGGCACGGCCGATGCCGCGTGCCGCCCCGGTGATAAGTGCGGTCTTTCCCGCCAGCCGTCCGGTCATGTCGTCTTCTGCGTCAGTCCGGCATCCACGACCAGTTGAGCTCCGGTGATGTAACGGGCGTGGTCGGATGCGAGAAACACGACGGCATTGGCCACGTCGACGGGCTCGACCCACGGCACGGGAAGCAGGTTGCGCGCGGTGAGAACCTCGGCCGCGTCGGCTTCGGTGGGGTTGTCGAGATCGGGCCGCAGCCGCCGATAGGTTGCCCGGTTTCGCACCATGGGTGTGGCGACCGCGCCGGGGTGGACGGTATTGACCCGAATGCTCCGGGGACCCAGTTCGTTGGCAAGCGTGCGGGCCAACCCCACCACGGCGTGCTTACTCGCGGTGTAATGGGCGGCGCCCGCGGTGCCCCGTAAACCGTTGGTGGAGCTGATGATCACCACTGAGCCGCCGTCGTGGCCGATGTGGGGCGCCCCTGCCCGGACTGTGTGCCAGACACCGGTGAGGTTGACGTCGATGGTCCGCTGCCATTCCCGGGGATCGATCTGCCACGCCGGACCGCCGGGAGTGTGGATGCCGGCGTTGGCCACGATCACGTCGAGGCGACCGAGTTGCCTGACTCCTGCATCGACGGCAGCGGCAACCTCGGCACGGTCCGTGACGTCCACTGCCCCGACGGCAGCGCGCCGGCCCCGCTGCTCGACCCGCTCCGCGGTGCCGTGCAAGTCGCCCTCGGCGTCGGGGTGATCGACCATGATGACATCAGCACCCTCGTCAGCGAAGCGCTCACAATGCACCCGACCAGTGCCGCGACCCGCCCCGGTGACCAGCACGACCTTGCCTGCAAGGCCGGACACTTACTGCACCTTGAGCAGGTCGAAGCCCTTGTATCCGGCGGCAGCCACCTCATTGCAGATGTCCAGGTAGGTGCCGAATCCCCCGATGAACAGCATGAATTGACGCGGCTTACCCGGCACGTTCGCGCCCATGTACCACGAGTTTGCTCTTGTGAACAATGTCGCCTCGGCACGCTGGGCGCACTCCGCAATCCAGTTGTCGACAGCTTCGGTGCTCGGCTCGATGGCGTCGTAGCCGCAGTCATCGAGGTACTCGATGGCGTCTGCGATCCAATTCACGTGGGCCTCGGCATGCAGCACCATGTTCGCCAGGACCGCCGGAGCGCCCGGGCCGGACACCAGGAACAAATTGGGGAACCCGTCGGTGCCCAATCCGAGGTAGGTGCGCGGTCCGTTGACCCAATCGTCGACCAACCGCCGGCCACCACGGCCGACAATGTCGATCTTCGCAAGCGTGCCGGTCATCGCGTCGAATCCGGTGGCCAAGACCAACGCGTCGATCTCGAAGTGCGCCTCAGAGGTGGCGATGCCCGTCGCGTCGATCGACTCGATAGGGGTCTTCTTCACGCTGACCAGAGTGACGTTGGGCCGGTTGAACGTCTGGAAGTAGTTGGAGTCGGTGCAGATTCGTTTGGTGCCGATCGGATGGTCATTCGGAATCAGAAGCTCGGCGAGATCGGGATCGTCGATCACCGACCGGATCTTCTCTTCGTAGAACTTTCGCGCTTCCTCGTTGGCTTCCAGGGAAACCATCTGGTCGGTGAAGGTCTTCGAGAACAGCACACCGCCGAGCTCCCAACGCTTTTCGAACGCGGCTCGCCGTTCCTCGGGCGTCGCCTCCATCGTCAGCTTGGGATGCGCGACGTGCGGTGAGCCGCCGCCGCTGCGCCACGACATTCGCCGTCGTTCAGCGTAGTTGGCCTTGGTGTCGGCGATCTCTTCCGCTGTCAGCGGCCGGTTGCCTGCCGGGACGCTGTAGTTCGGCGTGCGCTGGAAGACATACAGCTGCTGAGCTTGTTCGGCGATGATCGGGATGGATTGGACGCCTGAGGATCCGGTGCCGATGACAGCAACCCGTTTGCCGGTGAAGTCGACGCCTTCGTGCGGCCAGTGCGCGGTGTGGTACACCTCGCCGCCGAAGGTCTCCAAACCTTTGAACTCGGGAGTCATGGCCGCGGACAGCGGGCCGGTAGCCATCACGACGAATCGGGCCTCGACGTTCTCGTCACCGTCAGTGCTCACGGTCCAGCGAAACGTCTGTTCGTCGAGCACGGCGCCCGTCACACGGGTGTTGAAGGTGATATCGGAACGCAGATCGAGCTTGTCGGCAACCCAATTGATATAGGCCAGGATCTCCGACTGGGTGGCGTATTTCTCGGTCCACGTCCATTCCTGCTGCAGCTCATCGGAGAACGAGTAGCAGTAGTCCACGCTCTCGACGTCACAGCGTGCGCCAGGGTAACGGTTGAAGTACCAGGTGCCGCCCACGTCAGGTGCCCCCTCGAACACCCGGACGGACAGCCCCTGCGAGCGGAACTTGTGCAAGGCATACAGGCCCGCGAACCCGGCCCCGACCACAACGACATCCACGGAGGTCTTCGCTTCACTGCTCACGCGCCGAACGGTAAGCGGTTCTGAGGCTTCCGTACGAGGTCTCTCCCGGTCACCGGACGCCACGACGGCGTCTGTCGGGAATCGCGCCGGAGAATCGATCCCATGTCCAACGTCGACAACGGCAGTGAAGTGGTCACCCCGGGACGGGGTGTGGTGGTGACGGTAGCCGATGTCATACCTGAGGGCTCCGAGGCGATGTCACTGGTATTCGCAATTCCCGACGACCACCATGACCGGTTCGTCTATCGGCCCGGACAGTTCCTGACGCTTCGGGTACCCAGCCGACAAACCGGCTCGGTGGCGCGGTGCTATTCGCTGGCGAGCTCGCCGCACACCGATTCCGCACCCAAGGTGACAGTGAAACGGACCGCCGACGGCTACGCATCGAACTGGCTGTGCGACAACGTATCTCCTGGCGACTCCATCGAAGTGCTACCACCTTCGGGGGCGTTCACTCCGGCCGACCTCGACGAGGATTTCCTGCTGTGGGCGGCTGGCAGCGGTATCACGCCCGTGATATCGATTCTGAAATCCGTGCTGGCAGCAGGTACGGGCAGAGTGGTGCTGTGCTATGCGAACCGCGATGAACGCTCGGTGATTTTCGCCGAAGAGTTGCGCGATCTGGCCGCGCGGTACGCCGGGAGACTGACGGTGCTGCACTGGCTGGAATCCGTGCAAGGTCTCCCCACCCGCGCGCAGATGAGTGGGTTCACCCGCACGGTTCTGGCGGGTTCTGCGACGGTGCAGTCGTTCATCTGTGGGCCTGCGCCGTTCATGGCGATGATCAAAGGCGCTCTCGCCGAGGCGGGCATGGCACGCGAACGGGTGCATCTCGAAATCTTTCAATCCCTGTCGGGTGACCCGTTCACCGACGATATCGCGGCGACACAAGCCGGTCCCGACGATGGCGACGCCGTCAGCGTGCTCCTCGACCTGAACGGCGAGAGCCATCGGCTGCGGTGGCCGCGACGAGCGACGCTGGTGGACACCATGATCGCTGCCGGCGTCGACGTGCCCTACTCATGCAAGGAGGGTCGCTGCGGGTCGTGCGCGGCGACCGTGGTGCGCGGTGAGGTGGACATGGCCACCTGCGACATTCTCGAGCCCGAGGATCTGGCCGACGGCGTCATCCTGGCGTGCCAAGCCCGACCGGTCTCCGATGACCTGCACATCGAGTTCTGAGGCCGCCGACAACAGCTTTCCGCTGACCGGGAACCGTTGCCGCAATCCCCGCACCACCGGTACACGATCGACGGCACCCAGCGACGATAGGACCAGATGATGACTGAGCGGGTAATCGACCGGGTGCGCCAGATCGCCGAGGAACTGCGCGGCCAGGCCACTGAGGGCGAGAAGGTCGGCAAGCTCACCGACGAGACCGTGAAGCTGATGAAGTCGGCGGGAAACATCCGCCTGCTTCAGCCGAAGATTCACGGCGGCCTGGAGGTTCATCCGCGCGAATTCGCTGAGGCGGTCATGGCCACTGCCGCACTCGACCCGTCCGCGGGCTGGATCAACGGCGTGGTCGGCGTGCACCCCTATCAGCTCGCCTATGCCGACCCGCGGGTCGCCGAAGAGATCTGGGCCGACGACGTCGACACCTGGGTGGCCTCGCCCTATGCCCCGCAGGGGGTGGCGACCCCGGTCGAGGGGGCTACATGTTCACCGGCAGATGGCAGTTCAGCTCCGGAACCGACCACTGCGACTGGATCTTCCTGGGCGCGATGCTCGGCGACGCCGACGGCAAGCCGCTGATGCCCCCGCAGATGCTGCACATGATCCTGCCGCGCAAGGACTACACCATCGTCGAGGACTCCTGGGACGTGGTGGGTCTGCGCGGCACCGGTTCCAAGGACGTCATCGTCAAGGACGCCTTCGTGCCGTCCTACCGCACGATGGACGCGATGAAGGTGATGGACGGCACCGCCCAGCGCGAGGCCGGCATGACCGAGACCCTGTACCTGATGCCGTGGTCGACGATGTTCCCGCTGGGGATCTCCTCGGCCACCATCGGTATCGCCGAAGGCGCACTGGCGGCTGCCCTGGACTATCAGCGGGAGCGGGTGAACGCCAGCGGTGTGGCGATCAAGGACGACCCCTACGTCATGTACGCCATCGGGGAGGCGGCCGCCGACATCAACGCCGCGCGGCAGGAATTGCTCGCCAACGCCGACCGTATCTACGACATCGTCGACGCGGGCAAGGAGGTCTCTTTCGAGGACCGGGCGGCGGGTCGACGGACCCAGGTTCGCGCGGTGTGGCGCGCGGTGTCAGCGGTCGACGAGATCTTCGCGCGCTGCGGCGGCAATGCTGCACGGATGGACAAGCCGCTGCAACGGTATTGGCGTGATGTGCACGTCGGCCAGGCGCATGCGATCCATGTTCCCGGAACGGTCTACCACGCCTCCGCATTGAGCTCGCTCGGTGTGGATCCGCAGGGACCGCTCCGGGCGATGATCTGAGGCGGAGAAGCATGAGTCTCATCAAAGGGCTGGGCTACGTCACCGTGGCCGCATCCGATATCGAGCGCTGGCGACATTTCGCGTTCGGCGTCCTCGGTTTTGCCCAGGGCAAGGGTTCCGATGCCTCGGCGCTGTACCTGCGGATGGACGAGCGGGCCGCCCGCATCATCGTCGTCCCCGGCGACGTCGACAAGATCGTCACGGTCGGATGGGAGGTGCGCGACCACGCCGACCTGGAGCGGGTCAAAACCTCGCTCGATTCCGCCGGGGTCCCGTTCAAGCAACTGTCCCCGGAGGAAGCAGACAGCAGGCGCGTCGAGGAAGCGATCACCTTCGAAGATCCCGCCGGAACCTCGCTGGAGGTCTTCCACAGCGCGGTCCTCGACCACTCCCCCGTCGTGACCCCGTTCGGCGCCCGGTTTGTCACCGGCGATCAGGGGCTGGGCCACGTCGTGCTGCCGGCCCTCGACGTCGACGGAGCGTTCGCGTTCTACACCGACGTCCTGGGGTTCACGTCCCGTGGCGCGTTCCGGGTCCCTGCGCCTCCCGAGTTCGGGCCGATCCGGGTGCGGTTCATGGGTGTCAACCAACGGCACCACAGTTTGGCGATCTGTCCCGCACAAACGGTTCGCGATCCGGGGCTGATCCATCTGATGGTCGAAGTCGATTCGCTCGACGCGGTTGGCCAGGCGCTGGATCGGGTCAATGCCGAAGGCTTTGCACTATCGTCGACCCTGGGTCGGCACACCAACGACAAGATGGTGTCGTTCTACGTGCGCGCGCCCGGCGATTGGGACATCGAATTCGGCACCGAAGGGATGCGCGTCGACGAAATGTACTACACCGCAGAGGAAATCACCGCTGACAGCTACTGGGGACATCAATGGGTGTCCGACCTTCCGGCGGCCATGCGCCCATGACAGTCGAAGATGACGTCAGCCCGGTCCCCGCATCGTTGATCGACCACTGGGATCACGAGGCCGACGTGGTCATCATCGGCTACGGCATCGCCGGTGCGGCAGCAGCGGTGGAATCTGCGCGTGCAGGTGCCGACGTGCTGGTGCTCGAACGCACCGGATCCTGGGGCGGCGCCGCGGCGATGGCCGGCGGCTTCATCTACCTCGGCGGCGGCACCCCGATCCAGAAGGCCTGTGGTTTCGAGGATTCGCCGTCCAATATGGCGGCATTCCTCAATGTCGCGATGGGGCCCGGCGCCGATGAGGCCCGCATCGCGGACTACTGCGACGGCAGCCTGGAGCACTTCGACTGGCTGACGGACTGCGGTGTGCCGTTCAAGCCGGAGTTCTGGGGTGAGCCCGGGTGGGAGCCGCCAGGCGATCAGGGGCTGATGTTCACCGGCGGGGAGAACGCCTACCCGTTCAACACGATCGCCGAACCCGCTCCGCGCGGCCATATCCCGCAGATGACCGGCAAAGTCGCGGGCGAGAAGAGCGGTGGTTTCATGTTGATGAAGCCACTGGTCGAGACCGCCACGGCACTCGGCGTACGAGCTGTCTACGACGTGCGGGCGCAGACGCTGATCGTCGAATCCGACGGCCGGGTGGCAGGTGTGCTGGCACGGCAATACGGCGAGACGGTGCGGGTCCGCGCCCGGCGCGGTGTTGTGTTGGCCGCCGGCAGCTTCGCCTACAGCGAGTCCATGGTCAAGCAGTTCGCACCAGCCATCGCGGGACGCCCCGCCGCGTCCATCGAACAGCACGACGGCCGCGCGATCCGGATGGCTCAGGCACTCGGCGCGGACCTGGCACACATGGACGCCACAGAGGTGGCGTTCCTCATCGATCCACAGCAGACTGTGCGCGGCGTTCTCGTCAACGGTCTCGGTCAGCGCTATGTCCCCGAGGACATGTACTCCGGGCGGATCGGACAGTTGACGCTGTACCGGCAGGAGGACACCGCCTACCTGATCATCGACGGCGACGCACAAGAGGAAGCGATGGCGGCGACATCGGCCACCCCGTTCCTCAAGCGGCCCGCGACGTGGGTATGCGAAACGGTCGCCGAGCTGGAGGCCGAGATCGGTCTCCCGGTCGGCTCCCTGCAGGCGACGATCGGCGCGTACAACGATGCGGCCGCGCACGGCGAGGATCCGCTGCTGCACAAGAAGCCGGAGTGGATCAAGCCGGTCGGTGTCCCGGTCGGCGCCATCGACCTGCGGGCCAGCTGCGGCGGTTTCACGCTCGGCGGCCTGATGACCTCACTGGACGGCGAAGTGCTGCACGTCAGCGGGCACCCGATTCCCGGTCTGTTCGCGGCAGGGCGCTGCACCGCGGGCCTGGCGGCATGGGGTTACGCCAGCGGTGTTTCACTCGGTGACGGCAGTTTCTACGGCCGTCGCGCGGGTCGGGCAGCCTCGAGCGCTTAGCTCGATCGGACCGACCTCTCCCTTCCCCTCGCGGTGGTGCGTGCGTGCTGCACGCTGTCGCGAGCTCTCGTGGTGACCCTCGACTTCCCCCGGCGTTTCATGTGACAGCGCACACAGCGCTGTGCTACAACTATATGACTATTAGTTATATGCCTGGTTGGCATGCCGCTGAGCCTGGGAGGCCCTCATGACAATGACTGTCGAGAAATCGGGCGAAACACCGAGCGCCGTCATTGACCGGATTTCGCTGGTCCTGGACTCTTTCGACGGCCCGGGCCGACTGACACTCGCGCAGATCGTCCGTCGAACGGGGCTCCCGCGGTCCTCGGCGCATCGCATGCTCGAGCGCCTCGTGGCATTGCGCTGGCTGCGCCGCGACGGCCGCGACTACGAACTCGGAATGCGGCTGGTCGAGCTGGGTTCTTTGGCTGTGCACCAGGACCGCATTCACCGAGCCGCCATCCCGTTGTTGCGTGACTTGCACCGAGCGACGGGATTGGTTGTGCACCTTGCGGTCCTCGACGGATCCGATGTGGTCTACCTGGAGAAGATCGGGGATCACTTGGGCGGGGCGATTCCCACCCGGGTGGGCGGGCGGCAGCCGGCGCACTGTACGGCGGTGGGCAAGGCGATCCTCGCCGACAACCAGATCACGGAGGTCGACCTGACCGACCGCAAGACCCGGTTCTCGATCGCGACCACGCCTCAACTGGTCGCCGAGTTGGCCAAGATCCGCGCGCACGGCGTGGCTTTCGAACGCGAAGAGTCGCTGCCCGGCTTCGGCTGCGTGGCGGCGCCCATCGGGCCGGCCGGTCAGGCGGTGGCCGCGGTCTCGGTCTGCGGACCCATGAACCGGATGGCGTTCGACAACCGACTGGTCGCGCCGGTACGAATGACGGCTATGGCTATCTGGCGCAGCGCTGAGGATGGCGCCGACCGGGTCGCGCCGACCCTGCAGTCCCTGCGCCCGCTTCGGGTCGGCCCCGCTCCCCGACCCATGGGACGGGATTCGGCATCGCTGCAGCCCGCGTGACACTCGACCCCCAGATCGCCAGCATGATCGGAACCCTGGACTCGGGGTTTCCGCCCGTGCATACGATGACGGGAGCGCAGGTGCGCGCCGCGATCCGCGACCGTTTTGTGCCGAACCCGAACCCCGAACCGGTGTCGCACGTCGTCGATCGCCGGGTCGAGGTCGCGGACGGCATCGTGGGCGTCCGGATCTACCGGCCCGAGTCCGATGGGCCGCTGCCGATACTCGTGTATTCCCACGGTGGCGGATTTGTGTTCTGCGACCTCGACAGTCACGACGGATTATGCCGCAACCTGGCCAATTCGATTCCCGCCGTGGTGGTCTCGGTCGACTACCGACTGGCCCCCGAACACAGATGGCCCACCGCCGCCGAAGACGTCTTTGCCGCCACCCGATGGGCAGCGGCGCATGCCGCCGAACTCGGCGGTGATTCCAGCCGGATCGCGGTGGGTGGGGACAGCGCAGGCGGGAACCTCGCCGCCGTCACCACGTTGATGGCCCGAGATCGTGACTCCGTGGACATCGCCGCGCAGCTGCTGCTGTATCCGGTGATCGCCGCCGACTTCGACACCGAGTCCTACCGGCGTTACGGCCGCGGCTACTACAACCCGCGCCCGGCGCTTCAGTGGTATTGGGATCAGTACGTGCCTGCGGTCGAGGACCGTCAGCATCCGTACGCCTCGCCGCTGCAGGCGGATCTGACCGGTCTCCCGCCGGCCGTCGTCGTGCTGGCCGGCCACGATCCGCTGCGCGACGAGGGAATCGCCTACGCAGATGCTCTGGCGGCGGCGGGGACGCCGACCACGCGGTGTTCATTCGACGGCGGCATCCACGGTTTCATGACGATGCCGATGCTCGACCTGGCCCACCAGGCCCGTCGGGAGGCCGCCAGCTCGTTAGGTGAGCTGCTCCGACGCTGACGGCACTGCCGCACCGTAGCGCTGCACCGGGTCGAGCACACAGTGCGTCCGGCCGAAGACCGTCACCATGCACTTGTTGTTGTGGTTGCACCGGCTACGTGAATCGGGTTGCGACACCATCGAATTGACGCGGTCAGGTTCGCGCAACAGCGCCCGGCCGATCGCGAAGAAGTCAAACCCCTCGGCCAGCCCGGTCTCCAGGTGCTCGCGCTCGGTGATGCCGCCCAGCAGAATGAGCTTGGTATTGCGCATGAGCGGCACGAATTGGCGCGCGGCATCCAGCATGTACAGGTCCTGGTACGGATACACACCCATCGTCCGCTTGCCGAACAGTCGAACAGCCGGACGCAGCGCGGGCGGCATGACACCGGCGAACTCCTTGACCGGCACGTCTCCTCGGAACAGGTACATCGGCTTGTACACCGACGAACCCTGGGTCAGTTCCAACGCATCCAGGGTGGCGTCCGAGTCGAGGAGCTGTGCGGTCCGAAGTGCCTCGTCGATCCAGATGCTGCCGGGCAGACCGTCATCCATGTCCAGTTTGGCGATCACTGCTATCTGATCGCCCGTCACCTCACGGACGTGCTGGGCGATCTCGCGGACCAGCCGCGAACGGTTGTCGATGTTGCCGCCATAGGAATCCTTCCGCCGATTGATGAGCGGACTGAGAAAGGAGCTCGGCAGATACAGATGACCGAAATGCAGTTCGACTGCGTCGAATCCGGCATCGATTGCCACCTGCGTGGCGAGACCGAATTGCTTTATGACGGTGCGGATCTCCTCGACGGTGATGGCACGGCAATACGCCATGGACGTCGGATTGACGAATCGACTGGGGGCGACCGCCGTGACGCCGGTGAGCTTTCGCGGCGCAACGACTCCGGCATGTCCGAGTTGCGCCGATATCGCTGCCCCGGCTCCATGGACGGCGTCGGTGAGCCTGCGTAGACCGGCAACCGCCTCGTTGCTCATCACGATCTGACCCGGCGCGCTGGCACCCTGGGGCGAGACGCAACAGTAGGCGACTGTCGTCATTCCGACCCCGCCCTCTGCGAAGGCCAGGTGAAACGCGATCAAGTCATCGGTGACCTCACCGGATGGCGAGCGCCCCTCGGAGGTCGCGGCCTTGATCACTCGGTTGCGCAGGGTTACCGGTCCAAGGCGCGCCGGGCTGAACACATCGCTCATCGCATCACGATCGCGCTGGCACCGCGTGCGGTCAACGGTGGTTTCCCGTTGGCCGGGAGCCGCTGCGGAACACCGCGCCCACCGACCGTAGCGTCGCGACCATGGCCGAGGTGTTCATCGTCGACCGCGTGGTCACCGCCCCGGGTTGCGCACAGACTTTCATCGACTCCTACCTGTCCGGGTACGCCCCGGGGGCCCGGGATCGAGGCATGGAGTTACGCGATGTACTGGTGACCCCACCGATCCTGTTCGACGACCGCCCCAACGTCGTCACGATCACCTGGTCGTTGCCCAGCCCGCAAGCCTGGTGGCAGATGACCTGGCAGGCTCGACCCGATCCGACCATCGCACGCTGGTGGGATGGAATCTCCGCGCTCGTGGTCGAGCGCAGCCGCAGCGTCGCGACGCGCAGCCAGGATATCGATCGCACCGAGCCCTCGGCCCCGATGCCCGATCCGCGCGCTGGAAGCCCGACGGTGGGGGTCACCCGGTTGCTGGACGTTGCCGAACATGAACGCCCACGGGTACTGAGTGCCTTACGGAAAGCAGCCGAGGCCGGCGGGCCGCTGCGGGCACTGGTCGAACCGACGGAAGCGGGGTCACGCAACGGTGGCGACATCCTGGTGCATCTCCGGTTTCCCGACCTGAATGCCTGGGCTCGAAGCGATTTCGACGATGCCCTTCGAGATCCGGCGATCACCAACGTCAACGGCGTGACGTATGGGGGAACTGCTCTGCATCGGGGTACCGGCACGGTGTACCGAACGTTGCTACTGCGGGTACCGCCCGAGGTTGCCGCAGACCGGGTCAGCGCATTCGAAGAAGAACTGGCGATCATGCCGAGATACGTGTCGACAATCCGGGCATGGCAACTGAGCCGAGTCGACGAGGCGATCGGGACCACAGGCTGGACCCACGTCTTCGAGCAGGAGTTCACCGATGTCGACGGGCTGATGGGGCCCTACCTGATGCACCCCATCCACTGGGCCGTGGTGGATCGCTGGTTCGATCCGGAAACGACCGACATGATCGTCCGGGACCGCGTGTGTCACAGCTTCTGCCGAACCGACGGCCCCATCCTGAGCTGAGGCCAGCCGGCTCTTCAGATCCCGCCGGGCACGATATTCGGGTTCGCCGTCGCCGGTGGCTCCAGCGGCGGCAACGCGGTGCGCCCATTCAGCGAATGCACCGGAAGATCTTGCGACCACGGGTAATGCAAGCTGAACGCCACCAGACCCGTACGCTGCTCGGCCGGTAGGTGGCACATCGCCAAGACAGTCTCGGCCAGGTACTCGACCGGCTCGGTGGGGAAACTGTCCGGAATCAGCGACGCCGCACCGGGAGTGCGCACCGCCGTGGACGGGCCAACACAATTCACCGCGATATTGGCGTCGAGCAACTCGGCCGCGACACCTTGGGTGAACCGGTGCAACGCGGCCTTGCAGGACGCGTAGATCACGTCGCCCGCGGTCTTGTTGTAGTCGCGATACGGCCGAACCGGTGGCACTCCGGTGACCGATCCGATGTTCACGATCCACCCTGCCCCTTGCCGACGCATATGGGGCACTGCGGCTTTCGTCAAGACGAACGGTGTCTTCAGGTAGTGCTCGACGGTCCGGTCGAACGTCTCCAGGGACATGCTTTCGACCACTGAGTAGTCGGCGAATCCGGCGTTGTTGACCACGATGTCGATCCGGCCGGTGCGGTCCACCACCGCATCCACCAGACCGTCGCGCGCTGCCGGATCTTCCAGGTCGGCGGCGAGACCGAAAGCCTTCCCGCCCGCTTCTTCGATGAGCGCGATGGTCTCCTCGATGGTGCCGGGGAGAGCCTCGGAGTTCCCGGAGCGCAGCGAGGGTGACGGTGTGTAGGCGCGGGCGGTGACCGCGACGGTAGCGCCCTCGGCGGCAAGTCGCTGGGCGATCGCCCGCCCGATCCCGCGACTGCTTCCGGTCACCAATGCCGTCTTGCCCGCAAGGATTTGACTCATTGCAGGACGAAGTCCTCTTCGATGGGAGCCCGGTGCTGCTGCCACAGGTCGACCAGTCGATACGGGGTGGCGACGACGACGCGACCCGATTCCGACCGGTAGTACGTGTGGGCGTTCGGGGTGTGGCACCACACGGTGCGTTGCATCGCCTGGTCGATACCGGCGACATACTCGGTGAACGCGCGCTCGGTCACTTCGATCGTCGTTGCACCGCGTAAGGCCATGAGCTGCAGGCACTCCAGGATGAAGTGGGCGAGAACCTCCATGGAGAAGTTGGCGCCCGCTCCGTGCCCTGGACTGTAGTTGGGGGCCGAGGTGATGAACAGATTCGGGAATCCCGGAACGGTTCCGCCTCGGTAGGCACGCGGACTGTCGCCCCACTCCCCCGCCAACGTCTTGCCACCGCGGCCGCGGATGTCGACAGTGGACAAGAAATCGAGATGGTAACCGGTGGCATAGATGATGACGTCGAGGTCGATCTGGCGGCCGTCGGCCGTCACGATCCCGTCGGCGTTCACCTCGGCGGGTTCACTGGCTTCGACGTCGACATGCTCGCGGGTCAGGGCGGCGTAATAGCCACCGGGGTCGCGAATGATGCGTTTGCCATAGGGCGCGAAGTCCGGGGTGACCTTGCGGGCCAATTCCGTTCCGGCCCCGAACATCCGGTCGATGTAGTCCAAGCACATCTGCAGCAACACATCGTTGGCCGGAGAGATCGACAGGTGCGTCTGCGACCACTCGGGATCCTGCAGAATGATCGGATAGTTGTTGTCTGCTGTGCCCCAGTACGACTTGAGCCGATGCCACATGGCATAGAACGGCAGCACCCGGCCCAGATAGCGCCGGTGCTCGGGCACCTCGTCGGAGAGGCGCTTGCGCGGCGCGACCCAGTGTGGCTGCCGTTGGAACACGGTGAGGTGTTCGACCTCGTCGACACAGGCGTCGACGATCTGCACAGCCGTGCACCCCGCCCCGATGACCGCTACCCTCTTACCGGTGAGGTCGAGTGTTGGGTCCCATAACGCTGAGTGAATGCTGGTTCCGGAGAACGATTCTCGCCCTTTGAGGTCCGGGAAGCGGGGCCGGTTGAGGTACCCCGCCGCGGTGACGACGACGCTGGCATAGTCGACGCTTCGGACGCCGTCGGCGGCGCGTGAGTGGATCTGCCACTGTTGCCGTTGCTCGTCCCACCACAACGCTTCCACTTCGGTACCGAACCGGATGTGGCGGCGCAGCTCGTGTTTGTCGGCCAGGGCCACCAGATAATCCTGGTATTCGGCACCTTCCGGGTAGTAGTTGGACCAATCCGGGTTCACTTCCCGCGACAGCGAGTAGTACGCCGACGGCGTGTCCACGCCGATGCCCGGGTATGTCGTGGTCAGCCAGGTGCCACCGACCTCATTGTTGCGGTCGTAGATCTGGAAGTGCACGCCCTCTTCGGCCGCCGCGAGTGCGACCGCGATACCGGCGATGCCGGCACCGATGATCGCCATCGTCGTTGTCGAGGGAATCGGCGTGGTGCGGGGCAGCGTGGGTTGCGAGGGCCGAAAACCACCTTGCTCGAGGAGCAGATCCACCTGCTCGTCGTCGACATCGCTGCCCAGCGCGCTCGGCAGCAGGGCAGCGAACAGCGCACGATCGTCCGCGGCGATCGCGTCCACCGGCCGGGGCCGACCGAGCGTGGCGATGATCTCGTCGGCCAGCGCGTCCGCGGTGGCGGGATCGGTGGTTCCCGCCCGCTCCGGCGGGTCCGGGACGTGGTCGATCTTGCCGGCGTACCGATCCACGACCGATGCGTCACCCGTCATCTGGGCGAGCACCGCAACCAGAACGCCGGGGTCTGCCTGACGCAGATGCGCGCGCAGGACCGCCGGATCCGGTGCGCTGTCTGCCGATGACGACGATTCAGTGGTAGCGGTCATGCCTCGAGTATCGAACGGAGTCGGCCCCGTCCATGCCCGCGTGTCTACTGAGCGGGAGACCAACCACCATTTCCGCGGTCGACCTGCCTACCCTGCGGCTCATGCACTCTGAGGACCTCGCCGCGGTCATCGCCCGAGCCCGCAGCCACAGCCTGGGCGACATCCCGCGTCGTTCGGCACGCAAGCAGCCGGACAAGACCGCCATCATCGATGGTGACGTGGTACTCAGCTTCGCCGAGTTCGACCAGTTGGTGGACCGAGCCGCCGCAGCCTTCCACGACAACGGATTGCGATCGGGCGATCGGGTTGCGCTGTTGGCGCACAACTGTTGGCAGTACGCAGTTCTGGCGTTCGCCACTGCACGGGCCGGCGTGGTTCTCGTGCCGATCAATTTCATGCTCACCGCCGAAGAGATCGCCTACATCCTCGGGCACAGCAAGGCCACCGCGTTCGTCGTCGAGGCCGATCTGGTGCCCGTCGCCGAGCAGGCGATGGCACTCAGCCCGACGGTGAGCACAAAGGTTGCGTTGATACCCGACAGGCAGTCTCGGCCTGCCGGTTGGCCGGACTTCGCCGACTGGCTGACCACGACCAGCCCGACCCCGGACATCCGCATCGACGACGACCAACTGCTGCGCGTGATGTACACCAGCGGCACCGAGTCACGCCCCAAAGGCGTCATGCATAGCAGCCGCAGCCTGATGTGGCAGTACATCAGCACCATCGTGGCGGGCTCCATGTCCGGCGACGACGTGGAAGTCCACTCCTTGCCGCTGTATCACTGTGCGCAGTTGGACAATTTCCTGGCCACCGACATCTACCTCGGTGCCACCAGCATCATCGTGCCTCGACCGGATCCCGAGCTGGTGTTACGCGCCATCGAACGCTATGGCGTCACCAACTACTTCGCGCCGCCGACCGTGTGGATCAGTCTGCTGCGCAGCCCGGTGTTCGACGAGGTAGACCTGTCGAGTTTGCGCAAAGGCTATTACGGAGCCTCGCCGATGCCCACCGAGATCCTGTACGAGATGAGACAGCGGCTACCCAACCTCCGATTGTGGAACTTCTACGGCCAGACCGAGATGGCTCCCCTGGCCTCCGCGTTGGGACCCGACGAGCAGGATGCACATGCCGGCGCAGCCGGACGGCCGGTCGTCAATGTCGAAACCGCCATCCTCGACGAGGCGGACAACCCCGTCGCGGCCGGAACCGTGGGCGAAATCGCCCACCGCAGCCCACATTTGATGCTCGGCTACCTCGATGCCGAGGCGACCACAGCTCAAGCGTTCTCCGGTGGCTGGTTCCACTCGGGGGATCTGGGTTTCTACGATGAGCACGGTCTCCTCCACGTCGTGGACCGCAAGAAAGACATGATCAAGACCGGGGGCGAGAACGTCGCCAGCCGTGAGGTCGAAGAAGTTCTCTACCGGCACAGCGGGATCGAAGAAGCGGCCGTGTTCGGCATTCCGCACCCGGTCTGGGTGGAGGCCGTGGTCGCCGCGGTGGTCGCTCGCGCCGGAGCCGATCCATCGGAAGCCGAGATCCTGAGTCACTGTCGCGACCACCTCGCCGGATTCAAGACCCCCAAGCAGGTGTTCTTCGTCGACTCTCTGCCCAAGAACCCGAGCGGAAAACTACTCAAACGCGATCTGCGCCAGCGGTTCAGCGTCGATCACTCCGAAATCGAAAGGGATTCCCCACGTGTATGAGGGCCGCATCGCGCGCTTTGACGAACCCGGCAAGCCGTTCGAAATCCAGACCGTCAGCCTCCCTGAGGTAGGCCCGGGAGAGATCCTGGTCCGAGTTCTGCGCGCGAACATCTGCGGGTCCGACGTCCACGCCTGGCACGGCACGTTCGCGACGCGAGGGCTCGGCGGCCAGCTGCCGACGGTTCTCGGTCATGAAATGGTGGGCTCGGTCGCCGCGCTGGGCTCGGGGGTCTCGGCCGATTCCAACGGCAAACCACTGGGTGAGGGCGCCCGGGTGGTGTTCCCCTACTTCTTCTGCTGTCACACCTGCCGGAATTGCCTGGCCGGCCGACGCAACGCGTGCCTGAACTTGAAGATGGCCATGCTGGGCCGTGCTGACGAGCCGCCCTATTTCGTCGGCGGCTACGGTGACTACTATCTGCTACCGGCCGGCGCGGTTGTCTACTCTGTTCCCGACAGCGTGGGTGACGATATCGCCGCGGGCGCGAATTGCGCTCTGTCGCAGGTGATGTACGGACTGGAACGCGTCGACTTGCAGCTCGGCGAACACGTCGTGGTCCAAGGCGCAGGAGCCTTGGGGCTCTATGCGATCGCCGTGGCCAAAGCGCGCGGCGCCGCAAACGTCATCGCCATCGACGGAGTATCCGAGCGACTCGAACTGGCAACAGCGTTCGGCGCCGACACCGTGCTCGACCTCAACGAGGTCAGCACTCCGAAAGATCGCGCGAAAGCGGTGCGTGGGTTGACCGGCGGCCACGGCGCCGATGTGGTGGTCGAAGTCGTGGGACACCCCTCCGCCATCGAGGAGGGTCTACAGATGCTCGGACAGTTCGGCCGCTATGTCGAGATAGGCAACATCAACGTCGGCCGGACTTTCGCTTTCGATCCGTCGCGCTTCGTGTTCTCCAACAAGACCATGGTTGGCGTCTCGCTGTATGACCCGGCAGTGCTGTCCCGCGCCTTGACATTCCTCGACCGCCATCAGCACTCGCTGCCATTCGAGCGGCTAGCCGCCGCCTCCTACCCGCTCGACGACATCAACGATGCGTTCGCCGCTGCCGACGGGAAGCGGGACATCCGGGCCAGCTTGATCCCCTGACCCATACGACCGGAGGAGAATTCGTCTTGCCTACCTACGAGCACCCCACGCTGTTCATCGACGGCCGCTGGGTGGACCCGGCCGGCAGCGGGGTGATCGATGTGATCGATCCCGCTACCGAGAAGGTGATCGGTCACGTGCCCAACGGTTCGGCCGCCGACGTCGACGCCGCGGTTCACGCAGCGCGACGCGCATTCGATCCGCTGATCAGCGTGGACGAACGTCGCGATCGACTCCACCGCGTGATCGACGCGATGGAGAAACGTCTGCCCGACATCGCCCACCTCATCACCGCGGAGATGGGCGCTCCGGTGCGCATCGCTGAGACGGTTCAGACCCAGGTTCCGTTGGCGGTGGCCAAGGGATTCGCCGGCGCACTGGACGGCTTTGCCTTCGAGGAGCGCATCGGCAACTCCCTGGTGCTGCGGGAACCGTACGGGGTTGTCGGTGCCATCACACCCTGGAACTACCCGCTGTACCAGGTGGTCGCCAAGGTCCTGCCCGCCATCGCCGCGGGCTGCACCGTCGTGCTCAAGCCCAGCAACGACGCGCCCTTGTCGGTGTTCGCGTTCGTCGAAGCGTGCGAAGAGGCCGGGCTGCCCCCCGGCGTCATCAATATCGTGTCGGGCCCGGGCCAGGTCATCGGTGAGCGCTTGGCCTCTCACCCCGACGTCGACTTCGTGTCCTTCACCGGGTCCACCGGTGTCGGGTCGCGCGTCGGAGAATTGGCCGGTCAATCGATCAAGAAGGTCGCGCTCGAGCTGGGGGGCAAATCGGCCAATGTGATCCTCGACGGCGCGGACCTGGCCACCGCCGTGAAGGTCGGGGTCGGCAATGCGTTTCTCAACGGAGGCCAGACCTGCATGGCCTGGACCCGGATGCTGGTGCCACAGCGGCATTATGGGGAGGCGCTGGAGCAGATCGAAACCGCCGTCGCCCGTTACACCGTAGGCGACCCCTGGGATCCCGCCACCCGCATCGGTCCGTCGGCCTCGCGGTCGCAGTTCAACACCGTGCGCGGTTTCATCGAGCGGGCCGCCCGCGAAGGCGCCCGATTGCTGACCGGCGGCGCCGAGCCGGTTCGGGACAAGGGATTCTTCCTTGCTCCAACAGTTTTCGCCGACGTCAACCCGGAATCCGAGCTCGGCCAGGAAGAGGTGTTCGGCCCCGTACTGGCGGTCATCCCCTACACCGACGCCGACGATGCGCTGCGCATCGCCAACGGAACTCCCTACGGACTGTCGGGCGCGGTGTGGGCCGCCGACGACGAGACCGCGATCGCGTTCGCCCGCCGGGTTCAGACCGGCCAACTCGATATCAATGGCGGGCCCTACAACCCGGCTGCACCGTTCGGCGGTTACAAGAAATCCGGCATCGGACGCGAACTGGGACGGTTCGGGCTCGAGGAATTCCTGCAGACGAAATCCCTTCAACTCAGGGTGGGCGCATGACGTCACCGTTGGACGTCACCACGCAAGGCGCAGTTCAGGTCTGGACGATCGCCATGCCGGAGGTCGGCAACGCCATCACCGATCCGGCTGTCATCGCCGCGTTCGAGCAGGCTGTCGATGCGGCGAATCACGACACTGCCGTGTGTGCGATCGTGCTCACCGGTGCAGGGAAAATCTTCTCCGCCGGCGGCAATGTCAAGGACATGGCCGACGGCCGAGGCATGTTCGGCTTGGACGCGATCGATCAACGCCGCGCCTACATCGACGGTATTCAACGCATCCCTCGGGCGCTCGGCCGTCTCGAAGTGCCGCTCATCGCGGCGGTCAACGGTGCGGCCATCGGCGCCGGCTGCGACCTGGCGATGATGTGCGACATTCGGATCGCCTCCGAACGCGCATCGTTCGCCGAGAGCTTTGTCCAACTGGGCCTGATCCCCGGCGACGGCGGCACGTGGTTCCTGCCGCGTGCCGTCGGGTACGCCAGGGCCGCCGAATTGACCTTCACCGGCGACCGGATCGATGCGAGCACGGCACTCGAATGGGGTTTGGTCAGCCGCGTCGTGCCACATGATGACCTGCTCACCGACGCACGGGCGCTGGCCGAACGCATCGCGGTGAACCCTCCGCATGCCCTGCGGATGGCCAAACGGCTTCTGCAGGAATCCATCTCCGGATCGCTGGAATCCACCCTGACAATGGCCGCCGCAATGCAGCCGTTGGCCCACCACGACTCCGAGCACCAGCGCCGGATCGCGAAGTGGAGGACGACATGACCACTGCCATGCCCCGGTTGGTACCACCGGTCAGCAACGACGCCGCCTCGGACGCGCTACGGGCGCACGTTCGGGCTTTCCTGGCCGACCAACTCGCCGCCGGCACGTTCCGACCGTCCATCGACTCGTGGTTGTGCGGCTGGGATGAAGGCTTCACGTCTGCATTGGCCAAGCGCGGCTGGCTGGGGATGACCGTCCCCCGGCACTACGGCGGTCACGGTCGTTCTTTTCACGAGCGATTCGTCGTCACCGAGGAATTGCTGGCCGCGGGCGCCCCCGTCGCGGCACATTGGATTGCCGATCGACAGATTGTGCCGTCGTTGCTCAAATACGGCACCGAGCACCAAAAGTCGCACTTCCTGCCACGCATCGTCGCCGGCGAGTGCTTCTTCGCGATCGGGATGAGCGAACCGGATTCCGGATCCGACCTCGCCAGCGTGCACACCCGCGCAACCCGGGTGGACGGTGGCTGGTCGCTGACCGGCACCAAGGTCTGGACCTCCGGAGCTCACCGGGCGCATGCGTTCATCGTGCTGGCCCGCACCACCGCCGCGGACCCTGCGCACCGGCACGCCGGACTGAGCCAATTCATCGTCGACTTGCACGGTCCTGGGGTTGACGTTCGTCCTATCGTCTCGATGAACGGCGGTCATCACTTCAACGAGGTCATCCTCGAGGATGTCTTCGTCCCCGACGCGATGGTCTTCGGTGAGATCGGGCAAGGTTGGACTCAGGTCACCTCGGAGCTGAGTTTCGAACGCAGCGGCCCCGAACGCTTCCTGTCGACCTTCCCGCTCCTGGCGCACGCGGCGGACACCACGGGCACGCCGCGCGGAACCGGTGATCGCGAACTCGGTCGACTGGTGGCTCGCATCGCCGGGCTTCATCACATGTCGACGGCAGTGGCAGGCGCGTTGCAGCGCGGGGAGAGCTGCGATGTGGCCGCGTCCGTCGTCAAGGTGTTGGGCACGACCGTCGAAGGTGACATCGCAGACTTCGCCGACCTCGAAACCGACTGCGATGCAGAGCAATCCGGCGAATGGGTGCAACTGGTAGCCGACGCCGTCGACCAGCGTCCCGGCTTCACCCTGCGCGGCGGAACCAACGAAGTGTTACGTGGCGTGATCGCACGCGGATTGGGCATTCGATGACCACAACCAACCTCTCGGCAAACGCGGCCCCGCCGGTCGACCCGGACCTGGTCGCCATGATGGACGCTGTCTTCGCCGACCACCGACGCAGCGGGCCCGCGCATCCACCGGGCGGACGCGCCGCCCTTGACCGCACTCTGTGGCACCGTCTGGAATCCCTCGGATTGGCGCGGCTGACCGGGTCAGAACAATCGGGCGGCAGTGGGGCGGGCTGGCATGAGGCGGCCGCGCTGCTGACTGCCGCTGTGCGCCATGGGATTCGCACTCCCGTCGGCGAACACGACTTGTTGGCATGCTGGTTGCTGGAGGCCCTCGGCCGGCCAGTCGGCGACGCCGTCCGCACAGTGCACCTCCCGGGACGCGACGTCGAGCGGAATGCACCCGTTCCGTGGGCTGGCGAGGTCGATCGGATCGTGGTGGTGTGGTGGAGCGGTGACGGGTATCGCTGTGCCGACGTCGAGCCCGCCACGCTGTCGATCACCGAAGGTGCCAATCTGATCGGCGAGCCTCGTGACACGGTCCGCGCGGACTTCACAGCGACCGCCGGAGAGCCGGTCAGTGACGCGCTGGTGGGACGGTTGAAGCACAGGGCGGCGCTGATGAGGTCGATCCAGGTGTGCGCGGCACTCGAACGCGCCGTCGAGCTGTCCATCGAGCACGTCTGCGCCCGGGTGCAATTCGGCCGCCCGCTCGCCAAGTTCCAGGCGATCCAGAATCTCATCTCGGATGCCGCTGCCGAGGCGGCACTCGCCCGCGCCGCCACCGAGGCGGCGCTCGACGTGGCGGTCGCAACAGAATGGGACTCGGCCAACCTCGACTTCCTCATCGCCACTGCGCGTTCCTGCGCCGGCCACGCGGCGTCGGTGGTATCGCGAAACGCGCACCAGGTGCACGGCGCGATCGGCACGACTCGGGAACATCGATTGCACGAATTCACCCGTGCCGCGCTCGCGTGGCGATCCGAATACGGGTCGGTGCGCCACTGGGACGAGCAGATCGCGGCCGCCGCAACCGCTGCGGGAGCCGAGGGATTGTGGGCCCTGATCGCCGATAGTCGCTGACCTGGCCCCGGTGTTCCACTCAACGGTCATCAACGGTGTAACTGGCGCCACATCCGGGGTTGACTTCTGGTCATGAGCAACGAGATCGCCTTGTCCGAGGTCCAGGAGTTCATCGCGGGTTTCTGGTATCACTACGACCAGGGCCACTTCACCGAGGTGGACGCCCGTATCGGCGACGAGATGCAGTACCTGAGCCGTTCGGATTCCGGGAAGTGCCCATTCGAGCATCTCCTCGCGGCCGACCTGCACGGCGGCGAGCAAACCCGCGCCTGGCTCACCGAGCACCGCAACGAGAACCCGTACCCGTGCCGGCACCACGCGACCAACATCTTCCGCACCGGTGTCGACGGTGACGTGACGACGGTGCGGTTCTATCTGTTCGTCAACCAGATCACCAACAACGTTCCGTTCGCCGTATCCAGTGGCGTCGTCGACGCGGGCATCCGCCGGTCGAGCGACGGGCTCGTGTTCACCTCGATGACGGTGGTCCTCGACGCCGAGGATTCTGTCCCGCTCGCGCAGCACACCGCCAACGCCTCCGCCAGCGCCCCCGCGTGAGCGCACGCGAAACCTTCGGCGGCGGAGTCGCCGTCATCACCGGTGCCGGCGCGGGGATCGGTGCGGGCTTGGCTCGTCAGGCCAGCCGGCTGGGCATGACCGTGGTCCTGGCCGACGTCGACGCCGCCGCAGTGGCGGCGCTCCGCGACGAACTCACCGCGGCAGGCGGCTCGGCGGTTGAGGCGGTCTGCGACGTGCGCGACGCCAACGCGGTCGAAGAGTTGGCCGAGACTGTCTACCGCGATATCGGCGATGTACGCCTGCTGGTCAACAACGCCGGTGTCGAACAGTTCGGCTACCTGTGGGATACCCCGGTGGCCAACTGGCAGCGCGTCGTCGACATCAACATCAGCGGCGTTTTCTACGGAGTTCGGGCGTTTCTACCCAGGATGATGGCCACCGACGCGCCGGCGTGGGTGTGGAATCTGTCCTCGATCGGCGGCGTCGCAGTGGTTCCGCTGCAGGCGCCCTACATCATGAGCAAGCATGCCGTGCTGGCGCTGACCGAGTGCCTGCACCTCGAGGTCAAGTCCGCCGGGCACGATCACCATGTGCACGTGCAGGCAGTCCTGCCAGGTGCGGTGGTATCCAATATCTTCGAGTCCGCAGGCGGCGTGAACTCCGGTGACGCCGGTGCCGCCGAGGCCCAGCGCACCGCCATGCTAGACATCAAAGCCGAGGCCATGGATGCGATCGCGGCCGCCGAAGTGGTGTTCGAACAGGCCGCCGAGGGCCGGTTCTACCTCCTCACTCAGCCTGATTACGTCGGGTCGGCGATGGCGGAGCGGGCCCGCGTCTTGACCAGCCAGGAGCCGCCCCGGTTACGTACCGAACGCCGATTCGACCCCGCGCAGAACTGACGTGCTCCCCCAACTTGACCCGGACGCCGCAGACCGCGTCGCTTCTTTCGGTGAGCTTCCCCCGATGCGTATCCGGGGTTTGGCCGCAGTGCGGGCCGGCCTCGAATCGGCACCGCTGCCCGATATGTCGCCGATGGCGGGTATCGACGACCTGACGGCTTCGGGCCCGGCCGGGCCGATCCCGCTGCGGCTGTACCGGCCCACCACCGAGCCCTTCCCACCCGTGCTCGTCTACCTGCACGGTGGCGGGCTGGTGATGGGAAGCAACCGGTCGTTCGAACCTCTGGCACGTGCGCTGGCCCACGCCAGCGGCGCCGCGGTGGTATCGGTCGACTACCGACTGGCACCGGAGGCGCCGCCTCCGGCCCAATTCGACGACGCGTACGCCGCCACCGAATGGGTTGCGACGCATGCCCATTCCCTCGGTCTGGACGCAGGCCGACTTGCGGTGGTCGGCGACAGTGCGGGCGGATCGCTGGCTGCAGCTGTCGCGTTGGCGGCGCGGGATCACGGCGGACCCGACATCGCCGCACAAGTCCTGCTCTACCCGGGACTGGACCGGGACATGGGCGCGACGTCGATCATCTCGATGCCGGATGCACCAATGCTGCGCCACGACGACATTCTGTACATGCACGAATTGGTCGACCAGGGAACTGGGGTGCCGCGGGATCCGTATCAAATCCCGGCCTATGCACAGGATCTGCGCGACTTGCCGGCTGCCATCGTGGTTACCGGGGAGTGTGACCCGATCCGGGATTGGGGCGAACGCTACGCGCTGCGGCTGCGTGACGCCGGCGTGCAGACGACGCTCACTCGCTACCCGGGCGTGTACCACGGCTTCCTGATGCGGTCCGATGCCACCGCGCGGGGCCGCCTGGCGATCGCGGAGATCGGTGCCTTGCTGCGCGCGAAATTCTGCCATTTCGGCACCGAAAGCGGACCTCCCGATCAACGGGCGATCGCCGGGTCGTCCCACTCGACACCCATCACAATCGAATGCCTCAGCACCGAAGGAGATCATCATGCTGACTGATGAGCAGCGTCAGGAACTGTCCGACATTCTGCGTCCGGTGGCCCCACCGCGGGAGATCGCCGACATCTACACCGCTGATCAACGGCGGCGACTGCTCGACGTCGTGCACAGCGAGGGGCCGTGGAAGCTCATCATCGCCCAGCACTTCGCCTCCGCCGATGAACTGATGGCCACGATGAGTGGCGCGTTTCCCGAGGGTTTCACGCCCTCGCTGGACCTGTTCCTGACTCCGACCTTCCGTGGGTATCTCGCCAACTACGGGACCGTCCTCTACCCCGAGCTGCACGACTGCTTCTACAACGCCGACTTCATCGGGCACGCCAAAAACTACTGGAACGCGCAGTACGCGAAGCCCGAGATGATGTTGTTCAACATCAACGGGCCGTGCGCCAACCGCGACCCCGGCCACCTGGATTCGCCGAGCTTCCGGGGCGTGCGTCATGAGAACGCGCCGACCTGGCTGTGCAGCGTCATGGGCAAGTCCGGGCTGTTCACCGACTACCTGATCAAGATGGCCCAGGTCATCACCTGGTTCTCCCTCGACGAGGGATCCGGGTTCACCTACTGGCCCGACGGCCCGCTCAAGGCTCCCGCCCGCGTCCTGCCCCCGATCAACAACCGCGGAGTGGTCGTGCAGAACGAGATGATGGTGCATCGGGGGAAGCCAACGGCCCACTGGAACAACAGGTTCCGGCCGGATTGGCATTCGACACGGTCTTCGCCGGGGACCCCGCCGACCGCGATCAATGGCTGTTGAAGAACGGCGACGATGTCATCGCCCGCCACCACACCGACGAACTGAGATTCCTCGTTCACTGGTCCGCCGAAGTCTTCGCCGACTTCGACGAGCTCAAGAAGAACATGGATGGAACCGACGACATCACGATCGAACGCGCGATCGGCATGATGGTCGATGACCTCAAAGGCAAGGGCATCACACTCGATGTGCCGAGCGAGCCGCTACACGATCCGCAGTTCATCGCGGCACTCAACTCCGCCTACGACCTCGGCGGGCCCACGAGCTATCCAGACGAGGCACCCATCAGCGCATTCCAATTCGCCTGAACAGCAAAAGGATAGTGAGATGCGACGATTCTCAGACCGGCGCGCGATCGTCACCGGCGCCGGATCGGGTATCGGCGCCGCCACCGTAGCCCGGCTGCTCGACGAGGGCGCAGCGGTCGCGGCGTTCGATATCTCCGCGGCCGGCCTGGCGGCGACCACCGCCGCCGCCGAGGACGCCGGCACCGCCAAGCGCCTCACCACTGCCGTCGTTGACATCGCGCTCGAAGACGAGGTCATCGCTGCGGTGGACACGACGGTGACGGAGATGGGCGGACTCGAGGCGTTGATCAACGTCGCTGCCGTTCAGACGTGTTCGCATACCCACGAAACAAGCCTGGAAGAGTGGAACCGCACACTGGCGGTCAACCTCACCGGAACATTCCTCATGACCCGGCAAGCGCTGCCCGCGCTGCTGAAGTCGGGCCGTGGTGTTGTCGTGAACTTCACCTCCACGGCCGCGACCTTCGCTCACCCGTACATGTCGGCGTACGCGGCGAGTAAGGGCGGGATACTCAGTTTCACGCACTCGCTGGCGTTGGAATACTCGAAGCAAGGTTTGCGCGCGGTCAACATCCAACCCGGCGGTGTGTCCACGGCGTTGGCCAACAGCACCCTGGACAAGATGCCCGAAGGGTACGACCTTGGCCTATGGGCCAAACAGACTCCGCTGCTTCACGGTAACGACAGCGAGATCCTGGGTGATCCCAGCGCGGTCGCGTCGGTGGTCGCTATGGTTGCCTCTGATGACGGTGCCTTCATCACCGGCACCGAGATCAGGCTGGATGGCGGCGCGCACGCCTGAATGGGACAGGAAACGACCGGGCATGAATTCCGATTTCCCGACGTTGTTGGGCGACGAACGGGCCATTGAGCGGGCATTGATCCTGTTCGCACGCGCGATGGACGACCGCGACTGGGCGGCGATGGCAGCAATTCTCACTGCCGATGCAGTGGGCGACTTCGGTACTAGCCATTTAGCGGGAAGCGCGGCGATCATCGAGTTGATCCGTGGCTATCTCGATAATTGCGGCCCCACTCAACATCTGCTGGGCAATGTCATCGTCGATGTCGACGGTGACACCGCGACAAGCCGGGCCTACATCCACGACGTCCATCTCAATGCGGCCGCCGATCCGGCGGTTCGCTTCTACACCCTCGGCGACTACCACGACACGTGGCGCCGTACGCCCGACGGCAGTTGGCGCATTTCCCAACGGATCAAAGCCAACCGCGGTTACGTCGGGCCTCTGGAGGTTTTCGGCAACTGACCCCGTGCTCGCCTAGCTCAGGCGCATCGGCAACGATTCCAGACCACGCAGCGGCACAATCGGGCGCAGTCGCAGGCTGTTCCGGGGAACGGTGATCTCTAGATTGTCGAATCGCTCCAGCAATTGGGTGATCGCGATACGGCCCTCGAGTCGCGCCAGGTGATGGCCGAGGCAATAGTGATTGCCCGAAGCAAAAGCCAGGTGCTTGTTCGGTGCACGGGTGAGGTCGAGTTCGTCGCCGTCGACGAATACGGACTCGTCTCGATTAGCGGAGATGAGCATGCCGAAGACTCTGCTGCCCTTAGCGATTCGAGTCCCTGCGATCTCCACGTCTTCCACTGCCACCCGTGGTGCGCCCACGGCCACCGGTGCGGTGAACCGCAACAGTTCCTCGATGCCGCCGTCGATCAAGTCGGGCTCGGCCCGCAGCCGTGCCAACTGATCGGGATGGTCGAGCAACGCAACGACGCTGTTGCCGATCAAGTTGGACGTGGTGTCGTGCCCGGCAAGCAACAGCAGGAAGATCATCGCAATCGCCTCGCGGTCGCTGAGCTTGTCACCACCGTCGGTCGCGCGAACCAGCTGGGAGATGAGCCCGTCATCAGGATCGCGACGCCGCGCCTCGGCGAGGCGTTCGAAGAAAGCGGTCAACTTGGCCGCGGCGCGGACCATCCCGACCAGACCCCGCGTTCCCGCGGCCGAACTCGCAGTGAGTTTCAGGCACAGGTGATGAAATTCCTCCAGCTCGTCGTCGTTCACCCCGAGCAAGCGTGCGATCACAGTGAGGGGGAATGGCACCGCGAAATCTCTGACGAGATCGACGTCGCCGGCCTGCGCCAGCTGCTCGGTGAGATCGCGTGCGATGTTGGTGATGTCGTCGGTCAGACCGGCCACGAGTTTCGGGGTAAATGCCTTGTGGACAAGCCTGCGCAACCGCTGATGCTCGGGATCGTCCTTGGTCGCCATCGTTTCGGTCAACAGGCGGAGCGGCTTGGGGATCAGCCAGCGCAGCCGCCCCATCGGGTCATTGCGCATGACGTCGCTGGAGAATCTCGGATCGGCATGCATGGCCAGGACGTCTTCATAGCGCGTCAGCATGTACCCCTTCGCCCTCACCCCCGTCGCCAACGGTGCCCGCACCCGTGACACCGGCGCCGACCTTCGTAATTCCGCATAGCGCGGGAAGGGATCAGTGAACATGATCGGATCGTCGAGATTGGTGAACTCCATACGTTCCGTTTGCACCGTCATGCGCCGACTATCGCCCATCAACTTTGAACGCGTGGGTCAAATATGCGAATCGAGCTGAGTCTCGGTTCTCGATCTATTCCGATACCGTCACGTCCATCAGTGGAATCCGCTGCGTAGCGCTCGCGCGCGGATCCGGTGCCGCCGCGGCCGCCGCGTGGTTTTCCTCACCGCGGGTGTAGGTCCACACACAGAAGGGTTCGCCCTTCGCGAATTTGAAGTCCTTGGGCGGCAGGTTGATAGCGAGCGTGCAACCCGGGAAGAACGGCGCCGAGATGCGCTGCTCGAACGTGCAATTCATCCACGCCCTCGCCGGCGGATACAGGCCTTCGTCCGTGTACTTTTGCAGGACCTCGCACCGGCGCATGTTCAGGACCACGTGGTCCGGGTTGTAGACGATGTATTCGCCGCCGTATCCGAGGGTGCCGTCGATGCTCAGGACTGCCAGCTTGAGGAAGTCCACCACGTGCACAGGCTCGATCTTGAAGACTTTGGCCAGCTTCGGGTACTGGTAGTCAATGATCAGCTGGTACATGTCCGGCAGACCCAACCAGACTTCTTCTTCGGGGATGATCTTCGTCCACTGGTCGATGAAGTAGTTGTGTCCCTTCAGGTACTGGTCCCAATACGTCTTGATCAGCCGGATCAAGGCCGGCTTGGTCAGGTCCTCGGTCTGTACGTCGAACGGAATAGCCTGGTACTGAGCGTCTTTCCAATCCCAACCCGGCGGGGCGATGAACCGACCCATCGGCATGACCTGTCGCATCCCCGCTCTGGACACCTCGGCGGCGACGTCCATGGCCGCGTTGATACCGACCTTCTCCGAGTAGATCTTCACGTGCGCGTGCGGCATGAAGTTCAAGACGTCTTCGAAGACGCGCGCCAGGCCGAGAAGGAAGTCGCGGGAGAAATCCTGGATATTGCCGACTTTGCCCATGAAGTCGTGGGTGTAGTCGTCGTAGTTCAGGTCGTCGGCGATGGTGTCGGGTTCTTCGGTAGCGCTTGACACTGGATCCTCCCGGGAGCACTCGGTACTTGTCAGATTCAGCCTGGGTGGCAGAATCTGACAGGACGATATCGACGGAGTAACTCGCGTCACTGCTGGATTCCCGATCAGCGGGAGACCTTCGGCAAGGAAGGCAAGCACATGAGATCGCAGCGATTACGCTGATCAGGCTGGTCACACAAGGGGACGACAGGATGGCATCGACCGGTAAGCCGGCCACACTCACTGAGCGGCGCGCGGAGGAGTTGCGCCTCGAAATCGCCGTTGCGGCACGGGACATCTTCCTTGCCGACGGATCCTTCTCGGCGACCGTGGAGCGGATCTGTGAGGTCGTCGGCATCGCGCCTCGGACGTTTCACCGCCACTTCCCCGTCAAGGAAGACGTCATCCTGCCGCTCTTCGGCAAGTTCGGCAGCCTGAGCGTTCACGTGCTGGCCGACGCAGAATCAGGCAGCGACCCCGTCGATGTATTGGTTCGAGCCTTCGGCAGCGAAATCCCCAAGCGCGGTCAATTCGAAGTCGACCGTGCGTTCATGGCATTGGTGCTCAGCGACCCACAGTATCGACTGCGTTGGCTGGATTGGGGCCAAGACCTCGCCACGCCGATCACCGAGTTCCTCGACGCACGATTCGACCTCGGCACCGACTCCTTCTCGCGAGAGCTGCCTGCGCAGTTGATAATTCAAGCATGCAGGCACGCTTACGTGCACTGGGTTGACGATGGTGATTTCGACCGCCTGCAATCCGCGCTGCGAATCGGGATGCAGATGATCATCGGATCGATCAGAGGGCGGTGTCGAGAACGGTAACAGCCCCCGCCTTCACGGCATCGACGATCGACCCATTGAGGGCCGAGCACGCCAGGAAGAGGCCGCCCCTTCCGTTCTCCGCCAATTGCGATGCGCTGCAGCGCTCTTCACATCGACTCAAAGCCGACGCGGTCCATTGCACACTGGTCTGATTCCAACTACTCTTTCGGACCTCGACACCGGCGCCACAACGCACACACGTCACCGGGACCATCGGCGAGTCATCGAGGCGAATATCTGGGCGGACCGTCATCATCCCCCCACTGACCCGGATGCCGCCTTCTGGGTGGCCAGGTTGGCCTCCACTTCCTTCATCCACGCCGCGGTGGGTTGTGTGGTGTCGAGCTCGAACTCGAAGCGGTCCACCATATCCGGCGTGACATCGGCGACATCGACATAGAACTGCTCGTACCACCGCCGCAGCTGGTATACCGGCCCGTCCTCTTCCACCAGCAGCGGATTGTCGATCCGCGTCTTGTTGCGCCAGATCTCGACATCCTGCTCGAAGCCCATCTTCACGAAGTCCCCGAGACCGATCGCCGTCTGCATGGCCAGCTCGTCAGGCAGCTCGGCCGATTTCTTGACGATGATGCCGTATTGCAGGACAAAGGAATTCGCGTCGATCGGATAGTGGCAATTGATCAGAACAGTGTGGTGGTCGACATTGGTGTAGTGGTAGGTCAAGTCGTCGATCATGAACGACGGTCCGTGGTAGGACGCCACCGACGTCGTCCCCAACATCTGGGTTTCGCCGGGCTCCCCGATATCGGGACGGCCGCCACTGTTCATGTACTGCGTCGCGACCTGGCCCTCGAAGATGTTCTTGAAATGGGTCGGCAACGATCCGTGGATGTAGAAGAAATGCGCCATGTCCACGACGTTGTCGATGATCTCCCGGCAGTTCGTGTTCACCACGGTGGTGTACCAATGCCAGTCGGTCCAGTCGTCGCTACCGGCGCCCTCGATGCGAGGGATCGTCACCTCTGCCGGCGGCACGTTACGTTCCGGGTCATTCCAGACGAACAGCAGGCCGTCCTGCTGCAAAGTAGGCCATGAGGCGGTGCGCGCCAACCGCGGGGTGCGCTTGCTGTAGGGCACCGACTTGCACCGACCGTCGCCTCCCCAGCGCCAGTCGTGGAACGGGCAGGCGATCTCGTTGCCCTTGACCGTTCCCTGGGACAGATCACCACCCATATGCCGGCAATAGCCGTCGAGCACGTTGATGGCACCGTCCTGGCTGCGGAACACCACAAGTTTCTGGCCGAACGCGTTGATCTGGTGCGGCTTCCCATCTGCGAAGTCGCGGATCAGACCCAGGCAATGCCATCCCCGGGCAAAGCGGGTGGGTACCGATCCGGCCTCGATCAAGCGAACGTCGTCGGCCTCGGCATGCGTCGTCATCTGCGTCCGTCCTTCATCGATGGATCCGCGGGCTGATGTCCCCATTCAACTTGGCAGAAACGCCGTGCGAAGGTCTGCGTTCCGCTCAAAGGGAGGCGGGATTCAGAATTTCCCCGCGCAGCCCTATCGTCGACAATTGTGATCCCCACCAGCCACAACACCGTCCCCACCGGGTTGACCATCGCCGACACCGAGGTAGACCTTCTGGTGGTGGGGTCGGGCACCGGGCTCGCCGCCGCACTGGCCGCCCACGAGCGGGGGTTGTCGGTTCTCGTCGTGGAGAAGTCTTCGCGCGTCGGCGGGTCGACTGCACGATCCGGTGGGGCGCTCTGGCTGCCCGCCAGCCCAGTGATCGCGGAATGCGGGGGTGTCGACACAGCGACCCGGGCCCAGACGTACCTCGATTCGGTGGTGGCCGACTCGGCACCACAGGAGCGCTCGGCGGCGTATGTGAAAAACCTGCCGGCAACGGTGGACATGCTTCGCCGCACAACTCCGATGAAGCTGTTCTGGGCCAAGGAGTACTCCGACTACCACCCGGAAGCGCCGGGTGGGTCAGCTGCCGGACGCACGTGCGAGTGCCGCCCACTCGACACCGCGATTCTCGGCGAATATCTGCCTGACCTTCGTCCGGGAATCATGGAGGTCAGCATTCCGATGCCGACCACCGGTGCGGACTACCGCTGGATGAACCTCATGAGCCGGGTACCCCGCAAGGGGTTGCCCACCATTCTCAAGCGGCTCGCGCAGGGAGTCGGTGGGCTCGCCCTCGGAAGGCGCTACGCGGCCGGGGGCCAGGCCTTGGCGGCCGGCCTGTTCGCGGGTGCGATCCGTGCCGGAGTTCCGATCTGGCTCGGCACCGCACTGAAAGAGCTGACGACCGATGGCGGCCGGGTCACCGGCGCCGTCCTCGAACACTCCGGGCACAGCGTCACCGTCACCGCGCGCCGCGGCGTGGTACTCGCGGCGGGGGATTCGATCACAGCATGGACATGCGGTGGAAGTTCCAATCCGAATCTCTCGGCCGAAATCTCAGTCTCGGTGCGGAATCCAATACCGGCGACGCGATCCGCATCGGCCAGGACGTGGGCGCCGACATCGCCCTGATGGATCAATCATGGTGGTTCCCCGCCGTCGCCCCACTGCCGGACGCGGCGCCGGCGGTCATGTTGGCCGAGCGGTCGCTGCCCGGGTCGTTCATCGTCGACCAGAACGGCCGCCGGTTCGCCAACGAGTCCGCCGACTACATGAGCTTCGGTCAACATGTCCTGCAGCTGGAAGCCGCCGGGACCCCGGTGGACAGTATGTGGATCGTCTTCGATCAGCAATACCGCAACAGCTACGTGTTCGCTGCCGAGCTGTTCCCCCGGATGCCGATTCCCCAGGCCTGGTATGACGCCGGAATCGCTATTCGCGCAGACAATTTCAACGATCTCGCCACAAAGATGGGGGTGCCCGTCGACGACTTCTCCGCGACGGTGACCCGCTTCAACGAGAATGCGTTCGCCGGCGAGGATCCCGACTTCGAGCGCGGCCGCAGCGCATACGACCGCTACTACGGCGACCCCACGATCACCCCGAACCCAAATCTGCGGCCGCTGGTGAAGGGACCGTTCTACGCGGTGAGAATGGTGCTGAGCGATCTGGGGACCTGCGGCGGCCTACGCGCCGACGACCGCGCTCGGGTGCTTCGCGAGGACGGAACCGTCATCGATGGCTTATACGCGATCGGCAACACGGCGGCCAACGCATTCGGGAGCACCTATCCCGGCGCGGGTGCGACGATCGCCCAAGGCCTGGTATACGGCTATATCGCCGCCCTGGACGCGGCGGGGAGGACCTAGGCGTCTTCGGCGTCGGCTTTCCGTTCGATCTCGTACCAATAGGCCGGATCTGGCCACGGAATCTTGCCGCCCTCACCAACTTTCGGGAAGTTGGCCTCGGCTTCGTCGAGATCTTTGATCAGTCTCAAGGTAAGTTCCCGCTCCGACTCGTAATAACGGTCGGCCCAGTCCAGCGCGATCTTGGCGTACGCCCACGAGGGATCCGCGGCAGCCCATCGAGCTTCCTTGGCGGCATCGCGCTGCATCCTGTCGATGTACGCGATGTGCTCGTGGAGCATCTGTTTGAGCGCCGCCGGATCAGACAGGTGCCCGAGGGTCACTCGCAGAATCGCGGGGTGCTTCAGAGACGGCGGCTCGAGAGGCGCTTCCCGCGCCCACCGAGTGACCGCTTCCATGCCGGCCTCGGTGATCTTGTATAGGCGGCGGTTCCGGGTCCCTGCGCCGTCCACCCGGGACGTGAGCAGACCCACCTTCTCGAGCTTCTTGAGTTCTGAATAGATCTGGCTGAACGCTGGGCTGCCGTAGTAGTAGCGCATGCTCCAGTCGATCCACTTCCGGATGTCGTAACCCGACAGCTCGGTCTCGTATGACAGCATCCCGAGCAATGCCCAGCCGGTCGCGGAGAGCGACGGCATGGCGCCAGATTCGGGCTCGGTCACCCGCTGAGGGTATCAACCCAGGTCACCGGAGTGCGCTTTGCCGACCACTGGTCGGGATGGCGCATTGCGCAGCGAGCATGCCGGCCAGCAACCTAGGGGTGCAGTCGCGCGAGGGAGTCAGGTGCAATGAGTCACGGCGAGCCGGACGACCAGATGCGAGCCGTCGATGTCGAACGAGGCGAAGCCGTCTTCGCACCCCTGACCCGGTCCGTCCAGCACCTCATCGATGCCACGATCCGCACCGAAGTCGATGCCGAGACGGTCCTCGCGGCCCGTGCACTCATCGAGAGGGCCACCGAACTACTTGCTGCCCAGATGAGCCCGGGCTCATTCGGTGTGCAGACGACAACTGACGGCGGCACGGTTGCGTGGGGCAACGTCGCCATCGGTCTTCGCAATCCGGTCGCTCCCCCGCTGGTCATACACGGCGATGCCGACGGCTCGGTCCACACGGATGTAGACCTCGGTGCCGCATTTGAAGGTCCTCCAGGACACGTCCACGGTGGGGTATGCGCTCTGATCCTCGACCACATGCTCGGCGCCACCGCACATCAACCCGGGAACCCCGCCTTCACCGGCACGCTCACTGTTCGCTATGTGCGACCAACTCGCCTCGGTCGCGTCCACGCCGAGGCTCGGGTGCACCGTCACGAGGGCATCAAGACCTTCGCCGTCGGTCAGATAGCCGACGCCGACGGCATGATCACCGTTGAGGCGCATGGCGTGTTCATCCGCCCGAAAAGGACCTCCGCGGACGGCGGGTGACCGTCCGTTGAGTGGACGGTAGCGCATCCTCGGCACCTCGCCGGTGTTAGCTTCGCGCGCGGTGCCCCTGGCACAGCACCTGACCGGCGTTGAGGAGAATGATGCGTGGATTACGCACTGTCACAGTATGGTTGGTAGCCACTGGTGCACTGCAGTGCGGTAGTGTCCCAACTCCTGCCAACGCGGCTGATGACTGGGGACTCAACGGCACCTTCACCGCCACGTCGAATGGCGAGTGGGCGAAGACCAACGACGTCTTCCACGACGAGAAATCGGTGCGATCCGACTGGGTGATCAGCACCCAATGCAGCTACCCCACCGAGTGCACCGGCACCGTCACCAGCGATGCGGGCTGGTCCGCGCCGATCTATCAAACGGGCGGCATGTGGTATGTCAAACGGACCGTGGCCAATTGGGAACCGTGCCCCGACGGCACATCAGCCGACGGCCTCCAGGTGTTCTGGTTTCAACCCATGACACCCGGCGGTGAAGCGGGCGACCCCGACTCCACCACGCTGCTCGGCGAGGACCAGACAACCGGGCCCAGCGGCGCGTGCGGACGCAGCCTGGCGCTGTTCGTCAACATGCCGTTCAAACTCGTCAAACAGCACTGACAACGGACTCGCGCGACCGGCGTCTCACGTGGTCGGCAGCAAGTCCTTCCACGATCGAGTGGCGTCATGCGCGACCAGATCTGATTGCTGGAACACCGCCCCCTCCGGCGTTACATATTGGCCGGTCTTCGGGTTGTACCGTGTGACGGCAACCGATGGTCCAGGCGCTGCACCGGGACTGAACCCGCTTGGTGCGACCGGTGTTGCGCCGTCGGTAGGCGCCAGCGTCGGCGGCGCTGCCGGTGGAGCCGCGGATGGTGCCGGTGTGCCCTGCAACGGACCGAAGATGTTGTCCGAGAACGTGGTCCGGTCATCGGGCGGGATCCCCTGCGCGAGGAGGTTCGGATCGATCGGGTAAGCACCGGTCGCATGCTGGCGCATGGCCAGCGGCTCGTAAGGCTGGTCGCTGTTGCAGATCTCGACTGTCGGAGCGCGTTTGCCCGGCTTGCCCATGCACGGGTAATTGCGGGCACCGCGAACACCGATGGGTGAGTCCTGTGGCAGCTTGCAGTAGAGCCCGTCCGGGGTGTCGACGTCGGACAGGTCCTCTGGGGACCGCCACGAGCTCGGCGGTAGGAATCCCACGCTGCAGGCGGGTGGATCGTTCATCACGACGGTGAAGTCACCAAGTGACATGCCGGTGGGATTGCGCGGTCCCCCGCCCATCGACTGAGTGGCAGCGATGTTGGGCGGCAGCAACACCAGCAACTGTTCCAGAGAAGCGTGATACGTGACGGCTACCTGACTGATGGTGGTGAGGTTGGCCAAGAGTACCGGCAGGGTCGGCTTTATCTGGTTGAGCAGTCGGGACGCCTCATCGGCTGCACCCGGGCCATTCGCCAACAAGCCCCGCACCTGCGAATCATTGTCCGCCAGTTGTCCGGTGACGCCGGCGACGCCGTGCGCCCATGTCCGGATGACATCGGTGGATGCTAGTTGGCCGTCCAGCAGAGGGCGGCCGTCGTCGACCAAGGCTCGGAGGCGGTCGGCAGTTCCGTAGAACGTGGCGGCCAGTCGCGAGGACGAATCCATCAGCGTGCTCAGATCGTCGGTTGATCCATTTAATCCCTCGAACGAGTTGTTCAGCAGATCCCCGAGTCGCTGTTTGGGAATGCTCTTCAGAAGCTCACTGGCTTGATCGAGCATCGGGCCGACCGCCTGCGGAACGGTGACATTGTCGGCCGCGATCACCGAGCCGTCCCGCAGATAAGGTCCTGACGCGCTGCGCGGCACCAGATCCACATACTGCTCCCCGACTGCCGAGACACTGAGAACTCGTGCCTGGACATCGGCGGGCACCTCCGGTGAGGTGTCGAGCATCAACGTCGCCTCGGCACCTTGTTCAGTGGCTTGTACGTCGGTGACCCTGCCAAGCTGAACGCCGCGATAGGTCACGTTCGAAAACCGGTACAGGCCGCCCGTTTCGGGCATCTCCAGCTTCACCGTCATCTTGCCGATACCGATCAGGGTCGGAACCTGCAGATACACCACGACCATGGCCGTGACCGAGACGATCGAGGCGATCGCGAAGATGATGAGCTGATTGCGGATAAATCGCGTCAACATCACTGACCACCCTCGTTGTGCGGTGCCGCGTGCGGATCAGGCCCCGGTAGCGATCCCGTCGCTTCGGTCGTCCCTGGATCGACCAATGGCGGAATCGCGGCAACCTCCGATGGTTTGGGGGTCAGCGGCGCGTTGAGCGGATCGTAGGTGTAGGTGGCATACCACGGATCGCCAGGAGCGGGAACCAGTTTGGCGCCCTCTTGGCCCCACCGGGTGCCCAGGAACAAGGTGCGCTTGAGCCGCGGGATGGTGAAGTCGAACACGATGAACTGATTCATGTAATCGCCCCGAATGGCCCGGTCGATGAAGTTCTGCGTATACGGAAATGTCGTGGCGTAGGCCAGCACCGTGTCGAGCTTGGGCCCCACGTCGGCCAGGGACCGCAAGGTGGGTTCGAGGTTCTTCAAGTCGCGCACCAGGTCCGCCTGGGTATCGGAGATCAGGCCGGTGGCCAGATCGCTGAAGGTGCGGAACTTTTCCAGCGCGGTCGTGATTTTCGGTTGCTCCTTGACCAGGATCTCCAGCGCCGGCGGGATGCGTTTGAGCGCCTCGGTCAGCACGTCACGCTGGCCGGCGAACACATCCGCCAGGCGATTCAATGACGCGATGGAGGCATTGATGCTGTCGCGTTGGGCGGCCAGCATCCCGACGAAGTCGTTGAGTCGGCCCAACAAATCGCGGATCTGGTCCTGGCGACCGTTGAGGGCGCTGTTGAACTCGTGCACTATGTCGCCGATCTGGCCCAAGCCACCGCCGTTGACGACCACCGATAGTGCCGACAACGTCTGCTCGGTCGACGGGTAGGTCGAAGAGCGGTTGAGGCCGAGGGTTGCACCCGGCCGCAGGCTACCGCTCGGCGCCTGACCGAGCGGCGGATTCAGCGCCAGATGCATCGATCCCAGCAAGCTGGTCTGCCCGACCACCGCCACCGCGTTGGCCGGAACAACCACGCCGGGATCGACCGACACCTCCACGTCGGCATGCCCGTCCCGCGCCCGCATCGTGCCGACACTCCCGACGACGACATCGCCGATGAGAACCGGCGAATTCGATTCCAGCGTTCCCACGTTGGCCAGCTCAACGTGATACGTGGCCGCACCCGACCCGCGGCCTGCTGTGCCTGGCAGAGGCTGCGAATTGAGTCCGCCGAACGCGCACCCGCTCACGCTGACCGCCACACACGATGTCACCACCGCGAGCCGGCGGAGCGAACGATCTCGAATCATGATGGCGGCGTCCCTTCGGCCGGGAGCAACATGCCCTCCAGGTTCGACGGCGGTGGCGCGGCAGGTGAAGACACGACCCCCGGTGGGACCGGGGCTCCCGGATACAGGGCCGGCTGCGGATCAGCCGGAAGACCGTTGGGCGCATACGATCCCGCCGGACCCGGCGGGGTGCCCCATCCAGGCGGCGGCGGAACGTCACCGTTGTATCCGGTGTAGGCCGACACACTGGGCGGGATTTCGGCAGGCGGGGCCAACGCACCCGAACCCCCCGGCGCCAGTTGCGGCTCCGAGTACACCAAGTTCTCCGGGCTCGGCGACTTGCCAAGGTAGGCATTGAACGGAAAAGGCAGATAGTTGAAGTTCAGCAGGCGCAATGCCGGCCCGAGATACTGCGCGCACAACTTACCGGTCTCCGACGCGGTCGCATTGCTGACCGCGCCGATGGCCGAACAGATCACCTGCACCGGATTGGAGAAGTTGGCCAGCGCGAACGCACCGATACCGCTGCCGGTGTCAGGGTTGTAGATGTTGTAGCTGTTCCCGATTGCGTTGGGAGCCACGTGCAGCACGTTTTCCAACGTTGTCTTGTTGTCGGCGACCTTACGGGTGACATCGCCCAGTCGCTGAATCTGCTCGGCAGTTTGGTCGCGGCTGCCCGCGATGAAACGTTGGACGTCGACCACGGCACCGGACAGATCGGTCAGGGCCGCATCCAGATCCGATCGGCTGCCGTCCACGACACTGCTCACACTGGCCAGCCGATTCTGAAACTGGACTATCTGGGTGTTGCTGTCGCGCAGCGCGGTGACGAACGTCTGCAGATTCTTGATGATGTCGGCGATGTTTCCGCTGCGGTTGGCCAGGACGCGGCTGATGCCGGCGAGCTGGGCGATGGTTTGCCGCAGTTTGTCGCCATTGCCGTCGAGTGCCGTGGCGGCCGTGTCGATGAAGCGCGCAACCGATGTGCTCGACGCGTCGTTGGCCGGCCCGAGGTCGGTCGCCAGCCGCATCAGCTGGGTCTTGACCTCGTCCCATTCCACCGGAATCGCTGTGCGGTCCAGGCCGATCACCGCGCCGTTCGCCATGGTGGGACCAGTCCCCCGGTATGACGGCGCAAGTTGTACGAAGCGGGCGCCGACGAGGTTCTGGGCGACGATGATCGCCTTGCCATCCGCCGGGATCGATACTCCGCGGTCGATGTCGAGTACCACTTTTGCCTGAGTTGGCTGTGCCTCGATGGATTTAATGGTGCCGACTTTCACACCCGAGACCCGGACGTCATCGCCAGGGTAGATCGCGGTGACGCTGGTGAAATACGCGGTGATCGTGGTCGGTTTGTCAACCGACTGGCGAATCAGCACGGCCACGCCGGCAACCAGCAGCATTGCCAGCACCAGCGCCGCGCCGACGGTAACTCGTTTGCGAGATGTCATGGCTGTCCCCATCGCTGAGCAGGCTGAGGTATTCCGTTGCGGGGGAAGGGGAATTCCGCCCTGGGGCCCGCATTGTCGGACGGCTGCCCCGCATCGGTGCCGCGCCGGAAGCCCAAGGCGTAGTCCAGGAAGGGCTGCAGGGTTTGGGCCGGCAGCAGGTTGCCGACAAAGGCGTTGTAGTAAAAGCCGTTGTTGACGGCTTCCGCCTGGGTCAACTGATACTTCGCCAACCCGTTGAGCGCCTTGACGATGTTGTCGTTGTTCCTCTGCAACATCGCGGTCACTGAATTGATCTTCTCCAGTGCCGGCGCCAGCGTCTTCTCGTTGTCGTGCACCATTGCGCTGATCTGTTTGGACAGCGCGGAGGTATTTGTCAGGAGATTCACCAAGGCGTAACGTCGCTGATCCAACACCCCGAACAGGTCGTTGGCATTGAGAAGTAGGGTGTTGACCTGCTCACTGCGCTGTGACAGAACTCCGGTGACCTTTGCGGCGCTGTCGAGCAATCCCGCCAGCGAGTCGTTGCGTTCGTTCAACATCCGCGACAGCGCACTCACACCATCAAATGTCGGACCCAGCTGCGGGGTGACGCGATCCAGAGTGTCGGACAACGTATCCAGAGCCTGATTCAACGTCGCGGTGTTCGTGTCGGCGGTATTGGCCGTGAAATCGTTCACCGAATCGGTGAGGGAATAGGGGGATCCGGTGCGCGACAGCGGGATGACGTCAGCGGACCGCAGCTTTCCGGGCCCGCCGGGCTCGAGCGTCATCACCCGCTGACCCAGCAGCGTTCCGGTGCGGATGTGCGCGGTCGTCTCCGAGCCCAGCCGCACCGTGCCGTTGACCATGAAGGTCACCAGGGCATCGCCACGCAGCAACGACACCTCCGTAACAGTGCCGACCTTGATGCCGGCGACAACGACATCGTTGCCCGCTGCCAGACCGCCCGCTTCGGCGAACACCGCCTGGTGCCGAATCGCGCTGGCCCACGTCGTAATTCGCTCGGGCTGCAATCCCACGACGATGACGAGAATGATCAGGACTAGGCCGATGAAGCCTGCCCGTATCAGCGAGGATCCACGGTATTTGAGCATTACGGCTCGGCGCACCTTCCAGTGTGTTGGATGATCCAGGGGAAGTAGGCAGTCTGACCCTGCAGGTCGGTGACCCGCACGGACAACCCACACAGATACTGGTTGAGCCAGCTCCCATATGCGCCCAGTCGCACCAGCTTCCGATAGTTGGCGGGCGCCTTCTGCAACGCGAGGTCCACGCGGGCTTTGTCCTCGTCGAGCAGCGGTGCCAGGCGGCCCAACTGATTGATGCTGCCGCTCAACGGTGGTCGCGCCTGCGTCAGCAGGTCGGCGAGCGACGCCGTGCCGTTGTCCAGGGCAGAGATGGCCGCTCCGATGGGGTCTTTGTCAGCAGCCAGACCACTGATCAGCTTCTCCAGCTGGTCGATGGTTCCCGAAAACTTCTCGCCGTCTTTGCTGATAGTCGTGACCACAGCGTTGAGGTTGTCGATCAGCTGCTGCACGGTCTTGCCGTTGTCGGCAAGTGAACTCGTGAACGATGACGTGCGCGCGAACAGCGACTCGACGTTGCCGTCCTGACCTTGCAGGATCTGGATCAATGAGTTGGTCAGCGCATTGACATCCTGCGGATTCAAGCCCTGGACAACGGGTTTCAGGCCACTGAGCAGTAGGTCGAGATCCAGAGCCGGCTCGGTGCGACCCAGCGGTATCCGGCTCCCCGGCGGCTGGACCTTGCCCGAGCCCGGACTGATCAGCAGTTCCAGGTAGCGGTCGCCGACCAGGTTGAGATACCGGACGACCGCTTTGGTACCCGATGTCAGCACGACGTCGCGGTCGGTGTCGAATGAGACGATTACCTTGTTGTCGACTTGCAGCGCGACATCACTGACGGTGCCGACCCGGACTCCGGCCACCCGGACCGAATCCCCTGATTTCAGGCGCGACGCGTCGGTGAACATGGCTGAGTAGGTGTTCGTCGACCCGCTGCGGAACTGTCCGAAGATGGCGAACAACGCCCCGGTCAACAGAATCATCACGACACCGAAGATGCTGATCTTGACGATGGTCTTCGACAGGCCCGTCATCCCGGCATGCCAATCTGTGTGGTGTTACGTGGCGGCCCGTCGATCGGCCCGAACAGTGCCTGTTTCAAGCCGTCCGAGTTGAGAAGGATCCCCTGGTTGCCGTATTGCGCCTGGTTGGCGCCGATGTCTGTCACCACGTACGGGGGCCGTTGTTCAAAGCCCACCGCCGGCAGGTCGGTGCATTGCGGGCCGCCGGTCGCCGCGACCTTCGGGAGGTTGGCCGGGTACCGGTAGCGCTCACGACCGAGGAAGAACGAGTCGAGCAACATAACACCTGGTTGTGCGGTACCGGGACCGGTGGCCAACGGGATCATGCCCTGCAGCCCGCAGGTCAGGGCCGCGTTGTAGTTGCTGGTCAAGTCGAGGGTGGGGACCAGCAGATGGACAAGGTCGGTCAACGGTTGCCGGTTCTCGGTAAGCACCTCGGTACCGATGTCGGCGAGGCCGATCGCGCTGATGAGCAGGGTGTCGAGGTTCTGTTCCTGGTCGACGATGGTGTCACTGATTCTCGTCGCGCTGCCGAGGGTTTTCACGAGGTCCGGTGAGGCGTCTGCGTAGGCATCGAATACCTCTGGAGCTACCGCGATTTCGTGATTGATGGTGTCCAGGCTGGGGTTGATGGTGGCGAGCGCGGTGTCCAGGTCGGCCAGGGTCTGGCCGAATTTGTTGCCGCGCCCGCTCAGGGATTTGGCGATGGCACCGAGAGTCTGGTTGACCTTGACGGGATCGATCTCGGAGAGCACCGAGACCAGCTGCTGAAAGACGGTGTTGATCTCGACGGTGACGTGCTTTCCGTCGATCACCTGACCCGATTGCACACGCTGTGCGGACGGGTTTGCGGGCGTGTGCAATTCGACGAACTTCGCCCCGAAGACGGTCGACGAGGTGATGTCGGCGTTGACGTTGGCCGGGATGATCCGCACCTTCGCGGGGTCGATAGCCAGATGTAGCGCGGCCTTGCCGTCGGGCAGCGAGTCGATGGACGCCACCGTGCCCACTTGAGCGCCGTGAAGTTTGACTCGGGCGTCGGGGTTCATGACGAGACCGGCGCGGTCGGAGATGACGGTCACCGGAACGGTTTTGGTGAAGTCACCGCGGAACAGGCCGGCGGCGACCGCGATGATGACGACGATGGTGAGAACCGTCAGGCTGCCGGCCACCGGGCGCGCGTAGTTGCGCGCGCCGAAGCTTGCGCCTGTTCGGGCCGCCACCGGGACGGCGGCGGTTTCAGTTTCGGATCGGTCGGCCGGGCCCGGACCGAGATTTCGTGTCACGTCATCTCCCTATCCGGAGAGGTTGAAGTTGCCGTTGGAGCCGTAGATGGCCAGGGATATCAGCAGGGTGACCGAGACGACCACGATCAGGGAGGTGCGTACCGCGTTGCCGACCGCGACGCCGACTCCGGAGGGTCCGCCGGTGGCGAAGTAGCCGAAGTAGGTGTGGATCAACAGGATCGTGATGGCCATCAAGATCGCCTGCAGGAAACTCCACAACAAGTCGATCGGGTTCAAAAAGGTGTTGAAGTAATGGTCATACAAGCCACCGGACTGGCCGAAGAGCACCACGGTGGTGAACTGGGAGGCCACGAAGGACAAGATGACCGCGATCGAGTACAGCGGGGTGATCGCCACCATCCCGGCCACAATCCGGGTCGAGACGAGGTATTCGACCGGGGGGATGCCCATCGATTCCAGGGCGTCGATCTCCTCGTTGATCCGCATCGCCCCCAGCTGGGCGGTCACCCCCGCCCCGAACGTGGCGGCCAACCCGATCCCGGCCACCACCGGCGCGGAAATCCTGACGTTGATGAAGGCAGCCAGAAAGCCGGTCAACGCTTCGATACCGATATTGCCCAACGAGCTATACCCCTGCACCGCCAACGTGCCACCAGCAGCCAGGGTCAAAAATCCGACGACCACCACGGTGCCGCCGATCATCGCCAACGTGCCCGCCCCCATCGAGATCTCGGCGATCAACCGGATGATCTCTTTACGGAAATGCAGAGCCGCATGCGGCGTACCCGCCAACGCCCGACCATAGAAGATCGTGTGATCCCCGATCCGACCCACCGTGCCCAACGGGCGGCGCACCTGACGGGCGATCCGCGGATACAAAGCCTGTAACGACGCCATCTACCGGGCACTCATCCGGATACCGATGGCCGTGACCACCACGTTCACCACGAACAACGCCATAAACGCGTACACCACCGTCTCATTGACCGCATTACCCACCGCCTTGGCGCCACCCCCGGTGATCGTCAACCCCCGATAACAGGCCACCAACCCCGCGATCAACCCGAACAAGGCCGCCTTGACACACGAGATGATCACCTCCGGAACCCCGGTCAACAACGTGATCCCCGCCGCGAACGCCCCCGGATTCACATCCTGGACGAACACCGAGAACACATAGCCACCCAAGATCCCGATGATCACCACCAACGAATTCAACAGAAGCGCAACAAGTCCAGAAGCCAACATCCGCGGAGTCACCAACCGCTGCACCGGGTTGATCCCCAGCACCTCCATCGCGTCGATCTCCTCACGGATCGTGCGCGACCCCAAATCCGCACACATCGCCGTCGCCCCCGCACCAGCCACGATCAACACCGTCACCAACGGACCCACCTGAGTCACCGCACCAAACGCCGCCCCAGCACCGCTCAAATCAGCAGCACCCAACTCCCGCAACAAAATATTGAGCGTGAAACTCACCAACACCGTGAACGGAATCGCCACCAACAACGTCGGCGCCAACGACACCCGCGCCACAAACCACGCCTGCTCCAAAAACTCCCGCCACTGAAACGGCTTCCGAAAAATAAACCGCACAGCATCCGCCGACATCGCAAACAAGCCACCAATAGCCTGCATCGGACCCGACAGCCCGTTCAACGCAATGCCCGGCGACCAACGATTTGATGTGGGATCAGCCATGGGTGTCCACGCCGTCTGGGCAAAGACCGACCCTGAGCGGCGTGGTACCGCTGCTTGTCCTGATCGGGCTACGGTGCGACGTCACGGTGGCTGAGTGCACCGCACAATGTGCTCGCGGCCACATCTGCTTCCCAGTCAGCGGGAGACATCTCGGGTGCGGTGAATAGTCGACGCACCACGGTTCACGACGTGCGCGTTGCTGTGGCATACACCCGTTTACTGTGGCGCGGGACTTCTAACCGAGATCACCGTTGCCAGCAAAGGCCCGCGCAGGTGGGACAGCTGTCCTGACGGGCGTCGCCCGTGCTGGACACCGCGGCATCACGCTGATAGGACAGGCTGATGCCGCTCGCTCGAACCGCCGATCTCGTCACCGCCGCATATCGCGAGGGTTCCGGAGTACTCGCCTGCAACGTCATCATGCTCGAACATGCCGAGGCGATCGTCTCCGGCGCCGAACATGTTGGCAGGCCGGTGATCCTGCAGCTCAGTGAGAACGCCGTCAAATTCCACCATGGCAGGCTTTCTCCGATCGCCGCCGCGGCCAGCGCCGTCGCGGACGCGGCCGCAGTCGACGTTGCGGTTCATCTCGACCACGTCGAAGACGAGCGTCTTCTGCACGCCTGCGCCGGTACCGGCGCGTCGTCGGTCATGTTCGATGCGTCCGCTCTGGACTATGCCGCCAACGTCGCCGCCACGAAATCCGCGGCGCAGTGGGCACATCGGGAGGGTTTGTTCCTCGAGGCCGAACTCGGCGAGGTCGGCGGCAAGGACGGTGCACATGCGCCCGGAGTGCGCACCGACCCCGGCGAGGCGGCCGAATTCGTCGCGGCGACCGGCGTCGATGCTCTGGCGGTCGCGGTGGGAAGCTCCCACGCGATGGCCGAACGCAGTGCCGCTCTGGATTTCGAGCTCATCCGGCGGCTACGTGCGGCCGTACCGGTTCCCCTTGTGCTGCATGGTTCTTCAGGGGTCGCCGACAGCGAACTGCGTAAGGCCGTCGAGGCGGGGATCACCAAGATCAACGTGGGCACGCTGCTCAACGTTCGTTTCACCGCCGCGGTGCGCGCCCACCTGGCCGCCGACCCGAACGTCAACGATCCGCGCCGCTACCTCACTCCCGCACGCGAGGCGATCGCCGAGGCGGTGGCCGCGCTGATCACGACGATCGACGGATAGCCGAGCCGCCTCAGGCGTCGCCCACCTCGACCACGTGGACGTGCACCCCCGCCGCGCCGATTCGTTCCAGCTGCGCCGGGTCGGCGGTCGAGTCGGTCACGAGGTGATCGATCTCGTTGAGTGTCACCATCTTTGCGAGCGTGACCTTGCCGATCTTGGAGCCGTCGACGGCGACGATGACCTGTTGGGCGTTGGCGGCCATGGCCATCGCGGTGCGGGCTTCCGCCTCGTCGAACGTGGTCGGGCCCACCTCCGCTGACATCCCGTCGGCGCCGAGGACCGCGGTGCCGACGTTGATCACCTGGAAGGCGTGCTCGGACATCGGGCCCACCGCTTCCAGCGAGTTCGCCCGCACCAGTCCGCCGGTCACGATCACCTTCATGTGCGCATCGACGGCGCACTCGGCGGCGATCGTCAGGGAGTTCGTCACGATCGTCATCTGCGGGCGGCCCTTGAGCGATCGCGCGACCTCACTGGTGGTGACCCCGCCGGTCAAGGCCACCGCCTGCGGTCCGGCGGGCACCAGTGCGGCCGCGTGCTGGGCGATCCGCCGTTTGATCGCGATCATCCGGTGATCACGCAGCCGGACCGGAATCTCGCTGCCGCTCGGGTCGAGAGCCCGCGCCCCGCCGTGTGTTCGGACCAGCAGTCCCTGATCCTCGAGCTCGCTGAGGTCGCGCCGCAACGTCGCCGCGGAGACCCGCAGCTCGGCGCGAAGCACCTGCGAGTCGACCTCGCCCCGCGCCCGCAGCAGCGAGAGCACCTCACGCATCCGATCGGTGCGTCTGGTCGACATGGCGCTGCCTCCTCCGCTGCGCAGGCCGGGCAGTCAGCCAAACGATCAGTTTTAGTGATCACTTGACGTGATTGCGTTGCGCACTCTGAGCGAGCTTCCCATGATCAAGCAATGTTGCAAATGTCCGGTGAGCGGATGAGCTGGCTCGCCGACACGGTCCGCAGACACAAGTCCGGCGACCCGGTCGGCGTCTACTCGGTCTGCTCGGCGCACCCCACGGTGGTCGAGGCGGCGATCATGCAGGCCGCCGCCGACGACGTTCCGGTGCTCATCGAAGCCACCTCCAACCAGGTCGACCAGTTCGGCGGCTACACCGGAATGCGCCCAGCCGAGTTCCGCGACCTCGTGCTCGGCATCGCCGACCGGTGCGGATTCCCGCGCAGCCGGGTCGTGCTCGGCGGCGACCATCTCGGCCCGAATCGTTGGCAGCGCGAAACCGCCGCCGCCGCAATGGAAAAGGCCGACGCGCTCATCGCCGCCTACGTCGAGGCCGGCTACGCGAAGATTCATCTCGACTGCAGCATGTCCTGTGCCGACGATCCGGCCGTCCTCGATGACGAGACCGTCGCGCAGCGCACCGCACGCCTGCTGCACGTCGCCGAGGAATCCGCGAAGCGCAGCGGCGCCGGGCTTCCGATGTACGTCATCGGCACCGAGGTGCCGGTTCCGGGTGGGGCTCACGAGACGCTCGGCGCCCTCACCCCGACGCCCGCGGATCGCGCCCGCCGCACCATCGACGCGCATCGCGCCGCGTTCACCCGGGCCGGGCTCGACGACGTGTGGCCCCGCGTCATGGCTCTGGTGGTCCAGCCCGGCGTGGAATTCGACCATCTTCAGGTCATCGACTACCGGCGCACCGCCACCGCGGCGCTGCGGGGCGTTCTCGACGCCGAACCGCATCTGGTGTTCGAGGCGCATTCCACCGACTATCAGCGACCCGCACAATTGCGCGAGCTCGTCGAAGACCATTGGGCCGTGCTCAAAGTCGGCCCCGGACTGACCTTCGCGATGCGCGAGGCGCTATTCGGGCTCGCCCACATCGAGAACCAACTCCTGCAGGAGTCGCGGTCGGACCTGATCCAGGTCGTCGAACGGCGCATGCTCGCCAATCCCGGGTACTGGCAGGCCTATTACGACGGGGACCCGCAGACCCAGCAGACGGCCCGCCGGTACAGCTACAGCGACCGGCTGCGGTACTACTGGGCCGACGACGAGGTCGACGCCGCGCGCCGGCACCTCCTGGACAACCTCGACCGGGTCGGCATCCCGCTGCCGCTCGTCAGCCAATTCCTCCCCCATCAGTACGACCGCGTCCGCGCCGGCGAACTGGACCTGACCGCCAACGCGTTGGTGATCGACAGGATTCGAGATGCGATGCGGCCCTACGCACGTGCCTGCCTCACTGAGAACAACACCACCGGAGATCATCGATGACCAGTTCCACGCCCGCGCAAGAGGACGGCGGCGCAACGATTCTCGAGATCGGCCAGCAGCCCGGCGTCTGGCGCGAGGCTGCCCGCCGCAGCGATCCCGCGATCGCTGACTTCGTCCGCGAGATCATCGAACGGCCGGACATCCGGGTCATCCTGACCGGGGCGGGCAGCTCCGCGTTTATCGGCGACATGGCTGTGGCCGCGCTTCGACGACACCTCGGGCGCCGCGTCGAAGCGATCGCCACCACGAGCATCGTCAGCAATCCGCTCGATCACCTCGAGCGGCATGTCCCCACGCTGGTGGTGTCGTTCGGCCGGTCGGGCAACAGCCCGGAGAGCCTGGCCACCACCGCGTTGGCCGACGAGTTGATCGATGATGTCTGGCATCTCGTGCTCACCTGCGACGCCGACGGCGCACTCGCGAAGGCGCATACCGGCCGGACGAACTCCGCCGTCGTCTGCATGCCCGAGCGTGCCAACGACACCGGCTTCGCCATGACCTCGAGCCTGACCTCGATGCTGCTGACGTGTCTGCGGCTGCTCGGTCCGGCCACCGCCGACAGCGGTGAGGCACTGGCCGCCGCGGCCGAGTATGTGGCGGGAATGCAGAGCGACATCGCCGCCCTGGCCAGGACCAAGAAGAGGCGTCTGGTCTACCTGGGCAGCGGAGCGCTCGAAGGGCTCGCGCAGGAGTCCGCGCTGAAGATGCTCGAGCTGACCGCCGGTGAGGTCGACACCTACTTCGACTCCCCGCTGGGCTTCCGGCACGGGCCGAAGTCCGTGCTCGACGCTGACACGCTTGTGGTCGTGTACGCCGCCACCGACCCGTACACCCACCGCTACGACCTCGACATCATCGCCGAGATTCGCGCCCAACTCGGCGATGACGCGGTCGCGGTGATCAGCACCGAGCCGCTGCCCGAGGAGTACGGCGAAGCTGTCGTGCTGCCGGGCCTCGACGGTCTCGACGACGCGCTGGTCGCACTGGCGTATGTGGTGTTCGCGCAATACCTGGCGCTGTTCACCGCGCTGGAACACGGCAAGACACCGGACAATCCATTTCCCTCCGGCGAGGTCAGCCGCGTCGTGCGGGGCGTCACGATCCATCCCATGACCAGGAACGGACGGTAGACGATGGCACGTTATCTGGGGGTCGACGGCGGCGGTTCGAAAACAGCGCTGGCGCTCGTCGACGACGCCGGCCAGATCATCGCCCGCGCAACGGCTCCGACGTCCTACTACTTCAACGACGGCTTCGACATCGTCGAAAAGTCGCTCGCACAGGGTATTACGGACATCTGCACCCAGGCGGGCATCAGTCCCGCCGACATCGACGCCGCCTTCTTCGGCCTACCCGGCTACGGCGAGGCGAGCGGCGATATCGAAGCCCTCGACGCGGTACCCGCCGGCGTGCTGGGCCACGACCGCTACAGCTGCGACAACGACATGGTCTGCGGCTGGGCCGGTTCGCTGGCGGGCGAGGACGGGATCAACGTCATCAGCGGCACGGGGTCGATGACCTACGGCGAACGTCAGGGTCTCGGCCACCGCGTCGGCGGCTGGGGGAACTCTTCGGCGACGAAGGGTCAGCGTATTGGATTGCTGCGCAGGGACTCAACGCCTTCTCCCGGATGAGCGACGGCAGGCTGCCGCAGGGGCCGTTGCACGCGCTGATGAAGACGCGTCTGGAAGTCAGCGGCGATCTCGACGTCGTCAGCCTGGTCATCGACACGTGGAAGGGCAACCGCAGCAAGATCGCCGCACTGGCGACGACGGTCTGCGAGGCCGCCGACGCCGGCGACGAGCCGTCTGCCCGCATCTTGTCCGCGGCGGTCGCCGAGCTGGTCACCCTGATCGAGACGACGCGAACGCTGATCGGATTCACCGATGCCGACACCGTGCCGGTGTCCTACTCGGGCGGGATGTTCTCCAACGAGGGCTTCCTGACCCAGTTCGTCGCCGCACTGCAGAACTCCCCGGCAACCTACGACCTTCAGACTCCCCGGCTCGACCCGGCGGTCGGCGGAGCGCTCTACGCCGCCAAGCACAGCGGTCACCCGCTGAGTCCGGCCGCCGTGCAACACCTTTCCGACCACAACCCGACAAGGTGACGTCACCATGACCACGACCACCGCACCACGGACCCGCAGCTGGATCTTCTACGCCGCCCTGCTCATCCTGTTCTGGGGCGTGTGGGGCGCATTCTCCGCCCTGCCGTCGTCGAAGTACGGCTATCCCGACGAGATGATCTACAGCATCTGGGCGCTGACGATGATCATCCCGGCGGCCTTCGCACTGCGCGGCCAGACCTGGGATCGCCGCCCGGCCGCGACCATCTACGGCCTGCTGATCGGCCTCACCGGCGCAGGCGGCCAGTTGATCCTGTTCCAGGCGCTGACGATGGGACCGGCCTATCTGATCTTCCCGATCGTGTCGATCTCGCCGGCCATCACGGTGATCATGGCGATGGTGCTGCTGCGCGAACGCATCTCACCGCTGGCCGTCGTGGGTTTGGTCTTCGCGCTCGCGGCGATCGTGCTGTTCACCGTCACCGGCGGCGACTCCGAAAGCTCCTCGGGTCCGTGGCTGTTGCTGTCGATCCTGATCTGCGTGGCATGGGGCGTGCAGGCGTACTTCATGCGCAAGTCCGCGACGGTCGGGATCAACGAGGCCACCACATTCGGGTGGATGACGATCAGCGGCCTACTCCTCGTTCCCGTGGCGCTGATCTCGCTGGGCGGCATACCCACCGACTTCCCCTGGCAGGCACCGGCGTTGACGGCCGGGACCCAGGTGCTGAACGCGATCGGCGCGCTGTTCCTCGTCATGGCGCTCGCCCGCGGCAAGGCATCGATCGTCGCGCCGACGACGAACGCGCTCGCGCCCGCGCTCACCGTGATCATCTCGCTCATCGCCTACCAGACCCTGCCAACCCCGTACGGTGCGATCGGCATCGTGCTGGCGCTAGTCGGATCGACGCTGATGGTGTACGCCGACGAGAAGCGCGGCGAGTCCCTCACCGAGGCGGTGCGATGAAACCCACCGTCGTCATCATCGGCGCGGGCAGTGTCGAGTTCACCCGCGAGCTGCTCGGCGACATCCTGTCGTTCGCCGAGCTGGGCTCGACGCGGGTGGTGTTGCACGACATCGATGCACAGCGGCTGGAGACGGCGCAGGCGATCGCCCACGCGACCGCGCTGGCCGCCGGCGCCGAGCCCGAGATCGTCGCCACCCTGGACCGCCGTCGCGCGCTCGACGGCGCCGACTACGTCATCAACGTCATCCAGGTCGGGATGCACGAGGCCACGGTGCGGGACTTCGAGATCCCGGCGCGCTACGGGCTGAAGCAGACCATCGGTGACACGATCGGCGTCGGCGGCATCTTCCGCGGCCTGCGTACCTTCCCGGTGCTCGCCGACATCGCACGCGACATGGCGCAGGTGTGCCCTGACGCCTGGCTGCTGAACTACACCAACCCGATGGCGATGAACGTCTCGTTCCTGCACGCTGTCGCGCCGAAGCTGAAAGTGCTTGGGCTGTGCCATTCCGTGTACTGGACGATGGTCGGACTCTGTGAGCTCATCGACGTGCCCTACGACGAGGTGGCGTACTGGTCGGCGGGAGTGAATCACCAGGCCTGGGTGCTGCGGTGGGAACGCGGCGGCCAGAACCTCTATCCCCTCTTGGACGAACGCATTTCGGGTGACCCGGAGTTGCGCCGCCGGGTGCGGGTCGACATGTACCGGCGGCTGGGCTACTACCCCACCGAGACCAGCGAGCACAGCAGCGAGTACGTCGGCTGGTATCTGCACGATGACGCCGAGATCGAACGGCTGCGCATCAACGTCGGCGAGTACGTGTCGATCAGCGAGGCCAACCTCGCCGAATATGCCCGGGTCCGAGCCGAACTGGCCGACTCCCCGACGCTGCCGATCGACACCGGCTCCACGGAGTACGCACCGCAGGTGATCCATTCCCTGGAGACCGGGACACCGCGGGTCATCTCCGCCAACGTCATCAACGATGGACTGATCACCAATCTGCCCGACGGGCTGGCGGTCGAGGTGCCGACGCTGCTGGACTCCCTCGGTGCGCATCCGATGAAGGTGGGCGACCTCCCGCCACAGTGCGCGGCGCTCAACCGGAGTTTCCTCGGGCCCGTCGACCTCACGGTGCGCGCGGCCGTCGACGGCGATCCGCGCCTGGTGCGGGCGGCGGCGATGGTCGATCCGAACACCGCCGCGACGCTGACCGTCGACCAGATCTGGGCGCTGTGCGACGAACTGACCGCCGCGCACGGTGACCTGCTGCCCCCGCCCCTGCGTTCCCGATCCACCCGAGATCTCGCCAACTAAGGAGTGTCACCGTGATTCGACGTAGGTTGTGCATCGCACTGGTCGCCGTCCTCGCCGTCGTTCTCACCGGGTGCGGTGGCGGCGGCGGATCGTCGGGCCCCACCGAGATCGCGGTGTGGCACGGCTATCAGGACACCGAGGGCGAGGTGTTCAAAAGCCTGGTCGACCAGTACAACAAGGAGCATCCGGACGTCAAGTTGTCCGAGTTGTACTCCAAGAACGACCTTGTGCTGCAAAAGGTTCTGACTGCGGTGCGCGGCAACAGCGCACCGGATGTGGCGTACATGTTCGGGTCGTGGTCGCCCAACATCGCCAAGATTCCCTCGCTGGTCGATATGGCCGACGAGGTCAAGAAGCCGGACTGGAAATGGGACGACTTCTACGAGGCCGAACGCAAGGCGGCGACAGTCGGTGACAAGGTCGTCGGCGTGCCCGCCCTGGTGGACAACCTGGCGATCGTCTACAACAAGAAGCTGTTCGCCGACGCCGGCGTGGCTCCGCCGACCCCGGAGTGGACCTGGGACGACTTCCGCGCGGCGGCCGCCAAACTCACCGACCCCGCCAAGGGCCAGTTCGGTTGGCTCATTCCGGCCGACGGCAGCGAAGACACGGTGTGGCACTACATCCCGATGCTGTGGGAGGCCGGCGGCGACATCCTCAACGCCGACAACACCAACGCCGTCTTCAACTCCGACGCCGGTGTACGGGCCCTGACGACGCTGCAGCAGATGGCCGTGACCGACAAGTCGCTGTACCTCGACACCACCAACGAGAACGGCCCCAAGCTGATGAACAGCGGCAAGATCGGGATGCTGGTCACCGGCCCGTGGGACCTGTCCTCGTTGTCCGACATCGACTACGGCGTCCAGGTGATGCCCAGCTATCCCGGCTCCGGCGGCGGACATCAGACCATCGCCGGGCCCGACAACTGGGTGGTGTTCAACAACGGCGACAAGCGCAAGCAGGCGGCCATCGACTTCGTGAAGTGGCTGTCGGCACCCGAACAGGTCAAGAAGTTCTCGCTGGGCACCGGCGATCTGCCGATCCGCGCCTCGGTCGGTGACGACAAGTCCGTGCTCGACGAACTCGACAAGAATGTCCCCGGCACCGCGGCGTTCGTCGAGAACCTGAAGAACGTGCACATGGTGCGGCCACAGGTCGAGCAGTATCCGGCGGTGTCGGAAGCACTCGGCCAGGCGGTCATGTCTGTCATGCTCGGCACCGACCAGCCCAAGGCCGCACTGGACTCCGCCGCCCAGGCCGCCGACGCGAAGCTGGCCGAGAAGTAGGGAGTCGATGCCTGCACTGCTTCGGCGGCTGAGCCGCACAGACACCGTGTCGGGGTGGGCGCTGGTCAGCCCGGCGGCGATTCTCATCGGGATCTTCGGGCTGCTCCCGGTACTGATGTCGCTGCAGTTGTCGTTCCAGAAGTCCGACCTGCTCAGCGCCGAGACACCGTGGGTGGGGTTCGACAACTACAAGAAGCTGGCCGACGACCCCGTCTTCCTGGATGCGATCAAGCACACCATCATCTACACGGCGCTGTTCGTGCCCGGCACGATGCTGGTGGGGTTGTTCGTCGCGGCGGCGCTGAACCGCTCGGTGCGGTTCATCTCGGTGTACCGGACCGCCGCGTACATCACGATGGCGGTGTCGACGATCTCGCAGGGCATCATCTTCCTGTGGCTGACCGACCGTGACTACGGTCTGGTCAACGCCGGGCTGAACGCCGTGGGTGTGTCGTCACAGCCGTTCCTGGCCTCCCCGTCACAGGCGCTCTACGTGATCGTGGCGATGACGATCTGGGGCTGGACGGGTTTCTCGGTGATCGTGTATCTGGCTGCGCTACAGGGTGTTCCAGAAGAGTTGCATGAGGCCGCCGCGATCGACGGCGCGTCGGCGTTCACCCGGTTCCGCACCATCACGGTGCCGTTACTCGGCCCGGCGAACCTCTTTCTCCTGGTGTGGCTGACGATCAACGCGCTGCAGCTGTTCGACGAGGTCTATGTGACGACGCGCGGCGGCCCGCTGCGGGCCACCACGGTGATCGTCTACTACCTGTGGGACCGGGCCTTCGTCCAGTTCGACGCCGGCTATGCCGCCGCGATGGCCTACGCGCTGTTCGTCGTCATCCTGATCGTTACAGCCGTCCAATTCCGGCTGGCCCGACGGTATGTGCACTCATGACCGGCCTTCTCACACCCCGCAATGTCGCCGCGGCCGACCCGGTCGAGCCCGACCGGACATCGCGGTGGCGGCTGCCGTTCAGCCCGTGGCATCTCGTCCTGATTCCGTTGACGTTCATCCTGCTGGTGCCGTTGTTGTGGATGCTCGTCACGTCGTTGGAGACCGAGGGCGAGGCCAATCGCTTCCCGCCGGTGCTGTTTCCGGAGAGTCCGCAGTTCTCGAACTACTCCGAGGCGTGGGCCGCTGCGCCGTTCGGGCACTTCTTCCTCAACAGCGCGGCGGTCACCGGTGTCGTGCTGGTGAGCAACCTGCTGGTGTGCAGCCTGGCGGGATACGCGTTCGCGCGCATCCGATTCCTCGGTCGTGGAGCACTTTTCGTGACGTTGATGGCTACGCTGATGGTGCCGTTCCAGGTCACGATGATCCCGGTGTTCCTGATCGTCAAGTGGTTCGGTGACAACGTGTGGGCGGGCCTGGGCATCGACCACATCGGCGCGCTGATGCTGCCGAACCTGGCGACGGCGTTCGGCATCTTCTTCCTGCGTCAGTTCTTCGTGACGGTCCCCGTCGAACTGGAGGAAGCCGCGCGGGTCGACGGGACCTCGCGAATCGGCGTGCTGGTCAAGATCATCCTCCCGCTGTCGTTGCCCGCGCTGTCGACGTTGGCAGCGCTGACCGTGCTCACGTCGTGGAACGACTTCCTGTGGCCGCTGATCGTGATCACGTCACAGGATCAGATGACGATCCCGCTGGGGCTGAGCTACTTCCAGGGCGCGCACCACGTGAAATGGCCGCTGCTGATGGCGGCCAATGTGATGAGCCTGTTGCCGATGTTGCTGGTATTCGTCGGGGCGCAGCGTTATTTCGTGCAATCGGTCGCGAGCCAGGGATTGAAGGGCTGAGCATGGCAGAAGTCGAGTTCCGGGATGTGACCCGGCGTTACGCGGGTGGGGTCGTCGCCCTCAAGGATTTCACCCTCACGATTGCCGACGGCGAGTTCCTGATCCTGGTCGGGCCGTCGGGGTGCGGCAAGAGTACGGCGTTGAGACTGCTTGCGGGACTTGACAAGCCGACCTCCGGCGAGATCAGGATCGGCGACCGGACCGTCACAGGCCTGGCGCCCGGCGAGCGTGACATCGCCATGGTGTTCCAGAATTACGCGCTGTACCCGCACATGTTGGTCTACCGCAATCTGGCTTACGGGCTTCGGCAGCGCAAGACACCGCGCGCCGAGATCGAGCGGCGGGTCCGGGAGACCGCCGCCCTGCTCGAGATCGACATGCTGTTGGACCGCAAGCCCGGTCAGCTCTCCGGCGGCCAGCGCCAACGAGTCGCGATGGGTCGCGCCCTGGTCCGCCAGCCGCAGGCGTTCCTCCTCGACGAACCGCTGTCGAACCTCGACGCCAAGTTGCGCAATCAGGTCCGCGGGGATCTGAAGCGATTGCACCGTGAACTCCCCGTCACGTCGATCTATGTCACTCACGATCAGGTCGAGGCGATGACGCTCGGCGACCGGCTGTGTGTGATGTCCGGCGGCACGATCCAACAGATCGGCACACCCGACGAGATCTACAACCGCCCGGCCAACACCTTCGTCGCCGCGTTCATGGGAAGTCCCCCGATGAACCTCATTGCGGGCGAGGTCCGCTCGGGCGTGCTGCACTTCGCCGACGCTGCTGTGACGCCGGTGTCGACGCCGGACGGTCCGGTGACGGTCGGCGTTCGTCCGGAGCACCTGCAGCTGCACGCCGGCCACACCGACGGGTTGCTGCCCGCGCGGGTCGATTTCGTCGAACCGCTGGGCAGCCACGTGTTGGTGACGGCGCTGGTCGATACCGGTGCCACGGACAGCGCGCGGGTGATCGTCCATGCACCGGCAGGAACCGACCTGCCGGCCGGCACCCGCATCGGTCTGGAGATGCCGCCGGATCGCACCTACTTCTTCGACGCCGACACAGGCTCCGCCCGTCGCAGTCGCGAGCACATCGCACTCTGAGCGGCCACCCCGCTCACCGGGAGTGGTTGTTGCTTCCCGCTCGGGCACCGATCACAGTTGGTGCCAGCGACAAAGGAGGCCGATGACTGTGCAGGACACCCCGTTCGACGAGACCGTCGACGTCATCGTGGCCGGTTCCGGCGGCGGTATCACCGGCGCCTACACCGCGGCCCGCGAAGGACTGTCGGTGGCGCTGGTGGAGGCGACCGACAAGTTCGGCGGCACCACCGCGTATTCCGGAGGCGGTGGCATGTGGTTCCCGTGCAACCCGGTCCTGCAGCGCGCCGGCAGCGACGACACGATCGAGAAGGCGCTGAACTACTTCCACACCGTGATCGGCGACCGCACACCGCGAGAGCTCCAGGAGACCTACATCCGTCGCGGGCCCGGTCTGGTCGAATACCTGGAAGCCGACGACAATTTCGTGTTCAGTGTGCTGCCCTGGCCGGATTATTACGGGTCGGTGCCGGACTCCCGCAGCGACGGCCTGCGCCACATCGTGGCGGCGCCCATCCGGGGTGAGAAGCTCGGCCCCTACGCCGGTTCCGTGCGCGGGCCACTCGACCATGACCGTCTCGGCGCGCCGGCTCCGGACAAGCTCTTCGGCGGACGGGCGCTGATCGGCCGGTTCCTCGCAGCGCTTGCCGGCTACCCCGACGCGGCGCTGTACCGCAACACCCAGCTGACCGATCTGATCACCGACGAGGGCCGGGTGGTCGGGGCGGTGGTGCAACGCGACGGCAAACGGGTGCGCATCGGCGCCCGGCGCGGAGTGCTCTTGGCCGCAGGCGGATTCGAGCACAATCCCGAGTTGCGACGGACCTTTGGCGTGCCCGGCGACGCCCGTGACACGATGGGCGGCCCCGGCAGCACGGGGGCGGCGTTGCAGGCCGCGATGCGGATCGGCGCGGCCACCGATCTGATGGACCAGGCCTGGTGGTCACCGGGCCTGACCCACCCGGACGGCCGCTCGGCGTTCGCGCTGTGGTTCACCGGCGGCATCTTCGTCAATCAGGCCGGGCAGCGGTTCGTCAACGAGTCCGCGGCCTACGACCGGATTGGCAGGGAGATCATCACCGAGATGCAGGCCGGCCGCCTCGACATCCCGTTCTGGATGGTCTACGACAACCGCGAGGGCGACGTCCCGCCGGTGAAGGCGACCAACGTCTCGATGGTCGACACCGAAAGCTATCGGGATGCCGGATTATGGCGCAGCGCAGACACTCTGGCCGAACTGGCCAAGCTGATCGGGGTCCCCGCCGACGCTCTGAACGCGACGGTCACCCGCTACAACGCGATGGTCACGGCAGGCTCCGACACCGACTTCGGGCGCGGCGACGAAGCGTACGACCGGGCGTTCTCCGGCGGCGAATCGCCCATGGTCGCGATCGACACTCCCCCGTTTCACGCGGCGGCATTCGGACTGTCCGATCTCGGGACCAAGGGCGGGCTGCGCACCGATACCAGGGCCCGGGTGCTCGACGAATCCGGCGAGCCGATCCCGGGCCTGTACGCGGCAGGCAACACCATGGCCGCGGTCAGCGGAACCACCTATCCCGGCGGCGGGAATCCGATCGGCGCGTCGATGTTGTTCAGCTACGTGGCCGCACTCGACATGGCCGGTGACGTCAGGTCAGCTTGATCAGCTTGAACGGCATGTTGATGAACAGCGCGAGGCTACGGCCGCAGGCCCCCGGCTGACCGGTGGTCGAGTCCTGACCCACCAGCATGTTGGACGTGGGATCGGTCTGATCACCGCCCGGGGAGGACCCGTGGAACCGGATCACCTGTAATCCCGGTGCGCTGGTGCCGTCCTGACACGGCATCCAGTCCTCGATGACCCGCTTGACCCGCCAGTCCCCACCGGTCTGATAGATCGGGGCCGTCCACCCGGCGTCGCTGCTCACCGTGCCGGTGCACTCGGTCGGATAACTGCATGTCGAGCTGATCGTCCAGATACTGCGGATGCTGCGCTCGTCGTGGAACACGTCGTTGGTGGTGGCCCACTCGCCGTTGGATGTCGCCTGGAATGTGCCGTTGAGCGCCCACTTTTCGCCGGCGTTCGCGGCGGCCGGATTCAGGAGGCCGCCGAGTACCGCAGTGGTCAGCGCCGTGACGCCGATCAGCATCCGTGACTTACGCATGTGGCCTCTCCCCTCACCTGTGGTCATGTCGTCGGAAGCAGGTCCTTCCACGACATATCCCCGTTCACGTTGGCCAGATTGGTCTGTTGGCCCGCGTGGCCGTCGGGCGTGGCGTAATGCCCGGTGGCCGGGTCGTAGGTGGCGATCGCCACCGACGGGCCGCCTGCCGAGCCCGGGGTGAACGCGCTCGGCGCAACCGCAGGCCCGCCGCCCTGGTCGGTCGGCGCGATATCCGGAGCGCCCTTGGGCGCCAACGTTGCCGGCATAGGCGGAATCGGCGTACCGGCTGGTGCCGGGACCGGTCCCGGCGGCAGCGGAGTGCCCTGCAGCGGCCCGTAGATGTGATCGTTCAACGTCGTCCGGTCATCCGGCGGGATGCCCTGCGCGATCAGGTTGGGATCGATCGGGTTCGGACCCGTCGCATGCTGACGCATGGCAAGCGGTTCATACGGCTTGTCGCTGTCACAGATCTCCACCGTGGGTGCCCGCTTACCGGGCTCACCCTGACACGGATAGTTGCGGGCGCCGCGGACCGCGATAGGCGAATCCTGGGGCAGCTTGCAGTAGAGCCCGTCCGGGGTGTCGATCGTGGACGTGTCTTCCGGTGAGCGCCACTGTGACGGGGGCAGGAAGCCCACCGTGCACGCGGGCGGATCGCTGATCGTCAGGGTGAAGTCACCAAGCGTCATACCGGTCGGGTTGTTCAGCGGTGAACCGACCGCCTGAATCGAGCCGACGTACGGCGGCAACAGCACCAGAAGTTGTTCCAGGCTCTTGTTGTACGTCACGCCGATCTGACCCACCGTCGACAGGCTTGCCAGCAGAATCGGCAGCGTCGGCTTCACCTGGGTGAACAACGCGGAGGCCTCGTCGGCCGCACCGGGCCCGTTGGCCAGGATGGCGCGCCACTGCGGGTCGTTGGTGTTCAACTGGTCGGTGATGCCCGCCAGGCTGTGCGCCCAGGTGCGGATGGCATCGGTGGAGGCAAGCTGGCCGTCCAGCAGCGGGCGACTGTCCTCCACCAGCGTGCGGGTCTGATCTGCGGTGGCATTGAAATCGGCGGCCAGTCGCGACGCCGAGTCGTTCAACGTGGTGAGGTCGTCGCCGGCGCCGTTGAGGCCCTGATACGCGTTGTCCAACAGATTGGCGATGCGGTTGGTGGGGATGCTCTTGAGCAGCTCGTTGGTCTGATCGAGCACCGGGCCGACCGCCTGCGGGACGGTCGCGTTCTTGACGGGAATCACCGAGCCGTCCTGGAGGAACGGCCCGGAATCGGTGCGCGGCACCAGATCCACGTACTGCTCGCCGACCGCCGACACACTGAGCACCCGCGCCTGCAGATCGGCGGGCACCTTCGGATTGCTGGCCAGTGACAGCGTGGCCACCGCCCCGGAGCGGGTCGGCACCACCTCGGTGACCTTGCCCAGCTGCACGCCGCGGTAGGTCACGTTCGAGAACTGGTACAGGCCACCGGTTCTCGGTAGCTCGAGCTTGACCGTGATGCGGCCGATGCCGAGCAAGGTGGGTGCCTGCATGTACACCATGACCATGACGGCGATCCCGACCACCGACGCGATGGTGAAGATGATCAGCTGATTGCGGACGAAACGCGTCAGCATCAGTTACCCCCGTCCTGTGGCGCTGCTTCCGGAGCCGGACCCGGCAGCGGGCCGGTCGCCGGACCCGGCAGCGGGCCGGAGCCCATGCCGGGAGCGGGCTGGGTGGCGCCGGTCAACGACGCCTGCTGGTTGGGCGCCGCCGGGCCCGGGCCCACCAATGGCGGGATGTCCGCCACCTGCGTCGGGGGCGGTGCCGGGCTGAACGGCGCGTTCAGCGGATCGTAGGTGTAGGTCGCGTACCACGGATCACCGGGCGCAGGAACGAGTTTCGCATTCTCATCACCCCAACGGGTACCGAGCATGAGGGTCTTCTTCAACCGCGGCACGGTGAAGTCGAAGATGATGAACTGGTTCAGGTAGTCGCCGCGGATCGCCCTGTCGATGACCTGCTGCGTGTACGGGAACGTCGGCAGGTACGCCAGCGCCGTGTCCAGCTTCGGCCCGACATCGGCAAGCGCCTTCAGTGTCGGCTCGAGATTCTGCAGGTTACGCACGAGGTCGGCCTTCGTGTCGTTGACCAGACCGGTGGCCAGGTTCGAGAAATCGCGGAACTTCTCCAGCGCGGTGGTGATGCGGGGACGCTCCTTGACCAGCACGTCCAGCGCCGGCGGGATCCGGTTCAATGCGTCGGTGAGGACGCCCTGTTGCGCGGCGAACGTACCGGCCAGACGATTCAGCGAGTTCACCGCCTCGTTGATGCTGTCGCGCTGGTTGGCCAGCAGACCGATGAAATCGTTGAGCCGCGTGAGCAAGTCGCGGATCTGATCGGTCCTGCCGTTCAGCGCGGCGCTGAACTCGTGGATGATGTCGCCGATCTGGCCCAGTCCGCCACCGTTGACGACCACCGAGAGCGCCGAGAGGGTCTGCTCGGTCGACGGGTACGTCGAGGAACGATTGAGGCCGAGCGTGGCGCCGGGTTGGAGGACCCCGCTCGGGGCCTGACCCAGCGGGGGGTTCAGCGCCAGGTGCATGGATCCCAGCAGGCTGGTCTGCCCCACCGAGGCCACCGCGTTGGCCGGAATCACCACGCCGGGCTGGACCGAGACCTCGACATCGGCGTGCCAGTCGGTGACCGTCATGTCGCCGACACTGCCGACCACGACGTCACCGACCATGACCGGTGAATTCGATTCCAGCTGGCCCACATTGGCGATTTCGATGTGATAGGTGCTCGCACCCTTGCCGTGTCCGACGGTACCCGGCAACGGCAGGGAGTTCAGACCACCGAAACTACAGCCGGTCACTGTGACCGCGACGCAGGAGGCGGTCACCACCAGGCGCTGCACCGAAGCGCGACGGATCATGATGGCGGATTCCCTTCAGCGGGAGCCGGCGGCGCCGCTTCCGCCGGCAGCAGCAAGCCCTGCAGGTTCGACGGCGGTTGGGCGGCCGGCCCGACCGGAACCCCGGGCGGGATCGGGGCGCCGGGGAACAGCGCCGGCGACGGATCGGCGGGCAGGCCGTTCGGGGCGTATGACCCTTGATGCGTATTCGGCGGGCCGCCCCAGCCTGCCGGGCCCGGCACGTCACCGTTGTAGCCGGTGTAGGCCGACACGGCAGGCGGAACTTCGTAACCCGGCGGGGTTCCGCCGGTTCCCCCGGCGCCAGGGCCGGATCGCTGTAGATCAGCTTGTCGGGGCTGGTGGACTTGCCCAGGTAGGCGTTGAACGGGAACGGCAGGTAGTTGAAGTTCAACAACCGCAGGGCCGGGCCGAGGTACTGCGCGCACAGCTTGCCGGTCTCCGGGGCGGTGGCGTTCTGCACAGCCCCGATGGCCGAGCAGACGACCTGCAGCGGGTTGGAGAAGTTGGCCAGCGCGAAACCGCCCAGCGCACTTTGGGAGTCCGGGTTGTAGATGTTGTAGGCGTTGCCGATCGCGTTCGGCGCCACGTGCAGCAGGTTCTCGACGACGAGCTTGTTGTCGGCGAGGTTTTTGGTCACGTTGCCCAACCGCTGGATCTGTTCGGCGGTCTGGTTGCGGCTGCCGGCGATGAACCGCTGGACGTCGACCACTGCGCTGGACAGATTCGTCAGCGCACCGTCGAGGTCGGACCGGCTGCCGTCGACCACGCTGGTCAGTGAAGCCAAGCGGTCCTGGAACTGGACGATCTGAGTGTTGCTGTCGCGCAAGGCCGTCACAAAGATCTGCAGGTTCTTGATGGTGTCGACGATGTTGCCGCTGCCGTCGGCCAGCACCTTGCTGACCCCGGAGAGCTGCTTGATGGTGTCCCGCAGCTTCTCTCCGTTGCCGTCGAGGGCGTTGGCCGCGCTGTCGATGAAGCGGCCGACCGAGGTGGGCTGCCCGTCGCCCTTCGGGCCGAGATCGGTGGCCAGGCGCATCAACTCGGTCTTGATCTGATCCCACTCGACCGGAACTGCGGTGCGGTCCAACCCGATCACCGCGCCGTCCGTCATCTTCGGACCCTTGTCGTCATAGGGCGGCGTGAGCTGGATGTAGCGGGCACCGATCAGGTTCTGCGAGACGATCACTGCCTCGGCATTGGCCGGAATCGGCACGTCCCGGTCGACGGCCAACACGAACTTGGCTTTGGTGCCCTGGGCGTCGATGGAGTCGATCTTGCCGACCTTGACCCCCGCGACCCGCACTTCGTCACCCGGGTAAATCGCGGTGGCGCTGGTGAAGTAGGCGGTGATCGTGTTGGGCTTGAAGAACGCCTGGCGGACCAAAAGCGCGATCCCGCCGATGATCAACACGGCCAACACCGCAGAGACGACGACCGTCAGTCGCCCGCGAGACTTCATGGCTGCCCCCATCGCTCATTCGGCTGCGGAATTCCGTTGTACGGGAACGGGATCTCCGCACGCGGTCCGGCATTGTCGGCCGGCTGCCCCGCATCGGTGCCGCGGCGGAAGCCCAGCGCGTAGTCGAAGAAGGGCTGCAGGGTCTGCGCCGGGTTCAGGTTCGCGACGAAGGCGTTGTAGTAGAAGCCGTTGTTGACCGCTTCCGCCTGCGTCAGCTGGAATTTGGCCAGGCCCTTCATGGCCGCCGTGATGTTGTCATTGTTCTTCTCCAACATCGCGGTCACCGAATTGAGCTTCTCCAAAGCCGGTGCCAGATCCTTTTCGTTGTCGGCCACGAGTCCGCTGAGCTGCTTGGCCAGTGCCGAGGTACTGGCCAGCAGGTTCGCGATCGCGTAGCGCCGCTGCGACAGCACGCCGACCAGGTCATTGGCGTTGAGCAGCAAGGTGTTCACCTGCGCACTGCGCTGCGACAGGATCCCGGTCACGTTCGCCGCGCTCTTGAGCAGGTTGCCCAGTGATTCGTTGCGCTCGTTGATCATCCGCGACAACTTGCTGATGCCATCGAACGTCGGCCCCAGCTGCGGGCTGATCCGATCGAGGGTGTCGGACAACGTGTCGAGCGACTGATTGACCGCCGCGGTGTCGGTGTCCGCGGTGTTGCCCGCAAAATCCTCCAGCGACTGGCTCAGCGAGTACGGCGACCCGGTGCGCGACACGGGGATCACGTCGGATGCCCGAAGCGATCCTTTGCCGTTGGACTCCAGGGTCAGGATCCGTTGTCCCAGCAGCGTTCCGGTGCGGATGTGTGCCGAGGTGTCGGCGCCGAGCCGAACCGAGCCTTTGACCATGAAGGTCACCAGCGCCTTCCCGTGCTGCAAGGACACATCGGACACGGTGCCGACCTTGACACCGGACACCTTGACGTCGTTACCGGGCTGCAGGCCGCCTGCTTCGGTGAACAGCGCCTGATGCCGGATCGACGTGGCAAGCGACACCAACCGTTCGGGCTGAAGCCCGATGGTGATGACGAGCACGATCAGCGCCAGGCCGATGAAGCCTGCCCTGATCAGCGAGGATCCACGATATTTGAGCATTAGGGCTCCGCGCACCTTCCAGTGTGTTGGATGATCCAGGGGAAGTAGGCGGTGCGGCCCTGCAGGTCACTGACACGCAGCGACAAGCCACACAGGTACTGGTTGATCCAGCTGCCGTACGACCCGAGCCGCACCACCTTTCGGTAGTTCGCCGGAGCCTTCTGGATCGAGATGTCGAGCAGTTCCTTGTCCTGGTCCAGCAGCGGAGCCAGGCGGCCGAGCTGATCGATGGTGCCTGCCAGCGGGGTGCGCGCCTGGTTCAGCAGATCGGTCAGCGACGCGGTGCCGTTGTCCAACGCGGTGATCGACTCACCGATCGGGTCCTTGTCGTTGGCAAGCTGGGTCACCAGGTTCTGCAGCTTGTCGACGGCACCGGAGAACTTGTCGCCGTCCTTGCTGATCGTCGTGATCACCGTGTTGAGGTTGTCGATCAGCTGCTGGACCGTCTGGCCGTTGTCGGCCAGTGAGCTGGTGAACGACTGCGTCTTGGAGAACAGCGAGTCGAGGTTGCCCTCCTGGCCCTGCAGGATCTGGATCAACGCGTTGGTCAGCGCATTGACATCGTTCGGATTGAGACCCTGCACAACCGGTTTGAGTCCACCGAGGAGCAGGTCGAGATCCAGCGCCGGCTCGGTACGGTCCAGCGGGATCCGGCTGCCCGGCGGCTGGATCTTCGCCGACCCCGGGCTGTCGACCAGCTCGAGGTAACGGTCACCGACCAGGTTGAGGTAACGGACCGTTGCCTTGGTGGCGGAGGTCAGCACGATCTTGCGGTCGGCGTTGAAGTCGACGACCACCTTGTTGTCGGGTTGCAGCGCAACGTCGGTGACGGTGCCGACACGAACACCGGCCACCCGCACCGAGTCTCCGGACTTCAGGCTCGAGGCGTCGGCGAACAGCGCCGAGTAGGAGTTATCCGAACCCGTCCGGTACTGGCCGAAAATCGCGAACAGCGCGGCCGTCAGCAAGATCATGATGACGCCGAACACGCCGACCTTGACGAGCGTCTTCCACAGCGCGGTCATCCCGGTTGTCCGATCTGTGCGGTGTTGCGCGGCGGTCCGTCCAGCGGGCCGAACAACGCCTGCTTGAGACCGTCGGAGTTGAGCAGGATGCCCTGGTTGCCGTATTGCGCCGGGTTCGCTCCGATGTCGGCGACCACGAACGGCGGGCTGGTTTCGAACGGCACCTTCGGCAGGTCGGTGCATTGCGGGCCGCCGGTCGCCGCGACCTTCGGGAGGTTGGCCGGGTACCGGTACCGCTCACGACCGAGGAAGAACGACTGCAGCAGAACGGCTCCCGGAAGGGGCAGGCCCGGTCCGGTGGCCAGCGGAACCAGGGCGCCGATACCGCAATTCAACGCCGGGCTGTACTTGCTGAGCAGGTCGGTGGTCGGCGCCAAGAGGTGAACCACGTTGGTCAGCGGTTCCCGGTTTTCGCCGAGCACCTCGGTGCCGATGTCGGCAAGGCCAATGGCGCTGACGAGCAGCGCGTCCAGGTTCTGGTCCTGGTCGACGATCGTGTCGCTGATCTTCGCCGTGTTCTTGACGGTGTCCAGCAGATCCCCGGACGCGTCGCCGTAGGCGTCGAACACCTGTGGCGCGACTGCCAATTCATGGTTGAGCGTGTCCAGGCTGGGGTTGATCTTGGCCAGCGCGGTGTCCAGGTCCACCAGGGTCTGGCCGAACTTGTCGCCGCGCCCGTCCAGCGACTTGGAGATGGCCCCCAGGGTCTGGTTGAGCTTGGTCGGCTCGATCTTCGACAGCACCGAAACCAGCTGCTGGAACACGGTGTTGATCTCGACGGTGACGTGCTTTCCGTCGATCACCTGCCCGGCCTGGATGGACTTCGCCGACGGATCGGTCGGCGGGTTCAGCTCGACGAACTTCGAGCCGAACACCGTCGAGGACGTGATGTCGGCGCTGACGTTGGCCGGGATGTCGTTGACCCGGGCGGGGTTGATCGCGAGATGCAACGCGGCCTTGCCGTCGGGCAGGGAATCGATGGACGCGACTTTACCGACCTGCGCACCGTTGAGCTTGACCTTGGCGTCGGGATACATCACCAGGCCGGCGCGGTCCGAGATCACGGTCACCGGAACGGTTTTGGTGAAGCTGTCCTGGAACAGCCCAACAGCCAGCGCGATGATCGCGGCAATGACCACCACGGTCGCCAAACCGGCGATCGGGCGCGCGGCACCTGATTTCATCGGGCTCCTCGACTATCCGGAGAGGTTGAAGTTGCCGTTGGAGCCGTAGATGGCCAGCGATATCAGCAGGGTGACCGAGACGACCACGATCAGGGAGGTGCGTACCGCGTTGCCGACGGCCACGCCGACTCCGGAGGGTCCGCCGGTGGCGAAGTAGCCGAAGTAGGTGTGGATCAACAGGATCGTGATGGCCATCAAGATCGCCTGCAGGAAACTCCACAACAAGTCGATCGGGTTCAAAAAGGTGTTGAAGTAATGGTCATACAAGCCACCGGACTGGCCGAAGAGCACCACGGTGGTGAACTGGGAGGCCACGAAGGACAAGATGACCGCGATCGAGTACAGCGGGGTGATCGCCACCATCCCGGCCACAATCCGGGTCGAGACGAGGTATTCGACCGGGGGGATGCCCATCGATTCCAGGGCGTCGATCTCCTCGTTGATCCGCATCGCCCCCAGCTGGGCGGTCACCCCCGCCCCGAACGTGGCGGCCAACCCGATCCCGGCCACCACCGGCGCGGAAATCCTGACGTTGATGAAGGCAGCCAGAAAGCCGGTCAACGCTTCGATACCGATATTGCCCAACGAGCTATACCCCTGCACCGCCAACGTGCCACCAGCAGCCAAGGTCAAAAATCCGACGACCACCACGGTGCCGCCGATCATCGCCAACGTGCCCGCCCCCATCGAGATCTCGGCGATCAACCGGATGATCTCTTTACGGAAATGCAGAGCCGCATGCGGCGTACCCGCCAACGCCCGACCATAGAAGATCGTGTGATCCCCGATCCGACCCACCGTGCCCAACGGGCGGCGCACCTGACGGGCGATCCGCGGATACAAAGCCTGTAACGACGCCATCTACCGGGCACTCATCCGGATACCGATGGCCGTGACCACCACGTTCACCACGAACAACGCCATAAACGCGTACACCACCGTCTCATTGACCGCATTACCCACCGCCTTGGCGCCACCCCCGGTGATCGTCAACCCCCGATAACAGGCCACCAACCCCGCGATCAACCCGAACAAGGCCGCCTTGACACACGAGATGATCACCTCCGGAACCCCGGTCAACAACGTGATCCCCGCCGCGAACGCCCCCGGATTCACATCCTGGACGAACACCGAGAACACATAGCCACCCAAGATCCCGATGATCACCACCAACGAATTCAACAGAAGCGCAACAAGTCCAGAAGCCAACATCCGCGGAGTCACCAACCGCTGCACCGGGTTGATCCCCAGCACCTCCATCGCGTCGATCTCCTCACGGATCGTGCGCGACCCCAAATCCGCACACATCGCCGTCGCCCCCGCACCAGCCACGATCAACACCGTCACCAACGGACCCACCTGAGTCACCGCACCAAACGCCGCCCCAGCACCGCTCAAATCAGCAGCACCCAACTCCCGCAACAAAATATTGAGCGTGAAACTCACCAACACCGTGAACGGAATCGCCACCAACAACGTCGGCGCCAACGACACCCGCGCCACAAACCACGCCTGCTCCAAAAACTCCCGCCACTGAAACGGCTTCCGAAAAATAAACCGCACAGCATCCGCCGACATCGCAAACAAGCCACCAATAGCCTGCATCGGACCCGACAGCCCGTTCAACGCAATGCCCGGCGACCAACGATTTGATGTGGGATCAGCCATGGGTGTCTTCAGAACCTCCAACGTCATCGTGTTCATCGCCCCAGCGTCATGGCACTAACCGGTCCAAAACTGGAACGTGTTTCAACGACGCCAACGCAGATTAGTGCACTTACCGCCCGCACGGTAGCGAATCTCGCCAATCGAGATGTGTGACTGGTGGTGTAGCTGTTTCTCGCCCGTCAATCGAGACGAGTCGGCCAGAAGTGTCTCGTTCATCGACCCGCGACGTTGTCGTCACCGGTTCCCGGTCAGCGGGATCCACTTCGCGCACCGAAGATCACGGCCCACAATGTTGGGCGACTTCATCGCAGACCGAACAGGAGTAGATCCGCCATGGCGACCTTGCAGCGTTACACCGATCGTCGTGTGTTGGTCACCGGCGGCGGGTCCGGGATCGGGCAGGCCTGTGTGCTGCGCATTCTCGATGAAGGCGGCCGGGTGGCGGCGGCCGACATCAGCGAATCCGGCCTCAAGGACACCATCGCCAAAGCCGGTGACGCCGGCGATCGACTGACCACGGTGGTCGTCGACGTCGGCTCCGAGGACTCGGTGAAAGCGGCTGTGGGTGAGGCGATCTCTGTGCTCGGCGGTCTTGACACACTCGTCAATGTGGCCGGAATCCTGCGGTCGGACCACTTCCTGGACACCACCCTCGCCTCCTTCGAACAGGTGCTGCGGGTGAATCTGGTCGGCACGTTCCTGGTCACCCGAGAGGCGCTCCCCGCGCTGAAGGCCGGCACCGCGCCTGCCGTGGTGAACTTCAGCTCGACCTCGGCGACGTTCGCCCACCCCTATATGTCGGCATACGCCGCGTCCAAGGGTGGCGTGCAAGCGATGACGCACGCGTTAGCCGCCGAGTTCGCCAAGGACGGCATCCGGTTCAACTCGGTCCAGCCGGGTTCGATCTCGTCGGGCATGACCGACGGCACCGGCGAGTCCAAGCAGAGCGTCGGCCCCGGCCTGCCCGACGATGTCGACTACAGCTTGTTCGGCCGGGTCGCTCCCCTGGTGCCGTTGCCCAAGGGCGAGATCTTCGCGAAACCCGATGCGGTCGCCAACGTCGTTGCGATGCTTGGAAGTCCGGACGCCTACTTCGTCTCCGGCACCGAGGTCCGGGTCGACGGCGGCGCCCACATGTGAGTCAGGCGTCGATCCCGGATGTGAGGATGGCGGCCAGTTCCCGGTAGGCCGCAGCATCGTCGAGCCCGGTGGTGGACCGCACGATCCCCTGCTGGATTCGGACCATCATGGCCGCGGCCAGATCCGCCGCGAACGCCGCGTGCACATCTCGAAACTCCTGCGCCGCAACACCTTCGGCGATCAGTTCGCTGACCCGGCGGGCGGCGATCGCGGTGTTCTGCTCGTAGACGGCCCGCGCCGGCGCGAACGCGTCCAGGTCGGCCATGAAGCGGTCCGACGCGACCTCCAGCGCGGCGCCGACCGCGGCGAGATAGGCGGTGATCCGCGCTCGTGCATCGCCGGCCCGAGCTACCTCCTGCTCGACGTCGTCGGTGGCGCGCCGGAAGAAGTGCACGGCGACGGCGTGGACCAACTGCTCCTTGCTGCCGGCAAGTGTGTACAGCGTGCCTTTCGAACAGCGCAGCCGGGCGGCGATGTCGTCGAGGGTCAGGTGCGCGAAGCCCTCGGCGAGAAAGAGCGCGAGAAGAGAGTCGAACAATTCGCCGCGGCGCCGGGTTCCGAAACTCGGGCGGTTGGCCATGGATCGAATAGTACTGGTAAATGTAATTCAGTACTATTTCGAGTATCAATCGAGAGGTCCCGCCCATGCCCGTCGACCGACTGCTCCCCAACCCGGACGCCGCGGATCTCATCGCGCTGACCCGCGACATCTGCTCTCGTGTGCTCAACCCGATCGTCGACGAGCACGAGCGCACCGAGACCTATCCCGAGGGTGTCTTCGCCCAGCTGGGCGCGGCCGGGCTGCTGAGCCTGCCGCAGCCGGAGGAATGGGGCGGCAGCGGCCAGCCGTACGAGGTCTACCTGCAGGTCCTCGAGGAGATCGCCGCGAAGTGGGCCGCGATCGCGGTGGCGGTGAGCGTGCACAGCCTGTCCTGTCATCCGCTGCTGGCATTCGGCACCGACGAGCAGCGCGCGCGGTGGCTGCCGGGCATGCTGTCCGGCGAGCAGATCGGCGCCTACAGCCTCTCGGAGCCGCAGGCCGGATCCGACGCCGCCGCACTGCAGTGCAAAGCCACCCCAACCGACGGCGGGTACATCCTCAACGGTTCGAAAGCGTGGATCACCCACGGTGGACGGGCGGACTTCTACAACTTGTTCGCCCGGACCGGCGAGGGTCCTTCCGGCGGGCAGGAGCGCAGCGACAAGGGGAAGGGCGGGGGCATTTCCTGCTTCCTGGTACCTGCCGATCAGCCCGGCCTGAGCTTCGGCAAGCCCGAAGAGAAGATGGGACTGACCGCGGTTCCCACCACGTCGGCGTTCTACGACAACGCCGCCATCGAGGCCGAACGCCGGATCGGCACCGAGGGGCAGGGCCTGCAGATCGCGTTCAGTGCATTGGACTCGGGCCGGCTCGGCATCGCCGCTGTCGCCGTCGGCATCGCGCAGGCGGCCCTCGATGACGCCTGCGCCTACGCCAACGAGCGGACCACGTTCGGCCGCAAGATCATCGACCATCAGGGGCTCGGTTTCCTGCTCGCCGACATGGCCGCTGCGGTGGCCAGCGCACGGGCCACCTACCTGGACGCCGCACGGCGCCGCGACGCCGGCCTGCCGTACTCGCAGCAGGCCAGCGTGGCCAAGCTGGTGGCGACCGACGCCGCGATGAAGGTGACCACTGACGCCGTCCAGGTTCTCGGCGGCGTCGGGTACACCCGCGATTACCGGGCGGAGCGCTACATGCGCGAAGCGAAGATCACCCAGATCTTCGAAGGAACCAATCAAATTCAGCGTCTGGTTATCGCACGGGGGCTCACGATGGCCTGACCGGATTGCCTGAACGGGGTTACGATCCGTCCAGCGATGACCCTCAGCCAGCCGGGCCCGCGTCGAAAGCCGTGCCTCAACTCGGGTTGCGACGAGCGAATCCATCGAAGAATTCATATTTCGTTGCGGAATCGGTTGCGAAGAGCACGCAAATCCGCAATCGTTTAGGGGCGGAGTCGACGGGTCATGTCTCGCCGGCCCGCGGGATGAAGGAGGACGGGCCCTGACCGACACCGGCGCCACCGCCACCCAGCAGACCCCCGGACACACCGGACCACGACGCGCCAGCGGCGCACCGGTCATCGAGATCGACCACGTCGTCAAACGTTTCGAGGACTACATCGCCGTTGCCGACGCCGACTTCTCGATCGGCGCAGGCGAGTTCTTCTCCATGCTCGGCCCGTCCGGCTGCGGAAAGACCACCACCCTGCGGATGATCGCCGGCTTCGAGCAACCCACCGAGGGTGCGATCCGCCTCGAAGGCGTCGACGTGTCGCGGGTGCCTCCGCACAAGCGCAACGTCAACACCGTCTTCCAGCACTACGCGCTGTTCCCTCACATGACGGTGTGGGACAACGTCGCCTACGGGCCGCGCAGTCAGAAGAAGGACAAGGCCACGGTCAAGAAGAGCGTCGACGAGATGCTCGACGTCGTCCGGCTCACCGACTTCGCCCAGCGCAAGCCCGCCCAGCTCTCCGGCGGTCAGCAACAGCGAGTCGCACTCGCCCGCGCGCTGGTCAACTACCCCAGCGCCCTACTACTCGACGAGCCGCTCGGCGCCCTGGACCTCAAACTGCGGCACGTCATGCAGTTCGAACTCAAACGCATCCAGCGCGAGCTCGGCATCACCTTCGTCTACGTGACCCACGACCAAGAAGAAGCGCTCACGATGAGCGACCGGATCGCGGTCATGAACCAGGGCAACGTCGAACAGATCGGCACCCCGACCGACATCTACGACCGCCCCGCCACCGTGTTCGTGGCCGGCTTCATCGGCCAGGCCAACCTCTGGCACGGCAGGCAGACCGGCCGCACCAACCGCGACTTCGTCGAGGTCGAGGTGCTGGGCACCAAGCTCAAAGCCCGTCCCGGGGACACCACCATCGAACCCGGCGGGCAGGCCACCCTGATGGTCCGGCCCGAGCGGGTTCGCGTCTCGATGGACCAACCGACCGGCGATGTGGCCACCGTCGGCGCCAAAGTCGTCGACCTGACCTTCCAGGGCCCGGTGCTGCGACTGTCGATGGCCGCCGCCGACGGCTCCCCCATCGTCGCCCACGTCGGTCCCGAACAGAACCTGCCGATGCTGCGTCCCGGCGACGACGTCTTCGTGGCCTGGGCCCCCGACGCATCCCTGGTCCTGCCCGCTGCCGACATCCCCACCACCGAAGACCTCGAAGAAATGCTCGACGACTCCTAGATCGCCTCGACGCCAGTACGGCCGCTCACCCTCCGACCTTCCCCCCTTACGAAAGGCATTACGGCACATGGCCACAGAGAACGACCCCCGGATCTTTGCCTCGAACGCGTCCCGCCGCCGGTTCATCGGTGGTGGCGCCGCCGCCGCGGCCGCACTGGTCCTCGGACCGTCCTTCCTCGCCGCATGTGGCAAGTCCGACAACAAGAGCAGCTCCAGCGGACCGGCCACCCCGTCCGATGACGGCTCCCCGGCCACCGGGAAGCTCCGTATCTCCAACTGGCCGCTGTACATGGCCGATGGTTTCGTCGCGGCGTTCCAGACCGCGACGGGAATCACGGTCGATTACAAAGAGGACTACAACGACAACGAAGAGTGGTTCGCCAAGAACAAGGAGCCGTTGTCTCGCAAGCAGGACATCGGCGCAGACCTGGTGGTGCCCACCCAGTTCATGGCCGCCCGGCTCAACGGGCTTGGTTGGCTCAACGGGATCAGCGAAAGCCGTTGGACCAACAAGAAGAACATGCGCGAAGACCTGCTCAACGCCAAGGCCGACCCGGGCCGCAAGTTCAGCGCGCCCTACATGTCCGGCATGACGGCGCTGGCCTACAACCGGGCCGCGACCGGTCGCGACATCACCAAGATCGACGACCTGTGGGATCCCGCGTTCAAGGGCAAGATCAGCCTGCTCGCCGACACCCAGGACGGGCTCGGCATGATCATGATGTCGCAGGGCAGCTCGGTGGAGAACCCGACCAGCGACGGCGTGAACAAGGCGGTCGCGCTGATCAAGCAGCAGAAGGACGCCGGCCAGATCCGCCGATTCACCGGCAACGACTACGCCGACGACCTGGCCTCCGGCAATGTCGTTATCGCCCAGGCATATTCGGGCGATGTGGTGCAGCTGCAGAAGGACAACCCGGACCTGAAGTTCGTGGTACCCGAGACCGGTGGCACCACGTTCGTCGACACGATGGTGATCCCCTACACCACCCAGAACCAGAAGGCCGCCGAGGCGTGGATCAACTACGTCTACGACCGGGCCAACTACGCGAAGCTGATCGCACACACCCAGTACGTGCCGGTGCTGTCCGATATGACCGATGAGCTCAACAAGATCGATCCCGGCCTGGCCGCGAACCCGCTGATCAACCCGCCGAAGGCGACCCTCGACAAGCTGAAGACGTGGGCTGCCCTCACCGACCAACAGACCGACGAGTTCAACAAGGCCTACTCCGCAGTCACCGGCGGATAACGCGATGGCAGGAGTAGCCAGTAGCAACAGGCAGCGGAGCAAGCTCGCTCCCTACCTGATGATCCTGCCCGCCCTGGCATACCTCGGGGTCTTCTACGTCATTCCGTTCGTCTCGCTGTTTCGGACGTCGCTGTCGACCATGGGCGGCTCGATCTATCTGCCCGAGCTCACGTTCGCGTGGGAATTCAGCAACTACGGCGATGCGCTGAGCCAGTACCGCGAGCAGATCCTGCGCTCGTTCGGCTACGCGCTGAGCGCGACGGTGCTGTGCGTGCTGTTGGCCTTCCCGCTGGCGTATGTGATCGCCTTCAAGGCGGGACGGTACAAGAACCTGTTGCTGGGCTTGGTGATCCTGCCGTTCTTCGTGACGTTCCTGATCCGCACTCTGGCGTGGAAGACGATCCTGGCCGACGACGGCTGGGTGGTCCACGCGCTGGGCACGATCGGGCTCCTGCCGTCGGAGGGCCGGCTGCTGTCGACCGGCTGGGCAGTGGTCGGCGGACTGACCTACAACTGGATCATCTTCATGATCCTGCCGCTGTACGTGAGCCTGGAGAAGATCGACGCCCGGCTCCTGGAAGCCTCCCGCGACCTCTACGGCACCAACCGACGGATGTTCGGGAAGGTCATCGTGCCGTTGGCGATGCCGGGCATCCTGGCGGGCAGCATGCTGGTGTTCATCCCGTCGGTCGGTGACTTCATCAACGCCGACTATCTGGGCAGCACCCAGACCAGGATGATCGGCAACGTCATCCAGAAACAGTTCCTGGTGGTCAAGGACTACCCGGCCGCGGCCGCACTCAGCTTCGTGCTGATGGCGCTGATCCTGGTCGGCGTCCTGCTCTACACGCGGGCCCTGGGCACGGAGGACCTGGTATGACTTCCCAGCGAGAAGCGAAGCGGGATCGCGCATGACGACCGAGGCCGGCGCGGCGATCGCGCAGACCATCGACCACGGCGGACTGGCCAAGCCGGGCCGCAACATTCGCGGCACCTTCAAGCTCGGCGATATCGCGCTACGGGTGATCGCCGGCCTGGTTCTGGCCTATCTGTTCCTGCCGATCCTGGTGATCGTCATCTTCTCGTTCAACAAACCGGCCGGAAAGTTCAACTACACCTGGCAGGGCTTCACGCTCGACAACTGGGCCAATCCGTTCAAGTACCCGGCCCTGACCGATGCGCTGAAGCTGAGCCTGAACGTCGCCGCGGTGTCCACCCTGATCGCCGGTGTCCTCGGCACCCTGGTCGCGGTCGCCCTTGTGCGCCAACGTTTTCGCGGCAGCAAAGCGGTCGACACCTTTTTGGTTCTGCCGCTGACCTCGCCCGAGGTCGTCATGGGCGCATCGCTGCTGACCCTGTTCCTCGATTTGGGCTGGGCCACCGGATACACCACCATCGTGATCGCCCATGTGGCCTTCGAGATCAGCTTCATCGCGATGACGGTGCGTGCCCGGATCCGTGGCTTCGACTGGACACTCGAGGATGCCTCACTGGATCTGGGCGCCGGGCCGAGCCGGACCTTCTTCAAGGTGACGCTGCCGCTGATCGTGCCGGGCATCGTCGCGGCCGCGATGCTGTCGTTCGCCCTGTCGTTGGACGACTTCATCATCACCTACTTCGTCAGCGGCTCGACGGTGACGTATCCGCTGTATGTGAACGCGGCGGTGAAAGCCGCTGTGCCACCGCAGATCAACGTGCTCGCCACCGCGATCCTGTTGATCAGCCTGCTCCTGCTGGCCGCCGGAACGCTGTACCGGCGCAAGCGCGACACCTGAGTTCGACACGCGAACCAGCCGGTTCGCTCCGGTAATCGCGGTCGGTACGGCATCCTTGGCGGGTGACGGTCGACGCGATACTGGAATCCATCCCCCGCTGGCGGTGTACCTGGTCGTCGGCTTGATCATCGGGCTGGAAAGCCTGGGCATCCCGCTACCGGGCGAAATCGCGTTGGTGAGCGCGGCGCTGCTGGCCAGCAGGCACACCCTGGACATCAGTCCGCTGTGGGTGGGCGCCGCGGCCACCATCGGTGCCATCATCGGTGACTCGATCGGCTACACGATCGGCCGGCGGTTCGGGATGGGGTTGTTCGAGCGACTCGGCACGCGCTTCCCGAAACACTTCGGCCCCGGGCACGTGGCGCTGGCCAAGCAGCTGTTCACCCGGTGGGGCGTGTGGGCGGTGTTCTTCGGCCGATTCATCGCACTCCTGCGGATCCTGGCCGGCCCGCTGGCCGGCGCCCTGCACATGCACTACGGCCGCTTCCTCGCCGCCAATGCGTCGGGCGCCGTCTGCTGGGCCGGCGGCACCACCGCGGTGGTCTACTACCTCGGCCTGGCTGCCGAGAAGTGGCTGGCGCGGTTCTCCTGGGTTGCGCTGGTCATCGCGATCATCGCCGGCATCGGGTTGACCCTGCTGCTGCGGGAGCGCACCCGGAACCTGATCGCCCAACTCGAGTCCGAGCACGACTGGGAGACCCTGCGCAAGCGCGAGTGATGTGAGGCAGCTGCCCCATGCCCGGAGCCGGCGCGGGAGGCGAGCATTGGCCGATGACCACACCTCACAGCGCACTGCGCGCCGCGGCAGATCATCCGAGCCTGCCGGCCGGCACCGACGACCGGGTCACCGGCTTCGGCATCATGGGCCTGCCGTTCGCCACCGGGCACTATCTGGCATACCGGGACTTCAGCGCATCCTCGTTCTCGCCCGCCTACCGCTCGGTGTGGCACCGCGACCCCGACGGTCGATGGACGTTCTACGCCACCACACCCGCCGAGCAGAGCTGTTCCCGCTATTTCAGTTCGGCCACAACGGTTCCCGCCGTGCAGTGCGACATCACGATGTCCTGGACCGACCCCTGGTCGCTGGATATCGCCGTCCCCGGGCTGCTGCGCTGGACCGTCGAGATGACCAGCACGCCGATCACCCGCGCGGTCAGCCGGCTCGGCCACGCCATGCCCGAACGGGCCTGGTCCAGCCTGCCGGTACTCGACGCCATGGGGAGGATCGCCGGCCCGCTGTTGCGAACCGGCGGAATGCGGTTGGCCGGCTCCGCCCCGAACGGTCAGTCGTTCCGCGTGGCGCCGCGCCAGATCTGGGCGGTCCGTCGCTCGCGGGCGGTGCTCGACGGCGTCAACCTCGGCGCTGTCGCCCCACTGGCGACCCAGAGCAGGCTGGCCGATTTCCGGCTGCCGCAGCGCGGCCTGTGCGTGATCGGTTCCGCTCGCTTCGACAGTGTCGACCCGCGCCGGACCGCGCCAACCGAACCCCGCACCGCGTGTTAGGGAGCACAATCGAGTTCGTGGCAGCGCCGAGGACGCCCACCGGTCCGCCGTCGCGGGCGCCGAGCCGGGCCGAGATGCTGGCCGCTCTGTCGGTCGCGATCGACCTCGGCCTCGGGCAGCCCGCCGAACACATGCTTCGGGCCGCGCTGATCGGAACCCGCATAGCCGACCGGCTCGGCCTCGAGCGCGAGCAACGCGACTGCGTGTACTACAGCACGCTGGTGATGTGGATCGGCTGTCACGCCGACTCCCACGAGTTCGCAGGTTGGTTCGGCGACGACATCTCGGTGCGCCGCGACGCCTACCACGTCGACTGGGCCGGGCTGCCCTACTACCGGTTCCTGGCCGCCAATATCGGCCGGGGCGAACCGATCACGCAGCGGCTGACCTCGATCGCGATGTTGTTCCTCAACGCCCGCGGCAACATGTCGGCGATGATCCACTCGCACTGCACGTCGGCGGCCCTGCTGGCCGACCGCATGGGCCTGGGCACCGGCGTGCAGAACGCTCTCGAATTCAGCTTCGAACGGTTCGACGGCAGCGGCCTGCCCAGCGGTGCCGGTGGCGCGGACATCCCGATCGAGATGAGGGTGGCCCAGCTCGCCGACATGGCCGAAGTGCACCACCGAACGGGCGGGGTGAGCGCAGCCGTGGACATGGCCGTGCAACGCCGTGGCAGGCAGTTCGACCCCGATGTGGTGGATGTTTTCACCGCACACGCCGGCGAGATTCTGGCCGGCCCACCCGCAGGCGAGGTCTGGGACGCCGCCCTGTCGTGCGCGCCGGATCGCCACGAACCGCTACAACAGCAATCCCTCGACGAGCTCCTGATCGCGCTCGGCGATTTCGTGGATCTGAAATGTCCCTTCACACTTGGCCATTCGCGTGCCGTCGCGCAGCTGGCCGGTGACGCCGCCGAGGCCGTCGGCTTGGGCGCCGACACCGTGACACTGGTCCGCCGCGCCGGTCATGTTCATGATCTCGGCCGCATCGGCGTCTCCAACCAGGTCTGGTCCAAGCCCGCCGGGCTCTCAGCGGCCGAGTTCGAACGGATGCGACTGCACCCGTACCTCACCACCCGGATCCTGAGTCGGATCAACGGGCTCGACGCGGTCGCCCAGATCGCCGGAAACCACCACGAGCACATCAACGGATCCGGTTACCCGCGCAGCCTGCCCGGCTCCGCACTCGGCATGCCCGACCGGGTGCTCGCCGCTGCCGTCGCCTACCAATCAGCCTTGGAGCCAAGGCCTTACCGCGCCGCACTCGATCCGGCGGCGGCCGCTCGACGCGTCCGAGACCGGATCCGTGACGGTGAACTCGACGATGTCGCGGCCGAGGCCGTCCTGCAGGCGGGCGGGCACCAGAGCCGACGTTCCGCGACGCGGCCCGACGGCCTGACTCCCCGCGAGATCGAGGTGCTGCGACTGGTGGCACGCGGTGCCTCCAACAAGGAGATCGCTGCCGCGCTGGTCATCAGCGAGAAGACAGCCCGCAACCACGTCGAACGGACCTACGCCAAGATCGGGGTGTCGAACCGGATCGGTGCGAGCATGTACGCGCTGCGCCACGGCCTGACGGAACCGTCGGGCTGACCGACAGTTGGGGCGAATGCCCCATGATGGCGGCGATCGCCGGGACGAGCATCATGGCTATGACACACAATCCAGCATCCGCGCGAGAGCGGACCCGCCGCATCCTGATTGCGGGCTACGGGGTGGCGAGTTACCTCGTCTTCCTCGTCGCCTTCTGCTACGCCGTCGTCTTCGTCGGCGGCATTGTCGTGCCGTGCACGGTCGACCACGGCATCGACGGTGCCCCGTGGGGCGTGGCGCTCGTGATCAACACGGCGCTGCTCGGGCTGTTCGCCGTCCAGCACAGCGTGATGGCCAGGCCCGCCTTCAAACGGTGGTGGACCCGCTTCGTGCCGCAGGAGATCGAACGCAGCACGTACGTTCTGCTGGCCAGTCTTGTTCTGCTGCTGATGTATTGGCAATGGCGGAACATGCCCGGGGTGATCTGGCAGGTGGACCAGCCGGCGATCCGGGCCCTGCTGTGGACGGTGTTCGCGACGGGCTGGACCACAGTCCTGGCCGCCACTTTCATGATCGACCACTTCGAGCTGTTCGGGTTGCGCCAGGTGTTCGCGGCCTGGCGAGGTTCGTCGCGCCGCCGGACCGGATTCCGGGCCACCTTGCTGTACCGGATGGTGCGTCACCCCTTGATGCTGGGATTCCTGATCGCCTTCTGGGCGACTCCGGTGATGACCGTGGGCCACCTCCTGTTCGCGATCGGTACGACCGGCTACATCCTGGTGGCCCTGCAGCTCGAGGAGCGCGATCTGATCGCCGAGCTCGGCGACAGCTACCGGGATTACCGCACGCGGGTGCCGATGCTGGTGCCCGGTCTGCGGTCGCGGTCCTGCCCGGTGACCGGGGCCACGCCGGACGGTTTTTCCAGCGCTTCGCGCGGGTAACCCAAATTTCGTGGCTGACAATGCAATGCACGGTGCTGCGCGAGCAGCCACTGGAAGCAGGCCCTTCGAACTGGCGGCCAGGGCCGGATACAGCATCAGTGGCGTGCTGCATCTGGTGATCGCCTACATCATCGTGCACCTGGCTTTCGGCACGGCGGGAAACGCCGATCAGTCGGGCGCAATGGCGACGCTGGCCGCCCAGCCGGGTGGTGCGGTGGCCCTGTGGCTTGCCGCGGGCGGTCTGGTCGCACTGGCGCTCTGGCGGGTGGCCGAGGCGATCCTCGGCTCCCATCCCACCGAGCCGGGTCGTGAACATGACGGCGCCTCCGACGCATTCGACCGGATCAAGTCCGGCGCGCTGGCCGTCCTCTACGTCGGGATAGCACTGGCCGCTGTGCGGTTCGCCGGTGGTGGCGGCCAGTCGAGCAGCGAGCAGAACACCGGTCTCACGGCGCGACTGCTCCAAACCGGTTGGGGCAAAGGAATTCTGCTGACCGCCGCAGTCGTGATCATCTGCATCGGCGGATACCACGTCTACAAAGGTCTTTCGACGAAATTCGAAGAGGACCTCACCGTCACCGGCGGCGGTCCGCTGATCACTCCGCTCGGTATCGCCGGCTACACCGCCAAGGGCGTGGCGCTGGGCGGTGCGGGAGTGCTGCTGGTGATCGCCACCGTGACCGCCGACCCCGCCAAAGGCGCAGGCTTGGACGCCGCGGTCAAGAGTCTCGGGCAGGCCCCGTTCGGCAGGGTGCTGCTCATTGCGGCGGCGGCCGGCTTCGCCGCCTACGGCGCCTATTGCTTCGTCATGGCCCGCTTCGCGCGGATGTAGCGCAAGCCCCGCCTACTCGGCGAAATAGCGAAGCCGGGCGATCGACCCACCGGCCGTGCCGAGTTCGGCGATCAACACCCCGGCCCGCGGCCCGTGCAGCGACGCGGTCACCGACGAGCCGGCCGCGATGATCTTCGTCCACGAGGCGCCCGCCAGCTCGTCGACGAATACGCCGAACTTCATCGGATTCTGCTCACCGCGGGTGATCAGCGCTCCGGAGCCGAGGGCGCGCCAGGCCCGCAACTGATCGCCGGCGGTGACCGCGTCGAGGAAGCCGCGCACGGTCCGTTTGCCCCGGAACCGGGCGCCCCGGAACCCGGAGGCGAACCCCAGCGTCCCGCGCCACCGTTGATTGCGGATCAGCGCGCGGCTCAGATCCACCGCTTGCGGAGCCGCCGCCACCCCGTTGCGGGCGAACTGCACCACCATCGCCGGCAGCTCCCAGTAGGCGCGCAACCGCTCGATGCGCCAGTCGTCGGTGACCTCACGCAGGTCGTAACGCAGCACCGCCGGGATATGCATCGTCACAGAGGGACCCATCCCGACGTCGAGGACGACATCGCGGATGACGGTGGTGTCCGAGACGATGTCGCCCTCGTGACGGAAGGCGATCCGGCGTGGCGCGATGAAGGTGTCGTAGAACCGGCCGATCTGCAGCGGCCCGATGTGCGGGCGCGACCCGACGGGGTCCTCGACCCGGCCGTCGTCGGTGAACAATCCGACCCAGCCGGCACGGTCATGATCGGCCGCCATCAGCGGGGAGCGGTCGACGACGTCGATGAGTGTCGATCGGGGCGCGGACATCACGCGGTGTGGACCAGTTCGATCCCGCGACCGCGCATCTCATCCAATGCGTCGGCGGTCGACCCGGGCGCGACACCGGCCGTAAGGTCAACCAGCACACGGGTTTTGAAACCGGCACGGGTGGCATCCGCCGCGCTTTGACGCACACAGTAGTCGGTGGCGATCCCGGCGATGTCGACTTCGTCGACGCCACGGGTGCGCAGCCAGTCGGCCAGCGAGGTGTGGTCGACGCGGCCTTCGAATCCGCTGTACGCCGCGGTGTGGGCGCCCTTGTGGAACACCGCCTCGATCGGGGTGGTGTCCAGTTCGGGATGGAATTCGGCGCCGACGGTCCCGGCCACACAGTGCGCAGGCCACGAATCCCTGAAGTCGGGGTGCTCGGCGAAATGGGCGCCGGGGTCCACGTGATAGTCCTTGGTGGCCACCACGTGGTCGTAGCCGTGGTCACCCGCCAGCAAGGCGGTGATTCCGCGCACCACGTCGCCGGCCCCGGTGACGGCCAACGACCCGCCCTCGCAGAAATCGTTCTGCACGTCGACGATGATCAACGCCCGCATCTGCCCACCGTATCGGCAGATCCGAGGCTGTCCACCCGCAGTACAGTTCGTAGCGATATGACACCGTTCGACTTCTTCCAGGCCGAGGAACTGCCGGTGCCGGCGATCACCGCGGCGCAGGCCCATGACATCGCCACGACGCACTTCGGGATCGACGGCGAGGTGACCGCGCTGGGCAGCCAGCAGGACGCCAACTTCCTGCTGAGCCGTCCCGGCGGGGAGCCGATCGGGGTGCTCAAGATCGCCAACCCGGCGTTCTCCCGCATCGAGATCGAAGCCCAGGACGCGGCGGCCGAGTACCTCACTGCGTCCGGCTGCGACGTGCGCGCCGCGACGAACCTCGCGTTTGCCGGCGTCGACCCGATCGCCGAGGTACGCGACGGCAACGGGGCGGTGCTGTACGCCCGGATCATCGCGCACCTGGCCGGCGGCACCCTGAGCGGCGACGGCTACCTCACGCCGGCGCGGGCGACGGCGCTCGGCGCCCTGGCCGGCCGGACCGTCCGTGCGCTGGCCGACTTCGACCATGCCGGCGTCGACCGGGTGCTGCAGTGGGACCTGCGCCACGCCCTACGCACCGTCGAGGTCCTTGTCGAGCACGTGTCCGACCCCGGACGCCGGGAGGCCCTCGAAACGGCGGCGGCCGCAGCGTGGCAGGTGGTCGCCGAGCTCGCTGACGATCTGCCGGTCCAGGTGATCCACGGCGACCTCACCGACGACAACGTGGTGTGCGGCCCGCCGGAGAACGGCCGGCTGCCCGACGGCGTGATCGACCTGGGTGACCTCACCCGGTCCTGGACCGTCGGCGAGCTGGCCATCGCGGTCTCGTCGCTGCTGCGCCACGAAGGCGGCGAACCCGTCGCGACCCTGCCCGCCGTCGCGGCCTTCCACGCCGTGCGTCCGCTGAGCCCCGCCGAGGTCGAGGCGCTGTGGCCGCTGGTCGTGCTGCGGGCGGCGGTGCTGGTGGTCAGCGGTGTCCACCAGGCCTCGATCGACGCCGACAATGCCTACGCCACCGGCGCCCTGGACTACGAATGGCGGATCTTCGAACGCGCCATCGACGTGCCCACCGACGTTATGACCGCCACCATCCGCGCGGCACTCGGATCTGCCCAGCCTCTTGATCCGCCCCCGGTGGACACCCCGTTGATCGGCGGCCTTGCGCCGGCGGCCGTGGTGCGGCTGGACCTGTCGTCGGAGGCCGACGCGATGGATGCCGGCCGCTGGCTGGCCGCTGACTGCGAAGACGATCTGGCTGCCGAAGCGCTGGCCGGTGGCGCCGAGGCGGTCGTGACGACGTTCGGCCAGCCCCGCATGACGCGCTCGGTGCCGCTGAGTCCGGAGTCGTCGGCCACCGTCGGCACCGGCCTGGACCTGTGGCTTGCCGTTCCGTCGCCGATCACCGCGCCCTGGGACTGCGTGATCGACGCAGCCGCCGAGGACAGTCTCACCCTCACCGGCACCGCCGGAACGGTGCAGGTGCGCGGGCGCCTGCGACTCGGTGATCAGGTCCGCTCCGGCGACAGCGTCACCGCGGGCACAGCGCTCGGCAGCGTCGAGGGCCGGGCCTGGATCCAGTGGCGCAACAGGCCCGACGTCGCGGTCCCCGACTTCGTTCGCGCCGAATACGGCACGGGCTGGCTCAGCCTGGTGGAGAACCCGAGCGCGCTGGTTGGCCTGCCCGCCGTGGCGGCCGCGGCCGACGACAGCGAGGCGCTGTGGCGCCGCCGGGCGGACTCGTTCGCCACAGTGCAGGAGCACTACTACCTCAATCCGCCCCGCATCGAACGCGGCTGGCGCGAGCACATGGTGTCCACCGAGGCCCGCAGCTACCTCGACATGGTCAACAACGTCGCGCTCCTCGGCCACGGCCATCCGGTGCTCGCCGACGCCGTCGCGCGCCAGTGGCGGCGGCTCAACACCAATTCGCGATTCAACTACGCCGCGGTGGTGGCGCTCTCGGAGCGGTTGGCCGCCACCCTGCCCGATCCGTTGGACACCGTGTTCCTGGTGAACTCGGGCTCGGAGGCCGGCGACCTGGCGCTGCGACTGGCGATGGCCACGACCGGACGCCATGACGTGGTCTCGATGGCCGAGGCCTACCACGGCTGGACGTATGCGACCGACGCCGTGTCGACGTCGGTGGCCGACAACCCGAACGCTCTGGCCACCAGGCCGAGCTGGGTCCACACCGTGCCCTCCCCCAACGCCTACCGCGGCGAGTACCGCGGGCCGGCCGCCGCGCGCTACGCCCCCGAGGCGGTGGAGATCATCGAACGCCTTGCCGCGCAGGGCAATCCACCGGCAGCGTTCATCTGCGAGCCGTTCTACGGAAACGCCGGCGGGATGGCGCTGCCCGACGGCTACCTCGCGGCTGTCTACGCCGCGGTCCGCGCAGCGGGTGGGCTCGCCATCGCCGACGAGGTGCAGGTCGGCTACGGCCGCACCGGCCGCTGGTTCTGGAGCTTCCAGCAGCAGGACGTGGTGCCCGACATCGTCACGGTGGCCAAGGCGATGGGCAACGGCCAGCCGCTCGGCGCGGTCATCACCACCCGCGAGATCGCCGAGCGGTACCGCACCCAGGGCTATTTCTTCTCCTCCGCGGGCGGCAGCCCGGTCTCGTGCGTGGTCGGCCTGACGGTGCTCGACCTGCTGGAGAAAGAGGGCCTGCAGCACAACGCCCTGGTCGTCGGGGACCACCTCAGGGCCCGCATCGAGGAGCTGGCGACCCGCCACGAGCTGATCGGCACCGTGCACGGCAGTGGGCTCTACATGGGCGTCGAACTGGTCCGCGACCGCACCACGCTGGAACCCGCCGTCTCCGAGACCGCGGCGATCTGCGAGCGGCTCCTCGAGCTCGGGGTGATCGTGCAACCGACCGGTGACCGGCAGAACGTGCTGAAGGTCAAACCGCCGATGTGCATCACCCTGGAGTCGGCGGACTTCTTCGTCGACATGCTCGAACGGGTGCTGACCACCGGGTGGTGAGTCAGCCCGACGAGGTTCGGGCCGCCAGCCAGTCGCGCTGAGCGCGCACGAACGGCGCGTTCACCACCGCGCCGTGTCCGGGCACATACAGCCCCTCGTCGCCGCCCAGTTCGAGTAGCCGGTCCAGGGCGTGCGGCCAGGCCCGCAGATCCGAGCCGGCGTCGATCGCCGGGTCGGCGGACTCTTCGACCAGGTCGCCGCAGAAGACCACCGTGCGCTGCCCGGCTACCGCAGCCGGAACGACCACCACCAGGTCGTGGTCGGTATGGCCTGGTCCCGGCAGTTCGAGATGCACGTTGCGGCCACCGAGGTCGAGATCGGCGGTTGTCACGGTGTGGTCGGGGGCGCGGACGGCGGCGATCGCCTGGTCAAGCAGTTCCGGGTCGGTCCCGTAGCGCAGGGCGTGGGCCCGCACCCCGCCTATTCCGGTGGTCAGCGCGCGGGTGACGGCGGCCGGCGAATACAGGACGGCCGTACCGAAACCGGCCGAGCCCAGGATGTGGTCGAAATGGTGGTGGGTCATCACCACGTCGGTCACCGGGGCACCGGTGATCTCGACGACGTCGTCGGCGATCTGAGCTGCTTCGGAAAGCGTTGTACCGCAATCGATCAGCAAATTCCGGCGCTCGCCTCGAACCAACCCGACCGTGACGTCGAGAAAGGCCAGCCGACAGCGATATACACCATCGGTCAGGGTTTCCCAGAGGAGGTGCATCACAGGAAAGATAGACCCTGGCCTACGGTGGTACTGGGCACTTACGTTGCACTGTGTAGCTAAGCGAATTATAGTCCAGACACATGTCCAGACAGTTCGCTGACCGTGTCCGGTTACTTACACGATGACATATGCGAGCTCGGCGGGTAGTTCAGCCGTATCAGTCACGGACGTTGCAGGAGCGTGAACATGCGGATTGCGTTGCTGTCCTACCGCAGCAAAACCCACTGTGGCGGGCAGGGCGTCTACGTCCGGCACTTGAGCCGCGGACTGGTCGAACTCGGCCATGACGTCGAGGTGTTCTCCGGTCAGCCCTACCCCGAGATCCTCGATCCCCGGGTTCGGCTTACCAAGGTCCCGAGCCTGGACCTCTACCGGGAACCCGACCCGTTCCGGGTGCCGCACCCCAGCGAGATCCGCGACCGCTTCGACGCCCTCGAGTTGGCCACGATGTGGACGTCCGGCTTCCCCGAACCTCGCACCTTCAGCCTGCGTGCCGCCCGTCTGCTGGCCGCCCGCCTCGACGAATTCGACGTGGTGCACGACAACCAGTGCCTGGGCACCGGCCTGCTGCGCATCGCCGACATGGGCCTGCCCGTCGTGGCCACCGTGCACCATCCGATCACCCGGGATCGCGTCCTCGACCTCGCCGCGGCCAAGTGGTGGCGAAAGCCGTTGGTGCACAGGTGGTATGGCTTCGCGCAGATGCAGAAGAAGGTCGCCCGCCGCATTCCCGATCTGCTCACCGTGTCGTCGTCGTCGGCCACCGACATCGCCGACGACTTCGGCGTAAGCCCGCAGCAACTGCGTGTGGTGCCACTCGGGGTGGACACCGAACTGTTCAAACCCTCCGACCTGCCGCGGGTGCCGGGCCGCATCATCGCGATCTCCAGCGCCGATCGTCCGTTGAAGGGCATCGGACACCTGCTGAATGCGGTGGCCAAACTGCGCACCCAACACGACCTCGAGTTGCAGCTGGTAGCCAAGCTGGAGCCCAACGGGCCGACCGAGAAGCTGATCGCCGAATTGGGTATCAGCGATATCGTGCACACCTCCAGCGGCCTATCCGACGAGGCGCTGGCGGCACTGTTCGCCTCTGCCGAGATCGCCTGCATCCCTTCCCTTTACGAAGGCTTCTCACTTCCTGCGGTAGAGGCCATGGCCAGCGGCACGCCGATCGTGGCAAGCCGGGCCGGCGCCCTGCCCGAGGTGCTAGGCGCAGACGGTGAATGCGCCGACCTGGTGACCCCGGGTGACGTCGACGAACTGATCGCCGCACTCGGCAGGCAGCTGGAATCCCCCGCCCGCCGTCAGTGGCTGGGCACCGCAGGCCGGCGTCGCGCGCTAGACGTCTTCAGCTGGGAATCGGTGGCAGCGCAGACCGTACGGGTCTACGAGCAGGCGATCGCCCGGACCGGGCGCGTCACCAGCTCTATCGAGGCATTGGACGAATCATGCTGACCGTCGACTATGACCGGCTCGCTGTCGGACTGGGAACCAAGGTCATCGACGTCGGTGCGGGCGCCGGACGGCACAGCTACGAGGCCTACCGGCGCGGCGCCGATGTGATCGCCTTCGACATGGACGCCGAGGGACTGGCCGAGGTCGACACCCTGCTGCAGGCCATGGGCGAGGCCGGTGAGGCGCCAGCATCAGCCAAGGCTCAGGTCGTGGTCGGCGATGCGCTGGCGTTGCCCTACCCGGATGGCGAATTCGACGTTGTGATCGCCTCGGAAATCCTGGAGCACATCCCCTCCGACGACGCCGCAATCGCCGAGCTGATTCGCGTGCTCAAGCCCGGCGGCAAGCTCGCGGTCACGGTGCCGCGGTGGCTGCCCGAGAAGATCTGCTGGCTGCTGTCCGATGAGTACCACGCCAACGAGGGCGGCCACATCCGGATTTACAAAGCGGACGAACTGCGCGACAAGCTGGTTCGCGGTGGCCTGGAGTTCACCCACGCCCATCACGCACACGCCCTGCACTCCCCGTTCTGGTGGCTCAAATGTGCAGTCGGCGTGGAGAAGCCGAACCACCCGGCCGTCAAGGCGTATCACCAGCTGCTGGTGTGGGACATGATGTCGCGGCCGGCGCTGACCAGACTGGCCGAATCCGCGCTCAATCCGCTGGTCGGCAAGAGCGTGGCCCTCTACTTCGAGAAGCCGATCACGAATGCCACGCCCCAGTGATCTCGAGGGTGTGCCCGGCGTAGCCGACATCCTCACGCCGCAGCAATGTCGTCAGACAGCGGAATCGATTGCCGCCGTTCAGGAATCGTCGGGTGAGATCCCGTGGTCGGAAATCGGGCACACCGACGTGTGGGATCACGTCGAATGCGCGATGGCCCTGACCGCGGCCGGCCTTCTCGAGCCCGCCCGCGCCGCCTACGAATGGTGCCGCCGCGAGCAGCGCGCTGACGGATCCTGGCCCATCCAGTACCGGCGCGGGGTGATCGAGGACGCCAACAGCGACAGCAACTTCTGTGCCTACATCGCCGCCGGCGTCTGGCACCACCATCTGGTGACCGGCGACGTCCGGTTCGCCGAACACATGTGGCCGACTGTCCGGGCGGGAATCGACTTCGTCCTCGGTTTGCAGGCCGGGACCGGTGAAATCTATTGGGCGCAAGGGCCATCCGGTGTCCTCGAGGAGGCGCTGCTGACCGGCTGCGCCAGCGTGTACCACAGCATCCGTTGCGCGCTGGCACTCGCCGATCGGCTGGACGATCCGCAGCCCGAATGGGAGGTGGCGCTGGGACGGCTGGGCCACGCCATCGCCGAACACCCGGACGCCTTCACCGAGAAGCCGCACCATTCGATGGACTGGTACTACCCCATTCTCGGCGGTGCACTGCGCGGCGAGCAGGCCAGCGCCCGAATCGCCCAGCGCTGGGACGATTTCGTGGTCGACGGGCTCGGCATCCGCTGCGTCGACGACCGGCCGTGGGTGACCGGGGCCGAGACCTGCGAGCTGGTCATGGCGTTGGACGCCATGGGCGACCAGTCGCGGGCGCTCACTCAGTTCAAGTCGATGCAGCACCTGCGCGAGAAGGACGGCTCCTACTGGACCGGCCTGGTCTTCGCCGACGGGAAACGCTGGCCGGTCGAACGGACCACCTGGACCGCGGCTGCGGTGATCCTGGCCGCCGACGCGTTGTCGTCGACCACCGGCGGCAGCGCCATCTTCAGGGCCGCCGACCTCCCGCGCGGTCTCGAGGGCGAGTACGACTGTGAATGCGTCAGGCGCTGACCACGTCTCCCGCGGCGCCCGAGGTGCGCTCGAGGATCCGCAGCGAGCCGGTGCAGCCGACTTCGGTGAACTGGCCGGATTCGATTGCGCGGCAATAGATGTTGTAGGGCGGGCGACCGCCGTCGCGCGGGTCCGGGAAGACGTCGTGAATGATCAGCGTGCCGCCGGGGGCGACCCACTTGGCCCAGCCGTCGAAATCCTGCTGGGCTGCGGTCTCACTGTGCCCGCCGTCGATGAACAGCAGATCCAGGGGCGTGCGCCAGCCGCGCGCGACGACCGGGGACTTGCCGACCACCGCGACGATCGTGTCGTCGAGGTCGGCAGCGTCCAGCGTCCGCCGGAACGTGGGCAAGGTGTCGAACCGTCCGCTGACCGGGTCGACCATCGTGGTGTCGTGGAATTCCCAGCCGGCCTGGTGCTCTTCGGAGCCGTGATGGTGGTCGACGGTGTAGAGCACACTGCCGGTCGCCGCGGCGGCCGCACCCAGCATGACCGTGGACTTACCGCAGTAGGTACCGATCTCGACAGCGATCCCGTCGTCCAGGTAGCGCAGCGCCGCCTCGTACAACGCGCGTCCCTCGTCGGCCGGCATGAAGCCCACGACGGTCTCCGCCAATTCGAAAAGTCGGGAAGTTTGCGCTGCAGAGGCAGTATCGGTGCGGCTCATGATCCGAACCTAGCCCTTACGCATGGTCCATGGCCAGCGCGCACCTTGTCGGTGCAGGTCAGTTGTAGTAGCGTCCGGACATGTGTCTGATCCGGTAGCTCGGGAATCAACGCGACGCCGGTTGACCGCCAAGCAGGCCGCCACGGTGGACCGCTTGGGCCGTGCCGCGGTCGAGGTGCTGAGCCGAGAAGGTTTCTCCGGACTGACGATCCGGATGGTCGCAGCCGAGGCCGGGGTCGGCGCGGCCACCGCCTATACGTACTTCTCGTCGAAAGAGCATCTGGTCGCCGAGGTGTTCTGGCGCCGCCTCGCCTCGACACCGGCACCGCCGGACGACTCCCCGACCCGGTCGACCGCGTGGTCGGCGTGCTTCGGCATATCGCACTGCTGGTGGCCGACGAACCGGAACTGGCCGGTGCGGTCACCACAGCTCTGCTGGGCAAGGATCCCGACGTCGAGCATCTGCGCTTCCGGATCGGCCGCGAAATACACCAGCGGCTGAGCACTGCCCTTGGGGCACAATGTGATTCGGATGCCGATGTCATCGAGTCGCTCGAGCAGCTCTACGCAGGCGCGCTGGTGCGGGCCGGCATGGGCTATGCGTCCTACACCGAGATCGCCAGCCGGCTCGAGGCGTCCGCCCGCTTGCTGCTGACCTGAGGTTTCAACCGGCGACCGCCCGGGCATGACCACGAGATGGATGTCGACCATCCTGAGGCGGACCAGCGGTGGAACGCCGTGGCCCGATCCGAGACCGAAGCCGAGCGACTGGACCGCAACTGGTCCAACCTGCTCCAGGAACTTCGCGTCACGCAGACCGGCGTCCAACTGCTCACCGGTTTTCTGCTGACCCTGCCCTTCCAGAACCGGTTCACCACATTGAGTGCCGAGTTGCGTGTGGTCTACCTGGCCACCGTGATCTGCTCACTCGCGGCGACGGTCCTGCTGGTCGCACCCGTGGGCATGCACCGGATGTTGTTCCGCAGGCACCGGCTGCGTCCCCTGGTCGCCACCGCGCACCGCTTCGCGTTCTGTGGGCTCCTGCTGCTCGGCACCGCGCTCAGCGGCGTGGCCGTCGTGGTGTTCGGCACGGTCCTGGGTGAGGAGGCCGGAGTACTCGCCGGCATCGTGACCGCCGTGGTGATGTTGGCGGCCTGGGTGGTGTTCCCGCTGTGGATGCGCCGCCTCGACGGCTGAGCCTCCGGGTTTGATCGGCGAGCCGGTTGGGAACACCCGCGCCATGTTGATTCGCAGAGTTGCCCGGCCAATGTTGGCAGCGGTGTTCATCGGCCAAGGATTCGAAGCGCTGAAAAGCCCGAAGCCAGCCGCAGAGGCGGCCCGCCCGGCGCTCGAAGGTTTGCAGAAGCTGCCCGAGTCGGTCAGCGCCAATGTGCCGAACGATCCGGAGACGCTCGCGAAGATCACCGCGGCCGTTCAGATCGGCGGCGGCCTGCTGCTCGCATCGGGTCGCCTGCCCCGGCTGGCCTCAGCGGCGTTGGCGGCCACCGTGATTCCGGCCAACCTCGGCGCGCACATGTTCTGGGATGAGCCCGACCAACAACTCAAGGCCGAGAAGCGCCGCGCGTTCCTGACCGATATGAGCCTGCTCGGCGGTTTGATCATCGCGTCGGCCGACACCGCCGGAAAGCCGTCGCTGGGCTGGCGTGGACGCCGCGCGGCCCGCAAGGTCACCGAGGCCGTCTCCGGCAGCCTCCCCGGCTCGAGCCACAACCTGCTGGACAGCGACCTGCTGGACCGGGTCGGCCCCAAGGTCGGCCACGGCTTGCAGGTCGGTGCCGAGCGTGGGCGTGAGCTGGCGCTGACCGCCGGTGAGCGCGCTACTCCGCTGTTGGAAACAGCACGCAAGCGCAGCGCTGAGTTCGCCGAGATTGCCCGTGAGCGCGGCGCCGAGCTGGCCGAGATCGCCAGCGAGCGCAGCGCCGAGCTGGCCGACGTCGCCCGCAAGCGCGGTGCGGATTTCGCCGACATCGCCAGTGAGCGCGGCGCGGAGCTTGCTGATGTGGCCCGCAAGCGCGGCGCCGAGTTCGTCGACGTCGCTAGGGATCAGAGTGGCGAACTCGTCGACACCACGCGCGCGCGTGCCCGCAAGGCCAACAAGAAGGCCAAGAAGGAAGCCAAAAAGCTGGCCAAGCGCTGAGGCTCGTCGATCGCACCGCGCGCGTAGCCCCTGCTGCGTCCGGCCCGGAGGGTAGATTGGGCCGGACTGATTTCAGCGGGAGGAGCCAACAATGACCACCGGTGACAACGACCCGAACGCGTACGGTCCGCCCGGGGGCTATCCCCCGCCTCCGCCGACGGGTCAGCCGGGCAGTTATCCCCCGCCGCCGTCGGGGTATCCGCCGCCGCCGCCCGGTCAGCCGGGTGGGTACGCCCCGCCACCGCAGAGTCCGTATGGCCAGCCGAGTTACGGCGGCGGGTTCCCGCCGCCGATGCCTGCCGGTGGTCAGCCGGGCGGGCTGGGTATCCGGTTCGCTGCACGTTTCATCGACGGGATCATCGTCGCCATCGTGTCCTTCGTGCTCGCGATGCTGCTCGATGCGACCAGCAACATCCTTGTGACAGGTCTGTTTTCGGGTGTGCTGACGTTTGCGTACTTCGTGGGCTTCGAGGTGACTCAGGGCTGGACTCCGGCCAAGAAGATCCTGGGCTTGAGCGTGCACGGTCCCGGCGGCGCACCCAAGCCGAATGTCCAGCAGTCGGCGATCCGCAACTCGTTCACGTTGCTGTCGGTGATCCCCTACATCGGCGGTCTGTTGGCCGTCATCGCCTACATCGTCATCGCGGTGACGATCAACGGCAGCCCGACCAAGCAGGGCAAGCACGACGAACTCGCCGGCGGCACCCAGGTCGTCAAGGGCTGACCGCCGCGGTCAGATCACCAGACCGAGCAGCAGGACGACGATCAGGCCGGTCACTGACAGCACCGTCTCCATCAGTGACCAGGTCTTGATCGTCTGACCCACGGTGATCCGGAAATACTGGTTGACCAACCAGAATCCGGCGTCGTTCACGTGGGAGAAGAACAGCGAACCAGCTCCGACGGCCAGCACGACCAGCGACACTTCGCCACTGCCGAGGCCCTCCACCAGCTGGAGCACCAGCGCCGAGGCGGTGATCGTGGCGACCGTCGCGGAACCGGTCGCCAGCCGGATCAGCACGGCCAGCACCCAGGCCAGCAGGATCACCGAGACGTTGGCGGTCTTGGCCCAGTCGGCCAAGAGCGTGCCGATACCGCTGTCGACGAGGACCTGTTTGAAACCGCCACCCGCGGCGACGATCAGGATGATGCCGGCTACCGGGGGCAGACCCGATTCGACGCATTTCATCACCTCGGATCGGCTCATCCCCGCGCCGCCACCCAGGGTGAAGATACCGACGATCACCGCGATCAACAGCGCGACCAGCGGGGTGCCCAGGACGTCGAAAGTGATTCGGAACCACTGGTTCTCGTCGTCGATGAAGATGTCGACAAGCGCCTTGCCGAGCATCAGCACGACCGGTAGCAGCACGCTGAACAAGGTCACCCCGAACGACGGGCGGCGACTACCGCGGTTCTCGTCGGGAATCACCTCGGCCTCCGGGCCTGCGGCGCGCAAGGCAGCCGCACCCGAACCGAACGTGTCGGGAGCCTCCACCACAACCCAGCGCCCGGCCAGCTTGCCGAACAACGGGCCGGCCACGATGATCGTCGGGATCGCCACTGCCACCCCGAGCGCCAGCGTCAGACCGAGGTCCGCATGCAACAGGCTGATCGCGGTCAGCGGTCCCGGGTGCGGCGGCACGAAGCCGTGCATCGCCGAAAGGCCGGCCAGTGCCGGGATTCCCACGGTGATCAAAGACAACTGGGAGCGCCGCGATACCAGATAGATGACCGGCATCAGCAGCACCAGGCCGATCTCGAAGAACATCGGCAGGCCGATGATCGCGCCCACCAACGCCATCGCCCACGGCAGCGCGCGCGGCGACGCACGCCCGACGATGGTGTCGACTATTTCGTCCGCGCCACCGGAGTCGGCCAGAAGTTTGGCGAACATCGCGCCGAGGGCGATCAGGATGCCGACACCTGCGGCGGTGGAACCGAAGCCGTCACTGAACGACTTGAGCACCTTCTCCAGGTTCTCCCCGGCGACGACGCCGACGGTCAACGCACCGAAGATCAAGGACAGGAACGGGTGCAGATGCAGCACGGTGATCAGGACGACGATCACCGCGATACCGGCGAGGAAGGCGAGTATGAGCTGCCAGCCGGGCGCGACCGGTGTCGCCAGTTTGGGCGCTTCGGCCAGGAGGGTGGCATGCAGATTCATCGGCGTCACTTTCCTTCAGTGCGGGATACGTAGCTGTCGACGATCGAGTCGATGCTCTGATCGACGTCGATACTGATGCCGTCTTCGTCGGCATCGAGGGGTTCGAGCGTGTCGAATTGCGAAGCCAGCAGGCTCGCCGGCATGAAATGGCCTGGCCTGCTTGCCTGTCGGCGGGCGATGACCTCCGCGGTTCCGCTCAAGTGCAGGAACTTCAGGTCTGCGCAGTGTCTGCGGAGCTGATCGCGGTACGCGCGCTTGAGCGCCGAGCAGCTCATCACGCTGCCGCGAGGGTGCTCGGCCAGCCACACCCCGATCGCCTCGAGCCACGGATAGCGGTCCTCGTCGTCGAGTGCGTGGCCTGCGGTCATCTTCGCGATGTTGGCCGGTGGGTGAAAGTCGTCTGCGTCGGCGAACGGCACGCGCAGCCGTTGCGCCAACGCGGCGCCGACGGTGGATTTCCCCGAACCGGACACTCCCATGACGACGATGGGTGAGGTCATGCCTGCGTCTACCCTGCTGTTCGGCATGTCACACAGCATTCATCAATAGTCATACCTTTGCAATACCAAATCGTGATGAATCTGTTTTTAGCTGGCTACGCGCCGTGTATGACAACATGTATGTGTGAGTCCCGAGCCAATCGTCAGCGAGTTGCACAGCAGCGTGCTGACCGCGCTCGGCCAAGCGATCGTCTCCGGCCGGTACCAGCCCGGGCATGTGCTCACCCTCGACGGCGTCAGCACCGACCACGGGGTCTCCCGCTCGGTGGCGCGCGAGGCCATCCGGGTGCTGGAGTCCATGCGGATGGTCGCCCCGCGCCGCCGGGTCGGCATCACCATCCAGCCATCGAGCAAATGGAACGTGTTCGACCCCAGGGTCATTCGCTGGCGGCTGGATGTCGGCGACCGCGCCGCACAGCTGATGTCGCTGTCGGAGTTGCGTCGCGGTTTCGAGCCTGCTGCCGCCGCATTGGCGGCGCGCCGTGCCGACCCCCATCAGTGCCGGATCATGGCCGCCGCCGTGTCCGACATGGTGGTACACGGCCGCTCCGGGGACTTGGAATCATATCTGCTGGCGGACAAGATTTTTCACCGCACGTTGTTGGAGGCGAGCGGCAACGAGATGTTCCGGGCGCTCAACGATGTGGTCGCCGAGGTGCTCGGCGGACGCACACATCACGGCATGATGCCCGATCGACCCAACCCCGCCGCGATCGAACTGCACGACGAGGTCGCGCGGGCGATACGGATGCGCGACGAGGCGGCTGCCGAGCGCGCCATGCGGGCCATCATCGACGAAGCCGCGGCAGCACTGGATGGTGATCTCTCGGCGCCGTCCGGGAATTAGATTGCGGGCCTAGGCCGCCGGCTGCACATGGAAGTACATCATCAGGCCCTCGACCTTGGTCACGGTCACCGTGTGCCGCGTCGTTTCGCCTGCGGCCGTCACGTCGCAATGCGCCTCCGCCCCGGGTTTGCCTTCCAAACCGCCGTCGCAGTCGGCTGATTCGACCGCGGCCCCGGAAGACTGCGACACCGTCTTGGCCACCAGCTTGTCGAGCTGTTCCTTCGATGCGGCAGGGACCATGCTGTAGCTGATGTTCTCACCGTCGATCTTCGTCGCGGTGACCACGAGGTCGAAGCTGTCGGAGCCGTTCAGCAGCACCTCGCAGCGGGTGGTCTTGCCGACCTCGCCGCGCAGATTCTCGGCGCAGGTCACGGTTTGCGGCTTCTCGCCCGCCTTCTGCAGCCGCTGGGTGATGTCTTTCTCGAGATCCGTTCTCGACACGGCGAGACCACCGGTGCTGACGTCGAAGGAACACCCGCTCAGCGTGGCTGCGGCGACACCCACGGCGGTGAGCCCGGCGCCGAGCCGCGCGAGCGCCATCGTGGCACGCATCGTGACCTCCCAGCCGGCCTGCGGCGCGGGCGGCCGCACGATGCGAGCAAGATACCAAGTGGTTCACTGGTCCAGTGAGCAGAACCCCAGCACTGGCGCGCCGCTTCTTCGACCGTTACGAACCCGTGCACGGCATCACCTACTTCGCGCCGGGCGTGCGAAGTGCCTTCGACGCCATGGGATTCGTCGGGTTTTGGCGCGGCTACTTCGCCGGCCGTTCGGCACCGCTGGGCCGGGTGCCGGTGGAGCTGGTGACCGCGACCTTCTACAACTTCTCGACTGAACGGGTGGCCAAGGCGATACCGGCGATCTGGGATGTCGCCGCACCCGAGGAGCTGGTGCGGGTCCGGCAGGACACCGCGGTCGCGGCGCTGCAGGACTACGGGCTCAGTGACGACACCCCGGGGGTCGCGGAGGCCGCCGAATTGGCCGGCCTGGCGGCGAGAAGCGCACCGCTGGACGGCCGGCCGCTGTTCGCGGCGAACCGGGCGCTGCCCTGGCCGGACGCCCCGCTGGCAGCGCTGTGGCATGCCGCGACGCTGTTGCGTGAGCACCGCGGCGACGGCCATATCGCCGTGCTGGTGAGCGAGGGCATCAGCGGTCGCGAATCGAACGTCTTCCACGTCGGCGCCGGGGCGGTGCCCGCCGACTTCATCAAACGCAGCCGCGACTACTCCGACGACGAGTGGGACTCCTGCGTGCGATCGCTGCAGGAGCGCGAATTGCTCACTCCCACAGGCACTCTCACCGAGGCCGGTCGGGCGTTGAAGGAGCACATCGAAGTGCGCACCGACACCCTTTCACTGCCCGCGCTGGACGCTCTCGACAACGACTCGGTGGAGCGCTTGTTCCGGGCTCTCACGCCGATCACCAGGCAGGTCATCGCCGGTGGTGACCTACCCGCAGCGACACCGATGGCGCTGCGCCGCGACGAGCTCGACGACGACAGCGCACACCTTTAACCGGTCACAGGTTGCGGTTCCACTCCACCCAGCCCGCCCCGGTCCGCCCGTCTGCGGTGTCGACGGTGACCCAGGCCCGCGGGAAGAAACTGACCTGACCTTCCGGTGCCACCAGCCGGACGGGCGCGTGACCGCGAATATCGACCGTCGTCTGGACCGGACCGGGCAGATAGTCGATGGATGTCGTCAGCGGTAACCCGTTGTCGGAGAATGTCGCTTCGGCACGCACGGTCGTCGTCTCGGTGACCGGTTCACCGGCGCGCTGCACGTACCCGACGCTGATCGGGTCCATACCGGGGATGCGCAGGTCGACACCGTGGAGGTGAGTGCCGTCGTCGAGGTGCAGGGCGCTCCAGACCCAGTCCATGCTCCACCAATCGCGCACACCGTGCGAGTGATCGCGCTGTCCCGGAACCGCCTCGAACTCATGTACCCGCCCGTCGATGGTGACGGTTCCGGTTACGGTGCAGGGAATTTCGTAGCGGGTGGTGATGCGATACGCGTACGGAGTCCCGACCGTCGTCCAGGTGAGATCCATGGCCAACTCGACGGGCCGGCCGGGCTCGTCGCGCAGCAGCGCTGACGGGTCGTCGTATTCCAGTGCGGTGCCACGGACCTCGACGCGGTAGGTCTGCAGCGGGGTGATGGCACCGTGGCGCAGTTCGGCGCCGTCGGCCTTGGCCACCAGCGGGTCGGTGGGCATCGGCGCCTCGAAGTTGACCAGCGCAACCGTGGGCATGTCCGGGCCGCACACCAATGCATTGATCCACGCGACGTTCTGGTTCGGTACCAGGCCGTGCCGGAGCCAGCCGCCGACGCCCTGAGCCGGGTCGGCGAAGTCCCAGTACCAACTCTCGTTCCACAGTGGCTCGTCACCGGGCTGATGGGCACCTTCGTCGGCGGGGTCGGGAGTCAGAGCCGCGGCAACCTCAGGCGGTGGCAGAACGTCGAGCGCACCGGTGTCGAGGACATGGCTGGTGTGCCGGTCCAGCATGGTCAGGAACATCTCGTCGCCGCGGTCGGTGCGCTCGACCAGCATCGACGAGACCACCGCCATCATCACCCCGGCGAAGCTCTGGCGCCGGACGCCCTCGCGTACCTCGTCGAGAGTGATACCCGAATCAGGGCCCAGCCCTTCGTGATACGCGCGCAGCAGCTCGTCGTAGTGGGCACGCCGATCGTCGATGGTGACGGCACATCCGATGAAGTACGCCACGTCGGTCATGGCAGGGCCCCAGGTGACGGTCTGCCAGTCCACGACGGTCAGGTCGCGCCGGGATCCGGGGCGGCCGAACAACATGTTGTCCAGCCGGTAATCGCCGTGCACCAGACCCTTGATTCGCTCCGGCTGTGACTCGTCGGCCAGGTAGGCGTCGAAACTGCCCGCCAGCCGTTCACACACCTGCCGCTGCTCGGCGGTGATCGCATCGCCGTAGCGGTCGGCGAATGCGGCCCAGAGCTGACCGATCAGGGCCTGGTCCAGCGGCGCGGCCCGGGTCAGCCATTCGGCGTCGGCCAGGCTCTCGTTACCGATCACCGGGGCGTGCAGGCGGCCCAGCTCAGTCAGCGCCAGCGCAGCGTCTTCGATTGTGGCGCCGCGGATTTCGTTACCCACTTCGGCGGGCGCCGCGTCATCGAGAAGCAGCGCGAAGATACCCGTCTCGGGGTCGTACGAGTTGTAGTAGCACTCGGCCACCGGACCGCCGAGCCGCGGGGCGACGTCGGCATAGAACTTGACCTCGCGCTCGTAGAGTCCCAGCGCCATCCCGGTCTGCCGGCTCGTCGGATCGGTCGCGGCGACCTTGAGGACCACCGATGCGGGTCCGTCGACATCGTCGGCATATGTCAGTCCGACCCGGTAGCACTCGCTCATCTGGCCGGTTCCGATGCGGTCGACGGTGAACCCGGTGACCGGAAATCCGATGGCGGCGGTCAGCCATTCGGCGGTCAGGTCACTCGGTCGCTCGATGACGATGTCGTTGGTCTGCACGCGACCAACCTAGGACACATCCCTGGCAGCCCGAAAGGTTTTCCCGCCATCTCTTGACGGGTGTCAAATCAGTCCTGGTCAGGCTAGCGGCCGGCCAGTGAAAACCCTGCCCATGCCTCGCGGCGGTGCGGATGCGGGTCGTAGTCGACGCGGGTGTGCCGGTCGAACACCAGCACGGGGCGCTCCGCTTCGGTGTAGCGCGGCCAGCCCTCGCCCGGCACGCCTGTGCGGCTGAAGTGCCGCCACCTGGTCTGCAGATCTCGGCTGACCTTGAGCGCAGAGCGCCGGTCCATGGCCGCGGTCAGTGCGGCGCCGAACCGGGTCCGGTAGATGTCGAAGACGGCCAGCAACTCGGTGGCGTGGGTGGCACCCAGCCCCGACCAGTGCAGGGTCCGCGGCGCGTAGTCGTAGCGATACACGTAGGTCGGCGCGTGCTGGCCGTGTGCCTCGGCGATCTGCCAGGCAGCGGTGCCGAACGCGAAGTCACCCCCGAGCTGGACGCAGGCCGCCGGCCGTGGATAGCCCGGGTAGGCCGCGGTGATGCGCTGGCGCGCTTCGGGTTCCGCACCCGCCAGCAGGCGTTCGATGGCGGGCTCGGTGGTCGGCAGCAGCTTCATGAACCGGGTGAACAGCTTGCCTTCGTCGGCGTTGGTGCCGACAATCAGCGGCACCTTGTGGATCGCCCCGCGCCGCATGGCCGCGATCGGATCGTCGGGCAGGACGTCATCGCCGTAGGTGGGGCCGAGCGAGAACGCGCCGTCCATCTCGGTCATGCTCTCGACGAGCAGGGTGTCCAGGGCGGCGACGAGGTCCCGGGGCCGGGCCCTCATCACCGTTTCGGCGCCGTCGTCTGTGCCGGCCCCGAGCAGCCGGGCGAACTTGCCGGCAATCGTGGCGGCGGTCTCCGGACCGCTCACCAAACCAGAGGCGGGGCTCTCTGAAATAGCCTGTGCGAAAAGACCTTCGGCCTCCGGAACGGCCAGTAGCGTCGCGACGGCATGCGCGCCGGCGCTCTCGCCGAAGATCGTCACGTTGTCCGGGTCACCGCCGAAAGCACCGATGTTGTCGCGCACCCAGCGCAGCGCCATCACGAGGTCGCGCAGGAAGAGATTGCTATCGATCGGGGTGTCCGGCGTGGACAGCGACGAGAGGTCCACGCAGCCGAGCGCGCCGAGGCGATAGTTCACCGAGACGTACACGCAGCCACGACGGGCCAGGGCGGCGCCGTCGTAGAGCGGGGTGGCCGAACTGCCCATCAGATAGCCGCCGCCGTGGATGAAGAACATCACCGGCAACGGTTCGTGGTCCGGCTCACTGCCCGTCCACTGTGGAGTGACGACGTTGAGCGTCAGGCAATCCTCGCCCATCGGCTGGTACTTGCCCACTGCCAGCATCGTGTAGCGGCGCTGCTGAGGAGCACAGTTGGCGAAGCCGTGGCAGTACCGGACGCCGCGCCACGGCTGCGGGGGCTGCGGCGCGCGGAAGCGCAGCGCGCCCACCGGCGGGCGGGCGTAGGGAATCGAACGCCACCTGTTGACCCCGTTGCGGACGAACCCCTCGACGATGCCGCTGCGCGTGGTGGCGCGGACGGTGTGTTCGTGCATCACTCGACGGTAGCGAACATTCCGCGCCTCGACGCGCCTGACAACCCGAACTGCTGCGGCCCGCTAGCCTGTCGGGATGCGGATCGCCGTGCTGTTCACCGCGTCGCTGCTGGTCGCGGGATGTTCCGGCGCGACAGGCGGCCAGGCGCGCCAAACTCAGCTGACACCGATCACCCCGTCGCGCACGGCCACGTCGTCGTCTGCGCCGTCGTCGTCGACCTCGACCACAGCCACATCGTCGGTCCCGGCACCTGCGGCCGGGGTGCCGATCGCCGACGCGATCCGCTGGATCGAGGCGGCTCCCCCGATCGACGCCGCGCAGTACCACATCGCCCTGCGCGGTGGGGTCACCGCCGAACTCGGCGACGACGTCGCGTTCACGACACCTGGCGGTACCACCTGCATGACGGACGCCAAACACGGCGCCCCGGCGCTGGCCTGCCTGGTGGAGCTGACCAGCCCTCCGCCACGGCCGCCAGACGTGTACGGCCAGTGGAAGGGCGGCTGGATCGACTTCGACGGATCGACGGTCCAAGTTGGTTCGGCGCACGGCGATCCGGGCCGCTTCGCCGCGGGGCAGGGCCGCGAATTGCCTTATGACGCGTCACTGTCATTCGGCAATTACCGGTGCCGCACCGACGCCAGCGCCCTGGTGTGCGTGAATTACGCCCAGCAGTCGGCAATTCGGCTCGCCGCCGACGGCGTCGACGCGTTCGCCTGTGCCCGGCAGGTCACGCCGCCTGCGGGCATCGGCGAGCAGTACGTCTGTTAGTGCGTGTGCGCCGGGTAGGCGTGGATCATCGCGCTGGCCAGTTTGGGTACGGCGTGGGTCAGGTCGTGTTCCGCCGCGTGGGCGACCTGATGTGCTTGCGCCAGAGTGAGATCGGGATCGACGTCGAGCTCGGCATCGGCGTGCAGCCGGTGGCCGATCCACCGCATCCGCACACTGCGCACCGCCCGCACTCCCGGCCGGGCGGCGAGTGCGGCCTGCGCCGTCTCGACGAGTTCGGGGTCAACGCCATCCATCAAGCGGCGGAACACATCCCGGACCGCGGTGCGTAGCACCGCGAGGATGGCCACGGTGATCACCAGACCGATGATCGGGTCCGCCAGCGGAAAGCCAAGGGCCACACCGCCGGCACCGATCACCACGGCCAGCGAGGTGAAACCGTCGGTGCGGGCGTGCAGTCCGTCGGCGACCAGAGCGGCCGAGCCGATCCGTCGCCCGACTCGGATCCGGTAGAGCGCGACCCACTCGTTGCCGATGAAGCCGAGCAGTCCGGCGAGCGCGACCCAGCCGAGGTGCTCGACGGGGCGCGGGTGGATCAGCCGCCCGACGGCTTCATACCCGGCGACGATCGCCGACAGGGCGATCATCGCGACGACGAACATCCCGGCGAGATCCTCGACGCGGCCGAAACCGTAGGTGTAGCGCCGAGTTGCGGCCTTGGTACTCAACGCGAATGCGATCCACAGTGGAACCGCGGTCAACGCGTCGGAGAAGTTGTGGATGGTGTCGGCCGCCAGCGCGATGGACCCGGACACCATGACGACGGCGATCTGGGCCAGTGCGGTCACACCCAACACGACCAGGCTGATCTTGACTGCGCGGATACCCGCCGCACTGGACTCGAGCGCGCTGTCGAGACTGTCGGCCGCGTCATGGGAGTGCGGGGCGAAGATCTGGGTGACCGCCGCGCGCAGACCGCCGTGGTGATGGTGGTCATGGTCATGGGTCATCGACGTGTCCTTGTTCGTTGATCACGCGTGAGCGGCACGACCGCAGATTCGTTGTTGTGGTGCGACGGAACCCCCGGACCCGCGTGCTCGGCGTTGTACACCGCGTCGGTGACGAGCTGGCCTACGTGGTCGTTCTCCAGGCGGTAGAAGACCTGGGTGCCTTCTCGTCGTGTGCGAACCAGACGGGCCATCCGCAGTTTGGCCAGATGCTGGGATACCGAGGGCGCCGGCTTGCCGACGCGCTCGGCGAGATCGTTGACGCTGAGTTCACCGTCGATCAAGGACCACAGCAGTTGCACGCGGGTGGCGTCGGCCAGCATGCGGAAGACCTCGACGACCAGCAGCACATGGTCATCGGCAAGCTGCCTATCTGCATTCATACGCAGATAGTAGCGGAACAACGGAACAAAATGGTTAGACCACCGGTTTGGCGTGAGGTGAACGAACACACGCTCGTGGTGTACGCCAACCCTCGCGGGCCGGCGTCACGCGCCAATGCGGCACTTCTGCGTGCGATTACAGACCGGCCGGACACCGAGATTCGGGACCTCACCGCCCTCTACCCGGACGGTGCCGTCGATGTCACTGCCGAGCAGGCCGCCCTGGAGCGGGCGACTCAGGTGGTGCTGCAGTACCCGACCTACTGGTACTCGATGCCCGGGTCGATGAAGAACTGGCTCGACCAGGTGATGACACCCGGGTGGGCGTACGGCCCCGGCGCGCCGGGTGTGCTGGCGGGTAAGACATTGCGGATCGCGACGACCACCGGCGGTATCACCGAGGACTACCAACCGGACCGGCTGCACGGATTCGAATACGCCGACCTCCTGGCACCGCTGCGGGCGACCGCGCGCCGGCTCGGCATGGAGTTCGCCGAACCCTTTGTGCTCCATGGTGTTCGAAACTTGGGCGAGGACGAACTCGCCGCAGCCGCAGCTCGATACGAAAGTCTGCTCGCCAGAACCCCGGCTAGGCGGCCAGAACTCCCTTGGCGCGCAAGATCGGAAGCACGCCCTCGGCGAACCAGTACGCCTCTTCGAGGTGCGGGTAGCCCGACAGGATGAACTCGTCGAACCCGACCGAGTGGTACTCCCAGATCAGGTTGGCCACCTCTTCGTGGCTACCGACCAGAGCGGTCCCGGCCCCACCGCGGACCAGCCCCACGCCGGCCCACAGGTTCGGGTAGATCTCCAGCTTGTCCGTGCGCCCGCCGTGCAGCGCGGTCATCCGGCGCTGCCCCTCGGACTCCGAGCTGGCGTGCAACGCGGTGGCCTGCTCGATCTGGTCCGGCGTCAGCTCGTTCACCAGCTCTTCGGCGACAGCCCACGCCGCCGCCGAGGTGTCGCGGGTGATGGTGTGCAGCCGGATCCCGAAGCGCAGGCTGCGCCCGCGCGCCGAGGCCAGCTCGCGCACCGCGTCAATCTTGGCCTTCGCGGCCAGCGGCGGCTCACCCCAGGTGAGATACACATCGACATGCTCGGCGGCGATCGGCAGCGCGGCCGGCGACGAACCACCGAAGTAGAACTCCGGCAACGGGTTCGGCGGCGCGGACACTCGGCCGTCGCGAATCTTGTAGAAGTCGCCGTCGAAGTCATACGACTCCTGGCCCCATACCGACTTCACGATCTGAAGGAATTCGCCGGTGCGGGCGTAGCGCTCGTCGTGATCGAGCCAATCGCCGAACCGCTGCTGCTCGAGGTCGTCCCCGCCGCTGACGACGTTGAGCAGCAGCCGACCATCGGAGAACCGCTGAAGAGTCGCCGCCTGCTGGGCGGCCAGTGTGGGCGGCACCAGTCCGGGCCGGAACGCCACGAGGAACTTGAGCCGCTCGGTTTCGGCCAGCAGAGCCGATGCCGTCAACCACGCGTCCTCGCACCAGGTTCCGGTCGGCGTCAGCACCCCCTCGAATCCGAGTCGGTCGGCGGCCCTGGCCACTTCGGCCAGATACCGCCGCGTCGGCGGTCGGTACCCGTCGGGGATGACGTGGTGCGACGACGCATGCGATGCCCCGACGATCGAACGGCTGTCACCGTTGGTGGGCAGGAACCAGAAAAACTTCGCAGGCAACGAGGCACTCCTTCGGAATCAAAGCTTTCGCGCCCATTGACCCTAGGAACGACCGACCTCTGCGATAAGGGTTTGATTCGCGGTGACGAAAAGATCCCCAAAAAAGGATCCGAGGTGTCAACGCCAGCCGTCGGCGGCCTTCGCGGCGCGGACCAGCGCATCGCACAGTTCCCGCAACTCGGCGGCGGCCGCGCCCTCGTCGACCGCGGTCGCGACGTCTTCGGCCGCGCACCGCACCTGGAACACCCGATCGGACAGTTCGGCGGCCTCGTCGGCCGAGAGCACCACCGCATCTTCGGGAATGGCACTGCCCTTGACCAAGGCGCGCTGCTCGTATGCGCGCTGCCGGCAGGACTGGCGGCAGTACTGCCTGCGCCGGCCCATCCCGACGTCGGCCACCTCACGTCCACACCACCGACACGGCTGGGAGCGGGAACGACGCGTCACGTCATGTGACTGTAGACGGCATCGCGAGGTGATCCCGGTATCATGGGGGGTCGAGTCGGGAACCGCAGCGAGTGGTCTTGCGTTGAATACCCGGACTTCAAAGGGCCCCGGCCCTAATTGGCACTGTGAGGAGAGTTGACGATGGCTGATCGTGTCCTGAGAGGCAGTCGCCTCGGAGCCGTGAGCTACGAGACGGACCGCAACCACGACCTGGCGCCGCGTCAGATTGCGCGGTACCGCACCGACAACGGCGAGGAATTCGAGGTTCCGTTCGCCGACGACGCCGAGATCCCCGGCAGCTGGCCCTGCAAGAACGGCCTCGAGGGCACCCTTATCGACGGTGACCTGCCCGAGCCCAAGAAGGTCAAGCCGCCGCGCACGCACTGGGACATGCTGCTGGAGCGCCGCTCGATCGAGGAGCTCGAGGAGCTGCTCAAGGAGCGTATGGACCTGATCAAGTCCAAGCGCCGCGGCAGCTGATCGCTCGCCTACTTATCCGGCCACACCGGCCTACCTGACGACGCCGCGAGCCCGGTCAAGTCGCCCGCCGAGGCCCCACTGGGCGACCTTGACCATCGCTTCGCGGATGTTCGAGCCGCTCATCTTCGACACCCCGAGTTCGCGCTCGCAGAACGTGATGGGCACCTCGGTGACGGTGAAACCGCTGTTGATGGTGCGCCAGGTCAGGTCGATCTGGAAGCAGTAGCCCTTGGAGTCGACCGCGGACAGGTCGATCTTCTCCAGCACCTCACGCCGGTACGCGCGGTAGCCCGCGGTGATGTCGTGAATGCCGACCCCGAGCAGCACGCGGGAGTAGGTGTTGGCGGTCTTGGACAGCACCAGCCTGCGGTAGGGCCAGTTGCGCACCGTGCCGCCCTGAACGTAGCGCGAACCGATCGCCAGGTCGGCGCCGTTGTCGATGGCGTCGAGCAGCCGGTAGAGCTGTTCGGGCGCATGGCTGCCGTCGGCGTCCATTTCCACCAGCACGTTGTACTGGCGGCTCAGGCCCCAGGCGAACCCCGCGAGGTACGCCGCACCGAGGCCATCCTTGGCGTTGCGGTGCATCACGTGAACCCGGTCGGTGTCGGCCAGCGCGAGCTCGTCGGCGAGCTCACCCGTCCCGTCGGGGCTGCCGTCGTCGACGATCAGCACGTGAACCTCAGGACAGGCCTTGTGCACCCGGCCCACGATCAGCGGCAGGTTCTCCAGCTCGTTGAACGTGGGGATGATCACCAGGGTGCGTTGGCTGGGCCGCACGGCGCCCGTGTTTCCCCGGTCGGTCATGACTCTCCTTTGTCGTGCTGCCCGGCCAGGGCGGCGGTTGAATCGCCCTGCTCCGGCGTGTTCTCGCCGTCGTCTTCGCCCCCGGACATGCTGTCTGCGTCCCGTTCCCGCCGCCTACGGCGCAACGGACGCATGAACCAACCATTGTGCAGCATGGCCCCGATCACGACCGAAATGGCAGCGCCGACCAGCACCCATTGCACCAGCGGACCCCATCGCGTCGCTGGGGTTTCGCTGGTCTTGAGCCGCATCGTCAGGTCCAGATACCCCGGCGTGAAGAACTGGGTGCGGGCGATTTCAGCGCCGTCCGGGGCGATCACCGCACTGATGCCGACGGTCCCGGCGACCACGACGTAGCGGTCGTGTTCCACGGCCCGGGCGCGGGCGAACGCCAGCAGCTGTTCGCTCATGTTCTGGTCGAACGTGGCGTTGTTGGTCGGAACGGCCAGGAGTTGGGCGCCGTTGCGCACCGATTCGCGCAGCGCCCGGTCGAAGATGACCTCCCAGCAGGTCGCGACCCCGACCGGCACACCGGCGGCGTGCACGACGCCCGAGCCGTTGCCGGGCACGAAGTAGCCGGCCCGGTCGGCGAACGACGAGAGGTGCCGGAAGAAGCCCCGCCACGGCAGGTATTCACCGAACGGCTGGATGATCTGCTTGTCGTGGCGCTCCCCCGGCCCGGTGGCCGGATCCCAGACGACGACGGTGTTCGACGCGTATGGGTTCTGCGGGGTCCAATCCGGGCGCGCGACGACGGCGCCGACCAGAATCGGCGCGCCGATCGCCTGCGCGGCGACGCTGATCTGCTGGGCAGCGTCGGCGTTGGTCATCGGATCGATGTCCGAGGAGTTCTCCGGCCAGATCACGAACTGCGGCTGGGGTGCCCGGCCGGCGCGCACCTCGTCGGCCAGCTGCACGGTCTGGCGCACATGGTTGTCCAGCACCGCGCGGCGCTGACTGTTGAAGTCCAGCCCCAGTCGCGGCACGTTGCCCTGAACGGCGGCCACCGTGACCGTCGGCTCGTTGCCTGCGCCCCCGGCGGCGCGACGCACCTGCGGGGCGGCCATCGCGGTGGTGAGCAACACCGCGGTGATGCACAGTCCGGGCAGCAGCACCCCGGGCAGAGACACGTGCCCGGCCGCTTTGGCCTGGCTGCTGTGCTGCCACCAGCGTGCGATCTCGAGCACCAGCGCCGCCAGCGAAGTGCCCATCAACACAATCCCGAACGACAACAACGGCACCCCGCCGAGCTGTACCAGCGCCAGGAACGGTCCGTTCGTCTGCCCGAAACCGACTACGCCCCAAGGGAACCCACCGAACGGCACGGTCGACTTCAGCCACTCCTGCGCCGCCCACAACAAGGCGAGCCACAGCGGCCAGCCGGGGACCCGGCGTACCACCACGGCCAGCAGTCCGAAGATCGCCGGGAAGAGCGCTTCCATGGCGGACAGCGCCAGCCACGGCACCGGGCCGACCAGCCCACTGATCCACGGGATCAGCGGAATGTAGAACGCCAGCCCGAACAGAAAGCCGTAGCCGAAGCCACCGGCCGGCGTCGTCTTGGGGTGCATCAGCACCCAGCTCAGCAGCGCGAAGCTGACCACCGCCGACCACCACCAGCCGATCGGCGGGAAGCTGATGCACAACAGCAGCCCGGCGGTCACCGTGACGAGGAGCCGGAACATTCGTGGCGGCAGCGCGGTGCGGAACCAATTCAGCAGTCGGCTACCCATGAAGCACGACACCCCGGTGCACGGTTTCACGGCAGCGCGGCAGCGGATCGCCGGGCGCCAACCGCGGCAGCGCGGGCACCCGCGAGCGCGGATCGGTGGACCAGCGCTGCACGCCGTCGGCCGGGGCGGTCACGTCGAGGCCGCCGGCGCCGAGCTCCCACACTGCGTACGACGCCGGCGCACCCGGGACCAGGGTCCCGCTGACACCGTCACGTACCCCGCCGGCCCGCCACGCGCCGCGGGTCGCGGCGGCGAACGCCGCACGCACCGAGATCGAACTGCCGTCGGTCTGGTGATTGCTGGCCGCACGCACCGTCCCCCAGGGATCGATGCTGGTCACCGGGGCATCTGAGCCGAACGCCAAGGGCACGCCTGCCGATGCTAGTAGTGCGAGCGGGTTGAGCGCGGCTGCTCTACCGATACCGAGGCGGCGGGCGTACATCCCGTCGGCGCCACCCCACAGTGCGTCGAAATTGGGCTGCATGCTGGCCGTCACCCCGCACTGGCCCAGGGTGGCCGCCTGCTCGGCGTCCACCATCTCCAGGTGCTCGAGACGGTGGCCACAGCGGGCGACGGCGGGCGCGCCGAAACGGTCGACGAGCCGGGTCAGTGCGTCGACCACGGCGGTCACGGCCGCGTCGCCGATGACGTGGAATCCCGCCGTCACGCCGGCTTCGGTGCAGGCGAACAGGTGGTCGGCGATGGCCTCGGGTTCGAGGTAGCAGTTGCCGGTGGTGTCGGCGGCGTCGGCGTACGGACGGCACAGCCAGGCGGTGCGCGAGCCCAGTGCGCCGTCGACGAACAGGTCTCCTGCCAGCCCCTGCGCACCGGTCGTGTCGATGAGTGCGGTCGCCTGCGCTGCGCTGGACACCGCCTCACCCCAGTAGCCCACCACCTCGACACCGTGCTCGGTCGTGCGTAGCTCCTGCCAGTCGTCAGATCCGCCGATCTGGGGTCCGGCGCACTCATGGACGGCGACGATGCCCGCGGCGGCCACCGCGTCGAGCGCGGCACGCCGGGCGTCGGCACGCTGACGGACGGTCAGGAGGCGGCGGGCCTCGGAGCGGACCAGGTGGTGGGCGTCGGCCGACAGCGGCCGCTGTGGGTGAAATCCGGCGACGGCGGGCAGGCCGGGCACCAGCTCACGCAAACCGGTCGAGGCCACGGCCGAGTGCACGTCGATGCGGGCAAGGTAGGCCGGGACCGCGCCGACGACGGCGTCGAGGTCCGCGGTGCTGGGTGCCTCGTCACGAGCCCAGCCGGTGTCGTCCCAGCCGTGAGCCCAGACCGGCTGGCCGGGATGGGCGGCGACGTGCTCGGCGACCAGGGACAGGCAGTGCTGTTTGGACGTCGCACCCGTCAGGTCCAGCCCCGTCATCAGCAGACCGGTCGAGGTGACATGGATGTGGCTGTCGACGAAGGCAGGTGCGACGAACGCGCCGTCGAGGTCGATCGTCTGCGCATCCGCGAACTGGGATCGGCCGACCTCGTCGCTGCCCAGCCAGGCGACGACGCCGTCGCGCACCGCCATCGCGGTGGCGTCCGGGTGCGTCGGGCTGTGGATGCGCCCGCCCAGAAGCAGTGTGGTCACGATCAGTCAGTCTCCCCGCAGCCGCGGGGCAGACGCAATGGGTCAGTACCGGCGGACGATGTTGGCGTCGTGGACCGGTCCCGGAACCTGTTCCTCGACGATCTCGCCGTCGATGTACTCGCCACGGCCGGAGTAGCCGGGCGCTGTCACGTTGATGACGCTGACCCGGCGGGCGATTCCGCGGGTGAGCACCATGCCGGCCAGCGGCCGCACCACGCTGCGAGTCGGGGGCAGCAGCATCAGCGCACCGACGGCGGTGGAGACGATGCCGGGAATGAACATCAGGACGGTGCCGAGCGCGACGAGCATGCTGTCGGCGACCGCGCCCTGCGGGTCGGTCCGGGTGCGCTGAAGTTTGAGGATCTGCTTTTTCACCTGCGAGCCGGCCAGCGCGACACCGATCACCGAGGTCGCCAGCAGGATCAGTAGCGTCCAGCCGATGCCCACCGACCAGGTCAGGGCGGCCAGCACCGCCAGCTCGACCACGGCGTAGAGGAAGAACGTCCGCATCACCATGTACTGGCAACGACTCGCGCACCGGCCGGGTTCCGGTTGCCGCTGTTAGCAGCCTGAGAGTTCGGTTACGCGGTGATCTCGAGCGCGACGTGCACCTTGTCGATGCCGCCGCGAACCACGCTGTGCAGGTAGAACCACCACGAGTGTTGCCAGTAGCGGCGCAGCACCTTGTTGTAGACATCGCGGGTTTCCGAATCCGGCAGGACCCGCGCGGTGGCCTCGACCGCAGGGCCCTTCGGCTTTCCGAGCACGTGGCACTCGGCGATGGTGACCCGCGGGGTATTGCGGATCCGCTTCACCTTCCACGACTCCCGGTCGGTGATGACCAGCAGACGGTCACCGTCAGGGACACCCCAGATGGCCGTCGGCTTAGGGGTGCCGTCCTTCGTGAATGTGGTGAGCAGCAGATATTTCGCCTGAGCGACGTCGTGGAAGGTGGGCGCCATCGGTCAGGCGGCCCGCAATTCCAGGCCGACGTTGCGCTTGGTGCCGCCCCGCAGCTTGGAGAAGAAATTGAACACCTTGCCGAGCAGCCCGTACCGGTTGCCGATCGCGTCGTACACCCGCTCGATCTGCTGCGCACCGTCGAGAATGCTCGCGACCGCCTCGACAGCCTCGCCCTTGACGTTGCCGCTGCGGTCGCAGACGGCCAGCGTCACCCGCGGGGTGTTCCGAATCCGCTTGACCTTCCAAGAATCCTTGCCGGTGATCACCAGAGCACGGTCGCCGTCGGGAGCGATCCAGATCGGTGTCGGCTTGGGCCTGCCGTCCTTGGTGAACGTGGTCAGGGAGACGTACTGGGACTTGATCACTTCGCCGAAGCTGGGAGCCATTCGACCAATCTATCTGGTGCCCGGCCGAACCTACCGTGCCTCGAGGTCGCCTTCGGTCTCCAACAGCACCTGGCGCAGCCCGTCCAGCGTCGCCGGATCCGGGTTCTCCCACATGCCGCGCCCGACCGCCTCGAGCAGCCGCTCCGACATGCCGTGCAGCGCCCAGGGATTGGACTCGTTCATGAACTTGCGGTTCTCCGGGTCCAGCACGTAGGACTCGGTGAGCTGCTCGTACATCCAGTCGGCCATCACGCCCGCGGTCGCGTCGTAACCGAACAGGTAGTCGACGGTCGCGGCCATCTCGAACGCGCCCTTGTAGCCGTGCCTACGCATCGCGGCCATCCATCGCGGGTTGACCACCCGCGCCCGGAACACCCGGGTGGTCTCCTCCGACAGGGTGCGGGTGCGCACCGCGTCGGGGCGGGTGTTGTCGCCGATGTAGGCGGCCGGCGCCGTACCGGTCAACGCCCGCACCGTCGCCACCATGCCGCCGTGGTACTGGAAGTAGTCGTCGGAGTCGGCGATGTCGTGCTCGCGCGAGTCGGTGTTCTTGGCGGCCACCACGATTCGCCGGTACTGAGCTGACATGTCCTCAGCCGCCGGCCGGCCGTCGAGTTCACGGCCGTAGGCGAACCCGCCCCACGCGGTGTACACCTCCGCCAGGTCAGCGTCGTCTCGCCAGTTGCGGCTGTCGATGAGTTGCAGCAGACCGGCCCCGTAGGTCCCCGGCTTGGACCCGAAAATTCTTGTGGTGGCGCGTCTTTCATCACCGTGCTCGGCGAGGTCGACGTTGGCGTGGGCCCGGACGAAGTTCTGCTCGGCCGGCTCGTCGAGGCCGGCCACCAGCCGCACCGCGTCGTCGAGCATCGTCACGACGTGCGGGAAGGCATCGCGGAAGAAGCCGGAGATCCGGACGGTCACGTCGATCCGCGGGCGGCCCAGTTCGGTCAGCGAGATGGCCTCCAGGTCGACAACGCGCCGGGATGCATCGTCCCACACCGGCCGGACACCGAGCAGCGCAAGCACTTCCGCGATGTCGTCACCCGAGGTGCGCATCGCCGAGGTGCCCCACACCGATAAACCGACCGACGCCGGCCAGACACCGTGGTCGGTGCGGTAGCGCTCGAGCAGTGAATCTGCCATGGCGACACCGGTTTCCCACGCCAGGCGCGACGGGACGGCCTTGGGGTCGACGGAGTAGAAGTTGCGCCCGGTGGGCAGCACATTGACCAGACCGCGCAACGGCGAGCCCGACGGGCCGGCCGGGATGAACCGGCCGTCCAGTGCGCGCAGTACCTGCGTGATCTCGGCGGCCGTACCGGCCAGCCGCGGCACCACCTCGGTGGCCGCGAACCGCAGGATCGCCGCGACACCCTCATCGTCGGTCAGCTCCGCGACCCGGTCGGCGTCCCAGCCGGTGGCCTGCAGACCGGCCAGCAGTGCGCGGGCCTGCTTCTCGGCCTCGTCGACCTCGGTGCGGTCAGCGCTGCCGTCCTCGGCCAACCCCAGCGCCTGACGCAGACCCGGAAGGTGTTGTTCACCGCCGAACAGCTGCCGGGCCCGCAGGATCGCCAGCACCAGGTCGAGCTGGGCTTCATCGGCAGGCGCGACGCCGAGGATGTGCAGCCCGTCGCGGATCTGGACGTCCTTGATCTCGCAGAGCCAGCCGTCGACGTGCAGCAGCATGTCGTCGAACGAATCGTCCTCGGGCCGTTCGGCCAATCCCAGATCGTGATCCATCTTGGCCGCGCGCATCAGCGTCCAGATCTGCTGGCGGATGGCCGGCAGCTTGCCCGGGTCGAGTGCGGCGATATTGGCGTGCTCGTCGAGCAGTTGTTCCAGGCGGGCGATGTCGCCGTAGCTTTCGGCCCGCGCCATCGGCGGGATCAAGTGGTCGACCAGCGTGGCGTGGGCACGGCGTTTGGCCTGGGTGCCCTCCCCCGGATCGTTGACCAGGAACGGGTAGATCAGCGGCAGGTCCCCGAGCGCGGCGTCCGGCCCGCAGGACGCCGACATGCCGACCGTCTTGCCCGGCAGCCACTCCAGGTTGCCGTGCTTGCCCAGATGCACGGCGGCGTGCGCGCCGAAACCGTGCCGCACCCACAGGTAGGTGGCCAGATAGTGGTGACTGGGCGGCAGGTCGGGATCGTGATAGATCGCGACCGGGTTCTCCCCGAACCCCCGCGGCGGCTGCACCAGGATCAGGATGTTGCCGGATTGGATTGCGGCGACCACGATTTCGCCGTCCGGGTCGCGGCTGCGGTCGACGTACAGCTCGCCGGGCGGCGGACCCCAGTGGGCGACCATCGCGTCGGTGAGCTCAGCGGGCAAGGTGGCGAACCACTCCCGGTACTGCGCGGCCGGGATGCGGATCGGGTTGCCCGCCAGCTGACCGTCGGTCAGCCAGTCCGGGTCCTGGCCGCCGCGTTCGATCAGTGCGTGCATCAGCGCGTCGCCGTCGGATGCCTCGACGCCGGGGATGTCGCCGATCTGGTACCCCGCGTCGCGCAGGGCGTGCAGCAGCGCGACGGCGCTGGCCGGGGTGTCCAGGCCGACCGCGTTGCCGATCCGGGAATGCTTGGTCGGATAGGCCGAGAACACCAGGGCCAACCGTTTGTCGGCCGGCGCGACCCGGCGCAGGGTGGCGTAGTTGACGGCCAGGCCGGCCACCCGCGCGCACCGCTCCGGGTCCGGCACATATGAGATCAGGCCGTCTTCGTCGATCTCCTTGAACGAGAACGGGACGGTGATGATCCGGCCGTCGAATTCAGGCACCGCGACCTGGGTGGCGACGTCCAGTGGGCTCAGGCCGTCGTCGTTGTCGGACCAGGTGGCCCGCGAGCTGGTCAGGCACAGCCCCTGCAGGATCGGGACATCAAGGGCAGCAAGATGTTTGACGTTCCAGTTCTCGTCGTCGTGGCCGGCCCCCGCGGTGGCGGGCCGAGCACCGCCGGCGGCGAGCACGGTCACAACCATGGCGTCCGCGGTGCGGAGCAGCTCAAGCAATTCGGGTTCGGGCGTGCGCAGCGAGGTGCAGTACACCGGAAGCGGGCGACCGCCGGCCTGCCGGATCGCCGTGCACATCGCGCGGATGTAGGCGACGTTGCCCGCCAGTTGCTGCGCGCGGTAGTAGAGCACCGCGATCGTGGGACGGGAATCGGCCCCACGCTCGAGCCCGCACCCGTCGCAGCCCTCGCAGCGCGGCTCCAGCACACCCCAGGCCGGGGTGGCCGTCGGCGGGTTGAAGCCGAAGCCAGTCATCAGCAGGGTGTCGGACAGGAACGCGTGCAGCTGCCCCAGGTTATCCACGCCGCCTTGGGCCAGGTACACGTGCGTCTGCATCGCGATTCCGGCGGGCACCGTGGAGCGTTCCATCAGATCCGCGTCGGGGGCCTGTTCCCCGCTGACGACGACGGTCGGTCGTCCACTGGCCACCACCGCGTCGATACCGTCCTGCCAGGCCCGGTAGCCGCCGAGAATCCGGATCACCACGACGTCGGCGTCCCCGAGGAGCTCGGTGAGCTCACCGTCGACCAGTCGCGCCGGGTTGCGCAGGAGGAAATCAGCCCCGCTGGCGCGGGCGGTGAGCAGGTCGGTATCCGAGGTGGACAGCAACAACACGGTGCTAGACACCCTCCATTCGTACCGTACGACGGCCGTCACTCCCTATTCGGATCAAGGCCAGCGCAACGGTGTACGCCACGGCCGAACGCCGAGACCATCGACCCATGCCCATCTCTCTCGACGTTTCGAAGCTCGGCGCCACGATCGGCGCGGTGGTTCACGGTGTACGGCTCGGCGGCGACCTGCACCCCGGCACCGTCGACGCCATCCGCTCGGCACTGCTCGAACACAAGGTGATCTTCTTCCGCGAGCAACACCACCTCGACGACGACGAACAGATCGCGGTGGCCCGGCTGTTCGGCGTGCCGACCATCGCCCACCCGACCGTCACCTCGCGCGGCGATACGGTGCTGCCCATCGATTCACGCTTCGACCGCGCCAACTCCTGGCACTCCGACGTCACGTTCGTCGACCGCATCCCGAAGGCGTCGCTCCTGCGCGCGGTGACGTTGCCCGCCTACGGCGGCAGCACCGTCTTCGCCAACACCGAGGCGGCCTATGACCAGCTGCCGCCGGCACTGCAAGCGCTCGCCGACAATCTGTGGGCCGTCCACACCAATCTCTACGACTACGCGGGCGGGCACGCCGAGACGACGGTCAGCGACGAGACCCGGGACTACCGGGCCGAATTCGAGTCGTCCTACTACGAGACCGAGCATCCGGTGGTGCGGGTGCACCCGGAGACCGGCAAGCGGGTGTTGCTGCTCGGGCATTTCGTGAAGCGGTTCGCCAGCCTGGGCAGCAGCGAGTCGGCCAGCCTGTTCACGGTGCTGCAGAACCGGATCACCCGGCTGGAGAACACCGTTCGGTGGGGTTGGCAGCTCGGCGACATCGCGGTGTGGGACAACCGCGCCACCCAGCATTACGGGGTCGCCGACTATGACGACCAGTTCCGCTTCCTGAGCCGGGTGACACTGGCCGGTGACGTCCCGGTCGATGTGCACGGGCAGTCCAGCCGGGTGGTGGCCGGCGACGCGTCGCATTACTCGGGTGTGGTGTCCCCGGATGTGGTTGCCGCAGCGCCGGTTCGGGCCGCCTGAGGGATATCGACGAACGGGCTCAGCACCAGCCCGATAGCGACGACCACGGCCACCGGCGCCACCAGCGGCAGCCATGGCAGGTCGGCGGGCACCGTGACGGCCACGGCGCCGACCGCGGCGAAGCCGGCAATCCCGACCGCCGTCGCCCGGGTGAGGGTGGCGTACGTCAGCACCAGATACGCCGCCGCGCACACCCCCGACGTGGCGGCCAGCATCGGGTGTGGTTCGGTCAGCACGAGGGCGGCCATCGCCGCCAGAACGGCCACCGTCGCCGCAGCGCGCACGTAGAGCCCGGCGAGGATCGCGATCAGCGCCACCGCGGCCGGGGCGAGCCCGCGGTGGTCAGCGCTCTGCGCGGCCGCAGCTGTCATCGCCATTGCGAACAGCGCGGCCACCAGACGCCTCACCGTCATGACGACCGCCGGCCACGGTCGGGCACCAGGCTCATCGCCTGATCGAGGGTGACCTCAGCCGGCCAAGGCACCACGTCGACGCCGATGACCCGCATGTCGCGGTACATCGACGAACGCTGCAACGCCCACATGCGTTGCAGCAGCGGCTGGTTGTCGTCGGCGAAGGGCCAGCCTTCCAGGACGTCGACCGCCACCACGGTGTGTCCCCGCTTGCACAGGTCGATCAGTGCCAGCGCGAACTCGGTGTCGAGCAGCGTCGAGAACGCCACCACGACCGCACCCGGCGGGACTGCCGCCCGCGGCGCCAAAGTGCCTGCGGTCTGCTGGTATTCGCTTCCCACACCGAGCGCCGCGTCGAGCACCCGGTAGAACTGGCGCCGGCCGATATCGGCACCGAGCCATCGTGGCCGGCGGCCCCCGAGGCCGACGATGCCGGCACGGTCACCGTTGCGCAGCGCGGTCTGCACCACCTGTGTCGCACCGCGCAATGCCCGTTCGGTGACGGCGGTGGCCGGGCCTGCGGGTTGCGCGCTCAGGTCGACGAGCACCACCACGTCGGCGGCCCGGTCGGTCAGCCGTTCGGTGACATGCAGGCTGCCGCGACGCGCACTGACCGGCCAGTTGACCGTGCGGAGCTGATCGCCCGGCAGGTAGGGGCGAATCTCGGCGAACTCGACGCCGGGGCCGATGTGGCGGGTCAGGTGGGTGCCCAGCCGGTCGGGCAGTTCGGTTCGCGGGATCCCGGTCGGTTGCGGGGGCGCGACCGGGAAGACGAACAGGTCGGCGGCATCGACGGTGGCGGTGCCCGTGAGCAGTCCACCGGCCGCGTCGAGCCGGACCCGGGTGCGCAGTGGGTAGTGACCCCACCGCGCCGCCGTGGCGGACACCGTGGCGCGTCTGCTTTCGGCGCTGATGGGCTCGATGTCCAGACCGGCCACGGGCTGCAGTTCCAGTGTCGCGTCGGCGCTGTTCTCCGCCAGCTCAGCGCTCAGCTGCACCGGCTCGTCCTCGAAGCACCGGGTCAGCGCCGGGGCGCCGACGACTGTCACCGACACCGGTCTGCGCTGCCAACTGATCGAGGCGAGCACCCCCAGCATCGGCGCCACGAATGCGATCAGCTGCCAGCGCGACGCGATCACCGCCACGGCCAGACCCACCCCGACACACGTCACGAGCGCCAGCGTCAACTTGGATGCGCGCCAATGCAATACAGCGTCGACCGAACGGGGGCGTCCATCATCGTCCGCTGGCACGGGGAACCGGCAGGCGCCGCAGGAGTTGTTCGACGACGTCGGATCCGTGCACGCTGCGGACCCACATCTCCGGTCGCAGGCTGATCCGGTGGGCGATCGCGGGAACCGCCAGCGCCTTGACGTCTTCGGGGATCGCATAGTCGCGACCCGACACCAGGGCACGGGCCCGCGCCAGTTGGACGAGGTCGAGTTCGGCGCGCGGGCTGGCGCCGACAGCCACCTGGGGATGACTGCGGGTGGCCGTCGCCAGCGAGACCACATAGTGCAGAACATCGTCGTGCACCGACACCTGCTCCACCAATTCCCGCATGGCCAAGAGATTTTCGGCGTCCACCACCTGATTGATGGTCGCCTCGGCCGAGCCCCGGTCCAGGCGGCGACGCAGCATCGACGCCTCCTCGGTCTCGGACAGATATTTCAGCGCCACCTTGACCGCGAACCGATCCAGCTGGGCTTCCGGCAGCGGGTAGGTGCCCTCGTATTCGATCGGGTTGTCGGTGGCCAACACGATGAAAGGGGCCGGAAGCCGGTGGGTTTGGCCGTCGATGCTGACCTGCCGTTCGGCCATCGCTTCCAACAGTGCCGCCTGCGTCTTGGGTGGCGTGCGGTTGATCTCGTCAGCCATCAGCAGATTGGTGAATATCGGGCCGGGCCGGAATTCGAAGCGGCCCGACTGCATGTCATAGATCGTCGAACCCAGCAGGTCGGCGGGCAGCAGGTCCGGGGTGAACTGCACACGGGTGAATCGCAGGCCGAGTGCCGCGGCGAACGACCGGGCGATCAGCGTCTTGCCCATGCCGGGCAGATCCTCGATCAGCACGTGCCCGCCGGCGAGCACCGTCGTCAGAATCAGGGTTAGGGCGGCGCGCTTTCCGACCACCGCCCGCTCGATCTCGTCAAGCACCGCTTCGCAGTACGCCGTCATCGCCGGAGCAGGCATGGTCATAGGTTTTCCATCCGTCGCAGGATCTCCTCGAGGCTGGCGTACCCGGGTCCGGGTTCACGGTTCCGGGCTCGCACGATGTTGTTGGGATCGACCCAGGGCCACAGCTCGTCGCCGAACACGATGCGCCCGGTCGCCTGTAACGCCACCGGATCCCGCTGGCGGGTGGCGAGCACGAACTCGCGGGCCAGCCTCGGCCGCAGATGCCGGTCCCAGTCTTCCCGGGTGGAATCCGCCCACTGAACCGTCGACTCGGTGCGCGACCGCCAGCGCCACAACGCCTCTGCGGGGTCGTCCGAGGGAGGTTCGGTTACCGAACGGCGTTGTGCCGCATCGACGGTCATCCGCGCGGCAATGAGGAACACCGCTACCGCGAGCCCCGCGACCGGCATGATCCACCGACCCGCACTCAGGATGATCGCCAGCACTTCGGCCGCCACCACCAGCAGGAGGCCGCCTGCCACCAGCCGGATCACACCGGGCTCCGCAGCTCGCCCAGGACCAGGCGAAGCGCCCGCTCGGCGCTGTCACGGTGGCCCTCGTTCATCACATGGGTGGAGAACCGGGCCTCGGCGAACAGGGCGACCAGTTCGGTGGCGCTGCCGGCGTGGATCGCGTCATGCTCGACGGCGCGGGCCAGCACCTCCGACGGGGTGTCCGACTCCTGCGGGGCCGCGCCGGGGGCATTGGCCAGTGCATGTTCCATTGCCGCGTAACACGCGATGATGGCCTCCCGCGGTTCACGGCTGAGGTCGCCGACTTCCGCCAGCCCGCGCTCGGCCGCCAGCGCCAGTGACCCGGGCCCGGGCGGCGCCGCCTCGCGGAGTGTGTCGTCGGGTGGCGGTGGCGCCGGCTCGCGCCGTCGTTCCCGGACTCGCAGCACGATTGCGCCGACCAGCGTGACGAGCAGGAGGGCTGCGAAAGCGGCCAGGAGGTACCAGAAAAGCGGATCGGCGGCAGGTTCGGATGCCGGCGGCGGCCGGGAGGCAGCCTGGCCTGGCGGTGGGGTGCCGGTGGGCGTGGCGGCGGGCTGCGCCGGCTGCGGACCACCGCCCAGTTGCGGCAGGCGCAGCTGAGCGAGCAGTGCGGCCACCAGCAACCACGTCAGCATCGCGGCGGCGATCACCAGCACGAACCGCCAGCTCCGTCGCCCACCTAGCCCGCCACCGCCGCCGGGTACATGGGTTCGCGCGGCCTGCTTGGCGCGCTGCGGGTCGCGCAGCTTCGCCACGAGCGCGACGATGATCACCAGCAGACAGGCCAGCACCAGCGTCAGCAGTGCGAGCAGGCTGCCGGTGCCGCCGGCCGGCGGGGTTCGCGGCGACCGCGGCGCGTCCGGCAGATGCCCGCGTAAGGCGAGGCCGAGCACCAGGACCAGCGCGACCAGTGCGACTGCCCGCGGTACGGCAGCCCTTGCCATGGCCCGAACATACGCCCGTACGGTGGACGGGTGGAGCGTTTGCGTGACGACGACGCCTGCCCCGGTGCCCTTCAGGTGCACCAGGCGGCCGACGGCGCCCTGGCCCGGCTGCGGCTGCCCGGGGGGATGATCGCCGCACGACAGTTGGAAGCGCTGGCGCACACGGCCATCGAGTTCGGCAACGGCACTCTGGAACTCACGGCGCGTGGCAATCTGCAGCTGCGCGGGATACGGGATACGGCGGCGGTCGCCGACGCGTCGGCCGCTGCCGGACTGTTGCCCTCGCCGACACATGAACGGGTGCGCAACATCGTCGCCTCGCCGTTGTCCGGCCGGGTCGGCGGCGTAGCCGATGTGCGGCCGTGGGTGACCGAACTGGATCTCGCCATTCAGGCCGACGCGGAGTTGGCGCGGTTGCCGGGAAGGTTCCTGTTCGGCCTCGACGACGGCCGCGGCGACATTTCCGGATTGGCCGCCGACGCCGGTGTCCATGCGCACGCCGACGGGGTCGCGGTGTTGCTGGCCGGTCGTGACACCGGGGTCCGGGTGGCCCCGGGTGACGTAGTGTCCGCGTTGATCACGATTGCGCGGCGGTTCGTCGAGATCCGCGGAAATGCTTGGCGGGTAGCCGAATTGGATGATCCGTCGCCGCTGCTCGCGGGCTTCCCGGCGACGGCGGCGCCCGGAACGGAGTATCCGCCTGTGGTACGCCCGCCGGTCGGCTGGATCGCGCAGGACGACGGCCGGGTGACGCTGGGCGGAGCGATCCCCCTCGGTGTTCTGCAATCCCGCCAGGCCGAGTTCGTTGCGGCGATCGACGCGCCGGTGATCATCACCCCGTGGCGCTCGCTGCTGGTCTGCGACCTGGACGAGCCGGTGGCCGACACGGCGCTGCGGGTGCTGGCCCCGATGGGGTTGGTGTTCGACGAGAACTCGCCATGGCTGGACATCACCGCCTGCGTGGGCAGCCCGGGGTGTGAGAAGTCGCGGGCCGACGTGCGTGCGGAGGCCACCAGGGTGGCGCTCGAAGAAGACGTGAACGGGCACGTTCACTATGTGGGATGCGAGCGGGCGTGCGGGAGTCCCCCGGCTGGTCAGGTGTTCGTGGCGACGGCGGAGGGGTTCCGGCCCGCATCTCGGTAGGCCGTAGGGTGATCGCGTGCTCGACTACATTCGCGACGCCGCCGAGATCTATCGGCAGTCGTTCGCGACGATTCGTGCCGAGGCCGATCTGACTGCGTTTCCCGAGGATGTCTCGCGGGTCGTGGTCCGGTTGATCCACACCTGCGGTCAGGTCGACGTGGCCGAGCATGTGGCGTTCACCCCCGGGGTGGTCAGCGCGACGCATACCGCCCTACTGGCCGGGGCGCCGATCTTGTGCGACTCGTCGATGGTCGCGGCGGGGATCACCGCCGCCCGTCTGCCCGCAGGCAACGAGGTGGTGTCGCTGGTGGCCGATCCGCGGGCGCCCGAGCTGGCGCAACGCACCGGGAACACCCGCTCCGCCGCCGGCGTCGAGCTGTGGGCCGACCGGATGGCCGGAGCCGTCGTCGCCATCGGGAATGCGCCGACGGCGCTCTTCCGGCTGCTGGAGCTCATCGACGACGGCGTGCCCGCCCCGGTGTCGGTGCTGGGTGGACCGGTTGGATTCGTCGGCTCTGCGCAGTCCAAGCAGGAGCTGATCGACCGACCGCGGGGCATGGAGTACCTGGTGGTGCAGGGCCGGCGCGGAGGCAGCGCGATGGCGGCCGCCGCGGTGAACGCGATTGCGAGTGAGCGCGAATGACGGGCGTCGGGACTCTCTACGGTGTCGGCCTCGGCCCCGGCGATCCGGAGCTGGTGACGGTCAAGGCCGCCCGGATCATCGGCGCGGCCGACGTGGTGGCGTATCACAGCGCGCGGCACGGCCGCAGCATCGCGCGGCGCATCGCCGAGCCCTACCTGAGGGACGGCCAGCTCGAGGAGCACCTGGTCTACCCGGTGACCACCGAGACCACCGAGCACCCCGGCGGCTATGCCGGCGCGATGGAGGACTTCTATCGCGAGGCGGCCGAGCGGATCGCAGCCCACCTCGACGCAGGGCGCGATGTCGCGCTGCTCGCGGAGGGCGATCCGCTGTTCTACAGCTCCTACATGCACATGCACACCCGGCTGACCGAGCGATTCAGCGCGGTGATCATTCCGGGCGTGACATCGGTGAGCGCCGCCTCGGCCGCGATCGCCACTCCCCTGGTGACCGGCGACGAAGTCCTCTCGGTACTACCCGGCACCATGCCGGTGCGCGAGCTGGCCCGCCGCCTCGCCGACGCCGACGCCGCAGTGGTGATGAAGCTCGGTCGCACGTATCCGCAAGTGCGGGAGGCGCTTTCGATGGCAGGCCGCCTGGACGACGCGTTCTACGTCGAGCGGGCCAGCACCGACGCCCAACGCGTACTTCCTGCCGGCGAGGTCGAGGCCGAGTCGGTGCCGTACTTCTCGCTGGCCATCTTGCCGGGCGGAGCCGGGGCCAAGCCGGTCACCGGCGGCGTCACCGTGGTGGGCCTCGGCCCCGGTGACATCGACTGGATGACGCCGCAGAGCCGCCACGAGCTGGCGACGGCCACCGATCTGATCGGCTACGGCCCCTACCTGGACCGCGTCCCGGCCCACGCCGGACAACGTCGCCATCCCAGCGACAACACCGACGAACCGGCGCGGGCCCGCCTGGCGTGTGAGCTGGCCGAGCAGGGGCATGCCGTCGCGGTGGTGTCCTCGGGTGATCCCGGCGTCTTCGCGATGGCCACCGCGGTACTCGAAGAGGCCAAGCAGTGGCCGAATGTCTCCGTGCGCGTGATCCCGGCGATGACGGCCGCGCAGGCGGTCGCCAGCCGGGTCGGTGCGCCGCTGGGCCATGACTACGCGGTGATCTCGTTGTCCGACCGGCTAAAGCCGTGGGACATCATTGCCGCCCGGCTGTCGGCCGCCGCCGAGGCGGACCTGGTGCTGGCGATCTACAACCCGGCGTCCAAAACCCGCACCTGGCAGGTCGAGGCGATGCGGAATCTGCTGCTGGAGCACCGCGAACCGGGTACCCCCGTGGTGATCGGCCGCGACGTGGCCGGACCGCACGAGTCGGTGAAGGTCGTCCGGCTTGGCGATCTGGACCCGGCCGACGTCGACATGCGGTGCCTGCTGATCGTGGGCTCGTCGCAGACGCAGTGGTACGGCGATACGGTGTACACGCCGCGCCGTTACCCGGCCTGAAGCGCCTCCAGCGCCTGCTTGCTCTCCAGGTCGCGATAGGCCGTGGCGAGCCGAATGTGGTTGGCCACGTTGATCTCCCAGCCGTAGTTTTCCAGCGGTGTCGTCAACCAGCCGATGTAGAAGCACCATGCCGCGGCGTACCGGTACTCCTGCAGCAGATCGTCGAGGGGCGGAACGTCGGACAACCCGGCCTCGCTCAGGCGGCGGTGATAGTGCGCGATGAGGTCGTGCTCGTGCCGGCGCCGGTCGGTGACCGACAAGCCGGTGATGATGATGTAGGTGACGTCGTGCATGCCGAATCCGCGCGCCGACAGCTGCCAGTCCAGCAGGCCGCACGAACCGTCGGCCAGCCGGTAGGTGTTGCCGACGTGGGTGTCACCGTGGACAAGCGTCTGCGGCAGCGACGCTTGGTGCTGCTGGGCCCGAGCCACTTTCTCCAGCAGTGAATCCGGCGTCTCGCTGACGGATTCGACGAGTTCGCGTTTGAACTGCTGAGTCTGCACCTCCCAGTTGATCAGCATCGGGACGCCGCCCTCGTGATTGAACAATTCGTGTATGGGTCCGCTGATGTGCGGGTGCACCCAGGACAGATCGTTGTCGAATCGTTCCGACTGCCAGTAGGCGGCGTGCAGGTCCGCGAGCTGATCGATCACCCCGCGCACATCGTCCACCGTCGTCGGGGTGAGGACGGACGGGAACAGGGCATCTCTGGGGCGGAGGTCTTCGAGTACCAGACCGAATGAGCTGCTGGGCGCATCGCGGTACGCCCCCAGGCAGCGCGGGGTGGTGACCGGCAACTCGTCACCGACACGGGCGTAGACGTTGACCTCGTTGTCGTAGAGCGGGATGTCGCCGAGGCCCGGGCGGGCGACCTTGACGATCAGCCGGGTGGGGAGGTCGGCGGGGCCGCCGGAGCCATAACCCACCTCGACGGCGATGCGTCGAGCGGTCGAGACTCGCGACTCACCTTCACTGGACAGTGCCGCGTCGACGATCCGCACCGACTCGACGACAACCTCCGGGTACTTGCAGCGAATCAGCCGCTGCATCAGCTCGGCATCAAAACCCGACGGCTCCAATGGAATCGATGTGTCAGTCACTGCGCAACAGCCTCCCCGATCTGAACGATATCGCCCACGTTAAAGCGTTTGTATTAACGAGTCAAACAAAGCATATGCTTTAATGGCGGTATGGCTGGTCAGGATCAGTTGATGGACACCGCCGAGGTGCTCATCGGCGAGCGTGGTCTCGCGGTGAGCCTGCGCGAGATCGCCGCCCACGCCCAACACCGCAACACCTCCGCGGTGATCTACCACTTCGGCGGCGTCGACGGACTCATCGTGGCCACGCTGCAACGCCGGATGACCGTCCTCGAACAGCGGCGTCAAGAGCTCCTCGACGAGCTCGACACCCGCTCCGACGTCGGGCCCCACGAGATCGTCGAAGCGATCGTCGCACCGGCATTGGAGATTCCCTACGAGCAGGGCGCCACTCACTATGCGCGATTCGTGGAGCGCATCCGCGACCATCCGGCGATCGCCAAAACGACTCCCACACTGGAGAAATGGCCGGCCGTGGTGGCGCTCACGCGACGGTTGACCGAGTTCATTCCCGAAGAATCGCGCCGGGGCCAGGCTCGGCGCATTCGGCTGATGTCGACAGCGATGTTCGCTCTGATGGCCGACTACGAACGGCGCGGCGAGTTGGACTCGACCCGAAAACGCAAGCGGGCCTGCGAGGAGCTGACATCCATTCTCGTCGGACTACTCACAGCTCCGGTTCGTCAACCGATCAGCGCGAAGGAGATCTGACATGACGATCGACAACGTCGGTGACATCTTGGGTATTCAGCAACAGCTGCATGCGTACGCGCGTGCGGTCGACTCCAAGGACTGGGACCTGTACCGGTCGGTGTTCACCGAGGATGCTGAACTGGACTACACCTCGGCACCGTTCGGCATAGCAGGCAACGTCGACCAGATCGTGGAGTGGCTCGGGCAGTTCCTGCCGCTCCTACCGTGGACCATGCACTACATCACCAATATCGAATCCGATATCGCCGGCGACACCGCACAGGTACGGGCTCAGTTCTCCAACCCCATGCAATTCCCGGGATTCGACGACCTGAGCTATTGCGGCGGTTACTACCACCACACGTTCGTCCGTACGGCGGACGGCTGGCGCAGCCGTCAACTCCGCGAGGAGAACATCTGGTTCGTCAATTCGCCTGCTCAGCAGGAGAATTGAGCTCGGTAACCCAGGCTTCCGCCTCGTCCACGGTGCCCACAGCGGTGACCCCCGCGGGCAGTGGCGGCCGGTCGATCATCACGACGGTGACGCCGAGGTCTTTGGCGGCGGCAAGTTTGGCCTCGGTCAGCTCTCCCCCGCTGTTCTTGGTGACCAGCACGTCGATTCTGTTGTCCCGCAGCAGTGCACACTCGTCGTCGTAGCCGTACGGCCCGCGCGACAACACCACCTCGTGGTTGCGCGGCAGCACGTCGGCGTCGGGCGGTGTCACCACCCGGATCAGGAACCACGCATCGCTGCCGGTGAACGGTCGCACCCCGGAACGGCCGGTGGTGAGGAACACCCTCGAGAACCCCCGTTCGACGATGACATCAGCAGCGTCGACGTCGGACGCCACCTGGACCGCGCCGGCCGGGTCCCACGCCGGGCGGGACAGCACCAGATGCGGCAGGTGCAGTTCGGCGCAGGCCCGAGCGGCGTGCGCGGTCATGGTGGCGGCGAACGGGTGCGTGGCGTCGATGACGGCCCCGATATCGTTGGCGCGCAGCCACTGTCGTAGACCGTCCACTCCGCCGAAGCCGCCGATCCGGACCGGCCCGACCGGCAGCGCAGGATCCGGCACCCGGCCTGCCAGCGAGCTCACGATGTCGCGGTGCGGGTGCAGCCGCGCCGCCAGTGCCCGTGCCTCCCCCGTGCCGCCGAGCAGCAGGATGCGCATCAGTGCCTGCTGCCGCGGGTGCGGCCCGAGGAGTACAGGTAGCTGTCGGTGAAACCCTCGGCGGCCAGCACATCCCCGACAATGATCACGGCGGTCTTGGTGATCTGCGCGTCGTGCATCTTCTCGGCGATGTCGGCCAGCGTGCCGCGCAGCACGGTCTCCTTCGGCCAGCTGGCGAAGGCGACGACGGCAACCGGGGTGTCCGGGCGGTAGCCACCGTCGAGCAGTTGCGGCACGATCGCGTCGATCCGGTGCGCGGCCAGGTGCAGTACCAGCGTCGCTCCAGGCTTGCTGAGGGTGACCAGGTCTTCCCCTCCGGCATCGCGGTCGACAGGGTGGACACCCGGGTCAGCGTCACGGTCTGCGCCACCCCGGGCACCGTGAGCTCCCGGCCGAGGGCTGCGGCGGCGGCGGCGAATGCCGGTACGCCGGGCACGATTTCGTAGCCGATGCCGAGCGCGTCGAGGTGACGGCACTGTTCGGCCAGCGCGCTGTAGATGGCCGGGTCACCGGAGTGCAGCCGCGCCACGTCGAGCCCGGCGGCGTCCGCTTCGGCCAGCTCGGCGATGATCTGCTCCAGAGTCAGCGGACCGGTGTCGACCACCTTGGCGTCGGCGGGGCACAGCGCCAGAAGATCGTCGGGCATGATCGAGCCGGCGTAGAGGCAGACCGGGCACTGTTGCAGCAGCCGTTGCCCGCGCACGGTGATCAGGTCGGCGGCGCCCGGCCCGGCGCCGATGAAGTAGACCGTCACTGCTTGGTCACCACCCATTGCGTCACGGGCATCGCCGGTCGCCAGCCGGTGAATCCGCCGACAGGTTCACCCTTGTAATGCTGAAACTTCCGCAGTTCGCCACCCATCTTCGAATGCCACTCAGCGAGAAGCGCCTCGGATTCGACGGTGACGGCGTTGGCGACCAGGCGCCCGCCGACCGGTAGGTATTTCCAGCACTCGTCCATCAAGCCGGGCTGGCTGACTCCGCCGCCCACGAAGATCACGTCCGGCGTCGGCACAGTGTCGAACATCTCGGGGGCGTCAAAGGTCACCTCGACTCGCACACCGAACGCCAGCACGTTGGCCTCGATTCGTTCGCGACGCTCGGCGACGCGCTCGAAGGCTGTTGCGCGACAACCCGGCCCGCTGCGGCACCACTCGATGGCGATGCTGCCCGAACCGGATCCGACATCCCACAGCGACTCGCCTGGCCGGGGCGCCAGCGCGGCCATGGTGACCGCCCGCATCGCCTGCTTGGTGATCTGCCCATCGTGCGCGAAGGCAGCATCCGGCAGAACAGACGACTGCCGCTCATCGGGCAGATAGTGCACCGCGACGACATTGAGATCGTCGACGTCGCCAGGCGGGTTGCCGGCCCAGTCGTCCGCGGTAAGGGTGCGGCATCGTTCACCGGGGCCGCCTAGCTGCTCTAGGACAGTGAATTCCGAGTGACCGCGGCCGGTTTCGGTCAGCAGGCGCGCCAGCTGCGCCGGGCCTTGACCGTCGCGGGTCAGCACAATCGCGCGTCCGCCTCTACGCACAGCCGCTGCCGGGACGTCCAGCATCAGACTGATCACCTCGGTGTCCTGAACCGACCAGCCGAGCCGGGCGCAGGCCAGCGTCACGCTCGACACATGCGGTAACACCCGCACCCGGTCGGCCCCACACAGCCGGATCAGCGAGGCGCCGACGCCATGCAGCATCGGATCGCCACTGGCCACCACATGCACGTCACCGTCGATGTCCCGGACCTCACACAACGCGTCCAGGAAGGGCTTGCCCCATTCCCGCCGCTCGGCGGTGATGCTGTCGTCGAGCAGGTCGAGCTGACGTTTCGCCCCGAAAATCACCGTGGCCCTGCGCAATTCGGCACTAGATGCCGGCGCCAGACCAGCCACGCCGTCGGCGCCCATCCCCACCACGAAGATCATCGGGGCATCCTCCGCCATACGGCGCGGGGCGTCAGCCGAAACGCGAACGCCAGCAGGCGGAGTGGCGCCGGTACCCACACCTCGCGACGCCCACTGCGCAGGGCCCGGGCCGTCGCATCGGCCACTTTGGCCGGCGTGGTGGACAGCGGCGCGGGGTCCATCCCCTCGGTCATCCGGCCGATCACGAACCCTGGCCGCACGAGCAACAGGTGCACACCGCTGCCGTGCAGCGCATCGGCCAGCCCGGACGCGAAGGCGTCCAGTCCGGCCTTGGCCGAGCCGTAGACGTAGTTGGCCCGCCGCGCTCGCACCCCGGCGATCGACGAGAACACCACGATCGCTCCCCAGCCAGCCGTGCGCATCGCCGCGGCCAGGTGCGTCAGCAGGCTGACCTGCGCGACGTAGTCGGTGTGCACCACCGCCACGGCGTGCGCAGCGTCGGCTTCGGCGCGAGCCTGATCGCCCAGGATCCCGAACGCCAGGACGGCCGTGCCGATCGGTCCGTGCTCTGCCACCAGCCGCTCGAGCAGCGGACCGTGGGCCGCCACGTCGTCGGCGTCGAACTCAAGGGTGTGCACCGCTACGGCTCCAGCCGCGCGCAGCGCGCTGACCTGCTCCTCCAGCTGATCGGCACGGCGCGCCGCCAGCACCACGGTGGCGCCGGGCGCCAGCCGTTGCGCGAGCTCGACGCCGATCTCGCTGCGGCCGCCGAAGATCACGACCGGACCGGCCCCCGTGTCACTCACACCTCGAGATTATTCACTGCGCTAGCGTGGACGTTGATGGCGAACTCAACGACCCGACTGACCAGCGATGCGCTGGCATTTCTCACCGAACGCCACCTTGCGATGCTGACGACACTGCGCGCCGACAACTCGCCGCACGTCGTGGCGGTCGGCTTCACCTTCGATCCCAAGACCCATATCGCCCGGGTCATCACCAGCGACGGCTCGCAGAAGGCGATCAACGCCGAGCGGTCCGGCGTTGGGGTGCTGTCCCAGGTCGACGGCGCCCGCTGGCTGTCCCTCGAAGGCCAGGCAAGCGTCAACCGGGATCCCGCCGCGGTCCGCGACGCCGAGCTGCGGTACGCCCAGCGCTATCGCACGCCGCGGGTCAATCCCAAGCGCGTCGTCATCGAGGTGCACATCACGCGGGTGCTGGGCTCCTCGGGTCTGCTGGACCACACAAAGGCTTAGACCGGTACCACCGTCAGCCCATGCGGGCCGGTGTTCACCGGTTCGGCCCCGTCGGCGGTGACGATCACGATGTCTTCGATGCGCGCACCCCACTGGCCTGGGAAGTAGATTCCCGGCTCCACCGAGAACGCCATCCCCTCCGCCAGCGGCAGGTCGTTGCCCGCGACGATGTAGGGCTCCTCGTGGACCGAGAGTCCGATGCCGTGCCCCGTGCGGTGCACGAAATACTCGGCCAGCCCCGCTTCGGCGAGCACGTCGCGGGCGGCAGCGTCCACCTGCTCGGCGGTCACGCCGGGACGCACCGCCTCGACCGCGGCGGCCTGCGCGCTCTGCAGCACCGCGTACTGTTCCGCGATGTCGGCGCTGGGCTCGCCGAGACTGTAGGTGCGAGTGCAGTCGGAGTTGTAGCCGGGCGCGTATGGGCCGCCGATGTCGACGACGACGATGTCGCCGGATTGCAGGACCCGATCGGACTGTTCGTGGTGCGGATCGGCGCCGTGCGGACCGGACCCGACGATGATGAACGCCACCGCTGAATGCCCCTCGGCCACAATGGTTTCGGCGATGTCCGCGGCAACCTCTGCTTCGGTGCGGCCTGGTTTCAAGAACTCGGGCACCCGAGCGTGGACCCGGTCGATCGCGGCGCCCGCCTTGCGAAGGGCATCGATCTCAGCCGGATCCTTGATCATCCGCAGTGACCGCAATACCTCGGTGGCGAGCACCGGCACCGAGCCGAGCCGCTCGGCCAACGGCAGCAGGTGCAGCGCGGGCATCGAGTCGGTCACCGCGATGCGGGCGTGTCCACCCAGCGCGGCCGCCACCAGCTCGTACGGGTCGTCGCCGTCGACCCAATCCTGCACGCTCAGGCCGAGTTCGAGGATCGCGGAATCCTTGAGCGACGCCAACTCCAGCCGCGGCACCACCACCGTCGGCGCGCCGGTTGCCGGCACCACCAACGCGGTCAGCCGTTCGAAGGTCTGCGCCGTCGAGCCGACGAGGTAGCGCAGGTCGTATCCCGGGGTGATCACGAGCCCGGCGACCCCGGCAGCGGAGGCCGCGGCTGCTGCGGCGGCGAGCCGGCGGGCATAGACGTCGCTACTGAAACGGTCGGTCATGCCAGCCAGGCTAGCCGCAGGCATACGATGACGCGATGCTCCGCGACATCCGTGAGCTCGCCGATGACCCAGCGGCGTACGCCGCCGAGCTCAACCGGCGCTGGGGTGGGTTGCTCAGCTATCGCTACCTGGGCCGCAGCTATTCGTCGATGGACGTCGACGCCCAGGACACCGTCACGATCCGCCACGACATGCGCAATCCGGCCGGCGGCCTGTTCCTCGCGGTGCTGGGCATCGTCTCCCCGGACAGCGGACTGGTATCCGACCTCGAAGCGGTGCCCAACCCGGTGATCCACTCCATCCAGGTGGTCGACCCCGGCCACGACGTGCGTCGCATCGAGATCCAATCCGAGGACCTCAAGCGCGGCAGGCAGATGTCCTACAGCCGATCGCGGATCGTCGACGCGGACAACCCTTCTCGGGTGCTCGCGCTCAACGAGGGCCAGGGTGTGAGCATCGGTGTACCGCCGGACGGGCTGGGCAAGATGGAGCTCAACCCGATCGAGGTCGTCGATTCCCCCGACCTGCCGCCGCTGTGGCAGGTCTTCGGCGCGGTCCGGCGACCCGGCGGGGCGTGGGCGATGCCGGAGCTCTCGGTGGAGGTGGCGTCGCCGGACGCCGCACTGCACGTAGGGCCTCAGTTTGTGATCCTGGAAACGACCGCGCTGGACGCCGCGGCCGCCGTCGTCGGCACTGACCGCCTGCAGGGAGTCAGCTCGCATGTGATGTTCCTGGCACGCGGCAAGGTGGGGCCGTTCCGAGCCGACGCCGAGCCGATCCTCGGACCTGGCGGCACCGTCGCGGTGCGTGTCACGCTGCACGACGAAGGCGCCGGGGACAAGGCGATCACCACCGGTTCGTATCTGTTCCGCTACGGCGGGTAGCTGGCGACCTCGACCAGGTTTCCCTCGGGGTCACGGCAGTAGTAGGACGTCATCGCGCCGAGCGCACCGGTTTTGGTGACCGGCCCTTCGGTGATCGTCGCCCCGGCCTCCCGCAGCTGCGCCTCCACCTCGTCGGGGGCCGCACTGGTGATGAAGCACAGATCGAGCGAACCCGGTGAATCCGCCGCTCCTGTCGGCCAGTTCGGCGCGCCGGTGGGCCGCAGGTTGAGTTTCTGATCGCCGAATCGCAGCGCAACCCGGTTTCCGGAGAACACCTCGCGGCGCATGCCGAGCACGCGGACGTACCAGTCTGCGACGGCCTCCACGTCACGGCAATTGAGCACGACGTGGTCGATCCGCTCGATGGCGAACGACATCCCTCGACGCTACTGGCAGGATGGCTCGCATGTCTGCACCGGTGTTGCTGCTCGACGGCGCGAGCATGTGGTTTCGTTCGTTCTTCGGGGTGCCCTCGTCGATCACCGCGCCGGACGGCCGACAGGTCAACGCCGTGCGCGGCTTCCTGGACAGTGTGGCCACGCTGGTCACCCGGGAACGTCCGGGCCGCCTGGTGGTGTGCCTCGACCTGGACTGGCGCCCGCAGTTCCGGGTCGATGCTATCCCGTCGTACAAGGCGCACCGGGTTGCCAGCCCAAAAGACCCAGAAAAGCCCAGCGGGGAAACGGATTTGGAAGAAGTTCCCGACGAGCTCAGCCATCAGGTCGAGATGATCATGGAGCTGCTCGACGCGTTCGGGATCGCGACCGCAGGCGCCGAAGGCTACGAAGCCGACGACGTGCTGGGCACGCTGGCCACCGCCGAGACGCGCGATCCCGTGGTGGTGGTCAGCGGCGACCGCGACCTGTTGCAGTTGGTGGGTGACGACCCGGTCGCCGTGCGGGTCCTCTATCTGGGCCGCGGGTTGTCGAACGCCACGATGTTCGGGCCTGCCGAGGTCGCCGAGAAGTACGGCGTGCCGCCGCATCGCGCCGGCGCGGCGTATGCCGAACTGGCTTTGCTGCGCGGCGATCCGTCCGACGGCCTGCCCGGGGTGCCGGGTGTCGGGGAGAAGACGGCAGCCACGCTGCTGTCCCAGTACGGTTCGCTGGAGGACATCCTGGCCGCCGCGCACGACCCGAAATCGAAGCTGTCCAAGGCTTTTCGCAGCAAGATCCTGGCGGCGACCGACTACATCGAGGCCGCCGGACCGGTGGTGCAGGTGGCCCGCGACGCACCGGTGGAGTTCAGCACCGACCACGACCGGCTACCGCTGGCGGCCGCCGACCCGTCCCGCGTCGCGGAACTGGCTAACGCGTACGGTGTCGGGTCGTCGATTGGCCGCCTGCAGAAAGCGCTGGACGCCCTCGACTAGTGGCTACTTCGGCACATGACGCCGCCGAGCGGCTACTTCGGCACTTGACGCCGCCGAGCGGCTACTTCGGCCGGCCGACCTCGTACGTGCCCTTGTCGTCCTGGAAGGTGACCGTCACCTGGCGCTTGGTGCCGTCGATGCTCACCTCGCAGGTGAAGGTGTCACCCTTCTTGACCGTCGGGTTCTGACCGTTGTTGCACTTGACGTCCTTGACGTTCTTGGCGCCATAGCCGTTGGTCTCGTCGGTGAGGATGTTCTGCACGCCCTGCTGGGCCTTGCCGATGTCGAGCTTGGTGGTCACGAAGAAGCCGGGCTTCCAGAAGCCCAGCACCAGCACGACGGCGACAACGATCGCGGCCAGCACACCGATGACCGTGAACAGCACGGCCGAAGACTTCTTCGCGCCCTCGTCGCCGGGCTGCGGGTACGGGGCGTACTGCCCCGGCTGGTTGGGGTCGCCCGGCTGCTGCGGGTACTGACCCGGCTGTTGCGGGTACTGGCCGTACTGCGGCTGCCCGTACTGCGGCTGCCCGTACTGCGGGTACTGCTGACCCGGCTGCGCGTAGGTGCCCGGGTTGTACTCGGTCGGCTGCTGGTACGGCTGCTGCGGGTATTGCTGACCGGGCTGCTGGCCGTACTGCGGGTACTGCTGCGGGGTGTAGGCGGGCGGCGGCTGCCAGGCCGGCGGCTCACCGGACGGTTGCTGCCAGGCCGGGGTTTCGCTGCCGCCGGGCTGTTGCTCGGAGCCGGGGGCAGGCTGATCCTGACCTTGCCCGGGTTGAGCCTGCCAGGGATTAGGTTCTGATCCCTGCGGTCCGCTCATCGTCTCTCCTTGATCTGGTAGCGATTCGCCGCTCCCACCGTAACGTTTGCATGAGCCTACCCGCCATCAACAGCGACGACGCCGCGCCGGATGTCGTCGATGGCACGGTTGGCGGTCTTACGCAGCCCGGCTTCCGGCCCGGCATTGCGGACCTGGTCGAGCAGATCGAGCACTTGTCGGCACCACCGCACGAAATCGCCAGCCGGCAGCGGAGTCCCGGCACCGGCGACGTCGGAGGCCGCCAGCGCGGCCGCCAGGTCGCCGGTCGTCGCCCACCGATAGATGGCGGCGACGAATCCTTCGTCGGGCTCGCGTGTCGGGTTGATCCGGTGCCGGTTCTCGTCGGCGCGCAGTTGCCCGGACATCCGCCGCATCTCGACCAGCGCGCGCCGCACGTTGGCTGTCGGCATCTCGATGGCATGCGACGGGGTGGGGCCGTCGCTGCCGCGGGTCTCGAACACCACCGCGGACAGTGCGGCGGCCAGTTCGGCGGGCGCCAGCCCCTTCCAGACACCCTTGCGCAGGCATTCGGCGACCAGCAGATCGCTCTCGTTGTAGATCCGCGTCAGCAGCCGGCCGTCGGCGGTGACGCCGAAATCGCCGTCGCGCTGTTCGATGAAGCCGCGCTCGGTCAGCAACCCCACGATCCGGTCGAATGTGCGGGCCAGCGAGTTCGTCGCCGCGCTGACCTTCTTCCGGATCTGCTCGTTGTCACGTTCGACCCGCAGATAACGCTCGCCGATACGGACCTGGGCCTCCCGGCCGGCCATGTCGTGCACCGAGTGCTTGCGCATCGACTCCCGCAGCGCGAGCAGTTCGGGATCGATGTCGGGTGCGTCCTCGGCGTCGCCGCGGCGTTTCCTGGTCGACGGCACCCGCAGCCCGGACGCCGCCGACCGGAGTGCGGAGGCCAGGTCGCGGCGCACCCGCGGCTGCCGGTGCTCGACCCGCTTGGGGAGGCTCATCGAGCCGATCGCTGCCGCGGCTCCGGTGAAGTCAGCCGAGGAAACCCTTCCGGCCCAATGATGTTCGGTCAACACCAGCGGCCGAGGATCGGTCGATTCGTTGGCCGCCTCCAGCACCACGGCCAGGCCCCCGCGGCGGCCTTGCGTGATGTTGATGATGTCGCCGCGGCGCAGCGCCGCCAGCGTGTCGGTGGTCGCCTGCCTGCGTTGCAGCCGCGAGGCCCGCGACTGCGCCCGCTCCCGCTCGCTGATCTTCGCGCGCAGCCGCACGTAGTCGAGGATCGGCGGCTCCTTGTCCGGCTGTTTGCGGCGATCCCAGCCCAGTTCGGTGGCGATGTCGTCGAGCATCTTCTCGCCGCGTTCGACACCACGTACCAGCCCCACCACCGACCGGTCGGCCTGGAACTGCGCGAACGACCGCTCCAGCAACTGGTGAGCCTGCTCGGGACCCATCTGGTTCACCAGATTGATCGTCATGTTGTACGACGGCGCGAACGAGCTCCGCAGCGGAAAGGTCCGGGTGGACGCCAGCCCGGCCACCTCGGCCGGTTCGACGTCGGGAGTCCACAGCACGACGGCGTGGCCCTCGACGTCGATCCCGCGCCGTCCGGCACGCCCGGTCAGCTGGGTGTACTCCCCCGGCGTCAGCGGCAGGTGTTGCTCGCCGTTGAACTTGACAAGCTTCTCCAGCACGACGGTGCGGGCCGGCATGTTGATGCCCAGCGCCAGTGTCTCGGTGGCGAACACGGCTTTGACCAGTCCGGCGGTGAACAGTTCCTCGACGGTGTGCCGGAAGACCGGCAGCATGCCGGCATGGTGGGCGGCCAGGCCGCGCAGCAGACCCTCGCGCCACTCGTAGTAGTCCAGCACCGCCAGGTCGGCGTCGGCGAGATCGCCGCAGCGCCGGTCGATCACCTGCGCGATCCGCTTGCGGTCCTCGTCGTCGGTCAGCCGCAGTGGGCTGCGCAGGCACTGTTTGACCGCGGCGTCGCAGCCGGCGCGGGAGAAGATGAAGGTGATCGCGGGCAGCAGACCCTCGCGGTCCAGCGAGGCGATCACGTCGGGACGCGACGGCGGACGGTGCAGACCCTGTCTCCCACCGGGACGTCCCGGTCCGCGGCGGCGCGGCTCCCAATCCGTCAACCGTTCGGCCTCGCGCCGATGCGCGATGTGGCGGATCAGGTCCGGATCGACGAGGTGCTGCTTTCCCTCGCGGTCGTAGTCGAACAGGTCGAACAGCCGCTTGCCCACCAACACGTGCTGCCACAACGGAACCGGCCGGTGCTCGTCGACCACGACGGTGGTGTCGCCGCGCACGGTCTGGATCCACCCGCCGAACTCCTCGGCATTGCTGACCGTGGCCGACAGGCTGACCAGCCGCACGTCGTCGGGCAGATGCAGGATGACCTCCTCCCACACCGCACCGCGCATCCGGTCGGCGAGGAAGTGGACTTCGTCCATCACGACATGCGAAAGCCCGTGCAGCGCATCAGACCCGGCGTACAGCATGTTGCGCAGCACCTCGGTGGTCATCACCACCACCGGTGCGTCGCCATTGACCGACTGATCGCCGGTCAGCAGGCCGATGTTCTCCGCGCCGTACCGGCGCACCAGGTCGTTGTGCTTCTGGTTGCTCAGCGCCTTGATCGGCGTGGTGTAGAAGCACTTTCGGCCTGCCGTGAGCGCCAGGTGTACCGCGAACTCACCGACCACCGTCTTGCCCGCGCCGGTCGGCGCGCACACCAGCACGCCGTGGCCGCGTTCGAGCGCCTCACACGCCTTGCGCTGGAACGGATCGAGGGTGAACGTCAGCAGCTCGGTGAACTGCTCAAGCTGCTTCCCCGGGTCGCTACGCTCCTGCCCGCCGGAAAGCTGGGGCGTGTCAGGTGATGTCGTCATGCTGTGCCGCATACGTCGCCGGGGCGGCTACCGGTTCCGGCGCCTCGATGGGTGCGGCCTGCTCGTCGGGAATCTCGGCCTGCGCCTCGCGTTTGGCCTTGCGCCGGTCGCTGATCCGGGCGATCTGGATGGCGAATTCCAGGAGCAGCGTGAGCGCAAGACCCAGCGCCAGCATCGAGAACGGGTCCGAGCCGGGCGTGGCAAACGCGGCGAAGACGAACACCCCGAAGATCAGGCCGCGCCGCCAGGACTTGAGCTTCTCGTAGGACAGCACGCCGATCAGGTTCAGCATGATGATCAGCAGCGGGAACTCGAAACTCACGCCGAAGATCAGCAGCAGATTGATCAGGAATCCGAAGTACTGGTCACCGGACAGTGCGGTCACCTGGACGTCACTGCCGACCGTCAAGAGGAAGTGCAGAGCCTTCGACAGGACGAAGTAGGCCAGCACGGTGCCCGACACGAACAGCAGCGCGGCGAAGAAGACGAACACCGACGCGAAGCGGCGCTCGTTGCGATACAGCCCGGGGGTGATGAACGCCCACAACTGGTAGAGCCAGATTGGGCAGGCCATCACGATGCCCGCGGTCAGACCGACCTTGAGCCGCAGCATGAATTGGTCGAACGGCGCTGTCGCCAGCAGGCGGCAGCCACCGTCGGCACTGATGTCGGCGCGGGCCGACTGCGGCAGCGAGCAGTACGGCTCGCGTAGCCACTCACCCAGGCTCTCCACCCCGAAGAACCCGTGGCTGTACCAGAGGAACCCGATGATCGTGGTCAGCGCGACGGCACCCATCGCGATCAGCAGCCGGTACCGCAACTCCCGGATGTGGTCGACGAGGGACATGGTCCCGTCCGGATTGACGCGGCTGCGGCGTTGACGGGGGTCCAGCCGCGACAGAAGTTTAGGTGTGCGCACGGCAGCGGCAGACTACGGACGTCGGAGCGCCCGGTTGTCGTCGGTTCAGGCCGGTTTGGCGTCGGTGTGGCTCTGGGCCGGCGGGGTCACCGGTGCCTCGACGCGCTCGGACTGCACCTGAGTGGGAGGCTGCGCGGGCGTGACGGGAGTGTCCGCCTTGTGCTCGTTCTGCAGCTCCTTGACCTCTGACTTGAAGATGCGCATCGACTTGCCCAGTGAGCGGGCGGCATCAGGCAACCTTTTCGACCCGAAGAGCAGCACGACCACCGCGATGAGAATCAGCCAGTGCCACGGTTGTAGAGCACCCAATTTGGTCACCTCCAGAAGTTGTCTCGATGCTACCCCACCGGCCCCACGTCCAGCCGGTATGCAGGTCAGCCGCTCAGCTCGGAATACGCGGCCAGGGCCGCGGCCGCACTCTCCCGAACACGGGTCACCAGCGACTCCGGTTCGAGGACTCGGACGTCGGCGCCGAATCCCAGCAGCACCCGGCACATCCACTCCTCGGACGCGTAGGTCATCGAGGCCTTGTGATAGCCGTCGGGCAGTTCCTCGAGAATCCGCATCGGGTAGTACTCGAGCATCCAGGTCGCCGTCGGGGCCAGCACCAGGATTGCAGCGGGCAGCGCCGGATCGGCGTCGAACAGTGAGGTGTCCGGGGGTGCCTGCTTGGCCGGCTCGGGCGGGACGGCGGCCTGGTCGAGCACGGTGGCCTCGACGATCCGGTCGAAGCGGAACAGTCGCACTCCCTCGGCGTCGCGCGCCCAGGCCTGCAGATAACTGTGGTCGCCGACCAGCACCACCCGGATCGGGTCGACGACCCGGCTGGTCAGGGTGTCCCGGGACGCCGAGTAGTACTCGATGTTCAGGGCGCGACCGTCACGAACGGCGGCACGAACCGCGGCGGCGGTGTCGCTTTCGATGGGCGCCCGCTCGTCCACCGCGGCGACGGCATGGGTGTGGTCGTGACCGACGGTGCCGGCAGCCGATTCGATCTTGGCGATGGCGCTCAGCGCGGCCTGCGGATCGACGACACCGGGGATGTCGACCAGCGCCCGCAGCGCGACCAGCAGACCGGTGGCCTCCGGCGACGTCAGCCGCAGCGGCTCGTCCATGCCCGCCGAGAATGTCACCTTGATCGAGTCGCCGGAGAACTCGAAGTCGATCAGGTCTCCGGGCCCATATCCGGGCAGGCCGCACATCCAGAGCTGGTCGAGGTCCTGCTGAAGTTGCTTGCGGGTCACGCCCAGATCGGCGGCGGCCTCGTCATAGGTGATGCTGGGGTTGGCCTTGAGGTACGGCACCATGTTCAGCAGCCGCACCAGCCGCGTCGAGACGGGGGTCATGCGCCCTCCCCCGCCTGCACCCGCAACCGCTGGACCACGTCGTCGCGCAGTGTGGCCGGTTCCAGCACCAAGGCGTCGGCGCCGTAGCCTGCAACCTCGCGGGCGAGCCGGTCGCGGGTGCCGATGTCGAGTTCGATCACCTCGCCCGAGCGTCCGCCGATGCTGCGCGCTCCCGTGGATTTTCCGTTGCGGCGCAACGACATCGCCCTGCCATCGGCTACCCACACCGATGCCTGCACACCGCTGGGGGCTTCGCCGATTGCCCGGTCGACGATCGCCCGAAGGTCGACCCCGGCGGGTCTGGTGACAGATCCGGGCGGTCCGACGCACGCGATGTCGGCGCCGATGCGGGAGAGCCGAAATGTTCTGGTGGCGTTGCGGTCCCGGTCATGCCCGACGAGGTACCAGCGGCCCCGGTCGGTGATCACTCCCCACGGTTCCACGGTGCGCACGGTGTACGGGTCGGTGGGCAGCGACCGGTGCCGGAACTGCACCGGTTGACCGGAGTCGATGGCCGACAACAGGTTTCCCAGCACGTCTTCGGATCCGCGCAGACCGGGCGCCCCTGATCCGGCGGTGATCGCGACGGCAGCGTCGGGATCGACGTCGACACCGGCCGCCCGCAGCTTCAACAGGGCGCCCTGGGTCGCGGTGATCAGTTCCGGCGATTCCCAGAGTTTGGTGGCGATCGCGACGGCGCCCGCCTCCTCGTCGGTGAGTTCGATATCGGGCAGCGCGTAGGCGTCGCGGTTGATCCGGTAACCCTCGGTGGGGTCGAACGACGACACCCGCCCGGTCTCCAACGGGATGCCGAGATCGCGCAGCTCGTTCTTGTCGCGCTCGAACATCCGGGAGAACGCCTCGTCGCTGGGACTTTCGGCATAGCCGGCCACGCTGGCGCGGATGCGATCTGCGGTGATGTAGCCGTGCGTGGACAGCAGCGCGATGACGAGGTTCATCAACCGCTCTACTTTGGATGTCGCCACTCGGAAAACCTTAGCGGGAAACGGTGCGCCGCCTCTGCGGCGCGCTCGTCACATGCTGGCGATGAGTCGCTTGACCCGCTCGTCGACCGAGCGGAACGGGTCCTTGCACAGCACCGTGCGCTGAGCCTGGTCGTTGAGCTTGAGATGCACCCAGTCGACGGTGAAATCGCGGCCCGCCTCCTGGGCGGCGCTGATGAACTCCCCGCGCAACTTGGCCCGCGTGGTCTGCGGCGGGGTGTCGACGGCGGCCTCTATCTCCTCGTCGGTGGTGATCCGAGTCGCCAGGCCCTTGCGCTGCAGCAGGTCGAATACGCCGCGGCCGCGCTTGATGTCGTGGTACGCCAGGTCCAGCTGGCTGATCTTCGGATCGGACAGCTCCATGCTGTAGCGGTCCTGGTAGCGCTGGAACAGCTTGCGCTTGATCACCCAGTCGATCTCGGTGTCGACCTTGGCGAAGTCCTGGCTCTCGACGGCGTCGAGTTGGCGGCCCCACAGGTCGACAACCTGATCGATCTGGGTGTTGGGCTCGCGGGTCTGCAGGTACTCCACCGCGCGGGCGAAGTACTCGCGCTGGATGTCCAGGGCGCTGGCCTGCCGCCCACCGGCGAGGCGCACCGGCCGGCGCCCGGTCAGGTCGTGGCTGACCTCGCGGATCGCCCGGATCGGGTTGTCGAGTGAGAAGTCGCGGAACGCGACCCCGGCCTCGATCATCTCCAGCACCAGCGAGGCGGTGCCGACCTTGAGCATGGTGGTGGACTCGCACATGTTGGAGTCCCCGACGATCACATGCAGCCGGCGGTACTTCTCCGCGTCGGCATGCGGTTCGTCGCGGGTGTTGATGATCGGGCGCGACCGGGTGGTGGCGCTCGAGACGCCTTCCCAGATGTGTTCGGCGCGCTGGCTCAGGCAGAACGTGGCCGCCTTGGGGGTCTGCAACACCTTGCCCGCGCCGCAGATCAGCTGGCGGGTGACCAGGAACGGCAGCAGCACATCGGAGATGCGGGAGAACTCGCCGGCGCGCACGATCAGGTAGTTCTCGTGGCAGCCGTAGGAGTTTCCGGCCGAATCGGTGTTGTTCTTGAACAGGTAGATGTCCCCGCCGATGCCTTCGTCGGCCAGTCGCTGTTCGGCGTCGATGAGGAGGTCTTCCAGCACCCGCTCACCGGCGCGGTCGTGAGTGACCAGCTGCGTCAGGTTGTCGCACTCGGCGGTCGCGTACTCCGGGTGGCTGCCCACGTCGAGGTACAGGCGCGCGCCGTTGCGCAGGAACACGTTCGAGCTGCGGCCCCACGACACCACCCGGCGGAACAGGTACCGGGCGACCTCGTCCGGACTGAGCCGACGATGGCCGTGGAACGTGCAGGTGACACCGAATTCGGTTTCGATGCCCATGATTCTCCGCTGCACGACACCGAGCCTACTGGTTGCTGTGCACTAGCGGTGGGCAAGCGGGGCGCGAAACGGTTCAGAATCCCTGTGGATTACGGAAAAGCCGCCGCCGCGGGACATGCCAGCATGAGCCGTGCCCGAGCGCGTCGTCGTCGATACCGCCACGTTAGGGGCGCTCGCGGACACGCTGGCCCGCAGCGCAGATCACCTCGCGGGCGTCGCGATCCCCGGTGTCGCAGAGCTACCTGGTTCTGCGCTGGGCGGTTTGGCCGCACCGGCACGCGTCGCGGCTGAGGTGCACCGACTCGGAACGGCTCTGCAGGATTGGGTTTGCTCGGTGCGCCGGTCGGTGGACGAACTCGGCGCCGCCGACGCCGCCACGGCACAACGTCTTCGGCCGCGATGAGCCCGCCGACCGTGTCGCAGGTGCTCGCCTGGCGGCCGCAGGCGCTGGTCGACCTGGCCGGCGCATGGGACGACGCCGCGGGCCGGCTTCAGGCTCAGGCGGACGCCGTCGACGACAAGGTGGCCGGCAGCGCCGGCGTGTTCACCGGTTCGGCCGCGGGCGCGGCCCGCAAGGCGATCGGTCCGACCACCGCGGGTCTGCGCGGGGTGTGCCGGGCGCTGATCCTGGCCGCCGCGCAGGCTCGGGACGCCGCCGAGGTCATCACCCGCTGTCGCGACCGGGTCCTGGCGGTGGTGGCGGACGCCCGGCGCGACGGATGCGAGGTGCGCGAGGACGGGACGGTGAATCCCCCGACGGCACCGCCGGCGCTTCTGGTGGCGTGCAGCGGCGGTTCCGATGCGGTGGCGCACACGATGCTGGAGGTCCGGGCGGCCGAGCTAACTCGCGTTCTGCAGGGGGCGTTGTCGGCGCTCGGCGCGGCCGATGCCGAGGCCGCCACCGCGATCGACGCCGCGTTCGATGCGACCCCGGCCGAGCCGGCACCGGTGCGCCCGGCGGGGGCCGCGGGCAATCCGGTGGCCGACTGGCCGCGCCTGAGCCAGGACAGCATCGCCGCGGCGGTCGCGGGGATGTCCGACGCCGACCGGCACCGGCTCATCGAGTCCAGGCCGCACGAGGTGGGCAACACCGACGGGGTTCCGTGGGAGGCCCGGATCGCCGCCAACCGGATCAACATCGCCGACGCGATCCTCGATGAACGCCGCCGCATCGAGGTGCCCGACGAGGTGAAGTTACGTGCCGCCGTCGCACCGAGGCTGGAAGCAGCTGACGCCGAACGACTTTGGGCTGCGTTAAACGCAGATCCGAGCATGCGGGCCGCGACGATCGCCGCCTACGACCATGACGCACGCAGCCGCATCGACTACTACGAGAGCCTGCTCGCCGACGTTCCCGATCCGGTGGACCGTGATCGCCGGGTGCCCAGACAAATCCTGGCCTTCGACCCGCAGCGGGAGAGCTTCATCGAGTTGTCCGGTGACCTGACGCGGGCGCACGCACTCGCGGTGCTGGTGCCCGGGCTCAACACCACCTTCGACGGCGCAGCCGACGATGTCGCGACGGCGCGGCGTTTTGTCGCCGGATCAACGGGTGACGTCGCGATGATCACGTATCTAGGTGGCCCGTTTCCGACCGGTCAGCTGCTCGCCGGGGTGGTCGACGCCGCCGATCCACGCTATGCACTGAAGATGGCGCCGCGACTGGTGGCGTTCGCCGAAGACGTCGAACGGCGAGCCGGGTCGATGCCGGTGACCTACCTGGGCCACTCGTACGGCGGGTCGATCCTGGGCACAGCCGAACGTTTCGGGTTGACCGCCGACCGGGTGATCTACGTGGAGGCCGCGGGTGCCGGTGTGGGCGTTCATGATCCGTCGGACTGGCACAACCGCAACCCCGACGTACTGCGGTTCTCCCTCACCGCGCCCGGCGATCCGATCGGCCTGGTGCAGGGCATCCCGCTCGGGCCGCATGGGGCCGACCCCGACCAATTGCCCGGTGTGATCCCGCTGGCGGCCGGGCGTAATCTCACCGGCGGACCGATGGGCGGATTGTCGTCGCACAGCGACGTCCTCAACGAACCGTCCGACGCGTGGCGCAACATCCTAGCGGTCATCACCGGCGATCGCGAACACATCCGGATCGGTTGAGATCGACTAGGCCACGGGATAATCCGGCAGCGTCACCCGCTGCCCCACGCCGGCGGATGCGCGCGACATCAGCGCCGTCGCCGCCTTGGCCGCCGGGCTCGCCGCGGTGCGGGCAAGGCGATGGAGCGTCGCGATGCCAATCCGGCTGCGCGGGTTGGCAATCCGCAACACTGATGGGCGGACGACGGGAGCCGAGGCCGCGAACGGCTGCATGCGGTCTTGGTACCGGCCCAGGGCCGCCGCATGGTCGGATGTGGCGGCGAGTTCGCCGGCGAGGATGTAGGCACCGATCAGCGCCAGGCTGGTGCCCGCACCGCCGAACGTGGCGTTGCAGAATGCACAGTCACCGAGCAGACCGATGCGACCCTTGCTCCACGACGGCACGTGGATCTGGCCGGCAACCGAAAAGTACATCGGTGCACCGGCGTCGATCTCGCGCAGAATGCGCGGAGCTGCACCGCCGACGTCGGCGAAAGTCTTGCGCAGGATCGCGATCTGGTCACCCGGGTCGAGATCTTCGATACCGCGGACATCGGAGATGAAGGTCAGGATGGCTCTGGTGGTGCCCAGGTTGTCCGGCCGGAGATGAACGCCGCGGGATCGAGTCGCGTGCTGCCAGTTCCACCACTGGTCGTCACTGTCGGACCGAGGGATGGTGGCGTATGCGAAATACATTCCCAGATCGGTGACCTCGGTGGCACTGACGAACCGGCGCGAGCGGGAGCGCAGGCCTTCGGCGACGATCAGGATGTCGGAGTCGAGCACGCTGCCGTCGTCCAGCACGGTGGTGACGTGGCCGCCGTGATCGGTGACGTCGGTGATCTGGGTGCCGAAGCGGTAGTCGGTCTGACCCTGCGTGCGTTCGATCAGAATGCGCGACAGTTCGCCGCGCAGGATCTCCAGTTCCGCGGTAGGACCGTCGGGGCCGCCCGGGGCGCCGACCGGAAAAGATGCCGCCGCCGTGCCGGTTGCGGTGACGAACCGGGTTCCGACTTCACCGGTGTTGGCCTGGCGCACATCGTCTTCGATGCCCATCCTGCGCACGACTTCCCGTGCCGCACCACGGATGTCGACGTTCTGGCCTTCGTCGCGGCGCTGGGGGTAGCGCTCGATCACCGTGGTGCGCCAGCCGCGCGCGGTCAGTTGGTCGGCCAGCGCCGGTCCGGCGATACCAGCACCGGAGATGACGGCGTGCGAACTCAGGAGGTGGCCTCCGCGGCGCCCTCGTCGGCGGGCTCGTCACCTGCACTGGGCAGCAGGGCCTCCAACGCCGAACCGGTGATCCGCCGGAATGCCCGTCGCGGCCGCTTGGCGTCCAGGATGGCCACCTCGAGGGTGGCCGGGCCCAGCACCCGCGGCTCGGCCGGCGGGGTGCTGCCGCTACCGCCGGTGCCGTTGATACCGGCCCGCAGCGCCTCGACGGCGATTCCCACCGCATCCTTCAGCGGCGCGTTCTCGGAGTAGGACTCCTTGAGCGCGGTGATGATCGGCTCGGTGGTGCCGCCCATGACAACGAAGTGTGGTTCGTCGGCGATTGAGCCGTCGTAGGTAATCCGGTACAGCTCAGGGGGTTTCGTCTCGCCGTAGTGGGCCACCTCGGCCACACACAGCTCCACCTCGTAGGGCTTGGCCTGCTCGGTGAAGATCGTTCCGAGGGTCTGCGCGTAGACGTTGGCGAGCTGGCGGCCCGTCACGTCGCGACGGTCGTAGGCGTACCCGCGGGTGTCGGCGAACTGGATGCCGCCGCGGCGCAGGTTGTCGAACTCGTTGAACCGGCCCACGGCGGCGAAGCCGACGCGGTCGTAGAGCTCGCTGATCTTCTGCAGGGACCGCGACGGGTTCTCCGCAACGAACAGCACCCCCGAGTCGTAGGCAAGCACGACGACGCTGCGGCCCCGGGAAATGCCTTTGCGCGCAAGCTCGGAACGCTCACGCATCGCCTGCTCAGGCGAGATGAAGTATGGGAAGCTCACTTAGTCCACCCGCGGTGCTTCGTTACTGGGTCCCGTGCCGGGCCCGAATGTGTTGGTCGTGGAACGTTTTTCGATCACCTCGCGCGCGAGCGCGGAGATCCGCTGCTCGGGGACGTCGGTGGCACCCTCGGCCTCGATGGTGACCGCCGTCGGGAAAATACCGCGAACCAGGTCCGGACCACCGGTTGCCGAGTCGTCGTCGGCAGCGTCGTAGAGCGCCTCCACCGCGGCCCGCAACGCCGAATCCGCGTCGGTGACACCGGGATAGAGCTTCTTGATCGACGACTTGGCGAACAGCGAACCGGACCCCACCGACTGGTAGCCCTCTTGCTCGATGTTCCAGCCACCGGCCGCGTCGAACGAGACGATCCGTCCTGCCGCTTCGGGATTCGGGTCATCGAGGTCATAACCCACCAGCAGCGGCAGTGCGACGAAGCCCTGCAGTGCCGCGCCGAGGTTGCCGCGCACCATCGTCGAAAGCCGATTCACCTTGCCGGGGAACGTCAGCGGGACGCCCTCGACTTTTTCGTAGTGCTCCAGCTCGACGGCGTACAGCCGGGCGAACTCGACGGCAATCGCGGCGGTGCCGGCAATACCGGTGGCCGTGTAGTCGTCGGTGATGTACACCTTCTGCACATCCCGGCTGGCGATCATGTTGCCCTGGGTAGCGCGGCGATCGCCGGCGATCAGCACACCGCCCGGATACCTCAGCGCGACGATCGTGGTGCCGTGCGGCAGCGCGTCACCGGGCAGCGCGCCGCTGGCGCCGGTGCTGGTCGGCAGCAGCTGGGGCGCTTCCCGCCGGAGATAGTCGGAAAACGAGGAAAGATCGGTCAGAGGTGAGCTGGTGGCAAGGCGATCAGAGAACGGCCAGGTCACTGTCCGCCCTTTTGCACGTATGCACGCACGAAGTCCTCAGCGTTCTCTTCCAGGACGTCATCGATCTCGTCCAGCAGATCATCGGTCTCTTCAGCGAGCTTGTCGCGACGCTCTTGCCCGCCGGCACCGGTGCTGCCGAGGTCGTCATCCTCGCCGCCCCCGCCGCCACGCTTGGTCTGCTCTTGAGCCATCGCTGCCTCCTGCTCGGGATCGGCGACTGTGTCGTGCCATTCGGCACGGGCCGCCGGTTCTTCTACCCTACCGGTCGAGACCGGTATTGCTCCGTCTAACGAACGTCAGGTCGTCAGTTGTTCCACGAGTTGCACTGCGCTGTCGACCGAATCGAGAAGAGCGCCCACATGGGCTTTGCTCCCCCGCAGTGGTTCCAGGGTCGGAATCCGCACCAGCGAATCACCGCCCAGGTCGAAGATCACCGAGTCCCAGCTCGCCGCCGCGATGTCCGCACCGAAGCGGCGCAGGCATTCGCCGCGGAAGTACGCGCGGGTGTCGGTCGGCGGGTTGTCGACGGCGTCGATCACCTCCTGCTCGGTGACCAGACGCTTCATCGAGCCGCGTGCCACCAGCCGGTTGTACAGGCCCTTGTCGAGCCGGACATCGGAGTATTGGAGGTCGACCAGATGCAGTCGCGGCGCCGACCAGCCGAGGTTCTCCCGCTGCCGGAAGCCCTCAAGTAGCCGCAACTTGGCCGGCCAGTCCAGCAGCTCGGCACACTCCATCGGGTCGCGTTCCAGCAGGTCCAGGATGTGCGCCCAGGTTTCGACGACCTTCGTGGCCTGCGGATCGGGGTCGCGGGCATCGACCAGCTTGGCCACCCGGTCCAGGTAGATCCGCTGGATGGCCAGCGCGGTGAGTTCGCGGCCGTCGGCCAGTGCCACGGTGGCCCGCAGCGACGGATCCCGGCTGACCACATGAACCGCGTGCACCGGCCGGGCCAGCGCCAGATCCGACAGGTCGAGGCCGTATTTGTGGCCTTCCTCGATCAGATCGAGGACCAGCGAGGTCGTTCCCACCTTCAGATACGTCGAGGTCTCGGCCAGGTTCGCGTCGCCGATGATGACGTGCAGGCGGCGGTACTTGTCCGCGTCGGCGTGCGGCTCGTCGCGGGTGTTGATGATGCCGCGCTTGAGGGTTGTCTCCAGGCCGACCTCGACCTCGATGTAGTCGGCGCGCTGGGACAGCTGAAAACCCGGTTCGTCACCGGACGGACCGATCCCGACGCGACCGGAACCCGTCACCACCTGCCGGGACACCATGAACGGCGTCAGGCCCGAGATCACCGCCGAGAACGGCGTCTGACGGCTCATCAGGTAGTTCTCGTGCGACCCGTAGGACGCGCCCTTGCCGTCGACGTTGTTCTTGTACAGCTGCAGCTTGGCCGCGCCGGGCACGCTGGCCACATGCCGGGCCGCGGCCTCCATCACCCGTTCTCCGGCCTTGTCCCAGATCACCGCATCCATCGGGTCGGTGACCTCGGGGGCCGAGTACTCCGGGTGGGCGTGATCGACGTAGAGCCGGGCACCGTTGGTGAGGATCATGTTCGCCGCCCCCACCTCGTCGGCGTCGACGATCGGCGGCGGTCCCGACGAGCGGCTCAGGTCGAAGCCGCGGGCGTCCCGCAGCGGCGACTCGACCTCGTAGTCCCACCGGGTGCGCTTGGCCCGCTGGATGCCGGCGGCCGCGGCGTACGCCAGCACCGCCTGGGTCGAGGTCAGGATCGGATTGGCGGTCGGATCGGAAGGCGAGGAGATGCCGTACTCCACCTCGGTTCCGATGATCCTTTGCATGGTCGCCAGCCTAGCGGCCGGTGTTGCGCGCCTGGCGCGTGGACGGTGCCACTTCCGGCTAGGGTGACCTGACCCGAAAGCCCACATCGGAGCCGCGCAACGATGACATCACCGGACCGCTACGCCGAAGAACGCTGGTTTCTGGTTCGCGGCCTTCCGGCGGTTGTGCGGCGCGGCGCGCTGCTGCGCCGGATCTGGGGCCGGTCGGCACCGGCACTGGCCGGGGTGGCCGTCTTCGCCGCCAACTCCATCCTGGTGGTGACGTTGTCGGGCAAGCACACCATCGACATCGACGGCAGACCCACGGTCGCCGAGGGATTCCTGCTGGCCCTGATCGTGCTGGTGTTGCCGGTGGCGGCGCTGGTGGGCTGGTTGGTGTCGCGGATCGAGGGCCCGCTGTGGCGAGTCGTGGCCGCCAACGTCTCGGTGGGGGTCGCGATCCTCGGGTGCGTCTTCGGCGGCCCGAGCCCGCGCATCATGGTGAACCTGCTGCTGGCGGGGATCTCGATCGCCGTCATCGTCGTGGCGACCGCATCCGGTGTCGGTTCGATCGCCGGCTGGGCCGCGCGGGACACCATGTCGAACCTGGCGCTCGCCAGCGGAATGTTCGTCCGCGCGCTGCCGGTGGTGCTGCTGACGTTCCTGGTCTTCTTCAACACCTACGTGTGGCTGATGGCGGCGATCGTGAGCCGCGAACGACTGTGGCTGGCCATCGGGTTCCTGTTCGCGATCGCCGCCGCGTTCCTGGTGTCGAGCACCCTGGAGCGGGTCCGCCCGATCCTCGGCGAGACCACAGCCGCCCCCGAGGACGCAGACCGGCTGGCCGGCACGCCATTCGAGGGCATCGCCGACGAACCCGGCGTCGACCCGCTGTCCCGCGCCGAGCGGGCCAACGTGGTGTTCGTGGTGGCGGCCTCGCAGGTCGGCCAGGTGCTGACGGTCGCGCTGGCCACCGGGGCGATCTTCTTCGTCCTCGGACTGATCGTGCTCAGCCCGCCGCTGCTGGCGTCGTGGACGCGTGACAGCGGGCGCAACGACGGCCACATCCTCGGCATGACGCTGCCGGTTCCCGACCCGTTGATCCAGACGACGATGATGCTGACCGCGATCACGTTCATGTACCTGGCGGCCAAGGCCGTCACCGACAAGGAGTACCGCGCGCAATTCCTCGACCCGCTGCTGGCCGAGCTCAGGCTCACCCTGGTGGCGCGGGATCGTTACCGCTCCTCACGGCGGGGACGCTGACATGACGGCGGCCTCCGCCCGCGACGTTCACGAGTGGTTCCTGGCCCGCGGCCTACCCCTGGTTCTGACGCGACGGGTGCGCTCGCGACGGCTGATCGCCCGGTCGGCGCCGGTCGTCAGCGGCATCGGAGCGTTGATCGCGGTGACCGCACTGATCGCCGATGTCAGCGACGGTCAGGTGGACGCCGGAACCGTTGCGCGGCTGGGCATCATGGCGGTCGTGCTGACCGCGGCGCCGTTCGTGTTGTACCTGCTGCACCGCGCGGGCACCACCCGCAGCGAGGCGGGCCGGCGCAGCGCCGCGCTGTTGGTGATGGCCTTGTTCGTGATCGGCTTTCCGCTGGTGGACCGGGGCTGGACCGGGCTGACCGCGGCCGAAGTGGCCGGGTTCGGGGTGATCGCGCTGCTCGCCATCTGGCTGACCTATCTGGGCATCGGATCGATTGTCCTGTGGGCGTTCCGATTCGCATGGGTGCAGTTCGGGGCGCTCGGAACGCTGATGAGTCGCGCGCTACCGCTTCTGATGCTGACCGTGGTGGTGTACTTCACCGGCGAGCTGTGGCAGCTGTCCGCCCGCATGACGCGTGAACGCCTCTGGCAGACAATCGGTTTCCTGGCCCTGGTGGCACTGCTGTTCATGGTGGTGACCATCCGCGACGAGGTGTCGGCGCTACGCGAAGACCGCTCGGGTCCGCGCGACACCGCGGCACTGCTGGCCGGCACGCCCCTGGCCACCAGGACCGACCCGGTGCGCACGCCGCTGTCGCCGGCCGAACAGGTCAACGTCGTCGCCGTCATGGTGGTCGCCCAGGCGATCCAGGTGGTGTTCTTCACCACCGGACTGTTCGCGTTCTTCCTCGCGCTGGGCACCATCGCGATTCCCGACGACGTCACGGTACTGTGGTCGGCAGAGCAGTCCTGCCCGGTTGGCCAACCCCCTTGTGCCGGAACGTGGTTCGGCATCCACGTGCCGATACCTCAGACCGTGGTGCACACTTCGTTGTTCGTGGCGGTGTTGTCCGGGCTGTACTTCACCGTCAGCACGAGCGTGGACCCGCTGTACCGGCAGCGGTTTTTCGATCCGTTGGTCGCGGACGTCGCTGTGAGTCTCGCCGGCCGCGATGCGTATCTGGAGATGGAGGCAAGCGATGACCGAGCGCGATGACGTATTCGACAAGCGATACGGGGAGGTGCTGCTGGTAACGGCCGGCGCCGACGGGCCCGAAGCTGCCGTCTACAACAGCTTTCCGCTCAACGACTGCCCGGCCGAGCTGTGGGACAAGCTCGATGCCGAGGCGATCGCCAAGGAGCACGGCGCGATGGCCGCACTGCTGAACGGCCCCCGACATTGGCTGATGAGCACCATCGACAAGGTCGCGCCGGACCGCCAGGAGATCGAGACCTTCGGCGGAATCGACATGATCAAGCAGGCCACCGTCAAGCTGTCGTCGATGAACCCCGCGCCGTACACCGTCAACCATGTCGACCGCAGAACCGTGTTCAACTTCGATTCCGGCCGACCGGTTTTCGAACTCGTCGACCCGCAGGGGCAGCGCTGGGTGATGCAGACCTACAGCAAGGCGGTGGACCGGGGGCTCAACCTGGCAGCCCTGCCGGAGCTGGCCACCCGGCTGGATCTGCCCGAGGGATGGCGTTACGAGACGCGCACTCTCACCGAGCGACTGAGCGTCGACACCACCACTCGCGACGCCCACGTAACGCAGGACAATTTCGGCAACAGCTACAGCCTGGAGTTTTGAGCCCTGTAACAAACTGACGGTCGCGACGATAACGCTGCAGTAAGGCTCACCTTCGTCCTACACTGCGGCCATCGTGCGCTGCCGATGTCGGCGAAGGTGCGCGCTATCGGGGCGAAAGGAAGCACCATGAAGAAACTCGTGATCACCGGCATCGCCGCTGTGGGACTCGGTTTGGCACTCGCCTCGCCGGCCTACGCGGACCAGGACTCCTTCATCACGACGCTGGCCAATGACGGCTGGCATGGACCTGTTGACACCGCGGTCGCGCTGGGACAGCACATCTGCAGCGACATCGCCGCCGGCGTTCCGCAGGCGACCACCCTGCAGACCATCTCGGACAACACCACTGACGGCGTCGAGCCGAAGGATGCGGCCTTCTTCTACACCGCCGCCGCCACCCAGCTCTGCGGACACTGACGATGCGACCCTGGGCCGGCACTCCTACAGGTACTGGCCCAGGTTCGACTCGGTGTCGATGGCCCGGCTGGCACTGCTGCTCTTGCCGGTGACCAGCGTGCGGATGTAGACGATCCGCTCGCCCTTCTTGCCTGAAATCCGCGCCCAGTCATCGGGATTCGTGGTGTTGGGCAGATCCTCGTTCTCGGCGAACTCGTCGACGATCGAGTCGAGCAGGTGCTGGATCCGCAGACCCCTCTGCCCGGTCTCCAGGACCGACTTGATCGCGTACTTCTTGGCCCGGTCGACCACGTTCTGGATCATCGCGCCGGAGTTGAAGTCCTTGAAGTACATGACCTCTTTGTCACCGTTGGCATAGGTGACTTCGAGGAATCGGTTGTCGTCGATCTCCGCATACATCCGATCGACGACCTTCTCGATCATCGCCCGAATGCACAGGCCGCGGTCGCCGCCGAACTCGGCGAGATCGTCGGCGTTCACCGGCAGGTCCTCGGTGAGGTACTTGCTGAAGATGTCCAGTGCCGCTTCGGCATCCGGGCGTTCGATCTTGATCTTGACGTCGAGGCGGCCGGGGCGCAGGATCGCCGGGTCGATCATGTCCTCGCGGTTGGAGGCACCGATCACGATGACGTTCTCCAGCCCCTCCACACCGTCGATTTCCGACAGCAGCTGGGGCACGACCGTCGTCTCGACATCGGAACTCACACCGGTGCCGCGGGTACGGAAGATCGAGTCCATCTCGTCGAAGAACACGATGACCGGCGTTCCCTCGGAAGCCTTTTCGCGGGCCCGCTGGAAAATCAGCCGGATGTGCCGTTCGGTCTCGCCGACGAACTTGTTCAGCAGCTCGGGGCCTTTGATGTTGAGGAAGTACGACTTGGCCTCACGGGCATCGTCGCCGCGAACCTCGGCCATCTTCTTCGCCAGTGAATTGGCCACGGCCTTGGCGATCAGCGTCTTACCGCACCCGGGCGGGCCGTACAGCAGCACACCTTTCGGCGGCCGCAGCGCGTACTCGCGGTAGAGCTCCTTGTGCAGGAACGGCAATTCGACGGCGTCGCGGATCTGCTCGATCTGGCGGGTGAGGCCACCGATGTCGCTGTATGCGACGTCGGGCACCTCTTCGAGAACCAGATCCTCGACCTCGGCCTTGGGAATCCGCTCGAAGGCGTACCCGGCCTTGGTGTCGACCAGCAGCGAGTCGCCCGGGCGCAGCTTGCGGGGACGCAGATCGTCGTCGTCGAGTTCCTCGGCCATGTCGGCGGGCAGGTCCTCAATGGCGACCAGCGGTTCGGCCAGCCACACGATGCGTTCCTCGTCGGCATGCCCGACGACGAGCGCCCGATGTCCGTCGGCGAGAATTTCGCGCAGCGTGCTGATCTCACCGACCGACTCGTAATTGCCGGCCTCAACGACGGTGAGTGCCTCGTTGAGGCGGACCGTCTGGCCCTGCTTCAGCGACTTGACGTCGATATTGGGCGAGCAGGTGAGTCGCATCTTGCGGCCTGAGGTGAACACGTCGACGGTGTCGTCCTCGTGGGAGCCCAACAGGACGCCGTATCCACTCGGCGGTTGACCGAGCCGGTCAACCTCTTCGCGCAGAGCGAGCAACTGCTGACGGGCTTCCTTGAGGGTGTCCATCAGCTTGGCGTTACGCGACGCCAGGGAATCGATGCGCGCCTCGAGCTGATGCACATCACGAGCGCTGCGGGCGCCGCCCTGTGCACTCATGGCGTTCTCCAGCTGATCGCGCAATACTGACGCCTCGCGGCGCAGCTCTTCTAGTTCGGCGGCGTCTTCGCCGGACAGCTGGGGTTCTTGTGCCTCGCTCATGTTGCGCTCCTTTCCCACACCGAGAGTTGGCGCGGTGGATACCTCAACGCTACCGGCCCAACCTCGATCATGTGCGTGCGGGGAATTACGACACACTGGCAACACTGTTAATCTCTCTAATGAGTCGGGCGAATCGAGAGGACAGCCGTGACCCTGAAAGTCCTAGCCACGGGCGTTGCCGCCGCAGCGATCATCGGCGGCGTTGCCGCAGGTGTGACGTCGGTTGCATTCAGCTCGCCGGTGCCCGCACCGGCCGTGCAGCCCGTCGTCTTCGGCGCACCGATGCCGCAGACGCCGGCGCCGGAGCTCCAGAGCCAGCTTGTCGAGACCCTGAACGGCATCCAGGGCGGCGGGTCGTTCTCCGGCTCCAAGGCCTCGTACATCCAGTTCGGACTGGGCCGCTTCGAGGGCATTGCCGCCGACCGCGCGTTCAACAACGCATCGGCCAAGGGCCTGCTCCCATTGAGCTTCAACGTCGCCGACATCGACCAGGAAGGCCCGACCGCGACGGCGAATGTCACCGCGACCGCGCCCAATGGTCAGACCGCCACCCAGAGCATCCAGTTCGTCGAAGGCCCCAGCCCCAGCGGCTGGCAGCTGACCAAGTCGTCGGCGCTAGCGCTGATGCAAGGAGCCGGCTGAGCCAGCGCGGGATGCGACACCCGTTCTACAGTCTGAGCGCCGCCACAATCGTGGCGGCGCTCAGCCTCTCGGGGTGTTCTGAGCACGTCGAGCCGAAGTCGGCGCAGAGCCCGTTCGAGCAGTCGTCGACGCCGCTGGCGCCGGCTGAGCACGACGCCGCTCCCCTGCCTGCGCCCGACGCCCTGACCGATGTGCTCTATCGGCTGGCGGATCCGGCAGTGAAGGGGGCCGACAAGCTTCAGTTGGTCGAGTCCACCACGCCTGCCGACGCCGCGACGATCGACAAGTTCGCGGCGGCGCTGCGCGACGGCGGGTTCACACCGCTGACCTTCACCGCCTCCGAGATCAGGTGGTCGGACCGCCGCCCCGACGATGCGCTGGCATCGATCAACGTCACCACCTCGAACCCCGCCAACCCCGGCAACTTCACGTTCCCGATGGAGTTCCGGCAGGACCGGGGCAGCTGGCAGCTTTCTCGCGAGACAGCCGACATGCTGCTGGCCTTCGGCAATGCCCGTGGCGGCACGGGCCCGGCGAGCCCAACCCCCACGCCCTGAATGTGGATCGGCTGGCTGGAATTCGACGTCCTGCTCGGTGACGTGCATTCGCTGAAGGAGAAGCGCGCCGTGGTGCGGCCGATCGTCGCCGAATTGCGGCGCCGCTTCGCGGTGTCGGCGGCCGAGACGGGTTCGACCGATCTGCAGCGGCGGGCCGGCATCGGAGTGGCGGTGGCCGCCGGCGAGCGGGCCCACGTCGTCGAGGTGCTCGACGCCGCGGAACGGCTGGTCGCGGGACGCCCCGAAATCGAACTGCTGTCGGTGCGGCGCGGACTACACCGCAGCGACGACTAAGGCGCGAGCTTCTTGCGGCGCAGCGGGGTCGGCGTGATCGTGCCGGGGGCCAGCCGCCGCACCGAGATCAGGAACGCCGTGTGGCCGCGCATGTTGTGCTGCGGGCGCACCGCCAAGCCGACCACGTTCCAGCCGCGCTGCAACGATTCCCATGCCCTCGGTTCGGTCCAGCACTGCTGTTCGCGCAGCAGCTCGACCGTCTTGGACAGCTGGGTCACGGTCGCCACGTACACCATCAGCACCCCGCCGGGGATCAACAGCCGAGCCACGGTGTCCAGGACGTCCCAGGGCGCCAGCATGTCCAGCACGACGCGATCGACTGACGCCTCGGCGAGGTCGGAATCGACGATGTCGCCGATGATCAGCCGCCAGTTCTCCGGGTCCTGGCCGAAGAACGTCGCCACGTTGCGTCGGGCATGCACGGCGTGGTCGTCGCGCACCTCGTAGGAGATCACCTCGCCGTCGGGGCCGACGGCACGCAGCAGGGAGCACGTCAGCGCGCCGGAACCAGCTCCGGCCTCCAGGACCCGGGCGCCCGGAAAGATGTCGCATTCATGGACGATCTGGGCGGCGTCCTTGGGGTAGATGACCTGGGCGCCGCGCGGCATCGAGAGCACGTAGTCGATGAGCAGCGGGCGCAGCACCAGGAACGCGTCGCCGTTGGTCGACTTGACCACGCTGCCTTCCGGTAATCCGATCACCGCGTCGTGCTCGATGGCCCCGCGATGAGTGTGGAACTCACTGCCCGGGTTGAGGACCATCGTGTAGTGCCGGCCCTTGGGGTCGGTGAGCTGGACGCGGTCTCCGACGACAAAGGGGCCGGTGCGGCGCGGGGCGGGATCGTCGGTCACAGCCGTTCAGCCTGCCACAGCGGACTCGCCGCAGCGCATGCCGTCACCTTGTCGGCACACCGTCCTAGGCTGCAGTTATGTCTGATCAGGTGCTCCAGGCGTCGCGTCCCGCGTTGTCGCCCTCGCGAGCCGCAGACTTCAAGCAATGTCCGCTGCTGTACCGCTTCCGGGCGGTCGACCGGCTACCCGAGCCACCGTCGACCGCTCAGCTGCGCGGTTCGGTGGTGCACGCCGCCCTCGAGCAGCTGTACGGTTTGCCGGCCGCTGAGCGTGGCCCGGACACCGCATTGTCGTTGGTCGACCCGGCCTGGGAGCGGGTGCTGTCCGAACACCCGGACTTCGCCGGCGATTTCACCGACGAGCAGCGCACCCAACTCGTCGCGGAGGCACGCGCCCTGTTGACGGGCTACTACCGGCTCGAGGACCCGACCCGCTTCGACCCACAGAGCTGCGAGCAGCGGATCGAGGTCGAACTGGCCGACGGCACGCTGCTGCGCGGTTTCGTCGACCGGATCGACGTCGCAGGCACCGGCGAGCTCCGGGTGGTGGACTACAAGACTGGGAAAGCGCCACCGGAAGCCAGGGCGCTGGCGGAGTTCAAGGCCCTGTTCCAGATGAAGTTCTATGCCGTCGCGCTGTTGCGTTCCCGCGAGGTGCTGGCCAGCCGGTTGCGGCTGATCTATCTCGCCGACGGCCAGGTACTCGACTACTCCCCTGCGCTAGACGAGCTGCTGCGCTTCGAGAAGACTCTGATGGCGATCTGGCGCGCCATCCAATCTGCCGGTGCGACAGGCGATTTCCGGGCCAACCCCTCGCGCCTGTGCAACTGGTGCAGCCATCAGGCGCTCTGTCCGGCGTATGGGGGCACGCCGCCGCCCTATCCCGGCTGGCCCGAACAGATCGGCGGTGAGCCGGCCGCATGATCGGCTGTTATTTTCGGCGGCTCGGAACCGACGGCGAGGCAGAGCTTTTCGCGTCGACTGACGACACCCGCAGCAACTGGAACTCCGACATCCAGCATGGGTCGCCGCCGCTGGCGTTGTTGACCAAGGCGATCGAGGCGAAGCTGTCCGACGGCATGCGGATCGGACGGTTGACTCTGGACATCTTGGGAGCGATTCCGATCGCCGACATGCGGGTGCAGGCGCGGGTTGACCGGCCCGGCAGTCGCATCGCGATGCTGTCGGCCGAGATGTCGGCGGAGCGTCCCGACGGGCCGCCGCGCCGTGGCCCGAGTGACGGCATGGGCGCTGGCGACCTCAGATACCACCGACGCCGCAACCGACCGCTATCCGCCGCTGATCGAGGGGCCGACCGCACCGCTGGAGCTGCACTGGAAGGACGCGCACGGGTACGTCGAGTCCGTTCAATGGCGGCCGCAGTACGACGGGTCCGACAGCGGCAAGGTGTACTGGATGTCGCCGATCGCCAATCTGGTGGACGACGAGCCCACGACCGCGCTCGAGCGGTTGGCGATGGTGGTCGACTCCGCGAATGGCATTGGCGCCGCGATAGATCCGCAGAAGTTCGTCTACATGAACACCGATACCGCGGTGCATCTGCATCGTGCGCCGGTGGGCAGCGATTTCGGCGTGCGCGCTCGCGGGTCGATCGGGCCGGACGGGATCGGGGTGACCACCGCCGAGTTGTTCGACCGCGACGGATTCATCGGAACCTCCGCGCAGACGCTGTTGGTGCAACGCCGGTAGTCGCCCGCCTATATGCGCTTGCGCCTATATAGGCGTAGTGCAATACTCGGAGACGTGGACGTCTTCGAAGCAGTCGCCGAACCGAATCGCCGGGTGCTGCTGGACACCTTGGCCGCCGGTGATCGCACCGCCGGGGAACTCGTTGCGGCACTGCCGGATCTGACCCAGCCGTCGGTGTCGCGGCATCTGCGCATCCTGCGGGAAGTGGGACTGGTCGAGGTCCGCCCGGATGCGCAGCGCCGGATCTATGCGCTGCGCGCCGACGGACTGGTCGCGATCGACAGCTGGATCGAGCAATACCGTCAGTTCTGGACCGGCCACCTCGACGCCCTCGAACGCCACCTGGACAAGACCAAGGAGAACTCATGACCTCGCGCGAGGGCCGGATCAGCATCGAAAATGACCGGGCCATACTGACTTTCGAGCGGCGACTCCCCCACCCCATCGAGCGCGTGTGGAATGCGATCACCGATCCGGACGAGCGCAGCCAATGGATGGGCGAGACCACCGTCGACGCCCGCGAAGGCGGGACGATCGACATGATCCCGGCCGCACCGCCGATCCCGGCCGACCAGAAGCGAATGTCGGGCCGGATCCTGGTGTGGGACCCGCCGCACGTCTTCGAACACGAGTGGAACCAGCGGATCGTCGAACCCGGAATCGTCCGCTATGAATTGGTCGCCGACGGGGACGGAACCCTGCTGCGATTCAGCCACCGCGGGCTTGGCGTGCGCAACGCCAACGGTTTTCGGCCCGGGACGCACGCCTACCTGGACCGCCTGGAGGCGCATGTGTCCGGGGCTGAGGTACCCGACTGGCAGCAGCGCTACCGTGAGGTGGCCGAAAGCGCGTACGGAGGACAGGCATGGTGACACCCCACGTGGTGGTGGCCTATCACTCAGGTTTCGGCCACACCGCAACCTTGGCGCAGGCCGTGGCGGATGGGGCGGCAGCCATTTCGGCGCAGGTTCAAGTGATCGCGGTCGATACCGTCGGCAACGATGACTGGGTGGTGCTCGATTCCGCGGACGCGATCATCTTCGGGTGCCCGACCTATATGGGCAATGTGTCGGCCGGCTTCCAGGCTTTCGCCGAACGCACCGGACGGCGCTGCATGGAGGGCACCTGGCGCGACAAAGTGGGTGCCGGCTTCACCAACTCCGGATCCAAGGCCGGTGACAAGTTGCAGACCCTCAGCGCGTTGGCGGTGTTCGCCGCCCAGCATCATATGCATTGGGTCAACCTCGGCCTGACCGCGGGCTGGAACACCAGTACCGCAACCGAATTCGACCTCAATCGGCTGGGCTTCTGGCTGGGCGCCGGCGCCTCGACCGACGTCGACGCGGACCCGACGTCGGTGCACGATGCCGACGTGCGCACCTGCGAACATCTCGGCCGGCGGGTCGCCACAGTGACGCGGCAGCTGCTCGCCGGTCGGGCGTCAGAGCCGTTCTGCCCGGCCAACTAGAAAGGTGGTACGTCGTCGTCCGGACCGGGCGGCGCCGGTCCCGCCGCGGAGACCGTGCGTTCAGCCCGATTGTGGGCACGCTCGGCCGCGATCTGGTGTGCACGATTCTGTCGTCGGGTGGTCCGTCGCTTCGGCATCATCACCGAGCGGTCACCACAGCGATGGACTGCGGGCGGCGGGATCGGCGGCGGGCCGGTAGGCGTCATCAGCCCGGGAAACAACAAGGCGCTTCCGGGTGTCGTCACGTAGATCTCGCCATTGGGCAGCGTCCAGATCACGGTGCCGTCGGGAAGCTGCTGATCCTTCCAGCCCCAGAAAGTCTTGAGGATGTGATGTTCTCGGCAGAGGCATTTCAGGTTGGAGGCGTGTGTCGCCCCGTGTGGCCACGGAATGGTGTGGTCGATGTCGCACTTGGTGGCCGGGCGGTCGCAGCCGGGTGCCCGGCAGGTGAGGTCGCGGGCTCGCACGAAGTCGGCAAGCGCACGCGAGGGGTGATAGTCGCAGTCGGACAGCATCTCCACGGGAATGATGATCGGACGCTGACGGGCCGTGGTTTTCAACTCGGCCAACTGTTCTGGCGTGATCAACTCGCCGTTGTCGAGCAAGTAGGCGGGTTTGTTGGATGTGCCGTCGAGTGTGGACTGCTCGGCGACGACATGAATGACGACAGACCCCGCGGGCTTTTCCGTTGCGGTGCAATCGGGCTCGCCGCAGTCGCAGGGAAGTCGGTCGATACCGACACCCAGCGCCCCCAGCGCGTCGGAGCGACGTTGCCCCACCGTTCGCGGATCGTTCTCGCACACGGATTTCGCAAAAGCGTTGAGCCGCTTCTCGAGGGCTGCTGCGTGGGCCGTGGACAGCCGTGCCGTCAGGTCGACGTAACCGTCACACGACTCCCAAAAGGTGACGTCACGGTCGCTGCCGCGATCTTTCATCCGCCGGACTGCGTCAGGGTCGTGCCGAACCACGAGGTCGTCGATTTCACTGGCGAGTTTTCCCCGAGTCATCGACGGCCAGCGGGCAATTCGGGCGGCGAGGTCCGCATCGAGCTCAGCCATGGTGTCGGCGTCGGTGACGAGGTGGGTCCGGAAGACGATCGTTTGATACAGCCTGCAGTCGATATCGCCGGCCTCGAAGACAGCGGCGACCGCAGGCAACCGCAGCATGGCCAATGCGTAATTCATGTAGCTGTTGGCCTTGGACAGGCTGAGGCGCAGCGCGGCGGCGACTTCGGCGCCCACGGTGGCCCAGGTGTCTACCGCCCAATCTTCACGCTCACCGTGCTCGATCCGGCGCAGTTCGAAGAGGTCTGCGATCGCGCGCAGCCGAAGTGCGGCCGCCTGATTCTCCAGCCGCGCCGCATTCGTCAGCCGGTACGCCAGGCCGCGCGAGCAATCGGTGTCGGTCGGCTCGAACGGCTCGCCTGGCCATACATCGAACATGTGTTCGAGTATGCCAGAGGGCTACGACAAGAACGGTTCAGCGGATGTCGGACGGCTTCGTGAGTCGCCGGATCAGTCGCGATGGACTTCGACGCCCCAGAGCACGCGTCGTACGACCGTGCGGAATCCGCGAGGCTGCGAAGCGGGTGCGGGCTCGGCTGCGGGCTCCGGCGCTGCTTCTGGCTCGGGCTCGGGCTCGGGCTCGGCCTCAGCATCTGGCTCGGGCTCGGGCTCGGCCTCAGCATCTGGCTCGGGCTCAGCCTCGGGCTCGGCCTCAGCCTCAGCCGCAACCTCGGGCTCAGCCTCGGGCTCGGCCTCAGCCTCAGCCGCAACCTCGGGCTCCGCTTCAGCTGTCGGCTCAGCGTCAGGTGTCGGCTCGGGCTCGGCTTCAGCCTCGGGCTGGGGTTCCGGCTCGGGGGCGGGCTCAGGTTCGGGTGCCGACTCAGCCGCAGCCTCCGGCTCCGGCTCCGGCTCCGCTTCTGGCTCGGGCTCAGCCTCGGGCTCGGCCTCAGCTGCAACCTCGGGCTCCGCTTCAGCTGTCGGCTCAGCGTCAGCTGTCGGTTCGGCCTCGGCCTCCGGCTCAGCCGCAGCCTCGGGCTCGGGCTCGGGCTTGGCTTCTGGTTCAGCCTCAGCCTCAGCCTCAGCCTCAACCTCAGCGTCCTCCGTATCGCCAACGGCGGCGGCATCTTCGGAGTCATGTTCGGCCGCCACGGTCGCGGCGGCGACAATACCGCCGCCCGTGGCGACGGCCACCAAGTCCTCAGCCATCCGCTCGGCGGGCGACTCTTCCTCGGGCTCACCGGTCGGATGCTCACCGCCCAGGGTGGACGGATCTTCGCGGCCCTTGGGCGCCAGCAGGATGTACACGATCGCGCCGATGAACACGAACACCGACGTGAACGAGTTCACCCGGATACCCGCGATATGGGTGGCGGTGTCGTCGCGCAGCAACTCGACCCAGAACCGGCCGATGCAGTACGCCGCCACATAGGCCGCGAACAGCCGACCGTGGCCGATCTTGAACCGCCGGTCGATCCAGATCAGGAAGGCGAACACCAGCACGTTCCACACCAGCTCGTACAGGAACGTCGGCTGCACCACCGCAGCGACCTGCCCGGTCGACACCCCGTCGAGGGAATGCACGTCGACCATCCCGGACGAGTCCCGCCGGTAGAAGATCTCCATCCCCCACGGCACGGTGGTCTCGCGGCCGTACAGCTCCTGGTTGAAGTAGTTCCCAAGTCTGCCGATCGCCTGGGCCAGGATGATTCCGGGCGCGATCGCATCGCCGAACGCCGGCAGCGGAATCCCCCTGCGCCGGCACGCAATCCACGCGCCGACACCACCGAGAGCCACCGCACCCCAGATGCCGAGGCCGCCATCCCAGATCCGCAACGCCGCGCCGATGCCTGCGCCACCCTCGGCGAAATACGTTCGCCAGTCGGTCATCAGGTGATACAGGCGCCCACCGATCAGACCGAACGGCACCGCCCACAACGCAATGTCGTAGATGACTCCCCGCTCGCCACCACGGGCCACCCAGCGGCGGTCACCGATGACCAGCGCCGCGATGATGCCGGCGATGATGCACAGCGCATATGCCCGAATCGGTATCGGGCCCAGATGCCAGACGCCCTGCGGAGGACTCGGGAAATAAGCCAAGACGGTCGTCGTCACGAAGCGGACACCTTCTGTCGCACACCCACGGCCAACTCCTCGGTCAGCGTCCGCACTGCCGCCAACCCGTCGGTCAATGCCGACACCAGAGCCGAACCCACGATCACCCCGTCTGCGAAGGCCGCGATCTCGGCGGCCTGCTCACGGGAGCGCACACCAAGACCGACCCCCACCGGGATGTCGGAAACCTCTTTGATCCGCCGCACCAGTTCCGGCGCGGCGCTCGACACCGCATCCCGCGCGCCGGTGACACCCATCGTCGACGCCGCGTAGACGAAACCCCGCGACGCCTGCACGGTTTTGGCCAGCCGTTCCGGGGTCGACGACGGCGCCACCAGGAAGATCCGGTCCAGATCGTGTGCCTCGGCGGCGGCCAGCCACTCGTCGGCCTCGTCCGGAATCAGGTCCGGGGTGATCATGCCCAGTCCCCCGGCGGCGGCCAGGTCACGCGACCACGCGTCAATTCCGTAGTGCAGCATGAGATTCCAATACGTCATCACAACCGCATGACCGCCGGCGGCGCTGATCGCCTCCACCGCGCGCAGGGTGTCGCGAACCCGGACACCGCCCTGCAACGCGGCCTCGGTCGCGGTCGCGATCACCGGCCCGTCCATCCCCGGATCGGAGTACGGAACCCCGACTTCGACGATGTCGCAACCGGATTCGACCAGAGCCACGAGCGCGTCGATCGACACGTCGACGGACGGATACCCGGTCGGCAGATACCCGATCAGGGCGGCGCGGCCCTCGTCGTGGCACGCCGCGAACACCGAACCCAGCCGTCCCGCCTGGGCGTGCTGGACGGTCATGAGGCTCCCGGGCCGGACTGGTCGAACAACCCGAACCACTTGGCCGCGGTCTCCACGTCCTTGTCACCGCGGCCGGACAGGTTGACCAGGATGATCGAGCCGGGGCCCAACTCGGCCGCCAGCTTCACCACGCCCGCCACCGCGTGTGCAGATTCGATGGCCGGGATGATGCCCTCCAGCCGGCACAACAGGCGGAATGCGTCCATGGCCTCGGTGTCGGTGATCGGTTGGTATTCGGTGCGCCCGATGTCCTTGAGGAACGCGTGCTCGGGGCCGACGCCCGGATAGTCCAGACCCGCCGAGATCGAATGCGACTCGATGGTCTGGCCGTCCTCGTTCTGCAGGAGATACGAGTAGGACCCCTGGAACGCCCCTGGTGTTCCACCAGCGAAAGTCGCTGCGTGCCTTCCGGTTTCGACGCCATCCCCGGCCGCCTCGTAACCGATCAGCCGCACACCCACGTCGTCGATGAACGGGTGGAAGATGCCGATCGCATTGGACCCGCCACCCACGCAGGCGGCGATCGCGTCGGGTAGCCGGCCGGCCTGCGCCAGGATCTGCGCCCGCGCCTCGAGGCCGATGATGCGCTGGAAGTCGCGCACCATCATCGGGAACGGGTGCGGCCCGGCGGCGGTCCCGAAGCAGTAGTAGGTGCGATCGGCGTTGGTGACCCAGTCGCGGAAGGCGTCGTTGATGGCGTCCTTGAGCGTCTTGGAGCCGGACTCCACCGACACCACCTCGGCGCCCAGCAGCCGCATCCGCGCGACATTGAGCGCCTGGCGCGCGGTGTCCACCGCGCCCATGTAGATCACGCACTCCAGACCCAGCAGCGCACACGCGGTCGCGGTCGCGACGCCGTGCTGGCCGGCGCCGGTCTCGGCGATCACCCGGGTCTTGCCCATCTGCTTGGCCAGCAGTGCCTGGCCGAGCACGTTGTTGATCTTGTGCGAGCCGGTGTGGTTGAGGTCCTCACGCTTGAGGAAGATCCGCGCCCCACCGAGGTGTTCGCTCAGCCGGACCGCTTCGTACAGCGGCGACGGGCGCCCGGCGTAGTGGGTCTGCAGGTTGTCGAGGCGATCCAGGAATTCCTGGTCGGTGCGGGCCTTTTCGTAGGCGGCCGTCACCTCTTCGATCACGGCCATCAGCGCCTCGGCCACGTACCGTCCGCCGTACGCGCCGAAGTGCCCGCGGGCATCGGGTTCGTGCAACGTCTGCTCGGCCACAGCCGCGCTCATGCGCGGCACGTTCGGAGTGGAGATATCAGCCACGACTCAGCGAGCGGGTTTCGGGCAGGAGGGATGTGCTCCCGCGGTCACCAGGTCTGCGACGGCACTGCGCGGGTCCCCGCTGGTGACCAGACCCTCGCCGACCAACACCGCATCGGCTCCGGCGCCGGCGTACGCCAGCAGGTCGCCGGTGCCCCGGACACCGGATTCGGCGACCCGGATGATGTCGGACGGCAGCCCCGGCGCGATCCGCGCGAAGCAGTCCCGGTCCACCTCCAGCGTCTTGAGGTCGCGGGCGTTGACGCCGATGACCTTGGCTCCGGCCTGCAGCGCCCGGCTGGCTTCTTCCTCGGTGTGTACCTCGACCAGCGCGGTCATGCCCAGCGACTCGGTGCGCTCCAGCAGCGACTCCAAGGCCGGCTGCTCGAGTGCGGCGACGATCAGCAGCAGCATGTCCGCGCCGTGCGCCCTGGCCTCGTGAATCTGATAGGGCCGGACGATGAAGTCTTTGCGTAGCACCGGGATTCGCACGGCGGAGCGCACCGCGTCGAGGTCGGCCAGCGACCCGTGGAAGCGGCGTTCCTCGGTGAGCACGCTGATCACCCGCGCGCCGCCGCTCTCGTAGGCGCGAGCCAGCTCGGCGGGGTCGGCGATATTGGCCAGCTGCCCGCGGGAAGGGCTGGCGCGCTTCACTTCGGCGATGACGGCGATGCCCGGCGCGCGCAGCGCGGCCAGTACGTTCAGCGGCGCCGGTGCGGCCTCCGCGGCGGCTTTGACCTCAGCCAGACTGATGATCTCCTCGCGGGCGGCTACGTCGGCGCGCACTCCCTCGATGATCGAGTCGAGCACGCTTGCCGAAGTCATGGCTGCCGGATCCCTTCTCACGCCCTGGCGATCTCGCTTGCGTCGTCCAGTGAAGGGTAGTCGTATCGAGCCGCGCATCCGTCACCGACCCTCGGTGTCGGTGCGACGATCCGTGGGATCCACACCTTCGTCGAGCGCATCCCACATGCCCCGCTCCGAAACGCCCGTATCGGTGTCCTCGCTACGCGCGGCGCTGCGGCGAACAGCCGGTGCCGCGTATTTGGCGGTGGCCTGGCGGCCAGCGGCCGCCGAGCGCATCAGCAGCACCGCGGCGACCAGCGCACATGCCGCCGCACCGATGGTCAACCCGGCGCCGAGGTACTGCCGGCCGCTGGCGACCAGCGTGTGCACCGGGATCTGGGCGAGTTCGGCGGCGCGCGGACCGATGTCCGGGGTGCGGATCAAGCTGACACCGAGGTAACCGAGCAGCAGGGTCACCACCGCCACCAGCACTGCGACCGCGCGCAGGCCCCATCCGCGTACCGCTAGGCCGGCCACCGCGGCGGCCAGCAGCAGCACAGCCAGCGGCAGCAGGGCGTTGGACCAACTGGCACCGGTCAGCGTCACCGTTTTGGGCTGCCCGAGACCGTCGAACGACGTCACCGACACCCAGGTGAGCCGGGAGGCCACCCAGAGCAGCAATGCCGAGACGACCAGCAGCAGCTGTCCGATGCGGATCACGGGGCACTCAACGTTTCCGCGGCGGCGATCGCGTTCAATACCGCCTTGGCCTTGTTGGCGGACTCGTTGTACTCGTACGGACCGTTGGAATCGGCCACCACGCCACCACCGGCCTGAACATAGGCGGTGCCCCTGCTCATCAGGGCGGTGCGGATGGCGATGGCGAAGTCGGCGTTGCCGGCGAAGTCCAGGTAGCCGACCACTCCGCCGTAGAGGCCGCGACGCGTCTTCTCCACGCCTTCGATGAGCTCCATGGCCCGGACCTTCGGCGCACCGGTCAGCGTGCCTGCCGGGAAGCAGGCCGTCACCGCATCCAGAGCGGTGCGGCCGTCGGCGAGCAGCCCGGTGACCGTCGAGACGATGTGCATGACGTGGCTGTAGCGCTCGATGTGGCTGTAGTCCTCGACGCGGACCGTGCCCGGGACACACACCCGGCCCAGGTCGTTGCGTCCGAGGTCGACCAGCATCAAATGCTCGGAGCGTTCCTTCTCGTCGGCCAGCAACTCCTTCTCGAGCAGCTGGTCTTCCTCCTCGGTCTGGCCGCGCCACCGCGTTCCGGCGATCGGATGCGTTGTGGCCCAGCCGTCCTTCACCGTCACCAACGACTCCGGACTGGAGCCGACAATCGAAAACGCCGTTCCCCCAGTCTCATCCGGCACGTGCATGAGATACATGTACGGACTGGGATTGGTGACCCGCAGCATCCGGTACACATCGATCGGGTCGACGGCGGTGTCGATCTCGAAGCGCTGCGAGGGCACCACCTGGAAGGCCTCGCCGGCCTCGATCTCCTTGACCAGGCGCTCGACGATCTCGCTGTACTCCTCCATCGTCCGCTGAGAGCGGTGCCGAGACTGAGGACGGGAGTACGTCGCCACTGTCGACGACAGGGGCTGGCCGAGCGCCTGGGTCATCACGTCAAGGCGTGCGACGGCGTCGTCGTAGGCCTCGTCCACCCGCTCGTCGGTGCCGTTCCAGTTCACCGCGTTGGCGATCAGGGTGATGGTGCCCTCGTGATGGTCCACGGCGGCCAGATCGGTGGCCAGCAGCAGGAGCATGTCGGGCAGGCCGAGGTCGTCGGTGACCAACTCGGGCAGCCGCTCGAGGCGCCGGACGAAGTCGTAGGCGAAGAACCCGACCATGCCGCCCGACAGCGGCGGCACTCCGGCGAGCGATTCGGTGGACAGCAACGTCATCGTCTCGTGCAGGGCCTGCAACGGATCGCCACCGGTCGGGGCGTCCTGCGGGGTGGCGCCCAGCCACACGGCCTCGCCGTCGCGCACGGTCAGCGCCGAGGGCGCACCCGCCCCGATGAACGACCAGCGCGACCACGACCGGCCGTTCTCGGCGGACTCGAGCAGGAATGTTCCGGGCCGGTTGGCCGCCAGCTTCCGGTACGCCGAGAGCGGTGTCTCGCTGTCGGCGAGCACCTTGCGGATCACCGGCACCACGCGATGTTCGGCGGCCAGCGTCCGGAACTCCTCACGCGTGGTGGTGGCGGCGAGGTTGGATTGCACGGGTACATCCTCCCAGACCCGCCGCGCCGAATTGACCGGCGTAGCCTGCACCCATGAAACGTGGAGACCGGGTTGCGGACTTCGAACTGCCGGACCAGACCGGCACCGTGCGCTCACTGACCGAATTGCTGGCCGACGGACCGATTGTGCTGTTCTTCTACCCCGCCGCGATGACGCCGGGCTGCACCAAGGAAGCGTGTCATTTCCGCGACCTCGGCTCGGAGTTCGCCGCGCTCGGCGCCAGCCGGGTGGGCATCAGCACCGACGCGGTGGACAAGCAGGCCCGGTTCGCGGACTCCCAGAATTTCGACTACCCGCTGCTGTCCGACGCCGACGGCGCGATCGCCACCGCGTTCGGTGTGAAGCGCGGGCTGCTGGGCAAGCTGATCCCGGTGAAGCGCACAACGTTCGTCATCGACACCGATCGCACGGTGCTCGAGGTCATCTCCAGCGAGGTCAACATGGACGCCCATGCGGACAAGGCGCTGGAGGTGCTGCGTCAGCGCCAGAAGGCCTGACGGCGCGTGTCGATTCTGCATCTGTCGGATGTGACGTTCCGCCGCAACGGCAAGCAGATCATCGACGGAATATCACTCACGGTGGAGCGCGGCGAACACTGGGCGCTGCTCGGGCCCAACGGTGCCGGCAAGAGCACCTTGCTCGGTTTCTGCGCCGCCGAGACGTTCCCCACCACCGGCACGGTCACGGTGCTCGGCCGCCAGATGGGACGCACCGATCTGGCCGCGCTGCGCCGTTCGATCGGATACGTCAATCCCCGCCACCGCCTTCAGTATCCGCTGACCGTGCGCGACGTGGTGCTCACCGGCATCACCGCCACCATCGACCTGCCGATGCGCTGGACACCGAGCCCGCAGCAGGCTGAGCACGCCGATGCGATGATCGCCGCGGTGGGGATGAGCCGTAAGTCCGACGACGTGTGGCCGACGCTGTCACAGGGTGAGCGGGGCCGCGCTCTCATTGCGCGAGCACTCGTTTCGGAGCCCGAGCTGCTACTGCTCGACGAGCCGACGACCGGGCTGGACGTCGCCGCCCGCGAGCAGCTGCTGGAGACCATCGACGGCCTCGACCACACCCATCCCGACGTCGCGTCGATCCTGGTGACCCATCACCTCGAAGAGCTGCCGACCACCACCACCCACGCCCTGCTGATCGCCGACGGGCGCACCGTGGCGAGCGGCCCGGCGCGCGAGACGATTTCGACTGGCAACGTAACCGCCGCGTTCTCGCACCCGATCGCGGTCGGCTACCAGGATGGCCGCTGGACCGCGCGGGCGAAGGCGACGGCGATCGACGTCTAGCTTTCCGGCGCCAGGATCTGGTCGGCGTCGAAGCAGCTGTGATCGCCGGTGTGACACGCCCCGCCGACCTGGTCGACCTCTAGCAGCACCGCGTCGCCGTCGCAGTCCAGCCGCACCGAGTGCACGTGCTGGGTGTGCCCGGAGGTCGCACCCTTCACCCAGTACTCGCCGCGCGAGCGCGAATAGTAAGTCGCTTCGCGGGTTTCCAGCGTGCGGGCCAGCGCCTCGTCGTCCATCCAGGCGACCATCAGCACGTCGCCGCTGCCACGCTCCTGCGCGATCGCGGCGAACAGTCCGTTGGCGTCGCGCTTCAGCCGCTTGGCGATATCCGGGTCGAGGCTCATCGGACGGTGATCCCTTCCGCGGCCATCGCCGCCTTCACCTGGCCGATCGTCAGCTCGCCGAAATGGAAGACGCTGGCCGCCAACACCGCATCGGCACCCGACTCGACGGCGGGCGCGAAGTCGCCGACCGCGCCGGCACCGCCGCTGGCGATCACCGGGACGGTGACCGCCTTGCGGACCGCACGCAGCATCGCCAGGTCGAAACCGGCTTTGGTGCCGTCGGCGTCCATCGAGTTCAGCAGGATCTCGCCGACACCCAATTCAGCTCCGCGCCTTGCCCATTCGACCGCGTCGATACCGGTCCCCTGCCGGCCACCGTGCGTGGTGACCTCCCAGCCCGACGGGGTGGGTGCCGATCCCGCAGGCACCGTGCGGGCATCGACCGACAGCACGATGCACTGCGAGCCGAACTGCCGGGACAATTCGGCCAGCAGTTCAGGGCGGGCGATCGCGGCGGTGTTCACCGAGACCTTGTCGGCCCCGGCGCGCAACAACACATCGACATCCTCGACCGATCGCACGCCACCGCCGACCGTGAGCGGAATGAACACCTGCTCGGCGGTGCGGCGCACCACATCGAGCATCGTCGCGCGGCCCGACGAGGACGCCGTGACGTCCAGGAAGGTCAGCTCGTCGGCACCCTCGGCGTCGTAGACGGCGGCCAGTTCGACGGGATCGCCTGCATCCCGGAGATTTTCGAAGTTCACACCCTTGACCACCCGGCCGGCATCGACGTCCAGGCAGGGAATCACACGCACCGCGACGTCCATCAGAGGTAATTCTCCGGCGGACCGACCCGGTCGAGGATCTCCATGACGCGCTCGTGCACGCCGGGGGCGGCGGCCAGCGCGGCCCGCGACGACGGCGTCCAGTGCTCGCCGGCCAGATCCGTGACCACTCCACCGGCCGACCGCACCAAGGCGACGCCGGCGGCATGGTCCCAGATGTGATCGCCGAAACTGATTGCGGCACCCATGATTCCGGACGATACGTACGCGAAGTCGACGCCGGTGGCGCCGTGCATGCGCAGCTTCGAACAGACCCGGCTCAGGTTCTCCAGCACGGCCAGCCGGTACCGGCCGGGGAAACGTCCCCGCCAGTCGACGTTGAACGTTCCGATACCGATCACGCACTGGCCGATCTCGCCGTGCCCGATCGGAGCTTGCGCTTTCCCGTTGTAGTACACCGGGCCGCCCACCACCGTGGTGTACCGCTGATCGGTGAACGGCAGCCAGGTCAGCCCGGCGACGGGCTCGCCGTCCCGCAGCAGACCCAGCAGGATCGCGGCCATCGGCGACCCCGCGGCGTAGTTGAAGGTGCCGTCGATCGGGTCGAGCACCCAGACCAGCGGGGAGTCGATTGGGGCGCCGCCGAATTCCTCGCCGTGCACACCGATGCCGGTGGTGGCCTCCAAGGCCTGTACCACCTGCCGTTCGATGGCCAGGTCCACCTCGGTGGCGAAGTCGTTGCCCTTCTTCTGCACGGCCGAGTCAGCCCGGTGCCCGGCGATGAACGGTGCGGACGCCTCGTCCAGAATCACCGCGGCCTGCGCCACCAGGGTGTCGAGGTCCACTAGCGGCTCACCGCGGCAAGCGCCTCCGGCAACGTGAATCGGCCGGCGTAGAGCGCCTTTCCGACGATCGCGCCTTCGACACCGCTGTCGACCAGGGTCGCGATCGCGCGCAGGTCGTCCAGGCTGGACACGCCTCCCGACGCGATGACCGGCGCGTCGGTGCACTCGGCCACACCTTCGAGCAGGTCGAGATTGGGTCCGGTGAGCGTGCCGTCCTTGGTGACATCGGTGACCACGAACCGCGAGCAGCCCTCGCTGTCAAGGCGTTCCAGCACATGCCACAGATCGCCGCCGTCGGTCTCCCAGCCCCGGCCACGCAATCGGTGCTCCCCCTCGACGATCTGCACGTCCAGGCCGACGGCGACCCGGTCGCCGTATTCGGCGATCGCGGCGGCGCACCACAGCGGGTTCTCCAGCGCCGCGGTGCCGATGTTGACCCGGGTGCAGCCGGTGGCCAGCGCCGCCTTGAGCGACTCGTCGTCGCGGATGCCGCCGGACAGCTCGACGTTCACGTCGAGCTGCCCGACCACCTCGGCCAGCAGTTCACGGTTGGAGCCGCGACCGAATGCGGCGTCGAGGTCCACCAGGTGGATCCATTCGGCGCCGTCGCGCTGCCAGGTGAGTGCGGCGTCCAGCGCCGAGCCGTACTCGGTCTCGCTGCCGGCCTTGCCCTGCACCAGACGAACCGCCTTGCCCTCGACCACATCGACGGCAGGCAACAAAATCAGTGGCACTCTTACAGCCCCTCAACCCAATTGGTGAGCAACGCCGCACCGGCGTCACCGCTCTTCTCCGGATGAAATTGTGTCGCCGACAGCGGACCGTCTTCGACCGCGGCCAGGAACCGCACGTGATGGCTGGCCCAGGTCAGCTTCGCGTCGGGCGCGCCCTCCCACTTCTGTGCCGCATACGAGTGCACGAAGTAGAACCGGGTGTCGGGGTCGAACCCCTTGAACAGCACACTGTCCGGCGCCGCGTCGACGACGTTCCAGCCCATGTGCGGGATCACCGGCGCCTCGAGCCGGGTGACCGAGCCCGGCCACTGCCCACAGCCCTTCGACTCGACCCCGAACTCCACGCCGCGGGCGAACAGGATCTGCATGCCCACGCACACGCCGAGCACCGGCCGGCCCGCGGCCACCCGCTCGGCGATGATGCGGTCGCCCCCGATACCGCGCAGGCCGACCATGCACGCCTCGAACGCGCCGACCCCGGGCACCACCAGGCCGTCGGCGTTGAGCGCGCGCTGCGCGTCGGCGGTCACCTCGACATCGGCCCCGGTACGTTCCAGCGCCCGCTGCGCCGAGCGCAGGTTGCCCGAGCCGTAGTCCAGGACGACGACGGATCTAGCTGTCACAGTGAGCCTTTGGTGGACGGCACGCCAGAGACCCGGGGATCGGGCTCGACGGCCTGTCGCAGCGCGCGCGCCACCGCCTTGTATTCCGCCTCGGTGATGTGGTGCGGGTCGCGGCCATACAGCGTGCGCACGTGCAGCGAGATGCGGGCGTTGAATGCCAGCGACTCGAACACGTGCCGGTTGACGACCGTGTGGTAGGGCACGCTGGAGCCGGCGATGGTGAAGTCGACCATGTAGTCGGGTTCACCGGTGTGCACGAAGTAGGGGCGACCGGAGACGTCGACGGCGGCGTGGGCCAGCGTCTCGTCCATCGGGATGAAGGCGTCGCCGAAGCGGCGGATGCCCTTCTTGTCGCCGAGGGCCTGCCCCAGCGCGGTGCCGAGCACGATCGCGGTGTCCTCGATGGTGTGGTGACCCTCGATGTCGACATCGCCCTTGGCGGAGATCGTCAGGTCGAAGCTCGCGTGGGTGCCCAGCGCGGTCAGCATGTGGTCGAAGAACGGCACACCGGTGTGCACGCTGACCTGTCCGGTGCCGTCGAGGTTCAGTTCGACGACGATGTCGGATTCGCGGGTCTTGCGTTCGACCTTGGCGATGCGGGTCATGGTGCTCCTATTTTGGCGCTGGCGGCGAGGAAGGCGTCGTTCTCCTCGGCCAATCCGATGGTGGTGCGCAGATATCCGGGGATGCCGACGTCGCGGATCAGGACGCCTTCGTCGAGGTAGCGCTGCCAGGCCGCGCCGGCGTCGGCGAACTCGCCGAACAGCACGAAGTTCGCGTCGCTGGGGATGACGCGGAAACCGTAGTCGGTCAGCGCGGCGCTGACCCGCTCTCGCTCGGCGATCAGCGTCGCGACGCTGCCCAGGGTGTCGTCGGCGTGGCGCAGCGCGGCACGGGCGGCGGCCTGGGTGACCACCGAGAGGTGGTAGGGCAGCCGGACCAGCAACACGGCGTCGATGATCGCCGGGGCGGCGATCAGGTACCCCAGCCGGCCGCCGGCGAACGCGAATGCCTTGCTCATGGTGCGACTGACGATCAAGCGGGACGGATAGTCCTCGATCAGCGCGATCGCGCTCGGCTGGCTGGAGAACTCACCGTAGGCCTCGTCGACGATCAGGATGCCGTGGTGCATGGCGTCCAGTAGCCGCTTCAGGTCGTCGAGCGGAACACTCTGGCCGGACGGGTTGTTCGGACTTGCGACGAAGACGACGTCGGGGTCGCGGGCGGCGATGACGGTCGCCGCCGTGTCGACGTCGAGGCTGAAGTCGGCCGCGCGCACCGACTCCACCCACTCGGTCTGGGTGCCGTTGGAGATGATCGGGTGCATCGAGTACGAGGGGACGAAGCCGATGGCACTGCGGCCCGGCCCACCGAACGCCTGCAACAGTTGCTGCAGGATCTCGTTGGATCCGTTTGCCGCCCAGACGTTTTCCTCAGCGACCTCGACCCCGGTCTGATCGCGAAGGTAGGCGGCGAGGTCGGCGCGCAGCGCGACGGCGTCGCGGTCGGGATAGCGGTGCAGTTCGGCTGCGGCCGCCTGCACCGACCGTGTGACGTCCTCGACCAGTGCCGGACTCGGCGGGTGCGGGTTCTCGTTGGTGTTGAGCCGCACCGGCACGTCGAGTTGCGGAGCGCCGTAGGGAGATTTCCCGCGCAGGTCATCGCGCAGCGGCAGATCGGCCAGCGTCACGCCGGCTCCGGGAATGGGGCTCACCGCTCGAACCTCCGGCGGACCGCCTCACCGTGAGCCGGCAGATCCTCGGCCTTGGCCAGTGTGATCACATGTCCTGACACGTCTTTGAGCGCCGCCTCGGTGTAGTCCACGACGTGGATGCCGCGTAGGAACGTCTGCACCGACAGGCCGCTGGAGTGCCTTGCGCAGCCCGCGGTGGGCAGCACGTGGTTCGACCCGGCGCAGTAGTCACCGAGGCTGACCGGCGACCACGGCCCGACGAAGATCGCCCCGGCCGCGCGGATGCGGCCGGCCACCTCGTTGGCGTCCACGGTCTGGATCTCCAAATGCTCTGCGGCATAAGCGTTGACGACCCGAATTCCGGTGTCGACATCGTCGACCAGCACGATGCCGGACTGGCGACCGCGCAGCGCTTCGGTCACCCGCTCCCGGTGCTTGGTGGTCTCCAGCTGCACGGCCAATTCGGCTTCGGTGGCCTGCGCCAGCTCGGTGCTGTCGGTCACCAGCACACTGGCGGCCATCACGTCATGCTCGGCCTGGCTGATCAGATCGGCCGCGACATGGACCGGGTCGGCGGTGTGGTCGGCGAGGATCGCGATCTCGGTGGGCCCGGCCTCGGCGTCGATACCGATCTGCGAACGGCAGATTCGCTTGGCAGCGGTCACGTAGATGTTGCCCGGCCCGGTGACCATGTCGACGGGTGCCAGCTCGGCGCCGTCGGTGTCGGTGCCGCCGTAGGCCATCAGGGCCACCGCCTGCGCGCCGCCGACCGCCCATACCTCCTCGACGCCGAGCAGCGCGGCCGCCGCGAGGATCGTCGGGTGCGGCAGGCCACCATGACCGGCCTGTGGCGGGCTGGCGATCACCAGTGAGTCGACTCCGGCGGTCTGCGCGGGCACGACGTTCATCACCACACTGGACGGGTAGACGGCATTACCGCCGGGCACATACAGACCGACGCGCTCCACCGGCACCCAGCGCTCGGTGACCGAGGCGCCGGAGTCGAACAGCGTGGTGGCGTCGGTGCGCCGCTGATCGGCATGCACGGCGCGGGTGCGATCGATCGCGACCTCGAGCGCGGCGCGCACATCGGCCGGCAGTTCGGCCAGCGCCTCACCCAGCGCGGCGACGGGAACCCGCACGGTCGCGGGGCGCACCCCGTCGAATTTCTCGCCGTACTCCAGTGCCGCGACGGCACCGCGCTCGGCGATGTCGTCGACGATCGGCCGGACCGTCGGGACCACAGCGTCGACGTCCACGCCGCCGCGCGGAAGCGCCGCACGCAGCGAGGCGGCGGTCAGCGCGCGGCCGCGCAGGTCGATCCGGTTCATGGCGAAGCTGGTCATCGGATCAATTGTCCCCGATCGGTGCACCCGAATAAAAATCGATTGAGCGCGGCCGCCACCGGCCCGGATACTGCGGGTATGCAATTTGAGCTGTGGCTGGCCTTCATCGGCGCCGCGATCGCCATCAGTGTGTCCCCCGGGGCCGGTGCGATCCAGTCCATGGCGACCGGCCTGGCGCACGGTCTGCGCCGCGGCTACTGGAGCATCACGGGGCTGGAGATAGGCCTGATGCTGCAACTCGTGGCGGTGGCGGTCGGCCTGGGCGCGGCGGTCGCGCAGTCGATCGTCGCGTTCACGGTGATCAAGTGGATCGGCGTGGCCTACCTGATCTATCTGGCCGTCCGACAATGGCGCAGCAAGCCCTTTGACCTCGGCGAACAGCTTGACACCACCGCCGGAGGCGGGCGTTGGACCCTGCTGGTGCGTGGCTGCCTGGTCAACGTCACCAACCCGAAAGGGCTGGTGTTCCTGCTGGCGGTGCTGCCCCAGTTCGTGGTGCCGACCGCTCCCCTGTTGCCGCAGTACCTCGCGATCGGGGCGACGATGGTCGTCGTCGATCTGGTGGTGATGGGCGCCTACACCGGGCTGGCATCCCGGCTGTTGCGGTGGCTGCGCACACCACGCCAGCAGAGAGCGATGAACCGGACGTTCTCCGGCCTGTTCGCGGCGGCGGCGGTGGTGCTGTCCCTGGTGCGCCGGGGCGCGGCCGCCTAACGTGAGCGCCATGTCGACCAAGGATCACCCGAACAACGCCCCCGGCGTGCCGATGAAGTTCCCGGTCTGGTTCGAGAACTTCCAGATCAAGTACTTCAATCCGGCAGTGAAGCCGCTGGCCAAATTCATGCCGGGGATGTCGGTCATCTCGCACCGTGGCCGCACCTCGGGCAAGCAGTACGAGACGGTGGTCTCGGCCTTCCGCAAGGGCGACACCCTGGCCGTCATGCTCGGCCACGGCAAGACCAACTGGGTCAAGAACATCCTGGCCGCCGGCGAGGCCGACATCCGGCACGGCCGCACGACCCTGCATCTGGTGAATCCGCGGGTGGTGCCCGCGGGCACCGACGATCCGTCGCTGCCCGGGGTTGCCCGTCGCGGCGTGAAGCGCGGCGTCGGCGCGTTCGTCGCCGATATCGCCTAGAGGTCCAGACCGACGTCGAGGACCCGTACCGAGTGGGTCAACGCCCCCACTGCGAGGAAGTCGACCCCGGTACCGGCATATTCGGCGGCGCTGTCCAGACTGAGGCCGCCTGAGGACTCCAGCAGCACGCCGGGGGCGTTGGCGTCGCGACGCTGGACCGCGATCTGGGTTTGCCACACCGGGAAGTTGTCCAGCAGGATCAGCTGCACATCCTCGGCGAGCACCTCGTCGAGCTGTTCGAGGGTGTCCACCTCGACCTCGCACGGCAGATCCGGCGCGGCGGCACGCACGGCCCGCAGCGCGGCGACCACCGAACCGGCGGCGGCGACGTGGTTGTCCTTGATCAGCGCGGCGTCGCCCAAGCCCATCCGGTGATTGACGCCGCCGCCCAGCCGGACCGCGTACTTCTGCAGTGCCCGCAGCCCTGGCAGGGTCTTGCGGGTGTCGCGGATCTTGGCTTTGGTGCCGTCGACGGCGTCGACCCACGCCGCAGTGGCGGTCGCGATCCCCGACAGGTGGCACACCAGGTTCAGCAGGGTCCGTTCGGCGGTCAACAGCCCCCGCGTCGGCGCCTGCACCCGAAGTAGGGCAGCACCGGCCTCCAGCCGGGTGCCGTCGTCCACCCGGTCGACGACCTGATAGCCGTCCGCACCGAGCACTTCGTCGAGGACCAGCAGCGCCACGTCGATCCCGGCGGCGACGCCGGGCTCCCGGGACACCAGCGATGCAACCGTGCCGGCGTCCTCGGGAACCGTGGCCAGAGTGGTGACATCGGGGCCGTAGCGCAGGTCCTCGTCGAGGCCGCGAAGGATCGTGATGCGAGCTTGCGCGAGCTCGTCGTCGGTGAGTTTCATTGCAGGCAGGCCGCCGCGTGGTCACCGTGCAGGGTGCGACTGAAGGCCTGTGCCGGATCGGTGTCCGGGTGATCGCCGCGGTGGTGGCAGCCCCGGGATTCGGTGCGCGCCAACGCCGCCGCGGTCACCGCGCGGGCGGTGGCCGTGAGTGCGACGTCCTCGGCGGCGGCGCGGGTGGTCATGCGCGTTGATGTTGCCCCGGCCAGGATGTCGGTGAGTTGATGCAGGCCGGCGGCGTCCCTTACTACGGAAGCCCACTGGGTCATGGCGGCTTGCAGTCGTGTGCGGTCGAGTGCATTGTGTTGGCGCTCTTCGGCTTTGGCGACCGGGGCGCCGGCGTTGCGGGCGTGCTCGACGGCTTCGCGGCCGGCGCGAGCTCCGACGACCAGACCCTCGAGCAGGCTGTTGGAGGCCAGCCGGTTGGCGCCGTGCATGCCGGTTCGGGCCACCTCGCCGGCGGCGAACAAGCCGGGCAGTTCGGTCCGGCCGGACACGTCGGTGGCCACCCCGCCGCAGCTGTAGTGTGCGCCCGGCACGACCGGGATCAGCTGCCGGGTGGGATCGATGCCCGCGGCGCGGCAGGCTGCCGTGACCGTCGGGAAGCGTTGCGCGAACTGGTCGATGGAGCGTGCGTCGAGATACGCGCACTCGTCGCCGGTTTCACGCAGTCGGGCCTCGATGGCCGCGGCCACGACGTCGCGGGGGGCGAGATCGCCCATGGGGTGTTGTGCGGTCATCGACTCGCCGCGGGCGTCACGCAGCACCGCGCCCTCGCCGCGCAGCGCCTCGGTGATCAGCGGCCGGCGTCCGGTGGCGTTGCGGTCGAACAGCATGGTCGGGTGGAATTGGACGAATTCGATATCGGTGACGCCGACGCCGGCCCACAGCGCCAGGGCGATGCCGTCGCCGGTGGAGCCTTCCGGATTGGTGGTCGCCCGGTACAGGTGGCCCAGTCCACCGGTGGCGAGGATGACCGACGGGGCGTGCACGATGCCCAGACCGTCGGCGTTGCGAACCAGAACACCAGTGACTGCCGTGCCATCGCTGAGGACTTGCAGCGCAACATGATTGCGCCGGATGTCCAGGGTAGCGGCGGCATGGTCGAGTGCGCGCTGCACCTCGGCCCCGGTGGCGTCACCCCCGGCGTGGATGATGCGCCTGCGGGAGTGGCCACCCTCACGGGTCAGCGCCCACTGCCCGGGCGCACTCTCATCGAACCGGGCGCCGTCGTCGACCAGGTCGGCCACCGCGCGGTAACCGTCAGCGACGATCGAACGGACCGCCTCGGGGTCGCATAACCCGGCGCCCGCCGCCAGGGTGTCGCGGACGTGCGCTTCCACCGAATCGTCGGTGTGCGGCAGCACGACCGCGATGCCCCCTGAGCGTAGAACGTCGCGGTATCAGGGGCCTTGCTCAGAATGACTGTGCGACTGCCCTTTCGGTGTGCGGCCAGGGCCGCGGCCAGACCCGCCACTCCGGTGCCGATCACCACGACGTCGGCACGCTGCTGCCAGTCCACACCCGCGGCGCCGGCCCCGCAGGCGAAGGAGCGCGTCATTCGCCGCCGCCGGGCTGGCCGATCTCGATCATCCGCTGCACGCTGGCGCGGGCCAGCCTGGCGGTCTCGGGATCGACGTCGACCTCATCGGCGCCGTCGACCAGGCAGCGGAGCAACGCGGCCGGGGTGATCATCTTCATGTACTTGCAGGACGCCCGGTCGTTGACGGCCTGGAAATCGATTCCCGGTGCGGCGCGGCGCAATTGGTGCAGCATCCCGACTTCGGTGGCGACCAGCACCTGCTTGGCGTTGGAGGCCTTGGCGGCGTCCAGCATGCCGCCGGTGGACAGGATGTGAACCCGGTCCGCCGGGAAGGCGCCTTCACCGGCCAGATACAGCGCCGATGTGGCGCAGCCACATTCGGGGTGGACGAACAGCTCGGCATCGGGGTGGCTGCGAGCCTGGTCGGCCAGTTCGTCGCCGTTGATGCCCGCGTGCACGTGGCACTCGCCGGCCCAGACGTGCAGGTTGGTCCGACCGGTCATCCGGCGCACGTGGGCGCCGAGGAACTGGTCCGGGCAGAACAGCACCTCGCGGTCTTCCGGGATGGAGGCCACCACCTCGACGGCGTTGGACGAGGTGCAGCAGATGTCGGTGAGCGCCTTCACGGCCGCGGTGGTGTTGACGTAGGAGACGACGACCGCACCGGGGTGCTCGTCCTTCCAGGCCTGCAGTTCCTCGGCGGTGATCGAGTCGGCCAGCGAACAGCCGGCACGCTGATCCGGGATCAGTACGGTTTTCTCGGGGCTCAGGATCTTGGCGGTCTCGGCCATGAAGTGCACGCCGCAGAACACGATCGTCTCTTCGGCGGCCTCGGCGGCGATCCGGGACAGCGCCAGCGAGTCACCGACGTGGTCGGCGACGTCCTGAATGGCCGGCAGCTGGTAGTTGTGCGCCAGGATGGTCGCGTTGCGCAAGGTGGCCAGCCGGCGAATCTCGGCGGCCCATTCCTCGTCACCGTTCACACCGGTGTAACCACCGGGGCCGTCGGTGATGCGAGCGACAAGGCCAGCCCCAACGGCGCCGTCGACGGCGTCAGAACGATCCAGGACGGTCATTTCCGCCTCCTGTCTTGCTTTCGAGGTTTTCGACTTATAATCGAAAACGTGCCCCATACTAGCACCGAACACGAAGTACTCGCCGTCGTATTCCAGGTTGGCGACGTCCAGTCGCGTACACCCACCCTTAACGTGCTGTTATGGCAGCGCGGCCTGGAACCCGAGCGAGGCAAGTGGTCTTTGCCCGGCGGCAGGCTGCGTGCCGACGAAGACCTGACCAGTTCGGTGCGCCGCCAACTGGCCGAGAAGGTCGACGTCCGCGAGATCGCCCACCTGGAACAACTCGCGGTCTTCTCCGATCCGGGCCGCGTGCCCGGTGTTCGCACGATCGCCTCGACGTTCCTCGGCCTGGTGCCCTCGGTCGCCACCCCCGAGCTGCCGCCGGACACCCGCTGGCATCCGGTCAGCGCCCTGCCGGAGATGGCCTTCGACCACGCCCCTATGGTCGAATACGCCCGCACCAGGCTGGTCGCGAAGTTGTCCTACACGAATATCGGATTCGCCCTGACGCCAAGGGAATTCGCGCTCTCGACATTGCGCGACATCTATGGCGCCGCCCTCGGCTATCAGGTCGACGCCACCAATCTGCAGCGGGTGCTCGCGCGCCGCGGCGTCATCACACCGACCGGGACGACGGCCCATCCAGGCCGCAGCGGCGGCCGTCCGGCGGCGCTGTATCGCTTCACCGACTCGCATCTGAGGGTGACCGACGAGTTTGCCGCGTTGCGGCCACCCGGGTGAGTCGGCTGGCTTCTTAGACCCTTCTTAAGGTAGAAAGGGTGGAATGCATCCGGTAGGCACCGGGGCGCCGAGCCCCGAATGGATCGGCCGCGCCCCGCACGAGGAACTCGAGCGTGGTGCGCATCCGCTGCTTCCGGACGAGGACCCGTTCTACGAACCGCCCGCCGGTTTCGAGCATGCCGAGCCGGGCACCGTGCTGCGCTCCCGCGACGTTCAGCTGGGCTTTCTGGGACTGATCCCGCAGCGGGTTCGGGCCACCCAGCTGCTGTACCGCAGCACCGACCACAACGGGTTGCCGCAGGCCACCGTCACCACCGTGCTCATCCCGACCGGCCACACCCCTCACCAGGTCCGCAACGTCGTCTCGTACCAGTGCGCCATCGACGCGGTGGCCTCGCGCTGCTTCCCGTCCTACGCCATGCGCAGGCACGCCAAGGCGGTCGGCTCGCTGCCCCAGCTGGAGTACCTGCTCGTCGCGGCCGCACTCGCCGAGGGCTGGGTGGTTTCAGTTCCCGACCATGAGGGTCCGGCCGGAATCTGGGGCGCCCCCTACGAACCCGGCTACGCCGTCCTGGACGGTCTGCGGGCAGCGCTCGGGTTCGAGGCGTTCGGCCTCGCCGCGGACAGCCAGGTCGGGTTGTGGGGCTACTCCGGCGGTGGGCTCGCCACCGCGTGGGCGGCCGAGGTGCACGAGGACTACGCCCCCGAGCTGAACATCGTCGGCGCCGTCCTGGGTTCGCCGGTCGGCGACCTGGGCCACACGTTCCGCCGGCTCAACGGCTCGTACCTGGCCGCGTTGCCCGCGCTGGTGGTCGCCGCGCTGGCCAAGACCTATCCCGATCTGAACCGGGTTATCGAGCAGAACGCCACCGAGGACGGGCTGGCCCTGCTGCGGAGCCTCGAGAACATGACGACCGCGGAGGCCGTCGTCCGGCTGTTCCGCACCGACTTCGACGATCTGGTGCACCCGCCGCTGGAGGAGATCCTCGCGACGCCGGAGGTTCAGTACGTCTTCGACAACATCAAGCTCGGCAAGGCGGTGCCGGACCTGCCGGTACTGATCGTGCAGGCCGTGCACGATTCGGTGATCGACGTCGACGACATCGACGACCTGGTGCACACCTACTCCGCGGGCGGGGCGCGGGTGACCTACCACCGCGACATGTTCAGCGAGCACATGCTGTTGCACCCGATGTCGGCGCCGATGACGCTGCGCTGGCTGACCGACCGGTTCGCCCAGCGCCCGATCGACGAGCACATCGTGCGGACGAAGTGGCCGACGCTGCTCAATCCGATGACCTACGCGGGCATGTGGCGCCTCGGCGGGATCGTCGCGCGCGTGGTGTCCGGCGGCCGGGTTCCCCTGCGCCCGCTCTAACTAAGCGGGGGCGCGTTCGGCCGCAGGCAGAGCCCCGAGATCGTCACGCGGTGTGGCCACCGCCATCAAGGCATATGTCAGCGCCGCGATCGCGGCCGGGAACAGTAGCGTCGTCGCGATCTGCAACGGCCCGTGCGCGAAGAACACCGGCGGCGCCTCGGAGTAGTAGAAGATCCGATTTTCCGGGGTGACCGGAGCCGTGTCGAACGGCACCGGCCCGTAGTGCCAGCGCACCAGCAGCGCGCCCACACCCGCGGCCGCACCGGCGCCGGCGATCGAACCCACCCACAGCGCCGTCGCCAGCAGCGGGCCACGATGGGCGCGCCACTGCCACACCAGTACCGCCGCCACGATCGCCATCGACGTCAGCAACCCGATGAGCAATGCCGCCGCCACGAACAGATGATCGGATTCGCTGCCGAGGTAGGTCTGCACCCGCTGACCCGAGCGGGTCAGCGCCACCACGCCGTGCGCCGAGGGCGCCAGCACCGACCACACCGCGCCGATCACCGCACCTGCCACCGTCAACCCGATGAACACCACGATGGCCGCGCGACGCTTCGAAAAGCGTTGCTGTGGTTCGAGATTCACCGCTGGTCCTCCAGATCGTGGGAGTCGACCCGACCATGCCGCGAGCACTTGGCCCACCAGCCGTCCGGGCGCACCTGGACCACCATCCGGCGTCCGCACTCCGCGCAGAAACGAGGCGGCTCCAGACCGAGCTGAGCCGCGGTGGGCACGACGCTGCCTGCGGGCTCGCCGGTGTAGACGTTGTAGACCCCGGCACTCACCGGTGCGGGCAGCTGTCCGACCATCGCCACTACAGGCTGGCGTTCAGAGCCTTGATCGGCATCTGCAGATCTTCGAGCAGCTCGAGATCGGCCTCAGCCGGGCGACCCAGCGTGGTCAGGTAGTTTCCGACGATCACGGCGTTGATGCCACCGAGGATGCCCTGCTTGGCGCCGAGGTCGCCGAGCGTGATCTCCCGGCCGCCGGCGAACCGGAGCATCGTGCGCGGCAGTGCCAGGCGGAACGCGGCGACGGCCTTGAGGGCCTCGGACGCCGGCAACACCTCCAGATCACCGAACGGGGTGCCCGGGCGCGGGTTCAGGAAGTTCAGCGGCACCTCGTGCGGATCGAGTTCGGCCAGGTTCGCGGCGAACTCGGCGCGCTGCTCGAGCGTCTCCCCCATGCCGAGGATGCCGCCGCAGCACACCTCCATGCCGGCCTCGCGCACCATCTCCAGCGTTCCCCAGCGCTCCTCCCACGAGTGGGTGGTGACGACGTTCGGGAAGTAGGACTGCGCGGTCTCCAGGTTGTGGTTGTAGCGGTGGACGCCCATCTCCTTGAGGCGATCCACCTGCTCCTGGGTGAGCATCCCCAGCGAGCAGGCGATCTGGATGTCGACCTCGTTGCGGATCGCTTCGATGCCCGCGGCCACCTGGGCCAGCAGCCGCTCGTCGGGCCCGCGCACGGCGGCCACGATGCAGAACTCGGTGGCGCCGGACTTGGCGGTCTGCTTGGCGGCCTCGACCAGGCTCGGGATGTCCAGCCAGGCGCTGCGCACCGGCGAGGCGAACAGGCCGGACTGCGAACAGAAGTGGCAATCCTCAGGGCAGCCACCGGTTTTCAGGCTGATGATGCCCTCGACCTCGACCTCGGGGCCACACCACTTCATCCGGACCTCGTGGGCCAAGGCCAGGAGTTCTTCGAGGTGATCGTCGGACAGCTGCAAGACCTCGAGCACCTGATCGCGGGACAGCCCCTCGCCGCGCTCGAGCACCTGCTCGCGCGCCAGTGCCAATACGTCCGTCGCTGCCTGCGTCACCGGCTAGTCCTCCTGCGTTCGCCAACTTGAACAGTGTTCAGGCTAGGCTACGCGTGTGCAGCTCCACAAACGCGACGTGGTCGATGCGGCGACGACACTGCTGGACAACTACGGCATGGCCGACCTGTCCATGCGGCGGCTGGCCCGCGAGCTCGCGGTCTCCCCGGCGCGCTGTACTGGCACTTCGCCAACAAGCAGCAACTTCTCGGCGCGGTGGCTGACCGAATCCTGCGCACTGTCCACGACGTTCCTGCGGACTGGCGCGTCCGCGTCGAGGCGATCTGCGATCAGTTGCGCGACGCCCTGCTGTCGCACACCGACGGCGCCGAGCTGGTGTCCGCCAGTTTCGCCGCAGGCCAGTCGGCGGCGATGACGCAGATCCTGGATTGGCTGGCCGACGCGGCGATCGCCGCGGGCGTCGATACCGGGCACGCCGTGACCGCGGGCCGCACCGTCCTCTACTACGTGCTGGGCTTCACCGCTGACGAGCAGTCCCGTCTGCAGTGGGACGCCGCCGGTGCCGACCTCCCCGACGAACAGTCCGTGCTCGGCGCCGACCCCAGCCGCCGGTTCGGCTTCGGGGTGCAGCTGCTGGTCGACGGCATCGCGGCGCGGCGCAGCCTGCCGGTGTGATCACCGTCGACCAGGTGCGCCCGATCGCACTTGCGCTGCCAAGAGCCTACGAAACGGTGGTTCGCGACCGGATCACGTTCCGGGCCGGCAGGCTGGTTTTCCTCGCGTTCTCCCGCGACGAGACCGTAATGGGGGTCGGGTTCCCGAAGGAGGAACGCGAGGCGATGGTGGCCGCCGAGCCGGACAAGTTCGCACTGCCCCGCCCATCGGACATGCGCTACAACTGGATCCACGTCCGCCTTGATGCGGTCGACCTCGACGAGGTACGCGAGCTGGTGATCGACGGCTGGAAGATGTGCGTTCCCAAAAGCGTTGCCGCGCAGGTCAACTGATCAGTATATGGTCGGTCCGCGCATCGCTGTCCCACCGCCGCAAACCGACGATGCCGGCCCGGATATCGGCGGTGATCCCGTCGACCAATCCGAGGGCGTCGCCGGCTTGAGCCGGGGTGAACCGGCGCCCCAGCGTGACATGCGGCGTCCACCGGCCCGGGGCGCTGTGTGCGAAGACATTGATCACCGACGGCAGGCACAGGTCGTAAATGTGCTCGTGCAGAGCCAGAAGCGCCGCGGAGGGAACCACCAGCCGGGCCAGCGTCATCCGTCCGGCGCCGAAGATCAGTGGTGCGCCCAGGACGGCACGGAGCGGGAAGCGGTCCGCGAGTTCGGCCAGCCGCTCGTCCACATCGGGCGAGATCCGCTCGGCGGCGATCAACGTGATGTGCGGGCGGTTGGCGTCGGAGGTAACCCGCAGCTGACTGGGCAGACCGGCATCGGCCAACGCCTGCCAGGTGTGCCGGACCGCATCGTCGGCCCGCTGGTCGAGGAGCAGCTCAATCGAGTGCGCCATCTCAGATCAGGCCGGCGACCCAGTCCGGGTCGAACGCCCGAGCGCTGAACAACGCGAAGTCATTCGGCGACACCGCGGCCACTCCCGCCGGCAACGCGGCGCGGACCGGAGCCAGTTTGGCCAGCGCGTCACGATTGGACTTCTCCGCCGGGCCGGGCTGGGCGGGCCAGGCGCCGATCACCAGGCCGGCACACGAAAGCCCTTTGGCGCCAAGCCCTTCCAAGGTCAGGGAGGTGTGATTCAGCGTGCCCAGGCCCGGTTCGACGACGACGAGCACCGGCGCGGCCAGTTCGACCGCGAGGTCGCGCAGCGTCGCACCGTCGGCCGTCAGTTCCACGAGCAGGCCACCGGCACCCTCGACCAGCGTCAGCCGGCCGGGCCGGTCGACGTCGCGGATGACGCTCAGCAGCTCGCCGGTGCTGGGCAGCGGCAGGCCGGCGCTTTCGGCCGCGGCCGCCGGCGCCAGCGGATCGGGATAGCGGGCGACGCCGAACAGTTCGGTGACGCCGGAGAGCCTGCCGACTTCGGCGAGGTCGTCGTCGCCGTCGGCGGTGCCCGTCTGTACCGGCTTACATACCGCGACGTCCCGCTCGGCGACCCGCGCGTTGCAGGCCAGCGCCGCGGTCACGACGGTCTTTCCCACCCCGGTCCCGGTGCCGGTGACGACCAGCACGCTCATCGGGGCTGCGCCGCCAATACCGACGTCAGGACGTCGCGCGCGGTGTCCATCTCGTCGTCGGTCAACGACGCCCGCGCGGTAAGCCGCAGCCGCGAGGTGCCCGCCGGAACCGTCGGCGGCCGGAAACAGCCGACCCGCACCCCGGCCTCCAGACAGGCGCTCGCCGCCGCCACCGCGATCTCGGGGTCCCCGAGAATGACTGATACGACGGCAGATTCGGGCTTCTCGGGGACGTCGCACATCTCGGCCAACTCCCGGGCCCGGTCGATGACGGCCGTGGCCCGCTGCGGCTCGGCGGCCAGCACGGTGAGCGCGGCCAGTGCGGCGCCGACTGGCGCCGGAGCCAGTCCGGTATCGAAGATCATCGTGCGTGCGGCGTCGATCAGGTGGTCGCGCACCGCGGCGGGGCCGAGCACCGCGCCGCCCTGGCTGCCCAGCGACTTCGACATGGTGGTCGTCATGATCACATCGGGCGCCCCGGCCAATCCGGCCTCGTGGATGAGGCCGCGTCCGCCGGTGCCGCGGACCCCGAGGCCGTGGGCCTCGTCGACCAGCAACAGCGCCCCGTGCTTGCGGCAGACCTCATGCAGCCTGCGCAGGGGCGCCAGCGCGCCGTCGGTGCTGAACACCGACTCGGTGATGACCAGCGCCCGCTCTTCGTCGCGCCCGGCCAATGCGGCCTCGACCGCCTCGACATCGAGGTGCGGCGCGACGACGACCCGCGCCCGCGACAGCCGGCAGGCATCGACCAGCGAGGCGTGCGACAGCGCGTCGGACACGATCAGTGACCCCGGGCCGGACAGCGCCACAGTGGCGCCGATGTTGGCGGTGTAGCCCGAGGAGAACACCAGTGCGGCCTCGGCGCCGACGAAATCGGCCAGGGCGCTTTCGAATTCCTCGTGCAGTTCGGTGTTTCCGGTGACCAGCCGCGAGCCGGTCGAGCCCGCACCCCAGGTGCGCAACGCGGCCACCCCACCGTCGATGACCGCGGGATGCTGGGACAGGCCCAGATAATCGTTGGAGGCCAGGTCCAATTCGGTGGCCACCGCGGGCCGGGTGCGCAGCGATCGGCGCAGGCCGGCGTCCCGGCGCTGCTGCTCGACGGTGTCGAGCCAGGCCAGTGGGGAAAGACCGACGCGGGTCACAGGCACTCCTCCGACGCTACTTGAACACCGTTCAGGTTAAAGCACGGGCCAAGGCCACCATCGCCGAGGTGATCTGATCCACCTCGTCCGGCGTGCAGATGAACGGCGGCATCGCGTAGATGAGGTTGCGGAAAGGCCGCAGCCAGACGCCGTTGTCCAGGGCCACCGGGGTCGCGACGGTCAGGTCGACGGGCTCCCGGGTCTCGATGACTCCGATCGCACCGAGCACCCGGACATCGGCCACCGACGACAGCGCGCCGGCCGGCTCGAGCCCCCGGGCCAGACCGGCGCCGATCTCGGCGACCCGGCCGCGCCAGTCCTGCGCGAGCAGCAGTTCGACCGAGGCCACCGACACCGCACACGCCAGCGCGTTGGCCATGAACGTCGGGCCGTGCATCAACGCACCGGCCTCGCTGCCGCTGATCGTCCGCGCGATGTCCAGCGTGCACAGTGTTGCCGCCAGTGTGACGTAACCACCGGTCAGCGCCTTGCCGACGCACATGATGTCCGGACTGACCCCGGCGTGGTCGGCGGCGAACAGCTCGCCGGTGCGCCCGAACCCGGTGGCGATCTCGTCGAAGATCAGCAGCACTTCGGCGCGGTCGCACAGCGCGCGCAGATCGGTCAGGTAGCGCGGATCGTGGAATCGCATCCCGCCGGCGCCCTGCACCACCGGCTCGACGATCACGGCGGCGAGTGAATCGGCGTGCTCGAGCAGCTGCTCTCCGAACGCCGCGACGTATGCCGGGTCGTAGTCACCCGGCACCGGAGGTGCGAACACCTGCGGGAAGAGAACGTCGCTCCACAGCGAATGCATGCCGCCGTCGGGGTCACAGACGCTCATCGGGGTGAAGGTGTCGCCGTGATATCCGCCACGCCACGTCATCAGCTTGGACTTGCCGAAGCGACCCGCGCTGCGCCAGTACTGCAGCGCCATCTTGACCGCGACCTCCACTGCCACCGAGCCGGAGTCGGAGAAGAACACGGTCTCCAGCCCAGCGGGCGTGATGTCCACCAGCAACTGCGCGAGACGCGCGGCGGGCTCGTGGGTCAACCCGCCGAACATGACGTGATTCATCGTCGACAGCTGGCGGCTCAGCGCCGCGTCGAGCACCGGGTGGCCGTGGCCGTGCACCGCCGTCCACCAGGACGCCATCGCATCGAGCACCCTGATCTCGGTGTCGTCGCGAACCAGAGTCAGCCACGCGCCGTGCGCACCGGTGGCCACCACGGGCGCCATGGCCTCGGCGCCGATCGTGCTGTACGGGTGCCAGATATGGGCGGCGTCGATCTCACTGATCTGGTGGGGGTCAACGCCGACACGCTGTGTGAGCCTAGCCGAGGCGAGATCCGGCCCCGGAATGCGTTTGCTCAACGGATTCCGTAGGTTCGGCACGCCGTTCGCTGCGGATGAGAAGAATACCGGGGTTGGGTAGATTGTGTTCCGATCATGTTCACCCTCAGCCCGCCCCGCCCGTCAGCAGCGACGCCAGCGGACTCTCCTTCCGGTGCGGCGATGGGATCGCGGAAATCGGGCTTCTACCGTCACGATCTGGACGGTCTGCGCGGGTTGGCGATCGCCCTCGTCGCGGTGTTCCACGTGTGGTTCGGTCGCGTCTCGGGCGGCGTGGACGTTTTCCTGGTGCTCTCCGGGTTTTTCTTCGGCGGTTCCCTGTTACGTACCGCGCTGAATCCTGACTCTTCGCTGTCGCCCTGGCCAGAGATCCGCCGACTTGTCCGGAGGCTGCTGCCGGCACTGGTCGTGGTGCTTGCCGCCGGTGCCGTTTTGACCGTCCTCATCCAGCCCCAGACCCGCTGGGAGACCTTTGCTGACCAGAGCCTGGCGAGCCTGGCGTACTACCAGAACTGGGAGCTTTCGGCGACGGAGTCGAACTACCTGCGGGCCGGTGAGGCGGTCAGTCCGCTGCAGCACATCTGGTCGATGTCCGTTCAGGGCCAGTTTTACCTTTCGTTCCTTGTTCTTATTTTCGCGTTCGCATATTTGCTGAGACGCCCCCTGGGCGAGCGTTTGCGGCCAACGTTCGTTGCTTTGCTAACCGCCCTCACCATCGCGTCATTCAGCTTTGCCGCGGTGCTGCACGTCAACGACCAGACCGCCGCGTACTACAACAGCTTCGCCCGGGCCTGGGAGCTGCTGCTGGGCGTTCTGGTGGGTGCGGCGGTGCCGTACATCCGCTGGCCGATGTGGCTGCGCACGGCGGCGGCGACGGTCGGGCTGGCCGCGATCGTCTCGTGCGGCGCGTTGATCGACGGGGTCCGCGAGTTCCCCGGTCCGTGGGCGCTGGTGCCGGTCGGGGCGACCGTGCTGATGATCCTGGCGGCGGCGAACCGTCAGGCCAGGCCGTCGACCAGTGACCGCCTGCCGCTGCCCAACCGGCTGTTGTCGGCCGCCCCGCTGATGACCCTCGGCGCGATGGCCTACTCCCTGTACCTGTGGCACTGGCCGCTGCTGATCTTCTGGCTGGCCTACACCGGCGGCAGCCGGGCCGGCTTCCTCGACGGCGCGATCATCCTCGCGATCTCGGGTGTGTTGGCCTACCTGACGATGCGGTTCGTCGAGGAGCCGCTGAGGTTTCGGCGCAATGCCGCGGCGCCCGTGACGCCGCAGCCCACCATTCCGTGGCGCACCCGCCTGCGCAGGCCCACCATCGCGCTGGGCACCACCGTGGCGCTACTAGGGGTGGCGCTGACAGCGACCTCGTTCACCTGGCGCGAGCACGTCACCGTGCAGCGCTCACATGGCAAGGAACTGGTGACGCTCTCGGCCGCGGGTTACCCGGGAGCGCGCGCCCTGACCGAACACGCCCGGGTACCGAAGCTGCCGATGCGGCCCACCGTGCTCGAGGCCAAGAACGATCTGCCCGAATCCACCAACGACGGCTGTATCAGTGATTTCGACAATGTCGGGGTCATCAACTGCACCTACGGCGACCTGTCGGCGACCCGAACCATCGCCCTGGCGGGCGGATCGCACGCCGAGCACTGGATCACCGCCCTGGATGCGCTGGCCAAGATGCACCACTTCAAAATCGTCACGTATCTCAAGATGGGCTGCCCGCTGACCACCGAGCAGGAACCGCTGGTGATGGGCGACAACCGGCCGTACCCGAACTGCCACGAGTGGAACGAACGGGTGATGGCCAAGCTGATCAGCGACCGCCCCAGCTTCGTGTTCACCACCTCGACCCGGCCGTGGAACATCAAGCCGGGCGACGTGATGCCGGCCACCTACATCGGGATTTGGCAAACCTTGTCGGACAACAACATTCCGATCCTGGCGATGCGTGACACCCCGTGGCTGGTGCGCAACGGCCAACCGTTCTTCCCGACCGATTGCCTGGCCAAGGGCGGCGACGCAGAATCGTGCGGGATCAAGCGCTCCGACGTGCTGTCCGATCGCAATCAGACCCTGGATTTCCTGGCGCAGTTCCCGCAGATGCGGATCCTCGACCTCAGCGACGCGGTGTGCCGTCCGGACGTGTGCCGCGCCGTCGAGGGAAATGTGCTGGTCTACCACGATTCTCATCACATCTCCGCGACGTACATGCGCACGTTGATCCCTGAGCTGGGCAGGCAGCTGGGGGCGGCCACCCGGTGGTGGTGACAACTTGCGCATCACGCGCGCCACGTCGATAAGGTCTAACGATGGCATCGAGCGAACCCGCGCTGGTCACCAGGTGGCCGGGTACCCCGTACCCGCTCGGGGCCACCTATGACGGCGCCGGCACCAATTTTTCGGTGTTCTCCGAGGTCGCCGACGCCGTCGAGCTCTGCCTGATCGCCAAAGACGGCACCGAGACCCGCATCAACCTCGACGAGGTCGACGGATTCGTCTGGCACACCTATCTGCCGACCGTCACGCCGGGACAGCGCTACGGCTTCCGGGTGCACGGCCCCTGGGACCCGACGGCCGGCCACCGGTGCGATCCCAGCAAGCTCCTGCTCGACCCGTACGGCAAGTCGTTCCACGGCGACTTCGAATTCGGCCAGGCGCTGTACTCCTATGACCTCGACGCCGAGGATCTGGCATCCGGCGGCACCCCGCCGATGGTCGACTCGTTGGGCCACACCATGACCAGCGTGGTGATCAACCCGTTCTTCCAGTGGGGTTCCGACCATCCGCCGCGCACGCCGTACCACGAGACGATCATCTACGAGGCGCACGTCAAGGGGATGACCCAAACCCATCCCGGGATCCCCGACGAGCTTCGCGGCACCTATGCCGGGCTGGGCCACCCGGCCGTCATCGACCACCTCAAGAGCCTCAACGTGACGGCCATCGAGCTGATGCCGGTCCACCAGTTCATGCACGATCACCGCCTGCTGGATCTCGGACTGCGAAACTACTGGGGCTACAACACTTTCGGCTTCTTCGCGCCGCACTACCAGTACTCGTCCACCGAGCATGCCGGCGGTGCGGTAGCCGAATTCAAGACCATGGTGCGCTCGTTCCACGACGCCGGGATCGAGGTGATCCTCGACGTGGTCTACAACCACACCGCCGAGGGCAACCACCTGGGCCCGACGATCAATTTCCGCGGTATCGACAATGCCGCCTACTACCGGCTGCTCGACGACGACAGACGCTTTTACAAGGATTTCACCGGCACCGGCAACAGTCTCAACGCCCGGCATCCGCACACCCTGCAGCTGATCATGGACTCGCTGCGGTACTGGGTGCTGGAGATGCACGTCGACGGATTCCGCTTCGACCTGGCCTCGACACTGGCCCGGGAGTTCTATGACGTCGACCGGCTCTCCGCATTCTTCGACCTGGTGCAACAGGATCCGGTGATCAGCCAGGTCAAGCTCATCGCCGAGCCGTGGGATGTCGGCGAAGGCGGCTATCAGGTCGGCAACTTCCCCGGTCTGTGGACCGAGTGGAACGGCAAGTACCGCGACACCGTCCGCGACTACTGGCGCGGCGAGCCCGCGACCCTCGGCGAGTTCGCCTCCCGGCTGACCGGCTCGTCGGACCTCTACGAGGCGACCGGCCGGCGGCCCAGCGCGAGCATCAACTTCGTCACCTGCCACGACGGCTTCACGCTCGCCGACCTGGTGTCCTACAACGAGAAACACAACGAGGCCAACGGCGAGGACAACCGCGACGGCGAAAGCCACAACCGGTCGTGGAACTGCGGTGTGGAGGGCCCGACTGACGACCCTGCGATCATGGCACTGCGCCATCAGCAGATGCGCAACATCCTGGCCACCCTGATGCTCTCGCAGGGCACCCCGATGATCGCCCACGGCGACGAGATCGGCCGCACCCAACAGGGCAACAACAATGTCTACTGCCAAGATTCACCGCTGTCCTGGATGGACTGGACGTGCAAGGAGACCCACGCCGAGCTGTTGGAGTTCACCACCCGGGTGACCGCACTGCGCAAGGCACACCCGGTCTTTCGGCGGCGCCGGTTCTTCGACGGCGAACCCCTGCGCACCGGCGACCAGGTGCGCGACATCGCCTGGCTCACCACCGCCGGCCAGGAGATGTCCCATGACGACTGGAACTCCGGCTTCAAGTTCGTGGGTGTCTTCCTCAACGGCGAAGCGATCCCGGAACCGAATCTGCGCGGCGAGCGCGTTGTCGACGATTCGTTTCTGCTGTGCTTCAACGCCCACAAGAAGCCGATCGAGTTCACCGTTCCCGACGGCGAATACGCCCAGGAGTGGAGCGCCGTTCTGGACACCTCGGAGGCGACCGGCACCTCCGACATGGTCGTGAAGGCGGGCGAAACGATAAGTGTCCCATCTCGCTCGGTTTTGGTGCTTCAAAAGACTGCCTAGCGGGAACAGGCTCAGCTATGGCTTACCCGGTGCTGTCCACCTACCGCCTACAACTGCGCGGCGATTCGGCGGGCGACGCGTTCACCTTCGCCGACGCCGAGAAACTCATCTCCTATCTCGACGATCTCGGCGTCTCCCACCTCTACCTCTCCCCCATCCTGACCGCGGCGCCGGGCTCCACCCACGGCTACGACGTCACCGACCCGACCACGGTCTCCGATGAACTCGGAGGTGCCGACGGCTTGGCGCGGCTCGCCGAGGCGGCCAAAGCACGCGGCTTGGGTCTGGTCGTCGACATCGTCCCCAACCACGTCGGGGTCGATCAGCCGCAGCGCAACCCCTGGTGGTGGGACGTGTTGCAGCACGGCCGACAGTCCCCGTACGCCACATACTTCGACATCGACTGGTCCGTCGATCCCGAGGGCCGAATCCTGTTGCCGGTCTTGGGATCTGACAGCGATGTCGCAGACCTCACCGTAGACGGTGAGGTGTTGCGGCTCGGCGACCTCGCGTTCCCCATCGCGCCCGGAACCGGCGACGGCTCAGGCCCCGAGGTGCACGATCAGCAGCACTACAAGCTGATCGGGTGGCGCAACGGCGTGTGCGGCTATCGCCGATTCTTCTCGATCACCTCACTGGCGGGTCTGCGCCAGGAAGACCGGGAGGTCTTCGACACGTCGCACGCCGAAGTGGCCCGCTGGTTCAGCGAGGGTTTGGTCGACGGGGTGCGCATCGACCATCCCGACGGGCTGACCGATCCGACCGGATACCTGGGATGGCTGCGCGAGCTGACCGGCCCGCAGGCCTGGATCGTGATCGAGAAGATCCTCGGTGTCGACGAGGCGCTGGACCCCACGCTGCCGGTCGACGGCACCACCGGCTACGACGTACTGCGCGAGGTGGGCGGTGTCTTCATCGACCCCACCGGCGCCGAGGCGCTGACCGAACTGGTCGATGCCGAGGGTTTCGACCACGCCGGGGCCCCGGAACTGTTGCGGCAGTTGAAGATCAGCACCGCGACCACCACGCTGTCCAGCGAGCTGGCTCGACTATGCCGCTCGATCGTGGCGGCGGTCGGCGCCGATCATCCGCAGTTACCCGATGCGGTGGCGGCGCTGTTGACCGAAGTCGGTGTGTACCGGTCGGATTACCTCACCCTGTCGGCGGTGCTGTCCACCGCCTTCGCGCACACCGCGGCCGCCCAGCCCGAGCTGGCCGTGCCGCTGCAGCTGGTGTCGGCAGCGCTGGCCAGTGACTCCAGCGAGCCGGGTGCGCGGCTGCAGCAGCTGTGCGGCGCGATGACGGCGAAATCGGTGGAGGACTGCTACTTCTACCGCGACGCCCGGCTGGTGTCGCTGAACGAGGTCGGCGGCGAGCCACACCGGTTCGGCGTCAGCGCCGCGGAATTTCATCGCAGCTCGGCGGTCCGCGGCCGCTTGTGGCCGAAGTCGATGACCACGCTGTCCACCCATGACACCAAGCGCGGCGAGGATGTACGGGCACGCATCGGTGTGCTGTCGCAGGTGCCGTCGCTGTGGGCCGAGTTCGTGGGCAGCTGGCAGACCACCACACCCGCGCCGGACGCCGCGACCGGACTGTTCCTGTTGCAGAACATCTTCGGCGTGTGGCCGGCCGACGGCCAGGTCACCGACGAGCTGCGGACGCGCCTGCACGCCTACACCGAGAAGGCCATCCGGGAAGCCATGTGGCACACCTCGTGGAACGACCCGGACACCGAGTTCGAGGACGCGGTGCACGCCTGGGTCGACGCCATCCTGGACGGCCCGGTCGCCACCGAACTCACCGGAGTGGTGGTGCAGCTCGAACCGCACGCCCACAGCGACGCACTCGGCCAGAAGCTGCTGGCGCTCACCGTCCCCGGTATCCCGGACGTCTATCAGGGCACCGAGCTGTGGGAGGACAGCCTCGTCGACCCAGACAATCGCAGGCCGGTCGACTACGCGGCGCGCAGCTCGGAGCTGGAGCGGCTGTCGCACAGCAAGATTCGCGTGGTACGCGCAGCGTTGCACGCCCGCCGCGACCATCCTGAAGCGTTCCTGTCCGGCGACTACCGTCCGGTGCTCGCCGACGGTACTGCCGCACCTCACATCGTGGCGTTCCAGCGCGGCGTCGATGTGCTCGTCGCCGTCAGCCGCTGGACCGTCCGGTTGCACCACGACGGCTGGGGCGACACGACCCTGCCCTTGCCGGACGGCACGTGGACCGATCGCCTGACCGGTAACCGGTGGGCGGGCCCGACACGGGCCGACGAATTGTTCGCCGAGCTGCCCGTCGTTCTCTTGGAGAGATCTCATGCCTGAATTCGCCGTGTGGGCACCGCTGCCCAAGCAGGTGCGCCTCGACGTCGACGGGCAGCTCCATGACATGACCGTCGACGACGACGGCTGGTGGCGCGCCGACGTCGAGGCCGCCCAGGACGCCCGGTACGGCTTCGTCCTGGACGACGACCCGACGGTGCTGCCGGATCCGCGCTCCGCCCGCCAGCCCGACGGTGTGCACGAGCGATCCCAACTCTGGGATCCCTCCTCCGCGCAGTGGTCGGACGCGCAGTGGGCGGGCCGCTCCATCGAGGGTGCGGTGATCTACGAGCTGCACACCGGCACGTTCACCCCGGAAGGCACGTTCGACGCCGCGATCGCGAAGCTGGACTATCTGGTGGACCTCGGCGTCGACTTCGTCCAGCTGATGCCCGTCAACGCCTTCAGCGGCAAGTACGGGTGGGGCTACGACGGAGTGTTGTGGTATGCGGTGCACGAACCCTACGGCGGCCCAGACGGTTTGGTGCGCCTGATCGACGCCGCACATGCTCGCGGGCTGGGCGTTCTGATCGATGCGGTGTTCAACCACCTGGGGCCGTCCGGCAACTACCTGCCCAAGTACGGGCCATACCTCTCGTCGGTCAGCAATCCGTGGGGTGAGGGCGTCAACCTGACCGGACCCGACGCCGACGAGGTGCGCCGCTACATCCTCGACTGCGCGCTGCGCTGGATGCGCGACTTCCACGCCGACGGTCTACGACTCGACGCGGTGCACGCGCTGGTCGACAACACCGCGATCCACATCCTCGAGGAGATGACCGCCGAAACCGATGCGCTGTCAACCGTTGTGGGCCGGCCGCTGTCGCTGATCGCCGAGAGCGACCTCAACGATCCGCGGCTGATCACTCCCCGCGATCGCGGCGGGTACGGTCTGACCGCGCAGTGGGACGACGACATCCATCACGCCATCCACACCGCGGTGTCCGGCGAACGGCAGGGCTACTACGCCGATTTCGGCTCGATGTCGGCACTGGCCAGCACACTGCAGAACGGCTACTTCCACGCCGGCACCTACTCGTCGTTCCGGCACCGCAGGCACGGCAGGCCACTGGACAAGACGCTGATCCCGGCCACCCGGCTCACGGCCTACACCTGCACCCACGATCAGGTCGGCAACCGCGCGACCGGGGATCGGCCGTCGCAGAACCTGGACTATGGCCAGCTCGCCATCAAGGCCGCGCTCGCGCTCGGATCGCCATACACCGCAATGCTTTTCATGGGTGAGGAATGGGCGGCGTCGACCCCGTTCCAGTTCTTCAGCTCGCACCCCGAACCCGAGCTGGCCAAGGCGACAGCGGAGGGCCGCAAGGCGGAGTTCGCCGACCACGGCTGGGATGCCGACGACATCCCCGACCCGCAGGACCTGCAGACGTTTGTGCGCTCGAAGCTGAACTGGGACGAGGTCGACGAGGGCAGGCACGCCGAGCTGCTGGACTTCTACCGCGGTCTGATCGCGTTGCGCCGCACCGAACCCGACATGGCCGACGCGTGGCTGCAGCATCTGGTGGTCGATTTCGACGAGGACGAACGCTGGATCGTGATGCGGCGCGGGCACATTGCGATCGCCTGCAACCTCGGCGAACAGTTGGCGACCGTGCCGGTCACCGGCGAGGCGATCCTGGCGTGGGGCGAGCCCGAGGTGGGCGCGCACGGCACCGAGTTGCCCGGACACTCGGTGGTGGTGACGCGCGCCGGCTAGGTCAGATACCGGTAGGCCGGTGAGCCGGGCTCCAGCGGCTCGACGTGCAGGCCGGAGGCATCCATCCGGGCCCGCAGCCCGTCGAGCCCGGCGGCCGAGCCGAGTTCGATGCCGACCAGCGCCTCACCGGTTTCGCGGTTGTTGCGCTTGACGTACTCGAACAGGGTGATGTCGTCGTTCGGGCCGAGGATCTCGTCGAGGAACCGGCGCAGTGCGCCCGGCTCCTGCGGGAAGTCGACCAGGAAGTAGTGCTTGAGGCCGAGGTGCACCAGCGACCGCTCGAGTACCTCGCCGTAGCGGGACACGTCGTTGTTGCCGCCGGAGATCAGGCACACCACCGTCGCCCCCGGCTCCACGCCGGCCTCCAGCAGTCCGGCCACCGACAGCGCCCCGGCAGGCTCGGCGATGATGCCCTCGTTCTGGTACAGGTCCAGCATCGCCGTGCAGACCGCACCCTCGTCGACCGTCGTCACCGACACCATGTCGCCCGCCGCGGCCAGCGCCTGATACGGCAGCGCACCGATCTGCTTGACCGCCGCGCCGTCGACGAACTGGTCGACGTGGTCCAGCTCGACCGGGCCGCCGGCCGCCAGCGCCGCGATCATCGAGGCCGCGCCGGCAGGCTCGACGCCCAGCACCGCTGTGTTGGCTGTCCGCTCGGCCAGGTAGGTGGTGATTCCCGCGATGCAGCCGCCACCGCCGACCGGGACGATCACCAGGTCCGGTTCGGTGTCGAGCTGGGCGAGGATCTCCACGGCGATCGTGCCCTGACCTGCCATCGTGCGCAGATCATCGAACGGCGGAACCAGGGTGGCGCCGGTGCGGGCGACATCGGCCAGCGCCGCCTCGGCAGCCAGGTCATAGGTCGCCCCGCCGACGATCAGGTCGATGAACTCCCCACCGTGATAGCGGATGCGGTCGCGCTTCTGCTTCGGGGTCTTGGCGGGCACGTACACCCGGCCGTGCACTCCCATCGACCGGCAGGCCAGCGCGAAGCCCTGCGCGTGATTGCCGGCCGACGAGCACACCACCCCGGCCGCGATCTCGGCGTCGGAGAGCTGTTTGAGCAGGTTGTAGGCACCGCGCACCTTGTAGGACCGCACGCTCTGCAGGTCCTCACGCTTGAGGTAGACCTCGGCGCCGGTGGCCTGCGAAAGCCGGTCGCTGTACTGCAGCGGGCTCTGGCTGACCACGTCGGAAATTCGCTGACCGGCCTCATCGATGTCGGCCGCTGAGAGCGGCGACGTTCGATGGCTGTGGGTCAGTTCAGCGGACACCGATCAATGGTGCCACCACCAGGGCCGAATGCGGGAATCGGGGTGAGCGCGAACCGGCGGGCCAACAGCGCCACGAGTTCCGGATGCGCGCCCAGTGGATCGGTCACGCCGTGCGCACCGCAACCAGCCAGCCTGGTGTGGAACACCCCCGGCGCCAGCAGGTAGGAGGCGATGAACACCCGGCGCCCGCCCGCCCGGATCCGGGCCACCAGGTCGGCGACCGTCGGGGCGCCGGTGGCGACGAAGCCGAGGTGCACCTCGCCCACCAGATCGCCCAGCAGGGCGGCTGCCCGGACCAGTTCGCGCCGGGCCGCCGGATCGGAGGACCCGGCGGCCGCCATCACGACCGCGTCACCGGGCGTCCAGCCCACCTCGAGCAGCCTGGTGTGCATGATCTCGGCCAGCACCGGATCAGGTCCCAGCGCGGTGGTGATGGTGACGTCGGTATGGCCGCTCTCCGCGACCCGCGCAGGCAGGTCGGTGTTGACGTGGTAGCCCGACGCCAGGAAAGCCGGGACCACGATCGCAGGGACCGTCGACTCGGCCAGCAGCTCGCGGGGATTCGGCCCGAGGACGTCGACGAACGCGGTACGCACCGGGCCGACGTGTTCGGCGACGGCCGACGCGATCTCGGTGACGGTGGCCAGCCCCTGCGGATTCCTGGTGCCGTGGGCGACCAGGATCAGCTCGGGTGTCATGTCGCCTCCACATCCACGGCGAGTCGGTAGCCGCGTTTGACGACGGTCTGGACCACCCGCGGGGCAGCCAGCGCCGAACGCAGCCGCGCCATCGCGGTCTCGACCGCGTGGGTGTCACCGCCGCCGCCGGGCAGTTCGGCGAGCAGCTCCTCGCGGGACACCACCAGTCCGGGTGCGACCAGCAGCCGCCGCAACAACGCCATCCCGGCCGGCGGCAGCACCTTGAGCTGACCGTCCACCTCGACGCTGGCGCTACGAACGCTGATGCGGTGCCCTCCGGCACTGTATTGCTTTGCCAAGCAGGGTAATTCGTCGGTGATGAGCCGGGCGAGCGCGCCGAGGCGGTAACGCTGCGGAGAGCGCGGCTCGATACCGAGGCGAGCCAGCGGGGTCGCCGTCACCGGACCGACACAGAACACCGCGACGTTGTTGCGTAACGCGATGATCAGACAATCCAGTGCGCCAATGGCTTTCGCGCGCTCGAGCAGGGACGCGACGGCGGGCGCGCTGGTGAAGCTCACCGCGTCGACGTCGGAGTTGACGATCATGCCGATCAGCTGGTCGATGCGCCGGGTGTCCTCGGGCTGTTCCCAGCGATACACCGGCACCTTCACCACCTGGGCACCGGCCCGGGTCAGCGCATCGCAGATGTCGGTGTCGGGCTCCCATTCGCTTGCCGCACCGTGCAACTGGACCGCGATCCGCAGCTGGTCCACCCCTTCCGACAGCAGCCGTTCCAGCACTTCGACCGACGACTCAGACTCCGGACTCCACTCCTCGCACAGCCCGGCCTGCCGCACAGCGCCCCGCGCCTTCGGCCCTCGGGCCAGGATGCGCGTCGACCCCAGTGCGGTGAGTAGACCGTCGTGGACGTCCCAGCCGTGGGCGGCCTCCACCCAGCCGCGGAAACCGATCCCGGTGGTCACGACGACCAGATCGGGTGGCTCGGCGATGAGGTGCTCGGTCACCCGATGCAGTTCGACGTCGTCGACCAGTGGCACGATCCGGATCGTCGGGGCGTGCACGACAGCGGCGCCGCGCCGTTCCAGCAGTGTGATGAACTCCTCGGCCCGGCGCGCGGCAGTCACCCCGACGGTGAAACCCGCCAGCGGGTCAGCGACTTCTGATCTCGACGAATCCATCGACCACCCTGACGTCGTAGACCGGCAGTGCGTATGACTCGTCGTCGAGGCAGCGACCGTCGACCAGGGAGAACACCTGCTTGAGCAGCGGTGAAGCCACCGTGGGCTCACCGCGCCGGTCCCCGACCAGGCCGCGCGACATGACCGCGGCACGGCCGAACGGATCGATGTTGCCGACCGCGGCCAGCGTGCCGTCGGCCAGCAGGAACAACGCCGCCTGCTCACCGCCGGGCAGCAACACCGCAACGCCGCGCCCAGCGAGCAGCGCGCTGCGCGGGCAGGCCGGCGTCCACACATCGAGGTCGAGCCCCAGGCGGGTATCTGCAAGAACTGTCATGGTTTCAAGCCTCCAAGACCTTGATAGAGGGGTCGTGTTTCGCCGCTGTTACGCGCGGCTTTCCGCCACGTTGACGCTGCCGGGCATACCGAGCAGCAACGGCACCTTGCGCGGGCCGCTGTCGTCGAACGCGACCGTCGGGTCCGACTCGTCGGGGGCATTGACGAACGACACGAAGCGAGCCAGTTTCTCCTGGTCGTTCAGCACGCCCGCCCACTCGTCGGAGTAGCCCTCGACGTGGCGCGCCATCGCGTCGTCGAGATCAGCGGCGATTCCCAACGAGTCCGTGCACACCACGTCCCGGATGTGATCAAGCCCACCTTCGATGGTCTCCTGCCAGACGGCGGTGCGCTGCAAGCGGTCTGCGGTGCGGATGTAGAACATCAGGTACCGGTCGATGTAGCGGACCAGGGATTCGGAGTCGAGGTCACCGGCCAGTAGTTGCGCATGCTTGGGGTTGGCGCCGCCGTTGCCGCCGACGTAGAGGTTCCAGCCTTTCTCGGTGGCGATCACCCCGACGTCCTTGCCGCGCGCCTCAGCACATTCGCGTTGGCAGCCCGACACCCCCATCTTGATCTTGTGCGGCGAACGCAATCCCCGGTAACGCAATTCGAGCGCGACGGCCATCGCGACCGAGTCCTGGACGCCGTAGCGGCACCAGGACGATCCGACGCAGCTCTTCACTGTGCGCAGCGATTTGCCGTAGGCGTGCCCGGATTCCATCCCCGCGTCGACCAGCCGCTTCCAGATCTGCGGCAGCTGCTCGACGCGGGCACCGAACAGGTCGATCCGCTGGCCGCCGGTGATCTTGGTGTAGAGGCCGAAATCCTGTGCCACCTGGGCGATCACCATCAGCTGTTCCGGTGTGACCTCCCCGCCGGGCAGTCGCGGCACCACCGAATAGGTGCCGTTGCGCTGAATGTTGGCCAGGAAATGGTCGTTGGTGTCCTGCAGTGCGGCCGTCTCGTCGTCGAGGATGTGGTCCGACGACGTGGATGCCAGGATCGATGCGACCACCGGTTTGCAGATGTCACAGCCGGTGCCGGTCCCGTGTTCGGCGATCAGCGTCGAGAAGGTCCGGATACCGGTCGACGCGACGATCTGGAACAGTTCCGCGCGGGACTGCTGGAAGTGCTCGCACAGCGCCTTCGACATCGCGACGCCCTGCGACTCGAGGAGCCGCTTGAGCATCGGAATGCAACTCCCGCAGGAGGTTCCGGCGGCCGTCGCGCACTTGATCGCCGGCACGTCATGGGCGCCGTCCGCGATCGCGCCACAGATGCTGTGTTTGGACACCGCGTTGCACGAGCAGATCTGCGCGTCGTCGGGCAGTGCGCCCACCCCGACCTCGGCTCCGGCCGGTGAGATCAGCGTCGCCGGGTCGGCGGGAAGCGGGCGGCCGACCAGCGGGCGCAGGGTTGAGTAGGCGCTCGCGTCGCCGACGAGGATGCCACCCAGCAGGGTCGAAACATCATCGGACACCACGAGTTTGGCGTAGGTCTGGTTGACGGCGTCGTTGAGGACGACCTCCAGCGCGCCCGGTGTGCTGGCGTGCGCGTCGCCGAAGCTCGCGACGTCGACACCGAGCAGTTTGAGTTTGGTGGACAGGTCGGCACCCGGGAATTCGGCGGTACCGCCGACCAGCCGGTCGGCCACCACCTCGGCCATCGTGTAGCCGGGCGCGACCAGGCCGTAGCAGCGGCCTTCGACCGCGGCCACCTCACCGATCGCGTACACCCGGGGATCGCCGGTGGCGCAACTGATGTCGGTCAGCACTCCGCCGCGCTCGGCGAGCGGCAGACCGCAGTCACGGGCCAGCTCGTCACGCGGGCGCACGCCGGCGGAGAACACCAGCACCGCGGCGTCGAGCTGTTCACCGTTGGACAGTGACACCGTGATGCCGTCACCGTTGTCGACGATGTCGGTGGACGCCACGTCGGTGTGCACGACGATGCCGAGCTCGGTGATCAGCCGGTTCAGCAGTGCGCCGCCACCGTCGTCGACCTGTATGGGCATCAGTCGCGGGGACCGTTCCAGCACATGCGGAGTCAGCCCCAGCATGCGCAGCGCGTTGGCCGCCTCCAGCCCCAGCAGGCCGCCGCCGACGACGATGCCGGTCGCCCCGGGCCGCGTCGCCGATGCGGCCGTGCGGATCGCATCGAGGTCTTCGAGCGTGCGGTAGACGAAGCACCGGTCCAGATCGCTGCCGGGGATGGGCGGCACGAAGGGGTACGAGCCGGTGGCCAACACCACCGCGTCGTAGCCGATCCGTTCCCCTGTCGAGGTGACGACCTCGCGGGTGTCCCGGTCGATCGCGGCGGCCGGTTCCCCGACCCGCAGATCGACCAATGTGTCTCCGGCGTAGTCATTTCCGGACAGCGCCAGGCTGGCGCGGTCCCATCCGTCGATGTAGGAGGACAATCCGACCCGGTCGTAGGCCGCGGTGGGTTCCTCGCAGAGCACCACCACCCGCCAGTTTCCGTCGCGGTCGCGATCGCGCAGTGCCTCGACGAAGCGGTGGCCGACCATGCCGTGCCCGATGACCACGACGGTCCGGCTGGGGGCGGTCATGCGGCGGCTGCGGCGCTGTCGACCGCGGGGCTGTTGGTTCCGAGGACGGTGGCCGTCTTCGGCCTGCGCACGTAGGCGGTCCAGGTGATGGCCGCGCACAGTACGTAGAAGCCGAGGAAAACCCAGAAGGCCATGGTGGCGGATTTCGCCGGCGACAGGTAGGACGCTCGCAGAGCGATGTTGACGCCGACCCCTCCGAGACCTCCGATCGCACCGGCGATCCCGATCAACGCTCCCGACATCCGCAGCGACCAGGCGCTGCGTTCCGGTGCACTGAGCTGGTCCATGCCGCGGGACTTGGCCTCGAAGATCGACGGGATCATCTTGTAGACCGAGCCGTTTCCCATCCCGGACAGGATGAACAGCGCGATGAATCCGGCGATGAACGCGGCCATGGTGGCACCCGTCGCCGGTCCCGCGGTGGCGTCGTCGATCTCGCCGGCGGCGACCAGCCAGCCTGCGGAGACGATCATGGCGTAGAACGTGTAGAGCGTGACTTTGCCCCCGCCGAAGCGATCCGACAGCCAGCCGCCCAGCGGGCGTGACAGGGAGCCGAGAACCGGGCCGATGAAGGCGATCTGGGCGGCGTGCAGGGACGCCTGCGCGGTCATCGCCGGGGTGACCGGGCCGCCGTGCGACAGTCCGGCCAGGAAGTTGATCTGCAACACCTGGCCGAAGGCGAAGCCGAACCCGATGAACGATCCGAAGGTGCCGATGTAGAGCAACGAGATGAGCCACGAATCACGGTGCGCCAGAACGTCGATCAGCGATCGTGCGTCGCTGCGCTGGTTGGTGAGGTTGTTCATGAACATCGACGCACCCACCGCGGCCAGCGCGATCAGCACCAGGTAGACCGCGCAGACCAGGTGCGGCGATCGGTTGCCGACGGTCGCGATGACCAGCAACCCGATGAGCTGGATGACGGCGACACCGATGTTGCCGCCACCGGCGTTGAGGCCCAGCGCCCAGCCCTTGTATCGCTGTGGGTAGAAGGCGTTGATGTTGGTCATCGAGGAGGCGAAGTTGCCGCCGCCCAGCCCGGCGAAGGCAGCCACGATCAGAAATGTGGTGTACGACGTGCCCGGGTGCGCCATGAAATACAGCGTCAGCGCCGTCGGGATCAGCAGCGCCAGCGCCGAGAAGATCGTCCAGTTACGACCGCCGAAGTGGGCGGTGGCGAACGTGTAGGGGATGCGCAGGACCGCACCCACCAGGGTGGGCACTGCCACCAGGAAGAACTTGCCTGCGGCATCGATGTGATAGACGTTCTGCGGCATGAACAAGACCATCACCGACCAGATGGACCACACGGAGAATCCGACGTGTTCGGCGAAGATCGACCAAATCAGGTTGCGGCGTGCGATTTTCGAGCCGCCGTCATTCCAGGCTTCGACGTCTTCGGCGTCCCAGTCGTCGATGTCGTAGCGGCTGCGGGTGGGTGAAGTCTGCATGCGTTCACGGTAGGAATTCTTTGTTGCGCCTTCGCACCTGCGCGGTGATCCCGATGTCACAACTCGCTCACTTTCCCTATCGCGCCGCGGTGAGGTCAGTACACGTCGCGCAGATAGCGCTTGGTGGCGACGAGTTCACGCTTGTAATCGTGGGCGGCCTCGGCATCCAGGCGCCCATGAGTGGCGATGATCGTGCTCAGCGCGGCGTCCACGCCGGTGGCCATGCCGTTGGCGTCGCCGCACACGTAAAGATGCGCACCGTCCTGCAGCCAACCCCACAGCAGTGCCCCATTGTCAATCATCTTGTTCTGCACATAGATTCGCTTAGCCTGATCACGGGAGAACGCGAGATCGAGCCGGCTGAGGAAGCCGTCCGCGACCATGCCGGTCAGGTCGTCGGCATAGTAGAAGTTCTCAGCGCGGTGCTGGTCGCCGAAGAACAACCAGTTGCGCCCGGTGTGGCCGAGGGCGCGACGCTCCTGCAGGAACCCGCGAAACGGGGCGATACCGGTGCCGGCACCGATCATCACGATCGGGGCGCAACGGTCCTGCGGCGGGCGGAAATGTGGGGAGCGCTGCAGGAAGATCGGAGTGGCCGCGTCGGCGGCCCGGTCGGCCAGGTAGGTCGAACACACTCCCCCGCGCCGAGCACCGTCCGGTCCGTCGTAGCGCACCACCGACACGGTCAGGTGCACCTCGTGCGGGCTGACGAGTGGGCTCGACGAGATCGAATAGAACCGCGGCGCCAGCCGCACCAGCGCGTCCTGCCACTGCGCGGCGTCAGCCCGCACCCCGAAGGCGCGGATCGCATCGATTCCGTTGCGCCCCAACCGCCATGACTCCAGGTCGGCGAGTGCCGATCGCAGGTGTTTGACCACCGCCTTGTCGGTCGCGGCGTCGGCAAGGAACGTCACCAGGTTCGGGGTCAGCCGGCAGATGTCGTAGCTGGTGGTCAGCGCCTCCCGCAGTGAGCACTGCGCCCCGTCGACCTCGACGATGTCGTCACCGGAGAGGCCGGTGACGGACAGCCATTCCGCCACGTCGTCGTCATCGTTGATGGGCATCACTCCCAGCGAGTCGCCGACCGAGTAGCCGACGTCATGCTCGGAGATGTCGAAGCCGAACTCCCGCACCTCCTTGGCCGCCGAACGGGGCGTGAGACGGAGGTTGCGGCTGAGCTTCGCATGGATGGGATTGGCCCGGGTGAACCGCTTCGGCGTCGAGACCGTCGGGATGGACAGCACCGCAGCAGGATTGACGAGTGTGACGATTCGCCGCATCCAGGCGTCGACGGTGTCGTCGTCGTGGATCTCGGTGTCGCTACGGTCGAGAAGCCGGCGGCCACCGAGTTCGGCCAGCCGGGCGTCCAGCGCCCGGGCGTGTCCGCAGAACTGGCCGTAGGAGCGGTCGCCGATGCCAAGAACGGCGAATTCCAGCCCGTCCAGGGCCGGGGAATCCGGTGATCTGAGCTGGTCCCAGAAGTCGGCACCGTTGTCCGGCGGGCCGCCGTCACCGAAGGTGCTCGTCACCACGAACACGTTCCTGACGCCGGCCAGCCGAGCGGGGTCGATCTCGGCCATCGCCGCTGATTCGGCGTCAATGCCCTGTGCCGCAAACTCATCCACCAGCCGGTTGGCGAGGTCCTCGGCGTTCCCGGTCTGCGAGGCCCACAGCACCACCGGACCGGCGCCCGCCAGTCGCTTTCGGTCGGGCTGCGCCCGAACCGGGGGCGCACCGATCGGGTGTAGCCGCACCGCGCAGACCTTCAGTTCCGGCTGCAACGACTGTGGATCAACCGCGTCGTTGGTCACCGCGTTGACCGTGACATCGTCGCCGTGTTCGTCGTTCCAGTGGAACGGCGCGAAGCAGTTCCCCGGCCGTACCCGGTCGGTGACGACCGCGGGCAGTACTGCACGGCCGCGCCTCGACGACACCTCCACGGGCTGGCCGTCGAGAATGTCGAGAGCGGCGGCGTCGGCGGGATGGATCTCGACGAACGGGCCGTTGTCGAGTCGGCTGAGCTTGTCCACCCGGCCGGTCTTGGTCATGGTGTGCCACTGGTGCGGCAGGCGGCCGGTGTTGAGCAACAACGGAAATGCATCGTCGGGGCACTCGTGCGGTTCCATGTGCGGCCGGGCATGGAAGACGGCACGGCCGGACGGGGTGGCGAAGGTCAGCACTCCGTCGGCGAGATAGCGGATCGGGTGCCGGTCATCGGTGTCGCCGGGCGGGCACGGCCATTGCACCGGCGTTTCCCGCAGCCGCTGATAGCTGACGCCCCGGATGTCGTAGCCGGTCTGGGGATTGGCGAAGCCGCGGATCTCGTCGAAGATCTCTTCACTGGACTGATAGTCGAAGTGCGCACCGAATCCCATCGCGGCAGCGACCTGGCAGATCAGCTGCCAGTCGGGCCTGGCCTGGCCCACCGGCGAAACACATTGCCGGACAAGGGTGAGGTTGCGTTCGGAGTTGACCATCACGGCGTCGGACTCGGCCCACAGCGCTGCGGGCAGCACCACGTCGGCGTAGCGGTTGGTCGCGGTGTCGGCGTAGGCATCCTGGGTGACCACGAGTTCGGCGGCCCGAAGGCCGTCGATCACGGCGGCGCGGTTGGGGACGCTGGCCACCGGGTTGGTGCAGATGATCCAGCAGGCCTTGATGTCGCCGGCGGCCATCCGCTCGAACATGTCGATGGTCCCGCGGTTCACCTCGGTGCGGATCGTCGCTGGCTCGAGACCCCACATCACCTCGACGAAAGATCGGTCCTCGGCCGAGGCCACCGAGCGCTGACCGGGTAATCCCGGTCCCATGTAACCCATTTCGCGGCCGCCCATCGCGTTGGGCTGACCGGTCAGTGAGAGCGGACCGCTGCCGGGGCGGCAGATCGCGCCGGTGGCGAGGTGCAGGTTGCAGATCGCGTTGGTGTTCCAGGTTCCGTGGGTGCTCTGGTTGAGCCCCATGGTCCACAGCGACATCCACTCACCGGCCTCGGCGATCATCGTTGCCGCACATCGGATGTCGGCCTCGGATAGGCCGGTGATCTCGGCGACCCTGGCCGGTGGATAGTCGGCCAGGAATTCGGGCATCACCGCCCAACCCTCGGTGTGTGCGGCGATGAAATCGCGGTTGATGTCGCCGGATTCCACCAGCAGATGCAGCAATCCGTTGAGCAATGCCAGGTCGGTGCCGGGCCGGATCTGAAGGAAGAGGTCGGCCTTGTCCGCGGTGGCCGTGCGCCGCGGATCGACGACGATCAGCTTGGCCCCGGCGCGCAGCCGATCGGCCATCCGCAGGAACAGGATCGGATGGCAGTCGGCCATATTGGCGCCGATGACGAAAAACAGATCGGCACAGTCGATGTCGGTGTAGGAGCCGGGCGGCCCGTCGGCTCCGAGCGATTGCTTGTAGCCGGTCGCGGCACTGGCCATACACAAGCGCGAGTTGGACTCGACGTTGACCGTGCGGATGAAGCCCTTGGCCAGTTTGGTGGCGAGGTACTGCGCCTCGAGCGACATCTGACCGGAGACGTAGAGGGCGATCGAGTCCGGACCGTGCCGCGCCAGGATCTCTGCGAGGCGGGCGCCGACCGTCGCGACGGCATCGTCGACGGAGACGGCGTCGAACTCCTCGCCGCGGGCGGGCCGGATCAGGGCACTCGTCGCGCGACCGTCGGCACTGCCCATCAATTCGGCGTGCGTGGCACCCTTCGTGCACAGGCGCCCGGCGTTGGTGGGGTGAAGCCGGTCACCGACAACACTGGCGATGACCGGACCTCCAGGGCCGGGTGTGGTGCGCACCTCGATGCCACATCCGACGCCGCAATACGAGCAGGCCGTGCGGATGTGGTCGGCGCACTCTCTCCCGGAATCCACGGCGCAACAGTGCCCGGCGGACATTACGGGAGGCGCCGAGGCGCGTTATCGCGACGAAAAAGCGCGCTCACATCGTCGGCGACGCTGGTGTGAGAACTCGCCCGGCGATGTAACACTTGTCAACATGGCGACCGCCTCGTACCACCATGGAAACCTGCGGCAGGCCCTGCTCGACCACGGCGTCGCGCTGGCCAGGGCGGGTGGGCCGGACGCGGTGGTGCTGCGCGACGTCCAGCGCCTGGCCGGGGTGAGCAACTCCGCCGCGTACCGGCATTACGCCGACCGCCATGCGCTGCTGGCGGCGGTGAAAGCGACCGTGATGGCTCAGCTCGGCGCAGCGATGGTCGAGGCGATCGACCAGGTTCCCGACGACGGCCCATCCACCGACCGGGCGTTGGCCAGGTTCCGCGCGACCGGCCAGGCGTACATCGACTTCGCTGTGGCCGAGCCGGGGCTGTTCCGCACCGCGTTCGCACCCGACGGCCAGCCTGACGAAGCCATGGTGCCCGCCGACCGCCATCCGTTCCAGGTCCTCCGCGGCTGCGTCGATGACCTGGTGTCCACGGGCATGCTCGCCCCGACCCAGCGGGACGGTTTCGACGAGGCAGCATGGGCCGCCGTCCACGGCGCTGCGACGTTGTTCCTGGACGGCCCGCTCGGCATGGCGGGAACCGAGCGGCAACACCTGATCACCGAACGCTTGCTCGACGCGATCGGCGACAGCCTGAGCTAGCCAATGTTGACAGCGTTCACTTCAACTGTCATGCTCTCGGATGTTATCGCCGTAAACATAAAGGGGCGTGCTCATGGCCATCGACACTTCTGCCTCCCCGGCGCAGACCGGCGCCCCACGGCGAACGCGGCCGGTCGCGATCCTCGCAGTCGTGCTGGTCGCGGCCCTGGCGATCAACGTCGAAACCACGATCGTCAATGTTGCTCTGCCGACGCTGAATTCGGCTCTGGGCGCCTCCACCAGGGCGCTGCAGTGGATCGTCGACGCCTACAACCTCGCCTTCGCGGCGCTGGTCCTGGCCGGCGGCACCATCGGTGACCGGTTCGGCCGGCGGGGCACCCTGATCGCCGGTCTGATCCTGTTCGCGGCGGGCAGCGTCGGCGCCGCCCTGTGCACGTCGACTGGACCGCTGATCGGCATGCGGCTGGTCATGGGCGTCGCCTCGGCGCTCATCTATCCGACGACGCTTGCCATCATCACCGACACCTTCCGCGATCCCCGGCACCGCGCTGCCGCCATCGGCGTCTGGGGTGCCGTCACCGGCCTGGGGGTGGCCATCGGCCCCATCCTCGGCGGCGCCCTGCTCGAGGGGTTCTGGTGGGGCAGCCTGTTTCTCGCACTGGCACCGATCGCATTGGTCGCCGCACTGGCCGCACCGATCGTCATCCCGGCCTCGGCACCCGGCAGGCAGCATCGGCTGGACCGCGGCGGGCTCGTGCTGTCGGTCGTCATGCTCGGCGCGCTGGTCTACACGATCATCGAGGCTCCCGACCGCGGGTGGACCAGCGCTCCCACGCTGGCAGGATTCGCCGTCGCGCTGATCACCGCGGTGAGCTTCGCCTGGTGGGAACGCCGTCAATCCGACCCGCTGATCGACGTCAGCCTGTTCATCAACCTGCGATTCAGCGCCGCCAGCGGCGCGGTGACCGTCGCCTTCTTCGCCCTGTTCGGGTTCATCTTCCTGATCACCCAGTTCATGCAGCTGGTGCAGGGCAACAGCCCGCTGGAGACCGGCGTCCGCATCCTGCCCGTCGCCCTGTCCATCGCGGTCGGCTCGATCCTCGGCACCCGGTTGGCGGTGACGCGGATCGGCACCAAAGTCGTTGTCTTCGTTGGACTTCTACTGCTGACGGCCTCGTTCGGATGGATCGCCGCCAGCGACCTGGCGATCACCTACCCGACGATGGCCGTTCAGATGGTGCTCCTGGGTGGCGGGCTGGGGTTGACCACCGCCCCGGCCACCGACTCGATCATGGGTGTGGTGCGGCCCGAACAGGCCGGTGCGGGTTCGGCGGTCAACGACGCCACCCGCCAGATCGGCGGCACCCTCGGGGTCGCGGTCATCGGCAGCATCTTCTCCACCCTCTACATCCGGCACCTGGCCGACAGCCCTACGGTCAGCGCCTTGCCGTCGGTCGCGCAGTCGACCGCGCGTGAGGGGTTGGCCCAGGGGCTCGCGGTCGCGGGCCAGGCGCCGCCGCCGTTCGGTGCCGCCCTGCGCGGCGCCGTCGACACCGCGTTCCTCGCCGGCCTGCAGGCCGGATGTCTGACCGCCGCCGGGGTCTGCCTGGCCGGGGCGGTGTTCGTGCTGGCAGTGCTGCCGTCGCACCCAAGAACAACAGTTGCCGAATCCTAGGTTTCGGGTGACCGAAAACGCGGTATAGTCGAGCCATGACGAGCATGGATCTGGTGCAGATCGCGGGGGTTCCGTGGCCGCGCTACAAGCTCGTCGCGCTGGTGCTCGGCCTGATCGTCTTCGCCGTCGTCGGCGTCGTCACGATGAGCGCCGCACCCGCCGTGCTGCTGGCCGCCGGTACCGCGACCGCGGTGTGGCTGGCGTTCGGCCTGCGCCGCAGGCGCTAACGCTCCAGAACTCGTTTCAGGGTCGCCAGGTCGGCCGCCACCGCAGTCGCATCGGCCGCAAAGTCGTCGTCCGACATCTCCGGCCTGCGCCGCAACGTGAACACCACCTCGCACCACTGGTCGCCGGCAGGCACCACGCGCAACGGATTGAACACCGGCTCACCCGACGGCAGATTCACCACATGGTCGAGCACGCCGAGATCGTTGGCCGGGGTGAACTCGATCGTGATCTCCCCCATCGGTGACTGCGCGACCCAGGTGTCGCCGACCCGGGTCAGCTCGCTCGTCGCCAGGCCGGCCGCCCACTGCGGCAGGTGAGCAGGATCGGATGCGTAGCGATAGACGTCGAGCGCCGACCTGTTGATCCACGCGCTGATGTGCCGGGACTCGTTCGCGGTGTCATCGGTCATGGTTGGCCCTCGTTGCAGTGAATCCCGCACGTGCAGGTGTCGATCGACGGACAGGTGCAGGCCATCGCCCATTCGATGATGCCGCGAGCGCGGGCCAGCGTCGCCAGCTGAGCGTCGATATCGGCCAGCTTCGCCTCGGCCAGTGCGCGGCTGGCCGGCCGGCCGGGCGCCTCATCCTGCAGCAGCACGGCGATCTCGTCGAGGCTGAACCCGGCGGCCTTGCACAGTCCGATGACCTCGAGTCTGGTCAGCACTGCGGCGTCGTAGCGGCGCTGCCCGCCGGCCCGCGACGGCACGGGCAGCAGCCCGATCTTCTCGTAGTAGCGCACCGTGGACGCCGCCACATCGGTGTGGCGAGCGACGTCGCCGATGGTGAGCGCAGTGGTCATGGGCACCTTCCCGGACTGCTTGACTTGGAGCCAACTCTAAGTCCTTCAATGGTTGTCATGGATACTTTGCACGCCAGCCGCTACGCCCAGCTGCGGACCTACCGCCGGGACGGCACCGCAGTCGACACCCCCATCTGGTTCCACCTCGACGGCTCCACCCTGGTGTTCCGCACCAAGGTGGGCCCCAAGACCACGCGGATCGTCAACGACCCGCGGGTACAGCTGCGAGTCTGCGACTACAAGGGCCGCGTGCCCGGCTCCGCTCCCGCGTTCGACGGGCACGCGAGCCTGCTGTCGGGACCCGAGGCCGAGGAGGCCAACCGGCAGCTGCACGCGCGGTACGGCTGGAAGTACAACCTCGTCCCGCTGCTACCCCTGCCCGGCGTCAACAACGTCGACGCCGGCCTGCCGTGGCGGGACAAGTGGCAACGGGTCCGCACCCGAACCGTCTGGCCGGGCAGCGCGATCGTGCGGGTCGAGCTCAGGGCCGTTAGGGTGGGTGGATAAACGGCACACGGGTCCAGCGAAGGTGGTGCGCAATGCGGGTTCCGGTGATGGTGCCGAGGTGCTGAAGCGCGACGTGGGCGCCGAGATCGATGTAACTGTCTCTGCGCCAACAACTTTGGAGTTCCAGATCGCGGTCGCTCCGGTTCCCGGGGCGCACCTCACCGAATCACTGGAATACCGCGTCAACGGAAAACTCATCAGCCCTGACGAGATCATCGGCGACCACGGCACCCGCATTCACCGCTTCGATGCCGGCGAGGGTTCGGTGACCGCCTCGTACCGGGCCACCATCGAGGGCCGAATCGACCCGCCACCCGTGCGCGATATCGACCTCTCGACCTATCTGCGGCCCAGCCGCTACGCCGAAGCCGACAAGTTCTTCGGCTACGCCGCCACCGAATTCGGCCAGTACGCGAACTCCGTCACGGTGTTGGAGAAGGTGTCGTCGTGGGTGGGGACACGGCTGGATTACGTTCCCGGATCCAGTGATCCGACCGACGGCGCAGTGGACACCCTGCTCGCGGGCGCCGGCGTCTGCCGCGATTACGCGCATCTGGTGATCGCGATGCTGCGCGCGGTGAACGTCCCGGCGCGACTGGTCGCGGTCTATGCGCCGGGCTGTGACCCGATGGACTTTCACGCCGTCGCCGAGGCGTTCGTCGACGGCGCCTGGCAGGTAGTCGACGCGACCTGCCTGGCGCCACGTCAATCGATGGTGCGGATCTCCACCGGCCGCGACGCCGCGGACACCGCGTTTCTGGACAACCACAACGGCGCGATCACACTCAACAGCATGGAGGTCACGGCGATCGTCGACGGCATGCTGCCGATCGACTCGGTGCACGACCTGGTGGCGCTGAACTGATCGCTGGGCCTAGCCGCCGAGGCAGCCCGGCCCCAGCAGCGCCTTGAGGTCGCCCATCAGCGCCGAGGACGGTGTCACCCGCAGCGACTGGTCGAGTTCCAGCGTGGTGATCCGGTCCCCGCTGATCAGCCGCAGGTGCACCTGCGCGGTACCCGGATGGCGAGCCAGTACCTGCTTGAGGGCGCTCACCTTGTCCATCGTGCACTGCCGGGTGGGCAGGCTCACCGCAAGGGGCCGGTTCGCCTGTGCGCCCGAAAAGTCCGGTACCACAAGCTCGTTGGCGATCAACGAGATCCGGTCGTCCTGAATGCGGACCTTGCCGCCGACGAGCACCACCGCGTCGTCGGCGATCTCGGCGCCGAACAGCGAGTAGGTCTGCGGGAAGAACATCACCTCGATACCACCGGTGAGATCCTCCAACTGCGCTGAGGCCCAGGGCATTCCGTTCTTGTTGACCCGGCGGTTGACGCCGGCCAGAATGCCGCCGACCCGAACCTGGGTGTCGTTGGCGACGTCACCACCGAGAATGGCCGGGATCTGGGTATCGACCTGGGCGTTGAGCAGATGCGCCACGCCGTTGAGCGGATGCCCGGACACGTACAGTCCCAGCATCTCCCGCTCGAGGGCCAGTTTGTGTTTGTCGTCCCACTCCTCGTCGGGCACGCGGATGGTGAACGCCGAGTCGCCGCTGTCGGCGCCGTCACCGTCTCCCCCGCCGAACAGGTCGAACTGCCCGATCGCTTCGGCCTTCTTGGTACCGAGCACCGAGTCGACGGCATCGGTGTGCACCAGGAACAAGCCCTTGCGCGGATGCTTCAGCGAATCGAAAGCCCCCGCCTTGATCAGGGATTCGGTGACCTTCTTGTTGCAGGCCGCGATGTCGATCTTGTTCAGGTAGTCGGAGAAATCGGTGAACTTGCCCTTGGTGGTCCTGGTCGCGATCAGCGAGCTGACCACGTTGGCGCCGACGTTGCGGATCGCGCCGAGCCCGAACCGGATGTCGTCCTCCACCGAGGCGAAGTTCTGCACCGACTCGTTGACGTCGGGCGGAAGCACCGTGATGCCCAGCCGCCGGCAGTCGGCGAGGTAGACCGCCGCCTTGTCCTTGTCGTCACCGACGGAGGTGAGCAGCCCGGCCATGTACTCGGCCGGGAAATTGGCCTTGAGGTAGGCGGTCCAGTAGGACACCAGTCCATAGCCGGCGGCGTGCGATTTGTTGAACGCGTACCCGGCGAACGGAAGGATGGTGTCCCACAGCGCTTTCACCGCTTTTTCGGAGAACCCGTTGGCCGTCATCCCCTCCTTGAAGCCCTGGTACTCCGCCTCGAGCACCTCGAGCTTCTTCTTGCCCATGGCTTTTCGCAGCGCATCGGCCTTGCCCATCGAGTAGGAGGCGACCTTCTGCGCGATGAACATGATCTGCTCTTGGTAGACGATCAGGCCGTACGTCTCGGACAGGATCTCCTTGAGCGGCTCTTCGAGCTCCGGGTGGATCGGCTTGATCGCCTGCCGGTTGTTCTTGCGGTCGGCGTAGTCGTTGTGGGCGTTCATGCCCATCGGGCCGGGGCGATACAGGGCCAGCACGGCGACGATGTCGTTGAACTCGGTGGGCTGCATGCGCCGCAGCAGGTCCCGCATCGGCCCGCCGTCGAGCTGGAACACGCCAAGGGTGTCGCCCTTGCCCAACAGTTCGTAGGCCTTGGGATCGTCCAGCGGAAGCGAGTCCAAGTCCACGTCGATACCGCGGTTGGCTTTGATGTTCTCGATGCAGTCACCGATGATCGTCAGGTTCCGCAGGCCGAGGAAGTCCATCTTCAGCAGGCCGATGGCCTCACACGACGGGTAGTCCCAGCCGGTGATGATCGCGCCGTCCTGCGGCCGCTTCCACAGCGGGATCGCCTCGATCAGCGGCTGCGAGCTCATGATCACCGCGCATGCGTGCACACCGGCGTTGCGGACCAGGCCCTCCAGGCCACGCGCGGTCTCGTAGATGGTGCGGACGTCGGGATCGGTGTCGATCAGAGCCCGGACCTCGGCGGCCTCCTTGTACCGCTCGTGGTTCGGGTCGGTGATCCCCGCCACCGAGATGTCCTTGGCCATGATCGGCGGCGGCAGCGCCTTGGTGATCCGGTCGGCGATCGCGAAGCCTGGCTGGCCGTAGTGGACGCGGGCCGAATCCTTCAGCGCCGCCTTGGTTTTGATGGTGCCGAACGTGATGACCTGGGCGACCCGGTCGCTTCCCCACTTCTCGGCGGCGTAGCGCACCATCTCACCGCGGCGACGATCGTCGAAGTCGATATCGATATCGGGTGCCGACGGGCGTTCCGGGTTGAGGAACCGCTCGAACAGCAGCCCGTGCGGGATCGGGTCGATATTGGTGATGCCCAGCGCGTAGGCCACCAGCGACCCGGCGGCCGAACCACGGCCCGGCCCGACCCGGATGTCGATCGACTTCGCGTAGTTGATCAGGTCGGCGACGATCAGGAAGTACGACGGGAAACCCTTGCCGCAGATGACGTCGATCTCGTAGCTGGCCCGCTCGGTGTATTCCGGCGGCACCGCGTCCGGAAAGCGCCGCCGCAGGCCGGCCGCCACCTCGTGACGCAACCAGCTGCCCTGGTCATGGCCGTCCGGCACCGGGAAGATCGGCATCCGGTCGGTGGGGGCCCACACGTCGGCGTAGGACTGCACCCGCTCGCCGATCAGCAGCGTCGAGTCGCAGGCCTCGGGAACCTCCGAGTCCCACAGCGCGCGCATCTCCGCCGCCGACTTCAGGAAGTAGCCGTCGCCGTCGAACTTGAACCGGTTGGGGTCCGACAGCGTCTTGCCGGTCTGGATGCACAGCAGCGCTTCGTGGTTGTGCGACGCGTCGCGGGTCACGTAGTGGCAGTCGTTGGTCGCCAAGGCCGGGATGCCGAGCTTGCGGCCGACGTCCAGCAGGCCCTCACGGACCCGGCGCTCGATCGAGAGCCCGTGGTCCATGAGCTCCAGGAAGTAGTTCTCCGGCCCGAAGATCTCCCGCCACTTGGCGGCGGCCTCCAGCGCCTCCTTCTCGTGGCCCAGCCGCAGCCGGGTCTGCACCTCGCCCGACGGGCATCCGGTGGTGGCGATGATGCCCGCGGCGTGCTCGGCGATGATCTCGGCGTCCATCCGGGACCACTTGCCGAGCTGACCCTCGAACGAGGCGAGCGTCGACAGCTTGAACAGGTTGCGCAGGCCGGTGGCGTTCTCGGCGACCATCGTCATGTGCGTGTAGGAGCCGCTGCCCGACACGTCGTCACTCTTCTGGCCGGGATCGCCCCACAGGATGCGGCGGGTATCGAATCGAGAAGCGGGCGCAATGTAGGCCTCGACACCGATGATCGGTTTGATGCCGACCTTGGTGGCCGCGTTGTAGAACTCGCTGGCCCCGAACATGTTTCCGTGGTCGGTCATGCCGATGGCGGGCATCTCGAGGCGCTGTGCCTCGGCGAGCATGGGCGTGATCTTCGCTGCACCGTCGAGCATCGAGTACTCGGTGTGGTTGTGCAGGTGCACAAAAGAGCCGGCTGAAGTTCCAGTACCCATAGGCCCGTCAGTCTAGGGCCGCGGACCGACAGCCTTCGGCGTGTCGCGTACGTGTCTGGCGGCTCGTGTCGATTCTCTCCGCGCCGGCCCGTCACTCCTGATAGGCAGAACCCTATGTTCGCGCCCAAGCCCCCGCTGCGCAGTGTGGGCAGCGACCCCGACTACCGCTTCACCCTGGCCAACGAGCGGACCTTCCTGGCCTGGTTGCGGACCGGTTTGGCATTGCTGGCCGGGGCGGTGGCACTGGCCAGCCTGGTCCACGATTTCGGGCCGCGGCCGTTCCGGATCGTGATCACGGGGCTGCTGCTGGTGCTGTCGCTGGTGGTCACCGCGGGCGCCTACGTCCGGTGGGATCGCGCCGAGCGGGCCATGCGGGAGAAGCGGCCGCTACCGACCGATCCGCTGCCCCGGATCATCGTCGCCGGGGCGGCGATCATCATCGTGGCCGCGGCGGTGCTGATCTACCTCGCCGAGTTCGGCCGGTGACCGAGAACCCGGACGTCACGGCGGTGGCCGAGCGCACGGCGCTGGCGTGGCAGCGCACGACCATCGGAGTTCTGGCAATCGGTGCCCTGCTGGTGCGGTGGAGCGTGGTCGAACGGTTTCCGCTGTGGCCGAGCATCGTGCTCACCACGGCAGCTGCACTCGCCAGCCTGGTTCTGGTCCGGCGGCGCTACCAACGGGTCCGCACTGCGGTGCTCGCCGGGCAGACGCCGCTCTCGCGCTACTTCGTCCCCGTGGCCACCGCGGTCATGATGGCGCTCGTCGCCGGTGTGGGCGCGGCAATGCTCCTGGAGTACAGCCGCCTCTAGGCCTCGTCCTTGAGCATGCGGGCGATCTCGCGGGCCTGCTCCTCGGTCACGTCACCGGAGAGTTGCAGCACCTCGCCGTCGATCCGCTCGGTGATCTTCGGCGCCCACACGACCAGGTTGGACCGCACAAACGCGACCTGCTGATCGATGTGGGACGCGGTGAAATCGGCGAACGCCCGCGCCGACTCCGGGGTCATCGTGACCTGCACCATCTGCTTGGCGGTCAGCGGATTCAGGAACGAGTCGACATCGGTGAGCTGAACGGTCAGCGCCTGCGGCCCCAGCTCGTACACCGCGGACTTGACGATGTCGCAGATGCGCAGCGGCGCCTCGGGCGGCGTCGGCGGCGGCGGGTCGCAATCCCCCGGCCGAATGACGAACGGCCCCCCGGTCACCGGCCGCAGTGACAGCGGCTTGATGGTCAGCGGACGTGGAGTGGTGGTCGTCGTCGTCATGCTGGCGGCGTCCTGCTGCTTGGTCAGGACGCCGGGGGTGAGCAGCACCCCGAGGACGGGCACCACGATCGCCGCCGCGGCCAGCGCCGCCACCACGGCGATCATGATCCGCCGGTTGCGGGGGACTTGTCGGTCATGCGCTCCTCGATCTGAATCTCATTGGCTCACATCGGAACCGGCGCACCGAAACCGGGGATGATCCCGATCGGGATCACCGCCAGCAGGATCGCTCCGACAGCGAACACGATCAGCGTGCGCCGGGTCGGCGGTTCATCGATTTCGGGCTGGTCGCGGGTGTACAGCAAAAAGACCACCCCGAGGTCGAAGGCGATGATCACCCACCACCGGACCCAGTCCACCCCGGTCGCGAACACCGGCAGGATCATCACGATCCCGACCAGCAGGGCCAACGGCCTTCCCCGCAGGATCGCGGTGAACCGCCGCACCGGAACGCCCGCGACGTGGCTGATCGCCAGCATGCCGATGACCAGTGTGGCCAGCCCGTAGACCGTCGAGCCGGTCAGCGCGACAACACCGATGCTGCCGACGAAGCGCAGACCTTCGCTGAAGGTCATGTCGAACAACGGCAGGAAGGCCCGGCAGAACCAGTCGTGATAGTCGACGTAGTAGTGAAAACCGCTCAGCAGCTGGCCGATGGTCGGCTTGCCTGCCAGCGGATGGTTCATCGGCCCGTGCTGCACCAGCTGACACAGCTGCGGGGACACCTTCTGCCTGCCGAACGCGGCCAACGCCAGCGCGATCAATACGGGCGGCCCGAGCGCCGCCACGACACTGGTCCAGAACGCCTTGGCGTCCAGGTGCCGCGCCAGCACCGTCAGCGCCGACAGCACGCCGAGCCCGAACAGGAACGGCGTCGCCTCGTGGATCAGCGTCAACACGGCAAGCGCCAAACCGTAGACAGCACTGGCGATTACGGTCGTGCGGGCGGTGGCGACCCTGGTCAGCACGACGGCGAAGATGGCCAGCGCGGCACCACCCAGCAGATCGGTGCGCGCCGAGAACAGCGCGAACGCGAACCCGAACGGCAGCACGGGGATCAGCAGTGCGATCAGCCGCCGTCGCTGCGAGCGGCCGGACCTGACGGCTATGGTCCAGGCCACCGCAGCGAGGCCGAGAACGAAGGCCACCGTCGGAATCCAGCGCAGCACAGCCAGACCGCCGAAGTAGTGTGCAGGGCCGAACAGACCCAGCATCTCGCCGGCAAGTCCGCGCCGGATGAAACCCACCGAGTAGTCGATGGCGAAGTAGGAATACCAATAGCCGTCGGGGACCACCGTGATTGCGAGCGTCAGAAGCACCGCGGCCCACAGCACCAGCAGGACAGTGAACGTGACGAAGAAGCCGCGCCTGCTCCCGGTGTCGACCGCGGTGCTCGGCATCGGATGAGTATAGGGTCGATTCACGTGAGCCAAGACGCGACGGTCGCCTATCTGGGCTTCCACGACAAGGACAATCTCGGCGACGACGCGATCTACGACGCGGTGAAATCCCAGCTTCCCGGAGTCACGTTCAACGACGTGCCGCGGCTCGCGCACGAATTCGTGTTCCCCCTCGGTGCGGCCCTGCACCGGGCTCGCACGCCCAGCACGCTGGTGATGGGCGGCGGGACGCTGGTCGGGGTCCGCTACTTCCGGCTACTGGCCAGGGCGGGCCTTGCGGTGACGAAGAACAACGGCAAGTACGCGATCGGTGTCGGCGTTCAGGATCCCGGCTACACCGGTCGTGGCAGCGGTTCGGGCAATGACGAGCTCACCAAGTGGAAGCCGATCCTGGCCGATTTCGACTCCGTATCGGTGCGCGGACCCCGCAGCGTGGAGCTGCTGGCCGAGATCGGTGTGACGGCGCAGGTGACCGGCGACCCGGCACTGATCCTGCCGCGGCCCGATGTGCCGGTCTCCGACGGCCTGATCGGGGTCAACCTCGGCTACGGCGACGACCTGTGGGGGCATGACCCGGTCGGCGTTGCCAACCAGGTCGCGGCCGCGGTGCGGGAACTCTCGGGCCGGGGTCACCGCTTCGTCGGCATCCTGATGAATCCGAGCGACCGCAAGTGGCTGGAGGTGGCGTTCGAGGGTCTGCAGGCCGACATCGTGCAGCCGGCCGACGCCGCCGCGGCAGCACGGGAATTCGCGCGCTGCTCGGCCGCCATCGTCTGCCGGCTGCACGCCGGAATCCTCGCCGCACTGTCGGACACTCCGGTGGTTTCCCTTGAGTACCAACCGAAGTGCCGCGACTTCGCGATGTCGATCGACGACGAGCGGTCACTGATCCGCACCGATCAGGTGACCGGCACCGCCGTCGTCGACCGGGTTCTGGAGTCGCTGGCCGACTCACGCGCCATCCGGGCGAACAAGCGCGCCGCCGTCGACCGGCTGCGCACCCAGCTGGACTCCGAGTACAGCGCGCTGCGCCGTCAGCTCGGCGTCGCAGGCGCCTGACGGGCCCGCCGCAATGCGTCACCGCTGAACACCAGCAGCGCCAGCCAGATCAGCGCGAAACCGGCCCAGCGGGCCGGCGGCATCGGCTCGTGCGCTACCAGCACGCCCCACGTCATCTGCATGGCCGGATTCAGGTACATCAGCAGCCCGAGGGTGACCAGCGGCAGGCGCTGTGCGGCGGCGGCGAAGAACAGCAGCGGGATCGCGGTGATCGGCCCGGACAGGACCATCAACGCGAGGTGTCCCGGCCCGTTGCTGGCGAACTGGGCGTGCCCACTGAGCTGCAGCACCACGATGTACGCGATGGCGAAGGGCGCGGCGATCGCGGCCTCCACACCCACGCTGACCCGCGGGTCGGTGGGCACCACCTTCTTGACCACACCGTAGAGCCCGAACGTCGATGCCAGCCCGAGCGCGATGATCGGCGGCCCGCCGACCTCGATGCCGAGCAGGATCACCGCGGCCAGCGCGATCATCACAGCCACCACCTGGGCCCGGTTGAGCCGTTCCCGGAAGATCAGCACCCCGAGCAGCACGCTGATCAGTGGATTGATGAAGTAGCCGAGCGCGGCGTCCACCACATGGCCGTTGCTGACCGCGAAGATGAAGATGACCCAGTTGGCCGAGACCAGCGCCGAGGCGCAGAACAGCAGAAGCCAGGTGCGTCCGGTGATCGTCCGCAGTTCGGACAGCTTGCGCATGGCGACCACGACACCGGCCATCAGCACCAGCGTCCAGACCACGCGGTGTGCCAGAACCTCCAGCGCCCCAGCCGGTTTCAGCAGCGGGAAGAAAGCGGGGAACAGCCCCCAGGACCCGTAGGCACCGATGCCGTAAAGCAGACCGCCGGCCTTGGTGTCCTGTTTGGGTGCCGTCACGATTCGCCGCGCAACACATCCAATGCGTGCTGCAGGTCGGCCGGATACGGGGCGGTGACCTCGAAGTGCCTGCCGTCGGCGGGATGGGCGAACGCCAGGGAACGGGCGTGCAGCCACTGCCGTTCCAGGCCGAGCCGCTTGGCCAGGACCGGGTCGGCGCCGTAGGTCAGATCACCGGCGCACGGGTGGTGCAGGGCGGCGAAGTGCACCCGAATCTGGTGCGTGCGACCGGTTTCCAGGTGGATATCGAGAAGGCTTGCGGCCCGGAACATTTCGACCGTGTCGTAGTGGGTGATGCTGTGCCGTCCGGTTTCGGTGACGGCAAACTTCCAGTCGTGGCCGCGGTGCCTGCCGATCGGCGCGTCGATGGTTCCGCTCGACGGATCCGGATGGCCCTGCACCACAGCGTGATAGCGCTTGTCGACGGTGCGCTGCTTGAACGCCCGCTTGAGCAGCGTGTAGGCCCGCTCGGACAGCGCGACCACCATGACACCAGAGGTGCCGACGTCGAGCCTGTGCACGATGCCCTGCCGCTCGTGGATGCCCGAGGTGCTGATCCGGAATCCGGCCGCCGCCAGACCGCCCAGCACGGTGGGTCCGTGCCAGCCGATGGTTGCGTGGGCGGCAACCCCGGGCGGCTTGTCGACGGCGACGATGTCGGCGTCGGAGTACAGGATCGTCATGCCCTCGATCTCTTCGGGCGTGTTCTCCGGCGGCGGCGCTTCCTCGGGGATCTGCACGTGCAGCCACGCGCCTGCCTCGAGACGGTCGGACTTACCCGCCCGCGCGCCGTCGAGTTCGACGCCGCCGTCCTCGGCGATCGCTGCAGCGGCGGTCCGGGACAGCCCGAGCAGCCGGGCCAGGCCCGCGTCGACGCGCATACCGGCCAGACCCTCGGGGACCGGCATGGATCGTTCGGTCATCAGGCCGTCTCGGCCTTGTCGTCGCTGGCGGCCGGCTCGGCCGTGCGGCGGCCCGAGGTGTCGAAGTCGTAGCCGAACAGCGACAGCCCGACCAGCAGGATGGCCCCGCCGACCACCGCCGGATCGGCCACGTTGAACACCGGCCACCAACCGATGGACAGGAAGTCGACGACGTGCCCGCGCAGCGGGCCGGGCGAGCGGAAGAACCGGTCGACCAGGTTGCCCAGCGCGCCGCCCAGGATCATTCCCAGGCCGACCGCCCACCACGGCGACACCAGCCGCCGGCCCATCCAGAAGATCCCGATCACCACACCGGTGGCCACCAGTGTCAACACCCAGGTGTAACCGGTGGCCATCGAGAAGGCCGCACCGGAGTTGCGGACCAGTGTCCAGGTGACGGTGTCGCCGATGATCGACACCGGCTGGCCGGGGGTCAGCCAGCGCACGGCCAGCACCTTGGTGATCACGTCGAGGGCCAGCACCACACCCGCCACCGACAGCAGCAGCCGCAGCCGGCGTGGTGGCTTGGCGCTGTCCGGAGATTCGTCGGTCACACCCCCATCATTCCCTAGTCTGTTGGGCATGCCCCGACTCGTCGTCGTTACCACCGGCGGGACGATCGCCACCAGCGCAGACGATGCGGGTGTATTGCGGCCGGTCTATGGCGGAGCCGAGCTGGTCGCCGGGCACGACGCGCAGGTGATCGACCTGTTCACCCTGGACAGCTCGCAGCTGACGCCGGCCGAGTGGGTGCGGATTTCCGACGCCGTCACCGCGGCCGCCGCGGGTGCCGACGGCGTCGTCGTCACGCACGGCACCGATTCGATGGAAGAGACCGCCCTGTGGCTGGACCTGACGTACGCCGGTGACGCGCCGGTGGTCGTCACCGGCGCCGCGCGGTCGGCCGATGCCCCGGACGCCGACGGGCCTGCCAACCTGCGCGACGCGCTCGCGGTGGCGGCCAGCCCGCACGCCCGCGGTCTGGGCGTGCTGATCTGCTTCGCCGGCTCGGTGCGCCCGGCGCTGGGTACCACGAAGGTGGGCGGTCCCGACCTGTTCGGCGGCACCGCGCCGGTGGGCCGGGTGAGCGACGGGGCAGTCGAGTGGACCGGCGGCACGCGGCGGGCGTACCTGGGCAGGGTCGCCGAGACCGTGCGCGTCGACATCGTGGCGGCCTACCCCGGAGCCGACGGCACCGCAATCGACGCGTTCGTCGACGCCGGTTCCGCGGGCCTGGTGATCGAGGCGATGGGGGCAGGCAACGCCGGGACCCCCGTCATCGAGGCGGTACACCGGGCCTGCGCCCGCGGGGTGGCCGTTGCGGTCACCACCCGGGTGCCCGGCGGGCCGACGGCGGCCACCTACGGGCCGGGCCACGACCTGGTGAGCGCCGGAGCGGTACTGGTGCCGCAGTTGCGCAGCAGCCAGGCCCGGGTGCTGATGATGGCGGCGCTGGGCGCGGGACTACCCGTGGCCGACGTCATCGCCCGCCTGGGCTGAGGCCCGGGTTTCCAGACCCCCGACGTACTCGGCCCAATCCAGGCTGTCGACCGGGTTGGCTTTGACCAGGTCCGGTTGGTCGATGGCGAACGTCCGCATCACTCCGGGTCCGCTGCCGCGCGTTTCGAAGCGCACGCTGACCACACCGTGCCCGGCGCCCTGCACCCAGCCGTGGCCGAGCTCGGGATGACTGACGTCGTCACCGATGCGCCAGCCCCCGGCTTCGGGCACCGGCACCGGCGTGGGTGCGTGGGTGTCCGGCGCTTCGGCCACCTCGGCCTCCAGCTGCTCGAGATCGGGGAACAACGACTCCTGACGGACATCGGACAGCCCCGAAAAGCCCACGCCCAGAAGGCGAATGGGGCCGATCTCCCTGGGGTCGAGAAGGAGCCGGTAGGCGGTGGCAGTCAGAGTGCCGACGTTGCCGGTGGCGTACGGCAGTGTCGCCGAGCGGGTGAGGGTGCTCATGTCGGACCGCTTCAGCTTGACGGTGACCGTGCGGGCGGCGCGACCGTCGCGCTGCAGCCGCTGGTGGGCGTGCTCGGCGATCGGGGCGATGGCGTCACGCAACTGATCCATGGTGGTGAGGTCGGCGGGGAACGTCGACTCTGCGCTGATCTGCTTGGCCTCGGCGCGTTCGGCCACCGGGCGGTCATCGATGCCGCGGGCCAAGCGGTGCAGCGCCGGGCCGACGGTGGCACCAAGGATGCTGGCCGCCTCGGCGTCGGTCAGCGCGGCCAGCTGGCCGATCGTGTCGATGCCGAGCCGGTGCAGCTTGTCCTCGGCGACCGGGCCGATCCCCCACAGCCGGCGTACCGGCAAGCCGTCGAGCAGGGTGCGCTCCTCGTCGCGGCGGACCACCCGGAACCCGTCGGGCTTGGCCAGGTCCGAGGCGATTTTGGCGATCTGCTTGCCCGATCCGGCCCCGACGGAGGCCACCAGGCCGGTCTCCTCGCGGACCCGGCGGCGCAGCAGAACGGCGAACTCCTCGACCTGTTCGGCGTTGGCCCCGGCCAGTTCGATCGGCTCACCGAACGCCTCGTCGAACGACAGCTGCTCGAGGACGGGCACCATGGCCCGCACCGTGTCCAACACCCGCCGGCTGGCCACCCCGTAGACCACACCACGGGGCGGCAGCACCACCGCGGCGGCGCCGACCATGCGCCGGGCCTGGTGCATCGGCATCGCCGAGCGGGCGCCGAACACCCGCGCCTCATAGCTGGCGCCGGCCACCACACCGCGGCCACCGAGCCCGCCGACCAGGACGGGGCGACCACGCAAGGTCGGGCGGGTCAGCTGTTCGACGGACGCGAAGAACGCATCCATGTCGAAATGCAAGACCCAGCGCTCCACGACTCCTGATGCTATTGGCTGGATGCGTCAGGCCTTGGCGATAGCGACCCGCACCCCGTCACCGATCTCCACGCCGTCGGCCGGCTCGCCGAAGTCGAAGCTCGTCGCCAGAATTTCGCCCGCGATCAGATCGGTATGCGCCGCAGCCCAATCCGCCCGCTCGGCGGGAACCGACATGACCACCCGGATGCGGTCGCTGACGTCCAGACCGGTGGACTTGCGCAGATCCTGCAGTTCGCGGATGCGGTCCTTGGCCCAGCCCTCGGCTTCCAGCTCCGGGGTGACGGCGCCGTCCAGCACCACCAGGCCGGCACCGTCGGGCAGCGCCGCCGTCCACTCCGGATCGGCGGCCACCAGCTTGGCCGTGAACTCCTCCGGAAGCAGCACGGCCGGGCCCGCAGTGAGCGTGCCGTCGGCGTTGAGCGCATAGTCGCCCGCCTTGACGGCCTTGATCGCGGCCTGGACGTCCTTACCGATACGCGGTCCTGCGGCGCGGGCGTTGACCGCGAGCTCGAACCGGCCGAAGGCGGGCACATCGTCGGTGAGCTCGACGGCCTTGACGTTCAGCTCGTCGGCGATCAGATCCGCGAAAGGTTCGAGGCTCTGCGGATTGTCCACTGCGACAGTCAGTTTCGGCAGCGGCAGGCGCACCCGGAGCTTCTTGGCCTTGCGCAGCGAGGACGCCGTGGAGCAGACGTCGCGGACCTGGTCCATGGCGGCCACCAACGCCGGGTCGGCCGGGACCACGCCGGCCTGCGGCCAGTCGGTCAGATGCACCGAGCGCTCACCGGTCAGACCGCGCCAGATCACCTCGGTGGCCATCGGCAGCAGCGGTGCCGCCAGCCGGGTGGTCACCTCCAGCACGGTGTGCAGGGTGTCGATGGCGTCGGGATCCTCTTCCCAGAAGCGCGAGCGCGACCGGCGCACATACCAGTTCGTCAACGCTTCGGTGAACTGGCGCAGCTGCTCGCACGCACCGGAAATGTCGCAGACGTCCATCGACTCGGTCAGCTGGTCGCGCAACTCGGCGAGCTTGGCCAGGATGTAGCGGTCCAGCACATGGGTGGAATTCGTGCGCCAGGTACCGACTTTCGGCGCGTACAGGGTCAGGAAGCTGTAGGCGTTCCACAGCGGGAGCAGCACCTGGCGGACACCTTCACGGATCCCCTGCTCGGTGACGACCAGGTTGCCGCCCCGCAGGATCGGCGAGGCCATCAGGAACCACCGCATCGCGTCGGAGCCGTCGCGGTCGAACACCTCGTTGACATCGGGATAGTTGCGCAGCGACTTGCTCATCTTGGCGCCGTCGTTGCCGAGCACGATCCCATGGGACACACAGGTTTTGAAGGCGGGCCGGTCGAACAGTGCGGTAGCCAGCACATGCAGGGTGTAGAACCAGCCGCGGGTTTGCCCGATGTACTCCACGATGAAGTCACCGGGGAAATGACTCGCAAACCAGTCCTCGTTCTCGAACGGGTAGTGCACCTGCGCGTACGGCATCGACCCGGAGTCGAACCACACATCGAAGACGTCCTCGATGCGGCGCATCGTCGAGTTGCCGGACGGGTCATCGGGGTTGGGCCGCGTCAACTCGTCGATGTAGGGCCGGTGCAGATTGTCCGGGCGCACCCCGAAGTCACGCTCGAGTTCGTCGAGGCTGCCGTAGACGTCGATCCGCGGGTACGCCGGGTCATCGGAGACCCACACCGGAATCGGCGTGCCCCAGTACCGGTTTCGCGAGATCGACCAGTCCCGCGCTCCGGACAGCCACTTGCCGAACTGGCCGTCCTTGACGTGGTCGGGATACCAGGTGATCTGCTGGTTCAGCTCCACCATCCGGTCGCGGAACTCGGTGACCTTCACGAACCAGGACGACACCGCCCGGTAGATCAGCGGGTTGCGGCAGCGCCAGCAGTGCGGATACGAGTGGTCGTAGGTTTCCTGACGGATCAGCACCGGGGCGTTGACCGCGGCGGATCCGGTGCCGTTCTTCAGGTCTCGGATGATCTGCGGGTTGGCGTCGAACACGTGCTGGCCCTGATAGTCGGGCACGCTGGCGTCGAAGCGGCCTTTGGAGTCCACCGGCGTCACCGGCACGATGCCGACCGTGTCGGTGGTGGCCTTGTCATCCTCGCCGTACGCCGGGGCCATGTGCACCACGCCCGTGCCGTCCTCGGTGGTGACGAAATCGCCGCGAAGCACCTGAAAAGCATTGGCGGAGTTCAGGAAATACGGGAACGGCGGCAGGTAGTGCAACCCGAGCAGCTGGTCACCGGTGACGGTGGCGAGCACCGCGGGCTCCTCCCCCAACTCTCGCGCGTACGCGGCCAGCCGGGCCTGCGCGAGCACCAGGCGCCGGCCGTCCACCTGCACCACGACGTAGGCGACCTCGGGGTTGACCGCGACGGCCTGGTTCGACGGCAACGTCCAGGGCGTGGTGGTCCAGATCAGCAGGTAGGCGCCATCAAGGTCGGAACCGGCCTGGTTGATCCGGAACCCGACCGTGATCGCCGGATCCTGCCTGCTCTGGTAGACGTCGTCGTCCATGCGCAGCTCGTGCGACGACAGCGGGGTCTCGTCGTTCCAGCAGTACGGCAGCACCCGCACGCCCTCGTAGGCCAGGCCCTTGTCCCACAGCTGCTTGAACGCCCAGATGACCGACTCCATGAACGACAGGTCCAGGGTCTTGTAGTCGTTGTCGAAGTCGACCCAGCGGGCCTGACGGGTGACATAGTCGCGCCACTCACTGGTGTACTTCAGCACCGAGGCCCGGCAGGCGTCGTTGAATTTCCCGATGCCCATCTCTTCGATCTGGGCTTTGTCGGTGATGCCGAGCTGACGCTGCACCTCGAGTTCGGCGGGCAGCCCGTGGGTGTCCCAGCCGAACCGGCGCTCCACTTTGTAGCCGCGCATCGTGCGGTAGCGCGGCACGATGTCCTTGACGTACCCGGTCAGGAGGTGGCCGTAGTGCGGCAGGCCGTTGGCGAACGGCGGGCCGTCATAGAAGACGTATTCCTCGGCGCCGTCACGCTGGGCGATGCTGGCCCGGAAGGTGTCGTCGGACGCCCAATAGTCGAGGACATCGAGTTCGAGGGCCGGGAAGCTGGGTGAGCCACCAGCCGGCTTCGGGTAGCCATTCTCGGTCACGGGCGCGTTCGTCTCCTGTGCCAGGTGTCTGGACACGGGGACGACGACGCGCGGAGTGCGCGAGCGCCGCGGTACCACCCCGCTTACGCACGCGGACGTGCGTCGCTCTTCACAGGCTGTGACGGGCCCACCCGTTCGGTTCTACTCGGCCGTTTCCGCGCCGCGGCGCGGGCCTTTCTTCCGAAGGCTCCCCGGTGATGGCCGGATCTGCGCCGTTGGCGACGATTCTAGCCGTTAGACGGTGTGGTACACCGGGGTGGCCTCGGACGTCACACTGATCAGGCCGAGACGGAACTGGTTGGCCAGTTCCTCGACCGTGCAGTGGTCCAGCCGGCGCGAGTCGTACCACCAGTCCATCTGCACCTCGCCGTCGCCGCGGTAGGCGAGCACGCCCAGCGCGGGACCGTCGGCCAGTTGCAGCGGCCCGAGCGACGGCTCCGGCGGCAGCCCGAGGAACGAGAACGCGACGTCGGCCGCCGATGTGCTGAGCCGGGCTGGCGTCAGCGCTTCGCGGACCTCGGCCAACAGGTCGTTGGCGTCCATGCCTCGTTCATCGGCACAGCACAGCCGAAAAGGCTGCACTGCGGTCAAGCCACTGACCGTCACGAAACCGACCCCGATGGTTCGGGCGATCGCCCGGCCCAGAGCGGCGAGTAGCACTTCCTCTATTCCGACCCGGGCAGCCTCGACGGCTCCGTCCAGTTCGGCGGTCAGTTCGTGGGACAGGGGCGCCGACAATCGAACCAAATCTTCTGGTCGAGGCCGGCCGGGAATCTCATCATCGACTACCCGCACATTGCTAGACGGGTAGGTCACGGGAGCAACCATGCCCTCACCGTAGCGGTCGTGTCCCATAAATGGGAGACCTATCCCAGAAGTGTGACGACGGTGTCAATTAAGTTATCCATTTGTCGTATGCAGTCAGCGGTACCCAATACCGGGAGTTCGGGTTATTGTGAGGCGTGCCCAGGACCGATGAGAACGGACGCCAGCTCAAAACCCTGCTCGACTACCTCCTCGACGGGGACATCGAGGCCCGCGACATCTATGACGCGCTAGGCACCTCCAGCAGCACTTATTACCGGCGGGTGAAGGACCACGACTACCCGAACGCCGAGGAATTGCGCCTGGTGGCATCCCGATTCGGGCTCAGCTATCCCGATTTGCAAGTGCGATTCGGACTAATGAGTCGCGAAGAAGTTCAGCAATATGTCGAATCTTCTACATTTACGTTGGCGACAATTAATACCGTCACTGCGACACGTAATCCCGCGAAATTCTCAGAATTGAAGCCTCGACTCGACGCTCCTCCGCTGTAGTATTTGCTGAAGTTATTCGGGGGCGTAAGGCGACGACGGCATGGGTCTTGGGGCACTAATCGCGATCACGCTTGCGTGCGTGGGGTGGAGCCTGTGGATCAGGCGACTCACCTGGTCCTGCCGCTGGGAAGTGGCGGCCACCGCGAACATCGCACTGCAGGGTGCGGCGGTGTTCCTGATGTCTCCGTTCGCCTCTGAAACCATCGGCCAGCTGCTGCACTCGCTGACCGGAGTGTGGAACCTCGAGGACTACATCGGTCACGACTGCTATGTCGTGGCCGCCTCCGCGATCGTCTACAACGCGCTGGGCCGGCTGCAGGACGACAATGCGACGCAGGCGGCATTCAAGCAATATGTCGAGCGTCCGGCGACGCTGTGCATTCCCTTGCTTTTGGCAACCTTTTCGATGGGCAACGGCGCGAAAATATATCGCTCCGACTTCTTCACCGTGCCCACCGACTTCTGGCTGTCGGCCTACTGGCTGCTGCTCTGCGGAACGCTGATCTATCTGCTCGGCTACAGCGCACGGGCGTTGTTGGTCCTGCGCCAGGACCCGCGGTCGCGGCGCATCGCCAACATCTATCTGGTCGCATCGGCCAGCGGCATCCTGGCCTGCACGATTCGCATTGTCACCGCCTACGTCCCCGCACTGCAGGAGATCGAAGGCGGCACGCTGGTGTGGTTGTTCGCCTGCTTCTGCGGTGCCGGCTTTGCGCTGACATCGGCACATTCCTGGCGCATCAAGACTCGCTGGTTCACTCACACGCCCAGCTGATGGCACGCCCGCACTCCGCGGGCCCGATAATGGTGATCGATGAAAATCGCGGTGACTATCCACGGGACCCGTGGTGATGTCGAACCCTGTGCGGCGGTAGGACTCGAGTTGCAGCGCCGCGGCCACGACGTACACCTGGCGGTGCCACCCAACCTCGTCGAGTTCGTCCGGTCCGCCGGACTGCCGTCGACCGTGGCCTACGGACCCGACTCGCAACAACAGCTGCAGGGCGACGTCTTCGAGCGGCCGGATGCGCTGACCGCCGCGGGCCCGGCGGACTGGGTGCGGCTGGGCAATCCGCTCACAGCGGTGCGAAAGGCCCGAGCCGCGGCCACCCGCGGCTGGGACGAGATGGCCGAGACGCTGCTGGGTATGACCGAAGGCGCCGATCTGATCGTCAGCGGGACGGCCTATCAGGAGATCGCCGCCAACGTCGCGGAGTATCGCGGCCTCCCGCTTGCCGAGGTGCACTACTTCCCGGTCCGGGCCAACACCCAGGTCCTGCCGCTGCGACTCCCTGCACCGACGGTCCGGGCGGCGTATGCGGCAGGCGAATGGATGCACTGGCAGCTGCTGAAACCGGCCGAGACCCGGCAGCGCCGCGCCCTGGGCCTGCCAATGACCAGGACCCGACCGGTCGGCCGCATCGTCAGCGCGGGCAGCCTGGAAATCCAGGCCTACGACCCGGTGTTCTTCCCGGGGCTGGCCGGCGAATGGGGTGACCGGCGACCTCTCATCGGGTCACTGACGCTGCAAATGCCCACCGAGGTCGACGATGAGGTCAGCTCGTGGATCGCGGCAGGCACGCCGCCCATCTACTTCGGCTTCGGCAGCATGCCGCTCGACTCCCCCGCCGACGCGGTGCGGCTGATCAGCGACGTGTGCGCCGAACTCGGCGAGCGTGCGCTGATCGGCGCGGGGTTCTCCGACTTCGACACCACCGGCGCGGCGCCACACGTCAAAATCGTGCCGTCGGTGAACCATGCCGCGGTGTTCCCGGCCTGCCGCGCGGTGGTGCATCACGGCGGCGCGGGCACGACCGCGGCCGGCATTCGCGCCGGAGTCCCCACCCTGGTGCTGTGGGTGGCGGCCGAACAGCCGCTCTGGGGCAAACAGGTCGCGCGGCTCGGCATCGGCGCGACCCGGCGGTTCGCTGCGTCCACGCGCGGTTCGCTACTAACCGACCTGCGAGCCATGCTGGCTCCGGAAATGGCAGAGCGGGCTCGTTTGCTCGCCGCGCGGATGAGTACGCCATCAGAGAGCGTCGCGACGGCAGCCGACCTTCTGGAGAAGGCCGCCCGCAACCGCCACGCGGGGTGACGTCCGCTCTGCCCACCGCATCCCGGCAAGGTAGAATTCGGCGTTGTGTGGACAACCGTGGTGCTGCTCGGCCTCGCCGTGAGCATCGAGCCCGCACGTATCGCACTGATCGCACTGCTGCTGACCCGACCACGTCCCGCGCGGCACCTGACAGTCTTCCTGTGCACCGGCCTGGCGATGAGCCTCAGCGTCGGCTTCACGGTGCTGTTCGTCTTCCATCACAGCTTCCTGGGCAAGGCCGACCTCAACCCGGCCCTGATCCAGATCGGCATCGGCGTCGTCGCCGTGCTTCTCGGCGCCCTGCTGATGTCGAAGATCCCGCTTCGCCAGTTCTCCCGTAAGGAGATGGCCGAGGTGCCGGCCGGGGGCGCCAACGAGACCGTCCTGGAGGTCGAACAAGAGCTGGCGCCGGGCCGGTTCAAGCGACTGACCACCAAGGTGCGCGCCTTCGTGCAGGGCGAATCGTCCTGGTTCTCCGGGTCCATCGGCGCCGCTCTGGCGATGCCGAGCGTCGACTACATGGCCCTGCTGGCGCTGATCATCGCGTCCAAGACCCCGCCGGCCGAGCAGGCCGCGGCCCTGGTCACCTTCCTGCTGTTGGCCAGTTGGGCGGCGGTCATCCCGCTGCTCAGCTTCATGGTGGCACCGGCCAAGACCCGAGTGTGGGTGCAGCGATTCAACGAATGGATCCGTACCCGCACCCGCAGGCACGCGGGCATCTTCGTCGCGGTGGTCGGTGTGATTCTGATGTTGGTCGGCCTGCACGGCCTGTGACGCCGCGAGTCACTCGATGACGGCGTTGAGCCCGAATTCGGTCAGCGTCTGATCCACCAGGCCCCGCAGTCTCTGCTTGGTGTTCTCGGCCCCGATCTCATAGGCCTCGATCGAGATCACGACCTTGCCGTTGATCCGCGCGGACACCACGACAAGCTGACCGTGCGAACGTTCGATCTCGCGCCGCGTCACGTTCTGGTCGAGGGCCCTCATGACGACCTTCTCCGCGGTTGTGCCGTCGACCTGAGCGATCTGCGGCGGCAGATCCCCGAGGTTCGAGCAGGACACCGGGAGGTCCTCGGAGTAGGAGAACAACAGCTCGGCCACTCCCTTGACGGCGACCTGAGGAAGCCATGGCATCAACGGGAATAGTTGCATCGCCGGGTCGGTCTGTTCCTTGGCCATCTGCCGTGACTCACGCACGATGGCACGCGACTCGGTGAGGTCGGCGGTCACCTTCTCCGGGTCGACGGTGGCGTTGGCGAAGGCCATTGCGAGTGCACGGTCGTCCTCGAGGCTCTCGCGCAGGTTGATCGCGATCACCAGCGACACCGCGCCGTCGGACTTACGGCGCCGGCCCATCCGCTCGGCGACCTTCGCGGTGACGCCGACGAGCAACGAATAACTGTTGCCGCCAAGGCTTTCCGCACGGGCATCCCACTCGGCGATGTCGACGAACGCGGCCACCGAGGGCACGTGGACGATCTCGTCCAGGTCGGACCGATCGACGCGCTTCCTGCGGGACTGGATCACGTCCCGCCGCTTGCTCCACAGCAGCTTCGCGCCGATGGCCAGCGCCCGACGCGTCTCGGGCAGGTCCCGCAGCGCCTGGCGTGCGTCGGCGGCCAGTGCCTGGCGCCGGGGCCGCGAACCGGGGCGGCCATATCCACCGTCGCGGACATTGCCGGTGACGGCCTCGAAGATCGCCAGCCCCGCTGCGGTGCCGTCGCCGATCACGTGCGACGCCACGATGCTGACAGCGGTGGCACCGTCGGTCAGCGGCTGGACCACCAGGTACCAGGTGGGGCCGTGTTCCGGGTCGATCGGGAGCGTCGCGAGCTCGTCGGCCCAGTCCATGAGTTCGTCACGCGGACGCGGCGTCTCGTTGAATTGGATCTCCGACGGCGCCTCGCGGGGTTGGACCCACCGCGGCCTGCCGAACGGCAGCGGCGACCGCTCGATGCGCCTGCCGCCGAGCGAGTCGGCGATGTTGCGGTGGAATCGTCGCAGCCCCTCGACGTCGACGGGATGTTCGTACACCCACACGGCTTGCATGAGCTGCCCGCGACCGGTGGCACGCATCAGCTCGAAGGCCGTCTGATCGAAGAACTCCAACCGATGTTCTTGCGACTCAGCACTCACTGCGCAACCTCACTCGACGATGCCGGACAGTTCGAACTCTGCCAGGGTCTGGGCGATCACCTCACGCAGGCGGTGACGTGAGTTGTCGGCGCCCGGTTGGTAACTCATCACGGGAACGATGACCATACCGCCGACGCGCGCCGACGCCACCGTCATCAGGCCGCGCCGTCGTTCGAGGACGTCGAGGGTGAGGTTGCGGTCGACTCCGCCGAAGTAGAAGCGCTCGCACGGCGTCCCGTCGAGCTGCAGCAGATCGTCAGGGACGTCACCCATGTTCGAGCAGGACACCGGCACGTCGGCGGAGAAATTGAAGGCCATGTCGGCCATCCGGCCCATCGCCCGCTTGGGCAGGAATGGGATCAGCGGGAGCAGCTCGACCATCTCGTCGGGCTTCTCCCGCGCGGTGATCAAACCCTTTTTGATCGCCGAGCGGGCGCCGGAGAGATCCTTGGCGGCCGGGCCCGGGTCGAACGTCACATTGGCGATCGTCACGACGTTGCCGCCGGTGTCGCCGGGGCTGTCGCGCTCGCTGACCGGGATCATCAGCGTCGCCGCGCCGTCACCGGGACGGGTTCGGCCGAGGTTCTGCGCCAGCTTGCCGGCGAACCCGGCTACCAGCGAAAAGTGGTTTCCGCCAAGGTCTTTCGCGCGCTGATCCCACAGTTCCTTGTCGATGACGGCGGTCGTGAACGCAATCATCACCGGCTGGCCGGCACCGTGAGTGGGCACCGACACCGGCTGGCTCGGGCGTACCAACTCGTCCTTGCGACGGGTGGCGACTTTGGCCGCCTTGACCAGCGTCCGCCCGATCTCCGGCAGATCGGACCCGAGCTGACGCAGATCCTGCAGCACGGCGCGTGAACGGGTGCGGGAATTCCGGGGCGGATAACCGAGGTCCTTGCCTGCGCCGTGGACCGCGGCGATGACCGACGCCACCACGCCGCCGCCGTCGACGACGGTGTGTGACACAACCAGGCTCACCGCGCTTGTCCCGTCGGTGAACGACTGGACGCCTATCCGCCAGGCCGGCGAATATTCGGGGTCGAGCGGCAACTCCACCTGCTCGTGCGCCCAGTCCCACAGCTCCTCGCGGGGACGCGGCTGCTCGGCGATCTCCAGCGGCGCCTGCGGACCGGCGACCGACACCCACCGGTGCCGACCGAACGGCAGCGGTGAAGTCTCGACCAGCCGGCCGACGAGCCCGCGGCCGAAGTTCTGGTGAAATCGCCGGACCCCGTCGAGGTCGAGGGTGTGTTCGTAGATCCAGATGAGCTGCATGACGGCCTCTTGGCCGGCGCCACGCAGCGCCAACAACAGCGCCTGATCGGCGTAGGGAACTACGTTGTCAGGTTTGGGCGTCCCCACCGGGTCAGACCGTCGCGATAGGCACGCGAGACGACGAGACCAGCTCGGAACGGCCGTCGGCCACCCGTAGATAAATGCACTTCATCAGCTCGACGAACTCGGCAACCGATTCGCGGGCGATCGGGTTGTCCGGGTAGGCGACGGTGATGATCGTGCCGTTGGCACGACGATTCACCCACATGCCGACCTGGTTGGCCGCGCCCAGATCGGTGTAGATGTGCCCGCCCCGCGCATACCACTGGGACATGATCACCGGGTTCAGCGGCGGCAGACCCACATCGAGGTAGGACAGCATCGGGACGCCGGGACCGGCAGGACGGATGCGCGGGGTGTCCTCGGTGTCGGCGAGCTCGTAGACCCGCTCGATCGGCACGTTGGCCAGCGGCATCCCGGAGTCGAAGGACTCCTGGGCGGCGCGCGCGACCTCGGCGAAGTTGCGGGCGGCGACCGGCACCGACAGCGGAACGACGCCGGTGAACCAGCCCGTGGTCATGAACTCCGCGGGCGTGCTGCGGGTGGTGGTCGGGGTGATGACGTAGTAGTCGTCGTCGCCGGTCAGCTGCCGGTGAGCGAGGGCCGCGGCGGCGAACACGCCGCCGATGAACCGGACCCCGGCCGAGGTGCAAGCCGACTCGAAGCGGTCCGTCTCGTGCTCATCCATCAGCTGCACGGTGAGCAGGTCACCGCTGCAGTGCACCGACGGGTCGCCCAGCGGCAGCGGGAACGTCGGCATGGTGCCGCCGTTGCTCTCCAGGAAGTCCAGCCAGCCGCGGACGTCAGGCGAGTCCATGGTCAGCTGCTCGGTGTAGTCGTGCTGACGCGAGCAGTAGTCCTGGTAGCTGCCGGCCTCGGGCAGGCGCAGCGGTGCGCCACCACCGGCCAGGGCCTCGTAGTTCATGTGCATTTCCACGAACAGCGCCATCATCAGCATCGCGTCGGCGTGCAGGTGGTCGACGCTGACGTAGAACGTGAAGTGATCGTCACGCTGGATCACGCCGAACCGGAAGCAGTCCCACTCCAGCGGGCTCGGGGTGTCGAGCACGTGCTTCTTCCACTGCGCGGAGTTCATCTCGCCGTGCTTGGTGGCCACGAACTGGATGTCGTTCGGGTTCTCCAGTGTGTGGCGGACCAGCCGGTCGGCGCCGCTGTCGTCGGCGACGAACTCGAACCAGCTGTGGAACGTGTCATGCCGGCGCAGGTAAGCGTTGATGACGAAGGTCATCGCGCGCACGTCGCACTTGCCCGGCATGTTCCACGCCGGGATCAGCAGCCGCGCCATCTCAAGGCCGTTGGCCGTGTGATTGCGGTAGCTGCGGATGTGCTGACCCTGCTGGTAGCTCGCAGGCACATCGCTGACCGGTGCGTCCTGAACCTTCTTCAGGCACGCCGGTGACGGGCCCCACGACACGACCTTGCCTGGCGCGTCCACCCAGTCATGGATTGCGGTAAGTGCAACCACCCTAAATACCCCTTCGACCCAGTTAGCGGGATGCAGCTGACGTGATGACGCCGGCCAGTGTTTCGCACAGGCTCTCGGCCAACGACCGGACAGTCGTTATGTCCATCGATCTGACGCGTATTCCCGTTTCAGTTTCAATACGCGTTCTCAGTTCTAGGTTGCCCAAAGAGTCCAGACCGTATTCGGAAATCGGCCGGTCCGGATCAATCGAACGGCGCAAAATCAGGCTGAGCTGCTCGGATACCAGACGACGCACCCGCGACGGCCATTCCTCGACCGGCAGCTCGTGCAACTCCGCCCGGAACGTGCTGGTGTCCGCCGGACGGTCACCACTGGCCTTGAACGCCTCGGCGAACGGGCTGCGGGCAGCCAGATCGGTCAGCCACGGCGTCCCGATCATCGGCGCGTAACCGCTGTAGGCGCGGTCATGGCGCAGCAGCGCCTCGAAGGCGCGAGCGCCCTCGTCCGGGCTGATCATCGTGGTGTCGCCGGCGGCGGCCAGGTGCTTGCCCGCACCGATCTCGTCCCAGGCCGCCCACGCGATCGCCGTGGCAGGCAGACCCTGCGAACGACGCCAGTGGGTGAACCCGTCGAGCCAGCTGTTGGCCGCGGCGTAGGCGCCCTGTCCCGGCGAGCCCATCAGGGCGGCCGCCGAGGAGAACGAGCAGAACCAGTCCAGCGGCTGCGCCGTGGTGGCCCGATGCAGGTGCCAGGCGCCGTAGACCTTCGGAGCCCAGTCCCGGTCGATCAGCTCGTCGGTGATGTTGGGCAGGATGGCGTCTTCGACGACGGCGGCCGCGTGCAGCACACCACGCACGGCCATGCCGGTCGCGGTGGCCACGGTCACCAGTCGGTCGACCGTCTCCGACAGCGCGATATCGCCGCTGACGACCTCGACCTGCGTTCCGGCGGCCCGCATGCGCTCGATCTCGACGAGCGCCTCCGGCTTCGGCTCCGACCGCGAGTTCAGCACGATCCGACCGCAGCCGGCATCGGCCATCTTCGAGGCGAGGAACAAACCAAGCCCGCCGAGACCGCCGGTGATGATGTACGAGCCGTCGCGGCGGAACACCTTGGCCTGCTCCGGCGGGACCACCACACTGCTGTGGCCCACCTTCGGCACCGACAGCAGCAGCTTGCCGGTGTGCTCGGCCGCGCCCATCACCCGGATGGCGGTGGCGGCGTCGGCCAGCGGGTAGTGCGTGGTCTCCGGCTGCGGCAGCACACCTTCGGCCGTCATCCGGTAGACGGTGTCCAGCAGCTCGCGGATCTGCGCGGGATGCGTGGTGGCCATCAGCGCCAGGTCGACACCGTAGAAGGACAGGTTCTTGCGGAACGGGAACAACCCGAGGCGGGTGTCACCGTAGATGTCCTTCTTGCCGATCTCGACGAACCGTCCGCCGAAGGCCAGCAGGTCGACGCCGGCCCGCTGGGAGGCGCCGGTCAGCGAGTTCAGCACGATGTCCACGCCGTAGCCGTCGGTGTCCCGGCGGATCTCCTCGCCGAAGGCGGCGCTGCGCGAGTCGTACACGTGGGTGATGCCCATGCCGCGCAGGATGTCGCGACGCTCCTCGGTGCCTGCGGTGGCGTAGATCTCCGCACCGAAGTGGCGGGCGATCGCGATCGCGGCCTGGCCCACCCCACCGGTCGCGGAGTGGATCAGCACCTTGTCGTCGGCCTTGATCTTGGCCAGGTCGACCAGGCTGTACCAGGCGGTCGCCGACGCGGTGGACACCGCCGCGGCCTGATCGTCGCGCAGACCCGAGGGCAGCGTGACGGCCACGTCGGCGTCGCAGGTGACGAACGTGCCCCAGCAGCCGTTGGGCGACATACCGCCCACGTGATCGCCGACCCGGTGCGAGGTGACGTCGGGACCGACCGCGGTGACCACACCGGCGAAGTCGATGCCCAGCTGCGGGTGCAGGCCCTCGAAGCTCGGGTACCGGCCGAAGGCCAGCAGCACGTCGGCGAAGTTCAGGCTGGACGCGGTGACCGCGACCTCGATCTGACCCGGTCCCGGCGGGATCCGGTCGAATGCCGCCAGCTCCAGGGTCTGCATGTCACCGGGGACGCGGATCTCCAGGCGCATGCCGTCGCGGGAGTGGTCGACGACGGTGGTGTAGCGCTCGTCCGGCTGCAGGGGGCTCGGGAACAGGTGCGCGGTGTACCACTGGCCGTTGCGGAAGGCGGTCTCGTCCTCCTCCGAACCGGTCAGCAGTGCGCGGGCGATCAGCTTGGCGTCGACATCGTCGTCGACGTCGATCTGGCTGGGCCGCAGCTGCGGATACTCCGCCCCGATCACGCGGAGTAGACCCCGCAGGCCGGCCTGTTCGAGGTTGGGGCGGTCGTCGGCCAGCACCGTCTGGGCGTTGCGGGTGACGACGTGCAACCGCGGCGGCTCGCCTGCGGTGTCCGCGAGCTCGCGGGCGATCCGGACCAGGTGGCGAACCTGCTCTCCCCGCGCAGCGGCATCTGCTCTTCCGGGCAGCCGGCGATGCGCGCCGGGGACACCACGACGACGTTGTCGAAACCGCCCTCGGCGAAGTACGACGCAAGGCGCTCGGCGTTGCCGGCGTGGTCGGCCTGCTGCGGCCAGGACATGGTGGTCACGTCGGCGTCGTTGAGCTTGAGCGCATCGGTGAGCGCCGAGGCCAGCAGGTCCACGGTGTCGGAAGTGCTGACCAGCAGCCAGGTCGCCGAGTTGTTCTGGGTGACCTCGGCGAGCTGATGCTGGCGCCACTCGATGCCGAGCAGGCGCTCGTTGAGCACCCGATCACCCTCGTTGCTCTCCGACATGCCGCTGCCCATGCGCAGACCCTCGACGGTGAACAGCACCGTGCCGTAGTCGTCGAGCAGATCGATGTCGGCCTGGACCGTGGAGCCGTCGAGTGAGGTCACCCGGGTCAAGCAATAGCGGGCGTTGCGCACCGCGCCGTGCACCCGCAGCCGGTCCACGCCGAGCGGCAGCAGCAGCGCGCCGGTGCCGGAGGCTTGCACGCCCGGGTGGGCAGCGACCGACTGGAAGCAGGCGTCCAGCAGCGCCGGATGCACTCCGTAGGAGGTCTGCTGGTTGCGGATCGAGGTCGGCAAGCCGATCTCGGCCAGCACGGTGTCGGCGTTCTCGTCGGCGGCGTTGACGGCCTGCAGCGCGGTGAACGCCGGGCCGAACTGGACGCCGCGGCCGTCGAACCACTGCCGCACCCCGTCGCCGTCGGCGCGGGTGGGATGGGCGCTCTGCAGCGCGTCCATGTCGTAGGGCTGCGGCTGCTCGCCGGCCTCGCGCGCGGTCAGCACCGCGCTGGCGCGCTGCTCACGCTCGCCGTCGATATCGGTCTCCACCATGAATTGGAGTACGCCGGGGGTTTCCGCCGATGCGGTGGCGCTGACCGGGGTCAGATCCTTGAGCAGCAGCATCGCGTCGAACGTGACGTCGCGGACCTCGGCGTCGTCACCGAAGATGGTGCGCGCGGCGGCCAGTGCCATCTCGCAGTAGGCCGCGCCGGGGAGCGCAGCGACGTTGTTGATCTGGTGATCGACCAGCCACGGGTGCGCGCCGGTGCCGACCTCGGCCGCCCAGGCGTGGCGCTCGGGCTCCTCCAGCAGGCGGACGTGCGACCCCAGCAGCGGGTGGGCCGCGACCAGATGGGTGCCGCGGGTCTGGTTCTCCGCGCCGTCCGGAATCAGAACCAGGTTGCGGTGGGCCCAGGTGGGCAGCGGGGCGTCGACCAGGCGGCCGGCGGGGTACAGCACCGAGAAGTCGATCTTCGCACCGGCGGAGTACAGGTCACCGAGGAACTCGCCCATGCCGTGCGGCACGTCCTGGCCGCGGCGCATACCGGCCAGCGCGGCGACGGAGATGTCCAGCGTGGCGGCGGTCTGGTCGATCGCGCGGATCAGCAGCGGGTGCGGGGACAGCTCGCCGAACACCCGGAAGCCGTCTTCCAGCGCGGTCTGCACGGCAGCCGAGAACCGGACGGTGTGGCGCAGGTTGTCGACCCAGTAGTCGGCGTCGCAGTACGGCTGCTCGCGCGGGTCGAACGAGGTCGCCGAGTAGTAGGGCACCTCGGGTGCCATCGGGCTGATGTCGTCGAGCATCTCGGAGAGTTCGTCGAGGATCGGGTCGACCTGCGGCGAGTGCGACGCCACGTCGACGTTGACCTCGCGGGCCATGATCTCGCGCGCTTCCCAGCCCGCCACGATCCGACGGACGGTCTCGGTGTCGCCACCGATCACCGTCGACTTGGGCGACGCCACGACGGCGACCACCACGTCCTCGATGCCCTGCTGTTCGAGTTCTTCACGGACCTGCTGGGCTGGCATCTCGACCGACGCCATCGCTCCCCCACCGGCCAGCCGCAGGCACAGCAGCGAGCGACGGCAGATGACCTTGACGCCGTCCTCCAGCGACAGCGCGCCGGAGACGACGGCGGCGGCGACCTCACCCAGTGAGTGGCCTATGACCGCTCCGGGCTGGACTCCGTAGGAGCGCATCGTGGCGGCCATCGCGACCTGGACGGCGAAGATCGTGGGCTGGACGCGATGGATGCCCTCGACGGTCTCGGCAGCGGTCATCGCCTCGGTGACCGAGAAGTCGGACTCGGCGGCGATCAGCGGCTCGATCTCGGCGATCTTCGCGGCGAAGACCGGCTCGGTGGCCAACAGCTCGGTGCCCATCGACGCCCACTGCGAGCCCTGGCCGGAGAAGATCCACACCGGACCACGGTCGTCGTGACCCACGGCGGGCTGGAACGGGTCGTCGCCCTCGGCGACGTGGCGCAGTCCGGCGATCAGCTCGGCGCGATCATCGGCGATGACCGAGGTGCGCAGCGGGCGGTGTCCGCGGCGTCGGGCGAGCGTGTAGCCCAGGTCCCGCAGCGACAGCTCCTCGCCGGCGGACTCGACCCAGTCGGCGAGGCGTGCCGCGGTGTTCCGCAGCTCCTCGACCGAGCTGGAGCACACCGGGAAAACCAGCAGTTCCTTCGCGGCGTCGGGCTTGCCGGATTCGACGACCACGGGGGCCTCGGGCGCCTGCTCGAGAATGAGGTGCACGTTGGTGCCCGACATGCCGTAGGACGAGACGCCCGCGCGGCGCGGACCGTCGTCCTTGGGCCACGGGATGTTGTCGGTCGGGACGAACATGCCCGTCTTGACCTTGGCGTTCTTCTCGGACAGCTGGGTGAAGTGCACGTTCTGGGGCACAACGCCGTGATGCACGGCGAGGACGGCTTTCATCAGGCCGAGAACACCCGCGGCGGACTCGGCGTGGCCGAAGTTGCCCTTGACCGACGTCAGCGCGCACGGGCCGTCGGTGCCGTAGACGGTGGAGACGCTGTTGAACTCGATGGTGTCGCCGACCGGGGTGCCAGTGCCGTGCGCCTCGACCATGCCCACGGTGGCGGGGTCGACGCCGGCCGCGGCCAGCGCGGCCTGGAAGACGGAGACCTGCGCGTCGCGCGACGGGGTCAGGATGTTCTCGGTGCGGCCGTCCTGATTGGAGGCACTGCTCTTGATGACAGCCAGCACCCGGTCGCCGTCACGCTGGGCATCGTCGAGCCGTTTGAGGACGACGATCCCGCAGCCCTCGGAGCGCACGAACCCGTCGGCGGCGACGTCGAAGGAGTGGCAGCGTCCGGTCGGCGACAGCATGCCCTGTCCCGACGACGACGCGTAAAGGCGCTGGTCCAGCATCAGCATCACGCCGCCGGCCAACGCCATGTCGCTTTCGCCCTCATGCAGGCTGCGGCAGGCCTGATGCACCGCGACCAGGCTCGACGAGCAGGCGGTGTCGGTGGTCAGCGCCGGGCCGTGCAGGCCGAGCGCGTGGGAGATGCGGCCCGAGGCCATGCTGAACGGGTTGCCGGTGAAGGCATAGGCCTGGTCGAAGGCGCCGGCGTCGCTGGTGACCATGGCGTAGTCGTCGTGGGACATTCCGATGAACACACCGGTCGACGTGCCGGACAGCGAGGACGGGGTGAAACCCGCCTGCTCGACGGCTTCCCAGCTGGTCTCCAGCAGCACCCGGTGCTGCGGGTCCATCGCGGTGGCCTCGCGCTCGTTGATTCCGAAGAAGTCGGGATCGAAACCGGTGACGTCATCGATGAAGGCACCCCACTTCGACACCGAGCGGCCGGGCACACCGGGCTCCGGGTCGTAGAGGTCGTCAGCATCCCACCGGTCGGCCGGAACTTCAGTGACCAGATCGGCGCCGTCGAGCAACGCTTCCCACAGCTTGTGAGGAGAGTCGATACCACCGGGCAACCGGCACGCCATGCCGACTACGGCGATGGGGGTGACAGATGTCTGACGCACGTCCGCTCACACCTCTCTTGGCACTTGCCAAAGCAACCCAACCCGACCTTGTAGCTCCGCACGCCACGTCAAAGTTGCCAATGTCCTCGGTAGCCTAGCTGTTTTTCGTTAAGTGCGCGACAAATGTTTCGAGTTTTTGATTAGGGTTTGGACAAAGTGACCTTTGGCCCTAAGAGATTGGCTGGTCCGGCGCATATCTGATTGCTGCCGTTTCCCTCACGGGGCCCGACAAGCCAGCTGCAGCGCTTTATCGAGAGATTCTAAAAATCGCCTCTACCTGCAGTTTTGCAAATTCTTTGCCATCTCGGCAAAGCACCAGATGCCGCCGACAACCCCGTTCCGGGGGCCAAGTACGAAGTTGCAGGGTGTTTACTATCGCAATTCAGCCACAATTCGGCATCGGCAGCGTTATAGCAAATTTAGGTTACGGGACCACCGGAAAAGCTTGCCCGGTGCATCCCAATTGCTTGCCCGCCGCCATTCGATAATGCCCGATATCGCCCAGGGACGTGCACCCAACCTGCGTGATAGCGTGGCGTCCCTGAGAGTTTCCGCTACCGCGCCTCAGCATCAGAAAACCCTCTAGCCTGCAGGTACCGTTCCGTTACACAGGAGATGGCTACTAACCTGAGAGTACGCTGAGATTTCAATATCAAAAACCAGGGAAACGTGATTCAGGCCACATTTACTTGTCGGCATAGGAACCGATTCCGGGTTCACTGATATTTCACAGCCTGAGGCAGCAAACGGTTCAGGATAAATGACCGGCTATTCGCAGATAATTGGCGAACTTTCGCCGGAAATAGATCTTTATTGCGGTTCAGCCGACATCCCGTGACATTTATCACCCGCGTAAGGGGGTCTTGTGAACTCCCTGTGAAAGTTAGCTGGAGCCCCGACGGCGGACGTGTGGCGAGGCCGGCGGCGGCGTTCCGGAACCCTCCGACCAGGCAACTTCCCGACATCGGGGTGCCACAGCAAGGGCTCAGAACGGCGATGTGACGCGGAGCTAACCCGCGACGACCCCTGATACCGGCCGCGGGAACCGGGCCCCGAACTCGGTGACCGGTGCGAAGCCGTGCTTGCGCGCCGACGCGGCACCCCGCCGGATCAGTGCGGCGGTCGTCACGAAGCCGGCCTGGTCAGCCAGCACCAACGGGGTCAGCAGCCGGTTGTGCACGAAACTGAATGACAGCCCGGCCTCCGGAATTGCCCAGCCGAGCGACCCGCCGAGTCCGACATGACCGAAGCCGGGCAGCACACCTGGAATGGGCAGCGCGTGATAACCGAGGTGGAATGCCAGCGGCAGGATCAAATTGCGGTCCGGGGTCAGATTGCGCCGACCGGTCAGGCCTGCGACCAATTCCGCGGACAGGAAGCGCTTACCGTCGATCTCGCCGCCGTTGGCGATGGCGCCGTACATGCGGGCCAGGCTGCGTGCCGTGGCGACCCCGTTGGCCGCCGGCAGTTCGCTGTCCAGCAACGGCATCGCGCCCTGCACCGTCGACCTCATGCCAGGGAAGTACATCGAGCCGAAGATGGCGGACAGCTCGAGGGCCGCGATCCTGGGCGCGACGGTGTTGAAGAACGGGTTCGGGATGTTCATCTGGGGGCCGATGATCGAGGCCGCTCTCGTCGGCGAGCCCGCCGGCGGCCGGCCCAGGTGGATCCCGTCGGTGTCGAGCGGTGCGGCGACCTCGGTGCGGATCAGCTCACGCATCCCGATCCCGGTGACCGCGCGCGCCAGCCCGGACAGCAGCCAACCGTAGGTGAGCGCGTGGTACGCGGGCTTGCCGAAGTTCCGGCCGACCGGCGCCGCCGCGATGCGCTCCTCCATGACCACGTGGTTGAGAAGGTCGCGCCTGCGGACTCCCCGCAGATGTGCCAGACCGGCGCGGTGCTGCATCATGTCGCGCACGGTGATGGCGGCCTTGCCGTTGGCGCCGAACTCCGGCCAGTACTCGGCCACGGGTGCGTCGTAGTCGATCAGGCCGCGGTCCACAAGCCGATGGATGACGGTCGAGGCCACGCCCTTGGTCGCCGAGAACACCATCGCGCCGGTGTCGGCCGACCAGCGCTGCCGTCCCCGCCGGTCCGACCAGCCGGTCCAGACGTCGACCACCGGCTGCCCGTCGAGGTAGACCGCCAGCGCGCCGCCCCCGAACCGGGGATGCGGGAACATCGCCGAGAAATTACGCAACGCGCAGGCGAAGTGCGGATCCGCGGCGCCCTGCAGCCCGTGGGGCAGTGCGTCGTATCCGAAAGTTGCCTGAGTCACAGCTGAGAATTTAATCGGTCTAAGCACACCTGTAACAAATTGTTGCCATTTTGTTAGCTTGACGCGCGGGGCGTCAGTTTGACTGGTCGGCGGCGTCGAGGATTCGCTGCGCTGCCAACGCCGGGGTCAGCTCACCGTCGCGCACCTGGCGCTCGATCTCGGCGCGCTGCGTCCGGACGGCCGGATGGTTCAGCACCCGGTCGAGAACCGCGTCGCGCACCATCGACCACGTCCAGTCCACCTGCTGCGCGCGCCGGCGGGCATCGAACTCCCCCGCCTTGGTCAACACGTCGCGGTGCAGGCACACCGTGTCCCACATCTCCCGCAGACCGGTACCCTCTACCGCGCTCATCGTCAAAACGGGTGGGCGCCAAAGGGTTTCGCGCGGATATATCAGCCGGATCGCAGAGGTCAATTCACGCGCCGCGGCCTTGGCCTCGATGGCGTGCTTCCCGTCGGCCTTGTTGACCACGACGATGTCCGCGAGCTCCAGCACACCCTTCTTGATGCCCTGAAGCTGGTCGCCGGTGCGGGCCAGGGTGAGGAAGACGAAGGTGTCCACCATGTTGGCGACCGCCACCTCGGACTGCCCGACACCGACGGTCTCGACCAGGATCACGTCGAACCCGGCGGCCTCGACGAGCACCACCGTCTCCCGGGTCGCCTTTGCCACCCCGCCCAGCGTCCCCGATGTGGGCGACGGCCGGATGTAGGCGTCGGGGTGTACGGCGAGCCTCGCCATCCGGGTCTTGTCGCCCAGAATCGAGCCACCGGTGCGGGTGGACGAGGGGTCGACGGCCAGCACCGCGACGCGGTGCCCCTGCTCGATGAGGTACATGCCCAGCGCCTCGATGGTGGTCGACTTGCCCACCCCGGGAACGCCGGTGATCCCGACGTGAAGCGCCTTCCCCGCGTCGGGCATCAGCTCGAGGAGCAGCTGCTGGGCCTGATCGCGGTGATCGGCGCGGGTCGACTCGACCAGCGTGATGGCCCGCGACAGCGCCGCGCGATCGCCGCCGCGGATCGCCTCGGCCAGTCCGGGGATGTCGGGCATCAGGACAGGCTGTAGCCGAGCCGCTCGGCGAGCTTGTGCAGCAGATCCACCGCGGCGTCGGCGATCACCGTGCCGGGCGGGAAGATCGCAGTCGCGCCGGCGGCGTAGAGCTCGTCGAAGTCGCCGGGCGGGATGACACCGCCGACGACCACCATGATGTCGGGTCGCCCGACCTCGGCGAGCGCGTCGCGCAGCGCAGGCACCAGCGTCAGGTGACCGGCCGCCAGGGAGGACACCCCGACGACGTGCACGTCGTTGTCGGCGGCCTGCCGCGCGACTTCCTCCGGGGTGGAGAACAGCGAGCCGACGTCGACGTCGAAGCCGATGTCGGCGAACGCCGTGGCGATCACCTTCTGGCCGCGGTCGTGGCCGTCCTGGCCCATCTTGGCGACCAGGATGCGCGGCCGGCGGCCGTCGGCCTCGGCGAACTTCTCCACCAGTTCGATTGCGGTGCTCACGTTCTGGGCCTTCCCGACCTCGTCGCGGTACACCCCGGCGATGGTGCGGATCTCGGCCTGATGCCGGCCGTACACCTTCTCCAGGGCGTCGGAGATCTCGCCGAGGGTGGCCTTGGCGCGGGCGGCATTGATGGCCAGGGCCAGCAGGTTGTTGCCCAGGCCGTCATCACCGGCCGGCCCGGACGCATCGGCGGCGCGGGACAGCTCGTCCAGTGCGGATTGTGTCGCGTGCTCATCCCTTTCCGCGCGGAGTTGCGCCAATTTGGCGATCTGCTCGGCGCGCACCCGGCTGTTCTCGACCTTGAGGACCTCGATGTCCTGGTCCTCGTCGACCTGATACTTGTTGACCCCGATCAGCGGCTGCGCACCCGAGTCGATGCGCGCCTGCGTGCGTGCGGCGGCCTCCTCGATGCGCAACTTCGGGATGCCCTCGTTGATCGCCTGCGCCATGCCGCCGTGCTCGGCGACCTCGGCGATGTGCGCCCGGGCCTTCTCGGCCAGCTGGTAGGTCAACCACTCCACGTAGTAGGAGCCCGCCCATGGGTCGATGGGCCGGGTGGTGCCCGACTCCTGCTGCAGCAGCAGCTGGGTGTTGCGGGCGATCCGCGCGGAGAAGTCGGTGGGCAGCGCCAGCGCCTCGTCGAGGGCGTTGGTGTGCAGCGACTGGGTGTGGCCCTGAGTCGCCGCCATTGCCTCGATGCAGGTCCGCGCGACGTTGTTGAACACGTCCTGAGCGGTCAGCGACCAACCGGAGGTCTGCGAATGCGTGCGCAGCGACAGCGATTTGGGATTCTTGGCGCCGAACTCGGCGACCAGCTCACTCCACAGCAGCCGGCCGGCCCGCAGCTTGGCGACCTCCATGAAGAAGTTCATCCCGATACCCCAGAAGAACGACAGGCGCGGCGCGAACTTGTCGACGTCCAGCCCGGCGTCGCGGCCGGCCTTGAGGTACTCCACACCGTCGGCCAGGGTGTAGGCCAGCTCGAGATCGGCTGTGGCCCCTGCTTCTTGGATGTGATAGCCGGAGATCGAGATGGAGTTGAACTTCGGCATCTTGGCGCTGGTGTAGGCGAAGATGTCGGAGATGATCCGCATCGACGGCTTCGGCGGATAGATGTAGGTGTTGCGGACCATGAACTCTTTGAGGATGTCGTTCTGGATGGTCCCGGCCAGCTTCTCCGGCGACACCCCTGCTCTTCGGCGGCCACCACGTAGAGCGCCAGGATCGGCAGCACCGCGCCGTTCATGGTCATCGACACGCTCACCGTCGACAGGTCGATGCCGTCGAACAACTGGCGCATGTCGAGGATCGAGTCGATGGCCACCCCGGCCATGCCGACGTCACCGGCGACGCGGGGATGGTCGGAGTCGTAGCCGCGGTGGGTGGCCAGGTCGAACGCCACCGACAGACCTTTCTGCCCGGCGGCCAGATTGCGCCGGTAGAAGGCATTCGATTCTGCGGCGGTGGAGAATCCGGCGTACTGCCGGATGGTCCACGGCTGGTTGACGTACATGGTCGGGTACGGCCCGCGGATGAAAGGCGGTTCCCCGGGGAAGCTGTCCAGCGGATATCCCGCCGCGGCGACGGCGTCGCGATCGGCGCCGACGTAGACCGGCTTGACGGCGATGCCTTCCGGGGTCTGCCACTCCAGCTGCTCAGCGGTGTAGCCGTGCGCCGACGCGGCGGCGGCGACATGGTCGGCGACGGCGGCCTCGGTGGGGGCCGGCGCGGACCGGTCGCCGTGCAGCGGAACGTCGGCGAAGCTGGGTACGGTGCCCGTGGTTGACGCGGTCATATCAGGCCCCCAATCGGGTGAGCAGGGACGAAAGCGCTTCGACCGCATCGATTTTCGCGGTCAGATAACCGTCGGGTTTGGCCGCCGCCTCCGCGACCGCCTTCTCCGGGCCGGCCAGGTAGATCTGGGTAAGACCCGCGGCCCGCGCGGCCGCCACCACGTCGGAGACGTCGGTGCCGTAGCGGGCGTCGGTGCCACAGAGCACCGCGACCGAGGCGCCGCTGTCGGCGACGGCGCCGGCAACGGTTGCGGCGTCGACGGTGCCCGGGTTGACGGCTTCGATGCCGCCGGAGGCCAGCAGATTGGCCGCGAACGTCGCACGGATGTTGTTCTCGGCAAGCGGGCCCAGCGGCAGCAGCAGCACCTGCGGCCGGGCACCGGTGCGGTCCAGGAAGGCGTCCGAGCGGTCCCTCAGCTCTTCGAACCCGGCCGCGTAGCGCCGGACGGTGTCCGATGAGTTGTAGTGCGGCAACGGCGGTTCGGCGAGGTTCGGGAACTCATTGATTCCCGTCACCGGTGTCCGTCTATGGGCGATGTCGTCGGCGCGGCGCGCCCGCACCTGCTCGATCTGCTCGGCGACGTGATCGACGGCCGCGCCGAACCCGCCCCGGGACTCGATGTCCTGAAAGTGTGACCAGGCCTGCGCGGCAAGATTTTCGGTGAGGTCCTCGACGTACCACGAACCACCCGCTGGATCGAGCACCCGCCCGACATGCGACTCCTCCAGCAGCAACAGTTGGGTGTTGCGGGCGATGCGGCGGGCGAAACCGGCGCTGACTCCGGGGAAACCGCTGGGGATCGCGACGTCGAACGGCAGCACCGTCACGGTGTCCGCTCCCCCGACCCCGGCACCGAAGGCGGCCAGCGTGGTGCGGAGCATGTTCACCCAGGGGTCGCGCTGGGTCATCATCGGCAGCGAGGTGACCGCGTGCACGGTCGCGGCCCCGCAGTCGGGGTGGCCGAGCACATCGGCGATCCGGGCCCAGAGTTGGCGGGCCGCACGGAATTTCGCGATCGTCAGGAACTGGTCGTCGTCGGCCACCAGCCGGAAGCTGATCTGGCGCAGCGCATCGGAGACCTCGACGCCCGCATCGGCCAGGGCCCGCACGTACTCGACCGCGGCTCCCAGCGCACCGGCGAGTTCCCACGCGGCGTTGGCGCCGCGGTTGTGGAACGCCGGTCCGTCGACGGTGATCGCACGCACACCCGCGCCACCTGCCACGTTCGCGGCGACACGGGTGACCTCATCGAGGGTCGGTGCGGGTGCGCCGCTGAGCGCCGCGGTGAGCGGGTCGGCACCCAGATCGATCGACATCGTGGCGCGCTGGGCGTCGTCGGCGCCGGCGATCAGGGTCAGCACCGCCTCGGCGGCGGCGGCGAACTGCGCCCCGGCGTCCAGGATCACCGGCGCGAGCTCGAGGAAGACCCCTCCAGCAGCCGGTCGAGGTCGGCGGGGGCGACGCCGGTGTCACCGACGCGCAGCACCAGCGCGCTGACCCCGTCCCCGAGGGCACCCAGCACTGCGGCGTTGCCGTCGGCGACGGTGCCGGAAACGCCGGGCCCACCGAACACTTCGCCGACCTTCCAGCCTGCGACAACATCGCGGTGGGCGTCGCCGCCGCGGACGAACGGCCAGTTGCCGGGCAACGGTGATTCGGGCAGCGCATCGAGTGCGGTGTAGAGGGGCCGGATCGCAAAGCCCTCGTAAGTGGGTGAGTCCAGCAGACTTTCGGGCTCGGCGGGTAGATCCGACGGGTCCTTCCGGCTGCTCTTGGCCAGCACGCCGGCCACCGCGGTCCGCCAGCGGGCGCGGCCTTCCTCAACCTCTACTGACACCGGCAACTCCTGTTGTCGCAGCATGGGGCAGCCCGTCGCGGGACCAGCCATCAGACCATCAGGCTAAATGATCACTCCAGCCGTGACGTGGCCGACTACGGCTACCCGTCGGTAACCGGCGTCGCACCCGGCGCGTTGTCACGGAAGGGCCGTAACCTTGGTGAACGTGACGTCGAAGACCCGCAGCACGTGGCGCAGTGTGCGCTCAGCGGTGATCTCGACGGCGCGCCAGGTTTCGCGGACGCGCCTCGTCGTCACCGCCGTCGCCGCTGTGATTCTCGTCGCAGTGGTGTTGCTGGTGCCGCTGCCGACCGCGGTGCAGCTGCGGGACTGGGCAACGTCGCTGGGCGTCTGGTTCCCGCTGGCCTTCTTCGCCGCCCACATCGTCGTCACCGTGTTCCCGTTCCCGCGAACCGCGTTCACCCTGGCCGCCGGGCTGCTGTTCGGTCCCGCGTTGGGCGTGGGGATCGCGGTGGCGGCCAGTGCGCTCAGCGCGCTGCTCGCCCTGCTGCTGGTGCGCGCCCTGGGCTGGCAGTTCAGCAAGCTGGTCAGCCATCCGGCTCTTGAATCGGTGGATGCCCGGCTGCGTGCCCGGGGCTGGCAGGCGATCTTCTCGCTGCGGATGATCCCCGCCGTCCCGTTCTCGGTGCTGAACTATGCCGCCGGCGCGTCGGCCGTGCGGGTGATGCCGTACCTGTGGGCGACGCTGGCCGGTCTGATCCCGGGCACCACCGCCGTGGTCTTCCTCGGTGATGCCCTGACCGGCAACGTCAGCCCGCTACTGGTGTTGGTGTCGGTGTGCACGGCGGCCGTCGGCATCGCCGGCCTGGTCTACGAGGTCCGGACCCATCGTCGCCACCACCGGGCCGGTCAGGCCGAGGTGCGCGACGGCGACGACGTCGCCGCCAACACCCCGTAAATCCCTACTGCTGTTCGGAACCGTGCCGTGGCGCGTACTGCGGGTCGGCCGGCGGGGCCTGCTGCTCGGACAGCGGCGGATACGACACCGGCGGGGCGATCTGCGGCGGCGGCGGAATCGGAGGGGCACCTACCGGGGACACGGTTGCGCGGGCTTCTGCCTCGGCCTTCGCCACTGCCTGGGCGATCGCCGGGTCGGTCTGCGTGTCGAACCAGTCGGCGACCTCGGCTGCGTCTTCCTCGTCGGATTTGACCGGATGGTCGTCGACGGGCGACGGCGTGTACCGGAACACCCCGTCCTCGCCGGGTGCGCCGAGCATCTTGGTGAAGCCCTGCAGCGCCGAGCCGAAGTCGCTGGGCACCAGCCACACCTTGTTGGCCTCGCCCTTCGCCATCTGCGGCAGAGTCTGCAGGTATTGGTAGGCCAGCATCTCCGGCGTGGGGCGGCCGGCCTTGATCGCGGCGAACGTCTTCTCGATCGCCTTGGCCTGGCCCTGCGCCTGCAGGTAGGACGCGGCTCGCTCACCCTGGGCCCGCAGGATGCGGGATTGCCGCTCGGCCTCAGCGGCCAGGATCGCGGCCTGTTTGGCGCCTTCGGCCGCCAGGATCTGGGCCTGCTTCTGACCTTCGGCCTGTTTGATCGACGCCTCCCGGCTGCCTTCCGCGGTGAGGATCATGGCGCGCTTCTCCCGGTCGGCGCGCATCTGCTTCTCCATCGAATCCTGGATGGACGGCGGCGGGTCGATGCTGCGCAGCTCGACCCGGGCCACCCGAAGGCCCCAGCGCCCGGTGGCCTCGTCGAGCACACCGCGGAGTTGCCCGTTGATCTGGTCGCGTGATGTCAGCGTCTGCTCGAGGGTCATGCCGCCGACGACGTTGCGCAGCGTGGTCGTGGTCAGCTGCTCGACGCCGACGATGTAGTTGCTGATCTGGTACACCGCCGCCTGCGGGTTGGTGACCTGGAAGTAGACGACGGTGTCGATGTTGACGGTCAGGTTGTCCTCGGTGATCACCGGCTGCGGCGGGAAGGACACCACCCGCTCGCGCAGGTCGACGCGGGCGCGGACCTTGTCGATGAACGGGATCAGCAGCGTGAGCTGCCCGGAGACCGTCTTGCTGTAGCGCCCCAGCCGCTCGATGACGGCCGCCTCCGCCTGCGGGATCAGGGCGACGGACTTGGCGACGACGATGATGGCGAACACCACCAGCACCGCCAACAGAACCAGACCGGCTATGGCACCGTCCATGACGAGTTCTCCTTACTCGGTCTTCCAGACGACCGCGGTGGCACCGTCGATGTGCATGACAGTGACGTGGTCGCCCGGCTCGTAGACATCGTTGTCGTTGAAGGGCCGCGCCGTCCAGATTTCGCCGTCGAGTTTCACCTGGCCTTCATGGCGCGCGACCCGGTCGAGCACCAGCGCGCTTTTGCCTTCCAGGGCCTTGACCGGTTCGGGCAGGCCCTTTCCGGCGGTGAACTTTCGCCGCAGCGCCGGGCGGACGAGTGCCAGAAGTACGACCGAGACCACCAGGAACACCGCGCCGTCGGCCCACACCGGCCAGTCGAGCAGCCAGCTGGACCCGGCGGCGGCCAGCGCACCGCCGGAGAGCATCAGCAGGAACATGTCGCCGGTCAGTGCTTCGGCACCGGCAAGACCCAGCGCGAACACGAGCCAGATCAGCGCCGCGGGCATAGTGCCAGGGTACGCGGAGGCCGACCCCGCGGTTGCGGAAAGCCGGTTCGGTGCCGAACCACTACACTGCGAGCATCATGTGGTGCCCAAGTGTTTCGCTCTCCGTCTGGGCCAATGCCTGGCTCGCCGGCAAGGCCGCACCCGACGACGTCCTTGACGCGCTATCAGCCTGGGCGCCAACGCATTCGGTGATCGCCTACGATTCGGTGGCGGCCGGCCATACCGGCCTGCCGTGGCCCGATGTCGACGATGCGGGTGCGGTATCGCTGCTGCAGACGCTGCGTACCGTCGCCGGTCGCGCGCTCGACGCAGGCCCGCCCGCGATCAGCGTGGCCTTGCCGGTACCCGGCGATGTCCGCGGCCTGGCGGCGGGCACCCAGTTCCAGCAGGACGCCCTGTCGGCCGGCGAGGCGATCATCGTCACCAGCCCGATCGGCGACACCATCGGCCTGGTCCCCGATTTCGAGTACGACGACACCGACGACGAACTGCCGGACTACGATCGGCTCCCCGAGTTGTGCGCACTGTCGTGGACGGTGTACTCCCTGCCGTCGCGGCCCGTCGTCGATCACCTCGACCTCGGCGAGGCGGAATACGGTCTGCGGTCGGCGGTGCGGTCGGCCGCCGAGGCGCTGGGCGCGCTGCAACTCGGGGCCGCGGGTGGCATCGACGATCCGCGCGGTCTCGTCGAGCAGATACTGGAAACCGGTCGGCACCACCGGGCTCCCGATCATGCTCCGACCCGGGCGCTGCGGGTGCTCGAGAACGCCGCGCACGTCGACGCGATCATCACGGTCAGCTCAGGACTCATGCCGATCGGCACGCAGAGCGCGTCGGAGGCTCAGATCGCCAACGACGCGCTGCGGCCACTTGCGGCGGTCGTGCGCTCGGCGCGGATCGCGGCGGTTACCGCGATCCTGCACTCGGCCTGGCACTGACCTCACAAGCGGGTGTGCAGAACGCGCCGTTGACGCTGCACCCATAACCCGGAACCGGTTGAGCTCCAGCCACTCTCGCGGGTTCGCCGCCGTCACGGACTTCATCGACGAGATCGAGGACCAGCTTCGCGAACCGGCGCTCGGCATTGGGCGTCGAGGCCCGGGCCAACGCGACGCCGAGGCCCTCGGCCTGCTCGCGCAGTTCGCTGTCCAGGTCCCACACCACCTCGATGTGGTCGGCGACGAAGCCCACCGGGCAGACCACCACGGCCTTGGTGCCCGCTTCGGCCAGCGCCGAGAGGTGATCTCCCACATCGGGTTCCAGCCACGGCACCTGCGGCGGACCCGACCGGGACTGCCAGACCACGTCATAGTCGTCGTAGCCGGCCGCGGCGGCCACCAGCGAGGCGGCATAGCGGACCTGGCGGGCATACAGGTCAGGGCCGCACCGATCCGCGGCCCGCACCGGTATCGAATGCGCGGTGAACACCAGCCGGGCGCCGGCCCGCACCGGCTCGGGCAGCGTCGCGGCCGCCGCCGCGACGGCGTCGGCGAACATCGCCACCAGCAGTGGATGGTCGAAGAATTGGCGCATCTTCACCAGTTCCGGCGCGCCGTCACCGACCGCCGCACGGGCTCGGGCGATGTCCTCCTGGTACTGCGTGCACCCGGAGTACCCGCCCCACGCCGAGGTGGAGAACACCGCGGCTCGGCGCACACCGTCGGAAGCCATTGCGGCAACGGTGTCTTCGACCATCGGATGCCAGTTGCGGTTGCCGAAGTAAACCGGCAGCTGTTCACCGCGCTCGGCGAGTTCGGCGCGGATCTCCTCGATCAGGGCGCGATTGATCCCGTTGATCGGTGAGACACCACCGAAATGCAGGTAGTGCTCGGCCACCGCGGTCAGCCGCTCCGGCGGTATCCCGCGACCGCGAGTGACGTTCTCCAGGAACGGCATCACCTGGTCCGGCCCCTCCGGGCCACCGAACGACAGGATCAGCAGCGCATCAAATGTGGTGGGCACGATGGCGGAACTAGAGCAGCTGGGTGCTGGCGCCGCCGTCGGCGAAGATGATGGTCCCGGTGGTCGCGGGCAGCCAGTCGGACAGCAGCGCGCACACGGTCTTGGCGACCGGCGTCGGGTCCTTCATATTCCAGCCGAGCGGGGCACGCTGATCCCAGCCCTCTTCCAGCAGCTGCATCTGCGCGCCGGCCTCCTCGCCGAGCGCACCGCCGACGATGGCGCTCATGGCCAGGGTGCGGATCGGGCCTGCGGCGACGAGATTGGAGCGCACGCCGACCTTGCCCGCCTCGCGGGCGACGAACCGGTTGACCGACTCCAGCGCGCTCTTGGCGACCGTCATCCAGTTGTAGGCCGGCATCGCACGGGTGGGGTCGAAGTCCATGCCGACGATCCCACCGCCCGGATTCATCACCGGCAGAACGGCTTTGGCCAGCGAGGCGTACGAATACGCCGAGATGTGAATGCCCTTGGCGACGTCCTCGTACGGGGCGTCGAAGAACGGGTTGATACCCATGCCGGTCTGCGGCATGAACCCGATGGAGTGCACCACACCGTCGATCTTGTTGCCCTCGCCGATCACCTCGGTGATCCGGCCTGCCAGGGAATCCAGGTGCTCCTGGTTCTGCACGTCGAGCTCGAGCAGGGGCGCCGGGTTCGGCAGCCGGTCGGCGATCCGCTGGATCAGCTTCATCCGGTCAAAGCCGGTGAGCACCAGTTCGGCGCCGGCTTCCTGCGCCACCTTGGCGATGTGGAATGCGATGGACGAGTCCGTGATGATCCCCGTGACGAGGATTCGCTTGCCCTGCAGAAGTGTCATGCGAAGTTTCCTTCTCTCTTAGTGCCGCTGTGCCGGGCTGGGCCTAGTGGCCCATTCCCATGCCGCCGTCGACCGGGATCACCGCGCCTGCGATGTAACCGGCGTCCTCCGACGCCAGGAAGCTGACCGCCCCGGCCACATCCTCGGCGGTACCGACCCGCTTGGCCGGGATGAAGTCCAGCGCGCCCGCCTGGATGCGCTCGTCGAGCGCGCGGGTCATCTCGGTGTCGATGTAGCCCGGCGCCACCACGTTGGCGGTCACGCCTGCCTTGGACAGTTCGCGCGAGATCGACCGGGCCATACCGATGAGGCCGGCCTTGGCGGCCGCATAGTTGGCCTGGTTACCGATCCCCCACATGCCCGATACCGAGCCGATGTAGATGATCCGGCCAAAGCGCTTGCGCTGCATGCTGCGCGACGCCCGCTGCGTCACCCGGAACGCACCGGTGAGGTTGGCGTTGATGACTTCTTGGAAGCGTTCTTCGGTCATCCGCATCAGGAACGCGTCCTTGGAGATGCCCGCGTTGGACACCAGCACCTCGACCGGTCCCTGGTGTTCCTCGACTTCGGTGAACGCCCGGTCGATGGCCGCGGTGTCGGTGACGTCACACTCGACGCCGAACAGCCCCTCGGGGACTCCGGAGCCGCGGTGGGTGACGGCGACCTTGTGCCCGTCGGCGGCGAGCCGCTGCGCGATCGCCAGGCCGATGCCCCGGTTTCCACCGGTGACCAGGACGGAACGGGAGACAAACGGTGGTTTGCCGGCCGGTTTGGCGTCGGCCGATTCTGCGGCAGCGGTTTCGGACATGGGAGTCAACTTAGTGCCTGCCGTCGGCCGGACCGAAATCCGCCACCGGCGATTTCACCGAAATCAGCCTGGCAGGCGCCGGTTGACCAGCAGTGCGGCCAGCGCCGCGAGAGCCAGGACCAACGCACCCAGCCGCAGCCAGCCGGTGCTGGCGTCACCCTTGGTGGTCTCATAGCCGATCTGGTCCTGCAGCGAGGTGAAGACTTCCTTGAGCTGCTGCAGGCTCGACGCGGTGTAGGCGTTGCCGCCGGAGAGCTCGGCGATCTTCTTGAGCATGTCGTCGTCGACCGGGACCGGCTGGCGCTGATCGTTGATCTCCACGTAGCCGTACGGGGTGCCGAACGACACCGTGGAGATCGGCACGCCCTGATCCTTGGCCGTGCGGGCGGCGGTGAACGCGCCCTTGGGGTTGTCCGGGTTGGACGGCACGGTCTCCTTGCCGTCGGACATCAGCACGATGCGCGCCGGTGGCGGGGTGTCACCGCCACCGATGACGGCGCCGACGGTGGCGATCGCCTGCAGCGAGGTGAAGATCGCCTCACCCGTCGCGGTGCGGTCGGCCAGCTGCAACTTGTCGATCGCGTTCTTGGTGGCTTCCCGGTTGGTGGTCGGTGACACCAGCACGGTGGCGGTGCCGGCATAGGCGATCAGGCCCAGGTTGATGCCCGGGGTCAGCTGGTCGGCGAACTGCTTGGCGGCCTCCTGCGCCGCGGCCAGCCGGCTCGGCTCGACGTCGGTGGCGCGCATCGACTGCGAGACGTCGATGGTCAACATCACCACGGCGCGGTTGCGCGGGATACGCACGTCGTGCGTCGGTCCGGCCATCGCGATCGTCAGCAGCACCAGCGAGGAGATCAGCAGGATCGCCGAGAGGTGCCGCCACTTGTTGGGCCGTTTGGGCGCAACACTTTCCAGCAGCTCCATGTTGGCGAAGCGCAGGAATCGCTTCTGGCGGGCGAACTGCACGACGACGTACAGCCCGACCAGTCCGGCGATGACGAGCAGGAACAAGAAGAACCACGGGTGTTCGAAGCCGCCAAGCGTCATCGGCCCGAGCAACGGCAGGGTCATTGGCTGCCCGCCAGTGCACCGCGGCGACGGGACGCGACGAACCGCACGATGTCGGCGATCCAGTCGCGGTCGGTGCGCAGGGTCATCAGCGGCGCGCCGCAGCGGCGCAGGGTGCGCGCCACTTCCTCGCGGTGCACCGCGGCGGCGCGGGCGAAGTCGGAGCGCAGTTGCTCGTCGATGGTGAATTCGCGGGTGACCCCGGATTCGGTGTCCTGCAGGATGACATCGCCGACCGGGGGCAGTTCGACGTCGCGCGGGTCGAGCACCTCGATGCCGAGTACCTCGTGGCGCGCGGCGATCGCACGCAGTGGCCGCATCCAGGTGATCGGGCCGAGGAAGTCACTGACCACCACAGCCATCCCGCGTCGGCGTTCGGGCCTGCGCAGCGCATCGATGGCCGCGGCCAGATCGCCGCGCACCCCGGCCGGGGCCTGCGGCATCGTGGCGATCGTGCGCAGCAGAGTCTGCTCGTGCATCCGGCCGGACAGCGCAGGCACGCGGGTGATCTTGTCGCCGTTGGCGATGATCGCGCCGATCCGGTTGCCGCCGCCGCTGTTGAGGTACGTGATCGCCGCCGCGGCGGCCACCGCCAGGTCGCGCTTCTCGCAGCCGGTGGTACCGAAGTCCAGGCTGGCCGACATGTCGACCACCAGCCAGGTCTCCAGCTCGCGGTCGGCGATCATCTGCCGGACGTGCGGGTGGGTGGTGCGGGCGGTGACCGACCAGTCCATCCGGCGCACATCGTCGCCGGGCTGGTACATCCGCGACTCACCGGGCTCGGAGCCCGGGCCTGGGATCAAGCCGAGATGGTCACCGTGCAGCACTCCGTCGAGCTTGCGCTTGACCGTGAGCTCGAGGGTGCGCAGCGCCGCAGAGAGCTTGGCGTCACCGATCTCACCGCGCTGAAAGGACGGCGGGTGGACGGTTTCGGATTCGCTCACCGACCGTTGGCACCCGCCCCGGCGGGAACCACCGGCGGCGCCGAATGCCCTTGCTGCGAAACGGCATTGACCTGAGGCAGGGCGACGGTTTGCAGGATGCGGTTGATCACCGTCTCGGCCTTGATGTCGTCGGCCAGCGCGTCGTAGGTCAGCACCAAGCGGTGGCGCAGGACGTCGGGGATGACGTCGATGACGTCCTGCGGGATGACGTAGTCACGCCCGCGGACCAGCGCCAGCGCGCGGGCGGCGGCGATGATGCCCAGCGACGCACGCGGCGAGGCGCCGAACGCGATCCAGGCCTTGACGTCGGGCAGACCGAACTGCTCGGGGCGCCGGGTCGCGGTGACGACCCGGACCACATAGTCGACCAGCGCGTGGTGGACGAAGTTGTTGGCCGCGACGTTCTGCAGGCGCAGCAGGTCACCGGTCTCGAGGATCTGCTTGGGCTCCGGCGGGGTGACACCCATCCGGTAGATGATCTCGCGCTCTTCCTCCGGCGACGGGTAGTCCACGTTGATCTTGAACAGGAAGCGGTCGCGCTGGGCTTCCGGCAGCGGGTAGACACCCTCGTTCTCGATCGGGTTCTGGGTCGCCATCACCAGGAACGGCTTGGGCAGCTCGTAGGTCTTGCCGCCGATGGAGATCTTGCGCTCGGCCATGACCTCCAGCAGCGCCGACTGCACCTTTGCCGGGGCGCGGTTGATCTCGTCGGCGAGCAGGAAGTTCACCACGACGGGGCCGAGTTCGATGTCGAATTCTTCCCGGCCCTGGCGGTAGATCCGGGTACCGATGATGTCGGTGGGCACCAGGTCGGGGGTGAACTGGATGCGGGCGAAGGTACCGCCGACCACCTTGGCGAAAGTCTCGACCGCCAGGGTCTTGGCGACGCCCGGCACACCTTCGAGCAGCACGTGGCCCTTGGCCAGCAGCCCGACCAGGATCCGCTCGACCAGTTGGTCCTGACCGACGATGATGCGCTTGACCTCGAAGATCGCCCGTTCCAGGGTGTTCACCTCGCCGGCCAGACCGTTACCGCCCGACGGTGGGGCGGCCGGGGCTCCGCTCGGCCCGGCAAACGATCCGGGGCCTGCGGGCGACCCACCTGGTGACGTCATCGACTTCCTCCACGAGCTGTTGGTTTTGGCGGGCACGCCGTGCCCTGCCACAACTATTCCAGGCGTTCTGAGATCCGTCGACGTGCCCCATTCGCTGGCGCGTCGAGGAGCGAGACGGATCGACCAGGTCCTAGGTCTCGATGATGCGGGTCAGGTACGGCGTCATACCCGCGGTGCGGACCGGGCTGACGGTCACGTGACCGGCCGCCGACGACGCCTCGAGCATCTGCCCGTTGCCCAGGTAGATGGTGACGTGCTGGGTACCGCCGGGTCCGTAGAAGATCAGATCGCCGCGCTTCGCCTGCGACGGCGGGATGTGCCGACCGGCGTTGTACTGATCGCCGGAGTACTTGGGAATCTGCACACCGACACCGGCGAAGGCGTACCGGGTGAAGCCCGAGCAGTCGTAGCCCACCTTGCCGGCGTCTTCCTCCACGCCGGCACTGGGCCCGTTGATCGCGCCGCCACCCCACGAGTACGGCACGCCCTGCTGCGACGCGCCCCGGGCGATGACGTACTCGATGGCCTGCGGTCCGCGGACCCGGCTGCCCGGCAGCGCCGACGGCGAGCCGCCGAAGCCCAGACCGGACAGGAACTTGCGGCCCAGGTCCATGGTCGCCTGGGCGGCCTGCTGAGTGACCTGCAGCGAGGCGTTGGCCATCGCGACCGGATCACCGGGTGCTCCGGCGCTCAGGATCTTGGGCAACGTCGGATCCCACTCGCCCGGATCGGCATTGGCCGGGCTGGCGATGCCCAACCCCAGCGTGAGTGCCGTCAGGATCGTCCCGACGAAGAGCCGTCGAGAAGTGTTGCGAGACATGGGTGAAACCTTCGTCAGTATTCGATGTAGCGGATGACGAACGGTGTCATGCCGCTGGTACGCACCGGTGAGATCTTGACGTTCGATCCGGTGTAGGGAGCCTCGAGCATCTGGCCCTGGCCGAGGTAGAGGGTCACGTGCTGGCTGCCGCCCGGGCCGTAGAAGATCACGTCACCGCGGCGCATCTGCGACGACGGGATCTTGCGGCCCATGTTGTACTGCGAGCCCGAGTAGTGCGGCAGCTTGATGCCGACGCCGGCGAACGCGTAGAGGATCAGCCCGGAGCAGTCGAAGCCGACCGTGCCTGCGCCGCTGTCGATGCCGTTGCTGGGGCCGGTCGCCGATCCGCCACCCCACGAGTACGGCACGCCCATCTGGGACATGGCGCGTTTGATGACGTACTCGGAGGCCTGTGCGCCGTTGGCGTACGGGATCACGCCGTTGGTGATGCCGGTGTCGTCGGGCTTGAGGATGCCGAGCTTCTGCAGGAAGCTCTTGCCCATCTGCTTGGTCGCGTTGAGCGAGGACGACGAGATCTGCAGGACGGCGTTGATGATCTGGATCGGGTCGCCGGAGACGAAGGCGCTGGGCACCATCGGCAGGGTGGTGTCCCATTCGGAGGCACTGCCGTAGGGCGGGACGGTCCCGCCGCCCGGCGCCTTCGGCGAGCCGGGGGCGGCCGGGTCCCAACGATCCCCCGGGGTCGCCGGGCCGGTCGCCGCCGATTGTGGAACCGCCGCAGGCGAATTCGCGGGCGCCGACCACTGTCGGGCGGCGTCGAGCTTGTCCTGCGCGGTTTTGCGCTCGGCGGCCAGCCGGTTGATCTCGGCCTGCTGGTCGGTGAACGTCTGCTTGGCCGCGGTCAGCGCGTCGACCGCGGACTGCTGGCTGGCCTCGGCGTCGGCGAGGGCCTTGTCGGCGTCGTCCTTGGCCAGCCGGGCCGCGGACTCCTGGTTGATCTGCTCGGTGCGGGCCCGCTGCAGGTCGGTCATCACCTGCTGCGAGCTGACCGCCAGGGTCTGCCCGACCGACGCGGTGGACAGGATGTCCTCGGGGTTGGTCGCCATGACCAGCGACGCTGACGGCCCGTTGATGTAAGTAGCGGCGGCGAAGGTGTCGAATCGCTTCTGGGCGTCGGCAATTGCGGCGTTGGCGTCCTTGACCCCCTGCGCGCTGGCGTCGACCTTCTCCTGGGCCGCGGCCGCCGCGTCACGCGCGGTCTGGACGTCGACGAGTGCTTTGTTGACGCTTTCCTGCTCGGCCTGCACCTTGGCACCGATGTCCTGCAGCCGCTGGTTGGCGTCGGCCACATCGGCGATCAGCCCCGCGATGGTGGTGGGCGCGGCACCGGGCTCGGCCTGCGCCAGTCCGGGCATCGTGAACGTCATCGCGACGCTGAGCGCCAGCGGGCCCACCGGCTTGGCGATCCGAATGGCCGGCCGGACAAGAGAGCCGCGAAGGGAACGTCTCATTCGACCCTGGTCTCCTCTGCTTCACACGTGTCACGCCAGCAACAGATGTCACATGAGTCACATCATTAACAATGGCGACAGTTGCACCGTACGTCACATTTGTCGCAGAGGAAACTTCCGGCAAGAATTACATGTTTGTCATTTACGGGATGTTGCCGAAAAGTAATCTTATTGATTTGCCAGGGATGGCTATCTTCCCTGGTCAGATGCCATATCGCTTGGTTGCGAACGGCGGGCCCGAAGCTGCAGAACTCGGGTCAAAACAGCCGCTACAGCCACCCCGATCACAAGCGTGATCGTTAATCCGATCCAGGGAAAGTCGGGTGTTTGCAATTGATCGACAAATGCCTGCGTACCGACCACGGGATTGGGCGCCGTCTTGGCCACATCCTGACCCGCCTCGAGGATCACGCGGTCATAGGTGGTGCTGTATGTCCCCGCCCAGCCGGGGCTCAGGACGAGCACCGTCGAGCCCGGATTGCCCTGCCCGATCTCGGTGGCGATATCGCGCAATGGGGTGTCGATCGCCGGGCTCTTGTCCATCACGACGACCTTGAGATCGATGCCGTGTTCCTTGGCCGAGGCCACCACTTTCTGGAGGGCGGCTACATCGGCGGCCGGCGCGGCGACACCGTCGGCTGCCACGTCGGCCTTGACCGCGGCCAGGCACTGGTCGACCGGAGTCGACGGGGCAAGCCCGGCACTGCTGCACACCTCCACCGGGATGAAGGTCGGCGCGTGCGGAATCGTCACGGTCCGAAACGGTACCGCGCGGGCCCACCCCGGGGTGGCACCACGCGCCGGAGAAGACAAGACTGGGTGTCGTCCCGCCGGCCGCGGCGGACACCGAACCACCCGTTTAACAGGACAACCGTACTGTTAATATGGAGACGGATGTCGACACAGCCCGTCGGCATCGAGGACAATGCCGGGAGTTGATGTGAGCAGCGAAAATTCGTCGAATTCGTCCCTGAACACGTTCGAAGCGCGCGACACCTTGAAGGTCGGCGACAACAGCTACGAGATCTATCGCCTCGACGCGGTCCCCGGCACCGAGAAACTTCCCTACAGCCTCAAAGTGCTGGCCGAGAACCTGTTGCGCACCGAGGACGGCGCCAACATCACCAAGGACCACATCGAAGCGATCGCGAACTGGGATCCCTCGGCCGAGCCGAGCGTCGAGATCCAGTTCACGCCGGCCCGCGTGCTGATGCAGGACTTCACCGGCGTCCCCTGCATCGTCGACCTGGCCACCATGCGTGAGGCCGTCGCCGCGCTGGGCGGCGACCCGGACAAGGTCAACCCGCTCTCGCCCGCCGAGATGGTGATCGACCACTCCGTGATCCTGGACGTGTTCGGCACCGCCGACGCCTTCGAGCGCAACGTCGAACTCGAGTATCAGCGGAATGGCGAGCGCTACCAGTTCCTGCGCTGGGGTCAGGGCGCGTTCGACGATTTCAAGGTGGTCCCGCCCGGGACCGGCATCGTGCACCAGGTCAACATCGAATACCTGGCTCGCGTGGTGATGACCCGTAATGGGGTCGCCTACCCGGACACCTGCGTGGGCACCGACTCGCACACCACGATGGAGAACGGCCTTGGCGTGCTGGGCTGGGGCGTCGGCGGTATCGAGGCCGAGGCCGCGATGCTGGGCCAGCCGGTGTCGATGCTCATCCCGCGCGTCGTCGGCTTCAAGCTGAGTGGCGAGATCAAGCCGGGCGTGACCGCCACCGACGTGGTGTTGACGGTCACCGACATGCTGCGCAAGCACGGTGTGGTCGGCAAGTTCGTCGAGTTCTACGGCAAGGGTGTTGCCGAGGTGCCGCTGGCGAACCGCGCCACCCTGGGCAACATGAGCCCCGAATTCGGCTCGACCGCAGCGATGTTCCCGATCGACGACGTGACCCTCGACTACCTGCGGCTGACCGGCCGCAGCGAGGACCAGCTGGCGCTGGTCGAGGCCTACGCCAAGACGCAGGGCATGTGGCACGATCCGGACTCCGAGCCGGTGTTCTCCGAGTACCTCGAACTCGACCTGTCCACCGTGGTGCCGTCGATCTCCGGCCCCAAGCGGCCGCAGGACCGGATCGAGCTGACGGACGCCAAGAACGCGTTCCGCAAGGACATCCACAACTACGTCGAAGAGAATCACCCGGCCCCTGAGACCAAGCTCGACGAGGCGGTCGACGAGTCCTTCCCGGCCAGCGACCCGGTGTCGCTGTCCTTCGCCGACGACGGCGCGGTTGACGCGCGTCCGTCGGCGGCCAACGGGTCGACAGGCCGGCCGTCGAAGCCGGTCACGGTCACGTCGGCAGACCGCGGCGAGTTCGTTCTCGACCACGGCGCTGTCGTGGTCGCGGGTATCACCTCGTGCACCAATACCTCTAACCCCTCGGTGATGATCGGCGCCGCACTGCTGGCCAAGAAGGCCGTCGAGAAAGGCCTGACCTCCAAGCCGTGGGTCAAGACCAACATGGCGCCCGGCTCGCAGGTCGTCACCGACTACTACAACAAGGCCGGCCTCTGGCCGTACCTGGAGAAGCTCGGCTACTACCTCGGCGGCTACGGCTGCACCACCTGCATCGGCAACACCGGCCCGCTGCCCGACGAGATCTCGGCCGCCATCAACGACAACGATCTGTCGGTGACCGCAGTGCTCTCCGGTAACCGCAACTTCGAGGGCCGCATCTCCCCCGACGTCAAGATGAACTACCTGGCGTCGCCGCCGCTGGTCATCGCCTACGGGCTCGCGGGCACGATGGACTTCGATTTCGAGTCCGACCCGCTCGGGCAGGACACCGACGGCAATGACGTGTTCCTGAAGGACATCTGGCCGACGACGGCGGAGATCGAGGACACCATCGCGTCATCGATCAACCGGGAGATGTTCACCGACTCCTACGCCGACGTGTTCAAGGGCGACGACCGCTGGCGCTCACTGCCCACCCCCGAAGGCAACACCTTCGAGTGGGACGACGCGTCGACGTATGTGCGCAAGGCCCCGTACTTCGACGGCATGCCCGCCGAGCCGCAGCCTGTCAGCGACATCGCCGGCGCCAGGGTCCTTGCGCTGCTTGGCGATTCGGTCACCACCGACCACATCAGCCCCGCCGGAAGCATCAAGAAGGGCACCCCGGCCGCGCAGTACCTGGAGGCCAACGGCGTCGAGCCGAAGGACTTCAACTCGCTGGGGTCGCGGCGCGGTAATCACGAGGTGATGATCCGCGGCACGTTCGCGAACATCCGGTTGAAGAACCAGTTGCTCGACGACGTGTCCGGTGGCTACACGCGTGACTTCACCCAGCCGGACGCCCCGCAGGCATTCATCTACGACGCCGCGCAAAACTATGCGGCACAGAACATTCCGCTGGTGGTGCTGGGCGGCAAGGAGTACGGCTCCGGCTCGTCGCGGGACTGGGCAGCCAAGGGCACCAGCCTGCTGGGTGTGCGCGCGGTCATCACCGAGTCCTTCGAGCGCATCCACCGGTCGAACCTGATCGGCATGGGTGTGATCCCGCTGCAGTTCCCCGCGGGTGAGTCGGCGGCGTCGCTGAAGCTGGACGGCACCGAGGTCTTCGACATCACCGGGATCGAGGAGCTGAACAACGGCAAGACGCCGAAGACCGTGCACGTCAAGGCCACCAAGTCGGACGGGTCCGCGGTGGAGTTCGACGCCGTCGTCCGCATCGACACCCCCGGCGAGGCCGACTACTACCGCAACGGCGGCATCCTGCAGTACGTGTTGCGCAACATGCTGCGGACCGGCTAACTCCGACGTGCCCAGGGTCAGCGAGGATCATCTGGCGGCCCGCCGCCGCCAGATCCTCGACGGCGCACGGCGCTGCTTCGCTGAATACGGCTACGAGCAGGCGACCGTGCGCCGGCTGGAGCAGACCATCGGCCTGTCGCGCGGTGCGATCTTCCATCACTACCGCGACAAGGACACGTTGTTCTTCGCGCTCGCCCGCGAGGATGCCGCGCGGATGGCCGACGTCGCCGCCCGCGAGGGCCTCATCCAGGTGATGCGGGACATGCTGGCCGCCCCCGATCAATTCGATTGGCTGGCCACGCGATTGGAGATCGCCCGCAAGCTGCGCAACGACCCGGTGTTTCATCAGGGCTGGGTGGAACGCTCAGCGGAGTTGGCGTCGGCGACCTCGGAGCGGCTGCGTCAGCAGAAGCAGGCCGGCCGGCTGCGCGACGACGTGGCGCCCGACGTGTTGCAGTGCTACCTGGACCTGGTCCTCGACGGACTGGTCGCACGGCTGGCGACGGGCGAAGATCCCCAGCGACTTTCGGCAGTGCTGGATCTGGTGGAGGATTCGGTGCGGGCTACCGACGCGTGACGTGGTTGGGGCCACCGCGGCTGCGCATCGTGGTCCCGGACTCGCGCAGCAGCGCGTGGATCGAGCCGTACGAACGGCCCGTCGACGCCACCAGGGTGCGAATGCTCGCGCCGCCCTCGTAAGCGTGTCGCAGGGTGTCCAGCAACTGGTCTCGAGCTTCGTTGGGCTTCCTCATGATCACCCTCCCCGGTGGATCCGCGCCGATAGGCATGAGAGTAGAAGCGCGGGTCGGCGCGTTGGGAAGAATGACCGAAATCGTTTATGCCAGTTGTCAGGCGAGCTCGATGAGGTCCCGGTACTCGTCGGACCAGAAGTCCTCGGTGCCGTCCGGGAGCAGCACCACCCGTTGCGGGTCGAGCGCTTCGGCGGCGCCCGGATCGTGGGTTACCAGCACGACTGCACCCTGGTAGCTGCGCAGCGCGTCCAGAACCTGTTCGCGGGACGCGGGATCGAGGTTGTTGGTCGGCTCGTCGAGCAGCAGCACGTTCGCCGTCGATGCCACCAGACCCGCCAGCGCCAGCCGGGTCTTCTCACCGCCGGACAGCGTGCCGGCCGGCTGTTCGAGCTGCGGACCGGTGAACATGAACGCGCCGAGCAGGCCGCGCAGGTCCTGTTCGCCGGTGTCCGGGGCGGCGTGGCGGATGTTCTCCCACACCGTCGCGGTGTTGTCGAGCGTGTCGTGTTCCTGTGCGAAATAACCGATCTTGAGCCCGTGGCCGGGTTCCAGGCCGCCGGAGTCGGGAGTCTCAGTGCCGGCGATCAACCGCAGCAGCGTGGTCTTACCCGCGCCGTTCAGGCCGAGCACAACGACGCGCGAGCCGCGGTCGATCGCCAGGTCGACACCGGTGAACACCTCGAGGGAGCCGTAGTTCTTGGTCAGGCCTTTGACGACCAGCGGTGTCTTACCGCACGGGGCGGGCGTCGGGAACTTGATCCTGGCCACCTTGTCGGCCACCCGCTCGGCGTCCAGTTCGGCCAGCATCCGCTCGGCGCGACGCAACATGTTCTGTGCGGCAACGGCTTTGGTGGCTTTTGCGCCCATCTTGGCGGCCTGGGTACGCAGCGCGCTGGCCTTCTTCTCGGCATTGGCGCGTTCGCGGCGGCGGCGCTGCTCGTCGGTGGCGCGGGCGTCGAGGTACTTCTGCCAGCCCATGTTGTAGACGTCGGCCTCGCCGCGCACGGCGTCGAGGAACCACACCCGGTTGACCACATCGGCGAGCAGGTCGACGTCGTGGCTGATCACCACGAGCCCGCCGGTGTGGTTCTGCAGAAAACCACGCAGCCAGCCGATCGAGTCGGCATCGAGGTGGTTGGTGGGCTCGTCGAGCAGCAGGGTGGTAGCCGAACCCGATCCAGTGTCACTGGCGGCGAACAGGATCCGGGACAGCTCGACGCGCCTGCGCTGACCGCCGGACAGAGTGCGCAGCGGCTGGGTGAGCACCCGGTCGGGCAGACCGAGGCTCGCGCAGATGCGGCCGGCTTCGCTTTCGGCGGCATATCCGCCGAGGGCGGCGAAGCGTTCCTCGAGTTGGCCGTAGCGGCGCACCGCCTTGTCGCGGGCGGCCTCGTCGACCACCTCGGCCATCAGCACCTGCTGCTTCTCCAGATCCGACAGCAGCGTGTCCAGGCCGCGCGCCGACAGCACCCGGTCGCGGGCCAGCACGTCGAGGTCGCCTTCGCGCGGATCCTGCGGCAGGTACCCCACGTCACCGGTGCGCACGACGGTGCCCGCGTAGGGCTCGCCCTCCCCCGCCAGGATCCGCATGGTCGTCGTCTTGCCTGCGCCGTTGCGGCCGACCAGACCGATGCGGTCGCCGGGCTGAATGCGCAGCGCCGGGCCTTCGGCGAGGAGCAGTGTGCGCGCGCCGGCGCGGACCTCCAGGTCCGTTGCGGTGATCACGCGCGCACTACTCCTTCATTACTTGTCGTCGGTGAAGACCGGGGCGCGATTCTCGGCGCGCGCAGCGACCGCCTCTTCGAAGTTGGCGGTGAGCAGGCGCACATAAAGCTGCCCGAGGCCCTCGGCCTGCATATGCCCTTCCAGGCTACCGGCGTCTAGTCCACTCCACAGCGTCCGCTTGGTCAACTCGGTTCCGGGCCGGGAGAACGCTGCGATGCGGGCGGCGATCTCGAAGGCGGCCGGCAGCAGGTCCTCGTCGGGCACCTGACGGGACACCAGTCCGATCCGTTCGGCCTCCTGGGCGTCGACGTCACGCCCGGTGAGCATGATCTCGAAGGCCCGCGACGAGCCGATCGCCCGGGGCAGCAGGTAACTCAGGCCCAGTTCACTGGCCGTGAGTCCGTTGTTGATGCCGGCGGCGCGGAAGTAGGCGCCGCTGGCGGCCACCCGGATGTCGGCGGCCAGCGCCAGACATAGCCCGCCGCCGATGGCCGCGCCGTTGACCGCGGCGATGATCGGCTGGTGCAGCTTGCGCATGGCGAGAATCACATCGTCGAGCACGTCCATCGACCGCAGCCCGAACGACGGGCGGGTCAGCCCGGCGACGTGCGGCACCGAGCCGGCGGACTTGTGGTCGGCGCCGGACGAGAACCCCCGGCCTGCGCCGGTCAGCACGACCGCACGCACGTCGTTGTCGTGCTTGAGTTCGGTGAGGACTTCCCGCAACGGCAGCATGACGTCGAACGCCATGGAGTTCATCCGCTCCGGCCGGTTCAGGGTGACCAGAGCGATGTTGGGCTGCGGTTTTTCGACGAGGACGAAACCTGTGTCACGAATCACCCGTGCACGGTAACCCGCCTACGGGATCAGGCGTCCTCGGACTGGGACGAGACCGCCGAGTCGACGTCGAACTCCTTGACCTGGCGGATGAGGTCCTCCAGCGCCGCGGGCGGAAGCGCACCGGCCTGGTTGAAGATCAGCTTGCCCTTCTTGAACGCCATCAGCGTCGGGATGGAGCGGATCTCGGCGGCGGCCGCCAGTTCCTGCTCGGCCTCGGTGTCGACCTTGCCGTAGACGACGTCCGGGTGCTGTTCCGACGACGAAGTGAAGGTCGGGGCGAAGGCCCGGCACGGTCCGCACCACGACGCCCAGAAGTCGACCAGCACGATGTCGTTGCCGGTGATGGTGTCGTTGAAGTTCTGTGCGGTGAGGTCTTGGGTAGCCACGTCAGTCCTAACGTCTGGTTGTCGCTGTGTGTTCCCTGTAGCTGTCAATACAAACGGGCCAGCGCACTGGCCGCGTCGAAACCGCCGAACTCGTCGAGCTTGCCGCCGCGCAGGTGGTTGACCCACGCCGGGTCGGCGAGCAGCGCACGCCCGACCGCGACGATGTCGAATTCGCCGGCCTCGAACTGGTCGAGCAGCCGGTCGATGGGCGACGGCGGGATCGGCCCGCTGCCGGCACCGGGGTTGAACTCGGTCTCCAGTCCCACCGACCCGACGGCGATGACGGGCAGCCCGGTCATCTTCTTGGTCCAGCCGGCCAGACTCAGTTGCGGGTCTTCGCCGGGGAAGCCGGGCAGGTAGTGCCGTCGCGTCGACGGGTGCAGTATGTCCACACCGGCTTCGACCAGCGGGGCCAGCAGTTGCTCGAGCTCTGCTGCGCTGCCGGCCACCTGCGCGTCGTAGCGGTTCATCTTCCACTGCGAAAAGCGGTAGATGATCGGGAAGCCGGGACCGACGGCCGCCCGCACCGCGGCGACCACCTCGGCCGGGAAGCGGGTGCGCGCCGCCAGCGAGCCGCCGTAGCCGTCGGTGCGGTGATTGGTGTGCTCCCAGAGGAATTGGTCCAGCAGGTAGCCGTGGGCGCCGTGGATCTCGACGGCGTCGAAGCCGGCCGCCTGAGCGTTCGCGGCCGCCAGCGCGTAGGCCTGCGCGAGCGCCGGCAGCTCCTCGATGTCCAGCGCGCGGCCGGTCGCGCCACCGCCGATGTCGATGCCCGACGGGCTGACCGGTGTCTGGTCCGGGCGGTCCCCGTCGTGGACACCGCGCGCGACGCCCTGATGCCAGAGCTGAGCGGCGATCGTCGCGCCCTCGGCGTGCACGGCGTCGGTGACTGCGCGCCAGCCGGCCAGCACATCGTCGCCGTCGAGGTTGGGGATGCGCTCCGGCCAGCCGGCGGCGGGATGCGGTATCCGAACGCCCTCGGTGATGATCAGGCCGGTGCCGCCGGCCGCGCGGCGGCCGTAGTAGGCGGCCACATCGGCTCCCGGGATACCGTCCGGCGAGGCGGCGCGGGTCATCGGTGCCATCGCGAACCGGTTGGGCACAGTCAGCGAGCCGACGGTCAGAGGGGTGAACAGCTCTTCCAGGCGTGCATCATCCATGACGGTGTGCAACACCGCCGTCGACCGCGTTGATTCCGCGCCGGAAGAAGTCGGCGACGTCGGTGGCCAGGGTGTCGACGTCGGCGGCGAGATCGAGTGCGCGCACGGCGCCGAAGGGCGCGTTCCACAGCGGCCCGGTGCGCGGCGCGGTGGTGAAGTCCCACGGGCCGACGTAGGCGTACGGCAGTTCGTGGAAATCGTCGCCCGCCGAGACTCCGTAGTTGACCTCCTCGACGGTGGCGGCGACGTCCAGGTGTTCGGGCCAGAGCACCGGATGCGCTTCTGGCAGAACGGCTTTGATCGCAAACCCGCCGGCGTACAGGCTGCGGTAGATGGCGTCGGCGGCGCCGGTGTCGATGTCCAGAACGGTGTCGGGCCCCAATTCGGCGACCGAGTGATACACCGTGGCCGGCGGCGGACCGACATCGAGCCCGGTGGCGGCGGCCAGGTCCCGCACCCGGCCCGTCAGCGGGATGCTGCCGTCCGGCCACACCAGCGTGGCCCCGTGCACCGCGATCGCCAGTGTGGTGGCGGTGAAACCATCCGGCCGGACGGCCAGCCGGATCGTCCCCGTCGCGCGGTACTGCGGCCCGGCCAGGAAGCTCTCGGCGATGCCGTGTAAGTGGCGGCGGGTGGCCACCACCGTGGATTCCGCCATCACCGGGCCGTTCCCTTCGTTCGCTCGATGAGCGCCACCGCACGCTCGCGGGCACGATCGGCGTTGGTCAGCAACTGATCTCGGCGGCCGGGCCACCAGAACAGTTCGAAGCCCAGCAGCACCAGGTACACGCAGGACGCGACGACGTCGCGAGTGGAGCCGAACATCGCATCCCAGCCCGCGATTCCGATCGCGACGACCAGGATCACCGGCAGCACCCACCGGAAAGGCCGTCCGGTCTCGGCGGACGCGTGCAGGCCGTCGGCGTAGTCCACCACCGGCTGCGCCAGGGCGGGGTCGCCGATGCGGCCACCCCAACGGGTGACGCCGGCGACGCGCACACGTTGTTCACCGGTCAGCGCCCTGGCGCCGGGCCAGTACTTCACCATCCGCAGGCCCAGCCAGATCCCGTAGACCACAGTGACGAAGGCGGCTGCCGCCACGGCGGCGAACCACAGTCCGGAATCCAGCCACGCCAACAGCCCGATGACGACACCGGTGCCCACGCCGACCATCACGGCCCGCATCACTGCGCCGCCGCGCCACACGAAGGCGGGGACAGTGAGCATCAGCTCAGATTAGACAGTGAATCCCAGCGCGCGGAGCTGTTCGCGGCCGTCCTCGGTGATCTTGTCCGGGCCCCACGGCGGGTTCCACACCCAGTTGATCTTGGCCTCGTTGACCAGCCCGGCACCGACCAGCGCGGTGAGGGTCTGGTCTTCGATGACGTCGGTCAGCGGACAGGCCGCCGAGGTCAGCGTCATGTCGATGAGCGCCACCGTCCCGGCGTCACCCTTCTCCACGTTGAGGTCGTAGACCAGACCGAGGTCGACGACGTTGATCCCCAGTTCGGGATCCACCACGTCGCGCATGGCCTCCTCGATATCGTCGAGCAGATTGGGTTCGGTCATCGCTTGTCCTCCAAGTCTTTTCGATGTGATGCCTGGGCCACCGCGTCTTTGAACGCCAGCCAGCCCAGCAGCGCGCACTTCACCCGGGCCGGATACTTCGCCACCCCGGCGAAGGCCACTCCGTCGCCGAGCACGTCCTCATCGCCCTCGACCGTGCCTCGCGACGACACCATCCCGGTGAACGCCGCCACGGTCTTCAGGGCGTCGCCGACGGTCAGCCCGATCACCTGGTCGGTGAGCACCGAGGTGGCGGCCTGGCTGATCGAGCAGCCCTGCCCGTCGTAGGAGATGTCGGTGACCTGTTCGCCGTCCTCGGACAGCGCCACCCGCAGCGTCACCTCGTCGCCGCACGTCGGATTGACGTGATGCACCTCGGCGCCGAACGGCTCACGCAGCCCGCGGTGGTGCGGGCGCTTGTAGTGGTCCAGGATCACTTCCTGGTACATCTGCTCGAGTTTCACTCAATCCCGCCCAAAGAACTCGATGGCCCGCTTGACGCCCGCCACCAGGCGATCGACCTCGTCGACGGTGTTGTAGACGGCGAACGATGCCCGGGCGGTGGCGGCGATGCCGAACCGGCGGTGCAGCGGCCACGCGCAGTGATGCCCGACGCGCACGGCCACACCGTCGTCGTCGAGCACCTGGCCGACGTCGTGGGCGTGGACACCGTCGACGACGAAGCTCACCGGCGAACCGCGGTGTTCCAGCGTGGCGGGCCCGATGATGCGCACCTGCGGCAGTGCGGCCAGGCCGTCGAGCGCGGCGGCGACCAGTTCGTTCTCGTGCGCCTCGACCGCGGCCATCCCGATCTTGTCCAAATACCGTGCGGCCGCACCCAATCCGACCACCTGCGAGGTCATCGGCGTGCCCGCCTCGAAGCGCTGCGGTGCCGGCGCATAGGTGGCAGCCTCCATGGTGACGGTCTCGATCATCGACCCGCCGGTGAGGAACGGCGGCATCGCGTCGAGCAGCTCGCGGCGGCCGTACAACACTCCGATACCGGTGGGGCCGAGCATCTTGTGCCCGGAGAACGCGGCGTAGTCGACGTCGAGGCCGTGGAAGTCCACCGGCTGATGCGGCACCGACTGGCAGGCGTCCAGCACAGTCAGCGCACCGACAGACCGGGCCCGCCGAACGATTTCACCGACGGGCGCAATCGCGCCGGTGACGTTCGAATGATGGCTGAAAGCAACGACTTTCACCCGCTCGTCGAGCTGCAACGAATCGAGATCGATGCGTCCGTCGTCGGTGACCCCGTACCACTTCAGGGTCGCCCCGGTGCGACGGGCCAGCTCCTGCCAGGGAATCAGGTTGGCGTGGTGCTCCAGCTCGGTGGTGACGATCACGTCGCCGGGGCCAACCGCCTTCTCGAACCGCGTGTCCCCCAACACATACGACACCAAGTTGAGCGACTCGGTGGCGTTCTTGGTGAACACCAGCTCGTCGGTGTCGGCACCGACGAAGGACGCGATATCGGCGCGGCCCTGCTCGTAGGCGTCGGTCGACTCCTCCATCAGCTGGTGCGCACCGCGATGCACGGCGCCGTTGGACGTGGTCAGGAACTCGCGCTCGGCATCGAGAACCTGCAGCGGTTTCTGCGACGTCGCCCCGGAATCCAAGTAGGCCAGCTGATGTCCGCCCCGCATCACCCGGGTGAGGATCGGGAAATCCGCGCGGATACCCACCACGTCCAGATCCACCGAGGCGGTCATGTCAGGCTCCTGCCGCCGCCTGGGTGAAGCGCACGTAGCCGTTCTCTTCGAGCTCGTCGGCCAGCTCGGCGCCGCCGGACTCCACGATCCGGCCGTCGACGAAGACGTGGACGAACTGAGGACGGATGTAGCGCAGGATCCGGGTGTAGTGCGTGATCAGCAGGACACCGGCGTGCTCGGCCTCGGCGTAGCGGTTGACGCCTTCGGAGACCACCCGCAGGGCGTCGACGTCCAGGCCGGAGTCCGTCTCGTCGAGGATCGCGATCTTCGGCTTCAGCAGACCAAGCTGCAGGATCTCGTGGCGCTTCTTCTCGCCACCGGAAAAGCCTTCGTTCACACTGCGTTCGGCGAACTGCGGGTCGATCTCCAGATCGGTCATCGCCGCCTTGACTTCCTTGACCCAGTGCCGCAGCTTCGGGGCCTCGCCGCGGACCGCGGTCGCCGCGGTGCGCAGGAAGTTCGACATCGACACACCGGGGACCTCGACCGGGTACTGCATGGCCAGGAACAGGCCGGCCCGGGCGCGTTCGTCGACGCTCATCGTCAGTACGTCCTCACCGTCGAGGGTGATCGACCCCGACGTGACGTGGTACTTGGGATGGCCCGCGATCGAATACGACAGCGTGGACTTGCCCGAACCGTTGGGGCCCATGACCGCGTGGGTCTCCCCCGACTTCACGGTCAGGTTGACGCCCTTGAGGATCTCCTTCTCGGTTCCGTCCTCGTTGGCGACGCTGACGTGCAGATCCTTGATTTCCAAAGTGCTCATGGCTGTGTGGCTTTCGACTCAGTGATGGCAAGTTCTCGTTCGATGGCATCGGTCAGGCGCTCGCGCACCTCGGGGACCGCGATTTTGGCGATGATCTCGTTGAAGAAACCGCGGACCACCAGCCGGCGGGCTTGCGCCTCCGGGATGCCGCGGGCACGCAGATAGAACAGCTGCTCGTCGTCGAAACGGCCGGTGGCACTGGCGTGCCCGGCGCCGACGATCTCGCCGGTCTCGATCTCGAGGTTGGGCACCGAGTCGGCGCGTGCGCCGTCGGTGAGCACCAGGTTGCGGTTGACCTCGAAGGTGTCGGTGCCGGTGGCCTCGGCCCGGATCAGCACGTCGCCCACCCACACGGTGTGCGCGTCGGGCTTCTTGGAATCCGGGTCCCCTTGCAGGGCACCCTTGTACAGCACGTCCGACTTGCAGTTCGGCTGCGCGTGGTCGACCAGCAGCCGGGACTCGAAGAACTGCCCGGCGTCGGCGAAGTAGGTGCCGAGCAGCTTGACGTCCCCGCCCGGGCCGGTGAAGCGCACGGTGGTCGAGGTCCGCACCACGTCACCGCCGAGGGTGACGTTGACGTGCCCGAGTACCGAGTCCTTGCCGAGCTTGGCGTGGTGCGCGCTGACGTGCACCATGTCGTCGGCGAAGTCCGCGATCCAGATGACACCCAGACCGGCCGAGTCGCCGACGATGATCTCGACGTTGTCGGCGTAGGTGCCGCTGCCGCGCAGGTCGACGACGACGATCGCGCGGGCCAACTCCTCGACCCGGATCTGCAGGTGACCGTAGGCCACCCCGCCAACACCGGGGCCGTCGACGGTGATCTCGATCGGCTCGGCGACCTCGGTGTCCCGTGCGACGGTCACCACCGTCGCCGAGTTGAACGACGAGAACGCCTGCGCGGCAACCCGATCGCTGGGCACCCCGCCCTGGCCGAGTCGCTCGTCACCGCGCCGCACGGTCTCGACCGTGACACCGGGGCGCTCGGTCACCGTGATCGCGGCGGTGCCGTTGGCGACGGCCGAGCCGTCGTGCAGGCCGCGCAGCCGCTTGAGCGGGGTGAACCGCCACAGCTCGTCGCGGCCGCCGGGCACCTCGAAGGCGTCGACGTCGAACGAGCTGAATTGCTCGCCCTTATTGATGGCAGTGAGGTGCGAACCCTCCACTGCCTTCGAGAGATTGCTCACTTAACCGACAGCACCTTCCATTTGCAGCTCGATCAGCCGGTTCAGCTCCAGGGCGTATTCCATGGGCAGTTCCTTGGCGATCGGCTCGACGAAGCCACGCACGACCATCGCCATTGCCTCGTCCTCGGTCATGCCGCGGCTCATCAGGTAGAACAGTTGATCTTCGCTGACCTTCGACACGGTGGCCTCATGGCCCATCGTGACGTCGTCCTCGCGGATGTCGACGTAGGGGTAGGTGTCGCTGCGGCTGATCGTATCGACAAGCAGCGCATCGCATTTCACGCTCGACCGCGATCCGTGCGCACCCTTGTTGACCTGGACCAGACCGCGGTAGGACGCCCGGCCACCGCCGCGGGCCACCGACTTGGACACGATGTTGCTCGACGTGTACGGGGCCAGGTGCAGCATCTTGGCGCCGGTGTCCTGGTGCTGGCCTTCGCCGGCGAACGCCACCGACAGCACCTCACCCTTGGCGTGCTCACCGGTCATCCACACCGCCGGGTACTTCATCGTGACCTTCGAGCCGATGTTGCCGTCGACCCACTCCATGGTGGCGCCGGCCTCGGCGCGGGCACGCTTGGTCACCAGGTTGTAGACGTTGTTCGACCAGTTCTGGATGGTCGTGTAACGGCAACGGCCACCGGGCTTCACGATGATCTCGACGACAGCCGAGTGCAGCGAGTCGCTCTTGTAGATCGGCGCGGTACAGCCCTCGACGTAGTGCACGTAGGCGTCTTCGTCGACGATGATCAGCGTCCGCTCGAACTGGCCCATGTTCTCGGTGTTGATCCGGAAGTAGGCCTGCAGCGGGATGTCGACGTGCACGCCCTTCGGGACGTAGATGAACGAACCACCCGACCACACCGCCGTGTTGAGCGCGGAGAACTTGTTGTCCCCGGCCGGGATCACGGTGCCGAAGTACTGCTTGAAGAGTTCCGGGTGCTCACGCAGACCCGAGTCGGTGTCCAGGAAGATCACGCCCTGGGCCTCGAGGTCCTCGCGGATCGAGTGGTAGACCACCTCGGACTCGTACTGTGCGGCCACACCCGACACCAGGCGCTGCTTCTCCGCTTCCGGGATACCCAGCCGGTCGTAGGTGTTCTTGATGTCGGCGGGCAGGTCATCCCAGGTGGCGGCCTGCTTCTCGCTGGAGCGCACGAAGTACTTGATGTTGTCGAAGTCGATGCCCTCGAGGTTGGATCCCCAGTTCGGCATGGGCTTCTTGTCGAACGTGCGCAGCGCCTTGAGCCGGACGTCGAGCATCCACTCCGGCTCGCTCTTCTTGGACGAGATGTCGCGCACCACCGCTTCGGACAACCCGCGCTGCGCGCTGGCGCCCGCGGCGTCGGAGTCCGACCAGCCGTAGCCGTAACGGCCCAGTGAGGCGATGGCCTCTTCCTGGGTCATCGGCTCTGCCGGCTTGGCTTCCGGGGTGAGTGTCATGGCGACGCTCCTTCTGGTCTAGTGGTGTGCCGGTGTGAGCGGCACGTGGGTGGTGCAGGCGCAGTCGCCGTTGGCGATGGTTGCCAATCGCTGGACGTGGGTGCCGAGGATCTCGGACATCGCCTCCTTCTCGGCTTCGCACAGTTCCGGAAACTCTTCGGCGACATGCGAAACCGGGCAGTGGTGCTGGCAGATCTGGATGCCCTGCATGGGTCCGCCGACCCGCGTCGTCGTCGCCGCGTACCCGGCCTTGGTCATCGCGTCGGCGACCCGTTCGGCCGTGGACTCGACGTCGTCGGGGCACTGCGCCACTCCCGCGAGGATGGCGTCGATACGGCGCCGTGCGAACGTCTGCACCGCCTGCTCGCCGCCGATTTCACGCAACTGGCGGATCGCGGCGGACGCCAGGTCGTCGTAGGTGTGCTCCAGCTTGGCCCGTCCGGCCGCGGTGAGGCGGTAGCGCTTGGCGGGCCTGCCGCGGCCTGCCTGCTGCCACGCCGCCGCGGCGTTGGCCTGGGCGTCGCCCGCCTCGATCAGCGCGTCGAGGTGCCGGCGCACGCCGGCAGCGGAGATGCCCAGCCGCTGGCCGATCTCGGCGGCGGTGATCGATCCCGACTCGAGCAGGAGCTGCACAATTGCCCGGCGGGTCTGCCCGTCATGCACGACGGTGCCCACCACGGGCGCAGCGTCAGCATCGGACGGGAATTTCACAACACCAGTGTTACGCAATTGCCCGAACAGGTCTAGCAAGGGCACCCTTAGCAAGCTGAGGGCGAAAAAGCCGCCGGTTAGAGTGCTGTGGTGGCAGCCCGCCAGCTTTCGCTGAGTTCGTCAATCGCTCGTTTGCACGGCGATGAACGCACTGTAGGCGCGCCCCTCAACGACGCCGAATTCCGCGCCATGCGCCGGACCCGCTTGTTCGGCGCCACCGGAACAGTGCTGATGGCGATCGGTGCGCTCGGCGCCGGCGCCCGCCCCGTCGTGCAGGACCCCACCTTCGGCGTGCGGCTGCTGAACCTGCCGTCGCGCATCCAGACGGTGTCGCTGACGATGACCACCACGGGTGCGGTGATGATGGCGCTGGCCTGGCTGATGCTGGGCCGCTTCGCCCTGGGCAACCGCCGGATGTCTCGGAGTCAGCTTGATCACACTCTGCTGCTATGGGTGATTCCGCTGCTGATCGCTCCGCCGATGTACAGCAAGGACGTCTACTCCTACCTGGCGCAGAGCCAGATCTCGGCCAACGGGCTCAATCCGTACAAGGTGGGGCCCGCCCCGGGTCTCGGGTTGGACCACGTCTTCACGCTCTCGGTGCCCAGCCTGTGGCGCGAGACGCCTGCGCCGTACGGCCCGCTGTTCCTGTGGGTGGGGCGCGGGATCTCGGCGCTGACCGGGGAGAACATCGTCGCCGCCGTGCTCAGTCACCGCGTGGTGGTGCTGCTCGGCGTCGGGATGATCGTGTGGGCGGTGCCGCGACTGGCCCGCCGCTGCGGCGTCGCCGAGGTCAGCGCGCTGTGGCTGGGTGCGGCCAACCCGCTGCTGCTGATGCATCTGGTCGCCGGCATCCACAACGAGGCGCTGATGCTGGGCCTGATGCTCACCGGCACCGAGTTCGCTTTGCGCGGCATCGACTCCGCCAAGCCGTTGTGGCCGCGGCCGATGCACTGGCCGCACGGGCGCGACCAGTGGGCGCAGTGGATGCCGCCCACGATGCTGGTGTTGGGCTCCGTGCTGATCACGATGTCCTCGCAGGTGAAACTCCCGGGGCTGTTGGCCTTGGGCTTCGTGGGCATGGCTCTGGCCTACCGCTGGGGGTCGACCGTCAAGGCGTTCGTTCTGGCCAGCGCGTTCATGGCGTCGCTGTCGCTGGTGGTGATGGCGATCATCGGCTGGGCCAGCGGCCTGGGCTTCGGCTGGGTGTTCACGCTCGGCACCGCCAACGTGGTGCGCAGCTGGATGTCCCCGCCGACGCTGCTGGCGCTGGGCACCGGCCAGGTCGGGATTCTGCTCGGGCTGGGTGACCACACCACCGCTGTGCTGTCGCTGACCCGCGCCATGGGCGTGCTGATCATCATGATCACCGTCACCTGGCTGCTGTTGGCCGTGATGCGGGGCAAGTTGCATCCGGTCGGCGGGCTCGGTGTGGCGCTGGGCGCGACCGTACTGCTGTTTCCCGTCGTGCAGCCCTGGTACCTGCTGTGGGCGATCATCCCGCTGGCCGCCTGGGCCACCCGGCCGGGCTTCCGCATCGCGACCATCGCGGTGTCGCTCGTCGTCGGGATCTTCGGGCCGACGGCCAACGGCGACCGGTTCGCGCTGTTCCAGATCGTCGACGCCACCCTGGCCAGCACGGTGATCGTGCTGATGCTGATCGCGGTGACATTCCACCGGCTGCCCTGGCGCAAGGTGCCCGGGACCAACGAAACGTTCAGCGGTCAGGAGCCCGACACCCCGGCCACACCGGGGTCCGCGGAGTCGCCGACGGAACCACCGACGCCGCGCCCGGCGCCCGGCGCATACGCTGAGTCACCGTGAGTTCCGGCCGCGAAATCCCCGTGCGACTGCGCGGGGTGTCCAAGCACTACGGGTCGACGACGGCCGTGGCGAATCTCGATCTCGAGGTGCATGCCGCCGAGGTGCTGGCCCTGCTGGGCCCGAACGGGGCGGGCAAGACCACGACGGTCGAGATGTGCGAGGGCTTCACCCGGCCCGACGGCGGCACCATCGAGGTGCTGGGCCTGGACCCGGTCGCCGACAACGCGCGGGTGCGCGAGCGGATCGGCGTCATGCTGCAGGGCGGCGGCGGCTACCCGGCTGCGCGGGCCGGCGAGATGCTGAACCTGGTGGCCTCCTACGCCGCCAACCCCCTCGACCCGGCCTGGCTGCTGGACACGTTGGGGCTGACCGACGCGGCCCGCACCACCTACCGCAGGCTCTCCGGCGGCCAGCAGCAGCGGCTCGCCTTGGCGTGCGCCCTGGTCGGCAGGCCCGAGCTGGTCTTCCTCGACGAGCCCACCGCCGGCATGGACGCCCACGCGCGGCTGGTGGTGTGGGAGCTCATCGACGCGCTGCGCCGCGACGGCGTGACGGTGGTGCTGACCACCCACCAGCTCAAGGAGGCCGAGGAGCTCGCGGACCGCATCGTGATCATCGACCATGGCTCTGCCGTCGCGGCGGGCACGCCCGCGGAGTTGATGAACTCCGGCGCCGAAGGTCAGTTGCGCTTCTCCGCGCCCCGCCAGCTCGACCTGTCGCTGTTGATCGCGGCGTTACCGGAAGGCTATGCGGCCAAAGAGGTTTCGCCCGGCGAATACCTGGTGGAGGGCAAGATCGATCCGCAGGTGCTGGCGACCGTCACCGCGTGGTGCGCGCGGCTCGACGTGCTGGCCACCGACGTCCGGGTGGAGCAGCGCAGCCTCGAAGACGTGTTCCTGGAGTTGACCGGTAGGGAGTTGCGGTCATGACGAGTGGACTCTTCCCGCCGGGTACCTTCGCGCCCGACCCGCGCCCCAGCACCGTGCCGCGGATGCTGGCCGCGCAGTACGGCCTCGAGCTGAAGCTGTTGCTGCGCAACGGCGAACAGCTGTTGCTGACGATGTTCATCCCGATCACCCTGCTGATCGGGCTCACCCTGTTGCCGCTCGGCTCGTTCGGCGCGCACCGGGTCGCGGTGTTCGTTCCGGCGATCATGGCGTTGGCGGTGATCTCGACGGCGTTCACCGGCCAGGCCATCGCTGTCGCCTTCGACCGCCGCTACGGGGCGCTGAAACGGTTGGGCGCCACCGCACTTCCGGTGTGGGGCATCATCGCAGGCAAATCGCTTGCCGTGGTGACGGTGGTGTTCCTGCAGGCGTTGTTGCTCGGCGGAATCGGTTTGGCGCTGGGCTGGCGTCCGCATCCGGTCGGCCTGCTGCTCGGCGCGCTGGTGATCGCGCTGGGCACCGCGGGGTTCGCGGCGATGGGTCTGCTGCTGGGCGGAACGCTGCGCGCCGAGATCGTGCTGGCCGTTGCCAACCTGCTGTGGTTCGTGTTCGCCGGGCTGGGGGCGCTGACCCTGGAGACCGGCGCGATTCCGCGCGGGGTGGCCTGGGTGGCGCGGCTGACGCCGTCCGGTGCGCTCACCGAGGCACTGACCCGGGCGATGTCGCTGTCGGTCGACTGGTTCGGCATCGCGGTGCTGGCGGCGTGGGGCTTGGTGTCGGCGCTGGCGGCGCTGCGCTGGTTCCGCTTCACCTGATCCCTAGGGCGCAAGCCGGTCCCTACTACAGGGCGTAGTTAGTCGTCCTCTACGATCAGGCCGTGCGGTTTTTCCTGCGGCTGGTGGACCTGCTGCCACTGCCGAGCCTGCGCGTCCAGCGCATCATCGCCGCCGCGGTCATCCTGACCCAGGGCGGCATCGCCGTCACCGGCGCGATCGTGCGGGTCACCGCATCCGGGCTGGGCTGCCCCACCTGGCCGCAATGCTTCCCCGGCAGCTTCGTCCCGGTCCCGCACGCCGAGGTACCGGTCATCCACCAGGCCGTCGAGTTCGGCAACCGGATGATCACCTTCCTCGTCGTGATCACCGCGATCCTGGCCGTCCTGGCCGTCACCCGCGCCCGCCGCCGCCGGGAGGTGCTGATCTACGCCTGGCTGATGCCGGCGTCGACGGTGGTGCAGGCGGTGCTCGGCGGGATCACTGTGCTGGCCGGGCTGGCGTGGTGGACGGTCGCGATCCACCTGCTGGCATCGATGGCGATGGTGTGGCTGGCCACCCTGCTCTACGTCAAGATCGGCGAACCCGACGACGGCATCTCGACCGCGCTGGTGCCCAAACCGCTGCGGCATCTGACCGTGCTCGGCGCACTGACGCTGGCCGCGACGCTGACCACCGGGACCCTGGTGACCGGCGCGGGCCCGCACGCCGGCGACAAGAGTCCGCAGCGCTCGGTGCCGCGGCTCGAGGTCGAGATCCTCACGCTGGTGCACATGCACTCGACGCTGCTGATCGCCTACCTGGCGCTGCTGGTCGGGCTGGCCGCCGGTTTGCAGGCGGTGTTCGCGCCGCGGTCGATCATGAAGCGGTTGGCGGTGCTCGTCGGTTTGGTGCTGGCCCAAGGACTGGTCGGCGCGGTCCAGTTCTTCACCGGCGTGCCTGCCGCACTGGTGGCCGTGCACGTCGCTGGCGCGGCGGCCTGCACCGCGGCCACCGCGGCACTATGGGCGTCGATGCGAGAGCGGGCCGAGCCCAAGACGCTCACACGCTGACTCGACCTCGATCGCGAACGCACGCTGCTGCAGGTCGCGGGTCCGCTCGTCGAGCTGGCGCCAGCCGAGGCTCGGCTCGATGACTTCGAGCTCCAGCACCAGCGGATCGTCGGCGCCGCCGATGAGATCGACTCGGGCATAGAGCAATTCACTGGTTTCGATACCGAGATGGCGACTGGCGGCAGCCAGCGCGGCCACGCCGACGTCCCACATCTCGAAGTCCGGATCCGCCGGGGCCAGCGACTCCTCCACGTAGGTGCCGGACTCGTGGAGCGTGGGCGACTCCCCTTCCGGCGGCAGCATCGGGCCCTTGGTGAACGCGTGCGACTGACGGCCGCCGAGGAACACCAGCGCGGTCTCCCCCTGCTCGACGCGGGCGTCATAGGGCTGCACCAGCGCCGTGCGCCCGCTGTCCTGCAGCGCGGCGACGTGTGCGCGCGCCGCGGCCCGGTCGACGAACCGGCCGGTGTCGATCGACCCTGCACCGATCGCCGGCTTCACCACCACCTCGCCCTTGGGCAGGCGCACCTTGTCCCCCGGTCCGAAGAAGAACGACGGCACGGTGGGTACGCCCGCGTCGGCGAGGTCCTGCAGGTAGTGCTTATCGCTGTTCCACGCCACCACACCCGGGGCGTTGAGCAGGTGGCGCACCCGGCGGGTCCAGGCCAGGAACTCGTCGCGGCGTTCGGCGTAATCCCAGGCGGCACGCAGGATTACCAGGTCGGCGGTCTCGGCCTGAGGGTCGTCCCAGGACAGCCAGCGGGCGTGCAGACCGCGGGTCCGCAGGGCCGCGATCAGGCCGTCGTCGTCGCCGTCACCGGCCACGAGTTGCGGGCAGCCGGCCAGCACGATGCTCGGATGGAAGACGTCGGGACGTGCCAGATTCGGGCGAGCGCTCACAGCGGGGATGATAGTGACATGCACGCAATCGAAGTCGCCGAGACGGGCGGTCCCGAGGTCCTGAACTACGTCGAGAAGCCGCAGCCCACACCCGGCCCGGCCGAGGTGCTCATCCAGGCGGACGCGATCGGCGTCAACTACATCGACACCTACTTCCGGTCCGGCCTCTATCCGCGGGAGCTGCCGTTCGTGGTGGGCACCGAGGTCTGCGGAACGATCGTCGCAGTCGGTGACGACGTCGCGGCCATCACGCCCGGCGACCGGGTCGTCACCGCGGTGGCATCCGGCGCCTATGCCGAGTTCTGCACCGCCCCGGCCGATTTCGTTGCCTACGTGCCTGATTCGGTGCCGTCGGACGCCATCGCCTCGGCGCTGCTCAAGGGTATGACCGCGCACTACCTGATCAAGTCGGTGTATGCGGTGCAGGCCCGCGATTTCGTGCTCGTGCACGCCGGGGCCGGCGGCGTCGGACTGATCCTGACCCAGTGGGCCACCAGCCTGGGTGCGCGGGTGATCACCACCGCGTCCAGCCCGCAGAAGGCGGAGCTGTCCCGGCAGGCCGGCGCGATCGAGGTGTTGGACTACCCCGACGACCCCGCCGACTTCGCGGCCACGATCCGCGACCTCACCAACGGCCACGGTGTCGCCGCGGTCTACGACGGTGTCGGCAAGACCACGTTCGACGCCAGCCTCGCGAGTTTGGCGATCCGCGGCACCCTGGCACTGTTCGGCGCGTCCAGCGGACCCGTCCCGCCGGTGGATCCGCAGCGGCTCAACGCCGCAGGGTCGGTGTTCCTGACCCGGCCCAACCTCGCCCACTTCACCCGTACGCCGGACGAATTCGCGTGGCGTGCCGGTGAGCTACTGGATGCGATCGCGTCCGGTGCGATCACGATCACGGTCGGCGGCCACTACCCGCTGGCCGAAGCCGCCCAGGCGCACCGGGATCTCCAGGGCCGCAAGACGACCGGCTCGATCGTGCTGCTGCCGTGAACTAGCTGAACAGCGTCGGCAGCGCCAGCGCCGAATCCACGGCGAGCGCGACGAACACCAGCGCCAGGTAGTTGTTCGACTGCAGGAACAGTCGCAACGGCTTGACCGGGTTGCCGCGGCGCACGCCGGCATGCAGCCGGTGCGCCATGATCAGGAACCAGATCCCGGCCAGTGCGGCCACCGAGCCGTACAGCCAGCCCGCCGCCGGCGCGAGCGCCAGCGTGGCGATCACGGTCAGCCAGGTGTAGATCAGGATCTGCTTCGTGACCTGCAACTCGGTCGCCACCACGGGCAGCATGGGCACGCCCGCGGCGCGATAGTCATCCTTGTACTTCATGGCCAGCGCCCAGGTGTGCGGCGGCGTCCAGAAGAAGATGATCGCGAACATCACCAGCGCCTGCCAGCCGATCGTGTCGGTGACGGCCGACCAGCCGATCATCACCGGCATGCAGCCGGCCGCACCGCCCCACACCACGTTCTGCGAGGTGCGGCGCTTGAGCAGCAGGGTGTAGACGAGCACATAGAAGGCGATCGTGGCCGCGGCCAGATGCGCCGACAGCAGGTTGGTGGTCCACCACAGCCAGAAGAACGATCCGACCGAGAGCGCGAGTCCGAACACCAGGGCGTGGGCGCGGGGCACGGTGGCCCGGGCCAGCGGCCGCCGTTCGGTGCGCTTCATCACCTTGTCGATGTCGGCGTCGGCCACGCAGTTGAGCGTGTTGGCACCCGCCGCCGCCAGCAGACCACCGAACAGGGTGTTGAGAATCAGCGGCAGGTCGACGGTGCCGCGGCCGGCCAACAACATGGCGGGGATGGTCGTGACGAGCAGCAGCTCGATGACCCGCGGCTTGGTCAGGGCGAGGTATCCCAAGAGCCTGTCGCGGAACCGAACGGGCGCCCCGTCAACGAGGTGCACTTCGCGAACTCTCACGCAACTGACTCCTGACCCGGCGATCTACTACAGAGGATGGTAGTCGGCCGCGGACGGCCCCTGACACCGAAGGGTCGATTCACGACGATTCCACCGTGATGACACAGTTCCAGGTGTAGAGCTTCACCGGCGGGTAACGCTGGTAGCAGCACTATGCAGCCAAGTACCAAGCAGCACTAGGGTGAAGAGGACCACCCCAGCTTGCCGCGTTTTGACGAAGCCAGGAGCGAGTTTGTGACCACTGTCGAAGAGATCGCCACGCTGACCCAGCCCCACCACCCGGACGACTGGACGGAGTTGGACTCCAAGGCCGTCGACACCGTACGAGTCCTGGCCGCCGATGCGGTGCAGAAGGTCGGCAACGGGCACCCGGGAACCGCCATGAGCCTGGCGCCGCTGGCCTACACGCTGTTCCAGCGCGCGATGCGGCACGATCCGAGCGACACCCACTGGCTGGGACGCGACCGGTTCATCCTGTCCTGCGGGCACAGCAGCCTGACGCTGTACCTGCAGCTGTACTTGGGCGGGTTCGGCCTGGAGCTGTCCGATATCGAATCGCTGCGGACCTGGGGTTCCAAGACCCCCGGCCACCCGGAGTTCCGGCACACCCTGGGCGTGGAGATCACCACCGGCCCGCTGGGCCAGGGCCTGGCCTCCGCGGTCGGCATGGCGATGGCCGCCCGCTACGAGCGTGGCCTGTTCGACCCCGACGCCCCGGCCGGCACCAGCCCGTTCGACCATTACATCTATGTGATCGCCTCCGACGGTGACATCGAAGAGGGCATCACCAGCGAGGCGTCATCGCTGGCCGGCACCCAGCAGCTGGGCAACCTGATCGTGTTCTACGACCACAACAAGATCTCGATCGAGCACGACACCGACATCGCGCTGTCCGAGGACGTCCCGGCCCGCTACCGCGCCTACGGCTGGCATGTGCAGGAAGTCGAGGGCGGCGAGAACGTCGTCGGCATCGAAGAAGCCATCGCCGAGGCCAAAAAGGTGACCGACAAGCCGTCGTTCATCGCGGTCCGGACGATCATCGGCTATCCGGCGCCGACCAAGATGAACACCGGCGGGGTGCACGGCGCCGCGCTCGGCGACGACGAGGTGGCCGCCACCAAGAAGGTCCTCGGTTTCGACCCGGACAAGAAGTTCGAGGTGCACGACGAGGTCATCGCGCACACCCGCAAGCTCGTCGACCGCGGTCGCGAGGCGCACGAGAAGTGGCAGGGCGACTTCGACGCCTGGGCGCAGCGCGAACCGGAGCGCAAGACGCTGCTGGACCGGCTGCTGGCGCAGGAACTGCCCGACGGCTGGGACTCCGACATCACCTACTGGGAGCCCGGCTCCAAAGCGGTCGCCACCCGCGCCGCCTTCGGCCAGGTACTCAACGACGTCGCACCCAAGCTGCCCGAATTGTGGGGTGGCTCAGCCGATCTGGCGGGTAGCAACAACACCACCATCAAGGGCGTCAAGTCGTTCGGGCCGCCATCGATCTCGACCGAGGACTTCACCGCCGACTGGTACGGCCGGGTGCTGCACTTCGGGATCCGCGAGCACGCGATGGGCGCGATCCTGTCCGGCATCGTGCTGCACGGGCCGACGCGCGCCTTCGGCGGGACGTTCCTGCAGTTCTCCGACTACATGCGGGCTTCGGTGCGGCTGGCCTCGCTGATGGACATCGACACCATCTACATCTGGACGCACGACTCGATCGGCCTGGGCGAGGACGGCCCGACCCATCAGCCGATCGAGCACCTGGCCGCGCTGCGGGCGATCCCGAAGCTGTCGGTGGTGCGTCCCGGCGATCCGAACGAGACCGCCTACGCCTGGCGCAGCATCGTCGCCCGCGGCAACGGTGCCGGGCCGGTCGGTTTCATCCTGACCCGCCAGGGCATTCCGGTGCTGGAGGGCACCAGCGCCGAGGGTGTCGAACGCGGTGGTTATGTCCTCGGCGGCGGCAACCCGGCCGATGACGCCGACGTGATCATCATCGCCACCGGATCCGAATTGCAGCTGGCGGTCGACGCGCAGAAGTTGTTGGCGGCCAAGGACATCAACGCCTATGTGGTGTCGATGCCGTGTGTCGAGTGGTTCAACTCGCAACCGCAGGAGTACCGCGACAGCGTTCTTCCGCCCGACGTGTCGGCCCGGGTCGCGGTGGAAGCCGGTGTGGCGCAGAGCTGGTACCGGTTCGTCGGCGACACCGGTGAGATCATCTCCATCGAGCACTACGGCGAATCCGCCGACGACAAGACCTTGTTCCGCGAGTTCGGGTTCACCGCCGAAGCCGTCGCCGACGCCGCGGAACGCGTGATCGACAACTAACCCGTACGACCAACTGAAGGGAACGTCATGGCACAGAATCCGAACCTCGCCGCACTCTCCGCGGCCGGTGTGTCCGTCTGGCTCGACGACCTGTCCCGGGACCGGCTGCGGTCGGGCAACCTGCAGGAGCTGATCGACACCCACAGCGTGGTCGGGGTCACCACCAACCCGTCGATCTTCCAGGCTGCCCTGTCCAACGGAAACGCCTACGATGCACAGGTTTCCGAGCTCGCCGAGCGTGGCGCCGACGTCGACGCGACGATCCGCACCGTCACCACCGACGATGTCCGGGAGGCCTGCGATGTACTGCGACCGCAGTGGGAGACCTCCGACGGCGTCGACGGCCGGGTCTCGATCGAGGTCGACCCGCGGCTGGCCCACGACACCGACAAGACCATCCTGCAGGCCATCGAGCTGTGGAAGATCGTCGACCGGCCCAACCTGCTGATCAAGATCCCGGCCACCGAGGCGGGCGTGCCCGCCATCGCGTCGGTGTTGGCCGAGGGCATCTCGGTCAACGTGACCCTGATCTTCTCCGTGGAGCGCTACCGGCTGGTGATGGACGCCTACCTGCAGGGCCTGGAGAAGGCCAAGGAAGCCGGCCACGACCTGTCCAAGATCCATTCCGTCGCTTCGTTCTTCGTGTCCCGGGTGGACACCGAGATCGACAAGCGGCTGGAGAAGATCGGCTCCGATGAAGCGCTGGCCCTGCGCGGCCAGGCCGGGGTTGCCAACGCGCGGTTGGCGTACGCCGCCTACGAAGAGGTGTTCCTCGGCGGCGACCGTTTCCGCGCACTGGCCGATGCCGGTGCTCGCGTGCAGCGCCCGCTGTGGGCGTCCACCGGTGTCAAGAATCCGGACTATTCCGACACCCTCTACGTCACCGAGCTGGTCGCCCCCAACACGGTGAACACCATGCCCGAGAAGACGATGGACGCCGTGGCCGACCACGGGGTCGTCACCGGCGACACGATCACCGGCACCGCGGGCGCGGCGCAGGAGGTGTTCGACAAGCTCGACGCCATCGGCATCGACCTTCGTGACGTCTTCCTGCTGCTGGAGAACGAGGGCGTCGACAAGTTCGAGAAGTCCTGGCAGGAACTGCTCGACGCGACTCAGGACCAGCTCGACGCCGCGGCCAAATGACGGACCGTCCCGTACCCGGGGTGTCAGCGCCCGCTCCGACCGGCTGGCACAACCCGCTGCGCGACAAGCGGGACAAGCGGATGCCGATGATCGCCGGCCCATGCGGGGTGGTGATCTTCGGTGTCACCGGCGATCTGGCACGCAAGAAGCTGATGCCGGCGATCTACGACCTGGCCAACCGCGGCCTGCTGCCGCCGTCGTTCTCGTTGGTCGGTTTCGCCCGGCGGGATTGGGCCGACGAGGATTTCGGCGCCATCGTGCACGACGCGGTCTGCCAGCACGCCCGCACCCCGTTCCGCCAGGAGGTGTGGGACCGGTTGGCCGAGGGCTTCCGGTTCGTCCAGGGCGCCTTCGACGATGAGGCGTCGTTCAGCCGGCTTGCCGAAACGCTGGAAAAGCTGGACGTGGAACGCGGCACCGGCGGCAATCACGCCTTCTACCTGTCGATTCCGCCGAAAGCCTTCCCGGTGGTGTGCGAGCAGCTGAAGAAGTCCGGACTGGCCCGCCAGCAGGAGGGCCGCTGGAGCCGGGTGGTCATCGAGAAGCCGTTCGGCCATGACCTGCAGAGCGCGATCGAGCTCAACCAGGTGGTCAACAGCGTCTTCCCCGAGGAGTCGGTGTTCCGCATCGACCACTACCTCGGCAAGGAGACGGTGCAGAACATCCTGGCGCTGCGCTTCGCCAACGAACTGTTCGAGCCGATCTGGAACAACCATTACGTCGACAGCGTGCAGATCACGATGGCCGAGGACATCGGCCTCGGTGGTCGCGGCGGCTACTACGACGGAATCGGGGCGGCGCGCGACGTCATCCAGAACCACCTGCTGCAGCTGCTGGCGCTCACCGCGATGGAAGAGCCGGTCAGCTTCCACCCCGACGAAGTGAAAGCCGAGAAGATCAAGGTACTTTCGGCGACCTCGCTGGCGCAGCCGTTGGATGCCACGTCGTCACGCGGGCAGTACACCGCGGGGTGGCAGGGCGGCGAGAAGGTCGTCGGCCTGCTCGACGAGGAGGGCTTCTCGAAGACGTCCACCACCGAGACGTTCGCCGCGATCACCCTCGACGTCGACACCCGGCGCTGGGCCGGCGTCCCGTTCTATCTGCGGACCGGAAAGCGGTTGGGCCGCAGGGTGACCGAGGTGGCGCTGGTGTTCCGCCGGGCTCCGCACCTGCCGTTCGACGCGACGATGACCGAGGAACTGGGCAAGAACGCGTTGGTGATCCGCGTCCAGCCGGACGAGGGCATCACGCTGCGCTTCGGGTCCAAGGTCCCCGGCAGTGCCATGGAGGTCCGCGACGTCAACATGGACTTCTCCTACGGGTCGGCGTTCGCCGAGGACTCACCAGAGGCCTACGAACGGCTGATCCTGGACGTCCTGCTCGGCGAGCCGTCGCTGTTCCCAGGTAATGCTGAGGTCGAATTGTCTTGGGAGATACTCGATCCCGTGCTGGACTACTGGGCGTCACACGGTAAGCCGGATCCCTACGAGTCGGGCACCTGGGGTCCCGACTCGGCGTTCGAGGTGTTGCAGCGGTCCGGTCGCGAATGGAGGCGTCCATGATTGTCGACTTGCCCGATACGACGACGAACGTGCTCAACAAGAAGATCACCTCGCTGCGGGAAGAGGGCGGGGCGATCACGCTGGGCCGGGTGCTGACCCTGGTGGTGGCACCCGACACCGAGGCCCGGGTGGAGGACTCCATCGAGGCGGCCGTGGCGGCGAGCCGCGAACATCCCTGCCGCATCATCGTGGTGGTCCCCGCCGACCGGCTGGCCGGCGAAGCGCGCCTCGACGGTCAGCTGCGGGTGGGCGCCGATGCCGGTGCGGGCGAGGTGGTGGTGCTGCGTATCTCCGGTCCGCTGTCCAACCACGCCAGCAGCGTGGTGCTGCCCTTCCTGCTGCCCGACACCCCGGTGGTGGCGTGGTGGCCGGGCGTCGCACCGGCCAACCCCGCCGAGGATCCGTTGGGCCGCTTGGCGATTCGCCGGATCACTGATGCCACCGGAACGGAAGATCCGCTGGCGGCGATCAAGAGCCGGCTGAAGGGCTACACCGACGGCGACACTGATCTGGCGTGGAGCCGGATCACCTATTGGCGCGCGCTTCTCGCGTCGGCGGTGGACCAGGCGCCGTACGAGCCGCTGACGTCGGCGTCGGTGTCGGGGCTCAAGGACGAGCCGGCCCTCGACATCCTGGCGGGCTGGCTGGCCAGCCGGATAGACGGCCCCGTGACCCGCGCCGTCGGCGAGTTGAAGGTCGAGTTGGTGCGGGCCTCCGAGACCGTGACGCTCGCCCGCCCGCAGGAGGGCGTGACCGCCACCCTGACCCGCACCGACCGCCCGGAGGCGCTGTTGCCGTTGCCGCGGCGGGAGACCCGCGAGTGCCTTGCCGAGGATCTTCGCCGACTCGACGCCGACGAGATTTACCACGAGGCGTTGGCGGGTATTGAAAAGGTGCAGTACGTCTAGTCGAGCCGAGTCGAAAGGTCGCGATGTGAACCAGATAGTCGAGACCTATCCGGATACCTCAGGGCTGGTGGCCGCCGTCGGCGACCGGTTGGTCGGGGCGATTACCGCTGCCATCGCCGCGCGCGGGCAGGCGTTCGTTGTATTGACCGGCGGCGGAACAGGAATCAACCTGCTCAAGCATGTCGGCGCACACGACGAGGCGATCGACTGGTCGAAGGTGCACATCTTCTGGGGCGACGAACGTTACGTCCCCGCCGACGACGACGAGCGCAACGACAAGCAGGCGCGCGAGGCGCTGCTCGACCACATCGACATTCCGGACAGCAACGTGCACCCGATGGCGGCCAGCGACGGCGAGTTCGGCGACGACCTGGACGCCGCGGCACTGGCCTATGAGAGTGTGCTCGCCGCCAACGCCGGACCGGGCGAACCGACACCGGTGTTCGACGTACACCTGCTGGGGATGGGCCCGGAGGGCCACATCAACTCACTGTTCCCGCACACCCCCGCGGTCGCGGAGACCAAGCGGCTGGTGGTCGGCGTCGAGGACTCCCCCAAACCGCCGCCCCGGCGGATCACGCTGACCCTGCCCGCCGTGAATCGCTCGCGCGAGGTGTGGCTGGTGGTATCGGGTGAGGGCAAGGCCGAGGCGGTCGCCGAAGCCGTCAGTGGTGCGAAGCCCGCCGACTGGCCTGCGGCCGGCGCGAAAGGCCGCGACGTCACGGTTTGGCTGCTCGACACCGAGGCGGCCGGCAAGCTGCCACACTGAGCCCATGGTTGACAAGCCGCCCCCGCCACGGTCTGGCCGGGACCGGATCAAGACCCTGGCCCAGGCGGCGCTCAACGCCGACGTCACCGTCGATCAGCTCGACACCATCCTGTCCGGGATGAGCGAGGCGCTCACCGATCTGAACAAGACGATGAGCGGAATGAACGGCACCATCGAGTACTTCGAAGAGACGCTGGTCGTGTTCAACTCCACGCTGAGACGCATCGACGAGCTGGCGCCCCGGCTCGACGCGGTGGTCGCGCGCATGGAAGGGATCGTCGAGCGCGTCGAACGCATCGTGGGTGTCGGTGAAGCGGTGATCTCACCGCTGGCCGCCACCGAGTCGGCCATCCGCGGGGTGGTCAACGCGATCCGCCGCCAGGGCCGGTAGCGCGTCAGCATGGACCTGCACGTCAAAACCCGGGTGCACTGGTTGTTGGATTACGGGCTTGCTCGTTCGGTGCTCACGCTGCTCGCTCATCGCGGAGACCCGTTCGCCCGGCTTGTCATCGACAGCGGTAGACCCGAGAACACCTATGGCCTCATCGAAGAGGTTCGCCGGCGGGGTCGAATGTCTCCCGGGATCGGAGGCGGTTGGGTCACCGCTGATGCGCAGATCGTCCGAAACGTTCTGCGCGACGACCGATTCCGGACCATCAAACCGCAGGATCGCTTTCCTGTTCGTGCCGTCCGGTGGGTGGCCGCCAGGACGGCGCCGGACATGATGAACCCCGTCGAGCCGCCGTCACTGCTGGTGGTGGATCCGCCGGTGCACACCCGGTTGCGTCGCCTGGTATCCCGTGCCTTCACACCTCGAGCGATCGATGGACTGCACGATCGCATTCACGAGATCACCAACAGAGCGCTCGACGATCTCGACGGCCAGTCGCACTGCGATCTGATCGAGGCCTTCGCGGCCCGGATCCCCATCGAGGTCATCGCCGAAATGCTGGGACTCCCCCGCGAGGAGATACCGGAGCTTCACGCCTTCGCCGACCCCGCAGCCAAGCTGCTGACCACAACCGTGCCCGCCTGGAACGACTTCTACACGGCCTCGGCAGCCTTGCGCGAATTCGACGGCTACATCGCCGCACATATCGAGCGACTACGGCTCAACGACGCGGACAACAGCATCCTGTCCGCCGTACTCCACGACGACGACCTCATCGAATACGAGGTCAGGATGTTCGCCGGCCTGCTCCTCGGTGCCGGATTCATCACCACCACACACGCATTCGGCAACGCGGTGGTCGCACTTCTGCGTCATCCGGAACAGCTGGCGCATCTGCAAGCGCACCCCGAAGGCTGGCCCAATGCGGTCGAGGAGTCGCTCCGCTACGACTCCGTCGCCCAGATGGGGGTGCGGGTGGCGACGGAGCCGGTGCAGATCGAGGGCTGCGTCATCGACGAAGGGCAGGCGGTGTTCGTGCTCCTCGCCGGCGCGAACCGCGATCCGGCGCTCTTCGAACGTCCCCACGAATTCGACACCACACGCGCCAACGCCCGCGAACACCTCAGCTTCAGTTCCGGCATTCACGTCTGCATCGGCGCAGCGCTCGCCCGCTTAGAACTGAACATCGGCCTGGAAGCACTGTTTCGGCGCTTTCCGACACTCGCACTGGATGGCGAACCGACGCTCAACGACAGCACGTTGCTCCGCGGCGTAAAACGCCTACCCGTCAGCCTGGGAGCCGCACCGCGAGGTGCCGGCCTCTAGCCCGTCACCACCAGGGGTCACCGGGGTCGGTGCCTGACCACTCGCCCAAGACCTGTGCCGCGGTCTGCGGCAGCGGTCCGAGAAGTTCGGCGGTGTTCTCCAAAGAGCACTCGGGTTGTGTCATACCGGTTTTGACGCTGTCGACCAGCCGTTGGTTCCGTCACCGGGTCAGTCGTGGCCGCAGCCGCTCCGGATCGATCTCGGCCCCCGCGGTGAGATCGTCTGCGAGCGCGGCCCCGGTTGCGGTCAGACCGACGATGTCGATGCCGTAGGGCGCTCCCGGGACATCGGCCAGCAGTGTTGATGCCCGGCGCAGCAGGGCGGCGGCACCCGTGCGATTGCCGCGTTGGATATGGGTGACACCGACCGCGAACTGGGCCAGCCCCTGCCACAGCGGCCGCTCGTCCTCGGGTCCGTTCTTCCACGCCGCCTCGAAGACTTCGTGGGCGTGGAACGCCTGCCCTCGGCTGAGCAGATCTTGCGCGTAGGCCACGGTTTCGGCCGGCGGGAGACTGAGGTCGTCGGGAATGCGGGGTTCCCCCTGCACGCCCGGCGGCAGTGGTCGCCCGAGTGCGTCGCGGGCCCTGGCATTGCGGGGCCGGCCGGACTCGTCGCGGTCGCGATCCATCGGCTAGCCGCTGTTGCGCAGCGCCGACGCCAGCCCGCTCATGGTGAGCAGGATGCCGCGCTGGACCAGCTCGTCGTCGTCTCCGGACCGGTACCGGCGCAACAGCTCAACCTGTAAGTGGTTGAGCGGCTCCAGGTACGGAAAGCGGTTGAACACCGACCTGGCCAGCGCCGGGTTGTCGGCAAGCAAGTCGTCCTGGCCGGTGATCAGCTGATGGACCCGCAGCGTGCGGCCGTACTCGGCGACGATCTTGTCGAACACCCGGGCGCGCAGTTCCTCGTCGTCGACCAATTCGGAATACCGTGCGGCCAAGCCCATGTCGGCCTTGGCCAGCACCTGCGCCATGTTGGACAGCACGGTGGCGAAGAACGGCCAGTTCTTGTACAGCTCCTGCAGCACTTCGAGCCGGCCCTCACCGTCGGCGATCCACTCCTCGACGGCGGTGCCCGTGCCATACCAGCCGGGCAGCATCACCCGCGACTGGCTCCAGGCCAGCACCCACGGGATGGCCCGCAGATCGGAGATCGATGTGGTGGGTTTGCGCGACGTCGGCCTGCTGCCGATATTGAGGGAGCCGATCTCGCTGACCGGTGTCGAGGCCTTGAAGTATTCGACGAAACCCGGTGTCTCGTGGACCAATTCGGCGTAGGCGCGCTGGGCTCGTGCGGCGAGATCGTCGAGCACCTCGTACGCCTGCTCGGCGAGGTCGCCGAGACCCTCGGTGTCGAGCAGCGTCGACTCCAGCGTGGCAGCCAGCAGGGTCTCCAGGTTGCGGTGCGCGATCCGCGGTTCGGCGTACTTGGCGGCGATCACCTCGCCCTGTTCGGTCAGCCGCAGCGAACCGTTCACCGCACCCGGCGGCTGGGCCAGGATCGCGTCGTAGCTCGGGCCGCCGCCGCGACCGACGGTGCCGCCGCGACCGTGAAAGAGCCGCAACCGGATACCGGTCTTGCGGGCCGATTCCACGAGATCCAGCTCGGCCCGGTAGAGCGCCCAGTTGGCGGCCAGGTATCCGCCGTCCTTATTGGAGTCCGAATAGCCGAGCATCACCTCCTGGCTCTCGCCGCGGGCGTGCACCATCGCGCGGTAGAGCGGGAGGTCCAGCACCGACTCGAGGATCGACGCGCCACGCTGCAGGTCGTCGATCGTCTCGAACAACGGCACGATGCCCACGGGGGCGTAGACATCGTCGCCCGAAACGTCCAGCAGCCCGGCTTCTTTCAGCAGGATCGCGGCCTCCAGCATGTCCGAGACCGACTGACACATCGAGATGATGTAGTTGGGTACCGCTTCGGGGCCGAACACCCTGACCGCGCGGGCGGCGGCGAAGACGATGTCGAGTTCCTTGCGCGCCAGCTCGGAGAGCTCGGAGTCGTCACGGACCAGCGGGCGGCGGGTGGCGAGCTCGGCGGCCAGCACCTCGACCCGGTCCGCCTCGGACAGCGACGCATAGTCCGGATGCACCCCGGCCCAGGACAGCAGCTCGGCGATGACCTCTTCGTGCACCTCGGAGTTCTGCCGCATGTCCAAGCTGCTCAGGTGAAAACCGAAGACGTCCACGGCTTCCCGCAACCGGGCCAGCCGGTCGTCCGCGAGCAGGGTGCTGCCGTTGGCGCGCAGTGAGGCGTCGATGGTGTCCAGGTCGGCGAGCAGCTCGTCGGGTGTGTCGTATGGTTCGAGGCCGAGATCGAGGGTGTGCGCCGGTTCGCGATCGAGGATGGCCTGGCCGGTCGCGGTGAGCCGGGCATGCACGACCCGCAGTGCCCGCCGGTAGGGCTCGTCCATCCGGGCCGGCTCGTGGCAGGCGTCGGCCAGGGCGACGAGACCCTCAGTGGTCTTGACCAGCCGCGCCGACATCGACAGCTCCTGCTCTAGCTTGTTCAGCTCGGCGAAGTAATGGCCCAGCGCCGTGTAGGAGGCACTACCGGTGGCAAGCCGGACCACGTCGGCGGTGACGTTGGGGTTTCCGTCGCGATCGCCGCCGATCCAGGAGCCCGGCCGCAGGATCGGCTCGGGCAGCAGGTCGGCGTCGGGCCAGCGGGTCCGCAACGCGTCGCGAACCTCAGCATTCACCTTCGGGATCACGTCGAAGAACGCCGCCGGGTAGTACCGCAGGCCGACTTCGATCTCGTCCTGAATCTTCAAGCGGGACAACCTGATCAGCGCGGTCTGCCACAGTGTGAGGATCTGCCTGCGCAGTTCGGTCTCGACCGGCTGGCCGTCCTCGGTCTCGTCCTGACCGTGCAGCCGTACCCGCATCAGCTGGGTGATGCGGTGCTGGGTGTCGAAGACGGTGCGCCTGCGGGTCTCGGTGGGGTGGGCGGTGATGACTGGCGCCACCAATGCCCCTGTGAGCGCCTTCTGCACCGTGGCCGCGTCGAGCTGTGCGGCATCGAGCTTGTCGTAGGTGGCGGCGAGGGTGCTGTTCTGCGGCGCTTCACCGGCGGCGACATGGATCGCGCGGCGCCGTTCGCGGTGGATGTCCTCGGCGACGTTGGCCAGCAGAGCGAAGTGGCTGAACGCGCGGATCACCGGGATGGCCTGGTGGACGTCGATGCCGTCGAACAGCTGGGTCAGTTCGGACCGGTCGATCTCGGATCGGCGGACCCGGAACGATTCGACGCGGGCCTTCTCGACGAGGTTGAACACCTCGTCGCCGTTCTGCTCGCGCACGGTGTCACCGAGGATCGCCCCGAGCAGCCGGATGTCCTCCCGCATCGGCTCGGTGGCCTCCCGCCCGACCTGGGTGCGCTGTACCGCGCCGATCGGTTCCAGCGACACGTCCGGAGCTTCAGCCATCCCCCAAGTATTCCGGTGTCCGCTATGCCGTGCAGGGCGTGGGGTCGTGGCGTTGTCCACAGAGCCGACTTCATGCACAGGTTTCAGCTTCACCTCTGATGTTCGAACAATTGTTCGATAGCGTTGTTTCATGTCCTCCGAACCCCTGACCGCCCAGGCGGTGCATGACCGGGTTCGCGCCGAGCTCGATGCCGTCGATGCCGCGTATGGGCGGCTCCGGTCGATCTGTACTGATCTGGCGGGCAATGCCTTTCGCATCGAGGTGGCCGAACGCCTGGAGGGCCAGAACAGAGTGAACCGCGGGCTGTCCTACCGGATGTTCGGCGAGATCGCCGAACCGGTCGACGGCCCGGCGTTGCCTGCCGGAGTGAAGGTCCGCGATGTCCTGGCGAGTCGGTTGCGTCTGACCGCCGGGGAGGTCAAACGGCGGTTCGCGCTGGCGGCTCGGCTGCGGCCGCGTCGATCGCTGACCGGGCCGACGCTACCGCCGGAGTTGCCTGTGTTGGCGGCCGCGGTCGAGGCCGGTGAGGTCGGCGATGATCACGTCGCGGCGGTGTGCCATGCTCTCGACCGGCTCCCGTCGTTCGTCACGCCGGCCGACCGGGACGCGGCGGAACGCGCCCTGGTTCGCCGCGCGCGAGAACAGGATTCGAAGTTCGTCGCGGCGATCGGAGCCGAGATCGCCGACTGCCTGAATCCCGACGGCACGTTCACCGACGAGGATCGGGCATGGCGCCGTGGGCTGCGGCTGGGACGGCAGGGTCCCGATGGGATGAGCCGGCTCTCCGGCTGGGTGGATCCGGAGAGCCGCGCCTACATCGAAGCGGTGACGGCCGCGGTCCGGCCCGGGCGCCACCTCCCCGAGGGCGCCGACGGACGCGACAACCGAAGCCCGGAGCAGCGCTGCCACGACGGAATCACGCTCGGCCTCAAGACGGCCGTGTCATCGGGGGCCTTGGGTCAGCATCGCGGGCTACCGGTGACCGTGATCGTGACGACGACGCTGGGCGAGTTGGAGCAGGCGGCGGGCTGGGCACGTACCGGCGGAACCGGCCGGCTCCCGATGCGCGATGTCATCCGGATGGCCGGTGAAGCGATGCACTACCTGGCGGTGTTCGAGGATCACTCGGCACGCCCGCTGTATCTCGGCCGCGCCAAACGCCTTGCGACTGCCGATCATCGAATCATCTGTCATGCCCGCGACCGCGGGTGTACCAAGCCGGACTGTTTCGAGCCCGGATACCACTCAGAAGTGCATCACGCGCTGGAGTGGAGCGCCGGCGGCCCGACCGACGCCGACAACCTGTACTTCGGCTGCCCGTGCGACCACGCGATGGCGACCGAGGGCACGTACACGACGACTGTTACCGAGGACGGCCGGATCGCATGGAGTGACGGCACCGGTCCCCCGCGGGTCAACGACGCGCACCACCCGGAACGGTTGCTCCGCGAGGATGACGGGGAGTCGGGATGACGGGCGGCGCCGGGTCCAGCATCCCCGACAGCAGGTCGGCCAACCGCTTCTGCTCGGCGGCGGTGAGCCGGCTGGTCATCGGTCCCAGCATGTCGGCGACGATGTCCGCGAGTTGGGCGCCGAGTCGCTGCCCGGTGGCGGTCAGGGCGACATGCACCGACCGTCCGTCCTCGCGGCTCGTCGTCCGCTTGGCCAGACCCCGGCGAACGGCACGGTCTATCAGCCCGCTGACCGACGATCGTTCCAGGCCCAGGTACTCGGCGAGCTGTGCCATGGTCGGCTCGCGGTCGCGCAGGATGGCGAGCGCCCTCAGCTGGGTCAGTGACAGGTCGTTGTCGGCGGCAACCCGGTTCAGCACCGCAGTCACCGCGAACGAGGTGCGCACCAGGTCTTCCAGCAGCGTTTCTGAGATATCGCCGGGCATTGCCCTAGCGTACCGCATTAGTTCGTATTACCATCTAATTTTAGTTCGTAATACCAACTATTTTGGAGGTTGCCGTGCACGCAGCAGTCGTCACCGACTTCACGAAACCGCCTGCCTATCAGGAATTTCCGCGGGCCACCTCGACCGACGACAACGAAATCGTCGTCGACGTCCTCGCGGCTGGCTTGCATCCGCTGGTGCGCTCCCGCGCCAGCGGAACGCACTACACAAGCACCGGTGCACTGCCACTGGTGCCCGGGGTCGACGGTGTCGGCCGCGGCTCCGATGGCACATTGCGCTACTTCGTCGTGTCCACCGACCTCGGCGCGATGGCCGAGCAGACCGTCATCGACGCGCGGCGCAGCGTCGTGCTGCCCGACGACGCCGATCCGGTCGCGATCGCCGCGGCCATGAACCCGGCCATGTCGTCCTGGGTGGCGCTGCGCAGACGCGCCCGGATGCAGCCGGGCCAGACCGTTCTGATTCTGGGCGCGACCGGAATCGCCGGACGCCTGGCGGTCCAGGCCGCAAAACATCTCGGTGCGGAAGCGGTGATCGGTGTCGGCCGGGACCGCCGACAGCTGGCGGCGCTGCCCGACCTCGGTGCCGACGACGTGGTCGCGCTGGACGAAATAACCGGCAACCTCGACCGGGTGGCCGGCGCAGACATCCTGCTCGACTACATCTGGGGGCCGCCCGCCGCCGAGCTGATGGCGGGTTTCGCACGTAGCCGCCACGACTCGGCCCAGCCGCTGACGTGGGTTCAGATCGGTTCGATGGCCGGTGCCACTGCCGACCTCCCGTCGGCAGCCCTGCGATCCATGCCGCTGCAGATCGTCGGCAGCGGTATCGGCTCAGTGCCGGTTGCCGACATCGTTTCGGAGTTGCCGGAATTGGCGCACTTGATCTCCACCGGCGCCCTGCGAACGCAGGCGCGCGCGGTCCCCCTGGCAGAGGTCGAACAGGTGTGGCCGCAGCCCGAGAACGGTCAGCGGGTCGTCTTCACGCCCTGACGCCGCACGGCCTGAATTGGACTAGCTGTACTTGATCTGCAGGGCCATGCCGATGATGGACACCACCCAGATACCGGTGACGAACAGCGTGAGGCGGTCGAGGTTCTTCTCGACCACGGTCGACCCGGACAGGCTGGACTGCACACCGCCGCCAAACAGCGTCGACAGGCCGCCACCCTTGGCGCGGTGCAGGAGCACCAAGAGCACCACCAGGACGCTGGTGGTGACCAGGATGATCTGCAGAGTCAAAACCATGGCGACCAGACTACCTGGTCGGGGCCGTGGTTACGGCATCGGTCACGGCGATGCTCACGGGAGGGGCCCGCCCGCGGCGATCGCAGACAAGGTGGCGAACTGCTCCCCGTCCAGCGACGCCCCGCCGACCAGCGCGCCGTCCACGTCCTTCTGAGCGACGATCTCACCGACGTTCTTGGCGTTCACCGAACCGCCGTAGAGCACCCGGACACCATCGGCGATCTCCCGCGTCGCGATGTTGCCGAGCTCGGCCCGGATCGCGGCGCACACCTCCTGCGCGTCGGCGGCGCTGGCCACCCGGCCGGTGCCGATCGCCCACACCGGCTCGTAGGCGATGACGATGTCGGCGAGCTGCTCCTTGGTGAGCCCGGCCAGCGAGCCGCGCAGCGAGTTCACGTTGAACTCGACGTGGTCGCCCGCCTCGCGGACCTCGAGCTGCTCGCCGATGCAGACGATCGGCGTCAGTCCGTGCCGGAACGCCGCGGCCGCCTTCTCGGCGACCACCGCGTCGTCCTCGTGGTGATAGGTGCGTCGCTCGGAGTGCCCGACCACCACGAACGTGCACCCCAGCTTGGCCAGGAACGCTCCGCTGATGTCGCCGGTGTAGGCGCCCGAATCGTGCTGCGACACGTCCTGCGCGCCGTAGGTCAGCCGCAGCTTGTCGCCATCGACCAGGGTCTGCACACTGCGCAGATCGGTGAACGGCGGGATCACCGTCACGTCGACCTTGTCGAAGTACTTGTCGGGCAACGAGAACGCGATCTTCTGGACCAGCGCGATGGCCTCGAAGTGGTTGAGGTTCATCTTCCAGTTGCCCGCGATCAGCGGTTTACGGGACACAGGACTCCTAGTTCAATACTTCGATGCCGGGCAGTGTTTTGCCCTCAAGGTATTCCAGCGATGCACCGCCGCCGGTCGAAATGTGCGAGAAACCGTCCTCCGGCAGACCCAGTTGGCGCACCGCGGCCGCCGAATCGCCGCCGCCGACGACGCTGAACGCGCCCTTGCCGGTCGCAGCGACAATGGCCTCGGCCACGCCCTTGGTCCCCGCGGCGAACGCCGGGAACTCGAACACACCCATCGGTCCGTTCCAGAAGATGGTGCGGGCGTTGGACAGCAGCTTGGTGAACCGCTTCACCGACTCCGGACCGATGTCCAGACCCATCTTGTCGGCCGGGATGCTGTCCGCCCACACGGTTTCCGCCGGCGAGTCGGCCGCGAACTTCTCTGCGACCACGATGTCCACCGGCAGATGGATGACGTCTCCGTAGGTCTCCAGCAGCTGGCGACAGGTTTCGATCATCTCCTCCTGCAAAAGCGAGGTACCCACCGAAACACCGTGCGCGGCAAGGAACGTGAAGCACATGCCGCCGCCGATGACGATGCTGTCCGCCTTGGTCGCCAGATTCTCGATCACAGCGAGCTTGTCCGACACCTTCGACCCGCCGAGCACCACGGCATACGGCCGCTCACTGGAGCTGGTCAGCTGTTGGAGCACCTTGACCTCGGCGGCCACCAGCGTTCCCGCGTAATGCGGCAGCAGCGTGGCCACGTCGTACACCGACGCCTGCTTGCGGTGCACCACACCGAACCCGTCGGAGACGAAAGCGCCGTCCTCGCCGACCAATTCGACGAGCGCCTTGGCCAGCGCCAGCCGTTCGCCGTCGTCCTTGCTGGTTTCCCGCGGGTCGAACCGGATGTTCTCCAGCAGTAGCACATCGCCGTCGGTGAGTCCCTCGGCGCGGGCGAGCGCATCGGTGCCGACTACGTCGCCGGCCAGCTGGACGTGCCTGCCCAGCCGCTCGGACAGCGCGGTGGCCACCGGCGCCAGCGAGAACGCCGGATCCACACCACCTTTGGGACGGCCGAGGTGAGCGGTCACGATGACCTTCGCTCCGGCGTCGGCCAGCGCCTTCAGCGTCGGAACCGACGCGATGATGCGACCCGGATCAGTGATCCTCCCACCGTCGAGCGGGACGTTCAGGTCGGAGCGCACGAGAACGCCCCGACCCGAAACACCCTCGGCCAGCAGGTCGTCGAGTGTTTGGACAGCCATCGCTGCTACAGCGACTTGCCGACCAGCGCGACCAGGTCAACCAGACGGTTGGAGTAGCCCCACTCGTTGTCGTACCACGACACGACCTTGGCCTGGTTGTCGATGACCTTGGTCAGACCCGAGTCGAAGATCGAGCTGTGCGGGTCGGTGACGATGTCGCTGGACACGATCGGCGCGTCGTAGTACTTGAGGATGCCCTTGAGCTTGCCGTCGGCGGCGGCCTTCATGGCGGCGTTGATGTCGGCAGCGCTCGCCGACTTGCTCAGCTCGGCGGTCAGGTCGGTCACCGATCCGGTGGGGATCGGCACCCGCAGCGCGTAGCCGTCCAGCTTGCCCTTGAGCTCCGGCAGCACCAGGCCGATCGCCTTGGCGGCGCCGGTCGAGGTGGGCACGATGTTCAGCGCGGCCGCCCGGGCACGGCGCAGATCGCTGTGCGGGCCGTCCTGCAGGTTCTGATCCTGGGTGTAGGCGTGGATCGTCGTCATCAGGCCCTTGACGATGCCGAACTCGTCGTTGAGGACCTTGGCCAGCGGGCCGAGGCAGTTCGTGGTGCACGACGCGTTGGAGATGATGTTCTGGCTACCGTCGTACTTGTCGTCGTTGACGCCCAGCACGATCGTGATGTCCTCGTCGGTGGCCGGCGCGGAGATGATGACCTTCTTGGCGCCCGCGTCGAGGTGGCCCTGCGCCTTGTCACGCTTGGTGAAGATGCCGGTGGACTCGACGACAATGTCGACGCCGAGGTCGCCCCACGGCAGTTCAGCCGGGCCGGCCTTGACCTCGAGTGCCTTGATCTTGATGTCGCCGACGACGATGGTGTCCTCGCCCTCGAGGCTCACGTCGTACGGCAACCGGCCGAGGATCGAGTCGAATTTCAGCAGGTGCGCGAGCGTCGCGTTGTCGGTCAGATCGTTGACCGCGATGATCTCGATATCCGCGTTCTTGCCCTGCGCCTTCTGCGCGTCGAGAGCCCGGAAGAAGTTGCGTCCGATGCGGCCGAAGCCGTTAACGCCAACCCGGATGGTCACGTTGTCTCCTCTAGTAGCTTCTCAGTACCCGCCCAGCCTAGTGGCCTGCTCACCGGCATGCGCGACCGCCTGGAACCTCAGGAGATCTGAGGCCCGCTCTGGTCGGCGCGCGGCGAGCCGGTCCACCGCTCCCGGATCGCCGGCAACGTCCCGTCCTCCTCGAGAGCGGCCTGCGCGAAGTTGATCCGGCCCAGCAATGCGGTGTCGGTGGTCGGTACCGCGATCGCGATCTTCTCGGTGGTGATGCCGCGCTGAACGACGGCCACGCCCGGCGTCGCCTCGGCCAGCCGGGTCAGCACCGGGTCGAGCTTCATGAACGCATCACAGCGCCCGGTGGACAGATCCCGCAGCGCGCTGCGGATGTTGCCGTAGTCGTAGACCCGGACCCGCGCAACCTTGCCGTCGGCCAGCAGCCGGTTGGCGATCGGCTGGCTCGTGTTGCCCTGCTGCACGCCGAGGGTCAGCCCGTCCAGATCGTCCATCGATGTGACGTCGGGCAGCCGGGTGGCATCGACGGCGAGCGCCTGACCGGAGATCAGGTACGGGTCGCAGAACGCGGCCTTCAGCGCGCGGGATCCGGTGATCGTGGTGCCGGAGGCCACGCAGTCGAACTCGCCGGAGTCCAGCGCGTCGAAGATGCCGTTGAAGTCGCGCCCTTGGTAGCGGACGAACTCCACCGACGCGCCGAGCCGCTCGCCGATGGCGGCCATGAGCTCAACGTCCAGGCCGGCGCCTGACGGCCCGGCGTCGTTGAACGGTGGGTCGGGTAATGCCGCCCCGACGCGCAACACCTCCGCCATGGCGTGAACGCTAGTCCCTGGTCTGTCAGCGGCGGTAGCGGCGCAGCGCCCACACGCCGAACGCCGCATCGATCGCGAGCGAGCTCGTGTGAAAGTGCTTGCCGCACAGCACTGATCGCGGTGACGGCAGCGCGGCGTGGTGGCCATCGCGAAACCGTAATCGGCACAGAGCTTTCACGTTTCGATGATCCAAGAACGGCGTTGCGTCCAACTCGGTTCGAATACCCGCCCCGCTGGAATGCTGCCCCGCCATTACCCTGTGGTGGTGGCAAGTGTGTTGTCGGTCAATCTGGCCCGCGTCCGCGCGAATCCCGACAAGCCGGCGAAGCGCACCGGCATCGACAAGGCGGCGACGCCCGACCCGGTGATGGTCCGCGCACCGGGGCCGATGCGCGGCGGCCTGGGCAGCGGTCTGGTCGGGGACACGATCGGCAACCAGAAGCTGCACGGAGGCGACGACCAAGCCGTCTACGTCTACGCCCGCGAAGACCTCGACGAGTGGGCTGCCCGCCTCGAACGCCCGCTGACCGACGGGATGTTCGGCGAGAACCTCACCACCTCCGGCGTCGACGTCACTGGAGCGCTCATCGGCGAACGCTGGCGGGTGGGCACCGACGGTCTGCTGCTCGAAGTCTCGGCGCCCCGCACCCCATGCCGCACGTTCTCGGCGTTCCTCGACGTCGCCGGCTGGATCAAGACGTTCACCGACGCCGGCAAGCCCGGGGCCTACCTGCGGGTGATCTCCCCCGGCACCGTGCGCGCGGGAGACGAGATCGTCGTCGAGGACAAGCCCGATCACGAGGTGACGATCGCCCTGGTGTTCCGCGCCCGGATGACAGACCCCAGCCTGCTTCCCCGGCTGCGGGCCGCCGATGCGTTGTCCGACGAACTCAAGGCCTACGTAGCTAAACGAGTGGTCAAGTCGATCTAAGCGTCTTCCAGCAGGTCGGGCGTCACAGCCGACTCGGTGTCCGGGATACCGTCCTGCTTGGCTTTGCGATCCGCCATCGACAACAGCCGCCGAATACGCCCGGCCACAGCATCTTTGGTCATCGGCGGGTCGGCGAGCCGGCCCAGTTCCTCCAGCGATGCCTGCCGGTGTTCGACCCGGAGCTTGCCCGCAGCGGCCAGGTGGTCGGGCACCGTGTCGGCGAGGATCTCCAACGCACGCTCCACGCGGGCCGCGGCGGCGACCGCGGCGCGGGCCGAGCGGCGCAGGTTCGCGTCGTCGAAGTTGGCCAGCCGGTTCGCGGTCGCGCGCACCTCGCGGCGCATCCGTCGTTCCTCCCAGGTGAGCCGGGTGTCCTGGGCGCCCATCCGGGTCAGCAACGCACCGATGGCCTCGCCGTCGCGCACCACGACCCGGTCGGTTCCCCGCACCTCCCGCGCCTTCGCGCTGACCCCGAGCCGCCGGGCGGCACCCACCAGCGCCAGCGCGGCTTCCGGTCCGGGACAACTGACTTCGAGCGCTGACGACCGGCCAGGCTCGGTCAGCGAGCCGTGCGCGAGGAACGCACCCCGCCACGCCGCCTCGGCGTCACCGACGCTGCCGCCGACCACCTGCGCGGGCAGCCCGCGCACCGGCCGGCCGCGCATGTCCAGCAGGCCGGTCTGACGAGCCAGCGCCTCACCGTCCTTGGCGACCCGCACCAGATACCGGGTGCTCTTGCGGATGCCGCTGGCCGACAGCACGTGCACCACCGCGTTGTAGCCGTACAGGTCGTAGATGTCCTTGCGCAGCCGCCGGGCGATGATGCCCAGGTCCACCTCGGCTTCGACCACGACTCGGCCCGACACGATGTGCAGGCCACCGGCGAATCGCAACAGCGAGGCCACCTCGGCCCGGCGTGCGCTCACAGAATTGATGGCCAGCCGGCTGAGTTCGTCCTTCACCTCGGCAGTCATCGCCACAGGTCGTCACCTCTCGGTCCGTTGCCAGTCGGGTCCTGCACCCCGTCCCCCTGTCGCCCTCCGCCGGCCTGCACGGATGCAGCAGGTGGAGGGGAAGGCGGCGCGGTCACCGAATTTCGGGTGCGCACACCGTCAAGCGCTGCAGCCAGCTTGGCCGGGTCATGTAAAGGTGTACCAGGTCTGGTCACGTCGGCAAACTGAACTGAAGCTTCCAGCAGGCTTGCGGTACGCCGCAGTTGGTCACGCTCCCGGTCAGACGGGACGCGGGTGGCGTCGACCACGATCTCATGGACCGAGAAACCCGGCGCATGCTGAGCGAGAACGTGCAGATGCCGTTCGGCGGAGAAGCCGGCCGTCTCCCCCGGCTCGGCCGCCAGGTTCAGCACCAGCGCGCGGCGGGCAGTGGTCGCCTTCAGCGCGGCGGCCAGCTCCGGCACCAGTACGTGCGGGATCACACTGGTGAACCAGGAGCCCGGTCCGAGCACCACCAGATCGGCGTGCATGATCGCGTCGACGGCCTGGCGGGTGGCCGGCGGGTCGCCCGGCAGCAGACGCACCCGACGGACCTTGCCCGGCGTCGTCGCGACGGCCACCTGACCGCGGATCACCCGGCTCATCCGGGGATCACCTTCCAGTCCGGCGACGTCGGCCTCGATCTGCAGCGCGATCGGACACATCGGCAGCACCCGGCCCTTGACGCCGAGGATGCGGCCCAACTCGTCGAGCGCGGCCACCGGATCGGCCAGCAACTCGTTGAGGCCGGCCAGCATCAGGTTGCCGATCGGATGTCCGGCCAGTGCGCCGCTGCCGCCGAACCGGTGCTGGATGATGGTGGCCCACAGCCGGCCGTGCGGACTGTCGGATGCCAACGCCGCCAACGCCATTCGCAGATCACCGGGCGGGATGATATCGAGCTCGCTGCGCAACCGTCCGGAGGAACCACCGTCGTCGGCGACGGTGACCACCGCGGTGACGTGCGGCGTGAGCCGGCGTGCGGCGGACAGCGTCGCGTACAGACCATGGCCACCGCCGAGGGCGACGATGCGTGTCATTCGCGACCCAGATCGCGGTGCAGGACGCGAACAGTCAGGTGCTCGTGGTTCTCCAGCAACCCGGCCAGAGCCTCGGCCATGGCGACACTGCGGTGCTTTCCGCCGGTGCAGCCGATGGCCACGGTCATGTAGCGCTTCCCCTCCCGGCTGTAGCCGTCGACGACCAGCCTCAGCAGCTGATGGTAGGTCTGCAGGAACTCTGCGGCGCCGGGTTGGCCAAGGACGTAATCCCGGACCGCCGGGTGCTGCCCCGAATGCGGCCGCAGCTCGTCCACCCAGTGCGGGTTGGGCAGGAAGCGGACGTCCATCACCATGTCGGAGTCCATCGGCAGGCCGTACTTGAATCCGAACGACTCGACCGTGACGCTGGTCTGCGCGACGGTCTGGCCCGCGAAGGCCCGTTCGATGCTCTCGCGCAGGCCGTGCACCGACAGGGTCGAGGTGTCGATGACCAGATCCGCCGACGCCCGCACCGGGGCCAGCATGGCCCGCTCGGCGGCAATGCCTTCGGCCAACGTCTGGTTGCCCTGCAGCGGATGACTGCGCCGGTTGCTCTCGTAGCGGCGGACCAGGATGTCGTCGGAGGCCTCCATGAACAACACCCGCGGATGAATGCCGCGGGTCACCAGCTCGTTGCGTACCCAGTCCAGATCCCCGGTGAACCCCCGGGACCGGACGTCCATCACCACCGCCAGCTGGGTGATCCGCGAACCGGCCGTCAGGCCGAAGTCCACCATCCGGGCGATCAGTTCGGGCGGCAGATTGTCGGCGACGTACCAGCCCAGGTCCTCGAGCACCTTGGCCGCGGTGCCTCGGCCCGCCCCGGACAGGCCCGTCACCAACACCACGTCGATACCTGAGTCCTCGCCGGTGTGGCCGGTATGCATCTCTTCGCCTGTGCTGTGATCTGTCATCGGGTCGCCTGTTCAGCAGACTGATCTTTGCCGACCGGCTCTTCCGGTGCAGCCGATACCGGTGAATCCACTGTCACGCCTAGCGCTTCCAGGACCGCGGCGGCGGTCGCGGTGCCGATGCCCGGCACCGTGGTGATCTCCTCGACACTGGCCTGACGCAGTCGGGCCAGCGACCCGAAGTGGCTCACCAGCGCCTTGCGCCGGATCTCTCCGAGCCCCGGCACCGAATCCAGCGCCGACGCCGTCATCCGCTTGGAGCGCTTACTGCGGTGGTATGCGATGGCGAAGCGGTGGGCTTCGTCGCGAACCCGCTGCAGCAGATAGAGCCCTTCACTATTCCTCGGCAGAATCAGCGGTTCCGCTTCGGCCGGCACCCACACCTCCTCGAGGCGCTTGGCCAGACCGATCACCGCGACATCGGCGACGCCGAGGTCGTCGAGCACTGCTTGGGCGGCGTTCACCTGGGGAGCACCCCCGTCGACGACGTACAGGTTCGGCGGGTAGGCGAACTTGCGCGACTTGCCCTCCGGGGCCAGCTCGTCGAGCGGCTGCTGCTGGTCATGGACGTGACGGGCGAACCGCCGCCGCGTCACCTCGGCGATCGAGGCGACGTCGTCGGAGCGGCCCTCGCCCGCGGCCTCCCGGATGGCGAAATGCCGGTAGTCCGACTTGCGCGGCAGGCCGTCCTCGAACACCACCATGGAGGCCACCACATCGGTGCCCTGCACATGGCTGATGTCGACGCACTCGATGCGCAGCGGCGCATCGGCCAGCCCGAGTGATTCCTGAATGTTCTGCAGTGCAGCAGATCTGGCGGTGAAGTCGCCGGCCCGCTTGAGCTTGTGCTGCTGCAGCGCCTCTTTCGCGTTGCGGTGCACCGTATCGGCCAGCGCCTTCTTGTCGCCGCGCCGCGGCACCCGCAGGGCGACCCGCGACCCACGCAACCCGGACAGCCAGTCGGCCAACTCGTCGGCGTTGGGCGGCAGGCACGGCACCAGCACTTCACGCGGCACCGGATTGGTGGATTCGTCTGCGGCGCCACCCAATTCGGCCTGGTCACCGTAGAACTGGGTGAGGAACTGCTCGACCAACCGGCCTTCGGCCGATTCGCCAGGGTCCGAGGGCTTTTCGACGACCCATCCGCGCTGGCCACGCACCCGCCCGCCCCGCACGTGGAAGACCTGGACCGCGGCCTCCAGATCGTCGTCGGCGAACGCGACGACGTCGGCGTCGGTACCGTCCCCGAACACCACGGCCTGCTTCTCCAGCGCCCGCTTGAGCGCCGCGATGTCGTCGCGCAACCGGGCGGCCCGCTCGAAGTTCAATTCGGCGGACGCCGCGTTCATCTCCAATTCGAGTTCGCGGGCGAAGCGGTCGGTCTTGCCGGACAGGAAGTCGCAGAAATCCAGAACGATCTTGCGGTGTTCCTCGGCGCTGACCCTTCCGACGCACGGCGCCGAACACTTGTCGATGTAGCCAAGCAGGCACGGACGCTCGATCTGGCTGTGCCGCTTGAAGACTCCGGCCGAACAGGTGCGGGCGGGAAAGACCCGGGTGAGCAGATCGAGGGTTTCGCGGATGGCCCACGCATGCGAATACGGGCCGAAATAGCGCACGCCCTTGCGGCGCGGACCGCGGTAGACCGACAGCCGCGGATACTCCTCGTTGAGGGTGACGGCCAGCACCGGGTAGGACTTGTCGTCGCGGTACCGGACGTTGAACCGCGGATCGAACTCCTTGATCCAGTTGTATTCCAGCTGCAGGGCTTCGACCTCGGTGTTGACCACCGTCCACTCGACCTTGGCCGCGGTGGTCACCATCTGGCGGGTGCGCGGATGCAGGGCGGAGATGTCCTGGAAGTACGACGTCAGCCGGGGCCGCAGGCTTTTGGCTTTGCCGACGTAGATGACCCGGCCATGCGGATCTCGGAATCGGTAAACACCCGGTTCCACCGGAATGGACCCGGGCGCCGGGCGGTACGTCGACGGGTCGGGCACGTCCACAAGGTTAGTCCGAGCGCCGACAGGCACTACCGTCGTGGGCGTGCCAGCAGCGCGCATCACTCGTCTCACCGAGTCGGACTGGGAACAGTTCGCCGAGCTGAGGCTGCGCGCGCTCACCGAGACGTTCGGCGCGGCCGACAAGCAGTACCTCGTCGAGGCCCGGTTCACCGCGACCGAATGGCGCCGCCGACTGCGCGACCACGCGCAGTTCGTGGCAATGCGGGAGGGCAGGCCGGTCGGCATGGTCGCCGCCTATCAGGAGAGCGCTCAGGCGGCGTACGTGTACTCCCTGTGGCTCGAGCCGGCGGCGCGCGGGCACGGGCTGGCCCGCCGACTGGTGGCCGCCGCGGTGGACTGGGCCCGCAGGCGCGGGGTACGCACCGCGACTCTGCGGGTGGCACCGGATAACACCCCCGCGCGAACGGTCTACGAAAGCCTGGGGTTCACCGTGGTGCCGAATTGTGGCGCCACAGGCGAAGTGGTGATGAGACTCACGATCCCGTGAGATCGGGCCGGTACTTGGCGAGCTGCGCCCGGAGGGTGTCCATCGCGTGCACCGCCCGTTCGCCGTCTATCGCCTGGATGGCCAGCACCGCGGTGTATTCGTAGTCCTCCAGGTCGACCCGGGCCCACCGGGAGCCCGGCGGGAACGACACCCCCACCACGTCACTCCACGGGATAACCCGCTCGAGGAGGATGTTGCGAACACCGAGCCCGGCCGGTCCGATCCGCAGCCGCGGCGTGGCCAGCAGCAGGATCGCGGCGGCCAGGATCACCCCGAGCACGCCCATCGCCACCTGGTCGGCGGTCTGCAGGATCGCCCCGGTGTAGCGGATCTTCAGCAGCAAACCGACGACGATCCCGGAGGTCGCGACCACGAACGCGGCTGCGTACGCGACAAACGGCGTCAGGCGCGGCCGCAGCACCACATCCCAGCGGCTGGTGGTCTCGGTCATGCCCCGCGGAGATGACGCAGCGTCAACGCGGTCGACAACGCGGCGGCGGCAGCCTGGGCGCCCTTGTCCTCGGCGGAATCCGGCAGACCGGCGCGGTCGAGCGCCTGCTCCTCGGTGTTGACGGTCAGCACCCCGTTGGCCACCGGAGTCGACTCATCCAGCGACACCCGGGTCAGGCCCTGTGTGACGGCATCGCAGACGTAATCGAAATGTGGTGTCTGCCCGCGAATCACGACACCCAGCGCGACGACGGCGTCATGGGTGCGCGCGAGTTCCTGTGCGACGACCGGGATTTCGATGGCCCCCAGCACGCGGACGACGGTCGGGTCGGGCACGCCGGAGTCGTCGGCCACCCGGCGCGCACCGTCCAGCAGCGCGTTGCATATCTTCGAGTGCCAGGTGCTGGCCACGATGGCCAGCGACAACTCGGAGGCGTCCATCTCCGGAAGTTCCGGGACGCCGGCGCCTCCGCTCACTACAGGGCCCCGCCCAAGTCACCGGGAACGACCTGGTCGTAGTCGTCGAGGCCGGTCAGGTCATGACCCATACGGTCGCGCTTGGTCATCAGGTAGCGGATGTTCTCGGCGTTGGCCCGCACCGGCAGCGGCACCCGCTCGATGATGTGCAGCCCGTAGCCGTCCAGGCCGACCCGCTTGGCCGGGTTGTTGGTCAGCAGCCGCATCGAGCGCACACCGAGATCCACCAGGATCTGTGCGCCGATCCCGTAGTCACGTGCGTCGGCGGGCAGGCCGAGCTCGAGGTTGGCGTCGACGGTGTCGGCACCGGCGTCCTGCAGCTGGTAGGCCTGCAACTTGTGCATCAGGCCGATGCCCCGGCCTTCGTGGCCGCGCATGTAGAGCACGATCCCGCGACCCTCGCGCGCGACCATCGCCAGCGCGGCGTCCAGCTGGGGGCCGCAATCGCAGCGCCGCGAACCGAACACGTCACCGGTCAGGCATTCGGAGTGGACTCGCACCAGCACGTCGTGGCCGTCGTTCTCGGGGCCGCTGATATCACCCTTGACCAGGGCGACGTGCTCCACCTCTTCGTACATGCTGGAGTAGCCGACCGCGCGGAATTCGCCGTGGCGGGTGGGGATCCGGGCCTCGGCGATGCGCTCGATGTGCTTCTCGTGCTTGCGGCGCCACTCGATCAGGTCGGCGATGGAGATCAGAGCCAGGTCGTGCTCGTCGGCGAAAACCCGCAGCTCGTCCGTCTGGGCCATCGAACCGTCGTCCTTCTGGCTGACGATCTCGCAGATCGCGCCCGCCGGCTGCAGACCGGCCAACCGGGCCAGGTCGACGGCGGCTTCGGTGTGGCCGGGGCGGCGCAGTACACCGCCGTCCTTGGCGCGCAACGGAACAACGTGACCCGGCTTGGTGAAATCCTCCGAGACACTGCCGGGGTCGGCGAGTAACCGCATGGTCGTCGCCCGATCGGCGGCGGAAATACCAGTTCCCACACCATGTTTGGCGTCAACAGTGACCGTGTAGGCGGTGCCGTGCTTGTCCTGGTTGACCGCGTACATGGGCAGCAGTCCCAGCTTGTCGCAGATCTCGCCGGACAGCGGCACACACAGGTAGCCCGAGGTGTAACGCACCATGAACGCGACTAGCTCCGGCGTCGCCTTCTCGGCGGCGAAGATCAGGTCGCCCTCGTTCTCGCGGTCCTCGTCATCGATGACGACGACGGCCTTGCCGGCCGCGATATCGGCGACCGCCCGTTCGACGGTGTCCAGCCTCGTCATCCTTGCCGCCTACCCCTGTCCAATGTTGCTGCTACCAGACAGTATGAACCACCTGCGGCGCATGATTATTGCCCGTCCTGTTCAGCGGCCCGCTCACTCCGCCGCCGGCGGGCCTGGAGCCCGATATGCGCTGGCCAGCACGGTCGTGTGACGTGGGCGACAGGACGGGCCGCCGCGGAGATCAGGAGCCGTCGGTGTTGGGGTAAATCAGATCTGCTTCTGGCCCGGCGTGCTGGTCACCACGCCGTTGGAGGTCCTCCAGTACCCGTCGTAGACGGTGATGGTGAAGGAGGAGAGCTTGGTGTAGGTGGCGGTGCCGGAGTTGAGGCTGCCGCTGCTGAACGATCCCCCGTCGGAGATGATGTACCCCGACCCGGGGTTGGCGTTATTGGGCGGAGCGCTGAGTTTCGTGGTCGAGATCGTCTCGCCATCGGGATCGGTCGCTTTTATGCTCGTCCAGCTATTGCCGACCTTGACGGCGCTCGAAGTCGGGTCCCTATTTTCGGCGTAGATGGGGACGACCACCTTGACGGTGCTGGTGCCGCCGTAGCCGTCGGTGACGGTGAAGTTGAACCAGTCCGTCGTTTGCGCTGCGGTAGCCCCCATCTTGGCTGCGGCGTGGAAGTAGGCCGCGCTCTGGCTGATCGAGTACGACATGGTGCCGTTGGAGTTGACCGTCACAGTGCCGCCGTTGGCGGTGGTGATGGTGCCGCCGCTGGCCAGAGCGAAGGTGGTGCCGGTGCCATCGAACTTGTTGTTGATCAGCAGCGGGTCGGAGTCGGCGTCGCTGGCGGCGAATGTCATGCCGGTGACCGTCTGAACCCCGGCCGCGTTGGGGTTGGTCTTGGATCCCGGACCGGCCAGCGTGACCGTCCCGGAGCTGCCGTTGACCGTCGCCGTGGGCGCATTGTTGGTCACCGAGGGTGCGACGTTGATCGTCGCGATGATCACGGACTTGCCGGTGGCATCGGTGGCCTTGATGGTGAACGAATCGTCGGTTGTAGTGCTGTGACCCAGGCCTGCGTTTCGGGTGTAGGTGTAGGTGCCGTTGGCGTTGACCACCACGCTGCCCTTCGACGGGCCGGTACCCAGGCTGTAGGTCAGCCCCAATCCGGTATCGCCGGCCGGGACGTTCAGCGAGCCGGTCGTGACTCCGGCTCCTCCGTTAATGTTCGTCTGCGGCGACGGGGTCGTCAGGCCGTTGAGAGTGACTGTCGCCGTAGCGGTGCCACCGTGATTGTCGGACACCTGCACCTGGAACGTATCCGACGTGACGCCGGACTTCGGGATGTAGGTGAACGAGGTGCCACTCATCGTGACGATGCCGCCGTTCGAGCCATAGACCGAGCCACCCGTCGTGCCGACCAGGGTGTAGGTCAGGCCGTCGCCGTCGCCGTCGGAGCCGCCATTGATCGTGCCGCGCACAACACCGAGGCCGCTCGTGCTCGAACTGGCCACGCTTCCACTCAAAGTCGGTGCGGCGTTTTGCTTTTCGATCGGAATGCCGTAGGTCACCGCGGTGGTGCCACCGAACGCGTCACTGACGTTGATGGTGAACGTGTCGCCGGGGTCGCCGTTGACAGCATGGTCGTGCCAGTAGCTGTCCGAGACGCCGAACCACGCGTACTTCTGGATCGTGTAGCTGAACGTGCCGTTCGCGTTGACGGTGATCGAGCCACCCTGCGCGGTGCTGTAGGTGCCGGCCGCCCAGGTGAGCGCATCGCCGTCAGCATCAGTCGCCTTGAGTGTGCCGGTCGTGTCCTGCTGGTCGTTCGGGCCGACGACTCGCGTCAGCGACGAACTGCCCACTGTCACACCGTTACCCGTCGGCGCGGCGTTGCTGACGGTCGGGGTGACGTTGATGGTCGCGATCGTCACCGTCTTGCCGGTGCCGATCTCCGTCGCGACGATGGTGAACGAGTCGGCCGGGGTCGTGGTGTGGCCCAGCCCCGCTGTGCGGGTGTAGCTGTAGCTGCCGTCGGCATTGACGGTCACGGCGCCCTTCGACGGTCCGGTGCCCAGACTGTATGTGTACAAGCCACTTTCGCTCGCCGGGACGTTGAGGTTGCCGGTAACCTTGCCCGGGGTGCCGGTATTGACATTCGTCGTCGGCGACGGCGTCGTGAGCCCACTCAGGTTGACCGTCGCCGTTGTGACCCCACCGTGGCCATCGTTGACGAGCACCTGGAAGGAATCCGACGTCACGCCGACCTTCGGGGTGTAGGTGAACGTACCGTTCGAATTGATCTTGACGATGCCGCCGTTGGCCGAGTAGATGGACCCACCCGTCGCGCCGATCATGCTGTACGTGAGGCCGTCGCCGTCGCCATCGGAGCCGGCGATGCCGCCACGGACCACACCCATGCCCGAGGTGGTCTTGTTGTTGATCGTTCCGCTGTCCACCGTGGGCGGCGCGTTGAGCTTCGCGATCGGGACCGAGTACGTCACCGCCGTGGTGGCGCCGTAGCTGTCCTTGACATTGATGGTGAACGTATCGCCCGGGTCACCATCGACGGCGTGGTCATGCCAGTAGCTGTTGTGAACACCGAACGGAGCGAACACGTTCTTGTCGTAGGTGAACGTGCCGTTCGCGTTGACCGTGATCGACCCGCCCTGGGCAGTCGTGTACGTGCCGGCAGCGAACGTCACCGGGTCGCCATCGGCGTCTGTCGCGTGCAGCGTGCCCGTCGTGTGCTGCTCGTCCCGCGGACCGCCCAGCGCGTTGTACGTCGGCGCGCCGACAGGAGAATCTGTGGTCAGACCCGTGCCCACCGGCGCACTGTTGCCGAGGGTCGCGTTGACGTTGACCACAGCGACGGTCACCGTCTTCCCGCTGCTGTCGGTACCCAGGATCGTGAACGAGTCCGTGGTGGGCTGCGACCCGGCCGTGCCCAACCTGGTGTAGACGAAAGTTCCGTCGGCATTCACCGTCACCGTGCCCCTGGCGGCGTTGGGGCCGGTGCCCAGGCTGTAGTTCATCAACCCGACGTCGGCACTGCCCGTGGGGATGGCCAGGCTGCCGGTCACCGTGCCGGTCCGGGTGTTGAAGGTGGTCACCGGCGACGCGGAGCTCACCGGCACCGTCACGCTCGTCGTATAGGTATGGCCGAAGCTGTCAGTGCTCGTCAGCTGGAACGAATCCGTCGTCGCGCTCGATGCCCGGTTCGGGGTGTAGACGTACGCGCCGGTCGCCGAATTGAGTCTGACGATGCCGCCGTTGGCGGTATACGCCGATCCCCGCTGGCGCCGTTGAGCGAGTAGGTCGTCGGGTTGTCCGGGTTCGCCGGTGACGAGACCACACCGCGGACCACTCCCAGCCCCGAGGTGCTGTTGACCGTATTGGTCATCGTCCCGATGGCCTGGTTGTAGTAGACGGTCACGGTGACCGTCTTGACGGTTTCATCCCCGTTGGGCATGTACGGCTTCGACACACTGATCTGGCCGTCGCCTTGCGCCAGGACCGTCAGGGTGAACGTCAGAGTCTTGGGGGTCGAGGGGCCCAGCGGATTCCAGTCCCAGACCGTCCAGTTCATCCGACCGTTGGTGCCGTCGACGACGGTGACCGTGAACCGGCTGTCATTGGGCTCGGTGAATCCGTAGGAGGTGATCGGATCGCCGTCGGCGTCGTAGAACTGCACGTAGCCCGAGACCGTGGTCCCGCTGGCACCCGGAAGATGCTGACTGGTCTGCTGCATGTCGGTCACGACCGGGGCATGGTCGGTCGCGACGTCCGCGAACCGCCGGAAGATCGCGACCACGACGACATACATCGCCAGCGACACCGGGTTCGGGGCCTTCCCGAGAGTGATGTCCATGTCGAGAACGACCTTCGGCGACAGGAAGGCCGCTCGTGCCGCTGCGACCACGCCGTCCATGTCGTTCGCGGTGAGCCCGTTGACAACCGGGTTCGCGGCGATGTCCTTCAACGCCCCGGCAAGGCTGATCGCCTCGTCGATCCAGTGGTTGATGTCGACGGTCTGCGAGGTGTTGAACAGCACGATGGCACCCGCCAGGACCGCGGCCGTCACCGACGCCTGAGTGATGATCGACGGTGCACCGTCGACCATCTTGAACGGCGGCACGAATTGATCCATCAGGGTTGCCAGGCCGTTGAGGCCGTACGACAGCCGGTCGACGACGATCGAGGGTTGGAAGAACGCGCTCAAGAACGTGACCGGGAACTTGAGCCAGCCGTTGCCTGGAGTGAGCGGAGCCGCCATCAGCGCGTCGAGCTGTGCCGCCCAGGCATCGAGCGTGGTCTGGATGTCGTAGTGCGCCGGTGTGGTGATCGGACCCGCACCGTCCTGGACGGCGGTCAGGTCGCCGTTCATCGAATAGGCGGCGGCAGACGGGGCGACGGCGGCCCTGGCGGTGGTGGACTTGCGCTCGGTGACGGGCGTCGGCGTCGGTGATGCGGTCGGCGGGGTCGCCTCGGCCGGCGCGGCGGTCGCGGCGTCGGTGGTGGCGGTGGTGGGCGTCGCCGGTGTGGTGACGGTATCGGTGGCAGTCGTTGTGGTGGTGGATGATTCGGGCTGAGCGGTCGTCGTGACGGTTGTCTCGACGGTGACCTCCGGGGACGGGGTCCGGCCCGTGGTCGACGACCGGACGGCCACCGAGGAGCCACTGTTGGAGTCCGACGACGTCGGCTGCTTGGCCGTCGAGCGGGTGCGCGCGGGTCCGGCGTTCTTGGGTCCGCGGGTCGAGTTCGAGGAATGGCTGGAATTGCTGCCGGAGTTGCTCGCCGATGAGGATCCGGAATCCGAGCCGCCGTCAGTGGATGCCGCAGCCATGCCGTTTCCGACGCTCACCGCCAGACCGAGGCCTACCGCGGCGGCCAGAATTCCATTGCGGGCCGCACGCTTGCCGCTGCCGGCGGCACGCTTCCGATGGCGGCCCGCCAGCTTCCGGTGGCGAGCCGCGTGCTTCTTGGAACTCAAGAAATCTCCCGACGCGTGTCCTACGTGACGGTGCTCGCACATCGCTGCGTGGGAGACGTACGCCACTTTGACTGGCCCGCAACGTAACATTGCTTACAGGTTTTTGCCAAAGGTTGTCTCAGTCAAATTTGCATGGAACGCTCTGAACTGGTCTTTTATGGGGAAATAATCGTCGGCGTGTCGCCGTGTCACGCTGAGCAATCGCCTAGCAAATAAATTTCAGCAAATTTGCACACACGCAAGTACTGATTTGGTATTGGGCTAAGCGTTCTGCTGGGCGGTGAACGTCACCGCGTAACTTGCCGGGGTGCTGCTCACCACGCCGTTGGTGACCACGTAGTAGCCGTCGTAGACGGTCAGCACGATCGTGTCGCCGGTGCGGGTGCCGCTGGTGCTGAGGACGTTCAAGAAGGAGTCGTAGCTCGCGCTGCCGTGCGCGGGCTGCTGGGTGATGGTGTAGGTCATCGAGTCGCTGTCGCCGTCGCTGCCGTTGACCGATGTCCAATACGTGTAAGTGTTGAGGAAGTTGCTTCCGGCCCAGCGGATGCCACTGGAGAGGGACGGCGCAGTGTTGGCGGCATAGATCGGCACGACCGCCGTGTATGTCGTTGTGCCACCGAAGGGGTCGCTGACCGTGGCGGTGAAACTGTCGCCGACCGCGCTGCCGGTGGCCCCGATCTTGGCCGCGGCGTGATAGTACGAATACCCCTGGCTATTGGTGTAGGCGAAAGTGCCGTCTGCGTTGACGACGATGGTGCCGCCGTTGACTGTGCTGAACGTGCCCGCGGTGTAGGTGAGAGGGTCGCCCTCGGCATCGGTCGCGTGCAGTGTGCCGGTGGTCGTCTGCTTCAGATTGCCGATGCCGAGGATGCGGTTGTCCTGCAGGTTGGACGAGCCGATTGTCGTCGCACCGGGCGTCGGGGCCGTGTTGGTCACCGTCGGCTTAACCGCCATCGACAGGGTGACGGTGCGTCCGTTGGCGTCGGTGGCGATCACGGTGACCACATCGCTGTTCGCCGTGGTGCGGCCAACGCTGGAGGTGTAGGTGAAGGCGCCGGTAACCGGGTTGAAGGACGTCACCGTGCCCCTTGTCGGGCTGGCACCCAGTGCGTAACTGGTGAAGATGCCGGCATCGCCGCTCGGGACGGGCACCAAGCCGGTCACGACGTACGGCGTCGAGGTATTGAGGTTGCCCGGGGTGATCGACGTGGTGTTGGCCACCGTGACCGTCGCGGTCGTGGTGCCACCGTGGCCGTCGGTCATCTGCACCTGGAAGCTCTGCGTCGCACCGGCATTCGCGGACGAAACATAGGTGAAGGAACCGGTATTCGGGTCGAGGGTGATGATGCCGCCGTTGCCACCACCGTTCTTGGTGTACGCGGAGTTGATGCTCAGGCCGTTGACCGAAGAGCCGACGAGCGTGTACATCAACGTGTCGCCGTTGGGGTCGCTGCCGCCGACGCTGCCGCGTACGACGCCGAGGCCGTCGGCAGCACCCATCGTCGGAGACGACGTGGGTGCGCTGTTCGACCCGTCGATGATCTGGACCTTGAAGGTGACCGTGTATCGCACCCCGTCCGCGGATTCCACGGGAATATCCACGGTGTCGTACCTGTCGGCTTCGTTCGCCGATGTGGCCCGGTGGAAGAACGCCGCGCCGGGAAGCGTGTTGGTGTAGGTGAACCCGCCGTCGCTGGAATTGATCGTGACCAGCGCCCCACCGGCCGAGACGTAGGTCCCCAGAAGCGACGGCCCAAAATTCACTGCGCGGCCGTCCGGGTCGACCGCGGTGAACGTTCCCCCTGCGTATTCCGAACGCGTACTGTCTCCGCCCAGGCTCAGCGTGTAGAGGTAGCTGTAGCTCGTGCTCGGCGTGAACGTCGTGAGGGCGGCCATTTCCTGGAACCGCTTGTATATACCGACCAGCGCCACGTAGACGACCACCGTGAACGGGTTTACCTGCGCCGCGGTCCAGGTCGGCAGCGTGATGTTCCATGCTCGGGTCGGGTCGTAGTACGCACCACCGTCGCTGAGCCCGAAGGTCGCGATCGCCGCAGCCTGCGCCGCAGCGATCTTGGTTTCAAGACTGGTCGAGTTCGTGAGGTCAGCCCGCGTGACGACAGCCCCGGTCGTCGCCTTGATGACGTCGATCTCCCACTGCGCGGGGTCGTAGACACCATTGAGCATGTCGGACAACACCGTTGCTGTCCCCACGACGGCCGCGCCCATGATCTTGTACTGCGTGATGATGCCGAAGGTGCCCGCCCCCGGCGAGATGTTGAACAGGGGCACGATCCGGTTGAGGAAATCCCCCAGGCGTTGAAGGTGTCACTGATCGTGTAGGTGGGGATCGCTGACTTGACGAAGAGATTGAAGATGCCGACGAGGTCGGGGAGCCACCGCGCCGGGCTGCCCACTGGGGCATTGGCGAAGAGGGCGTCGAGCTGATTGTCGAGGGCATCGAGGCTTTGGTCAGTTACATGGTTGGTGATCGTGACGAAGTCGTGCGGCAGACCGGGCCAGCCGGCGAGCCGGTTGATGGCCCGCTGCAAAGTAGCCAGGAACGTCTCGGCCGGACTGGCCGCGGCCGTCGCAGCGGCGGTTGGTGTGGCTGACGCGGTCACGCTGGCGGCGGGCACAACGAGAGCCTGCAGGCCGGCGACGACCGGTGCGACTGACAACCGGACCGTACGTTCCAAATCCCTTGCCGCAGCGCTGATTTCGGTGTCAATCGCGGCGCTGATGTGATGGACCGCTCGTGTCACCAGCCCCGACAGCTCACTGAAGAGATGCGCGCCGTCCACACCAGGTCCAGGCAAGAAGCCGGTGGTTCTCGGGGCGACGGCGGACTGTCGGCCGTTGCGCTCCTCGTAGTTGCGGCCGGCCGCCAACCACAGCGAGTCCAATGCGCCGCCGGGAAATGTCGGCAGCCGAAGGGGACCGCCGAGCGTGCCGAGCCCGACCGACTCCAGTGCATCCTGGAGTGCACTGAGGTAGCTCCTCGGAGCTCCGGCGATGCCAGCGGCGGACTCCACCCGGACCGCCGCGACCACTGCAGTGCTGCGTACCGCGGGGGCCGGCACAACATTCACCGGATTCACGACCGGCCCTGATCCCGTTGCCGGTAGCGGGTCATCGGACGTGACGCCGGCAGCGGACCCCTTGACGGGGCGGGCCGGAATCGCCGGCGCGGCCGGTCTGCGCGAAGTGGTCGTCGTCGACGGGGCGGCTCCGTCGGCGCCTTGCTTCGACGACTCCGATCGACCAGTTCGTGTGGCGGAACCGCGTGGCCCCGTCGTGGAGTTTGTCGAACTGGCGTCGGATTTCACATGGCCCGTGTTCGGACCCCGATTACTGGGCTGCGACGAGTCGTCCGGGGCGGCCGACGCGATGCCGTGACTGGTGACGATCGCTGCACCCAGCCCAACGCCGACGGTGCCGACGCGCAACCATTGGGCGCAGTTCGATGCCTCGAATGCCGAGGGCTTGCGGTGGCGGCCATTCGTCCGGCGCGGCTTTCGCGGACTACTGGCTGCCATCTCACCTCCTTCGCTCCCTGGTGTAATCACGGCGGCACAGCCACCCCGGCAAGACCCTGGTCAGGCCATGCGGGATTGCTGTGACACGACTCACACACATGGCTTGGGAGAGGCGCACCTAACGTACGTTCGGCAACGTAGCACGGCGCGCCGTTGTCGCCAAGGACAATTTCAGTGCCGCAATTAGATGGGCTCTGATCAGCGAATTCGATAGATCAGGTGTGGTTTTTTCTCAGTTGTGTCTAATTACGCAGCAAAGCTCCGTACTGATCAATTGATTAGTCACACCATGGCGTCAGCGCTCGCGGTCGGCGAGCAAACGTTCCACGTATTTCGCGATGACATCGACTTCGAGGTTGACCGGCGTGTCGACCGCCGCGCGACCGAGTGTGGTGAGCGCCAGCGTGGTGGGAATCAGCGAGACCTCGAACCAGTCGTCACCCAACCCGGACACCGTCAGCGAGATGCCGTCGACCGTGATCGAGCCCTTCTCCACCACGTACCGCGATAGCTCCGGCGGCAGCGCGATCCGCACGATCTCCCAGTGCTCGGACGGCGTGCGGGAGATGACGCGGCCGGTCCCGTCGACGTGGCCCTGGACGATATGGCCGCCGAGCCGGCTGTTGACCGCCGCGGCGCGCTCCAGATTGACCGCGCTTCCGACGTCGACCGCGGCCAGGCTGGACCGGTTGAGCGTCTCGGCCATCACGTCGGCACTGAACTGCCCGCCGGGCAGCACCTCGACGACGGTCAGGCAGACACCGTTGACGGCGATCGAATCGCCGTGGCGGGCATCGGCGGTGACGACGGGGCCGCGGATCACGAACCGGGCCGAGTCGGCCAGCTCATCCTTGCCGACGATCTCACCCAGTTCCTCGACGATTCCGGTGAACACGCGCCCAATCTAGCCCGGACGTGACGACACTCGCTTAGGTCCACTAAATCTGCAGTTCAGCACCCATAACGCGAAGCTGGTGCAGCCTGGCGCCGCAGGTCCGGTCACCCCGACCCTCTACGATGCACCTATGCCGACGTGCCGCCGAATGTTCGCCGTCCTTGCCGCCCTCCTCGCAACAGCCGCCCTGTTCGTCGCGGGCTGCTCGTCCTCCTCGAAGCCCTCCGAGCCGCTACCGGAGGCCGCCGGACTGCTGCAGCAGTCCATCCAGGTCACCAAGGCCCTCAAGAGCGCCCACCTCGAGATCACGGTCGGCGGCAAGATCGAGGGTCTGCCCGTCAAGAAGCTATCCGGCGACCTGACCAACGTGCCCGCGACCGCGGTGTCCGGGAACTCGACCATCTCGATGGGCGGCTCGGACGTCGACATCCAGCTGGTCGTGCTCGACGGCACCCTCTATGCCGCGCTGACCCCCAACAACTGGCTCGACATGGGCCCGGCCAAGGACATCTACGACCCGTCGGTGGTCCTCAACCCGGACAACGGGCTGGCCAACTGGCTCGCCAGCATCACCGACGCCAAGTCGGAGGCCAGCGAAACCATTAACGGTGTGGACACCATCCGCATCACCGGCAAGGTCAGCGCCGACGCGATGAATAAGCTGATTCCGCTCAAGGCGTCCAGCCCGCTGCCCGCCACCGTGTGGGTTCAGAAGGCCGACCCGCATCAGCTGGTCCAGGCCAAGGCCGACACCGGCAACGGCAGCAGCATCCAGATCACGTTGTCGGAGTGGGATAAGCCGGTCACCGTCACCAAGCCCGCCGTCTGACGGGCCCGGTAATGGCTGAGTCTCTGGACACCGCTGCACATCGGGCGGGAACCTCCGGCCGCAGCCGCCGGATCGTGATCAGCGCGGGCAGCCTCGCTGTTCTGCTCGGGGCGCTCGACACCTATGTCGTGGTCACGATCATGGTCGACATCATGTCGACGGTCGGCATCCCGGTGAACAAGCTGCAGCAGGTCACCCCGATCATCACCTGGTACATGCTGGGCTACATCGCGGCGATGCCGCTGCTAGGCCGGCTGTCCGACCGCTTCGGGCGCAAGCTGATGCTGCAGCTGTCCCTGGTGACGTTCGCGGCCGGCTCGATCGTGACGGCGCTGTCCACCGACCTGACCATGCTGGTGGTCGGGCGGCTCGTCCAAGGCATCGCCGCAGGCGCCCTGCTGCCCGTGACGCTCGCGCTCGCGGCCGACCTGTGGGCCGCCCGCAGCCGGGCCGCGGTGCTCGGCGGCATCGGCGCCGCCCAGGAGCTGGGCAGCGTGCTCGGCCCGCTGTACGGCATCGGCGTGGTGCTGCTGCTGGGCAAGTGGCAGGACGTGTTCTGGATCAACGTGCCGCTGACGCTGATCGCGATGGTGGCGATCCACTTCAGCCTGCCCTCCCACGACCGCAGCGAAAACCCCGAGAAGGTCGATCTGGTCGGCGGCATCCTGCTGGCGATCGCGTTGGGCCTGGCCGTGATCGGGTTGTACAACCCGAACCCCGACGGCAAGACGCTGCTACCGCCACACGGCCTGATCCTGGTCATCGGCGCGATCGTCGCGGCCATCGCATTCTTCGTCTGGGAGCGGTTTGCCAGCACCCGGTTGATAGAACCGGCCGGCGTCCGGTTCGTGCCGTTCCTGGCCTCGCTGGGCACCTCGTTGTGCGCGGGTGCGGCGCTGATGGTCACGCTGGTCAACGTCGAACTCTTCGGGCAGGGCGTGCTGGGCAAGGACCAGACGCAGGCCGCGTTCCTGCTGCTGCACTTCCTGATCGCGCTGCCGATCGGAGCGCTCATCGGCGGCTGGATCGCCACCCGGATCGGCGACCGGATCGTCGCCGTGGTCGGCATGCTGATCGCCTCGGGCGCATACCTGCTGGTGTCGCACTGGGGTACCAATGTGGCCACCACCCGTCATGATCTCGGCTTCGTGTCGCTACCGGTGATCGACACCGATCTGGCGCTGGCCGGCTTCGGGCTGGGTCTGGTGATCGGCCCACTAACCTCCGCCGCGCTGCGTGTGGTGCCTGCGGCTCAGCACGGCATCGCCTCCTCGCTGGTCGTGGTGGCCCGCATGACCGGAATGCTGATCGGCGTCGCGGCGCTCAGTGCGTGGGGCCTGTACCGGTTCAACCAGATCCTGGCCACACTGCCGAGCCCCGGCGGCAACAGCCTGGCCGCCAAGATCGCGGGCGAGGCCGAGCGCTACCGCACCGCCTTCGCGATGCAGTACGGCTCGATCTTCTTCGTCACCGTGATCGTGTGCCTGGTCGGCGCGGCGCTGGCACTGTTCGTCGGCGGCAGGCAGGCGCACGCCGACGAGACGGCTTAAACGTCGCGGGCCAGCAGGTCGGCCCAGGTATCGCGGCGCACCACGAGCCGGGCGTCACCGTTCGCGGCGAACACCACCGGGATCCGGCGCGCGCCGTTGTACTGGTTGGACATCGTGTAGCAGTACGCCCCGGTGACCGGGACGGCCAGCAGGTCAGCGACCACCGGATTGTCAAGGGCGACAACGTCGATCAGCTGATCGCCGGATTCGCAGTGCCTGCCGACGACGGTGACGTCGACTCCCCGCCCACCCGGTCGACGAGGGTGGCCTCGAACCGCTGCCCATACAGCGACACCTCGAGGTTGTCCCCCATCCCGCCGTCGATCGCAACGTGGGTGACCGCCCCGTGTTTGACGGTGGTCACCCGGTAGACCGTGCAGGCCGCGGTCGCGGTCATCGACCGGCCCGGCTCGACGATGATGCGGGCGTCGGCGGGAACCAGGCCGCGAGCCTTCTCGATCATGGTCCGCGCGTAGGCATCCACCGTCGGCGGGTGATCGGCGTAGGTGTAGCGCACCCCGAGCCCGCCACCGAAGTCGTACACGTCGAAGCTGCCCAGCTCGGCAACCGGGGCCACGGCGGCCGCGAGCTGTTCGGCGTCGAGCAGCTGCGAGCCGACGTGAGTGTGCACCCCGTCGCAGCGCAACACCCGGCTGCGTCGGATCCTCTCGATCGCCACCCGGGCATCCGCCGGTAGCAGACCGAATTTCGAGCCGGCGTGACCGGTCGCCACCGCGGCGTGGGTGTCGGCCTCGATACCCGGCACGACCCGCACCAGGCAGGCCTGCCTGCGGCCCGGCTCGACGATGCGCTCCAAGCGGTCGATGTCGTCGAAGTTGTCGACGACGATCAGGCCGACACCGTTGCTGACAGCCATCCCGATTTCCTCGTCGGTCTTGGCGTTGCCGTGCAACAACATCCGCGCCGGGTCTGCCCCGGCAGCCAGTGCGGTGGCGATCTCTCCCCCGCCGGCCACGTCAAGCAGCAGCCCTTCCTCACTGGCCAACCGCTGGATCGCTGTGCAGGGGAACGCTTTCGACGCGAACGCCACGTCACTGCGGGCCCACCTGCTGCGAAACGCCTCGAGGTAATCCCTGGCCCGCTGCCGCACGGCCTCCTCGGCGACCACCATGACCGGGGTGCCGAATTCGGCAGCCAGGTCGTCGAGGCGGCAACCCCCGACGGTCAGGACGCCGTCGGACAGACCCGAGCCGGGCGGGAACAGGCCGAGCACAGCCGGATCACTCATCACGCCATCCTTCCCCATGCCGCCCGATCCGCGATCACCGTCACGTCGCCGTGCCGCTGGAGCACCGATGCCGGCACACCGGGGGCGACCGGTCCGCGCAGTGCGGCCGCCAGCGCGTCGGCCTTCGCCCGGCCGGCCGCCAGCAGCAGGATCGAGCGGGCCCGACCGATCGTCGCCAGTCCCTGGGTGATCGCCTGCCGCGGGACTTCCTCGACCCGGCCGCCGAAGAACCGGGCGTTGTCGTGCCGGGTCTGCTGGGACAGCTCCACCACCCGCGTCGTCGAGTCGAGCGCCGAGCCGGGCTCGTTGAACGCCAGGTGCCCGTTGGAGCCGATCCCGGCGATCTGGACATCGACTCCACCCACGTCGGCGATCCGCTGCTCGAACACCTCCGCCGCTGCCGCCGGATCGGCGCTATCCCCCTGTGGCACATGGACATTGGCGGACGGGATGCCCAGCGGATCGGCGATGCGCGTGCGCACATACGCGGTATAGCTGTGCGGATCACCGGCGTCGAGGCCGACATATTCGTCCAACGCGATCACCCGGGCACCGGAGAGGTCGACTTCGCCGCGACGGCTGCGACAGCCCAACTCGGCGTAGACGCGCATCGGGGTCTCGCCGGTGGCCACCCCGAGTGTGGGTGCGGCCGACGGCAGAGCCTCCAGCAGCGCCGTCGCAGCGGCGGTGGCGAACATCTCGTCGTCGACGACGGTCACCCTCATCGGTTCATCCTCCCGCCCGATCCGACCCGCGCCTGGTCATGGCGGGCAAGGCAATCGGTCCACCAGGCGTGCCGTTCGGCTCGCGGGGTGACGACCCGCGGCGCGCCCTCCCGGCTGATCGGACGGCCGATCGCATCTGCGGCGAACAGCGCCGCACCCATCGCAGAGTGATCGGTCACCGTCGGGTCCACCCAGACCTCGCGCCCCGTCGCATCCGCGATGTCCTGCCACATCAACGGGCTCACCGCACTGCCGCCACCGAGCCGAACCGGACCCGACCGGCCCGTCGTCGCGGTGAGTACGTCGATACAGCGACGCAGTTCAACCACGATGCCGGTGAGCAATGCCCGGCCGATGTGCCCGATCCCCATTCCCAGCCGCAGACCCTGCAGACTGCCCGTCAGGCTCGGGTCCCACAGCGCGCCCTGCTCGCCCGGTGACAAGTACGGCAGGAACAACGGCGCATCGGCATGTGCCACCGTGGCCGCCGCCTCGAGCAGCTCCGCCGGCCCGGCCAGACCGAACAGCGAGGCGACGCCATCGAACGCCGAACCCATTGCCAGCAAGTCCATTTCGAGCCCCCAGCCGGTACCGGCGAGCGGGGTCACCAGGTACCGCATGGCCGGGTCTCGGGTGGGCTGATCAGAGATGCCGAGAACGACCGCGCTGGTACCGGCGATCACCCCGACGTCACCGTGATCCAGCGCGCCCACCCCCCGCGCACCGAGTACCGAGTCTGCGGCGCCCAGCACCACGGGCAGCTCCCCCGGCACCCCCCAGCGCTCCCGCCACCGCTGCCTCAGCGGCAGCGCCGTGGCCGCGGAGGCGACCTGCGGCAGACGCGGCAGACCCGATGCCGTGACCAGTTCGTCACTCCAGCAACCGTATTCGATATCGAACGCGGCGCTACCCGCGGCGGTGCTGGGGTCGGTGAGCAGTGTCCCGGTCAGCTGGTGGAAGAGGACATCTTTGGCGCCTGCGACCGTCGTACCCACGCGGCCGAGTTCCTGCAGGCGAGCGTGCATCGGCCCCAGGTACCGGCCATCGACCCGCTGTCCGGTGATCCGGTACAGCGCCGCATCACCGACTTTCGCGCGCAGCACGTCGGCGTGCCGCTCAGCCCTGCCGTCCTCCCACGTGATAGCCGCACCCACCGGCTCGAGTGCCCCGTCGAGTTCGACCAGCGTGGGCAACATCGCCGTCAGTCCGATGGCATGCCAGCGCTGTGGCGCCGCCAGGCCGGCGACAATGTCTCCGGCGGCCCCGAGCGCTTCCCACCAGCGGCGCGGATCCTGTTCGGCCGCTTCTGCTTCCGGCCGTCGCGTTGGATACTCGGCCCGGGCTGATGCTACGACCCGGCCGTCGTCATCGACCGCGACGATCTTGACCGCCGACGTGCCGAGGTCGACGCCGATGACTACCGGTCCGGTCACGACTTGGAAGCGGGCGTCCGGGTGCGGGCGACGACGGTCAGGGCGTCGGCAGCAGCCTGGAGCGTCTCGTCGATGTCGCGATCGTCATGCACCAGCGACACGAAGAGATTCTCGAACTGCAGCGGATGGAACAGCACCCCGCGAATCACCATCTCCTCGTACCACCGGGTGAACAGCGCCTCGTCGGCACGGGCCACCGCGTCGCGCCAATTGTGAATCGGACCGTCGGCGAACCACAACTGGAACACCGTGCCCAATCCCTCACAGTAGGCGTCGAGGCCGCGCTCGGCGGCCAGCTCGCCGAGGCCCGCCGCGAGCCGGTGACCCAGCGCGCGCTGGCGCTCGTAGAGGCCCGGCTCAGCCAGCAGGTCCATGGTCGCCGAGACCGCCGCGCACTGCACGACATTGGCGTTGTAGGTGCCCGAGTGGGAGTACACGCCCTCGGCCACCAGGCGCATGGCCTCCGTCGAGCCGCCGACCGCAGCGACCGGGAAGCCACCGCCAAGGCCCTTGGCCAGGGTGGTGAGATCCGGTGTGACACCGAACCATTCCTGGGCACCGCCGCGGGCGAACCGGAAGCCGGTGATCACCTCGTCGAAGATCAGCATTGCGCCGTGCTTGCGGGTTTCGCTGCGCAGCAACTCCAGGTAGCCGGGTTCGGGCAGGATGCACCCGGTGTTGAACACCGCGGGTTCGGTGAGCACGGCGGCGATCTCCTCACCACGCCGATTCATCAGATCCACGAAGCTGTCAGCGTCGTTCCACGTCAGCACCACCAGGGTGTCTTCCAGTTCGGCGGGCACACCGGGTCCCATCGCGACGGGTCGCGGATGATCGGCAGGCCCGGCCAGCTCGGGGTCGACATGGTTGGACCAGTACACGGTGTCCTGCCACCCGTGGTAATGGCCCTCGAACCGGACCACGATGCGTCGGCCGGTCGTGGCCCGCGCAAGCCGGACGGCCGTGCCGACCGCTTCTGACCCGGAGTTGGTGAATCGCACCTGCTCGATACCGGGCACCGCGGCCACCACTTTCTCGGCGGCCTCGATCTCCAGCTGGTAGGGCAACCCGAAGCAGGTACCGAGATCGCGGACTGCCTCGGTGACGGCATTGGTCACCACGGGATGGCGATGACCGAGGATCATCGGTCCCAAGCCCAGCAGGTAGTCGATGTAGCTGTTGCCGTCCACATCGGTCAGGCGCGATCCGCTGCCCTGCGCCATGAAGATCGGGTAGGGCTTCCATCCGTTGCGGGGCAGCCGGGCCGTCGAGCCCGCCCCGCCGGGGATCGTGCGCTTGGCCCGTTCGTACATGGTCGAGGTGGTGGCGGTGCGGGCGGCGTACGCGTCGGCGAACGACATCGGATTCTCTTTCGTTGCAGTCGTTGTCATCACTGGGCAGAGGGAACTGGCGCGCCCAGCAGGGTCACCAGGGTGCGGCGGAGGATTTCGGTGGTGGCGATCGTGTCCGGGATAGAGACCCACTCCTGGGCGGCGTGATAGTTGCCGCCCTCCGGGCCGAACAGGACCGTGGGGATGCCGGCGCTCTGGAACAGGGCGGCATCGGTCCAGGCATTGAGACCGGTCACCGGTGAGCGCACCCCGTTGACGGCTTCCGTCGCGTCGCCCAATGCGCTCAGCAGCGCCTCGTTGCCCTCACCGGTGAACGGATCGCGGTCCAGGCGCACAATGACCTCACCGCGGAAGCGCGGCTCGGACTTTGTGACGTCCGCGAAGATCGCCTCGATCTCGGCGACCCGGTCGGCCAGTGTCTCACCTGGCTGGGTACCGATCTCGATGCCCAGCACGGCCTCGTTGGGATAGGTGGCGTAATCGGTGCCGCCGCGGATGGTCCCGGTGTGGAACACCGTCCGGCCGTTCTTGGGATCAGGATTCGGCTTCCAGCGTGTCTCGTCGAGCTGGTGCAGGCGGGTCACCACCTCAGCCATGTGCACGATCGCGTCGACGCCCTTGTCGGGCGCCGACCCATGGGCCGGCTCACCGTGCACCACGATGTCGATCCAGCCGAACCCTTGGTGTTCGCCGTAGATCGTGTGCGAACCGTCGGGTTCGAGGTTGATGGCCAGGTCGATCTCGCCGGCGTGGTTGGCCACCAGGTGCTCGGTGCCGATGCTGACGCCCTCCTCGTCGATCACCAGCGCTATCAGCACGTTGCCTGCCAATTCCGTTCCCGAGCGCACCAGTTCGCGCACGGCGAGCATCGCGGCGGCGCAGCCACCCTTGTCGTCGGCCACACCGAGCCCGATCATCCGGTCGCCATCGATCACCGGCTGAAGTGCGGTGTCGGCCCAGTTCGCGTAGCCGACGGTGTCGCTGTGTGCGGACAGGCAGATCGTCGGGCCGGGTGCACTGCCCCTGAGCCAGGCCAGCACATTGGGTCGGCCGGGTTCGACCTCCTCCAGCGTCACCTCCAGTCCCAGCTCGGCCAGCCAGTCGCGCATGAACCGGGCGACCTCACCCTCTCCGGCCCCGCCCGGGATCAGCCAGGGCGTCACGGAGTCGATTCGAACCATCGCCTCGAGCAGCTCGATCGCTTCCTCACGAGTGACGGTCATGTGGTGTTCTCCTTCGGTGTTGGTGATTCTTCGAGGTCTGAAAAGTGGCATGCCACTGCGTGATCGGTCGTGGCAGCACGAAGTAGTGGCTGCTCGGCACGGCAGCGTTCGGGTTCACCGAGCTGCCGATACAGCGGACAGCGCGCGGCGAACCGGCAGCCCGGCGTGGCGGCGGTGGCGTTCGGCGGCTCGCCGGTCAGCAGCGCAGGAGCCCCGCGCCTGCCGCCGTCGGCCTTCGGCATGACGTCGACCAGCGCACGGGTGTACGGATGCCGCGGGGTGCCGATGACCTCGGCGGCGGGCCCCTGTTCGACCACCCGGCCCAGGTACAGGACCGCCACCCGATCGGCGAAGACACCGGCGAGCGCCAGGTCGTGGGTGATGAAAAGAATTGCCACGTCGAGCCGTTCCCGCATATCCAACAGCACCCTGATGACACCGGCGCGCAGCGATACGTCGAGCATCGACACCGGTTCGTCCGCCACCAGCAGGCGGGGCTCCAAGACGAGCGCAGCCGCGATGGCGACCCGTTGGCGCTGACCGCCGGAGAGCTGGAAGATGCGCCGCTGCGCGACCGCTTCCGCCGGTGTCAACCCGCACATCTCCAGTGCCGCCAGCGCCGCCTGACGACGCGATGCGGCGTCCAGATCACCACGATGGATTGCCAGGCCTTCACTGACGACGTCGACCGCGGTGGCATTGACCGGCAGGCTCTCGAAGGGGTCCTGGAAGATCATCTGGAACTCGCGACGTGCCCGTCGTAGCGCGCCCCCGCGGGCGTGGGTGATGTCGATGCCACCGACCGATACCGATCCCGAACTGGCCTCGACCAGTCGCATGATGGTGCGGGCGACAGTCGTTTTGCCGCAGCCGGATTCGCCGACCAGGGCCAGGATCTCACCCTGATGCACAGACAGGTCCACACCGTCGACGGCACGCGCGATCAGCCGCCGCCGACCGTGACGCACCGGGAAATGCACATGCAGGTCGCGCACCTCGGCGACCACGGGCTTGCTCATGCGGGCACCCCCACCAGATGGCAGGCCGCGACATGGGTGGCGCCACCGGGCACCGGGCGCAATGCGGGGTCGTCGGTGGCACAGCGCGCCAGCTTGTCCACACATCGGTCGGCGAACCGGCAGCCCGTCGGCGGGTGCGCGAGATCAGGTGGACTGCCCGGGATCCCACTGATCGACCGCTGTCCGGCATCGAGTCGCGGATAGCAGTCCAGCAGTCGGCGCGTGTAGGGGTGCGCGGGCCGCGACGCCGAGCTGAGGATCTGCTCGGCGGGCCCGCGTTCGACGATGCGGCCCGCGTACATGACGGCGACCTGGTCGCAGAGTTCGGCGAGCACTGTCAGGTCGTGGGAGATGATCAACATCGCCAATCCCAGTTCGTCGGCCAGACGGCGGATCAACTCGAGGATCTGCGCCTGGGTCATGACGTCGAGTGCCGTGGTGGGTTCGTCGGCGATCACCAGGTCTGGGCGACAGGCCAGTGCCATGGCGATCATCGCGCGCTGCTTCATTCCGCCGGACAACTGGTGGGGGTAGTCGTCGGCCCGCCCCGAGGCGATCCCAACCTGGGTCAGCAGCTCGGCCACCCTCAGCCGCAACGCCTTTCGATCGGTTCCGGGTTCGTGCGCCCGGATCGCCTCTCGGATCTGGTCCCCGATCGTCATCACCGGATTGAAGCCGTTCATCGCGCCCTGGAACACCAGCGACAGCCGACGCCATCGAAGGGCCCGAAGGTCCGCGCCCCCGATGCTGCGCAGATCCTGTCCGGCAAACGCCATCTCGTCGGCGGCCGATGTCGCTCCGGGCGGCAACAGACGTGTCACGGCGAGTGCCAATGTGCTTTTTCCGCAACCGGATTCGCCGGCCAGCCCGACCACTTCACCGGCCGACACGTCCAGGTCGATACCGTCGACCGCCCGCACACCCCCGCCGTAGGTGACGCTCAGGTTGCGGATGCTCAGCAGGCTCATTCGAACGCCGCCAACCGGGGGTTGAGGATTCGCTCCAGGCTCTGGCCGACCAGCGAGAAGGCCAGCACGACGACCACGATGCCGACTCCGGGCGGTAGGAAGTACCACCAGAAGCCGTTGCCCACCGCACCCGCGGCGAAGGCGTTGTGCAGGATCTGGCCCCACGAGGTGCGGGTCGGGTCGCCGAGTCCGAGGAACGACAGCGTCGCCTCGGCCAGGATCGACCCAGCGATCACCAGAACCGCGTTGGCGATCACGAGTGCCATGACCCCGGGCAGGATCAACCGCCACAGGATGCCGACCGAGGACAGCCCGACGGTTCTGGCGCGAGCCACCACTTCTCGTTCGCGAAGCGCGAGCGCCTGGGAGCGGACGATACGCGCAGTGCTGGGCCAACTGGTGATCGCGATGACGAGCACGATCATCGGCAGGCTCTGCCCGATGATCGCGCCGAGCGCGATCATCAGCGGCAGGTTGGGCAGCACCAGGAAGAAGTCGGTGACACGCATCAGCACGGCGTCGACAAACCCGGTGAACCAGCCGGCCAGCACTCCGACGAGCGTCCCGATCAGCACCGTGATCAGGGTGGCGATCAGACCGATTTCGAGGGACACCGACGTGCCTGCCAACACCTGACGCAGCACATCGCGACCGAGCTCGTCGGTGCCCAGCCAGTGAGCGGCACTGGGCGCCAAGAGGATTCCGTTGCGCGATTCGGCGACATCGGTGCGGTCGTACGGCGCCAGTAGCGGGCCCAGGATCGCGATCACCACGACGGCGGCGGCGGTCAACAGGCCGGTGCGGCCCATCGGGTCGGCTACAAGCTGACGCAGCACACCGCGCCAGCCACCCGCCACGTGCGCCGCCGCGGGCTCTTCGGGTTCAAGGCTGGGGTCGAGCAACGGACCGGTCATGTCAGCCGCACCCGTGGATCGAGCATCCGGTAGATCAGGTCACTGGCGAAGTTGGCCAGTACGACCACCACCGCGAAGATCAGGAAGCAGGCTTCCATCACCGGATAGTCGCGCCGGATCACCGACAGGTAGATCAGCTGGCCCATGCCCGGCCAGGAGAACACTGTCTCCACCTGGATGGTGCCGCCGACAGTGGCGCTGGCGTACAGGGTGGTGGCGGTGACCACGGGCAGCAGGGCATTGCGCACCCCGTGCCGCCAGAGCACCCGCCGCGGAGTCAGGCCCTTGGCCCGGGCGGTGGTCATGTAATCCTCGGAGAGGGTCGCCAGCAGAGAGCTGCGGGTGATCAGGACGAACTGGGCGATGTCGACCAAGACCATCGCGACCGTGGGCAGCACGAGATGCCTTGCCAGGTCCGCTATTCGGGTGAACACCGTCGGGTAGAGCGCGTCAGCGGTGTACATGCCTGCGATCGGGAACCACCCGAGTGAGACGGCGAAGACGAAGATCAGCAGCATGCCTACCCAGAACGTGGGCAGACTCCAGAACACCAGTGACCCGATCACCAGTCCCCCGTCGGTGCGGGAGCCACGCCGGGACGCGGCGAACACGCCGATCAGTACACCCAGGATGATCACCAGCAGGGTGGAGATGGTCACCAGGATCAAGGTGTTGACAAGGGCTTTCACCACGATCGGGCCGACGGCGGCTTGATAGGTGTAGGAGAAGCCGAGGTCGCCCTTGATCAGGTTGCGCAGATACGTGACGAACTGGGACGCCATTGACTGGTCGAGTCCGTAGTAGCCGCGCAGCCGCGCGATCGCGTCGGCGTCCAAGTGCTGGCCGCGCGCGATGTGAGTCACCGGATCGCCCGGCATCAGATGGAAGAGAACGAAGTTCGTCGCCACCACCGCCACCAAAGTGAGCACCAGATACGAGATTTTTTGACCGAGGTACCTCAGCATCGAGTCTCAGGCCGGCTTCACGTCGAGATAGTTGACCCGTGGGAAGTTCAGGATCATGCCGCCGTTCATCGGCTGCCAACCGGTCCAGGTGTTGGTCCGGGTTCCGGTCAGCTTCTTCTGATACCACATCACGATGTAGGGGCAGGCGGCGTAGTGGATGGCCTGCATTTCCTGGACGAGCGTGACCCGGGACGCGCGGTCGATGGTGGTCGATTGCTGTTGGTAGAGCTCGTCATAGCGGGGGTCTGTCCAGAACGTGTCGTTGTTGCCGCCGATCTGGTCAGTGGTGGCGATGCCCAGAAGGTAGGACGGGTCGTAAAACGAGGAATCCCAGCCCCAGATCATCACATCCCAGTCCGGAGTCTCGGCGTTGTAGACCGTCGCACCCATACTGTCGGCGTCGGTGCTGGACAGCTTGAGGTTCACCCCGACCGCCTTGGCCGCCGACACGAACAGATCAGCGGCCTTCATGTCCACCGTGGTGTCAGCGATGACCAGCAGCCGAAAATCCAGTGGTGCACCGTCTTTGGACTCCCTGATGCCATCGCCGTTACGAGCGGTATAGCCGGCCTTGTCGAGCAGCTCCTTGGCCTTGGCCGGGTTGTTGTCCAACACCGCGTCGGGTCCGGGCACGTAGTGGAAGTCACCGAACGCAGGTGGCAGCAGATCGGTACCGGGTTCTCCGTAGCCGGCCAGTGCCAGCTCCACCAGCTGTTGACGACTGATGGCACACGACAGCGCCTGGCGCACCGCCGGATCGCGCAGGATGGGGTTGCCCTTCGAGCCGGGGGCTGTAGAACAGTTGAAGCCGATCATATGGAATGAGAATGATTCCATCGCAGTCGTTTTGACGTTGGCGGCGTTTTGCAGACCGGTGTAGATCGTGGGCGGCACCTCCGGGACGATGTCGATGTCGCCGGTCCGTAGCGCCTGGGTGACCACGTCGTCGGAGCCGAATTTCGTCCAGGTGACTTTCTGGGCCGCCGGTTTGCTGCCCCACCACGAGTCGTTGCGGCTCACCGTTGCGACGCTGCCTTTGTCCCAGGAAACGAAGCTGAAAGGTCCGGTTCCGACCGGCTTGTCGTTGGCGTACTTGGGCAGATCGTCCTTGGCGACCCCCTCCCATAGGTGTTTGGGGGCGATGGGCATGATGACGCCGGGCTGCAGGGTCTGCGGCTGCGAATAGGTCAGCCGAACCTGGTTGTCGCCGACCTTGACCACATCAGTGAGGTCCTTGAGGTAAGCCCCGTACGTGCCATAGTCGTTGTCGCGCACCATCAGGAACGTGAAGACGACGTCGTCGGCACTGAAGTCCTTGCCGTCGTGCCATTTCACGCCGGGCCGCAATGTGTAGGTGAACGTCTTGCCGCCGTCGGTCATCTGCATGTCGGTGGCCAGCGCGGGTTGGATGTTGAGCTGCGCGTCGTAACCCATCAGCCGGTCATAGACCAGTTGCAGGACGTCATCGGACTGAGTGGAGTCGGCGGTGAACGGGTTCAGCGAGTCGATGTCGGTGGTGGAACCGACCCGCAGCACGGTGCTGCTGGCGGTCTGCGGTGCACACGACGCGAGTGCAGCCGCGCCGCCGAGTGCGGCGGCAACCACCGCCGACGTCCGGAGAAACTTCCGACGATCCATCGCTGATGCCATGGCAATCCCTTCTCGACCCACTCTGTATACAGAGTAGTATGAGTGGAGTTTATTGCCGCGTTATTGCGCAATCGTTTCGGAGAGTTTTCTAGTCGTTCTGGAAAAATTCGAGTTCATAAGCATGATCATCGCAATACCGAGTGTCTGCATACTGAGTGCACTAACCTGTTGGTGCGGGGAGGGAGAACACGACGATGCCGACGGCTAAGCGCGCCGAGACCACGGCGGCGTCCGCCGACCGCAAGCTGCGTTACCAGCATGTCTACGACCTCGTGCTCGGGATCATGGCTGAGCGCGGCCTCCAGCCCGGCGACCGCTTGCCGTCAACAACTGAGCTCGCCGAGATCGCCGGCGTCAGCGGCATCAGTGTGCGGCGCGCCCTCGACGAACTCGAGCGGGCCGGCAAGATCACCCGGCGGCAGGGCCTGGGCACCTTCGTCGCCGAGCCGCGTATCGCCAGCGACCCGACGCGTCCGGGTGAGCTGTTGCACACCCTGCTCGACAACGAACTCGGGTTACCCACTGTCAGAACGGCTCTGATCTCGATTGGTGTCGGCCTGCCCAGCCTGACGATCGCGACCGCACTCGGTGTCGACCCGGGCCAGCCCGTGTGGGAGATCTGGCGCACACGCGTCATCGGCGGCACCGACAAGATCCTCGAACGCGCCGTGCTGCCGCTGGACCGGGTCCCGGCGATCGACCACGATCTACTGGCCGAAGGCGGATCGCTGTATCGCTTCATCGCGGAGCGCTACCAGCTCACCGATGAATACACCGAGCAGGCGTTCGAAGTCGACACCCCCAGCAGCTGGGAAGCCGAACACCTGGAAATCCCGGCAGGCGACCCGATCGTGCGGGTGCGCGGGGTCAGCTTCGACGCCGACGGGCGGGCCTTCGACTGCTTCGAACAGTGCTACCGCGCTACGAAATTCACGTTCTACACCGCGGGCCAGACCCGGCATCGCATCCTGGGTCCGACGGAGCTGTCGAACTGGTCGGTGGCACCGCTGACCAACCCGGGGTATTGACCGCGCGGTCGGCGGGTACCCGACTGATCATGAGCAACGAACTCTCCGGCAAGAAGATCGCATTCCTGGTCGCCCCCGAGGGCACCGAGCAGGTCGAGCTGACCAAGCCATGGAAGGCCGTCGAGCAGGCCGGCGGTACCCCGGAACTGGTCTCGACCGAGGTCGGCAAGGTCCAGGCGTTCAACCACCTCACCCCGGCCGACACCTTCGAGGCGGACAAGGCGGCCGACGCCGTCTCGGCGGCCGATTACGACGGTCTGGTGCTGCCCGGCGGGGTAGCCAACCCCGATCTGCTGCGCACCAACTCGTCGGCGGTCGACTTCGTCAAGGGCTTCTTCGACGCGGGCAAGCCGGTGGGCGTCATCTGCCACGGGCCGTGGACCCTGATCGAGGCCGATGTGGTCGAGGGCCGTCAGATCACCTCCTGGCCGAGCGTCCAAACGGACCTGCGCAACGCCGGGGCCGAGTGGGTGGACCAGGAGGTCGTGGTGTGCACCGGCGGCCCGAACACGCTGATCTCCAGCCGCAAGCCCGACGATCTGCCGGCGTTCTGCGGACAGCTGGTCGAAACGTTCGCCGGCTAGCCGGGCACCAGGCTCAGCAGCAGGTCCGGCCCGATCCGGTCGACACCGTCGTAGCGCCAGCGCAGTGCCCGCGCGATGCTGGGCACACCGACGTCGTCGACGGCGGTGACCGGACCGCCCAGCAGGATCGGGCCGACATAGGCCAGGATCCGGTCGATGACCCCGGCCCGCAGGAATGCGCCGGCCAGCGTCGGACCGCCCTCGAGCAGCACATCGGTGCGGTCGGACAGTGCCTGGATAACCTCGTGCGGGTCGTGGGTGCGGATCACCATCGTGTGCGAATCCTCGTTGAGCACATTGGCTTCCGGCGAGATCTCCCGCATGCCGACCACCACACGCAGCGGCTGATGCTCGGCGAGCCCGCCGCCGGGCAGCCGGGCGGTCAGCGTCGGATCGTCGATGTCCACCGTGCCGGTGCCGACGACGATCGCGTCGCACGCCGCGCGGCGCAGGTGCAGGTCGGCGCGGGCCGGCTCACTGGTGATCCACTGCGAGGACCCGTCCGCGGCCGCGCTGCGCCCGTCCACGCTGGTGGCGAATTTCCAGGTGACGTGCGGCCGCCCGGCCCGTTGCTTGTGCAGCCATTCCCGCAGAGCGCCGGCGGTCACCTCGTCGGCGCATACCCCGGCGACGACGTCGATTCCGGCGCCGCGCAATCGATCAGCTCCGCCGGAGGCCACCGGGTTGGGATCGGCGACGGCGTACACCACGGTGGCGACCCGGGCCTGGATCAGGGCATCGACGCAGGGCGGCGTGCGCCCGTGGTGGTTGCACGGTTCGAGGGTGACGACGGCGGTGCCGCCGACCGCACGCTCCCCGCCTCCCGCAGCGCCACCACCTCGGCGTGCGGTCCGCCGGTCGGCGCAGTGCCACCGACGCCGACGACCTCGCCTTCCACACTCAGAATGACCGCTCCCACAGGCGGATTCGGATACGTCGACCCTTTGACCCGTTGCGCCTGGTCGATGGCCAGCCGCATCGCGGCGTCGACCTCCGCCGGCGTGGGTGCGGTCATATGCGCAGATGCTGCGATGCGGTCGCGGCCTGCTTGCGCAGCGCCTCGACGGCCGCGGCCGGGTCACCGGCGCCGTACACCGCCGAGCCGGCGACGAAGCAGTCGACGCCGGCCTCGGCGGCCTGCTCGATCGTGTCCGCGTTGATGCCGCCGTCGATCTCCACCAGGATCGTCAGCTCACCGGAGTCGACCAGACGGCGGGCGGTCGCGACCTTGGACAGCACCTCGGCGATGAAGCTCTGGCCGCCGAAGCCCGGCTCCACCGACATCACCAGCAGCGTGTCGAAGTCCCGCAGGATCTCCAGGTACGGCTCCAGCGGGGTGCCCGGCTTGACCGACAGGCCGGCCTTGGCGCCCGCGGCGCGGATATCGCGCGCCACCGCGACCGGGTTGTCGGTCGCCTCGGCGTGGAACGTCACGTTGTACGCGCCGGCCTCGGCGTAGCCGGGCGCCCAGCGGTCCGGGTCGTCGATCATCAGATGGCAGTCCATCGGGATGTCGGTCGCCTTGAGCAGGCTCTCCACCACCGGCAGGCCCAACGTGAGGTTGGGCACGAAATGGCCGTCCATCACGTCGACGTGCAGCCAGTCGGCGCCCTCGACCGCGGCGGCCTCCTCGGCCAGACGGGCGAAGTCGGCGGACAGGATCGACGGGGCGATCAGGGGTCGCATGGCAGCCATTAAACAGTCTTCTGCAGGGCGGCCGCGAACATGGCGTCGGTGCCGTGCCGGTGCGGCCACAGCTGCACGTACGGGCCGTCACCGAGTTGGTCGGCCGGGGCGAACAGCGGCCGGGTGTCCAGCGCGGTGACCGGATGGCGGCGCAGCGCATCGGAAACCACCCCGACGGTCTCGGCCAGGTGCGGGGAACAGGTGGCGTAGAGCACCACGCCGCCGGGCCGGACCAGGGCGATCGCGGCGGCCAGCAGTTCGCGCTGCAGCTTGGCCAGCACCGGGACGTCGCTCGGCATGCGGCGCCAGCGGGCCTCCGGGCGGCGACGCAACGCCCCCAGTCCGGTGCACGGTGCGTCGACCAGAACGCGGTCGAAACTGCCGGGTTGCAGGGCCGACTCGCGCCCGTCGACGCGCAGCACCTCGACGGGCAAGCCGCGGGTGTTCTGCTCGACCAGCTCGGCGCGGCGCGGCGCCGGCTCGATCGCCGTGACGGTGCCGCCCTGCTGCGCGGCGATCGCGGCGATCAGCGCGGTTTTACCGCCGGGGCCCGAACACAGGTCCAGCCAGCGGCCGCCGTCGTCGGCGACCAGCGGGGCCAGCGTCAGAGCGCGGGCCACCAGCTGGCTGCCCTCGTCCTGCACAAGCGCCTTGTCCTCGCGCACCGCGGCCAGCCGCCCCGGGTCACCGCCACCGAGGTACACCGCGTACGGCGAATAGCGGCCCACAGTCCCGTCGACCGCAGTGGCCAGCTCGTCGGCGGTCAGCACACCGGGGCGCGCCGCCAGGTGCACACCGGGGCGGGCGTTGTCGGCGGCCAGGGCGGCGCCCAGCTCCCCGGCGTTGACGCCGAGCGCATCGGCGAACGACTGGGCGATCCAACGTGGGTGGGCGTTGACGAACGCCAGGTGACCGACCGGGTCGGTGTCCTTGGACGGGGCCAGTTCGGCCACCCAGCCGGCCTCGTCACGGCCGGAGATGGTCCGCAACACACCGTTGACGAAACCTGCTCGAACACTGTCGAATTCGATTCCGGCCTGCTCGACGGTGGTGGACACCGCGGCGTGTTCGGCGACGTTGGTGCGCAGCAGCTGATAGCTGCCGAGGCGCAGCAGGTCCAGAAGCACCGGGTCGATCTGCTCGATGGGGCGTCCCGCGGCGGACGCGATCACGGCGTCCAGCAGACCCATGGTGCGACAGCTGCCGTAGGCGAGTTCGGTGGCGAATGCCGCGTCGCGGCCGTGGATGCCGCGCTCGGCCAGCATCGACGGCAACACCAGGTTCGCGTAGGCGTCCCGTTCCGACACCGCGCGCAACACGTCGAACGCCGCCTGCCGGGCCGGATCCAGCGGGGTGCGCCGTGGCCGGCGCGGTGGCCGTTGCTGGGCGCGATCCCGTCCCGGCGGAGCTCCGGTGCGGTCCCGCTTCTGAAAGCCCTTGCCGCCCTGCGGTTTGTCCCGTCCTCCGCGCTGCGGTCGCTCAGTCATGACGCCCGCACCGTCTCGTCGAGCCGGGCACCGCGGGCCCAGTCCGCCGCGTTCATGAGCTTCTTGCCGGGCGGCTGCACCTGGCCGAGCAGTACCGGCTGCGACCCGGTACCCACCCGGACCCCGGACCGGTCCACGGTCATCTCCCCCGGCGGCAACGCCGGCGCAGCCTCGTCGACGCTGACCGGGCCGACCTTGACGCGCAGGTCTCCGATCATCGTCCACGCACCGGGATTGGGGGTGACCGCGCGGATTCGGCGGTCGACGACGTGAGCGGGCAGGTCCCACGAGATCCGCGCCTGCTCGACGGTGATCTTCGGCGCCACACTGACGCCGTCGGCGGGCTGTGGCACCGGCGTCAGGGTTCCGTCGCCGATCCCGTCCAGCGTCGCCTCCAACAGGCCGGCACCCGAGACGGCCAGCCGGTCCAGCAGGTCACCGGAGGTGTCGGTGGGTCGCACCGACTCGGTGACCACGCCGTAGACCGGTCCGGAGTCCAGGCTCGGTTCGATCAGGAAAGTCGTTGCGCCGGTGACGGAGTCACCGGCCGCAATAGCGGCCTGGACGGGCGCGGCGCCGCGCCAGGCGGGCAGCAGCGAGAAGTGCAGGTTGATCCAGCCGTGCGGGGGAACCGCGAGCAACGCCTCGGACAGCAGCGCGCCGTAGGCCACCACCGCGCAGCACTCCGGGGCCAGCTCGGTCAGCTCGGCGATGAATTCCGGCGAGTTGGGCCGCGCCGGGCGCAGCACCGGGATCCCCGCCTCGTCGGCCAGTCGCGCCACCGGTGACGGCGCGGGTTTGCCGCGTCGTCCGGCGGCCGCGTCCGGACGGGTGAGCACCGCGATCACGTCGTGGCGCGGTGAGTCGATCAGCCGCTGCAGCGACGGCAGGGCCGGTTCTGGTGTGCCGGCGAAAACGATTCGCATGCCTCTACTTTGGCACCTGGTAGAACTCGCGCTGCGACACCCCGGCCATGCCGGCCACGAACATCGTCGGAATCGTGGTGATCAGCCGGTTCGAGGTGGCCACCGCATCGTTGTAGTACTGCCGGGCGAACGCCAGCTTGTCCTCGGTGTCGGCGAGGTTCTGCTGCAGGTTGAGGAAGTTGTTCGAGGAGTTCAGTTGCGGGTAGGTCTGGCCCAGTGCCAGCACCTGACCGACCGCGCTGTCGAACTCTTTTTCAGCCGAACTCCGTTGCGCCACAGACTTTCCCGTGGTTGCAGCGGCCAGCGCGGTCTGCGCGTCGGCGACGTGGTCCAGGATCGCCTTCTCGTGGGCCGCGAAGCTCTGGACGGTCTGCACCAGGCTGGGGATCAGCGACGCCCTGCGGGTGAGCTGAACGTCGATGCCGCCCAGCGCTTCGTCGACCCGAACGTCGGCGGCGCGAACTTTGTTGTAGCCCAGCACAAATCCGATCAGCACCAGGACCGCGAGCACCAGCACCACGATCAGCACGACGCTCACCATGATCCGCCTCCTCCCCCGCCACCGCCGCCGCCTCCGCCGCCACCGCCCCCACCGCCGCCACTGCTGGACGACGACGAGGACTGCGAGGCGGTGTAGGCGCCGATCGACGACGACAACGCCGACTCGAAGCTGTCGAAACTAGCACTCCCGCTGGTCGCGGTATGCCAACTGGTGCCCGACGACGAGTGATACCAGTCCGGCTGCGGATCGACTTGGCCCGTCGCGGTCTGATACTTGCGTGCCCACAGCGCGGCCACCCCGCCGGCCACGGCAAACGGGATGTAGGCGGTGTAGAGGTCCTTGCGGGCGGCGAAGTCGAAGCGCGACTCGGCCGAGTCGGTGGCCAGCATCCGGTGAAAGCCGCCGACCTGCGACCACAGTTCGCGCCCCGCGGCGGTGCGCCTGCTGCCCACGCCGTCGGTCCAGGACCTGGCCGAGAACAGAAAGAACAGCGCGAACGGCAGCCCCCACAGCGTGGCCGGGGACCAGACGAAGGCGCAGACGGCCAGCACCAGGGCGACGAAGTTGAAGAACCGCAGCCAGAGCTCCTTCGAGCGTTTGACCATCAGGCCGTCGAACGCCCATTTCTTGACCGACGCGGCCATGTCCTCCTTGGCGCTGGACAGCTTCTTTCCTGCCGACACGGTGCCGTTGGCGTCGAACCGGGCGTCCGGGCCGATCACCTTGAGCGCCCCGCCGACGTCGATACTGACCGGGTCGACGTCGGCCCACGCCGCCGACGGTGCACGGCCGGTGATGGTCCACTTCTTGTCGCTGACCTGGCGCAGGGTGATCAGTTTGCGTTCAGCCAGGTAGAACAGCGTCGCGGTCAGCCCGTTGGCCGGCACCTTCTCGGTACGGATGTACTCGCATTGCACCGGCCCCAGGCCAGGCGGCGGCGCGTACTGCAGCGGAAAACCGGGGGAGGCTCGACCGTCGTGCGCCACCACAGGAAGGCCCCGAGACCGGCCGCCAGTGTCACTCCGACCAGCCACAGCGCGGCGGGCAGCGACCGGCCGAGGACCGGGTCCCAGTCGAAGGTCCACGGCAGCTCGGCGCGCGGCGGGGTCGGCACCTCGACTCCGGCCCGCACCGTGACCGGCGTGCGGGGGCCCAGGTTGCTCGCCGACAGGTGCACCCGGTCGCCGCTGACGGTCAGGTCGTCGCAAGCGCGGCCCACGCGGAAGCCGACCGAGCACTGGGCGCCGCTGACCCCGCCGGGCAGGGTGATCGAGATGTCGGCGTGGTCGATGGTGTTGTTCCACGCCGGGGCTACAACGTTCCAGAAGAACGCCGACTGCGCTGAGGGGTCGCCGGTCGAGGACGCGAACTTCCGGTCGGCGCCGGTGCTGCCCGGGTCAAGGACGCCGTCGATGCTGTAGCGGATCCGGTAGACGTGGGTGCCGTAGTCGAGGTAACTGTTCGGATCACCGATCTTGGCCACCCGGAAGCGTTTTCCGCTCTCCCACTGCAACGCGAAGGGCACGGGCTGGTCGTCGAGAAGGATCTCGGTGATCCGCGGTTCCTGGCGGACATGCGGGCTGTTGAGGTTGGCGACGTCCCAGTACCGGAAGATTCCGTGCCGCCCGCTGGGGAACCGGCCGGTGATGATCTCGGTGGCGTCCAGCCGGCCGTCCCGGTCGACGACGAACTCGGCGCGGTAGTCGGTGATGACCACCGGATCCGACGGCGTACCGCCCTGCGCACTGCCGGTGAACACCAGCGGCCACAACAGGCCGATGACGATGAGCAGCAAGGCGATCGAGAGCCAGATGACCCGACCGGTCCGCTTCATCACGCCTCCCCCGTTTCGACGGGTCTCACCCTATGTGCAACGGGTCGATCTGTACCCGAACCGCCTCGTGGTCGTGCCGGGCGCTGGCGATCGCGATGGCGCTGCGTAGCGAGGCGGCCAACGCCAGCCCCTCGTCCCGGCCGACTCGCACCAGCATCCGGATGACGGGTTCCCCGGGGGCGGTGGCGGGTGGGCGGCGGACTCCGGGCGGCAGGTCGACGGGCCCGAGTTGGTCGGCGTCCTCGGGCAGTTCGGCGTGGTCGAGGAGTGCGCCGACCGCGGCGGCGCCGCCGTCGACGGCGGCCATGTGCACGCTCGGCGGCAGCCCGACCTCGGCGCGGGCTTCCACCTCGGCTTCGGCGTGACCGACCGGATCCCACTTGATCAGCGCCTGCACGGTCGGGATGGCCGATTCGGCGACCACCGCCACCACCCCGCCGTCGCCGCGGGGACGTACCTGCGCGGCGGCGGCCATCCAGCGCCGCAGGGTGTCCTCGGCTGCCCGCAGGTCCTGGCGGCCCAGCAGCGCCCAGCTGTCCAGCAGCAGTGCGGCGCCGTAGCCGCCCTCAACCCGGGGTTCGGCGCCGGGGGTGGCGACGACGAGGGCAGGCCCCGGCTCGATCTCGGTGTGCACGGCGTCGCCCGCCGAGGTGATCACGGTGGTTCCCGGGAAGGCCCGGCCCATCTCCTCGGCGGTCCGGCGCGCGCCGACGATGACCGCGCGGATCGCATCCGAGCCGCATCGCCGGCAGCGCAGTGCGGTGTCCATCCGGCCACACCAGCGGCATACCGCCCCGGCGGCATCCCGTTCGGACAGCGACAGCGGCCCCATGCAGTGTCGGCAGCGGGCGATCGTCCGGCATCGGGCACAGGCCACCGACGGCACGTAGCCCCGTCGCGGCACCTGGATCAGCACCGGCGCCTCGCGTTCGAGTGCGCCGCGCGCAGCGCGCAGCGCCAGCGACGGCAGCCGGGCCGAGCGGGCAGCCGGGTCGCGTTCCTCGGCGTAGCCCTCGTCGTCCAGGGCCACCACCCGCGGCGCGGCCGCCCGCACCAGCGGGCGGGCGGCGACGAGGTCGTGCGCCCAGCCGCTGCGGACCAGCGCATGCGCCTCGGCGGTGCGGGCGTAGCCGCCGATCACCGCCGCGCAGCGCAGCTGATGCGCGCGCAGCATCGCCACTTCGCGGGCGTGCGGGTACGGGGCGCGGGGTTCGGCCAGGGTGTCGTCGCCGTCGTCCCAGACGATCACTAGACCGAGGCGCTCGACCGGGGCGAACACCGCACTGCGGGTGCCGATGACCAGGCGGGCATGGCCGCGCAACGCTGACAGCCAGCGTCGGTAGCGCGCCGACGGTCCGAGGCCTGCCGACAGTGCGACGACGGCGGCCGGGTCGATCCGGGCGGTGGCGGCCTGCCACAGCGCGTCGATGTCGCGCTGGTCGGGAACCACCGCCAGCACCCCGTAGCCCCCGCCGACCGCCGCCGCGGCGGCTTCGGCGATCCGGTCGCACCACTGCTCACCCGGCAGCGCCTGCCAGACCGCGCGGGCGGCCCGGCCTTCGCTCAGGGCGGTCAGGAACTGGTCGCCGCGGCCGTAGCGGGCCCAGCCGGCCGGGTCGACCGGCTCGACCACGGGCAGCAGCGGCGCGTCGGCCTGCGCCTTCTCGGCGCGGGCGTGGCGCGGCGGGATGGCCAGCCGCAGAACGTCCGGCCGGGTGCCCGCGTAGCGGGCGGCGACGGCGTCGACCAGCCTGCGGACTTCCGGGGTGAGCACCGGCTCGGCCGAGATCACCCGGTCCAGCCAGCCCAACTGTCCGACGTGGTCGGTGTCGGACCGTCGCTCGAGCACGAAGGCGTCGACCAGCCGGCCGTGGAAGCGGACCCGCACCCGCACCCCGGGCTGTGCGTCGTCGGATTGTTCGGCCGACACCAGATAGTCGAATTCACGGTCCAGGTGCGGCACCGACAACATCGGCAGCACCCGGGCGATGGGTTCGTGCTCGGCGGCGCGCCGGATCGGCATCGTCGAAGACTAACGACGGGCCCGACAGACTTTTAGTCAGCGCCGCCGTTTTGGTCAGCCCCCGCCCGGCCGAAGAACAAGCCCGCGGTGATCAGCACCATTGATGTCGCGTACACCCACCAGATCGGGACCTCCAGTGCGTTGGAGTGCAGCACGAAGCGGCCGATGCCGATCATCCCGTCCGACACCGCGAAACACACCGCCCCCAGCGCCGTCCACACGGTGGGGAGCCGGGCCATCAACGCGGCGCACACCATCGCGGCCAGCACCGCCATGTAGACCACGACAGGGATGGTCAGCCGATCGGCCACCAGGCTCGGCCAGAACCAGATCAGCAAACTCACGCAGGCGATGACCACGACGGCGCACACGACCGTGCGCGGCCGGCTGGTCCCCCGCAGCGGCAGCAGCGCACCCAGGAAACAGAGGTGGGCCACCAGGAACGAGCCGAGGCCCAGCACGAAAGACGGCTGCCACCAGGGCATCGCCAGGAAGAAGTCACCGCCCGCCGAGAACAGAAGGGCCGCCAGCAGCCAGCGCCGCTCCCGGACGATCGGGTGCCAGAGCGCAGCCACCGCCAGCAGCACAGCCATCAGCGCCTTGACGGCGGGCTGGCCGGGAAATTGGCCGGTGAGCTCTGCGTTGTCGGGCAGCCGCAGCGCCTCGACCGCCAGGAAAACGCCGTAGCCGATCGCGACCGCGACACCGGCCGCCCACCAGGTTGTCAGGGTGCGTAAGTACGGTGATTTCATGCCCAGCTCGGACAAACCGCCGGTCGATGCCATCCTGCAGAAGGTACTGGACGCGGTGCCCTTCCAGTTGACCGTCGACGGCGGCATCGACGAGGCGCGTCGACGTCTGCGTGAACTCCCGCGCCGCCCCGTGCACCCGGATCTGCGGGTGGAGAACCACCAGATCGACGGCCCGGCGGGCCCGATTCCGGTTCGGGTCTACTGGCCGGACGGTGTGAGTGATCCGCCGGTGACCATGTACTTCCACGGTGGCGGATTCGCAGTCGGCGACCTAGACACCCACGACGGCACGGCCCGCGACCACGCCGTCGCCGCAGGCACGTTGGTGGTGTCGGTCGACTATCGGCTGGCACCGGAACACCCTTACCCGGCTGCGGTCGACGACGTCTGGGCCGCCACCCGGTGGGTGGCAGACAACGCCGATCGCTTCGGCGCGGACGGCTCACGGCTGGCGGTGGCCGGCGACTCGGCGGGCGGCACGCTGTCCGCGGTCGTGGCTCAGCTGGCCCGGGACAACGGCGGTCCGCGGATCGCCTTCCAGCTGCTCTGGTACCCGTCGACGATGTGGGACAACTCGCTGCCGTCGTTCGCCGAGAACGCCGACGCACCGGTACTTGACAACGCCGCCATCGAAGCGTTCACCCGGTGGTATGCCGGCCACGTCGACCTAACCAACCCGCCCGCCGGTCTGGCGCCGGGCCGGGCCGCCGACCTCTCCGGTCTGCCCCCGGCCTACATCGCCGTCGCCGGCCACGACCCGCTGCGCGACGACGGCGCCCGCTACGCCGAGCTGCTGGCGGCCGCGGGTGTAACAGTCGAACTGCATTTGGCCGACACATTGGTGCACGGCTACCTCGGTTACGCCGGGGTGGTGCCGGCCGCCACTGAGGCGACCGACCGTGGATTAGCCGCTCTGCGCGCAGCGTTGCACGCCTGAGCGGACGAAAACGCACGGCTAGCAGCAAACCTTGTCGGGACCGTCCGGACAGGCCACAATGGCACCAATCGCCACAATCGGGAGGATCTACCCCATGAACATTGCTGAAGCCGCCGGAGCCCGGCGCACGCTCGGCATCTGTCTCGGCGCTGTCGCGGTCGGTCTGGCGTCGGCCGTCATCGCCGCTCCGGCCGCCCTCGCGGCACCGGACTGCAGCAAGCCCGCCGTCGACGCCCAGGTCGCCCAGTCGCAGGGCGCGATCCAGGGCTACCTCAACACGCACCCGGACGGGCAGCGGATGCTGATGACCGCGGCGCTGCAGCCGCGCGCTCAGGCCTCCGCCACTCTGCAGGCCTACGCCCAGTCGAACCCGCAGGAATACCAGGAGTTCACCGCACTCCTGGCTCCGCTGGGCACGCTGCAGAAGCAGTGCGGCGTCCAGGTCATCCCGCCGCAGTATCAGTGGGCGTTCGACCAGTTCGTCGGCTGATCAACTCCGCCTCACCAGTACAGCCCGGCCGTTATGACTCGACGGCCGGGCTGACTGTTTGATGCCGGTCCAACGAACTCACCGCTTCCTGGAATGGCTCACCCAGCAGAGCACCCAGGCTCAGGCCACCCCGGAGTACGGCTCCTGGCTGCTGGGGCGGGTCTCGGAAAGCCAGCGCCGCCGGCGCATTCGAATCCAGGTCATCCTCACGGTCTTCGTGGTGGTGGCCAACCTCATCGGTGTCGCCGTCGCGATGTCGGTGATCACGGTCGCAATCCCGGTGCCCAACATTTTCGCCGGCCGCGCCCACCTGATCACGACCGTGGTGGCCCCGGCCTACGTGGTCCTCGCGGTGATCGTCGGCTGGGTGTGGGCCACCCGCCGCATCCTCGACGCATTGCGGTGGTCGATCGAGGACCGCCCGCCGACCCCGCGCGATCAGCGCAACACGTTCCGTGCGCCCTGGCAGTTGACCGTTATCCCGTTGGTGCTCTGGGGTGTTGGCGCAGCGCTGCTGACCACTCTGTACGGCATGGTCGACACCGGATACATCCCCAAGATGTTGTTCGGGATCACGTTCAGCGGGATCGTGGTGTCGGCGAGCTGTTATTTCTTCACCGAGTTCGCGTTGCGTCCGGTCGCGGCGCAAGCGCTCGATACCGGCACGCCCGAGCACCGCGGCGGCCCGGGAGTGCTGGGCCGGACGATCATGGCCTGGGTACTGGGATCCTGCGTGCCCGTCATCGGGATCGCGCTGGCGGCGGGCTTCACCCTGACACTGCGCAACATGACGGTGACCCAGCTTTCGGTGGCGGTGTTGCTCTTGGCCGGTGCCGCAGCGATTTTCGGCTTCATCCTGATCCTGATCGCCTCCTGGCTGATCGCCACACCGGTTCAGGTCGTGCGTGCCGCGATGCAGCGCGTCGAGGACGGTGATCTCGACACCCACGTGGTGGTGTTCGACGGCACCGAGCTCGGCGAACTGCAGCGCGGCTTCAACCGGATGGTCGAGGGATTGCGCGAGCGCGACCGGGTCCGGGACCTGTTCGGACGCCACGTCGGGCGCGACGTCGCGCTGGCCGCCGAAAAACGCAACATCAACCTCGGCGGCGAAGAGTGTTCGGCCGCCGTGTTATTCGTCGACATCGTCGGATCCACTCAGGTGGTGGGCAGCCGGCCGCCGGTCGAGGTCGTCGAGCTGCTCAACAAATTCTTCGGCGTCGTGGTCGACGAGGTCGAGCGCTGCGGCGGGCTGATCAACAAGTTCGAAGGCGATGGTGCACTGGCGGTGTTCGGCGCACCGGTGGCGCAGGAGCACCCCGAGACCAACGCGCTGGCCGCCGCCCGGGCGATCGCCGATCGCCTCCGCCGCGACGTGCCCGAGATCTCGGTGGGCATCGGAGTGGCGGCCGGCATCGTGGTGGCCGGCAACATCGGGTCCCACCACCGTTTCGAGTACACCGTCATCGGCGACCCCGTGCACGAAGCGTCCCGGCTGTGCGAGATGGCCAAGAAGACCGGCGCCGGGGTGCTCGCGTCCGGTCCCGCCCTGGAAGCGGCCGACGCCGCCGAGCAACGCTTCTGGACGCTGGGCGACGAGGTGGTACTGCGCGGCCGTTCGTCGCCGACCCGGCTGGCCGTCCCCGCGGAATGATCTCGGCCGTCCGCTACTTGTTCTGGTTTGGCATTGCAAAAGCTGGACAACGTAACGGAGGAACCCCATGACCACACCCCTGGCCGGCCGGCGCGCACTGGTCACCGGCGGCTCGCGCGGCATCGGCGCCGAGATCGTGCGGCGTCTGGTGGCCGACGGTGCCGCGGTGGCGTTCACCTATCAATCGTCGGCGCAGACGGCTCAGGCTCTGGCCGACGAACTGGTCGCCGCGGGGGGCAAGGTCGTCGCGATCCAGGCCGACAGCGCCGACCCGGCCGCTGTCACCGCCGCGGTCGACGAGACCGTCGCGTCGCTTGGCGGGCTGGACATCCTGGTCAACAACGCCGGTATCGCGTCCGCCGGGCTCATCGAGGACTTTCCGCTCGAGGAGTTCGACCGGTTGCTCGCGGTGAACGTGCGCGGTGTCTACGCCGCGATCCAGCGCGCGATCCCGCATCTGGGCGAGGGCGGGCGGATCATCACGATCGGCAGCGTCAACGCCGACCGGGTGCCGATGAACGGGCTGGCGGTGTACGCGCTGACGAAGGCGGCCGTCGCCGGCCTGAGCCGCGGTCTGGTACGCGAGCTCGGACCGCGCGGCATCACGATCAACACCATCCAGCCGGGGCCGGTCGCCACCGACATGAATCCCGAAGTCGGCGGATTCTCCGACCAGGTGCGACCCCTCATCGCCGTCGGGCGCTACGGCCAGCCGCGCGATATCGCCAGTGCGGTGGCCTATCTGGCGTCACCGGAGGCCGGTTACGTCACCGGCACGACCTGGAACGTCGACGGCGGATTCGTCATCTAGCGCCCAAAACGACGTTTGGCAGGCATCGTCCGGGACGAGGCCTGCCAAACGTCGATCTCGGGGAGAGTTAGACCGAGTTCTTCAGGTCGTCGACCTTGTCCAGCCGCTCCCACGGCAGGTCGACGTCGGTGCGGCCGAAGTGGCCGTAGGCGGCGGTCGGCGCGTAGATCGGGCGCAGCAGGTCCAGGTCGCGCACGATGGCGCCCGGGCGGAGGTCGAACACCGCGGTGATGGCCTTCTCGATGCGGGCCGGGTCGACGGTCTCGGAGCCGAAGGTCTCGACGAACAGACCCACCGGGGCGGCCTTGCCGATGGCGTAGGCGACCTGCACCTCGACCCGCTCGGCCAGGCCGGCGGCGACGACGTTCTTGGCCACCCAGCGCATCGCGTACGCGGCCGAGCGGTCGACCTTTGACGGGTCCTTGCCGGAGAACGCACCGCCGCCGTGACGGGCCCAGCCGCCGTAGGTGTCGACGATGATCTTGCGGCCGGTCAGGCCCGCGTCACCCATCGGGCCACCGAGCACGAACTTGCCGGTCGGGTTGACCAGCAGCCGGAAGTCCGAGGTGTCCATGGTGTCGTGGCCCAGCTCGGCCAGCACGGTGTTGACGACCTTCTCCCGGATGTCCGGGGCCAGGGTGTTCTCCAGGTCGATGCCTGCGGCGTGCTGCGTGGAGAGCACGACGGTGTCCAGCCGGACCGGGGTGGTGCCCTCGTACTGCACGGTGACCTGGGTCTTGCCGTCGGGGCGCAGGTAGTCCAGCACGCCACTCTTACGTACCTCGGTCAGCCGGCGGGCCAGCCGGTGCGCCAGCGCGATCGGCAGCGGCATGAGCTCGGGAGTGTCCTTGATGGCGTAGCCGAACATCAGCCCCTGGTCGCCGGCGCCCTGCAGGTCCAGGGGATCGCCGGCCCCCTCGACGCGGGTCTCGTGGGCGGTGTCCACGCCCTGGGCGATGTCGGGCGACTGCCGGCCGATGCCGATGTTGACGCCGGCGGTCTCGCCGTCGAAGCCCTTCTCCGAGGAGTCATAGCCGATGTCCAGAATGCGCTTGCGCACGGTGTCGTTGATGTCGGCGAACGCTTCCTTCGCCGACGTGGTCACCTCGCCGATGACATGCACCTGGCCGGTGGTGACAGCGGTCTCCACGGCGACGCGGGACTTCGGGTCCGCGGCCAGCAGCGAATCGAGAATCGAGTCGCTGATGGCGTCACAGATCTTGTCGGGGTGTCCTTCGGTGACCGACTCGCTGGTAAACAGCCGACCTGTGCTCACAGTGTTTTCCTTTCAAGAACTTAGTTCGGCGAATCATATATTCGCCCCTGACAGACCAAACCGGCACGGTACGTCCCGCACAAGGCTTATGCGCACATTTCTTCTGTTGCGAAGCTAGGCCTCGCGCCGCAGGAGCATCGCGATCGCGTCCACGATACGGCTTGCCATCAGCGTCTTCGACCCGTGCTCCAACGCGGACTCACTGCCGTCAGCGCTCAACAACCATCCGTCGTTGTTGTCCACCTCGAATGCCCGCCCCTCGCCGACTGCATTGACGACGAGCAGATCACAGCCTTTGCGGGCCAGCTTTGCCCGGGCGTGGAACAGCACGTCACCGTTGGCGTCGCCGGTTTCGGCGGCGAAGCCGACGATGGCCCGCATGTTGGGCAGCTGCCCGTCGGTGCGCTGACGCACCGCCCCGGCCAACACGTCATCGGTGCGCACCAGGTCGATCGCTGGTCCTTCGGTCACGTCGAGCTTCTTCTTGATCTTGCTGGTGGCCACATGGGCGGGCCGGAAGTCGGCGACGGCGGCGGCCATCACGAGAACGTGGGCGTCCGGCGCGTGCTTGGTGACGGCTTCGTGCAGCTGCTCGGCGGACGTGATGTGCAGGACGTGCACGCCGGCCGGGTCGGCGAGCCCGGCGGTGTTGCCGGCGATCAGCGTGACGTCGGCGCCGCGCTGGGCGGCGACCCTGGCCACCGCGTACCCCTGCTTGCCGGAGCTGCGGTTGCCGATGAAGCGGACCGGGTCGATCGCTTCGCGAGTGCCGCCGGCACTGACCAGGAGTTTGATTCCGCTCAGGTCGAAGGGCATCGCGTCGGCGCGGGCCAGCAGAAGTTCGGCGAAGGTGGTGATCTCCTCCGGCTCGGGCAGCCGCCCGGGGCCGGTGTCGGCGCCGGTGAGTCGCCCGGATGCCGGTTCGAGCACAACCGCCCCGCGGCGGCGCAGGGTCTCCACGTTGGCGACGGTGGCCGGATGCAGCCACATCTCGGTGTGCATGGCCGGCGCGAACAGCACCGGGCAGCGGGCCGTGAGCAGAGTCGCGGTCAGCAGGTCGTCAGCGCGGCCGGCGACGGCGCGGGCCAGCAGGTCCGCGGTGGCCGGCGCGACGACGACGAGGTCGGCTTCCTGTCCGAGCCGGACGTGCGGGACTTCGTCGACGTCTTCGAAGACGCCGGTGTGGACCGGGTGCCCGGACAGGGCCTCGAACGTGGCAGCGCCGACGAACCGCAATGCCGATTCGGTGGGGATGACGCGGACGTCATGGCCGGCCTCGCTGAGTTGGCGGACGACCGAACACGCCTTGTATGCGGCGATGCCTCCGGCGACGCCGACGATGATCCGCTTGCGGTTCATCAACTGGCCCGGGCTGCTGGGCTACTCGCCTTCGGTGTGCTCGAGCAGGTCGCCGTGGATCTCACGCATCGAGATCGACAGCGGCTTCTCCTGCAGGCCGGGCTCGACCAGCGGGCCGACGTATTCGAGGATGCCGTCGCCGAGCTGGTTGTAGTAGTCGTTGATCTGCCGGGCACGCTTGGCCGCATAGATCACCAGCGCGTACTTGCTCGACACCCGGTCCAGCAACTCGTCGATGGGCGGGTTGGTGATGCCCAACGGTGTGTCATAGGCGGTTGCGGCACCCGGGGCCGGATCGTAGTGATCCGTGCTGGCTTGCGTCACGTAGAACTTCTTCCTGGCGGATTGTGGGTCTGACTCGGTCTGGTGAGGCGGTGTCTCACGCCGGCTTCGGGGGCTGGATTGTCATGAATCTTCGCGGCCCACCAGCAAGGATACCAATTCAGCGCAGGCCGACTCCAATTGGCTGTTCACGACAACCACGTCGAACCTGCCCTGAGCTGCGAGCTCGGCCCGGGCGGTGGCCAGGCGACGCTCGACTTGCTCCTGCGTTTCGGTACCCCGACCGGCCAACCGCTGTTCGAGGGCCTCCCAGCTGGGCGGCGCCAGGAACACGGTCAGCGCCTCGGGCATCGCCCGTTTGACGGCGTCAGCACCGGCCAGGTCGACCTCGATCAGAACCGGGTGACCGGTCTCGGCGGCTTCGGCCACCGGCGCGGCCAGCGTGCCGGAGCGCTGCAGACCATTGTGGATCTCTGCCCATTCGAGCAGCTCACCATCATCGATCAGTTGCTGAAAACGTGCGGGGGTGACGAAGTGGTAGTCGACCCCGTCCACCTCACCCGGGCGGCAGGCCCGGGTGGTGGCCGACACGCTGAAGTGCAGGTCGGGCACCTGCTCACGCAGGCAGCGGACGATCGTCGACTTCCCTACCCCGGATGGCCCGGACAGCACCACCACTCGGCCACGGCCGCGGTGGTCGGGCGTATCGCCCGCGCTGTCCGGCCCTCCGCCGGCATTCACCGACTGTCTAGTCAGCGGTGAAGTCGAACTTTTCCAGCAATGCTTTGCGCTGCCGATCGCCGAGTCCGCGCAGGCGGCGGGTCGGGGCGATCTCGAGCTCGGTCATGATTTCCTGCGCCTTGACCTTGCCCACCTTGGGCAGGGCTTCCAGCAGTGCGGAAACCTTCATCTTGCCGAGGACCTCGTCGGTCTCAGCGTCCTTGAGCACCTGCTTGAGGTTGGTGCCACCACGCTTGAGCCGATCCTTGAGCTCAGCTCGTGCGCGACGCGCGGCAGCAGCCTTCTCCAACGCGGCTGCACGCTGCTCGTCGGTCAACTGGGGAAGGGCCACGGGTTCCTCCGTCTCATCACCATCATTGTTTTGCCTGGGCCGGGTACTTCAGCCAGCGACGCCGACCGTACCCACGCTCTCTGACGAAATCTAACCCCACCCCCTGCTTACCGGTGCAAAGCCGCAGGATATGGCCCAAGATCACCTTGTTCGGACAGCTGTCGGGACAGCCGTCCGCCTGCTCTGTCGCGGCGCGCGGATCGTCGCGATCGGGCGGAAAAATGCGGCGCCACCTGCATATTCTTCGAAGACACGTGGTTCGCCGGGGACCGGACACCCGTCCGGCGGGGTCGGCCGGTTCCGAATTTCACCTCACAGGCTGGTCGCGGCGTGTCGGGCGTGTCGAGACGACCCTGTCCGCGCGCTTACCGCACACACAGCTGAGCGAAAGATTTTGCATAGACCAGCTACCTAACGTGGGCGATGTCGGGGTGTTCAGCGAGAAATTCGACCCTCGAAGGGGCGTGCCATGTCCATCACACATTCCACCCGCGCGGCCGCACTGGCCGTCGGGATCACCATCGCGGGGCTGACGGTGGGAGCGGCGCCGGCCCTTGCCGACCCCGGCAACGGACCAGGACCAGGCCAATGCGGTTTCCAGGGCTGCCAGGGACCCGGCCAGCGCGGTCCTGACGGACCGGGAGGCGACCGCCGCGGACCTGGCCCGGCGGACTGGCGCGGCGGCCCTGGTGGCAGGCCTGGCGGGCCGCAATGGCGCGGCGACGACGACCGCGGCTGGCGACCCGGACCGCCGCCGCCCGACCTCGGGTGGCGCGGGATCGACCAGGGGCGCTGGGACCATCAGCCGTTCAACTACAACGGCAACTGGGTCAACCCGGTCTTCGACCAGGGCTACAACGCGTGGGGATTCTGGCTCTTCGGGATCTGGATCCCGCTGTAAGGCCTAAGCGCTGGAAGGCCTAAGCGAGGTAGGCGACTGCGTCACGCAGCTGCTCCCCCGCCGCCCGGACCGCGGCGACGTCCGGTCCGGCGCGCAGGACCTCACGGCTCACCGCGGGCAGCACCTGCCCGGGCCGGGCGCCCCCGAGACCACCGAGCGCCTCGGGGCGTCCGCCCTGGGCGCCGACGCCGGGCACCAGCACCGGCCCGCCGAGTTGACCGAGGTCGGGCACCACGTCCAGCGTGGCGCCCACCACGACGCCGACCGAGCCCAGTCGCGGCTGGTCGGCCCGGTTGATGGCGGCCGCATCGTCGACGATCGCCTGAGCGACGGTGCGCTGCCCGGCCATGGCGCGCTGCACCGAGGCGCCTTCCGGGTTCGATGTCGCGGCCAGCACGAACACCCCGCGGCCATTGTCCGCGGCCAGGTCCAAAAGCGGTTGCAGCGAACCGAATCCGAGATACGGCGAGGCGGTGACGGCGTCGGCGGACAAGGGCCCGTCTCCGGCCCACGCCTGGGCGTAGGCCGCCATCGTCGACCCGATGTCGCCGCGCTTGGCGTCGGCGAGCACCAGCACACCCGACTCCCGCAATGCGGCCATCGTGGTTTCGAGGACCGCGAAACCCGCTGAGCCATAGGCCTCGAAGAACGCCACCTGCGGTTTGACGATCGCGAATCCGGCGTATGCCTGTACGCAGATCTCGCTGAACCGCGCCAGGCCGTCGGCGCTGACCGGAAGGTCCCAGGCGCGCAGCAGCTCCGGATGCGGGTCGATGCCCAGACACAGCGGGCCGCGCGAGGCGATGGCCTCGGCCAGCCGGACTCCGAAGGTGTCAGTCATTGACCCGTCTCAGTCATGACCCAGCGCAGCGTGCAGTTCCTGCAGCGAGCGCACGTCGATGTCATCGCGGATGCCGGCCTCGATGCCCTGCACGGCCGCCGAGGCGCCCTGCACGGTGGTGATGCACGGGACGTTCATCGACACTGCGGCCGACCGGATCTCGTAACCGTCGATGCGCGGCCCGGAGTTGCCGTACGGAGTGTTGATCACCATGTCGACCTCGCCGGCCAGGATGGCATCCACGGCCGACATCGCCGGTTTGCCCTCACCTGGTTCCTCGAAGTGCTTTCGCACCACCTCGCACGGAATCCCGTTGCGCCGCAACATCTCCGCGGTACCTTCGGTGGCCAGCACCCGGAAGCCGAGGTCGGCCAGGCGCTTGACCGGGAACACCAGCGAGCGCTTGTCGCGGTTGGCCACCGAGACGAAGATCTTGCCGGTGCTGGGCAGCGATCCATAGGCGGCGGTCTGGCTCTTGGCGAACGCGCTGCCGAAGTCGCGGTCGATGCCCATCACCTCGCCGGTGGACTTCATCTCCGGCCCGAGCAGCGAGTCGATGCCGGTGCCGTCGGCCTTGCGGAACCGGTGGAACGGCAGCACCGCTTCCTTGACCGCGATCGGCGCGTCCGGTGCGGGGGTTGCGCCGTCGCCGGTGGCGTTCAGCACCCCTTCCGAGCGGAGCTGGGAGATGCTGGCGCCCAGCATGACTCGTGCACACGCCTTGGCCAGCGGCACCGCGGTGGCCTTGGAGACGAACGGCACGGTGCGGCTGGCCCGCGGGTTGGCCTCCAGGACGTAGAGGATGTCGTCTTTGAGCGCGTACTGCACGTTCAGCAGCCCGACCACCCCGACGCCGTGCGCGATGGCCTCGGTGGCGCGCCGCACCGCCTCGATATCGCTGCGGCCCAGCGTGACCGGGGGCAGCGCGCACGCGGAGTCACCGGAGTGGATACCGGCCTCCTCGATGTGCTCCATCACGCCGCCGATGTAGACCTCGGTGCCGTCGCAGAGCGCGTCGACGTCGATCTCGATGGCGTCCTCGAGGAATCGGTCGACCAACACGGGATGTTCGGGTGAGAGCTGGGTGGCCCGGGTGATGTAGCCGTGCAGGGTCTTGTCGTCGTAGACGATCTCCATGCCACGCCCGCCGAGCACGTACGACGGCCGCACCAGCACCGGATAGCCGATGCGGGCGGCGATCTCGCGGGCCTCCTCGAAGCTGGTGGCCATTCCGAACTTCGGCGCAGGCAGCCCCGCGTTGTGCAGCACCTGCCCGAAGCGGCCGCGGTCCTCGGCCAGGTCGATGGCCTCGGGCCGGGTCCCGACGATCGGCACGCCGGCGTCAGCGAGCCGCTGCGCCAAGCCCAGCGGGGTCTGCCCGCCGAGCTGCACGATCACCCCGACCACGCCCGGGCCGCCCTGCCCGGACTGCGATTCGGCGTGGTACACCTCGAGGACGTCCTCGAAGGTGAGCGGCTCGAAGTACAGCCGGTCGGCGGTGTCGTAGTCGGTGGACACCGTCTCGGGGTTGCAGTTGACCATCACGGTCTCGAAGCCGGCCTCGCTCAGCGTGGTCGCGGCGTGCACGCAGCTGTAGTCGAACTCGATGCCCTGCCCGATCCGGTTCGGCCCGGAACCCAGGATCAGCACCTTCGGCCGCTCGGTCTGCGGGGCCACCTCGGTCTCGGCGGCCGGATCCAGCTCGTAGCTGGAGTAGTGGTACGGGGTCTTGGCCTCGAACTCGGCCGCACAGGTGTCGACGGTCTTGAACACCGGGTGGATCCCGAGACGCCGGCGCAGCGCCCGGACACCGGCTTCTCCGGCCAATTCGGTGCGCAGCGAGGAGATCTGGCGATCCGAGAGCCCACTGTGCTTGGCCCGGCGCAGCAGGTCCTCGTCGAGGACCGGGGCGTCGAGCAGCTCCTGGCGCAGTGTCACCAGACCGGCGATCTGGTCCACGAACCACGGGTCGACGCCGGAGGCCGCCGCGGTCTCTTCGACGCTGGCACCCAGCCGCAAGGCCAGCTCGATGTCGTAGAGCCGGCCCTCGGTCGGCGTGCGCAGCCGATCGAGCACGTCGGTGACCGAGCCGTCGTCGTCACGGCCGGTCCAGAACCCGGCGCGGGTGGTCTCCAGCGAGCGCATCACCTTGCCGAGCGCCTCGACGAAGTTGCGGCCCAACGACATCGCCTCGCCGACCGACTTCATCGTGGTGGTCAGTGTCGGGTCGGCGCCGGGGAACTTCTCGAACGCGAACCGCGGCGCCTTGACCACCACGTAGTCCAGCGTCGGCTCGAAGCAGGCCGGCGTCTCCTTGGTGATGTCGTTGACGATCTCGTCGAGGGTGTAGCCGATCGCGAGCTTGGCGGCGATCTTGGCGATCGGGAATCCGGTGGCCTTCGACGCCAGCGCACTGGACCGCGACACCCGCGGGTTCATCTCGATCACGATGAGACGGCCGTCTTTCGGGTCCACCGCGAACTGGATGTTGCAGCCACCGGTGTCGACGCCGACCTCACGCAGGATCGCGATGCCCAGATCCCGCATGACCTGGTACTCGCGGTCGGTGAGCGTCATCGCCGGGGCCACGGTCACCGAGTCACCGGTGTGCACGCCCATCGGGTCGAAGTTCTCGATCGAGCACACCACCACCACGTTGTCGTGGTGATCGCGCATCAGCTCGAGCTCGAATTCCTTCCAGCCGTAGATGGATTCCTCGATCAGCACGTTCGCGGTCGGCGATGCGGCCAGGCCTTCGCCAGCCATCCGCTCCACGTCCTCGACCGAGTACGCCATGCCCGAACCCAGGCCGCCCATCGTGAACGAGGGCCGCACGACCACCGGCAGTCCGAGCTCGGCGACGGTGTCGCGGACTTCGGCCATGGTGTAGCAGACCCGCGACTTCGCCGACTCGCCACCGACTTTGGCGACGATGTCCTTGAACTTCTGCCGGTCCTCGCCGCGCTGGATCGCGTCGAAGTCGGCGCCGATCATCTCGACGTCGTAGCGCTCCAGCGCGCCGTTCTCGTACAGCGCGACCGCCGTGTTCAGCGCCGTCTGTCCGCCCAGGGTGGCCAGCACGGCGTCGATCTTGTTGCCGCGCGCCGCCTGCTGGGCGATGACCTTCTCGACGAACGCCGGGGTGATCGGTTCGACATAGGTGTGGTCGGCGTACTCGGGGTCGGTCATGATCGTCGCCGGATTGGAGTTGATCAGGGTCACCTCGAGACCTTCGGCGCGCAGCACGCGGCAGGCCTGGGTGCCGGAGTAGTCGAACTCGGCTGCCTGCCCGATCAGAATCGGGCCGGAGCCGATGACCAGGATGTGCTTGAGGTCGTCGCGACGTGGCATCTACTTCTCCCCCGCCATCAGGTCGATGAATTGGTCGAACAGGTAGTTCGCGTCATGTGGGCCGGCCGCGGCCTCCGGGTGGTACTGCACCGAGAAGGCCCGTCCGTCAACGAGTTTGATGCCTTCGACGACACCGTCGTTGGCGCAGGTGTGGCTGACCATGGCCTGGCCAAAGTCGGTATCGAAAACCTCGCCGGCCTCACCTTCCAGCGCGAAGCCGTGGTTCTGCGCGGTGATCGCGACGGTGCCGGTCTGGTGATCGATCACCGGCACGTTGATGCCGCGGTGCCCGAACACCATCTTGTAGGTGGACCGGCCCAGCGCCCGACCGAGGATCTGGTTGCCGAAGCAGATGCCGAACAGCGGAATCCCGGCGCCGAGCACCGCGCGGGTGACCTCGACGATGTGGTCGGCGGTCGCGGGGTCTCCGGGCCCGTTGGACAGGAACACCCCGTCCGGCCGAAGGTCGGCGATCTGCTCGAACGTCGCCCCGGCGGGCAGCACGTGGGTGGCGATGCCACGCTTGGCGAAGTTACGCGGGGTGTTGGTCTTGATGCCGAGGTCGATGGCGGCGACCGTGAACCGCTGCGCGCCTTCGGGTTCGACCGTGTAGACCGCGTCGGTCGATACCTGGCCGGCCAGGTCGGCGCCCAGCATCGAGGGCTGGTTGCGGACCCGGCTCAGCAATTCCTCGGTGTCGGCGAGCGCCGGGCCGGAGAACACGCCGGCCTTCATCGAGCCGCGGGTGCGCAGGTGGCGCACCACCGCGCGGGTGTCGATACCGGCGATCCCGACGATGCCCTGCCGGGTGAGTTCGTCGTCGAGAGTCCCGGTGGCGCGCCAGTTCGAGGCGCGCGGCGACGGGTCACGCACGACGTAGCCGGCCACCCAGATCTTGTCGCCGCGGCTCTCGGCGTCCTCGTGGTTCCAGCCGGTGTTGCCGATCTGCGGGGCGGTGGCCACCACGATCTGGCGGTGATAGCTGGGATCGGTGAGGGTCTCCTGATAGCCCGACATCCCGGTGGAGAACACCGCTTCGCCGAGAGTTTCTCCGACAGCACCGAATTCGGTACCGGTGTAGACCCGCCCGTCCTCCAGTATCAGATGGGCTTTACCCGTCACGCTGCTTCTCCTGTTGTCGTCCACCGGGCATAGTCGCGGCGGTCGTCGCCGCGAAAGCCCGTATCAATCTCGGTGCCTGATGGCAGCCGCCACCGAATCGCCAGAATGCCTGCCGGCGAGTCGGACTTGTTGCGGCCACCGGGGATGACCTTCCCCGCCAGTCCGCGCTCGGTGCGGATGGCGGTGATGGCGTCTTGCGGGATCCAGATCGGCGTCGCACCGGAGCGCTCGAGCAGGATGCCCTCGGGATAGCGGGTCAACACCGCCTTGGACCGGTAGCCCAGGTCACCGGCGGCGACGCGTTCCAGCCAATTCGGTGCCAGCGTACTGCCGATATAGAGGCCGCGGGTCGGTGCGACGGTGGCCGAGCCCAGCAGGTCTGGGAGGGCGGGCAATTCGCCGAGCAGATCCATCTGGCGCCGAGCCCTCCGCTTCCAGCCGCGCAGCATCCGGCCGATCAGCACACCGATGATGACGACGATCACGAATGCGAAGACAAACGATCCGATCGCCGTACCGGTGTTCATGCGGGGCTCTTCCCGTCCCGCGCCGTAACGACACCGCGCAGCAGGGTAGCGGTGACCGTGGCCGGCAACGTCATCGCGGCGAACGGGGTGTTGGCCGAGCGGCTGGCCAGTTCGGTGCCCTCGACCACCCAGGTGGTGTCGGGGTCGACGACGACGAGGTTGGCCGGCTCCCCCACCTCCAGCGGGCGACCCTGGTCGTCGAGCCCGACGATGCGGGCCGGGTTCTCGCTCATCACCCGCGCGACGCCGCGCCAGTCCAGCAGCCCGGTCTGCACCATCGTCTCGACGACCACCGACAGCGCGGTCTGCAGACCGAGCATCCCGGGCCGGGCCCGGGAGAACTCACAGCACTTCTCGTGCTCGGCGTGCGGAGCGTGATCGGTGGCCACGCAATCGAGCACCCCGTCGGCCAGCGCCTGGCGCAGGGCTTGGGCGTCGGCGGCCTCGCGCAGCGGCGGGTTCACCCGGTTCACGCCGTCGTAGCTGGCCAGCCTGCCGTCGTCGAGCAACAGGTGATGCGGGGTGACTTCGGCGGTGATCGAAATGCCTTGCTGCTTGGCCCATTTGATGATCTCGACCGTGCCGGCGGTGGACGCGTGGCAGATGTGCACACGGGCACCGGCGTCACGGGCCAGCAGCGCGTCACGGGCGACGATCGATTCCTCGGCGGCCCGCGGCCAACCCGCCAAGCCGAGCCGCGCGGCATTGGGACCTTCATGCGCGACGGCGCCGACGGTGAGGCGGGGCTCCTCGGCATGCTGGGCGATCAGCACTCCCAGCCCGGTGGCGTACTCCAGCGCCCGGCGCATCACCAGCGGATCATCCACGCACACACCGTCGTCGGAGAACAACTTGACCTGGGCGACCCCGCCGGCCATCAGGCCCATCTCGGTGAGCTGCTTGCCCGCCAGCCCCACGGTCACCGCCCCCACCGGATGCACGTCGACCAATCCGACCTGCTGACCGCGCCGCCACACGTGGTCGGTCACCACCGGGCTGTCTGCCACCGGGTCGGTGTTGGCCATCGCGAACACCGCGGTGTAACCGCCCAGAGCCGCGGCGGCCGAACCGGTTTCGATGTCCTCGGCGTACTCACGGCCCGGCTCACGCAGGTGGGTGTGCAGATCGACGAAGCCGGGCAGCAGCACGTGGCCGGTGGCGTCTATGACGTCGGCATCATCGGGGACGGCAAGCTTCGGGCCGATCTCGGCGATCTGGCCGTCGGCTACCAGGACGTCGACCTCATCGCCTTCGCCGTACAACCGCACACCGCGGATTAACACGCTCACACGCTCACCGCCTCGTCCGTGCCGACCAGCAGATGGAACAACACCGCCATCCGGACGTGCACACCGTTGGAAACCTGTTGCAGCACAGCCGATTGCGACGAATCCGCCACCGCGTAGGAAATCTCCATGCCGCGCAGCATCGGGCCGGGGTGCAGCACCACCGCATGCCCGGGCAGCACCGCCTGTCTGCGGTCGGACAGCCCGTAGCGGATGGAGTACTCCCGCTCGGAGGGGAAGAATCCGCCGTTCATCCGTTCGGCCTGCACCCGCAACATCATCACCGCGTCGGCGCCGGGCAGCTCGGCGTCCAGATCGTGCGACACCGTCACCGGCCAGTCGGAGACCCCCACCGGCAGCAGCGTCGGCGGCGACACCAGCACCACCTCGGCGCCCAGCGTCGCCAGCAGCGACACGTTCGACCGCGCCACCCGGCTGTGCAGGATGTCGCCGACGATCACCACCCGGCGGCCTTCGATGTCACCGAGGCGCTGGCGCAGCGTCAGCGCGTCGAGCAGCGCCTGCGTCGGATGCTCGTGGGTGCCGTCCCCGGCGTTGATGACGCACGGCCCGGTGCCGTCGGGTTCCAGTGTCCACTCGGCTAGTTGCTGCGCGGCCCCGGAGGCCGGGTGGCGGATGATCAGCGCGTCGGCGCCGGCCGCGCGCAGCGTCAGCGCGGTATCCCGCAAGGATTCGCCCTTGGCCACCGAGGACCCCGAGGCGCTGACGTTGATCACGTCGGCGCTCATCCACTTGCCCGCCACCTCGAACGACACCCGGGTGCGGGTGGAGTTCTCGTAGAACATCGTGATGATCGTGCGCCCGCGCAGGGTCGGCAGCTTCTTGACCTCGCGCCCGAGCAGCGCCTGCCGGAACCGGTCGGCGTTGTCCAGGATCGCGGTGGCCTCGTCGCGGGTCAGGTCGCCCGCCGAAAGCAGATGCCTGATGGTCATCTAGCGGGCCCTCCCTGCGGTGCGATCCAGATACCTTCCACGCCGTCGTCCTCGACCAGCCGCACCTTGACGTTCTCGCTGCGAGATGTGGGCACGTTCTTGCCGACGTAGTCCGCCCGCAGCGGCAGCTCGCGGTGCCCGCGGTCGACCAGGACCGCCAGCTGCACCACGGTGGGGCGGCCGATGTCGCGCAGGGCGTCGAGCGCCGAGCGGACCGACCGCCCGGTGTAGAGCACGTCGTCGACGAGGATCACCAGGGCGCCGTCGATCCCGCCGGCCGGGATAGAGGTCTCCTCCAGGGCGCGCGGGGGCTTGAAGTCCAGGTCGTCGCGGTAGAGCGTGATGTCGAGGCCGCCGCGCTCGACGGTGACTCCGGAGAATTCATGGATCTTGGCGGCCAGCCGGTTCGCGAGGGTGACGCCGCGGGTGGGGATGCCGAGCAGAATGACCCGGGGTGCATCGGGGGCGTCGAGAGCGGTCTTCTCGATGATCTGGTGGGCGATGCGGGAAACGGTTCTACCGACGTCCGCATCGGACATCAATTCGCGGTCGGTGGAGCCCACGAGCTTTCCGGACCTCCTTCTCCGCCTCTCGGGACGGATCGTTAAAGGATGTCGAACTGTCGGGCAGCCTAACACCCCTTGCCGGCGGATCTCGAAACACACCCGTCAGTAGAGTTCTTACGGTGAACCTCGGGGACAACCGCACCTCGGTCGTGCAGGCAGTCGATTCAGGAGTACTGGCCGGGGCCGTCACCCTGGCCTGGCAGCGGGGAAAGATGCTGCAGGTCAACGAGATCGGGTATCGCGACGTCGAAGCCGGTCTGCCGATGCAGCGTGACACGATCTTCCGGGTCGCCTCGATGACCAAGCCGGTGACGGTGGCGGCCGCGATGGCGCTCGTCGAAGAGGGCAAGCTCACACTGACCGACCCGGTCACCCGCTGGCTGCCCGAGCTGGCCGACATGCAGGTCCTGGTGGACCCGGCCGGTCCGCTGGATCGCACGGTGCCTGCGCGCCGGCCGATCACGATCGACGACCTGATGACCCATCGCAGCGGGCTGGCCTACGTGTTCTCGGTCGGCGGACCGATCAGCCGCGCCTACGGCCGGGTGTCGCTACGCCAGGACCAGGATCACTGGCTTGCCGAGATCGCGCAGCTGCCGCTGGTGCACCAGCCCGGAGAGCGGCTCACCTACAGCCAGGCCACCGACGTGCTCGGCATCGTGATCTCCCGTATCGAGGGCAAACCGCTGCACACGGTCCTCGCCGAACGGATCTTCGAGCCCCTCGGCATGTCTGACACCGGCTTCTTCATCTCCCCCGACAAGCGCGCCCGCGCCGCCACGATGTATCGGCTCGACCCCGAATCCGGACTGCAGCACGACGCCATGGGGCCGATCCCGGTGACCGAGCCGCGGTTCTGTCAGGGCGGGGCCGGCCTGGTCACCACCGTCGACGACTATCTGCGCTTTGCCCGAATGCTGTTGGGCGGCGGCGACGTCGACGGGGTACGGGTCCTGTTGCCGGAGTCGGTGCAGTCGATGCGTTCCGACCGGCTGACCGCGGAGCAGAAGCAGTTCCCATTCCTCGGTCTTCCGTTCTGGGTGGGCCGCGGCTTCGGCTTGAACCTGTCGGTGGTGACCGATCCGGCGAAATCCGGGCAGTTGTACGGCCCCGGCGGGCTGGGCACGTTCAGCTGGCCCGGCGCGTACGGAACCTGGTGGCAGGCCGACCCGGCCAACGACCTGATCCTGATCTATCTGATCCAGAACTATCCGAACATGAGCGCACCGGCCGAGGCGGTGGCCGGCAACACCTCGCTGGCCAAGCTGCAGTCGGTGCAGCCGAAGTTCGTCCGGCGCACCTACGGCGCGCTGGGTCTCTAGCCCTCCCGCAGTTCGACGGCGACCGCAGACGACCCCGGGACCGGCCTGCTGACCCGAAGCCCGGCTTCTTCGGCGATGACGGCCGCGGCGGCCCAATCATGCTCGGCGAGGTCGGTTTCGACGAACCCGTCGATCGCCCCCTCGGCGACAGCGCAGATCGCCAACGCCGCCGACCCGAAGATCCGCGCGTCGGTGTAGTCGCGCATGTGCTGCGCGGTCAAGGTGAACTGCTCGCGGCGCACATCGGCGGAGTACGAGTAGCCCATTCCGAGAAGTCGCGCCCCTCGGTCACCGTCGGGGCCGGTGAGCCGGCGTACTCCGGCGGTGTCGGCGAGCCAGGCGCCCCCGCCGCGGTGTGCGAAGTAGGTCTTGCCCAGCGCCGGGGCCACCACTGCGCCGGCGAGCCAGCGGCCGTCGGCGTCCACCGCGCCGACACATGTTGCGTAGTAAGGGATTCCCCGGGTGAAGTTGGTGGTTCCGTCGAGCGGATCGATCGACCACCGCACCGCAGCGGTCTGCCGTCCGGCCGGGGGCAGCTCCTCCCCGGTGATCTCGTCGGTGGGCCGTCGCGCCTCGATCACACCGCGCACCGCATGCTCGACGGCGACGTCGACGTTCGTGACCAGGTTGCCCCGCTCCCCCTTGGTGGTGATCTGGAGCTCGCCTCGGGCGCCTGCGGCGAGCACATCGGCGCCGCTGCGGGCGGCCGCCAAGGCGACGTCGAGCAACTCTGCGGCGCTCATCACGACTCGATGCGAGCGCCGGTGGTCTTGTCGAAGACATGCAGTCCGCCGTCGCGGACCGACATCGCCACCTGGGCGCCTTCGGCAAGATCACCGAGCTGGGCGATGTCGAGAACGCTGACGAGCGTGCAGCCGGACGCCTCGACGGCGACGATCGCGCGCGGGCCGAGATGCTCGATCAGGGCCACCCGGCCGGTGGAGCCGAGCGGCACGTCGCTGTCGCTGTCGGCCCGGTGCAGCACGAGATGCTCGGGGCGGAAGCCGACGGTCACCGGCTCCGCGTGCCGGGCGACGTCTCCGACCGGCAGCGCCAGGCCGTCGGCTGAGCGGAAGACCCCGCCGTCGATCACGCCGGGCACCAGGTTCATCTTCGGACTGCCCACGAATCCGGCGACGAAGGTGCTGGCCGGCTTGTTGTAGACCTCCAGCGGGGCGCCCTGCTGCGCGATGCGGCCCTCGTTCATCACGACCATGCGGTCGGACAGCGTCATCGCCTCTTCCTGATCGTGGGTCACATACAGCGATGTGATGCCCAGCCGGCGCTGGATGCGCAGCAGCTCGGTGCGGGTTTCCACGCGGAGCTTGGCATCCAGGTTGCTCAGCGGCTCGTCGAACAGGAACACCGCGGGTTCCCGGATGATCGCCCGGCCGATCGCGACGCGCTGCTGCTGACCGCCGCTGAGGTCCTTCGGCTTTCGCGACAGCGCACCGGTGAGGCCGAGTGTCTCGGCGACGGCGGCGGCACGATCGCGGGCTTCCTTTTTGGCGACCTTCTTGGCGCGCAGCGGAAACGCGATGTTCTGCTCGACGGTCAGGTGCGGATACAGCGCGTAGTTCTGGAACACCATCGCGATGTCGCGGTCCTTGGGTTCGAGCGCGGTGACGTCCTTGTCGCCGATCCGGATGGTGCCCGCGGTGACGGGCTCCAGGCCGGCCAGCATCCGAAGCGACGTCGACTTGCCGCATCCCGACGGACCCACCAACACCGTGAACGACCCGTCGGCCATCTCGAGGTCGAGGTCGTGGACGATGCGAGCATCACCGTAGGCCTTGTTCACACCACTGAAAGTGACTGTAGCCATGCTGTTTTCGTTCTCTCCTGCCGTGCTAGGTCTTGACCGCGCCGCCGCTGATGCCCTGGACCAGGCGGCGCTGAACGAAGAAGCTCGCGATGACGACCGGGACGACGGCGATCAGGATCGCCGCGCACATCGACCCGATCTGCACTCCGCGGAACGTGTTGAACCCGGCGATCGCCACCGGGAGGATCTTGGCGTTGCCCGGCGCCAGGATCAGCCCGTAGAACATGTCGTTCCACGACAGCGTGAAGCCGAAGATCGCCGACGCCCCGATACCGGGCAACACCTGCGGTAAGACGACCAGAAGGAACGCCCGGAACCGGCCGAAGCCGTCGACGCGGGCCTGCTCTTCGATGGACTTCGGCACCGCCTCGAAGAAGCCGATGAGAAACCACGTCACCACCGGCGCGACGAAGCTCAGGTGCGCGAAGATCACCGGTACCAGGCTGTCCTGCAGACGCAGCGCATACGCCATGGTGAGGAACGGGAAGACCAGCACGGCCGGCGGAATCATCTGCGCGGCAAGCAGTCCGAATCGGGTGACGGTGCCGCCGGCCCGATACGTGGTGATCGCGTAGGCACCCATGCAGCCCACCACGAGGCTGATGGCCACGCTGATGAACGCGACTCCGAAGCTGCGTGCCGCCGCGTCGAGGATGCCCGAGGACAGCACCGAACGCCAGCTGTCCAGATCGGGCCTGAACAGGATGAGGGCCGGATCATTGAGCTGCACAGGAGATTTGAAGCTCGCCAGCACGATCCACGCGATCGGCATCACCACCACGACGACACCGACCCACAGCACCACGATGCGGGCCAGGGTGTATCCCTTCACGCTGCTCATGCGTCGCGGTTCCTCTCCAGCAGCCGGAAGGTGATCACAACCGCGGTCAGCACCACGGCGAGCACCACGAACGCCATCGAGGCCGCACTGCCGAGCCGGAAGAACTGCACGCCGGTCTGATACGTGTAGTACTGCAGTGTCTGGGTTTCGGTGCCGGGACCGCCCTTGGTGGTGGCGTAGACGTATTCGAAGACTTTCATCGCGTCCAGCGCCCGCAGAAGTACGGCGACGGCGAGCACGGGCCGCAGCAGCGGCAGGATGACCCGCCAGAACACATACCAGGGCGGCGCGCCGTCCACACGGGCCGCTTCCAGCGGCTGCTTGGGAATCGATTCCAGGCCGGCGAGCAACAGCAACACCATGAACGGTGTCCACTGCCAGACGTCGATGAGCGCCAACGTGTACAGCGCATGACCCGAGCCCAGAAAATCGATGTCGAGACCGAACTTCTTCAGCACGAACGGGATTGCGCCGAGCTGGTCGTTCAGCAGGAACCGGAACGTCAGACCGACGGCGACCGGCGTGATGAACATGGGCGCCAGCAGCATCGCGCGGGTGACATCCCGTGCCCACTTCTGGCGCTGCAGCGCCATCGCCAGCACCAGGCCGATGACCAATTCGAGTACCACCGCCACCAATACGTAGGTTGCGGTGGTCCCGAATGCCTGCCAGAAGTCGGGGTTGGTGAGGGTGTTGACGTAGTTCGTCAGTCCGACGAAACGGGGCGCGCGCCGATCGGTGAGCTTGTAGTCGGTGGCGCTGAGGTAGAGCGCGTAGAACAGTGGGAATCCGACGACCGCGACGAACAACGCCAGCAGCGGACTCAACATCCCGTATTTGAATCTGGTCATGCCGGGTCCTCCCTACTCGTCACGGTCGCCGGATCCCACGGTGTCAGAATCGGGGTCAGCCTCGGGTCTTCTCGGCGGCAGCCTGGGCATCGCGCAGCGCGTCATCGATGCTCTTGGTGCCGGCCACGGCCTCGTTCAGTTCCGTTCCGACCGCCTGGATCATCTCCTCGGCGTTGGTCTGGTTGCTCAGCGGCTTGGCCTTGGACAGGATGTCCTTGACCACCGCGTAGTAGTCGGCACCGAATCCGTCGGCGAGCACCTTGGGATCCTGCGTGCTGCTGCTGCGAATGACCGCGCCGCCCTTGACGACCCGCTCGAGGTCGATCGGCTTGGACGTCAGCCAGGAAGCGAATGCCCATGCGGCATCAGCGTTCCCGGAGTTCTGCGGGATCGCCCAGCTCCATGAGCCCAGCACGTCGACGCCACCGGGCATGGCGGTCAGCTTGAACGGACCGACGCCGGACTTGGCGGCCGTCCCGTCCGGGGCGTTGAGCGACGGAAGGTTCCAGTTGTAGCTCACCAGCGACGCCGACTGCCCGCTGGACACCGACCGGCCGGCCTCGTCGAAGCCCCAGTTGAGGCTGTTCTTCGGGGCCGCGGTGTTGTACAGGTCGACGTACGCCGACAGCGCCTTCTTGGCCTCGGGAGTGTCGAGGGTGTATTTGCCCGAATCGTCGTAGATCGAACCGCCCGCGGCGAACAGGAAGTTGGCCCACTCCTCGAACACCTTGTAGCCGCGCTGCGGCTGCATGGCGATACCCGCCCGATCACCGGCGACCAGCTTCTTGGAGTTGGCCACCAGATCGTCGAGGGTCTTCGGTTCGCTCAGGGCCGCCTTCTGGTAGTCGGGGACACTGTAGATGTAACCGAGCGCGTAGTTGTAGAACGGCACCGCGTAGCGCTTGCCGTCGACGGTGTCGATGTCGGTGAGCGGCTTGAAGAAGTCCGCGTAGTCGTAGTCGGCAGTCGAGTCGATCCGAGAATCCAACGGCTGCAGCCAATTCGCGGCGACGAAGTCCTTCATCCACACGTTGTCGACGACGACGAGGTCGTAGGTCGCCTTGGGCGCCTGGAAGGATGCGACGAGCTTGTCGCGGATCTGGTCGTAGGTCTGCGGTTCGATGTTCACCTTGATGTTCGGGTACTTCTTGTTGAACTCGGGGATCATCGATTTGACGATGTCGGTGTCGGGCACGTTCTCCATCAGGATGTTGACGGTGCCCGTGATGTCGGTCGGGACCTGGCCCGTGCCGGTGGCCGACGGGGTTTCCGGCCCGCCGCTGCCCGCGCACCCCGACAGCAGGAGCGCTGACGCGCCGATGGCGCCCAGACATGTTGCGGCGCGCCGCAACCCTGGAGTTGTGAACTTCATTGCTTCCCCTTTTCAGTGGTGAACATCAGGGCTAATCCATGTAGGCGCCGCCGTTGACGGCAAGCGCCTCGCCGGTGATGAACCGGGCGTCATCGGAGAGCAGGAAGGCGACGGTGTAAGCGACGTCCTCCGGCTGCTGTAGACGGCCGAGCGGTGTGTCATCGATCCACATCTGCTTGACCTTTTCGGGTGTGGTTCCGCGAAGCTGCGCTTCCCAGTCCAGTTCGCGCGACTGCATCGGTGTCTCCACGAATCCGGGGCACACACAGTTGACGGTGATGCCGTGCTCGGCCAGTTCGTACGCCATCGCCTGGGTCAGGCCGACGACACCGTGCTTGGAGGCGACGTAGTCGGACAGGTACGGCACCCGGCCCTGCTTGCCCGCCATCGACGCGGTGTTGACGATCGTCCCGCGGCGTCCGGTGCGGACCATGGCGCGAGCGGCCGCCTGACCGCAGATGAAGACGCCCTTGAGGTTGATGTCCATCGTCAGCTCGTAGTTGTCCAGCGAGACGTCGAGGAACGGCACCATGAACGAGATGCCGGCGTTGCTCATCCACGCGTCCAGCCCGAGCCGGTCGGCGATGTCGTCGGCGACCATCGCGGCCTGCGCCGGGTCGGTGACGTCGAGCTGGGTGGCTTCGTGGCCCAGGCCGGCCGGATCCTCCAGCCCGGCGGCGACGGCGGTGGCGGCGTCGAGATCGATGTCGGTCACGACCACCCGCCAATCGCGTTGGGCGGCAACGGTAGCGATCGCCTTGCCGATTCCCGATCCGGCTCCGGTGACGACCACGGTCTTGCTCATTGACGAGTCCTTTCAGCTAGCGTGTGCGAGATGGCGGTGGTGGCGGTGGCCAGGTTGCGCCACTCCTGGTAGGCGGCGTCGTAGACCGCGACGTTGGCGGGGTCCGGCACGACGGGTTCGCCGAGGGTGACGAAGTGCCGGCACTGGTCCCATCCCGCCAGCGCTCCGACGCCGACCGCGGCGATCAGCGCGGCACCCAGTGAGGCGCCGGGATGGTCGACGATGGGATGGACCGGGACGCCCAGTACCTCGGCGTGGATCTGCTTCCAGAGCGTGGACTTGCTGCCGCCGTTGGTGATCGACGCGCGGCCGAGTTCGATACCCAGCTCGCCGAACACCTCGACGTGGTGGCGGAAGCCGAAGGCGATGGCCTCCAGGGTCGCGCGGTACATGTCGGCGCGGGTGGTACCCAGATGCAGACCGGCGTAGACACCGCGCAGGTCCGGGTCGTGCAGCGGGCTCTTCTCGCCGAGGAAGTACGGGAGGCAGAGGACTTCGGCGGGTCGGCGCTGCTGCGCTTCGCGGTCCAGGTTCAGCAGATCCTCACCGCCGATGAGGCTTTGGAACCAGCGGATCAGGCTGCCGCTGGTGGCCATGCAGCCATTGGGCAGCCACCGGCCGGGCACCGGATGGGCATCCAGATAGAGGCGTCGATCGACGACGGGATCATCACTGGCCACCAGGATGTCGCCGGCTCCCCCAGCTTCACCAACCAGTCGCCGTGTTCTTCGACACCCGCGGCGAAGGCCGACAACACGTGGTCGGCACCACCGACGACCAGAGGGGTGCCAGCGCGCAGACCGGTGCGTTCGGCCATCTCGGCGCTGAGGCCGCCGGCGACGTCTCCGGGCGACCGGACGGGCGGCAGGAGCGCGGCATCGATACCGGCGGCGGACATCACCGCGTCGACCGGCTCTCCCCCGATGGTGAACAGGCCGGACTCCAGCGCCCAGTTCTTCTCGACGTGCGCGGGGGCGCCGAGAGCGACCAGCACCCAGTCGTAGGAGCCGACGACATGGGCTGCCCGCGTGGCGATGTCAGGTTCGTTGCGCTGCAACCACAGCACGGTGGGCGCGACCGACTGCTGGGTCAGTGCGGCACCCGTCAATTCGACGAGGTCGATATCGGCCAGGGTTGTTGCCAGGGTGCGGATCTCATCGGCAGCCCGCGCGTCGTTCTGCAGGATTGCCCGGCGCAGCGGTCGGCCCTCGGCATCGATGGCGATGACGGCGGGCACCATGCCCGTGGTGGCGACAGCTTTGACGTCGGCCGGTGCGATACCCGCGGCGGCGACGACCTCGGTGAGCGAGCTGACCACATTGGCCAGCCATTGGTCCGGGTCCGCCTCGGCCCAGCCGGGCCGGTCGCTGAAAAGTGTTGATTCGCGGCTGGTTTGCGCGACGATGCCACCGTTGGTGTCCAGCAGCACCGTCTTGGTGCCGGTCGTGCCGATGTCCACGCCGATGGTGTAGCCGCTCACAGGGCTTGGTCCAGAACGCCGTCGCCGGGCTTCTCGTCTCGATCCACGCACAGCACCTCGACGCCGAGGTTGCGGGCAGCGACCAGGGTGGGGTGGTCGGGCGGACTGTCGGTGACGATGTGGCCGGCCGCGCTCAGCGGGGCAACGGTCAACAGCTGCACCCGGCCGAGTTTGGACTCGTCGGCGACGACGATGATGCGGTCGGCGGCGCCGGCGGCCGCGCGCTTGGCGCTGCCCTCGACCCGGTGATAGTCGGTCAGACCACGGACGGGGTCGACGCCGGCGACACCCATGATGTAGGTGTCGCAGTTGTACATCCGGTACACCGCTTCGGTTTCGAAGCCGATCAGGCTCAGCTCGCCGGGACGCAGGTTGCCGCCGGTGACGATGATCGTGGTGTCGGGTTCGTCCGCGAGCTCGATGGCCGCCAGCAGGCTCGGTGTCACGATGGTGAGCCCGAGCCGACGGCCGCGGATGGCCCGGGCCACCGCCAGCACGGTGCTGCCGCTGTCGAGGATGACGGTCTCGCCCGGTTCGAGGAGTTCGACAGCCGCCTCGGCGATGTGCATCTTCTCGGTGGCCGATCTCGACGCCCGACTCTCGAAGGACGGTTCTTCGGCCTTCTGATAGGCCTTGATCGCACCACCGGTGATGCGCCGGACCAGACCGGATGCCTCCAACGCGTCGACATCTCGGCGGATCGTCATCTCGGAGACGCCGTACTCCTGCGCCAACGAGGCGTATTCGATCTCGCCCTCGTCGAGGACTCGCTGCTCTATCTGCGCACGCCGCGTCTTGGCTGACACCAGCTCGCCCGCTCCTTGTTGTGAGTGATTCACGAAGTGTGGGACTCAATGTAAAGTCTTCACGACTTGCCTGCAACAATTACCGGACTATTCGCAACAATCTGTAATTTTCTTGCAGAACGTGACAGCAGTGCGTTAGAAACAGACAGTCTCAACCGAAAGGGGTTCACATGGCCGACTGGGTGCGAGAGGTCTTCTCCGTACAGAAGCCCGTTATCGCGATGCTTCACCTCTCCGCGCTGCCCGGCGACCCCGGCTTCGACACCCGCGCCGGCCTCACGGCCGTGGTGGATCGAGCCAAGGAGGAACTCGACGCGCTCCAGCAGGGCGGCGTCGACGGTGTGATGATCTCGAACGAGTTCAGCCTGCCCTACCTCACGAAGACCGAGCCGATCACCGCGATCACCATGGCCCGCATCATTGGTCAGTTGCTCGGTGACATCTCGATCCCCTACGGGGTCAACGTGTTGTGGGACGGTCGCGCGTCGATCGACCTCGCCGTCGCCACGGGGGCACAGTACGTCCGGGAGATCTTCACCGGCGTCTACGCCAGCGATTTCGGGTTGTGGGACACCAATATCGGTGAGGTCGCCCGGCACCGCACCCGCATCGGCGGCGCCGGGGTCAAACTGTTCTTCAACATCGTTCCCGAGTCCGCCACATACCTCGCCCAGCGCGATCTCGCGTCGATCACCCGCACAACGGTGTTCGCCACTCTCCCCGACGCCATCTGCGTATCGGGGCTGACGGCCGGCGCCCCAACGGATCTCGAGGCGCTGTCCGTCGTCAAGAAGTCCGCGGGGACCGTCCCGGTCTTCGTCAACACCGGAGTCAGGGCCGAGAACGTCGCCGACCAGCTGGCTGTCGCCGACGGCGCGATCGTCGGGACGTACTTCAAGAAGGACGGCATCTTCGAGAACCCGGCTCAGCGCGAACGGGTGACCGAGCTCATGGCCAATGCCAGGAGCTCCCGCTAGACCATCGCTATCGGCGAGACCGGCGCGCCGATCTCCAGCGCGCCGGCCAGCTCGCGGCTCACGTCGTAGTCGAAGACCACGTGACCGGAGATGACGTCGATGTCACGTTTGGCGCGCTGCAGCGGATTGTGCAGGAAATGCGCGCTGGCGCCGGAGGATTCGAGTAGATCGGCGACGACAGCGCGGGACTCGTGCACGATGTGCGCGGCCGCCACCCGGGCCTGGGCGCGGACCGTGCGCGAGATCCGGGTGCCGTCGGTGACCAAGCCTTCGATCAGGTCGACCGTGTCGTCCAGCAGGCCGTCCAGCGCGCGCAACCGCACCCGTGCATCACCGAGGCGGATCTGCGCGGCCGGCTGTTGTTTCTGGGCCACACCGGAATAGGCCAGCACCCGCTCACCGAGGCGGGTGGCGAAACCGTCGGCGACCGCCTCGGCGGCACCGAGTGCCGGCATCGCGGCAAGCAGGGCCAGCGCGGGCACCATCGGCCACCGGTACGCGCTCGCATTGTGCAGCGCCGCACCCGGCGCAGTGCCGCCGTAGACATCGACCACGCCGACCAGGCGGTGCTCGGGCACAAACACATCGTTCACCAGCACATCGTGGGAGCCGGTCCCCCGCATCCCATCGGTGTGCCAAACATCCTCGACCACAACGTCTTCGAACGGCAACAGGGCCAGCGCGGGAAAGATGCCGTCCTCGGGTCCACACAGCGCGCCGACCATCACCCAGTCGGCCGCCATGATCCCGGTGGCCCAGGACCACCGTCCGGACAGCCGCACGCCGCCGTCGACCGGTACTCCGCGACCGGTCGGCGCCAGCGGTGCCGGGCACAGCACCGGCCCGTCTGCGAACACCTCGTCCTGCGCCTGCTCGCCGAACAGCGCCAGCATCCAGTTGTGCAGGGTGTAGAACCCCAGCGTCCAGGCGCTCGACGCACAGCCATGGGCCATCCGGCGCACCGGTTCCAGGATGTCCGGGAAGGGCGCCTGGTCCCCGCCGTAGCGGGCCGGCAGCAGCAGTCGCGCCAGTCCGCCGGCGCGGTAGTCGGCAATGGTGGCGTCGGGCAGGCGACGCAGCTCTTCGGCTTCTGCGGCGCGCTGCGCCAGGCACGCCACGAAGTCGTCGCTGATCATCGACCGGACGCTACCATACCTTTTGGTATGGAGTCAGTGCCGCAGCATGATGTCCAGGAAACGCTGTTGCTGCGCAGCGGCTTTCGGGCCCGGTGCCGACGCCGACAGGTGCAGGAATCCGACGCCGGCGGCGAATGTCGCATCGGCGCGCACGTCGGCCTCCTCTGTGCTGAACCCGTCATCGAGGTAGGCCTGCCGCACCGCACGGCGCACCCGCCGATCGGAGGACGCCACCGCCGCCGCGACGTCGGCGTCGGTGCGTGCCCACTCCCGCATCGCCCGCTCCAGCATCCAATGCCGTTGCCCCAGCAGAGCTCCCATCATCCGGCTGAGCCGCTCCCGCGGCGCAAGCTCGGCCAGCCGGGTGAACTCGGCGCGGTCGGTGTCGTTCACCTCGGCCCAGGTGTCGGCCAGCGCGCGCCGATACGTACCGAGGTCGGTGAAATGCCAGTAGAAGCTGCCCTTGGTGGCACCCACGCGCTCGCAGAGCCGGCCGACGGTCAGCGCCTTGACGCCCTGCTCGGCGAGCAATGAGAACCCGGCCTCCACCCAGTCGGCAGCGCTCAACATGGCGGGGAGGTTACGCCTCCGGGCCGGGGCCCCGGACTGCGTTGGCGGCCGCACGGATCTGCGGGGTCACCAGCATGACCTGGCCGAGCACCCCGTTGACGAAGCCCGGCGAGTCGTCGGTGGACAGCTCCTTGGCCAGCTCGACCGCCTCGTCGACGGCCACCGGCTCCGGAACATCCTCGGCGTGCAGCAGCTCCCACACCGCGACCCGCAGGATCGCGCGGTCCACGGCAGGCAGCCGCTCCAGCGTCCAGCCCTGCAGGTGCGAGGTGATCAGTTCGTCGATGTGGGCCGTGTTCGCCGTGACGCCCTGCGCAACGGTCACCGTGTACGGGTTCAGCGCCGACACGTCCGCGTTCGTCTCGGCCAGCGCACTGCGCCCCTCGGCCACCTCGGCTGCGGTCAGACCCCGGGCCTCGGCCTCGAACAGCAGGTCGACGGCACGCTTGCGCGCCTGATGCCGACCCTTGTCGGCCTTGCGGTCGGCCATATCAGGAGTTCACACGCCCCAGATAACTGCCGTCGCGGGAATCGACCTTGAGTTTGTCGCCGGTGTTGATGAACAGCGGAACCTGGATCTCGGCCCCGGTCTCCAGCGTCGCCGGCTTGGTGCCCGCGCTGGAACGGTCGCCCTGCAGGCCGGGCTCGGTGCTGGCGACCTCGAGCTCGACGGTCACCGGCAACTCCAGGTACAGCGGCGCGCCCTCGTTGAACGCGATCTGCACCGGCATGCCCTCCAGCAGGAAATCGGCCAGCCGGCCCACCAGCGCCTCGGGCAGCGGGTGCTGCTCGAAGTCCTCGGAGTCCATGAACACGAAATCGGAGCCATCACGGTAGAGGTAGGTGGCGTCGCGCCGGTCGACGGTCGCGGTCTCCACCTTCACCCCGGCGTTGTAGGTCTTGTCGACCACCTTGCCGGACAGCACGTTCTTGAGCTTGGTGCGCACGAAGGCGGGGCCCTTGCCCGGTTTGACGTGCTGAAACTCGGTGATCTGCCAGAGCTGGCCGTCGATGTTCAGCACAAGGCCGTTCTTGAAATCGGCAGTGGATGCCACGGTCGGTCGTTCTCCTAAGTCAGGACCGTCAGTTCCTTGGGGAACCGGGTCAGTAGTTCGGGGCTTCGTTCGCCGACGACCAGGGTGTCCTCGATGCGGACACCGCCACGGTCTGGCAGGTAGACACCGGGTTCCACGGTCACCACGGAGCCAGCAAGCAGTGTACCGGCGGCGGCGGAGTTGATTCCCGGCGCTTCGTGGATCTGCAATCCGACCCCGTGGCCGAGGCCGTGCCCGAAGAACTCGCCGTAGCCGGCGTCGACGATCACCTGCCTGGCCGCACCGTCCACTCCACGAAGATCCGCCCCCACCTCGAGAGCGTTGCGGCCGGCCCGCTGGGACGCCGCCACCAGCTCGTAGATCTCCAGCTGCCAGTCAGCTGCCGCGCCGAGCACGAATGTGCGGGTCATGTCGGAGTGGTATCCCCCGACCAGCGCGCCGAAGTCGATCTTGACGAAGTCACCGCTGGCCAGCACCGCCTCGGTTGGCCGGTGATGCGGGATCGCCGAATTGGCTCCGGCGGCCACGATGGTTTCGAACGACGGCCCGTCAGCGCCGTGCTCGAGCATCAGTGCTTCGAGCTGGCGGCCGACCTCGCGCTCGGTGCGGCCCGGTCGTAGCCCGTCGCTGCTCACCAGCACCGCCAGGGCGGCGTCGGCGGCTTCGCAGGCCAGCCGCAGCAGGGCGATCTCACCGGCGTCCTTGATCTCGCGCAGTGCCTCGACGGTGCCGGAGGCCCGCACCAGCTCGGCGGCCGGCTGCTCGTCGACTTCGCGGGCCAGGGCGTCGAACCCGTCGACGGTGACGACGTGACTCTCGAACCCGATCCGGCGGGCGCCATCTGACACCGCGCGGCCCACGAGGTGACGTCCGCAGGCCCGCTCGATGACGGTTTCCAGATCCGGCGCCTGCTGTGCGGCCTGCGTCCGGTACCGCGAATCGGTGGCCAACACGTCGGGCGTGTCGCCTGCGAACACCAGAAGCGCCGCGTTCGACCCGCTGAAACCGGAGAGATAACGCACGTTGACCAGGTCACTGACCAGGATTGCGTCCAGCCCGTCGGCGGCCAGCCTTGCGGCCAGTCGGTCCCGACGTTGGGAATGTGTCACGGTCGCTGACGGTACTCGCTACGCTCGTCACTCATGACTACGTGGTTGTTGCGCGGCCTGGCGTTCGCTGCCGGCATGGTGATCGTCCGTCTCGTGCAAGGCACGCTGATCAACATCTACGAAACCAAGGCTGCACTGATCAGCATCGTGCTGGTCGTGCTGTTCGGTATCGCGGCGTTCCTGTGGGGTCTGATCGACGGCCGTTCCGACGCCAACGACAACCCCGACCCGGACCGGCGCCGCGATCTGGCGATGACCTGGCTGCTGGCCGGACTGGTCGCCGGCATCCTGAGCGGCCTGATCACCTGGATCATCTCGCTGTTCTACAAGAACGTGTACGCCGAGGGCCTGATCAGCGAGTTGACCACCTACGCGGCATTCACCGCGCTGATGGTGTTCGTGCCTGCGATCGCCGCCGCGGCGATCGGCCGCTTCCTGGTCGACCGCAAGCGGCCGCCGCAGGAACGCCGGCGCGAGGACGGCAGCACCGGCGACGTTTTCGACGCCGCGCGCGAGGACGACCGCACCGGGCCGATCTCGGGCCTGGAGCACAACGAGTCCGCGGCGACCGAGGCACACACCTCACCGGTGGCCACCGCCGAGCGCGACGAGCCGACCGAGCAGATCGACATGACGGGCAAGTCCGACAAGCCGTAGTCAGATGGCGTCCAGCGGCGCCCAGCCGCTGACGTCGAAGCCGTCCCCGCTCCCGACGAGCACGGGTCCCCCGTGTCCGGGGTAATGCGCGGGAAAGACCATCGCGTTCGCCTGCGCAGCCTCGGTGAACACCCGACGTCGGGTGCCCCGTGCCGCGGCCGGGTCGACATCGAACGCGCATGCGTCGTCGGGTCGGCGGATCTGGATCGGGCAGTGTGTGAGGTCGCCGACGAACACGGCGGGGCTGCCCGCATCGAGCCACAGCACTGACGATCCGGGCGTGTGTCCGGAAGCCGGGCGCAGTCGCAGCGAGTCGCTGAGCGTCAGATCGTCCGACCACAGCTGGATCTGATCGGTCACCGGAATCACACTGTCGGCCAACACCGTTCGCATGCCATCGTTCTCGCCGTCTCCCCCGGGACCGAAGAAACGGTAGTCGGCTTCGGGCATCACGTAGCGGGCGTTGGGGAATGTCGGCACCCAGCACCCGTCGACCAGCTGGGTGTTCCAGCCGACATGATCGGTGTGCAGGTGGGTGTTCACCACGATGTCGACGTCGGCCGGGTCGAAGCCGGCTGCGGTGAACGCGGCGAGAAAGTCGGTCGAGAGATGGTCGAGGGGCGGCATGTGCGGCCGGTCGCGATCGTTGCCGACCCCGGTGTCGACCACGACCACCAGACCGTCGACCTCCACCACCCAGGACTGCATCGCGATGCGCCACTGCTCGGCGCCACGATCCCAGAAGTGCGGCTCCAGCAGGTCCGCGTTGTCGTCCCAGGCCTGCGCCGGGGTGTCGGCGAACAGCGATGTCCGCATCTGGACCTGAGTTTCGACGACGCGGGTGACGCTAGCCCCGCCCAGCGTCAGCCGATCGTTCACGGCTGGTCGGGCGTGATGTCCAGGGTGGCCAGGTAGCGCAGCGCCAGCAGATAGCCCTGCACGCCCAGCCCGACGATCACACCGGTCGCCACCCCGCTCAGATACGAGTGATGCCGAAACTCTTCTCGCGCATGCACATTGGAGATGTGCACTTCGATCAGCGGAGCCGTCAGCTCGGCGCACGCATCGCGCAGCGCGATCGAGGTGTGGGTCAGCGCACCGGCATTGAGGATCACCGGGTCACCGGCGTCGGCGGCCGCGTGCAACCAATCCAGCAGCTGGCCTTCGCTGTTGGACTGCCGCACCACGGCGGCGAGCCCCAGTTCGGTTGCCTGCGTCTCGACCAGGGTGACGAGGTCGTCATAGGTTGTGCTGCCGTAGATCTCGGGTTCGCGGCGACCGAGCCGGTCGAGGTTGGGCCCGTTGAGTACGAGAACGGTTGTCATCGAGCCACCTCCGCATAGGCCGCCGCCAGCAGCGCCGGGTCCGGACCTTCCAGCCGACCCGGCTTGGCCAGCCCGTCGAGCACCACGAACCGCAGCACACCCGAGCGGGTCTTCTTGTCCCCGGCCATGCTCTCGACGAGATCGGGCAGGGCGTCGGCGTCGTAGCTCACCGGCAGGCCCAGCGCCGTCAGCACCGTGCGGTGGCGCGCCGCGGTCTCATCGTCGAGCCGGCCGGCCAGCCGGCCCAGCTCCGCGGCGAACACCAGGCCCACCGAGACAGCCGCGCCGTGGCGCCACTTGTAGCGCTCGCGGCGTTCGATCGCGTGGCCCAACGTGTGCCCGTAGTTCAGGATCTCGCGCAGCGCCGACTCCTTTTCGTCGGCGGCCACCACCTCGGCCTTGACCGCGATCGCCCGCCGGATCAGTTCCGGCAGCACCTCGCCCGCCGGGTCGACAGCGGCTTGCGGGTCGGCCTCGATGAGGTCGAGGATCTTCGGGTCGGCGATGAAGCCGGCCTTGACGATCTCGGCCATCCCGGCGACGAGTTCGTTGCGCGGCAACGTATCCAGCATCGCCAGGTCGACGAGCACACCGGCCGGCTGATGGAACGCGCCGACCAGGTTCTTGCCGGCCTCGGTGTTGATCCCCGTCTTGCCGCCGACCGCGGCGTCGACCATCGCCAGCAGGGTGGTGGGGATGTGCACGATGTCTACACCGCGCAGCCAGGTGGCCGCGGCGAAGCCGGCCACATCCGTGGCCGCACCGCCACCGAGGCTCACCAGCGCATCCTTGCGGCCGATTCCGATGCGGCCCAGCACTTCCCAGATGAACCCGACCACCGGCAGGTCTTTACCGGCCTCGGCGTCGGGAATCTCGATGCGATGCGCATCGACCCCCAGCTCCGCCAGGTGCGCCCGGATCGCCTCGGCGGTCTGGGTCAGCACCGGCTGGTGCAGGATCGCCACCTTGTGGCGGCCGCCGAGCAGCTCACCGAGCTCGCCGAGCAGGCCGGTGCCCACGATCACCGGGTAGGGCGGATCGACGGCGACCTCGATGGTCACCGGCGATGAGGACTCAGTCATTTGCGAACTCCGGCGCGGCGAGCGGCCAGCGCCGCCGGGGTGGCGGGCGTGACCGGGGTGGACTCCACCGGGTCATCCGGTGGCGTTGGGGCGGAACCTTTTTCAGACGTCGACGACGAACGCCGCCAGGGCGGCCTGCGCCGGCGGGGCGGCTGCGGATTCTCCAGACGCGAAATGATATGGCGCACAACGGCACCGGGATTGCGCCGATTGGTGTTGATCCGGATCGTGGCGACCCGCCGGTAGATCGGCACCCGCTCGTTCATCAGCGTGCGGTACTTCTCGGCATGGTCGGGCCCGGCCAGAAGCGGCCGTACCGTGCTGCCGCTGGTCCGTCGCACACCTTCGGCGGCGCTGATCTCCAGGAACACCACCGTCTGCCCGGCCAGTGCGTCCCGCACCCCGGGAGTGGTGACCGCGCCGCCGCCCAGCGACAACACGCCGTCGTGGGTGGCCAGCGCGTCGCGAATGACCTCTTCTTCGATGCGGCGGAATTCCTTCTCGCCGTCATTGGCGAAGATGTCGGCCACCGTGCGGCCGGTCTTCTCCTCGATGGCGGCGTCGGTGTCCAGCATCGCCACCCCCATCGCCTTGGCCAAGCGCCGCCCGATGGTCGACTTCCCGGAGCCGGGCAATCCGATCAGCACGGCCTTCGGCGCCATCGTGCTATCCCGACGCCCGCACTGGCGACTCGCGCGTCTCCGCGGGCATGCGCTCAGCCACAGCCTGGAGGTAGCCCTCGACGTTGCGTCGGGTCTCCTGCAGCGAGTCACCGCCGAACTTCTCCAGCACCGCGCGCGCCAGCACCAGGGCGACCATGGTCTCGACGACCACGGCGGCGGCGGGCACCGCGCACACGTCGGAACGCTGGTGGATCGCGACGGCCTCGTCACCGGTGGCCATGTCGACGGTGGCCAGCGCCCGCGGCACCGTGGAGATCGGCTTCATCGCCGCGCGCACCCGCAGCGGCAGACCATTGGTCATGCCGCCTTCCAGGCCGCCGGCCCGGTTCGTGGAGCGGACCACACCGTCGGGGCCGGGGTACATCTCGTCGTGCGCCTGGCTGCCGCGGCGGCGCGCGGTCTCGAAGCCGTCGCCGATCTCGACACCCTTGATGGCCTGGATCCCCATCACCGCGGCCGCGAGCTGGCTGTCCAGCCGGTTCTCACCGCTGGTGAACGAGCCGAGCCCGATCGGCAGGCCGTGGACGACGACTTCGACGACTCCGCCCAGGGTGTCGCCGTCGCGTTTGGCGGCCTCGATCTGGGCGATCATGTCGGCCTCGGCGTCCTTGTCGGAGGCACGGACCGGGCTCTCGTCGATGCGGTCCAGGTCGCCGGCGGCCGGCGGCGGTCCGTCGTAGGGCGCCGACGCCCCGATCGAGATGACGTGGGAGAGCACCTCGACGCCGAGGGCCTGACGCAGGAAGGACCGGGCCAGGGTGCCCGCCGCGACGCGGGCGGCGGTTTCGCGGGCACTGGCGCGCTCCAGGACCGGGCGCGCGTCGTCAAAGCCATACTTGAGCATGCCGGCGAAATCGGCGTGGCCGGGCCGCGGACGGGTCAGCGGTGCGTTGCGCGCGACGTCCAGATCCTCGGCGGAGACCGGGTCGGACGCCATCACGGTTTCCCACTTCGGCCACTCGGTGTTGCCGATCTCGATGGCGATCGGGCCGCCCAACGTCTCGCCGTGGCGCACCCCGGCCAGCACGGTGACCTGGTCCTGTTCGAATTTCATCCGGGCGCCGCGGCCGTAGCCCAGGCGCCGGCGGGCCAACTGGTCGGCGATGTCGGTCGAGGTAACGCCGACACCGGCGACCATGCCTTCGACCACGGCTACCAGCGCGCGGCCGTGAGATTCACCGGCGGTCGTCCATCGCAACACGCGTCCCATCTTCCCACGTCGGTCACGGCAGACCCAATCTGCTTTCCCACCGCCAGGGTGTTCGCCATGCAACCAGCGGGTAACCCGTCCTTCGGGAGGACATCATGCGCAACGCGGTCATCGTCGCCGCAGCAGGCTGCGTGATGTTCCTGGTGGCACTGATCAGCGGCAGCGTGTGGGCCGCGGCCGGGGTGATCGTGCTGGCGCTGGCCGGGTTGGGACTGGTCGCCGCGGACCTGCGCCGGGAGCAGACCAGCGAGGAGCCGAACGGCGTCGCGCCCGTGCTGGTGCCGGAAAATTTCGCTCCCGACATCACCGACAGCGACGCCGGCGACGTAACGGAGCCCGACCCGGAAGGGGATGAATACGGTGAATACGACTTCCCGTTCGGCGAGCCCCTCCTGGCCCCGGCGGATGACGACACCCGAATCGCCTAATCGGTGAAAGGACTTGATGACCACCGCACGACTGCAGACCGATCCACGGTCCCTCGACCAAGCCCGGCGCACCGTAGATGCGGTGTCGGCCGCCTTTTCCGCAACCGTGGTCGGGCAGGACAACCTGCGGGAATCGCTGCTCATCGGGCTGGCCGCCGGCGGCCACGTCCTGATCGAGAGCGTGCCCGGGCTGGCCAAGACCACGGCCGCCCGAGTGGTCGCCGAGTCCATCCACGGCGGTTTCCACCGCATTCAGTGCACCCCGGATCTGCTGCCCAGCGACATCATCGGCACCCAGGTGTACGAGGCCGCGACCAACCGGTTCGTCACCCAGCTGGGGCCGGTGCACACCAACATCGTGCTGCTCGACGAGATCAACCGGTCCAGCGCCAAGACCCAGAGCGCGATGCTGGAGGCGATGGAGGAACGCCAGACCACTATCGCCGGCACCGTCTACCCCATCGACGAGCCGTTCCTGGTGGTCGCCACCCAGAACCCCGTCGACCAGGAGGGCACCTATCCCCTGTCGGAGGCCCAGACCGACCGGTTCATGCTCAAAGACGTCGTGGCCTATCCGTCGGTGGCCGAAGAGGTCGAGATGATCCACCGGATGGACGCCGGCCTGTTCGACAAGGACCGCCGCCGCGGCGCGGTGGTCGGCCTCGACGACATCCGCGCTCTGCAGCGAGTGGTGCGCGCAGTGCAGATGGATCCGGCGCTGATGCGCTACGCCAGTGAGCTGGTCGCTGTCAGCCGCAACCCGCAGGTGTATCTGGAGCCCAAGCTGGCCCGGCTGGTCGAGTACGGCGCCAGTCCGCGTGCCACCATCGCGTTCTGCCGGGCCGCCCGTGCGCTGGCGGTGCTCTCCGGGCGCAGCCACGTCATCCCCGACGACATCGCCACACTCGCGCACCGCATCCTGCGGCACCGGCTGATCCTCGGCTTCGAGGCGGCCGCCACCGGCGTCACCTCCGACACGGTGATCGACGCCATCCTGCACGCGGTCCGAGTGCCCTAAAGGCATGGGGCAGCATCTCAACCGGGCCAAGCGGTTCTTCGGCACTGACACCCGCGGGCTCCTGGAAGGCGGCCGCTACGCGCTGCTGCACACCCGCAGCATGGAGTTCGACGACCTGCGCCCGTACGTGCCGGGCGATGACGTCCGCGATATCGACTGGAAGGCCACCGCGCGATCGGGCACGGTGCTGATCAAGCGCTTCGTGTCCGAGAAGCACCACAAGATCCTGCTGGTTGCCGACGCAGGCCGGAACATGACCGCACTGGCGGCGGGCGGTGAGACCAAACGCGATGTGGCCGAGGCGATCCTGGGTGCTTTCGGGTTGATCACGCTGGGCCGCTCGGATGAGATCGGCATGGTGTACGGGGACGCCAGGGGGTGTGTGAGCATCCGGGCCGGCCGGGGTGAGACGCACATCGAGAGCATGCTCGACCACTTCTACCGGCATACCGCGACCAGCCCCGGACCGAGCAGTATCGAAGACCAATTGCGCTATGTGACAACGCATTACCGCCGCCGAATGTTGGTGGTCGTGGTGTCCGACGAACCTGACGTGACCGCGGGCCTCGACGAGGTCACCGCGCGACTGGCGGCCCGCCACGACGTGCTGTGGGCTTTTGTGTCCGACATGCCCGCGGTCAGCGGTGACAGCGACGGCTATGACGTCAGCACCGGCGCGGTGGTGCCCAGCCGGACCCGGTTGGGCCGGCGGGTCGAGGTCGCCTACCGGCGCGCCGAGCAGCGCCGGCGGGCACGGCTCGAAGCGTTCCTGACCACCCATGCGATCCCGTTCACCGCGATCGGACGCCGTGACGAGATCCGGTCGCGACTCACCGCGATGGCGGAGGTGTTCGCCCGTGCCGGGTGACCTGTTGCGCTTCGTCGGCGGCCCAACCCCGTACTCGTCCTGGTGGCTGTGGCTCGCGATCATCCTGCTGGTGGTCGTGATCATCTGGTATGCAGCGGTTTTCGTGGTGACCCTGCCCAACGACCGGCTTCGCGAATTGCCCGCGTTCGCCGACCTGCATGCCCGGCTGACACGGCGGCGCTTCGCCGGCGGCATCCGCCACATCATCGACCTGCGACGCCGCGGTGAACTGTCCGATGCGCAGGCCTACGACCAGATGAGCCACACCGTGCGCAGCTTCCTGCACCAGGCGACCGGGGTGCGGGCGCAGTATCTGCACGTCGACGAGATCGCGGCGGGGACGCTGGCGCCGGCCGCCCCACTGATCGCGGCGCTGCGCGACGCCCGATTCGACGCCGGTACCGACGCCGACCCCGACCGGTTGGGTGCGCAAGCCGAGGAGTTGATTCGGTCGTGGACCTGAGGTGGTGGCCGATCGCCCTGACCGGGGTGGCGTTCCTGGCCATCTGCGTGGTGCTCGCCCTGACCCTGCCGACCGCGAAAGCCGACCGGACGCTGCGGCCGCTCGCCCATGTCGACCGGCTGACCGCGCTGCCCGAGTACGCCCGGATCCGGCGGCGCGAAACCGCCCTGGCGGCAACGACGATCGCCCTTCTGGTGGTCCTGTTCCTGACCGCCGCCTTGACCGCCGCCCGGCCGTCGGGATCGGGGCGGGAATTCGACGCACTGCACCCCGAGGACGTGATGTTGTGTGTCGCAGCGCCGGTCACCGACGGCACCACCGCGCAGTTCCTCAATCACTTCGCCGGACAGGCAACGACCTTCGACGTCCAGCGGATCGGCTTGACCTCGCCGACGGTGCGGGTGCTGCCGCTGACCCGCGACTATCAGTACGCCGCCCAACGCCTCGGCGACTACGGCGCGCCGACTCCGCAGCAGGCCGCGCAGTTCGCCAAGGCGGTGACCTACACCGACTATGCGCCCAGCCTGCGGGACACGCTCGCGTTGTGCATGACCGGTTTCGGCACCGAGCCCACCACTCACCGCCGCTCGTTGATCTATCTGGGGCCCAGCACATTCGGGCCCGGTGACGAACGCACCCTGTTCAGCGAGCAGCAGGTGGCCGACATGGCGGACAAGGCCGGCATCCAGGTGAACGCCATATCCCGGGTCGACGTCAGCGATGCCGCCCAGCGCGGTGACGTCGAGCTCGACACTCTCACCGGGCGCACCGGCGGCAAGTTCTTCCGCTATCACGCGGCGGGGCCGGGCGGATCGGATCCCACCCTGCCCGATGACCTGCAGGCCATCGCCGCCAACCCCGCACCGGTGGTACTGCCCGGTGGCGCGCGAATCAGCGGACAACTGCCCGACGAGCCCGGTCCACTGCTCACCACTGGGCTGGCGGCCGCCGCCCTGCTGGGCGTCGCCCTGGTGGTGGCGCGCCGATGACCGTGCATCCCGTACTGCCGATCGCGGTACTGCTGGTGCTGGCCGCCGTCATCGTCGGCGCCCGGGCCATCACACTGTCGGCGGTCCTGGCCCACCCCGGTGACCGTCGACGAGCGGTGCTGTTGCGCTGGGGGGCAACGACATTGGCGATGCTGCTGCTGGTCGTCGCGGCCGCGCGACCCGGCATCGAGGCGCCCGCCCAGGCCCAACCAGATCGCGATGTGACCGCCGTCAGCCAGGGCGCGAACACCAACGTCTTCTTCGTTGTCGACCGGTCCGTGGACTCTCGGGTCGCCGACTACGGCGGGGCCACGAGGATGTCCGGCATCCGCACCGACATGGCGGCGATCGTCGACACCTACCCGAAGGCGCGGTTCGCGATGATCGGATTCGCGTCGGATCCCGAAATTAGTTGGCCGCTGTCCGAGGACGTCTGGAGTCTCAAGGCGGCGATCGCGGGCCTCTCCCCGTACGTCAGCGTGCCCGCGGACGCCGCCGCTCAGGTGAACGCCGGGGCGGCCGCGAATCTGTTGCGCTACCAACTCATCCAGGCCGCTCAGCAATACCCCGGCGCGCGGAACCTGGTGTTCTACCTCGGTGAGGGTGCCGGCGGGTCGACGGCACCGCAGGGCAGTTTCGAGGGTGGCGACCGGGTGTCCGGCGGCGCAGTGTTCGGCTACGGCACCGCGGCAGGCGGGCCGATACCGGGCGCCTACATCGACGGTGCCGTGACGTATCTGTCCGACGCCCGCTCCGGCGGCCCGGCGGTCTCCACTATTGACGAGAGCCGATTACGCCGCGTAGCAGACGAACTCGGTGTGCAGTACGTGCATCGAGATCCGGCTCAGCCGGTGACGCGCACCCTGCCTGAGCTGCGGCCGGACGGCGGCACCGAGGCCGCGTCGTTGTCGGCCACCCCGGTCCCCGATCGCGTCGAGCTGTACTGGTTGTTCGCACTGCTGGCCGCCGTCCTGTTGCTGCCCGAGATCTATCTGACGGTGCGGGAGTTCTGGCGAAACCGCACATCACGGCGGGAGGCGCGGTGACGGCCGGCCGCTTGCGGTTACGGCGGCGGATGCTGCTGTGGTCCGCGCCGGTGGTGCTGCTGATGGTGGTGGCGGCGATCAAGATGATGTCGGTTGTGGTGGTGGGTGACTCGGCGGTGTCGCATTTTCAGCGCGGTGACGGTGCGGCGCTGCAGACGGACGCCTCGACGCTGGGCGTGCTCAACGTCATCGAGCCCGCGAAAGCACCGTTCACCCGCGGTTCCGCGGCCGTCCTGGAGGGCCGCCTCGCCGATGCTGACACCGAGTTCTCGCGTGCGCTGGTCGGCGGGCAATCCTGCGCGGTGCGCGTCAACCTGGAGCTGGTCCGCGAGACCCAGGGTGACGTCGCGGCGGCCGCCGGCCGGACCGCCGCGGCCGGGGAACGCTATCGCAGCGCGCTCAGCGTCGTCACGGAGGCACCCGCGGGTTGCTTCGCAGGCAACGACGATCCGCAGCCCGACCGGCGGACGATCCGCGCGGAAGCAGATGCCAGGCTCACGGCAAAAATCGCTGCACTGGAATCTGTTCCGCCGCCCCCACCACCCGAGCCGGGTGCCGCACCGCCTCCGCCACCCCCGCCTCCGCCGCCACCCCCGGCTGTCGCACCGGCGGATTCCGATACGCCGCCACCGGCGCTGGGGCCGTCAGGCCAGGGGTTGTCCGATATCGCACCCGACCGGCTGCCCAGTCCCGGAGCCCCGCCGTCGGCGCCACACCAACTGGGTGGCGGCGACCCGCTGGACCGGCTGCGTCAATTGCTCACCGACGCCGCGTCGTCGGGCAGCGACGCGGGCTGAGTCGTCGGCTCAGTCGATACCGGACTCAGACTTTCTCGCGTGCAACAGGTATCCCGGGAACTGCAATCGGCCGAGCGCATCTCGCTCGAAGGGCAACACCAGATCTGGAAGTCCGGGCAGCGCTTCAACTTTCGCAAGGATCGGTGCGGGCCGAATGAAGTCGACGTCGAAGTAGCGTCCGACCGCGGCGTGTAGTTCGTAGGCGTCGACCTCGTTGGGCTTGGACACCATCTCGGCGGGATAGGCGCCCTTGGCGAAGACCAGGATGTAGTAGTCGGCGCCTGCGGCAGCGGCCCGATGCACCGATTTCAAGTAGGCGTCGCGCTTGTCGACCGGGAGTGCATGAAACAAGGTGCAGTCGACGACACTGGAGAAACGTCCGTCGTGACCTGCGAAAGCGGTGATGTCGGCCTGTTCGAAAGTCGCATTGGGCAGACCCCGTTCGGCCGCCGAGCGCCGGGCCCACGCCACGGCCGTGTCGGACAGCTCGACACCCAGCACACTGCAGTTGGCCGCAGCCAAGGCCAGGGACACCTCGCCGTGTCCGCAGCCGGCGTCGAGCACGTCGCTGCGGAACGCGCCGGCCCGGATGAGGTCGGCGATCACTGGTTGTGGCTCACCGATGTTCCAGGGCGGCAACCCGTCGAAGAACCCGCCTGCCCGGTAGGAGCCGTCCCAGTCCATTGAATCGATCGTCATGCATTCCAAGGTAATGCGGGATTTCCGCAGCTAGACCGGGGTTTTCGTGTGGACCTTCTCACCTTGTCAAGGTTGGCAACACCTGCTCGGGGACTGTCGGGAGGCGACTGATCAGAACACGACCAGAGCCGCGGCGGCCAGACTCGCCAGACACATCGACGGACCGTGCGGCACACTCGCCGTTCGATTCCGCACGGCCACCGCGACCGCCAGCACCGCCGTCAACATCGGGGCGCCCAGCCCCGCCAGCAGCCATACATCGAATCCGAAGGCGCCCGTCAGTCCCCCGACACCCAGCGCCAACTTCACGTCGCCGGCACCCAGTCCGCCCGGAACCGCAAGGTGCACAACAAGATAGAGCGCGGCCAACGCCAATGCCCCTGCCAGCGCGGGTAATCCACGACCACACACCAGAGCACCAGCCACCACGACGACCGCTCCGGGCAGGGTCAAGGAGTTGGGCAGCCGCCGGTGGCGGACGTCGAAGACTGTCAACGCCGTTGCCCACAGCAGCACGGTCCCGACCATCACAGCGCGCATGGGCGGACGTTAGCCCAGTGCGGCCGCCATCTGCTCTCGCGGCGCCGGCCGGCCTGTGAATTGTTCGACCTGACTGAATGCCTGATTCAGCAGCATCTGCACACCGCTGATCACGTCGCCGCCGCTGTCCTGAACAGCCGCGGCCAGCGGCGTGGGCCACGGATCGTAGATCGCATCCAGCAACACCGGCACGCCGGCGAACACCCCGGCATAGGCGGCCGCGGCGTCGGCGGGGATGGTGCTCACCAGAACATCAGCGGTGGCCACCACTGCCGGGAGGCCCGCGTCGGTCAGGTCGCAGAACTCCGCGGTGACCTCGACCGCCCGGCCCAGCTCCAGCAGCCGGGCCGCCTTGTCACGATTGCGGGCGACGACGGTGACCTCGGTGACGCCGAGGTCGGCCAGCGCCACCACCGCCGCGGGCGCGGTGCCGCCCGAGCCCAGCACGATGGCGCGGCGCAGATGCCGGACGTGCCCGAGCGCACCGGCGACCCCGTCGATGTCCGTGTTGTCGGCGCGCCAACCGCGACCGGTGTGCACCAGGGTGTTGGCCGAGCCGACCAGGTCCGCGCGTTCGGTACGCTCGTCGGCGACCGCAAGCGCGGCGAACTTGCCCGGCATCGTCACCGACAGCCCGACCCATTCCGGACCGAAACTCCGCACCAGACCGGGCAATTCGGCCGCCGTGCATTCGATGCGCTCATAGGTCCAGTCGGTCAGGCCGAGCGCACGGTAGGCGGCCAGGTGCAACAGCGGCGACTTGGAATGCGCGACCGGCGAGCCGAGAACCGCCGCTTTCATCGCGCCGCCATTAACGTGCAGAGTCGAGCACGCCGTTGCGTCGCGCCAGATCGATGTTCGCCAGGTGCTGCTGGTAATCGCGGGTGAACAGCGTGGTGCCCTCGGTGTCCACCGTCACGAAGTAGAGCCAGTCCCCGGGCTCGGGGCGTTCGGCCGCCGCCAGCGCGTCCTGGCCGGGCGAGCAGATCGGAGTGGCCGGCAGGCCTTCCATGGCGTAGGTGTTCCACGGCGTGACCTGCGCCCGGTCGCCGTCGGTGGTGGCGACTTCCTGACGGTCCAGCGGATAGTTCACCGTCGAATCGAATTCCAGCTTCTGCGGCACACCCAACCGGTTGTAGATCACTCGCGCGACCTTGGCGAAGTCGTGGGGCTTGGCCTCACGCTGCACCAGCGAGCCGACGATCAGGATCTGATACGGCGATAGGCGCATCGCCGCCGCGGTGTCCAGCAGGCCGACGGCGACGTAGTGGTCGGCGCTCTGCCCGACCAGCTTGGCCAGGATCTCCTGCGGGGATGCCGAGGGATCGACGTTCCAGGTGCCCGGGGCGATCAGCCCCTCCAGCCGACGATGATTCGCGCCGAGGGCGGTGACCGGCTGCGCCGCCCACTCTGGCACGTTCAACTCCGCGGGAGGCGCCTGCTCCGCCGCACGGCGCAGGTCCTCGGCGGCAACGCACTTCTGTTGACCGTTCGCCGGGATACAGGTGGACTTCGAGATCAGGGTGAAGATGCCGTCGGTGACCTTGCCCGAGCCGACCTCGGCGATGTCGTCGAGCTGCCGTCCCTCGGGGATCACCAGCTTGCCCACCCGATTCTTCGGGTCGGCCAGCCGATCCACCGCCGCCGACGCCGACATCTCGGTCCGCACCGTGTAGAAGCCCGGCTGAATCGCGGCGATCGAGGCGTTGTTCTTGGCCGCGTCGACGAATCCCTTGACGTTGGAGATGACGTTCTTGTCGCGCAGCGTCTGCCCGATCTGGGTGGTGGAGTCACCGTCGTGCACCTGGATGACGACGTCGTCCTTGCCCTCGCCGGCGTAGCCGCTGTCCCCGCTGAAGAGCTTGCCACCCAGGTACACCGCCGCCACCACGACCACGACCAGCAGGGCGGCCGCCCCGGCGCCGATCATCCTGCGCCGGTTACGGTTTCGTTTGGCGCGGACGCGATCGAGACGGCTCAGCTTGCGCCGGGGCCGACCGACCGCCACCGGACCGGACCGGTCGTCATAACCGTCAGACATCGTCGCTCCCGGCGCTCGTCGTTTCCCGGGTCGCTTCGCTCTGCCCCTCAGAGGCGTTCCGGCGCTGGTCGAGCCAGCCCTGCAGGATCCCCACCGCGGCCGCCTGGTCGATGACACCGCGTTGAGCCTTGGCGCGCACGCCCGCCTCCCGCAGCGACCGCTGGGCGACCACCGTCGTCAATCGTTCGTCGGCCAGCCGGACCGGCACCGGCGCGATCCGCTCGGTCAGCGCGTCGGCCACCTCGACCGCGTCCTGCGCCGACGTCCCGGCGCGGTCTGCCAGCGTGCGCGGCAGACCGACCACCACCTCGACGATGTCGTGTTCGGCAACCAATGCGCTCAGTCGGCGAAGGTGCTTGCCGGTCCGCTCGCGGCGCACCGTTTCCACCGGGGTGGCCAGGATGCCGTCGGGGTCGCTGACCGCCACCCCGATGCGGACCGTGCCGACGTCGACGCCGAGCCGTCGCCCTCGCCCGGGATCGTCTGCGCCGGGCCGGTCAGGCACACGGTTCTGTGCGGAGAGCACTGACGCTAGCTCCGCGCGATCTCTGCGCGAACCGCCCCCAGTGCCGCATCGATTCCGGCTGGCTTCTTGCCGGAACCCTGCGCCAGATCAGCCTTGCCGCCGCCCCGCCCGTCGACAGCCGAGGCGATCTGCTTGATGAGTTCGTTGGCGCTGAAGCCGGCGTCTTGCGCAGCCGGGTTGGTCGCGACGACGAAAGGCACGGTCCCTTCGTCCCCTTCGCTGATGAGCACCACGACCCCGGGCTCGGAGCCCATCTTGCCGCGGATGTCACCGACCAGGGAGCGCAGATCACCGGCGTTCATCCCCGCCGACATCCGTTGCGCCACGAGACGGACCTTACCCACCTGCTCGGCACCTGCGGCGGCGTTCGCCGCGGCAGCGCGTGCGGTGGCCAGCCGAACCCGGTCGAGTTCCTTCTCGGCGGCCTTGAGCTTCTCGACGAGGGTGGCCACCCGGGCCGGCACCTCATCGGACGGCACCTTCAGCGACGACGCCAGACCGGCCATCAGCGCGCGTTCCTTGGCCAGGTGGCGGAACGAGTCCAGGCCAACGTAGGCCTCGACGCGGCGCACACCCGAACCGACCGAGGACTCACCCAGGATGGTGACCGGACCGATCTGCGCCGAGTTGTGCACGTGGGTGCCGCCGCAGAGTTCCAGCGAGAACGGGCCGCCGATCTCGACCACCCGGACCTCGTCGGGGTAGGACTCGCCGAACATCGCCATGGCGCCCATCGCCTTGGCTTTCTCCAGCTTCTCGTTGAAAGTGTGCACCTCGAAGTCGGCCTGCACGGCCTCGTTGGTGACTTCCTCGACCTGCGCCCGCTGCTCGTCGCTCAACGCGCCCTGGTAGTTGAAGTCGAACCGCAGATAGCCCGGGCGGTTCAGCGAACCGGCCTGAACGGCGTTGGGGCCCAACACCTGTCGTAGTGCGGCATGCACCATGTGCGTGCCGGAGTGGCCCTGGGTGGCACCGCGGCGCCACTCCGGGTCGACGGCCGCGGTGACGGTGTCGCCCTCGACGAACTCGCCGGACTCGACGTTGACCCGGTGCACCCACAGGGTTTTGGCGATCTTCTGAACATCGGTGACGGCGGCTTTCGCCGACGCGCTGCCACCGGTGCCGGAAATCGAGCCGGCATCGGCGATCTGCCCGCCGGACTCGGCATAGAGCGGAGTGCGGTCCAGCACGATCTCGATGCGCTCGGGAGCTTGCTCACGGCCGCCGTGCGCCACCACCGGCACCCGCTTGCCGTCGACAAAGATTCCGAGAATCCGTGCCTCAGAAGTTAATTCGTCGAATCCGGTGAACTCCGTCGGCCCGGCATCGACCAGCTCGCGGAATGCCGACAGGTCGGCGTGGGCGTGCTTGCGGGCCGCGGCGTCGGCCTTCGCGCGACGGCGCTGCTCGGCCATCAGCTCACGGAAGCCGAGCTCGTCGACGCTCAGGTCCGCCTCGGCCGCCATCTCCAACGTGAGCTCGATCGGGAAGCCGTAGGTGTCGTGCAGGGTGAACGCCTCCGAGCCGCCCAGCACGGTCTTGCCTGCCGATTTCGTTGCGGCGGCGGCCTCTTCGAACAGCTTCGACCCCGACGCCAGCGTCCGGTTGAACGCGGTCTCCTCGGCCACCGCGATGCGCTGGATCCGGTCGAAATCGCTGACCAGTTCCGGATAGGACGGACCCATCGCGTCGCGCACGGTGAGCATCAGCTCGGCCAGGATCGGCTGCTCGACGCCCAACAGTTTGGCGGCGCGGATGATGCGCCGCAGCAGCCGGCGCAGCACGTACCCGCGGCCCTCGTTGCCGGGGGTAACCCCGTCGGCGATGATGATCGCCGACGTGCGGCTGTGGTCGGCGATCACGCGGTAGCGGACGTCGTCGTCATGGCTGCCCTGGCCATAGCCGCGGGGCGCGACCTGGGCCACCTGGTCGATGACCGGCCTCAGCAGGTCCGTCTCGTAGACGTTGTCGACGTTCTGCAGCAGGCAGGCGATGCGCTCGACACCCATGCCGGTGTCGATGTTCTTGCGGGGCAACGGCCCGAGGATCTCGAAGTCGTCCTTCGACGTGCCCTCACCGCGCTCGTTCTGCATGAAAACGAGATTCCAGATCTCGATGTAGCGGTTCTCGTCGGCCTCCGGGCCGCCCTCGACGCCGTACGCCGGGCCTCGGTCGTAGTAGATCTCCGAGCACGGCCCGCACGGCCCGGGGATGCCCATCGACCAGTAGTTGTCGGCCATGCCGCGGCGCTGGATCCGCTCGGGCGGCAGGCCGGCGACCTCCTGCCACAGCTGCTCGGCTTCGTCGTCGTCGTAAAAGACCGTCGCCCACAGCCGCTCCGGGTCGAAGCCGTAACCGCCCTGCTCGACCGGCTTGGTCAGCAACGTCCACGCCAGCTCGATCGCGCGACGCTTGAAGTAGTCGCCGAACGAGAAGTTGCCCGCCATCTGGAAGAAGGTGTTGTGCCGGGTGGTGATGCCCACCTCGTCGATGTCGGGGGTGCGGATGCACTTCTGGATGCTGGTGGCCGTCGGATACGGCGGAGTGCGCTGCCCGAGGAAGAACGGCACGAACTGCACCATGCCCGCGTTGACGAACAACAGGTTCGGGTCGTCGAGGATCACCGAGGCACTCGGTACCTCGGTGTGGCCCGCTTGCACGAAGTGATCCAGGAATCGCTTCCTGATCTCGTGTGTCTGCACTGGGATTTCCTTGCGTTCGGGGTGCGGCTCGACGGACGCTTCGACCGCACCACATTACCGGGCGCCTTCGGGTCAGCCGCCGACGAAGCTCAGCCGGACCGATCGTCGCGGATTGTCCCGGTTGAGGTCGACCAGCACGATGCTCTGCCAGGTGCCCAGCAGCGGCTCGCCATCGCCCACCGGAACGGTCACCGACGGCGCGATGATGGCCGGCAGCACATGATCGGCGCCGTGCCCCGGCGAGCCGTGCGAGTGGCGGTAGCGGTCGTCCCGCGGCAGCAGCCGATCCAGGGTGTCGAGCAGATCGTGGTCGGAGCCGGCCCCGGTCTCGATGACGGCGACGCCGGCGGTGGCGTGCGGCACGAACACGTTGCACAGTCCGTCACCGCGGCCGCGGCAGAACGACCGCACCTCGTCGGTCAGGTCGACGATCCGGCGCCGCGAGCTGTCGATGTCGAGCACGTCGGTGTCCACGGTTTCCAGCCTAGGCGACCTGGCCGAAACCGTTGCCAGCTCATATCGAGGGGAGGAAGGTGAACAGTGCCGGTGGCGCCACCGGGGCGCCGCCCCGAGTCGAAGGGGTGGACCGTGCACGCACGCTCTACCACGTTTGCCGCACGCCCGGAATCCATCGACGCCGGAATCGCGGTGTTCCGCGACGAGGTGATGCCGGCTCTGCAGGGCATGACCGGATGTGTCGGCATGTCACTTCTGGCCGACCGCGAATCGGGCCGCTGCATCGTCACCACCGCCTGGGAGGACGACGCGGCCATGCATTCCAGCGCCGACGAGGTCCGGCTGTTTCGCGACCGGGCGGCCCAGGTGCTCGGGGCCACCCCAACGGTGGACGAATGGGAGATCGCCGCCGTGCATCGCGACCACCGCTCCGGTGCGGGTGCCTGTGTGCGGGCCACCTGGCTGCAGGCCAGGCCCGATCAGTTCGACCAGGCCGTCGAGTTCTACAAGACGACGGTGCTCCCAGAGATCGAGCAGCTCGACGGGTTCTGCAGCACGAGCATGATGTGCGACCGGTCCACCGGCCGTGCCGTGGTGTCGACCACGTATGACAGCCGGGACGCGATGGAGCGCAGCCGCGACGCGGCACGCGCGCTGCGGACCGCACTACTGCGCGATCTGGGCGCCGACCAGCTCGACGTCGGTGAGTTCGAGCTGGCGATCGCCCGGCTGCGGGTCCCGGAGCTGGCGTAGACCCAGAGGACAAGCCCGGGACTTAAGGCCCTGCCCACGGCCCGTCGGCCGGGGCAACGTTGTCGGCTATGAGCAAGCAGAGGCCGGTACTCGCCACGTGGATGGCGGCTGCCGGAATCGCCGCGGTTTACCGCTGGGTGCTGCGACCCAAGATGTATGCGTGGGGCGCCACCGATGCGGAGGTCGCCGCCGAGCTGCCCGGCGACAGCTTGGTCGAACCCGGAAGCGCCCGCACCACCCGGGCGATCACCATCGACGCAGCCGTCGAAGACGTCTGGCCGTGGCTGGTGCAGATCGGCGAGAACCGCGGCGGTTTCTACAGTTACGACGTGCTCGAGCGTCTGGTCGGGACCCGGATTCACAACGCCGACGTCGTGCACCCGGAATGGCAGCAGCTCCAGGTCGGTGACACGGTGTGGCTGGCTCAACGCTACGGCCAGCGGGCCCGACAGCTGGTCGCGGAGATCGTGCCCAACTCGCATCTCGTGCTGATGTCGGCGGCGGACTACGACCGGGTGCAGCGCGGCGAGAAAGCGTTCGGATCGTGGGCGTTCTGTCTGCGGCCGCAGTCCGGGGCGACCCGGCTGCTGGTGCGCGGCAGCGGCGCCCCGGTCGGCCAATCAGCGTTCGACATCGTGCATTTCCTGATGGAACGCGGGATGCTGCGCGGAATTCGGGAACGGGTGCAGCGGCCGGCTCGCCAGGCGCCGCTTCCGCACTGACACCGTCTCAGCGCTTGCGCCGGATGATCGCGCGCAGTTTGTCCAGCCGGCTGGCGATCTCACGCTCGACGCCGTGGTTTGTCGGCTTGTAGTAGTCGACGCCCACCACTTCGTCGGGCGGATACTGTTGCGGCACAACACCATCGGGATCGTCGTGCGGATACCGGTACCCGACTGCGTTGCCCAGTTTGGCTGCCCCGGCGTAATGGCCGTCGCGCAGATGGGCCGGCACCAAACCGGCCTTGCCGCTGCGGATGTCGTTCATCGCGGCACCGAGCGCGGTGGTCACGGCATTGGATTTCGGCGCGGTGGCCAGGTGGACGGTCGCGTGCGCGAGAGTCAGCTGAGCCTCGGGCATGCCGATCAGCTGGACAGTCTGTGCGGCGGCGACCGCGGTCAGCAGCGCCGTCGGGTCGGCCATCCCGATGTCCTCGCTGGCCAGGATCATCAGCCGGCGTGCCAGGAACCGCGGGTCCTCCCCCGCCACCAGCATCCGCGCCAGATAGTGCAGCGCGGCGTCGACGTCCGAGCCGCGGATCGACTTGATGAACGCGCTGATGACGTCGTAGTGCTGGTCGCCGTCGCGGTCGTAGCGCACCGCCGCCTTGTCCAGTGACTGCTCGATCACCTCGACGGTGACGTGCTCACCCGATTCGGCGGCGACTTCCAGCGCGGTCAGCGCCCGTCGGGCGTCCCCGGCCGACAGCTGCACCACCAGGTCGACGGCGTCGTCGTCGACGGTGACAGCGCCGTTGAGCCCCCGCGGATCTTCGACGGCGCGCAGCACCACGGTGCGCACGTTGTCGGCGGTCAGCGGCTGCAGTTGCAGGATCAGGGAGCGCGACAGCAGCGGCGCGACCACCGAGAACGACGGGTTCTCGGTGGTGGCGGCCACCAGCAGCACGATCCGGTTCTCCACCGCCGCGAGCAGGGCGTCCTGCTGGGTCTTGGAGAACCGGTGTACCTCGTCGATGAACAGCACGGTCTGCTCGCCGTAGGCCGCGGCGCGCCGCGCGTTATCAATGACGGCGCGCACTTCCTTGACGCCGGCGCTCAGCGCGGACAGCGCCTCGAATCGCCGCCCGGTGGCCTGGGACACCAGCGACGCTAGCGTGGTCTTGCCGGTGCCGGGCGGTCCGTACAGAATCACCGACGCGGCGCCGGAACCTTCGACCAGCCGGCGCAGCGGTGACCCCTGGCGCAGCAGGTTCTCCTGCCCGACGACCTCGTCCAGGCTGGCCGGACGCATCCGGACGGCCAGCGGGGCCGACGTCGGCGCCGCCGAGCTGACCCGGGCGTCGGCGTCGCCGGGCACATCGAACAGACTGTCGGACACGCCCCCAGACTTACCACGTTCGTAATGTGGTCGTCGTGACTGCGCGCGGCTGGGCCCTGTTCGCCGCGATGAGCGTCATCTGGGGCATCCCGTATCTGTTGATCAAAGTGGCGGTCGACGAGGTGTCGGTGCCGGTGCTGGTGTTCACCCGGTCGGCGGTCGGCGCGGTGCTGCTGTTGCCCCTGGCGGTGTCCCGCGACGCGCGCACGCTGCTGCGCAGGCACTGGAAAGCGGTGGCGGCGTTCGCGTTCTTCGAGATGATCGCCGCCTGGCTGCTGTTGTCGGACGCCGAGCGACACCTGACGAGCTCGCTGACCGGGCTGCTGATCGCGGCCGCACCCATCATCGCGGCGATTCTGGACCGGTTGACCGGCGGCGAGCGGCTCGGGCCTGCCCGGCTGTTCGGGCTCGGCGTTGGACTGGCGGGCGTGGCGGTGCTGGCCGGGCCCGGACTCTCGGCCGGCGGCGCGTGGCCGGTGATCGAGGTGTTGCTGACCGCGACCTGTTACGCGATCGCGCCGCTGATCGCCGCGCGGTATCTCGCTGACGTGCCCGGACCCGCTCTGACGTCGGCCTGCCTGGGCCTGGCCGCACTGGTGTATCTGACCCCGGCGGCGCTGACCTGGCCCCGGCACGCGTTGACACCGCACGCGTACGCGGCCATCGCGGCACTGGCCGGCATCTGCACGGCGCTGGCGTTCGTGGTGTTCTTCGCGCTGATCAGGGAGGTGGGAGCCACCCGCGCGCTGTTGTTCACCTACGTCAATCCGGCGGTGGCACTGATCGCCGGGGTGGTGCTGCTGAGCGAACCGCTGACCTGGTTCCACATCGCCGGCCTGGCGCTGATCCTGACGGGTTCGGTGCTGGCGAGCCGGAGCAGCACGACCCGGGTCAGCTCAGAAAACGTCGCCGACGAGTAGTCGGCAGGCCACGTCGACGTCGGCCAGCGCATCCTCGGGGCGCAGCGCACCGCCGACCGTCCAGGTGAGGATCCCGAAGGCAGCCTGCTGCACCAGCCGGGAGCGGCGCAGCTGTTCGGCGGTCGGGTCCTCGACGCCGGCGATGTCCAGGATCAGCTCGCGCAGCGTGGGATCGTCCGGAGCGTCTTCCTGCGCGCGGACGATCTGCGTCGAGGTGATCATCGCGTGCGCAAGGTGCTTGTGCCGCAATAGATTTCGACAGGCGGCTACCATCAGGGCGGCGATGTCTCCGGCCGGGTCGCCGCTGGGGGCGGCGGCCGGAACTTGGACACCTGGGCGAAGAGCACCGCGGCGAACACGTGGTGCTTGGAGGGGTAATAGCGGTACAGGGTGCGCAGCGCCACACCGGCGTCGGCGGCGATCTCCTGAGCTCCGATGCGGTCGATCTCTTTGGTCGCGCCCAACCGGGCAGCGGCGGCGAGGATGGCGCCGCGCCGATTCTCCTGGTCATCGGTCGCCGGGCGGGCCGGCGCCCGGGGCTCTCCGATCCGCGGCACGCCACTCAGTATCGGGCATCCGCTAGGCGCCCGCGCACTGGTACCGATCAGCGAGACCCCCGTCACGGGTTTGGGCACGGCACGTCACGATCGGTAGGTGTCCTATGCGAAATACGGTCCATGGGCGGTGATCGCCGGCGGTTCTGAAGGCGTGGGCGCCCAGTTCGCCCGCTTGTTGGCCGAGTCGGGCGTGAATCTCGTTCTGGTGGCCCGCAAACCGGAGCCTCTCGAGATGACGGCCGCCAAGTGCCGTGAGCTCGGCGTCGAAGTACGCACTGTGGCAACCGATCTCGTCTCCCCTGCTGCGCTCGCCGAGGTGACCGCGGCCACCGACGGGCTCGAAGTCGGGTTGTTCATCTACAACGCGGGCGCGAACACGTGCAGTGCCGAGTTTCTGGACGCCGATCTGGCGGACTTTCAGAAGGTCATCGACCTGAACATCACCACGATGATGGCGCTGACGCAGCACTACGGCCGGCTGATGCGGGAGCGGCGCCGCGGCGGCATCCTGCTGGTGGGCTCGATGTCGGGATATCTCGGCTCGGTGCGCCACACGGTGTACGGCGGGGTGAAGGCCTACGGCCGCATCTTCGCCGAGGGGCTGTGGCTGGAGCTGCGTGAGCACGGCGTCGACGTGCTGGAACTGGTACTCGGCGTCACCCGCACCCCAGCGATGGAGCGGGTCGGCCTGAACTTCGACGTGCCCGGCATGCGGGTGGCCGACCCGGCCGACGTTGCCCGCGAAGGGCTGGAGCAGTTGCCGAACGGCCCGGTGTTCGTCGCGGGCGGCAACGCGGAAGACGTTGCGCGACGCAATGATCCGGACCGCACAAAGGTGGTGGCCGGCGCGCACCGGATGATGCAGAAGTTGATGGGGCTGACGTAGTCAGCGCCGACCGTGGGGGTTGTCGTCGAGAATTCGCTGTGCGACCTACGGAAACCCGCACGCTCGGCGAGTAGCCCGGCTAGTTGTTCGCGCCGGCCAGCGCACGCGCGATCCGCGCCGCCGATGCGGCGACCAGTGGCTGACATCGTTGCGCGAGCACCCGGTCCGTAGTGACCAGTCCGATCGCGGCACGCGAACCGACCGTGGCGGCCACCGACACCATCGGGCCTGCATAGTCACCGTGGCGCACGACGACGCGACGGCGGACCTTGTGCAGTTCGCCCCACCACGTCGCGTCGGGCTCCCAGCCCTGGACATAACTCAGTTCGGCGACCACGTCCTCCGGCGACAGCCCGGCCAGCGCAGCGACGCCCAGCGCCACCCGGTGCGCCGGGATCCGCACGCCGACCGACGTCGGCACCTGGCGCGCCGACGGCCCGCCCAGCTTGTCCAGGTGTACGACCTCGCCGCGGTCGAGCAGACCGAGATGCACCACCGCACCGGTGCGCACCTGAAGCTCGTGCAGTACCGGCGCCGCGACCGACCGCAGCCGGACATCGGCACTGTCACCGGCGCCCCACGCCGAGGTCCGCGCTCCGAGCCGGTACCCGCGCCCCGAATGCGTCAGCCACTGCAGCCGCACCAGCTGGTCGAGGATGCGGTGCGTGGTCGAACGCGGCAGATGCGCCCGTGCGGCGATCTGGTCCAGCGTGAGACCTGCTGACGTGTCGTCGAACGCGTCGATGATGGCCGTGAACCGGTCGAGCATCGAGGCCGGCGCGGTATCGGTGAGAGCCGCGGTCATCAGCACTCCTGTCCGGTTGGGGAGAATTCGTTCTACCGCACCGTAGCGGTCTCGATCACCGGGACGCAAGCATTCGGCCGGTGTGGCGCCGGTTAGAACAGCACTGTGCGGATCGGACTGTCGACGCCGATGGTGATGCAGCTGCCCGGGGTGTCCTCCGCGTGGGAGACCACCGCCGGCGTCGACGACCTGGCCCGTATCGCCCGCACCGCTGACGAGCTGGGATTCGACCACCTCACCTGCGCCGAGCACGTCGCCGTCCCGGTCGGTGACGGCGCGCAGCGCGGCGTGACCTACTGGGATCCGCTCTCGACCTTTGGCTTCCTGGCCGCCCACACCACCCGGATATCGCTGACGACATCGGTGGTGGTGCTGGGCTATCACCACCCGCTGGACATCGCCAAGCGGTTCGGCACGCTCGACCGGCTCAGCGGCGGCCGGCTGGTGCTCGGTGTGGGCGTCGGCTCCCTGAAAGAGGAGTTCGACCTGCTCGGCGCGACGTTCGACGGCCGCGGCGAACAAGCCGACGACGCGATCCGCGCACTGCGCGCATCCCTGTCGACCACCCGGCCGTCCTATCGGGGCAGCCACTACGATTTCGACGGGTTCGCCGTCGAGCCCTGTGCCGTGCAGGAGCGGGTGCCGATCCTGGTCGGCGGGCGCTCCCTGCGATCACTGCGCCGCGCGGTCCGCCTGGCCGACGGATGGATACCGTTCGGCCTGAGCCCCACCGAGATCAACGCGATGCTGGCCAAAGAGGATGTGCCGGCGGGCTTCGAGGTGATCCTGTCGACCGGCCGCGCCGTCGACCCGATCGCCGACGCCGACCGAACGGCCAAGCGCCTCAAAGCGTTACGTGACGTCGGCGCCACCGCGATCACCTGTTCGGTGAGCGCCGACTCCCCCGAGCACTATTGCGACCAGCTCGCCGCGCTCCGGGATCTGGCCGACGAACTGTAGAGAGGAAGCCCGTGAGTGACACCTTGGAGAGCCTCGCCCGACGCGTGAAAACCCTGGAAGACGAACGCGATATCGCCCGTCTCATCGCCTCCTACGGACCGCTCGTCGATTCGGGTGACCCCGACGCGGTCGCCGCGCTGTGGGCGGTCGACGGCGGCTACGACACCGGTGACTGGCAGATGTCCAGCCGCGACGACGTGGCCGCCATGGTGCGCTCGGAGGAACACCGGGGCTTGATCGCCCGCGGCTGCTGCCACTTCTTCGGCCCGCCCGCGGTCACCGTCGACGGCGACGAGGCCGTCGCGATCTGTCAGTCGATGCTGCTGGTGCGCCGCGAGTCCCGCGGCTTCGCCGTCGCCCGGGCCGGCGTACACCTCATCCGCCTGCAACGCGCCGGCCACGGGTGGGAGATCGTCAGTCGCACCGCCCGCCAGCTCGACGGCAGCGGTCAGGCCATGGCCCTGATCGCGGAAGGACTCGCCCGATGAGCGGCGCGCTGGACGGCAAGGTCGCGCTGATCACCGGCGCCGGCGCGGGAATCGGTGCGGGCATCGCGCGCAGGTTCGCCGACGAAGGCGCCCGCGTTGTAGTGGCCGAATTCGATTCCACGGCAGGCACGTCGGTGGCCGAGGAGATCGGCGGACTGTTCGTCGCCACTGACGTGTCCCAACGCGACCAGGTGGAGAACGCCGTCGCCGCGGCGGTGTCCGAATACGGGTCGATCGATGTGCTGGTGAACAACGCCTGGGGCGGCGGCGGTATCGGCCGGGTGGAGAACAAGACCGACGACGAGTTGGCCCACGGTCTCGCCGTCGGCTACTACGGCCCGTTCTGGGCGATGCGAAAAGCGTTCGGCCACATGAAAGATCGCGGCTGGGGCCGGGTGATCAACATGTGCAGCCTCAACGGCGTCAACGCCCACGTCGGCTCACTGGAATACAACGCCGCCAAAGAGGCACTGCGCACGCTCACCCGCACCGCCGCCCGGGAATGGGCGCCGACCGGGGTGACGGTCAACGCCATCTGTCCGGCGGCCAATAGCCAGGCATTCCTGGCGGTGGCCGCCCAACATCCCGAGATCGCGGCGATAGCCGACGCCGCGAACCCGATGGGCCGGATGGGCGACCCGTACGAGGACATCGCGCCGGTCGCAGTGTTTTTGGCGAGCGAGGGCTCGCGCTACCTGACCGGCAACACCCTGTTCGCCGACGGCGGCAGCCATATCAACGGGGTGGCCTGGGCGCCGGACCTGGGCGACTGAGGTCTAGCGCAGCGGCAGGCCGGTCAGCGCCCGCGCGATCACCAGACGCTGAATCTCGCTGGTGCCCTCGAAGATCGTGAAGATCTTGGCGTCGCGGTGCATCCGCTCCACCGGGTAGTCGCGGGTGTAGCCGTTGCCGCCCAGGATCTGGATCGCCTCGTCGGTGACGTACACCGCGGTCTCGCTGGCGAACAGCTTGGCCATCGACCCCTCGGCCGACGCGAACGGCTTGTTGTTGCGCATCATCCAGCCGGCCCGCCAGATCAACAGCCGGGAGGCGTCGATGCGGCTCTTCATGTCCGCCAGCTTGAAGCCGGTGCCCTGGAAGTCACCGATCGGGCGCCCGAATTGCTCACGCTGGCAGGAGTATTCGAGCGCATACTCGTAGGCGGCCCGGGCCACACCCAGCGCCATCGCGCCGACCGCAGGCCGGGTGCGCTCGAACGTCGCCATCGCCGCCTGTCCGGAGGTGCGCTTGCCTTCCCGGGCGCGGGCGATCCGCTGCTCGAACTTCTCCATCCCGCCCAGGATCAGATTGCCTGGCACGCGGACGTTCTCGAGCACCACCTCGGCGGTGTGCGAGGCGCGGATGCCGTGCTTCTTGAACTTCTGCCCCTGCGAGAAGCCGGGGGTGTTCGGCGGAATGATGAACGTGGCCTGACCGCGGGTACCGAGTTCGGGATGCACGGACGCCACCACGATGTGGACGTTGGCGATACCGCCGTTGGTGGCCCAGGTCTTGGTGCCGTCCAGGACCCACTCGTCGGTGGCCTGCTCGTAGCGGGCGCGGGTGCGCACGGCGCCGACGTCGGAACCGGCGCCGGGCTCGGAGGAACAGAATGCCGCCAGGTGCGGGTCGCCGGGGGTCCCGAACATCTCGGGAAGCCAGTGGCCCAACTGCTCGGGGGTGCCGTTGGCGGCGAGCGACGCGGCGGCCAGCCCGGTGCCGAGGATCGACAGGGCGATGCCGGCGTCGCCCCAGAACAGTTCCTCGAACACGGTGATCATTCCGAGGCCGGAGGGTTCGACGGACATCTCGGCGAAGAGTTCAGGGGTGTAGAGGCCGACCTTGGCGGCCTCCTGGATCAGCGGCCAGGGGGTTTCTTCGCGCTCGTCCCACTCGGCGGCCGCGGGTCGCACCACGTCGGCGGCGAACTGGTGCACCCAGTCGCGGACGGTGACGACTTCTTCTGGCAGTTCAAGGGAGAAAGTCATGGCTGTGCAGGCTCCGGATCAAGTCGTACCGCGTCGGCCGCACCAAGTGACGACGACCAGACTGCAGTCGGCGGTAAATCTCGTACAGTGAACGACTGTACACCGAGCGCGAACCGATCGGACCTGCGACATTCGTCACATGTTCAACGAGATCAGGCCGGTTGTGTCACGAAGTCGATGAGTTCCTCGACCCGGCCGATCAGCTCGGGCTCCAGATCGGTCCAATCCCGCACCGACGACCGGATCCGCTGCCACGCCCGGGCGATGTCGGCCTGGTCGTTGTGCGGCCACCGCAGCGCGGCGCAGATCCCGTGCTTCCATTCGACGTCGCGCGGGATCGACGGCCACGCCTTCAATCCGACGCGCTCAGGCTTGACCGCCTGCCAGATGTCCACATAGGGATGTCCCACCACCAGCGTGTGCTCCCCGCCGGGACCGCGCCGGACGGCGTCGGCAATGCGAGCCTCCTTGGAACCCGTCACCAGGTGATCGACCAGGACGCCGAGCCGACGACCCGGACCCGGCCGGAAGTCGGCCACGATGTCGGCGAGATCGTCGACGCCGCCGAGATACTCGACGACGACGCCCTCGACCCGCAGGTCCTCACCCCACACCTGCTCGACGAGTTCGGCGTCGTGCCGGCCCTCGACATAGATGCGGCTGGCCAGCGCGACCTTGGCGCGGGTGTCGGCCACCTTCACCGAGCCGGATTTCGTGCGTTGCGCGGCCGCCGGTGTTTGCCGGCGCAGTCCGGTCAGGATCACCGGCTTGCCCTCGAACAAGAAGCCCGGCCCGAGCGGAAACACCCGCCGCTTGCCCTTGCGGTCCTCGAGCTCCACCCGCGATCCCTCGACGCCGACCACCGCGCCGACGAACCCTGACTGCGGGTCCTCCACGACCATTCCGAGCTCGACGGCCTGCTCGGTCGAGCGGGTTCGGTTCGACTTGTGCGGGTTGTTGGCCAGTACATCGGCGCCATAGCGATCAGCCACCCGGCGATCGTAGGGGCCGTCGCCGCGAATGCGACCCTGCCGCGCGGCGCGTCGGCATATCCTCTCGGCAACAAAAGGGGATCGCCGATGGTGCTCAAAGTTGCGGTGTCACCGGACATGATGGGCGGCGACGTCGACGAGGGCTACGGCAAGGTGGCCGACGCCTTCCGCGCGAATCTGGCGTCCGGCAAGGAGATCGGCGCGGCCGTGGCGGTGTACCGCGACGGCGTCAAGGTCGTCGACCTGTGGGGTGGCTACCGCGACGGAACAGCGAAGGCGCCGTGGCAGGCCGACACGATGGTCAACATGTTCTCCACGACCAAGGGTGTCACCGCGATGGCCGTCGCTGTGGCGGTGTCGAAGGGCCTGCTGTCCTACGACGCCAAGGTCGCGGACTACTGGCCGGAATTCGCGCAGGCCGGCAAGGGCGAGGTGACGGTGCGCCAGCTGCTGGCCCATCAGGCCGGCCTGTGTGCGCTCACCCCGGCCCCGAGCCTGGCCGATATCGCCGACCCGGACCGGCTGGCGCCGATTCTGGCCCGCCAGGCGCCGGCGTGGCGGCCGGGCACCCGGCACGGCTACCACGCGATCACATTGGGCTGGTACCAATCCGAATTGATTCGCCGGACCGACCCGGCGGGCCGCACGGTGGGCCGGTTCCTGGCCGACGAGATCGCCGCGCCGTTGGGGCTGGATCTGCACATCGGCCTGCCTGCCGAGGTCGACCGCAGCCGGGTCGCGCATCTGCATCAGTGGAAACGGGCCGAATCACTGCTGCACCTCAATGTGATGCCGGCCGGTTTTGCACTGGCAGCACTGAACCCGGTGGGACTGGCCGCCCGAGCCACCGGGGTGCCCAGCGACGTCAAGCCGTGGGACGGCGACTACAACCGCGACGAGGTGCGCGCGGTAGAGATGCCGTCGAGCAACGGGATCGGGACGGCCCGCGCGGTGGCCCGGCTCTACGGCGCGGCTGCCGCCGGCGGTGCCGACCTGGGCCTGACCGGCTCGGTTCTGGACGACCTCACCGGGCCCGCGCCGACGCCCAGCGGTGGCATCCGCGACCGGGTGATGAACGTCAAGATCCTGTACTCGCTGGGGTTCTGCAAGCCGGTGCCGATGGTGCAGTTCGGGTCCTCCGACAAAGCGTTCGGCACACCGGGTTTCGGCGGATCGTTCGGTTTCGCCGACCCCGACACCGGCGTCGGCTTCGGCTATGTCATGAACCGGCTGGGCTTCCACCTGGCCAGCGATCCACGCGAACTGGCTTTGCGGCAGGCGGTGTTCCGCGACGTCCTCGGCGTGCGCCCACAGTCCTAGCGGGCGTGAGGAGCCGCACACTTGACTTGAAGCGCTTCAAGTTCGCCATAGTGGCTCTATGCCAACCACACCGTTGACCAGGGACCTGACCATCCAGGAGGTCTCCCGTCAGAGCGGTCTGACCGAATCCGCGTTGCGCTATTACGAGCGGATCGGGCTGATCGACCCGGTGCCGCGCGACGACAGCAGCGGTCATCGCCGCTATCCGCCCGCACTGGTGGACGCCATCGAATCCCTGAGCTGCCTGCGCAGCACCGGCATGAGTGTGCAGAGCATGCGCGCCTACGTCGACAACATCCGCCGCGGCATGGCGGCTGCCGCCGATCAGCGCCAGCTGTTCGGCGACCACGCCAGGCGCCTGGCCGAGGACATCGCCCGGCTGCAGGTGCGCCAGAAGTATGCGGCCGCCAAGGCCCAGCTGTGGGCGGCGCGCGAACGGGGCGACATCGCGGCTGAGGAAGCGGTTGTGCCCGAGATCATCGCGCTGGGGGCGCAACTGATATCCGAGGAGAAGACTCATGTCTGAACCCGTGCGGGTGCTGGTGACCGGCGGCTCAGGTTTCATCGCGGGCCACCTGATCCTGCGATTGCTCGCCGATGGCTATCTGGTTCGGGCGACCGTCCGAAACAACAACCGCGGCAAGGAACTCCGCGCGACTCTGGCCGGCGCGGGCGCCGACCCCGACCGGTTGGACGTCGTGGTGGCCGACCTGAATTCAGACGACGGCTGGGCCGAGGCGGTGCGCGGCTGCCGGTTCGTGCAGCACGTGGCCTCTCCGTTCCCGCCCCGGCAGCCGGCCAACGAGGACGAGGTCATCGTCCCGGCCCGCGAGGGCACCCTGCGGGTCTTGCGGGCCGCCGCCGCAGAAGGGGTGCGCCGCGTGGTGATCACCTCATCGTTCGCGGCAATCGGCTACAGCCCCAAACCATCGGGGACGCCGTACGACGAAACCGATTGGACCAACCCCGATGACGCGGTCAGTCCGTACGTGAAGTCCAAGACGCTCGCCGAGCGCGCGGCATGGGACTTCGCGCAGCGCCCGGGCAGCCCTGAACTCGCGGTGGTCAACCCGGTCGGGGTGTTCGGGCCGCCGCTGGACGAGAACTTGTCGACCTCAGTGCAGATCATCGACGCCTTGCTGCGCGGACAGCCACCGCTGCTGCCCCGTGCGTCGTTCGCGGTGGTCGACGTCCGTGATGTCGCCGACCTGTTGATCCGCGCGATGACCGCTCCCCAGGCCGCGGGCCAGCGTTACCTGGCTGCGGCGGGCCAACCGGTGACGCTGCCCGAGATCGCGGCGGTACTGCGCGACCGCCTCGGAGCCGGCGCCGCCCGGGTACCCCGCCGTGACGTCCCGGACTGGGCCGTGCGAGTCGGCGCACGATTCGTCCCCCGGCTGCGGGAACTGGCCGGTCTGCTGGGCACACCCAAGTCGGTGAACAACACCAAGGCCGTCACGCAGCTGGGGTGGAACCCGCGCTCGGCCGCCGACACCGTCGCGGCGACCGCGGAAGGCCTGCTGGCGCTCAGTTCTGCTGTTGCTGACCGCTGATGGCCGCGTCCAGCTTGGTCGGCGACGACGTCACCTCGTCGATGACGGTGTGGATGAACCGCATCTTCTCCAGCACCGGCAGCGGGAGGACGAACGGATACAGGTCGTCCTTGCCCATCGACCGGTTCACCATGTTGAGCGACCACGCCAACGGCAGCCACATCTCGAGCATGTTGTCGAATCCGCTGGGGCCCAACACTCGTCGCTCATAGGTGGCATTGGCCGGGGCGATACCGAAGGCCGCGGCGGTGTCCAGGGTGTCGCGGATGTGCAGGTAGTGCGCGAACGTCTCGGCCCAGTCCTCGGCCGCATGCATGGTGGCGTAGGAGGAGACGTAGTTCTCCTCCCATCCGGGCGGCGCGCCTTCGCTGTAGTGCCGGTCCAGTGCGGCCTGGTAGTCGGCGTCCGGGTCGCCGAACAGTTCGTTGAAGCGCTCGAGGTACGCCGGCGAGGTGCCGACCAGTCGATAGAAGTAGTAGTGGCCGACCTCATGCCGGAAATGGCCCAGCAGCGTGCGGTACGGCTCGTCCATCGAGGTGCGCAACTGCTCGCGGTGCACATCGTCGCCCTCGGCGAGATCCAGTGTGATGAGGCCGTTGTCGTGGCCGGTGAACACCTTCTCGTTGGCACTGGACAACAGGTCGAAGGCCAGCCCGTACTCCGGGTCCTCGTCGCGGCCGACGATCGGCAGCTTGAGTTCGTGCAGTTCGGCGATCAGGCGCCGCTTGGCCCGTTCAGCCAGCGCGAAGGCGCCCAGCGCGGGAATGTCGTTGTCGTTGGGCCGGGTCTGAGTGAGCCGGCAGGACGCGCACAACAGCCGGACCGGTTCCACATGAACCAGCCAATTGCATTCGGCCAGATGAAGATTCGCGCACAACTGGAATTCGGCCGCGTCGACCGCACCGCCGTGTTCACTCTCCTCACCGGAGGCGATCACCAGAAATGCCATGTCGTCCAACGAGAATCCGACCGAGCTACCGCACGACAGGCAGACCGAGTTCTCGAACGCGAGGTGCTGCCCGCAATTGGGGCAGATGAAGTCACGCATGGGCAAGACCCCCGTCATAAGGTGCGACGTCCACCGAGACGTCGATCACACTGCGTTCGGAGTCGGTGTAGATGATGCCGCGCAGCGGCGGGATGTCGGCATAGTCCCGCCCCCAGCCGACGGTGATGTAGCGCTCATCGACCAGCTGATCGTTGGTGGGATCGAGCCCGAGCCAATCATTTTGCGGTGTCCATACCGCGGCCCAGGCATGGGTGGCGTCCACGCCGTACATCCGTTCCTTTCCGGGCGGCGGGTCGGTGGCAAGGTAGCCCGACACATAACTCGCCGCCAATCCGTTGGCTCGCAGGCAGGCGATGGCCAGCCGGGCGAAGTCCTGGCATACCCCTTCTCGCGCCAGCAAAACCTGACTCACCTGGGTGGACACCGTCGTGGATCCCGACTTGTAGGTGAAGTCAGAGAATATTCGTGAGTTGAGATCTCGCAGCACCTCGACCAGCGGGCGCCCGGGCTCGAAACTCGGCGCGGCGTACTCCCGGACCTCGTCGGTGATTTCCGGAGGGCGCAGGTCCAGGCTGAACTCCGATGCCAGCGCACCGTTGTGGCCGACCGGCCGGACGGCTTCCCACGGGGCCAGCGCCCAGCCGGCCTGATAGCGCTCGGCCGCGGGCGGGTCGACCTCGACGATGGAGCGACTGGTCACCGTCAACGCCCGGTGATGCTCGGTGACATGGAAGTAGGAGCTGATGTTGCCGTAGACGTCGAGGCTGGTGGATCGGTCGGCGGGGATCGGATCGATGTCGAGTTCGTAGGCCAGACAACGCTGGCCGGTGGTGTCACGCGGGGTGAGGTGGCCGCGGCCGTAGGAACTGGTCACCACATCGGAATAGCCGTACGCGGTGCGATGCGTGATCCGGTACGTGCGCGTTGCGCTCTCCCCCGCCGTCATGGCATCACCCGCAGTTGATCAGGCCCCCACAGCGGCTGCATCCCACCGGGCAGCGACAACTGGGTGCGGGTGATGACGTCGGACAGATCGCGTAGCGCGGTGTGCATTCCGCTGAGCAGCCCGTCGAGCTCGCTTCGGCGGCCGTCGTCGTCGACATGCTCGAGTTCGGCGGGGTCCAGCCGGCGCAGCCGCGTACTGATCTCGTCGACCAGTCGCTCGGGGCGTGACGAACCCGACGAGCCCGGCAGCAACCGCAGATTCGAGCGCAGCCGTTCCAGTTGGTAGACAAGGGATCTGGGGTTCTCCGGGTCGAACAACACCAGGTCCGCCACCGCGGCCACACTGACTCTGCCCAGGTTGCGTCTGCGATAGATGACCGACGATTCACACACCACCAGTGCGGATTCGGTGATGGTCTGTTCGGCGTCCGGGCGGCGCACCGTGGTCAGCGTGGCACGCAGCAGCGCCGACAGCGCGAGCCCCCGTTCGATGCGCTTGCCGATGTCCATCAAGGTCCAGCCGGCATCTCGCACCATCGACTCGGCGGCCACTCCCGACAGCGCCAGCATGCCGGCCAACGTCTGTTGTTGAGCGAGAGCGAGCTGGGTGTCGTCGATCCGAACTCCTCGCGGCGAGCCGGCCTGCTCGGCCAGCGCCCGCTCAACGGCGCCGAGCACCATCCAGGTGTCGTTGGACATCTGGTCGCGCACCGAGCGGGCGGCGAGCCCGAGCCGTTCGACGGAGTGGGCCAGTGATCCGGGGCGCTGCCGGTCGACGGTCAACGACCAGAGGGTGCGCTGAGCGGCGGACACCGCCTCGGCGTAGGTGCCCGCGGCTTCGGTCTCGGTGCCGGTGACCACACCCAGGGCGTGCAACAGGACCGGCACGCATTCGCTGCCGTCCATGTCCTGGCGGTAGCGATATTCGTGGTAGCGCTCGCGGGTGACGATCAGCAGCCGGGCCAGGTTCTCGGCGCGCTCGCCGTAGCGGCCCATCCAGAACAGGTCCGACAGCACGCGCGGCGAGCTGATGGAGCGGGTGCCGCTGGGCAGCTCCACCGGCGGCACGGTCAACGTATCGGCCTTGGCTCGCGTCGGCGGCCGGATCCAGACATCCTTGGCGGCAATGGTTTTCAGTACATAAGCGGAGTTGCCGGGCGCCAGCACGTAGCCGAGGCCACCGATCATCGGCGCATACCCGCCGCGCTGGGACACCGTGAACAAACGCATTCCGACACTGGCCGCCGACACCCCGCCCGGATAGCGATCGGTGGGCGCGGAGGAGAACTGCGGCAGCTCCTGGCCCACCCACTGCCACGGGTGCGCCTCGATGCGCGCGGTCAGCTCCTGGCGCTGCTCCGCCGACAACGCAGGCCCCACGATCGTCTCGCCGCCGACCGTCGACTTGATCAACAGGGTGTTCAGTCGCGCCACCAGATGTGAGCGCTCCCGGTCGAATCCGCCCCAGTACAGCTGCGGGGTGTCGAGCAGCGGCTTCTCCCCCAGCAACCGCTCCGCCAGTTGTGGCAGGAAGCGCTGCAGCCCAGGGCTTTCCAGAATCCCGGCGCCGAGGGTGTTCACCACCGTCACCGCTCCCCGCCGCTGCACCTCGACCAGGCCGACCACGCCGAGCCGGGAATCGGGTCGCAGGTCCAGCGGGTCGGCGTAGTCGGCGTCGACCCGGCGCAGCACCACGTCCACCCGCTTCAGGGTGCCCAGCGACCGCATCAACAGCTTGCCGTCGCGCACCACCAGGTCCGCGCTCTCCACCAGGGGAAAGCCCAGCACCGACGCCAGATAGGCCTGGTCGAACGCGGTCTCGGAGTGAATGCCGGGACTGAGCACCACCACCACCGGATCCTCGGCGGCCTCGGGCGCGGCCTCGATGAGCGCCAGCCGCAGCGCCTGCGCGAACGGCGAGGCCGGGCGCGGACCGATGCGCTCGTAGACGTCGGGCACCGCATGGGCTACCACCCGGCGGTCGGCCAGCGCGTACCCGGCCCCCGACGGCGCCTGCGCCCAGTCGGCGTTGACCACGAACCGGCCGTCCGCGGCCCGGCTGACATCACAGCCGAGCATGAACAGTTGATGGCGCCCGGGATTCTCGATACCGCGGGCGGCCCGGATGTACCCGGGATGCCCGAACAACAACTGCGGCGGCAGGATCCCGGTGGTGATCGCCCGACGCTCACCGTAGAGGTCGGTCAGGACCGCGTCGAGCAGCCGGGACCGTTGCAGCACACCGGCTTCCAGCGTCTCCCAGTCTGCGGCCGACACCACCAGCGGTATTGCGTCGAGATGCCAGGTGCCCGGCGTCGAGATGCCCTCGCCCGGAGCGGCTCCCGAATCGTCGACCTCGATGTAGGTGATGCCGTCGTTGTCGACCAACCCGCGCACCACGCCGCGCAACCGCTCCAGCCCGGCCCGGCCGCGCTCGCCGATGAGATCACCGAGTTCCTGCCAGGACGGCCGGATGGTCCCGGTGGCGTCGACGAACTCGTCGTACCCGGTGTCGCCGAAGGCACCCGCCCCTCCGCCGTGCACGTCGAACAGGGCGTCCTGGGCGCGTGCCGCGCGGTACCCGGCGAGCAGACGGTCCGGGTCATGACTTGAGCGGCTCAATCCAGAACCGGCAGCGGACAGCGACAACGGCCCACCTCCTGATTCCAGACTCCTGCACGCGCATGGCCCGCCCCGAGCATATTCGGGTCGGTGATCCCCATCAGTTCTGCAGCACTGTGCGGGCCCGTCGCAGGTCGAGGATCCCCGGCGCACCGACGTCCGTGGATTGCCGGGCCAGTTTCTCCCGGATGTCGCCGATATCGACCTTGCCGGGGGTGAACCCGGTGGCCTCGAAGCGTCGTCCGCGGCGCGATTCGGCCTCCACGGCGTTGACCGGCGGGGTGTCGTACGCCCGGCCACCGGGGTGCGAGACGTGATAGGTGCAGCCCCCGCGGGAGGTGCCGGTGGCCATGTCGACCAGTTCGAACCGCAGTGGGCCGTCGACGGAGATGGACGGGTGCAGCGCGCTCGGCGGCTGCCAGGCCCGGTAGCGGACGCCGCCGACCAAGACGTCGGGGTTGTCGGTGGCCAGCATCGGGATCGGGTAGCCATTGCAGGTGAGGATGTGACGCTGCCGGTCGGCACCGATGGTGCGGACCTGGATGCGCTCCACCGACGAGTCGACGTAGCGCGCGGTGCCGGTGCCGGTGGATTCCTCGCCGAGGGTGTTCCACGGTTCGATGGCGCCGCGCAGCTCAATCTCGACGTGGTCGAACACCGCGGTGCCCACCCGGGGGAAGCGGAACTCGGTGAACGGGTCCAGCCAGCTGGTGTCGAAGTTGACGTTGTGCGCGCGCAGGTCGGCGCAGACATCGGCGATGTCGTGAATAATGAAGTGCGGCAACAGGTATCGACCGTGAAGATTGAGGCCATGCCGGATCAGCGGCGCCCGCAGCGGCTCGTCCCAGAACCGTGCGACCAGCGCGCGCACCAGCAGCGACTGCACCATCGCCATCTGGAAGTGCGGGGGCATCTCGAAGCCGCGCAGCTCCAGCAGGCCCAGCCTGCCGCGGGGACTGTCGGGGCTGTACAGCTTGTCGATGCAGAACTCGGCGCGGTGGGTGTTGCCGGTGATGTCGGTCAGCAGGTGGCGCAACGCCCGGTCGGCGATCCACGGCTGAGGTGTCCCCGATGCGGTCAGCCGGGCGATCTCGGCGAAGGCGATCTCGAGTTCGTAGAGCGCTTCGGAGCGGCCCTCATCGACCCGAGGCGCCTGCGACGTGGTGCCGATAAACCGGCCGGCGAACAGATACGACAGGGCCGGATGGCGCTGCCAGTAGGTCAACAGCGACACCAGCAGGTCGGGTCTGCGCAGCAGCGGCGAGTCGGCCGGGGTGATGCCGCCCAGCGTGATGTGGTTGCCGCCGCCGGTGCCACCGTGAGTCCCGTCGACGTCGAACGACTCGGTCGACAGCCGGGCCAGCCGAGCCTCGTCGTAGAGGGTGCGCAACTGGTCGCGCTGCTCGGCGAAGCTGGCGGCGGGTGTGACGTTGACCTCGATGACACCGGGATCCGGCGTGATGGACATGGATTCCAGCCGCGCGTCGGGCGGCGGCCCGTAGCCCTCGATGACCACCGCGCAGGCGATCTTCGCGGCGGCCGCCTCGACGCGGGTGATCAGATCGACGAAGTGTTCCAGCTCCTCGGTGGGCGGGATGAAGATGTACAGCACTCCGTCGCGGACCTCGGCGACCATCGCGGTGGTGGGCGCGGTGGGCGAATCCTCCACGGCGGCGTCGGCGGTTCCGGGATCGACCGGCAACGCGCGGGTACCGCTGGCGGTCGGGTCGGCGGGCGCCGACGGGCGCGGCGGCTCCCAGCTGATCGAGTCCAGCGGTAGTCGCAGACCGGCCGGGGAGTCCCCCTCGAGCAGCACCACCCGGCCTCGGCGCAGCCGCCAGTCGGCACTGGCCCAGCCGGCGTCGTCCTCGCGGCGGTGCAACGGCAGCACGAAGGCGGCCGGTGCGGTGACCGGCTCTTCCAGGCGGGCCAGCAGCGCCGCTCGCGCTGCCACGGTGTCGGTCTCCAGATCGTCTCCGGCGTCGACGGGGTCGCCGGCGGGCAGGCGCGCCGCGTGCGCCAACCGGCTCAGCGGGTCCTCGAACGCCGCGCGCACCTGGGTGGCCGGCAGTCCGAGACCGTCGGCGATCGCCGACAGGATCTGTTGTGCCGCTTCAGGATCGACGTCGCTGCTGTCGGCGCCCCACGGGTCGGCCAGCAGCGCGGCGTCGGCCCAGAGCGGCTCGCCGTCGCGGCGCCAGTGGATTCCGATCTGCCAGCGCGGCAACGGTTCTCCCGGATACCACTTGCCCTGGCTGCGCTGCACCAGACCACCGGGCGCCCATACCGCCTTCAGGCGCGCGGCCAGCACCGAGGCGCGCTCCCGTTTGTGCGGGCCGTCGGCGGCGGTGATCCACTCCTCGTCGAGCTGGTTGTCCACCGAGACGAAGGTCGGCTCGCCGCCGACGGTCAGCCGCACATCGGCGTCGGCCAGCCGTTCGTCGATGCGGGCGCCGAGCTGGTTGATCGCGGCCCATGCGGCGTCGGTGTAGGGCAGCGTGACACGCGGATCCTCATGCACGCGGGTGACGATGTTCGCGAAATCCAGGGTGGCCTCGGCGATCCCGGTGGTACCGGTGATCGGCGCCGCCGAGGACGGATGCGGGGTGGCGGCCAGCGGGATGTGACCCTCCCCGGCGAACAAACCGGAGGTGGGGTCCAGCCCGATCCAGCCTGCACCGGGGACGTACACCTCGGTCCAGGCGTGCAGATCGGTGAAATCAGCAGCCGGCCCGGACGGACCGTCGAGCGCCTCGACGTCTGAGGTCAGCTGCACCAGATAGCCCGAGACGAACCGCGCCGCCAAACCCAGTCCCCGAAGGATCGACACCAGAAGCCACGCGGAGTCGCGGCAGGATCCGATGCCGGTGCGCAGGGTGTGATCCGGGGTCTGCACCCCGGCCTCCATCCGCACGCTGTATCCGACGTCGCCGTTGACCGCGCGGTTCAGCGCCACCAGGAAGTCGATGGTCCGGGTCCCGGGTGCGACGACGAAATCCCGAACCCACGAACCCACCAGGTCCCCCGGCCCCGATCCCTCGTCGCCTTCGTCGACCGGCCGCAGGTAGGGCTCCAGGTCGTCTTTGAGTGCCTTGGGGTAGACGAACGGGAAGGTCTCCGCATAGTCCTCGATGAAGAAGTCGAACGGGTTGATGACCTTGAGGTCGGCGATCAGCCCGACCTTGATGGTGAGTTCCCGTGTCCGGGTGGGAAACACGAGCCGGGCCAGGAAGTTGCCGAAGGCGTCCTGCTGCCAGTTGATGAAATGGTCGGCGGGCTCGACCTCCAACGAGTAGGCCTCAATGGGCGTACGCGAGTGCGGTGCGGGCCGCAGCCGGACGACATGCGGGTGCACCTCCACCAATCGGTCGAAGGTGTAGGTGGTGCGGTGCTCGAGCGCCACTTTGATGCCCATAGGCCGCTAATCCCATCACAAGACCCTCGAAAACGCATGGCGCGGTGCGACGGGCCTGGACTTCTCAGCTACGCCGTCCGCCGTTGGGAAGCAGGGTCGAGGGCGCCCGGCTGGGCCGGATGGGGAAGGCGGGCTGCTCGCTGGGAGTGGTGGATGTCTCCGTCGGGCTGGTCGTCGCCTCCGTCGCCGTCTGCGCCGGAGCCGCTGTCTGAGTCGGGGTCGGGGTGTACGTCGGAGTCGGTGTGTAGGTGGGACTCGGAACGGGCGTCGGTGTGACCGTCGGAACGGGTTCCGGCGCCGGCGGTGGAGGCGGTGGCGGGACTGTCGGCGGCGCGGCCGCACCAGAACTCGGCATCTCGATGGCAGGTCCGGGGGCCTTCCCCGGATCGAGCCAGGGGGCGTTCGTACGACTCGGCTCAGGTGCGCCGGGGCCGACGTCGGGAGGGGTCGGCACGTGGAGCAGCGTTGCCACCGCGAGACCCGCGACCACGGCGGCACAGACCGTCATCACGATTCCGCGCCGCGAGACATGGTCCTTCATATTTGCGATGTTGATCATCCACCCCACAGGCGCTAGACACTAGTCGGTCAACGGTCCCGCCGCGGTCAGCCCGTACCGCGGCGGCGCGTCTCGTGGCGGCGCCGCATCGCCAGCACCAGCACTCCGGCCAGGGTGATGCCCACCAGGTTGATCGCCAATTGCGCCGCGGACTCGACGGCGACGTCCCATTCTCCGACCGATGCGGCGACGACCGCGAAACCCGCGGCGGGCACGGTGGTCACCGAGATGAACACCCCGACCAGGGCCGCGGACTTGGCCGACACCAGCGAGAGCATGCCTGCCGCACCGGCCAGCAGCGCGACGACGAACGACAGTGGGCCGACCTGAAATATGAAGTCGACGTCGGTGAGCTGGCGGGTGCTGCCCAGCTTGATCCAGCCCAGCGCCTCGCCGCCGAGCACGAACGCCGCAGTGGCGGCCATGGCGACCGGGAACCCGACCACCAGCGCCAGTGACGCACGGCGGGCCAGGTCCAGCCTCCGGCGCACCAGCGCCACCGCCAGGGCCGCCAGCGGGCCGAACTCCGGGCCGACGACCATGGCGCCGACCACCGTGACGGGAGAGTCGGTCACCACGCCGACCGCAGCGATCATGCACGCCAGGCACAGAAACAACAGGAAAGTGATGTTGAGCGTGGACTCCTCGCGGGTGCGGGCCGACAGCTCCTCCCACACGATCGCGTCCCCCGGGTCGCCGTCGGCCTCCTTCTCGGCGCGGTAGGCCGCGGTGGACACCACGGTGTCCACCAGATCGAGGGTGATGGCGCCGTGGTGATGCAAGTCCAGTGCCTTCAGGTCGTCGATGACGTCGTTGGCGCATTCCCGGGCGATGTCGGCGGAGATCTCGTCGCCCGGCGGGTCCAGCGCCGCCCCCCGATGCACCACCAGGTGCGTCACCCCGACCTGCCCCTGCAGGACAGCCAACACGTCGTCACGAACGTCGACCGGCGCGATCACCCGCAGATGCAGCACAACCGCGAGACTACTTCCCCAGGGGTGCAAGAATCTTCGGTGTGGATCGGCCCAAGCCGCGGTGGATACCCGCCCGTCTGTGGCCTTGGCTCAGCAACCGCTGGGTTCAGGCCGCACTTGTGATCGCGCTGTTCGCCATCCTCGGCGTGGTCTTCATGTTGACCTCAGACCGCAAGGACACCGCCTACTGGGCCGGCTACGCCGACGGGCAGCGGTGGGTCGACGCGGGCGGCTACCAGGCCCACGAGGAGTCGATCGCGGCGTACTGCGCGGGCCAAGCCGCCCAGCATGCCGCCAGCTATCAGCGCGGCTGTGTGGACGGCGCCCACAACGCGATGCATTGACTCGGACCGCTCCGAAAGCGGTTGGCTACTGCTGGGATTGGGCCGGGATCGGCTCGGTGTTCGCCGCCCTGGTCGCCGGCGACGGCCACGGGCTCGGCACCGGACGTGGACGCACCCGCTGCGGCCACCAGAACCACCGGCCCATCAGGGCGGCGATCGACGGCGTCATGAACGACCGGATCACCAGCGTGTCGACCAGCAGACCCATGCCGATGGTCGTGCCGACCTGTGCGATGACGGTCAGCTCGCTGAAGGCCATGGCCGCCATCGTCACCGCGAACACCAGGCCGGCGGAGGTGACAACCGAACCGCTGCCGCCCATCGCGCGGATGATGCCCGTCTTGAGCCCGGCGGGGATCTCCTCCTTGAGGCGCGCCACCAGCAGCAGGTTGTAGTCGGAACCGACCGCGAGCAGGATGACGATCGCCATCACCATCACCATCCAGTGCAGCGGACGGCCGATCAGGTCCTGCCAGATCAACACCGACAGACCGAATGACGTGCCCAGCGACAACGCCACCGTGCCGACGATCACCGCGGAGGCCACCACGGCTCGGGTGATGATCAGCATGATGATGAAGATCAGGCACAGGGCTGCCAACCCGGCGATCATCAAGTCGTAGTCGGCGCTGTCCTGCATGTCCTTGAAGCTGGCGGCGGTGCCGGCGAGATAGATCTTGGAGCCCTCCAGCGGGGTGCCCTTGATCGCCTCGAACGCCGCATTCTTGATCGGATCGATATGGCTGAGACCCTCCGGCGACATCGGATCACCCTCATGAGAGATGATGAACCGCACCGCTTTTCCGTCCGGTGACAAGAACATCTTCATGCCGCGCTTGAAGTCCGGATTGTCGAACGCCTCCGGCGGCAGGTAGAACGAGTCGTCGTTCTTGGCCTCGTCGAACGCCTTGCCCATCGCGCTCTGGTTGTCCTGCATCGCCGCGATCTGGTCCTGCTGACCGGACTGGGTGCTCTGCAGGGTCAGCTGCATGGTCCGCATCGAGCGCATCGTGTCGATCATCGGCGGCATCAGCGTGCGCATCTGGGCCGTCAACAGGTCCAGCTTGTGCAGATCCGGTACCAGGACCTGGAAGTCGTCGGTCATCGTGTCGATGCCGTCGAGGGTGTCGAACACCGACCGGATCGACCAGCACACCGGGATGTCGAAACAGTGCGGTTCCCAGTAGAAGTAGTTGCGGATCGGCCGGAAGAAGTCGTCGAAGTCGGCGATGTGGTTCCGCAGCGTCTGGATGTCGGCCAGCGTCAGGTCCATCTTGCCGACCATGCTGTGCGTGACGGCGTTGAGCTGCCCGAGCAGGTCGTACATCTTCGTCATCTGGTTGATGGAGACGTTCATGTCGTCGCCCATCTTCAGCATGTCCTTCATCCGGTCCTGCATGTAGGACTGGTTCAGCGTCTGCGTGGTGCCCTGCATACCCAGCAGGAACGGGATCGAGCTGTGTTCGATCGGGGTGCCCAGGGGCCTGGTGATGGTCTGCACCCGCCCGATGCCCGGGGTGTGGAAGATGGCCTTGGCCACCCGATCGATCACCAGGAAGTCGGCGGAGTTGCGCAGGTCGTGATCGCTCTGCAGCATCAGGAGTTCGGGGCTCAGCCGCGCCTCCGGGAAGTGCCGCTCGGCGGCGGCGAACCCCTCACTGGCCGGAATGTCGGCAGGCAGATAGTGCCGGTCGTTGTAGTCGGTTCGGTAGCCGGGCAGCGCCAGCAGCCCGATCAGGCAGACGAATGTCGTCGCCACCAGGATCGGTCCTGGCCACCGGACCACGGCGGTTCCGATGCGCCGCCAGAAACGTTCGCGGGACGCCGCTTTGGGCTCCAACAGGCCGAAGCGGCTGGCCGCGGTCACAACGGCGGGGCCGAGCGTCATCGCGGCGCTAACCACCACCACCATGCCGACGAACAGCGGAACGCCCATCGACTGGAACATCGGGCTACGGGTGAAGTGCAGACAGAACAGCGCGCCGGCGATGGTCATCCCGGAACCGACGATCACGTGCCCGGTGCCGTGATACATCTCGTAGTAGGCCGACTCTTTGTCGACGCCCTTGCTGCGCGCCTCCTGATAGCGGCCGAACAAGAAGATCACGTAGTCGGTGCCGGCCGCGATCGCGACCATCACCAGCAGGTTGACCGCGAACGTCGACAGCCCGATCAGGTGGTGATAACCCAGGAAGGCCACCACGCCACGGGCGGCCGCCAGTTCGAGGAACACCATCACCAACGCGATCAGCACCGTAACGATCGAGCGGTAGACGACCAGCAGCATCACCGTGATGACGCCGAACGTCAGACCGGTGATGATCTTGAGGCTGCGGTCACCGGCGATGTGGGTGTCGTTGATCAGAGCCGACGATCCGGCGACGTAGGCCTTGATCCCCGGCGGCGCGGGCACGCTCTCGACGATCGTCTTGACGGCCTCGACCGACTCGTTGGCCAGACCCTCGCCCATGTTGCCGGCCAGATAGGCCTGCACATAGGCGGATTTGCCGTCGGAGCTCTGCGATCCGGCGGCGGTGAGCGGATCACTCCAGAAGTCCTGGATGTGCTCGACGTGTTTCTTGTCGGCGTCGAGCTTCTTGACGATCTCGTTGTAGTACTGGTGCGCGGCATCGCCGAGCGGCTGATCGCTTTCCAGCACGATCATCACCGAGGTGTTCGACTTGAACTCCTGGAAGGTGTTGCCGATCGTGCTCATCGCGACGGACGACGGCGCGTCCATCGCGGTCATCGGCACCGACTGCATCTGGCCGACGACCTCGACCTGCGGCACCACGATGTTCGTGACGACGGTCAGTGCCAGCCAGCCCAGGATGATCGGGACGGACAGCCAGCGGACCCACTGGGCGATGTGGGGCCGCCTCCCCGGTTCCGCCTGCGGCTTTTCGTCTTTGTTGAGCAGGATCATGCGGACTTGACCAGGCAGAAGGTCTGCGCGTTCACACCGGTGTTGGTCTTCTCGTCCTTGAGCTCGCCGTTGACGGTGATCCGGCAACCGATCGTGTCACTGTCGCCCTGGGCGACGATATTGGCCGAGGCGGCCGGCGCGGTGGTGGTCAGGGTCAGCGACCACGGCAGGGTGACGTCCCGCGCGATCTGCGGCTGGGCGTCGAGGTCGAGGTAGTTGATGGTGGCGACGGCGCCCGGCGGGCCGTAGATCTCGTAGACCACGGTCTTCGGGTTGAAGGGCTTGGTGTCATTGGCCAGGCCGCTACCGGGCCGGGTCGTCTCGGTCTTTCCGAACACGCCGTGCAGGCGGAAAACGCCGAAGGCGGCGATGGCGATCACCAGAACGATCACGATCGGCAGCCACACCTTGCGCAGGAGCTGCAGCGGTCCACGGCGCTTGGTGCGGTGACCTGAAGGTTGAGCCTGCTTCTGATCCCGGCCGGCGGGAGCGTCGTCGGCCGGCGCGCCCGAGGATGCGTAGGTCTGGCTTTCCAGCGTCACGACCGGACCCCCTTCTGGCCTCGCAGATCAGCCTGTCGATTCACCGCTGCCCCATTTAGCACCGCTACATAGTAGGACTAACGGATCTTGTCAGCATAACCCGTGTGATCAGCCTCATGGGCCACCAGAATTTCTGACAGGTGTCACACGATTCCGGTTACTCGATGGTGGCGGTGAGCCCGAATTCGTCGAGGACCTTACCTACCGAGGCCTTCAGCAGGTCTTTGCTGTTGGGGCCACCGGGGCGCCATGCGGATACCGTGATCGAGACCTTTCCGTTGACCTGGCCTGATGCCAGGAACAACGTGCCGCCAAGTCGGTCGAGGATCTCGGCGGTGGTCCGGGATTCGACCTGGCGCAGGATGAGGAATTCGGCGTCGGAGCCGTCCGGGCGGTTCACCGCGGCGTCCAGCTTGCCCAGGTTCGAGCAGCCCACCGGAGCACCTGCACCGAGCGCCATCCCTTCGAGCCGGCGGGCCAGACTTGCCGGGATCAGCGGCGCGAGCGCCACCGGGCCGAGCAGCTCGAAACTGGTCTCCGACAAGGCCGACAGGGCTTTCTTCAATTCGGCACGCACGCCACGTACGCTCGTCGTGACGTCGGTGGGGTCGACGGTCAGGGTCATCCCACTCAGCGCGTTGGCCCGGGTATCCCCCGGCGTGCGCTCACTGACCGGGAACTGCAGCCTCACCCGGCCGCTCTCGTCCACCCGGCCGAAGGTCTGTCCGAGCTTTGCGGCGATCGCCGCGAACAACGAATTGCTTGTTCCGCCAAGACTTTCCATGCGATTTTGCCAGTGATCGTCGTCAATGAAGGCCGCTATCGACGGCACGCTGACCAACTCGGCTCCGTCGAGCTTGGCCACCCGCGGCGCCGACCGCCCAGCCGAGGACGTCATCTCGGCGCCGTTGTTCTTGGCCAACCGCACCGCGGCGGCAACCGCCTTGGCGAAATCGGGAACCGCTCGCATGATCTCGACGGTGTCCTCGCGCAGCGCCCGACCGCGGGTGCGCGCGTTCGGCTCGGGATAACCCAGTTCCCACGTCTCACCGCTGGCGGCCTGCTTGATCGCCAGAGTCAGCCCGAGGCCGTCGCAGATCGAGTGCGACGCGATCAGCGTGACCGCCGCACCGCCCCCACTGAACGGAAGAACCGCCAGCCGCCAGGACGGCCCGGCTTCCGGGTCGATCGGCACGTGGATCTGCTCGTCGAGCCAGTCGATCACCTCGGCACGCGGGCGGGGGTGGCGGCGACGTCGAGATCGCGGGGACCCCGCCACGTCACCCAGTGGTCCCTTCCGAATGGAAGTGGCGACCGCTCGATGCGACGCCCGAGCAGTCCGTGGCCCAGATTGTGGTGAAACCGCCGCAGCCCGTCGAAGTCGACCGCATGCTCATAGATCCAGGCGTACTGGGCCAGCGGTCCGCGACCGAGCGCCCGCAGTCCGAGGAAGGATCCTTGATCGATGTACGCCAGCGTGGAGTCCACACCGGACATCGTAGGCGGGGGCGGTGTCACCGCGGCGTAGGCGCGGCGCCTTTCCGCTTGAGCTCTACACCCAGTTCCTCGGGCGGCACGAGATGGCCTTGCGTGCAACGGATTTCGACGGTCGCGTCGGCGCCACAGTCCAAGTGGGTCAGCCGCAGCCGGCTCTCGTCGGGAAGATGCCGCCGCCCCCACTCGAACATCGCCCACACCACCGGCATCAGTTCGGTGCCGGCGTCGGTGAGCACATACTCGTCGCGCACCCGCTGCCCCGGCTCACGATAAGGCTGCCTGGTCAGCAGGCCGGCGTCGACGAGCTCGGTGAGCCGCGCCGACGTGGCGGCCTTGGTGATGCCCACCCGTCGGGCGAAGTCGTCGAACCGGGTGGTGCCGTAAAAGGCCTCCCGGAGGATCAGCATCGCCGACTTGGTTCCGATGACCGCCATGGTCTTCTCGATCGGGCATTTCCCGACCGCCGACCAGGTGTCGCGATCGACGAGGGGTCCCTGCAGCAGTGTCACGTAAGTCACTCCGTTTCTGAGTTGTTTTCACTATACCTAGGTGTTATAGCTGGGTATAGAGAGCAGTACTCAGCGACGAGTTCAGGAGGACAACATGGCCGGTTACTCAGGGCGGGACGCCGTCATCGTGGGAGCGGTCCGCACACCGATCGGCAAGGGCAAGCCCAGCGGCGCCTTGCACGGCGTGCTTCCCGCCGATCTGCTGGCGCACAGCCTCTCCGAGCTGGTCGCACGCACCGGTGTCGACCCGGCCGAGATCGACGACGTCATCGCGGGCGCGGTGACTCAGGCGGGTGACCAGGCAGTCAACATCGCCCGAAACGCGCTGTTGGGGGCCGGTTTCCCAGAGTCGGTGCCCGGGACGACCGTCGACCGGCAATGCGGTTCGAGCCAGCAGGCGATCTCGTTCGCCGCGCAGGGCGTCATCGCGGGCGCCTACGACGTGGTGATCGCCGGCGGTGTGGAGTCGATGAGCCGCGTGCCCATGGGTTCGTCGGTGCTGCCGGGCAGCGATCCGTTCGGCACCCGGTTCGCCGAGCGGTATTCGGACGGCCTGGTGCCGCAGGGCATCAGCGCGGAGCTGATCGCCGCACGCTGGGGACTCTCGCGCACCGAGCTCGACGAGTTCTCCGCCGCCAGCCACGAGAAGGCCGCGCAAGCCACCAAGGACGGGTTGTTCGACAACGAGCTGGTACCGATCGCGGGCCTGCAGACCGACGAGATCATCCGTCCCGGAACGACGGTCGAGACGCTGGCCGGATTGAAGCCGGCCTTCTACAACGAGGCCTACGCGGCCCGCTTCCCGCAGATCAACTGGGAGATCACTCCTGGCAACTCCTCGCCGCTATCCGACGGCAGTGCCGCGGTGCTGATCACCACGTCCGAGGTCGCGCGCAAGCACGGCTGGAAGCCGCTGGCACGCATCCACACCACCACCGTGGTGGGCTCGGATCCGCTGTACATGCTGACCGGCGTCATCCCCGCCACCGAGAAGGTGCTGGCGCGGGCCGGACTGACGCTGGCGGATATCGACCTGTTCGAGGTGAACGAGGCCTTCGCGCCGGTGGTGCTGAGCTGGGCTCGCGACACCGGAGCAGATCTTTCACGGACCAACGTCAACGGCGGCGCGATCGCGATCGGTCACCCGCTGGGTGCCAGCGGCGCGCGGATCATGACCACCCTGGTCAACGCGCTCGAACAGCGCGGCGGACGCTACGGTCTGCAAACGATGTGTGAGGGTGGCGGCATGGCCAACGCCACGATCATCGAGCGGCTCTGACATGGCGACCGAGACCCACTTCGACGGGGTCCGACTGCGCTACGACAGCGCCAAAAGTTACGACGACCTGGTTGCCGCGCTGCTCGCCGACATCGGCGAGCGGCCGGTGCCGATCGGCGACATCGGGGCCGCCGGCGGTGACTGGCATTCCTATCAGGAGCGGGTCGAGAAATACGTCGGGCCAAGCGGATTCATGCTGTTCGCGTTGCTCGATCACGGCGCCTGGATCACCAAAGCCGGCATCGAGCGCAAGGTGTTGCGCGTCATCCTCGGCAATCCGCTGATCGCCATCACCATGATTCGCCATGACGTGACAGCAGGCTTGTTCGCTCCGGTCGAGCTGTTGTTGCTCGATGAGGCGAGTGGCAGCAGTCTGACCTACGTGAAACCGTCGTCCCTGATGGTCGTGGAACCGAATCCGGAGCTACTCAGGGCCGCAGAGGATCTCGACGCGAAGCTGGCGGCGCTGGCCGCCAAGGTCGTCTGACTTCACATCGCGTAACGGCGCACAGTTTCCGGTTGGATGATGACTCGCAGCCATTCCTCGTCACGCATCTGAGCCAGATCCTGCGCGCGGGTGGGATCGTCGAGATCCCAGTAGCGCGCCGCCAGTCGCTCGACGAGCGCCCAGGCGCCGTCCGATACCAGGGTTGTCGGGCCGGCCACCGACACCCAGCGTTCACGCTCGCCGACCGGAGCGGCCACGACCAGGGATGCGCGCGAGTCGCGGCGCAGCTGACGCACCTTCGGGGTGTCGACTCCGGTGAAGAGTTCGACCTGACCGGTGGCGGTCACCTCGAACCACACCGGCCGAGGCTGCGGCGGCAATGCGCCGGCGGCGGTCGAGAAGAATCCGTAGAGCGGACGAGCGAGAAACGAAAGGTCTTGCGGGCTCAGCGTTTCGGCGGTCATCAGCCCAACCCTACCGGGCTGCGTCAGGCGCGAGTCAGCTCGAACAGCGGGATGACCCGGCTGGTCTTGGACTGGTATTCGCCAAACCCGGGCGCCTCCGCCACGACCTTCGGGTAGGCCTCGTCGCGTTCCTCGCGCGAGAACTCACGCGCGACCACGTCGTAGGCATCGGTGCCGATCTCGATGTGCGCCCGCGGGTTCGCCCGCAGGTTGTGCACCCAGTCCGGGTTGGTGTCGGCGCCGGCCTTCGAACCGATGATGATCAGTTTGCCGTCGACATGGAAGTAGGCCAGCGGAGCCAGCCGCGGCTCGCCGGACTTCGCGCCGGTGGTGTGCAGTAGCAGCAGCGGGCGGCCTTCGAACGGTCCGCCGACGACTCCGGCGTTGGCCCGGAATTCCTCGACGATGTTCTTGTTGAATTCGTTCAGCGACGCAAAGTCAGGGGTATCGGTCATGGCTTGTCCAGCTTCTCCGGCTTGAAATCTATTCCGGATTCCTTGCGCTGTTGCGCGGTGATCGGCGCAGGCGCATCGGTCAGCGGGTCGACACCACCCCCGGACTTCGGGAACGCGATCACCTCGCGGATCGAGTCGACCCCGGCCAGCAGCGCGACGATACGATCCCAGCCGAAGGCGATGCCGCCGTGCGGCGGGGCGCCGAAGGTGAAGGCGTCCAACAGGAATCCGAACTTCTCCCGGGCTTCATCGTGATCGATGCCCATCATCGCGAACACCCGCTCCTGCACGTCGCGGCGGTGGATACGGATCGACCCGCCGCCGATCTCGTTGCCGTTGCAGACGATGTCGTAGGCGTTGGCCAGCGCCGAGCCCGGATCGGTGTCGAAGGTCGCCTCAGAGTCCGGCATCGGCGCGGTGAATGCGTGGTGCACCGCGGTCCAGTTGCCTGATCCCACCGCGACATCGCCGGCTGCGGTCGCATCGTCGGCCGGTTCGAACAGCGGCCACTTCACGATCCAGGTGAAGGCCCACGCGTTCGGATCGATGAGGTCCAGCCGCTTGGCGATCTCGATGCGCGTCGCCCCGAGCAGTGCACGCGCACCCTTCGGGGTCCCGGCTGCGAAGAACACACAGTCGCCCGGTGCGGCACCGACGTGGGCGGCCAACCCGGCGCGTTCGGTGTCGGACAGGTTCTTGGCGACCGGGCCGCTCAGCTCGCCGTCCTCACCGATCAGTACGTATGCCAAGCCCTTGTGCCCGCGCTGCTTGGCGAACTCCTGCCAGCCGTCCAAGGTGCGGCGCGGCTGCGAGGCGCCGCCGGCCATGACCACGGCACCGACGTAGGGCGCCTGGAACACCCGGAACGGCGTGTCCTTGAAGTACTCGGTGCACTCGACGAGTTCGACGGCGAACCGCAGATCGGGCTTGTCGGTACCGAAGCGGCCCATCGCCTCGTCGTAACACATCCGCGGGATCGGCGTCGGGAGGTCGTAGCCGATCGTGGACCACACGGCCCGCAGCACTTCTTCGGAGACCGCGATGACGTCGTCGGCGTCGACGAAGCTCATCTCCATGTCCAGCTGGGTGAACTCCGGCTGGCGGTCGGCGCGGAAATCCTCGTCGCGGTAGCACCGGGCGATCTGGTAGTAGCGCTCCATGCCCGCGACCATCAGCAGCTGCTTGAACAGCTGCGGGCTCTGCGGCAGCGCGTAGAACGAGCCGGGCTGCAGCCGGGCCGGCACCAGGAAGTCGCGCGCTCCCTCCGGTGTCGAGCGGGTCAGCGTCGGGGTCTCGATCTCGACGAAGTCGTGGGCGGCCAACACCGAGCGCGCGGCCGCATTCACCTTGGAGCGCAACCGGATTGCGTCACCGGGACCGCCGTGCCTGCGCATATCCAGATAACGGTATTTGAGCCGGGCTTCCTCGCCGGCCTGCTCGTCGAGCTGGAACGGCAACGGGGCACTCTCCCCCAGCACGGTCAGCGCTGTCGCGTTGACTTCGATCTCGCCGGTGGGGATTTCGGCGTTGGCGTTGCCCTCGGGGCGGATACCGACCACGCCCTCGACGGCGACGCAGAACTCGGCGCGCAGCCGGTGCGCCTGCGCGAGCACGTCGGCATCGTGGAACACCACCTGCGAGACACCCGAGGCGTCGCGCAGATCGATGAAGATGACGCCGCCGTGGTCACGCCGGGTGGACACCCAGCCGGCCAGCGTGACCGTCTGTCCGGCGTCGGAGGCCCGCAACGAACCGGCGGCGTGACTGCGCAGCACTGAAACTCCTGAAATCGAGAAACGGATGTAAAGGAAATCGAGGAATCAGTCTATGAGGTGGACCCGACCGGACATACGTCACCTCGATGTATGGTCTCCCACGGAGGTAGCCCTGATGACCACGATGTATCCCTGTGAGCGCGTCGATCTGACGTTCATTCGCGACGCGAAGTTCCGCTACTCCAACAGCGTGGACCTCGCGATCACACCTGAGCAGCTGTTCGAGGTCCTCTCCGACGCCGACTCCTGGTCCCAGTGGGCCAAGGTCATCACCGGTGTCACCTGGACCAGCCCCAAGCCGTACGGCATCGGCACCACCCGCACGGTGAACATGCTCGGCGGACTGGTCGGTGACGAGGAGTTCCTGGCCTGGGAGCCCTACACCTACCTGGCGTTTCGCTTCAACACCTGCTCCAACAAGGTGGTGGCCGCCTTCGCCGAGGAGTACCGCGTGGAGGAGACGCCGGGCGGCTGCCGGCTGACCTGGACGGTGGCGCAGAAGGCGAACGGCCCGGCCCGGTTCGGGCTGATCGTGGGCGGGCCGCTGATGAATCTGTCGTTCCGGTGGTTCCTGGCCAATCTGCGCCGCTACACCGACAAGCGGTTTCACTAGTACAGCCCGGCCCAGGCCTGTCTGCGCAGCGCGTCGGGGTCGTCGACGGAGACGTCGCGGTTGGACCGGATGACGCGGGTGGCGCGTCGCGTGGAGTCGTAACGGGGCCAGTCTTCCAATTCGCCGTGGGTGGCGAAGTTCAGCCAGGTGCGCTGCATCCGGCGACCCACCGCGGGCTGCACGCGCCGGCCGAGCGGGTGGATTTTGCGGCCCAGGTATGAGCCGTAGCTGTGTTGGATGTGCACGATCTCGCTGCCGTGGGTGGCGCCGAGCCCCAGCATCCGCAGGGTCCACGTGGTGTGGTCAAACCGGTAGACGTGGGTGATGGCGTGCGGGCTGTAGGCGTCGGCGAAGGCCCACGTCGGCGCGCCGAACATGACATCGGAACCCACGTCGATCTGCGCCCGCCGGCGCGGATAGTCCGGATAACCGGCCAGCACCCGGTTCCGGGCGTCCGGCGCGACCCGGTCGAAGTAGGCGTCGATCCCGTCGGCGGTGGTCGGCAGCATCGGCGGTTTGGACCACGCGAACATCGAGGCCTCGTGGCTGTTGGTCCCGACGATCAGCGGCACCGGATTGACCTCACCGGCCCGCGCGGCGTCGATCGGATGCCTGGGCAACAGGTCCACGCCGTAGGTGAGCCCATAGGCCAGCGTCGGGGTGGCCTCGGCGCTGCGGCGCTGCATCTCCCCCGCGGCGCGGCGCAGCACCCGCTGCGGCAGCACCGGGAACGCGGCGGGGTCGGCGCCGACGAGGTCGACGAATTCGTGGGCGCGCTTGGCCCGGGTCGCCCGGTCGGCGATGAGCGGCAGCGCCGGGCTCTGGGCGATCGCACGGGCGAACAACCCCTCGCCTGCCGGGCTGGCGAGCAGTGCCAGCACCGACGTCGCACCGGCTGACTCGCCGAAGATCGTGACGCGCTGCGGGTCTCCGCCGAAGGCGGCGATGTTGTCCTGCACCCAGCGCAGCGCCGCGATCTGGTCGCGCAGGCACAGGTTGTCGGCGAATCCGGCACCGAGGTCGCCGAGTTCGAAGCCGCCGAACACGCCGAGCCGGTAGGTCACGTTGACCACGACGACGTCACCGTTGGCGGCCAGCCGGGACCCGTTGTAGAGCTGCAACTGGCCGGCGCCGTAGACGAAGGCGCCGCCGGGGATCCAGACCATGACGGGCAGTGGGGTCTTTGTTTCAGGCGCCCAGACCGTGAGCGTCAGGCAGGCTTCGTCGCGGATCTTCGGGTCGTCGCGGCCACCGCCGACGAACGAGCGACCCTGTGGGGGCACGGGCCCGTGCTCGACAGCGTCGCGCACCCCGGCCCACGGTTGCACGGGGGCGGGAGCACGAAAACGGCGCTCTCCGATGGGCTGTTCGGCATAGGGAATGCCGCGCCAGACCCGCACGCCGCTTTCGGTGGTTCCGCGCAGCGCACCCAGGGTGGTGTAAGCCACGGTCGACGGATCCGCGACGACGGTCACGACGAAATCGTAGTGTGGCAAGGTGAACGCGGTGGGTAACCGCACCTCAAGTACCGATCTCGAGGAGTGCTGATGACCTTTAACGAGGGAATGCAGATCGACACCAGCACCACCTCGACCGGTGGTGGCGGCGGTCGGGGCATCGCGATCGGCGGTGGCCTGGGCGGCCTGGTGGTGGTGTTGCTCGCCGTGTTCCTCGGTATCGATCCAAGCCAGGTGACCACCCCGCAGCAGACCCTGCCGCCCGGCGCCGAGCAGTCGGGCTACGACCTCAGCAAGTGCAAGACGGGCGCCGACGCCAACCAGTACGTCGAATGCCGAGTGGTGGCCACCGGCAACTCCGTCGACGGAGTGTGGAGCGACCTGCTCAAGGGCTACACCCGGCCGAAGATGATGCTGTTCAAGAATCAGGTGCAGACCGGGTGCGGCCCGGCGACCAGTGACGTCGGGCCGTTCTACTGCCCGGTGGACAAGACCGCGTACTTCGACACCGACTTCTTCGACGTTCTCAAGACCCAATTCGGTTCCAGCGGTGGACCGTTGGCGCAGGAGTACGTGGTGGCCCACGAGTACGGCCACCATGTGCAGGACCTGCTCGGCGTACTCGGCCGCGCCCAGCAGGGGGCGCAGGGCGCCACCGGCGGCAGCGTGCGCACGGAGCTGCAGGCCGACTGCTACGCCGGCGTGTGGGCGCACTACGCGGCCATCACCAAACAGCCCGGCACCGACGTCACCTATCTGGAACCGTTGACCGATAAGGACATTGCCGACGCGCTGTCCGCTGCTGCATCGGTGGGCGACGACCGGATCCAGAAGCAGGCCACCGGGCGGGTCAACCCCGAACAGTGGACCCACGGTTCATCGGCCGAACGACAGAAGTGGTTCACCACCGGATATCAGACCGGTGACCCCAAGCAGTGCGACACGTTCAAGGCCGGCGATCTGGGCTAGGCAGCTCGGCGCTCACCTCGGCCCGCGCAGGATCGAAGCTGAAATAGCCGGCGATCGGCCGGGTTTCGGGCAACGGGTCGTCGTAGCTCCACGCAACGTCATCGACGCCGCCGGCGGCCCAATAGCTGGCATATCCCTTGTAGTTGCAGTAGCTCGAAGTGTCAGTTCGCCGCAACAGACCGGTACGTACATGCTCCGGTGCGACGTAAAGCCGTGGCGCTAGCGCGGTTTCGAACACGATCACGGTGTCGTCGGTGTCCACCAGCACTTCACCGGCGACCAGCACCCGTAGCCGGCGCCGTGCGGGCCGGCAGTCCACCCGGTGGTACGGGTTGGGCGGATAGTGCACCAGGGTTCGGCCCTCCTCCACCCAGGTGTCGACGGCGTCCCACGGCACCCGCACGTAGCCGGGCGCCTCGGGTTCGGGTTCGGTTGGCAGATCGGCTGTTTCGCCCGCCGGGAAGGCGTAGCTCAGCGGCGCGCCGGCGCGGTGGACCAGCAGGGCGTTCTCGGTGTCGATGACGGTCTGACCGTTGCGCATCGCCTGTACCCGGCGCGGGTGCGGCTCGACGTAGACGATTGGATCTGCCACCGGCGCGGAGAACCAGCCGGCCCGGTCCGGACCGAGCGGGCCGCGGCCGGCCACCAGGCTCATCGCGGCGCTAGATCCGGGCTTCGGCGGCGATCGCGTTGTCGGAGGTCCGCAGCGGCCGGATCAACGCGTCCTGGGTGAAGGACGCGATCAGCTCACCGTCCTCGGTGTGCACCGCGCCGCGGATGTAGGACATACCGGCACCGACCTGGGTGCTTTCGTGGGTGTAGAGCAGCCAGCCGGTCCAGCTGACCGGTTCGTGGAAGCTGACCGTCACCGTCATCGGCGCGGTCGACACCGTGAAATGCGACTGCGCCGTGCCGATGCCAACGTGTGCGCGCATGGTCGTCGAGATGCCGAGATGCCCGGTGAAGTAGGCGATCAGCGCCTTGGCCAGATCGTCGCGCGACGGGATGGGGTCGTAGTGCAGCCAGGCGTAGACCTCCGGCGGCCCGACCTCGTCGGGGCTGTTGATGTCGATGACGTCGACGAGCTTGACTTGCCTTCCGCCCATGGGCATTTCGCACACGTTGGCCTCACCGGGCCCGGCCACCTGCGGCCGTGGCAGGTGGTGGCGGATCACGTCGGCGGTGGGCACATCGGCCAGCACCGTGAACGTCATGCAGCGCTTGTCGTTCTGCGACGCGGTGATGATCGCCGAGGCTGTCGAGCGCCCTTCCGAGACGACGTCGATGTCGAGGATGACCGGCGGCCCCACCAGGACCGCGCGGGCGAAGACACTGTGCACCGAGCGAATCGACTTGCCGCCGAATCGTTTTGCCGCGGCGACAATCACCTGCGCGAGCACCTGCGTGCCCTCGACGACCTGCCGTTCGTCGGCGTCGGCGATACCGGTCGGGGCGATGTAGCGATCCTGGCTGTCGGCTTCGACGTCGAAGAGTTCGAGCAGCCGCGCCACCGTCCACGGGTTCTGAACGGCTTCCCCGGAATTCGCAGTCATGTGTTCCTCACCTTGTCGCATTCCAAGACGGTAACGTCATTCTCGTCACTGTAACCCGACCGATAAGCTGACCCGATGGCCAAGGCCAACCAACGATCACCCGAGGCGGTGCGCGCCGATCCGGACTCCCGGGAGAGCCGCTTCATGCGCTCAGCGCTGTCGATCCTGGCCGAAACGGGCCGCACCGACTTCACCGTCCTCGAGGTCGTCGAGCGCTCAAAGACGTCGCTGCGGTCGTTCTACCAGCACTTTTCCACCAAGGATGAGCTGTTGCTGGCGTTGATCGACACGATCATGGCCGAATCGACCAAGCACTGGCGCACCGAGACCGATGCGCTACCGGCCGCCGAGGCGATGCGCGTGCTGATCGACCGGATTTGCACGCCGGCGGAATCCACCAAACAGGACAGCATCAACCGCGGCCTGACCTATTACAACGACCATCTCGCCGAGTCGCTGCCGCGGGAGTACGCCCGGGTGCTGTCGCCGCTGCACGAGTTGATCGGCGAAATCCTGAACCGTGGCATCGACGAGGGCAGCTTCCGGCCGGGCCTCGAAGTCGAGACCACCGCAGCGCTGATCATGCAGGCGGTGCTCGGAGCCATGCGGCTGCGCAGCCTGGGCGCCGAACTCAACGGCGTGCCCATCGACGGCGAGCACATCTACGAATTCTGTGTCCGCGGCCTGCTGCCCTGACTCGTCTTCGCTGCTAGAACCCTGTTTTTCGACCAACCTGTCGGCCCGCGTACCGTCGTGGTAACGTCATTACCGTTATCGACCAATCAGACTCTCTGGAGGCGGACATGCCCTCGCGCGAGCTTCCCTATCCCGTATTCGACGCCGACAATCACTTTTACGAGCCGAAGGAAGCGCTGACGCAATTCCTGCCGGACAGCCGCAAGGGCGTCATCGACTACATCGACGTCCACGGCCGCACCAAGATCGTGGTGCGCAACACGATCAGTGACTACATCCCCAACCCGACCTTCGAAGTCGTCGCCCGCCCCGGCGCGCAGGAGGACTACTTCAAGCACGGCAGCGGGGGCAAGAGTTTCCGCGAGATCATGGGCAAGCCGATGAAGGCCATCCCCGCCTTCCGCAATCCCGAGGCACGCCTCGAGGTGCTCGACGGGCTGGGCCTGGACTACACGATCATGTTCCCGACCCTGGCCAGCCTGGTCGAGGAACGGCTGAAGGACGACCCGGACCTGATCCTCGACATCATCCACGCGTTGAACCAGTGGATGTATGAGACGTGGCAGTTCGACTACGAGGGCCGGATCTTCTCCACCCCCGTCATCGACCTGGCCGTCGTCGACCGCGCCCTGGAAGAACTCGACTGGTGTCTGGAGCGCGGCGCCAAGACCGTGCTGGTGCGGCCCGCCCCGGTGCCCGGTTACCGCGGGACCCGCTCGCTCGGCCTGCCCGAGTTCGATCCGTTCTGGGACGCCTGCGTCAAAGCCGGCATCCCGGTCTGCATGCACGCCTCCGACAGTGGCTACGCCGCCTACCTCAACGACTGGGAGCCCGCCGACGAGTTCCTGCCGTTCAAGCCGACGGCGTTCCGGATGGTGTCGATGGGTAAGCGGCCCATCGAGGACACCATGGCGGCGCTGGTGTGCCACGGTGCACTGACCCGTAACCCGGATCTGCGCATCCTGTCGATCGAGAACGGCGCGTCGTGGGTGCCCTACCTGTTCTACCAATTCCAAGACGTGTATTCGAAGATGCCGCAAGAGTTTCCCGAGGACCCGATCGAGGCGTTCAAGCGGGCCGTCTACGTGGCACCGTTCTGGGAGGACGACTTCAAGAAGATGTCGGAGTTGTGCGGTGTCGACCGCATCATCTTCGGTTCGGACTGGCCGCATCCCGAAGGCCTCGCCGATCCGATCAACCTCGTCGACGACCTGCAGGCTCAGGGCCTGACCGAGGAAGAGCAGCGAAAGGTGATGGGCGGCAATCTCGTCGACCTGTTCAAGGTGCCCAACGTCTCGGTCCACAAGCCCGACGTACCTGCGCTTGTCATCGCATGACAGGCGTCGCCAATCCCGAACAGATGCTGTTCGCGTCGACGACGCAGGCCTTCCTGGAGAAGGAGGCTTCGCTGACCCGGGTGCGGGAACTGCACGCCGCGGACACCTCATTCGACGGGCAGTGGTGGCAACGCGCAGCCGAGCTCGGCTGGGCCAGCCTGCTGGTCCCCGAAGACATTGGCGGCGGCAGCGTTTCGGGCGACGGTGTGGCCGATCTGGCGTTGGTGGCCGAACAGATCGGCCACAGTGTCGCGCCCGGTCCGCTGCATCCGGTCAGTGTCGTGCTGGCGGGTCTGGTCGAGGCGCCGGAGGGACACGGCGACACCATCGACGCGCTGGTGTCCGGTGAACTGGTGGCGTCGTGGGCGGTCTACGAACCAGGGCTGCCGCTGCGCCCGTTGCAGCCCGGTGTCACCGCGACGCGCACCGGATCCGGTTACCGCATTGACGGGGTGAAGGACCGCGTCGAGGCAGGCACCGACGCCGGTGTGTTCCTGGTGGTCGCTGATCTCGACGGCACCCCCGTCAGTTCCTCGTCCCCGCCGACCGCACGACCGTCACCGAGCAACGCTCGGTGGACATGGTGAAGCGTTACGCCCGAGTGCAATTCGACGGGGTGGAGGTCGACGACTCCGCCGTGGTCGGCGATGCCGCGCAGACGCCGGCGATCATCGAGCGGCAGCAGCAGGTGGCGCTGGTGCTGCAGTGCGCGGAGATCGTCGGAATCCTGGACACCGTGCTGGCGATGACGACGCAGTGGATGTTCGATCGCCACAGTTTCGGCAGGCCGTTGGCGTCCTATCAGGCGCTCAAACATCGGCTCGCGGACATGAAGATGTGGTTCGAGGCATGCCGGGCGACCACGGCGGGCGCGGTGGCCGCGGTGTCGCAGCGCTCAGATGACGCCGCCCTGCTGGTCAGCGTCGCCAAAGCCTATGTGGCCGAACGAGCCCCGGTGATGCTGCAGGATTGCGTGCAGCTGCACGGCGGCATCGGCGTCACCTGGGAACACGACCTGCATCTGTTCTTGCGCCGTACCGCGTTGTACCGCGCGCTGTACGGTTCGCCGGAGGAGCATCAGCGCGCGGTGTATGCGTTGAGCGCCGACCGAAAAGGAGCTTCGGCATGACCGAGACCGCGATCTCCACAGCCACCGAATCGGTCGCCGATTTCGCCGCCAGGGCACGCGCCTGGCTGGCCGAGAACATGCCGACCATCGATCCCGACCATCCGCCGTTCTCGGTGCGCGCCGAGCAAGCGTCCTGGGACCATGCCAAGGATCTCCAGAAGCGCTTGTACGCGGGCGGTTTCGCCGGAATCTGCTTTCCCCGCGAATACGGCGGTCTGGGGCTGGATCACGCGTACCAGAAGGCATTCGACGCCGAATGCCGCGGTTATGAGATGCCGCTGATCCTGAATGTGCCAACCTTCACGATCTGTGCGGCCACCATCTTGGACATGGGCACCGAAGCCCAGAAACGCGAACGCATTTCGGCGGCGATCCGCGGCGACGAGATCCTCTGCCAGCTGCTGAGCGAACCCAGCGGCGGTTCTGATCTGGCCGGCGTGATCACCCGCGCCGATCGCCACGGCGACACCTGGGTGGTCAACGGCGCGAAGACCTGGAGCACCAGCGCCTTCGCCGCCGACTACGGCCTGATGCTGGCCCGGACCGACTGGACGGTGCCCAAACACGAGGGCCTGACCATGTTCCTGGTCCCGTTGGACTCCCCCGGCATCACGATGCGCCGGATCAAAGAGGTCAACGGCAACGAGGAATTCTGCGAAGAATTCTTCGACGGCCTGGAACTGAGCGACGACGCCGTGGTCGGCGAGGTCAACAAGGGCTGGGAAGTGGCCTCCCGCCAGCTGTTTCATGAACGCAGGGCGGTGGGCGGCGGGTCGGAGTTCGCCAGCGGCATCGGCGCGGAGAACGCCAGCGAGATGCCGCCCGACCACATCGGCCTGATGGAGCGCACCGGACAGTCCGACAACCCGGCCGCTCAAGAGCGGGCCGGGCGGGCCCTGGTCCGCCGGATCGTCAAGGAGCAGTTGATCAACCATGTCGGGCAAGGGATCGGTAACGGCTCGCTTCCGCCCAACGCTGGCACACTGATTCGGCTGTTCCACGCGGAGACCACCGAACTCGAGGTCGACACCGCGCTGGCGATCGCCGGCACCGCCGGTGTCATCGACGAGGGCGGCAACCTGTCCGATCTGGCCGACATCGGGGTGCGGTATCTGTCGCGGCAGACCGGCTCACTGGGCGGCGGTAGCAGCGAGATGGCTCGCAACGTGATCGCCGAACGCATCCTCGGGTTCCCGCGAGAACTGGCCGCCGACAAGGGTGTGCCGTTCAATCAGGTCAAGCGCGGACGGACCTAGCTCTCACCACGGCGCCATCTCAGAGACGGATGCTCGCCATGCCCAGGCCGTCGACTCCGGCATGCGCGAAGGTGGACCAGTAGCCGCGCACCCGACGGGCCAGGTCCTCGTCGACGGCGTTGGGCGCCGAGCCGAGCATCGGTGCACCGGCCCAGTGCCGCGAGCCGAACAACAACGGCAGTTCGCAACGGTCTAGAGCTGGCGGCAAGGACCCTCGGTGGCATCGGTTAACGGTAGAACCTGCACACCTCAGAACAGCGTCGGCTGGGGCTCGGGCCGGGCGACCGGTTCGGGCGGGGTGACCGGAGTGAACAATCGGCGGTCACCGCCGAGCTTGTACTGGGTGACCAGCGGTGCAGCCCTCTGCCGCAACATGTCTCGGTAGTCGGCAGGCAGATAAGCTCCGCGCCGGTACAACTGGCGGTAGGGCGCGACGAGGTCGGGATGCGACCGTGCCAGCCAGCTCATGAACACTCCGCGCGTCGAGCTGCGCAGGTGCAGACCGAACACCGTGACGCCGGTGGCACCCGCCTCGGCGATCTGGCCCAGCAGGCTGTCGAGGTGCTCCGCCGAGTCGGTCAGATACGGCATCACCGGCGCGACCATCACGTGGCAGTCCAGCCCGGCGTCACGCACAGCGGCGATCAGGCCGAGCCGCGCCTGCGGGGAGGGTGTTCCCGGCTCGACGTCGCGGTGCAGATCGGGGTCACCGACGGCCAGTGAGATCGCCACTGACACCGGAACTTGTTGCGCTGCATCCGCTATCAGGTCCAGATCGCGGCGCAGCAGGGTCCCCTTGGTCAAGATCGACATCGGCGTGCCCGAGTCCGCCAGCGCCCCGATGATGCCCGGCATCAGCTCGTAGCGACCCTCGGCCCGCTGATACGGGTCGGTGTTGGTGCCCAATGCCACGGTCTCCCGGCGCCAGGACCGCCGGCCCAGTTCCCGCCGCAGCACCTCGACCAGGTTGGTCTTCACCACGATCTCGCGGTCGAAATCATCACCCGGATCGAGTTCGAGGTACTCGTGCGTGGGCCGGGCGAAGCAGTACCGGCAGGCGTGCGCGCAACCGCGGTAGCCGTTGACCGTGTACGTGAACGGCAACATCGAGGCGGCGGGAATCTTGTTCAATGCCGATTTGCACAGCACCTCATGGAAAGTGATGCCCTCGAACTGCGGGGTACGCACGCTGCGGACGAACCCGATGCGCTGCAGGCCGGGCAGCGCGCCGTCGTCGACCGCTATCCCCTGGCCGCTCCACCGCATGCATCCATTCGAACGCACGTTCGAGATTCTGTCAATGGCGCGTCAGTCGTCGAGCTCCCCGGCGATTCCCCGTTCGAGGGCGGCGGTGGTCCGGTCCGGCAGCACGAGCAGGCCGTCGAGCTCGCCGCGGGCCAGGTCGTAGGCACGTTCGCGCTCCTGCAGGGTCGCGCCGCGATCGGCCGCCACCCGCAGCAGGCTCTGCGCGCGGGTCAGCCGCTGCTGGTCCTGGCGGGAGAAGTCACTGCGGCGGCGCCGTTTCGCCTCGTTCTCGGCAGCCTCGAACGCGGTCACGTACGCCTCGACGGCGTCGAGATACTGCCGCGCAGCCTCGACATCGTCGAGCAGGTCTTCAGCTTTGCCGGGGCGCACCAGTTCGGCGCGCAACTTCGCCCGGTGGAAGGCCACCGTCAGCGGATCCCGCATGTCGGTCATCGCCGGGAAGTCGAGCAGCTTGGCGGCGTCGAGTTCGTACTCCAGCCAGCGGGCGTCGGTCCGGTTGTGTTCGTCGATCACCCGGGTGATCGTGCGCCATTGCACCGCTTGACTTTTCGCACTCTCCTTCGCCGCTGCAGGCGGCTCGGCCACCGGCTCGTTCTGCCGCCGGATCGCGGAAACGCCCTTGACCGCGGCATAGATCGCGCCTGCCAGCGGCACGATCACGAGCAGCAGCTCGACCAACCGGAAAATCAGCCCCACCTGGCCAGGATGCCACTTGGTCAGCCGGGTCCGTCGCTGGCGGCGGCCAGCAGCGGAACCAGCACGTCGCCGACGGGCGTGTCCAGCCCGTGCTCGGTGGCCTTTCGGACGATGACGTTGTTGCGGATATCCCACTCCAGCCGGCGATGCGCTTCGGCGTCGGTGAGCATCGACGTGGTCAGATCCTCGGGTGCGGCGGCGAACATGTCGGTCACCTCGTCGATGACCGAATCGGGCAACCGGGCGCCTTCCGCGCGGGCCACGGTCAGGCACTCGGCCAGGTACCGCCGCGCAAGTGCTGCGACGTCGGGGCGGCGGAACATCCCGGACCGTCGTCGGGCCAACACCATGAAGCCGGCCAGTGCATTGAACAACAGCTTGCGCCACGCCGCGGTGATGAAGTCGGGGTCGAGCTCGACGAGCATATCCGACGAACTCAGCACCGCTGCAATGGTTTTCGCATCCGTACCGTCGGGCAGTACCAGGCGGGCCTCGGTGCGCAGCCGTACCCAGCCGGCCGGCTGCCGCTCCGCCGAGAACCACACAACGGCAGGCACGATATTTGTCGACGGGCAGAACCGGCCGACCCGCTCGATCTGTTCGACACCGTTCTGCAGGACGCAGACAATCGTGTGGTCGTCGCACAGACGCTGCAACCAGCCGGCCGCCTGCTCGTTCTGGGAATCTTTGACCGCCAGGAACACCAGGTCCACCGGACCGTCGATACGGTCCGGGTCGGTCAGCACGGGGCAGGGCACCACGATCGGCGGGTTGTCATCGGGCCTGACCTCGATCTGATCGCGCGGGGTGTGCCCGCACACCGTCACCGCGTGCCCCGCGGCATGCAACATGGCGGCGACGGTAGAACCGATTGCGCCGGGACCGACGAGTGCTATCGAGGTGCCCACCGCTCCCAACATACTTACGGTGGCTGAGTGGCTGAACCGTCGTTGCGCCGGGCGATACCGTCCGATGCCGCACCCATCGCCGAGCTCGCCGAACGGGCGTACGAGAAGTACGTCGCGCGCATCGGTCGTCGGCCGGCGCCCATGGATGCCGACTACGCCGCCCTGATCGGCGCCGCCAATGTGTGGGTGTTGACCGACGACGGCGGGCTGGTCGGCAGCCTGGTCACCTGCGTGATGGACGACCACCTGCTGCTCGATGCCATCGCCGTCGCGCCGCACGCTCAGGGCCGCGGATACGGGGCGCTGCTGCTACGCCGCACCGAGGATGACGCGCGCGAGGCCGGCCGTACGGAGGTCAGGCTGTACACCAATGCGGCGATGACCGAGAACATCGCGATGTATCCGCGGTTCGGCTATGTGGAAACGCACCGGGGCGGTCAGGACGGCTTTCGCCGGGTGTTCTTCAGCAAGCGGTTATGACGTCCCGCCGAACGACGATGCGGCGCAGCGCAGCGAGCCGCTGAGGAGTCGGCTACGACGTCCAGCGTGAGAGGTAGCACTGCGGGCTGTAGGGGGCGTCCTGCGCGACGGCGATCTGGCCGTCGATGGACACCTCACAGTGCGCGTTCGGGGCGCCCTGTCCGCCGTGCGTGGTGCTGGCCACCTGCAGGAATGCCCACTGCGGGTCATCGAGGGTGGTCTGGAAGACCCACGGCGCGTCCGGCGACACCGTGATCGTCTCGCGCTTCATGAACGGGTTCGAGTCCGCGTTGAAGGCGTCCTTGCTGGGCGGCTGCGCCGTCAGATAGGTGATCGTGAAGTCGTACGTACCGCCGGTCGCGAGCGTGTAGGTCACCTGATGACCGGGCGCCGGCTCAGCGCTCGACGTGGCGTGCGTGGCTGCAACACCGGCGGCCGCCAACACCAGCGCCGCCCCGACTCTTGCTGTCACATTTCGCATATCGGCCATATCGACCACGCTACCGACATCGTTACCCGTGTCGGCCTGCTCCGGCATCCAGCGAATGACTAGCAGGTTAACGAGTTCGTCACACACAGATATGTCACAGAAACTTATTGGTCCTAACGTCCGGGTCGACACCATCCGTGGGTTCGGGGGCCATCAGGTCTGTTGCGGCCCAATGCTTGTCTTTCCCAACACGAAAGGGCCTCTATGCATCTCCGGCGCTCCGCATTGAATCGATCGTTCTTGGCGGCGACAGGCGTGGCGGTCACCGCAGGCCTGATCCTGTCGGGCTGCGGCAGCAAGGCCACCGAGACCGACACAGCAAAGTCGGATTCATGCGTTGACACGTCCGGGCCCACCATCAAGGTGGGGTCGCTGAACTCGTTGTCGGGCACGATGGCCATCTCCGAGGTCACGGTGCGCGACTCGATCAAACTCGCGGTCGACGAGATCAACGCCAAGGGCGGTGTGCTGGGCAAGCAGGTCCAGATCGTCGGTGAGGACGGGGCGTCCGATCCCGCGGTGTTCGCGCAGAAGGCCGAGAAGCTGATCAAGAACGACTGCGTGGCCGCGGTGTTCGGCGGCTGGACCTCCTCGAGCCGCAAGGCCATGCTCCCGGTGTTCGAGAGCAACAACGCGCTGCTCTACTACCCCGTGCAATACGAGGGTCTGGAGTCGAGCAAGAACATCTTCTACACCGGCGCCACCACCAACCAGCAGATCGTCCCGGCCCTGGACTTCCTCAAGGAGAAGGGCATCACCTCGCTGTACCTGGTGGGTAGCGACTACGTGTTCCCGCAGACCGCGAACCGCATCATCAAGGCGTACGCCGCCGCGAACGGCATCGAGATCAAGGGCGAGGACTACACGCCGCTCGGCTCGACGGACTTCTCGACGATCGTGAACAAGGTGCGTTCGTCGAACGCCGGTGCGGTGTTCAACACCCTCAACGGCGACTCCAATGTGGCTTTCTTCAAGGAGTACACCAACGCGGGGCTCACGCCGCAGAAGATGCCGGTGGTCTCGGTGTCGATCGCCGAGGAGGAAGTCCAGGGCATCGGCGCGCAGAACATCGCCGGTCAGCTGACCGCGTGGAACTACTACCAGACGCTGGACAATCCGGTGAACAAGGCGTTCGTCAAGGCGTTCAAGGACAAGTACGGGCAGAACCGGGTGACCTCGGACCCGATGGAAGCCGCCTACGTCTCGGTGTACCTGTGGAAGAACACCGTCGAGAAGGGTAAGTCGTTCGACGTCAAGGCGATTCAGGACAACTGCGCCGGCGTGACGTTTGACGCCCCGGAGGGTCTGGTCACCATCGACGGCGAGAACCATCACATCACCAAGACCGCACGGATCGGCGAGATCCATCCCGACGGACTGATCTACACGATCTGGGAGTCCCCCGGCCCGATCACCCCGGATCCGTACCTGAAGTCCTACCCCTGGGCCAAGGGCCTGTCGGGCTAGTCCGGGCGAGCGGAGCGACGGGAAACTAAGACAGCATGGAAGTCCTTGTCGGACAGCTGGCGACGGGATTGAGCCTCGGCTCGATCCTGTTGCTGGCCGCATTGGGGCTGTCGCTGACGTTCGGCCAGATGGGCGTCATCAACATGGCGCACGGTGAATTCATCATGGTCGGCTGTTACACAGCCTTTGTGGTGCAGAAAGTCATTTCGAATGCCGGTGCATCACTGCTGGTTTCGCTGGTCGTCGGATTCGTGGTCGGCGGCCTGCTCGGGGTGTTGCTGGAAGTCACGCTGATCCAGCGAATGTACGACCGTCCCCTGGACACCCTGCTGGTGACGTTCGGCGTCGGGCTGATTTTGCAGCAGGCCGCGCGCAGCATCTTCGGCGCGCCCGCGGTGAACGTCACCGCACCGGCATGGCTGTCGGGCGGTGTGGAGATTCTCGGCGCGGTGGTGCCCAAGACCCGCATCTTCATCCTGGTGCTGGCCGTGGTCTGCGTCGCCGTGCTGGCCGCCGTGCTCAAGCTCAGCCCGATGGGCCGGCGCATCCGGGCCGTCGTGCAGAACCGCGATCTGGCTGAGACGAGCGGTATTTCGAGCCGTCGAACCGATATCACGACGTTCTTCATCGGCTCGGGCCTGGCCAGTGTCGCCGGCGTCGCCCTCACCCTGATCGGATCGACGAGTTCCACCATCGGCCAGAGCTATCTGATCGACGCATTCCTGGTGGTCGTCGTCGGCGGGCTCGGCCAGATCAAGGGCACGGTGATCGCCGCGTTCGCGCTCGGCTTGATGAACTCCTTCATCGAGTACAGCACCACCGCGTCGCTGGCCAAGGTCATCGTGTTCGTGGTGATCGTGATCTTCCTGCAGGCGCGCCCGCAAGGCCTGTTCACCGTGCGGACAAGGAGTTTGGTATGAGAGCCCTTGTCGGCAGGTGGCAGACGTGGGCGGGCTTCGCGGTCGCGGCCGTCATACTGTTCGGCGTCGCTCCTGCGATGCTGACCAGCTTCCGGCTCGGCCTGCTGGGTCAGTACCTGTGCTACGCGATCGTGGCCGCCGGCATCGGATTGGCCTGGGGCCGCGGCGGAATGCTCACCCTCGGTCAGGGTGTGTTCTTCGGTCTCGGCGCCTACATGATGGGTATGCATCTCAAGATCGCCGACGCCGAGATCCGCAAACAGCCGGTGCCGGACTTCATGCAGATCGCAGGAATTCCTGCGCTGCCGTCGTATTGGGAACCGTTCTCGTCCGCTGCCTTCACCATGGCGGCGATCGTGGTGATCCCGACCGGTATCGCCGCGCTGCTCGGACTCGGGGTGTTCAAACGCCGCGTCAAGGGCGCCTACTTCGCGATCCTGTCCCAGGCGCTGGCCGCGGCACTGGCGATCCTGCTCGTCGGGCAGGCGACCCTGGGTGGCAGCAACGGGCTCAACGGCTTTCGGACGTTCTTCGGGTTCCGGCTCTCCGACCCGGTGAACCGGCAGATGCTGTACTTCATCGCCGCCGGCACGCTGCTGGTGGTGGTGGCCGTGGTGCGTCAGCTGATGCAGAGCCGCTACGGCGAACTGCTGGTTGCAGTTCGGGACGGCGAGGAACGGGTCCGCTTCCTCGGCTACGACCCGGCCACCATCAAGGTCGTCGCCTACACCGCGGCCGCGTTGTTCGCCAGCATCGCCGGTGCCCTGTTCGCGCCGATCATCGGCTTCATCACGCCGGCTCAGGTCGGGGTCATACCGTCCATCGCGTTCCTGATCGGCGTCGCGATCGGCGGGCGCACCACGCTGCTCGGACCGATTCTCGGCGCCATCGGTGTGGCCTGGGCGCAAACCGCGTTCTCCGAACGGTTCCCGTCCGGATGGACCTACGCACAGGGATTGCTGTTCATCGTCGTCGTCGGCTTCTTCCCCGCCGGCCTGGCCGGTGTCGGGGCGCTGCTGCGCCGGCGCCGCCGCACCAAGGCCGTCCCGCCCGCCGGCGATGTGCAACATACGGAAGCCGAGATCGTGGGAGCGGCACCATGACCGAACTCGCCGAACCGGTGGCCGGCGGCAACGTCGGCATGGGCACCGAATACCTCGAAGTCCGCGGTCTGACCGTCGATTTCGACGGGTTCAAAGCCGTCAACGACGTCAACCTCACCCTGTTCCAGGGCGATCTGCGATTCCTCATCGGCCCCAACGGGGCGGGCAAGACCACCGTCATCGACGCGATCACCGGCCTGGTGCCGGCCACCGGGTCGATCAACAAGTCCGGCGTGGATCTGCTGGGCAAGAAGGTCCACCAGATCGCCCGGCTCGGTGTCGGGCGAACCTTCCAGACTGCCAGCGTGTTCGAGCAGCTGACCGTGCTGCAGAACCTCGACATCGCCGCCGGGGCAGGCCGGTCGTGGTGGACGCTGCTGCGCAGGCGGCACGGGGTGCTGCCTGCCATCGAGGAGGCATTGGAGACCATCGGCCTGTCGGATCTGGCCGACCGCCCGGCGGGTGTGCTCGCGCACGGCCAGAAGCAGTGGCTGGAGATCGGCATGCTGCTGGTGCAGAACGCCGACGTGCTGCTGCTCGACGAACCCGTCGCCGGAATGAGCGGTGAGGAGCGCGAGGAGACCGGAAACCTGTTGCGCCGCATCGGGTCCTCGCGCACCGTCGTGGTCGTCGAGCACGACATGGACTTCATGCGGGCGTTCGCGACGTCGGTGACGGTGCTGGCCCGCGGCCAGGTGATTGCCGAAGGGTCGGTCACCGAGGTGCAGGCCAATCCGAAGGTGCAGGAGGTCTACCTGGGCACCGCCGCGGCCGGAGACTTGGAGGCAAGCGAATAGTGTTACAGCTCATCGATGTCCGCACCGGATACGGACGCTCTCAGGTAATCCACTCGGTCAGCATCGAGGTGCCTTCCGACGGAGTTGCCGCGGTGATGGGCCACAACGGGGCAGGCAAGACGACCTTGCTTCGCGCGGCGGTCGGGCTGTTGAAATGCAGCGCGGGCCAGGTGCTGCTGCACGGCGAGGACGTGACCAAACTGCGCCCCAACGCCCGGGTGGCCCGCGGGCTGGCCTACGTGCCGCAAGGCCAGCAGTCGTTTGGTCAGCTGACCACCGCCGAGAACCTTCAGGTCGTCGCCGACGGCCGCAAACGAGGCAAGCAGCTGATCGACGAACAGCTCGATCTGTTCCCCGCGCTCAAGGAATTGCTGACCCGCCGCGCCGGTCTGCTCTCCGGCGGCCAGCGCCAGCAGCTGGCCATCGCGCGGGCACTGATCACCGACCCGAAGATCCTGATCCTCGACGAACCCACCGAGGGCATCCAGCCGTCGGTGGTCGCCGAGATCGAGGCGGCGATCACCGCACTCACAAACCGCGGCGACCTCGGCGTGCTGCTGGTCGAACAGCACATCGGTTTCGCGCTGGAATCGGCTCAGCGGTACTACATCCTGGAGGCGGGGCGGGTGACGTCCAGCGGGACCGGCGGGTCGGCGTCGGAGTCCGACGTCCGCGCGGCGATGGCGATCTAGACTTCAGGTCGTGAGCTGTGTCACGACAGTGAACCGATCCCTGCTACCGCGCGTCCGTAGTTAAGTGACTAATCGTCCTCGCTGGGGCATCAACACCGCGGTCAGCCGGCGGTCGGTTCTCGTGGGTCTCGGGGCCGTCGGCGCGTTCCTGGCCGTCGACCTCGGCGCCGTCGCCTACGCCAACAAGTGGATCGGGTCCGGTGAAACCCGAAAGACGTTCCTCGACGGGTTCCTCAGCGTCTACGGGCGCCAACTCGGATTCCGCAAGAACCACGCCAAGGGCGCCGTCACCGGGTATTTCGACAGCAACGGCAGTGGCCAGCAACTCAGCCGGGCCGCCGTGTTCCGGCAGGGTCAGGTGCCCGTCGTCGGCCGGTTTTCGCTCGCCGGCGGTGACCCCCACGTCGGCGACACCCCGGGCACGGCCCGCGGCCTGGGGCTGGCGTTCGGGTTCCCCGACAGTGCGCAATGGCGCACCGCGATGCTGAACCTGCCGGTGTTCCCGGACAATTCAGCGCGCGGGTTCTACGATCGGTTGCTCGCATCCAAGGTCGTCCCCGGCACCAAACAGCCGGACCCCGCCGCGATGAAGGCATTCCTGACGGCCCACCCCGAAACCGCGGCCGCCATGGCGATCATCAAGAAGCATCCGCCATCAGCCGGCTTCGGCGACAGCACCTTTCGCGGGCTCAACACTTTCTATTTCGTCAACGACGCGGGCGTCCGATCCGCGGTGCGATGGTCGCTTGTGCCGCAGCAGGGCGCACCGCCACCGCGATCCGGCGACGCCAACGGATTGTTCGACGCGGTAGTGCGCCAGCTGCGCGGCGGGCCGCTGCGCTGGCGTCTGCTGGTCACCGTCGCCGACCCGGGCGACCCGCTGACCGACCCCACCCTGCCGTGGCCCGATGACCGGCGCAGCGTCGAGGTCGGCACGCTCACCCTCACCTCCGCGGCCACCGAGGCGCCGGGTAATGCCCGCGACATCAACTTCGATCCGCTGGTGCTGCCCGACGGCATCGAACCCTCCGACGACCCCCTGCTGTCCGCCCGCAGCGACGTCTACGCGGCGTCCTACCGCCAGCGCACCGGCGAACCGACGTCGCCGTCCGCGGTCCAGGTGAACGAGGTCGGGGCATGACGTCGGTCGAGCGCTACCCGGTCCGCACCCGAATCCTGCACTGGCTGACCGCCGCCCTGGTGTTCGGCGCACTGTTCATCGGGTTCGTGATGGTCAATTCGCTGGGCGGCTACGGCGCTCTGGTGGGTGTGCACGTGACGCTCGGGATGCTGATCCTGATCGTCGTGGTGTTGCGGGCGGCCAACCGCTTCACCCACCGCACCCCGCCGCTGCCGGCCACTGTGGGGTCCGTCGAGCAGCTGTTGGTGGTCGGCTCCGAGATCGGCCTGTACGTCCTGCTTCTGGCCCAGCCGCTGGTGGGGTGGGCGATGGTGTCGGCGAGCGGCCGGCCGGTGGTGCTGTTCGGCTTCGTGCCGCTGCCGCGGATCGCACCGTTCGACGCCGACCTGTTCTTCCTGCTCCGCCAGACCCACTCCGTACTCGCCTACCTGCTGGTGGCCGCGATCGCCGCGCACGTCGCGGCGGTGCTGTTGCACACGCTCACGCTTCGCGACCGGATGCTGAGCCGGATGACCTTCGGCGGCCGGAGCGAGGCGCCGGAGCGGGACTGAACCGCCTCGGCCACAACGGATTTCCTGCGCCCGCTATCGCCGCTCAGCCGGCATCGAGCAGATGCGTATGGTCGGACGACAACGGCACCGCGGCGCCCAGTCGGCCGAACAAGTCGATCGCCGCCTGGACCGCCTGATCGACGAAGGGCCCGAAGTCACCGTCCGTGGCGCGATAGCGCCGCTCGGCTACCACACCGACCAATCGGGGGTCGGAGGACGGGAACACCGTGGCGGTGGCGTGCGTGTGAGTGCCGTTCCATTTCTGCACCAACGCCGCAACCCCGGTCCGGTGATCGGCCGGGTAATAGCGCTCCGCGGTAATGGTGATTTGAATCGAGGACTCGCTCGGCTGCAAGTGCACATGCAGCCGACCGTGGTAGGCGTTCACCAGAAAGAAAACCTCGTCATCGTGATGACCGCAGAAATGCCGCAATTGGCGGCTGTTCACATAGCCCTCGATGACCTCGGCGCCGATCACGGTGTTCATGACTGTCCAACGGACCGCACAAACGACACGGTTCCCAAATCAGCCAAGGTTGCGCCAAGAATCTGGTGAGAATTGGTTAAATGGGGATGCACCGCCAACAACTTGAATTCATTTGTGTTCGCGCCGAGATACCGGCGTGATGTGTGGTGCCTAAAATATTTGAACTTTCCCTGCGTATGTCCTGAGAATCTAGTAACTTCTGCCGCAGCAGTAACTCCAATGCTCACAAGGGACATGACAATGATCAAAGGTTTGTTGACGGCGGCTGCTGCCGCCGGGGCTATCGCGCTGGCCGGCGCACCGTCTGCCTGGGCGATCACCAACGCCGAGGCCGACTACATCAAGGATCTGACGAGCGCCGGTATCGCCGGCGACCAGGCGGCGCTGATCGCCGACGGTCACACCATCTGCTCGGCGCTCGCGCAGGGTGCAGACCCGAACGAGCTGTCGCAGACCTACTTCAAGAACTCAGGTCAAATCAGCCACGCTCAGGCGGATGCGGCGATCAACTTCGCCAAGACCGATCTGTGCCCCGCGGGCTGACAACGCACGAACCGAGAGCGGGGCTGGCCTGTTCTAGGCCAGCCGCGTAATCACTTCTGCGACAAGCGAGTCGACCGGGATATCGACCTGCGCGCCGGTGGCCAGATCTTTGACGCCCACGGTGCCGGCCTCGATGTCCCGGTCTCCTGCTACCACGGCGATGCGCGCGCCTGAGCGGTCAGCCGCACGCATCGCTCCCTTGAGTCCGCGGTCGCCGTACGCCAGGTCGACGCGCACGCCCTCGGCTCGCAGAGCCGCCGCCAGTGTCGCCACCACCAACTTCGCCTGCTCGCCCAACGGCACCCCGAAAACGTCGCATCGGCTTGGGTTTCCGACGGTCTTCCCTTCGGCCCGCAGCGCCAGAACCGTCCGGTCGACTCCGAGCCCGAACCCGATACCCGACAGGTCCTGGCCGCCGAGCTGACGCATCAACCCGTCGTAGCGACCGCCGCCACCGATCCCTGATTGCGCGCCCAGCCCGTCGTGCACGAACTCGAATGTGGTCTTGGTGTAGTAATCCAGACCGCGCACCATCCGCGGATTGACCACGTAGCGCACCCCGAGCGCGTCGAGATGCGCCAGCACGGTGTCGAAATGCTGCTTGGCCCCATCGGAGAGATGGTCGAGCATCACCGGCGCGTCGGCGGTCGCCTCGCGCATCGCCGGCCGCTTATCGTCGAGCACCCGCAGCGGGTTGATCTCCGCTCGCCGTCGGGTGTCCTCGTCCAGGTCGAGCGTGAACAGGAACTCCTGCAGCAACTCCCGGTACTGCGGCCGGCAGGTGTCGTCGCCCAGCGAGGTGATCTCGAGGCGGAAGCCGTCCAGACCCAGTGACCGGAAACCGGCATCGGCGACGGCGATCACCTCGGCGTCCAGCGCCGGGTCGTCGACGCCGATGGCCTCGACCCCGACCTGCTGCAGCTGCCGGTATCGACCGGCCTGCGGGCGCTCGTAGCGGAAGAACGGGCCCGCGTAGCAGAGCTTCACCGGCAGGGCCCCGCGGTCCAGACCGTGCTCGATGACCGCACGCATCACTCCCGCTGTGCCCTCGGGGCGCAGCGTCACCGACCGCTCGCCGCGGTCGGCGAAGGTGTACATCTCCTTCGAGACCACGTCGGTGGATTCGCCCACCCCGCGGGCGAACAGCGCCGTGTCCTCGAAGATCGGCAGCTCGACGTCGCCGTAGCCAGCCAGCCGGGCGGTCCGCAAAAGACCGTCGCGGACCGCGACGAACTCGGCGGACTCGGGCGGCAGATAGTCAGGGACACCCTTGGGCGCCTGGAATTCGCTCACTTCAAACCTTCGAGAAATGGGTTGGTACGGCGTTCGAGACCGATCGTGGTGGATTCACCGTGCCCTGGTAATACCAGGGTGTCATCGTCGAGCACCAGCAGTTTGTCGACGATCGAGCTCAGGAGATCCCTCCCGCTGCCACCCGGCAGGTCCGTGCGGCCGACGCTCTGTTTGAACATGGTGTCACCGGTGAACGCCATCGGATCGCGTCCCGCGGCGCGATCGACCCGGAACACCACCGACCCCTTGGTGTGACCGGGCGTGTGGTCGACGGTCACCGTGATGCCACCGAGTTCGATCTTGTCCCCGTCGCGATCCAACTCGACGACCTGTCTGGGCTCGTGGAACAACGCACCCAGCGCGATCTGGCCGATACGCGGCCCGAATCCGCGGATCGGATCGGAGAGCATGTAGCGGTCCTTGGGGTGGATGTACACCGGGCAGCCGAAGGTGTCGCCCACCTTTTGCGCCGACCAGATGTGGTCGATGTGCCCGTGAGTGAGCAGAACCGCGGCCGGGGTCAGCCGGTTCTCGTCGAGAACGCGTCGCAGGGTGGCGAAAGCGCGCTGCCCCGGGTCGACGACGATCGCGTCGGCCCCGGCGCGTGGGGCCAGCACGTAGCAATTGCATGCCAACATGCCCGCCGGGAACCCGGTGAGTAACACGTTGTCCAGTTTCCCATCCCCTGTTGACGAGGGTCGTGCCCCCTTGCTTCAGCATCAACTGGCACACTCGGTGCCGACTCACCCGATCTCAACGGAGGATCAAACGGTGCCCACCAACGAACAACGACGTGCGACGGCCAAGCGCAAGCTCGAGCGGCAGCTGGAGCGCCGCGCTCAACAGGAGAAGCGCCAACGGTTGTTTGTCGTGATCGGCGGCGTCGTCGCGATCGCCGTGGCCGCAGCCCTGATCCTCACGTTCGTGCTGACCAACAAGGACGGCAAGGACACCAAGACCGCGTCGGGTGCCACCAGCACCGCCCCGGTCGAGGCCGGCGGACCGTCCACGTCTCCCCGGCCACCGGCGGTCTGCCGCCGTTCAAGGCCGCCGCGAACCTGGGCGCCAACTGCCAGTACCCGGCCACGTCCGAGCCGGCAGCCAAGAAGGTCGACGCACCGCACAGCGGCAAGGTGCCCACCAGCCCGCCGACGGTGACCGCCAGCATGAGCACCAACCAGGGCAACCTCGGCCTGGTCCTGGACAACGCGAAGACCCCGTGCACAGTCAATAGCTTCGCCAGCCTGGCGCAGAAGGGCTACTTCAACGACACCCCCTGCCACCGGCTGACCACCTCGCCGTCGCTGTCGGTGCTGCAGTGCGGCGACCCGACCGGCAGTGGCACCGGCGGCCCCGGCTACCAGTTCGCCAACGAATACCCCACCGACCAGTACCCCGCGAATGACCCGGCTCTGCAGCAGCCGGTGACCTATCCGCGCGGCACGCTGGCCATGGCCAATGCCGGCCCCGGCACCAACGGCAGCCAGTTCTTCCTGGTCTACAAGGATTCGCAGTTGCCGCCCAACTACACCGCGTTCGGCACCATCGACGCGACCGGCCTGGCGACGCTGGACAAGATCGCGGCGGCCGGTGTCGCCGGCGGCGGTCAGGACGGCAAGCCGGCAACCGACGTGCGAATCAAGTCGATCCTGCTGGACTAGCCGGCGATGAGCGACGCTTGCGAGGGCACCGCATGAGCCAGCCTCCGCCCTATTACCCGCCGCCGCCGTACGGTCCGCCGTACGGGCCCGGTCCGTATCCCTATCCGGCGCCGAAGCCGACCAACGGGATGGCGATCGCGTCGCTGATCTGCGCGTTCGTGTTCGCGCCGCTCGGCATCATCTTCGGCCACGTCTCGCTGTCGCAGATCAAGAAGTCCGGCGAAGACGGACGGGGTCTGGCGATCGCCGGGCTGGTGATCAGCTACCTGGTGACCGTCTTGAGCATCGTCGTGATCATCGCCGGGGTGGCGTTCTTGTCGTGGATGGGCCGAGAACTGGAGAAGACCGGCGGGGCCGGCATCCCGCGCACGATGCCCGGTGGCAGCGGACAGCTTCCGCCGTTCAATCCCCCGGCCACCCTCGGCGCGAACTGCCAATACCCGGCGACGGCGACCCCGGCCGACAAGCCGGTCAAGCCGCCGGTCGCAGGCAAGATGCCGACCACGCCGGCGACGGTGGACGCGACAGTCGTCACCAACGCCGGCCCGATCGTCGTCCACCTCGACAACGCCAAGGCGCCGTGCACGGTCAACAGCTTCGAGAGCCTGGTCCGGCAGAACTACTTCGACAACACCCCGTGTCACCGGCTGACCGACTCGCCGTCACTGTCGGTGCTGCAGTGCGGCGACCCGACCGGGCAAGGCACGGGCGGGCCCGGATACCGGTTCGCCAACGAGTATCCGACGAACCAGTTCCGCCCGTTCGATCCGGCACTGCGACAGGCAGTGAAGTATCCGCGCGGGACCCTGGCCATGGCCAACGCCGGACCGGACACCAACGGCAGTCAGTTCTTCATCGTCTACCGCGACTCGATGCTGCCCCCGACCTACACGGCGTTCGGCCAGGTCGACAAGACCGGTTTCGGCATCATCGACGACATCGCAGCCACCGGCATCGCCGGCGGTTCTGACGACGGCAAGCCGGCCAGGCCGGTCACGATCAAGTCGATCCGGCTGAACTGACGCCGGGCCTCAGCCGGGCAGGCCCTGCTCTTCGGTCGGCAGCGGCGCCGGCCCCTTGATCGCGGGTGTCGCGGCCGGAAGCTGGCCCTTGGGCTGATCCGGCGACTGTGTGACCGTGACCCCGGTCGACATCTCCGAGCTGATGAACGAACCGGGTGTCTGCGGATTGGCCGCTACCGCGGCGAAGACTCCGAGGGAGACCAGGGCGCCGGCCCCGATAGTGGTGGACAACACGTGAAAACGCTTCATAGTCAATCTCTTTCCAAGTAGGTCTTGGCACCTGAGAACACGTATAGCTACAAGATCGTTGCGCCCGCCGGATATTCCGCTGTTCGCGACGAAATAATCTGCGGCGCAGACACGTTGGACGACACGTTATGACCATCAGCCTGCAAAGAATTGTTCGTGTTGCCCTGGGCGGGCTGGCCGCAGCCGCCTTCCTACTCGCACCCACCGCGCTGCTGAACACCGCGCCCAGCCAGGCCACGCCCGTCGCGCAAGGCTGTTACGACGGCGTGATGCCGTGGAATCCGTACCTGAAGAGCTGCAGCCTGCCGTCGACTCAGCCGCACATCCGTGGGGCCGCACCGGATGCCACCGCGATCATCGCCTGCCACAACCATCCCGGCTGTCTGTCCTGGTACGTCAACGGTGGGCCGTAACCGGCCGCTACACCGATCAGGCCGCGCTGGTCACCCGGTATACGTCGTAGACGCCCTCGATATTGCGGACCGCGTTGAGCACGTGGCCGAGATGCTTGGGATCACCCATCTCGAAAGTGAAGCGGCTCACCGCAACTCGATCGTTCGATGTGGTGACCGATGCCGACAGGATGTTGACCCGTTCGTCGGCCAGCACCCTCGTGACATCGGACAGCAGCCGGTGCCGATCGAGCGCCTCGACCTGAATGGCCACCAGGAACACCGAGGTCGGTGACGGCGCCCACGTCACCTCGATGATGCGTTCCGACTGTTGTTGCAGCGATGCGGCATTGGTGCAGTCGGTGCGGTGCACACTGACCCCGCCACCCCGGGTGACGAAGCCCATGATGTTGTCGCCGGGAACCGGAGTGCAGCACTTGGCCAGCTTGGTCAGCACCCCCGTCGCACCGGGCACGGCGACCCCGGTGTCGTCGCTGCTGCGCTGACGGACCGGCATGGTCGCCGGCGTGGAACGCTCGGCGAGTTCGTCTTCGGCGCTCTCGGCACCGCCGAGCTGCGCCACCAGCCGTTGCACGACGTGCCGCGGGGATACGTGTCCCTCGCCGACCGCGGTGTACAGCGCCGAGACGTCGGCGTAGCGGAGCTCCTGGGCCAGTGCCGACATCGCCTCGCCGTTGACCAGTTTCTGCAACGGCAGCCCGCCACGGCGCACTTCGCGTGCGATCGAATCCTTGCCGGCCTCGAGCGCCTCGTCGCGGCGCTCCTTGGCGAACCACTGCCGGATCTTGGCCTTGGCCCGCGGGGACACCACGAAGCCCTGCCAGTCGCGTGACGGCCCGGCGTTGGGAGCCTTGGAGGTGAAAACCTCTACCCGCTCACCGTTTTCGAGCTTGCGTTCCAGCGCCACCAGGCGGCCGTCGACCCGGGCGCCGATGCAGCGGTGGCCGACTTCGGTGTGCACCGCGTAGGCGAAGTCCACCGGCGTCGAGCCGGCGGGCAGGGTGACCACGTCTCCCTTCGGCGTGAACACGAAGATCTCCTGCACCGCAAGGTCGTAGCGCAGCGACTCCAGGAACTCACCGGGGTCCGCGGCTTCCCGCTGCCAGTCCAGAAGCTGGCGCATCCACGCTGTCTCGTCGATCTCGGCTGCGCTGTGCGGGTGCGGAACCCCGTTGCGCCCCTTGGATTCCTTGTAGCGCCAGTGCGCCGCAATGCCGAACTCCGCGGTGTCGTGCATGTCGCGGGTGCGGATCTGCACCTCCAGGGGCTTACCCTCCGGTCCGACGACCGTGGTGTGCAGCGACTGGTACACCCCGAACCGGGGCTGGGCGATGTAGTCCTTGAACCGGCCGGGCATCGGCTGCCACAGCGAATGGACAACGCCGACAGCGGCGTAACAGTCGCGGATCTCCTCACAGAGGATCCGCACACCGACCAGGTCGTGGATATCGTCGAAGTCGCGGCCCTTGACGATCATCTTCTGGTAGATCGACCAGTAGTGCTTCGGCCTGCCCTCCACGCTGGCGATGATCTTCATCCCCGACAGCGCGCTGTTGATCTCGACGCGGACTTTAGCCAGATAGGTGTCCCGCGACGGCGCGCGGTCGGCGACCAGCCGGACGATCTCCTCGTACCGCTTGGGGTGCAGGATCGCGAACGACAGATCCTCGAGCTCCCACTTGACCGTGGCCATCCCCAGCCGATGGGCAAGGGGGGCAATCACTTCCAGTGTCTCGCGGGCTTTGCGGGCCTGCTTCTCCGGTGGCAGGAACCGCATGGTGCGCATGTTGTGCAGCCGGTCGGCGACCTTGATGACCAACACCCGCGGATCGCGCGCCATCGCGATGATCATCTTGCGGATGGTCTCGCCCTCGGCGGCGGTGCCGAGGGCGACCTTGTCCAGCTTGGTCACCCCGTCCACCAGGTGGGCGACTTCCTCGCCGAAGTCGGCGGTCAGCGCCTCCATGGCGTAACCGGTGTCCTCCACCGTGTCGTGCAGCAGCGCGGCCACCAGCGTGATGGTGTCCATGCCGAGCTCGGCGAGGATGTTCGCGACGGCCAGCGGGTGGGTGATGTAAGGGTCGCCGGAGCGGCGCAGCTGGTCGGCGTGCTTGGCCTCGGCCACCTCGTATGCGCGCTGCAGGATCGCCAGGTCGGCCTTCGGGTAGAACTCCCGGTGGACTGCCACCAGCGGTTCGAGAACCGGATTGACGGTGCTGCGCTGCGACGTCATCCGCCGTGCGAGCCGGGCGCGGACCCGCCGTGAGGCGCTGCTGGTGGTTTTCGGGGTTTCGGTGCGCGGCTCGGCGGGCGGGACGTCGGAGACCGGCGCGGGCGCGGCGGTCAGCGACGCGTTGTCGTCTGCCATGCCGCACCTCCTCGCCACCAGGACCGACTTCGAGGATATCTCCCCGTCGGCGGCCAAGTGGCGGGCCCGGCCGGTCGCGGCTAATCCAGGGCGGATGCGATCGGTTTGTCCCGGATGACGTAGCTGCCCGGCTCGTTCGGATTCGGCGTCGAGAACGTCGCGCCGTTGAGCTGGTAGGTCGAGTTGCCGAGCTTGATGGTGAAGTCGCCGGTGACGTTCCACACCGGCACCGAGCCTTCGATCCACGCGGTCTTGCCGGGGCCGACCGGCACGTTCACCGTCTGGGTGAAGGTGTGGGTCTGCACCCACGTGTGCGAATAGTTGGCGGTGATCTCGATGTTGATGATCGACGCGAGCTTCGCCAGACCGCCGCCGGACAGCTTCACGCTCAACCCCACGGTGTCGGACTGCGACACCTGGTCGGCGATGGAGACGCTGTAGGTGGTCGGCGTCGACGTCGTGTTCGACACCGGGGTACCGACGGTCCGCACCGGGCTGAAGCCCTTCACTTCGCTCTTCGCGGTGAAGCTGCAGTTCGCGATCGAGCCGTCGTAGCAGACGTTGGGAAGCACCGCCGCGATCTTGGCCGCGTCCGCCGCACCGAGCGTGATCGTCGGGCTCCCCTTGTCCTGCGCGATCGCCATCTTGTCGTTCGGGACGTTGCATTCACCGTTACCGCCGGAGCTGCAGCTGGTGTCCCGTGGCTTGGTCTGGAACTTCACTTGAAAGGTCGTGCCCTGGTAGCCGTCGGGCACGTATCCGAAGTTGGATGGGGTGTACCCGAAGCCGACGGTGCCGAAATTGGTGACGATGTCACCGACGCGGAACAGGTACCAATTGACATCCCAACTCGCCTCGCCGCCGGGCACGATGACAGTGCCGACCGCGGGGCCGCCGTCCAGATCACCGGTGCCGCCGGCATAGCCGTTGAACTTCAGCGGCGCCAGCGTGTAGTTGCGGAACCAGAATCTTTCCGTCACCCCGAGCGTCGGCCGCACCTTGACGTTCACCGGTACCACCGTCAAACCCTGGTGCCCGTCGTCGGCGACGACGGTGAACGTGTCGACGCCACCGGCTTCGGCAAAATCGTTGGTGGGTTTGTAGTAGTAGGTGCCGTTCGGGTTGATCGTGAGCGTGCCGTTGGCCGGCCCCTGGACGATCCGGTATGTCAGCTTGTTGCCGTTGGGGTCAGAGGGCAACAGATCACCGATCACCTCTCCGGTGACGAACTCGTACACCTCGCGCGGCTGTAGGGTCGGAACGCCGTTGACCGCGCTGTGATTCGTCGCCCGCCGTACCGCGTCGACCGCGTCGAAGAGCATTGTGCGCAGCGGGAGAACCGCGCCGACACCACCGGTGTTGGCCGGGTTCGGGGCGTAGCCCAGCAGGCTGGCGACATTGGCGGCAAGGATGTCGACATCGACCCGCAGTTGCGACGGCGCGCGCAGTTTCTTGGCCACCGTGCTCGACGCGGCGACGGGCGCCGTCACCTTGGGCGCACGCGCGGTGCCGGCTTTCGCGGTCGTGGCCGCCGACCGGGTGGTCGCCCCGGTGCGTCCGCCCGGCTTCGCCGGACCGTGCCCCACACTCGTCGACGACGTCGCACCGGACGCCGACGAATCAGGCGAATCAGCCGACGCCGTCCCGCAGGCGCACCCGATCGCCAGACCCGCACCGATCGCGAAAACCGCTGCGGCGAGCCGCGGAACAAGAATGGTCGATTGCACAGATGCCTCCTCGGCCGACCCCCGACAGGCCGATAAGCCGCAAGCATCGCCGAGTCATCCGGTGCGGACAACACGAATGTCAAACTGCCACTTGGCGTTTGCCGACCCGCCACACGGCAGCGCGCCGAATTAACCCGCCTCAGATGGTTTGCAGGCTGGTCACCTGCAGCGGCGCGACCTTCTCGCGCCCGCCGAGCCCGGGCAGTTCCAGCACCACCGCGGCGGCGGGCACCTCCGCACCACTGGCCGCCAGCAGGGCACGCGCCGCGGCCAGTGTTCCGCCGGTCGCGAGCACGTCGTCGATGATGACAACGCGGCGACCGGCCAGCTCGATCCCCTCGGCCGGGATCTCCAATGTGGCCGTGCCGTATTCCAGCGTGTAGGTCTCGCTGTGCACCGGCGGTGGCAGCTTCCCGCCTTTACGGACGGCCAGCACACCGATACCGAGCCGATGGGCGACCGCGCCGCCCAACAGAAATCCGCGGGCGTCGATGCCGGCCACCAGATCAGCACCCTCGGCGATCTCGGCCATCGCGGCGGTGATGACGGCCAGCCCGTGCGGGTCGGCCAGCACCGGAGTGAGGTCCTTGAATTGGATGCCCGGCTCCGGGAAGTCCGGCACCTCCCGGGTGAGCGCCCTGAGAATGTCAGCTACCGCCGAGGTGCCCCGGCCTTCCGGCCACGCAGAAGACGTCACTTCTCGAACACCCACCTGTCCATGTTCCAGCCCGCGCCCCACTTGGTGGGATTGCCTTCGACGGCGTACATCTTCTTCGACACCAGCACTGTGCGCTGCTGACGGTACAGCGGGAGGGTCGGCATGTCGCCCCACAGAATGGGCGAACTGTCGGAAAGCAACCTGGCCTGTTCCTTGGAATCCGAGGTGATGGCCAGCGCCGAGATGATGCCGTCGATCTGCGGATTGGAGTACCGCGGCAGGTTGTTGCCGTTGCCGGCGAACAGCGTGTAGGCATCCAGCGCCGACGACCCCGTCGAGCCGCTGCCGGTCGCGCCGCCGGTGCTCGCCAGCAGGACGTCGAGCTGGCCGTCACGCAGCGCCTGCGGGCCCGCCGAGTCCGATGTCGCATCGACGACGGTGATGCCGGCGGCCGCGCACGACTTGGTGATCGCGCCGACGGTGGCTGCCAGCCGTGGGTTGGGCGCCTGGTAGCCGATCCGCACGGTCAGCGGCTGGCCGCCGAGCGCATCGCGCGCGGCGTCGGGGTTGGCCGCACCGAACTGGGGGCCGATCGCCACTCTTTCGATACCGCTGAAGGCGTCGTCGCTGGCGGGGTTGAGGCGGGCATTCGACATCGGCGCCTCGGCGTTCAACGCGATCAGGTCACGCGGCGTGCACAGCGCCACCGCTCGGCGGGCCGGCGTCGCGGCCAGTGGCCCGTCCGGCGCGAAGATCAGCTGCTCGATGCCGCCGGACGGCAGCTCGCGGCGGTCGTAGCCGTCGGGGGTGGTCAGGGTGCCCGACGATCCGGTGGCCACGTCGACCACCTGGAACGTGCCGCTGTTGATGCGGTCCTGTACGTCGACGCCGCGCGGCCACACCGTGATCCGCTTGGTAATCGGCTTGGCGCCCCACCAGCGGTCGTTGGCGGTGAGCACCACCGCGCCCTCCGGCAACACCGCGTCGATCTTGTACGGGCCCGACGACGGGAAGCGTTTGAGGTCGTCGGCACTCAGGCCGGGCTTGAGGTCCCACACCGAGTTCCATGCCTGGGCGATGCGGTCGATGGCGGCCGGGTCGCCGGCCTGGATGGTCCGGGTGACGTCGACGCCGAGGACGTCGCCGAGCACATGCGACGGCATCATCGAGGTGGCGGTGAACAGCTGCAGGTAGTCAGTGACGGCGCGACCCGGAAAGTACGTGACGCGGGCCTTCTTCTGGCCCGGCTGACAGTCGACGGTGTCGATGTCCAGGTAGCCGGCGCGGCTGGCGGCGTCGAACGCCGGGAACCGCCCCGACTGCGCCGCCCACGCCAGCACCATGTCGTCACAGGTCACCGGCTTGCCGTCGGAATACACGGCGTTGTCGGCGATCTGATAGTCCAGCACCAGCGGATCACGGCCCACCACCGACACCGACCCGAAGTCGTGATCGGCCAGCACCTGGCCGTCGGGCCCGTGGAAATTGAAACCGGTGAGCACCCGCGCGAAGGCCTGCGGACCCGCCGAGGCCGCCCCGCGCACCGTATTGGTGTTGTAGCTGAGCAACATTCCGTCGACGGCGTAGTTGATCTGATCCGCGGGACTACCCGAACACGACGTCAGGACGCTCGGCGCGAGCACCCCCAGGACAGCGGCCACTGCGACAGCGGCGGCGCGCCGGCGCCTGACTGCCATGGCGCGCTATCGCCCGCGTGGGCTGCGTTTGCCCGTCGGCCGGCCCGGGCGGGCCGGACGGGCACCCGGCGTGGGCTTGTTGCCGACCGCGGGAGTCCCCCGATGGCCGCCTCGGCCGGGACCGCGCCGGCGGCCTCGCCCAGATCGGCGGCTCCCCCGGTGACGACGTCGCTGGCCGTCGCGGACGGCTTGCGGCGGTTGAGCACCCGGCGGGTGTGCGTGCGCACCAGATCGGTGCGCTCGCGCAGCGTCACCAGCAGCGGGGTCGCGAAGAAGATCGACGAGTAGGTGCCGACGATGACACCGACCAGCTGCACCAGCGCCAGATCCATCAGCGTGCCGACACCGAGCAGCCACACCGCGACCACGATCAGCGCCAGGATCGGTAGCACCGAGATGAGGCTCGTGTTGATCGATCGCATGAAGGTCTGGTTCACCGCGAGGTTGGCCTGTTCGGCGAACGTTCTTCGGGTGGTGTGCTCGAACCCGTGGGTGTTCTCCTCCACCTTGTCGAACACGATGACCGTGTCGTACAGCGAGAAGCCCAAGATTGTGAGCAGGCCGATCACCGTCGCCGGCGTGACCTCGAAGCCGACGATCGAATACACCCCCGCGGTGACGACGAGGTCGAACACCAGCGTCAGCAACGCTGACATCGCCATATACCGCTCGTACCGGAAGGTGATGTAAATCGCCGCGAGCACCAGGAACACCGCGAGCGCGATCAGCGCCTTCTTGGTGATCTGGTCACCCCAGGTCTCGGAAACGTCCGACTGGCTGATCGCCGACTTGCTGGGCTTGCCGTCGGGACCCTTCGGCTGCAACGCGTCGAACAGCGCCGTATCCAGCTTCTCGGTCTCTTCGTTGGTCAGTTTCTCCGACCGGATCTGCAGGGTGGCCGACGGGCCGTTGCCAACGACGACGACAGATTCGGGCGCCTTACCCAGCGTCTTGCTGAAGACGTCCTCGACCTGCTGGGTGGTGATGACACCGTTCTGTCCCGCCGTGGGCACAGCGACCTTGGTGCCGCCCTGGAAATCGATACCGAAGGTGAAGCCCTTCAGCGCGATGCTGGCGATGCAGGCGAGGACGATCAGCCCGCTGATCGCGTACCAGAGCTTGCGTTTACCGATGACCTCGAAGGCACCGGTGCCGGTGTAGAGGCGGACGAAGAAGCCGTGCTTGGGCGCGCCGGCGCCGGTCGTTTCCAGGTCGGGTGCTTCGACGGCGGTGGATGCCATGTCTTCTGCAGCGTCCTCTGCGGTGTCTTTGGCCATGGGAGTTACCTCCGTCCTGTCGCAGTGGCGGCGGCTCGCCGTTCTCGGGCGATCTGCTGCACCGCGCCGAGACCGTTGAACGCCGGTTTGGCCATCGTCGGCGACTTCGACGCCAGGTACACCAGCGGCCAGGTCACCAGGAACACCACGACGACGTCGAGGATCGTCGTCAGGCCGAGAGTGAATGCGAAGCCCTTCACCTGGCCGACGGCCAGGAAGTACAGCACCGCGGCGGCCAGGAAGGTGACCGCGTTGCCGGACAGGATCGTCTTACGGGCGCGCGCCCAACCGCGCGGCACCGCCGAGCGGAACGATCGCCCTTCTCGGATCTCGTCCTTGATGCGTTCGAAGAACACCACGAACGAGTCGGCGGTCGTGCCGATACCGATGATCAGACCGGCGATACCGGCCAGGTCGAGGGTGTAGTTGATGTATCTGCCGAGCAGCACCAGGATGCCGAACACCATGGCGCCGGAGGCGACCAGCGACAGCGCCGTCAACAGTCCCAGCACCCGGTAGTACAGCAGCGAGTACAGCAACACCAGCCCCAAGCCGATCGCCCCCGCGATCAGACCGGCCCGGAGCGACGCCAATCCCAGTGTCGCCGAGACGGTTTCCGCCTCAGACGATTCGAAGGACAACGGCAGCGATCCGTACTTCAGGACGTTGGCCAGTTGTTTGGCAGTGTCGGCGGTGAAGGGCGGGTTGCCGCCGCTGATCTGGGTGCGCCCGCCGGGGATCGCCTCGCGGATCTGCGGGGCGCTGACCACCTGGGAGTCCAGCGTGAACGCCGTCTGGGTGCCGATGTTGGCGGCGGTGAAGTCCGCCCACGTGGTGGACGCCTTGTCCTTGAACTCGACGTTGACGACGTAGGCGCCGCTCTGCTGGTCGAAGCCCGACGTGGCGTCCTTGATCTCGTCGCCGCTGATGATCGACTTGTCCAGCACGTAGATGTACTTGTGGTCCTGCGAGCACGCGACCAACGGCAGGTTCGGGTCGTCATTACCGGCCAGGATGTCCGGCTGGTCGCACTTGCCCGCCATGTACTGCACCGCGATCAGCAGCAGGTTCTGGTTGGTGCTCTGCCGCAGTTGCTTCTCGAAGCTGATGCGCGCCGCGAGGTCCTTGCGGGGGTCCGGCGGGGCCGGCGCCGCGGGCGGGGCAGGCTGCCCGGGGGCGGGCGGAGCCGGGGCCGCTGTCGGCGGCTGGCCCGGCGCAGGCGCAGGCGCAGGCGCGGGCGGTGCGGGAGTGGGTGACGGCGCCGGCTCTTGCGGGTACGGACGCGGCTGTGGCGCGGGGGCGGGTGCCGCCGGCGGTGGGGCGGCAGGCTCACCGGCCGCGGGTGGCGGCGCTCCGGGGGCCGGCGCTCCCGCCGGTGGCGCGCCGGGTGCCGGTGCGGGCACCGGACCGCCGGGCCCACCGGCGCCGGGCACGCCCGCCGCCTGCATCTGCTGCTTGATGGCCTCGACCGGGATCGGCTGACCGATCACCGGGCGGATGAACAGCCGGGCGGTCTGACCCAGATTGCGGGCCTCGTTGCCGTCGTTACCGGGAACGGTGATGACGAGGTTGTCGCCGTCGATCACGACTTCGGAGCCCGACACGCCCAGACCGTTGACGCGGGCGCCGATGATCTGCTGAGCCTGGTTCAACGCGTCGCGGGTGGGACGGGAGCCGTCCGGGGTGCGCGCGGTCAGGGTGACGCGGGTCCCGCCCTGCAGGTCGATGCCCAGCTTGGGGCTGGTGCGTTTGTCTCCGGTGAGGAAGACCAGCAGGTACACCCCGATGAGCAAGACCAGGAACAGCGCCAGCCATCGGTAGGGATGCACCGGCGCCGAAGACGATGCCACGTTGTTGTCTCTCCTAGGTTTGTGCCGCGACCCGCTGGGTCCCGCTACAGGTCTCAGTGCCGCGTCCCGCGGATGCGGTCCTCTTCAACTCCCGCTAGAGGGTACGTGCCGAGCCTGGCGATCAGTCTTTGGTCAGGCGGTCCGCGTCGGACTCCGTGAGCTCGGTGGCCTCACTTGTCTCGTCGTCGGCGTCGTCGGCCTCATCCTCGATGAGGTCGCGGATGGCCAGCTTCATCCAGGTGGTCACGACGCCGGGGGCGATCTCGAGGTCGACGGTGTCGTCGGTGATCGCAGTGATCGTGGCCTGGAGGCCGGAGGTGGTGTGCACCCGGTCGCCGACAGACAAGGACTCGTGCAGGTCGATGGTGGCCTGCATGGCCTTGCGCTGACGCCGGGAGGCGAAATACATGAATGCGCCCATGATGATGATCAGGGGCAGGAAGACGAGCAGGTCCATGGCGGAACAATTCTTTCGTATCGGATGCCGGGTTCAGCGCGCCGCGACCGTCAGGTCACGGGGTTCATAGCTGACCAGTGTGCCATTGTGCCGGTCGGGCGTGGACCGCCACCGCCGGTGGAAGATGGTCTGATGGACCTGATTGATGCTCTGCGCAGCACCGGGTCGGTGCGTGAGTTCACCGACGAGCCGGTCGACGACGCCGTGCTGGCACGCATCCTCGACACCGCGCGCTTCGCCCCCAGCGGCGCCAATGCGCAGGCCTGGCGCCTGGTCGTGGTCAAAGATCCGGAGATCCGGGCCCGTCTGCGCGATCTGTATCGACAGCCGTGGGTGGAGTATCTGGCACTCACCGCCGCCGGGCTGCGGCCGTGGGCACCGGTCAACGACCCCGCCGCGGAGACGGCCGCCCTGGCCGCCGGCACCGGGCAGGCCGAGCAGGCCGCGGCGAGCGGATTGGCCGCCCACCTCGACGAGGTTCCGGTGCTGCTGGCGCTGTTCGCCGACCTGTCCCAGCTCGCCGCCGTCGATCGCGACCTCGACCGCTATTCATTGGCCGGCGGCGCTTCGGTCTATCCCTTCGCCTGGAGCATCCTGCTGGCCGCCCGCGCGGAAGGGATCGGCGGTGTGCTCACCACGATGCTCATCAGGGAAGAAGACGAGGTCAAGCGGCTACTCGGCGCCGAGGGGCCGTTGGTGCTGGCGGCGGTGATCGCGTTGGGTCACCCGGTTCGCCAGGTCAGACGGCTGACCCGCCAGCCGGTGGAATCGTTCGCCACCGTCGACCGGGTCGACGGCACACCCTTCGCCGCGGTCGGCTCCGACTGATTACGTTGATTGAGTAGCCCTGAGCGACGCAATCCATTGTCTAATAGGCCTTGAGGCTAAGTTTTCAGTTGCATCGCGCTGTCACGCGACTAGGCTCGAAATGCCCTCGTCGCGCCAGCCCCTCGTCTAGGAGACCGAAAGTGACCACCCTCGAGCAGAGCCGCAAACTCGTCACCGAGATCCCCGGCCCCGGGTCCATCGAACTGAGCAAGCGCAGGGTCGCCGCGGTGTCGCACGGCGTCGGCGTCACGATGCCCGTCTTCACCGCGCGCGCAGGCGGCGGGATCATCGAAGACGTCGACGGCAACCGCTTGATCGACCTCGGCTCGGGCATCGCGGTCACGACGATCGGCAACGCGTCGCCGCGGGTGGTCGAAGCCGTGCAGGCGCAGGTCGCCGACTTCACCCACACCTGCTTCATGGTGACGCCTTACGAGGAGTACGTCGCCGTCGCCGAGCACCTCAACCGACTCACCCCGGGCTCCTACGAGAAGCGCTCTGCGTTGTTCAACTCCGGATCCGAAGCCGTGGAGAACGCGGTCAAGATCGCCCGCTCCTACACCCGTAAGACCGCGGTGGTGGCGTTCGACCACGCCTACCACGGGCGCACCAACCTGACGATGGCACTGACCGCGAAGTCGATGCCCTACAAGAGCGGTTTCGGCCCGTTCGCCCCCGAGATCTATCGCGCCCCACTCTCCTACCCCTTCCGCGACGGGCTGATCGACAAGGAATGGGCCACCGACGGTGAACTGGCCGCCGAGCGGGCGCTGAACATCATCGACAAGCAGATCGGCGCCGCCAACCTGGCCGCGGTGATCATCGAGCCGATCCAGGGCGAGGGCGGCTTCATCGTTCCCGCACCCGGGTTCCTGCCGACACTGCGGGCGTGGTGTTCGGAGAACAATGTCGTGTTCATCGCCGACGAGGTACAGACCGGGTTCGCGCGCACCGGCACGATGTTCGCCTGCGAGGACGAGGGCATCGAGCCGGATCTGATCGTGACGGCCAAGGGCATCGCCGACGGTCTGCCGCTGTCGGCGGTGACCGGGCGCGCGGAGATCATGGATGCCCCGCACGTCAGCGGTCTCGGTGGCACCTATGGCGGTAATCCCCTGGCCTGTGCGGCAGCGCTGGCCACCATCGAAACCATCGAACTCGATGGCCTGGTGGATCGGGCCAAGCAGATCGAAGCGGTGATGAAGGACAAGCTCGGCCGGATGCAGGCCGACGACGACCGCATCGGCGATGTGCGCGGCCGCGGCGCGATGATCGCCGTCGAGTTGGTGAAATCCGGTACCGCCGAACCGGATCCGGACCTTGCCAAGACGCTGGCGGCCACCGCGCACGCCCAGGGCGTGGTGGTGCTGACCTGCGGCACTTATGGCAATGTGCTGCGGTTCCTGCCGCCGTTGGCGATCAGCGACGAGCTGCTGAGAGAGGGACTCGACGTGCTGGCCGAAATTCTCGCCGGCCTTCGATGACCCAGAACTTCATCGACGGCGAGCTCGTCGACTCGGTGAGCGGGGCGACGATGCCGATCGTCGACCCGTCCACCGGCGAAAAGTACGGCACCGCACCGATTTCCAACGAGCAGGACATCGACACCGCGTACGCCGCTGCGAGCCGGGCGTTCACCGACTGGAAGCGCACCACTCCCTCGCAGCGCCAGAAGGCGCTCCTGGATTTCGCCGACGACGTCGAAAAGCATGCGGACAGCCTGGTGGCCGCCGAGGGCCGCAACACCGGCAAGCCCAATCACGTCACGATGGCCGAAGAGCTGCCCCCGATGCTCGACCAGATCCGGTTCTTCGCCGGTGCGGCAAGGATTTTGGAGGGCAAGTCGGCGGGCGAATACCTGGCCGACCATACTTCGTGGATCCGTCGCGAGCCGGTCGGGGTGATCGGGCAGGTCGCGCCCTGGAACTACCCGATGATGATGGCGATCTGGAAGTTCTGCCCCGCCATCGCCGCAGGCAACACCGTCGTGCTCAAGCCCAGTGACACCACCCCCGTCACCACGGTGATGCTGGCCGAGATCGCCGCCAGGCATTTCGGGCCCGGTGTGCTCAACGTCGTGTGCGGCGACCGGGTGACCGGCGCCGGTGTGGTCGCGCATCCGACTCCGCAGATGGTGTCGATCACCGGATCGGTCGCCGCGGGACGTGCAGTCGCGGTCAGTGCCGGCGGTCACCTCAAACGCACCCACCTCGAACTCGGCGGCAAAGCGCCGGTGATCGTGTTCGACGATGCCGACATCGCCGCCGCCGCACAGGGAATCGCGACAGCCGGCTATTTCAACGCCGGCCAGGACTGCACCGCGGCCACCCGGGTGCTGGCCCGCGCCGGGGTCGCCGAGGACCTCACCGCCGCACTGGCCGAACAGGCCAAGGCAGCGGCCACGACCTTCGGACGCGCCGCAGACGACGAGGATGCCTGGGTGCCGCCGGTCAACAACACCAATCAGCTCGACCGGGTGCTGGGGTTCCTATCCGACGTTCCGGCTCACGCGACGGTCGCAGCCGGCGGAAACCGCCAGGGCGACAAGGGCTTCTACATCGAGCCAACCGTCATCGGCGGCCTGCGTCAGGAGGACCGGCACGTCCAGGAGGAGATCTTCGGTCCGGTGATCACCGTGCAGTCGTTCGCCGACGAGGATGAGGCTCTCCGATGGGCCAATGGCGTGGAGTACGGTCTGGCCTCGTCGGTGTGGACCTCAGATGTGTCGCGAGCGCTTCGGGTGTCCAATGCACTGGATTTCGGGTGCGTGTGGATCAACACGCACATCCCGCTGGTCGCCGAGATGCCGCACGGCGGTTTCAAGTCGTCAGGCCACGGCAAGGATCTGTCGATGTACTGCTTAGAGGATTACACCCGCATCAAGCACGTGATGGCCTACACCGGCTGAGTCGCGCTTGGGGTTTCGCCACCAGGCCGGCGACCCGGCGACGGATCTCGTCGTCGGTCAGGCCTGCCATGACGAGCCGGCCCAGTTCGTCGTCCGCCGGTCGCCGGCACCGCTCTGCGATGAGAACGTCTATGTAGGAATTCAATTCGTCGATGGCCCGGCTGCTGGGCAGTTCGTCGGCCCACCGCCACAACAGCACCCGATCATCGTCCGGCACACCCAAAGCGGTGCAGATGTCGGCTATCCGGGTGAAGTCGGCGTCGGGGACGAACGTGGCGGCCATGACTACCACTGTGTCCCGAAGGCCGCTCGATCCCATCATCGTTGTGGCGGACATCGCACAGTGACATCAATTACAGGGGCATCGGTTACGGGGACATCGGTTACGCGCCACCCGCCGCACCGGATGGGCGGCGGGTGGCACTCAACCGAATCACCTAGTGCGCGACGGGGGTCCGGCGCGAGCCGCCGAACATGTCACGCAAGCCGCGACGACGGCGTGGCTCTTCCTCGACCACGTCGGTGGCCCGGCGATGATGCCCCTCGACAACCGGCTCGGTGGTCGTGGCCGAGGCAACCGGCTCGGCGGCAACGGGTCCGGCGACCACAGGCCGCGTCGCGTAGCGCACGTCGCGCACGCTGTGCACCGACACCCGGCCCAACGCCACCGCGCCGAAGAAGATGATCAATGCGCCGAGCCCGCTCCAGAACGCCAGCTCGATCGCGACCTGACCGGCCGTGCTGCCGGCCACCGGTGCGCCGAAGTCGCCGAGGCCCCAGGGGGCGGCGAAGAGCCGACCGACCACGAACCAGGCGCCGGCGATGACGGCCAGCCAGCCGCCGAGCAGAGCGGTCGCCCGGTTGCGCGACATCAGCAGCAGCAGTCCGCCGAGGACCGCGACCGCACCGGGCAGGACCTCGAGCCAGCCGCGGGGCGCGGTCCAGGTCCATGGCGTGGCGGGGTCGTAGGCGAAGTCGAAGTACGGCCCGACGAACGGAATCAGCGCTCCCCAGATCCCCAGCACTACGAGCAGAAATCCACTGGCCGCGCCGCGGCTGCGCGCGATCTCCATCCGGCCCGCACGCGGATCCAGGCGGGTGTCTACGTCTTTCATGACGCCTCCTTGACTCAAGGGTGTGTCCCGAGATGAGGGACGGGTACCCGGAGGTCGCGGGCCTCTAACCGAGCTGAGGCGGCTGGACAGAGAGCAAGTTCACAGGACGGGTTCCTAGCATCGACCGTGACCGAGGAATAACGTTAGTTTTGCTAACGTAGTTTAATTTGGGCGCAACGGAGCGCACCGCCAATCTTTGTTTCTCTAGTTCGTTGATGGAGTTTCGTCATGCCGACTGATACTCGCGAAGCCCGGTTTGAGCAGCGCGTTGCCGATCTGTACGCCACCGACCCGCAGTTCGCCGCGGCCGCACCCGACCCGGAGGTGACCGCCGCCGCCGGCCAACCCGGCCTGCCTCTTTCCGCCGTCATCACGACCGTTTTCGACGGCTACGCCGACCGCCCCGCCGTGGGCCAGCGGGCGGTGAAGTTCGTCGAGGATCCGCACACCCGACGAACCAGCGCCGAACTGACGCAGGCGTTCGACACCATCACCTATCGCCAACTGTGGGATCGGGTGCAGGCCCTCGCCGGCGCCTGGTCCGCCGACCCCGTCGCCGTGGGCGACCGCGTCGCGATCCTCGGATTCACCAGTGTCGACTACACGACCATCGACCTCGCGCTGACGCAGCTCGGCGCGGTATCCGTGCCGCTGCAGACCAGTGCCGGCGCCGCCGCGCTGACACCGATCATCGCCGAGACCGAACCCGTGGTCGTCGCGTCGAGCATCGACAACCTCGATGACGCCGTCGAGCTCGTCCTCGCGGGCCCTGCACCGAAAAGCCTCGTGGTCTTCGACTTTCGGCCAGAGGTCGACGATCAGCGCGACGCGTTGGCCACAGCCCGTGACCGCCTGACCGGCACCGGCATCGCCGTGACCACCCTGGCTGACGAGATCGCCCGCGGCGCAGGTAGTTCCGCTGTCAATGCGGACAATGCCGGGGATGACCCGCTGGCTCTGCTGATCTACACCTCCGGAAGCACCGGCGCCCCGAAGGGTGCGATGTACCCCGCGTCCAAGGTCGCCGACATGTGGCTTGCCGCCGCGGCGCATTGGGACGACAAGCAGGGCGCCTACCCGTCGATCGTGCTGAGCTTCATGCCGATGAGCCACGTGATGGGCCGCGGCGCACTGTACGGAGCGTTGAGCACCGGTGGCACAGTCTATTTCGCCGCACGGCCCGACCTGTCGACGTTCCTCGAGGACCTGGCTTTGACCCGCCCCACGCAGCTGAACCTGGTTCCCCGGGTGTGGGACATGATCCACCAAGAAGTGCAAAGCGACGTCGACCGCCGCGCAGGCGAGGCCACCGAGGCCGAGGTGCTTGCAGAGAAGCGCGTCAGCCTGCTGGGTGACCGGTTCGTCTCCGCGCTCACCGGCTCGGCACCGATCGCGCCGGAACTCAAAGAGTGGGTCGAGAAATTCCTCGACATGCACCTGGTCGAGGGCTATGGCTCGACCGAGGCCGGCGCCGTCTTCGTCGACGGCATGGTGCGCCGCCCGCCGGTGACCGACTACAAGCTGGTCGATGTGCCGGAGCTGGGGTATTTCGGTACCGATCTGCCGCACCCGCGCGGTGAGCTGCTGGTGAAGTCGACGCAACTGTTCCCGGGCTATTACAAGCGCCCCGAGGTCACCGCCGCCATGTTCGACCAGGACGGCTTCTACCGCACCGGCGATATCGTCGCCGAGACAGCGCCCGACCATCTGCGATATGTGGACCGCCGCAACAACGTGCTCAAGCTGTCGCAGGGTGAGTTCGTCACGGTCTCCAAGCTGGAGGCGGCGTTCGGGCGCAGCCCGCTGGTGCACCAGATCTACCTGTACGGCAACAGTGCCCGGCCCTACCTTCTGGCCGTCGTCGTGCCGACCGCCGAGGCAGTGACCGGCCACGACGCGGCCGAACTCAAGGCTCTGATCGCCGACTCGCTGCAGGACGCCGCGCGGAGCGCCCGGTTGCAGTCCTACGAGATCCCGCGTGACTTCCTGGTCGAGACAACGCCTTTCACCGTGGAGAACGGCCTGCTGACCGGCATCCGCAAATTGGCTTGGCCGCGGCTGAAGGAACGCTACGGCGCCGCACTCGAGCAGCTCTACGTCGATCTGGCCGAAGGTCAGGCCGACGAGCTGCGGGCGCTGCGGCAGAGCGGCGCCGACGCCCCCGCGCTGGCGACCATCACCCGCGCCGCGGGCGCGCTACTGGGGGCCGCGGCGGCGGACCTACAGCCCGATGCGCACTTCACCGACCTCGGCGGAGACTCGCTGTCGGCGTTGACATTCGCCAACCTGCTCAACGAGATCTTCGATATCGAGGTGCCGGTGGGGGTGATCGTCAGCCCGGCCAACGACCTGCAGGCCATTGCCGGCTACATCGACACCGAGCGAAGCTCAGGCAGCAAGCGCCCGACATTCGCCTCGGTCCACGGCGCCGGCGCCACTGAAGCGCATGCCCGTGATCTGACACTGGACCGTTTCATTGATGCCGCCACCCTGGCCGCCGCACCGCAGCTGCCCGGCCCGGCGAAGGAGGTCCGCACCGTATTACTCACCGGCGCAACCGGATTCCTGGGCCGCTACCTTGCGCTGGATTGGCTGGAACGGATGGACCTGGTGGACGGCAAGGTGATCTGCCTGGTCCGCGCCAAGGACGACGACGCCGCGCGCGCCCGGCTGGATGCCACTTTCGACAGCGGCGATCCCACGCTGCTGGCGCACTACCGGAAACTGGCCGCGGAGCACCTGGAGGTCATCGCCGGCGACAAGGGTGAGGAGAATCTCGGCCTCGACGCGGCGACATGGCAGCGTCTGGCCGACACCGTCGACCTGATCGTCGACCCGGCCGCGCTGGTCAACCACGTGCTGCCGTACCGGGAGTTGTTCGGGCCCAACGCTGTCGGTACCGCCGAGCTCATCCGGATCGCGCTGACCACCAAGCTCAAGCCGTTCGTCTACGTGTCGACGATCGGTGTCGGTGCGGGGATCGCGCCGGGACGCTTCGTCGAGGACGGCGACATCCGCGAGATCAGCCCGACCCGGGCGGTCGACGACTCGTACGCCAACGGTTACGGCAACAGCAAGTGGGCCGGCGAGGTGCTGCTGCGCGAGGCCAACGATCTGTGCGGCCTACCGGTCTCGGTGTTCCGCTGCGACATGATCCTCGCCGACACCACCTACGGCGGCCAGCTCAACCTGCCCGACATGTTCACCCGGATGATGCTGAGCCTGGTGGCCACCGGCATCGCGCCGGCGTCGTTCTACGAACTCGACGCCGACGGCAACCGTCAGCGCGCGCACTACGACGGCCTGCCGGTGGAGTTCATCGCCGAGGCGATCTCCACACTGGGTGCGCACGTGACTCAGGGCTTCGAGACCTACCACGTCATGAATCCCTACGACGATGGTCTTGGGCTCGACGAGTTCGTCGACTGGCTGATCGATGCCGGCTACCCGATCCAGCGGATCGCGGAGTACGGCAGCTGGCTGCAGCGGTTCGAAACCGCGATGCGGGCACTGCCCGATCGGCAGCGCCAGTACTCGCTGCTGCCGCTGCTGCACAACTACCAGCACCCGGAACGGCCGGTCCGCGGATCGATCGCGCCGACCGAGCGGTTCCGCGCCGCTGTGCAGGACGCGAAGATCGGCCCGGACAAGGACATTCCGCACGTGTCGGCGGAGGTCATCGTCAAGTACATCACCGATTTGCAGCTGCTGGGCCTGCTGTAAGTCGAGCCGCACCGGCACCAGGGTCGCGATCGACGACGATCGACGACCCTGGCGTCGTTTCGGTTGCAAAGACCCTGACCCGGCGGACGCCCATGTCCGCAGGTACTATCCGCTCAGGCTTCCAGCCGTCGGGGGGCAGGCTGCGGCCAGTTCGGGAGCACATGTACAAAGACGTGGGCATGGCCGCGTGGCTGCGGCGGTGGTGGCACCAGCCCGGCCAGTACGACTGGTTGTCCGAATATCTCGCGGCGCGCCACCTGCAGCGCTTCAGCCGAATCCTGATCGCGTCCGTCGTCATCACCCTTGGCGTGGTGCCCCTGGTGATGTTGTTCAGCCCGTCGGGTCCGCAGGGCCAGGTGCATCGGACTGCTGCGATTGTCATGTCGGCCCTGTCCTTCGGCGGCGCGTCCTCCTGGTTGGTCGGCTGGCCGAGCCGGCGGCAATCCGCGCTGTTCGCCGTCGGCGCCAATGCCGGTGTGACCCTTGCGGTCGTGATCGCCGGAACGCCGGCCACCGGCCTGTTGGCGTGCGCCACCTTCGCCCCGATCGCCGGCTACGTGGGCTTGTACCACTCGGGCCGGCTGCTCGCAGCGACGCTGGCCAACGCCATCATCACCACAATCCTTGCCGGGGCGCGGATCGCTGCGGCGGGCGACACCGCGATGGCTATCGGGCATGTGCTGGGTGTGCTGATCGCCGTCCTCGCCGTCCCGTTCGGAAGTCAGTTGCTCTTACATCTGCTGAGCCTCGACGCGAGGATGTCCAGCACCGATCCGCTAACCGGGCTGCGCAACCGTCGCGGTTACGACGAGTCGGCGCTGAAACTGATCGCCGCGGCGGACCGGCCACAGTCCCAGTGGCTGGCCGTGATCCTGATCGATCTGGACGGGTTCAAGCAGATCAACGACGCCCACGGCCACAGCTACGGCGACACGGTCCTTGTCGCCGTCGCGGACAACCTGCGCCGGGCCAGCGCCATGAATTCGGTGGTGGCCCGTCTCGGCGGCGAGGAGTTCCTCATCGCCGAACTGATCGAGCCCGACGACGCAGAAGGCACGGCCGAACGATTGCGCACAGCCGTCGCGACCGCCGGCGGCGTGACCGCCAGCGTCGGAGTCGCAACGATCGCCCTGACCGATATCGGCAGCGCCGCGACCGCGGCGCTCACCGAACTGGTGCACGCAGCCGATGCCGCGATGTACGACGCCAAGCGGGCCGGCGGAAATCAAAGCCGTCACCGGGCCACGACGAGCACCACGTAGTTCGCTGAGACCCGCAGGCCGCGAACGTCAGACGAGCGCGATCACCAACAGCACGACCGCGACCAACGGGAATGCCCCCTGGGTGACCGCGGCCCGGGCCTTGTCCGGCGCGGACGCGAGCAGCACTGCCGCCGCGGCGAGCATCGAACCGACACCCGCGAACACCAGAGCGGAGCCGATCCCGGTGTGCCCCAACGCGATTGCGACGATACCCACGATGCTGACGATCGCCAGGAACAGGTTGTAGAAACCCTGGTTGAGCGCCATCAGTTTGGTGGTCTCGGCTTCCTCGGCGGTGGTGCCGAACGTCTTACGGGTGCGCGGCGACGTCCAGGTCAGCGACTCCATCGTGAAGATGTAGACGTGCAGCAGTGCGGCGAGGCCGGCGAAAACCAAGGCGGCGATGACCATCGGCGCTCCCATCACTCGAATAGGCCGGACTGACCGAGCCCACTGGCCCGCGGCGGTGCAACCATACCGAGGTGGGTCCAGGCTAACGGCGTCGCCACCCGACCGCGGGGAGTCCGGGCGATCATTCCGGCGCGGACCAGGAACGGCTCGCACACCTCTTCGACGGTGGTGGCTTCCTCCCCCACCGCGACGGCAAGGGTGGACACCCCGACCGGGCCGCCACCGAAGCTGCGGGTGAGTGCCGAGAGCACCGCGCGATCCAGCCGGTCCAGGCCGAGCTCGTCGACGTCATAGACGGCCAGCGCAGCCTTGGCGATATCGCGGGTGATCACCCCGTCGGCGCGTACCTCGGCGTAGTCGCGCACGCGGCGCAGTAGGCGGTTGGCGATGCGGGGTGTTCCCCGCGAGCGGCGCGCGATCTCCGAGCCGGCCTCGGAGCCCAGTTCGATGCCGAGGATCCCGGCCGAACGGGCCAATACCCGTTCCAGTTCCGGCGGTTCGTAGAAGTCCATATGCGCGGTGAATCCGAAACGATCGCGCAGCGGTCCGGTCAGCGCACCGGAGCGGGTGGTCGCCCCGACCAAGGTGAACGGCGCAACCTCCAACGGAATCGACGTCGCCCCAGGGCCTTTCCCGACGACGACGTCGACCCGGAAGTCCTCCATCGCCAGGTACAGCATCTCTTCGGCGGGCCGGGCGATGCGATGGATCTCGTCGATGAACAACACGTCACCCTCGACCAGATTGGACAGCATCGCGGCGAGGTCGCCTGCACGTTCCAGGGCCGGCCCGGACGTCACCCGCAACGCGGAGCCCAGCTCGGCGGCAATGATCATCGCCAGCGATGTCTTGCCCAGCCCCGGCGGCCCGGACAGCAGAATGTGATCCGGTGTGCCGCCACGGTTCTTGGCGCCCTCGAGGACCAGCTGCAGCTGCTCACGTACCCGCGGCTGGCCGATGAACTCGCCCAGCGACCGGGGCCGCAGGCTGGCATCGACGTCCCCTTCGCCGACGGTCAGCGTCGGCGAGACGTCGCGATCGACTGCCTCGTCGTCCTCGTCTTCGTCGAACCTGCTCACTTGGTCTTTCCTAGTAGCGACAACGCCGCACGCAATGCCGTGGAGGTGTTGGCCTCACTGTCGGCCGCGAGCACCTTGTCGGTGGCTTCCTCGGCCTGCTTGATCGCAAAGCCAAGGCCAACAAGGGCTTCCACCACAGGAGTGCGCACCGCGTGCCCGGTGGCCGCGGCCACGCCCGCACCGCCGGCGACCGCGCCGATCTTGTCCCGCAACTCCAGCACCATACGTTCGGCACCACGCTTGCCGATGCCGGGCACCCGGGTCAATGCCGTAACGTCGCCATCGGCCAGCGCCTGACGCAGCGCGGTCGCGTCATAGACGGCCAGTGTCGCCAACGCGATCTTGGGGCCGACGCCGGACACCCCGAGCAGGGTCGAGAACAAGTCGCGGGCATCGGAGTCGGCGAACCCGTACAGGGTTTGGGAGTCCTCGCGGACGATCATCGCGGTGATCAGCCGGGCCTCGCTGCCGCGGCGCAGCGTCGCGAGCGTCGACGGGGTGGCCATCACCTTGTAGCCGACGCCGGCGGCTTCGATGACGACGTGATCGAGGGCGATGTCGAGGACTTCCCCCGTACCGAGGCGATCATTTGGCTGCCTTCAGGGTGCGTGCCGACTTCAGCCGGGCCTGGTAGGCCCGCTTCTGTTCGGCGGCCATGGCCTCGGCCTGCGCCATGCGGGCGATCATCGGGGCGCGCCAGCAGTGGCAGATCGCCAGCGCAAGTGCGTCGGCGGCGTCCGCCGGGGTCGGTTTCTGCTGCAACTGCAGGATGCGGGTGACCATCGTGGTGACCTGGGCCTTGTCGGCGCGCCCATTTCCGGTGACGGCTGCCTTGACCTCACTGGGGGTGTGGAAGTGCACGTCGATGCCGCGTCGGGCGGCGGCCAGTGCGATCACGCCGCCGGCCTGCGCGGTGCCCATCGCCGTGTTGGCGTTCTGGTTGGCGAACACCCGCTCGATCGCCACGACATCTGGCTGGTGGGTGTCCATCCAATGGTCGACGGTGTCGCTGATGGTCAGCAGCCGACGCTGCAACGGCTCGTCGGACGGCGTGCGCACCACGTCGACGTCCAGCGCGATGACCTGGCGGCCACCCCGACTCTCGATCATCGAGAGTCCGCAGCGCGTCAACCCAGGGTCGACTCCCATCACCCGCACGGATCGCCTTCCGACTACGAACAGCTGTTCGATCACAGTAGCGGGCCGGGCGGACAGCGCCGGTCAGGACACGCGGTCTCCCGCGCGTGGTTATGGTCGGTCCATGGGCGGCCCCGACGCATTCCATCCCGACCTGTCCGGAACCGAGCCGGTGCGCAACCGGGTGCGCCATATCCGGGCCGGCGACCTCGACGGCGGCACCGGCCAGACCGACGGCATGCAACGCTTCGCCGCGATCAGCGGCGCGTCGGTCGGGTCGGAAAAGCTGTGGATGGGCGAGACACACGTCGGGCCCGGCGTCGCGTCGGCCAACCACCACCACGGGGAGTCCGAGACCGCGATCTTCGTGCGCAGCGGCCACCCGCAGTTCGTCTTCCACGACGGTGTCGAGGAAGTGCGGATCAGTACCGGGCCGGGCGATTACATCTTCGTGCCGCCGCATCTGCCGCACCGCGAGGAGAACCCGGACCCCGCCGAGCCGGCCGTCGTCGTGATCTCGCGCAGCACGCAGGAGGCCATCGTGGTCAATCTGGAGCGGCTGTATCCGCTGTGAGCCTCGACGACATCACCGAAAACGGCGGGCGGCCCAGGGCGGGGCGCCCGCGCAGTGAGCAGTCCCGTTCGGCGGTTGTTCGGGCCACCTCGGAGCTGTTGCACGAGTTCGGCCTTCGGGCGATGACCACCGAGCAGATAGCTGCCCGCAGCGGCGCCAGTAAGGCCACGATCTACAAGTGGTGGCCCAACAAATACGGCGTGGCGGTCGACGCGTTCTTCTCGGAGCTGCAGGCCGACTCCCCCGACCCCGACACCGGTTCGGCCCGAACGGATTTCACGGTCTGGCTGCGGGGACTGTGCCGGTTCTACTCCGGCCCCAGCGGGCGGGTGTTCGCGCAGCTGTTCGGGGAAGCGCAGTTCGACCCCGAGGTCGCCACAGCGCTGCGTGACGGCCTGATCCGCTCACGCCGTGCGGCGCTCGAATCGATCTGGGAGCGCGGGGTGGCCCGCGGCGAGCTGCGCGGCGACATCGACCCGGGGGTCGCGATCGACCTGATCATCGGGCCTGCCCTATACCGGCTGATGGCCGGCCAAGCGGACCTGGATGACGCGGCGGCCGACGCGATCGTCGATGCGGCTTTGCGCGGCCTGTCCCGGTGAGCCAGTTCACCGGCGCGGATGGGACTAATCGCCGCGACGAGCGCGCTATACATTTCGAAACTGTACGTTCAGTTTCGGAGGAGTCATCATGAAGCTCACCATCCATCTGGCCGCCGGCCTCCTCGCCACCGGCATCGCCGGTGCGGTCGTCACCGCTCCGGTCGCCGCCGCTGCCGACGATCCACACATGGTCTGCACCGTCGTCAGCGACGGCAACAGCCAATGCGAGACGCCGGGTAACGCCCAGCTCACGGCCTCGCCACAGGACGTGCCGTACCCGACGCTGTATCCGTTCCTGCTCGGCGGCGGGCTGATCTTCCACAACGGAACCGGCCACGGGATGCGCTGATCAGACCCCGGTGCTGAACTCGGTCAACGTTCCCTCTCGCACCGACCGGGCGATCTCCGCCACCCGGGCGCGGGAACGCTTCCAGCCCTTCACCAGCTCGCGGCCGACCTCGGTCCCGTCATGCGCGATGATGATCGTCCACGGCACGCCGACGAACTTGGCCAGCAGCCAGAACGGCCACAGCAACATGAACGGCAGCACGACCAGGAAGATCAGCGCGTCGAGGGTGGCGAAGCCGGTCTCCCACGGGATCGTCTTCCACCACCAGCGACGCACCGACCAGGTCGACCCGTCAGGGTCGGTCTCCGTCAGCTGAGACATCGTCACCTCCGATTCATTGCCCGCAGCGTACGGTTCTCTTCCATGGCGACGGGCGGTTCCCGCACAGTACGAAGTTTCTGCCGGGTGTGCCCGTCGGTGTGCGGCATCCTCGTCGAGATCGACGATGAGCGAGTGGTGGCCGTCCACGGCGATCGGGACAATCCCTTCTCCGGCGGCTACACCTGCCCGAAGGGCCGCGCTCTGCCGCTGATCCACCACCACCCGGACCGGCTCGAGCGGCCGATGATGCGTGACGGCGGGCAGCTGGCCGAAACCAGCTGGGAGGCTTGCCTCGACGACCTCGGCGCCCGGCTGCGCGACATCATCGCCGAGCACGGCCCGGCTGCGGTCGCCGTCAACTTCGGCACCGGCATCGGGATGGACGCCGCCGGCTACCGCACCGCAGAGGCGCTGCACCGCGCGATCGGTACGCCCGCGAAATTCAGTCCGCTGACGATCGATGGCACCGCCAAGGTTCTGGTCGCGGAGCTGATGGGCGGCTCCGCCGGCCTCACCGGGCGCCCCGACTACGAGAACGCCGAACTCGTCATCCTGATCGGCAGCAATCCCGTTGTCTCCCACGGCCATACCGTCGGCATGCCCAATCCGCGCGGGGTGTTCCGCGACCTCGCCGCCCGGGCTCAGCTCTGGGTCGTCGATCCCCGCCGCACCGAGACCGCCCGGCTGGCGACCCGCCATCTCGCCCCACGCCCGGGCACCGATTACGCGGTGCTGGCCTTCCTGGTGCGCGAAATCCTGCGCGACGGCGCCGATCCGGGTGTCGCCGTCCAGGACCTCGACCTGCTGGCCTCCGCCGTCGAACCGTTCACCCGTGAGCATGCCGCCGAACTCGCCGACGTCGACCCCGCCGATCTCGATGATCTGCTGGCCGCTGTCCGCACGGCCGGGCACATCGCGATCGACACCGGAACCGGTGTCACCATGTCGGCCAGTGCCAATGTGACGCAATGGTTTTCCTGGGCGCTGCTGATCTTGACCGGGTCGATGAACACTCCCGGCGGTGAGTGGTTCCATCCCGGCTACGGCTATCAGCTGGAGATGTTCGAGCTGCCGATCGCGCCGCCGGAGGGCAAAACGCGACCGGGACCGCGCAGCCGCCCGGACACGAAGGCCTTCATGCGGGAATGGCCCTGCGCCACACTGCCCGACGAGATCGAGTCAGGCAACATCCGCGCGCTGCTGAACCTGGGCGGCAGCCTGCTCACCGGATTCCCGGCGACTGACGCCCTGCGGGCCGCTTTGCCGAAACTCGAGGTGCTGGCCACCACCGAGATCCTGCCGAACGAGACGACGGCGCTGTCCACCCACGTGCTGGCGACCGCAGGTCAGCTCGAACGCCCCGACGTCACGCTGTGGGATTTCATGAGTCCGCGGATCTCCGCTCAGCACACCCCGGCGATGATCGCCCCGATCGGCGACCGCCGCTCGATGTGGTGGGTGCTCGCCGAGATCGGCGCCCGACTCGGTCACGACATCGCCGACACCACCATGACCGACGAACAGATGTTGGCCAAGCTCAACGGCGGCGGCCGCGCCAGCTACGACGACCTGGTGGCCACCGGCTGGGCCCAGGCCGAGCGCGAGCTGCCCGCGGCGTGGATGCAACGCCACGTCGAGCGCCTCGGCGGCTGGCGCCTGGCCCCGCAACTCCTGATCGACCAACTACACGGGCTCCGTCACACGACCGGACCGGTCCTGGTGCCACGTCGCCAATTGCGAAGAGTCAACGCGCAATTGGAGTATCTCGGCGAGCAGCCCGAGATTCTGCTGAGCCCGCAGGACGCTGCGGCCGCCGGTATCGCCGACAACCAGAAGCTGGTGGTGCGCACCGAATACGGTGAAGTCACCGGGATCGCGAAACTGGACCCGTCGGTACGCAGCGGCGTGGTGTCGGTGCCGCACGCGCACGTCGGCGCCAACGTCAACCTGCTGACGAGTAAAGACGACCTGGACCCGGCGACCGGGATGACCCGCTATTCAGGGGTGCCGGTCAGCCTGCACCCGGCCTGACCTCAGTCGTCTTCGAGCTGAGCCAGAACCTCGTCGGGAATGTCGGCGTTGGTGTAGACGTCCTGCACGTCGTCGCTGTCCTCCAGCGCGTCGACGAGCTTCATGATCTTGCGGGCGCCTTCGGCGTCCAGCGGCACCGTCACCGACGCCTGGAAACCGGCGTCGGCGGAGTCGTAGTCGATGCCGGCATCAACCAGCGCGGTGCGCACGGCGACCAGATCGGTCGGCTCGGAGATCACCTCGAAGCTGTCCCCGAGATCGTTGACCTCTTCGGCGCCGGCATCCAAGACCGCCAACAGCACGTCGTCCTCGGACAGGTCGTTCTTCTCCAACGTGACCACGCCCTTGCGGGAGAACAGGTAGGCCACCGAGCCGGGGTCGGCCATGTTGCCGCCGTTGCGGGTCATCGCGACGCGGACTTCGCCGGCCGCCCGGTTGCGGTTGTCGGTCAGGCACTCGATCAGCACGGCGACGCCATTGGGCCCGTAGCCCTCGTAGGTGATGTTCTGCCAGTCGGCGCCGCCGGCTTCCTCACCACCGCCGCGCTTGCGGGCGCGCTCGATGTTGTCGTTGGGAACCGACGACTTCTTGGCCTTCTGGATCGCGTCGTACAGGGTGGGATTGCCGGCCGGGTCGCCGCCGCCGACACGCGCCGCAACCTCGATGTTCTTGATGAGCTTGGCGAACATCTTGCCACGCTTGGCGTCGACGACAGCCTTCTTGTGCTTGGTGGTTGCCCACTTGGAATGGCCGCTCATCGGGTTCTTCTCCGTACTGTCCGTTCTGCCGTAACCCGACGAGTCTACTGGTCGGGGCCGATCACCCGTTCGGTCGTCGGCACATCGCCGGGTTGTGTCATGGGATCTTGGCCGCGATCTCGGCGGCGGCGGCCACGACTTGCCTGCCGGCGTGATCGAGGCTCTCCGGGGTCAGCCGGTGCGTCAGGAAGCTGACACTGAGCGCGTACTGGGAGGGCTTGCCCGACGCCGTCGGGATCGCGGCCGCCACGCAGGTGAGTTCGTCTTCGGCCTCTTCGCGATCGATCGCAAAGCCGCGCGCACGAATGTCCTTGATCTCGGCAGTCATCTGCTTCATCGAGGTGATGGTGTGCGCGGTGAACGCCGTCAGTCCAGCCGTCGACACAATGTCGCGCCACTCGCTGTCGGGCATCGACGCCAGCAGGGCCTTGCCGAGTGCCGAGGCATGCCACGGGTCGACCTGCCCGACTTCGGTGACCTTCTTGAGAGCGCGCCGCCCTTCGACAGCCTCAATGACGACCACGGAGCGGTCCTTGCGGACGGCGAAGTTCACGGTCTCGTTGAACTCCAGCAGCAACCGCTCCATCGTCGGCAGGATCGCCTCGGACGGCACCTGGCCCGCATAGGCACGACGACCCAGCCGGAAGATCTGCCACCCCAGCCGATACTGGGTCGCTTCGAACCGCTCGATGTAGCCCAGCGCCGTCAAAGTATTGAGGTAGCGCAGCACGGTCGCCTCGTTAAGCCCTGTGCCCTTTGCGATTTCAGTGAGATTCGCCGATTCGGCGTCGGCTACCGCTTCGAGAATTCTGACCGTCCGTTCGACGCCGATCAGATTCGAGCCCTTGTCGGGAACCCCCTGAGATTTCACTCAGTGAATGTTACCAGTACCCAGTGAAGTCGAGGTCCGACATTCAAATCTGGCGCCAGCGGTTGACAGCGAACCGGTGTCGGGATAATTTTCATTTGTCGAAACCCGTTATTCACTCAGTGAAATCTTGTCGCCGCAGGGCGGCCACCCGAAGGAGACGTGATGTCCACCGCAGCAGCAGGCAACGGTTCGAAGGTCGACGGGGCCGCCATCCTGGCGGCGCAGGGACTCCTGCCGGCCGACGACTACGCCCTGACGCCGTCGCCCAAGAGGTTCGACGACGGCGGCAGTTACCGCCTCGAGGTATCCGGTGTCGAGCGCCTCACGACTTTGGAGGCGCTGCTAGACGAGTCGGAGAAGCAGAACGTCTTCATCAACCGCATCGTCGCCTTCGGCGGTGGCTCGACGCTGCTGAGCACCGGTGAGTTGCGCGATGTGGCAACGCTTTCCGCCGAGAACGGCATCGAGCTGATCGCCGTCCCCGGTCCGCGCACCGGGTGGGACCTCGGCCGCCAAGCGTTGAGCACCGAGGGGCAGGCCGGCGGCCGGCGAGTGCGCGGACTCGACAACGTGCGCTACCTGCTCGACGATTATCTGCGGATGTTCGCCGCCGGCATCCGCGGTGTGCTGGTGTGGGACGAGGGTGTTCTCGACATCCTCAACAAGGCGCGCGACGCGGGACATATCCCCGCCGACGCGAAATTCAAGATCTCTGTCTACGCCGGGCACGCGAACCCGGCATCGATCCGGATCCTTCAGGATCTGGGCGCGGACAGCGTGAATCCGGTGGGCGATCTGACCCGCCCGATGCTTGCCGCGATCCGTGGCAACGTCGACATCCCGCTGGATGTGTGGGCCGAGACCTTCGAGTCCTTCGGTGGGATGAACCGACTGTGGGAGACCGGCGCTATCGCGCAGGTGGCCGCGCCGGTGTACTTCAAGATCGAGCCCGGCGAATCCGAAGCGGTGATGTACAACGGCTGGATCGAGCCCGAGTACCACGAGCGTCTGGTCCGCCACAAGGTCCGGCACGCGGCGATCATCAACGAACTCGTCGCCTCTACCGCGCCGGACGTGACGGTGTCACCTCAGCCCGCACTGTCCCCCGTTCTGGCGAATTGAGCCCGCGCATGGCACGGCGCAAGGCCGCGATCATCGGGTCCGGCAACATCGGCACCGATCTGATGATCAAGGTGCAGCGGCGATCTGGACTGCTCGACGTGGTGGCGATGGCCGGAATCGATTCGGGCAGTGACGGGTTGGCGCGAGCAGCTGCATGCGGTGTCGCGGTGACGGCGAACGGGGTGGACGGATTGCTCGCGATGGACCTGTTTGACGATCTCGCGGTGATCTTCGATGCCACCAGCGCCGCGGCTCACCGGGCCAACGACACGAAACTCGAGTCGACCGGTGTGCCGATCGTCGACCTCACCCCCGCCGCGATCGGACCGTTCGTCGTGCCCGCGGTGAACCTCGCCGAATTCACCGGGCTGCGCAACGTGAACATGGTGACGTGCGGAGGTCAGGCCACCATCCCGATCGTCGCGGCGCTGTCCCGGGTCACCGACGTTCACTACGCCGAGATCGTCGCGTCGATCGCGTCCCGCTCGGCGGGTCCCGGTACCCGAGCCAACATCGACGAGTTCACCGTCACCACCGCGCGTGCGATCGAAGCGGTCGGCGGCGCGGGCCGGGGCAAGGCGATCATCGTTCTCAATCCCGCTGAGCCACCGATGATCATGCGCGACACCGTCGCCGCGCTGGTCTCCCCCGCCGATGCCCGGGTGATCGAAGATGCGGTGACCGACATGGTCCGCGCCGTCCGGGAGTACGTTCCCGGCTACCGGTTGAAGCAGCAGGTCCGGGTGGCGCCCGTACCGCGGGGAGATGCCCGCAGGCGCTTGGCCGGCGCCGCCGCCTCCGCCGGTGAGCTCCTGCACGTCACAGTCTTCCTCGAAGTTGAGGGCGCCGCCGACTACCTGCCCGCGTACGCCGGCAACCTCGACATCATGACCTCGGCCGCCGTCCGGGTCGGCGAGCACCTTGCGCTTGATGCGCCTGTACTGCAGGGATCCGGTCGATGACACCACCGATTTACGTCCAGGACGTCACCCTGCGTGACGGCATGCATGCGCTGAGTCATGAAATCAGCACGGCCGATGTCCGGCGGATCGCCCGCGCACTCGACACGGCCGGAGTCGACGCCATCGAGGTGGCACACGGCGACGGACTCGCCGGCGGCAGCCTGACCTACGGCGCCGGGTCGCACACCGATGCCGAATGGATTTCCGCCGCAGCCGATGTCGTCACCTCCGCACGACTGACCACCTTGTTGCTGCCGGGCATCGGAACGTTGGACGACCTTCGCGCCGCGGTGGATCTCGGTGTCACCTCGGTACGGATCGCCACCCACTGCACGGAGGCTGACATCGGGATCCAGCACATAGCGACGGCGTGCGATCTCGGCATCGATGTAGCCGGGTTCCTGATGATGTCACACATGATCAGCGCCGAAGATCTTGCGGCCCAAGCGAAGATCATGCAGGACGCGGGGGCGGCATGCGTCTACGTCACCGACTCGGGCGGGCGACTGACCATGTCAGGCGTCGCCGAGCGGGTGCGCGCCTACCGCGACGTGCTCAACGACACCACCGAGATCGGTATCCACGCCCACCACAACCTGGCTCTGGGAGTGGCGAACTCGCTCGTCGCCGTCGAAGAAGGGGGCCGGCGAGTAGACGCGTCACTCACCGGCCTTGGTGCCGGCGCCGGCAACTGTCCGCTGGAAGTCTTCGTCGCCGTTGCCGAGCTGAACGGATGGGATCACGGGTGTGATGTGTTCGCGCTGATGGACGCTGCCGACGACATCGTCCGGCCATTACACCGCCGACCGCTGCGGATCGACCGTGAAACCCTCACACTCGGTTACGCGGGCGTGTACTCCAGCTTCCTGTTGCACGCCGAGCGCATCGGTGCCGAACTCGACGTCGAGCCACGCGCACTCCTGGTGGAAGCCGGCCGCCGGGCGATGGTCGGCGGCCAAGAAGACCTGCTCATCGATCTCGCTCTGGACATGAGGAGGTAAGCAGGACAGCCGCGTACCGGCTCGAACACCGTTCCCGCAGAGCAGCTGAACGGAAGGTCACCACACCCGTACCATCAACCCACTTTGCACAAGGGATAGTCATGACCAACATAACCCAATCCTTGGAACCGCCCGAAGGGCGCGTACCTGATCCGCGTAAGCCGGATTCGGCGCCCCCGACGAGGGGACGCAATCATGGACTGAAGAAGAACACCCTCGGCGTGCCCAGCATCTTCTTCTACATCATCGCCGCCGCATCACCGTTGACGGTGGTCGTGGCGTTGTATCCCATCATCATTGGGTCAGGCAACGGGATCGGCATGCCGGGCGCGTTTGTCATCGCCGCGGTGGTGCTGATGATCTTCGCCGTCGGTTACGTGGCGATGAGTAAGCATGTGACCAACGCGGGCGCGTTCTACGCCTATGTGACCCTGGGTTTGGGGCGCATACCCGGGCTGGGGTCGGCGTTCCTGGCGATCTTCGCCTACAACGCCATCCAGGCCGGCCTCTACGGTGGGTTCGGTTACTACGCAAGCGAATTGTTCAACGCCAAGTTCGGCACACATCTGCCGTGGTGGCTGTTCGCCGGGATCGCCCTGGTGCTGTGCCTAGGGCTCGGCATCCAGGGAGTGCACTCGGGCGCCAAGGTTCTCGGTGTATTCATGAGTCTCGAGGTCACAATGATCACAGTGCTCAGCGTCTGCAGCCTCTTCGGCGGGACTGTGACGGTGTCCCACTTTTCCTTCGAACCGTTCAGCCCGTCGGTGGTGCTCGCCGGTTCCCTCGGTGTGGCACTGATGTTCGCGCACGCGTCGTTCATCGGGTTCGAGGGATCGGCGATCTACGGCGAGGAGGCACGCGATCCGGCGCGCACGATTCCCCGGGCGACGTATCTGTCGATCGCGTTCATGGGCACGCTCTATGCCCTGTCCGGGTGGCTCATCATGAACGCGCTCGGTCTGGACAACGTCGTGGGCATCGCCCAGCAGTCCGGTGGCGACTTCATCTTCGTGGCCAGTGACACGATCATCGGTCACAACATCTCGCTGGTGTTCCAGATCCTGATCATCACCGCGTTGTTCGCCGCGATCGTCACCTTCCACAACAACGTGGCGCGCTACACGTTCTCGCTGGGGCGTCAGGGGCTGATCTGGAAGCCGCTGGGCTGGACCCTGCCGAATCGGCAAACCCCCTGGGTTGCCTCGGTGGTGCAGACCCTGACCATCGGCGTCGTAGTGGCGTTGTTCGCTGCATTTCACCAGGACCCGTTCGCCGGGCTGTTCACCTGGGCCACCGGTATCGGCACGATCGGCGTCATCCTGTCCCAGCTCGTGGCGGCCATCGCGATCTTCGTGTTCTTTCGAAAGTCTGATGTCGACAAGCGCAGGTGGAATACCGTCGTCGCACCGATTCTGGCGATCATCGGGCTCGGCGGGTTCTTCGCGCTCACCCTGGACAGTCTCGACATCCTGCTCGGCGCACAAGGCGTTATGGCGGTGCTGATGCTCTCACTGGTCTTCGTCGCCCTCGGCGGAGGCATGCTCTACGGCGTCTACCTGCGCCTTGCGGCTCCCGAGCGCTACGACCAGCTGGGCCGCGCCCTCAACGAGCGCGAGCTTGCCGATCCCGCGCCCGAAGCGCTGTAGCCACAACCATGCCGACTCGAACATCCCACGCTACATTTGTACCCGCAGATAAGTACAAATGTTCTTATAAGCGAGGCAGCATGACTCAGGCCCCCGGCGCACGCGCCGTCACGACCCGAACCGTCGACAGCGCATCGTGGATGCCGCGCTGGAGGTGCTGGCAGCAGACGGCGTCGCGGGCATCACTCACCGCGCCATCGGCACCGCCGCCGATGTGCCACTCGGATCGATCACCTATCACTTCGCCAATCTCGCCGACATCGTTGACGCAGCCTTCGAGACTCACGTGGCAAGGCTGGCCGATCGGTTCGCGACACGGCTGGCGGCGTGCGACTCCCCCGACGACGTCATCGAATGCATCGTCGCGGCTGTCACCGACGACCTGGCGGGGCATCCCCACGAACTGGCGATCACCTACGAGCTCTACGGGGACGCCGTTCGCCGGGCCCGGACCAAGCAGGTCACCCAACACTGGATGGAACTGGCCGAAGATGCACTGGCCCAGCACTTTCCACGTCCGACCGCGCGACTACTCGACGTCGTGGTCGAGGGTCTGATGATCCATATGTCCATTGCTCAACATCGGATCCCGAAAGGCGAAGTCCGAGCGCTGCTGACCATTGCGGCTCATGCGGGGCAGGCAGCCTACGAGTCCGGCACCGACCTCGGCGTCGAGGTGGACGCCGACCACCGATTCGACAAACCGAAACTTCAGGAGAAGAAATGACGTTCCACCGCCAGATGTTCATCGACGGAACCTGGACCGACGCCTCGGACGGTGCCGTCGACACGGTACCCGCCCCGGCTACCGGCGAGACCTTCGCCGAAACCGCCCACGGCACGGTCGCCGATGTCGACCGTGCCGTCGCCGCCGCCGAGGCCGCTTTCCCCGGCTGGGCACGAACCCCGGTAGGTGAGCGGGCCCGGGCGTTTCTGACGCTGGCCGACCGGGTGGAGGCCGATCTGTCCACGCTGGCCGAGATCGAGTCCCGCAATGTCGGCAAGCCGATCGGCCTCGCGCTCGAGGAAATGGGGATGATCGCCGATCATCTTCGGTTCTTCGCCGGCGCCGCTCGATCCATGGAGGGCCGCGCCGCCACCGAGTACGTCCGCGGCAAAACCAGCATCATCCGCCGCGATCCGCTGGGCGTGGTCGGGTCGGTCGCCCCCTGGAACTATCCGCTGCTGATGGCGATCTGGAAGATCTCGCCGGCCCTGATGACCGGAAACACCCTGGTACTCAAGCCTTCCGAGCACACCCCGTTCTCGGTCCTGCGGCTGGCCGAGTTGGCCCAGGACCTCTTCCCGGCCGGCGTGTTCAACATCGTGACCGGACACGGCGGTGACGTCGGGGCCGGCCTGGTCGCCCACCCCCGAGTGCGGATGTCCTCGTTGACTGGCTCGGTGGCGACCGGCCGCGCACTGATGCACGCATCTGCCGACTCCAACCTCAAGCGTCTGCACCTCGAACTCGGCGGCAAGGCACCGGTGTTGGTCTTAGCCGACGCCGATGTCGCGCTGGCCGTCGACAAGATCATGGAAGGCGCGTTTTGCAACTCCGGGCAGGACTGTATGGCGGCCTCCCGGGTTTATGTCCACGAATCCCTGCACGACGAGCTGGTCGCCGGTCTGGAGAAGGCCGTCACCACATTGGATCTCGGCGACCTCGCCGACGAGAACACGGCGATGGGTCCGGTCATCACGGCCGGACACCGGGACCGGGTCGAGGGCTTCGTCGAACGCGCGAAAGCCACCGGCCACACCGAACTCATCCAGGGCGCCAATCCGGGTGTCGGGTTCTACACCGCGCCGACCGTGGTGGTCGGAGCACGACAGGGAGACGAGATCATCGCCAAGGAGGTGTTCGGTCCGGTGACGTCGGTGACGACCTTCGGCGATGACGACGACGTCGTCGCGTGGGCCAACGACACCGAATATGGTTTGGCGGCATCGGTGTTCACCAATGATCTCGGTCGAGCGATGGATATCACCGGCGATCTGCAGTTCGGCACGGTCTGGGTCAACGACCACCTGCCCGTCACCCCGGAGATGCCGCACGGTGGCTTCAAGCAATCAGGCAATGGCAAGGACATGTCGATCTACGCGCTCGAGGAGTACACCGAGATCAAACACGTGATGATCAGCCGGGCGGGTGCCTGAGGTGGGGGCGGTCAGCGCCGTCAACATGTTCTCGCTGCGGCCGGGTGTCACCGCTGCCCAATTCGAGGAGTTTTCAGCCGAACTCGACCAGCCGACCTGCCTGTCGTTCGACGTCGTCGAAAGCTTCGAGGTTTACCTGGTCGAGGGCGACGGACACCAGGTCGACGTCGTCGAGATCATGACCGTGCGGTCGTGGCCTGAGTGGGAGTCGTTGCGCGACAATGCGCCCGAATTCGAGCCGGTACTCCGGCGATTTGCAGAACTGGTCGAAGTGGACAGCGTCACAACGCTGTTCACCCGTCACGTACCCCCGAACGAGGAGAACTGAGATGCCGACATCACCCGACTACGACGCCATCGTGATCGGCGCCGGGCACAACGGCCTCGTCACCGCCAACTATCTCGCCAGAGCGGGCAAACGTGTACTGGTGCTCGAGGCCCGCAACGTGGTGGGCGGTGCGTGCGTCACCGAAGAACTCATACCCGGTTCGAAGTGGTCGTCGTGTGCGTTCATCGCCGGACTGTTGCGCCCCGAGATCATCACCGAACTCGAACTCGCGCGTTTCGGCCTCGAGCTCTATCAGGGTGATGCCCTGTCGTTCAGCCTGTTTCGGGACGGCACGTCGATCACCATGTGGAAGGAAACTGACCGCACCCTGCGTGAGATCGAGAAGCTCAACCAGCGTGATGCGCAGGCGTTCATCGACTTCGGATTACGGCTGCAGAAGTTCGCGGGTCTGGTGACGCCCTGGCTGCTGAAGTCGCCGCCGGAACGATCAGAGGTGCTGGCCGCATTCGAGGCCGCCGGCGAGCAGAAGCTGTTCGACGAGTTCACCCTGATCTCGGTGCGCGATCTCCTCGATCGGTACTTCGAAGACGAGCGGCTCAAGAGCATGCTCACCTTCTTCGGCATGGTGTCGATCTACGGCGGCCCGTCATCGCCGGGTACCGCGTACACCTACGGTCACCATTCCTGGGGTGAATTCGACGGCAAATTCGGTCAATTCGGGATGGCGCGAGGTGGGATGGGGGCGATCAGCGAAGCCCTGGCAGCCGGCGCGCGGCACTACGGAGCGACGATCCGGACGTCTGCTCCGGTCGAGAAGGTACTCGTCGAGAAGGGAGCGGCGACCGGCGTCCGGCTGCGGGACGGTTCGGTCATCACCGGGTCCCAGATCTTCTCCAACGCCGACCCGAAGCGTTCGCTCCTGCGGTTGCTCGAGCCCGGGGTGCTGTCACCGAAGCTGGCGCGCGAAGTGGAGAACATCGACACTCGCGGTTCGATGGCTCGCATCCACCTGTTGATCGACGAACTGCCGCAATACCTTCCGTTCCCCGACGTCAGCGAACGTCCGCAGCACCACGGCCATCAGTTGCTCGGTGCCAGCCGAGAGGCGTTCGAGGAAGCGTTCGAGGCACAGCGTCGCGGTACCTTCCCCAGCACCTTCGTCATCGAGGCTGTCATCCAGTCGGTCACCGACGACTCGCTGGCGCCCAAGGGCCAACACACCATGACCCTGGGCATCCAGCAGCTGCCGTCGGAACTCACCGGCACCACGTGGGCAGCCGAGAAAGAGCGATGGGCCGACCTGGTACTGGAGGATCTGTTCAGCTACGCGCCCAATCTGCGCAACCACATCTTGGATCGGGTCATCATCACCCCGGACGACCTGGACAACGAGTACCTGATCACCGACGGCAACATCTTCCACGGAAGCATGATGCTCGACCAGCTCTTCGGAGCCAGGCCACTGCCGGAGTTGGCCGATTACCGCACGCCGGTGGCCAACTACTACTTGTGCGGAGTCGGCACCCATCCTGGTGGTGGGGTGATGGGCGCCAGCGGGCACAACGCCGCCAAGGTAGCCCTCGACGACGCCGACGGCGTGGCTCCGTCAGCCCCGACCCGCACCAATGGGCACCGGGCCCCCTGGCAGCAACGGCTGGTCGGCGGATTGATGTCCACCAAGTCGGGACGCTGGCTCAGCTACCAGGCTGCCCGGCAACCGGCGATGCGCAAGATCACCGCCTACGCCGCGCGGGTCCGTTGAGCTGACCGATGACCAGTTCACCGCGCCGGCTCAAGAGCGCCAAATGGTTCGCGGGCCAGAATGTCCCGGGGTTCGTGCACCGCTCGGCCATGCGGGCATCGGGGTTCTCCCGAATGGCGATCGACGGCCGCCCGATCGTCGGCATCTGTAACTCGTGGTCGGAAGTCGTCAACTGCAACATGCACTTTCGCGGGATGGCGGACTCGGTTCGGCGTGGCGTGTTGGCGGCGGGCGGCTATCCGCTCGAGTTCCCGACCATCTCGCTCGGTGAGCAGTTGATGAAGCCGACCACGATGCTGTTCCGCAACCTGATGGCGATGGATGTCGAGGAGTCCATCCGGGCGTATCCGTTCGACGCGGTTGTGCTGCTGGGTGGTTGTGACAAAACGGTGCCCGCCCAGCTGATGGGAGCGACCAGCGCCGACGTCCCGGCGATCGTGCTCACCGGTGGGCCGGCGTCCCCGGCAGTGTTCAACGGGAAGCAACTCGGGGTGGGCACCGATCTGTGGAGGTACATCGACGAGGTGCGGGCCGGTCGGATGTCCATGACGGAGTACGACCGGCTGGAGTCGGCGGCCGGACCCTCGCAGGGACACTGTCCGGAGATGGGCACCGCGTCGACGATGGCCACCCTGGTCGAGGGACTGGGAATGACGCTGCCGGGCGCCGCGGCCATACCGGCCATGGATTCCCGGCGGCTACAGGTTGCCGAGATGGTCGGCGCCCGGGCGGTGGAGTTGGCCACCGAAGGGCTGCGGCCGTCACAGATCCTGACCGCCGATGCGTTCGACAACGCGATCACGCTGATGCTGGCGGTCGGCGGATCGACCAACGCGGTTGTCCATCTGCTGGCGCTGGCCGGGCGCGCCGGGGTTCAGTTGTCGCTGAACCGGTTCCATGAGTTGTCCGCCCGCACCCCGCTGGTGGTCAACGTGCGCCCGGCCGGGCAGCACCTGGTCGAGCAGGTCTTCCACGCTGGCGGAATTCCCGCCGTCATGAAGGCGATCGAACCGCTACTGCACACCGAGGCGTTGACGGTCACCGGCAAGACCGTCGCCGACAACCTGCCCGACCAAGCCGGCACGGATCCGACCGTGATCGCCGATCTGCACACACCGTTCCAGCCGCCCCAAGGACTCTCAGTGGTGCGAGGAAATCTCGCACCGAACGGGGCGGTGATCAAGTCCAGCGCTGCCACCCCCGATCTGCTGGTGCACAGCGGACCGGCGGTCGTGTTCGACAACATGGCCGACATGATGCGCCGCTTCGACGACCCCGACCTGGAGGTGACCGCGGAGTCCGTCCTGGTGCTGCGCAGCGCCGGTCCCCGGGGCGCACCCGGGATGCCGGAATGGGGGCAGCTGCCCATCCCCGGCAAGCTGCTCGCGCAAGGCGTCACCGACATGGTCCGGATCTCCGATGCCCGGATGAGCGGAACCGCCTACGGAACTTGCGTTCTGCACATCAGCCCCGAGTCCGCCGTAGGCGGTCCGCTCGCCCTGGTGCGCGACGGCGACGTGATCGCGCTCAACGCGCCGGCCGGCCGCCTCGACGTCCTGGTCGCCGATGACGAACTAGCCCAGCGGCGCCGCGAGTTGCCCGCCGCACCGGCGGCACCCCGCCGCGGGTACGCATCCCTCTACGTCGAGCGGGTCCTGCAGGCCGACCACGGATGTGACTTCGACTTCCTCGTGGGCAGATCCGAGAATCCCGCCGACGAACCGGATGCCATCTTTGACGGTTGGGTGGGCGGCTGGTGAAGGGCTTCTCGTGTCGAATACGCCTCGCGAGATGACAACAACGCCATGGCCGGCACCACCTGGACACGCATCACCCTGACGTTTTTGCGAACGCTTCAGGTTGATCGAAGTCGTCGTCTTTGCGTCAATGCCGACCCCATGAATCGCTGGTTGGGTGACGAAGGGGCTTACCTTCGGCGGTCAGCTCACCGCTGGATATCCCGCTCAGGCTCCTCTGTTCACCTAACAATATAATCCTATTGCTAGACCAATATAATCGTATTGGTACCATCTGGATCCATGGTCGCGGGGCCGCCTCTCCCTCAGGGCGACAACAGTGTGAGGCGCCTCGCCGAGGCCTTGGAATCGCTTGACGCCGACGCCAAACGCACGGTTGCCCTCGCCCACGGCGAGGCCTTCAGGTACGCGAGCGATGTCATCTCCTCGGCCCACCTGCTCCTAGGGCTGATGGCTGTCGACCCCGCGCCCGTCACCGCCGAGATGCCGGGGCACGAGCAGCTCTTATCGGAGAGAATCCGAATCCAGCTGGAGCTTTACATGGGCGCTTGGGGACAATCGCCGGCACGCATCGTCCATCTGGCCTACACGCCGCATGCGCGAGCGATTCTGATCAACGCTGCAGCTCACGCGCAACAGGTCCAATCCGCCAGTACGACACCCGCGCATCTTTGGTTGGCTCTGCGTACTGCTGAAGGCTGTCTGGCCACTCGAACCCTCAAGGCCCTCCACCTGCTCGGTGCGCAACCGTCCTAGCTGGCGACCGCCATTCTCAGCGCGATGCTGCGAACATTTATGACCGCTACGGCAAATTGGACCGATGTGGCGCTATCGTGACCACCGAGACCCCATAACAAAGGATTTGTCACGTCAACAGATCGACCTGAATCGTCTTCTGGGCCAACCGCGGAAGCGATCAGAGACGCTGCAATGAGATGCTTCGCCACGGGCGGAGTCGAGATGACAACGTTGCGCGAGGTCGCAAAGGAAGCCGGCATATCCATTGGTGCTGTCCAGCACCATTACGGCACCAAGGGGCATCTCATCGATGCCGTCGAAGCGTATGTGCGCGACATCATGCACGAACTCTTCAGCCCTACCCCCAGCACTACCTCGGGTGCGGCGCCGATCGAAGCCTCGGGTGAGACGGTGAAACGCCTCATTGTCGACTATCCCTTCGTCGCGGGATATGTCGCGCGCGCGATGGTCGATAACACCGCCTTTGGCGCTTCGATATTCGACGGCCTGGTCGAACTCGGTGAGCAACGCTGGCAAGACCGTGCGGATGAGGGGCTGTTGGCTGACGACGTCGATCTTCTCTTCGCGAATGTGAATACGGTCCTACTCGGTGCCGCCGGGGTGATTTTCCGTGCACAGATTGATCGGTATTTGTCGGGGACTTTCAATTCCACCCAAACGGTATCGCGGTGGGTGGAGTCGGTTAACACCCTGATTCGGAAGACTTATTTGAAAGGCGACGTATAGCCGGCCACGGGTTGGCACCGAAGCTCGGTATGCCTGTCGCGGGCTCACCCGGTTCGTCATTACCTGCTTTCGCCCTCGTTCGCGACGAGGTGTTGGCGGAAGAACGAAAGGATGCGTGACCAGGCGTCCTCGGCCTCCGGCGCTGAATACGCCAAGCCGGCGATGCCTGCCACCACCCGGATCGGGCTAGGCAATGTGTGTTGATTCATGAAGCTATGGCCAACGCCGGCATATTGCCTGACGTCGTGCGGAACTCCCCCGCGGGCAAGAACGGCTTCGAGCCGTGCGGCGGTGTCGGGCGCCACGATGTGGTCGTTCCCGCCGAAACTGGCTACAACGGGGCACGAATTCTCCAGTTTGTCGGCGTCGCGAGGCAGCAACGCGTAGCTCGGGGCGGCTGCGCCGAACAGGCCAGTGGGGGCCAACTGAAGGCAGAACCCGCCGCCCATGCAAAAACCCGCCACGCCAACTCGTCCGCTGCATCGAGAATCGGACACCAGATGGTCCCGTGATGCAAGAAGGGTCCGATACGCAGGACCGTGGCCCGTAAAATGTGAGCGCACCGTGCGGATCACGCATTGAAGTTTGAAGCCTTCGCCGGCGTCGTAAAGGTCCGGTGCTAGCGCGAGGTAGCCGCTGGCGGCGAAGCGGTCGGTAATCCGCTTCAAGTCGTTCGTCATCCCCAGTACATCGTGGATCACCACGACGCCGGGCCACGGACCCTGCCCCTCGGGAACGGCAAGGTATCCACGAGAATGACCGGTCGAGTCGGCCACCATGACCTCAGGCATGGACATGACGCTGGACGATGGTGGGATATCGCCGGTGGCCTAGCGCCGCCGCACCGGAGACGAAGAGCGGCCGCCGGGTACTCCAGTATGGGCCTCCCTGTTGGAGACCCTTTGTGCCCAGCGCGCCATCGGCGGAATGCCTTGAGAGTGCAGCCGGCCCGGCGTTGGGCGTAGACCAGAAAGCGGTGGCCGAGGCCGGGCGGACCGGTTGGCTGGACATAGCCGTCCAGCCGACACCATCCTCGTTGCGCCCAGTCATCATTGGAGCGTAGCGCTCAGCCATCGCGGAGCCGGTCTAGGAGTGAGGGAGAGAAGGCGGGCCGCGATGCGGGTGGACACCCAGCCGCACCGACACAGTTGCGTAGGCGAGGTTGTACCGGCATTTTCAGAACCGTGAATCGCTGGTGGACGCGGTGTTCCGCGATCAGGTCGTCCGGCTCACCGCGGGGGCCCGGGATCTGCTTGCGGAGTCTCTGCCGCCGGTGGCGTTGCGGCGCTGGATGGATCTGTTCGGCGACCTCGACGCCGGTCGGGCGACAGGTGAGTTCCGCGCCGAGATCGATGCCGAAGATGTCGCCGCCGGCCTCAGCGGGATATTCTCCGTAGCTGAGCCGCCCCACCAGAATTCCCGGGCGCATCGAGTCTTCGACGTTTCTGCGACGGTCTGCGCACGAGGCCCTAACCCGCCAAGCGATTGCAGTGTCGATCGCGATGCCACAGTGTGCGACAGCACCAACCGCTCCGCATTTTGGAACGCCGCGATTCCGCCACGGTCTGCCGATGGAGTGGAGTCGAGTTATCAACTCTGCCTTCGATATCCATCGACACTGCCGAGGCTGGAGCGCAGCCATCACCGCCACCGGCTGCCCGTTGACAGTAATCGTCACCTCCTCCCCCGCTTGGACCCGACGACGGACCCCTGCTGGCACTGATGCCGCCGTTCTTTCGGCAGTGGCGCGATCGGGTGTCGCCCGCCGCGGTTGCATTGCCCGTCGGTCCACCCCTTCACTGTGCTCGATCCCCGCTGTCTTGTTCTGGCCGGCCGCCGTCGCGCGGCCGGATTGCGTCGCGAAGAGCTCGCCGGGTTGTCCGGAATCTCGGTCGACTATCTGACGCGACTCGAACAGGGGCAGGCGCCTCACCGTCGGCACAGGTGGTGGACGCGCTCGTTCGTGCCTTACAGGTTTCAGACGCCGACCGTGACCTCCTATACCGGCTGGCCGGCCGGCGCTTGCTCGACCGGCCGGCCAACATGCCGGTCTCCGTTCACGCTTTGTTCAGCTGTCGGAGGCCGAATCTCTCTCGCCAACATAGGATTACGGACGCGAAAAGGTCGTCCAGCATCCCGAGGTAGGGCGCATCGTGCTGACATGCGACACCCCCGGCGCTGACGACATCGACTTGTTCGAATCCGGTTTCACCTTCGACCCATGCATCGCCGGCAACGCGGCTGGCCCGCGGACCTGGCCGTGCGCATGCCAGCGCTCCGGATTCGGCCACCGTCGCGCGCGAAAGCGATTCCAGGGGAATGCCTTCCAAGTAACCTCCGCCGACGTCACTGGTCCGCATCGCGATGAGGGAACGGGCCATTGACGTGACGACCCGGAGCCGACACGTCGACGGTGCGGACCCTCTGCAGTCGCGGCATCACTGAGCGGCGTCGGATTAGTGTCCTGCGCCGAGGAGAGGGTGGCTCTTCCAGCAAATCGGCACCATTGCCCGCCGCAGAACAGTACGTCCGAAGAATTTGATCTGGCAACCGTCGAACGTCGCCGACGCTCGGCGTTGCCTCCGCCCGCGAGCGTGCACAAACGCCCGACCTCCCAGCTGGCGCATCGCCACACTGGCCCGACGCGGCGAACCGGGGACACGGACATCGCTGGACCTCTCCGAGGGTCAACCGCTGGCCGCCAGGAGCTTTCATTGCAACACTTCCTTCGCCCCAGTCTCGCAACGGGCGCACCCAGCGCCAGCTTTACCGGCACTGCTCTGCCGGGTCGGGTCTATCGCATCCCCTCCCGCTCGGTGAGCTGTCCCAACACCGAGCTCGTGCAGTTAACGGTGCCGGCGACCGCGATCAACAACTTCCTTAACTAGCCTAAAAATCTGAGCAAATGACGACAGCGTTGAAGATTTCGCTTTATGCTCCTGCTGGCCGCCGACACTGACACCGGCGGTCGACCGATTACGGCCTACGGGGGGTTGCTTCGATGAGTTCGGCTGACCAGACGATGGTCCCGGTTGCGGGCCAGTTGCGGATGCTTCCCGCCGAGTTCGGCGGCCTAGCCGCGGCCAGACCCGGGGCCCATGGCCATCTCCGGATGCTGACGTGGGTCGGTGCGTCGGCGGTCGCTCTGGGCGTGGGCGCGGCCATCGCCACGATGCCAGCAGCATCGGCAGACGCCGGCGGGACGGGCGCCTCGCACGGTTCGACATCGTCGAACAGCGACTCAACTGGTGCGACGTCGAAGGCCACCGCCAAAGCGGGACCGGCACGCGCCAAAGGCGGCCGGCAATCGACGGCCTCGTCCTCCCCGCCGGCCTCGGCGACCAGATCAGGTTCCGGCAAAGCGTCGACCAATAAGGTCGCCTCGGTGACAACCTCAGCCGCGCAGCCGATTACGAGTACAAGTTCGTCCCCGGAATCTAGTGCGAAAGTCGACGTCCCAGTCGTGACGAGGCCGGTCACTGCACGAGCGGTGACCAAGACACCGACCTCGGCGCAGGTCGGTGTCGGGGTCGGCCTTGAGGGGCTCGTCAGCATCTTCTTCAGCAACGGGACCGCCGCACACCCCAACGCCGGCCTCATCATGGGCAACGGCTTCTCCTACACCGCTGAGACCTGCCCGACCGGCGCGTGCAACGGCGGGCATGGCGGCGCGTTCGGCAACGGAGGCAACGGCTTCAACGGTGGCAACGGCGGCGCCGCAGGCTGGTTCGGGGACGGCGGCAAGGGTGGCGCCGGCGTGGCCGGGGTGAATAGCGGCGCCGGTGGAGACGGCGGCAATGGCGGTTCAGTCGCGGGCAGCGGCGGCGCCGGTGGCAACGGCATCCGTACCGAGGCGGGGGCCACGGGTGGCAATGGCGGCTCTGCGGGACTGTTCGGCAACGGCGGCACCGGCGGGATGGCCGGCCAGGCATGGGGAACTGTCGGAGCTGACGGCGGCAGCGGCGGTAACGGCGGGATGTTCGCCGGTCGGGGCGGTAACGGCGGAACCGGCGGTGACGCCGTCGAATACGGCGGTCACGCCGGCAAGGGCGGCGACGGCGGCGACACCGGAATCCTGTCCGTCGGCGGCGTGGCGGGCAATGGTGGCGCAGGCGGCAAAGCCGCATACGCAGGTGACGGCGGTGAGGGCGGCGACGGAGGCAGGCTGTCGCTGTACTCCGTCGGAGGCAAGGGCGGCGCCGGTGGCGACAGTCCGCGACAAGGCTTTGAAGACGACCTCGGCGGCGACGGCGGCCACGGCGGCCACGGCGGGCTTTGGGCGGGCAACGGCGGAACCGGCGGCGCCGGCGGCATCGGCGGCGGCGACGGCGGCGCCGGCGGCAACGTCGGAGCGCTATCGGTGTTCGGCCGAGGCGGCACCGGCGGAGCTGGCGGACTAGGCCAACAGGGACGGCCCGGAGAGAACGGAACGGCGGACAATCCCAACGGCCAGGGCGGTTACGGGGGCGCCTCCGGGGGCAGCGGTGGCCACGGCGGCAACGGCAGCCTCGTCTTCGGCGTCGGCGGCAGCGGCGGCAAGGGTGGACAGGGCGGCGCGGGCGGCAACGGTGGTCGCGGATTCAGTTTCACTGCTGCGACTTACCTCGTCAGCACCGGTGACGGCTACGACGGCGGCGACGGCGGCGACGGCGGTGTGGGCGGCGCTGGCGGCGCTCTCGGCGGGGCGCCAGGCCGCGGCGCGTACCTTTTCCTGACACCGTCGAACGGCACCCGTGGAGCAAGCGGGGCCGGCGGAGCCGGCGGCCAGGGCGGTGACGGTGGTTACGGGGGAAACACCCAAGACACCACGGGAACCAGCGGCTCAGGCGGGCGCGGCGGTGACGGCGGCGGCGGTGGAACCGGCGGCGTGAGCAGCATCGGCGGTTGGGGCGGCCGGGGTGGTGCAGGCGGCCTCGCGGGTTGGAGCTGGGGCACCGGTGGAACCGGCGGAAACGGCGGAAACGGCGGAGCGGGTGGCACAGGAGGCGCGGGCACCGTGACCCTCGTCGCCGGCGATGGCGGCACGGGTGGCCCGGGCGGGGACGGCGGAAAGGGTGGCCAAGGCTACTACGGCGACGGCGGCGGCGGCGGCAACGGCGGCAACGGCGGAACCGGCGGCGACGGCGGCGACGACGGTCCGCGGCAGAGCAACGGCGGAGGCGGCGGATCTTACGGCGGCTACGGCACCGGCGGCACCAGCACCAAGGCCAACGCCGGCCCGTACGGCGCCTGGGGCACACCCGGATCGCCGGGTGCGCCCGGTTCACTTCCCGCTGCGTCGTCCATCGATGCGCATTACCCCCAATCCGCCGCGGCTGTAACCACATCCGTACAGCGGGCCCCCAGCACCGCCTCGGCTTCGGCGTCGCCGCTGACCGCCTTGACGGCGTTCTGGAGCGGGTTGAACCATCAACTCTCCTACATCTTCTTCAATCAGACACCCAAAATGTCGCCCCTGTTCTGGAGTCAGTCGGGACCCGACAAGCAGATCTACATCGACCCGAACGGACAGAACACCAACGGTTTCCCGGTCACCTACACGGTCACGACGAAGCCCAAGTACGGCACCGTTGACTTCGACCAGACGAGCGGGCGCTACATATACACGCCGAGCCCAGAGTTCGTGCAGCCCGGGATACGCGACACGTTCACCGTGACCGCGAACAACGGCACCAGCGCGAAACTGCCCGGGTTCGCCGGCTTCGTCCAGGGTGCGCTGCATTCGATCGCCATCGCTTTGGGCGTCTCACAACCGGACAGTGTCAGTCAGCAGATCACCGTCACCGTCACCGGAACCGGCCAGTACGGAGGCGACGTCGCCGAACTGGCGACCCTCTGGCGCAAGCAAAGCTATTGGAACTGCGCGTTAGTGGCCTCGGCAATGGCGGTAGCCCAGGTGACCGGCACGCAGCCGGTCGACGAAATGGAGATGGTCGAGTGGGCCAAGGAACTCGACAGTGTCGTCATCCCCGGACAGAAGATGTATCTCAGCCAGAACATTGAACTGGGCACCTACGCTCCGGACAACGTCGTGCTAATGCAGAAGCACTTCCCCGTAACCGCCGTCAATCAGCGATACGGCACCTACGACGCAAACGGAAACACCATCACCGCGGCCACCGCCGACGATGGTCAGCGAGCGCTCAACGACATGGACGCGGCACTTGCCCAAGGCAAAGCCATCACCGTAAGCCTGAACGCCCTGTCCCTCTACTCGTCGCGCCCAGGCTTCACCCCGTGGACGGCCAACCCGGACTACACCAGCCCCAATCACGCCATCCAGGTGCTGCGTGTCGACACCGTCAAGGGACAGGTCTGGGTCAACGACAGCGCCGGCACCACCGGTGGTGAGCAATACTCGATCAGCGCCTTCATGAAAGCCTGGCAGACAAGCGATTACAGCATGAACATCGTCACCGCCGTTGCCCAACCCGACAGTGCCTCGGCAGCGAGCGCGGCCTGACGTCGCGTCACAGCCCAGCCCCGCTGTGCGCGGCCCTGCGGTGAGGTCTCCTTCCGGGTAGCAGCCTGCTCGGCGCAGTGTGGTCGGTGTGGTTTGGCGTCACCAACGGACACCTGTCCATGGTCGGTTCCGGCATCTCCGCACTGCGCCGACGGCGCGACCGTGCTTCTGGGGAACCCACTATTAGGCGCCAAAATTGGTGCATCCCAGGGTTGGCTGGCACCGATACTGACATCCACGAGCACCTCTTCTGGCATCTCACCACCAGCGCCTACTTCGTTCAGACCGACGTGGCGTCCGCGTTCAGCGTCCCCGCCGTGGGTGCCGAGAATCAACCCGGGCCACACCATCCCACCCTCGAACAGCAGACCGCCCAGGGCGGCTGAGGAAGACGTCGAAGCTGCTGGGCGCGGGCACTAAGCGCTCAACGATCAGCGCTGCTGAGGTTTTCCCCAATCGGCCTGAAGCATCCGCTCGACGTAGAGGGCTGTATAGCCACGGCGCTGCGGCGCAGGTGAATCGGATAGTTCCCGGCGATAAAGCTCCGCAGCGCTCGCCCGACATAGGATCGCCGTGCGCCGAAAGGTGTTCCACGGCGACCGGCGACGCTAGATTCCGAACGCGTGTCCACCATCGCCGAACCACGCGCCGATGCCGACGAGGCGTCCTCGAACACCATTCGCACCGCGCTGCTCTCCAGCCTGATCGGCACGACGATCGAGTGGTACGACTTCTTCCTGTACGCCACCGCGGCGAGCCTGGTGTTCAACCAGGCCTTCTTTCCCCACCAAAGCTCGCTGGTCGGAACGATGTTGGCATTCGCCACCTTCGCTGTCGGCTTCGTGGTGCGTCCGATCGGCGGCTTCGTATTCGGCCACATCGGTGATCGCATCGGGCGCAAGAAGACCCTCGCGCTGACGATGTTCCTGATGGGTGGGGCAACCGCGCTGATGGGCCTGCTGCCCACCGCCGAGCAGATCGGACTGCTGGCCCCGATCCTGCTGCTGATCCTCCGCATCGGCCAGGGCTTCGCACTCGGCGGCGAGTGGGCCGGCGCGGTCCTGCTTGCGGTCGAACACAGCCCCGCCAAGCGCCGCGGCCTGTTCGGCAGCGTCCCGCAGGTCGGGCTGGCGCTGGGACTCGCGCTGGGCACCGGCGTGTTCGCGCTGCTGCAGATCGTCCTGCCGCCCGGGGCCTTTCTGAGCTACGGCTGGCGGATCGCGTTCCTGTTCAGCCTGGTGCTGGTGGTGTTCGGTGTGGTGGTGCGCCTGAAAGCCGCCGAGACCCCGGCCTTTGAACAGCTCAAGGAGCGTGACGAGCGCTCGTCGGTTCCGCTACGGGAGATCTTCCGCCGCCCGGCAGTGCGCTCGACCGTGCTGGGGATGTTGTCCCGTTGGGGCGAGGGCGCAGCATTCAACACCTGGGGCGTCTTCGCCATCTCCTATGCGACGGCCACACTGCATCTGGGCAAGGTGCCGGTACTGATCGTCGTGACCGCGGCAGCCCTGGTGATGGCCGCGCTGCTGCCCGTATCGGGCCTGCTGGTCGACCGGTTCGGCGCGAAAGTCCTCTACGGCAGCGGCATCGCGGCCTACGGGTTGGCCGTGTTCCCGGCGTTCGCGTTGTTCAACACCCGCAGCATCGCCGCCTACGCGATCGCTCTGGTCGTGGTGTTCGGCGTGATTCACGCCTGGTTCTACGGCGCGCAGGGCACGCTGTATGCGTCGCTGTTTCCCACCCGGGTCCGCTACACCGGCCTGTCGACGGTGTACCAGCTGTCCGGCGTCTACGCCTCGGGCCTGACGCCGTTGATCCTGACGGCGTTGATCGCGGCTGGTCACGGAAAGCCTTGGCTCGCTTGCAGTTACCTGGTATTCACGGCGGCAGTCAGCGTCATCGCGACGCGCCTGCTGACGCCCGGCGACTTCGACGACGAGCCGGCACGGACACCCGTCGCGGTCGCCTAGTCGAGGTCGCCGTCGACGTAGCGCTGCAGGTTCGGTGCGACGGCGGCGACGATCTCGTCGTCGCTCATCGACGCCAACGGTTCGATCTGCCAGACGTAGCGCATCATCGCCAAGCCCATGATCTGTGACGAGATCAATCCGCTGCGTTTCATCCGGTCCGCCTCGTCGGCACCCAACTGCGACACCCCCATCAACTGGCCCTCGACCACCCTGCGCAGCTTCTCGCGGGTGCCCGGCTCGTGCGCGGCGGTTTGCAGCACCGCCCGCAACACCGGGCCGATCTCGTCGTCGGCCCACGCGCCCAGCATCAGCCGCAGCAGCGCGGTCCCGAGCTGTGGCACCGGTGTCGTCCAGGTCTTCGCGACATCCGCCAGCCAGCGTTGCGGCGGATTCGTCGCGGCATCCAGCAGGCCTTCCTTCGAGCCGAAGTAGTGGTAGACCAGTGCCGGGTCGACGTCGGCTGCCCGCGCCACCGCCCGGATCGTGGTGCCCGCCGACCCGTGCTGCGCGAACTCACCACGTGCGGCGTCGACGATCCGGCCGGCGAGCACCCCTTCTCGTCGCGGGGTCCCGGCATCGTCGGCTTGTTCGGCACGATCACGAGCGTAGCAAGAGTTTCTCGTTGCGTTGAGACTAGTTTCAACGTAGCGTGAAACTCATGACAATCGAGCGGACGCTCAATGGGCCACAGACCACCGGCCGGGACTACCGCAACCTGAGCACGCCGGACCATCGCATCACCACCGACATCAACATCGCCGTCCCGATGCGCGACGGTGTCACGCTGCTCGCCGACATCCACCGCCCCGACTCCGACGGTCGCTTCCCCGCACTGATCGCCGCGTCGCCCTACCCGCGCCAGATCCAGGACCTCGGCGCCCCAGCCGGTTTCATCGAGGCCGGCGCCACCGACTTCTGGGTGCCGCGCGGCTACACCCACGTCATCGCCAACCTTCGCGGCACCGGCGGATCCGGCGGCACGTTCGGGTTCTTCGACACCCAGGAGCGCCGCGACCTGTACGACCTCGTGGAATGGGTGGCGGCACAACCCTGGTGCGACGGGAACGTCGGGATGATCGGTATCAGCTATTTCGCGATGACCCAGCTGGAGGCCGCCGTCGAACGGCCGCCGCACCTCAAGGCGATCTTCCCGGTGGCCGTCACCGCCGACCTGTACGAGGCCGCCATGCACCACGGGCTGTTCAGTGCGTCGTTCGTGACACCGTTCCTGTCGATGCTCGGGCTCACCGCCGCCCGCAGCGACACGTTCTGGCGCAGCCGACCACTGGGAGCGGCACGCTGGATCCTCAACACCCCGCGGCTGCACCACAAGTTCGCGACGATGAACGGCGAGGCAGCCGTCACGATGATGCGCGGGCTGCTCAAACTGCCGCACGACCCGCACCCGTGGGACGAGCTGTGGCTCGACACCGCGGTCAAGCACCCCACCCGCGACGCCTGGTGGGACGAACGCAACCTGCTGCCACTGCTCGAAAAGGTAGATATCCCAGCCTATTTGGGCTGCGACTGGCAGAACGTACCGCTGCACCTGCCCTCGACGTTCACCAGTTACGCCGGGCTGACCAACAGCCCGTGCGTGCGCATCGGCATGCTCGGCGAGTACGGCCTGACCTGGCCGTGGGAAAGCCTGCACATCGAGGCGCTGGCCTGGTACGACCACTGGCTCAAGGGCCGCGACACCGGGGTCCTCGACGGTCCGGCCGTTCGTTACGTCCTGCCCGGCACCGACGAGTGGCGCACGTGCGAATCCTGGCCCCCGGCAAGCACTGTCCGCGAACTGGCACTACGTGCCGACGGCGCCCTCGACGACGACGAAGGCAGCCCCGGCGCGCGTGACTTCATGACGCTCGGCGGTGGGCTCGGCCGGGCCAAACCCAGTCCGATCGATCCCCCCTCGGCGCTGACCTGGATCAGCGAGCCACTGACCGCGGCCATCGATGTTGTCGGCGACATCGAGTTGCGATTGACCGCCGTCGCCACCGCCGCCGACACCGCGTGGATTGTCACGCTCTCCGACGTCTCCCCCGACGGCGAGACGGAACCGGTGACCGCAGGCTGGCTGCGGGCGAGCCTGCGCGAGGTGGACGAGGCCGCCAGCCGGCCCGGCGCACCGATGCTGCCGTGCCGTCGCCCGCAGGCAGTACCCGTCGGCGATGACGTCGAGTACCGAATCCCCCTGGTGCCCAACGCCCGTCGCTTCGACACGGGTCACCGCATCCAGATCACGATCACCAGTGACGATCAGGATCCGGACACCCCGGCGATCATGAACTTCCGGCACGCCAGCGTCGGCACCAGCAGCCTCAACACCGTGCGGTCGTCATCGCGGCTGGTGCTGCCCATCCTCGCCTGACCCGGTGCGATCATGGACGCCATGGACCAGGCAACATACGACAAGGGACGACAAATCCGTGCCGCGGTACTCGGCGAGGAGTACGTCGCCAACGCCGAGCGGCAGGCCGACGACTTCAGCAAACCGCTGCAGGACCTGCTCACCGAGTACTGCTGGGGTGCGGTGTGGGGCCGCGAGGAGCTGCCGCTCAAGACCCGCAGCATGCTCAACCTGGCGATGATCTCGGTGCTGAACCGACCCCACGAACTGAAGACTCATGTGCGCGGGGCACTGACCAACGGTGTGACCCGCGAGGAGATTCGCGAGATCCTGCTGCAGGTGGCGATCTACGCCGGTGCGCCCGCGGCCGTCGACGGCTTCCGGGTTGCCCGAGAGGCCTTCGCCGAACTCGACGCTCAGTGAGCCAGCCCACGGACCTCGGCTTCATCGGCCTGGGAAACATGGGCTTGCCGATGGTCACCCGCCTGATCGAGGCCGGCCACCCGCTGGTGGTTTTCGACACCCGTCCCGAGATCGTCGCCGTGGCGGTCGATCTGGGCGCTCAGGCCGCATCCTCCCCGCGTGACGTCGCCGACCGAGCTGAGACCGTACTGGCGAGCCTGCCGTCGGTGCAGGCCTCCCACGACGTCGCGGTCGGCGCGGACGGAGTGATCGAAGGACGCCGCGTGGAACGGTTCGTCGACCTGTCCACCGTCGGCAGCACCGCCGCTCAGCAGATTCACGCACAGCTGACCGAACGCGGTATCGCGATGCTCGACAGCCCGGTCAGCGGCGGTGTCGGCGGCGCCACCAAAGGAACTCTGGCGCTGATGGTGTCGGGCCCGCGCGACGAGTTCGAGAGCGTCGAGCCGATACTGGCCCGGCTGGGCACGCCGTTTTTCGTCGACACCAAACCCGGTGCAGGCCAGACGATGAAACTGGTGAACAACCTGCTGGCCGCCACCGCGCTGGCCGCCACCTCGGAGGTGGTGGTAATGGGCGTGAAGGCCGGGCTGGACCCGTCGGTGATGATCGAGGTGATCAACGCCGGGTCGGGAGCCACCAACGCCAGCCGCGACAAGTTCCCCAACTCGATTCTGCCGCGCAGCTTCGACTACGGGTTCGCCACCGGCTTGATGGTGAAGGACGTCCGGCTCTATCTGGAAGAGGCCGAGGCGCTCGGACTACCCACCGAGGTGGCCGCGGCCGTCGGGCGATTGTGGGAACTGGTCATGCGCGAAGAAGGGCCTGAATCCGACTTCACCGCAGCGATCAAGCCCATCGAGAAAGCTGCGGGTGTGATCGTGGACGGTCGAGCCCGCGGCTAGCTACAGCGCACGCCACCAGCTGATCGGCCGCTCCGCAGCAGAGTTGCTCTGCCAGGCCGGGCGCCACAGACCCGCGGTGGATTTCGCGCCGTGATGCTCGAGTACTTGATGAATATGCCGAATCACCCAATTGCGTGACATCATCACGACCTCCTACCGCCGCGCCGCGCGCCGAGACATCGAGTATGGGCATCTCGCCCGGCACAGCGGGACTTCCCAGGTTGACGTCGTCTAAACGTCGCGCGACAAATTGGCGGGGTCAGCCACCGAAGAGCAGATACAACCCGGTGAATGTGTAGGCCACCATCGTCAGCATCATCGTCAGTTGTCCGGTGATCTGGTGACCGGACGGCAGCAGCCGGATCGCTGCGTCATGCGCGGCGACCACCCCCGCGATATGGCCGGCCACCACGAAGCAGACCTTGAGGGTGGCGAGCACGCCCGGGTGAGCGGACAGCACATAGCTGACCTCGACGTCGCGCAGCCCGAACAGTGCGATCACCGTCTGCTGCCCCTTCTCGACGAGGTATGAAAGATAGTGCGCGAACACATATCCGACGACGATCGGGATCAGCGAGTGCGCCATCTGCCCGGGCAGCTCCCGACGGCGCGCGCGGTCGATCCCTCCGGTAGCCTGCGCGCCACCCCAGAAACTCAAGCCCACCACGAGCACGAACACGAAGAGCCCGATACTGCGCGTCACTGCCGGGTTGACCCCGAGACCGTCGGCGAAGTTTCGCCAGTCCGGGCTCGCCGAGAAGCTGTCGAACGCCGTCGAACCCAGCAGAACCGCCAGCACGGCAAGCGTTCCCGGCCTCACGGGCAGTGTCCGCAGATGGTTGAACGGGTTGACCCAGACCAGTTGGCCGCTGTCGCGGTTGCGGCTGACCACCGCCAGACGGGATGCCACCACGCTGTAGACGTCGAACGGGTCGGCGCGGGACAGCCAGCGCTGACCACACAGCAGCGCGCCCCCGAATGCGATGACGACGTAACAAGCCAGCCAGATCTTGATCGCAGTAAGCGATCCCGGATTCGGGCTGGCCAGCTCCAGCCAGACGAACGCGAACAATCCCACCGCACCCGGCCAATACCCGAGCGCCTCAGGATAGCGGCGCAGCCCGCGCGACGGCATCAGCCGGATAACGGTCCGCATCGGCGAGATCACCCGCCACACCGGACCGATGAGCACCGACAACGCCGGAACGCCCACCCACAGCAACACATAGAACGCGCCCGGTAGCGCGTTGCCACCGTCCTGCGGCCCGATGACGCCGGCAACGACAACCCAGATCGCCAGCGCCAGAGCGAGCCCGGCCACCACTGCACGGGTGATCGGTGAATCGACCGCGGTCGTCAGCCAGTGCGGCAGCGGGTGGCCCGGCCGGTCGGGGTCGAATCGTGGTGTACGCCAGGCGAACGCCACCACCGCGAAGGTGAGCGTCAGAGCCCACGCCGCGCCGATCAGCGCGTACGAATACGGAATCGGTAGATCGGTGGAGCCACCGAGGCCGTGTGCGAGCACCGCCACGGACGGCTGGGTCACGGCTGGACTTGGATGGTCGCCACCGTTCGGTCGAGGTGGTGAAGTTCGACCGCGACGCTGCCCGGAACGCTGACGGTGAACGAGAATTCCTGGTCGGCCGCCGGTTTGACCTCGAACTCGTGGTCCGGGGTGGAGTGCACGTGCAGTTCGTCGTCGGCGTCGCTGGTGACCCGCAAGGTGATCGGCTGGTTCACCGTGGCGGTCAGCGTCGCGTTGGTGGGGGTGACCGCACCCTTGGCAATGGTGATCTCGACGACCGGCCCGGGGCCTGCGGCACCGGCGGCTTGTCGGTACTGCATGCGACTGCTGTCACCAGTACAGCGCTGGCAACAATCAGCTTGGCCACCTTCACTTTTCGTCCCCTTCAGAGTCGACGCCAGCCTCACCGCGGCGACGGTCGCGGATGGCGATGAACAACACCACGCCCACCAAGACCACTGCCGGGGTCAATGCCGGTAGTGCCAGCACGAGCGCATGGTGGGCGCCATACGTGACGATCACACCTGCGGCCCCACCTTCGGTCGCGACTCCTCGAGGCGCGCGGGCTCCTCTTCGGTCCGGTTGATCCGGCCGCCGCCCCACGTCAGCGCGGCGATCAGGATCAGCGTGCAGATCAGGACCACCACACCGCCGGCGGCGAACAGCCACGTCGGGTGGTTGAGATTGCGCTCGCGCTGCAGGATCGTGATCTCCGGGACGAACGGGCGGGTGCTGTTGAGTTCGGCCGGGACCGCCGGTGCGTTGATGCCGGGATCCTCTGGAAGGTAGATCGGCACACCGGCCATCAGCGTGCCGTCCTGCACGCGCAGCAGGGTTTTCCACTGACCCCAGATCGGAACCGGCTGGGTCGACCGATAGTGGCCCGGGCCGACGCGTTCAAGCCTGTCGACGACCAGCCCGCGGTCGTTGGCCAAACCGCCCTGCCACGACAGGATCGTCACCCACTCCGGGTCCTCGCTGACCAGACCCGGCGGATTGATCCGCACATCGGCATTGGCCATCCGCTGTCCCTGTGGACTCGGCACATCGGTCAATGTGATTGTGGCGGTGTCATTTTGGGGAACCTCGGTGCGCAGCCCGTTGAACACCGCGCCACCGATGGCCAGCACCGTGACCACCACGACGGTGATGCCGATCGCGGGCCGGGGCAGTCGTTGGCCGGTGAGGACGATCGACAGCAGCGCCCCGCACAGGCCCATCATCACCGCGACGGGAATCGCCATGGCCAACGCTTCGGGCCACATGCTCGTCGGCCACGGGTAGTGGTAGACCGCCCCCACCCACAACGATTCCAACCACAGCCCGACGGTGCCCACACCCAGGCCGCCCACCGCGCCGAACAGGATGGGGCGCGCGACCAGTGGCGTGAGCGCGAGGAGTTCGACCACCACCGCGCACCCGAGGTACAGCGGGAACCAGCTGTGCGGTGCGCCCAGAATCGGACCGACCACCAGCGAGACTCCGCCACGCAGACCGATCGCCAAGAGCGCGGCGATGATGGCTGCACCCCGGCCGAGGGTCAGGCGTGCGGCCACGAGCGCCATGGCGGCCGCGGCGCCGATCATCATCGGCTGCAGCACCAACCGGAACTGTTCGACACCGAAGTCGTATTCGATCTGGAAGACCGACAGACCGACCACCAGACCGCCGAACGACAGGTACTGCAGGAACTTCACGAACCGGCTGTCCGCAGGTGCGTCGGCGCCCATCGCGCGGCGCCCCTCGTATTCGAGGTACAGCACGGCGACCAGGGACAGCCCGGCGCCCCCGATCAGCATCAGGTGCGTGGGTCCCCACAGCGTGACGTCCTGCCCGAAGATCCGGTGCCAGACGTCGTCGAGGGGAAAGCCGATCAAGGCGTACAGCCCGCAGCCGGCCATCAGCAAACCGCCGACCGGGGCGTACCAGTGTCGGGTGATCCGCACGGCGGCCGACCCCGGCTTGTCGTACGGCAGGACGACCGCCAGGACTCCGGCGATGAACAGCAGGAACAGTCCGAACAGGATGAAGTAGTGCGCCGGGTTGGCCAGCGGTCCGGGATCGCGACCCTTACCGATGTGCAGGCTCACGTCCCAGATGAATCCGAACAGTGCACAGATCAGCGTCGCGGAGAACAGCATGATGCTCAGCGCCACCCACGGCGGCCGCTTGAACGTGGTGCCGCCGCGCTCGGCGATGTTCTTCAACCAGGTGATCCGCTTGGTGCGGTGCTGATAGCCGATCCACAGCAGCACAGCGGTCACGATCGCCGCCACCACGGACAGGCCCACCACCTGGTCCAGTGCGGCGCCACCCCCTCGGAGGTCGCGGCCACAATCGTCGTACGTTCCCCACCGATCATCGTTGATCCACTCCGCAGTCGAAGTCATGCCGCTCTCGGCCTGAAACTGTCCGCCGGAATACCCGGTACCGGCGGTCTCTACACGGAGTTTTTCATGCCCTCAGGCGCGGTGGGCGACCACGTCCACGAACAGCTTGTGTACCCGCCTGTCACCAGTCATTTCGGGGTGAAAAGCGGTGGCGAGCACCCGGCCCTGCCGGACCGCCACGATGTGGTCGCCGGCGCGCGCCAGAACCTGGACGTCGGGCCCGACCCGTTCCACCCACGGCGCCCGGATGAACACCGCATGGGCGGGGCCGTCGAGGCCCTCGAAGTCGATGTCCCCCTCGAAGGAGTCGACCTGGCGGCCGAAAGCGTTGCGCCGCACCGTCATATCGATGCCGCCCAGAGGAACCGCCTCGCGCCCCTCGACGCCGGCGTCGAGGATCTCGGTGGCCAGCAGGATCATGCCCGCACACGAACCGTAGGCCGGCATACCCTCGGCCAGGCGCGCGCGCAACGGCTCCAGCAGCTCGAATTCGCGCAGCAGGTGGCTCATTGTGGTCGACTCACCACCCGGGATGACCAGGGCGTCGACGGCGTCGAGCTCGGTGGCGCGGCGCACGGTCGAGGCTTCGGCACCGGCCTCGCGCAGAGCCGCCAGGTGTTCGCGGGTGTCGCCTTGCAGGGCGAGCACGCCGACGTGGACCGGAGCCGCCGGGGCGGCGGCGTCGGACGCCGTCACGGGCCGGCGTACCCGCGCTTGTAGCGGGTCAGCCCCTCCTGCATGACCGCCGCGACCATTTCGCCGTACTGATTGAAGATCTTGCCCTGGGTCAGCGACCGGCCACCGCACGATGACGGCGAGGACTGGTCATAGAGCAGCCATTCGTCGGCGCGGAACGGCCGCATGAACCACATCGCGTGGTCCAGCGAGGCAACCATCAGGTGTTTGCGTTCCTCGACATGGTTGACCTGCGCCGAACCGAGCAGCGTGAGGTCGCTCATGTAGGCCAGCGCGCAGATGTGCAGTACCGAATCGTCGGGCAGCGGGTCCTTGTGCTTGAACCACACCTGCTGCTGAGATGCCTTGCCGGGCAGCCGCGCCACCTGGTCGCGCGGGACGATGCGGACGTCCCATTCCTCGAACTGCGCGAATCCCGCCTCGTCGAACACACCGCCCTTGGAGATGAAGCCGGGCAGGTCGTCGGGCGGCGGCGCGGCGGGCATCTCGTCCTGGTGCTCGATGCCACTCTGGTCGGTCTGGAACGACGCCGACATCGAGAAGATGGTCTCGCCGTGCTGGACCGCGTTGACCCGCCGGGTGACGAAGGAGCCGCCGTCGCGCAGCGCCTCGACGAGATACACCGCCGGCGCGGTGGCATCGCCGGGCCGCAGGAAGTACCCGTGCAGCGAGTGCACCTGGAACGTGGGGTCGACGGTGCGCACCGCCGAGACCAGCGACTGGCCGGCCACGTGACCGCCGAACGTGCGCTGCAGGAAACCGGATTCGGGACTGAAGACCCGGCCGCGGTAGATATTGACCTCGAGCTGTTCCAGATCGAGGATCTCTTCGATTGCCACGTGGTTTACCAGCCGCGTTCGGCGAGCCGGTGCGGCTGTGCGATGTCCTCCACGTTGATGCCGACCATCGCCTCGCCCAGCCCGCGCGACACCTTGGCCAGCACGTCGGGATCGTCGTAGAAGGTCGTGGCCTTCACGATGGCCGCCGCCCGCGCCGCGGGGTCGCCGGACTTGAAGATACCCGAGCCCACGAACACACCCTCGGCGCCGAGCTGCATCATCATCGCCGCGTCCGCGGGGGTGGCGATGCCGCCTGCGGTGAACAGCGTGACCGGCAATTTGCCCGCCCGCGCCACCTCGGCCACCAGCTCGTAGGGCGCCTGCAATTCCTTTGCCGCGACGAACAATTCGTCCTCCGACAGCGAGGTCAGTCGACGGATCTCGCCGCCGATCTTGCGCATGTGCGTCGTGGCGTTGGAGACGTCACCGGTACCGGCCTCACCCTTGGAGCGAATCATCGCCGCACCCTCGGTGAGCCGGCGCAGCGCCTCGCCCAGGTTGGTGGCACCGCACACGAAGGGCACGGTGAACTTCCATTTGTCGATGTGGTTGGCGTAGTCGGCCGGGGTCAGCACCTCCGACTCGTCGATGTAGTCCACGCCGAGGCTCTGCAGGATCTGCGCCTCCACGAAGTGTCCGATGCGCGCCTTGGCCATCACCGGAATCGTGACCGCGGAGATGATTCCCTCGATCATGTCGGGGTCGCTCATCCGCGACACCCCGCCCTGAGCGCGGATGTCGGCGGGCACGCGCTCCAGCGCCATGACCGCCACGGCGCCTGCGCCCTCGGCGATGCGGGCCTGCTCGGGCGTGACGACGTCCATGATGACGCCACCCTTGAGCATCTCCGCCATGCCGCGCTTGACCCGAGCGGTACCCGTTTGCGCGCTGGCCGAGCCGTTGGATCCAGCCGCGTTAGCTCCGGTTTCCACTGTCAGTCCCTTCGTTTGATACGGATCCAGTCTAAAGGGCGATTCCAAACTGAATTTTTTCGCACCTCAGTGGATCGGGTGCAACTCTCCGTGCGGCCCGCCACGGCCGTCGGCCAGCGAGTTCGCCTCCTCGAGAAGCTCCCCGAGCTGCAGCGGATAGACCCGCTGCCCGCTCGCGGCCAGCTCAACGATCGTGCTGGAGTCACACCATCTGTGGCCGTGAATGTACCGCAGTTCGAGCGGCGTCCGCCCGGCCGCGGTCGGTTCGAACCGGGTGGTGCGGTGCACGAAGTAGAACTCCTGGCTGGCGACGACGGTGCCGTTGAAATCGATGATCGACTCACGCCGCCACACCGGCCCGACCATCGCGTCTGGGTCGACGCGCAGCCCGGTCTCCTCGAGGATCTCCCGGACCGCGGCATCGACCAGCCGTTCTCCGGGCAGTGCCTGCCCGCCGACGGTGAACCACCACCGAGGGGCCACCCCGCCGGTGAACGCCGGGTCGGATCCGCAGAACAACAGCACCGCACCCTGGTCGTCGAGCAGCACCACCCGCGCCGAGGTGCGGCGATCAACCTGATCGGAACCATCCGGGGTGGATTCGGGAACGCGCTCGGCGATCTCGAAGTAGGTCGGCAGCGGTGCCGTACCGGCCAGCCGCAACCACCGGACCGGACGCCGTTCACGCAACGCCAGCGTGTCGCGCACGGCGTCGTTGTGGAACCGGCGCGCCAGCAGCACCCGGGCCTCGGCGTCCGCGAGCTCGGCCACCAGCGACACCGGCATCGACGTCGGATCGACCATCGCCAGCGCGGCGGACAGGTCGTTCTCGGCGGCCTCGCGACCGCTTCGGGGTGCCCGCTCGGCGACATCGGCCAGCGCCGCGAGCCGCTTACCTTCAGGTCGTCCGCGATAGGTGTCGGCGGCGACCGCGCGGGCCACCACCGCGCGCCGGGCCAGGGCCCCGTCGAGCGCCTGCCAGGACAGGTCGTAGCGGATGTGCAGACGGTCCAGCCGATTGGCGGTCTGCAGGGCCAGCATGGCGCTGACCACCAGCACGACGATCAGGACCGCGGTCAGCGCCCAGTACAGCGGGGCAGGCATTACGACGCCACCTGAACTTTGATCCCCGCCCCCGCGACGGTTTCGTAGACCCGCATGATCTGGTCGGCCACCACCGGCCAGTCGTAGCGGCGCACCGCGACGTCGGCGGCTTTCACGTACCGCGCGCGCAGGGCTTCGTCGTCGAGGAGCTCGATCAGCGCGTCGGCCATGGCCGCGGAGTCGTCGACGGGAACAAGCCGGCCGGCCTTGCCGTCGAGCAGCACCCGCCGGAACGCGTCGAGGTTGCTGGCCACCACCGGGGTGCCGGCGGCCATCGCCTCGACAAGCACGATGCCGAAACTCTCACCGCCGGTGTGCGGCGCGCAGTAGACGTCGGCGCTGCGCAGTGCGGCCGCCTTCTCGGCATCGTCGACCTGGCCGAGGAACCTCAGGTGGCCGGCCAGCTCACCGCACTCCTCCCGCAGCTTGTCCTCGTCGCCCCGTCCGACGATCAGAATCTCGACGTCGGGGAACCGCTCGACCAACCTGGGCAGCGCCCCGATCAGGACCGCCATCCCCTTGCGCGGTTCGTCGAACCGTCCGAGGAACAGCACCGTCTTCCCGGGACGCGGGTAGCCGTCGAGCCGCGGCGCCGAGGCCAGGGCGGACACGTCGACGCCGTTGGGGATCTCGACGGCATCGGAACCCAGCGCCTCCATCTGCCAGCGCCGCGCCAAGTCGGATACCGCGATCCGGCCGACGATCTTCTCGTGATACGGCCGCAGGATTCCCTGAAACACGCTGAGCGTCAACGACTTTGTGGTCGAGGTGTGGAAGGTCGCGACGATCGGGCCTTCGGCCGCCTGCAAGGCCAGCATCGACAAGCTCGGCGCGTTCGGCTCGTGCAGGTGCAGCACATCGAAGTCGCCACCGATGAGCCACTTCTTCACCTTGCGATGGGTCGCCGGGCCGAACCGCAGCCGGGCCACCGACCCGTTGTAGGGAATCGGGACCGCCTTGCCGCCGGAGACGACGTAGTCGGGCAGCTGCACATGCGGCGACGACGGGGCGAGCACACTCACCTCGTGGCCGCGTCCGCGCATCACCTCGGCCAGCTGCAGAATGTGCGACTGCACCCCACCGGGCACGTCGAACGAGTACGGGCAGACCATCCCGATCCGCATCAGCTGGGGCCTTCTCCGTCCTTCAACCGGGCCTGCCGCTCGTCGGACAGGTCGGCCAGCCACTGCGGCTGCAGCATGTGCCAATCCTCCGGGTGCGCGGCGATATTGGTCCCGAACTCATCGGCCAGCGCTTGGGTGATGACGCCGACATCGCCGCTGGAGCAGTCCAGCTCGGCGAAGAATTCGACAGCCCAACCGTCGTCGGTAAACCAGCAGTGCACCGGCAGCAACGCCGCACCCGTCTCCACCGCCAGCTTGGCCGCGCCGGCGGGCATCCGGGTGGCCTCCCCGAACAAATTGACGGGCACCCCGGAGCGGCTCAGATCCCGCTCGGCCATCAGACAGACCATTCGATTGGCCCGCAGGCGCTCGACGAGAACCTCGTAGGCCGGCCGCTCGCCGCCGGTCAATGGCAACACCTCGAAGCCCAGACTCTCGCGGTAGTCGAGGAACCGCTTGTACAGCGACTCGGGTTTGAGTCGCTCGGCGACCGTGGTGAACGTGCCGTGCTTCTGGACCATCCACACCCCGGCCATGTCCCAGTTGCCGCTGTGCGGTAAGGCCAGAACGACGCCACGACCCGCCGCCAATGCGGCCTCCAGGTTCTGCTGGCCATATGCGGTCTTGTCGAGCTGAACGCCCAACTTGGTGTGATCCATTGCCGGCAACCGGAAAGCCTCCCGCCAGTATCGGGCGTAGGAGGCCAGGGACGCACGAACCAGCGAGTTCGGCACCTCGCCGGGGGTGGTGCCGATCACCCGGGCCAGGTTCTTGCGCAGCTGCTCGGGACCGCCGCCTTGGGCCGCGTACCACGCTCCGGCGTCGAAGGCGTTGCGCGCGAACAGCTCCGGCATGGCACGGACCAGCCGCCAGCCCGCGGCGTAACCGAGGTCGGTGAGCTGCTCCCCGCCGGGCAGCCGGTTGCGGCCCGCCGCCCAGAGCTGCCCCGGGGTGCTGATCATTGCTCGGTGCCTTCGGCGTCGTCGCCGACCGGCTGGGGGTGGCCGGCGCGATCTTGTCCATGGCGCCGGGGCTGGAGCGCACCGAGTGCACCCGCTGGCCGACCGTCACCAGACTGGTCACCGCCAGCAGCCACATCGCGACGGGCAGCACCACAGGTGAGAAGAACGGCAGATCGGAGAAACCGGCACCAACCAGGACGATGACCAACCGCTCGGGTCGTTCGATGAGCCCGCCGCCGCCTTCCAGCCCGCTGGCCTCCGCGCGCGCCTTGACGTAGGAGATCACCTGCGAGGTCACCAGGCAGATCATCGTGGCCACCGCCAACGACGAGCTGTGCATGCTGAACACCACCCACCACAGCAGCCCGCAGAAGATCGCGCCGTCGCTGATCCGGTCACAGGTGGCATCGAGGACCGCGCCGAACCGGGTGCCGCCGCCGCGCTGGCGCGCCATCGCGCCGTCGAGCATGTCGGCCAGGACGAAGACGAACACGGCCACCGAGCCCCACCAGAGCTGCCCGATCGGGAACATGATGAGCGCCGCCAGCACCGAACCCGCGGTGCCGATGATCGTCACCATGTCGGGGGTCAGCCCGATCTTGAGCGCCCCTTTCGCCACCGGCGTGCTGAGCTTGGCGTACGCCGCCCGGGTCATCAGATAGAAGTCGCTCACGACTGCGCCACCCATTCGTCGGCCAGCAGCTTGCGGGTGTCGCGCAGCAGCTGCGGGATCACCTTTGTCTCACCGACGACGGTGATGAAATTGGCGTCGCCGGCCCATCGGGGCACCACATGCATGTGCAGGTGTTCGGCGAGCGAACCCCCGGCGGACTTGCCGAGGTTGAGCCCCACGTTGAAGCCGTCCGGGCTCGACACCGACTTGATGACGCGAATCGCCTTCTGGGTGAACGCCATCAGCTCGGCGCTCTCGCCGGTGGACAGATCCTCCAGTTCCGACACCCGCCGGTACGGCACCACCATCAGATGGCCCGGGTTGTACGGGTAGAGATTGAGCACGACGTAGACCTGCTCGCCGCGGGCCACCACCAGACCGTCCTCGTCGGGCAGGGTGGGGATGTAGGTGAACGGCTCCGAGGATCCCGCCGACCCTGCGGATCCCCCGCCTTCGGCCTTCTTGGCGGGCACGTCGAGGATGTAGTTCATCCGGTGCGGTGTCCACAGCCGCTGCAGGCGGTCGGGCTCACCCGCGCCGCGATCGATGAACGCCTCCGCGTTGTCAGCCACCGTCGACCGTCACCAGTTCGGCTGTGGGAACCGCATTCTCGCGGTCGGTGATCCACTTCTTGATCGTGGCGGCCGCCTGCGCCCGGGGTACGCCGTTGATCTGGGTGCGGTCCCCGAACCGGAAGCTCACCGCGCCGGCCTCGACGTCGCGGTCCCCCGCGAGCAGCATGAACGGCACCTTCTGATTGGTGTGGTTGACGATCTTCTTGGCCATCCGGTCATCGCTCGTGTCGACCTCGACCCGAATGCCCTGCGACTTCAGCTCGGCGGCAACGTCTTCCAGGTACGGGACGTGAGCGTCTGCGACGGGGATCCCGACCACCTGTACCGGCGCGAGCCACACCGGGAAAGCACCGGCGTAATGCTCGGTGAGCACGCCGAAGAACCGCTCGATCGAACCGAACAGGGCGCGGTGGATCAGCACGGGGCGCTGACGGGTGCCGTCGGCGGCGGTGTACTCCAGCTCGAAACGGTCGGGCATGTTGAAGTCGAGCTGGATGGTCGACATCTGCCAGCTGCGGCCCAGCGCATCCTTGACCTGAACGGAGATCTTGGGTCCGTAGAACGCGGCGCCACCGGGGTCGGGCACCAGCTGCAGACCGGATTCCTCGGCGACCTGACGCAGGGTCTCGGTCGCCTCGTCCCACATCTCGTCGGAGCCGACGGACTTCTCCGGGTTCCGGGTGGACAGCTCCAGATAGAAGTCGTCGAGGCCGTAGTCGGCGAGCAGGTCGAGCACGAACCGCAGCAGCGAGGCCAGCTCGTCGCGCATCTGCTCGCGGGTGGTGTAGATGTGGGCGTCGTCCTGGGTCATGCCGCGCACCCGGGTCAGCCCGTGCACCACGCCGGACTTCTCGTAGCGGTACACCGAACCGAATTCGAAGAGCCGCAAGGGAAGTTCCCGATACGACCGCCCCCGCGACCGGTAGATCAGATGGTGCATCGGGCAGTTCATCGGCTTGAGGTAGTAATCCTGCCCTGGCTTGCGCAGCTTGCCGTCTTCGTCGAACTCGGCGTCGATGTGCATCGGGGGGAACATGCCGTCGGCGTACCACTCCAGGTGGCCGGAGGTGATGTACAGCTGCTCTTTGGTGATATGCGGGGTGTTGACGAACTCGTAGCCGGCCTGCTCGTGCTTGCGGCGCGAATAGTCCTCAAGCTCACGCCGGATGATGCCGCCCTTGGGGTGGAAAACCGGTAGGCCCGAGCCCAATTCATCCGGGAAGCTGAACAGGTCCAGCTCGACGCCGAGCTTGCGGTGGTCGCGGCGCTGCGCTTCCTCGATCAGTTCGAGGTGGCGGTCCAGTGCCTCCTGCGATTCCCACGCGGTGCCGTAGATGCGTTGCAGGCTGGCGTTGTTCTGGTCGCCGCGCCAGTACGCCGCAGAGCTGCGGGTGAGCTTGAATGCGGGGATGTACTTGGTGGTCGGAATGTGCGGGCCGCGGCACAGGTCACCCCAAACCCGTTCGCGGGTGCGGGGATTGAGGTTGTCGTAAGCGGTGAGCTCGTCGCCGCCGACCTCCATGATGTCGGCGTCACCCGACTTGTCGTCAACCAGTTCCAGCTTGTAGGGCTCGTTCGCGAGTTCGCTCCGCGCTTCTTCTTTGGACTCGTAGACCCGGCGGGAGAACAGCTGACCGTCCTTGACGATCTTCTGCATCCGCTTTTCGAGCTTCTCCAAGTCGTCTGGGGTGAACGCCTCGGGCACGTCGAAGTCGTAGTAGAAGCCGTCGGTGATCGGCGGGCCGATGCCGAGCTTGGCCTGTGGGAAGAGTTCCTGCACGGCCTGGGCCAGAACGTGGGCGGCCGAGTGCCGGATCACGCTGCGGCCGTCCTCGGTGTCGGCGGCCACCGGGATGACCTCGACGTCGACGTCCGGCGTCCAGCTCAGGTCACGCAGCTTGTCCTCGGCGTCGCGCACCACGACGATCGCGCCGGGTTCGCCGCGGCTCGGCAGTCCTGCGTCGCGCACCGCAGCGCCCGCGGTAGTCCCGGCAGGCACCCGGATCGGTGCTGCTGGGGCGGGGTGTGCGGGGGCGGTCATTGCGGGCCTCTTTCGGCGTAGTGGGGCTCAATCGGATTCTCGCCGGGGGCGGCAGGAATCGCCGACCATGCTATCGGGGTGCTGGTCAGGCGCCGAGGCCGATGGGGCTGTCCAAGGCCGGATGGTCGAAGCCGAGCAGTCCCGCCGACCAGCCCACGGCGCCGAACAGCCACAGCGTGGCGACCACCACCGCCGCGGTGAATACCGCACCCAGCGCCTGCACCCACCTGCCCTGCCTGCGGAACCATGCCATGACACTGTCGTAGCGGTCCCGGGTGAACGACAGGGTGCGGTGCGCCCAATAGAACTCGCTGGCCAGGATCGCGAGCCCGACGAACACGATCGCCCAGCCGGGGCCCGGGTAGGGAATGGCCACGATCCCGACGGCAAGAACCGCGAGCCCGACGACACCGACCACCGCCCGATAGACGAAGTCGGCGACCGGGCGGTGCCGCAGCCGTTCCCGCCGGTGCTTCCACTGGTGCACAAATCGCTTCACGGTTGACCCGGTTTCAGCAGCACGAACAGCCCTTCGCCGTCGGCCAGCAGGTCGTCGCCGTCACACAACCGGATGTCGACGTAGATCTTGCGGCCCTCGGTGCGCACGACACCGGCCTCGACCTGGAGGTCCGTTTCGATGGGCACGATCTTGCGGTAGTTGACGTGCAAGTAGGCGGTGCGCTGATACGGCCCGCCGGTCAGCACGAACGACGTCTTGCCGAGCACCGAGTCGAAGAGGTGGGCGATCAGGCCGCCGTGCACGGCGCCGTTGCGGCCCAGGTGGTAGCGACGGAACCGGGCCCAGCCGCGCAGCCGCCCGTCCTCGCCGATCTCCGTCTCGTTGGGAATCGACAGGATGTTGCCCCGCATCGGCAGGTCGGTACGCCGGCCCGATGGTGTGGTCCATTCGTCGGCGTCGTACGGCTTCAGCAGCGCCGACGCCCGCTCGAGGAGGTCGGCGACCTGGGTGATCACGTCGTCGGGCGCATCGACGGCCCGGGCGTGGTCCTGCAGATCGCGCACCGCATCGATGAACCGGCCGTAATCGGGGCCGCCCCTGCCCGTCGGCACCGGCGGGTTGAATCCGCCACCGGGATGCAGCGCCGCCGTCATGTCCTCTACCACCTGGTTACCGTATGCCGCCGGATGCGGGTTGCTCACTTCGAGAGTACGTAACTGGTGGCAGGCTGTAGCAGTGAAGCTCAGCGACCTGGCCGGCCGCCCGTTGACCTACGCCGAGGTGGGCGCGACGGCCGCGGGTCTGCCTGCTGGTTACCACCATGTGCGGTTGTCGTCCCGCATCGGCAGCGGCCGGGCGCGCTTCGAGCGCGCAGCGGAGTCGGTGATGCGCTACGGGATGCTGCGCGGTGCCGGTCTGCGGGTCGCCGCCACCACCGAGGTCGCCGAAGTGGGCACCGACGTGCTCGGCCGGCTAGGACCGTTCGCCGCGCCCTGTCGGGTGGTGTACGTGGTCGACGAGACCAACCGCCGCGGCTTCGCCTACGGCAGCCTGCCCGGCCACGCCGTCTCCGGCGAGGAGATGTTCGGCGTCCGCTTCGATCCCCGCGATGAGTCGGTACACGCCGAGGTGGTGGCCTTCTCCACGCCGGCCACGTGGTGGAGTCAGGTCGGGGCACCGGTCGCCTCCCTGGTTCAGCGGGTGATCACTCGGCGCTACCTGTCGGTGGTGTAGGCGCCGCCCGCTCCGTCGCGACGTCGACTTGGTAGGACAGGATCGCCAGGCCGAAGAGTCCGATCGACAGGGTGATCAGAGCGGCGAATCCCTCGGTCGCGAAATGCACCAGCGCGCTGAGGAAGGTGAACACCAGCGCCGCGGTGCGGAGCAGCCGCAGCGGCCACAACTTCGTCGTCCGCGGTAGCGCGATCATCGCCGGCAACGCCATCGCCAGGGTCAGAGCGGCGCCGATCATCAGGATGATGGTGGCCGGGGTCTTGCCGGCCAGATGAACCGAGACATGGCTGTCTTGATAGAAGTAGCCGCCCAACGCGATACCCAGCGCGTGGAAGAGCAAGCCGAGCACCGCGCCGGCCACCAACAGCCAGCCCACCCAGGGAACCCACTGGGGGCTTCGAAATACGTTGGGAATCAATCGTTCTGCCCATCGCCGCGCACGATAACCGCGGTCGGTGGCGTGCGCCGCCGAAACCAGCAGCGCGCGCACGTGCTCGACGTCGTCGGTGGACGCTCCCCTGGCTCGGGCGTATTCGACGAGTCGCATGCCGATCTCGCGGCGGTGGTCGGGCAGGCTGCGGGCCACACCGTCGGCGGCGATCGCCGCCGAGGACGCCAGGCATTCACGCGCGCTGAGCGGTCGAATCGCCCGCACCAGGCGGGCGCCGGCGAGGATCAGGCAGACCAGGATGTACATGATCTCGGCGGCGGGTCCGTAGAAGTAGTCGTTGTCCTTGGTGACGAATTTGCCAACCTCATCGAGGAACAAGCCGAAGCCGATACCGCCCAGCAACACGGCCAGTGACCGCGGGCCCGAGCCCAGGACCATCCACCCGATCAGCAGGGCGAGCATCATCAGTGCACCGCCCCACAGCGCGTGCGCGATGTGCAGGTCGCCGCCCCCGACCTGTGGGTAGCCGGTCAGTTGCAAGTAGAGCCGGGTTAGCAGGATCGTCGTGATCGCGATGATGACAAAAGCCTCGGCCGACGTCAGACCGGTGGCGTTACGGGTGATCGGTCCGCGCCGCACGCGGGTCTGCTCGGTCATCGAATCTCCTCTGCGCCGATGTTGCACCACCCATCGTGGCGGGTATGGCATCTGTCATGTCGGTCGACCGAGGATTCCCCGTTGCGGACTCCGCCGCGCGCATTGCCGACATCACCCGCAGCCTGTACGAACGGCGAAGTCTCGACGGCGATGTGGCCGCCGAACTGGTGGAGCATGCCGCCACCGAATTACCGGGTGCGGAGTACGCGAACATCACTGTGACGGCAGGTCTATCCGAGATCGACACCCCGGCGGCGACGAATCAGGCGGCGCTCCGCATCGACGACATTCACCGTCGCACCGGCGAGGGCCCGTGCATATCAACCACACCGCAGCACCGGGTGGTCCACGTCGAGGACCTATCCCGGGAGACCCGCTGGCCGACCTTTGCGCCGAGGCGCTGCAGACCACCGCCGTGCGCAGCATCATGGGTTTTCAGCTGTTCGTGACGGGCAAGTCGAAAGGTGCCCTGAACGTATTCGCCGATCGCCCGCATGCGTTCGACGACCGAACCCGCCAGCTCGGTTCGCTGTTCGCGGCGCACTCGGCGCTGGTCTGGGACGCGGCCCGACGCGAGTCACAGTTTCAGGAGGCGTTGGCCAGCCGCGACATCATCGGACAGGCCAAGGGCATGATCATGGAGCGCTACAGCAAGGACGCCAACCAAGCGTTCGAGATGTTGCGCCAGCTGTCGCACGACACGAACGTGCCGTTGGCCGATGTCGCGGCGAAGATCGTCGATGCGGCACAAGCACATCCGCGCTGACGAAAGTCTCAGCCGCGCAGCGTTCGCGGCAGCCCGAATCGGGGCATCACGTCGTTGTCGAATCGGGTCAGCCCGCAGATCCGCTGACCGGTTAGATCGAGGACCAGCAGACCGGCGGCGCGACGAATCGGGTCGACGCCCGTGCTGAGATACGCCCCGAACGCCGGCTGGCCGTTGGCGCGGGTCGCCACGAGGGTGTACCTCCGTTCGCGGAAGACCTTGGTATAGAAGCCCGCGACAGCGTCAAGGCCGTGGTACTCCAGCGGGATCGGCGGCATGGACACCCGCACGTCGGCGGTCAACAGACTCACCAACGCCTCGACGTCACCGGTTTGGTATGCGCGCACGAAGCCCGCGACCAGCGCCTGCTCCGACGGCGAATTCGGTTCTGGCGGTTCGACATCCCGGCCCCGCCTGCCGACCGTCTCGCGCGCCCGCCTCAGTGCACTGTTCACCGAAGCGACTGTGGCGCCCAGCATCTCGGACACCTCGGCAGTACGGTAACCGAGCACATCACGCAGGATGAGCACGGCGCGCTGGCGCGCCGGAAGCAGCTGCAACGCGGTCACAAAAGCCAGTGAAATGGCTTCCTGCTGCTCGTATGCGGCTTCCGGGCCGAGGGCGGACCTATCCGCGAGGTCCAGCAGATGGTCCGGTATGGGCTCCAGCCAGACGATGTCGCCATAGTGCGTCGGCTCGGGCAGGTCATTCTCAGCGATGCCGATCTCCACAGCCTCCCGCTTTCGCCTCCCCGAACGCAGCACGCCCAAACACTGATTGGTGGCGATGCGGTACAGCCACGTCCGAATCGATGCCCGCTCCTCGAATCCGTCCAGCGCGCGCCAGGCCGCCAGCAACGTGTTCTGAACCATGTCCTCGGCGTCGTGCAGCGAGCCGAGCATCCGATAGCAGTGCACCTCGAGTTCGCGACGATGGGGTTCGGTCAGCGCGCGGAACGCGTCGCTGTCGCCGGTCCGTGCCTGTTCGATCAGATTGCCTGTCATGCCATGTCACCGCTTCACCTCGCACGTGTGGGCCGCCCTGCGCGACGCCCACCTGTACTGACGTTCGGCGGGCGTGAAAGTGATCGTGAACTCACCGCTCACTTTGGACCGGGCCGCGCATCTATCTCTTCGAGAGGTTCACCTGACACGAGAAGGATCGACATGACTGAACTGCACGAACTGAGGGTGCTTGTGGTGGGAGCCGGCCGTGGTTTGGGGCGCGGCGTCGCCACCGCCTTCGCCGAGTCGGGTGCCGACGTCGTTGCGGTGGCCCGCGACGGCGCATCGCTGGGCGCACTGACCGACACTTATCCCACCATCCGCACGCACGTGGCCGACGCCACCGACGCCGCCGCAGCGCGGCACATGCTGGCTGAGTACCGGCCGAACACCGTGATCGTGGTCGCGGGAGCCACTCCCGTCATGGGTGAACTGGTGCAGCACTCCTGGGAGACGTTCTCGGTCAACTGGGATGCCGATGTGAAGATCGCCTTCACCTGGGCGCGGGAAGCGCTTGTGACGCCGCTGCCGCGGGGCAGCAGGGTCGTCATCGTCAGCAGCGGCGCGGCGCTGAACGGCTCGCCGCTCAGCGGAGGCTACGCCGGGGCCAAGTCCACTCAACGGTTCATCGCTCAGTACGCCCACCTGGAATCGGAGCGCGCCGGTCTGGGCATCACCTTCACCACCGTCATGCCGAGGATGACACCGGCCGGCGACGTCGGACGGGCGGGTATCCGGGCCTACGCACGCCAGGCCGGTCTGACGGAGGGCGCGTTCATCGAGCAGCTCGGACCCGTGATCACGCCCGAGCTCGCGGGCCGCGCGATGATCGACCTGCTGGCGGTCGATCCCGCCGACTCCGCCGCGGCCTACGTTCTGACTGGCGCCGGTCTGGCACCGCTGACCTGACCGGCGCAGGCCGCCGAAGTGTGAAAGTACCGCAGATCGGCTATTGAATTGACGTGGCTGCTGCTGATTTCGACCGCGCGGTGATCGTCGTCCCCGCCCACAACGAAGCGTCGGCATTGCCGGAATGCCTGACGGCGATCTCGGCCGCGGCCGCGCGGGCGGATCTTCCGGTCACCGTGGTGACCGTGCTGGACGGCTGCGACGACGGCAGCAGCGCACTGGCGGAACGTTTCGGCTCCGACGTGCACTTCCTCGAGATCGACGCCCGCAACGTGGGCGAGGCGCGGGCCGCCGGCTTCTCGTTTGCCTGCGACCAGGGTCTGAGTGGTCCGACTACCTGGTACGCGACCACCGACGCGGACAGCCGGGTGGACGCCAACTGGCTGGTGCGCCAACTCAGCGCGGACGCCGACGTGATTCTTGGCGTCGTGCGGATCGCCAACTGGCGCCAGATCCCGGTCAATGCGGTCCGCCGATACCTCCGCGCGTATCACGCCAAGATCCAGCCAGGCCGGGTCGCGCACGACCACGTCCACGGCGCGAACATGGGTTTCGCGGCCGACGCGTACTGGCATGTCGGCGGATTCGGCCCACTGGCAAGCGGCGAGGACGTCGACCTGGTCCATCGCTTCGAAGTGGCCGGATTCCGCATCCGGCGCGACACCCGACTCTCGGTGGCCACGTCCGCACGCCAGATCGGGCGCGCCCCAGCCGGATTCGCCGCCCACCTTCGCGGGATGATGGCCGATCCGCAACGCGACTCAGCATGACCATGACGACGGTGCAGCGCTGGCTGGACGCTGGTGAGCTGAACCTGCCGCTCCCCGGCTCGGGTGGCACCCTGGCGCGCTGGCAGGTACTGGCCGCGCTATGCGAACGCGATGTGGTGGCCGGCCGGCTGGCGGAGGCGCACACCGATGCGATTGCGATCCTTGCCGAGCTGGACGGGCCGCGGGCACAGCCGGGCCGGTTGTGGGGCGTATGGGCAGCCGAGGCGCCCGGCGCGACCGTCACCGCGCATCACGACGGTGACGGCGTGACGCTGAGCGGAATCAAGGCATGGTGCTCGGGCGCCGGGCTGTGCGCCGACGCGCTGGTGACGGCCCAGACGCAGACCGGTACCCGCGGCCTCTACGCAGTCGACCTGCACGGCCCGGGCGTTCAGCCGCTGCCGAGCACGTGGCGTAACGCGGGCATGGCCGACTCGGACACCCGCTCCGTGCAATTCAGCGCCGCGCCGGCCACCCCGATCGGCGGTCCTGACGAGTACCTCACCCGGCCGGGTTTCTGGCATGGCGCGGCCGGCGTCGCGGCCTGCTGGCTGGGTGCGGCGCGCGCGGTGGCAGCACCGCTGTATCGCGCCGTCGCTGAGCACCAGAGTCAGAACCCCCACGCCGCAGCACATCTCGGAGCGGTCGACACCGCCCTGGCCGCGGCCGGCGCCCTGATGGCCGGCACGGCTGACCAGGTCGACGCGGCCCCGCACAGTGACGGACAGGTCGCGGCCCGGCGACTGCGGGCCGCCGTTGAAACCGCTGTCGACGAGGTCATCGGCCGAACCGCACGGGCGCTGGGCCCCACGCCGCTGGCCATGGATGAGGCCCACGCCCGCCGCGTCGCCGATCTGACCATGTACGTCAGGCAGAGTCACGCCGAGAAGGATCTCGCGGCGCTGGGCCTGCTGGTGGCCCGATGAGCGCGCCGACCGGCAACGCGGCACGGTTCGCGGCCGTACCGATCTCCGGCGGCGGGACACCCGCCGACGAATGGCTCCGACGACAGGACACGTTTCCGTCATTACCGCTGGATCAGTGCCCGGGCCTGGTGGTGGTGGCACCCCATCCTGACGACGAGACGCTCGGCTTCGGGGCGGCGGCCTGCGGCGTCGCGGCCCACGGCGTCGACGTGCTTACGATCATCGCCAGTGACGGTGGTGCGGCGTGGCCGGGACTCTCGGTCTCCGAGCAGGCGCGACTCGAAGAGTCCAGGCGCAGCGAGTCACACACCGCGGCAACAATTCTCGGCCTTCCGATGCCGGTGTTCCTCGGGCTTCCCGACGGCAACCTCGCCGAGCACGAATCCCGACTCGCCGATATCCTCACCGATATCCTTGCGGGCCGCCCGGCGGGCACGTGGTGCGCGGCGACGTGGCGCGGCGACGGCCATCCCGATCATGAAGCGGTCGGCCGGGCCGCTGCCGTCGCCACGTCCCGTACCGGGGCTGTGCTGCTGGAGTATCCGATCTGGATGTGGCACTGGGCCCGTCCCGGTGATGAGGCTGTGCCGTGGCAGAACGCAGTACGGATGGCTACGGATCAGGTTGCGGTGCAACGCAAACGTCACGCGGTAGCTGCGTTCCGAAGTCAACTCGAGAGCGACGCCGCCGGCCGCGAGCCGATCCTTCCGCCGTACGTGCTGGAGCGGCTGGATCGCGTGGGAGAGGTGGTGTTCCGATGACGTCCGGTCTGCCCCACAGCTACTTCGACGCCCTCTACGCCGAGTCAGCCGATCCGTGGGAGCTCGCCTCGAGGTGGTACGAACGGCGTAAGTACGCGATCACGATGGCGCTGCTCCCCCACGAGCGGTACCGGCACGCCTTCGAGCCGGGATGCTCGATCGGGGTGCTCACCGAACAGCTGAGCGCCCGATGCGATCACGTGACGGCCGTTGATGTCGCCGAAGCCGCGCTGGCACGCGCCGATGCCCGGCTGCGCGCCGGCGGTAGACGCGACGCCGTCACATTGCTGAATCGGTCATTCGACACCGACTGGCCGGCAACCGATTTCGATCTGGTGATGATCTCCGAGGTCGGCTACTACCTCGACGCAGCGATCCTGCGCGACACGTTGACCCGCGAAGTCCCCCGGCTACAGCCGAACGCCACGATCGTCAGCGCGCACTGGCGCCACCCGGTGTCCGACTATCCGCTGTCCGGTGATGCCGTGACCGCGATCATCGCGGGTACACCCGGACTGCACCGGATCGGCGGATACCGGGACGACGACGTCATCATCGAGGTGTTCGATACCGGTTCGGCGCAGTCGGTGGCCGCCCGCACGAGTGTTCCCGGGGCGCAGCCCCACTGAGCAACGTCAGGGCGCCACGTTGAGGTTCGGCGCCGGCGGCAGGCCGGGAATCCGTGGCGGCGGCGGCAATCCGGGGATCAACGGCCGACGCGTCGAGGTGGTCGTGGTGTCCCACTCGGTGGTGGTCGTCGTGGTGGTCGGCGTCGTGGTCGTGGTCGTGGTGGTCGGCGTGGTCGTTGTTGTCGTGGTGGTGGTCGTCGTCGTGGTCGGCGGGGTCGTCGTGGTCGGCGGGGTCGTGGTCGTGGTCTCCACGGTGACGACAGTGGTCGGCGCGGGCGCCTGCTCCGTGACGGTCTGGACCGGCGGGTTGGTCATGGTGGCGGTCTCCGCAGGCGGCGGTGCTTGCGGTGCGCTCACGATCGACGACACCGCGGTGGCCGGAAGGGGTTTGACCGATGGCGTGCTCGGCGTGCTGGTCCCGGTGAGGGTGTAGGCGAAGCCGCCGACAGCGACCGCAGCGACGGCGGCCGCCCCGCCGAGTAGCAGCGGCACACTGCGGGTCAGGCTGGACCCGCGCTTCTCAGCCGGTTCCCCGCCGAGGATCGACAGGTCGTCGTCCTCGGTGTCGCTGTAACCGCGGTAGTCGGCGTCGCTGTAGCCGTAGGACTGGTCGTACCCGCCGGTGTCGTCCGGCGCGTCGTCGTTGGACCAGGCCAGCGGCGCCGCCATCGTTGCCGACTGCGGACCGAGGTCGGCAATCAGCGGCGCCGGCGCCATGCCGGTCGGCGCGTCGGCAGCCAGCTGCCGTGCCGCGGCCAGGCCCGCTCCCAGCGCCGCATCCAGATGGGGGTGCGCTGAGACCGTGACCGGCATCTGCAGATGCTCGGAAAGTTGTTGCGTGGCCACCGGTGTCACCGATTCGCCGATGACGGCGACGGCGCTGACATCGGGGCGGCCGATCCGGGCGCGCTCCAGCGTCCCGTCCAGGGCACGCAGGAATTCGGTGTCCTCGCCGGACATTTCCGCGAAGCGGGTCGTCTCCCCGATCTGGCGGTAGTCGGCGGCCGCGTCGGCCAGGGTGACGGACGTGCCGCCGCCACCGAAGTCGCACACCACGATCACCCCGTGGCGAGGCAGCCCGGGGGCGCTCTGCAGTGAGCGCAGCGCCGCGGTCGCGTCGGAGATCAGCAGCGGCGGTGCGGCCGCCGACGCCAATGCCGGCAGATTCCAGAGCGCGTCTCGCAGCGCGTCCCGGCGACCGGGTCCCCAGTGCGCCGGGACCGCGACACCCGACACCGCAGCCAGGCCAGAGCCCTCGGTGTCGGCCAGCCCGGACAGCGCCGCGGCCAGCAGCTGCTCGGCGCGATAGGCGAAGCCGTCGGCTCCGGTCACGGGAATCGGATCACCGACGCGGTCGACGAAATCGGTCCACAGCTGATCACCGAGCGTGACGGCGGCGGGACAGATCACCGGCGCCGCCCCGGCCCGCGCGGCGACCAGGCTGGCTGTGCCCACGGAGATACCCAGCGGTTCGGTCATCCGGCCATGATCACCAAGGCGCGGCGCCAAAGTCACTCAGGCGCGCCGATTCGGCACAGCCCTATGACCTAACTGTGACTTAGCTTGGTGCTCATTGCCTTTGCCCATGGCAATCGAGGTACGAGCAGATCACGTCGACCAGCGCGGTCAACTCCCGATTGCTGCGCTGCGGTCCGGCCATGACCAGCTGGGTGATCACCAGCCCACGCATGGTGGCCCAGATCAGGTCACCGACGGCCGCGGCGTGTGGATTGTCCAGCCCCTCAGCGATGTCACGGCTCAAATCTGAGATGGCCTTTTGCAATTCGACGAGGTGACGGGTCCCCCGTTTGTCGCGCATGGCCCGAGTGCCGATCAGGATTTCCAGCGAGGCGCGTGACGTCGGGCTGGAGAACGCCGCCCACGCGGCGTGAACCACCAGTTCGACCCGCTTGCGCCGAGTCTGCGCGGGCGACGGCGGTGGCAGGCTGCGGAGCAATTCCAGCAGTTCGGTGAAACCGCGGTCGACAACGGCCATCAGCAGGCCGTCGCGGTCACCGAAGTGGTACTGAACAACGCCCCAGGTGACGCCGGCTCGTTCGGCGATGTGCTTGGCGCTGGCGGCGGCGAAGCCCTCCTCGACCACGCAGCGCACCGTCTCGTCCAGCACCGCCTCACGGGTGCGTTCGGCACGTTCCTGGCTCCCGCCGGGCGGGCGCCGCGGCGCGATCTTCGGAGTCACGTCACCACATCACGCGATCGGCATGCGCAGTGGGCAGATCCTTGACCGACAACAGGCCCGGAGGCGCGGCGCATACCGCGTCGATCGCGTTGACGGCGCGCGCGGCGGTCGAGATGACACCGCCGTCGTTGTGGTCGACGCCGTCCAGGCCCAGGTGGGTGTTGATCTCCACCCCGGGGTTGCCGTGCACGACCACGCGGTGCACGCCGAGGCGGCCGTCCGGCGGATAGGGCCAATCCGGCGCGGTGACCGGGGTGAGCCGGTTGACGTGTTCCATGGTGATCACCGGCTGCCCGTCACGGATCCCCTCCACGGCGAACCGGACGGCGGCGACATGACCGGGTGCAACGCTCATCATCGTGCAGTCGATCGGTTCGGGCGTCACCCAGCTTTCGTGCGACTCCCGCACCTCGTCGAGGGTGACCCCCAGGACGTCAGCCAGTGAACGGACCTGGCCGCCCCACAGCGAGGACAGCACACCCGGGGCGAACATGATCGGCGTGTGGTCCGGCGTCGTGCCGAAACCGAAACTGACACCGGTGAATTCGGCGTCGTCATAACTGCCGTAGTCACAGATCTCCGAGACCGTGATGCCGGTGGCGCGCCCGGCCAGCGTCAGCGCGGTGTAGACCAGGCTGTCCCCGGAGTAGCCGGGGTCGACGCCGTTGATGTACAGCGAGGTGCCGCCCTCGGCGCAGGCCGCGGCCAGCGGTTCGCTTATCCACGCGTCGGCGTGCTGCGGCGCGACCAGCCACACCATCGACGTGCCGACCACGTTCGTACCGGCCCGCAGGAACCGACAGATCTCCTCGATGGCCTGCTGTGGGCGCATTTCGGCCTGGGAGGTGTAGACGACACAGTCGGCGCCGAGGGCCACCAGCGCGTCGATGTCATTGGTGGCGATGACGCCGGTGGGTTCGGACCGCCCGCAGATGTCGGCGGCGTCGCGGCCGACCTTGTCGGGACCGTAGGCGTGCAGACCGATCAGCTCGAGGTCGGGCCGCTCGATGATCAGCGGCAGCGCATGCTTGCCGACGTTGCCGGTGGCGAACTGGATGACGCGCTTCACAGCAGATCCGTGATCGTCTTGAGGCCGGCTTCGTAGAGCACGCCTGGCATCATGCCGCCGTCGATCTCGATGGTGGTGCCGTTGATGAAATCGGCTGTGCCACTGCAGAGGAACACCACGGCGCGGCCCACCTCCTGCGGCTCTCCGGCGCGATTCATGGGCACGGCGTGGAAGTACTTCTCGCCGTTCGGGTCGTCCTTGGGCAAGACGAACGACTTGAAGTTGTCGGTCATCGTCGGCCCCAACGCCAGACAGTTCACCCGCACTTTCGGTCCCCATTCCTCGGCAAGCGATCGGGTCAGATGGTTGAGGCCGGATTTCGCCGCCCCATAGGACACCAGCGTCGGGGACCCGGCGGGGTGTCCTGCGCCGCTGGAGATGTTGACGATCGAGCCGACGCCGTCCTGTTCCCGCATCTGCCGAAACACCCGGATGGCGAACCACATCGGGCTGATCAGGTTCATCTGAATGGCGAAGGCGTGGAACAAGACTGTGCGTTCGTACTCGTCGTCCGAAGTCGGCGCACCCTGGATCTGGGAGACCAGGCCCGGGATGCTTTCGACGTTCGGCGCGGGCACGGTGCCACCGGCGTTGTTGACCAAGATGTCGATGCGGCCGTAGTCGGCCACCACCTCGTCGACGAAGCGGTCGATGGCCCGGTAGTCGCCCTGGTCGCACACCCGCTGCGAGGAACGGGCCAGCCACTCCGGATTGTCGGTCACGCCGGGCATGGCATCGAGGGGCCGGCGCGAGCAGCCGACGACAGTGGCTCCGGCGCGCAGTAATTCGTGTGCGATACCCAGTCCCACGCCGCGGCTGGTGCCGGTGACGACGGCGACCTTGCCGTCCAGGGGTGATGCCACTGTGAGCTACCTCTCGCCGGATCCGATTCTCATTAAGCGCTCAATATGATTACATGCTCAATGTTATTGGGCAATGAGTTGGAGGACGGTGGCATGGGTCTGCGCGGAGAGGCCGCGATCGTCGGCTACACCGAACTCCCCTCCACGAAGCGACCGACCGGCCCGCTCGAGTTCACCCTCGAGCAGTGGGCACGGCTGGCGAAGGCCGCGATCGACGATGCTGGTTTGTCGGCCTCCGATGTGGATGGCATCTGCACCACGCATCTGCAGGAGTCTCAGATCTTCGTGCCGTCCACGGTCATCGAATACTTGGGCATCAAAGCCAATTTCGCCGAGATGGTCGACCTCGGCGGGGCCAGCGCGGTGGCGATGGTGTGGCGCGCGGCGGCGGCCATCGAGCTGGGCCTGTGCAAGGCGGTGCTATGCGTGATCCCCGCGACGCCGATGACGCCGGTCAGTGCGCACAAGCCGCTCGACGTCAGTGAGCTGATGTACTTCGGGGCGTCGAGCAACCGGTACGGCTCGCCGCAAGCCGAATTCGAGATCCCCTACGGCAATCTCGGCCAGAACGGCCCCTACGGTCAGGTCGCCAACCTCTACGGCGCCACCTATGGCTATGACGAACGGGCGATGGCCAAGATCAGCGTCGACCAGCGGGTCAACGCCAATCACACGCCCGGGGCGATCTTCCGTGACTCCCCGATCACCGTCGACGACGTGCTCAACAGTCCAATCATCGCCGCACCGCTGCACATGCTGGAGATCGTCATGCCGGTGATGGGCGGCGCCGCGGTGCTGGTGACCGGAGCCGATGTGGCCCGTCGCAGCGCCAACCGTCCGGTGTGGATAAAAGGATTCGGCGAGCGGGTGCCGTACAAGACACCGACCTACGCCCAAGAGCTGCTGCAGACTCCGATGATCAAAGCCGCCGCATCGGCATTCTCGATGGCCGGGCTGACGCCGGCCGACATGGACATGGTGTCGATCTATGACTGCTACACGATCACCGTGTTGCTCAGTCTGGAGGACGCCGGCTTCTGCCAGAAGGGCAAGGGCCTGCAGTTCGTCGCCGAGCACGACCTCACGTTCCGCGGCGATTTCCCGATGAACACCGCCGGCGGGCAGCTCGGTTACGGGCAGGCCGGCACCGCCGGCGGGATGCATCACGTCTGCGACGCCACCCGCCAGATCATGGGCCGCTCGGGTGCTACCCAGGTCACCGACTGCGACCGCGCCTTCGTCTCCGGCAATGGGGGCATATTGAGCGAGCAGACCACCCTCGTCCTGGAAGGCGACTAGTCATGGGCGACTTCGACAAACCGATGCCGATCCCGACGCCGACCACCCAGCCGTTCTGGGATGCCCTGGCCGAACACCGAATCCGCATCCAGTATTCGCCGTCGGCTCAGCGGTACGTGTTCTATCCCCGGGTGCTGGCGCCGGGCACGTTGGCCGACGATCTGCAGTGGCGGGAGATTTCCGGAGCCGCGTCGCTATATACGTACACGGTGGCGTACCGGCCGGTGGCACCACACTTTGCCGGCGACGTGCCTCAGCTACTTGCGGTCGTGCAATGGGATGAGGGACCGCGGTTCTCCACCGAGATCGTCAATGCCGAGCCGGCGGAGTTGGAAATCGGAATGCGGCTGAAGCCGGTGTTCTGCGACTATGCCGAAGCGGGTGTCACGATGCTGCGGTACGAGCCCGCCTGAGGGCTATCCGACTCGAGCGTCGTCGTCCGATTTCTGGACGGCGTGAACCTGCTCGAAGCGCAGGCACACGGTGGTGCCCAGCGCGGAGGAGTCAATGGTGAGGTCATCGGAGAGCGCGCGCATCAACGGGATGCCGCGACCCCGGGTGCGGCTCTGGGTTGCGGGGGTGGACTCCCGCCACTGACCTTGGTCGGCGATCGTGACCGTGAGGGTGTCGCCGTCGCGCACGGCCTCCAAGTCGATGGTGCCGACCCCGCCGTTGAGGAGGTAGGCAAACTCGGCAGTATTGGCCAGCGCTTCGTTGACCGCTAGCACTACGTCGCTGAAACGAACTCGGTCGATATCTCCGCGCTCCCGAAGCCAGGTCGCGAACTCGTCGCGAACCCTGGCCGCATTGTGCGCATCAGCGACGACATCGTTGCGTGTGAAGCGGTCACCGTCGGCTGTGTGACTTGAGTAACTCGGTGTCGTCATGGCAAATCTCTTATACCCAACTTCCGAGAATTACTCACCAAGTGCGGCGCGCGCCTCATCCAATGTTGCGTAGAGGCCGATGATGTCGGCGAGGCCGACCAGCTTGAGCGGCCGGCTTGTGGCGGGCCCGCTGGCCACGACACCGAAGCCGATCTCCGCGGACGCCTTGTCGCGGGCGGCGACGAGAACACCCATTCCGGCCGAAGCCAGGAAGTCGACGTCGGACAGGTCGACGATGATGGCGGCCGGGTTCTTCGTCAGCGAGGTGGTGATGCTGGCCTCGAGCTGAGGCGACGTCAGCATGTCGACGACGCCGGATGCAGATATGACGACCGTCCGCCCGAACCACTCCTCGGCGATCACGCAGCCGGTATTGGCCGCGGTCGTCGTCCCGGTGGTGGTAGTGGCTTGCTCGTCCAAGATTCACCTCACTACGCGCGCCGGACGGCGCGCTCGCATTCACAAAATGCCTGCGAGGCTTCCGTCTGAACCTGGCAAGAACTTACTAGCTCTGTGCGCCGATCTGCTTACGACGCGTTGTCTACGCCCGAAATTCTACCGGGCCGACCGGTCAAGGCTAACGCACCGCGCCAGCGGATGCGTCAATGACGGTCAGCGCCAAGAACGCCACATCGTCGTCGGGGTGCAGGACAGCGACCAATTCGGCCAACTCGGCCACGAGCTGGGTGGCCGGCATCCCGACCCGCTCAGCCAGGAAAAGCCGTAATGCCGATTCGCCGAATGTGGTGTGCCCGTCGGGCCGGGCCTCCACGATCCCGTCGGTGTAGAGAAGCAGGGTTTGGCCCGGGCTCAGCAACGTCTCGCACGCCTCGAACGTCGCGTCTGCGACGGCACCAATCAACATCCCGCCGGATGAGCGAACCGGTCGGATGGATCCACTGTCGCGATCCAGCAGCAGCGCGGGCAGGTGTCCCCCGGTCGCCAGGGTGATCCGGAACCCGTCGACTTCGGGCCGGAGCTTGCCCGACAGCACTGTGCAGAATCGGCGCTCTTCCGCGTCGGCGATCAGCGCCGCGTTGAGCTCGTCGAGGCCGTCGGTCGGGTCGTCGTAGTGCAGAGCCGCCGCACGCAGCGTGTGGCGGACCAGAGCGGTGACCGCCGCGGCGGCGGCACCGTGCCCCTCGACATCACCGAGGAAGAAGGCCCACTCGTCGCGAGCCACGCCGAACACGTCGTAGAAGTCGCCGCCCACCTGACCGGAGGCGGCCGGGTGATAGTGCGCAGCCATCGACAAACCGGGGATCACCGGCAGCGCCGACGGCAGCAGGGCGCGTTGCAACACCGAGGCGTACTGCTGGGCGGTGTCGCGCAGTTCACGTTCGGCACGCACCGTCGTCAGCGCCGAGAGTCGCAGCTCGAGCGCGTTCATCACGATCGTGGCGAGGTCTTCCAGAGTGGCCAGCTGATCGTCCGTGACGTCACCCGGCTCGGAGTCCAGAACACTGACGGTTCCCAGCTGATGCCCGTCGTCCGTCGTAACGGGTGCGGCCGCATAGAACCGGATACCGAATTCGCCTGCGACACTGGGATTTCGGGATACGTACGGATCGGCGAGAGTATCGCGAATCACGTAGGTCCGGTTGTCGGCTATCGCCAGGCTGGACAGCCCGGCATCGCGCGGGATCTCGGTGAGGCCCTTGACGCCGTATGTCGCCTTGAACCAGATTCGGTCCTCGTCGACGAAGGTGATCGACGCCATGGGCTTGTCCAACGAACGGGCGGCCACGCGGGCGATGCGGTCGAACGCGGCGTCGGGTGCGGTGTCAAGAATTGCGTAACGGTGCAGGGCCCGCAGTCGTTCGCTTTCCACGTCTGCGCTGCTGCGTGAAGTGAAATCGGTGGTCACCATGGGCTTTCGGCCGTCCGGTTAGTTGACATTCCAACCCTACCCTTCGCGCCCAAACCCACAAATCGCAAACGAATCGCGAGTAGAACGCGACATTTCGTCGATCTCGGCAATAGCGCACGCGTCTTTCCTATACTGGACTCATGTCTAATAAGACGGCGTCGGCACTGCCGCCGGGTCCTGCACTGCCACCCCTGGTCCAAGCCATGCTGATGTTGCGCTACTGGCCGCGATTCGTCTCCGCGTGCCGACGCCGGTACGGCCACACCTTCACGTTGCGGATCGCCGGCATGGGCACTCTGGTGTATCTCGACGATCCGGCCGACATCAAGCAGGTGTTCGCCGGCGATCCCGCGATTTACCATGCGGGCGAGGCGAACTCGATGCTGTCCGGCCTGCTGGGCCCGGCGTCGGTACTGGTTGTCGACGACGAGGTGCACCGCGACCGTCGGCGGTTGATGCTGGAGCCGTTCCACCGCGATGCGGTGGCGCGCCAGACCGAGGTGATGGCCGAGATCGCGGCGGCCAACATCGCCGGCTGGCCGGTGGGCACGGCGTTCCCGGTGGCACCGAAGATGTCGGAGATAACTCTCGAGGTCATCATGCGACTGGTGATCGGCGCCAGTGATCCGGCCCGGCTGGCCGCGCTGCGCGAGGTGCTGCCGAGGTTGTTGAATCTGTCGGCGTTCGAGTTGTTGGCCATCGGGACGCCCAGCCTGCAGCAGCGGCTGCCGTGGCGCGGGGTGCGCCGCCGCATCGACGAAGCCGACCGGCTGCTGTATGCCGAGATCGCGGAGCGCCGCGCTGATCCCGACCTGGCCGTCCGCACCGACGCGCTGGCCATGCTGGTGCGCGCGGCCGATCAGGCCGGCCGGACGATGACCGACGCGGAATTGCGCGACCAACTGATGACCTTGCTCGTCGCCGGGCACGACACCACCGCTACCGGGCTGTCCTGGGCGGTGGAGCGGCTGACCCGCCATCCCGCGGCGCTGGCCAAAGCGGTGCGGGCGGCCGAGACGGGCGACGACGAGTATTTGGATGCGGTGGCCAAGGAAACTCTGCGCAGTCGACCGGTGGTGTTCGACGTTGGTCGAATCCTCAAGCAGCCCGTGGAGATCGCTGGACATCTGTTGCCCGCCGGCGTGATGGTGGCTCCGGGGGTGGGTCTGGTGCATTCCGACGACCGGATCTATCCGGACGCCGAGCGTTTCGACCCCGATCGGATGATCGGCGCGACATTGAGCCCGACGACGTGGCTTCCGTTCGGCGGCGGGGCGCGCCGATGCCTGGGCGCGACGTTCGCGATGGCCGAAATGCGGGTGGTCCTGGGTGAAGTGCTGCGTCGGGTGAACATGGCGACGACGACCGAACGCGGTGAGCGGCAGCGGGTCAAGCACGTAATCCTCACACCCGAGCACGGCGGCCGGATCACGGTGACCGGACGGCGGACGCCCCACCCGATCGTGGGTCACGAAAACACGGCAGTAACAACGTAATTCGTCGGGTAGTCGGCCGTCACCTCCGACGACATGCCCTGCGGGTCGCTTTGCCATCGGTCGAACGTATGTTCTACTGAACGCACTTGCAAGCCGCTGCGAATGTTGTTCAGGAGGAACTCGACGTGACCACGACCCTAGACACCCAGGCAACCGAAGCACCGTCTACCCACGCTGACATGCCGGACGTGTTGCTTCGCCCGATCGACACGCCGGTGGCCGAAAGCCCGGTGTCGCCCGCTCCAGCCGAGTCCACCGAGCCGGCGAAAGCGCCGGCCAAGAAAGCCGGTAAGAAGACCAAGACGCTTGAGCTCACCCTCACGGTCACCGGTACGGCCGACGGCGAATGGCGGGCCGAACTCAAGCGGGGCACCACATACGTGGCCCGCAACCTCGCAGTCGCGGCGGCCGCCGTGTCCCGAGCCGCGAAGGAACTGCATCAGGATCTGGCGACTCCGATCGACGAAGTCATCGAGGAGGCGCGCTCAGAGCAAGCCGCCCGGGTTGCCGCACTCGAGGCCGAACTGGAAGCCGCTCGCCAGGCGCTCGCCGATCTCGACTGACGCCGCGACCGGCAGGTGAAGCCACACTTCCGGGTTTCAAATCCGTCAAATCTGTGAACTATCTGCGTGCTGTTCCCAACCGAGAGAGGTTCCCAGTGAAGCGAATCGTGTATCCCGTCCTTGCGGCATCGGCGGCAGCAGCCGTCCTGAGCGGCTGCTCGGCCTCTGAGGTCGTGAACACCGGCGGCGACACCAAGTGCAAGGACTTCCTCACTCAAGACGAGAAGAAGCAGAACGACGAAGTCAGCAAGATGCTCAAAGACAAGAGCGGGCAGGATCCGGCGAACCTGGAAATCACTGCCACCAAGACTTCGGTCACCCTGTACTGCCAGACGCTTGGCAAGGAAGACACCAAGATTTCCGAGGCGCCGCACGGCTGATCGGCCGTCTTCGGCATAGGACCTACACCGGCGGGTGGGGTGCGGCCTGGCCAGCGAGTCTTTCGCTGACCCGGCCACAATCCCCATCCGCCGTTGGTCATTTCTGCTCAGTTCACCGGTCGAACGTAAGCCCAGCCCACTCCGACATTATCGGCACCAACGTATGACCTGATGCAGTCATCCTTCCCCTCTAGCTGGATATATTGCGATTCACGTTGACGATCTTTCCATGTGGTCATACGCTTTTGGTATAAATGTCCGATCGTCGACCCGCGCAGCACGGGAAAGTTGAGACACCGATGAACGCGAACAGCACCGTCCCGAATGTTTTCGACGCCGGCCTGCCCACCTTCAGTTACGACCTCAACGCCACACCCAACGACATATTCGCCGATCTTCGCAGGGCACAATCGCAGGCGCCCATCGCGATCGGGCCTCTCGGCCCGGAGATCCTGTCCTACGACCTTGCTCGGGAAATACTGCGCGACAACCGATTCCGTCTACCACCGGGAATCACTCTGGCAGCGCAGGGCATCACATCAGGTCCGCTGTTCGACAAGTTGGCGAGCAGTCTCCTGGGCTTGGACGGCGCACCCCACATTCGGTTGCGCAAGCTGGTATCCAAGGCGTTCACCCCCGCGCGACATCGCGACTCACCGAGACGATCCACGAGGTGGTCAACGGGCTGATCGACCGGGTAATGGACGCCGGGAGCTGCGACGTCGTGACCGACATCGCGCGCCCCTACCCCACTCCGATCATGTGCGCGCTGATCGGTGCGCCTTCGGAAGATTGGCAGCTGTTCTCGGATTGGACCGAGCAGATCTTCAAGGCCTTCAACTTTCAACCCGACGCCAACTTCGACGAGTCCGAGATCATGCGCGCGTGGGGCGAACTCGACGCCTACGTCGACGACATGGTCGCCGCCCGCCGCGACAATCTCACCGACGACCTGCTGTCGGAGCTCATCCGCGCTGAAAGCGATGGCGAACGTTTGAATCTCGACGAACTGCGCGGGCTGGTGGCCGGCTTCCTGATGGCGGGAACAGACACGACGCGAAACCAGCTGGCGGCATCTGTGCAGGTGCTCTGCGAACATCCCGACCAATGGTCAAGGCTGCGCGAGCATCCCGAGCTTGCCATGCAGGCGGTCGAGGAGAGCATGCGCCACTCACCCGCAGCGTGCATCGTGCCCCGTGCCGCCGTCGAGGACGCCGAGTTCGGCGGTTATCTGTTCCCGGCGGGCACCTTCGTCCTCGCGAACACCTTTGTCGCCAACCGGGATCCGGCGATCTACGACGACGCCGACCGCTTCGACATCGCCCGCAAGGACGTGCCCGCGATTCTGACCTTCGGTGGCGGCGCGCACTACTGCCTGGGCGCCAATCTGGCACGCCGGGAATTGGCCGAAGCACTCGTCGTCCTCACCCGCCGCCTAGCCTGCCCTCATCGCGCCGGCCCCGCCCCGTGGAAGTCCGTACTCGGAATGACAGGGCCGACAACACTTCCCATCGCATTCGACGCCGAGAAGTTGGTGACGACCGGTGCGTAGCCGTGGCTGGGCGGGATCCACACCCGCCTCTGACGAGGAAGCGATCGGCCGAATACTGGACGCGGTGGACCAGGTGGTCGCCGAGCACGGGTCCGCTATACGCCTCGCTGACGTCGCCCGTACCCTCGGTGTCACCCGTCAGACGGTGTACCGCTACTTCCCCAACGCCGATGCGCTACTGATGGCCAGCGCAATGCGTGCGGTCGACGGGTTCATCGACCAGGTTGTCCGTCACGTCAGCGGAATCCACGACCCGGTGACTGCCGTCGTCGAAAGCCTGGCGTTCGGAATCGAGAACCTCGCAGGCGATCCCCAGCTGGAGAATCTCCTGACCCAGCGACACGAGGGGCAGGCCATCACCTCGCTGACATCGCAGACCGCGGTCACGTTCTGTCTGTCGGTCTTCCACCGACTCGACGTGGATTGGGCGCTTCACGGCTACGACAGCGCCGGAATGGGTGAGCTCGCCGAAATGATGCTGCGCACCGTGCAATCCATTCTCACCGATCCCGGGCAGCAGCCGCGCCAAGGAATCGAACTGCGCCGCTTCATCACTCGATGGCTCGGTCCGGCGATTCTGTATCCGCGGATGACGTCGCTTTCACTGTCCACGGAGACGAGCCAGCCCACCAGGTGAAGCGGACCTTCGTCATCGCGTAGCCGATGACGCCAATCGCTTCGCCAGAAATGGGGCTGTGCGGCTGTGTGTCGCACGCGCCACCTCCTCGGGCACGCCAGCCGCAACGACCCGACCGCCGTCGCTGCCGGCTCCGGGCCCCAGGTCGATCACCCAGTCCGCACCTGCGACCATCCGCATATCGTGTTCGGCCACCACCACGGTATTGCCCGCGTCGACCAGGCGATGTAATTGGCGGTCAAGCAGATCCACGTCGGCGGGGTGGAGCCCGGTGGTCGGCTCGTCAAGGACGTACAGGGTGTGCCCCGCCGGGGGCGCTGCAGTTCGGAGGCGAGTTTGATCCGCTGCGCCTCACCGCCGGACAACTCGGTCGCAGGCTGTCCGAGGCGGAGGTATCCCAGGCCGACCTCACGCAGCGTGGTCAGGCTCCGCGCGGCGCTGGCGACGTCGGCCAAGAACTCCGACGCCTCGTCCACGGTCATGGCGAGCACGTCGGCGATGGTGCGGTCGCGATAGCGCACCTCGAGCGTTTCGTCGGAGTACCGCGCACCCTTGCACGCCGGACAGGTGGCGTACGTGCCTGGCAGGAACAACAATTCGACCGAAACGAATCCCTCCCCTGACAGGTCGAGCAGCGACCTTCAGCCACGTTGAACGAGAACCTGCCTGCCGTCCACCCGCGGCGACGGGCCTTCGGAGTCGCGGCGAACTCGCGGCGGACCGCGTCGAACAAGCCGGTGTAGGTCGCCAACGTCGAGCGCGGGGTTCGTCCGATCGGTCGCTGGTCGACCGATACCAGCCTGCTGATCTCCTCAACACCCAGTGCGATCACGCCGATGCTCGCATCGTGATCGAGATCGACTATCCCACTGTCGGTTTCGTCGTCGCTGGGTTCCGTCGGCTCGGCAGCGTGTGTCGTGCCGAGATGACTGTGGACGACATCGCCGAGAACCTTGACGACGAGCGTCGACTTGCCCGATCCGGATACTCCCGTGACGGCGGTGTACACGCCGAGCGGCACATCGACGTCGAGGCCTTTCAGATTGTGGAATCGGATCCCGCGCAGCCGTAGCCACTCCGAGGGCGCGCGCAGCGGACGAGACTGCCGCATCGGTCCTTCGAAGAGGTACCGACGAGTGATCGACTCCTCGACGGTGGCCAGACCCGGTACCGGCCCGCTGTACAGCACGTCGCCGCCGCACTCCCCAGCCCCGGGTCCCACGTCGACGATCCAGTCGGCACGGCTCACCACGTCCATGTCGTGCTCGACGACGAAGAGTGAATTGCCCGCCCGCCGCAGTCGATCGAGAACGTCGAGGAGCGGTTCGACGTCGGCGGGGTGCAGTCCGGCCGACGGTTCGTCAAGCACATAGAGGACGCCGAACAAGCCGGCACGCAATTGAGTTGCCAGCCGCAGTCGCTGCAGTTCGCCCGGCGACACCGTCGGGGTGCGGCGACCCAGCGTCAGATAACCGAGGCCGAGATCGACGAGTACTTGCAGGCGTGCGACGAGGTCGGCGGCGATCATGGTCGCCACTTCGGTCAGTTCACCGGAGTTCGTCGACTCGTATGCGGCGGCGGCATCGGTCCGAGAAGCCACCGGACGCAACGTTTCCGCGAGGTCTGTCAATGGCATCGCGACGTAGTCGGCGATGGTGCGGCCGGCGAACGTCACCTGCAACGCCTCCGGCCGAAGCCCGGAACCGCCGCACAATGGGCACCCGACGCTGTCGACGAACTGCAACACGCGGCGGCGCATCATCGCGCTCTCCGAGTTGGCCAGCGTATGACGAACGTGGCGTTCGGCGCTGGAGAAGGTGCCGTTGTAGTAGTAGTCGGCCTGCACGGGATGCTGGCTCGGATCGATCTCCACAGTGGGCTGTTCGTCGGTGAACAGAATCCAATTGCGCTGGCGTTTAGGCAGTTTCTTCCATGGCTTGTCGATGTCGTATCCCAGCGTGACGAGGATGTCGCGCAGGTTTTGCCCCTGCCATGCGCCTGGCCATGCCGCGACGGCGCCTTCGCGGATGGTCAGTGACGGATCGGGTACCAGCGTCTCTTCGGTGACCCGGTGGATTCGTCCCAGCCCGTGGCACTCTGGGCATGCGCCGACCGCGGTGTTCGGGGAGAACGCATCAGAGTCCAGGCGTTCAGTCGCCCCGGGCGGGTAGGTTCCGGCGCGGGAGAACAACATTCGGAGCAGGTTGGACAGGGTGGTGACGGTGCCGACGGTCGACCGCGATGTCGCCGCACCCCGGCGCTGCTGCAATGCAACCGCAGGGGGTAGCCCGGTGATGTCATCGACTTTGGGTGCGCCGGTGGGCAACAACAGCCGGCGCGCGTATGGCGCGACCGATTCGAAGTAGCGGCGCTGGGCTTCGGCATAGATGGTGCCGAAGGCCAGCGACGACTTGCCGGACCCGGAGATGCCCGTGAACGCGACCAGCGCGTCGCGCGGTGCCGCGACATCGACGCCCCGCAGGTTGTGGACCCGAGTCCCGTAAACCCGCACGCAAGGGTCGATGCCGTCGGCGGTTGTGAAGGACGAATCAGTCATGGTGCTCAGTCGAGTACCCGTGTTTGTGGTGGTGCAACGCGCTTTCGCGGCCGCTTCCGGTATCGGCCCAGCTCAAGGCCGCGGCGTGACCCGATCTGCACCTCAACTAGGCTATACAGCGCCGATGCCGTCGGGGGCGCTTTGCTGGCGTGGTGACGATGATCGTTGGTCGCGGCACGCGCCGCGTTTGCCTGGAGGTTGTACCCATGCGTTCTTTCAGCGCGGCCGTGGTTCTCACAGTTGCCGCCATGTCCTTTTCTTCCGGACTGGCGGCCGCCGCCCCGAACGATTACTGCGCCGACATCAAGGGCGGCAACACCGGCAGCACATGCGAGATCCAGCTCTCCGACCCCGCGTACAGCGTGGACATCAGCATCCCGCTGGACTACCCGGACCAGAAATCGGTTGCCGACTACATCTCCCAGACGCGTGACGCATTCCTCAACACGGCCAAGTCCGGCGCGCCCAGCAGCACCCCCTCGAAGTTGAGCATCAAGCCGACGGAGTACAACTCCGCGGTTCCCCCGCGCGGCACGCAGGCCGTGGTGTTCACCGTGACCCAGAACGTCGGCGGTGGGGCCCCCAGACGACGTACAAGGCGTTCAACTGGGACCAGAGCTACCGCAAGGCGATCACCTACACCGCCACGCCTGACGACAAGCTGAACACGCCGTTGTGGCGGGTGGACGATCCGCTGAAGACCGTCGCGCCCATCGTCGCGTCCGACCTTCAGCAGCAGCTAGCACCGCCACCACCGCCGCCGCCGGCCGCGCCGCCCACCCAACCCGGACAGCCGGTGACGACCACACCGTCCAGCGCGTCGTCCACCACCCCGCCGCCTCCGCCGCCGCCGTTGGCGTTCGCGCCGGGAGCGCTGTACAACCCGGCCAACTATCAGAACTTCGCGGTGGTCAACGACGGGGTGATCTTCTTCTTCGACCAGGGCGCGTTGTTGCCCGCCTCAGCCGGTGCCCTGCACGTCCTGGTGCCCCGGTCTGCGATCGACCCGATGATCGCGTAACACTCAGGGCCAGCCATCGTGTGAGGGAAGGACTTTCATGCGAGTACCGCGCGCTGTCGCACGTTTCAACCGCCGTGTCACCAACCGAGCGGCTCAGTCGATAACCCCATGGCTTCCGGGGCTGGGAACCCTCGAGCACGTCGGACGCAAGTCCGGTAGGCGATACCGAACACCGCTGTTGGTTTTCCCGGCCCGGGACGGCTTCGTCGTTCTCATCGGCTACGGGCTTGAATCGGACTGGCTGAAGAACGTCATGGCCGGCGGCCCGACGGTGCTGGAGAAGCGGAACACAGCGGTCCCGTTGATCAACCCGCGGATCTGCAGCAAGGCCGACGCGGCGAACCTCGTCACACCCGCGTTCCGGCCGTTCTATCGCCTGTTCCCCTACAACGAAGCAGCACTGGTGCTGACGAGGAGTGCGAGCACTTCGCCCTGAGGGGCTCTCTACGCCGGCGTGACGGCCCTCTGCGCGCTCGCCCGACCTGCGTCGGCTGCGGCGTCCAACTGCCGTGGACTGATGAAATGTTGTGTGGTGGTCCCGGCTGGTATCGAACCAGCGACCTTCCGCGTGTGAGGCGGACGCTCTCCCACTGAGCTACGAGACCCGGTGCGCGCGCACCATGAGAATGGTGCCCGATTCGCCGAGGTGGAACATTATCACGGCACACCCGTCCGGCCGGAATGCGCTCGTCGCGGCGCTGCGGCGAGGGGATTTGTGCCGCTTCGCCTACGTCGACTAGTGTCTTCCTTCGCAGCGGGCGACGATCTCGTCCGAAGCGCGCGGATGTAGCGCAGTTGGTAGCGCATCACCTTGCCAAGGTGAGGGTCGCGGGTTCGAATCCCGTCATCCGCTCGAAGGTGCAAGTGCGGCATCAGACCCAACGGTGGAGTGGCCGAGTGGTGAGGCAACGGCCTGCAAAGCCGTGCACACGGGTTCGATTCCCGTCTCCACCTCCAAGAGATTGGTCCCGCGCGATTAGCTCAGCGGGAGAGCGCTTCCCTGACACGGAAGAGGTCACTGGTTCAATCCCAGTATCGCGCACCACGTTTTCGCAGGTCAGGCCCGGTAACTCCGGGCCTTTCTTGTTTCTGGGGGCGGATGCGCGCCGGATCTTCCGCTGACTCGCCTCGACTTTCTCTGCAGCCCTTGGCAATTCGATGTCTACGGGCCTCGTTGCGCGACCAGGAACTTCGTGAGGCCATGCAGCCGCTCGAGCACGACCACCGGACGCCGCGCCGGCTAGGCGCGCTCAGCCGTCATGTTCATATCGACAGTCCCCTGGCACGCGCCGCTGAGGATGTCGGTGTGCATCGTGCCGGACAGGGATCCGTCAGCTTGGGGCGTGTACCGCACCTCGGCGTGGGCCGGGTTCCACTGGACCGTTTCGTCTGGCATCAGACACTGCCACTGAAAGTCGCTGGCCTGCGTCCACGAGGACCCATCCCAGGTGAACTGAACAGGCTGCGGGGCAGTCGGGTTACTCGGCGGAGGGCCACTCGTGATCGTGGCGGTGCACCTTCCGTTCGCGCAGTTCGATTGGAAGCCGTAGGTTTCGGTGTGCTGTTGTTCGGGCTGACCGGCCGCCATACTCGTTCCGGCTTTGGGACCGACGATGAACGTGATCGCGTACTCGCCGTTCCACGACGGCGGGTCGGCTGACGCGACCGGGGCGAGCCAGAGCGCGATCGCAGCCGGCGCAGCGCACAACCCGACGACGGTGCTCAAGCTGCGCCGATTGGTGTGGGCCACCGCTGAATACTAGAGCGGAAGCAAACAAGACCAGTAGTCTTAAAAATGGTCCGCACCGTGACGGACAGTCGTACGCTCCCACCATGACCGCCACCGCCCAACTGCCGTTCCGTCAGAGCCACCCACTGCGCTCCCCCGACGACCTCCTCGCGCTGCAGGGCACCGGACCGATCCACAAAGTCCTGACCTCCGTCGGCGACGAGGCCTGGCTGGTGACCGGTTACTCACTCGTGCGCAGCCTCATGGACAACGAACTCCTCGGCCGCACGCACCGCGACCCCGCCAACGCCCCGCGCAGCCGCACTTCGGCGTTGTTCGGCGGCCCGATCGGCGATTTCGATTCCGAGCCGACCGACCACGCCCGCATGCGCCAGCTACTGCAGCCGCACTTCGGCCCGCGGCACATGCGCACCCTGCAGCCGAAGGTCGAAGGCCTGTGCGCGGCCTTACTCGACGACATGCAACGCCAGGGGCCGCCGGCGGACCTGTTGACCAGCCTGGCCCAGCCTCTTCCCATCCTGGTCATCTGCGACCTGCTCGGCGTCCCCTACGCCGACCGGGACCGCTTCCGGCTCTGGGTGGACGACGCCGCGTTCTCCCCCGACGACGACGTCTCCCTCAAGGGGCTCGAGTCGCTGCTCGGCTACGGCATGGAACTGGTCGGCGCGAAGCGTGCGAACCCGGACGACGACGTCATCTCCCGCCTGTGCGATGAACCCGATCTCGCCGACTTCGAGATCGCCACGCTGGCGATGCAGTTGCTCTTCGCCGGTCACGAGACCACGGTGACCCAGATCTGGGTCGGGTGCCTGCTGCTGCTGAGCAACCCCGACCAGTGGCAGACCCTGCTGCACAACCCGGACCTCATCCCCAAGGCCGTCGAGGAGGTTCTGCGCGCCGGCATGACCGGCGGTGTCGGAGTGCCGCGCTATGCCCGCGGCGACATCGACGCCGACGGAGTGACGATCCGGGAAGGAGACCTGGTGCTGCTCGACCCGGGTGCGGCCAACCACGACCCCGAGGTCTTCACCGACCCCGACCGGGTAGACCTCAACCGGACCGGCGCGGCCCACGTTGGCTTCGGCTACGGCCTGCACTACTGCCTGGGCGCGGCGCTGGCCCGCCTGGAACTCAAGACCGTCTACTCCCAGCTCATCCCGCGCTTCCCCACCCTGCAGCTGTGCACTGATCCGGCGACGATGACCGCCGGCTTCCATTCGTTGTCCCACGGGCTTGTTGAACTACCAGTGACATGGAGATAAAACCCTGAGATCGAGTCTGCGGGAACGCTTCCTCGTCCCTGTGACAGTGCTGTCTGGCCCACACGGATCGTGGCGAATCAGCTACGGTCCGCGCTATGCGGGGGTCGAAAAAGGTCATCAGAAAGCTGAGGCGGATCACCGTCGTCGAGGTCATCGTTGCCGGGGCGGCGGTCGTCGTCGCGGCGATCGCGATCGAGGCGGTGTACTTCTACAAGCCGGCTCCGCCCCCGGACTTTCACAGCGTCTCGTCCACCTCACAGACAACGGCCGCCCCACCCATGGCGCCTGGATCGGCCCCCGTGCCGGTCACCGCCACCAAGGCACGGCAACACTGACGCCACTGGCACCTGACACACTCTTACCGATTCGTCAATATTTCTGTCGAAGTCGGACGCCGACCACCGCCGGTGTCGTACATTTCTGACGACGCCGAGAACACAGCAGACCGGTCTGGGCCGGGAGCGCATTCACACCGCAGTCCGACCGTCACAAGCGGGTCTCCAGGGGCGGGCTACGCGAAGTGGCCACCCCCTTGGGCCACCGGCCCCCCGCCCCTGGGGACCACTTGGCCTACAAGCGAACGTCGACGCCGTCCGAGACCGGGCCGACCACCCCGATGGTGAGCACATCACCCGGTGAGATGTCACTGCGGCCGAGCGCGGAGAACAGCAGCCCGACGTTATCGCCGGTCACCGCCTCGTCGATCGTCTTGCGAAAGCTTTCGATCGCGTCGACCCGAACCGTGCGAGTGTCGTTGATCCGCACCTCGTCACCAGCCGCGACCTGGCCCAACTCGACGCGGCCCGTGGCGACCAGCCCGCGGCCCTTGATGGTGAACACGTCCTGCACCGTCAGCCGAAACATGGCCCTACCCCAGCCCCGGCGGCAGATCCTCGGACCACACACAATCACCGTTCATCGTGATCGTGAACAGCTTCGGTAAAACAGCGAGGTGCAGAGGTTGCCCCGCCTCACCGGCCGAATGCACCACGGGCGCAAGCTCTCCCGGGCCGATCACGGTGACCTGATCGGCACTGCAGACTGCGGAAGGGTCTAGCGGCGCCGCGGTCCACAATCCCGAGCGCAAGTTGGGATTGCGAAATCCCTGACCGTGCAACGTGATTCCAGCGCCGTAGCTCAGCCAGCGACTGGCCGGGTCGAACGGCCCGAGCACCGGAGCCCACATGCCCGATGCCTGGCAGACGAGGAAGTCCCCGACGTCCGGCAGCCGGGTCATCACGTCGGTCAGCTCAGCCGGACAGGACGCGCCGGCCTGCGGCACCGGAACGTCAGCCCGCGCGGGCGCCGGATTCAATGCCAGCACGCCAGCGGCCACCGCCATCAGGACGCCGTAACGTCGCATAGCCAGCCCCTCGTCACTCGCCTCTCAACAGGTTCAAGACTACGTCGATGCGCCGATGTGACCAGCGTTGTCAGTAACCGGGACCATCGCCCCTAACGAACTCATCTATCCGACGTGCTGAATGGAGTTCCGCCTCGACACCCTGGAGGTCCCGCCGTGTCCTTGGTAAAGCTGCTGGTGTCTTTCGCTCCATGGATAGCCTTCCTGATCATTGCCAGGGACTCCATGGCCCGTGTCGAAATCGGTCTAGTCGCGGCCCTGGCCCTATCGGTGGTGATGGCCGTCTTCAAACTGAACCGGGGCGTCATCATGTGGGTCGGCCTGGTGTTCTTTGTCGCTGCCACCGTCGCGGTACTCGGCTTCCACAGCGTGTGGGCGGTCCGCCATCTCGGCGTGCTTGCCAACGGCGCGCTGGCACTCGGTTCGTGGATCACGCTCGCCATCGGCAAACCGTTCACCCTGGAGTACGCGCGCGCACACACCGATCCCTCGAAGTGGAACAATCCACTGTTCATCCGCGTCAACGTGTTGCTGACCTCGGTATGGGCGGCGGTATTCACTGTCAACGCCGTGCTCGCCTGGGCTATGATGCAACGCGTCTTGACCGAATCAGCCGGCCACACAGTGAGTTACGTAACCCTGATTGGTGCGGCGGTATTCACCTCGTGGTACCCGAAACGCGTCCGCGCCAGGGCTTCACAAGGACCTCCGGAGCACGACCGCTAGCCGTACAGCTCGTCGATGTTGTCGTGGAAGTTCTCCACGACCGACTTGCGCTTGAGCTTCAGGCTGGGCGTCAAATCGCCTGCCTCGACGGTCAATTCGCGATCGATGATCGCGAAGCGCTTGACCTGCTCCCACCGGTTCAGGTGCTTGTTGAGGGTTTCCACGTATCCCTCGACCATTTCCCTGGTCTTCTCGTCGCGGGCAACTTCCTCGAAGGACTTGCCCTCCATGCCGTTGCGATCCGCCCACTCCCTGATGGCCTCCGCATCGAGGCTCACCAGCGCGACGCAGTACGGCTTGCCCTCGCCGTAGATGATGATCTCGCTGGCGAACGGGCAGATACCCTTGAACGCCGCCGAAATCGCCGAGGGCGCAACGTATTTGCCCTGTGACGTCTTGAACATGTCTTTCTTGCGGTCGGTGATCCGCAGATACCCTTCGGCGTCGAGCTCGCCGATGTCGCCGGTGTGGAACCAGCCGTCGGCGTCGATGGCCTCCGCGGTCGCCTCGGGCAGATCGTGGTAGCCGCTCATCACGCCCGGCCCCTTGAGCAACACCTCACCGTCGGCGGCGATCTTGACGTCGGTGTACGGCAGCGTCCAGCCCACCGTCCCAAACCGGTAGGCATGCAGACGATTCAGTGAGGACGCCGCGGACGTCTCGGTCAGCCCGTAGCCCTCCAGCACAATGGCGCCGACGGCGTCGAACCACTGCGCGATATCGCGGTCCAGCGCGGCCGAGCCGGAGATGAAGAATCGCAGGCGGCCACCGAACCTCTGCCGGATCGTGTTGAAGACCAGCTTGTCGGCGAGTTTGTGTTGCAGCGCCAGCAGCGGCCCGACCCGGTGGCCGGCTTGCCGGGCGCGCGAAACCTGCAAGCCCACGTCGCTGGCCCAGTCGAAGAGCCGCTTCTTGACGCCGCCCTCTTCGGCCATCGTCTCGGTGATCCGGCCGTGCACCTTCTCGAAGATCCGTGGCACCGCACCCATGAATGTTGGCTTGATGATCGCCAGGTTCTCGACGATCTTGTCCACCCGGCCATCGATGACGGTGGGGAAACCCATCACCAGGGGCATCGCCAGCATGACTTTGCCGAACGAGTGCGCCAGTGGCAGCCACAGATAGTTGAGGTCCTTGTCGGACAACACCTGCAGCGAATCCAGCGCAGCGGCGGTGTAGGTCCACGCCTCGTGGTGCAGGCGCACACCTTTCGGCTTGCCGGTGGTGCCGGAGGTGTAGATCAGGGTGGCCAGCTGCTCGGGCGGGATCGCGTCGATCCGCTCGGTCACGGCGGTCGGGTTGTCGGCCAAGAGCTGCTTGCCCAGTTGCTCGAGATCCTCGAGGGTGATCACCCAGTCGTCGTCACTCGTACCGTCGATGATCACCACCTTCTCGACAGCGGGCAGATCGGCGCGGTTGGCGGTCAACTTGTCGACCTGAGACTGGTTCTCCGCCACGACAACGCGACTGCCGGAGTTGGCGACGATGAACGCGGTGTCCTCGGCGTTGGTGCTCGGATAGACCGTTGTCGTGGCCGCACCCGCGGACAAGATGCCGAAGTCGACGACCACCCACTCGTAGCGGGTTCCCGCCGCCAGCGCCACCCGATCCTCGGGGTTGATGCCGAGGGCGATCAGGCCCGCGGCGATCAGCTCGACGCGTTCACCGACCTGCTCCCAGGTGACACTGGTCCACCCGTCATTGTCGGGATACCGGAACGCCTCAGCGGTGGGGGTGGCCGCAACGCGATCGAGAAACATCCGCGGCACCGATGGCGCACGGTTGTCGATCTTGCTCACGTCGGGCCGCTCGTCGGACTTGCGCGGGCCTGCCATGGCGCGAGTTTATGTCGCGACGCGCCGCCCGTGGCGGAATCGGGAAGCCCGAACCGAGCGATTCGCCGACCCACGGGCGAACGGCCCGGCTAGTTCTGGTCGAATTCGGCGGGCTCGCGATCCGCGGCGAGGTTCGCCAGTCGCCAGGTGGATTCGCGGTTGCGCGGCCAGAACCCGGCGAGCTGTATCCGGTCCGGCACGAATCTCATCGGCCCCTCCACTGCCACCTCTGCCATCTCCAGTCGGCATCCGCCCTCGATGTCGCTGAGCCGCAGCGTGATTCGCGCCGCACCGGCAGGACCAAGCCGCGCCAGCAGCACCAGTTCCTCCTGTGGCGTGCAACGCAGCACCACCGTCTCGTCGTTGATGACCGCCGGCCAGACGCCGATCGAGTGCAGGATGCGGGTGCCCGGCGCCGGCCAGTCGGCGTCGACCGCGCGCATCCGGCTGTTGCCGACCACCCATTGCGAGTAGGTCCACCCGTCGGCCAGCACTTCCCAGACTCGTTCCCGTGGCGCGTCGATGTCGCGCGTAACGCTCGTTGGCATGCTGCGCGGATACCCGCTCCACCGGATGTAAACCGTCAACTCGCGGTTGACGAAGAGCCACCGTCAACCTACGGTTGACGCATGGAAGAACAGTCCCGCATCGCCTACCCGATCCGACTCGACGACCTCATCGACGGCATCAAGCAGGTCCACACCGACGCCCTTGACCAGCTTGCCGACGCAGTGCTCACCGCGGAGGCCCTCGGTGACCTGGCTGACCATCTGATCGGGCATTTCGTCGACCAGGCCCGCCGGTCGGGCGCCTCGTGGACCGACATCGGCAAGAGCATGGGAGTCACCAAGCAGGCAGCCCAGAAGCGTTTTGTCCCCAAGATGGCCAATCTCGACGCCGCTGACCTGGACCCCGCTCAGGGCTTCGCCCGATTCACCCCGCGGGCTCGCGGTGCCGTCGTCGCCGCCCAGAACGCGGCGCATGGAGCCGGCAACGCCGAAATCACCGAGGCGCACCTGCTGCTGGGATTGCTCACTGATCCGGCCGCCCTGGCCACTCCCCTGTTGCGCGCCCAGCAGATCACCCCGGATGCCGTACGCGCTGCCATCACGTTGCCGCCGCGGGTTCCCGAAGTACCGGCGCTGATCCCGTTCGACGCCGGTGCCCGCAAGGCCCTGGAACTGACCTTCCGCGAAGCACTTCGCCTGGGTCACAACTACATCGGCACCGAGCACATGCTGCTCGCGCTGGCCGAAGCCGAGCAGGACGGCGGCACACTGCACCGGGTCGGCTTCGACAAGGCCCGCGCGGAGGCCGACATCGCCGAGATGCTCGCCGCGATCATGCCAACCAAGGAGTCCTGAGCACCGCAGTCATCCCCGAGCGCTGAAACACGCTGTCCCGCTCAGTCACTGGTCGATCAGTCATTCCGCGGTGAGCGGGGCTTTCCACACAAGTCTCGTGCCGCCGCTGTCCGCGTCGGACACCGTGAAGACCCCTCCCGCCGACTCCGCACGCCGGGCGAGGTTGTGCAGACCGCTGCTGCGCCGATTGTCCGCGGGGATCCCGCAGCCGTCGTCGGTGACCACGATGCTGAGGTCGTCACCGACGGCGACGCTCACCGTGATCTCCGCGGCACCCGAGTGCCGGACCGCGTTGCTCAGGGCTTCGGTGACCACCGCTTCGGCGTGGGCCGCAAGTTCAGGGGTGACGATGCTCAGTGGGCCGCTGAGGTTCAACGTGGCGACGACGTCGCGGTTGTTCGTCAGCTGCTCGAAGACGTTGTGGAGGTGCGCAGCCAGCCCCCCGTCGAATCGACGTGATGCTGCAGGTTGAAGATGGTCGAACGGATCTCGGTGATCACAGCCTGCAGCTCGTCGACCGAACGCGAGAGGCGCTGTGTCAGCTCGGGATCTCTGACCCGTGCGATCACGCCTTGCAGATCCAACCCAACGGCGAAAACCCGCTGGATCACCTGGTCGTGTAGGTCGTGCGCGATCCGCTCCCGGTCGGTGAGCAGAGCGAGCTCAGCTGAATACCGTCGCGCCCGAGCAATCGTCAGGGCGATAGCTGCGTGGCCGGCGAAATCCCGCACCAGGTCTAGATCTTTGGCACCGAACCGCGGAGCGTTGACGTTACGTGCGACGACAAGCACCCCGAGGCTGTGCCCGTCGGCCCACAACGGCACGACGATCGCCGGGCGTTCACCGACGTCGGTGAACGACTGGATCGGCTTGCGGAACGTCTCGGTGATCACCGGCTCGCCGGAGCGGAAGACCGCGCCGCTGGTCGATCCGTCGACGGCAACCCGCTGACCGAGAACATCGTCGGCGTATCGACCGACCGCCGCTGACACCACGAGCGTGTCCACCTCGTCGTCGGGCTGGTCAGCATCGTCGGGGAAGAGCACGATGGCTTGCTCGGCCTCGGTGAGTTCACATGCCCGCGCCGCGATGAGCTGCAACGGGCGAAGGATAGGCTGCCCATCGGACAGCACGGCAGCGGTGATCTCGCGACTTGCGCTCGTCCACAACGCCGCGATGCGGGTCGCGTCGAACAGCTGGGCGTTGTCGATGGCGACGGCGGCCACCGACGCCAATGCCCGCCCGGTCACCTCGTCCGACTCGCTGAACGTGCGCCCGGGCCGGTCGTCTGCGACGTACAGACTGCCGAACGCCTTATCGTCGCGGATTCGGATCGGAATACCCAGGAAGGCGCGCATCGGTGGATGCCCGTCCGGAAAACCCGCCGAGGCCGAATGCTGGGTCAGATCGTCAAGCCGTAACAGATCCGTCCGCTCCCGCAGCGCCCCGAGAAGTCCCTTTCCGACCGGAAGGTGACCGATCCGATCGACAGTGCGCTCATCCATCCCGTCATGGACGAACGAGGTCAACAAGCCGTCGGGACCCCACACGCCGATCGCGCCGTAGCGCGCCCCGGTCAGGGTCAACGCGGCACTGATGATTCTGTGCAGCGTCGGCTCCAGCTCGAGGTCAGAGCTGATCTCGATCGCCAGCTGAAGCAGCAGCCCCATCTGGTCGCGGTCGGCGGCCAGCTCGTCGAGCTGATCGTGAATTCGGCGCACATCGCCTGAGCGCTCCCGACCGAACTGCGCCCCGGGTCTACCTTCGCTGATCAAACCCGTCCCCTGCGCTTCCCGACTGCATCTCCCGGATTGTGACAGTCCGATCTTGCTCGTGAAAGGGTGACGAGCCACCACTTTCCGCAAAATGCCCGCGCCGACGTCGACGGTGGCCAGCGATGCAAGCGTTGCTGACGATGTCTGGGCAACGCAGGGATGTCGGGCCAACGCGGTTGTCGGCCGGTTAGTCCGTTGCACGACAAGCGATCTGATCATTCTCCAGCCGGCGGGCACCAGAGCCTGAAGTCCCAGGCGGCCAGGCCGTTCGTCGATGCCTGTGGGCCACATCGAGGTCGACCGGCCCTATCGCGTCGGGACGACCCGCCGCAGAGTTACACCATGACAGCGATGGCTCGCCTGGGCGCGACTGCCGCAATCCTGCTCGCGGCCAGGCAATTCTTCCGGAATTGGGGCACCACGAAAGCCGAGTGTGCGATGCCGCTACCGGGCGACAGCCTGGTCGGTCAACCCGCGGTGGTGACGACCGAAGGGATCACGATCGGCAGGCCGCCGGCGGCGGTGTGGCCGTGGCTGGTCCAGATCGGTCTCGATCGCGCTGGTCTGTACGCCTACGAATCACTGCATACCCTGGCCGGGTTGGACTACCACGACGCCGATCGGATCCACCCCGAATGGCAGCACCTCGCCGTGGGTGACACCGTCCGCCTGGCGCCCCGAGGATGGCTGGGTCTCGACGACGGCATCGCGGTGACCGTCGTTGAGATCCAGGAGGGGCGATCGATCGTCTTACGGACGGGAGGGGGCGATAGCTTCTGGGACGCCGTGTGGTCGCTGAACGTCGCGGAGCACGGCGATGACGGCACCCGGCTGCTCATCCGCACCCGGGTGCCGTTGCGACGCCCCGGAGCCGTGGTAGGCGCCGAACTCATCGCGCCGCCAAAGGCGTTCGTGACGCGGGCCATCCTGCGAGGGGTGAAGCATCGCGCGGAGAGCGAGCCCGCCCCGCGTCGCGATCCACCGTGACGCCCCCACCAGGAAACCCGCAGCGCGGTTCAGTGGTCGGCGTCGGACTTGGTCAGTGCGCGATCTGCCGTGTTGAGCAAGCTACGGTGAAACTTGTACTGGGCGGAAACGAGATCATCGGCCAAATCCAGTGCAGCTTGCACGATCTTGTCACGCAGGGGCTGAACGGATTCAGGAATTGCGTCGTCAACCGCGTCACGGAACCTCCGCAACGCCTGTCCAGCCGCGCGCTGACCTGCTTTGGCCGACTCACGCAATTCGTCGGTGAGATCGGGTGACTCAACGGTGGTCTGGTTGCCGGTTTCGGTCATGGTATTAACTCCTTGCCTAATGCCTAATGAGACTGTAAGACAACACTATTGCGATCCGCCGGAGTCCGTACCGGCCGAAAGTCCCTTGCCCCGGTGCAATAGTCCACAATCGTTCACTCACTCACCGTGACCTGAAGGAAGTTAGAGATCCCGAACCGATGGAAGGTCCGTCGGTGTCGCGCCGACAGCTTCGGAGCGGCCGCCGGGGCATCGATGATTTCCGGCGACACGACGTCATAGGTCCGGCCGCCGGAGGTGATCGTCGCCCGGCGCTCTGCGAGGACGTTGCGCAGCCAGTCGACGCCGGTGCCGTAGGGCAGCGGAATGATGAATTCGTCCGCAATTCGTTCTGCCACCACCGGGGTGACATAACTCTTACCCGTGGTCCGACCGGTGTGCCGAATCGCGCTGGCATACCAGTGTTTACGACCTGCCAGATGTAGCATCGCCGGGTTCAGCACGTGCTTGTTGAACATCCGCACGCCGTCTCGCAGAGAGGGTTGTGGTGTCACGGGTACCTCCCGGCCCGGAGTGCTAGCCGATGGCTTTGGCCGCGGTGGACAACTCCGCGACCGCCTGCTCGATACCCCGGGCCAGCTCGTCGACGTCAGGAGCCGCGTCGTAGTCGGCGATGATCCCGAACACCAGGCTGTCCGCGTAGCTGAGAATTGCGATGCCGGTGCGAAGTTGGAGCGCAATGGGCGGAATCGGGAGCACACTGAGGACTTCTCGACCCAAGATCTTCGATCGCTCGCGGGGTCCAGGGACATTCGTGGCGACCGTCACGACTCCCCGTTGCGGCAATCGGGTCAGCGCCCGGACCGCCCACGCTGTCACCGGGAACGGCAGAGAACTGATCGTCGAGACGAAAGCACTGCCGGCCTGGCGCTGACCACTGCCTTTTGCGCTCGTCAAGCGGGTATGCACCTCCCGCAACTGATCCAGCACATCGTCCTTCTCGACGGGAAGGCACGGAAGCATGATCGACACCCGGTTGTCGATCCTCTCCCGCGCGTCGTTGGAGCGGACCGACACCGGCACCAACGTCCGCAACGAATTTCGCCGTGGCAGTTCACCCCGCCGCACCAGGGCTGACCGGAAACTGTCGGTGATCGCGGTCAGCGCAACATCGTTGACGGTCACGCCGAACTCGTGGCAGATCGCCGTCACGTCATCAAGGCTCACCCGCGCGGCACTGTATCCGCGCATCGTGCGAAGGGGGCCGGCCAGCGAGGACGGGCTGGCCGGGCGTACCAGACCACCGGTGATCTCGATAACACCCTGAACGGCCAACGCCGCCGCGTTGGTCACCCCGACTGCGGTCTGCCAGAGACTCGATGCCCAATCCAGCGGATTCAGACTGATTCCTGCGATGCGGCCCCGGTGATCTGTCGACTCTTTGGCGGCGCGGATCTCGGTCGCGAACGTCGCGCCTTCCCCGTCGTCGCTGAGTCCGGCGAACAGGTGCATGGTGGCGATGCCGTCGGCGATGCAGTGATGAATTTTCATCAACACCGCCCACCGGTCGTCGGCCAAGCCCTCGATGATCCAGCACTCCCAGAGCGGCCGGTCGCGATCGAGGCGACGCTCCATCACGTCGGCGGCAAACCGGTACAGAGTCTGATCGTCCCCCGGATCGGGCAGTGCCGCGCGGTGAATGTGATGGGAGAGATCGAAATTGGGGTCTTCCACCCATTCCGGCGGCTCGAGGTCGAGCAGGTGCGTATGCACGACCTGCCGGAACCGGGGAACGCTGAGGATCCGTTCGGCGACACTGTCGGCCAGCGACGCGAAGTCCGGCATCGGTCCCTCGATGACCGAGATACCGCCGACCGCCAAACTCACATGCCGGTCTGAATCCTCAGCCTCGAGGAAACCGGCATCCAGAGTGGTCAAATGCTCCACGACCATCACACTCCGCCCACCGCGTCGGACCGGCAAGGGCCCAAGGTCCCGGCCGTCGATGGCCAATGATCCCTATCAGGTCACCGTGGCCTGTCTCACCATGGATCAATGACCAGCAAACGGTGGCTGATGATGGAGCCGTCGGCGGACGGTGACACAGCGCCGTTTCACACTCGGCTGGCCGGCGCCGGCAGACACCTGCCCGCCACCCATCTCACGACCGACGAACTGATGTCGGCCACGCGCCACCGCACACATATCGACCTCGAGCGGCTGACCGGGATCCGTGAGCGCCGGGTGTCGGTAGGCGACGAGGACTCCTACAGTCTGGCCACCGCGGCGGCACTGGATTGTCTGGCCAGGGCCCAGCGGCCGGCCGATTCCATCGACGCCGTCATCAGCTGCAGCATCACCAAGTTTCGCGACGGTCTCACCCAATGGCTCGAACCGACCATGAGCAGCGCCGTGGCGGCGAGGATCGGCACCCAGACAGCGATAACCTTCGACGTCTCCAACGCCTGCGCGGGAATGCTCACCGGAGTCACGATCGCGAACAACTGGATCAGACAGGGCACCATCGAGCGGGCACTGGTGGTCAGCGGTGAGTACATCTCGCAGCTCGGCCAGAACGCGGCTCGCCACATCCGGTCCATCATGAGCAAGGAATTGGCGTGCCTGACCCTCGGCGACGCCGGCGCGGCGCTTCTGCTGGAGCGTGCGCCGGTCGGGTCGGCCGGCATCAGTCTGGCCGGCTTCACCACCGTGGCCGACTACAGCCGACTGTGTCTGGCGTATCCGAAGGGTCCTGATCCCGGCGGGCGGATGTTCACCGATGCGCGCGGCATCCACCGGGCCGCGATGTCGGACACCCCCTGCTGCTGCACGAGGTACTCGATACGGTCGGCATCTCGATACACGACATCGATCACGTGATCACCCACCAGACGTCGGCCCGCGCGATACGCAAGGGAATGGCCAAGATCGCCGAAGACTTCGGTGACAATCCGCGCCACGACGCCGTGATCACCGTCGACCGATACGGGAACACCGCATCGACCACCCACACCGTGGCCCTCGTGGAGGAACTCGAAGCGAATCGTATCCGCCCCGGCGAGACCATTGCGCTGATCGCGCTGGCGTCCGGGCTGGAAATCGGCGTGGTCATGCTGACCCTGGACGACGAGATGGTGGATCACTATGGGCACCGTGATTGAACAGGTCGCCGTGGGCAGGAGCCGGTGGCGTCACCGGCACAGCGCCCTGCACCTCGCGGTGAGCACCGCACAGGATTGCCTGCGGATGGCGGGGCGGGAACCACACGACGTCGACCTTCTGATCAACGCGGGAATCTACCGCGACCGGAATCTGGGCGAGCCGGCGCTCGCGGCGCTGATCCAGGAGGATGTCGGCGCCAATCCCGAGGATCCGCATACGGGCACGCACGGCACATTCTCCTTCGACGTCGCCAATGGCACGTGCGGTGTCCTCACCGCGTTGCAGATTGTGGACGGTTTCCTCACGTCGAGGACCATCGACTGCGCGATGGTGGTGGCCAGCGACGCCGATCCCGGCCATGGCATGAGCGAACACTTCCCGTTCTCCCCCACTGGCGCGGCACTGCTGTGCAGCCGGACCGGCGACGATGACGGAATCGAACAGGTGCACTGGACGAGCATCCCGGACTGTGGCGAAACATTCAGCGCCACAGTGGGTCTCGTCGACCACAAGAACGTTCTGCGCTTTCGGCACTCCACCTCACGCGACGAACGCTTCGCCGCTGCTGCCGCCGACGCCGCTGCACGCTGCCTCCGCGCGTCCGACCGCACAATCGCCGATATCGACGCGATCGTCGCCGCACCGGCGCGGCCGGGGTACCGCACGGCGCTGGCCACCATGCTGGGGGTGCCGGCTCAGCGCGTCATCGTCGCCGAGGACGACGCCATGCATACCGCGTCGCTGGCGGCGGCACTCGATCGCGCAACCCACGAGCTCGACGGCGGCAGTCTGGCGATCCTGATCGCAGCAGGTGCCGGAATCACCGCTGGCGCAGCCCTTTACCGCATACCGCGGTGAGGGGTGGCCCCGGATCACCCCTCGGTCTCCGGGACCGCCCGTGCTTCCACATGACCGACTCGACCGGTACGCGCCGAGACTCTCAGGATGCCGTGCCCACCAACGAGCCGCACGCGAATTCGGAGGGGTTGTGCGTGTCGTCGTCCGCCGATCACTCGGCCGTCACCGTGGCGTCACTCGCCGCCGCTGAACGCCGGCGAGGACCTTTGACGCTCATCTGAGGACCCAAGACCATGCGCCCGGACGCCATCGGGCGCGCACGATTACCCCATGACTAACGCGGTGATCGACGCCGCCGGGTTGACCGAACTCGTTGCCGCGTTGATCGACCGCGGCTACCGGGTGGTGGGCCCCACGGTGTCGGAGAACGCGATCGTACTGGCCGAGCTGACCTCGGCCGGCGAGCTACCCGTGGGCTGGGGCGTCGACGTGGCACCCGGTAGTTACCGGCTGCGTCGGCGGAACGACGACGCGGCCTTCGGCCATTCGGCGGGTCCGCAGTCGTGGAAGCAGTTCCTGCACCCGCCGCGGCAGCAGTTGTGGTCATCCGACGGCACCGAACCCGAGGATCCGCCACGGTATGCCTTCCTCGGGGTTCGGGCCTGCGATCTCGCGGCCATCGGGCTGCTCAACGGAGTGTTGGGCAACGGCAGCCACCCGGACGAGGGATTCGTGGGACGGCTCCGACGGATCTTCGTGGTGGCAGTCAACTGCACTGAGCCCGGCGGTCTCTGCTTTTGCGCATCCATGGGTACCGGGCCGGAGGTGGGACCGGGCTACGACCTGGCACTCACCGAACGCGTCGATGACGACGGCCGCCGCTACCTCGTCGACGTCGGCAGTGACGACGGCGCGGACCTGCTCGCGGCGCTCCCCCACCGAGGTGCCGCACCGGATGAGATCGACTCGGCCAGAAGCGAAGTCGCAGAGGCGGCGAACCGCATGGGGCGCCAGATGCCCGGCACAGATCTGCGTGAGCTTTTGATCGCGTCCCGCGAGTCCGCACACTGGGACGAGGTCGCCAGTCGGTGTCTGACCTGTGGCAACTGCACCATGGCGTGTCCCACCTGTTTCTGCACCAGTGTCTCGGACACCACCGACCTCACCGGCGAGCATGCCGAACGCTGGATGAGCTGGGCGTCGTGCTTCGAGTTCGACTTCACGTTCGTCCACGAGGGCAGCGTGCGCCAATCCGGACCCTCGCGATATCGGCATTGGATCTCCCACAAACTCGGCACCTGGCACGACCAGTTCGGCAGCAGCGGCTGTGTGGGCTGCGGACGGTGCATCGCCTGGTGTCCGACGGGAATCGACATCACCGAAGAAATGCACACCCTGGCTCAGGAGCGAGATGGCGACGACTGACACGGCAGCCTTCCCCACATCGCCGTGCGCGATGAGCCCAGTCCCGTACCGCGTGCGCAGCCGGGTAGCCGAGAACCGTGATTCATCGACGGTGGAGCTGGAACCGGTAGGGCGGTCGGTCCCTGCGCCGTTGCCGGGCCAATTCATGATGATGTACGCGTTCGGGATCGGCGAGATCGCCATCTCCGTCAGCGGACTCACCACCGACACCGACGCCACCATCACCCATACGATCCGGTCGGTCGGCGCGGTGAGCCGCGCGCTGCACGATGTAGCGCCCGGCGCGGTGATCGGGATTCGCGGTCCGTTCGGCACGGATTGGGGACTGCGTGCCGCGGCCGGACGCGACGTGGTCATCGTTGCCGGCGGCGTCGGCCTCGCCCCGCTGCGCCCCGTCGTGCTCGGCATCCTTGCCGACCGCGCCGCCTACGGCACGGTCACCCTGATCGCGGGCGCCCGGTCCCGCGACGACTTCTTGTTCGGTGAGGAGCTGCGGCGGTGGGCGGAACACGACACCATCGACGTGCATCTGACTGTCGACGTGCCGGTGCAGGGGTGGTCGGGTGAGATCGGGTTCGTCACCGAACCGCTGCGCAGATTGCCGCTGCGGGCCCAGAACACCACCGCGTTCCTCTGCGGCCCCGAAGTGATGATGCACAACTGCGCCACCGAACTGATACGAAAGGGACTGCCCGCCAGTGCTATCCGTGTCTCACTCGAGCGCAATATGCAGTGCGGGATCGGCTGGTGCGGGCACTGTCAGTTGGGTCCGTTGCTGCTGTGCCGGGACGGACCGGTCGTCGGATATGACGTCGCCGAACCCCTACTCGCAGTCGAGGAGCTGTAGATGAGCGAGCCTCCCTCACTGGCGGTGTGGAAGTTCGCTTCCTGCGACGGCTGCCAGCTGACGCTGCTGGACTGCGAGGACGAATTGCTCACCCTCGCCGGGCAGGTGCGCATCGCCACCTTCCTCGAAGCCTCCAGTGAGATCGTGCCGGGGCCCTACGACGTGTCACTCGTCGAGGGGTCGATCACCACCGCCGCAGACGAGCGTCGTATCAGGGAGATTCGGGATCAGTCCCGGATCCTTGTCACGATCGGCGCCTGCGCCACCGCAGGCGGCATCCAGGCGCTGCGCAATTTCGCCGACATCGACGAATTCGCCTCGGTCGTCTACGCAAAGCCCGAGTACGTCGACACACTCGCAACATCCACGCCGGCATCGGCACATGTGCCGGTCGACTACCAGTTGCAGGGCTGTCCGATCGACCGCAATCAGCTCCTCGACACGCTTGCCGCGCTGCTGGTGGGGCGCGCGCCCCGATTGCCCGCCAAGACGGTGTGCACCGAATGCAAACTGCGGGGGGTCACGTGTGTCGCAGTGGCTGAAGGTATTCCATGCCTCGGCCCCGTGACTCATGCCGGCTGCGGCGCGTTGTGCCCGGCACATCACCGCGGCTGCTACGGCTGTTTCGGACCCGCCGCGACACCCAACACCGCGGCCCTGATCCCGCTGCTGAACCGAGACGGAATGTCGGAAGCAGGCGTCGAGCGCGTCTTTTCGACATTCAACGTCACCCGATTCGCCGCCGAACGGAATGACGGATGACTGCTGAGACACGCACCCTGTCCGTGGGCGCCTTGACCCGTGTCGAAGGCGAAGGCGCACTGCATGTCACGTTGGTCGACGGCACCGTGGACAGCGTCGAGCTCAACATCTACGAGGCGCCACGCTTCTTCGAAGCCTTCCTGCGCGGCCGGGCCTACACCGAGCCGCCGGACCTCACCGCACGGGTGTGCGGCATCTGCCCGGTCGCTTACCAGGTGAGCGCGTGCAACGCGATCGAAAACGCCTGCGGGATAACGATCGACCCCGAGCTCGCCGCCCTGCGCCGGCTGATGTATTGCGGCGAATGGATACACAGCCATGCTTTGCACATCTTTCTGCTGCACGCCCCCGATTTTCTGGGGTATCCGGACGCCATCAGCATGGCCAAGGATCATCCCGACCTGGTCAATCGCGGGCTGGCGATCAAGAAGACCGGTAACCGCTTGATGGAGGTGGTCGGCGGCCGGGCCATTCACCCCATCAACGTCCGCTTGGGCGGCTTCTATTCGGTCCCCCGTGCGCGCGACCTCGAACCACTGACCGAGATGCTGCGCCATTCACTCGACGATGCCCTGGACACCCTGCGGTCGCTCGCCGACCTCGAGTTTCCCGACGTCGAGTTCGACCACGAATTTCTTTCGCTGTCCGACGGTGACCGATATCCGATCGAGAACGGCGTCATCGCGCGGACCGACGGACCGGCATTCGAGGTCGCCGACTTCAGTGCTCACGTCGTCGAGGCGCAGGTCGAGCATTCCACCGCCCTGCAAGCCACGCTGGACGGCAACCGGTATCTGACCGGTCCGCTGGCGCGGTATTCGCTCAACTCGTCGACGCTCTCCCCCGTCGCTCGCGAAGCCGCGGCCGCCGCGGGGCTGGGTCCGGTGTGCCGGAACCCGTTTCGCAGCATCGTGGTTCGAGCAGTCGAGGTGGTCTACGCCATCGAAGAGTCACTGCGGATCATCGCCGACTATGAGCGTCCGCCGAGGCCGTTCGTCGACGTGCCGGTGCGCGCGGGCATTGGGCACGGGGTCAGCGAGGCCCCGCGGGGGCTGCTGTATCACCGTTACGAGATCGGCGGTGACGGACTCGTCCGCGCGGCGACACTCGTGCCGCCCACCTCGCAAAACCAGGGCGCCATCGAGCATGAAATGGCCGAGCTCGTGGCCGCGAACCTGTCACTGGACGACGCATCCTTGACGTCGTTGTGCGAGAAGTCCATTCGCAATCATGACCCGTGCATTTCGTGTTCGGCACACTTCCTGACGCTGAACATCGACCGGACATGACGGCCAACGCTCTCGTCATCGGCATCGGCAACGACTTTCGGACCGACGACGGGGTCGGCCTCGCGGTTGCAGCCGAAGTCGCCAGGCGACGCCCGCCGGGCGTCGAGGTGCTCTCTGCGCTGTCGGACCCCGGACAGATCCTCGACGCCTGGGCGAACGTGCCGCTGGTCGTCATCGTCGACGCAGCAAGCGGCCCTAACGTCGTCGCCGGAAGGATTCAGCACTGGATTCCCGGCGACGACCAGCAACCTGCGGTGGTGAGTTCGCATTCCCTTGGGCTGCCGGACATCTACGCGCTGGGCCAGGCGCTTGGCCGAGTCCCTCGGCGGTTGGTGGTGCTCACCGTCGAGATCGAGGACGCCGGCCACGGCGTCGGGCTATCGCCACCCGTCGCCGACGCTGTGCCCGCGGCCGTCGAGGCCGTTCTCGCCGAGGTCGGTCGTCAGCCCTGAATGGTCGCGTGGCGCAGCAGCGCCCCTACGCCATCAGTCAGTCGTAGATGTTCTGGAGCACAGACGAGGTCGGCCCCGATTGCCAGTGCCGCGTATGGGAGCGCCTCGTCGGCACGCAGCGTCTGTGTCGGCGCGATGCCGAAGTCGGACAGCGTGTCGGGATCGGAACCGGGAAGCGTCAGATCATCGCCGGCAAGCACTGTTTCGTCGTGCATCTGTCCGATGATCAACGTCGCGACCGAACGCTCGCGCAGTGCCGCGGTCACCGCCGCGAGCCCGGCCACCGCAAGGCCTGACCCACGACCGTCTTCGGCCTCGTACTGATCCACGATCCTGCCGCTGTGGATGCTGCGCCTATTGTTCAATTCGTGCGCGACAGCCACGCGGACAACGCGGTCCACCCCGGTCTGGCGAGATCCGACTCCGGGTTGGACGATACGTTCGGCAACCCGATGTGGCAGCTCGGACACCAGCTCGGCCCGCACGCGCTCCTGGCCGATGAGAACGATGAAGTCCAGCGGATGAGCATCCATCTCGCCGGTGAGCCGGTCGGCGACCGCTCGGAGATTCTTGCGCACCTCCTCCTCCACCCGATGTTGCGAATCTCCCCACGCGTTCAGGCCCGCCGAAGCCGCCTTGTGGACCGGAAAACCTTCCCCCACGAGGGTTTCCGCGAAGGTCGACTTTCCTTGATAGCGCGTGAGATCGGCGCCGACCTGGTCGACGGCTGCGACCATATACGGCCCCGAGACAGCTCCGTTTGCGACGAGCGGAACGACGTAGGGAAGTTCCGAGGCCCGGATCACCGGGGTGACGGGCGGCACGACGAGGTGTTCGTCGACCGCCACCCCGTCCAGGCTGACAATCAACGCCCGCCCACTCCGATGCTCAGTTGCCGGCCGCTCGTTCATCGCGCGCGTGACCGAGGCGATGAGCGGCTGCGGCGCGCCCTGTTGCTCCAACTCCCGCGCGACGTCACGCTCGAGCACCTCGAGGCGTTCCGCCGCATCCTGCGTGTCATGGGAGTCGTCGTAGTACACCGAGGCGACGGAGCCTCGGGCGGCAAGAAGTTTGTGTGCCAGCGGTGAATACGTGGCTGCGCTCGTCATCGGTGATCTCCTTCCGATCTGCGATCCACGATCCGCGCGCAGGCCGGCACCAACAAGTGCCAAAAGTCCCCGCGCCGGGGGCCTTTCCCGGGGTGTGACCGGGGCGGCGAGTGCCCTAACCGACGAACGCCGAGCCGTCCAGGCGGCGCAGGGCATCGGCCAACGGTCGTCGCGGCGTCGCCGGTAACGGGTCGGCGTTCAGCGGTGACCACCCGACTCGCAGCAGTATCTGGGGAAACTGTTCACTGCCGAAGACGTCGGCGCGTACCGCGTCTCGGGTGTCGGGGACCTCGAGGACCTCCGACACCGCGCACGACGCCAGGCCCTGAACGGTAGCGGTGAGCATGACAACGCTGGCGGCTTCACCAGCACGCAATTGACACGCGATATCGTCGATCGCGGTCCCGAGAGCCAGCAGAACACCATTGTCTTCGGCTGCCGAGGCCTCGTCGGGCTGGTCGAGTGCCGTACCCGAGAAAATCCGGCCAGGCACCGCGGCGGCACCATCTATTGGTGGAACATTATGCGCAGGAACGCCTTCCGCCGCAGCGTAACGCCCGCTCCACGCCATCAGTTCGGCGACGTAGCCGGTGTCGTCGATGTGCCGGCGCGCCGCCTGTTCCACCAATTCAACGAATTCACCGGTCGTTTCGACCCGCCGCATCGTGACGCCGAAGCGTGCCGCACGCGCGCCCATCAACGCGATGTCTCCCATCGCAACCGGCCACGAACTGTAGGTGCGCCGATCGGTTCGCCGTCGCGGAATGGCTGCTGCCATCGCGATATCGGCCTCTCCCGGCGGTCCGCGGTGCACCTGCAGTGACGCCAGATGATCGGGGGCGTCAGGATTCGGCACCCGATGAACCGACGCGCGCCAGCCCAGCGCCGCCAGTGCGACGGTGGCGTGATGCAGGGCGGCCCCGCAACTGACGATCAGGTCGCGGCCGTCAGGGTCGGTATGCGGGAGGCGCAACTCGCGGCGCGAATACAGGTTGATGCTGTGCGGGCCGACTCTCCACTCCCAGGGCTGGGTGTTGTGGATAGACGGGGCGCGGCCGGCCAAGTCCAAGGCTGCTCGCACGGTGGCGTCGTCAGGGAAATTGGTCGTCATCGCCGCCCACCGCCTTCCGTGCATGATGCTGGTGAACCGACGATGCCGGTCGTGTGCAGGGTGAACCAGAGCCGCAAGTCCCCAAAGTTGATGACCGGTGTCTGCCAGCACCATTCGGTCGCCGGAGCTGCCCGATCCACCGCCCTCCCTGCGGATTTCCACCGCCGGACCACGAGCCCGACGATGTGTCGCTGAGGACCAGTGGCCTTTGGGCAGGGACTTTCGCCCCTGCGTCGCGCCAGTTTTTGACGATAACGTCGAAATGGTCCCGGCAAGTTGACAGGAACCGGCCAATGCCCGAACGAGAGCGTGTCGCGCCGTCTGTGGTCGTGGGCGTCGACGGTTCGCGGTGGGCCACCGAGGCTGCGTGTTGGGCTGTCGACGAGGCGGTCCGGCGCGGCATCCCGTTGCGCTTGGTCTATGCCGTCGACTCCGGAGACGGCAACGACGATGCTGACCGCCTCGCCCGTCAATTCGCCGCGGCCCAAACCGCGGTGCGCTGCACGGCCGCCGCCGTCGAGTCGACCGATCGACCGGTCAAGATCGAGGCGGAGATCGTCCAGCAGCAGCCCGTGGCCGCCTTGCTCGACGCGTCCACGGGCGCCGCCATGCTGTGCGTGGGCGCCATCGGGTTGAACCACTTCCGCGACCGACACATCGGGTCGACCGCCACCGCCCTGGCGACAGCCGCGCACTGTCCGGTAGCCGTCGTCAGGGGGCATGACCCGGTGGCATCGGCCGAGCGATGTGTGGCCGTCGAACTGGACGGGTCAACCGGGGACGCGGCCTTGCGCCACGGCTTCGATGAGGCCCGTTCGCGCGGTGCGCCATTGCGCGTGCTGACGACCTGGCGGTCGCGCTACCCCGACATCCACGACGGCCATGCCGTCGCCGCCGGAAACCGAGATGCCAAGGCGGCTCTGGAGCGTCGCCTGAAGTGCTGGCGTGCACGCTATCCCGAGGTGGACGTCACCACAGTGGCCCTGCACGGCAACTCGCTGAGTTACCTGATCACACATGGGGATTCGATTCAGCTGCTGGTCGTAGCCCACGAACGCGGCCAGGGCATCGCGGAACTGCTGGGAGCAGCCGGAAATGCGGTGCTGGCGCATGCCGATTGCTCGGTATTGGTCTGCGAGCCGCAGAACCTGTTGTAGACCGCGAAAAACACTGATCCCCGATTTCTGGAGGCCGGCATGGTGAAAGTCTTTCTGGTAGATGATCACGAGGTGGTCCGCCGCGGGCTCATCGATCTTCTGAGCGCGGATCCCGATCTGGAGATCGTCGGTGAGGCCGGCTCCGTTGCCCAGGCGATGGCACGGATTCCCGCGGCGAAGCCCGACGTCGCAGTGCTCGATGTGCAGCTACCCGACGGTAACGGTGTCGAGCTGTGTCGTGACCTGCTGTCCGTGCTCTCCGACCTGCGCTGTTTGATGCTGACCTCGTACACCTCCGACGAGGCCATGCTGGACGCGGTCCTGGCCGGCGCCAGCGGATACGTTGTCAAAGACATCAAGGGCATGCAACTGGCCCAGGCCGTCAAGGACGTCGGCGCAGGCCGTTCGCTGCTGGACAACCGGGCCGCCGCGGCATTGATGGCCAAGTTGCGCGGTGCGACAAAGCGATCCGATCCGCTCTCCGACCTGACCGATCAGGAGAGGTCGTTGCTGACCCTGCTCGGCGAGGGCCTGACCAACAAGCAGATCGCCGACCGGATGTTCCTCACCGAGAAGACGATCAAGAACTATGTCTCCCGACTCCTGGCGAAACTGGGAATGGAGCGGCGCACCCAAGCGGCGGTGTTCGTCGCCAAACTGGATCATCAGACCCACGGACACGGCGGCTACTAGCTGAGGCCCGGCCGGGCCGGGTGCCTCACGAGTAGGACCGAGCAGTCCGGATAGCCCAGGATCGGATGGCAGTTGGGCACGCTGAGCGAGGTGAGGGTGTCCGCATCCGAGGCGCCGACGACCGCGAGACCGATCTGCTGCTCACGCGGATCCTCATCATGGCGGCCCACCCGCCCGGTGCCTGCCGATACGGTCTCGACGTGAACATCGGGATACCGCCGAATCCAGCTGTCCACGCGACGATCGACCTGCCGGACGGTCGCGTCGCGCAATCGGCCTTCCTGCATGGCCAGGTGCACGACATCGTCGTTGTCGGGATCATCGGACAGCACCACCGACACCACACCCTTGACGCGTGCCCTGCCATCGTCACCGCTACGGATGATGGCGACCGGACATCGAGCACGGTCGACGAGATGGCTCGCCGTTCGGCCGAACAGCCGTCCCTCCGCCAGATGTGGTGGGCGGGCGCCGATGCACATCATCGCCGCGGCGGCAGACTCCCGTTCGAGCACCTCGCCAAGCGGTCCCACCACCGATGCGGCCTCGACGCCTACGCCACGATGCGTCTGAGTCGCCACCTCCCGGGCTTCGACAAGTACTGCGTCCCAGTCACACTCGCCGTCGGGCACACCCGTAACAGCCGTCGGCACGGCGTGAACAAGTCGCAACGTCACGCCGCGGCTGACGGCCTCGGGCACCGCCCAGTCGAGCGCGTTCAGCGACCATGGGGAGCCATCGACCCCAACGACGACGGCACCAGGCAGTTCAACGGCGTGAACGTCCATGGGATCCGACGCTACCGGTCCCGGAATTTCCGCCGCGAGGGCCTTTGGTCGCTCGAAAGCAGGCTCACCGACTCGTCTGGAATCCCCGCGGAGGACTTTGGCCTCTAATCAAGAGCGAGCTCGGAATGGGACGATGATGCTCATTCAAGAATCGGGGTAATGCACTGTGGCCGAGGATCTTCCGACCATCGTTGATCGTCGCTATCACGACGCCATGCTGTTCAACCTCGACAGCATCCTTTCCGAACCATCAGCGCCACCGGGTGGCACCGCGGACGTGTCCAGCACCATCATCGGCTTGCTGCATCAGCTTCGCGACCTCGGGCTGAAAGCCGGTGCGTACACCACCACCTCGGATTGTGAAGAACTTCTGCGGACGACAGGGCTGGGCGATCTGTTCGCCGTGCATGCCGCCGGCACCGTCGCCACGTCACGCGACGACACCGGTCCGACCGATCCAGCCGCGCTCCTCGACTTGGCCCAGCGGCTCGGCGCCCGACCCGAACGATGCGTGGTGCTCGACGGCGCCTGCGCCACCATCGAAGCAGCGCGGGCCGGCGGATTCGCGCTGATCGTCGGTATCACCCCGTCGGGTGACGGCGCGGATCAGCTGGCGGCCGGAGCCGACGTCGTGGTCGGCGACCCCGATGACATCGAGATACGCACGGGCGACCTGCGGGTCTCGGCGCTACCGCACGCGTTGGGCAGCATCGCCCAAATAGAGTCGGTGCTGGGCGGGCGCTCCCCCGCGTTCTTCCTCGACTTCGACGGCACAGTCTCCGAGATTGTCGACGACCCGGCTGCCGCGACCCCGGCGGACGGTGTCACCGAAGCCCTGGGTGCGCTGAGTGGCGCGTGCCCCGTCGCGGTCGTCAGCGGCCGGGCCCTGAGCGATATCCGCGCCCGGGTGGGCCTTGACGGGTTGTGGTACGCCGGAACGCACGGCACCGAACTGCTCAGCCCCGACGGCGAACTGTATCGCCATCCGATGGCTGACGAGTCGATTCGTCTCCTGCGGAATGCAGTTGACGATTTGACCCCGGCACTCAGCGCCATCGACGGCGTCGCGATCGAGGACAAGCAGTTGTCGGTCGCCGTGCACTTCCGGCTGGCGGCCCCGGACCGCGTGCCCGAGGTGATCGCGGCGGTACGGTCCGCCGGCCGCCGTCATGACCTAGGCGTCACCCACGGCCGAAAGGTGATCGAACTTCGGCCACCGGGCAAGTGGGACAAAGGCGATGCCATCAACTGGATCATCGACCACCTCGATACGCCAGACCCGATCCTGCCGCTCTACCTTGGCGACGACCTCACCGACGAGGACGCGTTCGACGCCATCACACACAACGGCCTCGGCGTCCTGGTACGTCACGGCGAGGACGGCGACCGCTGCAGCGCAGCGGATTTCGCCGTCAACACCCCGCGCGAAGCGACTCAGTTGCTGAAACAGCTTGCGGCCCAGCTGGCGCCGACACCGCCGACACACACCGACGGCTGGGTGCTGATCTACGACGGCTACCAACCCGAGGCAGAGCGGCTCCGTGAGGTCCTGTGCGCCGTCGGCAACGGCTATCTGGTGACACGCGCCGCCGCACCTGAGGCACAACGGGGAGCTGCTCACTACCCCGGCACCTACGCGGCCGGCGTGTACAACCGCCTCACCGATGTCATCGGTGAGGTGAGCATCAGCAACGAGAGTCTGGTCAACCTGCCCAACTGGTTACCCCTGACGTTCCGAATCGACAACGGCCCGTGGTTCGACATCGATGACGCGGACGTGCTGTCGTACCGCCAGGTGATGAACATTCGGCAGGCCGAGTGTGTTCGCGAGTTGCGGTTCCGCGACAGCGCGGGACGGTGTACGTCGGTGACTCAACGACGCTTCGCGTCCATGAACGATCCGCACGTCTGCGCGTTGCAGACGACAGTGGTCGCCGAGAACTGGTCCGGCACCATCGACATACGCTCCACGATCGATGCGACCGTCACCAATTGCGGGGTGTCGCGCTACGAGTCGCTCTCCGGGCAGCACCTCGGGGACATCCGGGTCAGCGAGGTGGGCGAGGGCGCCGTCCTGGTCGACGCGCTGACCGTGCAGTCGCGCCTGCCGATCGCCGTCGCCACCCACACCAGTGTGTGGTGTGGGGAGCAACCCGCGGCGACGACCCATCGGTTCCGCGATCACGCCGACTCTGCCGGGCACGACATCACCACCGACGTGATCGCCGGCCAGCCGCTGACCGTGGACAAGGTCGCGGTGGTGTTCACCGGCCACGACCGCGCGATCTCGGTACCCAGCGAGGCCGCGAGCAATCTGCTGAGCGAGTTGGGCCGATACTCAGAACTTTTCGCCGATCACCGTGCCATGTGGCTGCAGCTGTGGCGGAAGTTCGACTTCTCCATCGGTGGCTCCGCAGAGCCCGACCAGAAGATCCTGCGACTGCACATCATGCACCTTCTGCAGTCGGTGTCGAGCTACACGGCTGATCTCGACGCGGGCGCACCGGCGCGCGGACTGCACGGTGAGGCATACCGGGGACACATCTTCTGGGACGCCATGTTCATCGCGCCACTGCTGACCCTTCGCGTGCCGCAGATTTCGCGATCGCTGCTGGGCTACCGGAGCCGTCGCCTTCCTCAAGCTCGCCGCTCCGCGCGCGCGGCCGGGTATGCGGGTGCGATGTTCCCATGGCAATCCGGTAGCGACGGGCGCGAGGAAAGCCAGCAGATGCATCTCAATCCGATGTCGGGGCGGTGGCGCGTCGACAGCAGCCATCTGGCCCATCACATCGGTACAGCGGTGGCCTACAACGTCTGGCAGTACTACCAGATCACCGGTGACCGTCAGTATCTGATCGACCAAGGCGCCGAGATGCTCGTGGAGATCGCCCGATTCTGGGTCAGTCGCGCCCGATACGACAGTGACCGGGGCCGTTACGTGATCGACGGGGTGATCGGCCCGGACGAGTTCCACTCCGGATACCCCGACCGGCCGGACGACGGGGTGGACAACAACGCCTATACCAACGTGATGGCGGTGTGGGTGATTCTGCGCGCCCTCGAGGTGCTGCAGAAATTACCGTTACCCGATCGGCTCGATCTGCTGGATCGGTTGGGTGTGTCCAGAGCAGAACTGACACAGTGGGACTCGGTCAGCCGACGGATGTACGTGCCGTTCCACGACGGAGTGATCAGTCAGTTCGAAGGCTATGACGATCTCGAGGAACTCGACTGGGCGGCCTACCGCACGCGCTACCCGGACATCAGCCGCCTGGACCGCATTCTCGAGGCGGAAAATGACGACATCAACCGGTACAAGGCCAGCAAGCAGGCCGACGTCCTGATGCTCTTCTACCTGTTGTCCGCTGATGAGCTGCGGGAGCTGTTGACACACTTGGGTTACCGATTCCGGCCCCAGCAGATTCCGCGCACCATCGACTACTACTCCGCACGGACATCGCACGGCTCCACGTTGAGTGCGATCGTGCATGCCTGGGTGTCGGCGCGCGGCAACCGCGAGCAGGCCCTGCAGTATTTCCGGCAGGTGCTGCGCTCGGATGTCGCCGATGTCCAGGGCGGTTCCACGGCGGAGGGAATTCATCTGGCCGCCATGGCGGGCAGTATCGACCTTCTGCAGCGCTGTTTCACCGGCCTGGAAACTCGAGGTGACCGGTTGGTGCTCGGCCCGATGTGGCCCCGGAGCGCCGGCCAACTGCGCTGCTCACTGTGGTATCGCGGCCATCGGTTGCACCTCGTCATCAGTGGGCGCACAGCAGAAGTCATCGCCGACCCGACTGGTGCACCGCCGATCGAAGTCGAATGCCGCGGCCGCACTCATTCCCTTGCCTCGGGACAATCGATCCGCATCAAGTGAGCCGGGAGCAACACCGAGCCACCGGGTGACGCTACGGCCGAAACGTGATGACCAGGATGGCGGCGTCGGCGACCAAGAGCCCCAGCCCCACCAGCGGGACCACAATGCCGTACCTGCGGTTGGCGGTGACCACCGACACGGCGATCGTCAGCAACGCCACGACAGGTGGGCCGTAGGCGAGGATCCCGAACCAGAACTCACCTGGCCCCATGTGCGGGCAAGCCGTCGTGTCGGTACACCGGGCGATGCCCAGCACAGCGCCGAAGGCGACGAACATCACCGCGGCCGCGACCGGAATGGTCATCAGCGCCAGAAACCAGTTGAGCCACGTCGGGGTGCCGCGGCGGGCCGCCGGCGTCGTCCCCTGCGTCGTCTCGATCATGGCAAGCTCCTTGAGTTATCTTGTGCGCCTTCTAGTGCCGTCGGAGCCGGAACCTGCTCGAGGTAGCGGTCGACGTCGACCTTGTCGAATGTCGATGTGCCGGGCGTCTGAAGCTTCGCCGTCGCGGCGGCGATACCGTAGCGAACCGCGCTCTCCATCCCCCACTCGCGAGACAACCCGACCACGATGCCGGCGACCATCGCGTCCCCGGCGCCCACACCGCTGACGGCGGGAACGGCGACAGGGGCAAAGCGCCAGCACCGATCTCCTGTGACGAGTAGGGCGCCCTCGGCACCCAGGGAGACCACGATCACCTCGGCGACGCCACGATCGATCAGATGCCGCGCCGCAGCTATCTGCTCACCCTCGGTGACCAGGGGCCGGCCGACGCATTCCCGTAGCTCGCGCACACTGGGTTTCAGCAGGAACACGCCCGAGGTGATGTGCTCGAGACCGCCACCCGAGGTGTCGAGGACGAGCCGGATCTGCCGCTTGCGGCAGATGTCGGCGATCCGCTGATAGAAGTCGGCGGGGACGCCGGGCGGCAGGCTGCCGCTCGCGACCACGAATGCGGCGCCGGTCGCACTGGCGTCGATCACCTCGAGGCAGCGCAACTGCTCGTCGGCGGTCAGCACGGGTCCGGGCAACACGAACCGGTACTGCCGGCCCGTCGAGCGTTCGTTGACCGTGAAGCTCTCCCGGGTGTCGCCACGCAACTCGATGAACGTGTTGGGCACGATGGCGTCGTCGAGGAGCTCTACCAGGCGCGTTCCTATCGGGCCGCCCGCGGTGAGGACGGCGGAGACGGGGGCACCCAACGCACGTGCGAACCGGGCGACATTGAGTCCGCCGCCACCGGCATCGTAAACATCTGCGCAGCAACGGATTTTGTCGGTTGGTCCCACACGTTCGGCGTCCACGGTGATGTCCAGGGCCGGATTCATCGTCACCGTGACGATCATGGGGGCGCTCACAGGCCGGTCGGGTAGGTCTCGGGCGTCTCGGCCGCGACCCAGACACTGTTGAGCTCCAACGGTTCGAGCGCCGTCGTGCGATCGATGTGAATGATCGCGTCGAACTGATCGCCCGGCCGCACGTGGTAGTAGTGACTCTGCCGTTCGGTGGCAGGTTGATAGATCACGCCGATCGCCCGGCCGAGGCGGACGGTGTCCAGTGGGCCGGCCGCTTCACGACTGATGAGCGGCGACACCAGGAATTCCGGCCGGTCGACCTCATGCAGCAGTTCCTCGACGCTGCCGTTGAGAGCAGGGCGAACCACCTTCCGCTCGGCCACGGCGCCCCATTCACTTGCGGCGGTGACGGTGCCCGAGTAGGTGGTGAATCCGATCAGCAGCGCCTGCTCGCCGTAGCCCTCCCGGACGAGTTGCCCCAAGGTCAGCTGCCCATCGGCCCCCACCTCGGTTGCCCGGGCATCACCTACATGGGAATTGTGGGCCCACACCACGATTCGGGCAGGTTCACCGTCGTGCTGATGGAGATGCGCGCGCAACGCTCTCAGGGTCTGGAACATGTGCTGGTCCCGCAAATTCCACGACGAGACCCGGCTCCCGAACATCGACCGGTAGTAGACCTCCGCGTTGCGAACGGTCTGTGCATTCTGCTGGGCGTAGAACAGTTCGTCTTCGGCGAGAAGTCCGTCCCGGCGCGCGTACTGCAGGCCTGTGCGCTGCAGTTCGACCAATTGCTCGACAACCTCCGCCTCGCAGGACATCCCGGCACCGAAGGCGGCGGCGTACCCATACGCCTGACCGTCGTCTCCGCCGGCATGATCGAAGCAGGCGTAACGCTCTCGCGCCCGCTGCGCCGCGACCGGGTCGACGTTGTCCAGGTAGTCGATCACCTCCTGCATCGAGCGATGCAGGCTGTAGAGATCCAAACCGTAGAATCCGGCGTCGCGACGGCCGTCGTTGCGGCACTGGGTGTTATGGGCGCGCAGCCACGCCGTGAAATCCCGGACGGTGGTGTTACGCCACATCCAGGCGGGAAATCGCTCGAACCCCTTCAACGCCTCGTCAGCCGACTCGTCGTCGCTGCGGCCACGGACATACCGGTTGACCCGATAGGCGTCAGGCCAGTCGGCTTCGGCCGCCACCGCGCAGAAGCCCTTCTCCTGGATCAGCCACTTGGTGATCTCCGCACGCGCTTCGTAGAACTCGCGAGTGCCGTGCGAGCTCTCCCCGATCAGCACCACCCGCGCATCGCCGACCACCTCCTCCAGCGCCTCCCGTGGCGGCACGCCCGAGGGGGCGTCGACCGCGCAGCGGCCGATCACCTCCGCGGGGGTTTCCGCGATGCGCAACCGCGCGGTGCCGATGCCCGTCGTCGGAGTCGCCAGCAGATTCTGTACCTCCGCGTCACTGACCTGCTCGAAGTTCCAGAACGACTCCCCGACCGCCAAAAACGGGGTGGGCATCGACGCGCAGACGAGATCGTCTACCAGAGACGCGAATTCGCGACAGGTGGATTGCGGCGCTGCTGGAACGGCGACCACGATCTCGGCGGGTTCCATCTCCCGCAAAGCCTGGACGGCGGCGTGCATGCTCGCCCCGGTGGCCAGTCCGTCGTCGACGAGGATCACCGTCTTGCCCGCCACGTCCAGCGGCGGACGTCCGCCACGGTAGGCGCCTTCGCGCCGAGCCAGTTCGCGGGCTTCCCGCTCGGTGGCATCGCGCAACTCCTGCGGTGTCACCCGCAAAGCGCGGATGACGTCATCGTTGACCACCACCCGCCCACCGGACGCCAGCGCACCCATCGCGAACTCGGCGTGCCCCGGCGCGCCGAGCTTGCGCACGATGAACGCATCCAGCGGAGCACCCAGTGCCGCCGCGACTTCCCAGGCCACCGGCACGCCGCCGCGGGCCAGCCCCAGCACCACAACGCCGTTGCGGCCGCGATAGCCGTCCAGCAGGTGGGCCAGAACCCGGCCGGCTTCCCGCCGATCACGGAAGACACGTCGCGGATGCTGCGGTGGTGTCGTAGGCGCGGTGGTCATGATGTGCTCCGTTCGTCGAGCGGCCGGTCCCGAAGGATCAGCCGCGAAATTCGAGTACGTCCGACAGCGGCCGCCGTGGCGTGGCAGGGGGCGACGGCCCGATCGCCGGCGCCAGGCCGACGCGGATCAGCAGTTGTGGATCGTCCTGGTCGCCGGTCAGCGCACGGACCACGTCGCGGCTGGCCTCCAGCTCGGTCATGTGGGTCAGGGTGCAGGTGGCCAATCCGGCCAGGGTGGCTTCCAGCAGTACATCGGAGAGGACTTCGCCACACTCCAAGGCATCGCGGCGGGAGTCACCGAACGTCGAGAGCACCACGATCGTGGACCGATCGTGGTCGACCTCAGGCCGCCGGTCGGCGTGCTCGGTCCCCGGAAACACCCGGGCGACATCGACCCGATCACGCTCGGTGACCGACAGAAGGCTGCTGTGCGGCACACCGTCGGATACTTCGTACGGCGCTGTCCACCAGGACAATTCCGCGTGATAGGAAGCGTCATAGCGGCGCAGCGACTCGGTCAGTCGTGAGGCCTGGGCCAACTGTGAACGCACCGAGTCGGGCAGCACCCGAATCGTCACGCGGTCGGTGTCGACAGTGCTTCGCAGCACCGACTCGAACGACGCCCAGTCCGGTGGCGGCCCCAGCGGCAACCGATCGGTGCGGCGGGCCAGGATCGCATCCGCGCGACTGCGCACAGCGTCGGTGACGAACTCCATAGCACTGAAATCGATGGTCGCCAGGTGCCCGGGTACATTCGGATTGGGAAACCGCGCGATGATCGCCTGCCACCCCGCGGCGGCGACAGCCACCCGCAGATGGTCGAGCACGGCACCACAACTGATGACGGCCTCCCGGCCGGACAGGTCCGTGGCATGCGGCACCCGGCCGGCGTCGAGAAACAGTTTCAGCGACGGCCCTTGCGCGACCCACCGCCATGGCTGGCTGTTGTGCACCGACGGCGCCCGGCACGCCAACTCCACCGCGTTCGCGATCACCCGAGGATCGAGCGTCGACATGACCATCGGCAATCACCGCCTTCTGTCTGCGACAACACTATGTCCGTGCGGAGCGCGTGCCAGGGGTCGGAAGTCATCTCGGTGGGGACCTAGCTTGAAGGCCTTTGTGCTCTGCGGGCAGGGACCTTGCACCCATCCGCAATGGCCCGAGTACCGCTGTGATCGCCGGGGCCAGCAGGCAAGGATCGACGGTATGGGGCACCCGCGGATCGCTGAAACCCACACTGGAATGGTGTTCTTGATCGGTGATCGGGCATACAAGATCAAGAAGCCCGTCGTCAACGATTTCCTCGACTTCTCCACCCTCGAGCAGCGCGAACACGCCTGTGCCAGCGAAGTTGCGCTCAACCGGCGGCTGGCACCCGACAGCTACCTCGGCGTCGCCCACTTCACCGCCCCCGGGGGGACCCCGAACCGGTCATCGTCATGCGCCGCCATCCCGACGACCGGCGATTGGCGACCATGGTGCGTCACGGCGAACCGGTCGAGGAACACCTGGCGGCGGTGGCGTTGGTGCTCTCGCGATTCCACGCCGCGGCTCCCCGCGGCCGTGACGTGGATGCCCAGGGCCGAATGGACGCCATCGCCGCACGCTGGCAGGAGAACCTGGTCGAGCTGCAGCGCTACGCCCAGAACGGTGACGTCGGCATCGACTCGGACGTGGTTGCCGAAATCGCCCGACTGTCACACCAATTCATTGCCGGGCGCGCCGTGCTGTTCGCCCGGCGCCTCGGCGACCACAAGATCGTCGACGGTCACGCCGACCTGCGCGCCGACGACATCTTCTGCTTGCCGGACGGGCCGGCACTGCTGGACTGCCTGGAGTTCGACGACCGCCTCCGCTATGTCGACGTCATCGACGACGCGGCGTTCCTGGCGATGGACCTGGAATTCCTGGGCCGGCTGGATCTGGCCACCCTGTTTCTCCGGCGCTACCGGGAGCTGTCGGGCGACGATGCGCCGGATTCGCTGTGCCACTTCTACATTGCCTACCGGTCGGTCGTTCGGGCCAAGGTCGATTGCATCCGCCACACCCAGCAGGATGGGAGTGCCGCCGACGATGCGCGGCGCCATCTGGAGATCGCCCTGGACCACCTACGGGCCGCGGCTGTCCGGCTGATCCTGGTGGGCGGCGGCCCCGGCACCGGCAAGACCACCTTGTCGCAGTCGTTGGCGAAAGAAATCGGCGCCCAGGTGATCTCGACGGACGATGTGCGCGCCGACATGGTCCGGCGTGGCGAGATCGCAGGCACGCCAGGGGTGCTCGACGACGGCCTGTACAGCCGGGAGAATGTCGACGCTGTCTACGACAGTGTGCTGCGCCAGGCTCACCTGAAGCTGTGTGAAGGCCGCAGCGTGGTGCTCGATGGCACCTGGCTCGACCACCGGCACCGGGAGCTGGCCCGGCGGATGGCCTCCGACAGCGGCGCGGTGGAGATCGAGTTCGCCTGCACCGCCCCGCTGGATGCCACCGTCACCCGAGTCAGCGAGCGCACCCAGACCACGTCGCAGGTGACGCCCGAGATCGCCGTCGCCCTCGCTGATCGCGGCGACGACGCTTGGACGGACGCACATCGCGTCGACACCACCGGTCCGCAGGCCCACTCCGTGGCCCGGGCCAAGGAGATCTGCGTACTGGCCGTGTGACCAGTCGAATAATTGAAGGGTTTCCACGATGCCGAACCACTACGTCGAAGACATCAGTGACCTCAGCATGAGCGACGCGGAGGATGCCGGCGGCAAGGGCGCCAACCTCGGCGAGATGGTGGCCGCGGCGCTGCCGGTGCCGCCGGGTTTCGTGCTGCTGCGCGATTGCTACCGGGCGTCGATGAGTGCGGGCGGCGTCGCCGACGAGCTCAACTCCGCCCACCGTGCGGCACTCGGCCAGGTCGCGCCCGACGAGCTGACCGACATGTGCCAGCGCATGCAGGCTCTGGTGGCCAAAGCGGGCATGTCCGATGCCGTCCGCGAACTCGTACTGGCCGCCTATCGCCGGCTGGGCCCGGACGCGGTGGTCGCGGTGCGCTCCTCAGCCACCGGCGAAGACGGCCGCGATGCGTCGTTCGCCGGGATGAACGCCACGATCACCAATGTCAGTGGCGAACAACAGCTCCTCGACGCCGTCCAGGAATGCTGGGCGTCGCTGTTCAGCCCGCGCGTGGTCACCTATCGCGCGAGCCGCAAATTCACCGGCGACCCCGCGATGGCTGTCGTGGTGCAGCTGATGGTTCCCTCCGAGCGCGCGGGCGTCGCGTTCACCGCCGACCCCAGTACCGGAGCGCGTGATCGCGTCGTCGTCGAAGCCGCCTTCGGCCAGGGCGAAGTCGTTGTGTCAGGATCGGTGGAGCCCGACACCTACATCGTCGCCAAGGACACCGGCGACATCATCTCGCAACGCCTGGGTGACAAGTCCTTCAAAATCATTCGCGGTGCCGACGGCAACGACCAGCAGGTCGCCTTGCCCGACGCCGAAGCCCGGGCACAGGTGCTCACCGAGGACGAGTTGCGCGACATCGTGGCGCTCGCGATCGCCAGCGAACGGCACAGCGGCTGCCCGCAGGACACCGAATGGGCGATCGCGTCGGGCAAGATCTGGATGTTGCAGACCCGGCCGATCACCACACTGCACGATGCCGCCCCGCAGCCCGAAAGCCACGAGGTCATCGCTCGAGGATTGCCCGCGGCCCCGGGTGAGGCATCGGGTGCCGTCCGGGTGCTGCGCACCCCTGCCGAAGGCAGCACGCTGCTCGACGGCGAGGTGCTGGTGGCCCAGATGACCAACCCCGACTGGCTGCCGACCATGCGTCGCGCCTCGGCACTGGTGACCGACACCGGCGGAATGACCTGCCACGCAGCGATCGTCGCGCGCGAGCTGGGCGTGCCCTGCATCGTCGGTGCGCGCACCGCGACCACCGATCTCAAGGCGGGCACCGTCGTCACGGTCGACGGCACGCACGGACGGGTGCTTGCCGGCCGCGCCGTCGGAGGAGCTCAGAGCACACCGGTGGTCGAGTCGGCACCCGCGGTTGCCTCATCGGAGGTCACCGCGACCAAGATCTACGTCAACCTCGCCATGCCGGACGGCGCCCGACGGGTTGCCGCCCAGGACGTGGACGGCGTCGGACTGCTGCGTGCGGAGTTCATCCTCACCGACGCGCTGTCCAACCGGCACCCCCGGGCCCTGATCGCCCAGGGCGAGGGGGAATCACTGGTGGACTCGCTGGCCACCGCGGTCGGCCAGATCGCCTCGGAGTTCGCACCGCGGCCGGTCATCTACCGCGCAACCGATTTCCGCACCAACGAGTTTCGTCACCTGCAGGGTGGCGAGGCCTACGAACCCGTCGAGAACAATCCGATGATCGGTTACCGCGGCTGTTACCGCTACGTCAAAGAACCCGACGTCTTCGCCCTCGAGCTGCGCGCGCTGGCACGGGTGCGCGAGCAGTACCCCAACCTGCACCTGATGATCCCCTTCGTCAGGACGAAATGGGAACTCGAGGAATGCCTGTCGTTGGTCGACGCCAGTCCCCTGGGGCGGCAGCGCGGGCTGCACCGCTGGGTGATGGCCGAGGTGCCGTCGGTGGTGCATTGGCTGCCGGAGTACGTGGGAATGGGTATCGACGGGGTGTCGATCGGCAGCAATGATCTGACCCAGCTGATGCTGGGCGTCGATCGTGACTCAGCCGTGTGCGCGGAACTGTTCGACGAATCGGACGCGGCCGTGCTCGACGCGATCGGTCAGATAGTCAGCACAGCCCGCCGGATGGGAATAACGTCATCGCTGTGCGGTCAGGCGCCCTCCACGAAACCGGACTTCGCCGAACATCTTGTGCGAATGGGGATCACCTCGATCTCGGTCAATCCCGATGTGGTCGGGCAGGCCCGGCGCACGATCGCCGCGGCCGAACGTCGTCTGCTCCTGGAATCGGCGCGCGCCGGTGACGGCAACCGTTCCCGATGAACTCGGCGGCGCCGCGGCTCTGACGGCCGCGGCGATCGCGGCGGCCCCGCTGGCCGCCGTCCTCGACGACCTGGACACCTCGGCCCAGGGCCTGTCCAGTGCCGAAGCGGCCGCCCGCCTGGTCCGATATGGCCCCAATTCGCTTCGGACACATCGGGTCAGCGCCTGGGCGGTGCTGCGACGGCAGCTCAACAACGCGGTTCTCGCGCTTCTGGCGGCAACCGCGGTGGTGTCGTTCTTCCTCGGTGACTCCACCCAGGCGCTGATCATCGGTGTGATTCTGTTCGTCAGCATCGGGCTGGGTTTCCTCAACGAGTACCGCGCCGAACGGGCCACCGCCGCACTACACTCCAGGGTCCGGCATCACGCGGTGGTCCGCCGCGACGGCCAGTACGTCAAAAAGGATGTCAACGAGGTGGTCCCCGGGGACGTCATTGCGCTCACCCTCGGCGAGCTGGTGCCCGCCGACGTGCGGCTGATCACCGTCAACGGACTCGAATGCAACGAGAGCATCCTCACCGGCGAATCCACCGCCGCCGAGAAGTCCACCTCACCGGCACCCCACGACGCGTCCATGGCGGACCTCACCGATCTGGCGTTCATGGGCACCGTCGTGTCCGCCGGGGACGCGACCGCGGTGGTCTACGCGACCGGACTGAACGCACAATTCGGCAAGATCGCGGCCGGACTCGGCGAACGTCAGCCGGAAACCGATTTCCAGATCGGCCTGCGCCGGTTCTCGTATCTGCTTCTGCACGTGGCGATCACGTTGACCGTGATGATCTTGGCCATCAACCTGCTCTTGCGCCGTCCGCTCATCGACTCGGTGCTCTTTGCCCTGGCGATCGCGGTCGGCATCACCCCGCAGCTGCTGCCCGCCGTCGTCAGCACCAGCCTGGCCACCGGGTCGCGACGGCTGGCCCAACTCAAGGTTCTGGTCAAGCGGCTGGTGTGCATCGAGGATCTCGGCGACATCGACATCCTCATCACCGACAAGACCGGCACCCTGACCGAGGGACGGATCACCCTGATCGAGGCCGTCGACGCCGCCGGTGCGGTCTCGGATGTCCCGCTGCGCAAGGGCTTACTGGCCACCGACGTCGACCCCGAATGCGGTGGGACAAGCGCCAACGAAATGGACGCCGCCCTCTGGGACTGCGAAGCCGGACGGCAGGTGGTCACCAAGGGCGCACGCCGGATCGCCGAACTCCCGTTCGACCACACCCGCCGCGCCACCTCGGCACTCATCGACGACGCCGGCGGCCGGGTACTGATCGTCAAGGGCGCCCCCGAACAGGTGCTTGCGCACTGTGCGGTGGTGCCCGACACCGCACAGCCGGTGTTGGACCGGCTGTTCAGCCAAGGGCGGCGCGTGGTCGCGGTCGCCAGCAGGCCCGCCGCCGAACTGGCCACCATCACCCCCACCGACGAGACCCGGCTGACGCTGGACGGCTTCCTCGTCTTCGCCGACCCACCCAAGGCGGCGGCACGCGAATCGCTGGCTCGGCTGGCCGAACTGGGCATCGAGGTGAAGGTCGCCACCGGAGACAACGCGACGGTGGCCGAAAAAGTCTGTGCGGAGCTCGGTTTGGCATCCAAGGGCACAGTGTCGGGTGCCGAGTTGGCCGCCCTCGATGACGCCGGATTCGAGGCAGCCGCCCGCACCGCGAACGTGTTCGCTCGAATCTCACCCGAGCAGAAAGCCCGCCTCATCACGGTGCTCCGGCGAACCGGGCGGTCGGTGGGATTCCTCGGCGACGGCGTCAACGACGCGCTGGCATTGCACTCCGCCGACGTCGGGATCTCGGTCGACACCGCCACCGACGTCGCCAAGGACGCCGCGGACGTCGTGCTGCTGGAGAAGGACTTGGGGGTGCTGGCCACCGGGGTGGCCGAGGGACGGCGGATCTTCGCCAACACCATCAAGTACGTCCTGATGGGCACGTCGAGCAACTTCGGCAATATGTTCTCGGCAGCCGCCGCCTCGGCGGTTCTGACGTTCCTGCCCATGCTGCCCAGCCAAATCCTGCTGAACAATCTGCTCTACGACTCGTCTCAGCTGGCCATCCCCAGCGACCGGGTCGACGAAGAGCAGCTACATGCGCCGTCGCACTGGAACATCGCGTTCATCCGGCGATTCATGCTGACATTCGGGCCCATCAGTTCCCTGTTCGACTTCATGACGTTCGGACTCATGCTCGGTGTGCTGCACGCGGGTCCCACCGAATTCCGAACGGGATGGTTCGTGGAGTCGCTGGCCACCCAGACCCTAATCATCTTCGCGATCCGCACCCGCCGGGTGCCGTTCCTGCGCAGCCGGCCGGGCGGACTGTTGACCGCGGCGACCTTCACCGCCATCACCATCGGTGTCGTGCTGACCATCTCCCCCGTGGCCCACACGCTCGGCTTCACACCGCTGCCGTGGCAGTTCTACGGTGCGCTGGCACTACTCACCATCGCCTACCTGATTCTGGTGGAGATCACCAAGCGGGTGTTCTACGCCGAGCCGATGCACCCTGCCGGTCCGCCACTGCGCGTCCGCGGTCGCGAACATCGAATCGGCCGCCGGGCAGCACGTTTCAGCCATGGCGGACGGCTCGGACAACCGGGCTGAGAGCGCCGGACCGATGCGCCTTTTGGTGTTGGTTCGGTAAAGATTGGCTCAAGACCCCAACCCGGCGCGGTGGCACGGCACGATAAAGGTCATGGACCCCCGATCGCAGGCAGCTCCGCACGACGCTGACCTGGGTTATCGCGCGTTGGTGGTGGACGACGAGAAGCCGCTGGCCGAGGTCGTCGCCAGCTATCTGGAACGCGAGCATTTCGAGGTGACGGTGTGCCTGTCCGGGCTCGAGGCGCTGGACGTGGCAAGAGAGGTCGACCCGGACGTGGTGGTGCTCGACCTCGGCCTGCCGGGCATCGACGGCCTCGAGGTGTGCCGGCAGTTGCGGACGTTCTCCGACGCCTACGTGGTGATGCTGACCGCCCGCGACACCGAAGTCGACACCATCGTCGGGTTATCGGTCGGAGCCGACGACTACGTGACCAAACCGTTCAGCCCCCGGGAGCTGGTCGCCAGGATCCGGGCGATGCTGCGCAGGCCGCGCTCGGTGATCGCGCCTGTCGCAGCCGCCGGCCAACCGCACACCGAATCACCGCCGCGGGTGTTCGGGCCGCTCTCCATCGACGTTGCCAGTCGTCAGGTGTTCGTCGGCACAGAGCCGATCTCGTTGACCCGCACCGAGTTCGACATACTGGCGGCGCTGTCGTCGCGGCCCGGCGTGGTGTGGACCCGCCGCCACCTGATCGACGAGGTCTGGGGTGAACCGTGGGTGGGTAACGACCACCTTGTCGACGTCCACGTCGGGCATTTGCGCCGCAAACTCGGCGACAATCCCGCCGAACCGAGGTTCGTATTGACCGTGCGGGGGGTGGGCTACCGGATGGGGACCGGGCAGTGACCGTCCTCAGGCGTCCTCGACGAGTGTGAGGGCCAACCGCGGACACCGGGCAACGGCGCGGCGCGCGTACTTCACCACCGGCCCGGGCACCGCTGGTTCCCGGGAGTTGTCCCGACTGAGCGGATAGCCCCAATCGTCACGGCCCAGCAGTTGTGGCAGCAGTTCGCTGCACAGCCCGCGGCCGTCGCAGCGTGTCCAATCGATATGCAGCCGCAGCGTTGTCGCCCGCGTCGCGCTCTTCGTCATCTCCGCCCACCTGACTTCTCTGCCGGCCAACCGCCGAGCGTGTACACCATCCCGTCGCTGTCCACCAGCCGAGCGGGAAGCCCCTGCGCGCGGATCCACTCGACCGCGCGCCGGCCGCGGATCACCGCCGCGGTGCTGACGGTGTTGGCCGCCAGACAGCTGCCGGCGACGACGCTGACTGTGCGCCACACCGGTTCCGCCGGCCAGCCGGACCGCGGATCGACGATGTGGTGCAACGCCTGCTGACCCCGTCGCCATCGGCGGCGCAGGGTGCTCGACGTGGCCATCGCCACGCCAGGCGACAACGCGACCATCGCCGCCGGTTCATCGTCGCCGTCGCAGACCAGCACTTGCCAGCCCTCGTCGGGTGCATCCCCGGCCGTCGCGATGTCGCCGCCGAGGTTCACCAACACTCCCGCGCCGGTGACCCGATGCGCCCCTTCGGCGCAGCGATCAGCGGCGACCGCCTTGGCCGTCGACCCCAGGTCGAGAACCACCCCGCGCGGCACCGCGGCAATCCGCGCGTTCAGGCTGATCATCGACCAGTCGGCCGGTTGTGTGATCGACATCGCCAGCGGCACAGACGAATCCATGGCGACGATGTCACGGTCGTAACCGAGATCGATCAGCCGGGCGCCGATCGTCGGGTCGATGTCACCATCGGTCTGCTGTGCCGCCAGCAGTGCGGCGCCGAGCAGTTCGGCGAGTAGTTCACTGACCTCCGTGGGCCGGCCACAGCGGGTGAGGGCGTTGATCTCCGAGTCCGGGTTGAATCGTGATGCCGCAGCGTCGATGGCATCGAGTTCCGCATCCACCGCACACCGCGCGGCGGCAAGCGCGTCGGGGTCGGTGACGATGATCTGCATATCCATTGTCCAACGCTGCCAATGACTTTCCGCGGTCGGCACATCCCCGCGCGCAGCCGGCGTCTCGGCCACCGCGCGTGGCATCGCAGAACCGGGTGAGTCCATGACTGCATGCTCACACGATGTTTTTTGAATCCTCGAAGAATTGGGGCGGTACCGGCACGCAGCCATCGCCCCGCGTCCGGGGGTGCTGGCAGCAACCTGAGCGAAGGGCGTGAGTTGTCTGGCAAATCCAGCCTGAATTTGCTTGGGAATCTGCGTTTTTGGCGTCATCTGGCAGCTTGAGGTACCCCGTCGCCGGTGTCGACCAGATGTTCTTTGTTGGCTCAAAGAATGCGACATGAATTTGTAACGCATGGTTTCGACCCGGTCACCTCTGGAACTGATGGTCGTCGCGACGGCATGCGGTCTGCGCAACCTGGCACGGCGACTCGGCACACCCAAGCAAACAGTTCCGCGCGCTGAAAGGGCGCTCCGGGCTGCGCTCCTCATACCCGTATTCGCGGCGTTGTCACTGCTGCTGCGCGGCTACAGCCGTCTCGGGCACGCCGTGCAGCTGCCGGGACGCACCGGCTTCGATGCGACCCTGATGTGCCGGCTGCCCGATCTCATCGCCACCTACATCTGGGTTTTCGACGAGTGGGAGCCGGACCTGACCCGTTTCATCGCGAGCCGGCTCGGCGACGGCGACGTGTTCATCGACGTCGGCGCCAACATCGGCTACTACTCACTCCTGGCGGCCGGCCCGGTCGGCGCCCACGGCAGCGTCGTGGCGGTCGAGGCGTCGCCGGCGATGTTCGACGATCTGCACCAGAATGTGGAAGTCAGCGGCCATCGCGATCGCATCCGTCAGGTGAACATGGCCGCAGCCGCGAAGTCTGGGAGGTTGACGATCTACGCCGGTCCGCGGAACAACGCCGGAATGTCGACCACGCTGCCGTCGCGCGGTCTGCATGCCGAGTCGACGATCGAGGCCAAGCCGCTCGAGGAGATCCTCACCTTCCGCGAGATCACGTCGGCGCGGCTGATCAAGATCGACGTGGAAGGCGCCGAACCCGATGTCCTGGCCGGGATGCGCAACATCATCGGCACCCTGCGGGACGACGCGGAGATCGTCGTCGAACTCTCGCCCCGATGGTGGCCCGACCGGCAGCTCCGGCCGGTCGACGTGCTGCGCCCGTTCATCGAGGCCGGTTTCAACGTGTACGAGATGACCAACAGCTACTCGGCGTGGCGATACCTGTGGCCCAACGACGTACGTGATGCGATCCGGCTGCGCGATCCGCTCACCGCCCGGGTGTCACGACTGGACCTGGTGCTGTCCCGCCACGACGGCGAGCGGCTGGCGATCGACGCGCGCGCACCCCACTAGCCCGCCGGAGCGGCCGGAAGAGTCAGACTGAAGGTCGCGCCCCGACCGGAGGTCGACTCGACGCTCACCTCCCCACCGTGGGCATGGGCAATCTCACGCACCAGCGCCAACCCGATCCCGTACGACTGCCGTTGGGTGCGGGTGGTGTGCTCGGTGCCGCGCGCGAACCGGGTGAACAGCGTGGCCATCGCATCGGCATCGATACCGACACCGTCGTCGGCGACCTCAGCCTTGATCATCGAGCCGTGCCGGCTCAGCCGAATGTCGACCACTCCGCCGGAATGCTCGTGGCTCAGGGCGTTGTCCACCAGCGCGGTGAGCGCCCGGCGCAGTGCAGCGCTGGATCCAACGATCTCGAAACGACCGGTATCGCTTGGCTTTTCATAGCGCAGGCTGACCCCCAGCGCGTCGGCGTACGGCGCCAGGCTGTGGTGAACGTCGGCCGCCACCGAGGCCAGGTCGACCCGGTCGCGTCGCGCCTCGCCGGCCGTCATCGTCGCCGAAGCCAGCAGATCGTCGACGATGTCGCTGAGCGCCCGGGTGTCGGCGACCAGCGCGTCGGCGTCGGCACGAACCACCTGAGCATCAGCGGTACCGGCCCGCTGGGCCAGTATCTGGGCACGGGTGTGCAACACCGTCAACGGCGCCCGCAGTTCGTGCGATGCGTCCGCGACGAATCTGCGCTGCAACGCCAACGCCTGGGCCAGCGGACGCACCGACCGTCGGGTGAACAGCACCACCACCGCGACCGATGCCAGGATGCCGGCCAATTCGGCGAAGGCCACCGACATCAGCAGCCGGTTGCGGCCCGCGTGGTAGGGCGCCAGATCCATCATCGCCACCACCCGCCCTTCGGGCCGGTCCACGACGAACGTTCGGTAATGGCGCCCGTCGGTGCGAAGGTCGCCGAACCCCGCCGGCCCGGCAAGCAGCGCCACGCCGGGCTGCCCGCCATCGCTGGCCGACACCTCACCGTCGTTCTCACGCAACGCGAGTTCCATGTCGGGCGGCGGGTCGTTGGCGTCGTCAGCCGACATGGCCAATGTCTGCAACTCCGCGTCAATCTGACGGTTCTGCGCGCGCACATAGACCATGAACACCACCCCGCCCACGACCAGCAGCACCAGGGCGAGGGCAACCGATGCCTGAATGGCCGCGATGCGGCCCGCCCGCCTCACCACGGCGAGATCACCAGCCGGCGTCATTCGAACCCGAATCGATAGCCGGCGCCGTGCACCGTGCGGATCACCTGCTTGCCGAGCTTGCGCCGCAGATAGTGGACGTAGAGATCCACCGCCCCGCCGGACTCGGCGCCTTCGAACACCAAGTCGAGCAACTGCGCCCGGCTGTAGACCCGTTTGGGCGCGGACATCAGCGTCGCCAGCAGTGAGGCTTCCCGCTCGGACAACTCGACCTCCGCGCCGTCCGTGCTCGGTCCCGACACCCGGCGCGTGACCCGGTCCAGCCGCAGGCCGCCGGCGGCGACGACGGTGGCGGAGTTGTCGATTCGCCGCAGCAGCGCGCGAACCCTGGCCAGCAACTCGGGAACTTCGAAGGGCTTCACCAGATAGTCCTGCGCGCCCGCGTCGAGGCCCTCCACCCGATCGTCCACCGCTCCGCGCGCCGTCAAGATCAGGGCCGGTGTCGCGATCCCCTTCGACCTGAGCAGTGCGATCAGGTCCGCGCCGTCCATCACCGGCAATCCACGGTCCACGATCAAGGCGTCGTAATCCCCCGTCAGCCCGCGGTGCAACCCTTGTTGTCCGTCGTATGCGGTGTCGACGCGGTATCCCTCATCGGTCAGGAGCACCGCCAGCATCGCACTGAGCGCGTGATCGTCCTCGACGACCAGAACCGCGGGGGCGACGCTCGGCATGGACACTCAGCGAGCGTGCCACGCAACACGACTCGTCGCCGCCGAACACAAGTTCTTTCAGCGCTCAAAGATGGTGACCTTGTCCTCTTAACGCAGGATCCGGACGTCATCAGGATGACGGGAACAGGGTCGAGGAGGGCGTGTGATCCGAACTTCCGTGCTCGCGCGCGGACGATGCGGGGTGGGGCCGTGAGCGGTCCCGACAGCGCAGAGCGGCCGCTGTGGCCGCGGATCCGGCCACTGGTCGAGCCGGTTCTGTTGGCGGTCACAGTGACGGCACTGCTGCTGGGGGGCGTGGCCTGGCTCATCGGCCGGCCGAGGATCGCCGACGGCATCTGGATCGCCGGAACGCTGTCCGCGGTGGTGCCCGCGCTGGTCTGGGTTGTCCTGTCGCTGTACCGGGGCCGAGCCGGGGTTGACCTGCTGGCGGTCCTCTCACTGATCGGCACGCTGTGGGTGGGCGAGTATGTGGCCGGCGCCTTGATCGCTGTAATGCTGTCCACGGGCCGCTTTCTCGATGCCGCCGCGCAGCGCCGGGCATCGAAGGATCTGCGAGCGCTGCTCGAGCATGCGCCACGCTTTGCGCGACGCAAGGCCGGCGACGCAGTCACCGTCGTCCCACTGGCGGACGTCGCGATCGGTGACGTGCTGGTGGTCGGTCCCGGCGAGGTGGTGCCCGTCGATGGCCGGATCGAGGGCGCCGAGGCGATTCTCGATGAATCGGTCCTGACCGGTGAACCCCTGCAAGTCGAACGTGCGATCGGCGAACCGGTCCGCAGCGGTGTGGTGAATGCCGCCACAGCCTTTGACGTTCGTGCGACGGCCACCGCCGCGAACAGCACCTATGCCGGCATCGTGCGACTGGCCGAGCAGGCCGGCTCCGAAAGCGCACCCATCGTCCGGCTCGCCGACCGCTATGCGGCAGCCTTCCTGCCCGTAGCTCTGGTGGTGGCGGCCGCCGCGGGGCTGGCCAGCGGATCATGGGTCCGGGCAGTGGCGGTGCTGGTGGTGGCGACCCCATGCCCACTGCTACTGGCCGCACCGGTGGCGATCGTGTCCGGGTTGTCACGTGCATCCCGCCACGGCGTCGTCGTCCGCAGCGGCGGCGCGCTCGAAAACCTGGGACATGCAAAGACATTGGTGATGGACAAGACCGGCACGCTCACCGCCGGCCGTCCCGTCGTCGTCGACGTTCTGCCTGCGCCCGGCCACGACCGCCGCGAGGTTCTGCGCCTCGCCGCGTCCGTCGACCAGATGTCTCCTCACGTGCTGGCCGAGGCGATCGTCACCGAAGCACTCGCGCAGGAAATACCGCTGTCGTTGCCAGTCAACATGATCGAGCAACCGGGGCGGGGCGTCGCCGCCACGGTCGATGGTGCACAGGTGTCCGTCGGCAAACTCTCCACCGCTGTTCCGGAAGCGGGATGGGCGCGTGCGGCGGTCAATCGCGCGAGCCTGGACACCGCCGCAATCTCATGGGTGGCCGTCGACGACGACGTGATCGGCGCCGTGCTGCTGCGAGATCCACTGCGCCGCACCGCACCCCGAACCATGCGCCGGCTACGTGCGGCGGGCTTCACCCGATTGGTCATGCTGACCGGCGACCGGGCCGCGCCCGCGCGGGAGGTGGGCACCGTTCTCGGTTTGGACGAGGTGTACGCGGATCAGAGCCCGGCGGACAAGGTGGCCGCCGTACGCGCCGAACGGGAGAAGGCGGTGACCGTCATGGTGGGCGACGGCGTCAACGACGCCCCAGCCCTGGCAGCGGCCACAGTCGGTGTCGCGATCGGCGCACGCGGCGCGACCGCGTCATCGGAGGCCGCCGATATCGTGCTGACCACGGATCGGCTGGACCGCCTGGCCGACGCGATGGACATCGCCCGCTGGTCGCGGCACATCGCGGTGCAGAGCGCGGTCGTCGGAATGACCCTGTCGCTGCTGGCGATGGGCGTCGCCGCACTCGGTTGGCTGCCGCCCGCGGCGGGAGCGCTCCTGCAGGAGGCCATCGACGTCGCCGTGATCCTAAATGCGCTACGCGCACTTCGCGCTAACCCCGCGATTGGGGTAGCGCTACCTCACGAGACCGAAGCCCTGTTGCTGCGATTCGCCGCCGAACACGACATCCTGCGCGATGCACTGTCCCAGCTTCGTGATGCCGCCTCCCAACTCGACAGCCACCGCGACGAGTCGGCGATCGAGGCGCTCGACCGCGCCTACCGATTCCTCACCGACCAGTTACTACCTCACGAGGATGCCGAACAGAACGACCTCTACCCTGCACTGGCCGCGCCCCTGGGCAGCGCCGAGGCCACCGCCACGATGAGCAGGACCCATGCCGAGATTCATCGACTGACCGACCGGATCGGCAACCACCTCGAGCTGGCCCGAAACGCCGGAGCCGTCCAGTTCGATCAGCTCGACGACCTTCGTGCCTGCCTCTACGGCCTGCACGCGCTGCTGCGTCTGCACTTCCTGCAAGAGGAAGAGAACTACTTCACCCTCACCGACGCCGAGGACCATGGACCGAAACGGCCGCACAGTGATAGCGCTCGAGGATAGGAGCACACCATGAATCGCGAAGCGTGCAAGTTCTTTTCGGGATCGTTCGCCGCGTTGGGTTACGCCCACGCCGCCTACGCGGTGGCGACCTCTCGCGGGATCATCAACGAGCCCGTCTTCCTCGGACGACGTTGGGGCGTGGGCTTCATGTGGTCCGAGGCGGCGATATACACGGCGCTGGCCGTGGCGTTGGGGTATGCGGGGTGGGGCGCGAAAGATCAAGAGCAGCAGCGGAGCATCCAGGGCAGTGAACCCTCGCCATAGGATGGCGCGGTGACTGTGATGCAGGGGGCCTCGCTGTGAACTTGCAGCAACTGGAGCCGTTCCTGGTGGCATTGGCGATCGGCATGCTGATGGGCTTCGAACGGGAACGTAGCCACAGCCGCCGACTCCCTGCCGGTTCCCGCTCGTTCGCGCTGTTGTCGCTGGCCGGCGCGGTCGCGGCGAGCTTCAACTCATGGGCTGTCATTGCCGGGATGGTCTGCGTTGCAGCACTATTCACTCTCGCGTATCTCCGAACCAGCCAGGACGATCCCGGCACCACCACCGAGATAGCCGCTTTTGTTGCGTACCTCCTCGGCGCCCTTGCCTACACCCGGCCGGCACTGGCCGTCGCGCTCGCGGTGATCGTGACGCTGCTGCTGGTGTCGAAAACCCGGATCCATCGGTTCGCCCGTGAAATCGTCAGCGAGATCGAACTCGAGGACGCGATCAAGTTCTTCGTGGTCGCGTTCGTGATCCTGCCCATGCTGCCGGACCGTCAGATCGGGCCCTACGGAGTCCTCAACCCGTCGAAGGTGTGGCTGCTGGTCGTGCTGCTGACCGGCATCGGCTGGGTCGGCTACATCGGCGTTCGCGCACTGGGTCCCCAGCGCGGCCTGCTCGTCACCGGCTTGGCCGGCGGGTTCGTGTCGGCAAGCGCGACGACGGCGTCGATGGGCCGGGCCAGCCGCACCGACGCCGGCTTACGCGCACCGTTGGCGGGCGCACTGCTGGCCAGCGGCGCCACCTTTGCCCAACTTCTCCTGGTGATCGGTCTGGTCGACATCGACGTGCTGCGCAGGCTGTGGCTTCCGGTCGCCGCCGGCGCCGTCGTCCTCGTCGGTGTGGCGCTGTTGGTGTACCGAAGCGCCGCACGGGACCCGCGCCGGGCCCCGGAGCCCACCCAGGACGCCGGGTCCAGGCCGGCCGCCCGGCCATTCGCGCTGCGACCCGCTCTCATCCTGGCCGCGGTACTGACCGTCGCCCTGCTCGTCGGACGCTGGGGCGCCGATGTACTGGGGCCGCAGGGCGCGGTGCTTGCCGCGTTCGCAGCCGGGCTCGCCGACGCACATGCCGGTTCGGTAGCGGCGGCAAGCCTGGCCGCCAAAGGCGACATCAGCGTCGACACCGCATTGATCGCGATCGCCGCCGCGCTCGGCTCCAACCTGCTCGTGAAGATCGTGTTGGCTTTCACCGCGGGAGGGCGGCGCTTCGGGCTCGGCTTCGTCGCCGGCATGGCCGGGCCGACGGTGGTGTTCGGTGCGGCGCTCGCCGCGGCAGTCATCGCCGGCTGAGCGGTCGACAACGAGTTCGGCGGGACCGGCCAAGTCGACGCTGCTCTCTCAACGCTTTGGCTGCAATCGCCAGGCCCGCCTACGCCAGGTGTAGCAGCCCAATCTTTCGCCCGTCGCTCGACTGACGCTACGCCCACCTCGGAAAACAACCACCGTCGGCGCCAGATCTTCGCAAATTGGTCTTCCCAAACCATGACCTCGTGGCGCCGCTCAGGCACGAACTGATGTGTCATCATTCCGGTTGGGGTGAGGAGGAGTTCGTGCGTTCTTTACCGTCGGCGGCGCCGGCCGTTCTGACCCTCCTGGCGGTGCGCAGCGCCGCCCAGATCGATCCGCACACCGGCGAACACCCCGCGCGGCAGAACCTGTGAACCCGCACTCTCCCAACAGTTTTGATGCTGTCGGGATATCCGATGCCGTCGAAGCCGACGCTGTGGAGCTCGCCGGACTGGCGGCAGTCACCTTCCCGCTCGCGTGCCCGCCCACCTCGCCGCCCGGCGATATCGCGGCCTTCATCGCCGCCCACCTGTCGCACGGACGGTTCACCGACTACCTGGCCGACCCGTCGCGCAGGGTGCTCGCCGCCCGAACCGGTGGCCGAATGGTCGGGTACGCCATGCTGATCGACGGAGTCGGTACTGATCCCGACGTCGCGCGGGCGGTCACACCTCGGCCCGCAGTCGAGTTGTCCAAGCTCTATGTGCTGGCCGACAGCCACGGGTCGGGAGTCGCTGCGGCGCTGATGGACGCGACGGTGGATCGCGCGGCCGTCGCTGGGGCCCGGTGCGTCTGGCTGGGCGTGAACCAGAGAAACAGTCGCGCGCAACGCTTCTATGGCAAGCACGGGTTCGCCGTCGCCGGCACCAAGACATTCCCGATGGGGACACACACCGAACAGGACTACGTCATGGTGCGCACGTTGTAATCTCGCGCCACAGAATTGGCTTGTTCGACTATCCCGCTGGTTTAACCACGGGCCCGTAAGGTGAACCCGTTGGCTGATCACACCAGGCCGGATCTAGCCGAAAGGACGTTTGGTGGACGTTGGATCAGCTTCCGGCCCCGACGATCATGTCGGTGATGATCTGGCCAAAGTCGATTGGGCGTCCACCCCGCTAGGACCGTCTTCCGACTGGCCGCAGAGCCTGCGGACCGCCGTCAGCATCGTGCTGTCCTCCCGCTTCTCCATGTGGATGGCCTGGGGTCCCGATCTGACGTTCTTCTGCAACGACGCCTACCGTCGCGACACCCTCGGCCGCAAATACCCGTGGGCGCTGGGCCGTCCGCTGAGCGAGGTCTGGGCCGAAATCTGGGAAGACGTCGGCCCCCGCGTCGGCCGGGTCCTGGCGACCGGCGAAGCCACCTGGGACGAGGGACTTCTGCTCTTCCTCGAGCGGTCGGGCTACCCCGAGGAGACCTACCACACGTTCTCCTACAGCCCCCTGCGCGACGAGGCGGGCCAGGTGGTCGGCGTGCTGTGCGTCGTCAGCGAGGACACCGACCGGGTGATCGGCGAACGGCGGATGGCCACGCTCCGTCACCTCGGATCGGACCCGTCCGTGGTGCGCACCGAGTCGGAGATGCTGGCGTTCGCCGCCCGCCAACTCGACCGAAACACCCTCGATCTGCCATTCACTCTGACCTATTTGTTTGATGACGACGGGACCGGCCACCTCGCCGGAGCCAGTGGAATAGCCGCCGCGCATCCCGCGGTGCCTGCGGCACTGCCCAGGGGCAGCTCGGGAATCTGGCCGGTCGACCAGCCCGCCCACGGCGAATCGGTGGTGGTCGACCTCGGCGGCCCACCGTTCACCGATCTGCCCACCGGCGAATGGCGCAAACCGCCGAGCCACGCGCTGGTGACGCCACTCCTGGCTCAGGGCGGACCGCCATCCGGCTTTCTGGTCGCGGCCCTGAACCGATACCGGCCACTCGACGACGAATATCGCGGGTTCATCGACCTGGTAGCCGGGCACATCGCGACCGGCGTCTCCAGTGCCCGCAGCTACAGCGAGCAGCAGCGGCGGGCCGATGAACTGGCCGAGTTGGACCGCGCCAAGACGACGTTCTTCTCCAACATCAGCCATGAGTTCCGCACGCCGATCACGCTGATCCTGGGTCCGGTGAGCGAGCTGCGGGCCCACGCCGGACTGGATGAACGTGCTCAGCAGGAACTCGACGTGATCCAGCGCAACGGCCTGCGGCTGGCCAAACTGGTCAACACACTGCTGGACTTCTCCCGCATCGAAGCCAACCGGGTCCAGGCCCATTACGAACCGGTCGACCTGGCCCAGGTGACCGCCGAACTGGCCAGCGTGTTCCGGTCGGCCATCGATCGCGCCGATCTTGAACTGATCGTCGACTGCCTGCCGCTGGCCGAGCCGGTGTACCTGGATCGCGACATGTGGGAAAAGGTCATCCTCAACCTGCTGTCCAACGCGCTCAAGTACACCTTCTCCGGATCGATCACGGTCCGGGTGACTCACGACGGCGACGAGGCTGTGGTGACCGTCGCCGACACCGGCATCGGCGTGCCCGCCGCCGAGATGCCGCGCCTCTTCGAGCGGTTCCACCGAATCGACAGCGCCCGCGCCCGGTCCACCGAGGGCAGCGGCATCGGCCTGGCCCTGGTGAAGGAACTCGTCAGCTTGCACGGCGGCACCATCACCGCCGACAGCGTCGAAGACTCCGGCACCACCTTCACCATCCGGTTGCCGATCGGATCCGGGCACCTGCCCGCCGACGCGCTCAGCCCGGCGGGCACCAGCCGGTCGTCGAACATCGCCGAGCCGTACGTGCAGGAGGCGTTGCGCTGGCTGCCGGACGGTGGCACCGGCGACCTGGCCGCCGTGCCCAACCCACCCCCACCTTCGAAGCGCCGAGCCGTGTGCTGGTGGCCGACGACAACGCCGACATGCGCGAGTACCTGGTCCGGCTGCTGCGCGGCGCCGGATATCAGGTCGAGGAAGTAGCCGACGGCCAACAGGCCCTGACCCGCATCCGCGCCGACCGCCCTGATCTCGTGGTCAGCGACGTGATGATGCCCCGCCTGGACGGTCTGGGGCTGGTAGCCGCCCTGCGCAACGACCCCCACACCGTGGCGGTACCCGTCCTGCTGCTGTCAGCGCGCGCCGGGCAGGAGGCCTCGATCGAGGGCCTGCAAGCTGGCGCCGACGACTATCTGGTGAAGCCGTTCATCGCCGCCGAGCTGCTGGCCCGCGTTCGGGCGAACATCGAGCTGGCCAAACTTCGCAGCCACCACCTCCGGTGGCGGACCGCGCTGGTCGAGTCGCTGCAGGAGGCGTTCTTCGTCTGCGACGAAGTCGGTGCGGTCATCGAGATGAACAAGGCGTTCACCGACATTCTCGGCTTCGGGCCGGAAGACCTGCCCTACGATCCGGTCCACCCGTGGTGGCCGGACGCCGTATCGCAGCCCGAGGCCAACGCGCAGATCGTCGATGCGTTCTCGGCCCTGCCCGATCAACCGCACGGCAGCTACACGGTGCCGGTGAATCACCGTGACGGACACCGGGTGTGGATCACCGCCAACATCGCGCACGCCCAGGACCCGGCGACGGGCCGCAGCGTCATGGTCGGCACATTCCGGGACGTCACCGCCGAGCATTACAGCGTTCAACGTCAGACCGCCCTTGCCACACTGAATCAGCAACTGGCACAGGCGGATGCGGTCGACGACGCACTACATGGGGCGCTGGAGCAAGTGCGCGCACAGTGGTCCGCCCGCCGGGTGCTGGCGGCGATCTTCACGGGTGGCGGCGCGACCGGGACGCAAACGGATAATCCCCATTTCGCCGGCGACGCCGACGAGGCACAGTGGGCCGCGCTGGCGCCGGACGTGCGGGAGCACATCACCGAACTCGGCAGCAGCGGAAACCTGCTCACCCCCGACACCAGCATCGCCGGGTCGGCCGGCATTGCGCTGCAACATCCTCGCGGCACCCTGGTCATCTGGATCGAACTCCCGGCCGAACGACCGTTCACCCCCGAAGACATGACCTTGCTGACCGTGCTCAGCGGCCGTCTCGGCCAGGGTTTGCAGCGCGTCCACCAGGTTGATCAGCAGCGGGAAACCGCGCTGGCACTGCAACATTCGATCCTCGGCCCGGATGATCTGCCCGCCGGATTCGCGGTGCGTTACCAGCCCGCGTCTCACCCGCTGCAGGTGGGCGGCGACTGGTATGACGTGATCGCGCTCGACGACGGCCGGATCGCCCTCGTCGTCGGCGACTGCGTGGGACACGATCTGAGCGCCGCCACGGTCATGGGACAGCTACGCAGCGCCTGTCGCGCGCTGCTGCTCGAAAGATCAAGCCCCGCAGCGGCACTGGCCGGGCTGGACCGTTTCGCCGCCCGGCTGCCCGGCGCGCAGTCCACCACCGCCTTCTGCGCGATCCTGAATCCCACCACCGGCGAGCTGGTGTACTCCAGCGCCGGCCATCCGCCGCCGATCCTGGTCTGCCCGGACGGCACCACCACCCTGCTCGAGGGCGGCCACTCCATCGCGCTGGGTATCCGACCTGACCGGGAACGCCCCCAGACCGCGGTGACCCTGCCCCCGCAGGCCACCCTGCTGCTGTACACCGACGGCCTCGTCGAGCGAAGACGTCGCTCGCTCGACGACGGAATAGAGCAGGCCACCAACGTCATTCGTGACGACAGCACCCTCGACCTCGACCCCTTGGCCGACCAGATAATGACGAGCCTGGCACCGCCAGGCGGATACCAGGATGACGTCGCCTTGCTGATCTATCGACACCCCAAACCTCTGGAAGTAACGATCCCCGCCGATGCGCTGCACCTGGCGCCGGCCCGCGCCGCCCTGCGCGACTGGTTGACCTCGGCCGGCATCGACCACGACCAGGCGCAGGACGTCCTCGTCGCCGCAGGCGAGGCCGTCACCAACGCCATCGAGCACGGATACCGCCACGGCGAGGGCGGCACGATCACCTTGCAGGCCACGTCCGACGTCGATCTGCTGCGCCTGACCATCACCGACGCCGGCTCCTGGAAACCGAAGGAGACCGGCTACACGCACCGCGGCCGTGGCATCCAGATCATGGAAGCGTTGATGGAGGACGTCTCGATCCTCCCCGACGCCACCGGCACCGTCGTCCGCCTGTCGACGAGGATCCGCCGATGAGCACCCCGCTGACCGTTCGTGTCGAACGCGCTGCCGACGGCCGGCTCGTGCTGCGGGCGGCCGGTGAGATCGACGCCAGTAATGTGGCCGACTTCGCCGACGCGCTCAACGCCGCGGTCAATGGCGAGGCCCTCGCAGTAGACCTGAGCGCGGTGGACTACCTGGATAGTGCCGCCATCAACGCCCTTGTCCCGCATGCCGAATCGATAGAGATCATCGCCAACCCGGTGCTGATGCGGGTGCTTACCGTAAGTGGTCTCGCCGAGCTCGCCAAGATCCGGCCGGCGGCCGAATGCGACGACTGACGCCGGCTTTACAGCCCGCCCGGGCTCGTCAGCGCCAACAGTCGCGACGTCGCGCGCAGATACTTCTTGCGGTAACCGCCCGCCAGCATCTCCTCGGAGAAGATGGTGTCGAGTTTGGCGCCGGAAGCCACCACCGGGATGCCCGCGTCGTACAGCCGGTCGGTCAGAGCCACCAGCCGCAACGCCACATTCTGGTCGTCGATCGGGTGGACGCCCGTGATGTACACGCACGCCACCCCTTCGATCAGGGTGAGATAGCGCGACGGGTGCATGGTCGCCAGATGCGCGCACAGCGCATCGAAATCGTCGAGGGTGGCACCGGGCTGAGCGGCCGCATTGGCCGCCACCGCCTCGTCGGTGAGCGGGTCCGGCGCCGGCGGCAGGCCACGGTGCCGGTAGTCCGGGCCTTCGATCCGCACCGTGGTGAAAATGCTTGCCAGCGTGTTGATTTCGCGCAGGAAATCCTGGGCGGCAAAGCGCCCCTCGCCCAATTGTTCGGGCAGCGTGTTCGACGTCGCGGCGATCGAGACGCCGCGCTCGACGAGCTGAGACAGCAGCCGCGAGATCAGGGTGGTGTTACCCGGGTCGTCGAGTTCGAACTCGTCGATGCACACGACCACGTAGTCGGCGAGCAGATCGATGCATTCGACGAACCCGAAGACACCGGCAAGCTGGGTCAGTTCCCCGAAGGTGGCGAACGCCTTGGGATGCTCGGCCGAGTCGGGCAGTTGCCGATAGGACGACGCCAGCAGATGGGTCTTGCCCACGCCGAAGCCGCCGTCGAGATAGATGCCGGTGCCGGGCAAGGTGTCCCGCTTACCGAACAGCTTCTTCTTCCCGGCCCGCCGACGGGCGGCCTCCTCACAGAACGCCTGGCAGGCGTCCACCGCCGTGGCCTGGGTGGGCTCGTCGGGGTCGGGCCGATAGGTCGCGAAGCTGACGCCGGCGAACGTTGGCGGGGGGACGAGTTGGGCGATAAGCCGCTCCGGGGACACCGTCGGGTGCCGGTCGACGAGGCGGTCCATGACACGAACCCTATCGACGTGCTGCAATCGACTTCATGACCGACCCGAGCTCCAACGACCCGGATGGGACGTACTTCACACTGCTGGGTGACGTCGGCGCCGTCGATGATGACCGGCTCTACGAGCTCTACGCCTACCCTGCCGTCGCGGAACGCTGCGTGGTCCGGGGCAACATGATCGCCAGTCTGGACGGCGGCGCCTCCACCGACGGCACCTCGGGCGGCCTCGGCGGCTCCGGTGACCGGCGGCTGTTCCGAGTGCTGCGCGAACTGGCCGACGTCATCGTCGTCGGTGCGGGCACCGCGCATGGCGAGGGCTACTCGGGTGCGCAGATGACGGTCGCGCAGCGCGGCAACCGGCAGCGCCGCGGACAGGGCGAAGTCCCGCCGATCGCGCTGGTCACCCGTTCCGGCCGAGTCGACAACGACTGGCCGGTGCTGACCCGCACCGAGGTGACGCCACTGGTGCTCACCTGTGCCGACGTCGCGGCGGACACCGGTACCCGACTGGGCGGCGCGGCCGAGGTGATCGCCTGCTCGGGCGACGACCCGGCCGAGGTGGACCCTGCCGTCGCGCTGGCCGCGCTGGCCGAGCGCGGTTTGCGCCGGGTGCTCTGCGAAGGCGGGCCCACGCTGTTGGGGACGTTCATCGACCACGGGCTGCTCGACGAGCTGTGCCTGACCACCGCCCCGATGCTGGTCGGCGGGGAGGCACCGCGAATCGTGGGCGGCTCCGGTCAAGTGCTGACCTCGATGCGCCGCGCGCACCTGATGTCGGACGCCGAGGGCTATCTGTACGGGCGCTATACGCGCGTCGGCTGAGCTGTTCGCACCGGCGGTGTCGCTAGGGTGGTGGGCATGCGCGATCGTCGGGTCTGGGCCTCCCAGGCCACCGTCAGCCTCGGCACCGCCGCACTGACTGTTCTGCTGACCGGATGTGCCCCGTGGCTGGCCGCTAACCCGCAGTTCGCCAGCGACAAGGCACACAACCCGTCGGGCCCGACCACCACCAATCCGGCGGGTGGACCGCCGGCCATCGCGGCCCCCAAGAACGAGCTCGGCTGGAAAGACTGCACATCGAAGGTGTTCGGTGACGCCGGGACGCCGCCCGCGCCCGGCGTGATCCTCGAGTGCGCCAGCTATGACGCCGACCTCGACCCGATCGCCGGAGCCACCGGCACCGTGAGCATCGGTGTGGTGCGAGCCCGCTCGGTGCAGACCCCGCCCGATGCCGGGCCGCTGGTTTTCACCACCGGCACCGACATCCCGTCGTCGATGCAGCTTCCGGTGTGGTTGTCCCGGTCCGGCGCCGACGTCCTCAAAAGCCATCCTGTCGTCTCGGTGGACCGCCGCGGGATCGGCATGTCCAGCCCGGTGGATTGCCGCGACTCGTTCGACCGCCAGGAGATGCGCGACCAGGCACAGTTCGAGTCCGGCGACGACCCCGTGGCCAACCTCGGTGCGATCACCATGACCGCGACGACGAGCTGCACCGACACCATCGCGCCCGGCGACTCCGCCTACGACAATGCCCGCGCCGCCGAGGATCTCGAACGGCTGCGCAGCACCTGGGACGTGCCGGCGCTGGCTCTGATCGGTGTCGGCAACGGCGCGCAGGTTGCGCTGGCATACGCCGGTTCCCATCCCGACAAGGTGGCCCGGCTGGTGCTCGACTCCCCCGTGCCGCCCGGCGTCAACGCCGAAGCCGCGGCCGAGGAACAGGTCAAAGGCCAGCAGGCTGCCCTCGATGCGTTCGCCCAGCAATGTGTGGCGGTCAACTGCGCGCTCGGGCCCGACCCGAAGGGCGCCGTCGACTCGCTGCTGGCGGCCGCCCGGGCTGGCCGCGGTCCCGGCGGGGTCTCGGTGGCGGTGCTGGCCAACGCGATCGTCACCGCGCTGGGCTACCCCAGCGGCGACCGCATCGGCAGCACCGTGAGCCTGGCCAACGTTCTCGCCGCCGCCCGCGGCGGTGACGCCAACCAGCTGAACAGTCTGATCAACCGGGCCGAGGCGATGCGCGACAGCGACGGCCAGTTCATCAACTCCTGCAGCGACGCCCTGAACCGCCCGACACCCGACCGGGTGCGTGAACTCCTCGTCCAGTGGGGCAAGCTCTACCCACAGTTCGGGGCGGTCGGCGCGCTCAGCCTGGTCAAGTGCCTCAACTGGCCCAGCGGCGCGGCGCCCAAGGATCCGAAGGACCTGAAGGTCAACGTGCTGCTGCTGGGCGTGCAGAACGACCCGATCGCCGGCAACCAGGGTGTGCCCGCGTCCGCGGCCACGATCATCAACGCCGGCGCGGCCAGCAGGCGGGTGATGTGGCAGGGCATCGGCCACGGCGCCAGCATCTACACGGCCTGTGCGCTGCCGCCCATGATGAGCTATCTGGACAGCGGGAACATGCCGCCCACCGACACCTACTGCCCCGCCTGAGCATCTGACCCTTCCGGTCGGTGTACGGTGCGACCGTGGCGCTAGCTGACTCATCGCGATCCGGCCTGCTGGCCGCATTCCGCCCCCGGACCAGCCCACCCACCACGGCAGCGGTCCTGCGTTCGGTGCTGTGGCCGATCGCGATCATGTCGATCATTCACCGCAGCTACGTGCTGTCCTCCAACGGTTACATCACCGACGACTTCGGGCCCGTCTACCGGGCGGTGTCGAACTTCCGCCGCGGCTTCGACATCTACAACGAGCACTTCGACTACGTCGACCCGCACTACCTCTACCCGCCCGGCGGCACCCTGCTGATGGCACCGTTCGGCTACCTGCCGGTCTTCGCCTCACACAACTGGTTCGTCTTCTTCAACACCGCGGCGATGATCATCGCGGCATGCCTGCTGGTGCGGCTGTTCAAGTTCCCGCTCAGCTCGGTCGCCCTGCCCGCCCTGCTGCTGGCGATGTTCTGCACCGAGTCGGTGACCAACACACTGGTGTTCACCAACATCAACGGCTGCATCCTGCTGTGCGAGGTGCTGTTCTTCCGCTGGCTGCTCGACGGCAAGGTCAGTCACCAGTGGTTGGCGGGCGTGGTGATCGGCCTGTCACTGGTGGTCAAACCGGTGCTCGGGGTGCTGCTGCTGCTGCCGCTGCTGAACAAGCAGTGGCGCGCGGTCGTCGCCGCGATCATCGTGCCGGTGGTGTTCAACCTGGCGGCCTGGCCGCTGGTCGCCGACCCGATGAACTTCGTCCAGCGCACCCTGCCCTACATCTTCTCCACCCGGGACTACTTCAATTCCTCCGTGCTGGGCAACGGCGTGTACTACGGGCTGCCGATGTGGCTGATCGTCGCACTGCGGGTGATCTTCCTGGCGCTGGCCGTGGCCAGCCTGTGGCTCCTGCACCGCTACTACAAACACCGCGATCCGCTGTTCTGGATGCTCACCTCGTCGGGTGTCCTGCTGATCGCCTCATGGCTGGTGTTGTCGCTCGCCCAGGGCTACTACTCGATGATGTTGTTCCCGTTCCTGATGACGGTCGTCCTGCCGAACTCCGTGGTGCGGAACTGGCCGGCCTGGCTGGCCACCTACGGGTTCTTGACCATGGACCGCTGGCTGATGTGGCGCTGGCCGACGACCGGGCGCTTCCTGGAGTACATGAAGATCACCTACGGCTGGTCGCTCATGCTGGTCGTGGTCTTCTGCGTGCTGTACTTCCGCTACGCCGACGCCAAGGCCGAGGACCGGCTGGCCGACGGTATCGATCCGCCGTGGATGCGCGAACCCCGGCGGGACGCCGCTGTACCGTGAATGCATGAGTTCCATTCCCGCCCCGAAGCTGGAACTGACCGACGACGAGTGGCGCAAGCGGCTGAACCCGGCTGAATACGCCGTGCTCCGCGAGGCCGGCACCGAGCGTCCGTTCACCGGCGAGTACACCGACACCAAGACCGAAGGCATCTACGCCTGCCGGGCGTGCGGCTCCGAATTGTTCCGCAGCACCGAGAAATTCGAATCGCACTGCGGCTGGCCGTCGTTCTTCGACCCGTCGCATTCCGAAGCCGTGATCCTGCGTCCGGATGACACCCTAGGTATGCACCGGGTGGAAGTCCTGTGCGCGAACTGCCACAGCCATCTCGGTCACGTGTTCAGCGGTGAGGGCTACCCGACGCCGACCGACCAGCGCTACTGCATCAATTCGATTTCGCTCACGCTGGTGCCCACGGAGGATTAGCGAGCATCGCGAGGAGCCGTTCGAACGGCACCGGCGGGCTGAAGTAGTAACCCTGCCCGACGTCGCAGCCGTATTCGCGCAACTGCTCCAGCGTTTCGACGTCCTCGATCCCTTCCGCGACGGTGGCCAGTCCCAGCTCGTGGGCGAGGTTGATCACCGCCCGAACAACCGCTGCCGCACGGGGATCCGAGGTGATCGGGGCGATGAAGCGGCGATCCAGTTTGACGTGATCGATGGGCAGATCGCGCAGATACGACAGTGCCGAGTAACCACTCCCGAAGTCGTCTACCGCGATCTTGACGCCCTTGGCCCGCAGATCGCGCAAGACGCGCGAGGCCTGCTCCAGCCCTTCCAACACCACATCCTCGGTGATCTCGACGATCAGCGCCGACGCCGCAAGTGCACGGTCTCGCAGCCCATTAGACACGGTCGTGGCCAGCCGGGTGGTGCGCAGCGACGGCGCGGACACGTTCACCGCGACCGGAATGGCGAACCCCGCGTCGTGCCAGGCCCGCGCGTCATCGAGAGCTCGGCTCACCACGTGGTCTGTGACGGCGCCCATCAGCCCATGGCGACGAACCAGCGGCATGAACTCGTCAGGACTGAGCACCCCGCGCTCGGGATGCGGCCAGCGCACCAACGCCTCGGCCGCAACGATGTCGCACGTGCGGAGGTCGAGTTTGGGCTGATAGACCAGCGTGAGCTGACCCTGGTCGATCGCGCGCCGAAGCTCACCGAGCAGCCGGACCGCCGACCCACGGGCGCCGGTGGCACCGCTCTGAGGTGCGGGCGGCACGACACCGTTGGCGAAGAAGTCGGCTTCCATCTCGGCGGTGAACGTGTGCACTCCTGCAACGCGAGATGTCTTGGCCGCGTCCAGCGCAATGTCCGAACGCTTCAGGAGTTCCTCGGCACTGACGTCGGGATCATCACTGTCGGCCACCGCCAGGCCCACGCTGGCGCGCACCATCAGCTCCTGACCGTCCACGGCATACGGCAGGTCGAACGACTCTGCGACCCGGTGGGCGATGACGTGTGAATGGTCGTCGCCGCCCTGGATGAGAACGGCGAACTCGTCACCGCCGACGCGGGCCACGGTGTCGCCGGTCCGGACAACGGTGAGAATTCGCAAGCCCACAAGGTTGAGCAGTTCGTCTCCGGCCCGATGGCCGAAAGTCTCGTTGACCATTTTGAATTCGTCGATATCGAGTGCCATCACCGCGACCGACACCCCACCTCGGTCGCGCATCTGCATGGCATGACTCACCCGGTCGTGGAACACCGCCCGGTTGGCCAAGCCGGTCAGCGGATCGCGGAGTGCCTGGTTGGTGACGGCCGCGAACAGCTTCCGGTTTTCGCCGACGACAATCAGCTGACGAGCCAGGAACGCGGCGATCAGCAGCCCGCCGGCCACCGTCGTCGGGCTGGTCAGCATGTCATTCGGTTCCCGACTGAACGTCGCCACGGTTGCCGCGGCCACCGGAACGAAGGGCAGTAGCACCGAAGCCGACGAGGGCGGCCGCACCACAACGGCGTGCCGATACTCACATGTCCGTCCGGCAATGGCGACAGCGACGAACAACAACAGTCCGGCGAGCCATCCCACCGCGATGACACGATGTTCTGAATAGCGCTGTGCCGCAATGTAAGAGACTGCAGCGTCATTGGTCACGGCGAAACAGACGCTTGCCGCGGTGATCAGGCCGGTCGTCAAGCGTTGGCCCGGTAAGGCCCTCATGAACACCAGCAGGGCAATCGTCACCAACGCCGCGTCGAACATCGGGTAGGCCGTCGACGTGGCCAGCAGAGCACGATCACCGGGACGGTTCTGATACGCGTCCTCCAATGCACCGATCCCGGCCACGATCACGAATGACCCGGCGACGACGAGCCCGTCGAGCAGCAACCGAACGCGCGACATCCGGCCCAAGCCCAGCGGAAGCAGCAGCACCAGGACACACCCGCCGAGTGGAAGGAGGATGCGCAGCAGGTCCGCTTCGAACGGGAAAACTCGTTCGCGACCGCCGAGCGCGTCCCATGCCCGCACCCCGACCCCGATGCCGAACGCTGCGAGACCTGACGCCAGTCCCAACCAGGCCCACCGGGCCTGCCCCCGGCTCAATAACGCCGTTCGCACAGTCGCACCGAATGCCACGATCGCCGCGAGAGTCAGAGTGATCTTGAAGACGGCAATGGTTGGTGCACTTGGCGAATGTTCGATCGCGACGGCGGCAATGGCCGGAAGCAAGACCGCGGCAAGGACAGCGGCAAGGACAGGCCTGGCGTTGCCAAGCAGCTGTCGCATACGCCTCTACCCCCGCACTGAGAAGTTACGACAGCCTAACAACCTTTCACACCAGCCCCAGGTATGGTCCCGCGCCACCCAATGGGCAGGCCCGCTGCCCGGCCGTTCACCACACCGGGCACCTGATCGGCCGTCACCGGGACACCGTAGAAATAGCCCTGTCCGACGTCACACCCCAGTTCGCGGACCAGCGCGGCGGTTTCGGCGTCCTCGACACCCTCCACCACCACAGTCAGGTCCAGTACATGAGCAAGGTCGACGACCGCCCGCACCACCGCCGCCGCCCGTTCGTCGACGGAAATCGGAGCAATGAAGCTGCGGTCCAACTTCACTTCGTCGATCGGCAGATCCCGCAAGTAGGACAGCGCCGAGTAACCACTGCCGAAGTCGTCGATCGCTATTCGAATTCCATTGCGCCGCAATTCATTCAATACATGACGGGTCCGCTCGGTGCTGTCCAGGAAGAGTTCTTCGGTGATCTCCACCGCCAAGGCCGATGCCGGCAGGCCGTGGTCGGCCAGCGCCCGCGAGATGGTGGCAGGCAGGCCGACGTTGGCCATCGACGGCGCGAACAGATTGACGGCCACCGGAATGTCGGCACCAACCCGATGCCAGGCCAGCGCATCATCAAGGGCTCGGCCGATGACCATCTGGGTCACCGAACCCATGAGGCCGTGGCGTCGCACCAGAGGCAGGAACGCCTCGGGCGTCAAGACGGTGCCGTCGGGCTGCGGCCAGCGCAGAAGGGCCTCGACCCCGACGATGTGGCCGGTGTTCAGATCGAACTTCGGCTGATAGACCAGCGTGAGTGCCGACTCGTCGATCGCCACCCGGAGTCTGCCCAGCAACTGGATCGCGCCCGCCGCCCCCACTCCGGGATGCGGCGCCGCCGGGCCGAACAGTCTCTTGTCGTCCACTTCGGTCAGCAGCTGCATCTCCGGGGAGTAGGTCTGCACCACTCGAGCCCGTGACCGCTTGGCGGAGTACATCGCGGTGTCGGCCCGCTGCATCAACTCGTCGGCGGTCAGGTGCGGCTCATTCGACTCGGCAAGTGCGAGTCCGACACTGGGGCGCATCAGCAGCTCGTGGCCGCTGAGGACGAACGGCTCCTCGAATGCCTCGACGACCCGGTTGCCGACCAACTCGGCCACGTCGGCGCCCCCTTCGACGAGAATCGAGAACTCATCGCCCCCGAGCCGCGCCACCGTGTCGCCCGGCCGAACGCAGCGGCGCAGCCGCTGGGCTACCCCGACCAGCAGGTCGTCACCCACCAGATGGCCGAGGTGATCGTTGACGAGCTTGAACTCGTTGAGGTCCACCGCCAGGACCGCAAGCGAACGGCCTTCCCGCTCATGGAGGTGCATCGCGTGGCTGAGGCGGTCGCTGAACAACGCGCGGTTCGCCAGCCCGGTGAGTGGGTCGTGCAGCGCCTGTTGGGCGACTGTGGCCACCAGCAGCCGATTCTCCTTCACTGCGAGGAACTGTCGGCCCAGGACAGTCACCACCAGAATGCTCGCCACGATCAAAACCGGCCGAGACTTCAGATCCGGGACCGGTTGCGCAGCAGCCACGACCCCGGCGACCAGCAAGGGCGTGTACGGCAGCCACACCGACGCCCAGCCCGGCAGGGCGAACGAGTTGCGCCGCTTACGTTTACCTTCGTGGGCCGCGGACGCTGCCACGCTGACCAACAGCAGGCCTGCCGCCCACCCGATGTCGATGACACTGCCAGAACTGTAGGAACCCGTTGCCGAGAGATACGCAAAAGCGCTGTCCGCCAACGCGAAACAGCCCAGCCCGGCAGTCAGCAGGACCAGCGACAACCGGTGCTGCGCGCCCGCCCTGACCAGAACCACGCCGGCCACCGTGAGGATGATGATGTCGGACAACGGATACGCCAGCGAGATGACGAAGCCGAGCTGGTCGGACGTGCTGGACTGATACAGCGGGTGCAGGATCGTCACCCAACTCACCAGGAACAGCGAGCCGGCCATGATCACACCGTCGAGGAACAGCCGTCCCCTCGACTGGCTGGTGTTATCGGCGGGAAGCAGCAGCAGGGCGGCGCAGGCACCCACCGGCATCACCAGGAACGCGACATCGGCGATCGAAGGGAATGGCGGCTGATGTAGGTGGACCTCGTAGAAGGTCCAGATCGCTTCGCCCACAGTCCATCCCAGCAACCCGATGGTCATGGACATCCACGCCAGCCGCCGACGGCCCCAAATGGACCGCGCCGCCAGGGCGGAGAACGCGACGGCCGGCAGCGCGAAGGCCAGAAGCGCGAAATCGTCGACGACGGTCAACGTCGAGCCGCGCAGCCAGCCGCTCAAGATGATCGAGACGAACACGACGAACACCACAACGGCCCCCACCGCGGCGCGAGACGTCTTGGGCATCGTGGCACCCTCCCCCGTCGGCCGTCGGCACGATATTGACGGCCGGCGTCAGCATACCTACCGCATCAGCTCGATGTGGGGCACATCGGACTCTGACCAGTGGCAGGAGCCGAACCGCAGCGAGCAACCCGAAATCCGACAGACGGCGTCGCGATCACACTTCTTCAGGATGTCGCGCAGCTTGCCGGCCGTCAGCGGCGGGCTGAAGTAGTAGCCCTGTCCGATGTGGCAGCCGTGTTCACGCAGCCACTCGGCGGTGGCCGCTGTCTCGATTCCTTCGGCCACCGTGGTCAGTCCGAGTTCGTTCGCCAGGTTGAGAACTGCCCGCACCACGGCGGACGCCCGTAGGTCGGCCGGAATCGGGGCGATGAAGTTGCGGTCCAGCTTGACTTCGTCGACGGTGAGGTCGCGCATGTAGGACAACGCCGAATAGCCACTGCCGAAATCATCGATGGCGATCCGAATTCCGAACTCCTGCAACTGATTCAACACCGTCTTGGTGCGCTCCATGTGGTCGAGGAACAGATCCTCGGTGATCTCGACGGTCAACTGCGACGGACTCAGGTTGCGATCGGACAGCGCCTTGGCGAACTTGCCGGGCAAGCGCAGGTCGGCCATCGACGGCGCGAACATGTTGACCGCGATGGGAACCTCGAGGGAGTCTTCGCGCCAGCGCACCACGTCGTCGAGTGCCTGGTTGACCACCAGATCCGTGATGGACCCCATCAGCCCGTAGCGGCGAACCAGCGGAAGAAAATCATCGGGCGACAGCAGGCCGCGCTTGGGGTGCGGCCAGCGCACCAGCGCCTCCACCCCCACAATCGACGCGGTATTCAGGTCGAACTTCGGCTGGTACACCAACGTCAGCTCGAATTGGTCGATGGCCTGCCGCAGCTCGCCGAGTAACCGGACGGTGCTGGCGCCGCTGCGGGATGCCGGCATCGGCCCGCTGGCGAACAGATCGCCGTCGGATGTTTCAGCCAGCAGCATTTCGGTGTTGAACGGGTGCACACCACCGGCGCGGGATCGCTTCGCCGAGTACATCGCGATGTCGGCCCTCTTGAGCAGGTCCTCGGCAAGCAGATCGGGTTCGTCCCGCTCGGCGACCGCCAACCCGATGCTGGGCCGGATCAGCAGATCCTGTCCATCGACGATGAACGGCTCGTCGAAAGCTTCGACCACCCGGTGGGCGACCAGTTGGGACTTGTCCACCCGGCCCTCGATCAAGACCGCGAACTCGTCACCGCCGAGGCGCGCCACCGTGTCACCGGCCCGGACGCTGGCGACGATCCGCTCGGCGACGAGGCTGAGCAGTTCATCACCGACCGGGTGACCCAGGGTGTCGTTGACCACCTTGAAATCGTCAAGGTCCATGACCAGAACGCCGACCGAGAGTCCGTCACGCTGACGCATCTGCATCGCGTGACTCAGTCGGTCACGGAAGACGATGCGGTTGCCGACGCCGGTCAGCGGGTCGCGCAGGGCTTGGTCGGCGACCGTCGCCAGCAAGCTGCGGTTCTCGCTCATCACCAGCAGCTGGCGGGCGCTGAACGCGAGCAACAGCATGAGCCCGATCGCCGGTATCGGCCCCACCTTGAGGTCTGCTGGCGACTGGGTGAACACCGCCGCACTGGCCAGCATTACCGGCACAAACGGCAACCAGACCGATGTCCACGAAACGGGTTGCGCAGCAACGGCTTCGCGATGCACGAAGCCACGGCCGGTGATGGCTGCGGCGATGAACAGCATGAGCCCGACCAGCCATCCGGGGTATATCAGCGCAATACCCGTCGGCTGTTGTGTCGCCGTGAGATAGACGAATGCACCGTCGGAGATCGCGATACCCGCCATACCCGACGTCAGCAGCGCCAGAGTCCGGCGCTGGCCACCTTGCGCGCGGGCCACTACCAGGAAGCCGATGGTGAGGACGGCCGCGTCCAGCACCGGGTAACCGGCCGAGACCGCCACGTTCATTCGGTCGCCGGGAGCTGAGTTCCAGACCTGGTCGAGCACGGCGACCCAGCCGACAATGGCGAAGGACCCGGCGACGACGAGCGCATCGAGGACCAACCTGGTCCGCGAGGTACGACTGAACCCCGAGGACAGCAACAACAAGGCGATCGCGGTGGCAATCGGCAGTACGAGATACGCCAGGTCGGCCACCGAAGGGAACGGGTCCTCGAAGTCGATCAGTCGGTAGATGAACCAGAGAACAGAACCGAGCGTGAACGAACCGAGGCCAATTGACATGGTGGCCCAAGCGATTCGCATTCGGCCGCGACCAGTCCGCGCTGTGATGGCCGTGGCCACCGTCGCAACGGCGGCGAGCGAGGTCATCAGGTTGTCAACGGTGGTGACGAACGAGATCCGAGACCCGCTCAGCAGTCCGGTGAGGACCAACGCGACGAAGCATGCGGCAACGCCGACGATCAAGGCGATCGTCTGCTTCGCCCTCAGCCCTGTCACCCGGGCCCCCGATCGTCTCGGCCGTGCAGAACTCACGGTTCCGCAATCGTAGCGAACTAAGGGCCGCCAAACAGGGACTTCGCAGGCGCGTTTGCTAGGGCAGTTTGGCGACCAATTCCTCCACGCCGATCCGCGGACCGGTGAAGAAGGGGACTTCCTCGCGCACGTGCCGACGGGCTTCGGTGGCGCGCAAGTCGCGCATCAGGTCGACGATGCGGTACAGCTCAGGGGCTTCGAACGCCAAGATCCACTCGTAGTCGCCGAGCGCGAAGGCGGGCACGGTGTTGGCGCGGACGTCCTTGTAACTGCGGGCGGCCATACCGTGGTCGGCCAGCATCTTGCGGCGGTCCTCGTCGGGCAGCAGATACCAGTCCAGCGAACGCACGAACGGGTAGACGCAGACGTAGTTACCCGGCTCCTCGCCGGCCAGAAATGCCGGAATGTGGCTCTTGTTGAACTCCGCGGGCCGGTGCAGGGCGACGGCGCTCCACACCGGGGTGACGGCCCGGCCCAGGGTTGTGGTGCGGCGGAAGTCGTTGTAGGTCGCCTGCAGGGACTCGATCCGCTCGGCATGCGTCCAGAACATGAAGTCGGCGTCGGCGCGCAGACCCGCGACGTCGTAGATGCCGCGCACCACGACGCCGTTGTCCTCCTGCTGTTTGAGGAAGGTCGCCGTCTCGTCGGCGACGGCGGCGCGGGCTTCTTCGTCGAAGCCCAGCTCGCCCGGTTCCGCCGCGAAGGTCGAGAACATGACGTAGCGGATCGTGGCGTTGAGCTCGTCGAAGTCCAGTTTGGCCATGGCACCTATCGTGCCACGCGGCGGTTCGCCTATCGGCGGATGGTGGCGGCCACCACAGCCTCGGCCGCGCGGCCCGCCACGCCCACACAGGCCGGCACCCCGATGCCGTCGAGGTAGTTGCCCGCGATCGCCAGTGTGGGGGGCAATCCGGCACGCAGCCCCGCGGCCAGCTCGCGATGTCCTGGCGAATACTGCGGCATCGCGTCCAGCCAGCGGTGCACCCGCACATCGACCGGATCGACCGCGATCCCGAACACCGTCAACACATCGGCCAGCGCCCAGCTCTGCAGTTCGGTGTCCGACGTCGAGCGCTCCAGATCATCGCCGAAGCGCCCGAACGACAACCGCAACAACTCGGCGTTGCCGCGCGATCCCCACTTGCGGGTGGACAGCGTGATCGCCTTGGTGTGCAAGCGTTCTCCGGTCGCGACCAGCACACCGGACTGCGCGGGCAGGGGTGTGCCACCGGGGACGGCCAGCGCCAGCACCGCTGCGGAGGCAACCGGAATCCGGGCTGCCGCCGCGCCGGCGGTGGGCGCGATGTCGGCCAGCAATGGCGCAAGCCGAGGGCCGGCACCGCGACGATCACCCCGTCGGCACCCCACTGCCGGCCGTCGTCATCGCGCAGGCTCCACCCGGTCCCGTCGCGCGCGATGTGCTGTATCGACGTTTGCACCCACTGCAGCCGGCTGCGTGCCACCAGCGCGTCGAGCAACACCTGGTAGCCGCCGTCGATGGCACCGAACACCGGGCCCTGCGTGCTACCCGGCAGTGCGCGGCGGCCCGCATCGGTGAGGCTGGGGGCGCCCGCGTCAAGCGCGGCAGCCACCGTGGGCACCGCGGAACGGATGCCGATAGTGGCCGCCGAGCCGGCATAGACGCCGGACAGCATCGGGTCGACCGAGCGGGCGACGACCTGGTCCCCGAACCGGTCGGCGACCACAGCGCCGACCGCCGGGTCGGAGCCCGGCTGCCAGTGCAGGGGCCGGCTGGGCTCGGCGGCCATCTTCGCGATCGTCGCATCGTCGACCAGGCCGGTCACCGACGCGGCGGAGGTCGGGATGCCGTTGACGGTGTCAGCCGGCAGCGGATGCAGGCGGCCCTGGCTGTAGATGGTGGGGCGCACCCCCGTGGTGCTGATCTGGCGACCCGCCAGGCCGAGCTCGGTCAGCAGTGCCGGCACCTCAGGGCGACGCACCACGAACGCCTCGGCACCGATGTCCATCGGCTGGCCGGCGATCCGTTCGGTGCGCAGGATCCCACCGAGGCGGTCAGCGGGGTCGAACAGCGTGATGTCGGCATCCGCACCGGCCAGCGTGCGTAGCCGATAGGCCGCGACCAAACCCGAAATGCCGCCCCCAACAACGCAATACCGCTCTGTCACAACGAGTGCACCAGCGCGACCAGATCTGTCAGGATCCCCGGATCGGTGGGCGGCAGTACGCCGTGCCCAAGGTTGAAGATGTGCCCCGCCGCGCCGGCGTCGACCGCCAGCCTGCCGTCGTCGACCACCGCCCGCGCCGCCTGCTCGACAACCGGCCAGCCGGCCAGCAGCACGACCGGATCCAGGTTGCCCTGCAGCGCCAGCTTCGGGCCCACCCGCAGGGCGGCGTCGGCCAGCGCGGTGCGCCAGTCCACACCGACGACCGTCGCGCCGGCCTCACCCATGGCGCCCAGCAGTTCCGCGGTGCCCACCCCGAAGTGCGTCATCGGCACCCGGTAGTCGGCCAGCGCGGCGAACACCCGCGAGCTGTGCGGCAGCACGTGGGTCCGGTAGTCGGCCAGCGACAGCGTGCCCGCCCACGAGTCGAACACCTGGATGGCGTCGACACCGGCGTCGAGCTGCACCTTGAGGAAGGCGATCGTCAGGTCGGTCAACAATCCCATCAGCGCATGCCACGTCGAGGGGTCGGCGAACATCATCGCCTTGGTCCGCTCGTGCAGCTTGCTCGGCCCGCCCTCCACCAGGTAGGACGCCAGCGTGAACGGCGCGCCGGCAAAACCGATCAGCGGCACCTCACCGAGCTCACCGACCAGCAGGCCCACCGCGTCCGAGACCGCGCTGACCCGCTGCAGCTCAAGACCTTTCAGCGCGGCGACATCGGCCGCGGTCCGCACCGGATTGTCGATCACCGGACCGACGTCGGGAACGATGTCCAGGCCGATGCCCGCAGCGCGCATCGGAACCACGATGTCGGAGAACAGGATCGCCGCGTCCACCCCGTGCCTGCGCACCGGCTGAAGGGTGATCTCGCTGATCAAGGCCGGGTCGAAGCAGGCCTGCATCATCGTGTTCTTGGCCCGCAGTTCGCGGTACTCGGGCAACGATCGGCCGGCCTGGCGCATGAACCACACCGGGATGCGGCTGGGTTTGCGGCCAGTGGCGGCGGCCAGATAGGGCGCCTCAGGCAGCTGGCGACGGGTACTCATCGCGTCAATGCTGCCACGGGCCGGTCAGCCCGGCCCATGAGCCCTCAGACCGCCGGACCCATCCCCGGGTCGCTCCGCTCCTGCCCGCCGGACCCATCCCCGGGTCGCTCCGCTCCTGCCCGCCGGACCCATCCCCGGGTCGCTCCGCTCCTGCCCGCCGGATGGCACCAAATCGGCGCGCCTGCCCGCCCGGCCTCGACGATAGGGCTAGCGTCAATCGACGTGACCACTGCGGAACCCGCGCTTTTCCGCGAGGCGGTGGCGGCGATGAACACCGCTCAGGTACGGGCGGAGATCGAACTCGGTCCGATCCGTCCACCGCAACGTCTCGCGCCGTACAGCTATGCGCTGGGCGCCGAGGTCAAGCACCCCGACACCGAGATCGTCCCGGAGACCTCCGACGGCGATGCGTTCGGCCGGCTGATCCTGCTGCACGATCCCGAGGGCTCGGAAGCCTGGGACGGCACCATGCGCCTGGTCGCCTACATCCAGGCCGACCTGGACTCCAGCGAGGCTGTCGACCCGCTGCTGCCCGAGGTGGCCTGGAGCTGGCTGGTCGACGCCCTCGAAAGCCGCTCCGAACACGTCACCGCACTCGGCGGCACCGTCACGGCCACCACCTCGGTGCGCTACGGCGACATCTCCGGCCCGCCCCGCGCCCACCAGCTCGAGATGCGCGCGTCGTGGACGGCCACCACCATGGCGCTCGACACACACGTCCAGGCATTCTGCGAGGTCCTCGAACACGCCGCGGGTCTGCCGCCGGTCGGAGTGACGGACCTAGGTTCCCGCTCCCGCGCCTGACATGACACCAGACGATGACGCCGCGACCGCGGCGCCCGATGCCGCAGCCGAGGACGCCCCCGAGGCGACTCCCCTGCTCAGCCCGTCCGAGGGTGTGCCGCCGCTGTCGGTCAGCGCCGACGAGATCGCCCGGGCCGCCGACCAGCTGGCGAAGGGCCGCGGGCCGTTCGCCGTCGACGCCGAACGCGCGTCGGGTTTCCGGTACTCCAACCGCGCCTACCTGATCCAGATTCGCCGCACCGGCGCTGGCACCGTCCTGATCGACCCGGTCAACCACGGCAGCAGCCCGATCGACGTGCTGCGGCCGGTGGCCGAGGTGCTGGCCGACGACGAATGGATCCTGCACGCCGCCGATCAGGACCTGCCCTGCCTTGCCGAGGTGGGGATGCACCCGCCCGCGCTCTACGACACCGAATTGGCCGGACGGCTGGCCGGATTCGAACGGGTCAACCTGGCGGCGATGGTGCAACGCCTGCTCGGGCTCGGGCTCGCCAAGGGGCACGGCGCGGCGGACTGGTCCAAACGTCCGCTGCCCGACGAGTGGCTGAACTACGCCGCACTGGATGTCGAAGTACTGATCGCCCTGCGCCACGCGATCGATGACGTGCTCACCGAGCAAGACAAATCCGGTTGGGCCGCAGAAGAATTCGAGCATCTTCGCCGTTCCGAGGCCACCCCGACCCGACGTGACCGCTGGCGGCGGACCTCAGGTCTGCACAAGGTCCGCAACCGCCAGGCCCTGGCCGCGGTGCGCGAACTGTGGACGGTGCGCGATCAGATCGCCCGCCGCCGCGACATCGCTCCGGGGCGCATCCTGCCGGACTCGGCGATCATCGCCGCGGCCGTCGCAGACCCCAAGACCGTCGAGGAACTGACCAAGCTGCCGATCTTCGGGGGGCACAAACAGCGTCGCAGCGCCCACGTCTGGCTGGCGGCACTGGAGTCCGCCCGCACCAACCCCGACCCGCCCGACAGCGCAGAACCGCAGAACGGGCCGCCGCCGGCGGTGCGCTGGGCCAAACGCAAGCCCGAGGCCGCAGCCCGGCTCGACGCCGCCCGGGCGCGCCTGTCCGAGTTGTCCGATCGGGTGCGGGTTCCCACCGAGAACCTGGTGTCCCCGGAACTTGTCCGCAGGCTGTGCTGGGATTGGCAGGACACCGGCGATGTCAGCGCGGCCATCGATTCAGTCCTGCGCGACGGCGGGGCCAGACAATGGCAGCGTTCGCTCGTGGTCCCGGTGCTCGCCGAGGCGCTGAGTCCCGCTCCCGCCGAAGAGGCGTGAGTCAGTTCGTCTTTTCGGCAGAATCGCTGACCGTGTCGTCGAGCGTTCCAAGTGCGGCCACCCAGCCGGTGACCTGACGGGCGATGTTCTGCTCGGTCAGGCCGATCTCCTCGAGCACCTCAGCGCGGCCGGCGTGGTCGATGAACCGTTGCGGCACACCGAGATCGCGACACGGCACGTCGATGCCCGCTGCACGCAGGTAAGCCGAGACGGTGGAGCCGATGCCACCGTGCACACCACTGTCCTCCATCGTCACCACCAGCTTGTGCGATGTGGCAAGCGGCGCAATCCCGTCGGGCACCGGAAGCACCCAGCGCGGGTCGACCACCGTCACCCCGATGCCCTGATTGCGCAGTCGCTGTGCGACTTTCAGCGCCATCGGTGCGAACGAACCCACCGCCACGAGCAGGACGTCCTGACTCAGGCCGTCGGCCGGGCGAGCCAGGATGTCCATACCAGCCACCCGCTCGAGTGCCGGAATATCCTCGCCCACTTCGCCTTTGGGGAATCGGATAGCGGTCGGGCCGTCGTTGACCTCGAGCGCCTCGCCGAGTTCCTCACGCAGGCGGGCGCCGTCGCGCGGCGCTGCCACCCGCATGCCGGGAACGATGCCCAGGATCGACAGATCCCACATGCCGTTGTGGCTGGCGCCGTCGTTGCCGGTGACCCCGGCACGATCCAGCACGATCGTCACCGGCAGCTTGTGCAGGGCGACGTCCATCATCATCTGGTCGAACGCACGATTGAGGAACGTCGAATAGATCGCCACCACCGGATGCAGGCCGCCCATCGCCAACCCGGCCGCCGATGTCATCGCGTGCTGCTCGGCGATACCGACATCGAACAACCGGTCCGGAAAGCGCTCGCCGAATGCCGACAGCCCGGTCGGACCGGGCATCGCCGCGGTGATCGCCACGATGTCGCGCCGTTTGGCGGCGTATGAGATCAGCGAATCGGAGAAGACCGACGTCCAGCCCGGCGCGGCCGACTTCGTGGCCAGGCCGGTGTCAGGATCGATGACGCCGCAGGAGTGCATCTGCTCGGCCTCGTCGTTCTCGGCCGGGGCGTACCCCATGCCCTTGCGGGTGACCACGTGCACGATCACCGGGGCCTTGAAGCCGCGGGCGTGCCGAAGCGCGCTCTCGACCGCATGCTCGTCGTGGCCGTCGATCGGGCCGACGTACTTCAGACCGAGGTCGGTGAACAGCACCTGCGGTGACAGCGCGTCCTTGATGCCGGCCTTCACGCTGTGCATGGCCTGGTAGCAGGCCTCGCCGATGACGGGCATCCCGCGCACGGCGACCCGGCCACGCTCCAGCACCCGCTCGTAGCCCGGCTGCAGCCGCAGCCCGGCCAGATGGTCGGCCAGCCCGCCGATGGTCGGCGCGTAGGAACGCCCGTTGTCGTTGACGACGATGATCACCGGCCGTTTGGCGGCGGCGATGTTGTTCAGGGCTTCCCAGCACATGCCGCCGGTCAGCGCGCCATCGCCCACCACGGCCACCACGTGCCGGTTGCGATGTCCGGTCAGCTCGAAGGCTTTCGCCAGACCGTCGGCGTAGGACAGCGCGGCCGACGCATGGCTGGATTCCACCCAGTCGTGCTCGCTCTCGGCCCGCGCCGGATATCCCGACAGGCCGTCCTTCTTGCGCAGCGTGTCGAAGTCGGCGGCGCGGCCGGTGAGCATCTTGTGCACGTAGGCCTGATGACCGGTATCGAAGAGGATCGGATCATGCGGAGAGTCGAAGACGCGGTGCAGCGCCAGCGTCAACTCGACAACACCGAGATTGGGCCCGAGGTGGCCGCCCGTGGCAGCGACCTTGTGGATCAAGAACTGGCGAATCTCAGCAGCCAGATCTGTCAGCTGGGCCTGGGACAGGTGTTGCAGATCTGCGGGGCCGCGTACCTGTTCAAGCATCTGGCCAGTCTACGCACCGTAGTAGAGATCAGTCCTGTCCAGACTCGTAGATGTCGGGCACACCGTCGTGGTCGAGATCGCGGTTTTCCAGCTCCCACACCAGCCTGTAATGCCGGTTGCGCAGCCGCAGCACGACCGACGCGAGCAGGGCGGCCAGCAAACTTCCTGCCAGCACCGCGACCTTGACGACATCGTGGCGTTCGGAGCCCGGATCGTAGGCCAATTCGCCGATCAGCAGGGACACCGTGAACCCGATGCCGGCCAGCATCGACATACCGAACACATCGACCCAGCGCAAAGCCGAGTCGAGCCGGGCGCGGGTCACCGCGGCCAGCACCCAGGTCGTGCCGAAGACCCCGACCGTCTTGCCGACCACCAGCGCGGCGACGATGCCCATCGCGATCGGATCGGACAGCGCCGTTATCAAACCGTCATAGCCACCGAAGGTCACACCGGCGGCGAAGAACGCGAACACCGGCACCGCGAAACCCGCCGACACCGGGCGCATCCGGTGCTCGAAATGCTCGGCTAGCCCGGGGCCGGCCTCCGGACCACCGGCAGCTGCGCTGCGCATGACCGGCACCGCGAAACCCAGCAGCACCCCCGCGACCGTCGCATGCACGCCGGACTCGTGGACAAAGGCCCACGTCAGCGCGGCCAATGGGATCAGCAGCCACCAGGACCGGATCCGGCGCTGTACGAGCACCGTGAACAGCGCCAGCGGGATCAGCGCGACCAGCAGCGCGGTGAGATTGATCTTCTCGGTGTAGAACACCGCGATCACCGTGATCGCCAACAAGTCGTCGACGACGGCGAGGGTCAGCAGGAACGTGCGCAGCGCCCCCGGCAGATGGGTGGACAGCACAGCCAGCACCGCGACCGCGAACGCGATGTCGGTCGCCGTCGGGATGGCCCAGCCCCGCGCCGCGCCGGCTCCTTCACCGAAGGTGAAGGAGACGAAGATCACTGCCGGTACCACCATGCCGCCCACCGCGGCCGCGATCGGCAACGCGGCGCGACCGGGATCGCGAAGATCGCCTGCGACGAACTCGCGCTTAAGTTCGAGCCCGACGACGAAGAAGAAGATCGCCAGCAGACCGTCGGCGGCCCAACCGCCCAGCGTCAGATCCAGGTGCAGGCCCAGCCGGTCGGTGCCGACATGGAAGTCCCCCAGCCGGTGGTAGGCCCCCGACCAGGGTGAGTTGGCCCAGATCAGGGCGATCGCCGCGGCCACCAGCAGCAGCGCGCCACCGACCGTCTCTTTGCGCAGGATCGCGCTGATGCGCGATGTCTCCGCCCACGATCCCCGGGCGAACAGCGCGTGGGCGAGATTCGGCTTGCGGTCGGCCACCAGTCTCCTCAGACATCGACGGGCATGGAAAAGCTCACGCCGACCAGACTTCCCGGCACACCTGTGCAAGCACTCTAGTCGCCAGGCGTCAGCGGGTGAGTATCGCGACGCACTCGACGTGATGGGTGAGCGGAAACGAGTCGAACACCCGCAGCTCCTCGACGGTGTAACCCTGCTTGCGATAGAGCCCGATATCACGGGCGAATGATGCTGCCTCACAACCGATATGGATCACCCGCGGAACTTCGGCGGTCGCCAGCTGGTCGATGATCTCCCGGCCGGCACCGGCTCTCGGCGGGTCGAGCACCGCGACATCTGCGCGGCGCGGCTGTGCGCTCAACGCCCGCCGGACCGAATCGGTGACCACCGATACGCAGGTGAGGTCGGCAAGCGCCGCGTGCGCAGCCCGCGACGAGCCGCGCGAGGTGTCGACGGTGATGACCTGCCCGGTGTCGCCGACGCCTTCGGCGAGCGCCGCCGCGAAGACCCCGGAGCCGCCGTACAGATCCCACGCCGTCATCCCGGCGTCCAGCTGCGCCCACTGACCGATCAGGCCGCTGTACACCCGGGCGGCGTCGCGGTGCGCCTGCCAGAACGCCGTCACCGGTATCCGCCAGACCCGGTCGCCGACCCGTTGCACCGCTTCGTAATTGCCCTCGACGACCCGGGTCGAGACCTTGCGGCCCGACCGCGGCCCCGACTGCACGACATGCCGGTCACCGTCGTCGTCGACGGCCACGTGCACATGAGCCCCCGGCGCCCACGCCACGTCCGGCAGTCCGTCGAGCATGCCGGCCGGGAGCTGCGCGCAGTCCAAATCGGTGACGAGTTCCGAACTGTGATAGCGGTGGAAACCCACCCGGCCCGCAGCGGTGGTGTCCAGCCGCACCCGGGTGCGCCAGCCACGGGCCGCGCCGTCACCGAGCGGCTCGGCCACCCCGTCCCAATGAAAATCACCGAGGCGGGCCAGCTGATTGGCCACCACCTGACCCTTGAGTACCCGGGCCGCCTCGGGCGTGGCGAACGCCAAATCGCAGCAGCCGGCCCCGCCGACGCCGGCGATCCGGCAGTGCGACTCCACCCGGTCCGGCGACGGTTGGAGGATCTCGATTGCCTCTGCGTGCCAATAGGATCCGCGGTCACCGGTCACCCGGGCCCGCACCACTTCACCTGGCAGCGCGTACCGGACGAACACCACCCTGCCGTCGTGGCGTGCCACGCAGCTACCCCCGTTGGCGGCCGCGCCGGTGGTCAGTTCCAGCTCGACCGTGTCCCCCTGACTCACTATCGATTCACTCCAAAAAGCCCCGTCGTACGTCGCCCGGAGCGTTCTGCGACTGCAACTCGTGCACGCGCTCCGACGAATTGAGTTGCCACGGAACCGAAGTCACCATCACATTGGGCATGAACAGCAGTCGTCCCTTGAGTCGCAGCGCACTCTGGTTGTGCAACACCTGCTCCCACCAATGGCCGACCACATACTCCGGGATGAAGACCGTCACCACCGTGCGCGGTGCCTCCTTGCTGATCCGCTTGACGTAGTCGAGTACCGGACGGGTGACCTCTCGGTACGGGGAGGCAACGACTTTCAGCGGGACGGTGATGTCGCTGTCTTCCCACTTGTGGACCAGCTGGCGTGTCTCGGAGTCGTCGACGTTGACGGTGATGGCTTCGAGCACATCGGGCCGGGTGGCCCTGGCATAGGACAGCGCGCGCAACGTCGGCATGTGCAGCTTGGAGACCAGCACGACGGCGTGGTTCCGGCTGGGCAGCACCACATCGCCCTGCTCGGCTTCCTGCTCGGCCAGCTCGCGGGCCACCGTGTCGTAGTGCTTGTGGATCGCCTTCATCAGGATGAAAAGGCTTGACATGGCCAGAATTGCGATCCACGCGCCGGCGGCGAACTTGGTGACGAGAACGACGATGAGCACCGCGCCGGTGGCGATGAAACCGATCGTGTTGATCACCCGTGAGCGCATCATGTGCCGGCGAGCGCGCGGGTCGGTTTCGGTACGCAAGTGGCGCGTCCAGTGCCGGACCATGCCGATCTGGCTGAGCGTGAACGACACGAACACACCGACGATGTAGAGCTGGATCAGGGCGGTCACTTCCGCGCGGAACGCGACCACGAACGCGATCGCGGCCGCCGCCAGGAACAGGATGCCGTTCGAGAACGCCAGCCGGTCACCTCGGGTGTGCAGCTGGCGCGGCAGGAACCGGTCCTGGGCCAGGATCGAGCCGAGCACCGGGAATCCGTTGAAGGCGGTGTTGGCGGCCAGCACCAGGATCAGCGCGGTGACACCGGTGATCAGCCACAGGCCCAGCGGGAAACCCGCGAATACCGTGTCCGCAAGCTGGGCCACCAGCGTCTTCTGGTGATAGTTGGCCGGCGCCCCGATGAGCTGCTCCTCAGGCCGCTCGGCAACTTTGGCGCCGGTCTCGATGGCCAGCACGATCATTCCGATGAACAGGGTGATCGCGATGCCGCCCAGCAGCAGCAGCGTGGTGGCGGCGTTCTTGGACTTGGGTTTGCGGAATGCGGGCACGCCGTTGCTGATCGCCTCCACGCCCGTCAGTGCCGCACAGCCTGACGAGAATGCCCGTGCGACAAGGAACACCAGCGCGAATCCCATGACGTCGCCGTGCTCGGAATGCAGCTCGAACTTCGCCGACTCGGCCTGCAGATGGTCACCGAGGACGTAGATCTGGAAGAAGCCCCAGATCAGCATGACGAACATGCCGACGATGAAGGCATAGGTCGGGATGGCGAACGCGGTGCCCGACTCCCGGATACCGCGTAGGTTCGCCGCGGTCAGGAGCACGATGGCGGCGACGGCGAACGCCACCTTGTGTTGCGCGATGAACGGAAACGCCGACCCGATGTTGGACATCGCCGAGGCCATCGACACCGCGACGGTCAGCACGTAGTCGACCAGCAGGGCGCTGGCCACCGTCAGGCCCGCCGTCGGCCCCAGGTTGGTGGTGACCACCTCGTAGTCGCCGCCACCCGAGGGGTAGGCGTGCACGTTCTGCCGGTAAGACGCCACCACCACGAGCATGACCAGCGCGACCATCACCCCGATCCACGGCGCCATCGTGTAGGCCGACAGGCCGGCCACCGAGAGCACCAGGAAAATTTCCTCGGGCGCATAGGCCACCGACGACATGGCATCGGAGGCGAAGACCGGCAACGCAATGCGCTTGGGCAGCAGCGTGTGGCTCAGCTTGTCGCTGCGGAACGGCTGCCCCAGGACCAGCCGACGTGCGGCGGTCGAAAGCTTAGACACGAGTGCCAAGAGTAGGCCTTCCCCGATTTGGCTGTAGCGTTCCCCATACGGTCGGGTCGGCACACGGCAAAGTCGAGAGGACACCAGGTGCGGGTAGTGGTGATGGGATGCGGCCGCGTCGGCGCGTCGCTGGCCGACGCGCTGTCCCGGATAGGCCACGAAGTGGCGATCATCGACCGGGACCCGACGGCCTTCCACCGGCTGTCCCCGGACTTCTCCGGCGAGCGGGTGCTGGGCATGGGCTTCGACCGAGAAGTCCTGCTGCGCTCGGGAATCCAGAACGCCGATGCGTTCGCCGCGGTGTCCTCCGGGGACAACTCCAACATCATCTCCGCGCGCGTCGCCCGCGAGACGTTCGGTGTGCAGCGCGTGGTCGCGCGCATCTACGACGCCAAACGCGCCGCGGTCTACGAACGCCTGGGCATCCCGACGGTGGCCACCGTGCCGTGGACGACCGACCGGCTGCTGGGCGCGCTGGTGCGCGACACCGAGACCACCAAATGGCGTGATCCCACCGGCACGATGGCCGTCGCCGAAGTGGCGCTGCACGAGGGCTGGGTGGGTCACCGACTGACCTCGCTGGAGGAGGCGACCGGCGCACGGGTCGCGTTCGTGGTCCGGTTCGGCACCGGCATCCTGCCCGAGCCCAAGACCGTTCTGCAGGCCGGCGACCAGGTGTACATCGCGGCGGTGTCCGGGCGCGCCGCCGAAGCGCTGGCCATCGCCGCGCTGCCACCCGGCCCTGACGTCGGAGAGGGGCACTGATGGGCGACAAACGGCTCAAAGTGGCGATCGCCGGGGCGGGCGCCGTCGGCCGGTCGATTGCCCGCGAACTGCTCGAGAGCGAGCACGACGTGACGCTGATCGAGCGCAACGCCGAGCATCTCGACGTCGACGCGATCCCGGCCGCGCACTGGCGGCTCGGCGACGCCTGCGAGATCAGCCTGCTGGAGTCGGTGCACCTTCAGGAATTCGACGTAGTCGTCGCCGCCACCGGTGACGACAAGGCGAACGTGGTGCTGTCCCTGCTGGCCAAGACGGAGTTCGCGGTCTCCCGCGTCGTGGCCCGGGTCAACGATCCGCGCAACGAGTGGCTCTTCGACAACTCGTGGGGCGTCGATGTGGCGGTCTCCACACCGCGGATGCTGGCCTCGCTGGTGGAGGAAGCCGTCGCGGTCGGCGACCTGGTGCGGCTCATGCAGTTCCGCCAGGGCCACGCCAACCTCGTCGAGATCACCCTGCCCGACGACACCCCGTGGGGCGGACGACCGGTTCGCAAGCTGAACCTGCCGCGGGACGCCACACTGGTGACGATCCTGCGCGGGCCGCGGGTGATCGTGCCGGAGGCCGACGAGCCGCTGGAGGGCGGCGACGAGCTGCTGTTCGTGGCTGCTCCGGAAGTGGAAGACGAGCTGCGCAAGACCGTGCTGTCGGCCTCGACGGGCTAGTCCCGGTACGCCGGCGACCCGGCGGACAACGCAGGCATGTCGTCGCGGATGCCTACCGCCGAGACGATGCCCGCGATCACCAGGAGTACCGCGGCGGTCACAACGCCCTGCCGGAAACCGTCGAAAGTCATTGCGCCACCGACGATGACAGCGGTGAACGCGATCGCGATCAGACCCGCCACCCGGGCGACCGCATTGTTGATCGCCGAGCCGATACCGCTTTGCGACGTCGGGACGGCGGCCAGGACCGCGGCCGTCAGCGGGGACACGGCAACCGAAAGCCCCACCCCGAACAGCACCATGCCGGGCAGCGTCTGCAGCCACACGTTGCCTATGCCGATCGCCATCCATCCGAACCCCGCCGCGGCGATCAACGGTCCCGCGGCCATGAAGCGGCGCGGGCCGTAGCGGCCCGCGAGCTCACCGAACCGGGCCGCCAGCAGGAACGACAGGACCGGCACCGGCAGCGTCGCCAGACCGGCCTGCGCGGGCGACAGTCCCGCGACCTCCTGCACGAACAACGCCACCAGCAGCTGGCCCAGTGAGATGCCCGCGTAGAGGAACACGGTGGCGAGGTTGCCGACCGTGAAGTTGCGCGCCGAGAAGACCGCCGGCGGCAGCATCGGATGACGGGCGTGGCGTTCCCACCAGCCGAACGCGATCAGGCTGGCGGGCCCGACGATCAGCGCGATGACGATGGCGGGGTGGTGCCAGCCGAGCCGCTGCTGCTCGATCATCGCGAAGACCGTCGCGCTCAACCCCACCGCCGTGAGGAGCGCGCCGACGGCGTCGATACGGGCACCCGTCCGGGGTGACCGATCGGTCAGCTTCCCGGTGAGGATCAGAGTGACTGCCAGTGGGACCACGTTGACGGCGAAAACCCACCGCCAGCCCAGGGTTTCGACGAGCACACCGCCCAGCAGCGGCCCGATGACGAATGCGGTGCCGGTCCAGGCCGTCCAGACCCCGATCGCGCGGGACTGCTCGGCGCCGGTGAACCGGGCATTGAGCATGGCCAATGAGCTGGGGACCAGGAATGCGGCGCCCAGTCCCTGGACGCAGCGGCCGATGACCAGCACCAGTCCGTTGGGCGCAGCCGCGCACAGCAGCGAGGCGACGCCGAAGACCATTAGCCCGGCGCGCAGCACCGTCAGCCGTCCGAAGGCGTCGGAGATGGCGCCGGCCAGCAGAATCAGGGCGCCCAACGTCAGCAGGTATCCGTCGACGACCCACTGCTGGATGACCAGGCCGCCGCCGAGTTCGGCACTGATGGCGGGCAGCGCCAGATTCACCACCGAACCGTCGAGAAAGGCGACGAAGGACGCGAGTACCGCGACGACGACGAGTAGACGGTCGTCGCGCGCAACCACAGTCAGTCTTCGGCGGGCGCGACGTCGCCGTCGTGGCTGCGTGCGTGGGCGGCGTGGATGGCGCGTTGCGCGGCGCGGATCGCCAGGTAGGTCACCAGCGCGGCCACCGCGGTCAGGGGCCAGCCCATAGCGATCCGGGCCACCCCGAGCCAGCCGGTCTGGTCGGCGTCGTACAGGTGGCGTTGCACCGCGAATCGGGAGGCGAACACCAGCACCCAGGTCAGCGTCGCGACGTCGAAAGCGAACACCGCGCGCCGGTTGCCGCGCCACGCGCGGTCCTTGTTGCTGATCCAGCTCCAGGCGTACCCCACAACCGGCCGGCGGATGACCACCGACAGCGCGAATACCGCCGCCCAGATCAGCGACGTCCAGATGCCCAACAGGAAGTAGCCCTTCGACGCGCCCACGAACCAGGCGATGAGCGCGCTGATCCCCACGCCGATGAATCCCGAGATGGCGGGCTGCACCGAATCGCGGCGGTAGAGCCGCCACACCAGGATCAGGGCGGCGACGCCGAGCGCGGCACTGATGGCGGGCACCAGGCCGAAGGCGGTGTTCACCGGGACGAGCACCGCCACCGGCAGTGCCGAGTAGACCAGGCCGCTGACGCCGCCCATCTGAGCGAGCAGCGCCTGGGCGGGCGTCTTCTCCTCGGGGGTCACCGCCGGGGTGTCGGCCGCCTCGTCCTGACTGCGATCGCTGTCTTCGACGGGACGACTCAAGTCTGGATCTCGTAGTGCGGGTTGTAGATGGCCTTCGTTCCGTTCTCGAGGGTGCCGAGGCGACCGCGGACCCGAAGGGCTCGACCCGACTCGATACCGGCGATACGGCGCTGCCCCAACCAGACCAGCGTCACGGTGTCAGTGCCGTCGAAGAGCTCGGCGCGCACGCCGCCGGCGCACCCCTTGGCGTTGGTCTCGACACTGCGCAGAGTGCCCACCATGGTGACCTCTTGGCCGCGCTGGCAATCGATTGCTCGCTGGGCGCCGGTGCCGGCGGCTTCGTCGGTGAGTTCCTCGACGTCGCGCTGCTCAGGGTCTTCCGTCAAACGACGAGTCAGACGTCGGACGAAACTTTCGGCCGTAGCCATGGCCTCTCCTGATACTCCAGCGGATCACAATGCCAACGCAACGGTAGACCTCTTGGTTCCCTAACGCCATGTGGCATACCCGCGGCGGGCGTTGCTAATACGTCACAGGGCACGATCATGAGATGACGATCACTTTTCGGGGTGTCACCGCGGTGCTGCTGCCCGGCACGGGAAGCGATGACGACTACGTCTACCGGGCGTTCGCCGGCCCCCTGCACGGCGTCGGCGCGGTGGTCGCCACACCTGCTCCGCAGCCCGCCCGGCTGATCGCCGGCTACTTCGAAGCGCTCGACGACGCAGCCCGCAATGGGCCGATCATCGTCGGTGGGGTGTCCATCGGCGCGGCCGTGACGCTGGCCTGGGCGCTGGCCCACCCGGGGCACGCGGTGGCGGTGCTCGCCGCGCTGCCGGCATGGAGCGGCGCGGCCCAATCCGCTCCGGCCGCGCTGTCGGCCCGCCACACCGCGCATCAGCTGCGCACCGAGGGTCTGGTCGCCACCACCACGCAGATGCGCGCCTCCAGCCCCGCCTGGCTGGCCGACGAGCTGGCCCGAAGCTGGCTGGGTCAGTGGCCGGGTCTGCCCGATGCGATGGAGGACGCGGCGCGGTACGTCGCGCCGAGCATCGCCGAGCTGGGACGCCTGAGTGTGCCAATGGGTGTGGTGGGGGCGACAGACGACCCGATCCATCCGCTGGAGGTGGCGCTGGAATGGGTGGCGGCGGCACCGCGGGCGGCCCTGCGGACGGTCAGCCTCGACGACTTCGGGCCGAAGCCGGAGCTACTGGGTTCCGCGTGTCTGGCGGCGTTGACCGACGCCGAGGGGTGATCAGCCGCCGGTGCTGGAACTGCGCAGCTGCTGCATCGCCGAGCCGGATGCGCTGCGGCGCTCGGTCGGCGGCTGGGCTTGGCCCTGCTGCTCCTGGATCATCGCCTGCTGCGCGGCCGCCATCTGAGCCTGCTGGGCGGCGGCCTGACGCAGCTGCTCGAGCATTGGTTCGGGCAGCTGGACCTGGAGCGGGGTGCGGACCGGCAGCGGAGTTTCACCGCGGCGAACAACGGTGTCGCCCAAGGCTTCTCGTGCCTCCGCGACCAGGTTGGCCATGGCTTCGGGAGCGCCGTTGACCACGCAGCGGATCATCCAGCGATAACCGTCGACGCCGATGAAGCGCACCACGCCGGCCCCGGTACCGACCACCTCACGGCCCCACGGTCCGTCCTCGATGGAGACCTGTGCGTTGTCCTTGCGTAACGAGTCGGCCAGCTCGCCGGCGACCTCGCGCCACAGCCCGGGCGACTTCGGCGCGGCATAGGCGGCGATCGTGAACCGGCCGTGCGGCGTGACCACCCAGACCGCGCTGGGCACGCCCACCTCGTTCAACTCGACCTGGATCTGGCCGGCGGGCGGCATCGGCACCAGCACGGAACCGAGGTCCAGGCGGGCTTCGGCGGCGTCGGCCGGGTTGTCGAAGTCCTCGATGTCGAACGGGCCGCCGTCATAGCCGTCATCGGTGTCGTCGACGTCGCCGGAAGCGGGGTCGTGGACCACCGCGGCCTGCGCCGTCTCGTCCGTGCCGGTGCCTGATTCGTTCTTACGTCTGCCGAATGCCATCACAAACTCGCATGTCCGCCGGAGGATCCGTGGCCGCCTTCGCCACGGGTGGTGTCAGCCAGTCCGGCCTCGTCGAACGAGGCCACCTCGACCAGCTCTGGAAGTTCGACCCGCTGGACCAGCAATTGGGCGATGCGGTCGCCACGCCGGATCGTGATCGGCGTCGCGGGGTCGAGGTTGATCAACGAGATCTTGACTTCGCCGCGATAACCGGCGTCGATCGTGCCAGGGCTGTTGACGATCGAAAGACCAACGTGCGCAGCCAAACCGGAGCGCGGGTGGACCAATCCGACCATGCCGTGCGGAATCGCCACGGCGATGCCGGTGGCTACCAGCGCGCGCTCACCGGGCGCCAGCTCGACGTCTTGGGCGCTGAACAAATCCACGCCCGCGTCGCCGTCGTGGGCGCGGCTGGGCATTGGGAGATCGCGGTCAAGGCGAACCACCGCGAGACTGGTCGGCACGATGCGAAGACTACCCTTGGCCGCGTGTCTGGTTCGCGTGTGACCTCGCAAACCGTGCGGTACCGCGAGCGGCTCTGGGTGCCGTGGTGGTGGTGGCCGCTCGGTCTGGCATTGGCGGCACTGATCGCCAAGGAAGTCACCATGGGTGTGCGCACCCTGCCGGTGTGGCTGCCGTATGCCGTGCTCGGTGCCGTCGCGGTGGGCGTGCTGCTGTGGATGAGCCGCACCGAGGTCCGGGTTGTAACCGGCGGCGACAACGGCGATGACGTCGAATTGTGGGCAGGCCAGGCGCATCTGCCGACGTCGGTGGTGTCCCGGTCGGCCGAGATCCCGCCGACGGCCAAGTCGGCAGCGCTGGGGCGTCAGCTCGATCCGGCGGCGTTCGTGCTGCATCGCGGCTGGGTGGGCCCGCTGGTTCTGGTGGTGCTCGACGATCCCGACGATCCGACGCCGTACTGGCTGGTCAGCGCCCGCCACCCGGATCGGGTGCTCTCAGCGCTGCGGAGCTGATTGTCCCGCTCCTCCTCCGCCTCGTCCCTCGGCAGCATCGTCGCGGGACGGCTGACTACGCGGCGCAGTCCGTGCAGAGCAACACACCGTTCTTGTCGCTGGCCAGCCGGCTGCGGTGGTGCACCAAGAAGCAGCTCGAGCAGGTGAACTCGTCGGCCTGCTTCGGGACGACCCGGACCACCAGCTCCTCGCCCGAAAGATCGGCGCCGGGCAGCTCGAAATTCTCCGCGGAATCCGTCTCGTCGACGTCCACTACGGCCGACTGCGCCTCGTTGCGGCGCGCCTTGAGTTCCTCCAGCGAATCCTCGGACACCTCGTCGGTCTCGGTGCGCCGCGGGGCGTCGTAGTCGGTAGCCATCTTTTGTCCCCTCGTAACCTCAGCATGGCTTTGTATCAGCGTGGAACGGATCCGCCAAACGATTCGTGCCCAGATGCACCTTACGTTGCATGTGATTTACGTCACATGTATTCATTCTGTTCGACGGGCGTGTTGGGCCGGGATCCACCCGGTGCCTCTAGAGTGCATCCGTGGTCGCTCAAATCACGGAGGGTACGGCCTTCGACAAGCACGGTCGTCCGTTCCGTCGACGCAACTACCTGCCCGGACTCATCGCGCTGGGCGTGATGTTCGTGATCACCGCGATTGTGTGGGGATTCGTACTGACCCGTCCGGTCGACGTGCGGGAGGCCGCGGCCTGCAACCCGCCGCCACCGGCCGCCGATCCCGGCGCCCCCACCCTCGGCCAGCAGGTGTCGCACTCGTCGATGATCGACGTCGCACCGGCCAAGCTCGTCGACACCAAGATCCGGGTACTCAACGCCAGCGGCCAGGGCGGCCAGGCCGGCGAGGTCGCCGGCGCACTGCGTGACCTCGGCTTCGCCCAGCCCACCGCGGCCAACGATCCGATCTACACCAACACCCGGCTGTCCTGCCAGGGCCAGATCCGCTTCGGCACCAGCGGCCGGGCGGCAGCGGCCGCGGTCTGGCTGGTGGCACCCTGCGTCGAGCTGTTCCAGGACGACCGCAAGGACGACACGGTGGACCTGGCCATCGGCACCGACTTCACCACGCTGGCGCACAGCGACGACATCGACGCCGTCCTGGCCGGTCTGCGCCCGGACGCCACCGAGCCGGCCGATTCGACCTTGCTGACCAAGATCCACAACGGCACCTGCTGACTAGGCCAGCGGCCGCAATCCCCCGAAACCCTCCAGGGCGTCGGTGAGCGCGCCCGCGATGCCCGGCGCCGCAGCCACCAGCAGCGCGCCCTCCTCGTTGATCCGCGGCAATGCCACCACCGCGCCCGCCTCCGCGGCGATCAGCGCGCCCGCCGCCCAATCCCACACGTGCAGGCCGTGCTCGTAGTGGGCGTCGAGACGGCCCGCGGCGACCATGCACAGATCCAGCGAGGCCGACCCGATGCGGCGGACGTCGCGCACCAGCGGCAGCAACTGCGCCAGCAACGCCGACTGCTCGGCGCGCTGTTGCGGGGCGTAGCCGAAACCGGTGCCCACCAACGCCATCGATAACTCGGTCACCGAGGCGGCCCGCAGCTCCCGGCGCTGCCCGCCGCTGGACACCTGGGCGCCGTGCCCGGCAGCCGCCGAATAGACCTCACCGCTGACCACGTCGGCGACCGCGCCCGCCACCGACACGCCGTCGATCTGAGCGGCGACCGAGATCCCATATGCCGGAATTCCGTACATGAAGTTCACCGTGCCGTCGATCGGGTCAAGCACCCAGCAGACCGCACCGTCCGCACCGGCCGCCGGGCCGCCGCCCTCCTCCCCGAGAATCACATCGTCGGGGCGCAGCGCGCTGAGCCGATCACGCAGTAGCAGTTCGGTTTCGGTGTCCACAATCGTCACCGGATCGGTCGGTGTGCTCTTCGTCTGAACAGAATGCGTGCCGATCGAGCCGTGCTCGCCGTCGAAGACTTCCGCACGCCGGCTGCGGACGAACGCGGCGGCTTCGGTGGCCAGCTGCTCCGCCAGCGCCCGTAACTCGGGTCCCCCGTTGTCACTCATCTGACCATCGCAGCACAGACCTCCCGACACCGAACACAAAGGCCCGCGCAGCCACTAGTGTGTGCATCGCGCAGACCGCCCGCGTCGCCGAGGAGCAGCCCATGCCCGAGACCGAATCCCCCACCACCCCCGGACAGAACCGCGGCTTCGGCGTCGACGTCGGTGGCAGCGGGGTCAAGGGTGGGATCGTCGATCTCGACACCGGCAAACTGATCGGCGACCGCTACAAATTGCTGACCCCGCAGCCCTCCACCCCCGAAGCGGTCGCCGCGACGGTCGCCGAGGTAGTCAAGCACTTCGACTGGACCGGGCCGCTGGGCGTCACCTACCCCGGTGTCGTCGTCAACGGCGTCGTGCAGACCGCGGCCAACGTCGACAAGGGCTGGATCGGCACCAACGCCGCCGAGGTCATCGGTGCGGCCCTGGGCGGCCAGCACGTGGTGGTGCTCAACGACGCCGATGCCGCGGGCATCGCCGAGCAGCACCACGGCGCCGGACGCAACCGGGACGGCGTGGTCATCCTGCTGACCTTCGGCACCGGGATCGGATCCGCGGTGATCCACGGCGGTCAGCTGCTGCCCAACACCGAGTTCGGCCATCTCGAGGTCGACGGCAAAGAGGCCGAGCATCGGGCGGCCTCCTCGGTCAAGGAACGCAAAGACTGGAGCTACGAGCGGTGGAGCCAGGAAGTGACGAAAGTGCTGGTCAGCATCGAGAATGCGCTCTGGCCTGAGCTGTTCATCGCCGGCGGCGGCATCAGCCGCAAGGCGGACAAATGGATCCCGCTGCTGAAGAACCGGACGCCGGTGGTCGCGGCGGAGTTGCAGAACGAGGCGGGCATCGTCGGGGCCGCGATGGCGGCACAGGCCGACGTCACACGCTGATTTTTCGTCGCTCGGCGCGGTGGCGGCCCACACTGTCGTTACAATGGTCGATGGCGGCCGCCTACCGGATAGCGGCGAGAATCCACCACGAGATCCACGCCAATAGTCCTCATAGCCGACGCTTTCGGTGGCGCGCCCACGCCCGCCGAGAGCCAGCACGACCGAAAGGGTGTACGTGGCAGCGACGAAGGCAAGCCCGGCAACCGATGAGCCGGTGAAGCGCACCGCCACCAAGACTCCCGCGAAGAAGCCGGCAGCCAAGGCGGCCAACGGTTCTGCGCCGGTCAAGCGTGCCGCCAAGGCCGCTCCCCGCGCCGCCGGAGCCGAAGCCGGCGATTCCGAGATCATTGACGGAACAGCCACCCCGACCAAGGCGCGCGCCACCAAGGCTGCCGCGAAGAAGGCGCCGGGCACCCGCGGCCGGGCCAAGAAGGATGCCTCCCCCGCCGACACCGACGCCGAGGCCGGCGCCGATGAGGAACTCGACGGCGACCTCGACGTCGATCCCGAACTCGACGTAGCCGAGGACGACATCGAACTCGAGGACCTCGAAGACGTCGCCGAATCTGACGACGCGGCCGATGAGGAAGGCACCCCGGCTGCGAGCGCGCCGGCCGCCGAAGGCGAGTCCGCGGACGAAGAAGACATCGCCGAGCCGTCGGAGAAGGACAAGGCCTCCGGCGACTTCGTGTGGGACGAGGAAGAGTCCGAGGCGCTGCGGCAGGCCCGCAAGGACGCCGAGCTCACCGCCTCGGCCGACTCGGTTCGCGCCTACCTGAAGCAGATCGGCAAGGTCGCGCTGCTCAACGCCGAGGAGGAGGTCGAGCTCGCCAAGCGGATCGAGGCCGGCCTCTACGCCACGCAGCTGATGGCGGAGAAGACCGACAAAGGCGAGAAGCTGCCCGTGCAGCAGCGCCGCGACATGCAGTGGATCTGCCGCGACGGCGACCGCGCGAAGAACCATCTGCTCGAGGCCAACCTGCGTCTGGTGGTGTCGCTGGCCAAGCGCTACACCGGCCGCGGCATGGCGTTCCTGGACCTGATCCAGGAGGGCAACCTGGGTCTGATCCGCGCGGTGGAGAAGTTCGACTACACCAAGGGCTACAAGTTCTCCACCTACGCGACGTGGTGGATCCGCCAGGCGATCACCCGCGCGATGGCCGACCAGGCCCGCACCATCCGTATCCCGGTGCACATGGTCGAGGTCATCAACAAGCTCGGTCGCATCCAGCGTGAGCTGCTTCAGGACCTGGGCCGCGAGCCCACCCCCGAAGAGCTGGCCAAGGAAATGGACATCACGCCGGAGAAGGTGCTGGAGATCCAGCAGTACGCGCGTGAACCGATCTCGCTGGACCAGACCATCGGCGACGAGGGCGACAGCCAGCTCGGCGACTTCATCGAGGACAGCGAAGCTGTCGTGGCCGTGGATGCGGTGAGCTTCACCCTCCTCCAGGATCAGCTGCAGTCGGTGCTCGAGACGCTGTCCGAGCGTGAAGCCGGCGTGGTGCGGCTGCGGTTCGGCCTGACCGACGGCCAGCCGCGCACCCTCGACGAGATCGGGCAGGTGTACGGGGTCACCCGTGAGCGGATCCGGCAGATCGAGTCGAAGACCATGAGCAAGCTTCGGCACCCCAGCCGTTCCCAGGTGCTGCGCGACTACCTCGACTGAGGCCGAACCAATTCCGTTGCGCCGCAGCCGTTTTCATTGGGCAGCCCGCGCTGCCGGATGCGTACTGCTGACCCTGGCCACCGCGTGTTCCCACGGTCCCGCGCCGCACGCCACGGTCACCCCGGCGGCGGTTCCCACGTATGTGCCCGCCATGCCGGCCGGGCCGCCGACACCCGACCTTCCCGCGGTGTCGGCGATCATGGCCGAGGCCGTCGCGGCGAACCGCCTGCCCGGCGCGGTGGTCGTGGTGGGGCACGGGGGCACGGTCGTGTTCCGCAAGGCTTACGGGGTGCGCAAGCTGGCCGGCGAGCGAGGCTTGGACGGATCGCCTGCGCCCGCCGAGCCGATGACCGAGGACACCATCTTCGACCTCGCGTCACTGACGAAGCCGCTGGCCACCGCGACCGCTGTCATGCAGCTCTACGAGCAGGGCCGACTAACGTTCGACGACCCGGTTCAGAAGTATCTGCCGGAGTTCAACACCGGCGACGATCCCACGCGCGCCGCGGTGACGGTGCGGATGCTGCTCACCCACACCTCCGGTGAAACCGGTGACGTCGAGCTCAGGGACCCGTGGGGATTGGACTCCCCGACCGCGCCGAGGGTTTCCGTCGTGCGCTCACCACACCGCTGGAATCGCTTCCCGGAGAAGGGTTTCGCTACTCCGACATCAACTTCATCCTGCTCGGCGCGTTGATCGAGCGAATCACCGGTGAGCCCGAGGACGACTACGTCCACCAGAACGTGTTCGCTCCACTGGGGATGGCCGACACCCGCTATCTGCCGCTGGGGAAAGTGTGCGGCCACCATACGATCACGGGCGCCGCAGTCCGGTGGTCGCCCACCGAATCAACTGAATGTGCTGCAGGTCAATGGAATACGGACCTGCTCCCCCGCATCGCGCCGACAGCGTGGGATGAGGACAACCCCGGCGAGCCGGACCGCAACCCGGATTTCGGCCATCTGCTGCGCGGTACCGTGCACGATACGACGGCGCGACGAATGGGCGGGGTGGCCGGACACGCCGGAGTGTTCTCGACCGCCTCCGACGTCAGCGTCTTCGCCCAGGCCCTTCTCGACCGGCTCGCCGGCAGGCCCAGCGCATTTCCGCTCATGCAGTCGACCCTCGAGTTGATGACCTCCCCGCAACAGCCGGGTCATGCCGCGGGACAGCTCGACACGGCCAACGCCGCACGGGGCGGGAAGCCGGGCGGTCTCGCGCGGTATCCGGTGATCCCCGGACAGAACCTTCGCGGTTTCGGCTGGGACATCGACACCGGCCAGTCCAGCACCCGCGGCACGGTGTTCCCCGTCGGCAGCTTCGGCCACACCGGTTTCACCGGCACGTCCCTGTGGCTGGACCCACGATCCGACACCTACGTGGTGCTGCTGTCCAATGCGATTCACACCCGCGGCAGCTCGCCGATCACGTCGCTGCGCTCTGAGGTTGCCACCGCCGCCGCGCGATCGCTGCGTCTCTACGGCAGCGGGTGAATAGGGTTCCACGATCCCCGGCCTCGATCGGACCCGCGCTTATTGTCCTTGCCGTCACAAATATCGACCCACGAACTGGCCGCCATGTCATGATCGGCCTGATCAGCTCGCCCGGAGCTCCCAGGTCGAAAGGTTGCCGTGTCTTCATACAGTGCTCGCCGCCTTTTCTTCACAATTCCCACGACGACTCTGTCGCTCACTGTCGGAACAGCATTCGCCGGTGCGGGTCTGCTGTTGGCCAGCGCAGGCTCGGCCGCGGCTGCACCCGCTGAGCCGCCCCAGCCCAGTGGCCTGCAGTGCCTGATGACGAACACCGAATGCACCTCGGCCGGTCCAGTGGTGGCCCGCGCGACGTCGGTATCCCCCACGGTCCTGGCCGCCGCCGTCAGCGACATCACGGTGCGTGACATCCCCATCGTCGGGATCTTCATCGGCAATGGCGCCGACGCCCAGCCCGGTTGCGTCGGCAGTGCCTGCAACGGCGGCAACGCCGGTCTGCTCTTCGGCAACGGCGGTAACGGGCTCGACGGCGGCAGCGGCGGAGCGGGCGGCTTCTTCTTCGGCCGAGGCGGGAACGGCGGAGCCGGTATCAGCGGTACCGCGGGCACGCTTCCCGGCGATGACGGCGGGAACGGCGCCAACGGCGGCAGCGGCGGTGCCGGTGGGTTCTTCTTCGGTCGCGGCGGCGACGGCGGGGTCGGCGGCGTCGGCGGCGTCGGCGGGAACGGGGCCTCCACCCCGACTCTGGGCGACAACGGCGGCCAGGGTGGCAACGGTGGGGATGGCGGGGCAGGCGGGCGAGGGGGTTTCTTCGGACTCTTCGGTCTCAATGGCTCAACCGGCAACGGCGGCAACGGCGGAACCGGCGGCGCCGGCGGTGGCTCGTTCACGACACAATTCGCCGGTGTCGGCGGCCAGGGTGGAAACGGCGGAAATGGTGGCCAACTCGGCGGCGAGGGTGGCGCCGGCGGTGCCGGCGGACTCGGCCAGTCCGGCGGCGACGGCGGCAACGGTGGGCAGGGCGGGTCCGGTGTCGCCGGCGGAAGCGGCGGCACCGGTGGCGCAGGCGGACTGGCGTCCGAAGGCAACGGCGGCCTGGGAGGCAACGGCGGCCAGGGCGGCACCGGCTCCCAGATCGGTGGCGCCGGTGGCACCGGCGGCTACGGGGGAACCGGCGGCCCGGGCGGTAACGGCTTCGATGGCGGAAGCGGCGGCTCGGGGGGCACCGGTGGACAGGGTGGCACCGGAGCGACCGGCGGAGCCGGCGGAAGTGGCGGAAGCGGTGGGTTCGGCGGCGTCAACTTCGACTTCGGGCAGACCAACAACGCCGGCGCCGGCGGGACCGGCGGCGCTGGTGGTCCCGGCGGTCTGGGAACCGTGAAGTCGGGCGGCCGTGGTGGCACCGGCGGCACGGGCGGTTTCGGTGGCAACGCCGAGAACGGACAGACCAACACCGGAGGCGCCGGCGGATCGGGCGGCTCCGGAGGCAAGGGCGGCCCGGGTGCCAACGGAGCCAATCCGGGCAGCGCCGGCGGTAGCGGCACTGCGGGCCAAGCTCAATCCGGTGGTGTCGGCGGCAAGGGTGGCTCCGGCGGTGGGGGCGGCACGGGCGGCGCGGGCTGAATCCCGCTCAGCCACGCGTAATTCAGCTGCGCGACAGGCCGCACCCGCTTACCCTGGCGCCGTGTTCAGCAGGGTGAATCTATCCTCGGAATCGGCTTACGAGCCCGAAGTCGGCTACTCCCGGGCGGTTCGCATCGGCCCGCACGTCGCGGTCTCCGGCACCACCGGCGCCGGTGGCGATGTCGTCGAGCAGACCCGAAACGCCTTGCAGCGCATAGCAACAGCGCTGGACGATCTCGGCGCCTCGCTGTCCGACGTGTTCCGAACCCGGATCTACGTCACCGACATCACGTCCTGGCGTGCGGTTGGCGCGGTGCACGCGGAGTTCTTCGGCGCGATCCGACCGGCCGCCACCATGGTCGAGGTCGCCGCGCTGATCGACCCCGGGCTGCTGGTGGAAATCGAGGCCGACGCCTACGTCGACGATTCGAACGGCTGAAACCGGCCGTCAGGCCCCGGCAGGTACGGCGTGACGTTCATCACGGCCGACGTGGGCAATCGGCCGTACAGGTGCGGGAACCGCATCGACTCGGGATCCGTTGACACACCGTGTTCCCAACGCAGCGGCGCCTGCAGCTGCTGGGGGTCGATGTGGAGCAGCACCAAATCGGTTCGGCCGGCGTACAACCGGTTCGCCGGCAGGTGCACCTGCTCCGGCGTCGACAGGTGGATGAATCCGGTTTCGCTCAGCGATGCGGGGCAAAGTTCGCCACTGGCCTCAGCGATTTCCCAGTCTCGCTGTCCGCACAGGTGGAGTAAGAATTCCGGATTCGGGTACATACGACCACACTGCACCACCCGCAACATGAGAAGGCGTGAGACACGACACAGCGTTAAACCCCCGGGGAACAAGGCCGGAACACAAAACGTCTGAGACAGTAGAGATACGTGACGGTGGCGACCAGTCACCGAAGCGCTGAGCACCTTACGGAGGAGCCCATGAACGCGACCCTGACCAGTCCTGAATTGACCAAGGCTGATCGCTGCGACCGCTGTGGTGCAGCGGCTCGGGTGCGCGCCAAGCTTCCTTCCGGTGCCGAACTCCTGTTCTGCCAGCATCACGCCAACGAGCACCAGGCCAAGCTGATCGAGCTGGCCGCGGTGATCGAAGTCAGCCCGTCGGAGGCGTAACCACTACTCACGGCCGCGTCGCTGGGCAGGATCGCCGTCGTCAGGAATGCTGGACTGGTCATGACTGACCAATCGGCCAAACCGTCTCGTCACCACGTATGGCGGATCTCGAAACGCACATTGTCCAAGAGCTGGGACGACTCGATTTTCTCGGAGTCGGCCCAGGCTGGTTTTTGGTCGGTGCTGTCGTTGCCGCCGCTGCTGCTCGGAATCCTCGGAAGCCTGGCCTACATCGCGCCGATGTTCGGGCCGGACACCCTGCCGGCCATCGAGAACCAGCTGATCAACCTCTCGAACAGCTTCTTTTCGAAGAACGTGGTCAACGAGATCATCCAGCCGACCGTCCGCGACATCGTGGCGGGCGCGCGCGGTGAGGTGGTGTCGTTCGGTTTCGTCATCAGCCTGTGGGCCGGCTCGTCGGCCATCTCGGCGTTCGTCGACTCGGTGGTGGAAGCCCACGACCAGACGCCGTTACGGCATCCGGTGCGGCAACGGTTCTTCGCGCTCGGGCTCTATGTGGTGATGCTGGTGTTCGTCATAGCCAGTGCACCGTTCGTGGCGCTCGGCCCCCGCAAGATCTCGTCGTATCTACCGGACAGCTGGGACAACGTCCTGCACTACGGCTACTACCCCGCGCTGGCGGTGACCCTGGTGCTGGCGGTGACGATTCTCTACCGGGTGTCGCTGCCCAAACCGCTGCCCACGCATCGCCTGCTGTGGGGTGCGATTCTGGCCGCCGCGGTGTTCGTGGTCGCTGCGATGGGCCTGCGGTTCTACCTGACCTGGATCACCAGCACCGGCTACACGTATGGCGCGCTGGCAACCCCGATCGCGTTCCTGCTGTTCGCGTTCTTCCTCGGCTTCGCCATCATGATCGGCGCCGAACTCAACGCCGCCATCGAAGAGGAATTTCCCGCCCCGACGCCGCACGCCGAACAGGTGCGAACGTGGTTGCGGCGCAAGGCCAAGTCGATGGGCGACAACGGCAACAAGGACAACGGCAAAGAGGAAGACGTCGCCGACGACGAGCCGCAGCCGGCGCCCGGAGAGGCGACCGAAGCCGCCCCGGTCAGCCCTTCTTGAGGTTCTCGTAGACCCGCTTGCAGTCCGGGCAGACCGGCGAGCCAGGCTTGGCCGCGCGGGTCACCGGGAACACCTCGCCGCACAGTGCGACGACGTGGGTGCCCATCACGGCACTCTCGGCGATCTTCTCCTTCTTGACGTAATGGAAGACCTTGGGGGCATCGTCGTCGGTCCCGTCGTCGACGCGTTCGTCGGCGTCGGTGCGCTCGATCGTCTGGGTCTGCATACAGACATTGTGCCCGGTAAGACAGCCGTAAGAAACCGGCATGCATATCGATCACGAATTGTGGAACAGTAGAGCTATGAAGCGTGAGCTGGGATTCGACGACGAAGGTCGGCCCGTGCTCATCACCGCCGCGGCGACGCCCTACGAAGAGCAGCATCGCCAGCGTGTGCGGAAGTACCTGGCGATCATGTCCTTTCGGATTCCCGCGCTGATCCTGGCGGCCGCCGCCTACGGGCTGTGGCACAACGGACTGATCTCCCTGGCGATCATCGCGGTGTCGTTGCCGCTGCCGTGGATGGCCGTTCTCATCGCCAATGACCGCCCGCCCCGGCGCGCGGAAGAGCCCCGCCGCTTCAACGACACCCCGCAGCGCACCCCGTTGTTCCCGCGGGCCGAGCATCGCGCGCTCGACGCCGGGATCTCTGCTGCGCAACCGCATCCGGCCGGTGGTCCCGACCGCGGTTCCCACTGACCGCCCACGCGGCCGTTTCTCAGGACATTCTCAGGGCTCCTCACTATTCCCGCACGTCAGAGGGTGTGAACAGACGCGCTTGCGGGAACTCTTTGATCGGATCGCACGTTAAACGCTGTGACAGTTGCAGCCGATCAGGAGGCCACCATGGCAAATGCCACCACCAGCCGGATTGACAGCGATCTGGACGCCCAGAGTCCAGCCGCCGACCTGGTGCGCGTCTATCTGAACGGCATCGGCAAAACCGCCCTGCTCACCGCAGAGGACGAGGTAGAGCTGGCCAAGCGGATCGAGGCCGGGCTGTTCGCCCAGCACCTGCTGGAGACCAAGAAGCGGCTCAGCGAGAACCGCAAGCGCGATCTCGCCGTCATCGTGCGCGACGGGCAGGCCGCCCGCAGCCACCTGCTCGAGGCCAACCTTCGTCTGGTGGTGTCGCTGGCCAAGCGCTACACCGGTCGCGGTATGCCGCTGCTGGACCTCATCCAGGAGGGCAACCTGGGTTTGATCCGCGCGATGGAGAAGTTCGACTACACCAAGGGATTCAAGTTCTCGACGTATGCCACGTGGTGGATCCGTCAGGCGATCACCCGCGGCATGGCCGACCAGAGCCGCACGATCCGGCTGCCAGTCCACCTCGTGGAGCAGGTGAACAAGCTCGCCCGGATCAAGCGCGAGATGCACCAGAGCCTGGGCCGGGAGGCCAGCGACGAGGAGCTGGCCGAGGAGTCGGGTATTCCGGTCGAGAAGATCAACGATCTGCTCGAGCACAGCCGCGACCCGGTGAGCCTCGACATGCCGGTCGGCAGCGACGAGGAGGCCCCGCTCGGTGACTTCATCGAGGACTCCGAGGCGATGTCAGCCGAGAACGCGGTGATCGCCGAATTGCTGCACACCGACATCCGCCACGTGCTGGCCACGCTGGACGAGCGGGAGCAGCAGGTGATCCGGCTGCGGTTCGGCCTCGACGACGGCCAGCCCCGCACTCTCGACCAGATCGGCAAGCTGTTCGGCCTGTCCCGCGAGCGGGTCCGCCAGATCGAGCGTGAGGTCATGTCGAAGCTGCGCAACGGTGACCGGGCCGACCGGCTGCGGTCCTACGCCAGCTAAGTAAGCAAACCCCTCCAGTGTGCCCGTCGGCGAAGCCGGCGGGCACACTGCTGTGGGCGGAGGGTTGCACGTCCATTTACGCAGCTAGCCAAGTAGACTCGGGGCAGACGAAGGGTGTCCTTAATGAACGATCTGGTCGATACCACTGAGATGTATCTGCGCACGATCTACGACCTCGAAGAGGAGGGCGTGATCCCACTGCGCGCACGCATTGCCGAGCGGCTCGAGCAGAGTGGCCCGACGGTCAGCCAGACCGTGGCCCGCATGGAACGCGACGGCCTGCTGCATGTGGCCGGCGACCGGCACCTTGAACTGACCGAAAAGGGACGCGAATTGGCCGTCTCGGTGATGCGTAAGCATCGCCTCGCCGAGCGCCTGCTGGTGGACGTCATCGGGTTGCCGTGGGAAGAGGTGCACGCCGAAGCCTGCCGCTGGGAACACGTGATGAGCGAGGACGTCGAGCGCCGGCTGGTGCAGGTCCTCGACGACCCGACGGTGTCCCCGTTCGGCAACCCGATCCCCGGCCTCTCGCTGCTCGGTCTGGACATGAGCAAGTTCGAGGACGCCAACCTGGTGCGCCTGACCGAGCTGCCGGCCGGCTCCCCGTCGCCGTGGTGGTCCGCCAGCTCTCCGAGCACGTCCAGGGTGACGTCGAGCTGATCGGTCAGCTCAAGGGGGCCGGTGTGGTGCCCAACGCCCGCGTGCAGGTGGAGAACGGCCCGCACGGCGGTGTGACGATCCTGATCGGCGGCCACGAGAACGTGCACCTGCCCCACGAGATGGCGCACGCGGTCAAGGTCGAGAAGGTCTAGCCCGCTCTACACCGCGCGGCGGCCGAACGTGCGCCGTGGCGGAAGCCGCACCCCCAATCGCTTGGCCAGCCGGTACCCGGCAGCGGCCAGCTCCCGGATCTGCTCGGGCCGCATGCCCGACTGCAGCGCGGTGTCGAGCATGCTCGCCATCCGATGTTCGGGATCGCTGCGCAGCGCCGCCTCCAGCGATAGCCCGGCCAACGGCCCGTCGCCACGCGTGTACGCCGAAAAGGCCAGCAGCACAAGCGCTTCGGTGCGCCAAGGGTCGGGAAGAGTTCGTGCCAGCACCGTCCACAGCGCTTCGGCGTTCCCGGCCACCGCACCGACCGCGAGCGCGTACAGCGTGTCGCGGACCGAGACGTCGGTAAGCGCGCACGCGAGCATCGCCAGTTCGGCATCCTCGAGTTCCGCACCGTCACTGACCCGGGCGGCGATAGCGATCGCCGCCTCGACATCGCGGCGACCGCGCCCGTCGGAATCAGCCCGGCAGTCGGCCTCCCGCGCCTCGGCCTGCGCGGTAATCGCCGGCACCAGCGAAGCGGCGCGGCCGGCGTCGGCAACCGCGACCACCGCCTGCAGATCGGACCGGCGTGGATACAGTCGCCGGCCCTCGAGTACGGCGGCCGCGGCGAGCGGGGAGGCCATCGGATCCTCCACCGCGCCGAATGCGCCGCACCCGTCGACGCAGTGCCACCGGCCGCCGGCCTCGATTCGGTCGACCACGTGAGTGGCGTAGACGGTCATGTCGTGGGCGGCCAGCGCCGCGTCCAGCTCGTCGCACATGTCGCGGTAGTCCTGGTTGCACATCGGGCACGGGGCGCCGTCGGCGTCGACGATCACGGCCACCACCGTGTCCGCGCCCGAGGCGGCCGCGACTTCTGCCAGGTGAGTGAGGTCCCCGTCCATCGCCTTGGACAGATCGAGGCGCATGACAGCTCCCATCTCGCGGTCCTCCAGGGACACCAGCACCAGTGACTTCTCCGGCACGAAGCCGAGAACAGCGGGCAGCGCGGCGATCAGGGCGCCGGGACGGGTGAAGCGATAGTCAGGTTCGTGTGTGGTCATGGCCCGACGGTCGCAACCGGCGGCGACCAAATCGGCCCGCCGAGCACCGGCGAGCACGCGGCTGGGGATGAAATCGGAACTGGGGATGGACGCCGGGAAGCGGCGCCACATTGTTCATGTCGTATTGACACGGTCGGCATGCGAGATTCGGCAAACCGGCGTACACCTTGTCCTCATGAGTGTGGAATACGACCTCGTCGTCATCGGCTCGGGGCCCGGCGGTCAGAAAGCGGCCATCGCGGCAGCCAAGCTGGGCAAGTCGGTGGCCGTCATCGAACGCGGGCAGATGCTCGGCGGTGTCTGTGTTCAGACCGGCACGATCCCGTCGAAGACGCTGCGCGAGGCCGTGCTCTACCTGACCGGTATGAGCCAACGCGAACTCTACGGCGCCAGCTACCGCGTCAAAGACAAGATCACTCCCGCCGACCTGTTGGCCCGCACCGAACACGTGATCCGCAAAGAGGTCGACGTGGTGCGAAACCAGTTGATGCGCAACGGTATCGAACTCTACGTCGGGCACGGCCGGTTCATCGACGAGCACACCGTCGAGGTCGAGGACCCCACCCGCGCCGAGCACGTCACCGTCAGCGGCCGCTACATCATCATCGCCACCGGCACCAAGCCGGCGCGGCCCGCCGGCGTCGAGTTCGACGAGAACCGGGTGCTGGACTCCGACGGCATCCTCGACCTGAAGACCATCCCGGGCTCGATGGTGGTGGTCGGCGCCGGTGTCATCGGCATCGAGTACGCCTCGATGTTCGCCGCGCTGGGCACCAAGGTCACCGTCGTCGAGAAGCGCGACACGATGCTGGACTTCTGCGACCCCGAGATCGTCGAAGCCCTGCGCTTCCACCTGCGCGATCTGGCGGTGACATTCCGGTTCGGCGAGGAGGTGACCGCGGTCGACGTCGGCTCGGCCGGCACCGTCACCACGTTGGCCAGCGGCAAGCAGATCCCCGCCGAAACCGTCATGTACTCGGCCGGACGGCAGGGCCAGACCGACCACCTGGATCTGGCCAACGCCGGCCTGGAAGCCGACAACCGCGGCCGGATCTTCGTCGACGAGAAGACATTCCAGTCCAAGGTCGACCATATCTACGCCGTCGGCGATGTCATCGGGTTCCCCGCCCTGGCCGCGACCTCCATGGAACAGGGCCGGCTCGCGGCCTACCACGCGTTCGGCGAGCCGACCGCCGGCATGACCGTGCTGCAGCCGATCGGCATCTACTCGATCCCCGAGGTGTCCTACGTCGGCGCCACCGAGGTCGATCTGACCAAGGCGGCGGTCCCCTACGAGGTAGGGGTGTCCCGCTACCGCGAACTGGCCCGCGGCCAGATCGCCGGCGACTCCTACGGCATGCTCAAGCTGCTGGTGTCGACCGAAGATCTGAAGGTCCTCGGAGTCCACATCTTCGGCACCGCGGCAACGGAATTGGTGCACATCGGCCAGGCCGTGATGGGCTGCGGCGGGACCATCGAGTACCTGGTCGACGCCGTCTTCAACTATCCGACGTTCTCGGAGGCCTACAAGGTGGCCGCGCTCGACGTGATGAACAAGCTGCGCGCGCTGAACCAGTTCCGCCGCTAGGCGATCAGCACTCGCTGTCGAACGAGGCCGGCGCGTCGTCGCCGGGTCCGCCCGCTTCGGCGCGAGCCAGCAGCGCTGCCGTCGCGCCGTCGAACGGTGCCGAGTACGAGACGTTGTCCTGGCAGCCGCCGCCGTTGCGCCCGCCGATCACGCCGACCACCGTCGCGCCGGCGATCCACGGGCCGCCGCTGGTTCCGTCGACCAGGCCGTTGCAGCGCAACGCGGGATAGCCGTCGTCGATGCGGGCGACCGTGTCGCAGCCCAGCGGGGGTCCGCCGTCGCCCATCGGGTACCCGATCACCGTCACCGGCGCCGACTCGGCGGGTGCCGCGCCGAGGGTGAGCGCCCGACCCGCAACGGATTCGACGGTGCCGCCGGCGGATCTGCTGACCCGCGCGAACGCATAGTCCGCCTTGGGATCCTGCGTGCTCAGCCAGCGGGGGTCGAGGTAGACCGTGTCGACCGTCCAGACGTCGCCGGGAGCGGCGCTCTCGTTGAATCCTGGGACAAAGGTGGCCGACAAGCCCGCGGCCAGGCAGTGCGCGGCGGTCAGGATCAGATCCTGGCCTGCCGAATGAACCACCGAGGCGGTGCAGGTGTGGGTGTCGGTGGCGCCGAGGAACAGCGCTCCCACCGAGGGCCGGGCCGCCACCGGCTGGGCGGTCTCAGCCCGTACCGCCGCCGCACTGGGCTCCTCGGCAGCCTTGGCCCGCGACTCGGCGGTGGAATGGCACCCGGACACCAGAACCGTGGCCACCACCAGGTTCAGGGCCGCCGCGACCATCCGCATGGCTCGATCATGCCCGATCTGGGCGCTGTCGACCCGGGTAGACGACCGGCGCGGGGAACGTCGGGCACGTCACCGGCGTTGTGCACCACGAGCGCTATGGTCAGCGCTCACCCGATTCTCTGCCCGATGTCGCCGGACCCGCGGCTCCTGAGAGACACTGGTTGTCACGGTGCAAGGGGACGACGACGTGCCCGGGCAGCGCGAGGAGGCGGAGACGATGACTGACGAGCAGGCACAGCCCTACCAACCCGAGCAGACCGGAATGTACGAACTGGAGTTTCCGGCGCCGCAACTGTCCGCACCCGACGGACGTGGCCCGGTGATGATTCACGCTCTCGAAGGCTTCTCCGACGCCGGCCGCGCCATTCGCCTGGCCGCCGACCACCTCAAAGCGAAGCTGGACACGGAGTTGGTGGCCTCGTTCGCGATCGACGAACTGCTGGACTACCGGTCGCGCCGGCCACTGATGACGTTCAAGACCGACCACTTCACCGACTACGACGATCCCGCGCTCAACCTGTACGCCCTGCGAGACAGCCTCGGCACACCGTTCCTGCTGCTCGCCGGGCTGGAGCCGGATCTGAAGTGGGAACGGTTCGTCACCGCCGTCCGGTTGCTCGCCGAGCAGCTCGGGGTGCGCCAGATCATCGGGCTGGGCACCATCCCGATGGCCGTGCCGCACACCCGGCCGGTGACGATGACCGCGCACTCCAACAACCGCGAACTGATCACCGAATTCACCCCGTGGGTCGGCGAGGTGCAGGTGCCCGGCAGCGTGTCCAACCTGCTGGAGTACCGGATGGCCCAGCACGGCCACGAAGTCATCGGCTTCACCGTGCATGTGCCGCACTACCTGGCCCAGACCGACTTCCCGCCCGCCGCCGAGGCGCTGCTGGAGCAGGTCGCCAAGCTGACTTCGCTGCAGGTGCCGTTGCGTGGCCTCACCGACGCCGGCGCGGCCATCCGCACCAAGATCGATGAGCAGGTCGAAGCCTCGCCGGAGGTCGCTCAAGTGGTGACCGCGCTGGAGCGACAGTACGATGCTTTCGTTGCCGCTCAAGAGAACCGGTCGCTGCTCGCGCACGACGAAGAACTCCCCAGCGGCGACGAGTTGGGCGCGGAATTCGAGAAGTTCCTCGCCCAGCACGCCGAGGACTTCAAAGACGGTTTCAACGAAAGCGGCGAGACCTAGCGGAGTCCACCGCACCGATGACAGGGTTGGCCATTGACTGAGCAGAAGACTCAGCAGAAGTCGCAGCGAAAGCCCAATCTCCAGCCGGTGCGGGATGTGACGCCCACCCTGCACTTCCGGACCATTCACGGCTACCGGCGGGCCTTCCGGGTGGCCGGGTCGGGTCCGGCGCTGCTGCTGATCCACGGCATCGGTGACAACTCGACGACCTGGCATCCGGTGCACAGCAAGCTCGCCCAGCGATTCACCGTGATCGCCCCGGACCTGCTGGGGCACGGACAGTCCGACAAACCGCGAGCCGACTATTCGGTGGCGGCCTACGCCAACGGCATGCGCGATCTGCTGAGCGTGCTCGACCTCGACAAGGTGACCGTGGTCGGGCATTCACTCGGCGGCGGCGTGGCGATGCAATTCGCTTACCAGTTCCCGCAATTGGTCGAGCGGCTGATCCTGGTCAGCGCAGGCGGGGTGACCAAGGAGGTCAACATCGCGCTGCGGGCCGCCTCGCTGCCATTGGGCGGGGAGGCTTTGGCGCTGCTGCGACTGCCGATGGTGCTGCCGGCGTTGCAGCTTGCCGGCCGGGCGCTGGGCAGCGTCTTCGGCTCCACCGGTTTGGGCCGCGACCTACCGGACGCGCTGCGCATCCTGGCCGATCTGCCCGAGCCGACAGCCTCGTCGGCGTTCACCCGCACACTGCGCTCGGTGGTGGACTGGCGCGGCCAGGTGGTCACCATGCTGGACCGATGTTATCTGACCGAATCCGTTCCCGTGCAACTTATTTGGGGCGACTTGGACGCGGTCATCCCGGTCAGCCACGCCCGGATGGCGCACTCCGCCATGCCGGGCTCCCAGCTCGAGATCTTCGGCCGATCCGGCCACTTCCCGTTCCACGACGACCCCGACCGTTTCGTGGAGGTCGTCGAGAAGTTCATCGACGCGACGGCTCCGGCCGAATACGACCAGGACGCCCTGCGGGAACTGCTGCGCAACGGGCTCTCCGAACGCCTGGTCACCGGGTCACTGAAAACCCGGGTCGCGGTGCTTGACGCCCTCGGCGCCGACGAGCGCAGTGCCACCTGACCTCAGCGTCGTAAAGTCGAATCATGACCGTCGACGTGACCGTTTTGCGGGTATTCACCGATGAAGTTGGCAACTTCGGCAATCCGCTGGGTGTCGTGGACGCGGCAACCGTGCCCGCTGGCGATCGCCAGCGCATTGCGACCGAATTAGGCTACAGCGAAACAGTATTCATCGATCTGCCGGCAGACGGGTCGACCACCGCGCACGCCCGCATCTTCACTCCGGCCACCGAATTGCCGTTCGCCGGGCACCCCACCGTCGGCGCGGCCTGGTGGCTGCGGGAGTGCGGCACGCCGATTAACACCCTGCAGGTTCCGGCCGGCATCGTCGGGGTCACCTACGAGGACGACCGCACGGCGATTCGGGTTCGGGCAGAGTGGTCGCCGGAGTTCGCCATCCACGACCTGGACTCGGTGGACGAGCTGTTGGCGGCCGATCCGGACGATTACTCCGACGACGCGGAGCATTACCTGTGGGCCTGGGTGGACCGCGACGGCGGGCACATCCGGTCGCGGATGTTCGCCGCCGATCTCGGCGTTCCGGAAGACGAGGCCACCGGATCGGCTGCGGCGCGAGTGACCGATTACCTGAGCCGTGACCTGACGATCACGCAGGGCAAGGGATCGCAGATCTTCACGACGTGGGACGCGCAAGGGTGGGTGCTGATCGCCGGCCGAGTGGTCAGCGACAGTGTGCGACAGCTGAATTGAGCCGCTCAGCCAGATGTGCCGACGGATCGGTGGGCGCGCAGCGCCTCGATCTCGCGCTCGAAGTCCTCAGCTGAGCTGAATGAGCGGTACACCGACGCGAATCGCAGATAGGCGACCTCGTCGAGTTCACGAAGCGGGCCGAGGATGGCGAGTCCGACCTCATTGCTGGGGATCTCGGGCGAACCGGCCGCCCGCACTGTGTCCTCTACCTGCTGGGCCAGCAGATTGAGCGCGTCGTCATCGACATCGCGGCCCTGGCAGGCGCGGCGAACGCCGCTGACGACCTTTTCCCGGCTGAACGGCTCGGTGACGCCGCTGCGCTTCACGACCGCCAGCACCGCGGTCTCCACAGTGGTGAACCGCCGGCCGCACTCCGGACAGGAGCGGCGACGCCGGATGGCCTGGCCTTCATCGGTCTCGCGGGAATCGACAACGCGGGAGTCGGGGTTGCGGCAGAACGGACAGTGCATGACCGCTCCTTCGCTCAGTGGCCCGATACGTCGAACCACTGAGAGCCTACCTGCGCCGCCCGCGGGAGCGGCTGCGGCCAGCACGCCCGTCAGCCGATCGGCGCGATCAACGTCTGCCCGGCGTCCAGCGACGCCGATTCGAGCTTGTTCAGGTCGCGGATGCGCTGCACGACCTGTCCGGCGGGCGCATCCGGCGCGACCCGCCCGGCCAGCTGCTGCAGCGTCTCCCCCGCTTGGACCTGGACGACGGCGAGCTGATCCGGCATCTGCTCAGTGGCCGCCGGCGTGGCGCTGAAGTGGCCGACCATGCCCAGCCACAGCGTGATCAGCGCGGCCACCCCGGCCAGCGCGATCGTGACCACGGTGCTGACCGGCCGGCGGGTATGCGGCGCCCGGGAGAACGCGACACCCGTGCCGCGGTACTGCATCGGCGTGATCGCCGGCCGTGCCGGGTGCGGCCGGTGGGCGCGAACGCCGGCCGGGCGGCGCCGAGCAGGCGCAACGGGCGCGCCGGCCGTCCGCCGGTACACCGGTGCCGAGATGTAAACCTGTCGATCATCGATGACTGTCACGTCCGTGTCCTTCCTTCAGGGCCGCCCCGGTTCGCTCTTGTGTTCGAAATATACTCGATCATGCGTTCGAAAACCGAACATGTGAGCGAGCGTGTTCGAAGAATAAATCCGACCACCGACAAGTTCTGCTCCGCCGGCCGCCGCGAACGGCGAATCGCGACACGGTCGAACAAATGTTTGAATTTTGACGCGGGCCCGGCTAGATTCGGCCACATGAGCGAGCGCAGTGAGACATCCGGGCTGACCGAGCGGCAGCGAACCATCCTCGACGTGATCCGCGCCTCAGTCACCAGCCGCGGCTATCCCCCCAGCATCCGTGAGATCGGCGACGCCGTCGGGCTCACATCTACGTCATCGGTCGCGCACCAGCTGCGCACCCTGGAGCGCAAGGGCTATCTGCGCCGCGATGCCAACCGGCCGCGCGCGGTGGACGTGCGCGGATCCGACGACGCCGTGAGCCACGTGCGCACCGAGGTCGCCGGTTCGGACGCGCTGCCCGAGCCGACGTTCGTGCCGGTGCTCGGTCGCATCGCCGCCGGCGGCCCGATCCTCGCCGAGGAAGCCGTCGAGGATGTGTTCCCGCTACCGCGCGAGTTGGTCGGCGACGGGTCGCTGTTCCTGCTCAAGGTCGTCGGTGAGTCCATGATCGACGCGGCGATCTGCGACGGCGACTGGGTCGTGGTCCGTCAGCAGAACGTCGCCGACAACGGCGACATCGTCGCGGCGATGATCGACGGCGAGGCAACGGTGAAGACGTTCAAGCGCACCAGCGGCCAGGTCTGGCTGATGCCGCACAACCCGGCGTTCGACCCCATTCCCGGTAACGACGCCGCGATCCTCGGCAAGGTCGTCACCGTTCTTCGCAAGGTCTAGCGGACGGGGGCGAAAGCCTCACTCCGCCTTGTGGAATCCGTTCGCCTGCGCGAGTTCCTCACTGGCGAACCACACTTCGGGCACGGTGTGGTCGTAGAGCGCCGAGTCCGGGGTGTAGTACAGCCCCGAGTGCGTGTTGGCCTTTACTACGTAGCCCTCGGGCGCCTGATACGGATCCGACAGCGGAAGGTGGATCGCTGGGCGGTTGGCTGCGGCTTCGGCGTGCACGTCGGACTGCAGGACCTCCGCCGGCTGTGTGGAGTCTTCTTCCTCGATGTCGACGACGTCGGACTCGAGGATCTCCTCCGGTGCAGGCTCGGGCGCCGGCGGGGCCTCCGGCTCGGCGGCACGACGACGCCGCGGTGTGCCGAGCTCCCCCATGTCGAGCCGCCACATCGATTGCGATTCCCCGAGATTTACCACCGCATGGCGGCCTGAATCGCTCGACTCGTCGTCCTCGATTTCCTCGACCTCGGCGTACTCGAGTTCCGCGGGCACCTCGTCGGCGTCCTCAGCCTCATAGCCGTCGGCTTCGGCGGCCTCGGCGGGAATCCGGGTCGGCGTGGTGTCGATGGAGTCCTGATCGCCGTCGAACACGTCCTCGGGTCCAGGTTGCGACTTCTCGTCGCCCTCGGGCGCCCAGCCGAAGCCCGGCGCGGCGGCGACCTGCGGAACGCCGCCGTCGGGATAGGTCGAGAAGCGCGAAGCCGCCGCGGCGTCGGCCTCACCGGCGACCTCACTGGGCCAGTGATCGTCGTCGTCGTAGTCCTCGAAGTCGTCGTCGATCTCCTCGCCACCGCTACGGCGACGCTGCAGCCACAGCACGCCCAGGCCGATCACGGCCAGCAGCAACAGCACCGGGACGATGATCAGCAGCCACCACCAGTGGAAGGCCGAACCGCTGCCGGACTTGGAGCCCGCCTGGCCGGCCTGCGGCCCGGCGGCCGGAACCTGAACGCCGGACAGCGAACCGGCAAGCTCCGGCGGTTTGGTCGTGAACGTGTTGGTGGCCTTGTTCCAGGAGATTTCGCCACCGCTGAACTTCTGCGTCGTGGTGTCGCCGTTGACGCTCTGCTCGCCGGTCGGCACACCCAGCTTGCCGGTGGCGCCGCCCAGCTTGGTCCAGGCGGCGTTGATCGCGCCGCGCACCACAATGGCGCCGTTGTCGGGCGTCCAGAAGATCACCGGTTTGTCAGCGGCACTGAAGGCGCTGACCCGGCTGTTGGGCGCGCCGCCGTCGGCTTCGGTCCCGGTCGGCAGGCCCAGGTCGCCCGTCGGGCCACCCTGCGCTTCGTACTTGGCCAGGATCGCGCCCGTCACCGCATGTGCGCCGGTGGCCGGTGAGTAGAAGACCTTGCCGCCCGCGTAATCCTGCGCCGCGCCATCGGTGCCGATGGCCTGCTGGGCTCCTTGGCGGGCACCGAGCGGTCCCGCGAGGCCCCCGGCGGCCCGCCATGCCTGGTTGATCGCCGTTGTCGCATCGCTGGGCACCTCGACGCCGGCCAAGTTGCCTGCGAGCTCGGGCGGCACGGTGGTGAACGTCTTGGCGGCGGTGTCATAGGAGATCTCGCCGCCGGTGAACTTCTGGCTGATCACAGAGCCGTTGAAGGTCTCATCCTCGGTGGGGACGCCCATCGTTCCGGCCGAGCCGCCGAGCTTGTCCCACGCCGCGTTGATGGCGCCGCGTACCACCCACGCGCCGGTCGCGGGTGTCCAGAAGATGGCCGGCTTGTCGCTGGCACTGAACGTGCTGACCTGGCTGTCCGGCCCCACCAGACCGGCGACCGCATCGATCGTGGGGAACCCGAGATCGCTGTCGGCGGCACCGCCGAGCGCCTGGTACTTGTCCAGAACCGCCCCGAAGAGCAGGTGGGCTCCGGTGGCCGGGGTGAAGAAGATCTTGCCGCCGCTGAAGTTCTGGGCGAATCCGTCGCCGACGGCGTACACGTCGCCGTCCTTGGTGCCTACCGGAGAACCATCGCCGCCCGCGGTCTCCCACGCCTGATTGATGGCGTCGCTCGCGTCGGTTTCCGGGCTCGCTATCGCCCCGGGCGCCCACAGCAGCGCGGCCGCAGCCGTCGCGAAGACGGCGAGCGCCATCCGCCCGACGCCTCTACTGAGACGACTTCCAAGCCTGGTCATGCACTCTCCCCGCAGTGTCGGTCAAGATGCTTCCCCTCATCCTCCGCGTCAACTGTGCTTCAGCACCTCGCGACACGCGGCGTTTCGAAGAGATAACCGACGCGTTGACGGGGGAAAACACCCGAAATCCCCAGGACAAACCGGGGCGCATGACCAGCGCCCGCCGCTTCGGCAGCCGAGTGACGGGGAACCAAAACCGCAGTTCAGCCCCGCTTGCGGGGTTAGACGCCCAGGCTGCGGCCGATGATCTCTTTCATGATCTCGGTGGTGCCGCCGTAAATCGTCTGGACGCGGGCATCGAGGTAGGCCTTGGCCACCGGATATTCGCGCATGTAGCCGTAACCGCCGTGCAACTGCAGGCAGCGGTCGACCAGATGAACCTGCTTCTCGGCCGCGTACCACTTGGCCATCGAGGCCTGCTCGGCGGTGAGCTTGCCGTCGAGGTGCAGTCGGATGAACTCGTCGACCATGATGCGGATGGCGGTGGCTTCGGTGGCCAGCTCGGCCAGCAGGAAGCGGCTGTTCTGCTGGCTGCCGATCGGCTTGCCGAACGCCTTGCGCTCCTTGGTGTACTGCAGGGTCTGTTCGAGGACGCTCTCCATGGCGGCAGCCGCCATCACCGCGATGTTCAGGCGCTCCTGCGGCAGGTTCTGCATCAGGTAGATGAAGCCCTGGCCCTCCTCGCCGAGGAGGTTCTCGACGGGGACCTTGACGTCGGTGAAGGACAGTTCGGCCGTGTCCTGTGCGTCCAGGCCGATCTTGTCCAGGTGGCGGCCACGCTCGAAGCCCTCCATGCCGCGCTCCACGACCAGCAGCGAGAAGCCCAGCGCGCCCTTCTCGGGGTCGGTCTGGGCCACCACGATCACCAGATCGGAGTTAATGCCGTTGGTGATGAACGTCTTCGAACCGTTGAGCACGTAGTGATCACCCTGCTTGACCGCGCGGGTCTTGATGCCCTGCAGGTCGCTGCCGGTACCGGGCTCGGTCATCGCGATGGCGGTGATGTACTCGCCACTGCAGAACTTGGGCAGCCAGCGCTGCTTCTGCTCCTCGGTGGTCAATTCCAGCAGGTAGGGCGCGACGACATCGTTGTGCAGGCCGAACCCGAGCCCGCTGTAGCGCGCCGCCGCGGTCTCCTCGGTGAGGATGACGTTGTAGCGGAAGTCCGCGTTGCCGCCGCCGCCGAACTCCTCCGGTACGGCCATCCCGAGGAAGCCCTGCTTGCCGGCTTCCAGCCAGACCCCCGATCGACGATCTTGTCCTTCTCCCACTGGTCGTGGAACGGCGCGACGTGCCGCTCGAGGAACGACCGGTAGGCCTCGCGGAACAGTTCGTGCTCGGGCTCGAACAAGGTCCGCTCGTACTTGACGGTGGCGTTCTTCTCGACAGCCATGACTTCCCTTCGGACGGCGCTGTGGGTTTGCAGACGAGGATAACCAACCGGATGGTTGGTCGCCACGGTGCCCCCGTGTGACGGCCGACGGACTCGCCAAAATCGCTGGTCGAAGCGTTGCCACTTAGACTGCTGGGGTGCCCGACGTCCGCAGCAGCCTCGCCCACTGGGGAGCGTTTCGCGCCGACGTCGCCGACGGCGAGATCGTCGCGGTCACCCCGTTTCCCGGCGATACCGACCCGTCTCCCCTGCTCGGCAACCTGCCCGGGTCGCTACGACATTCGTCGCGCATCGCCGCACCCGCGGTCCGCCGCGGATGGCTGCGCGACGGCCCCGGGCCCAGCAGCGCCCGCGGCGCCGACGAGTTCGTCGCGCTGGACTGGGCGGAGCTGACGGAGCTTCTCGCCGGCGAACTGCGACGGGTGGTCGACACCTACGGCAACGAGGCCATCTACGGCGGGTCTTACGGCTGGGCCAGCGCGGGCCGGTTCCACCATGCCCAAAGCCAGGTGCATCGATTCCTGAAACTGCTTGGCGGATATACGTTTTCGCGGAACTCCTACAGCCTGGGCGCCACCGGCGTGATCATGCCGCGGGTGGTCGGCACCCACGACGACCTGTTCAAGCGGTCCACCGAATGGAACGTCATCGTCGAGCACACCGACCTGCTGGTCTGCTTCGGCGGCGTGAACCTGAAGAACACCGGGATCAACCACGGCGGCACCACCGGACACCCGGCCCGCGACGCGCTGCACCGGTTCCGGGCCAACGGCGGAGAGATCGTCTCGATCAGCCCGCTGCGCAGCGACGTCGAGGGCGACTGCGAGTGGTTGGCGGCCGTCCCCGGTACCGACGTGGCAATCATGCTGGCCCTTGCCTATGTGCTGGCCACCGCGAAGCTCGCCGACCGCGAGTTCCTCGACACCTACTGCACCGGCTACGAGCGGTTCGAGCGGTATCTGCTCGGCACCGAGGACGGTGTACCGAAATCGCCGCAGTGGGCCGCCGAGATCTGCGGTATCGACGCCGCGGTGCTCACCGACCTGGCCACCAGGATGGCAGCGCAACGCACGATCGTCACCGTCAGCTGGTCACTGCAGCGCGTCCGGCACGGCGAGCAGGCGCCGTGGATGGGGCTGACGCTGGCGGCCATGCTCGGCCAGATCGGTCTTCCCGGAGGCGGATTCGGCCACGGGTACGGCTCGATGAACGAACCCGGCCTGCCGCCGCTGCGCCACCGGCTGCCGTCGCTGCCGCAGGGGCTCAACCCGGTCCGCACGTTCATCCCGGTCGCGGCGGTCAGCGACATGCTGCTGCACCCCGGTGAGACGTTCACCTACAACGGCCGCACCCTGACCTACCCCGACATCAAATGCGTGTACTGGGCCGGCGGCAATCCCTTTCACCACCACCAGAACCTGCCCCGGCTGCGTCGCGCATTGGGTCGCGTCGACACCGTGGTGGTGCACGAGCCGTACTGGACGCCGATGGCCCGGCACGCCGACATCGTCGTGCCGTCCACCACCGCGTACGAGCGTGACGACTATTCCGGGTCTCGAAACGATCCTCTGCTGGTGGCGATGCCCGCGCTGGCGCCGCCCTACGCCCAGTCCCGCGACGACTACATCACCTTCGCCGCGCTCGCCGAGCGGCTGGGCTTCGGCGAGCAGTTCACCGAAGGCCGTACCGCCCGCCAGTGGCTGGAGCACCTGTACGAAAAGTGGTCGGCAGAAATCGATTTCGCGGTCCCCGACTTCGACCAGTTCTGGGCCGACGGCGTCCTGCGGCTGCCGGTGGAGACCGGGCTGACCCTGCTGGCCGACTTCCGCGCCGACCCGCAGGGGCACGCGTTGGCCACCCCGAGCGGCAAGATCGAGATCTTCTCCGACGACATCGCGGGCTTCGAGTATCCGGACTGCGCCGGTCACCCCCGCTGGTATGAACCCGTCGAGTGGCTGGGTGGCGAACGCGCCCAACGCTTTCCGCTTCACCTGATCGCCAACCAGCCGGCCACCCGGCTGCACGGCCAGCTCGACGCCGGCGCGGTCAGCCAGAACGCGAAAGTTCAGGGCCGCGAACCCATCCGGATGCATCCGTCCGACGCCGCGCAGCGCGGGCTGGCCGGCGGCGAGGTGGTGCGGGTGTTCAACGACCGGGGGTCCTGCCTGGCCGGGGTGGTCGTCGACGAGGCGCTGCGGCCGCAGGTGGTGCAGCTGTCGACCGGAGCGTGGTACGACCCGCTGGATCCCTCGGACCCGGATTCGATGTGCGTGCACGGCAATCCCAACGTGCTGACCGACGACGTCGGCACCTCGTCGCTGGCCCGCGGTTGCACCGGCGCCGCGGTGCTGGTGCAGATCGAGAAATTCGACGGGCCGCTGCCGCCGGTGCGGGCGCATCAGCCCCCGGTCATCCGATAACTGGCTTTCTCAGCTTTTTCTCACATTCGACATACGGCGTAAGTCCGCTCATGCCATGATCACAGCAATCTCGATATCGCTAAAGAAAGTTTGCTGATGCGTAAAAATCTCCGCACCGCCGCGCGCTCGGCGATGGTGGCCGTCCTGGCGACGCTCGCCGCCATCGTTCTCGCGATCACCAGCACGATCACCGCGGCGATCAGTCTGGCGGCGGTGGCGCTGATCGTTCCTGGCACCGGCACCCCCAACCCCTCGGTGCCCCCGCGTGGCACTAACTACATGCAGAACGCAGTGAACTACTACATCCAGCCGCTGGCCCCTGCCTGCGCGACAGTCTGCACGCCTGAGCCGGTCCCCTACACCGCACAGTTCTGGCCGTTCCCGTTCTCGGGCTGGGGCGGCCTCAACGGCGCGAAGTGGAACGTCTCGGTGGCCAGCGGCGTGCAGAGCCTCAACGACCAGATCGATGCCGCCAACACCGCCGATCCGGGCGGCGACATCGTGATCTTCGGCTACTCCCAGGGCGCCACGGTCTCCAACCTCGTCAAGCGTCAGCTCGCTGAAGCCAACGGCGGCGTCATTCCGCAGCAGTATTCCTTCGTCTTCATCGGCGACCCCAACCGGCCGAACGGCGGTCTGTTCGAGCGGCTGGCGATGCTCGGCACGGTGCCGATCCTGGACGCCACGTTCGGGCAGCCGGCGCCCACCGACACCACGGTGTTGCCGGCGGTGAACACCACCGACATCGCCTTCCAGTACGACGGCGTGGCCGATTTCCCGGCCAATCCGCTCAACATTCTCGCCGACCTGAACGCGCTGGCCGGATTCTGGTACGTGCACGGAACGTACCTGGCGCCCAAGGGAACCGACCCGTCGACGGCGTTGCCCTACGGATACACCATCCCTGAGCTCGAGACCGCGATGAACTGCTCGCAGAGCCCGAAGAACTGCCAGACCTACAACGACACGCTCTACATCACGATCCCGGCCAAGACGCTGCCGATCATGCAGCCGCTGCTGGATATCGGCGCCGCGACCGGCACCACCGCGATCATCAAGCCGTTCGTGGACCTGATCTCGCCGGTCACCCGGGTGCTGATCGAAACCGGTTATGACCGAAGCAATTATGGGCAGCCGACGCCGCTCACCATCTTCACGCCGATCAACCCGGTCAAGCTGAGCGTCGACCTCGCCAAGGCCGCCGTGCAGGGTATCCACGACGCGCTCGGCGACCTCGGTGTGGCGGTCCCCGCGGCGCCGTCCGCACCGGCGTCGACCCCGGTGAGCACGCTGGCCGCCGCGACGACCAGCGAGCCCGCCGCCCAGAAGGCGGCCACCGAAACCGTGTCCAAGCCGGTGCAACGCAAGGCATCGTCGAAGCCCAGCCTCACCGCCAAATCCGAGAAGACCAAGACCGGTGACGAGGTCAAGAGCTCCGGCAAGCCGGCGAAGTCGGGCACCGGTAAGAGCGGAAAGCCCGCGGCGGCAAGCACTTCCGGGCAGGGCAACTCGGCGAAGGACGCCGCCTAGCTGGCGGCTCGAGCAGAGCGTTCGGGCGTCCGGTGCCCGATTGTCCTCGGCGGTGCGGCCGAGCGTTCGGTGACGGCCTCGGGTCGACGGGTTGACGTGACACGCTCGCGCGGCCCGGCGATTCTCGAGCCGCGCACGACCTGCCCGGTCGTCGCCGCCCGGGGCTTGAAGGCGAGCCGTCCGTGCGAGACGTACGGTCCCGCGGCCGGGGTCAGCCTCGAATAACCCGAATCGACGATGGGCTTCAGGACCGAGTTCAGTGCGTCGACGGCTGCCCGCGGCATACCGAGCTGCTGAAGCGGCTTGAGAAGAGCCAGCGTGGGTGACGGAATCATGAAGGTCGTGGTCGTCCCGCCCAGGTCACTCGTCACCTTCGACACCACCACCGCATCAGACATCGAGGCCAGTGGCGTGGCATCGTGGAAGTAGGCCATTCCGGCCAGCGAATTCGCCATGGCCAGCAGATTCCAGGGTCGGTCGGGCGGATCACCCCAGAAGTCGTACTGGTGAAACACGACGCTGACGTCGTACTGGCTGTCGGCCAGATCGTGCGCGGTGTACTTCATCAGCGGAACCCATGCTCCGACCGGCAGATAGATGCTGGCGAAGCCCAGCTCGGGGCTCGCGTACATCGCGAACGACACCAGATCGGCCGGCGGAGCGTTGGAAGATGTTGCCAGCTTGGCCAGTTCGCGATTGACGACGAGAGTCCCTTCCGACAGCGCGGCGACCACGACCGGGTCGCCCCCGGCAACCGCGTTCCTGATCTGATCGTCGAGCGAACTGCGCCCCATGGCGACCGCGTCGTCGACACCAGGCGCGGCCAGGTTGAAACTCAGCAGCCCCATGCTCGCCGGGTAGTTGACCACCTGAGCTGTCGTGCCGGGAAACCAGTTCTCTGCGATCTGGTGATTGAGCAGGTCGTAGCCCGCGAGAATCGACAGCGGCGGCCCACTTGCTTCGTTCGTTCCGAAGAAATAGAGCCGGCCCAACGGCAGCTTCGCGACGAAGTTCGGGTAGTAGAGGGGTCCCGCGCCCGGAACGGTGATCCTGGTCTGCGCTTGCGCGCGGGCTTCCGGTCCCAGCCCGATAACGATGATCGCGCAAACAAGTACCGCAATCTTCGCCGCCCGCATCAGTCGTGACCGCTTCATCCGACGTTCCTCCCCGGTGCGGTGTGATCACACTGGGTCAAGACTCCCGGAGGCCGCAACTGGGCCCATAGAGCATTTCGCCCCCTGCCGCAAAGGACGTCGGCACACGAATACCGTCCCGCCGCCAGGAAGCCGCCTAGCTGCTGAACTCGCGCAGGCCCGCGGCCAGCGCGGCGGGCACCCGGGCTTTCAGGCGGGTGCCCGCATCGGTGTGCTCGACTGCATCGACGTGCCCGTCGCTGTGCAACCGCGCGACCAGATCGCCCCGGTCGTACGGGATCGTCACGTCGACGGTGATCTCGCGCGGTTCGACGAGCTCACCCAGCCGGGCCCGCAGACGCGGCAATCCCTCGCCGGTGTGCGCCGAGACGAAGACGGCACCGGGCAGCGCGCGGCGCAACTGAGCCAGCATCAGGTCGTCGGCGGCGTCGATCTTGTTGACCACCAACAGCTCCGGGGCCGGCGGCGCGTGGTGGTCGTTCTGCACCTCGCGGATGACCTGACGCACAGCCTCGATCTGCGCCAGCGGATTGCTGTCGGAGCCGTCGACCACATGCACCAGCAGGTCGGCGTCGACCACTTCTTCCAGGGTGGAGCGGAATGCCTCGACCAGCTGGGTGGGCAGGTGCCGGACGAAGCCGACGGTGTCGGTGAGCACGAACGGCCGGCCGTCGTCGAATTCGCCTCGGCGAGTGGTCGGTTCGAGGGTGGCGAACAACGCGTTCTGCACCAGGACACCGGCGCCGGTCAACGCGTTGAGAAGACTGGACTTGCCGGCGTTGGTGTAGCCGACAATCGCGACGGACGCCATATCGCTGTGCAGACGGCGGCTGCGCTGGGTGTCGCGGATCTGCTTCATGTCCTTGATCTCGCGGCGCAGCTTGGACATTCGCTCACGGATGCGGCGCCGGTCGGTCTCGATCTTGGTCTCACCGGGGCCGCGGGTACCCACCCCGCCGCCGCTGCCTCCGGCGCCACCACCCTGCCGTGACATCGATTCACCCCAGCCGCGCAGCCTGGGCAGCATGTACTCCATCTGCGCGTACGCCACCTGCGCCTTGCCTTCCCGGCTGGTGGCGTGCTGGGCGAAGATATCGAGGATCAGCGCGGTCCGGTCGATGACCTTGACCTTGACCACTTTCTCCAGCGCGTTGAGCTGGGCCGGGCTGAGCTCGCCGTCGCAAATGACGGTGTCGGCGCCGGTCGCGATGACGACCTCGCGCAACTCTTTGGCCTTGCCCGAGCCGATGTAGGTGGAGGGGTCCGGTTTGTCGCGGCGCTGGATCAGCCCTTCGAGCACCTCGGAACCCGCGGTTTCGGCCAGCGCGGCCAGTTCGGCGAGGCTGGCTTCGGAGTCGGCGGCGGTGCCCTCGGTCCACACCCCCACCAGGACGACACGTTCGAGCCGCAGCTGGCGGTACTCGACCTCGGTGATATCGGTGAGTTCGGTGGACAGCCCGGCGACGCGCTTGAGAGCGGCGCGGTCCTCGAGCGCGAGTTCGCCGACGCTGGGGTCGGGCGCGTCAGCTTTTGTCATAGGCGTTTCTGTCATAAGCGGTAATCGATGGTGCCACGGGAGTCCAACGTCGTGCACCTGAATAACGTGCCGTCAGAGTTGGGCCGCCCACCACTCGTCGGCAATTTCGCCCTGCGCGACCAGGACCGACGGGCCTCGCAGCGAGCTGGATGTGTGGCTGACCTCGACGGTGACCTCCCCACCGGGGATGCGGACGCGCAGCGTGCCGGTCGACAGATTGAGGTGGGCCAGGGCGGCGACCGCAGCGGCGACCGTTCCGGTTCCGCAGGAGCGTGTTTCGCCGACACCCCGTTCGTGTACCCGCATACTGACGGCTCCATCGCGGGCGATGGTCAGCACCTCGACGTTGACACCGTCCGGAAACTGGCCGCGATCGAACAGCACCGGCGCGGCGACGTCGAGGTCGGCCAGCGCTTTCTCGGTGAGATCGGGATCCAGGCAGGCCAGGTGCGGGTTGCCGACGTCGACGCCGACGCCGGTGAAGTGCCTGCCGCCGACGGTGGCGGTGCCGGTCCCGAGCAGGTTGACCTTGCCCATGTCGACGGTGACCTCGGCCGCCAGAGCATCGGCGTGGTGCACGACCACGGGGCGCGGTCCGGCCAGCGTGCCGACCACGAACTCGTCGCGCTGCTCCAGGCCGCTGGCCCGCAGGTAGTGCGCGAACACCCGGACGCCGTTACCGCACATCTGGGCGATCGATCCGTCCGCATTGCGGTAGTCCATGTACCAGTCGCCGCTGTCCACACCTTCGGGCAGCCGGTCCAGCACGCCGGCTTCGACGACGGCTCCGGCGGTGGTCACCCGCAGCACGCCGTCGGCGCCCAGCCCCCGGCGCCGGTCGCACAGCGCGGCCACGGCGGCGGGCGCCAGCTCCAGCTGCGCGGGCAGGTCGGGCAGCAGCACGAAGTCGTTCTCGGTGCCGTGCCCCTTCGAGAAGATCACCTGATCAGGATACGTCCCGCCACCGGGCGATCACCTGGTCGGCAAGGTCGGGGGCGGCACCGTCGAGCCAGTGGATGCGATGGTCGCGGCGAAACCACGACCGCTGCCGGCGCACATACCGCCGGGTGCCGATGAAGGTCAGCTCGCGCGCCTGGGCCAGATCCTCGTCTCTTGCGCCGGCATCCAGCGCGTCGATCACCTGGGCGTAGCCGAGTGCCCGGGCGGCGGTGACACCCTGCCGCAGCCCGGCGTCGAGCAGCCCGCGCACCTCCTCTACCAGGCCCGCCTCGAACATGAGGTCGGTGCGACGCGCCAGACGCTCGTCGAGAACGCTTGTGTCCCAGTCCAATCCGATGATGAGCGTGCCCCAGCGCGGCGCACCGATCTGGGGCGCCGAAGCCGCGAACGGCTGGCCGGTCAGTTCGACCACCTCCAGCGCACGCACGATCCGGCGGCCATCGGTGGCCAGGATCGCCTCGGCCGCGGCCGGATCGCGGCGGCCGAGCTCGGCGTGCAGGGCGGTCACCCCGATCTCGGCGAGCTGGCGTTCCCACCGGGCCCGCACCTCGGGGTCGGTGGCCGGGAAGGCCCATTCGTCGAGCAGCGACTGGATGTAGAGCATCGACCCACCCACGATCACGGGCGGCACTCCGCGCGACGCGATCGTCTCGACGTCGGCGGCGGCGGCTTCCTGGTAGCGCGCGACCGTCGCGGTCTGCGTCACGTCGAGCACGTCGAGCTGGTGGTGCGGAATGCCGCGCCGTTCGGCGACGGTGAGCTTGGCGGTGCCGATGTCCATGCCGCGGTACTGCTGCATGGCGTCGGCGTTGACGATCTCGCCGCAGAGGCGTTCGGCGACGTCCAGGGCCAGCGCCGATTTCCCAGTACCCGTCGGCCCGATCACCGCGATCGGTCTCGTCATGCGATCCAAATACCGACGAAGTAGCCCACCCCGTACGGCGCACCCCGCACCAACTCGGTGGCCTCCTGCGGCCCGGAATCCATCAGCCCGGCCAGGACCTGGTAGGCGACTCGGCCGACGATTCCATCGGGAAGCCCGGCCAGCGCAGCACAATCACCCGCGGCCAGCGCATCGTCGAGGGCGGCTTGGACGGCCGCCGCGTCGGGGTCGTAGCCGCCGGGCGCGGGCGGCGTCAGCGTGTTGGCGCCGTCGGCGACCACCAACACACCGACCGGGTCGTCGGTGGCGTCGATCTCGGCGCGCAGCAGCCGGCCGAGCTCGAGAGCCCGTTCGGCGTCGTGATCGGCGTCGTACACCCGGACCCGCGCGCGGGCTGACGGGTTGGCTTGCCCGCGCAGCCACCCGGTGAACAGCGCGCACAGGGGCAACGCACGCACCCCGGCGGGCGCGTCCGGCGACAGCGCGACCGGAACGTCCACCCCGTAGCCGGCGAAGGTACCGCGGGTGTCGTCGTCGATGGCCTCATCGGCCGCGCCGACGCCGATGGCGACCCAGCGATCGGGCAGTACGGCGGCGGCCGTCAGCGCGGCGTCGCGGAACTCGGCGACCTCGGCGGCGGCCGCGCCAGCCAGTTCGGGCACCAGGACGGGCGCCGAGGGCGTCAGGACAACGGCGGACAGCACGACCCCCACGCTAGTGGCCGTCAGCCGGACACCGGCTTGGTGGGATCCGGCACCGGCGCAGCCTCGGTGCGGGCCAGCTCCACGGTGGCCGCGATCATCACCACGACGGCGATCACCAGAAACGCCCACCCCGACCGGCCGGGGCGCAACATCTCCCCGAGGACGGCGACACCGAGAACCGAGGCGACCAACGGTTCGCTGACCGTGACCGCCGGGAGCGACGCGGCCATCGACCCGGCCCGGAACGACGATTGCTGAATCGCCGTCGCCGCGATGGCCACCACCGCCCACACGTAGAGCTCGGGAAGCTTCAGCACCGCCACGATCCCGTCATCGAGTTCGTCGACGACACCCTTCATCAGCACGGCGAACAACCCCCACAACGAACCCGCCACCACCCCCAGCAAGACCGCCGCCATGGGTTTGCCTCGAAAGACCCGCGCACCCAGCAGGCACAGCAGCAGAAGCGGACCGAGCGTGGCGACCACCCAGCTCCACATCTCGAACCCGGCCCGCGCCTGCCCCTTGGACGGGTCGCCGACTGTGACGATCACGGCAACGGCCGCGGCCAGCAGCACCGCCCAGATCCACTGATAGCGGGTGATCCGCCGCCCCGCGAAGCGCGCGCTCAGCGGCAGCGCGAACAGCAGTGAGGTCACGATCAGCGCCTGCACCAGAAGGACCGAGCCGAACCCCAGGGCGGCGGCCTGCAGCGCGAATCCGCCGGCGGCCACCAGGCTGCCCAACCACCAGGTCTTGTCCCTGAGCAACTGCAGGAACAGGGCGATGGGACCGACCTGCTCGTCGGTGACGTCGTGGGCGGAACGTTGCTGGATGACGTCACCGATCGCGATCAACAGCGCGGCCCCGAGGGCGAACAGGGTGGCGATGTCCGACCTGTGCATCACTGATCTCCTCGTGCTCGGGCAGTCAGCGTGCCCGCCGATTGGCGCCGTCCGCAACCTCAGACCAGCCAACCCGGGCGCATGGGTGGCATCGACCTGGTTCAATACCAACGAGGACGGCGGCCGTGACCACGGTCGCCGGACGTGCAGCAGTGGCGCCGCGTCGCGCGGCAGATGCGCGGGAACACCGCGCGGAGGGTAGGTGAGGCGAGTCCATGACGATCGACCAACCCAGCGCCGACGGAGCCCCGAAGCCGGCTCCCCGACCGGGACCACCGCGACCCGTCCCCAAACCCCACGCACCCACTGCCCCGGTGGTGCTGCCGCCATCGAGCGACCCGCACCGGTTCGGCCGCGTCGACGACGACGGCACGGTCTGGTTGATCACCTCGGACGGCGAACGCAACATCGGCTCGTGGCAGGCCGGCGACACCGAGGCGGCCTTCGCCCATTTCGGCAGACGCTTCGAAGATCTCGCCACCGAGATCACGCTGATGGAGACCCGGCTGGCCTCCGGCACCGGCGACGCCCGCAAGATCAAAGCGGCGGCCGCCACTCTGGCTGAAACCCTGCCCACGGCAAGCGTTCTCGGCGACCTCGACGCGCTGGCCGCGCGGCTGGCCGCGATCCGCGACCACGCCGAGGAGACCGCGGCGGCCGATCGGGCCCGTCGCGACCAACACCGGGCCGAGCAGACCGCGCGCAAGGAGGCGCTGGCCGTCGAAGCCGAGGAACTGGCGACGAACTCGACCCAGTGGAAGGCCGCCGGCGACCGGCTGCGCACGATTCTCGACGAGTGGCGCACCATCACCGGCCTGGACCGCAAGACCGACGACGCACTGTGGAAGCGCTACTCGGCGGCCCGCGAAACGTTCAACCGGCGCCGGGGCTCGCACTTCGCCGACCTGGATCGGGAACGTGCCGGTGCCAGGCAGGCCAAGGAACAGTTGTGCGTGCGCGCCGAGGAGTTGTCCGGCTCCACCGACTGGTCGGCGACGGCGTCGGCGTTCCGCGATCTGCTCGCCGAGTGGAAGGCCGCCGGCCGGGCGGCCAAGGACGTCGACGACACCCTGTGGCATCGGTTCAAGGCGGCTCAGGACACCTTCTTCGCCGCACGCAATGCGGTGAATGCCGAGCGCGACAACGAATTCCAGGCCAACGCCACCGCCAAGGAGGCCTTGCTGGCCGAAGCGGAGAAGCTCGACACGTCCAACCCGGACGCGGCCCGGTCGGCGTTGCGGACCATCACCGACAAGTGGGATGCGATCGGCAAGGTGCCGCGGGAGCGGTCGGCCGATCTGGAACGCCGGTTGCGTGCGGTCGAGAAGAAGGTGCGCGACGCCGCCGACTCGGGGCGGACCGATCCGGAGGCTCAGGCCCGCGCCGAACAGTTCCGGGCCCGGGTCGAGCAGTTCGAGCGGCAGGCCGAGAAGGCCGAAGCCGCGGGACGTACCAAAGATGCCGAAGCGGCCAGGGCCAGTGCCGAGCAGTGGCGGCAATGGGCCGACGCGGCCGTCGAGTCGCTCAGTAAGAAGCGCTAACCCGCGGCAGGCGGCTGCTTGCGCTCACGATGGTCGACGTCATCGAGCAGGCTGCGGGACTGGCCTTCCCTCGCGGCGGCGCGGCGCTGTTCCTCGGCCGCCAGCTGCACCGCGGTGCGCGTCCACACCACCCGCGCCCAGTGGAAGGTCAGCAGGACGATCGCCAGCCACCCCAGCAGCAGGCCGATGCCCGGGCCGGGATGACCGTGCACGGCGGTCTGACGGGACCAGACGGCCAGCAACCCGAGCGCGCAGGACAGCGCCGACCCGGCAAGGGCGATCCAGGCCAGAACCCAGCGCCGGGTGGTCAGTGCCAGCATCGAGAAGCCGACGCCGAACACCAGCGCAAACCAGGTGAACAGCCGAGACGGTAGGGCGATGCCCACACTGATCGCCTTGTCGTCGCCCATCAGGACGTCGACGCCGCGGGCGGCGCCGGTGTGCGGCAGGATCAGCGACACCAGCAGGACGAACACCAGGATCGCCACCACCATGGCGCGGGCTCCCGGCTGGATCTCGCCGGCGACTTTGCGTTCGGCCTTCTCCATGTCAGAGCGGTAGGCCTCGCTCGGGTCTTCGTCGTGGCGACTCATTGTTGGCATCCCGTCGTTTCCTCGATCTGCGGTCTGCCCACCGGCGGCAGCCCCAGACCGACGGTACGGGGCCGTTGCCCGGCGGCGTGGGCGTCGCCGGCGCGGGTGCGGCGGTGACTGCGCAGCGGCGCATCGGCTATCAGGTGGTGCGGAGCGGCGCCGGTGACCGTGGTGGTCACGACGTCGCCGGGGCGCGGGGTGGCATCACCCGGCGTGAAATGCACCAGCCGGCCGTCGCGGGCGCGGCCGCTCATGCGGGCGGTGCTGGCGTCTTTGCGGCCCTCGCCGGTGGCCACCAGCAATTCGACCTCACGACCGATCTGTGCGGTGTTCTCCTCGAAGGAGATCTGCTCCTGCAGCTCGATGAGCCGGTCATAGCGTTCCTGCACAACGGCTTTGGGCAGCTGGCCGTCGAGTTCTGCCGCCGGGGTGCCGGGCCGCTTGGAGTACTGGAAGGTGAACGCGGTGCTGAACCGGGCCTGACGGACCACGTCCAGGGTGGCGGCGAAGTCGTCCTCGGTCTCACCGGGGAAGCCGACGATGATGTCGGTGGTGATCGCCGCATCCGGCATCGCCGCGCGCACCCGGTCGATGATGCCGAGATATTTCTCGGCGCGGTAGGAGCGCCGCATCGCCCGCAGCACGCGGTCCGACCCGGACTGCAGCGGCATGTGAAGGGCGGGGCAGACATTCGGGGTCTGGGCCATCGCTTCGATGACGTCGTCGGTGAACTCGGCCGGGTGCGGCGAGGTGAACCGCACCCGCTCCAGTCCGTCGATGCGCCCGCAATCGCGCAGCAGGGCGGCGAACGCGCCACGGTCGCGTGGGGTACCGGGGTCGGCGAACGAGACTCCGTAGGCGTTGACGTTCTGCCCGAGCAGGGTGATCTCCAGGACGCCCTGGTCGACCAGCGACTGCACCTCGGCCAGGATCTCATCGGGCCTGCGGTCCACTTCCTTGCCGCGCAGCGCAGGCACGATGCAGAACGTGCAGGTGTTGTTGCAGCCAACCGAGATGGAAACCCATGCGGCGTAGGCGGATTCGCGCGCAGCGGGCAGCGTGGAGGGGAATTCCCGTAGCGACTCGGCGATTTCGACCTGAGCCTGCCGGTTGTGCCGGGCCCGTTCGAGCAGCGTGGGCAGCGAGCCGATGTTGTGGGTGCCGAAGACGACGTCGACCCAGGGAGCTTTCTGCAGCAGGCCTTCGCGGTCCTTCTGTGCCAGGCAGCCGCCCACCGCGATCTGCATGTCAGGGTCGGCCTGCTTGCGCGGCGCGAGGTGGCTGATGTTGCCGTACAGCTTGTTGTCAGCGTTTTCCCGGACCGCGCAGGTGTTGAACACCACCACATCGGCGTCGGTGCCCTCGGGTGCGCGGTGATATCCGGCGGCCTCGAGCAGTCCGGCGAGCCGTTCGGAATCGTGGACGTTCATCTGACAGCCGTAGGTGCGGACCTGGTAGGTGCGACCTTCGCCCGAACCGGGCAGTTCGCCCGCCGGATTGTCGTTGGTCAGCACCGATGTCACGTGCTCATCGTACGGAGCACCACGAGGCGGTGAGAAATCGCGGATCGGTCAACGCTCGGCAAACTGGGGGTTACCTGGGTAGGGTCTGAACGCATGGGGCGCAGCGGCGAGAAGCCGATGATCTCGATCCAGGGCGTCAACAAGCATTTCGGCGACCTGCATGTTCTGAAAGACATCAACCTCGAGGTCGACCGCGGCCAGGTGGTGGTGGTGCTCGGACCGTCGGGTTCGGGCAAGTCGACCTTATGTCGCACGATCAACCGGCTGGAAACCGTCGACGAGGGCACGATCGCCATCGATGGCGTGGAATTGCCTTCGGAGGGGCGCAAACTGGCGCAATTGCGCGCCGATGTGGGCATGGTCTTCCAGTCGTTCAACCTCTTCGCGCACAAGACCATCCTGGACAACGTCGCCCTGGCGCCGGTGAAGGTGCGCAAGGTCGCCAAGGACAAGGCCCGGGAAAACGCGTTGGCGTTGCTGGAGCGGGTAGGGATCGCCAACCAGGCCGACAAATACCCAGCCCAGCTGTCCGGCGGCCAGCAGCAGCGGGTGGCTATCGCGCGTTCGCTGGCGATGAACCCGAAGGTGATGTTGTTCGACGAACCGACCAGCGCGCTGGACCCGGAGATGATCAACGAGGTGCTGGCGGTGATGAGTTCGCTGGCCACCGACGGCATGACGATGGTGGTGGTCACCCACGAGATGGGCTTCGCCCGCCGCGCCGCCAACCGGGTGGTGTTCATGGCCGACGGGGCGATCGTGGAGGACGCCCCACCCACCGAGTTCTTCGACAATCCGCGCTCGGAGCGTGCCAAAGACTTTCTCGGCAAGATCCTCAACCACTAGGGCGAAAGGAACACCCGCTGATGCCTACACTCCCCCGTCTTTCCTGGCGGCTGGCGGCCGCCGCCGCGCTGGCCGTCGCGCTGCCGTTCTCCGCGACCGCATGCGGCGGCGGTGGCAGCGGCGACAAGCTGGTCATCGGAACCAAGTTCGACCAGCCCGGCCTGGGATTGAAGAATCCGGACGGCACGATGAGCGGCTTCGACGTCGACGTGGCCAAATACGTCGCCAAGGAGCTCGGCTATCCCGAGGACAAGATCGAGTGGAAGGAATCCCCTTCCGGCCAGCGCGAGAACCTGATCCAGAACGGTCAGGTGAAGTACATCGTCGCGACCTATTCGATCACCGATTCGCGCAAGGAGAAGGTCGACTTCGCCGGGCCGTATCTGGTGACCGGGCAGTCGCTGCTGGTGCGCGCCGACAACAGCGACATCACCGGCGCGGAGTCGCTGCAGAACAACAAGAAGCTGTGTTCGGTCAGCGGGTCGACCCCGGCGCAGCGGATCAAGGACAAGTACCCGGGAGTCCAGCTGCAGCAGTACGACACGTACTCGGCATGCGTGGAGGCGCTGAAGAACGGCGCGATCGACGCGGTGACCACCGACGAGGTGATCCTGGCCGGCTATGCCGCGCAGTCGCCCGGCGCGTTCAAGATCGTCGGCCAGCCGTTCTCCGAGGAGCGTTACGGCATCGGGCTGAAAAAGGGTGACAAGGAGTTGTGCACCAAGATCACTGATGCGGTGAAGAAGATGGAAGCCGACGGCTCCTGGAAGGCCGCGTTCGACAAGAACCTCGGCTCGGCAGGCATCACCGCTCCGGCGCCGCCGGCACTCGACGGCTGCTGAGGTCGCGCGGGCGTGGACATCTTCGGCGAGTATCGCGACCAGATCTTCGAGGCGTTCTGGACGACGATTCAGCTCACGGTGTTCTCCGCGATCGGAGCGCTGATATTGGGCACGGTGCTGGCCGCGATGCGGCTGGCGCCGGTGCCGATGCTCAACTGGCTGGGCACCACGTACGTCAACGTGGTGCGCAATACCCCGCTGACGTTGATCATCTTGTTCTGTTCGTTCGGGCTCGCGCAGACGCTGGGCATCACGCTGGTGGACGCGAACTCGGCAACCTCGATCGAGGACAGCAACTTCCGGCTCGCGGTACTCGGGTTGACGGTCTACACCGCGTCATTCGTGTGCGAGACGGTGCGCTCGGGGGTGAACACCGTGCCGCTGGGCCAAGCCGAAGCCGCCCGGTCACTGGGCTTCACGTTCGCACAGAACCTGCGAATGATCCTGTTGCCCCAGGCATTTCGTTCGGTGATCATTCCGCTCGGTTCGGTGCTGATCGCGTTGACCAAGAACACCACGATCGCCTCGGCCATCGGAGTGGCGGAGGCGGCGCTGCTGATGAAGGGGATGATCGAGAACACCGCGGCGCTGGTGACCGTGGGCACGATCTTCGCGCTGGGCTTCGTGATCCTGACGCTGCCACTGGGTCTGCTGTTCGGGTGGCTGGGTAAGCGTCTGGCGGTGGCCCGGTGATGAGCGCTCGCGCGAAGAACGGTCGATCATGAGCACGGCTTCTGTTCTCTTCGACGCGCCGGGTCCGCGGGCGCGGGTCCGCAATCGGATCGTCACGGCGGTGACGATTGTCGTTGCCGCCCTGGCAGTCTGGGCGGTGATCGCCAAGCTGGCCGGCAAAGGGCAGCTGACAGCGGCCAAATGGCAGCCATTCCTGACCGGCAATCTGTGGAAGACCTATGTGCTGCCGGGTATCGAAGGCACGCTGACGGCTGCGGGGCTGTCGATCGTGCTGGCGCTGATCCTCGGTTTCGCGCTCGGTATGGGGCGGTTGTCGAACAAGGGGTACATCCGCTGGCCGTCGGCGGTGATCGTGGAGTTCTTCCGGGCCGTGCCTGTGCTGATCATGATGATCTTCGCGTACTTCCTGTTCGCGCTCTACGACGTATTCATGTCGACGCACCTGGCGCTGGCCGGCGTGGTGACGGGTCTGACGCTCTACAACGGTGCGGTGATCGCCGAGATCGTCCGCGCCGGTGTGAACTCGTTGCCGCGCGGGCAGAGCGAGGCCGCCTCCGCGCTGGGATTGCGGTGGGGTCAGACGATGCGGTCGATCCTGTTGCCGCAGGCCGTCACCTCGATGCTGCCAGTGTTGGTGTCGCAGCTGGTGGTGGTCTTGAAGGACACCGCGATCGGCTACCAGATCACGTTCGTCGAAATGGTCCGCCAGGGCACGGTGGTCGGGTCCTCGTACGGCAACTACGTGCCGGCGCTGATTGTGATCGCGGTGTTGATGATCAGCGCGAACTTCGCGCTTTCGGTGGTGGCCACGCGGCTGGAGCGACGGTTGCGCCGTTCCAAGCGCGCGGGTGTCCCCGCGCAGACACAGGCCGCGCTGGAACCGGGAGACTAGGCCAATGACTACGTTGTCATCCGATCTGCGCACGCTGAGCTACGAGGCGTACATCTACTTCTATCCGTTGGTGACGATGGATGTTTCGCGGCTGCAGACACTCAACCGTTCGGGAATCGGCGCCGGCCCGCCCAACGAGTTCCACCACATCCGTCAGTACCCGGACGCCAACTTTCGCGCGGTGGTGCGCCCCAACTTCGACACTCTGTACTCGTCGGCGTGGCTCGACCTGACCCACGGCCCGGTGATCCTCGGCGTCCCCGACACCGACGACCGGTACTTCATGCTGCCGCTGCTGGACATGTGGACCGATGTCTTCGCCAATCCCGGGAAGCGAACGTCCGGCACCGGGGCGCAGCGCTACGTGATCGTCGGCCCCGGTCACGGCGGTGAGCTGCCGCAGGACATTCCGGCGATCCACGCGCCGACGCCGTATGTGTGGATCATCGGCCGAACCCAAACCAACGGGCCCGCCGACTACCCGGCTGTGCACGCCGTCCAGGACGGGTACACCCTGACCCCGCAGGCAGCACCGACGTTCGCCCGGGATGAGGCCTACGACGTCACCACCGAGCCGCTGCGACTCGTCAACGGCATGGCGGCGCTCGACTATTTGAGCTACGCCGCGGATTTGTTGGCCGTCAATCCCCCGCACCCGACCGACTTTTCGATCCTGGCCCGGCTGTCCGGCCTGGGCATCGAGGCGGGTAAGCCGTTCGATGCGCAGCGGTTCTCCGCCGAGCAGCGTGCCGAGATCGAGGCGGGAACCCAGGACGCACTTGCCGCCATCGCGTCGTCCGCCCCGACGTTGGGCAACATCGTCGACGGGTGGATGACCCTCAGCGAGGGCATGGGCGTCTACGGCAACGCGTATCTGCGGCGTGCCGTCGTCACGCTGGTGGGGCTGGGAGCCAACCCTCCCGAGGATGCGGTGTATCCCATGCTGGTGACCGACGCCGACGGTCAACCACTGGCCGGCGAGAACGACTACGTCATCCACTTCGATGCCGGCAAGTTGCCTCCGGTGGATGCCTTCTGGTCGGTGACGATGTACGACGCCGAGGGCTATCAGGTCGCCAACGAGATCGATCGCTTTGCCATCGGCGATCGGGATGCGTTGCAGTACAACGCAGATGGGTCACTGGATCTGTACGTGCAGCACAGCAACCCGGGCCCCGAGAAGGTGGCCAACTGGCTGCCCGCACCGCTGGGGACGCTGGGCGTCACGATGCGGCTGTACGCCCCGCGCCGCGAGGCGATCTCCGGCGCGTGGCATCCGCCAGCGGTTCGCAGGGTGTGAGCTTCGGCCAGCTGTGCGCCAGGTTCGCTAGTTGCCTGCAGCGCATCTTGCTGTCGCGCAGCACATCTCGTCTTGCCTGGTAGGCAGGCGGCAGCGAAGTGCGTGGCGCCATCGTTCACGACTACTCGCCGCGTCGACCGTGCGCATCACCGGTGAGTCAGAACGGACCGCCGACTTGGATGCCCTGGTTGACTTCGTCGATCGCTTGCTGGGTCAAATTCAGCGCGGCGACTCGGTGACCACCCTTGTTGTCTTCGGCCGCTTGCAGCTCGTCGACCGCCATCTGCAGCCAAGCATCAGCGTTGTTCATCGCAGGCCCCACCGGCGGTGGCGGCGGGGCGAAATCGCCGTCGGGAGGTCCACCCGCGAATTGGATCCCAAGGTTGACCTGATCGATGGCCTGCTGCGCCAGATTGATGGCCGTCACCCGATGACCTCCCTTGTCGTCCAGCGCGGCGTGCAGGGCATCCACAGCCTGCTGCAGGTCGTTTCTGGCGCTGTACATGCGGGGCTGCTCGGCGTGGGCGGTACCCACACCCAGTGTGACAAGAGCCAGCGCGGCCAGACTCGCGGCGAAGGTGGATCGAAGCGTTGCACCGGGCATGCCTACGGTGTCCTCTCTCAGCGGGTGATATCGCGCTCATTGTCACATGAGCAAACGCGAAGCACCTGCGAAACAGCGGTGTCCGACTGATTTCAGGACAACCCGCAAATCACCTTGGCGAGAAGATGATGGGCAATCACGGCCGTAACGCCGCACACCGCTCCAGCAGTTCGGTCGACGGCGGCTGGTAGAAGCTCAATACCGCATGCTCGCAGCCCAGTTCGGCGTACTGGGGCAGCTGATCCAGTTGCGCGGCAACCTGTTCGGGGTCACGCGGATGCAGGAACAGCTGGACCGAACGCCGGACGTCGCCCGGGTCGCGGCCGACCTCGGCGCAGGCTTCGGTGAGCCGCCCGTTGACCTCGCCCCACTGCTGGGGACCCTCATGGCTGGGCATGTTCCACTCGTCGGCGTGCCGGGCGATCACCCGCAGCATCTTCGGCTGGGAGCCGCCCACCACGATCGGCGGATAGGGCTGTTGCAGTGGCTTGGGTTCGCAGATCGCCTCGTTCAGCGTGTAGAACCGGCCCTCGAACGTCACGGTCTCCTCCGTCCAGAGCCGGCGGATCACGGTCAGCGCCTCGTCGAGCATCGCCACTCGTGTTCCCGCACTGGGGAATTCGAGACCGAAACCACGATGCTCGGCCTCGTGCCAGCCGGCCCCGATCCCGAAGTTCAATCGTCCGCCGCTGATGTGGTCGACGGTCACGGCCATCTTCGCCAGGATCGCCGGATTGCGGTACGTCACGCCGGTGACCATGCAGCCGATCCGTGCCTGGCCGACCACCACGGCCATCGCCGCCAGTGTCGTCCACCCCTCGTGCGTCGGCTTTCGATCCTCGGTCAGCCCATAGAAGTGGTCGTAGTTCCACACCGCTTCGAAACCCAGTGCATCCGCCGTGCGCCAGAACTGTTCGAGCTCCGGATAGTCGAACGTGGGCGCGAGCTTGGCCGAAATCTGCATACGTGGAGCCTAGTCTCGCGCCCGATGCCCCGACGAGCACGTCAAATGCGGCTACAGTGACGCAACACCTGTGCCGATCAGCTCGAGAGGCAGGACCCGAATGACGCTCACCCGCAGGGTTTCCACCATCGTCGCCGTCGGCGTCGTCGCGGCAACGCTTTCCGTAGCGTCGGCGTGGGCCGGCGGCCCCGACGGTGCCGTCGAAGGCGCCGACGACATGTCACAAGCTGTCGGCTCTGGCGTGCTCAACGGAGTACTCGCCGGGTTCTCGGCTAGCGGCCCGACCAATGAGGCCGCCTCGGCGGCGGTGATCGCTGCATGTCAGCAAGCGGGTGCCCAGGAGTGCAGCCGCGACGAGGTTACCAACGACAATCTCTGCGTGGTCTCGGTGGGTGCCGACGACGGCAGCGGGATTGTGTCCGGTGGCGCCGGGCCGACGGTCGAGGCGGCGCGGGACGACGCGTTCAGGCACTCGCAGGACGCCGACGCCCCGCTCGATCCGAGCGCTCGAGTCCTCGTGTCGGCGTGCCCGTGACAGCCGCGGCTCGGACTGCCACCACATACTGCGTGAAAGGAATGACGTTGTGAACGTGCGAGGAAAGATCTCCCTGCTGACCACAGCTGTGGTTGCGGCGTCACTCATTTCAGCTCCGGTGGCAGGTGCCCGGCAGACCTGTCATGACGCGGGCAGCCACGTCATGTGCGAGACCAGTGGCAGCGTGTCGATCAAGGCGGTGCCACAGACGCGCGCCCCCAACGTCAGTGAGATCACGCCGAACAGCCGGGATCGCCGTCGCGGCATCGTCTGGAGCTGGTAGCCCGAAAGCACCGAGAAGTGCCGAGCCCGCTGGACGTCCTACCCGTCGCCGATGGCGTCGGGCTGCCGTGGGATGTCGCGGTTGACGACGCCGTGGCCGCGATCGCCAGGGCGCGCGAACGCTGCGGCGATACGTTCGTCGTCGAGAGTGGCGGCGGCCGCTACCTCTTCACCTTCTCGCCAACCGGCGTCGAATCGTTCTACGCGCTCGTCGAAGACGCCGCGAGCAAGGGCGTCGCGGATTTCCTCATGCTGCGGCGCAAGCTGCCTGACGAGGTGTTTGCAGGCAGGCGGCTACTGCCGAGTTCACTGTTTCGCCGCGACGACGTCACGTCCTACCTCGCCAACCTCGACCATGCCCTCGATGCGACCGAGGCCGAACTAGGCGAGAGCGGCACAGTCGACCTGTTCGCGCTGACCCGCCGGCTCGGCCACCGCATGGGTTTGGCGTCGTGGGCCGGACCTGGCTGCGCCGACGGGGAAGCCTTCGAGCGGCTGGTTCGCGCGTTCGATGTGCTCGACGGTTCGGACGCGTTCGTTCATCCCGACGCGATGGCGGCCGTGGCCGCTTCGGGTATGCGGGACGAACGAGCCGCCTTGGCGGAGGTTGCCGAGATCATCGAAGAGTCACTGCGGCAACATGATTCGATGCCCGAGGCCGGCGAGGGGTTGTTCAGCCGAATCGTCAGCGCCTGGGCCACGGAAACGCCGGACGTCCGCAGTCGCGGTATTGCAATGGACGTCGCGCTCATCCACATCGCCTCGATGTCGAACCTGATGGCAGCACTCGGCTGGGCACTCGTCGACCTGATCGTGCATCCCGATCAGCTCCGCCTCGTCGCGCGCGGCGATCGCGAACTCGCGTCCAGCTGTGCCCTCGAAAGCACCCGGCTGGCGCAGCGCTCGATCATGGCCCGTGCCGTACTTGAACCGGTCGCATTCGACACCGGCGCAGGTGTGGTCGACGTTCCGGAGGGCTGGACCATCGCGACGCTACTACCGCTGCTGAACACATCGGCCGCTGCCGGCTTGCAGGAGTGGAATCCCGGCCGGTGGCACCGGCATCGACTCGCCGACGCGCATGCGTTGCCGTCACCGATGCTGGTGACCGCCTTCGGGCACGGCAGGCATTCTTGTCCGGCACAGCCTTTTTCGTTAGCGGCGATGGCGATGGCGATGTCCCGCCTCGTGGGCCGCTACGACATGAGGCCCGAGTGGACAGGACGCCCGCGTCCGGTGCCCGCTCAGATCGGCGGCGTTGCGCGTGCGAACAGTCCCTGCCCGGTCGCCTATACAACGCGTCGGCTCGGTTAGACCCGGCGGCGCTCCCGCTCTGCCGCCAGCTCGTCCCTGACCACGGCCACGGCCATGCTCTGGTTGTAGCCGCGCCGGGCCAGCATGCCGACCAGCCTGCGCATCACCTTGGTGTCGTCGCCGTCGTCCAGCTTCTCGCGGCGCAGCTTCTGCTCCACCAGCTCCTCGGCGCGTTGCCGTTCGGCCCCGGCGTCGATGTCGTCGAGCGCGGCGGCGATCACCTCGTCGTCGACACCCTTGCCCCGCAGCTCAGCAGCCAAGGCGCGCTTGCCTTTTCCCGCTCGCGCTCGTCGCGAACGCACCCACTGTTCGGCGAAATCCGTGTCGTCGATCAGGCCGACGGCGGCGAGCCGATTGAGTTCATTCGCGACGATCTCGTCGGGATACCCCCGCTTGGCCATCTGGCCGGCGAGTTCGGATCGGGTTCGCGGACGCGCGGTGAGCAGGCGCAGGCACAGCGCGTGCGCCTGCTCTTCGCGGGTCTCAGAAGTCGACTGGGGCGGGGAGGACGTCATCGATGGGTCCATCGGTCACGACCGCACCGATACCGAGCTTTTCCTTGATCTTCTTCTCGACCTCATTGCCAATATCGGGGTTCTCGAGCAGAAAGTTGCGGGCGTTCTCCTTGCCCTGTCCGAGCTGCTCACCTTCGTAGGTGAACCACGACCCGGACTTACGAATGAAGCCGTGCTCGACGCCCATGTCGATGAGCGAGCCCTCACGGCTGATGCCCTTGCCGTAGAGGATGTCGAATTCGGCCTGCTTGAACGGCGGCGACACCTTGTTCTTGACGACCTTGACGCGAGTGCGGTTGCCCACCGCGTCGGTGCCGTCCTTGAGCGTCTCGATCCGTCGCACATCCAGACGGACCGAGGAGTAGAACTTCAACGCCTTACCGCCCGTGGTGGTTTCGGGTGAGCCGAACATCACGCCGATCTTCTCGCGCAGCTGGTTGATGAAGATCGCGGTGGTGCCCGAGTTGTTCAGCGCACCGGTCATCTTGCGCAGCGCCTGGCTCATCAACCGGGCCTGCAGGCCGACGTGGCTGTCGCCCATCTCGCCCTCGATCTCGGCGCGCGGTACCAGGGCGGCCACCGAGTCGATGACGATGAGGTCAATGGCGCCGGAGCGCACCAGCATGTCGGCGATCTCGAGTGCCTGCTCACCGGTGTCGGGCTGGCTGACCAGCAGTGCATCGGTGTCCACCCCGAGCTTCTGGGCGTAATCCGGATCCAGCGCGTGCTCGGCGTCGATGAACGCCGCGATGCCACCGGCAGCCTGGGCATTGGCCACCGCGTGCAGTGCGACGGTGGTCTTGCCCGAGGACTCCGGGCCGTAGATCTCGACGACGCGGCCGCGCGGCAGTCCGCCGATGCCGAGGGCGACGTCGAGAGCGATGGATCCGGTCGGGATGACCGAGATGGGCTGGCGCACCTCGTCGCCGAGGCGCATCACCGAACCCTTGCCGAAGTTCTTGTCGATCTGCGCGAGCGCCAGCTCGAGGGCCTTCTCGCGATCAGGTGCCTGCGGAGCCATGGTGATACCTCTTCCGGTAGTCGTTGTTGACCGGTTCTCGGTCGGTTGGCCGTGACGTTAGGACAAGGCTCCGACAAATCGATCGAACATCGACCACGATAGCGAACAGGTGTTCGAAAGCAAGGAAGGCACGCCGCCCGCGTGTCAGACGAGCCGATGCAGGGCGTCGGCCAGAGCCGCCGGGCGGGAGTAGAACGGCGAATGGCCGCCCGGCAGCTCCACCAACTCCGCCCCGAGCCGCTCCGTCGCCACCCGTCTCGACCAGCCTGGATCGATCATCCGGTCCTCCGCGCACACGATGTAGGTGGCCGGAATCGACGGGAGCCGATCGAACGTGCAGCGCTGCGACATCGGCTCGCGCGCCTGAACTCGCAGCCGTGAGATCGCCGACGTGACGATCTCGTCATCGCAATCCGGATAGAAGATCGATCGCGCCAGGTCGAAGTCGACCCATCGGGTGCCGCCGCCGACCTTGGCGAGTCCGGCCGAATAATCCGGATTGAGTATGTGTTGCTCCCGATTCAGCTCAGCGAAGGTGCGGCCGGGCTCCGCGACCAAGCCGCACAAATACACCTGGTGACGAAGCAGGCAGCGTTCGGCGATCCACGGCAACGCATAGCTGCCCAGCGAGTGGCCCACAGCGACGACGTCATGGTCGTTCTCATCTACGGCCGCGGCGAATGCGGCGGCATGGTCGGTGAACGTCGCCGCCGGATCATCGAACCGTACGTCCACCGCGACCGCCCGGTGCCCGCGCCGCTCCAGTTCGGGAATCAACCGCTCCCAGCACCACGGCCCGTGCCAGGCACCGTGGATCAACGCGAAGGTGCTCACGCGCTCACCACTGATCGCGCGGCACGTCGAAGTCCGCGCACAGCGCCCGCCACACGTCGCGGGGCTCCACACCGTCCTCGATGGCCTGCGCGGCGGTCCGTCCGCCCAGCTGGGTCAGCACATGGTCGACCACCAGCGAGCCCCCTCGAACCGGACCGAACTGCGCATCGACCAGTTCGTGGAATTCCGTCAGCCGCACGCCACCAACTTACCCAGCCACCGATTCATGGCACACCCGTACCGGATCGACGACTCCCGCGATGCTCTCTCCGGCGCGCCGGGCCGCCTCCCGATAGGCCGGCGAGGACAGCACTTCACCCACCTCGGCTACCAGCGCCTCGGCGGTAAGCGGCCGAATCAGGCGCGCACTACCTTGTCGCACAACGCGATTCGCCAACTCCCACTGGTCACCGCCACCCGGGATCACCACCATCGGCACGCCGGCCAGCAGTGTCTTGGACAGCATTCCGTGGCCGCCGCCGCAGATCACCAGATCGGCGTGGGTCAGCAGTTCGTCCTGGCGGCCCAGCCCGACACTCGCCCACGGCGGAACCACCACGTCCTGGCCGCCGAGCCGGGAGATCACCACCCGCGCGCCCGCAGGCACCGTGCGACCCGGGACCAGGCGTTCGAGCACCAGCTCGGCCATACCCTGGGCGCCGATCGCGGCGGTCGACGGCGCCACCACGATCACCGGACCCTCCCCCGGCGGAATCGGCAACACCGCGTCCGTCGGCTCGAAATGCAACGGGCCCACGACGACGGCCTCGGCCGGCCAGTCCGGGCGCGGCACCTCGAGGGCGGGCAGCGTGGCGACCAGCCGCCGCGCCGGTCCCGGTTCGCGGGCCGGCAGTCCGATCTCGACCCGCGCCGCCGAGCGCTGGCGCTGTCCTTCCTTCACCGATCGAGCCGTCAGGGCACGCAGAACCACATCCCGCACCCGGCCGCGGACACCGGTGCCCGGCGCCAGCCCGCTGCCGATCGGCGGCAGTCCCCGCGACGGTAGGTACAGCGGCTGCGGGTTCAGCTCGACCCACGGAATGCCCATCAGCTCAGCGGCCAATCCCCCGCATACCGTGATGACATCGGAGACGATCAGGTCGGGTGTCAGGTCGCGCAGCACCGGGACATTGAGCACCGCCATCCGGGCCGCTCGTTTGTGGATCTTCTCGCCGGCATCGGTGTCGTCATCGCCGTCGGTGACGTCGAGGCCGGCGAGTTCGACGGCCTCGATCCCGGCGTCGCGCGCCGCGTCCAGCCATTCGGTGCCGGTCAGCAGAATGGGGTGATCCCCCGCGGCCGCCAGACGCAGACACAGCGCGATCGCGGGAAACGCATGGCCGGGATCCGGTCCTGCCACCACCGCGACGCGCACGGGCCTACCCTGCCACAGCGCATCCGGCCTAGGCTCGAGAGCATGACCGAGCAGATCACCAATGTGAGCTCCGATATCGACAATGCCCATACGGTCGAGGTTTTCCTGAACGCGCTACAGGACCAGGACCTGGCCACCGCCGATCTTCAGCTGGACGACAATCTCGTCTACCAGAACGTCGGCTTCCCCACCGTCCGCGGCCGCAAGCGGACCATGAAGCTGTTCAAAGGCCTGCAGCGTCCCAGCTTCGGCTTCGAGGTCAAGATCCACCGCATCGCGGTCAACGGCCCGGTGGTGCTCACCGAGCGCACCGATGTGCTGCGGGTGGGCCCGGTGCGGTTGCAGTTCTGGGTGTGCGGCGTCTTCGAGGTCAAGGACGGCCGAATCACCTTGTGGCGGGACTACTTCGACATGTTCGACATGACCAAGGCGACTGTGCGCGGCCTCATCGGCGCGGTCGTGCCGGGCCTGCGTCCAACGCTCTAGGCCCGACGGAGCTGACCCAGCTCGTCGAAGGCCTGCGCCCAGCCCATCAGGCGGTCGGTCGCGCCGGCGAGCTCGTTGCGGTAGCGCTGCTGCGACATCGGCGAGCTCGACATCGCGCCGGTGTTGGCCGCGGAGACCAGTTGCGCTGCGGCGGTGACCATTTCGTTGTACTGCCGCACCCCGGTGCTGAGCTGCGCGGTGAACGCGTTGATGGTCGGCGCCAGGTAGGACTGTGAATGCGGCGTCTCGATCGCGGCGCGCTCCATCGACACCACCTCGTCGGCCGTGGCCGCCATGGTCGCCGCGGTGCGATCCGCTGCTGCGACGAGTTCGCGAATCTCCTCGGGCGGCAACATGTTCCCGCGCTGCATCACACCCAGTAGCGAGTGGAAGCCGCGCTCAGAAGCACCGAGCGCTGACATCGACGGCCGGGCCACCGAGCCGTGCGGCGGTAGCCGGCGGCCGCTGACCTGACGGGTGGGTGGCAGCGGCTCGCCCCGCAGCCAGCGGTAGCGCAGCAAGAACAAGGTGGCGGGCACTGCGGCGCCGGCGGCGATCACCCCGGTGATGATCAGCCCCCATACCGGCGTGCTCCACGTGGCGAGCAGTCCGGTGACGGCCACCCAGAACACCGTGGCGAAACTGAAGAAGATCCCCAACCGCAAGGCCCACCGCCGCTTACGCAGCAGCCGGGCCCGCGGATCGGAGACGGCACTGAGCTTCTGGGCCGCCACGTCGGCGTACTCGCTGACGGTGTCGATACCGCGCTGCATGACCGAACGCCATTGACGCGATACGAATCCCGGTTTGTCCGGTGTCACCGCCATCGACTGCTCGCCTCCTACTGGCCTAGTGGCTTCTCGGGCTCGGGGGTGACGGCCGGTGCGGCCGGGGTGGCCGGAGCGGCCGCGGTGCCACCGGCGGGCAGAGCGTCCCCACGCATCGACGCACGGATCTGCTCGAGCCGGGAATGTCCGGCCATCTGCACACTGGCCTGCTGCACTTCGAGCATGCGGCCCTGCACCGAGTTCTGCGCCAGCTCGGCCTCGCCCATCGCGGTCGCGTAGCGACGTTCGATCTTGTCGCGCACCTCATCGAGGCTGGGGGTATTGCCGGGGGCGGCCAGCTCGCTCATCGACCGCAGCGAGGCGCTGACCTGCTCCTGCATCTTGGCCTGCTCGAGCTGGGACAGCAGCTTGGTGCGCTCGGCGATCTTCTGCTGCAGCATCATCGCGTTCTGCTCGACGGCCTTCTTGGCCTGACCGGCGGCCTGCAGCGCCTGGTCGTGCAGGCTTTTGAGGTCTTCCACGCTCTGCTCGGCGGTGACCAGCTGCGCGGCGAACGCCTCGGCGGCGTTGTTGTACTCGGTGGCCTTGGCGGCATCCCCGGATGCCACGGCCTGATCAGCCAGGGTAAGCGCCTGGCGCACGTTGACCTGCAGCTTCTCGATGTCGGCGAGCTGACGGTTCAAGCGCATCTCGAGCTGGCGCTGATTGCCGATGACCTGGGCGGCCTGCTGAGTCAAGCCCTGGTGCTGGCGCTGGGCATCCTCGATGGCCTGCTGAATCTGCACCTTGGGGTCGGCATATTCGTCGATCTTCGAGTTGAAGAGCGCTGTGAAGTACTTCCACGCCTTGACGAACGGATTGGCCATCAGTTGCTCCGCCTATGTATCGAGTGCCGCAGTTCGGTGGTCGTGCCCAATTTATCGGTTAACCGCGCCTGGCCACACCCTTGGCTGCATGTGGCCCGGTCGCGGCCCCTTCGGGGCTCAGGCCACCGCCATCCTGACGGGGTGCGGAATGACCACCTTGGTGGCGACGTCGATGGTGCCGTCCTGCGCCGGCACGGCGGTCAACCGGGCGATTCGCTCGCGGTCGGCCATCTTGGCACCGGCATCGGTCAGCACCCGCGACAGCGGGACGTCCAAGGCGGTGCAGATCGCGCTGAGCAGCTCACTGGAGGCTTCCTTGCGGCCGCGCTCGACCTCGGAGAGGTATCCCAGGCTCACTCGGGCCGAATCGGACACCTCACGAAGGGTGCGTCCCTGCGACGTGCGAGCGTCACGCAGCACGTCGCCGATCACCTCACGCAGCAGTATCGCCATCGGGTGTCCTCCTCCAAGAGTTGCAACGAACCGTTCAACGCCGCGAACGCCCGATTTGGTTCCCAGGAACCTCAGGATCGCTCGACGAGCTGGTGCAGCCGCCCGATCGCCTGGTGTACGGCCGCCAGCCGGATGTCCCAGCGTGAGCCGGAAAGCCGCAGCTCGGCGACTTCCGTCGGCCCGGGACCGGCCAGCCCAAGGAACACGGCGCCGACCGGGTGCCCGCCGTGCGGTTCCGGCCCGGCCACCCCGGTGAGCCCGACGCCCCAGGTCGCCTGACAGCGATCACGCGCCCCTTCGGCCAGCGCGGCAGCCGTCGGAGCCGCGACGGGCCCGACGTCGTCGAGCAGCTTCCGAGGCACGCCTGCCAGCGCGACCTTGGTCTCGACGGTGTAGGTGACCAGCCCGCCGCTGAGCACCGCGCTGGCACCGGGCACCCCGGCCAGCGTCGCCGCCAGCAGACCGGCGGTCAGCGATTCCGCGGTTGCCACAGTCTCGCCGCGCGCGGTCAGCAGGGTGACCAGCGCGCGGGCCCCGTCATCGGCCAGCGGTTCGCTCACGCGAGTCCTTGACCGCCGAGACCACGTAGTCAGCCCCGGTGACCACGGTCAATACGATCGCCGCCCACATGATCACCCAGGCCACGATGTGCCAGGCCGGCGGCCAGTTGTGCAGCGGCAGCACGAACAGCCCGATCGCGACGGCCTGCACCAGAGTCTTGACCTTGCCCCCGCGGCTGGCGGGGATGACCCCGCGCCGCAGCACCGCGAACCGCAGCACCGTGATGCCGAGCTCGCGAATCAGGATGACCACCGTCACCCACCACGGCAGGTCGCCGAGCATCGACAGCCCGATCAGGGCGGCGCCGATCAGCATCTTGTCGGCGATCGGGTCGGCCAGCTTGCCGAATTCGGTGACCATCCCGTAGGTGCGCGCCAGGGAACCGTCGAGCCGGTCGGTGATGACCGCCACCGCGAAGATGATGAAAGCCGTTAGGCGGCTGGCTGTTTCATGGCCGTCACCGGCGAACAGGAACAGCAGGAAGATCGGGACCAGGACCAGACGGATACCGGTCAGAAAGTTGGCTAAGTTGGCGACCCGCACGCGCGGGACCGCCGGACCGGTTTGGGGTTGTCCCGACACGACGACCAGAATATCGGTTGGCAGCCGGGCCCCTCACGCCCGATACTCTGCACCCGTGAGCTCCGATGTCGTCGTCCGCCGCGCCCGCACCTCGGATGTCGCCGATATCAAGCGTCTGGTCGACATCTACGCGGGCCGCATCCTGCTGGAGAAGAACCTGGTCACGCTCTATGAGGCGGTCCAGGAATTCTGGGTGGCCGAGGTTGACGGCGAGGTCGTCGGCTGCGGGGCATTGCACGTCCTGTGGGCCGACCTCGGCGAGGTTCGCACAGTCGCCGTCGACCCCAAGGTCAAGGGCCGCGGTATCGGCCACACGATCGTCGACCAGCTGCTCACGGTCGCGCGCGAGCTGCAACTGCAGCGGTTGTTCGTGCTGACCTTCGAGACGGAGTTCTTCGCCCGGCACGGTTTCGCCGAGATCGAGGGCACCCCGGTCACCTCCGAGGTGTACGACGAGATGTGCCGGTCTTACGACATCGGTGTCGCCGAGTTCCTCGACCTGTCGTACGTCAAGCCGAACATCCTCGGCAACACCCGGATGCTGCTCAAGCTCTGAGCGGGGCTGTGGACAGCCGAAGTCGGGCTTTTCGGTTGACTGGCAGCGTTGGCCCGCGTGACGCGGGTGTTCGTCGGTAGTGAAGCGTTGGCGGCCGGCAAGGTGAACCGCTATCAGCTTGCGCGCACCTATCAGCGGATTTACCCCGATGTGTACGCCCCGCGCACAGAGTTGACGCTGGTGGACCGAGCCGCCGCGGCCTGGCTGTGGTCGGGGCGGGAGGCAATTGTGACCGGCCGCGCGGCGGCAGCGCTGCACGGTGCGCGCTGGATTGATCCTGATATCCCGATCGAGCTCAACTTCCCCAACAATCGCAGTCCAGCAGGGATCGTCACCCGCCGCGAGACCCTGCTGGCGTCCGAACTCACCCACACCGGCGGTTTGCCCGTCACCACAGTCACCCGAACGGCATTCGATCTGGCACGGCGCGGTCCGTCGAGGCGCGCGATCGCCGACCTGGACGCATTGGCCAACGCACGCCGTTTCTCAACCGATGACGTCCTGGCGATCGCCGATGCTCATCCGCACCTGCGAGGGGTAGGTCGAGTTCCGTCCATGCTGCACACCGTCGACGCCGGTGCGCAGTCACCACGGGAGACGTTCCTGCGGCTCGATCTCATCAATGCCGGTTTCCCCGGCCAACGACCCAGATTCCGGTCGCCCGACCGAATGGGCGGCGGTACTACCTGGACATGGGCTGGCCGGATGTACTCGTGGCGGTCGAGTACGACGGTGAGCACCACCGCACAAGTCGCACCGCGTACACGATCGACGTCGATCGTCAGGACTACCTGGGATCACTCGGATGGATCGTGGTGCGCGTGCTGGCTGACCACCGTCGTAGCGATGTCATCGATCGAGTGCGACGAGCGTGGGACACCCAATCACGGCGGGCCGCAAGTTGATTGAGCGCTCACGTCTCATTATCGGGCAGAACATGAGACGTGAGCGCTCACTCAATGATTAGAAATCGTCGTCCTCGTCGTCGTCCTCGGCACTGCCGCCGCGGATCAGCATCAACGTCGCAGCCAGTTCATCGGGCTTGACCAGCACCTCGCGGGCCTTGGATCCTTCTGAGGGCCCGACGATGTTGCGGGTCTCCATCAGGTCCATGAGCCGGCCGGCTTTCGCGAAGCCGACCCGCAACTTGCGCTGCAGCATCGACGTCGAGCCGAACTGCGACGACACCACGAGTTCGACGGCCTGCAGGAAGACGTCCATGTCGTCGCCGATATCGGGGTCGACGTCGGTGCGCTCGCCGCTCGGCTTGGCGGCGGTCACGCCCTCGGTGTACTCGGGCTCGGCCTGGTCCTTACAGGCCTGCACGACGGCGTGGATCTCCTCGTCGCTGACGTAGGCGCCCTGCAACCGCTCCGGCTTGGAGGCGCCCATCGGCAGGAACAGACCGTCGCCCATGCCGATCAGCTTCTCCGCGCCAGGCTGGTCGAGGATGACCCGGCTGTCGGTGAGCGACGACGTCGCGAAGGACAGCCGCGACGGCACGTTGGTCTTGATCAGACCGGTGACGACGTCGACCGATGGCCGCTGGGTGGCCAGCACCAGGTGGATACCGGCCGCGCGGGCCTTCTGGGTGATCCGCACGATGGCTTCTTCGACGTCGCGCGGCGCGGTCATCATCAGGTCGGCGAGCTCGTCGACGACGGCCAGGATCAGCGGGTACGGCTTGTACACGCGCTGGCTGCCCAGCGGTGCCGTGATCTCCCCGGAGCGCACCTTGGCGTTGAAATCCTTGATGTGGCGCACCCGGGAAGCCTGCATGTCCTGGTAGCGCTGCTCCATCTCTTCGACCAGCCAGGCCAGCGCCGCGGCCGCCTTCTTGGGCTGGGTGATGATCGGCGTGATCAGATGCGGAATGCCTTCGTAGGGCGTGAGTTCCACCATCTTCGGGTCAATGAGGATCATCCGCACTTCTTCAGGGGTGGCACGCGCCAGCAGCGACACCAGCATCGAGTTGACGAAGCTGGACTTGCCCGAGCCGGTCGAGCCGGCCACCAACAGGTGCGGCATATCGGCCAGGTTCGCCGAGACGAAGTGCCCCTCGATGTCCTTGCCCAGCCCGATCACCAGCGGGCGGTGGTCGCCGCGGGTGGACGGCGCGGTGAGAACGTCTGCCAGCCGGACCATTTCACGATCGGTGTTCGGCACTTCGATGCCCACCGCGGACTTGCCGGGGATCGGCGCGAGGATGCGGACACTCTCGGTGGCCACCGCGTAGGCGATATTGCGTTGCAGCGCAGTGATTTTCTCGACCTTGACGCCAGGGCCGAGTTCGACCTCGTAGCGCGTCACGGTCGGACCCCGTGTGCAGCCGGTCACCGATGCGTCTACCTTGAACTGCTCCAGGACCGTCGTAATCCGGTCCACCATCTGGTCGTTGGCCGCGCTGCGCCGCTTCGGCGGGTCGCCGGCCACCAGCAGATCCAGTGACGGCAGCGTGTACGGACCCTCGACCACGCGATCCAGGACCTTGGTGTCCTGCGTGGTGGTGTCCGGCGTGGGCTCCGGCTTCGGAGTTGCCTTCTTGCGCCGCGCCTTCACCGGCTCGGGCGCCGTCGGCGCATCCTCGTCGAGCGGATAGTTGTCCAGCGGTGTGCCGACCGGCCCCTGTTCGCCCGGCCAGGCCGGCGCCTCGTCGGTGTACGACCGCGGATCGTCGTAGTAACCGTCGGAGAAGTCTTCCGGTTCGGCGGGAGCGACGTCTTCCGGCTCCTCGTCGTCGTAGTACTCGTCGTCATCGTCGTAGTGATCGCGCGTACTGAACATCGCGTAGAGCGTGTCCGGCACCTCGCGGATCGTCGTGCCGGTCAGCAGCAGCAGCCCGAACAGCGCGGCGATGATCAGCAACGGTGTGGCGATCCACGGGGTCAGCCCGTCTGACAGTGGACCGCCGATGGCGAAGCCGACGAAGCCTGCTGCGCGTTGCCGCGCGGCGGGGTCCTGTGGCGCACCCGACCAGAGATGCCACAGACCCAAGACCGGCAGGGCGACCATCGCGCATCCCAGGATCAGGCGGGGCCGCGCGTCGGGATTGGGTTCGGTGCGCATGAGAAGGACGGCGATGGCGCCGATGATGACGGGCAGCAGAACGACGGCTCCGCCGACCAGCGTCCGCAGCACGGAGTCGATCCAGGCACCGACCGGCCGGGCGGCGTCGAACCACGAACTGGCCGCGATCACGACCGCGACAGCCAGCAGCCCCAGCGCGATGCCGTCACGGCGATGTCCGGGCTCGATGTCGCGGGCTCGACCGACCGATCGGGCGGTCGAGCCCGCCCCTTGGCCAACATCAGCCAGGTCGCCCGCGCTGCGCGTCCCCCGGTCGCGGCCGCGGTGGCGACCGGCGAGGAGGTGCGCTTCTTGGCAGGCTTGCGCCGCGGGGCCGGCTTGGCCGACCGCGTCGCACCCTTTGACCTGGTCGTTCGCGCGCTGGAGCGAGCGGCCGTCTTGTTCGCCATGCGGGGAAGCCTAGTCGCATATGCCCCATCTGCACCATCCGCAACACCCGTTCCACGGCGCGTCGTTGCCAGACTGCGACCAACGCCGGCTGAGGTCGATTTTGGGCACCCCGCGCCCCTGACCGGGACCCCTTCTCGTGGCATTACAAAGCAGGGCTAACGTAAGCGCCGTCACACCTGTCCCGAAGAGCTGAGGAGCCCTGCTCATGCCCGTCGTCGTCGTTGCCAGCTTCACCGTCAAGCCCGAGTCCGTCGACGCCGTGCGCGAGGCCTGCAAGAAGGCCGTCGCAGAGGTCCATGGCGAGCCTGGTTGCGACCTCTACGCCGTCCACGAGGGCGACAAGACATTCGTGTTCGTCGAGCAGTGGGCCGACGAGGACGCGCTCAAGACCCACAGCACCGCGCCCGGCGTGACCGCGCTCTTCGGCGCGATCGGTGAGCACCTCGACGGCGCCCCCGACATCAAGATGCTCACCCCCATCCCGGCCGGTGACCCGGCCAAGGGCCAGGTTCGTCCCTGATCGTCATGGGTGAACTCGACGGCAAGGTCGCGCTCATCACCGGCGCGGCCCGCGGCCAGGGCCGCGCGCATGCGGTGAAGCTGGCATCAGAAGGTGCAAGCATCATCGCGGTGGACCTCTGCGACCAGATCGCCAGCGTCCCCTATCCGATGGCCACACCCGAGGACATGGCGGCCACCGTCAAGCTCGTCGAGGACACCGGAGCGCGGATCGTCGCCCGCGAGGCCGACGTCCGTGACCGGACGGCGCTGAAGAACGCCATGTACCAGGGCATCGAGGAACTCGGCCGGCTCGACATCGTGATCGCGAACGCCGGGATCGCCCCGATGGCCGACGACGGCGCCTGGCAGGACGTGATCGACGTCAATCTCACCGGGGTCTACCACACCGTCGACGTGGCGATGAAGCCGATGATCAAGCAGGGCGACGGCGGCGCGATCGTGCTGACCAGCTCGGTGGCCGGCCTGGTCGGCATCGGTGCACCGGTCGCGGGATCGCTGGGCTACACCGTCGCCAAGCACGGCGTAGTCGGCCTTATGCGTGCGTACGCGAATTTCCTTGCCGCATTCAATATTCGGGTCAACTCGGTGCATCCGGCCGGCGTGAACACCCCGATGATCGACAACGAGTTCACCCGCTCCTGGCTCGAAGGCTTCGCCCAGCAGATGCAGGGTGGCCCCGACATGAGCAACGCGCTGCCGGTCCAGACGCTGGAACCTGAGGACATCGCCAACGCGGTGTACTACCTGGTGTCAGACGCGGGTCGCTACGTCACCGGCGTCACGTTGCCCGTCGACGCGGGGTTCACGAACAAGCGCTGAGGCTAGCCGCGGTCGGTGATGACGAAGACCCCGTCGCGCACAACCACCTCGGCACCGACGATGTCATGTGTCAGTGCCGATGCCATGAGTTCCTGATCGTGGCTGCGCGCCACGGCTCGGCGGCCGTCGGCCAAATCGACCACGACGATCGCCCGCTCGGGCCGATCACCCTCGAACACAACGGTATACGCGACAACCCGGCCGCTTCCCTGCGCGTCAATGACGACTGGCAGCTGCGGTTCTTCGTCGGCGACTGCGTCTGTGACGTCGATGGTCTCGAATGAGTCGGGCGGCGCGTCGGCGGTGATCACCAGGGCCCCTTGCTTGGAGTACAGACCACTCACACTGCTGACCAGCGCGGCGTGGGCGTCCGAGGTGGTCAATCGCTGTGCCGCCCCGGCAATGGCATGCAGGACATAGCTGTTGAGCGGTCCACCTGCAAAGGACATACCACCGGTCAGGGTCAGATCACGTCCCGCCGGCACCCGCAACGCTTCGGCTCCGATGAACACCGGTGCGGGGAACGCCGAGTACAGATCCAGCAGCTCGATCTCGGAAACATCCCGATTCATCCGGTGCGAAATCGTGTCGCCGATGATGCGCATTGCCGCCGGCTGAGTGAGCCGGGTTCGGCCGGCCACCGGCACAACGTGATTGGACTCGACAGCCACGGCTGGGTAACACCGCGCACTGTCGGGGAAGCCGAGTTCTTCGGCGTGGCGGTGGGTTGTGATGACCAACGCGCACCCTTGATCGACGGTCCAGGTCGTCGCCAACAACTTGGTGTAGGGAAAGGCCAGCATCGGATTACTGGCCGACGGGTTGCGAAGCTCGCCGGGACCATAGCCTTTGGTGCGCACCGCATCCGGGTTGTTCTGAGCGACGGCGGCGAAACGCGCGTACACCCTGGCGAGTTCATCGCGATGCTCCTCGATGCCCTTGCCGTTCTGACTGCGCCAGAAGCTGTCGATCAACGCGTAGTACGCGGGAGTCGCCGAAAGCCCCGCGGCCACCTCGGCGGGATGCGACATGCTCTCGTCAAAATCCGGAGAGGTCAGCGACTCGTCGGGCACCACACCCGCCGCCTGAGCGGTGACGTGCGGGTCGTGTCCGCTGGCAACTGCTCTCACCTTCCGATAGTGAGCCTCGCCACCGATCACCAACGCCACGTGGTGAGTGCCGCGCTGGACGGCCCGGCAGGCGTGGCTGACCAGCGTCTGCTGCATGACGCCGATGTGAGCGAGCACAGTGTGCGCGGCGCCGGCGCCAATCCATTCACCCACCAGACGCGCGGGATCGGCGTACCGGGTCAGGCCCGCGGTAGCACCAATCCAGTCCACGTCGGCGGCGTCCACGCCTGATGCCTGCAGCGCCCCGCGCGCGGCACTCGCCATGAGTTCGGCCGCTTCCTGACCGTCGCGAGGATCACCGTCACGGCGGCTCACCGCATGCCAGCCGACCAGAACCGGAGTCGACGGGTCGATGGCTGGCACGCAAGCTGTCTACCACACGCTGCACTACGATCGGGTGACGATGACACCCGATCTGGACCTCACCAGCGTCCCGGCCTGGGCCGTCGAACCAACCTGTCCGACCGCCGATCTCACCGGCCGGCACTGGACGGTGCTCGCCGTCGGCACTGACGCGGCCGCCATCACCGCACGGTGGGTCGACGAGATCCGCGCCGCCCATCCTGACGCCCGGCCCCGGGTGCACGAGGTCGCCGACGCCGAGGCGGCGTGTGCCGCACTCGGCGCCGACCTCGAGGATGCCGTGGTCGGGTGGCGGCTGCTGCTCGCCGGCCCCGCACACGCGTGTCTTCGCATTCGCGCTCGCGCGTTCGAACTCGGCGCCGCCGACGACGAAATCACCGTCGCGAGTACCGAAGTGGCCAACCGCGATGTCTACTGCGCACACTGCCGCACGACCACCACGGCCGCGACGGGATTGTCCGAAGAGATCACCTGCCCCGGCTGCGCACGCCGATTGTTCGTGTACTACCACGTCTCTCGGCGGATCGGTGCCCACCTCGGATTCGCGACGACCGCCGATGCCACGCCATGACCAAGCTGACGTTGGACGTCGTCGCGATCGACGACACCGTGCCCGGAATCAGGACTCTGACCTTGGCCCATGCCGACGGTGCGGAGCTGCCGTCGTTCACACCCGGTAGCCACGTGGTGATCGAATACCCCGGCGGGGCCAACGCCTATTCGCTGACCGGGGAGAGTGCTGCGCCCCGCGAATATGTGGTGTCGGTGCTGGACTGCCCTGCGGGCCGCGGCGGCTCGCGGTGGATCCACCGCGAACTCAGCCTGGGCGACGCCGTCGTCGTGCACCCGCCGCGCAGAGCCTTCGCTCCCGTTCTGCGAGCCCGGCGACACCTGTTGATCGCCGCCGGCATCGGGATCACCCCGATGGTGTCGCATCTGCGCAGCGCGCGACGCTGGGGCCGAGATGCGCAGCTGCTCTATGTTTTTCGCGAGGGACGCGACGCCTACGTCGACGAGATCCGCTCGCTGACCGAGAACGCCTCGTTCTTCACCGACCGGATGGCTTTCCTCGCCGAGGTGACGGCCACACTGGCCGCCCAGCCCTTCGGCACGCACGCCTACCTCTGCGGCCCAAGCCAGTTCATCGACGACGTCGTCGCGGTCGCCACCGAGCTGGGCTGGCCGCGGGGGCGCATCCACATCGAACACTTCGGTGGAGAGCTGGCGCCCGGTGATCCGTTCGAGGTCGAACTGTCCTCCGATGGAAGCATTTTCACCGTCGAATCGGGCATCTCGCTGCTGGAGTCGTTGACCGCACACGGACATGTCATTCCCAACCTGTGCCGGCAGGGCGTCTGCGGTGAATGCCGGGTTCCGGTGCGCGGCGGGTCGGTGCTGCACCGCGACCTCTTCCTGACCGAGGAGGAGCGCCGCGACTCGATGATTGCCTGCGTCTCGCGCGGCTCCGGCCGGGTGGAGCTGGACCTGTGAGCGGGCTGGTGTCGGCACCGGATCTGGTTGCATCCTTTCCGTTCCCGTATACGGCCGATTCCTACCGGTACAGCACCAACATCGCGCCCGCCCGCGCAGTGGTGACCACCGCGACCGGGCAGTGGGGCGAGCGGGTGGTGGACATCGACAGCGAGTACACCCTCGAACTCGCCGAACGCCGCCGCATCCTGGCCGCCGATCCATCCCGGCATGCGGTGCTGCCGCATATGCGAATCGCGTGCTGGGACACCATGCTGACGTTGATGACTGAGCTGGCCGGCTCGTATCCGGCGACGATGTCCCTGAGCCGCGACGGCGACGCCTGGTGCTGGCGCAACGAATTGCTCGGTATCACACAAGAATTCGTGGTCGGCGACGAATCAAGCCTGCCGTGCGATCCGCTCGCCTACATCGCCGGACAGGTGCAGGAGGACATCGTGCTGCTCGATCAGCGTGACGGCGACCTGTTCGCCGACGCCGGTGTGGTCACCTTCGCCGCGGGCTGGTCGTTCGGCTTCGACGTGGGGATGACATTCCTGGAGATCCACGGGCCGGTCCCCCGGCTACGGGAGACCGGGGTGATCACCCGGGCCCGGGAGTTCCTGATGCGATTGCAGGCCGGCGGTATCTACCGCCGGACGAATTGGTCGATGACCGTCGGCAGACGGCTCGACGTGTCCACTGAAGCGTTCCCGCAGTGGCTGCCCGACCGCGCGCACCTGGACGCCGTCGACGACGACACGTTCGGCCGTCTCATCCATCTGCGGGTGGAGGTGCAGCACCTGATCCGGCTGCCCGAATCGGGTGCCATCTGCTTTCTGATCCGCAGCTACATGCTGCCGCTGGCCGACATCGCCACTGTTGAGCAGTGGCGTGTTCGCACCGCGGCGGTGTTGGCCGAATTGCCGGACGACATGGTCGATTACAAGGGACTGAGTCCCTATCGGGACCGCGCGGTCACCTGGCTGCGCTCACGCTGAATGCCCGGGGCCTGCACCGCGGAGATCGCGGCGGCGACGGTGAGCACGAGCATCGTCACAAGCGGCCAAATGGCCGGCGCCCCTTCGGCGAGGAGACCGAGAGTGAAGCCGGCAATGATCATTCCCAGACTGATGACGATATGGGTGCAGCTGATCAGCACGGGTGCGTCCGCACTGTCGGCGTGGTCGAAGATCCAGTCGTAGGCGGCCGGCAGCAGCGCCTGATTGGCGACCGCCGAGAGCAGCATCGCAGGCCCAAAAGCCCACAGCCCAGGCACGATGTGCCACTGCTGCGAGGCGATGCACAGGGAAGCCGCGGCCATGCTGATCAGTGCGCTGCACAGGTAGACACCGCGGGCCCCGAATTTCCGGCGCACCACCCGCCACAGCGGAATGCCGGCGAGCAGGCCCACACCGACGAATACCAGGAACTGGTCGACATTGAGGCTGGAGCCGAGAAGTTCGGCTGCGTAGATGGCATAGAAAGTGGGTGTCAGGACCACCGGGACGAAGACCAGATTCGTTGTCAGGAAACGCCGAAGCCATCGATTGGCCCGCAACTGCGAGCGTCCCTGCCGCAACGTGTCGACCATGCGCGCCGGGCCCTTGGCCAGGTGCACGCCGGGCGTCCGCAGCGTCGCGCAGCACACGGCGCCCACCACCATCGCCGCCACGGAGATCCAGAGCAGATCGGCGTCGTGCCAGCGAGGGAAGTCGGGCAGCAGGCGTCCCGCGGTGAAGGCAGTGATCAGAACGACCAGCGCGCCACTGTATCCGGCCTGTTTCAGCATGACGTCGCCGCGTTGTTGGGCCGACAACAGTGCCGACATCGCCATCGGCGAGACCACCTGCGAACTGCCGGTGACGATGCCGATGAGCAGGCACACCAGCAGCAACGGATACGCGAACAGCCATGGCGGCGCCAATGCGATGTCAAGTGCGACCAGTGAGGTCAGCGCTGCCTGTGCCAGAGCGACTCCGACCAGCAGTCCAGTGACTGACTCGGTGAGGCGTAACACCCTGGGGCCCAGGATCGTTCCCAGCATGGTCCCGGCGGTGAAAGCTGGCGCCAGCAATGCCACCACCACGCCTGGGCTGCCGAGCTGGTCGGCGATGTACGGGATCACCGCCGAGATGCTGCTCACTTGGACGCCCACCTTGAAGAACGTCCCCTGGGTGAGCAGCGCCCGATAGTTTCCGCTGCGTGCGGCGCCCGTCATAAGCAGGAGAGCTTATATCCGGCCGCTCGGACGAAAGTCAGATTTCGATGACCGTCGGCACGATCATCGGCTGGCGGCGGTAGGTCTCCCCCACCCATTTTCCGATGGTGCGCCGCACCGCCTGCGCGATGCGCACCGAGTCGGTGACATTCTCGGCGGCAAGCTTTTCCAGCTCGGCTTCGACCTTGCGGGCGGCTGGCTCCAACGCCTTGGGATCCTCGGAGAACCCCCGCGAATGCAGCTGCGGCGGGGCCGCCGAGCGCCCGGTTCCCCGGTTCAGCACCACGGTGGCGGCGATGAAGCCCGAACTCAGGATGAGTCGCTCGCCCAGGGTCGCCTCGCCGACGTCGCCCATGATCAGGCCGTCGACGAACATCTTGCCCACCGGCACCGCACCGGCGATCGACACCCGGCCACCGATGAGATCGACGCTGACGCCGCTCTCGGCCACCACGATGTTCTCCTCGGGCACGCCGCTGCGCGCGGCCAGCTTGGCGTTGGCGCGCAGCATCCGCCAGGTGCCGTGCACCGGCATCACGTTGCGCGGCCGTACCCCGTTGTAGAGGAACAGCAGCTCACCGGCGTAGGCGTGGCCTGAAACATGCACCCGCACTTGTTGATTGGTGACCACCCTGGCACCGATCTTGGCCAGGTCGTCGATCACTCCGTAGACGGCCTCTTCGTTGCCGGGAATCAGCGACGAGGACAGGATGATCAGGTCGTCGGAGGTGACCGTGATGCTGCGGTGCTCTCCGCGCGACATCCGGGACAGCGCTGCCATCGGCTCGCCCTGCGTGCCGGTGGTGATCAGCACCACCTGCCCGGGCGTCATCTCCTCGGCCATCGCGATGTCGACGACGTCACGATCCTCGACATGCAGGAAGCCCAACTCGCGGGCGATCGCCATATTGCGCAGCATCGAGCGACCGACGAACGACACCCGACGGCCCAATGCGATTGCGGCGTCGACGATCTGCTGCACCCGGTCGACATTGGAGGCGAAGCAGGCCACGATGATCCGCTGCCCTTCGGCGTTGCGCATCAGCCGGTGCAGGTTGGGCCCCACCTCGCTTTCCGAGGGCCCCACGCCGGGGATTTCGGAGTTGGTCGAGTCGCACAGGAACAGGTCCACCCCGGCGTCGCCGAGGCGGGACATGCCGGGCAGGTCGGTGGGCCGCCCGTCGGGCGGCAGCTGGTCGAGTTTGATGTCACCGGTGTGGAGGACGGTGCCGGCGCCGGTGTGGATGGCGATGGCGAGCGCGTCGGGGATGGAGTGGTTGACCGCGAAGTACTGACATTCGAACACCCCGTGGGTGCTGCGCTGACCCTCGGCGACCTCGACGAACACCGGGTTGACCCGGTGCTCGCGGCACTTGGCGGCCACCAGCGCGAGGGTGAACTTGGAGCCCACCACCGGGATGTCGCCGCGCAGCTTGAGCAGGTACGGGATCGCGCCGATGTGGTCTTCGTGGGCGTGGGTCAGGACCAGCGCCTCGATGTCGTCGAGGCGGTCCTCGATGTGTCGTAGGTCGGGCAGGATCAGGTCGACGCCGGGTTCGTCGTGGTTGGGGAACAGCACCCCGCAGTCGACGATCAGCAGCCGGCCGAGGTGCTCGAAAACGGTCATATTGCGGCCGATTTCGTTGATGCCACCCAGCGCGGTCACGCGCAGACCTCCCGGGGCCAGCGGCCCGGGAGGTGACAATTCCTCGTTCACCTCAGTACGCCCGCGGCGCGGAGTTCGGCGGCCAGTGCGTCGAGCTGCTCGGCGGTGGCCGGCACCTGCGGCAACCGCGGGTCGCCGACCTCGATGCCCAGCAGATGCAGCCCGGCCTTGGCGAACGTGACCCCACCCAGGCGAGTCTGCGGGGCATTCAGCGGTGCCAACGCCACAGCGATCTTGCGCGCGGTGGCGATGTCACCGGAGTTGAAGGCGCTCAGCATGTCTCGCAGCTGACTTGCCGCCACATGGCCCCACACACTGACGAAGCCGATCGCACCCATCGCCAGCCACGGCAGGTTCAGCGCATCGTCGCCGGAGTAGTAGGCCAGCCCGGTCTCGGCCATGATCTGCGCGCCGCCGTGCAGATCGGCCTTCGCATCCTTGACCGCCACGATGTTGGGGTGCTCCGACAGCGTGCGCATGGTGTCCCACTCGATCGGGACGACCGAGCGCGGCGGGATGTCGTACAACATCACCGGCAGGTCCGTCGCGTCGGCGACGGTGGTGAAGTGCCCGATCAGACCGGCCTGGGGCGGGCGCGAGTAGTAGGGCGTGACGACCAGCAGACCATGCGCGCCCTCGGCGGCTGCGGCCTTGGCCAGGTGCACGCTGTGCGCGGTGTCGTAGGTGCCGGCACCGGCGACGATGCGGGCCCGGTCACCGACCGCCTCGAGCACCGCGGCCAGCAACGCTCGCTTCTCGGCGTCGGTGGTGGTCGGCGACTCCCCGGTGGTGCCGGACAGGACCAGCCCGTCGCATCCGGAGTCGACGAGGTGGGTGGCCACCCGCGCCGCGGCGGCGGTGTCCACCGTGCCGTCGGGCTTGAACGGAGTCACCATTGCGGTCAGTACGGTGCCCAACTGGGCGCTGACATCGATTCCGCTGGTGCTCACGGACACCTAGATTACCCGCTCCGCTCAGACCTCTGTCGCCAGCGGGGACGTCGCGACCTCCGAGCCGTCGGCCAGTTCGGTGATCTCGAAATCGGCGAAGACGGCGGGCGCGGCGTCGCTGAGTTCCCGCAGGCAGGCAATGGCCAGGCGACGAATCTCGACGTCAGCATGTTCACTGGCCCGCATCGCGATGAAGTGCCGCCAGGCGCGGTAATTGCCGGTCACCACGATGCGGGTCTCGGTGTCGTTGGGCAGTACCGCGCGGGCCGCCTGCCTGGCTTGTTTGCGGCGGAGAACAGCATTCGGTTGGTCAGCGAACTTCGCTTCCAGCCGGTTCAGCAGTTCGAGGTAGGCCGCCCTGCTGGCGTCGGCCGCCGTCAGCAGGATCTGCTGGAGTTCCGGGTCGTCCTCCAGGCCGGGCGGGACGACGACCTGGGCGTCGTTCTCGGGCACATACCGCTGCGACAGCTGGGAGTACGAGAAATGCCGGTGCCGGATGAGCTCGTGGGTGCAGGACCGGGAGATGCCGGTGATGTAGAACGTCACCGACGCGTGCTCGAGCACCGAGAAATGGCCGACGTCGATGATGTGCTTGAGGTACGACGCATTGGTCGCGGTCCGGGGGTTCGGCTTGGACCAGCTCTGGTAGCAGGCGCGGCCGGCGAATTCGACGAGCGCCTGACCGCCGTCGGCGTCGGTGTCCCACGGCACGTCGGCGGGTGCCAGGAACTCCGTCTTGGCGATCAGCTGCACGCGCAGCGGCGCGGTCTCGGCCACGGGCTCACCTTAGTGCGCCTCGGACCCGTCACCTGTCAGATCCCCGGCATAGCGAATCTGATTCCCGCCGCTGCGTTTGGCGTCGTACATGGCGGCATCGGCGCGTGCGATCAGCCATTCGATCAGTTCGAGTGGTTTCAGCGCGGGCGCACGGATCACCGTTGACGCCAAACCCAGGCTGGCGGTCACGCCCCATGGCGCGGCGGCGATGGCCGTGCGCAGTTCTTCGGTGTTCTCCCGGGCTTGCTCCGGTGTGGACAGCTGCGCGAAGAGGAATTCCTCGCCGCCGACTCGCGCGATCGCGGTGTTGGTTCCGCTGACGTCTCGGAGGCTGTCGGCGACAGCGACCAGAACCCGGTCGCCGGTCGGGTGGCCCAAGGTGTCGTTGAGCTTCTTGAAGCCGTCGAGGTCGATCATCGCGATCGTGAAGTAGGGCCGCGACCGGTAGTCGGCCTGCCGCAGCAGGGTCTGCGCCGACCGGAAGAAGCCGCGTCGGTTCGGCAAACCGGTGAGGGTGTCGGTCGACGACTTCAGCGAGTCGACCGACAACCAGTGGACGATCACCTGACCGCAGAAGGGCACCGCCAAGATCCCGCCGCACAGGATCAGCAACTTGGCCACCGCAATAGCCGGATCACCCGCCATCGCGATCCGTGCGGCGCTGACCGCGGCGGTCGCCACGCCCGTCCCGAGGGTTAGGACCAGGAACGGTGCGGTGTGGAAGAAGGCCACGTATCCGGCCAGGCCGACGAAGGCGACCGCACCGACCATCGCGGTGCGGGGGTCGGCTTCGGCCAGCACGCCCACTGCGATGCACGCATTACCTGCGACCGAAAACGCCTGCGACTGAATGCGAGTGGGCCATCGCCAGAGGTACGAGACGGCTATCGCGGCCAGCACTGCGCTGGCCGCACAGGTGGCCGCGCGCTGCACCGAGGTCTGCGGGCCCGCGGGGCTGGCCAGTGCCAGCGCAATGGCGGCGGCGATGGTCGACAGGACGGCGAACATCAGCCAGCGCATGAACGTCAGGAGCCGGCGCGCCTTCAGGTAGGACGTCAGCCAGTCGTAGTGGTCGGGTTGTCGCCACCACAGGCCGATGCCGTGCACTTGTCCCCGCGCCCCCAAGCTGTGATCGTGATTGCCCCTGATGGTAGTGATGTCGCAGGGATGCGTTAGCAACTTCCCCCAGGTCTCGCAGAGCAATGCCGAAGGAGTCAGATGCCAGACGTGCGCTGGGGAAGCGATATCGACACCGCTGGTTATGCCGGGCACCTGGGCCTGCAGTACTCCCCTCGGCCAACCACCTTCGCGGAGGTGTTCGCCGACGCGGAGCGCTGGGCCGAGCGCACCTTTCTGGTGCACGGCGAGCACCGCATGACGTACGCCGCGTTCACCGAGGCCGTCAACGCGGGAACCGCCGCCCTGCGCGGCGACGGCGTCCAGCCCGGCGACCGAATCATGCTGTACGCCTACAACAGTCCGGCCTGGGTTGTCGCCCTATGGTCGGCGTGGCGCAGCGGTGCTGTCCCGGTGCTCGCCAATCGCTGGTGGAAGAAGACCGAGGTGGACCACGCCATCGATCTGCTCGAACCGCATCTCGTCATCGCAGACACGTCCCTGGCGGGCGTGGCGCCGGCGAGGACACGAGACGTCGGTGCATTCACCGACAGCAGTCCCGCGTCCCCCGTGGTCGGCTCATCTGAACTCGAGGACCCCGACGCGACCTCAGCGATCTTGTTCACCTCGGGCAGCTCCGGGCTGCCCAAGGCGGTCGAACTGTCCCGGCGTGCTGTCATCGCCAACCAGCACAACGTGCTTTCCGTGACCAGGCGTCTGCCGCATCAGCTCGATCCTGATGCGCCGCAGTCAGTCTCGCTGGCGAGCACCCCGATGTTCCACGTCGGCGGACTTTCGAACCTCTTGAGCAACTACCTCACCGGCGGCAAGGTGGTCATTCCTGAAGGGCGGTTCGACGCCGGTCAGATACTCGGGTTGATCGAACGCGAGGGCGTGCACAGTTGGGGCGGCGTTCCGACCATGGCGATCCGGGTGCTCGAGCACCCGGACTTCGACTCATTCGACCTGTCGACCCTGCGGTCGTTCCCGCTCGGCGGGGCGGCCGTACCCACCGCACTGCTCGACCGGATGCGGGTGCGGCTGCCTCAGCTCGCCGGCCGGGGACTCGGAAACACCTGGGGCATGACCGAATGCGGCGGCTTCCTGACCTCCGCGACGGGCCGCGACCTGCAGCAGCATCCGGGCACCGTCGGACGCCCCTACCCCGTCGTCGAACTCGTCATCGACCGTCCGGATGCCGACGGAGTAGGAGAGATCCTCGCGCGCTCACCAACAGCGATGAACGGCTACGTCGGGATCGACGACGGCACCGTCGACGATGAGGGCTGGCTGCACACCGGCGATCTCGGCCATCTCGTGGATGGCTATCTGTTCATCGACGGGCGCGCCAAGGACATCGTCATCCGGGGTGGCGAGAACATCGGTTGCGGCCACGTGGAAGCCGCTCTGTCCTCCCACCCGGCGGTTGTCGAGGTGGCCGCCATCGGGCTGCCACATGCTGACCTCGGCGAGGAGCTCGCCGCCGTGGTCGTCCACCGCCACGGGCAGGCGGCCCCGACGGAGGATGAACTCCGCGCCCATGTGTCGGATGTGCTGGCGCACTTCGCGATTCCGACACGCTGGCATATCAGCACCACTGCCCTGCCGACGCTTCCCGGCGAGAAGATCGACAAGAAAAGTCTCGCCGACAGATTCAGCTGACGAGGATCAACCGAACCGAGATCGACACCGTGGCTGCCATGACGACGATCTGGACGCCTATAGAGCCTTACCCAGAGCCCCGACCAGGTCGCCGCGGGTGCCGACCGTGACGGTGCCCAACCCGAGCCAGGCCGCCATGGTCTGGAGTTCGGCAGCCAGCCTGGGCGCGACGGTTCGCGCGTCCTGGCCCGGCTCGGTGAATGCTCCGACCACGTTGAGCGCGTCGTTGGCGCGTTCGGCCTTGAGGTCGACACGTCCGACCAGACGCCCGTCGAGCAGGAACGGCCACACGTAGTAGCCGAACTGCCGCTTGGGTTCGGGCGTGTAAATCTCGATGCGGTAATGGAATTGGAAGAGCCGCTCAAGGCGCGGGCGGAAGAAGATCAGCGGGTCGAACGGGCACAGCAAGGCCGTGCCGCGATCCGCCCGGGGCACCGCCACCCCCGGCGCCAGGTACGCCGGCGCCGACCAGCCGTCGACCTCGATCTCCTCGAGCGCACCCTCGGCAACCAGCGCCGCGACAGCGGGCTTGCTTTGCTTGGGACTCAACCGGAAATAATCCCGCAGGTCGGGTTCGGTGGCCACCCCGAGCGCACCGGCGGCGCGCTGCACCAATTCCCGCACTGCCTCATCGTCGTCGACCTCGCGGGCCAGCACGTGCGGCGGCAACACCTTCTCGGTGAGGTCGTAGTGCCGGGCGAACCCGATCCGCGTCGCCGTCGTCAGCGCTCCCGACGACCACAGCGCCTCGGCCACCCACTTGGTGTCGCTGCGATCCCACCACGGACCCTTGCGCCGCGCGCGTTCTCCTTCCAGGTGCGCTTCGATCTGGCCGGCGGTACTGGGTCCGAGCTCGTCGACGGCAGCCAGAACGTTGTCGGCCAGGCGCGGGTTCTTCTTGACGATCTCCTGGCCCCAGCGGCCGTGGGCGTATTCCCGCATCCGCCAACGCATCAGCGGCCAGTCCTCGACCGCCATCAGTGCAGCCTCATGCGCCCAGTACTCGACCAGCAGCCGCGGCGCCCGGGCGCTGTGGCTCCACGCCGCGGCGTCGAGGACGCTGCGATCGTAGGGGCCGAGTCTGCTGAACACCGGCGCGTAGTGCGCGCGCACGGCCACCGACACCGAGTCGAGCTGCAGCAGTTGTATGCGGCTGACGAGTCGGCGCAGATGCGCGCGGCTGACGGACCCGCGCGGCTTCGGTTTGGCGAATCCCTGAGCTGAGATGGCGACGCGGCGGGCCTGATCGGCTGAGAGCCGGGTCATGCCCGCAGGTAGCTGTGGAACCGGTAACGCAGTCCCGACGTACTGGTCTGCCAGTCCCCCGACGTGCCGACCCAGGATTCGTCGAGAGCCGGAGCCAAAGCGTCCTCGTCCTCGATGCGCAGGTCGATCTCCACTTCGGTGACCTCGCAGCGGTTCGCCGCGGGCAGTGCGAGGTGGTAGACCTCGGATCCGCCGATCACCCACAAATCGTCATCGGACACGTCGTCCAACGCGCCCACCACCGTCGCTCCGTCAGCCATGTAGTCAGCTTGCCGGGTGAGTACGACATTTTTTCGGCCCGGCAGCGGCCGCACCGAGCCGGGCAACGAGTCCCAGGTGCGCCGGCCCATCACAACGGTGTGTCCCATCGTGAGTTCCTTGAAGCGGGCCAGGTCCTCCGGAAGGCGCCACGGAATGCCGCCGTCACGGCCGATGACACCAGAGGTCGACTGCGCCCAGATCAGGCCTATCGTCATACGGCGACCGGCGCTTTGATCGCCGGGTGCGGGTTGTAATTGCGGATCTCGACATCGGAGAAGGTGTAGTCGAAGATCGAATCACGCTGAGCGAGAACCAATTCCGGGTATGGGCGGGGGTCGCGACTCAACTGTTCGGTGACCTGCTCGACATGGTTGTCGTAGATGTGGCAGTCCCCGCCGGTCCAGACGAACTCCCCGACGTCCAGCCCCGACTGGGCGGCCATCATGTGCGTCAGCAGCGCGTAGCTGGCGATGTTGAACGGCACGCCGAGGAACAGATCGGCGCTGCGCTGGTAGAGCTGGCAGCTCAGCCGGCCGTCCGCGACGTAGAACTGGAACAGCGCGTGGCACGGCGCCAGCGCCATCTGCGGGATCTCACCGACGTTCCACGCCGAGACGATGATCCGGCGGCTGTCCGGGTCGGTACGCAGCAGGTGCAGCGCCGCGCTGATCTGGTCGACGTGCTCGCCCGTCGGGGTCGGCCATGATCGCCACTGAACGCCGTAGACCGGACCCAGATCGCCGGTGGGAGAAGCCCATTCGTCCCAGATGGTCACCCCGTGCTCGTGCAGCCAGGCGACGTTGGAATCGCCGCGCAGGAACCACAGCAGCTCGTAGACGATCGACTTCAGATGCACCTTTTTGGTGGTGATCAGGGGGAAGCCGGCCGAGAGGTCGTAGCGCAACTGGTGGCCGAACAGACTGCGGGTGCCGGTACCGGTGCGATCGGATTTCGGTGTGCCCTGCTCGAGCACACGTCGCAGTAGATCCTCGTACGGCGTGGCGATCGGCACGCCGCTCAGCTTACGTCGGCAGCCAGAGAGTACAAACGAAGCCATGCCGACCATCTCTGACACCGTCACCACTGCCGATGGAACCTGCCCGGTCATCCTCACCGTTCCCGACGGGCAGGGCCCGTGGCCCGGCGTGGTCCTGTATCCCGATGCCGGCGGCACCCGCGCGACGTTTGTCGACATGGCGGCCCGGTTGGCCGGCCTGGGATACGCGGTGCTGGTGCCCGACGTGTACTACCGCAGCGGCGATTGGGCGCCGTTCGACATGGAGACGGTGTTCAGCGACAATGCCGAGCGGCAGCGACTCTTCTCGATGATCGGCAGTGTCACGCCCGACGCGATGACCGCCGATGCGCGGGCATTCTTCGACTACCTGGCCGGCCACCCCGAGGTCACGGGCGAGGCGTTCGGCACGACCGGCTATTGCATGGGTGGCCGCACGTCACTTACCGTCGCGGGGCGGGTACCCGAACGCGTCGCCGCGGCGATGTCGTTTCACGGCGGCGGGCTGGCCTCCGACGATCCGGACAGCCCGCATCTGCTGGCCGACCAGATCACGGCGGCGGTCTATGTCGGTGGAGCTCAGGACGACGCCTCCTTCACCGCGGCCCAGGCCGAGACCTTGGACAAGGCGCTGACAGCGGCCGGTGTCGACCACACCATCGAGTGGTACCCCGCCGCCCACGGCTTCGCAGTCCCCGACAACGCGCCCTACGACGAGGCCGCCGCCGGCCGGCACTGGGACGCGATGAGGGATTTCTTCGGGGCGCATCTACCCCGCTGAGTCGTCCTTGTGGCGGGAGTGGCGCAGGCTGGCCAGCGCGCGGATGATGCCGCGCGACGCGTAGACCGCGACGACACCCGACAGCAGGATCAGGAAGACGAACATCACCAGCCAGTTCGCTCGGCTGTGCGGCACGTTCCACCACACGATGGTGAACAGCACCGCGCAGACGAAGACCACGATGTCGCGCCAGTTGCCCTTGTACGACGAGGCGATCTCGCGCAGCTCGCGGCTTTTCTCGGTGGCGTCGATGAGGTCCACGATCCGCGCGTTGATGCTCTGACGCAGCCGGGCACGCAGCTCGACGTTCTCCTCGGGCAGCTGGTCGAGCAACTCGAGGTCGGCCCTGATGGCGCCGCGCACGTCGGGCCCTCGGAGATTGCCGGCGGCGACGCCCAGTAGCGCCCCGCCGGCGATCGGCGCGGCCCCCAGAGCGATCTCAGCGATTCCCGGCATGACACCTCACGTCCTTCATCGGGCAGTTGTTGCAGATGACGGTAGGGCCGACCGGCCTGCCGGTCCAGAAAAGACGTCAGATCGTGTCGCCCGGCCTCGCACGCAGACGCGTCGCGATCGGCAAGGTGGCAGCGCTGATGACGTACTTTGACTAGGCGAGCCGATCCCGATTGGAGGGCGAGACCGATCCCAGCCACACGTCAGCAGAGCGACAATGCCAGGCGCCGCATCGAACGTCGCGCAGCAGATCGCCGGGCGTCCAACGAGCGCTGGCGCAGCATCCTTCTCGGTGCCACCGAGGTTTTCCGGCGTGAGGGGTTTGCCCGTGCCCGGCTCGAAGACGTGGCTGCCGAAGTCGGCATCAATCGGGCGTCTCTCTACTACTACGTCGGAACCAAGGAAGAGCTGCTGCTCGCCCTCATCGAGGAGCCGGCCCGCGACATGACGCGGCACTGCCGTGCCGCACTGGAATCCGACGGGCCGGCTGACGTCAAACTGCGTGCTGCACTGCACTCCTACGTCGACGACCTGCAGAACCACCCTGAGCTGTTCCTGCTGTTCAGCGAGAGCCAGCACATCGCCGCCATCCCCGATGCCCACGGCATCAGCACCAACGCCGAGGATTACACCCGGACCCTTCTTGCGATCGTCGAGGAGGGCGTCGGCGCCGGGGTTTTCCGCGACGACCTGGAGCCCCGGCTGGTGACGCACGGAATCCTCGGCATGCACAACTGGATCCATCGGTGGTACGCGCCCAGCGGGCGGTGCTCACTGACCGAGATCGGCGAAGTCTTCGCCGAGATGATCCTCTCCGGCCTGCGGCCCTGACCAGGCGCGGATAGCGCCCGCAACCGCCGATTCGTCACTAGTATTCATGGACACTGACCTCCGGGGGGTCCGGCCATGCATTTCGACGTGAACCTGCGATTTCCTCGCGGCGCCGCGCAATCGGCGGCCGCGTATGAGGTGTTGTTCCGGCCGTGACGACTCCGGTTCTGGACCTCGGCGGCCGTGTCGTCGACCGCCGGAACGAGCTCGCCGACCTCCGAGCCGCGATCGACGCGGCCGGACGTACCGGCGGGGCGTGTCTGCTGCTGAGCGGCGCGCCGGGCGTCGGCAAGTCGACGCTGATCCACGCTTTCGGCATCGAAGCATCCCGGGGTGGGTGCGTATTCGGCTACGGCAGATGCCGGGCTGACGCACCGGCGCCGTATTCGGCGTTGTCCGTCGCACTGGGCTCGATCGTGCACACCATGCAGGCCACAGGCCCGGCCGAACGCACCCGGTGGCAAGCCGAACTCGTCGCCGAGATGTCGGGCTTCGCGGGTATTCTCGCCGAACTTGTACCCGAATTGTCCTCGTTACTAGGCGAATTCGCGAATCCCGCCGACCTCGACGCCGCGGACTCTCGACACCAGCTGCACCGCGCCATTATCCGGCTGCTCGCTGCCACCGCGTCGTATCGACCGGTGGTGCTGGCGATCGACGACCTTCAGTGGGCCGACCGGGACACGCTACTGCTGTTGGCTGAACTGTTGACGGTGTCGCTGCGCAACGTCCTGGTTCTCGGCGCCCACCGGCAGGGCGAGTTCGATCCGGCGGGGGCCGCCCTGAAATCGGATGGCCTGCAGGCTATCCAGCTCGAACCGCTGGCCCTCGGCGATATCGAGGAGCTGCTGGCCGATGTGTGCGGCCGCAGTGTGGAGATGGGCGACGTGGCCGCCGAGTTCCACCATCGGACAGGCGGCAACCCGCTACACGTCCGGCAACTGTTCTACCGGGCCCAACGCGAAGGCGCGCTGGTCCCGGTCGGCCCGGGTGGGCACCCGAGCTGGGACCTGCGCGTACTCACCTCGATCGAGGTGTCCGCCACCACCGCTGAGTTCCTGGGCCACTACCTCGACCAGCTTCGCCCGTCGGACCGGGCGGTCTTGAGTTCACTCGCGTGCATCGGGGGCGAGTTCGACCTCGCGGACGCCACCGCCGCGGCCGCGCAGTCGCCCGATGTCGTGGCCCGCGCATTGTGGGAATGCCTCGAACTCCGGCTGGTCGAGGCGCTCGACGCAGGCGGGCAACGGATCACCAACGCGATCAGCCACGACGCCCGCTACCGGTTCAGCCACGATCGCGTGGCCGAAGCCGCCCGCGCGGAGCTGTCGGCCGACGATATGCGTGCCATCCACTTGCGTCTAGGACGACGGTTGATCACGCTCGGCGATGACCGCGTCTTCGAAGCGGCGCGCCATGTCGGGATCGCCGGCCTCGAGTCGGCCACCGAGACCGAACGCGGGAGCTTCGTCGAGGTCGTGCGTCGAGCGGCGCGAAAAGCTCGGGCGCAGGCCTCATTTCCGCTGGCGCTCGGTTACTGCCGCAGTGCGCTGGACTTGTTGGGCGCTCAACGCTGGAGCACCGACTTCGCACTGACCCGCGAGCTGCAACTCGATGCCGCCGACGCGGCATTACTCGTCGGTGACGTGATGACACTCAACGGTTTACTCGACGAGGCCGAACAGTTCCTGCACCAGCCGCCGGACCGCGCGCGCATCGCGTATCTGCGTCTCAAAGGCTGCGTCACCGAGAATCGTCTGCAGGATGCGCTCGAGATCGGGCTTCAGGCTCTCGCGCAGCTCGGCGAACCGGTGGCGACCGACGCCGGCAAACCACGAATGGGCAACGCGATCGTCCGGATGAAACTGGCGATGCGACGCTGGAGCAACGAAGGCCTGTTGGCGCTGCCGCATTGCGATGACGAGCTGGTCGTCGCGCTTCATCCGATCCTCGCCGAGCTGTGCAACATGGCGGTCCTCATTCGGCCGAACATCTTGCCGTTATTGGTCCGAAAACAACTCGATCTCACCCTGACTCACGGGCATACGCCGTCCTCGCCGGTGGTCATCACCGGATACGGGATCGTGCTCGTATTGCTCGGCGACCACGCGGGCGCCCAGCGCTTCGGCGAGGTGGGCCGCGCACTCGCGGCGCGACCGGAATTCCGGGAGGCCCGTCCGCAGACCGTGTTCATGTATCTGGACTACATCCATCACTGGCGCCACCCCATCCGCGACGGCGTGGCGGAGCTTCGCAGTGCGGTGGATGCTGCACTCGACCAGGGGGACCAGGAGAACGCCGGTTTCCTGGTCGCGGTCCTGCTCTCGCAGTCGTTCTGGCTTGGCCGTCCGTTGGCGGAGATCGACGCCCTCGCCAGATCCCTTATCCCGCAAATCCGTTCGCAGCCAGTGCCCAGCACCCTCTGTCAGGCCGTGCAACAACTGTGCCTCAATCTGATGGGGCGCAGCGCCGACCCGCTCCTGCTCGCCGGCGAGAGCGGATACGACGAGCGAGAACTGCTCCCAGCGGCCCGCAGCGAGGGCGATGCCGTTGCCCTCGCCGCGGCCGCGGCCATGAAGCAGGGGCTGCATTTCTGGTGCGGTGACTACGCAGGCGCGGCCGCCGCCACGCATGAGGCGATCGAGCACATCGACGGTTTGGCCGGGGTCCCGGCCTCACAGCTTGTCTATCTACTCGGTGCACTTGGCATGATCCACAGCGCACCAAAGGATTCCGCGACAGTCCGCTTTGTCCGTCAGGCGCTGGCGTTGCACCGCAAGTGGGCCGCGGGCGCACCGGAGAACTACGCGGCGCCCTACGCGCTCCTTCAGGGGGCGTGGGCGCGAGCGCGCGGCCAGAACACCAAGGCCGATCGCTTACTTCACCAGGCCGTCGGACTCGCCGAGGAGAACCAACTCCCGATCGTGGGCGCATACAGCCACGAGGAGGTAGCCGCCCTCTACGCCGAGACCGGGCGGGCAACGCTCGGCGAACACATGCTGCGCAGGGCCTACCAGCGATGGCAGAACCTGGGTTTCGTGGTGCGCGCCGACAGGCTGGCACGGGAGCACCCTGGCTACTGCGGCGCGATCTGTCGGGTTCGGGCGGTATCGACCCGGTCGGGGCGCACCAGCTACTCCACTCCCTGTCCGCCGCGCGGACCGCGGACACTCTGGCCAACATCGTGTTGGGATCGGTGTCGGACACCACTGGCGCTGATCGAGTCCTGTTCCTCACCGGCGAGCCCGAACACCTGGAAGTTCGCGCCATCAATGACCGTGGCGCCATCTCGATCGTGGACGGCCCGTGGACCGAAGTCTCCTATGACCCAGCGATAGTGCGTCGAGTGATCGACGATGGATCACCTGTAATCGTTGCCGCTGAACATGCAGCAACGATCCCTTCGGTCCTAGCATCGCCGATCCGATTGCACGACAACATCATCGGCGTGATCTACGCCGAGAAGCGCGAATCCGGAGGAGTTTTCAGCGGCGACCACGAGCAGGCGGTCGCATTCTTGTGTGCGCAAGCAGCGGCTCCCCTGTGGAACTTCCAACTCGAGGCACGACTTCGGGTCGCCGACGAGTACAGGCAGTCGCTGATGGACGTTCAGTCGCGATTCGTGCCGAACAAACTCCTGCGCATACTCGACATCGACGACCTCCGCCGCGTCCGCAGCGGCTACCGGGTCGAACGCGAGATGACGGTGCTCATCAGCGATATCCGTAGCTACACCACGATGATCGAGGATATGAACGTCGCCGACGCGGGCAACCTGGCGACGGACTTTCTGCGAGCCATGGAATTGCCGATCATCAGCTACAACGGCATGATCCAAGACATGCGCGGCGACGAGATCGTCGCCGTCTTCGAGTCCGAGCCCGACGCGGTGCGCGCGGGGTTGGGCATGCTGCGCTCCTTGCACGAACACAACCAGGAGCGCGAAGCACTCGGTTCTCAGGAGCTGCGGGCCGGCATCGGGATCACCACCGGCACGGTGGGGGTCGGATTGGTCGGTGGAGTCAACCGCATGGTTCTCACCATCATCGGCGACACAGTTAACCTCGCGGCGCGCATCGAGAGCACCAACAAGCGTTACGGCTCAGCGTTGCTGATCTCCGATCAGACCTATGCGCGGATTGCTCACCTGGCGGAGTTCGACGTCCGCCGGATGGAACGGGTCAGGGTGGTCAACCGGCGCCAGCAGGTGACGATTTATGAAGTGTACGAATCGGATTCGGCTGCACTGCGAGAGGCGAAGCGTGCGGCGCAGCCCGCCTTTGACGAGGCCTTCGCCCTGTTCGACGCGGGCGTTGTCGATAAGGCCCGCGCCGCCTTCGAACGCTGCCGAAAGTTGCTGCCCGACGATCCTATTGCGCCATTGCACATAGCGCATTGCGATGCGATCACGCGTGGCGAAATGGACCCTGGCCAAGAAATCGTTCTCCTGAGCAAGTAGTTCACTACTCCATTTTTGGAATTCGGCGAATTAATTGCGTGCGCGTCGATTTCGTCTGTCATGATCGAGGCGAAATACCTACGACTTGTCGGGGGTCCGTAGTCATGTATCTGAGTGCAGAACGGTTGGCCTTGGCCAATCAGGCCGTGCGAGAGACCTTCGAGCAATGCAGCATCGCTTGGCAAGCCGTTCCGCACTGGGACACCGGTGATCCCGGCCAGATCAATGTTCCGGACGGAATTGTGGCCACACCGAATGTGATAACGGTGCAGACTCGATCGGAACCCTTTGAGCTAACTCTCGGAGAGGCGATTGCTCCCACCCCGGATGCGCTATTAACCGGAGTGGCAAGTGCGACGAAGACTCTTGCAAAGGATGTCGATGACGACATCCTGCAGTACCTATACACCAACGCAGGCAACGACGTCGCAACAGCCTTGGTCACCCCTCAGCCGCTGCTGAACGCTCTCGTTGACGCACGGGTGTACGTCGAAGATGCCGGGTACCGGGCGCCATCCTGTCTGATCACCAACACAGAGGGCTATAAGAAGCTCAGCCACCTCGTCGGCGGGGTTTCCATTCTTCCGCAGCTGCTCACTACGGCGAATATCGACTCGCTATACCGAACGAAACCACTTAACGCGCCTGATGCAAATACGCGATTCGTCCTGATAGGGCGCCGGCGGCGAATCCCCCAAGGTGCGGCGCCAGAAGCGTCGCCCGGTGAGGAGCCGGTGGATGTCGCCATCAGCCTCTGGCCCAGCGTGCAGGTCGATGGCGAACTCCCTACGGGAAAAATCCAGCTCACCGTGCGGGTGCGATACGCATTAAGGATCACGGATGACACTGGCGTGGTCAGAGTTCACAACCCGTAAACCGCCAGGAGGCAGCAAAAGCCGGGCGGCCCGGCCGCTCGACGATTACCTCGCACTGTGCAAAGAGGCGTGTGACGGTGAGATCGCGCGGCTGTACGGACCCGGTGAGCGTGATCACGGTGGCCTTTACGACCTGATCCTCGACTACCCCCTGAGGGGCGGCAAGGCGCTCCGGCCCGCGCTGAGCATCGCGACATGCCTTGGGCTCGGCGGCCATCTCGAGGCAGTGCTACCCACGGCCGCCACCCTGGAGTTGTACCACAACGCGTTCCTGATCCACGATGACATCGAGGACGAATCCTGGTGGCGGCGCGGCAAACCCACGCTGCACATCGACCACGGTATCCCGATTGCAATCAATGTCGGCGACGCCATGCTCTCGCTGTCACTGCAACCGCTACTCGACAATGTCGAGCGAGTGGGACTCGGACCAGCACTACGCATTCTGCGAGCGGTCGCCAAGATGACTCGCTTGACCGTCGACGGCCAGGCGTTGGAACTCGACTGGGTGCGGTCCAACAGTTGGCGGCTCAACGATGCCGACTATCTGAAGATGGTGGAGCTGAAAACCAGTTGGTACACCTTCATCACGCCCCTGCAGGCCGGCGCAATCGCGGCCGGGGCAGGGCCCGAGCGCATGGAGCCGTTGGAGTCCTTCGGACGACATCTCGGCGCGGCCTTCCAGATCACGGACGACTTGCTCAACCTGCGGGGCGACCCGCTGGAGTACGGCAAGGAAATCGGCGGTGACCTTTGGGAGGGAAAACGAACCCTGATGCTGCTACACACTCTGCGGCATGCCGAATCGCAGGATCAGGCTCGTGCGGTCTCGATTCTGGGCAAGCGTCGCCCCAGCGCGGGCGGCGAACTGGACTTGACCGATCTGCTCAATCGGCTGACGACCCAAGGCGAGCTCTCCGAGTCGGGCCGGGCCACACTTGAAGCTCATCTGCGAGGACGTCACCCTGCGGAATGCAAAGGTCTTGACGAGGTTCGTTGGCTTTACGGATTAATGCACGACGTCGGCTCGTTACGACACGCCCGCGACGTTGCCGCTGCGCATGCCCAGCAGGCGGCCGCGGTGCTGGCAACCCTCGACTGGTTCCCGCACAGCCGCCACCGCGATGTCCTGGCCGATCTCGTGGACTACGTGCATGGGCGGACCCGATGACCCCTGAAGAGATGGCCGGCGTGCTTGCCGAACTCGAGCGAGTCCGCGAACTAACCCTGGACCTCATCGAGCGGGAAACACCACACTTGCACCCGCCACCACCAGACGAGGCCGACGGCCCGCAGCGGGCGGTGTTCGACCTGCTCATCGGCGCTCGGCGCGCGGTACTCGGCAACCCAGCAGCCGCCCGCAGGCTGCACGACCTTCTCGTTGCCGAGGGACGCCGCTATGCCGACACTCCCCGCGGAGCGCGACTACGCGATGGACTGGCCGCGTCCGAATCAGTGGAAAACCTCCGCCGGGTCTGGGAGATGGTGAGCCTCAACGCTCTCGGCGGCCCCGCCGCGCCCAGCGGAACCCCGGACGCCTGGGCCGATCTGCTGGTCGACGCTCTCGTCGGACAAGGCCTCGACGACACCACCTTGGCGCGGCTGCGGCCCGAGGGGTTCACATGACGCTTACTGATCCACGTGAAGCGCTGGCCGACAACAGCGATTTCATCGGCTACCTGGTCGGCCTCGCCGCATTGGCAGAAATGGTTCGCACTCTGGCCTCCGACACCGACCGCAGCGTGTCGGTACGGGACTGCGATGACTTCCGACATGCCCTGCTGGGGCTCGCCAGCATAGGTGCGGCCGTCGAGCGGATGGCCAAATGCGTTACCCAACAGCCTGATATGACGGTCAGCACGGACTCGGCGGCCGCAACAAGGTTTCTGCGATGAGTGCCGTGCTCGCGCGCAGCGACTTCCTGCGAACCCCCGTGCTGGCCGGTGCCCGGCCGGCGGGCTTCAAGGAGTGGCACCACTTTGTGATCCATGGCCACGGCGTACGAGTGTTGATCAACTTCAGCCTCAACAACGAGGTCTTCGGGAACGGCGAAGTGCGGCCCGCACCCAGGGTCATCGTGATCGCACACGACGAGAACTGGACCGGTGCCATTGAGCGGTTCAACGGGGACGCGATCAAGGTCTCGGCCGATCTGGGCGATCTGGCGATCGGCAACAGCCGGATGACCGTGCAGGCCGACGGCTACCGTCTGTCAATAGATCTGTCCGACAAAGATATTCGGGGCGAGATGCATTTCGCTCCGACCAGCCAGCCGTTCGTGGTTCGCAACGAACCGGCGGGTGAGGGCCGGATCAGCTGGCTGTTCGTGCCACGACTGCGCGCCCAGGGTTGGCTGCACATCGGCGGACGACACCACCGATTCGACGACGACCTGGCCTATCACGACCATAACTGGGGCCGATTCCGGTGGGGCGACGATTTCGGCTGGACCTGGGGAACCATCTTGCCCACTGCCCCAGAAGACCCGTGGTCGATGGTGTTCGTCGAGATAACCGACCGCAACTGGCTGCGGTCGGTATCGCGATCGCTCTACGTATGGCGCCACGACGAACCCGCCGCAATATTCCGGCACGCAGCAGTACAGGCACGCTCGGACGGCAGGCTCACCCGCGGGGCCGATTGCACCCTGCCCCCTCCGATGCGGCTACTGCTCGACGGCGAGCTGCCGGGTGTGCCGGAGCGGGTAGCGGTCACCGCGGCACGTGGGGGCGATTCCGTGCATGCCGAGTTCCATTCGCGTTCCTACGCTCGCCTGGCGCAACCGAGCGAAGTGCGCCTCGATCGTTCGACCGTGCTGTGTGAAACCGACGGGACCGTTCAGGTGAACGGCACGATCAACGGCGAGGACCTCAACTTCGTCGGCACCGGTGTATTCGAGTTCCTCTATGGCTGAACAGGTATCGTCGCTCTTCCGGCGGTCGGTCGAGCATCTCGAGGACGATGTGCCCGCCAGCTACCGATTCGTGGTTGCCGAACTCGGCCCACTTGTGGTCGAACTCGCCGTCGGCGACGACGTGTTTTCGGTCCACGCCACAGGCGAACGACTCCAGGTGTCGAACGGTCCCGCGCAGACCGCCAGCGTCCTGATCCGAACGTCACGGAACACCATTCTCGATCTGATCGACGCCAAAGCCGGTCTCGACGAGGCCGTGGAGGCCGGCGCGATATCAGTGCACGGCTGCCTCGATGACATCCAGCGCGCACACGACACATTGCTGGCATACCTGCATGGCGCGGTCCGAGCGGCCACGGTGCCCACGCTGCTGTCCGAACTCCGGGCGGGCACGCCATGACCGACCACGGCATAACGACCCCGGCGTCCTGCAAGCGCCGCCCTTGCGTGGCGGTGATCGGCGCCGGCATCGCCGGGCTCACCGCCGCCCAGGAACTCGCCGAGCGAGGTTTCGTCGTCACGGTGTATGAGGCAGAACACGACGAACGAAATGGATTGGGCCCCAAGTTTGCCGGGGCGTACCCCCCTGTCAAGCTCGGAGGTCTCGCCGCCTCTCAATATTCGACGATCGGCACACACAACGGAAGCCAAGCCGAGCTGCGCCCCTTCCCCGGGCGTCGGGGTCACCCGCCAGCGCCCGGTCGAGCGGTGCCGGGCGAGCATGGCTTTCGCTTCTTTCCCGCGTACTACCTACATATCTGGGACATGTTCCAGCGCATACCCGTCTACCAGAACACCCATCGACCCGACGGCTCCTCGCACTGGACACCGACCTCGCGCACTGTCTACGACAACGTCCGCCGGGTAGTCACGCAGGGCGCCACCGCCGACGGCGAGCCCTCACTCGTATTTCCCCGCGAACTTCCGCGCAGCCCTGCCGAATTCCTCAGCGTGCTATCGCAACTCACGACCTTTGGGTTCGCTCCGACCGACATAGCAACGTACGAGAGCAGACTGCTTCGCTACCTTGTCACCAGCCCGTTGCGCCGCAGGTTCGAGTTGCAGAACATCTCGGCATACGACTTCTTCGTCGGACACGACCCCCAGACCGGAACGGACAAATACTCGTACACCCCGCACTGCGACAAGCTATTGCGCCAGATGCCAAGAGTTTTGGTCGCGCTCGACTCACGCTGGGGTGACGCGCGCACGAATCTGAGCACGAATCTCCAGCTGTACCTGAGCATGGACCGTCGCGACAACAAGGCCGACGGAGTGCTCAACGGTCCCACCACCGAATCGTGGTTCGACCACTGGTACCACCACCTCATCGCGCTCGGCGTCCGCTTCGTCCACACGGCGGCGACCCGGCTTGACCCACCGACACCGGACCCCAAACAGCCACCGCATCTGCGGCCACGCGCGCAGATCACGTTCGCCGACGGAACCCGGGTTACCGCGGACTATACGGTCGTAGCCGTCGACGCACCCGCGGCCGAATACCTTGCGACCGCATTGCACGCGGCAGGCACGGGCGGTACCGCGGCCAAGCTGGAGGGTTTCACCACCACGGCTCCGCCACCCGATGGCCCACTGCAACCTTCGGCCACCCGACCCAAACAGTGGCGGGATCCCTACTCCATGGACGAACTGGGCCGAGTGCCATGGGATCGGTTCCAAACCCTCTGTGGGATCCAGTATTACTTCGACACAGAGTTCCAGCTCGTCCGAGGGCACATGCTGTATGTCGGCAGCGAATGGGCCCTGTCGTCGGTCAACCAGACCGGACTATGGGAAAAGCGCCCGATTCTGGACCGCGACGGTCACGTCTCGGTGCTGTCGGTGGACATCGGCGATTTCAACACCCCTCTCCGCACGTGCTCGACGAATCCGGCCGCGCTAAAGCGGCACGCGACTGCACGCCCGACGAAATCGCCTCGGAAGTGTGGCGCCAGATCACCACCGCGCTCGCCGGCGATTCCGGATCAGACGGGCAGGGGTCGTGCCGAGCCCGATGTGGTACGCACTCGACCGCGGTCTCGTCATGGCCGGTGGCCCCGGTCAGGGCCAGGGCCGGGTAGTCCGCAACAAGACGCCGTACCTCGTTCCCATCGTGGGAGATTGGGGCAATCGGCCTGGCACCGAGCCGTGGAATCCGCACGGAACGTCGTGGAGTTTCATCCCGCCGGAGGACGTGTGGCTCGACAACCTCGAAAAGGCCAACGTCTGGCAAGCGCGTCACGGCGGCTACCAGGTGCACAACAATTCGGTGGTCTTCGCCGGCACATGGAACAAGACGTTCACTCGGCTGACGTCGATGGAGGCCGCGTGCGAGTCGGGCCGCCACGCGGTGAATGCCATTCTCGACCACTACATCTGGGTCGAATCGGGAGGCGTCGACCGTCGTGAGAAGAGCCCGCCGCTGAAGTGGGTGTTCCCGTACGGCTTCCTCGATCAAAGTCTGTCAAGTCCGATCCGGATGCCGACACCGGCCGGTGACTACTGCTATGTGTTCGACATCGAGAACCGAGAGCCGGCCGACACCCGCCCCCTCCGCAATATCGATTCCGACTTTTGCGAGCGGTCATTGCCACACCCCTTGGACATCGTGGCTCCGTACCCGCTCGGCGTCTCAGCGCTTCCGACCGCACCAGCAGGAGGTTAAACAATGTTCACACCGTCGCCGGATTACCTGCAGCAGCTGTTCGCCTATCTCCAAGCGGGACAACAGCTTCTGCAGCAGTGGGCCACCATGTCCGGAGCGCCTCAACTTCCCACGAATACCTTTATGCCGCCCCCTCGACCGCGGCTGGACAGCCCATGCCCACCATGCCAATGCCGGCACAGCCCGCGCCGGACTACGCACAACAGTTGTTCGGCTACCTCCAGGCGTGGCGGCAGTATCTCGAGCAGATGGCGCCCACACCACCGGCGTCCGCCCAGTCCTCCCCCGCAGCACCGCTCTTCGGCGCTCCGCTGCAGGCCACTCCCCACCCTCATCACGATGGCGGGCCAGACATCCCGACCAAGCCCGACGACAACGGGAGCAAGAGCAATGTGCTGAAGAACCAGAATTCGGGTCCGACGCTGCCGCCGGAGGCGGTGCCGGTCGGGCCCGCCTTTCGAAATTCAACGCAAGTACCCGATTCGAGACGACTGGAGATTCTGATCCCGCCCTTCCTGGATACCGGAAACCAGATCGACCGTCTCGGCCAGGGGATCCTCGCGCAGGTCCCGGACACGTCGTCCGCGCAGGCGGCAGCCGCCCGTCAGCCGTCGAACGCCGCCACCCCGCGAGCAGCGTCGGCATTCACCCGTGCAATGAACAGTGTGGATCGGACCTCCGTGCAACCGATCATCGCCAAATCGCTCTTCTCTCAACCGAGCATAGAAATGCCCTCCGGCTAAGCGGCATTCACCCCATCAGCTGAGCAGCGACCGTCGCGCCGAGGTTCCAGCAGGCCTCCAGGTCATCCTTGCTCGGCTTGCCGGACACAATGACGGTGTCGGCGGCTCGCACCCAGCCCAACCCGGCGGTGATGCCGTCGAGGGCGCGCTGCGCCCCCTCGGTGCCCTCGTTACCGTGCAGCCAGACGCCGAACGGTCTTCCCCGCGTCGAATCGAGCAGCTGGTAGTAGCTCTGGTCGAACGCGTGCTTGAGTGCGCCGGAAACGTAGCCGAGGTTGACCGGCGTGCCCAGCACGTAGCCGTCGGCCGCCAACATCTCGACCGGCGACACCGTAAGCGCTGGTCGCCGAACGACTTCCACCCCGTCGATCTCGGGGTCGGTCGCGCCGGCGAGCACCGCCTCGAACATCTCGTGGCAGTGTGGCGACGGCGTGTGATGCACGACCAGTAAGCGCTTCATCTCCGACACCGTAGGTTCCCGGCGCTCAGGTCGCCGTCGGAGTGAGGACGATGACCGGGATCTGGCGCGTCGTCCGTGTCTCGTAATCGGCGAAGTATGGATACATTTGCACCAGCCGGCGCCAGAGTTCTTCGCGCTCAACCGCGTTGGCTTCGGTGGCCTCGACCGGAACCGTCGCTCCCATGACCTGAACCCGCGCAGCGGGATTAGCTTTCAAGTTCAGCCACCACACGGGGTCGGTATCGCTTCCCGAGTAGGCCGCCGCGATGACGAAGCGGTCGCCGTCTTCGATGTAGATGAGCGGCACGGTTCGCGACTTACCGGTCTTTCGTCCGATCACGGTCAGCAGCATTGTCGGATATTTCGGGTTCTGGGCCTTGCCGCCGCTCAGGCGATATGCCACGGAGTGCAGTCCGCTGATCACCCGGGTCACCGGTCGCATGGCCGGGCGCCGCAAGACGTTGCTCGCGGCGTTGAAGAGACGCGCACCCGGCGAATCAGTCGTCACCGTTTCACCTCCGCTTGCATCGCAACGGCTTTGCGCATCGTCTCACGGGCTCGGCTGCGATCGCCGGCATAGTCGTAGGCCCGCGCCAGCCGGTACCACCGCTGCCAGTTGTCGGGATCGGCTTCCAGTTCGGCCCGCACCGTGTCGAATAGCGCGTCCGCGGCGTCGCGCTCGATACGTCCCGACGGCGTCCGCGGAAGCTGGCTCACATCGAGTTCCATCCCGGCCTCGACTGCCAGCCGGGCCAGCCGCTGATGGGCGAACCCGGCACGCAGCGTCGCCACCATCGCCCACACTCCGACCACCGGCAGGATCAGCACCCCGATGCCGAGCGCGACCGCGACAGGAGTTCCGGTGCCGATCAGAGTGATCCCCGTTCGGCCCAGCAGCAGAAAATAGACCACCAGGGCCGCACACATGAGGCCGATCAGGAGCTGGACGCGCACGGCGGCGTTCACAGGTCGAGCAGCGGTTCGATTCCGATGGTGAGGCCGGGCCGGTTGGCGATCTGGCGGACGGCGAGCAGCACGCCGGGCACGAACGAGGTGCGGTCCAGGCTGTCGTGCCGGATGGTCAGCGTCTCCCCGAGCGTGCCGAACAGCACTTCCTGATGCGCGACCAGCCCGGTCAGCCGAATGGAGTGCACCGGCACGCCGTCGACATCGGCTCCGCGAGCTCCTTCCAAACCGGTACTGGTGGCATCGGGGTTGGGCGGCAGGCCTTTTCGCGCCTCGGCGATCAACCGGGCGGTGCGAGTCGCGGTGCCGGAGGGGGCGTCGGCTTTGTGCGGGTGGTGCAGCTCGATCACTTCGACGGATTCGAAGTAGGGCGCGGCCTTCTGCGCGAAGTGCATCGACAGCACGGCGCCGATCGCGAAGTTGGGTGCGATCAGAACAGCGGACTCGGGGTGGTCGACCAACCAGGACCGGACGGTGTCCAGGCGCTCGTCGGTGAAGCCGGTGGTGCCGACGACGGCATGGATCCCGTTGCCGATGAGGAACTTCAGGTTGTCCATCACCACGTCGGGATGGGTGAAGTCGATGACCACCTCGGTGTCGCTGTCGGTCAACAGTGACAGCGCATCACCTGCGTCGACTTCGGCGCTCAGCGTCAGGTCGTCGGCCGCGCGGACGGCGTCACACATCGTGGTTCCGACTTTGCCTCTGGCTCCCAGGACCGCAACTCGCATACCTGCAGCCTATCGAGGCACCGCCACCGTCGGCTCAATGCACCAATCACCGTCCACCGCGGGTTGCTAGGACTTAGCATTTCCCTGGGGGGTCGGGGATGTTCACAAAAGCTGGATTGGCCGTAGCAATGAGCGCCGCGTTGATCGTGGCGGCTCCGGTGAGCAATGCCGCAACAGTGCTCACGCTCGAGGGCGGTTTCGTCGGGATGCAGCACTTTGTGCACTTCGTGCCGACTCAGCTGCAGGGCGACCTGTGCAAGAGCCCAAATCACTGTCAACCCGTCGACTACTTCGCGTTTCCCACCGACACCTTCACCGCCCAGGGGGCGACGAACGTACAGCAGGCCATCGCGCGTCTGCCTGCTGACGAGCAAATCGTCCTCTTCGGCCATAGCCAGGGTGGACAGGTCGTCTACTCCGACTTGCGCCGGTTTGCCGCCGACCCCGCCACGGCACCGGACCCGTCCCGGCTGACCTGGGTATCGATCGGCAACCCGGAGAATCCCTACGGGGGCCGACGCCCCAAGACCGAGAAGTCGACCACTCCGTCGCTACCGGTGGACACCGCCTACACCGGCACCGAGGTCATTCGGCAGTACGACGGCTGGGCCGACTGGCCGGACGACACATCCAACCTGCTCGCGGTGGCCAACGCGGTCGCCGGAATGTTCGCCATCCACACCAATTACCGCAACGTCGACCTCAACGATCCGAACAACCTGCGCTACACACCGGATGTGGCCGGAGAGCCGGGGAATGTCACCTACGTGTGGGTGCCGACGAAGACACTGCCGCTCGTCGCCTGGGCCGGGCCACTGGCCCCGGCGCTGGACAAGAAACTGCGCCCGATCATCGAGGCGGCCTACCACCGGCCTGTCGACATTCCCGATCCGCAAGCGGGCGCATCCAAGCGCCCCACCACAAAGGTCGCGAAACCGGCCGGCAAGCCGAAACCAAAGTCCTCGACGGCATCCTCGGCCCGCCGAAAGTAACGCCATGGCGGCGATCGGCGTGATTTCCCGCCGTGACGTTACGTTCGGCGCCGGCCTAGAGCGGAGCGGCGCCGCGCAGGTGCTCGAAGATCAACGACGTCTGAGTCCCGGCCACGTCGGCGTCGGAATTGAGGTTCTCGACGACGAACGAGCGCAGGTCGTCGGTGTCACGGGCGGCCACATGGATGATGAAATCGTCGGCGCCGGCCAAGAAGTACACGTCCATCACCTGCGGCTTGCGCCGGATGTGTTCGATGAAGCTCAGGATCTTTCCGCGGGCGTTGGATTGCAGGCTCACCGAGATCATCGCCTGCAACGACAGCCCGATCGCAGCCGGATCGATATCGGTGTAGAAGCCGCGGATCACGCCGATGTCCTGCAGCCTGCGCACCCGGCCGTGACAGGTCGACGGCGCGATACCGACAGCGTCCGCCAGTGCGCTGTTGGAGATGCGGGCGTCCGCGTGCAGCGTGGCCAGAATCCGCCGGTCGACGTCGTCCAATTCAGCCCGAACATTCTTCGGCGCGACCACCGGACGAGCAGCAGATCTCGCCGATTCTTCAATCATGAACATAATCTATCGAATCTTCGCCAATTCGATTGCATTCCACTCGAATTTTCTTCACACTCTTGCTAAGCCAATTCCCAATCGAGGAGCGATCATGCGCGTCGGCATCCCGACCGAGATCAAGAACAACGAGTACCGCGTCGCCATCACCCCGGCCGGCGTGTCCGAACTCGTCCGCCGCGGCCACGAGGTCATCGTCCAGGCCGGCGCCGGTGAGGGTTCCGCCATCCACGACGACGACTTCAAGGCCGCCGGCGCGCAGATCATCAACAGCGCAGACCAGGTGTGGGCCGAGGCCGACCTGCTGCTGAAGGTCAAGGAGCCCATCGAGGCCGAGTACTCGCGGATGCGCAAAGACCAGACCCTGTTCACCTACCTGCACCTGGCCGCCTCGCGTCCGTGCACCGACGCTCTGCTGGCATCCGGCACCACGTCGATCGCCTACGAGACGGTGCAGACTGCCGACGGAGCGCTTCCCCTCCTGGCACCGATGAGCGAGGTCGCAGGCCGGCTGGCCGCACAGGTCGGCGCCTACCACCTGATGCGCACCCAGGGCGGTCGCGGTGTACTGATGGGTGGCGTGCCCGGTGTGGCCCCAGCCAAGGTCGTCGTCATCGGTGGCGGAATGGCCGGCGACAACGCCGCCGCCGTCGCGTGGGGCATGGGCGCGCACGTGACCGTGTTCGACCTCAACATCAACATCCTGCGCAAGATCGACGCCGAGTACGGCGGTGCCATCGAAACCCGCTACTCCTCGCGACTCGACCTCGAGGATGCCGTCACGCAGGCTGATCTGGTCATCGGTGCCGTGCTGGTGCCGGGCGCCAAGGCTCCGAAGCTCGTCACGAATGCGACTGTGGCACAAATGAAGCCGGGCGCAGTACTGGTGGACATCGCAATCGACCAGGGTGGCTGCTTCGAGGACTCCAAGCCCACCACGCACGACGACCCGACCTTCCGGGTGCACGACGCGGTGTTCTACTGCGTGGCCAACATGCCCGGTGCGGTCCCGCGGACCTCGACCTACGCACTGACCAACGCGACCATGCCGTACGTCATCAAGCTCGCCGACAAGGGCTGGCAGGATGCCTGCGGGTCCGATCCGGCGCTGGCCAAGGGCTTGTCTACCCATCACGGGCAGCTGCTCAACCACGAGGTCGCCAACGACCTCAACCTGCCGTACACCGATCCGGCCGGCCTGATGGCCTGAAAACCTCAGTGAGCCAACAGCTCACTACTGCACAGCGAACCGGGACTGCTCACCGTAGCGTCCCGGTTCGTTGGTCTTACATCCCGGCCGGCGGATGGCCAAGGCAGATCAGCGCGCCCAAGGGATCTTTGATCGCGGCAAGGGTTCCGTAGGGCGTCTCTTCGACGGGCATCAGCAGCTGGGCCCCGAGTCCCTCGGCCTGCTTCACTGTGGCGGCCACGTCGTCGACGGTGATGTACACCTGCCAGAACGACGGCACATCGGCGGGAATGAGCTTGGCGGCGTCCATGATTCCCGAATACGCACTCTCCCCGGCGAAAACCTGACCGTAGCGGTCCGGGCCGACGGCGTCCGGGTCACCGCCGGTGCCGATCTCCTCGATCCGCGCCCCGAGCGCCTGGCGGTAGAACGCCAGCGATGCCTCGTAGTCCTTGCTCTGACATTCGAACCAGTACGGCGTGCCGTGCTCACCCCACTCGGTGAACCCCGGATGCGTCCCGGGCTGCCAGAACCCGATGACGGCACCGGCGGGGTCGGTGACCACCATCATCGAGCCCAGATCGCCGACCGCCATCGGGGGCACCATCACCGTCGCGCCCGCGGCCTCCGCGGCCGCGACGGTGGCGCTGCCATCGGTGGTGTGCAGGTACACCGACCAGATGTTCGCCGGGCCCTCGCCCATCGGCGGGATCAGCCCGGCGACCCGCTTGCCGTTGCGAGTGAAGTTCCGGTAACCGCCGAACTCCGGATGCGCCGGCGCCTCGAGCTCCCAACCGAAGATCTCCCGATAGAACTCCGCAGCTCGCGTGGGATCACTGCTCACCAGGTCGAACCAGATGGGCGCCCCAACCGGGGCGGCGTACTCACTCACGATGGATCCTTTCGGCTGATGTCGTCGGTCTTCAGTACTGACACCCGGCGGGAGGGAAACTCATCGCGGGCGCGTCACCTCCGGCAGAACCAGAGTCGCCACCTCGGCGATGAGCTGGCGCAGCGGCTCGGCCTGCGCATTGTCGGATCGTGTACGGGTCATGATCGCCAGAAGAACGCGTTCCCCGTTGGGCCCGAACGCGATCCCGACGTCGTTGGTGCTGGCGTAGTCACCGGATCCGGTCTTGTCGGCGGTGGTCCAGCCCGCCGGCAACCCGCCCCGCATGCTCGAGGTGGTGTTGGCACGCATCCAATCCTCGAGCTGAGTGCGGTGCGACCCATCGAGGACGTCCCCGGTCAGCACCCGCGCGAAACCGCCGCCGAGCGCCCGCGGCGTGCTGGTGTCGCGCGGATCGCCGGGAAGAGCTGAATTCAGCTCGGTCTCCCAGCGGTCCAGCCGGCTGCGATCGTCCCCGATGGACCGGGCGAACGCCGTGATCGCCGGCGGGCCGCCGATGACGCGCAGCAGCATGTTGGCGGCGGTGTTGTCGCTGACTTGCAGCGCCGCCGCGCACAGGTCCGAAATAGCCATGAGCTGACCGGCATTGGGCTCGGTGCGCGGGGAATTGGGCTTCAGTTCCGCCGGGTCGACCAGCAACGTGTCGGTCAGCCGCAACTCGCCCGCCTGCGCCTTCTGCAGCACCCGAGCCGAGAGGTAGGCCTTGAACGTCGAGCACATCGCGAACGGGTCGCCGTCTCGATGCGCCAGCTCCACCGTCGAATCCAGGTTCTGGGCATAGAGCCCGACGAATGCGTTATGCCGCTTCTCCAGATCGGCGATGCGCTGCTCGACGGGCGGCAACGGCTCGGCCGGGTCGCTCAGAGTCGGATGGGTTGGTGAGGTTTTGACGCCACAGGCCGCGAGGACACTCAGGGCGGTGCCAGTGACCAGAAGTCGACGCCGGGACAGGCTCATCGGACATCCCCAGCCAGTGCCGCCACGATGCCGGCGGCGCTGCCTCCGCTGATCTCCCGCCACGCGGTGCCCGCCCACAGGTTGGTGCCATGTGGATCGCCCGCGGCGACGGCGGCGCGGCGCAGCGGACCGGTCATCTGATTGACTTCCGGATAACCCAACGGTGCCACATCGTCATAGCGCGCGGTGAAGTCATTCGCCAGGCCGCGCGCATACCGGCCTGAAAAAGCCCGTGTCACCACGGTTTCGGTGAAGTTCTCATCGGTCAGTGCCGCGCGGTGGGCGGCATTGGTTCCGGCCTCCTCGGCCAGCAAGAACGCCGTGCCCGCCTGCGCCGCGACCGCTCCCACGTCCAGCACCCGCCGAACATCCGCCGCACTGGACAGACCACCCGCGGCGATCACCGGCAGGTCGTGGGCCGCGACGATCGTGGACAGCAGCGAATCCAACAGCTCATCGCCGGGCCGGACGACAGGATCGAACGTCCCCCGATGCCCGCCCGCTTCGGGGCCCTGCACCACCAGAGCGTCGGCGCCTGCCGCCACAGCCACTCCCGCCTCGTCCAGGCTGGTGACCGTCACCGCGATCATCACACCCCGATCTTGCAGACGGGCAATGATTTCCGGTGCCGGGCAACCGAAGGTGAACGAGGCCACCTCCGGTGCGGTATCGGCGACCACGTCGAGCTTGGCCTGCCAGGCATCGTCGTCGGGATGGGGCCGCCCGATCTCGGCACCGTAGTGTTCGGCAAGTGGGGCGAGCAGGTCGCGGTAGCGTCCCAGCTCATCGGCGTGTGCCGCCGACGGCTGCGGCACAAAGAGATTCACCCCGATCGGGGCCGAGGTCAATGCGCGAGAACCGGCAATCACCTCGGCGAACTTATCCGCTGTCAGATAGCCGGCCGCCACGAAACCCAGGCCGCCGGCATCGGACACCGCGGCCGCCAGTGCGGGCGTGCTCGGACCGCCTGCCATTGGTGCACCGAGAACCGGTACCGCCAAATCCTGCAGGCTGAGAGGCACGGCTAGCTCCTGATCGTCCGAAGTGGCTGCGGCAGAGATCGTTTGGACTTGTGCGGCCCGAGGACGGCCGCACCGAAGGGCTTGGTGAGCACCTGGCGGGCAACCGCGTTGACCTGATCCAGGGTGACTTCGTCGATGCGCTCCAGAGTGCTCGTGACGCTGCGGTACTCACCGTAGTTCAGCTCGCTGCGACCGAGACGGTGCATCCGCGATGCCGAGTCCTCCAGGCCGAGCACCAGCCCGCCGCGGATCGAGCCCTTGGCGATGCGGCACTCGTTCTCGGTGATGCCGTCACGCGCGACACCCTCGAGGACTTCGGTGGTCAACCGCACCACCTCGTCGAAGCGCTCGGGAAGGCACGCCGCATACACCGACAATGCCCCGGCATCCGAGAAGCTGTCAACCGAGGAGTACACCGAGTACGCCAGGCCGCGGTTTTCCCGAATCTGTTGGAAGAGACGGGAACTCAACCCGCCGCCAAGGGCGGTGTTGAGTACCGACAGGGCCCAGCGCTGCGGCCAGTGCCGCCCCGGTACCCGAACACCCAGCGACAGATGGGTCTGCTCGGCGTCACGACTGATCAGCTCCAGCCGGGGTGCGCCGGTGGCCCGGCCGGTGCCCTTGCGCGGAGCCCGCGGTGTGCGGCCTTTGACCAGATGCGCGCCGAAGTGCTTGCGCACCAACCGGACTACCTCGTCATGATCGATGTTGCCCGCGACCGCCACGACCATTCGCTCTGGGGTGTAGCGGCGCACATGGAATGAATGCAGCTGCGATCGGGTCATCCCCGACACCGAATCGACACTGCCGATCACCGGCCGCCCGACGGGATGGTCTCCGAACATCGCCGAGAGGAACACATCACCCAGGGCGTCTTCGGGATCGTCGTCGCGCATCGCGATCTCTTCGAGCACGACGTCACGTTCCAGCTCGACGTCGTGGGATGCGCACACACCGTTGAGCACCACGTCGGCGACCAGATCGACCGCCAACTCCAGATCGTCGTCCAGAACGTGGGCGTAGTAGCAGGTGTGTTCCTTGGCGGTGAACGCGTTGAGCTCACCGCCGACGGCGTCGACGGACTGCGCGATCTCGACGGCAGTCCGACTCGGCGTCGCCTTGAACAGCAGATGCTCCAGGAAATGCGCGGCGCCGGCCACGGTCGGGCCTTCGTCGCGGGAACCGACATTCACCCAGACACCGACCGAAGCGGACCGCACTGACGGCACGTACTCGGTGACGACCCGCAGGCCGCCGGGAAGTACGGTGCGCCGCACCGCAACCGGCGCCTCACTGGAGAGGCGCCGGCCGCGGCGAAGTGCGGGGCCGCTAGCTGCTGGCGGTCGCGGCATCGGCATCAACGGGTGCCGGTGCAGCGTCCTCGGGAGCGTCTGCCCCGTCTTCGGACACCAGGATCAGCGAGATCTTGCCGCGGTTGTCGATGTCGGCGATCTCCACGCGGAGCTTGTCACCGAGCTTGACGACATCCTCGACCTTGGCGATCCGCTTGCCCCTGCCCAGCTTCGAGATGTGCACCAGGCCGTCGCGACCGGGCAGCAGCGACACGAATGCACCGAAGTCGGTGGTTTTCACCACGGTTCCGAGGAACCGCTCGCCGACCTTGGGCAGCTGCGGGTTGGCGATCGCGTTGATCATGTCGATCGCCGCCTGCGCCGACGGACCGTCGGTGGCGCCGACGAACACGGTGCCGTCGTCCTCGATGGAGATCGACGCGCCGGTCTGCTCGGTGATCGAGTTGATCATCTTGCCCTTGGGTCCGATGACCTCGCCGATCTTGTCCACCGGCACCTTGATGGCGGTGACGCGAGGCGCGTACGGGCTCATCTCGTCGGGCTCGTCGATGGCCTCGGCCATCACCTCGAGGATCGTCAGGCGAGCGTCCTTGGCCTGAGCGAGAGCACCGGCCAGCACCTGCGAGGGAATACCGTCCAGCTTGGTGTCCAACTGCAGAGCGGTGACGAACTCCTTGGTGCCCGCGCACTTGAAGTCCATGTCGCCGAAGGCATCCTCGGCACCGAGGATGTCGGTCAGCGTGACGAAGCGGCGTTCACCGTCGACGTCGTCGGACACCAGGCCCATGGCGATACCGGCAACCGGGGCCTTCAGCGGCACACCGGCGTTCAGCAGCGACAGCGTCGAGGCGCACACCGAGCCCATCGACGTGGAACCGTTGGAGCCCAACGCTTCCGACACCTGGCGAATCGCGTAGGGGAACTCTTCGACACTCGGCAGCACCGGCATCAGAGCCCGCTCGGCAAGCGCGCCGTGGCCGATTTCGCGACGCTTCGGGGAGCCGACGCGGCCGGTCTCACCGGTCGAATACGGCGGGAAGTTGTAGTGGTGCATGTAGCGCTTGGAGGTTTCCGGCCCGAGCGAGTCGATCTGCTGAGCCATCTTGACCATGTCGAGAGTGGTGACACCCATGATCTGGGTCTCGCCGCGCTCGAACAGCGCGCTGCCGTGCGCCCGCGGGATGATCGCAACCTCGGCGGACAGCGCGCGGATGTCAGTGACACCACGGCCGTCGATGCGGAAGTGATCGGTCAGGATGCGCTGGCGCACAAGCTTTTGGTCAGCGAGCGGTAGGCCGCGCCGATCTCCTTCTCGCGCCCGGCGAAGGTCTCGCTGAGCTCTCCGAGGACCTCGTTCTTGATCTCGTCGGTGCGCTCGTCGCGCTCCTGCTTGCCGGCGATGGTGAGCGCCTGCGCCAGCGAGTCGCCGGCCACGTGCGAAACGGCCGCATACACGTCGTCCTGGTAGTCCGGGAACAGCGGGTAATCGGCGACCGGCTTGGCAGCCTTGTCGGCCAACGCCTGCTGCGCATCGCACAGCGCGGCGATAAACGGCTTGGCAGCTTCGAGACCTTCGGCCACCACAGCCTCGGTCGGTGCGCCTGCGCCACCGGCGATGAGCTCGATGACATTGTCGGTGGCCTCTGCCTCGACCATCATGATCGCGACGTCATCGCCCGCCTTGCGGCCCGCGACGACCATGTCGAACACCGCTCCCTCGAGCTGCTCGACGGTCGGGAACGCCACCCACTGGCCATTGATGAGGGCGACGCGCACGCCACCGACCGGACCGGAGAACGGCAGACCGGAAATCTGGGTGGACGCCGACGCGGCGTTGATCGCCAGCACGTCGTACAGATCCTTGGGATCCAGGCTCAGGATCGTGACCACGACCTGGATCTCGTTGCGCAGGCCCGAGACGAACGTCGGGCGCAGCGGCCGGTCGATGAGCCGACAGGTCAGGATCGCGTCGGTGGAGGGACGGCCTTCGCGGCGGAAGAACGAGCCGGGGATGCGCCCTGCGGCGTACATCCGCTCCTCGACGTCGATCGTCAGCGGGAAGAAGTCGAAATGATCTTTGGGGGTCTTGCTGGCGGTGGTCGCGCTCAGCAGCATGGTCTCGTCGTCGAGGTACGCGACGACGGAGCCTGCGGCCTGCTGCGCCAGCCGACCGGTCTCGAAACGTACGGTGCGGGTGCCGAAGCTCCCGTTGTCGATAACGGCGGTCGCTTCGAATACGCCTTCGTCGATTTCAGCTACAGACATGGATGCCCGTTCAGCCTTTCTGAATTCACTGTTCAGCTGTTTCGCGTCATCACAGGTGCATCCAGTCGGCTACGGCCGTCGATCGAAGCGGCCGGGCGCTCCCCAACTCATTGGGGCCCGGCAGCCACTACCGAAGACCGCCCGATCAGGGAAGCTTCGCTGTGACACGCAGGAACGGGACACGCGGATATGCATGCACCGCACCCGTTGTTCGAGCCGGAATCCGGCCCGCAACGCCCCTATGTTACACGGCGGGTCGTGCGCCTCAGCGGCGCAGACCGAGCCGCTCGATCAGTGAGCGGTAGCGCGCGACGTCCAGGTCGGCGACGTACTTGAGCAGCCGGCGACGGCGGCCGACCAGCAACAGCAGACCGCGCCGCGAGTGGTGGTCGTGCTTGTGCTGCTTGAGGTGCTCGGTGAGATCGGCGATGCGCTTGGTCAGCAGCGCCACCTGGGCTTCCGGCGAACCGGTGTCGGTCTCATGCAGACCGTACTGACCCAGGATTTCTTTCTTCTGCTCGGCGGTAAGCGCCACGAAAACATCTCCATCAAATCGGTGCCGCGAGGGGAATCGAATGCCGTGAGCCGCCGCGGACTGCAGCGCACGCTGATCGCCGACTTTAGCAGCGCACACGCCGCGAACCGAAATCACCGCGGACCGACCCCTTGACAACATACAACCGTTTGGTTGTATGTTGAGGGAGTGACCGTAGCTGCCGAGGATCGTGCGGACGCCCTGTTCCACGCGCTCGCCGACCGGACCCGCCGCGACATCATGCGCCGGGCATTGGCCGGTGAGCACTCGGTGTCCGCGCTCGCGCTGAAGTACGACATGAGCTTCGCCGCGGTGCAAAAACACGTCGCCGTCCTGGAGAAGGCCGGCCTGCTCACCAAGCGGCGCCACGGTCGCGAGCAGTTGGCCAGCGGTGACGTGACCGCTGTGCGGTCCGTGGCGGCGATGCTCACCGAACTGGAAGAGGTCTGGCGCGGCCGCATCGGCCGCATCGACGACCTCATCGCATCCGAAAATTCCGAGAAGAAGGAGAACGACTGATGCCTGTCACCGACGTGAAGCACGACCTGGAGAACCTGACGCTGACCATTACCGCCGATTTCGCGGCACCGGTGCAGCGGGTCTGGCAGATCTACGCCGACCCTCGACAGCTGGAGAAGGTCTGGGGACCGCCCTCGCATCCGGCGACGTTCGTCGACCACAGCCTCACCCCCGGCAGCCGGGTCACCTACTTCATGACCGGGCCGGACGGCGAGAAATACGCCGGGTACTGGGACATCACCGCCGTCGACGAGCCGACGAGCTTCGCGTTCCGGGACGGGTTCGCCGATGCCGATCTGAACCCGAACCCCGATATGCCGGTCTCGGAGAACACCTACACCTTCACCGAACACGACGGCGGCACGCGCGCGGTGTACGTCAGCACGTTCGCGTCCGCCGAAGGCCTGCAGCAGGTACTCGACATGGGTGTGGTCGAGGGCGCCACGTCGGCGATCAACCAGATCGACGAACTGCTCGCGTCCTGAAGGCGGTCAGTCCTGCGCGGAGAGGATCGAGCGAGCCTTCTCGGTGTCCTTGCCCATCGCCTTGATCAGGTCGTCCACCGAATCGAACTTGAGCTGGCCACGCAGCCGGGCGACGAAGTCGACCGCAACATGCTGGCCGTAGAGGTCGGCGGCCGTGTCCAGGACGAACGCCTCCACGGTGCGGGTGCGCCCGGAAAACGTCGGATTGGTACCCACCGACACCGCGGCTTGATACCGCTCCCCCGGAATCACCGAACCGGTCACCGGGCCGTGTCCCAGCACGGTGAACCACGCCGCGTACACCCCGTCGGCCGGAATCGCGGAGTACATCGGCGGTGCGACGTTGGCGGTCGGGAAGCCCAGCACCCGGCCGCGGCCGTCGCCGCGCACCACCACACCTTCGACGCGATGCGGGCGGCCCAACGCCTCGGCTGCAGTCACCACATCACCGGCGTCGACGCAGGAGCGGATGTACGTCGAGGAGAACGTGACGGTTTCGCTCTGGTGGTGTTCGGCGACCAGCGACAGGCTCTCGACGGCGAAGCCGAAACGTTCACCGGCCTTACGCAGGGTGCCGACGTTGCCGGCCGCCTTCTTGCCGAAGGTGAAGTTCTCGCCGACGATCACCTCGACCGCGTGCAGCCGCTCCACCAGCAGTTCATGGATGTAGCGCTCCGGGGTGAGCTTCATGAAATCAGTGGTGAACGGCACCACCAGGAAGACGTCGATGCCCAATTCCTCGGCCAGTTCGGCGCGCCGGGTCAACGTGGTGAGCTGTGCCGGGTGGCTTCCCGGGAACACCACTTCCATGGGGTGCGGGTCGAACGTCATCAGCACCGTCGGGACCCCGCGCGACCGGCCGGCCTTCACCGCGCGTCCGATCAGCTCCGCATGCCCGCGGTGCACCCCGTCGAAGACGCCGATGGTCACCACGCATCGGCCCCAGTCCGAGGGGATCTCGTCCTGTCCGCGCCACCGTTCCACGACGGCAAGCCTACGGCGCGCCGAGCGTCCCGGACACGCCAGATCCCCAGATCAGGTGATGATTGCCTAAACTTTTGGATGTGAGTCCTGACGACAACCCCAACCCCGGGGTACACGACCTGACGACGGTCGCCCAGGACTACCTCAAGACGATCTGGTCGGCCCAGGAATGGTCGCTCGACAAGGTCAGCACCAAGCTGCTCGCCGAGCGCATCGGGGTGTCGCCCAGCACCGCCTCGGAATCGATCCGCCGGCTCGCCGACCAGGGACTGGTGGACCACGAGAAGTACGGCGCGGTCACGCTGACCGAACGCGGACGGCTCGCGGCGCTGGCGGTGGTCCGGCGACACCGGCTGTTGGAGACGTTCCTGATGCGCGAGCTCGGCTACAGCTGGGACGAGGTGCACGACGAGGCGGAGATTCTCGAGCACGCCATCAGCGACATGATGCTCGACCGGATCGACGCCAAGCTGGGGCATCCAGTTCGCGACCCGCACGGCGACCCCATCCCGACCGCCGACGGTCGGGTGCCCACCCCGCCCGCGCGCCAGCTGTCGGCATGTGTCGACGGTGAACTCGGCACAGTGGCACGGATTTCCGATGCCGACCCCGAGATGCTGCGCTATTTCGACACTGTCGGCATCAGCCTGGACTCGCGGCTTCGGGTGCTCGCGCGGCGCGACTTCGCCGGCATGATCTCGGTGTCGGTCGAAGCACCCGACGGCGCGGCAAACACCGTCGAGTTGGGCAGCCCTGCCGCTCAAGCTATTTGGGTGGTCGGCTAGGCCAGCAAGCCGGCGACTACAAAGTCGCCGGCCGGATCACCACGACTGAGGTGGTGCGACCGCCCCTGTCTTCCAGCAGTGCCATCACCCGGCCATCGGGATCCGTTGCGGCATAGACCCCGTCGATTCCCGCAGCGCTCAGCGGCCGGCCGTGGCTGGCGTCCTCGGCTTCGGCGGCGGTGATGTCGCGGCGCGGGAACGCCAACAGGCAGGCGTCGTCGAGGGAGTAGCTCAGTTGCGGATGTTCGGCGAGTTCGTCCAGAGACCTGGCGTGATCGAGCCCGTAGCCGCCAACGCGGGTGCGGCGCAACGCCGTCAGATGTCCGCCGACGCCGAGTGCTGCACCCAGGTCGCGGGCCAGTGCGCGGATGTAGGTGCCCGACGAGCAGTCCACCGCGACGTCGAGGTCCACGAACCCGCCGTGCCGCCGAATGTCGCACACGTCGAACCGGTCGATTCGCACCGCGCGCTCGGCCAACTCCACCTGCTGGCCTTCGCGCACCAGCTGATAGGCACGCTTACCGCCGATCTTGACCGCGCTGACCGCGGACGGCCGCTGCGAGATCTCGCCGCGTAGGTCCGCGATACCGGCGTGGATCTGCTCATCGGTGATGTCAGCGGCGGAAATATCCTGCAGGACTTCGCCTTCGGCGTCATCGGTGGTGGTGGACCGGCCCAGCCGGACCGTCGCGGTGTAGGACTTCGACGTGGCGGTCACCAGTCCCAGGATCTTGGTGGCGCGTTCGATCCCGATGACCAGCACACCGGTCGCCATCGGGTCCAGGGTGCCGGCATGGCCGACTTTTCGGGTTCCGAAGATCCGCCGGCAGCGGCCCACCACATCGTGACTGGTCATACCGCCGGGCTTGTCGACGACGACGATCCCGGGCTCCGGTCCGCCGGACGTCACAACACGATCGCCGTCAGTACCAGGCCACCGCCCACCGACCACCGGCCGGCCAGTTCCCGGAGTGGCGGGCCGGAGCGCGCGGCCGGGTCGATCAGGATTCGGGACACGAACGTCCCGGTGACCCCGGAGGCGTCGACATCGAAGGTGATGTGGGCGTCCTCGAATCCGAGCCACCGCTCGGTCAGCGGGAACCACACCTTGTAGGTTGCTTCCTTGGCGCAGAACAAGATTCGATCCCAGTGCAGTCCGCCCGGCAGCGCGCCCATCTCATACCGCTCGGCGGGCAGACTGACCGCGTTGAGAACCCCGTCCGGCAGCACGCCGTGCGGTTCGGCGTCGATACCGACCGAACGGATCGCCGTCGTGCGACCGACCACCGCGCCGCGATAGCCCTGGGTATGAGTCAGGCTGCCCACCACGCCGTCGGGCCAGCAGGGTTCACCCTTCTCCCCTTTGAGGATCGGCGCCGGCGGGATCCCGAGCTGCCCCAGCGCCACCCGCGCGCAATGGCGGACGGTGATGAATTCGTTGCGCCGCTTAGCCACCGACTTCGCGATCAGCGGCTCTTCCTCCGGCAATGGAGCCAAATCCGGTGGATCGTCGTAGGTCTCGGCGAACACCAGATCGTCGAGGTCGGGCAACACCGCCCGCATCAGCTCGCTCATTCGCGCCGACTGCGCAGACGCTCGCGCAGCTTCGTCGACTGCTCCTTCATCTCCTCGGTGATGACGAAGTGGCCGCCGAAATCGTTGAGATAGCCCGGCGCATACTGCGGGTCGGGCAAGATCTGACGCAACCAGCGATAAGGCTTGCGGCGCCGCCACTCTCGGGGATACCCGACGGACACCTCCTCGAAGCGCACGTCGTCGTACCAGGTGGTCCGCGGGATGTGCAGGTGACCGTAGACCGAGCAGACCGCGTTGTAGCGGGTGTGCCAGTCGGCGGTCTCGGTGGTCCCGCACCACAGCGAGAACTCCGGGAAGAACAACACGTCGCAGGGCTCACGCCGCAACGGGAAATGGTTCACCAACACCGTGGGCGTCATCCAGTCGAGTTCGTCGAGCCGAGCCTTGGTGTGGCGCAGCCGATCCCGGCACCACGCGTCGCGGGTGGCGTAGGGCTCACTGGACAGCAGGAACTCGTCGGTCGCCACCACATTGCGTTCCCGGGCGATCGCCAGGCCCTCGGCCTTGGTCGTCGCGCCGGGGGGCAGAAATGTGTAGTCGTAGAGCAGGAACATCGGCACGATCGTCGCCGGGCCGCCCTGCTCGGTCCACACCGGGAACGGATGTTCTGGGGTGACGATGCCCATCTCGTCGCACATGTTGACCAGATAGTCGTAGCGGGCCCGGCCGAACACCTGCACCGGGTCCTTGCCGGTGGTCCACAGCTCGTGGTTGCCCGGCACCCAGATCACCTTGGCGAACCGCCGGCGCAGCAGATCCAGCGACCAGCGGATGTCGTCGGTGCGCTCGGCGACGTCACCGGCGACGATCAGCCAGTCGTCCGGCATCGAGGGATACAGCGATTCGGTGACCGGCTTGTTGCCGGTGTGACCCGTATGGAGGTCACTGATCGCCCAAAGCGTGGGTGCCACAACACGCCAGCCTACTTGCGCACGCCACCCCGCCCGGTTCTGGGTGATGAAGCCCACCGACCCGAACAACCCTGCTACGCAGTGCATAGTCTGGGAGCCGTGCGCAGCAGTCGGCTTAGAAAGATCGTCGACCGATCCCTTTCCCGCGCACTTCGCATAACGCCGCCGACGACGGACTACGCCGTGCATCACGGCATCGAGGTGCCGATGCGCGACGGCGCGACCCTGCGGGCCACCCACTATGCGCCCGCGGGCGCACCGCTGGGCACCATCCTGGTCCGCTGCCCCTACGGCCGAGCCTTCCCGTTCTCCCTGGTCTACGCCCAGCTCTACGCCGCCCGCGGCTACCACGTGCTGCTGCAGAGTGTGCGCGGCACATTCGGCTCCGGCGGCGACTTCGTGCCGATGGTGCACGAGGCCGACGACGCCGCAGACACCGTGGTCTGGCTGCGCCGCCAGCCGTGGTTCACCGGCACCTTCGCCACCATCGGGCTGTCCTACCTGGGCTTCACCCAGTGGGCGCTGCTGTCCGACCCGCCGCCGGAGCTCGTCGCCGCGGTGATCACCGTCGGCCCACACGACTTCCACGCCTCGTCGTGGGGCACCGGCTCGTTCTCGCTGAACGACTTCCTGGGCTGGTCGGACATGGTCGGTCACCAGGAGCAGGCCAACCTGCGCCGCCTGGCCTTCCAGACCCGAGCGGCCCGCCGGCTCGAACAGGCCACCCTGGGGCTGCCGCTTGGCGCCGCCGGCCGCGATCTGCTGGGCGCCGCGTCCCCGTGGTACGAGTCGTGGATCGACCACCCCGAGGCCGACGACCCGTTCTGGGACGCCATGCGGATGACCGCCGCGCTCGACCGCTGCGAGATACCGGTGCTGTTGCTCAGCGGCTGGCAGGACCTGTTCCTGGAGCAGACCCTCGCGCAGTATCGCCACCTGCGCGGCCGCGGCGTCGACGTCGCAATGACGGTCGGGCCGTGGACCCACACCGACATGATCACGAAGGCGGGCGGCACCGCCGCCACCGAAACGCTGGACTGGCTCGGAACGCACCTGGCCGGCGCTGAGGCGACCCGCCGCAGCCCGGTGCGGGTGCACGTCGCCCATCACGGCTGGATCGACCTGCCGGACTGGCCACCGCCCACCGGCACGGGTGTCATGTATCTGCAGCCGCGCGGGCGGCTCGCGCCCACCGTGCCGCCGGCCGATGCCGCACCCTCCACGTTCCGCTACGACCCCGCTGACCCGACCCCGACGGTCGGCGGCAGGCTGCTGTCACAGCTGAGCGGCTACCGCAATGACACGCGGATCGCCGAGCGGGCCGATGTGCTGAGCTTCACCAGCGGCCCGCTCGACGCCGACCTGTATGTCTTCGGCGAGCCCGTGATCGAACTGGCCCACCGCGCCGACATCGCCCACGCCGACGTGTTCGTGCGGATCAGCGAGGTCGATGCCCGCGGGCGCTCCCGCAACGTCAGCGACGGCTACCGACGGCTCGACGCCGCGGCACCGGGGCCGATTCGCATCGAGCTCGACGCCGTCGCGCATCGCTTCGCCGCCGGAACCCGGATCCGGGTGCTCGTCGCCGGCGGGTCACACCCGCGGTACGCCCGCAATCTCGGCACCGGCCAGCCGGTGCTCACCGCAGCGCGGATGGTCCCCTCGCTGCACACCGTGCACCACGGGGCGGGTGGGGTCTCCAAGCTGCTCCTGCCCGCCTCCGCGGACCTGCCCTCAGGCGACGGCAGCGCGAACCCGGGCGGCGATACCGGCCAGGACCGCGGCGTCGTGCACCGGGGCGCCGACGGCAACAGTCGCGGGTAGCTGCACCCAGCTGGTGCAACCGCCGTAGCTCGGTTCCCGCGCCAAGCGGATCGGCTGGGCGAGCGGAAAGGACTGCACCACCAGCACGGTCAACTGGTGACGGGGCCGGAAGTCCAGCCGGTCGGCCTGCACCGATTCGGCCGTCCAGATATGCAGGTCCTCGATGTCGGACAGCCCCTGTGGATCGGAAACCACCACGGCAGCAACCACTTTGGCAGCAGCCCTGATGACGACCTGGTCATCGGTGCTGTCCGGCTCCGCGCCGGCGAGCAGGTCCCGATGTTCCGGGCGCACCCGCTCGGCATGACTGTGCGCGACGGTGGGGAACAACAAGAACTCCTCGGCCGCCACGGCGAACCGCTTTTCGTGGATGCCGCCCTTGCGCAGCAGCACGGTCTGCCGACCGTCCAGCAGCGCGTGCACCGCCGCGCTCCACTCCTTGAGCGCAGTGGTCACTGCGCGGCCAGCCGCGCCCGCACCTCGGGACGGCGCAGCGGCGGAATGGTTTTCGGTGGTTGACGCCGGGCGGGCAACTGCTGCAGCAGTCGGGTCGTGGTGGCCGCGACCTCGGCGACCGCGATCTCGAACGCTTCGGCGACAGCCTCGGACGGCCGGGTGATCCCGCTGACCTTGCGCACATACTGGCGGGCCGCCGCGGTGATCTCTTCGTCGGTGGCCGCCGGCTCCAGGCCACGCAACTCGGTGATGTTTCGGCACATGACCTCCAGCATGCCCGCCTTCACGCTGGACTTCACGGCCGAAGTGCTGATCGGATTGATATCCGGCACCCATCTGGCTCACACGTTCGCGACCTAGCCTGGCGCCAAGCCGTCGAATTTGTGTGACGAGAAGGGTGCACCATGACCGCGGGAGTGGCGTCACCTCGACCTCGAGTGATCAAACGGGCAGTCGGCCGGCCACGCGGCTCGAACACCGATGCGCGGCGCGAGATGATCATCATCGCCGCGATCCGCGTCTTCGCCTATCGCGGGTACGACGCCGCCACCGTGCAAGAGGTCGCCGATCTGGTCGGCATCACCCGGCCGGCGATCCACCACCACTTTCCGGGCAAGGCACCGCTGTACCGTGCGGCGCTGGACCGGGCGTACGACATTGCCATGACCCCGGCGGGGATCGCAGCGGAGCGGTTCGCCGGTCTCGAACACGGCGGATTACGCATGGCCTGCGCACTTTTGGGCACGTCGCTGGCGCACTCGCACCGGATAGCTGACGTCGCACCCCGAATCGCCGGTGTCTCGGCCGACCTGCGCCGAATATGTGCCCAGACAGTCGGCCCGCACGACGATGCGGATCAGGTGGATGCAATGGTCACCACAATCGTCGGCCGATGGGTTCTGACCGCGTGTGACCTCACCTGGATCGATCTGGAGATGGACGTAGACGTGCTGTGAGCAAACTCCCGGCCGCTCGTTCGGCACGGCTGCAGCCCAAGGATGCTGCGCGGGAGTAGATTTGCGCCTGGTCTGCGCTGAGCGCGTCACGCACGCCGCAGTCCATGCGATGAAGGGTTGGAGGTCCGTTGCGAATGCGACGATTGGGCCGAACCTTGTCAGCTGCCGCCCTGCTCGCCGGAGCCGCTGTCGTTCCGGGGTGCGGCGGTCCCGGCAGTCTCACCGAGATCGCCAACAACCTCCAGTCCGCGCTGACGTCGATGCCGGGAGTGACCGACGCGTGGGTGTATCACGACCAGAGCTACGCCGAAGGCATCGTCTTCACCGTCGCGGTCGACGTTCCTGACGCGACACGGCCTCAGCTGGTCGCAGTGGCGAACCGCATCGCCGAGACCCGGATCAGCCTGGTCTCGAATTACATCGAAGACGTCGAGTTCTGGGTGACGCCGGACAAGCCTGTGACGGTCAGACGGCAGTCGCACCTCGATCCCACCCAGATCGCCGACGACGCGGAACGACTCCGGCTGATCGCCGCGCACAGCGACGGCCGCATCGACTGGTTCCGTGACGACGACGATGCCAACCAGCTGACGGTCAGCGACAGCCACTCCCCGGGATCCGACCTCCTCGACACCGTGCGCCGAACCGCGGGCGACACCGGCCTGACGATGACGGTGTCGCCGGCGTCGCCCTCGCCCCGGACACCGCGGATGCGGGTGTCGTTCCCGCTGAGCGCCGAGGACCGAAACTCGGTCGAGCAGTTCCTCGACACCGTCCCCGTCGATGTCTTCGGGGTGCGCATCGACGACGGCGGCGTCCGCGCGCTGCAGGCCATGGTGCCCGCCGACCCGGCCGTCGCCGAGCAGAAACTGGCAACGGTCATCCAGAAGAGCAGGGCTGCCGCGGCGGGCCCGATGTGGTTGGCGTGGTACGTCCCCAGTGCACTCGGCGGCGTACCGATGTTCGGCGGTCTCGTCGACGTTCACGATTGTTCGGTTGCGGCAGCGGCGATTCATCAGGCGTCCCTGCGCTCGGGACATCAGGAGAGTCACTCGCTGCAGGACCGTCTGCAGTCCATGATCGACACCTGCGCGGCACCGGAGCAGATCAGCACCGACGTGGCCGCACCACCGATCCGGCAGCCTGTTTCTCCCTCTCCCCCAACACCATTGGTGCAGCGTCAGGTACCGCACCCGGCGCGGATCCCCGCTGCCGCCACCGTGGCCGTCGCCGACCGTGCGGCGCCGAGCGGCACCACGGCCGGCCGCACCTCGCCCGCGGGAGCCGTGCGTCCGCCGCTGCCTGCGCGAACCGGCTCGGTGATCCCGCGCCCGGCGACGGCCGTCAATCCAGGCGCGCCCCAGCCCGATACCGGTCCGGCCATCACCGCCGGCGGTTCACCGCGTCCCGCGACGGCACCTCACCGCTCGACGAGCCGGAGCGCACGCCAGGGCCGTTAGGGGTGCCGATACGGTGTCCCTATGACCGGCGACGACATCCTGCTCATTGACACCACCGACCGCGTCCGCACGGTGACGCTGAATCGGCCCAACTCGCGCAATGCGCTGTCGAGCGCACTGCGCAGCCGTTTCTTCAGCGCACTGCGCGAGGCGGACGCCGACGAGGGTGTCGACGTCATCATCGTCACCGGCGCCGACCCGGTGTTCTGCGCGGGGCTGGACCTCAAGGAGCTCGGGGACACCACCGAGCTGCCCGACATCTCCCCCAAGTGGCCGCCCATGACCAAGCCCGTCATCGGCGCCATCAACGGCGCGGCCGTGACCGGCGGACTCGAACTCGCGCTGTACTGCGACATCCTGATCGCCTCCGAGAACGCCCGCTTCGCCGACACCCACGCGCGGGTCGGGCTGCTGCCGACGTGGGGCCTCAGTGTGCGGCTGCCGCAGAAGGTCGGCGTCGGAATGGCCCGGCGGATGAGTCTCACCGGGGACTACCTGTCCGCCGACGACGCGCTGCGGGCCGGGTTGGTGACCCAGGTCGTCGCGCACGACGAGCTGCTGCCGACGGCGCGGGCGGTGGCCGCCTCGATCGTCGGCAACAACCAGAAGGCCGTCCGCGCGCTGTTGACGTCCTATCACCGCATCGACGAGGACCAGACCGGTTCGGGACTGTGGATCGAGGCGATGTCGGCCAGGAAGTGGATGGCGGCGACGTCCGGTGACGACATCGCCGCCAGCCGCGCCTCGGTCATCGAACGCGGTCGCAGCCAGGTGAAATAGCTTCTGCTACACCGCTTTCGCGGCGGCGATGAGGCTCTGCCACTTGGCCAGCGTGCTGGCGTCCTTGGCGATGATGTTGCCGGCCTGTAGCTGACTCAGCGTCACGCCGGCCAGCGTGTACGTGTGATTGTTGCCCACCACGGAGATCACCACGGAACCGGCCTTCTCGGTGACGTCGAACTCGCTGGGCTGCATCCAGACGAAGTCCAGGGTGTCCTTCGCCGGGTTGAAGCTCAGCACCGGGTTGCTGCCCCAGCCCCACGTGATCGTCGTCGTCGTGCCGCCGGTCACCGGGGTGCCACCGCCAGTTCCACCGGTGCCGCCAGTTCCTCCGGTTCCGCCAGTTCCACCGGCGCTGCTGTAGTCGACGACGTTGATCGTGCCGTAATCGTTGAACACCTTGCTGAATGCGCCCTGCGGATCACTCAATCCGGAGGCCCCGGTGCTCGCCTGCCCCAGGGTTCCGGGGGTGTCGCGGAGCACCTGCCACATCGACAGCATGCCGATGCCGTTCGCGCGGGCGAAGTCCTCCAGCGCCTGCGCGTCGGCCACGGTGAACACCTCGGTGAGGACGTCGTTGACGCCGAGCATCGGAGTCACACCGATCTGGCTGTAGCCGAAGCTCTGCCCGTACTTGCCGTACAGCGATTTCAGCTGCGCATAGGTCGACTGGGCCGATTGAATTGCGTACGCGCCCATGGTTTTTGCACCCGCGCCGCTGGTCGGTGCGGCGGACTCGCCGTAGTCCATCGCCATCACGTTCACGCCGTCGAGTTTGACCCCGGCCTTGACCGCCGAGTCCACGACGTTGAGGCCGTCGGCGGTCAGCCCGGTCGGCAAGACCGGCAGCGTGTACCAGATGTGCAGTTCCGGCTTCTGCTTCTGCAGCAGCGCGAGGGCTTGGCTGTTGAGCGCGACCGACGCCGGGTCGGCGACGGCGGCACCTTCGATGTCGAAGTCGATGTGGGTGACGCCATAGGTGTCGATCACCGCGGCGTAGGCGTTGGCCAGCTCTTGGGCGCTACGCCCCTTGGCCGCATACGCCTGGGCGATGCTGGTGCCGGACGCGCCGCCGAACGAGATCATCACGTCACCGCCGGCCGCTTTGAACGTGGCGATCGAGGTGTTGATGGCGACCGCCTGCTCGTTGGTCGAACTCGGTTCCAGCGCAGCCAATCCCGCCCACGCAAGGTTGCCGTTCTGGTCGGCTTGCATGAAGCCGAGAGTCACCAGCGAGGTGCCGTAGGTCTTCGACAGCGCGAGCAGGTTCGGGACCGGGTAGGCACCCATGTCGATGTACGGCGCGAAGAAGCTCTTGCCCCACTGCGCCGTTCCGCCCGGTGTCGTAGTGGTGTCGTCGTTGGTGATCGTGCCGACCGCCGAGCCGTCACCGATGGTGGCGCCGGAGGCATTCGACAGCGTGACCGTGAACGTCTCGGTCGGTTCGGCCGTCGTATCCCCCAGCACACCGACGTTGATCACCTGTGAGGTCACCCCGGGCGCGAACGTGACCGTGCCGGAGCCGGCTGTGTAGTCCTGGCCGGCGGTGGCCGTGCCGTTGACCGTCGTGTAGTTCAGGGTGACCGTGGTGGTCGACGCCTTCGACAGCGTCACCGTGAACCCCATCGAGGCGCTGCCGCTGTTGCCCTCGGCCGCGGTGGCGTCCGCGATCGAGATGCTCGGCAGCACCGGTGCGGCGTCGTCGGTGGTGATGGTGCCCGTCGCGGTGGCTCTGCCGAGGGTGGCACCCGACGGATTCGACAGCGTGACGGTGAACGTCTCGGTCGGTTCGACCGTCGTATCGCCGAGCACGTTGATGTTCACCACCTGGGACACCTGCCCCGCGGCGAACGTCACGGCGCCGGAGCCGGACGTGTAATCCTGGCCGGCGGTGGCCGACCCGTTGGCCGTCGTGTAGTTCACCGTCACCGGCTTGGTGCTCGCCTTCGACAGGGTGATCGTGAACACGGCCTTAGTCGTACCGCTGTTCCCCTCGGTCACCGCCGTGTCGGCGACCGAAACGCTGGGAAGCGCGGTCTGCGCGCCGCTGATCAGCGACTGCCACTTGGCCACGGTGCCCGCGTCCTTGGCGACGATGTTGGTCGTCGACAGCTGCCCCAGGCTGACGCCTTGCAGTGTGTAGGAGTGGTTGTTGTCGACGACCCCGATCACGACGGATCCGGATTTCTCGACGACGGTGAACTGGCCCGGCTGCATCCAGCCGAAATCGAGTTTGTCGGTGGCCGGGTTGAACGCCAGCACCGGGTTCGAGCCCCACGCCCAGGTGACCGTGGTGGTGGTGCCGGTGGTGGCGGCCGACAGGCTGCGGGTGGCCGGGGCGGCCGTCCACGCCGTCACCTGGTTGACCACCGACTCGAGGTCGCGCCTGATCAGCGCCAGCGCACCGGTCAGTAGTTGGATCGGGGCCGGCGGGAGGCCGGTGCCCGGCCGCAGACCGAGCAGCGACAGAAACCCGGACACGATGTTCGGTGGGCGAATCGCGGTGGCCGCGGCGTGCCGCGCCGGTGCAACGAGGGCCGCCGGCACCGGCGCAGTGGTGGTAGCTGGCAAATCAGTCTCGGTTGCAGACGGGAGCGCGGCGGCTGCGGTCTGCCCGCCGGGCTCCACCCGATCGGCGGTCTGCGCTGTCACCGCGGGCGTGGCGTCCGCGGGGGTGGTCACGGACGCGTCCGACCGAGGCGTGGCGACGGGCCGGGTTGCCGACGGCCGGCCGTTCGATTTCTTCTGCGGGTCAGCGGTGCTGCGGGGCTGCTGCGCCGCGCGCCGTGACGAGTCGACAGCGCGCGGCCCTGATCGGTTCGAATCAGCGGAGTCTGACGAATCGGCAGACTTCGAGGATGCCGAGGAATGCGCGGTCGAGCCCGAGTCCGGACCTTCAGCTACCGCGACTCCGGGGTTGCTGGCAACTGCCACCCCCAGGCCCATGGCGAATGCTGCGGAACCGATGCGAAATCCAAAGTTGGCCGAACTCATGGAGCCCCCGTCATGAATCGATGTGTCAGCAACGTCATTAATAGCTCACCAGCGACGTGCTGGGAAGTAACTCAGCAAAAATTGATACATAGGCATACAACATATTTGACGTGCTATTCATTTACGCTGGGGCGCATGAACGAGGCGCACGAGGTCTGCGGCAGCGACGACTGGCGCCAGATCATGCGGGAGCAGATCTTGCCGTGGGTCCTCGGTGATGCCGACCTCGGCGATGACGTCCTGGAAGTCGGGCCCGGCTTCGGCGCCGCCACCGACGTGCTGAGCCGGACTGCGCCACAGGTGACGTGCGTCGAGATCGACGAACGGCTGGCGACGATGCTCACCGAGCGCTTCGCCGAGATGCCGTCGGTCCGGGTCGTGCGCGGCGACGCGACCGCGCTGGACTTCCCCGACGGACGGTTCTCGGGTGCGGCGTGTTTCACGATGCTGCACCACGTTCCGACCGCCGAGCTGCAGGACCGACTGTTCGCCGAGGTGGCCCGGGTATTGCGGCCGGGCGCCGCACTGGTGGCCAGCGACGGCATCGGCGACGCCGACATGGCCGCCGCACACGTGGGCGACACCTACAACCCGATCGATCCGGCCGGCCTCGCGGATCGATTGACCGCAGCTGGATTCGACCGGATCGACGTCCGCACCAACGACTTCGGCTGGGCGGCAATCGCCCGGCGCTAGCTGGTGCCAGGCACAAGCCAGCGCCCGGAGAACGCCCGCCACCCTACGAACACCAGCCGCAGCACCATGAACGTGCTCAGGCCCGACCAGATGCCGAGCAGCCCCCAGCCGAACGCCAGCGACAACCAGATCAGCGGCAGGAAACCGACCAGCGCGCTGACCAATGTCGCGGTACGCATGAACGCGGCGTCGCCGGCGCCCAGCAGCACCCCGTCGAGCGCGAACACCACTCCGGCAATCGGCAATTGGGCCACCATGAACCACCACGGCACCCCGATCTGCGCCAGCACCGACCGGTCGTCGGTGAACAGCGAGGGCAGCACCGACGCGCCTGCGGCGAACACGAAAGCCAGCGCCGCGGCGGCGATCGCGGAGAACACCGTCACCCGCCACGCGACCGACTTCGCGTGCTCCGTTCGGCCCGCACCGAGCGCGGCACCGACCAGCGACTGCGCGGCGATCGCGAGTGAATCCAGCACAAGCGCAAGGAAATTCCACAGCTGCAGCACGACCTGATGCGCAGCGACGGCCGCCGCACCGAACCGGGCGGCCACCGCGGCGGCCGACACGAAACAGGCCTGGAAGGCCAGCGTCCGCAACACCAGATCACGACCCATCACGACCTGCGCCCGCAGCACCGACGTGTCCAGTCGCAGCGGCACCTTCTCGGCCAGCAGCGCCCAGCAGAAGAGGATCGCGGCCAGCCACTGCCCCACCAGATTGGCGATCGCCGAACCCGCCAATTCCAGCCGCGGCAGGCCCAGCCAGCCGTAGACGAGCAGCGGGCACAGCACCGCCGAGACACTGAAACCCACCAGCACATAGCGCAGCGGGCGCATGGTGTCCTGCACACCGCGCATCCAGCCGTTGCCTGCCGCGGAGATGAGGATGGCCGGCACACCGAAGATCGCGATGCGCACCCAGGGCAATGCGGCACCGGCGATGTCGCCACCGCCGGACTTCGTGCCCGCGATCGCCGACACAATCGGAACCGCGGCCAACTGCACGGCAGCCACGATCGCGACGCCCATCCCCAGCGCCAGCCAGGTGGCCTGGACCCCTTCGCCGACGGCCGCGGCCCGGTCACCCGCGCCGTAGAAGCGCGCGGAGCGTGCCGTCGTCCCGTACGACAGGAAGGTGAGCTGGGCGCTGACGACCGACAGGATCAGACCGCCGATCGCCAGGCCGGCCAGGCTCAGCGCGCCGAGCCGGCCGACGATCGCGATGTCGAACAGCAGATAGATCGGTTCGGCGGCAAGGACACCCAACGCGGGAAGCGCCAGCGCCGCGATCCGCAGGCTGGTTACCGGGCCTGCGTCGTCGGCCGAGTCAGTCAAGCCAGACCACCGTCTTGGTCGTATTGAGATCGAGTTTCACCTTTTGCAGTCAAAGTGCGAGTGGATCGCTGCCAAAGGTGAAAGTCGATTGTCGGCGGACTCAGCCAAGGGCGGCGGTCAGCTGCGCCACCACATCGTCGATCGGTCCGGCCGCGGAGTACCCGGCGGCCAGCGTGTGCCCGCCGCCGCCGAAACCACTGGCGACCGCGGCCAGGTCATAGCTCTTGGCCCGCATCGACACCGACCAGTGCCCGGGTTCGATCTCCTTGAAGACCGCGGCGACCTCGGCTTCGTGCGTGGTGCGCACGATGTCGACGATGCTCTCGACCTCTTCGGAGCGGTTCTCCATCCACTCCTCGTGGGCGACCACCGCGTAGACCAGCCCGCGCCCGCCTGCCGCCTCGGGCACCAGCTGGGCTCGGGACAACACGCGCGACAGCAGCGGCAGCCAGACGAACGGATGGGTGTCGAACAGCTCACGGCTGATCGCGGCGTTGTCTACCCCGAGCTCGACCAGCCGGGCGGCCAGCCGCAACGCGCCCGGCGACGCCCACCGGAAGGAGCCGGTGTCGGTGGTCAGTCCCGCGTACAGGCATGACGCGACATCGCAGTCGATCGTCTTGCCCCAGGCGTCGAGCAGCTCCGCCACCACCATGGTGGTCGAATCCGCCTTCGGATCAACAAGATTCACGCTGCCGAACAGGGTGTTCGACTTGTGGTGGTCGATGACGAGGACCGCGCAGCCGAGCTGAGTGAACTCCGACAGCGCGCCGAGCCGGTTCACGCTCGGGGCGTCGACCGTCACCACCAGATCGACGTCACGGCGCATCTCCCCGGGGGCCACCAGCAGGTGCCCGCCGGGCAGCATGCGCAGCGATTCCGGCAGCGTCGACGGCGTCGCAAAACTCACTTCGACGTCGACACCGTCACGCTCGAGAATCAACGCCAGAGCCAACCCCGCCCCCACACTGTCGGCGTCGGGGTGGACGTGGCAGATGACGCTGACCGCGCCGGCGCCGCGCAGGACCTCGACGGCGCCATGCGCGTCCACCCGCCGCGAGGGGCGGGTGATCTCAGTCGTCGAGTCGATCGCGGTCACCGGCGTCCTGGTCGTCCTGCGAGAAGGAAGATGTTCCCTCTTCTCCTACCACACGGTACGGCTGCGCGTCTCCCGCAGGAGTGGCCCCGGCCCGAATCCGGGCCACATCGGCGTCGGCAGCCCGCGCCTTGGCGAGCAGCTCCTCCATCTTCTGCGCGGTGTCGGGCACCTTGTCCAGAACGAAGGACAGCGTCGGCGTGAACCGCACACCGGTGCCCGCACCGACCTTGGTACGCAGCGCACCTTTGGCACGTTCGAGCGCCGCGGCCGCACCCTCGTAGTCCGGCTCCTCATCGAGGGTCTTGCCGCGCACCGTGTAGTACACGGTGGCGTCGTGAAGGTCACCAGTCACCTTGGTGTCGGTGACCGTCACGAACGCCAGCGGCGGATCCTTGATCTCGAACTCGATGGCCGAGGCGACGATGGTGGCGATGCGCTTGGAGAGCCTGCGGGCCCTGCCAACATCAACCACTAGACGCGCTCCTTCTCGACCAGCTCGTAGGTCTCGATGACATCGCCTTCCTTGATGTCGGAGTACGTCAGCGTGAGACCGCATTCGTAACCCTCGCGCACCTCGGTGGCGTCGTCCTTCTCCCGCTTGAGCGAGGAGACCGTGAGGTTCTCGGCGATGACGACATTGTCACGCAGCAACCGCGCCTTGGCGTTGCGCCGCATGATCCCGGACTGCACGAGGCAGCCGGCAATGTTGCCGACCTTCGACGACCGGAAGATCGCGCGGATCTCGGCGCGGCCGAGCTCCTTCTCCTCGTAGATCGGCTTGAGCATGCCCTTAAGCGCGCTCTGGATCTCGTCGATCGCCTGGTAGATCACCGAGTAGTACCGGATCTCCACACCCTCGCGGTTGGCCAGTTCGGTGGCCTTGCCCTCGGCACGCACGTTGAACCCGATGATGATCGCGTCCGAGGCCGACGCCAGGTTGACGTTGGTCTCGGTGACGCCACCGACACCGCGGTCGATGACGCGCAACTCCACCTCGTCGTCGATCTCGATGCCCAGCAAGGCTTCCTCGAGCGCCTCGACGGTGCCCGAGTTGTCGCCCTTGAGGATCAGGTTCAGCTGGCTGGTTTCCTTCAGTGCCGAATCCAGGTCTTCCAGGCTGATGCGCTTGCGAGTACGCGCGGCCAGGGCGTTGCGCTTGCGCGCGCTGCGCCGGTCGGCGATCTGGCGGGCGATGCGGTCCTCGTCGACAACCAGGAAGTTGTCGCCGGCACCTGGCACCGACGTGAAGCCGATGACCTGCACCGGTCGCGATGGCAACGCCTCGGTGACGTCCTCGCCGTGCTCGTCGACCATCCGTCGAACCCGGCCGTAGGCATCGCCGGCGACCACGGAGTCGCCGACCCGCAGCGTGCCGCGCTGGATCAGCACGGTCGCCACCGGGCCGCGGCCGCGGTCCAGGTGCGCCTCGATGGCCACGCCCTGGGCTTCCATATCGGGGTTGGCCCGCAGGTCCAGTGCCGCGTCGGCGGTCAGCAGGACCGCCTCCTCCAGCGCCTGGATGTTGGTGCCGTTCTTGGCCGAGATGTCGACGAACATGGTGTCGCCACCGAAGTCCTCGGCAACCAGGTTGTACTCGGTGAGCTGCGCCCGGATCTTGGCCGGGTCGGCGCCCTCCTTGTCGATCTTGTTGACCGCGACCACGATCGGCACGTCAGCGGCCTGCGCGTGGTTGATGGCCTCCACCGTCTGCGGCATGACGCCGTCGTCGGCGGCGACCACCAGGATCGCGATGTCGGTGGCCTTCGCACCGCGGGCGCGCATGGCGGTGAACGCCTCGTGACCCGGGGTGTCGATGAAGGTGATCGGGCGCTCGACACCGTCGTGCTCGACGGTCACCTGGTAGGCACCGATGTGCTGGGTGATGCCACCGGCCTCGCCCTCGCGGACGCTGGCCTTGCGGATGGTGTCCAGCAGTCGGGTCTTGCCGTGGTCGACGTGACCCATGACGGTGACCACCGGCGGACGGAACTCGAGATCGTCCTCGTCGCCTTCGTCCTCGCCATAGGTGAGATCGAAGGACGACAGCAGCTCACGGTCCTCGTCCTCGGGCGACACGACCTGGACGACGTAGTTCATCTCGCCGCCGAGCAGCTCGAGCGTCTCGTCACCGACCGACTGGGTGGCCGTCACCATCTCGCCGAGGTTGAACAACGCCTGGACCAGTGCGGCCGGGTTGGCGTCGATCTTCTCGGCGAAATCGGACAGCGACGCGCCGCGGGCCAGCCGGATGGTCTCGCCGTTGCCGTGCGGCAACCGCACGCCACCGACAACCGGCGCCTGCATGCTCTCGTACTCGGCGCGTTTTGCGCGCTTCGACTTGCGACCACGCCGGACGGCGCCGCCGGGACGACCGAACGCACCGGCTGCGCCACCGCGCTGACCGGGACGGCCACCGCCGCCACCGGGACCACCGCCACCGGGACGGCCACGGAAACCACCGGCAGCAGCGCCGCCGGCGGCACCGCCACCACCACCGGGACCGCCGGTGCGGTAGTTACCGCCACCGCCGCCACCGGGACGGCCGCCGCCACCGGGGCCACCGCCGGGGCGGGGACCGCCACCGGGACGCGGGGCACCGGGCCGACCGGGCGCACCGGGTCGGGCGCCGGGCGGACGAGGAGGCATGTTGCCGGGTGTGGCTCCACCCGGACGCGGTGCGCCGGGACGCGGACCACCGGCACCGGGACCGGGACGCGGGCCCTGGGGCCGCGGTGCGGGACGCTCGACCGGCTGAGCCGAGGAGAACGGGTTGTTGCCGACGCGCGGCGGCCGAGGCATACCCGGCTTCGGCGCGGCCGGGCCCGGACGGGGACCGGGCGTCGGCCCGGGGCTGCTCGGCGCAGGTGCCGCGGGGGCGGCGGGAGCCGCCGAGGCCGCGGGTGCAGCCGGGGCGGCAGGCGCGGGCGGTGCCGGAGTCGGTGCAGCCGGGGTTGGGGCCGGGGCCGGGGCGGCCGGCTTGGGTGCCGGCGCCGCGGGCGGCGCTGCCGCGACGGCGCTGTCGGCGACGGGGGCGGGCTTGGGTGCCGGCGCTCCGTTTCCGGCCGCGCTGGCCGGTGCGGCTTTCGCCGGGGCCTTGTCGGCCTTACCGCCGCCGAATGATTCCCTCAGACGGCGTGCGACGGGGGCTTCCACCGTCGATGATGCGGATTTTACGAATTCGCCCTGATCGCTCAGTCGGGCGAGAACTTCCTTGCTGGTGACACCGAGTTCCTTGGCCAACTCGTGTACACGGGCCTTACCTGCCACTACATCTCCTACTCAAGAGGCGACAGCGGTGGTAGGCCGCGCCTCGGGTTTAGCTACGACGCATGGTCATCGTCGGGACTTCACGGTGTGCTCATGTTCTTCGCTGCCTGTTCTCTTGCCGGGCTGGTCTGGCCCGTCGATTTCTCGACGTACTCGACCACCGCGGATGTATCCGGTGAACCGGTGATGCGCAACGCTCGCCCGAAAGCTCGCCGTCGAAACGCTGCCTGTAGGCACCGGTCATCGGGGTGCAGCCACGCACCCCGCCCCGGGAGATTACCTGCCTGGTCAACGGTTAGGGCGCAATGGCCGTTCCCGTTCGACACAGCCACCACTCGGAGGAGATCGACGGCCAACTCTCGCTTCCGACACCCGACACATGTCCGCACCGGACCTTCGGTACGTCGATGCGGTCTCTCGGGAGCCGGAGTCTCGCGCTGGATCACGGCATAGTCTACCGTCATCGCGCGACCGCTCAGAACCACCCTTGGCTGGGCGATCCGGGTCCGGCCGTCAGCCCACTTTCTCCTGATACCGCGAATATCCGTCCCGCCCGACCACGCCCGCACAGTCGGCGGGCAGGACGCCCACCCGGGTTCCCAGCTCCCTCGCCTGGTCGAGGTTGATGTAGATCCCGGCCCCCTGACGTCCCGTGGCGATGATCCCGTCGCCGAACCGGCGAAGCGCCGTGTCGAGCTCATCGAACAGGGCGGCGGCGGCGTCGAAATTGGCATACGCGTCGGCGGTCATCTCAGATCCGAGGAACTCGAAGGAACCGCCGTTGAGCAGGATCGACATATCCTTCGACGCGGTGGACCGGACGTCGAACGCCTCACCGGACGGCACGGCATATTCCAGGCCGATGACGCCGGACGGGCAGTTCAGCGTCTTCCACTCGCCGTAGTTGTTGAACCGGTGCGCCCGCACGCCAGCGTCGTGGGTGTACAGCCACTGGTAGCCGTGCCAGGTCGGCGGCGCGTCCGGCAGTCGCACCACACCGACGACGAGGTCGCGCCGTCCCGAGGCCTGCGCGATCGCCGTGGACAGCCCGGTCAGCCCCAGGCTTGCGGCCAGGTCATCGGGTCGCCCGGTCCAGATGAGCCGCCCGCAGGACACGGCGTGTTCTCCGCCGGGCCCGGACACGGTGACGGTGAATCGTCCGCCAGCGGATCTGCTGATGGCAGCGACGGTGGAGTCGAACAGCCAGTCGACCTTCGTTCCCAGCGATGCGGCCAGGCGCGACCACAGGACTCCCGCCCCGCCGTGCGGGTAGATGAACTTGTCGGTCGGCTGGTCGGGGCGCGTCGAGTCCCGCAGTCGCGGCAGCGCAGTGGCCAGTACCGAAGACAGTCGCGGCGAAAGGATCCGCTGCGAGGCCCACGCCGCCGGAATGTTCTTCGGGTCGATCCCGAACACCTTCCGGGCGTGCGGGGCCATGAATTTCTCCGACAGGTACGGCCCGTACCGGTTCTTGACCCAGTCGTCCAGGGTGTCGTCGGTGCGGCCGGTCGGCGCCGTCAGCTTCCAGGCGATGAGTGAGGCGGCCCCCGGGCACGCACTGACAGCGGCGCCGAAAGGCGGAACTGGCGCCAGTCGAAGGGATAACTGACGACATAGCCCTCCCGCAGGATTCCGCTGTGCCGGTCGATGTCCGACATCGGGATACCGCCGAGCCGGTCAGCGAAGTCCAGCCATACCCGGCGCTGCTCCGGCGTCGCCGACAGCAGCCGGTGGCCGCCGAGGTCGACGTCGTGCCCCGCCACGGTCGCCGGACGGGCCAACCCGCCGACGTAGCCGGTGCGCTCCACGATGGCCACCGACGACCCGGCCGCCACACACGCATCGGCAGCCGACAGCCCGGTCGGGCCCGCTCCGACGACGAGCACGTCGACGGACTGCGCAGCGCCGAGTTGTGCCAACGAATTCCCCCTTTTGACGATGGGTGTACCCACCAAATTGACGATGGTGTACCCACCGATCACCGATGCGGCTACATCAGTGGCTCAGCGCTCGGCTCGCGTCAGTGCTCCACGTCCTGCGACGCGGCAGGGTGCGGGTCGGTTTCCGGCGCCGCCGCATCGCTGCGGATGTCGATGCGCCACCCGGTCAAGCGGGCGGCCAGTCGGGCGTTCTGCCCTTCCTTGCCGATCGCCAGCGACAGCTGGAAGTCCGGCACCACCACGCGCGCCGCGCGTGTGTTCGCGTCGATCACGGAGACGGAGACGACCTTCGCCGGCGACAGTGCATTGGCGACGAATCGCGCCGGGTCCTCGTCGAAGTCGATGATGTCGATCTTCTCGCCCGACAGTTCGCTCATCACGTTGCGCACCCGCTGGCCCATCGGACCGATGCAGGCACCCTTGGCGTTGAGTCCCGGAACCTTCGAGTTGACCGCGATCTTGGACCGATGCCCGGCCTCCCGAGCCACCGCGACGATCTCGACCGAGTTGTCGGCGATTTCGGGCACCTCGAGAGAGAACAGCTTGCGCACCAGATTGGGGTGGGTGCGCGACAGCGTGATGAGCGGTTCGCGCGCACCGCGGCTGACTCCGACGACGTAGCAGCGCAACCGGTCGCCGTGCTCATAGGCTTCCCCGGGCACCTGCTCGGCGGCCGGGATGACACCTTCAGCACCCTTGGTTTCACTGCCGAGCCGCACGACGACCAGGCCGCGTGCGTTGGCGCGGGCGTCGCGCTGGATGACACCGGCGACGATGTCGCCCTCCCTGGCGGAGAACTCCCCGTAGCTGCGCTCGTTTTCGGCGTCGCGGAATCGCTGCAGCATGACCTGGCGGGCCGTCGTCGCCGCCACCCGGCCGAATCCCTCTGGCGTGTCGTCCCATTCGCTGATCAGGTTGCCGTCTTCGTCGGTCTCACGCGCAATCACTTGCACCGCACCGCTTTTGCGGTCGATCTCGATGCGCGCGTCCGGCTGATGCCCCTCGGTGTGCCGGTAGGCGGTCAGCAACGCCGTCTTGATGGTGTCGAGCAACTCGTCGACCGAGATGCCGCGGTCGATCTCGATCGCATGCAGGGCGGTCATGTCGATGTTCATGCTTCGGCCTCCGTTCCGGCTGCTCCCGCAAGTTCGAGCTCGCGTGGCTTTGGTGGTGAAAACTCAACTTGGACAACAGCTTTGACGATATCCGCCAGCGGAATCCGGCGCACCGTCCAATCATTGCGCTCGCGCACCACCAGGTCGACTGCGTCGTCGGACACCATGCCCAACCGGGCGGTGACTGTGGTTCCGTCGGCCAGTTCGGCATCGACCAGGCGGGCGTGCGCGCGACGGAAATGCTTTTCGGCGGTCAATGGCCGGTCCACCCCCGGTGAGGTGACTTCGAGAACGTAGGCGTCGTCGCCGCTGATCAGGTCGTCCAGCAGTTCCGAGGCCGAGCGGGAGAGCGCAGCGACGGCGTCCAAGTCCAGTGGCTTGTCGCCGTCGGCGATGACGGTGATGCGCGGCGGCTGCGGACGGCTGTCGATCACAACGTCTTCGATTTCGTATCCGGCGCGCACGAACTCACCATCGAGTAGCTCGATCACCTGCTTCTGGGTTGGTAGCCCCGTAGAACGGCCAGCCACGGCGAGCTCCTCATCTTGAGTTGTCCTGATCAGCTGCGTCGGATGCAGGGCTCTCGAGAGAGCCAGCCCTCCACGATACGCCAGCACGGAGCGCCGCAATGGCAGGATGTTGGCGTGCTGAGCCGAGATCCCCGCCCATCCGGCGGGATATCCCGACGACGAGTTCTCATCGACGGCGGCCGCGGGTTGGCGCTGCTCGCGGCGTTGGGCGCAGTGGCGACCGCCTGCGGAAACCCCGCGCCACCCGAGCCCGACCCGCTGGAGCAGCAGGTCGAGCTGGCCCGCCATGACAGCGAACTGGCGGCCGCCGCGGCCAAGACCGCTCCCCCTGCGCTGGCGTCGGCATTGACCGAGCTGGCGGCCGAGCGCGGCAAGCACGCGACCGTGCTGGCCGCCGAGGTGGCACGACTCTCCGGCAAACCGGCGTCGACGACGAGTTCCACCGCTGCAACCACCACGTCGGCGCCCGGCGGACCGGCGCCGACGGTGGCCGATGTGGTCGCCGCGCTGCGCAGCTCGGCGGACAGCGCCACCTCACTGGCGCCGACCCTGTCCGGGTACCGGGCCGGGCTGATCGGTTCGATCGCGGCGTCCTGCGTCGCCGGGTACACGGTGGCACTTGCCGCCGGGAAGGCCGGACAGTGACTTCACCGACTCCGTCTACCACCCAGAATCCCGACCGCCCGTCGGATGCCGCCGCGGCGGCGCTGTTCGACGCGGTGGCCACCGAACATGCGGCGATCTACGGGTACGGCATCGTGTCGGCCCACAGCTCCCCCGACGAGAACGACCTGGTCTCCGAGGCGATGGCGCAGCACCGGGAGCGACGCGAAGCGGCGATCGCGATGCTGACCGGCCGCTCGGCCAAGGCCCCGGTGCCGGCCGCCGGCTATCAGCTGCCGATGGCGGTCAACACCCCGACGGACGCGGGCAATCTCGCGATCCGCATGGAACAGGACTGCGCGACGGCCTGGCGTGCGGTGATCGAACAAGCGACGACCGATCAGGACCGCACCTTCGGGGTCAAGGCGTTGACCGAGACGGCGGTTCTGACGGCACGCTGGAAGCAGGTGCTGGGCATCCGGCCGCTGACCGAGGCATTCCCCGGCGGCACCGAGTAATCAGGACGCCAGGGTTGCCGCGATGTCTGCGACGGCACCGTCGGCAGCGACCTCGCGCTTCTCCCCGGTGAACCGGTTACGCAGCTCGACGACCCCGTCGGCCCAGCCACGCCCGACCACGACGATCCACGGCACCCCGAGCAGCTCGGCGTCCTTGAACTTCACCCCCGGGGAGGCAGTGCGGTCGTCGAGCAGGACCTCCAGCCCGAGCCGGTCCAGGTCGCGGGCCAGCTCCTCGGCCCCGGCGCGGGCCTGAGCGTCCTTGTTGGCGATCACCACGTGCACGTCGAACGGTGACACCGACGCCGGCCAGCGCAGCCCGAGCTCGTCGTGCTGCTGCTCGGCGATGACCGCGACCAGCCGGGACACCCCGACACCGTAGGAACCCATCGTGAGCCGCACCGGCTTGCCGTCCTCGCCGAGCACGTCGGCGGCGAAGGCGTCGGTGTACTTGCGGCCCAGCTGGAAGATGTGACCGATCTCGATCCCGCGCGCCGACACCAGCGGTCCGGCGCCGTCGGGCGACAGGTCGCCGTCGCGCACCTCGGCGGCCTCGATGGTGCCGTCGGGGACGAAATCCCGGCCGGCGACCAGGCCGACGACGTGCTTGCCGGCTTCGTCGGCGCCGGTGATCCACGCCGTCCCGTCCACCACCCGCGGATCCACCAGATAGCGAACCCCGTTGGCCAGCAATCCTTTCGGGCCGATATACCCCTTCTTCAAGAAGGGGTTCTTGGCGAAGTCGGCGTCGTCGAGCAGTGCGTACTCGGCGGGATCCAGCGCGGCGCCGAGTCGCTTGTCGTCGACCTCGCGGTCACCGGGCACGCCGATGGCCAGCAGCTCCCAGTCGCCGCCGGGCGCACGGACCTTGAGCAGCACGTTCTTCAGGGTGTCGGCGGCGGTGATCTCCCGGCCGAGGCCCGCGGAGTTCGCCCACTCGACCAGAGTGGCGATGGTCGGGGTGTCTCCGGTGTCGTACACGGTCGGCTCCGGCAGGCCGTTGAACGGCAACGCCTCGGGCACCGCGGTCACCACCGCCTCGACGTTGGCCGCGTACCCGGATTCCACGCACCGCACGAAGGTGTCTTCGCCGATCTCGCTCTCGGCCAAGAATTCCTCGGAAGCCGAACCGCCCATCGCGCCGGACACCGCCGAGACGATCACATAGCGAATTGCCATGCGCTTGAACATGTTCTGGTAAGCCTCGCGGTGCGCGTGGTACGCGGTCTTGAGGCCGTCGTCGTCGACGTCGAACGAGTACGAGTCCTTCATGATGAACTCGCGCCCGCGCAGGATCCCGGCCCGCGGCCGGGCCTCGTCGCGGTACTTGGTCTGGATCTGGAACATCAGCAGCGGGAAGTCCTTGTAGGAGCTGTACTCCCCCTTCACCGTCAGGGTGAAGAACTCCTCGTGAGTCGGGCCAAGCATGTAGTCGTTGCCGCGACGGTCCTTGAGCCGGAACACCCCGTCGCCATATTCGGTCCAGCGGTTGGTGGTCTCGTAGGGCGCCTTCGGCAGCAGCGCCGGAAACAGGATCTCCTGGCCGCCGATCGCGACCATCTCCTCGCGCACGATCTTCTCGATCTTGCGCAGCACCCGCAGGCCCAGCGGCAGCCAGGTGTACAGCCCCGGCGCGACCGGCCGGACGTAACCGGCACGGATCAACAGTTTGTGGCTGGGCACTTCGGCGTCGGCTGGATCGTCGCGCAGGGTGCGCAAGAACAGCTCGGACATGCGGGTGGTCACGGTGGAACAGCCTAGCGATGAGCGCTCGCGCGAAGAGCCGAGGACTCCGGTTGCCGTCAGTCGCGGCCCTGCCAGGTGCAGATGCAGGCTTCGTTGCCCTCGGGATCGGCCAGCACCCAGAACGCCGGCGCCCGGGCATCGGACAGCAGCGTGCCGCCCGCCGCGATCGCCGCGTCGACGCGTGTCGACGCCACGTCGTGCGGCACGTCGATGTCGAGGTGGATGCGGTTGCGCTGGGACCGCGGTGCATCCATCTGCTGGAACCAGATCGCCGGACCTCGCCCGGCCGGATCGATCAAACCGTCGGTCAGATCTGACGGCCCGGCTTCATCGACGTAACCGGTGATCGCCTGCCAGAACGGCCGGACCGCGCTGATGTCCAGCGCATCGATCGCGATCTCGAGTGCCTGCACGGAACCCGGCGCAAAGCGCACGTTCCGTTCCGTCAAGGAAGACGAAATCGCCTGCGCCAGATCAATATCCGCATATGTGACCGCCCCGGCGGCCGCCGACTGCAGCCGCACCACCACCCGATCGGACCTGATGTCGATACTCACGTGGCCCTGCCCGGCCGCGCCGACGGCGGCCACCACCAGCGCGGCCGTCTCGCCCGCGTCCGCCAGCGACGACACCGCCACCTCGGTGTAGATCGCACCGAGCACCAGCCGCCAGCCCAAGCCGGTGACCGCGTCGGAGATTTCCTGGCGACTCGGCCGGTCCGACGCACTCACGGAGGTCAGCCTAGCGATCTCGCCGGCCGCGCCGCGGGCGTGCATAATTTCCCGCGCGCGCCACCGCCACGGCGTGTTCTGATGTGCGGGCACGCACGACGCGGGAGGTGCGCAGTGTTACCTGAACTGCCCGACAGCGACAGTGACGACCCCGGTCCACCCGCTGTCGTCGCCCGTGAGATCAGGGTGCGCGGACCGTGGGGTCCGGTCTACGGTCCCGTCGACCTCGAGATACCGGCCGGCGGCGCCAACGTCCTGATCTGTCCGGCGGGCTCGGGACGCACCGCGCTGCTGATGACGATCGCCGGGCGGATGGCACCCCAGTCCGGCGAGCTGACCGTCTTCGGCGCCAGCGACGCCCGCGGCATCTTCGCCAAGTCCGCCCTCGCGGGTATCGACGAGCTCGATACCGTCCCCGAGTCGGTCACCGTTCGCGATCTGATCACTGAACAATTGCGTTGGGACGCACCGTGGTACCGGCTCGTGCGCAGGGCCGACACGGCCGCGCTGACGGCCATCTGCGCGCCCGCGTTCGGGCCGCATCCGCTGCCTCCCCTCGACGAGTACTTTGAAGAGCTTTCCGAGCTCGACCGACTGCTGCTGCGTATCGCCCTGGCCAACACCAAGCGCCCGCCGTTGCTGGTTGTCGGCAACCTCGATTTCGTCACCAGCGATCTCAACCGGGACCTGCTCATCGAGCGGCTGGTTGACCTGGGCCGCGAACAGACGATCGTCACCGCGACGGTCAATGGGGTGACCGGCCACGACGTCCGGTCACAGATTCCGGTCGCCAACGCCGACCGCGCCGAATTGTCGGAATCCCAGAAAGGGACGGGTTGACCATGCTCGCCGGAATGTCACTGGGCACCGACCTCAAGCGATACTCCCGGGGCATCCTGCCCCGCATCGCCCTGATCACCATCATCCTGATGCCGCTGCTGTACGGCGCGATGTATCTGTGGGCATTCTGGAATCCGTTCGCCGCGGTCAACAAGGTTCCCGCCGCACTGGTCAACGAGGACCGTGGCGCCCAGGCTCAGGGCAAACCCCTGCGGGCCGGGGACCAGGTGGCCAAAGCGCTCAAGGATTCCGGCCAGCTGCAGCTGCACGAGACGTCGGCGGCCGACGCCGCCCGCGGACTGGCCGACGGCACCTACTACTTCACGATCACGATCCCGGCCGATTTCAGCGCCGACATCGCCTCGCCCTCCGGCAACGAGCCCACCCCGGCCAGCCTGAAGTTCACCTTCAACGACGCCAACAACTACCTCGGCTCGATCATCGGTCAGAACGCCGCGCGGGAGGTCATCAATCAGGTCAATTCCAGTGTCGGCGAACAGACTGTCGGCACGGTGCTGACCGGGCTCACCGACGCCGGTGCCGGCCTCAAGGCCGCAGCTGACGGCGCCGACCGGCTGGCGTCCGGGTTGGACACCGCCGACGCCGGGGCCCATCAGCTCGCCGCCGGCTCGACCACCCTGGCCACCAGCATGGCCACCGCTCGCGACGGCGCGGCCCAATTAGCTACCGGCACAAAGCAATTGAATGCGTCCGTCACCAAGGCGACCGATCCGCTGGTGCACGTATTGGAGCGGGTCGACGGGTTGGGACTGGATCCGGCCGAGGTCGGCGCAGTCGCTGAACACCTCAGCGGAGCGGTGCGTTCGACCTCCGACCGGATAGCGGCGTTGAACATCGACCAACGGCAGGCCGCAGCCCTCGTCGATCAGGCGGTGGCCACGCTGTCGAACAACCCGGACCCCACGGTGCGCGATGTCGGGACAGTCCTCGCCGGCGCCCAGCGGCTGCTTCGGGCCCAAGGGATCGATCCCGCGACCGACGACGGGCTCGCCCGACTGCGCGACAGCGCAGCCCAACTCGAAAACGAGTTGGGCGACCCCACGAGCAAGTTGCGAACCTTCCTCACCGCGGCGGTCGACGGGTCGCTGCGCGCCGATGTCGTGAAGCTGCGCAGCGGTGTCCAACAGCTCGATTCCGGCACGCAGCGGCTCAGCGCCGGCCTGGTGGCGCTGAGCGACGGCAGCCGTCAGCTGGCGGCGGGCGCGCAGCGGCTGGCCGATGGCACCGGCCAGTTACGTGACGGCAGCCAGGAGCTCGCCGGCAAGCTACGCGAAGGATCGACGCAGGTGCCGTCGTGGACGCCGCAACAACGCCAAGCCGTCGCCAAAACCGTTGCCTCCCCCGTGAATCTGGACATGGAGACGCACAACCCGGCGGCCACCTTCGGCACCGGCTTTGCGCCGTTCTTCCTGCCGCTGGCGCTGTTCATCGGGGCGCTCATCATCTGGATGCTTCTGACGCCGTTGCAGTCCCGGCCGATCATCAACGGGCTGGGCGCACTGCGCGTGGTGCTGGCGTCGTACTGGCCTGCCCTTCTCGTCGCGGTGAGCCAGGTGTTGGTGATGTATGTCGTGGTGCACTACGGCGTCGGGCTGAAGGCCCGTTACCCGGTGGCGACGGTGGCGTTCCTGATCCTGGTCATCGCCGCGTTCCTCGGCATCATCCAGGCGTTCAACGCCGTGTTCGGCGTGGCGGTCGGGCGCGTCGTCACGCTGGCGTTCCTGATGCTGCAGCTGGTGTCGGCCGGTGGCATCTATCCGGTGGAGACCACCGCCAAACCCTTCCAGGTTATCCACCCGGCAGACCCGATGACCTACGCCGTCAACGGTTTACGCCAGCTCATCAACGGTGGGATAGACCACCGGTTGTGGATAGCGGTGGCGGTACTGTCCGGCGTCCTCGCCGCATCGCTGGCGGCCACCGCCTGGGCCGCCCGGCGGAACCGCCAGTACACGATGGAGCGGTTGCACCCACCCATCGAGGTGTGAGCCCGGCGGCCTCTAGGGTGGGTGAGTGACAACCGAATCGTCGCCCACAGGTTCTGCCGGGTCTTCTCTGGCCGCCCAGACTTATGCGGGTCGGATGCCGTCCCACGTCGGTGACATGGCAGTCGAAACCCACGGGATCGCCCCCATCCCGCCCGGCAACCGGTACGGCGGCGCGCGCCGGCTGTTCACCGTGTGGTTCGCCCCGCAGGTGAACATGACGGTGGTGTTCACCGGCACGCTGGCCGTGGTGCTCGGGCTGGGCTTCTGGCTGGGCCTACTGGCGATGGTGATCGGCACGGTGATCGGTTCGCTGGCCGTCGCGTACCTGTCCACCTGGGGCCCGCGCACCGGTACCGCGCAACTTCCCAACGCGCGCATGGCATTTGGCGGCACCGTCGGCGTGGTCGCGGTGATCCAGTGGTTGTCGTCGATCGCCTGGGACGGCCTGGTCGGCTTGTTCGGCGGTGAGGCGCTCGCCGAACTGCTGGGCATGCCGTTCTGGTTGGCGGTGGTGATCGTGCTGGCCGCCCAGGGCGCTGTCGGCGTCTTCGGCTACGAGGTCATCCACCGGGTGCAGGCGGTGATGACGGTCGTGCTGATCGTCACGTTCGCGGTGTTCGCGTGGAAGCTGATCAGCGGTCATCAGGTGATCTCATTGCCCACTCTGGGCGGCGCCGACCTGGCCGGGGCGTTCGCCCTGGAGGTCACCATCGCGCTGAGCCTGGCGATCTCGTGGGCCAGCTACGCCTCGGACTACAGCCGGTATCTGCCCGTCACCACATCACGCACGGCCGTGTTCGGCTACACCTTCGGCGGACTGGCGGTCGCCTACATCGCCGTACAGGCGATCGGGGTCGCGGCGGCGGGCACGCTCACCGATCAGACCGCGCAGGGCGTGCGCGACATCATGGGCGGCGGTGTGCTGGGCGCGGTGGCGCTGCTGGTGATCGCGCTGGGGTCGGTGGCCTCGAACGCGATGAACGACTACAGCGGGTCACTGGCGTTGCAGACCGTCGGGGTGCGGGTGCGGCGGCCGGTGTCGGCGGTCGTGGTGGTGTTGATCGCGTTCGCGCTGATCATGTGGCTGCACTCCGGCGACCTGGCGTCACGCTTTCAGGGTGTGCTGCTGTTCGTCAGCTACTGGATTCCGGCGTTCGTGGCGATCGTGGCGATCGACTGGCGGTTTCGCAGCGCGGGCCGTGACGCGGTGAACCCGGCCGACGAGGTCACCCCCGCACGGATGCCGTTGTCGCGCTGGCGGCGTTCTTCGTGGCGTTCGCGGCGGCGGTTCCGTTCATGCACACGAACCTGATCGTCGGCCCGGTGGCGACGGCACTGCATGGCGCCGATCTGGCGTACTTCGTGAATTTCCTTGTCGCAGCGGCGGTTTACGGCGGTTACCGGGTGCTGCGCGCGCGTAGGGCCTAGAGTTCGCCGGCCTCGACGGCCTCACGGGTGTGCTGGGCGGCGGCGATGTCGCGGGTTGAGAACCCGATGCCCAGCGCGGCCACCCCCACCAGCACGGCGATGCCGGCCACCCACAGCAGCGAATAGGTGTAGCCCTGGCCCAGCGCGTCGAGCTGGGCGGGCGTCATGTATTTGACCGGCCCCGTCGTCCCGCCCAGGTACAGCGTGCGCGACGTCTGCACAGCCTGGACGATCACCAGGACCAGCGGGCCGCCGAGATTGAAGACCATCAGCGTGACCGACGAGACCGGACCGATCTCCCGAGGGCCCACGTTGGCAAGCGTGCACAGCGGCAAGATCACCGAGATGATCCCGATGCCCAGACCGCCGACCACGATCGGGACGAACAGGTCGGGGAAATACGGAATCGACCGATTCAGCGTCGACCCGTAGAGCATGGCCGCCAGCACCAGCAGACCACCGCCGAGGATCACCCACCGCGGCGCGATCCGCAGCGCCAGTTTGGTGGCCGCGACGTTGCCCACCACGAATGCCGCCGCGAACGGCATGAAGCAGATCCCGGCCCGCAGCGGCGAGTACCCGAGCACATCCTGGACCAGCAGGCCGATCATCACGCTCAGCGTCAGCATCACCCCGCCGGCCATGAAGTACGCCACGAAAGACGCGACGCGGCTGCGATTGTCGAAGATCGAGAACGGCACCAGCGGGTTGTCGGCGCCGCGCTCGACGATCAGGAACGAGATGAAGAACACCGCCGCAGCCACGCCCGCGCCGATCACCCACGGATCGATCCAGCCGCGCGGGGGCCCTGGGTGAAGACCAGCACGGCCGAGGTGCACGCCAGGGTGGCCAGCAGCGCGCCGGTGATGTCCAGCTTGAGTCTCTCGTGCCGGGTTTCCTCGAGCCGGGTCAAGCCCACGACGATGATGAAGATTCCGATCGGCACATTGACCAGAAAGGCCAGCCGCCAGGACAGGCCGGTCACCGCACCGCCGGCGACGAGGCCGAGAACAGACCCCAGGCCCTGCATGGCGGCCGAGACGGCCAGTGCCTGATTGCGGGCATGGCCGACGGCGTAGGTGGTGGCGATCAGCGCCAGGCCCGTCGGTGCGGCCACCGCGGCGCCCATCCCCTGCACGGCGCGCGCCACGATCAGCGTCCACTGGTCGTTGGCGAGACCGCAAGCCAGTGAGGCGATGGTGAACACGCCGACGCCGGAGATGAATGCGCGTTTGTGGCCGACGGCGTCGCCGACCCGACCACCGAGCAGCAGCAGGCCGCCGAAGGCCAGCACGTAGGCGGTGATCACCCAGCTCTTGGAGGCATCCGACAGGCCGAGCTCGGCCTGCATCCGCGGCAGCGCGACGATCACGATCGTGCCGTCCAGCGTGGACATCAGCTGCATACCGGTGATCGCGACGATCGCCAGCCCCAGCACTCTGGAGGACAGCGGTCTGGTGGTCGGCTGACGACCACTCACACCAGACATGGGTGACTACCCTACTGTCCGCCGCGGCGGTCGTTGGTGAGCCCTCGCGGAGTTACAGCTCTCCGGCGTCGATCGCGTCCTTGACTTCCTGGGCGTGCGCGACCTGCGCAGCGGTGTAGCCGATGAACAGCGCGACGGCGCCCACGATCACCGCGACGGCGGCAACCCACAGCAGGCCGTAGGTGTAGCCCTGGTCCAGGGCGTGCAGCTGCGCCTCGTTCATCTTCTTCACCGGACCGGTGGTGCCGCCCAGGTACAGGGTGCGCGAGGTGATCACGGCCTGGATGATGGCCAGCACCACGGGTCCGCCGAGGTTCTGCAGCATCAGTGCGATCGCCGACACCGGTCCGATCTGGTCAAAGCCGACGCCGGCAATCGCCGACACCATCAACGGCACGACGATCATGCCGATGCCGAGTCCGCCGACCGTGATCGGGATGACGAGGTTCGGGAAGTACGGAATACCCCCGTTGAGCGTGGAGCCGTACAACATCGCGGCCAGCACCAGCACGCCGCCGCCGATCACCAGAATCCGCGGTGGGAACCGGGACACCAGGGCCGAGGACAGTCCAAGGCCGATACCCAGCGCGAGCACGAACGGGATAAAGCCGATTCCGGCCTTCAGGGCGCTGTAGCCCATGATGTCCTGCACATACAGACCGATCGTGACGGTCAGCGTGAACATGACCCCGCCTGCGAGGAACACGGCGGCGAATGTGGCCAGCCGGTTGCGGTCGCGGAACAGGCTGAAGGGGACGACGGGGTTCTCGGCAGTGCGTTCCACGATGACGAACGCCAGGAATGCCACCGCGGCAATCGCGCCCGAGGCCAGGGTGACCGGGGTGAGCCAGCCGTTTTCGGGCCCTTGGGCAAAACCGAATACCGCTGCCGTGCAGCCCACGGTGGCCAGCAGTGCGCCGGCCGCGTCGAGCTTCATTCGCTCTTTGTGGGTTTCCCGCAGCGTCTTCTGAGCCAGGTACAGCATCACCAGACCGATCGGCACGTTTACCAGGAACGCGAGTCGCCACGAGACCTCGACGAGCGCACCGCCGACAACCAGGCCCATCACTGAGCCGACGCCCGTCATGGCCGCGAACACCGCGGTCGCGGCATTACGCGCCGGGCCCTTGGGGAAGGTCGTGGCCACCAGGGCCAGACCGGTCGGGGAGGCGATCGCGGCACCGACACCTTGGAGCAGCCGTGCGATCACCAGCGTCGCCTCGTCCCACGCGACACCGCACAGGACGGAAGCGATGGTGAACAGCGCGACGCCGACGATGAAGGTGCGCTTGCGGCCGATGGTGTCGCCGAGGCGGCCGCCGAGCAGCATCAGCCCACCGAACGTCAGCACGTAGGCGGTGATGACCCAGCTACGGCCGGCATCGGACAGCGCCAATTCGTCCTGGATCTTGGGCAGCGCGACGATCGCGACCGTGCTGTCCATCGTGGCCAGCAGCTGCATGCCACCGATGGCGGTCACCGCGGCGAAGAACCGCCGAGACGGTAACCAGCTCGGGATGTACTTGTTGGTCTTCGCCAGTGCTGCCGGTTCGAGGCGCATGGGGACCGCGCGCTCAGAACTGTTGGCGGTCGCCCGCGCAGCGTCGTTGAGGGCCGTCATACCGAGCTACCCTACAGTAATCTTAAGAGGAGTTTAAGCCGCGAATGCCGCCACTGGCCCGATAACGATGATTGCCGGGGGCCTAATACCGTCGGCTCGAATCCGTTCAGGTGCATCGAGCAGCGTGGTCCGGAGTACGCGTTCGGCGGCCGTGGTGCCGTGTTGCACCACCAAGACCGGCGTTTCCGCAGGTCGGCCGCCCGACATCAATGCTTGGGCAAACAATTCGATACGTTCGACCGCCATCAACAAAACTAGCGTTCCCGACAATTGCGCCAGGGCATTCCAATTCACTAACGATTCCGGATGGTCAGGTGCTAAATGGCCGCTGACCACCACGAATTCGTGATTGACGGCGCGGTGGGTGACGGGCACACCGGCCATGGCCGGCACCGATATGGCACTGGTCACACCGGGTACGACGGTGACCGGGATGCCGGCCTCCGCGCAGGCGAGAACTTCCTCATATCCGCGGGCGAACACGAACGGATCGCCGCCCTTGAACCGCACCACGAACCGCCCCTCCCGGGCGCGGTCTATAAGGATTTTGTTTATCGCTTCCTGAGCCATCGCCCGGCCGTACGGGATCTTCGCGGCGTCGATGACCTCGACGTGCGGTCCGAGTTCGGCGAGCAGTTCCGGCGGAGCCAACCGGTCGGCGACGACGACGTCGGCCCGGGCCAGCAGCCGCCGGCCGCGCACGGTGATCAGCTCGGGGTCGCCGGGACCGCCGCCGACCAGGGCGACGCTGCCGGGCGTGACGTCGTCGGGAGCCTCGGCGGTGATCAGTCCCTGCTGGAAGGCTTCGCGGATGGCTGTGCGGATCGCCGCCGACCGGCGGTGCTCCCCACCGGCCAGCACACCCACGAGGAGGCCGTCGTGGTCGAACGAGGCCGGGGTGACGGCGCTGCCTTCGCGGGCGATGTCGGCGCGCACACAGAAAATCTGCCTGCGGTCGGCCTCGGCGACGATGGCGGCGTTGACGTTCGCGTCGTCAGTCGCGGCGATGGCGTACCAGGCGCCCTCGAGGTCACCGTCGCGGTAGTCCCGCAATTCCAGCGTGATGCCGGGGTTGGTGGTGGTCAGTACCTCGACGGCCGGTGTCGCGGCCCGCGCGATCACGTGCACATCGGCGTCGCGGGCCATCAGGAGCGGGATCCGCCGCTGGGCCACTGTTCCGCCGCCGATCACGACGACCTTCTTGCCGCCCAGGCGTAAGCCGACGAGGTAGGCGTTCTCGGTCACCGGGGCAGCCTAGTCAAGGTTGCGTGCGCGACAAATCGAGCGACCGAGTGCGGTTGGCCCACCGGGTGGGTGTGCAGATACGACGCGTGCACCCCGGCGTTGACCGCGCCCTCCCGCATCGGCTGGCCGTCATGGCGCCGGAACGCCCAGGCCGGCTCGGGTGCTTGAGTGAATTCTGCTGTGGTGCGGTGGAATTCGTGGCCAACGACGCGTTGGCCCGCGGCATGGAGCGACGAATCGCAAACCGCGACAGCCTCCCGGTAGCCGAGTGTCAGCCTCGGGGTGAACCGGGCGGAGCCGGCCAGCACCCCACACATCGGGTGGCCGTCCAGGTCGTCCATCAGATAGGCCAGGCCGCCGCATTCGGCCTGCACGGGTGCGTGGCGGGCCAGTTCGCGGATCTGGGTGCGCAGTTCGGAGTTCGCCGACAGGTCGGCCAGATGCTGCTCGGGAAAGCCGCCCGGCAGGATCAGCGCCGCGGTCCGCGCGGGCAGGCTGTCGGTGAGCGGATCGAATTCGACGACCTCCGCCCCGGCGGCGCGTAGCAGTTCGCGGTGTTCGGCGTAGCCGAAGCTGAAGGCCTTGCCCGCAGCCATCGCCACCACCGGATGCCCCACGTGCGGTTCGCCGATCACGTCCTCGGGTGCCCACGCCGGCGCCGGAACCCGCGAGGCGCCCAGCGCGATGACGGCGCGCAGATCGACGTGCCGGGCGACCAGTTCGGTCATCGCGGCGACCGCGGCGCGGGCCTGCTCGCCGTGCTCGACGGCGGTGACCAGCCCCAAATGCCGTGACGGCACAGCCAACTCGTCATGGCGCGGGATCGCACCGAGCACCGGCACCCCGACCGCCTCGCATGCTTGCCGCAACACCTGTTCGTGGCGGTTGGTGCCGACCCGGTTGAGAATCACCCCGCCGATGTGCACACCGGTGTGGAACGTCGAGAAGCCTTGCAGCACCGCAGCGACACTCTGCGACTGGCCGCGGGCGTCGACCACCAGGACGACGGGGGCGCCGAGCAGTTGGGCGACGTGGGCGGTGGAGCCGCGCGCGGGTGTGACCGGGTGCTCGTCGATGCGGCCGTCGAAAAGGCCCATCACGCCTTCGATCACGGCGATGTCGGCGTCGCGGCTGCCGTGCCGGTACAGCGGGCCGATCAGCTCCTCGGGCACCAGAACCGGGTCGAGGTTGCGGCCCGGCCGGCCGGCGGCTACGGCGTGATAGCCGGGATCGATGAAGTCCGGTCCGACTTTGAACGGGGCGACCCTTCGACCGGCCGCCCGCAGTGCGCCGATCAAACCCGTTGCGACAGTAGTCTTTCCACTTCCCGATGCGGGAGCGCCGATCACGACGGCGGGGATGCTGCTCATGCTCACCACTCGATGCCGCGCTGGCCCTTGCGGCCGGCGTCCATCGGGTGCGTGACCTTTGTCATCTCGGTCACCAGGTCGGCGGCGTCGATCAGCCGTTGCGGCGCATCACGACCGGTGATCACCACATGCTGACCGCCCGGCCGGTCCACCAGCACGTCGACCACCTCATCGACGTCGATCCACCCCCACTTGAGCGGATAGGTGAACTCGTCGAGGACGTAGAAGTCGTGGCGTTGTTCGGCAAGGCGCCCGGCGATTTCGGTCCAGCCTTCGGCGGCAGCCCCGGCGTGATCGTCGGTCGACCCGGCTTTCCGGGTCCACGACCAGCCCGAGCCCATCTTGTGCCACTCCACCGCGCCGCCGAGTCCCCGCTCGTCGTGCAGCCGGCCGAGTTCGGCGAAGACCGACTCCTCACCGACCTTCCATTTGGCGCTCTTGACGAATTGGAAGACCGCCACGCTCATCCCGGCGTTCCACGCGCGCAACGCCATTCCGAACGCGGCGGTGGATTTGCCCTTGCCCGGCCCGGTGTGCACGGCCAGCACCGGGGTGTTGCGGCGGGCCCGGGTGGTCAGCCCGTCATTCGGCACGGTGAGCGGCTGACCTTGCGGCATGGGCGTAAACCTTTCCGAACGCTAACGCAGCTTCACGCGGCCCTGCGCACGGCCTGTGCCAGATAGTCTGCGCGCAGCTGCTCCAGTTGCAGCAGGGGGCTTCCAGATGCTCGGCCAGATCAGCGGCCAAACCCAGCCGGACGTAGGACGTCTCGCAGTCCACCACCACCGCGGCGGCACCCTCGGCGACCAGCCGGCGGGCCGCGGAACGGCTGCGCCCCAACGGGTCCGGCCCACCGGTGGCCCGGCCATCGGTGAGGACCACCACCAGCGGGCGCCGGGTGCGGTCCCGCACTCGTTCGCGGACCACGACGTCCCGCGCTGCCAGCAGTCCCTGCGCCAGCGGCGTGGTGCCACCGGTGTCGAACCGGGTCAGCCGTCGCGAGGCGATGTGCGCCGACGTCGTCGGGGGCAGGATCTCCCGTGCGCCGTCCTGCCGGAAGGTGATGACCGCGACCTTGTCTCGGCGTTGGTAGGCGTCCCGCAGCAGCGACAGCGCCGCACCAGATACCGCCGACATCCGGTCCCGCGCCGCCATCGACCCGGAGGCGTCGACGACGAAGATCACCAGGTTGCCTTCCCGGCCGACCCGGATGGCGCGGCGGATGTCCTCGGGCTGCGGACGCAGCCGGCGGTTACCCGCGGCGGTCAGCACAGTGGCGAACAGGTGCAGGCCGTGCCCCTGCTCGGGGGCGTCGGTCGCGGTGACGACGGCTCCGGAGCGGTTGCGGGCCCGCGAACGCCTACCCGGGTTGCCCTCCCCCACGCCGGGCACGGTCAGCGCCCGGGTGCGAAACGTCGCGGCCGGCGGCGCAGATGGCCGCGGGGCTGATGACGAAGTGCCTTGCGGCGCAGACGGTTGCGACGATCCGTCGCTCGCCTGCCCACCACCGGGCGGATCCGGTTCGGGCTCCGGCTCCGGCTCGGGATTGGGGTCGGTGGCGGCCAACGCTTCGTCGAGCTGCGCCGGGTCCAGGCCCGGGTCGTCGAACGGGTCGCGGCGACGGCGGTGCGGCAACGCCAGCTCGGCGGCCACCCGAATGTCTTGCTGCTCCACGACTTCGGCCCCACGCCAGGCGGCGTGTGCCACCGCGGTGCGTGCCACCACGAGGTCGGCCCGCATGCCGTCGACGTCGAACGCCGCGCACAGCGCCGCGATCCGGTTCAGTTCGGCATCGGGCAACACCACCGCGGCCACCCGCGCTCGGGCGGCGGCGATCCGGGCGGCCAGCTCACTATCCTGACCCTCGTGCAGAGTGGCGAATCCGGCGGGATCGGCCTCGTACGCCAGCCGCTGGCGGATCACCTCGCTGCGCACCGCGACATCGCGCGAGGCATGCACGTCGACGGTCAGCCCGAACCGGTCCAGGAGTTGCGGACGCAGTTCGCCCTCTTCGGGATTCATGGTTCCGATGAGTACGAATCGCGACTCATGGGAGTGCGAGATGCCGTCACGTTCGATGTGCACCCGGCCCATCGCGGCGGCGTCGAGCATGATGTCGACGAGGTGGTCATGCAGCAGGTTGACCTCGTCGACGTAGAGGACGCCGCCGTGGGCGCGGGCCAGGAGGCCCGGCGAGAAGGCGTGCTCGCCGTCGCGCAGCACCTTCTGCAGGTCCAGCGATCCGACCACCCGGTCCTCGGTAGCCCCGATCGGCAACTCGACGAGCCGGGCACCGGCATCCACCTCGGCCAGGACCGCGGCCAGCGCCCGCACCGCCGTCGACTTCGCGGTGCCCTTCTCGCCGCGGATCAGCACCCCGCCGATCTCGGGCCGAACGGAACACAGGATCAGCGCCAGGCGCAGCTGGTCGTGCCCGACTATCGCACTGAACGGAAAAGCGGGCGCGCTCACGGCTTCTCGGTCAAAATCGGTGCGGCCGCGCGCAACATCGGAACGTGCGGGATCCCGTCCTCGACGAATTCGGCACCGTCGACCACGAATCCGTGGTTGCCGTACATGTCGATCAGGTAAGTCTGGGCGTTGATCCGGCAGGCGTGATCACCGACATCGGCCAGCGCGGCCTGCATCAGCCGGCTGGTGTGGCCCTGACCGCGGGCCGCGCGCTGGGTGCACACCCGGCCGATGCGGAACGCCTTCTCTCCCCCGGCGTGCTCCTCCATCAGCCGCAGCGTGGCGATCACCGTGCCGTCGGGTTGCTCCAGCCAGAAATGCCGGGTCTCGGCGAGCAGGTCGCGGCCGTCGAGTTCCGGGTAGGGACAAGCCTGTTCGACGACGAACACCTCGACCCGGAGCTTCAGCAGCTCGTAAAGGGTCGCCGCGTCGAGGTCCTTGGCCCAGGACCGGCGCAAGGCGACCGTCACACCACTCCCGCGGGTTCCGGATCACCGGAATCTGACGCGACCGGCGTGCTGTCCGGGCCGGCGGCCCGCGCGGCGCGGCCGGCGTGGGTTCCGCTCTCCAACCCGAGCACCTTGGTGCCGTGCGCCCACACCTCGCCGAATAGGTCCGGATTCTCCGAGAGCTTGACGCCCAGCGAGGGCACCATCTCCTTGAGCTTGGGCAGCCAGCCCTGGTAGCGGTCGGCGAAGCAACGCTCGAGAACCTCGATCATCGCCGGCACCGCGGTGGAGGCACCAGGGGATGCGCCGAGCAGACCGGCGATCGAACCGTCGGCGGCGGCCAGCACCGTGGTGCCGAACTCCAGCACACCGAGCTTCTTGGAGTCGCGGCGGATGACCTGCACCCGCTGGCCGGCGATATCCAACTCCCAGTCGGAATCCCGTGCGGTGGGGGCGAATTCGCGCAGATTGTCGACCCGGTCGGCTTCACTGAGGGCCAGCTGGCCGATCAGGTACTTCAGCAGGCCCATCTCGGTGAGCCCCACGCCGATCATCGAGGCGAGGTTGTTGGGCTTGACCGAGAGCGGCAGGTCGGTGACCTTGCCTTCCTTGAGGAACTTCGGCGACCACCCGGCGAACGGCCCGAACAACAGCCAGGAACGCCCGTTGATCACGCGGGTGTCCAAGTGCGGCACTGACATCGGCGGAGCGCCCAGCGGAGGCAGTCCGTACACCTTGGCCTGGTGCGCGGCGGCCAGTTCCGGATCGCCGGTGCGCAGCCACTGGCCGCTGACCGGGAAACCACCGAAGCCCTTGGCCTCGGGGATGCCGGCCTTCTGCAGCAGCGGAAGGGCGCCGCCACCGGCTCCGACGAACACGAACTTGGCCGACAGCTTGCGCTTCTGCCCGGTGCGACGGTTGTGGATCTTGACTGTCCAGCCGCCGCCGGACTCCTTGTGCAGATCGAGGACGTCGTGACCGAACAGTGTGCTCATGCCGCGCTCGGTGCCGAAGGAGAGCAGCTGACGGGTCAGCGAGCCGAAGTCGACGTCGGTGCCGTCCTGGGTCCAGTTCAGTCCGACGGGCTCGGAAAAGTCGCGGCCCTTGGCCATCAACGGCAGACGGCGGGTGAACTCGTCGCGGTCGTCGATGAACTCCATCGTGGCGAACAACGGGTTGCGCACCAGCGTCTCGCGGCGGCGGCGAAGATAGTCGACGTGCTCGGCCCCCTGCACGAAGCTGACGTGCGGGATGGGGTTCAGGAAGCTGCGAACGTCGGGAAGGATGCCGTGTTCGTGGGCGTAGCTCCAGAACTGGCGGGTGACCTGGAACTGCTCGTTGACGGTGATGGCCTTGGCGATGTCGACGGTGCCGTCGGCCTTTTCCGGCGTGTAGTTCAGTTCGCACAGCGCGGAGTGCCCGGTACCCGCGTTGTTCCACGGATCCGAGCTCTCGGCGGCGGCGGCGTCGAGGCGTTCGACCAGCGTGATCGACCAGTCCGGCTGGACCAGCCGCAGCAGGGCGCCCAGCGTCGCGCTCATGATTCCCGCGCCGACCAGTACGACATCGGTCTTGGTGTTATCTGACACCGGATCGTCGTCCTTTACTTGTGACAGCTGTATAGACAGTCAGGTTATCCCGCCCGACACTGACTTATTCGCGAGAGTCGCCAGCACCACACCCCGTATTGCTCACAGCTAGGGTAGGGGCTGTGACGCCACGGCAGGCCGAATGGGTTGACGACGTCCTTTCCGGCTACCAACAGTCCACGATGGCGTTGGGGCCGGATCCCGACGGAGAGGGCGATCTGTTCGCCACCCTGGTGCGGCGCGCGGACGGCACACCGGCCACCCACACCGTGCTGGCGGTGCACGGTTTCACCGACTACTTCTTCAACACCGACCTGGCCGACAGCTTCACCGGCGCCGGGTTCCGGTTCTACGCGCTGGACCAACACAAGTGCGGCCGGTCCTGGCGCGACGGCCAGACCCCGCACTTCACCACCGACCTCGCTCGCTACGACCGCGAACTGGAGCGGGCGGTGGCGGTGATCGCGACCGAGAATCCCGGTACGACGATCCTGGTCTACGGTCACTCGGCCGGCGGGCTGATCGTGTCGCTGTGGCTCAACCGGGTGCGGCGGCGCTCCGCGACCGCGGCGCTGTCGATCGGCGGCCTGGTGCTCAACAGCCCGTGGCTGGATCTGCACGGACCCGCGATCCTGCGCACCCGGCTGACCTCGACGGCCATCGGCGCGATGTCGCGGGTTCGCAAGACGCGGGTGGTGCGCAGCACCAGCAAGGGCGGCTACGGGCTGACGCTGCACCGCGACTACCACGGCGAGTTCGACTACAACCTGGAGTGGAAACCGCTGGGCGGCTTCCCGGTGACGTTCGGCTGGATCCACGCGATCCGCCGCGGTCACGCCACGTTGCATCGTGGTCTGGACGTCGGGGTGCCGAACCTGATCCTGCGTTCCGATCACAGCGTGACCGAGAGCGCCGACGCGGCGAGCATGCAGCGCGGTGACGCGGTGCTCGACGTCACGCAGATCGCACGCTGGGCGGGCTGTATCGGTAACCGCACGACCGTGGTGCCGATCCGCGACGCCAAACATGACGTGTTCCTGTCGCTGGCCGAGCCGCGCGCCGCAGCCTATGACGAACTGTCGGGCTGGTTGGACTTCTATCGCGCACATCACACCGCCGCATCGGCCGCAGGCCAGGGATAAGGGGAAGTCGTTGGAGCACTTCGACATTGCGATCATTGGGACCGGCTCGGGCAATACGATCATCGACGAGCGGTTCAGCGGCAAGAAGATCGCGATCTGCGAGCAGGGTGTGTTCGGCGGCACCTGCCTGAATGTCGGGTGCATCCCCACCAAGATGTTCGTCTACGCCGCCGAGGTGGCCCAGACCGTGCGCGACGCCGCCCGATTCGGCGTCGACGCCCACATCGACGGTGTGCGCTGGACCGACATCGTCTCGCGGGTGTTCGGCCGGATCGATCCGTTGGCGGCCGGCGGTGAGAATTATCGGCGCTCCTCGCCGGACGTGACGGTGTACGACAGCCACACCCGATTCACCGGCCGGGAGGGTGACGGCTACCGGCTGCGGACCGACGCCGGTGACGAGTTCACTGCCTCGCAAGTGGTGATCGCCGCGGGCGCGCGGGCGATGGTGCCCGACGCGATCGCCGGTTGCGGCGTCGAAGTCCACACCAGCGACACGATCATGCGCATCCCCGAGCTACCCGACCATCTGGTGATCATCGGCGGCGGGTTCGTGGCGGCCGAATTCGCGCACGTCTTCTCGGCATTGGGCAGCCGGGTGACCCTCGTCATCCGCGGCGCCGCGATGCTGTCGCACTGCGACGACACGATCTGCGAGCGCTACACCGACATCGCGGGCAAGAAGTGGGAGATCCGCAGTCACCGCAACATGACCGGCGCGCATGTGGACGGGTCCCAGACCGTGGTCGAACTCGACGACGGATCGCAGTTACACGCCGACGCCGTGCTGGTGGCCACCGGCCGCACGCCGAACGGTGATCTGATGGACGTGCACCTGGCCGGCGTGGAACTCGATGAGGACGGTCTGGTCAAGGTCGACGACTACCAACGCACAACGGCGCGAGGCATTTTCGCACTCGGTGACGTGTCGTCGCACTATCAGCTCAAGCACGTCGCCAACCACGAGGCCCGGGTGGTGCGGCACAACCTGCTGCAGGACTGGGACGACACCGACGCGCTGATGTACTCCGATCACCGCTTCGTGCCGTCGGCGGTGTTCACCGATCCCCAGATCGCCTCGGTCGGACTGACCGAAAACGAAGCCCGTGCAGCCGGATACAAGATCAACGTCAAGGTGCAGGACTACTCCGACGTGGCGTACGGCTGGGCGATGGAGGACAACACCGGTTTTGCCAAGATCATCGTCGAGCAGGACAGCGGCAAGATCCTGGGCGCCCACATCATGGGGCACCAGGCCTCCTCGTTGATCCAGCCGCTGATCCAGGCGATGAGTTTCGGGCTGCCCGGGCAGGAGATGGGCCGTGGCCAGTACTGGATCCACCCGGCCCTGCCCGAAGTGATCGAGAACGCGCTACTGGCGTTGTGCGGCGAGCCGCCCTGGCCGCCGTCGCGCCGGCACTGACGCCCTCCGCGAGCCCGAGCGTGCGGTTCCATCCGCTGACCACGGCGCGTCCCGGATAGAACCGCACAGTCGCCACGATGGCGCGCGCGCTCAGCTTGACGTGATGCACACAACACTCCACACTTGCAGTCATGTGCGGTCAAAAATCCACAAAAACGGTCAGTTGAGATGCTGCCCGTCGCACGCCAGGAAGCGATCGTGGAGGCCGTCAGCAGCTCAAGCCAAGCCGTCAGCACGGATGACCTGGTCCGCCGACTGGGTGTCTCGGCGGAGACCGTACGCCGCGATCTCGCACTCTTGGAGGAGCGTGGCGTGATCCGCCGGGTCCATGGCGGTGCCGCCGCGGTCGACCAGCGCCGAGCGATGGAACCGTCGTTCACCGAACGTTCGGTCATCCGGCATCAGGCGAAGGCTCAGATCGCGAAAGTCGCTGTGGGACTGATGGAGAACGGGCAGACCGTGGTCCTGGACATCGGCACGACCGCGGTCGCCGTCGCCCAGGCGATCCCGCGCGGATTCATCGGCACGATCGTCACGCCGTCACTGCCGGTGGCCGTCGAATTGGCCGAGCGCCCCGGCATCCAGGTGCTGCTGGCCGGCGGTCGCGTCCGCCCCGGCGACCTGGCCTGCTCGAACGCCCACACCAAAGCCTTTTTCGCCGACATCTATCCCGATCTCGCACTGATCGGTTCCGGCGGGGTCGACGCCCGCTCAGGGCTCACCGATTTCCATCTCGACGAGATCGACGTCCGGCGCACCATCATCGCCAACAGCGCGCGGAGCTACATCCTGGCCGACTCCTCCAAGCTCGGCCAGGTCGCGCCCCACCGCGTATGTGCGCTCAGCGCGGTCGACGGACTGATCACCGACCAAAGCAGCGACGCGGCTGTTGCAGCAGCCTTCGAAGAGACGGGAGGTGTGGTCTTGTCAGCGCGGCCGCCGGCCGCAGCCACTGCCTGAATCGCTCCCCCCACATGGGTGCGGGCGGCGTTGCAGCGCCGCCCGCGGGACCGAGCCTCATATCCGAAACACTTAGAGTCAGAAAGACCGATCCAGTGACACATTCTTCCACACCGCCACCCGCGGGAATCCCTTCTCAGGACCTTTCCAGGGGCACCTATACCGACACCCTGGAGCGCTCCACCGGGCGATTCGCCTCCTTCGCAGTGGCATTCGCCTTCGTCTCGATCGCTACCGGCATCTTCACCACGTACGGCAGTGTTCTGAAAAGTTCCGGCCCACTGGGCATCTGGACCTGGCCCATCGTGATTGTCGGGCAGCTGGCGGTCGCCCTACTGCTCGGCGCGCTGGCCGCGCGGATCCCGGTGACCGGCTACGCCTATCAGTGGGTGTCGCGGCTGGCCAACCCGATCCTGGGGTGGATCACCGGCTGGATCTCGTTCACCTTCCTGGCCATCGTGGCTGTCGCGGTGGACTACACCGTCGCCGCGACGGTCGTTCCCGCGTTGTTCGACTTCACCGGCACGGCACTGACGTCGTTCTTGATCACCGCCGCCATCCTGCTGTTGCAGGGTCTTCTGGTCGCGGTCTCGACCAAGTGGACCGAACGGGTGAACAACTTCGCGGTCAGTGCTGAACTGATCGGCATGGTGGCGCTGGTCGTCCTGCTGTTCATCGTGGGTGTGGTCACCCACAAACTGTCGGCGGGCAACTTGTTCTCCCGCGGCGACATCCCTGCCGAGGGCTACTGGAACTTCGGCACGGCAACCGCCGCCGGCCCCTGGATGTTGGGCTTCCTGCTCGGTGCGTTCACCATCGTCGGCTTCGAATCCGCCGCGAACCTGGCCGAGGAGACCAAGCAGCCAGAAGTTGTTGTGCCACGGGCGATGTGGCAGGCCGTATTGGCCTCCGGCGTGCTGGGTTTCCTGTTCCTGCTGGTGGTGACCGCAGCCGTCAACGATCCGACGGCTCTGGCCGAGTCGGGAACTCCGATCGCCGACGTCATCCGCGACATCCTCGGCTCGTTCGTCGGCACCGCCCTGCTGATCCTGGTCGCGATCGCGATCTTCGCCTGCGGACTGGTGATCGTGATGAGCGGTGTGCGACTGACCTGGGCGATGTCGCGTGATCAGCGATTCCCCGGGTGGCAGGCCCTGCACAAGGTGTCCCCCGCACCAAGACCCCGTTGAACGCCACCATCGCGATGACCACGATCTCTGCGGTGATCCTCGGCGTCTTCTCCACCAGTACCGACGCGCTGTTCATCCTGTTCTCCGCGGCCACCCTGCTGCCGGCCGTCATCTACGCCATCACCGTGGCGCTCTACATCGCCAAGCGGCGTCAGCTGCCGCAGAGCGCCGCGTTCAGCCTTGGCCGGTGGGAGATTCCGATCATCGTCGTGGCGGTGGCGTGGCTGGTGTTCGCGCTGTCGTTGTTCCGCGACGCCTCGTTCCGGCAGCCGTGGCTCTATGTGCTGGTGATGGTGGCGATCGGCGCGGTCTACCTGGGCTACCTGTTGATCACCCGCGGTCGCGACGGACTGAAGATGCCCGAATTGCGTTCCATCGATACCGAACTCGACCAGGCGGCCGGCGCACGGGACGTCGCCGAGGACGTGCCGCGATGACCGTCCTGGCCATCGACCAGGGCACGTCCGGCACCAAGGCCATCGTCGTCGATCCCGACGAAGGTGTGGTGGGGCTGGCCGAGGTCGCCGTGCATCCGCGGTATCTCGAGGGCGGTGGCGTCGAACAGAGTCCGGACGAATTGCTCGAGTCGGTCCTGACCGCCGGGCGCGGGGCGGTGGCCCAGGCGAACCGCCCGATCGACGCGGTCTCGTTGGCCAATCAGGGTGAGACCGTGCTGGCCTGGAATCCCGATACCGGCCGTGCCCTGACGCCCGCGATCGTGTGGCAGGACCGCCGCGCCGAACCGCTGTGCGCGGCAATGAGCGAACAGGGCGAGATGCTGGCCGCGCGCACGGGGCTGGTTCTCGACCCGTACTTCTCGGCACCGAAGATGGCCTGGCTGCGCCGCAATGTGGAGACCGCCGGGGTGGTCACCACATCGGACACCTGGCTGCTGCACCAGTTGACCGGAGCGTTCGTCACCGACGCCACCACCGCGAGTCGCTCACTGGCCGTCGACCTGGGCGCCAAAGAATGGAGCCACGAGTTGTTGGCACTGTTCGGGCTCGACGGTGAACGCCTACCCGACATTGTCGGCAACGACGAAACCATCGGCACGACAACGGCATTCGGCGGAGAGATTCCGGTAGGCGGAATTGTCGTCGATCAGCAGGCAGCCCTGCTGGCCGAGGCCTGCTTCGAGCCGGGCATGGCCAAATGCACCTTCGGGACCGGTGCATTCCTGCTGGCCAACACCGGGACCACCGGCGTGCACTCGACCACCGGATTGACCTCCTCGGTGGCGTGGCGGATCGGGGGTCACGACACGTTCTGCGTCGACGGCCAGGTGTACACCGCAGCCTCAGCCGTGCGGTGGCTCAGTTCGCTCGGCATCATCGGCGGCGCCGAGGAGATGGACGGCACCGCGGCACCGGATAACGGCGGGGTGCTGTGTGTGCCCGCACTGGCCGGGCTGGCCGCACCGTGGTGGAAATCTCAGGCGAAGGCCGTCATGTCGGGGATGACGTTGTCGACGGAACGCGGTCATCTGGTGCTGGCGGTGCTGCAGGGCATCGCCGCCCAGATAGCCGAACTGGTCACCGCCATCAACGCCGACACCCCGACACCGCTGACCACGCTGCGCGCCGACGGAGGACTGACCCAGTCCACGGTCCTCATGCAGGCCTGCGCCGACATCCTGCAGGTCCCCGTCGAGGTCTACCCGTCCGCCCATGCCACCGCGCTCGGCGCGGCGGCGCTGGCACGGCTGAGCCAGTCTCCGAATCTGTCTCTGTCCGAGGTCGTTCCGGACTGGACACCTGCAGCGACCTACGAGCCGAGCTGGACGGGACAGCGGGCCAACGAATTTCGTGATCAGTGGCGTGAACTTGCCGCCACCACCTACCCCTCCCAGGAGATGTGATGACCACCCCTACCGCCTACGACGTCGTCGTCATAGGCGCGGGCATCGTCGGATCGGCGATTGCCCGTGAACTGTCCGGCCACCAGCTCTCGGTCGCGCTCATCGAAGCCCGTAGCGACGTCGGCGACGGCACCAGCAAGGCCAACACCGCGATCCTGCACACCGGCTTCGACGCGAAGCCCGGCACGCTCGAGTCGGCGATGGTGCACCGCGGCTACCACCTGCTCTCCGACTACGCCAAGCACACCGGCATCCCGGTCGAACGCACCGGCGCCATCCTGGTGGCCTGGGACCAGGAGCAACTCGACGCCCTGCCCGGCTTGAGGTCGAAAGCCGAAGGCAACGGCTACCACGACTGCGAGATCATCGACGCGGCAGCGGTGTACGCGGATATCCCGAACCTCGGACCGGGCGCACTCGGGGGCTTGACCGTCCCCGACGAATCGATCATCTGCACGTGGACGGTCAACCTCGCACTGGCCACCGACGCCGTCAACCGCGGCGCCGTGCTCCTGACCGACCACCGGGTCGACGGTGTCGACGTCGGAGCGGATGCCACCACACTTCACACCAGCGGCGGAGAAGTCACCGCACGCTGGATCGTCAACGCGTCGGGACTCGGCGCCGATCTCGTCGACGCCCTGTTCGGCTATCAGCGGTTCACGGTCACCCCGCGCCGCGGCGAACTCATCGTGTACGACAAGCTCGCCCGTGCTCTGGTGGACAAGATCGTGTTGCCGGTGCCGACCGCGCGCGGCAAGGGCGTGCTGGTCAGTCCGACCATCTACGGCAACGTCATGCTCGGACCCACGTCCGAAGATCTGCAGGACCGCACCGCCACCGGCACCTCCGAAGCCGGCTTCGATTTCCTGCTGGGCAAGGGCAAGGCTCTGATGCCACGCCTTCTCGATGAAGAAGTCACCGCCACCTACTCCGGACTCCGCGCGGCCATCGACAACGGCGATTACCTCATCGATGTTGATACCGCGCAGCACTACCTCCTCGTCGGTGGCATTCGGTCCACCGGCCTGACCGCCGGTATGGCAATAGCCGAATACGTCCGGCATCAACTCGCCGACGCCGGCCTGTCGTTGATCCCGAAGACGGAGCTGCCGACTCCCCCGCAGATGCCGAATCTGGGCGAGGCGTTCCCCCGCCCCTTCCAGCAGCCCGACGCGATCGCCGCCGACCCCGCCTACGGGCGCATCGTGTGCTTCTGCGAACGCGTCACCGAAGGTGAGATTCGCGATGCCTGCCATTCGGTGATCCCGCCCACCACAGTGGAGGGACTTCGGCGACGCACCCGCGTGATGAACGGCCGCTGCCAGGCATTCTTCTGCGGCGCCGAAGTCCAGTCGGTGTTCGACCGTGAAACCCACCAGGAGCCCCGCCGATGACCGCCACCGAAACGGTCGACGTCGCGATCGTCGGCGCCGGCCCCGCCGGACTGACCGCCGCCGCCGACCTTGCGCGCAACAGCACACTGAATGTCGTTGTACTGGAACGTGAATCGGAAGCCGGCGGGATCCCGCGACACAGCGATCACCCGGGCTACGGAATGCGCGACCGCAAGACGTTCATCAGCGGGCCCGCCTACGCTGCGCGGCTCACCCGGGATGCCCGCGCCGCCGGCGCGGCGATACGCACCAGTGCGATGGTCACCGGCTGGGCTGACGACCAGACTCTCGAGATCACCTCTCCGCAGGGGCGCTACGACCTCACCGCCAGGGCCATCGTGCTGGCCACCGGCGCACGTGAACGCCCGCGCCCGGCCCGGTTGATCCCCGGCGATCGCGGGGCGGGCGTCTACACCACCGGCCTGTTGCAGAACGCGGTGCATCTCAAGCATCGCACCGTCGGCCGGCGTGCCGTTGTCGTCGGCGCCGAGCTGGTCAGCTACTCGGCGGTGCTCACCCTGAAACACGTCGGCTGCCAGACCGTCTTGATGACAACCGAATACCCGTCACCGGAGTCCTATGGCGTGTTCAACCTTGCCGGCCGGTCACCGCTGCTGGGACTGCAGATCGCCACGCGCACCCGAGTCGTACGGATCATCGGCAAGCCGACAGTCACCGGCGTCGAGGTCGAGAATCTCAGCACAGGTGAACGCCGAATCGTCGACTGCGACACCGTCGTCCTGACCGGCGATTGGATCCCAGACCACGAGCTCGCCCGCAGCACCGGCCTCGACATCGATCCCGGAACTCTCGGTCCGGTCGTGGACACGGCGCTGCGTACCAGCCGCCCCGGGGTTTTCGCCATCGGCAACCTGCTGCACCCCGTCGACACCGCCGACATCGCCGCACTTGACGGTCGCCACGTCGCCGACCAGGTCCGCGCCCACCTGGCGGGACACCGGCCTGCCGGTGCGGGAGTGCCGATCCACGCCGAGGCGCCGTTGCGCTGGGTGGCCCCCAACCTGCTGCGTCCCGGCGATCCGACGCCCGCCCGGCACCGACTCCTGCTGTGGACTGATCGGCTGGTGCGGATTCCCAAAGTCGTTGCCCGCCAAGATGGTGCGGTCATCGGCCGCACGACCCTGCCCTGGCCCGCGTCTCCCGGGCGGGCGTTCCGGGTCCCGTCCAGGATCCTGGACGGTGTCGACGCACGTGGCGGCCCGGTGACGTTGTCGCTCGCCGACTGAGGATCAGCGCGCGGGAACCACGAAACCCCACGGCAATTCGAGCCGGTGGGCGGCCAGCAATTCGGCGTTGGACAGCACGGCGGTGACGGTGTCGTCGGCGACCACCGCGCCTCCGTCGAGCACGATCGCCCGGTCGCACAGCTGCGCGGCATACGGCAGGTCGTGGGTGACGATCACCATCGTCGCCGGTAGCGTCGCCAGCGTCTCGGCCAGTTCCCGGCGCGCGACCGGATCGAGGTTCGCCGAGGGCTCGTCGAGCACCAGTATCTCGGGCTCGCAGGCCAGGACGGTGGCCAGGGCGGCGCGGCGGCGCTGCCCGCCGGACAGGTGCCCGGGACTGCGGTCCGCGTGCTCGGTCATCGACACGACCTCCAACGCGGCGGCCACCCGGGCGGCCAGCGCGTCGCCGGTGAGCCCGAAGTTGGCCGGGCCGAACGCGACATCCTGGGCGACCGTGGGCATGAAGAGCTGATCGTCGGGGTCCTGGAACACCAGGCCTACTCGGCGCCGAATGTCGCGAAGGCTCTTGCGGGTCAACGTGATTCCGCTGATCTCGACGGTGCCCGACGTGGCGGTGAGGACGCCGTTGAGATGCAGCATGAGCGTGGTCTTGCCCGCCCCGTTGGGGCCGAGGATGGCCACCCGTTCGCCGGGCGCGATGCTGAGATCGACACCGTCGAGCGCCACGCGACCGTCGGGATAGCGGTAATGCAGACCCTCGACGCGGACGGCGGGCGTACTCATCGCAGCACCCAGGCCGAGGCCGCCACCGCGGCAGCGGCCACGGCCGGCGTCAGCGCGAACACCCACTGCACCCCCGACGCCCGCGGACCGGCGCCGACAATCGCCAATTCGGGCACCTTGCCGTCGAAGCCGCGTGACGTCATCGCCAGGTACACGCGCTCGCCCCGCTCGTAGGATCGCAGGAACAGCGCCCCAACGCCTTTGGCCGTCGCACTGATCTGATGGAGAGCGCGCGGGGAATCGCCGCGGGAGATCCGCGCCATCCGCATCCGGCTGACTTCCGCCGACAGCAGGTCGATGTAGCGGATCATCAACACGAGCATCGAGGTCACCAGCCCCGGCACCCCGAGCCTGCTCAGCGCCAAGGGCAGCTCGCGCGCCGACGTGGTGGCGGCAACGGTGAGCGAGGCGGCCACACCAAGCGTGCCTTTCACCACGATCCCCCACGCGGCCCACAACCCGGCAACCGACAGCTGCAGACCGGCCACCATGACGCGTTCGCCGCCTTCGGCGAACGGCAGCAACACGGCCAGCACGATGAACGGCGCTTCGATCAGCATCCGCGGCAGGATCCACCGCAGCGGGATCGTGGCCACCCGCCAGACCACCAGCACGATCACGGCGTAGGCGGCGAACGGCCAGATCATTTCGCGCGGGGTGGCCACCACCGCGAGGACGAACAGCACCAGACCGGCGATCTTCACCTCCGCAGGTGCCCGATGCACCACCGATTCGCCCTCGCGGTACAGCGGGTGGGAGTGCCCGGCGCCCATCCCTAATCCTTGGTGCGGCGGGAGCGCGCGATCAACCAGAACGCGCCGAAAGCGATAGCCAACACGACGACGGCGCCGATGATTCCGGCGGGTCCGTTGGTGCCCGAGTGGCCGAAGATCGTGTAGTCGGCCAGCGGCGAGGTCGACATGGCGTGCGCGGTCGCGTGCTGGGCGATGCAATCGCCGGTCAGCTGCTCGCCGTGGTCGGTCTCAACGACCTGACAGCCCTGCAGCGTCGCCGAGTCCAGTCCGTCCGGGCTCGAACTCGCGAAGTAGGAGACGACGCCGGCGATCAGCAGAATGGCGACGCCGAAGCCGGCCCAGAACTGCCAGCGGCGGGTCACGGCCAATGCGTTCATGCCGACACCGCCTCACGGTCGCGGCGCAGCAGATAGACCAAGTCGGGCCGGGACCGGGCGACGGCCATCACGGTCACCGCGGTGATGAGTCCTTCCCCGATTCCGATGAGCACATGGGTGCCGAGCATATAGGCCGCCACCGTGCTCAGCGATGTCGGAGCGGCACCACCGATCGCATATTCGACGACGAATCCCATTGAAGCGCAGACCGTTCCGATCAAAGCCGAGAGGAAGCCGACGACCCCCAAGGCTGGGACGGAACCCGGCCGGCGCCGTCGCACCACGGCGTACAGGACGCGGGCGGCCGAATACCCCGCGACCACGCCGATCAGCGCCATGTTGGTGATGTTCATCCCCAGTGCGGTCACCCCGCCGTCGGCGAACAACAGGGACTGCACCACCAGAACGATCGTGATGCACAGCACGCCGGTGTACGGGCCGACCAGGATCGCAGCGAGCGCGCCACCGAGGAGATGCCCGCTCACGCCGGGCAGGATCGGGAAGTTGATCATCTGGACCGCGAAGATGAAGGCGGCGACCAACCCGGCCAGCGGGACGGTGCGCTCATCGAGCTCGGTGCGCGCGCGCCAGCCGCACAACGCCACCGCCGCGATCGCCAGGACCCCGAACATCACCGAGGTAGGCGCGTTGACCAGGCCGTCGCTCATGTGCATGGCCGTGATCTGGACGCTCAACGTGTCTCCTCGCGGTCGGGTCCGTCCCCAACGGTCAACCCTAATCGGCCGGCGAGATATCTGTCTACCTGTACAGATAGTGAAGTGACGAGTCCACTCACTCGGAGTGTGCGGCGCCGATCCAGTGCAGCAGGTCGTGCACGGTGTGATCTTCCAGCCGGTAGCTGACCTGACGCCCCACTCGCGTCGAGGTGACCCAGCCCTGCTGACGGAGCACTCGAAGTGCTTGTGAGACAGCATTTTCCGACCGGCCCACGGCGGCCGCGAGATCGCCGACGCAGATGCCGGGCGCCCGGTGTAGTCCGAGCAGGATCTCCAGCCGGTGCGGGTCGGACAACAGATCGAACCGTTGCGTCCAACTGTGGATGTCCACATCGGCCAGCGCGGACGAGGCCAGCTCGACCTTCGCCGTATCGCCGGGGGCATCCATGACTAGGAATCTAGCCCAGCAGGCGGGCCCGGCCCGGGACGCTGGAACAATCCGGCCCTCGTACGCGACTATTGATGCGTGGACTGCGATGTCGCCCGGGAGGCGTTGTCAGCCCGGATCGACGGCGAACGTGAACCCGTTCCCGCGGCCCGGGTCGACGAGCATCTCACCACCTGTGACCAGTGCGGGGCGTGGTACGCCCGGGCCGTCGAGCAGACGCAGCAGCTGCGCCGGCTGGCCGGCCGGTCCCAGGTGGCGGCCGTCGCTGCGCCGAGCGACCAGCTCCAGGCGGCACGTCGGCGGCTGCCATCGACCAACATCATGCTGCGCGCGACGTTGGCCGTCGTCGGCCTCATGCAGGTCGGGCTGGCTGCCGCCCAGGCCTTCGGCGTCAACGTCGGGACGTCGGCGGCCACCCACCACGCGATGATGGGCGGCCACCTGCTCAACGAGTCGACGGCATGGTCGGCGGCACTGGGCGCGGTCATGATCGGCGCGGCGGCGCGGCCGACGGCAGCCGCCGGCCTGGCCGGAGTGCTTTCGGTGTTCACCGCGATCCTCACCGGCTACGTCGTCACCGACGCGGTCGCGGGCGCGGTGACGCTCGACCGAGTCCTGTCGCACCTGCCCGTGCTGGCCGGGACTGTCCTGGCGCTGCTGGTGTGGCGCGACAGCCGCGCGTCCGAGCCGGAGCCACGGGGTGACGCCGCGCCTGTCACCGCCGATGTGGTGTTGCCCGACAGCGCCTCTCGCGGCCGTCGCCGCGGGCACCTCTACCCCACCGACGGCTCGGCGGCCTGACGCGGGGAACTTTCCACGGCGCCTGGCGACCAATTGTCTGTGCATTTCCTGACTGTCCGCTGTGAGGGATCAGCCCCCACGGCGATGGTCTAGGGCTCGCACGGAGCTGACCCAGACAGGTCAGCCGGCCCGCGAGGGCACCGGTATGCCCTCGATTACTACGACCTGTAGTAGATCGAGGTCTATGAGCACAGGAGAGACGAATGAAGGTCAGAAAACACAGTCGGGTGCCGCGACTACTGGGCGCGTTCTTGGCCTCCGGAGCGCTCACATTGAGCGCCGCCCTGGCGGGAAATGCGGCCGCGCATCCCGGTCACGACCACGGCGGCTCGGATTCCGGCAACAGCGGCAGCTCCGAGAGCAGCGCGAAGAGCGGAGGCGCCAATACCCGCGGCGGGGCAGGTGCCGGCACTGCCACCGGCGGCGGCAGCGGGTCCAAGGCGATGTGCACCGACACCGGGGTGCCTACCACGGCGGCCTGCAACGGCCGCGGCCGTTGACAACAACACCATCGACTGAAAGGCAGACTCAGATGATCACGCAGCACATCAATCCCCAGCGCCGCATTCGCGCAGGCGCCGCACTGGGCGGAACCGCTCTGGCCGCGGTACTGATGATGGCGACTCCCGGAGCGGGTATCGCGCACGCCCATGGCTACAGCACCCCGTCAGGCGACGCAGTCGGCCGGCCGGGCTTCGGAAGTGAAGACACTCCGGGCAATCCGGCGCCGGGCGTGCGCGCCGTCCAAGCACTCGGCGACCGGGTGTTCAACCAGAGCACCGCATTCAACAAGGCCTTGGACGATTCCCCGCTCGGGATCAACTACCACAACGCTTTTGGGACGCCGAACTACGAGCACCCGACCCACGGATCGAACGGCACGGTGACGGGCCTGTTGAACGGTGGCCTGATCAAGACGACCTACGACTCCCTGCAAACCAGGGGCGCGGCGCTACCCGACGAGGCAGACCTCTCCGCAGCAGTGATCCGCCAACTCAGCGGCCACCAGGTCGCAGCCACTCCTCATCGGCGCGCTTCGTCGACAGCTACTCAGGTATGCACCGCGACGACGACTAAGACGGCGCTGCGGGCGCAGGGCTCCTGTTAGACCCACACACCACGAGCGGTGGCCCGATCCTGTGTCGGGCCACAGTTCGTCGTCGCCTCAGAGCATGACGCCGAACATGATCGCCATCCCGGCGGCCATCATCGACTGACACAGGATCCCGAGCGGCCGCGCCGTCGCGGCGGGCTCACGGTCCATCCGCACCGCGAGGTAGCGATACAGCCAGAACACCGCGGCCACCGCGAACAGAAGAGTGCACACCCAGTTCAGCGTGTCGATGTAGGGCGGATACCCGCCGCCGGAGCCGTCGGCCGCGGCCGCGCTTCCGGACATGTCCATGCCGGGCATGTTCATCCCCGCATGGCCGGCATGGCCCGACGACCCTGCGGACGTCGACGCGGTGTCCCCGGCGTAGGACGCCTGACCGGGCAACAGCCGCCCGTTCATCACCGCATACATCCAGGCCATCGCCAGCATCATCAGTGCGTGATAAACGCCCGCGATCCGGTGACCGGCGCCGATCGGGCTGGCTGTGACAGCGACGAACCACAGCGTCGCGAGCAGGAAGAACACCATCGGCACGACGGTCGGCAACGCCGCGCCCCACGGCCAGGCCATCACCGCCATCGCCACCGCCATCACGACGTGCAGCAGTTGGCTGACGACGGCCGCCGGGCGCCGCTCACCGCCGACGAGGGTCGAGAGGCATTCCGCGGCGGCGAGCACGAACAGCAGCGTGACGACCCAGCGCAGCGTCAGGTCAGCGATCACCGGGCACTCCTTCTCCGCTCCGCACGTCAGCAATGGTCGATTCATCGCACCAGAAAGTTCCCACCACGGCGACTCGACTACGACGGCCAGTCGTAGACTCGCGACGATGGAGGCGACCCGCACAGGCACCCGTTCGCCGGGTCGGTGGATGCTGGGCGGCTACCTGGGCCTGCTGGCCGCCCTCGTCGGCTACGCGGTGGCGTCCGGTGACCGTCGCTTCACCGCGACCGGCGACTCCTACCCCGGCATGGCGACCAGCGTCGCCGGGCTGGTCGGCTACTTCACCGCGACGCTGGCCGCGGCGATCTGTCTGGGCGCGCTGGTGTTCATCGTCATCACCGCCGAGCCCGACGACCGCGGCGTGCTCGACCCGGCGTCGTTCCGGGTGCATCTGCTGGCCGAACGCCTGGCACCGGTCTGGTTGCTGACGGCGCTGGCGATGATTCCGGTCCAGGCCGCCAACGCGGCCGGGGTGCCGGTCACCCGCCTGATCACCGGCGGTGGTCTCGGAAGTGCGCTCGGCGCTTCGGAAATGGGCCGCGGCTGGATCGCCGTCGCTGTCGTCGCTGCCGTGGTGACCATCAGTCTGCGAGCCACCGTCCGCTGGTCGTGGCACGCCGTGCTGCTGATTCCCACGTTCATCGGCGTGATCGCACTGCCGGTCACCGGCAACGCCGGCCAGGGGCCCAACCACGACTACGCGACCAGCGCCGTGATCGTCTTCGCTGCTGCGCTGGCTGTGCTGACCGGCGTGGCGGTGAGTGCGGCGCTGGCCCCGCCGAAAGCCGAACTGCGCAGACGGATTCTGTTCACCGAGCGGGCGGCCGGCGCGGTGGCACTGACGTACGGGGCAGTGCTGTGGTTCCTGCTGGCGGCACCGGCCGGGTTGGCGTCGGACTATGGGCGATTCGGCGCGCTGGCCGCGGTCGCCCTGCTCGTGAGCATGGTGATCGGCGCCCGGAGGGCCGTGACCGGCGCGGTGGCCGGCATCCTTGCGGTCGCCGCCGTGTCGGCGATGGCGATTCAGACCGCGCCCCGACTGCTGGCCCACCAGTTCACCGCCTGGGACGTCTTCCTCGGCTACCAACTCCCCGACCCACCGAATGCGCTTCGGCTGCTGACGGTCTGGCGTTTCGACGTGCTGCTCGGCGTTGCGGCGGTGGTCTTGGCGCTGGGTTACGTGATCGGATACATCCGGCTGCGACGGCGCGGAGACGCCTGGCCGCCGGGCCGGTTGGTGGCATGGCTGCTGGGTTGTGCCGCACTGCTGTTCGCGACCAGCTCCGGGGTGCGCGCCTACGGCTCGGCGATGTTCAGCGTGCACATGGCCGAGCACATGGCGCTGAACATGTTCATCCCGGTGTTCCTTGTGCTGGGCGCACCGATCACCCTGGCGTTGCGCGCGCTTCCGGTGGCGGGCGCAGGCAGGCCGCCGGGGCCACGGGAATGGCTGCTGTGGCTGGTGCATTCACCGGTGTCACGGTTTCTGTCCCATCCCGCAACGGCTTTCGTGTTGTTCGTCGGGTCGCTGTATGCGGTGTACTTCACCCCGATCTTCGACACCCTGGTGCGCTACCACTGGGGTCACGAGTTCATGACCCTGCACTTTCTGATCACCGGGTACCTGTTCTTCTGGGGGATCATCGGCATCGACCCGGGCCCGAAGCGGTTGCCGTTCATCGGGCGGCTGGGCCTGCTATTCGCGGTGATGCCGTTTCACGCGTTCTTCGGGATCGCGACCATGACGATGACCTCGGCGCTCGGGGGCACGTTCTACCGCAACCTGCACCTGCCGTGGCTGGCGAGCCTCAACGACGACCAGCACCTCGGCGGGGCGATCGCCTGGGGCTCAAGCGAACTCCCCGTGATCGTCGTCGTGGTGGCCCTGGTGGTCCAATGGGCACGCCAAGATCGGCGGACCGCCACCCGCACCGACCGGCACGCCGACGCCCACTACGACGACGATCTCGACGCCTACAACGCGATGCTGCGGGAGCTGGCCAAGAACCGGCGCTGATTTACGGCGCCGCCGAGCCGTCGCTACGGGACAGCGTCGATGCGATCGCTTGCAGGATCACCGGAGCGCTCTTCCCGGTGGTTGCCTCCACCCCCATCAACAACAATCCGGACAGATTGACCAGTCCGGTGATCAACCCGGCCGAACCTCCGGGTTCGGCGAGGTAAGCGTCGATGCGGCCGTGGACGAACTCCGCCGAGTCATCCTGCGTCCATGCGGTCATGACATCGATTGCCCACCGCGTCTTTTCGTCGTCGGCCACCGCTGGTGCGCTGTCGTGGTCTAAGCGATGAGGCCAGGAGCCTTCGTCGTGGCGGCTGCGAACCGATCTTGGACGTCAGCCCAGTTCACCACATTCCAGACGGCCTTGACGTAGTCGGCTTTGACGTTCTTGTACTGCAGGTAATAGGCGTGCTCCCACATGTCGACCTGCAGCAGCGGGACGATTCCGAGCGGAACGTTCGCCTGCTGGTCGTACAGCTGAAAGGTCAGCAATCTGCCACCGAGCGGCTCGTAGCCCAGCACCGCCCAACCGGAACCCTGCAAACCGTTGGCCGCTGCGGTGAACTGAGAGCGGAAACCATCGAAGGAGCCGAAGGCGTCGTCGAGGGCGGCAGCCAGTTCACCGACGGGCTTATCACCTCCGTTGGGTGACAGGTTCTTCCACCAGATCGAGTGATTTACGTGGCCACCCAGATGGAATGCCAGGTTCTTCTCGTTGAGGAAGATCGCGGCGTGATCGTCGTTGGCGCGAGCTTCCTCGAGTTTGGCCAGCGCGTCGTTCACGCCCTTGACGTACGTCGCATGGTGCTTGCTGTGGTGAATCTCGTTGATCTCGCCGGAAATGTGGGGCTCCAGCGCGCTGTAGTCGTAGTCCAAGTCAGGCAATGAGTAATCGGTCATGTCATCAACATATCTGTTCAGATGTTCAGATGATAGGGTGAGTGTGTGGCAGGTCGGTCGCGGTCGACGAGTCGATGCAGCACATCGCCAGATCCTCAACCCGAGGTGGTAGCTCGCGACCGGCACTGCCCACCACACTCGTCGCACTGAATTAGCCTCGGCAACAGACTGATTCGATCATCCCGTCAGCTGACGAGGGTCTCGCGAATCACGTCGGCGAAGCGCTGCCCCATGCGTTCGTGGGCCTGCGGGCCGGGGTGCAGTCGGTCAGGTAACGGGAATTCGGCGAAGTCCGCGGGGCCGTACAGGTCCAGGCCGTCGACGTAGCGCAGGTTCGGGTCGGTGACCGCACGTTGGCTGACGATGCGGGCAAGCTCGTCGCGAATGACGCGCAACGTCAGCTTGCCTGCCGACACCTCGGTCGGGTTTCCGGTGGCGGCGAATGCCAGTGTTCCGCCGCTGAAGTCGGGCGCCAACGGGCCCGGCGTGTCCTCATGGATGGGACAGTGCACCGCGGAGACGACGACGATCGGCGTGACCGGATGCCCGTCGCGGATGGTGTCGAGGAAGCCATGGACGGCCGGTCCGAACGCGCGCAGTCGCATCAGGTCGGCGTTGACGATGTTGATCCCGATCTTGACGCTGATCAGGTCGGCGGGGATGTCTCGCATCGTGCGGGCGGTGAAGGGATCCAGCAGCGCCGCCCCGCCCATTCCGAGATTGATCAGTTCGACGTCCGCGCCGGCGGCGGCCACCGCGGGCCAGGTGCCGGTGGGGTGCACGGCATTGGAGCCGTGACTGATGGAACTGCCGTGATGCAGCCACACCGGCCGGGTGATCGGGCTTGGCTGCAACGGGTGGTCGCTGCGCAGTGCGATCAGTTCGGTGATCTCGTTGTGCGGCAACCAGATTGCCACAGACTTGGGCCGGTCCGACAGGCCGGTGAAGCGAATCGTGCCAGCAGGCCCGGCGATGAGTTCCTCGGTACCGGCGGCAGCATCTTTCATCAGCACGTTGCCGCCGGTCAGGCTGGCCTGTGCTGTCAGCTCGCCGTCGATCAGCAGGTCGTAGAGGCCGTCGGGTCGCATGGGCATGCCCACGTAGGCGGGCCGGGTGCGCAGCGCGTCCAATTCGATTTCGGTGGACCGGGTTTCGAACACCAATCGGCAACCGGCCGGCTGGGCTTCGGCCATCGCGAGTTGTGGGTCGGCGCATTGCGCTCGCGCCCATGCGGGCAGCCGATGCGGCAGCAGACCGTGATCCGTGCTTTCGAGCTCCTGCGCCCCGCGCACCAGTTCCCTGGTGATCGGAACCTCGACCAGATCGGGCATGTCGACCTCAGCGACCGGTGCCGAGCGGACCCGGTGCGTTGAGGCCGAACCGCACCCCGAGCATCCGGATGACGAAGCAGACCGCCGCGGCGCCCAGAGCGGCCGCGAGTCCGTAGCAGTCCAACCGGATCGCACCGACCGTGATCGCGGCCGCCGCCAGCGCCGGGATCGCATACAGATCGCTGCGCAGGACGGTGGGGATCTGCCCGACCAGGACGTCGCGAAGCGTGCCACCGCCCACCGCGGTGATCACGCCCAACGCCATCGCCGGGGCGACACCCAACCCGAACGCCGCCGCTTTACTGGTTCCGATGACCGCGAAGACACTCAGGCCCATCGCATCGAACACCGTGATCGCCGCCTCCAATCGGTTCAGCATCTTGCTCAGCGCAAAGGCCAGCAGGCCACCGGCGACCGCGAGTGCGAAGTACCGCCAGTCTCGGAATGTGGCAGGCGGAATGTCTCCGATGATCACATCGCGGATGACGCCGCCGCCCAGAGCCGTCATCATGCCGAGGGTGACCACGCCGACGATGTCCAGGCGCGCGGCACGCACCGCGGTCAACGCGCCGTTGAGCGCGAACACAAACGTACCGGTCAGATCCAGCGCAAGCCACAACATGGCTTCGGGATTCACTCAATCATCCTCGGGCACTTGGTATTTCAGCCGATAACGGTGTAGTCCTCGTCGGCCAGCGCTTCGCGCACCTGGTCGACGGTGACTTCGCCGTCGACCCGCACGATCGACGCGCCCTCGGGATCGAGGTCGATGTCGACGGCGCTGACCGTCGGCAGCGCCGCCAGCGCACCGGTCACCACCCGCACACAGCTCTGGCAGTGCAAGCCGGTGACCTTGAACGTCTGTGACACGAGATCTGCCTTCCGTTAGCGGGAGTCGAAGTTGCGCAGCCGCAGGCTGTTCGAGACCACGAAGAACGACGAGAATGCCATCGCCGCACCGGCGATGAGCGGATTGAGGAATCCGGCGGCGGCGATCGGGATGGCCGCCACGTTGTAACCGAATGCCCAGAACAGGTTGGTCCGAATCGTGCGCATGGTTGCCCGGGCCAGGTCGAGTGCCTGCGGGACGATGTCAAGATCGTCGCGCACCAGGATGATGTCAGCGGCGCCGATCGCCACATCGGTGCCGCGCCCGATCGCCAGGCCCAGATCCGCCGACGCCAGCGCGGGTCCGTCGTTGATGCCGTCGCCGACCATGGCGACCACCCGGCCGTGCTCGCGCAGTTGCTCGATGACGTCGACCTTGCCTTCGGGCAGCACCTCGGCGATGACTTCCTCGATGCCCACCTGCGCGGCCACCGCACCCGCGGCGGCGGCGTTGTCGCCGGTGAGCAGCACTGTGCGCATCCCCCGCCGGTGTAGAGCGGCCACCGCGTCGGCGGCCGATTCCTTCACCGCGTCGGCCACCGCCACGGCACCGCACACCTGTCCGTCGACGGCGACGAACACGACTGTCTCACCCCGGGATTCACCGCGGCGCCGCGCCGACTGCACCGACTCGGGGACATCCGCCTGCCCGGCGACCCACGACGGGCGGCCGACCGTCACGTGGTGCCCGGACACCGTTCCGACGACCCCGCGGCCGGGGTGGGCACGGAAGTCCTCCACCGGCCTTCGCTCGTCGATGGCGGTCGTGATGGCCACCGCGACAGCATGTTCGGAAGCGACCTCGACGGCCGCGGCAAGCGCCAGGATCTCGTCGGATTGCGCGCCGTCGGTGACCGTCACCTCGGTGACCGCCAGATGCCCGGTGGTCAGCGTGCCCGTCTTGTCGAACACCACGGTGTCAACTGCGCGGATGGCCTCGAGCGCACGGTAACCCTTGAGGAAGATGCCGAGCTGCGCGCCGCGGCCGGAGGCCACCATCATCGCGGTCGGGGTGGCCAGCCCCAGCGCGCAGGGGCACGCGATCACCAACACCGCCAGCGCCGCCGAGAACACCCGATCGGCGTCGGCTCCGGCGAGCCACCAGCCTGTCGCCGTCAGCGCCGCGATACCGAAGACCACCGGCACGAACACGCCGGCGATCCGGTCGGCCAACCGTTGCGCATCGGCCTTCTGGGCTTGCGCTTCTTCGACCAACCGCACCATCCCGGCGAACTGGGTGTCGGCGCCCACGGCAGCCGCCTCGACGATCAGCCGGCCGTCGAGCACCACCGTTCCACCGATCACCGGCCCACCGGGATGGGCACGCGACGGCTTGGCTTCGCCCGTCATCGCGCTCATGTCGATGGCGGCGTCACCCTCGATCACCAACCCGTCGGCGGCGATCGTCTCGCCGGGGCGCACCACGAATTTCTGCTGCTCTTTGAGTTCGTCCGCCGGAAGCACCATTTCGCTGCCGTCGGCCAGCAGGACCGTCACGTTCTTGGCGCTCAGCGCGGCCAGCGCACGCAACGCGCTGCCGGCCCGCGACTTCGCCCGCGCCTCGAAGTAGCGGCCGGCCAGGATGAAGACGGTGACGCCGGCGGCCACCTCCAGGTAGATCGAGTCGCTGCTCAGCAGGGCCTGCCAGATGCCGTCACTGCGCCGGTCGCGATGCCCGATGAAGATCGTGTAGAGCGACCACAGTGTGGCCGCGGTGACCCCGACCGAGATCAACGTCTCCATCGAGGCGGTGCCGTGGCGGGCGTTGCGCAGGGCGACCCGGTGGAACGGCCAGGCCGCCCACGTGACGATCGGCGCCGCCAGCGCGATGAGCAGCCAGCCCCAGCCGGTGAACCGCGTGCTGGGCACGACCGCGAACATCACCGACAGATCGGCCAGCGGCACGAACAGCACGGCGGCGATCGCCAGCCGCCGCAGCAGGCTGCGGGCCAGCGTGTCGTCGGGGTCCACCGTCTCGGCGGTCGAGGCGGAGCGCGGGGCGGCGTCGTACCCGGCCTTGCGGATCACCTCGCACAAATCCTCGACGGCCACCGAGTCGGGGGCATCGACGCTGGCCACCCGGGTGGCGTAATTGACCGAGGCACGCACCCCGTCGACCTTGTTGAGCTTGGTCTCGATCCGGGCCGCGCACGCCGCGCAGGACATCCCCGCGACGTCGAGTTCGACCCGGTGCGCGGCGCCGGACACGTTCGCGGCGGCGGAACCGCCCACGACCGATACCGTCATCGCTCTCCTTGACTGTGTTGCGGACCCGAGGGATGAGTCGGCTGCCGTGGCCGTCGGGTTCCCCGTACTCCCAAAATACGCGCCGGCAACAGGCCGGGAATGTGCCGGTCATGGTGATCCCCTAGTCTCACTGAGCGTGGCCGAACGCGACGACGACCCCGTGACTGCGCTGGCCCTGGCCGCAGGCCGGGGCGATGCAGCCGCACTCGAGGCGTTCATCAAGGCCACCCAGCGCGATGTGTGGCGCGCGGTCGCCTTCCTCGGTGATCCCGGTCACGCCGACGACCTGACGCAGGAGACGTTCCTGCGGGCGTTGGGCGCACTCCCCCGGTTCTCCGGTAGGTCCTCGGCCCGGACCTGGCTGCTGTCGATCGCCCGCCGCGTAGTCGTCGACCAGATCCGCCGCAATCAGGCCCGACCACGCACGACGTCCGCGATCGATCTGGAGCAGGTGCTCGACTCGCGGCGCAGCGCAGGCCGATTCGAAGACATCACCGAGATCAGGATGCTGCTCGACGGTCTGGACACCGACCGCCGCAACGCGCTGATGCTGACCCAGGTGCTGGGGTTGTCCTACGCCGAGGCGGCCGAGGTCTGCGGATGCCCGGTGGGCACCATCCGCTCCCGGGTGGCGCGAGCGCGCGAGGATCTCCTCAACGCCGCCGGCCGCGACGATCAGGTCGGCTGAGCGACCCGACGCCCGCGGCGATTGTTTGTCGCTGGACAACTGTTGTCCTCTGGTTAGCATCGCGCCGGGCGGGAACACATCGCCGTGACGTCTTTGCCCTCACCGGCGCTGGTGGCGATCTTCGTCGCCTGCGCCGCCGTGATCTGGTTCGCGGGAATCAGGTTGTCCCAGACGACCGACGTGCTCTCGCAGCGGTGGCATCTGGGCGCTGCAATGGGTGGGGTCATCCTGCTCGCGATCGCGACCAACCTGCCGGAGATCGCCATCACCGCCAGCGCCGCACTGTCGCATCACGTCGATGTGGCGGTCGGCAACATCCTCGGTGGCATCGCGATCCAGACCGTCGTACTGGCCGTCCTGGACGCCGCCGGCACGCGGCCGCGTAAGCCTTTGACCTACCTGGCGGCATCGCTGACCCTGGTGCTGGAAGCCGGCCTGGTGGTGGCGCTGTTGGTGATCGTGGTGATGTCCACGCAGCTGCCCAACTCGCTGATCGCCTGGCGGCTGACTCCCGGTGCGGTCCTGATCGTCGTGGTCTGGGCGATCGGCCTGTACCTGATTCGCCGCGCCGGGCGGGGACTGCCGTGGCACCAGGCCGGTCATGCGCCGGACAGCCAGGACAAGCCGCCGGGTCACTCCACCGCCACCAACGAGAAGGCCGCTACGAAAAGGGGTCTCAGCACCGGCCGCGCAGCCACCGTGTTCGCCGTCGCGGCCGTCGCGACGCTGATCGCCGGTGTTCTGATCGAACGCAGCGGCGAGGAGGTGTTCGGCCGCTGGGGCATGTCAGGGGTGTTGTTCGGTGCCACCGTGCTGGCCGCCGCCACCTCGCTGCCCGAACTCTCGACCGGCTTGGCATCGACCCGGATGGGCGATTACAAGCTGGCGATGAGCGACATCTTCGGCGGCAACGCTTTCCTGCCGGTGCTGTTCCTGCTCGCGGCGCTGCTGTCCGGCGACGCGGTGTTGCCGACCGCCCACCACACCGACATCTACCTCACCGCGCTGGCCGGGCTGCTCACCGTGGTGTACATGGCAGGACTGATCTTTCGCCCGCAGCGGCAATGGCTCCGGATGGGCCTGGACTCCATCGCCGTGACCGTGCTCTACCTCGTCGGTATTGCCGGGTTGGCGCTCATCACCGGATGATCACCCTCAGTCCTGCGCCGCCTTGGTCGCCGTCACCACCAGATACTCGGCGGAGTACGCGGTGTGTCCGGGCTGATCCGACTGGTTCCACTGCTCGAGGAACGCCAGGAAGTCCCGGTCGAGGTTGGCCACCTGATCGGGGCGCTCCGCGTTGAAGCTGTACACCGCGATCGTCGGTCCGTAGTTGCGTTTCCAGTATTCCCGGAACTCCACCGGGCTGGGGCTGTGCGCCATCTGAAGGGTCCCGCGTTCCATGGTGAGGTCGGTGACCTTGTCGCCGAACAACTCTCGTACATGGTTCTCGTCGCCCCACAGCGGTGCGGGCGAGGCGCCCGGAGGCGGCGGCGCGGCGTAGGGCTTCATGGTGGCGAACAACTGGCCGATGAAGCCCTGTGGCGTCCAGTTGATCATCCCGATCGTCCCACCCGGCCGGCACACCCGCACCAGCTCGTCGGCGGCCGCCTGATGATGCGGGGCGAACATCGCGCCCAGACAGGACAGGACGACATCGAAGTGGTTGTCGGCGAACGGAAGTGCCTCCGCGTCGGCCTCCACCCACTCCAACTCGACACCGCGGGCGGCAGCGATCCGGCGGCCGGCATCGAAGAGCTCCGGAGTGAGGTCACTGGCGGTCACTCTCGCGCCGGCCTCGGCGGCCGGAATCGAGGCGTTACCGGCGCCGGCGGCCACGTCCAAAACCACCTGATCGGGCCGGACGCCGACAGCGTCGACGAGCTTCGGCCCGAGCTCGGCCACCAACTCGGCGGCCACCGTGGGGTAGTCACCCGACGCCCACAGGGCGCGGTGCTTGGCCTTCAGCGCGCGATCGGCGGAATCATCGTGTTGCGGTCCGGTACCCATTGCAGATCTCCTTCACAACGGCCATGGGCACAGGATGCGCGCACGCGTTGCGGCAGAAGCAGAAATGGCAATAAAGCCGTCGGAGATATTCAGTCCAGAAAGCCGTGCAGCAGGGCCGCCGACCCGGCGACATGAGCCTGCATCGCCGCTCCGGCGGCATCCGGATCGCCGGCGAGGATGGCGATGACGATGGCCTCGTGCTGTTCGTCCGAGTGCGCAATGTTGCGCCGCAGCAACGGAATCTGATCCAACAACGCGTTCAGCCGCATCCGGTTCTCGGCCACCAGCGGCACCAGTGAGGCTGATCCGGCGGCCTCCGCGATGGCCAGATGCAGCCGCGAGTCCAGCCGCCGATAGTCCTCTGCACACGAGCAGCGCACGTCGGTCAGCCGGGACCACAACCCTTCGCGCTCGGCGGCGGTCAGCGTTCGGGTCGCGGCCATCCGGGCGGCGCCGACTTCGAGGATCTCGCGCAGCCGCAGCGCGTCGTCCATGTCGGCGCGGCTGAACCGCACCCGGCCTTCGGTGGGGGCGGGCAGCGACTCGGCCAGGAACGTGCCGCCGTAGCGGCCGCGCCGCGACACCAGATAACCGGCGTCGGCCAGAGATTTGATCGCTTCCCGGACGGTGTCGCGGCTGACGCCGAGCCGGGTGGCGAGCTCCCGTTCTGGGGGCAGCGAGTCACCCGGGGTGAGCACACCGAGCTTGATGGTCTGCAGTAGCCGGCCGACGGTGTCCTCGAAGGCGTTGCCCAGGCGCACCGGACGCAGCAGTGCCTCGTGGGCCTGCTGCGGTTCCGGTACGGCTGTCATGGCTTACAGCGGGGTGACGTAGTGGCCGGTGATGCCGCCGTCGACCAGGAAGCTCGACCCGGTGATGAACGACGAGTCGTCGCTGGCCAGGAATGCCACCGCGGCGGCCAGCTCCTCCGGCTCGGCGAACCGGCCCATCGGCACGTGCACCAGTCGGCGGGCGGCCCGCTCGGGATCCTTGGCGAACAGCTCCCGCAACAACGGGGTGTTCACCGGTCCGGGGCACAGGGCGTTGACCCGAATTCCCTGGCGCGCGTACTGGATTCCGAGTTCGCGCGACATCGCCAGCACGCCACCCTTGGATGCGGTGTAGGAGATCTGGGAGGTGGCCGAACCGTTGACCGCCACGAACGAGGCGGTGTTGATGATCGAGCCGCGCTGCGCGGGCACCATGTGCCGCAACGCCGCCTTGCAGCAGAAGAACACCGACTTCAGGTTGACGTCCTGCACCCGGTCCCAGGCGTCGATGCCGGTGTTCTCGATGAGGTCGTCGTCGGGCGGGCTGATACCCGCGTTGTTGAACGCGATGTCGACGCCGCCGTGCAACTCGAAAGCGGTGTCGAACAACTTATCCACCGCGACCTGATCGGCAACGTCGACCTGGACGAACGTCACGTTCAAGTCGTTGGCGACGGTCTTGCCGGTCGTCTCGTCGAGATCCCCGATGACGACGATCGCGCCTTCGTCCCGCATCCGTTTGACGGCCGCGAGCCCGATACCGCTCGCGCCACCGGTGACGACGGCGACCTTGTCCTTGAGTCGCTGGGACAGATCCATCTAGCTCTCCTCTACAGCAAAAAAGACGTTCTTGGTTTCGGTGAAGTGCAGGGGTGCGTCCGGGCCGAGTTCGCGGCCGAGCCCGGACTGTTTGAAGCCGCCGAACGGGGTGTTGTACCGGACCGACGAATGCGAGTTCACGCTCAGGTTGCCCGCCTCGACCGCGCGGGACACCCGGACTGCCCGGGACAGGTTGTCGGTCCAGATCGACCCGGACAGACCGTATTCGGTGTCATTGGCCAGCGCGATGGCGTCCGCCTCGTCGTCGAACGGCAGCACCGCGACGACCGGTCCGAAGATCTCCTCGGTGACGGTGCGGTCGGTGCGTTGCGGGGTGAGTACGGTCGGTGGAAACCAGAAACCGGGCCCACTCGGCGCTGAGCCGCGGAACGCGACGTTCGTGTCATCGGGAACGTAGGCGGCCACCGAATCGAAGTGCTTGCGCGACACCAGCGGTCCCATCTCGGTCTCCCTGGCCGCGGGATCACCGACGACCAGACCCTTGACGGCCGGTTCGAGGAGTTCCATGAACTTGTCGAACACGCTGCGCTGCACGAGAATCCGGCTGCGCGCACAGCAGTCCTGCCCGGCATTGTCGAACACGCCGTAGGGTGCGGTGGCCGCGGCCTTCTCCAGATCGCAGTCGGCGAAGACGATGTTGGCGCTCTTACCGCCGAGCTCCAGGGTGACCCGCTTGACCTGGTTGGCCGCCCCGGCCATCACCTTGGTGCCGACCTCGGTCGAGCCGGTGAACACGATCTTGCGGACATCGGGGTGGCTGATGAACCGCTCGCCGACCACCGAACCGCGGCCGGGCAGCACCTGGAACAGGTCCTTCGGCAGGCCGGCTTCCACCGCGAGCTCACCGAGCCGCATCGAGGTCAGCGGCGTCCACTCGGCCGGTTTGAGCACCACCGCGTTACCTGCGGCCAGCGCGGGCGCGAAACCCCACACCGCGATCGGCATCGGGAAGTTCCACGGCGTGATCACCCCGATCACACCCATCGGCTCGTTGAAAGTCACGTCCAGGCCACCGGCCACCGGGATCTGCTTGCCCGACAAGCGCTCCGGGGTGGCCGAATAGAACTGCAGCACGTCGCGCACATGGCCGGCTTCCCACTCGGCCGCGCCGATGGGGTGACCGGAGTTGGCGACCTCCAGGGCGGCCAGCTCCCCGACATGCGCATCCACTGCGGCGGCGAACGCCCGCAATGCGGCCGCCCGCTCGGCGGGTGCCTGTGCCGCCCAGACCTTTTGGGCGACCTTGGCGCGCGCAACGGCGTCGTCGACCCCGGCGACGTCGGTCAGCTCGACCGTGCGCAGCGACTGTTCCGTGGCCGGATTGACCAGTTCGGTTGTACTCAATTCACTCTTTCCGTTGTATAGGCCCGGGCCGCCTCGACCAGGCCGGCGAACACGCGAAGATCGTCCAGGGTTTCCTCGGGATGCCATTGCACCGCGAGGACGAAATCGTCGCCCGGCAACTCGACGGCCTCGATCACGCCCTCACTGTCGAACGCGCTGATCATCAGTCCGTCACCGAGCCGGTCGATGGCCTGGTGGTGGTAGCACTGCGCGTTCGTGCTCTCGCCGATCAGGCCAGCCAGCCGGCTATCCGCCACGGTGCGGATCGTCGAGGTGGTGAACACCGCGTTGCCCTGCTGATGGCGGGTGTGCCCGACGACGTCGGGCAGGTGCTGGTGCAGTGTGCCGCCCAGCGCGACGTTGAGCACCTGCGCGCCGCGGCAGATGCCGAGCACCGGCAGGTGCCGGCGTATCGCAGCGGCGACCAGCGTGAGCTCCCACGCGTCGCGGACGCGGTCCGGCACGTCCGTGGCGGGGTGCGGATCGTGGCCGTACGCGGACGGATCGACGTCCCTGCCGCCGGTGATGATCAGGCCGTCGATGCCGTCGAGAATCCGCTCGACGATGCCGGCGTCCACCGGTTGCGGCGGGAGCAGTGTGGCGATACCGCCGGCCAGCGTGACGCCTTCGATGTAGATGCCGGGCAGGAAGCTGGCGTGCACATCCCAGACGCCGGTCTGAGCCTGCTGAAGATACGTCGTGAGGCCTACGACGGGACGGAGCCTGGGCTCCCGGTCAGAGCCGCTCAAAACCGCGCACCCTCTCCCAGTCGGTGACCGCGGAGTTGAACGCCGCCAACTCGACGCGGGCGTTGTTCAGGTAGTGCTCGACGACCTCGTCGCCGAACACCTCGCGGGCCACCGTCGACCCCTCGAACAGCGCAGCGGCCTCGGCCAGCGTGGTCGGCAGCCGCTCGGCACCACTGGTGTAGGCGTTGCCGTCGACCGCATCCGGCAGCTCCAACCCATTGTCGATGCCGTACAGACCGCCGGCGATCAGCGCCGCCACCGCGAGGTACTGGTTGACGTCACCGCCGGGTGCGCGACACTCCATCCGCATCCCGGACCCGTGGCCGACCACCCGCAAAGCGCAGGTGCGGTTGTCCATACCCCATGCGACCGCGGTCGGAGCGAAGCTTCCGTCGACAAACCGCTTGTAGGAGTTGATGTTCGGTGCATAGAACAGCGTCAGCTCGCGCAGCGTGGCGAGCTGACCGGCGATGAAGCTGCGGAACATCGGCGACATGCCGAGTTCGTCGGAGTCGTCCGCGAACACCGCCGAGCCGTCGGTGCCGCGGAAGGAGATGTGAATGTGGCAGCTGTTCCCTTCCCGCTCATCGTATTTCGCCATGAACGTCAGGCTCTTGCCGTGCTGATCGGCGATCTCTTTCGCGCCGTTCTTGTAGATCGTGTGGTTGTCGCAGGTGACCAGTGCGTCGGCGTACCGGAACCCGATCTCCTGCTGGCCGAGGTTGCATTCGCCCTTGACGCCCTCGCAGTACATGCCGGCACCGGCCATCCCGTTACGGATGTCGCGCAGCAGCGGCTCCATCCGGGTCGACGCCAGCATCGCGTAGTCGATGTTGTAGTCGGTGGCCGGAGTGATGTTGCGGTAACCGGACTTCCAGGCGTCGCGGTAGCTCGTGTCGAAGGCGATGAACTCGAGTTCGGTCGCGGCAACCGCACACATGTCGCGTTCGGCGAGCCGGTCGAGCTGCTTGCGCAAGATGCTGCGCGGCGCCTGACTCACCGGCCGGCCATCGGTCCAGGACAGATCGGCCATCACCAGCGCGGTGGCCGGCAGCCACGGAATGCGGCGCAGCGTGCTGAAATCCGGGGTCATCACCATGTCGCCATAGCCGGTCTCCCAGCTGGAGATCGCGTAGCCGCCGACGGTGTTGTTGTCGACGTCCACCGCCAGCAGGTAGTTGCAGCACTCGGCGCCGTGGGCGGCGACATCGTCGACGAACAATTCGGCCGAGATCCGCTTGCCGGTCAGCCGGCCCTGCATGTCGGCAAAGGCGACGATCACCGTGTCGATCTCACCGGCGGCCACCATGGCATCCAGCTCGGCCTGCAGCAACAGACCTGGTCGGCGGCGGCCTGCACCATCAGTCGTCACGCGTGCCCCTCTCGATAGCCCGGGATCGGGTTGATTCGACGGAAAGTCAACCATTGGATGCCGCCAGCGCGACGGTCTCGTCGTCCAGGTTTACATAAACGTCACTCCAAAGGTAGGACACCAGACCAATAGCACTCTATTGTCCCTACTCAGGAGAGCGCCGGTGGGCGCCTCTTCGTCATGACGCCCAGAAGGAGACACCGTGCCAGAGGGTCACGAACTACTCGACGACGACGAAAAGCACCTCGCCAGCCTCGGGTACACCCAGGAGCTGCACCGGTCTTGGTCCGGATTCAGCAATTTCGCCATCTCGTTCTCGATCATCTCGATCCTGGCCGGCTGCTTCACATCGTTCGGCCTGGGCTGGAACAACGGCGGCCCGGCGGCCATCGCCTGGGGCTGGCCGATCTTGTCGGTCTTCATCCTGCTCATCGGGCTGTGTATGTCCGAGCTGGTGTCGGCTTTCCCGACATCGGGTGGAATCTATTGGTGGGCAGCCAAACTGGGCGGCCCGAAGGCGGGCTATTACACCGGCTGGCTGAACCTGATCGGTCTGATCGCGATTCTGGCGTCGGTGGCCTACGGGTCGGCGACCTTCCTCGACCTGACGCTGGGCACCTTCAGTGAGAGCTGGCTGGCCGGCTACAGCCTGACCCGGACATTCATCATGTTCCTGGTGATCCTGGTGGTCGTCGCGACCATCAACATCTTCTCCAGCCATCTGCTGGCCGTGATCAACAACATCTCGGTGTGGTGGCACGTCATCGGCGCCGCCGCAGTGATCGTGATCCTGTGGCTGATCCCCGCCCAGCACGCCAGCTTCTCCACGGTCTTCGCCACCACGGTCAACAACACCGGCTTTTTCGGCGGATCCACCTCCGGCTTCGGCTTCCTGCTGTTCGTGCTGCCGATGTCGGCGATCCTCACGCAGTACACGATCACCGGTTACGACGCGTCGGCCCACTTGTCCGAGGAGACCAAGAGTGCGGCCGATGGCGCGGCGAAAGGTATTTGGCGGTCGATCTTCTATTCCACGATCGGTGGCTGGATCCTGCTACTGAGCTTCTTGTTCGCCGTCCAGGACGTCGACGGCGTAACGACGGGCGGTGGCGCGGTTGCCACCATCTTCAGCCAGGCGATGGACTCCAAGTGGGTGGCGATCGTGTTGCTGATCTCCACCGCCGGGCAGCTGTTCTGCACCACGGCGTGCCAGACCAGCGCCTCGCGGATGTTGTTCGCGTTCAGCCGCGACCGGGCGGTGCCCGGCCATCAGCTCTGGTCCAAACTCAGTGCGAAGAAGGTGCCCGCCAACGCCGTCATGATCACCGCGGCCATCGCGGCCATCTTGACGCTGCCCGCCCTGGTCCAGGTGGACATCAACGGCGCCCCGGTGCCGATCGCCTTTTTCGCGGTTGTCTCGATCGGGGTGGTCGGCCTCTATCTGTGCTTCGCGGTGCCGATCTACTACCGCTGGAAAGCCGGCGACTCGTTCCCCCTGGGCAAATGGAACCTGCGTGGGCATCACAAGTGGATGGCACCTCTGGCGCTGGCCGAGATCATCATCACCTCGATCATCGCGATGTTTCCCACCTCGATCGGCGGTGCTCCCTGGGACGCGAGCTTCGAGTGGAAGTTCGTGAACTACACCCCGCTGGTGGTCGGCGGCGTGCTGATCCTGCTCTACATCTACTGGCATGCGTCGGTGAAGAACTGGTTCACCGGACCGGTGCGGCAAATCGACCTCACCGGTGAGGAACTGGAGGGGGTTTCCTAACCACTGGAGGAGACCAACACCCCAGGCCCTCCGTGAGGCGGGCCCCGCGCCCCTCGTGCCCCTGGCCGAGGGGCGCGGTTCGTGTGGAGCCCCGTTTTGTGTGGAGCCCCTATTTGTGTGAGCACCGTCTCGGCCCGGGTTAAGACTCGTTCGCCGCGGGTAAATAGGAACGCCGAGGGTAGCGAAACAGACGGGATTGGTCGGGAACGATGTGTGGAGCGGCGGGTGAAGTCCGTCTCGACAATCAGGCCCCCGATGTGGCCGCGGTGGCTGCGATGGCGGCGACGATGGAGCCCCGTGGGCCGGACGCGGCGGGTGTGTGGTCACAGGGCCGGGTGGCGCTCGGCCATCGCCGGCTGAAAATCATCGACCTGTCCGAAGCCGGGGCTCAGCCCATGGTCGACGCCGAACTCGGACTGACCATCGCCTGGAACGGCTGCATATACAACTACGAAGCCCTGCGCGACGAGCTCGCCGGTCACGGCTACCGGTTCTTCTCCCACAGCGACACCGAGGTGCTGCTCAAGGCCTACCACCACTGGGGTGACCGCTTCGTCGACCGGTTGTACGGGATGTTCGCCTTCGCGATCACCGAACGGGACAGCGGCCGGGTACTCCTCGGCCGCGACCGGCTCGGCATCAAACCGCTGTACATCAGCGAGGACTCCCACCGCATCCGGTTCGCGTCATCACTGCCCGCCCTGCTCGCCGGCGGTGGCGTCGACACCCGCATCGACCCGATCGCGCTGCACCACTACCTGACCTTCCATTCGGTGGTCCCAGCACCGCGCACCATTCTGTGCGGGGTCCGCAAGCTCTCCCCCGGCACCCTGCTTGCCATCGAACCCGACGGCAAGCGACGTGAGATCACCTACTGGGAACCGGATTTCAGCCGTCACGCGGAGCGGTCCGAGTGGAGCGAACGCGATTGGGAGGACGCGGTTCTCGACTCGTTGCGGGCCGCCGTCAAGCGTCGCCTGGTCGCCGACGTCCCCGTCGGCTGCCTGCTCTCGGGCGGGGTTGACTCGAGCCTGATCGTCGGCCTGCTCGCCGAAGCCGGCCAGCACGGACTGTCCACCTTCTCCATCGGCTTCGAATCGGTCGGCGGCGTCAAGGGCGACGAGTTCGTCTACTCCGACATCGTGGCCGAGCGTTTCGGCACCGACCACCACCAGATCCGCATCGACACCGCCCGGATGCTGCCCGCACTGCAGGGTGCGATCGGCGCGATGAGCGAGCCGATGGTGTCCCACGACTGCGTCGCGTTCTACCTGCTGAGCCAGGAGGTCGCCAAGCACGTCAAGGTCGTTCAGTCCGGTCAGGGCGCCGACGAGGTGTTCGCCGGCTACCACTGGTATCCCCCGATGGCCGAGCCGGACGCGGTCAGCGTCGACGGGTCCCTGGCGCGCTACCGCGGAGCGTTCTTCGACCGCGATCACGACGGCGTGGCCGCACTGCTCGCCGACGACCGGCTCACCGGCCGTGAGGATCCCAGCCTGTCGTTCGTGGCCGAGCACTTCGCCCGGGCCGGCGCGCAGACCGGCGTGGACCGGGCATTGCGGTTGGACACCACCGTGATGCTGGTCGACGATCCGGTCAAGCGCGTCGACAACATGACGATGGCGTGGGGGCTGGAGGGCCGGGTGCCCTTCCTCGATCACGATCTGGTGGAGCTGGCGGCGACCTGCCCGCCCGAGCTCAAGACCGCCCACGGCGGCAAGGGCGTGCTCAAAGAGGCTGCCCGCCAAGTTATTCCGGCCGAGGTGATCGACCGGCCGAAGGGCTACTTCCCGGTTCCCGCGCTCACCCACCTGGAAGGGCCGTACCTGGAGATGGTCCGCGACGCGCTGTACGCCCCCCAGGCCAAGGAACGCGGACTGTTCCGGCCCGAGGCCGTCGAGCGGTTGCTGGCCGATCCCAACGGACGGCTGACCCCGCTGCGCGGCAACGAACTCTGGCAGATCGGACTCCTCGAGCTATGGCTGCAGCAGCACGGCATCACGGGGCCGGCCGCATGAGCACCTCGTCGCACACCGAGGCCATCACGATGAGCCTGCACGAGGCCTCACCCGAAGAGCTGGTCCGCGAGATGTCCGACGACACCGTCCTCGAATTGGGATGGGGCCGGCTGATTTTCGGGCAGACCTTCGAGAACCCCGACAAGCTGGCCGCGGTGCTGCAGCAGGAGGAGCAGGGCCGGCGCGACATCTGCATCTACGCCCGCGAATCGCATGTGCTGGTGGCCAAGTCGCCCGCTGAGCTGTTCATCGACCCGAGCCACACCTACCGCTGGCGGTTGCACCCCGACGACCCCGACGTCCCGACACCGGCCGGGTTCACCGTGCGCCCGCTGCGCGATCAGGCCGAAGCCGACGAGATGAATCGGGTGTACGTGCGCTGCGGCATGGTCCCCGCCCCCACCGAACTGATCTGGAACAACCACCTGCACCGCGACGCGGTGGAGTATCTGGTCGCGGTGCGCGATGACGATGGCTCGGTGGTCGGCACGGTCACCGGCGTCGACCACAAACGGCTGTTCAACGATCCCGAGGACGGCTCCAGCCTGTGGTCACTGGCGGTCGACCCGACTGCCAGCCTGCCCGGCATCGGCGCATCGCTGACCCGCACGCTGGCCGCCGTCTTCCGTGAGCGCGGCCGCGCCTACCTGGACCTCTCGGTGGCCTACGACAACGATGCCGCGATCGCGCTGTACGAGAAGCTCGGCTTCCAGCGCGTTCCGGTGTTGGCAGTCAAGCGCAAGAACGCGATCAACGAGCCGCTGTTCACCCCGGCGTCCGAGACTGTCGACGATCTGAACCCGTACGCGCGCATCATCGCCGATGAGGCCATGCGCCGCGGGATCCGCATCGAGGTCCTCGACGCCGAGACCGGTGAGATGCGATTGTCCTTCGGCGGCCGCAGCGTGGTGACGCGAGAGTCGTTGAGCGAATACACCTCCGCGGTCGCGATGAGTCGCTGCGACGACAAGCGACTGACCCGTCGCATCGTGTCCGAAGCGGGCATCGTCGTGCCGCGGGGCCGCCTGGCCACCTTCGATCACGACGATCATGCCTTCCTGGCCGAGGTCGGCGACGTCGTCGTCAAACCGACCCGCGGCGAGCAGGGCAAGGGAATCACCGTCGGGATCGACAGCCCCGAGGCGCTGGACGCCGCCCTGGCCCGCGCCCGTGAACAGCACCCCGAGGTGCTGATCGAACAACGCGCCGCCGGCGATGATCTTCGCCTGGTGGTCATCGACGGCAAGGTCGTCGCCGCGGCTCTGCGCAAGCCGGCCGAGATCGTCGGCACCGGCAAACACACCGTGCGGGAACTCATCGAGACCCAGAGTCGCCGCCGCGCCGCGGCCACCGGTGGCGAATCCCGCATCCCCCTTGACGACGTCACCGAAGCGACTGTCGCCGAAGCCGGTTGGTCGTTCGACGACCTCCTTCCCGAAAGCGAGCGGCTGCGTGTGCGCAAGACCGCAAACCTTCACCAGGGCGGCACCATTCACGATGTGACGGCCATCGTTCATCCCGAACTGTGCCGGGTCGCCGTGGTGGCCGCCGACGCCATCGGCATCCCGGTCACCGGCATCGATCTCCTGGTGCCCGACGTGACGCGCGACGAGTATGTGTTCATCGAAGCCAATGAGCGGCCCGGACTGGCCAATCACCAGCCACAGCCCACCGCACAGGCATTCGTCGACTTCCTGTTCCCCGGACAGCCGGGTCTACCGCTGGCGTGGACTCCCAGCGAGGCGACGGACGCGCCGCCTCGTTAAATCACCAGGTGCTGGTGCGTAACACGATTTCCGCGGCCAGCTGCGCGGTGGACTCAGCGGCATTGCGCCTGCCGGTGAATTCCACCAACCGATAGTCGCTGTACACATAGCGCTGACTGGCCCTGGCCAGTGCGCGGGCGGCGGGGGTGCTGACCAGCGCGGTGGTGTTGATCTCCACCGGTGGGCAGTCCTCATCGCGGACCACACCGTTCTGGTCGGGTACACGCGGATGCCCGCGGTCGATCACGACCAGGCCGGTGAACCGGTCGAGCCGGGTGGCGGCCAATTCCCAGGCGAGCTCCGCTCCTGCGCGATCCCCCACCAGGATTCCCCACCGGACGTCGAGCGCGTCGAGGATGCCGATGACCGCTTTGGGATGTAGCCGGGGGTCGGCGCCGATCACGACCGTGCGGACCGACGCCGTGTGCAGGCGCTGACAGACCCCGTCATAGGCAGCCGGTGCATGCTGGGCTGCACCCAGCAACACGACATAGGGGCCCTTCTCCGGACCGGTCACGCTGACCGGCACGGGGAACCCATCGACAGTCACCATCGTCGAAGGCATTTCGCCACGTTACTGTGAAAGTGGCGTTCCCGAGGCAGTTTCCGCAGGGTTCCTCATCTCCTCAGATCGCGTTACGGATCTTCACAGCTTGTTTGGCAAACACGTCCAGGAACGTCTGCGGCAGTGACGCTTTGGCAGCGATGCTGGGATCAGATGTGGGAAAAGCGATTCCGAAAACTCCATACCGGCCCACATTCTGGAACGCCATGTAAACACTACTGGCCGAACCCATCAGCTGCATCGTTTGCTGATACGCCAGCGCATCGTCACTCAAGCCAGGAAGCTCCGTGGTGGTGATCGGGATGCCCTTGCTCCGGGTGTCGAAGTAGGTCTCGAACTGGGCGCAGCGGCCGGCCGCCGCCTCGAGCTTGTCCAGATCCAGGGGCCACGACAGGACCGTCATCACGATGCGTGTGCCGTTGTAGGTGGCCGCGTATTTGGCCGCGCTGCCCGGCCCGCGTTCGGCCGAGCCGGCGATCACATTGGTCAGAGCGTTCGAACAGCCCTCCGGCCGCGACCGCATCGACGGTGGACTACCGGTGTTGTCAGGTTGACCGAGCCCCTCGACGATGCGGTCGTACTGCACGCCGGGCGGGAAATCAGCCGGCCCCAACGTGGCCTTCTCCAGCGTGGCGCCCGGCCACGTCGCGGTTCCCGACACCGTCGACCCGCAACCGGCGACCAGGACCACAGCCGCCGACGCGGTGACCAGAACTCCCCGACCCGACATGAGTTTCAGGCTACCGATGTACTCGGGTGCTGACCGTCGGACGCACCGGCGCACCGCCGCTGATCAGGGACAACAGGGCATCGATGTCGAGGTGGGCGACCAGCAGATCTGCCATCAGATCAAGCTGGGCATCCCGGCGCGCCGGCACGCTGACATCGGTCGCGACCTCGAAACCGGTCCGGCCCGCGGCCGCCGCGACCGTGGTGAGCCAGCCGCGCCGGAACTCGTCGTTGTCCAGCAGGCCGTGCCAGTGGGTGCCGAACACCGCGCCTCGCACGTAACCCTGGACGGCGCCGTCGGCGCCGAACCAACCGTCCTCGCCACAGCTGGACACCCGGCCGTGGTGGATTTCGTAGCCGCTCAACGGACTCTCCCAGTGCCGCAGCACCTTCTCGGGCGCGAAGTCGATCTCGGCATCGAGCAGTCCCAACCCGTCGACATCACCGGTCCGGGTTTCGACGGTGTCACCGATGCGCCGTGCCAGCATCTGAAAGCCGCCGCAGATACCGAGGACCGGGCGACCGGAATGCGCATGCGCGGTGATCGCATCGGCCAGGCCCCGCTCCCGCAGCCAGCCGAGGTCGGCGACGGTCGCCTTGCTGCCGGGGATGACGACGACGTCGGCATCGGCCAGCTCTGCCGGCTCGCTGACCCACCGGACCAGCACTCCCGGTTCGCAGGCCAGCGCTTCGACGTCGGTGGAATTGGAGATCCGCGGCAGCCGGATCGCGGCGACGCGTAGCCGCTGCTCGCCGCGCGGCGGAGCCGGAACACCGACCACATGCCCGGCCACCACCGACACCGAATCCTCGGCGTCCAGCCACAGCCCGTCGCTGTACGGCACGATGCCGTAGGTGGGCCGGCCGGTGAGCTCGGCGAGCTGGTCGAGGCCGGGGGCCAGCAGCGCCGGATCCCCGCGGAACTTGTTCACGATGAAGCCCGCGATCAGCGCCTGGTCTTCCGGCGACAGCACGGCGACGGTGCCGAACAGGTGAGCCAGCAGACCACCGCGGTCGATGTCGCCGACGATGACGACCGGCAGGTCGGCCGCCCTGGCCAATCCCATGTTGGCCAGATCCGTTGCCCGCAAGTTGATTTCGGCGGGCGAGCCCGCACCTTCGCACAGCACGACGTCGAATTCGGCGCGCAGCGATGCCAGTTCGTCGGCGACCACGCCGGCGAGCCGGTCCCGATGCTGGATGTAGTCGGCCGCGCCGACCGTGCCGACCGGGTGGCCCCTGACGACCAACTGGGAGGTGCGGTCGCTGCCGGGTTTGAGCAGCACCGGGTTGAACCGGGTGCTGGGCGCCAGTCCGGCCGCGCGCGCCTGCATACCCTGGGCCCGGCCGATCTCGCCGCAGTCGACAGTGACCACCGAGTTGTTGCTCATGTTCTGCGCCTTGAACGGCGCCACGCGAATTCCCTTGCGCGCCAACAGTCGGCACAGTCCCGCGACGACCATCGACTTGCCGGCATCCGATGTGGTTCCGGCGATCAGCAGCGCGCCCCCGCTCATGTCGACGTGCCGAGCGTGCGGTTTCGTACGCAACACGCCGCTGATCGCGTACGAGGACGCACACTCGCCATGACTACGGCGCCAGCGTCAGAATTTCCGCGCCGTCCTCGGTGACGACCAGTGTGTGCTCGAACTGCGCGGTCCACTTGCGGTCCTTGGTGGCGACCGTCCAGCCGTCGTCCCAGATCTCGTAGTCGAGCGCCCCGAGGTTGATCATCGGCTCGATGGTGAACGTCATCCCCGGCTCCAGCACGGTCTCCACCTCAGGCTGGTCGTAGTGCAACACCACCAGTCCGTTGTGGAACGTGGTGCCGATTCCGTGACCCGTGAAGTCGCGAACAACGTTGTAGCCGAACCGGTTTGCGTATGCCTCGATGACCCGGCCGACCACCGACAGGGCCCGGCCGGGCTTGACGGCCTTGATCGCGCGCATCGTCGCCTCGTGCGTGCGCTCGACCAGCAGGCGATGCTCCTCGCTGACGTCGCCCGCCAAGAAGGTGGCGTTGGTGTCACCGTGCACACCGTTGATGTAGGCCGTCACATCGATGTTCACGATGTCGCCGTCCTCGACGATGGTCGAGTCGGGGATGCCGTGGCAGATGATCTCGTTCAGCGACGTGCAGCACGACTTCGGGAATCCCTTGTAGTGCAACGTCGAGGGGTAGGCGCCGTGGTCGACCATGTAGTCGTGGGCGATGCGGTCGAGCTCGTCGGTGGTGACCCCCGGCGCGACGGCCTTACCCGCCTCGGCCAGCGCGCCGGCGGCGATCCGCCCGGCGATGCGCATCTTCTCGATCACCTCGGGCGTTTGGACCCACGGCTCGCTGCCTTCGGCGACCGTCGACTTACCGACGTATTCCGGTCGCTCGATCGCCTTCGGGACAGGCAGTTCCGGTGCAACGGTTCCGGGCCGGAGTGCAGTACGTACGGGCATGTTGCCAGCCTAGTGGCGGCGGAGCAGCGGACGCTTGGGGCCGCGAACGTTGACTGACCCCATGACCACCCGGCCGGTGAGCACGACGTGCGGGGTGCCTTCGGCTGGGGCGTCCTTGCGACGGTCGCGGGCGCTCCCGGCGTACACGGTCACGTCGTCGATGGAGGCGCTGGCCCCGTCGGGCAGTCGCAGATCCAACGACCCGCGCACCATGTCGAGCTCGATCACGACGACCGGCCCGGCGAACCTGGCGTTGGTCAGGTCGAGGTCGACCGAACCCATGCGGCGTACCAGGGCCAGCCGGGTCGGCACCATCCACTCACCCTGCCGCCTCAGTGAGCCCATCCAGCCGCGCAGTTCGACCCGGTCGGCGGCGGAGGTGACGATCGCACCGGGCCCCGGCAGGTCGTCGACCAAGACCTCGAGATCGGAATGCATCCGTGCCGCCGACACCTGCGCTGAGCGCTCCTCGAATTCGCCGATGTCGATCAGCCCGAGCGCGACGGCGTTGTGCAGCCGCCGCAGCGTTCCGTTGCGGTCGGCGTCGGAAACCCGCAGCCCAGGGGTGTGTTCGATTCCGGTCATGGCCTATCCACGGTACCTGCTCGACCTCGACTAGCCTGGGCCGATGAGTCCGTCGATCTTTGGGCTGCCGCGACGAACAGTCCTGATCGGGGCCGCCGTCGCACCGATCGCCGCGTGCAATTCCAACACCGGTGAGCTCGTGTCGCCGCCGACGACCACAGCACCAGGTCAGGTGCTGGCGGCAACCACCGACATCCCGGTGGGCTCGGGCAAGGTGATCGGCGACACCGTCGTCACCCAGCCCAGCGCCGGTGTCTTCGAGGGATTCGTGGCCCGATGTACGCACGCCGGCTGCAAGCTGTCCACGGTGACCGACGGCACGCTCGATTGCCCGTGCCACGGCAGCAGGTTCGGCCTGGACGGCGCGGTGCTGCGCGGCCCCGCCGTGACGCCGCTGACCAAGGTCGCGGTGAAGGTCTCGGCCGGCAACGTCGTCGCCGGCTGATTCAGAGCCGGGCCGCGGCCCCGGTGAGGACGCCCTGGGCGCCGAGCCAGGTATCGCGCACGATATCGGCGACCGGCAGAACCTCGTCGATGCGCGACGAGACCTGACCGGTGTTGGCCACGCTGGCCTCCATGTCGCCCTCGAAGTAGAGCTCGCTGACACCGCTGATCAGCGGCGCGGCGGCACCCTCGGTCGACACTCGACGGGCCAGACCGACGTGCAGTACCCGCATCGTGGGATTGCCGGGAAGGTCGAGCAGGATCGTCCCGGAATCGTCGGCGGCGACGATGGCGTCCTTGAAGTTGGCGTGCACCGCCGCCTCGCGGCTGGCCAGCATGCGGGTGCCCATCTGCACGCCCTCGGCCCCCAACACCACCGCCGCGGCGGCTGACCGGGCGTCGCAGATCCCGCCCGCCGCGATCAAGGGCAGGTCAACCTGGTCGGCGACCAGCGGCAGCAGCACCAAGGTGGACGCCCCGAGCGCCGATTTGAATCCCCCGCCCTCGACGCCTTCGACCACCAGCGCATCCACCCCGGCGTCGACGGCTTTGAGGGCGCCCCGCAGCGAACCCACGACGTGCACCACCGCCATCCCAGCGTCGTGCAGCCGTGCGGTGAACAGCGCCGGGTCGCCCGCGGAGGTGAAGACGTGGCGGATGTTCGCCTCGGCCAGCACGTCGACGATCGACGGATCCCGTTTCCAGCCCTGGATCATCAGGTTGGCGGCTACCGGCCGGTCGGTCAGATCACGCACGCGATGCAGGTCGGCGCGACCTTCCGGGGTGAGGGTTTCGATCACTCCGAGTCCCCCGGCCTCGGACACCGCAGCGGCCAGCGACGCCCGCGCGATGTAGGTCATCGGAGCCTGGACGACGGGATAGGTAACGCCCAGCAGACTTTGAATCCGGTTGGCCACGCATCATCTAAACACCGGGTGTCGGGTGCCCCTGAGCAGGCACCGACTCGCACAAACTCCCTACACGCCCACGCATTTTTGGCAAACTGCTGTAAACTGCTCAACACACTGTCTAGCTGCATAATGCGAGGTGATCCGATGCGCTATCAAATAATTGCCCGGCGGATGTCGCCCGCCGACAGCCACGATTATCGCCATCTGGTGGAGGTTCAATACCAAGTCGGAGACGATGTCGACATTTGTCGGCGCGAACACATGGTCCGGCGGCTCGAGCGCGGCGACACGGCGTTCGTGGCGGACGACCAGCATCACTCCGAAGTCGGCGTCTTCGACCTGAACACTGCCAGGGCCTTGCGGCGGTCCAAGTATCTACGGACCTACGGCGACGACGACTTCTGGAACGAGAGCCTGTCGTACCTACCGACGTTCTGAAGTCTCAGGTCAGGCCAGATAGTCGGCGGGGAGCTCCTGCAGCATCATCTTGACCATCCGGACCGCATACTCCGAACTTCCGCCGCCCACGATCAACGCGGCGAACGCCATATCGCCGCGATAGCCGGCGAACCAGGCGTGCGAGCCACCCGCGAACTCGGCCTCGCCGGTCTTACCCCGCACATCGCCTGCGTCGTTGATGTCCTTGGCGGTGCCGTTGGTGACCACCAGGCGCATCATCGGGCGCAGACCGTCGAGCATCGCCGGGGAGATCGGCGGATGATCACCGGTCTCGGAGGTCTGGCTGCCCACGATCAGGTGCGGGGTCGGCGTCTTGCCCGCGGCCACGGTCGCGGCCACCAGCGCCATCCCGAACGGCGTGACCAGGACCTTGCCCTGGCCGAATCCGTCCTCGGTGCGTTCGGCCAGGTTCACCGTCGGCGGCACCGTGCCGGTCACTGTGGTCAACCCGTCGATGGTGTAGTCCGGGCCGATGCCGTACTGCGAGGCCGCCACGGTCAGCGCGGTCGGCGGCATCCGGCTGGCCAGTTCGGCGAACGTGGTGTTGCACGAGTTGGCGAACGCCTTCGACATCGGGACCGTGCCGAGGTCGAACTTGTTGTAGTTCGGCACTGTCCGGTGGCCGATGTCGATCTCACCCGGGCATCCGAGCAGCGTGTTGGGGGTCGCCATGTTGCGGTCGATGGCCGCGCCTGCGGTGACGATCTTGAAAGTCGAGCCGGGCGGATACAGGCCGGTGGTGGCCGCCGGTCCGTCGGCGTCGGCGGCCGCGTTCTGCGCGACGCCAAGGATCTCGCCGGTCGACGGCCTGATCACTACCAACATCGCCTTGCGGCCCTGAGTGTCGACGGCGTGCTGGGCGGCGTTCTGCACGGACCGGTCCAGGGTGATCGAGATCGACGGCGCCGGGGTGGGCGCCACCTCGTGCAGCACGTCGATGTCGGCGCCGTTCTGGTTGACGCTGACGACCTTCCAGCCGGCCTCGCCGTCGAGCTCGTCGATCACCGCCTTCTTCACCTGGCCCATGACGGCCGGGGCGAAGCGGTCGTCGGTGGGCAGCAGGTCCGCCTGCGGAGTGACGACGACGCCGGGCAGCAGGTCCAGCGCCTGCGCGACCTTGTCGTGGTCCACCGGCTTCAGAGTGACCAGATCCAACGGGGCACTTGACGAGCTGGCCTGCTCGGCGAGGCGCTGCGGGTCCAGGGTGTTGTCGAACTGGCGCAGCTGGTCGGCGACCACCCGCGAGGTGGACATCAGCGCGGCGCCGGCCTTGGCGGCGTCGAGCTGATAGCGATAGAGGTTGGCCGGAGCGAGCACGTCGGTGCCGCCGAGTTCATTGACCGACGCCCGCCGCGGCGGATCGGAGCGCAGCGAGAAGTGCTGGTGCTCACCAAGTTTCGGGTGTAGTCCGGCCGGGGTCCAGCGCACGTGCCAGTTGCCCTCGTCGCGGATCATCTGCAGGACGCCGTCGTAGGTCCAGGTCCGTTTCTTGGGCAGCTGCCAGGTGAAGCGGTAGTTCACGCTGCCGGTGTCCTCGGTGTAGCGCGAGCCGAGGATCTGGGCGTCGAGGTGGGTGGCCTGCAGCCCGGCCCACGCCTCGTTCAGCGCGGCCTGGGCGTCGGCCGGGCGGTCGGAGAGCTGAGCCGCCGACGCGGTGTCCCCCTTGGTGAGGTCGGCGAAGAACTTCTCCGCCGCCGGGCCCGGCCCATCGGGGCGCGGGGTGCACGCCGACAGGGTCGCCGACGCCGCCACCACCGCCAAAACCGAGATGACGCCTGTTACTCGTGTTGCTAATGAGGTGCAAGTAGCCATTGGGGCAAATGTTATGAGCCCGTGACCCGAAAATGCCGCAAACACACCGCGGCGGACCCGATCGGAACCTCAGAGTGCCGCGGCGTCGGTCACTTGGATCGATGCCAGCGAGTACTCCTTGACCCACGCCACCATCATCTTCGCCCCGGCCGAGATGTCGGGGCCCAGCATGTCCAGCTGGATCGCCAAGTGCATCGGGCCCGGCGGGAACATCTTGGTGTCCTTGGTGGTGAAGATCGTCGTGCCATCGACGTAGGTGGTGATCTCGGTCGGCGTCCACTTCACCGCGTAGGTGTGCCACTCCGTTGCGTCCACCGCCATCGTCGCACCGGCCTGTTGGTTGGTCGACGAGTAGTGCAGGACCGAATTCACCGCCTGCCGGGAGCCGTCGCCCCAGATCTCCATGAAGTCGATTTCGCCTCCGGTGGGCCAGTTTTCGGCATCCGGCCACAGCAGCAGTACCGGGTCGTAGTTCGGTGCACCCACCGGGATCTTGACGCGGACCTCCCATGCGCCGTACTTCTGACCCGGCCCCCACGCGATACCCGCATCGTTGCCTGCCGCGTCACCCGACAGTGTCATCACCCCGTCGGCGAACGAAATCTGGTTCGGTGTGCGGTTGCCATGCTGAGTCCTGCCGTTGTACACCCACCAGTCCGACAGCACCGACCAGTCGGTGAAGAACGTGGATCGCGTTGGTGTGCCCCATGTCCCGACACTTCCCGGATCGCCGGGCAACGGGATGGTTCCGGTCACCTTCGCGATCAGGCTTGCCGTCGACCCCCAGCCCGGAACCAGTAGACCCATCAGTCCGTGATAGCGCCCGGCCATGGCGTCGCTCACCGACGCGGTGAACAGGTCACCGGTGGCGGGCACGAAGTCGGCTCCGGGCGTGTAGGTGAAGTGACCGCTGCTGTCGACCTTCACCGTCCCGTCTGCCGCGGTGCTGACCGTGTACTTGAGGGTGTCGCCGTCTGCGTCGCTACCGATGACCTGCCCGGCGATGGTGCCGTCGTCATTGATGACGTTCTTCGAGGCGTCGTAATAGATCGTCGGCGTCCGGTTGAAGAACCTGACCTGAATCTGCCGGGCGATCGAGTTGAGGAATCCCAACGGATTGCCCACTGCTGAAGCATTTTTGGTGGCCTTCGCCGCCTCGGACGGTTGCGCGGTGGCCAGCGCGGAGGCGGTGACTTCGGGCTGCACCTGCACCTGCGCCGCGACTCGGCGTCCGGTCGCGCCGACCGCCGCCACCGGTTTCTTCGCCCCCGGCGCGCGCGCCCGACTCGCAGCCGAGTTGTGCGATGACGGCTTGGAATGTGCCGCAACGGATTTCGATGTGGACGACGACGCCGACGGCGACGTGTCATCAGCAGACGCGACACCGCATCCCACCGTGATCGAGGCACCGACGCCCACCGCCATCAGCGCGCCGGCGACCCAACCCGAACATGGCCAGCCGTCAACAGAACCCCGCATGCCGACCCCCCGATTCGACACCGCGAACAGACCGCAAACCTTGCGGATGCCCGCGAGTTCCCGACATTGACGCGACTTGCGCCGCGTCTCACCTACATTAGGCGTGAGCGAGACGATCTCGTTTCAGATCGAGCAAATGCAAATATGACGGAATTCAGTCGAGCAGGACGGTCGCGAACATCCCGACCTCGGCGAAACCCACGCGCGCATACGCCGCGCGGGCGACCGAGTTGAAGCTGTTGACGTACAGGCTCGCGATGCGGCCGCTGTTGACCACCGCGGCGGCCACCGCCGCGGTTCCCGCGGTGCCGAGCCCATGGCCGCGCCACTCCGGATGCACCCACACCCCCTGGATCTGGCCGACCATCGGAGACTGCGAACCCACCTCTGCCTTGAACACCACCTGCCCGTGCTCGAAACGGGCATAGGCCCGGCCGGCCGCGATCAGGCTGGCGACCCGGCGGCGATAACCCCGGCCACCGTCGCCGATCCGCGGATCGATACCGACCTCGCCGATGAACATGTCGATCGCGGCCACGAGGTAGGCATCGAGTTCGTCGACCCGAACGCGTCGCACCGCCGGGTCGATCCGTGAGGACGGCGACACACCCAATGCCATGAGCGGTTGGTGGTCGCGCACATCGCGCGCGGGCCCCCAGGTGTGCTGCAGACGGTCCCAGAGCGGCAGCACCAGCTCGGCCCGCCCGACCAGAGACGAACAGCGCCGGGCGGTGCTCATCGCCTTATCGGCGAACGCATGCAGATCGGGCTGCGCACCGCGCAGTGGAATCAGATTCGCCCCGGCGTAGCAGAGGGATTCCTCAGCGCGCCTGCGTGTCCAGAGCTCGCCGCCGATCGCCTGCGGCTCGACGCCGTGGTCGGCGACCCGCGCAGCGACCATGCAGGAGCCGACCGGATCGTCGGCCAGTACCCGGCCCACCGCCGCGGCGTCGCGCACCACCGACACCCGTCGCTCGTCGACCAGACGAAACAGTGGCGGAGCCGACATGGGCCTTACTTTCTGCGGAGTGAAACCCCGGCGGGTTTACGCCATCAGCTTACGGTCACGACAGGCGAACCGCTGGCAGATGTATCCGTGCCGCGCTGATCCTCGGCGAGTCTCATTGCCTCTTCAATCAGCGTCTCGACGATCAGCGCCTCGGGCACGGTCTTGATGACTTCACCCTTGACGAAAATCTGTCCCTTGCCGTTGCCCGACGCCACGCCGAGATCAGCTTCGCGCGCCTCCCCCGGACCGTTGACGACGCACCCCATGACGGCCACCCGCAGCGGCACGTCGAGCCCGTCCAGACCGGCCGAGACCGCGTTGGCCAGCGTGTAGACGTCGACCTGGGCGCGCCCGCACGACGGGCAGGACACGATCTCGAGACCGCGGGGCCGCAGGTTCAGCGACTCCAGGATCTGGATGCCGACCTTGACCTCTTCGACCGGAGGGGCCGACAGCGAGACGCGGATGGTGTCGCCGATCCCCCGGGACAGCAGCGCACCGAACGCGACCGCGGACTTGATGGTGCCCTGGAACGCGGGCCCCGCCTCGGTGACGCCGAGATGCAGTGGGTAGTCGCACTTTTCGGCCAGCTGCTCGTAAGCGGCCACCATCACGACCGGGTCGTTGTGCTTGACGCTGATCTTGATGTTGCCGAAGCCGTGCTCCTCGAACAGCGACGCTTCCCACAGCGCGGACTCGACGAGCGCCTCGGGAGTGGCCTTGCCGTACTTCTCCATGAACCGCTTGTCCAGGGAGCCGGCGTTGACGCCGATGCGGATCGGAATGCCCGCGGCGCCCGCGGCCTTGGCGACCTCGCCGACCCGGCCGTCGAACTCCTTGATGTTGCCGGGGTTGACGCGCACGGCCGCGCAGCCGGCGTCGATCGCGGCGAAGATGTACTTCGGCTGGAAGTGGATGTCGGCGATCACCGGGATGTTGCTGTGCTTGGCGATCTCGGACAGCGCGTCGGCGTCCTCCTGGCGCGGGCACGCCACCCGCACGATGTCGCAGCCGGCGGCGGTCAGCTCGGCGATCTGCTGCAGCGTCGTGTTGACGTCATGAGTCTTGGTGGTGCACATCGACTGCACCGAGATCGGGTAGTCGCTGCCGACGCCGACGTCGCGCACCATCAACTGGCGGGTCGTGCGGCGTGGCGCCAGGACGGGTGCGGGCGGGGCTGGCATACCGAGGCCGATGGAAGTCACGTCTTCGTCTCCAAACTTCAGGCCGACTACTGGAACAGTCGAATCGGGTTGACCAGGTCGGCGGTGACGGTCAACAGCATGTAGCCGACCACCACGACGAGGATCACGTAGGTGGCGGGCATCAGCTTCAGGTAATTGACCGGCGCCGCGGCGACTTTGCCGCGCGCCGACCGGAGCAGGTTGCGGATCTTCTCGAACACCGCGATCGCGATATGACCGCCGTCGAACGGCAACAGCGGCACCAGGTTGATCGCGCCGAGCACGAAGTTCAGCTGGGCCAGGAAGAACCAGAACGCCACCCACAGACCGTGATCGACGGTGTCGCCGCCGATGATGCTGGCGCCCACGACGCTGATCGGGGTCTCGGGATCGCGCTCGCCGCCGCCGATGGAGTGCACCAGCGCGCCGACCTTGGTCGGGATCTTCGCCAGCGACTTGCCCAGTTCGACGGCCAGGTCACCGGTGAACGCGAACGTCGCGGGAACCGCCGACAGCGGGTTGTATTGCGTGGGCGCGAAAACCTCGGGCGCGACACCGATGGCGCCGACAGTCGTCGGCGCGGTCGCGTCCTTGGACGTCCACCGCTGGGTCGCGGTGACGTCGACAGTGGTGGTGAACTCGCGGGACTGCCCGTTCTCGACACGGTCGACAGTGAAGACGGTGGGACCGTTCACCTTGCGCACCGCGGCGACGAGCTCGTCGAAGGTCTTGACTCGGGCGTCACCGACTTTGGTGATGACGTCGCCCTTCTTGATGCCGGCCAGCGCGGCCGGACCGGGTCCAGCGCAGTCGCCCGCCTTGTCTTTGCTGACTTGCGGCGCGACACAAGCGGTTTCGCCGACCATTGCGTTCGTCGGTTGATGCAGGTTGGGCAGACCCCACATGACGGCGATCCCGTAGATCAGCACCAGCCCGATGATGAAGTTCATCGCAGGCCCGGCGAACAGCACCGCCACCCGCTTCCAGGTGTCCTGCCTGAACATTGCGTAGGGGCGCTCGTCGGGCGCGAGTTCCTCCACCGACGTCATCCCTGCGATATCGCAGAAGCCACCGAGCGGGACGGCCTTGACGCCGTACTCGGTGGAGCCGAGCCTGTTGGGCCGGTGCGTCGACCACAGGGTCGGTCCGAAGCCCACGAAGTAGCGGCGCACCTTCATTCCGGTGGCGCGGGCCACCCGCATGTGACCGCACTCGTGCAGCGCCACGGAGATGAGGATGCAGAGTGCGAACAGCACAATGCCGATAACGAACATCATCGGATTGAAGCAACCTCCTGTGTGACGGCCTCGCGGGCCCGTTGCCGTGCCCAGCGCTGCGCGTCAAGTACTTCTTCCACGGTAGCGGGTTCGGCGGCCCACTGGTCGGCGGCGTGCAGCACGTCGGCGATTGTTCGCACGATGGCCGGGAACCGGATCTTTCCGGCCAGGAAGGCCTCGGCGGCCTCTTCGTTGGCGGCGTTGTAGACCGCGGTCAGGCAGCCGCCGGCCTGTCCGGCCTCACGGGCCAGGTCGACGGCGGGGAACACCGAGGCGTCCAGCGGCTCGAACTCCCAGGTGGAGGCCGTGGTGAAGTCGCAGGCCGCGGCCGCGGCCGGCACCCGGTCGGGCCAGCCCAGCGCGAGCGAGATCGGCAGTTTCATGTCCGGCGGGCTGGCCTGGGCGATCGTCGAGCCGTCGGCGAACGTCACCATCGAGTGCACGATCGACTGCGGATGCACGACGACCTCGATGCGCTCGTAGGGAACACCGAACAGCAGGTGCGTCTCGATCAGCTCCAGACCCTTGTTGACCAGCGACGCCGAGTTCAGAGTGTTCATCGGGCCCATGTTCCAGGTGGGATGGGCGCCGGCCTGCTCGGGCGTGACGGGCTCGAGCTGGGTGGCCGACCAGCCGCGGAACGGGCCGCCGGAGGCGGTGAGCACCAATTTGGCGACCTCGTCGGGGGTGCCCGAGCGCAGGCACTGGGCCAGTGCCGAGTGCTCGGAGTCGACGGGCACGATCTGTCCGGGACTCGCTGCCTTGACCACCAGCGGCCCGCCGGCGACCAGCGATTCCTTGTTGGCCAGGGCAAGCCGGGCGCCGGAGGCCAGCGCGGCCAGGGTCGGTTCCAGCCCCAACGCCCCGACCAGAGCGTTGAGCACAACGTCGGCCTGCGTGTTCTCCACGAGGCGGGTGACCGCGTCGGGCCCGCTGTAGGTGACATCGCCGACCTTGTCCGCGGCGACCGGGTCGGCGACGGCGATGCTGGTCACACCGGTCTCGGCGCGCTGCCGGGCCAGCAGGTCGGGGTTCCCGCCGCCGGCGGCCAGGCCGACGACTTCGAACCGGTCCGGATTCTCGGCGATGACCTCCAGCGCCTGGGTTCCGATGGAACCGGTGCTGCCCAAGATCAGGACCCGGAGACGGTTGGCGGCGCTCACCTCTCAATTGTGCCGCGTGCGGACCGCAATCCCGGCATCGCTGCCGATTCGCGCCCGCTGAGACTGTGACGCGTTTGTGACCCCACCCCGTGTGCACCCGTCCGGAACGGGGCGCGTGCCGAATTGCCTGTGCATTGCCGATCAAGACCGGTCGCACCGACTGGAACCGATTCACACGACAAGGGAGTCACCTATGGCATTTCATCGCACCGTTCTGAGCGCCGTCGGACTGACGGCGGCCGCCGTACTCTTCGCAGGCTGTTCCTCGACCAGTACGACCGCGGAGTCGTCGTCGTCGAGCACCTCGCCTGCGGCGACCAGCACGACCACGACCACCACCTCGGCGGCGGCCGCACCGGCCGGCACGCTCGTCGGCCCCGGTTGCGCGAGCTACGCCGAGCAGGTGCCCACCGGCCCCGGTTCGGTGGCCGGCATGTCGAAGGACCCGGTGACGGTGGCAGCCAGTAACAACCCGCTGCTCAAGACTCTGACATCCGCGCTGTCGGGCAAGCTCAACCCGAACGTCAACCTCGTCCAGACTCTCGACAGCGGGCAGTTCACGGTGTTCGCCCCGACCGACGACGCCTTCGCCAAGCTCGATCCCGCGACCGTCGAGAAGCTCAAGACCGACTCGAACCTGTTGACCTCGATCCTGACCTACCACGTGGTTCCGGCGCAGGCCAGCCCCGCTCAGGTCGTCGGCCAGCACAAGACTGTCCAGGGCGCAGAGGTCACGGTGACCGGCTCGGGTGACGCACTGAAGGTCAACGACGCCAACGTCGTCTGCGGCGGTGTGCAGACGGCCAACGCCACGGTCTACCTGATCGACACGGTACTGATGCCGCCCGCCCAGTGACTCGGCGCGCTCCGCGCGTATCGCACGACAACTCGCAACACATCGAAACGGTGCGCTGACCTCTTCCGGCGCAACGTATTACGAAAGGAATGATCGAATGTCGATGAAGGTATCCACGAAGATGGCCTCGATGGCTGGCCTCACCATGGCCGCGATTTTCTCGGTGGGCTTGGCTCCCGTCGCGGGCGCCGACAACCACTCGGGTCCGGTTGGCCCCGGTTGCGCGGCGTATGCCCAGCAGGTGCCCACCGGGCCGGGTTCGGTGAGCGGTATGTCGATGGCTCCGGTTGCCACGGCGGCATCCAACAATCCGATGCTGACCACCCTGACGGCTGCGTTGTCCGGCAAGCTGAATCCTGAGGTCAACCTGGTCGACACCCTCAACGGCGGACAGTTCACCGTCTTCGCGCCGACGGACGCCGCCTTCGAGAAGATCGACCCGGCCACCATCGACCAGCTCAAGACCAACAAGGATCTGCTGACGTCGATCCTGACCTATCACGTGGTTCCCGGTCAGGCCACACCCGACAAGGTGGTGGGGACTCACAAGACCGTCCAGGGCGCGGACCTGACGGTCACCGGCTCGGGCGATCACCTGCAGGTCAATGGGGCCAACGTCGTCTGCGGTGGCGTGCGCACCGCCAACGCCACGGTGTACCTCATCGACACGGTGCTGATGCCGCCGGCGCAGTAAGACCAGCGGGACCCGCACGTCCGCCGGCTCGGCAATCGAGAGAGTCGGCGGCGTGCGGGTCACCCCGCGGGTGCGGGCCGCGTCGCGCATACCTTCTGCACGGAAAGGGCAGCATAGAAACATGCCCGCACTGCTCTGGTTCCGTCGCGACCTGCGCCTGAACGATCTGCCCCCGCTGTTGGAGGCTGCCGCCGACGGCGCGGACGTGCTCGCCTGCTTCGTGCTGGACCCGCGCCTGGAGAAGTCGTCGGGCCCACGTCGACTGCAATTCCTCGGGGACTCGCTGCGTACGCTCGCCGACTCCCTCGACGGCCGGCTGCTGATCACCCGCGGGCGGCCCGAAGAGCGAATTCCGTTGCTGTGCAAGCAGATCAACGCCACAGAAGTACACATCTCGGCCGACTTCACTCCGTTCGGGGTGCGGCGCGACGCCGCGGTCAAGGCCGCGCTGGCCGAGGCGGGGGCGACGCTGCAGGCCACCGGTTCGCCCTATCTCGTCTCGCCGGGTCGTGTCACCAAGGACGACGGCACCCCGTACAAGGTCTTCACACCGTTCCTCGCCCGGTGGCGGGAAGTCGGATGGCGCGGGCCCGCCGCCTCGGCAACGGCAAAGGTGAACTGGATCGACCCGAAGGACCTGCCCGCCAAGCTGCGAGTGGACGCCCCCGACCCCGGCGCCGACCTGGACCTCGAGGCCGGTGAGGCGGCGGCGCTGGCCGGGTGGAAAGAGTTCGTCCGCTCTCATCTGGCCGACTACGACGAGGACCGCAACCGGCCGGACAAGGCGGCCACCAGCCGCATGTCGGCGCACCTGAAGTTCGGCACGATCCACCCGAGGACGATGGCCGCCGATCTCGACTTCCGCGCCAAGGGCCCGGCCTCATATCTGCGGGAGCTGGCGTTCCGGGACTTCTACGCCGCGGTGCTCGACCAGTGGCCGGACAGCGCGTGGTGGAACTGGAACCGCAAGTTCGACGCGATCGAGGTGGACACCGGACCGGAGTCGACGAGGGCGTTCGAAGCCTGGAAGGAGGGCCGCACCGGTTTTCCGATTGTCGACGCCGGGATGCGCCAGCTGCGTGACTCGGGCTTCATGCACAACCGGGTGCGGATGATCGTGGCGTCCTTCCTGGTCAAGGATCTGCATCTGCCGTGGCAGTGGGGTGCGCAGTGGTTCCTCGAGCAGCTGGTCGACGGCGACATGGCCAACAATCAGCACGGCTGGCAGTGGTGCGCCGGCTCGGGGACCGACGCAGCTCCCTACTTCCGGGTCTTCAACCCGACCACCCAGGGCCAGAAGTTCGACCCCGACGGCGAATACATCCGGCGGTGGGTGCCCGAGTTGGCCGATGTCGACGATGTCCACAAGCTCAAGGGCGGCCCACCGCCCGGTTATCCGGAGCCGATCGTCGACCACTCCGCCGAGCGGGTCGACGCGTTGCGGCGCTACGGCCAGATCGGCTGAGCTCGCGTTGAAGCGGTGTGCCAGAATTACCGCAATTGCCGAGTGACAGGAGCCGCAATGGTCAGCACCGAGGTGGAGCGCTATTCAGAGGTCGATCCGGCCGACGTACCCTCAGCTGCCTGGGGCTGGAGCAAGATCAACCCGCGCACCTGGCACGCTCTCGGCATCTTCGTCACGCTGTTCCTGCTGGCGATGCTGAAGGGTAATCACGTCGGCCACGTCGAGGATTACGTGCTGATCGTGTTCGCGGTGTTGGTGTTCGTCGTGACCGTGCGCGACTGGTGGGGTCGCCGCCGCGGCTGGATCCGCTAAACCGACCAGCTATCCGCTGGCGGCGAGCTGACCGCATGCCGCCGCGATCTCACGACCACGGGTGTCCCGCACCGTGCACGACACCCCTTGCGCCTTCACCCGGCGGACGAATTCGCGTTCCACCGGCTTGGGGCTGGCGTCCCACTCACTGCCCGGCGTCGGGTTCAGCGGAATCAGGTTCACGTGGGCCAGCGGGCCGAGCGCCTGATGCAGCTTCTTGCCCAGTAGATCCGCCCGCCACGGCTGGTCGTTGACGTCGCGGATCAACGCGTACTCGATCGACACCCGCCGGCCGGTCTGGTCGGCGTAGTACCGCGCGGCATCCAGCACCTCGCTGACCTGCCACCGGTTGTTCACCGGCACCAGGGTGTCGCGCAGCTCGTCGTCCGGGGTGTGCAGTGACAGCGCCAGCGTCACACCGAGGTGCTCGTCGGCGAGCTTGCGCATCGCCGGTGCCAGCCCGACCGTCGACACCGTGACCGACCGCGCGGATATCCCGAAGCCCTCCGGCGGCGCCGCGGTGATGCGCTGCACGGTGGCAAGCACCCGCGAATAGTTGGCCAGCGGCTCACCCATGCCCATGAACACCACATTCGACAGGCGCTCACCGAACTCGTCGCGCGAGGTCACCGCCGCCGCCCGCACCTGCTCCAAGATCTCGGCGGTGCTCAGATTGCGGGTCAGCCCGCCCTGTCCGGTCGCGCAGAACGGGCACGCCATGCCGCAGCCGGCCTGCGACGAGATGCACACCGTGTTGCGGTTCGGGTAGCGCATCAGCACCGACTCGAACGTGGTGCCATCGTGGGCGCGCCACAACGTCTTTCGGGTCTCCCCCGCGTCGCACTCGATTTCTTTGGCCACCGAGAGCAGCTTCGGGAACAGGGCATCGGCGACGGTGTCGCGGACCGCCGCGGGCAGATCGGTCATCTGCTGCGGGTCGGCGAGCAACCGCCCGTAGTACTGCTGCGCGAGCTGCTTGGCCCGAAATGCCGGCAGCCCGAGTTCGGCTACCGCGGCTGCGCGGGCGTCGGCGTCCAGGTCGGCGAGATGCCGCGGCGGTAACCCCCGCCGCGGCGCCTCGAAGACGAGCTCTTGTTTCATTGGCTCCAGTATGGCGGTCAGGCCAGCAGAGTCAGGACTATCCAGCCGGCGACCGCCGACGGCAGCATCGCGTCGACGCGGTCCATGATCCCGCCGTGGCCCGGCAGCAACGTCCCCATGTCCTTGATGCCGAGGTCGCGCTTGACCTGGGATTCGACCAGGTCGCCCAGCACGCCGGTGATCACCAGCATCAGTCCGAGCGGCAGGCCGACCCAGGCCGGTTTGTGCAGCAGGAACGTGACCGAAAGCACGGCCGCGGTGACGCCGAACAGCAGGGAGCCGCCCAACCCTTCCCAGGACTTCTTGGGGCTGATCGCCGGGGCCAGCAGGTGCTTGCCGAACAGCACGCCGGCCGTGTAGCCGCCGATATCGGCGAAGACGACGGTGGCGATCACGGTGAAGACCCGGGCGCCGCCGTTGTCCTGGAAGATCAGCAGCGCGGTGAAACTCGCGAACAACGGCACCCAGGTGGCGAGCAGCACCGAGGCGGCGATGTCGCGAAGGTAGTTGACCGGCTGCTCGCGCAGCCCGTGGCCGAGCAGGCGCCACACCATGGCGACCACGATCGTGCCGCCGTAGGCACCCAGCGTTCCCGCCACGCCCCACGGCCAGGCCAGCCAGATCATCGCCTGCCCGCCGAGCAGCAGCGGCACGACAGGCATCACATACCCGTGCTCGCGAAGCCGTCGGACCACCTCGTGGGTCGCGATCGCCATCGCGATGGCCAGTAGCGGCATCCACCACTTGGGGGCGAACAGCAGGCTGCCGATCGCCATCGCGCCGAGCACGACGCCGACGGCGATGGCGGCGGGCAGATCACGCCCTGCGCGCGAGCTCTTGGGCGCTGGCTGCGCGGCCGCGCCGCCGGTATCGGTTTCCGCCACTTCGATGCGTTGCTGAAAGGTGGCTAGACCTCCAGCAATTCGCCTTCCTTGTGCTTGACCAACTCGTCGATCTGTCCGACGTAGGTGGCCGTGGACTTGTCCAGATCCTTCTCGGCGCGCCCGACCTCGTCCTCGCCGGCTTCGCCGTCCTTGCGGATGCGGTGCAGTTCCTCCATGGCGCGACGGCGCACATTGCGCACCGACACCTTGGCGTCCTCGCCCTTGGACTTGGCCTGCTTGACCAGATCGCGGCGGCGTTCCTCGGTCAGCTGCGGGATCGACACCCGGATGATGTTGCCGTCGTTGGTGGGGTTCACACCGAGATCGGAGTGGCGGATCGCGTCCTCGATCGCCCGAAGCTGCGACGCCTCGTAGGGCTTGATGACGACCATCCGCGCCTCGGGCACGTTGACGCTGCACAGCTGTGTGATCGGCGTCGGCGACCCGTAGTAGTCGACGACGACGCGCGCGAACATTCCCGGGTTGGCCCGTCCGGTCCGGATGGACGCCAAGTCGTCGCGGGCGACCGCGACGGCCTTCTCCATCTTCTCTTCGGCATCGAAGAGAGCCTCTTCAATCATGTAGTGGTCCTCCTCAACCGCTGACCAGAGTTCCGATCTTCTCACCTGCGACCGCCCGGGCGATATTCCCGTCGGTGAGCAGGTTGAAGACCAGGATCGGCATTCCGTTGTCCATGCACAAACTGAACGCCGTGGCGTCGGCGACCTGAAGCCCGCGGTCGAGCACTTCGCGGTGGCTGATCTCGGTGAGCATCTCGGCGTTCGGGTCCTGGCGCGGATCGGCGGTGAAGACGCCGTCGACCGCCTTGGCCATCAGCACGATGTCGGCGCGGATCTCCAGGGCGCGCTGCGCGGCCGTGGTGTCCGTGGAGAAGTACGGCAGCCCCATTCCGGCGCCGAAGATCACCACGCGCCCCTTCTCCAGGTGCCGCACCGCACGCAACGGAATGTAAGGCTCGGCGACCTGCCCCATGGTGATGGCGGTCTGGACCCTGGTGACGATGCCTTCCTTTTCCAGGAAATCTTGCAGCGCAAGGCTGTTCATCACCGTGCCGAGCATGCCCATGTAGTCGGAGCGGGTGCGTTCCATACCGCGCTGCTGCAGCTGCGCGCCGCGGAAGAAGTTCCCGCCGCCGATCACGACGGCGACCTGGACGCCGCTGCGAACCACTTCGGCGATCTGGCGGGCCACCTGGGCAACGACGTCAGGATCCAATCCGACCGATCCGCCGCCGAACATCTCCCCGCCGAGCTTGAGCACCACTCTGTTGAAATGCGGGCGCAATTCCTGCGAATCCGTCGCCGTCTCCCCCATCAGACTCCTCGGACTAGTCGGGCTCCTGGCATGAGAGTGCCATCCCGGCGACATTCGGGACGGCACTTCCATCCTGCCTCATCGCCGAACGTGCCGATTTCTCGGGTTCTGCCTGGTTCGCACGTCACCACAGCACAGCGATACCCGCTGCCGCCAGCGATAAGACCCCGACCGAGAGGAAAACCGGACGCGGGACGGGCTCGCCGGTGCGCCGCTGCCGGGCGTTGCCCATACCGAGCAGGCCACCGATGACCACCAGGATGGCCAGCTTGACCCCGATCTTGGGGTAGTTCAAGACAATTCCGGCGGGCCACGGCGCGGCCAGCGCCAGGCCGGTCAGCAGTGACACCAGCAGCCCGTAGTCCATCAACCGGGTGGTGCGAAACCTCCGGGCGGCCCCTTCGGCCGCCCACGCGCCGAACGTCACCGCGAACCCGACGATGTGCACCAGCACAACTACATGACGTAGTAGTTCCATGGGGTGAGCCTACGACACGGCGTCGCCCGAAAGCGGTAGTCAGCCGAGGTGCGCCGAGAGCAACCAGGCCGGCATCGACTTGCGGCCTTTCGGTTCATCGCGCAGATCACCGCCCGCGAACTCCACCATGTGCGCCATTTGCTCGGGCACGTTGGCGTGAATGCGGGCCGGCCGGATCTCGTCGATCACCCAGTAAGGCTCGACCGCAGCGCGCAACTCGTCAGCGGTCACGGGATGCGCGGGCCCGTTGGCAGGCATATTTGCAGCATCGAAGACCAGGACGAAGTAGGACGCCCCCGGTGCGGCCGCACGCACGATCGAGCGCTGATAGCCCTCCCGCAACTCGACCGGCATCGAGTGGAACAGGGTGGAGTCGACGATGGTGCCGAATCTGCCGTCGTAACCGCCGAAGTCACTGATGTCGGCGACGTCGAAACTCGCGTTGTTAAGGCCGCGCTTGGCCGCCTCCGCCCGGGCGAGCTCGACGGCCGCGGGTGACAGGTCCAGGCCCACGGTGGTGAAGCCGCGCTCGGCGAGGTGGATCGAGACGGCCGCCTCCCCGCAGCCGGCGTCGAGGACGTCACCGTGGAACTTGCCCTGCTCGATGAGTGCCGCGATTTCGGGCTGGGGCTCGTCGATGCTCCACGGCGGACGAAAACCGGCGAACTCCGGAGCCGACTGACGGTAGGCCGAATCAAAGAGATCTTCTGTACTCATACCTCCAGGACTATCAACCGAGTTGATATATGTCAATATCATTGACATGGGTGCAGGCCAAGACGAGCCGCTGGGCTACCTGATGCACCGGGTGGCCTCGGCGCTGCGCGCCGAAGTGAGCGCCACCGCGCTCGAACCGGCCGGCCTCTCGTTCCCGCAATACATCTGCATGCGCATCCTGTCCCGCTTCCCCGACCGCTCCAACGCGGAACTGGCCCGCGACACCGGCGTCTCGCCACAGGCGATGAACATGGTGCTACGCAGCCTCGAAGAACGCGGGCTGGTCACCCGCCCCGACACCGTGGCCTCGGGCCGCTCGTTGCCCGCGAAGCTGACCCGCGCGGGTGCCGAGCTGCTGGACAGCACCGAGACCGGTGTGCGCGCCGCCGAGCAGCGGCTGATGGCGGGCCTGTCCGCCGAGCAGCGGCGAGAATTCCGTACGATTCTCGCCGCCCTCGGTCCCCCGGACTAGAAGCCGATCCCGATCACGTTGCGGTGCAGCACCGTTGGCCGTCAGTGATTGGCATGGCAGCCCTTCGGCGGTGACGGCGGCAGGTCGAGCGCGGGATTGCCGTCGAAGAAGCCGATCGGCTTGAGATGGAATCCGGTGTAGGCGCACGGCATCACCGGCCAGTCCTCGGGCCTGACGATGTGATGGGCCCCCACCGTGTACCAGAGCACCACGTCGGTGTTCTCCAGTGGTGCGTCGTCGGCGATGTACTCCGGCAGGCCTTGGGCCTCCGCGCACTGATACATGTAGTCCCCGGCCGCGAACTTCTCGGCCGCGTCGTACTTGGTCACCCACAAGTTGTGCTGGACGAACCGGGCCCGGTCATAGATGTAGGAGCCCTCCTGCACCATCACCGGCACCGGATCCCGTGGCACCAGTTTGTACCCCACTTCGGCGCCGAGCTCGTTGATCTTCGACGGGTTGGTGACCTTCCAGTACCGGCCGGTCTGCCAATTCCAGTCCCGAGCACCATCGGCCTCCGACGCGACAAGGGTGTCTCTGGTGATCCAGGCGTTGTGGTGCGGATTGAGCGCCGGATCGGGCTCTTCGATCGAATCCACCTCGTAGACACTGTTATCCGGTCCGTCGATGGCCATGTCGAGCCGGAAACTGAAGAAGTGCTGGTGGTTCGGACCGTAGATGCCGGGTGCGACGAGCTTGCCCCAGCGGGGCTTCTCCCCGTCGGGTATCGCACCGGTGGTCAGCACCCCGGAGAGCTTGACCTCCATCTCGATCGACGCGTCGTTGTACAGATACCAGAAGAACCCGTACTCATAGTTGCCGACGGTGCAGATCATCGAGATCACCAACCGACGCGACCGGCGCACCTCCACCTCACCCGTGCGAAAGTCGGTGTGCTTCCACGAGATTCCGTAGTCCTCCTCGTGCATGCAGATCGCGTTGGGGATGGTGACCGCATTGCCGTCGGAGTCGTGCACCATGCCGTCGAAGTAGAAGATCTCGCCCAGACAGTCGCAACCCAGGGTCAGCGGGTTCGCCGAGAAGCCCATGCCGACCTCGCCCATGTCGAACACGTTCTTGTTCCAGTGCGTCGGCGAGGTGTCGCCGTAGGGCACCACCATCTCCGAGAGCGCGGCCCGGTACATGATCGGCCGGACGGTACCCCGGTCGTTGTAGGTGATCTCGTGCAACGTCAGGCCCTCACGGGGGTTGAATCCCACTCGTAGAGACCACTTCTGCCACTCGACCTTCCACCCGTCGACGGTGAAACTCGGGCCGTCCGGCTGGGTGATCTCGATGGTCTTGACGTCGTCCCGGAACTCGGTGAAGGCCGGCCGGTTGTCGGCGTCGAACATGAACTGCCCCGAGTAGTTACCCGCCTTGGGCGGCAACGGCACCACACCGTGGTCTTCGACGTCGAGCACCGTCATGGAGTCGAGGTCGAAGGTCACGATCACCCCCTCCACCGGACGGGCGTAGCCGTGCTCCGACGGCGCCGCCCGCATGAAGGTCAGCGGGCGACAGATCAGCGGCGAGTTCTCGTAGTGATCCTGCGCGCCGTAATACCCGGCTGGCCACGGATCGATCATCGCCAGGTCGAAATCGGTGATGCCGCGCTTGCGCATCGCCTCCTGCCAGCGTGGGTCTGCTCGGACCACCTCCTCGACGCCGGTCATGTGCTCGACCAGATACGACGGGAAGCGGCCGGGAATCGCCGTCCAGGACTCCACCACCCGGGCACCGATGTCGACGACCGACTCGTAGATCATTTTGGCCGCCCCGTCGTACATCGTGCAGAACGCCCGCCGCGGGACGTCGGTCATCGACTCAAACGTCAGCTGCGTGTTCTTGTCCGGCTCGGCGAGCTGGATCATCACGAATTTCAGTGTCGGAGTTGCATAGTCGGACTCTTTGACGATCGAGGCCGCCATCTCGATCTCGGCGCCGCTGAGCGGGTCCAGCGGGTAACAGGCTCGGTCATCGGTCGTTCCCGTGCTCAGCACGGTGCTGTCCATGGTCATGGTCGGTCAAACCGCCTCAGGGCTAGGTGTTTCGGATTTCTTGAGATCGAGCACGGCCAGATGGGCCAGTGCGTCTTCCTTGGTCATCTTGTGTGCCGAGCGCCGGCCGAAGATGTAGACGACGACGCCCAGGGCGAACATGCCGACCGCGATGCTGCCGGTCCACGTCATCCAGGTGCTGTCGGACACATCCGCGATCCACGACTTGGCGAACGAGTAATAGACACCGCCGATGGTGCCCAGCGAGCCGACGATGACCGTGATCCAGACGCCGACCGAACCGCCGGGGATCCGCCAGAACTTCTCTGCGGCATAGCGATCGGCGTACTTCTTGCGCGCGATGATGACCGGGACCAGGAAGAAGAATCCCGAGATCAGCCACGCGATGGACAGACCGCCCTGCAGGAACACGGTGACGTTGGCCATGCTGCTCTGGGAGTACAGCCCCACGATGAGCAGCGACGAGAGCACGCCCTGGATGAGGATCGCCGTCACGGGATTGCGGGTCCGCGGATTGAGGTGAGTGAAGATCCGCGGCAGGTGACGTTCCAGACCGGAGACGAAGATCAGCCGGGAGTAGGTGACCTGGTAGCTCATCAGCGCCACAAACACGATGATGGCCAGCACGACAGCCGCGACTTCCATCACGCCCTTGGGTGCGGCGGTGCCGAGCATGCCGATGACACCGGTGACCGGATTCACCTGGTCGGCAGGCAGCACCATGATGGTGCCCAGGGTGGTCAGCAGATAGATCAGGATCAGCGCGATCGACCCGTACACCACCATCTTCGGTCCGCTCTTGCGCACCGAGAGGAACTCCGCGCCCATGTTGTACGGGGTCTCGACGCCAACCAGGTAGAGCAGCACCGTGCCGTACAGGAAGCCGGCGCCGGCGAAGTCGGGCACCGTTGCGGCATGCGCGGTGAACTCCTGGGCCGATCCGTTGCGGATGGCGTAGATGACGCCGGAGATGAAGATGACGGCGGTCAGGGCCCAATAGACGACGAAGACGGTGTTCATGATCTTCTGGTTGGCCGCGAGTTTGGCCAGCGCGAGGCCGATGACGGCCCACAGCAACGCCACCTGAATGATGATGGTGAGCGTCAGGCCCAATTCCGCGTGGAAGGCCAGCAGCAGGAACTGCAGGATGATTGCCGGCGACGACGCGGAGTTGAGCACCACCGGGATCCACGACAGGTAGCCGCCGATGAATCCCCATGTCTCGCCCATGGTTCGGGTCGCCCAGATGTAGACACCACCCTCACCGGGCCACAGGTTGCCCAGTTCGGCGACCGCCATGCCCGCGGGGATCAGGAAGGTGAGGATGCCGAGAATCCACATCGGGATCGCGGTCCACCCACCGGCGGCCATGATCGACGAGCCGGTGATCCAGCAGATGATGAAGACGTAGGTGGCGGTCAGGCCGAAGGTGGTCATCACCTTCGGCAGTACCTGCTCGGGAACGAGCTCTGTGGTCAGCAGCTTGTCACGACCGGCAGAAGCCGGCGCGTCTATTTGTTGCGTCATACGTAACTCCCCATCGGAGTTGGATCAATTGATGATTTGTCCGTCTCTCATCCGGACGACACGGCTCGCTTCATCGGCCACCGTGGGATCGTGGGTGCTGGCAACGACCGTCACGCCCAGCGTTGAGCACAGGTCGCGCAGCATGCGCACCACCGTCTCCCCGTACGGTGGTCCAGATTTGCAGTCGGCTCGTCGGCCAACACCAGCGTCGGGTTGCTGATCAGCGACCTCGCGATCGCGGTGCGCTGCTGCTCACCGCCCGACATCTTGGTCGGCTGGTGGTGCACCCGGTGGCTCAGCCCGACCAGGTCGAGCAGGTCGAGTGCGCGCTGCCGCAACGCCTTACGGTCGTACGGCTCGAACATCAGTGGCAGCTCGACATTCTCCACCGCGGACAGGAACGGGATCAGGTTGTAACTCTGGAAGATGAACCCGATGGTGTCGTGACGCAAGGCGGCGAACTGACTCTCGGTCAGCCTGCTGGTGTCGCGGCCGGCGATCAGCACCGAGCCTTTGGTCGGCCGGTCGAGGCCGCCGATGATGTTCAACAGCGTGGACTTGCCACTCCCGCTCGGACCCATCAGACAGACGAATTCGCCTGGCATCACGGTCAATTCGGCGGAGATCAGGGCTTTGACGACTTCGTCGCCGAGCTTGTGCAACTTCCAGACGTCGCTGATCTCGATCACCGGCGACGGCTCGGGCGCGGATGTGACGTCGGGGACGGCGTCTTCGACTGCGGTCATGTCTAACCTCCGGTCGACAGGGAGTGGATTGGGGGACGCGACGCCGCGTTCCAGGTGGGGATGACGCTGGTCGCCAAGGCGGCGGCGATGCTGACGGCGACCGCGATCGCCGCGCCGAACCCGAGACCGGCTGCCGACACCCCGGTGGGCACCAGACCGAGCATGCCGAGTGCGAGGGCGGCGATGATCGCAAGCACCACACCGACGATCGCTCCGAGCGTGGCCGCGACCGCCGGTTCGACGAGCAGTGCGGCGATGACGGGACGGCGCGGCACTCCGGTTGCCCCGAGCACCCCGAGTTCGCGGGTGCGGTGCGCGATCGTGCGGGTGGTCGCCACAGCCACTTCCACGACACCCACCAGCAGGACGGTGATCGCAATCAGGATGACTGCCCGGCCGATTTCTCCTGCATGGCCCAGCGCCGCCGACTGTTCCTGGATGCCGGCGGACATCCCGAAGACGATGACGACGAGGAAGGCGCCCGTGGCGGTGGTGACGATCGGCAGCACCATCTCGCGCACCCGGCGTCGCGCCGCCAGCCAGCCGTACGAAAGTCCGAACATCATCAGCGCGCTCCGAGCAGGTCGACCGGACGATTCTGCAGTAGTCGGTGCACCGGTATCAGTGCGCCGACGATCGCCATCGCGGGCAGGAAGCCCGCCACCATGCCGGCTGCCTGCAGCCAGGCGATCGGGGTGGCGATGCCCGGAATCACCAGCCACACAGCGACTCCCGCGGTCAACACGCCCACCAGGTAGGCCGCCATGAACACGACGGCGGACTCCACGAGGAAGAAATAGAGCACCTCGTCGGCCAGGCCGATGCTGGACATGATGCCGAATTCACGGCGGCGTTCCTGCACGGCCGCCAGGAAGGACGACACCGCGATGATGAAGCCCAGTACCAGCCCGATGATCGAGATGATGCCGAGTGTCGAGCTGGTGACCTTGCCGGAGAACAACGCCGAGAACTTCTGATCGAACGTCAGCGGGCCGGTACCGCCCACCGTGTCGTAGATCAGACCCGGGCCGCCGGGATCGGGTTTGACAGATGGATCGGAGGTGGACCGCAGCCCTACCGCGTCACCGAAGGTGGTGCCGAGGCTGCGGCTCTTCTCCTGACCGGTCGGTGCGTACACGGTCCACCACCCGTTGTCGCCCACCACCGTGCGTGCCAGTGGGGTCGACACGGTGACCGATTCTCCCGCGCCGCGCACCGCCACAGCCAGGCTCTGCGAGCCCACGCTGATCCGGTCACCGTCGTGCAGACCAAGTCGCTGTGCTACGCCGGAACCCAAAACTGCTTGCCCGTCCGGGATTTCGTCGTCCCCACGCAGCGAGACCGGCGCCCCGCCGATGTCGGTCGTTCCCGAGAGCGTCTTGATCGCACGCCACCCCCAGGGGCGTCGATCGCCGGGACCGGACCATCGGCGACAAGCGCCTGCACCGAGCTGTCGTAGTGGACGCCCGCGGCAGGCACCGCCCACAGTTGAGCACCACCGAGCACGTCGGTCACCGAATCGGCGCCGGTGATGGCGAAGCTCGACGAAATCGTGCGCACCACAGTCACGCAGGTGATCGCCAGTGCGATACCGAGAACCGACAGCACAAACCGTTCGGGCCGCCGGCGGATGTTCGCCCAAGCAAACCGGAGCAGACGCACGAACGTCTTGTTTCCGGATGTTGTGGCGATCACCGATGGCCGCGAAATCGTTGTGGAGGCAGAGGTTTCCACACCGAAAATATTCGGCGCGGACTGTTTCGGCCACCGAATCCGCTGATGTCCCTCGAGTTACGCAAGCACCCCGGCTGTTAAATCAAGGTGTCTGGGCAACTATTGCGGCAGCGGCTGTTCGTGCGCGGTGTCGATGCGCGGCCACGGCTGGGCCGCCTCGAGCTCGTAGGCGAGCTCCAGAAGTCGGCGTTCGTGGCCGAGCGGTCCGGCCAGCATCATGCCCACCGGCATCCCGGACGCGGATTGAGCCAGCGGCAAGGAGATTGCCGGCTCGCCGGTCGCGTTCTGCAGCGGGGTGAACGCCACCCAGTCGATCAGTCGGTCCATGATCTGCTGGAAGTCCGCGGTGGGATCCAGATGACCGATACGGGGCGTCTCCTCGGCGAGCGTGGGCATCAGGATCACGTCATAGGTCTGATAGAGCCGGGCGGTGATTCGCCGCAGCCTGCGCAGCCGCGTGATGGCGATCGGCAACTTGTGCAGGTTGCGGCTGGCGTGCCGGTCGAGCCCCAGGGTGAGATTGTCCAGCTTCGTCTTGTCGAAACTCTGACCGAACGTCCGCTGCCCGGTGCGCACCAGTGTCATCGCCAAGAACGCCCAATACAAAAGGAAGTCGTCCAAGAAGTAGCTCGGCACCGGCGGCTGGTCGAGGTATTCGACGCTATGGCCAAGGCCGCCAAGCAATTCGGCGGTCTTCAGGGTGTGGTCACGGATACTGGGGGCGGCCTGACGATTCACCGACTGGGTGACGACCGCGATGCGCAGGCGGGCAGTGCTCGGCCCGGTGACCGCGCCGATCGGTGGCAGCCTGCGGTCGCGCCAGACCCGCTCGGCTTCCCGGTAGAACGCCGCGGTGTCCCGCACAGTTCGGGTCAGCACCCCGTCGTTGACGATGCGCACCGGCATCTGTCGGGTCATCTTGTCCAGCGGCAGGCGGCCGCGCGACGGCTTGAGGCCCACCAGGCCGTTGCAGGCGGCGGGGATGCGGATGGAACCGCCGCCGTCGTTGGCGTGGGCGATGGGCACCACGCCGGCCGCGACGAACGCACCGGAGCCCGACGACGACGCCCCGGCGGTGAAGTCGGTGTCCCAGGGATTGCGGACGGCGCCCAGCCGCGGATGCTCGGCGGAGGCGCTGAACCCGAACTCCGAGAGCTGGGTCTTGCCCAGCGGCACCAAGCCGGTGGCCAGGAAGAGGCTGGCGAACTCGCCGTGCGCGGGCTGGGGACGGGGCTCCCAGGCGTCGGTGCCCTGCATCGTCGGCATGCCCTCGACGTCGACGTTGTCCTTGATGAACGTCGGCACCCCGTCGAAGTATCCGCGGCCGCCGGCGTACGCGCGGGCCAGCGCCCGCTCGAACGTCTGATGGGCCAAACCGTTGAGCATGGGGTTGACCGCCTCGGTGCGCGCGATAGCGGCCTCCACGAGCTCAGCACGGGACACTTTGCCGGTGCGGAGGGCGTCGACCAGGGCGACGGCGTCCATCGTGCCGAGCGCGTCATCGCGGTAGGCGTTCACATGTTGCATTCCGCCGACGCTAGCAGGCACGTGTTCAATAACAGCGATCCCGACATGGCAAAACCCCGCGCCTCCGGGATCGCCGGATGTGGCACGGGGTTTTCCAGTGGGCGGTTGGTGTTCCGCCCAAGTTTGGTGTCGGGCCCAGTTTGGTGTCGGGCTAGGCCTGGCCGACCTCGAACCGGACGAACCGGGTCACGGTCACGCCTGCCTCGTCGAGCAGCGCCTTGACGGTCTTCTTGCTGTCGGACACCGACGGCTGATCGAGCAGCACGACGTCCTTGTAGAAGCCGGTGACCCTGCCCTCGATGATCTTGGGCAGTGCCTGCTCGGGCTTACCTTCGGCCTTGGCGGTCTCCTCCGCGATGTGGCGCTCGTTGGCCACGATGTCGGCGGGGACGTCGTCACGGGTCAGGTACTTGGCCTTCAGCGCGGCGATCTGCAGCGCCACCGAGTGCGCCGCCTCTGTGTTGTCGCCGGTGTACTCGACCAGCACACCCACCGCGGGCGGCAGGTCGGCGGCACGCTTGTGCAGGTAGGCCTCGACGTTGCCGTCGAAGTACGCCGCACGGCGCAGTTCGAGCTTCTCGCCGATCTTGGCCGAGAGTTCCGCGACAGCTTCCTCGACGGTCTTGTCGCCGATCTTGGCGGCCTTGAGGGCCTCCACGTCGGCGGCCTTGGACTCCGCCGCGGCAGCGACCACGTCGTTGGCCAGTTTCTGGAACTCGGCGTTCTTGGCGACGAAGTCGGTCTCGGAGTTGAGCTCGATCATCGCCCCGCCCTTGGCGGCGACCAGGCCTTCGGCGGTGGCGCGCTCAGCGCGCTTGCCGACGTCCTTGGCACCCTTGATGCGCAGCGCCTCGACAGCCTTGTCGAAGTCGCCGTCGCTCTCCGCCAGGGCGTTCTTGCAGTCGAGCATGCCCGCACCGGTGAGCTCCCGAAGCCGCTTGACGTCGGCAGCGGTGTAGTTAGCCATGTGGCCCTTCCCTAAAAACTAAGAACCTTCAGTGGTGGTTTCGGTGGCGACCGGCCCGGCGTCGTTGGGGGCCGACGCGGTTGCGCTGGCGAGCAGCTCCTGCTCCCACTCGGCGAGCGGCTCGGCCGCAGCCCCGGAACCGGAGTCAGCCTTGTCGCCCGAACCGCCGGAGCGTGCCTGCAGCCCCTCGGCCACCGCGGATGCGATCACCTTGGTCAGCAGCGCCGCGGAGCGGATCGCGTCGTCGTTGCCCGGGATCGGGTAGTTGACCTGATCGGGGTCGCAGTTGGTGTCCAGGATCGCGATGACCGGGATACCGAGCTTGATGGCCTCGCTGATGGCGAGGTGTTCTTTGTTGGTGTCGACGACCCACACCGCGGACGGCACCTTGGCCATGTCCCGGATACCGCCGAGGCTGCGCTCGAGCTTGGTCTTCTCGCGGGTCAGCATCAAGATTTCCTTCTTGGTGCGACCCTCGAAGCCACCGGTCTGCTCCATGGCCTCGAGCTCCTTCATCCGCTGAAGGCGCTTGTGCACGGTCTGGAAGTTGGTGAGCATGCCACCCAGCCAGCGCTGGTTCACGTACGGCATGCCGACACGCGTCGCCTCTTCGGCGATGGACTCCTGGGCCTGCTTCTTGGTGCCGACGAACAGGATCGTGCCGCCGTGGGCGACGGTCTCCTTGACGAACTCGTAGGCCTGATCGATGTAGGTCAGCGTCTGCTGCAGATCGATGATGTAGATGCCGTTGCGGTCGGTGAAGATGAACCGCTTCATCTTGGGGTTCCAACGTCGGGTCTGATGCCCGAAGTGCGCGCCGCTGTCGAGCAGCTGCTTCATGGTTACGACGGCCATGGTGATGTAGCCAGCCTTCTATTTTGTCGGTTGTCGCCCGGCTTCGGGTGAAGCCAAGCCCTGGCGCCTGAGGCGTGCCGACCCGTCGTTGTGAATCCTCGGACGAGACCAACCGGCATGCGTGGTGCAAGTGTCGACGTGGCGAACTTGCGGAACAGGCGCGCGAAGTCAACCCGCTCGCGCGAGTTGCAGGGGAAAGTTTACACTGCTCGAAGGGGTGCTCTGTCCACAGCGACGCGCCCGTCCACAGTGTCGCTCCCGGCGGCTTTCGCCTCACCGCATATCGCGCTGAACTGGAGTAATGCGGGTCGTTGCAGTGGTGATGGCGGCGTTGCTGGTGTGCGCAGGCGCCGGTCGCGCCGATGCGGGACGGCTGCTGTGGCCGCTGCGGCCTCCGCCATCGGTGACCAGGGCCTTCGATGCGCCGTCACCGGACTGGCAGCGCGGCCACCGGGGCGTGGACCTGGCCGGGATGCCTGACCAGCCGGTTTACGCCGCAGGCCCGGCGACGGTGGTCTTCGCCGGGACGCTGGCCGGGCGTCCGGTGGTGTCGCTGGCGCATGCCGGCGGATTGCGTACCAGCTACGAACCGGTCGAGGCCGCGGTGCGGGTCGGTCAGGTGGTCGATGGGTCGACGGCGGTGGGCCGGCTTCTGCCCGGGCATGCGGGCTGCCTGGCACCGGCGTGCCTGCACTGGGGTGCCTATTGGGGCGCGGCGTCGCGGGCCGACTACATCGACCCGCTGGGACTGCTGGCCGGCACGGCCATCCGGCTCAAGCCGCTGACGGGGTGAGCGAGTAGTCCTCGCGCGACACCCGGAACGCGTTCCCGGTGCTGGCGTCGGCGCAGCTGACCCCGGTGAGCTCGACCGAGCAGGTGATGCTGCCGACGGATCGCCGCTCGCCGGCGGCCAGGGTCGGGGGTGCGTACTGCCCGCTGAAGGAGAGCTGGCTCATCACGAAGCCGAAGCACGGAGCCTGACCCTCGGCGAGCTGCAGGTCCTCGCCGCCCGGTTCGCCGACCGCGCCGGGGATGTTCGCCTGCGGGCAGGTGCCGGACTGCGGAGCCGCCCAGGTGTGTTTGTTGGCCTTGCACCACGCGAAGGCCGATCCGTCGCGGGCGGTCCCGAGCTGGCAGCCGATGTTTCCGGACGGAGCCAGGAACTGGACTTTGGAGTGAGCGGCGTGGGCGCTCGGCGCCAGGACACCGGCGGTGGCCGCTGCGGCCAGCGTGAGCATCGCGATCTTGTGCATGCGGCGAAGCTGACACCGCCGCTGTCGCTACCGAACCCAACTTCGGCGTCCGTAGGCTGGTCGGCAATGAGCATCGCGCCCGACACGACCGTCGTCCTCGGCCACCGGTTCGCCACCGAGCTGCCCGAGATCGCGCTGCGCTGGCAGGCCGAAGCGGCACCCGATCCACGGCTGCTCGTGCTCAACGAGTCACTGGCCGCCGAGTTGGGTCTGGATCCCGCATGGCTGCGCAGCGCCGACGGCATCGGTCTCCTTGTCGGGACCCGGCTGCCTGCGGACGCCGAGCCCGTCGCGCAGGGATATGCCGGCCACCAGTTCGGCGGCTGGGTGCCGCGTCTCGGCGACGGTCGCGCGTTGCTGCTCGGTGAGCTGGTCGACGCGGGCGGGCAGATTCGCGACCTTCACCTGAAGGGATCAGGCCGCACTCCGTTCGCCCGCGGCGGTGACGGCTTGGCGGCGGTCGCTCCGATGCTGCGCGAATACCTGATCAGCGAGGCAATGCACGCGCTGGGCATTCCGACCACCCGCTCTCTGTCGGTGGTGGCCACCGGGCGCACCGTCCAGCGCGACACCCCGCTGGAGGGCGCCGTCCTCGCCCGTGTGGCGTCGAGCCATCTGCGCGTCGGCAGCTTCCAATATGTCGGGGCCGCAGGCGAACTCGAGGTGTTGCGGCGGCTCGCCGACCACGCGATCCGCAGGCATCACCCCGCCGCAGCCGAGGCCGACAATCCGTATCTGGCGCTGCTCGACGCGGTGATCGCCGCTCAGGCCCACCTCGTCGCGCACTGGATGCTGGTGGGGTTCATCCATGGCGTGATGAACACCGACAACATGACGATCTCGGGTGAGACGATCGACTACGGGCCATGCGCTTTCATGGACACCTTCGACCCCAAGACGGTGTTCAGTTCGATCGACTCGTGGGGCCGTTATGCCTACGGCAACCAGCCTTCCGTCGCCACCTGGAATCTCGCCCGCTTCGCCGAGGCGTTGCTCGGACTGATCGATGAGGATCAGGACCGCGCTGTCGAGCTGGCCACCGAGTCGCTTCAGCAGTTCGCACCGCAGTATTCGGCGGCGTGGTTGGCGGGCATGCGCAGAAAGCTCGGACTCGGTGACGAGGTCGAGGATGCAGCGGCACGACAACTCATCGAGGATCTGGTGGAGCTACTCGAGGGCGAGCAGGTCGACTACACCTCGTTCTTCCGCCGGCTCGCCGATGGCGTCGTCGAGCCACCGTTCGAGGTCTGGGCGACCCGGTGGCGCAGCCTGAGCCCGGACGCCGAGGCGATGAGCCGGGTCAATCCGGTCTACATTCCTCGCAATCACCTCGTCGAGGAGGCGCTGGCTGCCGCCACGGCGGGCGACCTGGAGCCGTTCACCCGACTACTGGTCGCGATCAGCTCGCCGTACGACGAGCGTGCGGGGTTCGAGCGCTACGCCGAACCCGCTCCGGAAGACTTCGGCCGCTGCTTCCAGACATTCTGCGGCACATAACTTTTCAGGCGCGCGGATGCGCCTGATCGTGCACGGCCCGCAGGCGCGCGACCGTCACATGGGTGTAGAGCTGCGTGGTGGCCAGCGTCGAGTGGCCCAGGATCTCCTGGACGATGCGCAAATCGGCGCCGCCTTCGAGTAGGTGGGTGGCCGCGCTGTGCCGCAGGCCGTGCGGTCCGATGTCGGGCGCCCCGTCGACCGCCGACATCGTTTGGTGCACGACCGTGCGGGCCTGACGGGGGTCGAGTCGCTTGCCGCGCGTCCCGAGTAGCAGCGCGGGACCGGAGTCTGGGGTGGCCACTTCGGGTCGACCGTCGGTCAGCCACGCGGTGAGCGCGGCCAGCGCCGGCGCCCCGAACGGGACCGTGCGTTGTTTGTTGCCCTTGCCCAGAACGCGAAGCACCCGCCGGCCGGTGTCAATGTCGTCGATGTCCAGGCCGCACAGCTCGCTGACGCGGATGCCGGTGGCGTAGAGCAGCTCGACGATCAGCCGGTCCCGCAACGCCAGCGGGTCGCCCTGTTCGGCGCCGAGGTCAGCGGCGGCCATGGCGGCCAGCGCCTGATCCTGGCGCAGTACCGCGGGCAGGGTGCGACGGGCCTTGGGCAGCTGGAGCCGAACCGCGGGGTCGTCCGCGAGCAGGCCGCGCCGGGCGGCCCAGGCGGTGAACGTCTTGACGGCCGAGGTGCGCCGGGCCAGGGTCGTGCGGGCCGCTCCGGCGGCGGACTGCGCGGCCAGCCAGGAGCGCAGGATCGGCAGGCTCAGTCCGCCCAACCCGGCGCCGGGGGCGCGCTCGTCGAGGAAGGCGAACAGCGATTTCAGGTCGGTGAGGTACGCCCGTTGGGTGTGCTCGGAGCGGGAACGCTCCAGCGCGAGGTACTCGGCGTAGTCGTCGAGGATCGCCGCGTAATCACTCGGGTCCACTCCGCTACGTTCGCATCCCCGCACACTCTGGTGTGCACGGACGCGCCGCGTGTCCCGCCGTCGTGACTATTCCGTTGCGTCAGGACCGTTTGAACGGATTCCAGCGCGACGGCCGCGCCTCGCTCTCGGCGTGACCCGAGCACCACTGCCCGGCAGGCACGCCGCGGCGTACGTCATCGACGTGCATGCCACAGCCCGACCACGTCGTCTTCCCACACACCCGACACTTCACAGCTCGGCACATCGTGATCTCCTTTCCGGAAGAGCCGGCGTCAGGCCAGGCTCAAGAACAATCTCTCCAACTCGTCGATCGTCAACTTCTGCGCGCCCGCACGCCCGGCGCTCGACGGGTCGATGCACTCGCGCAGGCCGGTCGCGATGATCGTGAAACCCGCACGGTCCAAAGCCTTTGACACCGCCGCGAGCTGAGTGACGACATCCTTGCACCCGCGGCCCTCTTCGATCATCCCGATCACACCACCGAGTTGACCGTGCACGCGGCGCAGCCGCGTCAGGGTCGCGGCGACGGCCGCATCACACTGCGGCTGCTGATCTTTCTCGACGTCAACAACGTCGTCTTTCACGGTTCCCACCATTTCTGTATACCATACCCCCTATGGTATTACTAGATCGTCGTCGTCCACCGGCTGCGGCCTGAGTCGCGTCACACGAGTAGGAGATGCCGCCAATGCTTGGCTTGCTGAAACGGTTCTGGGTGGTAGCGATCGTCGTCATCGCACTGCTCGCCGCGGTCGGTGTGGTCGGCCGGCTTCGAACGTTCTTCGACTCCGACAAGCCCTACCTCGCCGCCGCGATGCCGGCAGACGCCATCAAGCCCATCAACACCAAGCGGGTGACCTATGAGATCGTCGGTCCCGCAGAGGCATCCGGGCGAATCAGCTACCTCGACGTCAACGGCAAAACGATAGAGGCGGCCTTCACCGAGTTGCCCTGGTCGGTGACGGTGAGCACCACCGACCCCGGCGTGCTGGCCAATGTGGTCGCTCAGGGTGACACCGACGCATTGGGCTGCCGCATCCTGGTCGACGACAAACTCGTCGCCGAGAACTTCGCCAACGGCCGTGACGCGCAAGCCTTCTGTCTGGACAAAGCCGCATGAGTGCCCACACCAAGGAAACCCGGACCCGGATCCCCCGCACCATCCGGGCGCTCGCGGTTCCGATCATCCTGGTCTGGGTGGCATTCACCGCGGCGGTGAATCTGCTTGTCCCCCAAGTTGAGAAGGTCGGCATGGCCAACGCCGTGTCGATGTCGCCGCAGGACGCGCCGGCGGTGATCGCCGCCAAGCGGATGGGGGCGAAATTTCAGGAGTCCAGTTCCGACAGCATCGCCATGGTGGTGCTCGTCGGCGATCAACCCCTGGGCGACGCGGCGCACCGCTACTACGAGACGCTCGTCGAGAAGTTCAACACCGACAAGAAACACGTCCAGCACGTTCAGGACTTCTGGGGCGACATGATCACCGCCGCGGGCGTCCAGAGCAGTGACGGCAAGGCCGCCTACGTCCAGCTGAACCTGGCCGGCGACCAGGGCAGCACCGAGGGCAACCACTCGGTGGATGCTGTGCGCACGATCATCGACGAAACCCCGCCCCCGTCAGGGCTACACGCCTACGTCACCGGGCCTGCCCCGTTGACCACGGATTCACTCGAGGCCAGTGACCGCGGCATGATCAAGATGACCGTGGTGACGATGATCGTCATCACGATCATGCTGGCGCTGGTCTACCGATCGGTGAGCACCGTGCTGCTCATACTGGCGATCGTCGGCATCGAGATGGGTGCCGCCCGCGGCGCGGTCGCGGTGATCGGCCACCTCGGAATCATGGACTTCTCGACGTTCTCGGTCCCGTTGATGACAGCATTGTCGATCGCAGCGGGCACCGACTACGCGATCTTCCTGATCGGTCGATACCACGAAGCCCGACAGAACGGCGAAGATCCGGAATCGGCCTATTACAGCGCATTCCACGGTGTCGGCCACGTCATCCTCGGCTCCGGGCTGACCATCGCGGGCGCCATGCTGACGTTGCGGCTGACCCGGCTGTCCTACTTCAATTCGCTGGCCTACCCGTCAGCCCTGGCCCTGATCATCGTCGTCGCCGCCGCACTGACCGTCGCCCCGGCCATCCTGGTCGTCGCCAGCCGATTCGGTCTGCTCGATCCCAAGCGGATGATGAAGACCAGGGGGTGGCGCAAGGTCGGCACCGCAACAGTCCGCTGGCCCAAACCAATTCTGGCCGCGGCAACCAGCGTCGTACTGCTCGGCCTGCTGGCCATGATCGGCTACAAGACGAGCTACGACGACCGCCGTTACATTCCGTCAGACGTGCCCGCCAACGTCGGGTACACGGCGGCCGAAAAGCACTTCAGCACAGCGCGACTCAACCCCGACATCATGACCATCGAGTCGGACCACGACATGCGCAACCCCACCGACATGATCGTGCTCGACCGGATTGCCAAGGCGCTGTTCAGGATCAAAGGCATCGCGATGGTGCAGAGCATCACCCGGCCCTTGGGCTCCCCCATCGCCCACAGCTCCATCCCGTACCAGATCAGCATGTCCTCGGTACCGATCACCCAGAACCTGCAGTTCTTGAAGCAGCGCGTCGGTGACATCAGCAAGATGAGTGACGACATGGGCGCGATGATCGGCTCGATGACACAGCTGCAGGCGTTGATGGTGAAGTTCTCCGACGCCATGCACACCACCGTCGGCGCAGGCCACGGCATGGTGGAGTCAGCGCACCGCAGCGTCGCCGACATGGACACCATGAAGGCAACGTTGGACCAGATGCGGGATAACATCGCCAATTTCGACGACGAGGTGCGGCCGTTCCGTAATTACTTCTACTGGGAGCCAAACTGTTTCAACATCCCGGCCTGCTTTGCGGTGCGCTCGGCGTTCGACGCCATGGACGGCGTCAACACGTTCAGCGACAACATGGCCTCGCTGCAGACCGACATGACCGCGATGGTTGACGGGATGGACAAGATGGTCAACGGCATGGACAGCATCGACGCGCTGGTGCCGCAGATGGTGCAGCAGTTTGGCCCGATCATCGCGACCGCCACGACGATGCAGCACACCCTGCAGACCATCCACAGCAGTTTCGACGGGCTCATCGAACAGATGCAGCAGATGACCGACACGGCGACCGCGATGGGTGAGGCGTTCGACGCATCCAAGAGCGACGACTACTTTTACCTGCCGCCGGAGGTGTTCGCCAACCCCGACTTCCAGAAGGGGCTCAAGCTGTTCCTCTCACCGGACGGCAAGGCGGCCCGGCTGATCGTCACCCACGATGTGAATCCCGCGTCGGAAGCCGGCATCTCGGTGGTCGACGATCAGCTGACCGCAGCGCACGAGGCGATCAAGGGCACCGCGTTGGCCAATGCGGACGTCTACCTGACCGGCACCGCGGCCACCTACCGCGATGTGCAGGCGGGTGCCAAATACGACACCATGATCGCCGCGTTCGCCGCTCTGACACTGATCTTCATCGTCATGCTGATCATCACGCGCGCACTGGTGGCGTCGATGGTGATCGTCGGGACGGTGGTGATCTCGCTGGGCGCGGCCTTCGGTCTGTCGGTGTTCATCTTCGAACGGATCGTGGGCATCGAATTGAACTGGATCGTGCTGGCATTCGCGGTGATCATCCTGATGGCCGTCGGCAGCGACTACAACCTGCTGCTGGTATCGCGGTTCAAGGAGGAGATCGGCGCGGGCATCAACACCGGCATCATCCGGTCCATGGGCAGCACCGGCACCGTAGTGACCGCCGCCGGACTGGTGTTCGCCTTCACGATGGGTTCGATGATCTCCGGTGACCTGCTCAACGTCGGTCAGGGCGGGATGACCATCGGGATCGGCCTGCTGCTCGACACGCTGATCGTCCGGTCCTTGATGACACCGTCGATCGCCGCGATCCTCGGGCCCTGGTTCTGGTGGCCGCTGCGGGTGCGCCAACGGCCGGCCTACAGCGAGCGGATGCGTGCGGTCCCAGCCGAGCGGGACACCACGCCCGGACCCGAAGATGACACCGAGGTGCTCGCCCCGGCTTAACTCTCCCCGGCTTCGGCCTCGGCGAGTTCACGCTTCCACTGTTTGAACGTCTCTTCGGTGCGGCCGCGCCGCCAGTAGCCGGAGATGGAGGCCCACTTGGCGTCGACGCCGCGCTCCTTGCGGATGTAGGGGCGCAGGTTGTGCATGACGGCTTGGGCTTCCCCGTGGATGAAGACCTGGACCTGGCCCGGGAGCCACAACGTGGTGGTGACGGCCTCGATCAGCGGTGCGTTGTCGCCGGCGCGGTCGTCGCCGACCAGATCGGCGCGCCCGCCGCGGTAGATCCAGTTGATGGCCACGGATTCCGGTGCGTTGAGCTCGACTTCATCCTCGGGTCCGGCGACTTCGATGAAGGCCTTGCCAACAGCATTGGGCGGCAACGCTTCCAGGGCCGCGCTGATGGCGGGAAGTCCGGCCTCGTCGCCGGCGAACAAATGCCAGTCGGCGGCCGGGTCGGGTGCGTACGCCCCGCCGGGCCCCATCAGGTAAATGGTGTCGCCTGGCTTGGCGGACGCCGCCCACGGTCCGGCGACGCCGTGCTCACCGTGGACCACGAAGTCGACGGTGATCTGACGAGCCTCCGGGTCGACGCGGCGCACGGTGTAGGTGCGCACGGTGGGCTGTTGTTCGGCCGGGGTGTCCTTGAAGCTGTCCAGCGTCAGCGGGTGCGGCAGCGACGCGACGTCGATGTCGTCGCGCACGAAGACGAACTTCACGTAGGAGTCGGTGAACTCACCGGGCGTGAACGTATCGAACCCGGTGCCGCCGAGGACGACGCGCACCATGTGCGGTGCGAGCTGCTCGGTACTGACGACCTGAAATGTGTGTAGTGGTCGACCCGCCACATCGCCTCCCGACGAAAATCGATAGCCAACCGGCTCGACTATACGTTTCGAGCTTGTGTTCCGGCCGTCTACATTGTCAGGCCGGCCTGCGCACCAGCCGCCAGCAGCCGTCCTCACGGCGGGCCAGTCCGGCGATCTCCAGCATCGCCAGCGGACCGAGCACCGCGGTCGGCGCCAGGCCAGATGCCACCGCGATGTCATCGACGCTACGGGCACCGCGAGCCGGCAGCGCCTCGTAGACCTGCTTCTCAGGCTCGCTCAGGGCGTCGAGCAGGCCCACCGGCCGAGGCTGTTCATCGGCGAATTCGCCAGCCCTACCGACCAATTCGACAACCTCTTCGGCTCGCGTCACCAGCTCGGCACCGTTACGCAGCAGGGTGTGGCAGCCCATCGACGACGCCGACGTCACCGGCCCGGGCACCGCACACACCACCCGGCCGAGCGCCCGTGCCCACGCGGCGGTGTTCGCCGCCCCGCTGCGAACACCGGCCTCCACCACCACGGTGGCCGTACCCAGCGCCGCCACCAGCCGATTGCGGGTCAGGAAGCGATGCCGCGCGGGCCGCACGCCCGGTGGGTATTCCGTCAGCAGCAGGCCGGAATTGCTGATCCGGTGCAGCAGCGACGAATGGCCGGCCGGATACAGCACGTCGATGCCGCCGGCCAGCACCGCCACCGTCTGCCCCTCCGCCGCCAGCGCCGCACGGTGGGCCACCCCGTCGATGCCGTAGGCGCCGCCGGAGACCACAGTGACCTCTTGCTCGGCCAGTCCCGCGGCCAGGTCGGCGGCGACGTGCTCGCCGTACCCGGAGGCCGCCCGCGTTCCCACGATCGCCGCAGCCCGTTCCGCGACCTCGTCGAGCCGGGCCGGGCCGATCGCCCACAGCGCGATCGGTGGTCGACCGTGCGGCCTCTCCCGCACCGCGGATCCGCCGAAGGCCGCGAACGCCAGGGTTGGCCACTCGTCGTCGTCGGGCGTGATGAGTCGGCCTCCGCGACGCTCGAGCAAAGCTAGGTCTGCCTCGGCCGCATTGATGTCGCGCCGAGCGGCGGTGCGTTCCCGTAGCGCATCGCTGACCTCGCCCGCGGCGACCCGGTGGGAGGCTTCTACCGGGCCGACGTCACCGACCAACGCGGCGATCTCGTCGCAGGGTGGTTCGGCGACCCTGGACAGATATGCCCATGCCACTGTCCTGGCGTCGTCCGTCATGGCTTTGCTCCTCCCTGACGGAAGCTCAACGCCACCGCCACATCGTCGACGCTCGGTGTGGTGCGTCCGGCCAGATCCGCCAAGGTCCAGGCGACCCGCAGTGACCTGTCGACGCCCCGGATACTGAGCACCCCGCGCTCCAGTGCGATCTTCAGCGGCGCCATCGCGGTGGCGTCGAGCCGGAACTTGCGCCGCAGCACCGACCCGGTCACTTCGGCGTTGGTGGTGAAACCGTATCGGCGCCATCGTTCGGCGGCCGCCGCGCGGGCTTGGGCAACCCGATCCCGCACCGCGGCAGTGGTTTCCGCGGCGTCGGGTGCGAACGCACCGGCGCGCACCATGTGCATTTCGACGCGCAAGTCCACCCGATCCATCAGCGGCCCGGACAGCTTGCCGAGGTAGCGGCGCTTCTCCACTGACGTGCAGATGCAGTCTTTCGGGTCGGTTTGCGCACACGCGCACGGGTTGGCCGCCATCACGAGCTGAAACCGTGCGGGGTAGCACGCCACGCCGTCGCGACGGGCGAGCCGAATCTCGCCGTCTTCCAACGGTGTTCGCAGGGACTCGAGGACGCTGACTCGAATCTCGGCGCATTCGTCGAGGAAGAGCACGCCCCGGTGGGCGCGGCTCACGGCGCCGGGACGGGCCATGCCCGAGCCGCCACCGACCAGGGCGGCCACACTCGACGAGTGATGCGGCGCGATGAACGGCGGGCGAGTGATCAGCGGGGTGGTCTCGGACAGCATTCCGACCACCGAATGGATCGCCGTCACCTCCAGCGCCTCACGTTCGGTGAGTTCCGGCAGCAAACCGGGGAGCCGTTGGGCCAGCATGGTTTTCCCCACGCCTGGCGGGCCGGTGAGCATCAGGTGGTGCGCGCCGGCGGCGGCGACCTCGACGGCAAACCGGGCATGCGTCTGGCCCACCACATCGGCCAGGTCGGCAACCGAATCAATGTGCGGCGCCGGTGTGTCCACGCGATCGACGAGGGCGGCCTTTCCCGTCAACCAGCCTTGCAGCTGCCGCAGTGTCTGGGCGCCAAGGACTTCGATGCCGTCGACCAGGCTCGCTTCGGCGAGGTTGGCGACCGGCACCACGACGGTGGGCCAGCCTTGCCGTTTGGCTGCCAGGACGGCCGGGAGGACGCCTCGCACCGACCGAACCCGGCCGTCGAGAGCCAGCTCGCCCAGCAGCACCGCCTTCTCCAGCCGATCCCACGGTTTCTTATGGCTTGCCGACAGCACCGCGGCGGCGATCGCGATGTCGTACAGCGAGCCGGCCTTGGCCAGCGTTGCCGGCGAGAGTGCCAGGGTCAGTCGCGACATCGGCCACTCGTTGCCGCAGTTGGTGATTGCCGCGCGTACCCGGTCTCGGGACTCGCGCAGCGCGGCGTCGGGCAGTCCCACCAGGTACACCCCTGGCAGCCCCGCGGTGATGTCGGCCTCGATCTCGACGATCTCGCCATCGAGGCCCCGCACCGCGACCGAGTAGGCGCGCCCCAACGCCATCAGCCGACCCCACGCAGATGGATGATCTCCGGTGTGCGCCGCCGACCGATGCGTACGCCGATCACGTCGATACGGACCGCGGCCCAACTCCGGTCCTGGCCGCCCAGCCAGATCCCGGCCAGCCGGCGGATTCGCCGCACCTTGGCCGGGGTGACCGCGTACTCCACGCCGCCGAATCCGTCACCGGTGCGGGTCTTGACCTCCACGAACACCACCGTGCCGTCGGGGGCGGCCGCGATCACGTCGAGTTCGCCGTAGCGGCAGCGCCAGTTGCGAACCACGATCCGCAAACCCAGCGACTCCAGATGCTCGACCGCCAGCTGCTCCCCCAGCGCACCGAGCTGGTTGCGGCTCATCGTCGTCATGGGTGCAGCGTCGGGCACGTGGCCGACAGCCGCGGACGCCCACGACGTGAATCACCCCCGAAACCGCCGAGTTGTCCACAGATCCGCGCTCATGCACAGGCTCACTGCATGCGGGTGATCGCCCGATCGTGAGGAGTGTTGGCGCCCACCGGCCTCAGATCAGCTCGATCGCCTCCGCGATCGACGGCAACACCCGCGCCGGCCGGAACGGGTAACGCTCGATGTCCTGGACCGTCGTCGAACCCGTCAGCACCAGAATGGTTTCCAGCCCCGCCTCGATCCCGGCCACCACGTCGGTGTCCATCCGGTCGCCGACCATCACCGTGCTCTCCGAATGCGCCTCGATCCGGTTCAGTGCGCTGCGGAACATCATCGGATTGGGCTTGCCCACGAAATACGGCTCGCGCCCGGTCGCCTTGGTGATCATCGCGGCCACCGAACCCGTCGCAGGCAGCGGCCCTTCCGCCGATGGCCCGGTCACGTCGGGGTTGGTGGCGATGAACCGCGCGCCCTGGCCGATCAGCCGGACCGCCTTGGTGATCGCCTCGAAGGAGTAGGTGCGGGTCTCGCCGAGCACCACGAAATCCGGACCGGTATCGGTCAGCGTGTAGCCGGCCTCGTGCAGTGCGGTGGTCAGCCCCGCCTCGCCGATCACGTACGCCGACCCGCCCGGGAGCTGATCATCCAGGAAGGCCGCGGTGGCCAGCGCCGAGGTCCAGATGGCAGACTCCGGCACGTCGAGCCCCGAGCGTGCCAGCCGCGCGGCGAGGTCACGCGGGGTGTAGATCGAGTTGTTGGTCAGGACCAGGAATCGTCGCCGCTTCTCGATCAGGCACTGCAGGAACTCGGCGGCCCCCGGCAGCGCGTGATCCTCGCGGACCAGGACGCCGTCCATGTCGGTCAGCCAGCATTGCGGTGTCGCGCGCACGGTCCTCCCTTCGGAGACGTTGTGTCCATCAGTGTTCCCCGCCGACGGGTGACAAATCCCGTGATCGAGCAAGGCGGTCATGATGCGATGTGTGCGGTCCGCTGGTGCGCTACGACCCGCCCGGCGCCCGGGTGGGCCCGGGTGAACGTCGCGACCGGTGTCGTCCGCAGGGCCTCGTCCGCCACGACGCTCGGAACGCTCTGGCGAACAGATGATTCCGGCCCGAACAGGACACTCCAGTCCACCGAGCCGTTGCCGTCGGAGTGTGCGACCAGAACGGCGTCGCGAACCGACATCTGGTCCAGCAGTGTTTCGAGCGCATAGTCGGGTTCGGCCAGAACGACGACGGGTTCGGCGCCCAGCGCGGCCAGCCGCGCCACTTCCTCGCGCAGTCCGGTCTGCTCGGTCAACAGGATCTGCAGCAGCATCCGATCACTTGACGTATCCCGATGCACCGCACCGACTCTGGTGCGCACCCACATGCCGCCCACCGAACCCTCGATGTGCTCGACGACCGGCGGCAGGGCGCGACGGTCTACGTGGAGCCGGGCCGACAGGCAGGTCCGGTAGGACGCACGGGCTTCGGCCATCGTGTTCGCTCCGCCGGCGCAGCCACTGGGCACACCGCGGAACGCCAGCTGAGGCTGTTGGTCGGGGTCGTGACGAAAGATCACGTGCTCGGCCATCAGCTCGCCTCCCGGCGGGCGGCCCGCACCCCCACGACAATCGTCACACGTTGGCGCGCAGGCAGATACAGATCCACGCACATCGGCGCCTGCCGCCTCAGGAGGAATGCCAGCATTGCGCGGATCATGAGGACACCGCCGTAGATCGGCGCTGCAGAGCCACCGAGACGCTCAGCACCACCAGCCCGATCACCGCCAGCGCCGCTCCCGCGGCAGCCGGTGCGGTGTAGCCGTACCCCGCGGCGATCACCAGCCCGCCGATCCACGCCCCCGACGCGTTGGCGATGTTCAAGGCCGAATGATTCAGCGCGGCGGCCAGCGTCTGCGCCTCGGCGGCGACATCCATCAGCCGGGTTTGCAGCGCGGGCGCGATCGCCGCTCCGCTGGCACCGATGCCGAACAGCAGCACCATCGCGGTAAACGGGTTGTGCGCGCCGGCCACGAATGCCGCGAGCACCAGCGCAAGCGCCGTCATCGACACATACAGTCCGCGGATCACCGACCGGTCGGCCATTCGGCCGCCGGCCAGATTTCCGACCACCATGCCGGCGCCGAAAACCATCAGCCCCAACGGAACCCACGAGCGGGAGACACCGGTGACGTCGGTCAGGGTGGTTGCGATGTAGGTGTAGACGGCGAACATGCCACCGAAGCCCACCATGCCGATCGCCAGCGCCAGCCAGACCTGCGGGCGTCGCAGCGCGCCGAGTTCGGCCCGGGGGCTGGTGCTGCTGGTCGCGGCCAGGTCGGGAAGCCACATCCAGATCGCAGCCAACGTCACCAGTCCGATGCCGACGACAAGCGCGAATGCACTTCGCCAGCCGAGCAATTGGCCGAGCCAGGACGCCAGCGGCACTCCGATCACGGTCGCCACGGTCAGGCCGGTCATCACTTGCGCGACCGCCTTGGCCCGCCGCTCGGGCCCGAGTAACTGCGCAGCCACCAGTGCCGCGACACCGAAGAACGCGCCATGCGGAAGTCCCGCGAGGAAGCGGGCGGCGATCAGGACTCCGTAGCTGGGTGCCAGCACGGTCAGCACGTTGCCGACGGCGAACAACGCCATCAGGGCCATCAACACGACCTTGCGATTGAATTTCGCGGTCAGCGCTGCGATGACCGGCGCACCGACCACGACGCCGAGCGCGTAGGCGGAGATGATGTGGCCCGCGGTCGGTTCAGAGATCCGCAGGCCGCCGGCGATCTCGGGCAGCAGGCCCATCGCGACGAATTCGTTGGTACCGATGCCGAAGGCACCGACAGCCAGGGCAAGAATGCCCAGCCCGGTTCTGGTCGGGCAGAGCGCGGGAGACGCCGCCGGTGCGGCGGGTCGGAGCGTGAGGGTCACGGGTGCTATCGACTTTCTGTGCGGTGGCGGATGCTGCCGCGGTGCAGCGCTCGGTCCCTGTCCCCCGACCCTACCGCCACTTAAACCACACAACCAACCGACTTTTGTCTAAATCTGGTCAAAGTGACGGGTGTCTCCATGGCTTTGCCTCACCGATTGATCTTGGTTCAATGGAAAGATGCCGGTAACCAGGCGTTCCGCTGCCCCCGCAACAACGGGGGACGTTTTCGCGCTGATACGTGCCGGTACCGCCACCACCCGAACCGAGGTCCGGGAGCTGACCGGCCTCTCCCGGACCGCTGTCGGCAGCCGCATCGCCGCCCTCGGCCGCCGCGGGCTGGTCTCCGAAGGCGAGGAGGGACCGTCCACGGGCGGTCGCCCACCGGCGCTGGTGCGGTTCAACGCCGAAGCGGGTGTGGTCCTGTCGGCGGCGATCGGCCGCAGTCGCACCCGGCTCGCGGTGTGCAACCTGGCTGGCGACATCCACGCCCTGGCCGATATGGACTCCGAGATCCGCATCGGCCCGGATGATCTGATGCCCGATCTGGTCAAGCGCCTCGAAGTCCTGCTCGACGACAGCGGCCGGCCCGCGGGTGATGTGCTCGGCGTCGGGGTGTCGCTACCCGGCACGGTCGACCAGCAGCGCGGCTGCAGCCTGGCGTCGCCGGTGATGAGCGGTTGGGATGGCGTTCCGTTGGAGCCGTACTTCCGGAAGCTGACGGCGGCGCCGATTGTGCTCGACAACGACACCAACGTCCAGGCGCTCTCTGAACGCCGCGGGCCCCTGAAAGTTCACGACGATCTGCTGCTGATCAAGGCGTCCACCGGCCTCGGCGCGGGGATCGTGTGCGGCGGTGTACTCCAGCGCGGGGCTGTGGGCGCGGCCGGCGAGTTCGGCCACAACAAGACCGTCGCGGCCGCGGGCATACCGTGCCGCTGCGGCGACACCGGATGCCTGGAGGCGATCGCCGGCGGATGGGCATTGGTCCGCGCACTGCAGGAGCAGGGCCGGCCGGTCCATCACATCCGCGACGTCGTCGAACTGGCCAACCACGGTGACGGCGAGGCGCGCCGGCTGCTGCGCGAAAGTGGCCGCCACGTAGGTGAGGTCATCGCCGCCGCGGTGAACCTGCTCAACCCCGAGGTTCTCGTCGTCGGCGGCGACATGTCCGGCGCGTACGACGTCTTCGTCGCCGGGTTGCGAGAAACGTTGTACGGCAACGCAACCGCACTGGCTACCCGGCACCTTCAGGTCGTGCCGTCCACGTACGGAGACCGGGCAGGCAACATCGGCAGCGCGATGCTGGTCTTGGAGAAGATCTTGTCCCCCAGCGCCATCGACGCATCGCTGCGCTGACGAGGGCTGGGCAACCCGACCCTGACCTACTCGGGCAGCCGCAGCTCGGGCTTCTCGACCTCTTCGATGTTGACGTCCTTGAACGTGATCACCCGGACCTGCTTGACGAACCGTGCCGGGCGGTACATGTCCCACACCCACGCATCGGACAGGCGCAGCTCGAAGTAGACCTCACCATCGGTGTTGCGCGGCACCAGCTCCACACTGTTGGCCAGGTAGAAGCGGCGCTCGGTCTCCACGACGTAGCTGAACTGCCCCACGATGTCCTTGTATTCGCGGTACAGCGAGAGCTCCATCTCGGTCTCGTATTTTTCGAGATCTTCGGCACTCATCGGTTCAGCTGTCCTCTTTGTCTTGTCGTGGTGCTATCCATCTTGACTCACACCTGATCGTCGCGTGCGACTGCCACCGGATCACCGCGCTGCGGCGGTGGGCACTCCATCACCATCTCGGTACCACCGGCACGTGCCACCCGTCGGACATTGATGTAGGAAAACCGGTGCTGACGGCACGGACCGAGGTCGGTCAGCGCCGCGCTGTGCGCCGGGGTGCTGTACCCCTTGTGGTCGGCGAAGCCGTAGCCCGGATGTTCGTCGTCCATCGCCACCATCAGCCGATCGCGGCTGACCTTCGCCAGCACACTGGCGGCGGCGATACAGGCCGCCGCGGCGTCGCCGCCGATCACCGGCAACGACGGCATCGGCAGTCCCGGCACCCGGAACCCGTCGGACAGCACATACCCCGGGCGTACCGACAGGCCCGCCACCGCGCGCCGCATCCCCTCGATGTTGGCCACGTGCACACCACGTCGGTCGACTTCGGGAGCCGGGATGAACACGACGTGGTAGGCCAACGCGTAGCGGCGGATCAACGGGAACAGTTCCTCGCGCGTCTTTTCGGTGAGCTTCTTGGAGTCGTCGAGCGCCGACAGGCTCTCCATCCGGTTCGGCCCCAACACACAGGCCGCCACCACGAGCGGGCCCGCACATGCACCCCGGCCGACTTCGTCAACCCCGGCGACCGGCCCCAAACCGCTTCGGTACAAAGCGGATTCGAGGGTGCGCAATCCCGACGATTTGCGGATCACCGTCCGCGGCGGCCACGTCATCGCCGGCACAGATCAACCCTGCTGCGGGTCGAACGAGGACACACCACCCCACCGAGACGGCGGCCACGCGATGAATCGGGCCTTGCCGATGACGTTGCTCACCGGCACGGTGCCGGCCATGGGATCACCCGTGCACAGGATGCCCTTCTGGGCGTCGGCCGGTGTGCTGGTGCAGTGGGCGCGCGAGTCGGCCGAATGCGTGCGGTTGTCGCCCATCACCCACAGCCGGCCCTCGGGCACCTTGACCGGGCCGAACTCATTGCCCAGGCACGGATAGACGGCCGGGTCGGCCATCATCGTCTGCGCGTTGAGGTAGGGCTCGGTGAGCAGCTTGCCGTCGACGGTCAGCCCGGTGTCGGCACGGCATTGCACCGTCTGACCTCCGGTGGCGATGACCCGCTTGACCAAGTCGTTCTCGTCGGGCGGGACGAAACCGACCACCGACAGGGCGTTCTCGATGTAGCGGACCGCGGTGTTGGTGGACCGGATGGATTTGTATCCGACGTTCCAGTTCGGCGGGCCCTTGAAGACGATGACGTCACCGGGGCGCGGGTCCCCGAACCGATACGTGACCTTGTCGACCATGATCCGGTCGCCGACGCAGCCGGCACAGCCGTGCAGCGTGGGTTCCATCGATTCCGACGGAATCAGGTACGGACGCGCGATGAACGTCAGCATCACGTAGTACAGGACTATGGCGATGGCAACGAGGATCGCGCCTTCGCGCAGCGCAGACTTCTTCTTTTCCCCGGTCTCCGGAGCCGCATCGGCGGGACTGTCGTCCGCCCCGTCCGTCGCGGTGAGGTTGTCCGGCGTGGAGTCGTTCGAGCCCGTGTTGTCGGTCACGTCGTCAGCGTAGTCAGGCCGGCTGACCGGTCAGTGACTCCAACACGTCGAAGCTCAGCGCTTCTCCTTGATCTTGGCCTTCTTGCCCCGCAGCTCGCGCAGGTAGTACAGCTTGGCGCGCCGCACGTCACCGCGGGTCAGCACCTCGATGTGGTCGATGTTGGGCGAATGCACCGGGAAGGTGCGCTCGACACCGACGCCGTAGCTTTCCTTGCGCACGGTGAAGGTCTCGCGAATGCCACCGCCCGAACGACGGAGCACAACGCCCTTGAAGACCTGAACGCGCTGCTTGTTGCCCTCGATAACCTTCACGTGGACATTGATGGTGTCCCCGGGGCTGAAGGTCGGGATGTCGTCGCGCAGCGACGCCTGGTCGACGAAGTCCAGCGTGTTCATCGGTGACACTTCCTTGCGGTTCGCGGCGCAGCCACCTGCCTGCGCGGAAGCGCTGGCGATCGCCGGGCCGATGGATTCGGGCACGTGATGTTTGGCGCAGCAGGCGGAAAAGTCCCAGCCCGCGCGGCAACTGCTCAATTGTGCCAGATGCACCGCGAGCAGTGAAATCGCGCGACCCGCCGGGGCACCGTTGATCTGTCGACAAGCTAACCGCGCGGTGTAGAAAAGGTACCGTTAACCTGGACTAAGGTCGGGCGGCAACGCGGCACCCCGGATCTTGAGCGTTCCACCGGTTCCCGAGGAGATGGACATGCGACGGCATCTGTCGATGCTGGTCACCGGCACCGCGGCGGCAGTGATCGGCGTGCTGGTAGCCGCCTCGTCTGCTCAGGTGAACGCCGGCCCGAGCGACGGAGCGGCCCGCCCGGTGAACCTGCTGTCCGCGGACCCGAACGCCATCGCGCAGGCCCCCGCCCTCGCTCCGCTACCCGAGGCGCCGCCGGACGCCTCCACCAATCTGGACTTGCGCGCCAAGGAAGCGGCGTCGGAGGCCGCGCAGGACGGGGCAGACATCAGCTTCACCCTGCTCGACCGCACCACCGGACGGATCATCAAGGGCGGTGACGACGCTCCCTTCCCGGTCGCTTCGGTGAGCAAACTGTTCATCGCCGACGATCTGCTGCTGCAGGTGGCCAAAGGGCAGCGCCAACTGACCCCGGCAGAGCAGCAGTCCTTCGACGCCATGCTGCGGTCCTCCGACGACAGCGCCGCCGAAGTGTTCTGGGGCGAGAGCGGCGGCAGCGCGATCATCAGCAGGGTCACCGCGCGGTACGGACTGACGTCGACAAGCGCGCCGTACGACGGCAACTGGTGGAACACCATGAGCACCACCGCCGACCTGGTGCGGTACTACGACATGCTGCTCGACGGTGCAGGCGGGCTGCCCGCCTCGCAGGCCGCCGCCATCCTCGGCGACCTCTCGGCGTCGACCCCCACCGGCGTCGACGGCTACCCGCAGCGGTTCGGCATACCCGACGGGCTGTTCGCCGAACCCGTTGCGGTCAAACAAGGTTGGATGTGCTGCTGGAACGGCGGCAACTGGCTGCACATGTCCACCGGGGTGATCGGACCGGACCGGCGCTTCGTGCTGGCCATGGCCTCACTGCAGCCGGTCGACGATGCGACCGCGCGCAACACGATGACCCAAGCCGTCAAGACGATGTTCCCCGGCGGACGGATCTGATTCCCCACCGCTGTCAACGACGCGGCGGTCCCGGCGGCGGCTGACGGAATTCGGCGCGAGCCCGGAATGGCCGAGTCGGTTCATTGTCCACGGTCGCTGCCACCGCAGTCGCGTTCGCCATCGGACTGGCGAGCCGCGTCGTCGGCGCGGTCGGGCTGGCGGCGCGTCGCGGACCGAGCACCAGTGGACGAGTGGCCTGGGCGCTCTCGTCGTCGTTCTGTTCGAGCACCCTGCGGGCGATCCGCTCGATCGCGCCCTGCACCTGCATGCGGTCGGGCCGGCCGTCGAATGCGGGCGAGCGGGTGAGCGTGTCGGTGATCCAGCTCGCCAGCATGTTGCGGGCATGGTTCACTTCCGCGGCGCCGGCTGGGGTGAGCCACAGCTGATCGCCGCTGCGCTGGGCGTAGCCGTTCGCCACCAGCCGGTCGAACGTCGGCTCCAGGATCTCGACCGGCACCCGGTGGTGGGCGGCCACGGCGCTGAGGTCCGCCGTCCCGGCCACCTGCGCATGCCGGTAAATCCGCAACGCGGCCCACATCAACGGAACGTCGAGGCGGGTGCCGCCCGCTCGAGCCAGAGCCGGTAGGTGTTGGCCGCGACTCTCCCGCAGCAGTCGGCTGACCGCGACCTCCAGCACCTTCTCCGCCGGTTCGGTGGTCGGCATGCCGAAGCCCTCGCCGAGGTCGGTGCTGCCGGTGGCGGCCGCGTCGCGCAGTGGCACCTGCTTGAGGAACAGCGCCAGTACGAACCCGACGATCGCGACCGGCGCCGCGAACAGGAACACCTTGCTCAGCGAGTCGGCGTAGGCGTCGACGATCGGGGCGGCCGCTGCGGGCGAGAGCTTGTGCAGCGCTTGCGGTGACTGCGCGACCTCAGGCGAGGCACCGCTGGCTGCCAGGGCCGCCGGCAGCCGGTCGGCCAGGAAGTTGCTGAACAGCGAGCCGAAGATCGCGGCGCCGAACGAACTGCCGATGGTGCGGAAGAACGTGACGCCCGAGGTGGCCACGCCCAGGTCGGTGAAATCGACGGTGTTCTGCACGGTCAAGATCAGGACCTGCATGCTCAACCCGATCCCGGCGCCCAGGATCAGCAGGTCCAGCGACTGCACGAGCGTCGAGGTATGCGCGTCCATCAGCGACAGCAGGACGAACCCGACCGCCATGGTCGCGGTGCCCACGATCGGGAAAATCTTGTAGCGCCCGGTGCGGCCGACGATCACACCACTGGTCAGCGAGGTGGCCAGCAGGCCGGCGACCATCGGCAAGGTGTGCAGGCCGGACACGGTTGCCGACACCCCGTCGACGAACTGCATGTAGGTCGGCAGGAACGTCAGAGCCCCGAGCATCGCGAATCCGACGACGAATGACAGCACGCAACACACCGTGAACACCGGGTCGGCGAACAGCCGGATCGGCAGAATCGGTTCGGCCGCCCGCTTTTCGACGAACACGAAGGCCACCAGAATCGCCACCGAGCCGACGAACAGGCCGATGATCGTCGGCGATCCCCACGGATACGTGGTGCCACCCCAGCTGGTGGCCAGGGTCAAACCGGCCGCGCCGAGACCGACCAACACGATGCCGGGATAGTCGATGACCGGTCGGGCGGTACGGCCCAGCGCCGGAATCGCCACCGCCGCCACCGCGAGCACCACCACCGCGACCGGCACGTTGACCCAGAACGCCCACCGCCACCCGAGGTGGTCGGTGAACAGCCCACCCAACAGCGGGCCCACGACGGTGGTGACGCCGAACACCGCGCCCAGCGCGCCCTGGTAGCGGCCGCGTTCGCGCAGCGGGATCACTTCGCCGATGACCGCGACCGCGGTGACCGTGATCGCTCCGCCGCCGATGCCCTGCAGTGCGCGCGAAGCGACCAGCATCGACATCGATCCGGCCAGGCCGCACAGCACCGAGCCGGCGAGAAAGAACAGGACGGCGGCCTGGAAAACCGGTTTGCGCCCGAACGTGTCGCCGAGCTTGCCGACGACCGCGGTCACGATCGTCGATGCCAGCAGGTAACTGGTGACAACCCACGACTGGTGACCGGCTCCGCCGAGGTCGGCGACGACGGTGGGCAGCGCGGTCGCGACGATGGTCTGGTCGAGGGCGGCCAGCAGCATGCCGAGCACCACAGCGAGGAAGACGAAGTTGCGCTGCCGGCCCGTCACCTGCGCAGCCGCCGGTGCTGGCGGAGCGCCGGTGGATGGACGAGTCACGCCTTCCTCAATACCCCTCCGCGACCGCGGGTAACCAGTGCCGCGCCGTGCTCTCAGTCACCGCGCAGCTCAGGCAGACCACCGAGCAGGTCGGGCCGACGCTCCCGCGTCCGCTGCAGCGCCTGATCGTGGCGCCACGCCGCGACTTTGCCGTGGTCACCGGAGAGCAGTACGTCCGGGACCGGCAGTTCGCGCCAGGTCGGCGGACGCGTGTAGCTCGGGCCTTCGAGCAGACCGTCCTTTTCCGGCGAGTGCGAATCATCCTGGTGCGAGCGCGGATTGCCCATCACGTTGGGTAGCAACCGGACCACCGCCTCGATCATCACCAGCGCCGCGACCTCACCACCGGCCAGCACGTAGTCCCCGATCGAGACCTCCTCGACCCGCATCCGCCGCCGCGCATCCTCGGCGACCCGCTGGTCGATGCCTTCGTAACGGCCACAGGCGAACACCAGATGCCGCTCCCCCGTCCAGGCCTGGGCGTCGTTCTGGGTGAACAGCCGCCCCGCCGGCGTCGGGATCACGAGAACTGTGTCCTCGGTGCAGATCTCGTCGAGGGCCTCACCCCAGACCGGGGCCTTCATCACCATGCCCGGGCCGCCGCCGTACGGGGCGTCGTCCACCGAGTGGTGCACGTCGTGGGTCCAGCGACGCAGATCGTGCACGGCGAACTCCACGATGCCGGACTCGATCGCCTTGCCCGGCAACGACTGTCGTACCGGGTCGAGATACTCGGGAAAGATCGAGACGACGTCAATCCGCATCTCAGTCCAAGCCGTCCAGATCCAAAAGCCCCTCGGGAGGATCGATTTCGACGATCCCGTCGGCCAGCGACACCGACACCACGATCGCTCCGACGAACGGCACCAGCACTTCGGTGCCGTCAGCTCCACGCACCGCCAGCAGTTCCGCGCCCGCGGTGTGCAGCACCTCGGTGACCGAGCCGACGACGCGGCCGTCGACGGTCCGCACCATCAGCCCTTCGAGCTGATGGTCGTAGAACTCGTCGGGATCCTCTATGGGAGGCAGTTCCGCGGAGTCGACGACGAACAGGTGGCCCCGCAATGCGTCGGCCGCATTGCGGTCGGACACCCCGCGCAGCCGTACCAGCAGACGCCCGCCGTGCGGCCGGACCGCCTCGACGACGACCTCTTGGCCGCCCTCACCGCGAGATGGTCTCAGCCGCAACCGGTTTCCGACTGCGAACCGCTCTTCGGGGTCATCGGTGCGGACATCGACCACCAGTTCCCCGGTGATGCCGTGAGCCTTGGCAACACGTCCGGCGACGAGTTCCATCGAGCTATCGGCTTACTGGTCGGTGTCCACCACGTCGACGCGGATACCCCGGCCACCGATACCGGCGACCAGGGTGCGCAACGCAGTCGCGGTGCGACCGCCACGGCCGATCACCTTGCCGAGGTCCTCGGGGTGGACGTGGACCTCAACCGTGCGTCCCCGCCGGTTGGTGACCATGTCGACGCGGACATCGTCAGGATTGTCGACGATCCCGCGGACCAGATGTTCCACGGCGTCGACGACGACCGAACTCATTCTGCGGCGGCCTCAGTGGACTCGGCAGCCTCGGCGGCCGGCTCAGCGGCGGGCTCAGCCTCAGCGGCGTCGGCCTTCTTGGCCGGGGCCTTCTTCTTCTTGGCCTGGGTGGCCTCGCCACCGGTGGCGCCGTCGGCCTCGGCCAGCGCGGCGTTGAACAGGTCCAGCTTGCTGGGCTTGGGCTCCTTGACCTTCAGCGTGCCCTCGGCACCGGGCAGGCCCTTGAACTTCTGCCAGTCACCGGTGATCTTCAGCAAGTTGAGAACCGGCTCGGTGGGCTGGGCGCCAACCGACAGCCAGTACTGCGCACGCTCGGAGTCGATCTCGATCAGGCTCGGCTCTTCCTTCGGGTGGTAGCGGCCGATGACCTCGATCGAGCGGCCGTCGCGGCGGGTGCGCGCGTCGGCGACAGCGATGCGGTACTGGGGGTTGCGGATCTTGCCAAGCCGAGTGAGCTTGATCTTGACAGCCATGAACTAACTCCTGTGGGTATCACGCTGCAATTCAGCGATGCCGGCGGAATTGCCGGATCCGGTTTTGCCTCGCGTGCGTGACCAGCCGGCGGCCCATCCATAACGGAAGCCGCGGTCGGACAGCCACCGATTGTGCCAGACGGCCCTGGTCAGGTGTTAATCGCGCGACCTGGCGCCGGCCGGATCAGACGATCTTCTGGATGCACTTCTGCTCGACGCGTCGCGTCATCCGCCAGCCGTCGGGGGTACGGACGAACGCGTCGTCGTACCAGAGCCCGCAGAACATGATCTGGCCGTCGTCGCCGAGCGCCATCGGATTGAACAGGATCGTGCGCGAGGTCGCGGTGTCGCCATCGAGGCGGATGTCGAAGTTTCCGAGCATGTGGAAGTAGGCCGGAAAATTGGGCAGCACCTCGGCCAGCCAGGCCTTGACGTCGGGAAAGGTGCCCGCGATCCCGCCCAGCTCGGTGTAGTCGATGTGGGCGTCCGGGGTGAAAACACGATCGAGGTCGTCGAAGCGACGGCTGTCGATCGCCGTCGAGTAGTCGACCAGCAGCTGCTGGATCTCCATCCGATCCGACATCTCTTCAAGGCTCAGCATGCGCGTGATTCAACACCTGATCGGTGGGCTCGGCCGGCGTGGTCCACACCTGCGGGACACTTTCTACTAAGGTTTGCCTAACCAAATTAGATCGGAGCAGGTGTGGTGGAGCGTCCCGGTTTCTCGCTGATCATCGGCTACGCCAGCGACATGGGCACCGCGGAGTACATCGCCGTGCAGCTGGCCGACGCGGTCAAAGAAGCCGGGGTCGACGCCACCGAGACCGAACTCAACGACATCGCCCTCGACGAGGTCCGGGCCGCGACCCACGTCATCGTGGTGGCCTCGACGTTCGGCGAGGGCGAGGTCCCCGACAACGGCACCGTGTTCTGGGAGGAGCTCGCGGCATCCGACATCCGGCTCGACGGCCTGAGCTACGCGGTCCTGGCCCTGGGCGACAGCTCCTACGACTTGTTCTGCAACGCCGGCCGGATCATCGACGCCCGTCTCGCCGAGCTGGGGGCGCACGCGCTGGTCGAGCGGGCCGAATACGACTGCTACCGGGAAGGCGACGCCCGCGAGTGGATCGCCGACGTCGCCAAGATCCTCATCGAGGCGGCGGCCGCCGAACCCGCCGCCACAGCACCCACCGCCCCGAAGACGCCGCCGCACCGCCGTCACGACGCCAGCCCGTGGACCGACGCGAATCCCTTCACCTCGACCGCCCGGGTGAACCGCCTGCTGACGGCACCGGCGTCCGACAAGGAGGTCCGCCACATCGAACTGGATCTCGCGGACTCCGGAATCACTTATCAGGCCGGCGATTCGGTGGCCGTCCATCCGGTCAACAATCCCGCGCTGGTCGAGGCGGTGCTGGCCAAGCTCGGAGTCGACGGCGCCTACCTCGCCGCGGGCAGCGATCGGCCACTGGGCGAACTGCTCGCCGACCATCTCGAGATCTGCTCTCCGTCGCGCGCACTTCAGGCGCTGGTCGCGGCCCGTACCGACGACACCGAAGCCGCGGCGGCGCTGCGCTCCCCCGACCCCGCGGTGGTGTCCTCGTGGTTGTACGGCCGCGACGTGCTCGACCTGCTGCACCTCGCCCAACTGTCAGTCGACGAGGTACTGGAAACGTTGCGGCCCTTGCAGTTTCGTGACTATTCGATCGCGTCCAGTCCGCTGGCCCATCCGGGCCGGCTGCATCTGACGGTGGCGACCGTGCGCTACCACTGCCGTGACCGCGCCCGCGGTGGCGTCGCCTCCACATTTCTGGCCGACACAGTCTCCATCGGCCGTTCGGTGCGAATTCACCTGCGGCCCAACCACAATTTCCGGCTACCGGACCCGGAGGTACCGATCATCATGGTCGGGCCGGGAACCGGCATCGCACCGTTCCGCGCATTCCTGCACGAACGCCAGGCGACCGCGGCGGCGGGCCGATCCTGGCTGTTCTTCGGCGACCGGCGGCGCGACACCGACTTCCTTTACGGCGACGAGCTGACGCGATTCCACGAATCCGGCGCACTGACCCGACTGGACCTGGCGTTCTCACGGGACAGTGCCGGGCCGAAAACCTACGTCCAGCACCGCATGAAGGACAACGCGCGTGAGTTGTTCGCGTGGCTCGACGGCGGCGCACATCTATATGTGTGCGGCGACGCCGAGCGGATGGCCAAAGACGTCGACACGGCCCTGCACGAGATCGTCGCCGAGGCCGGTGACATGGACGCCGCCGCCGCGCACTCCTACGTCAACGAACTGATCAAAGCCCATCGGTACGTGCGCGACGTCTACTGACCGAGCGGGTTAGGCTCAGGGCCCATGCGCAGACTTCTCGCGAGCCTGACGACGGCGCTCACGGTATTGACGGCGACGGCAGGGATTGCCAACGCGGACACCATCGATCAGCCACCGGGCTCGGTGCCGATCCCCGATGGACCCGCGCCCGCGTGGATCGTCGCCGATATGGACACCGGCCAGGTGCTGGCCGGTCGTGACATGTACGCCGCGCATCCGCCGGCCAGCACGATCAAGACACTGCTCGCCCTGACCGTTCTGGACGAACTACCCGACCTGAACGCGACGGTGGTGGCCAACAACTCCGACACCCTCGTCGAGTGCAACTGCGCCGGTGTGCGACCCGGTCGCAGCTACACCGCCCGCCAGCTGCTCGACGGGCTGTTGCTGGTGTCCGGCAACGATGCCGCCAACACCTTGGCCGACATGCTCGGCGGCTACCAGGAGGCGGTCGACAAGATGAACGCCAAGGCCGTCGCGATCGGGGCGACCAACACCCACGCCACTACACCGTCCGGTCTGGACGGAGCGGGTGGCCCGGGCTGGACCACTCCGCACGACCTGGCCGCGATCTTCCGCGCCGCGATGGCCAATCCGGTGTTCGCACAGATCACCGCCCAGCCGGTCGCGATGTTCCCCGGCGAGACCGCCGACAAGCCACTGGTTAATCAGGACGAGCTGCTGGCCCGCTACCCCGGCGCGATCGGCGGCAAGACCGGGTTCACCGACGCCGCCCGCAAGACGTTCGTCGGCGCCGCCGACCGCGGCGGCCGCCGTCTGGTGATCGCCATGATGTACGGGCTGATCCACGAAGGTGGCCCGACCTACTGGGATCAGGCGGCGGCGCTGCTGGATTGGGGCTTCGCCCAGAACCCTTCCGAGAGCGTCGCCGCCCTGTAGCTCGCCTGGCTAGCGGTGTCCGCCACCCGCGTTGAATCCCGGCTGCGCGGCATCACCTTCGGTGATTTGGTACGGCGCTGGGGCCAAGTCGTTCGGGGTCGCCACGATTGCCGAGTTGTCTCCCGACGGCGGGGCACCGGCGGAGGCCTGGCTGTCCGGCACGACCTGGAAATTCTCATCGGAATCCGGCACGACGACAGGCGCCGCGGTGCTACCCGGGTCACCCGGTACCCAGGCCAGGAGGTCGCGGGTGCCGTCGTTGAAGACAACGCTGTTCGGGATGTCACCAACGACGTCGAAGTAGAGCTTTCCGCCATTCGACGCGCCCCAGATAGCGGGGTAGAAATCGCCGGACTCAGCCCGGGCGCCGAAGCGCTCGATGAACGGCGGATAGCTGCCACCGAACCCGTCGATCGTCAGCTTGGCCGAATACAACGTGCCGTTGTGTGGCACCGGATCGGAACTGGGCTTGAGCTTGCCCACGACGTAGCCGATGTAGGGCAGGCCGTTGGGCCCGTTCAACGTTTCCTGCTCGCCGAACACCCTTACGCTGTCGGTCGCCCACGCCGGTGCGGCGCACACGCCGGCAAGGCCCAATGTGACAACGGTGGCGGCCACCCCGGCCATTTTTGCGATCTTCACAGTCTCTCCCCAGCTGATCAGTGCCAACATCCCCGGCGTCTTCTCCAAACACTTTACTGTGACCTACCTAACAGCACCCGGTTTAACCGGCATCTCCGCGATTGATCAGGACCGTCGTCGTCGCGAGCTAAACCCGCCGATCGTCATCGCAATACATTCGAGACTCACTCGCGTCGTTGCCGAGGTGCAGCCTGGTTAGCGTCGGCACTCATGCCCGCCCGCCCATTCGTCGCGATGATGGGCATCGCCATGTCCTTGGTGTTGGTGGCGCCCGCCGCGGCCGCACCCACCCCGCAGCCGGCCGGAGCGGTGACCGCTCCCCCGACGGTCCGGCACGGGCGTGGTTGGTGGCAGACCTCGACACCGGCCAAATTCTGGGCAGCCGCGACCCCTATAGCGCGCACGCACCGGCGAGCACCATCAAGCCGCTGCTGGCGATGGTCGTGCTCGACCAGTTGGCGCCCAACGCCGCGATCCGGGCGACGGCGGCCAACACTCAAGTCGAGTGCTCATGCGTCGGGCTGGTGCCCGGCCAGATCTACACCGCGCGCCAACTGCTCGACGGGCTCCTGCTGGTGTCGGGCAACGACGCCGCCAATCTGCTCGCCGACATGCTCGGCGGTCAGCAAGCGGCAGTGCAGAAGATGAATGCCAAGGCCTACCAACTGGGCGCCCGCAGCACCAGGGCCGGATCGCCGTCGGGGTTGGACGGGCCGGGCTGGGAGTCGGTGACCTCACCGCACGACTTGGCGTTGATCTACCGGGAAGCGTTGCGCTATCCCCTGTTTGTGCAGATCGTCCACCAGACCTCGGCGCAATTCCCCGACCGGTCGGGCTACCGGGAGATCAAGAACCAGGATCGCCTGCTGCGCAGCTACGCCGGCTTCATCGGCGGCAAGAGCGGCTACACCGATCTGGCCCGCGAGACCTACGTCGGAATGGCGCAGCGCGGCGGACACCGGCTGATCGTGGTGGAGATGTACGGCGATGACGATCTGTGGAACCAGGCCGCCCAACTGCTCGACTGGGGCTTCAGCCACTACTCCGCGTGAATCACCGCAAACGCGGCACCGTCGGGTTCACAACGGAAAGATCAACGATTCCCCAATACTCCCGAATTGACGACCATGCGAGCTAATTAGCTTTACTCTCATGTCGGCCGATGTCGGCCATTCTTATCAGCGTTGAATGTCGGGACGGGGATCGTTGATGGACTACAACACGGGTCAGACGCGCAGGCGCAGGGCCGCACACAAATTCGCTGCCTGGCTGGCGGCGGGCACGCTCACCGCGGGCCTCGGCGCCGCGATGGTGGGCGGCACCGCCGTGGCATACGCGGACACCGGATCGTCCGGATCGGCGTCGCACTCGGCGTCGGACACCTCCAACAGCTCTGCGAACAAGCAGGATTCGACGGGCTCGTCGCGCAGGGCTGTCGGCAAGCCGTCGCCGAAGGTCAAGGCCACCGGTGGCGCAGTCACATCGCCGTCAGCGCAGGGTCTGGCGACACCGACGGACTCCAAGCCGTCGCTGTCGCTGGTGACCACCGCCGGCGCGACACCCAAAGCGTCTGCGACACCTAAGATTCCGACCGTCCAGTCGGTGCTGAGCGACATCGCTCGCCAGGTCGACTACACGTTCTTCAACAAGGCGCCGACCGCATCGCCCACGCAGGGCGCCCAGGCGGGCCCCAAGAAGCAGGTCGACGGCGCCGTCAACGGCAGCAGCAACAACGGATTCGATCCGACCTACACCGTCACCGAACAGCCCAAGTACGGCACGGTCACCCTCGACCCCAAGACCGGGCAGTACACCTACGTCGCGCGTGACGAGCTGATCACGCCCGGCATCACCGACGAGTTCACCGTCAGCGTGAGCAACGGCGCCGCCGCCAGGCTGCCGGGCCTGCTCGGCCAGTTGCAGCTCGCGCTGCACTCGATGGCGGTCGCCCTCGGGGTGGCCAAGCCCGACACCATCGAAAAAGACATCGTCGTCAAGATTTCGGGCACCGGGAAATACGGGACGCCCGCCGATCAGGGTCAGTACTGGCTCGAGCAGACGATCGACAACGACTGCGTGCTGATCGCCGACGCCGCGATCATCGCCCAACTGGGCGGCCCGAAGTTCACCGAGGACGAGATCGTGGCGATCGGAAAGAGCACGCCGAGCGTCGTCGATCCCACGAAGCCGATCTACGTGGGCACCAAGGCGGACACCGGTTCTGGCGGTGTGTACACCGACGATGGCGTTGCGCTGCTGAAGAAGTACGGAATCGACGCCACCTACAAGTCCTACGTCGACGACCCCGAGCCGGGCGAGGCCCCGAACAAGGCCACCCAGGTCGACGGCCAGCGCGCGCTCGCCGATGTCGAGGCCGCTCTGGCGGCCGGCAAGGCGGTGGCCGTGGTCGTCGACTCCGGCCTGATCGTCAACGCGTCCGGGCAGGACATCGAGACGCCCGCACCCGAGGCCAACCACTGGGTGGTCGTGACCGGGGTGGACATCAGCACCGGCAAGATCTACCTGAACGACGGCAACCTGGCCGCCGGGAGCGCACCGGTCTCCATTTCCGGTTTCATGTGGTCTTGGCAGTCAAGCGATTTCGGTGTGATCGTCGCGTCCAAGGCACCGGCCCCGGCCGCGGCCATCGCCGCGTGATCTAGTACACCCGGCCGCGCAGGATCACCCGGTCGGGGTTGGACAAGATGTCGGCGCCGCCGCGCGGGTCCTCGGTGTAACACACCAGGTCCGCCGGCGCGCCGTCGTCGAGAACCGGCCTGCCCAACCACCGGCGCGCATCCCAGCACGCGGCACCCAACGCCTCGGTCGGGCTCATGCCGATACCTTTCAGGGCCTCGACCTCGTCGGCGATCCGGCCGTGGACGATCGTGCTGCCGGCATCGCTGCCCGCATAGATCGGCACACCGGCTTCCCGGGCCGCGGCCACCCGCGGGTAGCAGCTGGCGTAGAGGTCGCGCATGTGGGTGGCGTACGTCGGGTATTTGCTTGCGGCGTCGGCGAATCCGGGGAAGTTCTCGATGTTGATCAGCGTCGGTACCAGCGCGGTGCCGTGCTCGACCATCATCGCGATGGTGTGGTCGGTCAACCCGGTGCCGTGCTCGATGCAGTCGATGCCCGCACCGATCAATCCCGGCAACGCGTCCTCACTGAACACATGCGCCGTGACCCGCGCGCCCTCGTCGTGCACGGCGGCGATCGCCGCGCGCAGCACATCGTCGGACCACAGCGGCGCCAGGTCCCCGACCGAGCGATCGATCCAGTCGCCGACCAGTTTGACCCACCCGTCGCCGGCGCGGGCTTGAGCGGCTAACGCCTCGGGCAGCTGCCACTCGTCCTCGAGTTCGATGGCGAAGCCGCGCGAATAGCGCTTGGGGCGGGCCAGATGTCGTCCGGCCCGGATGATCCGCGGCAGGTCGTGGTGATCATCGAGGCTGCGAGTGTCGGTCGGCGATCCGCAGTCCCGCAGCAGCAGCGCACCGACCTCACGTTCGCGCTCGGCCTGGGCGATCGCCTCGTCCAGCGGGATCTCGCCGTCGTCTCCGAGCCCCACGTGGCAGTGCGCGTCGACCAGACCAGGCAGGATCCAGCCGCCGTCAAAAACGGTCTCGGCATCGGCGACCGGTTCGGCGCGCAGGACACCGTCGACGATCCACCACTCGACGGGCTCGCAGCCGGGCAGGGCACGGCCCCGAACGTGAAGGGCCACCACGCTAGCGCTTGCCCGGGAACTTCAGCTTGGACAGATCGAAATCGGCCAGCCCCGGCGGCAATTCGTTGAGACCTTCGGGCATTCCGGACAGGTCCGGGAAACCACCGGGCATGGCGCCGAGCAACGGATTGGCCTTCGGCGGAGTCGGCCCGCGCCCGCCGCCCTTCTTCTTGCCCGCCTGCTTGTTCTTGCCCTTGGTCTGTTTCTTCGACGAACGCCGCCCGAACGGCATGCCCATCGCACCGGCCATCTGCGACATCATCTTGCGAGCTTCGAAGAAGCGATCGACGAGCTGGTTGACCTCGGAAACACTGACGCCCGAGCCGTTGGCGATGCGCAGCCGGCGCGAAGCGTTGATGATCTTCGGGTCGGCCCGCTCCTGCGGCGTCATGCCGCGGATGATCGCCTGCAGCCGGTCGAGCTGTTTGTCGTCGACGGTGGCCAGCGCGTCCTTCATCTGGCCCGCGCCGGGCAGCATGCCCAGCAGGTTTCCGATCGGGCCCATCTTGCGGATCATCAGCATCTGCTCGAGGAAGTCCTCCAGCGTCAGCTCGCCGGAGCCGATCTTGGCGGCGGCCTCCTCAGCCTTCTGCTGATCGAAGACCTGCTCGGCCTGCTCGATCAGGCTCAGCACATCGCCCATGCCGAGGATGCGGCTGGCCATCCGGTCGGGATGGAAGACGTCGAAGTCTTCGAGCTTCTCACCGGTCGACGCGAACAGGATCGGCACGCCGGTCACCTCGCGGACCGACAGGGCCGCGCCACCGCGGGCGTCGCCGTCGAGCTTGGTCAGCACGACACCGGTGAACCCGACACCGGAACCGAACGCTTCGGCGGTGGCCACCGCGTCCTGACCGATCATCGCGTCGAGGACGAACAACGTCTCGTCGGGGTGCACGGCATCGCGGATGGCGGCGGCCTGCTCCATGAGCACCTCGTCGATGCCCAACCGGCCGGCAGTGTCGACGACGACGACATCGAAGTGCTTGGTCTGCGCCTCGGCCAGACCGGCGGCCGCGACGGCGACGGGGTCGCCGGGACCGGCGCCCTCGGTTTCCGCGGCGTCAGGCGAGGTGCCCGGGTGCGGGGCGAAGACGTTGACGCCCGCACGCTCGCCGACGATCTTGAGCTGGTTGACCGCACCGGGGCGCTGTAGATCGCAGGCCACCAGCAGCGGGGTGTGGCCCTGACCCTTCAGCCACTTGGCCAGCTTGCCGGCCAGTGTGGTCTTACCGGCGCCCTGCAGGCCGGCCAGCATGATGACCGTCGGCGGGTTTTTTGCGAAGGCCAGCTGTCGGGTCTCCCCGCCGAGGATGCCGATGAGCTCCTCGTTGACGATCTTGACGACCTGCTGGGCGGGGTTGAGCGCACCGGAGACCTCGGCGCCGCGCGCCCGCTCCTTGATGCGGTTGACGAAGGCGCGCACGACCGGCAGCGAGACGTCGGCCTCGAGCAGCGCCAGCCTGATCTCGCGTGTGGTGGCGTCGATGTCGGCGTCGGTCAGCCGACCTTTGCCGCGCAGGCCCGAGAGTGCACCGGTCAACCGGTCGGACAGGGATTCAAACACGCAGTAAGCCTAGCGGGCGACGTCGGGCACCGAGATCGACGCCATGGTCGCGCCCGCCTCCCGAACCACGACCATGGTGTCGGTTTCGCGTAGAACTAGCTCGCTTCTTCGGCGGGCTTGGCGGGCGGCGGAGTCGGCAGCACCGCGTAGAGGTCGCTCTCCAAGTGCTTGCGGGCCTCGTCGACCGATACCGACGCCGGGATCGCGATGCCGAAGGCGTCGACCACCGACGATCCCAGCGTGGTGATCTTGGCCCAGGCGATGTCCGCGCCGGTCCGCTCCAGCACTCCGGTGAGCGTCGCGAGCAGTCCGATGCGGTCGGTGGTACGGATCTCGACGATCAGCTGGCCCTCCCCGCTGCCGTCGTGCCACAGGATGCGCGGCGGGGCCGGGACGGCGTTGATCGGCACGGCCGGCTTGTGCTCGCCCACCCGGCCGGTGCCGTACTGGGCGGCGTCGGCGTCGCGCTTCTCCAGAGCCGACATCACGTCGAGCTCGCCGCTCAGCGCGAGGATGAACTGCTGCCGGAGAAGCTCGGCGGCAGGCGGCGCACCGAAGCGCGGGGACACCACGAAGGTGTTGATCGCCGCACCGCCGGTGCTGTTGACCGACGCCGAATGCACGCGCAGCGAGTTGAGCGCCAAAACCCCGGCCGCCTTGGACAACAAGCCGCGCCGGTCCGGTGCGATCATCGCGACATTGAAGGTGTGCACACTGTCCCCCGGCGTCATCTCGACGTGCACGCCGCCATCAGCCGCCAGTGAAAGGTGGTGCGGATCAATCGGATCCGCGTGCGGTTGCGGCTCGCCGGCCAACATCAGCCGGCAACGCCGGACCAGGTCGCCGATCAGCGAGGCTTTCCAGTCCCCCCACACCCCGGGCCCGGTCGCCAGCGAGTCCGCCTCGGCCAGCGCATCGAGCAGCTCGAGCAGCACCGGGTCGCCGCCGAGTGCGTCGATGACACCGGAAATGGTCTTGGGATCCTGCAGGTCCCGGCGGGTCGCCACGTCGGGCAGCAGCAGGTGGTAGCGCACGATCGCCGACAGCACGTCGATGTCGGACGGCCACAGGCCCAGCCGGGTGCCGACCTGCACAGCCAGCTCGGCACCGATCACACTGTGGTCCCCGCCGCGGCCCTTGCCGATGTCATGCAGCAGTGCGCCCAGCACCAGCAGGTCGGGACGAGACACCCGCGTGGTGAATGTGCTTGCCCGCGAGACCGTCTCGACGAGATGGCGATCGACGGTCCAGATGTGAACGACGTCGCGGGGCGGCAGGTCGCGCACCGCCCCCCACTCGGGGAACAACCGTCCCCACAACCCGGTGCGGTCCAGCGCCTCGACGGTGGCCACCGTCGTCGGGCCCGCGGCCAGCAACACCAGCAGGTCCTTGAGCGCGTCGCGCGGCCACGGCGTGCGTAGCTCGGGAGCGGACGCGGCCAGCCTGTTCAGCGTCGACGCCGACATCGGCAGCCCGGTGGTCGCCGAGGCCGCCGCGACCCGCAGGATCAGGCCGGGATCGCGTTCCGGGCGGGCGTCGCGGGCCAGGATCACCTCGCCGGCGAATTCGACCACCCCTTCGTCCAGTGGACGACGTGTCGGCCGCCGCAGCACCGAAAGACCGCGCTTGGGAAGGGCGTTGGCCGCGGTGCGCAACCCCGCGTCCACGTAGTAGCTGATGGTGCGCGCCGCGTCGGACAGCACCCGGGCAAGATCGAAGCGGTCGCCGATCCGCAGGGCGGCGCCGATCTCGTCGGCGAACTGGGCCAGCAGTTGGTCACGGCCGCGTTTGGACGACCGGTGTAGTTCGGTGCGCACGTTGAGCAGCGCCAGATGCGCGCCGCCGAGTGAGCCGGTCGGCGACACCAGCGAGTGGCTCGGGTACACGTCGGCCAGTTGGGCGATGGCCAGCGCGTTGAGCAGCTGAACGTCGCGCAGCCCGCCCCGGCCGCATTTGAGGTCCGGTTCGGCGCGGTGCGCGATCTGCCCGCTGCGCTGCCAGCGCGACTGCGTGAGGTCGACGAGTTCCTCGAAGCGGGAACCGATTCCGGTGCGCCATTGCCGTCGCGCACCGCCGATCAACAACTGGGACAGTTCGGCATCCCCGGCGATGTGCCGCGCCTCGAGCATCGCGAGCCCGGCCGAGATGTCCTCGTTGGCCACCGCGAGTGCCTCGGGCACCGTGCGGACGCTGTGGTCCAGGCGAATGTTGGCGTCCCACAACGGGTACCACAGCAGTTCGGCCACCTGGGTGACGATGTCGGCGGGCATGTTGTCGTGCAGCAGCATGAGGTCGAGGTCGGAGTACGGCACGAACTCGCGGCGGCCCAGGCCGCCGGTGGCGACGATCGCGAATCCGCTGGTGGCCGTGATGCCGATCTCAGTGGCCTTGGTGCTCAGCCAGAATTCGTGCAGATCCAGCAGCGCGTCGCGCAATGCCGCCGAATCCAGATGGCGCTGACCGCCTTCCAGCAGTTGCTTACTCGCGGCGGCCAGATCTTTCGCGGGTTTTGACGAACCCGCCGCCGGTGCCTCCCATCGGGAGGCGCCGGCGGCGGAATCTCTTGATTGCTTTGTCATCTCAGTCCTCCAACGGCCGACGCTCGACTAACGCTTATTCGGTGCGGCCGCAGAGAACCTCACAACGTCTGCGTCAGAGAGCGTCGGACCCCCGCTCACCGGTGCGGACCCGAACGACGGTCTCCACCGGACTGACCCACACCTTGCCGTCGCCGATTTTGCCGGTTCGTGCGGCCTGCACGATGACGTCCACGACCTTGTCGACCGCGGAGTCATCGACAATGACCTCCACGCGCACCTTGGGTACGAAGTCCACGGAGTACTCCGCGCCCCGGTACACCTCGGTGTGACCCTTCTGACGTCCGTAACCCTGGACCTCGCTGACGGTCATCCCGAGGATGCCCGTCTGCTCCAGACCGGTCTTGACGTCTTCCAGCGTGAACGGCTTGACGATCGCAGTAATCAGCTTCATTTCCCTCATTCCTCCGCGCCGTGACGACCGAGAACCGAACCAGTGCCGGCGGTCGCGAAGTCGTACGCGGTTTCCGCGTGCTCGGCTTCATCGATACCGGATGCCTCTTCCTCGCGATCAAGCCGCAGTCCGATGGTGTACTTGACGATCAAGGCCAAGATAGCTGTCCCGATGGCGGAGTACCCCAGAACCGCGAACGCACCGATGGCCTGCTTGATCAACTGATCGAAGCCACCGCCGTAGAACAGACCGGACACCGCCGCCGGCGCCTCCGAGGTGGCCACCAGGCCCACCATCAGGGTGCCGAACAGGCCACCGACGAGGTGCACGCCGACCACGTCGAGCGAGTCGTCGAAGCCCAGCTTGTACTTCAGGCCCACCGCGAGGGCACAGACGATACCGGCGCCCGCGCCGATCGCCAGCGCGCCAACCACATTCACCGACGAGCAGGACGGGGTGATCGCGACCAGGCCGGCCACGATGCCCGAGGCCGCACCGAGGGTGGTGGCGTGGCCGTCACGAATCCGCTCGGTGAGCAGCCAGCCCAGCATGGCGGCACCCGTGGCAACGGTGGTCGTGATGAAGGTGACACCGGCAATTCCGTTGGAGCCCACCGCGGAACCCGCGTTGAAGCCGTACCAGCCGAACCACAGCAGACCGGCGCCGAGCATCACGAACGGCAGGTTGTGCGGCCGCATCGGGGTGCCGGGCCAACCGAGGCGTTTGCCGAGGATGATCGCGAGTACCAGGCCGGCAACACCGGCGTTGATGTGCACCGCGGTTCCACCGGCGAAGTCGATTGCCTTGAGCTTGTTGGCAATCCAGCCACCCGTCTCACCGGTGACACCGTCGAAGGCAAACACCCAGTGGGCGACCGGGAAATACACGAACGTGGCCCACAGGCCGGCGAAGACCAGCCAGCCACCGAACTTGAGGCGATCGGCGACCGCACCGGAGATCAGGGCGACCGTGATGATCGCGAACATGAGCTGGAAGGCCACGAAGACGACCTGCGGAATGGTTCCGGCCAGCGGGATCGAGACGGCCGCATCCTCCGGCTTGAGTTGCAGGTAGGTGCCGCCGATCAGCCCCTTGAGGCCGAAGTACTGGCTGGGGTCGCCGAACAGGTTGAACTTGTCGTTGCCGAATGCAAGTGAGTAGCCGTACAGCACCCACAGCACCGTGACCAGACCCATGGCACTGACGCTCATCATGATCATGTTGAGCACGCCCTTGGCACGCACCATGCCGCCGTAGAAAAAGGCCAGGCCCGGCGTCATCAGCAGCACGAGCGCGGAGCTCGCAAGCATCCATGCTGTGTCGCCGGTGTCCGGCACACCCATTACGGGAAATCCATCCACTCGCAGTTTCTCCTTCACCCATGCCACGGTTAGGCACCGTTGACCTAGGCCAAGACAATGCGCAGTGGTTGTTTCAGCTGAGACGCCTAGGTGTTTCGCGCATGTGAACGGATCGCCAGTCTGCGTTTCGCGGGTGTTACATCCCGAAATTCGCGCCGCTCAGAACGATTTCCGGGGCTATCCGAGCAGCGCGTCTACGAACGCGGCCGGCTCGAACGGTGCGAGATCGTCAGGGCCTTCACCCAATCCGACGAGCTTCACCGGCACCCCGAGCTCCTGCTGAACCCGGAAGACGATGCCGCCCTTGGCGGTGCCGTCGAGTTTGGTGAGCACCAGCCCGGTGATCTCCACGACCTCGGCGAAGACCCGGGCCTGCGCCAGACCGTTCTGACCGATCGTCGCGTCGAGCACCAACAGCACCTCGTCGACCGCGGCACGTTTGCTCACCACCCGCTTGACCTTGCCGAGCTCGTCCATCAGGCCGGTTTTGGTGTGCAGCCGCCCGGCGGTGTCGATGACGACGACGTCGGCGCCGGCTTCGATTCCTTTATCCACCGAATCGAAGGCCACCGAGGCCGGGTCGGCGCCCTCCGGGCCGCGGACGACTTCGGCACCGACCCGGGACGCCCAACTCTGCAATTGGTCGGCGGCGGCCGCGCGGAACGTGTCGGCCGCGCCGAGGACCACCCGGCGCCCGTCTGCGACCAGGACACGGGCCAGTTTGCCCACCGTGGTCGTCTTGCCCGTTCCGTTCACGCCGACGACCAACAGAACCGACGGTTTGTCGGCATGCGGCAGCGCCTTGATCGAGCGGTCCAGCGCCGGGTTGAGTTCGGTGATGAGCACGTCCCGAAGAACGGCGCGGGCTTCGGCCTCGGTGCGCACCGTCGTGGCGGCCAGCCGGCTGCGCAACTGGGCGATGACGGAACTGGTCACCACCGGGCCCAGGTCGGCGATCAGCAGGGTGTCCTCGACCTCTTCCCAGGACTCCTCGTCGAGATCGCCGCCGCCGAGCAGACCGAGCATGCTGCGGCCCAGTGCGTTCTGTGACTTGGCGAGGCGCCCGCGAAGCCGCTCGAGGCGGCCTTCCGTCGGCGCGATGCCGCTGAGATCGGGCGCGGTCGGCGTAACCGCGGCGGGCGCGGGGACCTCTTCGACGGCGGGCTCTTCGGGGACCGGCTCTTCGGCGACCGGCTCTTCGGCCGCGGGTGGTTCGGCCACCGGCGGTTCGGGCAGCCGCACATCTTCGATCGGGCGTTTGACGGAATCCCGCGGCAGCGCGGCATCGTCACCGACTCCGGGCAGGCCCGTGGTGTCGATGGTGGGCGGCGTGACCGGCGCTTTGGGGGGCGCTGTCGTTACTGACGATTGTGTGAACGAAATGCCGCTCGACGCGCTGTAGCCGCCGGATCGGTCAATTGGTGTGGGACTCTCTGAGCTGCGGCGCAGACTGATTTGGCGCCGCCGATAGCGGACCAGACCGATGATGAGTGCAGCGACGAGCAGGACGGCGATGACCGCGATAGCGATCCAGAGACCCTCTGACACCGTGCCATTGTTTCAGGGCATGGCGATGGTCCGCGCCACCCCTGGGGTACGGGGTACCTCGTGACGATGGAAGACGCGGGATCCGGCGGGCAGGAGCGCAGCGACCCGGGGATCAGTATGGGCATGGCGAGCCGCAAGCTGCGCCATATCGACGCCTGCCTTCATGGGCCGGTGGAATACGAGACGGTGACCACCGGCTTCGAGCGCTATCGGCTTCCGTACAACGCCCTGACCCAGACCAACCTCGGCACCGTCGACCTCAGCGCCGAATTCCTCGGCGCGCAGCTGCGCGCCCCGGTTCTGATCGGGGCGATGACCGGCGGCGCCGAACTGTCCCGCACGATCAACCGCAATCTCGCCGAGGCCGCGCAGAAGCTCGGGATCGGCATGATGCTCGGTTCGCAGCGCATCATGCTCGACGACGACGCCGGCACTGTGGCCGCCTCCTTCAGCATTCGCGACCTCGCCCCCGACGTCCTGTTGGTCGGCAACATCGGCCTGGCTCAGCTCTCCGATGCCGCGGTCCCCAAGATCGCCGCGGCACTGGACCGGATCGGCGCTGACGCGCTTGCCGTGCACACCAATCCGCTCCAGGAGGCAATGCAGGCCAACGGCGACACCGACTTCAGCGGGTCGCTGGAGCGGTTGCGCAGGTTAGCCGAGACGCTGCCCTACCCGATCCTGGTCAAGGAGGTCGGCCACGGTATCGGGGCTGCGGCCGCCGAGCGACTGCGGGGTCTGCCGATCGCCGCGGTCGACGTCGCCGGGGCCGGCGGCACATCGTGGGCCCGGGTCGAACAGCTGGTGCGCTACGGCGAGGTGCGGTATCCGGCCGTCGCCGAATGGGGGTGCCGACCGCGCAGGCCCTCACCGAGGTTCGGGCCACCTTGCCGGGCATGCCGCTGGTGGCCTCCGGCGGAATCCGAACCGGGGTCGATGCCGCAAAGGCGCTGGCTCTGGGTGCCGACGTGGTGGCCTTGGCCCGCCCGCTGCTGGCCCCGGCGATCGAGTCACCGGCTGCCGCGCTGGATGCGCTGCACGGCTTCGTCGAAGAGCTGCGCGTCTGCCTGCACGGCTGCGGAGCCGACGACGTGTCCGCGCTGAAGCGTCTGGACCTCACGCGCCTCGACTGAGTCGGTCGACCGCGATCTGCAGGGACGCCACGACGTCGAACACCTCGGTCAGGCCGATCAGCTTCAGTGGCCGGCTGGTACCGGGACCGTCGGCGACCACCGCGAACCCGATGTCCGGGGAGGCCGCCTCGTAGGCGTCGACAAGCACCTGCATGCCGGCCGAGCCGAGGAAGCTCACGTCGGTCAGGTCCACGATCAGCGCATCGGGGCGTTGCGCGAGTGTGCTGGTGACGAGTTGCTCCAGACGCGGCGACGTCAGCAGATCCAGTGCCCCGGAAGCACTGACGACGGCGGTTCTTCCCAGCCAGTACTGACGGGAATCGTAAGCGTCCAAAGCCACCCTTCGACGATCGGTGCCCGGCCTGCGGGCGACAACTATCGGAAGGCTGCTGCTTGAACCTCGGCGAACAGATTAGCTCACGCCGTCGGCCCGCTCTGACGGCCGGGCCTGGCCCTGCGCCGACGATTCCCGCTAGCGTGGAGGCAATGGCAAACCAGTTCGCGCCCGATGTCGCGCACCGCGACGTCGAGATCGCGATGAACGGGTCGCTGAATCTGCGGCGGACTGTCCTCAATCTGCTGAGTGCGGTCCAGCCTCGTCTGGCGGACTGGGCGGTGCTGGCCATGCCGGATCACCGGACCGGCGGGCTGACCGTCTACGGCGGCGCCAACGTCGGGTTCTCCGATGTCATCGCGCGGTCGTCCCCGGCCGAGCGCGGGCTGGATCAGGTGCTGCGCACCGGCCAGCGACTTCATCGACACGTCGGCCACGACATGTCCCTTGCCGATATCGGCACCCGGCTGCGGCACCGCGCCCTGGCCGAGGAACTCGCCGCGTTGCGACCGGCGGATGTGCTGACGCTAGCGCTGACCGCTCGGGGCACCACGCTGGGCGCGTTCGTTCTGGCCCGCACGGCGGGGCGACTGTTCGACGCGGACACCATCGAGGAGGCCGAGCGGGTGGGCGCGACCGCGGCTGTCGCACTGGATTCGGCTCGGCTCTACGAGGAGCGCGGACAACTGGCTGCTGCGCTGCAGCGCAGCCTGCGGCCGCCGAAACTGCCTCAGGCCACCGGATTTTCGGTCGCGGCGCGCTATCGGCCCGCGGTGGAGCATCTCGAGGTTGGCGGTGATTTCTACGATGTCGTCGGTAGCGGCGACGACGTGGTGCTCACCCTGGGCGACGTGTGCGGCAAAGGTGTCGATTCCGCCGCGCTCACTCTGCAGGCTCGCCAAACGATCCGCACCGCAGCACATTTCGACCGTAGTCCCGATCAGGTTCTGGACACCTTGAACACGGTGCTGTGCGAACAGGCGGTGGGGCGGTTCGTCACCACGCTGTGCGCGCGGGTGCGGGGCAGAGCAGACGGCGAATGGGCCGAAGCGCACGTCGCCGCGGCCGGACACCCCGGCCCGATCGTGGTTCGAGCCACCGGCGATATCGAACAGATCGAAGTCTCCGGGATCGCCGCCGGGGTGAAGCTCGGCGTGCACTATCACACTGCCGCAGTGCGATTGGAGCGCGGCGACACCATGCTGATGTTCACCGACGGCGTCGAGGAGGCCCGCCGCGACGAACGACTGTATGGCGTGCACCGGTTGCTGGAACTCCTGCCCGCCTACGCCGGAGCCGGCGGAGAAGTGATCTGCGAAGCGGTCGAACGCGACGTCCTGGAGTACTTGGACGGTGATCCGCACGACGACATGGCACTGCTGGCGGTCACGTGCGGGAGCTGACACCGCTGGCCGACTACCAGCATGCGTTGGCGAGCAGGAACCGGGCGCAGGCCACCGGCGTTGTCGCCCAATTACTCACTGACGGTACGGATCCCGTGACAGTGCTCACCGACGTGATCGCCACGTCGCAGCGCGAGGTCGGAATGCGCTGGCAGCGCGCCGAATGGACCGTCGCCGACGAGCACGCCGCCACCGCGATCTCGGTCGCCGCCACCGCCGCCGTAGCAGAGTACGTGAACGCAATTCCCTTGCGGGGCAGATCGGTTCTGGTGGCCTGCGCCGAGCGGGAGTTTCATGAACTGCCCGCCATGATCATCGGGTGCGCACTGCGCGCGCATGGCTGGGAGACCACTGTGCTGGGCGCGGCGACCTCACCGATGCGCCTGAGCCAGCATCTCGTCGACCACGGGCACGACGCGGTGGCCATCAGCTGCTCGGTGCTGGGTGCGTTGCCGACCACCCGCCGCTTCATCGAAGCGGCCACCGCGGCGGGGGTGCCGACGTTGGTCGGGGGTCCGGCTTTCGGTTACGACGACGTGCGGGCCCGGGCACTGGGTGCCACCGCATGGGCATCCAGCGCACACGCCGCCGTCGCGGCGATGGAGGGGCTGCCCACGGTTTCCGGTGTGCTACCCGAGATTTCACCGGCGGCGAGTGCCGAGCAGGCGCAGCTGGATCTCCACCACCGGCGGATCGTCGAGTCCCTGCGTGAACGGTGGTCGCTGACCCGTGAATCGCCGCCGAACACCGTCTTCGCCAACCTGACCCGCGACACGTTGAACCAGGCCCTGCACGCACTGTCGGCAGCGCTGCTCACCGGTGACCCGCGGCCGATCGCCGAGACCGCGTGGTGGATCAACGACGTGCTGCAGGCCCGTGACGCCGACCCCGCGTCAGTGGCCGAACTGGCCGGCCTGCTCGCTGGCAGCCTCGATGATTACCCGTTGGCGCGCGAGCTCGTGCGGGAGCATTTCACCATCGAATCCAGCTGAGCCGCAGCCGGTTACGGCGCCGCGCCGGCGACCAGCTCTTCGCCGCGCATCCGCTGCGAGATCACCGTGGTGATGCCGTCGCCCTGCATCGTCACCCCGTACAGGGCGTCGGCGATCTCCATGGTCGGCTTCTGGTGGGTGATGACGATCAGCTGTGACTGTGACCGCAGCTGCTCGAACAGCCCGATCAGCCTGCGCAGATTCACATCGTCGAGGGCGGCCTCGACCTCATCCATGACGTAGAACGGCGACGGGCGGGCCCGGAAGATGGCCACCAGCATGGCTACCGCGGTCAGCGACTTCTCACCGCCGGAGAGCAGCGAGAGCCGCTTGACCTTCTTGCCCGGCGGGCGGGCCTCCACCTCGACGCCGGTGGTCAGCAGATCGCTGGGGTCGGTCAGCAACAACCGGCCTTCGCCGCCGGGGAATAGGGTCGCGAACACCTGCTCGAACTCGCGCTCGACGTCGGCGTACGCCTCGGCGAACACCTGCAGGATGCGTGCATCGACGTCGGCGATCACGTCGAGCAGGTCCTTGCGGGCGGCCTTGACGTCTTCGAGCTGTGTGGACAGGAAGTTGTAGCGCTCCTCGAGTGCGGCGAACTCTTCCAGCGCAAGCGGATTCACCCGGCCCAGTTCGGACAGCTCGCGTTCGGCCCGCTTGGCCCGCCGTTCCTGAGTCGGGCGATCGAACCGCATCGGCGCCGGCGCTGAGACCTGCTCGCCGCGTTCCTTGGCCTGTTCGTATTCGGCCATCTCCAACTCCGACGGAGGCAGCGTCACGTCGGGGCCGTATTCGGCGATCAGATCGTCGGCGGACATACCGAACTGTTCCAGCACCATCTGCTCGAGTTGTTCGATACGCAGCGACGCCTGCGCCTTGGCCACCTCGTCGCGGTGTAGCGAGTCGGTCAGCGCGGAAATCCGGCTGTTCAGCGCGGTGACTTCCTCACGCGCAGCGACCATCGCAGTGGCCCGTTCCTGCCGTTCGGCAGCGAGGGCGTCACGACGCCGGGACGCCGCTGCCACGACACCGCTGAGGTGCCCGGCCACCCGGCGCCCGGCCTCGGCCACCGCGGCCGCGACAGCGGCGGCATGTTCGCGGGCCGCGCGGGCGCGCTGGGCGCGAACCCGCGCCTCCCGCTCAGCCGCGGCGGCACGCCGCAACGAATCTGCCCGTCCGCGAACGGCATTCGCGCGCTCCTCGGCGGTGCGCACCGCCAGCCGCACCTCGACCTCGACGGCACGGGCCTCCTCGGCGGCGGACTGCATGTACTGGCGGTCCTCGGGCGCGTCCTCGACCTCGGTCGCCCCGTCCTGGGCGGCGGCCAGCCGGTTCTCGAGCTCGGTGAGCTCCTCGACCGTGCGCAACCGACCGGCCTCGAGCTCGTCGCGCTGAGCCTGCTGACGGCGCCACTCCCCTCGGCGGCGCGGGCTTCCTGCCCCAGCCTGCCGAGCTGTTCGTAGATCGCCGCGATCGCGGCGTCGGACTCGTTGAGCGCTGCCAGCGCCTGCTCGGCGGAGTCCTGACGCTCACCCTGTTCGGTGAGCGCACCGGCCAGCGCGGCCGACAGCTCGGCGACCTGAGTCTCGGCCGCCGCGAGTTCGCGTGTGGCCTTGTCGATTTCGCCGGCGATCTCCAGCGTGCTCGGCTTGCGGTCGGAACCGCCGGTGACCCACCCCGCGCCAACCAGGTCACCTTCGAGGGTGACCGCACGCAGCGACGGCCGCGCCGCGACCAGATCGAGGGCGGCACCCAGATCCTCGACGACGGCGACGTCGGCGAGCATTGCCGTCATGGCGCCCTGAAGTCGTCCCGGCGCCTCGATCAGGTCCAACGCCCAGAACGCGCGCTCCGGCAACGAACCGGTCTGGCGCGGCGCAATCGGCCAGTCCCCCAACACGATCGCCGCCCGGCCGCCGTCGGCGTCCTTGAGCGCTCGCACCGCCGAACTGGCGGCGTCGAAGTTCTCGGCGGCCACCGCGTCGGCCGCGGCGCCCAGCACCGCCGCCAGTGCCCCTTCGTAGCCCGACCGAACCTTGACGAGCTTGGCGATCGTCCCGAAAAGACCTGCGCCACCGCGGTTCTCCGTCAGCCAGGCCGAGCCGTCCTTGCGCTCCAGCCCGACCGCCAACGCGTCGATACGAGCCCGCAACGAGGCGACCTGCCGTTCGGCGCTGCGCTCGGCCGCCTGCAATTCGGCCACCCGCTCGTCGGCCAGCCGCAGCGCGGCGATCGTGCGGTCGTGCTGCTCGTCGAGACCGACCTCGCCCTGATCCAGTTCGCCGACCCGGCCCTGCACGGTCTCGAACTCGGCCCTGGCGTGCTGGGTGCGGGCGGCGGCCTCTTCGATCGCGGTGGTCAACCGCGCGACACCCTCGTCGATCGATTCGACCCGGGCGCGCACGGTCTCGACCTGGCCGGCCAACCGGGCGAGGCCTTCCCTGCGGTCGGCCTCGGCGCGCACGGCGGCCATGTGGGCGCGTTCGGCTTCGGCGGCCGCACGTTCGCGTTCCCCGAGCTCGGCGCGGGCGAACTCGAGCCGCGACTGCGCTTCGGCCAGCTCTGCCAGCAGCTCCTGCTCTCGCGCGGCGACCTCGTCGGCCTCGGCGTCCAGCTCGTCGGGGTCCGGGCCGGTGCTCGCGGTGGGTTCGGTCTCGAGGTATTGCGCTCGCTCAGAAGCGATCCGGACGGTGGCGCTGACCCGTTCGGCCAGCGCCGACAGGCGGAACCATGCCTGCTGGGCAGCGTCGGTGCGTTCGGACAGCGTGGCCACCGCGGCCTCGTGGGCGGCCAGCGCCGTGCTGGCGACGTCCAGGCGTTTCGCGGCGTCGTCGTGCTCGCGGCGCAACGTGGTCTCGGTGTCGTCGGCGCCGGCGAACTCGGCCCGCCGGGTGACCAGGTCGTCGGCGGCCAGCCGCAGCCGCGCGTCGCGCAGATCCGCCTGAATGGTCTGGGCTCGCCGCGCCATCTCGGCCTGGCGGCCCAAGGGCTTGAGCTGGCGGCGCAGCTCGGTGGTCAGGTCGGTGAGTCGGGCCAGGTTGGCCGCCATCGAGTCGAGCTTGCGGACCGCCTTTTCCTTGCGTTTGCGGTGCTTGAGCACGCCGGCAGCCTCTTCGATGAAGGCCCGGCGGTCTTCTGGCCGCGACTCGAGGATCTGGGAGAGCCGGCCCTGACCGACGATGACGTGCATCTCGCGGCCGATGCCGGAGTCGCTGAGCAGCTCCTGGACGTCCATCAGCCGGCAGCTGGTGCCGTTTATCTCGTACTCGCCGGCGCCGTCGCGGAACATCCGCCGGGTGATCGAGACCTCGGAGTACTCGATCGGCAGCGCGTGGTCGGAGTTGTCGATGGTCAGCGTCACCTCGGCGCGGCCGAGCGGCGCCCGCGAGGAGGTGCCGGCGAAAATGACGTCTTCCATCTTGCCGCCGCGCAGGGTTTTCGCACCCTGCTCGCCCATCACCCAGGCCAGCGCGTCGACGACATTGGACTTGCCGGAACCGTTCGGGCCGACCACACAGGTGATGCCGGGCTCGAGGCGCAGAGTCGTCGCCGCGGCGAAGGACTTGAAGCCCTTCAGGGTCAGACTCTTGAGGTACACGGCGTGCCAGACTACCGCTCGCTAAAGCCTCTGATGGCTTCGCCGCGCGGTGACCAATCGACAACAACGTTGTCGACGTGCCCCGGTGTTTTCCCACTATTGAGCAGCTGCAACAGCTGTTCACATGCGTCACGCGGGCCCTGCGCGACGACCAGCACCCGGCCGTCGGCCTGGTTGGACGCGTAACCGGTCAAACCCAGCTCCAGCGCCCGAGACCGGGTCCACCAGCGGAAACCCACGCCCTGCACGTGGCCGTGCACCCAGGCGGTCAGGCGAACGTCAGGATCGGCCAACGTCATCCACCTCGAACCGGACCTCGGTGCCGGATTTGAGGGTGCGACCCACGGTGCACACCTGGTCGATCGCGCGGTTGACCACCACCACCAGCCGCTCGATCTCCTCCGGGGAGAGCCCGGACAGGTCGATCTCCAGCTTCTCCTCCAGCAGCGGGTAGCGCTCCTGCTCCCGGTCGGCCGCCCCGGACACCCGGATCGTGGCCGGATAGTCGTCGCCGAGGCGGCGGCGCAGCGGCTGATCGCTGCTCAGGCCGCTGCACCCGGCCAGCGCGATCTTGAGCAGCTCGCCGGGGGTGAAGACACCCTCGTCGGTCTCCGAGCCGATCAGCACCTCCGCGCCGCGGCTGCTGCGCCCGGTGTAGCGGCGGATGCCGGTGCGTTCCACCCACAGGTCAGTCATGTGTCCTTGTCTCCTTCTGCGCCCAAACCGCCAATCGGGCGGGAAAGTGCGAGTAAATCACTGCACAACGTCGATCTCGACGATTCAACGCCTCGGACGCGGTTGACATTTCGGGCAGTAGAACGACGAGCGGTTCATGAACTTCTCCCGGCGGATCGCGGTGCCGCAGCGCGGGCATGGCAGGTCTTCGCGGCCGTAGACGTTCAACGACCGGTCGAAGTACCCGGACTGCCCGTTGACGTTGACATACAGCGAGTCGAACGAGGTGCCGCCCTGGCCGAGCGCTTCACGCATCACCTCTCCTGCGGCGTCGAGCAGCTCGCCGAGCTGCCGTCGGGTCAGGTTCTCGGCCAGCCGCGCGCCGTTGATCTTGGCCCGCCACAGCGACTCGTCGGCGTAGATGTTGCCGATACCCGACACCACGGTCTGATCCAGCAGCTGCCGCTTGATCTCGGAGTGCTTGCGGCGCAACACCGTAACGACGGCATCGCGATCGAACCGAGGGTCCAGCGGATCGCGGGCGATATGCGCCACCGGCTCGGGCACCCGGCTGCCGTCGACGTCGACCAGGTCGGCCAGCTGCCACCCGCCGAACGTGCGCTGATCGACGAAACTCAACGCAGTGCCGTCGTCGAGCAAGGCCGCGATGCGCAGATGGTTGGTGTTGGGCACCGGGCCCAGCAGCATCTGGCCGCTCATGCCCAGGTGCACCACCAGTGCGGTGTCGTCATTCAGGTTGAGCCACAAGTACTTTCCGCGCCTATCGGTCCCGGCGATCTGCGCGTCGAGCAAACGGGCGGTCAGATCGGCCGCACCGGCCTCATGCCTGCGCACCGCCCGCGGATGATGCACCCGCACCGCGGAGATCGACCTGCCTGCGACGTGGGCTTGCAGGCCGCGCCGCACCACCTCGACCTCAGGCAGCTCAGGCATCGCAGTAACGCCGAATGCGACTGTGGCTCAAGCGTTGTCCAGCGCGTTCCAGGCCGCGGCGGCGGCCTTCTGTTCGGCTTCCTTCTTCGACCGGCCGACGCCATTGCCGTACTCGGTGTCCATCACCAGCACGACGGCGGTGAACTCCTTGTCGTGGTCGGGCCCGGTGGAGGTGACGACATAGGACGGCGGCCCCAGACTGCGCGACGCGGTGAGCTCCTGCAGGCTGGTCTTCCAGTCCAGGCCGGCACCCAGCGTCGGGGCGGTGTCCAGCAGATTGCCGAAGAGTCGCAGGATCACGTCGCGCGCAACGTCGATGCCGTGGTGTAGATACACCGCACCCAGCAGTGATTCCATGCCATCGGCCAGGATGCTGGACTTGTCGGCTCCGCCGGTGTTGACCTCGCCGCGGCCCAACAGCAGGTGCGCGCCCAGGCCTTCGTCGGTCAGGACCCGTCCCACGTCGGCCAGTGCCTGAGTGTTGACAATACTGGCGCGCAGTTTGGCCAGGTCACCTTCGGTGCGTTCCGGGTGGCGATGGAACAGTTCGTCGGTGATCGTCAGGCCGAGCACCGCGTCGCCGAGGAACTCCAGCCGTTCATTGGTGGGCAGGCCGCCGTGCTCGTAGGCGTAGCTGCGGTGGGTCAGCGCCAGCGTCAGCAGGTCTTCCGGCATGTCGACGCCGAGGGCGGCAAGCAGGTCTTCGCGTGGCGGGCTCACGACGCGCCGGCCCCCGGTTCGGGGGTGTCGGCGTCCGCTGCGGGGAACATGCCCGCCAGCTTGGCGAACCGCGGGTCGATCACGTCGTGATGATGGCCTGGTTCGCTGACCAGCGCGACACCGCATTGCGTGCACAGCCCAGCACAGTCCTCGGTGCACAGCGGGGCGAACGGCAGTGCCAGGCCGACGGCGTCGACGATCGGTTGTTCCAGGTCGATGGTCTGGTCGACGACGTGGCCGACCTCGTCTTCCTCGGTGGTGGATTCCGTCGTGCTGTCGGGATAAGCGAACAGTTCGGTGAGCGAGATCTCGACGTCACCGGTGACTTCGGTCAGGCAGCGGGAGCATTCACCCCGGGTCGGTGCGTACACCGTGCCGGTGACCAGCACCCCCTCGGACACCGATTCGAGTCGCAGATCCAGAGTCAGGTCCGCGCCAGGTTCGATGGCGACCAGGTCCAGCCCGATTCGCGACGGGCTGGGCACCGTTTCGTGCAGCTCGAGCATCGAGCCGGGGCGGCGGCCTAAGCGGGAGATGTCGAGCACGAGCGGCGACCGGGGTTTGCGCGTCGTGTGAACACCGCGTGAAGTCGCCATCATCCGATCTTAAAACCCGGCGCCGCGCGATTGCGCCAGTAGGCGCGGGCCGGGACGCTCAGCGCTGCGCGTAGTCGTGGGTGCCTGCGGCGGTGCGCAGTTGATGACGACCGCGGCTCACCGAACGCAGTGTGCCGTTGAGGTAGTCCTCGAACTGGGCGAGCTTGTTGTCGACGTAGATGTCGCACTCGCCACGCAGCCGGTCGGCTTCGGCGTGGGCGGTGTCGATCAGACGGGTCGACTCGGCGTTGGCCGCCTGGACGACCTCGGTCTGCGAGACCAGCCGCTGCTGCTCCTTGATGCCTTCCTGCACGGCCTTCTCGTAGGAGATGTTGCCGCTCTCCACCAGCCGGTCGGCCTCGGCCTTGGCCCTGCTGGTGGCCGCTTCGTACTCACGCTTGGCGGTCGCAGCCAGACGGCTCGACTCGTCGCGGGCCTCGGCGACCATGCGTTCGCTGTGCTGACGGGCCTCGGCGACCATGCGGTCGGCCTGCGACTTGGCGTCGGCCAGCAGCCGGTCGGCCTCGGCGCGGGCATGGCTCAGCAGGGAGTCGGCCTCGGCGGTCGAGTTCGACACCATCGAGTCGGAGTGCTCTTTGGCCTCCCGCAGCAATGAATCGCGGGCGTCCAGCACATCCTGGGCGTCGTCGAGTTCACCCGGGATGGCGTCCTTGATGTCATCGAGGAGCTCCAGCACGTCACCGCGCGGCACCACGCAACCAGCCGTCATCGGAACGCCGCGGGCCTCTTCGACAATCGCGCTCAATTCATCGAGCGCTTCAAAAACTCGGTACACGGCGCCACCCTCCTGGGCGTAGTTGGTAGTGACCAGTGTGCCTGGTGTTACGCCTGTGACTGCGGTGGCGGCCCGGTGTGTCGGGCAGACATTTCTGGCAACCGCACCGGTCAGGGGCGTCTCGCCGATGATTATGTCGGCGGGACGCTTCGCTCCACTGGAGAATCAGCGAGTGTGCGGTCGGATTCGTCCGGCCCGGCGTGTTGCGGATCGGGCCGCACAGTCGTGACAGATTCAGCGCGCGCGCTGGGCCAGCTTGGCCTGCAGTCGGCGATTCACCGACTCCGGCAGCAGCGCCGAGACGTCACCGCCGAACATCGCAACCTCTTTGGCCAGCGACGAGGAGACGAACGAATACTGCGGTGTGGTGGCCACGAAGAAGGTGTCCACCCCGGCGATGTGCTTGTTCATCTGGGCCATCTGCAGCTCGTACTCGAAATCTGTTCCGGTGCGCAGACCTTTGACGATCGCGGTCATCCCGCGCTGCTTGACGAAGTCGACGACGAGTCCCTGCCCCGATTCGGCGTGCAGGTTCGGCAAGTGGGCGCATGCCTCGGAGATCATCGCGATCCGCTCGTCGATGTCGAACATCCCGGACTTGTTGGGATTGATCAGCACGGCGACGATCACCTCGTCGAATTGCGCTGCGGCCCGCTCGAAGATGTCGACATGACCCCGCGTCACCGGATCGAACGATCCCGGGCATACCGCGCCACTCATGGGCAGTGACGCTAGCAGGCCGCGATCTCGATCCGGGTATCTCCGTACCGCCGGTTGCCCCAGGCCGTCCAGCCCGTCGGCCAGGACAGTTCCGCCGACGACGTGGCGCGTTCGACCACCACGACGGTGCCCGGCGCAACCCAGCCGTGTCGGTCCAAACTTGCCAGCACGGCTTCGATGTCAGCGCTCGACACCTCGTACGGCGGATCGGCCAGCACCAGGTCCACGGGGACGTCGGTGCCGCCGGCGAGCACCGCGGCCACCGCGCCGCGGCGTACCGTCGCTCCCGGCAACCCCAGTGTCGCGACGTTTCGTTTGATGACAGCGACTGCGCGCGAATCACTTTCGACAAACAGCGCCGAGGCCGCACCGCGCGACAGCGCTTCCAGCCCGAGCGCCCCCGAACCGGCGTAGAGGTCCAGCACCCGCAGACCGTCGAAATCCCGCCGCGCGGCAAGGACATTGAACAGTGCCTCACGGACCCGGTCCGTGGTCGGCCGGGTACCACGGGGCGGCACATCGAGGCGCCGGCCACCCGCACTGCCCCCGACGATGCGGGTCAGGCCGATCCCCCGGTCAGTCCCTCCGAACCGATCACCACCAGCAGGTCCCCGCCTTCGACCTGCGCGGTGCTGCTGACCGCGACGCGGGTGACGGTGCCGCTCTTGGGTGCGGTGATGGCGGCCTCCATCTTCATCGCCTCGATGGTGGCGATGGTCTGGCCCGCTTTGACCTTCTCGTCCACGCCGACGCCGACGGTGACCACCCCGGCGAACGGTGCAGCGACGTGGTCGGGGTTGTTGCGGTCGGCCTTCTCGGCGGCCGGCACGGTTTCGGCGATGTTGGTGTCGCGCACCAGCACCGGGCGCAGCTGGCCGTTGATGATGCACATCACGGTGCGCATGCCGCGTTCGTCGGGTTCGGAGATCGCCTCCAGCCCGACGATCAGCTCGACACCGCGCTCGAGTTCGATGCGGTGCTCGTCGCCGTGGCGCAGGCCGGACCAGAACTGGTTGGCACTCAGGCCCGAGGTGTCGCCGTACTCCTCGCGGTGGGCCTCGAATTCCTTGGTGGGACCGGGGAACAACAGCCGGTTGAGTGCGGCCTGACGGGCCGGGCCGGGTTCGCCGAGCACCTTCTCGTCCTCGACGGACAGCGGCTGCTCGGGCTTGGCGGCCCCACGTCCTTCCAATGCCTTGGTGCGCAACGGTTCTGGCCAACCGCCGGGCGGGTCACCCAGTTCGCCGCGCAGGAATCCGATCACCGAATCGGGGATGTCGTGGCGCGCCGGATCCTCGGCGAACTCCTCGGCGGTGATCCCCGCACCGACCAGCGCCAGCGCCAGATCGCCGACCACCTTGCTCGACGGGGTGACTTTGATCAGCCGGCCCAGGATGCGGTCGGCTCCGGCGTAGGCGTTCTCGACGTCCTCGAAGCGCTCGCCCAGCCCCAGCGCGATGGCCTGGGTGCGCAGGTTGCTCAGCTGGCCGCCGGGGATCTCGTGGTGATACACCCGGCCGGTAGGCGCGGGCAGGCCTGCCTCGAACGGGGCGTACACCCTGCGGAGCAGTTCCCAGTAGGGCTCGAGGTCGCACACCGCGTCGAGGTTGATGCCGGTGTCGTACGGCGTGTGCGCCGCGGCGGCGACGATCGCTGACAGCGGGGGCTGGCTGGTGGTGCCCGACAGCGGTGCCGCGGCCCCGTCCACCGCACTGGCCCCGGCATGCCAGGCCGCGGTGTAGGTGGCGAGCTGGCCGCCCGGGGTGTCGTGGGTGTGCACGTGCACCGGCAGGTCGAAGCGGCTGCGCAGCGCGGAGACCAGTGTGTGCGCCGCGGGTGGGCGCAGCAGCCCGGCCATGTCCTTGATCGCCAGCACATGGGCGCCGGCGTCGACGATCTGCTCGGCCAGCCGCAGCCAGTAGTCCAGCGTGTACAGCGTCTCGGCCGGGTTGGACAGGTCGCCGGTATACGACATCGCCACTTCCGCGACCGCCGAACCGGTCGAGCGCACCGCATCGATGGCCGGACGCATCGACTCGACGTTGTTGAGCGCGTCGAAGATTCGGAAGATGTCGACACCGGTGCGGGCCGCCTCGTCGACGAACGCGTCCGTCACCGTCTCCGGGTAGGGCGTGTAGCCGACCGTGTTGCGGCCGCGCAGCAGCATCTGCAGACAGATGTTGGGGATCGCCTCACGCAGCGACGCCAACCGCTCCCACGGGTCTTCCTTCAAAAACCGAAGCGCGACATCATAAGTCGCTCCACCCCAGCACTCGATGGACAACAGCTCCGGCGTCATCCGGGCGATGTAGGGAGCAACCTTGAGCAGTCCCGAGGACCGCACCCGCGTCGCCAGCAGCGACTGATGCGCATCGCGGAACGTCGTATCGGTCACGCCGATCGCCGGAGAGTCCTTGAGCCACTTGGCGAATCCCTGCGGCCCCAGTTCGTCGAGGCGCTGCTTGCTGCCCGGCGGTGGGGTGCTTGTGATGTCGATATCGGGCAGTTTGTCCTGGGGGTAGTACCGGGGCCGATCCCGGTACGGCGAGTTCACGGTGACCTCGGCCAGGAACTTCAGCATCTTGGTGCCGCGGTCGGCTGACGTCCGCGAGGTGAGCAGTTCGGGACGCTCATCGATGAACGAGGTGGTGACCCGCCCCGCCTGGAAATCCGGATCGTCCAGAACCGCTTGCAGGAACGGGATATTCGTCGACACGCCGCGGATGCGGAACTCCGCTACCGCGCGCCTGGCACGGGCTACCGCGGTCGGGAAATCACGGCCCCGGCAGGTGAGCTTGACCAGCATCGAATCGAAATGCGCGGCGACGTCGGCGCCCAGATGCGTTCCGCCGTCGAGCCGGATCCCCGCGCCACCTGGCGAGCGGTAGGTGGTGATGCGCCCGGTGTCAGGCCGAAATCCGTTGGCCGGGTCCTCGGTGGTGATACGGCATTGCAGGGCCGCGCCGTGCGGCGCGATGGTCGCCTGACTCAGCCCCAGATCGGTCAGCGATTCGCCCGACGCGATCCGCAGCTGCGCGGACACCAGGTCGACGTCGGTGATCTCCTCGGTCACGGTGTGCTCCACCTGGATCCGGGGATTCATCTCGATGAAGACGTGGCGCCCACGCTCATCGAGCAGGAACTCGACGGTGCCGGCACAGGTATAGCCGATGTGACGGGCGAAGGCCACGGCGTCGGCGCAGATCTGGTCGCGCAGATCGGGATCCAGGTTGGGTGCCGGTGCCAGCTCGATGACCTTCTGGTGCCGGCGCTGCACGCTGCAGTCACGTTCGTAGAGGTGCATGACATTGCCGTACGTGTCGGCCAGAATCTGGACCTCGATATGGCGCGGGTTCAGTACCGCCTGCTCGAGGAACACGGTGGCATCGCCGAACGCCGACTCCGCCTCGCGGCTGGCGGCCTCGATGGCCTCGGGCAGCGCCGAGGGCTCGCTCACCCGTCGCATCCCCCGGCCACCACCGCCGGCGACTGCCTTGACGAATAGCGGGAACTCCATCGACCGGGCCGCTTCGACCAACTCGTCCACCGAGGCGGACGGGGCCGAGGACGCCAGCACCGGCAACCCGGCCTCACGGGCCGCGGTGATCGCACGCGCCTTGTTTCCGGTGAGCTCGAGGATCGAAGCATCGGGGCCGACGAACGTGATGCCCGAAGCCGCGCACGCCGCCGCCAGTTCGGGATTCTCCGACAGGAAGCCATAACCGGGATAGATCGCGTCCGCACCGGCGGCCTGGGCGGTGGCGACGATCTCGTCTACCGACAGGTACGCCCGTACCGGATGGCCGACGTCGCCGATCTGATAGGCCTCGTCGGCCTTCAGCCGATGCAGCGAATTCCGGTCCTCGTAAGGAAAGACCGCGACCGTCCCGATGCCCAGTTCGTAGGCAGCACGGAAAGCTCGGATCGCAATCTCACCGCGGTTGGCCACGAGGACTTTGGAAATCACCCGGATACCCTACCCGCGTGACCGCCCCTGTGGCGGGCGACTAGATCAGCGTGGACCAGTAGTTCCAGAAACGGACCAGGATCAGCAAGAGCAACCCGGTGAACCAGAGCGTCACGATCGACCAGCGCCAGGTGTAGATCACCCGGGCGACCGCGTTGCCCGCGAGCGGACGAAGCGCGATCGAGGACACCACGACCAACAGCGGGACGGTGACCGCCCACACCACCATGCAGTAGGGGCACAGCGCGCCGATGCGGTACAGCGTCTGGAAGATCAGCCAGTGGATGAACACCGTGGCCAGCGCCGTGCCGATGGTGAGTCCCAGCCAGTACCACCGCGGCAGCCGCACCTTGGCCACGGCGAGCACGCCGGTGACCACGACTATGGCGAAGGCGGCGATTCCGATCAGCGGATTGGGGAAGCCGAACGCCGACGCCTGGGGCGTGATCATCACCGATCCGCACGAAAGCACCGGGTTGATGCTGCAACTCGGCACATAGGCCGGGTTGACCAGGATCTCGATCTTCTCGATCGTCAGAGTCGCCGAGGCGATCAGGCCGACGATGCCGGCGATCAGCACCCACCAGGCGCTGGCCGGCCGCACCGCGACCCCGCCCGACGGGTCTTTCGACTCGACGGGTTCGGTCGGTTCGACCGGAGCCGGGGTCGCCACGCTCATGACGTCGGGGCCGGCGTGGGCTGGGTCGGGCTCGGCGGCGCGGGCGCGTTGTCCAGGCCGGGCACGTTGCCGACGATCGCCTTCACCTTGGTGATCAGATCCTCGGGCGAGGCCGGGCTGATGTCCTGGCCGTTGAGCCGGATGGTCGGCGTCGCCGTGATCTTCGATGCCGCGGCCAGACCCTCGACCATGTCGCTGTGCTTGCCGGAGTTGATGCACTGCGGCACGCTGCCGGCCGCACCGGCCTGACGGGCGGTCTCGATCAACGCGTTGTTGTCCGGGGCGACGCCGGAACCCTCCTCGGGCTGCTGTGCGAACAGCGCGGAGTGGAAGCGGACGAAGGCGTCCTTGTTCTCGTCGGCGACGCAGTAGGCCGCGTTGGCGGCGCGCGTCGAATAGTTCTTGTTCGCCGACGAGTTCAGGATCGCGACCATGTTGTAGTCGGCGGCCACGGCGCCCGAGCTGACCAGCTTGGAGATGGTCGGGCCGAAAGCCTTCTCGAAATCACGGCAGTGCGGGCACTGGAAGTCCTCATAGAGCGACAGGACCGCCTTGGGCTCGTCGGTGCCGTCCTTCTTGATCAGCTGGCTGGAGGTGATCCGCACCGCCTGCGCGTTGCCTGCCGCGGCGGTCTTCTTGTCGTGACTCATCACGATGTAGAGCACCAGAGCCACGGCGAAGATCACGACGATGCCGGTCAGCCCCAGCTGGATGGCCAGGTTGCGCTTACGATCCTGGGCTTTCAGGTCGTAGCGGGGGGTGGATTTCTTGTTGGTGGCCACGGCTCGGCTGATCCTCGCTGTCAAGACTCGGTGTTGGCGCCTCTAGAGTACCGGCGCCCCTGCCCGCCGAATCTCAGGCGCGGGCGAGGTGGGCGCGCAAAGCCGAGATCATCTCGGCATTGCACCGGCTGACCTGGCCGCCCAGCGCATTCAGATTGAGGAATGCGTGGGTCATCGGACCCATCTGCCGCACGTCGGTCACTACGCCCGCTGCCTGCAGCTTTGCCGCGTACTGCTCGCCTTCGTCGCGCAGCGGATCGAACCCCGCCGTGATGACCAGCGCCGGTGCGAGCCCGCTGAAATCGTCGGCCAGCAACGGCGACACTCGCGGATCGGTGATGTCGACGCCGGATCCCTCGACGTAGGCGTCGGCGAACCAGTCCATGTTGTTCTTGGACAGCAGGAATCCGTCGGCGAACAGGGTGCGTGACCGGGTTCCGCCGCGCAGGTCGGTCGCCGGGTAGATCAACCACTGCAGGCTCGGCTGGCGGCCGCCGCCGTCGCGGGCCAGTTGGGCCACCACCGCGGCCAGGCAGCCGCCGGCACTGTCGCCGCCCACCGCGATCCGGTCGGGGTCGGCGCCCAACTCCGCTGCGTTCAACACGGCCCATAGGTAGGCGGCGTAGGCGTCGTCGACCGCGGCGGGCGCCTTGTGTTCGGGTGCCAGCCGGTAATCGATGGACAGAACGTGCACACCGGCGTCGCGACAGATCAACCGGCAGGCCGAATCGTGCGTCTCGAGGTCGCCGAAGACGAATCCGCCGCCGTGATAGAAGACCAAAAGCGGCGCGCCGTCGCCGTCGGCGGGGCGATAGTGCCGGGCCGGGATGATCCCGGCCGGACCGGGAATCTCCAGCGGGGAGATCTGAGCGACGTGGACGTTGGCCTCGTCGAGGCTGTCGGTGGCTTCCCGGTTCTGCCGGCGGGTGGCGACCGGATCGCCGGTGACCGCGAGGCCGCTCATGCCGACCGCGCGCTGGGCGGCCAGCATCATCTGGATAGACGGATCGAGGGTGTTTCCGTCGATCGTGATGGCGCGCCCACCCGACAGCAGTCTCTTCACGGCGCTCGGCAGGTGTGGGATGGCCTTGACACCGGCGCGGTTGGCCACCGGCAACGCCCTCTTCAGGAACCGGCTTCGTGCGGTGCCGGACACGGTCTCTGTCATTGATATTCCTCGGTTCTGGTGCGCAGTACCGGTATCGCCGCAGCGTACGGGACCGCGACTGCCGGCGGCCCGTCAGCCCCGGCCGGGGTCAGCGGTTGACGAATCCGACAATTCGACCATTTCCCGGCGGCGGCGCGCCGGGCCTGCTCAAACGACATATCGCCCTGGGTACTATCGTCACCCGAAGTCGGTTGACCCCGGAGCCGATTGCGACGGGTCCTGTCCCCGGCTCATTCGACTCCACAGACAGGTGACACGATGCCGGCGGCCGCGATCCCCACCGTCACGCTCAACGACGACAACACCCTCCCCGTGCTGGGCCTCGGCGTCGCCGAGCTCTCCGGCGAGGAGACCGAGAGCGCGGTGGCCAGCGCCCTGGAGGCGGGTTATCGGCTGATCCAAACCGCCAAGGGCAACGAGGAGGCCGTCGGGCGGGCCATCGCCGCGTCGGGTCTCCCCCGCGACGAACTGTTCATCGCCACCAAGCTCGCCACCGAGGACCAGGGTTTCCAGTCGGCGCAGGACGCCATCAGGGCCAGCCTCGAACGCCTGGGCCTGGAGTATGTGGACCTGTATCTGATGGACTGGCCCGCGGAGCAGAACGGCAAGTACATCGACGGCTGGGGCGGCATCATGCGGTCCCGCCAGGATGGTCTGATCAAGTCGATCGGCGTCGCGAACTTCACCCCCGAGAACCTGTCGGACATCATCGACCTGAGCTATTTCCCGCCGGTGGTCAACCAGATCGAACTGCACCCCCTGCTCAACCAGACCGAGTTGCGCGCGGTACACAGTGAGCGCTCGATCCTCACCGGGGCGTACATCCCCACCGATGAGGGCAAGCTTGCCGCTAATCCCGCAATCGCCGAAGTGGCTGCGGCGCATGGGAAGTCACCGGCACAGGTGTTGATCCGCTGGAGCCTGCAGCAGGGCGATATCGTCGTTCCCCGCTCGGCCGCACCGGCACAGATCGCCGAGAACGCCGATGTGTTCGACTTCGAACTCACCGCGGCGGAGATGGAGACCCTCAACGGTCTCGACGACGGGACCCGGTTCTTGCCGAAGCCGGCAACCTAGGCCCCGCCGTCGAGTCCGCTGCGGCTCAGGCGTCCAGCAGCCAGTCGTTCGGGCTGAACAGCTCGCAGTGCACCCGATCCGTGGCGATGCCGCGGCCGGTCAGTTGTGCGCGCACCGCCTGCACGAAACCGTCGTTCCCGCACAGGTAGATCTCTGCGCCGTCGGCGATTTCGACGTTGTCGAGGTTCATCAGCCCCTCGTGGATTCGGGGGTTGTCGCCGTCGACGTCCTCGGCATACCAGAGATCCAGGCTGGCGTCGGGCAGGATGTCGACGAGTTCACGGTGCCGCTTACGCAGCGGGTGGGTCGTGGCGCTGCGGTCGGCGTGCAGGACCTGCACCGGTGCCGCATGCGACTGCCCGACAAGGTATTCCAGGATCCCGACCATCGGCGTGATCCCGATGCCCGCGGAGATCAGCACCACCGGCGCACCATTGCGCGGCTCGGGCAGATCGCCGAACGGCACTGTGACGTCGAGCAGATCACCGACCCGGACGCAGTCGCGGATCCAGTTGGACACCTCACCCGCCGGGCTTTGCCCGACAGCCTCGACCGGCTTGACCGCGAAGGTCAACTCGGAAGCACCGGGAGCGTTCACCAAGCTGTACTGCCGCAGTTGACGAGCGCCGTCGGGCAGCGTCACACCAACCGAAACATATTGCGCCGCACCAGCTCCGGCCACGCCGTCGGCTCCCACGGTCACCAGCACGGCACCGGAGGGGTCGTCTTCGCGGGCGGTGACCCGCAGCCGGCGGAACACATCACCGGTTTCCACCCCGGCGCCGGCGTACAGATCGCGTTCCAGAGCGATCAGGGTGTCGGCCATGATCCAGTACACCCGGTCCCATGCCGCGGCGACGTCGGCGGTCACCGTGTCGGCGCCCAGCACCTCGACGATCGCGGCGAACAGGTGCTCGTGCACGATCGGGTACTGGTCGGCGGTGACACCCAGCGACGCGTGCTTGTGGCCGATCCGCGACAGCAGTTCGCTCGGGTGCGGCAGGTCCGGATTGACTAGGTGCGTAGCGAAAGTCGCGATCGAGGCGGCCAGAGCCCGCTGCTGCGATCCCTGCGCCTGATTGCCGCGGTTGAACAGGTTGCGCAGGAGTTCCGGGTGACGACCGAACATCCGCCGATAGAACGCCACCGTGATCTCGTCGACGTGCGCGCCGACGAGCGGCAGTGTCGCCTTGATGATCTCGGCGTGCTCCGGCTCCAGTTCCTGAACCTCGGCCGCTTCGACTGCGGTGGTGGTCATGTCAGATTCCCTTCGGTTGTGAGTTGCAAAACGACGGGCAGCATCTGGCTGCCGACGAGATCGGCGATCGTGTGGTGATCGAGTTCGGCGTAGAAGGCCTCTTTGGCATCGGCGAGCACGCGGCGCAGCCGGCAGCCCGCGATCAGCGGGCAGGCTGACTGGCCGGTGCAGTCGACGACTTCGCGATCACCTTCGAGCCGGCGCACCAGCCAGCCCAGTGATGCCTCGCGGCCGGCGTCGGTCAGCTCGAGGCCGCCGGCGCGGCCGCGGCGGGAATTGACCAGCCCCAGTTCGGTCAGCCGCGACACCGCTTTGGCGACGTGATTCTCCGACGCGCCGGCCGCGGCGGCGACCGTCCTGGTGGTGACCCGCTGCTCGCGGGCCTTGCCGGTGGCGAGCAGCATCATGGCCCGAAGACCTAGGTCGGTAAACCTTGTGAGCTGCATAAACCCGACGCTAGTTTAATCCGCATCTCAAATGCGTATTTTCTGCGTGTGGGCTTGAATACACGAATCGGTGCGGATTTTTGACCTGCGGCGACGGCCGCGTGAGCCCGATCTCGAGGGGAAACCCGACCCGCGACTAGCGACTGGGGCAGGTGCCGGCGGCCGAGCGCAATTCATCGGCCGACGCCTGATCCACCGGCAGCGCGTAACCCCGCAGCACCGCGATGAACTGCATCGCGTACTGGCACCAGAACGCATGGTTGGGCGGCATCCAGCTGCCGGGCGGCTGGTCGCCCTTGTCCTGGTTCACCTGACCGTCGACGGCCAGCAGGTTGGCCGGATCGTTGGCGAATCGAATCCGCATGTCGTCTGGCCAGTTTCGCGCGCCCATGTCCCACGCGTACGCCAGCGGTACCAGGTGATCGATCTGCACCGCGGCGCCGACCTGCGCGCCGCGGGTGAACGGGATCGTCGCGCTGGTGTACGGGTCGTGCAGGACGCCGGTGGCGACCGCCTGCGGGCAGCGTTTGGTGAACACGAAGGTCTTGTCGACGAGGTCGCGGTCCAGGACGTCGTCGCGGGTGTCGCAGCCGTTGTGCCCACCCGGCGCGGAGTTGTTGTCGTCCCACGCATCGCCGAATGCCGCACGCCGATAGTCGTTGCCGCGCAACCGCTGCGGGATGACGACGATGCCGTCGAGCACATCGGTTCCCGGTGCCACCGTGGGCACATCTGCGCGGGCGATCATCGCGTCGGGATGACTGGTCGAGGACGTCACCTGCACGGAGACGATCACCGCCAGCGCCGCGATCACCGCCAGCCAGATCAGGGGCCGCCGTCTCACGACTTGTCCAGGTAGTCGATCCGGTCTCCGCCGGTGAACTGGCCGGCCAGAACCGTCATGCCGCGGTTCGCGGGATCGCGGGCATAGATCGACTGGGCCACCTCTCGCGCATCGACAATGACCTCGAGGTGCTCGGCCAGAGACAGGAAGCGCAGCGTGATGGGACGACCGGACTGGTTGAGCCCCAACACATCTCCCTCACGGCGCTCCTGCAGGTCCAGATCCGCCAGCTCGAAGCCGTCCAGCGTGCTCGCCACCGCGGTCAACCGCTCGCCGGCTTTGGATCCCTCCGGAAGCTTGGTGGCCAGCAGGCACAGGCTGGCGTGCGAACCGCGTCCGATTCGTCCGCGCAACTGGTGCAGCTGGCTGATGCCGAACCGGTCGGCGTCCATCACCACCATCACCGTCGCGTTCGGCACGTCGACACCCACCTCGATGACCGTGGTGCACACCAGGACGTCGATGTCGCCGGCCCGGAACGCGCCCATCACCGCGTCCTTCTCGTCGGCGGCCAGCCTGCCGTGCATCAGGCCCAGCCGCAGACCGGCCAGCGGCCCGTGCCCCAGATGCTTGAACAGGTTGACGACGGTTTCGGCGGGCGGGCCCGCTTCCTGCTCACCCGCCTTGTCGTCCTCGTCGATGCGGGAGGCCACGACGTAGGCCTGCCGGCCTTCGCCGACCTCCTCGGTGATCCGTTGCCAGGCCCGCGCCAGCCATTGCGGCTTGTCCTTGATGAAGATCGTGTTGGTGGTGATCGGCTGGCGTCCGCGCGGAAGTTCGCGCAGGGTCGAGGTTTCCAGGTCGCCGTATACCGTCAGTGCGACGGTGCGCGGGATCGGGGTGGCCGTCATGACCAGCAGATGCGGGGTCAGTCCAGCAGGGGCCTTGGCGCGCAACCGGTCTCGCTGCTCCACGCCGAACCGGTGTTGTTCATCGACGACGACGAAGCCCAGCTTGTGGAATTCGACCGCGTCCTGCAACAACGCGTGGGTGCCGACGACGATGCCCGCGTCCCCCGACGCCACCTCGTCGCGCACCTGACGTTTCTGGGCCGCCGACATCGAGCCGGTCAGCAGTGCGATTCGGGTCGCCCCGTCCTCACCGCCGAGTTGGCCGGCCATCGCCAGCGGGCCGAGCACACCGCGGATCGACTGGGCATGCTGGGCGGCAAGGACTTCCGTCGGCGCCAGCAACGCGCACTGGTAACCCGCGTCGACCATCTGCAGCATGGCCACCACCGACACGATCGTCTTGCCGGAGCCGACCTCGCCCTGCAGCAGCCGGTTCATCGGCTTGCTCGCGGCCAGTTCGGCGGAGACGACGTCGAGCACCTCCCGTTGACCCGCCGTCAGCGCGAAGGGCAGTCGCTCGATCAGCGCGGCGGCCAAGCCGTCTTCGCGGCGCGGGGCCACCGGACCGGATTCGGAGAGCTCGCCGTGGCGGCGCTGCGCGAGTGCCCATTGCATGCCGACGGCCTCGTCGAACCGCAGCCGCTCGCGAGCTGCCTCCCGCTCGGGTTCCCGTTCGGCGACGTGGATGGCGCGCAGCGCTTCATCCTCGGAGATCAGACCCCGTTGGCGCACAACGCTTTCAGGCAGCGGATCGGGTATCGGATCGAGCACCGCGAGTACCTGCTGCACGCAGGCGTAGATGTCCCAGCTCTGCAGCTTGGAGCTGGCCGGGTAGATCGGGAAGAAGTCCCGCTCGAACGCCGACATCGCCAACTCGCCGCTCTGGGACGTCGAGGTGTCGGCGATCGTTTTCAACGACTTGCTGCCGAATACTCGTCCCTTCGGCGATTCCAGAACCAGGAAATCCGGGTGCGTCAGCTGCATGGCCCCCCGGAAGAAGCCGACCTCCCCGGACAGCATCAGCCGGACGCCCTCGATCAGTTCCTTCTTGAGCCACTTGGCGTTGAAGAACGTCGCGGTGACTTTCCGCCGCCCCTTGCCGAGCGTGATCACCAGATACTCGCGCTTGGGTCCTCGCTGAGGCAAGCGGGTGACGGCACTCTCGATCTCGCCGACCAGCGTGATGTGCTCGCCCTCCTCCGGCGGCGCCTCGTCCTCACCCCACACCGACATCCCGTGGATGTACTTGCGCGGGTAGTGGCGCAGCAGGTCGTCGACGGTGCGGATGCCGAACACATCGTCGAGCAGACCGGCGGCCTTGCCGCCGACGATCCCGTCGAGACGGTCGGTGAGACTGACCACGACTACTCCACCCCGATCAACAGTTCGTCGCCGCGGTGACCGGTGGCATAGGTGGCGAATTCGATTCCGGGATGGCGCCGGTGAATGTGCGCGGCCAGTGCCTCGGCGACGGCCGGATCGGTGCCGGCACCGGTCAACACGGTCACCAGCTCACCGCCGGCCACCAGCAGCAGGTCGATCAGACCCGCGGCCGCACCGGTCACATCGTCGGCGACCACCAGGACTTCGTCACCGGCGATGCCCAGCCCGTCACCCGGTTCGCAGCTACCCGCCCACGTGAGCGCCTGTTCGGTGGCGGTGCGCACCGAACCGTGCCGGGCCGCGGCCGCCGCCCTGGCCATCGAATACCCGTCGTCGACGGCGTGGCGGCCCGGATCATGGACCGCGAGCGCTGCCAGCCCCTGCACCATCGAACCGGTCGGCAACGCGACAACGTCTATGCCCCAACCGATTCCGGCTGTGCAACCGGCGACCAACTCCTCAGCCGCGACGTAGCCGTTGGGCAGCACCATCACCTGAGCGGCCCCGGCATCGACAAGCGCGCGCAGCAGTTCGCGGGCACTGACGCCGTTGACCGGATCAGCCAGCTCGGCGTCCGGGCGCAGCACGCAGGCGCCCTCCTGGCTGAAAAGCTCTGCGGCACCGTCACCGTCGACGACGGCCAGCACCGCGCGTTCACGGCTCCAGCTGCCCGGAGAAACCCGGGTGGGACCGGTGCTCAACACCGAGATCTGGATTCGGCTCACCGCGCCGGCCGCCATCCCGGCCTCCACTGCGGCGCCGGCGTCGTCGGTGTGGACGTGGACCGAATAACGTTCGGCCGACGCGGCGATCGCGACCGAGTCGCCCAGCTGCTCCAGCCGGGTGCGCAGCGGATCGAGGGCCGCCGGATCGCAGCCGGCGAGCAGATACATCACCTCGAACTGCGGCGGAGCCGGTTCCGCGGTGACGGTCTCGATCAGCGGCGGTCCCGGTTCGTAGGCATGCCGGTGCGGCGCGTGCCCGGTGACGGTGGCAGTCAGCGCGTCGATCAGGACGAGGAACCCGCGCCCGCCCGCGTCGACCACCCCGGCCTCGGCCAGCGCGTCGAGCTGTTCGGGCGTGCGGTCCAGCGCGGTGACCGCGGCCTCGCCACCTGCGGTGAGCGATTCGGCGAGACTCGCACCGTCGGCGGCCCACTGTTGAACGGTGTCGGCGACGGCCTGCAGCACCGAAACGATGGTCCCGGCCACCAGCTGCCCGCCCATCGATGACACCACCAACCCGACGGCGTGCCGCAGGGCCGCGCCCAGCAGTACCGCGTCGATGTCGGCGAGATAACCGTCGGTGTCGGCGGCGGCCGCGGCGGTGACGTCGGCCAATCCCCGCAGGATCTGCGACAGGATCACCCCGGAATTACCCCGGGCGCCGTGCAGTGCACCTTCGGCCAGCGCCGCGGTGAGCTCGCTGACGCCGCCCGAGCCGGTCACCGACTCCGCCTCGGTCAGCGCCGCCCGCATGGTGAACAGCAGATTGGTGCCGGTATCGGAGTCGGCCACCGGGAAGACATTGAGCCGGTTGATCTCGTCGGTGTGCGTGATCAGGTGGCCGACGGCGGTAGAAGCCCAGTCACGCAGGGCAGATGCGTCCAGCCGCCGGTCCGGCATCGGCACCTCCTCGCGATCCCTGGCCATCACTCGGCGTCGTCGCGCCAGCCTATCCAGTCCACCCGACACCGCGATGCCGCCGCGGCGCAGGACCGTGGGATGGCCTGATCACCGCAGGTCAGCGCGCTGCGGACCGTGTCGTCCTGGCGTTGCAACGGCGCATTTTGGCGTTCGGTTCACCGGACGGCTATCCTAGTCAGGTTGTCGGGTCACCCGTTTCGGTCGTTGGCCCCCAGGAACACGTTCGATAGAGGAGTTCTACATGGCTGCCGTGTGCGACGTCTGCGGAAAGGGCCCCGGCTTCGGCAAGTCGGTGTCGCATTCCCATCGCCGGACCAGCCGTCGCTGGAACCCGAACATCCAGACCGTGCGCGCCGTGAGCCGCCCCGGTGGCAACAAGCACCGCGTGAACGTCTGCACCTCCTGCCTGAAGGCCGGCAAGGTCAGCCGCGGTTAATTCCGCTCTTCCGCCCAAACCGACGTTCGGGCGGAAAAGTTCGAGACGTTCCGAGCGAAACGTCGATCTCGGCGTGCGTTAAGGCAGTCGCCAGTCGATCGGCTCGGCGCCCATCCCGGCCAACATTTCGTTGGCCCGGCTGAACGGCCGTGATCCGAAGAACCCTCGTGACGCCGACAGCGGCGACGGATGCGGGGATTCGATCGCCTGCGCACTACCCAGCATGGGCTTGAGCGTCGACGCGTCGCGACCCCACAAGATCGCCACCATCGGTTGATCGCGCGCCACCAGCGCGCGGATCGCGCATTCGGTGACGGCCTCCCAGCCTTTCCCCCGATGCGATGCCGGCGTGCCGGGCTGCACGGTCAGCACCCTGTTCAGCAGCATGACACCGCGCTGCGACCACGGCGTGAGGTCACCGGTCGACGGCTGCGGGTACCCGAGATCCGCGGTGTATTCGGTGAAGATGTTGGCCAGGCTGCGCGGTACCGGCCGCACCTCGGGGGCCACCGAGAAGCTCAGACCGACGGCGTGCCCCGGCGTGGGGTACGGGTCCTGGCCGACGATCAGCACCCGCACCTCGCTGAACGGAAAGGTGAAGGCGCGCAGCACGTTCTGACCTGCGGGCAGATAGTGCCTCCCGGCGGCGATCTCGTCGCGCAGGAACTGGCCCATCTGGGTGATCTGGTCACTGACCGGGGCGAGCGCCTGCGCCCAGCCCTCGTCGACGAGTTCGGTCAGCGGCCGGGCGGTGGTCGTCACCGACGTAACCTAACGCGCGCCCTCAGTCGAAGGATTGCCAACCCGCCGCGCCGCCCCATCTGAGCCCGTCGACCAGTACGCCGGGGGCGCCGTCTCGCACGGTGCCGATCACCCGCCAGCCGGGCGGGACGACTGCGGGAAAGCATGCGACCAGGGCGTGATCTTCGCCACCGGAGAGCACCAGCGCATTGGGATCGGCACCCGCCGCCGCAGCTGCGGCGGTGACGGCGTCGACGTCGGCTCGCAGCGCGTCCGCGGCAAGATCGATGAGAACCCCGGAGTCGCGGGCGATGTGGCCGAGATCGGCGAGCAGCCCGTCGGAGACATCGGTCATCGCCTGCGCGCCGGCGTCCGCTGCCGCAATCCCCTGCCCATAGGGTGGACTCGGTACCAGGTGCCGCTCCCGCAGCTCACTGAAACCGGTAATCCCTTTGTGCCACAGCAGATATCCGGCAGCAGACCGGCCCAGCTCACCGCTGACGGCAACCACCGATCCCGCTCGCGCCCCGCTGCGCAGCACCGGTGGGCGGCCGGCCAGATCGCCGAATGCGGTCACCGAGACCACCCACTGCGGACTGGCGACCAGATCACCGCCCACGATCCCGGCGCCCAACGGGCCGGCCTCCAGCCACATTCCGTCGGCCAGCTCCTGCGCCCGCGCTGCCGGGGTGTCGGACGGGGCGCCGAACGCGACGACGAACGCGCTGACCCGCGCGCCCATCGACTCGATGTCGGCGGCGTTCTGCGCGATGGCTTTTCGGCCCACCTCCAGCGGCGAGGACCAATCCAGCCGGAAGTGCCGCCCTTCGACCAGCATGTCGGTGCTCACGACGACCCGACCATCGGGCATCGCCACCACCGCGGCGTCGTCACCCGGCCCGACCGTCACTGCCGCGGGTTGCCGGCGGCCGGCCACCAGCCGGTCGATCACCGGGAACTCACCGAGCTGGCGCAATGTGGGTTCGTCAGCGTCGGCCACGAGGTCTGCCTCCTCCCGTCGCCCAGGCTGATCGGCACGGCAACCTGCGGTACGTTGGGGCCTTGCCGGCACCCGGACATGCCAGTCTAGGGCGGCGCCGCATGCGGGCGGCCATCGAGAGGAGGCGACGGGTGGTGGAGGCGTACATGTTGATCCAGACCGAGGTCGGCCGCGCCGAGGTCGTCGCCAAGCAGGTGGCCGCACTGCCGGGCGTACTGTCCGCCGAGTACGTGACGGGTCCGTATGACGTGGTGGTCCGAGTCGCCTCGGCCACCGACGATGACCTGGCCGCCTCCGTGGTGGCCAGCGTTCAGCAGATCGCCGGGATCACCCGAACCCTCACCTGCCCCATTGCCGATGCCGACTGAACCACTTCCCGTCGCCAGCGAGGACAGCACCGGGGACGGACCGCCCCGCGCCTTTCTGATCGCCGCGGTCATCGTGGCGGTGGTGGCGATCGGTGCCGTGCTCGCGATCGCGGCCACCCGCAAGGCTCCGGTCCAGCCGGTGGTCATCGCCGCCGCCCCAGCGCCGCAAGCGGATTCACCGAGCTGCCGGGATCTGGTGGGCGCATTGCCGGAGAACCTCGGCGAATTCCACCGGGTGGCGGCGGCCGACCCGGTGCCGCCCGGCGCGGCAGCGTGGCGCGGAGCGGCCGACAATTACCCGGTCATCCTGCGGTGTGGCATCGACCGGCCCGCGGAATTCATGGTGGGCTCCCCCATCCAAGTGGTCAACGCGGTCCAATGGTTTCAGCTCGACGACCCCCAGACCGACCGCAGCACCTGGGTCACCGTGGACCGCCCGGTCTACCTGGCGCTCACCCTGCCGAAAGAGTCTGGCCCCACGCCCATTCAGGCGTTGTCGGATCTGATCGCGCGAACATTGCCGGCGGTTCCGATCGATCCGAACCCGCCGCGCTGAGTCAGCGCAGGCCGGTTCCGCGCGCCAACGCCGTCTCCACCATGGTGCCGACCAGCGTCGGGTAGTCGATGCCGCTGGCCGCCCACATCCGCGGATACATCGAGATCGTGGTGAAGCCGGGCATGGTGTTGATCTCGTTGACCACCGGGCCGTCTTCGGTGAGAAAGAAGTCCACTCGCGCCAGGCCCTGGCAGTCCAGGGCCTTGAAAGTCCGAATTGCCAAGTGCCGCAATTCCTCTGCGACGTCTTCATCGACCTTCGCGGGGACGTCGAGTTCGGCGCCGTCGTCCAGGTATTTGGTGGCGAAGTCGTAGAAGCCGTCTTCGCGGCCGGCGACGCCGGCCACCCGGATCTCCCCGATCGCGCTGGCTTGCACTGAGCCGTCCGGGAATTCGAGGACGCCGCACTCGAGCTCCCGGCCTTCGATCGCGGCTTCGATGATGACCTTGGGATCGTGTGTGCGCGCATCGGCGATCGCCGCCGGCAGCTCGTCGGGGCTCATGACCCGGTTCACCCCGATCGAGGATCCACCGCGTGCCGGTTTGACGAACATCGGAAAGCCAAGGCGCATGATGTCATCGAGCGTGGGCGCCTTCTCCTGCGGGCGCAGCACGACGTGGTCGCCGATCGGAAGGCCGTCGGCGGCAAGCAGCTTCTTGGTGAATTCCTTGTCCATGCCGGCCGCGCTGGCCAGCACGCCGGCGCCGACGTAGGGCACGCCCGCCAATTCGAGCAGACCCTGGATGGTGCCGTCTTCGCCATAGGGCCCGTGCAGGATCGGGAAGACGACGTCGACCGAAGTCAGCACCTCGCCGGCGGCCTGACCCAGCGACACCAGCTCACCGTGCCGCTGCGGGTCGGCGGGCAACGCGAGCGCCGTGCCGGAGTCGCCCCTGACCTCCGGCAGCCGCCGGTCGGTGATTGCCAGGGTTTCCGGCTTGCCGTCGGTCAGCACCCAGGAGCCCTCCGGGGTGATGCCCACGGCGACGACCTCGAACCGTTCCGGGTCGAGGTTCCGCAGGATGCTTCCGGCCGACACGCAGGAAATGGCGTGCTCGGAGCTGCGGCCCCCGTAGACGACGGCGACGCGGATACGAGAAGTCACAAACTAGAGAGGCTACAGCCCGGGCGCTATCAGCACGATCTGACGCTGTGAGCTGGCGCTATCCGGCGTCGATGGCTGCGATGACGTCGTCAACCAGGTCGTCGGTGTCCTCGATACCGGCCGAGATCCGGGCGAATCCGTCGGCCACCGGGTCGCCCCAGCGGGCCCGACGGTCGACGCAGGTGTGGATGCCGCCGAAGCTGGTCGCGGCCACCAGCAGGTCGCTGCGCCGGACCAGGGCGTGGACGGCGTCCGCGTCGGCGAGTTCGATCGACACCAATCCCCCGAAGCGCCGCATCTGCGCGGCGGCCACCGGGTGGGAGGGGTCGTCGGGCAACCCCGGGTAGCGCACCGAGCGGACGCCCGGGTGGCTGCGCAGTGCAGTGGCCAGCGCCAGGGCGTTGCGGCATTGCCGTTCGAAGCGCAGGCCGAGGCTGCCGAGGCTGCGCAGCACCAGCCACGCTTCGAACGACCCCAGGATCGCCCCGGACAGCAGCCGCTCCCGCTCCAGTGCGGCCATCAGGTCGGGATCGGTGCCTGCGACGTACCCGGCCAGCAGATCGCTGTGACCCGACAGGGCTTTGGTGGCGCTGGCCACCACCAGATCAGCGCCCAGCGCCAGCGGTTGCTGACCCAGCGGGGTTGCGGTGGTGTTGTCCACCAGCAGCCGCGCACCGCGGTGCCCGCAGATCTCGGCAAGGCGGCGCAGGTCCACGACATCCAGCGCCGGATTGGTCGGAGTTTCGGCCAGCACCACATCGGCGCCACCGGCGGCCTGGTAGATCTGCTCCGAGTCGGCCTCATGAACCGTGATTCCTTGCGGGGCAAGGCTTTCTGCGGCATAGCGGCGCACCTGGTAGTAGCCGTCGGCCGGAACGACCAGTACCGAGCCGGGTTTGGCCGTCACACGCAGTGCAGCCGTGATCGCCGCCATCCCGGAACCGAAGGTCAAGGCTGCCGCGGCCCCTTCGAGCTCGGCCAGTGCCGACTCGAGCTGCCGCCAGGTCGGATTGGTGGCGCGGCCGTAGGTGTTCTGTTCGCTGCCCTCGTCGTCGGAGAGGTGGTATGCCGACGCCAGGACCGGACCCGGCTGAACCGGATCGCCCGGAATCGGCAGGGAACTCACAGCTTTGACGGCGCGGGTCGAGTCGCCGTAGCGGTCGGTCATTCCGGTTTGGTGCTGCGGCCCAACAACAGCGCCACCGCCTGGTCGACGGACAATCCCTTGTGGCACACCTGGTGGACCGCATCGGTCAACGGCATCTCGACGTCATAGCTCGACGCCAGCGCCAGGATCGATTCGCAGGAGGTGACGCCTTCGGCAACATGCCCGCCGGCGGCCAGTTGGGCGGCTTCCATGGTGCCGCCGCGCCCGAGTCGCTCACCGAAGCTGCGGTTGCGCGAGTGCGGCGACGTGCAGGTGGCGACCAGATCGCCCACCCCGGCAAGGCCGGCCAGCGTCGCGGTCTTGGCGCCGACGGCGATCCCCAGCCGCATGATCTCGGCCAGACCGCGGGTGATGATCGCCGCAGCGGTGTTCTCGCCCAGTCCCACTCCGGCGGCCATGCCGCAGGCCAGCGCAATGACGTTCTTGCACGCACCGCCGATCTCGGTGCCGATGACGTCGGCGTTCGTGTACGGGCGGAAGTACCCCGTGCTCAGTGAGCGCTGCAGGGTGATCGCGCGCCCGGAGTCGGTGGAGGCCACCACCGTCGCGGCGGGCTGTCCCTGCGCGATCTCGTCGGCCAGGTTCGGGCCCGAGACGACGGCGACTTGGTTGGGGTCGACGCCCGTGACCTGGACGATGACCTGGCTCATCCGCATCAGGCTGCCCAACTCGATGCCCTTGGCCAGACTGACCAGGGTGGCGCCGTCGGCGATCAGGCCGCGCCACTGTTCCAGGTTGGTGCGCAAGGTCTGCGCGGGCACGGCGAGCAGCACGGTGGTCAGCCCGTCGAGGGCCTCGGCGGCATCGGTGGTGGCGCGGATCGTGCTCGGCAGCGCGATGTCGGGCAGGTATCCGGGGTTGGCGTGTGTCGTGTTGATCGCCTCGGCGACTTCCGCGCGACGAGACCACAACCGGACCTCGGAGCCGGCGTCGGCGAGAACTTTGGCCAGTGCGGTTCCCCAGGCGCCGGCGCCCATCACCGCGGCGGTGCCCACCGTGCTGGTCATGGTCATTAACGTAGCCCACGCCGCCGCGACCGCTCGCCGGCCAGGAATGCAACAGACCCGAACGACGCTGGAAGGATGGTGAACATGAGCGCGGACCTCGGCGTGATCATCGCGGTGAAACGCCTCACGGCCGCCAAGACCAGACTCAGTCCGGTGTTCTCGGCGAGCACCCGCGAACAGGTGGTGCTCGCGATGCTGATCGACACCATCACGGCGGCCCGTGCGGTCAGTGCGGTCGCGTCGATCACCGTGGTCACTCCCGACGACACGGCGGCCGCCGCCGCCCGGGACCTCGGCGCGCAGGTGCTGTTCGACGCGACGCCGCCGACCGAGCCCGACCCGTTGAACACCGCTGTGCGATTCGCCTGGGGTGAAGTCAGCAGACAGACCGCCAATACTGTTGTGCTGCAAGGAGATCTACCCGCGCTGCAGTCTCGTGAACTCACCGACGCGGTGGCGCACGCCCGTGCGCACCGGCGCAGTTTCGTCCCGGACCGTCCCGGCACCGGCACCGCGGCGCTGTTCGCGTTCGGGGCCCCGTTGGACCCACTGCTCGGCCGGGATTCGGCCCGTCTGCATCGCGACTCGGGTGCCGTCGAACTGACCGGCGCATGGCCGGGGCTGCGCTGCGACATCGACACCATCGAAGACCTGGAGGCGGCGCGGCTGCTGGGTGTCGGGGCGGCGACGACCAGGGCAATCAGCCATCACTGACGGTTAACAACGCCTGAACGGCCAGCAACTTCTGCCTGCCTCGGTCCGCGCGCTCCGCGGATGGGGGATGATCGGAAGCGTGACGGACATGGAAACCGATGCGCGGTCGACGGACGACGGCTGGCAGCCCGGCGACGCAGCGCCGGAGGCCCCGCCAGCGGCCACGGCTACCGCCGTCGAGAATGCACTGCCCGAGGACCGGTACCTCAACCGCGAGCTGAGCTGGCTCGATTTCAACGCACGCGTGCTGGCGCTGGCGGCCGACACCTCGCTCGCTCTGCTGGAGCGGGCGAAGTTCCTGGCGATCTTCGCGTCCAATCTCGACGAGTTCTACATGGTCCGGGTGGCCGGGCTGAAGCGCCGCGACGAGATGGGGTTGTCCGTGCGGTCGGCCGACGGGCTCTCGCCGCGCGAACAACTGCGCCGGATCGGCGAACGCACACGCCAGATCTCGTTGCGCCAAGCCGAGGTCTTCATCCAGTCGGTGCGGCCGGCCTTGGCCGACGAGGGAATTCACATCGTCACGTGGGCGGACCTCACCGACGCCGAACGCAGTGAGCTGTCGACGTACTTCCACGAGCAGGTCTTTCCGGTTCTCACACCGCTCGCCGTCGACCCCGCGCATCCCTTCCCGTTCGTCAGCGGGCTGAGCCTCAACCTGGCGATCACCGTGAAGTCCCCCGACGACGGAGGCGAACACTTCGCCCGCATCAAGGTTCCCGACAACGTCGACCGGTTCGTTGTGCTCAAGGGCACCAACGGAGATAGTGACATCGTCCGGTTCCTGCCCACCGAGGAACTGATCGCAGCATTCCTGCCGGTGCTGTTCCCCGGCATGGAGATCGTCGAACATCACGTCTTCCGCATCACCCGCAACGCCGACATGCAGGTCGAGGAAGACCGCGACGAAGATCTACTCCAAGCGCTCGAACGTGAACTGGCGCGGCGGCGATTCGGTTCTCCGGTGCGCCTCGAGGTTGCCGACGACATGACCGAGCACATGCTCGAACTGCTGCTGCGGGAGCTCGACGTCCATCCCGGCGATGTGGTGCAGGTACCAGGGCTGCTGGATCTTTCGTCGCTGTGGCAGGTGTACGGCGTCGACCGCCCGGCGCTCAAGGACCGCCCGTTCGTGCCGGCCACCCATCCGGCGTTTGCCGAACGGGAGACACCCAAGAGCATCTTCGCCACGCTGCGCGACGGCGACGTGCTGTTGCATCATCCGTACGACTCGTTCTCGACCAGTGTGCAGCGCTTCATCGAACAGGCCGCCGCGGACCCGAATGTGTTGGCCATCAAGCAGACGCTGTACCGGACCTCCGGTGACTCCCCCATCGTCAACGCGCTCATCGACGCGGCCCAGGCGGGCAAGCAGGTGGTCGCCCTGGTGGAGCTGAAGGCGCGTTTCGACGAGCAGGCCAACATCAAGTGGGCCCGCACGCTGGAAGATGCGGGCGTGCATGTCGTTTACGGGCTGATCGGGTTGAAGACCCACTGCAAGACCTGCCTGGTGGTGCGCCGCGAGGGCTCGACCATCCGTCGCTACTGCCATATCGGCACCGGCAACTACAACCCGAAAACCGCGCGACTGTATGAGGACGTCGGCTTGATCACCGCCGCGCCGGACATCGGCGCGGACCTGACGGATCTCTTCAATTCCCTTACCGGCTACTCCCGCAAGGTCAGCTACCGCAACCTGCTGGTCGCCCCGCACGGGGTGCGCAAGGGAATCATCGAGCGCATCGAACGCGAGATCGAAGCACACCGCCAGGGTGAGAGCGGCCGGATTCGGCTGAAGGCCAACGCCCTTGTCGACGAACAGGTCATCGACGCGCTGTACCGCGCATCGCAGGCCGGGGTCCGCGTCGAGGTGGTCGTGCGCGGCATCTGCGCCCTCAAGCCGGGTGCCGAGGGTTTCTCCGAGAACATCGTCGTGCGTTCGATTCTCGGCCGGTTTCTTGAGCATTCACGGATCTTCCATTTCAACGCGATCAACGAGTTCTTCATCGGCAGCGCCGACATGATGCACCGCAATCTCGATCGGCGCGTCGAGGTAATGGCTCAGGTGAAAGACCCTCGGCTCACTGCGCATCTCGACGAGATCTTCGAGTCGGCGATGGATCCTTCGACGCGATGCTGGGAGTTGGGGCCCGAGGGCCACTGGACCGCGGCGCCGCAAGACGGGAGGCAGGTCCGGGACCATCAGGTGTGGCTGATGGAACGTCATCGGCAGCGCTGAGTGCGTTCCCCGTTGCGACCCATCGGATCCGGTCCCGCACAGGGCCCCGAATTGATTTGCGGGAGTTGACGTGGCCAAGAGAGCGTCACATGACAGCTCGAGGACCAAATCGACCAAGAAGGCAGCGGCAAAGAACGGCAAGACGCTCAAGCGTCGGGTAATTGCCGCCGGTGCGGCGCTGTGGCGACATGATCCCAATACCGGCGAGTTACACGTCGCCGTAATTCATCGGCCGCGCTACGACGACTGGTCGCTCCCCAAAGGCAAAGTGGATCCCGGCGAAAACGAACCCATCGCCGCGGTGCGCGAAATCTGGGAGGAGACCGGTCAGCGGTCTCAGCTGGGCCGGCGCCTGATCCAGACGCACTACCCGATCCCGCAGGGGACCAAGATCGTTCACTACTGGACGGCGCGAGCCCTGGGTGGCGAATTCACCCCCAATGCCGAAGTCGACCTGCTGGAGTGGCTGCCGGTCGCCGACGCGGCGAAGCGTCTTACCTACCCGCATGACCGGGAAGTGCTGAAGGCGTTCACCAAACAACCGGCTGACACCACGACGGTGTTGATCGTCCGGCACGGAACCGCGGGCATCAAGTCTCGCTACAAGGGCGACGACAGCAGCCGGCCGCTGGACAAGAACGGCCGCGCACAAGCGGAATCGCTGGCCGGCCAGCTGTTGGCGTTCGGTGCCACCGACGTCTATGCGGCCGATCGGGCCCGCTGCTTTCAGACGGTCGAACCGCTGGCGCAGGAACTCGGCGTGACGATCTCCGCTGAGACCAGCCTCACCGAGGAGGCGTATGCCGCCGACCCGGACGCCGCGCACAACCGAATCATCAAGATCGCCGCACAGGGCGGGACGCCGGTCATCTGCACGCAGGGCAAGGTGATTCCCTACCTGCTGGCGTGGTGGCGCGGTACCGACAAGCCGGACAAGTCACGTAATCGCAAGGGCAGCACCTGGGTGCTGTCTCTGTCCGGCGACCGGGTCGTGGCCGCCGACTACATCGACAGTCCGCTGGCCACCCGCCCCTGACACGCGAATACGCCGCGGGCGTTGAGCCCGCGGCGTATTCAACTTCAGCTATTTAGCGACGGCCCTTTTTGGCCGGAGCCTTCTTGGCCGGAGCCTTCTTGGCCGGTGCAGCCTTCTTGGCGGGCGCGGCCTTCTTGGCCGGAGCCTTCTTAGCCGGTGCAGCCTTCTTGGCGGGCGCGGCCTTCTTGGCCGGAGCCTTCTTAGCCGGTGCAGCCTTCTTGGCGGGCGCGGCCTTCTTGGCCGGAGCCTTCTTAGCCGGTGCAGCCTTCTTGGCCGGTGCGGCCTTCTTGGCCGGAGCCGCCTTCTTGGCAGGAGCCTTGGTAGCAGCCTTCTTCACGACCGCCTTGCGAACGGCCTTCTTGGCCGCTGCCTTCTTGACGGGTCCGGCGACAGCACCGCGCTTGACGGCGGGGCCCTCCGAAGGAAGCTTCTGTGAACCAGAGACGACGGCCTTGAATTGAGCGCCGGGACGGAAAGCGGGAACGGAAGTCGGCTTCACTTTGACGGTTTCGCCGGTGCGCGGGTTACGCGCCACACGAGCGGCACGACGCCGCTGCTCGAAAACGCCGAAGCCCGTGATGGTCACGCTGTCGCCCTTGTGCACCGCGCGCACAATGGTGTCGACGACGTTCTCCACCGCCAGGGTTGCCTGCCGACGATCTGAGCCCAATTTCTCCGTGAGTACGTCGATGAGCTCTGCTTTGTTCATTCAATTCCTCCGAAGCCAGTGGTCCACTTTGGACCGACTGCAGAACACGGTAAACCCAATAGCTGCAGATTTCCAAGAGCCACGCCCAATTTCAGGCTTTACTTAGGAGGATTTCAGCAATCCGCTTGCCGCCCTAGGGCGGTGATTTCAGGGCGTCCGAACCCCCTTTTGGGCGCGGGATTTCGGCGTCCCGCGTCGTTCAGGACGGCGTCGTAATGCGCGGCTTCCAACTCGGACGGGCCTCCTCGAAGGCCGCGATCTCATCGCGTTTCCGCAGCGTAAGGCCGATATCGTCGAGGCCTTCCAGCAGTCTCCACGCCGTGTAATCGTCAATCGTGAACGGCACCACGGCTGTTCCCGCGGTGATATTTCGATCTTGAAGATTCACAGTCAGTTCCAGCCCCGGATTCTGCTCGATGAGCTTCCACAGAAGTTCAACATCATCTTGAGCGACTTCGGCCGCCAGCAGCCCGGCCTTGCCGGCGTTGCCGCGAAAGATGTCGGCGAAACGGGACGAGATGACGACCCGGAATCCGAAGTCCATGAGTGCCCAGACCGCATGCTCGCGCGACGAGCCGGTGCCGAAGTCCGGTCCGGCCACCAGAACCGAACCCCGGTCGAAGGGGCTCAGATTCAGAACGAAAGAGGGATCGTTGCGCCACGCGGCGAACAAACCATCCTCGAAACCCGTTCTGGTGACCCGCTTCAAATACACCGCCGGAATGATCTGGTCGGTGTCGACATTGGACCGTCGCAACGGAACACCGATGCCGGTGTGGGTGTGAAATGCATCCATCGTGTTCTCCTTAGCAGGTCTATTTTTCGAGATCGGCAGGCGAGGACAGCGTTCCGCGCACTGCGGTCGCGGCCGCGACCGCAGGCGAAACCAGATGTGTCCGCCCGCCCTTGCCCTGCCGGCCTTCGAAATTCCGGTTGGACGTCGACGCACAGCGCTCCCCCGGCGCCAGCTGATCGGGGTTCATACCCAGGCACATCGAGCAGCCCGCTTGGCGCCAATCGGCACCGGCGGCGGTGAAGATCTCGCCCAGCCCTTCACTTTCGGCCTGTGCGCGCACCCGCATCGACCCCGGCACGATCAGCATGCGCACCCCGTCGGCGACCTTGCGGCCACGCAGCACGTCGGCCACCACCCGCAGATCTTCGATGCGCCCGTTCGTGCACGACCCGACGAAGACGGCGTCGACGCCGACCTCACGCATCGGAGTGCCCGCCCGAAGGTCCATGTATGCCAACGCCTTCTCGGCGGACTGCCGCTCGGCATCGCTGGTCATCAACTCGGGATCGGGCACCGAGGCGGCCAGCGGAACACCCTGGCCGGGGTTCGTGCCCCACGTGACGAAGGGGCTCAGCGTCGTCGCATCGATGTAGACCTCGGCGTCGAATTCGGCGCCATCGTCGGTCTTCAGCGCCTCCCAGGAGGTCACGGCCGCATCCCAGTCCGCGCCGGTCGGCGCGTAGGGACGGCCCCGCAGGAACTCATAGGTCGTCTCGTCCGGCGCCACCAACCCGGCTCGGGCGCCGGCCTCGATGCTCATGTTGCAGATCGTCATCCGGCTTTCCATCGAGAGCGATTCGATGGTGCTGCCCCGATATTCGATGACATAACCCTGACCGCCGCCGGTGCCGATCTTGGCGATCACGGCCAGGATGATGTCCTTGGCGCTCACTCCGGGCGGCAGGGCGCCGTCGACATTGACCGCCATCGTCTTGAACGGACGCAGCGGAAGTGTCTGGGTGGCAAGCACATGCTCGACTTCGGAAGTGCCGATCCCCATCGCGATCGCGCCGAACGCACCGTGGGTGGAGGTGTGGCTGTCGCCGCACACGATCGTCATGCCGGGCTGGGTCAGTCCCAGCTGGGGCCCCATCACGTGAACGATGCCCTGCTCGGCGTCGCCCATCGGATGCAGCCGGACCCCGAATTCGGCGCAGTTGCGGCGCAGGGTCTCGACTTGGGTCCGGGAGATCGGGTCGGCGATCGGCTTGTCGATGTCGACCGTCGGAACGTTGTGGTCCTCGGTGGCGATGGTGAGATCCGGCCGGTGCACCGGACGTCCGGCGAGCCGCAGCCCGTCGAAGGCCTGCGGGCTGGTCACCTCGTGGATGAGGTGGAGATCGATGTAGATCAGGTCGGGTTCACGTGATGAGCCGGTGCCGGTTCCGGCGACCACGACGTGGTCGTCCCACACCTTCTCGGGCAGTGTCCTGGGCTTGTCGGACTGAGCCATGGGTTCTCACTTCACTTCTCGATTCCCGGAACGCCAGAGTGGCTATCTCACATTTCGGGACGCTAGTATCTCTCTATGAGACAGGATAGCGGCATCGGCGTGCTCGACAAAGCCGTGGGCGTACTGCACTCAATCGCCGAGTCCCCCTGCGGGCTGGCCGAACTCTGTGAGCGCACCGGCTTGCCCCGTGCGACCGCCCACCGGCTGGCCGCCGGCCTGGAGGTCCACCGCCTACTGGCCCGCGACGGTGCGGGACGGTGGCGACTCGGACCGGCCATCTCCGAATTGGCCGCCCACGTCAACGATCCGCTGCTCGCCGCGGGCGCCACGGTATTGCCCCGGCTGCGGGAGATCACCGGCGAGAGCGTGCAGCTCTACCGACGCGAGGGCACCACGCGGATCTGCGTCGCCGCGCTGGAACCCCCTGCCGGGCTTCGCGATACCGTGCCGGTCGGGGCGCGCCTGCCGATGACGGCGGGGTCGGGCGCCAAGGTTCTGCTGGCTTTCAGCGACACGGCCACCCAGCAGGCCGTGCTCCCGACGGCGAAATTCACCGAACGCACCCTCGCCGAGGTCCGCCGCCGCGGCTGGGCGCAGAGCGCAGCCGAACGCGAGCCCGGGGTGGCCAGTGTGTCTGCCCCGGTGCGGGATCGCACCGGCACGGTAGTGGCAGCGGTGTCGGTGTCGGGTCCGATCGACCGGATGGGCCGCAGGCCCGGCGCGCGTTGGGCAGCCGATCTATTGGCGGCCGCCGACGCACTCACCCGCAGACTGTGATCCCCGCGACAGCCGCGCCGCGGAGCCTGACAAACTGACGCCATGGGAACCAAACAGCGCAACCAGATCGTCATGTCGGACGCCGAAGTCGCCGACTTCGTCGCACGCAGCCGCACCGGCACAATGGCGACCATCGGACCCGACGGCCAGCCGCATCTTGTGGCCATGTGGTACGGCGTCCTCGACGGAGAGATCTGGGTCGAGACGAAAGCCAAGTCACAGAAGGCCGTGAACCTGCGTCGCGACCCGCGGGTGAGCTTCCTCATCGAGGACGGCGACACCTACGACAGCTTGCGCGGCGTCTCCTTCGAGGGTGTCGCCGAGATCGTCGAGGACCCCGACACCATCTTCAAGGTCGGCATCAGCGTGTGGGAGCGCTACAACGGCCCGTACACCGACGACCTCAAGCCGGCCGTCGACATGATGATGAACAAGCGTGTGGCGGTGCGCATTGTGGCCAAGCGCACCCGTTCCTGGGATCACGGCAAGCTCGGCTTGCCCCCGATGCCCTTGGCCGGCTCCACGGCGCCGGCCGAGTAACTCGGCGGAGAAACGACGAATCGCCCGGTCGATGACCGGGCGATTTGATTTGGTAGCCCCGATGGGATTCGAACCCACGCTACCGCCGTGAGAGGGCGGCGTCCTAGGCCGCTAGACGACGGGGCCAGAACCAAATCCGTGGCGCGCCGTGCGGCGCACCGGGTTGCCAGCATAGCCCAGAGGACGTTGCCGACATAATTGCTGGGGTACCAGGACTCGAACCTAGAATGAGGGAATCAGAATCCCTAGTGTTGCCAATTACACCATACCCCATCATTGGCCTATAACCGCTGGTCAAGCAGCCTTTTCCTGGTTTCCCAGGGGGTGAAGGCCGCTCCGCCGTGGTTGCGGGCCGACGAGCAGACTATCAAAGATTTTACCCGTCTTTTCCGGCCCCCGGCCTGCTCGTGCGCTCCCCGCAGTCGCTGCAGGCTGCGGTCACGACCGAGCAGTTCCAGGGACTCGAACAGCGGTGGGCTGATCGTGGATCCGGTCACCGCGACCCGGATGGGGCCGAACGCCTTGCGCGGCTTGAGTTCGAGGCCCTCCAGCAGCGCGGCCTTCAACGCCTCCTCGATGGCGGCTGTCGTCCACTCGGCCACCGCGTCGAGCGCGGTGATCGCCGCGGCCAGCACCGGCGCCGCATCGGGGCCGAGTTCCTTGGCGGCAGCCTTGGGGTCCAGTTCGTAGGCGTCGTCGTCGAAGAACTTCAGCAGTGACCACCCGTCGGAGAGCACCACGATGCGGGTCTGCACCAGCTGTGCGGCGGTGGCGAAACCCGCGTCGTCGAGCCCGGTGTCGTGGCCGTGCGCCTCGAAGTACGCGCGCAACCGCGCGGCGAACTCTGCCTCGTCGAGACGGCGGATGTGCTCGGCGTTGATCGCGTCGGCCTTCTTCTGGTCGAAGCGTGCCGGGTTGGAGTTGACGTCGACGACGTCGAAGGCGGCGACCATCTCGTCGAGGGTGAAGATGTCCCGGTCCTGGGCTATCCCCCAGCCCAGCAGCGCCAGATAGTTCAGCAGCCCCTCGGGGAGGAATCCCCGATCGCGGTGCAGGAACAGGTTGGACTCCGGGTCGCGCTTGGAGAGCTTCTTGGTGCCCTCCCCCAACACCGGTGGCAGATGCGCGAATTCGGGCACCCGCTCGGCCACCCCGATGCGTATGAGCGCCTGGTACAGCGCGATCTGACGCGGTGTCGAAGGCAGCAGATCCTCACCGCGCAGCACGTGGGTGATCTTCATCAGTGCGTCGTCGACCGGATTGACCAAGGTGTACAACGGTTCTCCCGTCGCCCGGGTCAGGGCGAAGTCTGGCACCGTACCGGCGGCGAACGTGGTGGTGCCGCGAACCAGGTCGTGCCAGCTGATGTCCTCGTCGGGCATCCGCAGCCGCATGACCGCGTTGCGCCCCTCGGCAGCGAAGGCGGCACGCTGCTCGTCGGTCAGGTCGCGATCGTAATTGTCATAGCCCAGTTTGGGATTGCGGCCTGCCGCCACATGTCGGGCCTCGACCTCCTCCGGCGTGGAGTAGGCCAGGTAGGCCTCGCCGGAGTCGAGAAGACGTGCCAGCACGTCGCGGTACAGCTCGGTACGTTGCGACTGCCGGTACGGCTCGTGAGGCCCGCCGACCTCCGGGCCCTCGTCCCAGTCCAGACCCAGCCACCGCAACGCCTCAAGCAACGCGGCATAGCTTTCCTCGGAGTCGCGCGCGGCGTCGGTGTCCTCGATGCGGAACACGAACGTGCCACCGGTGTGCCGGGCGTAGGCCCAGTTGAACAGAGCGGTGCGCACCATCCCGACATGCGGGATTCCGGTCGGCGACGGGCAAAACCGTACGCGCACCGTGTCGTTGGCGGCCGCGGTCATCAATTGGCCTTTCGGATCACGGGATTGGACAACGTTCCGATGCCCTCGACGCTGATGCTGACGGTGTCGCCGTTCTCGATCGGCCCGACGCCTTCGGGTGTGCCGGTGAGGATGAGATCACCGGGCAGCAACGTCATCACCGCCGAGATCCACTCGATGATGGCGCCGATGTCGTGGATCATCATCGAAGTCCGGCTCAGTTGGCGCACCTCGCCGTTGACCTCGGTGCGGATCTCCAGATCGGAGGGATCGAGGTCGGTGACGATCCACGGGCCGACAGGGCAGAACGTGTCGTGGCCCTTCGCGCGCATCCACTGGCCATCCGCTTTCTGCTGATCGCGGGCGGACACATCGTTGGCGATGGTGTAGCCGAGGATGTTCTCCGCGGCACGAGCGGCGGGGACGTCCTTGCAGGGCCGGCCGATCACCACGGCGAGTTCACCCTCATGGTGTACCGGTGAAGCATTGGCGGGCAACTGAATTGGCACACCGGGGCCGATGATCGCGGTATTGGGCTTGAGGAAGATCACCGGATCCTCCGGTGCCTCACCACCCATCTCCGCGATGTGTGCCGCGTAGTTCTTGCCCATGCAGACCACCTTGCTGGCCAAGATCGGCGCCAGCAGGCGCACATCGGCCAGCGGCCAGGTGCGGCCGGTGAACGTCGGCGTGCCGAACGGATGTTCGGCGATTTCACGAACGATTTCACTCCCGAGGTCCCCTTCGATACTGACGAAGGCGACCCCATCGGGGCTGGCGATTCGACCCAGGCGCATGGCGACAGCCTAGTGCTGCGACTACGCGGAGCCGAAAGCCCCCGATCGGCGTGGAGTGTGAAGTCACGTTCGCCACATTTCGCGCGTCCTCCGCGCCAGCGCTGGCCCACGGCCATGTCTCATATCTTGAGAAACAAATTCAGCATTGTGGGAATCGGGTGGAATCATGGGCGCATGGCCGTCGACACGATCAGCACCGTGCGGCGATGGATGATGCTCGTGATCGCGCTGTTCGCAACGCTGTCCGCCAACGTCTTCATCAACGGCGCCGCCTTCCTCATCCCCACGCTGCACACCACGATGGGCCTCGACCTGGCCAAGGCCGGCCTGGTGTCCGCGATGCCCAGCTTCGGAATGGTGATGACCCTGATCCTTTGGGGTTACGTGGTGGACCGCGTCGGTGAGCGCTTCGTGCTGAGCCTCGGCTCGGCGTTGACGGCCACGGCGGCGCTGGCTGCAGCGGCATCGCATTCGCTGATCCTCGTAAGCGTCTTCCTGTTCCTCGGCGGAACTGCGGCGGCCAGCAGCAATTCGGCCAGCGGCCGGCTGGTGGTCGGGTGGTTTCCACCACATCAGCGCGGACTGGTGATGGGCATTCGCCAAACCGCCCAGCCGCTGGGAGTCGCCTTCGGCGCGTTGGTCATTCCCCGCCTGGCCCAGTCGCACGGAGTCGGGCTGGCGCTGCTGTTCCCAGCGATCGTGTGCGGGGTGGCGGCGCTGGTGTGCGCCGTCGTCGTGGTGGATCCGCCGCGGCCGCCGCGCGCCGAGGCGCCGGCCGAGCATCTGGCCAACCCCTACCGGGGATCCGCCGTGCTGTGGCGCATCCACGCGGTGTCGGTGCTGCTGGTGGTACCGCAGTGCGTGGTGTGGACGTTCACCCTCGTGTGGCTGATCGCCGACCGCGGCTGGTCGGCGGAATCCGCAGGCGTGCTGGTGATGGTGGCGCAGGTACTCGGCGCGCTGGGCCGCATCGCCGCCGGACGCTGGTCGGACTGGATGGGCTCCCGGCTGCGCCCGATCCGGATGATAGCCGGGGCCGCCGCCGCATCGATGGCGCTGCTGGCGCTGACCGACGCGCTGCACTCGCCGCTGAGCATCGCGGTGATGGTTGTCGCCTCGGTGATCACCGTCGTCGACAACGGCTTGGCGTTCACCGCGATCGCCGAGATCGCCGGACCGTTCTGGAGCGGGCGCGCGCTGGGCACGCAGAACACCAGCCAGCTGCTGGCCGCCGGCCTCACCCCACCGTTGTTCGGCGCGCTGATCGGCGTACTGGGCTACCCGGTCGCATTCGCGGTGTGCGCGCTGTTCCCGGTGGTGGCACTGCCTTTGGTGCCGACCGACCCACCGCGCCCTTAGAGCGCCGCGCGGATCCGCTCGCCGACCTCGCGGGTCGACAACGTCACGTCCCCACGGGTGGCCAGATGGTTGGCAACGGCCTTGTCGACCCGGGCCGCCGCAGCGTCCTCGCCAACGTGACCGAGCAGCAGCGCCACCGACATCACCGCTGCCGTCGGATCGGCGATGCCCTGGCCCGCGATGTCCGGCGCGCTGCCGTGAACCGGTTCGAACATCGACGGATTGGTTCGCGTGGCATCGATATTGCCGCTGGCGGCCAGACCGATTCCGCCGCAGACGGCGGCCGACAGATCGGTGATGATGTCGCCGAAGAGGTTGTCGGTGACGATCACGTCGAACCGTCCCGGATCGGTGACCATGTGGATGGTCGCGGCGTCGATGTGCTGATAGGCGACTTCCACATCGGGGAATTCGGCGCCGACCTCGGCCACCACCCGCGACCACAGGCTGCCCGCGAACGTCAGCACGTTCGTCTTGTGCACCAGCGTCAGATGCTTGCGCCGGGACTGCGCACGGGCGAACGCATCACGCACCACGCGCTCGACACCGAACGCGGTGTTCACGCTGACTTCGGTGGCCACCTCGTGTGGGGTGCCGACACGCAGCGCGCCGCCGTTGCCGGTGTACGGGCCCTCGGTGCCTTCGCGCACCACGACGAAATCGATACCGGTCACCCCGGACAGCGGACTGTCCACACCGGGGTACAGCCGCCCCGGTCGCAGGTTGACGTGATGATCAAGGGCGAAGCGGAGTTTGAGCAGCAGCCCGCGCTCCAGCACACCACTGGGCACCGACGGGTCGCCGATCGCGCCAAGCAGGATGGCGTCGTAGCCGCGCAGCTCCTCGATGGTCTCGGCGGTGAGCAGCTCACCGGTCGCGTGATAGCGCCGGGCACCGAGGTCGTATTCGGTCTTCTCCACGCCGGGCAGCACCACATCGAGCACCTGCAGCGCTTCGTCGATCACTTCCGGGCCGATACCGTCGCCCGCGATCACCGCCAATTTCATGACAGGTCCACCACTTCCAGGGTCGTCGCGCCGACGGCCGTGCGGATCGCCGACCGGACATCGTCGGACACATCGCGGTCCAGCCGCAGCATCAGGGTTGCGGCCTCGCCGCTGGTGTCCTGGCTCAGCTGAGCGGCCAGGATGTTCACGTCGGCGTTGCCGAGCACTGTGCCGATCTTGCCCAGCGCACCGGGCTGATCCGAGTAGTGCAGCACCAGGTTCACCCCCTCGGCGCGCAGATCGAAGTTGCGCCCGTTGATCTGGACGACCTTCTCGACCTGCTGCGGGCCGGATAACGTTCCGGACACGTTGGTGGCGGTGCCGTCGGGACCGACCACCCGGACGTCGATCAGGCTGCGGTGGTTGGGGCTCTCGCTCGCCGTCGTCAGTTCGCTCTGCAGGCCGCGTTCGGCGGCCAGGTTCGGTGCGTTGACGAACGTCACCTGCTGATCGGTCACGGTCGAGAAGAACCCGCGCAGCGCCGAAAGCTTCAGCACCTCAACATCTTCGGAGGCGATTTCGCCGGAGACCCGGACCGAAAGGTTCGACGCGGCACCGGTCGAGAGCACCCCGACGAGCAGGCCGAGCTTGCGGGCCAGATCCAGCCACGGCGCTACCTCTTCGCTGACCGCGCCGCCGCCGACGTTCACCGCATCCGGCACGAACTCACCGGCCAGCGCCAGCTTCACGCTCGCCGCCACATCGGTGCCGGCCCGGTCCTGAGCCTCGGCGGTCGAGGCACCCAGGTGCGGGGTGACAACCACCTGCGGCAGTTCGAACAACGGGCTGTCGGTGCACGGTTCGGTGCTGAAGACGTCGAGGCCCGCCGCGAACACATGGCCACTGGTGATCGCATCGGCAAGGGCCTGCTCGTCGATCAGACCACCACGGGCAGCGTTGACGATGACCACGCCCTTCTTGGTTTTGGCCAGCGCCTCCTTGCCGAGCAGACCGGCGGTCTCCGGGGTCTTGGGCAGGTGCACGGAGATGAAGTCGGCGCGGGCCAGCAGGTCGTCGAGCGACATCAGCTCGATGCCGAGCTGGGCGGCGCGGGCGGCCGGCACATACGGGTCGTAGGCAATGACGTGGGTGCCGAAGGCGGCCAGGCGCTGCGCCACCAGTTGTCCGATCCGGCCGAGACCCACCACGCCGACGGTCTTGCCGTAGATCTCGGTGCCGGAGAACGACGACCGCTTCCAGGTGTGCTCCCGCAGCGTCGCATCGGCGGCGGGGATCTGCCGTGCGGCCGACAACATGAGGGCCAGCGCGTGCTCGGCGGCGCTGTGGATGTTCGACGTCGGCGCGTTGACGACCAGCACCCCGGCTGCGGTGGCGGCGTCGACGTCGACGTTGTCCAGTCCGACCCCGGCGCGGGCGACGATCTTCAGCTTGGGCGCGGCCGCGATGACCTCGGCGTCCACCGTGGTGGCCGAGCGCACCAGCAGTGCGTCGGCATCAGCGACGGCGGCCAGCAGTTTCGGCCGGTCCGGGCCGTCGACCCAGCGCACCTCGACCTGGTCACCCAGGGCGGCGACGGTCGACTCGGCGAGTTTGTCTGCGATCAACACAACGGGCAGATTCACGCCGGTCAGCCTAGTGGTTGTCGCCCGGTGGACGATCATCGGCCGTGGTGCGGTCTACTTAGGCGGTGGACGTGACCGTGGTCGGCAGTGGTCCCAATGGGTTGGCGGCTGCCGTCATCTGCGCGCGAGCCGGCCTGTCGGTGCGCGTCATCGAAGGCCAGTCCACGTTCGGCGGCGGTGCCCGCACGGCGGCCGACCCGGAATATCCCGACATTCGCCATGACGTCTGCTCGGCCGTGCACCCGCTGGCACTGGCCTCGCCCTTCTTCGCCGAGTTCGACCTCCCGGCGCGCGGCGTCCAGCTGGTGGTCCCGGAGATCTCCTACGCGAACCCGCTGCCGAACCGGCCCGCCGCGATCGCGTACCACTCGCTGCAGCGCACCTGCGCCGAGCTCGACGAGGGCAGCTCATGGCGCCGGCTGTTCGGACCACTGGCCTCTCACCCCGACGGCGTGCTCGGATTCTTCCTCGGCGACAAGCGGTCGCTGCCACCCGATCTCCTCACCACCGTGCGATCGGGACTGCGGGTGCTCGCCCAGGGCAGCCCGGCCTGGGGCGTGCTGCGTGGCGAGGACGCCCGCGCGTTGTTCACCGGCGTTGGCACCCATGCGATCTCGACGATGCCGTCGCCGGTCAACAGTGGCGCCGGGATCATGCTCGGCACGGTGGCGCACACCGCGGGCTGGCCGGTGCCGGTCGGCGGCAGCCAGGTGATCGTCGACGCGATGCTCGCCGATCTGCAGGCCCACGGCGGCGAACTGGTGGTCGGCGAGCCGGTGACCTCCCCACCGCCGGGTGTGGTCATCTACGACACCGCGCCGACCGCGCTGCTGGACATCTACGGCTCCGCCGTACCGGATGGTTACGCAAAGTCCCTGCGGCGCTACAAGTTCGGACCGGGCGTCTGCAAGGTGGACTTCGTGCTCTCCGGCGACATCCCCTGGCGCGACGAGCGGATGGCGGACTCCCCCACCGTGCACATGGGTGGGACCCGCGAGCAGATGGCGCACGGCGAAAAGGAGATCGCCTCGGGGCGGCACGCGGAGTGGCCGATGACGTTGGCGGCGCTGCCGCACCTGTCCGACCCGTCGCGGATCGACTCCGCGGGTCGGCGACCACTGTGGACCTACGCCCACGTTCCGTCGAACTCGACCGAGGACGTCACCGAGACGGTCATCACGCTGTTCGAGAACGCCGCACCCGGTTTCCGCGACCTGGTGCTGGCGTCGCGATGCGTGACCGCGGCGCAGATGCCTGCGCACAACGCGAACTACGTCGGCGGCGACATCATCGTCGGCGGGGCGACGCTGTTCGCGGCGATGGTCGGGCCGACACTGCGCTGGAATCCGTGGACCACCCCGATCCCCAAGGCGTATCTGAGTTCGTCGGCGACTCCGCCGGGCACCGGCGTGCACGGGATGTGCGGCTACTACGCGGCGCGGACGGTGCTCAAGCGCGAATTCGGCCTGCCGCTGCCGTCGCTCGCCCCGTAAATCCGGGATATAGACGCGCTTACTGTTGCGACTTCAGTAATTCGGTTACCTGGGCCGTCGTGACGCCCTAGCATCAGCGGCCATGACCACTCCGCCGGTTGTGACCACCGATGCCGTTGCCGCCGAGCGCAGTCCCATCCCGCTTCGGGAACGCCGCTACGACTGGTTCTTCATCGTCGTGTTCACCGTGTTCATCGGCTCCTCGTTCACCGGCGACATCGTGAACATGGTGAGCCGCCCCGACCCGGACTCCGATTTCGTCCTCGCCCGGGTCGTCTACCACGTGTACGCGGGCGGCACCGACCCGTTGCTGATCGCCAACCCGCGCTTCCTCCAAGTGAGCGCGAGCGTATCGGCACTCGTCTTCGGCAGCTTCTACGTGCTGCTCGTATACGCCTTCATCCGCGGCCGCGAGTGGATCCGCAAGCCGTCCTTCATCTACACCGGGATGGTCGTGCAGACCACGTTCATCGTGGTGATGGTCGGATTCGCCGGGGACGCAAGCCTTTTCCAGGCGGTCTGCAACACGGCCTACGACTACACGTTTACCAATGTGCCGAAGGCGCTCGCGTATAACCTGCCCTACATCATCGTGCCGATCCTGCTGACCGCGCGAATGTGGCGGGCCCACCCGTTCACCCGGCCCCTAGAAACGACTCCGGCGCGCTAACCGCCGCTGAGCGACGGGTAGCGCGCCGAAATCGGTTGCTGCTAAGCCGTTTCGGTGATCGGCCGGTCGACCCAGCTCATCAGATCGCGCAGCTTCTTGCCGGTGACCTCGATCGGGTGCTCGGCGTTCTTCTTGCGCAGTCCTTCGAGCTCCTTGTTGCCGCCCTCGACGTTGGCAACCAGGCGCTTGACGAAGGTGCCGTCCTGGATGTCCTTGAGGATGCCGCGCATCCGCTCCTTGGTGTCGGCATCGATGACACGCGGACCGGAGATGTAGCCACCGAACTCCGCGGTGTCGGACACCGAGTAGTTCATCCGGGCGATGCCGCCCTCGTACATCAGGTCGACGATCAGCTTGAGCTCGTGCAGCACCTCGAAGTAGGCCATCTCGGGGGCGTAGCCCGCCTCGACCATGACCTCGAAGCCGGCCTTGACGAGTTCCTCGGTGCCGCCGCACAGCACGGCCTGCTCACCGAAGAGGTCGGTCTCGGTCTCTTCCTTGAAGTCGGTCTTGATGACGCCGGCGCGGGTGCCGCCGATGCCCTTGGCGTAGGACAGCGCCAGAGCCTGGCCCTCACCCTTGGGGTCCTGGTCGACGGCGATCAGGCAGGGCACGCCCTTGCCGTCGACGAACTGGCGGCGCACCAGGTGGCCGGGGCCCTTGGGGGCGACCATGCCGATGGTCACATTGGCCGGCGGCTTGATCAGACCGAAGTGGATGTTCAGGCCGTGGCCGAAGAACAGCGCGTTGCCGTCCTCGAGGTTCGGCTCGATGTCGTTCTTGAAGATCTCGGCCTGCGCGGTGTCCGGGGCGAGCAACATGATGACGTCGGCCCACTTGGCGACCTCGGCGGGAGTGTCGACCTCGAGGCCCTGCTCGGTGACCTTCTCGCGAGACTTGGAGCCCTCCTTGAGGCCGACCTTGACCTGCACACCCGAGTCACGCAGGCTCAGCGAGTGCGCGTGGCCCTGGCTGCCGTAACCGATCACACCGACCTTGCGGCCCTGAATGATCGACAGGTCGGCGTCATCGTCGTAGAACATCTCAACTGACACGATTGAACTTTCCTTCTGTTGTTTTCTTCGGTGGGGTCTTCACTTGGCGTTCGTCATGCCGCGCGGTCCACGCGACAGTGACACCACGCCGGACTGCACGATCTCGCGCACGCCATAGGGTTCGAGCACCCGCAGGAACGCCTCGATCTTCTCCTGGGTGCCGGTCGCCTCGATGGTCAGCGACTCGGTAGACACGTCGATCACCTTGGCGCGGAACAGGTTCACCGCCTCGATGACCTGACCTCGGGTGCCGGCGTCGGCGCGCACCTTGATCAGCGCGAGTTCACGGTGCACCGAGTTCTCGACGTCCTGCTCGACGATCTTGATCACGTTGATCAGCTTGTTGAGCTGTTTGGTGATCTGCTCGAGCGGCGTCTCCTCCGCGGTGACGACGATCGTCATCCGCGACATGTTCTTCTGCTCGGTGGCTCCGACGGCCAGCGACTCGATGTTGAAGCCACGCCGGGAGAACAGTGCGGCCACCCGGGCCAGCACACCGGGCTTGTCTTCGACCAACACCGAAAGGGTGTGGGTGACAGTGTTTCCCGCCATCAGGCCCGTCCCTCCTCATTGTCGTCGAACAGCGGGCGGATATTGCGCGCCGCCATGATCTCGTCGTTGCCGCAGCCCGCGGCGACCATCGGCCACACCTGGGCGTCGGCGCCGACGATGAAGTCGATCACCACCGGCCGGTCGTTGATGGCCCGGGCCTGGTTGATCACGTCGGCCACGTCTTCCTCACGCTCGCAACGCAAGCCGACACATCCGTACGCCTCGGCCAGCTTGACGAAGTCCGGGATGCGATGGCTGTGGGTGGCCAGATCGGTTTGGCTGTACCGCTCTTCGTAGAACAGGGTCTGCCACTGGCGGACCATACCCAGGTTGCCGTTGTTGATCAGCGCGACCTTGATCGGCACACCTTCGACCGCGCAGGTGGCCAGCTCCTGATTGGTCATCTGGAAGCAACCGTCACCGTCGATCGCCCACACCTCGGCATCGGGTCGGGCCATCTTGGCGCCCATGGCCGCCGGGACGGCGTAGCCCATGGTGCCCAGACCACCGGAATTCAGCCAGGTGCGCGGGTTTTCGTAGGAGATGAACTGCGCGGCCCACATCTGGTGCTGGCCGACACCCGCGACGTAAATGGCGTCCGGCCCGGCGATCTTGCCCAGCTGGGAGATCACGTATTCCGGGCTGAGGCTGCCGTCATGCTGCGGGTCGTAGCTCAGCGGGTAGGTCTCCTGGATCCCGTTCAGGTACTCCCACCAGTTGCCCTGGTTGGCCTGCGGATCGGAGCCGATCTTGCGCAGCGCCTCGATCAGCTCGCTGATCGCCAGCTTCACGTCGCCCACGATCGGAACGTCGGCGTTGCGGTTCTTACCGATCTCGGCGGGGTCGATGTCGACGTGGATCACCTTCGCCTCGGGGGCAAAGGAATCCAGCTTGCCGGTCACCCGGTCGTCGAACCGTGCACCCAACGCGATCAGCAGATCGCTCTTCTGCAGGGCGGCCACCGCGGCGACGGTGCCGTGCATGCCCGGCATACCCAGGTTCTGCTGGTGGCTGTCCGGGAACGCGCCGCGCGCCATCAGGGTGGTGACCACCGGGATGCCGGTCAGCTCGGCCAGCGTCCGCAACTCCTCGGTGGCGTCACCGCGGATCACGCCGCCGCCGACATAGAGCACCGGCTTATGAGCGGCGGCGATCAGCTTGGCGGCCTCGCGGATCTGCCGGCTGTGCGGCTTGGTGTTGGGCTTGTAGCCGGGCAGGTCGATCTGCGGCGGCCACGAGAACGTGCACTGCCCCTGCAGGATGTCCTTCGGGATATCGACAAGAACAGCTCCAGGCCGTCCGCTTGACGCGATGTGGAATGCCTCGGCGATCACCCGCGGGATGTCATCGCCGTTGCGCACCAGGAAATTGTGCTTGGTGATCGGCATCGTGATGCCGGAAATGTCCGCTTCCTGGAACGCATCGGTCCCGATCAGCGTCCGTCCGACCTGCCCGGTGATGGCAACCACCGGGATGGAGTCCATCTGCGCGTCGGCCAGCGGGGTGACCAGGTTGGTGGCACCGGGGCCCGACGTGGCCATCATGACCCCGACCTTGCCGGTGGCATGCGCGTAACCGCTGGCGGCGTGCCCGGCACCCTGTTCGTGGCGGACCAGCACGTGACGCAGTTTCTGGGAGTCGTAGAGCGGGTCGTAGACCGGCAGCACCGCGCCGCCCGGGATTCCGAAGATGGTCTCGACGCCGATCTCCTCCAGCGAACGGACTACCGCCTGGGCGCCCGTGAGCTGCTCCGGGGCGACGCGCTTGGCGGCGGTCGTGCCGTTCTTACCGGCGGAATGTGCTGCGCCTGGGCTGTCGGCGGTGGCCGACGGCTCGGGTGGTCGCGTGGGTGCGCTCACGATGTCGTCCTTTTCGGTCCTGTTCATTTCTTCGGGCAAGAAAAACCCCCGTCAGCTTCGGCGGCTGTACGAGGGTTGCGCGCTGGTGCGTGTGGCTATGCCCGTGTCGGGGCAAGCGCGGCACCAACGCGCTGGCCAATTACTACGAGCATTCCGCCGGTCTTCATAACCTGCGACGGTAGCCTCCGCACTGGTCAAGCGTCAAATCCCGATGCGGGCCCCGAGTCGCGCCGCCGGTTGGTGGGAGGATGGCAGCCATGGCCTCCCGTCGTGCACGCGATGAATCGACGACCAAACCCACCAAACCAGTGGTGATCCGGATGTCGCCGATGGCGCATTTCGCCTCGGGCTTCCTGGCACTGGGCCTGCTGGTGATGATCACCGTGTTCCCCACCTGGGGTGCGGTGTTCATGGTGCTGCCCGTCCTGGCCTCGGTGGCGATCGTGCGGCTGCGCACTGTGGCTGACCGCAACACCTTGACGGCACGCACGCTGTTCGGCAGCCGCACGGTCGGCTGGGATGAGGTCGACGGTCTCGGGTTCGAGCGCACATCGTGGGCACGGGCGCACCTGCGGGACGGCTCGCGGCTGCTGTTGCCCGCGGTGACGTTCACGACGCTGCCGCTGCTGGCCGAGGCCAGCGGCGGGCGGGTGCCCAATCCATACGAGTGATCAGGCCGTACGAGTGATCAGGCCAGTGGATTGTTGCCGTGCAGGAACACCCACGCCGCGATGCCGCCACCGATGCCGAGCAGCAACGCGATAAACGACCCGACGAACGGGCGCCGGGCCCAGCCACGTCCGCCGTCGAATCCGTAGCGGCCGGGGCCGACCAGGATGACCGCCGAGGTCGCGACGATCAGCACCAGCAGGTACTCGATGCCGTCCGGTCCCAAGACGGCGAGGTAGCCGTCCTGGCGCTGTGCCGAGATGATCGTGAGCAAGCTGTTCACCAGGTAGGCGATCCCGCCCGCGGCGGCGATCGGGGTGAACAGTCCGAGCACCAGCAGCACACCCACCAGGATCTGGGCGCCGGCACCGGCGTAGGTGAGCACGCTGGCGTGCTGGTATCCGGCGTCGGCGAGCGCGGTCTTGAAGCCGTCCAGCCCCTGGCCGCCCCACCAGCCGAAGGCCTTCTGCAATCCGTGCCCGATGAACGCCGCACCGATGACGACGCGCAACAGCAACATGCCGAGGTCCTGGGTGCCGCGACGACCCGCGGCCTTCGCCCGTTCCTCGGCGTCGATGGGTTCGATCTCCATCGGCGTGGCCTGCGAGGGCGTCGGGTCCAGGTGCGGCTGCACATAGGGCAACGGCTCGGGGTCGTGCAGCAGGCCGTAGCCGGTTGACGGCGCCGAACCCGGCAGTCCCGACGTGTAGTGCGGAATCGTCGTGGTCTCGAAGTCGCCACCGTAGGTGGCCGAGGGGAGATCGTCCTCCGGGTCGACCAGCTTGGCCGACGTCGGCCGGGCCGAGGAATCGTCGGGGCGCTGCCAGTGCGGATCGGGGCCTTGACTCGTCACGGGAGTCAGAGTAAGGCCACCCGGGGTGCAAACCGGGGATTTGAGCGGCGCTTCTAGCGGGCAATATTGCCTGGATTTCGTGTCACTGCCGGGCCGTCGTGGCGAACATCGACGCGATATCCGTAACCTGGCGGGCATGCAGGTACGCCGGTCGGTTCGCGGAGTGCTGGCCGGGCTCTGTGCAGTGACGGTCGTGGCCGGGTCGTCGGCGGGCTGCGCGAAGTTCAACAACGACATTTCGCAGCCCTTCACCACCGCTCCGCAGCTGGCCCCGGGCCAGTCGTCTCCCCCGCCCCCGCCACCGCCGCTGCCGCCCAAGCCCTTCCCCAAGGTCTGCCCCGCGCCCGGCGTCATGCAGGGCTGTCTGGAGAGCACCAGCGGGTTGATCATGGGTCCGGACAGCAAGACCGCACTGGTGGCAGAACGCACCACCGGTGCCATCAAAGACGTGTCGGTGAGCGCCGAGCCGAAAATCCACACCGTCATCCCCGTCGACCCCAGCGGTGACGGCGGGCTGATGGACATCGTGCTGTCCCCCACCTACTCGCAGGACCGGCTGATGTACGCCTACATCAGCACGCCCACCGACAACCGGGTGATCCGGGTTGCCGATGGCGACATCCCAAAGGACATCCTGACCGGGATTCCCAAGGGCGCCACCGGCAATAGCGGATCGTTGATCTTCACCAGCCCGACGACGCTCGTCGTGCAGACCGGCGATGCCGGCAACCCGGCCCTGGCCGCGGATCCGAAGTCGTTGGCCGGCAAGGTCATTCGCCTCGAACAGCCGACCACCGTGCAACCCGCGCCGCCCACCACCGCGCTGTCCGGGATGGGTCCGGCCGGCGGCATGTGCATCGACCCCACCGACAAGTCGCTCTACATCACCGATCGCTCCGCGGCCGGTGACCGCCTGCAGCGCATCACGCCGGACGCCAAGACCTCCACGGTCTGGACGTGGCCGGACCGGCCCGGCGTTGCCGGCTGTGCCGCGCTGGACGGCACGGTGCTGGTGAACCTGGTGAACGCCAAGCAGACCGTCGCGGTGCGACTGGCGAAGGGCACCGGGTCGGTGACCGGTGAGCCCGAGGTGGTGCGCCAGGACACGCATGGCCACGCCTGGGCACTGCAGGTCGCCCCGGACGGAAACATCTGGGGCGCAACGATCAACCGCACCGCCGGTGACGCCGAGAAGCTCGACGACGTCGTCTTCCCACTCTTCCCGCAGGGCGGCGGCTTCCCGCGCAGCAACGCCGACAACACCTGACGTCCAAACCAAACGGGTCTCCCCGAGCTGGTCGTTTTCGATCCACATCCGCAGGTGGCGGGCCTGTCAGCCAACCCAGCTCTGGTAGCGTCTACCAAATATTGGGTTCCAGCCGTTGGAGGAGTCGTGGGTCGCTCGCGCATGACACCGAACACGGGGACGAGCCATGCCTACGACGACGGCACGCGCCGCACCGAGATCTTGCAGACTGCAGCCTCGATCATCGCGACGTCCGGCCTACGCACGTCCTTGCAGGAGATCGCTGACGCGGCAGGCATTCTTCCCGGCAGTCTGTATCACCACTTCGATTCCAAAGAAGCGATCCTCGTCGAGCTGCTGCACCGCTATCACGAGGATCTGGATCGGATCGCCGACGAGGCGCAGGGCCGTCTCAACGATCCCGCGTTCCATCCTGCCTTCGACCAGATCGCCGACCTGTGCAAGGCGATCGCGCAGTGCTCGGTCACCCATCGTGCCGCCTTGCAGATGTCCTTCTACGAGGGCCCGAGTTCGAATCACGAATTGACCGCCCTGACGGCGCGCCGCCCTACCGCGCTGCTGCAGTCCATGCTGGAGACCCTTCGGGCGGCGCGCTGGAGCGGCTACCTGAGGTCCGACGTCGATCTGGCCGTGCTGGCCGAGCGGATCGTGCAGACGATGCTGCAGATCGGGCTCGACGTCATCCGCGGCAACGCGAGCTCCGACAAGTCGGCGGCGCTGCTGTGCCGAATCCTCCTCGAGGGCCTGGCCGCCGGCTCAGCGACCGACGAACAACTGGATGCCTCTGCGGCGTTCCTGGCCGCCGACGCCGTCGTCCGGTCTTGGACCGATGATGCCGACACCGAGGCCGACGACAAGGCGGCCCACGTACGCGCCATCGCCAGAACCGAATTCGGCAAGAAGGGCTACGAGGTCACGACCGTCCGCGACATCGCATCGGCGGCCGGCATGGGCACCGGAACGGTGTACCGGTTGATCGGGTCCAAGGACCAGCTGCTGGCGGCGATCATGCAGTCGTTCGGCGAGAAGGTCGCGATGGGTTGGTCGGAGGTGTTGGCGGCGGACTCCTCGAGTGTTGAGAAGCTGGACGCCCTCAGCTGGATCAACACCAACGCGTTGGACCGCTTCGCGGACGAGTTCCGTATTCAGCTGGCATGGATGCGGCAGTCTCCCCCGGACACGCCCAACCCCGGATGGCTGTTCACCAAGCGGGTGCGTCAGATGAAAGCCTTGCTCTCCGAAGGCATCAAGTCCGGTGAGATCAGTATCGACAGCCCGTCCAATGATCTGCTGGCACGCTCGGTGATCGGCATCGGTTGGATTCCCGAGAGCATCCTGCGCGAGATCGGCACCCGCGCCTCGCTGTTGTGCGTCCGCGACACCTCACTTCGCGGTGTCGTCGTCACGCGGTCGTAGGTTCGTACCCGCAGATCGCCGCCACCTTCTCGGCGGAGGCCGACGCCGGATCGAACTCGTAGCTCAGCCATTCCGCCGCCAGACGGCGAGCGAGTTCGACTCCCACCACCCGCTGCCCGAAGCACAGGACCTGCGCGTCGTTGCTGAGGATCGCGCGTTCCACCGAGAAGCTGTCGTGGGCGGTGACGGCGCGAACGCCGGGGACCTTGTTCGCCGCGATCGCGACCCCGAGACCGGTTCCGCAGATCAGCAGTGCCCGGTCGGCTGCGCCCTCGGCCACCATTCGGGCCGCCATCACCGCGACGTGTGGGTACGCGGTGTGCTCGTCGGGGCCGACCCCGACGTCGATGACGGACTCGACCCGCGGATGCGATTCGAGATCGCGGCGCAGGATGTCTTTGTACTGCAGCCCGGCGTCGTCACAACCCACGACGATCCGCAGCGGTTGGCCGTTCATCGTTTCTCCTCGATCAATTCAGCCACCGTGTTGACACACAGGGCCAGGGATACCGCGCCGGCGTCGGGGGTACCGATGCTGCGCTCGGCGAGCGGGCGGGCCCGCCCCACCATGGGTCTCAGTTCGGCGGTCTCCGCGGCCGCCTTGTGCGCCACCTCGGCTGATCGCGACCATGCGGACCGCCAATCGGCTCCTGCTTCAACACGTTCGGCGAATGCGTCGACGAAGGGGCCGAGGGCGTCGAGCATGGTCTTGTCTCCGCGCGCGGCCTTGCCCAGTGCGGCCAGTGCGTCGTATCCGGCCCGTAGCGCCGCAGCGACAGCGGTATCGCCTGGTAGCCCGTGATCTCCGAGCACGCCCGCGGCGGCGTTGAGCGCCGCGCCCCACAACACGCCGGATGTTCCGCCGGCCTTGGCAGCCCAGGCGTCGCCCGCGGCGCGAAGCACCGATGCGATTCCCCCGCCTGGGCTGCCATTGCCCGCGCTGCCTCGGCGGCAGCGTTGGATCCCTTGACCATGCCACGACCGTGGTCTCCGTCGCCTGCGACGGCATCGATCTTGCCCAGTTCGTCCTCGGCTTGGACCATCTGCGCAGCGATCGCCGAAAAGCTCTCCGCCACAACGTGACCACCGGTCTGCGATGCCGCGTCCGCGTCGGCAACCGCGACTCGCACCGCGGCCTGCACCACCTGGGAGCGCCGCACACCGGTCGGGGACGAGACGCCACCCTTGCGGTAGGCGGGGGTATCGGCCGGCGATGTCCACAGCCGTTCGAGTTCCTCGTCGAGCCACATCACAGTCAGCGAGCACCCCGCCATGTCCAGGCTGGTGACCAGTTCGCCGACCTCGGGATGCACCACGGTGTGCCCGGATTCGGCCAACAGCGCGGCAACCGACTTCCACACCACGAACAGCTCCTCATATTTGGTGCGTCCCAGGCCGTTGAGGATCACGGCCACCCGACCCGATGCACCTGCCGGCTTCTCGGCGAGCACGCCGGACACCAGCAGGCGGGCCAGTTCGGCGGCCGTCGGCATCTCATGGCTGGCGATGCCCGGCTCCCCGTGGATGCCCAAGCCGAGGCCCATGGTGCCGGCCGGGACGGTGAACAGCGGCCGATCCGCTCCCGGCAGGGTGCATCCATCGAAGGCGACGCCGAGAGTACGGGTTGCCGCGTTGGCCTTGATCGCCACCCGCTCGACCTCGTCGAGGTCGGCGCCCTCTTCGGAACGCGCTCCAGCGCAACGGAATACCGTGAAGTCACCGGCGATACCGCGCCGCTTGCCCAGATCCTCGGAGCCCGCACTGGCGATATCGTCGGTCACGGTGAGAAACCGGGCGTCGATCCCGTCGGCGCGCAGCTGCTCGACGGCGAGTCCGAAGTTCATCACGTCGCCGGCGTAGTTGCCGGTGAGTAGCAGGACGCCGGCGTCGCCGTGAGCGGCTCGTGCCACCGACGCCGCCTCCTGCGCCGACGGTGAGGTGAAGATGTTGCCCACCACCGCCCCGTCGGCGAAGCCCGCTCCGACCACACCGCAGAACGCCGGGTAGTGACCGGAGCCGCCGCCGACCACTACGGCCACCTTGCCCGGGGGCGTCTCGGTTGCCCGCACGACGCCGCCGGGTACCCCGACCACGTACGACGCGTGGATGTCGAGAAAGCCGCCGAGCATGTCCTCGGTGAACGTGGCCGGGTCGTTGAAGAGGCGTGTCATGTCATCACCTAGTGAATGTGGCTGCCGCCGTTGATATCAACGGTGGTTCCGGTGAGATAACTGGCGTCCGCGCTGGACAGGAAGGTGAAGACGGCGGCCACCTCATCGGTGGTCGCGGTACGGCCGACCGGAATGGCCGCGGCCAACGCCGCTTCCTGCTCATCGGTCGAACCGACCCGGATATTGGTGTCGACGGCGCCCGGCGTCACGGCATTGACGGTGACGCCCTTGTCGGCGACCTCGCGGGCGAGCGCTTTGGTGAAGCCCAGGATCGCAGCCTTGGCCGAGGAATAGGGCACCTTGCCGAAGACGCCGCCACCGCGCTGGGCGGAGACCGACGACATGTTCACGATGCGGCCCCAGCCCTGCGCGATCATGTCCGGCAGAAACGCCTTGGTGACCAGGTAGGTGCCGGTCGCGTTGACGGCGAACACCTTGTTCCAGAGTTCGAGGGTGGTCTCCAGGAACGGCACCGGGGAGGTGATGCCGGCGATGTTGGCCAGCGCGCCGACGGGAGGCAGGTTGCCCGATGCCACCTCGGCGGCCACCGCTGCGTGCGCGGCCGTCACCGACTCCTCCGAGGTGACGTCCACGGCGTGGCCAAAAGCGGGAACTGCGAACTGGTTTCCGATCTCGGCAGCGACCTTGGCCGACTTCTCTCCGTCCAGGTCCAGGATGACGACGGCCCAGCCTTCACTGGCGTAGCGCTGGGCGACGGTCACCCCGATTCCTTTTTCCGAGGTGGCGCCGGTGATCACTGCGGTCTTCTGGTCCATGGCTTCTCCTTGTGTGCTGCTCAGATGAGTTCGGAAATGACGTGGCCCGCACGGGCTGCCGCCGCGGGGCGCACGTCATCGCTGATGTCGCGGGTTTCCAGCTCGAGGGCGAAATGGCCGCTGTAGCCGGTGTCGGCAAGCGCCTTGAGACCGCGGCCGAAATCGACCGCGCCGTTGCCCACGGACAGATTGATGTTGCCCGGCACCGCATCTCGGATGTGGACGTGCGAGATACGGGTGCCGAATCGGCCGGCGAAGCCAACCGGGTCGCCGCCGGAGGCGACGATGTGACTGAAATCCATCACGATCCCGACGTCCTCACCCAGCCGGTCGTGCAGCTGCTGCGCACGTTCGATGTCGAAGCACAGCCGGTGAAAGTGCAGGGATTCGGTCCAGAGCTCGACGCCGCAATCCCGCGCTGTTTCCGCAGCCGCGTGCAGCTCGGCGGCGACCAGGTCGAGATCGGAATCCAGGCTTGCCACCGGCTCGTGGCCCAGCGCTCCACACGGCAGCACCAGAGCGCGCGCCCCGGTCACCGCCGCGAGAGCGATGAGCATGTCGAGGTGGCGGGACCGCGCTGAACGCTGTGCGCCGTCGAGAGCGACGTTCAGATCACCCACGTCGCCGTTGATCGATCGAATCGTCAGACCGGAGCGATTCACGGTCGCGGCCACCTGCTCGACGGCCGCATCGTCGAGCACCCAGGGCACGTGATCACACACGCCGGGCAGCGCGCCGAGGTCGATCTCGGTGAAGCCGAGACCGGCGATCGTCGTCAGCGCCTCCGGCAGCGACTGGTGCCGAAAAGTGATGGTCGAACAGCCGAGACGGCCGTGAAACGCGGTGCTCATGTCACCTCCAATCCGTGTGATGACGACCACATTAGCGGTGATGAATGTTAACAGTCAACTACCAACATCTAATTGCTGTTGACTGTTGACAACGCCGTGTGGGCGTGATCACACTAGTGACCTGACGCACTGTTGACAGTCAGCAGTGATCTGGAGGGCCTGTTCAAGACCACCTGGAACGGGAGTTTGAAAGGATGACCAGCATGAGCGACGACGCTCTGAGAATGCGGGGCCCGGTGAACGGCACACCGGACGCCAAACGGGTTGCGATCGGCTCCGGAGTGGGCGCCGTCATCGAGACCTACGACTTCATCGGGTTCGGGACGGCCGCCGCGCTGTACTTCGGCCACGCCTTCTTCCCCAACTCCAGCCCGGTGGCCGGCACGCTGGCGGCGTTCGCCACCCTCGGTGTCGGCTTCGCCGCCCGGCCACTGGGTGGGATCATCGGCGGCCACCTCGGCGACCGACTGGGGCGCAAGCCGGTGCTGGTCGCCTCCCTCATCGTCATGGGGTTGGCCACCTTCGCGATCGGCCTGCTGCCGACCTATGCGGCCGTCGGCGTGCTCGCCCCAGCTCTGCTGGTGGCCGTGCGCATCATCCAGGGTCTGGCGTTCGGCGCCGAATGGGGCGGTGCCATCTTGATGAGCTACGAGCACGCACCGTGGAAGCAGAAAGGCCGCTACACCGGCATCGTGCAGGCCGGCTTCCCGGTGGGACTGCTGCTGGCCAACCTCGTCTTCCTGGTCAGCGTTCACATCGGCGGCGACTGGGCCTGGCGGGTCCCCTTCCTGGCCAGCATCGTGCTCGTCATCGTGGGGCTCATCATCCGCGCCCGGGTGCCTGAGTCCCCGGTGTTCACCGATGTCAAGGACGAGGGCAAGATCGTCAAGTCCCCGATCACCCAAGTCATCAAGACCGATTGGCGAAACATTTTGCGCGGCATCGGGCTTCGCATCGCCGAGACCGCCGGGTACGCAGTCTCGATCACCTACATGATCAGCTACCTGAAGAACGCGCAACTGGCTGACAAGACCGAGACCCTTGTGGCATTGTGCATCGCGTCCTTCGTCGGCATCTTCGCCACCATGGCGTGGGCCCGGCTCACCGACAAGGTCGGACGACGCCCCGTCTATATCTGGGTCTGCGCGTTCGGCATCCCGTTCGGCGTACTGATGTTCCTGCTCGTCAACACCGGCTTCTTCCTCGTCATCATCGCCACCTTCGTCATCGCGTACGGCGTGTGCCAGAACGCGTTGGCCGGCGCCCAGGGCGCCTGGTTCCCCGAGCTGTTCACCGCCAACACGCGCGCCTCCGGAGCCTCACTGGCCTACCAGATTTCGGCCATGGTCTCCGGGTTCACCCCGTTCATCACGACACTGCTCTATGAGGGCTTCGGCTGGATCGGTCCCGCGCTGCTGTTCTCCGCGTACGCCGCGATCGGCCTGGTGGCCGCCATCGCCACCCGCGAGACCTGGGGGCGGCCGAGCGCAGTGCAGCCGAGGCGGCCACCGCCGACGCGTCGGCTCGACACTCCCTGGCCGCGTGATGACCACCCACACCCGGATCACGCGCGTCAGCGAGGCCGCCTACCGAATGCGTCATCACGCTCTCAACATGGGTGAGGCTCAAGGCCAGGGCTACGTCGGCCAGGCACTGGGTGCCGCCGACATACTGGCCGCGGTGTACGCCGACCAACTGAATTATCGTCCGGAAGATCCACAGTGGAATGACCGGGACCGGTTCCTGTTGTCCACCGGCCACTACGCCATCGGCCTGTACGCCGCACTGGCCGAGGCAGGCATCGTGGACATCGACGAACTGGCCACCTACGGCTCGGACGATTCCCGTCTTCCGATGTCGGGAATGGCAAGCTACACACCGGGAATGGAGATCTCGGGTGGCTCGCTCGGACACGGATTGACGGTCGCCGTGGGCATCGCGCTCGGGCTGCGCCATCAGGGCAACACAGCCAGGGTGATCAACTTCCTGTCCGACGGCGAGCTCGACGAGGGTTCGACGTGGGAGGCGGCGATGGGAGCGTCTCATCACGGGTTGTCGAATCTGATTGCCATGGTGGACATCAACGCCCTGCAGGCCGACGGCCCCACCGCGGGTGTTCTACGCACCGAACCGGTTGCCGACAAGTGGGCCGCCTGCGGCTGGCACGTCCAGCGCGTCGACGGCAACGACGTCGCGGCATTGCTGACCGCGTTCGATCAGGTCAGCGCCGACAAACCATCAGTCATTTTGTGCGACACCAGAATCGGGCGGGGCGTTGCACTCCTCGAGACACGGGAGAAGGCGCACTTCATGCGGATCGACGCTGACGAATGGCAGATCTGCCGCGATCAGCTGACCGCAGGTTACGAAGGAGTTCCGGCATGACCACTGCCGCACCGCAGAAGTTGAAGACCTCGGCGATGATCGCGTCGTTCGCCGACCCCAGCCAGAAGACGGCGCCGGCGCCGTTCGGCCACGCGCTGGTCAAGGCGGCCCGGGCCGATGACCGGATCGTCGGACTGACCGCCGATCTGGGCAAGTACACCGACATGCACATCTTCGCCAACGAGTTTCCCGACCGCTTCTTCCAGATGGGGATGGCCGAACAGCTGCTGTTCGGTGCGGCGGCGGGTATGGCCGAGACGGGCCTGATTCCGTTCGCCTCGACCTACTCGGTGTTTGCCGCGCGACGGGCCTACGACTTCATCTGCCTCGACATCGCCGAACCCAATCTCAACGTCAACATCGTCGGCGGATTACCCGGGCTCACCACGGGATACGGCCCGTCACACCAGGCCACCGAGGACATCGCCATCTTCCGGGGAATGCCGAACCTGACGATCGTCGACCCGTGCGACTCCGTCGACATCGAACAGGCGGTCCCCCAGCTCGCTGACCACCCCGGCCCCACCTATCTGCGCCTACTGCGCGGCAACGTGCCCACAGTGCTCGACGAATACGACTACCGATTCGACCTCGGCAAGGCCAAGGTGCTCCGGGGCGGCGCCGACGTGGTGCTCATCGCCAGCGGCCTGATGACCATGCGGGCGTTGCAGGCCGCCGACCGGCTCGCCGCGGACAAGGTCGACGTCGCCGTGGTGCACACCCCGACCATCAAACCGTTCGACGCCGAAACCGTTCTGGCCCAGGTTGATACCGACCGGCTGGTCCTCACCTGCGAGAACCACACCGAAGTCGGCGGCCTGTTCGAAACGGTGGCCTCGGCTGCGGTGCGGCGCGGAGTGGGCAAACAGATCACCCCGATCGCACTGCCAGACGAGTTCCTGGCCGCAGGCGCGCTCCCCACCCTGCACGATCGGTACGGCCTGTCGACGGACAAGATCGTCGCCACCGTGCTGGACCGGCTGTAGGATTCACTGTTGACAAACATATGTTGACAGCTGGGAGGCGCTTGATGTCTGTCGAACCGACGTCACTGCTGCGCCTGGAGAAGACCAGCTTGCGCGAGCAGGCGCTGACCGCACTGCGGCGGGCCATCACCACCGGCCAGCTGACACCGGGGACCCACCTGGTCGAGACGGAACTGTCGGAGGCTCTGCAAATCAGCCGCGGAACGCTGCGGGAGGCCATGCGGCAACTTCAGCAGGAAGGCCTGATCTCCTCCGGCGCGCGCGGCCGGCTGTCGGTACGTCACCTCGACGCCAAGGAAATTCGCGACATCTTCGGAGTCCGGGCGGCATTGGAAGCACTGGCCGCCCGTGAGCTGGCCGCACTGCCCGATCGCGCCACGGCAGTGACGACGTTGCGGCACGCCGTCGATGAGATGGACAAGTGGGCGGCGTCCAATCTGGAAGACCGCATCGAGGCGGATCTGCGCTTCCATCGGACCATGTGTCAGCTGACCGGCAACGAGACGCTGCTGCACCAGTGGTCCTCTCTGGAGGGCAGTATCCGGATGTCGATCATGTTCGCCGGCGTAGATCGGGCCATCAAGAACATGAACGCCAAGCGCCACCACGACATCGTCGACGCCATCGAGTCGGGCGACGGTGAGCGTGCGGCCGCCGCGGTGCAGGAGCACATGACCGGCGCCGCATCGAATCTCGTCGCCTGACGCCTCGCTACTGGCGGAAGAAGGACAGCACCTCGGTGTGCGTCGTTCAGCAGATTCTCGGAAGTTGCTCGCCCAGTTCACGTTCGATGACCCGGGTGGTGCCGAAGGGGGTGCGTCCCACGACCATGCCCGGGTGCTCCTCGACGGCCCGCCCGATGACGACCGCCCCGACGCCCTCAGGCCGGGATCGCATCGCCGCCAACACGGCGTCGCTGTGCGCGGGGTCGACGAAGGCCACCAGCTTGCCTTCGTTGGCGACCTGAAGCGGATCGAGCCCCAGGAAACTGCACGCCGAGGCCACCGAGTCCGGCACCGGGATGAGCTGCTCGTCTAGTTCGACGCCGACACCAGAGGTGCGGGCGATCTCGACCGCGGAGGCGACCAGCCCGCCTCGGGTCGGATCGCGCAGCACGTGTACAGCGTCGGGGTTGGGCGCCGCCGCCAGCATCGCGGCCACCAACAGGTGCAACGGCGCGCTGTCGGTCGTCACGGTCGTGCCGAAATCGATTCCCTCGCGCACACTCATGATTGCCACACCGTGCTCGCCGATGTTGCCCGACAGGATGACGTGATCGCCAGGGCGGGCCAGCTCGGGTCCGATCCGCACGCCATCGGGTACCACGCCGACACCGGCGGTATTGATGAAAAGTCCGTCCGCACTGCCCCTTCCGACGACCTTGGTGTCACCGGTGACGATGCCCACCCCCGCTTCGGCGGCCGCCCTGCCCATTGTCTGGGCGATGACCCCGAGCACCTCGAGCTCCAGGCCCTCCTCGAGGATGAAGCCGGCCGTCAGCCCCAGCGGCTGAGCACCGCTGCACGCCAGGTCGTTGACAGTGCCGTTGACGGCCAGATCGCCGATGTTGCCACCCGGGAAGAACAGCGGGTTGACCACATAGGAATCGGTGGTCAATGCGATGCGCCCGCCATCGACCGTCAGCACCGCGGAGTCGCGGGCCGGGCCACCCGCCGAGCCGAAGACTGGCAAGAACAAATTCTCGATCAGTTCCTCGGACAGGATGCCGCCGCCGCCATGGCCCATTACGATCCGCTTGGTCTCGCGTAATGGCAACGGACACACCCAATCCGACGGATCGATACCCACCGAATTAGACATGAGCGGTCTCGAGCCGCCGGAATTGGTAGTACGCCGCACACGCTCCCTCGCTGGACACCATGGTGGCGCCCAGCGGGGTGCGGGGCGTGCACGTCGTTCCGAATGCCGGGCACTGGTTGGGCTTGAGCAGACCCTGCAACACCTCGCCGCTGTGGCATTCGGCCGACTCCTGCACATGCATGTGACCCACGCCGAACTTGAGTTCGGCGTCGAACTCGGCGTAGCGCGGCGAGAGGGCCCACCCCGATTTCGGAATCATGCCGATCCCGCGCCACTGCCGATCGACCACCGTGAACACGTCGGCAAGCGTCTGTTGCGCCACCGTGTTGCCTTCGTCGCTGACCGCTCGCGGATAGGCATTGCGCAGTTCGGCCTTACCCGATTCGAGCTGATCGACCACTTGCCGCACACCTTCGAGCAGGTCCAGTGGCTCGAATCCGGTTACCACGATGGGCACTCCGAACTTCTCGACGAGCGGCCCGTATTCCGCGGTGCCCATCACGGTGCAGACGTGACCGGCGGCCAGGAAGCCCTGGACCCGGTTGGTGGGTGAGCTGAGGATGGCCGTCATCGCGGGAGGTACCAGAACGTGTGAGATGAGCACCGAAAAGTTGGTCAGGCCAAGCCGTTGGGCGTGCAGCACCGCCATGGCGTTGGCGGGAGCGGTGGTCTCGAACCCGACGCCGAAGAACACCACCTGCTTGTCGGGGTTGTCGGCGGCGATCCGGGTGGCGTCCAGCGGCGAGTAGACGATCCGGACATCACCACCGCGGGCGCGGACGCTGAACAGATCGTGGCGGCTGCCGGGCACCCTGAGCATGTCGCCGAACGAACAGAAGATGACGTCGTCGCGGGCGGCAACCTCCAATGCCCGATCGATCATCTCCAGCGGGGTGACGCACACCGGGCACCCTGGACCGTGAATGAACTCGACCGCACCGTCGAGCAGCTGATCGATGCCGTTCCGGATGATCGAATGCGTCTGTCCGCCACACACTTCCATGATCGTCCAGGGGCGACTGGCCCGGCGCCGGATCGCGTCGACCAGAGTCTTGGCGGCGGCCGGATCGCGGAACTCGTCGAGATACTTCATGCCGGTTCTCTCCTGCCCTGCCCCTCGGTGCCGCCGAGTTCTTCGTCGAGCACGCCGAGTTCGCGGAACATCCGCAACGTTTCGTTGGCCGAGGCCTCGTCAAGTCGGGTGATCGCGAAACCCGCATGGACGATCGTGTATTCGCCGATCTCCATGTCGGGCAGATATGCCAGGCACACGGTTTTGGTGGTGCCGCCGAAGTCGACGGTCGACATCCGGGTGCCGGCCTCCTCCCAGATGTCGATCACCTTGCCGGGGATTCCGAGGCACATAAGCCGTTCCTTTCCGATACAGCCGAGGCGCGACCGTTGGCGAGCGTCGCGGCGGCGATGGTGGCCTGGCCCAGCGCCAGCCCACCGTCGTTGCAGGGCACGACCCGGTGACTGAGCACCTCGAAGCCGCCCGCGGTGAGTGCCTGCCGCAGGCCCTGCAGCACAAGTCGATTGGCGAACACGCCGCCAGTCAGTCCGATGACCGAAATCCCCACCGCGCGAGCGCATTCGGTGGCTGCCGTCGCAGTCGCGCGGATCACGGCGTCGTGGAATCCGGCGGCCAGGTCGGCAGGCGGTGTGCCGCACCGCAGCCCCTCGACGATCCCGACGATCACCGGTGCGGGGTCCAGCACACCGTGCGCGACATGGAAGTCCAACGGACTCGGGTCGCCCCGTCGAGCCAGGTGCTCGAGCTCCACCGCGCCCTGGCCTTCGTAGCTGACCTCCTGGCAGACGCCGAGCAGGCTGGACACCGCGTCGAAGAGCCGCCCCATGCTGGTGGTGGGAACACAGCCGAGGCCGCGCGGGATCTGTTGGCGCAGGATGTGCAGCGAGTTCTCGTCGAGTGCCGCCACCGATGGCAGGTCGACGGCCCACTCGATGCCGGCACGGTGCAGCAGGTCCAGGGCGATCCGGGCGGGATTGCCCACGGCGCCGTCACCGCCGGGCAACGCGAATTCGCGCACGTGACCTACCCGGGTGAAGTGGGCGGCGTCGGTGATCGCCAGCAGCTCGCCGCCCCAGATGGTGCCGTCGGTGCCGTAGCCCGTGCCGTCGTAGGCGACCGCGATGACCGGCGTACCCAGCCGTCGGTGTTCGGCGAGCAGCGAGACGGCGTGGGCGTGATGGTGCTGGACGGCGACGACAGGCCTGCCCTCGGCGTAGCGCCGCGCCCACGCGGTGGTGGCGTAGCCGGGGTGCAGGTCACAAGCGATCACGTCCGGGGTGCGATCGGTCATGAAAGCCAGATGCTCCAGCGCCGCTTCGAAGCACACCTGGGTCCGCGGGTCGGCCATATCGCCCAGATGGGAGGACATGTGGGCATGGCCGTCCGCGCCGACGAGACAGAAGGTGGTTTTCAGGTCGCCGCCGGTTGCGAGGATGACCCGTTCCGGTAGCGGGCCGGGCACCGACACCGGCAGCGGGGCGTATCCGCGCGAGCGCCGCAACGGCACGTGCGCGCCTCGGTCGTCGATCATCACCACCGAGTCCTCGCATGGCACGTGGATGGGACGGTCGTGGGTGAGCACGGCGTCGGCGAGCCCGTCGATCCAGCCGAGGTCGTCATCGCGGAACACGATGGGTGACCCGCCCCGGTTCGCCGACGTCATCACCAGCGGGACACGGCCGAGCCGATCGAACAGCTGGTGGTGCACCGGTGAGTAGGCGAGCATCACGCCGAGGTCGGTCAACCCGGGTGCGATCTCGTCGGCCACCGTCCCCGGTCGGCGGCCGACCAGGACGATGGGCGCCGACGGCGCGGTCAGCGCGGTGGCCGCCGCGTCGTCGAGCGCGGCGATGTCGCCGGCGCCGGCCAGGTCGGCGACCATCACCGCGAACGGCTTGGCCGGCCGGTTCTTGCGGCGGCGCAGTTCGGCGACGGCGGCGGCATTGTCGGCGCGGCAGGCCAGATGGAATCCCCCGATCCCCTTGACCGCGACGATCAGCCCAGCCTGTAGCGCGGCGACCGCCTCGCCGATCGGGTCGTCGGTGTTCGGCGAGCCGTCGGCGGGCCGCCACGTCAGCCGTGGCCCGCACTCCGGGCAGGCGATGGTCTGCGCGTGATAGCGGCGATCCAGCGGATCGTGGTACTCGGCGTCGCACGCCGGGCACATCGGGAAACCGGCCATCGTGGTCGCGGGCCGGTCGTACGGCAGATCGGTGATCACGGTGTAGCGCGGCCCGCAGTTGGTACAGGTGATGAAGGAGTGCCCGTAGCGGCGGTCGGCCGTATTCCGCATCTCGCGCAGACAGTCCGCGCACACCGCGATGTCGGGCGGAACAAGGGTGCGTGACTCGTCGCCACTTTGGCTGCCGATAATCTCAAACCCGTTGTCGCCGTGCGGTTCCAGGTGCCGGCTGGACAGCTCGTCGATACGCGCCATCGGAGGGGTTCGGTGCCGGATCGCCTCGATCGCCGCGTCGACGTCGTCGGCTGGGCCCTCCAGCTCGCAGTGCACCGACCCCGCGTCGTTGTACACGAAGCCGCCGAGCCGGTATTCGGCCGCGATCCGCGCGACCGCCGGGCGAAAACCCACGCCCTGCACCACCCCGGCGATATCAAGACGCACCCGCACAGTCATCGGATCGCCGTCATCGCGGGCCCCGGACAACGCCGGCGGAAGTCGATGCTCATGAACCTCCTGAGCAGATGAAGGCCACTCGCGTCGATGGGCTGTGCGCGCGGGTAGATCACCACCACGCTAATCCCGCGGTGCTGGGTCCACAATCACAATCTCGCAGCGAAAGTCTGCGTTTTTCCGTCCAAAAGGCCCTCGGCTGCGGCAGCGGGGCGCTGTAGGGTGCAGGCCTGCCCGACTCGAAAACGGAAAGATCGACAGTGCACGAATTGTCGCTGTGCCACGCGATTGCCGGGGTGGTGCGGCCATACGCGGCCGGCCGCCGTGTCGATGTGGTGCGGGTGCAGATCGGCGCGCTGCGGCAGGTGGTGCCCGACTCATTGTCGTTCTGCTGGACGCTGGTCCGCGATCACGAGAGCATGCCCGAGGCCGAGTTGGAGCTCGAGTTCGTCGCCGCCGAGGTGGCCTGCCGCAGCTGTGGGCAGCATTCGGAGATCGCCTCCCGCTGGACGGTGTCCTGCCCGCAGTGTGAGAGCACCGACGTGGAAATCGTTCGGGGCAACGAGTTCCTGGTCACCTCGCTGGACGTGACGTGATCTGCGGAGCGAAAGGTGGTCAGCATGGGTAGGTTTCATCGCCACGACGACGGCACGGTGCACAGCCACGAGCACGAGCACGAGCACGAGCACGATGACCATGACCACGGCGACCACAGCGGTTATGCCACCGGCTCGCAGCGGATCGAGGTGCTCGAACACATCTTCGCCGAGAACGACACCCGGGCCGACATCAACCGGGCAGCCTTCGAGAGCAACGGAATCCGGGTGCTCAACTTGATGAGCTCGCCCGGTTCGGGGAAGACAACGGTGCTGGCGGCCACCCTCGACGAGCTTGCGGACGATCTCGCCGTCGGCGTGATCGAGGGCGATATCGCGACCGACCTCGACGCCGCCAAGCTCGGCGGCCGTGGCGCGCAGATCTCGCTGCTCAACACCAACAACGGTTTCGGCGGCGAGTGCCACCTGGATGCCCCGATGGTCAACCGCGCGCTACAGGGCCTGGATCTGCCACTGCTGGATCTGGTCATCATCGAGAACGTCGGCAATCTGGTGTGCCCCGCGGAGTTCGACGTCGGCGAGCACGCCAAGGCGATGGTGTACTCGGTGACCGAGGGTGAGGACAAACCATTGAAATACCCGGTGATGTTCCGCTCCGTCGACATCGTGCTGCTGAACAAGATCGACCTAGTGCCCCACCTCGATGCCGATGTCGACACCTACATCTCGCGGATCCGCGAGGTCAATCCGACGGCGACGATCCTGCCGGTGAGCGCCCGCACCGGCGAGGGTATGGCGGCCTGGTTCGAGTGGGTTCGCCGCTTCGCGTCCGGGGCGGCTACCGCACTCTGAGCGGACGCCCGGTTCACGCGCTCAGCGCACCGCGAGTTCCAGTGACGAGTGCCGCCGCGCCAGCACACTGGGTAACCACGGTCCGACGTCGACGACGTCGATCCACGTTGTGCGTTCGAGCATCAGGCGCAGGACGGTGGTGGCTTCCAGCCGCGCCAGCGGCGCACCGAGACAGAAGTGGGCGCCTCGGCCAAACGACAGATGTCCCTTGCCGTTCGGCCGGTCGAGCCGGAATTCGTCGGGTGCCTCGAAGTGCTCCGGATCCCGGTTGGCCGCACCCCACAGCAACAAGACCCGGGAGTCGGCGGGCAGTCGGACGCCGCACAGGTCGGTGTCCCGAACCACGTGGCGGTAGTGGGCGCGAAACGGGGGCTCCAGCCGCAAGGTCTCTTCGATGAAGCCACCCAGCAATTCGGGACTGTCGCGGAGCCGCGCTTGGAGCTCCGGACTGCCGGCCAACGTCGACACCGCGGTCCCGAGTAACGATGCGGTGGATTCGCCACCTGCACCGAACAATGACACCAGGATGAGCTGTGCGGTGAACTCACTCAGCCGGCCGTCGCGACAGGCCCTGGCCAACTCGCCGATCAGGTCGTCGTGCGGATCCGTGATGGCCTGCGCGAGATGCTCGGCGATGTAGCCGGACAGTTCGGTGATCGCGGTCATCGACGCGGCGAGCTCCTCCGCCGACATCAGACCGTCGAGCAGCTGAGTTGTCGCGCATCCCCAGTGCGCCAGGCGATCGGTATCGACATCGGGAACGCCGATGAGGCGAGCCACGATCATCATGGGCAATCGGTTGGCGACCGTGTCCATCCACTCGATTCGGCCGTCGACAAGGCCTGAAGACCACTGTTGTTCGAAGACGTCTTCGATCAATGGTCCCAGGGCGGCAACACCTTTGGCCGAGAACTGGGAGAGCACAAGCTTGCGGTGGACGGCATGTACCGGGTCGTCGGCGGTGACCAGGATGTGGGTGGCTCCCCCGACGCCGTCCATCGGAAACGGGACCACCCCGCCGGCGGTGGTGTAGGTCATCGTCGCGGTGAGGTTCGACGAGAAGTCCTGCGGACGCGCGGCGACATCGGTGATCGCCGGCCACGAGCAGGCGAGGTAGAAGCCGGAGTCACCGACCTGGTGGACCGGTCCCGCGGAGCGCAACTGCTCGTACAGCGGGTAGGGATCCTGGATGGCCTCCGCGCTGAAGAACTCCGCCGGGTCCACCCGACACGCGATCACGCGATCAGCCCGAGCAGACCGGGATCGAAGGTTGCCCGCGCGGAAACCGACACCGCTGCAGCCGAAACCACCAGAGCGGCATCGTCCTCGTATCCCTTGGGAAAGACGATCTCCGCGCTGTCCGGGCCTTCGCGGTGCGCCATCAGCCAATCGTAGAGCAGCCAGTCCACCGCACAGCTCACCGTCAACGGGTCCGCATCCGGGGAACGTGCCGCCGTGACCACCGCCTGTAATGCGTCGCGATGCTCCTTGCGCGCGGCATCCTTGTTGACCCCGGAGCTGTCGAAGAACAGCATCGCCAACGTCAGCGGAAAACGTTGGCCCGCTTCGGTGCGGACCACCCAGCGGCCGCCCTTCCACGGCGTGGCCGGATCGACATGGTGGAACTCGCCGAAGCCACCGATGACTCCGATCGACGGATCGTCGAGTTCGCCATCGAAAGGTGCGGGCCCGAGCAGGTCCAGCGGCAGTCGTGCCCGGATCGAGAACAAGGCGGCCGTGCCCACGATCTTTCCGGCCCGCAGATCAACACTGAATCCGGTCAGCTCCTGTGCCGTCGCGAAGTCGAGGCACAACCGGTCGAGGGTTCGGTACAGCTCGACAAGGCCGTCACGTTCGTCGGCATCGGCGGGAGGCCGCCCGCCCCCCAATATCTCACCGAAGCGTCCCGCGGCAATGATCAGCGCATCGTCGAGCGCCTCGAGGTGGGTGGCCATCAACCGGGCGGGTTCGTCGTCGACGGCGACCAGGGCCTTCAACGAAGTCGGGCTGCCGGTCGGTGTCGACCAGTAGAACCCGATCTGGTCGTCTCCCTGGATGATTCGCGGTCTCACATCGGCTCGATGCTCTTCGCGCAAGCGCTCATCGGCTGCCGCCAGATCATCACCCGGTTGTTACCGGAGTCGGCGACCGCCAGCATGTCCCCATGCAGCGACAAGCCGTACGGCCAGCAGAGCGTGTCGTGTTGCACCGAGGTCCACCGATTCTCGCCGTTGGCACCGAAATCCGGTTGAGCCAGCACGTGATCGGCGCCGCGTCCGTCAGCGGGGATGCCGTCCCACAACAGAATCCGGTTGTTGGCGGTATCGGCCACGGCCAGCCGCTGACCGTCGAGGCACGCCGCATACGGGAAGCGCAACCGATCCGAGGTGTGCGGTCCATAGGGCCATTCCAGCGCGCTGGTGAAATCCGGCTGGCCGAGCACGGAATCGGCGTCGCGGTCGGTCTCCGGCTGGGGCGACCATCCCAGCAGCCGGTGATCGCCGGCGTCGGCGACCAGCAGCAGGTCCTCGTGGCCGGTGATGTCGTGGGGCCAGCGGAACGTGGCCGGGCCAACGGCACCGCCCCGGTTCTCCTCCCGCGTTGTCGCGTCGGGCTGCCCCAGCACGACATCGGCGGGCTGATCAGGTTCGGGTATCCCGTTGCGCCATCCGAGGACCCGGCGATTGCCGGTGTCGGCGACCCAGAATGCCGAGCCGACCATGCCGATACCGAACGGCCAGTACAGGGTTGATGCGGAGCAGTCACCGCCGCGGTTCTCCAGTACCGAGCAGGCGTCTGGCTGGCCGAGCACGAGGTCAGGCGCCACGTCATGTGTTTGCGGCACGGTGTTCCACACCAGGATCCGGTGATGCCAGGCGTCGGCGACGACGAGGCGGCCGTCGTGCACCAGAACCCCGGTCGGCAGATTCATCCCGCGTTCCGGACCGCGACCGCCGGCCGCGCGGCCCTCCGACTCACCGTCCGGTTGTCCGAGCACGACATCGGCAGGCTGCTCGTCGTGTTCGGGTAGCCCATGCCAGATCAGGACGCGATGATTCCCCGAGTCGGCGACCACCAGGTGCCGGTCCCCGAGGAACACGCCGCGTGGTGAATACATCCACGACAGGGATGGTTTCGCCGGCGGAAGTGCCAGCCCGCCGGGTGCCGGTGCGCCCAACCACAGCGCGGGTGACCAGCCGCCGGTGCGATCGACGTCGGGTATCACATCGACGCGGGTGCCCAATCCGCTCACGTTGTGCCGGACGGTGTAGCGGCTCATCCGCCGACGCGAACCCAGACGACACCGTCGTCGACGCGCAACGGCAACTGTTCCAACTGGGCGCCGGGAGCGCTGAGACACTCCCCCGACGTCGCGTCATAACAGAAGCCGTGCCACGGACAGGTCAGCGTGTTGGTCCCCAGGTCGAGTATCGCGTTGTCCAACGGAAGTGCTTCGTGCGCACACTCGTTGCGGTAGGCCGACAGTCGCAGGCCCGCATTGACCACGATCACCTCGGCGCGCTCGCCGTCGGCTGTCGTCACGCTCAACGGCGACAGTTCGTCGACGGCCAGGCCAGCGGCCGGACCCACCTCGACCCAGCCCTCACCGGCCGGATCCCGCCCGATCCGTAACGCCTCGAGCGGAATCAGTGTCGGTGTCGGCTCGTTCGGCAACACCTCCACCGCCGAGATCGCCGGAACACCCTGCACCAGAGCCTCTTCCACCAGGTTGCGCAACGTCACCGCCGACATGGAACAGCCGTTGCACGCTCCCTCCAGACGGACGTACGCCGTGCCATCGTCGACCCGCACCAGGGTCACGTCCCCGCCGTGGCTGTGCAGTTGCGGACGCACCGAGGCCAGCACCTGGTTGGCGTGGGTGACCGGATCGGGGCGCACGATCCCATGCAACGACAGCAACAGATGCACCGTCGGATCGTCCACCAACGCGAACAACACGTCCCGTGCCGGATCGTCGGACCGCATCCGGCGCACCATCGTCACCAACCCGGCGCGGTGGATCTGCTCGATCGCCGCCTTCAGCTCTTCGGCAACCTCGCGCGCCGAGGGATCCAGAGCACCCAGCGCGGCGACCGCGTCATCGACACGTTTGGCGAGGTCTTCGAAAGTCGGCTCGGTGGCCGGCCGTTCAGTGGTCGTCGACATCGGTGCCGTCCGTCCTGCCCAGCGTGACCTGCCGGGCGATCTCGTCGAGTACGCCGCGCACCGCCCGCACCGAGTCGCCGTCGCCGAGTTCCTCGAACAGGAACCGGGCTTCGTACAGTTTGGCCTTGGCCTGATCGAATGAACCGAGATGGGCCAACACGTTGCCCTGATTGGCCAGGACCCGGGCCCGGCCCATCGGATCGCTGTCGCGGCTGCGCGCGTCGAGGACCGCTTCGTACAATTCGACGGCCTCGACCAGGTTGTCGGCCTGGTGCTTCGACGGGGTGTACACCAACGAATTCGCCAGATTCAGCTGCACGCTGGCCCACTGCTCGGGGTAGTCCTCGCGGGTGTACACCTTGAGCGCCGAGCGCAACGACTGCGCCGCGATCCCCAACCGCAGTTGGCCGGAAGCCTCCGTCATCGGCATGGTGAGGTAGGCGGTCGCCAGGTTGGCGTGCGCCGACGCCCACAGCAGCGGAGCCTCCTCGCGCAGCACCAGCTGCAGCGCCGAATGGTAATGCGGCACAACGGCCGCCAGCAGCTCGGGCCGCTCCGGCGTCTGTTCGTGTAACAGCCCGGCCAGGTTCAGGTGCAGTTCGGCCCGAGCGACGCGCAGGCCGTCAGCACCCTCGAGGCCCTTGAGCGCCGTCTCGAAACGCCGGACGGCATCGGGATGGCCGCCGTGGGCGGCGATCGACGCTGCCGCACCGAGCAGCACCCCGTACAGCGGCGTGGACACCGCGGCCGCTTCGTCGGCCGCCTCGTCGAGCAGCGCGGTGGCCCGGGCCGCGTCGCCGTCGTTGAACGCGCTACTGGCCTGGGTCGACAGCACCAGCGCCGCGAGTTCGGCGTCGGCCGAACCCAGCTCCGGCGCGATATCCGAGCGGCCGACCGCGAACAGCACGACATCGACCAGAACTCCGAATTCGCCCAGCAGCGAGCGTAATTCCGCGGGATCGTCACCGTCGGGGTCCATCACGAAACGGTTGTACCGGCTGACCGGATCGTCACCGGTCAGCGCCCTCAAGGCGCCGTCACGGTCACCGGCCAGTGCCAGCTCGTGCGCTCGCAGCGCCTCGGGCCACCGCGGTACGTTGCCGGCGAGCAGCGCAGCGCGGGCGTTCTCCGTGTCGGCGGATGCCGGAATCAGCATGTATCCCAGCGGGAGCGGGAAGGCGCCCAGCGGCTGGGGTCGCGCCGCAAGGACGTCGGTGTCCACCGATTCGGTGTTCGCAAGTGCGGTCACTGCTCGTCTCCCGTCATCCGTGGATGGGTCCGCGGATATCGCGCTCGGCGGCGCGCTTGATCAGCCGGGCCGACAGTTCGGCGCGGGCCTTGGTGTGGTGGGTGTCGATGCGCTTGCGCACCACCCCGTCGGCGAAGACCACGACGATGTCGACCGCCCACCGGCCACGCTCCTCCACGACCACGGTCTGCACATCCACGGCCTCGTCGGAGGAGCTTCCTGTGCGGACGGTCGTCTTCGGCCGGGGCTCGTCACGCATCACTATCACCGCGCCGACTCCAACGGAATCCGCAACGCCTGTTGGGCATCGTCCCAGAATGCCTGATGAACGCCGGTGACGAGGCGATCCGCCAGCACTTCACGAATCAGCAGGGACCGGTCGCCGGCGGGGTTGCGCTGTTTGAGCAGCAGCCCTCCGCTGCGAGGGCCGCGCAGCGGGAACAACCAGAGGTCGCCGTCGCGCACCATCGCCGCCACGGCATCCGACGGAAATCGGTTGGCCGCCAACGCCGCATCGAGGCGCACATACCCGTCGTCGGTGAACTGTACCGAGATGTCGTCACCGAGCGGAGGTCGCAACGGACCCAGAAAGTCCCGCTCGAGAACATCGATCACCTGCTCCATCGCGGCCTGTACCGGGTCGGAGAGGTCAGCGCCCAGCTCGACGCCGCCGGCCTCGATCAGGAACACCGTGATGTCGCTGGGGCAGGCATCGGCCAGCGCCCAGTGCGCGAACGCGATCGCGTGATCCCACCGGAACGAGTGGGTGTGCAAACCCTGTAGGGGTGGCAGGTCGGCCAGTTCCTCGCCGGGGACGCGGTAGATGGTCCCCGGCGTCGCGCCGGTAGCCGAGGCGTCGATGATGACGACCCGCTCGGCGCCGCGCATCTGGAACGCGACATCCATACCCGCGGTGCCGCCGTCGACCAGACGAGCGCCGGCCGGCACACCACGCTCCCAGAGGTGTCGGACCAGAACCGGTCCGACACCGTCGTCGCCGCGCAGCAGGTTGCCGCAGCCCACCACCAGAACCGCACACCCAGGCGGTCCGATATCGAGCGAGGGGTTGCTGATATCGGAACCGCCTGGGCCGCTGTGGGAGTCGTGTGCCCCAGGCTCGACCGCCGGGATCACACCATTCCGTTGATGACGAACTTCGAGAGCTCCTTGCCTGTCTTGCCGTCGTAGGCGTGCACGGTGCACACCAGGCAGGAGTCGAAGCTGCGTGCCACATGTCCGAGCTCGACCGGATCGTCGGGATCGACGATCGGTGAACCCACCAGCGCCTTTTCGATGGGGCCCAGAACCTCGTTGCCGTCGCGCGGCCCGATGTTCCACGCTGTCGGGGTGACGACCTGGTAGTTCTTGATCTTGTTGTCTTCCAGCACGATCCAGTCGCTGAGCGAGCCGCGCGCCGCCTCGGTGGAGCCGAAGCCCTTACCCTCGGCATATTCGACGGGCTTGGTGTAGAAGCTTTCCTTCAGGTCAAGCTGGTCGAGCCAGGACTTCACCCACTTGTAGTACTTGGGCGCTTCATGCATGCGGGCCAGCTGGCGCACCAACACACTGGGGCCGATCTTGCTGTAGATGTCACCGAAGAGCGGGTCGTTGTCCTGATGCGCCCCGGCGTTCGGGCCGGCCGCGGCCATCCGCCGGGCCAGCGGACCCGCCTCCAACGGAATCGTGCCCAGGTCTCCGACGGCATAGCGCGGCGACTTGGCCCAGCTGTACTTGCCCTGCTTCCTGCCCTCTTCGGGGTCCACCGGGATGGTCTCGCCGTCGAACGGGTGCAGCGGCGTGCTGCCCTCGTAGAACGAGTGGGCGACGTCCTCGCGGACGTTGGCCTGATCGAACTCGTACCACTGGCCTTTGGCGTAGATCCCGCCCCGGCCGATCAGCGCGGCGTTGCGGCCGTCAATGGTGGGGTTCTCGTAGAGCGTCGGGTCGAAATAGGTACCGGTGGCGATGTAGTTGCCTACGCCCTGGCCGTACTTGTCCAGGCCGATGTCGAGGGCGTAACGGATGAAAAAGCCGCAGTCGCTGTTGTACTGGGACTCGTTCTCGTCGACCCAGGCCAGGACGTCGTCCCAGGTCTTGTTCTCCAGCCAGCGGTCGATGCTGCAGCCCAGCCACTGGCCTTCGAGCCAGTTGTCCTTCCAGTGTTCGAGGATCGCGATCGAGCGCGTCACGTCCGACAGCGTGGGCGCACACATGACGCCGCCGGGCACCATGAAGCTGGAGTGCGGCCACTGCCCGCCGAAGATCGCATACACCTCGACCGGCTTGTTCGACAGCACCACTCCCGGTTGGTAACTGGTGCCGACGTAGGGTGCGAAGCGGCGAACCGCCTCGTCGTACATCTTGGACTTGGCGTAGTTCTTATTGGTCAGATCGATGGCGAACAGCGCATAGAAGTAGCGGGGAATCGACTGCAGCGTCTCGCATGCCTGGGCGATGTTGCGGATCAGCGTCGCGTTCGCCGGCATGTGGGTGCGCCACGCGGTGTCCAGGGCGTAGGCCGACTTGTACAGATGGCTGCCGCCGCAGATCCCGCAGATGCGGGGGCACACGACGAGACCGGACTGCGGGTCCTTGCCCCGCAGGATGATCTCGAAGCCGCGGAACATCGCAGCCTCCGTCCATGCCGACGTCACGATGCCGTCGTCAATGGTGACCCGGACGTCGAGGTCACCCTCGACACGGCCCAATGGGCTGACGTAAAGGTCGAGCGCGGTCATGAGATAGTCCTCCAAGAGGTGAGAGCTGAACCAGGGCTGGCGGTTTCGCTGGTCCTAGACGACGAACATGTCCTCTTTTGACCACTGCGGCGCGGCGATACGGGCGGCCGCCGCATGCGCCATGTACGTCAGGTGATCGGATCCCTCCGGCACTTCCTTGGGGATCACACCGCCGACCTTCTGGGTCTTGAACAGCGTTCCGGGCGCCAGGTCGAAATGCGGGAACTCCGGCTCCGTGCAGCCAAGGCATGGCATGCCGGCGCGGGTCTTGGACGACTGCCGGTTCCACAGGATGCGATTGCACGGCGAATGCGTCATCGGCCCGCGGCAGCCGAACTCGTAGAACAGGCAGCCCGTTCGGGTGCCTTCGCCGAAGGACATCGTCGACTGCTTGTATTCGAAGAATTGCACACGGGTGCAGCCGGTTTGGGTAAACGTCTTGAAGAACGTCTCGGGCCGGTGCAGCTCGTCGAGGGCGATGTCACCGGCGCGCCCGGTGGCGAGCGCCACGATGATCTGGGTGATCCAGTCGGGGTGCGCCGGGCAGCCCGGAATGTTGATGACGGGAAGTCCCATCTTCGAGCGGAATTCGGGCCCGAGGAAACCGCCCTTGTCCCGCTTGTGGAACTGCAGACCGGTCGAGGCCGACGGGTTGGGCTCCATCGCGGGGATGCCGCCCCAGCAGGCGCAGTCTCCGATCGCGACGACGATCTGGGCGGCGCCGGCCAGGTCGGTGACCCAGTCCTTCATCGGCCGGTCGGCGAACATGTCCATCCGCCCGGTGCCGTTGGGCGCTTCGATGACGGTGCCCTCGAAGACGAAGATGTCCAGGGGCCGTTCGCCTTTGGCGCAGTCCCAGAACACTTTTTGGGCGTTCTTGCCGAGCTCCAGACCGAGCGACGGGTGCCAGATCAGATCCAGGCCGAAGTCGACGATCAGGTCGACGACGTTGGGTTCCTCCGCGTTGAGGAAGGACATCGTGTTGCCACTACACGCACCTCCCTGGAACCACAGAACAGAAGCCATTCGAACTCCTCTCAGAGAGCGACCCGGGGCCAGGCCGGTATTGACGACCGAAGGTCAACCGCACGAGCGACATACGGGCGGGCACTACCGGTTCACCCGGCGGCCGAAAGATGTGGCGACGGCGATGAGGAAACCGAGACCACGGGCGAAGTCAGGGTCTTTGGTGGCCTTCCACAGCCCGTAGATGCCCTTGGGCGGATTCGCCGCACCGGCCTTGCCGTCGCCCAGGGCGTCGCCGATGGAGGCCAGCACCGCGGCGGTCTCCGGCTTGGTCAGGCCCGAGGACAGCACGGTGTTCAGCGCGGGCGCGGCAGTGACGACGGAACCCGACAGCGAGGCCAGACTGGTGGCGAGGCTCTGTAGGTCGACACCCTTGAGCGCGTCGGCACCGGGGACCACCGCCGCCGACGAGACGCCCCGAAGCTCGGCGACCGCAGCCGAAACCGAGTCGGTGATGGTGTCGCCACGACTGAGGAAGCCGTCAAGACCGCTGAGCAGGACGGCAAGCACGTCGGCATGGTCGAGCAGGGTGTTGAGTGCGGCCGCGACATGGGGGTCGTCGAGTCGATCGCGAAGGGTGTCCGCTGGGGTGACTGACACCGCCTGCCCGTTAGCTGTCATGCGCACCTCCCGGCAGTATGGCCTGAACCGAAGGTAGCCGTCCGAAGCTTGGCTGCCTATCGCTTTCGCGCAATGACTGTCAGAATTACGAACAGTTACCCGCGCTCAAGCGCGACCGATGTTTGAGAGGCTGGCGGATCGATTGCGACGGACACTAGCGGCGGGCGGTCCACCGCGGCGAGTTCACCCGGGTCAGCCCTGATGTCCCGGCTCACCAGACTCGGCTACATCGATGTGCGGCGCACCAGCAATCCGGTTCGGCGCAAGGTGCGCTCCCGCGGCGTCCCCCCGGCGCTGGCCGACAACGAGATCTTCTACACCGAAGACGTCAAGACCGCGTCGAGGCTGATCGCGAAAACCCTGGGCCCGCTTCGGCTCACCGTCGCAGGCGACGCGACCGGCTTCGCGGCGACCATGCACGGCGTCCGGCTGCGCAACGTCAGCCTGCTCTATCTCGACCTGCATGTCGCAGCGGCTCTCGAGATTCCGATGGTCGGACCGCACTACGCAGTTCACATGCCGATGAACGGCCGCGCGCTGGTCGAGCACCGTGGGCACTCCTTCGAGGCCAACACCATCCGCTCCGTGGTGAGCAGCCCCGGTGCGTCGCTGCGGATGGCGTTCGACCACGACTCCCCACAGCTGATCATCCGGATCGAGGAGCGGGCACTGGACGCGCATCTGACCCGGCTGCTCGGTCGTGCGCTGGACCGCCCGCTGGTGTTCGACCCGGAGTTCGACATGGCCACCGAAGCCGCCATGCGATGGCACGCCGCTGTGCAGCTGATCCACACCGAGGTGTTCCACGAGGGTTCACTGATCCAGCGCGGCCAGGGCATCGGCGCGGTGGAGGACTTCGTGATCAGCAGCCTGTTGCATCTGCAACCGTCGAACTACCACGCGGAGTTCCTGGCGCCGGCCCAGCCCGACCAACGCCGCGCCGTCGTGCAGAACGCCATGAGCTATATCGAGGACCACCTCGCCGAGCGGATCACGATGGAGTCGGTGGCCAAGGCCGTGCACATGAGCGTCCGGTCGATTCAGCAGGGGTTCCGCGAGGAGCTGGGGATGACACCGATGACCTACGTGCGGGAGCGCCGCCTGGAACGGGTGCACGAGGAACTGACCGACGCCATCCCGGCCGACGGCGTGACGGTGACGCAGGTGGCGGAGCGGTGGGGCTTCAACCACCTCGGCAGTTTCGCCGTCGAATACCGAAAGCGTTGGGGCGAAGCCCCTTCCGGCACTCTGCGCCGTTGACTTCAGCCCTCGACAGGGATGCTCACCGTGACGGTGGTACCCGCCCCGGGGCGCGACCTGACGGTCAGGGTGCCGCCGACCAACTCGGCACGCTCAGCCATCGAGAGCATGCCGTAACCAGCTGACGACGAGACCGGCCCCGTCTCGAAGCCCACCCCGTTGTCGACCACCTCGAGTCTGGCCACCCCGTCGCGCACCGTGAACGTCACGGTGGCGACCAACGCCCGAGAGTGCTTGACGACGTTCTGAAAGCACTCCTGGGCAATGCGATACAGCGCAACCTCGATGTGCTCGGGCAACCGCTCGTCGGCCAGGTGCAGTTCCAGGTCCACCTCAGGGATCGAGGTGGCAAGGCTGGCCAGGCCGCCCAACAGGCCGAGGTCGTCGAGGACCGGCGGCCGAAGCCCCCCGATCGCCGACCGGGCCTCGGCCAACGTGAGATCGACCAGGTCCCTGGCCTTTTCCAGCTGCTCAGCGGCCGCCGGTTGATCCAGGTCGTCGACAGCGCGGGCCGCCGCATCCAGGCGGTAGGTCAGCCCGACCAGCCGCTGCGAGATGCCGTCGTGAATATCACCGGCCAGCCGGCGTCGTTCGCTTTCCTGGGCGGCGATCACCTGCTCGGCGAAATTCTCATGCGCGCGTTCACGTGCCGACAGCTGCCGGTGCAGCCGGGCCTGATGCAGGGCACCGGCGATCAGCCGCCCGATGACGAGGAGCAACTCGATGTCGCGCGGGGTGAAATCACGCCGCTCGATGGTGTGCACGTTGAGCACCCCCACCAGACCGCCGGGCTCGGTTTCCATCGGCACCGACGCCATCGAGGCAAAGTCCTTGCCGCGCAACGCCGCGATCGGGACGTACCGCGGATCGGCCTCCTTGTCGCTGACGATCACCACAGGTTCGCGATGACTGGCGACCCACCCGGAGACTCCCGAACCCAGCGGCATCCGGATTCGGCCGACCTGCTCGTCGAAGGGCGGGGTGGCACCGGCCAACGTCAGAGACTGGTCGGTGTCATCCAGGACGTGCACGAAGCAGACGTCGGATGCCGTTGCCGCGGTGATCATTCGAGCCACCGCCGCGGCCATCGGTTCCACCTCGGGCCCGCTCGACGTCGCGGCGATGATGTCGAGCAGCAGAGCGACTTCCCGGTCGGCGTCGACCAGCCCGTGCACGGCATGCGGGCTCACACCGCCGGACCGACTGCTCATCGAAAGATGCCTTCCCGCAACGCCGTTGCCGCGGCGCTGGTGCGGTCACTGACGCCCAGCTTGCGATAGATCGAACTGAGGTGGGTCTTGACCGTCTCCTCACCGATCACCAGCTTGCCGGCGATTCCCCGATTCGACAGCCCGGTCACCACCAGCGACAGGATCTCGCTCTCGCGCTGGGTGAGCCCGTGCCGCGCGCCGGGCCAGAACTGGTCACTCTGCAGCCGTGCCGCGGTCTCCGCCGCCCGCGCTGCCAGCCCGGCGTCGATGGCCGTCGAGCCTGCGTGGACACCTTCCAGCTGGCGCACCAGCTCATCGCTGCTGATGCCCTTGAGCAGATAGCCCGATGCGCCGACACGCATGGCCTGGAAAAGGTACTGCTCGTCGTCGTAGACCGAGAGCAGGATGACCTTGCGCTGCGGATCGCGCTTGCGGATCTCCCGGCACAAGTCCAGACCGCTGGCACCCTGCATCCGCACGTCGCACAACACGATGTCGGGTTGGAGGTCGACGATGACGGCCATGGCCTTCTCGGCCCCGACCGCCTCACCCACCACCTCGACTCGTTCACCGAACGGCGCGAGCATCGCCTTGAGGCCCTCGATGACCATTTCGTGGTCGTCGACCAGCACCACCCGCACCGTCATGGACAACACCGTAGTGCCGCGACCACGCCCGCCGGACCGCATTGCCACTCGACACCTGTCAATTCCACAGAAAGACCACTGCCGCAGGTGATTTCGTCGAAAATTCGCCGGAACGGCCAGCGGTGTCACCACGGTGAGGCGGGTGAGGGACTCACCCGCCTCTCCCCTGAACGGGGGATGCTGCGCCCCACACTGCGCGCGATACTTCCCCCGTGGCCACGATGCTTTTGGACACGATCAGCCGGAATCGATCCTTCTGGTGGGATCGGGCGCGGTGCGCGCATGACGACGCGCCGGAACTCGAAGCGGTCATTTTCGACTTCGACGCGCCGCTGGCGGCCACCGAACGCGATGCGCACATGTTCCGCGAGCTGATCTGGAGCCTGCACTGCGCCGACATCCGGGTCGGCGTCACCGCCGCGGGTCCCCGCGACTGGGTCGAACCACTGGTCCGCGAGCTCATCGGCGACGGCGTGGTCGAGGTGCTGATCACCGGCGATGACGTCACCCGGCCCAAGCCCGACCCGGAGGTGTATCACCGGGCGCTGTGCGAACTCGGGGTCCGCCCCGAGGCCGCGATGGCCGTCGAGCATTCCCCGGCCGGGTTCCACACCGCGCGGTCGGCGGGCCTGGCGACGATCGTCGTCACGACCCTGGGCATCCGCAACCGCGACTTCGCCGGGGCGGCCGCCGTCCTGGACCGCTACGACGGTGACGAACCGCTCTCAGCCGGCCGATGTCGGCGACTGCACGAGCAGTGGTGGATCAACCGCAGCCGCCTCAGCGCCTGACTAGCTCTGGCCGCACGCGGCCATGACCAATTCGCGCACTCGCGCCGCGTCGGCCTGCCCCTTGGTGGCTTTCATCACCGCGCCGACGATCGCACCCGCCGCCTGCACCTTGCCGCCGCGGATCTTCTCGGCGATATCGGGATTGGCTGCGAGCGCCTCGTCGACAGCGGTCTGGATCAGCGAGTCGTCGCGGACCAGCGCCAAACCTCGGTCGGTCATCACCTGCTCGGGCTCACCCTCGCCGGCTAGCACACCTTCGATGACCTGGCGCGCCAGCTTGTTCGACAACTTGCCCTCATCGACCAGCGCGACGACCTTCGCCACCTGAGCCGGCGTGATCGGCAGCGCCGCGAGCTCGACGCCGGATTCGTTGGCCTTCTGCACCAAGAAGTTTCCCCACCAGGCCCGGGCGTGCTCACTGCTGGCGCCGGCCTCGACCGTCGCGGCGACCAGCTCGATGGCGCCGGCGTTCACCAGGTCACGCATCACCTCGTCGGAAATGCCCCAGTCGTCCTGAATTCGCTTGCGCGACAACCACGGAAGCTCCGGGATCGTGTCGCGCAGCCGGGCCACCAGCTCCTCGCTCGGGGCCACCGGCTCCAGGTCGGGCTCCGGGAAATACCGGTAGTCCTCGGCGGTCTCCTTGTCGCGGCCCGGTGAGGTGAAGCCGCCCTCGTCGAAGTGCCGGGTCTCCTGATGGATCTTGCCGCCCTCGATGAGAATCGCTGCCTGGCGGCGCATTTCGTAGCGGACCGCCACCTCCACGCTCTTGAGCGAGTTGACGTTCTTGGTCTCGGTACGGGTACCGAACTCCTGCTGGCCGATCGGGCGCAGCGACACGTTGGCGTCGCACCGCAGCGAGCCTTGATCCATTCGTACATCGGAGACACCCAGTGCGCGCAGCAGATCCCGCAGCGCGGTGACATAGGCGCGGGCGACCTCGGGTGCCCGCTCACCGGTACCCTCGATCGGCTTGGTGACGATCTCGATCAGCGGAACCCCGGCGCGGTTGACGTCCAGCAGCGAGGTGGTCGCGCCGTGGATGCGGCCGGTGTCGCCGCCGACGTGCGTGAGCTTGCCGGTGTCCTCCTCCATGTGCGCACGCTCGATCGCGACGCGGAAGGTGCTGCCGTCGTCGAGCGGGACGTCGAGGTAGCCGTCGAAGGCGATCGGCTCGTCGTACTGCGAGATCTGGTAGTTCTTCGGCTGGTCGGGATAGAAGTAGTTCTTCCGCGCGAAGCGCGACCACGGCGCGATGTCGCAGTTCAGCGCGAGACCGATCCGGATGGCCGACTCGACGGCCGCCTCGTTGAGCACCGGCAGCGCGCCGGGCATGCCGAGGCAGACCGGGCACACCTGGGTATTGGGCTCGGCGCCGAACGTCGTCGCGCAGGGGCAGAACATTTTGGTGGCCGTCGACAGCTCGACGTGCACCTCGAGCCCGAGCACCGGGTCGAAGCGGGCGATGACGTCGTCGTAGTCGAGCAGGTCAGCCTGCGCAGCAGCAGTCATGCGGTCAATCCTAGTGGGGCCGGTTTCTCGGAACCCTCCCGCGGCGAGCAGACACAAACTCGCAGCAAAACCAACCAAATCATGCGATTTTGTGTCTGCTCGCGGAAGGAACTGTCAGCCGAAGAAGGCGGCCGCGTCGTCGTAGCGGCTCTGCGGCACCAGCTTGAGCTGGCGCACCGCGTCCGCCAACGGCACCCGGCCGATGTCCTGCCCGCGCAGCGACACCATCATCCCGTACTCACCGGCGTGCGCGGCGTCGGCGGCGTTGACACCGAACCGGGTGGCCAGCACCCGGTCATAGGCCGTCGGGGTGCCGCCACGCTGGACGTGACCGAGCACCGTGACCCGGACTTCCTTCTTGATCCGCTTCTCCACCTCCATGGCCAGCTGCTGAGCCACCCCGGTGAAACGTTCATGCCCGAATTCGTCGGTGCCGCCCTGGCGCAGCTGCATCGACCCCTCGGCCGGCTTGGCCCCTTCGGCGACCACGATGATGAAGCTGGACTCGCCGCGCTGGAAGCGCTTCTTGACCAGCCGGCACACCTCTTCGACATCGAAGGGCTGCTCGGGGATAAGGGTCATGTGCGCGCCCGAGGACAGCCCAGCGTTCAGCGCGATCCAGCCCGCGTGCCGGCCCATCACCTCGACCAGCATCACCCGCTGATGCGACTCCGCGGTGCTGTGCAGCCGGTCGATCGCCTCGGTGGCGATCTGCAGCGCGGTGTCGTGGCCGAATGTGACGTCGGTGCAGTCGATGTCGTTGTCGATGGTCTTGGGCACGCCGACGACGGGCACACCCTCCTCGGACAGCCAGTGCGCGGCGGTCAGGGTTCCCTCGCCGCCGATCGGGATCAGTACGTCGATCCCGTTGTCCTCCAGCGTCTGTTTGATGTCGTCCAGACCGGCGCGCAGCTTGTCGGGATTGGTGCGGGCGGTGCCCAGCATGGTGCCGCCCTTGGCGAGCAGCCGATTGTTGCGGTCGTCGTTGTGCAGTTGGATCCGGCGGTCCTCGAGCAGGCCACGCCAGCCGTCCAGGAACCCGACCACCGAAGACCCGTAGCGGGCGTCACAGGTCCGCACCACGGCCCGGATCACCGCGTTCAGGCCCGGACAGTCACCCCCACCGGTCAGCACTCCGATTCGCATGGGCCCTATCCTGCCCCGTCAGATCGCTGTTGGCAGCGAACCGCGGGCAGACTCATAGGCCGCACCGATGCGATACAGCCGGTCGTCGGCGAGCGCGGGCGCCATGATCTGCAGGCCGACCGGCAGATTGTCGTCCGCCGACAGTCCCGACGGCACCGACATTCCGCAGTGCCCGGCCAGGTTCAGCGGCAGCGTGCACAGGTCGAACAAGTACATCGCCAGCGGATCGTCGACCTTCTCCCCCAGCCGGAATGCGGTGGTCGGGGTGGCCGGGGACACCAGCACGTCCACCTTCTCGTAGGCGGCGTCGAGGTCACCGGCGATCAGGGTGCGAACCTTCTGCGCCTGGTTGTAGTAGGCGTCGTAATAGCCCGCCGACAGCGCATACGTGCCAATGATGATGCGGCGCTTGACTTCTGGACCGAATCCGGCCGCCCGCGTCAGTGCCATCACCTCTTCGGCGCTGCGAGTGCCGTCGTCGCCGACCCGCAACCCGTATCGCATGGCGTCGAAGCGGGCGAGGTTGCTCGACACCTCCGAGGGCAGGATCAGGTAGTAGGCGGACAGCGAGTAGTCCAGGTGCGGGCAGTCCACCTCGCTGACCTCGGCACCCAGCGCTTCGAGCTGCTCGACGGCGGCGTTGAACGAATCCAGCACGCCCGGCTGGTACCCCTCACCGCTGCGCAGCTGCTTGACCACACCGATCCGCACGCCGGACAGGTCGCCATGGGCGCCGGCCTTCGCTGCCGCCACCACATCGGGGACCTGCGCGTCGACGGAGGTGGAGTCGCGCGGGTCATGCCCGGCGATCACCGAATGCAACAACGCGGTGTCGAGCACGGTGCGAGCGCACGGCCCGCCCTGGTCCAGCGACGACGCGCACGCCACCAGCCCGTAGCGCGACACCGTTCCGTAGGTGGGTTTGACCCCGACGGTCGCGGTCAGTGCCGCCGGCTGGCGGATCGAGCCACCGGTGTCGGAGCCGATCGCGAGCGGCGCCTGGAAGGCGGCCAGCGCGGCAGCGCTGCCACCGCCCGAACCGCCCGGCGTCCGGTCGACGTCCCACGGATTGCGGGTCGGGCCATAGGCCGAGTTCTCGGTGGAGCTGCCCATCGCGAACTCATCCATGTTGGTCTTGCCGAGGATCAGGGTGCCCGCGGCGCGCAGCCGAGCAGTCACCGTCGCGTCGTACGGCGAGGTCCAGCCTTCGAGGATCTTCGAGCCGCACGTCGTCGGCATATCGACGGTGGTGAAGACGTCCTTGAGGGCCAGCGGCACACCGGCCAGCGGCGACGGCAGCGTCTCGCCGGCGGCGACGGCGGCGTCGACGCGGGCGGCACTGGCCAGCGCCTCGTCGGCGGCGACGTGCAAGAAGGCGTGGTAGCGCTCGTCGGTGGCGGCGATCTGGTCCAGGCAGGCCTGGGTCACCTCGACCGAGGAGACCTCTTTGGCCGCGATCTTCTCGCCCAGGGTGGCGGCGTCGAGCCGGATCAAGTCACTCACTGGGGCTCCCCAAAATCTGCGGGACCGCGAAGCGGCCCTCTGCTGCGGCCGGCGCCTCGGCGAGCGCTTCCTCCTGGGTCAGGCACGACTGAACCACGTCGGGCCTGGTGACGTTGACGTCTTTCAGGGGGTTGTCGGTCGGCTTCACGTCTGCGGTGTCGACGGCCTGAATCTGGCTGACGTGCTCCAGGATGGCGTCGAGCTGGCCGGCGAAGCTCTCGAGTTCGTTGTCGGTCAGGGCCAGCCGGGCCAGCTTGGCGAGCCGGGCGACATCGTCGCGGGAGATCTGGGACACGGTGGTCAAGCCTAGGTGAAAGGGTGATCCGCGCGCCGTGGGGACTGCTTCCACCGGCCGGGCTGCCGCTGGGGGGCTGCTGGTCCTCGCCCTGCACGCTGTTTCTGCGGCGCTGAGTGGCCGACCCTGCCGGAATGCTGAGTCCAGGCGGCTGTGAAACAGTGTCCGCGTGCCTTCGTATCTGCTGCGGGTCCAGCTGGCCGACCGGCCCGGTAGCCTCGGCTCGCTCGCCGTGGCGCTGGGCACCGTCGGCGCCGACATCCTGTCGCTCGACGTGGTCGAGCGGGGACCCGGCTGGGCGATCGACGACCTGGTCGTCGAGCTCCCACTAGGCGCCATGCCCGACATGCTGATCACGGCCGCCGAACAGATCAAGGGCGTGCGGGTCGACACCATCCGGCCGCACACCGGGCTGTTGGAGGCCCATCGCGAGCTGGAGCTGATCGACCACATCGCGGCGGCCGGCAACCGGGCCGCCAAGCTGCAGGTGCTCGCCGACGAGGCGCCACGGGTGCTGCGGGTGGGCTTCTGCACGGTGGCGCGGATGTCGGAGTCTGGCCTGGAACGCGTGGTCGGCAGTTCCGGCGCGCCGGAGACTGCGGCGACCTCCGCGCCGTGGTTGCCCCTCGCACACGCCGAAGCACTCGACGGCACCGCCGACTGGGTGCCGCAGGCGTGGCGTGACATGGACACCACGCTGGCCGCCGCGCCACTCGGCGACCCGAATACCGCGGTGCTGTTGGGCCGCCCCGGCGGGCCGTTGTTCCGGCCCTCCGAGGTCGCCCGGCTCGGCTACTTGGCCGGGATCGTCGCGACGATCCTGCGCTGAGTCAGTCGTCGGCTTCGGCCGGCGGTGGTGGTCCCTCGTCCAGCAGCATGCGGAACCCGTCCTCGTCGAGGATCGGGACCCCGAGCTCGACGGCCTTGTCGTACTTCGATCCGGGTGAGTCACCCGCCACGACGTACGACGTCTTCTTCGACACCGAACCGACCGCCTTGCCGCCGCGGCTGATGATGGCCTCCTTGGCCTCGTCGCGGGAGAAATTCGGCAGCGAGCCGGTGACCACGATCGAAAGTCCTTGCAGCGTAGGGCTGATCGAGGCATCGCGGACGTCTTCCATCCGCACTCCGGCCGCCCGCCACTTGTCGATGATCGCGCGATGCCAGTCGACGGCGAACCATTCGACCAGCGCGGCGGCGATCGTCGGCCCGACCCCTTCGACGTCGGCGAGCTGTTCCTCGGTGGCGGCCATGATCGCGTCGAGGCTGCCGAACGCCACGGCCAGCGCCCGCGCCGCAGTCGGCCCGACGTGGCGGATCGACAACGCCACCAGGATCCGCCACAACGGCCGATCCTTGGCCTGCTGCAGGTTGATCAGGAACCGGGCGCCGTTGGCCGACAGCGTCCCGTCCTTGGTGGTGAAGAAATCCGATGTCATCAGGTCGGCGCTGGTGAGGTTGAACAGGTCACCCTCGTCGCCGATGACCTTGGCGGCCAGCAGCGCGGTGGCCGCCTCGTAACCCAGCCCCTCGATGTCCAGCCCACCGCGGCCGGCCAGGTGGAAGACGCGCTCACGCAGTTGCGCGGGGCAGGATCGGGCGTTCGGGCACCGGATGTCGACATCGCCCTCCTTGGCCGGGGCCAGCGGGGTGCCGCACTCCGGGCAGTGGGTGGGCATCACGAATTCGCGCTCGGTGCCGTCACGCAGGTCGACGACGGGTCCCAGGACCTCGGGGATGACGTCACCGGCTTTGCGGATCATCACGGTGTCACCGATCAGCACGCCTTTGCGCTTGACCTCCGAGCCGTTGTGCAGGGTGGCCATGCCGACCGTCGATCCGGCGATCTTCACCGGCGTCATCATCGCGAACGGGGTGACGCGGCCGGTGCGACCGACATTGACCTGGATGTCCAGCAGCGTGGTCTGGGCTTCCTCCGGCGGGTACTTGTAGGCGCACGCCCAGCGCGGCGCCCGGGAGGTGGCGCCGAGGCGGCGCTGCTGAGCGAAGTCGTCGACTTTGACCACCACGCCATCGATTTCGTGCTCGATCTCGTGACGGCGCTCGCCCCAATAGACGATCTTCTCCTCGACGGCAGCCAGCCCCGCCACCCGAGTGGTGTGATCGGAGACCGGCAGACCCCAGGCCTTCAGCGCAAAGTAGGTGTCGTGCAGGGAGTCGGGGGCGAACCCGTCGGTGCGGCCGAGGCCGTGGCAGATCATCCGCAGCCGCCGGCGGGCGGTGACCGCCGGATTCTTCTGCCGCAGCGAGCCGGCCGCGCTGTTGCGCGGGTTGGCGAACGGCGCCTTGCCCTCCTCGACCAGACTGGCGTTCAGGTTCTCGAAATCCGCCAGCATGAAGAACACCTCGCCGCGCACCTCGAGTAGCGCTGGAACCGGGTAATCCTCTGACGCAGTGAGGGTTTCGGGGATGTCGTCGATGGTGCGCGCATTGTTGGTCACGTCCTCGCCGACCCGGCCGTCACCGCGGGTGGCGGCCCGCTCCAGCCGACCGTCGCGGTACACCAGGGCGATAGCGACGCCGTCGATCTTCAACTCGCACAGGTACTGCGGATCCCGGCCGATCTCGGCTTCGACCCGGCTGGACCAGGCCGCCAGCTCCTCGGTGTTGAACACATCATCGAGGCTCAGCATGCGGTCCAGGTGGGCGGCCTCGGCGAAGTCGGTGGCGAAGCCCGCGCCGCCGACCAGCTGGGTCGGCGAGTCGGCCACCCGAAGCTCGGGAAAACGATCCTCGAGCGCGAGGAGCTCGTTGAAGAGCCTGTCGAACTCCGCGTCGGAGACGATCGGCGCGTCCTTGATGTAGTAGCGGAACTGATGCTCGCGCACCTCTTCGGCAAGTTCCTGCCAACGCCGCCGCACATCCGGATCGATGGGGTCAACCTCGGGTTCGGACGTCTCTGCTGCCACCCAGGCAGGCTATCGGAGCGATCCGACAGGCTTCGAGCGTGGCAAGGTGGGGCCATGCCGCACCCGACCATGTTCGACGACGACGACCCGATCCTGGCTCGGGTGCGCACGATCGCGCTGGCGTTGCCGGAGGCCACCGAGAAGATCTCGCACGGCAGGCCGACGTTCTCGGCGCCGAAGATGTTCGCCGTCTACGGCGGCAGTCAGAAGAATCCCAGGGGCCCGATGATCCGCTACGCCCACGCGCTGCTGATCAAGGTCGACGACAGCGAGCGCGAGGCGCTGCAGCAGGACGCCCGGTTCTTCTTCCCCGCCTACCTCGGACCCTTCGGCTGGCTGGGCCTGGACTTCGATGCCGACACGATCGACTGGACCGAAGTCGCCGAACTGATCGACGCGTCGTTCCGGCTGCAGGCCCCGGCGCGCCTGACCAAGCAGCTGGACGCGATGCAGCGGGACTAGTTGTTCGGGATCGCCTGCGGGAACCCGAAACCCGGTCAGCGCCCACCGGCAGACCTCGAATAGCATTGCGGAAGAACATGATTCGGTCAGTTGCCGTAGCCGACCCGCCTTCTCGACGGATCACACCGGGATGCTCTGAGCGTAGTGGAACAAATTGCGAGGGTCGTACCGCTGCTTGACTTGCCTCAACCGGTCGAAGTTGGTGCCGTAATACGCCTGTTGCCAATCCTTCTGCTCGGAGTACGGCCAGTTCTGAAAACTCCCGGGTTGAGTGAAGCCGGAGATGAACGCAAAAGTGTCTGCCGTCCAGTCAAGCAGGTCGCGCTGCATGGAGGGCGGTTGGTTGCGCCACCACACCGCGGGGCGCAGCAGGTGGTTACCGGACCGATGGACGTAGGCCATGGCGTCGGGGGCGACCTGATTGACCTGGCCCCCGCTCCAACACATCAGCCGCACCTCGGCGTTGGCGTCCTCGGTTCCGCCGGGGGCGGCCAGTACCCGGTCGATCAGTTGGGCGAGCCGGTCGGTAGGAATCGGTTCGCTGGTGAACCGGGAACATTCCTCCAGCCCGTGTTTGGGCATGTCACCAACCGCCAACCAATTGATCTGGGCGTCCCAGTAGTCCAACTCGCCCATGATCAGGTCCGTCGCCCGAATATTGATCACCGGTGCGAGAACCTCCCGCGCCTCCTCTTGCGTCCCCTGATAGGACCCATCGATGGTCAGCGTCGGGAAGGGGGCCGCATAGCGGGCAGCGGGTTTGTTGTCAGCGCCGAGGGGCCGCACGTTCGTGACGGCCGCAAAGCCGGACAGCTGATTTGGCGCCGACAGCATCAGCCGGTCGAACGCCGACCAGCCGGCCACCATCGCGTCCTTGCCGCTGAACGCCATGCCGAAGACCGTGATCCTTGGCTTGGGGATCTCCACCAGCCGGAAGGTGAGTGACGTGTTGATCCCGAAGTTGCCGCCGGCCGCACCGCGCAGCGCCCAGAAGAGATCGGGGTTTGCAGTATCGCTCGCCTCGACTGTCTCACCGTTGGCCAACACGAGCGTGGTCGATTCCAGGTGATCGCAGGTCATCGCGGCCCAGCGGCTGTTGTCGCCGATACCACCACCGAGGACCAGCCCGGCGACGCCGACCGACGGGCAAGTGCCGATCGGCAGCATCAGGGCTCCGCCCCGCAGCGCCGACAGCAAATCCGCATTCAGCGCACCGGCTCCCAAGGTCACCGTCCCGACCTTGGCATCCACGGAGACCTCGTTCATCGCCCCGGTCTTGATCAGCAGGCCAGTCGTCGTCGACGCGCCGATGTAGTTGTGCCCCCCGCCGCGCACGACGGGCTGGACACCCTCCTCGACGCACCACCGCACACACGTCTGCACATCTTCCGGGGTCGCGCACAGTGCGATCGCCATCGGGATGACCGACTCGTATCGATCGTTGGCGGGCAGGTTCGCCTCGGCAAATTTCGGGTCAGCGGGTACCAGTACCTGGCCCTTCAGGCGGCGCTGAAGGTCTTTGACCGCGGAACTGTCCGAGTTTGAGCAGCCGGCCAGTACCAGGCCACCACCCACGACCGTGGCCGCTGTCAGGAATCCACGTCGGCTCATCCCCATGCCATGCCCCCGGCTCATCACAATCGCAAGCGCGTGCGGCACTCATTGTGCCCATCGCCGCAGCGTCGCGGGTCCAATTTGCGCCGAAGTCAATTCAGCACCGCAGACCCTGCGGGCGACGACTACGCAGCTAGATCGCTTCGGGGTCCTCGGTGACGGCGTCGCCGGCCCGCTGGCACAAGCCGATCGCGACGCGGGCCCATTCGGCAGTGGCACCGGCCAGCCCGCAGGCCGGGCTGATGCCTACCCGATCGCGAACCGAACTGCGGGAGAAGCCAATTCGGTCGGTGATCGCGACGGCTGCGGCGGCAACCTCCTCGGGCGACGGTCGCTTCGCCGGTACGCTCGTCGGCACCAGGCCGAAGACGACCGTGCGACCCGAGTCCAGGAACTCTCCCAGCCCGTCGAAGTCGGCGTCACCAAGGGTGGCCGCATCCACCGCGACCGCGTGAATAGCACTGCGCTGCAATACTTTCCACGGAATGTCTGCGCAGCTGTGCAGCAATACGTCAGCACCTGCCGCAGCCACACACTCGTCGAGCAGACCGATCGCCACCACCTCGTCGACCGGATGCACCGGGTTCAGCGACGTCACCCCGGTCAGCCGGCCGGCAAGTGCGGCAAACAGGACCGGCTCGTCGTACTGCACCACCACCGTCGTCCCCAACCGCCGGGCCAGCTCGGCGCGGTGCCGCGCCACCCCTCGGCCAGTGACGACGTCAGATCGCGGACCGCACCCGCATCGGTGAGCGCCCGGTGCCCGTTGGGTAACTCGAGCTGGGCGGCCAGCGTGACCGGGCCCGGCGCCTGGACCTTGACCGGCCGCCCGGAGCCGGGTCCGCCGGCTTTCTCCCAGGCCTCCTCGATGGCGTCGATGTCCTCGTCGAGCAGACTCTTCGCCCGGCGCGTGACAGCACCCGGCCGGGCGGTGATGCGGTAGCCGCGCGGCACGGTGTCGATGGCGATGTCGACCAGCAGCGCGCCGGCCCGCCCGATCATGTCGGCGCCCACGCCGCGGGCCGGCAGCTCGACCAGGTGCGGCAGTCGGTGAAGCTCCCCGACCACGATCTCGGCGGCTTCCCGCGGGGCGGAACCCGGCCACGAGCCGATACCGGTGGCTGCCGCGAAATCACTCACCGGGCAACCGTATTGGACAGCCCGGGCACGCCGCACGGCCGGGGGCCTACCGTGATGCTATGACGGTGCGCGCGGCAGTGGCCTGTTGCGCTGCTGCGGCGCTGCTGACCGGCTGCACCCAGTGGGTCGACGGGGCACCACTGCGCGCCCTCAGCGAGCCGCCGTACACCCCGCCGGGGATCGTCGATGTCGACCGAATCATGCTCAGCCAGGCCCAAATCCAGGCCATCACCGGTGGCGGCCAGGACGTGACGATCATCCCGAGCATGGACGGCAAAGCCATGGTGGACGTCGAGCCACTGGCCGAGTCGGTCCCCCGCGATTGCCGCTTCATCTTCGCCGAAACCGACACCTTCGGCAGCGACGTCGAGGACTTCCACAAGACCAGCTTCCAGTACCCGCCGCGGCGCGCGCTGGTCTCCGAGGGGGCCGCGGCCTACCGGGACGAGGGCACCGCGCGGCAGGCGTTCAACACCCTCTCGACCGCCGTGCACCGCTGCGCCGACGGCTCGATGGGCGCCGGTCTGGTCGGCGAGGTCGATGGCGACGCCCAGTCACTGCGCACCCGTGCCGGCCGGTGCGGCCGGGACTACCGGCTCAAGGCGTCGGTGTTGGTGGAGGTTACGTTCTGCACGTTTCCCGAGTCGGTGCCCGAGATCGTGATGACGAACATTCTCAACAGGATTCCGGGCGGTTGATCGTCGCGCTGGCGACCACTTCATCGCCCGCCGGGTCTGGCCGGTAGAGCACCAGCGTCTGTCCCGGCGCGACGCCGCGCAGCGGAACACGCAGGGAAACGCGCAGCTCGTCGCCGACCGCTTCGGCGACGGCCGGGACCACGCCACCGTGGGCACGGACCTGAACCTCGCATTCCACCGGCCCGGTGGGCGCGACGCCGGAGGTGAACACCGGGCGGATGCCGGTCAGCGACTGCACTTCGAGGTCTTCTTTCGCCCCCACCCGCACCGTCTGTGACTCGGCGTCGATGGCGGTGACGTACCGCGGTAGGCCGTCCGGTCCGGGCCCGGCGATGCCGAGCCCCTTGCGCTGGCCGATGGTGAAACCGTGCACGCCGTCGTGCTCGGCGAGCACCGCACCCGTGGCGTCGTCGACGACGGCTCCGCGTCGCACACCGATCCGGGCGCCGAGGAAGGCCTGGGTGTCACCGGAGGGGATGAAGCAGATGTCGTGGCTGTCGGGCTTGGCAGCCACGGACAGTCCGCGGCGGGCGGCCTCGTCGCGGATCGCCGGCTTGGGGGTGTCGCCGATCGGGAACGCCGCGTGGCGCAGCTGCTGGGCCGTCAGCACGCCGAGCACGTACGACTGGTCCTTGTCGACGTCGACAGCGCGCCGCAGCCGGCCGTCGGACAGCCGGGCGTAGTGACCGGTGGCCACCGCATCAAAGCCCAACGCCAGCGCCTTGGCCGCCAGCGCGGAGAACTTGATCTTCTCGTTGCAGCGCACGCAGGGATTGGGGGTCTCGCCGCGTTCGTAGGAGGAGACGAAGTCGTCGATCACGTCTTCGGCGAACTTGTCGGCGAAATCCCAGACGTAGAAGGGAATTCCGAGAACATCAGCGACCCTGCGGGCGTCGCCGGCGTCTTCTTTGGAACAGCAGCCGCGCGAACCTGTCCGCAGGGTGCCGGGTTGTCGCGACAGCGCGAGGTGCACCCCGACGACCTCGTGGCCGGCGTCGACCATCCGGGCGGCGGCCACCGACGAATCGACGCCACCGCTCATTGCTGCCAGCACCCTCATCGCAGCGCCCCCAGCGATGAACTGGCCAGCGCGGCCTGGCGGGCGCGCTCGACCGCGGCGGGCAGCACCCGCAGCGCCGCATCGACGTCGCCCTCGGTGCTGGTGTGGCCCAAGGACAATCGCAGTGATCCGCGGGCGGCATCGGCGTCGGCGCCCATGGCCAACAGGACATGCGACGGTTGCGCGACACCGGCGGTGCACGCCGATCCTGTCGAGCATTCGATTCCGTTGGCGTCCAACAACATCAGCAGCGAGTCGCCCTCGCAACCGCGGAAGGTGAAGTGGGTGTTGCCCGGGAGCCGGCGATCGCCGAGGGCTCCGTTGACGTGGGTGTCGGCGATCGACTCCAGCACCCCGTTGACGAGCCGATCGCGCAGGTAGCGCAGCCGGGCGCCGGTGGCGTCGAGCGATTCAACGGCGACATCGGCAGCCGCCGCCATCGCGACCACGCCCGCGACATCCGGTGTGCCCGAGCGGACATCGCGTTCTTGACCGCCGCCGTGCAGCAGCGGAACGCACGCGGTGGCCCGGCGCAGCAGCAGCGCGCCCACGCCGGTCGGCCCGCCGAACTTGTGTGCGGCCAGGCTGATGGCCGACAGGTTGGAGCCGGCGAAGTTCACCGGGATGTGACCGACCGCCTGGACGGCGTCGCTGTGGATCGGCACGTCGAACTCGGCGGCCACGGCGGCCAGTTCGGCGATCGGCATGATCGTGCCGACTTCGTTGTTGGCCCACATCACCGAGACCAGTGCCACGTCGTCGTGTTCGGTGAGCGCCTCGCGCAGCGCGGCCGCCGTCACCGACCCGTCCGATTCGGTCGGCAGGAATGTCACCTCGGCGCCCTCGTGCTCGGCCAGCCAGGTGACGCCGTCGAGGACGGCGTGGTGCTCGACCGCGGTGGTCACGATGCGGCGGCGGGCGGGTTCAGCGTCACGCCGCGCCCAGTAGATGCCCTTGACCGCGAGGTTGTCGCTCTCGGTGCCGCCTGCGGTGAAGATCACCTCGGACGGCCGGGCCCCGAGGCGCGCCGCGATGGTCTCCCGGGCCTCTTCCATCCGGCGCCGGGCGTCGCGGCCCGCGGTGTGCAGCGAGGAGGCGTTGCCGACGGTGGCCAGCGCAGCCGTCATCGCCTCGATGGCAGCAGGATGCATCGGGGTGGTGGCAGCGTGGTCGAGATACACCGGACCGGCGGTCGGGCTCATAGCCCGTCCAGGATACCGGCAGGCGAGCAGGCCTCTCGCCACGGCGAACGTCACCCCAGCGTGACGCTCGGCGCCCAACGTGACTCTGGAGCGGCGTTCGGTGGCGAAATCAGCCCGCCAGGGCGTGGCTGTGCTGGAACCGCGGGGCGATCTGCCCACGCACCGCCACCTCGCAGCGGGCCGCCAGCTCCCGCCGATCGGCACCTGGCAGCTCCAGGGACGCCACCTCGACGTCGACGACGGTCACCCGGGTCCGCACCGTGCGGCTCAATGACTGCCACAGCGAGTCGTCTCCGACGAAAGCCGTCACCGTCGACGGTCGCCCGTCGCGGTGGTGGTAGGTCAGCCGCAGCGGCTGCACCGGCCGACCGGAGTCGACGGCGGCCTGGAACATCGCCGGACGGAACTGGCCGTAGGCCAGGCCGCACCAGGTGGTCCCCTCCGGGAACGCGACGACGGTCTGCCCGTTGCGCAGCCGCTCGGCCACCGTCGCGACCACCTGCGGCAGCCGGCGCAGGCTGGCGCGGTCGATCGGGATGACCTTCATGATCCGCGCGGCCAGGCCGACGGCGGGCCAGTCGATGAGGTCCGCGCGGGCGACGAAGGCCCCGGGCAGCACCGAACCGATGACGAAGGTGTCCACCCAGGAGACGTGGCCGCTCACCACCAACACACCGCGCAGGTTACGAATCGGTCCGCCCGACACGGTGATTCGCACACCGAGGCAGCGCAGGAAGGTCCGACAGTACAGCCGCTGGACCCGACCGCGCCCCGGCAGCGGTACCGCCAGCAGCGGCACCACCATTAGCAGCATCAGGGCCGCCGCGATGCGGTAGGTCGCCCGCGTCGCCGCGACCAACCGCCGCGACGGCGGGGCACCGCCGGCGTGCACACAGCTGCTGTCACACAACGCGCGCGGCAGCCACGCGTGCTCGGTCACCGTCATGCCGTCCCCCGACTCCGTCGGCCATCTCGCTGGCCGCCGACACCGACCTCAGCCTGGTCAGATAGCGCGTATCGGCCTGTCGCTTGTCCAGCAGGGCCGGGAAGTCGCCGACGCCGAACTCAGGGTCGTGCGCCGGTTCCCCGCAGACCCGGGCGCCCAGGCGCAGGTAGCCACGCATCAGCGGCGGGATGGTCGGGCGGGCCGGCGGTGCGATGTCGTCGAGACCCTTACCGTCCAGCACGACCGGCCGGTACGGGTACACCGTGTGCTCGGCGGCGGCGGCGTGGCGGCGCAGCACGAAATCGCGCACCCCGCGAACCTGGCTGCCCGGCGCACCTGCTGGGTCGTTCGGGTGCGTCGGCACCGAGACACACCCGGTGACGTAGTCGTATCCGCAGCGGTCCAGATAGGCCAGGATGCCGGCCCACATGAGCAGCACCACCGCACCGTTGCGGTGGTCGGCACGGACCACCGCGCGGCCCATCTCCACCAGTGACGGCCGCAGCGCGTCGAGCGCACTGACGTCGAATTCGGTTGCGGTGTAGAGGCTTCCGGCGGCAATCGCACCGGGCGGCGGCAGCATGCGGTAGCAGCCGACCACCTCTCCGGAGATGTCCTCGCGCACCAGCAGGTGGTCGCAGAATTCGTCGAACCGGTCGGCGTCACGGCCGTCGCCGTCGGCGGGCAGCGCGTACCCGGGTTCGGTGGTGAACACCTGATACCGCAGCCGCTGGGCCGCGTCGATCAGGCTCGGGTCGGTGGACAGCAGTAGGGAGTAGCGCGGGCCGCGCAGCGCGGCGGACTCGTTCTGGTCGGGGGCTATGAGTACGGATGCAGTGCTCATACCTGAACGGTTGCTGAGCCGTTCGGCGGGATGTCAACGCCAGCGTGACGTGTTCGTGCACGCTCGATGACCAATAAAAGCGAAAGGCCCCCGAGCACCGAAAATCGGTGCCGGGGGCCTTCCTGACGTGATTAACCCTTGCGGGACTTGACCGCGTCGGTCAGCTGCGGCGTGACGTTGAACAGGTCACCGACGATGCCGTAATCGGCGATCTCGAAGATCGGTGCTTCCTCGTCCTTGTTCACCGCGATGATCGTCTTGGACGTCTGCATGCCCGCGCGGTGCTGGATCGCGCCGGAGATGCCCAGCGCGATGTACAGCTGCGGCGAGACGGTCTTGCCGGTCTGGCCCACCTGGAACTGGCCCGGGTAGTAGCCGGAGTCGACGGCGGCACGCGATGCACCGACGGCGCCACCCAGCGAATCGGCCAGGTCCTCGACCACCGAGAACTTGTCGGCACTGCCGACACCACGGCCACCGGAGACCACAACGCTGGCCTCGGTGAGCTCCGGGCGGTCGCCGGCAACAGCGGGCTCGCGCTTGGTGATCTTGGTGGCGGTCTCGGCCTGTGCGGGCACCTCGACGGTCACCTGCTCGCCGGCACCGGCTTCGGGCGCGGCGTCGACGGCACCTGGACGCAGGGTGATCACCGGGGCGTCACCGTTGGCCTGGGCCTCGACGGTGAAGGCGCCACCGAAGATCGAGTGGATGGCCTTGCCACCCTCCTTGACCTCGACGACGTCGGACAGCACACCGGCACCGGTCCGTGCGGCCAGCCGGCCACCGATCTCCTTGCCGTCGGCGTTGGCGGCCAGCAGCACGGCGGCCGGAGTGGCCGACTCCACCAGCGACGCCAGAACGTCGACGAACGGGGTGATCAGGTAGCCCGCGGCATCGTCCGACTCGGCGACGTAGATCTTGGCCGCACCGGCGGCCTTGAGGTCGTCGACGAGCGGCGCGGCGGTGCCGGGGGCACCGATCACGACGGCCGACGGCTCGCCCAGGGCACGGGCGGCGGTGATGAGCTCGGCGGTGACTTTCTTCACCGCACCTTCGGCGTGCTCGACGAGCACAAGTACTTCAGCCATAGCTGTTCAGCCTCTTTGTCTTTCGATGGTCCGGGAAGGAGCTAGATGATTTTTTGCGCGACCAGGTACTGGGCGATCTTGCTGCCGCCGTCGCCTTCGTCGGTGATCTTCTCGCCTGCGGTCTTCGGCGGCTTCGGCGTGGACGACAGCACCGAAGTGCCGGCGTTGGCCAGGCCGACCTCGTCGCCCTCGACGCCGATCTCGGCCAGCGTCAGGGTGGTCACTTCCTTCTTCTTCGCGGCCATGATGCCCTTGAAGGACGGGAAGCGCGGCTCGTTGATCTTCTCGTTGACGCTGATCACCGCGGGCAGTGAGGCCTCGAGGGTGAACACACCATCGTCGGTCTCGCGCTCGCCGGTGATCTTGCCGCCCTCGACGGTCACCTTGCGCAGGTGCGTCAGCTGGGGCAGGCCGAGGTACTCGGCGATGATGGCCGGGACCGCACCGCCGGTGCCGTCGGTGGCCTCGTTACCGGCGATGACCAGCTCGGTGCCTTCGATGGCGCCCAGCGCGCGGGCCAGGGCCCAGCCGGTCTGCACCATGTCGGAGCCGTGCAGGCCGTCGTCGAGCAGGTGCACGGCCTTGTCGGCACCCATCGACAGCGCCTTGCGGATCGCCTCGGTGGCGCGCTCGGGGCCGGCGGTCAGCACGGTGACGGTGCCAGCGGCGTCGCCTTCGCGCTCCTTGATCAGGAGCGCCTCTTCAACGGCACGCTCGTTGATCTCGTCCAGCACGGCATCGGCGGCGTCGCGATCGAGCGTGTAGTCACCGTCGGACAACTTGCGCTCGGACCACGTGTCTGGGACCTGTTTGATCAGGACCACGATGTTCGTCATGAGTCTTCTACGTCCTCCTGGCAGGCGTCCTGCGGCCAGAAAAGGTCGCAAGACTTTTGGTCATTCCGCAACACACATCATGTTACCGATGGGTAACTTAGAGTGGTTCGCACGATCACCATAGCTGGTCGAAGTTTGTGTATTAGCAGCCCATCGGTACCGAGCAGTTCGCGAACCGCCAACTTCGGGTTAGCCTGCCTTGCAATGAGCGCATTCGTGACTGACGCAGGTGACAGCGGTTTGCCGCTGACCGGCGAGCGGACTATCCCCGGGCTGGCGGAAGAGAACTACTGGTTTCGCCGCCATGAGGTGGTCTATCGCCGTCTGCTCGACATGTGCGCAGGTCGTGACGTGCTGGAAGCGGGCTGCGGCGAGGGGTACGGCGCCGACCTGATCGCGTCGGTGGCGCGTCGGGTGGTGGCCGTGGACTACGACGCGGCGACGGTGGCGCATGTGGCGGCCCGTTACCCCCGGGTCGAGGTCGTCGAAGGCAACCTGGCGGCCTTGCCGTTGCCGGACGCTTCAGTTGACGTTGTGGTGAACTTCCAGGTCATCGAGCACTTGTGGGATCAGCCACAGTTCGTGGCCGAATGCGCCCGGGTGCTGCGGCCCGGCGGCCTGTTGCTGATGTCGACGCCGAACCGCATCACCTTCTCCCCCGGGCTGGACACCCCGGTCAACCCGTTCCACACCCGCGAACTTAACGCCGCCGAACTGACCGAGCTGCTGACCGGCGGCGGCCAGTTCGAGATGCGCTCGATGAGCGGGGTCTTTCACGGTCCGGTCCTGGCCGCGATGGACGAACGCCACGGCGGCTCGATCATCGACGCCCAGATCGAGCGGGCAGTGGCCGACGCGCCCTGGTCCGACGACCTGCTGGCCGATGTGGCGGCCGTGTGCTGCGAGGACTTCGACGTGCTCGACGAGGCCGAGCGCGACATCGACGGCAGCCTGGATCTGGTAGCCATCGCGGTGCGCGTATGACTGAGGCCGTCCCCGGGCAGTTCACCCTCGTCCTGCACACCCACCTCCCATGGCTGGCCCACCACGGCCGCTGGCCGGTCGGCGAGGAATGGCTCTACCAATCCTGGGCGGCGGCCTACCTCCCACTGATGCGGGTGTTGCGGAGGCTCGCCGCCGAAGGCCGTCGCGGCGTGCTCACCCTGGGCATGACACCGGTGGTCACCGCGCAACTCGATGACCCCTACTGCCTGGACGGCATGCATCGGTGGCTGGCCAATTGGCAGCTGCGGGCGCTCGAGGCGGCCACCCTGCGCACCCCGACCGGTGCCGGCGCCGGCACCGCGACGACTCCGGAAGCATTGCGCGAGTTCGGTATTCGCGAGTACGACGAAGCCGGGCAGGCCCTCGACGAGTTCAGCACGTTGTGGCGGCACGGCGCCAGCCCCTGCTGCGCCAGCTGATCGACGCGGGCACCGTCGAGCTGCTGGGCGGCCCGCTGGCTCACCCGTTCCAGCCGCTGCTCAATCCGCGGCTGCGCGAGTTCGCGCTACGCGAGGGCCTGGCCGACGCCGGCCAGCGCTTCGCGCACACACCCAAAGGCATCTGGGCACCCGAATGTGCTTACGCCCCAGGCATGGAACATGACTACGCCGCTGCCGGAGTCGGACACTTCATGGTCGACGGGCCGTCGCTGCACGGCGACACCACGCTGGGCCGGCCGGTCGGAACGACCGACGTGGTGGCGTTCGGGCGCGACCTGCAGGTCAGCTACCGGGTGTGGTCGCCAAAGTCGGGCTACCCCGGCCATGCCGCGTACCGCGACTTCCACACCTACGACCATCTGACCGGGCTCAAGCCCGCCCGGGTCACCGGCCGCAACGTGGACTCGGATGCCAAGGCCCCCTACGACCCGCAGCGCGCCGACAACGCCATCGACACCCATGTCGCCGACTTCGTCGGAGTCGTCCGGCAGCGGCTGATCTCGGAGTCGCAGCGCATCGGCCGTCCCGCACACGTGGTGGCCGCCTTCGACACCGAACTGTTCGGGCACTGGTGGTACGAGGGCCCGATCTGGCTCGAGCGGTTGCTGCGCGCACTGCCGGAAGCCGGCGTTCGGGTGGGCACACTCAGCGATGCACTGTCCGCCGGGTACGTCGGCACAGCCGTCGAATTGCCGCCCAGCTCTTGGGGATCCGGCAAGGACTGGCAGGTCTGGGCCGGCGAGCAGGTGGCCGACATCGTCGCGCTCAACACCGAGGTCGTCGACACCGCACTGACGACTGTCGACAAGGCGCTCGCACACCGCGGGGCGGCCCCAGGCCGGGATGTCGTCGCCGACCAGATCCTGCGCGAGACCCTGCTGACGGTGTCCAGCGACTGGCCGTTCATGGTCAGCAAGGATTCCGCTGCCGACTACGCGCGCTACCGCGCACACCTGCATGCCCATGCCGCCCGGGAGATCTCCGACGCGCTGGCGTCGGGACGCCGCGACGCCGCCGAACGGCTGGCCGCGGGCTGGAACCGGGCCGACGGATTGTTCGGCGCACTCGACGCCCGGCGGCTGCCGCGATGAAAATCCTGATGGTCTCGTGGGAATACCCGCCGGTGATCATCGGCGGGCTGGGGCGGCACGTCTACCAGTTGGCGACCGCGCTGGCCGCCGACGGTCACGACGTCGTAGTGCTCTCCCGGCGTCCGTCGGGCACCGATCCCAGCACGCACCCGACCACCGACGAGGTGCACGAGGGTGTGCGGGTCATCGCCGCCGCGCAGGACCCGCACGAATTCGACTTCGGCCGCGACATGATGGCGTGGACGATGGCCATGGGCCACGCCATGATCCGCGCCGGGCTGACCTTGCAGGCCAAGGGCTGGCAGCCCGACATCGTGCACGCCCACGACTGGCTGGTCGCCCATCCGGCCATCGCCCTGGCCGAATTCTTCGACGTGCCCATGGTTTCCACCGTGCACGCCACCGAGGCCGGGCGGCATTCCGGCTGGGTGTCCGGCCAGATCAGCCGCCAGGTGCACGCGGTCGAATCCTGGTTCGTGCGGGAGTCCGATTCGCTGATCGCCTGCTCGGCATCCATGGCCGACGAGATCGCCGAGCTGTTCGGGCCGGACCTGGCCGAGATCGTCGTGATCCGCAACGGAATCGATTCCAGCCGTTGGGCCTTCGCGTCCCGCCAAGCCTCCTCGGGCCCGCCGGAGCTGTTGTACATCGGCCGGCTCGAGTACGAGAAGGGCGTGCACGACGCGATCGGGGCGCTACCGCGCATCCGGCGTACCCACCCGGGGACGACGTTGACGATCGCCGGCGACGGCACCCAGCAGGACTGGCTCGTAGAGGTGGCCCGAAAGCACAAGGTGCTCAAAGCCGTTCACTTCGCCGGCCGGGTCGACCACGACGAGTTGCTGCGCCTGCTGCACCGCGCCGACGCCGCGGTGCTGCCCAGCCACTACGAGCCGTTCGGCATCGCCGCGCTCGAGGCGGCCGCGGCGGGCATCCCACTGGTCACCTCCACCGCGGGCGGACTCGGCGAAGCCGTCATCGACGGCGAGACCGGGGTGTCCTTCCCGCCGCGCGACGTCACCGCGCTGGCCGCGGCCGTGCGTCGCGTTCTCGACGATCCCGTCGCCGCGCAGCAGCGAGCCATCGCCGCGCGGGACCGGTTGACGTCCGATTTCGACTGGCACACCGTGGCGGCCGAGACCGCTCAGGTGTACCTGGCCGCCAAGCGCCACGAACGCGACCCCCTGCCGCGCCGGCCGATCGTCGAACACGCCCTGCCGGGGCGCTGAGGGCTCACGGCGTCCAGATCAGCAGATCCTCCATCCCGTTGTTCATGGTGACCGTGGTCGGCGCCGGCCCGGTGACGTCGAAGTGGATCTTGCCCGTCGCCATCGCGCCCTGCGGAATCGTGGCGCCGCTGATGTTCGACGGCGCGGCGACCATCCACAGCACCCGGTAGGCCGCCTGATTCGGAGCGACAGCGTTGAACTGCGAGACGGCCGGAGTGACCGGGCCGCTGATCGCGTTGACGGTCGCGGTCGCCTCCCACAGCTGGCCGGCCACCGGATAACCGGGCATCACGTCGCTGCTGGGTTTGAGGTCACTGACCTTCCAGCTCAACGAGACCTGGCCGACGCTGTCGGTCATCGTCAGCGGGCTTCCCAATGTGCCGACGATGGGATAGTCGGCCGCCGCCGAGAACGGTGCGGCCGCCAGCGCGATGAGTGCGCCCAACGCGATGGCCAGTACAGCCTTGATGGAACTGGAGATCTTCACTGTGCCCTCCCCGATGAAGACATTGAATGGACGCCTTTGGCATAACCCCGGACGAACGCCGGAAGATAGTGCTCAAAGACCCGGGGAGAGATGACTTACGCCTCTAGACGGGACGCCTTCTTGCGTTCGATGTCCGCCAGTGCCGCCGCCAGCTCGGCGCGCTGCGCGGCCGAGGTGTCCCAGGCGAGCTTACGGTTCTTGACGACCTTGGCCGGCGAGCCGACCGCAATCGAGAAATCCGGGATGTCGCCCTTCACCACGGCGTGGGCGCCCAGGACGCAGCCCCGGCCGACCGTCGTGCCGCGCAGGACGGTCACCTTCGCCGCGATCCAGGTGTCCGGCCCGATCCGCACCGGACTCTTGACGATGCCCTGGTCCTTGATCGGCATCTCGATGTTGTCCATCTTGTGGTCGAAGTCGCAGACGTAGCACCAGTCGGCCATCAGCGCCGAGTCACCCAGTTCGATGTCCAGGTAGCAGTTGATGACGTTGTCGCGGCCCAGCACCACTTTGTCGCCGAACCGCAGCGAGCCCTCATGGGCGCGGATGGTGTTCTTGTCCCCGATGTGCACCCAGCGCCCGATCTCCAGCTGCGCCAACTCCGGGGTGGCGTGGATCTCGACGTCCTTGCCGAGGAACACCATCCCGCGGGTGATGATGTGCGGATTCGTCAGCTTGAACTTCAGCAGACGCCAGTAACGCACCAGGTACCAGGGCGTGTAGGCCCGGTTCGCGATGACCCAGCGCAGCGAGTCCTTGGTCAGGAAACGCGCTTGCCGCGGATCCCGCAGGCGCGAACCCATCCACCGCTTGTGGAGCGGCGATCCCCACATCGTCGTCATGGCCTGAGAGCCTAGTGGAGGTCCGGCGCGGGTTACCCTCGCCTGTACTGACACAAGGGCGCGATGGCGCGATGGGAAGGTGACACGGGTGCTGCGGCGATTGCTCGCGTTGGCGTCGGCCGCGCTGGTCGTGATCGGTTTGGCCGGTTGCGGCAACACGGACTCGTGGGTCCAGTCCACCGCAGCGCACGGCTGGTCGGCCCAGTACGCCGACGCCGCGAACAGCAGCTACACCAGCACGGGCGGCGCCGCGGCGCTCCGGCTGAAGTGGAGCCGCTCGGTGAAGGGCGAACTCGGCGCGGGTGCCGCGCTGGGCGACGGCAGTTATCTCGCGGCGAACGGGCAGACCGCCGGCGGCTGTTCGCTGATGGTGTGGGAGAACGACAACAACGGCAGGCAGCGCTGGTGCACCCGAATGGTGCTCGGCGGCGGATTCGCCAGCCCGCTGTTCGACCAGTTCGACAATCTGTTCATCGGTCAGCCCGGCATGATGCAGTCCTACCCACCAACGCAGTGGATCCGCTGGCGCCAAAACGTGATCGGAATGCCCACGACCGCAAGGTTTCTCGGTGACGGCCAGTTGCTTGTGGTCACCCACCTCGGGCAGGTGCTGGTGTTCGACTCCCACGGCGGTGACGTGACCGGCGCGCCGCTCGATCTCGTCGAGGGCCTCGACCCGACCGATTCGGTCCGCGGGCTGACCGATTGCGCCCAGGGGATGCCGCAGTGCCCGGTGGCCGCGCCTCCGGCCTACGCCACCGCGACCCGCACCATCGTCGTAAGCCTGTGGCTGCCCGGCGCCAAGGCGTCGACGCTGGTGGGCCTGCAGTACCACCCGGGCCAGACCCCGCTGCTGACCCGCGAGTGGACGTCGGACGCCATCGCCGCCGGCGTGCTGGCCGCACCGGTGGCGTCCGCCGACGGGACCACCGTGTACGTCACCGGCCGCGACCACAAACTGTGGGCATTGAAGACCTCCGACGGCAAGCCGAAATGGTCTGTGCCGCTGGACTTTCTGCCCCAGACTCCGCCATCGGTGTCACCCGACGGGCTGATCGTCGTCGGCGGCGGCCCCAATACCCACCTGGTGGCGCTCAAGGACGCCGGCGATCAGGCCCGGGTGGCCTGGCGCCGCGACGATGTCACACCGTTGAGCACCTCGAGTCAGGCCGGCGGCGTGGCCTACACGGTAGCCGCGGGCGCGCCGTCGGGACTATCGTTGCTGGCGTTCGACCCCGCGGACGGTCACACCCTCAACAGCTATCCCCTGCCGCAGGCCGATGGCTTCCCGGTGGGGGTGTCGGTCGGTCTGGATCGGCGGGTCGTGGTCGCCACCAGCGCAGGCCAGTTGTACAGCTTCGACCCGGCCTAGGTGAGCTGCAGCGGCGGGAGGGCCGTCCGCGGCACCGAGGCCGAGGTGGCCCCGGCGTCCGACGGCAGCAGCTCGCCCTGACCGAAGTAGAAGATCACCGCATCGTCGGTGATGGCGAAGTTCTGGTAGTGCGACGGGTCCAGCCCGTCGCCGGTGGCGATGACGCCGGTGAGACCGGTCTGACGCTCGAGATCGGTTTGCACGATCGGGAATATCGTGTTGAGAACCTTGGCGTCCGGCGGAAAGAGCGTCTCGAAGGTTACCGGCTTGCGGTGTGCCACATCGTAGGTGAACGCCTTGTACCAGGTTGTCGGGTGGGCGCCGCCGACGTCTTGGAAGAGTTTCAGCACCACGCTCTGGGTGGCGCCCGGCGGCGGTCCGGAGGTGAATGATTCTGTGGTGACATCCATTTCGTAGGGCATGTTGCGTATCGACGGCATCTGCGCGACGTTGGTGAATCCCTCGCGGTTCTGCGTCAGGTAGTCCAGCACGGTCTGCTCGTCGGCGTAGTCGGTGGGGAACCGCAGATCCATCGTGTACCCGGATGCGGCGGTGTGGACATGGCAGACGTTGCCGGCTTCCATGGTTCCGCCCATGGCCCCGCAGTCGGTTGCCGCCCCGGCTACCGCGATGGATTGTTCGCCGACCAGCACGCCGAGGGCCAGCAGGGTGGCCAGATGGGAAATGCGCATTCGTCGACAGTCCTCGCGCTCGAAGACGGCACCGGCGCCGCTGGCCGCCAGCGTACCCGCGCTACGTGTGTGCGGCGGATGCTCGACAGAGGAAGCCCACGGAGCGCTCCCCCGCGCCGGCGCCGATCCGGGTGATCACCAGCGACAGCGCGGTGCGGCCAGCCGGCCGCAGCCGTCGTCGCAGTGCGTCGGGATCGACGCCGACACCGCGCACCAGGATTTCGAGCTGCCCGCAATCATGCTGTGAGAGTGCTTGGCGCAGAATCTTTTCCCGCAACGGCAGCTCGTCGAGCACTTCGAAGCCACGCACCCCGGGCGGCACGTGATCGCCACTGAGGTAGGCGATCTCCGGGTCCAGCTGCCACAACCCGTGCCGGGCCGCGTAATGGCGGACCAGGCCGGCGCGCACGATCGCCCCGTCCGGGTCGACGATCCAGCGGCCTGCGGGACGGGTCGGGCAGTCGTCGGGGTCGGCGTCGGTGATCACCTCACCGCGGTCCAGGACGCTGGCCCGCCGGCGCACTCCCGGTGTGGCCAGTGCGGGTGACCACAGACAGGCCTCCCGCACCGAGCCGCCGGCCGAGGTCACCTCGATCTCGCCCTCGAAGCCCAACTCCGCGACCGCCTCGAAATCGATTCCAGGCGCGCACTTCACGACGGTGGACCGGCCGCGGTAGGCGTCGAACAGCGCGTCCAGCGGTGGCACGTAGGCGCGGGGATCGAAGCGGCGACGCCCGCCCGAGCGGCGCGCCGGATCGAGCAGCACGACGGCGTCGCGGCTCACCGGGTGCAGTGCATCGGCACGGCACAGCGCCACGTCCGGAACGTTGTGGTGGGCCATCGCCAGGCGCACCTCGTCGATATCACTGCCGACGAGCACGTCGGCCGTGGACCGCAACGCGGCCAGCTCGGTGCCGATCGAACAGGTCGCGTCGTGCACCACCGCACCGGCCAGCCGGGCGGCCCGGTGCCGGGCCACCGGCTCGGCGGTGGCCTGCTGCAGGGCGTCGTCGGTGAACAACCACCGCGACACGTCGCTCAGGTCTCCGAGTTTGGCAACGGCCTTGCGGCGCAACAACGTCGTCTCGACCAGGGCCGTACTGCGTTCGGCGAACCGGTCGCGGATCGCGGCGATGTCGGCGAGCCGGGTGGCATCGGTCAGCCGGTAGCAGGCGACCTCCGCCAGCGCCGCCACACCGGCGTCACTGGTGAGGTAGGTGACGTCGTCGCGCCCGAAGGTCAGGACGGTTTGACCCCGGTGATCATGACGTTGTAGTACCAGCCCTTGGGCACGACGCGGCGCCAGAGGTTGTCATCCACCCAGCTCAGCCCGATCCAGCTGTTGAAGGCGAACTTGGCGTAGCCCCAGCCCAGCTTGCCGGGCGGTACGGCGGCCTCGAACGTGCGCAGCGGCCAGCCCAGCATCGCGGCGGTGAACTCCGTTGTCGAGGTCGACACGTCGACGGCGCCCGCGCTGCGGGCCATCCGCTCGAGGTCTTCGGGATCGAAGGTGTGCAGGTCGACGACCGCCTCCAGCGCCGCGGCGCGCGACGACTCGTCGAGTTCGGCCTGCGGGCGCCGCCAGCCCTGCAGGCCGGGCAGCTTGGTGGCGTTGGTGGCCACCCGCCAGGTCAGCGTGGACAGGGAGCGCGCGTAGGTGTTGCCGACGCTGGTCGGCTCGCCGGCGAACACGAAGCGGCCACCCGGCTTGAGAACCCGCACGACTTCGCGCAACGACTTCTCGACGTCGGGGATGTGGTGCAGCACGGCGTGCCCGACGACGAGGTCGAAGGTGTTGTCCTCGTAGGGCACGCCTTCGGCGTCGGCGACCCGGCCGTCGATGTCCAGACCCAGGTTCTCCCCGTTGCGGGTGGCGACCTTGACCATGCCCGGCGACAGGTCGGTCACCGAGCCGCGTCGGGCAACCCCGGCCTGGATCAGGTTGAGCAGGAAGAAGCCGCTGCCGCAGCCCAGCTCCAGCGCGCGATCGTAGGGCAGTTCACGCAACTCCTCGGGCGGCACGGTGGCGTCGAAGAGGTTGCGGGCGTAGTCCACGCAGCGCTTGTCATACGAGATCGACCATTTGTCGTCGTAGCTCTCGGCTTCCCAGTCGTGGTAGAGGATCTGGGCCAGCTTGCTGTCCTTGAGCGCGGCCTCGACTTGTTCCGCGGTGGCGTGCGGTTGGGGGGCCGGGTCGATCGTCGTCATCAGGGCAGCCTAACTGCCGTCGCCGGCGGAGAAGACCTGGCCGTAGCATTCGGCCTGCTCACGGGCATCGAGCCGGCCGTCGATGAGGGTCTTGGCACCGGCCAGTGCACTCGGTTCGGCGTCGACGAACCGGCCCGCCCACGCCGCGGCGGCGTCGAAGACGTGATCAGGGGCCACCATCTCGTCGATGAGTCCGAGCGCCAGTGCTTCCTTGGCGTCGACGAACCGGCCGCTGAACGCCAATTCTTTGGCCCGCGCCGGCCCGATCGCGCCGGCCAGCCGCTGGGCCCCACCACCGCCGGGGACCAGCCCGGCCAGGATTTCGGTGGCGCCGAGTTTGACGTTGTCACCGCTGACCCGCCAGTCGGCTGCCAGCGCCAGGCTCAGCCCGGCGCCCAGGGCATAGCCGGTGATCGCCGCGACCGTCGGCTTGGGAATCGCCGCCACCGCATCGAGCGCATCGCGGCGCAGCCGGTCGGCGCCCTCGGCCTCGGCGCGGTTCAGCGTGCGTAGTTCGGGGACGTCGTCGCCTGCGGAGAAGATCTCGTGCCCGCCGAACAGGATCACCGTCGCGATGTCGGCGCGGTCGCCCACCTCGGCGGCCGCCTCGATGAGCTCGCGGTAAGTCTGCCTGGTCAGCGCGTTGGTCGGTGGGCGTGACACCAGCAGCACCCCCACTCCGGGGTGCTGCTCGCCGACGTGCACGGTGACGAACTCGCGCACCTCAGTCGCCGTAACCCTGCGGGGCGCGACGGTTGCGGGCCTCGTTGTACCGATCACTGTTGAAGAACTCGATCTCCCAGTTACCTTCGCGCACAGCCAGATTGGGTTGGACGACCACAATCTGGCGTTCCAGCGTCAGCACCTCGTCGACCGAGCGCCCGGCCAGCGAGTCCAGTTGCGTCCAGGTCGGCGGCAGCAGGAACGAGCGGGCCTCGGCGAAGTCCTCGATGGCGGCCTCCGGACTGGTCCAGGCTGCATGATCGGACTCGGTGTTGTGGCCGTCGGCCCGCTGGCCCTCCGGCAGGGCGCCGACGAAGAAGTAGGTGTCGTAGCGGCGGGTGCGCTCTTCCTCGGGGGTGACCCAGTTGGCCCACGGCCGCAGCAGGTCGGCGCGCAGCACCAGGTTCTCCCGGCGCAGGAAATCCGAGAACGACAAACTGCGGTCGACAAGGGCCCCGCGCGCATCCCGATAGACCGACGCATCGGCGACGATGCCGTCCGGGTCGTCGGCCGGTCCGGCGAACAGCACACCGGACTCCTCGAACGTCTCACGGGCCGCTGCGCACACCAACGCTTCGGCGAGGTCCTCGTCGATGCCGAACCGCGTAGCCCACCAGTCCGGCCCGGGTCCATACCAGTCGATGTCGGAGTTGCGGTCGCGGTCGTCGACGCCTCCGCCCGGGAACACCATCACCCCGCCGGCGAACTCCATCGCGCTGTGGCGGCGCATGAGAAAGACCTCGACGCCGTCCGCCGGGGTGTCCCGGATCAGCATGACCGTCGCCGCCGGGCGGACCGGCAATGGTTCGGGCTTGTCGCTCATCAGCGCCTCCTGTGGGCCGCGCGACTGCGCACGCGTCGGGCGAAGTAGCGGCCGTCGATGACATCCAGCGCAATCGATTGCCCGAACGCGGTGGACAGATTCTCCGCCGTCAGGGTGTCACGCAGCAGGCCACCGGCCACCACCTGGCCCTCGGACAGGATCAGGCAGTGGCTGAAGCCGGGCGGGATCTCCTCGACGTGGTGGGTGACCAGGACCAGCGCGGGCGCATCAGGGTCGGCGGCCAGATCGGCCAGCCGGGCCACCAGTTCCTCGCGGCCGCCGAGGTCCAGCCCGGCCGCCGGCTCGTCGAGAAGCAGCAACTCGGGGTCGGTCATCAGCGAGCGGGCGATGAGGACGCGTTTGCGTTCGCCCTCCGACAGGGTTCCGTAGGTTCGGTCGGCCAGGTGCTCGGCGCCGACGCTCTCCAACGTGTCCACGGCGCGGGCGTAGTCGATCTCGTCGTAGTTCTCCCGCCACCGGCCCAGCACGGCGTACCCGGCCGAGACGACCAGATCGCGGACCAGTTCGTCGTCGGGGACCCGCTGCGCGAGTGCCGCGCTGCTCAACCCCACCCGCTGGCGCAGCTCGGCCATGTCGGTGCGGCCCAGCCGCTCCGCGAGCACATGGGCGACACCGGACGACGGATGTTCCATCGCGGCCGCCATCCGCAACAGCGAGGTCTTGCCTGCGCCGTTGGGGCCGATCACCACCCACCGTTCGTCGAGTTCGACCTGCCAGGTGATGGGTCCGACCAGGACCCGGCCCCCGCGGCGCAGCGATACTTTCCGGAAGTCGATCAGCAGGTCGGGGTCGACCTCTTCGGCGGCATCGGGCACTGCACCATCGTGCCGTATTCACCCGCGTCTGCACGTCTGGGGTCGCTGCGTTTTCGACTCTTCTCGAGGATGTTCGCCCACCCGCTTGCGGCCAGGACCGGTTTCGGGGTGAGACGCAGGACCAGCTGCACCATCGGCCCGATGCCGAAGGCGTAGATGACGGTCCCGACTCCCACGCTGCCGCCCAGCAGCCAGCCCACCGACAGCACGGTGGCTTCGATCGCGGTGCGGACCACACGTACCGAAACACCCGTCCGCGCAACCAATCCCGTCATCAAGCCGTCACGGGGACCGGGGCCCAGGCCGGCGCCCACGTAGAGAACCGTCGACACCGCGTTGAGCAGCACCGCGCCCAGCATCAGGGCGACCCTCGCCGGTACCGATTCCGGTGCGGTCAGCACGGCCAGACCGGCGTCGACGGTGACCGCGATGACGACGACGTTGGCGACCGTGCCGATACCGGGCTTGTTGCGCAACGGGATCCAGGCCAGTAGCACGACGACGCCGACCACCGCCGAGGCCACCCCGATGGTCATCGGTGTGTGCCGGGTCAGCCCCTGGTGGAACACATCCCACGGATCGAGGCCGAGTCCGGCGCGCACCATCATCGCCATCGACAGGCCGTAGCCGGTGAGGCCGGTCAGCAGGGCGAACCCGCGCAGCGCCGCGCTCACCGGTGGTCGGAGAACCGCACGCGCAGGGCGTCGAGATCCGCTCGCATCCGGCGCGCGTCGGCGTCGACGTCCTCCCATCCGGTCGAGGACGGATTCCAGGGACCGTGGCCGGGGTCGAGGAGGGTCGCGAGACGGGAGGCCACTCGGGAGAACCAGGTACTCATGCGAACCATACTTCCGACGGACTGGCTTGCTCTTCAATAGCCAGTTGACTCATACTGGCTTGCAAATGGCGACGACTATGACGGCCAGAACTCTCGATCCGGACCTTTTGGTCCGGGAGTTGGGCAACTGGCGTACCTCCAGCAAAAGTGGCCCTTCCTACCAGGCATTGGCCGACGGGCTGCGCATGCTGATCGTCGACGGCCGGCTGCCGGTCGGTTCGCGGCTGCCCAGCGAACGCGTGCTCGCCGAAGCCCTGCGGGTCTCCCGCACCACCGTCACCGCCGCGTACGCGGAACTGGGTGACAGTGGCTACCTGCATGCCCGGCGCGGCGCCCGCAGCACGGTCGCGCTCCCCCACACCCCGGTCAGTGTTCCGAGCCCGACACCGGCCGCCATCAATTTGGCGGCGGCCGCTCTGGCCGCCCCGGCCAGTGCCGTGCAGGACGCGTTCACCGAGGCCGCCCGCGAGTCCGCCGGCTATCTGCAGCAGACCGGTCATGACATGCGCGGGATCTTGCCCTTCCGTGAAGCGATCGCCGAACGCTATTGCGCCAGAGGGCTTCCCACCGAAGCCGACCAGATCATGGTCACCAGCGGCGCGCAGCACGCGATCGCATTGATCCTGACGACCTACGTTCAGCCCGGTGATCGTGTACTCGTGGAGCAGCCCACCTATCACGGGGCGCTCAGCGCGATCGCGACCGCGGGCGCCCGGCCCGTTCCGGTGGCGATGACAAGGGAGGGTTGGGAACTCGACGCCGTACACGCCGCGGTGCGACAACTCGCCCCGACTCTGGCCTATCTGGTCCCTGACAATCACAATCCGACAGGGTTCTCGATGCCACCCGCGGACCGCAAGCGAATTTGCGACATCGTGGCCGAGACACGCACCCGCACAGTGATCGACGAAACCCTCACCGACGTCTGGATCGACGAGCCGATGCCGCCGCCGGTCGCCGCCTCGATGAGGACACGCACCGACCTGATGATCACGATCGGATCGATGTCGAAGTCGTTCTGGGGCGGGATGCGCATCGGCTGGATCCGCGCCGAACCGAGCGTGCTCGCCACCATCCGGGCAGTCCGCCCGTCGATCGATCTGGGTACCTCGGTGGTCGAACAGCTCGCTGCGGCAAGGCTTCTCACGCACCGGGCCGACGAGGTATTGCCCGAACGCCGGGAGATCCTGCGGGGGCGTCGGGCGCTGCTACTCGAACTGTTGGAGCAACACCTGCCGGAGTGGCGCCCGCTGCCGGGCACCGGCGGCATGTCGCTGTGGGTGCAGCTGCCCGCACCGGTGAGTTCGGCGATGTGCGCATCCGCCTCCCGGCTCGGCGTCGAGTTGCCGCCCGGCCCCCGTTTCGGGGTGGACGGCACGCTGGAGCGCTTCGTCCGGATTCCGTTCGCGCTGCCCGAGGATGAGCTGACCGAGGCCATCGAGCTGCTCGGCCGGGCGTGGCGCAGCATCACCGGCTCGGCCACCGTCGAGTCGACGGCCGTGGTGATCTAGCGATCTACTCCGGCGGGATCTCCACCCGACGCAGCACGCCGTCGACGGCGTCGGCCGCCTCGATTTCGGCGCGGGTGATGCCGAGGATGAACAGCACGGTGTCGAGGTAGGGATGGCTCAGCGACGTGTCGGCAACCGCCCGCAGCGCGGGCTTGGCGTTGAACGCCACCCCGAGGCCGGCGGCGGCCAGCATGTCGATGTCGTTGGCGCCGTCGCCGACCGCCACGGTCTGCTCCATCGGGACACCGACCTGGCGGGCAAAGTCGCGCAGCGCCTTGGCTTTTCCGGCGCGGTCGACGACCTCGCCGACGACGCGCCCGGTCAGCTTGCCGTCGACGATCTCGAGTTCGTTGGCGGCGACGAAGTCCAGCATCAGTTCATGCGCCAGTGGGTCGATCACCTGGCGGAAGCCGCCGGAGACCACCCCGCAGTGAAAGCCCAACCGGCGCAACGTCCGGATCGTGGTGCGCGCGCCGGGGGTCAGCTCGATCTGCTCGGCGACCTCGTCGAGCACCTCGGCGGGCAGACCCGCCAACGTTTCCACCCGGCGGTGCAGTGACTCGGCGAAGTCCAGTTCGCCCCGCATGGCCGCCTCGGTGACGGCCGCGACCGCTTCCTCGGCGCCGGCATGGGCGGCCAGCATCTCGATGACCTCACCCTGGATGAGGGTGGAGTCGACATCGAACACGATGAGTCGCTTGGCCCGTCGTTCCAGGCTGTAGTTCTCGACGGCGATGTCCAGGCCCTGTTCGGACGCCACCCGCGCCAGCAGCGTGCGCAGATCGCCACCGACTCCGACGGGAACCGACACCCGCAGCTCGAGACCGGTCACCGGGTAGTCGGAGACGCCGCGGATGAAGTCGATGTTGACCCCGAGCGCAGCGGCCTCGCGAGCCACCACACCGAAGGCCGCCGCCGTGATCGGCCGCCCGAGCACCACGATGGTGTGGGTGGACGGCTCACGGATGATCGGGGTGTCGTCGCTGCGTTCGATCGTGACGTCGAGGCCGACGCGATGAATCGCAGTGGTGACGTCATCGCGCAGCTGTACACCGTCGGCAACGCTGGCTTCGCCGGAGACCAGCACACCGAGCGTCAGCCGCCCGCGGATCACCACCTGCTCGACGTTCAGAAGATCCACCGCATGGCGGGCCAACACTTCGAACAGTGCGGAGGTGACACCTGGCTGGTCGACACCGGTGACGGTGATCAGCACCGACACCTTGGACATGGTCATACCCCGAGGGTTGCGGATCCCGAGTTAGGTGCGGACGTGCTCGTCGTCGAGACGCGTGACGTCGCCGTCGTCGGGGCCGTGTGCGCGCCCGACGTGCGCCTCCGCACGCATCCGCTCGATCATGTGCGGGTAGTGCAGCTCGAAGGCCGGACGCTCCGAACGGATCCGGGGCAGCTCGCTGAAGTTGTGCCGCGGCGGCGGGCACGAGGTGGCCCACTCCAGGGAGTTGCCGTAGCCCCACGGATCGTCGACCGTGACGACTTCGCCGTAGCGCCAGCTCTTGAAGATGTTCCACACGAACGGCAGCACGGACACACCGAGGATGAACGCGCCGATGGTCGACACAATGTTCAGCGTCTCGAACCCGTCCGACGGCAGATAGTCGGCGTAGCGGCGGGGCATGCCCTCGTCACCGAGCCAGTGCTGCACCAGGAACGTGGTGTGGAAGCCGATGAACGTCAGCCAGAAGTGCACCTTGCCCAGTCGCTCATCGAGCAGACGACCGGTCATCTTCGGGAACCAGAAGTAGATCCCGGCGTAGGTCGCGAACACGATGGTGCCGAACAGCACGTAGTGGAAGTGCGCGATCACGAAGTAGCTGTCGCTGACGTGGAAGTCCAGCGGCGGGCTGGCCAGCAGCACACCGGACAGACCACCGAGCAGGAACGTCACCAGGAAGCCGATGGAGAACAGCATCGGCGTCTCGAACGTGAGCCGGCCCTTCCACATCGTGCCGATCCAGTTGAAGAACTTGATGCCGGTGGGCACCGCGATCAGGAACGTCATGAACGAGAAGAACGGCAGCAGGACCGCTCCGGTGACGTACATGTGGTGCGCCCACACCGCCACCGACAGGGCCGCGATGCTGATCGTGGCGTAGATCAGGGTGGTGTAACCGAAGATCGGCTTGCGGGAGAACACCGGGAAGATCTCCGAGACGATGCCGAAGAACGGCAGCGCGATGATGTACACCTCGGGGTGGCCGAAGAACCAGAACAGATGCTGGAACAGCATCGTTCCGCCGTTGGCGGGGTCATAGATGTGCGCGCCCAGGTGGCGGTCGGCGGCCAGGCCGAACAGCGCGGCGGTCAGCAGCGGGAACGCCACCAGCACCAGGATCGACGTGACGAAGATGTTCCAGGTGAAGATCGGCATCCGGAACATCGTCATGCCGGGGGCGCGCATGCAGACCACGGTCGTGATCATGTTGACCGCGCCGAGGATGGTGCCAAGACCACCGACGGCCAGGCCGAGAATCCACAGGTCACCGCCGGCGCCCGGGCTGTGCATCGCGTCCGAGAGCGGGGTGTAGGCGGTCCAGCCGAAGTCGGCGGCGCCGCCCGGGGTGATGAAGCCGGCCAGCGCGATCATCGCGCCGAAGACGAACAGCCAGAACGACAGCGCATTCAGTCGCGGGAACGCCACATCGGGGGCGCCGATCTGCAGCGGCAGCACCAGGTTGGCGAACCCGAACACGATCGGCGTCGCATAGAACAGCAACATCGCCGTGCCGTGCATGGTGAACAGCTGGTTGTACTGCTCATTCGACAGGAACTGCAGCCCCGGCACGGCAAGCTCGGCGCGAATGAACAGCGCCATCAAGCCACCCATGAAGAAGAAAATGAAGCAGGCGACGCAGTACATGATGCCGATCAGCTTGTGATCGGTCGTCGTGACCAGCTTGTAGATCAGGTTGCCCTTGGGACCCATCCGTGCAGGTGCGGGTCGAGTGGCCTCGAGTTCCCCCTGCGAAGGCACAACGGCAGTCAACTGTCCTCCAAAAATCGTTAGCGCGCCGAGAACGTGTAGTTGATCCTAGCCGCCCGTCGCCGCCAATGGGCTGTGGGTCCTACATTCTGTCGTATTTGTCACCGATACACCTTCAACCGCAGCTCAGCGACCCTACAACAGGCGGATGTTACGGTCGGCGTCGTGCTGATCGGTGGTGGGCGTGCGGGTGTCGTGATGGCCGCCGGAGCGGTGCTGGCCGCGGTCGCCATGACCGTCGCCAGCGGGTGCTCCACAACGCCGCCCAAGACCGCGCCACCGGGCGCGTCGTCCCTTGTCACCAGCACCACCAAAATCGCGAGTGCGGGCGTGCTGGGCAATCAGCGCCGGCCCGACGAATCGTGTGCACCCGAGCCGGCGCGCCTCGACCCGGCCGCGCCCGACCCGCAGCGCATCGTGGTGTTGTCCGGTGACGAGCTCGACGCACTGTGCGCGCTGGGACTGCAGACCCGGATCGTGGCGGCCGCCCTGCCCGACGGGTCCACCAGCCAGCCGTCGTATCTGGGCACCGTCATCCACGACCTGCCCGCAGCCGGTACCCGCAGCGCACCGGACCTCGCCGCGATCGCGGCCGCCAAACCGGACCTGATTCTCGGCTCCCAGGCGTTGACGCCGCAGTCCCTGCCGGAGCTGACCGCCATCGCTCCGACCGTGTTCGCCGACGCCCCCGGCGCCCAATGGCAGGACAACGTGCGCACCGTCGGAGCGGCGACCGGACGAGCCCAAGCCGCGGCCGACCTGATCGGCGGGTTCACCGAGCAGGCCAAGCAGAAGGGCATGGCCAACGACGCCCCGCACTTCCAGGCCTCCATCGTCCAGTTCACCGACACCACCATGCGGGTGTACGGCGCCGCGAACTTCCCGGCGTCGGTGTTGGCCGATGTCGGTGTGGATCGTCCTGCAGCACAACGGTTTACCGACAAGCCGTACATCGAGATCGGGATCTCCGATGAGGATCTGAACCGTTCCCCGGACCTGTCCGCCGCCGACGGCGACATCATCTATCTGTCGTTCGCCTCACCCGCGGCCAAGGATCGGGCGTCGGCCATCCTCGACAGCGCGCCGTGGCGAAAGCTGTCGGCCAACCGCGACAACCGCGTCTTTGTCGTCAACAACGAGGTGTGGCAGACCGGCCAGGGCCTGGTCGCCGCGCGCGGCATCCTCGACGACCTGCGCTGGCTCAACGCACCGATCAACTAGTCGCAGGCGGTAAGTTCACACCCGTGTTCCACGTGCTGACGATCACTTATGAGAAGCCGCTCGACGTCGTCGACCAGACCCGGCCGGCCCATCTGGCGTTCCTGAACGATGAAATCGAGGCCGGGCGTCTGCTGCTCGCCGGGCGCCTGGAGACAGGTACCGGCGGCGTCCTGATCACCGCGGATATCAGCACCGAGGATGCCCAGAGCATCATCGACAACGACCCGTACACGCTGGCGGGCGTGGTCAGCTATCAGCGGTTATCTTTTAACGGCGGGGTCCGCGCCGCCGGGCTGTAAACCTCGTCACGTCGGGATTAGGCACCCGCCCCGCCGGGTTATGTCTGTTGGTCGCAACGTTGCGACCCAACTTGCACTCAAAACGCTGAATCACTCAGTGCTGCCTGAAACGCGATCAAAGAGGACACGATGAGCACAGTTACCGCTTACGCCGCCACGTCGGCAACCGAGCCCCTGACCAAGACGACCGTCACCCGCCGCGAGGTCGGCGCACACGACGTCAAATTCGACATCCACTTCGCCGGGATCTGTCACTCCGACATCCACACGGTGCGCGGTGAATGGGGCGGTGTCCGTTACCCGCTCGTACCCGGACACGAAATCGCCGGTGTCGTAACCGAAGTCGGCTCCGATGTGACCAAGTACAAGGTCGGCGACCGGGTCGGCGTCGGCTGCTTCGTCGACTCCTGCCGCGAATGCGACAGCTGTAAGGCCGGCCTGCAGCAGTACTGCACCGGCTCGGGCATGGTCGGCACGTACGGCTCGGTGGGCCGCGACGGCCAGCCCACCGCGGGTGGCTACAGCGGCAACATCGTCGTCGACGAGAACTACGTGCTGCGCATCCCCGATTCGCTGTCGCTGGAGGCCGCCGCGCCGCTGATGTGCGCAGGCATCACCACCTTCTCCCCCTGCGGCACTGGAATGCCGGTCCGGGCAAGCGAATTGCGGTCGTCGGTCTCGGCGGCCTCGGGCACATGGGCGTCAAGCTCGGTGTCGCGATGGGCGCTGAAGTGACGGTGTTGTCGCAGTCGCTGAAGAAGATGGAAGACGGCTTGCGACTGGGAGCCGGCGAGTACTACGCGACCAGCGATCCCGAGACCTTCACCAAGCTGCGCAACTCTTTCGACCTGATCCTGAACACCGTGTCGGCCAACCTGGACCTGAGCGCCTACCTGAGCACCTTGCGGGTCGACGGCACGCTGGTCGAGTTGGGCATGCCCGAGCAGCCGATGGTCGTCCCGGCCCAGCCGCTGGTCAGCATGCGGCGCCACCTGTCGGGGTCGATGATCGGCGGCATCCCGGAAACCCAGGAGATGTTGGACTTCTGCGCCGAGAAGGGTATCGAGCCCGAGATCGAGCTGATCCAGCCGGATTACATCAACGAGGCCTACGAGCGCGTGCTCGTCAGCGACGTGCGGTACCGCTTCGTGATCGACACCGAATCGCTGCGTACCGCGTAGCGATCACTCGCTGACGGGGTCCTCGGACACACCGGCCAGCGGCCAACCGGCCGCGGCCAGTGTGGCCGCGACCCGCTTGACGTTGTCCGGCCCGGCATCGTGGTGACTGACGTCCTTGATGAATGCCGCGATCTCGTCCTCGTCGATTCCGCCTTCGAGGGCGGCCGAGTCTTTGGCGGTGATGTGGGCGACGACCTCTTTGATCTGCTCTTCGGTCAGCGGTGTCGAGCGCAACAAGGCCAGCAGCGGGACCCGGTCAGGACCGGGCACACCGTTGGGGTAACCGGCCCGTAGCCAGTTCAGGATCGAGTTCAACAGCGACGTAGCGGTCACGCCGCCCAGTCTCTCGGTTAGGTCCGAACTGCGCCAGCACCGATGCGACAGTTCTCCCCCGGTTCATACCGCGTTCACCGGTCGACGGCGTATTTGCCCAGAAATTGCACAACTGCGTCGGCGAACAGATCGTTCCGGTCACCGGCGACCATGTGTCCGGCGCCGGCGACGTCGACGAACTCGATCTCGGGGAAGCGCGCGAGGAAGTCGTCGGCGCGTTCCTGGGTGACGAGGTCGCTCATCTGACCGCGCACCAGCAGCATCGGGGTGCCGGCGGCCAGGATCGCTGCGACCGCCGCGTTGATCCGATCGACGTCGGTCACCTCGATGGGCGGTCGCGACGCGCTGCCGTCGATGAACTTCGGATCCCAGTGCCAGTACCAGCGGCCGTCGCGGTGACGCAGATTGGCGCGGAGACCGTCGAGGTCGTCCGGGCGGCGGCGGTGCGGGTTGTACTCCTGAATCATGTCGGCCACCTCGTCGAGCGACGCGAAGCCGGATTCCATTCGGTCGTACATGAATTGGTGGATTCGCGACGCACCCGACGGGTCCATGTCCGGGACGATGTCGACGAGGATGAGCGCGCGCAACGTCTCGGGGGCGATCTCACCGGCGAGCAGCATGCCGGTGAACCCGCCCAGGGATGCGCCGACGAGTACCGGGCGCGGCGGCAGCCGGCGCAGGAGTTCGAGCACATCCCCGGCGAAGCTGACCACCCGGTAGTCACCGGCGGGCGACCAGTCGGACTCGCCGTGGCCGCGCAGGTCGACGGTGACCGCCTGCCAGCCGCGGGCGGCCACTGCCGCGGCTGCCCGGCCCCACGATCGGCGCGTCTGGCCACCACCGTGCAGGAACACGACGGCAGGCGCGTCCGGTTCGCCGATGCGGTCGGCCGCGATGCGAATCCCATCGACACCAGCCGCGCTGAACGGTTCGGGTGTGCTCACACATTCAGCATCGGTGATGAAATCGCCAGCTCAAAGCACCAGTCCCACCCGAATGAAGCCTTTGGTCTCGATAACCGGGACGAACGGCCCTACGGTGCCGCCGCTGCGGCGCGGACGTTGGACGGGTGGAGCGGAACATAGATGACCCATAGGGCGGTCTTTCCCCGGGTGACCCGCGCGTTGGAGCGCCCGTGGTACATCCTCGGCCGGATCGGCGATCAGACGCTGTTCTACGCCAAAGCAATAGCAGGCATTCCGACGGCCGTACGCTCCTACCGTACTGAGATCATTCGGCTGATCGCCGAGATCAGCATGGGCGCAGGCGTCCTGGCGATGATCGGCGGCACGCTGGTGGTCGTCGGGTTTCTCACCGTCGCCACCGGCGGAACATTGGCGGTGCAGGGCTACAGCTCGCTGGGCGACATCGGCATCGAAGCACTCACCGGGTTCCTGGCCGCATTCATCAACGTGCGCATCTCGGCACCTGTCGTGGCGGGAATCGGTTTGGCCGCCACCTTCGGCGCGGGTGTCACCGCCCAACTGGGAGCGATGCGGGTCAACCAGGAGATCGATGCACTGGAAGCGATGGCGATCCCGTCGATGGTTTTCCTGGTCAGCACCAGGATCGTGGCCGGCATGGTGTCGATCGCGCCGCTATACGCGGTCGCGGTGATCCTGTCGTTCCTCGCCAGCCAATTCACCACCGTCGCGCTGCTGGGGCAATCGGCCGGCCTCTACCAGCACTACTTCACGACGTTCCTGAGCCCAATCGACCTGATGTGGTCGTTCGCCCAAGCAATCCTGATGGCCATCGCCATCCTGTTGATCCACACCTACTTTGGCTTCTACGCCTCGGGCGGACCGTCGGGGGTCGGCGTCGCCACGGGTGACGCCGTCCGGACCTCACTGGTGGTGCTGGTGTCGGTGACGCTGCTGATCTCGCTGGCGATCTACGGCAGCCAGGGACGATTCAACCTGGCGGGCTGACGTTCTCAGTCCAGCTGCGGGATCGACGCGTCGGTGGCAAGTTCGGCGTACCGCCGCATGAGCCGAAATGCGGTGGCGCGGTTCACCTCTGGGTCCCGCGCAACGATGCGGTAACCGAAGTAGTCCTCCATGGACATCAGCGTCATCGCGATGTCGCGGGCCGAGTCGCTGAGGCGGAACGCCCCCGACCGGGCGCCCGCATCCAACAGATCGGTGTAGAGACCGACCTGGCGGTGGTAGATCCCCTGCACGTCGCGACGGGTGTCGAGATCGAATCCAGCCGCCAGCACGGCCCGCCAGATGGCTCGCCACTCGGCGTCTTCCGGGCCGGTGGGCAGGCCGGCGGCGATCGTCTGGGCGAGCTGACGGCAGGGATCGTCGCTCTCGGTGCGCAACCGCAGCCGGTCATCGTAGAACCGGACGTCGGAGCGCAACGCCAGCTCCGACAGCAATTCCGCCATGTCCTTGAAGTAATACCGGACCGCGTTGGTGGTCAGCCCGAGCTCCGAGGCGACGTCGGACAGCTTCAAGGTGGCCAGGTCATGACGTTCGATCAGCGCGATGGCGGCATCCATGATGTCGCCGCGCCGTTCGACCTGCCGATTCGGCCGTGCCATACCTGCGCCACTCCTGTCGTCGGGCCGGGTGGATCCACCCCATTTTGCACTTCCTCTTGCGTGCTGCGTCACACCGGCGCATAGTTCTTTTCCAATCAGGAAAAAAACTATCGGTGAAGTGAGCGTGACCAATGCGGGCCAGAGACCTCGGCGTAGCCATCGGGGAACATCCCACCGGGCCGCACAACGCCATCACCGACGTCGCCGGCGTCCAGGTGGGGCACACCACCATCACCTCCGATGACCCGCATACCGTGCGCACCGGCGTCACCGTCGTCATCCCCCACGAACACATCTGGACCGAACCGGTGTTCGCCGGCGCGCATCGACTCAACGGCAGCGGCGAACTGACCGGCCTGGAATGGATCCGTGAGTCCGGCGAGCTCACCACCGCCATCGGCCTGACCAACACACACAGCGTCGGCGTGGTTCGCGACGAACTGGTGGCGGCGCAGGTGCGCGCCCGCGGCGAAGGCGCCTATTGGTCGTTGCCCGTGGTGGGCGAGACCTATGACGGACTGCTCAACGACATCAACGGCTTTCACGTGCGGCCCAACCACGTGCGGTCCGCACTGGACACTGCCAGCGGTGAGCCGCCCGCCGAAGGCAACGTCGGCGGTGGCACGGGGATGATCTGCCACGGCTTCAAAGGCGGCATCGGTACCGCCTCCAGGGTCACCGACACCGTGGCCGGACGCTACACCGTCGGGGTCCTGGTGCAGGCGAATCATGGTCGGCGCGAACGACTTCGGATCAACGGCGCGCCGATCGGCGAGCGGATCGGCGCCGCGGAGGTACCACTTCTTGAACTTCCCGCCCGCTACGAACCCGGATCGGGCTCGATCATCGTCATCGTCGCCACCGACGCCCCATTGCTCCCCCACCAGTGCACCCGGCTGGCCCAGCGTTCCGCGCTGGCCGTCAGTCGACTCGGCGGCAGCGGCGAGCAGTACAGCGGGGATCTGATGCTCGCGTTCTCGACCGGCAACCGCGGCATCCCGCCCTACGCGTGGGACGAGGACACGGCGACGTCACGCCCGGAGATCCCGCTGCGGATGGTGGCGCCCCAGCTGATGACACGGCTGTTCGACCTGACCATCGAGGCGACCGAAGAGGCCATCGTCAACGCCATGGTCGCCGCCACCACGATGACCGGCCGCAACGGTTTCACCGTCCACGCCCTGGACCACGACCTACTTCGCCATGCGCTGTCCCCCACTGCCCCAACACTTCAGGAGATCTCGTGACCACACCCACCAAGACCGAAGGGCGCCGCCTGAACGGGCGCCTCGGACCGATCGGCATCGTGTTCATGGTCGTCGCGGCGGCCGCACCACTGACCGTGATCGGCGGCAATATGCCGTTGGCCATGGGACTGGGCAACGGCGCGGGCGCACCGATGGGGTTCGTGATCGCCGCGCTGGTGCTGTTGGTTTTCAGCGTCGGGTTCGTCACCATGACACCGTATGTACCCGAGGCCGGGGCGTTCTTCTCTTATGTGACAGTCGGACTCGGTGAACGGATGGGCAAGGGCATCGCGGTGGTCGCGTTGATCGCCTACACCGCGATCCAGGTCGGTATCTACGGCTACATCGGCTGGGCCATCAACGACACCGTCACGCACTACAACGGGCCGGTGATCCCCTGGCCGGTGTACTCGTTCGTCGTTCTGGCGATCGTTGCGGTACTCGGCTACCGGCACATCGAGTTGAGCGCCAAGGTGCTCGGTGTGGCGCTGGCGCTCGAGATCGGCATCGTCGTCATCCTGGACGTGGTCATGGTGGCCAACCCCAGCCCGGCCGGCATCACGTTGACTTCGTTCGATCCCGCCGTCTTCACCCACGGAACGCTGGGCATCGCGGTCCTGTTCGCGCTCACCGGATTCATCGGTTTCGAAGCCACCGCCGTGTTCCGCGACGAGGCACGGGATCCGGAGCGCACCATCCCGCTCGCCACCTACGCCGCGGTCATCATCATCGGCGCGTTCTACGCGATCACGGTGTGGGCGTTCGTCGTCGCCCTCGGGCCCGATCAGGTGACGGCCACCGCGGAGAAAACCCTTGCCGGAGAGGGCAATATGCTGCTGGACACCGCCGGTGACATGCTGGGGACAATCGGGCGCGACATCGTCAACGTGCTGCTGCTGACCAGTCTGTTCGCCTGCGTGCTGTCCTTCCACAACGTGATCGCGCGCTACCAGTTCGTGCTGGCCGGAAAGGGTCTATTGCCGGCCAGACTCGCCGACGTGCACGACAACCACGAGTCACCGGCATTCTCATCGGTGGTGCAGACCGTCACCGCCGCCATCATCGTCGGGGTACTGGCGATCCTCGGAATCGATCCGCTGGTCGGGGTTTTCGGCTCGATGGCGGGCGTCGCCACCGTCGGCATGGTCGTACTGATGCTCACCACATCGATCGCGGTGCTGGCGTTCTTTCTGCGCGGGCGCGCAACGGGCCCGCTGTGGACCACCCGTCTGGCGCCGGCACTCGCGGTGCTCGGGTTGCTGGGCAGTCTGTGGCTGGTGCTGTCGAACTTCACGCTGGTCACCGGCGGCAGTGCCACATTGAGCACCATCTTGGCCGCGATCCCGTTCGTCGGCCTGATCGCCGGTGCGCTCGCCTGGCGGCCGTCGAAGTCGTTGGCACCTTCGACGAGCTGATCGGGGGCGAAGGGCTAGCCGAACCCGTCCTGCCGCACGGCCTCTGGCGTTCGCGAGGCCGCGCGGTAGGACGCGTAGGGACTAGAAGTTCCAGTCCTCGTCTTCGGTGACGACGGCCTTTCCGATCACATAGCTGGAGCCCGACCCGGAGAAGAAGTCGTGATTCTCGTCGGCGTTCGGCGACAGCGCCGACAGGATGGCCGGGTTCACCTCGGTCTCGTCGCGCGGGAACAGCGCCTCGAAGCCCATGTTCATCAACGCCTTGTTGGCGTTGTAGCGCAAGTACTTCTTGACGTCCTCGGTCAGCCCGACCGAGTCGTAGAGATCCTGCGTGTACTCAATCTCGTTCTCGTACAACGCGAACAGCAGCTCGTAGGCGTAGTCCTTGAGGTCCTGCTTGCGCTCATCGGTCTGCGCCGCATAACCCTTCTGGAACTTGTAGCCGATGTAGTACGCGTGCACGGCCTCGTCGCGGATGATCAGCCGGATCAGGTCGGCGGTGTTGGTGAGCTTGGCCCGGCTCGACCAGTACATCGGCAGGTAGAAGCCGGAGTAGAACAGGAACGCTTCGAGGAAGACCGAGGCGATCTTGCGCTTGAGCGGATCGTCACCGCGGTAGTAGTCGAGGATGATCTGCGCTTTGCGCTGCAGGTTGACGTTCTCCTCCGACCAACGGAAGGCCTCGTCGATCTCGGTCGTCGAGCACAGGGTGGAGAAGATCGAGCTGTAGCTCTTGGCGTGCACCGACTCCATGAACGTGATGTTGGTCAGGACCGCTTCTTCGTGCGGGGTAAGCGCATCCGGGATCATGCTGACCGAGCCGACCGTGCTCTGGATGGTGTCCAGCAGCGTCAGGCCGGTGAAGACGCGCATGGTGAGCTGCTTCTCGTCGGCGGTCAGCGTGCCCCACGACGGGATGTCGTTGGATACCGGCACCTTCTCGGGCAGCCAGAAGTTACCGGTCAAGCGATCCCAGACTTCCGCGTCCTTCTCGTCAATGACACGGTTCCAGTTGATCGCCGTCGCCCGATCGATCAGCTTCGTTCCATCGCTCACCGAAACCCCACTTCACCACGCTGTTTGCCCCGTTTCCGGCTGACGACCAAAACACTACCCCTGGGGTGTGACGACACGCCGCAACACAAGAACTTGTGTTGCGGCGGTGCCGAACCCACAGGTCCGACGCGCGCCGCGACGGGGCTCGGCGTGTCGGGCGATCAGCGTGCTGTGGCCCGCTGGGACGGCCGCGCCGAGGCCACCCCGGAGAACCGGTATTCCGAACGCTTCAGCGACCGGGTGGACAACCAGTACTGCCACGTCATGCCGCTCCACAGCGTGCGGTTCTTGCCGTGCTCATCGAGATACCAGCTGCTGCAGCCGCCGGTGCTCCACACCGCACCCTGCAGGTCGTCCTGCAGTTCGGCGTTGAAGGCGTCCTGGGCCGAGCGGGTCGGCGCCAGCGCCTGTGCGCCGGCCTTGTCGACCGCACCGATCGCCTGGCCGACGTAGCGGATCTGCGATTCGATCATGAAGACCACCGAGTTGTGGCCCAGTCCGGTGTTCGGCCCGAGCAGGAAGAACAGGTTGGGCATGTCGGCAACGGCGATCCCGCGGTGCGCCTGCACGCCCTCGCGGTTCCAGCGATCCACCAGGTCCTCGCCGCCGGGGCCCTTGATGCCGACGTAGGTATAGGAGTCGGTGACGTGGAAACCGGTCGCGAACACGATCACGTCGGCGGCGCGTTCGGTGCCATCCTCTGTGACGATCCCATGCGGGGTGATACGGGCGATGCGATCGGTCACCAGCTCCGAGTGCGACTCGGCGATGGCACGAAAATATCTGTTGGAGAACAGAACTCGCTTGCAGCCCACCCGGTAGGTGGGTGTCAGCCGACGCCGTAGATCGCGATCTTTGACCTGGTGGCGGATGTTCCACTTGCCGGCCATCTCCCCCAGCGTGAGCAGCTTGGGGCGTTTGGTCATCGCGAAGCCGAGGGCTTCCTGGAACCAGTAGATGCCGGTGCGCAATGCCGCCCGGGTGCCGGGCACCGAGCCGAAAGCATCCCGCATCCAGCCGGGGATCGGGTTGTTGGACCGTGGCAGCACCCATGCCGGGGTGCGTTGATAGAGCTGCAGTGCGCCGACCTTGTCGACGATCTCGGGGACGATCTGGATGGCACTGGCCCCCGTGCCGACGACGGCGACGCGCTTGCCGGTGAGGTCGACGCCGTGGTCCCACTGCGCGGAGTGGAACGCGTCCCCCTCGAAGTCGGCCAAACCCTCGATATCGGGGATGGACGGGATGTGCAGCGCGCCGGCACCGGAGATCAGGAACTGCGCGACGTATTCGCGGCCGTCTTCGGTGAAGACGTGCCAGCGATACTCGGCGTCGTCCCAGTGGGCGCGTTCGACGCGGGCGCCGAAATGGATGTAGCGGCGCAGACCGTACTTGTCGGTCACCCCCCTGAGGTAGTCGAGGATCTCCGGCTGCAGCGACCACATGTAGGTCCAGTCCGGCTTGGGTTCGAAGGAGAACGAATACAGGTGCGCCGGGATGTCGCAGGCGCAGCCCGGGTAGCTGTTGTCGCGCCAGGTGCCGCCAACGTCGTCGGCCTTCTCCAGGATCAGGAAGTCGACGCCGCGACGCTGCAACTCGATTCCCATCCCCAGCCCGGAGAAGCCGGTGCCGATGACCAGCGCCCGGGTGTGGACGGGTTCGGTGGTGCTGTCGGCGACAGTGGGTTCAACAACGGTCATGCGACCAAAATACCCAATACCGACGGTATCGGGTTAGCCGTTCAGCTGACAGCGGCACGCCGCTGCATGGCGTCGTGAATCGGACGGTCGGGATCGAGGTTGACGCCCAACACGTCAGCCGTGCCGTTGACCGTGCCGAGCATGATCGTGGTCAGGTGGTTGATGAACTCGTCCGTCGGCATCCGGCGCTCGCTGTCGCGGTCGGGCCCCAGCCACCAGTCGGTGGCCGCCGAGCATGCGCCGAACGCAGCAGCCGCAGCCAGTTGTAGTGCGGCGGGATCGAGCTGCATGCCGCTCAGCTCGTTGTTGAACGTGTCAGCGAACGCCATCGTGATCTCGCGGCCCTCATTGAGCGCACGCTGCGTGGACTCCGACTGTTCGGGAAAGCGCCCCTGCAACATGAACCGCAGCACGTTGGGGTGCTGCTCGACGAGGTTGACGTACTCGGCCACACCGCGGCGCACCACTTCCCGGGTCGGGTCGGTGGCGGCGTCGATATTCGAGAAGATCGCACCCCAGAGCATGTCGCGCAGCCGCTTGCCGATCGCCTGGAACAGGTCGGACTTGTCAGTGAAATGGCGGTAGATCTTCGGCTTGGCGGTGCCGGCCTCTTCGGCGATCTCGCGCAGGCTGACCTCGGGGCCGTGCTTGTCGATCGACCGGAATGCGGCGTCGACAATCTCGGCGCGCACCTTCTTGCGGTGCTCCCGCCAGCGCTCACTGCGCGCGTCGACCTTGCCGGGCTCGGACCCCGACCGCGATCTAGCGACTTTACGCACGTCAAGAACTGTACCTCCAGTGTCGGCTGACCAGGGCCGACCCTGCGTGACGACTATTACATCGGTCTGACGCAGGCCTTCGCCGAGCGGAGCGACAGGGCGTTCTCAGATAGCATCGACGCATCCGATTATCGAACCGAGACGAGACGTAGTGACCGAGCGATTCGACCTGGTGGTAGCAGGCGGGGGGCCATCAGGATCCGCGGCCGCGTGGCAGGCCGCGCAAACCGGCGCGAAAGTAGTGGTCCTCGACAAAGCCCAGTTCCCGCGGGCAAAGCCCTGCGGTGACGGCCTGACCGCCCGCGCTGTGAGCTACCTGCAGAAGATGGGCCTGGCCGACGAGGTCAAAACGTTCCATCGGGTCAACCGCGTGACGGTCTTCAGCCCGTCGCAGTGGGAGCTGTCCTTCCCCAAGCGCCCGGGGATGCCCGACCACGGCCACACCGTCAGTCGCGAGCACCTCGACACGTTGCTGCTCAAGCACGCCGAATCGGCGGGCGCGACAGTGCGGCAGGGCGCCGAGGTGGCCGGACCAGAGCTCGACGCCAACGGCCGAGTGGTCGGTGTGGTGCTCAAGAGCGGTGAGAAGGTGCTCGGCGACGCGGTGATCGCCGCCGACGGTGCCTACTCCCCGATCAAGCGGGCGCTGAAGATCGATTCGGAATACAACGGCTACTCGGCGATCGCGATCCGCTCCGAGATGCCGGCCAACCGGCCCGACTCGGACAGCCTCGACATCTACCTCAAGCTGGCGTTCCAGGGCGACCAGCTGCCCGGTTACGGCTGGGTGTTCCCGATGGGCAACGGTGTGTTCAACATCGGCCTCGGCTACGTCAACAGCTACAAGAACTGGCAGTCGATCAACGCCACCCAATTTCTCGGCGATTTCCTGCGCACCCTTCCGCCCGATTGGGAACTGCCGCCGATCGAGGAGCTCAAGAAGAACAAGAGCGTCCGGGCCTGGCGACTGCCGATGGGTTTCACGGCCTGGCCGCCGTGGCGTCCGGGTGTTCTGTTCACCGGCGACTCGTTGGGTGCGGGCAAACCCGCGTCGGGTGCGGGCATCTCCAAGGCCTTGGAGTCCGGCCTGGCCGCAGGCGAATGCGCGATCGCCGCACTGGAGAACGGCGGCCCCGACGACTTCACCAACTACGGGCAACGCATGGAAGCCGCGTGGGGCCGGGAGTACAAGCGGGGCCGCTACTTCCACAAGCTGCTGGGCTACCCGAAGGTGGCCAACGCCGGGATCAAGCTGATCGACAACGCCCCCTTCCGGGACGCGATGCTCAAGGCGCTGTACAAGAAAGCCCAAGGGCCACAGCACAAGTACTGAGCGCATGGTGACGACGGCGGTCGGCCTCAGCGACGAGGAGTTGGCACGCATCGAGGGTGAGTTCGGCTTCGAGTTCGCCGACGACCATCGATCATTTCTGTCTTCTGGCTTGCCCGTTGGGGATTCGTGGCCGGACTGGCGCTCGGCACCGCGCCGGAGTCTGCAGCAGCGGTTGCGGCTGCCCGCCGACGGCATCCTGTTCGCTGTCGAATGGCGGGATTTCTGGGGTCCCGACTGGGGTGTGCGCCCGGCCCGAATGAAGGACGCGTTGCGGAGTGCGAACTACCACCTGGCGCGGGTGCCGCAGTTGGTGCCGCTGGACGCGAACAATTACCTCCCTGCCGGGCGCGGCACGTCCGGGCACCCGGTGCTGTCGATCTATCAGAGCGACGTGAGTTGTTGTGCCGCTGATGTGTTCGACTACCTCGATCCTGATCCATCGAGGGTCTCGACGTCGACTGTGCCGTTCTGGTCAGACCTGATCGGCTAGGCGCCGAGCGGATTGAGTTGATCGGCTGTGGCGTCGTCGGCTGCCGTCGAAACACTCAGCGCCTCGTAGCGTTCGTCGGCGGCAAGCAGATCACGACCGGCAGCGGTGGCGTAGCGGTAGGCGTCGGGGCCGACGAGCAGTCGAGCCGGCGGCTCGTCCATGTCGATGAGGTGCAAAAGCAGCGCAGCGACTTTCGCCGGATCGCTGGCGCCGAGATTCGCGGACTGGCTCAGCTCAGCGGCAGCCCCCACGGTTGCTTCGTACTCGGGGCGGACCGGTGCGATGCGCATCGACGAGCCGGCCCAATCGGTGCGCATCCCGCCGGGTTCGAGCACGCTCACCTTGATGCCGAGCGGGGCGACCTCCTGGGCGAGGACCCCGGAGTAACCGGTGACCGCCCACTTGGATGACTGGTAGGCGGCCAGCCCAGGTCGCGCCAATCGGCCACCGACCGAGGAGATCTGGATGATGTGACCCGCCTGCTGTCGACGCATGACGGGCAGCACGGCTTGGGTGAGTCGGACGACGCCGAAGAAGTTTGTCTCGACCTGTGCGCGAAAGTCATCGAAATCGACGTCTTCAACGGCGGCCATGTTGGCGTATCCGGCGTTGTTGACCAGAACATCGAGGCGCCCCCACCGTTGGATCGCGGTGTCCACGGCGGCGCGGACCTGCTCATCGTTGGTGACGTCCAGTTCGACGACGGCCAGGCTCTCGGGTGCGCCGGCCGCGAGGTCGTCGAGCGACGTTGCGGAACGAACGCCCGCGACAACGCGATGGCCGGCGGCCAGGGCCGCCTCGGTGATGGCGCGTCCGAGTCCGCGAGATGCTCCGGAGATGAGAATGACGTGCGACATGACGATGACCTTTCGTTGAGTGGTTGAGTTCAGCTGACGTTGCGGATGGTGCCGCCGTCGACGCGAAGGTCGGCACCGCTGATGTATCCGGCATGCGTACTGGCGAGGAAGCACACCGCGGCTGCGATCTCCTCAGGCCGTCCGAGCCGGCCGATGTCGTTGGGGAACCACGTTTGTGCCAATCCCAGTTCCACCACGACCTCCTTGTCTACACTCGTATACCTTTCGATGTATACGAACGTAGACTTAGGCCCGGATGATTCCCGGCGTCGCGGCTCGGGGACGCTAAGTGTCGATCAACGCGGCGACAACCGGCTCAACGAGCTTCTCGAGTTCCGAGGGCTTGCTGTTGCGGAGAGCGCGGGTTCCGATCACCCCGCGCATCATGAGCAGTCCACTGATCACTGCGAGCAGCATCTCACTGCGCAGCTCGCGATCAGGTGAGTCGAGTTGCCGGGCCAGACGCGCGCCGACGTGGCGTTCGATGGCCTTCCGCACGATTTTCACGGCGACCGGATTCGACGCCGACTTCAGCATGATCAGAAACGGCTGCGACGCCTCTGCCCGCGGCCCGCTCTTTGCCACCAATACCTTGACGGTGTCATCGATGAGATCGTCGGACTGTTCACCGATGAACACTGGTGTGGCGAAGGCGGTTTCGACGGCCTCGGTGAACAATCCCTCCTTCGAACCAAAGTATCTATTCACCAGCATGGCGGTGACGCCGGCGTCATGAGCGATCTGACGCACACCCACGCCGTCATAGCCGGCGCGGGCAAAGTTGTCGATCGCCGACCGCAGAATCGCCTCGCGGGTCACTGCCGCGTTGCGTGTCGGTGGCGTGGAAGCCGTCATGAGAAGTCTCCGTCCTGTCGCAGACCTGAGGCGCCGCTACCGCAGCGGGGAACCCGCGATGGGTTCGAGGGTTCGGGTGTGCGTCGCGACGATGAGCGATCCGTCGAATTGCCGGTGGTCGTCGACGAAGTCCTCGCTGCTGGCATAACGCTCCGCCAGCGCGCGCGGATCGCCGCCCGGATAGTCGACAAGCGCGAGGACGCGCGGCTCTTCGACAGATGGTTCGGTCCACACGCCGTGCACGACGATGCCGTACTTGCCCAACGTGCGAATGTGGCGAGGCCAAAACTTGGAGACATATTTCTCCAGGGCGGCGGCGTCGGCCAACGTGTACGTTCGCAGCTCCATCACCCTGCAAGTCTACGAGCGTAGATCAATCAGATGTTGGATTCGTCGGCGGGCACGTCGCGGGCGGGTGCGGCCGCGCCGCCGTCGTCGTCCGGCGAGCCCGCGACGTCCAGGCCCAGGGTGTACGACGTCATCGACAGGGAGCCGTAGGCGCAGCCGTCGGTGAGCACACCGACCTTGTCGACGTGATCGGCAGCCAGCCCCGCGAAGTACAGCAGCGGCAGAAAGTGATCGGGCGTCGGCACCGCGGCCGAGTAGTCCGGGTGTTCGCGCAGCCGGACGGCATCAGCCGGATCGGTCAGAACCTGTGCGCGCGCATGGTCATCGAAGCGCTGCGCCCAGTCAAAAGCCCTGTCCTCCAGCGTCGGATCCATCCCGGCCAGGTTGTGCACTACGTTGCCGCTACCCAGGATCAACACACCCCGCTCGCGCAACGCGGCCAGCTTGGCGCCCAGCGCGAGGTGGTACTCCAGCGGCTTGTAGGCGTTGATGGCCAATTGCACGACCGGTACCGATGCGTCCGGGAAGGCGTGCACGAGCACCGACCAGGTGCCGTGGTCGATCCCCCAGCTGTCGACGTCGGCGCCCACCCATGTCGGCTCGACCACGTCGGCGATCTCGTCGGCAAGCTCCGGCAGACCCGGTGCCGGGTACTGCACATCGAAGAGTTCGGTAGGAAAGCCGTAGAAGTCGTGGATGGTTCGCGGCACCGCCATCGCGGTGACGGCGGTGGCGTTGATGTACCAGTGCGCGCTGACGACGAGGATCGCACGCGGCCGCCCGGCCGATTCGTGCACCGACCGGCCGAACGCCCGCCACGCCGAGGTGTAGCGGTTGAGCTCCAAGGCGTTCATCGGGCTGCCGTGCCCGATGAACGCTGCCGGCATGAGTGCGGACATGGATCTAGTTAACCGCGATATCACTCACTGTGGGTGAGCTGGTCGGCGAACGCCGCGCCCGCATCGCCGGTCAGCTTGGCCGCGTCGAACGCGTAGGCGACACGGTCACCGCGGATCGCGCGCAAGGGATCCTCGAAGTCACGGAAGTACCCCATCGCCCACGCGCCCTCCTGGTAGCCGATCAGCTTCAGTAGATCGTCATCGAGGTCGCGTGCGATTTCCATTGGTACCGAGAGGAATTGGTTCTCCTCCTGACGGACCCACCCGACACAGTAGTTCACGTTTATGGCTCGCCGGACCTGGTCGCTGCGGTTGGCGGCGCCGCTGTGCACGATCTTGCCGGAGTAGAGCAGCACCGACCCTCGCGACATCTCCGCCTGCACGCACTCGTCGTCGGCGTAGTCGGTCGGCTTCTTGTCGCCCACCTGACTGCCCGGCACCACCCTGGTCGCGCCCATCTCCGCGGTGTAGTCGGTCATGGCCCACAGCGTGTTGCACTGCACGTGGTAATCATCCGGGAACGGGTAGAAGTCGAAGGCATTCTGGTCGCGGTGCAGCGACTGATCGGTTTCGCCCGGCTCGATCGAGATCACCTGGGTGAGCATCAGCTGAAATGCGCTGGCATGGCCGAGGAAGTCTTGGCACACACCGAGGATGGACGGATTCTGAATCAGCGTGCGGCAGGCCGGCGACCGGGCGATCAGCGCACCGGTGCGTCGGGTCTTGCGACCGATCATCGCGTTGTAGCCCATCGGCGTCGCGTCGAGGTACGGCGCCAGTTCGTCGCCGATCGTGTCCATCAAGGAGTCCGGAACCAGGTTGTCGACGATGACGTAACCGTCGCGGCGCAGATGGTCGGCAAGGTCCGCCGGGGACGTGGTGGCCGGAACATGCGTCAGCACGGTCATGGTTCGAGTATCGCGGAACGTATGTGTTGACCAGGTAAAACGGCGTCACACGACGGTTAAGGCCGCCGTCGCCTGGGGGCGTCCGGCTTACGGGCGACCTTTCCGGCGGCGGCGCGAGCGGCTTGCTTGGCCAGCGTCTTCTCCCGCGCGGTGCGCTTCGGAGTCGGCTGTGCCTGCCCGCGCGACGAACTCGGTTTGCGCCCCCGCACGATCCCGGTGAACTCCTCGACCAATGCCGACGGTTCCCCCGCCGGGAAGGCAAGGGCGACTGGACAAGTCGGTGCGCCGGCGATAGGGCGATAGGTGAGGTCGCGGCGGTGGTACAGCCGGGCCAGCGATTGCGGGACGATCAGCACGCCCAATCCGGCGGCGACGAGTTCTACTGCAGCCTCGGTAGTTTCGGGGCGGTGATCGATCGCGGTGCCCGGAGCGTCCGCCCAGGCGACGACGTCGTCGAGCGGCAGCACGACCGGTTCGTCGGTGAGGTCGGTCGCGGTGACCTCGTCGGCGGCGCTCAGAAGGTGATCGGTCGGCGCCACTGCCACCGTCGTCTCCTCGTAGAGCGGGATCACGGACAGTCCCGCCGACTCGGCCGACGGGCGCAGCAACGCGACGTCGACGGTCCCGTCCCGCACCGCGGCGGCCGCGTCCGCCGCAGTGACGGCGCACAGCGTCAGCCGAACATCGGGATGGCGTTCCGCCCAGGTCCGCGCCCACTTCGCGGGCGTCGCTCCGGGGACGTACCCGACGGTCAGCGAGGACTGGGTCACCGACTCAGGCTACCGATAGGCTCGTGCCATGAGCAGGCCGAACGCGCAGTCGATGAAACCCGCCACCGCGGCGAAGAAGCTGGACGTGTACCTGCCGGCGACGCCCGCGGATTTCCAGGCGAATGCGATCACCCGCGACGAGCTGGCAGCCCTGCAGGCCGATCCGCCGCAGTGGTTGGCCGATCTCCGCAAGAACGGGCCGCACCCGAAGAACCTGGTGGCGGCCAAGCTCGGCGTGTCGATCGCAGGCCTCGCGCGGGGCGGAGTGGTGGACGCGCTGACCACCGAGCAGATCGATGCGCTGCTCGCCGACAAGCCGGACTGGCTGGTCGCCGAACGCGAGAGCTACCAGAACGTGCTGGCCGAGCAGCGGCGGCTGAAGGCGCTGCACGCGGAGAAGGCTCGCTGAGACGGCGCTGACGGCGTCACGCCGCGTCGTCGGTCCAGAAGATCTGCCAGGAGTGGCCGTCGAGGTCGTTGTAACTGCGTCCGTACATGGACCCATGATCTTCGGAATCCCCGTCGGTCCCGCCCGCGGCGATCGCCCGATTCACCAAAGCATCCACCGCGCCACGACTGTCGACGCCGAGGCAGACCACGCATTCTTTGACCTTGGCCGCGTCGGCGGTCTCCAGCGGGTGCAGCGAATCGAAGGCGTCGCGCTGCAGCAGCATCGCGAACTGGTTGTCCCCCAGTACGAGCGTGACTGCGCTCTCCCCACTGAACTGTTCGTTGATCGCATATCCGAGGTCGGCGAAGAACTTTCGCGAGCGGTCGACGTCGGCGACGGGCAGGTTGACGAACAGCATTGAGTGCATGGGTGCCTCCGTGGCTTCTGCGGATCTCGGCTGGATGCCGTCGGAGACATAGACCGGGCGGGCGCGTGAAACTCATCGGCGAACGCCGTCGATTCAGAACTGAGGGCGAGGATGTCGCCGTCAGTCTCGCCCTCAGTTCTGACTCGATGCGACGAGCCGTACCCTGCGCTCTATGACCTACCTCCCAGCATGGGTGCGTGAGCACCGGATCGCAGTGGCCACCGCCGGCTATGTGGGCTATTCCGCGGTGATGCTCCGGTTCGATCGTCAGATGCAGGCCACCGGCGGACCCGGCATCATCCCGTTCGAACTCGCGGGCTCAGCCGCCAAGGCCGAGGGCATCATGGCCCGGTGGGGTGCGGACGGCATGCGCGCGGCCCGCAGGTCGATGTGGCTCGACTTCGGCTACATGACGAGCTACGGAATTCTGTTGGCATTACTCATCGACCGTCGGCGCCGGCGCCGGGGTCATCCGGCCTGGCTACCGGCCTTGGCCGCCGGCGCGGTCGCGGGCGATGCGATCGAGGGTGTCGCGCTGCTGCGAGTGCTCGACCGCCGGGATGTCGCCGTCAATGCGCGGCGCGCCCAGGTGGCAGCGTCGATCAAGTTCGCGATCCTCGCGGTGGCTCTCGGGTACGCCACCTACCCCGGAAAAAACGCAGGCCAGGGATAGCCTCCCCGGCCTGCGATCTGTCGGCGCTCAGCTCACAACATGCAGCTGACGCAACCCTCCACTTCAGTGCCCTCCAGCGCCATCTGGCGAAGGCGGATGTAGTACAGCGTCTTGATTCCCTTGCGCCAGGCGTAGATCTGCGCCTTGTTGACCTCGCGGGTATCAGCGGTGTCCTTGAAGAACAACGTCAGCGAAAGCCCTTGGTCCACATGCTGAGTGGCGGCGGCGTACGTGTCGATGATCTTCTCGTAGCCGATCTCGTACGCGTCCTGGTAGTACTCCAGGTTGTCGTTGGTCATATAGGGCGCCGGGTAGTAGACGCGGCCGATCTTGCCTTCCTTGCGGATCTCGACCTTGCTCGCCACCGGGTGGATCGACGATGTCGAGTGGTTGATGTAGGAGATCGATCCGGTCGGCGGCACCGCCTGCAGGTTCTGGTTGTAGATGCCGTTCTTCTGCACCGACTCCTTGAGCCGCAACCAATCCTCTTGGGTGGGAATGCGAATGCCCGCCTTGGAGAAGAGCTCGCGCACCCGCTCGGTCGCCGGCTCCCACACCTGATCGGTGTACTTGTCGAAGAACTCCCCCGACTTGTACTTCGACTTCTCGAAACCCTTGAACGTCGTTCCCCGCTCGATGGCGAGCTTGTTCGACGCGCGCAGTGCGTGGTAGAGCACCGTGTAGAAGTACATGTTGGTGAAGTCGATGCCCTCTTCGGATCCGTAGAAGATCCGTTCGCGCGCAAGGTATCCGTGCAGATTCATCTGGCCGAGGCCGATGGCGTGCGAGTCGTTGTTGCCCTGCTCGATCGACGGGACCGACCAGATGTGCGTCTGGTCGCTCACCGCGGTCAACCCGCGAATGGCCACCTCGATGGTCTGCGCGAAGTCCGGCGAGTCCATCGCCTTCGCGATGTTCAGCGAGCCCAGGTTGCAGGAGATATCCTTGCCCACCTTGGAATACGACAGATCCTCGTTGAACACCGACGGCGTCGACACCTGCAGGATTTCCGAGCACAGGTTGGAGTGCGTGATCTTGCCGTCGATCGGGTTGGCCCGGTTCACCGTGTCCTCGAACATGATGTACGGGTAGCCCGACTCGAACTGCAGCTCGGCCAGCGTCTGGAAGAACTCGCGCGCCTTGATCTTGGTCTTGCGGATCCGCGCGTCGTCGACCATCTCGTGGTACTTCTCGGTGACCGAGATGTCGGCGAACGGCACGCCGTACACACGCTCGACGTCATACGGCGAGAACAGGTACATGTCCTCGTTCTTCTTGGCCAGCTCGAAGGTGATGTCGGGAATCACCACACCCAGCGAGAGGGTCTTGATGCGGATCTTCTCGTCGGCGTTCTCCCGCTTGGTGTCCAGGAAGCGGTAGATGTCGGGATGATGCGCATGCAGGTAGACCGCGCCGGCACCTTGGCGGGCACCGAGCTGGTTGGCGTAGGAGAACGAGTCCTCCAGCAGCTTCATGATCGGGATGACGCCGGAGCTCTGGTTCTCGATGTTCTTGATCGGTGCGCCATGCTCACGAATGTTGGTCAGCAGCAAGGCAACTCCGCCACCGCGCTTGGACAGCTGCAGCGCGGAGTTGATCGAACGGCCGATCGACTCCATGTTGTCCTCGATGCGCAGCAGGAAGCAGCTCACCGGCTCGCCGCGCTGCGCCTTGCCCGAGTTCAGGAATGTCGGGGTGGCCGGCTGGAACCGTCCGTCGATGATCTCGTCGACCAGCTTCTCGGCCAGCGTGGTGTCGCCGGCGGCCAGCGTCAGCGCCACCATCACCACGCGGTCCTCGAACCGCTCGAGGTAACGCTTCCCGTCGAACGTCTTCAGCGTGTACGAGGTGTAGTACTTGAACGCGCCAAGGAAGGTCGGGAACCGGAACTTCTTGGCGTACGCGCGATCGGTCAGCGTCTTGACGAAATTGCGCGAGTACTGATCGAGAACCTCACGCTCGTAATAGTTCTCGCGGATCAGGTAGTCGAGCTTCTCGTCCTGATTATGGAAGAAGACGGTGTTCTGGTTGACGTGCTCCAGGAAGTACTGGCGCGCGGCAAGGCGATCCATGTCGAACTGAATCTTGCCGTCTGCGTCGTACAGATTCAGCATCGCGTTGAGCGCGTGGTAGTCGGTCTCCCCCGGCAACGCGTGCCCTGACGTCGTTACAGGCTCAGCAGCTGTGACTGTAGGTGGCACGTGTCCTCGTCCTTCCAGAATTTCGTTAACTCCGCACGGACGGCTTCGACGTCCTCTGCGGTTCCCATCATTTCGAAGCGGTAGAGCAGTCGCACCTTGCACTTGTGCGAAATCAGCCTGGCCGCAAAGCAGTACTCGGCGCCGAATTGTGTATTGCCGGCCCCCACCACAGCGCGGATGTGGGACCGATTGTGCGGATTGTTCAAGAACCTGATGACCTGCTTGGGCACATACCCCTTCGCGTCGAGCGTCGGGCTGTCGCCCCGACCCTTGCCGTAGGTCGGCAGGAGCAGGACGTAGGGCTGGTGCACCTCGATGCGGTCGTGAAGCGGAATCCGGATGGCCGGCACGCCCAGCTTCTGCACGAAGCGGTGGGTGTTCTCCGAAACGCTGGAGAAGTACACCAACCGCTCCGGGCCCGCCAGGCTGGGGCTGCCATCCGGATTCATCACATCTCTTTCCGTGGCGCCCGGGCCGCTAAGCGCTCAGTGCGGCACCGGAGAGGGCCTTGATCCGATCCGGCCGGAAGCCCGACCAGTGATCGCCGCCGGCCACGACGACCGGCGCCTGCAGGTAGCCCATCGCCATCACGTAATCGCGGGCCTCCGCGTCCTCGGTGATGTCGACGACGTCGTAGGTCAGACCCGACTTGTCCAGGGCCTTGTAGGTCATGTTGCACTGCACGCAGGCGGGCTTGGTGTAGACGGTGATGGTCATCTGCGGTATGGCTCCTCAGCGAAACATAGAGATGTAGTCAACGGACTAACTGTGCGCAGGCACTCATGAACATTCAGCGAGCTGTCGGACCGTGAAATTCCTGACCGGCGGAGCCGCTCGGACCGACATCTCAGCTTCGGTTCCGGCGATCCGGCGGACCTGTGACTCTCTGGTCTGTCGGCCTGTCGAACACTACACCTAGTGTCCGACAGCACGAAGAGATACCACATGTTCTGAATAACAATTCTGAAATTCCCTGGTCGTAAGCCCTTCACCCCTTCCCTGCCCGGCGTGTCGCATGTCACAACACGCCGCACGGCACCGACTGTGCCTAGATGTACCACCGGGCACCGACACGGCCGCTGCGCCCGACTCTGACGGACCGCCGAATAGCAAAAGGCCGCCGGCGCACAGCACCGGCGGCTTTCTGCGAGCGGGACGGAGCCTCAGCCCACCTCGGCGGCGAGCTTGCCGACCACGTCGCGCACCGCGGCGGACACCTCGGAGTTCTCCCGCGGATGCTTGCCGTCGAAGGTCGTGGACGGCACCGACAGCTTCAGCGACTCCACCACCCGGGGGCCGGCGATACCGAACGACTTGCGGGTCTCGTCATGCGCCCACACTCCGCCGTACTGACCGAGGGCCGAACCGATGACCGCCAGCGGCTTGTCCTTCAGCGCGCCGTTGCCGTACGGACGCGACAACCAGTCGATCGCGTTCTTGAGCACACCGGGGATGCTCCCGTTGTATTCCGGGGTCACCACCAGAGCCGCATCGGCCTGCGCGGCCGCGGCCCGCAGCGCCACCACCGGCGCGGGCGCGTCCTCGGTGTCGAGGTCCTCGTTGTAGTGCGGCAGGTCGCCCAGCCCGTCGTACACGGTGACGGTGACGCCGTCGGGCGCCGACTCCGCCGCAAGTTCGGCCAGCTGGCGATTGACCGAGGCCGCCCGCAAGCTACCTACCAGTGTCAGCACATTGATATCCGCCATGTCGCAATCCCTTCAGTCGTTCGCGATCCTCCCACGGCAGAACCGGACCATGGTCCGGTTTATTTCCCGCTGAGCTAAAGTGTGAGAGTGAGCGCGATCTCCGGGGCCAATGACCTGCCCGTTTCCGCGCCGCAGGAACGAGGCGACGCCGCCCGAAACCGGCTGCTGCTGCTCGACGCCGCCCGCACCCTGATCGCCGAACGAGGCGCCGACGCGATCTCCATGGACGACATCGCCGCCGCCGCAGGCGTGGGCAAGGGCACGTTGTTCCGGCGTTTCGGTAGCCGCGCCGGGCTGATGATGGTCCTGCTCGACGAAGACGAGCGCGCGATCCAACAGGCCTTCCTGTTCGGGCCGGCTCCGCTGGGCCCGGAAGCGCCACCGCTGCAACGGCTTCTGGCGTTCGGGCGGGAACGGCTGCGCTTCGTGCAGACCCACCGCGACCTGCTCCTCGACGCCAACCGCGATCCCGATTCCCGTTACAGTGCGCCGTTCGCGGTGATGCACACCCACATCCGGGTGCTCCTGAAGGCCGCAGGCAGCACCGGCGATCTCGACGCCCAGGCCGATGCGCTGCTCGCGCTGCTCGACGCCGACTACGTCAGCCGTCAGCTCCTCGAGCGGGGCCGCTCGCTGGACAGCCTGGGCGATGCGTGGGACAGCGTCGCGCGCAAGCTGTGCGGGACGTGACCGCACCACCCGCCCGCGACTGGGTCCTGCACGTCGACCTCGATCAGTTCCTGGCCTCGGTCGAACTGCGCCGCCACCCCGAACTGGTGGGCCTGCCGGTGATCGTCGGCGGCAGTGGCGATCCCACCGAGCCGCGCAAGGTCGTGACGTGCGCGTCGTACGAGGCCCGCGGCTTCGGCGTGCACGCTGGGATGCCGTTGCGCAGCGCCGCGCGCAAGTGTCCGGATGCGACGTTCCTCCCGTCGGATCCACCCGCCTACGACGAGGCCTCCGACCAGGTGATGGGTCTGCTCCGCGACCTCGGCCATCCGGTCGAGGTGTGGGGCTGGGACGAGGCCTACGTCGGTGCCCGGGTCGCCGACCCGGTTGAGCTGGCCGAGCGGATCCGCACGGTGATCGCCGCCGAGACCGGGCTGGCCTGTTCGGTGGGTATCAGCGACAACAAGCAGCGGGCCAAGGTCGCGACCGGCTTCGCCAAACCGGACGGCGTTTACACCCTCACCGACGCCAACTGGATGGAGCAGATGGGTGCGCGCCCGGTGGACGCGCTCTGGGGCGTCGGACCGAAGACCACGAAAAAGCTTGCCGGTCTGGCCATTACGACCGTGCGAGAGCTCGCTTCGGCCGATGCCGAATTGCTCACCGCGACGTTCGGACCGCGTACCGGCCTGTGGCTGTTACTGCTGGCCAAGGGTGGCGGCGATACGACGGTAAGCGCCGAGCCGTGGATTCCCCGGTCGCGCAGTCACGTCATCACATTCCCGCGCGACCTGACCGAACGCGCCGACATGGACGCGGCCATCGCCGACCTGGCGCAGCAGGCTCTCGCCGACGTCGTCGCCCAGTCGCGCATCGTCACCCGGGTGGCGGTCACGGTGCGCACCAACACGTTCTACACCCGCACCAAGATCCGCAAACTCGACGAGCCGACGGTTGCCGGTGAGGTGATCACGGCCGCCGCACTGCGGGTGCTCGACCTGTTCGAGCTCGACCGCCCGGTGCGCCTGCTGGGTGTGCGCCTGGAGCTGGCCGCACCCGCGTAGCCAAACCTCGCCGAACCGTTTGCTTCATCGTCAATCAGCGTTCACCCGAACCCCGTTGAATCCCCAGGCAATACACAGCAGACAAGGAGCATCGGGTGGCCGCGAGCAGATACGTGAGAGTGACAGCGATCATCGGCGCCGTGGTGGTCCTGCCACTGGCGGCGTGCGGCGGCACCGGTCAGAAGAACTCCGTCGGCGACACCGTCAGCCGTGCCGCCCACGGCGACATCACGACACCCGGCGGTGCCCGCAGACTGTCTGGAGACCAGTCGAAATCGTTGAGTGCGAACATTTCTGACGCCAAGGCCAAGAACATCATTCTGCTTATCGGCGACGGAATGGGCGATTCGGAGATCACCATCGCCCGCAACTACGAGAAGGGCGCCGCTGGCGCTTTCGATGGTATCGACGCGCTCCCGCTGACGGGGCAGTACACCACCTATGCGCTGCACAAGGACGGCAAGCCGAATTACGTCACCGACTCGGCGGCCAGTGCCACCGGCTGGTCCACCGGTGTCAAGACCTACAACGGGGCGCTGGGTATCGACATCAAGGGTGCCAAACACGGCACCATTCTGGAGATGGCCAAGGCCCAAGGGTTTGCCACCGGCGACGTGACCACGTCTGAGATCCAGGACGCCACGCCGGCTGCTCTGTTCTCCCACATCAGCGAACGGGATTGCTACGGCCCCGAGGAGATGGCGCAGGATTGCAAGGCCGAAACGCTGGAGAACGGTGGCCCGGGATCGGTGACTGAGCAGATGCTGACAGCACGGCCCGATATCACCCTCGGTGGTGGCTTCGAGACGTTCAAGCAGACCGCGACCGCAGGCGACTACAAGGGCAAGACGCTGGAAGTCCAGGCCAAGGAGCGGGGCTACCAGATCGTACGCACGGCAACCGAATTGGCCGCAGTCACCAAAGCGGACAAGGATTCGCCCGTGCTCGGCCTGTTCTCCGACGGCAACATGCCGGTGAGCTGGACGGGTGGACCGGCCGTGCGGCAGGGCTACCTGCAGCCCGCGTCGAAATGCACTGACAATCCCAAGCACACTGCGGACGTGCCGAAGTTGGCAGATATGACGCAGAAGGCGATCGACGTCTTGTCGACGAACCAGGCCGGCAAGGACAAAGGTTTCTTCCTTCAAGTGGAAGGGGCATCGATCGACAAGCGCGACCACGCCGCCGACCCGTGTGGCCAGATCGGCGAGACGGTCGACCTGGATGCCGCGGTGTCCAAGGCGCTCGACTTCGCGCGCAAGGACGGAAACACGCTGGTCATCTTGACCGCCGATCACGGGCACACCAGCCAGATCGTCGAGGAGTACAGCGAGGACGACCTGCGGGCCTTGTCGGAGGACTCCAAGCAGCCCATCGAGCGGGTGCGCGACGTGATGTATCCGGGCCTCACGAGGGTTCTGACCACTGCCGACAATGCACCGATGGTCGTCAGTTACGGCACGTCGGCGGATGTCGGCGTCGAGGACGAGACCCACACCGGAACGCAGGTGCGGTTGGCCGCTTACGGTCCACGAGCAGGCAACGTCGCCGGGTTGACGGATCAGACCGATCTCTTCGTCACGATGACCGACGCACTAGGAATCGACCGGAACGCCAAGTAGGCCAGCCCCGCCCGGACGACGCGGAATCAGCCCGGTGGATTCGACGTCGCGCCGCGAGGACGCAACACGCGAGTGAAGAACACGTTGACCCGTCGCATCGCGACGCTGTACGGCCACCACGCCAGCCGTTTGAACGCGTAGAAGGCGCGGATGTCGACCGAGGTGTAGATCAGGAAGCGGTTCTTGGTGACACCAGCCAGGATCTTGTCGGCGACTTTCTCCGGCGATACGGCGTGCCCGCTGAACCGCTTGACCCACCGCTGGACCTTCGGATGGTCGCGATCCACACCGGCGATCTGGACCGTCTGCACCAAGGGGGTGTCCACCGCGCCCGGCACCACGAGTGAGACCCCGATCTCGTGGCGGGCCAGATCGAAGCGCAGCACCTCCGAAAGTCCGCGCAGGCCATACTTACTCGCGCTGTACGCGGCATGCCAGGGCAGCGCGACCAGTCCTGCCGCCGAGGACACGTTGACCAGTTGCCCGCCGCGGCCGGCAGCGACCATCGGCGGCAGGAACGTCTCGATGACGTGGATCGGGCCCATCAGGTTGACGTCGATCATCGACCGCCAGTGGTGGTGGGTGAGCTGATCGACGGTTCCCCACGCCGAGATCCCGGCGATGTTCATCACGACGTCCATCGCCGGCCGGCGGGTGTGGATGTCGGCGGCGAACCCGGCGACCGCGTGGTAGTCGGAGATGTCCAGCGCGCGATGCTCGGGGACCTCGGCGCCGAGCGCGCGGGCCTCGGCGACGGTCTGCTCCAGTCCGTCGGCGTTGACATCGGTCAGATACAGCTCGGCCCCCTCGCGGGCCAGCCGGAGCGCGGTGGCCCGGCCGATGCCGCTGGCGGCACCCGTGATGAACACCCTCTTGCCCGCGAAGCCGTCAGCCATGGATCAGTCGCCGACCTGTCCACCCCACAGCGCATGCAGCCACAGCTTTTCCAGGATGCGCACTGCTTGGTCCAGATTGCGGTCCGGGCCGACAAACGCCGTCTCCCCGGAGAGCGTCAATGCTGTTGTCGCCGTGAGGATCCGGACGAGTCCGCGAATGTCGTCGCTGATCGGGTCGGCGGTGCGGTTGTGGATCTCGGCTTCGACGATCGGCACGATCTGATCGATCACCGCGTCGTTGTAGCGGTCCAGGATCTCGCGGATCTCGGCGTCGGTGTGACGGGCGGCGTTGCAGGCCGACATCACCGGATCGTTGTGCGCGTAGACCACGGCGGCGCTGCGCACCATGCGTTCGGCGAAGGCCGTCGGCGTCTCGCCGGGCCCGCGCGGGGCGAACGAGTGGGTGAGTTCCTCTAGTTCGTGGGCCGCCTCGCCGACGATGTGGGCCAGCACGGCGTACTTGGAGTCGAAGTAGAAGTAGAAGCCGGACCGCGCGACCCCGGCCCGATCGCTGATCGTGCTGACCGAGAGTTCGGCGAAGGGCTTCTCTTCGAGCAGCTCGCGAACGGCCTGGACGATGGCGTGCCGCTGCTTGTCGCCACGGCGACGCGGCGCCTCGACGGGATCTTGCTGAGCGGTCACCCGTTCACCTTGCACCACGCCGGGGGCGAAGTGAAACTTGACATGCGTCAAGAAAGTTGGCCAGGATGGACGAAACCTGTGGTGCCGACCACACCCGGCCGGCAAAAGTGCCTGTTCTCTGTTTCCGAGGAGCGTCGATGGCGACCATCAGTACCCCCACTACCTGCTGGATCAGGCTCGTCGCCGATTCACGCCCACCCTGAACACCATCCCCGGAATGGGTGCGGTCGAGAAGCGGCTCCGTGAGCGCGACTGGCCGCAGTTCGAACTGGCCAAGGCGCCTGAGGGCAGCGGACTCAAGACGGTCATGGGCGATTCGGGGCTGCCCCTGCTCGGCCACATGGTCGAGACCTTCCGCGGCGGACCCGAGTATCTGCTGCAGGTCTACCGCAAGTACGGACCGATCCACTACGCCTACTCCCCGGCCCTGCCCGCGGTCACCGCGTTGGGACCTGACGCCACCCAGGCGGTGTTCTCGAACAAGAACAAGGACTTCTCACAGAAGGGCTGGCATCCGGTCATCGGGCCGTTCTTCAACCGCGGCCTGATGATGCTCGACTTCGACGAGCACATGTATCACCGGCGGATCATGCAGGAGGCGTTCACCCGCACCCGGCTGTCCGGCTACGTCGAGCACATCGACCGGGTGGCCTCGCAGGTCATCGCCGACGACTGGGTGGCCAACGACCCGCGCTTCCTGTTCCACCCGGCAGTCAAGGAACTCACCCTCGACATCGCCTCGGTGGTGTTCATGGGCCACGAGCCCGGATCCGACCACGAACTGGTGACCAAGGTGAACCAGGCGTTCACCACGACCACCCGCGCCGGCGGGGCGATCATCCGCACGTCCGTTCCGCCGTTCAAGTGGTGGCGGGGACTGCAGGCCCGCAAGGTGCTCGAGGACTACTTCAGCGAGCGCCTCAAGGAACGCCGCAAGGCCGAGGGCACCGACATGCTGACCGTGTTGTGCCACACCTCCGACGACGACGGCAACAAGTTCACCGACGACGACATCGTCAATCACATGATCTTCCTGATGATGGCCGCCCACGACACCTCGACGTCGACGCTGACGACGATGGCCAACCAGCTCGCCGCCAACCCCGAGTGGCAGGAACGCTGCCGCGACGAGTCCGACCGACTCGGTGACGGGCCGCTCGACATCGAGGCGCTGGAGAAGCTGGAAACTCTCGACCTCGTCATCAACGAGTCGCTGCGGATGGTCACCCCGCTGCCGTTCAACGTGCGCCAGGCGGTGCGCGACACCGAGTTGCTGGGCTTCTTCATCCCGGCCGGCACCACCGTCAACATCTGGCCAGGCCTCAACCACCGGCTGCCCGAGCTGTGGACCGACCCGGAGAAGTTCGACCCGGCCCGCTTCTCCGAGCCGCGCAACGAGCACAAGCGGCATCGCTACGCGTTCGCTCCGTTCGGCGGCGGCGCGCACAAGTGCATCGGGATGGTCTTCGGACAGCTGGAGATCAAGACCGTCATGCATCGCCTGCTGCGCAAGTACCGCCTCGAGCTTCCGCACCCGGGCTACCAGCCCCGCTACGACTACGCGGGCATGCCGGTGCCGATGGACGGCATGCCGATCGTGCTGCGGCCGCTGCACTGACCGGCGGTCAGCCGATCAGCCGGTTCGCGCAGGCGATGACGGCGCGCAGCGCGGACTGGGTGGGATCTTCCGCCCAGCCCATCGCCCATTCCCGGCGCCGTCCGTCGCTGCCCTGCACGAAGGTCGCGGTGTGCGGGCCGGCGGCCAGCTGGTGGAATCGGGTCATCTCCACGCCGATCCCCCGGTCGTAGAGCATCGCGGTCAGCGCCGCGACCGGACCGCTGGCGTGCACGGTCGCACTCTCGATGCGGTCGCCCACGGCGAGCGTCGCGCAGAACCGGCGCGGCTGCGGACCCGATCGGGCGGAGCGTTCGTCGCACTCCCAGGACCCCAGCCGGACGGGGCCGCCGCTCGGGCTGAAGGTGTCGGTGAACGCACTCCACGACATCAGTTGGGCGTGTTCGCGCAGTTCCGCCGGAAGCGGAGCGCAGAAGCGCGGTGCGGGTTCAAAGATTGTGGTGCTGTGCGGACTCATGCGAATCGGTCTTCTCGTCCAGAGGAGGCTGACCGACGGCGTAGTTTTCGACCCACAGCGGGGGGTCGGTCTGGATCAGACCCCGCTGCGGGTTGCTACTACAGCAAGCACGCGATACATGGTCGCCAAGGGTAGACCTGCCCGGGCAGCCGACGCAAACGGGTTATCGTCCCCCTAAGCTTTCACCCCAGAGGAGTTCATATGTGCTATCCCGTCGAATGCCCGCACTGCCACAAGACCACCTGGGCGGGTTGTGGCGAGCACGTCGACCAGGTGATGCGCGACGTGCCAGCCGCCCAGCAATGCACGTGCGGGCAGGGCGGCCAGCCCGGCCGCTAGACGAACGGGTTGTCCCCCGTTGCGACCTGCTCGCCGAGCCCGATCAGCCGGCTCGCCGAATCATGCAGCCGCTCACCGGCTTCGCGATGTGCCTGACCGGCCAGATATCGCGAGTACGTGCCCTCGATGACGATCGCCAGCTTGAAGCACGCCATCGCGATGTACCAGTTCAGGTGTCCGGCGGGGCGGCCCCCGGCGTCGGCGTACGCGGCGACCAATTCGGTGCGCGACGGCAGCCCACCGAGTGCGGCGAGCTCCCGGCCGGCATTGATCGGGTCGGGATCGTCGGGCCAGCACACCAGGATCCAGCCCAGATCCAGCAACGGATCACCGATGGTGCACATCTCCCAGTCCACGAACGCCGCGACCTCGGGGGCGTCGCGGCGCAGCAGCACGTTGTTGAGGTGCGCGTCGCCGTGCATGATGCCCGGCTCACCGTCGGGCGGCCGGTGCTCACCGAGCCAGTCCGCGAGCCGGGCGACCTCCAGCATCTCCGGCTGATAGCTCTCGTGGCGGTAGCTGCCGAGCAGCCCGAGGAAGTTCGGAACCTGGCGCGCCAGAAAGGATCCCGGACGGTGCAACTGCTGCAGGGGACGACCCTGCCAGGGCGCCGCGCTCAAGCGGGCCAGGTCCGCCGCGTAGTTCAGGCCCACCTGATGCCGCAGCCGTGGGTCGGCTGCGTACGCGGGGGCCACCTCGGTTGCCGGGTTGAAGCCGTCGACATCTTCCATCAGATAGAAGACGACACCCAGCACGTCGAGGTCGTCGCAGCCTGCCACGAATTCGGGATGGGGCACCGAGCTTCCGGCCAACGTCTGCAGCACCGCGATCTCGCGCTGCATGGTGCGGTTGCTGTTGGGGCGCGGGTGGGGCGGCGGCCTGCGCAACACCAGACGGCGGTCGTCGACACGCAACCGCACCACCACGTTCTGGGTTCCGCCGGCAAGCGGTTCGACATCGCGCACCCCGGAACCGATTCCGTTATCCCGCACCCATGCGTTCAGCGCGCCGACGGCGACCGGGTCAAGTGTTCCGGGAACTTCGGCGGCCCGGTCCTCGATGTTGCTCAACGGTCGTTGGATTCCCGAAAGTCGTTGCCACTCATGCCAGCTCCGAAGCGCACCGCGACCACGCAGACATCGTCGTTGCGAGGCGGCGGCGCGAGGGTCTGGGTCAGGTCCCGACACGCCGACGGCAAAGCCTCGTCCTCCCGCCAGTCGGCGACGATGTGCTCGACGCGCACCATTCCTGATTCGATGTCCTGGCCGCGCCGCTCGATGAGTCCGTCGCTGTACATGACGAGAACGTCCCCCTCCCCCACCGCGACGTTGCCCTCGCTGTAGGACGCCCGCTCGACGGGGCCCAGTACGGGGCCGTGCGCACCGGCCAACCGGATGACCGTCCCGGTCGACGCCCGCCGCAGCAACAGCGGCGGGTGCCCCGCCGAGGCGTACCACAAGGTAGACGAGGCCGAATCCAGCAGCGCCACACCCATTGTCGCGAACTTTCCATTGCTGACATGACGGGTGAACGCATTGAGCGCCGTCAATAACTGGGCGGGGGCCAATCCTTGTAGGGCCAGCGCTCGCCCGGCGCTGCGCAGTTGAGCCATGTCCTCGACCGCGGGCAGTCCGTGGCCCACCACATCACCGACCGCCAGATACGTTCGACCGTCCGACAATTCGAGCGCGTCGTACCAATCGCCGCCGAGGCCCTGCACCAGGTCGGCGGGTTCGTAACTCACCCCGACGTCCACTCCGTCGATCGGAATCGGGCTGGTCGGCAGAACAGCCGCCTGCAACACCGCTGCGCGCGCGTGTTCGTCGGCGTACATTCGCGCCCGCACCAGTGCCTGCCCGATCATCGTCGCGACCGCCGAGGTGTAGGCGAGCTGCGCGGTGTCCAGCGGCTGGGTGTCGGCCCACGCCAATACCAGCGCTCCAATCGCCTTGCCGCCCACGGTCAATGGCCAGCTCACCACGGCCGCACCGCCGCTTGCGACCATCCACTTGGCGTTTTCGGGGTATCGCCGGCGATATTCGGCGACGGTGCGGATCACCACCGGCTGCCCGGTGCGGACCGCGTCGGTGGCTGCGGTGGACTCACTGACCGCCACACTTTCGTGGAACTGGTTGACCACGAATTCGGGATAGCCACCCATCGCCACCCACTCGAGGGTGGCGCCTTCGTCACTGGCCAGGCCGACCGCGACTGCTTGCGCGCCTGCGTCATTGATCACCTGACCGATGACCGCGTCACCGATCTGTTTCTGGGTGAACGCCCCCGACAACAGCCGGCCGAGGTTGGCGAGTGTCTCCAGACGGGCCCGCTCGCGCTGTTCGGCCTGGTGTTGTCTCACCGCCGTGACACGCCCCCCGGCTTCCTGCGCGGTCAGCATCGCGACCAGCACCACCACCGCGATGAATGCCTGGGCGATCGCCAGCTGACCCGGCCGGTGCAGATCGAGGTTCTCGAAGGTCGTGTATCCGGCGCTGGCCATGCCGTTGGCGGTGAACGCCAGCACGCCGCCGCAGAGGGCCGCACCGATCATGTCCAGCCGCAGGGCCGCCCACGCCATCACCGGCAGCAGGAACAGTGCCGGGGGAAGCCCGAGGCGGAACGAGACGAAGGTCAGTACTGCCATGCCGGTGAGGACCAGCACGGTCTCCAGTATTCGCGATCGCAGGATGTGGGATTGCACCGGCCACAACAAGATTGGTGCACCGATCATCAAGACGCCGACTCCGTCGCCGGCCCACCAGTGCAACGCGGCCATCACCCAGCCGACCTGCTTGTCCAGCGATGTGACCAACCCGCCGATCACGCCGCCGGCCAGCGGGCCCAGCACCATGGCGCCGGCCACGAATCGTGCGAGGTCCTCGCGCTTGCGCAGATCAGGCGGTCCCTTGCACCATGCCAGCACCAGCGAGGCCCCGACCAGCGGCTCGACCGAGTTGGCCACCGCGAATCCCACCGCTGATTGCCACCCCGCTCCGTAGCGGAGGTCGACGGCGAGTTCGGCCACCACGATCGCGGCGACAATCACCGGCCACATCGTCCGCCGGGTCAGCAGCATGGCCGCCACCGTCACCCCGGCCGGGGGAAAGAACGCGGGTCCGATGCCGGCACCGAAGGTCTGCCACGACAACACCGACCCGGCCAGGTAGGGCAGGGCGACCCAGCCGAACAGGCCGGCGGCGAATCCGATCCGATCGCGAGCACGCGAGACGCTCACGCGGCCCCACTTCGTGATCCATGGAGGATCAGCCGGGCCGCAGGCACGTCACGAGCGTAGTCACCCGTCGGCAAACCTGAGGGATTCTCAGTGAGACCGCTCGCGTCGTCTCCGGTCGAAGAACTCGACCGCGTCCCGGATCGACTCGTGCACGTCGCGAGGCTGCCACCCCAGTTCACGGGTTGCCTTGCCGTGGTCCATCGGTGCCATGATCCCCATCAGCCGCACGGTGGTCGGATTAAGCGGCAGGTCACGGCCGGTCAGCGCGGCGGCAGCACCACCGAGGACCCCGATCGCCTTCATCACCGGTTCCGGGATGCCAACCCGGGGCACCGGCCGACCCGCCGCGCGGGCCGCCGTCTCGTAGAGCTCGCGATAGGACAGATAGCGCTCGGAGATGATGTAGCGCTCCCCGACCCGGCCGTGGTCGGCGGCCAGCAACAGCGCGCGGGCGGCGTCGGTGATGCCGACAACCTCCGTCGCCATTCCGGCCATATAGAAGGGCAGCTTGCCGGCCGCGGCGGCGGCTACCAGCGACCCGTGCGGAGTGGGCTGCCAATCCCCTGCGCCGTACGTGTTGGACACGCACAGCGCCACCGCGGGCAGCGCCGTGTCGCGGCTGTAGTCCAGGACCAGCTTTTCGGCCGCGATCCGTGAGCCGATGTAGCCGCCGCCCTTGCCACCCCAGTTGACCGGGGTGTCCTCGTTCACGACGCCACCGGTACCCAATCCGATCGTCCCGATGGTGCTGGTGAAGACGAACTTGCGCAGATCGGCGTTCACGGCGGCGTCGAGGACATGACGCAAACCTTCAACGTTGGTGCGGTAAAGCGGTGCCGGGTCGCGCAGGTGTGCCCGGGTGTCGACGACGCAGTAGTAGACGACGTCGCAGCCGTCCATCGCCTCCTTCAGCGCGGCGTCATCAAAGATGTCGCCGTAGAAGCGCTGCACTGGCAGGTCGTCGATGCCACGGGTGGAGCTGGACCTGCGGAGCATGACGCGGACGGTGTCACCGCGCTCCACCAACTGCCGCGTCACGTGCGAGCCGAGGAAGCCGCTCGCGCCCAGAACCAGTGAGTCGGTGCCTGCCACGCCTCGGAGCATGCCCGAAACCGGTCTCGGAGGACAAGATTGCGGATCTGTTCACCGGGACATCGCGGGCGACTCAGTCCTTCAGGCAGGCACCCGCTCCGTCGAGCACTCCGGTGCGGAAGTGCCGGATGCGTTCGTAACCGGCGCCCTGGCGGTCGACGTCGCCGTCCCCGCGGAACACCAGCAGCGCGGTGATGGCCTCGTCGAGGTCGCCCGGCGAGATGCCGAAGCTGCTGGTGTCTTTGCGGTTCTGCAACAAGACGCTGGCCGTGTACGACCCGGCGAAGCAGTCACCGCGCAGCGACTGGGTCTTGTCGTCGGACGTGTCGTTGGCCCGCGTCATCGCGGCCAGACCGAACTGCGTGGCGATCAACGTCGCGACCGCGTAGTCGCCGCCCTGGTTGTACACGGTGCGCATCGCATCGTTCTCCCAGCCGATGTAATCGTCTGGGACGCAATAGAACAGCGCGTAGCCGTCCGCGCGGGTGTTACCGCACTTGGGCGGGTTGGACGGGTCGAACGGCTCCAGTCCCTTCACCGGCACCCACGCTTCGCCGTTGGTCAGTTCGGGATAGACGTGGGCCCAGTAGTCCTCGATGTCATAGGGCACGTCGTTGACGATCGCGTCGTACGGCATGTCACCCCCAGTGGCCTCGTCCTCCGCGTTCTGGAAGGGCAACTCGACGACGACCGGGTTGTCATCCCGGTAGGCCTTGCAGGAGGTGGGCCCGTTGTCGTAGCCGTCCTGGAAGGCGCCGACCCGGTCGAAGCCGCTGCCGTGCGCCGAGGGATCGATCTTGCTGGTACCTGGGGAATCCCGGAGCTCGAGGATGCCCGCCAGGGCGTTGTCCATGTCTGCGGCGTTGACCTTGTAGAGCCCCGAGTCCTTGGCATGCTTGGCCCAGCCGCCGGCAAAGCAATCGGCCTGCAACTCCTGGGTCACCGTGCGGGCGGTGAAGTTCGATCGGGCCTGGATGGCGTGGCCCCACTCGTGAGCCAGCACGATCGGGATGACGAAATCGCCAAACTTCGATTGCAGATCGGGCAGCAGTACCGCGGAATCCCAGGCCACCACATCCTTACTGGCACAGTAGAACGCGTTGTTGGAGATGTCGCCGACGGCCGACGCGCACGGCGGCAGGTCGCCGGATGCCGGGACCACCGCAAAGAAGCCGCCGGCTACCGGCTTGTACTCGCTGCCATAGAGCTTGGGATATTCCTCGGCCCAGTACTTCTGCAGGTCGGCGATCGCCTGTATGGCGATCTTGTTGACCGACGCGGACGCATCGCCGTTGATCTTGATGTCACCCGGCGCCGTATTGGCAACCTGTGGGTTCTGCGCGAGGGACTGGGGTTTGCCAGGCTTGGGCCCGCCACCGCACGCCGCCAGAACGATTGCGAGGACGGCCAGTACCAGACCTTTGAGTCGCATGCACGAACATTAGCCATTACCACAGCTTGCTGCGGTGAATACCACAGAAACGGTTTGCCAACGGAGTAGCGTCGCGTCAATTACTTGATCAGCGGGTCACGCGGCATGCCGAGGATGCGCTCGGCGATCTGGTTGCGGGTGATCTCCGACGTGCCGCCGGCGATGGACAGTGCCCGCGACCCGAGGGCCGCCCGGCCTGCCAGTTCGCCCTCGCCGCCCTCGAGTGCCGCTTCCGGTCCGACCAGTGCCGCGGCGATGGTGCCCTGCTCCTGGAACTGTTCGGCCAGAATGAGTTTGGTGATGTTGCCTTCCGGACCGGGCCCGGCGCCCTCCAGCGCACGCACCACGCGGCGCAGGTTCAGCAAGCGCAGCGCCTGATCCCGGGCCAGGAACCGGCCGACCCACTGAACCGCGCCGGCGACCCGGTCGCCGTGTGCCTTGGTCAGCGACACCAGCCATGCCGCCGCCGGCGCGATCGTGCCTGCGCCGCCGCCGATGCTCACCCGCTCGTTGCCCAGCGTGGCGCGCGCGACGGTCCACCCGGCGTTCGGCTCGCCGACCACGTCCTCGTCGGGGACGAACACGTCGTTGAAGAACACCTCGTTGAAGTCCGCCCCGCCGGTGATCTGTCGCAAGGGCCGAACCTCCACGCCCGGCGCCTCCATGTCCAGGATCACCGTCGTGATGCCGGCATGCTTGGGCACCTCGAAATCGGTGCGCACGGTGGCCAGTCCGCGCTTGCAGTAGTGCGCCCCGCTGGTCCACACCTTCTGGCCGGTGATCTTCCATCCGCCGTCGACGCGGGTGGCCCGGGTTTTGACCGCCGCGGCGTCCGAACCCGCCGACGGTTCGGAGAACAGCTGGCACCAGATCTCGTCTTTGCGCAGTGCCTTCTCGACGAATCGCTCGATTTGGGAAGGGGTTCCGTGCTGAACAAGGGTCAGGATCACCCAGCCGGTGATGCCGTAGTCGGGTCGCTTGACACCGGCGGTGGCGAACTCCTCCTCGATCAGCAGCTGCTCGACGGCACCGGCAGCCCGACCCCACGGCTTGGGCCAGTGCGGCATGACATACCCGGTGGCGATCAGTTCGTCGAGTTGCGCCTTTTCATCCAGCTTGGCGAGTTCGGCTGCGTCGCTGCGGATCTGAGTGCGCAGCTCGTCAGCCTCGGGCGGCAGGTCCAGGCTGTTGGCCCGGCCGTGGCCGGCGTCGGTCAGGGTGAAAACGTCGGTGGCCGGACCGTCCCCACCAAGGACCGCCTGCACGGTCAGCGCCCGGCGCAGATGCAGATGCGCGTCGTGCTCCCAGGTGAAGCCGATCCCGCCGTGCACCTGAATGTTCAACTCCGCGTTGCGAACATAAGCCGGGAATGCGAGTGCGGCCGCGGCCGCGGCGACCAATTCGAACTGCTTCTGGTCTTCACCGGCCGCGCGCGCGGCATCCCACACGACGGCGACCGCCGACTCGGAGCCGACGATCATGTCAGCGCAGTGATGCTTGATCGCCTGGAAGGTCGCGATGGTGCGGCCGAACTGCTCACGCACCTTCGCGTATCCGACGGCGGTGTCCACACAGTCCGACGCGCCACCCGCGGCCTCGGCCGCGAACAGTGTGCGCGCCAGGGCAAGCGCCGCGTTGCGTCCGCCGGCCAGCACGTTGCCCGCCACCGAGACGTCGCGCAGCGTCACCCGCCCGGAGCGGCGCGCCCGGTCGAGGCTGCCCGGCAGCTCGACGGAGACCCCGTCGGCACCTCGCTCGACCAGTAGTACGTCGTCACCGGCGACGAGCACCAGCAAGTCGGCGAGCCCGGCACCGAGGACCACGCCCGCGTCGCCGCCGGCGGTGTCACCGGAGACGGTGAGGTCGCCACCGAATCCGACTGCGGCAGTGACGGATCCGTCGACCAGGCCGGGCAGCAGCCGCGCCTTCTGCTCGTCGCTGCCCACCGCCGACACCACCGCGGATGCGACGACGGTCGGCACGAACGGACCGGGTGCCACAGCGCGTCCGAGCTCGTCGATGACGACCACCAGTTCCGGCAACCCGAAACCCGAACCGCCGTACTGTTCGTCGACGTGCAACCCGAGCCAGCCCAACCCGGCCAGCTCGGCCCAGAACGGCGGTGCCGACTCCTCCGCGTCGTCGGCGAGGAGTGCGCGCGCCGCCGCCCTCGCCTTCTGCGCGCTCAGAAATGAGCGCGCCACCTCGCTGAGTTCACGGTGGTCGTCGGTCAGTGCGATACCCATCGGATCCTCCTCGAGGCGGCGGTGCCCGGCCCAATCCCTATTGCCCTAATGCCTTACCACAGCCGGTTGAAACCGCAGTACGGCGGCCGGATCACTTGGGGGCGAACCGCTGCCCGGCGTCGAGACGGATGCACTGGCCGTTGAGCATCGGGTTGTCGACGATCGCGGCGACCAGCTTGGCGAATTCCTCGGGGCGGCCGAGCCGCTTCGGGAAGGCGGCGTCCTTGGTCAGCGCTTTGGCGAATTCGTCGGGAATGCCCTTGGTCAGGCCGGTGGCGAACAGGCTCGGCGCGATCGCGAGCGCGCGAATGCCGACCGGGCCGAGGTCACGGGCCATGGTCAGGCACATGCCGGCGATGCCGGCCTTGGCGGCGGTGTAGGCAACCTGGCCGATCTGGCCTTCGAACGCGGCGATCGAGGCGGTGTTGATGATGACGCCGCGCTCCTCGTCTTCGGGCTCGTTGTTGGCCATGTGCGCGGCCGCGAGGCGGCTGATGTTGAAGCTGGCGATCAGGTTGAGGTTGATCGTGCTCTGGAAGGTCTCCAGAGCGTGCGGGCCGTTCTTGCCGAACGTCTTCTCCGCGACACCGCCGCCTGCGGTGGTCAGCACGACGTGCAGGCCGCCCAGCGCCTCGACCGCCTCGGCAAGCACCTTCTCGGTGCCCGCGAAGTCGGTGACGTCGACCGGCATGAAGGGGCCGCCCACACTGGACGCGACCTCGGGGCCGTCGGTGCCTTCGCGGTCCAGGATCGCCACCTTGGCGCCGTGCGAGGCCAGCAGCTCAGCGCTCGCCCGTCCGAAGCCCGATGCGCCGCCTACGACGATCACCTTCTTGCCCGAGATCTCCATCCGATACTCCTGTCCGTTGACGCGGCACGGCTCCCGTGCCGCTTACAGTTCGCAGTTCAATTCGCGGGGACACCTCGGTGGCGCCCAAGCCGGTACGCACGTTACCGCTCGTCATCGAACGGTAATGACCAAGGGTGCCTACCCAGCGGTAGGTTGGCTCGCATGGCCCGATCAACGATCGGTCTGCGGATGGGAGCGGGAGTGGCTGCGGCCGCCGTCGCCCTCGGTGTAGTCCAATTGACAGCTGCTTTCTTCTCGCCGGCCGCCGACGCGCGTACCGCGGTGGGCACCGCCGTGATCAACGCGACGCCCGGGCCGGTGAAGGAATGGGCCATCCTGACCTTCGGAACGGCCGACAAACTGTTCCTCTCGGTGGCGGTCATCGCGGTGATCGGGGTGCTGGCCGCCGTCGCAGCAATCTGGGAGCGGTCCCGCATCCCGGTCGGCTCCGTGGCGTTCCTGCTGGCCGCCGTCGCCGGAAGCGCGGCAGTGCTGGCCCGGCCGGGCGCAGGGCTGGTCGACATCATCCCGACCCTGCTCGGCGCGGTCTGCGGGATCGCGGTCTTGCGGCTGCTCACCTCCGGTCGCATCGTCGACGGCCGCTCAAGCGACGGCCGCGCCAGCGACGGCCGCACCACCGACGTCTCCAACGACGCCTCCGACGACGCCGGGGTGGATACCGGGCGCCGGCTGTCGCTCGCGACGCTCGGGTTCGCCGGACTCGGGTTGCTCGGCGGCGTCGCGGGCGTGGTCATCACCCGACGACTGCACTCGGTGTCCGGCGACCGGGACACCTTCGCGCTGCCCTCGGCCGCACCGCCGTCGCCGGTTCCCGCCGATGTCACACCGAACGGCGTCCAACTGCCGAGCTTCATCACCGGCAACGGCGATTTCTACCGCATCGACACCGCTCTGAGCGTCCCGCAGCTCTCCCGCGCCGACTTCCGGCTGCGTATCCACGGGATGGTCGACCGCGAAATCACCTACACCTTCGACGATCTGAAGAAGTTCGAGCCGATCGAGAAGGTCGTGACGCTGACCTGCGTGTCCAACCCGGTCGGCGGTGATCTCATCTCCAACGCCACCTGGACCGGTTATCGGGTGAGGGACCTGTTGCGGGACAGCGGAATCCACACCGATGCCGACATGGTGCTGTCGACCTCGGTGGACGGGTTCACCGCGGGCACCCCGGTGGAGGCGCTCACCGACAGCCGCGACGCGATCCTGGCGATCGGGATGAACGGTGTTCCCCTGCCGGTCGAGCACGGCTATCCCGCCCGGTTGGTGGTGCCCGGGCTGTACGGCTACGTGTCGGCCACCAAGTGGGTGGTGGACCTGGAGCTGACCCGCTTCGACCGGGTGCAGGCCTACTGGACCAAGCTCGGCTGGTCCGAACGCGGCCCGATCAAGACCGAGTCGCGGATCGACGTGCCGCGCGACAGCCAGAAGGTGGCCAAGGGGCCGGCGACCTTCGGCGGGGTGGCGTGGGCGCAGAACCGGGGCGTGAAGGCCGTCGAGGTCCGCATCGACGACGGGCCGTGGCAGCCGGCGCAGCTGGGTGCGTCCTACTCGAACGACACTTGGCGGCTGTGGAGCTTCCCGTGGACAGCCACCCAGAGCGGGTTGCACACGATCACGGTCCGCGCTACTGACAACACCGGTGCGGTACAGACACCGGACCAGGCGCCACCGGCGCCCGACGGTGCGACGGGCTGGCACTCGGTGTCCTTCGAAGTCGCCTGACACCGTGGTTGTCCCGGACTGGTTGTCGTAGTGCCGTGCCAACCTGGAGCCATGTTGCTCGGCGATGTCGTGGCCGCCTCCGCCGACGTGTCGGCGACGTCATCGCGGCTGGCCAAGGTGGCGCGAATCGCCGAGCTGTTGTCGGGCGTCGGGGATCCGCGGGCGGTTCAGGTCGTGGTGTCGTGGCTGTCCGGCGACCTGCCGCAGCGGCAGATCGGGGTGGGCTGGGCGGCGCTGCGGTCACTGCCCGCACCGGCTGAGGACTCCACTCTGACGGTGGTCGCAGTCGATGCGACGTTCACCGAGATCGGCGCCGTCGCGGGCAAGGGATCCCAAGCCCGGCGGTCCGAGCTGCTCGGCGCTCTGTTCGGCGCGGCCACCGCGGCCGAGCAGGTGTTCCTGCGCCGGCTGCTGGGCGGCGAGTTACGCCAAGGCGCACAGGCCGGGGTGATGGCCGACGCTGTGGCCAAGGCGGCCGGCCTGCCCGCCGCCGCCGTTCGCCGGGCAGCCATGCTCGGTGGCGATCTGCCCGCGGTGGCGGCCTCAGCGCTGACCGGCGGGGCCGACGCGCTCGGCGACTTCACGCTGACGGTGGGCAGGCCGGTCGGTCCGATGCTGGCCCAGACCGCGACCGACGTGGCCGACGCGCTCGAACGCCTCAGCGGCGACGCGGTTTTCGAGGCCAAGCTCGACGGCGCTCGCGTGCAGATTCACCGCTCGGGCGATGACGTGACCGTGTACACCCGCAGCCTCGACGACGTGACGGCCCGGCTGCCCGAGGTGGTGGACGCCGCACTGGCGCTGCCGGTGACATCCCTGATCGCCGACGGCGAGGCGATCGCTCTGCGCCCCGACAACCGTCCGCACCGGTTTCAGGTCACCGCATCCCGGTTCGGGAAGAGCACTGATGTGGCCGCAGCCCGGGCGGCACAACCACTTTCGGTGTTCTTCTTCGATATCCTGCACCTCGACGGCGTCGACCTGTTGGACGAACCGACGCATGCCCGGCTCGCCGCACTGGACGCGATCGTGCCCGCCGATCAGCGCGTCGACCGGCTTGCGACCACGGATGCCGCTGCGGCACAGCAGTTCCTGGATGTGACACTGGCCTCCGGACACGAAGGCGTGATGGCCAAATCGCCCGCCTCCCCTACGAGGCGGGCCGCCGGGGTGCCGGCTGGCTGAAGGTCAAGCCGGTGCACACCCTTGATCTGGTGGTGCTCGCGGTGGAATGGGGCTCGGGCCGGCGCACCGGCAAGCTGTCGAATATTCATCTGGGCGCCCGCGATCCGGACAGCGGTGAGTTCGTGATGCTGGGCAAGACGTTCAAGGGCATGACCGACGCGATGCTGGAGTGGCAGACCGCACGGTTCAGCGAACTGGCGACGGGTCCGCTCGACAAGTACGTGGTGCCGGTGCGGCCGGAGCAGGTCGTCGAGATCGCGTTCGACGGTGTGCAGGGCTCCAGCCGGTATCCCGCCGGAATGGCGCTGCGCTTCGCGCGGGTGCTGCGGTATCGCGACGACAAGAGCCCGGCTGAGGCCGACACCGTCGATACGGTGCGCGCCTTCTACGAGCGCGACTGACGCGGCGGGATGGGCTGGTCGTCGACCCGCGTGCCGAACACTCCGAATCCGTGGATCATCTCCTCGGTGGGCGTCCGCGCCCATTCCCATGCGGCGATCTGCCGTAGAGATCGACGACTCAGGTTGGCGCGCAACAGTTCATAGCCGTCGGCCCGCAGCAGCGTCGCCGGCTGCCCTATGCCGCAACTCCATTGGGCACCCTGCTCATCCTCAATGCGCAAGGTCGGGCTGTCCCGCAGTTGCCTGCCGAGGTAGCACATCGTGACGTCCAGGAACGGCTGCCAGTGTTCGCGGTCGACGCGGGGAAGTCCCAGTGCCTCGTGCAAATCCGATTCGTGGCAGACAGTGTCGATGGCCAGGTTGGGCCCATAGCGCTGGTCATCGGTCAGCGTGGCGTCAGCGTCGGCGCCGAGACGGTCCCATTCGTCCATCAAGTCACCGACCGGTGTGCACCGCCTTTCCCGGACGTGACGTGCCGTCCACTGATCGCTCGTCACTCCGTCCAAGCGTCCACTGACGGCGTCGGCCGCGCATCCGACCAGGTGCGCTAGCAGCTCGTGCACGGTCCATCGCGGAGTAGCAGGTACGTGTGACTCAAGCTGCTCGTCAGTAAGTGCGGCGGCAAGGTCTCGTACCCGGCCCCGGGCCGTGCGATAGATCGTCTCGAGCATGACTGTCCCGCTTTCAGTGAGCCGTGTTCTGCGAAAAGGCCAACAGCCAGCCGTCATTGGTGCGCACCGCGACGCTCGTGTTGCGACGGGTCCGCCGGTGGATTCGTCCGGTGATCGCGGTGCGGGCTTGGATCAACGCCACGTCGGGTGTGAGATAACGCAGTCGGGTGATGTGGGTTGGCGCCCTGCGCCGATGTGCCTGACGGTCGACGAGCGCACGGATGGCCTGTTCGTCGGCTCCGTCGAGCGACGAGTGCGACGGGGCAGGCTGGGCATAGGGTGTCGCGCGTGGGAGGCGGAGGTTCGCGAGCAGGACTCGCGCGAGAAACTTCCGGTCCCGCAGCCTCGTCGGCGGATCGATGAGTCCCCGGACCCGCAGAATCTGCTCGGCCACAGCGATATCCGTGCCGGCAGCGCGGAGCACCGCACGCTGCATCCACGGCTGTGTGCGGTGCACCGAAGCGGGCTGGGGCTGGTCGATTGCCCGGTTGGCCGCCCACACCGGTCCGATGTGTTCGGCCGCGGCTCGATAGAAGCGCCTGGGCAGGTCGGCGGTGCCGGTACGCAGGCAGTCACGCAATGAAAGGGCCTGCAGGGCAGCCATGGTCATACCTTGCCCATGGAGCGGGTTGAGGCTGCACAGAGCGTCGCCGAGGACGACCAGGCCCGGGGGTAGATCCGGCATCTGTTCATAGCGTCGCCACACGGCGCCGGTGCTGCGTGAGATCGAGATCTCCCCACACACGTCGCGTCGCGCAGTCCGGCCACCATCTCGGCGGGCAGTATCCGTTCGACCATTCGCATCATCGCCGCGAAACTGGTTGGCGGCGGGCCGCATTCATCCGAACAAGAAACCGCCACCATCCAGGTGTCGTGTTCGTATGCGACGAGCATCGCTCCCGGCGCCTGCCTGCCCTCATTGACGAAGACCAGCCGCTGCCGGATACGACCCGGCGGGATACGCAGAAGTTGACTGGAGTATCCCCCGGTCGACGGGACCCGTTTCTCGGGCACCACCCCGAAACCCTGATTCGTCAGGAAGCGTGCCGAGCACGCTGCACGCCCGGTGGCGTCGACCACCAGATCGCCGCGGAGAATTGAGGCGCTGCCGGTCTCGCGGTCGATGATCCGCACACCGGTGACCGAGCCGTCCGCGAGCACCGGTCCCACGATGTTCCGCTGCCCGATGACGGTGACATTCGGCAGCCCGTTCACCCGTCGGCGCAGATGAAGTTCGAGGAACGGCCGGCTGGCCTGGTAGGCCGCGACGGCTTGCGGATCTGCCAGTTGACCAACGGGATTGAGCTCATGGCTTCCGATGCGCACATAGACCCGCGACAGGTCGTCGCCCTCGTCGACAACAGCCCCGTCCGCTCCCATCTCGGTCAGGATTCCGGGAAACAGCTCACCAATCGCCTGGGTACCGCGGCTCAGCAGGCTGTGCAGGTGACGCCCCTGCGGTACTCCGGTCCGCTGCGCGGCGCCATCGGGCAACGTGTCACGTTCCACGACAGTGACGGACGCATAGAACTCCGAGAGAACCCGTGCCGCGAGTAGCCCCGCCATGCCTGCACCCAGAACAACCGCGTGCGAACCCAATTCGGCCATCTGGTCGTCTCCGTCCCGCTGCGCCGTGCGGTGGCATACGCAGCTACGAGCAGTGACCCTACACCAAGATTAAGAAAAATAAGGGAAACTTATGGAAATTCTAAGGAGATGCTCCGCGCGCCGGTCGCCGCACTCACCACCACTTGACTTTGCATCGCACTTCTTCGCGGCAACAACAGCTTCGGCGAGGTCATCGCCGCACCGGGGCTACACGCGAGCGAAATCGGTTTTGCCGCGCTCGAATTCGGCCAGCATGTCGGCAGTCAGGGTCGGCCTGACCTCGCCGATCGCACAGAGGTAGTCCTCGGTGGTGGCCGGCTGGCCGAGACCGTGGCGCATCTCGCGTTCGAAGGCGGCCTGCGAACCCTTGCGCGCGGCGAACTCGATGTCGGCCGGGGTGAAGAACTCTGAGGCACCGACCAAACCGTCGACGTCGACATGAACCAGCGCCTTGCCGAGGTAGCGCTGCCACACCGCCCGGCGGGCCGGTTGATCCGGCGGCCCCACCGGGATCACATAGTCGAAGCGGCCGGGCCGCAGAAACGCCGAGTCCAGGGAGTGCACGGCGTTGGTGGCGCACACCAGCAGCCGGTTGTCCTTCTGCCGGAAAGCCGGGATCAGCTTCAGTAGTTCGTTGGTGACACCCAGCTCGGCGGTGGTCGCGCCGGACCGTGCGGTCGCGATCTCCTCCACCTCGTCGATGAACAGCACCAGCTCGTCGAGTTCGGCCAGTTCCGCGAAGGCCTCCCGCAGCGAAGCCGCCAGACCACCACTGCCGGTGGCTGCCAGCCGCGACGGGAAGAGCTCCACGAACGGCCAGCCGAGCCGCGACGAGATCGCCTTCGCGAAGCTCGTCTTGCCGGTTCCGGGCGGTCCGAACAGGATCACCGCTTTCGGCGGCTGCACCCCGTAGCGCTCAGCGACGTCCGGGTGCGCCAGCGGGTCGACGATGCGCCGCTCGATGATCTGCTTCTCCTGCTCCATGCCGGCCATCTCGTCGAACAGGTCGGGCGGCAGGAACTGACCGCCGAGTTCGTCGAGCAGGTTCGCCTGGTCCAGGCCGAGATGCTCGACCATCTCGAAATAGACCAAACCCTCCCGGCGGGCGTAGCCGGAGTTCTCCATCGCCGCCGCGCCGGTGGCCCCGTCGGGCAGCACCGCACAGATCCGTCGCACTCCTTGCGCGCGCAGCCGCCGCTCCAGGTCACTGAGCAGAGCGCTGCCGATGCCGCGATAGCGCCACCGCGAGCCGAGCGCGACCAGCAGAATCCAGGCCCGTTCGCCCTGCGTCTGGGCCACGGCCATGGCGACCACCTCGTCGCCCACTTCGGCCACCACCGCCGGCTGCCCGGAACGCGCGGCAGCCATCACCTCGGCAACGGTGAACACCGGCTCACCCGAGCCGGGTGCACGGCTCTGATCCCACACCTGGATCGCCTGGTCGATGTCGTCATCGCGGTAGTCGCGCAAACGCCATGGCGGCATGGCCCACCTCCTCGGTTGCGATCGAGGGTGACGGCAGAAGCCATACGGGGCATCCCCCAAGCGGGTGGTCTTCGGGTGGGACAAACCAATCAGATACCCGCCGAAATCCGCCCCAATTGGAGCCCCGCCGAACCTGTGAATGAAAGGATCACCGCACGGCCCGACACTGCACATCTGGCGCAAGGGAGAAACACAGTGGCTGCACCGACCGGCGCGCCGTCGGAACACATGGAAGAGACCAGGGGCGATATCACCTATGTCCGCACCGACCCTGACCTGCCGCCAGTCGCCATCGTCGACCGGTCACCGATCACGCTCCGGCACAAGCTGATCTTCGGCGCCGTCGCGGTCCTGGGTGCGGTCGCGTGGGCGATCATCGCGTTCTTCCGCGGCGAGACCGTCAACGCGGTGTGGTTCGTCATCGCGGCGATCTGCACCTACGTCATCGGATACCGGTTCTACGCCCGGCTCATCGAGATGAAGATCGTGCGGCCGCGCGACGACAACGCCACTCCGGCCGAGATCTTCGAGAACGGCACCGATTACATGCCCACCGACCGGCGGGTGCTGTTCGGTCACCACTTCGCCGCGATCGCCGGGGCGGGCCCGCTCGTCGGACCGGTGCTGGCCATGCAGATGGGCTATCTGCCCGGCACGATCTGGATCATTGTCGGCGCGGTGTTCGCCGGCTGCGTCCAGGACTATCTGGTGCTGGCGATCTCCACCCGTCGCCGTGGACGGTCCCTCGGCCAGATGGCTCGCGACGAACTCGGTGCCTTCGGCGGGGCGGCGGCGATCATCGCGGTGCTGGCCATCATGGTGATCCTGCTGGCGGTGCTCGCGCTGGTCGTGGTCGGCGCGCTCGCCGAAAGCCCGTGGGGCGTGTTCTCCATCGCGATGACGATTCCGATCGCCATCTTCATGGGTCTCTATCTGCGCTTCCTGCGGCCGGGACGGGTCTCCGAAGTCTCCGTCATCGGCGTCGCCCTACTGCTGCTCGCGGTCGCCAGCGGCGGGTGGGTGGCCGGAACCGATTGGGGCACAGACTGGTTCACGCTGTCCAAAGTCACTCTGTCGTGGTGCATCATCGTCTACGGCCTCGCCGCGTCAGTGCTGCCGGTGTGGTTCCTCTTGGCGCCGCGCGATTACCTGTCGACATTCATGAAGGTCGGCACGATCGCGCTGCTGGCAGTCGGCATCCTGCTGGCCCGGCCGATCATGGAAGCGCCCGCAGTGTCCAAGTTCGCCGAGAGCGGCTCCGGCCCGGTGTTCGCCGGATCGCTGTTCCCGTTCCTGTTCATCACCATCGCCTGCGGCGCGCTGTCGGGTTTCCACTCGCTGATCTCGTCGGGCACCACGCCCAAGCTGCTGGAGAAGGAAAGCCAGATGCGCTTGATCGGCTACGGGGGCATGCTCACCGAGTCGTTCGTTGCGATCATGGCGTTGATCACCGCCGCGATCCTCAACCAGCACCTCTACTTCGCGATCAACGCGCCGTCGGCCCAGACCGGCACGACGGCCGAGACGGCAGCCAAGTACGTCAACGGCCTTGGCCTGTCCGGCGCCCCGATCACCCCGGCTGAGATCAACGACGCCGCCGCGAGTGTCGGTGAGCACTCGATCATCTCGCGCACCGGTGGCGCACCGACGCTGGCGTTCGGCATGTCCGAGGTGCTGCACCAGGTGTTCGGCGGACCGGGGCTGAGGGCGTTCTGGTACCACTTCGCGATCATGTTCGAGGCGTTGTTCATTCTGACCACCGTCGACGCCGGCACTCGGGTCGCCCGGTTCATGCTTTCCGACGGGCTGGCCAACCTCGGCGGCCCGTTCACGCGGCTGCGCAATCCGAGTTGGCGGGTGGGGGCATGGATCTGCAGTGTCCTGGTGGTCGCCGGCTGGGGATCGATCCTGCTGATGGGTGTCACCGATCCCCTCGGCGGAATCAACACGCTGTTCCCACTGTTCGGCATCGCCAACCAGCTGCTGGCCGCGATCGCGCTGACCGTCGTGACGGTCGTGGTGATCAAGCGGGGTCTGCTGAAATGGGCGTGGATTCCCGCGATCCCGCTGCTGTGGGATTTGACGGTCACGCTCACCGCGTCGTGGCAGAAGATCTTCTCCGGCGATCCCAAGGTGGGCTACTGGACGCAGCACTTCCAGTACCGCGCCGCCGCGGAGGCGGGCAAGACGGCCTTCGGGTCGGCCAAGAATGCCGACCAGCTGCACGCCGTCATCCGCAACACCTTCATCCAGGGCACGCTGTCGATCGTGTTCGCCGCAGCGGTGGTCATCGTGTTCACCGTCGGCGTGGTCGTGGCATTGCGGGCCATCCGGGGCGGTGGCCCGCCGCTGAGCGACGACACCCCGGTGCCGTCGAAAATCTTCGGGCCGTCCGGCTTGATCTCCACCTCCGCGGAGAAGGAGGTGCAGAAGGAATGGGACGCGCTACCCGCGCAGCACGCCAAATCCGTTGGTACGTCGGCGCATTGATGGGTGATAGTCATTACCGCCGCTACGTCGAACACCACGCCCGCACCCATCCTGGCGAGCCTGTGTTGAGCGAGGCACAGTACTGGCGCAAGCGGCACAGCGACGCTGACGCCAATCCGAGCGCCCGCTGCTGCTAACAGCCGTTGACGACGAGATCGCAACGCGGCGTGGCGGCCGCGATCAGCCGGGCGTTCGGTTCGTCGACGGTGTCGACCCAGGCCGCCGCGGCCTGCGGTGTGCGACCGCCCTCGACGTGCCGCCGGATCAATCGCACCCGCCGCTCCGGCGCCGGGCAGTCGACGTAGTACAGCCGGTTCAGCAGCGGCCGCACCTGCGCCCAGGCCCCGTCGGGCAAACCCAGATAGTTGCCTTCGGTGAGCACCAGCCGGCTGTTCGCCGGCACCGCATGGCCCGCGGCCACCGGTTCGTCGAGGCGGCGCTCGAAGGCAGGTACATAGACATCGCCGCGGCCGTAGTCCTCGACGATGCGACGCAGGAGGGCCAGATAGCCGGCGGCGTCGAACGTGTCGGGCGCGCCTTTGCGGTCACGGCGGCCCAACTCCTCGAGGACGGCATTGGACAGATGGAAGCCGTCCATCGGGACGTAGGACGCCCCGTCGAAACGGGCCAAGAGCGCTTGCGCCACCGTCGACTTCCCCGCGCCCGGCGGCCCGGTGATGCCCACCAGGACCCGGCCCGGTGCCGTGTCGAGCAGACGGGCGACGTCGGCGGCGAGCATTTCTACGGCGGACACGATGGACTGAAACCTACCTGGAGCAGACGAAAGGCCCGGTCCCTTGTGCAGGGACCGAGCCTCTCAGTGTCACGTGTAGGGGGACGCCCGGCGGCGTCCTCCCGACCTGTTCCCCGGCGGGTGGCACCTCAAACCCGAGAGCGCAGAATGAGTGACACCCAGCGCACGCCCGCCACAGACGACGGGCTACGGTTACTTCTGAGAACGGCCGTGCGCAGATGGAGGAACAGCTGATGGACTTGTCGTGGTCGGCGAAAGATCTCGAATTCCAAGACGAAGTGCGGGCGTTCCTCGACCAGAAGCTCACCCCTGAACTGCGGCAGGCCGGCCGGCTGATGACCAGTGTCTACGCCGACCACGAGGCCAGCATGGCCTGGCAGGCGATCCTCCATGAGCGGGGCTGGGCTGCGCCGGCGTGGCCGGTCGAACACGGCGGCTGCGACTGGACCCTGACCCAGCACTACATCTTCAGCCGGGAGTCGACCCTCGCCGGGGCTCCCGCGCTGTCGCCGATGGGGATCTCGATGGTCGCGCACGCCATCATCGCCTACGGCACGCCCGAACAGAAGGACTACTTCCTGCCCCGCATCCTCACCGGCGAGGTCTTCTTCTGCCAGGGCTATTCCGAACCCGAGGCCGGTTCGGACCTGGCCTCGCTGTCGATGTCGGCGGTGCGGGACGGCGACGACCTCGTCTGCACCGGCAGCAAGATCTGGACCACCCATGCCGGTGAGGCCAATTGGATCTTCGCCCTCGTTCGCACCTCGCGTACGGGCCGCAAGCAGCAGGGCATCACGTTCGTGCTCATCGACATGAACACGCCCGGCATCGAGATCCGGCCGCTGGTGATGACCTCTGGGGAACAGGTGCAGAACCAGCTCTTCTTCGACGGGGTGCGGGTGCCCACGTCGAACGTGATCGGACAGATCGACGACGGCTGGACGGTGGCCAAGTATCTGCTGGAGTTCGAACGCGGCGGCGGCGCGACGGCACCCGGGCTGCAGGCGATGGCCCGGGCCATCGCCACGGCGGCCACCGAGCAGCCCGGGCCCGACGGGGGCCGGCTGATCGACAACCCGGCGTTCGCCGCCAAACTGGCCGATGTCGGGATCCGCGCGGAGGTTCTCGAGATCCTCGAATTCCGGGTCCTGACAACGGTCGCCGAAGGCGGCCACCCGGGTGCGGCGTCGTCGATGTTGAAGATCCTGTCCACCGAGCTCTCGCAGGCGATCACCGAGCTGGCGATGGAAGCAGCCGGCCCGCACGGTCGGGCATACCAGCCGCACGCCACCAAGCCGGGCGGTCCGGTCGCCGACTTCGAGCCGCCGTCAGACGGTTACGTCAGCGGACAGCCGTGGCAGGCGGTGGCACCGCTGCGGTACTTCAACGACCGGGCCGGCTCAATCTACGCGGGCAGCAACGAAATTCAGCGCAATATTCTGGCCAAAGCGACATTGGGGCTGTAATGGACTTCAACCTGAACAAAGAACAAGAGCTCCTGCGCGACGGCCTGGGTAAGTTCCTGGCCACCCGCTACGACCTCGAGAAGAGCCGCACCGCCGCGAAGATCGGGCCGGGCTGGCAGCCCGAGATCTGGCGTGGCCTGGCCGACGACCTCGGCATCCTCGGCGCCGCCTTCCCGGAGTCGGTCGGCGGAATCGGCGGCGGCCCGGTCGAAATCATGGTGATCGCCGAGGAACTCGGCCGCGCACTGGTGATCGAGCCCTTCGTCGACACCGTCGTGGTGGCCGGCGGCCTGCTGCAGCGCGCCGAGCACCCCGCCGCCGCAGCACTGTTGGAGCGCATCGCCGACGGCAGCGCGATCGTCGCCCTGGCCGGAACCGAGCCGGACAACGGTGACCACGCGGTGTCCACCACCGCGGTCCGCGTCGGCGACGAGTGGGTCATCACCGGTGACAAGATCGTCGTCACCGCCGCGCCGCTGGCCACCCATCTGCTGATCACCGCGCGAACCTCGGGGGAACCCGCTGACCCGCATGGGGTTTCACTGTTTCTCACCGAATTCGACCCCGCCAGCCCGCCGCCCGGGGTCGAGATCCACGGCTACCGCACCATCGACGACCGGCGCGGAGCCGACCTCACATTCGACGCCCTGCGTCTGCCCGCTGATGCGCTGCTCACCGAGGACGCGGCCGGTTCGCTGGCCCGTGCTCGCGACGAAGGTGCGGCAGCGGTCTGCGCGGAGGCCGTCGGCAACATGCGAAAGGTGTTGTCCGACACGGTCGAGTACTGCAAGCAACGCCAGCAGTTCGGTCAGCCGATCGGCACCTTCCAGGTTCTGCAACATCGCATGGTCGACATGTACATGGAGCTCGAGCAGTCCGTCGCCGCGGTCTATCTTGCGGTGCTGAACCTCGAGGCCGAGCCGCAGGTTCGGTCCCGCGCGGTGTCGGCGGCCAAGGCGACGATCGGGCGGGCCGCGCGGTTCATCGGCCAGAACGCCGTCCAACTCCACGGCGGCATGGGGATGACCGAGGAATTGGCGATCGGTCACTACTTCAAGCGGCTGACCGCGCTGCAGTACGAGTTCGGCTCCACCGATGAGCACCGAGCGCGGTACGCGAAACTGACTCGCCCTTAGGCGTTTTGGGCGGCCACTCGGGCCCGTTCCCGCATCGAGGCGATCACGCCGCCGTCGTTGAGGATGTCGGTTCCGGTCAGATAGGTGGCCCGGTCGCTCGCGCAGAAGGCGAACAGCTCGGCCATCTCCTCGGCCTTCCCCAGCGGGGCACCGCGGCGTTGGCGACCATCGCCCCGGCGCCGGCCTCGGCTTCGAGCAGACCCATCTCGGTGTCCACGGATCCCGGCGACACCGAGACGATGCGCAGGCCGCGGCCGTTGAACCGCTCGGCCTGCGCGGAGCTGTACCACCTGACGAAGGTCTTGCTCACGCTGTAGGCCAGCCCGGAGCGCATCTCCTCCCCCGCGATGTCGCACGCCGCCAGCATTTCGGTGAGGAACCGGGGTTCATCGGTGAAGGCCAGATCGAAATGCTGGGCGGGGACGAGTTCGTCGGGCAGCATGTGCGACGCCATCGACGCCACGTTGACGATCGCCGATCCCTCACCGGCCGCGGCGAAGAACGCCTCATTGACCCTGAGGGTGCCGATGGCGTTGGTGGTCATGACGTAATCGGCGTCGCCCATACTCGGGCTGACACCCGCGGCGTGGATCACCGACGCGATCGGCCCGATACCGGCCGCGGTCTCGAACAGTCGCGCGACGGCGTCGCGGTCGGTGACATCGCAGTGAACCGGCGTCGCCGAGATGCCCAGGCTCTCCAGTTCCGCGACCGCACCGTCGAGCCGGTCCTGGCGGACGTCGCAGAGCACCACCGTGTGGTCCTGGCCGACGATCTTGGCGGTGGCCCGACCCATGCCGCCCGCACCCCCGGTGATTACCGAAACCCGTGTCATGCCCGGACGATATCTGGCCGGCTCACGCGGACGGGCGGCAGGGGAGAAAGTGCGTCAGAAACACGTAATCGACTTTCACCTGTCGGGAGGGTATGCCTGCACATAGGACAAGGAGGCGCTCATGTTGAAGACTGTCACTGGAGCGGTGGTGCAGGTCGCCGAAGGCGTGGGCAACATCGTGGGAATTCGGGTGGGCACCGAGGAGCCCGCCTTCACCGTCGAGCGGGTAGTCGACGGTGTCGAGATTCGCCGGTACGGACCCCGCGTCGCGGCCGAGACGGCGATCGATGCCGATGAGGAGTCGGCCCGCAATCAAGGTTTTCGGTTGCTGGCGCGCTACATCTTCGGCGGCAACTCCGGCAGCGCCAAGATCGCGATGACCGCGCCGGTGGCCCAACAGCCAAGCGAGAAGATCGCGATGACCGCGCCCGTCGCGACGCAACGCAACGCCTCGGGCGAATGGGTGATCCGCTTCTTCATGCCCTCGAAGTACACCCTCGAGACCTTGCCCACCCCGAACGACGACCGGGTGCAGCTCGTGGTGGTTCCCCCCGAGACCGTCGCGGTGCTGCGGTTCAACGGCAGCATCGGCGCCGACGCCGTCTCCGAGCGCACCAGCCAGCTCATGAAAGCCTTGCACCGCAACGACATCGAAGCCACGGGTGAGCCCCTGGCATGGTTCTACGACCCGCCGTGGACGCTGCCGTGCCGACGCCGCAACGAGGTGGTGGTCGGCGTCGCCGACAGTGCGTGATGCGCTGACCTGCTTCATAACGCACACAGGACGCGTCCAGGTGCCACAATTCCGGGCGTGCCCACCACCGCACCGCCTACCTGGCTGGCACCGGCCATCCGGCCCTATCGTGCGCACTGGCTGAAGGCCGACCTGCTGGCCGGGCTGAGCACCGGCGCGGTGGTGATCCCGCTGGCGATGGCGTACGCGACAGTGGCCAACATGCCCGTCCAGATCGGGTTGTACACGTGCATGGTCCCGGTGGTGGTGTACGCCTTCATGGGGGGATCCCGGGTCGCCAGTGTCACCACGTCGTCGACGGTGTCGACCCTGACGGCGTCGACGATGCTCGCCGGCGGGGTTCTCATCGGCAGCGACGACCAGCGCGGCGACCTGGTGACCCTGACTCTGCTGGTAGGGCTTTTCCTGTTGCTGGCCAGGGTTTTTCGGTTGGGGATGCTGGTCGACAACATCAGCGATATGACCTTGGTCGGCATCAAGGTCGCCGTCGGACTCACCGTCATGGCGGCGCAGCTTCCCAAGCTGCTCGGTGTGCCTCCCCATCCACACACCACGGGGTTCTTCACGGTGGCGTGGTCGGCCCTGTCGGATATTCCGCGGGCCAGCCCGCTGACGGTGGCGATCTCGGTCGTCTGTCTCGCCGCGCTGCTCGTGCTGGCGAAGGTGGCCCCACGCGTTCCGGGCCCGCTTGTACTGATCGCTGCCGGCATCGCGGTGAGTGCCGCGGTGGCGCTGCCCGCGCACGGTGTCGCTCTCGTCCCGACCGTGCCGTTCGGGTTCCCGATGCCGGATCTACCCCGCCTCGATCGCCACATCGTGCCCCTGGTGCCCGGCGCCTTGGCGATCGCCGTGATGGCCTTCCTCGAGACGATCGCGGTGGCACGTACCTCGCGGCGCGCCGAGGAGAACCCGACCGAACCGGACCGCGAATTGCTCGCGCTGGGTGCGGCCGCGGTCGCGGGCTCCTTCTTCCATTCGTTGCCGCCGGCCGGTGGTTTCGCCCAGACGTCGGTGAACCTGCGCTCCGGTGCTCGTAGCCAGATCAGCGGCTTGGTGTTGGCGGCGCTGGCCGTAGTCGTCGCGCTGCTCATCGCGCCGGTCCTGAGCCTGCTCCCCCAGGCAGTGCTGGGGGCGGTCGTCGTCGTGGCGGTCACCCGGCTGGTCGACGTCGCGGCACTGCGCCGGCTTTACCGTCTCAACCCGCGCGAATGCGTCGGCGCCGTCGGGGTGGCGCTGATCGGGTTGGCGTTCGGGCTCATTCCCGCGGTGGCCGTCGCGGTCGCGGTCACTCTGTTGTTGGTGCTGCACGTGGTCAACGCGCCACATGTCGTCCAGGTGATCCGTCACGACAACTGCGCATGGGTCGAGCAGCCCGAGAACGCGACGTTGATACCGGGCGATCCCTTGGTGCTGCGGTGCCTGGTTCCGCTGTACGCCGCCAACGTGCGTCCCAACGTCGCCGCGATCCGGGACGCCGCGCTGGAGGTGCAGCCGCGGCGCCCGGGCACGTTGGTACTGGATTTGGTTCGCCAGACGGTGCTCGAGTCGACGGTGCTGCACATCCTCGTCGAACTCGACCTCGAGCTCTGCGGGGCAGGCACCCGGCTGATGATCACCGGACTTCCCGACCGGACCCTGCAGATGCTGCAGCGCACCGAATGGTGGCATGAATTCGACGCCGACGGACGCTACCAACCCGACCTCGACGCGGCCCTCGAGGCGGTCGAGAGGTACTAGCTCGTCGGCGCACCAGCGTCAGCGGCTGGCGGCGCGGCCGACGTTCCGACCGGTCCGGTCGGAGTCGACGACATGCCCGGTGGCGGCGCCGCATTGGCGTCGAGCGGTCGCTGGGTGAGCAACAGCAGTGCGTCGCTTCCCGACACCTCCTGGGTGCGCATCGCATGCAACAGGTCCCGCAGGTAGCTCAACCGGCCTTGCGGCGCGGTGTCGGTGCCGGTGGTGGTCGTGCCCGGCGGCGGGTTGTCCGGGCTGGACAGATGCTGGACGGGCAACGGCGCCGCGGGGGCCGCTACATCGGCCGGCGGGGCGCCCGTGTCGCCGGCCACGATCGTCGGTACGACGGGATCAGCGGGATCGGCCGGGTCCGCGGCCGCCATGGGGGCCGAGAGAATGGCCGCGGATACGCCCAGCGCGCCGATTCCCAGACAAGCACTACGGACCCAGACATGTGCGTTGGTCGTGAGCTTCACCGTCGTATCCTCCGCGGCTCGCAGGGCGGCGTCCCCATGCCGTGAACGCCCTGTAACGGTGTTGTCGGACCAGAACGCATTTTGTTACATCCGTCACTTGTGTCACCCGAGCCTCAGGAACTGTCAGTTGTCCATGTACAACGGCAGGCCGCTTGAAAACGGACCGGCGGACGGTGTAGAAAAAATGCCCGCAGAACCTGGGATGGCGATGGGTTCTGCCTACAGGGCACTCGTCGGCGTCCGGGCTCCTGCGGAAAATCGTGGAGGGCGACAACCGAAGGGGTTGTCGGGCGAGGGGTGTCAATGGTTGCGGATCAGGATCCGGCAGCGGACAGCGACGACGGCTACGGCCTGGCGGCCGACCGTCCGCAGCAGGTCGGACAGTTTCGGTTCTACTTCGCCGACGAACGCTGGGAATGGTCGGACGAGGTGCAGATCATGCACGGCTACCAGCCGGGCACAGTCTCCCCCACCACCGAGCTGGTGCTGTCGCACAAACATCCGGACGACTACCAACAGGTGGCGACCACCCTGGACGACGTCCGACAACACCATCAGGCCTTCAGCACCCGTCATCGCATCATCGACACCACCGGCCAGATCCATCACGTGATCGTGGTGGCCGACAAGCTGCTGGACGACAGTGGCGAGGTGGTCGGCACCGAGGGCTTCTACGTCGACGTCACGCCCACGGAACACCGTAACCAGCAGCAGTTCAGCGAGGCCATCGCCGAGATCGCCGAGAACCGGGCGACCATCGAGCAGGCCAAGGGCATGCTGATGGTTGTCTACGGCATCGAGTCCGACGCGGCGTTCGACCTGCTGCGCTGGCGATCCCAGGAGGCCAACATCAAACTGAGGCTCCTGGCCGAGCAGGTGGTCGCAGACTTTGTCGCCCTCTCCCAGTCGGACAGTTCGCCGTCGCGGGCGGCTTACGACAACCTGTTGCTCACCGCCGACCGGCGGCTGGAGACTCCGCCGCAGACCCAGTCGTCCTGACGTGAGCGCGATTCGGACGCTGCCGATTGTCGCAGCGGTAGCGATGGTCGGCATCGGGGCGGCGCCGGCCGGTGCCGTACCCGGCGTGGAGGTTCCGCCGGTGAGCCCGCAGGCCGCGGCGGCCGGCTTCGTCGACGTGCGCACGGTGGTGCCTGACGCGGTCATCGATCTGCGCTACGCGACGCCGAACAACTTCGTCGGTGTGCCGCTCTACCCGGCGGACGCGCGGTGCCTGGTGCACAACTCGATGGCGCCGGGGCTGGCGAAGGCCGCCGACGATCTTCGGGCCCAAGGGGATGTGCTGGTGTTCTGGGATTGCTACCGCCCGCACGACGTCCAGGTCCGGATGTTCGAGGCGGTGCCCAATCCGGCGTGGGTGGCCAAGCCCGGTCCGTATGCGCGCAGTCATGAGGCGGGACGTTCCGTCGACGTGACGATCGCCGAGCGCGGACAGCTGGTCGAGATGGGCACCGGCTTCGACGACTTCTCCGCCCGCGCACAGGCTTACGCCACCGACGGGGTCAGCGCGGTGGCCCAGGCCAACCGCGCCCGGCTGCGTGCCGCGATGGCCGACGGCGGCCTGGCGGTCTATTCCGGTGAGTGGTGGCATTTCGACGGCCCGGGCGCCGGGGTTCAGCGACCCATCCTCGACGTGCCGGTCAACTAGCGCGTCGCGGTTCAGGCCGCCGCGAGTCGCAACGGAAGCCGCTCGTAACAGCGGATGATGTTGTTCACCGCCCATGTCGGCGGCCCGGCGAGTTCGATCCGGCTGACGCCGTCGCACAACGCACGAAGCATCGCCTGCATCTCCAGCCGCGCAAGCGCCTGTCCCGCGCAGGCGTGCGTTCCGTGGCCGAACCCGAGATGTCGGCCCGCATTGCGGCGGATGTCGAAGGTGTCGGGTTGCTCCCATTCGTACTCGTCGCGATTGGCCGAGGCGTAGAGCACCAATACCCGCGAGCCGGCGGGCAATTCGACGCCGGCCACCTCGGTATTGCGGCGAACTTTGCGGCTGAACGCGCGCAGCGGCGATTCGTAGCGCAGTACCTCGTTGACGGCGCCGGGCACCAGTGCCGGGTCGGCGCGAAGCAGATCCCACTGGTCGGGGTGCCGTGCGAACAACGCCAGTGCGTTGGCGATTCCGCTGATGGTGGTGTCCAACGAGGGCACCAGGTAATCCACCATCAGTGCCGAGCATTCCTGCGCAGTCATCGCGCCGCCCTGCGCCGCCTCGAGGATCTCGTGACCCATGCTGCCCGGAAGCACAGTGCGGTCGCGGACCACGGCCCGCGCGAACCGCAACATCTGGAGGCTGGCCGGCACCGACCGCGCGGCATGCCTATTCAACGGACCCAGCACATCGAAAGTCGCACCACCCCAGCGCAACAGATGCTGCCGGCGGTCCCTGGGCCAACCGACCAGGTCGGGCACCACTGACACCGGAAGCGCCGTCGCGAGATCGGCGACGCCGTCGACGTGGCGCCGGCGAACCGCGTTCGCGACGAGATCTCTGGCCTGGCTGTCGACGACTTCGTCGAGCTCTCGCAGGGCTCGCGGGAGCATCCGGTGGGCCAGCAGCTTGCGCCGTCGGTCGTGCTCCTCACCGTCGCTGTTGAGCGTTGTGCCTCGGGACAGCTTGTTGAACACCGCGGACAGGCCGACGCCGTCACCGGAGATGAAGCCGTCGTCGTCGCGCAGCACCGTTTTGCATTCGGCGTAGCGCGCCAGGGCGTACACCCGTTGTTTGGGCAACCAGACCACCGGGCCCAGCTGCCGCAGCCGGGCGTAGTGCGGGTATGGGTCGAGGATGGCCTGTGTCGAATATAGATCCGGTTCGTAGGTCGCAACGGCGACGGCCGGCCTAGACACGGGCGGCCCGGGCGTGCGGCGCGAAAGCCGGCACTGCATCAAGCACATTCGCCGCGCTCCGGCCTGCTGTCAGCACGGTCCGGTCCGGGCGGACCACCGCCACCGCAGCCCGCCCGGTACGTAGCCATGACGCCAATTCCGTACCGGGGTGCGCCGCTATCACGATGGCGCCGCGGCGATCCATGTCGTCGCGTTGTGCTGTGGTGAGCGGCACCGCGCTCACCACCGCGAATCCCCGGCCCACGACTTCGTCGAATCGCTTGCCGTCAGCCACAATCGGGTTCGGGCAGAGGCTGCCGGCAAGCTGACGCCGTCCCGGTGATTTCATCACAAGGTCACTGGCGCGCAGTCCCGGAGTCGCACTGTCCACGGCCTTGTCTCGTACGCCGGGGATCAGATGCAATCGGGGCACGACGATTCTGCGCAGCGCGTCTCCGACGCGACCCCCAGCGGTCATCGCCGCTCCGACAGCCAGCGCAAACCGGATGAGATTGCGGGCGTGCGGCTTTCGTTCAGCCTCGTAACTGTCGAGCACAGCCTCCGGCAGCCAGCCGTTGATCACGCCGGCCAGCTTCCAGGACAGATTCATCGCGTCGCGCAGCCCCGCACACAATCCCTGCCCGATGAACGGCGGGGTCAGGTGGGCGGCGTCGCCGAGAATGAACATGTTCGACCGGCGCCACCGAGTGGCGATCTGAGCCCGGAACGTGTACTCGGCGACCCGCACGAGGTCCAATTCTTCGGGAACCACTCCCTCCACCCAGGGGCGGATCAGCGGATACAGCGCCGCTAGCGTGGCATAGTCGTCCGCGGTTTCCTCGTCGAGCAACCGGAACTCCCAACGGTAGCGGGCTGGTCCGATGCGCATGTAGGTGGCGGCGCGGCCGGGGTCGCAGACCTGGTGCACGCCGTCCCACTGGCCCAGGTCGGCGTCGGTCATCACGTCCGCGACGAGCCAGCGTTGCTGAAACTTCAGGTCGTCCATGTGTGCACCGATCGCTCTGCGCACCAGACTGTTCGCGCCGTCGCAACCGAGCACATATCGCGTCTCGACACACTGCTGCTCGCCGCTGGACCGGTCGGTGACGGTGACGCGCGCACGGTCGGCACTGATCTGCACGACGTCGACAACCTCGGCATTGCCGCGTAATACGACGTTCGGATACTTCTCGAGGTTGTCGCGCAGCAGTCGTTCCAGCTCCGGCTGGTCGAACATATTGGCCTGCGGATATCCGTTGGCACTGAGCGCGTCTTCGCGGCGGAACTCGGCCAGCACACGCATATCCGGATCGCGAAGCTGAAGCCCACGGGCCGGGCGCGAGATGGCCGCGAACTGTTCGCCGACTCCCAATCCCGCCAACAGTCGGAACACCTCGTCGTCGAGGTGGACCGCGCGCGGTTGCGGATAGACATCGGTCCAGCGGTCGAGCACCAGGCAGTCGATGCCGTATCGGGCGAGCGTGGTCGCCGCCGAGACGCCTGTCGGGCCGGCACCGACGATCACCACAGGCATGAAGGCGGGCAGCGCAGTCATGCGAATCTGATTGGGTTGCGCTGAGTTCCGAGATCGATCTTGCCGTCGTCGGTTCCGACCGTGGCCTCGACGATGTCGCCGTCATGCAGATAATTGGTGTTCTTGGCCTGTCCCGCGAAGAACAGTTTCCACTTCAGCTCGTCAGGCAGCAGCGAGGAGAGTTTCTGCACCGCTTTGGGGGGTGCAGACAATGCCGTACCGACCGGGGTGCCGGTCAGTATCAGGTCGCCGGCCGACAGCGCCTGGAAGCGGGTCAGCGCCGCCAGGGCCTGGACCGGCTTGTAGATCATGTCGGTCTTCACCGTGCTGTCCTGCCGGAGTTGCCCGTTGACCTTGAGTTGTAGCCGCAGGTCGTCGAAGCGGGCGAGTTCGTCGCGGTCCACCAGCACCAGAGCCGGTCCCACCGGAGTGAAACCCGGGTACGACTTGCCCTCGTAGAACTGGGTTTTGGTCAATTGGACGTCGCGCGCGCTGACATCGTTGGTCACCACAATTCCGCAGATGTAGTCGGCGAGGTTGTCGGCCGTGACAGTGGTGCCGACGGGGACGTCGGTCCCGATGACCAGGCCGATCTCCACTTCGTAGTCCAGCAGCCGGACGTGGGCGGGCTTGACGATGTCGTCGACGGGCCCCGTGATGGATCCTGATGCCTTCCGAAAGAAGGTCAGCGGCACCGACTTCGGGTCGCCTCCGGTATCGAGGACATGCGACGCGAAGTTCGTCATCTGCGCGACGACGCGACATGGGGCGGTGACCGGCGACAGCAGCTCGAGTGTCGCCGGCGCCACCGTCTCGGTGTTGGCCACCGCGGCATCGATGGCCGACCGGTCGGCGAGTAGCGCAGCGGTGGTGGTTGCCGTGGTGGCGACCCGGGCGACTGAGTCGGCTGTCCCGGCCCACCATCCGTCAGCCGTGCGATAGACCGAAATCGTCATGAGCGTGTCACTTTCAGTAGTCCGCGCAGGCGGGTGAGGTCGAATTCGTTGTCGTCGCGGACAGCGTTCAGCATCGAGCGCATCTCGCGTAGTGATTCCTTGCCAGGGGCGATGCCGAGGAAGTCTTTGGTCACCGGCGGCCCCCACTGGGCGAGCCCGGAGGCCGTCATCGGGGCCCAGCCTGGTTCCAGCGTGTTGTCGAACAGGTCGCCGTCGCTGAAGTGCTCGACCAGGAAGCCGTCCGGATCGCGCCAGTAGTCGAAGATCTGACTTCCCTGAATATGACGACCGATACCCCATGACCGGTGAAAGCCGCGCTCCCGCAAATACTCTCCGCCGGCCGCGATCGCGTCCAGATCGCATACCTGGTAGGCGGAGTGGACATAGCGGTCCGACGGACCGAGCACCATGGCCATGGTGTGATGGTCGGTGGGTGTCGACCCCTGGTCGCAGCGGATGAAGCTCATGGTCGGCCCCCGCTCGCGCTGGCCGGGGTAGTAGAGGAAATCGCTGACTATCAGACCGAAGTGCTCCAGGTACCAGTCCAGCGACCGCCGGTACGTAGTGCTCTGCAGCACCACGTGCCCAAGTCGCTGGATCCGCGCCGGCTCACGCACCGGCCGCTGAGTCGCGTTTGTACGCAGTACTTCTCGGCCGAAATTGAACGTGTGGATTGTCTGGGCTGGCTGTTCGGGAAGGTCACGCATGCCCGCCACGACCCGCACCGGCATTCCACCCGGGTCGACGAGTTCGACGGTCACGCCGCCGATGCTGTCCGGCGACTGATGGGTCAGTGTCCCGGTCGCCGCTGCCAGCCGCTCGACGTCAGCGACGTCCTGCGCGGCGAACGCGGGACCGACGAATCGTGAGCGCGGCCCGCGGCGGATGATCATGCACACTGTGCCGCTGTCGGCGCCGCGAAGATGCAACTCCCGATCGGTGCGCAGCTCGGTGGTGAAGCCGAATGCGCGCGCGAACGTCTCGGCGCGGGACAGGTCCGGCTTCTCGAACTCCAACCACGCGAGATCGCGCACTTTGATGATGGGATTCTTCGCCCGGCCCGGATGCTCACCGCGCAACGCCCCCTGGTCGCTGTGCAGATCCCGGTGGGTGTCGAGGTGCTGCGTCACGGCGCCCCCTTTCGTCGACTGTCGAAGACTGACGAAGACTGACGAAATCATCACTTACGAGGACATCATCAGTCAAGACTTCTGACGAAATCCTCAGAAATGACATCTGCTGCTAATATCTGCTGATGGCAAGTGATGCCGCGGCGGGAAACCGCCTGGAACGACGCAAGATGCAGACTCGCGCTGCGCTCGTTCGTGCAGCTCAAAGCTTTATCGCCGCCGGCAAGCTGAATGCGCCGGTGCTGGAGATCACCCAGGCCGCCGACGTCGGAATGGGCTCTTTCTACAACCACTTCGACAGCAAGGAGCAGCTGTTCGAGGCCGCGGTCAACGACATCTTGGACGCGCTGGGCGCACTCCTGGACAAGCTCGCGGTGGACGGCGAGGACCCGGCGCTGACCTTCGCCCGCAGCTTCCGGATCGTCGGGCGCCTGTTTCGCCAGCGACCCGAGACCTCGCGCGTGCTGCTCAACTCGGGCCTGACGCTGATGTTCGCCGACCGTGGGTTGGGTCCACGTGCGCTGCGCGACATCACCGTCGCAGCCGAAGCGGGCCGGTTCACGGTGACCGATCCCGAGCTGGCGCTGTCCGTGGCCGCAGGCGCACTGATGGGCCTCGGCCAGCTGCTGCAGAATCAGCGCGAGCGCGATGGCGCCGAGGCCGCCGATAGCGCCACCCGCGGCGTCCTGGTGATGCTTGGCGTCAGCCCGGGTGAAGCCCAGGACATCTGCCGCCTGCCGCTCCCGGACCTCGACGAACTGATGGGATCGGAGTCGGCCGCGTAATCAGCCGTGGGCCCGGGGCGCGCCGGCCAGCACGTCGAGTGCGATGTCGACGAGCATGTCTTCCTGCCCGCCGACCATCCTGCGACGTCCCGCCTCCTCCAAAAGAGTTCGGGCATCGACACCGTAGCGCTCGGCGGTGGCCTCGGCGTGCCGCAGAAAGCTCGAGTAGACCCCGGCATAACCGAGGGTCAGCGTCTCCCGATCGACCCGCACCGGGCGGTCCTGCAGCGGGCGCACCAGATCATCGGCGGCATCTTCGAGCGCATGAAGATCGCAGCCATGCTCCCAGCCCATCCGGGACGCTGCGGCGATGAACACTTCCAGCGGAGCGTTACCGGCACCGGCGCCCATCCCGGCCAGTGACGCGTCGACCCGACAGGCCCCGTGCTCCACGGCGACAATCGAGTTCGCCACGCCCAGAGACAGATTGTGGTGGGCGTGGATGCCGATCTGTGTGCCGGGCAGGAGCGCCTGGCGAAGCGCGTCGACTCGGTCGGCCACGGCGGGCATCACCATCGCCCCACCGGAGTCCACGACGTAGATGCAGTTCGCGCCGAAGCTTTCCATCAACTTGGCCTGACCAGCCAGCAGGTCGGGAGTGGTCATGTGGCTCATCATGAGAAATCCGACCGCATCCATGCCGAGCTCGCGCGCAACGGCGATGTGCTTGGCGGCGGTATCCGCTTCCGTGCAGTGGGTGCCCACCCGCACCACGGTGGCGCCGGCCCGGTGCGCGTCCCTCAGGTTGCGCACGGTCCCGACACCGGGCAGCACCAGGGTGGCGACCCTGGCCGAGCGCACGACCGACGCGACGGTTTCGATCCACTCCAGATCGGTGTGTGCACCGAAACCGTAGGCGCACGTCGAGCCGGCCAGACCGTCGCCGTGGGCCACTTCGATGGAGTCCACGCCGGCGTCATCGAGCGCGCCGGCGATCGCCGCGACTTGTTCGAGGCTGTACTGGTGGCGTACGGCGTGCATGCCGTCCCGCAGGGTGACGTCGCTGATGTACAGCTGGCCGGTCACACCGATACTCCTGTGTTTCTGCTGGCGTGCAAAGCAATTCGCTCAGCCGTAGCTTTGGCGGCAGCGGTCATGATGTCGAGGTTGCCCGCGTAGGCAGGCAGATGATCGGCGGCGCCGGCTACCTCGATCAATGTGGTGACTCGAGTACCGACGAACTTGCCCGTTTCCGGGATCAAAAGCGGGTTGTCGACGGTGAACGACTCGAACTGGACACGCTGCTTGAGCCGGTAGCCGGGGACGTAGGCCCTCACCCTGTCGACCATGACCTCGATCGACTGTTCGACAGCGCCGGGGTCGACGTCGCCGTCCACGAGGCAGTACACGGTGTTGCGCATCATGACCGGAGGGTCGGCGGGGTTGAGGATCATCATGGCGCGTCCTCGTTGGGCTCCCCGATCGAAACCACTGCAGCCGCGGTGGTTTCGGTGAACTCGTCGATGTTCGCCCGCGTTCCGGGGCCGGCCGACTTCGAGGCGATCGAGGAGACGATCTCGGCATACGACACGACGCCGATCTGACCCACGGCAGCGACGATCGGTACCGTCGCCTGCCCACCGCAGGTCACCAGGTTGAGATTGGGGGCGTCGAGGTGATCGTCGAGGTTGACCACCGGCACGGCGTACGGGCCGACCGCTGCCGGAGTGAGGTCGAGCACGCGTACACCCGTCTCAGCCAGTCGGCCCCAGTTCTCGTAGTGCGCCGACGCCGAGGTTGCATCGAAAACCAGCTTGATGTCGCGGAATTCCGGCATCTCCACCAACCCGTCGACACCTGCCGCTGTCGTCGGCACTCCCAGTTGTCTCGCGCGAACCAAACCATCGGAATCCGGGTCGATGCCGACCATCGCTGCCAGCGCGAGCGGTCCGTCGCTGCGCAGGATCTTGATCATCAGGTCCGTACCGATCTTGCCGGTGCCGATGATCGCGACCGGCCAGTGCGGTCGCGGCGAGACGGTTCCACTCACGCGAATCTCACGGACACGGTGCCCAGACCGCTGATCGCGGCAGAGGCGATGTCACCGGAACGGACGAACGCCGCCGTGGTGAAGGAGCCAGACATCACGAATTGTCCTGCCGCAAGCTCTGTTCCGAACTCGCTGAGCGAGTTGGCCAGCCAGGCGACCGCGGCTGCCGGGTCACCGAGGACCGCCGAACCCAAGCCGGTGTCGACCTCGTGCCCATTGAGCCGAAGGGATGCTCGGCTGGCGGCGAGGTCGAGGTGTTCGGAGTAAGGAACCCAGTCACCGATGACCACCGCACCGGAACTCGCGTTGTCGGCGACCGTGTCGCGCAGTGTGAGCTTCCAGTCGCGGATTCGGCTGTCGACGATCTCGAGGGCCACCGCCACCGCACTGGTCGCTGCGCGCACATCGTCGACAGTGACGTTCGGGCCGCGCAGCGGAGCCCGCAGCAGGAAGGCCACCTCGGGTTCCACCCGGGGCGCGCAGAAGCGGGCACACTGCGCCGTCGAGTCGTTGGCCAGCACCATGTCGTCGAGGATGAAACCGAAGTCGGGTTCGTCCACGCCCAGAAGGGTCTGCATCGGCTCGGAGGTCAAACCGATCTTGTGGCCGACCACGTAGCGGCCGGCGCCCAGGTGGCGGGCCAGGTTCACCTTCTGGATGGCGTAGGCGTCCCCGAGGTCCATCCCGGGATATCGATCGGTCAGCTGATCGGTCGGCCGGGCCTGCTCGGCGGCCGCCGCGAGTACGCCGGCAGCGTCTTCGATCTCGCTGCGCGACAACATCATCGAGTGTTCTCCTCGACCATCCGCATGGCGGTCGCGTACAGGGCGTGCCCGTGCAGAGTGAACAAGGACACCAGATCGACCGCGTCTCCCCCGATCTCCTTGGCGATGAACAGCCCGTCGGCACCGGCGATCGCGTACGTCGCGAGCTCGCGGACCTGCGCCTCGGTCAGTCCGATCTCCAGACGATCGATGCTGCGACTCATCGCGACGAAGGCTTCTTCGCGGACCTTGACGAACATCGCCCGCGCTCGCGGTTCGACTGGCCGGCGCTCGAGCGCCAGCATGAGGCCCAGGCGCAGGAAGTCGGGTGACTCCATCAGCGCCTTGGCGGTCCCCGTTGCGACATCCATCAGGCGGTCGACCGCAACCAGGTCGTCCGGCAACTGCCAGACCGTCATCCAGTTGTTGAAGCTGCGTTCGATCACCGCGGCGATGAGGTCGTCCTTGTCTGTGAAATGCCAGTAGATCGAGCTTGCGGGCAGGCCGCACTTTGCGCTCACCGCACCGATGCTCGTTCCCTCGTAACCGCGTTCGGCGGCGATCTCGGTGGCCGCATCGAGGATCTTGGTGCGTGACAGCTCGCCGTCCACCCGCTTGGCGCGGCGTTTCGGCTTGTCCGCTGTGGCCATTTCCGCCTCATCTCTTGACTCTGTAGTGATCACTACATTACCGTAGCGATCACTACAGAACAAGTGCCCGTCACCGTGGACGCGGCAGCCGGATCGGAGACAGCTATGAACAGCGCCTCGACCTACGACGTGGCGATCGTCGGCTATGGCCCGGTGGGTGCGACCGCCGCCAACCTCCTCGGCCAACTGGGCCTGAGAGTCGTGGTGGTGGAACGCGACCCCGACGTCTACTTTCGGGCCAGGGCCATCTCCACCGACGAGGAGGTGCTGCGGATCTGGCAACAGGTCGGGTTGGCTGACCAGCTCAACGCCGACATGCTGCCCGGTGCCGGCGCCGACTTCGTTGACGCCCACGGCGTGAGCATCGTCAAACTGCTCCCGGCGGATCGCGGCAACGGCCACCCGCCGCAGCAGTTCATCTACCAGCCGGCGGTGGAAGGGGTCCTGCGCAAGGGCGTGGACCGCTTCCCCAACGTGTCACTCCTTCTCGAACACGAGTGTCTGCGTCTGACCCAGCGCTCCGACTCGGTCGAGTTGATGCTGGCCGACCTCACGCACGACCAGTTCAAACGCATCAGGGCAAGCTATGTGATCGCTGCAGATGGCGGCTCGAGCGCAATTCGCGGACAGCTGGGTGTCGGATTCACCGGCCGAACGTATTCCGAGCGCTGGATCGTCATCGATACCAAGGTGATCCAAAGCTGGCCGGGCCACGACAAACTCCGCTTCCACTGCAACCCCGAGCGTCCTACGGTCGATTGCCCGACTCCACTGGGCCACCACCGATGGGAATTCCCGGTGCGCGAGCACGAAGACGAGGACGACCTCCTCAGCGAGGATGCGATCTGGAAAGTATTGCACCACCAGGGAATAACGCAAGCAAACGTCCAGATCATCGGGTTCGCCTGCTACAACCACCACGTTCGATTCGCCGACCGGTGGCGGGTGGGCCGGGTCTTTCTCGCCGGTGATGCCGCGCATGCGATGCCACCATGGATCGGCCAGGGCATGTGCGCGGGCATCCGCGATGTCGCGAACCTGTGCTGGAAACTGCACGCCGTGGTGACCGACTGCCTACCCGATTCGGTGCTCGACACCTATCAGGAGGAGCGGCTGCCGCACGTCAAGGAAGTGACCAGTCGCGCAGTGAAGGTCGGCAATATCATCATCGAGCGCAGCACCCTGCGAGCGGCAGTGCGCAGTCGACTCTTCCGTTTCGCCGGCAAGCTCCCCGGCTTCACGGCGTGGTTGCGCAATCACCGATGGCTGCCCGATGCGCGCTACCGAACCGGCCTGCTCGCGCAAAACGGCAATGCGGCCACCGGCTGGCTGATGCCTCAGCCGTGGGTCCTCGACGAACACGGTTCCATCGTTCGCCTCGATGACCTCCTCGCAGGCAGATGGACGATCATGCACACCGGCACCGAACAGTCTTGGCTGCCTTGGCGATTGGCCGGCGTCCCGGTTGTGAGGATCGCTGCGCCCGGTAGCGCCCCGGGCGCCGACAGCATCGTCGACCGCGACGGCAGGCTCATCGACTGGCTGGCGAAGAAGAAGGCAACGGTACTGGCAGTGCGGCCCGATGGGTTCGTGTACGCAGCCGGCGACGACACCCACCCCCTGCCCACTCCCCCGACCGGGCTCTCCGTACGAGCCACCCGAGTAAAGGACCACGCATGACAACAGTGCAATCCGAGTACCACGTCCGCGCCAACGGCGCCGATATCTTCGTGACGGACACCGGCGGCGACGGTCCGCCAGTCGTGCTGCTGCACGGCGGCGGTCCCGGCGCATCCGGGCTGTCGAATTTCTCGCGCAACATCGACGCGCTGGCCCGCGGCCACCGAGTCGTGGTCCCCGATATGCCGGGCTACGGGCAGTCGAGCAAGTACGTCGATCATCGCGACCCGTTCGGCTATCTGGCCGACACGCTGCGCGGACTGCTCGACGAATTGGGCGTGGCCACAGCTCATCTGGTGGGCAACTCCTACGGCGGTGCAGCCGCGCTGCGCCTGGCCATGGACACCCCGCATCGGGTCGGCAAGCTGGTCCTCATGGGCCCCGGCGGAATCGGCACCACCCGCGGTCTGCCGACCGACGGGTTGAAAAGCCTGCTGTCGTACTACACCGGTGACGGGCCCAGCCGTGACAAGCTCGCCACGTTCATCCGCGAGTATCTGGTCTTCGACGGCGCGGCGGTACCCGACGACCTGATCGATCTGCGGTACCGGGCGTCGATCGACCCCGAGGTGGTCGCCAATCCGCCGCTGCGCCGGCCGTCCGGGATACGCACCCTGTGGCGAATGGATCTGACCCGGGACAAACGGCTGCGCCGACTCGGCACCCCCACCCTGGTGTTGTGGGGCCGTGACGACAAGGTCAACCGGCCTGCGGGCGGGCCGATGCTGCTCAATCTGATGCCCAACGCCGAACTCGTCATGACCTCGCACACCGGGCACTGGATGCAGTGGGAGCGAGCCGATCTGTTCAACGATCTGGTGGCCGAGTTCCTCTCCCCCGCATCGAAACTGGCCCTCTGATGACCACCGACGTATTCGGCCGGGTGCATCTGGGCTACCTCGTCGTCGAAACCGAGAAGTTCTCCGACTGGGCCAGATTCGGCCGCGACGCGATCGGCATGCACCTCGACGACACGCTGCCCGACGTGTTGCGGTTCCGCCTCGACGACAATGCTTGCCGCTTCCTGCTGCAGCGCGGACCTGCCGAAGACACCACGGCCCTGGGTTGGGAGGTCGACGACCACCACTGCTTCGAGACCATTGAAGCGCGCGTGCTCGGCCACGGAGTACCGGTGACACAGGGCTCGTCGGAGGAGTCGGAATTGCGCGGCGTGGAGCGATTCATCCGGTTTCCGGGTCCCAACGGGCTGACCCAGGAGGTGTACGTCAGCTCCCGCTCCGCGCAGACGCCGCTGCAACTCGGTACCAGCGGGTTCGTCACCGGTACAAGCGGAATGGGCCATGTCGCGATCGCGACCAGCAAGCCACACCAGATGCGCGGGTACTACAGCACGGTGTTCGATGCACGTTTGTCCGACTACATCGATGAGACGATCAGCGGACTGAAGTTCAAGATCCGGTTCCTGCGGGTCAACGAACGCCATCACAGCGTCGCCATCGCGTCGGTGAACCGACTCCCGGTCAACCCCATCCGTACCCGGATCCAACACTGCAATGTCCAGGTCGCCGAACTCGACGACATGACGCTGGCCTACCAGAGGGTGAAGGAACTCGGATTCGACATGGCGCTCTCCATCGGCCAGCACACCAACGACAAAGAGCTGTCGTTCTACGCGCTGAGCCCGTCGGGCTTCGAATGGGAAGTGGGCTGGAACCCCATTGTCGTCGACGAATCCACCTGGGAACCGAGCACTCACGCGGGCATCAGCATCTGGGGCCACACCCCGGAGGGCAGCACGGTCGTCCAGCTGATGGAGCGCTTCAAGACAGGTGCTCACTCGGTGCTGCACCGCGAAGCGACGATGCCCGCTCTGGCCGGAGCCGGCATAGCCGATGACTGACAGGAAGCCAGCCATGAACACCGATGAGTCCGGCTCGTTCACCACCGGCCCGTCGCGGCGCCGATTCCTCGCCCTCGCCGCCAGCGGCGCAGCAGCCGTGCCACTTCTGGCCTCCTGCGGATCGGGTACCACGACCACCCCCGCCGCATCGAGCCCGGCACTGACCAAACCGGCTGCTCCGCAACGTGGTTCACACCCGAACATCATGTTCGTGTTCACCGATCAGGAACGCTATTTTCCGTCCTGGCCGACCGGAATGTCGCTGCCGGCCCGAGAACGCCTTGCCACCAACGGCGTGACGTTCCATAACCACTACAGCTCGGCGGTGATGTGTACCAGCTCGCGTGCGGTCCTGCTGACCGGACTGCAGACTCCCGACAACGGGATGTTCGAGAATGCCGACCTGCCTTACGTCAAGGCCATGAGCACCGGGGTGCCCACCATCGGGCATCTGCTGCGCAAGGCCGGCTATTACACCGCCTACCAAGGCAAGTGGCATCTCGACGCCGACTTCGACCGCGAGCCTGTCCAGCGTGTGCTCACCGACCGCATGGACGCGTACGGCTTCTCGGACTTCGGGCTACCGGTCGACTCGCTGGCCCATGACCTCGGCGGTTACACCACGGACTCGGTGATCGCCGCCGGTGCCCAGTCATGGCTGCGCAACACGGGGCGACCGATGGCCGATGACGGCAAGCCGTGGGCGTTGTTCGTGAGTCTGATCAATCCGCACGACATCATGTACTTCAACACCGACAAACCGGGCGAGCACGTTCAAGACACCGGCACGCTACTGATGCACGCCGCGCGGGCCCCCGAGCACGCCCTGTATCAGCAACATTGGGACAGCTCCCTGCCCGCGAACCTCACACAGTCGATGCAGCAGCCGGGCCGGCCCGCCGCCCATGGCGAGTTCGAAAAAGCCTGGGGTTACACCCTGGGTGCCATTCCCCCCGAACCGGATCGCTGGCAGCGTTTCACCGACTTTTACCTCAACAGCATCCGCTCGGTCGACCAGCAGATGTCCCTGCTGCTCAACGAACTCGACGATCTCGCCCTGACCGGCAACACCATCGTGGTGTTCACCTCCGACCACGGCGAGATGGCCGGCGCGCACGGGCTGCGCGGGAAGGGGCCATTCGCCTACCAGGAGGCGATTCATCTGCCCATGCACGTCGTGCACCCGGACGTCAGCGGCGGACAGGACCTGAACGCACTCACCAGCCACATCGATGTGGTGCCGAGTCTGCTGGCGATGGCCGGTGTGGCCCCCGGCGATGTCGATGAGCTCGCCGGACGGGCGCTGCCGGGCAAAGACTTCAGCGCGGCGCTGTCCAAGCCGGGCAGTGCTGACGTGCACGCGGCCCGGGACAGCGTGCTGTTCACCTACAGCGGGCTGGCGACCAACGACAGCGACGCGGTCAAACTGTTCGCCGAGGCGAAGGCGGCCGGTCAAGATCCTCGACAACTGATGCAGACCAGTGGATTCCGGCCGGATCTCACCAAGCGCGGCAGCGTACGCACGATGTTCGACGGACGGTACAAGTTCAGCCGGTACTTTGCCCCCGCCCAGCGCAACGTGCCGACGAACCTCGACGACCTGTACCGGTTCAACGACGTGGAGCTGTACGACCTGCAATCCGATCCGGCAGAGATGATCAACCTTGCGGGGACCAAGGGTGAGCACGCCGACCTGGTGATGTCGGCCAGTACCAAGCTCGAGGCGGTCATCAAGTCCGAGATCGGCGTGGACGACGGGCGCGAGATGCCTCAGTTCGGCGACATCGACTGGCAGATCGACCGGATGGATCTCTGAGCGGCCGCAGCTGATCAGCTGGTGGCGCGCTCCAGGAATGGCACCAGCAGATCGGCGAACCGTTTGGGGCATTCGAGCTGCGGCATGTGCCCGACCCGGTTGAGCAGGTGGACCTCGGCGTGGGGATACACCCGCATCGCCGCACGGATGTGGTGTGCGGGCAGGATGCGATCCCGGGCGCCCCAGACGATCAACGTCGGACGCGGCGTCCGGGCCACGCCCGCGGCGAGTTCACGACGCCACTCGGGGCGCACCCCGCGTGGCGTGCCGAGCGCGAGCGCGGTCTCACGCATCACCTCGCCCGCACCGGACACTGACCCGACGGCGAACGCGTGGTCGATGCGCTCTTTGGTGGCGATTGCCTTATCGCCGTGGATCAGCCGCTCCATGAGTGCGGCGCTCGCACGGGTGGGTCGTCGGACGCTCATCGGGCCGAGCACCGGCATCGTGAGCATCCGCAGCAGCATGGTCACCTCGCTGCCGAAGCCTGCACTGTTGACCAGAGCCAGGCTCGCGATCCGCTCCGGCTGATCGACGAGCAACTGCTGGGCGATGGCGCCGCCGAGCGAGTTACCCACCACATGGACGGGTCTGCTCTCCCCCAACGCGTCGAGGGCGGCGGTGACCCCCTCCGCCAGCACCGGCAAGGTGATGGTTTCTTGCGGGCGCTCGGAGAAGCCGAAGCCAGGCACGTCGAGCGAGATCGTCCGGTACGACTGAGCCAGCCGTTCGTGCTGCGGCGCCCAATCTTCCAGGCTGCGACCGATCCCGTGGATGAGCAGAACCGGCGGGTTTCCGGGGTCACCGTCCACCCGGACCCGGGTGCGACGGCCATCCACCTCGACGAAGGCCGTGCGACTCACGCTGTCGCCATGCCCGCAACCGCCTCTGCACCAACGGCTGTGCTGAACCGCAACGCCGGGTCCTCGACAGATCCCTTACGCAGTCGGTCGTGATCCGCCCAGTAGTCCATCTCGACCGTCCAGGGACCGCTCGAGCCCTGCTGGGGGAACAGGTCCACCGAACGCTGAACGTAGCCGGCCGAGAAGTCGAGCATCGGGCGCTTGTCCATGTGCGGGTCATCGACGATGGGGACCACGGTCGTATAGCCGTGCCGATCCATGTACGCCAGCAGCCGGCACAGGTGTTCGCACACCAGCCCGACCTTCAGCGTCCACGACGAGTTCGTGTAGCCGAACGCGAACGCCAGGTTGGGGATGTCGGAGATCATGAAGCTCTTGTACAGCAGCGAATCGTGCGGGTTCTTCACGTCGCCGTCGACGGACACCTGGATTCCGCCGAGCGGCAGCAGCTTCAAACCGGTTGCGGTGACGATGATGTCGGCGTCGAGCGTCTTGCCGGACTCCAGCAGGATCCCGGTCTTGGTGAACCGCGCGATGCGGTCGGTGACCACCGTCGCCTTACCCCGCGCGATTGTGCGGAACAGGTCCGCGTCGGGCACCGCACACAAACGCTGATCCCAGGGGTTGTAGGAGGGGTTGAAGTGGGTGTCGACCTCGAAGCCTTCGGGCAGTGCCTTGACGTTCATCGCGCGGATGATCCGGCGCGCGAGCTTGGGGTGGCGCTGGCACAGGTTGTAGACGAACCGGCCCTTACCGATGTTGAAGCGGCGAGTCGCGGCGTAGGCAGCCTTGGGCGGCAGCACTTTCCGCAACGAGTTGGCGATGGGGTCCTTGCGCGGCAACGGCATCACGTAGGACGGCGAGCGCTGCAGCATGGTGATGTGTTCGACCTCGCCGGCCATCGCGGGAATCAACGTCACCGCGGTGGCGCCGCTGCCGATCACGACAACCTTCTTGCCCGTGTAGTCGAGATCTTCCGGCCAGGACTGGGGATGCACGATCCGTCCCTCGAAATCCTCTTCACCCTCGAAGTGCGGTCGATGTCCGCCGGCGTAGTCGTAGTAGCCGGTGGCCCCGAAGATCCAGTCGCAGGTCACCTCGAACTGTTCGCCGTCCCGTTCCAGCGCGACCGTCCACTGCGCGGTGGCCGAGTCGAAGTCAGCCTTCAACACCTTGTGGTGCAGATAGATCCGACGTGCCAGGTCGTCCTCGTCAACCACCTCGTGCAGGTAGTCGAGGATCTCGTGGGCGTCGGCGATCGCGTTGTCCGACGTCCACGGCTTGAACTCGTAGCCAAAGGTGTGCAGGTCGGAATCCGACCGGATGCCCGGATAGCGGAACAGGTCCCAGGTGCCCCCGATCGCATCCCGACTGTCGACGATCGCGAAACTCTTGCCGGGCTGCATGGTGGCCAGGTAGTGGCCCATCCCGAGGCCGGAGATACCGGCACCGACGATCAGTACATCGACGTGGCCACGTAGGGGCTGCGTCGGGCGGACCTGGTTGAGCGAGTTCACGGTCATTGGGACACTCTCTGGCGTAGAAACTGTAACGTGAATAGTGTTATAGTTTCGCCGATCAGTGTCAAGGGTTCGAGGGAGTTGTGATGACCACGGTGTCGGTTCCGCGGCGGGCGCCGGTTCAGGCCCGCAGCCGCCAGACCGTCGCCCGGATTCTCGACGCAGCCGCCGCCATTGCCGATGAGCAGGGCATTGACGCCGCCACCACCCGCACGATCGCCGACCGCGCCGGGGTGTCGTATCCCTCGCTGTACCGGTTCTTCGCCGACCGCGACGCGATTTTCGATGAGCTGATGGAGCGGCACTGCAGCGAGATCGACGCCCGCTGCGTCGCGGCCGAGCAGACGTGGACGATCACCTCGATCGCCGATCTGCTCAACAACGAGATCGACCTGCACGTCGACTACTACCGCAGGCATCCGAGCGCGGCCGGGATGTGGATGGGTGGGCGGACCTCCCCCACCGTGACCAAACACGTGCACGCACGAATGCACACCCTCGCCGACCGGCTGCACAACATCCTCGTCGATGTCGGCCTGATCCCCGCCGACACCGACCCGCGAGCAATGCTGGTGGCCGTGGAGATGGCCGATCGCATGCTGGAGCTCTCCTACCGGGACAACAGCGAATTCGACGAGGCGATTCTCGGCATCGGCCGGGCCGCGTTGCTCGCCTTCGGTGAATCGCTGGCGGCTAGCCTGCGCGCCTGACGGCTGCCCCCTGACGACGACGGCGTCGTCGAAGTCGTTGCGGACCAACCAGTTTGGACTAGAGCGCCCCAGATCAGCGTCGTTCGAAATGTTGATAGTCGACGGGGTTGCGCCATTCGCCACCCCAGGCCCAGCCGCGATCGGTGAAAGCGCGGACCGCCGCGTCGTCGGAGTGCAGAATCCCCGGATCGGTGCGGTGACGATCGAGATATCCTCCCGCGGTTGCCGGTTCGAGATCACCGTTTCGATCGAGGTACGGATTGAACAGTGGGTTGAGATCGATTGCACGGCCGTAGGCATGCAGCGACCAGGTGGTGCTGCCGGGCAGCGGACGGCAGTTGAAGGCGGAGGTGTTGTTGTCCTCCATCGACACTTCGTCGACGGCCCCCGGATAGTGCTCAGGTGTTTGCATCTTCGCGATCGGATATCGCTGCCGGTGGAGGTCGGCGAAGATCGCGATCACCTCGTCCACCACGTCCCGGTGTACGACGAGCACGCCGCGATGCTCCCGCCCGTCCAGGCCGGTGTAGTCGAGCTCGACGCGGCGCAATTCGTCGGGGGCGACCGGACAACCGGGACGCCAACTTGCTCCGAGGTCCGCCGCGGTCACCTGCTGCACCGCCGGCGCGATGGTGGTGAACGTGGTGGTCGCTGACGATTGCGCGGCCGGGGGTGGCCTGGGCGCCGGACTGCATTGCACAAGGACAGCGGCGGCGAGTGCCACCCACAACACTGCCCGCGGGTCTACGGAGCGACCTCCGGCGCCGGCGGACGGCGTCGGGTAGCACCCCAGAGACCGACGCCGATGCCCACCACCGCGCCGCCGAGTCCGATGATCTGCTGCCCGCGGGTGAGTTCGCTGTGCACACTGGTCCCGCCGAGCAGGTCGGCAGCGTCCGCTCCGCCCGAAGCCAGGAACCATCCGCGGGTATTGCGGCCGCGCAATCCTGCCGACAGCAGGAGTCCGCCGATCAGGGCGTCGCGGTAGCCCATCGACCGCAGCAGCAACCGAGCCGACGGGCCCGGGTCGTTGGGCTCACCCCACAGCTTGTTGGCGCCCAGCGGGTCCGCCAGGAAGTGCACTCCGGATGCCAGCCGGATGCTGCCCGCGATCACCGCGGCCTTGTCGATCGACATGTGGTTCCTACAGGGTCGCGGTGAACGGGCCGAGGAGCTGACAATCGGGCGCGACGTTCTGTCCCATCCATACGGGGCAGCCGCGGCCGGTCGCGATATAGGTGAAGCCCGGCTGGTAGGGCACCGAGATCACCGCGGGATCCGAACCGTGCGCCTGCGTGCAGTGCGTGACCCCGTCGGTGCCCAGCAGACACGCGACCGCCAGATAGGGGCCGCCGCCCGGTCCGCATCCCACGAGATCGGCGGTCGCGGTGACCCCGCCGGGGCCGACAACGGGTGGCGAAAGGGTGTACGTGCACGGCGGCAGCGGTCCGGCAGTCGCGATGGGAGCCGCCCCGGCGGCGCCGCCGAGGGCCACTGCGAACGCTGTCAACACCACGTACGTCGGCCGGATCATGGCCGAATCCTAGATCACCTAGGTGATTCGTCGACGTGGATTGGGCGGATCGTGAGCGGTTCCCGACCTGCGGAGATCAACTATGCGAGACACTATGTCCATGCATACCGCTGCACCCCGCCTGCTGATCGCGGGCGCCCTGGCGGCGCTGGGCACCGTCGGCGTCCTGGCAATCGCGCAACCCGCCCACGCCGACAACATCGGCTACCTCGTCAACGTCACCGTGCGGCCCGGGTACAACTTCCCCAACGCCGACGCGGCGCTGTCCTACGGCTATGGCGTGTGCGATCAGATCAACTCCGGAGTGAGCTACGGCCAGCTGGTCAACACCATCAAGGCCGACTTCTCCACCGCCGACGAATTCCAAGCGTCCTATCTGATCAGCCAATCCGCCCAGGAACTCTGCCCCGCCGCCATCTGGCAGCTGCGCCAGTCCGCTGCCGGCTACGTGCCGTCCACCTAGTAAGGAACGACCCGTGCTGCACCGAATGACCCGCACCGCCACCGCTCTCGGCGCAGCCACGCTGCTGGCCGTGGCCGTCGCACCGGCCGCACAGGCCGACAACACCCGCCTCAACAACGGGGTGGTCGCCAATGTCTACACCGTCCAGCACCAGGCGGGTTGTTCCACCGACATCAAGAAGAACCCCGCGCTGACTCGAGCCGCCGAGTGGCAAGCCAACGATGTCCTGACCAACCGGGCACTCGACGGCGATCTGGGATCTGACGGATCAACACCTCAAAGCCGTGCTGCTGCAGCCGGATTCACGGGAACGGTTACCCAGACGGTGGCGATCAATCCCGCGCTGGCAATCAACAACCTCGACGTCATCAACCAGTGGTATAACGACCCGGCCGCTTTCGCGATCATGTCGAACTGCGCCAACACCGCGATCGGCGTCTGGTCGGTCAACAGCCTGGACCGGTCGGTGCTGGTGGCGGTGTACGGCCAGCCGGCCTGACCGGCTATTTGTAGCAGGGACCGCCACCCGGCGGATTGCACGGCGCCGGGCCCAGTTCGATCCAGCTCAAGTCCATCCACGGCGGCGAGAGCCAGGTTTTCGTCGGCTCGAGGAGAAAGCGCAACGGCCCACGCTCGCAATATGTGTCACCACTCGGCGTGGCGGCGCAGGTCGTGCCTTCGTGTGTGATCGACGCATGTGGTGGTAGCGCCCGCTGGGCCTGGGTCGCGGGGAATCTGGCGGCCACCGACCAGTCGTAGTGCACGGCACGATCGCCGTCGACCCACCCGATGTGCGATGTCCCCGGCGGAGCGCCGGCGATGTCACCTTCGCACCCGAAGCTGCCCAACCCCCAGATCCCGCAGTTTTGACCGGTCGGCGCCGTGAACCACACGCCGCCGGGAAGCGCGAAGCCGCCCGCGTCGAGTTCGTCGTAGTACCGGATATCGGGATACGGGTCAGGGCCCTGATCGGCCGGTGACGGGTCGGCCCAGGCCGGCACGGCAGCGCTCAATGCCGTCGCTGCGACGCCGATGACGCCTGCGATGACGGTTCCGCGGTGTGGGTTCCTGCGATCCATGACCATCCCCCTCATGTGATGCGCGGCGTGATGCCGTAGCAGGCGGCGTTGCCGACGTCGAGAGTGTTCTGGCAAATGAGATTGCCGCGGTAGATGATTCGCACGCTGACCCACCGTCCGGGAGCCGATCGCGGGCGCCAGTCCGCCCGGACCTGGCTACCGTCGGGTGGCGCACCGCGGACGCTGCGCACCGGTACCTCGGTTCGCCACGGCAGGGCCGCACCGTCGATCGCAGCCCGGCCCGTGGAGCTTTGGAACTCGATGTTCGCCACGTTCACGTCGTCCGAGACGACCTCGTAGGTGACGAGATCATCGGCGTGCGCGGCCGCTGGGCTAACCCATTGCGAGAAGCCGAGAGCACACAGCACACCGACGATGACAGCCGAGCGCGCGGTCACGGGCCCACCAGGATCACAACGGTGAGGATGTAGCCCGACTCGTCGTTGATGACGCTGGTGCCGAAGTCGGTGTAGGAACAGTCCGGAATCGCGTTGCGCCCCTCCAACAAGACGCCTCGGATGGAATCGCCGTAGTCGCGACTGGCGCCCTGCAGCGAGATCACCGTGCCGCCGGTGATTCCGAGATCCTTGGCGACGGCCGTCGGATGGGTCTCGTCGGCGGGCACATTGTCGGCCACGTGGTTGACATAGCCGCTCGTGGACTGGTTGACGGTGTCGGCGACGCGCGCCGCCCGAGGGTCGTAGCGCAGCGGGCCGCATGCCGACACCGCGCGTGCCGAGATCACTGCCTGATCGAGACCGGAGTTGGGCTCGGCGGTCGCCGTACCTCCGAAACCGTTGCCGAGCAGCAACATCGGCACCGCCACACCTACGCCGACTCGGCGTGACCACATGGCGTCATCCCCTATCGGCATACGTGCGAACGGTTGATCTTGCTGCCCCAGTGCCGTGCACGCGCGAACGACGGTCCGGTGAACCACGTCGGCTGGCGAGCCGTCAAACCGTTCCCGACGTTCGACAACTGCTGCCACAGGCCATAGAAGCTATCCCCTTGATAGATAGGGAAATACATGTCACCGGCGTGGTCGTAGCTCTGCGTGAGCGCCTGGGCACGCGGAGCCAGGAAATCCAACGCCCGGTCGATATTGGCCGTGACGATGTCGACCTGCTCCGCGACGCCGTCTGCAGCGAAGTTACCGTTGTTCCGCACGATGGTGTTGTTCAGCCTCTCGATCTGGCCCTTCAGCTCGTCGTACTGAGCGTTGAACCATTGGCACATGTCCCGTTCGGCGTTGACGTCCGCGTCGGTGACGTACCTTCGGTAATTGTCGAACGGGAAGGGGAACTGCGGCTGCCAGTCGGTCGGCGTCGGCACCACGATCGGCAACGGCGTTGGCGCCTCGTAGTTCTCGCTCGGATCGGCTGAGGCCGAACCGGCCATCCCGGCGAGGCCGAAGCAGATGCCCGCGACGACGCCCGCGGTCAGCCGCCACGCGGCGGCGGCAGGTCTCATCGAGCCCGTCGCTACTTGCCCACCGCTGCGTCGATACCGCCGACGTCGGTGATCTGCCAGTTGTTCTTGCTGTCGAGGGTGATGATGTACGTGGCAGTGGACTGCAGGCCGTCCGGCGCCTGCATCGTCTTCGTCAGCACGCTCACGAACGCGTCGACTGTGTAGATGCCGCCGGCTTCGGAACGCACTTTGGCCGCCAGCGGACGTGCTGTCGACTTCCACTGCAGCGGCGCGAGGATCTGTTGCATCGAGTCGGCGGCCTTGGTGAGCTTGTCCTTCAGCTCAGGTGACGTGCCGTTGACCAGTTTGACCTTCCACCCGTTGAAGTCTTGGTAGTCCATGTCAGCGGCGTTCACCGCGTAGTCGGAGGCGATCTCCTCGGCATGACTCCTCGCGGCGGCCGCCCGGTCGTTGGCGGCGAGCGTTCCGCGAAGATCGAGGTAGAGCCAGCCGAGCACGCCCACCGCGATCACCAGAGCCGCAACCAGTGCCGCAAGGATCAGACCGCGCACCGATATCGAGATGCGCCGCCCGGTCGTCGGGGCCACGTGTTCGGTCACGTCTTCTTGCGGTGGTTTCGGTTCGTTGTCGTCCACCGCGCAGGTATCGGTATCGGTGTCGGTACGGGTCTTGGTGTCGATCATGAGTGGTCTCCTTCTGGGAAGCTGTTGGGGCGAGGCGATCTAGGGATCGGGAACGGTGACGTGCAGTGTGATCGCTCCCTCCTCCGGGATTCCCGACAGAGCGTTCGAAAGGATCTGTCCGGTATCGAAATTCATCAAAGCGCCGCCGATGCCGGTGAATTGCGGGGTCAATGCCTGCGCCAGCACCTTGATGTCGGGCGACCTGGTGTCCAGGAACTTCTGGATACGGGCGAGAAAGTCTTGGAAGAGCCGAATGTTGGTGGGATTGTTCGAGACAACGGTTCGCATCATTCCGACGAACGTCCCGGATACCCCCGCCCTGCCGCTCGCACCGACGGCCCCATCTCGGCCAGTGTCGGCCCCACCCATCCCGCGTTCTGCAGCAGCGCCTGGGCGTTGTCGAGGACTTCCTGTCCTCGGCCATCCATTCCCTCGGTCATGTTGCGCAGCAGCAGGCTCGCTCGGGCGAGGTTGGGCAGGACCTGCTGTGGGTCAGGAAGGGCGGCATCGGCTTCGGCAAGTGTGCGTTGCAGTTGCCCGGGATCGAGCTGGTTGAGTACCCGCACAACGCTGGTCGCCAGCTCCGCGATCGACGGCGGCACGGTGACCGCTTCCGTCGCGATGTGCTGGCCGTCCTGCAGCACCGGACCGTGATCAGCTTGGGGAAGCAGTCCGATGTAGGCCTCACCGAGTGCCGAGAGGTTGTCCAGACGCACGTTCGTATCGACGGGAATGCGGTGGTCGTGATCGACGTAGAAGTCGATGGTCGCGTCGCGGATCGATGATCGCACCGCGGTGACCTTGCCGACCGGCACGCCCCGCAGCAACACGTTCGACCCGACCACGATGCCTTTCACCTCGGGGACCGACATCGACAGGTTGGTCCGGTCGTCCGGTGGGCCGATACGCAGATCGAACGAATTGATGTAGGCGCCGGAGCAGACGACGATGGCCCCCAACGCGCTGAACGACATCAGATTTCGAATGGCTCTCATGGTGTTGCTCCAAGGATTCGCAGCACATCCTGGACATTGCCGACCATTTCACGGCCGTCCGGTCCCTTGATGGAGGTGATGTTTATCGCCGGGTTCTTGTCGACGGGCAGGAAGTCGTTGAGGAACAGATCCCGCCAACGTGGCGCCTCCCCTTCGACATTCCACTTGGTTTGTTGCACAGCGCCCGTCGCGTCGGCCAGGGAATTGAGCATCGGCACCAGCCAGTACCCGCCGCTGTAGATGCTGCCGATCGATGGCAGCACCGTGCCGATATAGCCGGCCGCCTGGGTGGCACGATCGAATCCCACCATGCCGGCGGGCGAGAACCAGTAGGCGTATGTCGACAGGTGACGGTTCATCACATCGGCTGTCCCGGACACGCCATTGAGCATCGTGTCCACGACGTCGATGTTGTTGGACAGGTCGCCGAGATCGACTGTGACTCGGCTGACCATCCTGGCCAACTCGTCTCGCCGCGCCGGCGTCACCTTGTTGACGCCGACGATCGAGTTCTGGATTCGCTGGATCGATCCGCTGCCCACGAAATTGGCGAGGTTGGCGATCGTGTCCTCCAGCTGTGGAGGCGATGTCGTATTGGCCACCGGGATGCGTCCACCGGGAACGAGCGGCGCCGACCTGGGTGCGGGATCGGGTGTGTCCGAGGGATCCTCCAGCGCGACATAGGTATCGCCGAGCACGGTGGACTGTTGCAGTGTCGCGCGGGTGTCTGCCGGTATGACGACGTCATTGTCGATACGGGACTCGACATCGACGTGGTCGGTCTTGAGGTTGATACGGGTGACGACACCGACTGTCTTCCCGTCCTGCACCACCTTGGCTCGATCCGGAAGGTTGAGGACACTGCTGAACTCGATCGTCACCGGATAACCGTCGCCATCGCCGCCGCCCAGTTGCGGAAGGGAATCCACGCTCATCGACGCGCACGACGTGAGCAGCATCGCGCTGATGGCGATCGCCGCCGTGGCCGGGATGCCGCGCATCAGTGGTGGCTCGCTTGCATCAGCACGTACTGGAGCAGCGACACGTCCACGGCATACGGTTGTCCGTTGACGTCAGCGCAGCTGCCGGGCATCGCCGAGTTCATCGCGCCGCACAGCGCCAGCCCGTCATGGGTCGGCACTCTGAACATCGGTGGGCGATAGGCGATGTTGAAGAAGCTGAATTGATGAGCGTTGTAGTGGTTCGCCAGATTGTTGATCCACCACGGCACCGGGTCGAAAAGACCGGCGAACGCATTCGCGTGCGGACTGAGCTTGCGCAAGGTGGCGCCGGCTGTGTCCAAAGTGAGTTGGGTGGTGTCGCCCAGTCTGGTCTCCAGAACGGCAACGGTTTCGATCAAGGGATTGAGGGTTCCCAATTCGTAGGGTCCACCCGCAAGCCGGGACGCACCGTCCACCGCCTTCGCGAGATCAGGGGTCGTCGTACGCGCATCCAGCAGTGCTTGTTTGAGCGGGCCCGACATCTCCTTGACTGACGTGGTCAGCTCGCTGAGGTTCTCCACTATCGACCCGATATCGCTGATCGACTGGTCCGGGCTGTCGAGCAATGCGGAGGTGGTGGTCAGAAGACGCCCAGCGGCCGCACCGTTGTTGTGGGTCAGCTGATCCAGGCCCTGCACAGTGTCTTTGATGTTGGTGGATCCGTCGGGGTTGATCGCGGCGAGAAAGGTGTTCGCCGAACCGATCACCTCGGACACCGTCTTCGGCGAGACAGACCGTTCGAGCGGGACGCAGCCGCCGGGTGTCAGCTGGGGCCCGCCGGAGTAGTTCCCCACCAGCTCCAGCGAGCGATCGGCCAGAATCGACGGCGACCGGATGACAGCCTTGACGTCGGCAGGCAATTGCCGTCGCTCGGTGACCGAGAATGCAACACGGACATTGGTGTTGCCTGCCGAGATCGACGTCACCGTGCCGATGGGGTATCCCATCTGGGTGACCGGGTTTCCGACGTAGAGTCCGATGGTGTCGGGCATGATCGCGCAATACGACGCGGCGGACTCGCGAGATGCCGGCGAGCAGGACGACCCGACTGTGATCATCAGCGCCGCAACAACTGTCGTGAGAGCCGTACGCGCCAATCTGGGCGCCCTCGTCGACGTCATCAGCAGGGACTCGTCGGCATCGGGATGCACAGGTCGGTGGCAAGTAGTTCCGGTCGCGCGTTCTGAGCGTCCAGCACTCGCTCGATCTTCTCTCGCACCCGGCGCAATCTGGGAATGATCCTGCTGTTGTTGTCCGCCCATCGGCGGAAGCTGTCCTGCCACTCGCGCACTTTCTCGATGAACTCGTCACGATGGTTGACCCAGAAGCGTCCAAAGGGCACCAGCACGGCGTCCGAGATGTCGCCCATCCCGCTCAGCGCGGCACCGAATCCCTTGCCGTACAGGACGAGGGTCTGCTCGAGAATCGAGATCTTGGACACCAGTTCCTGCAACTTGCCGCGATAGCCGCTCAGTGTCTGGATGTACTCATCGGACAGGTTGAGGATCGAGGAGATCTGCCCCCGCTGGCGTTCCATCGTGCTGGTGAGTGAATTGCCCGCGTCGATGACCGCGGAGAGGGTCTCGACATTCGTACCCGTGAGTCCGCGCTGGATCTGGTCCAGTGAGTCGTGGATCGGTTGCGGGTCGACATGGTCGGTCACCTTGGTCGCATCGGTCAGTGCGCGCATCAGGCTGTAGGGCATCGCCACGCGCTCCCGCGGAATTGCCCTGTCCGCCAGCGGTTTGTCACCGAGCGAGATCAGGTCTACGTAGTAGCCGCCGACAATCGTGAGCATGCGAACCTGGATCTGGGAGCGGTCGCCCACGAACGCCTCTTTCTCCACCGTCGCCCGGACCTTGACCTGAGCGGGTTCGAGCGAGAGATCCTTGACTTTGCCGACCGGTATGCCGGCGATCCGCACCGAGTCACCGGGCCGTACCGATGCCGCGTCGTCGGTGTAGAACACCACGATCTTCTCGCCCGGCGGACTGATGTAGAGCAGTGCCGCGGTCAACCCCAGCACCAGGAGCAGAGCCAACGTCGTCACGCCCCAGAACATGGAGCTCCGCAGTAGCTTCAGTGGTTGCACAGGATCACCCGCTGACCGTTCAACAGCACGTCCAGGCTCTGCGGAAGTTGCGCGGGCCCTTTCGAGCACGGAGCAGGCGTACCGGGCGGTGGCGGCGGTTCGACGTTGTCCCACAGAACGGGAATGCGTTTGAACGCATCGCTGTAATCGTCGAAAACCGTGATGGCACGGTCGAATCCGTCGTCGATGTCGGCGTGGCCCGGACTGAATCCGGCGTTCTTCAGTAGTCGCACGGCCGCGGCGGTGAATCCCGGACCGTACAACTCCGACTTGCGGAACTCGTCGAGCACCGAGATCGCGGCATCGATCGGCCTGTTCAACCAATCCAGTACTTGCACAAAATCCCGCGAATGACCGCCGAATACATCCGCGATCGAGGTGAGGTTGGCCATCAGGGTCGCAACGACCTGCTGCCGGTTGGACACGAACTCGGTCAGCGTGCGGATGCTGTCGAGCATCGGGGCAAGCCCACTCCCGTCACCGGAGAGAAAAGACGCGACATTGGAGGTGAAGGTGTCGATCTCATCGGGACTCAACGTGGCGAGCGCGGGCTGGAGTCCGTTGAAGAGGGTCGTGATATCGAACGACGGCTGCGTCATCGCCAGCGGAATGCGGGTGACCACGTCCTGGACGTGCGGATCCAGTGAAGGGTCGGTGACGTCGATGTAGCGCAATCCGGTCAGCGCCTGGTACTTCACGGCGAGACGCGTCTCGGGCACCACGAGATAGTGGTTGTCCAGACTCAGGTCGACCACGGCGACACTCTGACCGGCGTCGCGCTCGAGTGCGATCGACTTCACCTTGCCGACTCGCACGCCCCGGACGCGGACATCGGAGTCGACGTGCAGCCCGGACACGTCGGTGAACCGTGCCGTGTACGAACGTGTTTCAGCGGCAACCGGCTGGCGTAGCACGTTGACGATCAGGACGAACACCACACCGGCCAGGGCGGCGCTCAGGGCGAACCGCCACAGTGCGCTGATCGGCTTCATCACGGGCCACCCATCGCGTCGATCGGGGCTTGTACGCCGGGCAGGTTGTCGAGCACGATGTGCACTTGCAGCGCCCGCTGTTCCGGTGTTCCGCCGTAGAGCTTTTCGAACCGGGTGCGAAGTTCCACCAGGGTATCGGCGACTCCCGCGGGGGCGACCAATGCGGGGACCGGATCTGAGATCGTTTTCACCAACCCCACCGCCGGAAGCAGCTCACTGGGATGGGAGGACAACAGCTTTCCGATCGCGCCGAAGAACGAATTCGCCACCACATCAAGGGTTGCCACCGACCTGGTGCGCCAGAACTCCTCGGACTGGGGCTGCCCGGGCCGCACATCGATCCCCTGCCCCGGAAGAGCTGACTCGTTGGAGACGTTGAACGTCACGAATCCTGAGCCCTGATTGATGTCATATCCGGCAGCGGTCGCATTGTCGACGAAGGACGGCAGCGCCACCGCCACGCCCGTCGCGTTGCGAAGGAGCTGCTCGGTGCTGACCGTTTGCACGGTCGTAATCGCGTTCGCGGTCGTTACCAGAGTTTCGATGAGTGGGTTGAGTCCGTCGGTGTAGCGCGTCGCCCGGTCGATGACGCTGATGAGTTGCGGAGTGACGACACCGCCCGTGATTTCACCGAGCCGCGACAACAACGCCTGCAGTGTGAAATTCCCCTTCGGCACGGTGGCGATGTGGGTGCCATTGCGCAGTGGTCCACCGCCCTCGCCCGCGATGAGATTGATACTGGTGACGCCGAAGTAGTTGGCCGGACGGAAGTCCATGCCCACGGAGTCGGTCAATCCTGTTGTGGGACCTGACTGGAGGTCGGCGTCCAGTCGGACGTTGCCATTCGGCAGGCTCGAGACAGCGGTGACACTGCCCACCTTGACGCCGTGCATCATCACCGGTGTGCCGGTAGAAACACCCTGGCCCACATACGGCAGATCTAATTTGACCGAGATGTCGTCGGTCGGACGTCCACCGAAGGGGCCGGCAATCACCACCGCGAGCACCACCGCGACGGACGTCGTCAACGCGATGCCGATCAGGATCAGCCTGCGCCTCTCGGCCTCGGCCGTCATGCGGAATAACACTGCAGCTCCTCAGCCTTTGAAGACGAATTGTGGTCGCAGACCCCAGAGCAGGATGGTCGTCGCGAGATCCAGCACCATGATGATGACGAGGCTGGCACGGATCGCTCGGCCGGACGCCTCCCCGACTCCGACCGGACCTCCCGAGGCGAAATATCCGTAATAGCAATGGATGAGCGTCACCGCGGTGCAGTAGACGACCGCCTTCAACAGCGAGTACGCAATGTCGGACGGGGTGAGGAACTGCACGAAGTAGTGGTTGTAGGTTCCTCCGGGTTGGCCGTAGAGCACCCGAATCACCATGTCGGAAGTGATGAAGCTGACCACGAGCGTCAACAGGAATCCCGGTACGACACAGACCAGTCCACCGATGACGCGGGTCCCGACGACAAAGGGAATCGACCTCAATCCCATCGCTTCCGCGGCGTCGATCTCGTCGGCGATCCGCATGGACCCGATCTCCGCGGTCATGCGGCATCCCGCCTGGGAAGCGAAGGCGACCCCGGCCACCAGCGGCGCCATCTCGCGCACGTTGCCCCATCCGCCGATGACGCCGGCCAGCGGACCCAGACCGATCAGGTTCAGCGTGGCGAAGGCTTCGATGGCGACGATGGCTCCGACGGTCACACCGAGGATGGCCAGCACACTGATCACGCCACCGTCGACAACCACTGATCCACGGCCCCAGGCCAGGTTGTTGACGACGTGGAGGGTTTCGCGCCGGTAGCGGCGCACCGTGATCGGGAGGAGCCAGATGGTTTGGGCGATGAAAGCCGCCCACTGCCCTGCGGTTCGGAATGTCTCCGCCAGAGCGGAAACAGGTAGGTGCACGATCCGCGAAAAGTTCGTTGCCGCCGAGGACGCCGTCGATGAGGCCACTACGCGACCGCCATCGGGAAGAACATCGTCTGTATCTGAGTGATCGCGAGATTGACGACGACGATGAGGAGCACATTGAGCACCACCGACGCGTTGACCGCGTCAGCAACGCCCCGTGGACCACCTCGTGCTTCCATCCCTCGCTGGGACGAGATCACCGCGACGATCGTGGCGAATGCAAAACCCTTGCCGAGGGTGAACCAGACATCGATCATCTTGGCGAACGATCCGAATGACAGCCAGAAGCTGCCGGGTGTGACGTCATTGACCAGAGTGGCGATCAGAAACGCAGCGCCGACGCCCATCGCAATGACGATGACAACCAGAATGGGTGTGATCAGCAGCAGCGCCAGGAAGCGCGGTACGACCAACCGTCGCACCGGATCGATGCCGAGGGTCCGCAGCGCATCGAGTTCCTCGCGTATCGCCCGCGCACCGAAATCGGATGCGATCGCCGAGGCGGCAGCGCCACCCATCAGCAATCCCGCCGTGACGGGCGCGCCCTGCCTGAGTACCGCAACACCTGTCGCCGACCCGACGAGCGAATTGGCTCCCACCTCGTTGACCAGCCCGGACAGCTGCACCGCCACCATTGCGCCGAACGGTATCGCCATGAGGACGGCGGGCAGCGCAGTCACTTTCAGCAACGACCACGCCTGGATGATCAGTTCGCCGAATGGCAGGCGCAACGAGAGGGTGTCGGTCACCGAATAGCGGATGACTTTGGCGCCCAGGATGACGCAGCGTCCCGTTGTCCCCGCACTGCGTACAGGGATGGCGGTGAGCTTCGAGACCAGCCTGCCGCCGGCCCGTCGAACGGTCGCAAAGCCTCCACGCCGTCGACCGTGCTCGGCGGGCGGCGGCGTGGTGTCAGCCCGTTCCTGAGGACGGTGATTCAGAACAGTCACAAAGTCACCGATCGGGTAGGCAACGGCTTCGAGACTCGCGCTCCGCCGATGGCCGGCCATCGGGTGCGCTGTGTCGCTCGGTCGCTAGGGCGTTCAGTGTGGTGCACATACCGCGTGTCAGTTTATGACTTCTAATTAAAATTAAATTCTGTTCGTAAAAAATTTTTGGCACGCCGACATGACAGGACGGGATCCCGGTCTCGGTCCCCAATCGGCTGACCACCACTGTTCTCCCGTCATCGACAACACCAATTCGTCTGCTGAACGCACCCGTCCCTCACGCTGTTCTAGCGTCAGCCAACACGCTCCCGCCACCCAGGCAGGCGTTCGTTCTCGGATTCGAGGGTCCCCATCGTATGGCGTAGGTCATAGTGCGTCAACCATCGTGAGCCGCACGACGCAGCCGGTAGCAATCGTTGCCAATTGAGAGTCGGGTTTGCCAGCGCACTTTCGGATCGGCTGGATCACGTTGCGACCTATCATGTTGCGATGACCAGGCGGACTCCTCCCCCGCGGCGTGCCGTCGAACCTGCGACCGACGACGGGGGCACTCTTTCGAAATCCGCATTGACCCGGGCCCGGATCATGGATGCCGCGGCACATGTCCTGTCCACCAAGGGATATGCGGGCCTGCGACTCACCGACGTCGCCGCCAGGGCCGAACTGCAGGCGCCTGCGATCTACTACTACTACCCTTCTCGCGACGATCTCATCGAAGAGGTGATGTGGGCCGGCATCGCCGATATGCGTGAACACGTCGGTGCAGCGCTGGATGCACTGCCCGACGGAACTCCCCCACTGGACCGTCTGCTCACGGCAGTGGAGGCCCACCTGCGCCACGAATTGGAGATCTCCGACTACACAACCGCCGCCGTGCGCAACGCAGGACAGGTTCCACTCGCCATCCGCAAGAGGCAGATCCGCGAGGAGGAACGCTACGGCGAGATGTGGCGCAGAATCCTCAACGATCTCGCACGACAAGGCAGCCTGCCCAGCGAGTTCGACCCGTACGTCGTGCAGATGCTGATACTCGGCGCCCTGAATTGGGCGGTGGAGTGGTGGGATCCCCGACGTGGCTCCGTCGATGCGGTCGTCGCCAACGCCCAGTACCTCATCCGATCCGGGCTTTCCGCCAGATCCGCGCGATAAGTTGCGGCACAACAGCCGCGACGGCACATCCCGCGCGACCGGACCCATATCATTGAACGATGGCTAGAAAACCGACCGCCTCCGCGTCTGCCACCTCCGAGGTCGAGTCGAAGTCTCAGCGCACTCGGCAACGCATACTCGACGCGGCCGCCCACGTGTTGAGCGTGAAAGGGTTCGCGGGGACCCGGCTGTCGGACGTCGCGGAATTCGCCCAGCTGCAGGCACCCGCCATCTACTACTACTTCTCGTCACGTGAGGACCTCATCGAGGAGGTGATGTTCTGCGGCATCAGCGACATGCGTCGCCACTTGCAGGAAGCCCTCGACGCCCTCCCGGACGGCACCTCACCGCTGGACCGCATCATGACCGCCGTCGAGGCCCACCTTCGCCATGAGCTGGAATTGTCCGATTACGCGACCGCGTCGATCCGTAACTCCGGCCAGATTCCCGAGCATCTTCGAAGCCGGGAACGAAAGGAGAGCGCGGCATACGGCCGTATCTGGCAACGCCTGTTCGACGACGCCGCCGCGGACGGTGAGATGCGGGCCGACCTCGACCCGCGAATCGTCCAGGGTCTGGTTCTCGGTGCGCTGAACTGGGCAGCGGAATGGTGGGATCCGCGGCGCGGCTCCTCGACAGCATCGTCGCCAACGCTCAAGGCTTGGTGCGCAGCGGCATCACGCCGGTTGCCGGAGCCGCTGCCCGACGTAAGCGCACGCCTCGCGCATCCACGTAACCGAGACCTTCGGCCACCTGCCGGTTCTCGCATTTTCGATTCTATGTTAAATTAATCGTATGACCGAGGCATACATCATCGACGCTGTCCGCACCCCTGTGGGCAAGCGCAAGGGCGGGCTCGCCGGCGTGCACCCAGCCGACATGGCAGCACATGTGATCAAGACCCTCGTGGGGCGCCACGACATCGATCCGGCGGCCATCGACGACGTCATCCTCGGCTGCTTGGACAACATCGGCTCCCAGGCCGGCGACATCGCCCGCACCGCCGCATTGGCCGCGGGCCTGCCCGAGTCGGTACCTGGCGTGACGATCGACCGTCAGTGCGGATCTGCCCAGCAGGCAGTGCATTTCGCGGCGCAGGGCGTGATGAGCGGGACGGCCGATCTCATCCTCGCCGGCGGCGTGCAAAAGATGAGCCAGTATCCGATCCTCAGCGCCTTCGGCGCGGGTGAGCCGTTCGGATCGGTGGATCCGTGGACCGGCTGCCAGGGTTGGCTGGACCGCTATGGCGACCAGGAGATCTCCCAGTTCCGCGGCGCGGAGATGATCGCGAGTCAGTGGAAGCTGTCGCGCGAGGACAACGAACGGTTCGCCTATACCAGCCATCAGCGCGCGCTCGCCGCGATCGCCGACGGCCGTTTCGAGCGGGAGATCACCCCGATCGCCGGCATCAGCGTCGATGAAGGGCCCCGCGCCGACACCTCGCTGGAGAAGATGGCCGGCCTGCCGACGCTGGTCGAAGGAGGGGTGCTCACGGCCGCCGTGGCCAGCCAGATCTCCGATGGCGCAGCCGGACTGCTGATCGCCTCCCAGGCGGCCGTCGACCGGTTCGATCTGACTCCCCGTGCCCGGATTCACCACATGTCGGTGCGCGGTGCCGACCCCGTGATGATGCTCACCGCTCCCATCCCCGCGACGCAGCATGCCTTGAAGCGCACCGGAATGTCGATTGCCGACATCGACGCCGTCGAGATCAACGAGGCCTTCGCTCCGGTTGTGCTGGCGTGGCTGGCGGAGGTCGAGGCGGACCCGGAGACCGTCAACCCGAACGGCGGCGCCATTGCGCTGGGCCACCCGATCGGATGCACCGGAGCCCGGCTGATGACGTCGCTGTTGCACGAGCTGGAGCGCACCGGCGGCCGCTACGGCCTGCAGACCATGTGCGAAGGCGGCGGACAGGCCAACGTCACCATCATCGAACGGCTCTGAGATGCAACGTTCGTTGTACGGCCCCGACCATGAGGCCTATCGGGCGACCGTGCGGGAGTTCCTGACCCGCGAAGTCGTTCCGCACCAACAGGACTGGGACGAACACCGGTGGATCGACCGCGCGGTGTTCGCGCGCGCGGCCAAGGCGGGCATCTACGCGCTGCAGATCGGTGAGCAATACGGCGGCGCAGGCGAACCCGACTACCGCTACCGCCTGGTGGTGTGTGAAGAGGTCGCAGAGGTCAACGCCCTGTCCTTCGGTGTGACCATCAGCCTGCAGGACGACCTCGTGCTGCACTATCTTCTCGATCTCACCAACGACGAGCAGAAGCAGCGCTGGCTTCCCGGGTTCGCTGCCGGCGAGATCATCGGTGCGCTGGCAATGACGGAGCCCGGCGCCGGTAGCGACCTGCGCGGAATCCGCACCACTGCCCAGCGCGACGGCGATCACTGGATTCTGAACGGCCAGAAGACGTTCATCTCGAGCGGAATCATGGCCGACCTCGTCGTGGTGGCCGCTCGCACCGACAACACCGGCGGGTCCGGCGATCTGAGCCTCTTCGTGGTGGAACGGGACACCCCCGGGTTCGAACGCGGACGCAAGCTCGACAAGATCGGCTTGCCCGGCCAGGACACCGCCGAGCTGTTCTTCCACGACGCGCGCGTTCCCGCCGCCAACCTGCTCGGCGAGCCCGGTCGCGGCCTGCAGTATCTGATGAGTCACCTGCCACGCGAGCGCCTCGGGGTGACCGCCGAGGCCATCGCCACCACGCGTGCGATTTTCGAGCTGACCGTGGACTACTGCCAATCCCGCCAGGCATTCGGCGGCCCGCTGACCGACAAACAACATGTGCGCTTCGAACTGGCCGAGATGGGCACCGAGATCGACATCGTCCAGGCCTACGTGGATTCCTCCGTGATGGCCTACAACGCAGGCGAATTGACACCGGTGGACGCCGCTAAAGGCAAGTGGTACGTCAGCGAGTTGCAGAAGCGCGTGATCGACCGTTGCCTGCAGTTGCACGGCGGCTACGGCTATATGACCGAATATCCCGTCGCACGAGCGTATCTGGACACCCGGGTCAAGACGATCTACGGCGGAACCACCGAGATCATGAAAGAGATCATCGGCCGCGAGATCGCCGCGTCTGTCCGTTAGCGCCAGCCGTTAGCCGGGTCCCTGGACGGCGCCTGGAATCAGAGCCGATGCAGACGGCAGCGGAACGGTGACGGCGTCATGCCGTCTCGGCAGGACTCACGCGCCGGCGATCGCGACCAGTTCGTTTGCGTCGGTGAACTTCACCCTGGGCCGTGCGCTGTCGGCCGCTCGCGCCCGCTCGGCGGTATCGATTGCCTGCCAACCGTGCCAGTCAACGACGGGAACACTCCTAGAGGCCAGTAGCGCATCCAGGTCACGGTTCGTGCCGACCCGCCGGGTGAGTCGGCCCGCCGTGAAATCCTCGAACAGCGCGTTGACCGTCTCGTGGGCACATCCGCGGTTGGTGCCGATGACCCCGCGTGGACCCCGCTTGATCCAGCCGGTGGCATACACACCGGGCACAGTCTCCCCGCCGGCCACGACCCGGCCGCCGTCGTTGGGCACCACCCCGCGCGCGGCATCGAAGGGCAGATCCGCGATCGGCGTGCCGCGGTAGCCGATCGACCGCAGCACCAGGGAGGTCTCGATGTCCTGCTCCCCCTGCCCCGTCCGCACTCGCAGGCCTTCCACGCGGCCCGCGCCGACGAACTCGACTGGCGTGGTGGAGAACCGGAACACCAGTCGCTTGTTTCCGGGAGTTGCTGTTCTGCGACGGTATTCGTCGGCGACGTCGTACTTGAGCGCACGCTCGAAGTCCTCGTCGGGACGATCGCCGAGTTCGCCTTCGACGGTGATATCGATACCGTCGAGTTCACCCAGCGCCAGGAACTCGCCGACCGAGAATGCCGCATCCGCGGCACCCCGCCGGCCCAGGATGACGACCTCCTCGATGCTTCCGGACGCCAGCCCGCGCATCGCCTGGTCGGCGATATCGGTGGCCGCCAGCGCTTCCGGAGTCATGAGGAAGACGCGGGCCACGTCGAGTGCCACGTTGCCGTTCCCGACGATCACCACGCGAGGTAAGTCAAGGTCCAGGGCGTCGTCGGCATGGTCGGGATGACCGTTGTACCAGGCCACGACATCGGCGGCGGCGTGGTGTCCGGGCAGTTGCTCGCCAGGGATGCCGAGGGGGTTACTGGCAGTGGCGCCAACGGCGTAGATGACGGCGTGGTGGTGGGCCAGGAGCTCGTCGTGGCTGATATCGGGACCGACCGCGACATTGAAATAGCACCCCGCACCCGGGCCGCCCAGCGCCGGTTCGAAGACGGTGACGACTTCCTTGGTGCGTTGGTGATCCGGTGCCACGCCGGATCGGATCAACCCGAACGGAGTCGGCAGCCGCTCGAAGACATTGACTTCGACGCCGTCGTTCTCCAACAGCTCGGCGGCGGCGTAGCACGCCGCAGGACCGGATCCCACGATCGCCACTCGCAGCCGGCCGGACTCCACGATCGGGCGTTTCGCCGCGGGCGGCACCGCACGGGTCCTCAGTGGCAGGCGGGTGAAGAAGTCGGCGTTGATATCGCGAAACTTCCTCTGCCCGTCCGGAAGGTCGTCCTCGTAGTAGATGGCGCCGACCGGGCACACCTGCAGGCAGGCCCCACAATCCACGCATGCCGTCGGGTCGATGTAGAGCATCTGGTTGCCTACGCCCGAGGAATCCGGCACGGGGCGGATGCAGTCGACGGGACATGCCGGCACGCAACTGGCGTCGGTGCAGCAGTTCTGGGTGATCACGAAAGCCACGACAATCTCCTCCGGTGGTGGTGCGTGAAGGCCGGGGCCGATCAATCTGTGATCGACAAGGCTCCGGTCGGACAGTTCGAGACCGCCTCTTGGGCGGCGCTGCGCTCGGATTCGGGTGGTTCGGGGTTGACCACCTGCGACTGGCCGTCGTCGCCGATCTCGAAGATCGCCGGGGCGGTCATCTCGCACAACCCGATTCCCGAGCATTTGGTGCGGTCGACCTGTAACCGCATCAGAACAGCTTCCGCATGATCTTCAGCGCGCGATTGCTGTACGGCGGATAGACGATCGACGGATCGGGCCGGCTCGGCTTGGCGAGTACCGCGCGCCGGTGCGACAGCGCCTCGAACCCCCACTTGCCGTGATAGGCCCCCATTCCGCTGGCCCCGACACCGCCGAACGGCAGCTGCGGAACGAGGCAGTGCATCATCGCGTGATTGACGACGGCTCCGCCCGACGGCGCGCGGTCGATGATCTCGCGCGCCGCCCCCAAGTCCTTGGTGAAGACGTACAGTGCCAACGGTTTCGGTCTGGAGTTGACGAATTCAACGGCGGCGTCGACAGTTTCGACGCGCATGACCGGCAGGATCGGGCCGAAGATCTCGTCGACCATCACCGGGTCGTCGGGCGACGGGTCGACGATCACGGTCGGCTCGATGCGCAGCCCGGCACGGTCGGACCCGCCACCGGCGGCCACGGCGCCACTGGTGGTCGCGATCAGCGTTGTCAGCCGGTCGAATTGGCGTTCGTTGACGATGGGTAGCGATGGCGCGCTGCGGAACTCCGCGATGTTGGCGACGATCTTGGTCACCAGCTCATCGGCAATGGAGGCGTCGGCGAGAACGTAGTCCGGGGCGATGCAGGTCTGCCCGGAGTTGATCAACTTGGTGTAAGCCAGCCGGCGGGCGGTGACGTCGACGTCCGCATCAGCAGTGACGATCGCCGGGCTCTTGCCGCCCAACTCCAGGGTGACCGGCGTCAGGGTCGCCGCGGCGGCGGCCATGATCTTGCTGCCGATCACGGTTCCACCGGTGAAGAAGGCATGGTCGAAACCCGACGCCAGCAGATCTTGAGTGGTCTGCGCGTCACCCTCCACGACTCGGATCGCGTCCGGATCCAGGTAGTGCGGTACCAGGCGCGCGACCAGCGCAGACGTGGCCGGAGCAAGTTCGGACGGCTTGATCACGACACCGTTGCCTGCCGCGACCGCGGCGACCACCGGCGCCATCAGCAGGTAGAAGGGATAGTTCCACGGTCCGATCACCAGCACCACGCCCAACGGGTCGTACTGGATCCAGCCGCGGCCCGGTAGTTGGGCCATGGGCAGGGACACCCGGCGGCGGGCCACCCACTTCCGCAGGTGCTTGCGGGCGAACGCCGCCTCGGCTTTCGTGGAGGCCACATCGCCGAGCCACGCTTCCACCGGGGTACGTCCGAGGTCTGTGGCCAGCGCCTCGGCGATCTCGGATTCTCGTTCGTCGCAGAGGCGCTCGATGCCCTGCAATTGCTTGAGGCGCCAGTCCAGCGACCGGGTCCGCCCGGTGGCGAAGATGCGGCGGATATCGGTCAGCACCGGATCGGTGGTGCGTGACTGCACGTCGTGAATCGTCAACGCCACACTCAGATTTCGGGAGCGGGAACCACGCCGGAGGCAACGGCTCCGCTGATCCCACCGTCGACGGCGATCGCCTGGCCGTTCACCCAGCGCGCTGCATCGGAGGCCAGGAACAGCACCACCTCGGCGATGTCTTCGGGTTCGGCATGGCGGCCGAGCAGTTCCTCGAGACCGTCCAGGGTGTCCTTGCCCATCGACTCCTCGAAGTCGACAAGGATGGGCGTCCGCACGGGACCGGGCAGCACAGCGTTGATCCGGAAGCCCATCTGCGCCAAAGCCAGCCCCATCGACAGGGTGTAGACGGTGCTGACTTCTTTGGAGAAGTTGTAGGCATTGCCCTGCTGGGGATTGGCCTTGAACCACGCCGCACCCTCTTCGAAGGTATCGGTGGCCAGCAGCTCGCGGATCGCGGGCAGGCGTTCGGGCCAGCCGAATCCGGCGGTCGAGGACACGATGGTGACCGATCCGCCCGGTGTCAGCCGTTCGAAGACCGCTTCGGTGAGATGGCGCACCGCAAGCGAGTTGACCGCGAAGACCAGCTCGCCAGCGGCGGTGCCCGGGATTCCGGCGACGTTCATCAGCCCGTCGTACGTGCCGTCGAGCTGTTCCAGCGCCGCGTCGATACTGCGCGGATTGGCCAGGTCCACCTCGATGTGCCTGTGCACTGCGGCTTTCGGGGTGTTGCGGTCCAGGCTCGTCACCTCGGCGCCCAGCGCCAGCAGTTGTTCGGCAACGGCGTGGCCGATCCCGGAGGCAGCGCCGGTGACGACGTAGCGTCGTCCGGAAAAGTCAGCCATGTCGGTTGTCTCCTAGTCGAGGGTGTAGGGCAGGTGCTTGACGGCGGTGATGAAGTTCCCGGTCAGGTATTCCGGTTCGCCGACCCGCAGATTCGGTGCCCGCAAGATCAACTCGCGGAAGATCGACTCCAGCTGCATCTTCGCCATGAAGGCACCCATGCAGTAGTGGGGTCCGCCCCCGCCGTATCCGACGTGCGGGTTGGGTGATCGGGTGATGTCGAACGCGTAGGGATCGGTGAACACCCGTTGGTCGCGGTTGGCCGACGAGTAGACCATCGTCACCCAGTCACCTTTGCGGATGTGCTGGCCGTGCAGCTCGGTGTCCTGCGTCGCGGTGCGCCGGAATGTCATCACCGGCGTGGTCCACCGGACGAATTCCTCCATCGCAGTCTTGATGTGTCCGTCGAAATCGTTCTGCAGCAGCGCTTTCTGCTCCGGAAACCGGTCCAGCGCGATCGTGGTGAAGGTGGTCGTGGTCTTGGTGGTGTCGTTGCCGGCCACCGACAGCAGCACGAAGTACGGCCCGAGTTCGTCGTCCGTGAGCTTCCTGCCGTCCACCTCGGCCTGCACCAGTGACGTCATCAGGTCGTTCTCGGGCTTCTCCCGACGGGCCTGAGCCAGGCCGATGCCGATCTCGAGCAGCCCGACCATCGAATCAGTGAGTACCTCGGCCGGTTCGCGTCCCGCCGCCACGGCCGGGTCAGCCCAGGCCACCATGCCTTCGGCTAGTTGCGCCGCTTCGTCCCGCTGCTCGTCGGGCAGGCCGAGCATGTCGTAGATCGTCCACATCGGCAGCCGTTTCGAGACCTGCTCGACGAAGTCGCCCTCCTTCGTGGCGAGCAGATCGTCGACGATCGACCGGGCCTGGTTCTGGATCTGGTCTTTGATCTTGGCAACCTGGCGAGGGGTGAAGACGGAGCTGACCAGCCTGCGCAGGCTCGAGTGCTTCGCACCGTCCATTCCGAGGAATGACTGAATGGCATCCAGCATCTCCTCGGGGACCGCTTCGAAGGTGATGCCCTGCCCCGAGCAGAAGAGCTCGGGATTCTTGCTGACGTAGCAGACGTCCTCGTGGCGAGTGACCACCCAGACACCGTCGATCTCGGGTTCCATCATGGAGCCCTCGATCGGGCGATGCCAGCTGACCGGGCGTTCGTCGCGCAGGATCTTGAACGACTTCTCCCGCTCGTCGAAACTCTGCGCCCAGAACTCCAGCGATGAGATGCTCACCGGGTCGTAGGGCGGCCGTCCGGTGTCGGTCGATGACGCGATGTCGGGCTGGACGCTCATGCTGATGCCTCCACGTAGCGGGCTTTCAAGATTCTTTTCACGAGTTTTCCTGTCTCCGAGCGCGGTAACTGGTCGACGAAATCGACCGACCTGGGCGCCTTGAAGTGCGCGAGACGGTCTCGCACGTAGGCGATGATCTCCGAAGCGAGCTCGTCGGACGGGCTGATCCCGTCACGCAGTTGGACCACGGCCTTGACCTGTTCGCCCATCTCGGGATCCGGCACCCCGATGACGGCGGCGTCGAAGACCTTGGGGTGCAGCGCCAGAACGTTCTCGACCTCTTGCGGATAGATGTTGACGCCGCCGGAGATGATCATGAACGACTTACGGTCGGTCAGGTACAGGTAGCCGTCCTCGTCGAGGTAGCCCATGTCCCCCACCGTGGCCCAGTTCGGGTGGGCCGGGTGCCGCGATCCCGCCGTCTTCTCCGGGTCGTTGTGGTAGCTGAACGAGGGTTGATCGCGTTCGAAGTAGACGAGTCCGACTTCGCCGGAGGGCAATTCGCAGCCGCCATCATCGCAGATGTGCGCCACCCCGAGCACAGCCTTGCCGACCGATCCCCGTTTGTTCGCCCATTCGGCACTCGACATGACGGTGGTGCCGTGACTCTCGGTGGCTCCGTAATACTCGGTGAAGATTGGTCCCCACCAGTCGATCATCGCGTCCTTGACCTCCGGCGGGCAGGGCGCTCCGGCGTGCACGGCCAGCCGCAGGGAAGAGACGTCATAGGCGCCCCGTTGTTCCGCGGGTAACTGCAGCAGTCGCACGAACATCGTGGGCACCATCTGGGTGACGGTCACCCGATAGCGCTCGATAGCTGCCAGCGCCGCGGCGGGATCGAACTTCTCCATCATCACCACGGTGCCGCCGATGGCGTGTACCGCGGCCGACCACTTCAACGGCGCCGCATGGTAAATCGGTGCCGGTGAGAGGTAGACGTCGGCGCTGGTGACGGCGAAGACGTGCTGCAGCATCATGGCGATCAGGTCGGCGCCGGGCTCGTCAACCGAGACTGCGGGCAATGCGAGTTTGATCCCCTTGGGATGCCCGGTGGTGCCCGATGAATAGAGCATCTCCGCCCCGCGCGGTTGATCGCCGAGGAGTCCGGGGTTGCCTGATTCGCACAGTTCCCGATAGGAACCGAATCCCTCGATCGCGCCGCCGAATGCGTAACGGCGGTGCAGGTCTGGGACGTCAGCGGCCGCACTGCGGGCCAGTTCGTCGACGGCGGCGGAGGCGAACAGCACCTGCGCGCCGCTGTCAGCCAGGATGTGGGCGACCTCAGGCGCAGTGAGGTGCCGATTGACTGGCGTGACGTAGAGTCCCGATCGCAAGGCAGCCCAGTAGATTTCGAACACTTCGGTGGCATTGTCACTCAACACGGCGATCACATCGCCGGGCCGCAGCCCAGATGCCCGCAGTGCCGACGCCAGCCGGGCCGAGCGCTCGTCGAGCTCCCCATAGGTCAGCGTCCGGCCGGTGCCGGCCATGATCACCGCGGGCCGATCGGGGTCGGTGGCTGCGTGGGTTCCCGGATACATGGCGCTAGACGATCAGGTCGGTGCGGCCGTCACCCTGGAGACGAGCGATGTAGGCCGGATAGAGCTTCTTGCCCAGCGGCGCGAGTTTGAGGAGGCTCGCGATATTGCCTTCGACGGTGATCTTCTTCTTGGCCATGGCCAGCGGCAGGTTCACCTTGCCCTGCCAGTAGGCGTTGCCGGTGTCGGCGGTCATAAACATGGTGGCCAGCGGGGCGCTACCGCCGGCCACTCCCTCACGTGTCGTCTTGTTGGCCATGTCGATCACGACGACGGCCTCGGGGTCGGTGAAGTCGAATGCCACCACCAGGCCGGTCGCCTCGAGCTTCGGGCCGATCTCAGGGTCGTCGAACGCGGCCTCGAAGATGCCGCCGATGTACTTCGCCACCTCGGCAGAGTCGGTGAACCCCATCGTTCTCCTTAATTTATTTTCGATTCAAAACTGTACTTGGAAGACTACAACATCCACAGGATCTGATATGCGCATCGTCACACCCAGATGCCCACCAGTCAACTTCACTGGCGGCGATCGGGGCCGACACCGAGCACCACCTCGCCCAGTCTGTAGCTATCGACACCGACACTCGCACTTCTACGCGATAGCAACAGTGTCGGCACCGTCGGTGGCGCGGTCAGGATCGACATGAATCCATTGCTGGTCGTCGGTGGCACTTCGTAAGATCACCCTGTCGGGATGCCTTCCGCGATCGTCATATCAGCGAGAAGGCTTTTGGCGATGGCCATTTGGTCGACACGATCGCGGTGAGTCGGGGCCAGTGGTTCAGCCAGAACACAGGTGACACCAGCCTGCGCCAGCGCTGCGACGCGTTCGGCGATGTGGTCGACAGGTCCGATCAGCGAGATACCGCGAACGAGATCGTCCGGTACCGACGCGACAGCAGCTGCGCGATCGCCCGACAAGTACAGATCCTGAATGACTCTGGCCTCCTGCGGAAAGCCGTAACGCGCGGTCAACGCGTTGTAAAAGTTATTTCCGCGTGCCCCCATCCCGCCAACGTATAACGCAGCGTGTTCGCGCACCGACTGCCGGGCCTGCTCCGCCTCCGCTTCTACCTCCGTGATCAACAGCGGCATTTGCACGACGATGCCCAACGCGCCGAGCGCCGGATCGCGGCGAATGGTCCCGGCCTTCAACGCTTCCCCGAAGGCCACATCGACCCGTTCCGGGTAGAACAAGAATGGCTGCCACTCCTCGAACAGCTCCGCCGCCAGTTGCACATTATTAGGTCCAATCGCGGCCAGCCCCATAGGGATACGGTCGCGTACCGGGCGTCCGATGATCTTGAGCGCCTTGCCCAGACCGGAACCACCATCGTCGCGGGTCAGCGGCAGAGTGTAATGCTCACCGCGGTAGTCGGTGGGCTCTCGCCGCCAGATCTTGCGGCAAATCTCGACGTGTTCACGAGCGCGGGCAACGGGAGCGTCGTACTTGACACCGTGGAATCCCTCAACGACTTGCGGTCCTGATGCGCCGATGCCCAAGACACATCGGCCGCCACTTATGAGGTCCACACCCGCCGCCGTCATGGCTAGATTGGTGGGGGTGCGAGAGAACATCGGTAGTATGCCGAAGGCCAACTCGACGCGGGTTGTCCGAGCGGCGGTGTAGCCCATCAGGCTTACCGCGTCGAAACTGTAGGCTTCGGCGATCATCACCCGGTCGACGCCGGCCGCTTCGAAATCAACTAGTTGATCGACGGTCTCGATAAAATCCGCTCCGAAGTACTTCAGCGGCATGCCCAATTTCATAGGAACTCCTGGTCAGTTGTCGACGGTGTGTGTCTGGCGGCCGTAGGTCGACCCTCGGGTCCGTCTGCAGGCAGGCAGCAACGACACCGGTCAATTCGTCGTTCGATCCGAGGCGCGCGGGTCGAGGTTCGCGCTCCGTAAAACCACACCCATGACGATCAGGAACGCGGCGTAGGCGAACAGCGCCAGCCAGAACACGAATACCCCACGCCACGAGAAGGCGCCGTCGTGAAAGAAGAAGGCCAGCACATCGGGGATGAACGCGGCGGCGACCCAGAAGTTGAAGTAGCCGACCCACCGCGGTAGCAGGGAACGCTTGTCCCCCAGGATCGCGGTGCCGATCGCGATGTTCTGAATCATGAACGGCGCGATCGGCGTAAGGAACAGCAACCACGCGATGTCGTTGAGGGTGACCGTCAGTTCCGGGGTGCGGTCAGGCCGGAACGCAATGACGGCCATCAACAGCATCGGCATCAGCAGCAGCACCCCGGTCGCCGCGCCGGTCACCGCCTGGATGATCGTGAGCAGCGGGGTGCGGCCCTCGATGCGCAGCATCGCCAGGGTTATCAATGCGATCAGCGGGAAGACCAGGCAGACGCCGAGTTGCGCGATCACCAAGCCGATCAGTACCCGGGTGTCGTGACCGTAGAACGCGACGACTTCGTCGGTGGTGCTGGACGATCCCAGCGGCAACGGCAGCACGCCGGCGATGAGCCAGCCGATCAGCGCCACCGCCACCGTGGCCGGTCCCGACCAGGCGCACAGCCGCTTCAGTGTCTGCGACATGTCAACTCCGCACCGTCGGGCGGTAGCTGGCCACGATCTTGTCGGCCACGAGTTTCGCGGTTTCGGCACAGGCGGTGGTGCCGCCGTTGGCATACTCCTTGACCGCGTCCCCGACGTTCCACAGACCCTCGATCGGGGTCTCGTGGGGCAGGTCGAATCCTGCGACCGCTCGCTGCGGCGGCCAGCCGTCACGAGTGACCGCGATGTTGAGAATGCGTGCCCGAGTGTCGAAGTCCTCGATGGTGTCGCGAAGGTCGGCGAGCAGAAGGTCCGTCTCGACGGCTTCGTCGAAGTCCCCGATCGACGGCGCAGGCACCGAGGTTCCGACGTAGAGATGCCAGCCCGGCGGCGCCATCTCCGGACACAGGTCGGTGAAGTTGGCGATGTAGGCCAGCCGACGAGACTTCGCGAAGCTCAGCATTCCCGGTGCGGCGATCAGCGGTTCGGTGCTGGCGAAGTTGACCGAGATCATCGACGTCGGCCGGTCACCACGGTCGACCAGGTCGCGGTAGTCGGCCGGCACCACATCAGCGTCGAGCAACGTCAGCGTCGCCGCGGGCCCGACGTCGCTGATCACGATCGGTGCGTGCACGGTGACCGGGGTTCCGTCGCGAACGACCTCGACGCCGGTCACCCGGCCGTCGGCCGAGACGATCTCGGTCACCGGCGTCGACAACCAGATCTGGCCGCCGTCGCGCTCGATGGCCGCGGCCAGCCCCTTCCAGATGCCGATGGTGCCTTCGGGATGAAAGCCGAACCGTTTGAATGCGCTCTTGCGGGTGAAGTAGGTCAGGAACACCCGCGCGGGCAGATCTTCGGAGCCGACCGCGAAGATCGACGCGCACATGTTGCGGAAGATTCCGTGCACGCCTTCGTTCTTGGTGTACTTCGACACCCACTGCGCGGTGGAGATCTCGTCTTCGGGCAGGCCGGAGTCGCTGCGGGCAGCCCCGATTCCCTTCACCAGCTTGGCGCCCTGCCGGGTCAGCTTGCCCAGCAACAAACCCCAGCCGCCACCCGTGACGTCGACATCCTTACCTCCGATGCGGTAGAGCAGCGGCGGCTTGGGCTCCCTGATATCAAACGGTGCGCCGACCTCCGCGCACGTCTGCTCGGTGATCCCACCGACTTCGATCACGATGGCACCGTTGTTCACCTTGAAGCCGTCGATGTCGTCGGTGGACGCGCGCCCCCGACCTTGTCGAGTCGTTCTACGACCAAGGTACGAAAGCCGCTGTGCGCCAATCGGGCCGCGGTGAACAGGCCACCGGCACCGGCACCGATCACGACGACGTCGAAGTCTGTTGTTGTCATGAGTGTTGTTCCTCTTTCGTGGTCAGTACGAGCGGGGTAGTCCCAGTGAGGTCTGGGCGATGAAGTTGAGGACCATCTCGCGGCTGACCGGGGCGGTACGCATCAGGCGCGTGACGAACCACAGCTCCGACAATCCGTATTCGTGCGACAGGCCGTTGCCGCCGTGCGTCTGGATGGCTTGATCGAGCGCGGCGAGCGCTGCCTCCGACGCGGCGAACTTCGCCATATTGGCGGCCTCGCCCGCTTGCTCGCCCGCGTCGAACAGCTCAGCGCTGCGCATGGTCGCCAGCCGCCCGACTTCGACGTTGATGTGGCATTCCGCCAGCGGATGGGCGACGCCCTGGTGGGCGCCGATCGGCGTCGACCACACGGTGCGCTCGTTGGCATACAGCGCGGCCTTGTCGACGGCATAGCGCCCGAGCCCACCGCACAAGGCGCCCACCAGAATCCGCTCGGGGTTCAGCCCGTCGAACACCTGGCGTAACCCGTTGCCGACGCCGCCGATCAGGGCGTCCGCACCGACTTCGACGTCGTCGAGGAACACGGTGAACTGCTGGTCGGGCGACACGATCGAGGTGTCGATCTGCTGGAAACTCAGCCCGGGCGCGTCGGTGGGCACAACAAACAGCGACAGCCGAGCCTTCTCGGGGCTGGACTCATCGGCATCGCGCGTGACCAGCAGGATGGCGTCGGCTTGGTCGACCGCCGAGATGTAGTACTTCGCACCGGAGATCGACCAGCCCGAATTGGTGCGTCGCGCCGTGGTTTTGACGTTGTGGCTGTTGGAGCCGGCATCGGGCTCGGTGAGCCCGAAGGCCATCTTCTGCGAACCGTCGGCGATCCCAGGGAGCCAGCGGCGCTTCATCTCCTCAGATCCATGGTGGGCGAGGATGCTTCCGCAGATGGCCGGCGAGATCACCCAGATCAGCAACGGCATGCCGTGCGCGGCAAGTTCCTCGACCACCACGACCGCCTCGGCCATGCCGCCACCCCCGCCGCCGTGGTCCTCGGGCAGGTGTACGCCGAGCAGGCCGGCGGCGCCGAGCTCCTTCCAGAGCTCGTCGATGTCACCGCCACTGCGGGCGCGCTCCAGGAAGTACTGCGGGCCATAGCGATTGGCGATCGCCGCCACGGTCGCGCGGATCGCGGCGTGTTCTTCGGAGTCGTGGATCAGTCCGGGCATCGGCTACCTTCCGGTGAATTCGGGTGTGGTCTTCGCCGCGAACGCGGTGATCGCGGCGGCAGCGTCACGCGTGTCGCCCGTGGCCTTCAGCCCCTGGGTTTCGGCGAGCAGCTGGGACGGCAGGTCGCGGTGCCACGATTCCCGCAGCAACCGGCGCATGGTGGCGAACGCCCTCGTCGGGCCCTGGGCGAGTTCACGGGCGACGTCGGCGGCCCGCCGGCGCAGTCGATCGGCGGGGACGATCTCGTTGACCATCCCCCACTCCAGCGCCTCCTCGGCGGTGATCGGGGTGTTGCGCAGGTAGGCGGCTGCCGCGCGGCGGGCGCCGATGATGCGAGGCAGATGCCATGTCCCGCCGCCGTCACCCGAGACCCCGAGTCCGGCGAATGCCGTGACGAAACGGGTTCCCTCCGCGGCGATTACGATGTCGCCGGCGTAGACGTAGCCGAGGCCGCCGCCGGCCACCGCGCCGTGCGCGGCGGTGACGATCGGAACGTCGAGCCCGCTGAGAATGGCGAATGCTTCGTGGAAGGGCGTGGTCATCTCGACGAAGAGGTCACCGAAGTGCTCGCGGCCGCCGTGCCGGAAGAACCCGATGTCACCCCCGACCGACAGGGCGGGGCCCTCCCCACAGATCAGCACGGCCCGCACTGTGTCGTCACTGGCGATCCGGCGGGCGACCTCACACGTCTCCTGCGCGACCCGCAGGTCGATGGCGTTGCGGTCATCGGGGCGGTTGAGGCAGACCGTAGCCAGCCCTGCGTCGACGTGATAGTCGATCGTCTCCAGCCCCGGCGGCGCATCAAGAGCCGCATGCCACGCCGCGGTATCGGTGAGCTGGTGCAGTGTCGAGATGCGCCCGTCGTCGGCGAATTCGACGAGATGGATGAATTCGGCGTCCAACTGGTGGCCGGTGCGGCGCGCAGCTCCCACGTAGCGACCGATCACCATCAGGCGTCCATCACCCAAGACCTGGAAGTCGGTCGGAACGGCGCAGGCGGTGAAGTGCCGACCGATCCGCCACCAGAGGTTGGCGCACATCGCCTCGGCCCCGACGTGCCGGCCACCCATGCTCAGCGGCAGCCCCTCTGCAGCGTGGCCGACGAAGTCCTGATGCAGCAGTGCGTCGAGGCCGGCGCGGTCCCCGGCGGCCAGCGCGTCGTAAAGCCGTTGCACGGCCACGACGCGCGCATCGTCACTCACGTCCGACACTCGCGACGCTCCTTCTAATCTGGAATCAAAACCGATAACAGCAGTTCATCAACCCGTCAGGTCGGACGCTACCACATTTTTTAGTACCGATTAAATACTGCTGTTCCAACGGAACCACCTCATGCGATTGCGATTTCGTCCAGCCTGGGAGCGGGCTGCTCAGTGCCCCTGTAGTCGCTCCACCAGACGGAACTTCTGCACCTTGCCGGTGGCCGTCGTCGGTAGCTCGTCGGCAGTGCAGAGCACGACGCGCTTGGGCACCTTGAACCGCGCCAGCCGAGATCGGCATCGGGCGAGGACGTCGTCTTCGGTCAATGCCGCGCCGGAGACTGGAACGACGACGGCGCACCCGATCTCGCCCCAGCGATCGTCGGTCAGGCCGATCGCATACACCTGGCTGATATCCGGATAGCCGGCCAGCAGGTCCTCGATCTCCTTGGGCATGACCAACTCGCCGCCACTTTTGTAGAGCTCCTTGCTGCGTCCGGTGACCCGCAGGTATCCGTCGGCGCCGACGCGGCCGATGTCGCCGGAGTGCAGCCAGCCATCCCGCACTGCCGCAGCCGTCTCGGCCGGACGATTCCAGTAGCCGATCATCGTGGTGGGACCCCGGGAGACGAGTTCACCCCCGACGACCTGGTACTCCACCAAGGCATCGGTGCCCTCGACACCGGCTGCCCCCGCGAGCTTGGGACGGCCCACCGTCTCGGTGCAACGGGTCAGCGGGTCCTCGGGCAGCGTGAGTGTCATGGCTCCGCCGCACTCGGTCATGCCGTACCCCGTCACGATCTCGCTGACGCCCAACTCTTCTCGAATCTGCTGCCACAACCGGATCGGTGCGGGCGCCGATCCGCACAATCCGGCGCGAAGCGAGCTGAGATCGTAGTTGCGGCGGGCCGGGCTCTCGACCATGGCGAGCGCCATCGTGGGGACGCACAGCATGTCGGTGGCCGCGTGCTCCTCGATGGCGGCGAAGTACCCTTCCGCACTGAATGTGCATCGCAGGATCACGGCACCACCGACAAACATCACCGACAGCAGACCTTCGATGTAGGCGAACATGTGATAACAGGGCAGCGAGAACAGGATTCGCCGCCCGTCCTCGTAGGCGCGCGTGAGAGCGGAGGCATACGCGGTCCGCAGCACAGCGTCGTGAGACGTCACGACGCCCTTGGGGAACCCGGTACTGCCGGAGGTGTAGAGCATGTCGGCGGGCGCATCGGGCGAGACCGGTGCCGGTGGCATACCCGAACCGGCGAGGTCGTCCAGACATAGCGCACCCGGCCGCCCCGGCGCAGTCAGGACCACGGTGAAGGCCGGCCCGTCCCAGCTCGCGAGGATGTCGTCGAACATCGCGCAATAGTCGAGTTGCCCGAACTGGCTCATCGACACGACAACCCGACAGCCCGAATCAGCCAGCACATAACGCAGTTCGTCGTGCCGGTACAGATAGTTGAAGGGCACGGCGATCGCACCGAGCCGCGCGATGGCGAACTTCACCGTGACGAACTCGGCGCCGTTGGCCATCACCATGCCGACCCGGTCGCCCGGCTCGACGCCGAGTGCGGCCAGCCCCGCCGACAGCCGAGCCGCCTCCTCGGCCACCTGCCGATAGGTCAGTGTCACCTCATCGGTGATGACGAAGGGTCGGTCTGGAAACCACGCCGCACAACGCTCGAGCCAGTCGGCCAGGGTCATCGGGTCCCACACCGGGAACTGTGTGCGTAGCGCCTCTCGGCGCGACTCGATGGTGGTGCTCACAGTTCGCTGATCCGACCCTGCAGAATCGACTCACGTACCGCGAACCGCTGGACCTTGCCCGTCGGCGTGACGGGGAATTGATCGGCGAGATACCAGCGTGCCGGCATCTGATAGCGGGCGAGTCTGTGTTGCGCGTAGCTCACCAGCTCCTCCTTGAGGTCGGGGTGCTGGTCCGAGGCGCGTACCACCGCCGCGACGATCTCGCCGAGCCGGTCGTCGGGCACGCCGACGACCACAACCTCCAACACCGAATCATGTTCGGAGAGGACGTGTTCGATGTGAGCAGGCGAGATGTTCTCGCCACCGCGAATGATGAGTTCCTTCAGTCGCCCGGTGATCGTGAGGTAGCCGCGGTCGTCCATGACACCGAGATCGCCGGTGCGTACGAAGCCGTCCGGATCGACGGCGGCCGAGGTGGCGGCGGGGTCGTGCAGGTAATACGCGAACTGCTGGTAGCCCCGGGCGCAGACCTCGCCGATCTCGCCGGTGGCCACCACCCGTCCCGTCGTTGGATCAGTCACCTTGCAGTCCACCTGGGGCAGCGGCCGTCCGACGGTATGACGGCGGTCCGCGACGTCATCGGTGGGTCGGGTCAGGCTCAAGACCGGTGCGAGTTCGGTTTGGCCGTAGAGGTTGTAGACGGCCGCACCGAACAATTCGCCGGCGTCGTCGATGAGTCCGGGATCCACCGGCGAGGCGCCGCCCATGATCACCGCGAGTTGTGGAGCAGGCACAGCGCTGGACCGCTGGTGATCGACCAGCGCCGACAACACCGCGGGCACGTAGAACAACACATCGACGGCTTCGTCGCGAATCGCCTCGAGTACCGGGCCAGGCGCGAAGCGCTCGACCAGGACGGTCGTGCCGCCCGCCCACAGCGGCCCGAGGGTCCCGATGACACAGCCGGCGGTGTGGAACATCGGCAGCGGGTTGAGGCACACCGGCCGATCGGGCAGCCCGGCGGCCTCGACGGTCAGCTTGGCGACATTGACCAGCGAGCGATGCCGTAACGCAACGCCTTTGGGCCCTCCGGTGGTCCCCGAGGTGTACTGCAGCATGACGATCTCGTCGGCATCGCCTGCCCCGGCGTCGAGTACCGCTGGATCCGGGATATCGGCGCACCACATCGCGTGATCGGACAGCGAGATACGGCGGACACCAGGGTTCCGCTCGGCCACCCGGGCCGCCACCTCGGCCATCGAATGCTCGCGATTGACGTCGGCGTGCAGCAAGACCGTGGACCCGGAATGCGCGACGGCATAGTCCAGATCGTCCTCGGGCAGTGCCGGGTTGAGCGCCACCAACACCATGCCGGCCAGTGCGGCGCCGTACTGGATGATCGGCCACTCGACGACGTTCGGAGCCCACAAGGCGATGTGGCTTCCCCGCTCAGCCAGCCGGGCCAGTGCGGTCGCGACCCGGCACGCCTCGGAGTACACCTCCGCGTAGGTCAGTCGCACGGGGGTCACGCTGCCGTGGCGGGTGCCGATCAGGGCCGCGCGCCGGGGGTCGCTGCCGGCCCGTTCCGCCAGCAGCTCACCCACCGTCAGGTCGACGAGCTCCGTGGAGCGGTCGGCCGTCCAATAGGCATGCGCGAGGCCGACAGTCATACCGGGTTGGTGCCCAGCTTTGCCTGGTTCATGTCGCTGATCTCCGACCAGCGCCCGGTGATCTCATCCAGGCTCGGCGCCGCGGAGAACGTGACACCGTCGTTCTGGAACTGGGCGACCCGTTGCACCAGCCCGCCACCGACGACAAAGACCGAGCCGGTGTCGTGGTTCTGTTCAGAGAGCAGATAGCCGACGGCCGGTGCGACCAGCTCGGGGTTGAGCTTGTCGAGGACTTCCTGGGGAGCGATGTCGGCGGTCATCCGGGTGGCGGCCAGCGGCGCAATGGCATTGGCGGTGATGTCGTACTTGCCGCCCTCGATGGCCAGGGTGTTGATCAGTCCGACCAGCCCCGCCTTGGCCGCGCCGTAGTTGGCCTGCCCGAAGTTGCCGTACAGTCCGCTGGTCGAGGTGGCGACGACGATCCGCCCGAAGCTCTGCTCGCGCAGATGCGGCCACGCCGCCCGGATGACGTTGTAGCCACCGGTGAGGTGCACCTGCAGCACCGCATCCCAGTTGTCCTGTGTCATCTTGTGGAACGCACTGTCCCGGAGGATTCCCGCGTTGCTGACGATGCCGTGCACCGCGCCGAATTCATCCAGTGCGGTGGCGACGATCTCGGCAGCACCGTCCGCGGTGGCGACCGACGAGTAGTTGGCGACGGCCCGGCCACCGTCGCTGCGGATCTCGTCGACGACCGCGTCGGCCATGCTGGTGCCCGATCCCGATCCGTCTCGGGCTCCGCCGAGATCGTTGACGACGACCAGTGCGCCGTTGGCGGCGAGGAACCGCGCGTAGGCGCGGCCCAGTCCTCCCCCGGCACCGGTGACGATGACGACGCGATCCTGCAATCCTGGCACTGGCTGTTCTCCTTGAACTTGTCGATTACCGCGAGCCGCAACGCGGCTCGCGGGACACCACGGACACGAATGAGACGCACCCGCCCGGCCGCCCGCCGAGGTTGTGCGTGAGCGCGGTGTGCGGATCGGACAGCTGCCGCGCACCCGCCTCGCCACGGAACTGCAGCCACGCCTCGTAGAGCATCCGCAGCCCGCTGGCCCCGACCGGATGGCCGAAACTCTTCAGACCACCGTCGGGATTGATCGGCAACCGACCCCCCGCGTCGAATTCACCGCTCAGCACGTCTTTCCAGGCCTCGCCGCGGTCGGCGAACCCGAGGTCTTCCATCAACACGATCTCGGTCGGGGTGAAGCAGTCGTGAACCTCGGCCAGCGACAGCTGGATAGCGGGGTTGTCTATGCCGGCCTGCGCGTAGGCATCCTTGGCCGACTTGACCACTTCCGGGAAGCTGGTGAAATCGTAGCCGGGGTCGGTCGTCCCTCGGGTGGAGCCCGCCACCAGCGACAACGCGTTGACATACATTGGGGTGTCGGTGAATTCGTTCGCCCGTTCGGCGGGCACGATCAACGCACACGCCGCACCGTCGGACACTCCTGAGCAGTCGAAGACGCCGAGCCGGCCGGCGACCGTCGGTGCGGCGTCGATGGTCTCCTTGGCGACGGACTTGCGGAACTGAGCCTTGGGGTTGCGTGAGCCGTTGTCGTGGTTCTTCCACGCGACGTGGGTCATCGCGGCACGCATCTCGTCGGGGTGCACACCGTACCGCGTGCAGTAGGCCGGGTCGAGCAGGGAGAACGCCGCGGGTGCCGTCATCGACAGCTCGGCGGCAGTCCCGTCGGCCGGCGGGTCCTGGCGTAGCAGGCCGGAATAGCCGGAGTCCTTGAGCTTTTCGACACCGACTGCCATCGCGATGTCATAGGCGCCGGAGGCGACCGCATAGCAGGCGTTGCGGAACGCCTCCGAGCCCGAGGCGCACATGTTCTCGACCCGGGTGACGGGCTTGTCGTCACTACCGAGAGCGCGACTCAAGGTCAACCCCGACATCCCGGAGCTCAGGGTGCCCAGCCAGTAGGCATCGACGTCGGCGGGTGTCACACCCGCTCCGGAGAGGCACTCCTGGTAGGCCTCGAGAATGAGGTCCTCGGTCGAGGTATCGAACCGTTCGCCGAAGTGACTGCAGCCCATCGCGACAACGGCGACCCGCCCGGCGATTCCGTTACTGGCCATCGCGCAGCACCGCCTTCCAGAAGTAGTTGTGCACGCCGTCGGCGGTGAACAGGCGCCGGAACGTGAAGCCGACCCGGTCGCCGACCTGTACCGCCCGCGGACCGACATCCGCCATCTCGACGGTGAAGCGACCACCCTCGTCGACATCGACAACGGCCTGGACCATCGGCGGTGACGGCGAATACGCCAGCCGATCGACGGTGGAGGTGACGACGGTCGCGCCGTGTTCGGCGATGCGGACCATGCTCATCGGCGCCGCCGACCCGCATCCGCGGCACACCCGCAGCGGCGGAAGATGCACGAATCCGCAATCATCGCAGCGGGTTCCGGTGAGACCGAACTTCCAGTCCTGCGACCGCGCGGCCGGTGGTCCCGCCGGCTTGTCGGGTTCAGGCCGTCGGGGCGGCTCGAAGTCGACCAGCCCGCGCCAGGACAGATACGTCAGGTAATCGGCGGGGATACCGTCGGCCCGCTGGTCTGCCACGGCACGCTGTTGACGAGCACCGGGCAAGGCCGAGGTGGTCTGCACCACCATCGCGTCGCATCCGTCTACCGCCGACACCACCAGGATGGTGTCGCCGGGTTCCGCGACATCGAGTGCGTCGCAGAGCGCGATCGCCGCATCCGCCGCCCCGCTGTATCCGATCGGCGAGGAGCGGATCGACTTGCGGCCCTTGACCAGAGCCCTGGCACCCTTGACGATCCCGGTGTTGGGGCAGGCCAGGACGACGTGGTCGGCCTCCACCACACCGGCGGCGTCCAGAACCTGCTCGGTGGCGGCACGCACGAGCGCGGAGTAGCGGCCGAAGCCGAAGCGTTCCTCCCACTGCCGGCCGGTGACGTCGGTGGGCACCCGCCAGCGGTCCAGGAATTCATCAGTCAGTGCGGTGGTGGCCAGAACGTCGGCGATCGCCGGGCCGTCGCCGAAGAGCAGTGCCGCTGCCCCGTCGCCGCCCAGCTTCTCGTCGGCGGAGCGTGGCCGGCCGACGCGGACGTCCGCACAAACGGCCAGTCCCCCGGCCGCCGCGGCGGCGCGGATCGCGGCGAATCCACTACGGCCGGTGCCGCACAGGTCGGCGGCGAACACCTCCGGCGGTAAACCCAGCGCGGCGTGGATCGCCGTGGCGTTGGTCTTGTCGGCATACGCGGGGCTGGAGGTGGCGAAGTAGATCGCCGACGGTGTGGTGCCGTCGCGGAGAACCTCACCCGCTGCGGCCACCGCCATCGTGGTGGAGTCCTCGTCGTAGCTGGCGACCACACGGTCCCGCTTGGGTGTGCCGATGTCGGCACCGGCGAGGCGGAACCGCGGCAGATAGCTGGCGTAGGCCAGCAGTCCGGCGGTCACGACACTCCCCGGAACACCGCGGCGATCCCCTGCCCGCCGCCTATACACATCGTCTCCAGCGCCAATCCGCCTCCGCGCCTGCGTAGTTCGTGCAGCATCGTGGTCAGGATCCGGACACCGGTCGCACCGATCGGATGGCCCAGTGAGATTCCCGACCCGTTGACGTTGAGCCGGTCCTCGACGTCGTCGAGTTTGACGCCCCACCCACTGAGCACGGCCAGCACCTGAACGGCGAAGGCTTCGTTGATCTCGATCAAATCCAGGTCGTCGAACCCCAGTCCCGTCTTGGCGAAGAGCTTGTCGACGGCTCCGACGGGACCGATCCCCATCCGGGACGGTTCGCAGCCCACGGCTGCCCACCCCTCCAGGTAGCCGATCGGCTCCAGCCCCAAGTCCCCGAGCCGGTCCTCCGCCACCACCAGACAGGCGGCGGCGGCATCGTTCTGCTGACTGGAGTTGCCCGCGGTGACCGTGCCGTCCGGCACCACGGTGCGCAGCCGGGCCAGCGTCTCGGGTGTGGTGTCGGGGCGCACGCCCTCGTCACGATCAACGGTGACCGGCTCACCGCGGCGTTGCGGTACCGGCACGGTGATGATCTCGTCGGCGAAGGCGCCGGCCTGCTGCGCGGCCGCGGCACGCTGGTGGCTGCGGGCGGCGAACGCGTCGGCTGCGTCGCGGCCGATGCCGAAGTCGCGCGCCAGATTCTCGGCGGTCTCGATCATTCCGCTGATCGCCCCGAATCGCCATGCCGGTTGCGACATTTCACGTCCGCGGTCCAGCCGGTCGTACAGCGTCTGGTTGCCCGTTCTGGACCCCCAGCGTGCCGTGGTGGTGTAGTGCTCGATATTGCTCATCGACTCGACGCCGCCGGCCAGCACGACGTCGGCGGCCCCGGTCTGCACGGTCATCGCAGCGGTCACCACGGCCTGCAGCCCGCCACCACATCGGCGGTCGATCTGCAGGCCCGGGACGGTGATCGGCAGGTCGGCGTGCAGAGCCACCCATCGCCCGATGCATGGCGCTTCGGAGTTGGCGTAGGACTGGGCGAAGACGACGTCCTCGATCAGCGCGGGGTCCACGCCGCTGGCCTCGACGACGGCGCGGGTCACCTGCGCGGCAAGGTCTTCGGCCCGCAGCGGCCGTAGCGATCCGCCGAACGTGCCGACGGGGGTGCGCAGGGGTGCGACGATCGCGGCCCTTCTCATGCGTCGTCTCGCCAGCGGTTCGCCGATGGATCGAGCAGCGCCGTGAGGCGTTCGTCGGGTAGCCACACGAGTGTCTCCAACTCCAATGCGTCGAGGTAGCGCACCCGCCCGGTGCGCAGGTCTTCCAGTCGCAACCGCGGACCGTTGGCGTCGAGGTCGATGGTCACCGAGACCTGGGCGAACTCGCTGGCGACAACGCCGGGCGTGGCATGTTCGGGTTCCACGCGCAGCTCAGATCAGGAAGCCGAGGGTGGGCAGCGGCCGGTCGTTGTCCACCAGGACGACCTTCTTGTAGACCAGTCGCAGGCCGGTGTCGGTTCGGCGTAGCCGGTAGATGGTTCGGCCACCCCACAGATGAGTGCCCCGTGCGCGCGATTCCAGCAGCAGGAAGTTGGCGCCGACCTCGAGGTCGATACCGCCCTCTGAATTGGTTCTGCCGCCCAGCAACTCGATGTTGCTCAGCAGACGGCGCATGTTCGACACCGGCGCCTGGGCGTACCGCTTGCCGGTGCGGATCTGCTTGAGCCGGGTGCCGATCCGGCTTCGGTTGTCGCAGATGATCGCCATCTGGTTGCCGGGCCGGGCGTCGGCGGAACCGTTCGCGGGCACCCAGTAGAGCGCATCGTCGGTCCACAGCGCTTCCCACGAGTCGTAGTCGCTCTCGTCGGCGAATCGAGCCTCGCGATAGAGGAACTGCTCGACCTCGTGGCGGTCGAACCCGGTTGGCACAGTGTGTAATTCATCGAGGGTGGACGCGGTCATCGTCAGTCCTGTTCCATCAGCTGCTTGTAATGCGACCAGAACGCCCGCATACCGGTCTCGTCGGTGTTGGTGCCGATGGTGAATCCGTGCTCGTCGACCCGCTCGCGATTCAGCCCGCGCCGCACGTCGAGCCACTCCGGGTCGCGCACCTCCAGGCCGGCCTGATTGCGCTCATACATCTCGGTGTCGTCGGCCAGCAGCATGCCGGCCGGCCCGACCGAGGCCAAACACTGTGACACCAGGCGCTTGTTGAGTTCGGGCGCACCGACCAGCTGCACGGCGGTGGAGTACTGCACGCACTCCCCGACGGAGACCGGTTGCAGGTTGAACACCTGGATTTCGGCGATGAACAGATTCGGGAAGATCATCACGTGCGGCGCGCCCTCGATGAGGATCTTCTCGGCTGCCTCGCCGTGGCGGGCCCGCATGGCCGCGACATATTCGGGGACCCGGGCTTCGGTGGTGCCGAACCAGCGCATCGGTGTCGCGTGCTTGCGGAATTCCGGCCGAAGATCGTTCTCGCTGTGACCGTTGCCGAGGTCGCGCGTCACCGCGGTCGAGGAATCGCTGTACAGCGGTCCGATCGTGGATTGTGTGACACCGAGGATCGCGCCGTGCACGAATTGCGGGTGGTAGCCGTCGGTCTCGTTCTCCACCACAAGTTTCCAGTTGGCCCGGGTCTGATGCTGGAGCCATCCGGCGTTCAGCTCGACGGTGCCCTCCGGGGACAACCCGCACAGCCGGTCGATCTCGCCGGCCGCGGCACCGAGGTGCTCGAGCAGAGTCGGGCCCTCGGCGGCGAAGCTGCCGAACACGAAGCCGCGATGGGAGTCCATCCGCGGAACCCGGCCCATCGGCATGTCGAGCTGACGCTGCCCGTACCCCTTGAAGAACGGAAACCCGATCAGCTCGCCGGTATTACGGAACGTCCAGCCGTGGAACGGGCAGCGGAACGTACTCGAGTTTCCCTTGGCGTCATCGCAGACCTGGTTTCCGCGATGACTGCACCGGTTCAGCAGCAAGTGCACCTGCCCGTCGCGGTCCCGCGTCATGATCACGTCCTGCAACCCCAGCTTCTTGCGGACGTAGTCGCCGGGCCGGGCGACCTCGCTCTCGTGGCCGACGAACACCCAACTGCGGTACCAAATCTTGTTCAGCTCGTCGGCGAAGATCGTCGGGTCGGTGTACATCGACCCGTGCACCTTGTCGTGGCGGATCAAGCGGTCGTAGCGCCCTGCGGTTCCCGCGGCCGGATCGATCACCGAAGTCATTGCCGTACTCCTTGTGTGGTTCCGAATACCGGACTCCGCTTCGCTGCGAACGCATCGACCGCTTCGGCGAAGTCATCGCTGTCGAACAGGCGCGCCTGTTCCGCGGCCTCCCGGTCGAGAACGTCCAATGGGTGCATGGTCGGAGCGATCGCCAGCAACGTCTTGATGACGCCGAGCGCTTCCGCGGGCCGCTGCGCCAGAGTGGACGCATCGGCGACCGCGGCGGCGAGCGCTTCGCCCGGCTCGGCCAGGCTGTCCACCAATCCGAGCTCCAACGCATCGGTGGCGGACAGCGGTGCCGGAAACAGGATCAGCTGACGAGTCCGGGCCACGCCGATCCGGGCCGGCAGCGATACATAGGTACCCATGTCGCCGGACAGACCGACGTTGGTGAAGGTCGCCGCGAAGCGGGCGTCGCGAGCGGCGACGACCCGGTCGCAGGCCGCGGCGAGCCCGGCACCCGCACCGAATGCGGAGCCCTCCACCGCGGCCAGCACCGGCTTGGGGGTGGCCCAGATCGTCCGAATCACGTGCTGCGCAAGAGTGATCCGCTCCAGAGCCGCATCGGGGGCCATCCTCGTCATGGTGGCGATATCCCCGCCGGAGCAGAACGAACCGCCCGCACCGGTCAGCACGATCGCCCGCACCCCCGGGTCGGCGTCGGCCGCCTCGATCGCCTCTGCCAACTCGATGCGCAGCGGCAGGTCGATCGCGTTGCGGACCGCCGGCCGGTTCAGGGTGATGGTGCGAACCGGGCCGGCGTCATCGATCAGGATGTTCACAGGCCGCCGAACTTCGGCGGGCGCCGTTCGATCACCGCGCGCAGACCTTCCAATGCGTCCGCGGTGCCGGACAGTTCGGACACCGTTCGGGCCTCTTCGGCCAGCCGCTGTTCGACCGACTGCCCGACGCCACTCCACACCAGCCGCTTGGTGGCGGACAGGGCCGAGGTGGGAAGTTGCACGAGCTGGGACGCCAGTTCCTCGGCGCGTGCCGTCAGCGCGTCGTCGTCGACGACCTCGGTGATGAGCCCGATCTCGGCGGCCTCGTCGGCTGACAGCGTCGGATTCGTCAGCAATATCCGCAACGCCTGTCGTAATCCGACCAGCTGGGTCAGCGTCACCGACGAACCACCGTCGGGAGCCATCCCGACCCGAACGGCGCCGGAGAAGAACTTCGCCGACCGTGCGGCCACCACGATGTCGGAGGCACACACCAGGCCCAGTCCCCCACCACCGGCCGCGAAACCCTGCACCGCTGTGACGACGGGGACCCGCAGCTGGATCAGCGCCGCGGTGGCCAACTGGAGCCAGGCCGTCGCTTCACGCAGGTAGTCGGGCAGGTCGGCGCCCTTGGATTCGAAGGTCTTGACGTCGCCGCCTGCGCAGAAGTTGCGGCCCTCACCCGTCACGAGCACGACGCGTACCGCCGGGTCGGCATGACAGGCCAGGATCGCTTCGTGCAGCGCCTTGAGAATCTCCACGTTGAGGCCGTTGGACGCCTCGGGCCGGTTCAGCCGCAGCCGGGCGATACCGTCGCTGACCGCCACGGCGACCGGGGCCTCGATCGATGTCGTCATGCACGAACCTCTCTGCTCTGGAACGCCGTGACGCTGTCCGATCCCGCGTCGCCGGCGATGTGGCGGACCACCGCGTTCATCTCTGCGTCGAGCCCCGCACGCAGGCCGTCGTCGACTCCGACGGCGACGAGCCGCTTGATGGTGGTCACCGCGTCCCGGCGGCGTTCGCCGAGCCGGGTGGCGAAACGGGTGATGCCGTCGTCGAATTCATCGTGGGGAAAGGCCCGGTAGGCCAAACCCAGTCGCACTGCGTCGAGCCCGGACAACCGATCGCCCGACAGCAGTACGCCGAGCGCCTGCTGCCGACCGATGAGGTTCGGCAGCCGCGCGGTGCCGCCGCCGCCGGGAACCATCCCGTAGTTGACGTGGTTGTCGGCGATCTCGGCCGTCTCGCTGACCAGGACGATGTCGGCAGCCTGCATCAGCTCGAAGCCGCCGGCCGCCGCGGACCCCTCGACCGCGGCGATCACCGGGATCTCCACGCCGGCGATCGCGTCGCAGGCGCCGCGAAAGGCTGCGAACAACTCGGTCAGCGCGGCAGGTCCCTGGGCGCGCAGTCGTTGGACCTCGTCGAAGTCACCGCCGGCGCAGAAGTTTCCGCCGCTGCCCCGGATCACGATCACGTTGACGGCGGCGTCGGCGCCGAGTGATTCGATGGCCGCGCGCAGTGCACGCGCAAGGCCGACGGTGATCGCGTTCATCCGATCCGGACGATCCAGGGTGATCCACCCGACGTGACCGTCGAGCGACGTCGTGACGCTCATCTGGGTCTCCTCAGAAGCCGGATATGGACAAATCTAATCATAATTTCTAATCTAGGTTAAACCAATCGCTGGGGTGGCCTCAAGTGCGCCCCGACCGGAAGGGTCAACGTGGATCTGGGACTGGCCGACGCCCGCGTCGTGATCACCGGCGGGGCATCCAACATCGGACGCGGCATCGTGCACCGATTCGCCGCCGAGGGTGCGCGAATTGTGTTGAACGACATCGACGAACCGCAGGCCGAAAAAGTCAAGGCCGAGGCGCTGGAGTTGGGCGCTGCCGCGGTCGAGCTCGCGATCGCCGATCTGACGACACCCGATGGTGGCGAGGTCGCGGTGGGCGCCGCGGTCACGCACTGGGGCGGCGTCGATGTGCTGGTCAACAATGCCGGATGGAGTGTTCCCGGGTTCATCGCGACCGACACCGACCGCGACAAATGGCAGCGCACCATCGAGATCAACCTGTTCTCGGCCATTGCGGCGACGCAGGCCGCGATCGGACCGATGAGGGACGGCGGCGGCGGGTCGATCGTCTCCATCGCCAGTGACGCCGCCTTCGGCCAGATCCGCCAGGGGGTTTACGGTGCATCGAAGGCGGCCATGGTGGCGTTGGCGCGCACCACGGCTCGCGAGCACGGCAGGCACGGCATCCGCTCCAACATCGTCTGCCCCGGTCTGGTGATCCCGGAGAGTCCCGATGCGGTGGGCGCGGCCAGCCTGTGGTCCGTCGGCCAGGACGAGGTGTTCAACCCCAAGCAGATCGAGTTCATGCTCAAGGACACCCCGACGCGTCAGCTCACCACCGCCGACGACGTCGGGAACGCGGTGCTGTTCTTCGCCTCCCCGGTGGCCGCCGGGCAGGTCACCGGACAGCTGATCTCGGTCAGCGGCGGCTACACAATGCCCTGAGGCGCAGGCACCTTCGGTTCGACGAGCAGCCGGCCCAGCAAGCCCACCGTGCTGGCGATGCCGCCGACCACCGTCAGCGCGGCCAGATGAACCAGCACCATCGGCGGGTTGTCGACCGAGTGGCGCACTGACAGGTACAGGATCCCGGAGCCGAAAAGCCCTGCCGCGAAGGCCATTGGCACGACCGGGATCAAGTACAGGTAACCGGCTCCACGCAACCGCGGGACCAGCCGATAGATCACGATGCCGCTGACCAGAGCCGACATCGCGTTGGTGAAACCGAGGAAGATCGGGTAGCCGAGCACGACGAACGGCTGGCTGTCCTGATACTCGTACACCTTCAGCACGCTGATATAGGTCATCTCCGCCGCGATCGCCATCACGACGATGAATGCGTACATCGTCCACACGGTGCGCATGGCAGGCCGAGGGGCAATCGTGCGGGCGATGAAAACGCTGGCACCACCGTAGAACGTCAGGTATGCCGCAGGCACCCAGATCGGTTGATGACTACCGAATGTCGTGTAGAGGTGCCACTGGCCCTGTTCGCGGAACCACAACCCATACAGGTGGTCGAAGAGCGGTTCCATCAGACAGGTGAGCATCCCGCTGACGAGGACGACCGGCGGCCATACGATCGATTCCCGGCGGCACAGCCGAGCCACCCAGACGAGGACCCCGACCGCCAGGGCGAACGTCAGAATTGTCGCGATCCACTGGCCGGTCGGCCAGACCGGTGTGTCCACGCCCAGTGTGGTCACGGGTGCCATCTCGTCCTCCGATCAGCCGGCCAGCAGATAACTGGGCAGGTCGGCATACGACGTTCCGATCAGCCCGAGCCAGTTGAACGGCAGGTGGTACACGAACACCAAAGTCACCATGCAGAATCCGAGGACCGCGAAATTCCGGACGTGCGGACGCAGCGACCGACGCCACCGATCCGCGCCGACCTCGATCGGCGACTCCCCCACCGGCCGCTCCTCCGCCTCCATCCTGGCCCAGGTGAAGACACATCCCACGAAGGCCACCAGGATCGACTCGTAGATCGGGAATTGGTGTACCTGCCCGGGCCACAAGGTCAGTGGCTCATAGGTTTTCGCAAATGCGTAGGCGTGGGTGGTCCTGATCACCAAATTCTCCACGACGAAATCGAAGATGAATTCGAAAATGAAGATAACGACGAACAGCCGGAATTTCGACATGGCCGGCCACCGGCGCCGCACCCGCTTCGCCTCGTGGCAGGCCACGATCGCCACGCCGGCGCAGAAGTAGATGTACATCGGCGGGCCCCAGATCAGCGACTCCGCATACCGGCTCGGCGCCTCCGGGTTGTGGAACGGCAGAAACCGAACCCAGACACCGCGATTGACGTTCGCACTGTTCCAGGCGAACAGATACTGCTGCACATTGAGGAACGCGTCCGCCACGAAGCAGATGATGCCGCCGATCACGAACTTGCCGTCAAGGCTCAACGAGCCGGTCTCACGCAGCGGCTTGACCACGCAATACCAGACGAAGGCCGCCATCACCGCGAGGCTGATCGCCTCGAAGACCCGCAGCGCGACCAGTCGCCAGTCCTCCATGACGTCGGGCCCGATCCGTGGCGCCGGGGTGAACTCCTCACCCGAAGTCACCCATCGCACAATGACTTCGACGCAGATCACGAACCACACGACACCGATCAGCGCCAGGAACGTGGCGGGACCCTGCCGCCCGAGCGGCGGCGGATCCGACACGGCCCACTTCGCGGCGACCGTGTCACCGGGGCCCGTGGTCAAAGACATCGCGAAAACCTCCAGTGGACAAACTAGGCATTTTGTAACCGTTCGAGTGATAATGACGCCATGCACGCCTTGATGTCAACGGGCAGGTCGAACGCGGGTAGTCTGCCGACATGACTGCGACCCCACGCGAAGCCGCCCGGGGCCGGATCATCGCCGCGGCGCGGGAGCTGTTCCGCGCCAACGGGGTACGTGCGGTGACGATGACGGATGTTGCCCGCGGCGCCGGCTACAGCAGGCAGATGGTGTACAAGGTTTTCTTCGATCGTCGTGAGTTGGTGCTAGCCGCCGCCATCGAGCGGATCGTCGAGATCGCCGATGCCGCCGCGCCGGGCGCCACCGTTCCGGATGGCAGCTTCACCGAGTCGTTCGTCGAGCTCTCGGTGCAGATCATCGAGACGTTGCGCAATGACCCCGAACTGTCGGGACTGCTCGGCGACGGCAGCCCGATCACCGCGCACGAGGCCCTGTGGTCAGCCGAACTGGTGGAGCGCGGGCTGCGTTTCTGGCAGCCGTGGCTCGACGTCGGCCGCGCGCGGCACCTGCTTCGCGACGACCTGTCCAATCGGGATCTCTCCGACTGGCTCCACACCGTCTACGCGTCGATCATCCTGCGCCGCAACATCCCTGAGGACGACGAGCGGGCGATGATCGAACGGTTCGTCATGACGTCGCTGGCGATGGCGAGCGTTGCGCAACCTCACCTGCCGTAGAGCGTCCCGTTCCACATCGCGACGAGTGGGCCGACCATCGCCTCTTCGTCGGTCAGCTCGGGATCCACTCCCATGCCGGCGATGTGGAGCACCCGCTCGGTGCTCCAGAACAGGGTGGCTGCCAACGTCCGGCTCGGCAGGTCCGAGGTGATGAGCCCGGCCTCCCGCTCGCGATCGATCTCGACGGCACCGGCGGCGACGAAGCGCTCGACGACCGCAAGCCAGAGCGTGCGCAACGCCGGCTCGCTGTGCCAGTGCTGGTTGGCCGCCTGCAACACCGCCCGGTGCCGGTGCCAGGTATGAGTCACCGCCCGGATACTGCGCTCCAATGCCAACGAGGGCGGGTCGTCGGGCGAGCGCTCGAGAAATGGCTGCACGGTTCCGAAGATGTCCTCCATCGCCGCCTCGAGCAGACCGGACAGCACCGAGAACTTCGACGAGAAGTAGAAGTAGAACGTGGCTCGCGAGATGTTCGCCTCGGTGAGGATCTGCGCCACGCTGATATCGGCGAACGCCTGACGTTCCATCAGCCGGGCCGTCGCCGCGTAGATGGCATCGACCGGCGGCACCCCGTTGAGGTCAACCGAGCGCGGTCGACGCGTCGCCTCCGTCATCGCAGCCACCTTACCGTCGCCGAGAGCCGCTCCACGCGGCCCGCCCGATCAATCTAATCTAATTTCAAAACAGCTATACACATTGTCTAGACACGATGTTAGTGTGAGCTGGTCCACAGGCGCCGAGCGGTGCCAGCGCCGCGGCAACCCCGGAGAAACCGCACTTCAGCGGGCATGCGGACCCAAATCATAAGGAGAGGCCGAATCGATGAGTCCCACGTTGAGCCTGAGTAGGTCACCCCTGGTGCAGGGTCAAGGATGGCCGCCCAACATCCTGCCGGCGCCCGGTGATTTCAGCGTCAGCCTGACCGCGGAGATCGCCTTCTTCTTGATCGCGGGCGCGCTGGCGGTTGTCGTCGCGCTGCCCTGGGCGATCCGGGCCGCGGTGCGCAGCCGCAACTACGTCCCGCTGATCGTGCTCGCCAGTGGCCTGATCTGCAGCCTGCTCGAACCGATGCTCGACCTACTCGGCCATCTGCACTGGGCCAACAACCTGATCCCCGCGTTCACCAACTTCGGAATCACCGTGCCCCTGCTGATTCCGCCGTGCTACATGGCGTTCCTGGGACTCGAGGCGTACTTCTGCTACTTCGTGATCCGCAATGGCGCCCATGCCAGCCACTTCGTGATGTTGCTGGGGATGGGCATCGTCACCGACGCCATCATGGAAACCGCAGGCATCAACCTGGGCACCTACCTCTATTACGGCGTGCAACCGTTCAGCTTCCTGAACTTCCCGTACTGGTGGGGCTTCATCAACGGTGGTTCGTTCGTCACGATCGGCGCCATCCTCGCCTTCGCGGTCCCGAGACTCAAAGGCACGCAGAAGCTGTTGCTGCTGCTGGTGGCTCCGTTCGGCATGATGGTCGCCTACTTCGGTGTGGGCTTCCCGCACATCCTGATCCACAACTCCACGCTGCCGACCGCGGTCCGCTGGCTGGGCGCGGCCGTCATGATGGCGATGATGGTGGGCTGGATGTTCGTGCTGCATCGCCTTGTCGGACGGCCGAATTCGCAGCCCGCGCCCAAGTGGACCTTCTGGCGGGTGTTCGCCTACGGCAAGTTCATCCCGACCCGCACCGGGCGGCAGAACCTGTGGCGCAAGATGTGCGAGGAAGGCGGCGTCACTCCGGGCGACGGAATCGCCGTCGACCCCGAGGATCCTGCCCAGGCTCTTGTCGTCGGCCCGACCATCATCCTCAACAGATCCCAGCAGAACCGCCAGCCGGCAACGACGCTCTGAGCCGCGGAGCGGTGGGCCGGTTCCGCGTGCAACCGGTTCCGGCCCACCGCTTTCCGTCTTCTCCCTTCTACCTTCGATGAGGACTTGTCATGTCTGAAGTTGCCCAGCCCCCGCGAGAAGTCGATGTCGTTGTCGTCGGCTCCGGGCACAACGGTCTAGTCGCGGCGGCCTACCTGGCCAAGGCTGGGCTCAAGGTCCTGGTCGTGGAAGCGGCGGCCACCGCCGGTGGTATGACATCGACGAACTCGTTCGCCCCGGAAGCACCCGAATACACCATCAACGAAGCCTCGATTCAAGCGTCGTTGTTCCGCACCACCACGATCAATGACGACCTCGAACTGTCGACCCGTTACGGGCTGCGCCAGACCGTCATCGACCCTGCGCATTTCCAGCTGGCCGCCGACGGCAGCTCGCTCGGTCTGTGGCGTGATCCGCGCAAGACGGCGTCGGAACTGGAGTACTTCTCCCGCAGGGATGCTCGCGCACTCCTCGAGCTCTACGAAGTGATCGACGCCGCTGTCGAGATCGGTCTGCCGATGATGCAGACCAATGTTGTGACGCCGGACATCTCGGCGATCCTGAAGGCCGCCAAAGGCGTTGCGAAGAATCGCAGACAACTGAGCGCGATCGGGCGCTGGATGGCCAGTTCGCAGACCGAAGCGGTCGAAGAGAGCTTCGAGCACGACATGATCCGGGCGCCACTGCTGACGTCGCTGCCGTTCATGCCGTTCGACGCCGACCTGTCCGGGTGGTCGCTGATCTACCTCGGCGTGCTGTCCAAGTACGGCGTCGCCATGTTCCACGGCGGTACCGGTTCGCTGCCCAAGGCGCTGATCGGGGTCATCAGGGACAACGGCGGCGACATCATCACCAGCTCACCGGTCGAGGAACTCATCGTCGAGTCCAACCGCTGCGTCGGGGTCCGCGTTCGTGGCGGCACCGAGATCCGCGCGCGGCGTGGTGTTTTGACCGCCTGCAGCCCGAAGACCACCCTGACCCGGCTGCTCCCCCGCGGCATTCTCGAGCACAAGAAGCAGGTCGCAGCCGACCACATTCCGACCCGCAAGCGCGGTATCGCCGACGCGAAAGTCAATGTCGCGCTTTCGGGCCGGGTGGACATGTCCAAACATGAGAAGTGGCGCGGCGACGGTATCGACCTGCGACTGGCCTGCAACTGCTACCACACCTACGAACAGGCCAAGGAAGCCGCGAAGGCGTGCGTCCGGGGCCAGGTGCCCGACGCGATCCCCGGACTGGCGCAGGTTACCAACGCGTTCGATCCGTCGATGTCGCCGCCGGGCAAGGACCTGTGGTGGTTCTGGACCGGGCTGACCCCATCGTTTCCCGAAGAGGGGTGGGACGTGGCGCGCAAGAAGATCACCGACAGCATCATCAAAGATGCCGACCAGTACTACAAGGGTGTCGAGGATCTCCAGGTTGCCGTGCGGCCCTTGGTGTTGCCCGATATCGAGGAGCGATTCTGGGCCATCGACGGCTCGGTGTATCACGTCGATCCGACGATCAGCCGATTCGGGCCCAACAAACCGGTCAGCGGATTCGCCGGCTATCGCACGCCGGTCGAAGGGCTGTTCCTGACCGGCTCGGGCACCCATCCGGTCGCCGGGATCAGCGGGATGCCCGGCCAGAATGCGGCGCGCACCATGCTCAAGCAGTTCCGGCTGGAGGATCAGGGCGGGCGCCTGGGCGCTCTGAAAGACCGGCTGCGGCGGGAACGCAGGCACGTGGCATTGTCCGAAAACCCATACGCGAGCGGGCCCAACGATCCCTTCCCCGGTGAACTCTCGTCATGACGCGCGACGTTCAGCGCGTCATGGCGGTGTGCGGCGCAGCATTTGTCCTGCTGCTGTTTCCGGCCATCATCATGATCGGGCTGCTGCCGCCGATGTCGCCGATGCGGACAGCCGAGCAGGTCGCGCACTTCTGGTCGACCAACACCGGACTTAAACGAATGGGTCTGGTGATCATGCTGGCCGCGGCGGGATTACAGGCACCCTTCGGAGCACTGATGGCGGTCCGGATTCGGCAAATGGAAGGCACTCGGTACTCGCCGCTGGCCTACACCCAACTGGTCGGCACCGGACTCGCGGTGGTGGCGATACTGATGCCGACGTTCGCGTTCGCCGCCGCGTCGTACCGTCCGGAACGCGATCCTGAGATCACCCAGGCGCTCAACGATCTGGGGTGGCTGCCGTTCGTGATGAACTGGCCGGCCGCCACCATTCAGTGCCTGGTGATCGGGTTCGCCATCTTCGGGGCCAAGACCGCCGTGTGGCCGCGGTGGCTGGGCTACTTCAATGTGTGGTGCGCCTTCATCTTCGCCGCGGGCGGACTGGTGGTGCTCTTCAAAGACGGTGTCTTCGCGTGGAACGGGCTGCTGGCCTTCTGGTTGGTCGCGGTGTTCTTCGGAGTGTGGTTCCTGATCATGTCGTGGCAGCTGTGGATCACCGCATCGACCGAGGAAAGACGTTCTGAGCAAGGCGTGTTGGCGACGTGACTACGCTGCACGACGTGGAGCCACAGACCCAGCGCAGGATTCCCGGCGAAGAAGGCATCTGGGTTTTCGTCCTCGGCGATATGACGGTGTTCGCGCTGTTCTTCGCGACCTTCATGTACTCGCGGGGCAAGAACCCACAGTTGTTCGCCTCGGGCCACGCCGACCTTCACGTCGCGCTCGGGACCGTGAACACCGTTCTGCTGCTGAGCAGTTCACTGCTGGTCGCGCTCGGCGTTCAAAGGGTGCTCGCCGGTCGGCATCAGGACGCCACCCGGTTGTTCGCCGGTGCGATCGGCTGTGGCGCCGGGTTCGTGGTGGTGAAAGCCGTCGAGTGGACTCAACTGTTCAGCGCAGGCAAGGGTGTGAGCAGCGGTGAATACTTCTCCTACTACTTCGTGTTCACCGGAATCCATCTGGTGCATGTGCTGATCGGGATGGCGCTGCTCACCCGGTTGTCGTTCCTCACGCGGCGGCCCACGCTCGAAAATACTCAGCGCCGGCTGTGTGAGACCGGTGGAATCTTCTGGCACATGGTGGATCTGCTCTGGGTGGTTCTGTTCGCGCTTTTCTATCTGGTGAGGTGACGATGACCACCACGCGTCGATTGACCCTGGTGTGGGCGGTGCTCCTGGCGCTGACCTTCGGATCGTTCATCGTCGGTATCGAGCAGAGCGCCGATCTCGCCGGGGCCGCTGCGATCGCGATCATCGGGATCGCCCTGTTCAAGGTGCGCCTCATCGGTCTGCATTTCATGGATGTACGGATTGCGCCGACGGCCCTGCGTGTCCTGTTCGAGGGTTACGTGCTCGTGGTGTTTACGGCACTGGTCATCCTCGACCTGGTGGTCAGACCCTGAGGGGTCTCAGCCCTTGGCGCGATCGCGAAGAGCGGTCTGCGCAGCCAGCTTTCCCGGCAGCGCGCACACGCCGCCGACCGGGTGAGTGCCGGCCCCGCTGAGGTACAGCCCCTTCACCGGGGTCCGATACGCACCGAGACCAGGCGCCGGCTTCAACGGTCCGAACCGGGTTATCAACGGATCGACGTGGTACACATTGCCCGCAGGCGCATTGAAGCGCTGCTCGATATCGGGGCCCCCCAACACCGCCCGGTCGATCTCGAGACTGTCGAGTCCCTCGTAGTAGAGCGCGCAGTCACGCAGCACGGAATCGCCGATCTTGTCGCGGACGTCCTCCCACGGTTCTCGTGGGGTCACCGGAATCACCCCCGACCACAGCCACAGGTTGCTGCGCCCCGGCGGAGCCTGTGACGGATCGACCGCTGACGGGATGATCGCGCAACTGACCGGCACCGGGTCGGGCCATTCGCCGCGGACCAGGGAGTTCCATCCGGCGTCCTGCTCCTCGAGCGTGTGCCACGCGACGAGATACTTGCGCAGGTCGAGATCGTTGCCCCGCCACTTCTCGTGGCGCTGCATCGACACTTCCCCGTCGATGGCGACATTGACCTTCAGCGACGTGGCATGCGTCTTGCGGATCGGGATGTCCTTGGCCCGCGCCGACAGTTTGGTGTCCAACACCCCTTGGGGCAGCAGCTCATTGAGCGTGATCACCGGATTGCAGGTGGCGATCACGGCGGCGCGAGCCTTGACGACCTGCCCGGTGTCAAGCTGCACACCGGTGACCTGATCGCCGCTCATCACGAATTCGTGGACCCGACTGTCGGTGTGGACGGTCCCGCCGAGCGCGAGCAAGCAGCGATGCAGCGCTGCCGGCAGCGCACCCGTGCCCCCGACCGGCATTCCATTCGCAACCTTTTGCACCACACCCAGGTAGATCATCGCCCACGCCGTCATGTCCAGGCGCATCTGGGAGAACGCGGCCATCGCGGCCAGGGCACCCTTGGGCAATTCGGACTCGAAGGTCTCTTGCAGGAACTCGGTGTGCGATGCGGTGGCCATGTGCCGCAGCGACCACAGCCGCTTGGGGTGCCGGGCCGCGCGGGCAAAAGCCTTGCCCATCTCGGCATTCCACGGCCGCAGCGGATGCGACTTCATGTAGGCGACCACCACATCCATCGCCGGGTCCAGCGCATTGGCCAGGTCCAGCCACGCCCGCGCATCCTTGGGCGAGAACCGCCGCAGCTCGTCGGCGGTGCGGCTGGCGTCCTTCCAGATCGCCAATGAGCTGCCATCCGGGGCCAGTTGGACGTGGGCGGGATCGACCGAGATCTGCCGCAAGCCGTACTTGTGCAGTTCGAGGTCCTCGGCGACTCCCGACAACTGAAATATTCCGGTGAGCTGGATAGCGCCCTCGTTGAAAAAATGTCCGGGTGCGCTCGGCAGGGTGGCGTTGGTCGACGTCATGCCGCCGACTGTCGGTGACGCTTCGACAACGGCGACACTGTGGCCCGCGCGAGCTAGATAACAGGCAGCCGTCAGCCCGTTGTGTCCCGCGCCGACGATGACGTAATCGGCTTCGGCGGGCAGCGGCAGGGGTTGGGTTTGCGATGACACGGGGTGCACTTCTCCTCGAGAGTTACGGCGTTGTGGGACCGGGCAGCATGTAGGACGGCGGAGTGATGATCGAGTCGGGATTGACCGACATCCAGCTCCAGGGGATGAAGTACGCCAGTGCCGCCCACACGGCGCAGAACCCGATGACTGCGAGGAGCTTCACCGGCGTCCGCAATTGGCTGGGCCAGCGCTGGATTCCGCGATGCAAGAACGGAATCCCGTCGGCACTGTCGTGGGCTGACATCCGCAGATAGGTGAACCCGGCGGCGTAGATTGCGACGAAAACGCTCTCGTACACCGGGAACTGATAGGGCGTACCGGCGAACAGGGTGAGGGCGTCCCAGGCACGGGGGAAGGCGTAGACCCGGGTGCGGATGAACACCTGCTCGATCACGATGTCCACGCAGAAGATGGCGACGAACGCCACGCTGAACGACCGGATGTTCGGGATACCCGGGTAGCGCCGGCGCAGCGCGAGGATGATGCGGCACTCGATGGCGGCCAAACCGATGCCCAGGTAGAGGTACTGCGGCACGAACCAGGCCAATCCCTCGGCGTATCGCGTCGGCCCCTGGTGCAGTGGGAAGAACGCCAGCCACGATCCGGCGTTGAGCGCGTGGGCATTCCACGCGAACGTGTAGTGGAAGTAGTTGATCAGCGGGTCGATACCGGAGGCGAGCAGCGATCCGATGACGATCATCCCGTCGAGGGTCAGCTTCCGCTGCACGATCAACGGCTTGACGAGGAACACCCAGATGGTCGCCGCCGCGATCAGCAGGCTGACCACCTCGATGACGCGCAGAACCACCAGCGCGGTGCCGTCGAACACATCCGGTCCCTGGATGGGCGCCGGGCCGAACTGCGTGTCGGACAGAATCCATCGGGCCCATGCCTGCCCGACGAACAGGATCCACCCGACACCCAGCAGCGCCCACAGCGACACCGCACCCCGTCGCGCGTCGGCGCCGAGCGTGTCTGGCGTAGTACGGCGGGACGGACTGTCGGTCAGCACGGGGTGCTCAACGGTTGCCGATGAACGTCGCGGTCTCGCCCGTCAGCGCCGAGAGGCCGAGCAGTTCGGCCAACAGCTGGCTGGCCGGATTGTTCAGTGCCATCGGCGAATCCGGCGGCATCAGGCCCATCGCGATCATCATGTGAGCGGCCCGCACCATGATGATGGACAGTTTGGTGGCGGCGAGGATCTCGTAGTAGTCGATGTCCGCCGGGGTGTGGCCGGTGATCGAGGTGTAGTACGCCAGAGTGTCGGCGCGATCCGGAATGCCCTCCGGGAGTGGGAATCCGATGCCCTCGGTGTGGTGCCGCATCAGGAACAGCCACCAACCGAGGTCGAGTTCACGGCAGCCCAGGGTCACCATCTCCCAGTCGAGCACCGCGGCGGCCGACAGGTCGTCGGCGAAGATGATGTTGCCGACCCGGGCGTCACCCCAATTCAGCACCTTCGCCGACGGCGCGGCGGAAACATTGTCGGCGAGCCATTCCAGTGCGTGCTCGATGGTGGGATTGGCCTCCCCTTCGGCCGCCCAGGTGAACGACTCGCGCCAGTTGGCGATCTGGGCGTGCACTCCGCTGCCGTTGGCATCAGTGTCCAAGAAGTCCAGGCCTAGCGCCCGCCAATCAGCGGCGTGGATCTGCGCGAGTGCATTGATACTGTTGTGCCACATGGTGGTTCGTTGCTCCGGGGTGAGATCGAGGACCCACCCGCCCGCGGTGAACGGCGGGTCATCAGAGGGCACCCGGCCGTCGACCCGCTGCATGACCAGGAATGGCGACCCGAACACCGCCGGATCCTGCTCGTAGAAATACACCTCGGGTACCGGCACCCCCACCGAGCCGAGCGCAGCGATGACACCGGCCTCCTTGCCGAGGTCATACGACGCGAACACGCCTTGGCCCGCGGGTTGCACCCTGGCCACCATCTTGCGGGTGTGGACCGTCCCGTCCTGGTTCCAGCAGGCGGTGAACAACACCGTTTCGTTGGACAGGCCCGCCGAGGCGGGCACATCCAGCTCGGTCACCTGAACCTGTTGGGCTCCATTGATTTTCGATTCCAGCCACGCGGCCAGTCGCCGCGATGCGTCCTCGGTGTCGATCTCGTTCTTCAACGCCATGTCGGTTTTCCTCTCACGCTGTCGGTGTGGGCAGCAGGCGGTGGCCGAGCATCGCCCGCTGGTAGGTGTCGAACCAGATCTCCTGGTAGGTGGCATGGGTGACCCGCCCGTGGTCGTCCTCCCACCGATAAACGCTGTCGTGGAACGAGACGTTGGGCCAGGCGGGAAGTACCGCCGACGCAATGGCTTCGCCGCGGAAACGGTAGGTGTCACCGCACGCGTCTTGCGCGGTGATCTCCTGACGGGTGGCCAGGTGGATGGTGGGGTGGTACTCGAGCACGTCGCGGCGCACCGATGTGACGGCTCGTGTTTCGTCACCACGTTGCACCCACGCGTAGTGGTGCGATGGACGATCGCCCACCTCGTACAGGCCCGCCCAGCGGGGATCGGTGTCGAGGGGTTCGAAGCTGATCTGGTTGAAGACGAGGTCGGGCCCGAAGTACATGGGCGACCAGCCGACCGGCGGGCTCGGAACCGCGCCGCGCCGTTCCACCCGGACCTGGCGCCAGGACCGGTCCCGCGGCGCGAAACAGTCGACGTCATAGCTGGTGCCGTCCAATCGCAGCTGACCGGTGACGTGCATGAACTGCTCGCTGCCCCCGGGCTGGCGGGAGTGCACGTGATGAGCTTCCTCGCCGGGCATGACGTGCCCGCGGGCCAGCAGCGGCGTGACCGCCTCGGCGATGACATCGAACGACATGCGGTCGTCGACTGCGGTGTAGCGCAGTCGAGCCACCGTGCCGGGCTCGATGAATTCGATCGAGAAGCCGTTGTCGGTGGTGATCGTGTTTCCGTCCACGGTCGGCCACGGCATCGTGATCTCGTAGTCGTGGTAGGCGATATCGGTCAGCTCGATGTTGTCGTTGCCCTGGAACACGCACACGCCACCCTGGGACAGCGGGAATGCCGGCTGATAACGGATATAGAGGAACGCGCCGATCGCGGCCTCGGGTACCGAGAAGCCGAAGTAGTGCGTGTGGATCAGATGCGGATCCCAGCTCTCCCCTGCCGCCGGTAGTGGAATCAGCAGGTCGGTGTCGCCACCATGAATCCCCAATTCCGCACTCACTCCGCACCATCCCTCATGTGAACCTGCCCAACCTTCGCTAACATAACGTCCGATGAACGGACTATCAAGTATGAAAATTCATTCATGTTAGACAATCGCACTGTGCCGACACAGGACAAGCCCGCGACGCGGACCGAACGCCAGCGCGAACGCACCCGCCGGCAACTGCTGGACGCCGGCCGAACCCTGATCGCCTCGAAAGGCGTTCCCGGACTTCGTATCCAGGAGATCACCGAGCAAGCCGACATCGCGCTCGGTTCGTTCTACAACTACTTCCCTTCCAAGGAAGAGTTCCTGGAAGCGGTTATCACCGAGAGCCTTTCGGATCTGGCGTCGGCGACCATCAGCGACGTCGACGATTCGACCGATCCCGCCGAAGTCGTCACCCTGGCCGCGCTGCGGGTGATCCGGTTGGCGTACACCGAGCCCGATTTCGCCCGGCTGATCGTCAACATCGGTCACTCGGAGGCATTGTTCGGAGCCGCCATGCACCCCCATGCCCGGGTGGCCGTCGAACGCGGGGTTACCAGTGGCCGTTTCGAGATCGCCGATCTCGAGGTGTTGCTGACGACGGTGATCGGCGCCGCCTTCGCGCTGATCCGGGAGATCCTCGACGGTCGCCACAATGACCATGCCGAACGCGCGTTTGCTCGCCATATCCTCGCCATGCTGGGCCTCACGCCGGCCGAGGCCAAGGCGGTCGTCACCAAGGTCGCCAAGTCCGAACGGTCCTGACCGGTCAGGCCGTCGCCGGTTCTCTGGCGTTGACGGTGTCGTCCGCCCCGAATACCGCCGCCTTGAGAATGCCGACCTTCGACTTGATGAACACCTCCTCCTCAGGGCGCGCCACCACGAACGACAACACCCAGACGTAGGTCAGCGCCAGACCCAGAGTGACCAGCCAGGCGAAATGCGTGACCCACAGTGAGGCGTCGAGGTTCAGCGCCGTCCACACCGGCCACGCGGCGGCACCATTGGCGATCCCGTCCGACATCGGAATGAAGGCGACGACAAGCGCCAACCGCCATCCCGGCAGGTGCTGGCGCATCCGGTAGATCAGTGCGCCTGCCGTCATCGGCATCAGCGGGTTCACGCACACCCACCACAGCGGCAGACCCCAGAAGTTCAGCGGTTGCGGGCCGTAGTACTCATAGGCGCCCATGAGTACCCCGGGGCTCTCCAGAAAGATGTTGATGAACACGTCGATCACGTAGAGCTGGAAGATCTGCTTGCGCGTCACGCCCGTCGAATAGATGCGAAATGCCAGGTAGGCCAGGCCGCCGACGTACCAGATGTAGACGAAGTTGATGAACAGCGGGAAGTCACGCCCCATCGAGGAGAACGTCGTCGTGACCGCGCCCTGGCGGATGTAGCACAACCCCAACGTGTCCACGATCGGCTCGAAAAGGCAGGCAATGCCACCGCCGATCAGGCAGAACAACAGCAGCGGTCCCTTGCCGACAACCAAGTGCCGGACCGCGAAGAACACCATGACGACCACCGGAATCCCGAGGAAGACGGTGAACAGCACCTCGGGCAGGAACGGCATCGGGGTTGTCGGATGCGCGGGAATCGGCGGTGCGGCAAGCACATTGTCGAGCGCGGACATGTCTGTCTCCTTAGGTGCGCATTCATCGGCACCCGGAGCGTAACGTCGAGTGAATCAGTATTCAAGTATGAAAAGTGATTCAGTCATTACGGCAGGATCCGCAACCCCCATTGCGTCAGCAAGGGCTGGACGAGGGTGAAGTACGTCGTGTAGTCGTCGCCGTCGGGCGAGGACATCAAGATGCCGACTGCGCTGACGGTGCCGTCCGGATTCTTGACGAAGCCCGGGCTGCCGCTGTCCCCTTCGAGGCTGTAGACGCTGGCTTCGACGACATCGCCCTCGACCCCCTTGACCTCACCGCAGGTCTCCCCGGTAACCGCGCCGACCTTGCAGAACGGCATACCGGCACGAATCTGACTGGCGCCCAGCACGTCCCGCACCGAGTACCGGCCACCGACGTCGCCGTTGGGTGCGCCAACGCCGGGGTCGAGGCGAATGATGGCCGCGTCCCGCTTGTCGCCATTCACCTCGCTCGCACTGATGGTCCCGAGCAGAGTCTCGTCTTCGCCGTACGTCCACGCCGAGCCGTCGTGCCCATCACAGTGCCCGCTGGTCAGCAAGTAATAGTTGCCGTCGTTGTCCTGTGCAGCGAAACCCGATGTGCAGCGGCCACTTTCGTCATCGACCTCGATACCTGGCGTGGGGGGCGGAGCCGCCATCGCGGGGCTTGCCAACCCGACCGCAGCACTTAGAGCAACACTCGCCAGGCGCGCGATCTGCCACCCAACACCCATTTCGGCCTCCCCTGGAGTGAATCGAGGCGATCGTACGACAGGACCGTGGAAGACTTCGCCGAATGATGGCGAACGTCGCGGTGATCGGTGCCGGTCCGGCCGGTCTGGTGGTGTCGCGGTGGCTGATGTCGCAGGGTTTCGAGCCGTCGATCTTCGAGCAGGGTTCCAGCCTCGGTGGACAGTGGACCGCGCAGCCCGGCCGAAGCGGCGTGTGGCCGGGTATGCACACCAACACCAGTCGCATCCTGACCGCGTTCAGCGACCTGCCGCTCGACGGCGATCTCGTATTTCCCTCGGGAGCAGACATTCTCGACTACCTGCATCGCTATGCCCGGCTGTTCGAGTTGGACTCCCGGATTCGATTCGGGGTGCGGGTCGATGCCGTCACCCGCGCCGGACAACAGTGGGTCGTCAGCCATGACGGGATCGACGAGCACTTCGACAGAGTCGTCGTCGCCACCGGGCGGTTTCACTCCGCGTTCATCCCGCCGGTGCCCGGCCTGGAAACCTTCACCGGATCAGCCGGTGCGATCACGTCGTATGAGTACCGCGGCCCGTCGACTTATCGCGACAAGCGCGTGCTGGTCGCGGGGTGCGCGGTGAGCGCCCTGGAGATCGCCGCCGACCTCGCCGCAGGGGGTGCCGACCGCGTGGTCGTCACTCAGCGACGCCAGCGGTATGTGCTGCCGAAGCTCGTGGCGGGCGTGCCGTCGGACCACCGGATGTTCACCCGCTACGGGGCGCTGGCCGACGAGGCTCTGCCGGCCGCCGAGATCGACCGCCAGCTCAAGGAGATCGTCGTCGAATCCGCCGGCAGTCCCGAGCAGTACGGCGCCCCGCGTCCCGCCGAGTCACTCTTCGCTGCCGGCGTGACGCTCAACCAGAACTACCTACCCGCTGTCGCCGAAGGCTCGATCACGATCCGACCCTGGCTGCAGTCGGTCGACGGCCCCACAGTGAAGTTCGGTGACGGACACACCGAAGAATTCGACGGCATCGTGTTCGGAACGGGATTCACGCTTAGGCTGCCGTTCCTGGCCGGCGATGTTCGGGCGACGCTCAACCTCGATGCCGGGAAGTTCGACACCGACCGGCACACCTTCCACCCCGACCTCCCGGGGATGGCCTTCATGGGCATGTGGGATCAGTCGGGCGGATACTTCGTCCCCCTGGAACTGCAGGCCCGCTGGATCGCCTACACCTGGAGCGGCGCGATCGCACAACCGGACGATGCACACCAGCGCGACGCCGTCGCCGCGTGCCACGCACTCGGGCTGCGAAAAACTCGAATGAACCTGGCCGCCATCACTTTTGCCCGCGCCGCGGGTGTGGAACCGCGGCTGGAGAACTGGCCGGGTCTGCGGCGTGCGCTGCTGTTCGGCCCGCTCGCGCCGAGCTGCTTTCGACTGGACGGTCCCGACGCGCTGCCGGACGCCGCGGCACGGTTCGCCCGGGAGGCGGCTACCTTCGGCGCGATCACCGACAACGAGCTGACCGAGCGAGAGCGCAGCTACTGGTCGAACGTCGAGCAATCCCGTGCACAGGGACACTCCACGGTTTCCGAGAAGTAACGATCGAGCAGCGTTATCGCTAACAAAGCCCTCTGACTCCCCCATGCCGAACCGCAGGCCAGCCGGAAAATAATGGCGCTCTGGCAAATTTTCTTAGCGACGTATTACCGCTAAGAGCTTGCCACCTTAATTTTGGCCCATACGTTGAACCTCATGTTGATCGACGTTCGCTGGCTTCAGTTCCTGCTGAAGCGCCCCGCGCACAAGTAAGCCCGCCACCGGCGGCGCCGGCGGACCTGCCTCTGGGTATGGTCGGCCGTCCCGGATCATCGGCGGACAACGACCTTGCCCACCATGCGGCCAGATTCGACCGCTGTGTGAGCCTCTCGCAGACCGTCGGCGCTGAAATCCTCGATCGTCTTCGTGACCGTGCTGCGAATGATCCCGTCATCCACCATCTGCGCGGTTGTGGCCAGCAGCTCCTGCTGGCCCGGCAGCCCGAACAGCGGTTTGGTGAACATGAACTCCCAATGCCACGCGATGCTCTTGCTCTTGAGCGGCATCAGGTCCAGGTCCTTCGGGTCGTCGATCGCGGCGACGTGGCCGAACGGCTTGAGGATCTCGGCGTAGTCCTCGACATTGCCCGCCGAGTGCGGCGAGAACACCCAGTCGATGCCGTCGGGTGCGGCGGCGAGGGCCTCACTGCGCAGGTTGTGGTGGTTGATCACCGCGTCCGCACCCATGTCGACGGCCCACTGCCGGGACTCCGCGCGGCTCGCTGTGCCGATCACCCGTACGCCGGTCAGCGCCTTGGCCAACTGGATCATCACCGACCCGACCCCGCCGGCAGCGCCCATGATCAGCAGATCACCGCGTGACTCCCGGCTGAGTTCGAATCGGTCGAACAGCGATTCCCACGCGGTGATCGTCGTCAACGGCAATGCCGCCGCGTCGGCGAAGGACAGCGACCGCGGCTTGCGCGAGACGATCCGCTCGTCGACGGCGTGCAGCTGGGCGTTGGTACCGGGCCGCGAGATGTCGCCGGCGTACCAGACCTCGTCACCGACCGACAGCGTGCTGACATCCGGCCCGACGGCTGTGACGACACCGGCGGCGTCGAAGCCGAGGATCACCGGCGTGCTGCTCGGCTCGAGTGACTGTCGCCGTTTGATGTCGACCGGGTTGACCGAGACCGCGGCCACCTCGACCAGCACGTCGCGGGGACGCAGTACGGGGATGTCGACCTGGACGTCCTGCAATGCCCGCGGATCGTCGATCGGCAGGCCCGCGAACGAACCGACCGCCGTCATCGTTGCCATCGCTGCTCTCCTCTTCTCGGCCGGCATCCCTTGTACGATGCACACACTTACCAGCAGACTAAAAACAAGTGTCAGAACCAACGATTCAATTCCGCCGCCTCGCCGAGCAGGTTGCCGATCAACTGCGTCGGCGAATTCTGTTGGGCGAGCTCGCCGACGGCAGCATCCTGCCCAAAGAGGACGAGCTGCTGCGCGAGTTCCCGGTGAGCAAGCCGTCGCTGCGCGAAGCGATGCGGATCCTGGAGGCCGAGGGACTGCTGCGGGTGCGGCGGGGCAAGCTCGGCGGCGCGGTGGTACGCCGCCCCAACGCCGCGAACGTCGCCTACACGATCGGACTGGTGCTCGGCTCGCAGGACGTGAGCCTGTCGGACGTGGGTGGGGCGCTGCGGCAGATGGAGCCGGCGTGCGCTGCCTTGTGCGCCGAACGGGCCGATCGCGAACACACCGTCGTGCCGGCACTGCGTGAACTGCACACCGAAGCAGTCGACGCCGCCGACGATTTTCAGCGTGCCATTTCGGCGAGCCGTCGCTTCCACGAAGCGCTGGTCGCCCTGTGCGGGAACCAGACCATGATCATGCTGGCCGGGGCGCTCGAGACGCTGTGGTCGGCACACGAGCAGGGCTGGTCGACGCGGGTGAGCGACGACGGCATCGTCCCCGTCGACGAGCGGCTGGCCGTCCTCGAGGAGCACCGGCAGGTGATCGACGCGATCGAGGCCGGCGATGCCCGCCGGGCTCATGACCTCGCCGCCGCGCATCTGATCACCGCCCAGCACTACCCCGGTTCGGCGGGAATGGTCGATCCCGCGATGGTGCGGCACTGGGATCATTGACGCCCGTCCTTATTTTCATATGATTTGGTGATGGCTGATCCTGCCGTCGTGACCAGCGCCGAAGCCGCGCACTACCGAGCCGCCGGCTGGTGGACGGACACGACGCTGTCCGACTGCGTACGCCGCAACGCGGCGGGCTCCCCGGCAAGGCCGCGTACGTCGACTTCGCCCTCGACTCGCCGGACCGGGCGCTGACCTGGTCGGAGTTCGACAACGCCGCCACCAACCTGGCCGTGCGACTCCAACGTCTCGGCGTGACCCCGGGCGACCGGGTGGCGGTCTGGCACGGCGACAGCATCGCCATCCACGTCCTGCTGGTGGCGATCGAGCGCTGCGGCGCGGTGAGCGTCGGCCTCGGAGCACGCGCCGGGATCCGCGAGGCCACGCAGATCATGCGGACCGCGCAACCTTCACTTCTGGTCAGCGACGAGGGGCGTGCCGCGCAGGCCTCGCAGGCCGCCGCCGACGCATCGGTGCGGGCCGTGGTGATCGGCGCCGGCGAGCTCACCATCGACACCGCTTCGGGTTCCATGGCCGAGCTCTCGCCGGTCGGGCCAGACGACGCCTTCTTGATCAACTCCACCTCGGGCACCACCGGGCTGCCGAAATGTGTTGTGCACACCCAGAACCGGTGGCACTACTTTCATCAGAAGGCCGTCGCCAACGGCGAGCTGACCGCCGACGACGTCGTCCTTCCGGTCATCCCCACCCCGTTCGGCTTCGGGATCTGGACCTCCCACACGACACCCATCTATCTCGGGGCGACGACCGTGCGCATCGAGCGGTTCGACGCCGCGGCGACATGCGCCGCCATCGAGCGCCACCGAGCCACCGTGTTGTGCTGTGTGAGTACGCAATTGATGATGATTCTGGCCAACGACGCCTCGCGCGAGCACGACCTGTCGAGTCTGCGGGTGGTGTTCACCGGCGGCGAGCCACTGCCGTACACCCAGGCCGCGCGGTTCGAGGAGCTGACCGGCGTCACGATCCTGCAGTTCTACGGTTCCAACGAGACCGGCATGCTCAGCGCCACCACCGTCGGCGACTCACTGCACCATCGGCTGCGGACCGCCGGACGCATCGTCCCCGAGATGCAGGTCCGGCTGTTCGACGGTGACGACGACGTGACGAAATCCGGTCGGGGGCAGCCTGCTTGCCGCGGGCCCGCGCTCAGCCTCGGCTATCTGGGCGGAACCGATCACGACAAGCTGTACACCAGGGACGGCTGGATGCGGATGGGCGATATCTGCGAGCTGGATGACGACGGCTACCTGGTGCTGGCGGGGCGAACCTCGGATTTCATCCTGCGCGGCGGCAAGAACATCAGCGCGGTCGCGGTGGAGGAGGTCGTGGCCGGCCACCCCGCCATCGCGGTGGCCGCCGCCGTGGCCATGCCCGATCCGCTGTTCGGCGAGCGGGTGTGCGTGTTCGCCGAACTCAAGAATCCCGGTGACACGCTCGCGCTTGCCGACCTCGTCGAGCACCTGCTGGCGCAGGGTGTCTCCAAAGAACTGCTGCCCGAGCGACTCGAGGTACTCGACGAGTTGCCGCGGTCGTCCGGCGGCAAGATCGCCAAAGGCCAACTCCGCGAGACTATTCGATCAATACTGGAGCAATCATGAGCACACCGGAAGTGCGCCGGGGCGGCCTGGGAGTGTGGGCGCCCTCGACGATGCCACCGATCGGCGTCGACCTCACCGACGAGCAGAAGATGGCGATCGCGTTTCGCCACCTCGCCGATATCGGGTTCGCGGAGAACATGGCCGGCCACATCACCTGGCAACCCGACGGGCAGACCGAGATGTTCGTCAACCCGTGGGGGCTGTGGTGGCAGGAACTCACCGCGTCTGACATCTGCGTCGTCGACGAGGAGGCGCACGTGGTCCGCGGGCGCTGGGATGTCACCCCGGCCATCCACCTGCACACCGAGATCCACCGGCAGCGACCCGACGCCAGGGTGGTGATCCACAACCACCCGTACTACGTCAGCCTCATCGCCGCGCTCGGCATGCTGCCCGAACTCGTCCACCAGACCGGGGCGCTGTTCCTCGACGACATGTATCTGGTGGAGAAGTACGACGGCGAGATCGACGCCCCCTGGCGCGCAGCCGAACTCGCAGGTCAGATCGGGTCGGCCAACCTGATCATCCTGGCCAACCACGGTGTTATCGCGACCGGGCATGATCTCGCCGCGGCGGTGTATCGGGCGGTATCCATCGAACGGGTGTGCCGACTGGCCTACGACGTACTGATCAGCGGTCGCGAGCCGTCGAGGATGAATCACGGCGACCTGGTCGGAGTGCGCGCCTCGCTGATCGAACGTGCCGCCGACGTGTACTGGGCCGGCGCGGCGCGCATGACCATCAAGGCCGACCGCGGCGTGCTGGACTGAAAGGAACTCCTGCCATGGCTTCCATCGAGGATCTGCAGTCGAATCTGAGCTTCACCACCGCCAAGACCGGTGCCGACCGGACCGTGACATTTCTGCCCGAACCCGAACGCGCCGAACGGTTTTACACGGTCATTTCGGTCGACGACCACATCGTCGAACCACCGGACACCTTCGAGGGCCGGGTACCGAGCAAGTTCGCCGACCGGGCACCGCGGGTGGTCGACACCGAGGACGGCGGCCAGACCTGGATGTACGACGGGAAGTCGTTGCCCAACGTCGGATTCAATGCGGTGGTCGGCCGACCGGTGTCGGAGTACGGCTTCGAGCCGGCCCGATTCGATGAAATGCGCCGCGGTGCTTGGGATATTCATGCCCGGGTGAAGGACATGGATGTCAACGGCGTGTACGCGTCGCTGAACTTCCCGTCCTTCCTGCCCGGCTTCGCCGGTCAACGGCTGCAGCAGGTGACCACCGATCGGGATCTGGCGATGGCGTCGGTGCGGGCCTGGAACGACTGGCACATCGACGCGTGGGCGGGGGCCTACCCCGACCGGATCATCCCCTGCCAGCTGCCGTGGCTGCTCGACCCCGACGTCGGCGCGCAGATGATCTACGAGAACGCCGAGCGTGGATTTCACGCGGTGACGTTCAGCGAGAACCCTGCGCTGCTGGGGCTGCCGACCATCCACTCGGGGTACTGGGAGCCGATGATGGCGGCCTGCGCGGAGACGGGCACTGTGGTGAACCTGCACATCGGCTCGTCGGGAACCTCACCGTCGACCACCGATGACGCCCCGCCCGACGTGCCCGGCGTGCTGTTCTTCGCCTACGCCATCAGCGCGGCCGTCGACTGGCTGTACTCGGGAGTGTGCACACGGTACCCGGACCTTCGAATCTGCTTGTCGGAAGGCGGAATCGGCTGGGTGGCGGGCCTGCTGGACCGCCTCGACCACATGCTGAGCTACCACGAGATGTACGGGACCTGGAAGCGCCTCGGTGAGACGCTGACGCCGGCGGAGGTGTTCACCCGCAACTTCCGATTCTGCGCGGTCGAGGACCAGTCCTCGTTCGTGCAGTATGACCGGATCGGCGCGGACAACATCATGCTCGAGGCGGACTACCCGCACTGCGACTCGACGTGGCCGCACACCCAGCGCACCATCCGCGAACAGATCAGCGGGCTGCCTGACGAGATCATCCGCAAGGTGACATGGGAGAACGCGTCACGGCTCTACCAGCATCCGGTGCCGGTGGCCGTTCAGCAGGATCCGAACGCCTACTGATTGCGGTCGAGCCACTCCCCGATAGCGGCGACGGCATCGCGAAAGAAGATGCGGTACGGGCGGTCGGCGACGTAACCGATATGCGGGGTGGCGACCACGTTGTCGAGGGTGCGCAGCGGATGGCCCTGCGGCAGCGGCTCGGTGTCGAAGACGTCGAGCGCGGCTTTGATGGTGGTGGACCTCAGCGCGTCGACCAGCGCCACCTCGTCGACGATCGGTCCGCGAGAGGTGTTGACCAGCAACGCTGTTGGCTTCATCTGCGCCAGCTCCGCCGCACCGACCAGACCGGTGGAACGCTCGCTGAGCTTCATGTGGATGGTCAGCACGTCGGATCTGCTGAACAGCTCGCCCTTGCCGACGTAAGTCGCCCCGGCCTCGGTGGCCGCCTCCGGGGTGAGGTTCTCGCTCCAGGCGATGACGTCCATGCCGAACGCCTGACCGATGCGGGCGACGCGGGCACCGATGCGGCCCAACCCGAGGATGCCGAGGACCCGGCCGGACAGTTCACGGCCCACCCCGGTCTGCCATCCGCCGTCGCGCACCGACCGCGCCTCGGTGACCAGATCCCGGGCGCCGGCCAGGATGAGAGCCCAGGTCAGTTCGACCGTGGAGGCCACGGTGCCACCGGTGGTCCCGACATGGATGCCGTAGTCCTCGGCGGCCGCCATGTCGATGGACGCGTTGAACGGGCCCGTCGAGGCGATCATCCTCAGATTCGGTAGTCGTTCGATGATGCTGCGCGGCAAGGGGGTTCGCTCCCTCATTACGAACACGACGTCGAACGGGGCAAGCCGCGCGACGAGATCGTCGGGATCGGACACGTGGTCGTTGAACACCGTGATGTCGGCACGGCCGGACACCGCGGACCAATCGGTCATGGACAACGCCACGTTCTGGTAGTCGTCGAGGACTGCCACTTGCGCCCGCGCGGTGTCACTGATCATGCCCGCAGGCTAACCCGATCGGGACTAGAGTCAACGATCAGTGACCCTGTTCAGCTACTCGGCCTCCACTGCGCTGCTTGCCGACGGCAGGCCATTTTTGCTTATCGGCGAACTTATGTTCACGCTGCTGATCCCTGCGGTCGGAGTCCTGCTGCTGGTCCTCGGCCTGCGTGATCGGTCCAAGGCCCGCCGCATGCAGCCGCCCTACCCTGGCGGCTATCCCCCGCCGCCGGGTTACGCCCCGCCGGGCTACCCGCCACCGGGTTATCCACCGCCGGGCTACCCGCCACCGGGTTACCCACCGACGCCGCCGCAGCGGTCGACCGCGGGCCGCGGCCTGATCACTGCGGGCGTCATCCTCATCGTCGTCGGTCTCGCAGGCGCAGTGGTGCGGGCGGCCGACTCGGCCGGCGAGCCCAAAGCAGCCGAAAAGTTCGCTCCCCCAGTCAAAATCGGGCAATGCATCACCGGCGAAGCCCTGGGCTCGGGAGCAATCGGCACCAAGGACATCACCAGTTGCAGCGACCCGCTGGGCGTCTTCGAAGTCGTCAGCGCCGGCGTACAGGATGCGAAATGCCCGGACGGCAAGCGGGCCGACACCGACTTCGCGCGCTGGACCAACGACGCGTACTCCGTCTGCTTCTTGCCCAACCTCCAGAGCGACCAGTGCTACGCGGCGATCGAAGGCACTCCGACAGCAGGCCACCCCAACCGCGGCAACACTCTCGAGCCCGTCGACTGCGCCGACAACTCCGCAGACTTCAAAGTGGTCAAACGCGTCGACGCCGCTGATTTCGATCTGTGCCCACCCGGCACGAAACAACGCATCTGGACCATGCCGCCGCGGACGTATTGCACCGGCCCGCCGTCGTGATCCGGCGCGGTTTCCGGCGCACAGGCCCGGTTATCGAGCCCAAGATGAGGGAATAGTCCAACCACGAGAGGAGTTGAGCGGTCCATGACTGAGAATGCGGAGTTGAGCCCCACTGATTGGGTGCGGGACCAGACCGAACAGATTCTGAAGCAAGGCACCACCGACGGCGTCCACATCATGGACCGCCCGGTTGTCCTGTTCACCACCACCGGTGCCAAGTCCGGCAAGAAGCGCTACGTGCCGCTGATGCGCGTCGAGGAGAACGGCAAATACGCCATGGTCGCCTCCAAGGGCGGTGACCCGGCGCATCCGTCGTGGTACTTCAACGTCAAGGCCAATCCGACGGTGGCGGCCCAGGATGGCGAGACGACCGTGACGCTGACCGCCCGCGAGGTCTCCGGCGAGGAGCGCGAGCACTGGTGGAAGCTGGCCGTCGAGGCCTACCCGCCCTACGCCGAATATCAGACCAAGACCGATCGTCTGATCCCGGTTTTCGTACTGGAGTAGCACTAGCATTCAGCCTGTGTCGGGGCAGATGTCCCGCCAGGAGTTCGTCCGGCGGGCAGTGGGCGGGCTGGCGGGCGCAGTCCTGCTGAGCGCATGCCGCACCGTCACACCCCGCGCGGTGTCGAGTCCCGGCCCGCCGGACTGGGCGGCTCTGCGCGGCCGACTCGACGGCACGCTGTTCCTGCCCTCCGACCCGCAATATGCGGCGGCGAAAAACACCTTCAATTCACGCTTCGACGGATCAGTTCCGGCGGCGGTCCTGGCGGCTGCCTCCGTCGCGGATGTGCAGAGGGCGGCGGAGTTCGCGTCGAGCAACCACATCGGGGTGAGTGCGCGCAGCGGCGGGCACTCCTACATCGGTGCGTCGTCGCTCGATGCCACGTTGGTGATCGATCTGCGCCGGCTGCCGGGTGGCGTCGACGCCGGCAGCGACACGATGACGGTGTGCCCCGCCGCCGACCTGGATTCCGTCCAGACCGCACTCGCGTCCCGGGGCAGGTCGATTCCCTCCGGCAGCTGCCCGACGGTTGCCGTCGCGGGACTGACGCTGGGTGGCGGTTTGGGTTCGGATGCCCGCCTACACGGACTGACCTGCGACACGCTGGTGTCGGCGACGCTGGTAGTGCCCGGCGGCGAAATGTTGTCGGCGTCCGCCGACGACCATCCCGACGTGTTCTGGGCGCTGCGTGGTGGCGGGGGCGGCAATCTCGGCGTGGTGACGTCGATGACGTTTCGCACCTTCCCCGTCACCGAACGCGACGTGGTCACCGTCGTCTTCCCGATGGATGCCGCTGCGGCCGTGATCGCCGGCTGGCAGCAGTGGCAGCAGGCAGCTGATCGCGACATCTGGGGCATGGTCAACATCACCGTCGGGGACGGTCCTGGCCGCTGCACGGTCATCCTGGCGACCCCGCCGAGCAGCGGATCGGCGGTCGCCGGCGACATGCTTGCCACGGCCGGGTTGTCGGCGTCATCGACCCGAACCCGCACGCTCGACCGGATGGACTTCGTGCACTACTTCGAAGGCGGCGATGTCGCCCGGGTACCACGCGCGTTTGTCGCGGGCTCCGACATCATCGGCGAAATGAACTCGGCGGCAGCGGAATCCATCGTCGCCGCGATGACGGCGTGGCCGGCCGGTGCGGGTTCGGCGACGGCGGTGGTGGAGTCGCTGTCCGGCGCGGTCGGCGACGTCGATCCGGCGGCGAGCGCCTTCCCGTGGCGTCGGCAGGCGGCGTCCGTTCAGTGGTACACCGAGGTCAGCTCCGATGCGGCAACCGGCTGGCTCACCGCGGCGCACCAGGCGTTGGGGTCGGCGTCGGTGGGCGGCTACATCAACTACCCCGAAAGCGGCGAGCCGCTCGGGCGGTACCTCGGCCCGAATCTGCAGCGGTTCAACACCATCCGCCACACCTACGATCCGGCCGGCGTGATGCTGTCCGGTATCGGCGGATGACGCGCGCCGCTTACAGCGCGGGGCTCACCACGACGTTGACCATGGTCGCACCGGAATCGGAGGCGACGACCAATTGTGCGGCGTTGGCAGCCGAGACGACATGGCCGCCGGTGACGGTCACCTGATAGCCGTTCGGGAACTCCACTCCTGGTACCGAGATCGTGGTCAGGGCACCGTCGGCGAACGTTCCGGAACCGTCGACCTTCGCGGTGGAATAGCCAAACGTGAAGGTTCCGTTGCTGAACGACCAAGACTTGGGCGTGCCCGACACCAGCTGCGGGTAGGGCGACGCCAACGTCAGCAGATTGCCGGTGTTCACGTTGTCGCCGACCGGCGGTTTGGTCGGGTCGTACACCAGGCCCTCGACATCCGGTGACCCGGTGATGTCACCGAAACCGGTGTACGCCCATTCGGCCCAACTCATGAAGTACCGGTCGGCGGACTTCATCTCCTTGGTGAGCGTGGCGATGTCGCTGGTCGCGCCGAACTCGTTCATCATCGCCGGGACGTTGTGCCGCTTGGAGTAGTTCTCCGCCTGTACCGCAAGCGTATTGGCGATCTTGGTGCACAGCGCTCCGCCGATCGGGCCGCAGTAGTTGTGGAACGCCAGGACGTAGTTCGGGTCGACGACTCGGCCGAGCAGTGCAACAGGGATGCCGAGCAGGGTCGGGACTTCGGTGACCGCGGGGTTGGGCGGCTCCAGGTAGAGCGGTGTCGTGCCGTCAACCGAGCGGATGGCGGCAGCGACCTGGTTGTACATCGGGGTCAGTTGCTGCGTAACGAAGAACGAGCCGCCGAGCAGCGCGACCGGATAGTTCGAGCCGGGGAACGGTTCGTTCATGATGTCGTAGCCGATGACCGCGGAATTGCCCGCGAAATAGCTGGCGACGTGCTGCCAGGTTAGCGCGTAATTGTCCAGCAGCCCAATATTGTTCGGCGCATCGGCGTTGCCCCAGAACGCATCCCAGGCATGGCCGAGCGCGCCGTTGACGTAGTAGTTGCCGGGGAATCCGGAGTTCTGGTTGGGCCGCCCCCACCGTCGGACGCCCATTCGGGGGCGCCCTCGCCGTAGAAGGTGCCGCTGTAGAGGTCTTGGTGCATGTCGATGACGGTGTAGATACCGTGGTCGGCCAGCATCTGGACCGTAGCTTTGATCGAGTCGAGGTAGGCGGTGTTGATCACTCCCGGCTGCGGCTCCACACCTGCCCAGATGACGCCCAGTCGCACCACATTGAATCCGTTGTCGGCCAGGAACTGTGCGTCCTGCGCATCGAAGCCGCTGGCGGACGGTTCATACGGCGCGAGCTTGTAGACCTCGTTGACGCCATGCAGGAGGACGGCCTGCCCGGCACCGTTGGTGAGCCAGGTGCCGATCTGCGACAGTGGCGGTACCGAGCCGGTGGCGGGCGCGGCCGCGGCTTGCGCACCCGAATTGCCCACGGCGCCATGGTTTCCGAGCCAGCCCGCGGAGCCACCGGCACCGCCGAGCGCCGGTAGACCTACCGAGGCTCCGCCGACACCGCTCTTACCGGCGTTGCCGCCGGCGCCGCCGCTGCCGAGGAACGTCGCGCCGTTGCCGCCGTTACCGCCTCGTCCGCCGTCGGTCCCGTCACCGCCGACCCCGCCGTGCCCCCCGACGCCGAAGACCAAGCCCGTTGCGTCACCGCCGGCACCCCCGCGTCCTCCGACGGCGCCGACGACAGAGGCGCCGGCGTTACCGCCCGCGCCGCCGATCCCCATCAGCTGCCCACCGGCACCACCCGCACCGCCATCGGCCCCCGCACCGCCAGTTCCACCGGTTCCGCCGTTGCCCAGTGCGCCGGCTCGACCACCCGCGCCGCCCGACACCCCAGCCTCGGTGCTGTTCCATCCGGCGCCGCCGTCGCCGAGGAGCCACCCGCCGGCGCCCCCGTTATGGTCGGCCTCGGTGCCGTCGGCGCCGTTGCCGATCACGTAGGACCCGGCAGCGGAGTTGATGAAGTCGTCGACCTGCCGGCCGATCTCACTGGTGATCCAGGCCTGCACGACAACATGCAGCGGGGTGTAGATCACCTGCTGAAACACCGCCGTCAGGTTCGGCGGCGCCGAAATGTGCGCCACCGCCGAAGCATTCGTCACCGTGGTGGCGGCTGCGGTCGGTTCCGCGGCTGCGGCCCTGGCGGACCTGCTTTGGGCAGAGGAGGTTTCCAACGCCCCGACCACGGTCGTCAGGGCGAGTTCCGCTGCGTTCACCGGCTCCTTGGGATCAGCAGCGGCGGCCCGGGCGGCCGGTTTCACCGACGTCGACGTCACCTTCTGCGTCGGAGTCGGCCGTTTGGGCACCGAGTTGGCGGTCGCCTTGGTTGCTCGCGGCGCACTCGGACCGGCCGCATGGCCGCGCGCAGAGGAGGCGGCCGGACGGGTGCTGCCGGAGTCGTCGGAGTCTGCCCATGCGACCGCCGTCGACGAGGCCAGTGCCGCACCGATACCCAGCGCGATCGCCAGACCACCGACTCGACCGATATGAGCAGACGCTTTCATGCATCTGTGTATACGGGACCTGGCGCAACAGTGGAGTCAATTTGCCGCCACTGTCTCATTCAGCGGCGTTCGGCAACCGTTCCGCGAAGTCGGCCGGCTGGACGAACGGCGACATGTGGGCCCACCCGTCGACGATCCGAAGGCGGGCATCGGGCAGGTCAGCGGCCAGCGTCGACATCACCTCCGGAGTGCACCCGAGGTCCAGGCGGCCGCAGATAAGGGCGGCCGGCGACTGAATCTGGGCAAGCTTCGCCCCGCGGTCGTAGGTTGCCAGCGCCTCCAGTGTGGTCGCGTAGGCCGACGGTGACACCGTTGTCAGGCGCCGGCGAACGTCCTGGATCACCGAGCCGTCGTCGGCGATCTCGGCTGCGGTGAACCAGCGTGCGATGGTGGCCCCGATGTCGAGCGCCGCCCCTGCGCGCAATGCTCGTGCCGCATCGTGAAATTCGGGCACCGGGATATCGCGCGTACACACCAGGATCAACCGGCGAACACGGTGTGGCGCAAGCAGTGCCATTTCCATGGCCACCTGTCCGCCCAGGGAGTGCCCGACCACGATCAGCGGCGCGTCGTCAGGCTCGTCGTTCAACACCGCGGCGGCAAGGCGCTGCTGAAGCAGACCGTCGGCCTGCGGTCGGTTGAGGTCGGGGGCAACCGAATCGGCAGGCAGGTGGGCGCGGACCGCATCCCAGACACTGGGGTCAAGCGGTGTGCCGTGGAGAAGCAGCCATCGCGCTGCGGGTTTCGACATAAGGCCTCGACGACATTGTCTACGAGCACCAGGGCGCCGGTTGGTCCGATGCGCACTCGGCACCACGACACGGCCGCTTCAGCGGCATCAATTTGGGGTGCCGTCGTCTCTTCGTTCGGTGACTTTCGTCCCTGGTCGGTCGCGGTATTGGAGCGCAAGGTCATGCCTGGGAGGCGTCGGCTGCCGAGGTGACGCCTGCACGCGATTGGAGACCCTTCGTGATCGACTGCGACATAGACGTAGCGCGAGCCACTGCCCGGATGTGGAGCCGGTCATGACCGCTGAAGCGCCGCCGCTGAAAGAACTCGACGCCGCCCGTCCGTTTCCGGCCCGCACAGGCCCCAAGGGCAACCTGATCTACAAGCTGATCACGACCACCGATCACAAGCTGATCGGCATCATGTATTGCGTCGCCTGCTTCAGCTTCTTCTTCATCGGCGGTCTGATGGCGCTGTTCATCCGCGCCGAGCTGGCCGTACCGGGCCTGCAATTCCTGTCGAATGAGCAGTACAACCAGCTGTTCACCATGCACGGCACGGCGATGCTCCTGTTCTACGCGACGCCGATCGTGTTCGGGTTCGCCAACCTGGTGCTGCCGCTGCAGATCGGCGCCCCCGACGTGGCATTTCCTCGGCTGAACGCGCTGTCGTTCTGGCTGTTCGTCTTCGGCGCGATGATCGCGCTGGCCGGATTCATCACCCCGGGCGGTGCGGCCGACTTCGGCTGGACCGCCTACGTCCCGCTGTCGGACGCGGTGCACAGCCCGGGCGCCGGCGCCGACCTGTGGATCCTGGGCGTCGCGGTCGGTGGTCTCGGCACCATCCTCGGCGCGGTCAACATGATCACCACGGTGGTGTGCATGCGCGCCCCCGGCATGACCATGTTCCGGATGCCGATCTTCACCTGGAACATCTTTGTCACGTCGATTCTGGTGCTGATCATCTTTCCGCTGCTGACCGCCGCGCTGTTCGGGCTGGCCGCCGACCGTCGCCTCGGTGCCCACATCTACGACCCCGCCAACGGCGGGATGATCCTGTTCCAGCATCTGTTCTGGTTCTTCGGGCACCCCGAGGTATATGTGCTGGCGTTGCCGTTCTTCGGCATCGTCTCGGAGATCCTGCCGGTCTTCTCCCGCAAGCCGATCTTCGGTTACACCACCCTGGTTTACGCGACGATCAGCATCGCGGCGCTGTCGGTGGCGGTGTGGGCGCACCATCTGTATGTCACCGGAGCCGTTCTGCTGCCGTTCTTTTCGTTCATGACGTTCCTGATCGCGGTGCCGACCGGCATCAAGTTCTTCAACTGGATCGGCACGATGTGGAAGGGCCGGCTGACATTCGAGACGCCGATGCTGTTCTCGCTGGGCTTCCTGATCACGTTCCTGCTCGGTGGTCTGTCCGGCGTGCTGCTGGCCAGCCCGCCGCTGGACTTCCACGTCAGCGACACGTATTTCGTTGTGGCGCACTTCCACTACGTGCTCTTCGGTGTGATCGTGTTCGCGACGTTCGCCGGGATCTACTTCTGGTTCCCGAAGATGACCGGGCGTCTGCTCGACGAGCGGCTGGGCAAGCTGCACTTCTGGCTGACGTTCATCGGCTTCCACACCACGTTCCTGGTGCAGCACTGGCTAGGCAACGCGGGCATGCCGCGCCGCTACGCCGACTACCTGCCGACCGACGGGTTCACCACGCTGAACATCATCTCCACGATCGGCGCCTTCATCCTCGGCATCTCGATGCTGCCGTTCGTGTGGAACGTGTTTCGCAGTTGGCGTTACGGCGAGGTCGTCACGGTCGACGATCCGTGGGGCTACGGCAACTCCCTGGAGTGGGCCACCTCGTGCCCGCCGCCGCGGCACAACTTCACCGAGTTGCCCCGGATCCGCTCGGAGCGGCCGGCATTCGAGCTGCACTATCCCCACATGATCGAGCGGATGCGCGCAGAATCCCATGTTGGACGCACGCACGTCGCGGCGGACGAGGAGCTGACGCAGCGCTGACTGGCTGCCGGCCGCGCCGGTAACCCCAGGCGCTATTGCGCTGGGCGGAAATACGGCTCGACCGTGCCGTTGACCTTGACGACCATCGGATTTCCGCGGCGGTCCTTGGCGGTGGGGACCTCGACGCGCACCCAACCCTCGTCGACGTTGTATTCGTGAACGTTGGTTTTCTCGACGCCGTTGAAGCGAATGCCCACGTCGCGCAGCAGCACCTCTTCGTTGTAGAAGGGGCTGCGCGGATCAATGGAGAGGTGATTCGGCGGAACGTCTGGGTTCTGGTCCTCGGACATGATGGCTTTCGTTGAGGGCTGCGTTCGGTTCTTGACTTCGATCCTCTAGAACCTACGCGACCCGGCAGTGGCGGGTTCCGCGTGGTGATGGCGGGGGCCCTCACAGCAAAAACCCGAGACCAGATGGCCTCGGGTTTTCCGAAAGTGGAGCTAAGGGGATTCGAACCCCTGACCCCCATACTGCCAGGAGCGGGCAGAGTCCGTGACCAGGCACGATAGGTCGCAAGTTGTCGTGTAGGGGACGTCGTTGAGGCAGCAACTGTCGTCAGCGTTGTCGTCAAAACTGTCGTCACTCGCCTCGTAAAAGCGGTGCCACTAACGGGCCGCTCCCCATGCGGCCGTCCTGTCGCTGCGATCGGTTGTGTCAAGGGTGGCGAAGCCACGACGAAGTCGCGCCGAAGGCGCTCTTTACTCGGCCGATCAGCGGGCCAGACACTTCGGAAATGGAGGGTGGCAGCCGACCAGCTGCGCGTCGCGACCGCCGCCGGGGTCTCGTGACAACAGGCGTCTCGGCGTCGGTGGGCAAAGGTCGGCTTACGGGGCGATTGCCGCTTCAGACCGCTGCTTATGGGCCCAGAAAAACGCTGGGTGAGCTCTTAGGCTCGATTGATGGCTTCCTCACCGCTTCCTTCCGGTGCTCGTAGCGGCCGTCCAGCCCGGTGGCGACGTTGGATGCTCGAGGGGCTGTACAGTTTCGACCGCCGCGCAATCGCAGACTGGACAAGCCTGATGTCCAGCAACCTCCAGCGCCCTCAAGGCGCGGCGCCGACCGCGACCACCCGCTACATCGTGGACCTCATTCATTACACGACCGATCTCCGATATGCAGCACGGGTGCTGGCGGCACACGGTCATCCAGCCGGCCGCGCCTCGCTGGCCGATGCCGCGCTTGACTTCAATTCAGCATTAGATGGGCTTTGCGCCGCCCGCGACAAACTGCTGAAAGTTGTTTCCGCTGAACAGGTTACCGACACCGACGGCTAGGCGAGGTCGCATCTAAGCGGCCCGTGTTACGTAGGACCACGCGACCCCCGGGAAGCGGCGGTGGCACGTTTTCGCAGTTCAGCAGCAGTTGTAATGGTTTCAGGGCAGCTCGTGACATTGACGGACGCGCACGCCGTTCGGCATCGCGCAAGCCGTTTGGCCCCAAAGTGGTCCCAGCAGAGAACGGTGCCGCGAACAACCACGCTCGTGGTCAGGCGGGGCCCCTCTCAGGGGCCCAGGAGTGCCTTTATCTGAGACAGATTAGAAACTCTGTTGCATAGTTGATCGCGTAGTGCTGAGTCGTGTGCATACTGATCACGTGGCGACAAAGTCATTGCGCTGGGGCGCGTCCGCTGCGGCGGATGGGAGATCAGGGCGCGACCGATTGCTCGACGCCGCTGAGCGCTGCCTTGAGGTGCAGGGTCTCGCAGGCACCACTATGGAGGACATCGCCAGAAATGCCGGTGTGTCACGGGCGACGGTTTACCGGTACTTCGCGAGTCGCGAGGCCGTGATCTCTGGGGTCATCATTCGCGCCACCGAAGAATACCTACGCCGGATGGAACCGCGGTTGTCCGGCCATAGTGACTTAGGTTCTGCGATCGTTGATTTCATCGATCACACTGTGATTGCGGCCCGCCGAAGGCCCATCATCGGCGTCCTATTCGGCAGCGATCGTGAACTCGCGGGTGTGGGCCTTGCCGAGGGAACATCGACCATGCTTTTCGAACTCGTCACCGAGTTTCTTCGGCCTCTCTTCGCGACGCACTGGAACCAGTTGGCGCCCGGGGTCTCCGTTGATGACGCCGCGGAATGGATACTTCGCACCGTGCTGAGTCTGCTCACCGTTCGTGGCCCAAGGGATCGAAGCAGAGACGGACTGCGCACCTATCTGCAACGTCTTCTTCTACCCGCAATCGTCTCTGGCCAAGACGCAACGTGATGTAACAAGTCAGGCGTAGTGTCTCAAACACCAGCCCCCACACCGAGGAGAGGTGAACATGTCCGCGAACTTCGCCGCATTCGACGCGCAGGTCGCCAACCAGTTAAAAGGGGCGGCGTTGACGGCCGGCGGCCTGGCTGGCTACTTAGGATTTCGTCATACCGATTTCTTAGCGGGACGCCTCGTCGTCGAGATGGACGCCCGGGACGACTTAAAGACGCCCTTCGGCTCGTTGCACGGTGGCTGTCTGTCGGCGCTCGTTGACCACTGTCTCGGCGTCGTGTTCTATCCCGTCATTCCTGCCGGATCCTGGGTTGCGACCACCGAATTCAAGCTGAACCTACTCCGACCGGTGTCCAGCGGCACGTGCGTCGCGGTAGCCGAGATCATCTCGCTCGGGAAGAGCAGCGGTGTCGCGAGAATCGATATTACCAACGACGGGCGGGCTGTGTGCGCTGCCCAGGGCACTGTGACTGTTGTGGGCCAGAAGGCGGCCTCGTGATGTCCCCCGGGCTCGGCAGGCGGCGCAGGGTAAGACCTGTCCTCCAGCGAGTGCCCACCACCGACGGAGTCTCCTTGGCGGTCGACCTGTATCCGTGCGCGAAGCCGCGGGCAGCCGTATTGCTGCTACACGGAGGAGGCCAAAGCCGTCATGCGTGGGATGCGACAGCGCAGCGCTTACACGCACGCGGCTACCTCGCGGCGGCCTACGATGCGCGCGGACACGGGGATAGTGACTGGGACCCGGATGGCCGCTATGACCTTGATCGACTCGGCGGCGACCTGCTCGCGGTGCGTTCGCACGCGGCAGGTGGGCACCCTGTTGTGGCCATTGGAGCTTCCCTCGGCGGTCTGACGATCCTGGGCACTCACCTACTCGCATCACCTGACCTGTGGGACGCCGTGGTGCTGGTGGACATCACTCCACGCATGGAGATGCAGGGCGCACGGCGCGTCGTCGCATTCATGGCGGCGCACCCCGACGGTTTCGCCGATCTTGAGTCTGCCGCCGAGGTTATCGCCGCGTACAACCCACACAGATCGAAGCCAAGCAGCCTCGACGGACTACGGAAGGTCTTGCAGCAGCGCGCCGACGACCGTTGGGTATGGCGGTGGGATCCGGCCTTTGTGGCGTCGAATTTTGGCTTCCTGCAAGGTAATCCAGATGAGGGCGCAGCGGAGTTCGACCGGATGAGCATGGTGTTGATCGACGGCGCACGGCAGGTATCTGCTCCTACGCTTCTTGTGCGGGGGCTGTTGTCGGACGTGGTGTCGGAGGAGACAGTGAACGACTTCGTCGACCTCGTGCCGCACGCGCGCACGGTGGACGTGACCGACGCTGGTCACATGATCGCTGGAGACGACAACGACGCGTTCTCCGAAGCCGTCATCGATTTCCTCGACGAGGTTGTCTAAATCGAGCTAGAGGGAGAGCTTGTCCCGGGCACGTTCAAGCTCGGCCGGGTCGTGGCATGCAGTCACCAGGACACGCGACGCCCAGGGGCGCGTGCTGATGTAAGCGACGGTCGGCCAGGTCACGAGAATGCCGAACGCCAATAGCGCGGTCGCTGCGGGATCCGACAAGGAACGCACCCCTTGACGAATGGTCCCCAACGACTCGTTTGCTCGAAGTTGCCCGCCGTGCCCGTCGCAGCAAAATGCACAGCACCACCGCCGCACCCACGAGCTGCAAAATAGGACCTTCTGGTATCGCTCCGATACTAGCAGTACCATAAATACAACACATCGGAGTGTTGAACAGGAGACCGACATGCATACGCAGTGGATCGAACAGCGCACCGTCCAGCGAGTTTCGTTGCGAGAAGGCCTGGTTCTGAGTCTCGACGACTACAACGAACTCGTCATCGCGCGGCCCATGAGGCTGACCTTGCCGGCGATCGGGTCGCATCCGTCCGAAGAAGTGCTTATCGATCCCGCCCGGGTGTCGGCTCAGGAGCGTCCACTACTCGATTTGGCCGGCGCAGTGTGCACACGGGCCTGGTGCGATGACGAGGGGGCGCTGCATTTGGGCTTCTCCCGCGGGCATTGCATCGATGTCGATCCCGACAGCCACGAGACGGCGTGGGAGCTGTACGGCAAACGGCATGGCTACATGGCTTGCCTCCCGCATGGACGTGTGCGCGTCGTTCGCCATGACCTGGTCGATGACGAAACTGACGGTGCTGCAAATTGATTCGATGATTCGGAGCCGGGTTGCCGAGATAGCCGCCGTTTGCCCGGGGGTCGCGCGGGCAAATAGGAAACCGTTAGTATCGGTGCTATACCGATAGTTCCACTCTTGAGGGGGCGTGACGGTGGCTGATGATGTCCACGGTGTCGGGACCGTTTCTCGACGCGTCCGTCTTGCCGACCCCGCAGCGTCGCCGGAATACAGTGCGCGGCTGGCCAGGCTTGCCGCCTTCACGGTTCACCACAAGGCGCTCGTGATCGGTGGGTGGCTCGCCATTGCAGTGGTGCTAGCGCTGTTGTTCCCACAGCTCGAAACCGTTGTGCGGCGACAGTCGGTCGACCTCATTCCCCGGGACGTGCCGTCATTTCAGACTGTTGACCGCATGAGCGCTGCGTTCGGCGAGCAAGGGTCGAAGACGATGCTGTTCGTCGCCATGGAAAGCCCCGCTGGGCTGACGCAGCAGGCGCGGGATCGATACTCGAGGCTCGTCGAGCGCCTTCGAGCCGATCACGCCCACGTGCTGCTGGTGCAGGACTTGCTGGCCGATCCCGTGATGAAGGCACAAGCCGTCAGCGCAGACGGCAAAGCGTGGTTCCTACCGGTGGGGGTGGCCGGGACTCTGGGTGATCCCACTGCAGCGGAATCGGTGCAGGCAGTCCGCGCCACCGCCCAACGCGCCTTCGACGGGTCGGACATCACCGTCCGCGTGACCGGTCCCCCGGCAACCTTCAGTGACCAAATCGCTTCTGCCGAACACGATTTGCTGTTCATCTCGATCGCAACGGCCGGGTTGATCGCGTTGATCCTGCTGATGGTCTACCGGTCGTTGTTTACCGCGTTATTGCCCTTGCTAGTCATCGGGCTGAGTCTGGCCGTCGGCCGTGGTGTCTTGTCCGCATTCGGGCAGCTGGGCATGCCGGTTTCGCAGTTCACCGTGGCATTCATGACCGCGATCCTTCTCGGCGCAGGAACCGATTACACAGTCTTTTTGATCAGCCGGTACCACGAACAGCGGCGCGCCGGTACCCCTGCCGATCTCGCTGTCATTCACGCGACGGCCAGCATCGGACGAGTGATCTTCGCGTCGGCAGCTACTGTCGCCCTGGCTTTTCTGGCCATGGTCTTCGCCACGCTGAGCGTGTTCGCCGGATTGGGACCAGCGTGCGCGGTTGCCGTACTTGTGGGCTTCCTGGCTACGGTGACACTGTTGCCGCCAGTGTTGGCGTTGGCGGCCCGACGCGGTATCGGTGAACCCAAGCCCGACCGCACCCGCCGGTACTGGAACAGCGTCGCTGTGGCGGTCGTGCGTCACCCTCGGCCGTTGCTCGTTGCTAGCTTGATGATCCTCCTGGCTCTTTCCGGTGCAGCTGCCACGATGAAGATCAGCTACGACGACCGAAAAGGACAACCTCCCACCACGGCTAGCAATGAGGGCTACCAGCTCCTCGACCGACACTTTCGCAAAGACGTCGTCATCACCGAGTTCCTAGTGGTCGAAAACCCCGTCGACATGCGCACCGGGAAAGGGCTGGCCGACCTCGACGAAATGGCATCGCGCATCTCCCAGATCCCCGGCGTGGTCAAGATATCCGGAGTCACCCGTCCGGCAGGCACCCGCCTTGACCAAGCGCAATTATCGTGGCAGAACAGGCAAATCGGCGACAAGATGGCCGGTGCCGTCGCCGATGGCAATTCCCGCCGCGATGACCTCGCCAAGCTCACCGATGGAGCCAACCAACTGGCCAACGGACTCGCGCAGCTCGACACATCTGTACGGACCGCACTGAAACCATTAGGCCCAGTGCTCACCCAAGCACAGTCCGCCGGCCAGGACTTCCAACGGTTTGCCCCACTTCTGCACCAACTCTCAGCGACCAGCCCCAGTATCGACAACGCAATACAAGCCGGCCCAGGCATCCGCCCGCTGGCCGAACGCACACAAGGCGCCATCGACACCCTGAACCCGCTCGTCGACCTGCTCAATGGGTCACCCTGGTGCGTCACAACTCCCCAATGCGCTCAAATCCGCGACCAGGTCCAGATCCTGGTTGCTCTGAGAAACAACGGATTCTTCTCCCAGGTCGCCGCGCTGGGTGACCGCTACGACCCCGCCACCAACGCCACCGTAACCGGCACCATCGCCGACGTTCAGACTGCCGTCAATGCCATGAACAAGGCATTCGGCGCGCTGGGAAAGCCCGCCGATCTCGCGGCCAACATCACCCGGCTACAAGACGGCATCAGCCAGCTCGCCTCCGGTTCCCGCGCGCTGGCCGATGGGGTAAAGACGCTGGCGGACAGCAATATTGAGATGCTATCCGGTATGAGCCAAATCGCCACCCAGCTTCAGAACTCGTCTCGCGCGTCCGCGGGTTCGGATGCCGCGTCCGGCTTCTACCTGCCCGCAGACGCCTTTGCGAACCGCCAATTCGCCGACGTCGCAAAGCAGTTCCTGTCACCCGATGGGAAAACGGCGCGATTCGCAGTGGAGACCAGCAACGATCCCTACAGCGTCGAAGCGATGGACCTTGCCCGCCAGATGACCCAAGTCGCCGATGGAGCCAGGCCGAACACCTCGCTGGCGAACGCCACGATCTCTGTCGCCGGCTTCCCCGCGGTCAATTCTGATATCCAGCGTCTGCTCTCGTCCGACTTCATCCAACTTGCCATCGCCACCCTGGTCATCGTTGGACTCATCCTGGTGGTGCTACTGCGCGCGCTCGTGGCACCGCTGTATCTCCTTGGCACCGTGGTGCTGAACTACCTCGCCTCACTCGGCATCGGAGTCATCGTTTTCCAATGGATACTCGGTCATGAAATCGCCTGGCCTGTACCGCTATTAGCCTTCATCATTCTGGTGGCAGTCGGTGCCGACTACAACATGTTACTGGTATCGCGACTGCGGGAGGAGAGCGGCAGCAATCTGCGTATCGGCGTTCTACGGACGGTCGCCACCACAGGCTCGGTCATCACCTCCGCCGGCCTGATCTTCGCCGCGAGCATGTTCGGCTTGATGATCGGCTCGGTCGCGATCATGATCGAGACCGGCCTCATCATTGGCTGCGGACTGCTGTTGGATACTTTCCTGGTCCGGACGCTGACCGTACCCGCCATCGCTACTTTGCTGCGCGAACGGAGCTGGTGGCCACAACGTCTCGCCACTAGACCAAGGACTGCGGCACCGTCGCGATACCGCCCGACAGTCGACGTCGGCGCGTGAGCATGCAGCTTGCCCTCACATCACGTTTGAGCCGTTGACCGCCCACGGCGCTTGGACTCACTGGGTGGGCGCCCATTCCACCGAATATGGGCTCGAGTGAATGCGGCCGTCTCCGAATAGCCAAGTCGGCGTGCAGTTTCCTCGACAGTGAGTCCCGAACTCAACAGCTCGGCGGCCAGCGCTGCGCGAACCTCGTCTGCGAGTGCGCGGTAGCTGGTTCCCTCTCCCGCCAAGTGACGGTGCAACGTGCGATCGGTGATGCAGAGTTCCCTCGCGATGGTCGCCATGGATGGGATCTGGGTCGAATCTTGGATCATCCGCATCCGCACCCAGGCTGATATGCCACGACGGGTTCGTCGACGGTTCAATAACTCCTCGCACTGGCGGATACAGATCGCCGCAGTCTGGGGATCTGGCGCGGGCATCGGTTGGCTCACCAGATCAGCGGGGACAATCAGGGCGTTGCGCACCGCGTTCTCCACAGTGACCGTCACGTTGTCGATCTCCACCAGACTTGCCGGCAGCTGCAGATCCGCCACCTCCAGTCGCATCGCGATCGGCGCGTCAACGCCACGCATGAGCGGCGGCAAGATCTGCAGGAACATTGCAAAATCGCGTTCGAGCAGAAACCTCCGCACATCGGGAGGAACCTGGGCGTTATCAAGACCGATGACCGCTTCGGTGTTGTTGAGTTCTGGTGCGGCCAGACTCAGGTAGACGGTACTGAGTGCGGCGTACCGGCAGGCGACGTCTATCGCGTCCCCAACGGTTGGACTCGAAATCAGTGCATAACCCAGAATGCCCATGTCGGCGAAGGTGTAGCGCGCACCGGTTTCCGTACCCAGTCCCGGTTGATCGCCGAGTCGGCCGATCAGGTTGCGAATCATCGTCAGTTCCTGACTCGCATGCATCTCGCTGGTCGGGTCCCTCAACCCCTGCGACGTGAGTCCTGTTCCAGACAAACAGATTTCAGGATTGAGGCCGTGGTGTACCGCGGTCTCCAAGATGTGTCGACCCGGCGCCGAGGAGCGCGCCACGTCCCACACCGGGGCCATCGGACTAGGCATGTGTCTGAAAATATCAAATGTCTGTCTGATTCTGTCATTATCGAGCCATTGCGACCGGCCTAACGTCATGTTATGTCGACGGATCTTCTACGGCCCCCACCACGCGCGGTGCTTTCTGCAACTCGCAGCTCCGTCACTGATCTGTGGCGTCCGGTTGCGACAGGGGCTTACCGCGATCTACGGCGCCCACGCACTGCATCGGCGCCGAAGTCGGTGCCACGAACCACATTCGATCCGACGCTCGCCGAGAACATCGCCGACCCCTATCCCGAGCTGCTGCGCATTCGTGAGCATCCGGTGGTCGTCAACGAGCGGCTCGGCGTCTGGATGATGGGGCGCTACGAGGACGTGCACAAGGCCGTTCGCAACAATGAGGTGTTCTCGTCGAGGGACGGCATCATGCTGCGGTCGTTTGTCACCAGTGCTGTACTCACCACAGACCCACCCGATCACACCCGCCTGCGGCATCTGACCGCGCCCATGTTCAGCAAGCGTTCGGTACAGACTCTGGCCACAGATATTCGCGCGTTGTCCGATGAGGCGATCAGGCCACTGCGAGACGGCGACGTCATTGACATGGTCGCGGCGCTGACGATCCCCATGCCCATCAACGTCATTGCCACAATCTTGGGTATTCCCCATCCTCAGTGGCCGGCCTTTCGCACCGTATCCAACAAGTTCGCGAGACTATTCGGACCGCGGTCGGTGCACGAGGTCATGCGATACGTCGGTTCGCTACTTCAGTCCTACGTGCAGATGCGCAGCTTCATAGACGTCGAGATGGGCCGGCGGTCCAGCACGTCGGCAGACGATCTCTTGGGTTGGTTGCAGGCAGCCAAAGAATCCGGCGAGCTCAGCGATCAGGAAGCTTTCTTCTACGCGCTCATCCTTCTGGTCGCCGGCAACGAGACCACTACAAACCTGTTGGGCATGCTGCTCGTCAGGCTCGCCGAGGACCGCGAGTTCTTCCTGACGTTGAAAGCCGACCGCAGCCTGCTTCGCCCGGCGGTCGAGGAGACCGCGCGTTGGGGCTCGCCGGTGCAGTGGGTCACCAGAACCGCTACCGCGCCCTATCGGATCGGCGACACGGTAATCCCTAAGGGCGCAAAGGCGTTGCTCTTCTATGCCTCGGCGAACCGAGACCCGGCGAAGTTCAGCGACCCCGATCGGTTCGACCCTCATCGCGACACGACCGGGCACCTGGCATTCGGCCATGGACTTCACTTTTGTCTGGGCGCTCATCTCGCACGACTCGAAGTGATCACAGCGGTGGACCATCTGCTGGACGAACTCGACGGCCTGGAGCTTGCTGGACCCGTGCGCTGGGGTACCAATCCTTCACTGCGAGGACCTGTTTCGATTCCCTTACGCGTCCGGCGAGGAAGCGCTTCCTGAGCGACTGCATGCCGCCCCAATGTCGCTGTCTCCCAGTTCCATCGGAATATGACGATTCTATGTATCGAGGCCGCTGAGCGCCGCTTCGACGTAGTCGTGGACCGGTGGGTCCGCAGGCCTGCTCGTCCTAGGGATTGATGGTGTTTTCACCGACCTGGCGTCCCCACACATATTCGGTAAGCAATGGCTGCCCGAGTTCGAGGTGGTTGTAGGGAGCCAGTGATGCGCCGGTGTCGGCTACCAGGTAAGGGGCGGGCCAGAAATCCTTGGTGACTGTCTGCCAACATCCAGGGGCGCCGCCCGGGCCGCCTCGCGCATTGGAACGGGGCAGGTTATCCGGATAGACGTACGGATTCGGCGCACCGGTGAGCCCGATACGGAAGTCGATCGAGTAGCCGTTGCCGCCTGCGGATTCAACAGTCTGCGGCAGGATCGCAGCATAATTTCTTATGCTGCACAGGAATTCGGGACTGTAGGTGTTCAAGGTGCCGGTGGTCGTCACCAGGTCAGCCAGACCTCGCACCAGGTAGGGACTTCCCCGCCCCACGATGTCAGCGCCAGCGTTGCCGAAGCCCGCGGCAGCCAGCAGCGCCGCATCGAGATCGGCTCGCTGCTCATTGACGGTGCCTGCCGTGGTCGCTGCATTGTTGAGGAATTTCCAGAAATCGGGTGAGGATTGGGCATAGACGTCGGCGAGGTCGGTAAGGCGTTTGATGTCTTCGCGGATCTGCGGCATTTCAGGGTTGATGTCGTCGAGGACAGCATTGCCCGCGATGATTGATCGGCCGAAGTCGAGGCCGTGCCCGTCCAGTGCCTCGGCGGTGGCCGCAAGAGTCAGGTTGAGTTTGACGGGATCGACTTTCTGCGCGATCGACATCAAGGTTTCGAACAGGGTGTTGAATTCGGTCGTCACGTGCGAGACGTCGATCACCTGCGAGCTCGACACGCGCGCAGATGCCGGTCTCGACGGGCTACGGAAGGCTACATACTTGTTGCCGAATACCGTGCTGGCCTTGATCTCGGCGGTCACGTTGGCCGGGATCAGCTCGATGTACTTTGGAGCGACGTCCAGGGACAGTTTCGCCTTGGTGGTGTCATCTTGCTGGATCGCGCGCACCGCGGCGACCCGGCCGATTTCGACGCCGTTGTAGGTCACTTTTGCCCCGGGCTCCATGACCAGCCCAGCGCGATCCGACACCAGGGTCAAGTGCATGGCCGGAGTGAACTCACCGTGAAATTGCAGGTAGACCGTCGATACCACTACTACGACCAGGGCCAGCGCCACGGTCCCGGCCGTTCGTAACGGTGGATGGTGCCGCCAGTGATTCAGCGTGCGACCAACAGCGGCGCGATTCGACGAACGACTCACGCGGACAGGGGTTTTCATATGACGGGCTCACTGGATCGTGGTCGACTGAACCTCATAAGTGTACCTATAGTAGCACAACGCTACATAGCGTTTTGAAACTGTTAGTAGCGTTTTCTCAGCGCGGCTGGCGGATGGCGATGACGCAGGGTCACCAGGAAGTTTCAGCCAGGCCCAGTGCGAGCCGCCCGGTCCCAGCGACGACAAGCCGCAGGCGAACCGCCGGCGCACCTACCAATTCGCCGTCACGCCTCGGTTCGGGTGCGTGAGTGTGCGGCCAGAAAGTCGTCGACGATGCGGACGCACTGGTCACGGCTGATGGTGCAGAGTCCGGTCATGCGTGCGAAGACCAGCGGACCGACGAGCTGGCACTCAGCCAATTCGAGGTCGAATTCGTCAAGTTCTTCGCGAGCCTGGTCGCTCGACAGGATTTCGTCGAACGGTTTGCGGTATTGCTCGACGACCCTAGAACGCAGGCTGCCAGCCGGGCTGTCCTCATCTGCGGTGCCGTCAGCAGCAGGATCGGTGGGCCCAAGGGCGACCCAAGCCAGCGTGGTGACCTGGATCGGGGCATCGGCAAAGAGTGCGGCCTGCCGGCTGAGGATTTCAATCAGCCTCTGCCGCAGCGACCCCTCGTCGGGTGTCGGTGTAGTGACGTGCGGCAGCAGGCGCTCGAATGTGGCCGCCAGCAACTGTGATGAGCTTGCGAAATGCCGATAGAGGGTGGTGCGAGCCACCTTGGAGGCTTTGGTCACCGCGTCGATCGTGACGGCTTCGATTCCCCCGGTGGTGAGGAGTGCCGCCGCCGCGTCGAGCAGTCGGTTACGCGACCTGATCCGGCGGGGGTCGATGTCATCATCGTCGTCTGCGTATGCCGCCGGTTGAGTGCTCACTGCGTTGTCCCTTCGGAAAATGGGACCTGCGGGCGGCGTTTCCAGCAGGCGTCAAGGTATGGTACCAAGAGTAGCGTAGCGAAACTGTTCGTAGGTTTGTCCGCGGTTACGGAGAACACCCTGGTCGGTAGGCATGGCCGTCGTGTCTACGCGGGAGGGTCTTGGTGCGTCCAGAAGCTGCCAAACGAAGGCTCGTTGCAGTTGCGGTGCGGGCCCGACGATATCGCGAATCAGTGCGAAACAAGGGGATGACGATGGGTGACACAGCACATCCGGGGCCATATCTACTGCCTCCGCATACCTCGACGTGTACCGGGTGCGGGCCCGCGAATTCGCATGGATTGCAGCTGGTTGTCTATCGCGACGGTGACGAGGTCTACAGCGATGTGACGTTCGATGAGCGCCATATCGGCGCCCCAGGACTGGCGCACGGCGGCGCAGTAGCGACAGCCTGTGACGACGTACTGGGCTTCACGTTGTGGGTGGCCGGCACGCCCGCGGTGACACGCAGTCTGACAGTGGAGTATCTGCGACCTGTCCCGTTGCACGAACCGCACAGGATTACTGCCCAGATCACCGGCCGCCAAGGACGTGCTCTTCACGTCAGCGGAACGGGAGTCAGTCACGATGGCATCACCCGGTTCACCGCCAGCGCAGTCTTCGTGACGGTGGGTGTCGATCATTTCGCTGCGCACGGCGACGTGAGCGGATTCGAGGACCTGTTTGATCGGCTAGCCGGCGCGCTTCACCAACCAATTGGTGATCACAGCGTCTGAGCGTGGCGTTGGCAGCATGGCTTCGAAGTTGAGGCAGCATCGCCCCGATAGGGCGGCCGACCTTGGCGGTGTCGACACGTACCGCCGTAACAGTGCAGTAGATGCCGCGATGATGCTGGCAGTTAGCGGCGGTTACGAGGCTGTGCACGTTCGCGCGGTGGCCGCGCAGGTCGGAATCGGCGTCAGCACGCTGTACCGGTACTTCCCCTCCAAGATCCACCTCTTGGTGTCGGCGTTGACCCGCGAGTTCCAAGAGTTTGGAAACAGCCGCGATTGGACCGTCACCGCGTCGACACCGCGCGAACGCCTTCGCTTGCTCGTCGACTGCCTGCACACCGAATGGCAACCAAGACCCGCGCTTGACCGAGGCGGTGACGCGCGCCTTCGTCCTCGCCGACCACACCGCCGCCGCAGCCACCGATGAAGCGATCGACGTCATTGAAGGTCTGCTGGCAAGGACTTTGAGCGGCGGCGAGCCCACGGTCAGAGACCAGCGACTAGCGGGGCTGATCGCTGATGTGTGGCTTGCCAATTTGGCGGCGTTCAGCAGTGGGCGAATATCGGGTGAAGTCGCTCGGGATCGAATCGATAGGGCCATCGACCGCTTTGTGGACGCCACTCATGGCGATCCCGAAGTGGGCTGAGAACCTGTTCTTGATAACAGTAGAGAAAGTTCTCACAGCCTCGATCCGATAGGCATTTTTCGGTCCGTGGTGGCGGACGGGAGCGCCAGCGGACGGGAGCCGCCGCGGCGTGGATCTTTCGCCCAAATCGCGTCGGTGCTGTGTCGGGCACATTCGTAGACTTGCATCGTGGTGACGGACGCGGCACGTGCACGGGCGATCGCCGAGGAGCGACTGGCCGATCTGCCGCATCGGTGGGCCCATGTCTGCGGAGTCGCGGCGACGGCGGAGCGATTGGTCGTCGGCTTGGGCGCCATGGATGCCGACGCGGTGGTGGCTGCCGCGTGGCTTCACGATGTTGGCTATGCGCCGTCAGTTCGATCGACTGGTTTCCACCCCGTCGACGGCGCAGTGTTCGTCCGCGACGAGGGCTTTCCCGCAGTGGTGGTCTCGCTGGTGGCCTATCACACGGGCGCGGTGTTCGAGGCGCGGGAGCGCGGCCTCTTAGACGCGCTGGCCGAGTTCACGGCACCTCCGTCGTTGTTACTAGACGTGCTGACGTGCGCGGACTTGACCACTGGCCCGCAGGGCTCGCCTGTGCGAGCTGAAGATCGAGTCACGGAGATCCTGTCGCGTTACCCCGATGGGGATCCTGTGCATCGTGCGATCGAGCGGGCGGCGCCGAGCCTGTTGGCGGCGGCAGCACGAGTTAGTGCCTCCGCCGGCTAGAGACGACCTTGCCGGGCTACCCGAGGTATGGGCTGTCGCGGCGTTGAAGGTAGTGCTGAATGCGCAGCCGCATCGAGGGGTGGACGTCCAAAGATGCAAGTTCGCCTGGTGACGTCCAGGCGATGTCGGTGCTTTCCGAGTCGACTCGCAACTGTCCACCGAGCAGCCGGGTGGTGAAGCACAGCGAGAACTGTTGACGGACTTCACCGTCGGCGTAGGCCATAACGTGGCGAGGATTGGTGTAGACGCCGATGAGTCCGCTGATCTCGACGTCGAGACCGGTTTCCTCTTTCACTTCACGAACCGCCGCGTCGACGATGGATTCGCCCAATTCCATTGCGCCACCCGGCAATGCCCAAAGGTTATTGTCGCGGCGGCGAATTAGCACGATGCGATCATGTGAATCGGTGACGACGGCGGTAGTGGAGGGCACCACACTGTTTGCGGCTGGCGCGTGGGGATCGTTGTAGTAGTCGGTCCGGGCCATACGGTTCTCCAATCGGCAGGTCAGGCGTGCGTGGGTAATGGTTGGGCGGTGTTCCACACCCGTTCGAAAGAGAGTTGGTGATCGCGCCACAGCTCGGGCGCGTCGTCACGTCGAATAAAGAGGACGGGATTGTCGCTGGCGGGAGCACCGTATAGGTGCGGGTTGGCAATCAGGGTGTTGTCCGCGCGGAACATCGACGTGTACAGCGGTGTGGCGTGTGTGCGCACCTCCAAGCCTGGGGCGTCGGCGAGTGAAGCCAATCGTGCGAGTGTGATCTGGCAGCGAGCTGCTAGAACTGAGCCAATCGTCTCCTCTTCCCCGCGTTGGCTTACCGCAGCGCAATCGGGATCACCCACGATGAAGCGAATGGCGACTCCGCGTTCGGCCGCGACTGCGAGCGTTGAGCAGAACCTGGGAATGCCGTCGAAGAGGAAGGTGCCCCCGTAGACCAGGATGTCGATCTGCTCGGCGGCGCCGCCGAACAGTTGGGTCCACACGGCGACAGGGACGTCCGCGCGGCTTCGGTACACACTGACCGCGACCGTGCCGGTACCAGGTGGGCGCAGGGTGGGAAAGATGTCTGGCCACAGCGTCTGCGGATCACAGCCCAGTGCGTCGGCGGTGGCGCGCGCGTTGACCGCCTGGGGCAGTGATTCACCCCTGACCCAGCGGCCCACCGTCTTGACGTCGACACCGGCGGCTGTTGCGAGTCTGGCTTCGCTGAAACCCTTTTCACTCATTCGCGTCGTCAGTGCGTGGTTAGGAACAGGTAGCTTCTCGATCTGCTCATGCTAGGAGCGCGGTGCCAGCGTTAGCGACGCCCAAAGCACAAAAGTTGGCGCGCGATTGTCGTCCGAGTGTCCGCGTTGTCCAGGCGTCTGTCCGCTTTGTCTAACTGATGCCCTGGGAATGTCCGAGTTGTCCGCCTGAACTGGTGGTCGCGGCCGAGCGGTCGCGAGAAAACAGCAGGAAGGACAGTTGGAATGAAACTACGTATTAACACCGGCGGTGTGTCATTTGTGTGCACGCGGGCACCCGAACAGCGGATCGCGTTTGACACCGGCCAGCCGAAGCTGGATCGCGAGACGGGTCTGCCGCTGTGGCAGGTCCAGGTGATGGCGCTGGACTCCACGGGCGGCGACGTCATCACCGTGACGGTTGCCGGCGACCCGAATGTGACGGTCGGGCAGCCGATCCACATCGAGGGCTTGGTTGCCCTGCCGTGGAGCCAGGACAGTCGCAGCGGAGTCGCGTTCCGCGCTGAAGCGATCCGCGCTTCAGGTGCACCACTGGCGGGAGTCGTTGCCGCACCTCGGAATGCGTCACCGAGCGGCGTACCCGGCGGCACGAGCAAGCCGGCCGCCTGACCCTTTCGTCGAGTGGGCGCAGCACCGCAACACCAAGAGACGGTGGTGCTGCGCCCGCTCGGCCGAAGCCTCTCCTTACCCCGATCCCGCAAGCCTGCCGGAAGGTCTGCCATGCCTGGCCACCCACGAGCTCACCGCTCCAACCGCTCTCTTCCGAACCACTCGGACTCCGATGACATTGCCCTCCGTGCAGCCACGGCGCTTGGCAAAGCGACTGCTGCGCTGGTATGGGCGTCGGTGTTGTTTCCGATGATCAGCATTCCGGCCATCACAAGCGTCTGGATGGCCGTCACTTGCGGTCCCTTGGTCGGCCTCTTGGCGGCGATCTGGTCGGCTCTCGCATTGTTCAGCTGGTTTCTGTTATCCCCCCAAACGTTCCGTCAGTGGGTGACGGTACGTCTGCGGGTCCAGTGGCGCACATGGGGTATCTATCGAGGCCGATGGGCCACGGTCTGCACGCTGTGTGGCCTGACCGCCGGTCTCGACGGTCACGTCATGGTGCCGATTCTGCGTTCGGTGACGATCGGTGTCACGAGCGACGTTCTCGAGGTACGCATCCTCACGGGCCAGTCGTTGGCCGACTGGCAATCCCGAGGTGACGCGTTAGCCGAAGCGCTGAGCGCCCAGCGGGTGACCATTCGCTCGACCCGACCGGGCTCGATCCGCATCACCGCCCATCACGGCGATCCGCTGACGACACCCATCCAACTTCCTCGTCCGGCCAGGGGCACCACACCGGACCTGTCCCGCCTGTGGGTGGGGCTCACCGAGGCCGGTGAGCGTTGGCGCCTACCGCTACTGGGACAGCACATCTTGGTCGCAGGCGCGACCGGCTCGGGCAAGGGCTCGGTGCTTTGGTCAATCATTGCCGCCGTCGGCCCCGCCGTGCGGGCGGGCTGCGCACGCCTCGTCGTCGTAGATCCCAAGGGAGGGATGGAGTTCGGGCGCGGACAAGTGTTGTTCACCTCGCTCGCCCATGACAACGGTGAACAGACACTCGCTGCGCTGCGGGCGGTTGTCGCGGTGATGCAGAAACGTGCGCAACGGCTGCGGGGGAAGACTCGGCTTCACACTCCGAGTGTCTCCGCACCACTGATTGTATTGATTATCGACGAAATCGCCTCGCTGACTGCCTATCTCGGGGACCGCAGAACACGCGCCGAGGTTGAGCAGCTGCTGGGGCTGCTGCTGTCCCAGGGCCGCGCAGTCGGTATCTCGGTGGTCGCCGCGGTACAGGACCCGTCTAAAGATGTTTTGCCCATCCGGCAGCTCTTCTCCATCCGGGTCGGGCTGCGCATGAGTGAAGCCACCCAGACCGCGATGGTGCTCGGAGCCGCCGCCCGAGAAGCCGGCGCCTTGTGTGATGGAATCTCCACCGGTACTCCCGGTGTCGGTTACGTCTGCACTGACGGCAACGCTGAACCGTTGCGAGTTCGGGCCTTCCACGTCACCGATTCCGCCATTGATGATCTCGTCGCTCGCTTTGCCCCCACAAGAGCGCATCCTCGGACCGCCGAGACTGAAGGTCGCCAGTCGTGACCACTGCTGCGCTGGGCATTGCGGTTTCGACACTGCCAGGCCTTCCGGCCGGTACCGACACCATCGGCGTGGTGGCGCAGATGGTGCGTCGCGCCGCCTCCCGCGACTTCGAGACCTGGTGGAATAAAGCGGAGAATGCTGGGTTCTGTGCGAATCCGATCCGTCTGACAGGAACCGACAGCTTCGGTCGCGAGCTTCGGGTGTGGACCCGATGCAACAACCGACGCGCTGTCGCCTGCCCGTCCTGCTCTGATCTCTATGCCCGCGATACCTGGCAACTCGTACACGCCGGCGTGCACGGTGGCCATCACGATCTGCCGCCCACAGTCGCCGAACACCCTCAGGTGTTCGTCACGCTGACCGCGCCCAGTTTCGGGGCCGTGCACACCACACGCGATGACGGCCAGCGAGGCCAGGCTCGGCGGTGCCACGACCGGGGCCGGAATGCCCACCAACGTTGCCAGCACGGGAGACCCCTGTGGTGCAGCTCCATCCACCACGAGGGCGATGCTCATGTCGGTCAGCCGCTCTGCGAGGACTGTTACGACTACATGGGGCATGTCCTGTTCGCCTGGCATGCCCCTGAACTGTGGCGGCGCTTCACCATCGCCCTGCGCCGGCTGTTGCGTAGACGCTTACGCGCGCTCGGCGAATCCCCCACCGCTGCCCGAATCAATTTCGTGAAGGTGACCGAGATGCAACGTCGGGCGATCCCGCACTTCCACGCCGTAATCCGCCTCGACGAGCCGCCACAGCCGGGCCAAGCCCCAACACCACCCAAGTCCTCAATCACAGCCACCGACCTGGCCCTCCTAATCCATCAGGCCGCAAGCGGCGTCGCACTCACTGTCGCCGCCCCAGCACACGGCGCTGAAATCAGTAGCCGTGTAATACAGTTCGGCACTCAGACGGATGCGCGGCCATTGCGGTCGGACAGTAGTGACTGCGGCGGGGCAACACCTCGCCAGTCGCGTCGGTCGGTCCCGGCCTACCTGGCCAAGTACGTGACCAAATCCGTCGCCGACTTCGGCGTTGGGGTCCGACGGATGTCACCGCTCGCCGTTCCCGATTTAGACGTCCCCACACATATCCGGGCGATTCTGACCACAATTCTCGATCTAGCCGATCATGGCGCCTACTCGGAGATAGACCGCTGGCTGCACACTCTCGGCTTTCGTGGGCATATCACCACCAAATCCCGGCTGTTCTCCACCACGATGAGTGCGCTGCGCGAGCATCGAGCTGAGTGGACTCGGGAGCAACGCCACCGCTCAGACCTCGCGACCGACGAACATGATCGGGCGCTTCACGGTGCCGAAGAAGAAGTGGAATGGACATTCGATCGAGCCGGGCTGGGCAATCTCGGTGAACGCACTTTGGTCGTGTCTGCGGCGCACCGAATGATCGAACATCGCCACATCGTCCGTGCGAATCGCTGGACGCACGATCAATCCTCGCCACCAGACTGGTCGACATGACTACGCCCGTATTCGATCGCGAGAAGACCGGTCCCGGGACCCTGCGAATAGCTGAAATTGCCTCGCCCGCAGCACAACCCGTATGTGTTACTTCACCCCCACAAGCCGTACGCCGGCATTCCGAATTACTTCCACACGGAGAGGAAAACGGATGCATACTGAATTCAGTGCTGAGCTGATCACCGTGCAGGCCGCGGCGGATCGTCTCGCAGTCAGTCGATGGATGGTGTACCGGCTGATCTGGGACGGACGTGTCAGATCGGTACAGATCGGTAGGTGCCGGCGGATCGTGCGGCAGTCTTTCGACGACTACCTATCCGGCTTGATTGAAGGAGCCGCGTGATGGCTGCAGGTGGGAAAGCACGTCGCAACGCGAACGGCCAGGGCGGCGTGTACCGACGAGGTGATGGGCGCTGGGAGGCGAAAGTCTTCGTCGACACGCCGGACGGACGACGGAAGCGCATCAGCGTCTACGGCGATAGTGAGCGTGCCGCCTTGGACGAACTCGGCAAGGTTCTCGATCAACAGCGACGCGGCATACCCACTGCAACAACGACGTTGACGGTCGCTGAGTACATGACCTACTGGCTAGAGCACATTGCGGAGCCTAGCGTTCGGCGCACGACGTATGCGACCTATGAGGGCGACGTGCGCCTGCACATCATCCCGGGAATTGGCAATCGGAAGCTGAAGTCACTGCAGGCCTCGCATATTCGCGCATGGCTGACCGGATTGCAGACCCGATGCCAATGCTGCGCCCAAGGGAAGGACGCAGCGCGAGGGCGCAAGTCGCAGGCACGGTGCTGCGCTCTCGTGCCTGCCAAGTGCTGCAACGACGCGTTGTCTGCCAGCTCGATTCGCCACATTCTGCGCGTTTTGCGGGCTGCTCTGCAGGATGCGGTCGACGAAGAGATGTTAAGCCGCAACGTCGCCCGACTCGTTCAGTTGCGCGTGACCGATGACCGGAAGGTGCGCTCTTTCACGCGGGCTGAGGCGATGCGCTTTCTCAAGACCGCTGAGACGACGCGACTTTATGCACTGTGGGCAGTCGCGCTGTCGATGGGACTCCGTCGTGGTGAGGCGCTCGGGCTGCAATGGTCCGACGTCGATCTAGACGCTGAGCGGATTACAATCAGGCGAGCGTTGCACCGCGTGGACGGCCAGCTGAAGCTTGAGAACGTCAAAACTGAAGGATCCGTCGCAGTTCTGCCAGTACCTCGGACGCTTGTGCCGATTCTGACTAACCACCGCCGGCGCCAGCTGGAGGAGCGCCTGGCCGCCGGATCAACGTGGCGCGACACGGGACTGGTTTTCACGACCCCTAAGGGCGGCGCGTTGGAGCCGCGCAACGTCAACCGAATGTTCCACAGCCTGTGCGCGAAGGCGGAGGTGCCGCAACTTCGCGTCCACGACCTCCGACACTCGTGCGCCACCCTGCTCTTCACAATGGGAGTTCAGCCGGCGACGGTTCAGAAGATTCTGCGCCACAGCTCAATCACGGTGACGACGGGAACCTATGTCGAGGTCATCGAAGCCGTTCAACGGGATGCTTTGGACTCGATGGGCTCACTGTTCGCCTCCAACAGCCTCGGCGACGAAACCGGGTAGCGTTCGCCTGATGGAATTCAGCGGATACGTTCAGCTTCGAGTCCGTACAAGTCGACCGCAACGACGCGCGATCGAGTGCCGCAAGCCGACGATGACGTTGCCGTTGTCGAAATATCAAAGGTCTCTGGTTACGACGGCAACGGCTGAGACGGAAAAAAGCCGAATCGGCCTTCCCCCGCAACGCCTGTGAAAAATACGTCGGTTGACTCCTTCCGGAGTCCAGATGGTGGATCCATGTTCTCCATGATGATGACCTGCCCACCAACCGACTGCTGAATGTCGTCGTAGAACCGCGCAGCAATGCCGATGTCGAGAACCTCACGATCGACGGCTTCGCCAGGCTTCGGTGGGCGATAGGTCACCAATGGTGAATCCAGAACGACAAATCCAGGGTGTGGAAGATCATTTTCAAAGCAATACTGAGCAAGGCCAATGGTGAAGGCGGAGTGGAGGATTGCGCGAACGCCTTTACCGTGAGCAGAGCGTAATTGATCGCCCGCTATCAGATCCTGCTCATCCCGGTCATAACGGACCTCATCACCATCAGGGACCTGCCACGCGGAAAGCCTCTCACCGATCGCTTTAGAGAAGCGCCGCACAGTACTCCCTCCAGCAAGCCAAAACTGCCGCCCTCGACCCCCCTGGTGAGCGTGACGTCTTCACCAGTCGGCGTCCGAATTCCCAATAGGACTGTGCTGTAGCCCGCGCGCTGCGGAATCTCCCGAAGAGTGGAACCACGAAGCATGAAGTCAATGGCGTCGACAATGAACGACTTCCCTGTGTCAGAGGGACCATGGATGACAGTCGTTCGTGGCCCGAAATCAACCGTCGCTGGAGCCTTGCCGGGCCCCACGAAAGTCAGATGCGTCAGGCTAATGCGGTTTGCCATTGTTCCCGTCCGTATCGGGCCAGTGAAATTCTTCGGACCAGGAATCGAATATCGCCTTTGTCTGCCGTCGCAGATTCGCTTCGTCCAGATCGGGAAAACTTCCCAACACCCATCCGACACGATCGCGCAAGCGATGTGAGTACGACGAGCCCAAGACTCCCACGAAGTGCAGGGCGCCGTCGCCGGCAAGAAACCGCACCCCGTTCATTCCAACCGCAATCTCGGCGAGATGCAGCCTCAGCAGAAGACCAATTCCTGCCTCGATAGATTCACGCTTGGCCGCAATCTCGCCTGCACGGATCGGCAGAGCCGGATGCAGACTTTCAGGGCCACCGACGTCCCTGCTGTGGAGCACGAAGTGATCAAGCAGGACAAGCTGATTCAGGTCGAGTTCAGCTGGGAAGGCCTGGGTCAAGATCATCAACACGCGGATGCCGACCTCCAAAGGGCCGTTCAGCGGCGATTCATTGATGCTTTGCGGCCTCCGACGGTCGCCCGCTGGACCGTTCGGTGCCCGATTGTCGTAGTCATTCATTGCGCGACATCCATTGAATCCGATCGACGTTCGCCAGCTGGTGGCACATGCCCTGTCGATCATCGATCTCGACCACCGAAATCAGACGATGCCGACTCAGATCCAGCTGTCCAACTAGCGAAAGCACACTCGTCAAACGTCTCAGGCCCGTGGCGTGGTGGTCCTCGACTACATCGATAACACCCGAATGAATGTCATCCTGCAATCGCTCAAAAGTCCCCGGCGGCACTGAATCCCGCGCGTACACTCGTAGCGCCTCCGCCTTGTAGAAGTTCTCGCGGTGGCGGCGAAAGCGTTCGCCCACTCTGGGATTTGATGCCACTGATTCGGGTTGGAGGCTTTCCTCGGGGTGTGCTTCGGCGTAAACATCAACCAGTTGTTGTACGTATCTCCGTTCGTGTGTCGCCAAGTCACCGGGAGCTGGCACATGAGCGGGTCGCGGCTGAAGCGCTGTGGCGAATCGGTCGCTGTACCAACAAGTTGTCTTATGCAGTTCAAGCACATCAGTCAGCTCGACGGATCGGAACATCGAGAAATCCGTGACCGACGCCAGTTCCTGAACCGAAGAGACGAGGTCCGACTCAAGGCCCCTCGCGAGGGTGCTGTCGTCGTCGGCCAAGTGGTCGAGGAACTTTTTCCTCAACTTCTGCGGGCTGCTGAGCATCCGACCGCAGTTTGTACTGCAACCGCGGGGAGCCAAGATCTGGTAGCTGTCCGGCAGAACGCACTCTCCGACAACAGTTGCCACGAAGATCTTCAGAATCTCGGGAAGTATGTCTCCTAGGGCGAGAGGTTCTGCATAGTGCTTGCACTGGAAACAGTCCCAAGCACCTTCTAGGCCGTTTGCAGTCTTGAACGCCGCAATGTCCGCGCCCCTGTCACCGGCTCCACCGAACCGCTTGACCTGAACGTAGCCGGATCTCAGGGCATGCACCCATTCAAGGATGAATAGTTCCCATTGGACGTCGTCGTACAGGGAAATGCGTGCCATGGGCGATATTGGTGGCCCGGACAGCGCGACACCAGTCTCTCCATGTAGGGGTTCTGGTATGTCGCGAAGACCACTAGAGGGACCCCCAGGAGCCTGGCTATCTCCGCTCTGAGCTGCGTTCAACCGACTCTTGCCTCCCGGCGGTCAGGATACGACAAGTCGTAGGATCGCCAGCCGAGACACGACATGCCCCGGCCGGGAGGCTCACGGTTCGCGAGCAGGCATCATGCTGCAGCGTGACGGAAATTCGACGATCGGAGCGGGGACGCTGACCGCCGCTGGTTGGTTGGGACCAATGGCATGGCCATCACCCCGCCACACCGCAGGGGCCGTCACGCCGCAGGGGCGGACTGTGTTGACCGACAGCGCCGTGGCGGCCATCCGGGAGCTGATGAGAAGGGGGCGATGCGCTCCTGCTCACGGCTGAGATGAACCGAACTGTCGTCAGAACTGTCGTCAAACGACCTTCTGAGCACTCAATCGAGTGCTGTTTTGCCTGGTGGAGCTAAGGGGATTCGAACCCCTGACCCCCACACTGCCAGTGTGGTGCGCTACCAACTGCGCCATAGCCCCAGGTGTGCCCACCGAAGTTACACCACCGGCACCCGCGCCTCAAAATCGCTGCTCAGAGCAGGCAGCAACCGGCGATATACGGCGAGACAACGTCGAGATTGAACTCACGCAGACGTCCACTCGCGCTTTCCCTGCGCCAGTGCAATCTCACGGAAGCCACGCCCTCAGGGCAGCTCACCGGCGGCCTCAGGCCCCAGCGGCCGGGGCGGGGTGTGCTCCAACGGCGGCCTGTCCCGCGTCTCCGGCGCCAGCAGCCACCCGATCGACGCCAGCACCAGGATGACTCCACTGATCGCGAACGCCCACTCGAACGACAGATGCTGCGCGATCTCCCCCACACCGAGCGATCCGGCGATCGAACCCAGGTCCGACATCATCTGGAAAGTCGCCACCGCCGTCCCGCCGCGAGCCTTGCCGATGATGTCGGCCACCGCGGCCTGCTGCGGCGCGGTGAACACGCCGGTGGCCGCCCCGGCGACGAACGCACCCACTAGGAACACCGGCAGCGCTGTCGCCGCGCCGACCACGGCCGTCGTCAACCCGGACGCCCCCAACCCGATGATCAGCAACGGCCGCCGCCCGGTCCGGTCCGACAACCGGCCCGACGGAATCACCGCCGCCACGTTGCCGGCCGCGAACGTGGCGAGCGCCGCTCCAGCGACGCCAGGACCGCGGTGCAACGCCTCGGTGATGAACAGCGGCACCAACGCCACCCGCAGCCCGAAAGCGGACCACCCGGTCGCGAAGTTCGACAGCAGCGCCGCGCGATAGGCCGGGTGCCGCAGTGCTACACCCAGGGTCACCGTGAGTTCGTCAGCGGGCGCCGGTGCGGCCAGGTGGGAGTGCCGCAGGTTGATGAAGACCACCGCCGCGGCGATCAGCAATGCCGCGCCGTAAATGAGGAACGGCGCCGCCAGACCCAGACCCACGGTGAGGCTGCCGAGCAGCGGTCCGGCCACCGACCCGACGAGGAACGCCGACGAGAACATGCCGGCCACCCGGCCGCGGGCGTTGTGCGGGCTGATCCGGATCATCAGTCCCAACGCGGAGACGAAGAACATCGTCGAGCCGATCCCGCCCAGCGCCCGGAACACCAGCAGCTGCCAATAGGTGTGAGCGAACGCGCATGCCCCGGTCGACAGGGCCACGATCAGCAGGCCGCTGACGTAGATCCGCCGCTCCCCCAGGCGCTGCACCAACATGCCCGAGGCCGGCGCGAAGACCAGCCGCATCACCGCGAAGGCCGTGATCACGAACGTCGCGGCGCTGATACTCACGCCGAAGTTGCGAGCGAACTGCGGCAACACCGGCGCCACGACGCCATAGCCCAAGGCGATCACCGCGTTGGCGGCGATCAGAACCCAGACCTCCCGCGGAAGCTTTTCCCCTGCTTCCGCGGAACAGTCACCCTCGGCGACAGAACTCACGAGATGACTGTATTAGGACGGGCCGCATTGCTCTTCAGCCGCGCAGCCAAGCGGACCCACCGTGCCGAACGCAAAGCGCCCGTCCTGGGCCACAAGGGGGGTCGAGCAGCCCAGGGCGGGCACCCGACAGCCGAGGGATGGGGGTTGCCCTCGAATGCCGTGATCATGATCTAACGTGCGGAATCCCAGTTGTGCCAGTACCTGTCGAAGAATGTGGTGAATACTCATTTATTAGCTATCCACTCATTCGCCGATATGCCGCGAAGATCAGCGGTCGGTCCGGCTCACGAAATGACTGTATTCACCACTTCACGGGCCGCTTCCTGCACCTCCGCCAGGTGTTCGGGCCCCTTGAACGACTCGGCGTAGATCTTGTAGACGTCCTCGGTGCCCGACGGCCGCGCGGCGAACCAGCCGTCGGCGGTGGTCACCTTCAGCCCGCCCAGCGGCGCGCCGTTGCCCGGCGCGGTGGTCAGCTTGGCGGTGATCGGCTCCCCGGCCAACTCGGTAGCGCTGACCTGCTCCGGGGACAGCTTGGCCAGCCGCGCCTTCTGCTCCCGGTTGGCCGGGGCGTCGACGCGGGCATAGACCGGCGCGCCGTACTTGGCGGCCAGCTCTGAGTAGCGCTGCGACGGCGACGACCCGGTGACCGCCTGGATCTCCGAGGCCAGCAGGGCCAGGATGATGCCGTCCTTGTCAGTGGTCCACACCGAACCGTCGCGGCGCAAGAACGACGCTCCTGCCGACTCTTCCCCACCGAAACCGATTGTCCCGCTGATCAATCCATCGACGAACCATTTGAAGCCCACCGGCACCTCGATCAGCTTGCGACCCAGGCCGGCCACCACCCGGTCGATGATCGATGAGCTGACCGCCGTCTTGCCGACCGCCACACTGGCCGGCCAGTCCGGGCGGTGCGAGAACAGATAGTCGATCGCCACCGCCAGATAGTGGTTGGGGTTCATCAGCCCCGCATCCGGGGTGACGATGCCGTGCCGGTCGGAGTCGGCGTCGTTGCCGGTGGCGATCTGATAGGAATCCCGGTTGGCGATCAGCGAGGCCATCGCGTTCGGCGAGCTGCAGTCCATCCGGATCTTGCCGTCGGTGTCCAGCGTCATGAACCGCCACGTCGCATCCACCAGCGGGTTGACCACGGTGAGGTCGAGGTCATGGCGTTCGGCGATGGCCGCCCAGTAGTCCACGCTCGCCCCGCCCAGCGGGTCGGCCCCGATGCGGATCTTCTCGGCGCGGATCGCGTGGATGTCCACGACGTTGGGCAGATCGGTGACGTAGGCGTCCAGGTAGTCGTGGCGCTCGGCACTCTGCAAGGCGCGAGCCAGCGGCATCCGCTTCACGTCCTTGAGACCGCCGCGCAGAATCTCGTTGGCCCGCTTGGCAATCGCACCGGTGGCATCGGTGTCGGCCGGGCCGCCGTTGGGCGGGTTGTACTTGAACCCGCCGTCACGCGGCGGATTGTGCGACGGAGTGACGACGATACCGTCGGCCAGACCCGAACTCAGCCCGCGATTGAAAGCCAGGATGGCATGGCTGACCGCCGGGGTAGGGGTGTAGCGGTCGGCCGAATCGATCATCGCCACAACGTCATTGGCGGCCAGCACCTCCAACGCCGACACCCAGGCCGGCTCGGACAACCCGTGGGTGTCGCGGCCGATGAACAGCGGCCCGGTGGTGCCCTGCGCGGCGCGGTACTCCACGATCGCCTGGGTGGTGGCCAGGATGTGCGCCTCGTTGAACGCGCCGTCCAGGCTGGAACCGCGATGCCCCGAGGTGCCGAACACCACCTGCTGGTCGATGTTGTCGGGATCGGGGTTCACCGAGTAATACGCGGTGACCAGATGGGGCAGATCGACGAGGTCTTCGGGGAGCGCCGGCTTACCGGCGCGGGGGTTAGCCGCCATGACGCCAATTCTGCCTTCCCTAGGGTGATACTTGCTCGCGGATTCATCGACGGTTAAGGGAGTTGCCCGTGTTCGGTCACGACAACCGGGAACTGGCGGCCGTGTTCGTCGGCGGCGCGGTGGGCACCCTCGCGAGGGCGATCCTCGCGACGGTCTTCGCCGACGACCCGGCGCGCTGGCCGTGGGCGACGTTCGGTGTCAACGTCGTGGGCGCCTTCCTGCTCGGCTACTTCACCACCCGCCTGCTCGAACGACTGCCGTTGTCGAGTTACCGCCGCCCCCTGCTGGGCACCGGCCTCTGCGGCGGACTGACCACGTTTTCGACGATGCAGGTCGAGACGCTGAAGATGATCGAGCACCACCATTACGGCCTCGCAGCCGCCTACAGCGCGGTCAGCATCGCCGCCGGACTGCTGGCCGTCTACGTCGCGACGGCCCTGGTCCGCCGGGTCAGGATCCGCGCGTGACCGTCGCGATCTGGGCCGGGGTGATGCTGATCGGCGGGCTGGGTTCGGTGGCCCGGTTCATGGTCGACCGCGCGGTCGCGCGCCGCGCGGCACGGTCGTTCCCGTTCGGCACGCTGGCGGTCAACATCAGCGGTGCGGTGCTGCTCGGCTTCATCAGCGGGCTCACCCTCAGCCAGCATGTCGCGCTGCTGGCCGGCACCGCGTTCGTGGGGGCGTACACCACGTTCTCGACCTGGATGCTGGAGACGCAACGGCTCACCGAAGAACGCCAGATCTGGCCCGCGATAGCCAATCTCGTCGTCAGCGTCATCCTGGGCGTCGCCGCGGCGATGCTCGGCCAGTGGATTGCGGGAATGCTGTGAACGACACCTATCTCAAGCTGACCGCGTTCTTCGGCGAGCGCCAGCGTGCCGGCTCCCGCTTCCTGGCCGAGGCGATGCTCGACCTGTACGCGCAACGCCAGGTGGCCGAGAGCGTGATGCTGCGCGGCATCGCCAGCTTCGGCCCGCGACATGTGATCCGCAGCGATCAATCGTTGACGCTGTCCGAGGATCCGCCGATCGCGGTGGCCGCCGTCGACACCGCGGAGACCATCGGCGGACTGATCGACGACGTCATCGCCATCACCAAGCGCGGCTTGATCACCCTGGAGCGGGCCCGGCTCTACAGCGGTGAGCTCCCCGAAGGAGACGACGGGGTCAAGCTCACGATCTATGTCGGCCGACGGCGCCGGATCAACGGCGCTGCCGCCTTTTACGCGGTCTGCGATCTGCTGCACCGCCACCACTTCGCCGGAGCGACCGTGTTCCTCGGCGTGGACGGCACCGCCGACGGCCGGCGGCGCCGGGCCCGCTTTTTCAGCGGCAACACCGACGTGCCGATCATGATCATCGCGATCGGCACCGCCGCGCAGGCGCGGCGCGCTCTGCCCGAACTCGAGGGACTGATGGATCAGCCGCTGGTGACGGTGGAACGCGTGCAGGTCCTCAAACGCGACGGCCAACTGCTTGCCCGTCCGCCGGCCCTGCCCGCCGTCGACGCACACGGCCGCGAACTGCGTCAGAAGCTGACGATCCACACCGACGCATCCACCCATCACGACGGGGTTCCCGTCCACCGGGCCCTGGTGCGGCGACTCTGGGAATCCAACACCGTCGGCGGCGCCACCGTACTTCGCGGCATCTGGGGCTTCCACGGAGACCATAAACCCCACGGCGACAAGCTGATTCAGTACGGACGCCAGGTGCCGGTGACCACCATCGTCGTCGACACCCCGGAGGTCATCGCCCAGTGCTTCGACCTCATCGACGACGTGACCGGCCGCCACGGGCTGGTCACCTCCGAGATGGTGCCGGCCCTGCTGATGCTCGACGGCGACATCCGGCAGGGCGCCACCGATCTGGCCGACTACCGGTACTGACCAGTCAGCTGTCGGCCAGCACCGTCAGCAGGACCACCGAATCGTCGATGGCCTTCAAGCCGTGCCGATCCCGCGGTACCACCAGCAGATCACCGCTCTGGCCTTCCCACGCATCGTCGGCGGTGGCCAGCCGGACGTGGCCGCGGAGCACCTGCAGCGTCGTCTCCCCCGGCGAGTGGTGCTCGCTGAGTTCATGGCCACTTGCCAGGGCGATCAGCGTCTGCCGCAGCTGGTGATCGTGGCCGCCGTGCACGGTGTGTGCGGCCCGGCCGCTGTTCGACGAGCGGGCCGCGGCCAGCTGTTCGTCGGCGAGCTGGGTCAGCGAGATCGAATCCATGACTTCCTCCATCAGCTTCTTTATCAAAAGCCAAGCAGCAGAACGCCACTGAACAGCAGCGCCGCCACCTTGACGAGTTCCAACACGACATAGACGTAGTGCGCGCGCGAGCGTCCACCTTCGGCCTGTGTGGCGTCAGCCAAAACGGCGTCCGAGCGCCGCGTCAGCGCGGGACGCACGCCGACCACTTGAATCACCAGCGCTGCGGCGGCCACCAGAACCGCCACAACGACCCCCGGACCGGGGCTGCCGACCACCAACGCGACGGCGACGACCACAGCCAGCACCGCTTCGCAGATGTTGAGAGCCCGAAAAACAAGCCGGCCGATACCAAGTCCCAGCGCAATCGTGACGCCAGGGGCCCGGAACTTCAGCGGTGCCTCCAGGAACGAAATGGCAAGCACCATCCCCAGCCAGACGAACACCGCCGCACCCGCGACTGCAGTCCAGTGGTTCACCGTGCTCCCTCACTGCAAATCCGCGGCCAGGTCAGCCACCCAGTCGGCGACGGCAGCCGGATCCTGCGGCGGCGAGGCGACCAGAACCAGCTCGTCGACACCCAACTCTGCCAGACGCCCGACGTCCGACGGCCTCGAATCGCGCAGCGCTACCGCCAGCCGCAGCTCACCAGGGTCGCGCCCGGCGTGCCCACACATCTCACGCAGCGTCGACACCCGGGCCGCGACGTCGTCGGGGTGAAGATTGAAGCCGTACCAGCCGTCCGCCCACCGTGCGACCCTGCGAAGCGCAGCATCACTGTTGCCGCCGCACAGGACCGGGATGCGGCGCCGTCGCGGTTTCGGGTTCACCCTGATCGCGTCGAAGTCGACGAATTCTCCTGCGTACGAAGCAATATCCTCGCGCCAGATGGCGCGCATGGCAGCAACATAGTCGGCGGTGCGGGCGGCGCGCCGCTCGAAGGGAACTCCGAGAGCGTCGAATTCTTCACGCGACCAACCGATTCCGATGCCGAGCGAGAATCGGCCGCCGCTGATCTTGTCCAGGCTGGCCGCCTGTTTGGCCACGATCACCGGATTGTGCTCGGGCAACAACAGGACGCCGGTGCAGAGCCCGATCGTCGTCGTGGCCGACGCGGCGAAGGCCAATCCGATCATCGGGTCGATCCAGTCCGCGTCGGCGGGCACAGCGATCTTCCCGTCGTCGGAGTACGGGTACTCAGAGTCGGACTCGTCGACCATCACCACGTGCTCACCGGCCCACAGAGTCGCGAATCCATGGCGCTCTGCCGCTCCGGCCACCGCTCGGATCACCTCGGGTTCGGCGCCAGCGCCGATACCCAGGGCGTGCAACCCGAGTCGCATCCGTGCATCATCCCACGGGCCATGATGGTGGCTATGAGTGACTGCGACGACCCGGTGGCGGTCCTACAGCGGTGGGAGGACGCCGGTGCGCACTGGGCGGTGATCGACCGTCGCGCCCACTCGGTCACCGTCGGGTTGTACCGCTGCGACGGCGGCGAAGAAGTGGACCGGTTCACATCAGACGACCCCGCACTCCTTGCATTCGTGCGGGGTCGCGAAAGCAGCTTCTGATATACGGCCTACAGCTGGATGAAGCCGCCGTTCCACCACACACCCCAGGCCGGCAGGTCCGCATTCCATACGACTGGCAGCCACGGAGCCCACGACGGCGGTGGCGGCGCGGGCGGTGCCCAGACGGGCACGACGTTGTCGTAGTCGGCGCGGTGTCCCGGCGGAGGCAGGTAGCCCTGCCCCGGCGGCAGCGGATTACCCGGCGCCCCGGCGTTCACGCCCGGTCCGTTCGGGACCCAGGGCGGCCCGGGCGGACCATGCGGATCGGCGTGAGCCAGGCCGGCTCCCGCGGTCAATGTCGTGGCGACCGCCGCGGTCGCGAGCGCCACCTTGGCGGTCAAGTTGTGCATCGTCATGGTGCAAAGGGACGTACCCTCCCGACGCGCTGCGGTAAACAGAGGGTGATGCGCAGCACGACGTGGGGCATGTTGATCGGTGTCGCGATCACCGCGGTCGCAGGCTGCGGCGCACACGCGGACAACACCTCGCCACAGGCCACCACGTCCCCGCCGACCTCGGCGAATACCGCTGCAGAGGCCGTACCGCCGGTGCAGCCCGCTCGGTGAAGTGGGTGGACCTGCAAGCCGGCGACTGTCTGGTCGATCCGCCGCCCGCCGATCCCGCAGTGGTCCAGGTCAGCGTCGTCGACTGTGGTCGGCCCCATCTGGCCGAGACCTATCTGCGTGCGCCGATCCCGGTGAACGCCGCCCTCGACGACGTTGCGAAACGCGAATGCGCGACCGGCTTTCAGCGCTACACCGGCGGCGCTGCGACGGCAGGCGCGTACACCACCAGCTATCTGATCGACTCCGACCAGGACCGGACGTCGGACAATCCGTATCCGAGCACGGTAATTTGCCTGCTGCAGGGCGCCGACGGTCAGCCGCTGACCAGCTCGGCACGCCGCTGACCTGCGTCGCGGTCTACCAAGGTTGGGTGCGACGGGATCCAGCCGGTAGGGTCGATATGTTGTCTGACGAATACCTAGGTCAAAGCGCGGCCGATCTGAAATTAAGGATCTGATCTTTCATGCGCGCACCCTATGACCCACAGGTGCTGAACCCTGCCGGCTTTGCCGGTGCCACAAAGCGACCGATTTCGTTGCTGCTGATCGAGGACGATGAGGGCGACGCCATATTGGTCGAGGAGCTGATCTCCGAAGCCGGCGCCGACATCAGCGTGGAGTGGGCCGCATCGATGGCGATCGCCCAGGAGAAGCTCGCCGTCCACCGCCCCGACTGCGTTCTGCTGGATCTGAACTTGCCCGACGCCAACGGCGTCGCGGCCGTGGACCGGGTGGCCAAGCTGGACGGCGGGCTGCCGATCGTCGTGCTCACCGGCCTCAACGACCAACACTTCGGCATGTCGGCAATGGCGTCCGGCGCCCAGGACTACCTCGTCAAGGGCCACGTCGAGCCCGAGACGCTGCACCGTTCGGTGCTGTACGCCATCGAGCGCAAACGCACCGAGCTGACCGCCGTCGACCTGCACACCAGCCAGATGCGTGCCCAGGAGAACGCTCGCCTGGAGCGTGCACTGCTGCCGTTGCCACTGCTGGACGACGACCCAGGTGTCGAGATCGTCATGCAGTACCGGCCCAGCCGGGAGAACGCACTGCTGGGCGGCGACTTCTACGACATGGTGCAGACCCCGGACGGCACCGTGCACGTCATGGTCGGCGATGTGGCCGGGCACGGCCCCGACGAGGCGGCACTGGGCGCGGCACTGCGCATCGGTTGGCGGGCACTGACATTCGCGGGACTCCGCGGCAACGACCGGATGCGCCGGCTCGAGCAGGTACTTCGGGCCGAGCGGGCGGGCACCGGAATCTTCGCGACCGTGCTCAGTATCGCGATGTGGCCCGACTCGCGGGGCTTCACCGCCGTCCGCGCCGGCCACCCGGGAATGCTGCTGCACGGACCCGGCACCGTCGAATGGATCGAGCCGCCTGCCGGACCAGCTCTGGGTCTGGGCGCACAACAGTGGCCGCAGAACGAGCTGGAACTGCCCGACGGCCACGGGCTGGTACTGCTCACCGACGGACTGTTCGAAGGACACTCGGGTATCGGCGAGAAGCGACTCGGTGAAGAGGGTCTGCTCGAACTCGCCCGCTCGATCGCCGACCTGCCCGGCCCCGAATTCGTGGAGGGGCTCATCAAAGGCGCCGAAGCACGCGCAGCCTCGCATGGCGGTATGACCGACGACATCGCGGTGCTGCGCGTTGAACGGACCCGCCGATGAAAGAGGTAGCGGGCACTCGACTGTCCCGTATGACGGTGCGGGGCTGGCTCAGCCTTGTGCTGTTGCTGCTCGGCGTGGTGGTGTTCGGCGGAGCACTGATCGCGGCGGTGCTGCTCAACCGAACCGACGAGACGAGCCGGCAGCTGATCGATGACATTCAGCCCGCCCGTGTCGCCGCTTACCAGTTGCAGGCCGCGTTGCGTGATCAGGAGACCGCGGTTCGCGGCTACGTCATCGCCGCCGATGCGCAATTCCTGTCGCCCTTCTACGATGGTCAGCGCACCGAACAGACTGCAGCACAAGCTATTCGACGCCAGCTGGCCGGACGTCCTGAGCTACTCGCCGATCTGGACGCGATAGAGAAATCGGCAGCGACCTGGCGCAGCGAGTACGCGGACCCGCTGATCGCCAGCGTGACACCTGGCTCACCCAGCGTATTGACCAAGACCACCGCGGAATCCGGGAAGTCGAAGTTCGACTCTCTGAGAGCGCTTTTCGACGCCCAGAATCAGCATCTCGCCAACGCCCGCACCGACGCGGTGCAACAGCTCGACACCGCACAAGCGTGGCGCGACCGCGTCTCGGCCGTGGTGATCGCCGCCTTCCTGATCACCGGTTTCGCGATCACGATCCTGGTTCGCAATGCGGTCACCCGGCCCATGGAGGCGTTGGCGTCAGCCTGCCGTCGAATCACCAAGGGGAACTTCGCCGAGCGGATCATTCCCGAGGGCCCCAAGGATATTCGTTCGATCGCCGCCGATGTCGAGGACATGCGGCGCCGGATCGTCGAAGAACTCGAGGCGTCCAGCGACGCGCGCGCACAACTGGACGAACAGGCCGCCGAGCTACGGCGCTCCAACGCCGAACTCGAGCAATTCGCCTACGTCGCATCGCACGACCTGCAGGAACCGCTGCGCAAGGTCGCGTCGTTCTGTCAGCTGCTGGAGAAGCGCTACGGCGACCAGCTCGACGAACGTGGCCACCAGTACATCGATTTCGCCGTCGACGGCGCCAAGCGCATGCAGGTTCTGATCAACGACCTGTTGACCTTCTCCCGGGTCGGCCGGCTGCACGCCACCCAGGTCGACGTCAAACTCGACACCGTGCTGGACGCGGCTATCGCCAATGTGGCCACGGCGATCGAGGAGACCGGCGCCGAGATCGTCCGCTCCGGACCGTTGCCCACGGTGACCGGTGACCCGACCCTGCTGACCATGTTGTGGCAGAACCTGGTGAGCAACGCGGTGAAGTTCCGCCGAGACGACGTCCCCCCGCGCATCGAAATCACCTCCGAAACCGGTACCGGTGACGATGATGGACAATGGGTGTTCACGTTCTCCGACAACGGAATCGGAATCGCCGACGAATTCGTCGACAAAGTATTCGTGATCTTCCAGCGTCTGCACGGCCGGGATGCCTACGCGGGCACCGGAATCGGCCTGGCCCTGGTCAAGAAGATCGTCGAACACCACGGCGGCACCATCTCGATCGACACCGCGTACAACGGCGGGACCCGGTTCCGCTTCACCCTGCCCGCCCATATCGCACCAGAAACACACGCGTTGCAACTGGAAGGAACCGCTTCATGAGCGACAGCAGTCGCGCCATCGACGTCCTGCTCATCGAGGACGACCCAGGAGACGAGCTGATCACCCGGGAGGCGTTCGAGCACAACAAGCTCAAGAACACCTTGCATGTGGTGCACGACGGGCAGGAAGGCTTGGACTATCTGTACCGGCGCGGCCCGTACGCCGATGCCCCGCGGCCGGACCTCATCCTGCTCGACCTGAACCTGCCCAAGTACGACGGGCGCCAGTTGCTCGAGAAGATCAAATCCGACGACGACTTGAGCACCATCCCGGTGGTCGTGCTCACCACCTCGTCGGCCGAAGAGGACATCCTGCGCAGCTACAAGCTGCACGCCAACGCCTACGTCACCAAACCGGTCGACCTGGACCAGTTCATGAGCGCGGTCCGGCAGATCGACGAGTTCTTCGTCCAGGTGGTCCGGCTGCCGGGGGGACAGCGATAAGCTTTACCGGCTGCTGCCCGGCGCGGGCACGTCCGGATGTGAGACGCTGACGCCGACGATGAGCGCGTCCCGGTGAGAGCCGTTGTGATGGCGTTGCGCAGGCGACGGGCACTTATCAGCTAGCTAACTCTTTCGGGGTAGAAAGTCGCCCCTATTGAGGAGCAGCAACCGCAGCAAAGCTCACGATACCGTTCCGCCATGCCGTCGGTCGTCATCGAAGAACGCAGGCTGCCGACCGGAGCAGCGCCGCGTTTCCGCAAATCCTGTCTCCGTAGTTGCGCTGCCAGCAACCACAGACGGCGATTCGAGGGCCGCTCGTGACCGTGGCGCAGCCGCTGGCCAAGCCGGTCCGGGCCTTCGGCGGATTCATCGCCATGTCGCTGGACACTTTGGTGGCGATGTTCCGCCCCCCATTCGCGTGGCAGGAGTACCTGCTGCAGACGTGGTTCGTCGCGCGCGTCTCCGTCCTCCCCGCGCTCATGCTCACGCTGCCCTACTCGGTGTTACTCGTCTTCACCTTCAACATCCTGCTCGGCGAGTTCGGCGCTTCGGACTTTTCCGGCACCGGGGCCGCCATCGGAACGGTGAACCAGATCGGCCCCATCGTCACGGTGCTGGTTGTCTCGGGCGCGGGAGCCACGGCCATGTGCGCCGATCTGGGTGCTCGCACGATTCGTGAAGAACTCGACGCGCTGAAAGTCATGGGCATCAATCCCATACAGGCGCTGGTCGTTCCCCGCGTCCTGGCGGCAACCACCGTGGCATTGGCCCTCTCGGCGACGGTAATCCTCACCGGCCTCGCCGGCGCATACATCTTCTGTGTCTACATCCAGCACGTCTCCGCCGGTGCATTCGCCGCCGGGATGACACTGCTGACCGGCATGGGCGACGTGGTCGTCTCGTTGACGAAAGCCACCCTGTTCGGTCTCGCGGCCGGCCTCATCGCCTGCTACAAAGGAATTTCCGTCGGTGGCGGCCCCGCAGGTGTCGGCAATGCCGTCAACGAGACCGTCGTGTTCACCTTCATGGTGCTGTTCGCGATCAACGTGATCGTGACGGCCGTCGGCATCCAATTCACCGTCTCATGAGGTCGATTCGGTGACCATAGGATTTCCGAGCCGCCTTTACCCCAAGTTAGGCACCACACTCCACAATGTCGCCGACGGCTGGAACCGGGTCGGTGCGCAGACCCGCTTCTACGTCAAAACGGTTGCGGCGGTACCCGAGGCGACAACTCGTTACCGGAAAGAACTTCTTCGCCTCATTGCACAGATGGGACTGGGGTCGGGCGCCCTCGCGGTGGTCGGTGGCACCGTGGCGATTGTCGGGTTCTTGACGATGACCACCGGAGCGCTCGTCGCCGTCCAGGGGTACAACCAACTGGCCTCGGTCGGGTTCGAGGCCCTGACCGGCTTCGCGTCGGCATTCTTCAACGTTCGGCTGATCGTTCCAGGGACCGTCTCAGTGGCACTGTCGGCCACCATCGGCGCAGGGGCAACCGCCCAGATCGGCGCTATGCGCATCAACGAAGAGATCGACGCACTGGAAGTGATCGGGATCCGTTCGGTCACCTACCTGGCGTCCACCCGAGTGGTGGCCGGCGTTGTCGTGGTCATCCCGCTGTACTGCATCGCGGTCATGATGGCATTCCTGGCCGCTCGCACCGGAACCGTCGCGATCTACGGCCAAGGTTCCGGGGTGTACGACCACTACTTCAACACGTTCCTCAACCCCACCGACGTCATCTGGTCGTTCATGCAGTCGGTGGCCATGACCGTCGTGATCATGCTCGTCCACACCTATTACGGATACACAGCGAAGGGCGGCCCGGCTGGCGTCGGCGAGGCGGTGGGGCGTGCGGTCCGCACGTCGATGGTCGTCGCGGCGGTTGAAATCGTCATGATCTCCCTGGCCGTCTACGGACAGTCGGGCAACTTCAATCTGGCAGGGTGACGATGGAACCCCGCCCCGGAGAAAACCGTCTGCACGACCGCTGGTGGACGGTAGTCCTACTCCTCGCCATCGGCGTCTTCTTCTTCGTGACGGGCACCGCGTTCGCCGGCACGTTCCGGTCCTACGTTCCTGTCACCCTGACCTCGGATCGCTCGGGCCTGGTGATGGAAACCGGGGCCAAGGTGAAGATGCGCGGGGTCCAGGTCGGCCGGGTCGGTCAGATCCAAGGTGGGCAGGGCCCGGCCAGTCTGCGACTCGAGATCGACCCGGATCAGGTTCGGTACATTCCGGCCAACGTCGGGGCGCAGATCAGATCCACGACCGCATTCGGCGCCAAGTTCGTCGACCTCGTCTATCCGTCAGATCCCAGCCCACAACGTATCTCCGCGGGCGCCGTACTTCGCTCGGCGAATGTGACGACCGAAGTCAACACTGTCTTCGAGAACGTGGTGAATCTCCTTGACATGGTTGACCCCGCCAAGCTGAATGCGGTGTTGACCGCGGTGGCCGACGGAGTTCGGGGCCAGGGCCCGCGGATGGCCGAAGCCACCACAGACCTCAATCAAGTGCTGAAGGCTCTCAACGATCGCAGCGATACCATCCAGCAGGATTGGCGGTCGTTCAAGAATTTCAACGACACCTACGCGGCGGCCGCACCCGACCTGGTGGCGATACTCAACGCCGGCAGCACATTCAGCGCAACCGTCGCCAGCCGTGCGCAGGACCTGGATGCGTTGCTGCTCAACACGATCGGATTCTCCCAATCCGGCCGCGATCTGCTGAGCACCAGCGGCGACAAGCTGGTCGACGCCGTCAACACTCTCGAGCCGACGACCGCACTGTTGCTGAAGTACAACCCCGTCTACACATGCTGGCTACAGGGTGCGACGTGGACGCTCAACAACGGTGCTTACGACGCCTGGGCCGGGAAGGACGGGAAGTCGGCGATGTTCGACGTCGCCCTCCTGTTGGGCAACGATCCCTACCAGTACCCGGATAACCTGCCGATCGTCGCCGCCAAGGGTGGTCCCGGCGGTAAGCCGGGCTGTGGGTCGATGCCTGACCCCACCAAGAACTTTCCGGTGCGCCAACTCATCACCAACACCGGGTGGGGCACCGGTCTGGATGTACGTCCGAATCCAGGCCTCGGGCATCCCTGCTGGGCCGACTGGTTCCCCGTCACACGCGCGAATCCGCGGCCACCCAGCATCCGGCAGTGCTTACCCGGCCCTGCACCAGGTCCTGACCCCGGACCGGGAATGCCGCCGTACGGGGCAGCCTGGTACGGGCCTGGCGGCGTCCCGCTGTGGCCTGGTGTCCCGCCCGCCCCGGAGCCCGCCCCAGCGCCTCCCCCGCCAGTGGCAGCTCCGGCCGACCAGACAGCGCCAGCGACGCCGACGCCATGACCATCGACATCCGACAGGAGACTTAACGGTGAAGAACCAACTGAGGGGCACCGTTTGGCGACTCGGTATCTTCCTGACGGTCTGTCTGTTCGGCGCGTTCGCTCTCCTTGCCGTTTTCGCCCAGTTCCGATTCGGGGACGGCAAGACCTACAACGCCGTATTCACGAATGTGACCGGCTTGAAGAAGGGTGATTTCGTCCGTATCGCGGGCGTCGAGGTGGGCAAGGTCGACGACATCGTCATCAACCGTGACGCATCGGTCCGAGTTGCCTTCTCCGCCAAGGATTCAGTGATGCTCACCGAAGGCAGTCGAGCAATCATTCGCTACGACAACGTGATCGGCGGACGGTTTCTTGCCCTTGAGGAAGGGACGGGCGGTGTCAAGCGACTCGAACCCGGCCAGACCATCCCTGTCGACCACACTGCCCCGGCGCTCGACCTGGACTCGGTCATCGGTGGCTTCAAACCGCTCTTCCGTGCCCTGAGTCCCGAGCAGGTCAATGACCTCAGCGGGCAGTTGAACAATGCTCTGCAAGGCCAGGGCGCCACAATCGGCTCCTTCCTCGATCAGGCGGCGGTCTTCACGAATACCCTTGCCGATCGTGACCAGTTGATCAGCGAGGTCATCACCAATCTCAATGCGGTGCTGGGGACCGTCGGCAGCCAGAGCGGACAGTTGGACAAGGCCGTCACCAACCTCGCCGGGCTTGTCGAAGGCCTCAATGCCCGGCGGACGGACATCGCAAATGCCTTCCAACACACCAACGCCGCCGCCGCCTCGGTGGCGGACCTACTCACCCAGGCTCGAGGACCGTTTCAGAAGGTTGTCCATGAAACCGACCGGGTCTCCGCAATTGCGGTCGCCGACCATGAGTACCTGGAGAGGTTGATCGACACGCTGCCGGACAAGTACCGCGCTCTGGGCCGCCAGGGCATGTATGGCGACTTCTTCAGCTTCTACCTGTGCGACTTGGTTCTGAAGCTCAATGGCAAAGGCGGACAACCTGTTTACGTCAAGGTTGCCGGCCAGGACACCGGGCGGTGTACGCCGAAATGAAGTCCTTCTCCGAACGTAATCCCTTCATCCTCGGGGCGATCGGCGCCGTCGTCATCGCAGGCATCGTGATGGGGGCACTGAACTGGCAGAAGGTGCCGTTCCTCAACCCAGGCCACACCTATTCGGCGTACTTCGCCGAGGCGGGCGGGCTGTTCACCGGAGCCGGCGTGGAGGTGTCAGGTCTGCCGGTCGGGAAGGTGTCCAGCATCGAGCTCGACGGACAGCACGTCTTGGTGAAGTTCCGTATCAACGGCGACGTGCATCTGGGTGATCGCACGGTGGCCGCGATCAAAACCAAAGGCTTGCTGGGCACGAAGATGCTCGACGTGATCCCCCGAGGCAACGGCGACCTTTCGGGGCCGATTCCGATTGACCGGACCACCTCGCCATACCAACTCCCGGACGCGCTGGGCGATTTGACCACCACCATCAGCGGACTCAACACCGACCAGCTGTCGCAATCCCTTGCGGCCATGGCAGAGACCTTCGCCAACACGCCGTCGGACCTCCACAATGCGGTCACCGGCGTTGCCCGATTCGCCGACATGCTCAACAAGCAAGACGCCGAACTGCGCAACCTGTTGGCCAACGCCGCCAAGACGACCGAGGTCCTGGCGAATCGTACGGACCAAATCGTCCAACTGGTTCACCAGACGAACTCGTTGCTCATCGCACTCAACGGCCAGAGTGCGTCGTTGGACAAGATCTGGCGCAACATCTCGGCGGTATCGCAGCAATTGAAGGGCTTCATTGCCGACAACCGAGCAACGTTGAAGCCGGCTCTGGAGAAATTGAACGGGGTTTTGACCATCGTCGATGATCGGAAGGCGAGGGTGCAGGATGCCATCAAGCGGCTGAATGCCTATGCGATGTCGCTCGGCGAGTCCGTGTCGTCAGGTCCGTTCTTCAAGGCGTACGTCGTCAATCTCTTTCCCGGACAATTCGTTCAGCCGTTCATCGATGCCGCGTTCTCGGACCTGGGCGTCGACCCTGCCACGCTGCTGCCCTCCTTGCGCACGGATCCACAGGTTGGCCAACCGGGCACACCCGCACTCCCAGTGCCTTTCCCCCGCACCGGGCAGGGCGGCGATCCGAATCTGACGCTCCCGGACGCGATCACGGGCAAGCCGGGTGATCCGCGCTATCCGTATCGCGCACCGCTGCCGGCTCCGCCCGCCGGCGGACCACCGCCTGGGCCGCCGGCGGCATCTCCGCCCGAGATCGCCTCGACTCCCGAGCCCACGCCCGCCCCGTTCCTGGTGCCCGCTCCCGGAGAGCCGCCGCAGAGTGCCGAGTCGGGAGGTCGGTAGTGACGAAGTTGCGAAACCCCCGGTTGGCTCTGGCCGCCGTCTTGGTACTGATCCTCGTCGCGGGACTGGTATTCGCCGTTCGCGCTTACAATCAGGCGAACGAGACACACGTGGTCGGCTACTTCGAAAACAGCACAGCGCTGTTCCCCGGCGACGACGTACGAATCCTCGGCGTGCCGGTGGGCCGGGTTGAGAAGGTAGAACCTCAACCGGACGGGGTGAAGATCTCATTCTGGTTCGACCGCAAGTACAAGGTTCCCGCTGATGCCAAGGCCGCCATCTTGTCGCCGATGCTGGTCACGGGCCGTGCCATCCAATTGACACCGGTGTATTCGGGTGGTCCCACGATGAATGGTGGCGCGGTGATCCCGCGCAAGCGCACCGCGGTTCCCGTCGAGTGGGATCAGGTTCGGGTTCAGCTGCAGCGGATCACCGAGCTCCTCAAACCGACGACACCCGGCGGGGTCAGCACTCTGGGGGCCTTCATCAACACCGCCGCCGATAACCTGCGCGGTCAGGGTGGCGACATCCACGACACCATTGTCAAACTGTCCCAAGCCATGTCGGTCCTCGGTGACCACAGCTCGGACATCTTCGCGACCTTCCGCAATCTCTCGGTGCTGGTCACCGCACTGCGGGGAAGCAGCGATCTACTCGGCCAGCTGAACCAGAACCTGGCCACCGTCACAGGTCTACTCGCTGACGACCCGACCAAGATCGGCGACGCGTTCGCCGATATGAACTCGGTCATCGGAGACGTGCGGAGTTTTGTCGACGAGAACGCCGACGCCATCGGGACCACGACCGACAAACTGGCCTCGATCAGCACGGCACTCAACGACAGCCTCGACGACATCAAACAGACACTGCATATTGCGCCGTCGACCGTCGCCAACTTCAACAACATCTACGAAGCGTCCAACGGCGCGTTCACCGGGGCACTCGCGGTCAACAACTTCGCAAACCCAATATCGTTCCTGTGCGGCGCGATTCAGGCCGCGTCACGACTGGGTGCTGAACAAGCGTCAAAGCTGTGTGTCCAGTACCTCGCGCCGATCATCAAGAACCGGCAATACAACTTTCCTCCGATCGGGGAGAACTTCCTGGTCGGAGCGCAGGCTCGGCCCAATGAGGTCACCTATAGCGAGGATTGGTTACGACCGGACTTTGTGCCGCCGGCAACGGCACCCGCACCGCCGCCGACGGCCGCACCTCCCCAGGCGCCGCTGCCGGCCGAGGCAGTTCCTTCTACACCGGTGATGCCGACCGACCCTAATGCCGGGCTGACCGGCATGATGACCCCGCCGGGAGGTGGGTCATGAGATATCGCAAGACGACCACCATCGCACTGACAGTCGCGATCACGGCCGGCGTTTCAGGGTGCAGTCCCAGCGGGTGGCAGGGTCTGAACTCGTTACCGTTGCCGGGAACGGAGGGCAACGGCCCCGGATCATTCACCGTCACAGCAGAAATGCCGGACATCAACAACATCCAACCGAATTCGCGGGTCCGCGTCGGTGACGCGACGGTGGGCCACATCACCAACATCGAGTTGCAGGGCTGGCACGCTCGGGTCACGATGCGACTCAACGGCGATGTGAAGCTGCCCGGCAACGCAACCGCGAAGATCGGCCTCACCAGTATTCTCGGCTCACAGCACATCGAGCTGAGCCCACCGACCGATGCGCCACCGGAAGGGCAACTGCACGAAGGGTCATTGATCCCGCTGTCGCATTCGAAGTCGTATCCCACGGTCGAACAGACGCTCGCCGCAGTGTCGACGGTGCTCAACGGCGGCGGCCTCGGCCAGATCCAGGACATCACCGAAGCATTCAGCACCGCCTTCCGCGGTCGAGAACAAGATCTCCGCAACATCATCAGTGAGATCGATGAATTCACAGCACATCTCAACACTCAGAGCGACGACATCATTGCTGCCGCGGACAGCCTCAACAAATTGGCGGGCACCTTCGCGGCCAATCAGCCGGTGCTCGACAAGGCGCTCAGGACGGTCCCCGAAGCGTTGGCGGTGCTCAACAACGAGCGGGACAACCTCGTTGAGGCCGCCGACCAGCTCGGCAAGTTCGGTGATCTCGTGACCAACACTGTCGACCAGAGCAAAGTGAATCTCGTCAAGGAACTCAAGGACATCGGGCCGGTGCTGGAATCGTTGGCGAACGCGGGTCCGAGCATGACCCGCGCCCTGAGCCTCATCCTCACCTTCCCGTTCCCCAACGAGACCATCGAGAAGTGGCAGCGCGGCGACTACGCCAACATGACCGCCATCGTTGACCTCACGCTGAGCCGCATCGATCAGGGCATCTTCACCGGCACGAGGTGGGAGGGCGATCTCACCGAGCTGGAGATGCAGTGGGGGCGCACTATCGGCCAGTTCCCCAGCCCGTACACCAAGTCCAACCCGCTGGTTGCGCCATACCAGTTCGATCAGGGGCCGTGAGATGCATCTGAGCCGACGAATGCTGATCCAGCTGGCCATCTTCACCGTTATCGCGATGACCGCCATCGCCGTCATGGGGCTGTACTTCCTCAAACTGCCCGCGAAGCTCTTCGGCGTCGGCCGCTACAGCGTGACACTGCAACTTCCCGAGACGGGTGGTCTGTACAGCACCGGCAACGTGACCTACCGCGGCGTCGAGGTCGGACGAGTGGAGTCGGTGAACCTCACCGATTCCGGCGTCGATGCGGTGCTGTCGCTGAACTCCAACATCAAGATTCCCTCCGATCTCAAAGCCGAGGTGCACAGCCAATCCGCCATCGGTGAGCAGTACGTCGAGTTGATTCCCACCAACGGAGCCACCCGGCCGTTGCGGAATGGGGACGTCATCCCGCGGTCGGAGACCTCGATACCGCCCGACATCAATTCTCTTCTCGACGCGGCGAATTCGGGCCTCCAAGCGATTCCCCGCGACAACCTGAAGACTGCCGTCGATGAGGCCTACAAGGCTGTCGGCGGCCTGGGGCCGCAGCTGTCGGACATCGTCAAGGGTTCTACGACGCTTGCGATCGACGCTCGCAAGAATCTGGACCCGCTGATTAACCTGATCGACAACTCCAAGCCCGTCCTCGACTCACAGGTCCAGACATCGGCGGCAATTCAGGCCTGGGCTTCTCATCTGGCCACCGTGACCGCCGATCTGCAGCGCGCCGACAAGTCCGTGGCCGGCTTCATCGACCAGCAGGGCATCATCGTGGCGTCCCAAGAGGCGCGCAGGCTCATGGAACGCCTGAAGCCGACCCTGCCCGTCATCATGGCCAACCTTTCCAGCGTGGGAAAGGTGGCGATCAGCTACCAGAACGACATCGAACAACTGCTAGTGCTCTTGCCGCAGGCGGTGGCCGAGGGACAGGGCACCTTCGTCGCCAACGCCAACACCGAGCAGGCGTATCGGGGGGAATACCTGTCGTTCAACCTCAACGTCAATCTGCCCCCGGCCTGCACGACCGGGTTCTTGCCCGCACAGCAGGCCCGCATCCCGAACCTGACCGACCACCCTGATCGAGCACCCGGGGACCTGTACTGCCGCACCCCACAAGACTCCCCGTTCAACGTCCGTGGTGCGCGCAACATCCCGTGTGAAACGGTTCCGGGTAAACGGGCCCCCACCGTGAAGCTATGTGAGAGCGATCAGCAGTACGTGCCGCTCAACGACGGCTACAACTGGAAGGGAGACCCCAACGCCACGCTTTCGGGTCAGGACGTCCCCCAATTGCCGCCAGGATCAACGCCACCCAGCCTGAACATGCCGACAGCTCCCCCGCCCACTCCGTTGCTCGGCGTCGCCGAATACGACCCGGCCAACGGAACCTATGTCGGACCTAACGGGCGTGAATACACCCAATCTGATTTGGGCCAGCCGACGAAACAGGACAACACATGGCAGTCAATGCTGTTGCCGCCCGGGTCTTGAGTACCTGCGGACTGATGGTGGCAGGCGGACTCGGTGGCATGGTCGCCGCCCAGCCGGCGCACGCCGACGCCGTCGCCTATCTGGTGAACGTCACGGTCCGGCCGGGATACAACTTTCCCAACGCCGACGCGGCGCTGGCCTACGGCAACGGAATCTGCGCCAAAATCAGCCAGGGCCGAAGCTACTCACAGCTCGTGAGCGAGACAATGTCGGACTTCGCAACCACCGACGAGTACCAGGCCGTCTATCTGATCAATCAGGCCGCCAACGAACTGTGCCCGGAGCTCATCTGGCAACTGCGGCAGTCCGCGGCGCACTACGTCGGCCAGCCGGCGCAGTAGGGAGCGACGATGACCGATCGGGTGATCCGGGCAGGCATACGCGTTGCGGTGGCCGCACTGGTATGCGTTGCGGCGACCACTCCCACCGCGCGCGCCGATAACTCACGACTGAACAACGGCGTCGTAGCCAACGTCTACACCGTTCAGCATCAGGCCGGCTGCACCACCAGGATCAAGAAGAGCCCCGCGCTGACGCTGGCCGCACAATGGCAGGCCGTCGACATCCTGAACAATCGGAACCTTGACGGCGACATCGGCTCGGATAGTTCGACGCCCCAATCGCGAGCGATGGCAGCGGGTTTCGCGGGAGCGGTCGCCGAGACCGTCGCGATCAATCCGGCACTGGCCATCAACAACCTTGACGTGATCAACCAGTGGTACTTCAACCCCGCATACCTGGCCATCATGTCCGACTGCGCCAACACCGCGATCGGCGTGTGGTCGGAGAACAGCCTGGACCGTTCGGTGGTGGTCGCCGTCTACGGCCGGCCCTGAAGAACTTCGGAACCGCTCAGAGATCACTGCCGCAACGGAGGACGTATGACTCAGTTCGTCTGCTATGACCCGCGCCGGACCGGTCCAGAACCCGACGCGCCGGTGGCCGCCTACCTGATCTTGGATGATCCCCGGCGACGTAACGCGTTATCCGACGCCTTGCTCGATCAACTGGCGGACGGCCTAAACCGGGCGGCCGCCGATCCCGATGTACGAGTGATCGTGCTGACATCGTCACATGACACCGTGTTCTCATCGGGTGGCAATCTGGACGCCTTCGCCGATCCTCGCCCGACCATCACCAAATACGCCGGCCTTGAGCGTTTTCCACGCTTGTTCCAGACGCTCACCTCGATCACCAAACCGGTGGTGTGCGCGGCCAACGGTGATGTCCTCGCGGGATCACTCGGGATAGCACTGGCCTGTGATCTGGTGATCGCCAAACAATCAATCCGGCTGGGCTGCCCCGAAATCAACGTTGGCGCATTCCCCTTCATGATCTCGGCCCTCATCCTCCGAACGACGGGACGACTGACCGCCAACGAGCTGATGATGACCGGCCGATTGCTTTCGGCGACCGAGGCACTCGACGCGGGCCTGGTCAACCGCGTCGTGCCCGACGAGCAGTTCGACGGGGCCGTGCGTGACTGGGTTGCCACCATCGCCTCCAGGTCGCCACTTCTGCTGGGGATGGGTAAGAAGGCCCTTGCCGCAACCCGGGACCTACCCCTCGATTCGGCGCTGAACTACTTGCAGGCGCAGCTTGCACTGGCGTTCACCACCGAGGACCTGGCGGAGGGCGTGCGGGCATTCAAAGAGAAGCGCGACCCGCTCTGGCGCAACGTGTGAGACGCAGAATTCACTAGTACCTGTACATACTCAGAGTTCGGTCGCGATGCATAATGAATCTCCATGCACTTAAGGAGGTGGGATCATCGTCGTCGACCCGTCAAGCACGGCCCGGGTGACCGCACGAACCCGCGATCCGGAGCGCAAGTCCAGGATCCTGGCCGCTGCCGCCGACCTGATCGCCCGTAAGGGATACCACGCCGTCTCCATCGCCGAGATCGGCGCGGCCGCCGGAATCACCGGCTCCGGGGTGTACCGCCACTTCGACAGCAAGTCCGCTGTTCTGGTGGCGCTATTCGACCAAGCCATCGACGACCTGCTGCGCGACGAGCATGAGATACTCCAGACCACAGAAGATTTGACCAGCGCACTGGACCGGCTGATCGCCGGACAGGTCGAATTCGTGGTCAGGGACCGCGAATTGGCGCAGGTCTACCACAACGAGATCAACAACCTGCCCGAGGACGATCAGCGTCGGCTGCGGCGCAAGCAGCGCCTCTATCTCGAGGAGTGGGTGCACCTTGTCGACGAACTGCGGGCCGACCTCAACGACGCCGAGGCTCGCACCGTGGTCCATGCTGCGATCGGCGCCATCCAGTCGACGCTGTTCCACGGCGTCGGTCTAGCCGAGGACCGCCTGCGGCTGTTGCTCACCGATGCCGCTCGCGCGGTGCTCGACGTCGCCGGCTGACGCCGACGCATCGTTGACCGGGGCATCCGGCAGAAACCTGCTCAGCCCGTAGACGGCGAAGGCACACAGCGAGATCGAAACGATCGTCGCGGCGGCGACGAGCGCATCGGTCGACAGTCCGTCGTCCAGATGCAGCGCTATGATGACGGGCGCACCGAGACCGAAGTTCGCGCCGAAGAAGGTGATCGGGAAGACCGCGAAAAGGCTCAACAGGCCCCAACTCGTCGAGACCTTCCGCCACACCAGAACCGCCACAACCGTGAAGAGCACGGTCTGGGTCCCTTCCAGCACCCCGATCACAACCGGGTAGTTCCAGATCCGGCCGACGAACGGTCCGTAGTAGGTGTAGACATCGGTTCCCGTCCCGATGACTTCGAAAGCCGTCGACATCAGCATCTCGGCCCCCCAAACGACGAACAGCCCGCGCCTGGCCAACCGCCCTTCGTAGATCATCCGGCCGATGTAGAGCGGCGCGGCGGCGTAGAGAATGACGTAGCCGCTGTGGGTCCAAATCGGCTGCACCACACCGAATGCGGAGAAGTGACTGAACGCCGCACCCGGTGTCCCGTCAGCATGGGCATCGTAGAACCACAGGTCGAACGCGACGTCGTAGAGCGGCTCGGCGAACGCCGCCACTCCCGCTGCCAGAATGGCGATCGTATAAAAGGGCGTTCGTTGCCGCAGGCCCATAAGGACGGCAACGACCAGCATCGTCAGGACGATTCCCCAACTCGCCCATGTGAAGATGTTCTGCCATAGCAAGCTCAGCGGATGTTGCATCACCTCGTCAGACATACGTCCCATATCGCCAACCTATGGCGCCTGTCACAGTCGATCTGCACCACTCGGGAGGATTTTCCTCCCCCGACCGGGAAGTGCGGGTAGTCCGCGACGAACCGCTCGTGCCAGGCTGCGCAGATGCATGTGGACACCAATATCGGCGGCACCATCGACGGAACCGGCGGCGCGGACTTCGGCACCCTTGCCGACCAGGTCGGCGCCGCGCAACGCATCGGATTCGACGGTGTGTGGTCGACCGAGGTCAGCCGGGACCCGTTCCTGCCTTTGGTGATTGCGGCCCAGCATGCACCGCAGATACAGGTGGGAACCGCGGTGGCCGTAGCGTTTGCCCGCAGCCCCATGACGACGGCTGTGGCCGCAAACGACCTCAACACCTTCAGCAAAGGCCGTTTCGTCCTCGGCCTCGGCTCACAGATCCGGGCGCATGTCGAACGCCGGTTCAATATGCCGTGGTCAGCGCCGGCCGAGCGGATGCGCGAATATGTGCAAGCACTGCAGGCGATTTGGGCAAGTTGGCAGACCGGCGAGAAGCTGGACTTTCGCGGCGATTTCTATCAGCACACCCTGATGACGCCGATGTTCAGTCCCGAGCCCAACCCGTTCGGCACACCCCGGGTGGTGGTGGCGGCGGTGGGTCCGAAGATGACGGCGGTGGCCGCAGAGGTCGCCGACGGCATGCTCGTGCACGGTTTCACCACGTCCCGGTACCTACGGGAAGTGACAATGCCGACTATCGAGGCGGGGCTCAGCATGACCGACCGGCGCCGAGCAGACTTCACCGTCTGCTATCCCGGCCTGGTGGCAACGGCCGGCGACGAACGGGACTATGCCAGCGCCCTGGCGCAGGTGCGTCGCCAGATCGCGTTCTACGGCGCCACTCCGGCATACCGGGCCGTGCTGGACCTGCACGGGTGGGGCGAACTCCATGCAGAACTGCACCGGCTCTCAAAAGCGGGCGCCTGGACCGATATGACGGCTCTGGTCGACGACGAGGTGCTGTCCACGTTCGCGGTCGTCGGTGAGCCCAAAGATGTTGGGCAGCAAATTGTCCGGCGCTTCGGCGGTGTCGTTGACCGCTTCACTCTGTACACCCCGTACGCCCTCGACGAGGCCAGCAAGGCGGCCGTCGTCGAGGGCATCCGGTCCGCGGATCAAGCCTGATTCGCGGCCGCAGCGGCGTTGAGCAGGAACTCGCCGATATAGGTCTGTGTCTGGTCTGCATTGAGCGGCTGGAACATCGACGCCGCCGAATCCCGGTAGAGACGCTCGAAAATCGTGCCCCTACGGAACGACTCCCCGCCGATCATGCTCATCGCGCGCCGGGCCATGTACATGACGTTCTCGGAGGTGAAAGTCTTGGCGATACCCAGGTACGGGAACCGGAGCTCAGGCGCCCAGTCCTTATCGCGCCCGTGAATCAAGTCCTCGCAGGTTTGGTAGACCACTCGCTTCGACAGCTGCACCTTGGTCGCCATATCACCGATACCGTCGATGATGTGCCCAACGTTCTTCACTTCGGTGTCTGCGGCAACGATCGCACCGAACGTCGCGCCCAGGTGCTTCTTCGACAGCTTCGCCGTCGTCTCCTCCAGGATGCGGTACTGCATACCGAGGTAGACGCTGGCGAACATCAATGAAGCCCACTCCAGCACACCGAAAGCGCCTGCACGCCAGGGGCAGATGAAGCCGTCCTCCGCCACGTAGTAACCATCGAAGTGGATGACCTGCGTACCGGTGGCGTGCATACCCAAGGCGTTCCACGTCTTCTCGATGCGTACGCCGTCGCCGATGCCGTTCTCGTCCACTTTGAAGTCACCAACGAACAGCTTCTCGGCGGCGATGCGGCCCTCGAACGTGTCCGGCAGGTTGCCTTCCATGTCGGTTTCGGTGGCATTGGTGGTGATGATGTCCGCGGCCTCGCTAAGCGTGCCCCAGGTCTTCTTGCCGTAGAGCTTCCATCCACCACCGGGTTGCGGCACCGCGCGCATGTCGGCCAGACCCGAGAAGCCGGCCCGCTTCTCAGAGAACGGTCCGAAGATGAGCGATCCGTCGGCCACCCGGCCGAGCCAGACCTTCTTCTGCTCCTCGCTCATCAGATTGCCTGCGATCCCGACCATGATGTAGTGCATGTTGTAGGCGAGCGTGATCGCCGAGTCACCGCGGGACAGTTCCGACACGATCTTCGATACGTGCAGGATGTTTCCGCCTCCTCCGCCGTACTCCTTCGGCACCGGTAGCGCCCCTAGGCCCGACTTCTTGAAGACATCCACCGACGGGTAGGCGAATGTGTTCTCCTCGTCGTACTTCGGGCCGATCTCGCGGAAGAACTGTGAGACCTCCTGAGCCTTCGCGAAATAGGGCGCGAATTCTTCGTCGGTCATGTCCTGATCCAGCATTACTTTCTCCATCCAGTCAGTGCTGAGTGACGCCGATGCTGCTCCCCCGACTACGTGCGCACACCCCTCACAGGGGGTAACTCGCTCCAACGACGGAGGAAGCAATACCCCCTTGGGGCGGTCGGTTTCCTCCCGGTGGTAGTCGCCGCAGCAACCCGCCCCTGCCTACCGTCGGGTCATTCGTTCCACCCACCAAGGAGAACCGCTTCATGAGCCATGCATTCGCCGTCAAGTGGCTGAAGGCGTTCCGGGAGAGCGCCGAGGCTGTCGTGGCTCTCTATGCCGACGACTTCCTGTTCGAGGATCCGATCCTGGGACAGTCGGTCACCTCGAAGGATGAGCTGTTGCGGGTGTTCGCGCCCTACGCCAACAAAGACACCGAAAATGGCATCGGTATCAACAACTTCCGCATCGACGAGGTGGTCGGCGACGAGAAGGCGGCCATCTATCGCTGGACCTGGCACGCGCCGACGGCCACCGCCTTCGTTGGTGTACCCACCAACGGCAAAGTGCCCGGTGCACGCGGCATCACCTTCCACATCTACGACAGTGACGGGCGCATCAAGCGCGAGGAGAGCTTCTGGGATTGCGCCACCGCCGTGCGCGACTTGGGACTGCCCGTCGACCCCACCGCCGTCGCCAAGTCACCGGCCCTGGTCTGAAAGGAAATCGAACGATGAGCCTGGCCACCGACCACGCCAATCGCTGGGTCACCGCACTGACGTCTGACACCGCGGCAGCAGTCGATCTCTACGCCGACGACCTGGTTTATGACGACCACGCCGATTCCGACCACATGATCGACACCGCGATCACCAAGGCCGAACTGCAGCCGCGGCTGGCTGTGTTCGCCAACTCCGATACGGACAACGGTATCGGCATCCACCGATTCACTGCCACCGAGGCATTCCAACTGGCGGGCGTGAACGGCAATCCCGCGGTCGTCACACTGTGGGACTGGACGGGCGAGGGCCTGGATACGTTCCGCGGGGTGCCGACGGGTGGGAGAACATTGCAGACTCGCGGAATCACCTGGCACCAACTCGACGGTGAGGGCAGGATCGAGCGCGAAACCACCTACTGGAACGACACTCCGGTCCTCCAGGAGCTGGGGCTGCCGATCCTGACACCGGAGTACTGGGTAGAAGGTTTCGACCCTGCCGCGCTGGCGCAGTAGTGACTCAGTCGAACCGCGGAATGTGGGGGTGTTGCCCGACGTCCTCGATCGGGCGTGCACCTACTACGCCGACCAGACTGCGATCGTCGATGACGAACGCAGCATCACCTACCGACGACTCGGCGAATGGCGCAATCAAATTGCACGCGCTTTGATCGATTGCGGGATTCAGAAGGGTGAGCGGGTCGGGCTGTTGATGCCCAACTGCCTCGAATTCATTCCCATTCAGCACGGCATCTGGGCTGCGGGAGCAGTTCTGGTGCAGATGCCCACCCGAGCCGCGGCGGACGGGTTCCGGTCCAACCTCGCCTCGACCGATGCGACCACCTTGATCTATCACGCCAAATTCGAGAGCGCGGTCGCGGCAATCAGGGAGGACCTGCCGAAACTTCAGACAGTCATCCGTGTCGGTCTTCCCGACCGGATAGAGGTCGACGCAATGGCCTTCGAGGCGATTGTCGACGCCCAGGACGACACACGTCCCGAGGTCGCCATCGACGAGGAGGACGAGGCCTACGTGCTGTTCACCTCCGGTAGCACCGGTGAGCCGAAAGGTGTTGTCAACTCACACCTCACCTGGAGTTACTACAGCATCTCGGCCGGCCTCGAGATCGGAGACATCGCCTTCGGCGAAGTCTTCGCGCACGGCGCTCCCCTCACCCACTTCTCTCAGATCTTCGTGATGCCCACCTTCCTCCGCGGCGGCGTCAACGTGATGCTGCCCGGACTGGTGGCGGACGCGCTGATGGAGAACGTGCAGCGCCACCGGGTCACCGCCACCGCGTTGGTGCCGACGATCATCTACCTACTGCTCGACCATCCCCACCGAGCCGACTTCGACCTCAGTTCATTACGCACCGTCGTGTATGCCGGGGCGCCGATAGCCCCTGAGCGGCTGCGACAGGCTCTTGACGTGTTCGGGCCCATCTTCATTCAGGCCTACGCAGGAACCGAGCAGGGCTACGTCTCATGCCTTCGCAAGAACGAACATCGCGTCGACGACGAGGTGTGGGCGGCCAGGCTGGCGTCGGCAGGTCGTCCGATGTTCCACGTGCAGATCAGCATTCAAGACGACGACGACCGTCAGTTGCCCGTCGGCAGGACCGGAGAGATCTGTTCGCACCAACTCGGCCAGATGCTGGGATACCTCGACCCGACACGCGATCGGGAGACGGTACGGGATGGATGGGTGCACACCGGCGACATCGGCTACCTGGACGAGAACGGTTTCCTGTTCATCGTCGACCGCAAAAAGGACATGGTGGTCAGCGGTGGTTTCAATGTCTTTCCCCGTCAGGTCGAAGACGTTCTGTCCACCCATCCCGCCGTGGCCCAGACCGCCGTCATCGGGGTACCGCATACGAAGTGGGGCGAGGCTGTTCTCGCCCTCGTCGTCGCAAAGCCTGGCGAGATCACCGGTTCCGGCTTAGAAAAGGAACTCATCGAGCACGTCAAACAAGCACTGGGATCCGTCCCGGCGCCCAAGACCGTCCTCTTCGCCGACGAGTTGCCGCTGAACCCGGCCGGCAAGGTCGACAAGAAAGCGATTCGCAAACCCTACTGGCAGGGCCGGACCCGCCAAATCGGCTGATGACAAGGAGCTGTCATGACCAATCACTACTCGATGTATATCGACGGCAAGTGGATCGACTCCGACGAGGTGTACGAGATCCGAAGCCCGGCAACGGAAGAACTCGTCGCCACTGTGGCGAAGGGCACCACCGAACACGTTGATGCCGCCGTGGCCGCAGCGAAGGGCGCTTTCGAGGAGGGCACCTGGCGGCGCACTCCGCCTGCCGAGCGCGCCGCGCTGATCAACACCGTAGCGGAGCGGCTGGCCGTCAGAACCGACGAGCTGGCAGCCCTGCAGGCCCGAGAGAACGGCGCCACCGTGCGTATCACCGGCGCCCTGCATGTCGGATTGTCGGTGGCTCAGCTCCAGTACCTGGCCGCGATCGCACAACAGTATCAATGGGAGACAACAGGTCCCGCGATCGAACCGGTCCCAGCCGACGGCGTCGTCGTGCGTGACCCCATCGGAGTCATCGCCGCCATCGTGCCGTGGAACATCCCGTTGTTGACCACGGTATGGAAAGTGGGTCCTGCCCTGGTCGCCGGCAACTCGGTGGTCCTCAAGCCCGACGAGCATGCTCCGTTGCTTCCGTTGGAACTCGCGCGCGAGTTCGAGGCCGCCGGACTGCCGCCCGGCGTGCTGAACGTGGTGACCGGTGACGGTGAGCCGGTGGGCGCCCACCTGTCGGGCCACCCTTTGGTCCGGAAGGTTGCCTTCACCGGTTCCACCGCGGTCGGCAAGAGCATTCTGCGTCAGTCGGCCGACACAGTCCGCCGGGTCACGCTGGAGCTCGGGGGAAGGGCGCCAACATCATTCTCGATGATGCCGACATCGACATGGCGGTCGACGGCTCCTTGTTCGCGTGCATGGCCAACAATGGTGAGGCCTGCGAAGCCGGGACCCGCCTGCTCATTCCGGCCAGCCGACGCGACGAGATTGTCGACAAGTTGGTGCAACGCGCCGCCACACTCACACTCGGCAACCCCTTGGAGCCGACCACCCATGTCGGCCCGATCATCTCCGCCGAGCAGCGGGATCGCATTCTGGATTACTTCCGCATCGCCGCGGACGAAGGCGCGAAGGCGGCCATCGGCGGCAGCGCGCCGTCGGGACCGGGTTTCGACAAGGGCTACTGGGTCGAGCCCACGATCTTCGTCGATGTCACCAACGACATGCGCATCGCCCGCGAGGAAGTCTTCGGCCCGGTCCTGGTGGTGCTCACCTACGACTCCGACGACGAGGCGATCAAAATCGCGAACGACACCAACTACGGCCTGTCGGCCGGAGTGTGGGGCAGTAACGACCGTGCCCTAGCGGTCGCACGGCGGCTGGAAGCGGGCTCGGTCTGGATCAATAACTGGCACATCATCCATCCGGCATACCCGTTCGGCGGTTTCAAGGAGAGCGGGCTCGGGCGCGAAGGCGGCCCGCACTCCATCGACGAGTACGTCGAGGAGAAGTTCATTGCGCTGGACCGTTCCGGCGGGATCGAGAACAAGGCGTTTGCCCTCGTCATCGATCCCGCAGTGACCTAACCGATCTGGAGGAAGCCATGATCGATATCGACCTCTCTCGGCGGGCGCCGTTGCGACTCGGCGTGGCGCGGGACGATGACGTGCGCTGGTACCGCGACACCCCGGCCGAACGGATCCGAGGTGTCGATCTCGGCGATGTTGCCCGCAAGTCCGCGCGCGCGCGAATCACCCATCCGGACCGCGGCGTGGTCGCCGACATCGATGTCGTGATCGCTTCCGACGCGGCGACCGCTCGTGGACTAGTCGATGGCAGTTTCGACGAGAGTGCCGGCAAGACAATTGTTTACGTCGGGACACCGGCCGGCTTGGCGGGGCTGATCGCCGACATCTACACACTCGGTATCGCCGACGGCGCAGTGCTCATCCCCAGCGGCCAGGGAGTAGCCGAACTCATCCACGACGCCGTGCTGCCGGCGTTGCAGATGATGGACTTGTTGGCCGATCCTATTTCGCAGGCGCTCCCGGCGTGAGTGTCCCCGGAACCACGGGGCCGTCGACACCCGTCACCGCCGAGACTTACCGTGCCGCGTTGCGTCGTCACCCCGCGGGCGTGGTCATCATCACGCTGATGTCCGAGTCCGGGCCGGTCGGATTCACCGCGACATCATTCAGCTCCCTGTCATTGGACCCACCGTTGGTGTGCTTCAACATAACCCACACCTCTTCGAGTATCACGGCCCTGCGCACGGCGCATTCGATCGCCGTACATCTGCTCGGTGAGCAGCAACACGAGACGGCCAAACGATTCTCGGCCAGTGCCGAACAGAGATTCGCCGATGCCTCCTCATGGACCACCCTGGATACCGGCGAACCCCTTCTGCTGGGAACACCAACATGGCTGTGCGCCAGTATCGATCAGCTGACGCCGGCGGGAGACTCCACGTTGGTCATCGCGCGGGTGACCCGGATTCATCGCGATGACGCGACCCCCGCACCCTTGCTGTACCACAACGGCGCCTACCACCGCGCGGATGCATTGAAGGCCTGAGGTCACCGGTCCCGTAGCGCCCAAGCGATGGCCTGCGCCCGGTTGACCGCCCCGTACTTGCGCAGTATGTGCTTGACGTGAGACTTCACCGTACCCTCGGTGATCACCAACTGGTCGGCGATGGCCTGGTTCGTCGCACCGGTCACCATGAGGTCGAGAACCTCAGCCTCGCGATCGGTCAGTTCTACGGGACGTGTTGCACCACAGCCGGATTCAGCTGAGGTGTCCTCGTATCCGCGGGCCGACTCCGCACCAGACTCACAGAGCTGGTCGATCTTGTCGACGGCGCCGAAGAACAGCTCACGCACGCTGTCACGCTGGGTACGCAGCCGCTCCACCAGCGTGGCTCTCTCGTAGATATGGCTGAAGCCGTCCGCAAAGGCCCAGAGCACATCCCGGTCCGCCTCGTCGACCCGCCGGGGTAACGGGTGATGATCGGTGTGCAGAAATCCGATCACGTCGTCGCCGAGCACGAGCGGCGCGACAACATAGGAGCGCGACTGTCCGGCGGCGACGATCAGCGGACGGTACACCGGCGCGTTCGCCGTGTCATAGACCAGGGACGGACGCCGGCGGGACAACATCTCGGCCTCTGGAGCAGTCGCGGACAGCGGCACCCGCTGGTTGATCCACTCACTGAACCACGACGCCTCGGTGCTGTCACCGCGGTCGTGCAGAATCAAGGGCTTCCAGCTGCGGCTCTCCACTTTCGACAGGACCGCCCGGTGGAATCCACACCGCAGCACCAATTCCTCGCACGCGTTCTCGACGAGCGAGGTGGTGCTGGGCAGACCACGGAGCCGGGAGAGGCCGGCCGCGCAATCGGCCAACCTCTGCCCGCGCATCGCGGTGTCGTGCAGGTACCAATCCATGGCCAGTTGCTGCAGCCCGAGGATCAAATCGCACAGTTGGTTGGCCTCGACGACCGCGCTGTCCGGCGTGCGACGCAGCCGATCGATGCAGGCGTGGGTCAGCGTCGAGATCATTTCCGCCGCCCGCCAGGGCACATCCCACTCGACGGCGGGAAGAGTCAACTGTGCTCCGAGCGCCGACTGGGTGCGTTCACTGGCCGCCCTCAGCCGCTCGACGAGTTCCATCTCACGTGACCACCATTCCGTTCTGGAACGTGTTGAGGCCGAACGTGTCCCGTCGTTGGCCAGGGTGATGCTCATTGCGGCCGCCGTTCATCTAGTCGGGTCTCTCGCAGATAACAGGCAATGGCGGCAGCACGATTGCCGGCGCCGAGCTTGTGCAGAATGTGCTTCACGTGCGACTTCACGGTGCTCTCTGCCACCGTCAGCCGGTCGGCCAGCTGCCCGTTGGTGGCACCGCTGGCCAAGAGGGCCAGTACCTCGCGCTCGCGAGCGGTCAACCGAGCCAACCGATTCGACGTCCGGCCGTCGGTGTGGGACGAGAGCGACACAGGCGGTGAGGCATTCGGCATCGGGGATGCCGGCGGGGCCAAATCGAGGCTGGTTGCCACGTCGAGTTCGGTGTGCGCGCGGGCTGCCGCAGCACTGACTTCGGCGAGGATGCGGCGTTGCTGTTCGGCCCGCTCGGTGAGCACGGCCCGTTCGTAGGCGACCCCCACACCATCGGCATACAAGCGCAACAGGTCACGATCGACCGCGGTCACCGCCCGCTCCCGCCGGTCGGCGTGCAGCATGCCGACGACAGCCGACAGCGCGATCACGGGTGCCACGACGTAGTCCCGGCAGCCGGTCCGCCGCACCAACGGTTCGTAGGTTCGCGGCTCGTTCGGCGCGTCATTGACCAACGCCGGCACTCGACGCCGTACCACCTCGGCCTCTACGAGTGGGGATGCCAGCGGGATCTCGAGGTCCGCGATGCCCTCGTCGATCTCGAGGGCGACGCGGCCCCGTTCGTCGCACACGTAGAGAGCCTCGGGACTCCATACCGAGCCGCGGACAGTTGAGAGCATCACCCGGTCGAAGGCCCCGCAGCCGCACAACCGGCGAGGCGCATTCGCCAGCACCGCGGCGGTGGTCGTCTCGGCGCGGGTCTGCTCCAATGCATCGAGCACAGCGCTCAGGGCGGTGGCGGACAGCTCGCTGTCTCGCTGCACCGCGCCAAGACGCGCCGCGCTGAGCTGGGCCAGGTGGTCTGCCATCTGGCCCAGGGCGAGGGTTCCCGGCGAAACATCGACGTCGATGGCGACACACACTCCTTGCATCTCGCGAGCCAATGCGGCTCGCCATTAACTAGCAACCCATCATTCGTGAGCTGGGTCACGTTTGTCAACGGGTCGAAAGACCCTAGTTGCGATCGCGTTTCTGCGCCTCCGGCCCCGCGGCGACATCGACGCTTCTTGACAGTGGCACTACCACGTTAGTTATTCTCGATTCACTATCTGATTCGCTGCCGAAGGTGAGCCGTGCGTATTCCGAGACCCTGGCACGACCGGCTCTCCCTCCCGGCCGTCGCCGCACCGATGACCGCCGTTTCCGGCCCTGAACTCGTCGTCGCCGCCTGCCGGGCCGGCGTGATCGGCGCATTTCCGACTCACAATGCGCCCAGCCGCGAAGCCTTGGACGACTGGCTCGACCAGATCGACAGTCGCCTGACCCCGGACTGCGCGCCGGTCGCGGCCAACCTGGTAGTTCACCGAACAAATCAACGGCTCGGATCCGACCTGGATTGTCTTCGGCGCCACAATGTCGAACTGGTCATTACCAGCGTGGGTTCACCGGAGCCGGTTGTCGGGCCACTGCACGACGCCGGCATCCAGGTGTACGCCGACGTCGCCAGCCTCGGCCATGCCGAACGCGCACTGGCCGCAGGGGTGGACGGACTTGTTCTCCTGACCGCCGGCGCCGGCGGTCAGACCGGCTGGGCCAATCCCTTCGCGTTCGTCCGTGCCGTTCGAGCGCGCTACGCCGGGCCTCTGATACTCGCGGGCGGCATCACCGACGGTCGATCGATTCTCGCCGCGCGGATTCTCGGGGTGGATCTGGTCTACCTCGGAACGAGGTTCATCGCGACCGAGGAGAGCATGGCCGGCCCCGACTACCGTGCGTCCGTGGTCAGCTCGACCATGGACGACGTCCGGTTGTCCAACCGGGTCGGCGGCATCCCCGCCAACCTCCTGGCCGATTGGTTGGCGAACGCTCAACAGGCCGGCGAGACACAGGATTCTCCTGATGCCGCGTTCGACCAGAACCAGTTACTGGCCAACAGGACTGCGTGGAGTGCGGGCCACAGCGTCTGCGGTGTCACTGCCGTCACGCCGGTCGCCGAGCTGGTCGACACCCTCATCACGGAATACGCGCACGCTCGTCGCGAGCCATGGGAGTTAGTGATCAATGGCTAGCGTTGACGGCTCAGACCTACCACCGGCGGAGCGGGTATATCACCAGATAGAGGTGACTATCGGGATTCCGTTGGAAATCGCGCCGCGCAGACTTAGTGTTTCATCGTTCACTATCCGACTGCGGCCCCTTCTTCGCTGCCGCCGGGACAAGGGATTCAGATGCCGGTCTTGAGCACGGACGTCGACGCCAACTCGGACACGTACCTCGCCAACGTCCAAGTGCAGTCGGCCGCTGTCGCCGCACTCCAGGAACAACTCTGCCTCGTCGCGGCAGGCGGCGGTCCCCGCTACGTTCAACGCCACCATGACCGCGGCCGGTTGCTGGCACGCGAGCGAATCGAACTGCTGGTGGACCGCGACGCGCCCTTCATGGAGCTGTCCGCCCTTGCGGCGTGGGGTACCGAGTTCAACGTCGGGGCCGCCATCGTCACGGGTATCGGCGTGGTCAGCGCCACGGAATGCATGATCATCGCGCACGACCCCACGGTGCGCGGTGGGACGATGAACCCCTACACACTGCGAAAGAACCTGCGGGCGTTGGAGATCGCGCGGATCAACCGACTGCCGGTGGTCTACCTCGTCGAGTCCGGCGGCGCCGACCTGCCGACTCAGGCGGAACTCTTCGTTCCCGCGGGCCGGATCTTTCACGAGCTGACCGAACTGTCGGCGATGGGAATCCCGAGTATCGCGCTGGTGTTCGGCAACTCGACGGCAGGCGGAGCCTACGTGCCGGGCATGTGCGATTACGCCGTCCTGGTCGACAAACAGGCCAAGGTCTTCCTGGGCGGCCCTCCCCTGGTCAAGATGGCGACCGGCGAGGACGCCGACGACGAAGCACTCGGCGGTGCCGACATGCACACTCGCATCTCCGGGCTGGGCGACTATTTCGCCGTCGACGAGGTCGACGCGATTCGGATCGGGCGCGACATCGTCACGCATCTCAACTGGCGCAAGCTGGGACCCGGCCCCACCCAGCCCGCCGACGATCCGGTCTACGACACCGAGGAACTGCTCGGCATCGCCTCCGGGGACTCCAAGTTGCCCTTCGACCCACGGGAAGTCATCGCGCGCATAGCGGACGGATCCCGCTTCTCCGAGTACAAACCGCGCTGGGGTACCAGCATCGCCACCGGATGGGCCTCTATCCATGGCTTCCCCGTCGGCATCCTGGCCAACACCCGCGGCGTGCTGTTCTCCGAAGAGTCCAAGAAGGCAACCGAATTCATACTTCTGGCCAATCAGACCGACACCCCGCTGATCTTCCTGCAGAACGTCACCGGCTACATGGTGGGCACCGAATACGAGCAGGGCGGGATCATCAAAGACGGTGCCAAGATGATCAACGCCGTCACCAACAGCACAGTCCCCCACATCACCGTCAACATGGGCGGATCGTTCGGTGCAGGCAACTACGGAATGTCCGGCCGGGCCTACGACCCGCGGTTCATGTTCAGTTGGCCCAACGCCAAACTCGCGGTGATGGGTGCGGCTCAACTCGCCGGTGTGTTGTCGATCGTCGGCCGGGCCGCGGCCGAGGCCGCCGGCCGCGCGTTCGACGATGAGGCCGACGCTCAGCGGACCGCGGAGATCGAAGCTCAGATCGAGCGGGAGTCCCATTCGTTCTATGTCTCGGCCCGTATCTACGACGACGGCGTGATCGATCCGCGCGATACCCGCTCGGTACTGGGCATGGCCTTGTCCGCAGCCCACTCCAATGTCATCGAAGGGCGCCGCGGCTTCGGCGTTTTCAGGATGTGAGGACCGTGATCACCAAGCTGCTCATCGCCAACCGTGGCGAGATCGCCGCGCGCATCATCCGCACCGCACGGGAGATGGATATCCGAACCGTCGCCCTCTACTCCGACGCCGACCGCCATGCACCGTACGTGGCCGCGGCTGACGAGTCGGTACATCTGCCCGGCACCGCACCGGCCGACACCTACCTTCGTGCCGACCTGGTGCTGGCGGCCGCCGAGCGCACTGGTGCCGATGCGATCCATCCCGGGTACGGATTTCTTTCCGAGAACGCCTCGTTCGCATCCGCGTGCGCCGATCGCGGGGTGATCTTCGTGGGGCCCAGCCCAGCCGCTATCACCGCCATGGGATCCAAGATCGCCGCGAAAGAACTCATGGCACAAGCGGGAGTACCGGTTCTGCCCGGCGCGACCGTGGAGAGCGGTGCCGACCTGGACCCGCGCCGGCTCGCCGAAGCCGCCGACGCAATCGGCTACCCCATTCTCGTCAAGGCCGCATTCGGCGGAGGCGGCCGCGGCATGCGGATCGTTGCCGACGCCGATGCCCTCGTCGACGCCGTGCAGAGCGCGCGACGCGAGGCTGCCTCGGCATTCGGTGACGGCACCGTGTTCCTGGAGAAGTTCGTCGAGTCCCCCGGCACATCGAGGTGCAGATCTTCGGTGACAGCCATGGCACCGTGGTTCACCTCGGCGAGCGGGAATGTTCGATTCAACGCCGATATCAGAAGATCATCGAGGAGGCACCGTCCACGGCTGTCGACTCGATTCTGCGGGAGGAATTGGGCCGGGCCGCCGTCGCCGCGGGAAAGGCCTTGGACTACGAAGGTGCGGGCACCGTCGAATTCGTGATGGCACCCGACGGATCGTTCTACTTCCTCGAGGTGAACACCCGCCTGCAAGTGGAACATCCGGTCACGGAGATGGTCACCGGCATCGATCTGGTACGCGCGCAGATCCTGGTCGCGGCCGGTCAGCCGCTGCCGGACGAGATGATCGATGTCCAGCCACGCGGTCATGCGGTCGAGGTCCGGCTCTACGCCGAAGACGTTGCGGCCGGGTTCATTCCGGTATCCGGCACATTGACGGTCCTGGAGTTTCCGGACCTGCCGGGAATTCGGGTAGACGCCGGGTTCGAGTCCGGATCGGTGATCAGCACGTTCTACGATCCGATGCTGGCCAAAGTCATCGGGTTCGGCGAGACCCGGGCGGATGCCTGCGCGCGGCTGGCGCGGGCATTGGCGGAGACCCGCGTCCACGGCGTTGCCACGAACCGCGACCTGCTGATCGGCATTCTTCGAGAGCCCGAGTTCCGCTGCGGCGCAATCGACACCGGCTATCTACAACGCCACGATCCCGGTACGCTCATCGGTGCCGACCGCAGCGAGACCGCTACCGTCCACGCCCTCGTGGCGGCTCTGGCCGACCAGGCGCACCGTCGCACGGCCAGTCCGGTTCTGCCTGGACTACCGTCGGGCTTCCGCACCCTGCCCAGCGCCGACCAGCGGGTCAGCTTCGTGCACAACGAGGTGACCATCGACGTCGCGTACCGCTTCGACCGCGGAAGACTCACCGCGAAGGTCGGCGCAGGCGATGTCGCCGTGCGAATCATCGCGGCATCCCCCACGCTGGTCGACGCCGAGATCGACGGAGTACGAAGGCGTTACCGAGTGATTCGGGACAAAACACATCACTTTGTCGACAGTTCGCTCGGCTCGACCGCACTCCGCGAAGTGGAGCGATTCCCCGACCCCTCGGCCAATACCGAGGCCGGATCCCTGATCGCGCCGATGCCCGGAGCAGTTGTACGCATCGAGGTCATCCAGGGCACCCGAGTGCAGGCCGGCACCCCGATAGTGGTGTTGGAAGCCATGAAGATGGAGCACACCGTGCGAGCACCCGCCAATGGTGTGGTCGCCGCGATCTCGGTGACCGCGGGCGACCAGGTCGAGTCCGGGCAGGTACTCGCCGTCGTCAGTGCGGACGATTCGGAATGAACGTTGAGGAACGGTGATGGGACTCGATTATCCGGCCCTGCTCGACGACCTGCGCGCGGAGTCCGATCAGCTCATTGCGCACCTGCGAGACCTCACCGAGCAGCATTGGGATCTGCCCACCCCCGCACCGGGTTGGACCATTCGGGACCAGGTCAGCCATCTCGCCTTCTTCGACGACACGGCGCGGCTGGCCATGAGCGATCCCGACCGGTTTCGGGCCGAGGCGAACCGACTCATGGCCGGGGGCATGGACTTTCCGGACCGAATCGCCGCCGAACACCGGGACCGCCCGGCAGTGGACCTTCTCCAATGGTTCGTCGAGGCGCGTGAGCGTCTGCTCGCCGCTTTCGCGGGCGACGACCCGCGACGCCGTCTCCCCTGGTTCGGGCCGGATATGAGCGTCGCATCGTCGGCGACTGCGCGATTGATGGAGACCTGGGCCCACGGCCAAGATGTCTACGACACAGTCGGTTTGACCCATCCGCCAAGCCCTGGACTGCGCAGTATCGCCCACCTGGGTGTGGCGACCTTCGCATTCGCGCACCGGCTCAACGGGCTGGAGGTCCCCGGACAACCCGTCCGCGTCACGCTGCACTCAGCGGATGGCGACGTGTGGACCTGGGGACCCGACAACGCAGCCGACCAAGTCACCGGTAGCGCTGAGGATTTCGTGCTCACAGTCACCCAGAGGCGACACTGGACCGAGACAGCTCTGGACGCGACGGGCACAGTGGCCTGTCGTTGGCTGGACATCGCGCAAGTGTTCGCCGGAGCACCCAGCCGTCGCTCGGTGGGCCGATGACGCGCCCTGTCCGGATCGGTAATGCCTCCGGCTTCTATGGCGACCGGCTCAGCGCGATGCGCGAGTTGGTCGAGAGGGCCGACGTCGACGTCGTCACCGGCGACTACCTGGCCGAGCTGACCATGCTGATCCTGTGGAAGTCCCGCCAGAAAGATCCCGAAAGCGGTTACGCACGAACCTTTCTCACCCAATTCGGCGAGATCGTCGACGCTTGCGCGCAGCGCGGGATCAAGGTGGTGGTCAACGCCGGCGGCCTCAATCCGGCCGCGATGGCCGAAGCGGTGCGGGCCATCATCGCCGAAGCCGGTGTCGACCTCACCGTCGCGCACATCGAGGGCGACGACCTCATGCCGCGGCTCGACGAGTTGCGCGATGCCGGTGCGTCCTTCACACATCTCGACACCGGGCAAACCCTGCGGGACGCCGGTGCGGAGCCCGTCACCGCCAATGCCTACCTCGGCGGCTGGGGCATCGCTGCGGCGCTGTCCGCCGGAGCGGATGTCGTGATCACCGGCCGCGTGACCGATGCGGCACTGGTCGTCGGGGTCGGCGCCTGGTGGCACGGATGGCGCCGCACCGACTACGACGCGCTGGCAGGTGCCGTCGCCGCCGGCCACATCATCGAATGCGGCCCCCAGGCTACCGGCGGCAACTACTCACAATTCCACGACGTCGCCGACCGCCGCTACCCCGGTTCACCGATCGCCGAACTGGCCGCCGACGGCAGTTTCGTCATCACCAAACCGGCAGACACCGGCGGCCTGGTCTGTACCGGAACGGTGATCGCTCAGCTGCTCTACGAAGTGGCCTCGCCGCGTTACGCGAACCCAGATGTGCTGGCCCACTTCGACACCCTGACCGTCACCCAGGAGGGCCCAGACCGGGTTTTGGTTTCGGGAACTCGCGGATCGGCCCCGCCACCGGCGCTCAAGGTCGCGATGAATTTCGTCGGTGGCTATCGCAACACGATGACCATGGTGCTGACTGGACTGGACATCGAGGAGAAAGCCGCATGGGCTCTGGACGAACTCTTTACGATGCTCGGCGGACGCGACCGCTTCGACACGGTCGACACCCAATTGCTGCGCTACGACAAACCCGGGCCCACCTCTATGAGCGAAGCCACTGCCCATCTCCGGGTCAGCGTCAAGGACCGTGACCGGGCCAAGGTGGACCGCGCGTTCTCCAACGCTGTGATCGAGCTTTACGTGGCGGGCTACCCCGGCTTCCACACCACGACGCCGCCGACCGCCGCAAGTGAATTCGGTATCTATTGGCCGACGTTGATCTCCGCGCAACTCGTCGAACAGGTGGTCGTTCACGCGGACGGTTCACGTGAGGTGATCTCTCCCAGCGAAGAGACCGCCGAACTCGACGGCTCGCTCCCGCAACCGCAGGGCATCCTCGAACCCGTCGAACTCGGCCCCACCGCCCCTCGACCGTTGGGGACGATCGTCGCAGCGCGATCGGGCGACAAGGGCGGCAACGCCAACGTCGGCGTCTGGACCGACACCGACGAGCGGTGGGAATGGTTGCGGAATCACCTGACAGTCCAGCGATTCCGAGAGCTTGTCGGTGAGGCCGGAGAACTTCCGATCCGGCGCTACGAATTCGGCAATCTGAAAGCGCTGAATTTCGTCGTCATCGGCTTCCTCGGGGAGGGGGTCGCGTCCTGCACCCGCCCCGACCCACAAGCCAAGGCACTCGGCGAGTACCTGCGCGCACTTCACACCGACATCCCCGACAAGCTGGTGAGCTGATGGAATTCACGGAATCCCCCGAACATCACGACCTTCGCAAGACTCTCGCCGCGGTCACCCAGCGATACGGCCACGACTACTTCACCGAACGCGCCGCCGCCGGGGAACCCACGACCGAGTTGTGGCAAGACCTGGCCCGGCACGGCTTCATCGGGATCAACTTTCCCGAGCAGTACGGTGGCGGCGGCGCCGGGATGGCCGAACTCGCGATCGTGTGCGAGGAGACTGCCGCCCACGGGTGTCCGCTGCTGCTGTTGCTGGTATCCAGCGCCATCTCGGGCGAACTGCTGAGCCGCTACGGCACCGCCGAGCAATGTCGAGAATGGTTGCCGCGGATGGCTTCCGGGGAGACGAAGGTCGTCTTCGCCATCACTGAACCGGACGCGGGATCCAACAGCCGCCAGATCAGCACGACCGCTGTTCGTGATGGTGGCGACTACGTCGTGAACGGCACCAAGTACTACATCTCCGGGGTCGACGAGGCCGCAGCGCTGATCGTCGTAACCCGTACCGCCGCCGAAAAACTCTCGCTATTCCTGGTTCCCACCGATGCCCCCGGTCTGGTGATGCACCGACTCCCCGTCGGAATCAGCGTTCCGGAGAAACAGTTCACACTCCACTTCGACAATGTCCGGGTCCCGGCCGCGAACCTGATAGGAACCGAGCACGAGGGATTTCGTCAGGTCTTCGACGGGCTCAACCCCGAGCGGATCACCGGTGCGGCGGTGTGCGTCGGCGTCGGACGGCACGCCGTGCATCGCGGGACCGACTACGCCCGCACCCGGCAGGTGTGGGGTCCGCCGATCGGCAGCTACCAGGCGATCGCGCATCCGCTGGCGCAGGCCCACATCGCCGTTGAACTCGCCGCGATGATGACGATGAAAGCCGCCTGGCTCTTCGACGAGGGGCAGCCCGCCGGCGAGGCGTCCAATATGGCGAAGTACGCGGCCGCGGAGGCTGCGGTGCAGGCGGTCGACCACGCGATCCAGGTGCACGGCGGCAACGGTCTGTCCGCCGAGTACGGGCTGCTCCCCCACTGGGGTCTGGCCCGCCTGCTGCGGATCGCGCCGGTCAGTCGGGAGATGATCCTGAACTACGTGGCGCAGCACACCTTGTCCCTTCCACGGTCGTATTAAGGGTTTCGATGAAATTCGGTCTGCAGCTGGGCTATTGGAGCGCGCAACCCCCGACAAACCATGCGGAGCTGGTGGCCGTGGCCGAGGAGGCCGGGTTCGACACCGTGTTCACCGCTGAGGCGTGGGGCTCGGATGCGTTCACCCCGTTGGCGTGGTGGGGGCGTGAAACCACCCGGATGCGGTTGGGCACCTCGGTGGTGCAACTGTCGGCGCGTACCCCGACCGCGTGTGCGATGGCGTCGTTGACGCTGGATCACCTTTCGGGTGGTCGGCACATCCTGGGGCTGGGTGTTTCCGGACCTCAGGTCGTCGAGGGTTGGTACGGGCAGAAGTTCCCGAAGCCGTTGGCGCGCACCCGCGAGTACATCGACATCATCCGGCAGGTCTGGGCGCGTGAGGCGCCGGTCACCAGCGCCGGCCCGCACTATCCGTTGCCATTGTCCGGTGAGGGCACCACCGGGTTGGGCAAGCCGCTCAAGCCGATCGTGCATCCGCTGCGGGCCGATATCCCGATCATGCTGGGTGCTGAGGGTCCGAAGAACGTTGCGCTGGCCGCCGAGATCTGTGACGGGTGGCTGCCGATCTTCTACTCACCGCGGCTGGCGCCGATGTACAACGAGTGGCTCGACGAGGGCTTCGCCCGTCCGGGTGCACGCCGCAGCCGCGAGGACTTCGAGATCTGCGCGACCGCGCAGGTGGTCGTCACCGACGACCGGGCCTCGATCATGGATCTGATCAAGCCCCACCTGGCGCTCTACATGGGCGGAATGGGCGCTGAGGACACCAACTTCCACGCCGATCTCTATCGGCGGATGGGCTACTCCGAGGTCGTCGACGAAGTCACCCGACTGTTCCGCTCCGGACGAGAGGACGGCAAAGAGCTAGCCGCCAAGGCCGTGCCCGACGAACTCGTCGACGACTCGGCGATCGTGGGCGACATCGACTACGTGCGCAAACAGATCGTCGCGTGGGAGGCCGCCGGGGTGACGATGATGGTCATCGGTGCCCGCAGCCCCGAACAGATCCGTGAAGCCGCAGCGTTCATCTAGTTCACCCGCCGTGCGCGACGAAGAACTGAGCGCTGGCCTGGGACGCATCGAACGCGGCCTTCGGCGTGAACGGCCAGGTGTGACCCCACCCGTCGATGGTGACGAACGTGACTTCGGTGCCATGGGCGCAACCGAAGGCGGCCAAGCGTTTTCCGCCATCGATCGAGGTGGATGTCGCCGGTGGGCAGCGGTCGAATGCCAACCACCGATCCACCATCGTCGGCGCAGACACGACGGCGCTGGCTCCCCCGCGTCCGATCATGCGGCCACCTTTGTAGGGCACCACCCTGTCTGCCGTGCCGTGAATCGCGAGCACCGACACGGGCTTGGACGGATTGCAGTGGACGTTCACGCCGAGTGTGCTCGACACCGGGGCTATCGCGGCCACCAGATCCGCTCGCTCGCACGCGAGCCGGTTGGCCATGAACCCGCCCGCGGACATTCCGGTGACGAAGACCCGTCCAGGCGGGATGCCGTAGTCATGGGTGAGCCTGCCGATCAGCGCCGCCAGGAACCCGACGTCATCGACCCCTTGCCGGTCCGGTGCTGCCGCGCCGCGCCCATCAGCCCAACTGAAGTCGATGCCGTTGGGATAGGCGACAATCCAGCCGTGTTGGTCGGCGATCGCGTCGTAATTGGTCTCGGCAGCCTGCTTACGGCCGGTCTGGCTTCCACCGTGCAAATTGAGAACCAGGCCGTTCGGGCGCTCCAGCCCGGCCGGCACGTGCAACACATACGTCCGCTGCACGCCACCGAAAGTCAGCGCACCGGGCGGATCTCCGGTGGCGGAGGCGTGTTCGGCGGGAACAGCGAAGAGAAGAAAAAGAGCAGCGAGGAGTGCTGTCCGGCGGCGACCCACGGGATGTCCTTCTACTGGGCGTAATTCCTACTGGGCGTAATTCCTACTGGGCGTAATTCGGCCTAGCGGTCGCCGCGGCTGCAATTCGGGTTCGCGGGCTTGGTCGGCCACGCGCAGACGTCGAGGTAGGTGTTGGAGCTGTAGCCGCCACCGTCGAACACGCCGTAGGCGCCGCCGTTGGTTCCGGTATAGGTCGCGCCGCCCCCGCCTTGCCCGCCCGAGGTGACCATGGTGGTCACCGTCCAGCCCTTCGCTTCGAGCGATGCCTTGTAGGCCGTCATCACATCGGTGGGTGACCCGTTGACCTGAAAGTACAGGTGGATTCCGCCGTCAGCGATGTTGTCGGGGCCCTTGGTCGTCTGGCTGTTGGCCGGCGTTGGCACCAGTGACGGCAGCTGGTCGGCGGCCACCGGGGCCGCATCCGCCGTCGTCGTCGCCGAGGTCGCCGTCGTGGCCGCTGAAGTCGCCGTCGTCGCCGCCGAACTCGCGGAAGCCGGTGCCTTGCTGCCGGAGTCGGAGTTGCTACAGGCAGTACCGGTCAGTGCGACCGCAACGGCAACGGCTGCCACCGCAGAGAAACCACGTCTCATCACTGCCTCCTGAGTCCGGCGAAGTCATGCGCACAGTAACCCACCGGGCACCCCGTTGGTTGCGACACGGTCACGGATACATACCTATCTCTGCAGCGCCAGTCGCAAAAGACACACGGGTCCCTATCGTCACAGAGGTCAACAGACGTCACAGCGACGTCCCGCCTCCGAAAGGTGTGTCGTGTCGCCGCGCCCCCGCATCCCCTCGCTGACGCTGGCCTCGACGCTGGTCGTCGGGCTCTGCGCAGCCACCGGTGTCGCGCCGCCTGCGGCCGCGGACCCGTGCGAGGGCGCATCCGCGGCGGCGCAGCCCGCCGCCAACCAGGCGTTTCAGATTCCACAACCGTCGGCGATAGCACCGTTCGACCGCCCGATCGGGCACAAGCCGGTCGGCGCCAACGACCAGGCACCGCTGCCCACATTGGGCAAGATGCTCATCAATGCGCTCATGCCCAATACGGGGCAGGTGCAGAAGCAGGCGGCGGTCGCGCCGTCACCGAAACCGGCTCCCGCCCAACCCCAACCGGCTCCCGCGGCAGCGCAACCGGCGCCGTCGACCGCACCCCCGGGCACCTCGGTGGTCGGCTGGGTGACCGGACCGGACAGCCCGAACCAGACCGTTCAGAAGTTCGCCATCACCGGCACCGACCTCGGAATCATGTGGGACAACGGTGATCCCAGCCATCGTCAGGTCCTGCTGGCGTTCGGCGACACCAACGGCTTCTGCATGATCCCCGGCAAGCAGTGGCGCTACAACACGCTGATGCGCAGCACCGACGGATCGCTGGCCAACACCGTCGCGGTACCTGACGGGGCCGTCGGCAACAAGTACTCGGGGTCGCCGGTGTGGCGGCCCGGCATCGCCAAGCAGGTCATCAACAGCATCAACGGCGCACCTCAAGAGACGGGCATCATCCCGACCTCCGGCGTCGCCGTCGGGCCCAACCAGTTCTTGAACTTCATGTCCATCCGGAGCTGGGACAACTACGGCTCGTGGACCACGAACTATTCGGCGATCGCGACGTCGACCGACAACGGCGAAACCTGGGGCGTATATCCCGGCACCGTCCGTCAGCCGTCCAACGGCAACGAGAAGTTCCAGATGGGTGCGTTCCTCAAGCCCGGGCCCGGCGATCCGTATATCTATTCGTTCGGCACACCCAATGGGCGCGGCGGGTCGGCGTACGTCGCGCGGGTGTCCCCCGGGTTGATTCCGGATCTGACGAAGTACGAGTACTGGAATGCCGACAGCAACACCTGGGTCGCGGGAAGTCCGGCGGCGGCCACGCCGGTGATCCCCGGCCCGGTCGGCGAGATGTCCGCCCAATTCAACAACTACCTGAAGCAGTACCTGGTGCTGTACTGCAACGGCAACAACGACGTGGTCATGCGGACCGCGCCGGCGCCGCAGGGGCCGTGGGGGCCCGAACAGATGCTGGTGTCGTCGATGCAGATCCCCGGCGGCATCTACGCGCCGTTCCTGCATCCCTGGTCGACGGGCCGCGAGCTGTACTACAACCTCTCGCTGTGGTCGGCCTACAACGTGATGCTGATGCACACGGTGCTGCCGTAGATAGCCCTTACAGCAACCAGAAGTCCCGAAGGTGGGACACTCACCCCATGGAGCACAGCGACCCCCGCGTCGAGGACTCCATCCCGGCCGAGCCGCTGGATGGAACCGACGCTGAGCAGGCAGCCGAGATTGTCATCGAGGCCGCCACCCGCAACGCGATGTCGGCCGCCCAGCTGGGGCGCATACTGGTCGACGCCGGTCGCAGCGTCAATGACGAGAACGAGCTGCTGTCCCTGCTTCAGCGCGTCGCCCCGATCGCGCAGGAAGCCATCCAGGGCGCCGACTGCACCGGGATCACGATCGATCTGGGCGGGCTGACCTACACCGCGGTGCACACCGACGAGCGCACCCTGCGCATCGACACCGAGCAGTACGACGCCGGCGAAGGCCCCTGCCTGCACGCCTCCCGTACCCGCACCACCGTGCTGCTGGATTCCGAAGACGCCATGGCGGTGTGGCCGCGCTTCGCGAGTGCCGCCCGGGAAGAGGGCATCCACAGCTTCCTGGCGGCCCCGCTGTTCACCGACGATCTGACGCTCGGGTCGTTCAACTTGTACGGCAGGTCCTTTCACGCCTTCGACGGCATTGACGCCGAGATCCTCGACCTGCTGACCAAAGCGGTTTCCCGGGCGATCGGCGACTTCGCCCGCTTCAAATCCGCCCGGGATACCGCAGAGTCGATCCAGCGGGTGCTGCAGAGCCGGGCACCGATCGAGCAGGCCAAGGGCGTGCTGATGGCCATGCACGGAATCGACGCCGACGCGGCGTTCGACGTGTTGCGCAAGCAGAGCCAGCAGACCAACGTGCCCGTCCGGGTGTTGGCCGTGCAGTTCTTGGAGCAGGTCGCGGGCGGCAACGGCAACGGCAACGGCCAGCAGGCCGCGCACTAGAAGGTATTGACCAACGTCCGGCGCTCGGACATCTCCCGCGACATCGTGTAGTGGTGATAGTGCGTCGCACACTTGACCACGCTCACGAACAAGACACCAGGATTCGGCCGGCTGCGGACCATCTTCCACATCCGTCGCCGGTAGACCTGGCGTAGCTGCGCGTCGGGGACGTTCTTCATCAGTAGCAGGAACAGGCCGAATGCCCGTGCGGCGTCGAACAGCTGGGCCTGCCTGCGTCGCCAGGGATGTTTGCGCAGGTACTCGTTGCGGGCCCGACCGAAGTCGAATTCTCTTGTCAGATATAGGCTTTCGAGGCGGTCGAAGTAGAAGTCGGGATCATAGAGGTCGCGCATCAGGCCGATGTAGCCGTCGCGCAACTCGTCTCGGCTCATGTTGAGCGGTATGACGTTGGTGCCGAAGGTCTGCTCGTCGTCGAGGTCGAGACGGCCTTCACCCTTCAGTCGTGCGTGCAGTGGTGTCTTGGGGATCGCGGCGAGCATGCCCACCATGGCGTGCATGATGTCGGTCTGGCCAATGAAGTCGGCTTGTTCCTTGAAGATTCGAGTGTCGTCGTTGTCGAAGCCGACGATCATGCCGCACCAGACTTCCAGCCCGGCATCCTGCACCTTGCGGACGCGATCGACGATCGTGCCGCCCTTCTTCACGTTCTGGTACTTCTTCGCCTCTTTCAACGAATCCTCGTTGGGGCTCTCGATCCCGATGAACACCACCGTCACATTGGCGGCGACCATCAACTCCATCAGCTCGTCGTCTTCGGCCAGGTTCAGCGACGCCTCGGTGAAGAACTGCAACGGATATCCTTCACGCTCCTGCCACGCGTGGACATCCTGCAGCAGCACCTTCACGGCGGCCTTGTTGCCGATCAGGTTGTCGTCGACGATGAAACCGATCGACAGGCCCGCCTTGCGCATCGCTTCCAGTTCGGCGATCACCTGGGCGCTGGTCTTGAGCCTCGGTTTGCGGCCGAAAGTGACGATGATGTCGCAGAACTCGCATTGGAACGGGCAACCACGGCTGAACTGCACACTGCCGAACACATAGTTCTTGGTTTTCAGCAGGTCGTAGCGCGGCACCGGAACGGTCGTCATGTCGGTGCGCTCAGCCTGCTCGTAGCGGTACTGATGGCGGCCGTGCTGCCAGTCATCGAGGAATTGCGGCCACGTCGTCTCGGCTTCGCCGACGAAGATCGCGTCGGCCAGACCGTCGAAATAGTCCTCTTGCACGCTCACCCACGGACCGCCGACCACGACGAAGACGCCGCGGGCCTTGAGCTCGTTGATGATTTCGAGCATCCGCCGGCGTTGGACGATCATGCCGGTGAGCCCGACGATGTCGGCCTGAGCCAGCTTGTCGAAGTCGATCTCCTCGACGTTCTCGTCGACAAGAGTGACGTGATGCCCCGGTGGCGTCAGGGCGGCCAGCAGCGGCAGGCAGGCGGTCGGGACGTTGCACTTCTTGCCGAGCAGCGGCAGTGCATGTTCCAAGCCCCAGTACGACACCTCGAACCGGGGGTTGACGAGGACAATGTTGGCCATGGTCGTCTGCTCCGAATCGGACTCGTAGACGGTGTCGGCGCTGCTTGCCAAGCCGGAGCCTAGCGAAGGCGACCTGGCCGAACGAGCCATTCACACATAGTCGCCGACGGGACTCGGATGCGAGTTCCTAACCAGTTGACGGTAACGCTAGGTATTCGGTTCGGTCACGACCTTCTCCTCACCCCTGCTGCTGTGGGGCAGACGATGGTGTGATCGTTCCCGTGGACGCGGTTGGGCTGATGATCGTGGTGGTCTTGACGACCGCCGCGCTCGCCGCGGTATGCGGTTATGTCGCCGCGCTGCGGCGGGAGGCCACCCGACGCAGCCGCGGGTATTTCGTCCTCGGCGTCCTCGCCGGATTCATGGGGCGCTCGGTGGTGCGCCGGCGACTGCGGCAACTGCCACTGTTCGAGAACCCGGTCACGATCGCGGCGTTGCACCTGCGGCGGAGGCTGAGCCGTACCGGCATCGCCCGTTAGCGGGTAGGTGTCACCAGTCGCTGGGCGCGTAGTTCTTCACGAAACAGCCGTGCAGATCTTCGCCCGACTCGCCCCGGACGATCGGGTCGTACACCCGGGCGGCGCCGTCGACGAGGTCGAGCGGCGCATGGAAACCCTCATCGGCCAGCCGCAGCTTGGTCGGGTGCGGCCGCTCGTCGGTGATCCAGCCCGTATCGACGGCGGTCATGAGAATGCCGTCCTGCTCCAGCATTTCACCGGCACTGGTCCGGGTGAGCATGTTCAGAGCGGCCTTCGCCATGTTGGTGTGCGGATGCCCGGGGCCTTTGTACGCGCGGCTGAACTGCCCCTCCATGGCCGACACGTTCACGACGTATTTCCGGCGGGCCGGTGAGGACGCCAGCGCCGGACGCAGCCGGCTCACCAGAATGAACGGCGCAGTCTGGTTGCACAGCTGAACCTCGAGCAGTTCCATCGCGTCGACTTCATGCACGCGTTGCGTCCAGCTGTTGACCGCCGCGGTGTCGGGCAGCAGGCCACCCGCGTCGATGGCGATGCCTGCCGCGATCCGCTCGGGTGAGGCGCTGCGCGCGGTGAGAGCGAGTTCGGTGAGCGCGTGCGGGCTCTGATGGTCGGCGAGACTGCCGGCGAGTGCCGCGGGATGGGCGTCGCTCACCCGGTCGAAGGTGACCACGTCGACGAGTTCGGGCGCCGGGGACCGCTCGGCCTCGACGAGTGCCGCGTACGAGCCGGGGGCTCGGCGCACGGTCTGGGCGGCGTTGTTGATCAGGATGTCCAGCGGACCCTGCGCGGCCACCGTGTCCGCCAGCGCGACGACCTGAGCCGGGTCGCGAAGGTCGATACCGACGATGCGCAGCCGGTCGAGCCAGTCGGCGCTGTCGGGCATCGCGGCGAATCGGCGCACGGCGTCATTGGGAAAACGGGTGGTGATGGTGGTGTGGGCCCCGTCGCGGAGTAGCCGCAACGCGATGTACATGCCGATCTTGGCCCGCCCACCGGTGAGCAGTGCGCGCCGGCCGGTGAGGTCGGTGCGGGCGTCGCGCTTGGCGCGGTTCAGTGCTGCGCACTCCGGGCAGAGCTGGTGATAGAAGGCGTCGACGACCGTGTGATGGGTCTTGCAGATGTAGCAGGCCCGAGACCGGAGCAAGGTGCCCGCCGAGGCCCCCGCTGCCGTGGACACCAACGGCAAGCCGGCCGTCTCGTCGTCGATCCGGCCGGGCGCTCCGGTTGCCGTAGCGGCGATGACAGCCCGGTCGGCGGCCGCGACCTCGTCGCGCTTGGCCTTGCGGCGCGCCTTCCTGACCGACTTGAAGATGCCCGCGGTGGCCCGACGGACGGCAACGGCATCGGGGTGCTCGGGCGGCAACGACTCGACGTCGGCCAACACCTGCAGGCAGGTATTGAGCTTGTCGGGGTCGATCGCGTTCACCAGGGAAGAATACGGGGCAATTCGCGCAGGTCCTGCAACGACCGTTTACACCAGACCAGTGCCAGGCGACGGCGAGCTGGGTGCGACCGTCGTCGGGCTGGTCGTGGGGAGCTGCGACGGATAGCTCGGCACCTCCGCGGGATAACGGGGCTGCGGCCCGGGCAGCGAGGCTGCGGGCCCGGATCCGGGCAGCGGCGCGTACATCGAATCCGGCCCGTAGGGCGTCGTCGGGCCATAGCCGGGCACGCTGCCGTAACCCGGCATGTGCTGACTGATCCCGGCGAGCAACTTGGCCGCGACGAACGTCGCCGCCTGATTGGTGTAGCCGGGGACGTAGCCCTCGGTGTGGCCGCTCCACTCGTTGCCCGGGCCCGCGTGGCAGATCGGGTCAGCCGGATTGCACAGGTCGATGGCTTTGGCGCCGAGCAGCGCGCTCGTGGTCGGCAGCGCTTGGTTGGTGCGGGTAGCCACATTGCCGAAGGTCGCGACGGCGACGACGTTTTTGACGTACTCCGGCGGAAGCGAGCTCCCCCAGGGGATGCCGCCCACCGGAACGCCGGCCACGATGTCGATCACGCTGGCGCCTTGTGAGTATCCGCCGAGGACGATCTTGGTATCCGGGCAGGACGACACCGTCGATTTGATGTGTGAGATGACGTCGTTGGCGCCGTCTCCGCCGTGCAGCTGCAGCTTGGTGGCCTTGTAGTTGACCGCGTAGGTGTCGATGTTCAGGCTGGGCGCCTGCTTGCGCAGCGCGTCGACGAGGGCGTCACCGACCCGGCCCATACCCGCGGGCTCGTCGGTTCCGCGCGCGAAGACGACCTCGGCGTCAGGACAGTCGGCAGCCGACGCCAACGGCGGCGCGACAGGACCGACGAGCAGTGCGCTCGTGACGAACAATGGCGAAGCAACCAGCCCGACCCAGCGACCGGCTGACCGGTCGCTCCCCACCGGGTGCCCACGCTTGCAGCGAATAGGCATGCTTCAATCTAACCCCTTCGCCGGCCCGATGAGCTGCGAGGGTGTCGCGGTCTTGCATTGATGTGATATTGACAGCAAAGAAAATTGTCGGTGAATTGCTTACTGACCTGCCGAGCGGCTCTCAGCGGGAGTAGCCCCACCAGGTTCGATAAGCGGGGTCAGCGAGGCTGCGAGCTTCGTCATGACCGCTTGCAGCACTGCGATCTCGGTGTCGCTCCAGTCGGATAGCGCCGCCGCGAAGTCCTCAGCCAAGACCGCCAGAATCTTCTCCCCGAGCGCGCGGCCCGCGTCGGTAAGTGCGACGAGGACAGCTCGATCGTCGACGGGGTCGGCGACCCGGCACACCAAGTCGGCAGCCTCCAGTCGACGAACGCACTTGCTCACGTTCGACGCCCCAGACTCGAGGATCTCGGCCAGAAGGCTTGGACGCGTCGCACCGCGGTAGATGAGTTGGTTGACGACGAGGAAGGCAGAGAGGTCGCCGGGTAACGGAAAGTTGACCTGCTCCATCAGTCGCACCCGCAAGCGCGTGGAGTTGGCCCACTCGACGAAGGCGGTGAACGGGGCGCTCTGGAGCGGCATGCCGTCTGCAATCGAGGAAGCCGACACCACGGGTGAGAGGTCGATGTCCACGCGACTCATTATGGACGCCACACTCGAGGGCGCGGCCGCTGCCGCAGTCACCGGATCAGCCGTGCCCGGTCGAATGTCTCCTGGAACTCCGCCGTCCAGCACCGATCACAGCAGACCGAGAGCTTTGTAGGTGTTGGTGCGGTCAGCTTGGGCCTCAGGCAGGAACGGGAAGACCCCCCAGCAGTGGATGGAGTCGCTTCGCAGACCGAAGGTGATGGGGACACCATCAGCGATTGCCTTCTCCTGCAGGCGCACCGTGTCGGGCGACAGCAGATCCAGGGAACCGGAGTAGACGGTAGTGGGCGGAAGCCCAGCTAACGAGCCGTACAGCGGGCTGACCCGCGGATCGGTGGGGTCAAGGTTGTCGGCCCACAGCTTGCCGTAGGCAACGAGGGCGTCGGCGTCGAGAAGCGGATCGTTGATCTGGTGACTGCGCGGGTCGCTGAGGGTGACGTCGAGCCAGGGCGACAACAGCACCATGGAATTGGGCGTGGTGTCGCCTCGGCGTATCTGCTCTTGGACAGCGGCCAGCGCCAGGCCGCCGCCGGCGGAGTCGCCGAGGACGCTGACGTTGACCGCACCACGTTCCTTCGTCACCTGGCTCATCAGATCGGCGATGGCGGGAACGACCGTCTCGGCGTTGCCACCTTGTCCGCCCAGCGGATAGATCGGGACGACGATCGTCGCGCCGGTCTGCCGGGCATAGTCGGCGACGGTGGCCCACTGGAAGACCAGGGGTTGGGTGACGTAGCCGCCGCCGTGGACGTAGACGACTTCTTTGTCGGACTGCGCCCAGGTCCGCTGCAGGGTGTAGACCGGCATGCCCTCGAATTCAGTTTTTGTGACGGTCAGGCCGAGGGTGGTATACCACGGGGGCGCAGCGCTGTAGAGCGGACCGCTACCCGCGGTCGAGGTCAGCTGGGACTTCAAGGCGCCGACGACACCGGCATAGAGCCGCTGCACCAGTGAGGGCTGGCCGGTAAAGGTCCCGGGCGTCGCAGTTGGACCGACCAAGGCGGTGGGGGCGGCGAAGGCTGAGAGCACCACCTGTTCCACGTTCGTAACCAAGGTAGCCAAGACTCCGATCGGATCGAATGCGTTGCGGTTGACCGATGGCGAAATAACCTGCGGGACAACGTCAGTCGCGTTGACAGTTGCACTCGATGCCGTGGCCCTCGCCGACCGGGCGCGCGGAGCCGGTGCGGCGGCTGACGACACCACCGGTTGAGACGTCTCGATGACGCTGACCGCCGCGACGGAAGGAGCGGCAGTGCGTTGCGTCGCCGCTGCCCGAACCTGCGTCCCGGCAATTGTCGGGCTGACGTTGACGACGCCAGGTGCGGACGCAGCACCGCGCGCGGACATCGCCGTGGCGCCGGCATGTTGCGATCCCGAGTCATTGCCGCTGCGACCCTCGGAGACGGCGTGGGCGCGGCCCGAATCAGCGGACTTCCCGGACGCGCCGGCGGAGTCGGCCGCGGCGGTTCCACCGCCCAGCAGGACCGCGGTTCCGACCCCGAAGAACACTGCCAACCCGCCCAAGCGGCCGACGTATTGCGCTGCACTCATTGTCATTTCCCTTCGGCGCACCGTGACCGGTGTGGGTGGATGGTGGCGTCGGTGTCAGGCGACGACCGTGGGTGTGTTCGACCACGCCCAGGTGTGAGTGCCGCTCAGCGCCGATCCCGTGAAGGTGACGTATCCGTCACCGTTGTCGGTCGCGGTGACTCCGGCGATGGCTCCGGTGTTGCGTTGGCCCGCAGCGGCGGAGCCGTTCCACACCAGCTGGCCGTCCATGTAGATGTCGCGGTCGGTGTATTGATTCGCGGTCATGCCGAGGGTCGGGACCGCGACGATGCCGCTGGTGGTGTCCGGCGAAGTAACGGTCAGCCGGAAGCTTTGGGGCTGGCCGTTGGCGTCCAGAGCACCGGTTTCCCAGCCCGACCAGATGGAACGCGCCTGCCCGTCAGCCGAGTTAGGGATGGCCACCCGTCCTTGGGCCCACGTGGCGCCTTCGGGGTAGGGCTTGACCTGCCAGGTTTCATAGCCGGCGGTAACCGGGGTGATGCCCGCGACGTACTTCGACAATGCCGCGGTGGCACCTGTGGCCCAAGCGTGCGCAGCCGAGATCGGCCTGCAGATTCAGGGGCGCCGCAAGGTTGCCGCCAGGCAGGTTGATCCTCTCCCAGGCGGTGCTGCCGGCGTCGGAATTGGCCATATGGCCCCACATTTCGGTCATCAGGTTCATAGCCAGGTCCGGCCGACCGGCCAGATAGTCGGCGTCGAGGGTGAAGCCGCTGGCGAACGGCGACGTGATCGCCGGGTAACCGATGTTGATGAGGATCAGGTTGATGTTCCGGATGCTGGGATCCGCGATGCGCAGACCGTAGGGGGTATCCAGTGCGTCGACCAGGGTCTGGGCAATGCGCGCGGATTGCTGCTCGTCGGCGACCCCGTAGAGCACCGCCCAGGAATTGGCGTCCTGGACGACCACACCGCGCTGACCGGTTGATGCGTCGTAGGCGCCGAGCTGTTCGTTCCACAGCGTGGCATTGATCCGTTGCTTGAGATCGGCGGCTTGTTGTGTGTAGCTGTCGGCCTCCGCCAAGTACTCCGCCTTCTGCCCGGCGTCAGTGGTGTTGGCGGCTAGGGCAGTTGCCATGTCGGCAGCACTGGTCAGGCTGCGATAGTGCAGCACGTTGGCGGCAGTCTGAGTGCCAGGACGAACGGTCAGGCTCCAGTCCAGGCTCTGCAGGAGCGGCACATTGACCAGTCCTGTGCTCGGATTGACCAGCGACTGTTCGTATTTGAGCTCGCGCTGAACGTTGTTCCAGTTCTGTGCGACGAACGAGATGTCACCTGTGGTGTGGTAGTAGTCGTTCATGTTGGCGACATAGTTCATCGAGTACGTGGCGCTGTAGAACGAACATCCCGTGCTGCTGCTGCCCTTGCACACTCCGGGCATCGCCGCTGCGCCGGTTCCGGCGGCCAGCGAGGAAAAGAGCGGGAACAGGATTCGTTGCGGATTTGCGCCGATGATCGACAAGTTGTTGCGAGCCAGGATGGTGCCGGCCGGGCCGAAGACCGCGCTGAGCGTGGGCAGCGAGGTCTGAAGGTCGCCTGCCCAGATGGCCCGGTCGCGTTTGGCCGCCTCGGCGAGGATCGACAGATCGTAGGGACCGGCGTTTCCTGGTGTGCCCGAGGCGATCTCCGAGATGTTGACGGTGTAGGCGCCCGCGTACCAAATCCGGTTCAGCAGATCGGAATTGGACAGGAAGTAGCCGGCGTATTCGTCGGCGCTTTTCAGCGGAGCCGTCACGTTCGTCGACACCCCGAGGGTGACCGAACCGGGGGCTGTCAACGTGACTCTCTGGTATCGGTACCCGCCCTGGATCTGGCCACCGGTGATCTCACCCGAGCCGAGGATCGGGTGCGCTTCGGCGGTGATACCGCTACCCGAATTCGCCAGCAGCACAGCGCTGAGCGCGCCGTCCCCGATCGGGCTCATGTTGTAACTGGTTTCGCTGTAGGCACTTTGCAGAATGTTCGGGGAACTGGCCGACACCACGTTGTACTGTGAGAACCCGCCGACTTCCTGCCCGTAGTCGAAAATTACGACCGGAGCATCGCCGCCGAGGCGATAGTTCAATGTGACGGTGCCGTCAGCGTTGACCGTCACGTCGGCATTCTTGTAGTAGATACTTGTCGGCTTGACACTGCACGGTGCCGCACTGCTACAGCCTTGTGGTGTCAGCACGTACTGCTGCCAGTCGCCGCGCTGGGCGACCGGCGTGGAAGACAATTCGGCACCTGTGCCGGTTGCCACTGCCGATGTCGTTGCCGGAGTGGCCAGCACAGCGACTCGCGTCGACGTCACCCCGTCGTCGTAGGGTGCGATGAAGCCCGCAACAAGTGGGCCGATCACCGGTACACGAGACAGCAGGTCGAGGGGCCCGTGGAAGTGACTCTGCACATTGGCTTCGCTGACAATGACATTGAAGTCGTCGTAACGGCCAAGGTCGGCGGTGAACGGCGCGGTATAGGTGTAGTTGCCTGACTCGTCGACGGTGACTAGCCCGCCGCGGGCTGATCCGCCCAGCACGCTGTAGGTCAGCGGGTCGCCGTCGGGATCGCTGGCGGTGATCTTGCCGGTGATGGTCACGGTATTGCCGTCGGCCGACACGGTTTGCGTGTCCTTGGTGTAGCTGGTGATGACCGGGGACTGATTGAAGAAAGTGTGTTGCAGTTCGCGGCCCGCGGCGGTGACGAGGGCCAACATCGCGGCAATCTGGGACGGCAACGCTGGGCTCCCTGGGGTTGGCAAGCGATCGAGCACCGGACTGATCAAGCCTGAGATCGCACTAGCCGCCGGCGGCGCGGCCATAGCAGTCACCGAGGCGACGACAGGCGCGGTGCCCCGCTGAGTAGTTGTCGAGTTGGTCTGCACGACCGTTGTCCTCGAAGTCGCGAGTGAGGCTGCATCTTCCGTCTCTGAGGGCGTCGCGGCGGTCGGTGTCGATACCGTCCGGAGGGAGACAGATGAAGACGTCACGCGGGGCAATGAGTCCCTCGCGTTCGTGGAGTTGCCGCCTGCCGGTGAGGACTTGGAGCCACTGGTGGACCGAGTCGAAGCCGCTGAGGAGGACGGCCGTTTGGCCGAGGAGCCGGTCGATTTCTTTGGCGTCGAGGCGCTATTCGACGGAGCCGATGACGTCCCGTCATCGTCAGCACGCGCCACCCCAGTGCCAGCGAACATCGCCGCACCGATACCGAGCGCCACAGCCAGTGCCCCGACCCGACCGACGTAGTGAACCGCCTTCACGATGTGCGGGCGTTCCCGACTCGGATTATTATCGTCTTCAGGACGGTACTTACCCGACGAGTTTGCCAACAATGACGCGCACTGATCCGACATCGGATTGCCTTCCCGGAAGATTAACTGCCGAACACCGCCCTCAATATCGGCGTTCAGAGCTTCTGTAATGTGCGTTGGAGCACAAACGTTGCCTTTACGGCGTGACATCACAGTAACTTCGCGGTGGCGCTATGTCAATATTTTTACTGTCTTTACGACACTTTATTGCCATGGGTTCCGGGCGTGGGCCGAGGCGGACGATCCGGCCACCGGCATTACGCAGGTGAAGGCAGGCCTCCGCGCGAATACAGCACGTCCGGCGGTCGATTCGGACCTCTCTCCGTAACGTCCCTCAGGCCGACAGCCCTTCGACAACGGCCAGCGCGGTCAGGTAGCGGACTTCCTCGGTGGCGGCGCGATCGCTGAGGAACTGGCCGGAGGCGCCGGCCTGAGCGGCCATCAGCGCACGGGTGAACGCCTCCGGCGTCACGGTCATCGTTCGTCCGGTCTTGGCGATCAGCGCGACGAAGATCCCTTGCAGGCCTTCACGAAAGCGTTCGACCTGCGCATCCAGGGCGTGCGCGATCTCGAGACTGATGGGCCGCACGAGCCACCAGCGCGGCGTGCAGGGCGATGCGGGGTTGATCGGCGACGCCAGCCTTCAGCAATTGGCGCACCACACGGCCGGTTTCGAGAACGCCCTTGGTTCGCAGTAAGGGCTCAGCCGTACTCCGCAACCGCTCCACGAGCGCGTCGTTCTGGTGTTCGTAGACCTCGAAGAGCAGATCCTCCATGTCCTCGTAGCTGGAGTAGAAAGCCCCACGCGTGTAGCCGGCGGCCCGGCACACCTCCTCGACCGTGAACCAGGTCCGGCCGCTGTCCCGGATGAGTTCGTCGGTGGCCTCGATAAGCCGGGCCCGGGTGTTGGTGCGCCGCCGGGTTGTCCGCGTCTCTGTGACCTTCACCGCAAATCGTCCTTCAAACTCGATACATTCCGTATTGGATGCATATCGTATTGAATCATCCACTCATCGAGACGGCAAGCCAGGAGGCAACCATGAGCCGACCCACTGCGGTCCACTCTCAGCCGGCGCTGCCCGAGGACGACGTGATCATCGCGTCGCGCGGATTGACGGTCGACGGTGAACACAGCCCGCTGTTCAGCGATGTCGACATGGACCTTGGCCCCGGCCTGCACGCGGTGCACATGCCCGGCGGCCACAGCCAAAAGGCACTGCTACTCACCCTGGCCGGCCGGCTCAAGCCGAGCGCCGGCACGGTGGCCGTGTTCGGTGAGACCGACCCGCGGAAGATCCGCAAGCACTGCGCGATCGCGGCGTTCGGCGACATCGACGATCTGGACGAGGCGGTCACCGTCGGAACGGTCGTGGCCGAGCAGCGCCGGTGGCTCGCTCCCCTGTTCCGGCGGTCGAGTGGCGATGCCGACCGAGACGTACTGGCTTTAGCGTTCGGAGATATCGAACGTCCGGCGCCCACCGACTACATCGGCGACCTGGGCGATCTCGAGACGTTCCTGCTGCAGATCGCTCTGGCGCTGTGCTCGAACCGACCGGTACTGGTGGTCGGCGACCTCGAACAGGTCCGTGACAACGGACGACGGGCACAGGCGGTGCAACGCCTCGGCGCCATCGCCGCCGACCGGCTTGTCGTTGTGGGCGTTACTAATTCGCTCGGCGACGAAGCACCCGAACATGAAGTACACATCCCGAACATCGCGGGAAAGGACTAGAAGATGGTGGGCGGACTTGCCCTGGGGTCGGAGATCAAACGCTTCGCCCGCAATCGGATGACACGGATCGCCGTCGTGGTCCTGATGCTGATGCCACTGACCTACGGCGCGCTCTATCTCTGGGCGTACTCGGACCCGTTCGGTCATGTGAACAAGATGCCTGTGGCACTGGTCAATTCGGACCGGGGTACCACGGTGTCCGGTGAGCCGATGAACGTCGGTTCGCAGATCGCCGACAGCCTCACCGATGACGCGAGCCTGGACTGGCACCTGGTCGACGATGCCGAGGCACGTGACGGAGTCGCGCACGGCAAGTACTACTTCATGCTGGAACTGCCGCCGGATTTCAGCGAGGCCATCGCCTCACCCACCACCGGTAGTCCCCGCAAAGCGCAACTGATCGCCGAATACAACGACGCCAACAACTACATCTCGTCGAGCATCGGCCGTACCGCTTTGGAGCAAGTACTCAACGCCGTATCGACCAGGATCTCCGGGCAGGCGGTCAACCAGGTGCTGTCGGTGATCACCACCTCGGGGGCCGGGATCAAACAGGCGGCCGACGGAGCACGTCAGCTCTCTGACGGAGCGGCCCAACTCGACACTGGCGCCGGACAATTGGCGAACGGCCTCGATACCGCCCGCAGCGGATCCGCGGAGCTGGCCGCCGGGTCGCGCAAGCTGTCCGACGGCATCAACACCGCCACCGATCCCCTCCTGAAGATCACCAACCTGCTGGCGCAGATCGGCACTCAGAGCGATCAGGTCAACGGCCAGGTGCAGGACAGCTCGTCCGCGCTGACGGATGCGTCCAACGAACTTGACACCATCGCCGGGGCGCAGGACACTGCCGCCCAGTCGTTGACATCGATCATCGACAGCCTGTCGGCCAATCAGGATCCGGTGTCGGTGATCGCCACCGGGAAACTGCGGGACACCCGCGACCAACTGCTGGCCCACCAACGGACCGCGGACATCCAGGCGAAGCTCGACAAGGCACGTGCAGCCGCGAACGGGGGCGGTCCGGTCGGTTCCGCGCTCACCGATATCTCGACCAAAGGCAAGGAACTCACCGACAAGCTCAACCAACTGCGCGACGGCGCCCAGCAGGTGGCGTCGGGCAACGCACAGCTCAACGCAGGCATCGTCAAGCTCGACGACGGTGCCCGGCAGCTGAAATCCGGAACTGCGCAATTGAGTTCCGGGGCGAATGAGCTGGCGACCAAGCTCTCCGAGGGCGCGCAGAAGGTTCCGGACTGGACTCCCCAGCAGAAGGACGCCATCGCCGACACGATCGGCGGTCCGGTGCAGCTGACCAGTTCACACGAGAACTCGGCGCCGAACTTCGCCACCGGCATGGCACCGTTCTTCCTCACACTCGCGCTGTTCTTCGGCGCAATGCTGTTGTGGATGGCGTTCCGCCCGTTGCAGAACCGTGCCATCGCCGCGGAGATCAGCCCGCTTCGCGTGACGCTGGCCAGCTACCTGCCGGCGGTCTTGATCGGCATTCCCCAGGCGGTGATCCTGTACTGCGTCGTGCATTTCGCGCTGCACGTGCACGCCGAACATCCGGTGGCGATGCTGGGCTTCATGATACTGGCGTCGTGCGCCTTCATCGCGGTGGCCCAGGCGATCAGCGCCCTGCTGGGCCCGGTGCTGGGCAAGGTGCTGCTGATGACGCTGCTGATGCTGCAACTGGTCAGCGCTGGCGGGCTCTATCCCGTCGAGACCACCACCAAGCCGTTCCAGGCTTTCCACCGGCTCGATCCGATGACCTACGGCGTCAACGGACTACGTCAGTTGATCCTCGGCGGCGTCGACGGTCGGCTATGGCAGGCTCTGATCTTCATGGCCGGCCTGTGGTTGGGATCGATACTGCTGACCTCGCTGGCCGCGCGGCGCAACCAGCTGTGGAACCTCACCCGGCTGGTGCCGAGCTTCAAGATGTAGGGCACGCCAGCTGGTGGCACCGTCAGTTCTTCACCAGGCCCGTCTCCACCAGCCATTCCTGTGTGCGCTTCATCCCGGTGTCGAGATCGACTCGGGGCTCGAAACCGAGTATGCGGCGCGCCTTTTCGTTCGAGTAGGTGCCGGTACGGGTGAGATAGCGTACCGAGGTGGCGTTGGCCTCTGTGGGCTGCTTCCGTAGCGACGCGGCTAGCGCATTGGCGTGAGCCGCCGAGACGGCCAACCAGGTGGGGAGGAGCACCGGACGCTTGCCCAGCATGCGGTAGTAGTGCCCGAAGAATTCCTTGCATGGAACACCGCCGGCGGACAGGGTGAAGATCTGACCGGCCGCGCCGGGCCGTTGTGCAGCCAGGAGGACTCCATCGACAAGGTCGTCGACGTAGATCGGGCTGAAGATCCCGTTGCCCATCGCCGGCAACACGAACATGTTCTTCGTGATCAGTTCCACCGGCAGCGTCGTCCACGGTCGGGAGCCGGGCCCGTAGACGTCGGCGGGCCGCACAATCGTGACCGGAACATCACCGTTGATATGCGCCTGCAGGGCTACGTTTTCAGCGGCGATCTTGGTGTCGACGTAGGGGTCACCGTCAGGTCTTACCGGGTGATCCTCGGTGACGTTGTCGGGAAAACTCAGGTCCGAAAATGCCCGAACCGATGACAGCACAACGACGCGCCCGGCGCCACCACGGGCGGCCGCGTTGAGCACATGGCGGGTGCCGAGGACGTTGACTCGCCATTGGGTCTCCATGCCAACGGCATTGGAGACCACAGCAGCGGTGTGAATGACCACATCCGCGCCTGCGAGGTGGTCTTGCCAGGTGCCGATGCTGCCGACGTCACCGGCGACAACGCCCGCATCCGGGTCGGCGACGACGTCGACACCACTGACGTGATTGCCGTCGTCACGCAGGCGCCGCGCGAGCGCACGTCCGATGAACCCGTTGGCGCCGGTGATGACCACTCGCATGGTGAAAACCTAGCCCTCTGGCCGAGATTCAGAGGCGTAAGCAGCATCAGCGAGGGCCTCCGAGGTGGCAGTGGTGTTGGCAAATCTCAGATTGCAGTCGATAACCGAGTCGTTACGCAGCAATTTCACGTCGGCGTGATAATCCATCGACGTCAGCCAGGGCGCGCCGTCACCCTGGCGAGGCAATTGGGAAAGGGAGCGCTGAACGTAGCCGGCAGAGAAGTCCAGAAGCGGACGAGTCGGCATATCCGAGTTCTCCAAGTGCGGATAGCAGATGTCGTAGCCGTGCACGTCCATGTGACTCAGCAGGCGGCAGAAGTGCTCGCAGAGCAGTCCCACCTTGAGCGTCCACGACGAATTCGTGTAGCCGATGGCGTAGGCGAAGTTCGGGACGTCGGTGAGCATCATGCCCTTGAAGGCAACGGTCGAGGAGATGTCAACGGGCTTGCCGTCCACGATGAACGGGATTCCGCCGAAGGCGAGAAGGTTCAAACCTGTTGCCGTGATGATGATGTCGGCGTCGAGATGCTCACCGGACTGCAGCGCAATGCCGGTCTCGGTGAACGTCGCGACGCGATCGGTGACGACCGAGGCCTTGCCGCTGCTGATGGCGCGGAACAGGTCGCCGTCGGGCACCAGACACAGCCGCTGATCCCAAGGGTTGTAGCTGGGCTTGAAGTGCACGTCGACCGGATAGTCGGCAGGCAGTTGTGCCGCGTTCAGGCGACGGATGATTCGTCGTGCGGCGTTCGGGAACCGCTGACACATCCGCCAGATGAATCGCTGCTGGGCGATGTTCTTGCGGCGCGTGGCCGCGAATCCGCGCTTCTCGCCGAGAGCACTCACCAAGACGTCGGAAATCGGGTCCTTGTTGGCCAGCGGCAGAATGTAGGTCGGTGAGCGCTGCAGCATCGTGATGTGTCCGGCGGTCTCGGCCATCGCCGGCAGCAGGGTGACCGCGGTGGCGCCACTACCGATCACGACGACCTTCTTGCCGGTGTAGTCAAGATCCTCGGGCCAGTGCTGCGGGTGGATGATCTGACCGCCGAAACGCTCCCGGCCCTCGAATTCTGGGGTGAACCCTTCGTCATAGCGGTAGTAACCGGTGGCGCCGAACACCCACTTGGCACTGAACTGGACTAGTTCACCGCCGCCGTCGCCACGTTCGACGTCAACGGTCCAGCGGGCAGTGGTACTCGACCACGATGCACCCAGCACCTTGTGGTGGTAGCGGAGGTGATCGTCGATACCGTTCTCAGCGGCAGCCTCCCGCAGATAGGCCAAGATCTTGTCGGCGCCGGCGATCGCCTCGTCACGCCACGGCTTGAACTCGTAACCGAAGGTGTGCAGGTCCGAGTCCGAGCGAATTCCCGGGTAGCGGAACAGATCCCACGTACCACCGATAGCACCGCGAGCCTCCAGGATGGCGTAGGACTTGCCGGGGTGATCGCGCTGCAGATAGTAGGCGGCTCCGATACCGGAGATACCGGCGCCGATGATCAGGACGTCGAGATCCTCGATGGGCGAGTGCGTCATGGCGGGTTCTCCTCGGGTGCGGAATGACTGCACTCACATCGTCTCGGCGCGCAGCGTTAGACCACAGGGCAATCCTTCCCAATCTTCCCGGCCGAAGGTGCAATCTGCACCAAGTCGCTATCGTTGATCAATGTCGTGGCCGCTGCCGTCCACCCGCGTGCAGGATCTGATCCGCCAAGGGGCCGAGATTGCCCTCAACGCTCCACAGGAGTGGCTCGACGAGCTGGATCGCGCCACCTCGGCCACCAACCCGTTGATGTCCGAAGATCCCGGGCTGGCCGCCGCGGGGAGTCGCACCAACCGGGCCAATCTGTTGGTGTGGGCGACGGCAAACGTGCGTGATCCAGGCGCCCCGGTACCGGCCAACCTCGGCCCTGAGGCGATCGGCATCGCCCGCGACCTCGTGCGTCGCGGGATGGATCAGTACGCCCTCGACGGCTACCGCGCGGGGCAGAACTTCGCCTGGCGGCGCTGGATGGAGATCGCGTTCAGTCTGACCAGCGACCCGGCGGAGTTGGCTGAGCTACTCGACGTCACCGCGCAGTCCATCGCCGCGTTCATCGACGCCACCATGGCCGGCATCAGCGCCCAGATGGAACGTGAACGCAACGACCTCACCAGCGGATCACAGGCCGAACGCCGCGAAACCGTGACACTGATCCTCGACGGCGCCCCAATCAGCCGGCAACGCGCCGAGCAGCGACTCGGATACCGTCTCACCGGAACACACACTGCCGCGATCGTGTGGACCGAACGGCCCGACGTCGACGCCCGCCAACTGGACCGCGTCGCCGAAGCGATCGGGCAGGTCGCCGCGACCCGCCCGCTGAGTATTCTGGCCAGCACCTCCACTCGCTGGGTGTGGGTCAACACCGCCGTCCCTCTCGACCTGGCCGTCCTGCGCGATCAGATCACGCCCTACGCCGAGGCCCACGTCGCCGTCGGTCCGGCCGCCGACGGAATGGAGGGCTTTCGCCGAAGCCACCTGGATGCGCTGACCACCCAACGCATGCTCGCCCGGCTGCAGTCTCCCCAACAGCTGGCCGCCTTTGACGACGTCGAACTCGTGGCGCTGTTGACCACCGATCCCGATGCCGCTGACGCGTTCATCCTCCGCACACTCGGTGGACTCGCCTCCGCAGATGCCGACCTGCGCGCCACCGTGGCGACGTTCGTCGCCGAACAGCACAACGCCTCGGCAGCGGCGGAGAGCCTCTTCCTGCATCGCAATACGCTCATGCGCCGGATCGCCCGCGCTGAGCAGCTACTCCCTAAGCCCTTGCACGACAACGGCACTCACATCGCGGTGGCCCTGGAGATCCTGCACTGGCAGAACCGCACTCTCTGAACCAGCGCGCCAAGGGAAGCGGCCGGTGGTGCAATGTGCACCTCGATGGCACCAAACATGGTTCACGCTGCTCGATGCCAGACCGACCCGCGCCGCCGCAGACTGACTGAACCGCATCGACGAGGGGTCGGCGCGGACGCCCCTCGCCGAGCAAAGGCATCGACGACTGCACGGAAGGCCATTCACATGCGGACGAATTCCAGCTTCATCAGCGAAGGAGTCCGCTGCGATGCGTGGGGGTTCAATCCTGGGTCCTCAGGGCGGGTGCCGATGATCGTAATGGGACACGGCCTGGGTGCTACCAAATCGATGAGGCTGAGCGCCTATGCCGAACGCTTTGTCGCCGCGGGCTATGCGTGCTTGGCCTTCGACTACCGGCACTTCGGCGCCAGCGAGGGCCTACCGCGTCAGCTGCTATCGGTGAAGCGTCAACTCGCGGACTGGCACGCTGCCATCGCCTACGCTCGTTCGCTTCCCGGGGTCGACCCGGACCGTATCGTCGCCTGGGGCACAAGCTTCGGCGGTGGGCACGCATTGAGCATGGCCGAGCAGGACCGCCGCCTCGCCGCAGCGATCGCCCAATGCCCGTTCACCGACGGTGTGGCCTCGGCGATGGCCGTCGATCCGATCACCAGCGCACGGGTGACCATCGCGGCCGTACGGGACCGCCTCCGCGCCGTCCGCGGTGCCAAGCCCATCTATCTGCCCAACGCGGCCGAGCCGGGCACCCCGTCATTCATGAACGCCCCCGACGCGCTGCCCGGCATGTCCGCGATCGCCGCCGACGCCCCAGACTTCGACAACCGTCTCACCGCCCGCTCAGCGTTCGACGTGATGCTCTACGGGCCGGGCCGACACGCCAAGGACATCGGCTGCCCCGTCTACGTGGCGCTGTGCGACCCCGACACCGTGGCCCCGAACAAGACCGCGGCGCGGCAACTGGCGAAATCGCCTCTCGCCGAAGTCCACACGTATCCGGTCGGACACTTCGACATCTACCTCGGGCAACACTTCGAGACGGCTGTCGCCGACTACATCACTTTCATCAACAAGCACGTCCCTGTGCGTCCCTGACGACCTGAGCAATTGCAGAAGGACAAAGACATGACCCGATATCGACTCAACGGCCTCACCGTCGCCATGACCGGCAGCAGCGGAGGGCTCGGCAGCGAAGTGGCCAAGGCGCTGCTCCGGCGGGGTGCCCGCCTCGCGCTCCTCGACCTCGATCAGGCAACCGTGGGCGCACAGGCACAATCGCTCGGCGCACGGGATGTCGCCCGCGGGTGGGTCGCCGACGTTCGCGACTTCGAGGCCCTCGAGACGGCACTCGCATCGGCCAACGAGCACTTCGGCCGCATCGACGTCGTCGTCGCCAACGCCGGCATCGAGACGATGGCACCCATGGCGTCGCTCAAGCCCGCCACGTTCGAGCGCATCATCGACATCAATCTCACCGGCGTGTGGCGCACCTTCCGCGCCGCGCTGCCCTACGTCACCGAGCAGCGGGGCTACCTACTGGCGATCTCCTCGATGGCCGCGTTCATCCACTCGCCTCTGCAGGGCGCCTACACCGCGAGCAAAGCGGGTGTCTGGGCGCTGTGCGACAGCACACGACTCGAAGTACGTCATCTCGGCGTCGATGTCGGGAGCGTGCATCCGACGTTCTTCGACACTCCGATGATGGACAACGTTTTCGCCGATCCCGCCGGCAACCGGCTCTGGGGCGGAAACCAGAAGGGTCTGTGGAAGATGGTCTCCCGTGACTCTGTCGTCGACAGCATCGTCACCGGTATCGAGAAGCGACAGAGCCTGATCGTCTGCCCGAAGCGCAACACCCTGGTGGCGCGCGCACCCGGACTGTTTCGTCCGATCGTCGACCGCATCGGCTTTCCCGGCCGCGTCGTCCCGGACGCCATCGAGCTCGCGACGAGATTCTGAAGTAACAAACGGGTCGACGCGATCATCGGAGCTGGCGTGCTCGACCCGACGTCGCGAGTCATCGTGTTGTGTTGCCGCCCACGACCGATGCGGCAATGTCAATTGCGCGGCGCGCTTCGGGCGTCCAGGGGGCTCCCACATACACGTGGAAACCTCCGCGTGCCACCGTCAATTGGCAGCTACCACCCGATGCGACAACCCGCTCACGAAGCTCGACGACATCAGGTAACAACAAGTCGTGATCGCCCACGAAGGACCACATGGGCGGCAGCCCCGACAGGTTGGCATACAGGGGGCTTACGAGCGGATCGGTACTCGAGCGGCGGCCCGCCCACCAGGCGCCGCACTGCCTCAGCTGTTCGGGGAAGAGCATGCTGTCCCGACGTTCGAGCGGGGCGATGCCCTCGTTGGTCATCGTGACGTCCACCCACGGCGCGAAGAGCACCAGCGCGTCGGGTGTCCGCCCTGGTGCTCCATCCCGCTGCCTGATCGCCTGAGCCAGAGCCAATCCGCCACCGGCAGAGTCACCCGCGTACACCAGCCGGCCTTCGTACCGGTCCGTTAGGGACGGGACGGCAGCATCGAGAAAGGAAAGAGCGTCGTCGACGACGTATTCCGGAGCCCGCGGGTACAGAGGTATCGACAGCGCCGCAGGAGTGCGGTCGAGTAACGCCGAGAGCAGCCACCAATGCGGCGTTATCAGGGGTGACACGTAGGCGCCGCCGTGGAAGTAGAGCACATGACGTCCGCTGTGCGCGGCCCCGTGGGGCACCAGTGTTACGACGTCGAACCCGGCGATCTTCTCGATGCTGACTGTGCAGCGCCGGCGAAGCGAAGCCGGCACCGGCGCGGGGCGGGGCGGGTTTGCGACGCCACGACGCAGCGCCTCCGCCGAGCTCAGCATGCTTGGCCGGAGCCCCACCAGTAATCGGGTGGCATTGAGCGACAACGACATCGGTGACGAATTCCTGACTTACTGGTTCGCTTGAGGCGAATGGGCGATCGGGGCGCTGGTCGACGCAAGTCCCGCACCGCCGAATCGAAACCCCTTGGTGGTCCCGGCGACGGCACGGCTCGCGCGAGGAACCACGACAAACCGTCGACGATTCGCGACACTGCCGACCATCCCACCCGCAGCCTCACCAAGCCGAACCATGTCCCGGCCCCTTCCCTACTCCGCCGCCCTCCACTATTCATGCCGGGCCCATTCGCCAAGTAAAGCGTGCCAGAAATCGACACCTCTGACGACACGGCGCAGTCGCCCGGACGTCATCCTGATCGGGAAGACGTGGCACTCTTCAAGGCGTCCCAGCCGGTGCGGGAACGGAGCTGCCCAACCTCACTGAGAACGCGGAATCGGCAGTGCCGCTCAGGAAGAGAGAGTGGGCCACGCCTTTCGGTCGTCAAGAGTCCCATTCGCGGGGAGGCCTCCCCCGACTACCCGCGAACAGCGGGAGGCAGATCGGGGAACGCAGCCGAATCCAGGCCCAGCGAGCCAGAACTCGCCAACGGTCGCACCTGTAGATAGACACCCATGTGGTGGGTGTCGGTGGCTCTGGCGTGCTCCATCGCGTGCGCGTGTCCGCCGGGTGCATAGGCGTAGTCACGCGCCAGCTTCGCCGTCTTCCACAAGCTGACCGAGGTGTGCTCGAACGGAAGCTGTGAGGAGATGTCCACGCTGCCGCGATGCCCGGGATGAAAGGCCGCCCTCGACGCGGCATGCGCGTTGTTCTTGACGAAGCCCAGCAGGTGGCGCGGCTTGAGAACGCCGTGCACGATGACAACGAGTGGTTCGTCGGACGAGATGGCCTGGCTGCCTTCGTCGCACGGGTTCCAGCCATGCCAATGATCACCGGGGTGCTCGACGCGCACCCGCACCACCTCGCCGTCGAGGCTGTAGCGGCGGGGCGAATTCACCGCGCAGGCCAGCGGTCCACGAAAGGCCGCCGCCGCCGACTCGGGTGAATCCCAGGCTGCGACAAGGGCACGTCCAGGCGGGAGGAAGCTCGAGGGGCCTAACGCGTGGGTCAGATGGTTGGAGTGGTTGACGGTCACCGCCCGCAGACCAGGAATGTGCTGTGTCAAGGCGGCTCTGACACTCCTGCTCCACAACCAGGGACCTCGCGGCGGACGGTCGTAGACGTCGACGGTGAGAAAGTCGGCCGACTCGGGTGCCACCTGCCTCATCGCGGTTCACCAACGGCGAGGAATCGCAGCACCGCCGGCACGAATGTCTTGTGGTGTTGGAAGATTCCGCCGTGTCCGGCGTTCGGGTAGATGATGAGCTGAGAGCCGGCGATTCGGCGGTGTAGGTCCTCGGAAAGAACCGTCGGCACCATCCGGTCGTGATCGCCGTTGGCGATCAGGGTCGGTTGGCTGATCCTCGAGAGGTCGGCCGGTGCCCCGCGCCCCCACCGCTTGATGGCTTTGAGTTGCCGTCGAAGGACTGTGACGGTGACGGCGATATCGCGGTCCCGGGTGCGTTCATTCAAGCGCCCGACGAACTCGCGAGCCGCTCGCCGGCCGGTGTCGTCACGATTGAAGAACAGGAATTCCTTAGGGTCCGCGCGGCGAAGAGCGGCGCGGGCCATGTCGTAGAAGGTCACGCCGGCGACCTTGTCGATGCCTTTTCCGCCGGCGGGTCCTGTTCCGGTGAGGATGAGTTTCCGGACGAGTTCGGGGTGTTTGAGTACGAGCGCCTGGGCGACCATGCCGCCGAGGGAGAAGCTCAGGATGTCGACCTTGCGGTGCCCCAGCGCCCTGATGAAGGCGGCGATGTCGTCGGCCATCTCCTCGACGGTGGCCGCTGGTGCGCCAGTGGATGCACCGACACCGCGGTAATCGACGGTGATGACGTGATGGTGCTGGGCGATCGGGTCGATAACAGCCGGATCCCAGTTGTCCAGGTTGGCCGCGAGGTGAACCAGGAACACCACGGGAACTTCGCTTTTGGGGCCCAGTTCACGGTAGGCGAACTTCACACCCGCGGCGTTGATCGAGCGCGTCGGTGCGTCGCGGTAGGACGTGATCGGCTGGTCGGTGTTCTGCAGGTTGGTCATTGTTCGCCTTTGCTGTCGTGGATGGGGTCGTCACCGAGAAAGCGCAGTGCCTCGGCGAGGAAGGTCTGGTGGTGCTGAAACACGCCGCCGTGTCCCGAGTTGGGGTAGATGACGAGTCGGGCGTTGGGGATTCGGCGCGCCATATCGGCGGAGTGGTCACTGGCGACCATCAGGTCGTGGTCGCCGTTTGCGATCAGGACGGGCTGGGTGATGACCGAGAGATCGTCGGGTGCAGACTTTCCGGCGTGCCGGATGGCCCTGATCTGGGCGATGCGGGCCTGCATGGATATTCCCTTGTCGCGGTCGACAGTTCGTTCCGTGAGACGGTTCAGGTAGTCCGCCGCGGCCCGCTTGCCCTCCGGTGTGCGAGGAAAGAACAGGAAGTTCCTCGGGTCGCTGCGGGTGAGAGCCGCTTTGAGATAGGCGGTGCCGACGATGCTGGCCATCTTGTCGATGCCGCCCCCGCCGCGGGGCCCGGTGCCGGCCAGGATCATCCGGCGGACGAGTTGGGGTTGTTGCAGAGCGATCATCTGGGCGACCCCGCCGCCGAGGGAGAAGCCGAACAGATCCACGTGGTCGAGTCCCATGGCTCGGATGAAGGCGATGGCGTCGGTGCCCATCTGCTCGACGGTGCCCGGCACCGAGGAGCCGGTGGCCCCGACACCGCGGTTGTCGAAGGTGATCACGCGGTGGTGCTCGGCGATGCCGTCGATGATGCGTGGATCCCAGTCGTCGAGAACCGCGGTCAGGTGATGCAGGAAGACCACCGGAACACCTGATCCAGTCCCGAGTTCCCGGTAGGCGAAGTCGACGCCGCCGACGTTGACCTTCCGGGTCGGGGTGTTTTTCCACGTTGTCACTGCGGTTGTCATCGTGTGCCTTTCGATTCGGCTGTCTTTTGAGTGGCAGGTCGGGCGTCGAGTGTGGACAGGGCGGCCTGGGTCCGGATGTCGCGGGTCATGCGGGAATCCAGCACGGGATTGACCAGGCCACGCAGCGCCGACAGCGGCTTCCACCGGGAGGGGGCGAATACTGTCGGTGATCGGCGGGCAAGTCCGTCGACAAGGGCTGTCGCGGCAGTCTCGGGAGCAATGCGCTTCAACATCGTCTGCGGCATCGTCGCGAGCAGTCGGTCGGCCAGCGGATCGCCGTCCACACCCTGAGTGATCATCGCGGTATGAACCATCGAGAAGTAGGCGATCAAGGTGGAGACGCCATGGTTGGCGAGTTCCACCCGTAATCCCCTGCCGAGTTGTTCCACCGCCGCCTTCGTCATGGCGTAGGGAATGGTCCCCATCCCGTTGGTGAACGCGAACACCGAACTGATCACAGCCAATTGGCCACGTTGGGCGATGACCTGATCCATCGCCGCCTGAACGGTATTGACCACACCGGTGACGTTCACCGCAAGCAGCGACTCGACCGACGACACCGGCATGGTGCGCAACGTCCCGGTTCGGGCCAGGATGCCCGCGTTGGCGATCGCGACGTCGAGGCGGCCGAAGCGATCCACGACGGCATCCACGGCGGCATCGAGAGTCTCGCGGGCACGGACGTCGGCGACCACTCCCATGGCTGCGGTCGACGACATCGCCGCGGCACGCTGCGGGGTATTCGAGTCGAGGTCGGCGATGGCCACCTTGGCCCCGCGGCGCAAGAGTTCGCGTGCGGTGGCACTGCCGATCCCGCCGGTTCCCCCGTGATGAGGACGACTTTGCCGCGCAGATCGTAGGCGGGCGCCCTCATCGGATGCCGCGCTTGGGTCGCCGCGACACGGTGCCGTTACGACGCAGCAGGGCGATCGTGGTGGCGAGACGGCCACGCTTGAGGTCCGGTTCTTTCCCGTCGCCCATCCGGTGCAGCTGGTCGGTGTGCCACCCGATGTTCAGCACGCCGTCGAGCGCTTTGCTGTCAATTGCCTTGAACGACTTGGGTATTCCGTAGCTGAGTTCACGGGTCGTCAGCACTGGCAGCCGTTCCGACAGGATCCCCGCCGCGGCATCGGGGACGGTGGCCGCCGGGCGGGCGATGCCGATCACGTCGCAATCACCGGCGTGCAGCGCTTCCTGCATAGCGGCGCGGGTGCGGAATCCGCCGGTGACCGCCAACGGCACTCCCCGGCGATCTGCCGGACCGTTCGCGCGTACTCCAGGAAGTACGCCTCGCGGGCCCGGGTGCTGGCTGCGGCCGACCCCGCCATGGCGGGCGATTCGTAGTTGCCGCCGCTGATTTCGAGGAGGTCGATGCCCTCGTCGGCCAAGGCGGCCACCACCGCGCGGGATTCATCCTCACTGAAGCCGCCGCGCTGGAAGTCAGCCGAGTTGAGTTTCACCCCGACCGCGAAACCCGGTGACACCCGAGCGCGAATCCCACGAACGATTTCGAGGAGGAACCGCATCCGTCGCGCCGGGTCGCCGCCCCAGTCGTCGGTACGCAAGTTGGACAGCGGCGAGAGGAACTGGGTGACGAGGTAGCCGTGGGCGGCGTGGATCTGGATGCCGTCGAATCCGGCGGTCTCGCAGACCAACGCTGCCGCCACGAAGCGCTCGATGATGTCCTCGATCTCCGCGGCGGTCAGTTCGCGCGGGGTGGCCGAGCCGGGCAGATTGAGCGGCACCGCACTCGGCGCCACCGGGGTGTGGCCGATGGCCAACGGATTGGATTGCCGGCCAGGATGATTGAGCTGAGCCCAGATCGGCACACCGCCGTCGTGCGCGGACTTCGACCACCGCGTGAGCGCGTCGAGGTCTCGGTCGTCCTCGATCACCACGTTTCCGGGTTCGCCCAACTGGGTCCGGTCGACCATGACGTTGCCGGTGATCAGCAGCCCGTACCCGCCGTGGCTCCAGGTGCGGTAGAGCTGTTCCAAGCGCGCGCCTGGGGCGTGGGTTGACTCGGCGAGCGCCTCGCTCATCGAAGCCTTCATGATCCGGTTCGGAAGCACTAATCCACAGGGCAGCGACAGTGGGTCATGCAGAGCAGTCATGGGGTGGAACCTCTGATCGTCGATTGAATTACGATTGTAATATTATGATCGTAAGTCAATGCGCTATGATGTGCAAGACGCCCCATGGCGACGAGCAAGGAGGTGACGGTGGCGCGCTACACCGCGGAGCACAAGAACGAGACGCGCAAGAGGATCCTGGAAACCGCCGGCCAGCGGTTCAAGCGGGACGGTATCGACAGTTCGGGAATCGCCGCGATCATGGCGGATGCACAACTGACCAACGGCGCCTTCTACGCCCACTTCACGTCCAAGGACGATCTGGTGGCCAACGTCGTGGCCGACCAGATGCACCGATGGCAGGCGAACCTCCCCTCGGCCCCCGACAGTGCAGAGCTGCAGGCGTTCGTGCGCGAGTACCTGTCGCCGCCGCACCGTGACCATCCGGAAACCGGGTGCCCGAACGCTGCGCTACTCGACGAGCTCGTCCGCTGTAGCGAGGCCGCACGGCAGTCGTACACCCAAGCGATGCAGGACATCGTCGGAGAGGTGGCAGCGCGGCTGTCTCCGGACGATCCCTCCTCAGCGCGCTCCGACGCGATCGGACTGATCACCATCCTGGTGGCCACCATGCAGCTCGCACGCGCCGTCACCGACCGTGCGTTCTCCGACGAGATCCTCGAATCCGGGATCTCCAACGCCCAGATCATCATGAGCCGCACGCAACGTCCGTCGTCCACCGACTCCAGAAAGAAGTCCCGATGAGGAATTCCCCTCGCCCCCAGCCCAACTCGGTTGTCAGGTCGCAGCGGTGACCGCGCTCGCCGGACAGGCTGTCCTCGTCACCGGGGCCAACCGCGGCATGGGCCGCGAGTACGTCACGCAGCTACTCGACCGCGGCGTTGCCAAGGTCTACGCCGCCGCGCGTGAGCCGCGCACAATCGACCACGACGATCCACGAGTCGTTGCGCTGCCACTGGACGTGACCGACCCGGCGTCGATCGCCGCCGCAGCCGGAATCGCCACCGACGTCGGCGTGCTGATCAACAACGCCGGCATCTTCCGCGCAGCACCGGTCCTGGACCGCGATACCACCGCGTTGCGGGATCAGCTCGAGGCCAACCTCTTCGGCCCGTTGATGATGGCAGCGACGTTCGCCGACCAGATCGCCGAGCGCAAGGGTGCGATCGTCAACGTCTCTTCGATTCTGGCGTGGATGCCCGCCGGTAGCTACGGAGTGTCCAAGGCCGCGCTGTGGAATGCGACCAACGGCATGCGAGCCGAGCTGGCTCCGCGCGGCGTTCAGGTGGTGGGCGTCTACGTCGGCCTCGTCGACACCGACATGGCCTCCTTTGCGCCCGACGCCGCCAAATCATCGCCGGCCGATGTGATCCGGCAGGTGCTCGACGGCATCGAATCCGGAGCGTCTGAAGTGCTGGCCGATGAGATGACGCGCCAGGTTCGGGCGGCGCTGAACAAGCCGATCGACTGAATTTGTTGTGGTGGAGCGGTATTCGAGGAGTTGGACGTGACACAGCGCAGTGGTGACAGCCGGCGCAGACTGCAGTGGACGCTGGCGGTGCTCGCGGCGATACCCATGGGCAGTGCCACAGGAGAGATCGTCCGGGGTGCGCAGGGCGTTCCGGGCGGCTCACCTGAGGTGACACCGACCGTGGACAGCTCGTTGCGTTACGCGAACGTGTTCAAATTCGCTGTGGGGCCGGTCATCTGGTCGCAGCTCGGACGTGTCGAGCGATCGCCGGCCCTGTCGTTCGCGATCGGCACGATCGCCGTCGGCGGCCTGGCTCGGTTGCGGTCATGGCAACAACGCGGCAGACCACACCCCGTCACAGTGGCGGCAATCGCACTGGAGGTCCTCGGCGGGCCACTCCTGTTGATCTGGCAACGGCGCATTGCGTCGAACCAAAGTTGACGTACTAGACCCACCGAACGCCCGACGAAGAGAGAAGAAGACATGCCTTCCGTATTGGTTACCGGAGCGGGCCGCGGAATCGGCCTGGCGATCACCGAGCACATGAGCCGGCGAGGCTGGGACGTCTACGCCACCGCCCGATCCGACGACGCCCTGCAGAGCCTGGACCGCTTACCCAACGTACATGCGGTGCCGCTCGACATCACCGATCGATCCGCGATCGCCGCCCTTCCCGATCGACTTCCCGCTGAGCTCAACGGCGTTGTCAACAACGCCGGCATCATCGTCAATGGACCAGTCGAGGGGTTGACGCCGGACGACTTGGCCAGGCAGTTCGACGTCAACGTCATCTCCCAGATCGCGGTGACGCAGGCGGTGCTGCCGAAAATCCGTGTATCACGGGGACGGGTGGTGTTCATCTCGTCGGTCAGCGGACTGATCACCACTCCGGGCACCGGCGCCTACAGCGCATCCAAGTACGCGATCGAATCCCTGGCCGATGCACTCCGAATGGAACTGCGGCCGTGGCACATCCCGGTGTCGCTGATCGAGCCGGGACCGATCCGCACCGACATGTGGGGCGACGTCCTGCACGAGCACGACCGGATGGTCGGGAACCTCACCGACGAGCACCGCCGGCTGTATGCGTCGCACCTCGCCGGCACCAGGAGGCTGCTGGGGCGGATGCAAAAGCTCGCCGCCGACCCAAAGAGGGTCACCAATGCCGTCGACCACGCGTTGACGTCGAGGCGTCCCAAACGTCGATACCTGTTGGACGCCGCCAGTCGCGCCCAGAAGGCCCTCGTCGCCGTCACGCCGACGGCGGTCAACGATGCGGTACTGGCGGCGGCAACCACATCGAAATGAGGCGTCTCGTGGGCTAACCGGGAGCCCGAGGCTAATCAGCCCTCGACGATGCTGAGCGCCTGGGTCGGGCAGTTTTCGCAAGCCTGCTCGAGATCCCCGCGTCGGTCAGCGCTGATGTCTCCGATGCGGATGTTGAGGACGCCGTCGGGACCGATCTCGAAGATGTCCGGAGCGACGGCCTCGCAGAGGCCGATCGAGGAACACTTGCTGCGGTCGACAACAACCTTCACTTCGTCTTCTCCGGCGTGAACTCGACGCGCATGGACATCACGGTGTGAAAGAAGTTGCCGGTTCCCCGCTCCGGTTCACCGACGGTATGGATGTCGGGCAACCGGGTCAACAGCTCCCGGAATGTGACCGACAGCTGCCGACGGGCTAGCTGCGCGCCAAGACAGTGGTGGATCCCGCCGCCACCGAAAGCGACATGCTTGTTGGGTGATCGCGAAAGATGAAGTTGCTCAGGATGTTCGAATACTTCGGTGTCCTGATTGGCCGAGGAATAGAACATGATGACCTTGTCCCCGGCGGTGATGTGCTGGCCACCGAGTTCGGTGTCGTGCGCGGCGGTGCGCCGGAACGTCATGATCGGCGTGGCCCACCGGACGATCTCCTCGATGGCCGACGGCATCCGCCCATCGATGTCCGCCATCAGCCAGGCCCGCTGCTCGGGAAAGTCGGTGAGCGCCTTCATGCCGTGGGAGGTGGACTGCCTGGTGGTGTCGTTGCCCGCGACGATCAACAGGAAGAAGATCGACGAGATTTCCTCGTCGGTCAGCCGTTCGCCGTCGACCTCGGCCTGAACGAGGGCGGTGACCAGATCATCCTCGGGCTTGCGACGCCGCGCCTCGACGAGTTCCATCGCGATGGCGTTGACCGTGGTGAGCGCTTGCGCCACCCGTGCCAGCGGTTCGACGCCCTGCAGTAGCCGCGGATCACGCCAGCCGTCGGCGAACTCCGACTCGTGGGCGATCGTGGCCCGGTGCTCCTCGGGGATGCCGGCCATGTCGCAAATGTTGTGCATCGGGATCAGTCGGGCCACCTCGTCGACGAAGTCGGCCTCGCCTTTGTCGGCGATACCGTCGACCACGCGCCGGGCGTTGGCCACGATGTGATCGTCGATGCGGGCCAGCTGTTTAGGCGTGAACGCCGCGGCCATCAGGCGCCGCAATTTGGTGTGTCGCGGCGGGTCCATCGCGATGAAACCCTGCGCCGCATCGAGCATCTCCTTGGGGAACGACTCGAAGGCAATGCCCTCCCCGGACAGGAAGTCCTGCGGCCGCCGCGTGACCTCCACCAGATCGGCGTGGCGCACCACGGCCCAGAAGCCCTGATCGTTGGGATCCTCGAACAGACCGTTGCGCACCGGGCGGTGCCAGGAGATCGGGCGCTCGGCGCGAAGTTCGGCGAACGTCTTCTCGCGGTCGCGCCAGGTGGCGGCCCAGAACTCCGAGGACGAGAGGTCGGCGGAATCGTACGGACGCTCGGCGCGGGTATAGGCGAGGGTCATGGTGCCTCCGAAAATTGTGGTACCCGTCACTCTAGACAAAAAGATAAAAATGTCGATGGAAATCGACAGTCTCGCGGTTTCGTCAGTACGATTGCCGTCGTGACCACGGTCGATCTGCGTGCCGAATCCCGCGCGTTCGGACGAGCCCGCCTGCGCGAGCTCGCCCTCGACGCCGCGCGCGGCGTGGTCCTGGACCGAGGCTGGTCGGCGGTGCGGATGGGTTCGATCGCCACGACCATCGGCGTCAGTCGCGCCAGCATGCATGCGGAGTTCGGCACGAAGGATGACCTCGGCCAAGCGTTGGTGATGTGCGAGGCAGGCGTGTTCTTCGACGAGATGCGCAACCTGCTGATGCAACACCCCGGCGATCTGCCCGGGGGCGTATCGGCGGCCGTGGCCTACATGCTCGATGCGACGGGCGACAATCCCCTGCTGCAGACCATCCTGACCCGCGCACCGGTCGACGGCGATGCGTCGTTGTTGCCGTTGGTGACCACCCGCGGCGAACCGCTCATCACCCAGGCCGTGCAGATCGTGTCTGACTGGGTGACCGGCCAGTGGCCGGCCCTGCCGGTATCCGATGTCCACCTGATGGCGAAAAGCGTTGTGCGAAACGGCTTGAGCCATATCCTCACGCGGACCGAGCCGAGCGCCGATATCGCCTGGGACCTCGCACTGCTGGCGTGCCGCTGTTTGAAGTTCCCCGACCCTGCACGAGGTTGAGACGAAGATAGGCCAGGCCTTTCGGCCTGGCCTATCACTTGTGGAGCTGCCGGGAATTGAACCCGGGTCCTACGGCATTCCCTCAAGGCTTCTCCGTGCGCAGTCCGCTATGTCTCTACTTGGATCTCCTGATCTCGCGAACAAGTCAGGATGACGATCCCAGTCGCTGTTTGATGTCCCCCCAGGTCCCGCGACCGGACCTGAAGGTTTGTCCCTCTAGATGACGCCAGGGTCCGGGTCGAGGGCAGTCCCGGTCTGACGGATTAGCTTCGCTTAGGCAGCGAGAGCGTAATCGCGCTGATTGGAATCGGCGCTTAATTGGTTGCAACGACGCTTACGGTGGTCTCTTGCCTGCACCGGCACGCTTCCCTTGATTCGATGCGCGAAGTCGAAACCGATCAGCCCCTCGCACCCCGGCCGAGGTACGGCCGGATGAACCATGTTACGCGAGGTGTAACCCCGAACTGAAGTGCATTAATCCCGGCGTCGAGATCGACGTTCTGCAGCGACCTACTCGCACTTCTCCTGCGGTTTGTCGGTTTGGGCGTCAGAAAATGAGACTCTGTCTACAGTGAGACGATGTCTGAAAGTCTGCGGGTCCGCAAACGGCAGCGAACCCGGGAGCGTATCGCCACCGCGGCCGCCCAGCTGGTCATGCAGAACGGGCTGAGCGCGACGACCGTCGAGCAGATCGCCGAAGCCGCCGACGTGGCCAGGGCGACGTTCTTCCGATACTTCGAGTCCAAGGACTACGCCGTCGCCGAGGGCTTCACCTCGACCTGGATCGCCGCGATCACCGACGCCTTGCGCCGCCAACCCGCCGATCTGTCCGTCAACGACGCACTCAGCGCCGCGTTCGCCGAACTCACTCCCGGCTTCAGCGTCGTCGAGAGCAGCATCGCCGAAATAGAACGACAAACCCGCGACTCGCTGACCCTGCGGGCCTGGACACTGCTGTGCTACCTGAACTTCGAGGTGGCCATCGCCGAGGCGATCGCGCCCCGGCTGCCCGATCTGACCGTCGACGACCCGCGCCCACGCCTCATCGGCGCCCTGGCGATGGCGTCGGTCCGGATCTCGATCGACGACTGGCTACGCGACGGCGGATCGCTGTCGGACCGAATCTCCCGCGCGGTCAACTCCATGACCCCGTGCCCGATCAAGAATTGAGGACCGAATGAGTGGCGAAAAATCGCTAGAGGCATGGGGATTCGTTCGTAAGGTGCTCGACGATCTGACCGGTCAGATCACCGAGGACGCCCGTGACGAGCGCGAGCTGCTCGAAGGACTGCGCGTGCTCAACCGGGTGATCGCGCTGTGCACCGAGCTGTCGGTGGACATCGACCCGGACCATCCGCACTTCGTCGACATGTGCACGCCCTCGCGCTTCGTCGGCGGACCGAACCCGCACGGCGCCTATCCGCTGGCCATGATCAGCGGTGATCGGGCCTACCGCGTCACCGGCACCAGGGGGACGTCGACCTACCTCGGCATCCAGGTGCTGGCCGGCACCGGGATGAATCCGCGCCGGATGAGCAACTACCTGTCCGACCGCGATCTGGTCCTCGACGAGCAGGGCCGGTTCGACATCGTCTTCGCCGCGACTCGCCCCGCTGACAGCGACCTGACCGGCGCGCAGTGGATCGAGATCCCCGCTGACGCCACGTCGATCGTGGTACGCGACTATATCGCCGACCCGGACACTGAAATCCCTGTGCAGCTGCATATTTCACTGCTCGGCGAGGTACCGCGGCCGGCACCGCTGTCCGATGAGACGCTGGCCGCACAGCTCACGGCGATGGGCTGGACGATCGTCAAACTGACCACCCTGCACCGCACGATGCGCCCCGACCTCTTGGACACCCCCAATGTCCTGATCACCTCCGGCGCGGAGAACCTGGGCGGCGAGAACACCACACCGGACAACCTCTACATGCTCGGCATGTTCGATCTGGAACCACACCAGAACCTGCAGCTGACCTTCCTCCCGCCCGAAACTCGTTACTGGTCAGTGACTTTGGAAAGTATCTGGCATGAATGCCTGGAGCCGCTGCTACGCTCCAGCTCGGTGACCAACAAGGGCGTCTCCCCCGATTCCGACGGATACGTCCGGCTCACGATCGGAGCGCACGACTCCGGCGAGGGTCATTGGCTGGACACTGGTGGACGTCGACGCGGTTTCATCGTCGTTCGCTGGCTGGACAACCCGAATGCTCCGGATGTGACAGTTCGTCTGCTGGACAAGGAGGTTCAGAAATGACGAGTGCGGTGCAAGCACGCCTTGATCCCGCCAAGCTGATCGAGCAGGCCTGCGAGCTGGCCGGCAGCGACGACTTCGGCGCCGACGACGGGTGGCGGGAGAACCTGTCGCGGATGGTCGACGACCTGGCCACCGAAGCGGACCTCTCGCCGCTCGGCGTGGAGATCGCGGCCGCCGATGTGATTGTGCCGCTGCGCAACCGCCTGCAGGTCACCGCGTGGCGCAACGAACATCCCGAGATCGCCGAGGAGCGGATAACCCAGCCGATCTTCATCCTCGGGCAGCCCCGTACCGGCACGACGATCCTCTACGACCTGCTCAGTCAGGACCCCGATCTGCGGGCGCCGCTGACCTGGGAAGTCGATCACCCGTTCCCGGTCCCCCAGCCGGAGACCTACCTGACCGACCCGCGCATCGATGAGACCCAAGCCCAGCTGGAAATGACCGAGCAGCTGATGCCCGGTTTCATGAAGTTCCATCCGATGAGCGCGCGCGGCGGCCAGGAATGCGTCCGGATCACCGCAGGCACGTTCTGCAGCATGATCTTCCCCACGCAGTACCGCCTTCCGAATTACCAGCACTGGCTGATGTACGAGGCCGACCATGCGGCTGCCTACCGCTACCACCGCCAGTATCTGCAGCACCTGCAGTCCGGCGTGCCGGGCCAGTGGTTGCTGAAGAGCCCAGCCCACCTGTGGACCCTGGACACACTGCTGGCCGAGTATCCCGACGCGATCTTGGTGCAGACCCATCGCGACCCGCTGGTGGTGATCTCCTCGATCAGCGCGTTGATCGCTCACCTGCAGAAACTGGCCAGCGACAACGCGACCGTGCAGCGCGCGGCCGGCCAGTGCGCGGCGGAGAACATCCTGGGACTCGACCGCCTGATGAAGTGGGTGGACGACGGCGAGATCAGCCATGATCGCGTCGTCAACGTGCGATTTGCCGACTTCATGCACGACCCGTTCGCCACAATCGGCGCGATCTATGAGCGCCTGGGCCGCAAGCTGACCCCGGTTGCCGAACAGCGCATGCGTGACCATCTTTCGGCCAACCCCGGCGACGGCGGCGGTAACCGCTACACCTGGGCGGATACCGGACTCGATGCGGCCGAGTTGCGGGAGCGGGTCCGGGCCTACCAGGAGCGCTACGACGTGCCCAGCGAGACGCTGCGGTAGCTGTCGCGTGTAACGCGGCCGGCGCCGGGCACGATTTCCTCTAGCGGAAGCACACTTCCTGCAAGTGAGCGATCAGGGGCGGCCCGAAAGGGACCACACGTCTGGAAGGTGCGGGCAGAGGTCGGGACGGACGAGAGCTACCGGGCTGAGATCATCCCGACGGCGACCAACGCCATCACCATGCCCAGCACCTGCCAGCGGGTGACCCGCTCCCGCAGCACGACAATGGCCAGCAGCACGGTGGCCGCCGGGTAAAGCGCCATCAGCACACTGGCCAGGGACAGCATGGTGGCCTGCAACGCCAGCAGCGTCGCGACGTTGGAGACAGTGTCCAGCAGCGCGGCGACCACCGCCATCTTCAGCGGAAATCCTTGTGGCGCATGAAAATTACCGCTGAACGCGGCAACCAGCAGGACGATCGCGGTCGCCGAGACCCGGGCGAAGAACAACGGCCACAAATGAGCATCGGCCGGAGCCTGGTGCAGCAGAACGAAGTTCAGCCCGAATGCCAGACCTGAGCCGACCGTCAACCACGCCACGGTCGCGGTGAACTTGTGCGGCCGGACGTCCTCGTCGGTGGCCTGCCTGCTGACCAGGACCACGGCGATCAGCGCCAGCACGGTGCCCACCCCGGCGATCACGCCGGGCTGCTCCCCCATCGCGAGTCCCACACTGACCGGCACCGCAGCCACCAGAACCGCGGTCAGCGGCGAGACCACTGAGATCGGTCCCGAACCCAGTGCGGCGTAGAACCACCACACCCCGAACGCCTGACTCACGCCGCACAGCAGACCCCACACCACCGCCGGAGTCGATATCGTGCCGCCGAACACCACTGCCAGGATGCCGAGCAGCACCATCGCCACCGGGTACGACACCAACACCACCCGCAGCGCGGCCACCCGTCGCGCCGCGATGCCGCCGACGAAATCGCTGACGCCGTAACCGATTGCCGATGCCAGCGCGAGCAGGATGCCGATCAGAGCTTGCCCTTGGCCCGGCGGCCCAGCTCCCGGATCACCTCTCGCTCCGCATCACGCTTGGCCAGATCCTGCCGCTTGTCGTGCGCCTGCTTACCGCGGGCCAGCGCAAGTTCGACCTTGACCTTGCCGTCGGAGAAATACAACGACAGCGGCACCAGGGTCAGATTGCCGTCGCGGATCTTGCCCACCAGGTTGTCGATCTGGCTGCGGTGCAGCAGCAGCTTGCGGTTGCGCCGCGGCGCGTGGTTGGTCCAGGTGCCGTGGTGATACTCCGGGATGTGCAGGTTGCGCAACCAGATCTCGCCGTCGTCGACGGTGGCGAACGCATCGGCCAGCGACGCGTGACCCTCCCGTAGGCTCTTGACCTCGGTGCCCTGCAGGACGACACCGGCCTCGTAGGTATCGAGGATCGAATAGTTGTGCCGCGCCTTGCGATTGGTCGCGACGATCTTGTGTTCGGGCTTCTTGTCCGGATTCTTGGCCACCGCTACCGCCGGACGTACAGGCGCAGCGTGACGTACCCGGTGAGACCGGCCATCAGCACGCCGACGCCGAACATGATCGGCGAGATGTAGAGGATGTCGGCGTAGTCGATCCGGGCGATCAGATTGGCTTGGTAGAACTGGTTGAGCGCGTTCTCCAGGAACGCCGCCCGCACCACGATCAGCCCGACGATCGCTATGACCACACCGATCGTCGCCGCGAGCACCGCCTCCAACAGGAACGGCAGCTGGGTGTACCACCGCGTGGCGCCCACCATCCGCATGATGCCGATCTCGGTACGTCTGGTGTACGCGGCGACTTGAACCATGTTGGCGATCAACAGGATCGCACCGATCGCCTGCACCATCGCGATGGCGAACGCCGCCGCGGACAGCCCGTCGAGCACCGCGAAGAGCCGGTCGATCAGCTCCTTCTGGTTCAACACATTGAGCACACCGGGCTGGCCCATCATGGCCGCGTCGAAGTCCTTGTGCTGCTCGGGGTTGTCCAACTTGACGACGAACGACGCCGGGAACGAATCCTTACTGGCGACGTCTTTGTACTGCGGGAACTTACGGATCGCGTCGTTGTAGGCGTCGTCGCGGTTCAGAAACCGGACCGACCGGACATCGTCGCGGGCTTCGATCTTGGCGCGCAACGCCTTACACGGGTCGGCGTCGCAGGTGGGGTCGTTGGCCGAGACGTCGTTGGTCAAGAACACCTGGGTCTCGACGCGGTCGAGGTAGATGTTGCGCGAGTGGTCCGCCAACCGGACCACCAGCAGGCCGCCACCGAACAAACCGATCGAGATGGCCGTGGTCAAGATCATGGCCACCGTCATGGTGACGTTGCGGCGAAGTCCGGTGAAGACCTCGTTGATGAGAAAGCCGAAGCGCACTTAACGATCCATTCCGTAGACACCACGCTGCTCATCGCGAACGAGTCTGCCCAGGGACAGCTCCACCACACGCTGGCGCATGGAGTCGACGATGTGGTGGTCGTGGGTGGCCATCAACACGGTGGTTCCCGTGCGGTTGATCCGCTCGAGCAGATCCATGATGTCCTTACTGGTCTCAGGGTCCAGGTTGCCGGTGGGCTCGTCGGCCAGCAGCACCAGCGGCCGGTTGACGAACGCGCGCGCGATCGCCACGCGCTGCTGCTCGCCGCCGGACAGCTCGGCAGGCAGCCGGTTGGCCTTGCCGGACAGGCCCACCATCTCCAGGACCTCGGGCACCACCCGATTGATGGTGTCGGGCTTCTTGCCGATCACCTCCAGGGCGAAGGCGACATTCTCGAACACCGTCTTCTGCTGCAGCAGCCGGAAGTCCTGGAACACGCAGCCGATCACCTGGCGCAGCTTGGGAACCTGACGGCCGGACAGCTTGTTGACGTGGAACTTCGACACCTGCAGGTCGCCGGACGTGGGTGAGTCCTCGGCCAGCAGCAGCCGCATGAACGTGGACTTCCCGGAGCCGGACGGGCCGATGAGGAAGACGAACTCACCCTTGTCGATCTTGACGCTGACATTGTCGAGGGCTGGCCGTGCCGACGACTTGTACTGCTTACTGACATGGTCGAGGGTGATCATCACGGCACGCCAGTGTAGCCGTCCGGCGGGCGGGACCCGGTTACTGCGTCGGAGCCGCGGGTGTGACCATCGGACCCTGACCCGGTGCCGGCGTGGGTACCGGCGCAGGTGCAGGGGTCGGAGTGGGCAGCCCGGGGATCTGGAACGGCAGCGGGCCAGGCGACGGCGATGAGGTCGTCGGGCTGGTCGGGCTCGTCGTATCCGTCGGTGTCGTCGTCTCCGTCGGCGTGGTGGTCTCGGTCGGCGTGGTGGTGGTCGTCGTCGTCCTGGTGGTCGTTGTGCGTTCCCGGACTTCGGTGCGCGGCACCCACGTGTACGACGGGTCGGGCACGAAGCCCGGCGGCACCACCTGGGTGTTCGGAGGCGCCGGCGGCGCGACCTGAGGCTGATACGTCGCATATAGCCACCAGACGGCGATGAACGCCGCCACCAGCGCCGCAGTCGACGTGCGGACCCGGCCCCACAGGATGTAGTCGGGCCAGCCGCGACCGTCCCGGGAGGTGGGCGTCAACTTCACTTCGACGTCTCCGGACCTTGGTTCTCCTCGGCTCCGCCCGCGGTCGCCGGATGCACGATGGCCTCGACCACCGGCGAGCCGTCCGCCGGGCTGGCGATGCCGGCGCGCATCAGCGCGGCGATCACCAGCACCCGGAGTTTGCGGCCGACGTCGAACTGTTTACCGGGCAGCGTGCGCGCAACCATGCGCAGGTTGACGGTGTCGAGCTCGATGCTTTCCACTCCCATCAGCTGTGGGGCATCCAGAAGCAGGTCCTTCAGCCCGGGATCCTTGATCGCCTTCTCGGATACCCCGTGCAGCACGTCGTTCACCCGGTTGAGGTCAGCGGTCGCCGGCACCGGGATGTCGATGACCGCACGCGCCCAGTCCTTGGACAGGTTCTGGGTCTTGACGATCTGCCCGTTCGGGATCGTCAGCACCTCGCCTTCCGATGAGCGCAGTTTGGTGATGCGCAGGGTGACGTCCTCGACGGTGCCGGTCGCCTCCTTCGCGATGCCGGCCACCGTCAGCGACACCAGATCGCCGAATCCGTACTGCTTCTCGGTGATGATGAAGAACCCGGACAGCAGGTCCTGCACGATGCGCTGGGCGCCGAAGCCCAGCGCCGCACCGAGCACCGCCGCGGGCGCCACCAGCGAGCTGACCGGGACGGCCAGCACGTCGGTGACCTCGACGACCACCATCACGGCCAGCAGAGCGATCGCCACGTAGGAGATGACCGACGCCACCGCCTGCCGGTGCTTGGCGCTCTCCGTGCGGACCAGGGCGTCGCTTTCGCGGAAGCTGGCGTCGATCCGCCGGGAGATCTTCTGAGCGCCCCAGTTGATGAAGCGCGCAGCGAGCAGACCGCCGAGAAGCAGCAGGGTGATCCGCAGACCTCGGGTCAGGATCCACTCGCCGATGTTGCCGTGCCAGAAGTCATGCCAGCGCGCGGAGAAGGGGAACGCCAGATAGCGGGTCCCCGCGGCGGAGGCCGCGAAATCAGACCCCGCGGCCGTGAAATCAGTCTTCGTCATCTCGCCGGTTGCGCCACCGGATCCCTGCTTCCAGGAATCCGTCGATGTCCCCATCCAGTACCGCCGCGGGATTGCCGACCTCGTACTCGGTGCGCAGATCCTTGACCATTTGGTAGGGGTGCAGAACGTAGGAGCGCATCTGGTTGCCCCAGGAGCTGCCGCCGTCACCCTTGAGGGCATCCATCTCGGCGCGTTCTTCCTGGCGTTTGCGCTCCATGAGCTTGGCCTGCAGCACTCGCATCGCCGACACCTTGTTCTGCAGCTGAGACTTCTCGTTCTGGCAGGTGACGACGATGCCGGTGGGAATGTGGGTCAGCCGGACCGCCGAGTCGGTGGTGTTGACCGACTGACCGCCGGGGCCGCTGGAGCGGTAGACGTCGACCCGCACATCCTGCTCGGGGATGTCGATGTGGTCGGTGGTCTCCACGACCGGCAGCACCTCGACGTCGGCGAACGAGGTCTGCCGGCGATTCTGGTTGTCGAACGGGCTGATCCGCACCAGCCGGTGGGTGCCCTGCTCGACCGAGAGCGTGCCGTAGGCGTATGGGGCGTGCACCGCGAACGTCGCGCTCTTGATGCCGGCCTCTTCGGCGTAGGAGGTGTCGAAGACCTCGACGCCGTAGTCGTGCTGTTCGGCCCAGCGGATGTACATCCGCATCAGCATCTCGGCCCAGTCGGCGGCGTCCACACCACCGGCGCCGGACCGGATGGTCACCAGCGCCTCGCGTTCGTCGTACTCGCCGGACAGCAGGGTCCGGACTTCCAGCTGCTCAATGTCGGCTTGCAGCGACTTCAGCTCGGCGTCGGCCTCGGCCAACGCGTCCTCGGCCCCGGCCCCCTCTTCTTCGGCGGCCATCTCGTAGAGCACCGGCAGATCGTCGAGGCGGCTGCGCAAGCCTTCGACGCGGCGCAGCTCACCCTGGGCGTGGGAGAGCTCGCTGGTGACGCGCTGAGCGTGGCTCTGGTCGTTCCACAGATTCGGGTCGGCCGCTTCGTGTTCGAGCTTCTCGATCTTGGCGCGCAGACCGTCGACGTCGAGCACTCGCTCCACCGTGGTGAGGGTGGTGTCGAGTGCGGCGATATCTGACTGACGATCGAGGTCCACGGGTCCTCAGGGTACCGGCGTCGCGACACGTTGTGATCCACGGCGACTCCTGAGACTTCTGGGGCTGCCCCGCCGGTTGCGCGTCTAACATCACTTTCGTAACCAGGATGTGGCGTCGCGCAGCCCAAAGCGACGCTGCTCGACTGCGACGCGACAGCCCCTTGCGCGCAGCCGGGTCCGGACAGAAAGCGCGAGGATGCGTCCTTACTATGTCGCGATCGTTGGTGCAGGCCCCTCTGGATACTTCGCAGCGGCGTCGCTGCTGAAGTTCGCCGACGGGTCTGTCGCTGCCGGCGGTCCGGATGTCCACGTCGACATGCTCGAAATGTTGCCCACCCCCTGGGGTTTGGTGCGCTCCGGGGTGGCGCCGGATCATCCGAAGATCAAGACCATCAGCGCCCAGTTCGAGAAGACCTCGCTCGATGAGCGGTTCCGCTTCTTCGGCAACATCCGCGTCGGCGAGCACGTACAAGCCGATGAGCTCGCGCAGCGCTACGACGCCGTCGTCTACGCCACCGGCGCGCAGTCGGACCGTCCGCTCGGGATCCCCGGCGAGGAGCTCGAGGGCAGCGTCGCCGCCGTCGACTTCGTCGGTTGGTACAACGCGCACCCGCATTTCGAGGAGATGACGCCGGACCTTTCGACCGGGCGCGCCATCGTGGTCGGCAACGGCAACGTGGCGCTCGACGTCGCGCGGATCCTCGTCAGCGATCCCGGCGAGCTCGCGAAGTCCGACATCGCCGACCACGCGCTCGATCTGCTGCACGCGCAGGGTGTCGACGAGGTCGTCGTCATCGGCCGCCGCGGCCCCCTGCAGGCCACCTTCACCACGATGGAGCTGCGCGAGCTGGGCGACTTGGAGGCCATGGCCGATGTAGACGTCATCGTCGACCCCGCGGATTTCGAGTCCATCACCGACGAACAGCTCGAGGCGGCGGGAAAGACCGTGAAGCTGAACATCAAGGTGCTGCGCGGCTATGCGGAGACCGAACCGCGAGGAGCCAAGCGCCGCATCGTGTTCCGGTTCCGGACCTCACCGATCGAGATCAAGGGTGACGGTCGTGTCGAGTCGGTGGTGCTTGGCCGCAACGAGCTTGTCGACGAGGGCGGCCGCATCGTCGCCAAGGACACCGGCGTGCGCGAGGAGCTGCCTGCCCAACTTGTGGTGCGCGCGGTCGGCTATCGCGGCATCCCGACGCCGGGCCTGCCGTTCGACGAGCGCTCAGGCACCATCCCGCACACCGACGGCCGTGTCGATGGCAGCGTCAATGAGTATGTCGTCGGCTGGATCAAGCGTGGCCCGTCGGGCGTCATCGGAAGCAACAAGAAAGACTCGGCGGACACGGTTGCGACCTTGGTGGCCGACCTCGACGGCCGCGAGCTCGGCGAGTTCGCCGACGACCACGGCGAGACTCTCGTCGAATGGCTGCTGTCGCGTCAGCCGATATTGGTCACCGACGACCACTGGAAGCTGATCGACGCGCACGAGCGCGGCGCGGGCGAACCGCACGGCCGGCCTCGGGTGAAGCTCACCAGCGTCGCCGAGCTGCTGCGCATCGGCCACGCGTAAGGATCACACCTCGCAGGTGGCCGGCTCACGCTCGCGGGACAGCCCGCCGACCGGACCGGCGGTGCGCGCGATCAGCGGGGTGATGGCCGCGGTCATCGCCAGTGCGGCGGACACCATGATGACCGCGAACGAGCTGTAGGCGTCCACCACGACGCCGCCGATCGCGGTGCCGATGGCTCCGCCGACGAGGGCGCCGCTGTTGAGCCATCCGAATGCTTCGGCGGTGGAGTGTGCGGCGATCTGGTTCGACACCATGACGTAGATCGCGGCCAACGACGGCGCGAATCCGAGCCCGGAGGCGAACAACGCGGCGAGCTGCACGCCGTAGCCGTCGACAAGACCGAACAGCACGGTGCCGGCGGCGACAGTCGCCATGGACAGGGACAGGCCGCGGACGCCGAGGTGGCGGTGGCCGAACAGCACACCGCCGAGCAGCGATCCGACGCCGGTTGCCGCGAGCGCGATACCCGCCGAGAGGTTGTGGTTGCCGTACAGGGCGAGGACGCCCACTTCCAGTGCGGTGAACGACGCGACCAGCGCGAGGCTGGCGACCATGGCCAGGATGACCGCACGGTTAGCGAGCACCTTGCCGAACGCGACCGTGCTGCTGGCGATCGTCGGCCGAAACTGGCGGGCACTGAGCAGGAACCACACGGTCCCGACGACCGTGACCGCGGCGGAGAACAACAGCGGAATCGCCGTCGAGATCGCCGACGCCAGGAACGTCGCAGCGACCGGACCGATCACCCAGATGAGCTCCTGGGCGGTGGTGTCGAGCGCGAACAGCGCCCGCAGGCCCTGGCCGGGGACCATCTGCGGGTACAGCGCGCGCACCGCAGGCAGCAGCGGCGGCACCGAGGCGCCAATGAGGAACCCCAACACCATCAGGAATGTCGAGGGGACGTGGATGAAGGCCAGCGCCAACATGCTGACGCCGTTGATCAGGGCAGCCGACACCAGCGTCGGCATCATCCCGATCCGGCCGAGGAGCCGGGCAGTCATGGGCATGGCCACCGCTTCGCCGATGCTCGTGAACGCCACAACGGCACCCGCCACCGCGTACGACCCGGTCCGGGCCTGCACGTGCAGCAGGATCGCCAGCGACAGCATGCCCAGCGGCAGCCGCGCGAAAAGCTGTGAGGCGGTCACATTGACCACGCCTGGAACTCGAATGAGCTCTGCGTAGGCGCGCACGGTTATCTCTCCATCGAATGAGTTCTAGTACTTCAAAGCTCCTCAACTGTACCGTCCGGACGGTACAGTCCGAAAGTCGATAAACTCGGCCGATGACGACCTCGCGCGAGCGCATCCTCGATGCCTACGCCGACGCGCTGGCCGTCGACGGCGAGCGCCTCGCGACTCTGGATGCGGTGGCTGCCCGGGCCGGAGTGTCCAAGGGCGGGCTGCTCTACCACTTCCCGTCCAAGGACCAACTCGCCGAAGCACTGTGTGAGCGGCTGATCGCGCTGGCCGCCGACGACATCGACAAGATGCGCAACGCCGCGGACGGGCCGGCGCGGCACTACATCCGCACGTCGCATTACGCCAACACCCCGCTGGACCGCACCCTGGTCGCGGTGGCCCGGCTCCAGCAGGCCGGTGACCCCCGAGCGCGGGCGGCCATCGAGATGATCTCCGATCAGTGGCTGAGCGTGCTGACCGAGGCGCTCGGTGACCGTGACGTCGCACGGACCGTCAAGCTCATCGGCGACGGCCTCTACCACCACGCGTTGTTCAGCGTGCTCGGCGGACCGCCGCGCACCGAACTCGACGAGGGACTGCTGGCGGTCATCGATCGACTCATCGACCAGAGTTCGGACGCGCCACGCGCCTGAGGGCCGGGATCCACACAGGCACCGTCGGCACAATGTGACTCAATGGCGAGCAACGATCGGCGACCATCGACACGATCGCTGCGCGCGCTCGATGGGCTGAACTTCTTCCTCGCCGATGTGCGCGACGGCCTCGGCCCCTATCTCGCCATCTATCTGCTCGCCACCCGTGGTCCCGCACACGGCTGGGATGAGGCCACGGTCGGCAGCGTGATCACCATCTCCGGTCTGGTCGGCCTCGTCGTCCAAACACCCGCGGGTGCGTTGATCGACCGAATCCCGCACCGCCGAATGGTTCTCATCGTCGCGGCCGTCGTGGTGACGGCCAGCTGCCTGTGCCTGCCCGCGGTGCACGGCTACATTGCGGTGACCGCGACCCAATCAGCCGCGGCCGCCGCCGCGACGGTCTTCGGCCCCAGCATCGCGGCGATCAGCCTCGGGCTCGTCGGCGCCCGGCTGTTGACGCCGAGGATCGCGCGCAACGAAGCGTTCAACCATGCGGGCAACGCCGCATCCGCGGGCATCGCCGCCCTGCTGGCCATCCAGTTCGGTCCGGTCGTGGTGTTCTGGCTGATGGCGGTGCTCGCTCTGCTCAGCGTCGCCTCGGCCGCACGCATCAAGGATTCGGAGATCGACGAAAGCCTGGCGCGAGGCTTGTCCGCCGACCACACGGCCGACAGCCACGCCAGCAGCTGGTCGGTGTTGTTCAAGAGCCGAACCCTGTTGGCCTTCGCCGCCGTGGTGTTCGTGTTCCACCTGTCGAACGCGGCGATGCTGACCTCGGTCAGCCAACTCCTGGTTCGGGTCGCCGGCAAGGACAGCGCGACGTCGCTGACCGCGCTGTGCGTCCTCGCCGCGCAGCTCGTCATGGTTCCGGTCGCGCTCGTCGTCGGGCGCACCGCGGACTCGTGGGGCCGAAAGCCGATCTTCGTGGCGGGTTTCGCCGTGCTGGCCGTGCGCGGTGTGCTCTACACCGTCTCGGACAACCCGGTGTGGCTGGTTGCCGTGCAGACGCTGGACGGCGTGGGCGCCGGCATTTTCGGGGCCCTGTTCCCGGTCGTGATTGCCGACCTGACCGCGGGCACGGGTCACTTCAACGTGACCCAGGGCGCTCTCGCCACGGTTCAGGGCGCGGGGGCCGCGATCAGCGCCGGGCTGGCCGGGGCGTTGATCGTCGCCGCCGGCTATCACACGACGTTCATCACGCTGTCCGTCATCGCGGTCGCCGGGTTGGTTCTCTACCTTGCCGCGGTCCCGGAGACCAGGGCGCTGGCACAGAGCTAGTCAGTCACGGGCCGGAGTGGTGATCGATTCGGCGGCGATGGTGACGATCACCCGAGTCTCGTCGGGATTACCGGAGAAGTTCGGATAAGGGATGCCGAGGTACTTCTGTGAGATCTCATCGATGCTTGCTCGACCGCCCTCGGTCGTCGTCGACAGCACGCGACCTCGAACGGCGTAGTACCGATTGACGTTGTCGGGGTCGACGACGTTGACGGCGATGCGAGGGTCGCGGGCCAGATTTCGCGCCTTCTGCATGCCATCGACGATGTTGATGACGATGTGCTCGCCGTCGGTGGTCACCCACGTCTCGGTCAGCTGGGGTGAGCCGTCGGGCATGAGCGTTGCCACGAAGCAGGGACTGGGGCGCTGTAACAGCGCGAGCAACCCGTCGGGAAGGGGTTTGGACATCGAATTCCTAACTCGGGGGCTGCAGAGGCGGCGGCTGGTCGGGCGGCGCGAAGAACCAATTGTCTGGATTCTTCGCCGAGTACACCACCGGGATGAGTTGGCCCATGGTCGGCCAGGTGTTCACGTCGACCGCCATCCGCTGGTACACCACGTGCTCGTTGACCGTGGGGCCGTTGATGACCCCGCTGATCGTGACGAACTGTTCGCCGGTGGCGTCGGGGCGCGGACTGACCCCGGTCACCAGCAGCGTGCCGTGCACCGTCTCGCCGCGCGGGCCGCGGCGCATCAAGCGCGGGGCCAACACCAGGACCAGCGCACCGACGATGAGCAATATCACCGCGAATTCCCACATGCGGCCATGGTAGGACTGCACCATGAGCGGCCAGGATGTACGGGCAGACCTGTCGGTGGCGTTGCAGCTCGCCGACCGTGCCGATGCGATCACCCTCGACCGATTCGGGGCGCTTGATCTGCGCGTCGACACCAAACCGGACCTCACGCCCGTCACCGACGCCGACGAGGCCGTCGAAGCCGATGTGCGCGCGGAGCTGTCCCGCGAGCGCCCGGACGACGCGGTGCTCGGTGAGGAGTACGGCGGCACCGCCGAATTCCAGGGCAGGCAGTGGGTGATCGACCCGATCGACGGGACCAAGAACTTCGTTCGCGGCGTACCGATCTGGGCGACCCTGATCGCGCTGCTCTCCGACGGTGTGCCGGTTGTCGGTGTGGTCAGCGCCCCGGCACTGAACCGCCGGTGGTGGGCCGGCCAGGGACTGGGCGCCTTTGCGCGCACCGGGGACGGGCCGGCGCGGCCGTTGTCGGTCTCCGGGGTTGCCGAACTGGGTTCGGCCAGCCTGTCGTTCTCCAGCCTGTCCGGATGGGCCGACATCGGACTACGTGAGCAGTTCATCGGACTCACCGACGACGTGTGGCGGGTGCGCGGCTACGGCGACTTCTTCTCCTACTGCCTGGTCGCCGAGGGCGCCGTCGATATCGCCGCCGAGCCCGAGGTCAAGCTGTGGGACCTGGCGCCGCTGGACATCCTGGTCCGCGAGGCCGGCGGCAACTTCACCAACCTCGACGGACAGCCCGGCCCGCACGGCGGACACGCCGTGGCCACCAACGGCCTGCTGCACGACGCGACCCTGGCGAGCCTGGCCAGGCGTTAGCCGCCGGCGTCGAATTCGACGGGCAGCGTCGCGGGTCCGCTCAGCCCGCTCAACGGCTTCCACGGGGCGGGCCCGGCCCGGCGGATATTGGGCATGCGCCGGGCCATGGCGGTCAGCGCCTCAGTGAGCTCGAGGCGGGCCAGGTTCGATCCGAGGCAGTAATGCACACCACCGCCGAACGTCTGCATGGGCAATGCAGCGGCACGGGTGATGTCCAGGCGGTCCGGATCCTCGCAGACGCCCGAATCACGATTGGCAGCAGCGGAATTGAGAATGACGACAGTACCCGCCGGGACGGCGTAGCCCGCGACCTCGACATCGTCGACCACGGTGCGCAGGGTGCCGAACACGATCGGCGAGTGGCGCATGGTTTCCTCCACCGCGCGGGCGGCGAGCTCGGGGTGCCGCGCGAGCAGGGCCCATTGCTCGGGATGGTCACACAAGACGGACACCGACGCCGCGAGCTGGTTTCTGGTGGTGTCGGTCCCGGCCATCAACAGTCCGGCCACCAGCATGCGCAATTCGCCCCCGGTGAGCCGGTCACCTTCGACTTCGGCGCGGATCAGGTCGGACACCAGGTCATCGGTGAGCCGGTGGCGCCGCTCGGCGACCATCTCATCGACGTAGTCGTCCAGTTCCGTCCAGGCGGCCACGATCGACGAGACGTTCTCGGCGACGTTCCAGCTGAAGGCCTTGAAGAACTCGTCGGTCCACGCCGCGAACTGCTCCCAGTCCCCGCCAGGAACACCGAGCAGGGCACAGATGATCGGGATCGGGTAGTGCCGGGCGATGTCGGCGACGACGTCACATCGCCCGGCGACAGAACATGTGTCGATCAGCCCGTTGATGACCTCGATGACCGTGTCGCGCAGACGCTCGGTCGCCCTTGGCGTGAATGCCTTACACACCAGGCGTCGCAGCCGATGGTGCTCGTCGCCGTCCATGTTGATGATGGTGGCGACCACCCTGTCCCAGAGCGGACCCGATGTGATGCCCTGGGACGCCAGGAACATCCCCTGCGGCACAACGAATCTCCGATCACGCAGTGCTTCATGGACGATGTCGTAGGTCAGGAACTCCGGACCGTGCGGGCCGAGTGCGATCGGGGCCTGTTCGCGCGCACGCCGCAACAGCTCGAGCGCTTTGTAGGGGTCCGTCTCGGTGTCGTAGTCGATCGACGGCAACCCGGCATCGAACACATTCGGCATCCGCGGCGCGTCCACTGTGATGGTCATGTCAGCCCCCTGGCGTGCTCGAAAGACTCTCGAACGTCAGTCTCGAACGGCGGTGGACCACTCAAGCGAGTAGACCGCTACCCGATATCCCGCAGGTGTGACCTACCCAACACAACCCGTGGCTCGCGGAGGCTCCGACATCTACCTTACTTTGGAGTAAGATAGGCTCCAGCGAGATCTGACCAGCACGCCCACCATCGACGAGGCTGCCACCATGACGAACACCCTTCCCCCTAAATCCGCCAGCGCACGCGCCCGCGACAGCGCTGTCGGGCAGTACAAGCACAAGCGCTCCCTGACTGACATCGGCCTGGCGCTTGTCACCCCGCTGATGGGGCAGGACTTCCTGGACCGCTACCACCTGCGCGACCCGCTGAACCGCGGCCTGAAGTACGGCGTCAAGCAGGCGTTCTCCACCGCAGGCGCGGCCACCCGGCAGTTCAAGAAGGTTCAAGGCATCGGCAAGGCGCCGGCCCGGCTGCGGCCCAGCGGCGCAGACTATTTCGACCTCACCCCCGACGACGACCAGAAGATGATCGTCGCGACGGTCGACGAGTTCGCCGAGGAGATTCTGCGTCCGGCCGCTCACGACGCCGATGACGCCGCAACCTATCCCGCCGATCTGATCGCCAAGGCCGCCGAGCTCGGCATCACGGCCATCAACATCCCCGAAGACTTCGACGGCATCGCCGAGCAGCGCACCACCGTCACCAACGCGTTGGTGGCTGAGGCACTCGCCTACGGCGACATGGGCCTTGCGCTACCGATCCTGGCGCCCGGCGGTGTCGCCTCGGCACTGACCCACTGGGGCAGCGCCGACCAGCAAGCCACGTATCTCGGCGAATTCGCCGGCGAGAACGTGCCGCAGGCGTGCGTGGCGATCGCCGAACCGCACGCCCTGTTCGACCCGACGGCGCTGAAGACCACTGCCGTGCGCACCCCGAGCGGCTACCGCCTCGACGGCGTGAAATCGCTGGTTCCCGCCGCCGCCGATGCCGAATTGTTCATCGTGGCAGCGCAACTCGAGGGCAAGCCGGCGTTGTTCATCGTCGAGGCCTCCGCCGCCGGCTTGACGGTCACCGCTGACCCCAGCATGGGGATCCGGGCCGCGGCGTTGGGCCGGGTGGCACTGGACAAGGTGTCGGTGCCGCTGTCGGCCCGCCTCGGCGAGGACGGGGCGACCGACGCCGACTACTCCGAAGCAATTGCGTTGTCCCGCTTGGGCTGGGCCGCGCTGGCGGTCGGCACCTCGCACGCGGTGCTCGACTACGTGATCCCCTACGTCAAAGAGCGTGAGGCATTCGGCGAGCCGATCGCCCGCCGCCAGGCCGTCGCATTCATGTGCGCCAACATCGCCATCGAGCTCGATGGCCTGCGGTTGATCACCTGGCGCGGCGCCGCCCGCGCAGAGCGTGGCCTGCCGTTCACCCGCGAGGCCGCACTAGCCAAGAAGCTGGGCACCGACAAGGGCATGCAGATCGGCCTGGACGGCGTGCAGCTGCTCGGTGGCCACGGCTTCACCAAGGAGCACCCGGTGGAGCGCTGGTACCGCGATCTGCGGGCCATCGGCGTCGCCGAGGGTGTCGTCGTCCTCTAACTGCCTACCGGCTAACGAACGGAAAAGACTGACATGGCAATCAATCTCGAACTGCCGCGCAAGCTGGAAGCCGTGATCGAGAAGGCACACCAGGGCGCCGCGGAGATGTTGCGGCCGATCTCACGCAAGTACGACGTCGCCGAGCACGCCTATCCCGTCGAATTGGACACCCTGGCAACGTTGTTCGAGGGCATCTCGGAGGCCAACACGATCTCGTTCGCCGGCACGGAGGCATTCCGTGACAGCGACGACGGCCCGAAGGGAAACATCAACGGCGGCAACATGTCCGCGTTGCTCAATGCCCTGGAGATCTCCTGGGGTGACATCGCGCTGCTGCTGTCGGTACCCCGGCAGGGCCTCGGCAACGCCGCGATCTCCGGCGTGGCCACCGACGAGCAGTTGGCGCGGCTGGGCAAGAACGTCTGGGCCGCCATGGCGATCACCGAACCGTCGTTCGGATCGGACTCGGCGGCGGTGTCGACGACGGCGGTGCTCGACGGCGACGAATACGTGATCAACGGCGAGAAGATCTACGTCACCGCCGGTTCCCGGGCCACCCATATCGTGGTGTGGGCGACGCTGGACAAGTCCAAGGGCCGGGCGGCGATCAAGTCGTTTATCGTGCCGCGCGAGCACCCCGGGGTCACCGTCGAGCGTCTCGAGCACAAGCTCGGTATCAAGGCCTCCGACACCGCGGCCATCCGGTTCGAGAACGCCCGCATCCCCAAGGAGAACCTGCTGGGGAGCCCGGAGATCGAGGTGGAGAAGGGTTTTGCCGGGGTCATGGAGACCTTCGACAACACCCGGCCGATCGTGGCCGCGATGGCGGTCGGGGTGGCCCGCGCCGCCCTGGAGGAACTCCGCACGATCCTGACCGAGGCCGGCGTGGAGATCTCCTACGACAAGCCCGCTCACGCCCAGAGTGCCGCGGCCGCGGAATTCCTTCGCATGGAAGCCGACTGGGAGGCCGGTTACCTGTTGACCGTGCGCTCGGCGTGGCAGGCCGACAATGCGATCCCGAACTCCAAGGAAGCCTCCATGGGCAAGGCCAAGGCCGCCCGCGTCGCCAGCGACATCACCCTCAAGGCTGTCGAATTAGCCGGAACGGCAGGCTATTCCGAGCAGACGCTGCTGGAGAAGTGGGCCCGCGACTCGAAGATCCTGGACATCTTCGAAGGCACGCAACAGATCCAGCAGCTGGTGGTCGCCCGCCGCCTGCTCGGGCTGTCCTCCACCGAACTCAAGTAGTCACACGACAGCGGTCAGCTCGCGCTGGGTCTGCTCGTCGAGTTCCATACCGGCGACGGCGAGGTTCTCCTCGAGGTGGTCCAGCGAGGACGTGCCGGGGATGAGCAGCACGTTGTCGGCGACACCCAGTGTCCATGCCAGCGCGATCTGCGCGGGCGTGTGACCGAGCCGATCGGCTGCGCCGGTGATGAGGGGATGCGACAGCACCGGATTCACCTCGTGGAAGGCCGATCCGAGCGGGAAGAACGGGACGAACGCGATTCCGCGGGCGACGCATTCGTCGAGCACGGGTTGCGAGGAGCGGTCCACCAGATTGAACGGATTCTGGACGCACACGATGTCGGTGAGTTCCAGCGCGTGCAGCAGCTGCTCGTGCGTGACGTTGCTCAGTCCGACTCCGGCGATCAGGCCTTCGTCGCGGGCGGTGATCATCGCACCGAGCTGATCGGTGAACAGCGCATCGGCTTCGTTCTCCATCACCCGCAGGTTGACCGCGGCCAACCGATCGACACCGAGGGTTCCCAGATTCTCCTCGATGCCCGCACGTAGCTCGTGCGGCTGGTTGTAGGGCAGCCATTCCCCCTGGTCGTCCCGGCGCGCACCCACCTTGCTGACCAGGGCTAGGTTCTCCGGGTAGGGATGCAAGGCCTCCCGAATCAGTTCGTTCGCGACATTCGGGCCGTAGAACTGTGAGGTGTCGATGTGATCGACGCCGGCGTCCACGGCGCGGCGCAGCACGGCCAGAGCCTGCTCACGATCCTTTGGCGGCCCGAATACGCCGGGACCGGGCAGCTGCATGGCGCCGAATCCAACGCGGTGGACCTCGTAACCGGCCAACGCAAAACGTGTCATGGGAAATCCTCCACTCACCGAGACTAGATTGACATCAAATTGTTTGATCTCAAACTATCTTGCTGGCGCGTTACGCTTCCTGTCAACCCAGGGAGGTGAAGCCACATTCCACACTCAGCACACGGCGCCGAATCCCGTCAGCGCGCCGCCGCCCTCGCCGACGCCTTCGGCCGCGCCGGCAAGACGCTGGTCCGCGCGCTCGACGAGCGGCTCGGTGACCACGGTGTGTCCACTCCGCGATCAAAGGTGTTGTTCGAGGTGGATCGCTGCGGTCCGGTCCGTCTCACCGACCTGGCGCGCACCGTCGGCATCACACAAGGCACCGCCTCCACCCTGACCGATGCTCTCGTCCGGGAAGGCTTGATCGAACGCTGCGCCGACGACTCCGATCGCCGGGTGACCCTGCTGAAGACCACACCCGCCGGGCGGCAGCAGGCGCAGACCTGGGCCGGCGCGTACACCGCCGCTGCCGAGGAACTGTTCGGAATTCTCTCCGGCGAGGAGCAGCTGGCACTCACCGAACTGCTGCAGCGCCTGGCGGACTCGATGGACGGCTGAACCTCAGCCCGTTGCCCGGACCTGACACGGCACCCCGTTGACCACCTGAGTGTTGCTGGGGACGTCGAGCAGATCGGGCGGGTTGAGCAGGTTGGAGTTCACGCCGGGATGCTCGTTGGCGACGCCGAGTCGGCTGCCCGGCACACCGTGCCCCCAGCCGTGTGGCAGTGACACCACACCGGGCATCATGTCGTCGCTGATCTCAACGGGCACAGCCACTTTCCCTTCCGACGTGCTGACCTCGGCCAGCTCGCCGTCGCCGACTCCGACGCGGCGGGCATCGTCGGGGTGCATCAGCAGCGTGCATCGGTCCCGCCCCCGCATCAGCGCGGGCACATTGTGCAACCACGAGTTGTTCGAGCGCAGGTGCCGGCGACTGGTCAGCAGCAGCGAATCGTCGGAGCGGTTCATGCGCTCCCGCAATCGGGGCACGTCGTCGACGAATAGGTCGTGCACGAGCTCGATGGCCCCCGACGGCGTGGTGACGGCCGAGTCGAGCCGGCCGCCCTGCAATTCGCCGAGTCGCAGGCCGTCCGGGTGAGTGCGTACCTCGTCGAGGGTCAGGCCGTCGGGGTTGGTACCCAGGCCGTCACCCCACGGACCGAGCCGGATGTAGAGGTCGTATATGCGCTCGGGCCCTTGACCTTTCAGCATGCTCATCACCTCGGCCGGGTCGCGTCCGCTCAGCGGGGTACCCGGTTGGGTGCACATGGTGGCGACCAGTCCCCCGGTGTACAGGTCGTCCATCGCCGGGACATCGACGTCCGTCATGGGAGTACCCAGCAGGGCGCCCGAAAGACGCAGCAGCACTTCCCATTCGGTCGGCCGAGAAGGGTCCGGCGCAAACAGCGGCTCCGACCACTTCAGGCAGGAGGCAACGGCATAGATCCAGTACAGATCGTCGGCGTGCGGACGTTCCAGCGGCGAGAGGCCCGGGAAGATGACGTGGGCATGCCTGGTGGTCTCGTTGAGCCAATTATCGACGCAGACAAGGGCATCCAGGGAGGCCAGCGCCTCGTCGAGCCGGCCCGCCGCCGGCGCCGAGATCGCCGGGTTGCCCGCGACCGAGATCATCGCGCGGATACGTCCGTCGCCCGGGGTGAGGATCTCCTCGGCCAGGCAGCTCACCGGGAATTGGCCGAGCACCTCCCCGACCCCGCGCACACGCGAGGCGAAGCGGCCGAACTCCCAGCGCGGGCCGGGCTGATCGGGCGGCTTCATGAACATCGGCGAGTACACCGCAGGGGTGGGGAACACCGCTCCCCCGCGCCGATCGACCGCACCGAGCGCGGTGTTCAGCACGAACACCAGCCAGGTGGCCAAGGTGCCGAACTCCTGGGTGCAGGCGCCGATCCTGCTGTACAGCACGGGATTCGACGCGGACGCCAGGTCGTGTGCGAGCGCGCGGATGGTCTCGGCCGGGATCCCGCTCGGTCCTTCAACGGCTTCCGGGGTGAACGGTTCGGCCAGGGCGATCACGTCGTCGAGTCCCTGGACCCGGCCGTCGAGATGCGGATGGGCGCGCAGCAAGCCGTCGGCGGCCAGCGTCCGCAGTACCGCGAAGAGCACCAGGGCGTCGGTGCCCGGCCGGATGGGCACCCAGTCGGTGGCGCGCTGTGCTGTCTCGGTGCGACGGGGGTCGATGACCACCACCCGACCGCCGCGTTTGCGGATATCGGTCAGATGACCGACGACGTCGGGCGCCGAGAGCATCGATCCCTGCGAAGCCGCGGGATTGGCACCGATGACAACGAGGTGGTCGGTGCGGGCCAGGTCCGGGATCGGCGCGTTCCACATCCCGCCGAAGAGCAGGGTGCCGACGACGTTCAGCGGCCACTGGTCGACCGTGCCCGGCGAGTAGTACGCGCCCATCCCGGCCGCTGCGCCCATCCCGACGAGGGCGCCGATGTAGGAGCTCAGACCGAGGTTGTGCGCCACCGGGTTGCCGACGTACACCGTGACCGCCCGCGCGCCGTCGCTGTCCAGCACCGGCCGGAGCACCCGCTCCGCTTCGGCGAACGCCTCATCCCAGGAGACCGCGACATGGGTTCCGTTCGGCTGCCTGACCATCGGCGATCGCAACCGGTCCGGGTCGTCGTGCAGCTGCCCGAGAACCGTGCCCTTGGGGCAGATGTGTCCTGCCGACCACACGTCGTCGGGGTTGCCGCGGATGTCGGTGACCCGGTCGCCGTCGACCGTGACGCGCAGCCCGCACATGGCTTCGCAGAGCGGGCACGTCACGCGGCGGACGGCGCTGTCAGCCTGATCCGACTTCTGTCTGGACACCTGTCCATGTTAGGGCCGCGCGCTGGCCCGGCACAACGGTCAGGAGTCGGCCCGGCGGACCCGCCAGTCGCCGATCGCCGACAGCCGGCGTCGCTGCTGGGCGGCGGCACCGGCGTCCAGGCCGCGGTCGCGCTCCTCGAGGCGGCCGATCACCCGTTCCCGATGCTCGACGGGATTGGCGTCGTCGTACTTGAACTTCGCTTCGACCCGCTCGACGGCGAGTCGCACGCCGCGGATGCCCGGCAGCATCCGGCCGTACGGGTCTTGCGCTTCGGCCACCTCGGCGTGGCGGCCTTCGGGCTGGAAGTCGCCGAGCTGGGCTCGGAGGATGTCGACCTTCCCCTGCGGATCGTCGATGATGGTTGAGCGACAGACGAATTGGACGGAGGCGTAGTAGCTGGTCGGCACCCCGTCCTCGTCAGGGCCGCCGGCCTTCGCCCGCCAGTAGGTCGGAATGTAGGCGTAGTCGCCGATCACCGCGATCCGCACCTCGGCGGCTGCTTCCAGGTGCGGCCAGACCGGGTTGGGCCGCGCGAGGTGGATCAGCAACTCCTCGCCTGCCACCGTGAAATGGGTGGGCACCAGCACCGGGGCCTGCGCGGGGTCGACGTTGTTGACCGCCAGGACGCCGAACCGGTCGGTCGACGCCAACCACTCCCGCCATTCGGCGTTGTCCAGTGCGGCGTCCCAGGGATGGATCAGCATGACGGTCGATGGTTCTCCGACGGCGCGCTTTACGCAACAGGATTGAAGGTGAGGTGCAGTTCGCTCAGGCCGCGCAACAGGAAGGTCGGCTCGTAGCGATAGCGGCGGGCACCGGCGGCCCCGTGCCGTGTCTCGTCGATGGCGATGTCGGTCATGCGGTCCAACAGCCGGTTCAGCGTGACCTTCGCCTCGACGCGGGCCAGCGGCGCCCCGGCGCAGGTGTGGATGCCGCGGCCGAACGTGATGTGCTCGCGGACGTTCTTGCGGTCGAGGTGGAACTCGTCTGGGTTCTCGAACTTGCGCGGGTCGCGGTTGGCCGCACCCAGGCAGAGCATCAGGACGGTGCCCGCCTTGATGTCCACGCCGCCGAGGGTGGTGGTCTTGCGGGCCAGCCGGAAATCGACCTTGGTCGGACTCTCGATCCGCAGCGACTCCTCGATGAAGTTGCCGATCAGGCTGCGGTCGGCGCGCAGCTTGTCCTGGAGGTCGGGGCGCTCGGCCAGCACCCGGGTCGAGGCGCTGAGCAGTTTGACGACAGTCTCCTGGCCGGCGGCGAACAGAAATGTCGCCGCCCGGACCACGTCGACGACGTCCGGTGTCGTACCGTCCGGGTACGTCGCTGCGGCAAGGGAATTCAGCACGTCCTCGCGGGGATGCTGCCGCCTGTCGTCGATGTAGCCGGTGAACTTGCCGTCCAGCCACTCCAGCGGGTTGACCGCGACCGGTGTGTGATCCAGTGCGCCGACCGCACTTCCGGGTTCCTTGCCCGCACCGAGGCTCGCCCGGAACTCCGCGCGGTCATCGTCCGGCACACCCAGCAGGTCCGCGATCACCAGCGTCGCGAACGGCTTGCCGTACTCGGCCAGCAGCTCACACATGCCGTTGCCGATGAACTCGTCGAGCTGGTGATCGGCCAACTCCCACATGAAGTTCTCGTTCTCTTTCAATCGCGCGGGAGTCAGCAGGCGACTCAGTAGCGAGCGGGCCCGAGTGTGCTCCGGCGGATCCATCACCACCATCATCTCGTTGATGGGGAAGAGATGCCGGTGCGCGTCGATCTGCTCGGAGATGTCGTCGCCCTCAGGCTCGAACGGCAATGGCGGGAACGGACCGCCGATGGCGTTGACCGCCGAGAACGTTTCATAGTCCTTGAAGGCCGCGACTGCCTCGTCGTAGCCGGTGACGGCCACGACCCCGTAATTCGGCTCGCGGAACACCGGGTTCTGCGCGCGTAGGTAATCCAGGTATTCGTATGGGTCCTGCGCGATGTCCTGGTCGGAGAAATAGTCCGCTGTCGCGAAATCGGTCATTCTTGGCGGCCTTTCATGATGCTGATGGCTTGGCGGGGGCAGGCCGCCACCGCAGCCTCGACGCGGGCCCGGGCACCGTCCGGCGGGGTTTCGACACACGTGGCCAGGTCGTCGGATTCGACGTCGAAGACGTCCGGGGCCAACTCGACACACAGCGCATGTCCCTCGCACAGTTCCCGGTCCACCTGTACGCGCCAGTGAGCCGCGGTCATCGAGCCCTCCCCGTTCTTCTTTGATCGATCGATCAAATTCTGCGTTGGGTCATGCTTACCACGCCCGGAAATCGGGGGTCAAGGGCCGCGCCGAATGACCTCCTAGCCAAGCGAGCAACTCTCCTGAGAAGATGGCCGCTATGGCGTCGCCACCGAAGAGCAAGGAGAAGGACGCCGGCGCGCGGGAACGCCTGATGGAGGCGACCGCCCAAATCATGCGCGAGGAGGGGTACGCCGCGGCGACGTCGCGGCGCGTGTCGGCGCGGGCCGGGGTCCGATCCGCGTTGGTGTACTACTACTTCCCGACGATGGACGACCTGTTCGTCGCTGTGCTGCGCGCGGGTTCGGATGCGTCGCTGGCGAAGATGCGCCAGGCGATCACCGCCGACGAGCCGCTGCGGGCGTTGTGGTCCATCAACACCGACCCGCGGTGGACCGGCCTGTACGCCGAGTTCGTCGCACTGGCCAACCACCGCAAGGTGATCAGCACTGAACTCAGGTCCTACGCTGAACGCGTTCGTGACATCGAAACCGCCGCCGCGACAGTCGCTCTGCGCGCTCGTGGCATCGACCTCACCGAGTTTCCGCCGGTCGCGATCTCGATGCTCGTTGCACAGACTGCGCGCAGCCTGTGCAACGAGAGCGCGATCGGGATGACCGAGGGCCACGAGGAGCTACGGGAGCTGGTGAACCGCTACCTGGATCGGGTCGCCTCCACCGATGGGGCGCAAGCTACTTGAGCATGCTTCCTCCGTCGACCGTCATCGGCAGCCCGGTGACGTAGCGAGACTCGTCAGAAGCCAAGAACAACACTGCATTACTGATGTCGACCGGCTCGACCCAGCCGATCGGCAGCACGTGCATCATCTGAGCCACAACGGCCATGTCGTCGGGACCCGGATTCTCCAGGTCCGGGCGGAACAGCTTCATCGTGCCCTCGTTCATGAACAGCGGGGTGTTGACATTGGTCGGATGCACCGAGTTCACCCGGATCGAGTGGTGTCCCAGCTCGACGGCGAAGGTACGCATCAGCCCGACTACGCCATGCTTGGCGGCGATGTAGTGGCCGGTGTGCGGGTACGCCTTCAGGCCGCCGACCGAGCTGGTGAGAATGATCGAGCCACCGCGGCCACCCGAAATCAGATGCGGAACAGCTGCTTTCACGCTCTTCCACACACCGGATAGGTTGACATCGATCATGTCATTCCAGTCGGCTTCGCTGGTGTGGTCGAGCGTCTGGCCACCGTTACCGATGCCGGCGTTGGCCACGATGACGTCGAGCCGGCCCAGCTGCTCGACTCCGCTGTCCACGGCGGCTTTCACGGCTGCGTAATCGCGGACATCAACCTCTGCGGTGACCACCCTGCGGTTGAGGTTCTTCACCAGATCGGCCGTCTCGGCCAGATCGTCTGGTGTCGGCGCCGGGATGTCCTCATTGCTGCTGATGCGCTTGCACACATCGATCGCGATGATGTCAGCGCCCTCCTCCGCCAACCGGACCGCGTGACTGCGGCCCTGCCCACGCGCGGCGCCGGTGATGAAAGCGACCTTGCCCTCGACTCTTCCAGCCATGAAAACCCTCGTCTCCGGAGAACCTGACGCGCACCCGCGCCGGATGACTATTCGACGATCACAAATTTGATCGATCGATCAATACTGTGGCAGCGGGACCTGCCCGTGTCAAGGTCAGCGCATTCCGATCCGGATGTTTTTCACCTGGAGGAATTCGTGCAAGCCCTCCAGGCCGCCGGTACGGCCGAACCCGCTCTGCTTGTAGCCGCCGTAGGGTCCTTGCGGGGACATGTCACTGAACTGGTTGACCCATACCGACCCCGACTCCATTCGCCGGGCCACACTGTGCGCGCGCACCAGATCCCGGGTGTGCACAAAGGCATTGAGGCCATATGGACTGTCGTTGGCGATCGCGACGGCCTCATCGTCGTCACGGAATCTGATCACGGAGACCACCGGACCGAACGTCTCGATCTGCGCCAGCTCCGACGCATTGTCGACATCGCCGAACACCGTCGGCTCGATGTAGTAGCCCGCCGCCAGGTCTCCGCCGATGCGGCTGCCGCCGGTCAGCAACCGACCGCTCCCCCGGCCGACCGCATCATCGATCGTCGCGAGGATGCGCCGCAGAGCACCTTCCCCGATCACCGGGCCGACGGTGACGGCACGGTCCAGAGGGTCGCCGATCTCGGCTTCCGCAATGCGGGTGAGGAAGGCATCCACGAAGTCGTCGTAGACGCTGTCCTGCACCAGAATCCTGCTGGCACAGGCACAGCTCTGCCCGGACTGCATCAGCGGGCCCTGGTGGGCGGCCAGCGCGGCGGCGGCCGGGAGGTCGGCGTCGGAGAACACGAGGTTGGCGGACTTGCCGCCCAACTCGGCGACCACCGGTGTCAGATTCGTGGCGGCCGCGGCGATCACCTTGCGGGCAGTCACGCCACCACCGGTGAAATGCACCTTGCGAACATCGGGGTGGCGCGCCAGAGCGTCACCCCCGTCGGCTCCTGCGGGGACCACATTGACCAGGCCCGGCGGCAAGCCGGCCAGCAGACACAGTTCGCCGAAGCGCAGTGCCGCCAGGGGCGCCAGTTCAGATGGCTTGAACACGACCGCATTCCCGGCGGCGAGCGCCGGGGCCACACACGACGCCGCGACGGCCAGCGCGCCGTTCCACGGTGCGATGACCGCCACGACGCCGTAGGGCTCGCGCTCGATCAGGTTGATGTCGAACGAGCCGTTGACCGGAGTGCTGGTGCCGAGCGGTTTGTCGACATATCCGGCGTAGTGGCGGAGGAACCGCTCGAGCAGCATCGCCGTGCCGGCGTACGAGATCGGCACCGCGTAGTCGCGCACATTGAGTTCGGCCAGTTCGTCCAGATGCTCGTGCACCAGGTCGGCCAGGTCGATCAACAGATCGCGGCGCCGGTCCACCGTCAATGACACCCAGGCCTGCTGCGCGCGCTTGGCGGCGGCCACGGCCCGGTCGATCTCCGGCGGGCCAGCCAGTGAGACAAGCACATTGGGCCGTCCGGTGGCCGGATAGATGTGTTGATGGGTGCCTGCCGAGGTGTCGGCGACGCGCTCGCCGCCGATCAACAACCCGGCCGGTGCGATCGCACCGCTCACGACGAACTGGCTTCGCTGCGCCACTCGTCGAGCACACGTTGCTGTTGTTCAGCGATGGCCTGGGTGAGGTGTGACGCCTTGGGCCAGCCGTAGTACGCCGCGAAGTGCAGGGCAAGTTCGTCCATCTCGGCGAACGACAGATCACGGCTCTTCAGTGCGGCGTACACGTGGCTGAGGATCGGAACCACAGCGTCCTGGAACGCCACGCACGCCACCGTGATCAGTCGGCGTTCCTTCATCCCGAGTCCGGGGCGCAGCCACATCTCGCCGAAAACGAAGTTCAGGATTCCCGCACCGGAGTACGGGTTGTCGCGGATGGGCGCGAACGGGATGCAGTTGATCTCCTTGAAGGACTGCTCTCCGACCACCAGCCGGATCTCGGGGTCGCTCGGCGTGATCAGCGGCAGCAGTGGGTCCGGCGGCGGCGGAACCTGGCCACGGTCTCGATGGATCCGCTCCCACTGCTCGTCGACCACCATGTTGAACCATGACGCTTTCGGCCAGCCGGCGTACACAGCGAAATGCAATACCGCTTCCCGCATTTCGGTGATCGATACATCGCCGCTGTTGAGCGCGGCGTACACGTGGTCACGCAACGGCGCCTCGGCATCGGCTGCCGCCACGCAAGCCAGCGTGACGAACCGCCGGTCACGCCGGCTCAATGCCGGACGCGACCACACCTCGCCGTAGACGAAGTCGATCAGCCCGGTCGCCGCAGGCGAGTCGTCCTGCGGCGCAGCGAAGGTCATCACGTCGGCGAATGATCGTCGGCCACGCTCACGCCGGTCGGCGTTGATCATCGGATCGTCACCCCGGCATCGACCTTGAGTTCCTGGCCCGTCACGTAGCGTGCTTCGTCGGAGACCAAGTACAGGACGGCGTTGCTGATGTCGATCGGTTCGGCCATCACGATGGGCAGCGCATTGAGGAAGATCGGCACCAGGTCGGGTCGGCGCTCACCCAACAGCTCGTGCAGAGATTCGGGCCGCATACCGGTCTCGACACCGGTCGGGTGCACGGTGTTGACCCGAACGTTGACCGCCGCAAGCTCATTGGCGAGCGCCCGGCTCAGGCCCACGACACCATGCTTGGACGCCGTATAGGGCAGATGCAGCGGAGTCCCCTTCAATCCGGCGGCCGAGCTGATGTTGACCAGGCTCCCGCCGTGATCGACCAGGTGCGGCAAGGCGGCGGCACACGTGTTCCACGTGCCGATCAGGTTGACGTCCAGGACTGTTCGCCACTGCTCGGGTGTGGTGGTGTCCCAGGTGCCCACCGTGAGCACGCCCGCGTTGGACACTGCGGCGTCCAGGCCGCCGAGTTGCGCCACCCCGTCGTCGACCGCCGCGGCCAGCGCTGCGGCATCGCGCACATCGACCACATGGGTGACCGCCCGCCGGTTGTGCTGCTCCACGAGCCGCGCCGTCTCCTGCAGGTCTTCGCGCGAGGACAGCGGATACTCCAACTCCGGCAACGACTCACAGATGTCCACCAGGATCAGGTCGGCACCTTCTTCGGCAAGCCGCACAGCATGGCTGCGGCCCATCCCGCGGGCAGCCCCGGTGACCAGGACCCGTTTACCGGCGGCCCGTCCAGTGTCTGTCACGTGAGTTCCTAGAGTTTGTTGGTGAATCCGGCGTCGACGGGGAAGGTCACCCCGGTGACGTATTTGGCCTCATCGCTGACGAGGTAGGCGATCGCCGCACTGATGTCCTCCGGTTCGAGGAGGTCCACCGGCATGGGGTTCTGCAGGTGCGGTCCGCCGTCGGGGTAGTTCTCCAGGAAGGCGGTCATCGCGGGATTGACGGCCATCATGGTGCGTACCGCGGTGGGATGCACGGTATTGACCCGAATACTTTGCGGTGCAAGCGCATTGGACAGCGTCCGCATCAGTCCGACGAGTCCGTGTTTGGAGGCCGCGTATCCCAGTCCACCGCCTTGCACTCCGCCGAATCCCCGCAGTCCGGCGGTCGAACTGGTGAACACGATCGACCCGCCCCGCTGCCCGGCGATCAGGTGCGGAATCGCGGCCTTGGCGGTGTGGAACGCGCCCACCAGGTTCACGTTGAGCACATCGGTCCACTGCTGGAGCTCTTCGTCGATCGTCAACTCACGGAAGGCCATGGTGGCGATGCCGGCGTTGGCGCACACGATGTCGAGGCGGCCGAACTGCTCGACGCCGGCATCCAGCGCGGATTTCACCGCGTGGAAGTCGCGGACGTCGGCCACCGAGGCAATCATCTTGCCCCCGTTGGCTTCCACCAGCTCGACGGTCTCGTCGAGCTCAGACCGGCTGGCCATCGGGTAGCCGTTGGAGGGGATGTCGGCACAGATGTCGATGCCGATGATCCCGGCCCCCTGCTCGGCCAGGCGAATCGCATGGCTGCGGCCCTGGCCACGAGCAACACCGGTGATGAACGCGACCTTGCCGTCGAGAGATCCCACTTGTTCCGCCTTACCCAGTAACCGTGTTACTGGGGTAGAGTAACCGTGTTACTCATCTACGGCAAGGGCATTCGTGGACAGGGCTGAGACGACGATCGACACCACGGTCGACGGACGTGACCGCATCATCGACATCGTCGTCGAGATCCTCGAGACGCAGGGATACGACGCCGTTCAGCTGCGCGAGGTCGCCCGGCGCTCGCGCACCTCGCTCACCACGATCTACAAGCGCTACCCCACCCGCGACCACCTGATCCTGGCCGCGCTCGAGTCGTGGATGGACGAGCACCGGTACGCGGGCCTCAGTGTCCAGCACCACGATCCCGACGAGTCGCTCTACGACGGGATGATGCGCGTCCTGGGAACCATCTTCGAGCCGTGGGAACGACATCCCGAGATGCTCAAGGCCTACTACCGCTCCCGATCGGCCACCGGGCGCGAACTGCTGCTGCACCGCGGGCTCGACAACGTCGTCCCGGCGGCGATGGAAGTGCTCGACGGCGTCGACGAGGATTTCGTCACCGATCTCGACACCGTCTTGGCCACCGTCATTTTCGGCCTCTCCGGACGTTTCGCCGCCGGCGAGATCGCCATCACCGACATCCTGCCCACCATCGAACGAACGGTCCGGTGGTTCACCACCGGCTACGAGGCGACCCGTCGGTAGCCCGTCTGTGGCCCGTCGGTGGGCGCTACCGTCTTGGCATGGATTCTTATCAGGCACTGCTGGCCCGTCAGGACGGCGATCAGATCACCGCGTCGGTCGAGACACTCGACGCCTCCGAACTTCCGCCCGGCGACGTGACGATCCGGGTCGCCTACTCCAGCGTCAACTACAAGGACGCGCTCGCGCTGACCCCGCGCGGCGGAGTCGTCCGGGACTACCCGATCGTGCCGGGCATCGACCTCACCGGTGAGGTCGTGGAGTCCGGCTCCCCCGACTTCGCCGTCGGCGATCAGGTCCTGGCGCACGGCTACGCGATCGGCACCGGCCACCACGGTGGCTACGCCGAGTACGTCCGGCTGCCGGGCGATCAGGTTGTCGCGTTGGGCTCGCTGACACCGCGGGAAGGCGCGGCGATCGGAACCGCTGGCTTCACCGCCGCGCTGAGCGTCGAGGCCCTGATCGCCCATGGCATCACCCCACAGGACGGCCCGATCGTCGTCACCGGCGCCACCGGCGGTGTCGGGTCGGTCAGTGTGGACCTCCTCGCGGCCGCCGGATTTCAGGTGGTGGCCTCCACCGGCAAGGCCGAGGCGGCCGACCATCTCAAGGCCCTCGGCGCCACGGACGTCATCCCACGCCTGCCCGAGGACCCCGACGCCAAGCCGCGCCCGCTGGGCAAGGCGCGCTGGGCGGGTGCCGTCGACTGCGTCGGCGGGGCCACCCTGGCCGATGTGATCAGCACTCTGGAATACGGCGGCGCCGTGGCGGCCAGCGGGCTGACCGGTGGCCCGGCGCTCAACACGACGGTGTTGCCGTTCATCCTGCGCGGGGTGTCACTGCTGGGCATCGACTCGGTGCTGCTGCCCATCGGTCCGCGCCGCGCACTGTGGGAGCGCCTCGGCGGTGAGCGCAAGCCTCGCCACCTCGACGACGTCACGCACGAGGTCGACGTCAAGGACGTCATCGAGGTGATCGACCAGGTGCGGGCCGGCAAGTACTCGGGTCGGGCGGTGGTCCGGGTCGCCGGCGGCTTCTGACCGAACAACAAAGCGGGCCACCGGTTTTCACCGGTGGCCCGCTTCGTTGACTTACGTCCGCGTTATGCGGCGCCCAGGTACTTCTGCAGGTCGGGCTTCATCGCCTGAAGCTCGCGACCCCAGTAGGCCCAGTTGTGGGTGCCGTTGTCGGGGAAGTTGAACACACCGTTCTTACCGCCCGCGGCGATGTAGTTGTCGCGGAAGGTCTCGTTGGTGCGAATCGTCAGACCCTCGAGGAAGGTGGCGGGCAGATCGCCGCCGCCGAGCTCGTTGGGCTGGCCGTTACCGCAGTAGATCCAGATGCGGGTGCCGTTGGCGACGATCGTGGGGATCTGCACCATCGGGTCGTTGCGCTTCCAGCCACTGTTCGGATCCTGCGTCGGGCCCCACATGTCGTTGGCCTTGAAGCCGCCGGCATCACCCATGGACAGGTTGATCAGGAACGGCCACGAACCCTCGGACGGGTTCAGGAAGCCCGACATCGAGCCGGCGTAGATGAACTGCTGCGGGTGGTACACCGACAGGATCAGCGAGGCCGAGCCGGCCATCGACAGACCGATCGCGGCGCTGCCTGTGGGCTTGACGTCTCGGTTCGCCTGCAGCCACTGCGGGAGCTCCTGCGTCAGGAAGGTCTCCCACTTGTAGGTCTGGCAACCGGTCTTGCTGCACGCCGGCGAGTACCAGTCGGCGTAGAAGCTGGACTGTCCGCCGACCGGCATGACGATCGACAGGCCCGACTGGTAGTACCACTCGAACGCCTGGGTGTTGATGTCCCAGCCGTTGAAGTCGTCCTGCGCACGCAGACCGTCGAGGAGGTAAACGGCGGGCGAGTTCGGGCCACCGCTCTGGAACTGAATCTTGATGTCGTGACCCATGGCGGGCGACGGAACCATCAAGTACTCCACCGGGAGCCCCGGACGGGAGAACGCGCTCGCAGTTGCCGATTCTCCGACCAGGCCGATCAGGCCAGGAAGAGCCGCCGCCGCGACAGCAGCGACTGCCAATCGGCGCGGCAAGCCGCGCACCTTGTCAAACAAGGACTTCACCAATCCACCCCAGCTTTCTATGACCCCGGTTCTCGGATTCAGACTTGAGTAAAACACGTCGTCTCGAACCTGTGAAAGTCCGCCACGTTACCCAACTCGTTGGTTGGGGGTTGTCACGGGGTTAAACAAAAACTAATGTCACTTTTAGTTTTCCGCTTACCCGCACCTCGACGCCGATCTCGGGAGATTCCATGGAATCCTTCACTCACCTGCGCAAAGGCACCACTCCCCGGCGAATCCACGCCGATCTCGACGGCCTCAAAGACGACGAACTGGGCCGGGGTGGATTCACCGGACGCACCGCCAATATCTACCGTCGTAACGATCCCACGACATTTCGTGCCAGCGGCCCGCTGCGTCCGCTCGATCTGCTGTCCAGTGAGCTCAAACCGAGCGATGCCACCGACCCCGCGGGTGCTCCCCTGCTGCTTTTCTCCAATGACGACTGCCGCATCTCCCTGAGCCGGCGCGAGGCAGCCATGCCGTTCTATGTGCGCTACGTCGACGGCGACCTGCTGTCCTTCGTCCATGAGGGCAGCGGTCGCCTGGAAACCGAGTTCGGCGCGTTGGACTACCGCACCGGCGACTGGATCTACATCCCGAAGGCGTGCACGTGGCGGCAGGTGCCCGCCGCGGACAGCACGTGGCTGATGATCGAGGCCACCGATGAGTTCCGGGTGCCGCCTGCCGGCCCGCTGGGGCGGCACTGGCCCTTCGACCCGTCCCAGGCCGTCGTCCCGGACCCGGCGCCCATCGACGACGGCGACGGGCCCCACACCGACGGTGAGTACGAGGTGCGGCTGTATCACCGCCCGATCGACGGCGTGGAGATCACGACGCTGCGCTATCCGCACAACCCGATCGACGTCGAAGGCTGGCGCGGCGACAACTACGCCTTCACCTTCAATATCGACGACTACAACGTCATCACCTCCGACAGCGTGCACCTGCCACCGATGGTCCACCTATTCATGGAGGCGACGGGTGTCTACGTGTGCAACTTCCTGCCGAAGCCGGCCGAATCGGTGCCCGGCACCGAACGCACGCCCTGGTATCACCGCAACGTCGACTTCGACGAGATCGCCTTCTTCCACGGCGGCTCGCTCTACGGCATCCCGATGCCACCCGGACTGATCAGCCACGCCCCGCAGGGCGTGCACCATGGCGCGCCGGAGAAGGCCCGCGAACGAGCCCGCCGGAAATTCGACGATTTCACCCGCGTGGACTGGAAGGTCATCGCGATCGACACCCGGCGGCGATTGGTGCCGTCACCCGAAGTTCTGGCCAACGATTTGGGGCAACACTGATGATCACGCCCGTTAAGCGCGCCTACGAGCGCATCCCGTATCTGATTGCCTACCAGAACACTTCAGCTGTCCGGGACGTCTACGGCGGCGTCGCGGAGCTGGTCGTGCTGGAAAGCTATCTGCTCAAGCCGACCACCCCGTCGGACACCGTGCTGGTCTTCATGCACCCGATCGGCGGTGGTGCCTACCTGCCGATGATCAACGCGCTGGCCCGCGCCGGGCATCACGTCATCTACTGCAACAGCCGCTTCCGGGGCACCGACTCAGGGCTGCTGATGGAGAAGGTGGTCGAGGATCTCGGCGAATGCATCAAGGACGCCAAGAATCGGCTGGGCTACTCCAAAGTGGTCCTCGCGGGGTGGAGTGGCGGCGGCTCGCTGTCGGTGTTCTATCAGCAGCAGGCGCAGCACCCGACGATCACCGCCAGCCCGTCCGGTGACGGTCCGGATCTGACCAAGCTCGGCTTGCTGCCCGCCGACGGCATCATGCTGCTGGCCGCGCACATCAGCAGGCACGGCACGATGACCGAGTGGATGGACGCCTCCATCCTCGACGAGAACGACCCGACCAAGCGGGATCCCGAACTCGACCTGTACAACCCGGACAACCCCAATCAGCCGCCGTACACCCCGGAGTTCCTGGAGCGTTACCACCAGGCGCAGATCGCCCGGAACCGGCGAATCACCAAGTGGGTCAAGGAAAAACTGGCCGCCCTCAAGGCCGACGGACGGCCCGACGACGAATTTTGCTTCGTCGTACACGGCACGATGGCCGACCCGCGCTGGCTCGACCCGACCGTCGACCCCAACGAGCGCGCACCCGGCACCTGCTATCTGGGCGACCCGCAGGTGGTCAACATGAGCCCTGTCGGGCTGGCACGGTTCTGCACCCTGCGCAGCTGGCTGTCACAGTGGAGCTATGACGACGCCAACGGTGACGCCGTGAAGGCCGGCCCAGACATCGCGGTGCCGGCACTGGTCATCGGCAATCTCGCCGACGACGCCTGCACGCCCAGCCACACCCGCCGGCTGTTCGAGGCCATCGGGCATCCCGACAAGGAGATGCACGAGATCCCCGGCGCCAACCACTACTACTCCGGGCCGGACCAGAAGGAGACGCTGCGCCAGGCCGTCGGGATCGTCACCGATTGGTTGGTTCGGCACGGCTTCGCGAAGGCGGATTGATGGCGCGAGCTGGGGGTACCTCCCGCTTGCGGGGGCACACAAAATCGCCCTTTTTCGCCCAAAATTATAGGAGTTTGTGTCTGCTCGCGGTGGAAAGGTGCGCTCCATGACTACTGGTCCGCTGGACGGGATCCGGGTCATCGAGGTGGGCACGCTGATCTCCGGACCGTTCGCCGGGCGGCTCCTCGGCGACATGGGTGCGGAAGTGATCAAGGTCGAACCGCCGGGCGCTCCCGACCCGCTACGCACCTGGGGCCAGGCCGAATTGGAAGGCCACCACTTCTTTTGGACCGTGCACGCCCGCAACAAGAAAGCCGTCACCCTCAACCTCCGGGAAGCCCGGGGCCGCGACCTCTTCCTTGATCTGGTCGAGCGCTCCGACATCATCGTCGAGAACTTCCGGCCCGGCACGCTGGAGAAGTGGGGCCTCGGTTACGACGTTCTGCGCGAACGCAATCGGGGCATCATCCTGGTCCGGGTGTCCGGCTACGGGCAGACCGGTCCGGAGTCGGCGAAGGCCGGTTACGCCTCGGTCGCCGAGGCGGCCAGCGGGCTGCGGCACATGAACGGCTTTCCCGGTGGGCCGCCGCCGCGCCTGGCGCTGTCGCTCGGCGACAGCCTGGCCGGGATGTTCGCCGCGCAGGGCGCGCTCGCCGCGCTGTACCGGCGGACCGTCACCGGTGAGGGGCAGATCGTCGACGCGGCGCTGACCGAATCGTGTCTGGCGGTGCAGGAATCGACGATCCCCGACTACGACATCGGCGGTGTGGTCCGCGGACCGTCGGGCACCCGGCTCGACGGGATCGCTCCGTCGAACATCTACCGCAGCGCCGACGGCAGCTGGGTGGTGATCGCCGCCAACCAGGACACGGTTTTTCGGCGGTTGTGCGCGGCGATGGGCCAGCCCGAGCTGGCCCAGGACGAACGGTTCGTCAATCATGTTGCGCGCGGACGCAATCAGGACGAGCTCGACGCGATCATCGGCGACTGGGCGGCGGCCCGCGAGCCCGCCGACATCATCGAGACGCTGAGCGAAGCAGGCGTCATCAGCGGACCGATCAACACCGTCGCCGAGGTCGTCACCGACCCGCAGCTCCTGTCCCGCGGCATGATCGCCGATCACTGGGACGAGCGCATCGGGCGCAATGTGAAGGGCCCGGGCGTGGTTCCGGTGTTGTCAGAGTCTCCCGGCACCATCCGATCTGCGGGGTCATCGCGGCCGGGACAGCACAACGGTGAGGTGTACGGTGAACTTCTGGGCCTGCGGTCCGAGGAGATCGCGGACCTGGAGTCCCAGGGAGTGCTATGAGCGAGCTGCCCGGCCACGTCACGATCCGCGAGGTCGCCCTGCGCGACGGCCTGCAGATCGAAGACCCGATTCCGTTGTCCGCCAAGCTCGAACTGCTCGCGGCGATCGCCGCCACCGGCGTTCGGGAAGTCGAGGCGACGGCGTTCGTCTCCCCGTCGAAGGTGCCCGCACTGGCCGATGCGCCGGAGTTGGCCGCCCATCTCGGCGACTACCCGGACATCGAATTCTCCGCACTGGTGGCCAGTCCGAACGGCGCCAAGCGGGCAATCGCGGCCGGGCTGCGTTCGGTTGAATACGTGGTGTCGGCGGCTGACGCTCACAGTCGCGCCAACGTCGGCCGCAGCAGCGCGGAAGCCACCGCGCAGATCGCCGACATCGTCGCGATCGCCCACGACTCCGGAGTCAGCGTCGAGGTCATCATCGCCACCGCGTGGGACTGCCCCTTCGACGGGCCGACCCCGCCGCAGCGTGTCCTCGACATCGTCGACGCTGCTTGCGAATTCGGCGCAGACCGGCTGGCCATCGCCGACACCATCGGCACCACCACGCCGGGGCGGGTCACCGCCCTGATGAATCAGGTGAAGCCCCGCATCGGCGATCTGCCGCTGGGTGCCCACTTCCACAACACCCGCGGCGCCGGGTTGGCCAGCGCGTACGCGGCGGTCGCCGCCGGTGTGACGCGGCTCGACTCGTCGGTGGGCGGGCTGGGCGGCTGCCCGTTCGCGCCGGGGGCGAGCGGCAACATCGCCACCGAGGACCTCGTTTACCTGTTGCGTGACAGCGGAATCGGCGTCGACATCGACCTACCTGCGGCCATCACCGCGGCAGCCGTCGCGAAATCGGTGGTCGGCCACGATCTGCCCAGCGCACTGCTGCGCGCCGGCGACCGGATACTGAGCTGAGCTGACACCGCGCCTCATGGAATCGACTCGGGTGGATCGGTGGCTGTGGGCGGTCAGGGTGACGAAGACCCGCCCGGATGCCGCCGCGGCGTGCCGAGGCGGTCACGTCCGGGTGAACGACCGGTTGGCCAAGCCGTCGACGACGATCTCCCCGGTGACGAGGTGCGCGCACGCGTCGGCGACACGACGAGGATCGTCGAGGTCGTCCGGGTGATCGCCAAACGGGTCGGGGCTGCCGACGCCGTCACCTGCTACCTGGACCGCACGCCCAAACCGCCCTCTGTTCCGGCCGTGCCGGTCGCGGCGCGTGATCGCGGCGCCGGCCGGCCGACCAAACGGGACCGCCGAGCGCTCGACAAGTGGCGTGCGAGCCAGGGGTGAGCTGAGCCGCCGCGCTACTTGCTCAGGGTGAACTGGCAGACGTCGGTGTAGCGGTTGCGGAACAGGTCCGCGCACCCGGTCAGGTACTTCATGTAGCGGTCGTAGACCTCTTCGGACTGGATCGCGATCGCCTCATCCCGGCGTGCCTCGAGTGCCGCCGCCCACAGGTCGAGGGTCTTCGCATAGTGCTGTTCCAGGGATTGGACGAGATCGGTTGTAAACCCGGCCTTTCCGGACAAATCCTTGACGATCTCGCGGGTCGGCAGGTGGCCGCCGGGGAAGATCTCCACCGAGATGAACTTGAAGAACCGCAGCAGGCTCATCGTGATCGGCAGCCCGCGTGCCTCCATCTCGGCCCGCGGGATCTGCATGATGGAGTGCAGCATCATCACGCCGTCATCGGGCAGGACGTCGTAGGCGAAGTCGAAGAACGCGTTGTAGCGGTCTGCTCCGAAGTGCTCGAAGGCCCCGATCGACACGATCCGGTCCACCGGTTCGTCGAACTGCTCCCAGCCGCACAACAGGACGCGGCGGCTGCGCGTCGTGTCCATCTCGGCGAACGCGCGTTCGGCGTGAGCCTGCTGATTGCGGCTCAGCGTCAACCCGATGACGTTGACGTCATACTTCTCGATCGCGCGGCGCATCGTGGCGCCCCAACCGCAGCCGACGTCCAGCAGAGTCATTCCGGGCTGCAGACCCAACTTGCCGAGCGACAGATCTATCTTGGCGAGCTGCGCCTCATGCAGCGTCAGATCGTCGCGCTCGAAGTAGGCGCAGCTGTAGGTCTGCGTCGGATCCAGAAAGAGCCGGAAGAAGTCGTCGGACAAGTCGTAGTGCGACTGAACGTCCTCGAAGTGCGGCTTCAGGTGTGATGTGGTGCTTGCTGGGTGTGACAAGGAAGGGCCTTTGACTTTTCGGCTGACATTCGCGCAGCTCCATTTGCTCAAGAGCCTCCCCGACCACTCGTAAGCGTACGCAACGATGTCAAGCTGTCGTTGCCAGGAATGGTGTTGGAGCAGGTCAGCTCAGGAATCTACGGTCGCGACAAGTATTGCCAACCGTCGAAACAAAAAGTAACGTCAGCTTTAGTTTCCCATCGGAAAGCACGGGGGCCAGCCATGGAACCGTCCAGCCGTTCGCGCAAAGCGGACCGGACCGCCGACGGCCCGCGCGAACTGAGCTCCAAGGGGCGCCAAACCCGCCAAGCCATCGAGGACGCCGCCCGAAAACTCTTCGCCGAACGGGGCTTCCACGGAACCACCCTGGTGGACATCACCTCGGCGGCGGACAGATCCCCCGCGGTGTTCTACCGCTACTACGACGACAAAGAGGACCTGTTGGCCGCATTGGCCGGTTCGTTCCTGCACGACGTCGTGCTTCCGTCCGGCCTGCGACTGCATCTGCCCGAATCCCCGGACGACACCCATTTTTTCGTCACCGTCGTCAGCGCCTACTGGGACATGTTCAAGCAGAGCATCGGCGTCATGGTCGCCGTCGATCAACTCGCCGCCACCGAACCCCGGTTCGCCGCCCTGCAGAACCAGTTCCGTCAGTTCGGCATCGACATCGTCGCCGCGTCGGTGCTGCGCGCCCAGGAACACGGGTACGCGGCCGGCCTGCAACCCGAGCACACCGCCTTGGCGATCGCGCTGCTGTTCGAACAATTCACCACCGTGTGCCTACGACCCGACAGCGCGGGCCTGGGTCTGCGCCTGTCGGACAACGACGCCGTGACGACCCTGTCTACTATTTGGAAGAAAACGCTCTACGGCTTTTGATTGATTAGGAGATCAGCGTGGATTTCTCTCTGCCCGAACACCTTACGACCCTGCTGGGCGAGATGGATGCGTTCATCGAAGCCGAGATCAAGCCCCTCGAGCGCGAACACATCCAGTACTTCGATCAGCGTCGCGAGTTCGCCCGCACCGATGTCGAGAACGGCGGTATCCCCCGCCGGGAGTGGGAGGACCTGCTCGACGAGATGCGCCGGCGAGCCGACAAAGCAGGGTGGTTGCGATACGGGCTGCCGTCGAAGTTCGGCGGCCGGGACGGCACCAATCTCGATATGGCGGTGATCCGGGAACACCTGGCGCACAAGGGACTTGGCCTGCACAACGATCTGCAGGACGAATCCTCGATCGTCGGCAACTTCCCGCAGGTCATCATGATGGACCGGTTCGGCACCGACGACCAGAAGAGTGAATGGATCGAGGCGATGCTGACCGGCACGCGGTCCATGGCGTTCGGACTCACCGAACCGGACCACGGCTCGGATGCCACCTGGCTGGAGACCCGCGCAGTCCGCGACGGCGACGACTGGGTGATCAACGGCAACAAGCGGTGGAACACCGGTGTGCACCGCGCCACCCACGACCTGGTGTTCGCACGCACCTCCGGCGAGGCCGGCCAGGCGCGCGGCATCACCGCGTTCCTGGTTCCGTGCGACGCCACAGGGTTCGAGGTGCCCTACTACTGGTGGACGTTCAACATGCCCACCGACCACGCCGAGGTCGTTCTGCGCGACGTGCGGATCCCGGCCGATGCCGTCCTCGGCGAGGTGGACCACGGCCTGGAGGTCGCCCAGACCTTCCTGCACGAGAACAGGATTCGACAAGCGGCAAGCAGCCTCGGCGCCGCCCAGTACTGCATAGACCGCGCCGTCGACTATGCCGGCAAGCGGGTGACGTTCGGCAAGCCGCTGGCGGTCAACCAGGCCGTGCAGTGGCCGCTGGTCGAGCTGCAGACCGAGGCTCAGATGGTGCGGCTGCTGGTCCGCTACGCGGCCACCGAACTCGACCGAAACCATCACCTCGAGGTGTCCGACAAGGTGTCGATGGCCAACTACCGTGCCAACCGGCTGGTGTGCGAAGCGGCCGACCGGGCCATGCAGGTGCACGGCGGCGTCGGCTACAGCCGGCACGAACCGTTCGAGCACATCTATCGGCACCACCGCCGCTACCGCATCACCGAGGGTGCCGAGGAGATCCAGATGCGTCGCGTGGCCCAACGGATGTTCAAGTTCGGCAAGCCGGCTCGCTGACGTGGCCGCCGAGACGCTGGCCGCGGATCTGGCCGATGTACTGCGCCCGCTGCTCGGTCCCCAGACCGACGTGGAGAACCTGCGCGCGCTGACCGGTGGGGCCAGCCGCACCACCTGGGCGTTCGACGCGGTGACCGGATCGCAGCGCCGCGCACTGATTCTGCGCACCGGGCCGCCGGATGACGTCCACGCCGGAATGGAATTGGAGGCGGCCGTGCAGGCCGCGGCCGCCGCGGCGGGCGCCCCGGTACCCGAGGTCCTGGTTGCCTCTGATTCAGTTGAGGCACTGGGCAATCCGTTTCTGATCTGCGGCGAGATCGCCGGAGAGACCATCGTGCGCCGCATCCAGCGCCAGCTCGACGATGACGGCCGGGCCACGCTGCTGCGACAGTGCGCCCAGGCGCTGGCGGCGATTCACCGTGGCGCCACCGACGCCCCCGGGCTGGCCGAGCAGGACCAGATGGCGGAGTGGCACCAGCGTCTCGACGAAATGGGCGACACCACAGCGACATTCGAATGGGCGTTCCGCTGGCTGCAGGCCCACCGGCCGCCGCCCTCGCCGCTGCGGCTGGTGCACGGTGATTTCCGGATGGGCAACCTGATCGTCGACGGGTCGGACCTGGCGGCCGTGCTGGACTGGGAACTGGTCCACATCGGCGAGATCTACGAAGACCTCGCTTGGTTCTGCATCCGAGCCTGGCGGTTCGGCGCCCCGTCCAGCGTGGCGGCCGGAGGCCTGGGCAGCATCGACGATTTCGTCGCAGCATATGAGCAGGCCGGTGGCGCGACCGTCGACCGCGCGACGTTGCGGTGGTGGCTGGTGCTGGCCACCCTGCGCTGGGGAGTGATCTGCCGGTTCCAGGCCGAACGGCACCTCAGCGGCCAGACCCGCTCAGTCGAACTGGCCGCGATCGGCCGGCGGGTCTGCGAAACCGAATGGGATGTGCTCGACCTACTGGAGGGTGCGTCATGACCGGACTCACCGGACGGCCCACGGCCGCCGAACTCGTCGCCGCCGTCGCCGAATTCCTCGCCGGCGACGTCCGGTCCAACACCACCGGGTCGGTCAACTTCCACGCCCTCGTCGCCGTCAACGTCCTGCGCACCGTGGAACGCGAATTGCTTGACCAGACCGCCGCCGAACCGCAGGCCGCACTCGAGGGGCTCGGCTATCGCGACGAAGCCGCACTGGCCGCGGCCATCCGCGCCGGCGACCTCGACAGCCGCGGCGACGAGGTAATGAAGTGCCTACGCGCCGTGGTCAAGCACCGGGTGGCCATCGCCCACCCCGGATACGACTCATCCGAAGGAGGTTCGCCGTCATGACCACCGAGAGCCAGATCCGGCAGACTGCCGATCGGCTGTTCGCCGCGATCACGCAGGGCGATGTCGCTGCGGTGGCGGCGCTGTGGTCCGACGATGTCACCGTCTGGCACACCGGAGATGAGCGCGACAGCGACAAGACGCGCGCTCTCAAGGTGATCCGGTGGTACATCGGGGCCACCACCTTCCGGCACTACGACGTGCTCGACCGGCAGGTGTTCGACGGCGGCTTCGTCCAGCAGCACATTCTGCGGTGCACCAATACGCGCGGTGAAGACGTGGCCTTGCGGGTATGCCTGATCGTAAAAGTCGGCGACGACGGCCTCATCCGGCGAATCGACGAATACCTCGATCCCGCCGATCTGGCACCGCTGCTGTCCTGAGAGAAGGCAGATCACATGTCCGCACTGCACGCGTTACTCAACGACCCCGGGGCCGCCGGGGTGTGGCAACTGGTTCCCGCGCGGTCGTCGGTGCGGTTCAAGAACAAGACGTTCTGGGGGTTGGCCACCGTCACCGGCAAATTCGGCGATGTGAGCGGCACCGGCCAGGTCGGCGCGAACGGCGCGGTGTCGGGGCGGCTGGAGATCGGTGCGTCGTCGCTGAAGACGGGTATCGGAAAACGTGACGAGCATCTGCGCTCGGCCGACTTCTTCGACGTCGAGCACCATCCCGAGATCAGCGTCGAGGTGACCGGGCTGGAACCGACCGGTGCGGACACGGCCGATCTCACCGCCACGCTCACCGTGCGAGGGGCCAGCACCCCGCTGCCGCTGTCTGTCACGATCACCCCGCTCGGTGACGGGTCTGTGCAGCTGACCACGACGGCGGCGGTCGACCGCACCGCGCTGGGTGTCAGCGGCAACATGATCGGGATGATGCCCGCGACCACCACGCTGCTGGCCGACGTCGTCTTCGCCAAAGAGTGACCTCGGCGCGCAATCGTTCGCCCAGCGAACGTTTCCGCGCCGAAATCGCAGATGCGGCAGTAGCATCGGCTGCGTGTCTCGCCCGGGCGCACAGCCCCTCCACGTGCTGGTCTACAGCAGCAACGCGCGCACCCGCGATGAGGTGCGCCTGGCGTTGGGCAAGCGGGTCCACCCCGAACTCCCGGATCTCACCTACACCGACGTGGCGACCGGACCGATGGTGATCCAGCTGATGGACGCCGGCGGATTCGATCTGGTGATCCTCGACGGTGAGGCGGCTCCCGTCGGCGGGATGGGCATTGCCAAACAACTCAAAGACGAGATCGACGACTGCCCGCCGGTGCTGGTACTGACCGGCCGATCCGACGATGCGTGGCTGGCCAACTGGTCGCGCGCCGAGGCAGCGGTGCCGCACCCGATCGACCCGGTGCGACTCGGCGAGGCGGTCGTAGGTTTGCTGCGCACAACCGTGCAGTGACTGAAACGCCAAATACGCTGTCGCCCTTGCCCTCTCGACCGGAGATGGGCCGCGCTCAGCTATTCAAGCCATCCTAACGAAATCGCGACAGCGAGTCTCAAGATCGCTAGGCTGTGTCGTAGCTCACATCTCCAGCCCAGCGAGGAGTGACACAGCTCTATGAATTTGTATCTGCCCATCCTGGTGTTGGGTGTCATCGCGGCCGCGTTCGCGATCGTGTCGGTGGTGATCGCCTTGGTGATCGGTCCGCGGCGGTTCAACCGAGCCAAACTCGAGGCATACGAGTGCGGGATCGAACCGGTGGCCGGGGAGCCGGCTGGTCAACGGTTCCCGATCAAGTACTACCTGACGGCGATGTTGTTCATCGTCTTCGACATCGAGATCGTGTTCTTGTATCCGTGGGCGGTCTCCTTCGATTCGTTGGGGACGTTCGCGCTGGTCGAGATGCTGATCTTCATGGCGACGGTGTTCGTTGCGTACGGGTACGTGTGGCGCCGGGGCGGTCTGGAATGGGATTAGAAGAGCAACTGCCGGGCGGCATCCTGCTGTCGACGGTGGAGAAGGTCGCCGGGTTCGTGCGCAAGGGGTCGCTATGGCCGGCGACGTTCGGGTTGGCGTGTTGTGCCATCGAGATGATGGCGACCGCGGGCCCGCGGTTCGACATCGCCCGGTTTGGCATGGAGCGGTTTTCGGCCACTCCGCGCCAGGCCGATCTGATGATCGTGGCCGGCCGGGTGTCGCAGAAGATGGCGCCGGTTCTGCGGCAGGTCTATGACCAGATGGCCGAACCCAAGTGGGTGCTGGCCATGGGGGTGTGCGCCTCCAGCGGCGGCATGTTCAACAACTACGCGGTGGTCCAGGGGGTCGATCACGTGGTGCCGGTGGACATCTATCTCCCCGGGTGCCCGCCGCGTCCGGAGATGTTGTTGAACGCGATTCTCGCGTTGCACGCCAAGATCGCCGAGATGCCGTTGGGGGTGCACCGCGCCGAGGCGGTCGCCGCCGCCGAGAAGGCCGCGCTGGCCGCACCGACCACCTTGGAGCTCAAAGGGCTGCTTCGGTGAGCGACCAGGACCGGAGTGATCCGGCCACTGACAGTGGCGGCGAGGTCATCGGTGTGCGCCGGGGCATGTTCGGTATCAATGGCAGTGGCGACACCTCCGGATATGGCCGACTGGTCCGCGAAATAGCCCTGCCGGGCAGCACGCCGCGACCCTACGGTGGATATTTCGACGAGGTGGTCGACCGATTGGCCGAGGTACTGGGCGACGACGCATTCAGTGCGGCCGTCGAGCGCGTCGTCGTCTTTCGCGACCAGCTCACAATCGAAGTCCGCCGCGAACACCTGCTGGCCGTCGCCCGGTCATTGCGCGACGACGAGCGGTTGCGCTTCGAATTGTGTTGCGGGGTCTCAGGTGTGCACTACCCGCAGGATGCGGGGCGGGAGCTGCACGCGTTCTACCCGCTGCTGTCGATCACGCACAACCGCCGGGTACAGGTGGAGGTGGCCTGCCCCGACACCGATCCGCATGTGCCGTCACTGTTTTCGGTGTACCCGACGGTCGACTGGCATGAGCGTGAGACATATGACTTCTTCGGCATCGTCTTCGACGATCATCCCGGTCTGACCCGGATCGAGATGCCCGATGACTGGGTGGGCCACCCGCAGCGCAAGGACTACCCGCTGGGCGGTGTGCCGGTCGAATACCACGGCGCCCAGATTCCGCCGCCCGACGAACGCAGGTCGTATCACTGATGACCACCGACGAGAACGTGATCGTCCTGGGGGTCAGGACTGGGAAGAAATCGTCGCCGCCGCCCGCCAGGGTGAGGCCGGCGAACGCATCGTGGTGAACATGGGTCCGCAGCACCCCTCCACCCACGGGGTGTTGCGGCTGATCCTGGAGATCGAGGGTGAGACGGTCACCCAGGCGCGCTGCGGGATCGGCTATCTGCACACCGGGATCGAGAAGAACCTGGAATACCGCACCTGGACCCAGGGCGTCACCTTTGTGACCCGAATGGATTACCTGTCACCGTTTTTCAACGAGACCGCCTACTGCCTGGGCGTGGAACAGCTGCTGGACATCACCGATCAGATCCCGGAACGCGCGAGCGTGGTGCGGGTGATGATGATGGAACTCAACCGCATCTCCAGCCATTTGGTGGCGTTGGCCACCGGTGGCATGGAGCTGGGCGCGATGACCCCGATGTTCTTCGGTTTCCGCGAGCGCGAGCTGATCCTGTCGGTGTTCGAGGCGATCACCGGGTTGCGGATGAACAACGCCTACATCCGCCCCGGCGGGCTGGCCGCCGACCTGCCCGACGACGGGCCCCAACGCGTGCGGGATCTGCTCAAGATCCTGCCGGGCCGGTTGCGCGAGCTCGAAGACCTGCTGACCCAGAACTACATCTGGAAGGCCCGCACCCAGGGCATCGGCTATCTGGATCTGACCGGCTGCATGGCGCTGGGGATGACCGGACCGGTGCTGCGCTCCACCGGACTGCCGCACGATCTGCGCAAGACCCAACCCTATTGCGGCTATGAGAATTACGACTTCGACGTCATCACCGATACCGGCGCGGACTGTTACGGCCGCTATCTGATCCGGGTCGGCGAGATGCACGAATCGCTGAAGATCGTCACCCAGTGTCTTGAGCGGCTGGAGCCGGGTCCAGTGATGATCAGCGACAAGAAGCTGGCCTGGCCGGCCGACCTGCAACTCGGCCCGGACGGTCTCGGGAACTCCCCGCCCACATCGCCAAGATCATGGGCACCTCCATGGAAGGGCTGATCCACCACTTCAAACTGGTCACCGAAGGGATCCGGGTGCCGGCCGGCCAGGTGTACATCGCGGTGGAGTCCCCTCGCGGCGAGTTGGGGGTCCACATGGTCTCCGACGGTGGCACCCGCCCGTACCGGGTGCATTACCGCGACCCGTCGTTCACCAATCTGCAAGCGGTGGCCGCGATGTGCGAGGGCGGCATGGTCGCCGACGTCATCGCCGCCGTTGCATCCATCGATCCGGTCATGGGAGGTGTCGATAGGTGAGCATCGACCTCGTTTTGGGTCCACGCCCCGACGAACCCGGCCCACCCATCGGCGGGCCCACCACCTACTCCGCCGAGGTGACCGAGCGTCTCAGTGCCGATGCGGCGGACATCATTGCCCGCTACCCGCAGGCCCGTTCGGCGCTGTTGCCGCTGCTGCACCTGGTCCAGTCCGAGGACGGCTACCTCACCGGGGCCGGAATCACCTTCTGCGCCGGACAACTCGGCTTGACCGAAGCCGAAGTGACCGCCGTGGCCACCTTCTACTCGATGTACCGCCGCACCCCCACCGGGGACTACCTGGTCGGCGTGTGCACCAACACCCTGTGCGCCATCATGGGCGGCGACGCCATCCTGGACACCCTGGAGACCGAGCTCGGCATCCACGCCGGCGACACCACCGCCGACGGGCGCATCACCCTCGAACACATCGAATGCAATGCCGCCTGCGACTACGCACCCGTGATCATGGTCAACTGGGAGTTCTTCGACAACCAAACCCCCGCCAGCGCACGACAACTCGTCGACGACATCCGCACCGGCGAGCCACCCCAGGCCACCCGCGGATCGCGGGTGTGCTCGTTCCGGGCCACCGCGCGAACGCTGGCCGGATTGGCCGGCGAGGTCGGCTCGGATGGTGGCGCGCCGGGTGACGCGACACTGGCCGGCCTTCGGGTGGCCCGCGAATTGGACATGTCGGCGCCGCCGTCCAGAGAAAGCGAGGGGCAATGACGCCAGCCACGCCGCTGACGCCGGTTCTCAGCCGATTCTGGGACGAACCCGAACCGTGGACGCTGGAAACCTATCTTCGCCACGACGGTTACCAGGCGCTGCGGACGGCGCTGGGCATGACGCCCGACGCGGTGATCGCAACGGTCAAGGAATCCGGGTTACGCGGCCGCGGCGGAGCGGGGTTCCCGACCGGCACCAAATGGTCGTTCATTCCACAGGATGACACCGGAGCCGGGGCCAAGCCGAAGTACCTGGTGGTCAACGCCGACGAGTCGGAACCCGGTACGTGTAAAGACATTCCGTTGATGCTGACCACGCCGCATTTCCTGGTCGAGGGTGTGATCATCGCCGCCTACGCCATCCGGGCCCGGCATGCGTTCATCTATGTGCGCGGAGAGGTCGTGCCGGTGCTGCGCCGGCTGCAGGCCGCGGTGGCCGAGGCTTATCAGGCCGGGTACCTCGGCACCGACATCGCGGGTTCGGGATTCGATCTGGACCTGATCGTGCACGCCGGCGCGGGTGCCTACATCTGCGGTGAGGAAACCGCCCTGCTGGACTCGTTGGAGGGCCGTCGCGGTCAACCCCGCCTGCGCCCGCCGTTTCCCGCAGTCGCGGGTCTGTACGCCTGCCCAACGGTGGTCAACAACGTCGAATCCATCGCCAGCGTGCCGCCGATACTGCTGAACGGGGTCGACTGGTTCAAGGAGATGGGTTCGGAGAAATCGCCTGGCTTCACGCTGTATTCGCTGTCGGGACACGTCACCAATCCCGGGCAGTACGAGGCCCCGCTGGGGATCACCCTGCGGGAGTTGCTCGAATACGCCGGCGGTGTCCGCGCCGGCCACGAGTTGAAGTTCTGGACGCCGGGCGGCTCGTCGACCCCACTGTTGACCGCCGAACATCTGGATGTACCACTGGATTACGAGGGCATGGCATCGGTCGGCTCGATGCTGGGTACCAAGGCGCTGCAGATCTTCGACGAGACCACCTGCGTGGTGCGGGCGGTACGGCGCTGGACCCAGTTCTACGCCCACGAATCCTGCGGCAAATGCACGCCCTGCCGCGAGGGCACCTACTGGCTCAGCCAGATCTATGAGCGGCTCGAGACCGGTCGCGGCACCGAGGACGACATCGGCAAGCTGCTCGACATCTCGGACACCATCTTCGGAAAGTCGTTCTGCGCGTTGGGCGATGGTGCCGCATCGCCGATCATCTCCTCGATCAAGCACTTCCGCGCAGAGTACGAGGCGCATCTGGGCGGCAGCTGCCCGTTCGACCCGTACGCCTCGATGCTCGCCGCACCGGAAGGAGTGGGTGCCTGATGACCCAGATCTCGGAGACCGGAACCCATGAGGCGCCGCCCGTGGAGATGGTCACCCTTGTCATCGACGACGTCGAGGTGGCGGTGCCCAAGGGCACGTTGGTGATTCGGGCCGCCGAGTTGATGGGCGTGCAGATCCCCGGTTCTGCGACCATCCATTGCTGGATCCGGTCGGGGCGTGCCGGCAGTGCCTGGTGGAGGTGGAGGGTCAGCGCAAGCCGATGGCCAGCTGCACCACCACGGTGTCCGACGGCATGGTGGTGCGCACGCAGTTCACCTCCGCGGCCGCGGACAAGGCACAGCACGGGGTGATGGAGCTGCTGCTGATCAACCACCCGCTGGACTGCCCGGTCTGCGACAAGGGCGGTGAGTGCCCGCTGCAGAACCAGGCGATGTCGAACGGCCGCGTCGAGACCCGGTTCGAGGACGTCAAACGCACCTTCCCCAAGCCGATCAACCTGTCCAGCCAGGTGCTGCTGGACCGGGAGCGGTGCGTGCTGTGCGCGCGCTGCACCCGGTTTTCCGAGCAGATCGCCGGAGATCCGTTCATCTCACTGCTGGAACGCGGTGCGCTGCAACAGGTCGGGATCGGTCCCGGTGAACCGTTCGATTCCTACTTCAGCGGCAACACCGTGCAGATCTGTCCGGTCGGTGCGCTGACCGGAACGGCCTACCGGTTCCGGGCCCGGCCGTTCGATCTGGTGTCAAGCCCCAGCGTCTGCGAACACTGCGCCTCCGGGTGTGCCCAGCGCACCGATCACCGCCGCGGTGTGGCGTTGCGCAGGCTGGCCGGCGACGACCCGGAAGTCAACGAGGAATGGAACTGCGACAAGGGTCGCTGGGCCTTCACCTACACCCGGGCCGGTGACCGCATCACCACCCCGCTGGTGCGCGACGAGAACGGTGCGCTGCGGCCGGCGTCCTGGTCGGAGGCCATCGCGGTAGCTGCCGCGGGCCTGCGGTCCGGACGCGCCGGGGTTCTGGTGGGCGGTAGGTCGACCGCGGAAGACGCCTACGCATACGCCAAGTTCGCTCGGATTGCGTTGGACACCAACGATATCGATTTCCGCTCCCGCCCGCACTCGGTGGAAGAGCAGGACTTCCTCGCCGCGCACGTGGCCGGTCGCCGTGACGTCAGCTACGCGGATCTGGAAGCCGCACCCATGGTGGTGCTCGCCGGGTTCGAGCCCGAGGACGAATCCCCGATCGTGTTCCTGCGGTTGCGCAAGGCGGTCCGCAAGCGCGGTCTCCGGGTCGTGAGCATCGCGCCGTTGGTGTCCCGCGGGTCGGAGAAGCTCGCGGCACGGGTGGTGCTCACCGCCCCCGGCCACGAAGCGCCCGCCCTCCATGCGCTGGCCGACGAGCTGCCGGTGGGGGCGATCATCCTGGTCGGGGAGCGACTTGCCACCAGCGCGGGCGCGCTGTCGGCGGCAGCCCGTCTGGCCGAACGCACCGGCGCCCGGCTGGCCTGGATCCCCCGCCGCGCCGGTGACCGCGGAGCCGTCGAGACCGGCTGCCTGCCCAACCTGCTGCCCGGCGCCCGGCCGGCGTCGAATGTCCTTGCACGCCAACAGCTGGCCAGCGCGTGGCATGTCGACGATCTCCCGTCGGAGGAGGGTCGCGACGCAACCGACATCCTCACCGCCGCGGCAGGCGGCGAGCTCGACGCACTGCTCATCGGCGGGGTCGACGCCATCGACATGCCGGACCCGCCGGCCGCACTGGCGGCGATCGAGTCGGCCGGCTTCGTCGTCAGCCTCGAGTTACGGGAGTCGGCGATCACCGCGCTGGCCGACGTGGTCTTCCCGATATCGCCCGTCGCCGAGAAGGCCGGTTCGTTCCTGAACTGGGAGGGCCGGATTCGTCCGTTCGAGCCCGCGCTGGCCTCCAACGCCTTCCCTGACCTGCGGGTGTTGCAGATCCTCGCCGACGAGCTGGGCGTCGACCTCGGGTTCCGCACCGTCGAGGAGGCCCGCGCCGAGCTGATCGCACTGGGCGGGTGGGACGGCGAACGCCCCGCTGCCCCGTCGGCGGAGCCGAAAGAGCCGCCGCCGTTGGATTCTGACGAGGCGGTGCTCGCCGGCTGGCGGGTGTTGCTCGACAACGGCCGATTGCAGGACGGCGAACCATTCTTGGCGGGGACCGCGCGCCCGTCCGTGGTGCGGTTGTCGGCGGCCACGGCCGCCGGGATCGGCGCGGTCGACGGCGAGGTGGTCACTGTGTCGACGGGACGTGGCGATATTGCCCTGCCTCTGGTCATCACCGAGATGGCCGACGGGGTGGTGTGGCTGCCACTGAACTCGCCCGGCAGCGCGGTGTATCAGCAGCTCGGTGTCACCCCGGGCACCGTCGTTCGCATCGAGCGGGAGGCCGCCGGCGTATGAGCTACCCCGATCTGAGTGTGTTCGGCCACGATCCGTGGTGGCTGATCCTGATCAAAGCGGTCGCGGTCTTCGCCTTCCTGCTGCTGACCGTTCTGGTGGCGATCCTGCTGGAGCGCAAGATCCTGGGCCGCATGCAGATGCGTTACGGCCCCAACCGGGTTGGGCCGTTCGGCTTGCTGCAGTCCCTGGCCGACGGCATCAAGCTGGCACTCAAGGAGGGACTCACCCCCGCCGGGGTGGACAAACCCATTTACCTGATGGCACCGGTGATTTCGGTGATCCCGGCGATCATGGCGTTCGCGGTGATCCCGCTGGGTCCGGTGGTGTCGGTGTTCGGCCACCACACGCCGCTGCAGCTGACGGATCTGCCGGTGGCGGTGCTCTACATCCTGGCGGTCACCTCGATCGGGGTGTACGGCATCGTGCTGGCGGGCTGGTCCTCGGGCTCCACCTACCCGCTGCTGGGTGGACTGCGGTCCAGCGCGCAGGTGATCTCGTATGAGATCGCGATGGCGCTGTCGTTCGCGGCGGTGTTCCTCTACGCCGGCACCATGTCCACTTCGGGGATCGTCGCCGCCCAGGAACACACCTGGTACGTGTTCCTGCTGCTGCCCAGTTTCGCGGTGTACGTGACGTCGATGGTCGGCGAGACCAACCGGGCCCCGTTCGACCTGCCCGAAGCTGAAGGCGAACTGGTGGGCGGCTTCCACACCGAATACTCCTCGCTGAAGTTCGCGATGTTCATGCTCGCCGAATACGTCAATATGACCACCGTCTCGGCGCTGGCCACCACCTTGTTCCTGGGCGGCTGGCATGCGCCGTGGCCGATCAGCCTGATCGACGGCGTCAACACCGGCTGGTGGCCGCTGATCTGGTTCGTAGCCAAGGTGTGGACGTTCCTGTTCGTCTTCATGTGGCTGCGCGCCACCCTGCCCCGGCTGCGCTACGACCAGTTCATGGCACTGGGCTGGAAGCTTCTCATCCCGGTCTCGCTGGTGTGGATCATGATCGTGGCCGTCCTGCACAGCATCGGCCACACCGGCATCATTCCCAACCTGATCGCCGCAGCGGTACTGCTGCTGGCCGTGCTGGGTGCGAACTCGCTGCGGCACAAACTGATCCAGCGCAACACAGCACCGCCTCCCGCTGCGGTCGAAGGGTCGTTCCCGATACCTCCGCTGCCCGGCTCGCCGGCATCGAGCAAGGAGAAAGCAGATGCCTAAGTTCCTCGACGCGGTCAAGGGTTTCGGCGTGACGTTCGGGACCATGTTCAAACGCCCCATCACCGAGGAGTATCCGGAGAAGCCGGGGCCCGTGGCGCCGCGCTATCACGGCCGGCACCAACTCAACCGCTACCCCGACGGGCTGGAGAAGTGCATCGGCTGCGAGCTGTGCGCCTGGGCGTGCCCCGCCGACGCCATCTACGTGGAAGGCGCGGACAACACCGAGGAGCAACGCTTTTCGCCGGGTGAACGCTACGGCCGGGTCTACCAGATCAACTATCTGCGCTGCATCGGCTGCGGACTGTGCATCGAAGCCTGCCCCACCCGCGCGCTGACGATGACCAACGTCTACGAGATGGCCGACGACAACCGCTCCGACCTGATCTACGGCAAGGACAAACTGCTCGCCCCGCTGCAGCCCGGCATGGAGGCGCCGCCGCACGCGATGGCGCCCGGCGCGACCGACGACGACTACTACCTGGGACATGTCACCCCCAAGGGGGAGCCCGGTGACGATCACACTGCTGGCCGCCGAAACCCTCACCCGCACCTCCACTCCCGAGACCATCGCGTTCTGGATCCTTGCCGTCATCGCGGTGGCCGGCGCGATCGGAGTGGTCGCCGCACCCAAGGCCGTCTATTCGGCGATCTTCCTCGCGACCACGATGATCGCGCTGGCCATGGTCTACGTCGCGCAGGATGCCTTGTTCCTCGGCGTCGTGCAGGTGGTGGTCTACACCGGCGCGGTGATGATGTTGTTCTTGTTCGTGCTCATGCTGGTCGGCGTCGACTCCGCCGAGTCGCTGGTGGAAACCATTCGGGGACAACGGGTCGCCGCGATCGTCGCGGGTCTCGGATTCGGCGTACTGCTGATCGCCGGGATCGGCAACATCGCCACCACCGGATTCGTCGGGCTCACCGAGGCCAACGCCGGCGGCAATGTGCAAGGCCTGGCGACGCTGATCTTCACCCGCGATCTGTGGGCGTTCGAACTGACCAGCGCGCTGCTGATCACCGCAGCGCTCGGAGCGATGGTCTTGGCCCATCGGGAACGCTTCGAGCGGCGGAAGACTCAGCGCGAGATGGTCGTCGAACGCTTCCAAACCGGGGCGCGGGCCACGCCGCTACCCAGCCCTGGTGTCTTCGCTCGCCACAACGCCGTCAACACGCTCGCACGCCTCCCAGACGGCACCGACGAGGAATCGTCGGTCAGCACGATCCTTCGTACTGACGGGAACGGAGACGGTCAGCGATGAACCCGGCCAACTACCTGTATTTGTCGGCGTTGCTGTTCACGATCGGCGCCGCGGGAGTGTTGTTGCGCCGCAACGCGATCGTCATGTTCATGTGCGTCGAGTTGATGCTCAACGCCGCGAACCTCGCGTTCGTGACCTTCTCGCGTATGCACGGCCATCTCGACGGGCAGGTGGTGGCGTTCTTCACGATGGTGGTCGCCGCCTGCGAAGTGGTGGTCGGCCTGGCCATCATCATGACGATCTTCCGGACCCGACGCAGCGCCAACGTCGACGACGCCCACCTGTTGCGGCACTGACATGCAGACACTCGTGTGGTTGACCATCGCCCTGCCCTTGGCCGGCGCGGTGATCCTGCTGCTGGGCGGTAAGGCCACCGACGCGTGGGGGCATCTTCTGGGCTGCGCCGCGGTGATCGGCGCGTTCGCCTGCGGCGCGGTGTTGTTCACCCACCTGCTCGGTCTGCCCGGTGACGACCGGACCGTGCACGAGGTGCTGTTCTCCTGGGTGCCGGTCGGAGTCCTGCGGGTGGACTTCGGCCTGCAGCTCGATGCGCTGTCCATGTGCTTCGTGCTGTTGATCACCGGCGTCGGGGCGCTGATCCACATCTACTCGATCGGTTACATGAAAACCGATCCCGGCCGCCGGCGGTTCTTCGCCTACCTCAACCTGTTCGTCGCCGCGATGCTGCTGCTGGTGCTCGCCGACAACTACCTCGGCCTCTACATGGGTTGGGAGGGTGTGGGTCTGGCGTCCTATCTGCTGATCGGGTTCTGGTCGCACAAGCCGAGCGCGGCCACCGCGGCGAAGAAGGCGTTCGTGGTCAACCGGGTCGGCGACATGGGTCTGGCGATCGCGTTGATGGTGCTGTTCGCCACGCTGGGCTCGGTCACCTTCAGCACGGTGTTCAGCGCGGTTCCGCAGATGTCATCGGGTGTGTTGACCGCCGTCGGTCTGCTGCTCCTGCTCGGGGCGTGCGGCAAGAGCGCGCAGGTGCCGCTGCAGTCCTGGCTCGGCGACGCCATGGAAGGCCCCACCCCGGTGTCGGCCCTGATCCACGCCGCCACCATGGTCACCGCCGGTGTCTATCTGATCGTCCGCTCCGGCCCGATCTTCACCGCCGCGCCCGCGGCGCAGACCGCCGTCGTCACCGTGGGTGCGGTCACCCTGTTGTTCGGGGCGATCATCGGCTGCGCCAAAGACGACATCAAAAAGGCTCTCGCCGCCTCCACCATGAGCCAGATCGGCTACATGGTGCTCGCCGCCGGTCTCGGACCCGCCGGCTACGCGGTGGCCATCATGCATCTGCTCACCCACGGTTTCTTCAAAGCCGGCCTGTTCCTCGGCGCCGGCTCGGTCATGCACGCCATGGACGACGAAACCGACATGCGTCGCTTCGGCGGCCTGCGGACACTGCTGCCCGTCACCTTCGTCACCTTCGGGCTGGGCTACCTCGCCATCATCGGCGTCCCACCGTTCGCCGGGTACTTCTCCAAAGACGCCATCATCGAAACCGCCCTCAACACCGGCGGACTCAAAGGACTGCTCCTCGGCGGCGCCGCTCTGCTCGGTGCCGGGATCACCGCGTTCTACATGACCCGGGTGATGCTGCTGACGTTCTTCGGGCAGCGGCGCTGGAAACCCGACACCCACCCGCACGAATCCCCCGCCTCGATGACAGCACCGATGATCGTCCTCGCGGTCGGCTCGGTCGGCGCCGGGGCACTGCTCGCCATCGGCAACACCCTGGAGCACTGGCTCGAACCCGTCGTCGGCCATCACGAGGCCGCACACGTCTTTCCGGCCTGGATCGTCACTGTCACCGCGCTGGGCGTCGTCGCGATCGGCATCGCGGTGGCGTACCGGCAGTACGCGAACCACAAGGTTCCGGAGTCCGCACCGCTGGATGTTTCCGCGTTCACCGTCGCGGCGCGCAACGACCTCTACGGTGACGCGTTCAATGAGGCGGCGTTCATGCGCACCGGTCAGGAACTCACCAAAGGCCTTGTCGCCGTGGATGAGAAGGGCGTCGACGGGGTGACGCAGGGGCTGGCATTTGTGGTCGGCCGGTTCTCGGACCGCCTGCGCCAGGTGCAGACCGGGTACGCCCGCTCCTATGCGCTGTCCATGTTGGCCGGTACGGCGCTGGTGGTCGCCGCAGTCCTCGTCACGGCGTGGAGGTGAGTGGCATGATTCCCTGGCTGACCATCCTGTGGGCCATCCCGGTCGTCGGCGCCGCAGTGATCATCGTGCTGCCCGCGTCGCTGCGGCAGTTCGCGAAGTACGCCGGTGTGGTGGTGTCCCTCGCGGTGCTGGCGCTGTCGCTGATGCTCGCGGTGCGGTTCGATCCGGCCGGCCAGCAATTCCAGTTCGTCGAAAACCACCCGTGGATACCGTCGTTCGGCACCGGTTACATTCTCGGGCTCGACGGGATCGCCCTGGCTCTGGTGGTGCTCACCGCCGTGCTGGTGCCGATCCTGCTGATCGCCGGCTGGAACGACGCCGACGACCGGCCGGGGCTGTCCGGCCGGGCATCGCACAGCTACATCGCGCTGACGCTGGCCGTCGAGGGCATGGTGATGATGTCGCTGGTCGCCCTGGACATCCTGCTGTTCTACGTGTTCTTCGAAGCCATGCTGATCCCGATGTACTTCCTCATCGGCGGGTTCGGCGGCGAGAACAGGTCCAAGGCCGCGGTGAAGTTCTTGCTGTACAACCTGTTCGGCGGGTTGATCATGCTGGCCGCGGTGATCGGTCTCTACGTCGTGACATCCGCCAGCAAGGCATTCGAGGCGGGGACCTTCGACTTCCGCGCGATCACCGACGCCGTGGCCACCGGGAAGTTCACCATGAGCCCCGGCATCGCCAACGCGCTGTTCCTCGGGTTCATGTTCGCCTTCGCAGTGAAAGCTCCGCTGTGGCCGTTCCACCGGTGGCTGCCCGATGCCGCCGTCCAGGCCACGCCCGCATCGGCGGTGTTGATGATGGCCGTGATGGACAAGGTCGGCACGTTCGGGATGCTGCGCTACTGCCTGCCGTTGTTCCCCGATTCCGCAACATATTTCCGCCCGATCATCATCGCGCTGGCCGTGATCGGCATCGTCTACGGCGCCGTCCTGGCGATCGGCCAGACCGACGTCATGCGGCTGATCGCCTACACCTCGATCAGCCACTTCGGCTTCATCATCCTCGGCATCTTCGTGATGACCAGCCAGGGTCAGGCCGGCTCCACCCTGTACATGGTCAACCACGGAATCTCCACCGCCGCGCTGTTCTTGATCGCCGGGTTCCTGGTCAGCCGCCGCGGCAGCCGCCTCATCGCCGACTACGGCGGAGTCCAGAAAGTCGCACCCGTGCTGGCGGGCACCTTTCTGGTGGCGGGCCTGGCGACGCTGTCGCTACCGGGCCTGGCGCCGTTCATCAGTGAATTCCTGGTCCTCATCGGCACATTCACCCGCTACCCGGCCTTCGCTGTCATCGCATCGGTGGCGCTGGTGCTTTCGGCGATCTACATCCTGTGGCTCTATCAGCGGATGATGACCGGTCCCGTCACCGACGGAACCGACCGCGTGCGGGATCTGCGGCCACGGGAACTGCTCGTGGTGGCGCCGCTGATCGCGCTGTTGATCGGCCTCGGGGTGTACCCGAAGATCGCGCTGGATGTCATCAACCCCGCGGTGACCGCAACGCTGACATCGATTCATGAACCCGACCCGGCGCCGACGGTGGCGGAAGGGACCCGCCCATGAACGCGCCCAGCATCGAATACAGCCAAGTCTCACCGATGTTGATCGTCCTCGGCGTGGCCGTCGCCGGAGTGCTGGTCGAGGCCTTCGCGCCCCGCAAGAGCCGCTACCTCACCCAAGTCACCCTGAGCCTGGCCGGCCTGGTGGCCGCGTTCGTCGCCGTGGTTCTGCTGGCTCGCGATCTGCACGGGGTGGGTCAGTCCGCGGTGGTCGGCGCCGTCGCGGTCGACGCTCCCGCGCTGTTCCTGCAGGGCACCATTCTGCTGATCGGTCTGCTCGGCGTGTTGTTGATCGCCGAACGCCGCACACCGGCCGAATTCGAGGACAACTCGGCCACGTTGGATGCCTTCACCCCCGATGCGTCGACGGTGCCGGGCAGTGTCGCGGAAAAGATCGCCACCAAGGCGGCTCTGGTGCAGACCGAGGTGTTCCCGCTGACCATGTTCGCGGTGGCCGGGATGATGCTGTTCCCGGCCGCCAACGACCTGTTGACGATGTTCGTGGCGCTGGAGGTGTTCTCGCTGCCGCTGTACCTGATGTGCGGGCTGGCTCGCCGCCGGCGGCTGCTGTCCCAGGAATCGGCGCTGAAATACTTTCTGCTGGGCGCGTTTTCGTCGGCGTTCTTCCTCTACGGGATCGCCCTGCTGTACGGCTACTCGGGCACCCTGAGCCTGCCCGGCATCGCGCGCGCCATCGACGCCAGCACCGACAACTCCACCCTCGCGTTGATCGGCGCGGCCCTGATCGCCGTCGGTGTGCTGTTCAAGGTCGGCGCGGTGCCGTTCCACTCCTGGATCCCCGACGTCTACCAGGGCGCCCCCACCCCGATCACCGCGTTCATGGCGGCCGCCACCAAGGTCGCCGCCTTCGGTGCCATGCTCCGCATCTTCTACGTCGCGCTGCCCGGCCTCAACCACGAATTGCGGCCCGTCCTGTGGGCGGTGGCGATCCTCACCATGGTCGTCGGCACCATCACCGCGGTGACCCAGACCGACGTCAAACGCATGCTCGCGTATTCGGCTGTGGCGCATGCCGGTTTCATCCTGACTGGGGTGATCGCCGCCAACCCGCCGGGGCTGTCGGCCACGCTGTTCTATCTCTTCGCCTACGGGTTCTCCACCCTCGGCGCCTTCGCCGTGGTGAGCGTGGTCCGCGACGCGGCCGGAGCTGAGGAGACCGACATGTCTCGCTGGGCGGGGCTGGGCCGGCGCTACCCCCTTGTCGGCGTGGTGTTTTCACTGTTCTTGCTCGCCTTCGCCGGCATACCGCTGACCAGTGGGTTCGTCAGCAAGTTCGCGGTGTTCAAGGCGGCCGGGCAGGGCGGCGCGATCCCGCTGGTGGTGGTGGGCGTGATCGCCTCGGCGATCGCCGCGTACTTCTACGTGCGGGTGATCGTGCTGATGTTCTTCACCGACCCGCCTGAGGACGCCCCGGAGGTCGTCACGCCCAGCTCGTTGAGCGTCGCGACCATCGCCTTGACCGCGGCCATCACGTTCGCGCTCGGTGCGCTGCCCCAGCCGCTGCTCGACCTTGTCGACCATGCGGCTAGATTCCTGAATTGATGATTCTTCTCAGCGATGACCACGGTGCAGTCCGGGTTTTGACGATGAACCGCCCCGAGGTGCGCAACGCGTTGAGCACCGAGTTGTTCGAGGCGCTCTATGCCGCACTCGCTGCGGCCGACGCCGACGAATCGGTGCGCGCCGTGGTGCTCACCGGCACCGATCCGGCGTTCTGCGCCGGCGTCGACCTTAAACAGGCGCAGAGCCTGGGCATGGACTATTTCGGCCGGTTCGACAAGATGAACTGCATGGACGCCATCGTCGAGTTGAGCAAGCCGGTCGTCGGGGCGATCAACGGTGCGACGTTCACCGGCGGTTTGGAGATCGCGCTGGCGTGCGACTTCCTGATCGCCTCGGAGCGGGCGGTTTTCGCCGACACCCACGCCCGGGTCGGGATCCTGCCCGGTGGCGGGATGACAGCCCGGCTGCCCCGGCTGGTCGGCTCAGCGATGGCGCGACGGCTGTCGATGACCGGCGAGGTGGTCGACGCCCAGCGCGCCGAGAAGATCGGACTGGTCACCGAAGTGGTTGCCCACGAGCACCTTTTGCCACGTGCGCTCGAACTCGCCGGCCAGATCGCGGAAGTGCCCTCCCCCACCATGTCGGGTCTCAAGGAGATCTACCGTACCGGGACCGCGGCCGTCACCGGGCCCGCGTTGACGGCCGAACGAGCGGTGGCCGCCGACGCCCATGTCGACACCGCCCAGCTGGCCGCGCGTCAGCGCGAGGTCGCCGAGCGCAACAAGCGGCAGATGTAGTCCCTCGCCCAAAGCGACAATTCGCCGGGTAAGTGCGAGTAGATCGCAGCAAAACGTCGATCTCGGCGCGCGAGTGATTCAATATTGTCTTGTGACAGACTGCGTTCGCGCCGGTGCGGCACTCCTCGGCCTGGTGGTACTGCTCAGTGGGTGCGGCAATGCGGGATCGCAGTCCGATCAGCCTCGCGAGTCCACCGCCACTCCCTCGACGGCCGAGGCGAGCCCGGCGCAGTCGGCCCACCCGACCGATCCATCCGAGGCAGGCACAGACGATTCGCCGGGCTCGATGATTCCCAGGTACGACGAGGCCACCTCGCCGGAAGCCAAGACCGGCCGCGATATCCAAGAGCAGGCCGACCTCCTGAGCCATCTCTCCAACAGCGTCAACAACACAATCAAACTGCCGCACGACATCCAGTTGGTCGGTAAGCAGTGCGACACGGCCAACGCGTGGTGGGATCCGGGCGACAACTCCGTGACGCTCTGCTACGAAGAAGCGACGGAGGGTCTGGAGATCTACACCAAGGCCGGTGACGCCGATCCGAGGGCGTCCACCGTCAATGGCGAGATCGCCACCTTCTACCACGAGCTCGGCCACATGGTGATCAGCCTGTACGACCTGCCCATCACCGGCCGCGAAGAGGATGTCGCCGACCAACTTTCGGCCTATATCCTGTTGACGCCGGGGCCGGACGGCAAGGTCGACCCGGCTAATGTGCAGGCCATCAAGGACTCGGCACGTGAATTCCAGGGCTACGCCGAAGCCGCCGGTGAACTCGATGACACCGACCTCGCCGGTGGCCATTCACCGAACAAGGTCAGGGCCTTCAACATGGAATGCTGGCTGTACGGTTCGAACCCGGCCGCCAACGGCGACCTCGTCGGCGACGGCCATCTTCCTCAGAGCCGGGCCGAGCTGTGCGAGGACGAATGGGACAAGCTGAGCCACGCGTGGAGTCAGTTGCTGGGCCCGCACCTGAAGTAGCCGCTGCAGCAGCGTCGGTCACCGCTAACCGAGCGCGGACTCGGTGTTGGTGAACGGCGCGAAGCTGCCGTCGAGCGCTTCGAGGTGACCGATGGTGCGGCCCGTGACGACGTTCGGGTCGACAAGAGCCAATTCGACTGCCGCACGGGCGAACTCGTCGTCTGGTGACACGCTTGCGAACTCGCTGCGGTAGTAGGACAGGCCCGGTGTCGGGATCGGCCGCGACGGCGCCAGCGCGTTGACCGCGATGTTGTGCCGCTGCAGATCGTAGGCCGCACACCAGGTCAGGTGCTCCAGCGCGGCCTTGGATCCGCCGTAACCGGGCAGCACACCGCCGGTGAAGTTCGTGTACGGCCCGTCACCGGGCACCCGGGATGCCACCGACGTGACGTTGATGATCGAGCCGATGCCGGCGGCGAACATGTCGGGGCACACCAGCTGCATCAGTTCATAGGAGGCGAACACACCGATCTCGAAATGCCGTCGATAGGCAGTGAACGGAATCGTCACGAAGCCCGGCCAGTCGGCATTGGCAGCCGCCGGTGCACTCTTGGGCTTCGGCGCCTTCGGTGCGGTATCCGGCTTGGGCGGACGTCCCGGCGCGGTGAACGCGGCGTTGTTCACCAGAATCGTGATGGGCCCCAACGCCGCCCGGGCCTCGTCGACCAGGCGGGGAAGGTCGTCACGATCGAGGAGGTCGGCGGCGATCGCCACAGCCTGTCCCCCGGCGGCTTCGATGGCCGCGACGGTGTCGCCGATGGTGCCCGGTAGCCGGTCGTCCCACTGCTGTTGGGTTCGGGCCACCACCGCCACCGCGGCGCCCTCGGCGGCCAGCGCCAAGGCGGTGGCGCGGCCAAGCCCACGGCTCGCGCCGGTGACGATGGCGGTTCGGCCTGCCAGTCGTCCAGTCATCGCACTCCTCGAGTCATAGCGCCACCCCGTGGACGAGGATCGCCGCGGTCTGGTCGACCCAGCTCGCGTCGAGAACGTCGTCGGGCCGCAGCAGCAACCGCATCATCGTCGCACCACCGATCAGTTCGATGAGCCGTTCGGGGTCGACGTCGGCGTGCACTTCGCGGCAATGTACCGCTTCCACCAAGCGATCCCGCACCGCGGCGAACAGTTCGGTGAACCGGGACATCACCCGCGCGTTGAGCGCCGCATCGGCGCTCATGTCCGCGATCAGCCCGGGCAGCGCGGCGCGCACCACCGGGCTGGTGAACACGTCGCGAGTGGCCGAGAGCATCGCGCGGATATCGGCGGAAATGTCGCCGGCCGGCGTCGTCAACGCCGTCGGCGCGGTCGGGAACGCCGCCTCATGGACCAACTCGGCCTTGCTCGACCAGCGACGGTACAAGGCTGTCTTCGTCGTGCCCGCTCGTTCGGCGACGGCCGCCAAAGTCAGATTCGGATAACCGATTTCGACAAGGAGCTCCGCGGTGGCACGCAGTATGGCAGCGTCGATACGCGGATCACGGGGCCTCCCCGCGACCACGGTCTTGTCAAGCGAAGACGCGTCTGCTTTCATAACGCTACCCACCGTATCGTAATAGGGTTGGAGAGGACAAAGGTGACCAACCAACCGTCTGTAGAAACCGACGTCGAGCGGTTACAACGTTCCGGTCGTGACGTCAGCACCGTGCCCGCGCTGCTGTCGGAATGGCTGTCGACCGTCATGCCCGGCGGCGTGAAGCCGGAGGTAACCGTCGAGAGCGGCATCGACTCCAACGGCATGTCGTCGGAGACGATCATCCTGACCGGCCGCTGGGAAGAGGACGGCGCGAAGGTCGAGCAGAAGTGGGTGGCCCGGGTGGCGCCCACCGAGGAAGACGTGCCGGTCTTCATCACGTATCGGATGGACCATCAGTTCGAGGTCATCCGACTGGTCGACGAACTGACCGACGTGCCGGTACCGAAGGTGCGCTGGATCGACCCGACGGGCACCGTGCTCGGCGCCCCGTTCTTCCTGATGGACCTCGTCGACGGCATCGTCCCTCCCGACGTGATGCCGTATACGTTCGGCGACAACTGGTTTGCCGACGCACCGGCCGAGCAGCAGCGCGCGCTGCAGGACGCGACGGTCGAGGTGCTGGCCAAGCTGCACTCGATTCCCAACGCCACCGACACATTCGGTTTCCTCGCCGAGGCTGTGCCCGAGGGTGACACCCCGCTGCGTCGCCAATTGAACTGGCTCAAAGGCTGGTACGAGTTCGCCGTACCCGACATCGGCCGCTCACCGCTGGTCGAGACCGCACTGACGTGGCTGGAAGACAACTTCCCCGCCGATGTCGCGGCCGGCGAAACAGTGCTGGCGTGGGGCGACTCGCGGGTCGGCAACGTGCTTTACGAAGACTTCCGGCCGGTCGCGGTGCTGGACTGGGAGATGGCGACGCTGGGTCCGCGTGAGCTCGACGTAGCGTGGATCATCTTCGCGCACATGGTGTTCCAGGAACTCGCGGGACTCGCCGGGATGCCCGGCCTGCCGGACGTGATGCGCGAAGAGGACGTTCGCGCCACCTACGAGAAGCTCACCGGCGTCGAACTCGGCGACCTGCGCTGGTTCTACGTGTACTCCGGGGTGATCTGGTGCTGCGTGTTCATGCGCACCGGTGCGCGCCGCGTGCACTTCGGCGAGATCGAAAAGCCAGAGGACGTCGAGACGACGTTCTACCACGCCGGGCTGCTGCGCCGGCTCATCGAGGAGGCATAGCCGCCAATGCTCGGACCGCTCGACGAATACCCCGTCCACCAGGCGCCGCTGCCGATCGCCTGGCCGAACTCCTCGGACCGAAACTTCTACGACCGCAGCTATTTCAACGCCCACGACCGCACCGGCGACATCTTCTTGATCACCGGCATCGGCTACTACCCCAACCTTGGGGTGAAGGACGCCTACGTACTCGTAAGGCGGGGTGACACGCAGACCGCGGTCCATGTGTCCGACGCGATCGACCAGGACCGGCTCAACCAGAACTGCAACGGCTACCGCGTCGAGGTGATCGATCCGCTGCAGAAGGTGCGGATCGTCATGGACGAGACCGAGGGCATGGCGGTCGACCTCACCTGGGAGGGGTTGTTCCCGGTCGTCCAGGAGCAGCCGCACATCATGCGTCAGGGCAACCGGGTGACGCTGGACGCGCAGCGGTTCGCCCAATTGGGTTCCTGGGCAGGGCATATCGTCATCGATGGTGAGGAGATCGCCGTCGACCCGTCGGTATGGATCGGCAGCCGCGACCGGTCGTGGGGTATCCGCCCGATCGGCGAGGCCGAGCCCGCCGGCCGCCCGGCCGACCCGCCGTTCGAGGGCATGTGGTGGCTCTATGTCCCGATGGCCTTCGAGGACTACGCGATCGTCATCATCATTCAGGAGGCGCCCGACGGCTTCCGCTCGCTGAACGATTGCACGCGGATCTGGCGCGACGGACGCGTCGAGCAGCTGGGCTGGCCGCGGGTCAAGATCCACTACCGCTCCGGTACTCGCATTCCGACCGGAGCGACCATCGAGGCCACAGACGCCAAGGGGGCGGCGCTCCGTTTCGATGTGGAGTCGAAGCTGCCGGTCCCGATCCACGTCGGCGGCGGCTACGGCGGCGACTCGGATTGGATCCACGGCGTGTGGAAGGGCGAGAAGTTCGCCGAGCGGCTCACGTACGACATGAACGATCCGGCCATCATCGGACGCTCCGCGTTCGGCGTGATCGACCACGTCGGGCGCGCGGTGTGCCACGACGGCACGTCGTCGACCGAGGGCTGGGGCCTGTTCGAACACGGCGCACTGGGCCGCCACGACCCGTCGGGCTTCGCCGACTGGCTGACGGTCGCGCCGTAACCTGACCCTCTGCGCCGTAACCTGACCCTCTGCGCCGAAACCGACGTTTCGCAGGGAGAACGCGAGTAACGCCCTGCGAAACGTCGATCTCGATCGCTAGGTGCCGCACGACGTGTTCGCACCGCTGGCGCTGGCCGCCGGCGTCGGCGGTCTGGACCTGATGACCAACGTGGCAATCGCGTTCCCGCGCAACGGCGTCGGCGACACCGTCTGCCTGTATCAGCCGGGTCGATCGCCACCGAGACGCTGGCCGAGATCGTCGACGAGCTGGCCCGCTAGCCACCGAAGTCGACGTTCTGCAGGTCGCCACTCGCCCTTTCGCGGCCAAACGTTGGTTTGGGCGAAAGGGACACGCAACACTGGTGGGGTGGTGGGTTACGACGTAGTGGTGATCGGCGCGGGCTTCGCAGGCCTGGCAGCCGCACGTGAACTGGTCAAACACGGGTATGAGGTGCTGGTGCTGGAGGGCCGCGACCGGGTCGGCGGACGCTCGAGCACGGCATCGCTGGCCGGTGTGCCCGTCGACCTCGGTGGCACCTTCGTCGGCCCCACCCAGGACGCAGTGATCGCGCTGGCCGAGGAGCTCGGGTGTCGGACCTCCCCCACCTACCACGACGGCGCCAATCTCATCCGGTGGCGCGGGAAGGTGCGGTCCTACCGCGGCACGATTCCGAAGCTGTCGCTGGTCGGACTGCTCGACATCGGCCGAATCCAATGGCAGGTGGAGCGGCTGAGTCGTGGCGTCGACGTTGCCCAACCCTGGACATCGGCCAAGGCCACCAAGCTCGACGCGACGTCGCTGGGCGGCTGGTTGCGCTCGGTGGGCGCGACCACGTCCTCGCACGACCTGATGGCCATCATGTCGCGGGTCACGTGGGGTGCCGAGCCTGACGAGGTGTCGATGCTGCATGCGGTGCGCTACGTCAAGGCGGCCGGGGGTTTGGACCGCATGCTCGACGTGGTCGGCGGCGCCCAGCAGGACCACTTCCCCGGCGGCACACAGCAGATCGCTGACGCGATGGCCGCCGAACTGGGTGATCGCGTCCGGCTCAATGCGATATCCACGCGGATCGAATGGTCCGATGATGCGGTCGCGGTCACGTCGTCGGCCGGCGTCGTCGAGGCGCGGCGTGTCATCGTGGCGATCCCGCCGGCACACCGGCTGAACATCGACGTGGCCCCTGCACCGCCGATCGGTTATCAGCAGCTGGCCCAAAGCTGGCCGCAGGGCGCCCTGAGCAAGGCGTACGCCGCGTATCCACGGCCGTTCTGGCGCGACAAGGACCTGTCCGGGCAGGCGCTGTCCGACGAGGGGCCGGTGTTCATCACCTTCGACGTCAGTCCCGGCGACGACGGCCCGGGAATTCTGCTCGGGTTCGCCGACTCCCGCGGATTCGATGCACTCGGCGCCGAGGAGCGCCGCAAGCAAGCACTCGCCTGCTTCTCGGCGTTGTTCGGCCCGGACGCCGAGAACCCCATCGACTACCTCGACCACTGCTGGGGCGCAGAGACTTTCGCACCTGGTGGCCCGACCGCGGCGGTTCCCCCGGCGCCTGGACGGAGTTCGGCCACCTGCTGCGCGAGCCGGTCGGACCGCTGCATTGGGCCGGCACCGAGACGGCCGACAAGTGGACGGGCTTCCTGGACGGCGCGGTGCGGTCCGGCCGACGTGCGGCTGCGGAAGTCGTTGCGGCGCTTAGGAGCTGATGCGCTGCTCGGTGACGGCTGAGACCAGCGTCCGTAGATGCCCGTTGACGACGTCGGGATGCTCCAGGATCGCGCAGTGTCCGCCCGGCGTCTCGACCAGGTCGACCAGATTGGGGACGGCGTCGGCGATCTTGCGGGACTGACACATCGGCAACAGCCGGTCCTCGGTGCTGCCGATCACCAGCGTGGGAACCGTCAAACCGGTGAGGTCGATGTGTCGGGCATTCATCTCATCGACGAGGACACGCGCCCACGCGCCGCGGCCACCGGCCGGGGTCTCGGCGAACAAGTCGTGAACCAGCTTGCCGATCGCCGGATCGGCGCCCGCACCGACGGCCATCATCGTGACGAACCAGCGGCTGCCGGGCTGAGCGCCCCAGACCAGTGGCGCGCCGCCGAATGTCCTGATCATGTGGCGTGCGGCGAGGGAACGACCGGCGGCCAGCAGCGCAGGCACCCGCAGCAGGTTGATCTCTTTCAGCAGGTCGCCGGTGGTGGTGTTGATCAGCGCGACGGCGTCGGCACGCTGGGCAACGCGGTGCCGGTAGCGGTCGGCCCAGGAGCTGATCGCGATACCGCCCATCGAATGCCCGGCGATGACGGCTCGTTCGCCCGGACGCAGGGTCGCCGCCAGTACGGAGTCGAGGTCCCCGGCCAGGTGGCCGAGGCTGTAGCCGGACCGGCGCGGGACCCCGCTGCGGCCGTGTCCACGGTGGTCATAGGCGATCACCCGGAAGTCGCGGGACAGGTCGTTGATCTGCTGATGCCAGACCCGCAGCGCGCAGGTGATGCCGTGCGCCAGCACGATCGGATAACCATCGTCGGGGCCGAAGACCTCGGTGTGGAGGCGGGTGCCGTCGGCGGCCTTTACTTCGACAGTCCGGCTGGGCGGCAGGTCGATACCGTTCTTGACGGCCGTACGGGACGCTGACACGGCGCACTCCTCGCTCGGGACGGCGCCACTGCCGCTCCGGGATCCCTAGAGTAACCACTGCGGGCCGAATCGAATCGTCGCACCGCGCCGGTCGTTATCGCACCGTGCCTCTTAGGATGACCCGGTGACCGAGCACGCGTTCACCGAGGCCGAACGCCGCGCCGTCTACCGCGTCATTCACGAGCGCCGGGACATGCGCAGGTTCAGCCCAGGAGCGTCGGTACCCGATGCGGTACTGGCCCGGTTGCTGGCGGCCGCGCACGCCGCGCCCAGCGTCGGCCTGATGCAGCCCTGGCGGTTCCTGCGCATCACCGACACGGGGTTGCGGCACAAGATCCATGCTCTGGTCGACGAAGAGCGCAGGCACACCGCCGACGCCCTGGGTGCCCGGGCAGAAGAATTCCTGGCGCTCAAGGTCGAGGGCATCCTGGATTGCGCTGAATTGCTGGTCGTGGCGCTCGGCGACGGCCGTGAGAGCCATGTCTTCGGTCGCCGCACGATGCCGCACATGGACCTGGCCTCGGTGTCGTGCGCGATCCAGAACCTGTGGTTGGCGGCGCGAGCCGAGGGCCTCGGCATGGGCTGGGTGTCCATTTTCGATCCGCAGCGCCTCGGCGAGCTACTGGAGATTCCGGCCGACGGTGAGCCGGTGGCTGTCCTGTGCCTCGGCCCGGTGCCCGACTTCCCCGATCGCCCGGCGCTCGAACTCGACGAGTGGACGTTCGGGCGTCCACTCGCCGAGTTCGTCAGCGAAAACCGTTGGAGCTAGCCAGGTTCGGTTAGCCGACGGAGGCGCAACCCACGTACGGGATACATCCGGTGGCACCGCCGGGCCCGGCCGAGCCGCTGGGACCGTTCGGGATGCCTCCGCTGGCACCGCCACGGTCCGCGGTGCCTCCGGGGCCATAGGGAATCGAGCCGCTGGCGCCGTCGGGACCAGCTGTACCGACGGGACCATTCGGGATTGCACCGGACGCGCCACCCGGGCCTGCCACACCGCCCGGACCACCGGGGATGACGCCCGACGCGCCGTTCGGGCCGGCGGTGGCCACGGGACAGGGGCTGCCGTCAGGGTTGACGCAGCCCGGCGCGGGATCGGCGGCAGCGATTGGAGCGACCGCGATCGCGGCAGCTGCCGCACCGGAGAACAGAACTGATGTCAGAGAGAGTGTTTTCAGTGCCATGCAGATTTCTTACCCAGATGGACGAATCAGCAATCGTGGTGTGGCCGAGCCGACTGGAGCGTCCACTCTGCCTGGCCACCAGTACATTTCACGGTCTGGGCGCCATTAGTGAGCGGCGGCGCCGTCGTTGCGGCCGACACGGACCAGTCCAATGCGGCCGAAACCAGCCTCAGCGCGGTCCCGGGCGGGTAAAAACAGACCGATGAAGACACTTTTTGCCGTCGTGGTGGTGGCTGCGGCACTGGTGGTGGCACCCTCGCCGGCTCGGGCTGACGATTGCGGCGCCGCGGCCGCCGCGCAGGACGCCACGGGGTGCGTCGCATTCGGCCCGGATGTGATGGTCGGTCCCGGCATCGAGCTGAGCCCCGGCGTGGTACCGCCGGTCGCCTCGCCCGATGATGCGGCAGCTCAAGCCGCAGCCGGCCGCCCGCCGTGTCTGACCGGCAACGGGGTGCCGTACTACACCCCGGCCGACATGCCCTGCTGACGGTTTCCCGATGACACCGGCCCTGGTTACGCCCTGGTGGCGGCCCGGGCTGGCGGCAGCTCTGAGCGCCTGACTGCCCCAACAGGGGGTATTCGCCAAGCTAGGCCGCGGCGTGCCTATGGGTGTAGTGTCGAGGCAGGTTGAATTTCCAGCCGCGGTATTCGTCGCAGGCGAGCGGTGCATGTTGCACCCGCAATGCGAGCCTTTCGGGCGCGTCCCACACACACTTGTTATTTCCTTCTAGTGCTCATTGGAGCCATCCGATGCATTTAGTCACGTCAAATTCGGCCGTCGACCCACCCACAAACCGACTGCAGCTCTTCGCGGAGTGGTCCAACACCACTGACGTTCGCGTCACCGCTGTCGGTGATGTCGACATGTCCACCGCACGCCAGTTCACCGACTACGTTTTCCGCCGTGCAGGTAATTGCCGACGTCTTACTCTGGACATGATGCAGGTGACATTCTTTGACTGCGCCGGGATTTCAGCGCTCGAGTGCATCGAAGAACGCTGCGGCGAAGCGGACGTTGCGCTGGAAATCCAACCAGCACCGTGTGTTTCGCGTGTCATGTCGCTGTGCCAGTCTTTGTGCGCCTGACGGCACGGACGAACTAGCCGTTGGCGGGTTCGTGCGGATCGGCCTTGCGGATGAGGCGGATAAGCTGCTCGCGATCACTGATACCCAGCTTGTTGTAGATCCGGTAGAGGTGGCCTTCCACGGTCCGGACCGACAGCACCAGCCGGGCGGCGATCTGTCGGTTTGACAGCCCGTTGGCAACCAGAGTGGTGATCTCACGTTCCCGGTCGCTCAATGGAAGCGGCGCTTCGATGATGGCAGTCGCTGGTGTGTGGAGCCCTGAGCTGCTGACCAGCCAGTGTGCCCGCGTCGACGATTGCACGGCAAGAAGGCGAGCACCCGCTCGGCGGTGTGATAGCGCCGCCGCGGCAAAGGTGTCCGCTGCGTGTGCCCTCATTCGAAGCGACTCCCACCCGGCGGCGACGCTGTCGAGGCCTTCCCCATCGTCTGCGGCAATCGCCTCGGCGTGCGCTGCGGCGAGCACCGCTACCGGGCTATTCAGTTGCTCGGCAAGGGCTTTGAACCGAGACACGTCGGGATCCATCCCTAACCGCAGTCCGGTGTGCAGCGCCTCCAACTCGCCGACGGTCATTCCTGACCTCGCTGCGGCCTCCGCGGCCCGTCCGATATAGGCGTGTGCCGCGGCGAGCTGGCCCGTCGCGGCACTCAGATAGGCCCTGGCCACCTCGAGAAGCGGCCTGAATACCTCGACCGCGGGCCCCCATGTGGCTTCGGCCATGCTCAGAGCACGCGCAGCTGCCGCGCAGTCGCCGCGCAGCACCTCAGCCTGCACAGCCCAGATCGCCACCAGGGTCACCCAACCGCCAGACAGCGTAGAGATCATGGCCGACAGAGCACGTTGCAGCCAGTCACTGGCGGCTTGCGGGTCACCGGCTGCGAGCTCGACTCGGCCGGCCATCGCGGCGACGATGGCCTCGGCGTGTGGTGCGCCGTGCGCCTGTTGCCGCTGCCGGTCCACGATGCCCTGGGCTGTGGGAATGTCGCCTTGGTTGAGCGCCGACAGTGTCTCCGTCAGCGATATGGCATACCGCTGAGGCCCAGACGTGCAGTGCCTAGCCGCTTCGGCACCACGGCCAGCCGCTGCCGCAACATCTTTCGACCTACCGCGAAAGTTGGCGACCGCCGCAGCCGGGACTGCCGCCCATAAGACAGCCATCGGCATCGCGTCGGCGTCGGCGATGACGGCTGAACTAGCCGCGGCAGCGGTATCGAGTTCACCGGCGAAGTAGGCGATCGAAGCCTCGACCGCCAGCGCGTAGCTTCGCAGGGCGGTCAACGTGACTCGGGACCGTACCGTACCCAACACCTCTTCGGCCACGGCACGTTGGCCACACCCGAAGAACAGGTTGGTTGCCCGTAAGCAGCCCCACCGGACGAGCATGATCTCGTCGTGTGGATCGAACGTCGCCAGCAGTTCTTCCGCGTCTTGGCTGCGACCCTGCCAGGCCAGGGCGTCGGCGAGTGCGATCGCGGCGCGTAGACCGCCCCCGTTGTCGTAGGCGTACCGCGCCAGCTGCTCGGCAAGAACCAGGCTCGACATCGTCATCGCGCTCTCGGCGGCATCGGTCACCAGGCCGGCATCCGGCGTCGTATCGCTGTTCATCACCAACCGCGCATACTCGATGACCAGCCGCGGATCACTGGCCCGGCCTTCGTCCGAGTCGTCGATCAACGACCAGAAGTTCTGTGCCAGAGTGGTATTGATCTGCCGCAGCCGAGCCATCCCGCAGTGCTTTCGCACCACGTCGGCCAACACGGGGTGGGCCGCCTGGACACGCACACGTTGCGGATCGTTGATCAGATCGATCACACCGTGTTGTTCCGCGTCACTGATCGCGTGGGTATCGCACATGGCGCGCAGCGCAGTCCAGTCCAATACCTCAGCCGCCGAGACGATTTCGAGGACCTCACGCTCTCGCGGCGGTAGGCTGCGCACCCTCGCCTCGAGCAGTTGCTCAATGTCAAGGCCCAGCCGCGGCAGTTGGGTCAGCCGCCACCAACCGGTGTCATCGGTGAGCACTCCGTCGCTGACTGCGGTGTCCAGCAGGCTGCGCAACAACAGCGGGTTGCCAGACGACAATTCGTGGAGCTGGTCGACGAGAGTCCCGGCGACCCGGCCGCCAAGTACCTCGATTGTCAACCGTTCGGTCTCTTCACGCGACAGCGCACCTACGTCGATGCGGCGCAGGTAGTCGTCTTTCCACAGCGCGGTTATGGCGTCTGGCACCTCGACTCCCGAGCGCATCGTGACGATCAGCGTCGCAGATCCACCCACAGCGAGTTGATGGACGACGATGGCAGAAAGGGGGTCAAGCAGATGGGCGTCGTCGACGACAAGCAGCAGATCGTGGGCATCGTCGAGCGCATCGTGGGCCGCGGCGAGCAGGGCAATCGGCTCGAGCGCGTTGGGGATCTGCACGAGCCCTGCGAAGGCTGCAAGCGGGACATCGCGGGAGGTCTGAGTAGCAAGAACGAAGCGGGTCTGCATTCCCCGTCCGCCGAGCCGTTCACCAACCTGTCGCGCTAGCGCGCTCTTGCCGACACCGGCCTCCCCTGTGAAGACCACTCCACTGAACGAGGAGTTCTCGACGGCGTCGAGAGCAAGGTCGATCTCAGCCGCTCTCGCTACGAACGGCCATTCCAATGGCACGACGCCTTCCCCCTGACTGTGCAGTACCGTGCAGGCCTCCGTGGCCAGTAGATATTAGCGCCGCAGGTCGTCGAGCGGGGCGGATGAACTAGCCCCGCTTCTTGTCGCCCTTTCCATGCCCACGGCCGGCAGGTCCACCCGGCCGAGGTTGCTCGGGGGTGGGCTGTTGGACGACAGGACTCGGCGGCGGTGCGACGCTCGGCGCGGGCGCGACGGGGGTGCTGGTGCTCACCGGTTGCGGCGCCTGCGTCGATGACGCCGGATCCATCGCCAACGCGAAAGCCGAAACGGCGAGAACGCCAAGGACGCCGGCAGCTATGCCGTATTTGCGCACCCGCCCCCGAGGCGGCTGTGCCGGATATGGGGTGGCCGGAATCGGTGGCCCTTCCAGCACTTTGGTTGCCGGTCGCGGCCCGACGGCGACGGCACCGCCGTGCAGCGCCCGCTGATCACCGGCCAACGCTGCGCGCATGTGTTCAGCACTGGTGAAGCGCTGCAACGGATTTCGGGCGATGGCGCGGTCGATGACGGCGGCGAGCACTGGATCGACGTCAGTGCGCACCGCAGCGACAGGCGGGGGCGTGCTATCCATGATCGCGCGCGCCAACGCGGCGGGATTGTCTTGCGGGAACGCCCTTTTGCCCAGGAGCGCTTCATATCCCATCAGTCCGACCGCGTAGAGATCGTCGCCGATCGACGCGGGAGCCCCGGCGACGCGCTCAGGACTCATGTAACTCATCGTCCCGACGATCTGTCCCGTCATCGTGTGCGCGGCACCACCGGTCTTGGCGATACCGAAGTCGGCCACCTTCATCGAGTCGCCCGGCGCCGACACCAGGATGTTGCCGGGCTTGATGTCCCGATGCAATACCCCCGCGGCGTGTGCCACGCCGAGACCGGCAAGGACGTCGTTGAGCATGGACCGCACGTGCGACGGCGGCATCGGTCCGGCGGCGATCACGTCGGCCAGCGTCTGCCCCGGCAAGCGTTCCAACACAATGAATGGGGTGCCCTGGTGATCACCGAAGTCGTAGACAGTGACGATGTTCTGATGGCAGAGCCGGGCTGCTGAACGGGCTTCGTCCTCGAACCGACGCCGGATACCAGGGTCGGCGCTGAGCGTCGGATGGAGCAGCTTGATGGCCACCGGCCGATTGAGCCTGGTGTCCCATCCCTCGCGGACCTCAGCCATACCTCCGCAGCCGAGTACCCCGGCTACTGCATAGCGGTCCACGAGCATCTCGTGGCCGGTCATAACTTCTCCATAGCCACGACGACGGCCACGCAAACCAGGGTCGACCGATCTGACAACTCGTCGACGCGGTTTCTCGAGTGACTCATGGTGCGCATGAGCCTAACCACATCGGAGACTCTGCTGGTGAGACGACCGGCACCAACCTTCTCCAGATGCTGCGGATCATCGAAAGTCGAAGCAGCACAAAGCAATGGTAGGGATCGGGCCGGTAACGCAGCGGTGCATCGTAGCGATATGAATAGCAATAACAGGCTCGATAGCCCTGCAGATCGCCGGTTCAGAGGTAGTACCGTGCCGGCATCTCGCCAAGCAGTGACACGCGCGTCCTACGACGGTAGCGGCGGTGTTGCCAGACCTTAGGCCGAATTCATGCCACGCATTACTCGCGGCGGCCTCGTATTGGGTGCCGTGGTGTTCTCGTCCGCCGCCGTCCTATTCCTTGGTGGTCACCGGTTCTGGACCGAGAACCATTCGGGGACGCCACCTTCGGTCCCCGCAGCGGACGCATCACTCGCAGTACCTACGCCCGCCCACGCCGCTCCACTTCACACATCGGCGAAAGACCGGGCCACGCCATTGACGGCCGAACGGGCGCCGGAGCAGGCCGTTCCGGCGGCTGTGGTCTTGATCATCGCGGTCGTCTCCGTGGCCGTGCTCTTGAAGCGCGGACGAACGTAGCGGTGCACGCGCGGGGCGGGCCCCCGATCGCCACCAGCGAAACACCGTTTCCGCTGGTAAGGCTAACCAATGTCGGCGCCACTACGTTCTCCTGATCGCTCGGTCAGTCGCGGGTTGGGCGCTAGGCTTTTGACGCCTCGGTTAATACACCGCCCGCGATCCGGGACGACCCTGCGAAGGAACCGTATGAAGTTCGCGCAGTCGAGCAGGTTGTCCAACCTCTCGCACGAAGCGCCGGGGCCCATCGCTGAGCAGGTGTCGCGACTCGAAGCAGCTGGACACCGGGTCATGCGGCTCGACACGGGTGATCCATTCCCGTTCGGCTTCGAGGCGCCCGCTGAACTGGTTCGCCAGATCGCCGAAGCCCTGCCGACCTCGGCCGGCTACAGCCCCACCAAGGGGCTGCTGCCGGCCCGCAACGCCGTCGTGCGGTACTACTCGGCCCGCGCTGTCCCCGATATCGACGTCGAGCATGTGTTTCTCGGAAACGGCGCGTCCGAGCTGATCGTGATGGCCATGACGGCCTTGCTCGACGAGCGCGACGAGGTCTTGGTCCCCGCTCCCGACTTCCCGGTGTGGACCGCCGCGGTGAACGTCAACGGCGGACGCGCCGTCCACTATCGGTGCGACGAGTCGTCGGACTGGTATCCCGACGTCGCCGATATCGCGGCCAAGGTCACCGCACGCACCAGGGCCATCGTCATCATCAACCCGAACAACCCGACCGGTGCGGTGTACCCACCCGAGGTGCTGACCGCCATTCTGGACGTCGCGCGCGAGCACAACCTCATCGTCTGTTCCGACGAGATCTACGACAAGATCCTCTTCGACGACGCCGTCCACACCACGACGGCCTCGTTGGCACCAGATCTGCTGTGCCTGACCTTCAATGGCCTGTCAAAGGCGTACCGCTGCGCGGGATTTCGGGCAGGGTGGCTCGCGGTGTCCGGGCCGACGGATCATGCCGTGAGCTACCTCGACGGCCTCACCACAGTCGCCGGTCTACGCCGGTGCGCGAATGTGCCCGGCCAGCAAGCGATTCAGATCGCGCTGGACGCCGACGGGTCCGGGCACGACCTCACGCTGCCCGCAGGCGCGCTGCGTGAGCAACGCGACCGCGCCTGGGCGACACTGAACTCCATTCCCGGCGTCTCGTGCGTCAAACCCCGAGGAGCGCTGTACGCGTTCCCGAAGATCGACCTCAGCGTGTACCCGATCCGCGACGACGAGCAGTTCGCGTTGGACCTGCTGCTGCAGGAGAAGATCCACATCATTCCCGGCACCGGCCTCAGCTGGCCCGACCCCGACCACGTCCGGATAGTGATGCTGCCGCGGGCCGATGAGTTGGAGGCCACCATCGGAACGATCGGGCAGTTCCTGGCGACCTATCGCCAATGACCACCGCCGAGCGTGCGGGATCTTGGCGAGGATCGACGCGACAATCACCGAGAGCCCCCACGCTCGACGCCGGTGACTAACGCCGGGCGATCACGTCCAACGTAATTTCGCGGCTGGGCTTGGTCGCGATCCCGCGAGGCACCGCGCGCGGCGGTCGCCCGCGCTGCGCAGGCGCGAGGTCGAGCCGCTTCATCATGGTGCCGATCGCGACGGCCAGCTCGTCGAGCGCGAAGGCCGCACCGATACACCGGCGGTAACCGCCGCCGAACGGCGCGTACTGGAATGGCGACGGCCTGGCGTTCAGAAAGCGTTCGGGGTCAAAGGTGTTCGGGTTGGTCCACAGGTCCGGATTGAAATGCAGTGCGGGCAGCGCGATTCCCACCACGTCAGCGGGTGCGCAGGCAACACCGGCGACGGTGAGTGGGCCGGTGAGCCTGCGCAGGACAATCGGCACTGTCGGATGGACGCGCAGGGTTTCCTGGATCACCGCGCCGAGGTACGGCAGCGCGGTCATCTCCGCCGGTGTGTCGGCGCTGGCCAGCTCGTCGAGCACGCGCATGCGGACACGGTCGTCGCGGTGGATGTGGTGCAGCGCCCACGCCAGTGACGTCGAGCTGGTTTCGTGGCCGGCGGCCAGCATCGTCCGCAGCTGGTCGCGCAGCATCTCGTCGGTCAGGCTGTTGCCTTCGTCATCGGTGGCGTCGAGAATCAGTGCCAGCACATCGCCGCCACGCTCACTGCTGCGCCGTCGTTCGTCGATCTGCTCGGACAACAAGTCATCGAGCTGGGTTCGGAAGGCGACCAACCGCGCCCACGGCCCGCGGCCCGCGATATCGCGGCGCAGCCAGGGAACCAGCATCAGCGCCGCACCACCGGCTCTAAGCAACTGCGTTGTCACTGAGGAGAACTCGCGACGGCGGGCATCATCGGTGACGCCGAACACCACCCGGATCACCACGTCCAGGGTGATCGATTGCGCGGTACGGCCCATCAGCAGCTGATCGCCCGGCCGCAACGCCGAGATCTCCCGCTCCGTGGCCTCGGCGATCAGATCGACGTAGTCACGCATGAGCTCGCCGCGAAACGGTGGTGCCAGGACACTTCGGGCCCGGCGATGCGCCTCGCCGGAAAGCAGAATCAGCGAATTCTTTCCGACGACCGGCTCGATCGGATTGGGCAGCGGCGCCCGGCACAGTGCGCCGGGCGCGGTGAGAATGTCGCGCGCCCCGTCCATGGTGGTGAAGAACAACACCTCCCCCAGCCCGGGAAACCGCACCGCGAACGGTGCGCGGTCGGCGGCGTGGCGGCGGAAGAAGCCCTCCGGGTCGATCCCGGCCCACGCCGCACGCCCGAGTGCGGCCGCCGTCGCCAGCGGTCTCACGGCACCCTCGTACGCCGCGCCAGCACAACCTGGTTGCGGCCCAGGCGGCTGAACTCGACGGTGATGGCCGGATCGGCGTGGGCGGCCAGCGCACGGAATGCCGAAGGGCTGTAGGCGCGCAACGAACTGATCAGACCGTCGTGGGCGAACGGCAGCAGCACGAACGGCAGCATCGACGCCAGCCGCAGGAGGTGCACGGGCGCCGACGGCCGGTACAGATCGCAGATCAGCAGCGTGTTCGCGACGCGGGTTCCCTCCGCCAGCACGCGCGCCGCCTGAACCGGCGGCAGGTGATGAAACGACAGGGCGAACAACGCGAGATCGTAAGACTGGTCGGGGGCGTCGATGTCGGTGGCGTCGACGCGGCGGACAACCGCCCTCGGGTCGCTGCCGAGATCGCCGGCGCCGATGTTGGCCACCGATACCGGATCGATGTCGGTCACCGTCACGCGCGCGTCGGGACGCCGTGTCAGCAGCGCCCGCGACAGCGCCCCGTGACCGGCCCCCAACTCCAGAATTCTCGGCTCGCTGAGGTTCGCGACGAGCGGCAGCGCCCTGGCGGCGAGGTGCTCGTGGTCCCGCAGGATCCGGCCCATCCAGTCCAGGGACCAGATCACCTGGCGCTTGACGCGGTCGTCGACATCATCGCGGTCCAGGTATTCCAGCCGGCCGGTCTGCAGCCGCCGGTCCAGCCGGGAGGCGCCGAATCCGGCACGCGGCATGGTCGCGATATCCACCTGAGCCTCCTCGACTAGCCGAAAAGCGCGTCGTCGACGACGGCCTCCACCACGCAGAGCGGTGACGCAGTCGGGACCACCCGCGTCATCCGGAAACCGGCGTGCGCCAACAACCTTCGATACTCATCGGTGGTCCGTTCGCGGGATCCGAGGTTGAGCAGCATCTCCAGGTCCACCCAGTTCTCCGGCCCGTCGCGCCCGTTGTCGCGGACGACCATCTCGACCAGCAGCACTGTGCTGCCCGGGGCGGCCGCCGACCGGACGTTGCGCAGGATGTGCAACGCCTTGTCGTCGGCCCAGTCGTGAATGATGTTCTTCAGCAGATACGCATCGCCGCCGCCGGGAACATGGTCGAAGAACGAGCCCTCGACGATCTGCACCCGGTCGGCGACACCGTTGGTGCGCAACAACTCCGGCGCACCCGCGACGACCCGTGGCACATCGTAGAGAACCCCTCGCGACCGCGGCGCCTTCGCCAGGATGGCGGCCAGCATCGCACCCTGTCCCCCGCCGACGTCGACGATCGTGCGGTGCGCGGCGAAGTCGTAGCTGGCCACCACGACGGCCAGCGTCATCTGGGCGAGGCTGGTCATGGTCTGATCGAAAAGCTTCGCGTGCTCGGGTATTTCGATTAGGTAGTCGAAACCTTCCATGCCTCTCAGGGTGGGGACGATGGACTCGCCGGTTCGGACCGAGTCCGTCAGCAGTGTCCAGCGCTCACGCTGCTCCTCTGAGCCTTGGAACATCGCCGCACCCCTCAGCGAGATCGCCGCATCCGAGCGAAGGGTGTCGGCAAGGGAATTCAGTGTGTATCGGCCGTCGCGGCGGCGCCGGAAGATGCCCCGCCCGATCAGTGCCCGCATCAGCCTCCGCAATGCGTCGGGGTCCGCGCCCACCCGCGCGGCAAGCTCGTCGATCGGCAACGGTCCGTCCGAAAGCGCGTCGGCGATGCCCAGTTGCGCGGCAGTGGTGATCGCTTGTGCAGGCCACCCCGACACGACCAGCTCCATCATCGCCATCGGCGCGGGCAGCATCCGCTGATGGAGCAGCAGCAGATGGTGGCGCAACCACTCGACGGCGCGCGCCAGCCCGGCCGGGGGCACCATGGCGTTCCTAGGCATGCGTTGCCTCCCTGATCCCGATCCGATCGTGCAAGCGCGCCAGAGGCTTTGGCGCCCACCAGTTGAACCGGCCCATCAAGTGCATGAAGGCGGGCACGAGCAGGACACGCACCAGCGTGGCGTCGGCGAGGATCGCCAGCGTCAGACCCACGCCCAGCATCCGCAGGAAGGACACCTGAGCACCGGAGAGCGCCGCGAACGTGATGGCCATGATGAGTGCCGCGGCCGTGATCACCCGCGCGGTGTGGGCGAGTCCCAGCGCGACGCTCCTGTCATTGTCGGCGGCGGTCTTGCCGCTCGCCAGCCAGAACTCGCGGATGCGCGACACCAGGAACACCTCGTAGTCCATCGAGAGACCGAAGGCGATGCAGAACAACAACACCGGGATGCTGATCGCCAGGGTGCCGGTCGAGGTGGTGCCCAAGGCGCCGAGGTTGCCGTCCTGGAAGATCCACACCAGCGCACCGAACGCCGCGGTCAACGACAAGACGTTGAGGATCAACGCCTTCAGCGGTACCACGATGCTGCCCGTCATCAGGAACAGCAGCACGAAGGTGATTCCGGCGATGATCGCCAGAACCATCCCCAGCCGAGAGGCGATGGCGCCGGCGGTATCACGGTTGACCTGGGGAGTCCCGCCGACCAACACCCGGTGACCGGCCGGGGTGGGGACGGCTTGCAGCTGATCGAGCAGCGTCTCGGATGCCTGGGAGTACAACGGTGCGGTGCTGGTGACAGTGAGGAACGCGCTGTTGTTCGCGATCGCGGTCGCCGCCGTCGGCGGACCCACCGAGGCGCCGCCGACAAAGGTCACGCCGGGCGAGGAGACCGAGGACACGCCTGACACCCGGGACAGCTCAGCGGCATAGCCGTCGAGCTGTGCGGGGGTGACACCACTGAGATCCGGTACGACGACGGTCAGATTCTTGGCCAGGTCCGCGGCGAACTGGGTGCGCAGCTGGTCGCCGACCAGATGGGCCGAACTCGATGTCGGTAGGACGCGGTCGTCCGGGACTCCCCATTTGACGCCGAGGAACGGCGCGCCGAGCACCGTCAGCAGTGCCACGATGGTCAGCCCGACCGGCACCGCCCTGCGCATCGAGAACATCGCCACCCGATACCAGGCGCCCTGCTCGACCGGGCGCACGGCCGCGACCGGGCGTCGTAACCACCGGCGAAGGTTCAGCGAGTCCAGCCGGTCACCGAGCAACACGATGGCCGCGGGGGTCACGAAAACGGCTGCGAGAGAGGCGAATGCGACGACGGCGACGCCCGCGTAGCCGAAAGACTTGAGGGTGTAGATCGGGAATAGCACCATCGCCGACATCGACAACGCGACGGTCATCGCGGAGAACAACACCGTCCGCCCGGCGGAGGTCATGGTGCGGATCAGGGCATCGTCGCGGCTGGCACCAGCTGCCAGTTCGTCACGGAAGCGGCTCAGCAGCAGCAGCGTGTAGTCGATCGCCAACGCCAGCCCAAGGGCCACAGCGAGATTGAGCGCGAAGATCGACACATCGGTGGCGAAGGTGATCGCATGCAGCACAGCCATCGCGCCGAAGATCGCGACGGCGCCCACCGCCAGGGGCAGCGAGGCCGCGACCAGACCGCCGAACACCCATACCAACACCAGGAAGCTCAGTGGAATCGCAACACCTTCCATGACCTTCAGATCTTTTTCGCTCTGCTGGTTGATCTCCAGCATCATGGCCGACTCGCCACCGGCCCGCACGGTCACGCCGTCACGGTCGTGGACCACCTCACTGATCAGTGCCCCGGCATTCTTCGGTGCGCTGTTGTCACCGCCGGTGACGCCGGCCACGATGACGCCGATAGTGCCGTCCTTGCTGACCAGCGAGGTCGCTGCCGACGGCGGAGCGGTCCACGGCGAGGTCACCGTCGCGACCGTCGGCGACTGAGTGAGTGTCCGCACGATGTCGGTGCCCACCGTGCGCGCCGCAGTGGAATTGACCCCTTCGGGCGAGCTGACCGTGATCAGCAGCGGCATGTCACCCTGGCCGAAGGTACTGGCCAGCAGAGCTTTCACCTGTGACGACTGGGCACCGGGATCGGTGAGACCGCCCGCGGAGAGTCGGCCCGCCACCGGAATGCCGAATGCCGCCGCTCCGGCGACGACGAGCAGCGCGAGCGCGATCATCCGCCGGGGAGCGCGCATCGCCAGCCGCGCGATCCCGGCTAACACGGCGACAAGGTCCCCGCCAGCCACTGGGTGCGCGCTTCGATGCGGCGCATCTTCCCGCTCGACGTCCGTGGCAGGGTGCCCGGCGCCAGCAGTTCGACGTGTCCGACGGCGATGCCGGTGTGCTGCAGCACCCGGGCCGCGACATCAGTCGCCAGGTCCTCGGGGGCGTCGGCGGTGGTCTCCACGAGCATCGCCAGCGCCTCGTCGTGCGCGTCGGGGGGAACGTATCCCACCGCAACCGCACATCCCACGCGGACGCCGGCCAGCCCGTCGAGGGCGGCCTCGAAATCCTGCGGTGCGTGATTGGCGCCGCGGATGATCACGGTCTCCTTGGTGCGGCCGCAGACGAAAAGCTCACCGTCATGGATGAATCCGACGTCGCCGCAGTCCAGCCAGCCGCCGGACAGCACCTGCGCGGTGAGGTCGGGACGGCCGAAGTACCCGGTCATCACGCTGGGTCCGCGAACGAAGATGTGCCCCACTTCGCCGTCGGGCAGCGGCCGGGAGTCGTCGTTGCGGATCTCCACCTCGACACCGGCGAGCGGACGGCCCGTGCTCACCAGTTCCCGATCGCCGAGCTGGTGCACGCCGAACATTCTGCCCGCCGGCTTGAAGGTGACCGCCAGCGACGCCTCGGCCAGGCCGTAAACCGGCGTGAACGCCCGCGCGTCGAACCCCCAACGCCCGAACCGTTCACTGAATCGGCGCTGGACCTCGGCGCTGGTCAGCTCGGCGCCGTTCAGACACAGTCGCCACGAGCTCAGGTCGACACCGTCGAGTTCGTCGTCGCGGATCCGCTTGAGGCACAGGCCGAATGCGAAGTTCGGTGCGGCGGTGACGGTTCCGCGGTGCCGTGAGATCGCACGCAACCACGCCGCGGGGACGGCCAGGAACAGTTCGGGCGGCAGCAATACCAGCGGCCGCGGAAGATAGAACGCGCTCAGCAGATTCCCGATCAGGCCCATGTCGTGATAGAGCGGCAGCCACGTGACACCAACCTGGTCGGGCATGCCCGCCGCCGCGAAGTAGTCCGCGATCGCGGCAAGGTTGGACAACAGGTTGCGGTGGCTGAGTGCGACGGGTTTCGGGTCATGGGTGGTGCCAGAGGAAAACTGAATCAGCGCAATGTCATCGGCGGACACATCAATGTCACGGCGACCCGGCCCGTCGAGTTCGACGGACGTTCGGCACCTCGCCCCGGCCGCCTCGAGGAGCGGACGAATGCGATCCTCGGTGACCACCAGGACGGCGTCGACCGCCTGCAGCATCGCCGCGGTGCGTTGCCGGTACTCGTCGAGCTTGCCCAGCCGCACCGGCGGGTACAGCGGCACCGGGATGGCGCCGGCGTACAGGGCACCGAAGAAGCAGGCGACGAATTCCGGACCGGTGGGCAGTACCAGTGCGACCCGGTCGCCGGGCTGAACCCCGTTGTCGTGCAAGCCCGCCGCGACCGAACGAGCCCGCCGAGCGATATCGGCCATCGGTACGTCGGTGTCGACCTCATTGCGGTCCACGAAGATCAAACTCTTGTCGCGCATGGCTGCCGCGTCGAGCATCTCGGTGAGCGTCTCGAACTTGGGCCGGATCGCCGGGGCGCTGGTCATGACCGTTCCTGGATGCGACGCAGCACCAGCCGGGCCAAGTCGCCGACGGTACGCAAGTCGTCGCCGTCCTCGGCGTCCAGTTCGATGTCATAGCGGGCTTCGATCCGGAACACCAGCGACAGCACCCGGGCAGAATCCATGCCCGCGTCCTGAAGTCCCGAGTCAGCGGTCAGGGTGGTGGCGCAGTCGGTTTCGGCCTGGATCAGGCCGATGATGTCGTCGACGACGGCGTTCATCGACGTCGGCAGGCCGTCGGCGGCCGTCATGTCCGGGTTCCGCCCCACTGGATGGCAGCGGCGCCCGCGAAGTCCCCGGCGTGGGCGAACCCGGCCATCATCACGATGTCACCGGCACCGATCTGGCCGTCGAGGACCGCCGCCTCCAAGTTCACCGGGATGGCGACGGCGAACAGGTTGCCGCACTCCTGGAATGTGTCGCGATGCCGCTCCGGTGAAATCCCCAGCGCCTCATTCCAGTTCCGCAGCAGCAGCCGGTTGGGCTGATTGGTGACCAACAGGTCGAGGTCGCCCGGCTTGACACCGATCCGGTCGCACACCGCGCGCACCACCTGGGGGACCTGGCGGTTGCCGCGGGCGAGAACCTTGATGATCTTGCCTTCGTTGAATCCGACGTAGCCCTGACCGGGCCCCGCCTCCCACCATCGCCGCGCGGGATCGGCGGCCAGGGTCATGTCGGTGGCGTTCTCGCCGAAGTAGCGGCATTCGATGTCCAGCACCGGCGAGCTGTCCGACACGGTGACCAGCCCGACTGCCGCACCGTCGCCGGGCACCGAGGCCTGGGCGAGCTTACGCACCTGCTCCTGCTCGAAGATCTTGCCTGCGGCGTTCTGTGCGACCGCGATGAGCGCGGTCCGCCCGGCGCCACCGGCCAGCAGCTGGCGAGCAAGCTTGAGCATCAACACAAATGCCGCACAGCCCCCGTTGTGGACGTCGATGATCCACTCGGGATTGATGCCCAGCCGCTTGGCGACTTCGCCGCCGGCGCCGAGGATCGGCAGATCGGGCAGCTGCGAATGGGTCAGCAGCACATCGACGTCGTCGAGCACGGCAGGCCCGTGCCGGTCGATCAGTGCGTCAACGGCACGCTGGATCATGTCGACGTTGGACTCGTCGTCAGCGGCATGGTGACGGAAGTCCGGCGGCCGGAACATGGGGTTGTCCCGCATGTCGTCGTCGCCGCTGAATTGGGTGTACCACTCTGCGGGGACTCGGTTTTCGGGCAGATAGGTGGCGACGTCGATCAGGCTGATGGTGGGCCGGCTCATGACTCGCGCATCCAGTCCGGGGTGATCGGTAAGCCGTTACGGTGGCGGTATTCGGCAATCGCCTTGAGATTCTTCAGCTCCAGAAGGTGCCCGGCGCCGAACATGTCCCAGAAGTCCCCCACCCAGACCGGCCGCTCCGGCGGGGCGGCGTCCGGGTACGGGTTCTCGTCGTAGAAGGGGTGGCGGCAGTTGGTCCACAACACCACCGACCCCGGCTTGTTGAACACCACCTGCGCGTCGACCACCCGCATCAGGTAGATCATCCATAAGTGCCTGCCCTGATCCCAGGCGCAGTGGTAATCCACGGTGCGGGCATCCCGGTTGGCCACTGTGCGCGTGTAGATCTCGGTTTCGGTGCCCAGCCGGTCATATGCCAGCCAGAGACCGTCCTCCTCGGTGCGGGTGAAACCCCGCAGACTGTAGGTCCATTCCTCCAAGGAACGGGTGTCGGCCAGATAGTCGAAGAGTTCGTCGGGCGGGCAATCGATGTAGTCGTTGACGGTGCAGAACTCGCCGAAGACCTCGTCGTGTGGATAGACCGCGTGGATCATCTCCATCAGGACCGGGGTGGCTTTCTCCCGGGGAGAGGTCTCGATGCGCATCAGGCCCGAAATCGGGTCGGCGCCGCCGTGGTGTGCGGCGATGTCCTCGAGCGCAGGCAGTGTCATCAGCGTTCCCTCGAATCTGGCTGGGGCGATTGGTCCAGCTGTGTTGTTGCACCCAAAAAGGCTGTGAAGGGCGGGATTTCGTCGGCCGAACACTCGACCGACACCACGGACGGCCCGTCGGCGTCGAGCGCGGCTTTGACAGCCACGCCGAGTTCGCCGATATCGGTGACATCCACCGACGGCAGCGCAGGGAACATGGCCGACAGCCCCGCACCCAGCCGGCTGGGGCCGAACCGGTTGTAGCTGTAGCGGTCACCGTAGAACAGCTGTTCACGGGTGACGCACATGGCGTGCGCGTGGTTGTCGAACAACAGGAAGGTCACCGGCAGCCGGTAGTGCAGCGCGGTGTGAATCTCCATGCCGTGCATGAAGAACGAGCCATCGCCGGCGATCACGACAGTGCGGCGATTTCGGGCGAAGGCCATGCCGATGCCGGCTCCGAAGCTGTAACCCATACCGCCCATTCCGAGGGCGACCAGGAACCGGCCGTCGCGTCGCGCCGGCAGCCAGTGGATCGCCGCCGCACCGATATTGCCCGCGTCCACGACGATGTCGGCATCCTGTGGCAGCAGCCCGTCCAAGGCGCGCATCGCGTCGCGGTAGCGCACTCCCGCGCCGGCATGCTCTGGTGGCGTCAACTCGCCGCGGCCGGGTTGCGCGGCCGGCATCCGGCTCTCCGTGTCGGCAAGCGCCGTCGCCAGCTGGGTGAGTGAGCGACGGAGGTCGTGGCTTTCGATGTGTGTGGACGGCAGGTAGGGAGCCCGGGCGCCGATCGATGCGACCGAAACGGAACCCAGCACTGCGTCCAGACCGCCGCGGGCCATCAGCGGAAGCCGGGTGCCGATCACCAGGCACAGTGCGCTGTCGCCCAGTGCCGCAACCACTGCCGGGTGACCCATCACCCCGGCGACGCCCAACGACTCGACTGCGGCGTCCTTCGCGTCGGCCACAGTGGCCACGTTCGCCTTCAGGACCGCACGAAGCGTCTCCAGTTCGGCCCGGGCGTCGTCGCGGGCAACCTGGTCACCGGCGATGATCGTCACCGGTCCGTCGGTGCTGCGCAGCAGGTCGACCAGTTCCGTGAGGTGCCCGACCTCCGGTGGCGCGTCGTCGGCGGGATCATCGCGCGTCGGCTTCACCGCGGCCTGCTGAATGTCCTTGGGCAACAGCAGGACCGCCGGCCCACCGATGGTCGTCGCGGCCGAGATCGCCCGGGGCAGCGCGGTCACGATGTCATCGGCCGTCACAATCCGTTCGCAGAACACCGAGACCGCCGCGAACAACGCTTCGCCGGGCAGGGCCCCGTTGACGCCGCTGGTGTCCTGAAATGAGCCGAGCCCGTCCGACGTCGTCGGCGGCTGGCCGATCAACGCCAGCACCGGTACCCGGCTGGCGAACGACTCCCCCAGTCCCGGGAGGGTGTTGAGGGCACCGCCGCCGGAGGTGGCGCAGACGACGCCGAGACCGCAGCCGGCCCTGCTGTAGGCGTCGGCCATCGCCGCCGCGGAAAACTCGTGCTTGGCAACCACCGCGGTGAGGTCCGGACAGGAGTGGGCGGCGTCGTAGAAATCTTCGATGTTGGCGCCGTCCACGCCGAACACATGGCGAACGCCGCGGCGAACGAGGCGCTCAGCGATGTAGTCGACTACTCGCGTGCGCCCATCCTCCGCGCCGTTGCGCTCAGAGCCGACCGGCATGTCGTTCGAGCGCCATGACCCCCACCTAGTGTGTCTAACTTGCACGAACCCTAGTGCAGGTGCGCTCGTCTCCGCCGGGGTTTGGGGATCTCCCAGAGAGCCATAGCGGCATTTGCCCGGACCACCCGTCGGCGACACTCGCGCGAAATGTGAACACGGCGATGCGCGGTACCACTTCCGATCGACCGGCCCGAGTCGGACGGTCAGAGGCGCGGTCGCCACGGCTCCACGCGGGTAACCGCGCAGCAATTTGACCCGCTGGCAAATTCCTGTGCATTTCCCGGGTGCATGGACCGCCCATGCGGCGAGCAACGCCGGGCGCGAATGGGGTGAAACCCTCGCCCGTGCTGCGAACTTGCCGCCGCCGACGGGCCAACGGCGCATCCGCGCACGTTATTGACCCTTCCGCAGGAAACAGGCACCCGCAGCCGTCGCGCGCGGGCCCGAGCAGGCCTTGACGCTCGAATGTGGTGTACATCACACTGATCTTCTTTCCGCGAACACACGCCTGCCGCCGCTGGTACAACGCACGTACTCGTACCGCTGGTAAACGCGCAACAACCAAGCTCGGACTTTGCTGGGGGAACTGGTCGTACCAGCGATTAAGGAGGTGCCTGCCGTTGACCGCAGGTGTCGATGACGCGACTGCGGCCCAAGCAGCGACCGAGACAGAAGCCAGCGAACTTGCGTGCGTCGATATCGACGCATTCGTGGCAGTCGCCACCTCCGAGCCGCCCGTCGATCCCCCGGCCTCCGCGGAAGCACCGTTGGGCCGCCAGGTCGCCGACATATTGAGCCGACCCTTCCGTCGCTTCATGTCCCGAACTGATTCGTCGCTGCAGACCTTGGGCCGCTTCTTCGGCCTCGGCGCACAAGCCCTCGGCTTCCTCATCACCGACCTCGTCCGGTTGCGCCACCCCTGGCGAGACACCCTCAACCAAGCCTGGTTCATCATCAGCGTCACGGCGATCCCGGCGCTGTTGGTGTCCATTCCGTTCGGTGTGATCGTGGCCGTGCAGGTCGGCAACTTCATCCAGCAGGTCGGCGCCTCCTCGGTGTCGGGCGCCGCCGGCGGTCTGGGCGTGATCCGGCAGGGCGCACCGATGGTGGCGGCATTGCTGCTCGGCGGGGCCGCCGGTTCGGCAGTGGCCACCGATCTCGGCGCCCGCACCATCCGTGAAGAGGTCGACGCGTTGCGGGTGATGGGCGTCGACCCGGTGCAGCGACTGGTCACCCCCGCCTAGCCGCGATCGTGTTCGTCGCGCCGGTGCTGTGTGCCTTCATCATCTTCATGGGGCTAGCAGCGGGCTACGCGATCAACGTCGGCTTCCAGTCCGGAACACCCGGCAGCTACATCGCGTCCTTCGCTTCGTTCGCCAGTGTCAACGACGTCATCGTGGCGATGTTGAAAACCTGGTTGTTCGGTGTGGTCGTGATCCTGGTGGCCTGCCAACGCGGTCTGGAGGCCACCGGCGGTGCGCGCGGTGTGGCCGACGCCGTCAACGCGTCTGTGGTCATCGGTGTGGTGGCCGTATTCGTCCTCAACCTGATCATCACCCAGGGTGTCTCGATGTCGATGCCATTGAGGATGGGCTGATGGCTCGGGTGTCATCGCCGTCCCGGCACATTCCCAGTGCCCTACGCGCGCCGTTGTGGATCGCCGACCAAGGTGACTCGCTGGTCCAGCGCCTCGGGCACCAGGTCAGCTTCCTGGCCCAGGTACTCGGCGCGATCCCACACACGCTCCGGCACTACCGGCATCAGACCGGGGTGCTGCTGGTCGACGTGATGTGGGGGAACGGATCACTGATCGTCGGCGGCGGCACCATCGGTGTGCTGATCTTCATGGGTACCGCGGTCGGCGGCTCGGTGGGGATCGAGGGCTACAGCGCCCTCGACATGGTCGGGATGGGCCCGCTGACCGGTTTCGTCTCCGCGTACGCCAACACCCGGGAGATGGCGCCGATGATCGCCGGCATCGGCTTCGCCGCGCAGGCCGGCTGCCGGATGACCGCCGAGATCGGCGCCATGCGGATCTCCGAGGAGATCGACGCTCTGGAAGCGCTTGGCATCCGGTCGATCCCGTTCGTCGTCACCACCCGGGTGATCGCCGGCATGCTGACCATCATCCCGCTGTACGTGGTGACGCTGGCGCTGAGCTATGTGTCCTGCGCGCTGGTGGTCAACGTGATGCACGGCCAGTCGTCGGGCACCTACTACCACTATTTCGACTCCTTCATCCAACCCTCCGACGTGGTGTTCTCGGTGCTGAAGGCCGTCATCTTTGTGACGCTGATCATCGCCATCCACGGCTACCAGGGCTACTACGCCGTCGGCGGTCCTGAAGGTGTCGGACGCGCGTCCGGACGGGCCATCCGGGCCAGCATCGTCACGGTGGTCGCCGCGGATATGGTTCTGACACTGCTGTTCTGGGGCAACAGCCCCGGGATTCGGATCTCGGGATAGGGCATGTTCGCATCTGCCGACCAGGGCGGGCGCAGGCCCACGTCGCGCGCGCTGCGCATCCGCGGCTTCATCGCCGCGATCGTGTTGCTCGTCGCGGGCACTGTCCTCTATCAACTCGGAACCGGCAGCTACGCCGACACATTCAAACTGACGGTGATGGCTGACAAACTCGGTGAGGGCCTGACCCCGGGTGCGGAAGTGAAATTCCGAGGCCTGACCATCGGTTCGGTGAAGACGCTGCAGTCGGCCGGCTTCAACAAGCAGAAGATCACCCTCGAACTCGAGCCACGCCAGGCGGCAGCCTTGGCGGCCGACACCACCGCGAACTTCACCTCGTCCAACACTTTTGGCCTGGCCGCCGTCGAATTGGTCAGCAGCGGAACCGGCCCGCGGCTGGGGTCGAACCAGACGCTGACGGTCGACACCAATGTGCGCTCGGCGTCCATCACCGGGCTGCTGCGGCAAGGTCAGAAGTTCGGCCGGATCATGGACTCGCCCGACATCGACCACATCATCGCGATCGTGCGTAAGCACGCCGACCTCACCGAGCCGGTCACCCGGTCCTACTTCGACCTGATCAAGATGGTCACCGACTCGCAGAAAGTGCCCGTCTCACAGTCGCTTTCGGTGCTCGCCTCGGTGGTCAACGGGGTCAGTGACGCCGTTCCGCTGGTCAGCCTCGCCTACGACCTGCTCAACGGGATGGAATTCCTGGCGCACCCCGACGGCGTGGATCGGATGAACCTCATCATGGACCAGCTGGCGAAGCTGCTCTTCACCACCGACGGGATCTTCGCCAAGCACATCTCCTGGCTCGTCCCGCTGTTCGGCGGCCTCATGAGCGTCTTTGTGCCCTACGCCTACATGTACGGAAGCATGTCGCCGGCCTACGACCGGATCTCCGGTCTGCTGGACCGCACCAGCACGGCGTTCCCGATCGTCAACGGTAAGGTCCGCTTGAATCTCGAACTGACCCTGGACACCATGCCCGGGCTGGCCGCCGCGTTGCCCGCCGAGGCTCCCGCCCCGGCCCCGCCAGGCGGTGGCCGGTGAGAAGCGTTACCAAGTCGGTCTTCTGGCTGACGGTATTCACGGCGGTCGCGGTGGTGTGCACGCTCATCGTGCTGACCGCCCTGCGCAGTCCGGTCACCGGAGCGCTGTCCGGGTACACCGCCACGTTCTCGGATGTGTCCGGCCTCTATGTCGGTGACGACGTCCGCATATCCGGGGTTCAGGTCGGCAAAGTGCAGACCATCCGGCTCGACGGGCGGGTGGCCAAGGTCGATTTCACCGCCCAGGCCGACCATCCGGTCTACACCAACACCGTGGCCGCGGTGCGCTATCAGACCCTGATCGGGCAGCGCTACGTGGAACTCGTCCAGCCGGCCAAGCCCGACAACCGGCTGCCGGACGGGGGCACCATTCCCATCGGGCAGACCATCCCGTCGTTCGACGTGGCGAAGTTGTTCAACGGATTTCAGCCGATCTTCCAAACCCTCGACCCCGCCCAGTTCAACCTGCTGGGCGAGAACCTGCTGCGGCTGATTCAGGGCGACGAGTCGGGCATCGGCCCGTTCCTTCACGACCTCGACGAAATCTCCACGCTGGCAGTGGACCGCCAGCTCGTCATCACCACCATGATCCGCAATCTCAGCGCGATCTCCCAAGATCTGGGCGGCAAGTCCGGACAGCTGTTCCAGCTCATCTCCCAGCTCAATGTGGTGCTCGCTCAATTCGGCTCCAAGGCAGAGGAATTCCGTCAGTCGCTGGACAGCGGGCTGCCGGTGCTGCGGAACACCACCCACGTCATGCAATATTTCGAGCGCACCTTCGACGGTACGACCGGCCCGCTCTACGACCTGAGCAGCCGGATGTGGCCGCAGACCCCGACCATCATCGCCGGCCTCTCGCTCGCGCCGTCGTTGATCCAGGGCATGCGGGACTGGCTGGTCGACGAACAGCCGGCAACCCCGACTTTCTCCTGCTCGCGCGGCGAGGTCACGCTGCCGGGGATCGGCGAGGTCTCCTTCGCGCAGCAGAACCTGGTGGTGTGCAAGTAATGCAACTCGACAAGCACCTCACCACCCTGCGCGCCACAATCGGTGGGCGCCAAGGTGCGCGGGACGAGCGCGCCACCGCCAACCGCAACCGCCGAAACGGGATCATCGGCGTCGTCGTCATCATCGCCGCGCTCGCCGGCACCGCGATGGCCTACCTGAATCCGGCCGACGAGGCGGGCTACACCGCCCACATGCCCAACTCCGCGGGGCTGCGCGCCGGCGACCAGGTGCGGGTGGCCGGCATCGCGGTCGGCAAGGTCACCAGCGTCCGCCTGGACGGCGCCCTGGTCGAGATGAAGTTCGACGTCGAGAACTCGGTGAAGGTCGGATCGGACTCCACCCTCGACATCAAGCTACTGACCCCGCTGGGCGGCCACTACGTCGCGCTGGACCCCAAGGGAACAGCTCCGCTGGGCCGCAACGGCATTCCGCCGCAACGCGTCACCCTGCCGTTCGAGGTCAACGACATCATCCAGGCAGCCACCCCGGTGGTGAAAGAAGTCGACGGCCAGGTCATCCACGACACCTTCGCCGAAGTCGCCAACGCGGCCAACCGGTACCCCGACGCGGTGCGCAACCTCTTGCAGTCCGCCGACCGGATGACCGAATCGATGAGCAGATCCACCACCGATTTTCATCGCGGGCTCGATTTCGTCAACGACGGACTGCGCGCCATGACTGCCGGACGCGCACAGCTCATCACCCTGTTCGAGCAGTTCGACATCCTCGGCAAGATGTACACCTCCAAGGCTGTCGACATCGTCGAATTCTTCGCTCTGATCAAGGAATTGACCCGCGTCCTCGACCGGCTGACGATGTGGTACGGCAAAGACGTCATGCCCATCGCCGAGGGAATCGAAGACATCAGCGACACGCTGGCGGCCCACCCGGAGCGCTGGGGCATGGCCCTGGACGGTCTCGGGCAGACACTCAACATCATCGGGCCCATGCTCAGCGGTAACGGTGTCACCTTCGACCAGCACAACCGGCTGGTCCCCGGTCAGGACCTCTGCCTGCCCAACATCATGAAGACCTGCTGACATGGCTCCGGCTGACATGACGAAGACATCGAACATCGGCGCGCGACTGCGGTCGCGGCGTGGACTCGCCATAGCGGCGGTGATCCTCACCGTGCTGGCGGTCGCGGTGGCCGTCAGCATCAAAGTGCTGGCCCCGAAGATCAACCCCACCCGGGCGATGTGCGCCGAATTCACCGACGCGGTGGGCCTGTACCCCGGCAACAAGGTCGCGCTACTGGGTATCGAGGTCGGCTCGACGACCGCGATCGTCAACAAACCCGACCATGTCGAGGTGGACTTCACCGTGCCCGCGGACCTGATCCTGCCTGCCGACGTCGGTGCGGTCACCTACTCGCAATCCATCGTCACGGATCGCCACGTCGAGCTGACCAAGCCCTACACCGGCGGCCCCAAGTTCACCGGGCCGGGCTGCATCAAGCTCAAGTCCACCAAGACGCCGATCAGCGTAAGCGAAACGTTCTCCGCCATCGGCAGTCTCACCGATGCGATCCTGGGATCCCAACCGGGCCAGGATCCGTCCAAGGCGCCCGGCGTGCAGGCGATCAACGACAGTCTCAGCGCGGCAAGCAATTCCCTTCAGGGCACCGGGCCCGGGATCAACAAGACGATGCGCAACCTGCGCACCATGCTCGCCGACCCGTACAAGGCCGACGCCGACTACCGCCAGCTGTTCGAGAACGGCGAGATCCTCACCTCCGACTTCCTCAAGAACTGGGACAGCTTCGCCTCGGTGATCCAGACCCTGCCGGTCACAACCCAATTGATGGAAGGCCTGTCGGACAACTTCGGTGCCGCAATGGCCAATGTGTCGCACCTCCTGCCAACGCTGATCGAGGCGCTCAACCGGTTCGGCCCGCGGTTCTACGACAAGTTCGACAAGCGGTTCGGAGGTCTGCGTGATCTGTTGAACCGGCACATCCCGGCGATCACCGCGATGATCAACTCCTGGCCGCAGTTCAGCAACTGGCTCGCCGACATCTACGAGCCGGCCTGGGGCACCCACAACGTCACGTATATCCCGCCGCAGGTGTCGATCGCCCCGACGCAGGCCGGCGCCATCTGCCAAGGACTCACCGAGCGCAACATCCCCGGCGCCGCGGCGGCGTGCGCGTCGGGCACCCCGACCGACCCGGTGACGCTCGGCCTCACCAATCTCGTTCTGGGAGCGGCCCTGCCATGACCCGACGCTCGCTGCGCGCGTTCAGCGCATTGTTGTTCACCGTCACCATCGGTCTCACCGCCGCCTGTTCACTGGATCCGACCCGGCTGCCGGTGCCGGGCGCCTACACCCCGCGGCACTCCTACGACATCAACATCGAGTTCGCCAGCGTGCTCAATCTGCCGGCCCGGGCCAAGGTTGACTCCGGCGGCGTGCAGATCGGCGTGCTCGACAGCGTCCGGCTCCAGGGCACCACCGCGGTCACGACCGTCGAAATCGCCGGTGACACCAAGCTTCCCGTCGCGACCCGCGCTGAGCTTCGTCAGGCAACCCCGCTCGGCGACATCTACATCGCCCTGCTACCGCCGGAAGACAAGTCCGGCCCGGTACTGCGCGACGGCGACACCATTCCGCTGGGCAACACCTCGCCGGCCGACAACGTCGAGGATCTCCTGCGCTCGATGTCGAACCTAGTCGCCGGCGGCGCGATCGGCACCCTGCAGACCACCGTGGTCAACGTCAACAAAGCGTTCCCGCAGGATCCGCACGAGCTGACCCGCATGCAGCACACGGTCGCCGGGGTGCTCAACGACCTGGCCACCAATCAGGACACCATCGACCAGATGCTCGACGGCATGGAGAACATCACCTCCGGATTCGCGGCCAACACCCAGGTGTTCAACCGGCTGGTGACCGAAGGCCCGGCGAAACTCCAAGGGCTGTCGGCGGTCACGATGGCCATCCTGAATGTCGTCGGCGCCAGCAAGGACGTCGGCAAGCTCGGCGGCGATCTGATCAACCCCATCGCCGGCGACCTGATGCAGATCCTGTCCTACATCACGCCGATGATCCACACGATGGCCACCGCGGACACCACGATCCCGGTGATCGCCGACAAATTCGTGGCACTGCTGCGCTACAAGCTGCTCGGGTGGTTCCGCGACGGCGGTCCGAAGTACACCATCACCGAACTGCACGCGCCGACCGGACGCGAAGGGGTCGATCCCGCCGACAAGGCGAACCAGGCTGTGGAGGCCATGCAGACGATGGGGCTGGTGCCATGAAGTTCAGTGCGCGCACCACCCTGGTGATCCTGGTGGTGATGACCCTGGCCGGCGCGGCCTACATGTCGTTCGGCGTGCTCGACATGGGGCCGACCAAACAAGTCACGCGACTGACGTTGCTGCTCAACTCGTCCGGTGGTCTGATGCCCACCTCGGAAGTGACGATGCGCGGTATCAAGGTCGGCCGGGTGACCGGTATTCAGACCACCGCAACCGGGCTTGCGGTCTCGATGGACGTCGACCGCAAGTATCAGGTCCCGGCCGACAGCACGATCAGCGTGGAGAACCTGTCGGCGGCCGGTGAACAGTACATCGACTTCCGGCCGACGTTGATCGCGCCGCCCTACTTCGCCGACGGCGCGGTGATTCCGCCGGACCGGGTGGCACCGATCGTGACCGCCAGCGACCTGCTCACCAGGGCCAATGTTCTGTTCACGGCCCTGAACCTCGACCAGATCCACGGCATCATCAACGACATGTCGGCGGCATTCAAGGGCAATGACGAGACGATCGACTCGCTGGCCGTCACTGCCGGGTTGACCGCGAAGGTGATCCGTGACGACAAGGAACTGTTGAACACGTTGTTCAGCAATGTGTCGACGTTCACCACCAACCTGGGCGACATCCATGCCGGCGAAATCATCAGCGAGACAGGCAAAATGCTGCCGAAGTCGGTGCCTGCCTTCTTGCAGCTGGTCCACCAGATCGAGATCCTGTCGCACACCGGCATCGGCGTCATCGGCCCGCAGGACCCGGCGGGGATCTTCGTCGCCAAGTTCGGCGAATGGCTCGACATGCTGGCCGGGCCGCTGGGTACTTTCGCCACCATCCTGCAGCCCGCGATGGCACCATTACACGACATCAAGATTGACGCCGGGCACTGGCTGGACTTCTGGGAATCGACGTTCAACGACACCGGCGGCGTCCGGGTGCAGCTCAACGTACCCGAGTGGCATCAATGAACAACAGCGAGGACAGCTCTGAGATGACCGATTCACCTGTCGGCGAGGACGACAAGGTCGACGACACCGCGACCGAGACCGCCCCGGCGGACGAGGCCTCGGCCACGCCGCGGCAGGGGTCGCGGGCCCGCAGCTTCTGGGTGGCGATCGTCTTGGCGGTCCTGCTCGTCGGGGGCGGCGCGTTCGGTTTCGTCAAGTACCGCGAGGTGAACAGCCAACTCGCCCAGGCGCGTCAAGCGCAGGCCGATCGCGAGGCCGCTGCACAACTGGCCCGCGACTATGCGATGAAGTCGCTCACCTACAGCTTCGAAGACCCGGACGCGTTCTTCCGATCCGTCGAAGACGGTGTGTCACAGCAACTCAAGGACAAATACGTCAACGCCACCGACCTGCTCAAAGCGGTGATGCTTCAGGCTCAGGTGAGCTCCACCGGCGAAGTGCTGGCCACCGACCCGGTTCTCACCCCGGACGGGTCCTACGAAGTTGTGGTGTCGGCCCATCAGACCACCCGCAATCTGCAGAACCCGACGCCAAAGGTGTCGATCATCCTGCTGCGGGTCACCGTGAACAAGGTCGGAAACGGGTGGCAGGTCACCGATATCGGCCCGAAGACCGGAACCAAGGCACCCGAGGAGCAACAGCTTCCGGGTGCTGCGCCCGCTCCTCCCGCGCCACCCGCGCCTCCGGCTCCCGCTCCTGCCAAACCGGCACCGCGTCCGTGAGTGTGCGTGTTATGCACGGAATTTGCCCGAAATCGGTGCATAACACGCACAGTCGGCACGCATTCATGCGCTTGTCGGCGCTGATGGCGTCGCTGACGATCGCGACAGCCGGTGTGGTGTGTCCACACGCAGTCGCGGACACCTCGCTGCCGCCCTGCCCGCAGTCGAACCCGGTGATCACACCGTCGGGCACGTCGCCACAAGTCGATTGCGCCTTGCGCTCCGGTGATCTCGACTTCGCCGTGAACTACTGGCGGGTGCCCGAATTGCCGAAGCCCGGGGCGGTGAAGGTCACCGTGACAGACCGGTCGGGTGCAGTCGTGCAGACGATCGACGAACTCCTGGAGCCGTCCACCCCGGGAGGCGTCGGGCTGCAGGACATCGACGGCGACGGGCGTGACGAACTGATCATCCCGATCTCGCGGAATCTGCTCAACGGCGCCAATCCGAACACTCGGTTCGCGGTGTGGCGTGCCCACGAAGAAAGTCGCCATTACGAACGCACCCAGATGGTCGGGCAGGCCGTGTATCCCAGCGGGGACGGCTATGTCGTCAGCAATGGCGGCGGCCCGGCCAGTCGGGACCTCACCTTCTACCTGCCGACCGGCGCCGGGTACACGCTCGTCGTGGTGTTGACCATCGAAGTGCTGGAGGCCGACCCGGCCACCAACAAGGCGTTGACGGTCAACTGCCGCGCCCACCAGGAAGACGGCCTGCACGCGGTCGACATGAGCATTCGTCAGGCCGAGGACTACTTTTGCAATTCACCTGCCGCCAAAGCGATTTGGCCCGACGCCGAGCGCGTCCAGATCAAGCGCTGGGGTGTGTTCGGTAACTGAGCGCTACCGATTGGTCCACACAGTGACATCGCGCGCCGCGCGACGCTCAGTCGGGGGCAGCGGCTTGGCGTCGTCCAACGGGTGTCCGACCCGAATCAGGGCTTGCGGATAAGTCGCACCGTCGAACACCTCGCATGCCAGCGCAAGTCGGCTCCGGGTGTCGTTCAGCGGCTCGGTCAGCGGGCAGCTCGCGAGACCCATCGCGGTGGCCGTCAGCGTCAAGTGGCTGAGCGCTTCGCCGGCTCGCAACCGCATGTCGTCACCGTCGCGGCCAGTGCCCAGAACCAGCAACACCGAGCCATCGGGTGTTTCCTCGGACTGCTCGCCGGCACCCGTTGGGTACCGAAGCTCGACGGTGCCGTCGTCCAGCCGCCTCCACCGCGACGTCGGCACAACCTGCACATCGACGTCCAGCCGTCTGGCCCGGATGTAAAGCAGCTCGAGCGTGCCGGGCGCAATCCGCCGGGTGCCGTATGGGCGGCGGTCGGCGCGTCGCTTCGGTATGGCCGAGGCCAGCTCACGCCATCCACCCTGAGGCGGCTGTTCGACAACTTCGAGGATCGCCAGATGGCTGTTGTCTGCACGGTCGGGGAACCGCCGCACACTCGGGTGCCAGCCCGCTGCCGCCATCGCGACGACGCAGTGATCGAGAACCGCCCCGCAGCCAAGGAGGACGTCGCGCCGGTCGGCCGGTGCGTCACCGGCCCGGCGACTCCAGTCCGCATACAGGTGCACGGCATCGTCGTCGACCTGCCAGCGCCACGGTTGCAGATTGCGCAGAGAAGGGGCGCGGGCAGCGACGTCGAGCACTGTCTCCAGCGTCGCCGCGTCGGGCAAGGAACTCACCTGCCGAGTCACCTCCGTCCGTCGCGTCGTTCCCGATTATCCTCGGGCCAGATCGTAACGAGGACAAGAGTGCCCGGGGTGCACACGACGTTAGGGCGCGCACCAATCGCGAACCGCCACCAGCAAGTCCCTGGCCTTGGCGAGATCGCCGGCAAGTCGCTCCGGTGTCGCCGGGCGGTACGGATCGCCGTTGTCGATCTGCGACGCCACCATGTTGGACCGAATCCGGAGGTCGATACCGGGCGGACTGCTCAGGTTGTGCAGCGGGCTCAGTGGCGCCCGAACCTGAGCGGCGACCCACGGCGGCGTCCCTGTCGGCGCGATCTCGTTGAACACCGCTTCCAGTTGGTCCGCCGCGGGCAGCAGCAGAGCGCAGTCATTGTCGCCGGCCGACGCTGTGGGCGCACCGATCAGGCCCGTCAGCAGCGTTGTGGCCAGGAGCGGCACACCGAACATTCCTCGACGCATCGGCTCTACCTTCGCATTGCGGCGCCGTTCCCGGGATGACTTTTCGAATCACTGCGCGTTCACCGCAATCGAAGGGCAATTCCCGAACCGGTCAGGAGAACAAACATGAGTGTGGACAACATTTCCCGAGCCGACGAGCTCGTTCCGTCGCGTTACGCGGTGCCGGTCGGCGATCTCGAGGTGCTGGTGATCAGCGACGGGGTGTTGCCCATCACCGCGTCGACGCTGGCGACCACGACGCCCCCGGCCGAGCTGGCGGGTTGGCTGGACGATCAGTTCCTGCCGCGCGACGTCGTCGACTGGCCGCTCAACGTCGTGGTGGTGCGTACCGGTGGCCGAACGATTCTCGTCGACGCCGGTCTCGGGGTGGAGTTCCCTGACTTCCCGCGGGCCGGGCAGACGGTGCAGCGGCTCGAAGCCGCCGGCATCGACCCGGGCGCCGTGACCGACGTCGTGCTCACCCACCTACACATGGACCACATCGGCGGGCTGCTCACCGAGGGCCTCAAAGCGCGGCTTCGCCCGGACCTGCAGGTGCACGTGGCCAGCCGGGAGGCAGAGTTCTGGGAGAAGCCCGACTTCACCCACACGGTCATGCCGCAACCGATCCCGGATGTGCTGCGCCGGACCGCCACCCAGTTCCTGAACGACTACCGCGGGCAACTGCGGCCGTTCGAGACGGAGTATGAGGTGGCACCGGGCGTGCTCGTCACTCGCACCGGCGGTCACACCCCCGGGCACAGCGTCGTTCGGCTGGAATCCCGCGGTGAACGGCTGACGTTCGCCGGCGACGCGGTGTTCCTGCCCGGCTTCGACAATCCGGAGTGGCAGAACGGCTTTGAGCACGATCCGGAGGAGGCCGCCCGCGTGCGGGTGAATCTACTGCGCGAGGTCGCGGCGACCGGCGAGGCGCTGGTGGCCACGCACCTCCCGTTCCCGTCGGTCTGCCATGTGGCAACCGCCGGTGATGTATTCCGGTGTGTGCCTGCGGGCTGGGACTACTGAGTTCCGGCTAGCCGTCCCGCAGCACCAGGGCCGCAAGCGATCCGGCGACGCCGGCGAGCACCAGGATGGTGACGGCGACCGCTGTCCACCCGTGCTCGTCGAACGCGACACCGCCCAGCCAGCCGATCGCGCTGGAGCCGCCGTAGTAGAAGAGGTTGTAGAGCGACGACGCCTGGGCTTTGCCGACGGGTGCGGCCTGCCCGGTCCAACCCGCGGCGGTGGAATGCGCGCCGAAGAATCCGGCCGTCGCCACCACCAACCCGATGAGGATCGCGATCACGTTGGAGCTCAACGTGATCGCGATTCCCACCATCATGATCACGACCGAGACGAGCAGAACCCGTTTCCGGCCGAAGCGGGCCGCCTCGGCCCCGGCGCGCGACGACGCCCACGTTCCGGCCAGGTATGCCAGGAACACCAAGCTCACCACCGACGCGGGCAGATGGAACGGTGCGGCGGTCAACCGGTAGCCGAGGAAGTTGTAGAGCGCCACGAAACCGCCCATCAACAGAAAGCCCTGGGCGAACAGGACGAGCTGGCGCGGCGTGCGCAGGTTGACGGCGAGCCGATGCGCGAGACTGCCGTCGGGGTTGGTACCGCGGTGCGACGCCGGCGTGAAGCCCTGCGGTTCGGGAGCCAGTTTGACGAAGCCCATCGCCGCCATCCCGCAGATCACCGCGACGGTGAAAACCCCGATCCGCCACCCCGCGAACTCGGCCACCGGACTGGACACCAGCCGTCCGAGCAGGCCGCCGATCGTTGTTCCGGCCACGAAGGTACCTGCGGCACGGGCGGCGTGCGCACGGTCGACTTCTTCGGTCAGGTAGGCCACCGCGATGGCCGGCACCCCACCGACCAGCAGTCCCTCAATGAACCGGCCGGCCATCAGCAGCCCGAACGTCGGCGCGAACGGCACCAGCATCCCGACCAGCGTGGCACCGGAGACGGAGACCGTGATGGCTTTGACCCTACCGATCCGGTCGGCCAGCGCCGACCACGGGATCACGCCGATCGCCAACCCGACGGTGGACGCCGAAATGATCAGCGCGGCATGGGCAGCGCCGACGGCGAGGTCCGCGGAGATCAGGGGTAGGACGGCCTGCGGCGAGTACAGCTGCGCGAATGTGGCCACGCCCGCGCAGAACAGCGCCGCCAGTAGTCGCGTGTAGGCGGTCGAGCCTCGGGTGTGCCCAGTCCAGGTGTGTTCCAGGGATTGGTCAATGGTCACTGATTGCACGGTAGGAAGGCGCTACTGATGTGTCCAATGCATAGACCATCGCCTACTCATGCACTGTACGCATGAAGCCAGGTGAGCGTTGACCGCCCCCTCAGCTGTCGGCGAGGAAATCCACAAAACGCTGCGTGGGCGGCGCCAGCGGACGGCTGCGCGCCCAGGCCAAACCGACCTCGCGTTTGGCCCGGCTGTTCGACAGCGGCACATGGACCACCCTCGCGTCGGTGCCATCCCGCGGCACCGGCACCACCGCCACGCCGAACCCGGCCGCGACCAGACCTTCCATCGTCGGGATCTCGGAGGCCTCGAACACGATCTGCGGATCGATGCCCGCCTCGACCCACAATTCGTCGGTCAACTGCCGCAACCCGAACGGCTTCTCGAGCGCGACGAACGGCTCGTCGGCCGCCACCGACAGGCTGACCCGGCTACGCCCCGCGAGCCGGTGGCCCACCGGGACCGCCAAGCACAGCCGCTCGACGTAGAGGCGGTGCCAGGAGAAGTCCGCCGGGTCGGGCCGCGGTGAGGTGATGGCGATGTCGGACCCGCCGTCGAGAATACTGCGGGCGATCTCATGCGCGGCGCCCTGAAACAGGTCGAACTGGATCTTCGGCGCGGTTTCCCGAAATCGCCGAAGTTGTTCGGGCACATACCAGTTGGCCAGTGAATGCAGGAACGCCAGGCGGACGCGGCCGGTGTCGGGATCCCGCAGTGCGGTAATGCGATCCAGGGCCGCCTGCATTTCGGAGAGGCTGCGGCGGGCATGCTCGAGCATGATTCGGCCGTACTCGTTGAGGTGCAGTCGGCGCCCGACGCGATCGAACAGCGGGACACCCGCGTTCTGCTCGAGTCTGCTCAGCGCGCGCGACAGCGTGGGTTGACTGACCCCCAGTTCGGCCGCGGCCTCGGTGACGTGTTCGGTCTCGGCCAGCACCACGAACCACTGCAGTTCCTCGAGATGCACGTGAACGACCGTACCGCCCCGCGCCATTGCTGCCCGTCGGATCAGTCAGGGCAGGGTGACGCGCTCCACCCGGCCCTTGGCGTCCTTGGTCGTGGTGGTGTCACGGCATTCCCCGAACAGCTCGATGTCACGGTTCGGATTGCTGACGTTCTGTGGCCCGAAGACAGCCACGACATTGCCCTTGCTCAGCGCGGTGCCATGGGTGTGGAAATCCGGATCGGACGTCCAGCCGGTGTTGCGGAGTTGCTGAACCATCTGGGCAATCTCGGTGTCGGACGCCGCGAACGACGCCGCGGGTGGATACGCGATGCGCATCTGCCCGCGAAAAGGCGGGTCACCCTGGTCATTACACGACGCGTGCCAGAACGCCGCTTCCACGACGTTGATGTTCAGCGTGGTGACGATGTCGTGCGCGGCATCCATGACCTGAGCCTTGGACTGCTCGGGGGTCAGCGGATTGGAGACTTTGTCGGCATCGGATTGCATGATTCCACATCCTGATAGTGCGGCGGCAACCATTACGGTCACCGCGAGCGGGATTCTCTTGCGCGGCACGATCACTGGGCTCCGTCCTAGTGGTAGTGGCCTGATGTCGGGGCACGATACAGCTCGGGATCCGAGGGCAGCACACCGATGTCGGTGAGGATGTTGTCACTGCGATGTGGGGCGGTCATACCGTCGAGTGCCAGGGCGTCACCGTGGCCGGACACGATGTCGGCCATGCTGAACAGCGACTCGGTGCCCCGCTCGAAGTAGTGGCTGTGGTCGTTGATGGTCCAGCCGGGGACTTCTGCTTTGAAACGCGTCGAGCCGAATCCGTCCATGGCCGGGTCGGCGCCGAGCGCGAGATTCACGCCGGTACCCGGGATGTGCACCTGCGGAAGCCCGCCGAGCTGGGTGACCGGGTCCGTCGAGGCCGAACCGACGAACACATGCCCACCCGGTGCGAGGTGAAAGTCCGCGGCGCTCTTGGCCATATCGGTTCCGGGGCAGCCGATGAGTATCACATCATTGGTGTGCATTCCGTAGCCGGCTGCGGCGTCGGCCACCGTCGTCGAGCCGTAGGAGTGTCCCATGACTGTCATATGCGACGGGCCCGGCCCGTGAGTGACGTTCAGGCCGTTGACATCCGCGGCGAGCAGCGCGCCGCCCTGATGCGCCAGCGAGGTCTGCGCGACCTGCGGGTCGGTCAGACTGTTCGGTGCGTCATAGCCCATCCAGGCGACGACGGACGCCGATCGGCTCGGGTCGGCTTTCACGGCTTCGTTGTACAGGTTGCTGGCATCGCTGGCGCTGAGCCAGCCCTCGGTGACGCTGTGGCTGGTGCCCGGCACCACCACCGTGGTGTTGGCAGCTTTGTCGGGGTTTCCGATCGCGATCGCCGCGCGACCTTGGCCATCGAACTTCGTCGGCTGATACACCTGGAGGTATGTCTGGGCGCCGGTCTGCGCCTGATCGTCTTCGAGTGCCTGTTCGACCTTGACCGCGTTGGTGTAGCGCGTGACGTCATCCGGGGTGCAGCCGTAGCGGAACGGATCATCCAGCACGTCTTGCGCGGAGACGCCGTGCCGGCTGGCGGCTTCCTGGATGTTCTCGATGTCGGTGCGCATCGCGGTCTGGTTCGCCTGATCGCGCGCCTCGACGGGAATCCCGTTGAGGTTGCCCATATACGGTGGGTTGTCCCGCAATTCGGCCTGCTGCTGCTCCGGCGTCAGCGAATCCCACCACTTCTTGACGTCCTCGGGCGGGGTCGATTCCGGCGGTGGCGGCGGAGTGGGTTGGGCATCCGGTATCGGAAGCTTGCCGTCCGCCATGTTGATCGCCGCGGCCAGTTCGGCGTCAACACCGTTGGCTTCGAGCAGGATTGCGTTCAACCGCGCCTGCAGGTCGGCGATCTTCGCCGCCAGATCTGCTGCGGTCCCCTTGAACCCCGGACCCTTCACCACCGAGTTCGTCGCGGGATCGATATCCAGACCCTGACTTCTCGCGTCGTCTTTGAGTTCGCGGAGTTCGATCTTCACCTTCTCGATGTCCTGTGCGGCCTTCTGCGCGGCCTGGGCCACCGCGAGGGCTTCACGGGCATGAGCGTCGAGGTCGACCCGCGTCTTGTGAATGGCATCGCGGGCGGCGTCCGCCGACACCCCACCCCAGGACTCAAAGGCAGGTAGCTGTTCGGACGCCCGCGCCGCGTCGGTCGAGGCTCCGCTGCGTGCGGACGCTGCGTGAAAAACTTCCCGGACGGCCTCGGGATCCCACCGCTCGATGTCTGCGACGCTAAGCGTCACGCGCCTGACCGTTCGGCCGATAGACGTCGGCGAGTTCCTCGGCGTCGCGCTGATCCATCGCAGCGAACGTCATGCCACTGACCCGCAGACCTTCGGCATGCTCGTACAGGCGGGTGGTCAGGGTCGTCGTCACCGTGGTCCACGCGGCAGCTTTCGCGGCCAGCGCGGATTGCGATTGCCCCACCCAACTGAACAGCGACGACTCGATGGTCTGATCCGCCTGGGTATGGGTGGCGAACACGTTCTGCGAGTGCTGATCCAACACTCCGCCGGAAGTGACAAGCGACTCCGGATTGACCTTCAGCGGCTCGGCCATGGCCCGCCTCCTCGCCCCGCGCAGCAAACTGTTCGAACCGCCAACTTACCACCAAAGAGGTATCGAGCGTGTTCACCCGGCTATACCGCGCACGTCCTCCGGGGGAGGCGTAGCAGCACCGAATGCCTGCAAAAAATAACCAAAGCACGACGTCGTCCCGACGATGGGAAAACAGCGCGCCATCTGCGATGACGGCAATTATGATCAGAAAGGTCAGTAACAGGCTTTAGGTCAAGTTTGACGGTCATTTCATCAGGGGTAGTGCACATGTCGGGGCGGCCAGATGATCGGCGGGGCGAGAGCAGCCGCCGTAGCGACGTGCGGCCACCCGAAGCCGGCGGATTGTCACGGATCGGATGGGTCAGATACTTTTTCGCCGACGACCGATGGGAGTGGTCAGACGAGGTGGCCCGCATGCATGGCTACGAGCCCGGCACCGTCACTCCGACAACCGAATTGGTGCTCTCCCACAAACATCCGGACGATCGCGAGTCGCTGGTCGAGCTCCTGCAGCGGATACGCCTCACCGGTGACCCGTTCAGCACGCGACACCGGATCCGCGACAAGCAGGGGCGAACGCACCACGTCGTAGTGGTGGGCAACCAGTTGCGCGACGACGCCGGTGAGATCATCGGCAGTGACGGCTTCTACATCGACATGTCCGGCGACCTCCACAGCGCGCAAGAGCAGCTGAGCAACGAGGTCGAGGACATCGCCGCCCGTCGCTCGCCCATCGATCAGGCCAAAGGGATGCTGATGATGGTCTACGGCATCAGCGCCGACGCGGCCTTCGACCTACTGCGCTGGCGCTCCCAAGAGACCAACGTCAAGCTGCGCGACCTCGCCCACCAGGTCGCCACAGATTTTCAGGGCGTATCCCATGACGGCGAGATGCCGGCCCGATCGGTGTACGACGGACTGCTGATGACCGCGCATCTACGCGTCGGCGGCATCGACTAGCGCGGTCTGTCAGGCCGGCAGCAGGCCATAGGGCGGCGAGCCGACACCGCTGACCATCAGTTGACCGGACGGGACGCGTTCGACGAGTTTCACTGCGACGCTGCGATTCCCGATCGTCAGCTGGGCGGGTTTGCCTGCCGCGACGGTGTCAGGTGCGCCGTATGCGAGTCCCTGCCAGTGGTATTGCCCGTCGATCGGGTTGAGGTGCCCGGCGAGGCGAACCCGGACAAGACACCGCACGCCGGCGACGTCCAGTTCGGCCTCGCCGTCGTAGACACCGCTGTCGTCGGCCATTGCCGTCACAGGAAGTTGCTCCGCTTCCACATGCGCCGGCTGATCCGGTTCATCAGACCGATCTCCTCCAGGAACGCCGCCAGCGGCGCGAACCCGGTTCGCATGGACTCGTGGAAGTGCGGGTTGGCGCGGGCCTGCCGTCGGCCTTCATACCCGTCGAGCCCGACGCGGCGGTACACGGCGCGGTTGGTGAACAGGTAGCGGTAGAACGGGCCGCCGGCGCCATGGATCGTGGCGAGCAGGAAGCGGTTTCGACGCTTCATGTTGGGGACGTCGCGGCGGGCACCGTCGCGGGCGAACTGAATGTGGCGCGCTTCCTCGGTGACATGAATTCGCATGACGCGGCGCACGATTGGCTGGATGTCCGGATCGTCGAGAATCTCTCGCTGCAGCGCGTCGAAGATCTCCTCCCCCACCAGTGCGGCGATCCACAGCACGGTCTTCTGGAACACCAGCGGCAGCAGGTTGATGGTCATCCGCTGAATCCGACTGGGCTGGAACGGTTTACCGTCGACGGCGGCGATGGCGCGGCCGAACATGACCATGTGGCGGGTCTCGTCGCCGAGTTCGGTGAGCGAATAGTGGGTGGAGGCCGCCGTGACGTCGGCGTGCATGAGGCCGCGCAGCAGTGCCTGGTTGAGGATGTTCTCGAACCACACGCCGGCCGAGAGCAGGTTGATGAACTCCTGCCGGGACAGCTCGATCTGCTGTTCGCGGCTCATCTCCTCCCACATCTGCGTGCCGTAGAGGGAGACCACCCGGGGCGGGAGGAAGTACTTGTCGGGCACGACGGGGGTGTCCCAGTCGATGTCGACGACGGGGGCGTAGGACTTTCGGGCCGAGCCCTTGAGCAAGCGGTCGGAGAACTCCTCTCGACTCGGTGGCGGTGCCGTCCTGGTCGAAGCAGCCATTGAAGAAGCGGCAGCCATGTCGAGCCTCCTAAATCGCGCTTGAGCCGGTGAAACCGAAGATACATTCTGCGTTCGTTTGTATCAATAGCGTGCGAGCAGGCCTTACACTGCAGCAATGAAGTACAGCGGCCTGCTCGCCAAAGCGGTGCAGCGTTTCGGGTCGCCAACGGTGGAAGGCAACGCCGAAAAGATCCTGGACGCAGCGTTACGGCAGTTCGAACTGTTCGGGATCCGCCGGTCCACCGTGGAGGACATCACCAAGCGCTCCGGGCTGGCACGGGTGACGCTGTACCGCACGTTTGCGAACAAGGACGCGATCGTCGAGGCAGTGCTGCTCCGGGAGCTCGAACGGTTCCTCTCCGAGTTGGCCGCCGAGGCCGGCAGTTACGACGGAGCCGAAGACAAGCTTGTCGAAGGGTTCGTGTTCACGCTGAACACGTTGCGGGGGCATGCCCTTCTGCAGCGGCTGCTCGCGACCGAACCGGAGACGGTGTTGCCGTTCTTGACGGTGGAGGGCGACAGCGTGGTGCGGACCGCGTCGTCGTTCCTGGCGCACCAGTTGGCGGTCGCGCTGCCCGACGATCGCCGAACTCAACTCGAGCTGCTCGAGGTCGCCGAGGTGACGGTGCGGATCATCGTGTCGTTCGTGCTGACGCCGTCCCAGAACGTCGCGCTGGGTGACGACGACGCGCTGCGTTCGTTCGCGAGGCGGTACCTGGTGCCGCCGCTGCTGGGGTTGGTGGGTTAGTCGTTTTGACGTCTGCGGGTGCTGGTTTGGACACTCGCACCGCTGGGAAGGATCAGAACATGAAACCACTACGTCGTCGCGCGACGGTCGCCGCCGTCGCCAGCGTTTGCATCGCCGCAGCAGCGCCACTCGGTGTGGGAATCAGTGCTGCCGAACCGTTGAACTGTGTGAACGGGCAGTTTTGGGACCCGATCACGAATACCTGCCAGACGCCACGTCCGGCGGAGGACTGCGGGCCGGGTCAGTACTGGAATGCGCTGTCCAATGCCTGCCGGCCGCTGGGTCAGCTCTAGCCTCTGTCGGCTCAGCCGGGAAGCGCACAACGCGGCCCGCAGGTCGAATGACCTGTCGCACAACGGTTTCAACCCTGATATCCCGTCTGATCGGCGACATCTACCTTGCGACGTAGACCGTGTTGGTCGAGTATCCGCCGGTCAGCGGGTTGGGAAACCGGATGACGGATGCCTCGGACTGGCCGAAGACTTCGGCGAGGACGCCCTCGAACTCCGCGTCGGGTGGATCATCGGACCACAGCGCGAAGACCCCGCCGGGATGCAGATGCTCAACGAGCTTTTCCAGCCCGGCCGGCGTGTAGAACGGGGAGTGGCCGGGGTGCAGGACGTGTCGGGGCGTGTGGTCGATATCCAGGAGCACGGCGTGGAAGCGCCGGCCCGGTGTCTCCGGATAGAAACCGGCTCGACTGTCGGCCATGGCGAAGAAGTCGCCCTGCTGTAGGCGCACCCGCGGATCCGACACCAGGTCGGCGGTGTTGGGAAGCAAGCCACGCTGATGCCAGCCGATGACCTCGTCGAGTGCCTCCACCACGACGAGCGAATGAATACGGGGATCCTCCATTGCCGTCTGGGCGGTGTAGCCGAGTCCCAATCCCCCGACGACGACATCGAGATTGTCATCGACCGCTTGGGCCAGGCCGAGGCGCGCGAGCGCTACCTCGGCCGCGGTGAACAGGCTCGACATCAGGAACTCGTCGCCGAGCTTGACCTCGTACACATCGACGTTCAGGGACGGCTCGGTCCGTCTGCGCAGGCTGATTACCCCCATGGGGGTCTCGGACCAGTCGAGTTCCTCGAAACGTGCACTCATGACGCTCCACCGACCCGCCCGTAATGTCGTTCGCCGAGGGCATCTCGGCGAACGAAGCCTACAGATCTTGAAGACGGCGACATTTTATTTGGTCAGCGCTAGCCCGACCGCTAGCCAGGCCCGACCCTCAGTCCGAGCTGCTCGACGTCACCGAAGTGTTGTTGGGTTGACGGGGTAGTCGGCCTCAGCCGGGGAGCTGAGCCAGCCAGTCCGAATCTTCGTCGACGGGTTGGTCGTTGATCACGACGCGCGGGACTCCCGGCTCGGGAAATCGGTGCAAGGCGACAAGATTGTTGGCCGCGATGACATGCGGGTCGAAACCGATGGGCAAACCGACTCGAATGAGGTCTTGGGCCAGTTGAGGCGCACCCACTCGATTGGCAATGTCGGCAAGCTGGTCGTTGCTCAGGTCGGTGTCCCCACCCTCTCTGGGCTGGGTGCCCTTGGCGTAGATCGCCTCGATGAAGCGCCACGCGACGTCGCTCGATCGTGATTGATCAGCCACCACGAACGCGGCATAGATCGCTCGGATGTCGTAGGTGCCGCTGGCCGAGTACTTGTCGAGGAAGCTCACGAACCGCACGTTCACGCGCAGTGAGCCGTCTTCGATTCGCTTGCTGATCTGGTCGCCCTGAGTCCGCACGAACTTGCCGCTGAACGGGCACAACGGATCGACGTAGAGATCGATCTGCCCCAGTGCATCGGGGTCCCCTATCGAGAGCACGTCGCCGACTGGTGCCGCTGCGGCCGCGTCGGCGATGCCGGTTGGCGCGGCGAAGAGCAGCGCCATCAGGAGGGCCAGGACTGCGCCTAGTGCTCGAAGCGGCCGGTTTCTTCGTCGTGCGTCCATAGGGCCATCATGCCGTCACGGACGCCGCCTCGATCTCGCTATTATCTCGCCTGCACCAATTGTCGTCGTCGCGAACGGATTCACCATGACTGAACATGTCGAGCAGCTGGAGTTCCAGGCCGAGGCCCGCCAGTTGCTGGATCTGATGATCCACTCCGTGTACTCCAACAAGGACTCATTCCTGCGGGAGTTGATCTCGAACGCCTCGGACGCCCTGGACAAGCTGCGCCTGGAAGCCTTCCGGAACAAAGACCTCGACGTTGACACCTCCGATCTGCATACCGAGATTGACATCGACACGGCCGCGCGCACGCTGACGATCCGCGACAACGGGATCGGGATGAGCCGCGACGAGGTGGTGGGCCTGATCGGCACCCTGGCCAAATCCGGGACCGCCGAAGTACGCCAGCAACTCAAGGACGCGCAGAATGCTGCCGCCTCTGAGGAACTGATCGGTCAGTTCGGCATCGGCTTCTACTCGTCGTTCATGGTGGCCGACAAAGTCACGCTGCTCACCCGCAAGGCGGGCGAGAGCTCGGCGACCCGTTGGGAGTCCAGCGGCGAGGGAACCTACACCGTGGCCGACGTCGACGACGCGCCGCAGGGCACCGCGGTCACCCTGCACCTCAAGCCGGAGGACACCGAGGACGAGCTGCACGACTACACCTCGGAATGGAAGATCCGGTCGCTGATCAAGCAGTACTCGGACTTCATCTCCTGGCCCATCCGGATGCAGGTGGAGCGCCGTAGCCCGGCCACCGAGGAGGGTGGTGAGGACCAGGTCACCATCGAGACCGAGACAGTCAACTCGATGAAGGCCCTGTGGACGCGCCCGAAAGACGAAGTGTCCCAAGAGGAATACACCGAGTTCTACAAGCACGTCGCGCACGCCTGGGACGACCCGCTGGAGGTCATCCCGATGAAGGCGGAAGGCACCTTCGAGTACCAGGCGCTGTTGTTCATCCCGTCGCATGCGCCGTTCGATCTATTCCAGCAGGACGCGCGGGTGGGTGTACAGCTCTACGTGCGACGGGTGTTCATCATGGCGGACTGCGAGGAACTACTGCCGCCGTACCTGCGCTTCGTCAAGGGTGTCGTCGACGCAGCGGACATGTCGCTCAACGTTTCTCGCGAGATTCTGCAGCAGGACCGGCAGATCAAGGCGATCCGCCGCCGGCTTACCAAGCGGGTGCTGTCGACGATTGCTGAAATGCAGAAGGAACGGCCGGAGGATTATCGGACGTTTTGGGTGCAGTTCGGTCGTGTCCTCAAGGAAGGCTTGCTGTCCGACGCCGACAACAAGGACACGCTGCTGGCGGTGTCCTCGTTCGCCTCGACGCACAGCGACGAGGAAGCCACCACGCTGGCGCAGTATGTCGAGCGCATGAAGGACGGTCAGGACCAGATCTTCTACGCCACTGGCGAATCCCGGCAGCAGCTGCTGAATTCACCCCATCTTGAGGCGTTCAAGGCCAAGGGGTATGAGGTGCTGCTGCTCACCGACCCCGTCGACGAGGTCTGGGTGGACATGGTGCCCGAATTCGACGGCAAGCGGCTGCAGTCGGTGGCCAAGGGCGAGGTGGACCTGTCCGCCGAGGAGGACACCAGCGAGGCCGAACGGTCGCAGTTGGAGCAGGAGTTCGCGGGTCTGCTCGAGTGGCTCAAGGAGACCCTGTCGGAGCATGTCAAAGAGGTTCGGCTGTCTACCCGGCTGACGGAGTCGCCAGCCTGCCTGATCACCGACAGCTTCGGCATCACGCCGGCACTCGCGCGCATGCTGGCGGCCTCCGGGCAGACGGTTCCTTCCGAGAAACGCATCCTCGAGCTCAATCCGAGCCATCGACTGGTGTCGGGTCTGCGCGATGCGTTCGCCAGCCGTGGCGGCAATCCCGAACTGGCCGAGACAGCGGAATTGCTCTATGGCACAGCGCTTCTGGCTGAAGGCGGCACACTCGACGATCCCGCGAAGTTTGCGGGGATGCTGGCGGAGCGGTTGGCGCGGACTGTGTAGGGGTAGGCTCCGCCCCCTCGTGCGCCTGCCAGAACAATCTGATGCTGGCCTGGACGCCCAGCGCTCGACGGCATCTCATGTCGGCGCCGCTGCTGTAGTGATTGGTTATGTCGCCATACACCCTCTGGCGTGGACGAATCGATCACGAGGACTCGGCTAGCCACCCGCCCCGGATCTGAGCCAGCCAGTCAGAACCTTGGTCGACCGGCTGGTGGTCGATCACCGCGAATGGAACTTCTGGCGTGCGGTTATGCGGTCATCACGCCGTAACGGTCGATGACGATGGACCGCCGTCACAGCTGAGGTTTCCCCAAATGGCGGGGCTGACCGTCCGGACCGGGTGTCGTTCGCGCTCACGTCGTCACGGAACGTCTCTTTCGGTGATGATCGATCGCGGTCGTTTGCCCGATGGTGTCTGTTGCCGCCGTTGTTAGGTTTGGAGCGCCCCAGATTCCGGCTAGTCGAACTTCTTTTATGGCAGTCGCCTCGGAATTATCAAGCGCTCCCGGCGCTCTTCTCCGCCCAGCCAAAACAATGCCCTCGTTTCGGGATTCGAGAACGTCGGCACGTCCCCTTCAGCGCTTATCGAAGAAGGAAAATTTGGATTGGCAATTAGCCGGATATCCGGTAACAGTCGATTGATTCCACGTTCTGCGCGAAGATGTGCACTGACGGATGGGCTGATCCGAGGCAGGCTGCCACGCCCCAGCTGACCTCGCCAAAGGTACGAACGTGAGGTCGTTACTTGGCAACCGAGTGGCGCGGTGCGTCGCGCGTCGATCGAATGGGCCCCGAACACCGTACGATCGAATTGAATTTAAGAGCTGTCCGGCAAAGATAATAAAGCTGCGAAGAACCTGTGAATCAGATCGGGGAATTTTTTTGCATCGCCGAAAACCGCTCGAATTCGCAGAAACAGTCGTAGCATCCCCAACGTGCCCACCACCCAACGGTCTGCCGACATCGCGGCCCTCGCATGGATTCTTCTTGACGAGTATCGGCCGGGCACCACACTTCACAACCTGTTCACGGAGAAGAACGAGGAGCCTGGCGATTACGACGCTGGAACGTTCACCATCACCGTGCAAGCACTTGGCAACGACGTCGCTGGTCTAGTCGCTACCCTGGACGCAGTTCAACTCGCTTTCAGCGCCGCTACAGTTGCCTATCTCTTTGACAGGGATATCGGCAGAACGAACTTTCAAGACACCTATGGGGACAACGACGTCCTCGACCTGTTGCAGGAGTTCGCTTCCGCGGAGTTCGCGTTCCTAGAGATCGTCCAGCTGGCGGACGGCAGCTTCTTCACGAAAGCCAAGGCGGTGTTTCGCAACCCCGTCAGCCGCACCGGCATTGCCACCGTCGCATCACTGAGCGGGATTGCGTTACACATCCTCTGTCCCCCGCTGGTAATTCCGACTGCAATTCTCGGCGGAATTGGGCCCGTCACGTCTCTCGCCGGCGCCATCTTCGATCACAAACGAAAGCAACATGAGGAAGCGGAACGACGTGCGAAAGAGGCTGCACAACGCGCTGAAGTGGTAGCGCGGGCGGCGCGGCATGCCGCCGCAGATCAGCTGCGCGAAGCGGCCGCCGCACGCGAGCGGGCAGAAAACAAAGAGAGGCAAGACCAACTCGTTGCACAGCTCGCGCAGCTTCGAGAAATCATCGCTGCGAGTGGCTTCCGGCCTGTGGACAATAAAGCCATATACGAGGCTGACATAGTCGACGTGAGGATCGACCTAGACGACGCCGCGCATTCCCATTCCGGAGCGACGGGGAGTAGCAATCCCAAGGATCCTGCAGATGGTCGCGACGGCGATACCTCGGCAAACGAAACCCCTCGGAGTATCGCTCAAGTCCGGCAGGAAGCTTTGAATGCCAGGCGTCGCGTCGTCGTTGTGAAGGGCGATCCACGAAGACAACCACCGCACAGTTGAGACCCGCCTTCCCACGACGCGGTCACACGCAACAGCTAGCCCATGCACGCAGCCTCTGATGCCTGATTTCGCTACGTACCGGATTTCCGGAGGCGCCCGCCGGGCGCCGACTCACCTGGGGGTGAAACCACGTCAATCGCTGGGTGCTACCGAGCTGACCGCAACGTAGGGTTCAAAACCTGTTCCAAAAACTCGCTAGCTCCGGGAACTTCGTCTTCCCATCGACATAGCAAATGGCCTCCAGACAAGGTCCGGGATCCATTTCTCCTGGTAGCGGGGACAGGATTCGAACCTGTGACCTCTGGGTTATGAGCTGTCGTCTCAATAGTTTGCTAGGTCCGTTAAGTCTCATTTGTGCAGCTAATGGCTATTGACAATTCGGACCGTTTCAGGGCCACTCGTCCATTTCGACCCGTTTCGGAGGGTTTTGTTCCCAAATCCGTTCCCGAAATGGAAGTCTTTGCGTTTGCGTGTTAGCTGGGAGGCCGATAGCGGGTGGTGACGCCGCTGGCAAACGGGGTTAGGACCTTCCGCTCGGTGCGTCCATACGGGCGTTGCCCGCTGTCCGGATCATGGAAATTGTCATCGTCTCGCTCGCGCACCCTGGGCGTCGCACACGCCCCGGGTAGAAGAATCCAAACTTCAGGAGCAGGCCCGGCGCAGGTGGTGCGAACCCGCCACACAGTAGCGACCGGACGCGAACAGCGAGTCGACACCGCACTGGCGGTGACCCGAAATCGACTCCAACGCCGAAAGCAGTCCGATACTCTCGCGGACAGTATGCGGCCCGCTCTCCGCCCCGCGGCGGTTGACGCGCTCCTAGAACATGACCACCATTCTCCTTAAACTCTTCTGCTCAAGGAGGATCAGCTTGGACGACGCAACAATCTTATTCGTGCACGGCACGGGGGTCCGAGGTACGCGATACGCCTCGACTGTTCGAGAAATTCATCGAAAAATCTCTGGTCGCGGCTGGAAAGTGTCCGTCAAAGGCTGCTTCTGGGGGGCATCGCAGGGCGCGCGTCTGCAACTCGACGGCAAGTCAATACCGAACTATCGGGAGTCCGGCGGGAGTCCGAGCAGCCTAGCTGACGAAGAAATAGCGCTATGGGCGGTCTTATACACAGACCCCTGGTACGAGTTGCGCCTGCTCCGGAACATTCCTTCGGTTGTGGACCCGGTGTTTGGCGAGGAGCAGCCTTCCGAAAAGTTGCATCGCGACGTTGCTCAGTTCTCCGCCTCGGGCAAGCTGGCCAGTGACCTAGCGATGCTCGGCCTTTATGAAGATTTCCAGACCTCACTGGTCGACCTATTGGGTTCACAGGAGTTTGAGGCAGCGTGTGCCACCGCGCAAGCTGACGCACGCGAGCACCGTTGCGCTATCGCGCGAGCAATTATCGCTCATACCCTCGTCTCCGCCGATGACCGAGACGAAATTCCAGTCGCTGGCTCCACCCGTGATGACTTGGTGGAGCAGCTCACAGACGAGTTGAATGGCTACGGAATGGGAATCGGAGAGTTTCTGCTTCGTCCCGCCAAAGGCTTCGCCAAACGCATGGTTACCAAGAAGCTTCTGAACGACCGTGGCAGCATCACAGACTCCGCGGCACCGATGGCTGGTGATGTGCTGCGGTTTCTCGCGAACGGCGACGATATGCGGAGTTTCCTCGAACAGTCCGTCCGCGACATTACCAACGGACCTGTAATCCTCATTGGCCATTCGCTCGGCGGCATAATGTGCGCGGATCTCTTAATCCGGCACATTATGCCGAACGTCGAAGCCCTAATCACCGTCGGATCGCAGGCACCATTCCTATATGAGATTGGCGCTCTGCCCTGTCTTAAATACCCTGCTACGCTCCCCGACCACATGCCTCGGTGGGTCAATATCTACGATGAGCGCGACATCCTTTCCTATGTTGGAGCGCGGGTGTTTCCGAATCGCGTAGAAGACGTTTTGGTTGATAATGGGGAGCCCTTCCCACAGGCCCATAGCGCCTACTGGTCAAACGACGCGGTTTGGGATGCAATCGAGCAGGTCGTGTCTTGACTGTTGAAGCCATAGCTCCGGATCGCATTCTTGTGCTTGCTATTGGACTCGAGGACTACGCATATGGACATAACATGCACCTGCCGGGCGCTGCTGCCGTGGCACAGCGTTTTGCTCGATGGGCGCTCGAGTCGGCGGTGCCGGCGAGTCGTATATGGCTGGCAACGTCGCCTGACTATACAGAAGAATTCGCAACAGCGGGTGTCAAGATTGTGGGCACGACTCAGCATGCGCTCGAGCAAATGTTCGTAGATGCCTCGAAGGAGGCCGGCGAATTGTTATTGGTCTTTTGGTGCGGCCATGGCGTTCTCAACGAGACTCAACAGCGAGCGCTCTTTACAGCCGATGCCACGGTCGAATTAAAACGCAATTTAGTCGTTAGTGACATATTGAATTACCTTTCGTCGCGAGCATTCCAGGCGCTACGAAACCAAATCATCATTATCGACTCATGTGCCAACTTCGTTCAAAATATGCATCTGCCCACTATCCTGCCCGGTTATGGCAACCTCCAAGGAGGCCCACCTCATGCGGTTTCGCGTGCGGTCCTGTATTCCGCGAGCGAGGGACAACCGTCAGCCACAAAAAAAACAATCGAAGAGATGCCATTTTCTAAGATGGTGCTCGATTGGCTCGTCGAGCACGATGCGGTGCTACCGCGAGACTTCGATTCCCTCTGCGTTCACGTCGAAAGTGAGTTTACTAAGTTTGACGGCGACCGAAGTTTAATCCAACGTCCCGTCCGGCTCAATGTGAGATATTTTGACGGCAGTGAAGAGCTAATTGGTAAACGGGCACCGCTCTCTGCTGCCACTCTCGACGTCATCGACAATTCACACCTGCAAGTTTCCCATACGTGGCGCATCACGGATGCACTGAATTCACTGCAGGGGTTTCCCGACGGACTTCTGAGAAGAGCCTTGGTCCGCGCATGCGGCCTTCGCCCTGACGAGGAACTCACGCAGTATCTCAGTAAGCATGACCTTGTTGCGAGAGTTCTTGCTAGAAATGGAATCGAACCATTTTTTGACGATCTTCTGCAATACGCGGACGATGATGAGCAGACCTTAGCGCTTGAAATGGCTCGCCACGTGTGGCGCAGGCAGGAAAAGATCTCGTCGGTCGAACGCCATTTTCCCGGGATCACTACACAGCAGATGCTGAATGCCTACTACTGGGCTGCGCCTGACGGGGGTATACCTCCGCGAGACCTCGATCAAGCAATGGACCACTTGGCCGACTACGGGCAGAACAAGGATGATCAGCTGCCCCTGCATCGCTTTGTCGCAGCACTTGAGGCGGCCACTTCGACATCCGTGCCGGACGAGTGGTTCGGATTATCAGCGGATCGCGTTGGAGCCTTGCGCGACGACGCACGTCGACATCTTTCCGACACTCCGCACCTGGTCATTGAAATACTCTGTGAGGGAGATGACTGGCCAGATGAGGTCCTGGGCCACAGGTACATCCCAGGGCGGGGATGGCTTCCGCCGGACAGGCGGGATTGCACCGCCACGCTCGAGGGAGTCCGGCGCGCGGTCAACCAGTTGTTTGAGACGGTGTCGCCAAACTGTGTGCTCGGCTTTCTGGTCCCCCGATCGGCCATTGACGCGGTCCCTGAATCGTGGGTCGTCGAAACTGCTCTGACAGAACCAGACACTCTATGGCGCCTGCATCCAGTCATACTCCACAGCGCAGAACGTCGAACTAATCCGCGCGCCCATACCGCTTGGAGTAGTAAATCTAATGCCATAACGGCGCGTCTACAACATCATTCGCCAGACGTGACTTGGATCCGAAGCACTGACCCGCAAGTCATTCGACGTACCGTGCGTGATGGCGAGTCGCCTTGCTACGGCTTTGTCTTCCCGCCGGCGACATTTTGCGGTGACCTTCGAAGAGATCCATTGATGGCTGCGATAGCAGAAGGAGCCCCCTACCTCATCTGGACAGGGAGGAGCTCGGTGAATCCGAACTTTATCTCGGCGGTTGAGGACCTCGTCACGGTCGGATCCTTCGACCAAGTTCCCTCACGACTACATAAGCTGCGTGAGCAGTTGCCGCCAGATGTTGACACGGAGGTGCGCATGGTCTGGGACGATCCAAGATTTCTCCCACCGCAACCGCGATTGCTTGGGATTAGCGAAGGAACAACATGAGCCTTACGCCCGAATGGCAGCTCTATACAGGGACAGGGACGCGGCACAAGCTGGTGCTCCCTCCGTCGCCCCCTTGGCGAACTTTCTCTGGAGAGTCAAGTCACGCGCACGACCTCCTACCCGACCTAGACATGACCGCTACCGCGCCAAAAGCAACTCCGGCGACGCATGCTGCAGGCGACCCCGCATCTGGGGAATCAGGCTCTGAGCCAGAGGATTCCCCGCCGCATACGTTTCAGGCGACGCCGGAGATTGTCGAGGCGGTGAATGCCGCCCTAGTGCTGAGGCGTCCGCTTCTGCTCACTGGCCGCCCAGGGTCGGGCAAATCATCGTTGGTCGAGTCGGTCGCGGATGAACTTCAATTGGGCAAAGTCCTCAGGTGGCACGTGACATCTCGGAGCACCCTGAATGATGCGATTTACCGATACGACGCCCTCGGGCGGCTCCACGCCGAGAATCTGCAAGGAACACAAACTGCTATCGAGGACTTTCTGACGCTCGGCCCGCTGGGTACTGCTTTGTTGCCTCGGAGTTATCCGAGAGCACTACTTATCGACGAGATTGACAAAAGCGACATCGATTTACCTAACGATCTACTCAACGTTTTTGAGCGCGGCGAGTTCGAGATACCCGAGTTAACTAGAGTGAACCAGCCCGTCGTGCGCATCCGGGAAGACGGAAGCGACACCAGAGTCGATATCACGAACGGCCGGATTCGTTGCCAGGAATTTCCCTTTGTCGTTTTGACGAGCAACGGTGAACGCGACTTCCCGAGCGCCTTCCTGCGTCGCTGTATCCGACTTCGAATGCCCGACCCCAGCGCGGAGATGCTGGAAAGGATCGTCTCAGCTCATTTAGGTACGGAAGCTACCGAGGCAGCTGAGAACTTCATCGCTGATTTCGCGGAACGAGCGCAGGCGAACAAAGATCAGGCCATAGACCAGCTGATGAATGCCATCTATCTGGTGACGCACAACGTGTCTCCGGACCTCGAGAGCCGAGCACGAATAACTGAGTTAGTGTTGAAACCGCTTACCACCGATACCCCATGATCCGTCGGCTGGCCGAAGCACTCCAAGCCGCTGATATCGACTTCGACTGGCGCGACTTGGCAGATATCCTCTGGCTGACGCAGACAATGCCGCTTGTCTCAAACCCGTCTAGTGCAGGCCGGGGTGTTGACGCTGATCCGACCGGAGAGTTGCCGGTGGACAATGTAAACAACGCTGCGTCCGAAGATTCCTCCGGCCGCGCGACATACAGTTTCCGACCTGTCGATACGGGACCGCCTGCCGGAGAACAACCGTACACATTACGACGTGCGACGGAGAGTGAAAGGTATTCAGAAAGGTACGAGCTGGTCGGTGCAACCGATCGCGCAGCCCTGCCGGCGCAGCTTGAGATCGGCCGAGCGATCCGCCCTCTCAAACAGCGTCGACTGTCACGGACTGAAACGGTGCTTGACGTTAACGGAACCGTCGAACACTACTGTCAGACAAGGGTTTTAGCACCTGTATTAAGGCCAAAACCAGAGCCGTGGTTCCAAGAGGCGGTCCTGGTATCAGACGCTGGCCCCACTATGGTTGTGTGGAAGGAAACGATTGACGCTTTGCGTAAATTACTCGAACGTGAGGGAGCCTTCGACCGCGTTTCCCACTGGACCATCCATGGCAGACGCAATGAGATGGCCCTCTACAACAGGACCGGATCACGTTGTGACCCAAGGCAACTGCTCGATTACGACGGACGTCGATTTATTATAGTTGTCAGCGACTGCGTTGGAGGTTTCTGGCACGGTGACGCCGTCTGGGAAGCCCTGAGACTTTGGGGAAGTGTCGGTCCCGTAGCCATAATGCAGGTATTGCCTCCCCGCCTGTGGCCAGCAACGGCCCTCGGTCCCGTCGATATCACTTTGACTTCGCGCCAACGGGGGCAACCTAATCGCTACCTGCGGCAGCGCCTTCCTTGGTGGTGTGACGAAGCGTCCGAACAGCTTCACACCGTTCCCGTCATTTCGCTAGACGAATCGCGTCTCAACACCTGGGCACATATGGTCATGGGCAATAGAGAGTTCGGTGTGCCTGGTGCTATCGCCGAACCGCCTCAAGATGATGCGACCGCGGCGCATCCGCGACTAACTCCCCAGAGTCGCGTCGCCAGTTTTCGGGCAACTGTTTCGAGCGAGGCAACGTTGCTAGCCACCCTGCTGGCGGCTGTCGATGTAACTCTTCCGGTTGCACGCCTGATTTTGAGCAAGCTGGTTCCTTCACCGAAGCAGACGCACTTGGCGGAGGTCCTCGCCAGCGGTCTCCTTCTTTCGACAGGATCATCAGAAACACCGAGTTACGACTTCGTTCCCGGGGTAAGGGAACTTTTGTGGGATTCGCTCACAGCCACCGCCGCCTTGGGAGTGTGGAGAACAGTGGCGCCATACCTACGCTCCAGTGGCGATGGGCCGACCTCTTTCTCTCTGCTCCTAGACCGCAACGCCACCTCTACGTCGGACGAATCATCAACTGCGATGGCAGGATTGGCGTTGGAGGTTGCAGAACGCCTTGGCCTCCGTCGACATTTCCGGGCGCTTCCGACTGACGTGGCGACCCCTGTCGGAGCATTCGTTGGACACACTGGGTCCGTGCGATCAGTAGCAATCTCGGCGCTCGATGGCACACCTGTTGTTGTCACCGGGGGAGACGACAAGACAGTTCGGGTGTGGGATTTGTCCACGGGAGAGGCGCTGCTTGAGTTCACTGGCCACACCAGCGGGATTCGATCGCTCGCGATCGCACCGTACGGGGAGAACAGATTCCAAGTCGTCAGCGGCAGCGCTGATGGAACAGTATGGGTCTGGGACGTCGGAACCGGACTCAGCCATCAGGTTGGCAGCAGCACAGGTCCGGTTTCCTGCTTGGCTATCGGCAGTACCCACAACGGGCGTCGCATTGTGGTGACTAGCGATTCGCTCACGGTCCGGGTCTGCGACCTAGACACTGGTGAAGCAGTACGGGAGATTACGGGTGACACCGATTCGGTCACTGCGCTCGCAGTCGGATTCACGCTCGATGACAGAGCGGTAATTGTGAGCGGAAGCGCGGCGGCCACGCGCGTCTGGGATCTTGAGACAGGCAGTCAATCCGGGTTTCCAGTCACGCGCCGTACTGGTCCCGTCGCCATGGTGGCCGCGACCATCCTTCGTGGTCGTCCGACCGTGGTTATCGCGAGCCGAAACGGCTCAATCGACATCTGGGATATGGCGACCGGCGCCCCGTTTGATAACACTCCGCGACTCACTGGTCCCCTGACAGCCGCAGCCGTCGAGAGGATCGATGGCCGTCTGGTCATCGTCACAGGAAATCCCGCTGGCGTTACACGCATTTGGGATTTAGTCGCATGGGACCCAGTCGGGGAACCCTTGCTGGGAGATGAGCAGGCGATCGAGGCGGTGGCGATAGCGGCGCTGCCGGAGGGATCGGTCGCGTGCAGTGGCACAAGGTCTGGGCGGGTCATGGCGTGGACAGGGCTAGTCGGCGAGCACAGTCTGAGTAAGCGCTTCTCCCCGACTGCCGTGGCCCAGGCGCAACCGAATGCAGCCTCAGAGAGCCGGAATCTGACACGGAAGAGCGCTGCCTATGGGTCCTATGCGCCGCTCAATACCATTGCTGTGGAGATGGTGCCACCCAACGGTGACCGCACGCCGGATGAGGTTCTTGAGGAAGCGCGCAAGGTTGTTCAGCTGGCCGCCGAGACCGGCCTACGGATCGGGCACGCAATGATTCCTAGCATGATCGAAGAGGACATCGACCGCCCCATCGATATGAGGCCCAAGCTCGACGTCCTCGACTACTGGTCGCGCATCTCGCCGGAACTGCCCGGGGTGCGCGGGATGTGCACCCAGGTAACGGCATTCATGGACGAGTCCATGCTGTTCAGCCGGCTGACCGCGCTGCTCGACGCGGGCATGGAAGGTGTCGCGTTCGTAGGGGTTCCGCGAACCATGAACGACGGCGAAGGTGCCGGCGTGGCACCGACCGACGCGTTGACAATCTTCTCCGATCTCGTTCCGAACCGGGGCGCGATCCTGATTCCGACCCGCGCCGAAGAAGCGGGCCGCTTTGGTTTCAAGTGCGGCCGGGGCGCGACTTTTGGCTTAACACAGTTGCTGTACTCCGACGCGATCGTTGGCTTTCTTACTGAGTTCGCCGCGACCACCGACTATCGACCCGAGATCTTCCTGTCCTTCGGCTTCGTACCGAAGGTCGAGTCCCGGGTCGGCCTGATCAATTGGTTGATCCAAGACCCGGGCAACGCGGCCGTCCAGGCGGAGCAAGATTTCGTGCGCACGCTTGCCGGAAGCGAGCCGGCCGTCAAGCGGCAGCTGCTGGTCGACCTCTACAAGCGTGTCATCGACGGCGTCGCCGACCTCGGGTTCCCGCTAAGCATTCACCTTGAAGCGACCTACGGCATGTCACGCCCAGCCTTCGACACCTTCGCCGAGATGTTGGCCTACTGGTCACCGAGCGGTCCGACATCGATGCCGGCGCTTTAAGAAATCGCGCCAGGGCGGGGCCCGGAGGCAGGCAGAATTGACGTCGTGGCGGACATCTCCGATCAGGCTACGGCCGCTCTAGACATCGATGCGTTGGCACAGGCTTGGCAGCCAACCCCAAGCTCCGCGAGGGCGCCGGGGACACCGGCCACAGAGACGACGGAAACCTACCCGCTGGACGTGACCGAGGAGGGCGTCGGCTCCGGCAACAGCACCGCACTCATAGTCAACGTCGCCGCTGACGCCGCACCCGCCGCCATCGAGTGGATTCAGAAGTCACAACTGGCGGTCGGCACCATCGTGACCGCTACACCATCGGCCGGAACCGGCCCCCGAGCGGTGCCGACACCCGTGGCAGCCAACACCCTGGCGGTGGCGGTGCGCGATCTCGCGCGTCGCCACGCCAACGCAGAGTCCCTGCATCTGTTCCTCATCGGCCCACTCGGACTTGCAGTCCTGATGGGACACCACTGGAATCGCGTCACCACCACACACGTCTATGAACACCTCGGGGGCCCGGACTACGTACACGCCTTCACCGTGGACGCCTAACCCAAGCGCGCGACCGCGCCCCCGGCGACAGTGACACGTCTGCTGTCACCAACGGCCGTTCTCCGTGCCGGCCGGCGCACGCATCACCGCTTGTGATGCCGATCGACCCCTCCCGTGACCAGCACTTCGGTCGCCTTACCTCAATAGTCACCTCGCCGCCAACCCCTCGCGACGAATGAAGGCATCGTCGGCCGACGCGTGAGGCATCATCGGTGCTTTGGCCCGCTCGCTCTGCGGCCAGCGCGCGCCCCAGGCGATTTACTCAGCCGACCTCCGAGGAACTGTCGGTGGTCCGAGATAAATTTGCGCTCATACATCAAAGGCGACAAGCAGGAGAACACGTGAGCGTGAATGACGCCTTCAAAGCGTTCCAGGACGTGGTCAATGCCGACATCACCGCCGTACGCGAGGCCCGCGCCCGCCGCGACTTGTTCAAGGAGGCGTTCGACCCGCTGCCGGATATCGAGGACGTCATCCCCTCCGGCTCGCTCGCGCGGGGAACCCAAAAAGATCCCATCCGCGACGTCGACGTCATCCTCGTCTTCAACGATCACGACCATCCGGACTGGGGCAAGCCCGGCGCCTCGGCCAAAGACGCCCTGGACTACACCCGCGAACACGTCCACGAATTGCTCGGAGCCACCAATGGCACCCACGCACAAGAAGTCCGCCTGGCCCGCTGGCGCAACCACGCCGTCAAGTGCTTCCTGGACGACCCCGACGATCCAGACGCCTTCACCGTCGATGCCATGCCTGCGCTGCGGCGCGACGGAAAGCTCCTGATCCCGCAGGCGGCGTCCGAGGAATGGATCTACGCCAACCCCGAGTACCTCATCACCGAGGTAGCCAACAAGCACGCCGCCTGGAACAAATTCGCCGGCTCCGTACGCATGCTCAAGTGGTGGGCCGCCGAACAGAACTTCAAGATCAAATCCCTGGTCATGGAGGTCCTCGCACTTCAATTCTTGCCCACGGACTCCTCCCAGCCCGCGGCGATCGCCCAATTCTTCGTAAGCGCGTCGTACTACGTTGAAGGCGGCTCGGAGGTGATAGACCCGGCGCAGCTGTGCGGGCCGATTCAGTCTGACCTCGATTACGAAAAATTCGCCGATCGCCTGGCCCGCGCGCGTGACAGCGCGGCCAAGGCAATCCAGGCGCAAGTCAATAACGACACCAACGCAGCGATCAGTCACTGGGGCACGATCTTCGGCGACGACTTTCCCCGGCCTGTCCAATCGGCGCCGGTGATCGTTCCACCGCCGCCTCGGCCGGTCAAAGACACCCCTCAGGGATGATCACTCCCCCACGCCAACCGGTGGACCTTACTCCGATCCTGTGGATGGACGCCGAGCCCGAGCGTCTACAGCGCGACCGCGATGAGATCGCCGCTTTCGCGCCGAACCTGCAGTATGTCGGGCCGGAATCTCACTGCGGTGCTGCTTGTCCGCACGGTGGGTGGGTAGGTGAACTGCCGCGATGGCCATTCGACCGTGAGGAACCCTCAGCACTGGTCGACCTCATCGGCGAGAATGGAGTTACCATCGCGATGCTCTACACCGCCGCGTACCCCATGGTGCCACCCATTCTGTATCCCGTGGATCCTGAGCCCACGTTGCTCGAGCAAACACAGGCGGCCTGGCATGTCGCGCCTGGCGGGTCGTTATGCCTCCTGCAAAGCGACGGTGCCTGGCTGCCTGAGGCGAGCGTCACGGAGCTATTGGCCAAGGCCGCGGGCTGGCGAATCGAATATGCCCTGATGAAAGCTGGCGTAATCGAACGGATGTCCACCCATGGGATCGTCTCGGATGCCTCATCTGATCACCTGATTGCCGAAGCCATTCGCTCGGCTTCCAGCGCCGAGGGAGATGGGGGCGCTGATGCACCGCAATGACCCTTACATCGTCCTCACCACTGACGGCGCCAGCAAAATCGCATCGTCGATGTCCACCCACGGTGGCCTCACCATGCGCAACCTTTCCTCAGACAGCTTGTTCGTCGTCAGCGCCGTCGAGATCGCTGACGGCGTCCGTATTGGAGTCGATATACCGAGGGCCTTCACCGCTCTGCGCGGGGGTGATCAAAACCGTCCCGCCCAATGGGAACGCAAGCCGACAGAAACCATCAACATCGACCACTTCGGCATGCTTCGCCGACCGGGTGCGACCGCCGACTTCAACGCCTTCAAGGTGATGGTTCCCCGGCTTGTCGATCCGGGCGCAAAATACGGAATTCTGATCACCCACCAACCGGACTTGACTCCCGAGCTGCGCCAAATCGGGGTGCACGAGTTCGCTGGGTGGCTCGTCCATCGCGCCGGCGTGCGACCGATCCATGTGGAAGTCGAGCCACCCGTCGTCGGTGTCCAGCAGCTGGCAGAGTCCTGGCCGATTGAACGCCTCGCAACGAACTCGGTCATGCTGGTCGGCTGCGGCAGCCTTGGCAGCGCCGCAGCCGAAGCCTTGGCGGGTTACGGCGTGGGCCGCGTCGAGCTCGTTGACCCCGACCGATTCCTGTGGCACAACATGTTGCGGCACACCCTCGGGCCCGAAAGTGTTGGGCGCTACAAGGTTTCGGCTCTCAAGAGCCACCTCGATGCCGCGTGGCCCTCCCTTGACGTTCGCGACCACCGGCTCGACGTCGTCGAGGATGCCCACCACATTCGGCGGCTTGTCGACGACGTCAATCTGGTCTTGTGCACAGCAGACGGGATCGCCCCGCGACGCGTCGTCAGCCACCTCGCCCGCCGCAGCGGTACACCGGCTGTGCTGGCCTGTGTCCTTGACCACGGCGCCGTCGGCGAAATTTTGCGGCTGCGTCCCACTCGACGCTTTGGATGCCTGCTTTGCCTGCGACAGGACCTTGCCGCGCGCGGCGCGATGGATGCCGAAGCTGACCAGGAACTCGCCTACGGCACCGGGCGCATCCACCAACCCATGACAGCGGTTCCGCCTGATCTTCGCTACGTCGGCACTCTCGCCGCGAAAGTCGCCGTGGCCACGCTCTTAGAGTCGCTGCACGGCGACCACACCCAGCGACTACCCGGTGAGCACGCCATTCTCGGGCTGCACCCCGTAGGTGACCTTGCAGAACCCTTCGGCCTTCACAAACCCGGCGAGATCCGATGGTTGCCTATTCCGCGCCCGCGCGAGAACTGCCCGACGTGCGCCACCTAGACACCCGCGCACAGCCGCCCGTAGCGCACATCGCCCCAACCGCGCTACGAGTAATCGTCCGCGAGGCGTTGCGATCATGCGACGGACTAGAGACGGGAGGAATCCTGCTCGGACCCGATATGGCCGACACCATATTCATCAGCCGCGCAGGAGATCCGGGGCCGCGGGCACACCGGACCGAACGCTCGTTTCAGCGGGACCTCGCGCACGCCCAATCACTGGCAGATGCAGCGTGGGAGGAAGACGGTCACCAGTGGATCGGCGAATGGCACACGCATCCGTCCGGCGAGATGACACCCAGTGCACTCGATCTGCACTCCTATTTTCAGCACCTCCACGATCCTGAACTCCACCTCGACCGGTTCGTGGCGATCATCGTCGGGCTCACACCGCACGGCGCCGTCCCCGCCGCCTGGCTTATCGAGCGCGACAGCGTCCGTGCACTGGCACTGAACACACACCCAAGCACAGCAAGCCCGAAACCCTTATCGCCCCAACTTCAAAACCCCAACCCCGCGGACAACTACACCCCCACGGAACGACGATGACCACCGACCCGAAAGGCCCGATCTTCATCTCCTACCGGCAAAGAGATGGCACCGCCGTTGCCGCCGAACTCGCATCGCTGTTGCGAACCGCGGGGCTGCCAGTCTGGCGCGACAGAGACGACTTGCCACCCGGCGACACCGAAAGCAGGCTCACACAAGCCATATCGGCGGGAATCTCCGGAGCAGTCCTCGTCGTCACACCAGACATCGTGAACAGCAACGTGGTCAAATCCGTCGAAGCGCCCCGCCTGCTCGGACTACACCACTCCCAGCCAGAGTTCGCACTAGCCATCGCTAATGCCGTTGAAACAGAGAGCAGGTCGACCGACTACGCCGCCCCGGATACCTTGTTGGGTATCGAACCGGGCACTCTCGCGGGAGTCGATCAACACCCCACCGACCGCGCCGGCCTCCTCCATATTGTTCGCCAGCTCATGTGGCACCGCGCGGCGAATCATCGCCCACGCGTAACACTCACGAACACTTGCGAACTGAGCGTGCAGACCCGCAACCAGCCCCAATCCTATGACCGCACCCCAAGCGTGTTCGACATCCGAGTACGACCCTCCGACCACGAACGGCTACCGAGCACAACGGGGCTCACCGACCTGCGGGACACCATCGGATTCCTCCCCGACGCAATCACCCGAAGCGCCGCCCAACGCGTACAGATCCGCGGAGGCGCACACCTCTGTGTCGCTGTCGCGGTGGGTGCCGCTCTACCGTCAACGCGTATCGGGCATATCGACGTTATCGATCAACAGGGAAAGTTTTGGGCAAGCAGCGGCGAGGCAAGATTATCAACGCCACCACACATCTACATCGAGTCGCAGGGTGTTGGCGACGCCCCAATCGCCTCTCGGCGCCGCGCTGTCGCGGTCTACCTCGACCTGATGAAGCCATCGAGCGACGCAGCCTTCGAAAGGTACCTCGAGGACAGCCGGCAGCGTCTCAGTGCGTGGCTACATCTTCGAAGTACTGGCGGTGACCTGCTCGATCACTCGGCTGCGGGCGCGATTGCGGCAGAAGCTGCAGCACGGATCCGCACTCTGGCCAACGACCACGGGAACGCCGACGTGCATCTGTTGCTGCGATGCCCATTTCCCATCGCCATCTTGCTCGGCAGGCTGACCAATACACTGCGAGTCGTCGCCTACGAGTGGGACGACGGCGACCAAGGCAGGGATGATGCCGGTCGACCTCGATACGTGCCAACCCTGCGTATCCGCGCCTCCGCCACTGCTGGCGCTATCGAAGAGGTCCTACTCGGTCCCACTGAGGGTTAGGAATAGTCGCTTTGTCACCCTCTGCAGCAGTCACCGACGCGGGTGCTGGAACCTGCCAACACCATCACGCATAGCCCACTGTCTGGACCTCTCATCCCGCAACGCCCGAAATGGGCAGTTGGGCGTTGAACCTTCCGTCACAGCAAAGGACCGACCGGTATTCCGACACAGCAGATTCAACACCTGTTGACAGCCCTTTGGGCAGCTCCGGGACCATAGTTAGACAGCCTTATGTTCCCAAATATGTTCCCACATGGCATGAAAATGGCCCTCAGAGAGGTCTCTGAGGGCCATTTCCACTAGTAGCGGGGACAGGATTCGAACCTGCGACCTCTGGGTTATGAGCCCAGCGAGCTACCGAGCTGCTCCACCCCGCGTTGGTGAACGCAACGTTACCGAACGCAAGCAGACCAACCAAATCGAGTGCTCAAGGGCACAATCGCGGCCACGAGTTCGTCACACGCCCCCCGTATTCACTTGCGTCTCAGACCAGAAGTCGACAGGCTCGATGGAGATGAAACGAGAACACGCCCGCCGCTTCGCCGCGCTGTCGATGATGGCAGCGGTCGCCCTCGGCGCGACAGCCTGCGACAACGAATCCGGCCTGAACACAAGCACATCCGCCGCGTCGGTCCCCGCCTTACCCGGTGTGACCACCACCACCAAGAGCACCAAGGCGGCGGCCGCGCCCGTCGACTACACCCGCCTGCTGCTGCAGGCCGGCGACATTTCCGCCACCGGCGACGCCTACGTCGACCAGCCGCCGACCCCCAACCCCGACAGCCGGCCCGGCGCCGAGGTGCTGTTCGTCAACGAGGAGCAGACCAAGGCCGTCAGCATCCTGCTCGTCGCCCTCGACAACCCCGCCGCCGGACCCTCGGCCCTCGCCGAGGCCCAGGCCAGCCTGCAGAAGGCCGTCACCCCGGGGCCGCCGCAGCCCTCCATCGTCGGCACCGGCGGCACCGTCGTCGCGGGCAACTCCCCCGACGGCAAGAAGTCGGTGAGCGTCCTGCTGTTCACCGAGGGCTCCACCCTGGCCCGCATCGAGTTCGACGGCCTGCCCGGCCAGCCCGCCGCGGCCGACTTCGTCACCAACGTCGGCCAGAAGCAGGCCATCGCCCTGCGCGTCGGCCTGCCCACTCCCTAACGGCGCGCAGGCACCGGCACCCGCATCAGATCCTCGGCCACCACCAGGTCGCCGGAGAACACCGCAGCGGCCTCCTCGGCGTACCGCACAGCAGCGTCGACGTAGCGCTGTGAGAAGTGCGTCAGCACCAGTGTGCGCACCCCACACTCCGATGCCACTGAGGCCGCCTGTCGCGCCGTCAGGTGCCCGTACCGGTGCGCCAGATCTTCGTCCTCGGTCAGGAACGTCGCTTCGATCACCAACATGTCGGCGCCGTCGGCGAGCGCGTACACCCCATCGCAGAGCCGGGTGTCCATCACGAAGGCGAACCGCTGTCCGGGCCGCGGCTCACTGACGTCGGCCACATCGACCACCCGATCCCCCACCCGCAGCGTTCCGGCGCGTCCCAACTCACTGACGGACGACCCGCTGATCCCGAAGTGGGACAACAATTCCGGGATGAAGCGCCGGCCGTCCGGTTCGACCAGCCGGTAGCCGAACACATCGGTCGAATGCTCCAGCGCAGCAGCTTCGAGCACGCCGAACGGACCGGTAGCAACAACACCGCCCGCAGAGACCGGCTCCTCCCGTACCTCCGCGCGGTCGTAGAACACCGAGGCGTGCCGCAATCGGTCGAAGTATTCGCGGCCCGACGCCGGAAAATGCGCAATCAGAGGGTGATTCACCTGATCGAGTGATGCCCGCTGGATGATGCCGGGCACCCCGAGACAGTGATCGCCGTGAAAATGCGTGAGGCACAACCGGTTCACCGCACTGACCGGCACCCCGGCCAGCATCATCTGGCGCTGGGTGCCCTCGCCGGGATCGAAGAGGATGCCCTCGTCGTCCCAGCGCAGCAGGTAGCCGTTGTGGTTGCGGTAGCGGGTCGGCACCTGACTGGCGGTGCCGAGCACTACCAACTCACGCATACGGCACCTTCGCTACTTGGCGGCCTCGTACTTCTTCATCGCATCGTCGAGGCGTTGCAGCGCATCACCGTAATCGGCGAAGTTGCCGTTCTTCTGGGCTTCCTGCACCGCGCCCAGCGCCGTCTCGACGTCGGTCAGCGCCGCAGACTTCGACGGTGACAACGTCGTCGGGACACCCGGTGTGGCCGGTACCCCCGCCACCGGCGTTGGCACCTCAGGCGCGCTACCCGGCACCGGGGCCGGAGCCGCCGGCGGGCGGGAGCCCGGTGGCTGACCACCCGGCGGGGTGGCCGGGGCCGGACCGGTGGCCGTCGCGCCCGCGCCCGCACCGAAGATGCCGTCCAGCGCGGTACTGACCGTCGGGCCGTAACCGACCTTGTCGTTGTACATCATCGCCACCCGGATCAACCGCGGATAGGACGACGCGGCATCACTGGTGCCCGGCGAGGCGTACACCGGCGACACGTAGATCAGGCCGCCCTGCCCGACCGGCAGGGTCAGCAGATTCCCCCACCGTATTCGGTTCTGGTTGTCACGGCCGATCACGCCGAGGTCTTGGCTGACCGCCGTGTCGGTGCTGATCGCGTTGAACGCCAGCTTTGGACCGTTGACCTGACCTGGGATGGTCAACACCGTTATCCGGCCGTAGGTGTCGGGGTCGGAACTGGCACTGATGTAGGCGGCCAAGAAGTCACGCCGGAACCGGTTCATCGCACTGGTCAACTGGAACGACGACGAATTGGTATTGCGGGCAAGGTCTTTGGCCACGATGTAGTACGGCGGCTGGTAGCTGCTGGCGGTCGGGTTGGGATCCAGCGGCACGTCCCAGAAATCCGAGGTGGAGAAGAACGTCACCGGATCATCGACGTGATACTTGGCCAGCAGCATGCGCTGAACCTTGAACAGATCCTCCGGATAGCGAAGGTGCGCAGCCAGATCCGGCGTTATCTCGCTCTTTGGCTTGACCGTGCCCGGGAACACCGCCATCCACGCCTTCAGCACCGGGTCGCTCTCGTCCTGGGCGTACAGAGTCACGGTGCCGTCGTAGGCGTCGACGGTGGCTTTGACCGAGTTGCGGATGTAGGACACCTGCTTGTCCGGCGCCAACCGGTTGACCGCCACCTCATTGGAGTCCGCGGTGGCCGACGACAGCGAGGTCAACTCCGAGTACGGGTAGTTGTCCAGCGTGGTGTAGCCGTCGATCACCCACACCATCTTCTTGTTGACGATGGCCGGATACACCGTGCTGTCGGTGGTCAGCCACGGCGCCACCGCCTCCACCCGCTGCGCGGGGTCGCGGTTGAACAGGATCTTGCTGTTGTTGCCGATCACGTTGGAGAACAAGAAGTTCCGCTCGGCGAACTTGGCGGCGAACACGCTGCGCGCCAGCCAGTTGCCGATCGGCACACCACCGGAGCCGGTGTAGGTGTAGTTCTTTGTCTCGGTGTTGGTCTCGTAGTCGTACTCGCGGTCAGCGCCGGTCTTGCCGACGATCGCGTAGTCGGCCGCGGTGTTGGAGATGACCGGCCCGAAGTAGACCCGCGGCTGATCCAGCGGTGCCGGGCCCGGCGAGACGACATTGCCGTTGGCCCCGACGACGCTGGCCAGGAACTCCGGGTAGCCGCCATTCTGGTTGGGGTCGTTGGCGATTCCGCGCACCGTGTTGGCCGGCGAGGCGATGAAGCCGTTGCCGTGCGTGTAGACGGTGTGCCGGTTGATCCAATCCCGCTGGTTGTCCTGCAGCCGGTCCGGGTTGAGTTCGCGGGCGGCGACCACATAGTCACGCAGCTCCCCGTCGGCGCTCTGGTAACGGTCGATCGAAAGCTGGTCGGGGAAGTAGTAAAAGTTCTTCCCCTGCTGGAACTGGGTGAACGCCGGGCTGATGATCGTGGGGTCCAGCACCCGGATGTTCGAGGTGGTCGCCCGGTCGGAGGCGACCTGCTGCGCGGTGGTCGGCGCGGTGCCGCTGTAATCGCGGTACGTCACATGGTCATTCGTCAGCCCGTACGCCTGCCTGGTCGCGGCGATACTGCGACTGATGTATTCGCTTTCCTTCTGCGCCGCATTGGGTTTGACGCTGATCTGCTCGACTACCAGCGGCCAGCCCGCGCCGACGATCAGCGAGCTCAGCAGCAACAGCACCAAGCTGATCGCGGGGATTCGCAGATCACGCAGCACAAGGGCGGAGAACACCGCGGCCGCGCAGATCAGCGCGATGGCCAGCAGGATCAGCTTGGCCGGCAGCACGGCGTTGATGTCGGTGTAGCCGGCACCGGTGAACGGCTTGCCGCCGCGGGTGTGGCTGAGCAGTTCGTAGCGGTCCAACCAGTACGCGAAGGCCTTGAGCAACACCAGCGTCCCGATCAGGGCCACCAGTTGAATGCGGGCGGGGCGGCTCAGCACGCCGCTGCGGCCGGCCAACCGGATGCCGCCGAAGATGTAGTGACTGATCAGGTTCGCCAGGAACGCCAGGAACAGCGCAACGAACAGATACGACAGCACCAGCCGGTAGAACGGCAGATCGAAGGCATAGAACCCGAGGTCCTTGCCGAACTGCGGGTCGGTGATGCCGAAGTCACCGCCGTGCAGGAACAACTGCACCCGCGCCCAGTAACTCTGTGCCACCGCCCCGGACAGCACACCGATGACCGTGGGAATCCCGAAGCCAAACAGCCGCAGCCGGGCCATCACCGCGGTCCGGTAGCGCGCCACCGGATCGTTGGGCCCCACCGTCGGCACGAACACCGGCCGGGTGCGGTAGGCCAGCGCCAGTCCGGCAAAGACGATCGCACCGACCGCCAGGGCGGCCACCAGGAACACCACCAGCCGGGTGACCAGCACGGTGGAGAACACCGAGCGGTAGCCCAGCTCCCCGAACCACAACCAGTCCACGTAGGTGTCGACCAATCGTGGCCCCACCAACAACAGCGCAACGACCGCGAGCGCAATACCGATCAGAATCCGGCTGCGCCGCGTCAGCTTCGGCATCCTGGCGCCGGGCCGCATACTCACCTGTCAGGCTCCTGAGTCTTGTCGGGCGGCCACGCCGCGCCGAGGCAGCAGTACGGCCACAACTCTACGCATCGCAACAACGATGCGGTCCTGCAGCAATGAGCTAGCAGCTGGGCGGACGCCCACCGGAGGTCAGCGTGTGCAGCGAATCGACCGCGCTGCCCAACGTGTCGACCTTCACCAGTTCCATTCCGTCGTCACGCATGGACTTGGCCTCATCGCAGTTTTCGGCGGGCACCAGGAACACGCTCGCGCCGGCTTCCTGAGCGGCCAGCATCTTGTGGGTGATGCCGCCGATCGGGCCCACCTTGCCGTCCGAGCTGATCGTTCCGGTGCCGGCGATGAACTTCGATCCGTTCAGGTCGCCGGTGGTCAGCTTGTCGATGACGGCGAGGCTGAACATCAATCCAGCCGACGGACCGCCGATGTTCGCCAGATTGAAATCGATCTTGAACGGTGCCCACGGCGCGTCGAGCACCGCCACCCCGAGATAGCCGTAGTCGCGATCTTGGTTGTTGCCCAAAGTGATTCGCGCGACGCCCGGCGGGCCGTTCTTGCGGCGGTAGTCGATGGCGATTTCCTGCCCCGGCTTGGTGGCCTTCAGCAGCGCCGTGAACTCCGCGATATTCGCTACCGGCTTACCGTCGACGGCGTCGATCGCATCACCGTCCTGCAGCTTGCCTGCCGACGGCCCCGGATCGTTGACCTTCTCCACCCGCACCGCCGAGGGGTATTTCAGGTATCCCAGCGCCGCGTACTCCGCGCTGTCCTCGGACCGCTTGAAGTCGGCGTCCTGATCCTTCTCGACGTCTTCACGAGACTTGTCCGGCGGGAACACCAAATCCCGCGGAACCAGCTGCTCGCGACCCGACACCCACAAGGTCAGCGCCTGCCCCAGCGTCAGTCCGTCGCGCTGGGCGACGGTGGTCATGTTCAGGTGCCCCGAGGTGGGATGGGTTTCGGTGCCGTCGATGGCCACCACCTGCTTGCCGTCGACCTCACCGAGCGTGTCGAACGTCGGCCCCGGGCCCAGCGACACAAAGGGCACCGTCACGACCGCCAGCAGCACGCCGAAGACGACGATCGGCACGAGTGCCGTCAGCAGCGTCAGAATCCGCCTGTTCACGCCGCCAACATTAGATGCGGCGGGCAGGAGCGCAGCGACCCGGGGAAATAGCCGGAGCCCCTGGCTGCCCCGGTTCACTGACAGCGTGATCGCCGGTTACGCGCCCGCGACCCAGCATGAGTACGGTTGAGACATGCCTGACCTGCCCTTCGGCTTCTCCTCGGGAGACGACCCCGACGGCGACAAGCCGAAAAAGGATCCGAACCCCGGCCCCGGTGACCCGTTCGGCTTCGCCGGCGGCGACTTCAACATGGCCGACCTCGGTCAGATCTTCACCAAGCTCGGCCAGATGTTCAGCGGCACCGGTAACCCGATGGCCGGTGGTTCGGGACCGGTCAACTACGACGTGGCCCGTCAGCTGGCGTCGAGTTCGATCGGCTTCGTCGCGCCCATCCCGTCCGCCACCAGCACCGCCGTCGCCGACGCCGTGCACCTGGCCGACACCTGGCTCGACGGGGCGACCGCGCTGCCGGCCGGGGCGACCAAAGCCGTCGCGTGGACCCCCAACGACTGGGTCGACGGCACGCTGGACCGCTGGAAGCGCCTGTGCGATCCGATGGCCGAGCAGATCTCGTCGGTGTGGGCGCAGTCGCTGCCCGAGGAAGCCAAGGCGATGGCCGGTCCCCTGATGGCGATGATGACCCAGATGGGCGGCATGGCATTCGGCTCGCAGCTGGGCCAGGCCCTCGGGAAGTTGTCCCGCGAGGTGTTGACGTCGACAGACATCGGCCTGCCGCTGGGACCGACGGGTGTCGCCGCCCTGATGCCGGAGGCGATCGAGACGCTGTCCGAAGGCCTCGAGCAGCCGCGCAGCGAGATCATGACGTTCCTGGCCGCCCGCGAGGCTGCCCATCACCGGCTGTTCAGCCATGTGCCGTGGCTGTCCAGCCAGCTGCTCAACGCCGTCGAGGCGTACGCCAAGGGCATGAAGATCGACATGAGCGGCCTCGAGGAGCTGGCGCAGGGCATCAACCCGGCCGCGCTGACCGACCCGGCCGCCATGGAACAGCTGCTCAGCCAGGGCATGTTCGAGCCGAAGGCCACCCCGGAGCAGACGGCGGCGCTCGAGCGGCTGGAAACCCTGCTGGCGTTGATCGAGGGCTGGGTGCAGACCGTGGTCACCGCCGCACTCGGTGAGCGCATCCCCGGCACCGCCGCGCTGTCGGAGATGTTGCGTCGCCGCCGGGCCACCGCCGGACCTGCGGAACAGACCTTCGCGACGCTGGTCGGGCTGGAACTGCGGCCCCGCAAGATGCGGGAAGCCGCCGCACTGTGGGAGCGGCTCACCGACGCCGTCGGCATCGACGCGCGCGACGCCGTATGGCAGCACCCGGATCTGCTGCCCAGCTCCGCCGACCTCGACGAGCCGGCCGGCTTCATCGACCGGATCGTCGGCGGCGACACGAGCGGCCTGGACATCGACACGGCGATCGCGGAGTTCCAGAAAGCAGAAGACGAGAAGAAGGACTCCGAGTCCGAGGACAAGAAGCCGACGGAGTCCGGGGAGGACGACAAGTAGTTCCGACGGGCCTGTGGATAGCTGAGCCGCGCGGCACCCTTGTGGTGCCACAGTCGGCAGGTGCTGTACGCGCTCGACCCCGCGATGCCGGTGCTGTTGCGACCCGACGACGCGGTGCAGATCGGCTGGGATCCCCGCCGCGCCGTGCTGGTTCGCCCGCCTGACGGAGTGACACCCGCCGCGCTCGCAAGCCTGCTGCGCGGCATGCAGGTTCCGCTCGACAAGACCGAACTGCGGCGGCTGGCCGCCACCCATGGGCTGGCCGACACCCTCGACCAGTTGTTGGGCGCACTGGAAACCAGCGGCGTCGTCCGCGGCCGGGCCCGCCCCACCGCTGCACGCGCACTGTCGATCCGCGTCCACGGCAGCGGCCCGTTGGCCGATCTTCTGGTCGAGGCGCTGCGCTGTTCCGGCGCGCGGATCGCGCAGACCAGCCACACCGGCGCCGCGCTGTCGACAGCCCGCGCCGACATCGTCGTGCTGACCGACTATCTGGTGGCCGATCCCCGGCTGGTGCGCGACCTGCACACCGTCGGCGTCCCGCACCTGCCGGTACGGGTGCGCGACGGCGCCGGACTGGTCGGCCCGCTGGTGATCCCCGGGGTGACCAGCTGCCTGGCCTGCGCCGACCTCCACCGCACCGACCGCGACGGCGCCTGGCCGGCAGTGGCCGCACAGCTACGGGACGTGATCGGCGCCGCCGACCGTCCGACAGTTCTAGCAACCGCCGCCGTCGCCCTCGGCCAGCTGCAGCGCATCATCACCGCGGTGCGTGGACAGGAAGCGGCCGGCGCACCCCGGCCACGCTCAACACCACCCTGCAGGTCGATGTGAGCAACAACACGATCACGGCTCGCCGCTGGTCACGGCATCCACGCTGCGAATGCTGACATCCATGGTTGCCAGGAGACCGCCGTCAGGGATGATGGTCTGGTGGCAGACATCAAGCGAGGCCGCGCGGCCCGCAACGTCAAGCTGGCGACCATCCCGGTCGGCTTCGCCGGCAGGGCGGCGCTGGGCTTGGGCAAACGACTGACCGGTAAGTCGAAAGACGAGGTCCAGGCCGAGCTGTTGGAGAAGGCTGCCAACCAGTTGTTCACCGTGCTCGGTGAGCTCAAGGGCGGAGCCATGAAGGTCGGCCAGGCGCTGTCGGTGATGGAAGCGGCCATCCCCCCGGAGTTCGGCGAGCCCTACCGCGAGGCCCTGACCAAGCTGCAGAAGGACGCCCCGCCGCTGCCCGCGCCGAAGGTGCACCGCGTGCTCGACGGGCAGCTCGGCACCAAGTGGCGCGAGCGCTTCCAGTCCTTCGACGACACCCCGGTCGCGTCGGCCAGTATCGGCCAGGTGCACAAGGGGGTGTGGTCGGACGGTCGCGAGGTCGCGGTCAAGATCCAGTACCCCGGCGCCGACGAGGCACTGCGCGCCGACCTGAAGACCATGCAGCGCCTGGTCAGTGTGTTCAAACAGCTCGCGCCGGGCGCCGATGTGGAGGGCGTGGTCGACGAGCTCATCGAACGTACCGAGATGGAGCTGGACTACCGACTCGAGGCCGACAACCAGCGTGCCTTCGCCAAGGCCTACCAGGGCCATCCGCATTTCGTTGTGCCGCACGTGGTCGCCAGTTCACCGAAGGTGATGATCTCCGAGTGGATCGACGGCACCCCGATGGCGCAGATCATCCGTGAAGGCACGCCCGACGAGCGAGACCTGTGTGGCACAAGGCTTATCGAGCTGACCTTCGACGCCCCGGCACGGCTCGGCATGATCCACGGCGACGCGCATCCCGGAAACTTCATGATGCTGCCCGACGGCCGGATGGGCGTCATCGACTTCGGCGCAGTCGGCCCGCTGCCGGATGGACTGCCCGTCGAGATCGGACAGATCATCTGTCTGGCCCGCGATAAGAAGTACGACGAACTGCTGCCCGCGATGGAACGCGTCGGCTTCATCCAGAAGGGTGAGCAGGTCTCGGTCCGCGAGATCGACGACATGCTGCGCCAGTACGTCGAACCCATCGAGGTCGACGTCTTCCACTACACCCGTCGGTGGCTGCAGAAGATGGCAGCGGCGAATATGAACGTCTCAGCGGAACAGATCAGGACCGCCCGGGCGATGGACCTGCCGGCCAAACTGGCAATCCCACTGCGGGTGATCGCGTCAACCGTCGCAATCTCGTGTCAGCTCGACGCCCATGTTCCGACTCGTGAGCTGGCTGCCAAGTTCGTGCCGGGGTTCGTCGAGCCCGAGCCGGCGCAATAGCCGGCTCGGACCCGACCCGCTAGGCCGCGATCACGTCCTTGCGCGGACGCCCTCGTGGCCGCTTGCGCTCCACGATGCTGCCGCGTTCGATGATCTCGCCGCCCCAAACTCCCCAGGGCTCACCGCGGTCCAGTGCGGCGGCAAGGCATTGCCGCCGGATCGGACAGTCCCCGCAGAGCACCTTCGCGCGCTCCAGCTCCATGGGACTCTCGGCGAACCACAAGTCGGGATTCCCGTCGTGGCACGGCAACACCGGCAGCTTCTCCTCGCGGACTGTCGATGTCGACATGTCTCGCTCACCTGCTTCCTGGTCGAATGGCTGTATCTCTCGGGGGATCCGGGCCAGGAATCGGGTGGAAACACAAAGGCCACGGATCCTTTGACTTCGGGTCCGTGGCCAGTGGCTGTGTCTGGGAGCTTTCCTAGATGAAGCTCCTGTCCACGGACGCGATCGTCGGGGCGGCGTTGACGCGACGCTTACGCTGCGCCGAAATAGCGGCGGCCGCGCCGGCGGCGGCATGGGCAGCGAAAGCCTGATGCGTGGGGGTCGCCATGACGGCACGGAAGGACCACGCACGACGCGCGACTGCAGCTACGCCATAATTCGTAGTGCTGCTGATCATCGTCGGTCCCTCCTTCCTCACGCCGCCCTGTAGCCATCGATCGGCACAGGATTCGTTTTAGAGGCTAAACCCTAACACCGTTTCGCTACAAGCGATTTTCTGACCTGCGGTTTTAGCCCTGCCGGACGTCCTGGCGAGGCAACCGGGGCTGACCCGCTCAGCAGCCGCAACGCAGGCCCTGAGAAACTAATTCCCATGGCACAGATAACCCTTCGTGGAAACCCGATCAACACCGTTGGAGACCTGCCCGCCGTCGGCGCCCAGGCCCCCGCCTTCACCTTGACCGGCACTGACCTCGGCGACCTGGACAGCGGCCAGTTCAGCGGAAAAGCCTTGGTGCTCAACATCTTCCCCTCGGTCGACACCCCGGTGTGCGCCACCAGCGTGCGGACGTTCAACGAGCGCGCGGCAGCCACCGGCGCACCGGTGGTCAACATCTCCAAGGATCTGCCGTTCGCACTGAAGCGTTTCTGCGGCGCCGAGGGCATCGAGAACGCGGTGGCCGCGTCGGCGTTCCGCAGCAGCTTCGGTGAGGACTTCGGCATCACGATCACCGACGGACCGATGGCGGGCCTGCTGGGCCGCGCGGTCGTGGTCGTCGGCGCCGACGGCAAGGTGGCCTACACCGAGCTCGTTCCCGAGATCGGTCAAGAACCCGACTACGACGCCGCCGTCGCCGCACTGGGCGGCTGATCCCCGACAGCCATGACCTCGGGCGCTGATGCGCAGCGCCCGAGCTGATGCACTGAGCAGCACCTGACAGGCACCGACGCCGGCAAGCACCAGCCGGCGGCGGTGCCTGTCACATTTGTCTTCGATATGAGTCGCGTGACCCGCGCGGATTGCCCATCCATTCTTGAAGAATGGCTCACACCGCACGAAATGACCTCACGCACAGCCTGATTCATCGCATCTGCAGGCCCCACCGCGAGCACCCACCACCCGGTCACTCGCCGTCTGATTGAGAAACAATCCCCGCTCGCGGTCCGTTCGCGCCCGCGTCGGGATTAAAGCGGCGTAGCCTCGCGCTTGTACCACGAGTGCGCGTCTAATAGACCAACGAAAAGGTGCTTGAAGATGAACAAACGGCAAATTATCCGGATCAGTGGAGCGGTAGTCGTATCCGGGGCAATTTCACTCGTCGGATTCCCCATGGCGACGGCCGCGGCCGAAGGCGAATCAGGAGCCGTCACCGGTGCCGGCTTCGGGCCGTCCGCCGGCGTCGGCGACGCATCGAGCTACACCGGCGGCTCGACGTCCAACACCGTGTGTGGTGGGCCGATGCCGTACACGGACGGCATCACGAACCAGAACTGTGCGGCCGCCTCGGTCGGGGTCGGCGACGCGTCCAGCTATACCGGCGCCGCCACGACCAACAGCCCAGGCGGTACGGCCAGCCTCGGCGTCGGCGACGTGAGTAGCTATACCGGAGGCGGCGTCCCCGGCATCGCGGACAACGGGACGAACTCCACCACCAGGACGGTCAACTTCGGCCCCGGCCACTGAGCTACTGGCGGGCGCGCACCAGCTCGAGCACGTCGGGTCCGAACTGCTCGAGCTTGCGCGCCCCGATGCCGGGGATCGCCACCAGCGCCGCATCGTCGGCGGGTAGCGACTCCGCGATCGCGATCAGCGTGTTGTCGGTGAAGACAACGTAGGCAGGCACTTTCAGCTCCTTGGCAGTGCGCAGCCGCCAATCCTTGAGCTGGCTCAGGAGTTCGTCGTCGACGTCGACCGAGCAGGTTTCGCAGCGGCGCAACATGATTGACGGCGCCGTACTCAGCACCGCGTTGCAGACCCGGCACCGCGGTGTCGCACCCTTCTGCTTTCGCGGCCGGTTCGGCGTCGGCTCGGCCTGGGTCTGCGGTGCGATGCCGTTGAGGAACCGGGACGGACGCCGACCCTGCCTGCCGCCAGGGTTTCGGGCCAGTGCCCAGCTGAGCTCCAAATGCATTCGGGCACGGGTGATTCCGACGTACAGCAGGCGGCGCTCCTCTTCGACCGCCTCACTGTCCGGTCCGTGCGCCAGCGCGTGCGAGATCGGTAGTGTGCCGTCGGCGATGCCGACCAGAAACACCGCGTCCCATTCCAAACCCTTGGCGGCGTGCAGCGAGGCCAGCGTCACGCCCTGCACCACGGGTGGGTGCCGGGCATCGGCGCGCACCCTGAGCTCGGCCACCAGCGCGGGCAGGTCCAACTGCGGGCGGGCGGCGACCTCGTCGTCGACCAGGTCGGCCAGTGCGGTGAGCGCTTCCCAGCGCTCTCTGGCCTTGGTACCGGCCGGTGGTTCGTCGGTCAGGCCGAGCGGTTCGAGGATCTGGCGCACCACTTCCGGTATCGGCCCTTCCGCCCCGAGTTGCGCCGCGCGCTGCAATGCCAGCAGCGACTGCCTGATCTCCTGACGGCTGAAGAACCCCTCACCGCCGCGCACCTGGAACGGGATGCCGGCCTCGGTGAGCGCCTCCTCGTACGCCTCGGATTGCGCGTTGATGCGATACAGCACCGCGATTTCGGCTGCGGGCGTTCCGGATTCGACCAGTCGCTTGATCGACCGCGCGACCGAGGCCGCTTCGGCGACCTCGTCGGGATGCTCGTGGAACGTCGGCGACGGGCCGGGTTCGCGCTGACCGATCAGGTGCAGCTTGCTGCCCGCCACCCGGCCGCGCGCCGCCGCGATCACCCGGTTGGCCAGCGACACCACCTGCGGGGTGGAGCGGTAGTCCCGCTCGAGGCGCACCACCGTCGCGTCGGGGAACTGGCGGGAGAAATCGAGCAGGTAGCGCGGCGAGGCGCCGGTGAACGAGTAGATGGTCTGGTTGGCGTCGCCGACGACGGTCAGGTCGTCGCGGTTGCCCAGCCATGCGTCGAGCACCCGCTGCTGCAACGGCGTCACGTCCTGGTACTCGTCGACGACGAAGCAGCGGTAGCGGTCCCGGAACTCGGCGGCCACCGCCGCATCGTTCTCGATCGCTCCGGCGGTGTGCAGCAGCAGATCGTCGAAATCCAGCAGCGCGATGCCGTCGCGGTTGGCTTTGAGCTTCTCGTAGCCGGCGTAGACGGTGGCGACCTTCGCGGCGTCGAGCGGGATGTCGCGCTGGATCTTGGCGACTGCGGCGGCGTAGCCCTCGGGGCTGATCAATGAGGCCTTGGCCCATTCGATTTCGCCGGCCAGGTCACGTACGTCGTCGGTACTGACCTGCAGGCGGGCCCGGCTGGCGGCCTGCGCGACGACGGAGAATTTGGTGTCCAGCAGTTGCCAGCCCGTGTCACCGACCACCCGCGGCCAGAAATACCGAAGCTGACGCAGCGCGGCGGCGTGGAACGTCAGCGCCTGCACCGATCCGACCGGGGCGCCCATGTTCTGCGCGTCCATGGCGCGCAACCGGGAGCGCATCTCCCCGGCGGCGCGCGAGGTGAACGTCACCGCCAGTACCTGACCGGCGGCGACGTGACCATTGGCGACCAGGTGCGCGATGCGGTGGGTGATCGTGCGCGTCTTACCGGTGCCGGCACCGGCCAGCACACACAACGGCCCGCGGGCGGCCAGCACGGCCTCGCGCTGTTCGTCGTCGAGGCCGGTCAGATGGTCGACGGTCACCGGCATGCGCTCCATCTTGGCAGGGGGTGGGGACATTGCACGTTTGGCGCTGCAGATAGGTTCGAGCCCATGAGTGGCAACGATCCCCAGCTCACCATGTACTCCACCGTGTGGTGTGGCTACTGCAAGCGCCTGAAGACCGCGCTGAAATCGGCGGGCATCGCGTTCACCGAAGTCGACATCGAGCACGACCCGGACGCCGCCAAGTTCGTGATGTCAGTCAACAACGGCAACCAGACCGTCCCGACCGTGAAGTTCTCCGACGGTTCGGCGCTGACCAACCCGAGCCTGAAAGACGTGCAGGCCAAGCTGGCGTCCTGATCGCCTCAGCCGGCCGCCCACGATTCGATGATCTCGCGGGCGATCGAGATCGAGCCCGGCAGCAGCAGTTTCGACGACGAGTCACTGCTCCAGTCGCCGTGCTCGAGCGCTTCGCGGACCTCGGCGCGGGTGAACCAGGCAGCCTCGGCGATCTCGCCGTCATGAAAGACGAACTCCTGCTCGGGATCGCCGATCGCGTGGAACCCCACCATCAGTGACCGAGGGAACGGCCACGGCTGACTGCCCAGGTACTCGACGTCGCGCACCGACAGCCCGACCTCCTCGTTGACTTCGCGCACCACGCAGCTCTCGAACGACTCCCCCGCCTCGACGAACCCGGCGAGCAGCGAGAACAGCCGCTGCGGCCACACGGTCTGGCGGGCCAGCACCGCGCGGTCATGGCCGTCGTGAATCAGCACGATGATGGCCGGGTCGATGCGGGGAAACTCCTCGTGGCCGGTGAGCGGATTCAGCCGCGACCATCCGGCCTTGACCGCTTTGGTCGGTGACCCGTCGACGGCGCTGTACCGGGCGTGCTCGTGCCAGTTCAGCAGGGCCAACGCGGACGCCAGCAGCTGAGCGCTGACGTCGTCGATCTGCTGACCACCGCGGCGCAGATCCGACACCTCACCCTCGCCGTGCTCGGGGGCCTCCAGGGCGGCGCGCACTGCCCACACATGCCGGCCGTCCTCCAGGCGGCCCAGGAACACCGCGTCCGTCGGCGGCGCATCGGCGTGCTTGGCCGCCGCCGTCAGCGACACCCGGCCGTCGGCGACCATCACCTGGTTGCGGTGGTCGACGCGCAGCAGCGCGGCATCGGCCCAGCCGGCGATGGCGGCGTCGACGTCGGTACGAAGATGATCGGCGCGGTCAGCGCCCACCCGGGAGAGCAGCGGAACGTTACGCAGTCGGAAAGCCACGTGGTCAGTCTTCTCCGGTGGCGCGGACGTAGAGCAGGCGGTCGGTGGTTTCCAGGGCGTCGACGGTCGGATCGTCGACGCGCAGCAGCTTCCCGTCTCGGACCACGCCAAGCACGATGTCGGGCAGGTGGCGCGGTGAGCCGCCGACCTCCTTGTGCTCGACTTCGCGCTCGGCGATCGCGAAGCCGGCGTCCGGGGTCAACAGGTCTTCGATCATCTCGACGACGCTGGGCGTGGTGGTCGCGATGCCGAGCAACCGGCCGGCGGTCTCCGAGGACACCACCACCGAGTCGGCGCCGGACTGGCGCAGCAGATGCTGATTCTCGGCTTCCCGCACCGCGGCGATGATCTTGGCTTTCGGGGCCAGCTCGCGAGCGGTCAGGGTGACCAGCACCGCGGTCGGGTCGCTGTTGGTGGCCACAATGATCGAATTGGCGTGCTGGGCGCCGGCCAGCCGCAGCACATCGGACTTGTTGGCGTCCCCGCGCACGGTGACCAGTCCGGCGGCGTTGGCCCGGTCGAGCGATGTCTGGTCGGTGTCGACGACGACAATGTCGGCGGGCGCGACACCGTCCCCGATCATCGCGGCCACCGCCGTCCTGCCCTTCGTCCCGTAGCCGATGACGACGGTGTGGTTGCGCACGCTGTTCCTCCAACGCTGGATCTTGAGAGCCTGCCGCGACGCGGTGGTCAGGGTCTCGACGGTGGTACCGACCAACACGATCAGGAATGCCACCCGAAGCGGGGTGATGACCAAGACGTTCACCAAACGCGCGGTCTCGGTGTACGGGGTGATGTCGCCGTAGCCGGTCGTCGAGAGCGAGACGGTGGCGTAGTACAGGCAGTCCAGGAAGGTCAGCGGCCCGTCGCGGACGTCGCGGTAGCCGTCCCGGTCGAGGTAGACGATGAAGACCGCCAGGAACAGCGCGGTCAGGGCGTAGATCAACCGACGGGCGATGCGGCGGCCCGGACTGACGAACTTCTCCGGGATGTGCAGGTAATCGACGAGTGCGCTGTCGGGCTTGGCTGCCAGGTTCTCGTCGATCGCCTCGAGCCTGCGCCGCAACCTACCCTTGGCCACGCGACTCCGTCGTCAAGCCCAACCCTCTCGTCGTGAGCGCCACCACTCCAGCATTATGTACCCATGCCGACGACGACTACCGAACTCGAACCTTCACGCAGCATCTCCCAGCTGCCTGCCTACCGCGCCGCGCTGATGCTCATCGGCATCGGCGTCGGGCATTTCGTGGCGCCCAAGCCCTTCGATGAGATCGTGCCCGCGGAGTTGCCGGGCGACGCCCGGTTCTACACCTACGCCTCCGGGGTGGCCGAGGTCGGCATCGGGACCATGCTGCTGGTGCCGCGGACTCGTCGCGCTGCCGCGCTGTTCGCGATCGCGTTGTACCTCGCGGTCTTCCCGGCCAACGTCAACATGTGCCGGTTGTGGAAGGACAAGCCGTTGCCGATGAAGCTGGTGGCGCTGGCCCGCTTGCCGCTGCAGATTCCGATGATCACCCAGGCGTTGGCCATCAGGCGCAACGCTCCGCGCTACTAGCGTCGGCGAGCAAGGCCACCAATTCCTCTGGGCCGGCGAGGTTTTCCGGCGTCACGGTGACCCCTGCGCGCACATAGTGGAACGCCGCCCGGACCTCGGACTCTGGGCAGTTCTTGATCGCCGCCCACGCCAGGCGGTAGACCGCGAGCTGCACGGCCGCGTGCTTTTTGGCGTCGTCGTCGGCCGGCGGTTCGCCGGTCTTCCAGTCGACGACGGTCATCCCGCCGTCGGCATCGGCGAATACCGCGTCGATGCGTCCGCGCACCACCGTGTCGCCGATCGCCATCTCGAACGGCACTTCCACGTCGACCGGAGTGCGCGCCGCCCACCGCGATTGCGTGAATGCGTCCTGAAGAACGCCCAGTTCCGCGGTCTCGGTGGCGGAGCCGTCGACGGCTCCCGGCAGGTCGTCGAGGTCGAAGAGCCGTTCGGCGCCGTAGAAGCGCTGCACCCATTCGTGGAATGCGGTGCCCAGGATCGCGTGCGGATCCGGCCGCGACGGCAGCCTGCGGGTCAGCCGGCGCAGCGCCGCCGGATCGCGGTCTAGTTCCACCAGTGCGCTGACCGACAGCTGCCCGGGTAGCTGCACCGGCGGCGCGGCGATCCGCGCCCGTTCGGCCAGCAAGGCGTCGACATCGGCGGCCCAGTTCTCCGGGTCCTCAGCGGTGTCCAGGACCGCGCCGGCCAGCGCCGCCCGGACCAACTCGGCGCCCCGTTCGATGTCGGCGCGGGTGCGGCCGAGCGGATCGGCGGGCCAGACCGCTTCACGGATGCTGTCGCGCAACGGGTTTCGTTCACCGTCGGCGGGCTCGGGGGCCCACTGCTCGACCACGCCGCACGGCTGCCCCGCCGCGTCGGCGGCGTCGATGATGTCCTTGATCTCGTGCAGGAAGTCCGACGGCCCGCGCGGTGCGCTTTCCGTGGCACCCCAGTGGTGCCCGGACAGCAGCAGGGTGTCCTCGGCTCGGGTGATCGCGACGTAGAGCAGTCGCCGTTCCTCATCGAGGCGGCGCTGCTCGAGCTGCTTCTTGTGCGCCATGATGCTGTCGGACAATGCTTTTCGGTCGCTGACGTGTTCGGTGTCCAGCACCGGCACACCATGCAGCCCGGCGGCGGCCCGGTCACCGCGCAGCAGCGGCGGCAGGTCGGCCGGGTCGGAGAGCCAGGTCCGCTTGGACGCGGTGGACGGAAACACCCGCGCAGACAGGTGCGGGACCGCCACCACCTGCCATTCGAGTCCCTTGGCGGAGTGCACGGTCAGCACCTGCACGCGCCCGGTGGCCACGCTGACCTCCGCGGGCGCCAGACCGTTCTCGACGACCGCGGCCGCATCGAGGTAGGCCAGCAGCCCGTTGATGCACGCGCCGGGCCTGGTCGCATAGTCGGCGACCACGTCGGCGAACCGGTCGAGGTGCTCGGCGCCGGCCCAGCCCGCCGCGACGGGTCGGGTGGCCCGCACCTCGACGTCGACGCCGAGGGCCCGCCGCACCTCGCCGACGAGTTCGGTGACCGGGTGGCCCAATAGTGTTCGCAGTCGGGCCAATTCGCCGGCGAGCTCGGCGATGCGCCGATGCCCCTCGGGCGAGTATGCCGTGGCCGGGCCCGGGTCGGCCAGCGCGTCGGCCAGGCTCGCGGTGTCGGCATCGGGTGCAGCGGAGGCGATGATCTGCTCCGCGGTGACGGCCGCCTGCCTAGCCCCGTCGATCGCCATGGCGCGCCGCCACAGCGCGGCCAGGTCGGCGGCACCGAGCTGCCAGCGCGGACCCGTCAGCACCCGCATCGCCGCCGCGCCGGCGGCCGGATCTGCGACCAGCCGCACCATCGCCGCCACATCGGCGACCTCCGGAATCGACAGCAGGCCGGCCAGACCGACGACTTCGACAGGCACGCCGCGGGCGCTGAGCGCCTCGGCGATCGGGCCCGCATCGGCGTTGCGCCGCACCAGCACCGCGGCGGTCGGCGGCTCACTGCCCTCTGCCGCCGCCTCGGCGTAGCGCGCCGCGATGTGGTCGGCGACCCACTCGCGCTCGGTGGCCACATCGGTGAGCAGCGCGCAACGCACGGTGCCTGCCTCGGCGCCGGGGCGGGCCCGCAGCGCCCGGACCGCGACCGAGCGGCGGCGCGCTTCGGCGGAGATCTCGTTGGCGATGTGCAGCGTGGTCGGCGGGTTGCGCCAGCTAGTTCGCAGTTCCAGAGTGGGCGCCGGGGAGCCGTCGGCTTGCGGGAAGTCGGTGGTGAACCGCGGCAGGTTGGTCGCCGATGCGCCGCGCCAACCGTAGATCGACTGGATGGGATCGCCGACCGCGGTCAACGCCAGGCCTTCGTCGGCACCGGCCCCGAACAGCGACGACAGCGCGATGCGCTGGGCGTGGCCGGTGTCCTGGTATTCGTCGAGCAGCACAACGCGGTAGCGGCCGCGAAGCTGCTCCCCCACCTGCGGGCAGGTCGAGGCCAGCCGCGCCGCGGCCGACATCTGCGAGCCGAAGTCCATCACCTTGTCGGCGCGCATCCGCGCGTGCAGCGCGTCGATCAGCGGCACCAGGGCGGTGCGTTCGGTCTGGGTGGCAAGCATGCTCAGCAGGAACTGGCTCGGGCCGCGATCGCGCTGATACCGCCCGGCCGGAAGGTGATGCACCAGCTGGTCGAGTTCGAGGTGGGTGTTCAGCAGCTGGTCGGTGTCGACCAGGTGCTCGGCCAGTTCGCCGGATAGCTTGAGGACCATCGCGGTGACGCCGGCCGGGTCTTTCGCGGTGTCCAACGGCCCGGGGTAGCTGCTGACCACCTCGAAAGCCAGTTGCCACAACTCGGTTTCGCTGAGCAGCCGGGCGTCGGGTTCCACCGGAAGCAGCGGTCCGTACTCGCGAAGCAACGCACCGGCGAAGGCGTGGTAGGTGCTCACCGTCGGCGCTCCCTGCGGCGCGGCGCCACCGAGGTGACCCGCCAGGCGGGCCAGCCGGGACCGCACCCGGCGCAGCAGCTGCCCGGCCGCCTTGCGGGTGAAGGTCAGGCCGAGCACCTGACCGGGATCGGCGAATCCGTTGGCCACCAGCCATACCACCCGCGCGGCCATGGTCTCGGTCTTGCCCGCACCGGCGCCGGCGATGACGACGAGCGGCCCCGGCGGCGCGGCGACGACCGCGGCCTGCTCGTCGGTCGGCGTCGGAAGGCCAAGGGCCTCAGCAAGTTCGAAGGGGCTGTAGGTCATGACTGCTCCGTTCGCGGTGCGGTGTGCGCGGGGCAGGACGGGCGCATCGGGCAGTGCGCGCAGCCGTCGTTCACCCGGGCGACGAACTGTGGTCCGGCCGTCGCGGCCGCCGCCTGTTGCACAGTCTGGTGCCACTCGGCTGTGCTGTCCGCGGTGAGTGCGGACTGTTCGCGTTCGGTGGCGCCCGATGCGTTCGGTTTGGCGACGTAGACCAGCCTTCCGCCGCCGGGACGGTCACCGTCGGCCAGCGCCCCTTCGGAGATGGCCAACTGGTACAGCCCGAGTTGGGCGTGCCGCTGCGCATCGTCCTTGGTGACCGGGCTCTTTCCGGTCTTGACGTCGACGATAACCAGCCGACCCTCCGCGTCGCGCTCGAGCCTGTCGACCCGCCCGCGCACCCGCACACCGGGCTGGCCTTCGCCGGGCTCGGCGATCACACCGTCGACCTCGACCTCGGTACCGATCTCGGTCAGCTCGTGGCGCGTCGCCGAGCGCCACGCCACGAACGCCTCGAGCATGGCGCGGTGCCGATCCAGTTCGTTGTCGGCGTACCACGTCGAGTCGAACGGAATTGTGCTCCAGAGCTTTTCCAGCTCAACCACCAACTGTTCCGCGCCGGTCGCCGAGTCCGCGATCAGGGCATGCACCACCGACCCCAGGGTCGAGCGCAGGTCACGGCGTTCGGTGCCGCCGTGTCGTTCGGCCAGCCAGCGCAGCGGGCAGTCGGTGAGCGTCTGCAACGTCGAGGGGCTCAGGGTGACGGTGTGCTGATCGCCGCTCCACAGCGGTTCCATGGTGCTGACCGAGGTCATGCCGTACCACTGTGCCGGGTCCGCGCCGGCCACACCGTCTGCGGCCAGCCGTGCCAATTGCCGTGCAGCGGTGGCACGTTCACCGTCGGTGACCGTACCCGCCGGCGCGCACACCACCGCCCGCAAGCGGCCGACAACCGCCGACGGGGCCAACACCGGCGGGGCGACGACCGGCTGGGCGGGCCGCACGTCATCCGCGCATGCATACGCCTCGAGCTCGGCGACGAACGGCGACGGCAGCGCCGCATCGTCACCGGCATCACTGTCGACGGCGGTGATCAGCAGCCCACGCCGGGCGCGGCCCATCGCGGCGATGAGCAGCCTGCGTTCCTCGGCCAGCAGCGGTGCCCGCGCCGACACGTCATCTCCCAGACCGTCGAGCACGTCGAGCAGCCGCTGCGTGCCCAGCACGCCACCGCGGGGAGTGGTGTTGGGCCACAGGCCATCCTGCACTCCGGCGATCACGACCAGGTCCCAGTCGCGGTCGAGCGCCGCGTGCGGGCTCAGCACCGCGACAGTCTCCGACACCGTCCGGCCGTCGACGCTGACCGGTGGGAGTTGCAGGCCCGCAACATGATCCACGAAACCGCGCAGCGACGCCCCGGTGGTACGCGTGACGTAGTCGTCGGCGATGTCGAACAACGCCGTGACCGCGTGCAGGTTCCGGTCTGCCAGCGCGCCTTCGGTTCCGCCGCGCTCGGCCGCCGACAGCCAGCGGCGCTGCAGCCCGCTGCGCTCCCACGCCTGCCATAGGGTGTAGCGCGGGTCCCGGTGCCCGCGATGTCCGCGGGCCGCCGCCGTCAGCACCGCACGCACCCGGTTCACCGGGCGGGCCAGCGTCGCCGGCAGGTCCACCGGGCCGGTGGTGAGCGCAGCGACAAGCTGTTCGCTGAATTCGCCGGAGCCGCCGCGGCGCAGCGCCCGGCGCAGCTGACGCAGGGTCACCGGGTCCACCCTGCCGATCGGGCCGGTCAGCAGCGACACCGCCTGCTCGCCGGTCAGACCGTCGGCGGTCGCCGCCAGCACGCTCAGAAGGGCTTGCGCCGCAGGCTGTTCGGCGACAGGTCCGGCCAGCTGAGCCGCATCGACCGGAACACCGGCACCGGCCAGCGCACGCGGCAGCGCCGCGGCCGCCGACGGCGACCGGACGATGACGGCGAGCTGCGACCACGGCACACCGTCGACGAGATGCGCGCGACGCAGCGTGTCGGCGATCAGTGCCGCCTCGGCATGCGCCGAACCGGCGATGCGCACACTCACCGATCCGTCGTCACCGGCATTGCCGTCCAGCACACGCCATGCGCTGTTGCCCGGCAGCCCGGCAGCGATCCCGCTGATCGCGCGCGTCACCGAGGGCGAGCACCGGTGTGAACGGCCGAGCTCGACCACCGGAGTGTCGGCGGCGGTCAGCACCGCCGGGTCGGCGCCGCGGAAGCCGAAGACCGCCTGATTCGGGTCCCCGGCAAGCAGAGTCAGCTCCGCGCCGGCCGCCAACACCCGAACCAGCCGCGCGGCCTGCGGATCGAGGTGCTGTGCGTCATCGATGAGCAGCAAGCGGATTCGGGACCGCTCGGCCGCCAGGAGTTCAGGATCGGAGGCCAGTGCCTCCAGCGCCGCACCGACCAGCTCGGCCGCGCCGAGCGCAGGCACCGTGGCCTGCGGTGCGGCGGTGCCGACGGCCGCGCGCAGCAGCATCACCTGTTCGTACTGCTGGGCGAACCGGCCCGCGGCCGCCCACTCGGGCCGCCCCGACAACCGGCCGATGCGCTGCAAATGCTGCGGATCCACTCCCCGCTCGGCGCAGCGGGCCAACAGATCACGAAGTTCATTGGCGAACCCGCCGGTGGTCAGCGCGGGGCGGAGGACCTGCGGCCACCGCGACGCCGACGCGTCACCGTCCTCGAGATCACCGGCCAGCAGTTCGCGGATGATGCCGTCCTGCTCGGCCCCGGTGACCAGCCGCGGCGGCGGGTCACCGGCGCGGGCGGCGGCCTGCCGCAGGACCGCGAAGGCGTAACTGTGCACCGACCGGACCAGCGGCTCCCGCACCACCGCGCGGCACGGCTCAGCCGAGCGCGCCGCGAGCAGTCGGGTGGTCAGCGCGCTGCGGGTGGCGGCCGCCAACCGGCCCGAACCCGTCAGCAGCAGAACGGATTCCGGGTCGGTCCCGGCCGTGATGTGTGCCGCGGCCGCCGCCACCAGCAGGCTGGTCTTGCCGGTGCCCGGGCCG